>CAWAPN010000010.1:0-91573 GCA_963783955.1 Candidatus Acidiferrales bacterium | reverse complement strand
TTAGCTGCTTTGATCCGCACCTGGGCTTCGGCTTACCTGCATTCGCGAGTCGTGTATGCAGCGGAGGTGAAGTCGGCGTCGCTGGTGGCCGACGGACCTTACCGGCAGGTGCGGAATCCGCTGTATTTTGCGAACGTACTGATGGCCGTAGCGCTCGGCTCGATGATGAGCCGTCTGGGGTTTTTCGTGGTGGTGACGGCGATGATAGTGTTCTGCTACCGGCTGATTTTCCGGGAAGAGAGCGAGTTGCTTGCGGGGCAAGGTCAAGGATATGAAGCGTATCGCAAGGCCGTGCCGCGGCTGTGGCCATCGCCGTGGCCGCGGATCCCGGCAAGCGGACAAGCAGCGAACTGGCGCAACGGATTCAGAGCCGAATCGTGGTATTGGGGTCTCGCCCTGGCTCTCGTGGCCTTCGCCGTAACGCTGAAGCTGATCTTATTTTTCGTAATCCTGGCGGCGAGCTTGGCGCTGCTCTGGATCTCGGCGAGCGCGATGGCTAAAAAAGCGAAGGCCGCCGAGTAATAGCAAATCTGGCGAAGACTAGGGGCGCAATCGAGACGGGCTGCGTTCCCGGATAAACGCAGCCTGTCTGCCTGAGCGAAGCGCTAGCATCTCCCCTGTCGCCTCTTTTCTCCGTGCTGCCGTTCCACCGGCTGCGCGGCGGCGAACCGTCTACTTGCGGTGATCGGCGAATTCCGCCGCCGCTTTCAGTTCCATGTCCGCCGCTGACATGTGTTCTTGCGCTTTTGAGGCGTGCCCTCCGAGTTCATCCTTGTTTTCCTTGCGGGCTTCCTCGGCGCTCCCCCAGGCCGCCGCCAGATGCTTCTGCGCTGCCGCAAGATTGGGATGGCGTTGAGGGTTAATATTCTCGGCCGGTCTTTGGCCAAACAGCACACCACCGTAAAACAATCCCGCGCCAAGCAAGCTGCCTAGAAGGATTCTTTTTGTCGTCATGCATCATCTCCGTTAACGTATTTATTTTTGGGCTACAGGACTGGGTACGTGCACTATTAGCCGGAACTCCTATTTTGTCAAACCTGCGAAGCGCCTGAGCGTATTAACTGATTCATGTAGGTGGGCGGGATTCGAGCCCGCGGCTGAGGAATTCCGGGTAAGTTTGATGTAACGATTTGGCAGGGGCTGCGCGTCTAAAAAGTGGAAACGTCCGCTCCACGCAAACCGTGCCCATTTCACCTTGCCGGATTGCGTTTCCAACCTTGGACGAATACGGGGACCAGTCGGAGATTTCAGATGCGAGTCCACAATACGAACAGGTTTAGTCCATTCGTCCGGATCGTCCTGGTGGCTCTCTGCAGTTTGACACCTGTTTCGATCAGGCCTGTGGCGCAGGCCAATCCCGCGCCGCAGGCCCCGCAGAAGTCCCCGGCGACCCTTGGCAGCATCAAAGCCATTTCCGCCGACAGTTTGACGCTGTCCACAGACAGCGGCACGGAAGTCAAGATCCAGCTTACCCCGGATGTGAAGGTTGTGCGCGTGCCGCCCGGATCGAAGGATCTGAAGGAAGCCGTGCCCATTCCGTTGAGCGATCTGCAGCCCGGCGACCGCATTCTGGTGCGAACAAAACCAGGACAGGATGCCTCGTCATTCGTGGCCAGCAGCATTGTTGCCATGAAAAAGGGGGACATTGCCGAAAAGCAGCAGAAGGAGCGCGAAGAATGGCAGCGGCACGGCATCGGCGGTCTGGTGAGCAGCGTCGACCCGGCACAGAATACCGTCACGATCAAAACGCTCTCCGCAGCGGGCGCCAAGGACGTGGTGATTCACGCAGGCAGCAGCACGATTTTGCGCCGGTACGCGCCAGGCTCAGTAAATTTTGACGAAGCGACGGTTTCTCCCCTCACCCAAATCCAGGTCGGAGATCAATTGCGAGCCCGCGGTGCGCGTAGCGCCGGCGGCGCAGAATTCACCGCGGACGAAATTGTGTCCGGTTCGTTCCGGAATATCGCCGGGATAGTAACCGGTGTGAATGCCTCGGCCGGCATCCTGATGTTGAACGATCTGGCGACGAAAAAGCCCGTGGAACTGAAAATCACGCAAGAATCGCAGATGAAAAAACTGCCGGACCGCATGGCGCAAGCGATTGCCATACGTCTAAAAGGAGCGGGGACGGCCGGAGCCAATGGCGGCGCCGCACCAACCGGCCAACCGGGAGCACCGTCGGCGGCGGGCGCCGCGCAGCCGCAAGGGCAGGGAGCAGCTGGCAGCAGCGACGCGGGGGGCAGCGGAGCCGCGGGTGGCCCACGCGGCGGAGACTTTCAACAGATGTTGAGCCGGCTTCCGGCCAGCCCGCTCAGCGATTTTCAGAAAGGCGATGCCGTGATGGTTGTTGCAACTTCAGGTCAGGGGGATGGCCCGTCTACGGTGATTACCATGTTGGGCGGCGTCGAGCCGGTTCTGCCGGTTCTGCAGGCCTCTTCGGGGGCATCGTCCATTCTAACGCCATGGAGCCTCAGCCAAGGTGGTGGCGGGGGCGATATGGGCACCCCATGAAAGAAAGGCCACAGCCAATCCCCTACAAAGACAGGAAAGCGACTTGATGCCAACCAGCCACTGGAAACTGTTTTTTCTCTTCTTGTGTGCCGCACTTATGGTTGTGTCCTTAGCCGGAAGTGCGGTTGCGGCGCAAACGATAGCAGGGGGAACTCTGCGCGGCCAGGTTACCGATCCATCGGGCGCGTTCGTTTCCGGCGCGACCGTGCTCTTGACGACGCCCTCCGGCGCCTCGATGGACACAACCACGAACAAGAGCGGCATCTACGAATTTAAGGACCTCGCGCCAGGTAAATATCAGGTCAAAGCCGTAGCGCAAGGTTTTGCGCTCTATAGCAACGCCGGCGTGACGGTGAGCGCGGGGCAGATCACGAGCCTGAACATTGCTTTGGAGCTAGCGGAGCAGCAGGAAAAAGTGGAAGTGCAATCCACGACCACGCAATTGGACGTGAATCCTTCGAACAACGCCAACTCCATTGTGTTGCAGGGCAAGGATCTCGATGCGCTCTCCGACGATCCGGACGAAATGGAATCCGAACTCCAGGCGCTGGCCGGTCCATCCGCCGGACCAAACGGCGGCCAGATTTACATCGACGGCTTCACCGCCGGACAATTGCCGCCCAAGGCTTCCATTCGCGAAATTCGCATCAACCAAAATCCGTTTTCCTCCGAGTATGACAAGCTCGGCTACGGGCGAATTGAAATCTTCACGAAGCCTGGCACGGACAAGTACCACGGGCAGTTTATGGTCGATGGGAACACGGCGGCGTTCAACGCGCGGAATCCCTTTGAAATTCTGCCGGCTGGAGTTTCGCCACCAGGCTACAATTCCGAACAGTACAGCGGGAACATCGGCGGACCACTTAGCAAGAAAGCATCCTTCTTCTTCAGCATCGATCACCGGGACATCGGGGCGCTGACCATCGTCAGTGCAACTGTGGTTTGCGGCGACCAATTTCTCTTGATTGCTTGCACGCCCGCGCAAAGCAAGTTCAGCATTGTTCCTTTCAGCGATGCAGTCACCGATCCGCAAAACCGCACCAACCTCGGGCCGCGCCTCGACTATCAATTGACGCCCACGAACACGCTGATGGGACGCTACCAGTATTTCCGCGACTCGCAAACGAACCAGAATACGAGCGTAGGGCAATTCAATTTGGAGGCCAACGCAAGCAATCTTCTCGAGACCGAGCAGACCCTTCAGCTCACCGATACCCAAACCGTCAACCCAAGCACCATCAATGAAATCCGGTTCCAATACATGCACGACAATACGCTGACCACTGCCGTCAACCCGACCACGAACGTTAGCGTCGGAGGAGCTTTTAACGGCGTAGGCAGTGGCGGCGGGAACACTTCCGACATCCAGAATCACTACGAAATTCAAGAAACTGTCTACAAGACTTTCAGCAAGCACTCGTTGAAAGTCGGCGGACGTGTCCGCACCATAACGGACGCTAACTCCACCGCCTCGAGTTTCAACGGTTCGTTTACCTTCGGCTCACAGACACCGTTCGGATGCACTCCCGGCCCTTCTTGTCCGGAAGAGACGCCCATTCAGGTGTACCAGACCACCGTCGCCGGCCTGGCGGCAGGATTAACAATTCCTGAGATTCGCGCAACCTACGGCTTCGGAGGAGCTCAATACTACACGCAGAATGCCGGCACGCCGTACACTTCCGTGGCGGTGACCGATTTGGGGCTGTTCGCACAGGACGACTGGAAGGTTCGACCCAATCTGACCGTCAGCTACGGACTCCGTTTCGAGACGCAAAATCATTTGGCAAACACCGTGGACTTTGCGCCGCGCCTGGGCCTGGCCTGGGGCATCGGTGGCAACGCCAAAAATCCTTCGAAGACCGTGCTGCGCGCGGGATTCGGGATGTTCTACGATCGCTTCACGTACAACCTGCTTTTACCGCAGAATCGGTTTTTTGAAGGCGATCCCGCCCAGGAGCAGTTCCTGATTACGAACCCGAGTTTTTTCCTGACCGGGAATCCTCTTTGCGTTCCGCCTCTTCCTACGCCGATTCCGACGAATTGCGTAGGCAACGCCACCGGCAGCGAGAGCGTGCTTTACCGGTACAATCCGAATCTTCATGCGCCGTACACCATGCAGACCGGTGTGACAGTGGAACGTCAGCTCACGCGGATTGCCAATGTCGCCGTCACCTATCTGACCTCGCGCGGCGTGCACCAGTTTTATACCGACAATGTCAATCCCATCGATCCTGCGGCTCCGCCTGTCGCAGCTTCAAGCCCGGTCCTGCAGTATGAATCGGAAGGAATTTTTAAACAGAATCAGCTCATCGTGAATGGCAGTATCCGCATGGGCGCAAGGCTTTCTCTCTTTGGTTATTACACGCTCAACTATGCCAACAGTGATACCGCCGGTCCGACGAGCATGATTTCCATTCCGGGCGAACCGTGGAAGGACTACGGGCCTGCGAGCTACGACGTCCACAACCGCATATTTATGGGCGGCACGATGACCACGAAGTATGCGTTTCGACTGAGTCCGTTCCTGATCTACAGCTCCGGCGTGCCTTTTAATATAACCACGCCCAACGATTTCTTCGGAGATTCGGCCTACAACGTCCGTCCAGAGTTTGCCTCCTGTGCCACAGCAACGTACAACACGAAATATGGCTGCTTCACGACGCCCACGGCGGCGCAGATTTTCACCTACACGCCCATTCCGGCTTATAACGGGTTGGGACCCGGCCGCTTTGCCTTGATGCTTCGGTTGAGCAAGACCATTGGTTTTGGTCCGACGATTGAAACCGCGGCCAACAGCGGCGGCCCGGGTGGACAGGGCGGAACATTTGGTGGCGGAGGCGTCAGAGGCGGATCGGGCGGAGGCCGCGGGGGCGGTGGTGGTGGAGGAGGCGGGGGCGGACGCGGATTCGACGCGGGAGCGACGAACAAGCGTTACGCGCTCACTTTTGCCGTAGTTGCCAGAAACGTATTCAACAACGTCAACGTAATGCCTCCGGTCGGCAACTTGGGTTCACCGCTGTTCGGCGAGTCGAACGGTCTGGTCGGGCGGCCCTTCAGCGATCCGACGTCGAATCGACGTATCGATCTCCAAGTCACTTTCGGCTTCTGACCAATCCAAACAATGAGAGAGAGGCCTCCGGGACGGGCGGGTCGCCGCTTTGTATCGCGCCTCAGTCGCGGTACAGCCGCGCTTGGGCCCGCTCGCTTCCGGAAGAGTAAAAAGTGGGCTAAGCTTTTTCGACTTGAGTGCCGGGAGATCGGGATGACTGAGAAAAAAGATCGCGAATTAGGAATGAACCGCACAATCGATCGGCGGGATTTCCTGAATGGCATGGGCGTTGCCATTGGCGCGTCGCTGATCGAGCCGGGAAGCTTCTGGGGGGACGTCCTGGCGGACTCGGACAATCGCTACGCGCCCGAGAAGGAGCCCGGATACTATCCTCCCGCAAAAACCGGAATGCGTGGAAGTCACGATGGCTCGTGGGAAGTCGCTCACGCCATGCGCGACGGAAAAACCTGGGGTAGCCCGGAAAAAGATCCAGATACTTTCGATGTGATCGTGGTCGGTGGAGGAATCAGCGGCCTCTCGGCTGCGTATTTCTACAGGCAAAAGGTCGGGCTGAACGCCAAAATTCTGATCCTCGAAAATCACGACGATTTCGGGGGCCACGCCAAACGGAACGAATTCAAGAGTGGCGACCGCATCATCATCGGCTACGGCGGCACGCAAACCATCACCGGCCCGAATCTCTACAGCGCGCAAGCAAAACAGTTGTTCAAAAATCTGGGCATAGAGGTGAAGAGATTTGAGAAGTATTACGACCAGAACTTCTACAAATCCCGGGGAATGAGCCAGGCCGTTTTTTTCGACAAAGAGACATTCGGATCCGACCGGCTGGTGCCTGGTTTTTACTCGACTCCTTGGCCCGAATTTCTCGCCAAGACGCCGCTCTCGGCCGCAGCGCAAAAGGATTTCCTGCGGCTAGTCGGCGAAAAAGCGGATTACCTGCCGGGCATGAACCCGGAGCAGAAGAAGGACTACCTGGCGAAAACAAGCTATCAGGACTATCTGCTGAAAAATGCGAAAGCGATGCCGGAGGTCGCCAAGTTTTTCTTCACCTCCATGTACGGCTTGTACGGAGTGGGAATCGATGCGGTTCCGGCGGGCGATATGGCCGGGCTTGGTTATCTCCCAGGATTCAAGGGCTTGGGAATCAAAGATACGGACGGCCCCGGAATGGGGCTGGAAGTGACGCGGCAGGATCACGAGCCCTACATCTATCACTTTCCGGATGGCATCGGATCGGTGCCGAGGCTGCTGGTGCGAGCAATGATTCCTGGAATTGCTCCGGGCCACACGATGGAAGATGTCGTTCTAGCGAAATTCAACTATGCCAAGCTCGATCAAGCAGGTTCAGCGGTTCGCCTGCGACTGAATTCGACGGTTGTGCACGTGGCGAACGGGGCGGGCGGCTCTGGCGTGCAGGTGACTTACGTGCGGGGCGGCAAGGCCTACGTTGTGAAAAGCGCGGCGTGCATTCTGGCATGCTGGAACATGGTGATTCCTTATCTGTGTCCGGAGATGCCGGAGACGCAGAAACAGGGGTTGGCCTACAACGTAAAGGTGCCGCTGGTGTACACGAACGTGCAGTTAAAGAATTGGCTGGCGTTCGACAAATTAAAAGTGCACAGCGTGCACTGCCCCGGAGCTTTCTTCTCCGCAGTGGATATGGATTTTCCCGTGAGCATGGGTGGTTATGAATTCACGCAAAAATCCGATGAGTCGTGCCTGCTGCACATGCAGTATGTGCCGGTCGGGCCGGGAACGACGGCGCGCGACAAACAGAGGGCAGGACGCGCGCTCCTGATGGCCACAAGTTTCAGCACCTTTGAAAGGAACATTCGCGATCAGTTAGGGCGAATGCTGGGGAGCGCAGGGTTTGATCCCGCCGGAGATATCCAGGCAATTACAGTGAACCGTTGGCCGCACGGTTACGCCTACGAATACAATTCGCTCTACGATCCGGTTTGGCCCGCTGGACAAGCTCCGAATGAAATCGGCCGCAAGCCCTTCGGGAATATCCATATCGCGAATTCCGATGCAGGGGCGTTTGCGTACACCAACGAGGCGATTGATCAGGGCCATCGCGCGGCGCAGGAGATTGCAGGGAAGAAGGCCGGATGAAGCGGCGCAAGAAACAATTGGATAAGGCCGTCGAGGCCCGCCGCGTTGCAAGAAAGTCGGGATTAGCGCCGGGCGCGACACGCGTGATTCCGGACAAGCGAAAGAAACCCACAAAGCACAAGAAGGACTTCTTGTGCGATAGAGAACCGATTTAGGATTTGGTCAGGTCCCGACGGGACCTAATTTTTCGAGCTTCAGCCAGGTTTATGAGCCGGTACCTTCTCATTCGAGAGGAAGAGTGGCGCCGACGAGATGTTTTGGTGCTGCTCGAGTTCGCCAGCAATTCTCTCGAGGCCGGTTTTATCAAAACCCGTACAGCTGAGCTTGATGGTGCCGTCCGGAGCTATCAAAAAAACGGTCGGAACGTTGGTGATGCCGTAGGCATTGGAAGCTGGATAGCCGAAGTCGTCGAGCAGGGTCGGAAAGGTCACGCCATATTGCAAATTGAATTTTGACGTGCCGCGCCCGTCATCCTGGGAAATTCCGACTACGGAGGCGCGATTGCCGGCAAACCTCTCGAAAATGCGTTGCAGGAAGGGAAATGTAAACTGGCAGACGGGGCAGGAAATCTTGAAAAACGCTACAACAACCGGACCGCGGGCTAGCAGCGAATCGAGAGAATATTCAAGTCCGTCGAGGCATTTGAGCAAGAAACGCGGTGCGCTCGTTCCGGCTGCGATGGTGGTCAAGAGTGCCTCCAGGCCGATTCTTCGGGTCAAAGTTTGCCATTAAGCCAGACGTTTTATTTTATCGCAATGGCCAATGGGAATGGGGAAACCACACCGCGAGCTGTATGCAAAAAGAGAAGTGCTCACTCCTTTCCGGACCTAAGAAAGGAGTGAGCTCCGGTGCGAAATTACTTGGAAGCTTGATTCCTCGATTGCTGGCCGGCTGCACCTGGCTCCAACTGCAAGACGGTGTGCTTGCCGCCGACGTAGATGGTGGTCAGGGTGTTCGATCCATCCGGCTGGGCAGTAGAGCCATAGGCGTCTGCTGCGTTCTTGCCGGCTTGTTCCGTCACCTGGGCCGGCAAGGTCGCCACGGTGTCTTTGCCATGAAGCAAGGTCACCTGGACGTTCGGGCCGTCACCGTTCCATTCGATCTTGTAGGTGCCCGGATCGAGGGGCTTGCCCTCCACGCTGACTCGCTCGGTGATATTCAGGGTTGCCTTGTTGGCCTCCTTCGCGAATATGCTTGAGCCGAAGAGAATTGCCGCACCGGACAGAACCGCTAACATCTTTGACATTTTCATTCACTGCTCCTTTGTGTGTTCCGTTCCAAGCCCTGCAGGACACCGCACGCGTGGGAGCGGAATCGATAATTAGTTTGTTATTGAGTTAGACGGATACGCGCGGGCGGTCGGTACAGATAAGTCGTTCAAAACGATGGAAAGCTCGAATCGGCTTAAGCAAATAATTTCATGAACTTCCGGGAACTCTTTTGCGTCGCGAACATGAGGAGACCGTAAACAAGCGTTCAGTGAATTGTTTTGGTTTTGCGTTGCATGTAATCCATCAGCAGATATTGGCCGAGGGTATAGGGCGTGGTGAAGTAGGCCTTCCCTTTGCACATCTGCGTGATTTTCTGCACGAACTGCACCAGGCTGTAATCGGTGGCGAGCATAAAGGTGTTGATCATGATGCCCGCGCGTTTGCACTTGTTCACCTCCTCGAGCGTTTCGCTCACAACGAAGGGGTCCAGCCCGAACGCGTTCTTGTAAATGCGCCCGTCTTCCAGCGTGAGCGCAGAGGGTTTGCCGTCGGTGATCATGATGATTTGACGCATGTCTTTGCGCTGCCGAAGCAGGATGCGCTGCGCCATGCGCAACCCCTCGCGTGTGTTTGTGTAGTAAGGGCCCACCTGGACGCGGGCCAGTTGCGCGAGCGGAATCTCCTCGGCGGAGTCGTGAAAGAGCACGAGGCTCAGTGAGTCACCGGGATACTGCGTGCGAATCAGGTGCGATAGCGCTAACGCGACGCGCTTTGCCGGGGTAAAACGGTCTTCCCCATAAAGAATCATGCTGTGGCTGCAATCGAGCAACACGACCGTGGCGCAGGAACTCTGGTACTCGCACTGATGAACCATCAAGTCGCGATACTGCATATCGATCGGAACTTTCACGCCTTCGCGGCGAATGGCGTTGGAGAGCGTCTGGCTGATATCGAGATTCAGCACGTCGCCGAACTCGTACGCCCGCGACGCGCCTCCGGATTCCACGCCGGTCGAAAGGTCACGCGTATCATGACGGCCGAAACTGCTGCGCCCGAGAGAACCGAGAAGATCACGAAGTGTCTTGAAGCCGAGAAAATCGATGGCTTTGTCGGTAATTTCAAAGCGCGCGTCCGGATTGCGCTCGGTAGGCTGCCCCAATTGTCCGCCGGGCGTAATCTGCGGAGGAGGGGTCACTTGGGGAGGCTGTTGCGGATTGATGAAGCCCTCCTGGGTTAGCCGCTGAATGATCTTTTCGATCAGGTCGCGCACATCCCGATTGTTCAGAGCTCCAGGATCTTGCAACATGCGCTGAAGCTCTTCGCTCATCCTGTCTTCAGGAATCAATTCACCTTCCTGCAGGGCGCGGAGAATCGCATCACGCAGCGCCTCCATGGATTGGGCCGCATCGAACTCCGAAAGGCCGTAATACTGCGACTCGAAACCGCTTTGCAGCAAGAAATCCCCGAGCCGCTTCATCAGCTCGTCGAGATCTATTTCGTCGGCCGGCTCTCCCGTATACTTTTGGTATTTGACGATCTTCATTTCGTGTCCGGAGCTTAGTTGTACGTGCGGCGAGGACGATTCGGATTTTCGCGATCGCGCGGCTCGGAAACCCGTTGCGGCTTCTCGGCGTAAAAGCCGCGCTCCTCGCTGCGGCCCACACGGCGATGCGCCCATAGCCCCTCAAGGATCATCTCGGCGGCGGCCGCGGTGGCGGCTTCATCCTTGCGATTCGTGACACCTAGTTTGGCGATGTGATCGAACAGCGTCTGTACCTGGCACAACTGCTGGTAGCGACGCGTGGTCGAAGCATCGTCGGGAATCTTCAGTTCCGCGCCGGATTCAAACCATTGAATCACCGGCTGGAAATTGACTTCCGCAAAATGTTTGCTGAACACCCGGCCAATGGCAGTGCGGATCAGTTCGCGGGCAATTGCTTCCGCGCCCTTGATCTCGCCTTCGTATTCGAGCTCCAGTTTGCCGGTAATCGCCGGAAGCGCGGCATAAACATCGGTAACTCTGGTGACGGCATGCGCTTCGCCTGCGCGCGCGGCATGTTGTTCCGCGCTGCTGACCACACTTTCGAGCGTGGTAATCGGAAGCCGCTGGCTGACGCCCGAGCGCTTGTCGACACGCTTGTCCTCGCGGGCCTGAAAGGCAATTTCTTCCACTACTTGGCGGAGATATTCAGGAACCTCGATTTTGATGTGCGAGTCGCGCTTGGTCCAGGCTTCCTGATTGGTGATGGTCATGCCTTCCTGGATTGTCGTGGGATAGTGCGTGCGAATTTCCGCGCCGATGCGATCCTTGAGAGGCGTAATGATTTTGCCACGCGCCGTGTAATCCTCCGGGTTCGCGGTGAAAACAAGTAGAACGTCGAGCGGCAGCCGCAGCGGATAACCCTTAATCTGAATGTCGCCTTCCTGCATGATGTTGAAGAGCCCAACCTGAATTTTGCCGGCCAGATCGGGAAGCTCGTTGATGGCAAAGATGCCGCGATTAGCACGCGGAAGCAGGCCGTAGTGGATGGTAAGTTCGTCAGAAAGATCGCGGCCGCCACGAGCGGCGCGAATCGGGTCTACGTCGCCAATAATGTCGGCCATTGTGACGTCGGGAGTGGCAAGCTTTTCCACGTAGCGTTGATCGCGGGACAGCCACGCGATCGGCGTGTTGTCGCCTTCCTTGGCGAGGAGTTCCCGGCAGGAACGGCACACCGGGCGCAAAGGATTGTCGTTGATTTCACATCCCGCGATGACGGGAATTTCCGAGTCGAGGAGCTGGACCAGGCCGCGCAGGATTCGGCTTTTGGCCTGGCCGCGCAATCCGAGCAAAATGAAATTGTGGCGGGACAACACGGCATTGACGATCTGAGGAATGACGCTGTCTTCGTAGCCATGCACGCCCGGAAACAGAGGCTCGCTGCGCTCGATGGAACGAAGCAGGTTCCGGCGAATTTCATTCTTCACCGGCAGAAAATTGGAACTCGCGTCGAAATCCGGGATACGTTTCAGTTCGCCGAGTGTGCGCGGCCTGGAATGCCCTGAATTGCTCACTGTCATGAAACCCCTATCCGCGGATGAGTTCATTACCCGCAATCCTTCATTCAAACTCTAGCTCAGTCCCTGCTCATTCCCGGCGCCATGAACGCGCTGAGTCTCTATCTTCTGTAGATGCAACACCGACGCTCGGAGATACCTGAGCCGCCGATCCTGCCTTCCGGCCTCTAAACCACACTCCAGGATCTCTTGCTTCGACAGAAGATCCAAAGCGAAAGCGTTCGCGATAACAAAAGACAGGGTCTCGGCAAGTGATTGTAGGAGATTCGCAAGCATTCCCGAAACGAGAAGCGTGTAGCCGACTTCGCGGAGTTCGATCCGCTTTTCGCGGTTTTTGCGGGTCGATCGGGGACTCTCGTTCTTCGCGATCGTCGACCGTGCCTTTAAGCACAGAATCGTTGGTGAACAGGTCCACGACGCGATATGGTTGGCCGCCGACGGGAAGTATCTCCACACCGCCGTTGTCATGGCGCTTGGTGACCTCCAGAATTTCCGCGTTGCCGCCGACGTGTGCCACTCCATTCGAAAGAGCCAACCTCATGCCACAAGGCGATTTTGCGTCCAGGAATGCGACGATACCGCGGCTCGAAAATGTGCAGGGGAAGCTCGCCGGGGAAAACTACGACGTCGAGAGGGAACAACGAGATGCGATCAGGCCGCATGGATCCCAAAGGTCATGATACCAGACGTTGTCGGCACGGGAGTTGGAAACACGGACAGGCGCAAAGCGCCGGGTCTTATAGATTCGTCACCGCCGTTGTGTCGCGCCTACGGCGCTCGGGGTTCTTTCTGGCATACCCGGCGCTTGCACGCTCGGCGAACGAATGCCGCGCCTCTGGCGCTAAATCGACACAACTAGAAGACATCATTTGGGTAATACGAGCGCAGGCGAATCCGGAGAATGGGGTGGGTGGGCGGCCTGCCTGCGGTAGGCAGGCCCCTCTCGGCAGTGTTACAGATCTTCGAGAAATCACGCGCCGGCGGCGTGGATTGAGTTCAGGGCGGAGCGGGAACGAAGCGTGAAACGGATGTTGTAGAACGAGGCTGACGCGAGCACCGTATGGAGTTCCGCGTCGTCGGCGAAGCGGCGTTTGGAAATGCGGCGCGCGAGGATGGCAAACTCCAACGGATCGCGGCGGAACGGATAGGGATTGAGTGTGAACTGGCTGCGTCCGGCAGGGCGAATTTCCCAGTCCACCTCTTTTCCTTCGTCGTTTACCGGCACGCCTTCGATCGAGGTGTCTTCGGCGGCGCCGAGACAGAAATAGAGAGACAAGCGGTCGAGGGCTTCGAGGCGTTGCACGTTGGCTTTGATCAGTTTTTCGTCGGTGAACGGCTTGGTGGTCGGATCGTTGCGCAAATCGACTTTCAGACGAAGCTGTTGCAAGCGGAGTCGCTGGACGAAATCGTTTGCGACGTGCTGCTCCTGCGTTTTGACATACTTCGAGGAATAACCGGGAATGGTCGCCCGCGCGCGATCGTACAGGCCCATGCAGTGCGAGACGACCACCAGCCCCGCGTAAAGATCGGCCTTGAGGACGCGGTCGATGCCGCGCTGGTAAAGTGAAATGTGTTCTTCCGTGGGCACGGTCATGAAGCTGTAGGGAGCGAATGTCTTCGGATCAACGCCCGGGGCAAGCTCCCATTCCTGCCAGCCGTTGTCGTGCTCGGCTACGGCGAGACAGAAGGAGTTGAAGGGTTCGGGGCGCGAAAAATTGTCGTTGCCCCATTCGCGCGCAAAAAAGCCCGAAAGAAAGGCATGATCGGTCTGGCGGATCAGAATGATGGGGTCAGTCTGTTGAAGGATCAATCAAGGACCTTTTCCCGGGCGCTCGGACGTGTTAGCTACATTATCCACGCGGATGCGCCTTGTTTCCAGCAGAACTAGTGAGTGCCTTGCCTCCGTGTACCGCCCAAAGTGCAACACACGCAATCAGTGGGTGGCGGTGCGGGAGTGGCGGAACCAGCTGAGGTAAAGTTTGCCCGATTGAGGAAGAAAATGTGCCAGAAGTGTGCCAGGGAAGACTGCTTTGGTGGGCCTGAAAGGACTCGAACCTTCACGGGAGTGAACCCACATGGTCCTAAGCCATGCGCGTCTGCCAGTTCCGCCACAGGCCCACCGTGCGCGAGGTGTATTCTATCACGCCAGGAATTCTTCGGCTGGTACCGCTGAGAGCACCTGACTCTAAACGAGGGAAAACATGCGCGTTCCAGATCGCATGCTCAGTTGTATCGGCAAGGTATGTCGGAACTACGTTTATCGTTGGAACTAAGGGCAAACGATACGTACTTGCATGCCGTAACAACAAGGCACATAGCCGAGGCTGTTGACGGCGGCCCGTTCCTGATTGGAGTGAACCTTAAGGATGGCAAAGCAGGCGTCGATTCGGGCACCTGCCGGGTGTTCGCCGCGCCGAGGCAGCGTAACCAGGTAACTCAAACGAAAAACCCGCCCAGGCTAGCGAAGCCAGTAGGCGGTGGGCGAGTCATGGTGTAAGGCGATCAGGCGATCACGCTAGTCACGCGACATGCACGACGGTTTGTGATCCACGACGGCCCGTGGAGCGGTGCCTTCGAGCCGACTCGCACGGGCAACCCTTGGCCTGGAAAAGGCGACAGAATTACGCGTTTTCACCTTCGGCGAAGACTGTCGCCGTATGGGCCGTATGGCTGGGGGCACAAACGGTCCGAGACTGGGCGTATAATCGCCCCATGGCGAACCAAAATGAATTTGCCGGTGTCTTTCCGAAGGTTATCCATCCAAGAATCGACGGTGAGACCTATATCGCCGAGTACATTGAGAAGGTCGAAGGGGAAGTGGCCCTGGACACCTACGTTAAAGCGCAAACGTCCGCACGCGAAGTCGTGAAGCGGATTAGCGAACTGGAGATTTGTTTACAGCGCTTGGCAAATGCAGTCTCGACTGAGTTCAATCTCGATAAGCATCCCGAATTGCGCACTGCGGTTGAGGAAGCAAAACTGGTCTTGAAGAATCGACTCGAAGTCGATGAAAGCAAACACCGCTTTCACAGCGAACTGGGAAAAATCAAGGAATGACTTACAGCCAAGAATATTTAGAGAAGGTCTCCCTGCGAGCCTTGTCGGCAGCTCGTCTGTCGCCGAACCGTAAAACTGCAACGGAATTCTCTCCGGAAGAGCGGTTTGGCGAGCCATGCCGAGGCTAACGCTTTGTATGAACCTCGGCGGTTAATCAGGCGTTAGAAAGCCACCAGCCGTTACCTGCGCACCAACAGGTGTCGTCTGGTTGTGAATTGCGCCAAAGCGACCGCACGTTTCGGAAATCGCCATGCTTGAATGCGATAGACAGCTTCTGCGCATTCTCCTCATCGCGTGCTCCCATGCAGGAGACAAACATCGTGGGGGAGACGAACCGCGCATCAAAGCGCTCGGTGTCATTGCGCGCTACAAGAAGCATGCCTCCCGCACTGGGCATTCCTCCTGGGCCGTCAGCCGGTGTCAGGGGAAACAGCAAGCGACCATTCAATTGCAGAGAGTCTAGCCAAACGTTTAGGGGCGCGGTCGCCGCCGCATTCACGTAAATCGCATCACAAACGGGCAGAGGTGCTTGTGAACCTGAACGTTCGTGCACGGTGACATGTGAAAAATCGCTAAGGTTTTGCGTAGCCTTCTGCGCTAGGTCATGTTCAATCTCATAAGCCACAACAGTCCCCGTCTCGCCTGTGAGCCTCGCCAGCACTGCCGTGTAATAACCGGTTCCGGCCCCGATGTGAAGGACCTTCTCCCCTTGCTTTACATTGAGCGCTGCAAGATTAATTGCGTGGAGAACAGGCTGACCGTTGTTGATTCGGCGTTCGGGGGCAAGAGCCACGACAACGTCTTGATACAGGAATGCAGGGTCGTCGGTGGGAGTTTCGACGTAATTACCTCCAGCAAAGACCTTCCACGGCCCGTCACCCGTAAACCGCTCCCTCGGCGTCGATGCAAATGCAACTTTAAGCCGCTCGTTCTTCCCTGCACCTGCGCTCGTCGTGATTAAGTCTGCGTAGAAGTGTCGATGTGCTTCCAATCGGTCCACTCACCACCTCAAGTCAACTGCAAGTTGTCCCTTATCCAGTGTGTATTCTACAGCCGAAAGAAGGCCTGTTCGTACTGGGCCAGAACATCTCGAATAACGGCGTTTGGACTTTTACGCGGCAGGGCGTTGGACCGCACCGTTTATGCGCGTGGTATCCTCACGGCATGCCCAGTAAACAGCCCACCACATCCGGGTCAGCATGCACGGCGGAAAAACCGTCGATGCCGCCATCGGGGCAATCATCGGCCGGACGGACGGATTGCACTATCAAATTGATTTCGGGAAAGAACAAACCGCGCTCATCAGCGAGCGGCAGATTGTGAAGGAACAAAAACGGAGACGACTGACCAAGCGGCTCACAGTCCGCCGTGGAACCGCCCGAATGCGCGGGCAAGCATTAGCGACATGATCAGCATGCCCGCTCCAAGAACAAGCACGTGCTGGGTCTTGCGCAGATTGAAGCTTCCGACACGACAGAGGAGCAGATAGCCGATAGCGAGGTTGAAGAGGCCCCACAGGACATTGACGGTCGAGGAGGACAAGCCTACCCCGGGAGGTGACGCGAAGGGGCTCTGGAAAGCATGGCCCGAAATCCCATTTCCCAGATGAGGCAAAGCGTTCGCGAGCAATGCGCCCCCGAAAAAGTACGACACGTAGTGGTACCAACGCATTGTTGCTCCCTTCTGGCTGCCAAACGCAATGCTAGCAAATCACAGCATCAACAAATGTAAGTTGTTCCGCGTTGTGCACTATCGAGTGGACGGTCACGAACAGACCGCCTTGATTCGCGTGTGGCAGGTTGTAGAAACAAACAAGGGGCGATGACGACCAATCCGCCGAGATGGTCAACACAGCCCCAGTTGCGTTAAACGGCTGCTTAGGGCTTTGCCATCTTCGCCTGCGACCTGGTTTCCACATTCTTCTCGATTTGCTCAATCGAGAAACTAGCAGCGCCATGGCTTGGCGGATAGTCAACAAAGGTCTCTAGGAATGCCGCCGACTCCATTATCCGTCCGGTTCTGAAAAAAGCCTCAGCCTGGAAGGCCTGAGCCACAGGTCGACCTACGGCCGTTTTGCATTGTTTCTACAGGACTTCCTTCATTGACGGATTGCTGGGCTCAACGGAACATCTCATTGTGAGACCACTATGAAAAACGCTCGCCACCACTTTGTCTTGTACTTGGGCAGTTACAGCCTAGCCTTCGTTTTACACCGGAAACAGCCCGCCGTCGGTGCAAAAGAGAAGGTGAATAAACAACAGTCGGCGTTCCTCATTCTTTCCAATGCCTGGCGGTCGATTGTTCTTTCCTATGTCGGCGGCCGGTTGCGTTGGTTCGCCAACCGGGTCCCATATCCCTACGCCACCCCCTGAGTTTTGGGAATTGAGCCTCAGTTCCAGGTCTTGAGCCTGGGCCAGGCCTCTGACAGAGGCATTTTGAAATTGTGGCAAAGCAGGATGTCGTACTGTTCCCAGCCCATGCCCAGAGGCGGATGGTTGTGCGGGCCAACGTCCACGGAACCGCACCAATTCTGCGCGTCTTCCAGACTCCATTCGAGGAGAATGACGCTTTCTCCGGTGTATTCGCGCGGTCCCCAATAATAGTAATTCTGGTGAGCGCTGATCGATTTCGGCAAGCCGTAGCGCGGGCCGAAAAAGTCGATGGCGCCGGCTCCGCCGTAGTTACCGGCGAGAATGGCGGTTTTTGCCCGCTGGTCGGCGGGAAGGGAATTGTAGACTCCGGCGACTTTGGCAACCATTTCCTGCCAGCCGAATTGATCGGCGAAATGCTGGGGCAAGGGGCTGACCATGCCGTTTTCCGTGTGCGTCATTTTGATGCCGAGGGCGGACATGTAGGCCGGAATCTTTTCGGGCGGAAGAATGGGCATGGCCAAGGGTGCGGCGATGATGCCAAGAGAAATCACGACGGCCGGGATGGCGTAGCGCAGCCAGTGCAGGCGGGCTTCCGTGACCGTCTCCCAGAGCACCGCGCCGGCGGCAAAGAGCATGGGGTAGATCGGGGCGAGATAATAGTCTTTGCCCTTGAGCGCCATCATCACGGCCAGAAAAACGAGATAGCTGTAAGCAAGGAAGCGCAAGCGCTTTGCGCCGGGATGGAACAAAAGATAGAGGACGCCCGTCAGCCAAACGAACGAGGTATAGGGGTTCAACATCCCCATTTGCTGTTGAAAGAAGGCCAGCGGAGGAAGTTCGACATTTTTGTGAGTGGCCTTGACGTTGCGCAGGTCCTCGAGGGTGGGGAAATGGTGAACGTATTGCCAGATGACGTTGGGAAGGGCGATGCAGAACGCGATGGCTGCGGCGATCCAAAACCATTTGCTCGACAGCAGGCGGCGTTGCGGGGAGAGCAGCAGCCCAACGACGAGTGCGGCGATGAAGAAGATCGTTGAGTGCTTATTGAGGAGGCCAAACCCCAAGAGCACGCCGCACCAGAGCAGGAGCTTGGGCTGCTCGCGGTTCAACGCCAGAAGTAGAACGTAGATCGTACCCATCCAGAACAGAGGCTCGATGGGATTCATGGCCACGTGCGTGCCGTTGCCAAGAATCACGGGAGCGAGCAGGACGGAAACGCAGGCGAGGAAGATGGCCCAGCGTTTGCCGCCGAGTTCGCGGGTAATGAAGCCGGAAAGGGCGACTTCGGCGCCAAACGACAGCGCGGGAAGCAGGCGAATGGCGTGGAGAGAGTCGCCGAAGACGATGCGAAAACCGCGCACGAGCCAAGCAAGCAAGGGGGCGAAATCGACGTAGCCGAAGGCGAGGTGATTGCTGCAGGCGATGAAATAGAGTTCATCGCGGAAGTAGCCGTAGCGGCCGTTGAAGAGCATTTGCAGAAGGAAGCCGAGAAAGCCAATAGCCCAGGCGAGGCGGGATTCGGCGGCGTGGGCTTGTTCGCGTAGAGCGGCCGGACTGGGCATTATTTCTCCGGCGAAAAAGATAACACAGGAGAGCAAGACCCAAGAGCTAAGCCAGGAGTGGCTGTGCAAAGGAGTTGAGCCTCTGTGGCGGATTAGAGAAGGCAAACCCGGGACGCCAGTCTCCAGGCACGGCGCTACGACAATTCGGAGAGGAGGCCTTGCATTTCGGACAGAGCGTGTTGGTTGTTGGCGCGGGTGGCGACTTGGATGCCTTGGGCCAGGATGGCTTTGGCTTCGTCGGAGCGATTGCGTTGGGCTAGGTTTTGCGCGTACATCTGGTAGCCGGGGACATAATCGGGATTGGATTGAAGCAAGGCGCGGAAGTGAGGTTCGGCGGCGGAAAAATCCCCCGAGTTGACGCATTCAAGGGCCAAGCCGTAGAGGGTGAACGCATCGTTTGGATTCTTGGCGAGGAACTCCGCCAAGAGCTCGCGACGGGTTTTCTTTTGTTGGGTCATGGGTGCGTCCCGTATTATACGTTGTGCTGCGAAAACACCCAAAATGAAGGGGAAGAGGGGCGAGATGCCACGATCAGGCAAGAATGTGATGGGAAAGTTTCGAGAAGAACCGTTAAAGGGCAAACCGGTGAGCGCTTCGGCTTCGGAGATGGCGGAGGTGGTATTGCCGGCGCAGACGAATCCTCTAGGGAAACTGCTGGGCGGGCACGTGATGCACTTGGTGGACATCGTGGCGGCTATGGCTGCGAGCCGACATGCCAACAGTTATATGGTGACGGCGTCGGTCGATTCGATTGACTTCCGGAACCCGGTGAATCTGGGAGAGATTGTGATTTTGAAATCGCACGTGAATCGCGTGTTTCACACCTCGCTCGAGATCGGCGTGGACGTGTATTCCGAGGATATTTTGACGGGAGAGAAGAAGCACACAACGTCGGCGTATGTAACGTTTGTGGCGATTGACGAGCATACGAGGAAGCCGAAGCTGGTGCCGCCGTTGATCGTAAAGACCGCCGAGGAGAAACGGCGCTGGAAAGAGGCAGCGAAGCGGCGAGAGATGCGGCTGGCGCTGCGGTCTCAAGCGAAGCGTTGAGGTCCTGGCTTCACAAAACTGCAAAAAATAAATTTATGCGCTTTGCGCAACTGCGGATGGCCAAGAACTTACGAAATCCGCGGTCTGCAAATGCGGATTCTGCTCGGTTTGGAGGCCGTTTGTTTTGATACCGCTCCGCTTCTACGAAGAGGCGAACTCAGTTGGCGAAGCTGATGCGGATTTCGTCGGCGATTTTGAGGGCGTGTTCAATACATGTGCCAATGGCTGGACCGTGAAGGTAGTTGCCGGCGAAATGAAGGCCGGGAAAAGCGGCGCGCAGTTTTTCGACTGCGACTAGGCGGGCGGTGTGGCCGACATTGTATTGAGGAATCGCGCGCGGCCACACCGCCACATGCGAAAAGACGGGTGGGTTTCGAATGGAAAGCACTGGAGCGATTTCCCGGTGGATGAGGGAGCTCAGTTCCTCGGGCGAGTTCTGCACCATGGCCGGATTGGTGGCCCCGCCGACGAAGCTCGTGAGGAGGACGTGGCCTTCGGGGGCGCGCCCCGGGAAAAGAGAAGAATTCCAGATGGTGCCGAGGACGTTCAGACCGCAGGAACGCGGGACAAGAAAGCCAAAGCCGTCCAGCCTGTGACCCACATCCGTCTGGCGATAACCCAAAGAAACAACCGCGACCGGCACAGATTCGATGGCCGCTAGTTCTGACTCGAATTTGGGATTGAGGCGCATGAGGACGCGCCCCGCGCTTTGCGGCGAACAGGCGAGGACCAGGCGTTCGGCTTCGATGCGTTCTTCGCCGCGGGGAGTATTGAGCGTGAGGTGGAAACGAGCCGCCGCGGCGTCATGGCCGGAGTCGAGCGCGTCGACGGCTATGACCTCGACATTGCAGAAGAGTTGGTCATCCAGATTTCTCGCCAGGGCGCGGACCAGAGTTTCGTTCCCTTCGCGAAAGGATTGCAAGGTGGGTTTTTCTAGCGGTGCGGCTCCGCGTTTGGCTTTGCGTGCTTTTCGGATGGCGATGGCACCACGAATCAAGCTGCCTTTGGCGGTCTCCGCTTCGTGAAGGATGGGAAACGCGGCGCGGAGGCTGAGTTTTTCGGGATCTCCGGCGTAAACGCCGGAGACGAACGGGCCGACGAGGCGGTCAAGAAGGGCGGGAGTGAATTTGCGGCGGACGAAATCGGCAATGGATTCATCTGCTTCCGGCGCGTGGCTGGAACCTAGGAGATCGCGAAGCATGGCGAAGCGTGTGCCGCCGCTCAGGAAGGGAGACGCGAGCAAGCCCGGGCCCATGGGCACGCTTCGGAGTTTGCCGTTCATCAGGATATAGCGCGGGGCTTGCGGATCGGCCAGGATACGCTGGTCCAGTAGGCCCAAATCGTGGCAGAGAGACGTGATGCTGGCGTGCCCGCTGAAACTCTGCGGGCCGCATTCGACGAGAAAGCCTTCGCGTTGGTTGGATTGGATCACGCCACCGGGACGCGAAGACGCTTCGAAGAGGATCGTGGCGATGCCGGATTTCTTCAGAGCATACGCCGCCGTCAGACCGGAAATGCCCGCGCCGACGACCAGGGCTTGAACTTGGGTGGACATGGATCGAGGTTCTCAGTTTTAAGTTCTAAGTCTTAAGTTCTAAGTCTTAAGTTCCTCAGAGCCGGCCTGCCACTGTAACTCAAAACACAAAATTCAAAATCTTAAGACCGGCGAATTAAAGCTTGAAACTACAGCGTTTTCGAAAACAATGGGCGAGAAGCCAATTGCTGTTTTTCAAGGTACGGGTCGAAGACCATGGCGAGATTGCGTATGAAGATGCGGCCGAGCCAGGTGACGCGGATTTCCTGATCGTTGTCGATGACGAGGCCGTCTTCCCGAGGCGCTTTGAGGTGCTCAAGTTCGCAAGCGAAATACTGATCAAAATCGATGGCGAATTGGCGGGAGATTTCCTCTTTGATGATGATGGTATGGCAGAGGAGCCGGCTGATGACCTCGCGGCGGATGAGATCGTCTTGCGACAGGCGATAACCGCGCATGGTGGCGATGCCGCGCTCATTGACGGACTTTTCCCATGTGGGGATGTCGCGGAAATTCTGGGCATACGTGTCCTGAATGCCGCTGATGGCGGTAATGCCCATGCCGTAAAGGTCTGCGCCGGCTTTGGTGGTGTAGCCCTGAAAATTGCGGTGCAGGGTACGGTTACGCTGAGAGACGGCCAGTTCGTCGTTTTCCTTGGAGAAGTGGTCCATACCGATGTAGAGATAGCCGGCTTCGAGGAACTTCAAAAGACCGCTGCGGAAGATAGCAAACTTTTTCATGCCTTCGGGAAGATGCCCGAAAAAGGAGCCTTGCTGCTTTTTGAGCCAAGGCACGTGGGCGTAGCTAAACATAGCGATACGATCGGGGGAGAGCGCGACAATTTGATCGATGGTGTGGGCGAAGCTTTCGGCGGTCTGATAGGGAAGCCCGTAGATGAGATCGACGTTGATGCTGTCGAAGCCGAGTTGGCGCGCCGTCGCGATCAGATCGCGGGTTTCTTCGAAGGGCTGAATGCGGTGAATGGCTTGCTGGACTTCTTCCTTGAAATCCTGGACGCCCATGGAGAGGCGGTTGAAGCCCATGCGACGAAGGGCTTGGAGGTGGGCCGGCGTAGTGACACGAGGATCGATCTCGACTCCGATTTCAGCGTCCGGCGCGAAGTGGAAACGTTCCCGGGTGTAGGTGAAGAGATCTTCGATTTGTTCCGGCGACAGGTACGTGGGAGTGCCTCCGCCCCAGTGGAATTGAACAACACGCCGGCTGCCGGAAACGCCTTGCGCGACGCGATCGATCTCCTTTTTCAGGATTGCGAGATACGGAGGTGTGACGCGTTTGTCTTTCTGGATGATCACGTTGCAGGCGCAGAACAGGCAGAGGCTCTCGCAGAACGGAAGGTGCATGTAAAGAGAAACGGGAGAGCCTTTGCGGTCGGCATCTGCCATGGCGGCTTCGTGGTCGGCCTGGCCGAATGTGTCCACCCAAACAGGAGCGGTGGGATAGCTGGTGTAGCGCGGTCCAGGGCGGTTGTAGCGATGGACGAAGTCCTCGCTGACGGAGAGTTCCCGCTGCATTTCGTCGTGATTGGGATTCGTCACCGGCACGGCGAGGTCCTCCTCGGGAGAAAAGAGGGATTCCCACCTGTATGGGCATCGTTCGGAATGGCGATTTTGGATTTTGCTCGCATTGGTCAAGGACCCGCGGGAGACGCAGGGAGGGCCCCGTGGAGCGGAGCTTGCTGGCCGGTGTGGATGAAAAGCTGCGCGTTTTCGATTGGCGTGTGCGGCAGGATGCCGTGGCCCAAGTTCAAGATGTGGCCGTGGCCGGAGAGTTCGGTGGCGATCGCGAGTGTGGAGTGGCGGATTGTTTCGTGTGGACCAAAAAGAATAGCGGGATCGAGATTGCCTTGTAACGCCACGCGGGGGCCTGAGAGGGCGCGGAGTTCGCTCAGGGAGACGCGCCAGTCGACGCTGAGAACGCTAGCGCCAGCCTTGACGATGGAAGGCAAAAGGTGGTGCGAAGCTTTCGTGTAATAGATGACAGGTACGGAATCGCCCAGGCCGGATATGACTTCCTGCACGACGGGAAGAACGAATTCCGCGTAATCGTTGAGATTCAGTTCGCCACACCAGGTGTCAAAAAGCTGAACGGCAGTGACTCCGGCCGCAATTTGGGCCTTCAGGTAAAGGATCGTGGCCTGGGCGATGCGATGCAGGAGTTCGCGGAAGGCCGCAGGCTGGCTGTAAAGAAAATTCTTTACCGTGCCGAAGCCTTCTTTGGTGCGGCCCTCGACCATGTAGCAGGCTAAGGTCCACGGGGAGGCGGCGAAGCCGAGAACCGGGACGTCCGGCCCGGCATACCCGACCGTGCGGCGCAGTGCTTCCATCAGGAAACCGGTTTCGCGTTCCGGATCGAAGATGCGCAGCTTCTTTACGTCGTGGGCAGAGCGGACCGGTTCGGGCAGGTGGGGGCCGTTGTCCTCGAGTTCCAGACGAAGGCCCATGGCTTCGGCGGGGATCAGGATGTCCGAGAAAATGATGATGGCGTCGACGCCCAGCCGGCGGAACGGCTGGATGGAAACCTCGAGTGCCAGATCGGGAGTCTTGCAGACCTCCAAGAAGGAATGTTTTGCACGGATTTCCCGGTATTCCGGCAAGTAGCGGCCGGCTTGGCGCATCATCCAGACGGGAAGGCGGGGCACAGGCTCGCAACGGCAGGCCCTGAGGAAGAGTTCTTTGCGTGTCAAACTGGAGTCATGGAGGGCCATAGACGAATGGGAGCAGGATAGCAAATCGGCAGGATTCTTGCCTGTGTGGCGGCAAGAGAAGGGTGATCTCGGCAAGACGCGTGGATTGTGCGGCATGGGGCGCACATCTGCGAAGCTCAGAATAACCACGAGGTTGCTCAGAAATGGTTTGCGCTTGTCGCCAGGAAGGCTACCGACGGACTCCTCCGTACTTGCTGAGCTTGCCCGAACCTGTAGCGGGCGTTTGTCTAAGGGCGCACTGTGGTGGGCGTGTGGAGTGCGGTATACTCGGCAAATCGACGCGCAAACTGGGTCAGGGCGCTCTCCCGCTTTTCCCAGATCGGCGTGGACATAGCCGATGAGCCAAACTGCCGTTACCTGCACTGTGGTGGCGTACCTGCTGAGCATGGTGCTCTATATCCGCTTTTTGAAGACCGGTAGGGAAGCGACCGGGCGACTCGCTACTGCGCTGATGCTTCTCGGTTTAGTGGCACATTACCTGGTGCTGTGGTTGCGAGCGAAGGGGACGCACACGGTCCCGTATCACGACCTGCAAGGGTCGATGTCGCTGTTTGGCTGGCTGCTGGCGGTGACCTACTTATGCCTGGAGATTTATCACCGGCAGCGGACCGTCGGAGCCTTGGTTCTGCCGCTCATCCTGGCGTTTTTCTTCACCGCCTATCTCGTACCTGACAATCCCGCGCCTCCCGGAGCGGCTCACGGAACCGTTTTTGCGCTACACGTGACGTTGAGCATTCTGGCGTATGCCGCGTTCGCACTTTCCTGCGTTCTCAGCCTCATGTACCTAGTGGAGGAGCGGCTTTTGCGGATCCGGAAACTCGGTGACGTCGTGTGGCGATTGCCTTCGTTGGAATTGTTGGAACGGATGAGCCATACGAGCGTGCTGCTGGGGCTGATCACGATTTCGGCAGGAACCGCGCTTGGCTACCTGACGGTGGACCGGCAGCCAGGGCAAGCGGCGTACTTTGATCCGAAATATGTGGTGACGCTGATTGTATTGCTCTTGTACTTAGCTTATTTCCGGCTGGCGCGCACGGCCGCATGGCGAGGGGCGAGGGCGTCCAAGCTCTGTGTCTTTAATTTTGTCCTGGTGGTGCTGAGTTTTACGGTGGTGAACCTCTTTCTGACGCAGCATCACCGGTATTTTTAGGAGCGGGCGAACGCAGCATGGAGATTGTCCTAGTTGGCCTGAATTTCCGGACGGCACCCGTGGAAGTACGGGAGAAGGTGTCGTTTTCGAACGAGCAGGCGCTGCGAGCTTCGGAGGAATTGCGTTCCCGCGGAATTCTGGAAGAGACCCTGGTGCTGTCGACGTGCAATCGCAGCGAAGTGTACGGCGTGAACCCGACGGGGAATCGGGAATCGGCCGCGGCGCTTTCCTCGTACCTGAGCAAATTTCACGAGTTGAAGCCGGATGTACTGAATCCTTCGCTCTACCATCATTACGATCATGACGTGGTGCGGCACTTGTTCCGGGTATCCGCTGGCCTTGAGTCGATGATGTTGGGGGAAGCGGAAATTCTGGGCCAAGTGCGGGAGGCGTACCTGCGGGCGCACGACGGACGCGCAACCGGCCCGGTTCTGAACCGCTTGTTTCAAGCGGCGCTCGAAGTCGGAAAGCGCGTGCGAGCGGAGACGGAGTTGGGGTCGAGGCCGATGGGCGTGGCGTCGGCGGGAATGAAATTGGCTGAACGCATTTTTGGGAAGCTGAATGATCGTAGCGCCTTGGTGTTAGGAGCGGGAACCGTCAGTGAGCAGGTGGTTTCACAATTGCGCGATCGAAATATCGGCAGGCTGTATGTGACGAATCGCTCGCGGGGCAAAGCTGAGGAGTTCGCGCAGCAATATTATGCTTCGGTGGTCGAGTGGGGCGACTGGGAGACCGCGCTGAAGCTGCCCGATGTGATTGTGTCGGCGCTTGCGGTCGAGGAGCCGTTGCTGACGAAGGCGTTGATGGAACGCGCGATGGAGGTGCGAGGCAACCGCGCCCTCTTGGTCATGGACCTGGGCCTGCCACGGAACGTTGCGCCGGATGTGGCGGAACTTTACAACACCTATCTTTACACCATGGAAGACCTGACGGAGATTGTACAGCAAAATCGCGAAGCGCGGCGGAGCGAAGTGCCAAAGGCCGAGGCGCTGGTCGAAGAGCACTTGGGGAAATTTATTTCCTGGCAAGCGAGCGTGGAGTTGATCGGGGTGCTCGATACCCTGCGGCAGCGGATGAAAGAACAGCGTGTCGCTTTTTTGCAGCAAAAGCTGAACGGCACGGAGCGTTTCGCGGCGGAGGATCGGGAAAACCTTGGCGTGTTGATGGACGAACTGATCGAAAGATTGTTGATCGAACCGGCGGAGCGCTTGCGGGCGGAGAAAGAGTTTCGAAAAAAAATTCAGAGTGTGGATGCGATTCGGGATCTGTACTTGGGCGACAAGGATCACTCGTGAAGCACCTGCGCATTGGCAGCCGCGGGAGCGTGCTCGCGCTGTGGCAGGCAGAGTTTGTGCGTAAGCAGCTTTTTCAGCTCACCGGCGTGGAAGCCGAAGTCGTGGTCATCAAAACAACCGGCGATAAAATGCAGCAGGCTCCCGTTCCGCAAATCGGAGGGAAGGGAATCTTTGTCAAGGAACTGGAAGAGGCGTTGCTGGAGGAGAGGGTGGACGTGGCGGTGCACAGCGTGAAGGATATTCCGACAGACACGCCCGGACGACTGCATTTTCCGGCCGTTTGCCGGCGTGACGACATGCGCGATTGTTTGGTGTCACATCAAGGCACGCTGCTGGCGAATTTGAAGCGGGGAGCGCGCGTGGGAACGAGCAGTTTGCGCCGCCAGGCGCAGTTGCGGCATCACCGGTTGGACCTGGACATGCGCGATTTGCGAGGCAATGTGGACACGCGTTTGCGCAAAGTGGATAGCGGGGAGTATGACGCAATCGTGGTTTCGAAGGCAGGACTCGACCGGTTGGGTCTGAGCCAGAAAATTACAGAGATATTGTCGACGGAAATTTCCTTGCCTGCGGTGGGGCAGGGCGCGATTGCCATTCAAGCACGCGTGAAGGATCAGGATGCTGCGGAAATTCTGGGAAAATTGAATGATGAGGAGACACGGACAGTGATTATTGCGGAGCGGGCACTGATGGGAGCGCTACACGGAGGCTGCCAAGTACCGCTGGGCGCTTGGGCGCGCATGGAGCGCGGAGAATTAGTGATGGAGGCAGTGGTCTGTTCGGTGGACGGGTTGCAGTACGTGCGGCAGAAAGCGACGGCCCCGCCGGCGCAGGCTACCGAATTAGGACAGCGCATGGCTCAGATGCTGATCGAAGGCGGCGCGGGGAACATTCTGGAAGAGGTCAACCGCAGCCGTGGGTGAGGAGCGGACAAATTCGTTGCAGGGCAAGCGCGTTGTGGTGACGCGCGCGGAGGAGCAGGGTAAGGCGCTGGTGAAAGCGCTGCGCGAGAGGGGCGCGGTTCCTCTGCTTGCGCCAATGGTGGCGTTCGGGTCTCCGGACGACCCCGGTTTGCTGGACGAGGCGATTCGACACATGGAACAGTACGATTGGCTGTTCCTGACCAGTCAGAATGCGGTGCGAGCGTTAAAGGAACGGAGCGAGATTCTGGGAATGTCGTTAGCGCGGGTAGCGCACCCGACCAACAGGGTTGCGACCGTGGGACCGGCGACTGCGGAAGCGGCCAGGAGCGCGGGACTGAAGGTGGAATACGTTGCAGTGAAGCATGAGGGAACGGCGCTTGCCGAGGAGTTAGCAGAAGAAATCAGAGGTAAGAGCGTGCTGCTGCCGAGAAGCGACCGGGCAAACCCGGAACTGGTAGAAAGGCTGGAACAATTGGGCGCTCGAGTGAAGGAGATCCTTGCGTACAAAACGGTGCGGCCCGATGAACAGGTTTTGGCCAAAGCCGAGGCGACGCTGAGAGAAGGAGCGGACGCGGTGTTATTTTACAGCCCTTCGGCCGTGCACCATTTGAAAGAAGTTCTGGGGAATCAGGAATTTCTCGCTCTGTCCAAGAGCACGCTATTCGCAGCCGTGGGCCCCGTGACGGAACAGAGTCTGCGCGATGCCCAGGTGGAACGCGTGAAGGCGGCCAAGGATACCAGCGTTGGGGCGGTGCTTGCGGTGTTGGCGGATCATTTTGCGGCGAGTGAATTGAAGCTGCCGGCAGGAGCAAAATCAAAGTGAGTTTTCCATTGCATCGGCCGAGGCGTTTGCGACGCGACGAGAAACTGCGTGGGCTCGTTCGTGAAAATCGCTTGAGCGCCGCCGGATTCGTTTATCCCATGTTCGTCTGCCCCGGCAGCAAGGTGCGGAATGAAGTCAGCTCCATGCCTGGCGTTTACCAGCAATCGGCCGATCAGATTGTGGAGGAATGCAGGGAAGTGGAGGCGCTGGGAATCCCGGGCGTGATTTTGTTTGGGTTGCCGGAAGCCAAAGATCCTCGAGGGAAAAGCTCGTTGACGCCGGACGGCGTGGTGCAGCGGGCCATCGAAGGAATCAAGAAAACGAAACTCGATTTAGTGGTGATTACGGATGTGTGCTTGTGCGAGTACACGGATCACGGGCACTGCGGAGTGATCGATCACGGCGAAGTGATGAACGACGCTACGCTCGAGATTTTGAGCGAGCAGGCGCTTTCTCATGCGCGGGCAGGTGCCGATCTGGTGGCGCCGTCGGACATGATGGACGGGCGCGTTGCAGCGATTCGCGCAAAGCTGGATCAAAACAAATTTGAGAATGTAGCGATCATGGCGTATTCCGCGAAATACTGTTCCGGGTTTTACGGACCGTTTCGCGAGGCGGCGCAGTCGGCGCCGCAATTCGGAGACCGACGTAGTTATCAGATGGATCCGGCGAACGCGCGCGAGGCGCTGAAGGAAGTGAGGCTGGACCTGGAGGAGGGAGCAGATATTGTTATGGTGAAGCCGGCGCTGGCCTATTTGGATGTGATCCGCCGCGTGCGCGAGGAAGTGCACGTTCCGTTGGCTGCTTATAATGTAAGCGGCGAGTATTCGATGGTGAAAGCTGCGTCGGCGAAGCGATGGATCGATGAGAAGAAGATCGTGCTGGAGATTTTGGGAGGGATTCAAAGGGCTGGGGCGGAGATTATTTTGACGTATCATGCGAAGGATGCGGCGCGGTGGTTGAAGGGATGATGGTTCGTGATTCGCGACACCGCGGAATCCGCGCTGAAGCCGGGTGGAGCGGCCTCAGACATGGATGCGTTGCCGACTATACTGTCGGAGCTGAAGCTGCGACTCCGTGTGCCAAGCACCATTGGTGCTAGCACAGTTCACGAGCGGTGTCAGACTCTGCTGGTGGAATGGGCAGGGTTGCTTGCGGATCAGAGTGGCTAGATCGTTCTGGGCTTGTGGCAGCGGAGGACCGCCTCCCTTCAGAGCGCAGGGCAAGTGGAAGGCGATGCCGACAACGAGAAGAGGCAGATTTGTTTTTGGGTGAGGACATGAGTCAAGGGCCGGTGGCGGCGAGAGCGGAGCGGAAGCGATCGCGAGAAATATACGAGCAGGCAGAGAGGGTGCTTGTGGGCGGCGTGAACAGCCCCGTGCGGGCGTTCCGGTCTGTGGGTGGCGAGCCGCTCGTCATTGAGAAGGGAAGCGGGCAACACCTTTATGACGCCGATGGAAATATGCTGCTGGATTATGTGTGTTCGTGGGGAGCGATGTTGCTCGGACACGCACATCCGTCGGTGACGGCGGCGATTGTGGAGCAGGCGCGGAAAGGAACGAGTTTTGGAGTGACAACGGAACTCGAATTGCAACTGGCGACGCTGATTCGCAACGCGATTCCGTTTCTTGAGAAAATCCGGTTTGTGTCCAGCGGCACGGAAGCGACGATGAGCGCGGTGCGCCTGGCGCGAGGTGTGACGAAACGCGATTTGATCGTGAAGTTCGAAGGTGGATATCACGGGCACGCGGATAGTTTTCTTTCGCAGGCAGGTTCTGGTCTGGCGACATTGGGAATCGCGGAATGTCCCGGCGTGCCGCAGGCGCTGGCGGCGCTGACATTGAACGCGCCGTACAACGATCTCGCCGCAGTAGAACGATTGTTCGCGGAGCACAGGGGAAAAATCGCGTCAGTGATTGTGGAGCCTGTGGCGGCGAACATGGGGGTGGTGTTGCCGAAGGAGGGCTTCTTGAAGGGGTTGCGCGAAATTACGCGCAAGGACGGCGCGCTGCTGATTATCGACGAAGTCATCACGGGATTCCGGCTGAAGTACGGCTCGGCGCAGGAGGTTTTCGGGGTCGAGGGCGACCTGACCACGTTGGGGAAGATTATTGGTGGAGGAGTTCCGGTGGCGGCCTATGCCGGGCGCGCGGAGCTGATGAATCATGTCGCGCCGCTTGGTCCGGTTTACCAGGCGGGAACACTGGCGGGCAATCCGCTGGCGATGAGCGCGGGGATTGCGACGCTGAAGGAATTGAGCAAGCCCGGAATCTACGAGGCGGTCGATGAACTGGCAAAGAAGCTTGTGGCGGGCTTAGGGAAAGCGCTTTCCGATGCTGGGATTGTGGCGCAGGTGAATGGTATTGCCTCGCTGTCGACGATCTTTTTTGCCCCGCAAGCGGTGAGTCATTATGGTGATGCAAAGCGGTCGGATACGAAGCTGTACGGGCGGTTCTTCCGGGAGATGCTGCACCGCGGTATATTTCTCGCGCCGTCGCAATTCGAAGCGGCGTTCGTGTCGGCGGCACACACGAGCGGAGACATTGACCGGACGATTGTTGCCGCGAGCGATGCGTTGAGAGCGATTTCCGCGCAGGCGACTGGTTAGGGGCTGAGCAGAAGTGGCTGGTGGTTGCCGTTCACTGAAGTATGTAAGGAAAAAAGCAGGTTCCTCGGGCAGACTACGCCCTCGGAATGACCGGGTCGTCTTCTGAGCACGCGTAAAGCAGTTTTTGAAGAGGACAACCGCGGATGCACGAAGTGATGGAAACGCAGGAGGCCGAGGAGCATCACGGAGACAATCCGTTGATGATGCCGGTCGCGCTGACGCTCTCGATTCTGGCAGTGCTTGTGGCGATTGCCACGTTTGCTCGGGCACCGGGCCGCCACGGAAGAGTTGATTCTGCAAACCGAGGCGAGTGATCAGTGGTCCCTGTTTCAAGCAAAGAATATCCGGTCCCGTGAGATGCAGAGCGTGGCCGACATCCTTGCGACACTCAGTTCCGCGGACAAAGAGAAGGCACAAGCGTTAGGCGAAAAATATCAGAAGGAAGGAGAGCGCTACGACAAAGAAAAGGAGGAAACCGCCGAGGAGGCGAAGAAGCTCGAGGCGGAACGGGATGCGGCCGGCGGGCGGGAAGACCGGTACGACGCGGGAGAAGTGATATTGGAAATTGCCCTGATCATTTGTTCGCTGACATTGTTGACGAAGAAGAGGGTGTTTTGGATTTCGGGGATCGCGCTCGGTCTCGTCGGTTTGGTTGTGACGGTGAGTGGGTTGCTGCTGCGCTGATGGCGAGTTTTCTCGATGCTGCGGTAGGACCGCCCGGCAGCGGTCCCTACAAAGAGGGTCTTTCAAGGTTCCTTCATCTGAAATGAATTCGCGCTCAGGCTACCGACGGAGGGGGCGTGGAGCGTAGCGCGTTGATCTCGTCACGCAGTTGCTGCATGCCGGAAAGAAGTTCCTGGTGGCGCAGGGCTTCCGTATCCGGTTTTCTGGCTAGGAACGACAGCGTGCCGCCCGGTTCCAGAATGCACTGATCGACTTCCGATAGCGAAGCGAAGCCCTGCTTGCGCGCGGCGGCCTCCAGTTGCGCCATGGTGATGAGTTCGCGCTTGAGGTGTTCCGTGCGAACTTTGCCCTCGAGCACGAGAATATCGGCCTTGCCCTCCACCAGTTCATCCAGTTTTTTGTGACCGTAGAGAAAGCGGACCACGAGGTAGTTCGTCGCGAGCAGCGAAGTGGCGCCAATCAGACCGCCCGTGACGGAATTGTCATCGCCGATGATGGCGTTCTGGACGGTGTTGGACAGGGTGAGCAAGACCACCAAATCGAAAGGATTCAGCTGCACGAGTTCGCGTTTTCCGGAAAGCCGCAGCATAACGACCAGAAAGAGGTAAACGATTACCGGTCGGATAAGTTTCTCGAGGATGGGCAGAGAAACCACAAACATGTCTTTCCACATATCGTGCATGGCGCGGTGCCTCCCGAGGTCGGTGGTTCCGATTTTCAAGCCAGCCGGAGCGCTGTTGGTACAAAGAGTAGCATGCCGCGAGATGGGTCTGAAGGGCGGGCGTCCGGCGCACCTGTACCAAAGGACAGTCATGTTTTCGCAACTCCGACTGGAGTGCTGATTTACGCTAGGGCAATTTTTCAATATTGTGGGAACAGGTTTACCTGTTCGTGATCGATTGAAACTGGCATCTAGAGTTCAGGAGGCTTCCGAACGTCCCCTCGGCGGAAGTTTGCTCGCCCGCCCGGTGCGAAGCGCAAATCGATGGCACAACGAACCGTTTCCGAGCCTGGGATCGCTCTCGGGGCTCAACAGCTTGCGATTTTGCTGGACTCTACGCAGGAATTGATCGCCATCCTTGGACAGGATGGCACCGTTCATTTCGCAAACGCGACATTTCAAAACGTGCTGGGCTACCGCCAGGAGGATTTGCTGGGGCGGAGCATTCACGCGCTGGTGCACGCACTGGATGTGGACGATGTGCGCGAGCGTTTGAAAAAAACGGTGCGGAAGCAGGGCACCATTGTGCCGGAACGCTGCCGGTTCCGTTGCCGGGACGGCTCCTGGAAATGGATACAGTACACCTTGCGAAACCGCATGGACGAAGCGGGCCTGGAAGGAATTCTGTTTCATGCAAACGACGTGACGGACCTCTATCGCATGGAGTCCGAGCGCGCGGTGAATTCCGAGATTGTGCATGCCATGAATGCGACCGCGAATCTTGACCAGTTGCTGACGCGTATTCACGGTTCGTTGAAGAGGATCTTGCCCGCGGAAAACTGCTTCGTCGCTCTACACGATCCCGAAAACGACACGTTTTATTTTCCTTTTCTCGTGGATGAATACGATACGGCTCCGCCTCCGCAAAAAGTGGGTAGGAGTTGCACGGCTTACGTGTTTCGGACCGGGCGGGCCAGCCTGATTCCGCAGAGCGAATTCGACCGGCTTGCCGGCATCGGAGAGGTAGAGCTGGTGGGATCTCCTTCGCCAGCATGGCTCGGCGTGCCATTGAAGACGCCGACGGCCACGATTGGCGTGCTGGTCGTGCAGCACTACCAAAACGAAAACGCGTACGACCTGCGCGACCTGGAGTTTCTGGAGTCCGTGGGCGGCCACATCGCCCTGGCGATCGAGCGCCGCCGCGCGGAGGAAGAGCTACGCAAAAACGAGTCCATGCTGCGGTTGCTGTTTGAATACAATCCGTTGCCGACCTGGCTGTATGAGATCGATTCCTGCAGATTCCTGGAAGTGAATCAGGCAGCGATGGATCTGTACGGTTATACCGCGACGGAATTCGAACGCATGAGTGTGCTGAATATCCGGCCAGAGGAACAACGGGCGAAGGCCCTCGCCTACATGAAAGAGCTCGGAGCGGACGCGGAGGAGCACGAATTTTGGCTGCATCAGGCCAAGGGAGGCCGGACGTTCGAAGTGGAAGTCATTTCTCATGAGCTGAATTACGCCGGGAAACGCGTGCGGTTGGTGGTAGCGCAAGACATTAGCGAGCGGAGGCTGCTGGAAAGCCAGTTACGGCAGGCGCAGAAGATGGAAGCGGTCGGAAGACTCGCCGGAGGCGTTGCGCACGATTTCAACAATCTGCTCATGGTGATCAAGGGGCATACCGAACTGCTGCTAAGCGCGCTGGATCCCTCCGAACAAATTGCGCGCAAGATCGAGCAGATCGACCGCTCGGCGGACCGTGCAACGGCGCTGACACGGCAATTGCTGGCGTTCAGCCGCATGCAGGTTTTGCAGCCGCAGGTCATCAATCTGAACACGATCATCGAGGAGATGGGCAAACTGTTGCCACGCTTGATCGGTGAAGATATTGAGTTGCTGATTCGCACGAACGACGAGCTCGGAACGGTGAGGGCGGACGCGAGCCAGATGGAACAGGTGATCATGAACCTGGCAGTGAACGCGCGGGATGCGATGCCCAATGGCGGCAAGCTGGTGATCGAAGCGGCGAACGCGGAGCTCGATCACGGGTACCTGGCAAGCCATCCGCTGATGAAAGCCGGACCTTATATACAGCTTGTGGTTACCGACAGCGGGACAGGAATGGACGCGGAAACGCAGGCGCACATCTTCGAGCCATTTTTCACGACAAAAGAAAAAGGAAAGGGAACGGGCCTGGGCCTTGCCACCGTGTATGGCATTGTGAAGCAGAGCGGGGGATTCATCTGGGTGTACAGCGAACTTGGAAAAGGGACGTCTTTCAAGGTTTACTTGCCGCGGCTAGACCAGCCGGAAGACCACATCGGGGCGCCGCACAAGTTCCTGGAACTGCCGGTGGGGACAGAGACTGTGCTCCTGACCGAAGACGAGCAAGATGTGCGGGAAATCGCGAGGGAGTTTCTGGAGTCCGGCGGATACCGCGTGATCGAGGCGAAGGACGGCGCGGAGGCGATCGCTTTGGCGGCGCGGCATCGTGGCGGCATTCAATTGTTAGTGACGGACATGGTTATGCCTGGAATGACGGGGCAGGAACTTGCCGTGAAGCTGCAGTCGGAACATCCGGGGATGTGCGTAGTATTCATGTCCGGCTACAGCGAGCACGCGGCGATGGAAATGGCGGATGCCGATCCAGCGGTAAGATTGCTGACCAAACCGTTCAGCCGAGCGGCGATTTTGCGAGCGGTGGGAGAGGTTTTGCGCGGGGAAGCGAAGAGCCGGTAGTTTCGCGGGGAGACTGTCAACGAGAAAAAGTCCTTCCAGATCAAATAACGTAGCCCTTCGAAGCTCAGGGTAAACAATTCCGGGCTCCCGGGAAGCGAACAAAACCCAAGAGCCGGAAAACCGGCCACTACACGATCACGCTAAATTGGGGTGGTGGTGGCGCCAGTCTGTGAATTGCTGGTAGGCGCGGCCCGCTTGAAGGACTGCTGCATCATCGCCGGCGCGTGCGACGAACTGCAGGCCTACGGGAAGCTTTTTGTCCGTGAAGCCACAGGGGACGGAAAGAGCGGGGAGTCCACAAAGATTACCGATGCCGCCGAGGGGATCAGCAAAGTCCAGCCCCTTTGAGAGGTCCATGGTCAGCGGAGTTGCGGGAACGGGGAGTGACGCGGCCGCGAGCACGTCAAACTCTTCGAACAGATCAGCCATTTTTTCTTGCAGGATTTCGCGGACGCGGAGAGCGGAGTTGTAATCCGCACCCGAAACCGTGAGATGGAGATAGCCGCCAATTTTTCCCAAGGGATCGACGAGTTCGCTGGCTTTGCCGGACCGGATGAAGGAAGAAAACGCCGAGCCCGATTCACACGCGAGGACAAGGTTCGCGGCGTCTTCCCACGGACCGTCTGGAAGAGCGGCATTTTTCAGGGAAGGGAAATGATGCTGCAGAGCTTTGTGTGCAGCGTCGACGATTTTGGCCACCGAGGGATCGTAGTCTTTTTCGTGCCAAGCGTTGGTCAGCCAGCCGATGCGAAGAACTCTGGGTTTCAAATCCGTCGCGGGAGTAAACGTGAAAGCCGCTTTGTCGATCGGCAAAGTGCTGCGGTCGAGCGGGTCGTGTCCGGCGATGGCGGCGAAGATGCGCGTGCAATCCTCGGCACTTCGCGCAAGCGGACCGATTTTGTCCATAGAGTAAGACAAGGCCATCGCGCCGTAGCGGCTGACACGGCCATACGTGGGGCGCAAGCCGCTGACGCCACAAAAAGCAGACGGGCAGATGATCGAGCCCCAGGTTTCCGTCCCGATGGCAAAGGCCGCGAGCCCGGCCGCGACGATGGCTCCTGAACCGGAAGAAGAGCCGCAGGTCCAACAGGCAGTGTCCCAGGGATTACGGGTTTCGCCTTGCAAGGACGCGGAGGCATACATGTAGCCGAAGCCGCCGGCGAGTTCAATCATGGCGGCTTTGCCTAGAAGGATAGCGCCGACATTCTTGAGGTGGTCGATGACGGTTGCGTTGTAATCGAAAACCTGATCGGCAAACGGTTTCGCGCCCCAGGTGGTAGGAACACCCTTCACCGCGAGGAGATCCTTCGCGGCGTAGGGAATGCCGTGAAGCGGGCCACGATAGTGGCCGCGTTGAATTTCTTTTTCGGCGCTTTGCGCCTGCTCGAGCGCTTCGTCACGCATCAGGCGCGCATAGGCATTCAGCTTCGGCCCGAGTTTTTCGCTGCGCTCCAGATAGCTTTCGGTCAGTTCCACGGGAGAAAGCTGTTTGGCCTGGATTTGTTTGGCCAACTCGCCGACCGATGAGTAAAGGACAGCTTCCTTGAGCATTCACCGGCTCCGGTCAGGGCTTCTTCGCCGCGGCCGCGGGTTGCGATTTTTTCTCGCGTTCGAGCAGGGGTTTGAGGAACAAAGCTGGTGCGTTTCCATTCTCCAGATTGTATTTGCGGATTTTTTCAAGCGTGGGCTGCAAATCCGCGCACATTTTTTTGATGTGGGCTTTTTGCGCCTCATCCAGACGATCCCCATACAGGCTGAGAATCTGCTGATAGCGGGAATCGGCTTCGCGCTGGCCCTCGGGAGAGAGCTGCGGTGTGCTCGAGGCATCCTGCGATGCGGGGGGCGCTGTAGGCCGAAGCGCTGCTCCCGGAACAATCGCAGCAGAGGCCGAAAGCATCGCGGCTCGTCGCGCAAATTGTCTGCGTGAAAAGAGGGAAGCATCTTTTGTGTTCATGGCGATCCCCTGAACCATGGGAGATGGACGAAAAAGCTTAGGGGAGGCTATCCAATCCAAGTGGGGCCGTCAATGGGACCATCGGTTTGGACCATCGGCTGATGACGGTATATTCGGGCGAGTGTACGATCTGCCGAAGAGGGAACCGCCAGGCTCGAATCTGGATTCTGCCGGGTTTGGTTCGCTGCGAGGCTGCTGATGGGCGCAATCTTTAACGGCGCGGACGCACAAGAAAACGCAGCCGGTTGCAGGGGCAAGAATCGAGTGTCGTATCGCGGCCGGAGTTGTCGTTCGGATTGATGTCTCGATGCAGCGAGTAATATCCAGAACCATTCCGGTCGGCCGCGACGGAAACATCGCTTTGCCGCCGATTCGTGCTTTGCAGGCCTCCGGGCTGTCCGCCATACAGTTGGCGGGCCTGCTCCGCCAAAAAACCAGTAAGCGTTGTTGGTTAACCAGCCGTTTACAGAAATTTCGCATTGAGTTTACGTTGCGGTAGTCGACATTTAACCTGCGTTCCTTTACGTTAAGATTGATTGTTTATTTCGGAGTTGCCAGTGTACGCCCCAGCGACCCAGGCGAGATTCCGAGGCGTCCCTTGTGGTCACCGCAGACCCCTTCCTTCAGGTTCGTCATTTCTCAGTAAGAAGCAGCGATCCATCCGATTGACGCTGTGTTGGGTTTGCGGCGAGTTCCCAGCAGGATAAGAGCCTTGCCAAGGAGGAACCATCAATGCATCGAACCAGATGGATGTCTCATAGGCCGGATCATGAAGATGTCAAATTTGCTATTGCGCTGGTGAGCCGCAGTCGCGAGCGAGCGTTCGCGAACTACAAGGCTTCCGCAACCTACACTTTCGCCATTTCCGACGGGCCGGTAAAGACGCACGCGGAAGTTGTGATGACTGACGGCGGCTCGGAAGTCATCCAGCAGAAGGGCAAGGACGCAAAGGAGGCAGCGAGGCTTGCCCTGGAGCGCCTTCTCGTGACGGGCTTCGACCCGTTCGAGGCGCCAATTTTTTTACAAATCCCCTATCAACAGGCGGAATTCTTCGCGAAATACAGCAGCTTCCTGCAGAAATTTCCTTGTCGTCTGAGCTTCAGCTAGTCGCAAATCCTGGCAGCGACCGATCTGCGGGAGAGCGCTGACTAAGTTGCTATTCCCGACGTTCCCTCTTCCTGGACGATAAATGGCGAATCTGTGGCTCGGTTGGGTTTAGTTTGGGGGATTGAGGGCCAGGTCTTCGCTCGCGAGATGGAGGTGATCCTGGAGGACCGCAACGACCAGGGCGTGGTCTTCGCGCTGGGGTAGGCCGGAGACGGTGATGGTGCCGACGCAGCCAGTGTCTCCGAGGAGAATCGGGAAGCAACCGCCGTGGGTGGCATAGTCTTTTAGGTCGAGACCAGATTTTTCGTGCAGGGTGGTTCGGTCGCGCTCGTGCTTCAAGCCGATGGCGTAGGAACTGCGGTGATAGCGCAAGACGACGTTGCGCTTGCGACGAATCCAGTCCCAATTGTCGGGCGTAGTGCCCGCCATGGCGTAGGAAAAAAGAGTGTGGCCGTTCAGCTGAATCTCGATGGCCACGGAAACGTGGCGCTTTTCGGCGGCCGCTTTGAGGGCGGCTCCTACGGCCCAAGCCACTTCCGAATCGAAACGCGTGAATCGCAGGCGTTTTTCCTGCAACGCAATTTTCTCGAGATCTTGATCGATGGTCACGAAGAATCTCCTGTGGGTGGCAGTGATTGTCGAGGGCGAAGGTTTTGTTTTGAACGCGGACTCCATTCTACTGCATCGACAACAGAAACGACCTTATACGAAACCATCGCAGGCAAGAGTTCTTCTTACGGACGCGCTGGTCCGCGTCGCCGACCGTTACTCTGCGCAAAAGCGGCCCGCCTCGGAAGGCAGGTCCTAACGATGCCTAGCGAGCGCGCCACAAAGACCGGGAAGAAGCAAGATCAGGGAAGTGTACGCTTCTATGCCTTTGCTTTGGATGAAAGGTTTGTTTCTGGTGCGCGCTTCTGGGCGGAGAAAAAGCCGCAGGCCTCGAAGGCCTGAGCTACCGGCTCCGGCGAGTTTTATTTGCTCTGGAGTTGCGATAGACTGAGGGCTCCCGCGTAGAACCTCTACCCTTGTAGATGGACGACTTCCTGAGTCATCTTACGAAGCATGGAAATCGCTAGCACATCGCCTATACGGCCAGACGCACTGGATTGGGCGCATCCGATTGTGCGCGAATGGTTTCTGAACAAGCTGGGGGCGCCGACCGAGCCGCAAGAGCAGGGCTGGCCGCATATTTTGCGGCGAACGACTACGCTGATTTCCGCGCCGACCGGGTCGGGAAAAACGCTGGCGGCGTTTCTGGCTTGCATCGACCGACTGGTGCGCAAAGCTTTGTCGGGAGAGCTGCAGGATCGCACGGAAGTGCTGTACGTTTCGCCGCTGAAGGCGCTCAGCAACGACATCAAGGTGAATCTAGAGATTCCACTGGGAGAAATTCAGCAGTTGGCGATCGAACGCGGGCTGCTGATGCCAGAAATTCGCGCAATGGTGCGCACCGGCGATACGTTGATGCACGAACGGCGAGCAATGCTGCAGCGGCCTCCGCACATTCTGGTGACGACGCCGGAATCGCTTTACATTTTGCTGACGGCGGAGAAGAGTCGGAGGATTTTGCAGTCGGTGGACACGGTGATTGTCGATGAGATTCACGCCGTGGCCGACGACAAGCGCGGGGCGCACCTGGCACTTTCGCTCGAACGGCTGGAAGCGCTGGCCGAGCGGCCGCCGCTGCGCATTGGACTCTCCGCCACGCAAAAGCCCATTGCGTTGATCGCCCATTTTCTCACGGGCGGGCGGCCCGATCCACAAATCGTACAAATCGGACACCAGCGACAGGTGGACCTTGCGGTGGAAGTGCCGGCTAGCGAACTAGGGCCGGTGGCCACGCACGAGATGTGGGACGAGATCTACGAGCGAATCGCCGAGCTCGTGCGGCAGCACCGCTCAACGCTGGTGTTCGTGAATACGCGGCGGTTGGCGGAGCGTGTGGCACACCATTTGGCGGAACGCCTGGGGAACGAGGCGGTGGCCACGCACCACGGCAGCCTTTCGCGGAAGCTGCGGTTTGCGGCGGAGAAGAAGCTAAAGGCCGGAGAAATTCAGGTTCTGGTGGCGACGGCTTCGCTGGAATTGGGAATTGATATTGGCGCCGTCGACCTGGTTTGCCAGGTCGGGTCGACGCGGTCGATTTCGGTGGCATGGCAGAGGATCGGACGAGCCGGGCACTGGCATGGAGCAATTCCGAAGGGGCGGATTTTTGCCACGACGCGGGACGAATTAGTGGAAAGCGCCGCTCTGGTCCGAGCCATGCTCGAAGGGCATTTGGATCGCATCGAGATTCCGGAAGCGCCGATGGATGTGCTGGCGCAGCAGATTGTAGCGGCGTGTGCTTGCGAGGACTGGCTGGAGGACGACCTTTTCACGCTTGTGCGGCGAGCCTATCCCTATCGCAACCTGGAAGGAAGGGAGTTTGAGGGCATCGTCGAAATGCTTTCGGAGGGAATCGCGGCGCGCCGGGGAAGATATGGCGCTCATCTTTTGCGCGACCGCGTCAATGGCCGGCTGCACGGGAGGCGAGGAAGCCGTCTGGTGGCAATCACGAACGGCGGAGCCATTCCCGATAATTCCTTGTACTCGGTGGTTGCGGAGCCGGAAGGGACGCTGGTCGGAACGGTGGATGAGGATTTCGCGGTGGAAAGCCTTGCCGGAGACGTTATGTTGCTGGGCAATAGTTCTTGGCGGATTCGACGCGTGACGTCGGGGGGACGCGTGATTGTGGAGGATGCGCGCGGTGCGGCGCCGACGATTCCGTTCTGGCGCGGAGAAGCGCCAGCGCGGACGGCGGAACTTTCCTCGCAAGTTGCGGAGTTGCGGGAAAGGGTGCATGAGCTTACGCGTGAAGTCGCGGCGGGCATGGATTTGCGGAGTTCCCCTCAGGCGCTTGCGGCGGCGGAATGGCTGAGAGCGCAGTGTAGGCTGGATCAAGCCGGGGCGGAACAGATTGTCGAGCACGTGGTCGCGGGGCGCGCGGTGCTGGGCGCGGTACCTACGCAAAAGACGGTAATTGCCGAGAGGTTTTTCGATGAGAGCGGCGGGATGCAACTGGTGATTCACGCTCCGTTTGGCGGCCGGATCAATAAGGCTTGGGGATTGGCGCTGCGGAAGAGATTTTGCCGGTCGTTCAATCTGGAGTTGCAAGCTTCCGCCACGGACGACGGAATCAATATTTCGTTGGCGGAGCAGCACAGTTTCCCGCTGGCGGACGTGTTTCGGTTTTTGCATCCGGCGTCGCTAGGCGAGGTGTTGGAGCAAGCGGTTCTGGCGTCGCCGATTTTCACGGCACGGTGGCGGTGGGATGCTTCGCGAGCGCTGGTACTGCAACGATTTCAGGGAGGGAAAAAGGTGGCACCGCCGATCCAGCGTATGCGGGCCGACGACCTGCTAGCTACTGTTTTTCCCGACGCGGCGGCGTGCCCGGAAAATCTGGAGACGCAGCCGAGGATTCCGGACCATCCCCTGATTCGCGAAGTGATGAAAGACGCTTTGACCGAAGCGATGGATTGCGAGGGACTAAAACTGATCCTCGAACGGGTGCTGAACGGGAGCATTCAGTGTGTTGCGGTGGATACTCCGGTGCCGTCGCAATTTTCGCACGAGATTCTGAACGCAAATCCGTTTGCGTATCTGGATGACGCTCCGATCGAGGAGCGCCGCGCGCGAGCGGTAGAGATGCGCCGGATGTTGCCGGAAACGGTGATGTGCGAAGTAGGGAAGCTAGATACGGCTGCGATTGCCGAAGTGCGGGCTGAGGCGTGGCCGGATGTGCGTGACGAGAATGAATTGCAGGACGTGTTGCAAACGCTGATCGCGCTGCCGGAAATTGAGGTGGCTGACGAGCTGCCGTCGACGAGTCCGTTGCGCACCATGGTTCAGGGATCCGTGGGTGTGTGGAAGACGCACTTTGAACAACTTTTGCGGCAAGGGCGAGCGGGGTTGGCGGTGTCGAATGGCAGAAGCCATTGGGTCGCGGCGGAGCGCGCGAAGAGCTTTGCGCGACTTTTTCCCGAAGCGCAATTTGGCACTTCTGTCGCCGCCGTAGAGGCCGAGGCCCCGGAGCGAGAAGAAGTGTTGGTCATGCTGGTTGTGGGATGGATGGAGCATTGCGGACCCGTAACAGCAGGGGCTCTTGCAGAAGTCCTGGATCTGCCGCAGGCGGAAATCGAAAAGGCGCTGCTGCGGATCGAAGGGACCGGAGCGGTGCTGCGGGGCAAATATACGGACGCTGCCGGCAAAGAAACGGAATGGTGCGGACGTCGCCTGCTCGCGCGGATTCACCGAATGACGCTCGGAAGGCTAAGGCGGGAAATTGAGCCGGTTACGGCGGCGCAATTCATGCGCTGGTTGTTCCGGTGGCAGCATGTGGCACGTGGAACGCAGTTGGCCGGTGAGCGAGGAACACTCGAGACTCTGGGGCAATTGCAGGGATATGAGGCGTCGGCCAACGCATGGGAGCAGCAGATCCTGAGCCGGCGCGTGAATGGCTACGACCCGAAGAACCTGGACCAGTTGTGTTTGAGCGGCGCGGTGGGATGGGGAAGAGTTTCGCCGCATCCGGCCATTTTGACGGGTTCTACTGAACGCGGCCGCAGGGTGACGCCGAGTAGTGTGGCGCCGATTACTTTCTTCGTGCGCAAGGATGTGGACTGGATGTCATACCCGCGGCGCGAATGGGCTGCGTCGGAGCAGCCGGGGCTGAGTCCGGCGGCGCGAGAAGTTTTGCAGTTTCTCCGGCGGTATGGTGCGTCGTTTTTCGCGGACATCGTGCGGGGAACGCGGAAGCTGAAAGCGGAGATTGAAACGGCGTTGTGGGAACTGGTGGCGGTTGGATTCGTCACCGCGGATGGCTTCGACAATCTGAGAGCGTTGATTGATCCCAAACGGCGCGCGGGGCAGGGTAGCGGCAAGAGCACGCGTCCGCGGGATAGCGTAGGGCGATGGTCGCTGCTCTGTGCCGGTGAAGCCGGAGAGCATGCCGTACAGATGGAAGCGATCTGCTGGATGCTGTTGAAGCGATACGGTGTTGTGTTTCGCGAGTTGCTGACGCGCGAATCGATTTTGCCCCGCTGGAGGGAGGTCTTGATTGCATTGCGACGGCTAGAGGATCGTGGGGACATTCGCGGCGGAAGATTCGTGAGCGGCTTTGTAGGAGAGCAGTTTGCGCTGCCAGTGGCGGTGGAATCGCTACGGGCTGGGCGAACGGCGCCGGCAAACGGTGAAATCATAACCGTTTCGGCGGCGGATCCGTTGAATTTGGCGGGAATTGTTGTGCCGGGTGATAAGGTGGCGGCGAATTCGCGGCAATATGTGAGTTTTCGAGACGGCGTGGTGGTCGAAGAGGAGCGCTCGGAGGCAGTGGCTCAAGCGGTGTAAGGCATCGGCCGCGCGCATTTTCAATTCATGGCTGTGATCAAACGGCCCGCCTCACTAGACGGCCGTCCATAGGAAAGCAACCCTGGAGGCTATTGTTTCAGATTGAGCGGGGGCCCGCTGGTGCGGGCTGTTTTCAGGTTGAAATTAACCTCGACGTGGTCTGCGATTTTGATGAAGGGGATTCCTTTGGTGATCCCGTAGTCTTGCGATCGAAGACCATTTTCCCTTCAATCTCGCCGGGGTCCGGATGGTGGCTGGAAACAATGAGCGTGAGCTTTTCGGGGTTGGAGACGCCTCGAATGGAGAAGTCGCCGTCCACTTCGAAGGTATTTGGCCCGGTGCGGACGACTTTTGACTTGAAGGTGATCGTCGGATTTTCGTCTACGGCGAAGAAGTCTTTACCCGCGAGTTTGCGGTTTTTCATGCCGCTTCCCGTGTCCACGCTGTCCGCTTGAATTGATACTTCGAGGACGCCTGTCGTCACATCCGGTTAAGCGAAGGTCAGCGTGGCGTCCCACTTGTCGAACCTGCCGGCGAGGGCTACGGACGCTTTGACCGAGAACTTGATCCAACTGTGGGTCGGAAGGATCACGTACTGCGGTGTCTCGGCGCGGTTTGACGAAGGAAGGAGCATGCAAGCGAGCAAGCATCCAGCGATGAATCGCATGGCGGATAGTGTGAGAGTGCAGCGCTTTAGTGTCAATGATTGCCCTGGAGCGCGCGCGACCCCTCTTCAGACGCGCTGATCTACGGACTTGGGGTCACAACCCTTCGCCAGCGACGACCAACCTGGGGGTAACAGAGTTGCGCCTACGAAGAAGGTCGGTTAGTCGACTTTGGTTAACGCGCGGACGTGGTGCTCGAGGGCTTGGTTGTATTGGCGCTCGATCTGGAGTTCGGTTTGCAGTTTCTTGATGAGAAGTTCGAGACATGCGATTTCGGCGCGAAGTTTATGGATGTCGGAGGCCGTGGCTCCGGGGCGATTGCCTGGCGCAAGTTCCTGAGCCGGAGCCGATGGCGCGGACTGGTTACTTTGTTGGACAAAAGCTTCAGCGAGGGCCCGGGGCCAGACGGATTCCTGGTTCGTTTTTGCCGGAATGGGCGGTCGAACTGGAATGGGCGCTGGCGGCGCGGGCATGGCGGCCACGGGCGCAGGGGCGGGCGGAGTCGGAGGCGGAGCGAACAGGTTGTCCAAAACGAGCGACGGAACGGGTTGATCGAGGTTAAGAGGCTCGACGGGCTTGTTGGCGTTCAGAAGGCTCCGGACGCGGCCGATCAACTCCTGCGGTTGAAATGGCTTGCGGACCAGTTCATCGGCTTGTACGGCGACGGCGCGATCGGCTACGGATTTGTTGACCACACCGGACATGAGAATGACAGGAGTTTTGCCGAACTGGGGATTCTGTTTGATCTGGTTGCAGACGGAGTAGCCGTCCTGGTCCGGCATGATGACGTCGGTGATGACCACGTCCGGCGGATGCTGCTCGAATTGATTGAGGGCGGAGGCCGCGTCGGCACAGGTGATTACGTGAATATTTTCGCGGCGAAACGCGATCTTGATGACTTCGCGCATGGTGGCGCTGTCGTCGATGAAATAGACCGTGGGGATTTGCTTGGTCTCCGTGGAGTCAAGCGGCGGCATAGCGATGGTTTCGCTCATAGAGCCTCCTTGTCCGCGAGCTGATTGGCCTGATTGTTCGCATGTTCGTCAAATTCGCGCATGGCATCGAGCATGAGATCGGTGGCGGAGCGCAGTACGGTGCGCTGGGCAGTGGCGGCGCCATAGACAAATTTGTAGACGCCAGAGCCGCAGCGGACGCAACTTTTCAGAATATCGAGGACAGCTTCATCACCGAAAAGAGAGCCGCATTCCGCGTGGACGATTTCGCCCGCGTCAAAGAAGAGCACAGCGTCTGTTTCTCCCGCGTTAATGGTCAAGGCGCCGGTTTGGCGGGCTTGGCTGAGCATTTGCATGACGCCCGTGAGATCGTGGTGGGTGAGATTGCCACTGAGGCTGGTATCCGCCTGGCCGAGCATTTGCGTGGGCTGAAAGCCGTCCACTTTGCTGATGATGATGTTTTTGACGTGGTTGGCGATGACGCCGGGGGAGAGATGGCGGTCGATGTAATCGTCACAGCCGGCTTGAAAGGCTTCCATAAGAGCGCCCTGGCTTCCGTCGCCAGTGGCAATGATGGGGAGGTTGTTGTTTTTCGGGTCGGCGTGGATGATTTGCGCGATTTCGAGCGCGCCCATTTCGCGCATATTGGTGGCGCAAACGATCGCGGTGGGCGCGTCGTATTCGAGGGCGGTGAGCGCGAAAGTGGCTTGTGTCGTGGATGTGACGTCGAACCCTTCGCGCTTTAGGGCATCGCCGAGACGCTTGGCGAAGAGCACATTGCTGTCGATGAGCAGAATCCTTGCGGGTTTGCCGGGGATCAGCATGCTTGCGCCTCCGGCACTTGCGCGACAGAGGTTTGGGAGGCGTGCGGAACAACGCCCGGAGTCAACGCCGAAAGATTGAGGACCTCGATGACTTCGCCCTGATGGGAAAGCCATGCAGAGACATGTGGGGAATCCGAAGGGCCGGCGGGGGTCAAGTCCGCCTGGATCAGTTCGCACTCGCCGCTGACAGGAAGAGCGATCCAGTCGAGGCCCGTGGGTTGGCGCCGCGTGGCGATCAAATAAAAGCGGCGCTGGGTGAGTTTCTTGCCCGTGAGTGTTTCGGCGATATCACAGACGGGAACGACGCGGCCACGGCGGAGAATGACACCATCAATTTCCGGGGTTTTGTGAGCGAAACGGAAAATCCGGCTTGGCGCGGCGAGTTCCGCGACTTGGTTGGCGGCCAAGGCAAAGCGGCGTTCGCCGAGACGCAGGAGAACGCAGGAGCAGGTGTCGGCTTGGTCCATCCAGGTCATGCGGTCACTTCCGGCCGGGCTGCGGCGTTGCTATCCGGCAAAGTCTGTTGCGCGGCGAAAGCATCGAGCTGCGAAATTTCCTGGGCGGAGAGAAAGCCCGCGGGATTCACGACGGGAACGACGTTCTGGTCGAGTACCGTGAGGCCTCGATACCAAGCGCGCTCTTCGTGACAGAAAGCACCCGGTAGAGCCAGCAGGCGCGTCATGGTGGTCATTTTTTCAATGCCGTCGACGAGCAAGGCAACGCGCGAATTTCGAAGAAGAAAAATGAGCGCCGCGGGCGTGGGGCGCAGACCGAAATGCAGCGGAGCGTTGACGACGTAAAGATTACGGCCGGTGCGGGGAATCGCGTGTCGAACCTTGGCAAGACTGGTTTCGTTGATCGGCACGGCAACGCCAGCCAGGCTATCGACGCTGCGGACTTCCTGAACCGAAGCGGAAGAAATCGCGAAGAGCTGGCCGCCGGCGCGAAAGAGAATGATCTGCTCGCTGCGCGCGACAGGCGATTTTGCTGGAGCAGCCAGTCGCATCAGCGTGTACCTACGGGCGTTGCTTTGCTCAGGGCCAGAACGCGTTTTTCGATGGCGGCGTAGATATCGTCGATGCCGAGGATCTGGTCGGCTACGCCGGTCTTGATGGTTTCGGCGGGCATGCCGAAAATAACACAAGTAGCTTCGTCTTGGGCGATCACCAAGCCGCCCGCGTTTTTGATGGCGCGCGCGCCGCGGGCCCCATCGCTACCCATGCCGGTCAGGACCACGCCAATGCTCATCGGGCCTGCAAAGCCGGCGACGGATTCCATGGTCACATCGATATTCGGCAGGTAGCCGTCGATGCGACCGGAGTTGGAGTCGAGTTCGACGCGTCCCGTGGACGTGACGCGAAGATGCTGGCCGCCGGGGCAAATATAAAATGTGCCCGGCTGAATGGCTTCGTTCGGTTCCGCTTCTTTCACGCGGATGCTGGTGAAATCCGCGAGTTGCAACGCGTATTGCGACGTGAACGAAGCCGGCATGTGCTGCACGAGAATGACGGCCGCCGGAAAATCGCGCGTGAAGCCGGGGGCAAGACGCATGACGGTGGCGGGCCCGCCGGTCGAAGCTGCGAGGACGACGACAGGGAAGCGCATGTCCGAATTTTCAGAACAAGCAGGCCTGGCCAGCCGTGCGACCCTTGGCGCAGCGGAGGGCGCGCTCTTCGTGGGGGCTTGAATCGCATTTGCCAGGCGCGAGGCCGTGCGCACCACGCGTACTTTGGCGGCGACGCGGACTTTGCGAAGAAGCTCGTCTTTAATGCTTTGCATATCCAGGTCGATGGCACTGTTGGGTTTGGTGACGAAGTCGATGGCGCCGAGTTCGAGCGCTTTGAGCGTGCTGGCCGCGCCTTCCTTGCTTTCGGAGCTGACGATGACGATCGGCCGCGGATTGTTGGTCATGATGGTTGCGGTAGCCTGGAGACCATCCAAATGCGGCATGTTGAGGTCCATCGTGATTACGTCGGGCTTCAGCGATTCCGCGAGGGAGATCGCTTCGCGGCCGTCTTTCGCGCGTCCCACGACTTGAAGCTGGCTGTCAGCATTGAAAATGGTTTCGAGGACTTTGCACATGAAGGCAGAGTCGTCCACAACGAGTACGCGGAATTTTCTTGTGGCAGCGCTCACCATGGATCAGCCAACCGGCACGATCGGGCGTGCCGCCTCCGTTCCGAGGAGCTGTTCGATGGCGGCCAGGAGCTGGTCTTCCTGCACGGGTTTGGTGAGGAAGGCAGACGCGCCCTCTTTCAAGGCGCGATCGCGATGTTTTGCCCCTGCGCGCGAAGTGACGACCATGACGGGAATGCGCTTTGTGGCGGGACTCTGGCGCAGCTGGGCCATTAGTTCGTAGCCGGTCATGCGCGGCATTTCGAGGTCGGTGATCACAAGGTGGCAGCCGATCTGGGAGACGAGCTCGGCGGCTTCCAGGCCGTCGGCGGCAAGTTTGGCGCGATATCCATTTTTTTCGAGCATGCGGCCGACAAACTTGCGGACACTGATGGAATCGTCGGCAACTACGATGACGCGTTCGTGATCGACGCGGTCGATGGCCTCGGTAGGAATGGTGCCGCGGGCGACGGCGGCGGATCCTGGCGCGAAAACGCGAGAGGCGCTGGCACTGGCTTGCACCGGGCGCCGCTCATTGGGCTCGGTGGCAATCATACGATTCAAATCGATGAGCAGGATGAGACTGCCATCGGGAGCGATGGTGGTACCGGGGAAAAGTTTTACGCGGCGCAAGTACTCGCCCAAGTTTTTGATGACGATTTCGTCTTTGCCGAGGACTTCTTCGACGACAAGGCCGACCTGGCGATTGCCGGCATTGGCGACGACCATGCGGAAGTAGCCGTTGATGGGTTCGAGCGGAGGAAGGCCGAGATACGAATCGAGACGGACGACTTCGGTGACGACGTCGCGAACTTTAGTAAGAAGCTTGCCGCCGATATCCTCGATTTCATCGGCGCGAAGCCGACGGATTTCTTCGACCACGGCGAGAGGCAGGGCAAAGTGGTTCGAGCCGCAGCGCACGAAGAGCGCGGGCGAGATGATCAGCGTGAGAGGAACTTTCAGCGTGAACTTTGTGCCCTGGCCTGTTTCGCTGTGGACCTCGATTTCGCCGTTTAGCGCGTTGAGGTTGGAGCGGACGACGTCCAGCCCTACTCCACGGCCTGCCAATTCGGTCTTGACCGTGGCGGTGGAGAAGCCGGGATGGAAGAGCATCTCGCGAAGGTCGCGCTCGGTGAGGCGATCGGCGGTTTCCGTGGAGACCAGGCCGCAATCGATGGCGCTTTGGCGAACGCGAGGGTAATCGATGCCGCGGCCGTCGTCTTCCACTTCGATGTAGATGTGGTTGCCGCGGTGGTAGGCGCGGAGCTTGACGTGGCCCTGCTCGGATTTGCCTTTGGCCAGACGGTCGGCGGGCACTTCGATACCGTGGGCGACGGAATTTCTTACGAGATGCACGAGCGGATCGGAAATCTGCTGGATGATGTTGTTGTCCAGTTCGGTTTCACTGCCGGAGAAGTCCAGTTCGACATTCTTTTTGGATGATTTGGCGGCATCGCGGACCGCGCGGGAGAGCAGGGAATAGAGAGTCCCGATGGGTACCATGCGCGCGGCGGTGATTTCATCCTGCAGATGGTGGGCAAGCTTTGTGAACTCGTGGATGTCACCTTCGACGCGATTGACGTAGCCCTCGAGCTGAGAGAGGACTTCGTTGACGTCGGCGGAAATTTCGGTCATCGAGCGGGAGAGGATGTTGAAGTCGTCGTAGCGATCCATTTCGAGTTCGCTGAACTCGTCGAGGAAGCCTTCGCCGGCAGCGGCGCTGGCCAGGAGTTTTTGGCGCTGATTGTTTGCCCAAGGCATGCCGATTTGCGAACGAATGCGGTTGTATTCGTACTTTTCCTGGAATTCGGTGACCTTGCCCTGGAGGCGCTCCTTGGAGAAGCCGAGGGTGTCGATCATTTTGTCGAGTTCGGCGACGCGGCCGACCATCTTTGTGCGGCTGATGACGAGCTCGCCCACGGTGTTCATCATGCGGTCGAGGCGGCTCAGGGCAATGCGAACGGATTTTGTGGCAGCCGCCATTTTCTGTGCCGCAGGTTTTGCGGACGCTTTGGCCGTAGCTGCTTCCGCCCGTTTTGCCTGTTCGGCAGCGGCGGCCTCTGCCGGCTGCTCTGTTTCCTCGCCTTCGGGCGGGGCGTATTGGGCGATGCGGCCGAGCAGGGAATCGACGCCGGCGCGCATTTCGACTTCGCTCGACCACTCGCGGCGCAGGGTTTTGCGGAGGACGTCGACAGACTCGAGACAAACATCGACAAGGTCGGGGGACGGCTCGAGGTCGCTGTCGCGCAGACGGCCAATCAGATCCTCAATGCGATGCGCAATCGAACCGAGACGGCGCAGGCCGACTTGTGCGGCGGAACCTTTGACGGTGTGAATGGCCCGGAAGAGGCGGTTGATCTCTTCCGGATTGTTGTTGCCTTCGAGAGAAAGCAGGCAATCGCTGACGATCTGGAGGTGCTCTTCGGCTTCCGGCTGAAAAAACTCCAGGATCTCGTCGGGGACGTCATCGTCCGAGGGTAACGCGTCGTAGTAGGAACCCGTCAGGCCGGTTTCGAGAGGCGGCGTATCGACTCCGGCGTGGACGGACGCCGCGTGTTCAACGGCAACTGGGCTCATGATGCTTAGATTGAGCGGAGGCGGGTCTGGAGGAAATGCGAACCGATAGCGTTCCTTGAAGGCGGAGATATCTTCGCGATTTTCCCGGCCGGTGTCGCTGATTTCGATAAGGCTGGTTTCGAGTAGCGAGATGCCGTCGGACAGAAATTCCGTGAGAGGTCCGTGGAGGTCGTCGCCAAGAGGAGCGTTCAGGGCGTATTGAAAGACGTGCGCCAGTTTTCCGGCAATTTCGGAGAAGCGCGGGAAGCTATAGGTTGCCGAGGTGCCCTTCAGGGTGTGAGCTGCGATGTACAGGCGCTCCAGGTCTTCGCGTCGCGGGGCAATTTCCTGCAAGACGCCGACGTATTCCCGCAAATACTGCAGGTGCTCCGAGGCTTCCTGGAGGAACAGCTCGACCGCGTCGCGTTCCGTGCTCACGCGCGTCCCTCCGTTACGAGTTCGGGCTTCTGCAATTGTTCGGCGGTGGGCTTGCGGTACATGATGCAATCCCCGAGAACGATGGCCTGAAATTTAACCGGCATTTTCGAAATGGATTCGGAGTGGCCGAGAAAGAGATACCCCCCCGGTTCGAGCGCTTCATAGAAGCGCTGGACCAAGGCGCGGCGGCGCTCTTCGGAAAAATAGATCAAAACATTCATACAGAAAATCAGGTCCATGCGGCCGACGTAAACGGGTGAAGCCAGATTCACCTGGGCAAAGCTGACGATCTTGCGGGTACGGTTTTTGATTTGGTGCCCAGCGCTGGTGGAAGAGAAATGAGCGGCCAGTTGTTTTTCATTCACGCTGGCGATGCTGCGGCCGGCGTAAACACCGCGCTCGGCGGTTTTCAACGCTTGACGGCCGATGTCGGTGGCCAGAATTTCGACTTCCCAGGCGTCCGCGAAGGAGAGCGTGTCGAGCACGGTGATCGCTATCGAATAAGGCTCTTCGCCGGTGGAGCAGCCGGCGCTCCACACGCGCAAGGTGCGAGGATTACGCCAAAACTTCTTTACGTGCAATTCGGGCAACACGTGTTTTTCGAATGCCTCGAACACAGCCGGATAGCGGAAAAATGTGGTTTCCTGGGTCAGCAGTTTCTCGACCAGCGATTCATATTCGATGTTGGTCTTTCGTGCCGCGCGCAAAAGTTCCGTTCCGCGCGAGTAACCGCGTTCGTGCAGATGTTCGCGAACCCGCGTGGAGAAGAACCTCTCGCGCGAGGCATCGAAATGAATCCCTGTCCGCTCTTCGATCAACATGCGGATCTCGCTCAATTCGTGCTCCGTCAATCCGTTTTCCGGGCCGTGGCGCTCGCTCATGGTCATCCCGTTACCGCCCCGTGACGCACAAGGGGCCGAAGTTCACCGCTAGCGAATCGCGCCAACCGGCGCCAAACGATGGTCCGTGTCCTCGGCCGAAGCACCTTTGGCGTTGGCTCGGAATTGGGCGAGGGCCTCGTTGAGCTGATCAGAAAGCTTGACGAGCTGGCTCACCGTGGTCACCGTGCTACGCGTGCCCTGGGAAGTTTGGCGGGTAATGTTGGAAATAATCTGCATGGCGTGGGCGACACCTTCCGTGCCGCGCACCTGCTGTTTCGAAGCGAGCGAAATTTCCTGGACGAGTTCGGCGGATTGGCGAACCACGCTGGAAATCGCGTCCAAGGCGCGGCCCGCTTGATCGGCCAGGGTGGCGCCGGATTCCACTTCCTTGGTGCCATCTTCCATGACGACGACGGCTTCGTTCGTCTCCGCCTGGATGGCCTTGATAAGGGCGGCGATGTCTTTCGTCGCGCTACGGGAGTGTTCTGCAAGCTTGCGGACTTCGTCTGCGACAACCGCGAAGCCACGGCCAGCTTCACCAGCGCGGGCGGCTTCGATGGCGGCGTTGAGAGCGAGAAGGTTGGTCTGCTCGGTGATGTCGTTAATCACGTTGATGATTTCGGAGATTTCGAGAGAGCGATCGCCGAGGGATTTGATCTTCTTCGCGGTGGCCTGTACCGAGGAACGAATGCGCTGCATGCCGTCGAGGGTGTCACGCACGGCGCGGTTGCCTTGTTCGGCCGCGTCGAGAGCGCGGCGAGCGGCTTCGGCGCTGGCTTCGGCGTTATTCGAAACCTGCTTCATCGAAACGGTGAGCTCTTCCACGGCACTGGAGGTATTGGTGATTTCCTGGTCCTGCTGCGTGGCGCCGGCCTGCATTTCATCGGCGGCGACAAGAATGTTGTTGGAGCAGGTGGTGACTTCCATGGCGGCCTTGCGAACGCGTTCGAGAACCTTGGTGAAGTTGTCGAGCATATAATTGATGGAGTCCGCCACGTTGCCGAGAGCATCGTTCGTGACTTTACCGCGGAGGGTCAAATCGCCTCGCGCGACTTGGTTGATGACCGCGAGGAGGTCGGTGATGCTGCGCTGTAAAGATTCGCTGGCTTCCTGGTTCGAGGATGCTTTGGAGACTTTGGCAACGGCGCGATTGAGATGTTCGGCGATGTAGCCGAACTCGTCGCTCGAAGTGACTTCGGCGCGAGCCTTGCCGTCGCCGGCGGCGATGCGCTCGGAGAACGAGACCAGCTCGTTCACCGGAGAAAGAATGCCGCCGAGTTTCCAGGCGAGAATGACGATCATCACCAGGGCCACGACGCCTGGAATGATGAGCGTGGTGGCGTCAAATCCTCCCGAGGCATTCGCGCTGGCCGCTTGATGTCCGGCGCTGTAAGCCAGGCCGAGGACGGTGAATAGTGCGACGCCGTTGAGAATGACCAGCGTCCAGATTGTGGTACTCAGTCGCGATTTCATTACTTCCTCCCCAAACGCATTCCTGAAATCTTCAGATACTCGGTCCCGGATACACTTCCATGAGCCGGCGCAGATCGATGACCAGCGCCAGGCGGTCGTCGTGCCGCAGCATTCCGACGCAGTGCGGCACATTCTCCGGAGCTTCCCGCAACAGATCCTCGGAATCGGTCACCGAATAGGTGCCGACCACTTCATCGGCGGCGATCCCCAAGCGCAACTCGTCGTGGTGCGAGTCGCCGCGAACAGAAGCGACGACGACGTGCTTGGGAAGCAGGCCCGCGCGTCGGCCTTCGGTCAGAGCGATGTCGATCAGCGGCACGATGGAGCCGCGAAGATTGAAAATGCCGAGCATGTAACCGGGCGCGAGGGGCACCTTGGTGAGCAGCGGCCACTCAAGGACTTCTTCCACATCGAGGACAGGAAGGCAGAAGCGTTCGCGGCCGCTGCGAAAGACCACGAATTGCGATTCGGGCGCACGCTCGGCGACGGGAGCCAAGGCTTCCAGCATTTCGCCGAGTTCGGCGTCGGCGGGAATCGGAGTCAGTTGAAAGTCTTCGTTCATTCCTGAAAATTCCTTGTTCCTCAAGCGAAGCGACGCACCGCGCGCAAAAGTTCGTCGCGCGTAAAAGGTTTTGTAACGTAACCGTCGGCGCCTTGCTGTTCTCCCCAGTAACGATCGCTGGCGGTGTCCTTGGAGGTCACGAGAATCACGGGAATCGCGTTGTACTTGATGTTGCCCTTGAGCTCACGGCAGACCTGAAAGCCGTTGCGTTCGGGCATCACCACGTCGAGAAGAATGACGTTGGGCTTTTCCGCGGCGATAGCCTCTTCCACGCGCTTCGGATCGCTCAAGCCGACCGGCCAATAACCTTCGGGTTCGAGCAGGCCCTGGATCAGCTTGACCTGTGCCGGCGAGTCATCGACGATGAGTACTTTTTTTTGCACGAGTGTAGACACCGCGTGGTTCTCCACGATAGAAAATTGCACGTCAGCGGCCAGCTTGGCGATTTCGTCACGGACCGCGTCAAGATTCTTAAGTAGTTTTAAATAAGTGAGATAGACGACCTGAGGGAGGGTCTTAACGACGAGGGAAAAGGGCCGTGGCATGATCCTCTGTCTCAGTTTGAGAAGCTGTCTCAACCTCCCGCATTTCCGAAGCTAGTGATGAGAATCGCTGCATGACTTCGTTTATGCGCAAGGCCATGGTGTGAATGGTCTTGATCTGCGCGAGAGACTGCGCGGAAAGCTCGCCGGGTTCGAGAAGAAGAAGCTCGGCATTGCCGAGCAGGGACGTCATGGCGTTGTTGAGGTTGTGCTTCATGTCGGTCATGTAGCGGCCGAGCACGGCGTCATTGGCGTTTTGCGCGGCGCGCTGCTCTGCCTGTCTGGCCAGGCGAAGCGCTTCGGTGCGGCGTAAGGATTCGCCGGCGACGAGGAGCACGACCTGCGCCCAATCCTCGCGAACCGGAACGTACAGCAGACGGGGATAGCGCTTGCGCAGCTTGCCCAATTCCTTGAGATCGGAAGGAGCGCACAAAATGATGGCCGTGTTGGGAGCCATGGAAGACAGAAGGTCGGCGGGGTGCTGCTCTTTGAGCGGGCCAATGACAATCAGGTCGCGGACGACGGGCTCACCATGGTTCCACAGATCGCTGGTGACCACGGAAAGTCCGGGGAGTTGGCGCTCCGTCTGCCAACAAGCCGAAAGCAGGCGAGCGAATTCCGCGTCATCGGTGAGGATTAATGCGCTGGTCGTTGGCAAAGAAGTCCGCTCCCTGACTGTTTTTCCGGCCTGCTCGATGCCACAGCAGGGAATTAAAGCTTTTCGGCTTCATCGAGCGCAGAAAGCAGGCGCTTCGTACTGATGCCCAGATTCACGGCAGCTTCGGTGTCCTTGGCTTGCTTGGCCACTTCGACGCGCTCCTGCAAACGAGAAACTTCGACGCGCGCGATTGGCAGAACACCATCGAGAGACGAGGTGTTGCCCGCTTGCTTCGCTTGTTCGATTGCAGCGGTTACGAGAGCTCTCGCGACCACGGCACGGCGCAAATCCTCGGCGGCGGGGCTGTCTTCGCTGACGAAAGCGGTGACTTCCCAGGAGGACATCAGCAAGCGGGCCGCGCCGATTCGCACCGTGGTCATCGAGCGGCCCCGGGACGGAGGCGCGGAGATCAATTGCTCCCAAACTTTCTCCATGCAACTTTCGAAATCGAGGGTGGGATCGCTGTCCGCCGCTTTTCCGGCGCCAGAAGCCGGGGATTTTTCATTCTTGGACGCAGAGACCGCCGAATGCGAAGCGTCGGACGAGGATGGCGATTCCAAGGCGCTGACGGTGAGGCCGCTGCCCATGGGCTTGCCGAGAACTTTTTCGATGGTATTTTCGACGTCAGAGCGCAGCGCCAGGAGCTTCTCAAAGGCCTGATTCACCGAGCGTTCGTTGTACTCCTTCTGAAAGGGCTGTTTCCACTCATCGGCGAGCTGCCGGACCTTATTGACCGGCTCGGTGGAGGTTAAGCCGTACGTCTGGCAATTGACGGTTTTCGCGCCGTTGGTTTCAAGGTGATTGATTCCGGAGCGGATGTAGATCAGGTCCGCGTGCATCAATTCGATGAGCGTCCGACGAAGGAGAAAATTGAAACGGACAAAGGCAATCATGGCGGAGGGATCGTAAAACATGCCTCCGGCGCTTTCTTTGACGCGACGGCCTTGCTCGATGAAATTGGTTTTCAGAATGTCACGGAGACTCTTGAATCCGCGCAGCGCGACGATCATCTTTTCGAGAGGATCGCACCAGCCCATGGGAGTACAGTCCACGTCGCCGAGGACGGGTTTCATGACTTGCGCTACGTCGACCAGCTCGATCTGTTTGTGGTAGATCTTGGCGGGGGCGCACAAAGCAAAATACTGGACCAGCAGAAAATCGATCTTGTCGCGGTCTGGAATGGTCTTTGATGTCTTGCGAAGGTGCCGCATGATCAGAGCACGCAAACCGCTTTCGCTGGCGTTGAGCGTGGTGGTCTGCAAGAGCTGGCGCAACTGATGCGCCTGGACCTGCATATCCATGGAATCCAACCAGGTTTGCACCTGCTTGGAGAATTCCTCCTCGGGCTTCTCTTGCAACACGCGCTTGTTCTGCGGAAACGGAATTTCAATTTGCAGGTGCTTGGCGAGCGCGAGATAAATGGGAAAGACCGAGCGAGCTTCTTCCCATTGCGCTTCGCGCGAGCTGTCTCGTTTCGGGGGAGCGGACAAATTCAGTGTTGTAAACATAGGTTCACCGGGCAATCATCCATTCACAAGGGCTGTCGAGAAATCGCACGGCCACGGCTTTGCGGTCGTCGTGATACTGCAATGCGACTACGGCTGCCTCAGCAGGACGTCCTCCTCCCTCGCGAACGATGCGCACGCGATCGTCGAACTCGAGGGCCAATTTCGACAGGAAGATGGCGAAGTCGACGGTGCCGAACTCGACCACGGTGGCTTCCTGCAATCTGATCTGGCCGGGTCGTTGCGGGGTGACGCGAACCGGAATGCGCACCTCGGGAAGCTTTGGAAAAAACCGCGCGAGTTGTCCTGCGCAATCCCGTTCATCGGCAATCCATGTCATTCGCGAGTAGCCCCATAGCCAGCGGAACTCTGCCAGGCGCGAGCCCCGGTTGCATCGGGTGAAGATACACACGGGATGAGCCGGGAGCACAGTGTCCCGAGAAGGGAATTGCACGCGGGAAGCCAAAGGAGGGAGGAGGAAGACCAGCGTAGAAGTGAATGATAGTAGGAGGCTTAGGAATTTCCTATGAATCGGAAGTGAAGCGAGTGTCTCAGGCTGAAACAGTTTGTCTCAGGTACGACTGTGGCCTTTCGAACAGGTGCTGAGACGGAATGCTCTCGGTTGCCGAGGGGAGCCAGCGGCTGCCGTTCCGAGCTGCCTGTCGTCGGATGGTCGAGGACGGCCAGCCCGGGCGAGGTGATCTTCACCATGCAGCGTCCTTGGACTTCTTCCTTCATGACAAGTTTGCCATCGTTGGCTTCTTCCCAGACAGGGAATCTGGGACACGGTGCGGGGCAAGGGGCTCGCTACAGGGAAAGTTCCCAGGTTTCTGCGACTAGGTCCTTGCTGAAGCTGTGATGCCGTTTTTTCGCCACGACGCGGAACCCTGCTTGTTTGTAAATGTGCCGCGCCGCGCCGAGTTCGCTCTGCGTCCACAATACGATCTTTCTGTAGCCGGCTTGCCGCGCAAGTCGCAGGCACTCGACAACCAGGCGCGAGCCAATCCCCAATCCTCGCGCGGACGGCTCGACGTACAGCAGGCGGAGCTTCGCTACGGCTTTCGAGTCTTTGATGAGAAAGACCGAGCCAACGATCTCGCCGTCCTTTTCCGCAATCCAACACCTTTCTCGTTTTGCATCATAGTTCTGGACGAATTTCGCGACAATTTCCGCCGCCAATGCCTCGAAGCGCTCATCGTAGCCGTATTCCTGCGCATACAACAGACCCTGCCGGTACACCACCCAGCCCATGTCGCCAGGTTGATGCTGGCGGAGCACATAGGGAGCCTTCCGCGCGGTCTCCGGGCTTCCCGGCGGCGCCAGGAGTTTCTCGATCGCTTGCATCGCGCCGAGCAGTTGGCGTTGTTGGTTGTCGGAGAGTTTGCCGAGCATTCCGCTGACTTGTTGATCGGTGCGCGCGTCGAGCGGGGAAAACTGTCGACGGCCTTCAGCGGTAATCGCCAGCAGGCTTTGGCGGCCGTCGTCTTTTGAAGGCGTCCTTTTGACGAGTCCGCGCTGCTCGAAGGAGCTTAAAATGCGGCTGAGATATCCGGGATCGAGGTCGAGGATGCAGCGGACGAGCGTCGCGGTGGGTTTCTCGCGATGCACGAGTTCATAGAGGATCCGTGCTTCGGTCAGCGAGAAAGGGCCGTTAAGCCATGCCTCCTGCAATACGCCAATCTCGCGGGTGTAAAAGCGATTGAAGCGGCGAACCGTGCCGATGCGCGGAGTCAAGTTCGTTTGCGCCATGCGGCGGCCCTCCCGGCGTTTCGGAATGAGTGACAGAGTCAACTAGTTAGTTGACTTTGTCAAGCATCAATCGTTCCTCGTACCCGCGGGCAACCCCTTTGACCGCTGTACGGAGACCCCTATCTTCGTGCGCTATCTTCCGCGACAAGGCTGCGCGGCCGGAGCGTGACCGCTGGACACACCGCGGCGCGTGTGCCAAGATTCGCGGCGGTTTACCGGTCGAGGAGAACAGCATGCTTCGAAATGGGTCGAGGAGGAAGGCGCGAGCGGCGATTGTTTTGGTGCTTGTGGGGACGGCGATATTTGTGGTGGCGGGCGGCGCTCCGTTGCGCGTGGCCAACGCCGGGTCGCAGGCGGTGGCGGCGGGGCTGACTCGGTTTGAGGTGTCGTTTCCGGCGAGTGTGCATGCAGAACCAATTACCGGACGCGCGTTTGTCGTGATTACGAAGACGGATAAGCCGGAGCCGCGGATGGTCGCGGGGAGTTGGGGAGATTCGGGGCCGCTGTATGGCGTGGACGTGAATGCACTCGAAGCGGGGCAGGCGGTGGTGATCGATGGCGACACGTTCGGCGCGCCGGTGCACAGTTTGCGGGAGATTCCGGCGGGCGATTATTACGTGCAGGCGATCCTGAACATTTACACGGAGTTTCATCGCGCGGATGGGCACACGGTGTGGCTGCACATGGATCAGTGGGAGGGGCAGCACTTCAACCGGTCGCCGGGTAATTTGTACAGTGAAGTGCAGAAGGTGCATCTCGATGCGGCGGCGGGCTACGAGGTGAAGCTGAGTTTGACGAAGGTGATTCCGCCGATCGAAGAGCCGAAGGACACGGCGTCTGTAAAGCACGTGAAGATTCAGAGTGAGCTGCTGACGAAATTCTGGGGGCACGCGATGTACATCGGTGCGATCGTGCTGCTGCCGAAGGGGTATGAGGATCATCCAAATGCGCATTATCCGGTGATTTATGAACAGGGTCATTTCAGTTTGAGAAATCCCTTCGGATTCACGACCGAGGACCCGTCCATTCCAGAGGAGCAGCGCGCGCGAATGGCGGATTTGAATCGTGAGTCCGGACACGAGTTTTCGCGGGCGTGGATGTCGGACAATTTTCCGCGCATGATCGCGGTGACGTTTCAGCATCCCACGCCGTACTACGACGATTCGTACGCGGTAAATTCGGTGAACAATGGGCCCTATGGGGATGCCCTGGTGCGGGAGATGATTCCGTATCTCGAGGCGCATTTCCGGATGATTGCAAAAACCTATGCGCGAGTGCTGACGGGAGGCTCGACAGGAGGATGGGAAGCGCTCGGAGCACAGGTATTTTATCCGGATTTTTTTGGAGGAACGTGGACGCTGTATCCGGATCAGGTGGACTTTCGAAGTTACCAGATGGTAAATATATATGAGGATGAAAATGCGTTTTTCGCACCGGGTCACACGTGGTTTCAGGTGCCGCGGCCGATCATGCGCACGTCGCAAGGCCAGGTGATGATTACCGTGCGGCAGTTCAGTGAAATGGAAGCGGTGCTGGGCAGCCACAACCGGTCGGGCGAGCAGATTGAGATTTGGGAAGCAACGTTTGGGCCGCTCGGTGAGGATGGGTATCCGAAACCGCTGTGGGATAAGAGCACGGGCAAGATCGATCACGACGTGGCAAATTACATGCGCGACCATGGATACGATTTGAGCTATAACATCCGGACGAATTGGGCGACGCTCGGACCGAAGTTGCGCGGGAAGGTCTATGTGTACGTAGGAGACATGGACAATTTTTATTTGAATCTGGCGGTGTACAAGCTGGAAGAGGAGATGAAGAAGTTGACGAATCCGGCGTGCGATTGCGAGTTTGCATATGGGCGGCCGATGAAGGGGCACGGATGGCAGCCGACCACGACGGCGAATCTGGTGAAGTGGATGGCGGAGCATGTGGAAAAGAACGCGGGGCAAGAAGATGTAACGCAGTGGCACTACTGAGCGCTGCGAGGAGCAAGACGAAACGATCGGACGAGAGTCTATGGGAACCAATACCAAGCAACTGAAGGTTGGCCTTTTCGCCATCGGCCTTGAGGCGTATTGGCCTCAGTTTTCCGGCCTGCGCGAGCGATTGCTGGGTTACACGGCACGAATATCGCGAAGGCTTGCAGAGACAGGCGCTCAGATCGTTGACTTGGGTTTAGTCGACACTCCGGAGAAGGCTCTCGAAGCAGGCCACGCCTTCCGCCGCGCAGACGTCGATCTCATCTTTCTGCACGTCAGTACATACGCACTTTCCTCAACGGTACTGCCGGCGGTGCGGCGAGCAAAGGTTCCGGTGGTCATCTTGAACCTTTCACCGACTCCCGCCATTGATTACGAATCCTTTAACGCAATGGCTGACCGAACGAAGATGACCGAAGAATGGTTGGCGTACTGTGGCGCCTGTCCAGTCCCTGAAATTGCAAATGTTTTTACCAGGTGCGGCATCCCTTTCTTCCAAGTAACCGGCACGCTTGAGAACGACCCTGGCGCGTGGCGTGACATCCTCGAGTGGGTTGAAGCAGCGAGCGTGGCTTACTCGATGGAACACAATCGCCTGGGCCTGATGGGTCAGTACTATGGGGGAATGCTCGACGTCTACTCCGACTTGACCCGGCACATCGCTCACTTCGGTGGACACGTCGAAATGCTGGAAGTCGATGAGTTGGCGGCTCTGCGCCGCTCGGTAACGTCACAAGCGACGCAGCAGAGAATTGCAGAATTTCAGGAGTACTTTGACATTCAAGCGGACTGTCGTCCGGAGGAAATCGAACGCTCAGCCCGCACGTCGGTTGCGCTTGACAAACTGGTTGAAGCGCATGCTTTGGGGGCTTTGGCCTACTATTATCAAGGCACAGAAAATTCGGAGAACGCGGATGTGGTCAACTCTATCATCCTCGGCACCAGCCTCTTGACGAACCGCGGTATACCGGTTGCGGGCGAGTACGAAATCAAGAATGTTCAGGCCATGAAGATCATGGATTCGTTTGGTGCTGGCGGCTCTTTTACCGAGTACTACGCCGCAGATTATCAGGACGACGTGTTGCTGATGGGGCACGACGGCCCAGGCCACATCGCCATCGCTCAAGGCAAGACCAAGGTGCGCCCGTTGCGCCTATATCACGGCAAGACCGGACAGGGCTTGTCGATCGAGATGTCGATCCAGCATGGGCCTGTGACGCTGCTTTCCGTGGTAGAGACGGTTCAAGGAAAGCTGAAATTTTTGTGCGCTCACGGCGACTCCGTTCCCGGAGCAATTCTCGAAATCGGCAACACCAACAGCCGGTACCGTTTTTCTGTGGGCGTTAGAGGATTTCTTGCAGAATGGAACAGTCGCGGACCCGCCCATCACTGCGCCGTTGGCTTGGGACACATTGCCGGGAAGCTGAAGAAACTGGCTTTGTTGCTCGGCGTCGAGTTTATCCAGATATGCTGAGTAGCGCCCGAAGAACAGTCGGGCTGCGGGAGGAACGAATGCGTCAGATGCTCCTCGGTCGATACCTATGGATCTTAGTTCTCTCTTTGGTTTTGTTTTCACCCGTCCGTCCTCAAGACGCCGCTCTCACGATATCCCCCGACTGGAACAAGACCGAGTCGACGTCGCACACTACCGCGACTCTCCAGGTTGTTGTGAATCCACCGCTTCGCCGCGGAACGCCGGTTCACGACAACGCTTTTCAGTCTCTAAAAGATCTCGGAGCGGACTACGTTCGCTTCGTTCCCTGGCTGCCCTACCCACGGCTGGGCGTGGCCGAACTGAAGCCGCCGACCAGTCAGGAAACGTTCTGGGATTTCTCACTCATCGATCCGATAACGATCGACTTTCTGAACGCCACGAAAGGCCATCCCGTCGCTGTGAACTTCAGCGTCATTCCGCAATGGATGTTCAAGAGTGCAAAACCAGTTTCTTATCCCGACGATCCAAACCAGGTCATCTGGAACTACCAACAAGGCAAGGAATTGCGCGATCCCAGTTTTCAGGAGGTCGCAAGCTATTACGGCCGGCTTCTTTCCTGGTACACCAAAGGCGGCTTCACCGACGAACTCGGCAAGTTTCATGAGTCCGGCTATCACTTTTCGATCCCGTTCTGGGAGGTTCTCAACGAAGTTGATTTCGAACACGAGATGACGCCGGAGACCTACACGCACGCGTACGACGCAATCGTTACCGAACTGCAAAAGTTACAGCCAGGAACGAAGTTCATTGGCACGGCCCTCGCCTTACCCGGCCTGCGTCCGGATTACTTTGAGTACTTCCTGAATCCGAAGAATCATCGCGCGGGAGTGCCATTGGATTATGTTTCGTATCACTTCTATGCGGTTCCCACCCCGGACGAGACTCTCGAAATCCAGCAACATACGGTTTTCGCGCACGCAGACGGTTTCCTCTGCACCGTTCGCTATGTCGAAGCCATTCGACAGCGGCTCTCTGCGAATACCCAGACAATGATCGATGAAATCGGGATCATCTCGGCAGACGACGGGAACCAAAGCGCGCCGGGGCATATCACAAAATCCATCCCGGGTAACTATTGGAACCTTGCCGGAGCTGAATTTGCGTACCTGTTCGGCCACTTGACCGAAATGGGAATCGCGGTTGCCGGCGAGTCGCAACTCGTAGGCTACCCCACGCAATACCCGAGCGTTTCTATGGTGGATTGGAACGATGGTCGACCCAACGCTCGTTTCTGGGTTTTGAAACTGCTGAAAGACAATTTCGCACCCGGCGATAAACTCGTGGCCATGGCACCTTTCGCCGAATCCGCTCATAACACCGAGTATCTCTACACCCTCGCGGTTCTTACAAAATCCGGCAAGAAAAGAGTCCTGCTGGTCAACAAGCGCGACCGTGATCTGGAAGTCTCGATACCAGGGGCCCGCAACGGCCAGATCAGTTTTGTTGACGCAACTACGGGATCCAAAATACCGGCAACCACGAAACTTGATGCCGATGAATTCACGCTTCGCGGTTTTTCGGTCGCCGCCGTTACATTGCCTTAAGGCCACGATGGCGACTTCCGACGGCATGCAGGTCGCTACAAATGGAGGTTCGCTGTCGGCTGGCACGATCTCCGCAAGACTTGATCGCCTGCCGGCCACCTGGACGATCTGGAAGTTCGTCGTGCTGCTGAGCCTCGGTATGTTCTTCGAATTGTACGATCTGCTGTACTCCGGTTATATCGCGCCTGGCCTTGTCAGAAGCGGCATTCTTACGACTACCACGAAGGGTTTGTTCGGCATGACCGGCGTGGCGAGTTTTATCGCCGCGTTATTCTTGGGACTTTTTCTTGGGACGATTTGCTGCGGCTTTCTCGCAGATCGTTTCGGCCGGCGAACGATCTTTACCTACTCTCTATTGTTCTACACGGTCGCGAATGGGATCGTGGCATTTCAGTCCACAGCCGCAGGTTTGAACTTTTGGCGCTTCATGGCGGGGCTAGGCATAGGCGTAGAGGTGGTCACCATCAACGCGTACATCTCCGAACTCGTGCCGAAACAGATTCGCGGACGTGCCTTTGCTTGCGAGCAAGCGGTGGGATTCCTGTCTGTTCCGATCGTCGCGTTCCTGTCGTACCTTCTTGTGCCGCACCGGCCGCTCGGGGTCGATGGCTGGCGTTGGATTGTGATCATTGGCGCACACGGCGCGGTCTTCGTCTGGTTCGTCCGGCGAGCACTACCCGAGAGTCCCAGATGGCTCGCTCAGAAAGGGCGACTCCCGGAAGCCGATCGCGTTTTGCGGAAGATCGAGTCGATGGTCGAAAAAGAATCTGGCCGTCCGCTTCGAGCTCCTGCTCCGCCCGAACCTGTGGTTACAGGGCGAGGCTTCAGCAACATCCGGATGGCGCCCTACGCGAAACGCGCCACAATGATGATCATCTTCAACGTTTTCCAGACGGTTGGATTCTACGGTTTCGCCAACTGGGTGCCGACACTACTGATAAAACAGGGCATCACAATTACGAACAGCCTATTATTTTCATCGATTATCGCTATTGCGGCGCCGGTTGGACCTGTAGTCGGACTATTGATAGCCGACCGATTTGAGCGCCGAACGGTGATCCTAGTCTCGGCGACAGCGATTGTGGTCTGCGGATTGTTGTTCAGTCAGATGGCCCGTGGGATTTCTCTCATCACGATGGGAGTGGGCCTAACGCTCGCGAACAACATTATGTCCTACAGCTACCACGCTTATCAGACGGAACTTTTCCCGACGAGCATTCGGGCAAGAGCGGTTGGCTTCGTATATTCCTGGAGCCGTTTTTCGGCGATCTTCACATCATTTTTTATCGCTAGCATACTCGAGAAATTTGGGACGACCGGCGTCTTCGCGTTCATTGCCGTGGCGATGTTCATTGCGATTCTGGCCATCGCATTTCTGGGTCCTCCCACGCGCGATCTCGCCCTCGAGAGGATTTCTCCCTAGTCTAAGTCTAGGCTATGGTCGAATTTGTTGTTTCTATCGCCACCAGTGGTAGACGATACCGGCGCCCACCAAGAAATTGTTCTGGTGGTTGTTCGTGGAGTTGGCGAAAGTGGTGAGGTAATAGTCGATCTGAAGGACACGCACTGCAAAATGGGAATTGAGTGGTACGTCGACGCCGCCGCCGACGCGCGTGGCGAATTGAAAGGATCCATCGGCTACGCCGGCAACCCCGCCGCCTGCATGAGTTGAACCTATCAGGATTTGGGCAAAGGGGTGTGGCTGATGCTTTCCCTCGATCCAGCGTTGCGGAACCTGGTAGCGCGCGCCGGCCAAGAATGAGGCGAGCGTTAGAGAACTGCCGATCGGCGCGCCGCCGGTGTGCTCGGCGCTGATGTCCGCAACGACGGACCATGGACCCTGGAAATTCCACGAGCCGGAAAGTCCTCCGCCATTCAGCCCAAAGCAGCCGCAATCTCCCGGACCTGCATTTGTCCTGACCCAGTGATAGGTAGCCGCGACGTCGCCGCTGTACGAGGCCTGGGCATGAGCGGCCGATGCGCCTGCGAGTAACAACAAAGCGGAAAGTAGAAAGGATTGCATTACGAATTCTCCTTGAGCGGCTCGCATTAGTTGGCCGGCGCCGAAATCGTCGCCGATACGTTGCTGACGACGGTGTCTTCGTAGGAGCCACCCGTGGAAGCGGTAATAAAAAGATAAGCCACCGGTGGAGGCGTAACCGTACCCGAGAAGAGTTGGTTGCCATCCATGGTTACGCTCATCTGCCCTTGCACGAGCGAATAGGTGTAGCTGTGCGTGATGGACATTGAGCTGGAGACAACGGCCGGAATGTTGGTGTTAACGTTAAAGTAGGGCTTCTCGAAGAGCGCGGATTCGCCTCGGGTTACGCCGATGTAGGGCACCGGTGGTTCTCCGCCATTGTGATAGGTGTCCAGCTCGAAGAGCAGCCCGGGAATGCCCATTGCGCCCAAACCCATTCCGACGGCACCCGAACTGGTCGGTGTGGCGCCCAGGGATGGATCGGCTAGAAGCACGGTAAAGCCATCCGCTGGAAGAGCGCTCGGATTGCTGAAAGTGACGCTGAAACTGATTTCTATGTCACCGGTGGAAATCAGGGTGGGCCAGACCATCTCGCCATGCTGGTCGTTGGTGGCGGTGGTCAGTTGGTACGCGCACGACGGTTGAGCGACGGCATCGCCCAGGGCAGACCAGTTGCTGTTGCAGAGATTGGGAACGCCGGAGAGCGCGCCAACGAAGAGTCCTGCGGAGTTGCTGGTAACCGACGAAGTGACTCCATTGCTCACCACGACGTAAAGAACTGAGCCATTGTCCGCACTGCTGGCCGAGGGCACGGTGTATGTCGAATTGGTCGCTCCTGAAATCGCCGCGAATGTGGAAGAACCGGGGGCGGCCCGGTACCACTGGTAGGTCAACGGCAGGGAGGAGGTCGCAGTGACTTGATATGTGGCGGACGCACCTACGTCGACATATTGCGTGACGGGTTGCTGGGTGATCTGGATTCCGCTGCCAACCGCCAGTGAAGCAGGTTGCGAAGTGGCTTGTCCGTAGCTATTGGTTACGACGACGTAGTAAGAGTCCTGGTCGTTCGCGGTTGTGGTAGCCGTGGAAGGAACTGTATAGGTGGCGGAAGTAGCGCCAGCGATCGCGGTTCCAGTAGTCTGCCCGGCGGGAATTCGGTACCACTGGTAGGAAAGGGTTGGCGTGCCCGAGGCCACCACAGTGAAGGAGGGTGTGCCGCCGGGAGCGACCGTCTGACCGACCGGCTGCGTGAGAATCGTTGGTGGGGCGTTACCGGCGCTAACGGTGAGTGTCGCGTTCATGCTGGTCAGGGTGCCGCAGGAGTCCGTGACAGTGGCGTAATACTGATCGCCATTGTAGGTCATGTCTACAGGCGGCGTGGCGTAGTTGCTGGACGTCGCACCGGAAAGCGCCACGCCTGTCGTGCCGCCCGATGGAATCTGATACCACTGGTAGGAAACCGACCCCACACCCTGGCCGGAAGCCGAGAATAGACCTATCTGTGTCGGTATCAGAGAAATACTCGCGGGATTCGAAAGAATGGCCGTTGTCCCTACTGTGATGGCAGCAAGAGTTGAGGTCACACTCCCGAGCCCGTTGGTCACGGTGACCGAATAATTTCCGGCATTCGCAGATTGCGCGGAAGGCACGGTGTAACTCGAACTTGTCGCGCCCGGAATCGGCGCTGAGTTCAGATTCCACTGATAGCTCGAAGCGTAAGAGGCAATCACAGAGAGCGATAGGGCGCTTCCGGTGCAAAGGTGCTGGCCGACGGGCTGAGTCAGGATTACAGGAGCGCTGAGGGTGACTGTCGTGGACACAGAAACAGACGGCTCATCGACGCTGGTTGCGGTGATGGTGTAAGTCCCGGCAACGTTCGGAGGAGTCCATACGTTTCCGTTGAAAGTGCCCGCACTTGCGGTCCACGTGATCGCGTCAGTCGCGCCGCCGCTGGCGGTGGCGACAAAGGCGATTGCAGCCGGAGCGGCGGTCTGACTGGCCGGCGAAATCGGCGTCAGCTGGACGGGCGTCGGCGTGACCAGGCAGGTGGTGGAAACCACAGCGCCTTTTAAATTGGTGACCGTCAGCGTATAGATTGTGGCCGATGTCAGCGGTGGCGTTGGGTACGACGCGCCGCTTACTGCAGAGGTGCTGATGTCCGAGCTTCCTACGCCATGCGAACCAATAACCGCTGTGCCGCCGGAAAAAGTGGGAAACAGCTTCACCGAGGAGTTATAAGGAGGCGTCGCGGAACTAGGAACGATTGTTTTGGCGAGCGGAGGAGGAAGTAGAACCGTGAGAGTTGCGGGCCCGCCGGTGGCGGAGCCGGCAGAGTTCGAGACCGTGACGGTAAATTGCGAACCGTTGTCGCCCGCGACGGTGGCCGGAGTGGTGTAGGTGCTCGAAGTAGCGCCGCTGATGGGTGTCCCATTCATGTACCACTGGTAAGTCATGGGGCCGCTTCCCGTAGCGGTGACACTGAATGTTCCGGTCTGGCCAAGGGAGACGGTGATGCTCGCGGGCTGGGTGATCGAGGGGGCCACGGGCTTATGACCTTGAAATCCGCCCGCACATCCCGACGAATTTAAAAGGACAAGAGGTAAGGCGAAAACAGCCAGGAGTTTAAGGCACTGTGCGGTGCAAAAGCTGCGCCGCGGACCGGGGGAGCGATTGGGCCCAAAACTTGGAGGCACGCGCTGCATTGGGGGAGAGACTCCTCATTTGACTATATTCAGACCAGTGGTAACCGCCAGAACAACGGCGATCGTGGTTGTACAAATGGCTGATAATGCTTTCGCGTCAGCGGAGACCCGGCAACAAGACCAGGCACGACAACAACTTGTGGGCTATTTGATTTTCTTTTTAGCGACACCGGCCAATTACTTTTTCCCGGCTTCGCCGTGAAACGACAAGGGCTTCCGGCGAACCGGTTGCGCTCGAAAATGCCTCGCTCGCAAGCCTCCCGCCGTCGAGCAACTCTGTCGAGCTCCGCAGGCCAATTTCCCTGGCGCCGACGGAACGCTCGCTGCCATAAACAACAACGTGATCCTTCCAATTGCCGGTTTCAACGAGAGCGGTGGGGAAGGAATCGGCGAACAAGTAAGCCTTGTGTGCCTTTTCTTTGGGATCCCAAGTCATAGGGATTTATACGTTCCGGCATCGCTTAGGGCTCGTTCCAGGAATCAAGACGGCTTTTCGAGTCGAAGGTGACACTCCCGCCCGCGTAATACCAGAATTCATAGTATTTAGAGACAGAGACCTTCCCTGGCTCTCCCAACAGCTTTTTCACGTCGTCCTTAGACATGCCCCTTTGCAACTTGCGCCATTGGCTCTTGTCGTCGTTCGAGGCGGGGCCAGCCGTTTCCGGCGATCGCACGGCGAGACGGCTTGCTGTTACCAGGCCAGAAGAAACGAAGTAAAGAATGAAGCTGAACAGTAGGGCCGTGGCCAACCTGTGCCATGAAGCGCGAGTCATGTTTTTTCACCTCGAGCAGCGCGGGTCGCGAGCCTACCCGTCGACGCTGATCGTGGGTTTATAGCGCATTTTCCTGCACGACGCGAGCCTGAAGTGGCACTACCGCAAGGATGCCTCTCACCGCTTACCCTTGGCTCGAGCTATGATGTTGGAACCTTAGAGACCTCGCTGGTGTCCAAACAATGTTCCAGCTACCACACCCCTACGCCCCAGTGCAAAGGAGACCAATGCTCCAAGCAACAGGGCTCTCGAAGTTCTACGGTTCCTCGCCCGCCGTGCAAGAGATCAGCTTCTCTCTTGAACCAGGCCAAATCCTCGGTTACCTCGGGCCCAACGGCTCGGGCAAAAGCACTACCGTAAAAATGCTGACCGGGCTGCTGCAACCCACGCGTGGCCAAGTCGTCTACAACGGTCAAGACATTCACAAGGACCTGGTCGCCTACCGCAAGCATCTCGGCTATGTCCCCGAAGAAGCCAATCTGTATCCCTACCTGAGCGGCGAAGAATATCTGAGAATGGTCGCTACGCTTCGCGGCATGCCCTCGGCCCGGCAGAATTCCCGCATCCACCAGCTTCTCGAACTGTTTACTTTATGGCCGCACCGCGACGTGGCGCTTGGGTCGTATTCAAAAGGCATGCGACAGCGCATTCTCCTGATCGCTGCGCTGATGGACAACCCTGACGTTTTGATTCTCGACGAGCCGCTTTCCGGCCTTGACGTAACCTCCGCGCTCATCTTCAAGAACCTGGTCCAGGCGTTGAGCGTAAAAGGCAAGGCCGTTTTCTTCTGCTCGCATGTCCTGGAAGTCGTGGAAAAAATCTGTTCGCGGCTGATCATCCTTCGAAAGGGCCAGGTCATCGCGTACGGCTCCACCGCCGACGTCCGCGAGAGCATCGGCGAGTCTTCGCTGGAAAGCACTTTTCTTCAGCTGGTCGAAGACCGCGACGTGAGCAAGGTTGCGAACGAGATTGTCGACGTGGTGGTTGCATGATGCTCGGCGCCGCTAAATCTTTCCTGGAACAACGTTGGGATACATTTTCGCGAACCACTTTCGGATGCCTGGTACGCTTGTTCGTCGGGCGCATGTTTCACGGGGGGGGCGAAACCGGCAGCGAAGAGCTAGGTCTCGGCGTCGGAGCCCTGCTTATCCTGCTTGCCATGCCTGGTTTGCTGGTTTCGCTTCTCATGTTCGAGAAGTACGGCTCGCTGATCCGTTTCCTCCGTGGAGACGGCGTCTACGACCCGTTCACCGCCACGATCCCCGACGAGTATTTTTTTGTGGTTCTCTCGACCTCCGTCAGTGGCGCCGTGGCCCTCTGGCGGTGGGATTCCGTCTTTCTCGACCGCCGCGACCACGCGAACCTCGTCGGCCTTCCTATACCGCTCGGCACGCTCTTCTTCGCTAATTTTGCCGCGGTACTCGTTTTTGTCGCCCTCTTTGCGGTCATGGTCAACGCTGCGTCTTTTGTTCTGTTTCCTGTCGCTGTCGTTGGTTCGCAAGGCTCTTTGCTGATTTTTCTGCGCTTCTCGGCTGGCCACGCGGTGGCCGTCGTCTTCGCGAGTCTCTTCGGTTTTCTCGCGGTGTTTGCCGTGAGTGGTCTGTTGGTGGCGATCTTGCCGGCGGGTGCGTTTCGACGAGTTTCGCTGGTTGTGCGCTTCGCGCTTGCCGTCGTTCTCCTGGGACTGCTTGCGAGCGCGTTTACAGTTCCAGATCAACTGCTCAGCATGTCCGTCGTCGAGGCACAAAAGCTCGCTATACTGCCGCCCGTGTCGACGCTCGGGATCGCGCGCACCATCTGGCTCGAAGGAACCGACACGTTTGCAGCCGTCATCGCGAGAGCAGCCCTGTCTGTCTTTGCGCTGACAGGGCTTATCGCGATTGTTGGCTTCGCATCCAGCTTTCGCCGGTCGTTCCTGCGCATTCCGGAAACCACCGATGCCGGTCCGCTGCCGCACCTGCGCCTTTCTTTTTCGCCACTGGCCCCGCTTTATCGACTGATTCTCCGCGGACCTTTTCAGCGCGCGTGCTATCAATTCGTTGCCAGAACCCTGCTGCGGAGCGATGCTCACTTACAAGTTATTTCGGCCTTCGCTGCATTGGGCCTCGTCGCTGCCGCCGAAAGCATCACGTCTATCCGTGGCGACAAGCTTTTTCTGATCCGCCACGCGCCTTCGGCAGACTTTCTGTCCATTCCGTTCATTCTCGGCTACTGCGTGATCATCGGGGTGCGCGCGGCGTTCGAAGTTCCCGCTGCCCTCGACGCCAACTGGGTCTTCAGGTTTTGGCTGCCTCCCGGTGACCGGCTCCCGAGGTCCGTCGCGCGCCGGATCCTCCTGACGTTTTCGTTGCCCTCGCTAGCGCCAGGCTGTTTTGTCGCTACACAATATTTCTTCGGCTGGCGCAATGCCCTGCTGCACACGGCAATCCTGATCGTGAGCACCGTCTTCCTGGTCGAAGTGCTGTTGATCCATTTCCGCAAAATTCCGCACACGTGCTCGTATCCCGAGTTCCAAAGCAACTCCGGGATGATTCTGGTCGCTTATCTCTTCGGATTTTTCCTGTATGCCGACTACCTTCCTGATCTCGAACATTGGTCGCTCGTCGAGCCGTTGCGCATCTTCTGCCTGCTCCCGCTTTTTGCCGTTATTTTTGTCGCTCTGTATGCTTATCGCAAACAAATGCTGGACATGGATAAGCAACTCATCTTCGAGGCGTCGTCCCGCTCCGGTTTTTAGCGCCACGTTCTTGCGATTCGTTGACTTGGGGGACGCTCGCAACCTGGGATTGCGAACCAATCGGAACCGAGCACGTTCCTCTGGCAAACGACGTCGCGTTACCGCATCATCGGGAAGTTCTGCCGAGGTGGAATGGGCGTGGTGTACAAGGCCGAAGACACGCGCCTTGGTCGCTTCCTGGCGCTCAAATTCCTTCCTGACGACGTGGCCAATGACTCACAATCGCTAGCTGGCTTCGAGCGCGAAGCACGGCCGCGTCTTCTCTCATTCGGCCGGTCAGCTCACCGCAAAGCCACGTACCCGCCGCTTCCTTCGAAGGGTGCCGAGCACCGTCATTCGCAGCTTTCCGTATCAGCGGTCCAGAAGCTATTATGGATGAAACCGTAAATCCATATGTCGGCCTATGGGGAGGTAAGCGTGCCTTTGGAAATAACACAGCGGGAGACCAATGGAGTCTACCTTTTATCGCTCAGCGGACGCCTTGTGCTCGGCGAAGAGAGCATCGGGTTACGTACGATGATCGACAATCTCCTCACATCCGGCGCGACACGGATGGTCATTAATCTTGAACGCGTGAATTATGTGGACAGCGCGGGGCTTGGGGCACTGATCGAGATGCATCGAAAGGCAAAAGCCAAAGGCGGAAGGCTGCTGCTTTGTAATCTTGGCCCGAAGTTGAAGCAAGCGCTGGAGATCGCGCGGCTGCTGCCAATATTTGAAACCTGTCCGAGCGAAGCGGAGGCGGTAGCAAGTTTTTGAGGACGGTAGACAATGCCGTAATCCGCTTGCAACCGTGGAGTAGGTGACAGGAGCGGAATTGTCGCGAAACTTCTGGCTGCCTTGGCGGCCCTCCCCGGAACAATGTTTTTGTGAAGAATTTTACCGGCGTTGTGCTCTTTGTAATGGCTGCTCTGGTTGTACGGTTTGGAATGTCCCGCAGAGTTGGGCTGGATGTCTAAGTTCACGGTACCTACGTTTGCGTCATTCCGATTCTCATCAACGGCTTCTGGCTCTTGAATTCCTAATCGCTACCTAAAAGTTTGCCCGCCTCGCTTCTTGAGCGGGGCATGCACGGACCTGCGGTTGCTCGTGCCGGGGTGGCCCTACGTAAGCATTGCCGCCCAGCCAAAAGCGAAAGCACGGACCTAAAGACCCGCCGCTACCTTGAGCGCATTCGTTGTGTGCAGGATGGTTGCACGGGCTCGCGAAAGCAAACGGGACCAATTAATCCGTGCTGCGGAACGGACTTACCGGCTGCAGTCTGGTTTTACGCAGGCGCCAGAATAGATAGGCCGACGCAGCTAGCAGTAGAGGAGCGGTGTAGAAGCCCGGAGAGATGCCGTCAAAATGGACCGAAGGAACGGTCCGGCCGAGGATCTGCACGGTGATGTGGCCGAGGCCGTTCAGGAAATGGATGATGGCAAGAAGATAGGCCAAAGGGCGGAGCCAGCGCGAATTGCGGAAGGCGAATGGCGTTAGTGCGCTACAAATGAGGATGGCTACGATCAGGCCGATCAGCCACTGGCGGAAGGCCATGTCCATTCGGGGAAACCAGGAGAAGTGGCCGTATAGGGTAAGAACGGTGGCGTTGTAGTAGCCGAGGAAATCGTGGGCAGCTTCGTCCCAGACGTGCAAAGCGAAGGCCACACAAAGAAGCAGCCAAGGAAGACCGAATCCTTTGCGGGGAATGGGCATGCCGGTAGCGGCCATCTTCGTATTCTAAGCGGTCTCCGGGAAAAACGCCGGTTCGCATTTGGGAAAAAGGATTGCGAGGTTCGCAGTCGGGATATATTCTTTCGCTGCGTGATCTTGTAGAAAGCGAAGTGACCATTTTAAATGAAGCGATTCCTTCTGTTTGTCCTGTTTGTTTTCAGTGCCATCCCTGGTCTGCAAGCAGCGCCGGTGGCTCTGTTTTATTTGACCAATAGTCCTGACTCCATCCGCTCTTTCCTGGCGCATTCCTCGCAGATCGACCTGTTGGTGCCCACTTGGTACGAGGTGGATGAGAATGGCTTGGTCACCGGAGCTCCTGAGCCGACGGTGCTCAAACGAGCTCAGGATGAGAAGCTGCCGGTCATGCCGATCCTTGCCATCTTCGACAAGAAGAAGTTCCACATGCTCGCGGGCAGCGCCGCTGCTCAAATGCAAATGAGCGATGCGATGGTCCGGGAGTCGAAGCTGCACGGCTATACCGGTTTCCAATTGGATTTTGAGAATATCGACTGGACCGACCGCGACCTGTTGACAGAGTTGGTGAAAACCTCCGGAGAAGCGATGCACAGAGCCGGCCTGCAATTGACCATCGCCACGGTGCCGAACGCTCCCGGTTACCCCGGTACCGGCGGCTTCGCCAAGTGGATCTATACCGACTGGCGCGGCGGGTACGACATTGCCGCCATTGCGAAATACGTCGATCTGCTTTGTCTGATGACCTACGACCAGCACACTCGCTGGACCATGCCGGGGCCGGTCGCCGGCTGGGACTGGACCGTCGACAACCTCAATTACGCGCTGAAAGTTGTTCCAAAAGGCAAGCTTTCCCTCGGCATTCCGCTGTACGGCTATCATTGGTATACAGGAGCGCCGACGAAAGAGAACGAGACCAGCAAAGAGAAGCCAAACCCCACAGCTGAATCCATCAGCGCGCCCAATGCATTGCTGCTCGCCGAAGCCTACAATGGCAAAATTCAGTGGGACCCGGATGATCACAGCGCCTACGTCTTTTTCTATCGCGATCAGATGCGCGAATGGATCTTCTTCACCGATGTGCGCACCTTTAAGGATCGCTACGAGCTAGTCCAGAAAGATGGCCTGCAAGGTTTTTGCTCCTGGGTTCTCGGCGAGGAAGACCCAGCAATTTGGAAGTTTCTGCCGTCGCGGCGTTAACACGGGCGCAACGAACATCGGATTGAATCTGAATCGCTTACGAGAATGGCTTCGATACTGAAGCTTTTTTTCATTCCATGCTCGTATAACCGAGTAGCATGAACGGTTCCGAGGGGATCGCACAATGCGCCCGTGTTTGCTGCTGTCGGAGACCTCCGCATGCTAATTCGCGGCGGCGATTTCGGCGCGCAGCGCATCGTGCGACGTCTGTGGCGCATGCGACTTGGTCTATTCACCGCGTTGCGGTCCTTCTTCTTGGGACCGGGCAGCAGGATATTCCTTCTGTATTTCAGCAATCGAACCTGCCGTTTATTCCGGCTTTCTTGCCGCTGGTCTTGCTGGTCTGCTGGGTATTCCGAGTTCGCTTCGCCAACGCGTGTAAAATATATAGTACAAAGCCGATGCCACCGGTTCCGTTGCCAGGGATTCAGACCTCGAAGGCGTTTCGCTCGCGCCCGCGTGACGGTCGAATCGAACGCAATTTGAAGTTTCGAAACCGACGGACTCGCTTCTTACCTCAGGGCAAGCCCTTCGCAACTCAGGGTAAGCGGAGGGCGGCTGCTAGAGAAGCGGGAAACGTTGGAAATTTCCGGAATGACTGGAGAATCTCATGACCATGAGCCGTCGCGAATTGTGTGTAGCGTTTCCTACCACGCTGTTACCTGGGCTGTTGCTTGTACGGGAGCAGGGTCCCGAGCAGCACGCGCTTCCTTCCGCGATGTATCCGTTCGATAAGTTGTCGGTTGAGAGTTCGAATGGCGCGGAGTTTCGCGCGGTGTTGAAGGGTAAGCTCGCGACGGGAGAGTCGTTGGAAGTACACGAAACGACTTTGCCGGCCGGCGGGGCGCCGCATCCGCCGCATCACCATGTGCATTCGGAGATGTGGCTGATTCGCGAGGGAACGGTGGAAATTGCTGTGAACGGGACGGCTTATCGATTGGGACCTGGAGGGGTCGGATTTGTTCGGTCGAACGAGGAGCATGGAATTCGAAATGTTGGGGCGACGGCGGCGATGTATTTTGTGGTGGCTGTTGGGCCGGGAGCGGATGCGTGAGAAGAGAACAATTACCACGGAGACGCTGAGTGCGTGGAGGATCACGGAGAAGGCGGAGGACCCGGCTAGCGGGCCGAGGGGTTGCCAAGCATTTGGGTTGGCGGCCCGCCGCAGAGGGCGGCCGCTACAAGGAAGAAGGCCCACACGAATTATCGGCCCGGGGTTTGCTCATGGAGCTCGGCGCCGGGCATGACGCCCTTCAACGGCTTGGAGAGATCTTTTTCTTGTTCGGGATGGGGGAAGGGTTTGCGCGGGAGCATCTGGTCGCGCATGGCGGCGTTGTAGACGAAGATGGCTTCGACCATGGCGGCTTGCGCTAGGTCTTCGGGTTGCAAACGTTCGTAGGTGTCCATGTTGGAGTGGTGCGTTCGCGAGCCGTAGTCCAAGGGATCCTGAATGAACTGAAATCCCGGAATGCCGATGGCGTCGAAGGCTTCGTGGTCGGTTCCGCCGGTGTCGCGAATGGAGAGCGTGGCGACGCCGACGTCTTTCAGCGGTTCGATCCATTGCGCGAAAATCGGACCCACGGCGCCATTCCCCTGCAAATAGACGCCGCGAATTTTTCCACTGCCGTTGTCCAGGTTGAAGTATGCGGAGATTCTCTGGTAGTCGGGCTTCAGTTCGATCGGGCCGGCGGGATCGCGGTCGAATTCCGTGACGCTCATTTGATCCGGAGCGGTGGAGCGCGGAATGAAACCGAAATGCTGCTTTACATAGCCGTATGATCCGAACTCGCCTTGCTCTTCGCCGGTCCACAGGCCCACGCGAATTGTGCGCCGGGGTTTTACGTGGAGGGCGTTCAGGATGCGCATTACTTCCATGGCCACAACGGTTCCCGCTCCGTTATCGGTTGCGCCTTGGGCCGAAGCCCAGGAATCCAGGTGGCCGCCGACCATCACGAGTTCGTCCTTCAGCTTGGGGTCCGTGCCGGGGATTTCGGCGATGGTGTCGAAACCGTGTTCGTGGTCGCCGGTGAATTGCGTATCGATATTCAGTTCGATGGTCACCGGGACGTTCGCTTTCAACAGGCGGTAGACGCGGCCGTAGTTCTCAATGGCAGTGACGGCTACTGGCAAGGGATCGGCGTGGTCCTTTTCATAGATGAGCCAGCCAAAGCCGGCGCCGGTATCGTCGAAGATGGTACCGCCGGAGCCGCCGTTGTTGCGGCCATCACGGCTCGGGGTGAGGACCGCCAGGGCGCCTTCCGCCGCCAGGAATTTGCCTGCCTTTTCGCGGATTTCCAGGCTTTTCAAATAGGCCGCAAACGAGTTATCGGCTTGGTTTAAGTGTATCGGATAGCTCTGGATTCGTTGCAGGTCGGTCTCTTCGTCGCGAGTGAATAGCGGTTTGTCGACGGGCTTTACCTCGCGCATGTCGCCGTACAGAACGATTTTGCCAGCGACCTTTCCTTTGTATTTGTCGAAGTCCTTTTCCGTTTTGATGTCGACCCACACGGCGGATGCGCTCACTGCTCCTTTGGTCGGCGGTGACCATGGCGCAGCCTGCGCGATAAATACCGCGGTGTCGGGCGCGGTCATGCGCACCCAGGTGTTCAATTGCTTCCAACCCATGCCGAATTCGCCCCAATCTTCGAGGTGCGCATTGCTGCAGCCCATCGCCGTGAATTGGTCTTTGGTCCATTCGTTTGCTTTCTTCAGATTTTCGGAGCCGGTCAACCGTTGGCCGATTCCGTCCATCAGGGCGGAGGCATAGTCCATGACGTGCGAATGCACACTGGCTTCTTCGCGAATTTTCCCATACATCGCGAAGTCGAGCGTTTCGCGTTCCGGTTGCGGCAGTTCGTAGGAGGGACGGGCGTCTTCCTTGGCGCCACCTTTGTTTTTGTCGGTGGCGAACAGGGTGAGCGAACAGGCGAGCGTTAACGCGAACAATGGCAGGGAAAATGACTTTGTTTTCATGGATTATATCCAGTTTAAAGGAACGTCGGAAGAATAGCAAAAACGCGGCGGAAGCGCACGTTGGCGGGCGTGGGTGCAGCGATTTCGGATCTATAGGGGACATCGGGAAACAACGGGTGGTGGACTTAGTGGTTTGCAGTAGCCAGTCAGAGGCATGGACCGAGCGCGGCCGCGTTCGGCTAGATCGTGACGTAGCGCTGCCGCTATGTTGGCGTTCGGTGGAACGAATTTGCGGCTCTACGCCGGCATTGGCGAATTTATCTTGATTTTGCGTCCGGGTGGCGCGGAGTCCAGTCCCTCGGCGGGAAGGCCACTCGCCAGAACGTCGGGTTGGGCAGCATGAACTCCACGCCCACCTGAACTGGCTCACCCGGAAAGCCGCCGATGTGAGCAACAACACACTCGAGCGTTTCGTTTGTCGTGAGATTCAACAGCGCGAATCTCTGTCCTCGCGATACCGCTGTCGCGATCGCAAGCGACGCTCCATGGGCGCTAACCGCTAACGTGTGGGTGTCTTCTTCAAAGACGGATTTGGTTCCCGTCTGACCTGAGACACGCACCGGGATCTTCATCAGGACCCGTTGGCTCCTGCGACGATTCGCGGCAAGCCAGGAAGTTTCGCGGGACTCACCAATCCACGCATCGAGCGTTCCAAGATGTGCCGGGTCGACGGCTGTAAACATCAGCCCCATACCCTTAGCCGGCTGGTTGTAGACGACTCTTGCGCGCGCTTCCAAGGATTTTGCCCCCTTGGCGATGCGGACCTCGGTCTCTGTTCCGAGAGCGAGTGGACGCTCCGTGTCGACGTAACAACCTTGCTGGCTCAAATCGCGCACGCGAGACTTGATCTGAGCGCCGGGCTCGGCGGCTATGATCTCGACAGCGGCGGCGAAGGCATAGCGAGGATGAGCGCGCCGGTCGGCTTTGCTTGGGGCCGTCGTGGCCGCGGGCTCTTCCTTTTCCGCCTCCGTCGACGTAGCGACCATACTGGCTGGATCTTTCGTCTCTGTTCGAATCTCGAGAGCGCCCGCCAGATTCTCGTTTTGTACCTGAGTCTCCAGGGAACTCGCAAACTCTTCGATCTCAAGTTCGATCTCGATCGGTATCTCAACAGGCTCCGGGAGGGTAATGTGTTCTACGGGCGCCGGTAGCGTAACCGGTTCTACCGGCGATAGGAGTGGGATCTCTTCGGCTGGTTCCGGGATGGCGACCTGTTCTGCGACCTGAACCGCTGGCTCCACGGACTGCCTGGCCGCCCGCTTTTTCTTTTGACGTTTCTTACTCATAAAATTCGACCGCTGACCCGAAGGTTACACTCGCAGTTTGCCTGTTTTCAGTCCCGAGATTAACGGGCAAGTTCGCACGAAGTAATGTAAAGGTGACTCTCTGAGGTGGTGCTTCGTAGAAGCGAGCAGGTGACCGGAAAGAGCAGCTAGTGGCCGGCAGCGTGGGCCTCGGCTTCCGGCGCTTCCTCTTTCTCGGCGCCTCCGTGCAAGGCGATGTGATAGCGCTTCAACTTGCGATACAGAGTGGCGCGGCTGATGCCCAGCATTTTGCCCGCGAGGGCCTTGTCACCGTGCGCTTGTTCGAAAACGCGAAGGATGGTCATGCGCTCCATTTCGGCGAGCGCCGTGGTCGAGAGAGAAGAGGCGTCCTGAGAGGAAGTCTGTTGAGCGACAGGCTGTTCGGTGCGAATGGCGGGCGGCAGATCGTGAACGTCGATGGTCTGTTGGTCGCCGAGAGTGACAGCACGGGCGATGCAATTCTCGAGTTCACGCACATTTCCCGGCCAGTCGTATTGCAGGAGACTTTTCATCGCCGCCGCAGTGACTTGAAGATGCGTGGCGGGAGTATAGCGATTCAGGAAATGGTGCACCAGCATCGGAATGTCCGAGCGGCGTTCCCGCAGTGGCGGCAGGTGTACGGTCACGACGTTGAGGCGGAAGTACAGGTCCTTTCGGAAAGTGCCGGCGCGATAAGCGGCTTCCAGGTCGCGATTGGTTGCGGCGACCACGCGGACGTCGACGTTGATCTTGTCGTTGCTGCCGACCGGCCGGACTTCCTTTTCCTGCAGGACGCGGAGAAGTTTTGCCTGCATTTCCAAGGGGAGTTCACCGATTTCATCGAGGAAAATGGTTCCGCCGTTGGCGGCCTGAAACAAGCCGGCTTTCGTCCTGGTCGCGCCGGTGAAGGCGCCTTTCTCGTAGCCGAAGAGTTCACTTTCCATGAGAGTGGGGACGAGCGCGCCGCAATCCACGGCGACGAAATGTGATTTTGCCAACGCGCCGCGGAAATGAATGGCGCGGGCGACGAGTTCCTTGCCCGTGCCGCTTTCGCCGGAAATCAACACGGGCGTGCGGGTATCTTTGAGTCGCGAAATCATGCGCAGGACATCTTGCATTCCCACGGATGTGCCGATGATGCCGTCGAGATTCTCGTCGGTATTCACTTTTTCACGCAGAAAGGCGTTTTCGTTGACCAAGCGAACTTTTTCCGCCATGCGCTGCAAGAGAAGGCGCATTTTTTCGACGCGGAAAGGTTTTTCGATGTAATCGTACGCGCCCAACTTCATGGCATCCACCGCGGATTCGATGGAGCCATGACCGGTCATGATGGCAACTTCCGTGCGTGGAAGGGCGGCTTTCGTTTGCTTGAGGAGTTCCACGCCGGACTGATTGGGCAGCTTAAAATCCGAGAGCACCACGTCGGGCGGATCGGTTTCAAGCCGCGCGGCCGCGGTTTCGGCGCTTTCGGCTTCGACGCAGACGAATCCGAGAGAGGTGCCGATGGTCATGCACAGGCGGCGGATGCTCTGCTCATCGTCCACCACCAAAAGTTTGATTTTCATATCGTCGGTCATGGTTTCCCGAAGGTTTTCTCCACAGTGGAAATCAATTGCTGGACGCGGAAAGGTTTTTCGATGCACGGAGTAGAACTGCCGTTCAAGAGCGATTGGGTCTCACTGTTGGCAGTGTCACCGCTGATCAGGATGATGCGTTCGCCGAGTTCCGGGCGGTTCAGTTGGATCCACTGGTGAACGTCGGCGCCGTTTGTAGGTCCGGGCATGCGAATATCGGAAATGACGCCGCCGAAATGCTCGGTGGCGAGCTGCTGAAGGCCTTCGGCGCCCGTGGAAGCCTGAACCACGCGATAGCCTTTGCGCTCGAGCGCCGAACGAACGAAGGCGCTGACGGAAGCCTCATCTTCGATCAGAAGAATGGGAGCGAGAGCAGGATTGGTCTTGATGGCGCTCATTATCCTGCCTCCGACGCTGCCGCCGCGAGAGCCGTATCGGTCGCAACGGGAAGGCGAACGATGAATGTGCTTCCGCGCTCACCTTCGTTGTTCCAGCAGAAAATTTCGCCGCCGTGGGCCCTGACGATGCCGTAGCAGATGCTGAGGCCGAGACCGGTGCCTTTTCCGGCGGGCTTGGTGGTAAAGAAAGGATCGAAGATGCGTTCCGGTTCGGCGACGCCGGTGCCGTTATCGATGAAAGCTACTTCGATAAAATCAGTGGTCTGACGGGTACTGATGCGAATTTTGCCGTGGTTGCCGGATTCCTGAATGGCGTCGTAGGCGTTATTCAGGATATTGAGAAAAACCTGTTGCAACTGCTGCGCATCGCCCATGGCCATTTGGAGATTTTCGTTGAATTCTTCGGTGACCTCGACGCCATGGCTCGAGAAGTCGTAGCTGCGCAGGCGAATCGTCTGGCGCAGGATGGTATTGACCTGCATCGGTTCACGTTGCGCGGGGCGTTGGCGCGCAAAACTCAACAGACCCTGCACGATTTCTTTGGTTCTTTGGGTTTCACGAAGGATAATCTGCAATTCTTCGCGCGCCGACTCCGGAACCTGGGGATCTTCAAGCAACAGGTCAGTGAAACCGAGAATGGCGGCGAGGGGATTGTTGACTTCGTGAGCGACGCCCGAGACCAAACGGCCGATGGTGGCCATTTTCTCGGCATGGGCGAGCTTGGCCTGCAGGAGCACCGCGTCGGTGATATCGGTCATGACCACGACCACGCTGTTGACTTGATTCGATTCGTCGCGGCTAGGGCTGAGACTGACAGAAAAATGTCCCATGGAGCCATCGCTGCGCTTGACGCGCAGCTCCAGATTTTCCACCTGCTGGCCGTGAGCGGTGGTTTGTAGCGCAGCTTCAAAATCCTGGCGATGCGAGTTCTCAACCCAGCGCACCAGACGCTGACCGATCAATTCCTCCTGGCGGTAACCGGCCTCGAAGCAGCGGCGGTTGGCGTAGCTGATCAGGCCAGCGGTATCCAAGACCAAGATCATGCTCTGGGTGTTGTTCAGAATCTTCTGGTTGAAGTCGCGCTCGCGTTGCAGTTGCGACTGGAACGTTTTCTGTTCAGTGACGTCGAGCATCAGCCCACGAATCTGTACGACTTGTCCCTGCGCATCGCGAACCGCGCTGATGTTCTGCAGCGTGTGCAATAGGCTGCCATCTCTGCGGCGAAGAATTTCCTCGTAGTTGCGCAGCGCGCCGCGCTCGGCGATCAACCGGACGAGACGTTCTTTTGCCGCGCGTGTCGGATACAAATGAGCGCTCACGTCGGCGCGAAGGAGCTCTTCACGGGTTTCATAGCCAAGCATGCGCACCATCGCGTCGTTGACGTCCAGGAATTGCCCTTCCGGCGTGGCAAAGAAGAGGCCCTCTTGAATGTTGTCAAACAGTTCGCGGTACCGGCGCTCGGCTTCGCGGCGGTCGCTGATGTCCTTGAGGACGTGAATGGTGCGCCCTTCTTCTTCGCTTGCGCCGCGTGTCCGCGAAGTGGAGACAAGGTACGTACGGCCGTGGCCGGTGGCGGTGTATTCCTCGCGCGGCACGAAGGTGTCTTGGCAAAAGGGGCAGGGCAGGGAGCTGCCGGTTTCGGCAATGTGGCGCAAGCCGCGCATGGGTTCTCCCACGAGCGCAACCGGGGGGATGCCGATGTGCGAGGCGAGCGAACGGTTGGTGCGCACGATGTTCCAAGCCTGGTCGTGGACGACAATGTAATCGCTGATGGCATCGATATCTTCGACCCACTGTTTCTTCGAACGCTCTAATTGGGAAAAACGCCGGACCTTTTCCATGACCAGCGCGGCGTAGCTAGAGAGCGCGGCGAGAAGTCGTTCGTCTTCGGCGGAAATTGCAGAAGTGGCTCGCTCGAGGCAGAGCGTGCCCATCAGTTCGTGGTCGCTGGCATAGATAGGAAAAAAAACACAGAAAGAAGATTTGCCTTCCCAAGGCAAAACTTCGGGCCCCTCACGCTTCATTTTCACCTTTTCTGCGATCCAGAGGCGATCAGGCAAAGGGATGGCATTGTGGCGGCGGTAAAGATCGACCTTATTGCCATGGATTTCTCCTACAGCGCCCCATTCGGCGTTCAACATATCGGAGGCGCGGCCAGCGAGGCCAGCCAAGAAAACCGGCAGTTCCCGGCAATTTGCCGCTTCGAGCGCAAGGTCCATGAATTCGTGAGAAATAGCCAGCGGTGACGGAAGAGATAAGGGCCCGCGTGGACCTTCGGAAAAGGTTTGCTTGTGGAGTTTCGCGCGGTCAGGCATAGCCATCAAAGGACGAGGTGCGTCTCAAAATAAGAAAAGTTCACCAAGACCACGGTACGGAGCAATCTCAAATTGAGCAACGTGCGTTCCAAAATGTGACACGCATGCGTTACCTGTTCTCTCGGACAGGGGGACAAGAAATCTCAGGGTGAGACCCGAACCAAAGATGAACATGCCGATTGAGACGCGGCCGCGGCGGTCGGCGAGCGGCGCCGCCTGCCGCAAACGCCGATAACGACAAGAAAAGAGGGACGTTATCGAAGGTACAAGCGTCTTAGCGGCAGCACGAAATCGTTTCCATACACTGGCCCTCGGTTTGCCTTTCTTTCTGTGGGTTCGTTTTTCCATCGTGGGAGGAATGGCGTCCATGGGCGTCTCGTGGGGTAGCAAGTTTGTCGCCGCCGTTGGTTTGAGCCTTTTGGCTCTGGCGAGCGCGTCAGCGCAAACAACATCGATTGAAGACAGCAAGCGCAAGGTCAAATTCAAGACCAACCCGGTGTATTCCGAACTCGCTCGCAAGATGAGCCTCGCCGGCAAAGTAAAAATTGAAGTGGTGATTGCTACGGACGGCCATGTCAAGAGCTCGCGTGCCGTGGGAGGCCATCCCTTGCTCGTGCAGGCGTGCCTGGACGCGGTGAAAGACTGGCGATTTGAACCCGGCCCGGAAGAGACGACGCAGATCATCGAGTTTGATTTCAAGCAATAGGGCCGCGGCGGGGGCTGCGGCGAAGAGCATTCGAACTTGGAAAAGGCGTTTTCGGGGAGTGGAGGGAAGTACGCAATGACGATTGGAAAACAACTCTACAAAGGATTTGGGATAGTCCTGGCGATCCTTGCCCTTCTGCTGTTTGTCGACCTCGGAGCTTTGTGGAGAGCACACTCGGCGAGCAACGAGGCAGCGGCAACGCTCGAAGGCGTACGCACGGCTGAGAACGTCCGCTACCAGATCATGCTGAATCGCCTGAATCTGAACAATTTTCTCCTCAGCGGCGATCCACGAGATGAAGACAAAGTGAATCGTGGCTTTACCGACCTGACGGACATGATCAAGCGCGGTCAAGCGCAATCGAGCAATGAAATCCTGCGTACCGCACTGATTCAAGTAGAAGGCACGGAGGCGAGTTGGGCTGACAATTTTGCGAAGCCGCTGCTGGCGAAGCGTCACCAAGTCGATTCCGGCGACGCCACGGTGTCAGATTTGCAGATTTTTTACCTACAGAAAGACCCGGCATCCTGGCTGGCGAAGTCCTCTTCGGTCTTAGACCAGGCAAATGCGGACATCAGTCGAGCGCTGCAAGAATCGCAGTTGGCGGCCTCTCGGGCAAGCACGGTGAGCGGAGCCATCATCATCATCGGGACGATCATGGCGATCGCCATCGGGATTCTGGGCGCGATCCGGACGGCAAGATCCATCACCGAACCATTGCAGCATTTGATTACGGTGGCGCGGGATATTGGCGATTCGGGGGACCTCGATCAGAACATTGATATTCATCGAAATGACGAAATCGGGGCGCTGGCGACGACTTTCAACAACATGGTGGCGTACCTGAAAGAGATGGCAGCGGTTTCGATGGCGGTTGCCGAGGGCGATTTGACAACGGAAGTGGCACCGCGTTCGAAGCGCGACACACTCGGAAACGCATTCCAGCGCATGTCTCACGGCTTGCAGGAAATCGTGCGGGCGACGCGCGATGGAGCCTCCCAGGTTTCCGCCGGTTCGAACCAGGTCGCGGGCGCCGCGGACGAGTCGGCGAAGGTCAGTGTGCAGGCATCTTCGGCGATCGAAGAAGTGACCAGCACGATGCACGAAATGAGCATTAACGTACAAAATGTAGTGAAGAATACGCAGGTGCAGGCATCTAGCGTTGCCGAGACGTCAGCGTCCATCGATCAGATGGTTACGTCGATCCAGCGTGTGGCCGACACGGCGAAAGTCTTGCTGGACATTGCCAACCGGTCGCGCGAAGAAGTGGTGACCGGCATCCAAACCATGGAAAAGACCACCGACGGATTGAACCGTACGAATCGCGCGATTCAGTCGTCGGCGGAAATCATCAATATTTTGGGCCATCGCGCGGACGATATCGGGAAGATCATCGAAGTGATCGACGATCTTGCCGAACAGACGAATCTGTTGGCGCTCAACGCGGCCATCGAAGCGGCGCGCGCCGGCGAGCACGGCCTTGGATTCGCGGTGGTTGCCGACGAGGTTCGTAAGCTTGCGGAAAAGTCGACACAATCCACCAAGGAAATCGCGGACCTGATCGAAAGCATTCAGCGCGAAGCGCGACAAGCCGTAGAAAACATGGAGCACAGCACTCGCATCGTCGAAGAGGGCCTGAGCCTCGGTAACGACCTTGGATCGGCACTCCACAAGATTTCCGACGTGGTGACGGAAGTTTACAAGTTCTCGCAGGAAATCGGAGCGGCCACGAACGAACAGTCCGTTGGCTCTTCGCAGATCGCCAAGGCCACCAATCGCCTGACCGAAATCACACAAGAGATCAATTCCGCGGTCGAAGAACAAGCCTCCGGCGCGCAGGCTGTAGTGCGCGCGATGGACAAAATGCGCGAATTGGTGCAGCAATCCGCTTCGAGCTCAACGGAACTTTCCGCGGCGGCTGAGCAGATGCTAAAGCTTTCGCGTAACCTGCTCGACAACATGGACCGGTTCGTGATCGACCGCTCCGGCCAAATGCGGCATCGCCGGGAAGGAGCCGTCGCGCGCAGGCCTGCTTCGGCGCATCAAACGCAAGAGTACGAGCTAGCCGAAGTGAGTCGTTCCTGACACGGAGCCCTGCATGCAGAAGGATTGCCAGCTCGTAGGATTTCGCATCGGCGAGGAAACGTACGGCGTGCAGATCGGTGCCGTTCGTGAAATCGTTCGCGTGCCAGAAATTACCGCAGTACCCAACGCTCCGGACATGATCGAAGGAGTCATAAACCTTCGCGGGAAAATTATTCCGGTGATGGATCTGCGGAAACGATTTGGAAGTTCCGCGATCCAACCCGATAAAAAGAATCGCATTCTCGTGGTGGATATGGAAAACCGGCTACTCGGATTGATCGTGAGTTCGGCCTCTGAGGTTTTGAAGATTGCACCATCGGACATTGAGCCGCCCGGGGCCGTGTTTGCTGAAGGTGAATCGAGCTACGTAACCGGAGTGGGGAAGCTGAAGGGACGTTTGGTCATTCTTCTGGATATTGCACGGCTGCTACGCCAGCCGGAGTACAAGAAAGTTGAGGAGGCGGCGGAGCCTGTCGGTACAGCCAGGTAGAGCTCTTCACGCGGAGCGCTGTCGGGCATACGCAAAGGCCGCTATCTTTCGAAATGGGAACGATCACCGCTCAAATTCAGCTGACGGAAGCAGAACTCAAGCTGCTGCAGACGCTGGTCTATCAGGAATGCGGCATGTACTTCGATGAGCGCCGATCGCACTTCCTGAAGGACCGCCTACAACGGAGATTGAAAGCCTGCCAGCTCGATTCCTTCTACAGCTACTACCGGTTGCTGACGAGCCGCGAAGGGCGCAACGAACTCGCGCTATTGCTCGAAAATCTCACCGTCAATGAAACGAGCTTTTTCCGAAACCGCCCTCAGCTTGAGTTGCTGCAGAAATCCGTGCTGGAAGAAATCCTGCACCACAAGCAGGAACGTCGCGACTGGAACATTCGCGTGTGGAGCGCCGGGTGCTCGGCGGGTCAGGAACCGTATTCCGTGGCGATTTTGATCTGCGATGCGCTGGCTTACTACTATCTGCGCAATCCTTTGCCGTTCGATATGCCTTATCCGAAGCCGCTGATTCCGCCGCCGTGGAAACTGGAGATCGTCGCATCCGATATCAGCTATACGAGCCTGCGTTCCGGTCAGGAAGGGCTTTACACGGAAATTCAGATGGAGCCGGTGGATTACACGACGCGGCTGCGCTACTTCGAGAAGACTGGCGACAAGTACGGTGCGAAGCAGCAACTTAAGGACCTGGTTCAATTCGACTTTCACAACCTGAAGACGGAGTTCCTGCCGCGGCGCAATGACATCATTCTTTGCCGCAATGTGATGATTTATTTCGACGAAGCCGAACAAAAGCGCTTGATCGACAAGTTCTGGCATTGCTTGAATCCAGGCGGCTATCTATTAGTGGGCCATGCCGAAAGCCTTTTCGGGCTGTCGCAAAAATTCCGCATGGTGCATGAGAACAATGGAACCGCATACAAGCGGCTTGAGGTGACGGCTTGAGTTTATTCCCCGAGGATCGGGGAGCGGAGCTGCGCGCGCTCTTTTTCGAGAGCGCGTCGGAACTGCTTCAGGTGATCAACGACGCGGGCCTGCAGCTCGAGAAGCGGCCGGCGGACGAAGAGTTGATCCGGAGTGTGCGCCGGGCGGTCCACACGCTCAAGGGAGATTCTGCGGCGTGCGGATTTACGAAGCTAAGCGAGATCAGCCACGAACTCGAAGATGTGCTGACTCTTCAGGTAGCGCGGGCGCGCGGAGCGCAAATAGCCGAGGTGGTTCTGTCGGCTGTCGACCAGTTCGAAGGTATGCTCATCGCCTATCAAAAACAGGCCGAGCCTCCCTCCGTCGAGGCGTTTCGCGCCCTGATTCATCGTTTGTTGGAAAACCCTTCAAGCGCGGCGAAGTCCAAAGGAACTGCCCGGCCCGGAGTTCCCGCGAGGTTTCACTGGAACGAATATGAAGGGTTGATGATTTCCGAGGCCATTCTACGTGGCGAAGCGGTCTTCAATGTCGCTTTGCGTATCGATCCGAACAGCGCGATGCGCGCCGCAGCGTTTCAACTCGTACGTAATGTGCTGCATTCGTGCGGCACCGTCATCGCTTTAAGGCCGGAAGACAACGCGGCGGCCGCCACTGTGGACGTTGTCGAAGCCGCCCTTGCCAGTACGCATCCGATGGAGCATATCGCACACCGTTGCCGCATTCCTTCGGTAGTGTCTGACGTGCGGATTGAAGCAGCGACGCAGGCGGAAGCCTCCGAACACCAATTGCTTGGAGACTTGCTGGAAGCGCAAGCCGCGCAAGCGCATGCACACGCAGAAGAGGGACAAGAGCCTTCGACGGCGAAGCAGATGACCGGCGCATCCGCGGTTGCGGCATTGGCGGAAAGTTCGCTAAGGGTGGACGCGGCGCGCATCGACGCGGTAATGAACCTGGTGGGCGAACTGATCATCGGCAAATCGATGTTGCATCGAACGCTTTCAGAATTCGACCAGAAACACGCGAAGGATCCGGTACGCAACAAATTTGCGGAGGCCCTGGCGTTTCAGGCGCGGGTTCTGGACGAATTGCATAAATGCGTACTGAAGATTCGCATGGTGCCCGTTGAACAGCTGTTCCGGCGTTTCCCGCGCGTGGTTCGGGACGTTGCGAAACTGTGCGGAAAAGACGTTGCGCTGGAAATTGCGGGTGAGCACACGGACCTCGACAAAGGTATTTTGGATGCGGTGGCGGAACCACTGACGCACATGGTGCGCAACGCGGTCGACCACGGGATCGAACCTGCCGACGACCGCCTTGCGGCAGGAAAACCGGCTCGCGGCACGATTGCGCTGAATGCCTACCACCAGGGCACGCAAGTTGTGCTGGAAGTCCGGGACGACGGCCGGGGAATAGACCACGACCTCGTCCGCCAACAAGCCGTGCGCGCCGGACTGGTAAAGGCGGACGACGCCCAGCGGCTCCTTGAGCAGGACATTCTCAATCTGATTTTTGAGCCAGGATTCAGTACGGCTTCTGAAGTCACCGAGATTTCCGGGCGTGGCGTCGGAATGGATGTTGTGCGAACGGTGCTGGACCGCCTGAAAGGGACCGTTCACATTTCCACGGTGAAGGGCAAAGGGACAACCATCCAATTGCGCATGCCGCTGACGCTGGCGAGCATTCAGGCACTGCTGTTCCGCGTGTCGGGACGGTTGTTCGCCGTGCCACTCTCTTCCGTCGTGGAAATCACGCGTATCAGCGAGCAAGAGGTTCATCGCGTGGATCAAAGAGAAGTACTGCGGCTTCGCGACCAAGTACTTACGCTGGTCAGATTGAACAAACTCAGCCGCATCCATGCGGTCGAAAGCAGCGGAGAAAAGAAAAAAAAGAGTTTTGTGGTGGTAATTGGCCAGGCGGAGAAACGGTTTGGTTTAGTGGTCGATAGCATGGTGGGCGAGGAAGAACTGGTGATCAAGGCGCTGCCAGGCGAGATCGTGGCGAGCGATCTGGTAAGCGGTGCTTCGATCCTGGGCGACGGAACGGTGGTATTGATCCTGAACGTTCCGGCGATCCTCACCCGGTTGTCGCGGTCTTTGCCGCTGGGGGCCATAGCATGAAAGAGCGCATCCGAGTCCTGGTAGTGGACGATTCCGCGCTGATGCGGAAACTGATTCCCATGATCCTCGAACGGGATCCCGACATTGAAGTCGTTGGGACGGCAATGGACGGCGCCTTCGCGTTGAAAAAGATCGAAGAGCTGCACCCGGACGTCGTCACGCTGGATCTGGAAATGCCGCGCATGGACGGCGTTGAGACCTTGCGCACGATCATGCGTAGCGCGCCCCTTCCGGTGATCGTATTCAGCACGCATTCGAAGGAAGGCGCCTATTCCACGTTCAAGGCGCTCGCACAGGGAGCCATCGATTTCGTGGCCAAGCCGAAAGATGCTGCGGCCGGCAATCTGGAGCCTGTCGCCAATCAGCTCGCGGAAAAGATTAAGGTGGCCAAGCGCGCGGGACGCCCGAAAGCACTGCCCAAGGTCGAAGTAGAACTGCCGAAGTCGCATAAGAATCACACACGTGCCGCACTTCCGCCGAACCGCATTGTCGCCATCGGGATTTCTACCGGCGGCCCGAACGCGCTGCAATTCGTTCTGTCGCAGATTCCCGGCGACTTTCCCGTGAGTTTTGTGATCGTGCAGCATATGCCGGAAGGATTCACGGACATGTTCGCGCGGCGCTTGGACGAGTGCTGCGCGCTCGATGTGCAAGAGGCCAAATCTGGTGATTTGCTGATTGCAGGACGCGTACTGATCTGCCCGGGAAACCGGCACATGATGGTGCGCCGGATGCCGCGTGGAGACATGGTGGTGCTTTCGGATGGACCAACGATCAACGGTCACCGGCCATCGGTGGACGTGCTGTTCCACTCCGTGGCGCAAGAGTTTGCGCTGACCGCCGTAGGCATTCTGATGACCGGGATGGGCGATGACGGCGCCGAAGGGTTGGGAGCGATCAAAGCGGCGGGAGGATTTACCATCGCGCAGAGCGAAGAGACATGCGTGGTGGGCGGAATGCCTCGGACGGCCATCATGAAAGGCTACGCGGCCAAAGTATTGCCGCTCGACGGCATGGCGGCGTACTTGATTGGCCAGTATGGGGGTACGCACAGCGGCGAAAGAGCGGATGGTTCGGAAAAGAGCGAGAAGTTCGAGAAAAGTGAAAAGGTTCCAGTGTCAACTCCGCGCGCCTGAGGGGGCGGCGGAGCAAAGGAGAAGGTTATGCAACAGTTTGGAGCGCTACTTCGAAAAGACCAGAAGGCGGTCCGCTACCTCGTGGTGGACGACTCCGTGTTCGCGCGAAAGAACATCATCAAGATGATCGAACAGTTCGGCGGAGAACTGGCCGGCGAAGCCGGGGACGGGCTGACCGCTATCGCCGAATACAACCGCACGAAACCGGACATTGTGCTGATGGACATTACCATGCCGCAGATGGAAGGAATTGAGGCGGTCGAGCGCATCGTCCGGCAGCATTCGGACGCACGCATCGTAATGGTTTCGTCCGTCGGTTATCAGGAAAACATTCTGGCGGCGCTGCAGAAAGGCGCAAAGCATTTCGTGCAGAAACCGGTGAAGCCGGAAGTGCTGTATGAAATTCTGCGGTACGTTCTGGGGGACGATCCGAATGGCGCAGGGGCCCCCGTAGCGTTCGCAGGGGAGCATCAATCATGAGAATGGAACTAATCCAGCCTTTTATCAATGCTGCGGACGCGGTTTTTGCGGAATCCCTGCAGGCGCCGACGAAGATCGTGGACCTGTCGATGGACGAGAACATCTACCGGCGCAAGGGAGTCGCAGCACTGATCGCGATCAAGGGAGATATAGAAGGACGAGTGATCCTCGATCTGGCGCCGGAAGTTGCGATGCGCGTTGCCGGGCATCTTGCCGGAAGCCCACTTCCGGAAAGCGAGCAGGTCGTGCGCGAAACGGTATGCGAGCTGGCCAACATGGTCATCGGGAATTCCGTGACGCTCCTCAACGACCAGGGATTCCGCTTCAAAGTGTTTCCTCCGGAAATTCACATGAGTGAGGAAGGCCTCGGGGGTAGCGAGGATACCGAGGCCATGGTGCTTTGCATTGAGACTCCGTGCGGGGAGATTTATCTGAACATTTCGATGCACTACCTGCATCGCCGA
>CAWAPN010000009.1:0-176448 GCA_963783955.1 Candidatus Acidiferrales bacterium | reverse complement strand
AGGCGCGGGTGGGAATCGAACCCACGCATAAAGGTTTTGCAGACCTCTCCCTTACCACTTGGGTACCGCGCCTCAACCGTTCTAGTATAACGAAGTTGCGCGATGTGTGTCAGCGCAGCCAGGGTTCCTTTTATAGCATCTGCACCGGATTGGTCAATCCTGGGCGAGTTTAGGCGAAGAACTCACGCATTTCCTACTTCATTTTTTTGCGGGCTCTTCGATTTGTGCTTCGCGCAGGAATCGCGCCGACTCTTCGGGCGGGGTGGGATTGATGTAGAAACCCGTGCCCCACTCGAAGCCCGCAACCTTGGTCAGCTTCGGAATGATTTCGATGTGCCAGTGATAATGATCATTGATCTCTTCTCCGATGGGCGAGGTGTGAATCATGAAGTTGAACGAAGGGCGGTCCAGCACCGCGTCCATGCGCATCAGCGTGTCCTTCAACATTTGCGCCAGGCTCGCGTACATAGAGCTTTGATTGTTTTCATAGGCAGAGCCGTGAACCTTTGGCAACAGCCACATTTCAAAGGGGAATCTCGGGGCATACGGAGCCAGGGTGATGAAGTGGTCGTTCTCGCCGATGACGCGCTCGCCGGTATCGCGTTCCTGGCGAACGATATCGCAGAAAATGCAGCGTTCTTTTTCATCGTAATAGTGCCAGCAGTTGTCGACTTCCTCACGCACGCGCCGGGGTACGATCGGAAGCGCAATCAACTGCGAGTGAGGATGTTCGATCGAAGCGCCCGCGGCTTCGCCGTGATTCTTGAAGATCAGCACGTAGCGGAAGCGCTTGTCATTCTTCAGGTCCAGCATGCGGTCGCGGTAGGCCCACAGAACATCCTCGACGGACTTTTGCGGCAATTGCGCAAGCGTGGTTTGATGCTGCGGCGTCTCGATGATGACTTCGTGCGCGCCGATGCCGTTCATTTTGTCGAATAGCCCTTCGCCCTCGCGGTCGAGTTCGCCTTCGATGCCGAGGGCAGGAAAACGATTCGGGACTACGCGGATGCTCCACCCCGCCGAGTTTGCACCGGTACCGTTGCGTCCATAGGCCAGAATTTCCGGCGGCGTTTTGCCCTCATTTCCCGGACAGAAGGGACAATTTCGCGGTGCCCCGGGAAAAACGGTCTCTCTCAGAAAATCCATTGGCCGCTTTCCACGATCCGTCGAAATGATTACCCAGCGACCTGTGATTGGATCTTTACGCAGTTCCGGCAAAGGATAACCCCCAGGCTGGCGCTTCCACTCCGTTCCCCCAGCGCGGCCTCGACAGAGTTTTATTGTACTCTTCCGCGGCCTCAATGGAAGCCAGTGGCTCAGCCCCGATTTTCTTTATTGGAAATGCGGGGAATTCCGGGCTGAGTGCGGCTTTGTGCAGCCGGACAAAGGCCGGGGGATTTGTCGATGGCGACAACCCGTACGTCGAGACGGTGGGCGTCGCCCTTAGTGAGTGCTGGTGTGGCGAGAAAGCCTTGGCGGGATTGCCATTTGAACCAGGCAAGGGCAATGTTGGTAATTTTAAGTCAAGGGTTATATTACTATAAATATTTCATAGGCAGGCGATGGGTTGCGGCATGGCGCGGAATCGTTGCGCGTTGACAGAACGCGGTATGCTTTCTGTTCGGGAAACGACCCACCTTGGTCCTTCGCTTCGCTCAGGGTCAAAAGGCGGGTCCTGCGAAATTTCTATGGCGACTGGCTAGAGCGTCTGCTCTGCTTCGCGGATCGATTCTTCCAGGACGCGGATTGCGAAATCGGCCTGCTCTTCGTCGACGACCAGCGGCGGCGAGATACGGATGGAGTTTTCTCCCGAATCGAGTGTCAACAAGCCCTTGTGGAACGCGCCGATAACCACCTTGTCGCGCAGCTCCCTCGCTCGCTCTTTCGTTTGCTGCTCGCGGACGATCTCCACTCCGATCATCAAGCCTTTGCCGCGCACGTCGCCGACAATTTTGAAGCGCTTCGGCCAATCGTTGATCTTGCTTAAAATGTAGTCGCCTACCTTTTTCGCGTTGGCCATCAATCCACCTTGGATCAGATCCAATGTCGCCATCGCGGCCGCGACGCAAACCGGATTCCCTCCGTAGGTCGTGCCATGTGCCCCAGGCCTCCACTGCATCACGCTTGCCTTCGCGATGAATGCACTGATAGGCATGCCGCTGGCAATTCCCTTTGCGGTTAGCACGATGTCCGGTGTGATTCCGGCGTGATCGTAAGCCCAGATTTTTCCGGTGCGGCCCATGCCGGCCTGCACTTCGTCAAGAATCAGCATGATTCCGTGCTTGTTGCAGATGCGTTGCAGTTCCTGCAGGAAAGACAGCGGCGCGGGGATGAAGCCGCCTTCGCCTTGGATTGGCTCCACGATGATCGCGGCCACTTCCTCAGGGGCGAACAAGCGCTTGAAGATTTGCTGCTCCAACAGATCGATGATCTCGCCGCCGCACTCTTCATTACCGTGGCCGAGGGCGCAGCGATACGAGTAGGGATAGGGAATGTGCTCCACGCCGCCGAGCAAGGTCCCGAAATGTTTGCGTTGCGTATTTTTGGACGCGGTCAGAGAGAGCGAGCCCATCGTACGCCCGTGAAAGCATCCATAAAACGCAATCAATTTGTCGCGCTTCGTGGCATACCGGGCCAGCTTGATCGCGCCTTCTACCGCTTCGGTGCCGGAATTTCCAAAGAACACCTTCCACTGATGCGATTTGGGCATGGTCGCCACCAACCGCTCCGCCAGTTCCGGCATGTGTCGATGATAAAAGTCTGTGCCGGCGATATGAATCAGTTCGGCTGCCTGCTTCTGGATCGCCGCCACCACTTTCGGATGGCAATGTCCCGTGGAGCAGACGGCGATGCCGGCGCAAAAATCGAGAAACGTATTTCCGTCGGGATCTTCGACGATCGCACCGTTCCCGCGCTCGGCGACCAGTGGATAAATCCGCGATAGCGACGGCGAAATGTATTTCGCGTCATATTCGATGACCTGCTTGGCCTTCGGGCCCGGCAGCGCGGTCCTGATCTGAGGCAGTTTGATTTCCGTCGCTGTAGTCATAAATTCCTCCAAAATTCTTTCGTTCGTTGGTGTTGACAGGAACTGCGCTGAGGGAGAGAGCAGGGCCGGCGTTTGCTTATCCGCCTTAGCCTGCTGAAACTACATCTCTTAGTCTACGCTGTAGAGACTCGGTCGGAGGCTGCACGGTCGAAGCTTTCGCGGGACGCGCGGGTCCACGGCAATCCGGTCGTGCTTTTGAAAGTCGAGATAGTTCATTTGCGCTTCCAGCGAACGCCGCCGTCTTTCGTATCTTCCAAAATTATACCACGATCGGAGAGTTGTTTACGTATGCGATCTGAAGCGGCGAAGTCGCGCCGTTGGCGGGCCGACTGTCGTTCGGCTACCAGTTTTTCGATCTCTCCATCGCTGGCGGTGTCTGCGCCAGTGTCGTAGCCGAGCGCTTTCAGCTTATCGGCGTCGTTGTCCTCCAGCACGGCGAACACCTTGTCAAAGGTGGTCAGGAACTCCTGGGCAGCCTTCACTTCGCCCGAACGGAATTCGCCCTTGTCCATGGCGATATTGGCTTCGCGCACGAAGTCAAACATGGCGGCTAAAGCCTGTGCGGTATTCAAATCGTCGGATAGTGCCGCATCAAAATCGCCGGCGGCTTTCGCGATGCGTTCGGCCATTCCCTTTTGTTTTCCCGCTGGGAATTTCTCGTTCTTCAGCCGCGCGACAAAATTGCGCAGGCGCTCCACCGAACTCGTCGCTTGCTGCAAACCATCGAAGGTAAAGTTCAGCTGCCTGCGGTAAGGAACACTCGCCAGGGCAAATCGCAGCGCCGAAGGTTTATATCCCTTCCCGAACAGATCGCGCAGCGTAAAAAAATTCCCTGCGGACTTGGACATTTTCTCGCCTTCGACCAACAGATGCTCGGCATGCAGCCAATAGCGCACAAACGGCTTGCCGGTGGCCGCTTCGCTTTGCGCGATTTCATTTTCGTGATGAGGAAACGCCAGGTCGATGCCGCCGGTGTGAATGTCGATGGTCTCTCCCAGAAATTTCATGGCCATCGCCGAGCATTCGATGTGCCAGCCGGGCCGTCCCGGACCGATTGCTGTTTCCCAGAAATGCTCGCCCGGCTTGGGCGCTTTCCACAATGCAAAATCCCGCACGCTTTCTTTTTCGTAGCGGTCGTTGTCCACCCGCGCGCCTGCCTGAATGCCGCTCAGATCAATCTTCGATAATTTCCCGTAATCCTTAAATTTCGCGATCCGGTAGTAGACGGAACCCTCGGAATCGTAAGTGTAGGTCTTCTTTTGCAGCTTCTGGATCAGCGTCACCATCGAATCGATGTTTTCCGTGGCGCGGATCCAGTGTTCTGGAGACTCGACGCTCAGCGTCCGGCAATCGTCGAAAAACGCCTGAACATATTTTTCGGTGTACTCCCGGATACCGATTCCTGCCGCGGCGGCGTTGGCGATAATGCGGTCATCCACGTCGGTCAGGTTCATCACGTGCGTCAGCTTGAAACCGCGTAATTTCAGGAAGCGGCGCAAAATATCCTGAAAGATGAAGGTCCTGAAATTGCCGATGTGCGCGAAATCGTACACCGTCGGGCCGCACGTGTACATGTGCACCACGTCCGGCTTCAGCGGTACAAACGGTTCAATTTTTCCGGACAGGGTGTTGTGGACCTGGATTTCGTGCATCGACCTTATAGTGTCCTTTTTTGCGTCGCCAGCAAATGTTCGATTGTATATGACGCTTCGCACAGGCCGCAATGACCGTGCCGGGCTGGGATGAGAGCCGGCGCAAAAGTAACTAGCGCTTCTTGCCGCCCAGGAGCGAGCCGAGCACCCCTCGGATAATCTGACGTCCCAGGGAACTGCCCATCGCACGCGCGGCGCTTTTTGCCATGGCATCGGCGAGGTTGTCGCCGCTGCGGCCGTGGCCGCTCATGCCGGGAATGTTTGCGTACCACGGTGGAGATGCCGTCGCCTGACCGGGTGCGCTCGCAGTGGCGGCGTCTTGCCCGGCCCGCGCGCGCAGCACTTCGAAGGCAGATTCGCGATCCACGGCATTTTCATAAACACCTGCGACCACGGAGTTCTTGATCAGTTCGTGCCGCTGTTCCGGTGTAATCGAGCCGATCTGGCTGCGAGGGGGACAGACGAGCGCGCGCTCCACCATCCCTGGCGTTCCGTTTTCATCGAGGAAGGAAACCAGCGCTTCGCCCACGGCGAGTTCGGTGATGGCTTTGCCGACGTCCAGCTTCGGATTCGTTCGAAACGTTTCGGCGGCCGCTTTGACGGCCTTTTGATCCTGTGGCGTAAACGCGCGCAGCGCGTGCTGCACGCGGTTGCCGAGCTGTCCCAGCACAGTTTGCGGGATGTCCAGCGGATTCTGGGTGACAAAATACACGCCGACTCCCTTGGAGCGGATCAGCCGCACCACTTGCACGACTTTGTCCTCGATCATTCTCGGCAAATCGCTGAACAGCAGGTGCGCCTCATCAAAAAAGAAAACCAGCTTGGGCTTCTCCGGATCGCCAACTTCCGGCAATTGTTCGAAGAGTGAAGTCAGCAGCCACAACAGGAATGTAGCGTAGAGTTTCGGCGATTGATTCAGTTTGTCCGCCGCCAGAATGTTGACGACGCCGTGACCCTGTGCATCGGTCTGCATCAAATCGTCCAGGTTCAGCGCGGGCTCTCCGAAGAATTTCTCCCCACCTTGCTGCTGTACGGTCAGCAATCCGCGCTGAATCGAGCCAATGCTCGCGGCAGAGATATTTCCATATTGAGTCTGAAAGTCCCTGGCGTGGTCTCCGACGTATTGCAGCATGGCCTGGAGGTCCTTCAGGTCCAAAAGCAACAATTGATTGTCGTCGGCAATTTTGAAGACCAGTGTAAGCACGCCCTCTTGCGTGTCATTCAAGTTAAGCAATCGTGCCAGCAGAAGTGGCCCCATTTCCGAAATGGTGGCGCGCACCGGGTGTCCCTGTTCGCCGAACACGTCCCAGCACGTGACCGGGCATCCGGAGAACGAAAAATCCGTGAGCTTCAATTTCTTTACGCGCTCAGCGATTTTCGGATTGTCCGTCCCCGGCTGGCTGATGCCCGAAAGATCGCCTTTGATATCGGCGGCAAATACCGGCACTCCGATTCGGCTGAACGCCTCCGCCATCACTTGAAGCGTCACGGTCTTCCCCGTGCCGGTCGCTCCCGCGACCAATCCATGCCGATTCGCCATTTGCGATAGCAGATACAGGGAAGATGTGCCCTGCGCAATGAAAAGTCGTTCCACCATGTTCGAAAGCTCCCCGGATTCGTTCGACGATGTGCCAGTGGGGACGATGCACTGGCACGCAAATGATTCTACTCGGGTTCCTTTCCATTCCGTAGTCGCAAGACAGCAAATGTTAGAGACAATAGATGGATGGCGCGGGAGGCGTCTGAGCGTGGCGCAAGGATCCCAGTGGAACGCCGGTCTGTATGATGACAAACATTCTTTTGTCTGGAAAATGGCGGCTGGAGTTTTGGATCTGCTCGAAGCTAAACCAGGCGAACGCATCCTCGATCTTGGCTGCGGCACCGGCCATCTGACGGAGCAAATTGCCGCAACCGGCGCAAAGATCGTGGGAGTGGACCGATCGCCGGACATGATTCGACAAGCGCGCGAGAAATACCCTTCTCTGCAATTCGCGGTGATGGACGCCCGTGAGATTCGCTTCGCGGAACTGTTTGACGCTGTGTTTTCGAATGCGACGCTTCATTGGATCAAGGAGCCGGAAAAGGTTGTCGTGGAAATCGCTAAAGTTCTGAGACCCAACGGAAGATTCGTGGCGGAATTTGGCGGCAAAGGCAATGTGGGCGGGTTGATGGCTGCCGTAGAGCGGGTCTGGCACAAACTCAACCTGCCTACCCCGGACCCGTGGTATTACCCGAGCGTCGGCGAATACTCATCCCTTCTCGAGAAGCACGGGCTGGAAGTGAGCTACGCCGTTCTTTTTGACCGGCCAACGCCGCTCGAAGACGGCGAGAGAGGTCTGCGTAATTGGCTGACCATGTTCGGCGGAACTTTTCTGGATCAGCTGCCGGAAGCGCAGCGCGAGGGCGCGTTGGCGGCGATCGAGCAGGAGACACGACCGGCGCTGCACCGCGACGGCCGGTGGGTTATGGACTACCGGCGCCTTCGCATCGTCGCTAAGAAACGGAGCTAAGACATCGGCCCCTTCCGCCGACTAACTCCTTATTGTGGTATGTGGAGAATGGCCCACAATAACTTGAGTGGGGCTTTACAGGTTGGCGTGTGCGTGTTACGCTTTTTTCCCGTACCGCCATCTTAGCGCCAGGCGGCTGGGCCTCTGACTGAGAACCTGCCAAACGTGTGTGGTTTCTGTCTGTTACGGACAGAAACGTCGCGTGAAAGAACCTCCCCTCGAGGAAAGAAAAGTCGTCTCTCTTCGCGCGGTAAAACCCTGGGCTGTTTACCGCCTTTCACAGGCGTAGCATGCGCGGTCGTAATACGCGAAGTGGAAGTTCACGACAAAAGGGGAAACCTTGCTTAAGCTCCGTAAAGTGGAGATCGTCGGTTTTAAGTCGTTCTGTGAGCGCACCGTAGTGACCTTCAGCGGCAACGGCACCACCTGCATCGTGGGCCCCAACGGCTGCGGAAAGTCAAACGTCGTAGACGCCATTAGCTGGGTGCTCGGCGAACAGAGTCACAAATCTCTGCGCGCGGAGCGCATGGCCGACTGTATCTTCAATGGCACCGCCAAGCGGCCGCCGATGGGTTTGGCCGAAGTGACCATTACCATGGAAGACCCGGATCTTGCAGAAGCCGCGCGTTTTGTGATGGAAGGCGTCACAAGTCCGGAAGCCGCCGAAGCTTCAGCGGAAAGTCACGTAATTGACGACGCGCCCGTTTCAGAAACTGCTTTTGAGACGACACCGGCGGAAATGAGCGAAACTCCGGCTACACATCCGGCCGAAACAATCGAGCAGCCTGCCGCGCCAGCAGAATCCAGTTTCATCGCCAAGAAACGCAAGAAGGCAGAAAAACCGGCGATGGCGAGCAAGCCTGGCGAAGTGGTCGTGAGCCGCCGGTTGTATCGCAGCGGCCAAAGTGAATACCTCATCAACGGCCGGGTTGCCCGCCTGCGAGATATTCAGGAGATGTTCATGGGTGTCGGGCTCGGACCTGATTCCTATGCCATCATCGAACAGGGCCGCATTGGTCTGATTCTCGCTACCAAGCCGATGGAGCGCCGCGCCATCATCGAAGAAGCCGCCGGCGTCACCAAGTTCAAAACCAAGAAACGGCTGAGTGAAGCCAAGCTGGAATCCTCCAAAGTAAATCTTTCGAGGGTCAACGACATCGTCGTTGAAGTGGAAAAACAGCTTGGTTCCCTGAAGCGCCAGGCTGCCAAGGCACGACGCTATTCCGAAATCCGCGATCAGATGCGTGGCATCGTTCGCCAGATGCTGGCCGGCAAGGCCCGCGAACTCGATGCCGAAGCCGAGCGCGTTGGGCTGCGCTTGGGCGAATTAACCGGTGCGGAAATGCAGCATGCGCAGGCAATCCGCGAGCAGGAAGCGGATCAGGATCGCTTGAGCCGGCGCATCTATTCTCTCGACGCGGAATTGCGGCAGAACCAGAACCTCTTGAATCAAACCGCTCTCGAAGTGGACCGCTGCGAAAATCGCATCACGTTTAATCGCACCCGGAGTGAGGAGCTTGCCGGGCGCAACGAACAGCTTGCCGGCGAACGACAGACGGTCACCGCCCAGCATGTCGATTGGCAATTTCGGAATGGCGCTCAGCAGCAGGCCGTGGACGCGGCGCGCGCGGAATCCGTGACAGTGAATGCCCGGGTGGAAGACCTTGCCAACCGCGCCACAACGCGGGCTTCGCAAATTGCCGAATCCGAAACGCGCATGGAAGCTTTGCGCCGCGTTGCCACGGAAGCGAGCGAAAGCGTCCTGCGGCTTCATGGCGAACAGAAGCAGGCGGAAGAAGCGCTTGTGCACCAGAACGAATCCCTGCAGAAACTCGAAACACGCGAATCGGAGGTTCTCGAAACGTCCATTCGCATTCGCGATGAAGCGGACAACGCCGCGCAAAACCTGCAGACGGCTACGGCGGAGTTGCAACAACTGCAGGGTCAAGGCGCGCACCTTCAGGCGCACCTTGCCGAATTGCGCCAGAAGCGCGAGCGGACGTCCAAAGAAGCTGATTTCTTGCGCGATTCCCTTTCGAGCATTCGCGCCCGTCACTCCACACTCACGCGCATCCTGAACGACCGCTCTTATACCGGCGAAGCGGTCCAGAAATTGTTTGCCGCCAACGAGCGCCATGGCAGCCACGATTTTCGAGCCGTCGGAGTGCTCGCCGACTACGCGGAGGTTCAGGAGCAGCACGAAGCCGCTGTCGAGCAATATCTGCGTGACGAATTGGAATACGTCGTGGTCGAAACTTATGACCACGCTCGCGCTGGCGTCGGCATGCTTCGTGACGAAGTCGGCGGCCGCGCCACTTTTTTCGTCGATTCTCTTCGCAACCTGAAGCTCGACGAGTACGAGCCCATTATTCATTTCCGCGCCGAAGACGGCGTGATCTCGCGCCTCGACAAGCTTGTGGAGTTCCGCGATCCTCTCGGTCCGGCCGCAAAGCAGTTTCTGCCCCGCCTCCGCAATGGCTACCTGACAGAAGCGACTTCCGCCGAGAAATTGGCGCGCGAATATCCGCAATATGCGTTCGTGACTCCGGAAGGCACTTGCTATCAGGGCCGCATGGTCACCGGCGGCCGCCCCGACGAGGCCGGTCCGCTCGGCATGAAGCGTGAACTTCGCGCTATCAGCGCGGAAATGATGCAGATCGAGCAGCATTGCAATTCCATCCTGTCGGAGCTGGAAGTCATCAACGCAGATTTGCAGGCCACGGAAAAGGCACAGGAAGAATTGACCGTGAAGCAACGCGAATCCGAGCGCGCGCACTTTGCCGCCCGGCACCGCCACGAACAAACGCAGAGCGATCTGGCACGCCTCGGTCTGGACCTTTCGGTTGTTCAGAACGAATTGACGCACATCCGCAAAGAAATCGATGCGGCGCAGCAGCGTGCGCTGCTTACCCAGATGGAACATCAACTTGCCGCATCGAATCGCGCCGGGGCTGAAGCGGAAACCGCGCGTCTCACGGAAGAAGTGGTTCAACTCCGCAACGCTGTCCAGTCGGAACGTGACGAACTGGCCACTGCCAAGGCGGAGCTTGCCACCATGAACGAACGGCTCGCCTCCGCGGAAGCAATTGCTCACCGGCTCCAGGAAGAGCGCGCCGAGTTGGAGCGTCGTGAAGGCGCCCTGCGCCAGCAAGAAGCTTCGATCAGCGAAGAGGCTGCAGCGATGGCGCGCCAGTCGGAGGACTTAACCGTTCAGCTGGAAACCTTACGCGTCGAAAAGGTACGGCTGGCGGAACAGCAAAAGCAACTCGAGCAGGAATGGGATGAGGCCCGCACGCGCGTCACACAACTCGAAGACCATCTGCGCATGGCGCGCCAGTCTCTCCAGGAAATGCGCGAAGAACGCGGCAAATTTGAAATTGAAAAGGCGCGGAACGACTCCGACCGGCAGCATCTGCGCGAAACCTGCCTGAGCGAAGTGAACGCGCAACCCGAGGACCTGATCGCCTCGGAAACTGCTTTCATGACGGGCGAGCAGCTTGCCACTGCCGAAACCAGCTACCGCGAGATGAAGCAGCGCATCGAAAACATGGGCGCAGTCAATATGATGGCGCTCGAGGAATACAACGAGTGCGAACAGCGTTTCGGTTTCCTTACGCGCGAGCGCGACGATTTATTGCAATCTATTGCCGACATGCAGCAAGCCATCAAGGAACTCGACCAGATTACGCGGGACAAGTTCGAGCAGGCGTTTGCCTCGATCAACTCTCATTTCACCACCGCGTTCCATACCATTTTCGGCGGGGGCACTGCAGAAATGCGCTTGACCGAGCCGGACAGCTCCGGCGACGCCGGGATCGACATCGTTGCTTCACCTCCAGGCAAACGTCTGCAGAACGTTCTCCTACTCTCCGGCGGCGAAAAGGCGATGACCGCGCTCGCCTTGCTGATCGCCATCTTCCGTTATCAGCCAAGTCCCTTTTGCATCCTGGACGAAGTCGATGCTCCGCTCGACGAAGCCAACGTGGGCCGTTTCACGCGACTCATCGGCGACATGAGCGCGCAGACGCAGTTCATCGTCGTGACCCACAACCGCAAAACGATGGAGACCGGCAGCGTGCTCTATGGCGTGACCATGCAGGAACCCGGCGTTTCCAAAATTGTCAGCGTTCGTTGGGAAGGCGATGAGGCTCCTGCCCCCCGACGGCGCACCGCCGCGGCATAATCTCCTTTCTTCGATGCAGAATTCGTTCTGCTCCCTTCTCTTCGGATCCGAAAAATATAGCCAAGCATCTGGCGAGGCCAAGACGCCGGGGGGTACCCTGCGCTATGAGAATCAAGGGCCAGCGGTTTGGACGGCTCATTCAGAAAGGACTCAACGGGAATATGGCGTGGTTCGACTACCGGAACGGCTGCGTGACCGTCGAGAATGCTCACTAGGAGATCCTCGGGAAGAGGAAGCACTTGCCAAAAGCCTTCGAGCCAAGATAATCGGCGGCGAGGGCAAAAAAATCCTAACGTTGCGCCCAGGGCAGTGTAATTTTCTTTTCGTTCGCCGGCGGCAGAACGCTTCTGCGCTTACTTTTTCAAATCAGAAATTGAAATACCGGCAATAAGAAATTCGTAGCCGGTCGTCCGTCTCGTCCGTCCCGGTTACATTGACTTCGCCGTGCGGTGCGTTAGAATGCTGAACGCTTCTCTCAGGGGGAAGCGTTCTTGAGTACAACTTCACCTCCAAAAGTCATCCGCGAGACCCACTTTGCGGGAATCGAGCCTTTGGCTCGAGGCAAAGTCCGTGATCTCTATGATCTGGGCGACCGGTTGCTCATTGTTGCCACCGACCGCATCTCCGCGTTTGACGTTGTGATGCCCACGCCCATCCCGGACAAGGGCCGTGTGCTCACGCAGCTCTCGCTGTTCTGGTTTGAATTGCTCGGCGACATCGTCCCCAACCACGTTCTGAGCGCCAAGCACTTCCCTGCTCCGTTCAATCGCTATGCCGAAGACCTTGCCTGCCGTTCCATGGTCGTGCGCAAGACCGAACCTTTGCCCATCGAATGCGTCGCACGGGGTTATCTTTCCGGCTCAGGCTGGAAAGAGTATCGCGTCTCAGGAAAGGTCTGCGGCATCGCCTTGCCTCCCGGCCTGAAGGAATCCGACAAGTTGCCGGAGCCAATTTTCACGCCGGCCACCAAATCCACCAGCGGCCACGACGAAAACATATCGTTCGAACGCACCGCCGAAATGATCGGCTGCGATCTTGCCGAAAAGGTCCGCGATATCGCTCTTGAGATCTATCGGCGCGCCGCTGCCTACGCGGAACCTCGCGGCATTCTTCTCGCCGACACAAAGTTTGAATTCGGCCGCCTCAATGGTGAACTGATCTGGATCGACGAAGCGCTCACTCCGGATTCGTCGCGCTTCTGGCCCGCCGCGCAATACAAGCCCGGCGGCCCGCAGCCTTCGTTCGACAAACAGTTTGTTCGCGATTACCTCGAACACGTCCATTGGCCTAAGACTCCACCTGGGCCCGAACTGCCACCGGATGTGGTCGCGGGTACCCGCGCCAAATATCGCGAGGCCTATCGAATTCTGGTAGGTCGCGACTTGGACTAGCCTTCAACTCGGTTCGTTCAGTACCCATTCTGCTGCGGAGAGTGTCGACGTGAGAGATCAACTGGAAGGCCTGGTATCACAAATGGTGGAACGCGGAATTCTGTTCGACGAAGCCGTAGGTGAATTCGAGAAACGCTTCATCAAGCGCATCCTGGACCGCACCAATGGGAACCAGTCCCGGGCCGCGGAACTTCTCGGCATTCACCGCAACACCTTAAGCCGCAAAGTCGTGCAGTATAAGCTGGATCATCGCCGCGGTCGCGCGCGCTAGAGGTCTTTGCTACTCAGCAAGCGAAACGGCCCTCGATTGCCGAGGGCCGCCGCCTAATCTAGGAATTGTTGCTTCGTATTAGGAAGGCTTCTTCGCCGTTGGCTTCTTGGCCGGTTTGTTGGCCTTGGGCAGGTCCTCTTCGTTCACCTTGGCCTTGTCCCAATGCAGCATGAAGTTCGGATCCGGGTCGTAAGATTCCAGCGTGCCGGTAAAGCGCACCGCATTGCCTTTCTCCAGTTTCGCGGCTTCCGGCTGATCCGCTGTCTTGATGGTCACGTCCATGTTCGGCGTCGTCGCCGCGTCAAATTCCGCATCGCTGGTCACAAAAGCGTTCTTCAACGCCACCGTGTCGGCGCCGGCTGTGACGTCGATGATCTTCCCCGGCACATCAGGAAACTCCAAGCCGCAGGCTGCTGTCCATGTCAGTTTGGCTTTGTCGCCGCCCGCCTTGAGATCGGTCACCACCGAAGCAATGGTCATGTCCTTCCGCGCAGCGTCCAAATCCGCCGCGCTATACAGCTTGTACGAAGCGGGACGGTCCGGAGAGGTAGCGGCCAGCTGCAGCAATTCGTTCAATTCTGCCTGAGCCAAGGGGTCACACACGGTGCCACCTTGATAGGCGGCAATCACCTTCGGCAAATACGCTTTTACCGATTTGGATTGCTGCTCCGTCGCGCCCTTGGAGGTCGCCGCTCGCGCGAATGCCCAGATCGCATCCAATTGCTGCGGAGGAGTCAGCGCCAGGTTGGAGCGCCCGATGTTGAAGTTCGAAATGAAATCGTCGGGATTGGTCGTCAGAATGGTCTTGTACGTCGCGATCGCGTTCGGATAGTCCTTGGCCGCGAAGGCCGCGTTCGCCGCCGTGCCGTTGAAACTCAAAATCGCTTTCTTTTTATCCTCGTCAAATTTTGCCTGGTCGTATCCTTCCGGCTTCGGCAGCGCATTCACGGATTTTGCGCCGTCGAGTGCCGCCTGATAGGCCGCCTTGGCCGTAGCTACATCGGGATTCGGCGTATTGTTGAATGCAAACGCGCGCGCCGAGTATGCTTGATAACGCTCCGTCGCCGAGGCTTTGTCACCGAGCGCGATCTCCTTGTCGGCAAACTCCATAACCTTCGGATAGTTCTTTTGCGCCGCGTAGTTCTGGTAATAAAGAGGATAGACGTAGTTCAGAAGTGTGGAATTGGGGTACTTCGCCACAAAATCGTCCAGCGCTTTCAGTTGCGCCGCAGGATTCTTTTCATTGGCTGCGGCCGTATACGCGTTGTATTCCGCCATTGTGTATTTCTGCTGGCCTCCGGCTGCCGCGCCGGCGTCCTGCGCCGCCGCAGGTATGGCGTTCAGGGAAAGCAGACAAAGCGCCAGGACCGCCAGGCTCGCTATCTGTCGTGTTGCGTTCATTCCTTTATCTCCTCGCTCTCACCGCTTGTCTTTAGCATAACGCGATCTGGCAGCACCGGCGGCGCTGACCAGTCTTACGGCTCATCCCAGCAAAGAAATAGTTCTCTCGGAAACCTACGAATTATAGGGGCTGCCGCCGCCAGTTCGCAAGTCACACGCTAAACTGCTCAAGTACTTGTAGAGTACAGTCGCAAAGCGACTCCTGAAACATCCTCTTAACTCTGCGCAGGTAAGAGGCATCCTAAATCAGGCGGTGTCCCTGAGAGTGTCCTGAGTTTCGCACATTCTCTGTGATTTCGGTGAGGAAGAAATTCTATGGCGAATATAAGCAACGCAAATACTGCAACTCAAAACGAAAAGCCTTTGTTCGGCCACGTGGCTCTGATCACCGGCGGCGGCCGGGGAATTGGAAAAGCGATCGCCGTAAAGCTTGCGCAGCTCGGCTCCGCGGTGGGGCTCTGTGGGAGGAATCCGCAAGCGTTGCAGTCTGCGGCTCGCGAAGTTGGTGAATTTTCGCCACGTGTTTTTGCCTTACCGGCTGACGTCACAAAGGCGAGCGAGATTTCAGCTCTGGTGCAAGCGACGGAGGCGAAACTCGGGCCGATTACCGTGCTCGTCAACAACGCGGGAATCGGCAATCCCGGATTTGGCGCCATCCAGGAGAAAAACGAGTCGGAATGGGACGTCGTTCTCGATACGAATCTCAAGAGCGTCTTCCTGGTCTCTCGCGTGGTCGCGCCGTTGATGATGCAACGGCGCCGCGGAGACATCATTAACATCAGTTCCCTGGCGGGCAAGAATACCTTTATTGGCGGCGGAATCTACTGCGCTTCGAAGTGGGGTCTGCACGGATTGAGCGGCTGCATGGCCGAAGACCTGCGCGCCTATGGCATTCGGGTGAGCGTGGTCTGTCCCGGTAGTGTGGCCACGGAATTCTCCGGACGCGCACCGAAAGACCCCACTAAAGTGCTGACCGCCGAAGATGTAGCGCACGCGGTGGCCATGGTCGTTTTGCAAGGCCCGCAAAGCTTTATCAGCGAAGTGCACCTGCGGCCGCTGGCTAAGCCTTGAAGCCGGCCACATTTTCGTCTTGACAATATTCGTTACAACGACCATATTGAAGGCATGCGCTCACGAACGGATGATTCCTGCTCTACGACGCACCTCGAGGACCGCCTGTTTGTCGCTATCGTCAAAGCCGCCGATTCCCTCTCTCAGGAAGCCGAGCAACTCATCAAAACCGCTGGACTCACCGGCGCTCAATACAACGTCCTTCGCATTCTCCGCGGCGCGGAGCCGGATGGCCTTCTTTGCAGAGGTATTGGCGAACGGATGATTTCACGCGACCCGGACATCACACGGCTTCTCGACCGTATGGAAAACCATGAGCTCATCACCCGCGAGCGCCAGAAAGAGGATCGCCGCGTAATCAAAACGCGCATCACGACCGAAGGACTGAAACTATTGAAGAGGTTGGACCGGCCCGTGCATGAACTGCACAAAAGCCAGTTTCGCCATATGTCTCAGGCCCACGTGAAGCAACTGGCGGAATTGCTGATCGAGGTGGAAAAACGTGAACCCAGCGAGGTGGCTCACGCATCCAAGACAATCTCAAACGCAAAGACGGAGAACCAGGCATGAAGGGCTGTGTTCCTCCTGCGTCAAATTCACCTTGTGTGCGCCGCAGGGCGCTGACAACGGGTTGATGAAAATTGGAGATTCACCATGAACAAACCTGCTACCGCCGATTATCCGATTCACGAATTGATCCGCGAACGCTGGAGCCCTCGCGCTTTTTCCGACAAGCCCATTCTTGGCGAAGTTCTGCGCAGCCTGTTTGAAGCCGCTCGCTGGTCGCCCTCGAGCAGCAACGAGCAGCCTTGGGCTTTCATTGTGGCGACGAAAGAGGATTCGGCCACTCACGCCAAACTATTGAGCACTCTTGTGGAGGCCAACAAGACCTGGGCCCAGCACGCTCCCGTTCTGGCTATCGCCGTGTCCGAGTTGGCCTTTGCGCGCAACGGGCGTCCGAATCGTAATGCGTTCTACGACACCGGCGCCGCGGTCGCTCACCTAACGACCGAAGCGACGGCCCGTGGTCTTTTTGTCCATCAAATGGCCGGATTTGATCCGCAAAAAGCGATCGAAGTTTTTTCCATACCGCCGGGTTGGGAGCCAATCGCAGCTTTTGCCGTCGGCTATGCCGGCGATACGCAATCCTTACCGGAAACGCTTCGCGAGCGCGAACGCGCCGCGCGAACGCGCAAGCCGCTCACCGAGTTTGTAATGTCCGGGAACTGGGGCCAGCCCGCTTCGTTTCTCAGCAAGTGATTCTGGAAAGGTCGTCCGGCATGCCCTCGCTCCTCGAAACCCTCCTCCGCCATGGCTATCTGTTCCTGGTTGCCTGGGTATTTCTCGAGCAGATCGGGCTGCCCCTGCCTTCGCTGCCGCTTCTGCTTGCGGCGGGCGCCCTGTCAGGTCTGGGCCGCATGAATTTCGCGGCCGCCTTACTTTCTTGCGCCTTCGCCACTGTTTTGGCCGACTTCATCTGGTACGAACTGGGCCGCCGGAAAGGAATCAAAGTACTCCAGTGGCTGTGTCGTATCTCTCTCGAGCCGGATTCCTGCGTTCGCCGCACCGAGGGACTCTTCGAAAAACAAGGCGCAAACACTCTGCTTTTCACGAAATTTGTTCCCGGTCTCAACGCCGTTGTCATGCCGCTCGCGGGAATCTTTCAGATGCGGCCGCAAAAATTTCTGCTGTATGACCTGCTCGGTACACTCTTCTGGCTTGGCATGTATATCGGACTGGGCTATATCTTCGCGAACCAGATTGAGTTGATCGCCCACAATGCAGCTTCGTTGGGTAGCTGGCTCGTCTTTTTTCTCCTGCTCGCTCTCGCCTCCTATATTCTTTTTAAATTCGCGGTGCGCCAGAAATTTCTTCGCGATCTGCGCATCGCCCGTATCAGTGTAGAGGAACTTAAACGAAAGCTCGACGCTGGAGAGCCTCTCAGAATCGTGGATCTTCGCCACTCGCTCGATTTTGAAGCGGACCCCGAGACCATTCCCGGCGCCGTGCACCTCGATTCCAAAGATCTGACGGAGCAGAGCGGGCTGCTGCCTCTCGACCAGGAGATCGTCCTTTACTGTACTTGACCGAACGAAGCCACCAGCGCCCGTGTGGCGCTGCTTCTTCGAAAACGCGGTGTTGGACGTATTCGGCCTCTGCAAGGTGGCCTCGAGGCCTGGCGGGAGAGAGGCTATCCGATGGTGACGGTTTCTTCGTTGCAGGCGGCGGACTCAAATTTGACAATTGCAGTTCAGGGGAAAAAATGATGAGCGTCAAGGTTCAGGTGATTTTTTACAGCATGTACGGACATGTTTATCGCATGGCCGAGGCAGTCGTTGAGGGGGCAAAGCAGGTTCCGGGGGCGGAGGTCCTGCTCTATCAGGTTCCTGCGCTTGTGTCGGATGATGTGTTGGAAAAATACGGCGCGAAAGCCGCGAAAGCATCCTTCGCCAAAATTCCCGTGGCGAAGGTGGAGCAGCTGGCCGAGGCCGACGCCGTGATCTTTGGAACGCCCACGCGTTTTGGGAATATGGCGGCGCAGATGCGGCATTTCCTGGACCAGACCGGTCCGCTGTGGATGAAGGGGGCGCTGATTGGCAAAGTGGGTAGCGTGTTCGCGTCCACGGCCACGCAGCACGGCGGCCAGGAAACCACCATCACCAGCTTTCATACCACGCTGCTGCACCATGGCATGGTGATTGTCGGCGTACCTTATAGCGAATCGGGTTTGTCGCACATGAACGACGTCACCGGCGGAACACCGTATGGCGCCACGACGCTGGCTGGGCCCGATGGTTCGCGCCAGCCGAGCGAAAACGAATTGAAGGTTGCGCGGTATCAGGGCAAGCACGTAGCGGAGATCGCCAGCAAACTCGCGAGGTGAGTTGTCCGCAGGCGGCCAACCGTTGAAGGGACCGCCTTCTGAGGCGGTCCGCCAACACAGGCGCTCGACGATCGTGTGTCGACGTCAGGTCACGGCTTCACAACTTGCGGATAAAGTCGAAAGCTAATTCCTCGGCGGCTGAAGTCGGATTGATTGCAAGCGCTCATGTCAGAGCTACAGCCGGGGCAATACGATTCCGCCTTGCGACTGATACTTCCCTTTTTTGTCCTTGTAGCTGACTTCGCACGCCTCATCGCTCTCGAAGAACAGCACCTGACACAGCCCCTCGTTGGCATAAATTTTTGCCGGCAGCGGTGTAGTGTTGCTGATTTCTAGAGTCACAAATCCTTCCCATTCCGGCTCGAACGGCGTCACGTTCACGATGATGCCGCAGCGCGCGTAGGTGGATTTTCCCAAACAGATCGTCAACACGTTGCGCGGAATTCGGAAATATTCCACGGAACGCGCCAGCGCGAAGGAGTTCGGCGGTATCAGGCAAACGTCGCCCTTGTATTCCACCAGCGAACGCGGATCAAAATGTTTCGGGTCGACGATCGTGGTGTTCACGTTGGTGAAAATCTTGAATTCGTCCGCCACGCGGATGTCATAGCCGTATGAGGAAACGCCGTAGCTGATCACTCCTTCGCGGACTTGCCGGTCGGTGAACGGCTCGATCATCCTATGTTCCAGCGCCATGCGGCGAATCCAGTGATCTGGCTTGACGGACATCCACATCCTCCTGTTAAAGTCGGGAAAAACGTGTACCCTCAAAGGGTTCAAGTGTAGATGAGGCTCCACGTCTTGACAACCCGAGCGGCAGCCTCTAGCATCGGGCCACGGATTCCTGGAGGGTGGTGTGATCAAGCTCGACATCGTAAATGCGGTTGTGGCAAAGACCAACATTAGCCGCACGAAGGCGGAGCAGGCCGTCGAGACCGTCTTCGAATCGCTGAAGAGCGCTCTTGGCCGCGGCCAGCGCATTGAACTGCGCAAATTCGGCGTCTTCAGCGTCAAGCCCCGTAAGACCGGCATCGGCCGCAACCCACGCACGGGCGAAGAAGTGAGCATTCCTCCGGGGAAGGCGGTGCGATTCAAGCCAGGCAAGGAACTTCAAGGATTGGAAGACACAACTGCGACGGCCGCCAAGTAAAGTTTTGTGAATTCCCAGGAACCAGAGCAGCGCACTCCCGCCTCCGTACGCCCCCCTTCATGGTCCGATCAGCGCGGCGCTTCCGCTTTCTATCGAGCCGCGCGCGCACGCCCTTCACTCCGTTCCTTGATTCTCGCGGTCGTGTTATTTTTGCTCACGCTTCTTACGTCGCTGATCGCTGGTGCTCATTTCGCCGCGGCGTATGCGCATAACCAGGCAGCGTCCTTTGACGTTTTGTTTCAATACTTTCCGCTCGCATATCATCATCCCTCGCTGCTTCTATCCGGATTGCCATTCGCGTGCACGCTTCTGACCATTCTGCTCGCCCACGAGCTCGGACATTACTTCGCGTGCCGTCATCATCACATCCATGCGACCTACCCCTTCTTCATCCCCGCTCCCACCTTGATCGGAACATTCGGCGCCTTCATTCTGATTCGCTCTCCGATTCGCTCATCGCGCGCCCTGTTCGACGTGGGCGCCTCCGGCCCGCTGGTTGGATTTCTCTTTGCCCTGCCACCTCTTGCCTATGGCGTGTTGCACGCTCGCGTGATTCCAGCGCTCGTTCTCGATCCGAATGCGGATGTTGTTTTTGGTGTGCCTTTGGTTCTGAAAGCAATGACGGCGATCGTTCTGCCGAATGTGCACGCTTCGGACCTGCTCCTTCATCCTGTCGGCCGGGCTGCGTGGGTCGGACTTTTTGCCACGGCGTTGAATCTTCTCCCCGTTGGCCAGCTCGACGGTGGACATATCGTGCGCTCGGTGAGTCCGCGCGTGCACCGCTGGATTTCGCTCGTGCTTCCGCTCGCGCTCGTCCCGCTCGGAATTTTTCTTTGGAGAGGCTGGCTGATTTGGGGGCTTATTCTTCTGGGCTTGCGTTTTTTCCGCATGGCGCCGATTTATGACCCCACTCCTCTTAATCCCAATCGCAGATTCGGCGCGTTTCTTGCGCTAATCGTTTTCATCCTCTGCTTCATGGCCAGTCCCCTCTGGGTGCCGGCCTGACGCAAGATTCTCGGTCACAAGAGCGTCAACGGATCCATGTCCGCCAACACCGCCGTTTGCGGAATCTCGTTCGCATCGCAAAACGCCAAAGCGCCGCTCAAGATCTTCGTTAGCGCGGACTTCTTTGGCGACTTCAGCAAAAATTGGTAGCGGTGTTCTTTCTTCAGCTTCGCCAGCGGGGCCGCCGCCGGTCCGAGGACGCGCACGCCCTTTCCATTGTATGGCGCAAAATATTCCGAAAGCCGGCGCGACCAGCGAATCGCATTCTCCAGTTTGGTATCCCGCACAATCACGTTGGCCAAGGAGGTGAACGGCGGGTACATCATCATCCGGCGGAAATGAAGCTCGCGCTCGTAGAACGACAGATAATCCTGTTTCACCGCGTCCTGCACTGCGTAATGCTCCGGGTAGTACGTTTGAATCAGCACTCGCCCGGGCAATTCGCCGCGGCCGGCACGGCCTGCCACCTGCGTCAGTAACTGAAACGTGCGCTCCGCCGCGCGAAAATCGGGCAGGCTCAGCGACGAATCGGCCGAAATTACGCCGACCAGCGTCACGCGCTGAAAGTCGTGGCCCTTCGCCAGCATTTGCGTGCCGACCAGGATGTCCAGCGCGCCACCAGCAAACGCGCCCAGCGTTTCCTGATATTGCCGCTTCGTTCGCACCGTGTCCCGATCCAGCCGGGCGATCCGCGCGCCGGGAAATTCCTTTCTCAGCCGTTCCTCCAGATGCTCGGAACCCTCGCCGAAGAAATACACATACTTCGATTCACATTTGGGACAAGCCCTTGGCACCGGTTGGATCGATCCGCAATAGTGGCATTCCAACCGGTTGCGGCTCTTGTGGTAGGTCATGGAAATGCTGCAATTCGCGCAGTGCACGGATGCCCCGCAACTACGGCACAACACCGACCAGGAATAGCCGCGCCGGTTGATCAACACCAGCGCCTGCGTCTGAAACTCCAGGCACTCCGCAATTCTCGCGTGCAGCGTCTGCGAAATCGGGTTGGCTTTGTGCGTCTGCTGAAAGTCCGCGCGCAAATCGACAATTTCGACCGCGGCCAGATTGCGGTTTTCCACGCGCGATGCCATCGTCAGCAATTCGTATTTGCCATTCACTGCGTGGTGATAGGTCTCGAGCGAAGGCGTAGCCGATCCAAGCAGCGCCAGTGCGTTCTCCAACTTTGCACGCACGATGGCCACATCGCGGCCGTGGTAGCGCGGTGTTTCCTCTTGCTTGAAGCTGTTTTCCTGCTCCTCGTCGACGATCACCAGTCCCAGATTTTCCAAAGGCGCAAAAATCGCGGATCTTGTCCCCACCACGACCCGCGCCGATCCATTCCGCACGCGCCACCACTCCTGCGCGCGTTCCACCTCGCTCAACGCCGAATGCAGCACGGCGACCCCTTCGAATTGTGCCCCGAACCAGGCGCGGCATTGCCGACCGATCCACAGCGTCAGCGCAATTTCGGGCACCAGAATGATCGCGGTTTTTCCACGCGCCAGCGTGTCTTGCACGCTTCGCAGGTACACTTCCGTTTTTCCGCTGCCAGTAACTCCGTGCAACAACTGCACGCCGAACTCGCCCAGCTCAAATCGCGCGCAGATCGCCTTAAACGCGCTTTCCTGAGTTTCATTCAGCCGGTGGCCCGGAGGCGTATAGCCGGTGTCAAAAGGATCTGCGACCGGATCGAGCGGCTCTTCCCAGCTTTCCAGCAATCGCCGGCGCAACATGCGGTCGATCAACGCCCGCGAGACCTGCGCCAGCTTCAACAGTTGCGGTATGGGCAACGGCCCTCGCTCGGTTTCCAGCAAAGCGCGGATGCGTTCCTGTTTTTCTGCTAGCTTCGCGCCAGCCTCGGCCTCGCCTTTCCACGCCACCACGCGCTGGATCTTCCGTTTCCGGCCGTGTGCCGTCTCTCGAATTTCGATGTAGCCGCGCTTCTGCATTCGTTGCAGGGATTCCGGCGCAATCCCGAGTTTCGAACCCGTCCCGAGCGCCCGCTCGCCTTTCTTTTCCAGCAGCCTTTGCAGGAATTCCGCCTCGGCTCGGTCCAGATCGCTCAGCGCAGCGCCCTGTTTCCGTTCTTCCGCGAATGTTTGTCCGGCTTCGGTAAGCAGGATTTTCCGCTTCAAGGAAATTTCGGTCACCGGCGGAAGCATCGCTCGAAACACTTCGCCAATCGGCGCCAAGTAATAGCCGGCGATCCATTGGCCGAGGTCCAGCAGCTTGGGCGTCAGCGCCGGAATCGGATCCAGTGCTTTCTGAACCTCTCGAATCTGGGTTCCTTCCGGAGCCGTCCTGTTCATCTCGACAACGACACCCACCATCGTTTTTTTCCGGAAGGGCACCAACACGCGGGATCCCGGCTGCACCTGCGCGCGCAGGGATTCCGGCACGGCGTAAGTGAACGCCTTGCGCAACGGCACCGGTAGAGCCACGTTGCAATAGGATTTCGTCATTCCGCTCGGTCTCGCGTGTAGTTTAGCAGTTGTCGAAGAGCGGTGAGCGAAGGCGCAGTGCTCGAGGCGTTTTCTGCCGCGTTCACAAGCTGATGAAGACGATTCCCACGAAGATCGACACAACCCCAATCCACTGTGTCCGTGAAATCTTCTCTCGGAGGATCGTAGCCGCCAACCCCACGGTCACGGCTCCGTAGAGCGACGCGAGCACACTCACTACCGACACTTGTTCCAGTTGCATCCCGTAATTGTTCAGGAGGTATGCGCTCGTGTCTAGAATTCCCATGCCCAGGATCCAGCGATTCGCTCCCGCCCCCGGCAAGCGTATCGGTTTTCGCAGGGCCAGGATCACGACCATGGTCAGCACCAGGCTGGTCAATCGGATGGCCCAGACCGTCTGCGCGCTGCCGAGCAATGGCACGGCGCGCGTACCCAAGATCCAAAACATCACGCCGAACGATATTGCGGAAAGCAACGCCCAACTAACTCCCGGATGTTTTTGCCGCAAGCGGATGGCGGCGTCTTCCGAAACCGCTTCCCCCCTCGCTACGACCACCACACCCAGAAGAATCAGCGCGAATCCTGCCAGGCGCACCGGCGTCAATCGTTCACCCGTCGTCGCCGCAAGCAGCATCGTCAGCGCTGGATAGCTCGCCGAAATCGGCGCCACGATCGACAACCTACCGATTTCGAACGAGCGATAGAGCGCGAGAGTCCCGCAAGTGTTCAACGTACCGACGCAAATTCCCCACTCCCATGGCCGCCAGCTGGACCGATCGGCCAAGCGGCCCCAGCCGCCCAGCCAATGCAGCGCTACCGTCAACAGCACGAATCCGGTGAGCTGCATGTAGAACATCGCGCGCAGTGGACCGATTTTTCGCGAGGCAAAGCGTGCAAACAGGTCCGCGATTCCCCACGAAAGTGCGGTCAGCAAACCAAACAGGATGCCCATGATGTGCTTACGAGGATTTTTTCTTTGGCACAGCCAGGCCGAGCTCCGCCATGACCTTCTGCAGATCCTTCCAAACGTCAGCCTTGGCGGCTGGATTGCGCAGCAGGTAGGCTGGATGATACGTCGCCATCAATTTTCGGCCGCGCCACGCCTGCCACTCTCCGCGAAACTGTGAAATGCCACGGGTGGTTTCGAGCAGTGTTTTAGCCGCTACCGCGCCCAGGCATACAATTGCTTTGGGATCGATGACGTCGATCTGGCGAAGCAGGTAGGGCGAGCAGGTTTCCACTTCATCCGGCTCCGGCGCTCGGTTTTGCGGCGGACGGCATTTCACGACGTTACAGATGTACACGTCTTTTCGCTGCAGCCCCATGGCCTCGATCATCTGCGTCAGCAGCTTCCCGGCGCGACCCACGAACGGCAACCCTTGCGCGTCTTCATCCGCACCCGGCCCTTCGCCGACAAACACCAATTCCGCCTTCGGGCTGCCGTCGCCAAACACAATTTTGTGCCGTCCTTTGTGCAGCTTGCAGCGCGTGCAATCGCCAATGTCTTCGCGAATTTTCAACAGCGAGTCGTCTTTTATCTTGACGGCTGGTTCGAATAAGGAAGGGCCCGTTGGCGGTCGGACCGGCAAGATGCGCGCCGCTGGTTCAACGCTGGCGGGAACAGCCACTTTGCTGGGCGGCGGCTTGCGCAAGGAGGTCTCCTGTGAAATGGCGAAAGCGAGCGTATCGCGTCCGATCGACGAAGTTGGAGCACGATCCCGATAGAACAAACGAATCCCGAGGTCCTCGTAATACCGGAGCCGCTCCTCCATTTTGGTTTGCAGGGATTGCGGGATCGATTCAGGCATGATCGCTCAGTCGCCCGCCTTATGGGCGGGCTTGCTCTTCAGAACGCCGCGCAGCCGTAGCACTTCATCCAGTATTCGCTCCGCCACTTCGGGCTTGCTCATCCGCGGCAACGGCAAGTCCCGCCCGTCGCGGGAAAACAAGCTGACGATATTTGTATCTCCGTCGAAGCCAGCGCCTTCCTTGCAAACGTCATTCGCCACGATCATGTCTGCGTTTTTCTGAGCTAACTTCTTGCGGGCGTTTTCAGCCATGTGCTCGGTCTCCGCCGCAAAGCCCACTACCAGCCGCTCGCCTTTTTCCCTTGCCGCGGTAGCCAAAATGTCCGGGTTCGGCTCCAACCGCAACGTCAGACCTTCCTTGTCGCGCTTGATCTTCTGGCCGGCCTTCTCAGCGGGCCGGTAATCGGAGACCGCGGCGGCAAAAATCGCAATCGTGGAACCAGCGAACTTCGCTTGCACCGCGCGCTGCATCTCTTCCGTGCTGCGCACGCCGATCTGCTCGACGCCCCGCGGGGTCTCGAGCGCCGTGGGCCCGTTCACCAAAATCACTTTCGCGCCGCGCCGCACGGCGGCAGCCGCCACGGCGTAGCCCATCTTGCCCGACGAACGGTTTGTCAGAAACCGCACCGGGTCGATGTCCTCGCACGTCGGGCCAGCGGTCACCAGAATCGTGTCTCCCGCCAAGTCCTGTTTGCCTTGCAGAACCTCTCTTACCGCCTTAAGGATTTCTTCCTGCTCTGCCAGCCTTCCCGGGCCGGTCATGCCGCAAGCCAGATAACCTTCGCTCGGCTCGACAATCCGCGCGCCTCGCGCACGCAGCGCGGCGACATTTTCCTGCGTTGCCGCGTGCTGCCACATGTTGACGTTCATGGCCGGCGCCAGCACCACCGGCGCTGTCGATGCAAGATACAGGGTCGTCAGAAAATCGTCCGCAATTCCGTGTGCGAATTTTGCCAGGACATCCGCCGTCGCAGGCGCCACAAGCAGCAAATCCGTCTGTTGCGCCACGGCAACATGGTCGATGGCGGAATCGAGGCTGCCTTCCCCGCTCGGCTGATTCGAAAATAAATCGCTGATGACCCGCTGTCCGCTGAGGGCCGCGAAAGTCAGCGGCGTGATGAATTCACGCGCCGCTCGCGTCATGACTATCTGGATGGAGTGTTCGTCGTCTTGCAGGCGGCGGACCAGTTCCGCGGATTTGTAGGCCGCGATGCCGCCCGTGACCCCAAGCGTGATGCGCATGAGTGCCTGGCCGGCGCACTACTTGCGCCGCTTGGCTTCCTTTTCCTCTTCCGTCATCGGCACTTCGGAAAAGTCGTATTCAATCAATCCGTGAGTTACCTCTTCACACGCGATCCTGGTGGCCTTCTGGGTGCGCGCCGTGTCCAACATCGGCGGCGCCCCGGCCATGATCTGACGCGCGCGTCGTGCGGCTAATACAACGTAAGCAAACTGGCTCTCGGGAGCTTTGGTTTGCACGGTCATGAGTGTCTTACCCTCCAAAGGATGCCAGCACTTTCTTTACGCGATCGCGGCGCCGTGCGCTCGAGCATCGCAGCGCCACTACAATGGCCTGCGCTTCCTTTCCCGCACGCTCCACATCGTCGTTAAACAAACAAAAATCGTAAAACTTCTCGCTCGCAACGATTTCATCGTAAGCCTTCGCCAAACGCCGCTCGATCTCCTCGTCCGCGTCCTGCCCTCGGCTGCGCAGGCGGCGCTCCAGTTCATCGCGTGAGGGTGGCAGTATAAAGATCGCCACCGATTCCGGCAACTTCTCCTTCACCTGCCGGGCGCCCTGTACGTCGATCTCCAGCACCAGGTCCAGGCCTGTGCGGCGAGACGCTTCTAGCCACTTCTTCGGTGTCCCGTAAGAATATTTTCCAAAAACCTGCGCGTACTCCAGAAACTCTCCCCGGGCTACCATGGCGTTGAAGTCCGCCTCAGTGACAAAATCATAGCATTTTCCACTGGATTCGGTCGCCCGACGCGTCCGAGTAGTACACGATACCGAAGGCATGGTTCCCGGCAGCTCCAAGATCCTCTGCACCAGCGTGCTTTTCCCCGACCCTGAGGGTCCGGAGACAATCAAGATCAGCGGCTCTATCCCTGTGCCGTCGCTCATTCGATGTTCTGAACCTGCTCCCGCAATTTTTCGATTTCAGACTTTATTTCCAGAGACAGGCCCGTGATCGCTAACGCCTCGCTTTCCACCCCCGGCGTTTTCGAGAGCATGGTGTTGGCTTCCCGGTGCATTTCCTGCAAAAGAAAATCCAGTTTTTTCCCCAGCTCTCCGGCGCCGTCGAGCAGTTTTGTGAACTGTTGCAGGTGGCTTCGCAAGCGGTCCAATTCTTCACTGATGTCGCTGCGTTCCGCAAGTAGTGCGGCCTCCTGCGCCAGTCGCGCAGGCTCTATATTTGTGCCGTTCAGCAATTCCTTTAAGCGCGCTTCGAGCCGCCGCGAAAATGCCGGGCGGAGTTTGCTTACCAACTCGCGCACTTGCTCCAGCTCGCTTTCGATTTTTGCAACTCGCGAGCGCAGCTCGTCGGTCAGGTGCCGGCCTTCGTTCCGGCGCATTTCGTCCATTCGCTCCAGCGCCTCCCGCAGGTGGCTCTCGAGCACTTTGCCCAATTCTTCCTGTTCCTCTTCCGTTTCGGGCAGCGCCGATGCCAGTCCGGTAATCACGCCGGGCAAGCGCAGAAGCGACACCGCGTCCAGTTCACCTGTCCCGCCGGTCTGTTTGCGCAACTCCTCCGCCGCGTGGACATACGACTTCAGCAACTCGCGGTTCACGTGCACCGGCGCCGCCTCTCCCGGTTCCATGCTGACGTTCACATCGATGTGCCCTCGATGGATTCGCCCGCGTACGGCTTGCCGCAACCGGTGCTCGAACGCCTCGAGCGAATCCGGAATGCGGAGTTTCACATCGAGGAAGCGGTGATTCACGCTCTTAACGCTCACGCGAACCGCCCATCCTTCGAACTCGCCCCGCACCATGGCGTAGCCGGTCATCGATCGGCAATCCGCGGGACTCGATTTGCTAGGGCCTACCTTGCTGGAACTCATCGTGGTCATGCCACCTCGTCTGACCGGAGTACTTTGGGATTTCGCGCCTCGGCGGGAGCCAGCATTTCGTCGTCGGCAAATTGCAGGTCGTGCAGCCGCGCATAACTTCCGCCCTTGGCTAACAATTCCGCGTGCGTGCCGCTCTCCCGGATGCGCCCATCCTCCAACACAAGAATTTTATCGGCTTTCCGCACCGTACCCAAGCGGTGCGCGATCACAAAGGCCGTCCGTCCGACCATTAGATTGCCGAGCGCCTTTTGCACGTACTGTTCCGATTCGGAATCAAGTTCGGAGGTGGCCTCATCCAGAATCAGGATTGGTGAATTTTTCAAAATGGCGCGCGCAATCGCGATGCGCTGCCGCTGGCCTCCGCTCAATCGCGTACCGCGCTCTCCGACCTCCGTGTCGTAGCCTTTGGGAAGTCCCAGGATAAAATCATGCGCGAGTGCCGCCTGCGCAGCCGCTTCAATTCTCTCCGGTGGCACTTTCCCCATTCCGTAGCAGATATTGTTTCGCACCGTGTCATGAAACAGAATGTTTTCCTGAGTGACCATGGCGATCTGGTTGCGTAGCGATCGTATGTTCATGTGCCGCACATCGACTCCATCAATTGTGATGCTTCCCGTAGTCACTTCATGAAAACGAGGAAGCAGGTTCACGAGCGTGGTCTTTCCCGCTCCGCTCATTCCTACCAATGCGATCACTTCGCCTTTGGCGGCCGCGAAACTTACATGCTCCAATACCGGATCGCTATTGGATTCGTAGGCAAACGTCAAATCGTCGAACACGATCTCGCCAGACAGTCCCTCCAGAATCGTTCCGCCCTTCTGGTCGATGTTTTCCTCTTCGCGGTCCAGATATGCAAACACTTGCACGCTCGCGCCTTGCGCAAACTGAAATTGCTGATACACGTAGCCCATGCGCTTCAAAGGCATGTAGGCGTTGAACATCGCATACAAAAATCCAATAAAACCTCCAGCCGTGGTCTGTTGGTGTTGGATCTGGTTGCGGACGTACAGGAGCAGCAGGGGAATGACCACAGCTCCGACCAGATCCATCAGCGGAGAAGTGACCACCGCGGCTCGTACCCAGCGCATGTTTTCTCTCAGGAGCCGCCGGGAGACCTCTGCAAATTTCCTGATTTCAAAATCCTCCATACCGAAGGCCTTCACGACCCGATTGCCTTTAACGGTTTCTTCCAGGATTTGGCTGAGGTCGCTCATGCGCGTTTGGCTCTTTTCCGCCGAGAGCCGGATCTTTTTCCCAAGCTTGTTCACCGGTAGTACGACGACGGGGAGAAGCAGCGTTGTCGCCAGAGCCAGCTTCCAGTCCAGAATCAGCATCACCGCAACGAACGCCACAAAAGTGAAACTCTTCATGAATAGATCGGCCAGATAATCGCTCAACGCGTATCGCACGCGTTCGATGTCGTTAATGGCGACCGAAATGATCCGTCCCGTGGGATTGTGCTGAAAAAAGCCCATCGGCTGGCGGATCACCTTTTCGTAGAAGGCGTTTCGCAGGTCACGGATCGCGGAAAGTCCCGCAAACTGAATCTGCGTCATTCCCACATACTCAGCGATGGCTTTGCTCACATACAGCAGAAGGACAGTGATGGAAAAAATCGTCCAGACGTTGTGGATGCTCGACGGGAAGAATTTATTCAGGTAAACCACCCTCCCGCTCCACGGGAAGGTTAGCAAAGGGAGCTGCGACGTGAACTTTTCCGGATGGAGAACCGAGTCCACGGCAGCTTTCACCATGAAGGCAAGGGTTCCTTCAGCCGCGGCAACGAAGGCGACCAACACGATGCCGACGGTCATCCGCAAGCTGTACGGTTTCGCGTAAGCCAGCAGCCTCTTTAATTGTGGTGAAATCAGTTGACCCACTCCGGCCCTCGGATTCCCTTCACCCCTGCTCCTAGTACGCTAAGCGCCCAACTACGCTCTGTCAAATCGATGGCTGGCCGCAGACACCGTCACGGCAAGCGGAAACAGACTAGGTTTTGAGACTCCGCCAGCACAATCGGAATTCTCCCGGCCATCCACGGCAGCAGCTCTTCGTAAGATTGTTTGTCGGTGATTACCGTAGCGCGGTCTGTCCGGCGCAGAGTCGCCGCCAAATCGCCGAGGTTGCCTGCAAGATCTGCGTAGCGGCTGCTGTACCAGACAAATTGATAAAGATAGTCGCTGCGCCCGTCCTCAAAGGTATAGATCAGGATGCGCTGGTCCGCAGAACTATGGGCTTCGGCAATCGGCGCAAGCTTGACGATGTCATCGGCGCGGCTCTTCGGGGGAAAGAACAACGAAAGACAGATCGCCACGCAAAGAAGGCCACACGCCGAGTTGAAAAACAGTGTTCGGCGCGCTGAGGGAATTACCCGATGTAGCGCAATCGCCGAAAGTATGGAGAAGGCGGGGAAGACGGCCATGATGTAACGAGGGTACCGCGTCTCAGCCACGCTGAATGGGACCACAACGAGTACAACCCAAACGATCAGCAGAATCGCGATCGGATCTCTTTCGTTCTTCCATGCTCGAACTTCCAGAACAAAACCGGCAAGGAGAAAAGGCAGCCAGGGCCAGTAATATTTCAGTAGCGCCATCGGGTAGTTGAAGATGGTGGTCCAGGCGTTTGGTTTGGATTCGACATGCAGCTTGCTGTTGAGAAATTGGAAATGCGAAACAAGAAAAGCGGCTCCATGGATGTGATACTGCGAAACGTACCAGATAGAAGCCATCCCGAGCGCCAGAGCCACGCCGCAAATCAACCAGGGCGACAGCAAGAAGCGGTAGCGCTTGGTCAAAACCAGGTGGGCCACGATAATTCCGAGTGCGAGAAACCCAACCACAGACCGCGTGCTGAGGGCCGCAGCCAGCGGCAAGCCCAGGAGCACCAGATACGCACTGCTTTTTAAGCCCTTCAGGTAGAGGAAGACCGTCAACGCGAAAAAGAATGTGAATGGCACATCGGTCATAGCGTGCATGGCGTTCTTCAGAAAAAACTGCGTTGACGCCAAAACCAGCATGGCCAAAAGCGAAAGCCACTCCTGTCCGGTCAGTTCCAGCGTCAAAAAGTACATCAGAAGAATCGTGGCGAAGCCTAGCAACGCGGTGGGAAGCTTCGCCGCCCCGTCGCTCACTCCAAACAACTTAAACGAGGCGGCCTCCATCCACGGAAACAGCGGTGGGTGCGAGAGTATGAAATCACCATTGAACCGCACACTCCACCAATCTCCGGTGCGCACCATTTCTTTGCCTTCATGCGCGAAGTACGAATCATCGTAGCCGGCAAGCCCGGGCCTGCGAAGCGAAGGAAAAAGCAGCAAGGCAGCGAGCAGGGCCAGCAGCAGGAAACGCGGAATTGGATGGCACGTGGAATTCGTCTCGACGCGCACCGGATCTGCGGCAAGCGCAATCTCTGCATTGCTCATTGTGTGCGAGGTCCCCGGCCTGAGGTCAGGCCGACATTCTATTTGTCGATATCACGATGTACCACCCGCGTCGCAAATCTTTTTTTCTCCAACGCGCGCTTCATCCATTCTGCCATCATCACCGATCGGTGCTTTCCGCCGGTGCAACCGAAAGCGATGGTCAGGTAACTCTTTCCCTCTTCGATGTAGTGCGGAATCAGGTAGGTCAATAGTCCCTGCATCCGCTTCAGAAATTCGCCCGTCTGCGGAAACGACTTGATGTAGCGCCTCACCTGAGGATCTTTACCCGTATAGCGCCGCAACTTCGGCACAAAATGCGGATTCGGCAAAAATCGCACGTCGAACATCAGGTCCGCGTCGGTCGGAACGCCGAATTTGTAGCCGAAACTGACCAATGAAACCAGCAACGGCCTCTTGCTCTCCAGTTTGAAGCGCTGGTTCACGAAATGACGCAGCTCATGAACATTGAACTGCGTCGTGTCGATCACCGCATCTGCCAGCTTGCGGATCGGCTCCATCAAATCTTGTTCGTGGCGCAGGCTTTCCCGCACGGAGATTTTCCTTCCCAGGGGATGCGGCCGCCGTGTCTCGCTGTAGCGCCGCAGCAGCGCATCTTCGTGCGCTTCGATGTAAACGAGAATAATGGGGTGCTCTCGTCGCAGGTATTTCAGCAAGCCTGGCAGCTTTTCCAGTTGCAGCCCTTCGCGGGCATCCACCAGCAACGCGGCTCGTTGCATGTCACCTTCGCCGGCGGCATGCAGCTCCGCAAAAACGGGAATTAACTCCACCGGCAAATTGTCTACGCAGTAGTAACCCATGTCCTCAAACGCTTTGAGGACCGTGCTTTTCCCCGATCCGGACAGCCCGGTGAGGATGACGAGCTGCCGGCCTGGATTTCGAGCGCTACGTGAATTGCTCTTGGCGCGCTTCACGGGGTCGGTGGGCTCAGGTCTTGACGCGGCGTTGGTGCGTGCTAGGAATTCTCATGTCTTCCCGGTATTTCGCCACCGTGCGCCGCGTGACGTGAATGCCGTTCTCTTCCAGTTTCTTGGCGATTTGTTCGTCGGTCAGCGGCTTGGACGTGTCTTCCTCGTCGATCATTTTCTTCACCAGACGCTTCAGCGTCTGCAGCGACATTCCGCCGCCCTCGGGGCCGTTCACTGCCTCGCTGAAGAACGAACGCAGTTCCATCACACCCTGTGGCGTGTGCGCGTATTTGCTCGCTACAGCGCGGCTTACCGTGGACGGGTGTACTCCCACCTCTTCCGCCACTTCCTTGATCATCATAGGTTTCAGCGTATCCGGCCCATGATCCAAAAATTCGCCCTGGCGCGCGATGATCGATTGGCAAACGCGCAAAATCGTGTGCTTTCTCTGCTCGATGTTCTTCATCAATTGAATTGCAGCCGTGAAGCGCTCCTTCACGTAGTTCCGCACATCTTTGTCCGCCGCGTCCCTGACCAAAAGTCGACGATAGGTGGGACTCAGACGCAACTGGGGCATATCGTCTTCATTCAGAAAGACCTGCCACTGATCATCCACCTTCCGGAAGTATACGTCCGGCTCAACCAGGCGCGGTTCGGTCTTGTTGTAGCGTAGTCCCGGCCGCGGATCGAGCTTTTTGATGGCGTCGATGGCATGTTTCACGATATCCATCGGGCGATTCAGCGCCCGCGCAATCTCTTTCAACTGGTTGGCCTGAACTTGCTTCAGATGATCGGCCACGATCTGTTGCGCCAGAGCATTTTGTGGATCGAAAGCTTTCAGTTGCAACAGAAGGCACTCTCTCAAATCCCGGGCGCCCACTCCGATTGGATCGAAATCTTGCACCACCGCGATGGCATCTTCCAAATCGTCCTGCGAGTACTTTCCGTTTTGCAACAACTCCTCGACGGAAGCCGTCAGGTAGCCGTTCTCATCGAGGTTCCCGATAATGTTTTCGACGATTTCAATCACGGTCTCGGAGCAGATCGTCACGCTCAATTGCCAAGTCAGGTGGTCCGTTAGTCCCGCAGGCGACGATAAAAACTTTTCAAACGACGGACGCTCGGAAATTTCCCGTTCCTGCGACTGTCCGCCATCCCCTCCTGTGTCCAGGTACTGGTTGAAAAAAGTCCCCACATCGAATTCGTCAAACGGATTCGAAGCTTCCTTCTCCGGAACCTTCTCGGTTTCCGCTTTCAGGAATGTTTCGTCGCTGTAGTTATCGGTCGCGGTGGGCTCTTCGCTCAGTTCCTCAAGAACTGGGTTGGCGATCATCTCCTGATTGATCATCTCGCGCAATTCCAGACGGTTCAGCGCCAGCACACTGACCATCTGCACGAGACCCGGCGTCAGAATCTGCTTCTGCGTCACACGAAGGTTAAGTTTGAGTCCCTGCCAAGCCATTGCTTGTTATTCCAGACCTTAGGATAGACCTAATTCAGCCGGAAGTTATCTCCCAGATAGATCCGTCGTACTTCGGAGTCGCTGCTCAGTTCCTCGGGCGTGCCCTTCTTCATGATTTTCCCATGATTCACGATGTAAGCGCGATCCGTTACGCTCAGTGTTTCCCTGACGTTATGATCGGTGATTAAAACGCCAATCCCAGAGCGGCTCAATTCTCGGATCAGATCCTGTAAGTCCTTTACGGTCAACGGGTCGATGCCCGAAAACGGCTCATCCAGCAGGATGAACGAGGGCTGCAACGTGAGCGAGCGCGCGATCTCGAGCCTTCTTCGCTCGCCGCCCGAAAGCATGTAAGCCTTGCTGTGCCGCACCGTCTCGAGACCCATCTGGGTCAGCAATTCTTCCAGCCGGTCGCGTTGCTGTTCCGGCGTCAACGGCAAAGTCTCCAACACCGCCAAAAGATTCTCTTCGCCGGTCAGTTGCCGGAAAACGGAGGGTTCCTGCGGTAGGTAGCTGATTCCGCTGCGCGCCCGCAGATACATCGGCAGGTCGGTTATTTCCTCGCCGTTTAACAACACGCGCCCGGAATCCGGCCGCGCCAATCCGACAATCATATAAAACGTGGTGGTTTTGCCGGCGCCGTTCGGCCCTAGCAGCCCTACGACTTCGCCCTGCCCAATCTCTACTTCGACATTGTCTACGACTTTGCGTCCCCGGTAGGACTTGCTGAGATCAACGCCTTGGAGTGTGGGCATTCCGCTTCACGCGGGATCGCTGCGGCGGTCCCCCCGAATCATCTTTGGACTCGATGTCTGGTCAGTGTGCGCTTTCCAGTGTCCGAATCCACGATGATCGTATCATCCGCTATATTGAAGGTCAATTCACGCCCCGTCGTCTTGCCATCTTCGTCGTAAAGCGTGGGCGTTCCACCGCTGAGCACGAATCGATCGTCTGCCGCTGTGTACACGCCTTTTTCTGCTGTTCCGCGCCGGTCGAGTTGTTCGACTTCGACCCCTCCCGTTCCGACCGCCCGGCTGATCTTTGATGTCCCTTGGGGTGCGCTCCCGGAAGCGCTTTGCGACGCGCTCTGGCTCATATTTTTTGTGTCCGGTTCACGGGTGAAGTACAAATCGAGCACCGGGCCCCTCATGCGCTCGTTTTCCGATTGCACCACCACGTTTTTTTCCAGGTGCGCGCGATCTTCGAGATCCCAATAGGTTAGCGTTCCCGACGTCATGTGCCACACCACCACTTCTTTGCTGTCTTTTTCTTTCTTGTCCTTGTTGTTCGTGTCCTTGCTTTTGTTGTTGGGACTGGCACTGCTGTCATTGCCTTCTTTTGGAAACACCGCTCGCACATTCCCTTTCGCGTTCAGTACTCGCGTCTCTCTTAACAGTTCGATCGAGTCCGCTTCCAATACGGATTGCCCTTGCCACAATCGCGCGTGCCCCGTGTACAGCGCCCTGCCTGCCTTTGAATTCCCCACCATATGGTCCGAGGTCACATTGGACGGCGACGGACTCAAGTGCACGCCGTCTGGGCTATTTCCAAGATCCGTGGACCGTACTTTGCCTTCCGCTTCGATATCTCCGGTCTCCTGATGGAACGTAATCTTTGTGCCGCGCGTGATGCTGCTTTCATCCCGCACAACGGCTTGTCCGGTCAGCACCGTCGTCGATGGCACGCGTTCGAACACCGCCTGATGAGCCTCCGCGGTGCGGTCACCTTCCTTCATGTGCACATTTCCGCGCAACGTCATCTGCGTCCAGGAGCCTCCTGCGTCCAACTGCGCCTCTCCATTGGTGGAAGTCGCAGTCTGCGTTGGTCTCCCTTCGATCTTCCGTTCCGTCTCGACGTTGCCGGTTACTACCAGATCTTTTGCTTTTCCCGCAGCGCCGAAGTCCACAGCCAACTTGTCGGCACTAAGTTTGGATTCGGACGTCGCCGTGTCGCTCCAATCCATAGTTCCCCGCGCCAGCGTTTCCGCATGCTGCACCGGGTTCGGGTCTCCCGGTTTGCCTCCCGCAAAATTCATCTGCAGGACGGTCGTCACCAGCTTCCTTGCCGTTCCGGTCTTCGGATCGCGCTGATTCACGTGCACATTGCCACGCAGCGTCAGAATCTTCGCCTGATTGACCGCGGGCCACATCTCCACAATGGCGGTGTCCGCCTGCATCTCGCCGCTTTCCGACTTCCCTTGTACATTGTCCGTGGCCTCCATCGTGCGGACCCAGCCTGCCGGCGCGAGATGGGCGGTCATCAAGTCCGCGCGCATTGTTCCATTGCCCGTCGGCCCTTTTCCGCCGTGAGCCACCAGTTCCGGCGTTTGATGCAACATGCCAGGCTCGGCGATCAGCGTCTGCGCACGGTTCTGTTCGTCCAGCAGCACGATCAGCTGCCCCGCGCTCAATTCTTGTGTGGGAGTGGTCGCTGTCGCCGGTCCCGCCAGGACGATCTGTCTTGTCTTCTTGCCCATTTCCATGCTGGTCCCGTGCAGCACGACGTCCGATGACGGCCCGTCTTGCTTCTTTCCTATGGCCAGCGCTCCGGTCTGGCGCAGCGTCACGCGCACATTTTTCTCCAGCCGCAATATGCCCTCTTCCGAAAGGTATGTGCCACCGACGCCCTCGCCGTCGCCATTTGGCATCTGAAATCTCACCGGCTGCGATGTTTCTGCCTCGCCGGATTTTGCATTGAACGTGACGCCGCTGGTCTCGACGTGAATCACGTTCGGTTTGCCACCTTCCTTTTGGATTCTGGCCACGTCAGCAGCGCTCTCCAGCTCGAACTGCACGTCGCCGCTGCATGCGATGCCTCCATTGGTCTTGGCGTAGCGGCAACTCTGCGTGTGGATGACGTCATGGCGATCACCGAGCTTGCCGAATACTGTCACCTTCACGTCCTCCAACAGGCTGACGTCTGCCCCCTTGAGGTCGGTGGATTTGGAAGCCTGCACGGTGAACACCGTGCGTTGTCCTTCTCCCCTCGAGACAGTCAAACCAATCGATTGCCGTTGTTGATTTTCGGCCAGCGGCGGCGGAGCTTTCGTTCGCTCCACATGCGCAACCCATTGGCGGCGCAAGTAGATGCCGCCGGTGATCGACGCCAGCAACAAGGCAGCCAGCGCAGACCAACTCGCGTAACGGGCGGCTTCACTTCGCTTCATATTTTTAGTTAATCAAAATTCCCGGCGGGTGTACACAGCCGGCCCGGTTTATCCCGCAGCCTCGCCGGCTGCTTCCGCGCTGGTCAGCGCCGGCAGAATGCCCATATTGGCTGCCGCTACGCTGTCCCGATTGGTGTTCTTCACCAAATACATCGCTTCGTCCGCCAAATGAAGCAAACCTTCTTTCGTTTTGGAATCCACCGGGTAGGCCGCCAATCCGACGCTTGGCGTGACGGTGATATTCAGCCCCTCGTTTTGCAACCAGACCGTCTCACGAACCAGCGTATGTAAGCGGCGCGCCACATTGATGGCGTTTTCCTTTGAGGTCTGCGGCAGCAAAATCACGAATTCGTCGCCGCCATATCGGAACGCAAAATCGATCAGCCGGCAATTTCCCTTCAACGCCTCGCCCATTTCCGCCAGCAGCCGCGAGCCAACCAGATGCCCATGGGTGTCATTCACCTGCTTGAAGTGGTCCAGATCGATGAAAACAATCGAAAATTCATAGTTGTAACGTTGCGACCTGTAGATTTCCGTATCGAGGATGAAGCCCATGTGCCGGGCATTGTAAAGTGAGGTGCAGTCGTCCTTGATCGTAAGTTCATGAATGCGCTTCACGTGCCGCGCATTTTCTAACGCGATTGCGGCAAAATCCGAAAGCGCTTCAAGCAGCTTCAAGTCCCGAGGATCGAATCCTTCGGCGCCCACGCAATTAATCAGTTCGATAACCCCCAGACAGGTGTCGCGGAATCTGACCGGCACGGCCACGATGGATCGTGTCTCCATCTTGGTTTTTTCGTCGACCTTGCCGAAGAAGCGCGTGTCTTTCGTGGTATCGGGCACGATCACCACCTCGCCGTGTTGCGCCACCCATCCGGCAATGCCCTGGCCCAGCTTGATACGCACATCCTTCAGAGCCTGCGAAGCTTTTCCGACTGCCAGTTCAAAATACAGTTCCTGCTTGGCTTCATCCAGCAGGAGCAGCGACCAGTTATCCGGCCGCAAAAACTCGTCGATCTTCTCCATAATCGTCCGCAACACCTGGTCGAGCTGCAGCGACGACGTCAGCGCCTTCCCCAACTCCTGGAAGACCGCCACTTCCCCTGCTTCGCGCCGTTCTCCGGGCACGCCTACGCTTCGCCGGCGTTCTACGGTTGGAAACTGGTTGATTTCATCAAGGCTCACGAGAGCACGTTTCTCCGGGTCATTGCAAACTCAAGGTCCTGCCCAAGCCTTCCTACGTCCGAACGTACACACCCGTCCTTGCCAGTTCCGCCAGTATAGGCGCCTCGGAAAATCCTGTGCAACCTGGACGTGGTACAGGCGTAACGTTCTTGCTATCGGGTGGGTCAGTTGGGTGCGCGGCCAATCCACTGCTTGGGCCATTCCGTTCCGCCCCCTCGGCGTAGGGCCTGGACAGCCTCCCTTGTCACTTCGAGAATGCTATGCAGCCTACGAGGCACTCGTGTGACCGATATGTCCCAGTTGCATGCAGAACTGGCAGAACTGGGACTCCCTTGACCGTTACGGAAGCCCAGTCTAGTATCAAACGGCCATGACCGGCTCGGATCCTCTCCTCGGACAAACCATTTCGCATTACAAGGTGACACGGAAGTTGGGCAGTGGCGGCATGGGCGTGGTCTATGAAGCCGAAGATTCTCGCCTTGGGCGCCGGGTCGCTCTCAAATTTCTTCCTGACGCGATGGCTCAGGACAGCCAGTTGATTGAGCGCTTCCAAAGGGAAGCGCGCGCGGCATCGGCGCTGAATCACCCGAATATCTGTACCATCCACGCGATCGAAACCCTTGGCAATCGGAACTTCTTGGTGATGGAACTGCTCGAGGGACAGACGTTGAGCCAGTTGATGACCCGTCAGAGCTTCGCGATGGACAAACTCCTGCCGATCGCCATTCAGATTGCCGACGCGATGGAATCGGCGCACGCGAAAGGCATCGTGCACCGCGATATCAAACCGGCCAATCTGTTTTTGACGGAACGCGGCCAGATAAAGGTGCTGGACTTTGGACTCGCAAAGATTGAGAAAGCGGAAATTCCGGAGACCGGCTCTACTCCTTCGAAAATGGACACCATGGTCGGCGCTGATTTGACGTCACCAGGCTCAACGATGGGGACGGTCTCCTACATGTCGCCGGAACAGACGCGGGGACAGTTGGTGGACGCGCGAACCGACCTTTTTTCGCTGGGGACCGTGCTCTACCAACTGGCCAGCGGCACGCTTCCGTTCCGCGGAGAGACTTCCGCGATGGTCTTCGATGCGATCCTGAATCGCGATCCCGCCCCCGTGATCGAAGTAAATCCTCTGCTGCCACCGGACTTTGGACGAATCCTTTCGAAGCTTCTCGAGAAAGACCGCACCCTGCGTTGCCAGTCGGCCACGGAACTGAAAACGGATCTGACCCGGTTGAAACGCGACCTGGAATCCGGCAGCAAACGCGCCGCGGAAATGTCCGACACTAAATCTGCGCCCACCAAATCGAACACCAAGTCCGTGGCGGTGCTGTATTTCGAAAACTTAAGCGGCGTCCGCGAAGACGAATATCTCCGCGACGGCATCACCGAGGACATCATCACCGAGCTTTCCAAGATTCGCGGTCTGAACACGTTTTCACGCCCAACGGTGCTGGCTTTCCGCGACAAGCAAGTGACGCCCGCTCAGGTCGGTCAACAGTTGAAAGCCGCTTATGCTTTGACCGGCAGTTTGCGCCGCTCCGGCAACCGGCTGCGCATCACCACGCAGCTTGTGGACACCAGTACGGATTTTCCCATTTGGAGCGAGCGTTACGACCGCGAGATGAAAGACGTTTTCGAGGTGCAGGACGAAATTGCGCGGAAGATCGCCGAAGCTCTCCGTGTCACCCTTTCTCCCCAGGAACTCGAAGCGCTGGCCATCAAGCCGACGGAAAATCTGCAGGCTTACGATTTGTATCTCCGTGGGAAGCGTTACGCCCGGCGCCAGACCCGCCAGGACCTGGAGTTTGCGCTACAGATGTTTGAAAACGCGGTGGCCATGGACCCGAGCTTCGCGCTCGCTTATGCCGCGTGCGCGAACGCGTGCGCCATGTTCTATTGCAATTACAGCCGCGATCCCATTTGGGTCGAGCGGGCCCGCAACGCTTCCGGTCGCGCCGTTGCGTTGCGATGGGACTTGCCCGAAGTGCAAGTTAGCCAGGCCTGGGTGCTCTACGCCACCGACCTTCACGACGAAGCCGTTCGCATGGTGCAAAAAGCCATCGAACGCAAGAGGGACTGCGAAGGCGCCTACTATCTGCTGTGCCGCGCGCTGTTTTCCGCGGGACGCTACCAGGAGGTTTCCGACTTATTTGAGACCGCACTTGAGGCGAGCGGCGAGGATTACAACGTGTACGTGCCCGTGATGAACGCCTTGGGCGCTCTGGGCAAACAGGAAGTAAGACGCAATGTTATGTTGCGGTGCGTGGCGGCGTTGGAAAATCATTTGAAGCAAGTGCCCGAGGATGCGCGGGCGAGGATACTTCTGGGTGGGCATTATGCGGAATTGGACCGCGTCGACGATGCGACGCGCGAAACCAATCTGGCCATGACCTTGCGCGCCAACGAAGCTTCCATTCTCTACAATGCCGCCTGCAATTATTGTTTGCTTAAGACAAAAGCCGAGGCTCTGGATGCACTGCGCAAAGCCTGGGAAGCGGGATTCAAGGACGCCATCTGGGCTCGACAGGATCCCGACCTTTCGCTCCTTCACGGAGAACCGGAATTTGATCGGCTCTACCCCGAGGCCGCTGCATCCCGTTAGCCAGGACGTAGAGGATTGCACCACTTCATCGAGCGATGCTCACCAGCACGCCCAATCCCCGCAAGTACTGATACACTGATTGCCTGCGAGCAGAGGGCATGGCCAGGGGAAATTTCGGGGAACGCCTAAAACGTGAACGGGAACTGCGAGAGGTCACGCTGGAAGAAATCACCTCAGCGACTCGCATCGGCCCTCGTTTTCTGGAGGCCCTCGAGAATGAAGATTGGGAAAAGCTGCCGGGCGGCGTCTTTAATCGCGGGTTTGTGCGCGCCATCGCGCGCTATCTCGGGTTGAATGAAGAAGCGCTGCTTGGAGAGTATGACGTAGCCTATGGCACGCAGGTCCCCCCTGTGGAAGAACATCTCGAACCAGAAATGTCTCTGTCGTCTGCCAAATGGAAACCTGTCTGGCTTCTCCTCGGCGCATTGCTCTTGATCCTCGCGATTGTTGCTGGCGCGATCTTCGCTTGGAAGCACTTCGCCTCGCCACGGAAAGTTCAAGAAACACAAGAGTATAATCCGCCCGGTCCGCAACCGCCGACACTGTTCTGCAAAAGGCTCCTGCGTTCCTAAGCGGTATTGCCGGAATTGCACAGCCGGCCGATGCGCTCCTTGGCGCGACGGGTCCGTCCAGTACAATAAAACTGATCGATGACGATGTGAGGCAGGCATAGGGTGGAAACTCTCAGCGTGGAAGTCCTGGAAGATTTGCGGCACGGGCGCGCTGCGCGCGAACGAAAGCTTGCCGTATGTGGCACCGGCGGTGCGCATATTCCCCAGCCCGAACGCGTCGAAATCTTGGCGGTTCTAAGTAACGATCAGGATGAAATGGTCGCCGAACGCGCCGGCGAAGCGCTGCTCTCCACCGCGCCCGAAGTGTTTGTGCAAGCGCTGAATCGCGAAAACGCCCTGCCGGCCTTGTTCGCCTACGCGGCAAAGAATCTTGGAAAAAACGCTGGTGTGATCGACGCCATGCTGGCGAACCGCAATTGCCACGGCGAACATCTGGCGCCCCTTGTGCCCCTTCTTACGACCGCGCAGGTTCAGACCCTGATGGACGAACTCGATCGTGTTTCCGCCTCGCACGCGCTCGCCGGGGCACTCGAACACTCCGTGAAAGTCACTGCGGATCAGAAAAACACTCTTCGCGAGCTGAGTAGTACCGCTGTTCCGGAGGACCTCGCGTACTTGGCGGATGCCGCCGCCGAAGCGGAACCCGATCTGCAGCGAAGGCAGACGCTTCTTCAGAAGATCGGCAAGATGACCGTCGCACAGCGGGTGCAGTTTGCCATGAAGGGCGGCTCGGACGCGCGCCGCACGTTGATTCGCGATTCGAACAAAGTGGTCCAGCGCGCGGTGCTACAATCTCCGCGACTCACCGAGCAGGAAGTGGAATCGTTTGCCGCAATGGCCAACCTGACGGACGAAATTCTGCGCTTGATGGCGGGCAATCGTAATTTCCGCAAGAACTATGTGGTCGTTCGGAACCTGATGAACAATCCCAAATGCCCGCTGGATGTGACGCTGCACATGCTTCCCATGTTGAACGCCGCAGACCTGAAAAAACTCTCCGTCAACAAAAATGTTCCGGAAACCTTGCGCACCACCGCCCACAAGCTGATCCGTACGCGCGCCGCCCAGAAAAACTAGATTCGTCATAAAATACCCGTGGCGGTTCAGCCCGGAGGGTTAGTTCATGTCATCGCGGATTCGCGCTCTAATTATTGTTGTCGCAGTATTCTTCTTCGCTCTGCCGCTTCTCGTTCTCACACACGCACAAAATTCCACAGAGCCCTGGACGGCGGCCGAGACCGTTCAGCCCGTTGATTTTGCAAAAGAGCTGGCCAACGCCGAGCCAGCCACCACAGTTCTGTTTGTCGGTTTTCAGCGGCTGTATACCGCAGGTCATATCAAAGGCGCGCAATATCATGGAACCGCAAGCAAACCCGAGGGCCTTGCAGAAATCAAGAAATGGGCCGATACGCTTCCCCGCTCAACCAGCCTCATCATCTATTGCGGTTGTTGCCCGATAGAAAAGTGTCCAAACATACGTCCGGCGTTTGTCGCCCTGCGCGAAATGGGTTTCACGAACTTGCGCATGCTGATCCTGCCCACGAGTTTTGCCGTGGATTGGGCCGAGAAAGGGTTGCCGTACGATAAGGCCTCAAGCAACCACGCGTCATAAGATTGCGTTGGTTCAACTCCCGTGCTGGAGCGCGCGTCGCCAGCCAATCGACCCTCATCGAGCGTTAGCACCTCAGACTGAAACCAGCCGGTTCTCTGCTATCCTCGTGGATCATTTTTCCGTCGATTAGGAGGCAACGCTCATGTCTCGCAGTCCACTCCGGCTTGTGATTGCTTTCGTTCTTTGCGCCACTGCATATGCGCAAGCGCCCGGTGCCAATTCGCATTTTGACGGCAATTCCTGGTGGACGCACGTCAAGTTTCTAGCCGATGATTCTCTCGAAGGTCGCGACACCGGCAGCGAAGGGCTTCGCAAGGCGCAGACCTACGCCGTCGAACAGTTCCAAAAAGCCGGACTGGACCCCGCCGGCACAAACGGCTTCTACCAACCGGTTTCCTGCACTCAATATGAGGTAGACGAAGGCAAATCTTCTCTCTTGCTCGTGGGCGGAGGCAAAACCACGCGGCTGTCGTTTGCCGACAACGCCTATATCAGTTCGCGCGGCACCCGGACTTCGAAGCAACTGACCGCTTCGCTGGTTTTCATCGGTTACGGCCTGAAAATTCCTGAGAGAAATCTGGATGAACTGGCTGGACGTGATCTCAAAGGCAAAATTGTCGTTTATGTTTCCGGCTCGCCTTCGGATATTCCGGCCGCCCTCGCCTCTCATTACCAAACGCCGGCGGAACGCTGGAAATCGCTGCGGGCGGCCGGTGTGATTGGAACCGTTGCGATTCTCAATCCCGCCTCAATGGACATTCCCTGGTCGCGCATCGCCCTCAATCGCAATCATCCTGCGATGGACCTCGCCGATCCCGAATTCAGCGAGGGCGAAGGGCTGCAAGTTAGCGTGGTTTTCAATCCGGCATCCGCCGAAGCCCTGTTTGCCGGTTCCGGCCATACCTTCGCGGAAATCGCCGCGCTCGCGAAGGATCGCCTGCCGCTGCCTCATTTCGCATTAACCGAATTGCTCGAGGCTCGCGCGGAGATTCTTACGAAACAAGTGCAGTCCGCGAATCTTGTAGCGAAATTGCCGGGTTCCAATCCTGTTCTGAAAGATCAGTATGTGGTTCTTTCCGCGCACATCGATCATCTCGGGATCGGCGAGCCGGTGAACGGCGATCGTATTTACAATGGCGCGATGGATGATGGCTCCGGCACCGCCGTGGTGCTGGATGTTGCCGCGCAACTGAAGGCCCATCCGGAGAAGTTGGGCCGCTCCATTCTGTTCTTGCTGGTCACCGGTGAAGAAAAGGGTCTGTTGGGTTCCAAGTATTTTGCGCAAAAGCCCACCGTGCCGCAGCAGTCGATCGTAGCGGACATCAATATAGACATGTTCCTTCCGATCGTCCCGCTGACGAAGCTCAAGATTCTTGGACTGGAGGAGTCGGACCTCGGCGCGCGCGCAGCCGCGGTAGCGCAATCGCTCGGAGTCAAGCCGATTCCTGATCCAGAACCTCTTCGAAACTCTTTCGTGCGCAGCGATCAATACAGTTTCATTCACCAAGGTATTCCCTCCGTGAAAATGGACGTAGGTTTCGAACTGGGTACGCCGGAGCAGAAAGTCTTCAAGGACTGGCTGACGAATCGTTACCACGCGCCCTCCGACGACATCCATCAACCGGTCGACCTGCAAGCCGCGGCGCTCTACGAAGAGATCATTCGCCGCTTGCTGATCGACACCGCCAATACGCCCGCCCGCCCACAGTGGAAGCCGGATTCCTTTTTCCGCCGCTAGGCGAAACGCACACCGCGAAATTCCTCAATCACCCGTAGGAATGATCCCGGCGGTCTCCACCATGAGCACCACAGTGCGCTCAGGCGCGCGCGTGCGGTGCAGGACGGCTTTGGGAACGACCAATCCATGCCTCGGCTTGAGGCTCACCGTACGGCCTTCCAGATCGATCAGCAGCTGTCCTTCGATCACATAGAAAAACTCATCTTCTTCGTCGTGCTTGTGCCAGTGGTATTGGCCTTCGAACACCCCCAGCCGCACTACCGAACCGTTCACCTGGCACAAAGTCTGGTTGTACCACTTGAATTGACACTCATCGGCAAGCTTCTTCTCTTCGATGACCTCCAACGGCTTGTAAAAAATGTTCAAACGAGTTTCATACGGAAAAGATTGCATATCCATCTCTTGAACCTCCTGGTCTCGGCATTCGGAATTATTCCACGACGGAAATCCTCGTCGCCCGCCATTTTGTCCTGCCGTGCATTTCTAACTGCTTTCGACAGGAAAAACCCGCGGTAGAATAGCCGCCAATGGACATTGATCATCTTCGTAAACTTTGTCTCAGCTTTCCCGGCGCCACGGAACAGATCCAGTGGAAGGATGATCTTTTGTTCAAAGTCGGCGGAAAGGTGTTCGCGATCACTCCGTTGGAACCGGCGCGCCTCTGGCTGTGCATCAAAGCCGATCCGGAAGAATTTTTCGATTTGACCGAGCGCCCCGCAATTATTCCAGCGCCTTATCTGGCGCGGGCAAAATGGATTGCCGTAGAGTCAAAGGAGGCGCTCTCAGGATCGGAAGTGGAGAGACTTGTTCGAAAATCGTACGAGCTGGTGGCCCGGAAATTGCCCCGGAAAGTGCGCGAGCTCTTGTCCGCAAAGTCTGTCAACGCGCCGCGCAAGCGGCACAAAGTAAAATCCACCCGACGAAAAAGGAAGACCTGAGTTCCGCGGCCTTGGACGCAACCTGTCCTTCGGGACAGGAAACCGATTGCCCATTTGGCTTCGCAGGTCCGCAACTATGGTCATGCCGCCGGTGCCCACTGTGTGGCGCCTTTCAGCCCGTCGGGCGGCGCGGACCGGTACATTTCTAAGATCTTCAAGGAGAGACAATGACGACGAAGTCTATCGTCCGGCTTGTAGCCGTGGCCCTGTTCTTTGGTCTGTTCGTCACGTTCGGTTCCAGCCAAGCCGTCGCTCAAGGCAAGCATCCTGCTTATCTTCATACTCTGACGGACCTCCGCACGGCTCGCGCCCATCTCGAAGCGGGCGGCGGTGGCGAATTGCGTCGTGAAGAGAAAGAAGCGATTCGCGCCATCGACGACGCGATTGGCGATATCAAGAGAGCGTCCATCGACGACGGCAAAGACCTGAATGATCACCCGCCGGTCGACGCCGGTTTGGACCACACCGGTCGTTTACACCGCGCCAAACAGCTCCTCGAAAAAGCGCACCAGGATCTCGCGCACGAGGAGGATAATTCCTTCGCTCAGGGCTTACAACAGCGATCCTTTGACCACATCGACAGGGCGATTCACGACGTCGATGCAGCGATCCACTTCGTCGACTCTCACTCCTAAACTAAACACAACGAATCAAAAGGCGCCGCGGTTGAGACCCCGCGACGCCCTTTTTTTTCGTGCGAATAGAATGGGATGGGAACGTTCGCTGAGCCGTTAAGAAAAAAGGAAGAATTAACTTTTGCCGTTCATGCTGCGCCGCAAGGGCCGTGCTCCGGGCAACGGAAACGTCATCATCCAGAAATTCACGTCGGGGTTCACGAATTCCAATCCCACAAACAGTTTCCCGTCACGCTCGCGCCGCACATGAGCTACACGCGCTTCCGTCGATCGGTTGGTATTCTCGTTTACCACGAGCAGGGGTTGCCCAGGTTCTACCAATTCATCCATCGTGAGCAGCGCGCCCTGCTTATTGATCGAGCGCGTGATGGCGCGCACGCAAAACTTTTCGCCTGCATCATTTTGACCATGAACCACGATGGGCAGAGCCATAGCCACACGAAGCGTCCGGCGCCGTTCCCGATATCGAAAGTGTAAAACGCCCATGGGGACCTTCTCCTCAGCCAACCTGGGATCCGCCGCGAATCACCTGCGAGATCCTGATCGCAGCACATGTCTTGCGCGGGGCGAGCGCCTTGAGCCGGGGACGGCTCACATGCATAATCTCGACGAACCATTTTGTCGGTAAGGCCTGCTCCCGACAATAGCTGAGCTGTACCAATTTACAGCCTTCCGGCCCAGTACGCCAGTACTTCCCGCAGCCCGGTTGTGCATTTGGCAAGAGAGAAGAAGCAGCGAAACCCACCACAATCGATCCATTCTGTTGAAAATGAGTGGATTCCTTTGCGCCGAGCGGAAGTCAAACGCGGTTGTCTGATTAAATTTCCGTTAACGCCTGCGACGGTCCGCCTCAGGCGCGGAGAAGTTCTATGAATTCCGCCTTCCACGGACGCTTGCCCAAATCCATTACCGCCAGCGTAACTGGAAGCTGGAAACGCCTCGGCCCCGCGCTACCGGGGTTGATGTAAATCACGCCTTTACGCTCCGCTTGCTCGGGCTCGTGACTATGGCCGCTCACGACAAAGTCAAATCTGCCGCCATCCGGCCGCAAGTCCAGCTCCTGCAGATTGTGCAACACGTAAAAGCTCGCACCGCTCGCTTCCACCACGGTTGTTAGGTGTAATTGCTTCGCCCAAGCCCCCGTGTCGACATTCCCGCGCACTGCAAAAACCGGCGCGATCCGTTTCAATTTCGCCAGAACCTCCGGATCGCCCACGTCCCCGGCGTGGAGGATCAGATTCGTACCTTGCAGAGCGCGCTCCGCCTCGGGCCTCAGAAGGCCGTGGGTATCGGAAATGATTCCAACAAGCATTCTCTGAACTGGAGCGCGCAGCGATACAGGAATCGTTAATCAATCCTTTTCGCGGTATTCCTCCGGTACGTCATCTTCTTCCACTTCCCGCGTGCGCACCTCGCCTTGATCCGGGTCGGGAGCATTTTCGACGCCCTCGACCACTTCCGCCTCAAAGGATTGCCCTTCTTCCAATAACTCTTCCACGCTCTCCGAATCCGCGCCGGGGCGGCCAGCGATGCCCTGCGTGTCTCCCGATTGGCCACCCGAACGTGCGCCCATACCGCGGCGCCCGTAGGCCACCTGCTCATGAGCGTCAGGGCGTCCGCGCGGCTTCGGGCGGGCTGGTTTGGACCGGGACTTTGCCACGACTCTCTTCTTCGCCGCCTTCTTCTTCACGACGAGCTTGCCCTTCGTGCTGTTCTTCTTGCTACCCTTGCTTGAACTCGCTTGTTTGCGTTTCTTTTTTTTCGTTGCCATAAATTTAACCTTTCCGTGCCCAAAGTCTACCACTTGCTTGCTTCCACAGCTCATTTCACCACGCCGCTGGAATTTCTTGACCCGGGCACTATAATGCTGGCAGCAGCGAGGTGTCGACCGCCGGTTGTAATGCTTCCCCGCCCGGCATCCAGGGAGCCCTTCCGCCATGAAAAAAGCTCAGTTGCGAACGCGTGTGGAAGAAATCGGGATTGTCCCGGTTATCCGAACCTCTTCCGCAGCCGACGCCCGCTTCGCGGTCGAAGAAGTGGCGCACGGCGGAATTCCTATCGTTGAAGTGACCATGACCGTCCCGGGTGCGATCGACGTGATTCGCGAAATCGCGAGGTCGGTACCGAACGTCATCATCGGAGCGGGCACTGTGCTCGATCCAAAAACCGCTGAGGATTGCATCCTAGCCGGAGCGCAATTCATCAGTAACCCCGCGCTCGACGTTCCCACCGTTCAGTTTGTGGCGGAGAATCCGGACGTCGTTATGATGAGCGGGGCGCTGACGCCCACGGAGATATTAGCGGCTTCGAAGTCGGGTGCCGACTTTGTGAAAATTTACCCTTGTTCCCTGGTCGGAGGCGAAAGCTACATTCGGGCTCTGCGTCGGCCGTTTCCTGAGATGTTCCTGATTGCCGGAGGCGGAGTTACCCAGCAAAACGCGGCACATTATTTGCTCGCCGGTGCTTGCGCTCTCAGTATTGGCAAGGAACTGATTCCTCGCGAATCGATGCTTTTGCACAAACCCGACCGTATTCGCGAACTCACTCGGCGTTTTGCGGGAATCGTCAAAAGCACGCGCGCCCGCATAGCGGAAACACATACCCATTTGGCGCAAGCCTATTGAGCGAATCTGTGTTTCGCCGTTAGAACTCGAGGTGTAATCGCAGGCTGGGCACAAGGACTGGCCCACGGTCGCGGTTATATCCGGGATTCGTCATGTACTGCAGATCGAAGGCAGAGTAAATTCCTCTCCACAAGTGCAGTGTGTAGTAGCTCTCAATGACGTTTTCACGCCCGTAATTTAACTTGCCATCCCCAAGCAGGAAACCAAGTCCGCCATAGCCTAGGTACTCCGCATGATCGTGGCTGATTCCGTCGCTTACAAAAACCAATCCCATACGATCCGACCTGCGGCCCCAATGCGAGCCATTTCCGCCGACCCCGATTTGCCAAGTCTGATCGTCTTCGGTATACGCATAGGATTCGTGCTGACCTTCATTCCAGCCCCAGCGCCCGAAGACTCCGATCCAATCCGTCAACGCCTGTTCGAAATTGATTCCAAAGCCGTATTTGATGGTGGTTTGCAGAGGATGATTGGTGATTTCCGGGACGGCCGTGGTCGGATTGGCAAGCCACTCGTTGATTTGCTGCTGATAATCGCCCATGTTCGCGTGGTTGACGAAAGACAGGAAACGGACAGTACCTTGCTGCTTTTTCATGACGTGGCCATGCAGTTCAAGTTCCGCGTTTTCCGCACGGGCGCGGCTAAGATCCGCGTCCAAATGAATTCCATTGGCCACCTTGGGCATGAGCGCTTCCGCAAAGCGGAACACCAAGTTATGGTCGTGATACTCGAACATGGCCGCAAAGGTGAAGCCGCGCGTATCGGCGGCATAGTCGTAAGCGCCGTTGTTGTCGACAGTCCAGTTCATGAATTGAAAATTGCTGTCCGTGCCGTAGGTGTTGGCGTCGAAAAAGTCCACCAGGCTCATTTTCCCGAATCGTATTTCCAGCCGTCGTTCCGGCAGTTCCCGAAATAGCGAAAACGGCGTGCGCTCGGAAACTTCTTTCTTGCTCCCTAGGGGAATGACTTGGTGCCACATCAACCGCGCGATATAAGGGGCCTTGCTGAGGGTGGGGTTGCGTACCACGTCCAGATTGAAAAATCCCGCGACGCCCAACGCTTCCCCCACTCCATGGCCGCCGGTTTCCTGCACGTCACACAAGATTTCCGTCGAATCCGTGAGGCGCAGTCCGGTGAAAAGTGTCAGCACGCGCGACGTCGCGTCCTGCGCTTGCGGAGAGAGGCTGTTTTTGCCTTGGTACGGGGAATGGAAGGCCGGGTGCCATTGCGAGATGAAGTTCGCCTGTCCGGACAGCCAAATGCGGTCCCACTCGGCGGGGGGAAACATGGTCGTCAGGCTGTCGTCGCCGGCTGCATCATTTTCGCCGACATCCCGCTGAGCGTCGGCCGAGGGAGCGTCTTGCCCGTGCATTCCCGAGCTGAACGAAACGCAGAGGAAAAAAGCAATCCAGAACCGCAAAAGGAGCGGTGCGCTCCGCCCTGCCACCCTCGCTTTTAGAGACCCGGCCTTTATGATCATTACTATTTCTTGATTTCGTGGATTGCACGCCCCGGCGATGGCAGGAACGCAACACCACCCGGCTCTTCCACGGCACTCGGGTGCGTGGTTTCCACTTCGGAGTTCGCCAAAAGTTTCCGCTCAAAACAGCGCATTGCACTGTCAATCCACACGGCTACAAGGTGCACTTGCTCTCCCCGGCTTTCGCGTATCCATCGGCAGTAGATCGAGGATGCCCGAGGCGCCGCCTTCTTGTGATGAACGGCCTGTAACATCGCCCCACCTTTCTTTCCAGCTTTTCCTCGGAGCCGCATCGGCTTACTCTTAGTACCGTCCTACTTGCAGACGGGACGAATGTTTCGATACCATACCCCCCTAGGGTAGTCAAACAAAAAATGACACACGTCTCTCACGAAAAACTCGAACTCGTTTCTCGCACGAAAAAAGTCATCGGCCAGCTGGAGTCTGTCCTGCGCGCTCTTGAGGACGACGCCCATTGCGCCGATGTCCTGCAGCGCCTGGCCGCCGCCCGCGGCGCCATTAACAGCCTTATGGGCGAATTGATGGAGGATCACATCCTGAATCACATGCCGCGCAAGACCAAGTCTTCCGCCGAAGCGGCCGAAGATTTGATCGAGATCGTGCGCACGTATCTGAAGTAGGAAGACGTCGGAGGCGTCAGGGCTGGCGCTGCGCGATTTCCATGGCATTCACGCGGGCGTGGTCGATGGTCAAGCCCCAGTGCAGGTGCGGTCCGGTCACCCGCCCGGTGGCGCCGACCTTCCCGATTTCCGCACCTGCTTCGACCGGCTCGCCTGCCTGGACGCCGATTTTGGACAAGTGGGCATACATCGTGTAAACGCCGTAACCATGATCGATGACCACGGTGTTCCCGGAATAGTACAGCTCTTCCGCCACAACAACTTTTCCCGATTGCGAAGCGAACACCGCTGTGCCTGCAGGTGCAGGAAAATCCACGCCCGCATGAGGAGAACGCGCTTCCCCGTTCAGGATGCGCCGCCTGCCGAAATTCCCGCCGCTGGTCACATCTTTCAGTGGCAATCGGAACTTCCCTTTCCATAGCCGTTCCGGTGTCACCGTGCCGTAAATGGCGCGCATCTTCTTCTGATCTTCTGCGGCGCGCTTTTCCTGTTCAGGGTCTGGGGTCACAAACTGTTTTTCGACCGTCAGTCGTTCGGTCGGAAACTTGCCCGCCCGCACCGTGATCATCACGCTGCAAGACTCCGGATTCCGCCCCCCGTCTTGCCAGGAAACCTTCCACGCATATCTTCCGGGAGCCTTCTCGAGGTCCACGCCGATCAGGCCGTGCAGTGTTGCCGATTTTTCCTGTTCGCGCCACAGCGGCATGGCCTGTCCGTCCCATTCGCTTGAGAAGTTCGGCAGGCTCTCTGGTCGCAAAACCTCTGCCAGCAATAAAGAGCCTTGCGTGGTGATTCCCGCGCTTACTTTGAGAGTGACCCCGCCCGAGCATGGTTTGCGAATTTGCCCAAGGGCCGGTTGCTGGACAAGAGCGGTTAGCAGCCCAAAAAAGAAAGAAAGGGATAGGGATCTACGTAGAAAGGTTCGCGTCATCCGGCCACTAGAATATCCGGTCGGGTCGCCGCCGAGAAACGATTCCGGCGAATCGTGTGTTAGATCTTCAACCCCATAACGCGCATAAGTTTTTCTTCCAGGCGTTTCAGCTCGAGCTCCCGGGCATGTTCGGCGCGCGTCCTGTCGTTCAAGGCATCCTTCAGAAGCTGCAAGTTCATGCGCAGTTCCATCTGTCGCAGGGCAAGCCGTCCGAGCGCGTTGACCGCCTCTTTTTGTTCTTCATCCAGTTGCCGGGGCTCGTGGTCCAACACGCACAGCGTGCCTAACGCGAAACCGTCCTCGTTAATCAGCGGCGTCCCCGCATAAAAGCGGACATGCGGTTCCCCGATCACCAGCGGATTCTCGCGGAATCTCGCGTCCTGCAAAGTGTCCGGGACGATGAACAGATCGCCCTGCTGTATGGCGTGCGCGCAGATGGACACTTCTTTCGGGGTTTCCGGCGCCTGCACACCGAACTTCGATTTGAACCATTGCCGGTGGTCGTCGACCAGCGAAAGCATCGCCATCGGCGTCTGGCAGATATGCGCCGCCAGAATGACCAGGTCGTCGAAGGATTGTTCGGGCTCAGTGTCCAGGATGGCGTAGCGGTTTAGAGCGGCGACGCGGGCTGCTTCAGCGCTAGGTGTCGGGGCAGCCATACACACCTCCGTAAGACCGGCGGTCATCATACTCCACTGCAGCGCCAAGCAACAAAAAATCTGCGCGCGGACGGCCGTGGCGCTTGGCGGTCCTTACGGGGCTCAGTTGGCCTGTATTGACACTCTATAGGTCACGCCGTATGATTCCTATCGATTCTCGATAGGAGCCGAATTTTGAACTCTGAACCTACCAGCCTCTTGCAGGGAACCTTGGACCTGCTGATCTTGAAGTCGCTCGTCGCCGGCGAAATGCACGGATTGGGAATTTCGCGCAGAATCCAGCTCATCACTTCGGGCACCTTCAATGTAAAACCCGGTTCGCTCTTCCCGGCGCTACACCGCATGGAAGAAGAAGGCTGGATCTCCTCCTTCTGGGGAGACTCCGAAAACAACCGCCGGGCGAAATACTACCGATTGACGAAGCCCGGTCGAAAGCAGCTCGAAGTAGAAACCAAGCGCTGGGGCCGCATTTCCTGGGCCATCGGCCAGGCCTTGGAAACTTCCTAGCGGGGGGTTTTGGAATGGCGTTCTTCGTAAAAGCCCGGAGCATCCTGCGCAACCTCTTCTCCTCGCGCGGGGTGGAGCTCGACCTCGATCGCGAAGTTCGTTCTCACCTAGAAATGCTGACGGCAGAGAACGTCCGCGCGGGGATGTCCACCGGCGAAGCGCAACGCGCGGCGCGCATGGCCCTCGGCGGCCTTGAACAAGTCAAAGAACAGGTCCGCGAACAACGCATCGGCAACTGGCTCTATTCCGTTTTCTCTGATTGCCGCTTCGCTCTGCGTCAACTCCGCAAATCCCCCGGGTTCACCGCCGTCGCCGTATTTACTCTCGCTCTCGGCGTCGGTGCAAATACCGCCGTGTTCAGCATTCTGGATGCTGTGCTGATTCGGCCGCTACCTTACCCCCATGCCGAACGACTCGTGAAGGCGGACGTGTACAACCTAAAATCCGGCGATCTCTACGGCAAAACGTCCTATCCAGACTTCGCGGACTGGAGCGAGCAGAACCATTTCTTCGACCACCTCGCAGCATACGAAGACAAATCATTTAATCTCGCCGGCACCATACAACCCGAACACGTAAAGGGCCAAGTGGTTTCGTCCGATTTCTTCGAAACTCTTGGCATCCAGCCTGAACGCGGCCGCACGTTTGCCGGCGCTGGGAATCGACAGGTGGTAGTACTGGGTTATTCGCTGTGGTCGCGCTCGTTCGGGTCCGATCCTGGCGCCATCGGCAAGTCCATCACTCTCGATGGCTACAGTTACGAGGTCGTCGGGGTCATGCCGCACGGTTTTCAGTTTCCCGATCCGCAAACCGAATTGTGGGTCTTACTCACGCCCGTCCGCCCGGACTTACGCGAAGAGATCACCGCGCGCGGTAATCTCGGGTTGTCCGTCATTGGCCGCCTGAACGGCGATCGGAACCTGTCCCAAGCGCAAGCCGGAATGACCGTCATCGCGAGCCGCCTGGAGCGGAAGTATCCAGAGGCCGACCGGGATCTCGGCGTGAGGCTCGTGCCTTTGCAGGAAGACATCGTAGGAAAGTTTCGGCCGGCGCTGTTCATCCTCATGGGATCGGCTGCCCTCGTGCTTCTGATTGCTTGCGCCAACCTATTCACGCTGCTTCTCGCGCGTGCCGCCGCACGCCAACCGGAAATTGCCATTCGTTCGTCACTCGGAGCGAGCCGGCGCAGAATCATCGCGCAATTGCTCACCGAGAGCCTGCTGCTTGCCGCCGCGGGCGGTGCACTTGGTGCGCTGCTCGCTTATTTGCTCATGGGCGTCCTGGTCGCTTCGGCGCCGAGCGAAATTCCCAGAATCTCGTCCGCGCACATCGACCCATCCATGCTCCTGTTCACCGCCTTGATCTCGGTGTTCGCCGGAGTTGTCTTTGGGCTCGCACCGGCGTGGCAGATTTCCCGCGGACAACTCGTCACTTCTCTCAAGCAGACCACCCGGGGAACGGAAGGGCACAAACGCATGACCAAGGGAATGGTCGTTGCGGAGATCGCATTGTGCTTGGTGCTGCTCGCGGCTGCCGGCCTGCTCGGAAAGAGCCTCCTCCTCTTGGACCGCGTCGATCCCGGTTTCCGCGCCGATCATCTGCTGAGCGTTGAAGTCTACCGCTCCATGACCGATGAGAACCGAGATGCGAATTGGAGGAACTGGACCGGCTTCTATCAACAGCTATTGACCCGCGTTCAAGCCCTTCCGGGTGTGGCGTCCGCCGGCGCGACGTTGGCATTGCCCATGCAAGGACCCGTTTGGAACATCGGCTTTAGGATCGACGGTCACGCATCCGGAAATTGGATCGATCAGCCGGAAGCGGAAGCGCGCATCGTCTCCAACAACTATTTTGATGTAATGAAAATTCCGCTAAGAACTGGTCGTTATTTCTCCGAACATGACACGAAGGATTCGCCCCACGTAGCTGTCATTAACGAATCGGTTGCCCGCCTTTACTGGCCTGACGCAGACCCCCTCGGTCGATTCATCGAAATGGGAGCGTTTGGCGCTGGCCGCTGCGAGATCGTGGGAGTCGTTGCGGACATACGGCAAGCCAGCTTGAGTAATGATCCCGCTCCGGCAATCTACCTCCCTTATACGCAAGAGATCATGCCATGGCAGACCCTGGTGATTCGTACGAAGAACGACCCCATGAGTCTTGCCCCGGAAATTCGACGCGAAGTGGCGGTTCTTGACCCGGAGCAACCTGTTGCTCGCATCGCCACCTTGGAGGAACTGCTGGAAGTGTCGGCAGCGCAGCCTCGATTCCGTACTTTTCTTCTCGGCGCTTTCGCCGGCGTTGCCTTGCTGCTTTCCGCGATCGGAATTTACGGCGTGATGGCCTATACGATCAGCCGGCGCACGCGCGAGATCGGAGTCCGAATGGCTGTGGGAGCGCGTCCCGCAGACATTCTTAAATTAGTTTTCGGTCAAAGCATGAAGATGACGTTGATGGGGATAGCGTTTGGCCTCGCCGGCGCATACGCCGTAACGCGGGTAATGAAGAGTCTTCTCTTCGGTGTTACCACAACGGATCCTTTTACCTTTGCCGGTGTCACGTTGCTGCTTTCTTCCGTGGCGCTACTCGCGACCTACATTCCCGCTCGCCGCGCGATGCGCGTCGAACCGATGGTTGCTTTGCGTCATGAATAGGAGATCTTCCTCATGCCATTGCTCATAAGAATCCGAAGCCTCCTGCAAAACCTATTTTCTACGCGTCGCGTGGAGACCGACCTGGAGCAGGAAGTGCGGTCCCACCTCGAAATGTTGAAAGAAGAAAACCTCCGCGCGGGTATGTCGCAGGAAGAAGCGCAACGCGTCGCGCGCATTGAACTCGGCGGCCTCGAACAAGTAAAAGAACAAGTCCGCGAACAACGCATGGGCAGCTGGCTGCGCTCCGTACTTTCCGATTGCCGCTACGCCCTTCGCCAACTACGCAAATCCCCCGCCTTCAGCGCAATCGCCGTTCTTACCCTGGCCCTCGGGATTGGCGCCAACACGGCGATCTTCAGTGTTGTGCAGAACGTTTTGCTTCGTTCGCTGCCCTATCGCGATCCTGGCCAACTGCTCGAGATTTGGAACAACTACTTCCCGCAATGGCCTCAGATCGGATTGTCGTCTGCCGATTTCTATGAATGGCGCGCGCAAGCGAAATCCGTTCGCGATATGGCTGCCTATCGGTTCGTTTCGACCGATCTGAACCTGACAGGCCACGGCGAAACGGAGCGCGTGGAAGCCACCTATGCGACCGCGGCGCTATTCCCAACGCTCGGAGTAACTCCAATTCTCGGTCGCGCGTTTCTTCCAGAGGAAGATCAGCCAGGTACCGCTCCGGTCGCTCTGATCAGCCACGAACTGTGGCAATCGCGCTTCGGCGGCGACCGAAAGGTCATCGGCCAAACACTGACCCTCGACGGCGTCGACTACACGCTCATCGGTGTGCTCCCGGCAAACTTCCATCTCGTCCCATGGGCGGACGTTTGGTTTCCCACCGGGGAGATGGATCCCACGGAATTAAACGGGCGCGTGCACCACCCGTTCGGAGTGGTCGCGCGACTTGCGTCCGGAGCGACTCTTCAACGAGCGCAAGCCGAACTGACCGCGCTCGCCGGCCAGCAAGCCGCGGCGCATCCCGACACCAACCTAAACTGGGGTGCCACCGTGCAGCCGCTCAGAGATCCCTCGGCAGTGAAACTCCGGGAAGCGTTGCTGGTCCTCTTCGCGGCAGTTGGCCTGGTTCTGTTGATTTCTTGCGCCAATCTAGTGAATCTCCTTCTGGTGCGTAATGCGGATCGCCACCGCCAGCTCGCCGTTCGCATGGCGCTCGGAGCCAGCCGCTCGCGAATCTTCGCTCAATTGCTGACAGAGACGCTCTTGCTTGCTCTTGTAGGAGGGTGTCTCGGCATTGCCCTAGCACGAACCGGCCTTGCGCTGTTGTCTTTCCTCGCGCCGGCTGCAATTGCCTCCGCCGCGCCGCCCGCGCTGAATGGCTGGGTGCTGGGATTCACTTTCGCAGCATCCGTTCTCACCGGAATTCTCTGCGGCGTTTTGCCTGCTTTTCGAAGTGGACGCGCCAATCTGAGTAGCGTTCTCAGCGCCGGGAGCAAGGGCGCCGTTGTCGGAGACAGCGGAAGGCTGCGCGATTTGCTGGTCATCGGAGAAATCGCCATTTCTCTGATTCTGCTCGTAAGTGCAGGCCTCTTCCTCCGCGGACTCGGTAACTTGGTGCGCGTCGATCCCGGATTTCGCCCCGACCATCTGCTGACCATGCGCGTGTCCGAGGCGGAACTTTCTAACTCGGCGTACGAAAATTTGACGCCTGCCCAACTCAATGATCTTCAATTCAAGTCTTCGATGCGATCTCAGCGACTCATCAGGACGATCCAAAGTGTGCCGGGCGTGAAAAGCGCCGCGGGAATCAACGTTTTGCCTATCGCCGAATCGTTGCGAGCCGCGGCTCGCTTTGCCGTGGAAGGGCAACCGGACACCGAGAGGGCGCCGCGGCCAAGCGCACAGATCCGCTACGCCAGCCTCGGGTATTTCGAGACCATGGACATTCCCCTGGTGCAAGGCCGTCTCTTCCATGAATCCGATTGGACAAATCCGGTCGTCGTAATCAACCAGAGCATGTCGCGCCGTTTCTGGCCGAAGGGCGACGCCATCGGAGGTCGCATCAATTTTTGCTGGAACGCCAGCGAGCCTTGTTGGTCGACCGTCGTCGGCGTAGTCGGCGACGTCCACCAGTTCGGCCTCGACGCCGCGCCAACCTTTGACGTCTATAACGCCGGAGGATGGGCGGAATCGCTTGTAATCCGGACGGAAGGGGATCCCGCGGCCGTCGCATCGGAAGTGCGTGCGGAGATTCGTAAATTCGATTCAGCGTTGGCAATTTCTCGCGTCTCTACGATGGAGCAGCTTTTGTCCGATTCACTTCTTCACCAGCGTTTCTTGACTTTGCTGCTCGCTATTTTTGCCGCTCTCGCTCTTCTTCTCGCCGCCGTCGGAATTTATGGAGTTGTGAGCTACGGAGTCTCTCGCCGCACGCAGGAAATCGGAATCCGTTTGACGCTGGGCGCGCAACCCGGCGATGTCAGCCGCATGATCGTCCGCGAAGGGCTATTCCTCGCGCTGGCCGGGACGGCAATCGGCTTGGCCATTGCCCTTGCGCTTTCAAGATGGATCGAAAGTTTCTTCTTCGAAGTAAAGCCGTCCGATCCGCCAACGTACATCGTCGTCGCCGTGTTGCTTCTGGCCACGGTGCTTGCCGCCTGTCTCATCCCCGCGCGGCGCGCCTCCCGAGTCGACCCCATGGTGGCGCTGCGATACGAATAGGAGATGCCAGAGATGCCGTTCTCCAGAAAATTCCGAGGCTTCTTGCAGAACCTCTTCTTCTCGCGCAGCGTGGATGCCGATCTGGACTGCGAGGTCCATTCCCACCTCGAGATGCTGAAAGATGAAAACATCTGCTCGGGTATGTCCGAAGACCAAGCGCAACGCGCCGCGCGTATTGCGATGGGCGGCATCGAGCAAGTCAAAGAGCAAGTCCGCGAAGAGCGCGTCGGCAATTGGCTGCACTCTGTCTTTTCCGACTGCCGCTACGCCCTTCGCCAACTGCGTAAATCCCCCGCCTTCAGCGCAATCGCGGTGCTCACGCTGGCCCTTGGAATCGGCGCCACCACGGCGATTTTCAGCGTCATCTACGGCGTCCTCATCCGCCCCCTCGCGGTTCCGGACGCGCAACAAGTTGTCCAGCTCGTCCTCAAATATCATGGCCAAGTCTCGCAGGATGCCTTCACCTACCGTGAATTTCGCTTTCTCGAGGAACACAGTTCGTGGTCCAGAGCGACGGCCGCCTTTACGCATGTCGGCTTTAACATGTCCTCCAGCGGTTCCGCGGCGCGCGTCAGCGCTCTCCACGTCTCTTCCGATTACTTCCGCGTCCTTGGCACCACTCCTTTCCTCGGCCGGGCGTTCACCGCCGAAGAAGATCGCGATGCGAGCGCGCGCGTCGTGATTCTCGGTTACGGTCTTTGGCGGCAACATTTCTCCGGTGATCGCTCGGTCCTGGGCACCGCCGTTCATCTGAACGGCGCTCCCTATATGGTCGTAGGCGTGATGCCGCCAGCTTCCGCGGACATCCAACTTGACTCCGTCCCTTCCGCCTTCGCGGATTTGCAACACGTCGATTTATGGACCACTCTCGCGCCCGTTGCTGATTCCATTGGATCGGGCGAAAACCTCGCCGTGGTCGCGCGCCTTCAAGCGAACTTGACCCTTGCCGAGGCTTCCTCTCAACTCGACGCATTGAGTCAATCCTTCCGCGACAGCTACCTCGAGGGTGAGGGGAAGGTTCAGTCCGTCGCGCTTTCCTCCGTACAGCAAGTCATGGCCGGAAGCGTCAACACCTATCTCTGGATTCTTCTCGCCGCGGTTGCGTCTCTGCTGCTGATCGCCTGCTGCAACGTTTCCAATCTTCTTCTCGCCCAAGGCGCCGCGCGCTCCAAAGAGGTCGCCGTGCGCGCTGCCATGGGAGCCACCCGCGCCAGGCTCATTCGTCAATTTCTTTCCGAAAGTCTGGTGCTCTCGGCACTCGGTTGTCTGTTCGGATTTGCGGTCGCCCGGGTTTCTCTGTTCGGTCTATTGCGTTTTGCTCCCATTCAGCTGCCGCGCGTGAACGAAATCCATGTGGATGGCTGGGTTTTCCTATTTTCCTTAGCCGTAACTATTTTCGCCGCAGCCTTCTCCGCATTGGTTCCGTCGTTCCAGTCCGCCAAGTTAGACGTCCATGTCGTCCTCAAGGAATTCTCCACCCAGTCCTCGTCCAGCTGGCAGAGCGGCGCGTTCCGCAGAGCCCTCGTTGTGGCAGAGATCGCCCTCTCTATCATTCTCTTGATTGGCGCGTCTCTACTTGCGCAGACCTTCCTCAATCTCCTGCGCGTAAATCCAGGCTTCGAACCTTCCGGCATTCTCTCCGCGGAAATTTGGCTTACCGGGTCGCGCTATCATTCCTCGCCTGAACTCAACGCCTTCTACAACAATCTCGCTGCCCGCCTTAAGCAGTTGCCCGGTGTGCAACAAAGCGCCATCGTTTCCATGGGCCAGCCCCTGGAGCGCGGCGGCAACATCGGCTTGATGGTGAACGGGGTCCACGAGGGATCGATGGACATCCGTGCGGTTACATCGGATTACTTCCAAACTCTTCGCGTTGCCATGAAGCAAGGACGCGAGTTTTCCCCGGCGGACTCCGCAACCGGAGAGCCGGTTGCCATTGTCAACGAGGCCTTCGTTCGCAGATTTCTCGACAGATCAGACCCCCTCGGCTCCTCGGTCCAGACCGAAGGAGAAGAAAAAGCGTCCCGTCGCATCGTGGGTGTCGCCGCGGACGTGAAGTCCTACGTCGATCTTCCCGAGGGACCCACGGTCTTCTTTCCCGCCGCCCAGACGGACTTTGGCCTGGTTCTCTTATTTGATGTCTGGTTCCCAACACATATTCTTGTGCGCACCTCAGGCGATCCGCACCTCTTTGCCAACGCCGTGGACGCCGCCATTCGCGAAACCGATCCGACGGTTCCCGTCGGCCGCACTCTCACGATGGATCAGGTGCTCGACCGTTCGCTGGCCATGCAACGGTTTATGACGGTTGTCGTCGCCGTTTTCGCCGTTCTTGCTCTGGTGCTCGCCGCCGTTGGCATTTACGGTGTCCTCTCCTTCTCGGTCTCGCAACGCACTCAGGAATTCGGCATTCGCGTAGCTCTCGGCGCGGACACTTATTCTGTCCTCGGTCTCGTTCTTCGTGAGGCCGCTCGCCTCGCGCTTCTCGGCGTCGTCATCGGTATCCTCGGAGCAATCGCGCTCCATCAGGCTATCGCGAGCGTCCTGTTCGGCGTCCACCCGACCGACCCGAGCACCATCGCCACGTCTGCTATGTGCCTGCTCGCGGTTATCTTGCTCGCCAGCTGCATTCCCGCACGCCGAGCCTCCCGAGTCGACCCCATGGTCGCGCTCCGTTACGAATGAATTGGCCCTTCGATCGGAATAACGACTTTGGGAATGGCGTCATCCAATCGATACGGGACGAAGGTGCTCAATCGTCCGACCAGGATTGGTGCAAATCATGTTCGCAAAGTGGAACGTCGCAGTCGTGATCTTATGCGCCGGCAGCCTGCTGGTAGCCGCAAGCGTTGAGGCTCAGAAGAATTCGCCCACCCTTCAAGATCGCCAGAGAGAGCAACACAGCCTGGCCATGAACATCGTGCGTGCCATCAACGCGGCCGAGGCGAACTACAAAAAAACTCATGGATCGTACGCCACCTGGAGCGAACTCTTCAGCAACGGCGATTTTACCGATTCGGGTACAAAGTGGAGTTCCGAATCCCTTCCCACCGTGGCCCATGCCATGTATGGGAGCGGGCCGGAAATCGTGCCCGGATGGAAGCTTCGGCTGAATCTCTCAAAGGATGGAGCCACTTACGACTTATCTCTCGAAGACGTCACGGATGCAAAGTGCGGTTACGCCGTGATGAGCGACGAACGAGGAATGATTCGCCACGGCAGATCAGTTGCTTGCCCCTCGTAAACTCGAAACGCAGGGAACCGGACAAGTCAACGTCAACCGCGGAGAAGTCAGTCGACCGAAGTCATTCCCGCCATTTCTCTCTCGGTCGTTCGTTGCGGCCGGACAGAGAAATATTTGTGACGGCAGGGCTCACACCGGTAGGCCGGCACAGACAGCCGCCGCCACAAAAACGCGAAGCTGGAATCCACATATTCGGAGGAGATACGCTTCAGATCCGGATTCCCACAAATAGGGCAGTGCGCATGAAGCGTGTCGCTCAGAGACATAAGGCGGGAATGAAAACGCGTTTCGCACTGCTTGCAGCGCCACGGATACAATCCAAATACGCTAAGGATATAGTCCGCAGCGTATTGTCGGCGCGAACGGCGGGCGTCCTTGCTTTTGCAGACTGGGCAATTCATCTGGGCGATGCAGGGCTTTAATAAATCCGCAATGAAATATAGGGCAACGCGGCCCCTTGCGCAAGCCCCCGTACGTGCCAGTCTTCAAAGGTACAATAGTACCGGTGGAAATCTCTAATCCTGAGAGGGACCTATGCCGGAGTACACCGAAGACCACGCCAAGGCAGGTATCGACACCAAGCTGCCGAACCTGGAAATTTGGCCCAATCAATACCCGAGCTATGTGATCACCACGCGCTATCCCGAATACACTTCGGTGTGCCCGAAAACGGGTTTGCCGGACTACGGCACCATCAGCATCCGCTACAAGCCCAGGAAATCCTGCATCGAATTGAAGTCGCTGAAAATGTACCTGCTGGCCTACCGCAGCCTCGGCATTTTCTACGAAAACGCCGTTAACAGGATGCTTCGCGACATCGTCAAAGCAGTCCAGCCGGAATGGTGCGTCGTCAAAGGGGAATTTACTCCCCGTGGCGGCCTGAACACCACCATCTTCGCCCGCTGGCCTGAGCGCAAGGCCGCTCGCCGCTCCGGCCGCAAGTGACCTAAGTGCACATAGCCCGCCTAATCGCTATTGGACTTGCACCCCTGCCCGTTGGATAATTCTTGGGTCAGAATATGGCCGCTTTTGCCATGTATTCCGAGGAGCGAGGAACATGAGTATTTCCCCCAATGTCCCCAGTCCGCAAGAGTCCTACCAGTATGATAGCTCGGGAACGCCGCGCTGGATCGCGGTGTTATTCGGATTGTTGATCATCGGCGTTGCGCTCATCGCTTATGCCGGCCATTCCGTGCAAGGACGTCTCGAGCAGGAGCTTTCGAAGAACGAAGAGCGGAACAAGATCCTCACCGCGCAACTTGAGCAGGCCAATACGCGCCTCGCCGATTTGAAAGGGCAATTGGACGTTACCTCTCAGAAAGTCGGAATGACCCAGGCTGAACTGGCCGAAGCCCGCAGCCGGGCGGAAGCCATCCGCAAACAGCAGGTTGCTTCTGATCAGAAACTATCCGATCAGCTTTCCGCTGCGCAAAAAGACAGTGACGCAAAGATTGGCGCGGTGGCCACCGACGTGACGGGCGCAAAGAAGGACATCGACGCGACCCGCACGGATCTGGAAGCCACCAAGACCAAGCTGGACCGCGCTGCCGGTGACATGGGCGTAATGAGCGGTCTGATTGCCCGGAACCACGATGACCTCGAAGAGCTGAGACGCAAGGGCGATCGAAACTATTACGAGTTCAACATCCAGAAGGCCAAGACCCCGCAGAAGGTTGGCCCGGTGCAGATCGCGCTCAACAAGACCGACCAGAAGAAGAACAAATATACCATTACCGTTCTGGCCGACGACAAATCCATTGAGAAGAAAGACAAAACCTCTGGCGAACCCGTCCAGTTCTATGTGAAGGGCAGCGCGCGCTTGACTCCTTATGAAATTGTGGTGTTTGACGTCAACAAGAACCAAATAACAGGCTATCTCTCGACGCCCAAAGACAACGCCGCCCCTGCCCCGGCAAAGTAGCTGTTCATCCTGATCGCGGGCGCCCACCGGCGTCCGGGAATTTCGACGCCTTGTTCCCTGTTCTGGAAACTCAAAGGGGAACAGGGCTTCTGTGTTTCTACCGGGAACGCTAGCATTTTATCTGTACCGCGTCCGACGGAGGCTTTCGCTCTATGTCTCATGCCCGGCTACTGTCCCGCTGCCTTATCCTCTTGCTCGTCTCGACTCTGCTCAGCTCTGCTGGGGTCTTGGCACAATCTCCCGTGGACCCCGGCAAATTGCCGGACCGCACCCTTCTTTACCTACAGTGGCGAGGCACGCCTTCGGGCGACGTTCGCAAAGACAATTCGCTTTTTGCGCTGTGGGACGATCCGCAGTTCGCTCCGGCGCGCGACTCCTTTCTGGATTCGTTTCTGAATAATCCAGCAAACCAAAAAGACAAGCCGAAGATTACCCGAGAAGAGTTTCAGCAATACGCAACCCTTCTGGACAACCCTTTTCTGTTTGGCTATCAGCGACAGCCCGAATCGCATGGCGCAGCGAAAACTCCAGCCTCAAAACCAGCCGCTCCCCCGTCATGGAACGGTTCGTTCTTCATCTACGACCGCTCGGGCAAGGAAGCACTCTTATCCAAAGCCGTCATGCAGTTGCGCGGCAGCGATGCGGAAATTCCAAAGTTAACGAACCTAACCGTAGCCGGCGTCCCGTCTCTCAAGATCGAGCGCAAGAGCGGAATCACTTATTGGGCGGAGTTCGGCAAATACGCCGTCAGCGCCAACGAACTGTCCGTCTTTGAAGAAGTTCTGAATGTCGTGAACGGCAAGACTGCGGGCAGCATGCTGTCAAAATCCGCGGCTTATCAGGAAGCAAAGCCGTTACTCGAAGGCGGAATCCTGGAATTTTTTCTCGGCGTTCCCACCGCTGAGCAAATCGCCCTGAACTCGCCGGAAAGCGCCGCCGCGCAAATCAGGGTGCTGCTATCCGCACTGAAACTGGACTCGCTGCATTCCCTCGCCGGCCATGTTTCCTTGCAGGGCGCCAAGACTCGCGTAACCGGAGCAATTCTTGGCGACACCACGCCGGGCAGCCTCTTCGACGTCTGGGCGGACGGGCAGGCCAACCCGGTCTCTATGGGCTATCTTTCACCGGATACCGTTTACTACGGTGAGACGCAATTCAATCTTCTCGGCATTTACAGCACGCTGAAGCGCGCCTTCTCCGGCCAAGGCGGTACCTCTTCCGCGCAAACCACCGGTCAAGTCGAGAAAATGGCGGAGACCCGCCTCGGCATGCCGTTGCCGGACGCACTCGCGCTGACCACCGGCGAAGTCGCCTGGATCCAGAACAGTCCCACAATGGACGACGCACAGAAAGTTTATCTACTCGGAATCAAGAACAAGCCGGACGCATTGAAATTGACTCGCAGCATATTCGGCGATCAAATCACGTCGGAGAGGGCCGAGGGAGACACAACCTATCTGAAGATTTCACTTAAGGGCGGCCAGAGCCCGGTTGGTGTTGCGCAGTGGAATTTCTACTACTTGGCGATGACTCCGACGCTTCTGTTCGGCTCATCGAAGAGCGATACACTGCACAAGTACGTCACGCAAACGCCCGCGAGCCCCGACCCGGGCCAGTTTAAAAGTTTGCTCGCGGCTCGTGCGCAATTTCCCGAAAAGCTCAACGGCTTTTCCTACTTCGATTATCAGAAGGTGGACTGGCCGGGATTACGGCAAAAATGGATAGCCGATGCAAATAAAGCGGCGCAAACCGCCAAGAGCACGGACGCAACGGCCACGAGCAAGAAATTGGCGGACTGGCTCGTTCAGGTGAACCCTGACGTTTTCCCGAAGCATCTTCATAGCATGACCGGTGCCTCCTGGAAGGACGCCAAGGGAGTTCACTTTGACGAGTGGTTGGACTGACATCCGCCGTCGGGTTTTACGCGGGTTATTCTGTTGCCGCGGGGCCTTTTTCGTCTGTCTGTTGCTCCGCGGTATTTCCGCATCGGCACAGGAACAAACGCCGGACGCGGCCAAAAGCATTCGCGTCGACGTGGAGCGCGTAAACGTCGGCGTAATCGTCACCGACGCCAAAGGCAACTTTGTCGAAGGGCTCGAGCGAGGGGCCTTCCAGATTCTCGACGGCGCAACCATCCAGCCGATCACGGATTTTGCGCCTGTCGATGCCCCCGCCCAGGTTTTGCTGCTGCTCGAAGCGGGCCCGGCGGTATACCTCCTCGAAGACTCCCACCTGTTTGTAGCCAATACTCTTTTAAACGGACTCTCGGTGGGAGATCGCGTGGCCATCGCCGTCTATAACGATTCGCCGACACCTCTTGTAGATTACACGGCCGACAAGCGCGCCGTGGAGAACGCACTGAACAGCATTCAATTTAACCTCGGCTATGGCAACCTGAATCTTGCAAAAAGCCTGAACACCGTTCTCGATTGGTTGGCGCGTGTGCCTGGCAAGAAATCCATCGTGCTGATCTCGACCGGCGTTGACACGTCGCCCGAGGAAAACATGCGGACTCTGATCTCTCGCCTCGAAACTGGCGATGTGCGCATCTTTGCCGTTTCCATGAGCGGCCCATTGCGCAACGGGAAAAAAGGAACCGCGCAGCAAATCCTGCAAACCAAGGAAGCCTTCGCACAAGCCGATGCCTGGCTCAAGGCATTGGCGGAGGCTTCCGGTGGGCGCGCCTATTTTCCGGAAAGCGCCAAGGCCTTTGAGGAAACCTATCGCCAGGTGGCGCAATTGGTGCGGCACGAGTATAGCTTGGCCTTTGCCCCTCCGAGGGCGGACGGAGCCGTCCACGCAATTGATGTAAGGGTAGTTTCCAACGCCGACAAGGAAAACAATAGCGCGCAGGACTATCAGGTGGACCATCGCCGGGGATACGTCGCGCCAAAACCGCCGCAATAATTCCTTACCCTTTCACTCAAAATCCTTCATCACGCGCGCCATATCGCGCAGCCGTTCATCGACGCGCGCAAACACGCTCCCTGGTTCGAACTTGCCGGAGCCGTTCCGACCTGCCGGTGTTCCCGTAAGCAGTTCCACACCCTGTTCCACCCGCGCAATCGGCCAGATATGAAACTTCCCGCTCGCAACAGCGTCCAAAACATCTTCTCGCAGCATCAGGTCATCCACATTGGCTTGCGGAATCATCACGCCTTGCGTTCCGCTCAGGCCTTCAATCCGGCAGGCGTCAAAAAATCCTTCGATTTTTTCGTTCACGCCCCCGATGGCCTGGACGTCACCTCGCTGATTCATCGAGCCGGTCACGGCGATGTCCTGTCGCAGCGGCAACTCGGAAAGTGCGGAAAGTAGCGCGTAAACCTCCGTGGAACTCGCGCTGTCTCCATCGACCCCGGAATACGACTGCTCGAAACAGATGCTCGCCGTCAAGGAAAGTGGCTTATCCTGCGCGAACGAGCTGCGCAGATATCCGGTAATGATGTGGACTCCCTTATCGTGGAACCGTCCGCTCAGATTGGATTCGCGCTCAATGTTGATGAGTCCGGCCTTGCCAAGTCCGACGCTGGCGGTGATTCGCACCGGCTTCCCGAAGGCGTAGCCGCCAATTTCCAGAACGCTCAAGCCGTTGACCTGTCCAGAATGAGACCCGCTGAGGTTCACGAGCAGCGTGCCCTCCTCCATCATTTCGCGGATGCGCGTCTCGATCAGGTTGTGCCGCTCGACCTTCGATGCCAGAGCCGCGCGCACGTGCGCCGCGCGCACGACATTTTCGCCTGCGGCGGCCGTGGCGTAATGCGCCTCGCGCGCCAGGTCGGCAATATCCACAAAGCGCGCGGTCACCTTGTTGCGCCGGCCGGCCTTTCGCACACCGTGCTCGAGAATGGCCGCGAACGCGCCTCGATCGAACGGGAACAGATTTTCCCTTTCGCTGAGAGTCCGGATTCGCCCGGCGTACTCTTCGATTACGCCATCACTCATGGCCATCTCTTCGTCAAATTCCACGCGCACCTTGAAAATCTTACGGAAGTCTTCCTCGTACTCGTAGAGCAGTTCGTACAGATTGCGATCGCCGATCAGGATCACTTTCACGTTGATGTCGATCGGCTCCGGCTTCAGAGCCGTTGTCGTAAACGGATAAAACGATTCGACCGGTTGAATCTCCAGCCGGTTGTGGTTTAACGTGCGCTTCAGGGCGCGCCACACGCCTGGCTCCGAAAGCGCTTCAATCGAATACATGATCAAAAAGCCGCCGTCGGCGCGCAGTAACGAACCCGCGCGCAAGTCCATGAAATCGCTGGTCCATCCGCCGCGCGCGTCGTAAGCACGCTGAATCGTTCCAAACAGATTCGCGTAGGTGGGCGTGGTCTCAAAAATCACGGGAGAGGCATCTTCGTGATTGTGCGCGAGCAGCACATTAACGCCATAGACGCGAAAAGGGTCGCGCTCCGGTCCCGGGCCTTTCTGCAGAACTTCTGGCGGCGGTTCTTGCCCGTGCTCGTCTTCACCTTCGCGCTCTTTGAAGGGTCCCAGATTGTCCAGCAGGTGGTGACGCACCTCCTCGAGATACTCCGTCACGCTCTGGCCAGGATACTTTTCCTTAAGCTCTTCAATCACTCCATCGACCAGGACGGAAGCCGCTTCCTGTTCGAGGTAGCTCAGCTCGCTGGCCAATTCGCGCGATAGCGTAAGCGTCTTGCGATAAACGACCGTAAATTCCTGTCGAAACTGTTCGTATTTGCGCTCAATCTCCTCGGCCACGCCGGATTCGAGCTTCCCCTCGTGCACCATCTTCGTGATGTCTTCGATCGGCACCATCTGCCCTTCGAGCACGGGGAAAATCTCTGGAAGCGCTACCGCGCCCACCTGCATGTGCCCCAACGCAAATTGATCCCGGGCGATTCGTCGGGTGAAATCGTCCATCAAATCTTTTTCGCGCACCGAAAAGCGCTCCACGATGCGTCCTTTTTGCCGTTGAAACGGTTCGCCCTCGAACACCTGCGGAATGCGCCGCCGCAAAAAATCCACCCCCGCCTGCATGTCCTTCTTGAAATTATTTGCCGATCCCCGCGCAAGAATCAGCAGCCGCGGCCGGTCGGGTAGCTTGAAGTTGTGGACATAACAGCGGTCAAGAGAAGGCTTAGTGGCCGGATGGAGGTCTTCAATCATCTGCGCGATCGTGCCTCCGCGGCTGGTTCCCGCTAAACCGCACACGAACACGTTGTATCCCGGCGCGGAAAGCTCCACGCCCATCTTCAGCGCCCGCAGCGCGCGCTCCTGCCCGACGAAACCTTCCCTTTTTTGCGCCTGCGCCGTGGTTTCAAACGGGATGCGCGAAAGCTCGCAGCGCCACCGCAGTTTTTCGGGGGCAAGTTCCGTCAACGCCAATTCGGGTTTTTCCGTCTTGAGAGCCATTCGAGCGCACTGTAGCACAGAGAGAACGCACCGGTGGTGAAATTACCCATCCGGTTGGGCTAGAAGTTACGCGGCCTCCTTTTCCTGTTGATCCTGGTAATCCATATGCACGCGCAAAATGCCCAGCGCAGCGGCTACGATGGTCGGCCCTACGACCAGCCCAAGCAAACCGAACACGTTCAACCCTCCCAGAATGCTCACAAAGAGCAACAGGTCGTTCAACCTGGTCCGATTCCTCAACAGCAGCGGCCGCACAATGTTGTCTGCCAGTCCCGCCACTCCGCCGCAAATCGCCAAAATCACCAGCGCCTTTCCCCAATGCCCGCTAAAAACAAGCCACCCTGCCGCCGGAATCCAAATCAGCGAAGATCCCACCACGGGAACGATCGAGAAAAACGCGACGAGCACCCCCAGAAACACCGGCCCCGGCAGCCCGGTCAACTCAAACGCTAGCCCTGCGAGCGCCCCTTGAATCGCCGCGATCAGCAACGCGACGGCCACACTCGCAAAAATCAGGTCCCGGGATTCCTTCAGCATGTCGTCCTGAATCTCTCGCTCAAACGGAATCAGGTACCGAACCGCACGCAACAGCTTCTCTCCGTCCCGAAAAACAAAAAACAGCGCAAACAGCAAAATGAAAAGATTGACCAAAAAGGAGAATAAATTCTTGAGCATGGAGCCAAGGCTGGACGCCACGACCGATGCGATTCGTTCCGCCCCCTGTCGCAGCGCCCCGATCAAATCCAGGTTCTCGAGAGAGGCCGGCAGGTGGCGGCGAATGGTCTCGAGAAAATCCCGTGCCGCTCCCGAGCCGTTGGCGCTAAGATTTTCGCGGATGCCTGAACTGGCCTCAATCGCCTCTCGCGCCGCATAGAGCATCACCATCAACACCGGCACGATCAGGAGGAAGGTTACGCCCAGAGTACAGAGCAGCGCCGCCCAGGTCGGAGAAAACCGCTTCTCGAGGTGGGTGTAAACGGGATAAAAAAAGATCACCAGCACGGCAGACCATGCGAGCGGAATCAAAAATGGCTCGGTGATCAGGAACACCAAATAGCCGAGCAGCAGCAGCGCTCCGTAAGAAAGCACCGTGGTTAATCTGTCACTGGTTGTGGTGTTTCGGTTGGCTTGCGTCATTCGCGTTATATAATCCAATCAGTCCAGGCGCCGGGGTAAGTTCACACCCCGTGGAACTCCACTATCCGCCCAAGGAAAGCCACGATCGATGCCCTCGCCCAAAATCCTGTTTAATTACGAGCAAGCTCGCCTACTTGCTGTACTTGCTTTGATCAATTTTGTCAACTTTGCCGACCGTCAGGTGCTGAATCCCTTGGTTCCGCTCTTGCGCCAGCATTTTGGAGTGACCGACACGCAACTTGGCTCGCTGCAGTGGGTGCTCCTGGTTGTGCTGGCGGTAGCAAGCATTCCTTCCGGCTTCCTCGCGGACCGCTTCAACGAACCGAAGATCATTTCTGCCGGCGTGCTGTTCTGGAGCATCGCGGCCATCGCCAGTGGATTGGCGCCCACCTTTGCTTTCTTGTTTGTGGCGCGCGGCTTGGTCGGCGTTGGCGAAGCGGCCTACGCTCCCGCGGCACAATCGCTGATCTCCGATTCGTTTTCCACGGAAAACCGCGCGATGGCGCAGTCCATCTTCGCGGCGGGAATGATTCTTGGCGGCGTTTCCGGGCTGGCCCTCGGTGGAATTATGGGTGACCGCCACGGCTGGCAGCACGCGTTCTTTGTCGTAGGCATTCTGGGTGTAATCCCCGGCTTGTCCGCGCTTAAACTGAAACAGCCGCCGCGCCTCCCGCGTTCGGAAGTAGTTCCAGTCATGCAGTTGCTGCGCGTCCCGGCCTTTGTGGCCATGATCGTAGCCGGAATCTGCATCACGTTCGCCAGCGTCTCGTTTGTGACCTGGGGCATCGACTACGCCAAAACCTACAAGGATTTCAGCACCAAGGAAGCGTCTCTTTCCCTCGCGATCATCGCCCTTTTTTCCTCCGTATCCGGCGCTCTTTCCGCCGGCTACTTTGCCGACCGGCTCCAGAAGAAATTAGTCTACGGACGCCTGCTCGTCATCGCTCTAGCGTTTCTTGCCGCAGCGCCGTTTCTGCTGGTGGCAATTCAAGCCGACGAAAAATGGATGGTGCTGGCCGGTTTTTTCGGCTCGATGTATTTCATGTCCTGGTATCACGGCCCAACCACCGCCGTGCTCCACGACCTGACGCCGCAACGCGCCCACGGCACATCCATCGGCGTCTACATGTTCGCCACGCAATTGCTGGGCGCGTTGGGGCCACTTCTTATCGGCAAGATCTCTGATATGAGTGATTTGCAGATCGGCTTGCAAGCGGCAACGGCGGTGATGGTCTTCGGCGCGCTGCTGCTGCTACTGGCCATCCACTTCATCCGCCGCGACGGCTTACACCATCCGCGCCTGGCGCAATTCCGGGCGGAAGACAACGCCGCCGCGCAGCAGGAAGCCGTTGCTTCCGCTCCCTGACTTCATTTGTCCTACTTGATTCCGGTTTGGGCAATCAGGCGGGTGACTTCGTCGTGGGTCACGTCGTAAAGCGGCCGCTCGTCGGCTTCTTCCAGCCGCGAGCGAAGATATTCGGCCGCAAGAAAGCTCGCTTCGCGATCCGTCAAGTCGCGTCCCGTCTGGTCGCGAAACGCAACGAAAGCGGTATGCGCGAGACCCACAATTCGGCCTTCCCCATCCACATCAAACTTCGCATCGATGGTATCGCTGTGCCGCGTGGCAATCGCGCTCCAGATATGAGAGAACCGGCAATCATAAACGTGACCGGTGAGTTTCGAAGTAACGTCGAAAGCGCCAATAAACTGGTTCATAGCGCCGTTATTCGCCAATAGGGGAAGAGATGGCACAGAGGCTCCTCGTGGTATTCGATGATCGCCTACTTAGTTTCCAATTCCCTCGGCCGCCTGTCAATCTCCGCTCTTTGTGGGGCCGGCCTGCTCAGCGGCGGTTGAAGCTTGCCCTATGCATTAAAACACTGGCCGGCGAACTTCCGCCGCTTCCGCGGTAATGTCCGTATACTTCAGTCCCGCGCCGGTGTTGAACAAAACAACACGATCCTCAGGTTTCAAAAACCCTTTGCCCAACAAATGATCGTAGGCCGCAGTCGCTGCCGCTCCTTCCGGAGACAAAAGAATTCCTTCGCGTCGCGCCCAATCCTTGAGAGAAGCAAGAATCTGCTCGTCGGGCAACGCCACGGCCAAGCCTCCGGATTCCCGCAAAATCTCCAGCATGATGTAGTCGCCATATGGTTTCGGCACACGCAACCCGGCAGCAAAGGTGGCCGCATCGGTCCACATCTCGCTGGTCTTTTCGTCGTGATCGAACGCCCGGACCACCGGCGCACATCCGGACGATTGCACCGCGATCATTTTCGGACGCTTGCCCGGCCGCACCCAGCCCAACTCCTCAAGTTCCGCAAACGCCTTCCACATACCGATCAAACCGACGCCTCCCCCGGTAGGATAAAAAACCGCTTCCGGATATTCCCAGCCGAGCTGTTCGACGAGTTCGTAACCCATGGTCTTCTTCCCTTCCACGCGAAATGGCTCTTTCAATGTGGAGATGTCAAACCAACCCTCCTTGTCCTTGCGTTCGGTGACGATTCGTCCGCAATCCGAAATCAATCCATCCACCAGCGTGACGTTCGCCCCATACAGTATGGCCTCGAAATAATTCGCGAACGGTACATCCTTCGGCATGAAGATGTGCGCTTCGATTCCCGCGGCGGCGGCGTAGGCAGCAAGCGCGCCTGCGGCATTTCCGGCCGAAGGCGCAGCCAGCTTCTTGAACCCGTAGCGACGGGCCATCGTGACGGCCAGGGCCATGCCGCGCGCCTTGAAACTGCCGGTCGGGTTCGCGCCTTCTTCCTTCAAAAAAGCATGCGGATGCCGCTGGCTACGAAGCACCGGCGTCCAACCTTCACCAAGCGAAACCGGTTTGGCATCGGGAAGCACCGATTGATATCGCCACAGGCCAGCCCACGGCGTGGCCAAAGCTTCGCGTGCGATTTCGTCTCGATGCGTGTGCCCATGCAATGGCGTCAAGTCATAGCGCACGTAGAGTGCGCCGGCACATTGCCGGCAAACGGTTCGTGGCGATTCGGTCGAAAGGTGTGCTTTGCAGCGAGAGCATTCGAAGTACAGGATTTTGGCCATTCCTCGAAGATAGCAGCGCCGCAAAGCGAGCGGCAAGCCGCCGATGATGCCCGCGGGTGGCAGGAAGCTCTATTGCGCTCTTGCGGGACACGTTATGATGGCGCGAGAGCTCAAGCCTCATACATCGTTCAGAGGACTATTCTTTGCCGAGCGATTCGCCCAAAGTCAGTTCCCTTCTCATTATTTCTGGTTTGCTGCTTTTTCTGCTCGGTGCTTTACTGCTCGCTTTTTTTCCAGGCCATTTCTGGATCGCGATGTTGCGCTCGGCCGGCCTGTTCCTCCTGGCCTATGCGGGATTTGGCAAAAAATCTCTCACCTATTGGATTTTCTTCGCCATACTCTTTGGCCTCGAAATTGGCCTGGACGGGCCGCAATTCGCCACGCATCTGCGAATCCTGAGCGACATCTTCCTCAGGCTGATCAAGCTGATCGTTGCGCCATTGATCCTGGGAACTTTGATCACCGGCATCGCCGGACATGGTGACCTGCGCAAAGTCGGCCGGATCGGATGGAAGGCTCTGATCTATTTTGAAATAGTCACGACCCTTGCGTTGTTTCTTGGGGTGGCGGCCATCAATCTGACGCGTGCAGGCGTGGGACTGACGATGCCTCGAACGAGTAACGAGCAGGCTCCGCAAAATGTGACCACACTCCGGTGGGACGATTTCCTGCTGCACGTTTTCCCGGACAACATTGTAAGGGCCATCGGCGAAAATCAGATTCTCGAGGTCGCCGTGTTCGCCATTCTGTTCGGAATCGCTCTCACGCAAGTCCCGGAAAAATTCCGCATGCCCATGCTGAATTTCATGGAATCCCTGACGCAAACGATGTTCCGCTTCACCCGCATGGTCATGTACTACGCACCCATCGGCGTAGGTGCGGCCATGGCTTACACCGTGGGCCAACTCGGCATTCATGTCCTGCTGCCCCTCGGAAAACTCCTGCTCACCGCTTACGGCGCGTTGCTCTTTTTCTTGTTCGCCGTCTTGTTACCGATCGCCCTGCTTGCGCGCCTTCCCGTTCGGCGTTTTCTGAAAGCCGTTGCCGAGCCCGCCACCATTGCGTTTGCCACCAGCACCTCCGAAGCCGCGCTGCCATGCGCCATGGAATCGATGGAATCGTTCGGTGTGCCGCGCGAAATCGTGGCTTTCGTGATTCCCGCTGGTTACAGCTTCAATCTCGACGGTTCCACCCTGTATCTAGCGCTCGCATCCATCTTTGTGGCCCAAGCCGCCGGAATCACCATGACCTGGCCGCAGCAACTGTTCATGGTGTTCACCCTGATGCTCACCAGCAAGGGCGTGGCGGGTGTGCCGCGGGCCGTTCTCGTCGTCCTGCTCGCGACCGCCGGGACATTTCATCTCCCGACCGAGCCGATTTTCCTGATTCTCGGCGTGGATGCGCTGATTGACATGGCGCGCACATCGGTCAATGTGACCGGCAATTGCCTGGCCAGCGCGGTGATCGCTCGCTGGGAAGGTGAATTGGGGCAACCTGCAGGCTAAACCACCAGGAAGGCCTGATTTTCATCGTTGGTTTCATCCGGAAACGAATCCATGTATCGAAATTTTTCCTCGCAAGCTTTTGACGCGAATGCCGCAGACTACGCTAAAATTATAGGGATATGATTTCGGTCGATAACATCACTATGCGCTTCGGCTCCCGTATCCTTTTCGAGGATGTCACGACGACCTTTATCGATGGCCGCCGCTACGCGATTTCCGGTCCGAATGGCGCGGGCAAATCCACTTTCATGAAGATCCTGACCGGCGAGCAGGACCCGACGAACGGCAACGTCAGCCGGCCCAAACGAATTGGCATTCTGCGCCAGGACCAGTTTGCTTACGACCCGTTCCGCGTGATCGACACCGTAATCATGGGCAACGGCACGCTCTGGAAGGCGCTCGAGGAGCGCGACGGGCTCTACGCCAAGGCGCACGAAGAACTGACCGACGAAGACGGCATGCGCCTCGGCGAACTCGAAGGTATCGTCGGTGAGGAAGGCGGCTACACCGCGGAAGCCGATGCGGGCGTTCTCCTCGATGGCCTCGGCATTGATGCTGCCTTGCACGAGCGCAAGATGGGCGAACTGCAGGGCGGGCAAAAGGTCCGCGTGCTGCTCGCGCAAGCCCTGTTCGGCAATCCTTCCGCGCTGCTGCTCGACGAGCCCACCAATAACCTTGACCTCGATTCCGTACACTGGCTGAAGGAATATCTGTCCGAATATCACGGCGTGCTCATCGTCATCTCGCACGATCGCCATTTCCTGAACAGCGTGTGCACTCACACCGCCGACATCGACTACCAAACCATCATCATGTACCCCGGCGGCTACGACGATATGGTGCTGGCCAAGACCCAGATCCGCTCGCGCATGGAAGCCGACAACGCCGTCCGCGAGAAGAAGATCGCCCAGCTGAACGACTTTATCGCCCGTTTCTCCGCCGGCACTCGTTCGGCGCAAGCGACTTCCCGGAAGAAGGAAGTTGAGCGCCTGCAAACTTCCGATCTGGCAAAATCCAACATTCAACGTCCGTACATTCGCTTCCAGACCGAAGCTCCTTCGGGCCGCGTGCCGCTCGAAGTGAAGCGTCTGGCCAAATCCTACGGCGACTTGAAAGTGTTCGAGCACTTCTCCGCTCATGTGGCCCGCGGCGAGAAGATTGCGCTTACCGGCCGCAACGGCGCCGGCAAAACCACCATGCTGAAATCGCTCATCCGTAACGCAGGCAAATTCATCGGTGACGCCGAACACGAGTTCACCATCGATTTCGGCAATGTCGTCTGGGGCCACGAAGTTTCTGTCGGCTATTTCCCGCAGGACTTCTCCTACACGATCGATAAGAGCAAGGGTGTCAACGCACTTGACTGGTTGTGGCAATTCAAACCGGACGCCATGCAAGAAGAGATTCGCGGTTTTCTCGGGCAAATGCTCTTCAGCGGCGATGACGCGCTGAAGCCCACTTCCGGCCTCTCCGGCGGCGAACAAGCCCGCCTGATTTTCTGCCGTCTGATGATTCAGAAGCCGAATTTTCTGGTGCTCGACGAGCCCACCAACAACCTCGATTTGGAAGCCATCAACGCGCTGAACATCGCGCTACAGAAATATGACGGCACACTTTTGCTGGTCACCCATGATGAAGACGTGCTCGACGAGGTGGCTACACGCATCTGGCATTTCCAGAGTGGCAAAGTCGAAGACTTCAAAGGCACGTACGAAGAATTCCAACAGGTTAACGCCAACAAAGTCACAATCGCGCAAAAAGGACGCTAGCCCGGCAGCATCGTTTGACTTCCACCTTTTGCACCTCTAATATGGCTCGGCGTCCCGCACTCAGCCCATGCTTGGTCAGAACATCTCTCACTATCGAATACTGGAGAAATTGGGTGGCGGCGGTATGGGTGTGGTGTACAAAGCACGAGATACCCGCCTGGGACGTCACGTCGCGCTGAAATTTCTCCCTCCCGAAATGGCCGGTGACCGCCAGGCGCTGGACCGTTTTCAACGCGAAGCGCGCGCCGCGTCGGCCCTCAATCATCCAAATATTTGCACCATTTACGATGTCGGCGAGGCCGAGAACCAGCCGTTCATCGCCATGGAACTGCTCGAAGGCCAAACGTTGAAGCATCGTATCAGCGGCGCTCCAGTCGACCTAGGCCTGGTGCTCGATCTCGGCACCCAAGTTGCCGACGCTCTTGCCGCCGCGCACGCCAAAGGCATCGTCCACCGCGATATCAAGCCCGCGAACATTTTCCTCACCGAACGCGGACAAGCGAAAGTCCTGGACTTCGGGCTGGCGAAGGTGGAAGCCCGCCAGCACAGCGAGGGAGAAACGGTCCATGAGGAGCTGGGCCGCGGCAACACGCAGGGAATAACCGAACCTGGGCTCACCAGCCCGGGAAGCTCGATTGGCACCATCGCGTACATGAGTCCCGAGCAGGCCCGCGGCGAAGAACTCTGCACCCGCACGGATCTTTTCTCATTTGGTGTGGTTCTGTACGAGTTGTCTACAGGAAAGGTTCCGTTTCCCGGATTCACGACGGCAGTCATCTTCGATGGGATCCTGAACGGCACGCCCGCTGCCGTGACGAAGTCCAACCCCAAGGCTCCTCCGGAGTTGGAGCGCATCATCCTGAAGGCTCTCGAAAAGGACCGCGATCTGCGCTATCAGACAGCGTCTGAACTGCGCGGCGATTTGAAGCGCCTCAAACGGGACCTGGATTCCTCGAGCCGTGTGGATTCGGCGCGCAGTCACAGTTCGGGAGCCGTAGCCACGACGAGCGCGGCTCCTCCTCTGGCGGTTAAGAAAACGGTCGCCGTGCTGTACTTCGAGAACCTCAGCGGCGCGAAGGAAGATGAATATTTCCGCGACGGCATGACCGAGGACATCATCACCGAACTTTCCAAAATCGGGCGCCTGCAGATTTTCCCTCGTTCCGAAATGCTGGCCTTTCGTGACAAGCAGGTGACGGCGCCACAAGTGGGCGAAAAGCTGGGCGCCATGTTTGTCCTCGAAGGCTCGATTCGCCGCGCCGGAAACCGTCTGCGTATCACCACCCAGCTTGTCGAGAGCGGTACGCGCCATTCCGTGTGGGCGGAACGCTACGACCGCCAGATGGAGGACGTCTTCGCGGTGCAGGAAGAAATCTCGCTCAGCATCGCGAAAGCTCTCGAAATCACACTTTCCCCGCACGAAGAAAAGGTGATCGCCAGCAAGCCGACGGATAATCCGCAGGCCTACGATTTCTTCCTGCGCGGCCGGAATTACCTGCACCAGCGGCAATTTGAATATTCCCTGGCGATGTACGAAGAAGCTGTGAAACTCGATGCCAAATTTGCCTTAGCTTACGCGGGCATGGCACACGTTTGGGGTGGCATGCACGAATTCCGTACGCCGAACCCGGAGTTCATCGAGAAGGGTCTCGAAGCTTGCGCGATGGCGAGCAACCTGGCTCCGGACCTTCCCGAAGTGATCTCGGCGCGCGCGCGCATTCATTACGCGCAGCAGCATTTCGACGATGCCATTCGCCTCGCCAAACGAGCCATCGAACGGCAGTCGGATTCCGAAGGAGCGCATGACGTTCTGGCGCGTGCGTATTTTGCTTCGGGACGCCACGCCGAGGCGGCGCAACTGGCGGAGAGCGCCATGGAAATTGTCGGCAACGACTACAACGCGCTGATCCCGCTGATCAACAGCCTGGAAAGCTTGGGGCGCATCGCCGATGCGGAACGCTTACGCAACCGCGAGCGGGAAGTTCTCGTGGAGCAGTTGCAGCGTTTTCCAGACGACGTCAGGGCGCGCATTTTGCTCGCTTGCGACCTGGCGATACTGGGACAACAGGACGAAGCGGTGCAACACATCAAGATCGCCGTGGCCATGAGGCCGACCGATGCGAACATTCTCTACAACGCGGCGTGCACTTACGGTGTTCTGAAGATGAAAAAGGAATCGCTCGACGCCTTCCGGCGATGCGTGCGCGCGGGCTATCACAATGCGCGGTGGGCTACGCAGGATCCGGATTTGGCAGTTCTTCAAGACGACCCGGAATTCGTGAGTTTAGTCGCTGCGGACGAACACAAGAGCAAGGCTTCCACATAAAAACGCAACGCCTTGCGAGTGGCGGTCTTTCGATGCGTGATTCTAACTTCGGTGGCCGTTAGCGCGCGGCATGCGCCGGGACCTCGGCTTGCGTGTAGCTTTGGATCGCTCCGCCGACACCCGCGCCGGGCGAATGGCGATGGCCGTTATCGACCAAAACTTTGTCCAGAGCCGCTAGCAACTGCAGGATGAACTGCTTCTGGCTGCAATATCCCATCGTGCCGAGCCGCCAGATCTGGCCTTTCGTCGCGCCGATGCCGCCGGCGATTTCAATATTGAATTCGTCGAGAAGCTGATTGCGCACCTTGGCATCGTCGATGCCTCGAGGGATCTTCACGGCCGTGACCGTAACCAGCCTGTCTTTCGGCTTCTCGACGAACATCTGCAAGCCCATCGCTTCGACGCCGGCCACCAGCGCGAGCTGATTGATGCGGTGGCGCTCCCAGCGCGCTTGTAGTCCTTCTTCGAGCAGAATGCACATCGCTTCGCGCAGCGCGTAGATCAACGAAATCGGCGGCGTGTGATGATACAGCCGGTCTTTACCCCAAAAATTCATCGCCGTGGACAGATCGAAATACCAGCTCTGCACCTTGGTTTTGCGGGCACGAAACACCTCTTCGGCGCGCGGGCTCACAGTGATCGGCGACATTCCCGGAGGCGCGCTGATCGCCTTCTGCGAGCCGCTAAAGCAAATGTCGACTCGCTGTTTGTCGATGTGCAGGGGTACGGCGGCCAGCGAGGCAACCGCGTCCACCGCCAGCAATGCTCCGCATTCATCGGCCACTTTGCGGAATGGATCGATGTCGGTGAGCACACCCGTGGACGTTTCGCCCTGGGCCAAGCCGATCATCTTGATCTTGCGGCCCTTGGCCACTTTGCGCACATCTTCGGGATCGACGGGCTTGCCAAGCGGCGCCTCCACCAAGTGCGTTTTGGCAGGAGTATGCTGCGTGATTACGTGCATACGTTCCGAGAACATGCCGTTCACGCAGCAGATCGCCTCGTCGCCCGGTTCGAGCGAATTCAGCACCGCCGCTTCGATGCCACCCGAGCCGGAAGCCGAAAGCGGGAAGGTGACGCGATTCTCGGTCTGGAAGACCTGGCGCATCAGGGTCTGCGTTTCCTCCATGCAGCTGCGAAACCATGGGTCGAGGTGGCCAACAAGCGGCGCCGCCAGAGCGCGATAGACGCGGGGATCGATCGAGCACGGTCCGGGCGTCATCATCAGGCGGGTTGGCGGATTGAGTGGTCCTACTGGATGGGTCATGGATTCCCTTTCAGAGGTCCCCTCAAGGACCGTTCAGGACGTCCCGCCAAGGCGTGCTCGGGGAAGCGCAAGAGTACGGCGGGAAAGTGTAGTTTGGCGCAGCAAAAGGGGGTTGCGCAACGGTCAAATTGGCTCTGTGTCACGCAAGCGGCCTCGAAGACCCTTCGATCTTCTCTCTCGGCCAGCTCGTTCGAACGCAATTCGAAAGCAATGGATCGCAGCCGGATTCCCGCAACCTCCCTATTTTCCGCACTTGCGCGAGGAGTGGAAAGTATACGTCTATACCCTGTGGCGCGGACCGTGGCGTTTCAGAAGAGTCTGCCGAGTCCGAGAGTCGTCTCGCGCTACCGCGCGGCGTCTAGGGCGACGCCTTCCGTTAGGATTTTTTCCGGAACATTACGGAGTTCGCGGATGAAGCCGAACCAGGAGAGAAGTTTCAGGCCGTAGAAGGTCAGGTCAATTTCCCACCAGTAGAATCCTTGACGGGCACTGGCCATGAAGTAGTGGTGGTTGTTGTGCCAGCCTTCGCCGAGGGTGACCAGAGCGAGGAGCCAGCTGTTCTTGCTCGTGTCCGTGGTGGGGAAACGGCGCCTGCCGAAGAGGTGCGAGAGCGAGTTGATGGTGAAGGTGCCGTGCCAGAGAAAGACGGTGCTCAGGAAGAAGCCCCAGACCAGAAGCGGCAGGCCCCCGATCAGAAACATCGTGACGCCCAGCACTGCGGGGGGGACCAGGTAGTACTTGTCGAGCCAGCGAAGCTCGGGAAATTTGGCGAAGTCACCGATGTAGTCGAAGCGAGTGTGATTGTATCGGTCGGAGAGAATCCAGCCGACGTGGGACCACCAGAAACCGAAGAGGGTGGGGGAGTGAAGGTCTTCCTCCTGGTCGGAGAAGCGGTGATGGTGACGGTGATGCGCAGCCCACCACAGAACGCCTTTTTGCGAAGACGACATGGCCATCCATGCGATCACGAACTGGAACCAGCGGCTGGTCTTGAAGGAGCGGTGAGAAAAGTAGCGGTGGTAGCCGGCAGTGACGAAGAACATGCGGATCTCGTAGGCGAGGAAACAGGTTAAGGCGTAATACCACTGGAATGGGAAAAAGAACACGCTGAGAGCAACGAGATGAATCAGAGCGAACGGAATCGAGGAAATCAGAGGCAGGCGCGCCCCATTTGGCAAAGGGATAGAGAGTGGCCGAGCTATGGACGCCATGCGGAACTCCTGCGCGGGAAAATCCAGTGGCTGGAGCGCAAGAGTTGTGCTCAGCGCATCAGATCACGTAACCAGTATAAGGGTAGTCCTAGTATCGGTCAAGGAGTATGGAAGCCTAGCGCTTTATAAGAGTCAATTATGGGAGGAAGTGCGGCGTTGTGGTATGGTGCGAGACCATGCTCGTTTCAATTTGCGGCTGAACCGGTACGGCGCTTCGAAACTCAGGATGATCGGAAGCCGTGCCGTGACCAAGCAAGTGCCGTGGCATAAGGAGAAGGAATGGCGGAGAAACCGGTATTGGTGGGATTGATCCCGCGGGCGGTGGTGCTCGATCCGGGGGATCAGGTGAGCTGGATTTCGGATGCGGGAAATTTGAAGGTCGAGTTTGATGCCAACCGGTGTCCGTTCGGGTCCAATATTTTTCAGGCGCCCGAGGGGATGCGGCTACTGAGCGGGCCGGTGATGTCAGGGACCAAGGTAGGGAGTTATAAGTACCGTTTGTGGTTGAACGACCAGATGGTGGGACGGGGAGAAGTGATTGTGAGATAGAGCTCAGGGGCTAAAGCCGCCCGTTCGTGGGGGGCAAAGCCCAAGATGTCGGCCGGAAGGCACGGCGCTACGGACGGCGGCGATTTTTGTATTTGGCGCCTGCGTAGCTCCGGAAACGCGGGCCAGCAACGAGCACCGAACACCGGCAAGAGAAAAGGTTAGGAGGATTGGCCGGCGGCTAGGCCTTTCAGCATTTGCGAAAGGCTGCTGGCGTCGGGCACTTGGCCGTTGGGAGTGAGGTGGTTGACCAGGTGCGGCAGAAGAGTGGTCATCATGCCGGCGAGTTGCGTTGCATCGATGCCATGTTGTTGCGCCGCCTGCTGAAGTGCTCCGCCGTGAAGGACGTTTTGGAGCTGGTCGGCGGAGACCGGGAGATGCTGGCCACCGCTGATCCAGGAGCTAACCACGCTGCCGAGACCGCCCTGCTGAAACATTTGCTGCAGACCGGCGATACCGCCGACTTGCGGGTTGTTGATGTAGCTGAGGATGGCGCTGATCCCCGTGGAGTGTTCCTGTTGCTGCGCGCCGGAGCTGCCGGCCATAGCGAGAACTGAATCGATGAGTCCCATAGAGTCTCCTTAGCAAGAAAGAATCGGAGCGGCCTTCAAAAGTCGCTCCGTGAAACCAAAAGCTTTACTTCTGTTTGGCGATGATCAAGTCTTTGATTTTGTTGTAGGTGGCCTCGGGAACAACCTTTTTCTTCACGAGGTCGGTCTTCTTGGCGTAGGGGCGGCCGTCGATGATTTTCTGGGAATAGGCGGCGCCGATCCCCGGAAGCGCATCGAGCTGGTCCTTCGTGGCACTGTTGATGTCGACGAGGTTGCTTGCGGCGGCGGTAGCCGTGGATTTACTGGCAGTGCTGGTCTGCGCTTGAGAAACGGCAACGCTGACGCCGAGAATGAAAACGAGTGCGACAAGCAACATCTTGAACGAATTTCTCTTCATGCGGTTTTTCTCCTTGAAATGAATTGGCCGTAAAGCGACGGACTGGGAAAAGCTAATTCTTTTCCGCGGCGCGATAGCCTGCTTTGACGGCATCGGCCTCGGTCATATATTTGCCCTGCTTGGTCTTGCCGTAATAGCGGGTGCCGGGTTTGTGGTAGACGCCGGAATCTGTGTTGACCCAGACCATGCCGGCGCTGTTCGCCGGCGGAGTCTGCTGAGTTGTTGGGGTCGCGCTCTTTGCCGGCGTGGTCGCCGCTGGAGCCGTTGTGGTCGCTGCAGGGGCACTCGTGGTCTTCACTGCGGGTGCCGGCGCCGTGGTAGTGTTCGCAGCGGGAGTGGTCGACTTGGCCGCGGGAGCCGGCGCGGCAGTGGTGGCGGCAGCGGGGGGGGTTGCGGTTGAGTCAGCGGCAGTCGTCGACTTCTTTGATTTAGTGGATTTCTTGGTGGTGCTGGTGGACGTGTCGCCGCTTGCAGGGGTCGTTGAGGTGTCGGCCGCGGCGCTATCGGACTTCTTGGTTTTGGAGGTTTTCTTCCCCGTCGTGGAGGACGTGTCGGTGCCAGCGGTGGTTGAGGTATCGGCAGTTGCGTCGGCCTTCTTGGACTTGGAGGTCTTCTTAGTCGTCGAAGTGGACGTGTCACCGGTGGCCGCGGCGTCTGTCGTATCGGTTTTCTTTGTCTTCGAGGATTTCTTGGTGGTCGACGCATCCGTCGTGCTGGCGTCGTCGGTCGTGGTGGTCTTTTTCTTCTTCGTCTTCGGCTTCGATGTGGTGTCGCTGCTCTGGTCGGTGGACTGAGCGTCCTGAGGCTTCGAGGCAGCGCGCAGGGTAACGTTGCCGGCGAGAAGCAACAGGGCCGCGACGAGAGCGAGCAAAACTGGCTTTCGGGAGCTGATCATGGTCGAGCGATCCTTTCGCCCGGAGTGTTCAGGCTACCTGGACGACACACGAGGACGACGTGCTGTCGGGCGGAGAGCAGGAAGCGAGAAGCGAGGTCTCGCGGGACTTCCCCTAGGGATTGCGCGCATGATGAAAGAAGAAGAGAGGGATGTCAAGGAAGAATCGAAGAGGGGAAAGGAGTTATGGGTGGGAGAGCGGCGACGTTTCGGACGGCGGAGACTTGGAAACGAAGGAAAAAAACAGGAGACACCCTGAGAACCGAAGCAGATCTCTCGCTTCGAAGACTTCTCTCGGGATGACCATGCTCGTGTTTGGAGCGGGCGCGCGGGAAGAGCGGTCGACCCTAAAGGCCACGGCGCTCCAAGTTAGTCGCCGGCTAGGCGGACTCGGCCGTATTCTACGGATTCGGCCAGGCCGCGGCGGACGGGGCCGAAGACGAAGGCGGGAACGTCGCGTTCGGGTTCGAGAGAGAGATTCGAAGCTTTGCGAGGAAATTCCAGGCGACGGTCGAGCAGCAAGCCGACTTCTTTGAGGAATTCGGAGGTGAAGGCCAAGTCGGCGGCGCGGTCGACGCCCCAGAACCAGAGTTTTTCTTCGTTACGTTGGAGGAAGCGAAGGCATTCTTCGAGTTTTTTCATGGAGCGATCGAAAGAGGACGCGAGGAAGAAGACACCAAGGCTCCAGGCATGGCGCGGGTATTGGGCGCGGATGCGTACGCAGTACTTGCCGGACTGATTGACTTCGATGCTGCAGCGGTAATCGTTACGGATCTGGGCGGCGCGAGCCGTTGCGGATTTAGCCATGACAGTTTCCTAAGAGTGAGAGAGTGGACTGGAAGAGCCGAGTGCCCCGAAAGAACTCCGGAGAGGAGCCTGAATCCTTTGCAGATCCCTTTCGGGGAGGGCCGAACCAGACACAAATAGGCTAGCCTCTCGCGAAGCCGAGGGCAAGGGGTTGCCTTGGTGAGGTTGTGCATTAGTTTAAAACGTTTATTTACTATGAGTTAGGAGAGAGTGGCGAGGAGCCGAAGTCGCCGAAGCTGCGCAGTTTATCGGGCATGAGCTTCAGCTTACCTTCCTGTTTCAGACGCTCTTCCAAGGCGAGGCGGAAGGCCTCGAAAGCCATGTTTCGCTTGGATTGCAGCAGAGTGTCGGTGATTTTCGCCTTCTGCGATTCCAACTCCGCAGGATTCGGCTCAATTTTCTCCACAATCTGGTACGCGACCGAGGATGATCCCATGTGAGCGGGACCACCGACATCCCCTTGCTTGAGAGAAAAGGCGGAGAGGATGAGTTTCGCGTTGCCGAGACCCGGAATGCTGCCATTGCGGGCAAGTGCTTCTGATGTTTTGGGTTCGAGGCCAAGGGCTTTGGCGGCAGCGTCGAACTTTTCGCCGGCTTTGACGCGTTTGACGAGGTCGTTGATCTTCGATTGCGCGAGTTCTTGCGACTTGGTGGTGCGCAGCTCGGCAATGATTTTGTCGCGGACCTCGTCGAGAGTACCCGGATGAGCGGGAATGGTTTGTTTGAGTGCGAGTACCACGAATCCGCGATCGGTGCGGATGGGCAGGCTCAGCTCGTTCGGACGGAGGCGAACGATTTCGTCTTTGACGTCCTGCGAATTGCCGAGTTCGAGGACCGGATCGTTCGGAGCCAAAGGACGTGTTTCGGCGACGTTAAGGTGGAACTTCTGGGCCAAGTCGTCGAGCTTGGTGTTGTTCGATTGGCGGATCTGGCTAGACATCTGATCAGCAATCGAGGCGGCCTCCTGGTCAACTTTCTGCAGGAGGTAGGGAGTGCGGATGGAATCCTTCACTTCTTCGAAGGTCTTGGTGTGGGCGTTTTCTTTTTCAAGGACCTTGATGATGTGGAAACCGTATTGGGTTTTGATGAGGTCCGAAATGCCGCCCTTAGGAAGGCTGAATGCGGCTTGATCGAACTCCGCGACGGTCTGGCCGTGAACGAGCCAGCCGAGGTCGCCGCCTTTGGCTTTCGAGCCAGGGTCTTCGGAGTACTTTTTGGCCAGTTCTTCGAAGTTGGCGCCGGGTTTCTTAGCCTGAGCGAGAACGTCGGCTGCGGTCTTTTTGACTTCAGCGACTTCCGCATCGGTCTTGCCGACGGTGGTCAGGAGAATGTGTTCGGCGTGAACGCGATCAGGGACTTCGTACTGGGAGATATTCTGCTGGTAGATTGTTTTCAGCTCGTCGTCGGTGACGGGGATGTTCTGCCGGAGTTGACTAAAATCGAGCAGGCCATAACGAACGACGCGCTTTTCCGGAATCTGAAACTTGTTCTTGTTTTGTTCGTAGTAGGACTTGATCTCAGCGTCGTCGGGATTGATTTTGTCGGCCAGGGTCTCGGGATTGGCGGCGGCATAGTCAAGCTTGATCTTTTCGTTTTCGTAGCGAAATTCCTGCCGGATTTCCTCGGGTGTAACACTGATGCCGTCGGTGAGCAGCTTGTGGAACTTTTCTTCGATCATGCTCGAACGGATGAGTTCTTCAAAGGCCGGAACGGTCATCTGGAAGCGCTGCTGCACCTGTTGGGAATAGGCGTCGTTGCCGACGAAGGTGTCTCCATTGAAGGAGGTGGGGAGAATCTGGCGGATCCGGTCGGCGCGCTCCTGGTCGCTGACGGAGATGCCCAGGCGCTTGGCTTCGTATTCGACTTCTTTTTGAAAGACGAGTTGCTTGAGGATTTGATTGGCGTACAGGCCCTCGAGCTGGCGCGGGATCGGATTGCTTTGGCGAATTTCGTTGAGGCGCTGGTTGATGTCCGCGAGCGTGATGGATTGATCGGCGACCTTTGCTACGGTGTCGCCGGAAGTTCGCGTGGCATCCGGGCTTTGCGGAACGAGATAGAGGAGCATGCTGAGCGCGAGCATGCCTATGATGACGCCGAAAAGGATTCGCACGCCGGTTTTCTGGTTGTCAAAGACTCCAGCCATTCCAGATGTCTCCTGAGAGAGCGAACAAACTTGACATTATACGGTATAGGGAGGAAAGGCCCAAGTGCGAAGCTCTGAACTCTCTGACTCAAGATGGAAGCTACGGTGAACCAAAGGCCTGCTGGCCAATCTAAAGATCGGCCACTACGCGAGGCAAACCTGCGATAGGCGCATTTTGGAGTCGGCAAGATCGCGAATGACGGCGCGGACATCAGGCCTAGCCATGTTACGAGGACTAAAATACTTCGGCCCCAGGAGCGGCTGGCTGGTTGGGCGCTCCCGGGGCCTGCTCGAACAAAGTGTGTGGGGCGCTCAGTTGGCGGCGGCAGTGCGTTGCAGCAGAGAGCTGGGGCGCTCTGTAGATTTGCGCGAGCGGCGAACCTCGGCGACGGCGTAAATCGCGAGCATCATGATGCCGAAGAACGAGCAGGCGATCAGCCAGCGTTCGGCCGAGTTTTCGAACGAGACCATGGCCTCTTCGGCGGCGATGGGAACGGCCACTGCGGCCGCGGGAGCGGAGGCCTTTGAATCCACCGTAGCCGGGGCGGCGGCCGAGACCTGGACGGCCGCCGTAGTCGTGGCCTGATCGAACGCTTGAACGTTGGGCCCGTCGCTAAACGAGGTGTTCACAATTTCCTGAGCGGGAGTGGAGCTGGCGAGGAACAACGCGGCGCCGAGCGCGATTACGATGGCTTGCATCCGGAAAATGTTTTTTGCTTTCATTTCGAACACCTCTTTTATTTTGTTTCGTCGTCCGAACTGCGCGACATCGAGTGAAAGTGCAGGCGGGTGGCCAAAGTTCCAATCGAAGCGCGGATATCCGGGGGAGGGATTTATGCGATTGAGACAAAACGAGTTAGGAAAGAGAAACCAGTTGCCGGGGCTCGCGGCAAAGCAAAGGGATCTTCAGGGAACTATCCATTGAGCTAGGCGGAATCGTTGAGATAGCGAGTGGGGGATGGCGGAACTCGAAGCGAAAAGGAGAAGAGTCTCTGCGCTATGTCCAGAACTATAAGATTCTAAATGTTTTAGTGTGTATGAAGGAATCCTGCGAGACCCTCGGAAGGCGCTTTGCGCCAGGAATCGCCAATCCGATAGGCACTCTATCCGAACGGATAGTCGAAATAGTGGCGATGCTCAGGGCATCAAGCTAGAATGACGCCCTCGTTGAACGAGGCGGGTGAGCCGTGCTAGCAAAACTTGTAGCCATCAACGGTCCGCTGAGGAAGAGCGAGTTCCCTGTCATCGGCCGACTGACCATGGGCGGGGCCGCGAACAACACCGTGCGATTGGAAGATCCGTGGGTGTCGCCCCAGCACTGCATTTTTGCCGAACAAAACGGACGATGGGTGCTGAGCGATCTGGACAGCCATGCCGGAACATTTGTGAACGGCATTCCCGTAAAGCAGCGAGAACTGAAGAGCGGGGACGAAGTGGCGATCGGCAATTCCATTTTCTTGTTCCAGGCAGAACGCGCCGTTCCTGCTCCGAGCAGCGAAGTGCGGATGGACGGAGAAGAAGAACCAAACGCGGAGACGGTTGAGATGCCCTCGGAGGAGCTGGCAAATCTGGCGCCGGAAGCTCTGGCCGGACTGCCGCGGATCGAAAGGATCGAGCGCAACCTGAATGCCCTGCTGCGAATCAGCCGGGCGATTGGGTCGCTGCACGACGAAGAATCGCTACCGTGGCAACTGCTCGGGATGATCTTTGACGTGATTCCGGCAGAGCGAGGAGCGGTGTTACTGCTCGAAGAGGAATCGCACGAGCTGCGATCGCAAGTGGCATGGGACCGCGTTTACGGGCCGGATCATCCGGTGCGTGTGAGCCAGGCCGTGGTTCGACGCGTGGCAGAGGAAGGCGCAGCGGTTTGGAATTGCGGCGCGAAGGAGAAAAAGCGCCGGGTCGCGTTTCTTTGCATGCCGATGGTGAGCGAGGGTCGCGTGCTCGGGGTAATTTATCTGGAATCGAGCAGCACAGCTCGGGACTTCACGCAGGAGGATTTGCAGTTGCTGGCGGCGATCGCCGGGCTCGGCGTGATGGGCATCGAGAACGCTCGGCAGTTCGAGAGGCTGAAGAATGAGAATCAGCGGCTGCGCGCCGAGGTGAGCCTGACGCATGACATGGTGGGGCGCAGCGCGCGAATGCGCGAGGTGTACCAGCTTGTCGAACGAGTGGCGGCGAGCGATTCGACGGTGCTGATTTGCGGGGAGAGCGGAACGGGGAAAGAGCTGGCGGCGCGAGCGATTCACAAGAACAGCGGAAGGAAAGATCAGCCGTTCGTAGGACTGAATTGCGCCGCGTTAACGGAGACGCTGCTCGAAAGCGAACTGTTTGGACATGAGAAGGGTGCCTTCACCAGCGCGGTGAGCCAGAAGAAGGGATTTCTGGAAGTGGCGGAAGGCGGGACGATTTTCCTCGATGAGATTGGGGAGCTTTCGCCGATTTTGCAGGCGAAGCTACTGCGCGTTTTGCAGGAGCGGGAGTTCGTGCGGGTTGGAGGAACGAAACCCATCAAGATTGACGTGAGATTCCTGGCGGCGACCAATAAAGATCTGCAGAAGGAAGTGCGCGAGGAAAAGTTTCGAGCGGACTTGTTCCACCGGTTGAACGTGATTTCGCTGAATCTGCCCTCGCTGCGCGAGCGCCCGGAAGACCTGCCTGAGTTGGCGGAACACTTTACGGCGCGGTATGCGAAGAAGTGCAACCGGAAAGTGACGGGAATCACCGCGGAGGCGCTGGCATGTCTACGGCAGTACGACTGGCCGGGGAATATCCGGGAGCTGGAGAACGCCATGGAACGGGCAGTGGTGATTGGGACGTCCCAGATGATTCAGCCGGAGGATTTGCCGGAGAGCTTGCAGGAGAGCGAGCCCGGTGTAGCGGAGCCGACGAAATATCACGATGCCATTCAAAAGTTGAAGAAGCAGATGATATTGAATGCACTCGAACAGGCCGGTGGGAATATGACGGAGGCGGCGAAGGGGCTCGGAGTGCATGCAAATTATTTGCACCGGTTGGTGAGGAATTTGGAGTTGCGAACGAAAAAGAAGCAGACCGGGGCGTGAGCGGGGGAAGGGATGGAAAAATGGAAATTGGGGAAAGAAAGAGAAAGATCGGGCAGGGACGCTGAGATCGCTCGCGTACGCGGAGAGAAGAGAAGATGCCGAGGCGAGAATGGATGAATCGGGAGAACTGAACCGGCTGGTGCGGGAGTTGAATGAGGGGCGCCGAACCGAGCCTGCGGATGTTGCGGCTACGGCGCAGTTGGACCAGTGGCTGACGACGCTGGTGCAAAAAGGCGGGAGCGATTTATTGCTGGTGGAAGGCGCTCCGCCGTGTCTGCGGGTGCAGGGCGACGTGCGCAAGATCGAGGCGAACACGGTGGATGGAGCAGACATTGAAGCGGCGGTGCTGCCGGCCTTGGGGCGGCATGCGCTCGAGGTTTATCGCGAGCAGTCGATTGCGGACGCATCGTACCGGATCGAGGGCGTGGGGAGATTCCGGATTAATTTGCACCGGGAGCGGGGACGCGCGGCGGCTTCCATTCGGGCGCTGCCGACTCGTGTGCCGGCGCTGCAGGAATTGCACCTGCCACCGACGGTGGCGAATTTGGCGCATTTGCCGCGCGGATTGGTTTTGATTGGCGGACCTGCGGGATCGGGAAAATCGACGACGCTGTCGGCGTTGATTCATGAGATCAATGCCAGGGAAGCGCGGCATATTGTGATGATTGAGGATCCGATTGAGTATGAGCACACGCACATTCGCAGCGTGATCGAGCAGGTGGAGATTGGGACGGACGCACCGGATTTTCCCACAGCGCTGCGGGCAGCGTTGCGCGAGGCGCCGGATGTGATTGTCGTGGGGGAGATGCGCGATTCGGAGACGATGCGGATCGCGGTGGCGGCGGCCGAGACGGGACATTTGGTTTTGTCCACGCTGCATACGACGGATGTGGCTTCGACGGTCGGACGGATTGCAGATTCGTTTCCGCTGGAGAGGCAGAATTCGATACGGCAGGAATTGGCGATGGCGTTGGCGGCGGTGTTGACGCAGATGTTGCTGCCGAGCAAGCATGGCGGGAGATTGCCGGTCGCGGAATTGTTGATGGTGGGTTACGGGGCCCGGCATCACATACGGCGGAACAATTTGCAGCATTTGCATCAGGAGATTCCGTTGACGAAAAAGAAAGGGTCGTTCACGTTGGAGGAGTCTTTGGTGGCATTGGTGAAGAATGGGGATATTGATAAGGAAGAAGCGCAGTTGTGCGCGATTCATCCGGATGATCTCGAGATTTTGTTGAGGACAACGGCGGCGGGGGCGTGAGAGATTGGAAAAGAAGACCCCCTCCGAGAATCTCGCGTTTGCCCGAGGGATGTTCCGCACTTACGGGAAAAGCGGGATTGCGCTCCCCGCCCTCACGCGCTCGCTTAAATTGTGTCGTGCCTACCGCCAATTGAGCGCGGATGAAGCAGCGCTGGTGAAGCGGGTTGGGACCACCGGAGTATGGTTGAAGCGGGTGTCGTGCCAAGAATCTTGATTCGGACGTTTGTGAATCGCTCGAGCTTCGACCAGGTTCGTTCACTGCTTGTTTTTCTCGCGTTGCTTGTGATCGGGGTGCTTGCCGCGTTTGGCCAGGGGGAACGACGCGAGACGCTAAAACCGACATTTTATAGGGAGGTGCTGCCCATTTTGCAAGGGCATTGCCAGGTGTGTCATCGGGCGGGCGGCATTGCGTCGATGGCGTTTGAGACGTATCAGGAGACGCGGCGATACGCGACGGCGATTCGTGTGGCGGCGGAGAAACGGACGATGCCGCCTTGGTTTGCGGAGGCGGGGATTGGCAAATTTTCGAATGATCCTTCGTTGAGTGCGGGGCAGATCGTGGCCTTGGCGGCTTGGGCGGAGGCCGGGGCGCCGGCGGGAAATTCGGCGGATGCACCAGCGAAGCGGAACTGGTCGGGGCGATGGACGATTGCGGAGCCGGATTTGCTGGTGAAGATGGCGGAAGGCGTAAAGATTCCGTACGACGGACAAGTGGATTACACCTATGAAATTGTGCCGACGAATTTCAAGGAAGGGCGGTGGGTGCAAGCATCGGAGATTTTGCCGGGAATGCCGGAGAATGTGCATCACGCGGTAGTGTATGTGCGGCCGGCGGGATCGCCTTGGCTGAAACATGCGCCGGTGGGAAAGCCGTTCACGGCGGAGATGTTGGCTAGCGAAGAAGACCGGCGCGACGCGATGTGGACAGACAGCGATATTTTGCTGGTGTACGCGCCGGGTAGCTCACCGGACAACTGGCCGGAGGGGATGGCCAAGTTCGTTCCGGCCGGCGCGGATTTGGTTTTTCAAATGCACTACACCACGAATGGAAAATCGGGAACGGATGTGACGCAGATTGGGCTGCGGTTTCGAAAGGAGCCTCCGAAGTATCGCGTGATGACGCTGCAACTCACGAACGATCATTTTGTGATTCCGCCGGGAGTGCCGGATTACCGTGTGGAGGCTTGGGGAACTTTGCCGAACGACGCGCTGCTGCTGAGCTTTTTTCCGCATATGCACCTGCGGGGGAAACGGTTCGAGTACAACATCGTACATAAGGACAAGAGCAGCGAGACGCTGTTGCGGGTGGATTATCACTTTCACTGGCAGATGAGTTACCGCCTGGCGGAGCCGTTGGCGTTGCAGGCCGGGACGGAGCTACAAGCGGTGGCGTGGTTCGATAATTCGCGTGGGAATCCGCACAATCCTGATCCGGATGCGGCGGTCGGATGGGGGGAACAGACCTCGGACGAGATGATGGTGGGATTTTTTGATGTGGCGGTGGCGCCGGAGTTTGATAAGTGGAAGTTTTTTGAGAGGCGAAAGAAAGCGGAAAATTAGAAAATCGCAGGCGGAAAATAGGAATTCGGAAGTGGATCACGCAAAGACGCCTAGCGTCTGGAGACGAGCAAGCAGGTCTCTCGCGTCGCTCGGGATGACCGAGTCTTCTCTGGATAAGCGCGGTCGAGTGGAGTTGCCTGCCTGCGGCAGGCAGGCTCGGGATCACAACTTTTTCTCAGTGCTTGCGCGATCGGCGGATTTCACCGAGGGAACAGACACAATGGGCGGCGGCAGCAGGGCTGCCGCTGATCGGCTTGGGCGCAGGGAAAGTCGGGGAAAGCGGGAGGTGGGGCTGCGGGCGGCAGGCTGCACAATCGAAAAGGGACGGAAACGCTATTTGTTGATTGACCAACCACAATTGGGGAATCCGTGCAGGGGTGACAGGGTGTGCTAGATTGCGAAATTGGAGCATTCGCAGCGCACCACTGTGAGTACACAGATACCCACCGAGCCTCGCCGTCCTACGACGGCTCCGACACCGCAACCGGTGCCGAAGATCCGGCACGTCGAAGTGTATTGGCACACGGTGTCGTACAAGACCGTGGCGCTGGCGATTGTGCTTATCGTCGTGATCGTGATCGCAGGGATGTACGCGACCATTCCGAACTGGACAGAAGTCGTCGAAAAGAAACTGAATACGGCGCTCGGGAATCAGGTGGAGGAAGCGCTGGCAAGCGCGCAGACGCAGGCAAAGTTCGTGAATCTGGACGGACGAGTGCAGGTGAAGAAAGTCAACTCCGTGACCTGGGTGGATGCGGACTATCACACTACCCTCGATAAGGGAGACTTGATTCAGACCGGTTCGGACGGAGCGGCACGCATAAATTTCGCGGACGGAACCGAGTACACCGTGAACAAAGATACGCTCATCACCGTGGAAGAGAACACCGTTACCCGCGACCATTCGAATACGGCGGTGCGTATCAACACGGGCGCCGTGGACCTAGCCACGCCGATGTGGACGCTGCGGGATGCCCAAGCGGCGGTGAGCGTCGAAGATGCAACCGCATACATGAAGCAAAACAGCCGCGCGACGGTAAAGAACGATCCGAACAAGAACGAGCACGAGATCGTAGTCGCCAACGGAGGTGCGGAAGTCCATCGCGGGAACGAAACCATCGAATTGACGCAGTGGGAGAAGGCGAGCTTCCCGACGGGAGGAGCAACGCAGAAATCGGACGTCCTGGCGCCGCCGGCGCTGGTGGCTCCGTTGAATCTGGCGCCGATTATCTCCGAGAATCCGAAGACCGCGGTGGTGAGGTTCGAGTGGCAGCCGGTGGATCAGGCGGTCGGTTATACGCTGCGTATCAGTTCGACGACGATGTTTACGAAACTCGTCAAGCAGATGACCGCCAGTGGACCGACCGCGGACGTTTCCGGTTTGGAGGCGGGGGACTATTTCTGGAACGTGACTGCGACCGACGCGAAAAAAGAGACTAGCGAATTCAGCGAGACGTTCAAGTTTTCTCTGGTGGCGCAGGGCAAGATGCAGAACATGCTGCTCGAGATCGAAGGGACGCAGATTCACGGGCGCGTCGTGGAGTTGATCGGAAAGACGGAGCCGGGAGCGGCGTTGATCGTGAACGGACAGCCGGTGGCGAATATCGCGCAGGACGGAACGTTCCGGCACTTCACGGAACCATTGGAGCCGGGTGAACACACCCTGGTGGTGATCGGATCGAACCGTCGCGGTGGGACGGCGACGCAAAAAGTTCCAATTGTTGTGCCGAAGTAGATTGGGGGGAACGGCGGGTTGCAATTTTTGCGTGGGCTGCCGAATCCGGCGACAATGGTGAGTCGAGCGGTTGGTAGGCGAACGCGGAGATCCTACCGGGCAGGACCCTCTCCGCAGGGGGAAAGCGGTAATGAATAAGAACGGATACAACCTGAGGTCGGTGTTCAGTTTGTTCTCGTCCGACCTGGCGATCGATCTGGGGACGGCGAACACGCTGGTGTTTTCGCACGGCAAAGGGATCGTGGTGAACGAGCCGTCGATCGTGGCGATCAACAAAGCGAGCGGCGAAGTGGTGGCCGTGGGACGCGAAGCGAAAGATATGTTGGGGCGGACGCCGGGCAACGTGGTAGCGATCAAGCCGATGAAAGACGGCGTTATTGCGGATTTCAAGGTCACCGAAAAGATGCTGACCTATTTCATTCAGAAGGCGCACAACCGGCGCGTTCTGGTGCATCCACGAATCGTGATTGGAGTGCCGAGCGAGATCACTCCCGTCGAAAAGCGCGCGGTGCAGGACTCCGCCTACCGCGCCCGGGCGAGCGAAGTTTACCTGGTGGAACAGGCGATGGCGGCGGCGATCGGCGCAGGGTTGCCGATTGAAGAACCGAGCGGAAACATGGTGGTGGATATCGGCGGAGGCACGACGGATATCGCCGTGATTTCGATGAGCGGCATCGTGTATTCGCGGTCCGTGCGTGTGGCCGGAAACGAGATGGACGAAGCGGTGATGCAGTATTTGAAGCGGAAATACAACCTGCTGGTTGGGGAACGCACGGCGGAACAGATCAAGATGGAGATTGGGTCCGCGTACCCGCTCGAGAAGCCGCTCACGATTGAGGTGAAGGGCCGGAATTTGATCGAGGGCGTGCCGCGCACAGTGACGATCGACGACAGCGAGATTCGCGAGGCGCTGAGCGAATGCGTGGCAACGATTTTGAATGCCGTGCGCGTAGCGCTCGAACGGACTCCGCCGGAACTTTCCGCAGACATCAGCGACCGAGGCATTGTCCTGACGGGCGGAGGGGCGCTGCTGAAAAATCTGGACAAACGGATTCGCGAAGAGACGGGATTGCCGGTGTCGATTGCCGACGATCCATTGGCTTCGGTAGTCCTGGGCACCGGGAAGATGTTGAGCGATTTCAAATTGTTGCGGCAGGTTTGCATCGACTGAGCGTTTTCCGCTCCAAATTTTCTTGATTGCGCTGATCCGTCGAGAGGAAACCCACCTTCCGGTCTGCGGGTCGCGTAACGGGTCAGGTTATGGTCGCCATTCCATCCAGGCATAAGTCGCTGACGCTGCTCATCGGAGTATTGCTGGCGCAATTGCTGTTGCTGGCCGTGCAGGTGAAGCGGGACTCGCGCGGAAGACTGATTCGCGTTTGGGCGATTTCCGCGGCGTATCCGTTCGAACAAAGCGGGGCCTGGGGATTTGGAAAAGTGCATGGGATTTGGGCGCACTACTTCGCTCTGCGGGATGCGGAGCGGGACAATGAGGCGCTGCGAGTCGAGAATGACGCGTTGAAGCTGACGATTTCGCAATTGCAGGGGCGCGCGGCGGAGGCAGACCGGCTGGCGGCGCTGCTGAGTTTCAAACAATCGCACGAGAAGGTGCCCATGGTGGGCGGGCGGGTCATCGCGGCGAGTGCGGGAACGGCGAGCCGGACGATCGAGATCGACCGCGGCGAGCGGGACGGGATTCGAAAAAACATGGCGGTGATCACGCCCGATGGCGCAGTGGGCAAAGTGATTGAGGTGTATCGAGACACGTCGCAAGTGTTGCTGCTAACGGATAAAGAAGGCGGCGCAGGAGCGATGCTGGTCGGCACGCGGACGCAGGGGCCGGTCGGCGGGACCGGCGAGCCTACGATGCTCATGAAGTATGTGGCCACGGAAGAAACTGTCCCTATAGGAGAGCGCATCGTGACGAGCGGGATGGACAAGATTTTTCCGCGCGACATTCCGATTGGAACCGTCGTGGAAGTGAAGGCGGGAAATCCGTTCAAGCAGATTCGCGTGCAGCCGGCGGCCAAGTTGGACCGGTTGGAGACGGTGATCGTGCTTTTAACCCAGACACCGGTGGAATTCAAGAATGAAGCGCAGAACACGCAAGGTCCAGGTCCGAGCACGGCAGCGGCGGCGGAGAAACCATGAACGAAACCTACGAGCTGCGCAGTGCCGAAACACACATTGAGGTACATAAGTTCTACCCGGGTGCGGTGCTATTGGCCGCGGCGGCGGCTTTGGTGTTCCAGGCTACGGCTCCCGTGTATTTTCCGAGGCTGAGTATTCTGGATTTGCCGATGCTGGTGACCATTTATTTTGGGTTGAGCCGGAGGAATCCGTCGACGGGGTTGTTGTTGGGCATGGTGATTGGGCTGGCGCAGGATGCGCTGAGCGGACCGACCGTGCCGCTCGGATTCTACGGAATTGCCAAGACAGTGATCGGGTATTTAGCGTCTTCGATCGGAGCGCGGCTCGATACGGAACATCCGGCGGCGCGATTTGCGTTGATTTTCAGTTTTTTTGTGGCCCACGAGGGAATCCTGGTTTTGATCCGGAGCTTGCTGCTGGCCGAGCCGGAGGCGTGGTTTACGCTGCATATGGCGATTGCCGCGGCGGTGAATGCGTTTTTGGGAACGTTGTTGTTTTCGGGGTTGGACCGGCTGAGAAGGTCATCGTAGGAACATCCCCTCATTCTCATTGCTGGCAAGAAGTGCGCATTTCAGAAGCCGGCCGCGACTGAACCTGCTTCGAGCAGACGTAACCATCAAATCCTAAGGTCGTTACGAGCGAACCGCATCTCTCTGCCCGGTTTCGGCGATCGGAGAGTTGTCAGTTGCTGTGGCGTTGGCCCTTCGAGCCTTAGGGCAAGCGGGAGGTGGTTCCCTCCATTTGGGAGATGTTAGTGGGAGAGGAGGAATTCTTTGAACTGGGGGTAGTCGGCAGAGATGGGTTCGGAGAGTTTCGGTCGCTCGAGGTGGCGGGCCAGGCGTTCGGGGAGGGGGGGAGCTTGGCCGATGGCTTTTTGCACGATGTCGGCGAATTTGGCGGGGTGGGCGGTGGCCAAGACCAAGCCTTGGGAAGGCTCGGGATTCGCTTTGCGAAAGGCTTCCCAGCCGTGGATACCCACGGCGGTGTGGGGATCGGCGACATAGCGGTAGCGGTCCCAGACGGCGTGCATTTCGTGCAGGGTTTCCTCGTCGGTCGCACCGTGGCCCCAGATTTCCTTGCGGACATTTTCGATGCGGTTGCGGCAGAGGTCGAGGAGGCGAGGGAAATTGTTGGGATTGCCGACGTCCATGGCGTTCGAGTAAGTGGCTGCGGCCGGGCGCGGCTGGTATTCGCCGGAGAGAAGGTATCGCGGAACGACGTCGTTGGCGTTGGTGGCAGCGATGAAACGGGCTACGGGAACACCGACACGCTTGGCGAAAATGCCTGCGGTGAGATTGCCGAAATTGCCGCTGGGAACGGCGACGACGAGCGGGACCGAGGCGACCGGCAACTGGCGGTAGGCGGCGACGTGGTAGAACATCTGCGGAAGCAGGCGGCCGACATTGATGGAATTTGCGGAGGTGAGGAAACCGCGCTGGCTGAGTTGCTCGTCGGCGAAGGCTTGCTTGACGAGGCGCTGGCAATCATCGAAGGTGCCAGAGACTTCGAGAGCGGTAATGTTCTGGCCCAGGGTGGTGAACTGCTTTTCCTGGGCTTCGCTAATACGTTTCGATGGGTAGAGAATGACGACGCGGATTCCAGGAACGCCGAGGAAGCCGTGGGCGACGGCGCTGCCGGTGTCGCCCGAAGTGGCAACGAGGACGGTGAGCTGGCGCGATTCGCCGCGGACGAAATAGCCCATCAGGCGAGCCATGAAACGCGCGCCGAAGTCTTTGAAGGCGAGTGTGGGGCCGTGGAAGAGTTCGAGGATGTGGAGTGCGGGTGACAAAGAGACAAGCTTCACCGGGAAATTGATGGCTTCGGCGACGATTTGCCAAAGAACTTCTTCGGGGACGTCGGGCGTGGCAAAGGGGCGCACGAGGCGGAAGCAGACTTCGGTGAAAGGCAATTGGCGAAATTGGTCGAGTTCTTCGGGAGTGTGGCGGGCAATTTCGGCGGGCATGTACAGGCCGCCATCCGGGGCAAGGCCGCGCAGGACGGCGCCGCGGAGCGAGGTAAGCGGTGCTTTGCCGGAGGTGCTGCGGTATCTCATGGAGTGAGGATCCGAGAGCGGATCATCGACGGCTCTCGAGTAACGCTCGGACCTTTTCGAGGAACGCTTCTCCCGCAACGGCGTTGTTGGCGGAGCCGGAGGGAGATAGATCGCGCAACTGCAAAGTCGGAAGGGTGATATGGGCTAAGGCTTCATAGCTCTGGCGACGCGCGGCGATGAGGGCAGGATAGCAGCGGACGACGGTCTGTTGCGGAGTTTCTCCGGGATTGGGGCGAAAGGCGCCTTGCCAGAGTACGGGCTTGGGTTCCCGGAGATAGCGCTCAATGAGGAGTTGGATTTCGTCCTTCGAGGCTGCGAGGTAGACAATGGTCATTTGCCGGCGGAGACGGTGGAGGGTGTGGTTACCCGTGGCGATGACGCTGCCAGTGGTGTCGAGAACAAGACTGCGCTTGGGATCCTTTTCAAGACCTGAGAGCACGTCGTCGAGGACCGCAATTTCTTCGGTCAGGTATTCGGATTCGCGCTCGGCGTAGGTGCGGCTGTCCGGCCAGCCCATCCAGGCGGCGACGCCATTGATGCCGGTATACCCTCGAGCTTTGAGCGCAGGCGCCAGGCGCGATTCGATCTGATCGTCCGAGGAGACCGTCGGACAACCAACAGCGGCGAGATTTCTTGTCCAGTGCGATTTTCCGGATCCGGACATGCCGATGAGCGCGAGGCGAAGAGGCTTATCCGGATGAGAGAACATAGGGAACTAAAAAGTGTAAAGGATGAAAGGCGGGCGGGAAATACAAAAGAGCGGGTTGCTGCATCGGCGCGAAGAGGGTTGGTTGGTTCGCGGGATCGGCGTGCCTATCGTCGTCCGGCTTGGATGACGGCAGGGAAAGGCGCCCGCATCCCTTCCTAGGTCAGGGCAAACAGAAGACAGCCGCGACAGAGTCGGGGAAAAACGCGGCTGCGAAGACCCGCCACTACGGACAGGGGGTCAGGAATATGCAGTTGGAAAAGAAGGAGTTACGGCCCGTGCTTGGTGAGCAACCTGCCCGTTGGTACGAGTTGCGCCCTCAGGGGCCAGGTGCTAATTTGAAAAGGACTTCTCGAAGATGGCGGCTTCAGAAGGATGGCGGCGATTCGGGCGCTTCCCCGGAAGAGTGTGGAGCGGCAGACGAGCTCCGGGAAACGAAGAATTCGAAGCATTCGCTGCCGGATGATACATTGCGCAGGCGGGCCCGCCCAGCCCTGAAAAAAGAAGAAACAAGCGCATAGGTCCCTTCGTGTCGTATTGGTTTCGCAACGATAATCGATTGCCGCAAGAGCGACTGGCGGCCGCGTCCTACGTGATCGTGGGCATGATCGGCTTGTTGCTGCTGGGCTTCTGGAAACTCCAGGTCATTGATTCCGATAAATATGGACAAATGGCGGAGCGGAACCGCGTGCGCTCGATTCCGATCATTGCGCCGCGTGGACGCATGCTCGATCGCGACGGGCGCGTTCTGGTCGACAACTATCCTTCATTCAGCGTGCTGTTGCTCAGGGACGATGATGCTGCACTGGACAAGAATCTGCCGATAATTGCCGACGGACTTGGGCTGTCTCTGGACGACATCAAAGAACAGTTGGAGAGCACGGATAAGCTGCCGAAATTTCAGCCGATTGTGATCAAGCCGGAAGCGACGCCGGGGGATGTGGCGTTTATCGAATCGCACCGTGCGGACATTCCCATTTTGGAAATGCTGATGGTGCACCGGCGGAGATATCTGCCCGGCGGCTTCATGGCGCACGCCAGCGGCTATGTGGGGGAAGTCAGCGAGCAACAGATTGAATCGAGCAACGGCAAATACCGGCCTGGCGATATTGCGGGAAAAAGCGGGCTGGAGCGGCAATACAACGATTTGTTGGTGGGCACGGACGGCATGCGGCGCGTGATTGTGAACAGCGTCGGAAAAGAGATGGGTCACCTGGATCAGCAGGATGCGATTCCGGGAAAACAGATTCAATTGACGATTGACTACGACTTGCAGCAGGTCGCGGAAGCAGGATTGGGGGACAAGAAGGGAGCAGTCGTTGCACTCGATCCGCAGACCGGTGAGGTGCTGGCTTTTGCGAGTCATCCTGCACCCGATCCGAATGATTTCGCGATCCGCGTTTCGAAGGAAGAATGGCAAAGGTTAAACGAGGATAAAGACCGGCCGCTGCTGAACCGGGTAACACAGGCACAACTGGCTCCGGGGTCGGTATTCAAGATCATCATGGCAACGGCAATGCTCGAATCGAAGACGCCGCCAGAGAATTTCACTGCGTTTTGCCCCGGCTACGGGACGTTTTATGGACAGATGCACAAATGCTGGGTGTACGGGAAGAGCAGCCACGGAGTCGTCAATCTGCACAGCGCGATCGTGCACTCGTGCGACGTGTTCTTTTACAATGTGGGCATGCGCATGGGCATCGAGACAATTGCGAAATATGCGAGGATGCTGGGGCTTGGCGCGAAAACCGGAATTGATTTGCCCTCGGAAGAAGCGGGATTGGTGCCGTCGGAAGAATGGGTCGAGCGGGTCTATCATCACAAATGGTATCCGGGTTCGACAATCTCGGTTGCGATTGGCCAGGGCTCGGTGATGGTTACGCCGTTGCAGGTCGCCTACGCGATCGGAGGTATTGCGTCGGGGGGTGAATTCAAACAGCCGCACCTGATGAAGGATGCCGCGCATGTCGGAGAAATGCACGTTCCGCTGGCGGAAAACACCGTGGAACAAGTGACGCAAGGGATGTACGGGGTGATTAACGAAGCCGGTGGAACGGGTTCGTCGATCAAGCTGCAAGGAATCGAATTTTGCGGCAAATCCGGTACTGCGCAGATGATGAGCTACGGCGCCGCCAGCCGCCTCGGGTTGGGAAAAGGCCTGAATGACGGTTGGTTCGTGGGTTACGCGCCCCGACGCAATCCGGAAATTGTGGTCGCCGCCGTCGTGCAAGACACGGCGGAGCACGGGGGTACGGCCTCGGGCCCTGTCGTCCGCGACATCGTTAAGGCGTATTACGACAAGAAAAACAAGAAGACACAGGGGCAGGTGACGGCCGGGAACAAGACGCCGGAGTTGCAGAAGAATACGGCCGCGAAGGCCGAGGAGACTGCCGCGATTCTGGCGACAAGCGGAAGGAAGAAGGAACGGCCGGAGTAAGGGAGGGCGTTCTGTAAATGGCTGGTAGGCGGAATTTTTGCGTGGGTTCGAGTGGCGGTGTAGTGAGCAAAGGTCCGGGTCTAAAGACCCACTACGAATGAGAAGGTAGGAGATGATCAAGGACGCACGCGGAGCTCGCGATTACGATTGGTGGCTGCTGGCGATCATGGCGGCCATCTGCACGCTGGGTGTGATTGAGATTTATTCGGCGACTCACGGCAGTGCGCTGGCGGGAATGCATATGAAGCAGGTCCGTTGGTTGATCATCGGATTCGTGCTTATGTTTGTTCTGTCGCGACTCGATTACCACGTCATTATGGAGCAGGCTCCTTGGCTGTACATCGCCGCGCTGGTGGCCTTGGTGGCCGTGCTGCTGATGGGCCACACGCGATTTGGGGCCAAACGATGGATTCCGGTGCTCGGGGAATTCTTTCAGGTGTCAGAATTCGTCAAATTGATTATAATCATAGTGTTGGCTCGGTTCTTCGCGGAAGTGCGAACCGATGACCTCAGCCTGCAGGACTTGATTAAAGCAGGGCTTCTGGTAGGCTTACCTCTAGCACTGATTCTGAAGCAGCCCGACCTTGGCACCGCCCTCGTATTAATGCCGATGCTGATCGTTGGAGCGTTTTTGGCGGGACTGCAATGGAAACATGCAGCGGTCATAGTGATGATAGGGTTATTCATGCTGCCCGTCGGGTGGCATTTCCTGAAGCCGTATCAGAAGGAAAGAGTTACGTCGTTCAGGCACCCCGAGGAAGATGCCAAGGGTTCCGGCTATCAAGTGCTGCAATCCAAGATAGCAGTGGGATCGGGCGGATTCTGGGGGAAAGGATTCGGCAACGGCACCCAAAATCAACTGGGATACATTCCGGTCCGATATTCCGACTTCATCATGTCGGCTTGGGCGGAAGAACAGGGATTCAAAGGGGTGCTAATTGCTTTGGGGCTGTACATGGCGTTGTTGTTGCGTTTGGTGCAGAACGCCCAGCGTGCCAAGGATCGCGCGGGAATGTTTCTGGTCATGGGCGTAGCGGCGGCGCTAGGGTTTCACGTGCTAGTGAATGTGGCAATGGTCATCGGAGCAATGCCGGTAACCGGAATTCCATTACCGTTAATGAGCTACGGAGGATCGGCCACATTATTTGTTTTCCTGGCAATTGGGCTCGTGATGAATGTCCGGCTACGCCGGTTCGTCAACTGAACAAGAGCCAGAGCCGAGCGCAAACTCAATTTGCGGAGAATGCGCCGGAGAGGCGGACCCTTGAAGGGTCACGCCAGTAGAAAAAAGGATTTTTAAGAGTGAGGATAGCAACGTCCGCCGTTACCCCGGGAGCAACCCGGCAACGGACCAGCCTCGATAGCGAGAGGTTCAGGAAGTATGAGGGTCGCCGCGCGGCCCCTCCCTCCGGCTACGATCGCAATGCCGCAACAATCCATTTGGTGTGGCCAGCGTGTCCCGATCTGGATCGGGACGGCGCCTTGCCCTGGACCTCCGTCAGAGAGGTTCCTGCGGGCGTGCATCCCAAGGAGTTTTTTTCATGTCGAAAGAATTGGTTATATCGGCGTCCTCGCACGAGCGCAGGGTCGCCATCTTGGAAGAAGGACAGCTAGTCGAAATCTACATTGAGCGCGAGAAAGAGTTCGCGCTTGTCGGCAGCATCTACAAAGGAAAAGTGACGCGAGTTCTGCCGGGCATGCAGTCCGCATTCGTGGACATCGGCCTGGATGGGGACGCGTTTCTGTACGTCAGCGACGTATTCGAGAATCTGGAGGACTACGATCACGGTCATGGAGAGGCGCCGGTTGCGGCGGCTCCTGTGAATCGGGGCGGAGCGCCGCCGATTGAAGTGCTGCCGGGTGAAACCCTGGCGGTGGCGGGCGTCGGGCGCGAGGAGATTTTGCACCTCGATGAGTCGCGCACGCATGAAGACCACGAAGGGGAACCGGGCGGAAGCGAAGAACTGCCTGGCGAGGTTCGCGGAGAGAGTGGACACGCTCACCGGGGCCAAGAAGGCGAGGTTTCGGAGGTAGAGGAACGCCAGCCGGAATCGAACGCTTCGGCGCCACAGAATTTTTCACCAAGCTACAACCCCACGCGAAACTATCCGCCGAGGGTCGGCGGAGACCGCGGACCGGGACAAGATCGAGGCCAGGGGCGCGACCGTGGAGGAGACCGCGGGGGAGACCGCGGGCGTGGACGCCGGGGGCGTTTTGGGCGCCGGCGGGGAGGAAGCGGCGGAGGCGATCGCCGACATTCCGGTGGAGCAGGAAGGAATCTGCCGCCTTCGAAATATGCGTCGCCGCAGGGAGACAGGGATTCGCGCGGTTTTGACAACCGGCGCGGGCCGGGCGATCGTGATCGCGGGCCGGCGCCTTCCGGGCCAGTCGAGTCGCGAGAAGATGACATCGTGTTGCCGGGTGAGTCGCTGGCGAAATATCGCGGGCGTCCGCAGCAGTCCCCAGTAGAGCAGACGAGGGAACCGGAAGAACGGCAACCGGATTTTGAGCAACCGGTGGCGCGTCCGGCATTTGGCGCACAGCCGACGACCGGAGGACCACGAAGGTTTACAGGAAGTTTGCCGCACTGGGTGCTGGCGGACAACGAAACAGCCGGCGAAGCGAGCGGAGCAGCACCGATTGCGCAGGGCACCACAGCCGACGGCGCCGAAACAGAATTGCCCGTGGCCGACGAGCATCGGGAAGAAAGCCTGAGCGAAACGCACCGCAGTGAGACGGCGGGGTTGAGCGATGAGGAGCTCTCGGCGCTGTCGGCGCGACTGGTGGAGGCAAAGCACGAAGAAGTGCAGGCCCGTGCGGATGCAGACACCTTGGCCGGCGGAGCGGAGTTTGACGAGGAAGAAACCGAGGAAGAAACGCATTCCGAGGAGCTCCACGAAGAACACGAAGAAGAAGGTGAGGAAGAACTTCACGAGGAACATGCGGAAGAGACTCACACGGAACAGACGCGGCTTGGCCTCGACAGTGAAGCTGCTGAAGGCGAGCACGAAGAAACGCACGCGGGCTTGAGCGCAGCGGAACGCGCGGACTTGGCACACGACGAGGCGCTGGAGCACGTGGAAGCGGAAGTGGCAGCGGCGGGGTTGCCGGAAGGCACGACGAGCCAGTCCGTGGTCGAGGAGAATGTGATTCTTCTGCCCGGCGAAACGCGGAGCTCGCGGCCTCCCGGCAGCGCACCGCGCGAGGAATTTGTGCGGCGGGATTCGGCGCGAATCGGGAACGATCCGCGTTCGCGTTTCCAGCGGCCGCAGCGCGGAGGACGCGGCAGGTTTGACAGGCGCGGTGGCAGCGACAGGGATCGTGGGGGACGCGGCAGGTTTGATCGTCGTGGCGGCGGTGGTGGCGGTGGACACCAGCATCACCGCGGACACTACGGCGGGGGACATGCACCGCAACGGCGGCCACAACTGATTTCGGAGATGTTGAAGGCCGGGCAGGAAGTGGTGGTGCAGATCGCTAAGGAGCCACTCGGCAAGAAGGGCGCACGAATCACCAGTCACGTGGCGCTGCCGGGACGCTTCCTGGTTTACATGCCTACGATCGATCACATCGGGGTTTCACGAAAGATTGCGAGCGCGGAAAACCGTTCGCGTTTGCGGCGGCTAGTGGGCGAGGCGCGCGGTAGCTATCCGGGCGGATTCATCGTGCGGACAGCCGCGGGCGGAGCCACGGACGACGAAATCCGGACCGACATCGAGTTCCTGGGAAAAACCTGGAACGAGATCAAACAGAAGAATGACGAACGCAAAGCACCGGCGCTGTTGCACCGCGACCTGAACCTTGTGGAGCGGATCCTGCGGGATTACGTAAGCGACGATTTCACGGGCATCTGGATCGACAGCGAGGAAGAGTTCGGCAAGGTGGTGGAGTTTGTCAGCCGCTTCCAGCCGAAGCTGGTCAGTAAGGTGAAGTTGTATACCAAGGAACAGCCGATCTTCGAAGAGTTCGGGATTCAGCACGAACTCGACAAGGCGTTGCGCGCGAAGGTGTGGCTGAAGTCCGGCGGGTACATCGTCATCAACCATACCGAAGCACTGGTGGCGATTGACGTGAACACCGGCAAGTTCGTAGGCAAAGGCTCCACGCGACTGGAAGATACGATCGTCAAGACGAACCTGGAAGCGGTGAAGGAAATCGTGCGGCAGATCCGGCTGCGCGACCTCGGCGGAATTATCGTCGTGGACTTCATCGACATGGAAGAACGGCGGAATCGCGAGAAAGTTTTGGGCGCTCTGCAGATGGCGCTCGAACAGGACAAGGCGCCGTCGAAGGCACTTTCGTTCAACGAGTTCGGGCTGGTGTGCATCACGCGCAAACGCACGAAACAGGCGCTGGAACGCGTGCTGTGCCAGCCGTGCCCGTATTGCACGGGGTCGGGGATGGTGAAGTCCATTCCGACGCTGTGCTACGAGATTCAGGCGGAAGCGCGGAAGATGGCCACTGCGGAGCATGAAGGGCCGAACCTGACGCTGCGCGTGCATCCAGAGATTGCGAAGGCGCTGAAGACCAGGGAATCGATTTTGATCGATGAGCTCGAGCAGAACGCGCACAAGCACATCATTATTCAGTCGGATGCAACGCTACATTGGGAGCAGTATGATATTTATTAGTTCTTAGTTTCTAGCTGTAAGTTTTAAGTACGGATACGCCTGGGCCTTGCGGCCCAGGCGTTTTCTTTGTGTGCCGAGCATGCTCGATAGCTTGGAGGTGAAAGTCCTCTTCACAGCCTGATGGTGGCGAAGTGATAGCGAAAGGGCCGAGCCGTGAGGCGAGGTCTGAAAGAAGCGCGGAGCAAACACGCGAGCCGATGGACAAGAACTGGATTTGAGGCCTACGGTGCCGGGCGAGCGAGCAAAGGATCGCGAAGCCCACAACCATCAAAGGCACTGGTGGTAAATCCGGCGGTTGTGCGTGGAAGGCGATCGAACTTACCTCGGGAGATCTGCTGCATGTCACGGAATCGTGACTGAAAGTGGAGAGATTCACTTTGACCGTGCAGCAGAAGTCAGCAGCGGGCGTAGTAGTCGCGCAAGCGATGAAGGCCCATCTCTAACAATGTCGGCTGTGTCAAATCCTTTTTTAAGCAGACTGCTTCCTTCCGCTCATATGAGCGCATGATTTCGTTCTGGTTCCTACTTCTCATCGATGACCAAGGCTCGCGTGTAATCTCTCGGGCGGAACTCAGTCCGACCCAACCATCTCTCCGATCAAAACTTCGACCATGATTACTTCTTCGATCTCCCTTTTCAGGGAGCGGGGCGCCCAATCAAACAGGCAGTGATCTACTACACACCATGGGCCTTCACGGGCTGCCCCGCGTGCGAACCGAACTGTAAAACTTGTTGGTAATCCCATCCCTTGCGCCACATCCAGTACAACCGAACTGCCAATTTTCGGGCCATCGCTACCTTGGCAATGCGCCGTTCCCGACGCACCGCCAGGTGTAGAAACCGTCGTCGCCAATCGGGGTCGTGACGTACGGCAATCTGAGCTGCTTCCACCAGCAAGAAGCGCAGCAACGAGTTGCCTTGCTTACTGATGTGTCCCAGCCGCTGATGACCGGCACTGGAATCCTCGCAGGGAATGAGCCCCACGTAACTGCCAATCTGCTTGCCACAAGGAAAACGCTCCGGAGAACCGATGATCAACACGAACGCCAAGGCCGTCAGCGGACCTACGCCGGGATGGGTCATGAGCCGCCGCACTTCCGGTCGTTTCTCTGCTTCCTGCGCGATGGCTGCGCTGAGCTGGTCGATGGTTGGATTTAGCCGATCCAGCAATTCCAGCAGATCTTGCCGGCGCCGGCTGCTCCAGGGAGCCAGAGAGAATGATTCCAACTGCACTCGCCCGGACTTGCTCCACAGTGCTTTCTTGCGTCGTATTCCTTCATTCATCGCCACCGCCTGCAACTGATTCATGATTCGTGTCCTCATCTGCACTAATCGATGACGATGCCAGAGCAGTTGCCGTAGGTCGCGATTTTCCGGACTCGGTACCCACACTCGAGGAAAGCGATCTTCGAGCAGCAGCTTCAGAAGCAGTTGGGCATCCTGGCGGTCGGTCTTCTGCTTTCGCACGCGCCTGGTCTTAATCTCCGCCGGATCTCCACCGTTGGTTTGAGCGATTAATGGCGGAACTGGGATTTGAGCTATGGCCGGTGGCCTCCATTCCCACCCGCACGCTGACTCCTCTCTGTTTCAGATCGCGGTAGAACTTCTCCGCTTCTCCCTCGCTGTGGTTCAGTCGCCGTTCGCTGCATTCCCCAGTTTCTTGGTCTACAAACGCGATTTGCTGATCGCTCGGGTGATAATCACATCCTATAATCATCATCTTCGGCTCCTTCCTCCCGAGCCTTAGGTCGTCGATAAACCAGAGTCTACTCGGGTCGAGGGGGCCGACATTGTTATGAAATCAAACAGTAGGGAGCGACAAGTAGGACGCAGGACTCGATGAGCGACAAGCGGCAGAAGAACCAGCTAGTGTTGGCCTTTACTGAGGAGGGGAGGAGTGAAGCTCCAAAGGCTTCTCAGGAAGGGACCGAATCGCGCACGGCGAAATGCGAAACCGAACGTCCAGCTCGTCACGAGCAGGTGATGGAAGAAGTCTGCGAGCGGGAAAACTGCTGGCAGGCTTACAAGCGAGTCAAAGCGAACAAAGGGAGTCCAGGAATCGACGGCATGAAAGTCGGAGATCTCTCGGGCTACCTGAAGCAGCACTGGCCCAGGATACGGGAACAACTGATCTGGAAGCAGTGGAAACGCGGCAAACAGCGGTACGCGCAGTTGCGTCATCTCGGGATCGGTCGGGACCTGGCCGCACAAACCGCGGGCAGCCTGCACGGCCCTTGGCGTCTGGCGAACAGTCCGGCCCTGTCATCCGCACTTCCTATCGCTTACTTCGATTCGCTTGGTCTTCCTCGACTGGTCGATGGCGCTGCGTAACTCTCTGAACCGCCGTACGCGGACCCGCATCTACGGTGGTGTGGCAGGGGTGGACGGGTGACCGTCCCCCCTATGCCGATTTGGCAGGATGCGGGAGAGCAACGTGATTGCCTGTGGTAGGCAGGTCCCCGCATTCCAGACGACCTTGCGGACATGGGGTCCAGGATGCTGGGACCCCCACGAACAAGTGCTTGCTTAGTCCGGGTCGGCGGAGGATTTGGAATTGCTTGAAGAGGGGAAGATGTTGTGCCGGGGTTGGGGCATGGGGATGGTGCCCATGCGGTCGTGCCAGAGGAATTTATTGAGGACGATGTTGTCGGCGGCGTCGGCGTGGCTGAAGTCCAGATTTTTTCCTTCTTTCCAGTCCTTCGTGTTCATCTCATAGAGCAGGCCGTTATCGCGATTGCGGTAGTCGGCGTTGAAGGCGGGTTGCGCGCCCGGGCCGCTGAAGAGCGCGGCCATGAGGGCGGCGCGGGAATCGTTTGCGTTCATGGGCGGGGCGCCCAGGAGGGATTCGATGGTGCGTACCATATTGATGGTGGTGTAGAAGGTGTGGTCGACGAACGCTTTGGGTTGAGGAAGCGGCGCGTATTTGCTGATGACCAGGGCGATGCTGCGGTGGGAATCGACGTGATCGGGACCGTCCTGAGCATCGTCTTCGAGGACCAGGATGGCCGTGTTGTCCCAGTAAGGACTGTGGGAGATGGCGTCGGCAACGCGGCCGACGGCTAGATCGTTATCGGCAACGGAGGCGGCGGGACGAGGTTGTTCCTTTGTGCCGCCCGCGGTGTGGTCGTTCGGAAGGCGCAAGAGAATAAATTGCGGCAAAGTGTCTTTGCCGGATTGTCGCGCGGAAACGGCCGCGTTGAATTCGTTGAGGAATTCATCTACGCGGAGTTGATCGGGATAGGCGACTTCAAAATCGGGATAGAGCGGATCGAAATGGTCGCGGAGTTCTACTTGCGCAGCGATATTCTTCGCGAGAATAGGAATATTCCAGGGATAGGGACTGGGGCTGCCGCGAGGATCGCCGACATTTTTTTCGAGTGGTTCGCCTTGCTTGATGACGGTGCGCGAGCAGGTTGCGCTTGCGACTTCGGGGGGACCGTTTGAGGGCAGCTGGGCACCCGCCGTAGCGTTGCACCATCGGGACACGATGAATTCACCGTAATGGCGATAGGTGATGTTGTGTTTGGCAAAATTTTTCCACAGGAAGCCGCCCGTGGGTTCGCCCGCGTAAGGGAGTTCGTCCTGAGCCGAAACGCCGAAGAGGAATTCGCCTTCGGAATCGTAGGTGTGCTGGTTGCCCCGATAGCCGATGGGCCAGGTTTTCTCGACGTAATCGGAGATGGAGGCGGAGGTAGACCAGATGTGGCCGTCGCCGGACACGTCGCCGCTGTCGTAGAAATTGTCGAGAATGCCGAACTGGCGGGCGAGCTTGTGCTGGTTGGGGGTGATGTCCTGGCCGTACATGGTGAGGTGAGCATCGCCGTCGGCCTCGGAGAGGTCGCCGAAGACCTGATCGTAGGTGCGATTTTCCTTGATGATGTAAATCACATGATGAATTTTGTTTTCGCCGGAGGCGAAGGGGACGCGATCGACGTTGCCTTGGGCGGCGTTCGTTTTAGTGACGAGGGCGGTGTACGCCTGAAGATTCTGCTGCAAAGTGTCGAGAGGAATGCGAGCCAGCGAGCCGTTGGTCATCGCGGGATTGTAAGGATATCTGGGTTGGCCGCGGTTGGTGCTTTGCGGAACGGGATTGGGGCCGGAGCCGCGGCCTTTGGCGCTAGCGATGAGCAGGTCGCTGCCGGTGGCTGCGACGACTGTTGGATACCATTCCGTAGGAAGGAAAGCTGCGGCGCGGACAGGTTCGCCTGGAGCGGTATGGGTGAGATCGAAGACGGCGACGGAATCAGAGATGGCGTCGGCGGAGAACAGGGTCTTCTCGTCGGCAGAGAGAGCGAGAGATTCGGGATCGCTGCCGCCAAAGGTTTGGTCGGGAAGTTTGGTCGAGAGCGAGTAGAGCAGTTTGGCGGAGTTGGTATCGAGGACGTCGATTTCATCCCGATTGGTGAGGGCGACGAAGAGGCGGGAATTGTCACGGGAAAGGAGCAAAGCGGTCGGATGAGAGCCGCCTTCGATGGGTGCGGTTGGTTTGTGAAGCGGGATGAAGCGGCGGACGGTCGAGTGTTGCAGATCGACTTCGGCGACGGCGGAGGCGTTCCAGAGGGAAACAAAGCCGCGCTTGCCGTCGGAGGTCATAACCGTGGTGTAGGGCAGAGAGGCGGGAATGCGGTCGAAGGTGGAGAGATCGAAGCGGTGGACGATCTTGCCATCGGAGACGTCGACGAGAAGAGCTTCGTCGGAGCCGTTGGACGCGACGAGGAGGCGCTCGGCGCCGTCGTTGAGACCGATGCTAAGGCCTGCGGGATAGGTGACGTCCTTGAATTCGCCGCGGCGAACTTTTCCGCGGGGGATGAAGGAGCGGGGCGCGAGAGGCAAGAATTTTTCAGGAGTGACTTCGCCGTTTTGAAAAGTGTAGACGGCGATTCCGTTGCCCGTGCTTCCCTTCCCTTTGCCGAGGGGGTCGGTCAGCGAGGCCATCGAGGCGTACAGATGCTTGCCGTCGAGGCTGAAGACGAGGCCAAGAAAATAGGTTTGCTTGGTACCGGGGCCGAGGCGGTCGTCGGGAAAATCGCGGATGGTGTCGGTTTGGAGGTCCAGGACGGTGAGGGATTGTTTTCCGGCGGAGGTGTAGGCTCCGAAACCACTGTGGAGAAAGACGGCGTAGCGCGCGTCGGGCGAGATTGCGGCAACGGTGGGGAAATTGTTGATGCGGCGCGGATGGCCGGGGAGTTCGCCGAAGATTTTGGAATTGGGAATTTGCGTGGAAGCCGGTGAGGAAGAATCTTGGGCAACGAGAGCGATCGCTGCGAGTGAGATTGCGAAGTAAAACAGTATGACGAAACGAGAGGCACGCATGGCGGACATTATAGAGGGTTCTTGCGATTCGAAGAGAATCCTGGGATGCCGGCCTGCCCTTCGAAGCTCCAGGCAAGAAGGCGCAGCACTGCAGAGACCAATTTGGCACCAGACATTTTGGCAGGAGACAAAGCGGGAACTGAGCAGTAGCGTGAGGTGGTGGAGGGCCTATGGGCGCTAAAGCGAACGCAAGCGAGATGGATGTGACCACCGATGCGCTGGATTTTGCCGAAGAGCGGGCGCGGGCCTACTTGCGCCACACCGGCGTGCGGAAGGTGTATCCAGGTGAAGATGCGCTTCTGGCGCTCGCACGCTTTCGTGAGGCGATGCCCGAGTGGCCGAGTCGGCCGGTCGATGTAGTTCGTATGCTCGATGAGTTTGGTTCGCCGGCTACGGTCGTGAGCACAGGGGGACGGTATTTTGGATTTGTGATTGGCGGGACGCTGCCTGCGTCGCTGGCTGCGAGCCGGCTGGCGAGTACGTGGGACCAGAATGCGGCGTTCCGCGTGATGTCGCCGGTTGCGGCGGAAATTGAGGAAGTCGTGCTGCGATGGGTGTGTGAAGTATTCGGAATAAAACCTAACTGCGAAGGCGGTATTGTGACGGACGCGACGGCGGCCAATTTTACGGCGCTGGCTTCCGCGCGCCATGCATTGCTGACAAGGAGCGGGTGGAATGTCGCTGCGGATGGCATGTTTGGCGCGCCGCCGATTGAGGTCGTTGTGGGAGAGGAAGTCCATGCTTCCGTTTTGAAGGCGTTGAATCTTGCGGGCTTTGGACAGAAGAGGGTGACCATCGTTCCTGCGGATGGTCTGGGCCGAATGCGAGCCGACCGTTTGCCAAAGCTGAAGAAGAATTCCCTTGTGTGCATTCAGGCTGGGAATGTGGATACGGGGTGCTTCGATCCGGCGAGGGAAATTTGTGGGTGGGCCCACGAGAATGGCGCTTGGGTGCATGTGGATGGTGCGTTCGGATTGTGGGCAGCGGCTTCGCCGAAGTACGCGCATCTGGTGTCGGGATTCGAACTGGCGGATTCGTGGGCGACGGACGCGCACAAGTGGGTAAATGTGAATTACGACTGCGGCGTTGTTTTGGTGCGCGACGCTGCGGCGTTGCGAACTGCGATGACCATCAGCGCGGCGTATCTTCAGCCGGGCGCATCGCGGGAACCTGCGAATCAGACTCCGGATGCGTCGCGGCGGGCGCGAGGTGTGGAATTGTGGGCGGCGCTAAAGTCATTGGGGAAAGCGGGGCTTGCCGAATTGATTGAGAGGACTTGCGCTCAGGCGAAGCGATTCGCAGAGGGTTTGCGGGCGGGTGGATACGACGTTTTGAACGATGTAGTCATCAATCAGGTGTTGGTGTCATTTGGGAGTGCGGAAGCTACTCGTGAAGTGATACGGCGCGTGCAGGAGGACGGGACTTGTTGGTGCGGTGGAACCGTTTGGCAGGGTAAAACTGCAATGCGGATCAGCGTTTCTTCATGGGCCACCACGGAGGAGGATGTGGAGCAGAGCCTTGCCGCTATTCTGCGCATTGTGCGCGAAGTGTGCTCCTGAGGCGTGGTTGGTTTCGCGATGCGAAAAAGCATTTCCTGAGGGGCTGCCAGAGTGGATTGCCAAGCACGTTTTCATTTTGTCTCAAGCTGTCCGGCATGAGAGGAAGTTCTGCTGTGCTATTCTGTGAATATGCCGGCACAAATTCTGGATGGGCTGAAAATCCGAGATGAAATTTTTGGTGAGCTGAAGGGCGAAATTGCGGAACTCTCCGGGCAAGGGATCCGGCCGGGACTCGCTGCCGTTCTGGTGGGAGAAAATCCGGCGTCGCAACTGTATGTGAAGAGCAAGATCGCGGCTTGCGAACAGTTGGGGATGGCCAGCTGGATGCACAGGCCTCCGCCGAATGTTTCGACCGAGTACATGCTGCAGCTGATGAAGGATTTGAATGAGCATGAGAATACGGATGGGATCCTCGTGCAATTGCCGCTGCCCGCGCACATCGATACGAAGCGAGTGCTGGAGGCCGTCGATCCGGCGAAGGACGTGGACGGATTTCACCCCGTGAGTTTGGGGCGACTGGTCAGCAACCGGCCGGGGCTGGTGGCGTGCACGCCGGCAGGCTGCATGGAGATGCTGCGACGGAACAACATTCCGATTGAAGCTGCGAATGCGGTGGTGCTGGGGCGCAGCGACATCGTCGGAAAGCCGATGGCGTTGTTACTGATGCACGCGAATGCTACGGTGACGATTTGCCATTCGAAGACGCGGGAGATCGCGGATATCGTGCGGCACGCGGATATTGTAGTGGCAGCAATGGGGAAGGCTGGGTATGTGCAGTCGGATTGGATCAAGCCGGGAGCTGCGGTGGTCGACGTAGGGACGAATAAGGTGACAGACGCGGACGAAGCGGAACGGCTTTTGAAGAACTTTCCCGAGCGGTTGGAGAAGTTTCGAGCCAAGGGCAGTGTGTTGGTTGGGGATGTGCATCCGGACGCGTTGTTTACCGCGGGGTCGCTTTCACCAGTGCCCGGTGGCGTGGGGCCGATGACGATTACGATGCTGATGAGCAATACGGTGAAGGCAACGCGATTGCGGCGGGGGAAGACTTCGCTTCACGTCGCCCAGCGGTCGCGGTAAGGACCGCTCCTCGGCACCGACCGAGCCTCTGCTGTGGAAACCTCAGGCCCGCAAGGCCTAAGCTACAAGTTGCCTGGAAAAACGATGTTGAAAATGGGATTGACGGGAGGAATTGCGAGCGGAAAGAGCGCGGTTGCGGCTATGTTGCGCGAGATGGGTTTTCCGGTGCTTGAGGCCGACGTCGTTGCGCATAAGCTGTTGGAGCCTGGGCAAGAGGTCCATGACGAAGTTTTGCGGGAATTTGGGGCGGGAGTGGCGCATGCGGACGGAAGAATCGATCGAGCAAGATTGGGAGCGCTGGTATTTGCCGATCCGGTGAAACTGGCGAAGTTGAATGGGATCACTCACCCTCGGGTGGCAGAGATTGTTTTGAAGAAGTTTGAGGAGTGGCAGCACGACGGAGTGAGGGATGCAGGGTTTGTCGAGGCCGCGTTGCTGCTTGAGGCTGGAATTGCGGAAAAGTTGGATGGGTTGGTCGTGGCGTTTTGCAGGCCGGAGCAACAGATGGAGCGGTTGCGCGCGAGAGGGATGAGCGAGGCGGAGGCCAGACGTCGATTGGCCGCACAGATGCCGGTGGCGGAAAAATTGAAATATGCGACAGAGAGGATAGATTGTTCAGGGGCGTTGGAGGAGACTCGGGATCAGGTGCGGACGTTGGCGGCGAGCTTGAGGAAGCGGGCAGGGTAGGTGCGGCGGAAGAATGGGTCGCGCCCACGGCGCTCGGGATTTTCGATTCGATTCCCGGCACCTACGCGCAGGGCTAACTTGTGATGTGCCTGCGGCGCTCAGGCGCGGGTTAGGGTGGCGGCGCGGGCGGCTTCTAGGAGTTTGCAGGCGTTGGTGCGGATGTCGCCGTGGCCGAAAACGGCGTTGCCGGCGACCAGGAGTTCGGCGCCTGCTTTTACGATGTCTGTGACCGTTTCCATATCTACTCCACCGTCTACCTCGATGCGGAAATCAAGTTTGCGTTCGGCTCTCATGCGGGCGAGTGCGGCAATTTTGTTCAGTGAGTTGGGAATAAATGTTTGACCGCCGAAACCGGGATTTACGCTCATGACCAGAACGTGGTGCACGAGGTCGAGGACTTCGGTGAGCGTTTCCACAGGAGTGGCAGGATTGATTACCACGCCGGGCTTGCAACCGTGAGAAGAAATTAGATGGAGCGTGCGGTCGAGATGGACACAGGCTTCTTGGTGGACGGACATCCAGTTGGCACCGGCTTCGGCGAATTCGGGGATGAACAGGTCGGGATTTTCGATCATCAGGTGACAGTCGAAGGGAACTTTGAAATAGTGCCGGAGGGAGCGGACGACGGGTGGGCCGATCGTCAGGTTAGGAACGAAGTGCCCATCCATGACGTCGAGATGCAGGACTGAGCCGCCGCCTTCGATGGCTTGTTCGGCGTCGGCGGCGAGTTGCGCGAAGTTGGCGGAGAGGACTGAAGGGACAAGTTCGATGTTCAACGGTGTACTCCTTCCCCGGAGATTTGATTATACGATGGGCAGGTTTGCCGGGTGTCAAGGTTAAAACGGGTAGGCGCCTGGAAAGCGTCGGGGTACAAGCCCAAGAGTCGTTCTGTTTTTGCGACCGGGCCGCGTCGAAACGGCCCGCCTCATCCCTAGCGAGGCCGTTTCATCCGAGGTCGATGGGGCGCCAGGCCAGGGTGCGGCGTTGGGCGTTGCTTTCGAGGGCAGCATCGAGGGCGAGCATTACGTTTAGGATTTGTCGGGGTGTGACTAGAAGAGCTGCTTTGCGCAGGATGGCGTCGCGGATGTTGGCATAAAATTCGCGCCAATCGCCGATTGAGGGGATTTTGCGGGTGGTTGCGTTCCCGTTTTCGATTAGGGTGAGCTCGCCGTAGTTTTCTTCTTTTTCTACGACCCACGAATCGCCTTTTGGGATTTGCCCGTTGCGGAGGTTTGGTTCGAGCGGGTCGAATTCGCGCTTGAGGTAACTTCCCTTTTCACCGAGGACAACGATGCGCGGGCGTGGAACCGCAGACATCATAGTGGCTCGGAGGAGCGCGCGAATGCCTTCGGGGTAGTAAAGGAAGATGTCGAAGGCGTCGTCGGTCGAGAAGCCTCGGCGCTCGATGCGGATATCGGCGGCTATGGCTTGCGGTATGCCGAGCAGTGTGAGCGATTGATCGAGGAGATGCGGCGCTAGATCGAAGAGAACGCCGCTGCCAGGGCCGGGTTTTTCACGCCAGGCGTTGGGCTTCGAAGTGGGGCGGTAGCGGTCGTAAGTGGATTCGAAGCGGAGGATTCGGCCGAGGTGGCCGGCGGCGACGGTTTGGCGGAGGGCCTGGAAATCGGCGTCAAAGCGACGGTTGTGGTACACGGAGAGGACCAGGTTTTTCTCTTTGGCCAAGCTCAAGAGTTCGACGGCTTCGGCAACTGTGGTGGTGAAGGGTTTGTCAACGACTACATTTTTGCCAGCTTCAAGGCAGCGTTTGGCGAAGGGGAAATGCGTTTGGTTGGGCGTGGAAATGACCACCAACTGGATGGAGTCGATGGCGAGGAGTTCGTCCAGGGTACGGACGATGCGGGCGTCTGGGTAGAGCTCGGAAGCGGAGTCGCTGGAGCGTTGCAGGATTGCGGCGAGCCGTAGGCCTTCGACGACGTGGATAACTGGGGCATGGAAGCAGCGGCCGCCCAGGCCGAAACCGATTAGACCGACATCCATCATTGAATTTGATCCTCGACGGTTAACACCTATGCAGCTTTGTCCAAGAAACCGATGAGCGAGGCGCCCGCCCGTTACGGTCCGACTGAACCGCTTGCGGAAAAACCTAATGCCATTCCTCCGCGGCTAAAGCCGGATGGATTGCCAAGTTATGTCGGAGCTAAAGCCTGCCCCCCGGGCCGAGGACGTTTTCCTCTAAGCTCGAACGTCGGGGTCCGCCGCGCACCGAAACGCTCGCGATGATTCCACGACTTTGGAATTCGTTCTTGCAGTGTAGCACTGGCGCCCGTGCCGATGGGTTCAGAAGCAGAAGCGACGAGTTGGTGAGTGTTCGCGGGACGTTATATCCTTTGGGACGTGGAGAAGAACGCGACGGCTCGAGCAGGTCCGGGGCGAGGATTGTATCTTGGGCTTGTGGTGACGATTCTTGCGGTGCTGCTGTATGCGGGATATATCACGCTGCAATTCGCGGGTTTGCGGGAGTTGCAGAGCGAGTTGGTGGATCGCAACCGGCGGGATTCCCTGCAATTGCTGCGGATTCAAAATGACTTGAATTCGGTTGGGCTAGCGATGCGGGACATGCTGGACAGCAGCGAGCCGTATCCCTTGATTGCGTGGAGCGCGCAGTTTGACCGTATTCATACGGACCTGGAAGACGCGCTGAAGTTGGAGGCGCCGCTTTCGGAGGCCGCGCCCAGCAGCGATCAGCGGCTCTTGTTGGCTCATGCTTTGGGTCAATTCTGGGATGCCAGTGACCGCATGTTCGCGCAGACGACATACGACGAAAATTCGGCGCGGGAGCAGATTCGGGACACGTTGCAGCCGCGGCAGGCAGCGCTGAGTTCTGCGGTTTCGCGGCTGCTGGTACAAAATAATGAAGCGGAAGAGTTGGCGGCGACGGGAATCGCACAGATTTACCGAAGAGTGCAACGGCAGCTCTATTATTTTCTTGCGGCGATTCTGCTGGCGATTGTGCTGACCAGTTTGTACATGATTCGAAATAACCGGCGGCTCTTTGCGCAGGTTGAGGAACTGTCTTCGCAACGGAGCGATCTGGCACAGAAATTGATTTCCACACAAGAATCGACGCTGCGGCATATTTCGCGGGAATTACATGATGAATTCGGGCAGGTGTTGACGGCGATCGGTTCCCTGCTTCGCAGAACGGACAAGCAGATACCGGCGGATTCGCCGCTGCACGGGGACCTGCAGGAAGTGCGCGAGATTGCCCAGAATACGTTGAACAATATAAGAAGCTTGTCGCAGGCCTTACATCCCGTGTTATTGGATGAAGCCGGCCTCGAGACTACGCTCGATTGGTACATCCCTACGGTGGAAAGACAGACGGGACTTGTGCTTCACTACGAGAAATCGGGCGAGCGTTTCCCGGTTGGAACGAGAGCGGGTGTGCAGATTTACCGCGTGCTGCAAGAAGCGCTGAATAATATCAACCGGCATTCGGGAGCCAAAGAGGCATGGGTTCGTTTGCGATTCGAACCGGATGAGTTAGAGCTGCAGGTGGAAGACCACGGCAAAGGGCTAGCACCGGCAGAAGGACAGACAGGAATCGGACTTGTGGCGATGCGAGAACGGGCAGAACTCCTGGGAGGAACGGTTACGGTTGCCGCGTTGGGAACGGCGCAATCGAACGGAACAGGCACGCTGGTGAAATTGCGGATTCCGCGGGCGAGGGCGGACATGCATGGGGAATAAGCTGAAAGTGCTGCTGGTGGACGACCACGCTTTGGTGCGACGCGGATTCCGGCGGATGCTCGAGGATGAGCCGACGTTTCAGGTGGTAGGCGAGGCGAGCGACGGATTGGAAGCGGTGGAATGCGCGGAAACGCTGCATCCGGATGTGATCGTGATGGATTGCGCGCTGCCCCAGATAAATGGAATCGAGGCTTCTCGGAGGATTCTGGCGGCACGGCCGGAGACGAAGATTTTGATGCTCAGCATGCATTCGGAAGATACGTTGATCCGCCAGGCGCTCGAAGCGGGCGCGAAGGGATATGTGCTGAAGAACGCGATGGATCTGGATTTGGTGAGCGCGATCAAGAAAGTGGCGGAGGGAACCTTGGTGCTGGACCCGCAGATCAACCGTGGAGGCTCGTTGAAAGGCGAAAGGGACACGGGGTTGACGCCGCGGGAATTGGAAATTTTGCAGCATATCGTGGCTGGAAAGTCGAATAAGGAAATTGCCGGGGAGTTGCGGTTGAGCGTGAACACGGTGTCGGTACATCGGGCGAATATTATGGATGCGCTCGGGATTCACAAGACGGCGGAATTGGTGGTGTATGCGATCCGCAATGGATTAGCCAATTTGCCATGAGGCTTCCGTGAATCGTCGCTCGTTTATCTGGAACACTGTTGGCGCTGGCGTGATCGGGGCGGCGCCCGCTTCTTTGTTGGCGACTGCGCCAGGGTTTCGATTTGTCGATGTGACGGGCGCAGCGGGAATTCATTTTGAGCACAACACGGGAGCGTATGGTGGAAAGCTGCTGCCGGAGACGCTGGGGTCCGGGTGCGCGTTTCTGGATTATGACGCGGACGGGTGGCAGGACATTTTGTTGGTGAATTCGATGGATTGGCCGGGTCACAAGCGGCAGCGGACGACTCTGAAGCTTTATCACAACAATCGGAATGGGACGTTTACGGATGTGACCAAGGCGGCGGGGCTGGATATGGAGATGTATGGAATGGGCGTGGCGGTCGGAGATTACAACAACGATGGATTTCCGGACCTGTTCATAACGTGCGTGGGGCAAAGCCGGCTGTTTCGAAATACCGGCAAAAGCACGTTTGTGGATGTGACGAAGGCCGCCGGATTGGCCGGCAAGCAGGCGCTCAGCGCTTCGGCGTTGTGGTTTGACTACGATCGCGACGGGTTGCTGGACTTGTTCGTGTGCAACTACGTGCGATGGTCATCGGAACACGACGTGTTCTGCAGTCTGGATGGAAAAAACAAATCGTATTGCACACCGGAAGCGTATCGAGGAGACACGTGCTGGCTGTTCCATAACAAGGGCGACGGAACGTTTGAAGATGTCACGGCAAGCAGCGGGGTTTTCGACAGCAGCTCCAAATCGCTGGGCGTGGCGATGCTGGATTTCGATCAGGACGGCTGGCCGGATTTGCTGGTGGCGAACGACACGCAGCCGAACAAATTGTACCGCAATTTGCACAATGGAAAATTCAAGGATGTCGCCGTGGAAGAGGGTCTGGCGTTCAGTACGGAAGGAAAAGCACGGGCGGGAATGGGCGTAGATGCGGCGGATTTTGAAAACTCCGGGAAGCCGGGGATCGTGATTACGAATTTTGATAACGAAATGATCGGGTTGTACCGATTCGTGGGAAAAAGCTATGACGACGTCGCGATGCAAGCAGGTTTGGGAGGGGCGTCGCGGAATACGCTGGGGTTTGGGTGCGCTTTTTTCGATGTAGACCTGGACGGGCGGATGGATGTTGCCGTGGCGAACGGACATATTGACGAGACGGTGAGAAATATTCGAGGGAACGTCGGCTATGCGCAGGCTCCGCAGCTTTTTCGCAATCTGGGCGACGGAACGTTTCGCGATGTAGCCGGAGAGGTCGGCGGGGGATTTGAAAAACCGAAAGTGGGACGCGGTTTGGCAGTGGGGGATTTCGACCGTGACGGAGATTTGGATTTGCTGCTAACGACGAACAATGGCGCGGCTTATCTGTATCGCAATGATGTCCTTAATTCGAACCGTAGCATTCGGTTCAAGCTTGTAGGTACGCAATCGAACCGGGATGCGATTGGAGCCTTGGTGCGGATTGATTGCAATGGCCAGAGACAGACGCGGATGGTGCGAAGCGGGTCGAGTTACCTGTCGCAATCGGAATCGCCGGTGACATTTGGCGTGGGCAAAGAGGATCAGATCGCGAGGGTGGTGATTGATTGGCCCAGCGGAAAGAGCCAGGAGTACAAGAAACTTACCGCCGGAAAAGCGTTTCAAGTTAATGAAACGACAGGGCTTAAGCAGATTTAGCGGGTAATGGTTTCGCATTATTGTCAAGCGCCCGCGGAGGTTCTATAAAGGGGGCAACTTGCAATCGCTTCTTACAGTCGCCCTTCCTTTAGCCGACTCTGGAAGCACCCCAACAAACATTGCGGCCGGGATTCGACCCCCGGCCGCATTTTTCTTATACCGACCAACGGAGCGAAGCGATGACCTGGATCAAAACCATTCGAATGGAAGACGACGAGCGGGTGCGGCAACTGGTGATGGAAGAGCGGAAGATGTATCCGGCGGAGTACGCCACGCCGGTGCCGATTGTGGACAAGGGATTTGAGAACAGCATTGTCGGGTCGCATACGCTGATTCCCGATGCGATGTTCCACTCGTTTGCGGCATTCGGGGCGATGATGGCGCCGGATTTGCCCCTGAAGCGCGAGCAGCACGAGATGATTGCGACGATGGTGTCGGTGACGAACCGATGCTTCTATTGAATCGAATCTCACGCAGAGTTTCTGCGTCGGGCAAGCTTGAATGGCGAGATGGTGGCCGCGTTGCGGAAGGATTTTCGCACGGCGCCGATCAGCGAGCAGAATAAGGTAATGCTGGAGTATGTCTTGAAGTTGACGAAGGACGCGACGCAGTGCAGTCCGGCGGATCACGAGAAGTTGCGCGCAGTGGGGTTTGATGATCGAGGGATATTGCAGATTACGTTGATTGCGTCGTGGTTCAATTACATTAATCGAGTTGCGGACGCGTTGGGAGTTGGAAGGGACATCCAGGTTTAGTTTGAACGACCGCCTCAGAAGGCGGCCCCTACAACGGCCCGGCAAGACTAAGGGCCCACCCCTAAAATGTGTTATGTTCGGCGATCCGAAATGTTTTCTCAGCGCACGAACTGGAAGCTGGCACCGAACAAGTACACGCAGGCGCTCGAGGAGATGCGCTCTTCCGGCGAATCCCTACTCGATTTAACGGCATCGAATCCCACCGAGTGCGGCTTGCAGTATGACTCTGCGGCCATCCTACAGGCTTTCCAGAATGATAAGGCGATGGCTTACCGACCGGACGCAAAGGGGCTGTTGTCGGCGCGAGAGGCGGTCGCGGGGTATTACCGCGAGGACCACGGGGAGACCGTGGACCCGGAATCGTTGTTGCTGACGACCAGCACCAGCGAGGCGTATTCGTTTCTGTTCCGGGTGTTGTGCAACCCTCACGATGAAGTTGTGGTGCCGAAACCGAGTTATCCGCTTTTTGATTTTTTGGGCGATTTGCAGGATGTGACGCTTCGGCCTTACTTGCTGCACTATGCGCACGGATGGTTTATTGATTTCGAGTCGGTGATTCGTGTGTTGACGCCACGGACGCGGGCCGTGTTGTTGGTACATCCGAACAATCCGACGGGATCGTATGTGAAGGAGGAAGAGGTTGCGCGCCTGAATGAGATTTGCCGCGAACGCCACTTGGCGCTGATTGTGGATGAGGTGTTTTTGGACTATGCGCGCGAGGGCCGGTCGCGGAAGAGTTTTGTGGGAAACAGGCGCGCGCTGACGTTTACGCTGAGCGGGCTTTCGAAGATTGCTGCACTACCGCAGATGAAAGTGGCTTGGATGGTAACGACAGGGCCGGAATCGCTGGTGCGGGCGTCGCTCGAACGGCTGGAAATTATAGCGGATACATATCTCTCGCTGGGTTCACCGACGCAGTGGGCGATCCCTGGATTATTCGAGCAGCGCCGATTGTTACAGCCACAATTGATGGGGAGGATTCGCCAGAATTGGGCCGCGTTGCGCTCCATGTTGGCCGGCGAGGGGTCGTTCGAGCTTCTAGAAATGGAGGGCGGGTGGTACGCAGTGTTGCGAGTGACGGGTCATCGTACCAATAACGATCTGGCAATTGAGATTATGCGGAAGACGCGAGTGCTTGTGCATCCCGGGTATTTCTACGATTTGGCCGATGAAGGCTATTTGGTTGTGAGTTTGATTGTGGCAGTAGATAGGTTTCGGGCAGGAATGGAGCGCGTTTTGGAATGCTTACGGGATTGCGGGGGGTGACTGGTAAGGGGCGGGTGGTATACTGACGGTCTGGGGCACGGAACGGCTGAAAATGAAGCGTATTGCTGCTTTCGCGTTGCTGGTTGCGATGAGCGGTTCGTGGGTGGGGCCCGCGGCGGCTCAACAGATGAGTGTGGCGCAATATCAGCGAAAATCTGCCAAAGACGCCCAGAAGCAGCAAAAGCTGCAGAAGAAGGCGGCTAAGCAGCAGGCCAAAGCACAAAAGAAAGCCGACAAAGCACAGAAGAAACAGCTGAAGGCTGCGCGGAAGGCCGACGCCAAGGCGAACCGCCAGCTTCACCACTAGTTCCGGACATTCCGTTCCATCTGCGCGGTTCAGGTAGGTCTATTGGCCGGCGGCTGCGGCTACATAGGGCTTGACCATTTTGGTCGGATCGACCACACGGTCGAACTCTTCCTCTGTGACAAAACCTAGCTTCAGGGGCCGCGGCTTTCAGCGTTAGGTCGTTGAACTCGAGGAGTTCGTAATGGGTAGCTTCCTCGCCGAGCCATGATCGGAGTCGATCCCATGAGTACCTCCGGCTCAATTACGATAACCCAGCCCGACGCCATCCTCGTCGGGGCCGGAATCATGAGTGCGACCCTTGCTGTTCTGTTGAAAGAGTTGCAGCCCGATCTGAAGGTTGTGATTCACGAAAGACTGGGTGGCGCTGCCCAAGAAAGCTCGAACGGGTGGAACAACGCCGGCACCCGCATTACATGGCCCATTCAAAACGGGTTTTCCTTCTCAACGAAGGCGAGGTCGGGACCCTACCGCCTGGCGGAGCGGTTAGCCTACTACAACAAACCAAAACTTGCGATATGCAGAAGGAGAAGTGTCCTGATTCAAACGCACAGCTACGTTTGTTCCCCGCGTGGCACTGCTGGCACGTTCGACAGACACGTCTCTATTTGTGGAGCAGCGAGTGGATCTCCGCGACATACCCGCCTGGAAATTCGACAACCGTGGCGCTCCGTTGATCGGACTCATACGGGGTAACCAGAATTTTGACTCCGGCTGCTTTGGCCTTTGCCAAGGTATCCGTTAGATTCGCTACTTCATACCCGGTTGTTTCCCGTCCGTAGGGATACGGAAGATGGCCATCGGTTACCAGCGCGGTCAGCTTCCCGAAGGTGGATGCGATCCGGATGCGGCGGTAGGTGTCGGTCGGCCGCCCGATTTCGACGCCGTGGGCATGGGCATCATCGGAGACGACACTCCCATGGGAGAAAGCCAGGAAACTGCGCGTGAAAGCTTCTGCGCTGTCGGCCGGGATATAGACACGATTTTCTGGAATGGTCTGGAGCGGTTTATAATTCGGCGTGGTCGTATGCCAATAGAGTTGGGTATTCACACCGCTAGGCCACTGGATGATCGAGTCCCGCCCGATCGGATCATAGAACGGAGCGACAATTACGTTCGCACCTGTTGCGCGAGCGGCGCTGACGGCAATGTCGAGGTCGCTCACGAGATAGCCCGTGCGCTCCGAGCCAAATGGAAAAGGGATGGGCGTTTTGAAGCCAAAGACGGACAGCGTTCCGACGGGAGTGACTACCAATTGAGACATCGTGCTGCTCGGGGTCGGCGTCAGGGTAACGACGCCATGCTTCGAGGTGGTGCCGCCGAAGGTGGCCAAAACACTGGTGACGAAGCGGTCAAAATCTTCCGGCGAGACGTAGACGTGGGCGGTATCGTATTGCGGCGCTACGGCCACACCCGGCGTAGCGGGATCAGCGCTCGTGCTTTGCGCGGTCGCAGACGAAAGCGGAAAGAGATTTAGGGTCAGAAGGACTGTGACGACGGTTACGGCCGCAGTTCTCGCCAGACGCATCGCCATCGAACGACGTCTCCTATGGATCTCGCAGTTCAGACTGCCCCTCTTCCAAGAGATAGCCGCTCGTGCCCGTCTTCATCATGCGTGCGGCGAAATCTAGGATGCGAGCGGCCGCTTCCAGTGGGCTCAAGCCGCGCGCGTGGACGTTCGAGATCAGGTTTCGGTTGGCGTCCGTGTGCGAATCACGCGGTTGGTAGGCCATATAAGCGGACAAGCTTTCGGCAGTGCCAAGGCCAGGGCGTTCGCCGATGAGCAGCACGGCGACACGTGGTCTCAGCAATTCGCCGATCTCGTTCAGGACTCCCACACGGCAATAGTGGATCACGAACGACTGGCCAACGTTCCAATGGCGCTCCTTGGCCCCCTCATAGAGTAACGGAAGCAACGGAGGAACTTGCGCCGTCACCGCCGCGACCGACAAACCATCGCCAATGGCGATCTGAAGATCGCTCTCCCGGGGGCAACGGCTTTCTATCTTGGCACGAGTATCTTCATCGAAATGCCGGCCGAGATCCGGCCGCAAAAGGAATTCGTCTTTGCCACGGGCTTTGGTGCAAGCTTCAAAGAGGCTCCAACGCTGCACAAAGGCGCTACCGAAGACCTTTTCTGAATGTAACTCCGCGCGTACGGCATCTCGCGCTGCGGCGTGGGCTTCGCGCAAGTCCATCAGCGTGCTGGTACGGTAGGCGGCTCCCGCACGGCCAACCAGGAGGCGCGCCGGCGTCCGCGCCCGGATCTTCCGCACGATCTCCGGCAAATCCGAAGCGCCCAGCGCCCTATCCCGTTCATCTCTCACTCAATCGATCCCTTCCAAGGACGATTCCAGTCCGCTCATCAGTTGGCGGCGCGCGGACGCGTCCAGCAAAGCCGGCTCCGCATCTCGGTAGATTCCCGACTGCTGCAACCAGCCGAGGAACTCAGGGGCCGGCCGCTGATTGAAGAGTCTCCTGACCGCGAGCGCATCGTGGTAGCTGGTGGATTGATAGTTGAGCATCACATCGTCGGCGCATGGAACGCCCATGAAGTAATTGCACCCTGCGGCGCCCAGAAGCAACAGAAGATTATCGGCGGAATTCTGATCGGCCGCAGCGTGATTGGTGTAGCAAACATCGCAGCCCATTGGCAAACCAAGGAGCTTGCCCATGAAGTGATCCTCCAGACCCGCGCGAATGATCTGGCGTTCGTCGTATAGGTATTCGGGACCGATGAAGCCAACGACACTGTTCACCAAAAACGGATCGAAGACCCGGGCGACGCCGTACGCGCGCGCTTCGAGCGTCAACTGGTCCACACCGTGATGAGCTTCGGCCGACAGAGCGCTTCCCTGCCCCGTTTCGAAATACATCGCGTTCGAGCCTTTCCATTCGACGTCGCGACCGCGATGGTGCTCGAGTACTCGCTCGCGGCCTTCTCGCAGCATGCCGACAGAGATGCCGAAGCTGCGATTCGCCGCTTCCGTGCCGACAACCGATTGGAAGAGCAGATCCACCGGCGCCCCCCGTTCCATCGCGGCGAGTTGCGCGCTGATGTGCGCAAGGCAGCAGGTTTGCGTGGGCACGTTGTAAGTTTCCACAAGACGTTCGAGCGCATGGAGTATGGCGCCGACCGTTTCAACTGAATCCGATGCCGGATTGACGCCAATGACTGCATCGCCACATCCGTATAGCAATCCTTCAAATGCTCCAAGGAGAATTCCGCCAAGGTCGTCGACGGGATGGTTCGGCTGCACGCGGATTCCGAGCACGCCGCGCTCGCCCATCGTGTTCCGGCAGCGCGTGACATTGCGGATTTTCGCTCCGGCCAAGACGAGGTCCTTGTTGCTCATGATCTTGGCCAGAGCCGCCGCAATTTCGGGGATGATTGCCGGTTGAATCTCTTTCAGTACAGCTTCGCCGGTCGCGTCGTCAAGGATGTACTCGCGAAACTCACCAACGGTCATACCTTTGATGGACTGAAACGCTTCTTGGTCGAAGGTTTCTAGAATTAGGCGGCTGACTTCGTCTTCATCAGGGTCGATCAGGGGCTGCCGGACAATTTCAGCCAGCGAGAGATCAGCGAGTTTTCGCTTGGCCGCGACTCGTTCGCGCTCAGACCGTGCCGCGATGCCCGCCAACTGATCGCCGGACTTCTCCTCATTGGCTTTGGCAAACAGCTCTCGTAGATCGGGGAAATCGAATCGCTCGGCCATGGGAGGTGTAGCAACGAGTTCAAATCTCGCCGCGGATCGAAAATAGCATCATTTTCGAAGCAAGGAAATGGGATTGAGAGAAGAGTCGCTATTGAAAATCAAGAGTCGGTAGTGATACCGGGAGTCGAGGCTCTCCCCCACTCACGGATGGGGATATGCCATGTTCGACTATGACGCCGCATCTGGAACGTTCGCGCCAGCCACGTCGGCCAGCAAGCCGCCGCAGGGGCACGACGCCAAGTGCGGTGCCGCATGCCACAGGCTGGCGGCGTCAAAGGATTACATTTTCACGGCATACCCCAAAAGGTGAACCCCATTCGGCGCTCTCCAAGCCTCGATTCACGGCAACGCGGAATCTATCGTTAGGTTGCCGTTCGGATGAATCGTTAGCTATTCGAGCGAGACGCCAAATTGTTGCGTCCAAAAGAAAGGGATAGCATCGTAACGCTCACGGCAACCGAGAACGTTTCGTGCCGTCGGCCTGTCCCTGGCGCCCGGCGACTACCCAGTGCTCAATGCGGATCTGCTGACCGGAATGAGGGTCGGGCCCCAAACTATCGATTCCGATTTGCATAACCCTGCTCCCGTCATTGTTCAAAGGTCGCGTCGATGGTTGTGCGCCGACGTGCGGCCTCGCCTTCGCCGAAGATGTCGTCAAGATTGCGGGGCAGCGAAGTCGCTATGCTGTGTGACATGCTTGCCTGCTCTCGGCTTCGCGCTATCTCCGCCAGTGCTTTTTAACGTTGAAGGATTCCTGTAAAAGCGGACCGTACTCTCCAAGTCGTAAGGAACCACAAGACCGTAACGACCACAGCCAGCGGCAGACCCGCAGGTGCCATGAAAATGTGAAAGCAAAGTATGTTGACAATCACGGCCCCCAGAATCGTGAGAGCCAAAGGCACGTAGCGATTCGCGAGCAACAGGACTGCCGGTACTATCTGCAACAGAAAAATCACCACGTAAAACCGGGACACGAAAAGGGCTCCGAAGAACTGCGCTGCAACGCCCGTAGGCGGCGGCATCGGAATAAAGTGAAGGAACCCATTAAGCCCAAACGTTAAAAAGATAAAACCAAGCAAGTACCGCGCGATTGTAGAAGCGATCTTCATGCTCATCTCCTCGGTAACCCGAGCCGTTTAGGCCAGGCTCCGATATATTGATGCAGAGTATATTGATATAGATACATTCTGGTGGACAACGAATCGGAAAAGCCGCAACATGAAAGAGCTATGACGAAGGAGCCTTCAGACCCGGTGCATTGCTGGCTCGTTTGGAGGAAAGCCCACGAGGCGGCCTCCGACTATCTGTACCGAGGAATCAAGGAGACGGGCATTTCCGACACGGACTTCCGCGTGCTTGAGGCACTTCTGCATAAGGGTCCGCTGCCTGTGAACACAATCGGGCCGAAAGTCCACCTCACTCCCGGGTCCATCAGCGTGGCGGTCGATCGCCTGCTCGAAAAAGGACTCGTCAACCGGATGGAAAGCCCCGGCGATCGGAGGGTACGAATCGTGGCTCTTACAAAAAGCGGTAAAGACCTGATTGTTCCAATCTTCCGCAAGCATTCCACGGAAATCGGGAGAGTATTTGCCGATGCTAGCCCCAAAGAGCTTCAAATCCTCGAAAGCGTTCTAAAGAAGGCCGGCAAGCGCGCCAGGGCCCTTGGCGAGGAGAGAAGCAAGACGAGGAGTCGCTAAGTATTCCTCGCACCGATTTCAAACCATCTCGCAGTTCGGGCTGCTACACTTCATTAAATCCGCAGGGTTTTTTTGAACCGTTGTACCCGTCCGACACGCAAGGCATGCTTGGTGTCAGCTTTTGCAGCTGACGCCAAAACGCTTCCTTAACCAAGACGCCGGCAGTCAATTCATTGGACTTGTCGATCGCGCGGGCAAGACGATCGAGAAACCAGACAAGCCACTCCGTAACATCCATTCCATCTTTTTGTGTCGATTCGAGAATCGCGCAAATCTCGCGTTTCACAGCCTGATGTTCGGAATCTCAATAAGTTATGTTCGGGCTCGATGCCCTGATGCCCCATTTTCTGCAAAAAGGTATCGGTTAGAACCTGAATCCGCCCAACCCGCCGTGCGCCGTTGGTGGCGGCTCAGAATTGAAGAAAGCGGATCAACGCTCCGGCAACAGCGGCGCCAATCAGCGGGCCTACGACGGGGATCGGAGCATAGGACCAGTCAGAGTCACGCTTGCCGGGTATAGGGAGAATGAAGTGAGCGATGCGCGGGCCGAGGTCACGGGCGGGATTGATAGCGTATCCCGTGGTGCCGCCGAGCGAAAGACCGATGGCCCAAACGAGAATGCCGACGAGATACGCGCCGATGCCGGGAGCCATGGCGCCGATAGCTTTTGCCGACATAGAGACGGCGACGAATACGAGAACGAATGTGCCAATGATCTCAGAGATGAGGTTGGCGAGCGTGTTGCGGATGGCCGGAGCGGTACAGAAGATGCCGAGCTTGAAGTCGGGGTCGGTAGTTTCTTTCCAGTGCGGGAGGTATTGGAGCCAAACGAGGATGGCACCGCAGATGGCACCGAGGAATTGCGCGGGGATGTAGATGGCGAGTTTAGAATAGTTGCCAGAGGCAACGGCAGCTCCGAGAGTGAAAGCTGGATTGAGAAATGCGTCGCGGCCGCCGCAGGCCACGGAGACGAATACCCCAAACGTGACGGCGAAGGCCCATCCGGCGGTGATGGCTACCCACCCGGCGTTTTCGCCTTTTGACCGTTTGAGAAGAACACCGGCGACGACACCATCGCCGAGCAGAATGAGGATCAACGTGCCGAGAAATTCGCCTAAGAAGGGCGAAGTGTGCATGGGAAACACCTCCGGGAGTTCAGATTCTTTTATCGATCAATTTTGAGCGTCACTAAGAGCCCAGTCACTCCACCCAGTTGAAAGATCGCGTGACCGCTTTCTTCCATTCGGCATACAGCCGCTCACGGGTAGCGCCTTCCATGTGACACTTCCACACATGGTCTACGCCCCACTGTTTGCGCAATTCCCCCAAGTTCTTGTAGAAGCCGACGGCAAGACCGGCGGCGTAGCTGGCGCCGAGAGCCGTCGTTTCTTTGACCAAAGGCCGGATGACGTCGCGATTCAGAATGTCTGCCTGGAACTGCATCAGAAGATCGTTCTCGACCATGCCACCGTCAGTGCGTAGTGAATCCAGCTTCTTGCCGGAATCGAGTTCCATCGCTTCGAGCACTTCGCGCGTTTGGTATGCGGTGGCTTCCAGAACTGCGCGCGCCAAATGGCCTTTGTTGGCATAGCGAGTGAGCCCGGCGATCACACCTCGAGCGTCTGATTTCCAGTACGGTGCGAAAAGCCCGGAGAATGCCGGCACAAAATAGACGCCACCGTTGTCCTTGACGGTGCGCGCCAATATTTCTATGTCGGAGCTCTTTTGAATCAGTCCCAAGTTGTCACGCATCCACTGCACCAGCGCTCCACTGATGGCCACGCTGCCCTCCAAGGCATACTGGGCAGGATCCTGGCCGAGCTTGTAAGCGACAGTCGTAAGCAGACCGTACTTGGAAAGAACCGCCTCGTCTCCCGTATTCATCAAAAGGAAGCAGCCTGTGCCATAGGTATTTTTGGCCTGGCCAGGTTCAAAGCAGGTTTGCCCGAAGAGCGCGGCCTGCTGGTCGCCAAGAATTCCGGCGATGGGAATGTCTTTCACTTCCACCGGTTGCGCCAATCCGTACACTTCGCTGCTGGACGCGATACGCGGCATCATGGATTCGGGGATTCCAAACAACTCGAGTTGCGTCTTGTCCCAGCTCAAAGTAGCCAAATTCATGAGCTGGGTTCGGCTGGCGTTGGTTACGTCAGTAACGTGCACGCCGCCACGTTGTCCGCCAGTAAGCTTCCACACCAAATAGCTGTCTATGTTTCCGAAGAGCAGCTCTCCCGTCTGTGCAAGTTCATTCGCGCCGGGTACGTTGTTGAGAATCCACCGTATCTTCAGGCCGCTAAAGTAGGTGGCTAGCGGCAAGCCCGTCAGCTTGCGAAAGCGATCCAAGCCACCGTCGCGGGCAAATTCGACCACGGCGTCTTGGACGCGTGTGTCCTGCCAAACGACGGCGTTGTAAACGGTGACACCGGTTTTGCGATTCCAGACGATGGTGGTCTCGCGCTGGTTGGTGATACCGATGGCAGCGACGTCTTTCGGCCGAATCCCGCGTTGCTCCATCGCTTCCGTCATGACTTGGTGAAGGCGCCGCCAGATCTCTTCGGGATCGTGTTCCACCCAGCCGGGTTTCGGATAAATCTGCTCGTGTTCCTTTTGCGAAACGGACACGATTCGGCCAGTAGCGTCGAAGATGATGAAGCGAGTGCTAGTAGTACCTTGATCGATAGCACCGAGATAGGTAGACATGGAAGCGATTCCTTTCGGGTTAGACGGCGGGCTTTGCGGTAGCGGCGCCGGAAGTTTCACGCGGAAGACCGGCGAGGTCGAGAAGACGGTTGATGTGGTAGACGTAAGCGTCGATGGCGGACTTGGTTTGATCGGGAGTCCAGCCGAGTTCGCCACCGAGGATTGCACCGACAGCGGGAGCGGCTTCGCGGGCGGCGCGCCAAGAGTAGAACTGAACGCCGAGGCGACGAGCGAGAACGTCTTCGATCGTGGCGGCGAGTTCCTCGCGGACAGCGTAAACGACTTCGGCACGAATCATCGGGTGTTCGGAGACGATGCGTTGGCCGAGGGTCGGGTCGGCTTTGACCAGACTGAGAATGTTGGCCGCGGCCGTGCCGAATTTGGCAGAGAGAGGATGCGCGACGTCAGGACCAACGGCGTAGGCGTGGACGAGTTCCTGCCAATAATCGTTGGTCCAGCCTTCGCTGCCATAAAGAACGTGATGGCGCGTGGGGCATTCAGTTGGAGTTTTGTCGAGAGCCTTTTCGACGGCGTTGATGGTGTCTTCGGCCATGGCGCGATGAGTGGTCCATTTGCCGCCCATGATGCTGATGAGCCCGGAAGCGGGTTCGATTTCGATGACGTCGTCGCGAGCAACTTTTTTGGTGCTTTCGGATTCGTCGCTGGAGACAAGAGGACGGGCACCTGCGAAACCGGCGACGATTTGATTGGGTGTGACGGGAGTAGCGAGATACTTGTTGAGCTGGCCGAGCATGAAGTCGACGTCTTGCCTGGTGACGTAGAGTTCGTCGCCGGGCTGAACTTCGGTTTCGGTGGTGCCGATGAGGAGACGACCGCGCCAGGGAACGACGAAGAGGACGCGGCCATCGTCGGTCTTTGGAATGAGCATGGCTTGTTCGGTGGGGAAAAGGTCCATGGGCAAGAGGACGTGAGCGCCTTTGCTGAGGCGCATGCGATGGGAAATGGTGGGAGCGGCCATGCGGCGGACGGAATCGGCGGCGGGACCGGTGGCGTTGACGATGACTTTGGCGTTGATGGAGAAATTCTGATTGGAGAGCTGATCGGTGACTTGCGCGCCGGAGAGTTTACCGGCGGCGTCTTTGCTGAGCGAAGTGACGCGCGCGTAGTTGAGGGCAAAGCCGCCGTTGCGGTCGAAGGTTTCGACGAGAGCGAGATTGTAACGGGAGTCGTCGAACTGGCCGTCGGAATATTCAACAGCGCCGATGAGACTGTCCGGATTGAGGCCGGGCATGAGCCTTAGAGTTTCTTCGCGGTTGACGAATTTACTGGGAGAGATGCGCGCGGAACCTGCAAGCCAATCGTAGATTTTGAGGCCAATGTCGAGGTAAGCCACGTTGAGCCAACTATAGCTGGGTACGAGAAATTCGAGTTTACGGGTGAGATGCGGCGCGTTGTCGAGCATCCGGACGCGTTCGTGAAGGGCGCGAACGACGACGTGATATTCCTTGGGGTCGACGTCTTTGACGGCTTCTTCGAGATAGCGAACGCCGCCGTGAATGATTTTGGTGGCGGAGCTTGAGGTAGCACCGGCGAAGTCGCCAGCTTCGAAGAGAACGACGTTGAGGCCGCGCAAGCGGGCATCGAGAGCACAAGCAGCACCGACGGCGCCTGCACCGATAACGCAAACATCAAAAGATTTTCCAGCAACTCCCTGCACAACAGTCTGGCGAGATTTCATATCACGGGCCTCCCTGCTCAGAAATCGACTTTGATACGGAAACCGAAAACGGCGGCGTTGGGGATGTGAGGATTGGCGCCGACATCGTCGTACTACTGGAAAACGGGCTGAAAAAGCAAGTTCGGACGGATATAGGCGGCGTAGTTGAGTTCGATGGCCTTTTCGGAGCCGAGAAGCGGAAGGCCGGGAGCGATTCCGAGGGCGCGGTAAGGATCGGCGATGCGGGAATAGATGAAGGCGAAGGCCACCGTGTCTTGCGGGCGCGCGGAGAATGGGCCGTTGTAGCGAGCGCCTAAAGTCGTTTGGGTGTTTTGGCGATTGGTGTCTGGAGGGCTCCAGTCCCAACCGGCGAGAAGATCGAGACCGCGCGTGGAGCCCGCGGTGGTGCGGAAGACAGCCTGATTGGCCATGGCGTAGATCAAATAGTTGCCGGGATATTCGACGCCTTGTACATTCGGAAATTTTCCGGCGTTGTAGGCGGAGCCGAATTTGTAGCTGCCGGGATAGGTTTTGCGCGGCTTGTCCCCGAGCGCGCCGATGGGATTGATGCGGTAGCCGATTTCGTCGACGAAGACTAGAGTATTCCGGATCGCGAAATGGAAGCCGTTGGGATCCTGCTGGTAGGGATTACGGTTACCGGCTAGAACAGCGGCTTTGACGTAGAGCGTGCGCCAGGGAATGACCCGAATTTCCGCCGCTGGAGTGGCGGCCGGATCGAAGAACTCGAACGTGGTCGGAAAAAGATTGCCGAGAGCGTAGTCCAGCGGCTCGATGATGTAGGAGGCGCCGTATTCCTGATTGCCGTAGAAGTCGAGGCCCGCGAATTGTCCCGCGCGGAGGAAGAGTCGATCGTGCAAAAAGGATTGTTGGAGCCAGAAGGAGTCGAGGCGCGTGGCGTGAGCGCTGACGAGGCCGCTGGGATTGGCGATGACGCCTATGTTGGCGCCGAGATTGACGCCATATTGCCAGAGGCCGGTGGCGTGAAAGGTGAGACCGTGCAAGCCAGTGAGTTTGCCGAAGTCGATGTCGCTTGTGCCGCGGATACGGCCCCAGCCGGTGTTGTCCTGGGTGAGGCCGCCGACGGGATTCGAAAGAAGGTCTGCAACATAGAAAAAGTCGAAGGTTACGCCTTTATCTGCAAGACGGGTGCGTTCGCCTCCCCAATCACCGAGTGCAGATTGGCGCGGCGGAGGAGTGGGGGGCGGCGTGGAAGCGGGAGGTGCCTGGGAGTCCGTTTGCGCGAAGGCGTGTTGGCTGCAAAAGGTGAGGAAAAGCAGCCCGTGGAAGGCGATCAAGAGCCATTTGGGCAAACAACGACCGGTGTTGGAAGAAGGCGGCAAGGTGGACCTCTAGCAAAGCGCGAATTTTTTTATTTTATTGTTTTTTTTGAATCCACGTCTGGCATTACTCACCTCAGTAGTCTCGCCCGCACAACTCGTGGAAGTTTACACCCAAGAACTCGACCCAAAACAAGAGGGCGCTATTGTAACTTCGCGTACTCGGCTTTGGCTTCTTTCAGAATGGGGATGTCGGGGTCGGTAAATGGACTCTTCGAGTCGAATCTTGGAACCGTGCATCCGAGTGGAGCTTTAGAAGAAAAGGTTCAGCAGCAAAGATGACCACGCTCATCGAATGTTCTCGATAGGTACGTTCCAGCCACTCGAAGCATTGTGTATCGAAAAATCTCCTCCGAACTCTATTGGGGAACGGAAGAGAAGGCTACGCGATACAACAAGTACCTCATCGCTGAGCCTGAAAAAGCTCTCCTCGATTGGATTTACCTAAGTCGCCAAGAAGGACTTCCTACGGCGCTCGATGAACTTCACCTGCAATTTCTAGATCCCGCGAAGCTTCGCGACTACGCGGAGCGATTTCCCCGAACCGTCAAAGAAATAACCATGGAAATTCTTGTTAACCGATCCTTACCGCCGCAAGACGAACGCCACTACCTTCCAAAGGAAGGACGAATCGTCTGAGAGAGTTCAGCGTGCTTTGTCCCTGCCGACCAAGAAAGAGGCTGAGCACGTGGCGAGCGCGGTGATTCTTAGCTTGGAGACCACCCTGCTCAACCATCTGGACACGGATGGATTCACCCTCAAGCTCAACGGCTTTGGCAAGTTCTATGTGCACCATCGGCCTGGGATTCGCCGGGAGATCGGGTCCTCAGGAGCAACGATTCAGACGAAGATGCTGAGGAAAATCAAGTTCATCGGTTTGGGACCGCTTCGCAGACGGGAGCGGGTCGGCTGAACGCACTACATAGCTTTCTATAAAAGATGTGGTCGCTCATCCGCGAAATCAATCACGGTGTAGTTGTCCGTGAAATTGTCGTGGAAGTCGAACTGGCAATTGAGCACAGCGGTCTTTCTTTCTTGAACGACGACCGGTGCCTAACGAATGAACTTGAGTGAGGATGTCCTGAACCGGCTTGCGGTCCGACATCCTATTGACTGGTGTTTCTAACGACTATACATATTGCTCTTCTAAATACGTCAATGGAGTGCAAAGATGCCCGGGTCTCGACACGATGAGGCTTGACGAGTTCGATTCCTCCCTTAGCCAGATCTGCCGGGAAATCGAAGAGCGGCTGCGACCTGTGGAGCGTCGTCGGGATCACAATTTCGGCTCCTGACTTCCAGTCCGTCCATGTCTCATCGCGGATTGGCTGGTGTGGCTCAGTGGTGTTCCCTTTCTTCGATCACTTCGCTATTTGGCGGTGGCTAAGAGTTTTCTACAGTGCAGGGAACGTTTGGTAATGGTTTGTGCGAGCCTGTCGAGAACGTTGTGTTTGATGCCTTGCTTGTTTAGTTGACGGCGTGTGGTTTCGGCAAGTTCCGGAAGTTGCCGCGCAAAGCCATCCACTCTCTGAACGAGAGCGTCCGGTTCCAAACGGAGTTCTGAGGCCATTTTCGCCCAGCGATAGAGCCCAATGTTGCCAAGCAAATACTCTCCACCGATCTTCATCGCGAGCTTCGCTTTGGGAAGGTTCATGTCGGTATAGGGGAGGATGCTCGCAAGGTCGTACAGGGGAGCGAGCCTCACATTGCCGCCGGCGCCGATGAGAACGCTGTAGTTTTTCGAATGCCCGTCAGTACCGGCAACGAGCCAGTTGAACGCAACGGCGTCGACGAAAGTCTGCACGTCGGGTGCTGGGGTTCGCGAATAGGCCCGAAGGAGGTTGACAATTTCGGCGGCACCGGGCCCGCCTTCATTCTGATATTTCCTCGTGGGTGGAAATCCGAGTGCTTGGCAAAGGTCTTCCTGGTGAACGCGGTGCCAGACTTCTTTGATCGGAATGCGATCGTAGCGGTCGATGATGATGGCGATTTCGTCTTCAAAGTGCAGAATCTCGGAATTTGGCACGGTCAAGCCAAGGCCACGCGCCAGCTCGAGACAGTAGTGTTCGTTTTCCGCATGTCCGTCAAATTCGCCGGTGGGCGGTTTGAGGATGCGAGTGGTGGGGATGCGACCGGAGGGAATGCCCCATTTCCCGTTTTCGAACAGGAACGCAGTTTTGGGTTGGGCGCCGGCGAGGCTGAATTGCCCCTCGTCGCGAGGCAAGCGGCCCGCGGCATGATTTCCGCGAAGGATGCGTAACCGTTCTGCGATCTCCTTTTCTGTGAGCCATTGAACTTTGGCCGAGTCCTTATTTAATGCATCGATCCGCTCGGACTGAATGAACTGTACGGCACCAGCACAGTCTTCGCCGGTCGCACCGATCAGAGCGAAGGCGTTGCGCGGAGAAGCGTGATGTTCGCGGCCGAGGCGGTTGAGTGTGCCTTCATTATCAGGCAGGAGGCCCCAAAGAAATGCGTCGATTTTTTCGTGTGGGTGTTCGGAAAGCCCCAAAGGCATCGAGAGCGACAGCGGGTAGCTTTCGTCCGAGTTGCGCCAAGTTTCTTCATAGAAGAAGGTCAGCTTACCGTGCTCGCCTTGCACGACGCGTCCCATCTTGCGGTTGTCCATGAGGACGATTAGTTCTTTGCTCACGACTTCTTATCCTTCAGACGATTGAGCACTTGGTCGACAAGGTCGGGAGTCTTGCCGGGGGTTTTTCGAGAGAGAGCGCGCGGACTGATCGTATCCTGTATGTCGATGGAGGCACCCAGCGCAGAAAGGGTGCGAAGAACCAGACCGAGGGATGCGCGGGACTTGCCTTTCTCCATCTCCAGAATCCATTGGCGACTGACGCCGACCTGGCGGGCCAGCGTTCCCTGATCGAGGCCTCGCTTCTTGCGCAAGTCTCGCAGGAACGCACCGAGCTCTAGTGGTGTACGGATATTCATGGTCGAAATCCTCCTGTCAGCGATCGCCGACATTCTAGCAGAGTAAGCGATCGCTGACAATCAATAAATGTCAGCGGTCGCTGACATATGGCGCTAGTGCATATAAATAAAGGCGATAGAGTTGTACCGATGCAGCCAAGGCATTTATGACGCGAATCGCAACGTCCGAATTTCTTATCGCCGATTTAACAGGAGAGCGCACGAGCGTGTACTACGAAGTTGGCTATGCTCACGCACTCGGCAAGCGCCCGATTCTCTACCGAAAAGTTAAAACAAAGATTAGAAGACACCTTCAAGCCCGCTTACGCTTCACCAGGATCTCGAGGTATGCCTTGATGGCTCGCCGTCTCTATGGGCCTAGGGTATTAGGGGCCGATAGGGATCGAACCCCCGGCCAATGTTCGGAGTGTCCCGGGAGTTAGATGGCCAGTCGAACTATATTAATGCCAGGCAACTTCGGTGGTTGGTTAGAGTACACATCTCTAACCTCATCTGCCTAGCTGGTTAGAGTGACCTGCTCTAACCCTCAGTCGTGAGATTCTACGCACTTCAGTGAATTGCGCGTTATTCGTCCGAGTGGATTACTCTGGTCTCAAATCGGTCTAGGTACCGGAACGAACTTGTCCAACAGACTGCGCATCCGCGTTATTGAGGGAAAGCAACTGCATGCCCAACGGCGGACATGCGGCAGAATCGGCAATCCGCCTTACTTTCAACAGAAAGGGGACGTAAGTTCAGCATGAAGAATTCGCCTTGCAGCTCTGCAATGTCAGGGATTTGACGATAACGTCGAGGTCTTCACTGAGCCTTAGGTTCCCGCGTGGTGTGTGTCCGCGATCGAGATGGGATGGTGGACGTCATTGCATTTTTCCTTGGACGGTCGGTTGAACAGGACTGGCAGGATACTTCCGGGGTGCTCAGTGACAAAGTCCGTTATCGTGTTGCTCCGGCTGTCGATTCCAAATGTCAGGCGCACGAGACAGCACCGCTCGCGCGTAAACCGTCGATCTCGTCACCACGTCGAAACAGTAGCGATGGCTCTTAGTGTTAGCAAACTCCCTAGAGAGGAGGCAGCGGCAATCGTGGAGCCGATGCGTTGAGTGATCGGGCTCATCCCCACCGTTAATACAAAGTGATAATTGCCATGCTTCGGCAAGATTCGTTTGAATTGATTCGATCCTTTCCCCTTGTTCCGATACGCTCTTCAATTTCTTCAAGACTTGTTCATCGAGGCTTACGCGCGGCCAAACACCTCAAACGAGCCTGACGTTGCGTTCCATTGTCCTGATAATTGAGTCCATCCTGCCGTTCAGCACCTGCTTCGCCATGCTCAATGTGAAGCCTTTCACCGTGTGAAACGGAACGTGCGACGGCAATGCCAAGGCGAATGGATCCACTACTGCATCCACCACAACGGGACCGTCCTTGTATGCAAGAGCCTCGGCAAGCGCATCGCGAACGTCGCCAGGCTCCTCGATGCGGATTCCCTTCGCTCCCATCGCTTCGGCAACCTTCGCGAAGTTGGGGCTTTTGAAATCCACTCCGAAGGGGACAATGCCGGCCTCTTGCTGTTCGATCTTGACGAAGTCAAAAGCATCGTTGTTGAGGATGACCTGAACCACCGGAGTTCTTCGTTCCACTTGCGTCAAGAGATCGCCAAGGGCAAGCATCGCGTAGCCGCCGTCGCCACAGAGGGCGATCGTTTGCCGCCCGGGATATGCCAACTGAGCGCCAAAAGCATTGGGGGCGGCATTGGCCATGGATGCCCATGAGAACGAGCCGAAGAGCCTCCGATCCCTGCCGCCACTGATATGTCGCGCCAGCCATATAACAGCCGTTCCGGTGTCGGCAAAAAAAAGCGCGCTGTCAGAAGCCAGATCGCTGAGCGTTTTGGCCAAGAATTCCGGACGTATGGGCTTGATCTGCGGACCTTTATCAACGTAGTGCTGCAAAAGGCCGTGGAACGAGTTTGTTTCCGCGATATGGTTTTCGAGGAAGCCCCTGTCGGTTTTTTCCCGCACGCGCTCAAGCAGCACAGTCACAGTGGCCTTGATGTCGCCAACAAGGCCAAGATCAACAGTCGTGCGGCGTCCAATATGTTTCGGGTTCTTGTCAATCTGGACTTTTTTCACTTTGTCGCCGGGAAGGAACTCTGAGAATGGAAAATCTGTGCCAAGCAGCAGCAAGAGCTCGGCCTCATTAATTGCGTTGTAGGCTCCGCCGTAACCGATCAGGCCTGTCATACCAACGGCGTTAGGATTGGCGTGCTCCAGCCACTGCTTGCCGCGGAGCGCATACCCGACTGGCGCTTTTAGTCTTTCCGCAAGTTCAACCACCTCATCACGTGCGTCCCTGCAGCCATCCCCTCCGAAAATCGTTACCGTTTTTGCATCGTCGATCATTTCCACGAGTCGGTTTAAGTCCGGATCGGCGGGGCGCAAAAGCGGGATGGCCGGAATCGTTATCTGGGTCGAATCGACCTCCACATCCATGGACGCGATGTTGCCGGGGAGAGAAATGACCGTTGGGCCTTTTTCCAAGATCGCCGTTAAAATTGCGGTGTTGAACACGGAACGAGACTGCTCGGGATTGACGACCCGTGCGGTATAGAGAGAGGCAGTATCGAAGAATTTGTACGGATTGAGTTCCTCAAGCGTGAACGTGTCCAAGATGCTTGTTTCGACGTCGCCCGCAATTGCGATAATCGGCGCACCCTCCTTGCGTGCATCCATCAATCCGTTAAACAGATGAGTGACCCCGGGCCCAGCGGTTCCACAGACTGCCACCGGATTGCCCGACAAGTAGGCTTCGGCAACAGCGGCAAAAACTCCATATTCCTCGTGACGGACATGGATGAAATCGATCCTGCCGTTTCGGCGAAGTGCATCGATAAACGGGTTGAGTGCGTCTCCGACAATTCCATAGCAGCGCTTGACGCCGGCGTTGGCGAGCATCTCACACAAGACATCTGCGACTTTTATCGACATAGCAATCTCCTTATACGAGACAATTTCCGGCTAGCTACTTGGACTCGCCATGAAGTTTCCTGTTGTTCCCTTCACTTTGCGTTGTCATGTATGCGTGACGGCTAAAAGCATCCTGTCGGCCAAAGATGCTGTTGGCTTAGGTGGCTGATAAGAGCCGCGTTGCTTTTCCCGGTGTGATTTGGGCCGCAGAATCGCTGTCAACACGTTCACTCAACTGCCTAAGCTTCGACGGCGGGAATCCTCGACTTAGTCCTGTGAATGGTCTGCCGGCGGCGCAATACCAAGGCGTTTCATTTTGTAAAAGAGCGTTGTGCGCTTCAGGCCAAGTCTTGCAGCTGCCCCACGGGGGCCTCCGAGCTTCCAATTGGCGCGCTGGCAAGCAGTCAGAATTTCTCTGCGCACCTTGTCTTCCAGGGTGGGGTTTGAAATCTCTGGTTCCGACTGCTCGTAGCTTTCGAGAGGTGCTGGTTCAAAGATGCCATCGTTGGAGAGAATGACGCCACGCGCGATGTAGTTTTGGAGCTCTCGAATGTTGCCGGGCCAGTGATAGCGAACCAAGAAGCGCATGGTTTCCCGAGAAATCGATTCGATCGATTTGTCCATCGAGACGGCAAACTGTTGAATGAAATATTCCACGAGTTCGGGGATATCGGCTTTTCTTTCGCGCAGTGGCGGCAGATAAATCGGGAAAACATTCAGCCGGTAGTATAAGTCTTGGCGGAATTCACGATCATGAGTCATTCGCTTCAAGTCTTGATTGGTCGCAACGACGACGCGAACGTCGACTCGCGTTGTACGCGTGCTACCGACCGCCTCAAACTCACGCTCCTGCATGACGCGGAGAAGCTTGGGTTGAAGCGCTAATGGCATGTCCCCAATTTCATCGAGAAACAGCGTGCCGCGATCGGCCAACGTGAAGCGGCCGACGTGAGAGTTGACGGCACCCGTAAAGGCTCCGCGTTCGTGCCCGAACAGCTCGCTTTCAAGAAGGCCGGCGGGGATTGCCGCGCAATTTACCTTCACCAGACTTCGGTTTCGACGCGGGCTGAACTCATGAATCGCACGAGCGATGACCTCCTTTCCAGTGCCGGTTTCGCCCGCGATCAGAACTGTCGTATTTGTGGGCGCAACCGCTTCTACTAGAGCCAGGATGCCGCGGAGACTTCCACGTCGACCCACGATTGTCTCCACAAAGGGAAGTTCCGCGTGCTGATCTTTGTGAACGCGTAGCTCTTCATTCCGATACATCAGTGTGTTCATTGGCATGTTTTCCGCATTTCCGTTAATTTGCATCACGGAATTAGAAGCTGAGCTCATTTTTCACTCCTAAACATCGCGCCGACTCTCCCTGCCAAATTAAATGGGACACGTTACCTATGTCCCCTTCTCAGACCGCCTTTCCACTCGTTGCCTGCGGATCCACTCTCGGATGTATCCGGCACAGTTCTTTAGCTTGATTGAATCCGCTTCCCACTTCTCAAGAGATTTGACGGCTTCGCCATCTACCGACCGCAAATCTGTCAAGTCCAGGACCATACGACTCCCCTTGTTCTCCGCTTCGATCAGCGTTCCAATTTCCGCCACGTTTTGTGAATTCAGCTGACCGCTGACCTTAAAGACAACTTCACCGTTTGCCTTTCTCGTGATCCTTAGCATCGGGAGCATCGGGTTCCTCGCCATCACAAGCATGCAGCGTAGAGGGCAATCGGAGTTCCAATCGCAAGTACTTTACAAACAATCCGTTAGCGGCTGAGCCAGTGCCGAACTTTCGACAATTGGCGAGGGCCTGTACAAATCTATCGGTCGCGTCGATACTGTGCTCTGGAAAAAGACCCCGCAAAGAATCGCGTGCTGGAAGGGTTCGGACTGCGGGGAAGGCTCAGTTCTATCGATCTTATCGATGCGCGGTTTGAGGGTGTATGATGCGCGCCATGTCGTCTCCAAGGCGGGAATTCGACTCGGTAGATGTTCAAGTACTTGTCGACTCGATTCCTGCGCTGATTCACACTGCCAGACCAGACGGTTACCTCGATTACTTCAATCAGCCTTGGCTGGAATATTTAGGTGTCACGCTGGATAAAGTGGCCGGCTGGAATTGGACCGCTTTCATTCACCCTGAAGAACTTGATGGAATTGTGGCCAGATGGCGGGCCTGCCTCGCGACTGGGGAAACCTTCGAGTACGAAACTCGCGTCCGCAGAGCAAATGGAGAATACCGCTGGATGTTTCACCGGAAAGTCCCCCTTCGCGATGCACGCGGCAACATCGTTAAGTGGTATGGATCGAGCTTGGATATTGACGAGCGTAAAACGGCGGAAGAACAGCTTCGCCGGAACACCCAAGAGCTGCAAAGAAGCGAGTTTTATCTTGGCGAAGGGCAGCGTCTTGCCCACATGGGAAGCTGGGCCTTCGATCCTGACGGCTTTTACTATTGGTCTCCCGAATTATTTCGGATGCACGGACTCAATCCGGCCAGCAAGCCCCCTAGCGTCCGGGAATACCTGGATTGTGTCCACCCGCACGATCGCGAATCCATGGCGGACCTGATCAAGGGAATCATGGCGAAGCCTTCGACCTTCGATGCTACTAAGCGTATCGTTCGTGCCAACGGTGAGGTCCGGTACATCCGCTGTGTCGGTGTCCCTGTTGTCGAAAACCAGAGCCGGAAAAAGTACATTGGCAGCGCCATAGATGTTACGGAACACGAGCTCCTGACTCAGGAACTGCGCCGACGCGAAGCGTACCTTACTGAAGCCCAAAGCCTTAGTCACACGGGGAGCTTCGGATGGAAGCCCGGCACTGGCGAGACTGTTTGGTCAGATGAAACCTACCGTATCTTTGAGTACGACCGCTCTGTGAAGCCGACAATAGATTCAGTGGCGCAACGCGTCCATCCCGAAGACCGCGCCGATTTCGAACAGGTCATTCATCGTGCCCTTGTAGGAGCGACAGATTTCGAACATGCCTATTCCTTGCTACTCCCTGGTGGGCAAGTCAAGCACGTCCTCGCCATAGCCCACGTTTCACAGGATGCCTCTGGCAATCGCGAGTTTGTCGGGGCAGTATCCGACATCACCGAGCGCAAGGATGCAGAAGAAAAGATCCGAGAACAAGAAGCAGAGCTCCGCCAGATTGTCGACCTTGTGCCGCAACTTATTGCGGTATACGGGCCTAACCGTGAACGGCTCTATGCAAACCGCACCGCGCTCGATTACCTCGGCATAAGTCTCGATGAATGGCGGCACAAGAACTTCGCGGCTAGTGCTCATCCTGACGACTCGGAACGGCTCAAGTCCTATGCGGATCGTTCTTTATCAAGTGGCGCTGCTAACGAGTTGGAGTTGCGACTACACAAACGTGATGGAACTTATCGATGGTTCTTGGCTCGTTTTAACCCATTCCGGGACGAACAGGGACAGATTACACGTTGGTATTTTACGGCAACGGACATAGAAGATCGCAAGCAGGCTGAGGATACTCTTCTCCGCGAAAACGTCGCCCTACGTGAAGAAGTCGATAAGGCTTCCATGTTCGAAGAGATTGTTGGAACCTCTCCAGCTTTGAAAGCTGTGCTATCGCGCATTTCCAAAGTTGCACCAAGTAATTCTACGGTTCTCATTACGGGCGAAACGGGCACAGGCAAAGAGCTCGTTGCGCGGGCTATCCACCGACGATCCGATCGCAGCTCGCGCGCATTCGTTAGCGTGAACTGTGCAGCGATACCTCGTGATCTGATTGCCTCAGAGTTGTTCGGGCATGAGAAGGGAGCTTTCACTGGGGCGACTCAGCAGCGCTTGGGCAGGTTTGAATTAGCAAGTGGGGGTACCCTCTTCCTGGACGAAGTCGGAGAACTCCCTGCCGAAACCCAAATTGCCCTCCTGCGAGTTTTGCAGGAGCATGAGTTTGAGCGTGTCGGTGGAACTCGTCGAATCCGCGCTGACGTCCGGGTGATCGCTGCCACCAACCGCGACTTGCAGGCCGCCATCGACGCGGCGTCCTTCCGTAGCGACTTGTTTTATCGGCTGCATGTTTTCCCGATTAACATACCTTCCCTTCGCGAGCGAAGAGAGGACATTCCTCTGCTGGTGGAATATTTCATCGATAGCTACGCGCGGAAAGCTGGGAAGGACATAAAGCGTGTCAACAAGAAGACGCTGGAACTGCTTAAGTCATATCCGTGGCCTGGAAACATCCGCGAACTGCAGAATGTGATCGAGCGTTCGGTGATCCTTTGCGAAACAGAGATTTTCTCGATCGACGAAAGCTGGTTGCCGCAGCCACCGGCTGTGACACCGGAGCCGAAACAGCAAGTTGAGCTCCCCCGGAGACTCCTCGTGCAAGAGAAGTCCATGATCGAGGCTGCGCTGAAAGAGACCCGTGGGCGCGTGTCCGGACCCACCGGGGCTGCGGTCAAGTTGGGAATACCGCGGTCCACGCTGGAATCGAAGATTCGGTTGCTCAAGATTAACAAGAATCGTTTCAGGCCTATCCCGGGAACTTGAGGGTTCCCTACTCACAATGTAGAACGCGCTTCAATCGCATGGTGATTCGTCGCCCGACTGACCAGCGATCCACAAAGGCGTAGTCCGAACGTACGCGATTCAGTCAAGAATTCGACATTATCGTCGAACCTCCGGCGGCGAGTGCGCATTTGCGTCACGTGCCATTGCTGCCGTTATGTCTTTGTTTCGAGAGACACAGCAGATGCGAGTTCTCGGTCGAAATCCCACCTTGGACTTCGAGTTGCTTTACAGGCCAGAGGCGAGAATCAGGCACAGAGATTCATCGTTGAGGGGCAAAAGGAGAAAGACCGATGCTCAAGGGCTTCCATTATCCGCTAACACCGAAGGGGAAATCGACACTGAATCCAGCGCCTCCCTGGTACTACTCGTCGGACTTTCTGAGCGTTGAGTTTTGGGCGGATGCTTCTGCTGTCGCGGCGACACTGCCGCCGGGTCTTGAAGCAGACCGCGCCGCGAACGGTCACGGTGCTGCGTTCTTCTACGATTGGCAGTTCAGCGGAAACAATGAGGAGTATCTGGATCCAGAGCGCTACCAGTACCGCGAATTTTTCATCCTTCTCGACGCTCTGTACGACAAAAAGCCCATGTCCTATTGCCCCTATATTTTTGTCGACAATGATGCCGCGTTGGCGCGCGGCTGGACGCAGGGATATCCAAAGCGCGCTGGCCGGGTATTTCAGACCAGGTACCACGCGGCCACCGGAAAAGCCGGTCCGCCGCTCGCGGCAGGATCAAAATTTGCAGGCTCCCTAACGGCGAGCGGTCGCCGTCTCGCCGAGGCTGTCGTAACGCTCAGAGAACCGATAAAAGATCCATCGGTGCTGACGCAAAAACCTGTCGTCAACCTGTTGCATTTCCCGCGGCTCGCCGCGGACAAGCAAGGCCAACCGGTTGTACACGAACTGGTGGAGAACGTTCCGCACGATGTGAGGATTGAGCAAGCGTGGATGGGAGAGGGTTCGCTTAAGCTGCCGGTGGCCGAGGGCGAAGAGATGTCTGACCTCGCGCCAATTCGCACCGGCAAAGGCGTGCGCGCATCTATGGCTTACATCGTTGATGACCTCAAGACACTGAAAGGATTTGAGGAAATAAGGTAGGAGGCGGCGTCCATCATTCGGTCGAATCACCTTGCACAGTCGATATTCATTGGATCCGAAATCGTTTTGAGCCGCTTGGACGTTCCGCGTGTCGGAGGTGACACGAATGCCGCTGTACACCATATTCGCCGAGGACGGCAGCATTTCCGATAAGACGAAAGCGAAAATCGCCGAGGAAGTCACCCGCATACACGCGGAGGTAATGAAAGTCCCAAAGAGCTTCGTGCGTGTCGTGTTTCTTTCTTATGGGTTGGGATGCGGTTATTCCGCCGGCGAAAAGGCTCCCACCGTCGCCCTGAACTGTGTTTTGCGCGTCGGTCACACCGCTCAAGAGAAGAACGACATGCTCAAGAGGCTTTGGTCCATGTTTCAACAGCTAACTGGAGTGGCTACCGAGCAATTGGCGATATCTCTTCAAGAGATTCCTGCAAGTAACGCGATGGAAATGGGACAAATCATGCAAGCGGTTGACGACCGAGGCCATCACTGAAAAGCACAGGTGGATTCAGAGGTGAGAATTGTCACTGCCAGCGGATCGCCACACCAAGTCACACAATCGACGCTACCGTCAAAGCACCGCCACGAACTTCCTCCGCTGGCTGAACTCGTTTGTCTCCACCGGAGGCGCAAATCCGCATCTCCTTGTGAAATCAGGACATAACACTGATTGCCGCACGGATCCGACTTATGACTGCGGTTGGATATGGATTTGCTGGACGGAGTCGTGAAACAGCCGGAGATGTTGATGATCACCTACCAATTAGAGTCGCTGGGATTTCGACGAGGTGCGAGCGCTGACGTTGCGGGTAATGCTCTGCGTCTACTTAGGTCGCGAAACAGGAATGCCGGCTCAGCCTCTTGCCACCCAGCAGCTCACGATATGCCAAATCCTGTGCGGGGTCATGTAGACGAGCTTCAGAGAAAGGCCTTTCATGAAATGTTCGAGACCTCTCGGCAGAGATTCCTGGCGCTTGCCCGCAGCATCGTTCGAAACACAGAAGACGCCGAAGATGCTGTCCACAATGCCTATCTTTCTGGTTATCTGAACCTACGAGGCTTCGAAGGCCGGTCTGCACTTACGACGTGGTTCACGCGAATTGTGTTCAACGCTGCATTGATGGTTCAACGAAAGCGCAGGCTATCGCGGATCGTCCCGTTTCCTGAAACTAAAACATCGTATGAATCAAACTGGACCGAACGAATCGCCGGCTTGCAACCCGATCCGGAAGCAGTGCACGGAGAACAAGAGACCCTTCAACTGATCAACGAGCGCCTTGGCCAGATGAAGCCTTTGCCTCGACAGGCATTCATCATGATCCATTTCCAGGAGTTATCGATTCGAGAAGCTTGCGCGCTACTCGGCGTTTCCAGTAGCACCTTCAAGGCCCGGCTATTGCGCGCCAGACGGCAGCTTGCGCGGAGAGTACCACGAGTTGTCGTAGCGCCGATTCATCAACGTAAGCTTGCGGCCCGATAGGCACGACCGTGGTTCGTGGAGGCCGCGGCTTCTCGAGAGAGCACTGCCGTTGCTGGTTCATAGCGTTCCGCCTCGCTTATCGGAGTTCGGATTGCGGGTCGCTCCGTCTTTTGCGTGACTCATCTCCGCCAATTGAAAGCGCGGGCTCATCGAATTCCTTATGAGAGCCGCATTCCGGTCGATCAGCATCCGGCTGGAAATATACCGGTGTCAATCGGGTGGCGAAAGCGCTAAACGGTTGGCAGCTGCAAAATCCGCAGAAGGGGTGAACGACATAGGGTTCACTGCAAGACCTTTCCTTCCAGCATCTTGCCGCCTCTCTCTTTGCAACGCTTTTGGCACACGGCTTGCCCCACTGTGACGCGTGGACGCCAGAAAACTTTGTGATTCTTCATGTCGACGATGTTTGGTGGTTGGACGACCTTCCAAAGAGCGGTCGCAGAGGACGGCAGCCTGACCGCCGGGTAAACCAACCATGAAAGCTCTTGCGGTTACAAAATCTTCTTGGCGCCAAGGAGCAAGTTGATGTCTTCCACCCCCGTGCCCGCCAACTCTGCCACACCCTCCGCGAAACCGACGCCTGAGCACGAGACAATTCAGAACGTCCCTCGGCCAGAGGCCGGATGGAAAAAATTCGTAACTCCCTTGGTGGTCATACTGCTCGCACTAGCCATTCTGATTACCCTTACGCGTAACTGGAATGCCTGGGAAGGCGGAAAAACGGAGCAGGTCACGGATGACGCCTACGTTCGCGGAGATCTGACGCCGTTGAGCACCAAAGTGGCAGGCATCGTTCGAGCGGTCCACGTCGCCGACTATCAACAGGTTCACAAGGGCGATCTGATTGTCGAATTACAGGATGACGATTACCGAGCGCAGGTGGACCAAGCCAGCGCGGCAGTCGAGGCAGCTCGGGCAGCGATCGAAAACAACCGCCGGCAACGCGAGTTGCAGGATACACGGATTGAGAAAGCCCTAGCCGGCATCGATCAGGCAAAGGCGCAAATCGCGGCGGCGCAGGCCGGAAAGGAAGCCGTGGAAGCCGACCTCATTCACGCCCGCTCCGAACACAAGCGCCAGGAAGACCTTTATCAAGCGCATTCCGCCACACAGCAGAAACTCGAGTCAGCCGTGGCCGACGAAGCGCGCCTCACGGCACAGTTCGCCAGCCGCGACGCCGACCTTGCACAAGCCCAGACCCTGTTGCGCAGCAATGAACTCGGCGCCGAAGCCGAGCGCCGCTCGAAGGCCGTTCTCGAATCTCAGGACTTGCAACTGCAGGCCGATCTGCGCGCAAAGCAAGCAAACCTGGCGGCCACCACGGTCAATCTGGGATATACGAAGATCTACGCCCCGGGCGACGGCACCGTAGGTGAACGGCAAGTCCGCGTCGGGCAGCTCGTTTCGCCCGGCACGCAGGTCATATCCTTCGTCGATGTCACGAAGTGGGTACAAGCCAATTACCGGGAAACCCAACTGACCAATGTGAAGGTTGGCGATCCCGCCGAAATTCGGATCGACCAGTTCCCAGGCCAGGTCATTCACGGAAAAGTACTGGAGATAGCCCCGGCCAGCGGATCGCAATTCGCTCTGCTTCCGCCCGACAATGCGACCGGGAATTTCACCAAAGTCGTGCAACGGATTCCGGTCAAGATCGCGCTCGACGATTCCACCTTCGCCGCAAAACTGCGTCCCGGACTTTCCGTGATTGCAACCGTCCGGACGAGACAGTAGCCGTAATCATGGGAACTTCGAGCATTTCCATCCGCCCCACCGCACTCGACATTGCGCATGGCGCCGCTGCCGCCATTCCATCGGAGGTGTCGACGCGTCCCCTGCTCGGAATTCTGGGAGTCGTTCTCGGTGCAGGTCTGGTGACGCTAACAGGCCGTATGTTGACCCTTGGTATTGCGGATCTGAAGGGGCACGTCGGCATAAGCTTCGACGATGGCGCCTGGCTGGATAGCGCCTACAACGCGTCATTGATGTTCATCGGGCCGTTCACCGTCTATCTTGGAGGATTGTTTGGCCCACGGCGCATCCTGCTCGGCGCCGCCGCAATCTTCGCTCTAACTTGCGCCTATCTCCCATTCATACACAGCTACACACTGCTTGTCGCCGCGCTGGTTCTTGCAGGGATAACCTCGGGCACCTTCTATCCGCTCACATTGACGTTCGCGCTCCGCGCCATTCCGTTGCGCTATCTTCCATTTACGATTGCCTTGTACGCCACTTTTGTCGACGGCGCGGTCAATATCGCGCCATCGCTGTTCGGCTGGTACCGAGAGCATCTCTCGTGGCATTGGATGTTCTGGAACTCGGCCGCCATCGCGCCCTTCATGATTCTCTGCGTGTACCTGGGTATTCCGCCGACGACGCCACGCAAGAAAACTGGCCCTGCCCCAAGCTTCGCCGGGTTCCTCTATCTGAGCCTGGGTTTGGCTTTCGTATTCGCCGCTTTGCAGCAAGGTCAGCGACTCGATTGGTTTCGTTCCGGTGTGTTCAATGCCTGGTTTTGGTGCGGGATGTTTTTTCTTTCGTGCGCGCTCGTACGGAGGCTGCGCGGCCCTAACCCCCTTGTGGCGCTGCCGTATCTGGCGAAATGGAACACGGTGTTGTTGGGCGGTCTGCTTTTTTGGTTTCGCTTCACACTGGTCACGACCATCATTCTTATTCCCCAGTCGCTAGCTATACGAGGATTGGAAGCAGATCAGATCGGGTCGGCGATTATTTGGAGCGCCCTTCCGCTTCTGCCCATCGCGTTTACGGCTGGGTATCTTTTGCTGCGCAAAGTCGATCCGCGTCTGCTCTTAGCAGCGGGCCTTGCTTGTACCGCATTCGCAGCCTGGTTGAACGCGCAGTACAGCAGCACGTGGGCGGCCGAGAATTTTTACCGCACTGAGTTGCTGACTGGAGTCGGACAGGCGTTTGCCTTTATCGGCCTCGTGGGGTGCATCGTGTTGCAGGCCATCTTCACGGGTGCTTTGTCGAAGCCCGAGCGGGTTCTTACGTTCTCGGCCTTCTTCCATGTCGTTCGCCTGTTTGGCGGCACCGCGGGCGCTATCTACATGGGTCACTTTCTGGCCCAGCGCGAAAAACTACACTCCAACCTACTGGGACTCCACGTCAGCACCGGAGACTGGGTCATTACTCAGAACATACGCGCGATGACGGCTGGACTAGCCGCGAAAACAGCCGGCATCGCAGCCGCCGGAGAGCGCGCGGTGGATTTGATTGCGGCGCGGCTACGTCTCCAAGCCTTCAGCCTGAGTATTGTCGATGGCTTTCTGTTGGTCGCCTGGAGTTGCGCGTGTGCGCTGGTGTTGGTGGCCCTGCTCCGCAAATCGCCTTTGGACTATGGCGATCTGAAGGCGATTCAGCAAACATTGTCACTCCAGAAGGAGTCAAAATCATGAAGCGAAAGGTTCTTGCTCTTCTGGTCGCGGCGACGCTCTGGACTTTACCTGGTGTGACGGCTCAGACGCCAGATGCCGCGGGTCCGCGACACATTACTCTGCGCGAAGCGGTTGAGCTGGCGCTTAAACACAACCATAACGTACGCCTCGCGGGATTCTCTGTAGACCAGAAGCAACACGCAAAAGAAGCTGAAAAGAGTTCCTATTTCCCGTCGATACACAATGACAGCAACTTTGCCCGGCTGACGGATACGCAACTGATTGAGATTCAGGGCGGTAGCCTGGGCACCGTTGCCGGCACTCCGATTCCCGCAGCAGACACGATCCTCAACCAGGGGGGACGTAACCTCACGACCAGTGGAACCCAGATCACTCAGCCCTTGACCTCGCTACTGAAAATCAGAAGGGCGAACGATATCGCCCAGGCCGAGGTAATGGCGTCGCGCGCGAAGGCGCAACTGACAAACAATGACGTAGCTCTGGCGGTGCATGAGGTGTATTACACGGTCCTGATTGCTCAAGCACATCGCAGCGCGACTGAGGCGAGAATTCAAGCCGCGCAGGACATTGAGAGCGAGCGCATCGCTCAGGTTAGGTTCGGCGCTTCTCTCGAGCAGGAGTCGATCGAAAGCCGAGCGAATCTTCTGCAAGCGAAACAGGAATTGTTGACGACAGATTTTCAGTTGACAGACCTCAAGCTGAAACTCAACGACCTCATGGGCCTGCCTCTGAACACGGCTATTGATCTCGATCCATCGGTTGGCGAAGTTCAGGAGAGCTGCCCACGCGAGGAATGTGTTGCGACGGCGAAGGATTCACACCCGGAAATACGAGCCGCCCGCGCCGAGGTCGAGAAAGCGGTGGCCGCCGTGCGTCTGGCCAAGACCGATATCTGGCTGCCCGATGTTGACGCGTTCGGCCGCTATAGTTACCAGAACAATGTTCCGTTTCTCGCGCACAACTTCGGCACCTTCGGCGTTCACTTCAGCTACGACCTCTTCGACGCCGGCCACAAACGCGCCGTTCTCCATGAACGCGAATCCCAGTTGTCCGGAGCGAAGGAGAACCTTGCGAAGGTTACAGACGAGGTCGAACTACAGGTTCAAACCGCCTACAACAAAGTGGAACGAACACAACAGATGCTCAAAGTCTCGGAAGAGCTCCTGACGCTGCGGCACGAATCGAACCGCGTCCAGCAGCAAGAACTATTGCGAGGCGCCGCGCTCAAGTCGCAGGCCGCCGCGGCGAGCGCTCAAGAGTTCGACGCCAAGGCTCTCCTTCTGCAATCACAGTTGGATTATGCACGCGCACACGATGAGTTCGTGCGTGCGATGGGCGGAACTCCAGAGTGAGTGGTTGCGTTCCTGATGTCATAGTCGCGCCGCGGACGTGTCAATTTTTAGACCGAAAGGTCGAGCCCTCGACTAGCGGACGACTTTAATCATGCGCCAAAGATTGCCAGATCAGCTGATGCTCGAATCGCCGTGACCTGACACAAGTTACTCCCTGCCAAAGTTGATGCACCTCCGGAGGTTGGCAATCAAGGTGCTTTCTCCTGAACCGAGAAGGAGCCTCTCAACCATGAAAACAGGTGAAGTTCTCGTACAAATGCTGCGCGGGGTGGGTGTGACTCGCGTTTATGGCGTATCCGGAGATTCCCTGAATGCCTTCACTGACGCTATCCGCATTAACGGGGACATACAATGGGTTCACGTCCGCCATGAAGAAGCTGGGGCCTTCGCCGCGGGTGCCGAAGCGCACCTGACCGACGAACTGGCCGTGTGTGCCGGCAGCTGTGGGCCCGGGAATCTGCATCTCATTAACGGACTATTCGACTGTTACCGCAGCAGAGTACCGGTTCTCGCGATCGCCGCCCAAATTCCGAGCATTGAACTCGGCAACAACTACTTTCAAGAAACTCATCCAGAGATTCTCTACAAAGAGTGCAGCGATTATTGCGCTTTGGTTTCGGAGCCAGACCAACTTCCGCGGGTTCTAGCCACTGCAATGCGGACCGCAATCGTCAAACGCACGGTCGCTGTCGTTGTCATCCCGGGAACCGTCATGGCCAGTGAATGCACGCAAAAACCATTGGCCATAGCCGTGGAGGACAACACATATTCCTTGACTCCCAACAAAGAACAGCTCAAACGAGCCGCGGATGCGCTCAACCGTGCGAAAAAAATCACGATTCTCGGAGGCGCAGGCTGCAAGGGAGCACACGACGAACTAATCGCCACGGCAGCGAAACTCAAGGCTCCTATTGTCTTCGCGTTTCGGGGCAAGGAATTTATCGAGTACGACAATCCTTATGATGTCGGGATGACAGGGCTCCTCGGATTCTCATCTGGATATCACGCGATCATGGATTCTGAGGTCCTCCTCATGCTCGGGACGGACTTTCCATATCGCCAGTTCTATCCCGAGCAAGCCACCGTCATCCAGGTCGACATTCGTGGTGAACAGATCGGTCGGCGAACACACGTCGAGATCGGACTCATCGGCGACGTGAAAAGCACCTTGCAAGCCTTATTGCCGCTGCTGCCCGACAAGGCGGATCGCAGTCACTTGGACAAAGCCCTGGCGCACTATGCTCGCACGAGAAAGGATCTCGACGCTCTCGCCACCGGCAAAGAAGGTACGTCGCCTCTTCGCCCCGAGTTCGTAGTCGCCACCATCGACAAACTTGCTGCTGAGGACGCCATTTTCACCTGTGATGTCGGTACGGAGGTCATCTGGACCGCTCGCTATCTCAAGGTGAACGGCAAACGCCGAATTCTGAGCTCTTTCAATCACGGCTCTATGGCGAACGCGATGCCACAAGCGATTGGGGCGCAGGCCGCATTTCGCGATCGCCAGATAATCAGCTTCTCAGGTGACGGTGGTTTGGCCATGCTGCTTGGCGATCTTCTCACCCTCAATCAGATGGAGCTGCCGGTGAAGGTTGTTGTCTTTAATAACGGAGCTTTAGGGTTCGTTGAAGTTGAAATGAAGAGCAGCGGTTACGTCACATTCAGCACGGACCTGAAGAACCCCAGCTTTGCGAAGGTCGCGGAAGCGATGGGGATGTTTAGCGCGCGAGTGGAACGTTCCGAACAACTTGAGCCCGCTTTGCGAGCCGCATTTTCACACAAAGGGCCCGCGCTTGTTGAAGTCCTCACGCAGCGACTGAAACTTGCGATGCCTCCTACGATCACGCTCGAGGAGGCAAAGGGATTCAGTTTGTACATGCTTCGCACCGTAATGAACGGCCGCGGCGACGAACTGATCGATTTAGCGAAAACCAATCTCTTTCACTAAGACCAGGAAATTCAACTTCCGCCCGAGATGCGAGCATCAGCAGATGAGACAGGAGGCCGAATGAAGGTGGGACTGGTGGTTCCCTGTTATTTCGATGCCTTTTATCCAGAAGTGGGCATTGCCACCCTTGAGCTGCTGGAACGTCTTGGGGTGGAGGTGGAATACCCGCTCGAGCAGACCTGCTGCGGCCAGCCGATGGCCAACTCAGGATGCGAGGAAGACAGCCGCGCGACAGAAGAACATTTCGTAAGACTTTTCTCCCGGTTCGAATACATCGTCGTTCCGTCGGGTAGCTGTACCCACCATATCCGAAACAAGTTCATTGCTGCGGAAGCGACTCGCGAACGTGAACACGTATCCACACATACATTTGATCTTGTGGAGTTCCTGTATGACGTTCTGAAGGTCGACAAGTTCTCCGGAGTTTCCTTCCCCCACCGCGTCGCCCTGCACAACAGCTGCTCCGCGATTCGCGGCATTGGCATGGCGTCGATGAGTGAGCGGGTCCATGATCCTGTCTTTAACAAGCCCAAGGCTCTTCTCCAGCGAGTGACTGGTCTCGAGGTAGTCGAATTTGATCGTCATGACGAGTGCTGTGGGTTCGGAGGTACCTTCGCGGCCACCGAAGAAGCGGTCTCCTCCAGAATGGGTTACGACAAACTGGAGTTCATAAGCTCTGCAAAACCCGAATATGTGATTTCTTCCGATATGTCATGCCTGATGCATCTCCAAGGATGCGCTCGTCGCACTGGCAGTCCGCTGAAGTTTCTTCACATTGCGCAAGTCTTGAACGGGGTGTGACATGGAACCAGTGAACCAGGCAGAAAACGCCGAACTGTTCATCGAAGACCGCGAACGCGAGCGTCATTTTGATCGCTTGATCTGGTCAGCGCGCGTCGCAAGGGATCGCGCCGCGGAGGCTGTCCCTGAGTGGGAACAGCTTCGGGATCTCGCGTCCGAAACCAAAGAGCACGTCCTCTCCCATCTTGCGGAATACCTTGAACAGTTTGAGGAGAGCGCGAAACGCAATGGCGTGCATGTGCATTGGGCCAACGATGCGCACGATCACAACCAGATTCTCGCGGACACCATGGCTAAACATGGGGCCACGAGCCTCATCAAGTCGAAGTCCATGCTGACGGAAGAATGTGATACGCGCCGGTTCTTAGAGAACAGAGGAATCCTCGTCACGGAGACCGATCTTGGAGAACGGATCCAGCAGCTCGATCATCAGCCTCCGGCCCATATCACCGGCCCTGCCATTCAGAAAACCAAGGAAGATGTAGCCGTCTTGTTTGCCCGGAACTATGGATCAGATCCCAACAACAGTGACGAGGTTTATCTCGCGCAGCAAATGCGCAATCACACTCGTCCGCTAATCGAGAAGGCCGATGTAGGAATGACCGGCGCCAACTTCGCGATCGCTGACACAGGAGCAATTGTCGTGGTTACGAATGAGGGGAACGCGGATCTCTCCGGCAATGTACCGAAAGTCCGCATCTGCAGCCTGGGCATCGAAAAAATTCTCCCTTCGAACAAGGAACTCGCTCTCTTTGTTCGCCTACTGGCCCGCAGCGCCACAGGGCAAAAGATTACACAATATACGTCGCACTTCCGCGGGCCCCGCAAAGACGGGGAAATGCACGTTATCGTGGTTGACAATGGCAGGTCAGAGCGCCTGGGAATGGAGCAGTTCTGGCCGTCTCTCAAGTGCATCCGCTGCGGCGCTTGCATGAACACCTGTCCCGTGTACCGACGCAGCGGCGGCCTGAGCTATGGCTCGACCTATATGGGGCCGATCGGCATCATTTTGATGCCGACCTTCGATACCCACCGCTACAGCGAACTGCCGTATGCCTCCACTCTGAATGGCAGTTGCTCCAACGTATGCCCCGTGAAGATCAACATTCACGAGCAGATTTACGCATGGCGTGGAGTAATGGACCAGAAGCATCAAGTCAACCTAACCAAGACAAGGCCGCACTGAAGGCCGCCGGCAAGATTCTAAGCCACCCCGAGCTGTATCAAATAGCTACCGAAATGGCCGACGCTGCGCTGAAAGTCCTCCCACATTTCGCCATCTACAACGATCTGAACGCCTGGGGCAAACACCGCGACCTTCCCGCGCCCCCGAACCAGACTTTTCACCAATGGTACAAAAAGCATCGACAGAAGGAGAACTAGATGATGACTGCTCGACAGAACATTCTGGAGCGCATCGGAAACAGTCGTCTTCCCGCGAAGTCGAAGCCGGAAATACCCGATTTCTCACGCTTAGCCAAGGCGGACTTCTTACAACGGTTTCGGAAAGGACTCGAGGAAATGGCGGGCGTGCTCGTCGACCAGCGGCCGTCGGATTTCGCAGCGTTCCTTCGGAGCAGATTTCCGAACGCCAAGAATTTTTGCTCGGCCGTGCCCGAGTTCGCGGGAAATTCAACACCCGAGGACTACTCGAATTGGGCGGCCGCCGGCGACATCGACGTAGCGATTGTGCGCTCCCCGATGGGAATCGCCGAAACCGGTTCTGTGCTCCTGAGCGAAACGGATTTGCGGGTCAACACGATTGGGTTCCTGGCGCACGATCTTGTCGTTCTGCTGGATCCCGTCGACATTGTTGAAAACGTGCATCTCGCGTACAGGCATCCTGCCTTTCGGAACACCGCCTATGCCCTGTTGATGACCGGTCCGTCGGGATCCGGCGACATAGGTGGACGCGTCGTACACCCCGCGCAGGGAGTCATGACTCTGACCGTCATTTTTTGGTCTCAGCTTACGAAGAGCCGATTGAACAAGCTGACCGAAGAGGAGGCTGCAATATGAGCAAACCGGTTCTCGTCGTGACGACTCACCACGTTAAAGAGGTGGAGGAGCGAATCGACCGGAGTTACGAGGCCCGACGTAATCCAAACGAAGCTCCGTTCAGTCGGCAAGCCTTGCTCGCGGCATCGGATGGAGCGGACGCCTTGTTCATCACGCCCGTTGACAGACTCGACTCGGAGTTTTTCAAGAGACTCTCGCCTTCGGTAAAAGTGATTGCGACTTATTCCGTGGGATTTGAGCACATCGATTTGGAGGCGGCTGCCCGTAGAAAGATTGCGATCGCCTATACGCCGGGCGTCAACCACGAAGCTACGGCTGACATAGCCATATTACTGATGCTCGGTGCATCACGGCGAGCCTTCGAGGCGCAAGAAATCATTCGCTCGGGGGTCTGGAGACCGTCGAATCCCAACGTGTTGCTGGGCTGGCAGGTCGGCGGAAAAACCTTAGGCATTTTTGGAATGGGACGCGTGGGGCAAGCCGTTGCGAGACGGGCACGTGGTTTTGGAATGAAGATCCACTATTCGAATTCATCACGATTGCCGGACGGAGTGGCAGGCGACGCCGTATTTCACGAGAGTCCTCGAGATTTGCTTCGTGAAAGTCAATTCCTGAGCTTGCATGCTCCGGAGACGCCGGAAACCTATCATTTTCTGAATGCCGAAACAATCAAGCTTTTGCCAAAGGGCTCAATCATTGTCAATACAGCTCGGGGTGGATTGGTTGTGGACGAGGATCTGATCGCCGCGCTAAAAAGTGGCCAGATTGCGGCGGCCGGACTGGACGTTTTTGAAGGCGAACCAAAACTTCATCCGGGATATCTTGATCTCAAGAACGCATTCCTCCTGCCCCACATTGGCAGCGCCACCATCGAGACGCGGACGGCGATGGGCATGCTTGCATTGGACAACATTGGCGCGGTATTGGCTGGTAAGCCCGTGCCATCGCTTGTGGTTAGTCAAATTTCAAAAGAAACATCAAGTCTGGCAAAAGACGGATAAAGAGGAAGAAACATGGCAACGGAAAGCAGTAAGGCAAAGGCGTCAGTGAATCAGCAGCCGGTAAGCCCCTGGGCGGCAGCACTTAATCAACTCAAAGAATGGGATCCAGCCTGGGCGGAGCACACCGTGAAGATGACCACGAATCCGCAGATGGACGGGATTTTGCCCATCAGGTTCATAGAATTAGTCAGCGTCGGTTTAAATGCTTCCCGCACAAACCTGAACCCGGAGGGCACGCGCCGCCACATTCGAGCTGCGCTCGCCGCGGGTGCGAGCCGTCACGAAATCTTATTCGTTCTCAAGTGTGCGTCTGTGATGTCCATTCATTCCTTTAGCTTCAATGCTCCCCTCCTAATCCAGGAAGCCAGCATGGGTAGCTTGGAAGACTTCAGCGACTTGCGGAAGAAGCAATTGGAAAGAGTTGGAGAAGCCACCCCGTCCGTGGAAAAGATGAAGGCAATCGGACACTGGAGCGAAGAGTGGGATTCCGTTCTATTTCTTGACCCCGTGTGGACCGATCAATACATGTCCATGTGTGCCTTGCTGTACGCCGACAACGTTCTTGCTCCCAAAGAGCTGGAACTCCTGCTCATCGCTTTCGACGCAGCTTACGTACACATTTATGGCCCGGGTACACGGCGCCACATTAAGAACGCGTTCAGGGCCGGTGCAACTGTTGCAGAAATCATGGAAGTTCTAAAGCTCGGTGTGGTACAGGGAGTACAGGCTTGCAATCTTGCCGTCACGGTTTTGGCTGAAGAATTAGACCGTGACGCGGCGGCATGAGCCAAGAGCGGAAAAACGGTCATTTTCGGAATCAGGTATCGGAGAATCGCCTCATGCACGGAAGAATCGCGACCGTGGCTGTACTTGCCCTGCTACTTTCTCCGGTCATCGGATCGGGAATTCCGCCAACGGGCAAGTCGGCCGAACCCGGCAAGTTTTTCCACGAGTTCATTGGCCTGAACGACGACCAAATCAGGGAAATCCGCGAAGGAAAGGCACTCGCGAAGATATTGGACTCCCCGACTGCGGATCAGGTATTTGTTTTTGGCTCTGTCTACATAAATTCAACTCCGCAGCGTTACCTTGAATTTGCATCGGATCTCGATGCGCTGCGCAAACTCCCGAGTTACATCGCACTCCGAAAGTTCAGCGATCCGCCACAGCTTTCGGACCTTTCCGACTTTACGTTGGATGAACAAGATTTTAAGCAGCTGAAGAATTGCAAGCCAAGCCATTGCGAGGTGCAGCTGCCGACGGAAGCGATGGAAGGGTTCCAGCGTTCCGTGAATTGGTCTGCGCCGGATGCCAACGACCAGGCTAATCGCTTGGCGCAGCAAATGGCTTTACAAGCCCTCCTCAACTACGAACAGGGCGGCAACTCGGCTCTGGGAACCTATCGCGACAAAGATCACCCGGCCGTCGTGGCGGAAACGTTTGCTACTTTGCTCAGCCGCTCGAAGGCACTCCCTGTGTATCTGCCCGAATTGCATGAATACCTCCTCAACTACCCGAAAGCCGATTCCGGCAATATCCAATCCGAGTTCTATTGGGAAAAAGTGAATTTTGGACTGAAGCCGACCCTGCGCGTGGTGCAAGCGATCGTTTATCAGGGCAAGTCGCCGGAACGGCCTGCGTATGCTGTAGCCGTGAAACAGCTTTACGCGAGCCACTACTTCGAAAGCGCGCTGGACCTGACGGTGTGCGTCAAAGACGACGAACACCCGCTTCATCCCGGCTTCTACCTGATAACCATGAAGGGATCACAACAGGCGGGCCTGACCGGTTTAAAGGGTGGAATTGTGCGGAAAGTCGCAGTGGATAAGACCCGGTCTTCGCTGGAAAAGGCCCTGGCTTCCATCAAGCAGAATCTCGAGTCTCAAGCGCAATCATCGAATCACCCAAGGTGATGAACATGGCTTTCCCGGATCGCCGCACTGTGAACATACTGATGACCGCGCTACTGTTCGGATTGATGCTGGCGATTGTGTACGCCGCCCGCGCCATCATCGTGATTTTCGCTTTCTCGATTCTGTTCGCTTACCTGATTAATCCCATAGTGAGGTTTTTGCAGAGGCACTCACTGTTTTTTTAAAATCTGAGAGGCCCGCACGTTGCGGAAGCCTACCTGGCGCTGCTGATTCTTCTCGGGTTCATTACCCACCATTTCGCTCCGCAACTCGTCCCCAGGGTGGAGCAGGTGTTCCGGGACTCACCGGCGATGATGGAAAATGTTTATTCAGGTGACATTGCCGTTGACATGGGACACCGGAATGGCTGGGACGAGGCCCAGTCGCTTCGCGCAAAAGCCTTTTTGCACCAGCGCAAGGAAAGTATCCGCGGTTTGGTGGAATCCGCGCGGCGGTTTGTATCGGTTGCGTTTGGTGGGATCGTGCTGATTCCGATTCTCGGCCTTTTTTTTCTGAGTGACGGCGAGAGAATAGCGAATGGTGTCATTCAACTCGTCTCGACCACGGAAACGTGCGAAGAAGTCGAGGGCTTAGCCGCGGACCTAGACAACATGCTGCGACACTACATCCGGGCCAAGGTCATCCTTGCCGTCCTGTCGCTCATCTTTTGCTCCATTGCAATGCTGTTGCTCGGTTACCCGCACGCACTTGCTCTGGGCCTCATGGCCGGAGTCCTTGAATTCATTCCCGTGGCCGGTTGGATCACCGCGTTAATCGCCATCGCTTCAGTTGGGATGCTTACGCACTCCCACTGGATTTGGATGGCGGCACTGCTGGGCCTTTGGCGGATGGTCATGGACTACGGAATCTCCCCGCGCGTCATGGGCCACGAACTGGAAATCCATCCCCTGCTGGCCATCTTCACGGTCATGATTGGGGGCGCGGTCGGGGGAATCGTGGGGATTTATCTTTCCGTGCCGTTAGTCGCATCTTTGCGTGTCATTTGGCACAGATTCGGCGCTCCTGCCCAACACATCGAAACCGCGCCTTGCTAACAAAGGCGTTCCCAAAAACATCTGAGTCTGTTGAAAAACTCACTGACGAGAAAGTCGAAGAAATTGAATCGCACTAGGAAACCCACAAACGATTTTCTCGGCTCCTCTAGACATTTTCCATCTCCCAGTTTCTCCGTTTCTTCGGACGAACCGACTTTCGCGGCAGACTCATCTGATTCTGGGCAGTGCAAAACTGTAAATCCCGATTCCGTAAAATGAATGGGTTACAAGCGATCCCGATTGGAGGTTTTTGGGCAGGTCGGGTTACTCTAGACAACGCCTTTACACCGTACCAAAAATGATCCTGACGAAGAAAACCGAGCCGCCAGGATAATTTTGTCCGCCCCGATCTGGAAATAGTCTTCTTTCTCGCTCCAGGCGTCTCGGGCACCGGCCCGATCGATACCCGCGCATTTTCTTCCAGCCAGCCTATCTTTCATCGGTTGGCCATGGCAACGACTGACGCTTCTTGTAGACCGAGAACAGTAGGCCAAGAACATTGGCAAGGACGATCCAGTTATTTATTATCGGACTGGCGGCTACCGGCGCCCGGAACACTAACCTAAGTGACTGCGTCAAAGGGTGCCCATGACCTGGACTCACTTCGTATGTAATGCGTTCGTTGCGAGACGTGGTCTCGTGAGAACTGCGTGCTTGGGCATAAGTCTCATCGCATGTATCGACGATCGGGCGCTTGCCCTCGACCTTACCCAATCGGCCAACGATTACATCGGTAAAAACTTTACCGTTGAAGACGGGCTTTTATCGAATCGCGTGAACGCCATAGTGCAAACGCGAGATGGCTTTCTATGGGTTGGCACCGAAGAGGGGCTCTTGCGCTTCGATGGCCGGCACTTCGCTCCGGTCATGTTTCTGCCGCAAGCGTCGCCGGTCTCGGTGAATACTCTGGCTGAGGCACCGGACGGCGCCCTTTGGGTGGGCACCAAACGCGGCCTGGCGCGAATTCAGAGCGGAGGGATGAGCGACCCGGGACACACAATATCCGACCTATATCATCCCGACTCGGGCGAAGGCGATTCTATTCAATGCCTTCACTTCAGTCGCACCGGCACCCTCTTTGTGGGGACAATGACCGGACTGTATCGATTCGATCAAGATAAATTCTCAGTAGTCATCCCAAAACTTTGGACCTCCCGGATCGAGGAAGCCTCCAACGGTCATCTCCTTGTGATCACTTCCAAAGGATTCATGGAATGGGACGGCACGCAAGTGATTCAACATCCGGAGGTGTCCGCGAGTCTGGGTGTGGGCCAGAATGAGATTTTTCACGTTTTTGAGGACCATGCCGGAACGATTTGGTACTGCAGTGTGGCAGGCTTGGCGCGGCAAGTGGGGGCATCGATTGAACGGTTGAAGCCTGTTGCCGCAGTGTTTCGGGTAAATGAAGACCCACAAGGAGCGGTCTGGTTCTCCCAATCAGGCAGCTTATATCGCGTGACAAACTCTGGTCGAGAGTTGATAGCGTCCAATATGGGTGCCGCCCTTCCTACTTATCTATGTTTTGATCGCAATGGCGATGTGTGGGCCGGCACGAAGGGGACAGGACTCATTCGATTCAAGAGACGAGCGGTAAGAATGTTTACGGTGGCGGACGGTCTGCCGCTGGGCGTTCCCCGGGCGGTGCTGGCTGCAAGCGACGGCAAGCTTTGGGTCGGCAGCGATTGCGGAGGATTGTCTTGGTTCGACGGACGCCGGTTTCATTCCTATTCCGAGAAAAATGGCCTTCTAAACTCTTGCGTGTATTCGCTTGCCGAAGATCGAAACCGCGATATTTTGATCGGTACCTTCGGCGGTGGAATCTTCCGCTTCCGGGAAGGGCGGTTTACGGCATTCCTCAAAGAGGACAAGCTGACGGACAAGATCCCGGTCGCAATCCTGCCTGCAAGCAACGGTTCGCTCTGGATTCCTTATTCTGACGGTCTTCGCCGTATCCAGGATGGGCAGGTGCGGAACTTTACCACCCTCGACGGGATTTCGAGCGACAACGTGTTATCGGTGTATGAGGATCGGCGCGGTGTGATTTGGGCGGAGACTACCGGAGGGATCGACCGCCTGGAGAAGGACAGGTTCGTCGCGGTCTCAACGACCAACAATACTTCCATTGGGGCGGGGCGATTCGGATTCGGGGAGGATCAACGCGGAGAGCTCTTTGCATTTGGACCTTTCAGCGGCACCTTCCATGTCCAGGAAACTCGGTCCGTCCGACTGGATGTCGCGCCGAAGATCACAGGCATGCTGAGGTCTCCAGACGCTCTTTGGTTTTGCGGAGATGGCATTTACCGGGCCGCGCCGGACAGCCTTGAAAAATGGGAGAACAATCCGGACGCGCCTCCGGATTACACTCGCTTCGACCGGGCGGACGGGATGAATACCGCGGAATGCAGTGGCGGCTATCGCAATATGGCCATGACGAAAGACGGCAAGGTCTGGGTCGCGACGGAGCAAGGAGTGGCTATGCTTGAGTCTTCCGCGCCACCTCACAGTTCTGAAGAGCCAGCGATTTATATGGAGAAGATTGTGGTTGGAAAGACGCCGCAACCCGTCGGCCGTGAGCTGGTCGTGCCGCCCGGCTCAAACCATATTGAATTGCACTTCGACGCCATCGAGCTGACGTCACCCGAGAGGGTCCGCTTCCAATACCGCCTGGATGATGTAGATCGGGAGTGGCTGGACGCGGACGCGGCCGTCACTGCGGTCTATACGGGCTTACCCGTAGGTACCCATGAATTCCATGTGCGGGCATGTAACGCCGACGGAGTCTGGGATCGGATGGGCATCGCGTACAAAATCACGCAGCAGCCGTATTTCTACCAGACCACCTGGTTCCGTTTGTCGTGCGTGGCCGCCTTCCTGGGATTGCTGTGGGTGCTTTATCGGCTACGGCTGCGGCAGATGGCGCAGCAATTCCATGTGCGCCTGGAAGAGCGCGTAAACGAGCGGACGCGCATCGCGCGAGAACTGCACGATACGCTGCTGCAGAGTTTTCACGGCCTGATGCTGCAGTTTCAAGCGGCTACCAACCTACTCTCGCAGGGTGAGGCGAAACAAAGATTTGAGAGCGCGATCGATCAAGCCGCGCAAGCGATTACCGAGGGGCGGGATGCCGTGCAGGGGTTGCGCTCCTCTGCGGTCGTTCCCAATGATCTTGCACAAGCGATAAATACTTTGGGCAAAGAGCTTGCCTCTGGTGAAATGAACCCGAATGGAGCCGAGTTTTATGTGGAAGTGGAAGGCACATCGCGGGATCTCCGACCAATCCTGCGGGACGAAGTCTACCGGATTGCAGGTGAGGCTGTGCGCAACGCCTTCAAACACGCACAAGCGAACAAGATCGAAGTCGAAATCCGTTATGACGACTGGCAGCTTCGGCTACGGGTCCGGGATGACGGAAAGGGTATTGACCCGACGGTTCTCAGTAAAGAGGGACAGCCCGGACACTACGGTTTGCGCGGCATACGGGAACGCGCCAAGCTGATGGGCGGCAAACTGGCGGTGTGGAGCGAGCTTCAGTCGGGTACAGAGCTTGAGCTGAGCATTCCTGCTTCGCGTGCTTACGAGACATCTGTGAGACGCCGGTCGTGGCTGTTTGAGAAGCTCGCTGGGAAAGACACGGAGGCGAAGTGATGAGCGCTGAGGCAGGCCCGATTCGGATCTTGTCGGTCGACGATCATCCGGTACTGCGCCAAGGGATCGCTGCGCTCGTCGCTGGCCAAGCAGATATGAGTTTAGTAGCGGAAGCATCGAATGGGCGTGAAGCGATCCAACAATTCCGTGCGCATCGTCCGGACGTCACGCTGATGGATTTGCAGATGCCGGAAATGGGCGGACTTGATGCGTTGAGCGCGATTCGAGGCGAGTTTCCCGAGGCAAGAATCGTCGTCTTGACGACCTACGCCGGGGATGTACAGGTTTTGCGTGCGATGAAAGCTGGCGCGCGGGCTTATCTGCTAAAAAACAGCTTGCACAAGGAACTGTTGGAGACAATCCGCGCCGTCCATGCCGGGAGAAAGGCATTGTCCCCTGAGGCCTCCTACCAAATCGCCGAGCATTCCATCGACGAAGCTCTGACCCCAGCGGAAATCCGCGTCCTGCGTTTGATCGCCGAAGGGAATGCGAATAAAGAGATTGCGGCGCAGCTTTCGGTCAGCGAAGAAACCGTCAAGGGCCAAGTCCGAAACATCCTCTCCAAATTGGGTGCTAACGACCGAACCCATGCCGCCATGATCGGCGTGAAGCGCGGAATCATCGAGGTTTAGTCTCCTCAAAAGAGTGGCTCACGAGGCACTTTCGAGGTTACAGAGTGCGTTGGGATTCTTGTACTCTCCCCTTTGTTGTGCGACGTCTATACTCCACGTTTGCCTATGGTTCCCCTGGCATTGGCCTCCTGTTGATGCGGCTGGTTGCCGGAATTGCATTGATTGTGCATGGCATCACAAAACTGCTAAGCGGGCCTGCGCTCGGTTCGGCGATACTACCTGCCGTCACGACGTGCGTAGGAATACTTCTGCTCGCAGGTTTAGGGACGCCCGTCGCGGGCGCACTTGTGGCGGTCATCGCGCTGTGGAACGCGGTCTCGCATCCGGGAAATCCTTGGACTTGTATCCAGTTGGGGACGCTCGGTGCCGCCCTGGCACTACTCGGCCCCGGAGCCTGGTCGGTCGATGCTCGCCTTTTTGGATGGAAGCGCATCCGCATTCCTGATCGGGAGACATAGCCCTCACGTACCTTTACTTCACCTTTCTTTATGAGGAATTGCTCGGTCCGAAAGAGTGGCCGGTTCTTTCAACTGAGTGCCTATGGCGCTCGAAATTGATTGATAGGGCGTCCCGATATGGTGTGAAGAGCGACTCAAAATGGGGTTGTTCGCAAAAGGGGCTACCTCCAGAATGCGTGACATTAACAGATGGGTCTAACAAGCGTGCAACGTTCATAGATCAGTGAGGCAAGTTATGGCTAGCGTCGCGGTAATCATGGGGGATCCAAAGCAGCCTGAAGAGAGGCTCAAACACAAGAGCGTCGCGCTGCCCGAGGAAATCGATGAAGAATCGATGTGCGACGAGATCGTCGGGAGTTCTGGCGCCTTGCAAAAGGTACTCTCTCTTGTATGTAAGGTTGCTCCCGTAGATGCCACCGTGCTGATCACCGGAGAGACCGGAACGGGCAAGGAACTTGTTGCGCGTGCGATCCATCGGCGGTCGCGGCGCTCCTCACGCGCCTTTGTAAGCGTAAACTGCGCAGCCATCCCTCGCGATTTGATTGCCTCTGAATTGTTTGGCCATGAGAAGGGCTCTTTCACTGGAGCGTTGCAGCGCCGTCTGGGGAAGTTCGAACTTGCAGAAGGAGGCACGATGTTCCTCGATGAAGTCGGAGAGCTTTCTCTCGAAACCCAGATTGCTTTGCTACGCGTTTTGCAAGAACACGAATTTGAGCGTGTCGGCGGAACTCGCTCCATCCGTACCAACGTACGTGTGATTGCTGCCACCAACCGTAACTTGCAGGTGGCCATCCAGGCTGGCACGTTTCGCAGCGATCTCTTCTACCGTCTCAACGTTTTTCCGATTGATATGCCTCCTCTGCGGGAACGACGAGAAGACATTCCTGTGCTGGTCGAATACTTCGTCGATCATTGCGCGAGGAAAGTAGGAAAGAACATGCAGGGGATATCCAAAGAAAGCCTCGACTTGCTTCGCTCCTACCCCTGGCCAGGGAACATCCGCGAATTGCAGAACGTGATTGAGCGATCTGTCATCATGTGCGAAACAGAGAATTTCTCGCTCGACAAGACCTGGCTTGCTCAGCAACCGCTTGCGACCGAACCGAAAGTCCCGCTGGACCTCACCGAAAAACTCGCCGCTCAGGAAAAAGAGATGATTGAGGCTGCCTTGAGAGAAAGCGCAGGGCGCGTCTTCGGACCTTCGGGCGCGGCTTCCAGACTGGGCATTGCCCGATCTACCCTGGAGTACAAGATTCGATCACTGAAGATCAGTAAGAACAGTTTCAAAGACTTCGCTGAAACGATGCCTCGCCGATCTTGTTTGGAATCGGTTCAATAACCCCCAAATGCGAATGCGCTAGGAAATTGCGGGTGCTTCGGCGACCGCGGAGCTGAATGCAGAAACGCTAAGTCTTTTCGTTGCGTGACGTGATGTGCAACAAGCATGGTGAGCTTCGTGCGGGAACAGGTGAAAGACTTTTATAGCCCCGCGGGCCGGCCCTCGATCGATCCCGAAGTTCTGTTGCGATTGTTGCCGGTCGGGTATCTCTATGGGATCACCAGCAGACCATTCGCGGGACTGGGTCGACAATCCCCGCCGTCAAAGCCTAGTCAGTTGAGTGAACGTGTTGACAGGAGTTCAGCAACCCGAATCATCACAGAAAAGGTAACCATCTTATTTTCAAGGACTTAAGCCCTCCGCATTTTTTGGCTTTAAGGATGCCTTCTAATCATCGTCGCATTCACAAGAACACAAAACAGCCATGATTAGAAAGCTACTTTCAGCGAACCCTACGTGCATAGGACGGTACGACGGGCCACCGACGAGTGATGCAGTCCCCGCGTCTCTGCTCGACGGAACACCAAATGACCTGAAGGCCGACCTCATTGCCCTTCTGGGTAAGGAGAACGTCCTCCACAGGGCAATCGATCTCGTACGGTATGCCTCCGATGCGAGCCCGTATCGGCTCGTCCCTCAGGTTGTCGTGCTCCCTCGAACGGCCGCTGACATCGTGAAACTCTTCCGCTATTGCCGTGAGACCGGGCGACACGCGACGTTTCGGGCGGCCGGCACGAGTCTCAACGGCCAATCGCAATCCGACGACATTCTGATCGATGTACGCCGTCACTGGTATGGCGGCAAAGTGGAGGATGACGGTCAACGCGTGCGAGCGCGCCCTGGGATGATTCTCGGCCACATCAACTCACTCCTGGAGCAGCATGGTCGCCGGCTGGGACCGGATCCCGCCAGCGCGCATGCTTGCACCATCGGAGGCGTGATTGCGAACAACGCCGGTGGCATGCGGTGCACCGTGCAGAAAGACGCCTACCATACCGTCTCCGCGCTCACTTTCGTAACGCCATCCGGCGCTGTAATTGACACCTCGAGACCCGATGCGGAAAAAGAATTTGCGCTGGCAGAGCCGCAGCTCGCCGAAGGCTTGCTCGAACTGCGAAAAGAGATTCTGGCAGATCCGGTGCTGGCGGATCGTACGCGTCGCAAGTACGCGATCAGGAACACGCACGGGTTGCGGCTTTGTGCGCTTCTCGACGGTGAAACACCGCTCGGGATTTTTCGACGGCTGCTCGTCGGCTCAGAGGGTACACTCGCGTTCATCGCTGAAGCCGTACTGGAAACGATTCCAGCACCCCGCGTGACGAGCGTGGCATGGATTCCAGTCCCCACGATCGATGAAGCGATCGCCCTTGTTCCTGGCCTCGTGAGCCTCGGTGCCTCCGCCGTCGAGCTGATGGTCGCTCCGGCGCTCACCGCGGCCGGTCAGGCCTTTGCGGAGACGCCGTCTTACTGGAGAACTCTCGATCCCAACGCCGCGGCCCTGCTCGTCGAGATTGGCGCCGAGGACTCGAACTCGCTCGAAGCAACACAACGCCAAGTCCTCGAGCTCGTCACAGCCGCCAGGCTGATCAAGCCCGTCGAGTTCACAAGCGTCGCCGAGGCCATCGAGCTTGCCTGGCACGTCCGAGAGGGACTTCTCGGTTTGGTCGGCAAGAATCGCCCCGAAGGCTCGACGCTCATCACGGAGGACGTCTGTTTTCCGCCCGAGCGTTTGGCACAGGGTGCGCACGACGTGCAGGAACTACTCGCCAAACATGGGTTCGTTCCCGGTGTCGCGGGACACGCAGCTCACGGGAACCTTCATTTCATTCTCGTCGCGAATCTCGGAGGCGCCGACGGATTATTCCGGTACTCGGCTTTCATGATCGAGCTCGTGGATCTCGTCGTCAAGAAACATGACGGCTCTCTGAAGGCCGAGCACGGAACCGGCCTGAACATGGCGCCGTTTGTCGCATCGGAGTGGGGTGAGAAGGCCACCTCCATGATGTGGCGCATTAAACAGCTCGCCGACCCTCACGGGATTCTGGCACCGGACGTGATTCTGACGCGCAATCCCCGCCTGCACCTGGAAAATTTGAAGTCCTTCCCACAAATCGAGAATTTTACGGGTTCCTCACAATGCATCGAGTGCGGATTCTGCGAACCTGTCTGTCCGAGCCGCAATGTCACCATGACCCCGCGTCAACGGATCGCTTTGCGGCGGGAGATGGCGCGCCAGAAAGATGGCTCCGCCATGCTTGCACAACTCCAACGGGAGTATCAGTACGACGGGATCGAGACCTGCGCGGGCGATGGCATGTGCTCTATTCCCTGTCCGATCGGAATTAACACCGGCGCGCTGATCAAACAGTTCAGAGCGCTCGAGAACAGCCCTGCCGCTGAGTGGGTAGCATTGCGCGTCGCACGGCACTGGAAAGCGGTCGAACCCTTGGCGCGCTTGAGCCTAAGGGGAGCGCATGTCTTCTCCTCCGTGTTCGGAGTGAAACCGCTCACGGCGCTTACCGCTGCCGTGCGAAGTGTTGTCAGCCCGGACCTCGTGCCCGCAGTGCCCGGGCCAATGCCACGTGCCGCTTCCGGCCTGCCCGAAACGGACAGGAGCGGTGCCGCGGCAGTCTATTTCTGCGCATGCATCAACCGGATGTTCGGTCGCGATCCCGCCGGACCGGCCGTTCCCTCGCTTGCGCAAGCCTTTGTCTCTTTGTCGGGACGCGCCGGCAAGCCGCTATGGATTCCGCCGGATGTCGCTGGGCTGTGCTGCTCGACGCCGTGGAAGTCGAAAGGCTATCGGCGGGGGCATAAGCACATGGCGCAAGCCGTTGCCGATGCGCTGTGGCGCTGGAGCGATGGAGGGGCTCTTCCCATCGTCGTCGATGCCGCCTCGTGCTCTCTTGGTCTCAGAGAGGATATCGCAACACAACTCGAAGGAAAGCGGAAAGAGCAGTACGCGAGCCTCAAGATCATCGACTCGATAGCGTGGTGTCGTGATCTTCTGCCGAACTTGGAAATCTCACGTACGCTGAGGCGAGTCGCTGTGCATCCGACGTGCTCGACGACGGACCTCGGGCTGGCTGGCGCGCTCAAACAGATTGCCGGCTGCCTGGCTGACGAAGTGGAGGTCCCAGTTGGCACAACCTGTTGCGGCACTGCCGGCGACCGAGGGCTCTTGCATCCCGAGCTGGTCGTTTCAGCGACGCGAGAGGTTCGATTGGTGCTGATCGATCGGCCCTGCGACGCCTACCTCTCTGCGAACCGAACCTGTGAGATGGGCCTTCGGCACGCGACCGGGCGGCCGTATGAGTCGTTTATTTTTCTGCTCGAGGAACTGAGTCGTCCACAGTCGGGCTAAAGGGTCACCGTTATGCGCATCATCCATTTTGAAAGAGGCGGAGTCCGCGGAATTGCCTCGGATGAAGGCTCGGGCTGGCATGGTGTTACGCAGCGGGACGGCGGATTTCCAGGCACTCTGCCCGAGCTGATCGCGCAAGGCGCGGACCTGTCGGGCATCGGCAGAAGCCTGAGGCAATCGCCGGAAATCGACCTGAACGCTGTCCGGCTGCTGCCGCCGGTTCCTGTACCGCCGAAAATTCTGTGCGTTGGTCTCAACTACGATGACCACCTGGAGGAAAGCGGGCTGAAGAAACCAGCCTATCCGGAAATCTTCGCCCGTTTCGCGACGAGCCTGATCGCTCATCAAGAGCCGATCCGGCGCCCCCGCGAATCAATTGCGCTCGACTATGAAGCCGAGTTGGCCGTGGTGATCGGCAAGCCGGGGCGCCGCATCTCCCAAGAGCAGTCCCTCGATCACGTGGCGGGCTACTCCCTATTCAACGATGCGACGGTGCGTGATTTTCAGCTCCGCACACCGCAATGGACGATGGGCAAGAATTTCGATGGCACCGGATCGTTCGGCCCGTGGCTGGTAACACCCGATGCCGTTCCGCCGGCCGCCCGAGGATTGCGCATCCAGGGCCGTTTAAATGGCCGTGTTATGCAGGATTCACGCACAGACTTGCTTATCTTCAGTGTCCCAGCGCTGATTGAAATGATCAGTGTCGCGATAAGTCTGGAGCGAGGAGATGTGATCATCACCGGCACGCCGGGCGGCGTCGGAGCGGCGCGTAAGCCACCCGTCTTCATGAAGCCCGGCGATATCTTCGAAGTAGAGATCGAGGGTATCGGGGTCCTGACCAACCCAGTGCAGGACGGCTGAAAAACGCGCGGGCGGGAATTACAGCATCAGTAACGGTCACCGAAATGGAGCAACTCCTATGCGATATTCTGATTACAAGTGTTTCCGGTTCGCGTTTGATTCTGGAGTCGCATTCGTCAGCATCGATCACCCGCCGATAAATCTTCTTGATGAAGTTCTGTCGCAGGAATTCGACAAACTCAGCAAGGAACTCGAGGCCGATGAGAGCGTCCGGGTCGTGGTCTTGCAGAGCGCTCTTCCTGATTTCTTTATAGCCCACTCTGGTTTGGGCCGGGTTACAACCGTTTCCAAAATGGTTTCGCATACGCGCAGCTTCCGTCTTACACAAATGATCGGCGAGCGGTTCAGGAACATGCCTAAGGTAACCATTGCCAAAATCGAGGGACGCGCCCGCGGCGGAGGAAGTGAGATCGCGCTGGCCGTGGACATGTGTTTTGCTGCCGCGAACAAAGCGATCTTCGGCCATCCAGAGGTGGCGATTGGGCTTGTCCCGGGCGGTGGCGCAACGCAAAGATTGCCACGGCTCATCGGGCGGGGACGAGCCTTGGAGGTGCTCCTGGGTTGCAATGATCTCTCGGCAGAGCTGGCAGAACGTTACGGCTATATTAATCGGGCGTTGCCAGCGGACGAGCTGACGCCTTTTGTCGAGAAACTGGCTCACCGCATCGCCTCATTTCCCGCGCATGCCATCGCTCACGCCAAGGCGGCCGTGGATACTGGAGCATTTAGATCCATGGCAGAGGGACTTCTTGTGGAAGCCCATGAGTCCGATTTGAGTGTCGCTAGCGAAGTGACGCAAGCGCGCGTGACGCAAGTACTGAAGGTCGGCGCCGAAACTTATGAAGGCGAGCTGGAGATGGGCTATTTATCGAAACTTTCGCCGATAAGATAACCCTGCGACCGCAAATTGCTATTTAGCCGAGTGCTTCGAAGTCTTCAACCGGTCGGCCGCCTCTCGAGATTCCTGCTTCGGCTTCGACACGGTGCACCCTGCAATCCTGTTGAGGACCGCATACGAGGCCTTCCGGAACGACACCCACGAAACGATCAAAAGCCTTGTACGACAAATTTCGATTTCCTGCTCGAACGCCAATACGATTTGACAAACAACGTCGAAAGGAATCGTGCAGAACTCTTTATGTGCGTTACCTGGTTAAGCTTCTCTGACGAGCAAAATCTCGGATAGTCTCTCGATCAAACGCGCTCGCCCGAACTCGTGCTCGTATGCCGAGATAGCATCGAGCGTGGTGCTCGAGGAAAAGTCAACCAACTCGTCGATCAATTCTTTGCTCAGCCCTGCCCAGAGGGGCATCTTCTTTCCGGGTTGAGTGACATTCCTGCCCCAATAACCGGCAACCACTTGGGCCTGTTCTTAATGTGTTGCTAGTCCTCTCGCTTGCCCTCTTATTTTCACGCCGGAGCTCATAGCCCCCTGGCCTTTCCAGATTTCCGGGTGAGCAACTCGTGCCGTCCCTCGGCCTGAGAATTACCCCGAGCTGATCCCTAGAAAACGCACGCGCTTAGTTCGGCAGTGCAGTGGTTAAATAATTCAGTACAGCACTACGTTCTCACCTTTTTCAGTGATCAGCTTCTGGAAATGCGCCACAATCTTGTCCCGTCGCGCCATCACCGCACTCACTTCCTCCTTGATGAGATATCGCTTGGTTTTTTCTGTCAGCGCATTCGCGTCTAGCGCCTTCAGTTTCTCCAATAACTGCCTGTCGCAGCGTACCAAATCGTTGGGGGCTTTCAGTTCTGCGTTGAGGCGAAATGCGCGGGTGAAATCAATCCTCCAGATCTTCCAATTCTCACCAATTAGCACGTTGGTTAGATTGGGATCGGAATCGGAGACCAATTGATCGAAGACCCGAATCTTGTACATCTGATTGTTCCAGTCGTCCGCATCCGGCGCCGTTAAGTGCCGCTTGTGGCGCTCCTGTTCATCCATCTTCACCGGCAACCACCAACTCAGCGAGCCTGCATTGCCTTCCCATTTACGTTCGACATACACCGGCAGCATGTCGTCCATGCCAAGCAACTCAGCCAGCGCATAAGCGGCGATGTTGTATTTGTAGGAGTCCACGAAGCGAATTTCGGGGCCGCTGGTAAGCTGCATCTCTGCTTTGTGTACATCAATGGATTGGAAAGAGGCGTCGTGAGTAATAGTGCCGTCGGAGAGTGTAAGCCGCAAGGTGCGGGTTATGCCTTTCTTGGCCTCATTACTGTGCACCACCTTGGCCGTGAGAAGGAATTGCTTAATCTGCTCCTTGGTCAGGGTTGGCTCGTCCGCGGCAACCGCGAAGATTCGGCAAATCGCACACATCACCGCGGCAATAATCGATAGGCGCCACCGCGGATAAAGTGGGTTCATGGAAGATCCTCCGGTGAGCGGCTGAGACTCTACTCTTTTCCGCCACAATTGACAACGTAAAAGGCCGGTTGGAAGTTGCCTACTCACATCGTATCCCCCTAGCAGGGTTGAAGTGCCCGAGGGCAAAACGTTATGAATGTCTCGGTCGCAAATCTGCGGGTGGACCATCAGGTTAAGATGGCCGACTTTGAGCGCTGGCTTGAGAAGCCGGGCGGATCGCCTCGTGAGGTGGTGGAGCGTCGGAGGATTCGGGCGATACTGGGGATAGAGGTATCGCGTTGACCCGGTGTCGCGCTTTACATTTGTTTGGAGGCCGAGTCAATAAAGGTGGCGACGTTGCTTTTCAGCTTGGAGAGATCTTCCTCGCGAAGGTACATCATATGGCCGGCCTCGTAGTATTTGTGGTGAATATTTTTCTGCAGGTTTTCGGGCAAACCGAGATGGTCGGTGGCGTACTCGGCTTCGAAGAAGGGCGTCGCTAAGTCATAATAGCCATCTTCCATTTCCACTTGCAGGCGCGGATTGTTGATGATGGCTTGGGCCATGTCCTGCACGACGCTGGGTGAGCCGGGGAATCCGAAACCGCTCCCTTCATGTTTCCAGTCCCAGTGATTGTCCTTGAAATCCGCGTAGACATGATAGGTTTTGTCCTGGCCAAATTTCAGATCTTCGCTCAGATAAATATTGAAGGCGGCAACAAAAGCGCCCGTGATGGCTGTTGTCTGAGGGTCGTAGTCGGCGGAGGACTCGACCAGATCATAGGTTGGTCCGGAAAAACGGGCATCGAGGCGGCCGGTGGTCAGGCCGCGGCTGAGCTGCAGTTCCTGCATGAACCGGTCGAGGCGTACCCGCAGATTCGACCGGATCAGATAATCTTCGCTGAGTCCCGTGAAACGTGAAAGTTTTTTGGCAGCGGCGGCTTTGTCCGCGCCGCTCAGGGTGTCGCCCTTGAGCAATGCATCGGCATATTCGCCTTTGGCGAACGTGCTCGCTTCATCGAGGAAGGCTTCGAGATTCTCCGGGCGATCCTTGAGGACTTTGTGGTACCAGGCGGTGGCGGCATAGCTGGGGAGGTAAAGGATGTAGGTGAGATCCTGGCCGGGATAGAAGGAGATCGTACCGAGGTCCCAAACGGAAGAGACCATGACCAGGCCGTTCAGGTAGATGCCGTTGCGGCTCTGAAGAAGATTGGCCAGAGCGGCATTGCGGAAGGTGCCGTAGCTTTCGCCGATAAGGAATTTGGAGGAATTCCAGCGGCTGTTGCGAGTGACATAGGTTTGAACGAATAGCGCGATGGATTTGGCGTCCTGATCGACGCCCCAGAAATCCTTGTCTTGGGCTTTGCCGACCGCTTTGCTGAAGCCAGTTCCGACAGGGTCGATGAAGACGAGGTCTGACTTGTCCAGAAGGCAATTAGGATTGTCCTTGATCTTGTAGGGAGCCGGAGGAGTGATGCCTGCGTTGGCGGTGACAACTCGTTTAGGGCCGAAGGAGCCCATGTGGAGCCAGATCGAAGAGGAACCCGGGCCGCCATTGTAAAGAAAAGAGAGGGGACGCTGACTGGGGTCCTTGACGTCGCTGCGCGTGTACGCTGTGTAGTAAATGAGGGCTTGAGGTTCGTCTTTATCGTTCTTGAGGAGTATGGTGCCGGCGGTGGCCTTATAGAGGATGGTCTGCCCAGCGACCTTGATGGAATGCTCGGTGACGGAGGATTCTTCCTTGGGCGTTGGGGCTGGTTCGGAAGGTTTCTCCGCGGGCTTCGCGTCTTTCTCCTGGGCGAGCAGAGTGGAGTTGAGGGAAAGAAGAAACGCTGCGGAACAGAGTGCACGTGACCATACGCTTACTTTCATGTGCAGAATTCTCCTTTGATGGGACAAACCTAGGAATGAATGAAACGACCGACATCGCCTGATCCGAGTCAATACATGTTAAGTCCATTACCGGATAAGGTTATACTACTCCATTGTAATTTTTTAGTGCTTCACAACCCGCCATTCGCGAATCAGCGCGGTTTGTTCTTTCCCGAAGTCAATCTGATAGTGCGGACCGTCCGTCTTGTTTACGTAAGAGCCGAGACAAATTTTCCACAACCTCAAGAACCTCGCGCTTAACCATGATTCCGCCGCATGCTACCTTCCCGTTCGGGAGACTCGGCATGGAAAAAGAGCGGTCGCTAGATTACGCGGGGCATTGGATTCGAGTGATGGCAAAATCCGAGGGAGCGCGGCTTTATGTCAGGACTGCCGCAGGCTACGCACACATCGGGAAGAGAGTAGCCAACCCGCAATACGAGTTCGTGACCTGCGCAATACGCGTTTCGCACGCCACCGCCCGACTGTTCGCTGTAAATTTTTGTGCTCACAGAAAGAACCGTCTAGCAGTCTGGATGTTACAACACAATGGTTGTCAACCCCTGATTTGTCCTAGGGCTGTATCGGAAGCGCGAGTGGACAATAAGCGCACATGGGCACGTAGTGTATGCGCGCTTTCGATACAGCGACATGAAGGAAGCCGTCCGTGATTGCGGCGGACGCGGCCTTATGCAAATTCAATGGTGAGAAGTAGGGGCTTTGAGGTGTGTCCAGGCTGTGCCGTAGTGCAGGGCACACGGGATTCTGGGGGGAAAAGGTATTGGCCGGGAAAAATAATGTTGTCGGGAGGGCACTGGAAGAAGACGGAAGCGGAGATTTGTTGGGAGTAGGACAGGAAGATGCGGAGTGAGCCGAAGCGCGCAAAGAATTCGAATTCGAGAGAGTCGTTTCATGCGGCCAGCGGTGGCGAACGAAGTTGAATTTCAGAAGCCGAGAGCCTTTCGACGATCGCCATCTGGGCACCACATTGAGGACAGCGCCAAGTGTTGCTGAGCTCGGCGGAGGAAGTGTCTCGCTAGAGTTGCTGTTCTGGCGCTGCCCCCAGTGTTTGGAAGCAGAGCAGAACGGTGGTGGCACGCTTGCAGTTGGCCAGAAAACCGAAGCGAAATTGGCGCAATTACTGCCAATTGGGATTTGG
>CAWAPN010000008.1:0-257895 GCA_963783955.1 Candidatus Acidiferrales bacterium | reverse complement strand
TCTAGCTGTGGGCCAGGTGACATTGGAAAATGCTCCCGAGCGTCCGAAGAAGGGCCTGGCAAGGCATCCCGTGCCCATCATGCTACTCGCGGGTCTTGTTGTCGATCACCGCTGGCAGGGCCAAGGTGTCGGTAAAGCACTCTTGCGAGACGCGATGCAGCGCACGCTGCAAGCAGCCGAGATAGCCGGAATACGTGCCTTTGCCGTGCACGCAAAAGATGAAGAAGCGAGGCGCTTTTACGAACATTTCGATTTTATCCCCTCCCCAACAGACCCGATGCACCTCTTCGTTTTGCTTAAGGACGTGCGGCGGATTATCTCGGAATCAAGATCTTTATAGAAGGTTAAGCCAGCATTTCGCAGCGATGAGATCGCTTACGCGAGTCTCTTTTTCAGGAAATCGAGGGTCCTCTCCCACGCTGTCGTTTGCGGATACCGCGTCATACACCTGGGGACGGGCTTCGTTCATAAAGGCGTGTTGCGCATCGTAGCGATAGAGCTCGAACGGTGATTTCGACCGTTTGAGCGCGGCCTCCACTTCATTCACCTTGGCGGGCGTACACCAGTCATCTTCTTTCGCAAAGTGGCAAATCAGGGGCATTTTGATTTTCTTCAACTCGGCGAGGTCAAGGGCCGGAATGCCATAGAAGCAGGCGCCAGCATCCACCTCCGGCACGCGGAGAGCCGCCAGGATGGTCAAGGCACCACCCATGCAGAACCCGCCCACGGCCACCTTCGTCGATGATTTTTCTGATTTGATCGTTGAGTCCCCACCACTCCTGGATGACCACAAAGCCAGGCGCGCTCGATCCTGTCTTGGGAGCCACCAGATAGCCAGGGCAGGTCTTTCCGTCCGGTCGATTGAACTGAATCATCTCACCCATCCGATCCCTCCACTCGACAATCGGTCGCGTGCCTCAAAGCACAACTCTTTGCTTTTTTTCGGCGGCCCAGCTCACGCGGCGCAGACTTTGCTTGGGACTTCCTCGCGGTTTGCCAGTGTTTCCGAATCGTCCATTCTTCGCCCGATGAAGTCATGACCATCGGCGTTAAGGTTGGCCGCAGTACCGTTTATTCTGCGGCCTCGACAGTGAGTCTCAGCCCGATGGCCCTGGTGACGGCAACGAGCGTGGACAAACGGGGGTTGCCGTGGACCGACAAGGCCCGGTAAAGACTTTCTCTCTCAACGCCAGCGGTCTTGGCGACTTTGGCAATGCCTTGCGCTTGGGCGACGTGGCGCAAGGCCATGAGCAGAACGCGGGGCTCGTCCTCCTCTTCCAATGCAGCTTTCAGGTACTCGGCGGCGAAATCCGGGTCCTTCCGGAGCCGTCGAACGATGGCCTCGTCGTGCGAGATGCTGGCTTTGCGTTTCATGCGGTTCCGGTCCTTTCTTTGTAATCCTCGAGATATTCCAACGCCCGCTCGATGTCTGAAGACTGCTTGCGTTTGTCGCCGCCACAGAGAAGCAGTACACATTCCCTGCCGATCATTGCGTAATAAACACGGTAGCCCGGTCCCCAATCGATTCGTAGCTCGCTCAATCCTTGACGCAACGACTTGCAGTCCCCAAAGTTCCCGACGGCGAGCCGGTTGATTCGGCTCGCAACTTTCGCTTGGGCGCGGGCATCTGCCAGTTGCGTCAACCAATCGTCGAAGACATCCTTTCCGGCGCGGCTGAGGTAGTGACGAATCTCGATCACATTTGCAATTGTAACCTATAAATCACAAGATGGCAAATTGGCTTTCGATGAGTTATTTCACTTTGGCGAGTGCGGACTTGCCCGCCCGCATGCAGGCCATTCTTGTCTCCACATTTTAACCTGACCATTGAAATTCCCCTTAAGGCCATCGTCAGGGGATACAGCTGGAAAGTTGTGCCTACAACCTGGCGCAATCGACGGACCGGTTCGCCGAAACTCAAAATCAAAGAAATGGGTAGCCGCTATCTGATTCATCTGTCTGTACGTGTGGCTCGAAAAGTACTTCAGTCGAAGGAGACTATAGGAGGATAGCTCGCTAGGCGGGCCGCTTGCCTTCGTCGTGTTCCCTGATTTTTACCCTGTTTGGGAAATGGTTGGAGAAAAGAGCGGTCGAGAAGGACCAGGCCAAAATGCTTGTTCAACCGATCGACATCGCCAGATCGCCTCAGGTAACCGTGGAAGCAAGGAAGAAGTGGCTGAAGGAGGGCAAAGCGCCGCCATGTCCACGCACTGAGTGCGGCTCGACGAATACTATCTTCGTCGGCGGCAGCACGGGCCCGATCATTCACTGCAATGACTGTTCCGCAAACGATGGAATTCTGCCGATTCCGGACGAGAAGCCGGGTCATGTACACAGGTGACGAATAATTCCCTGCGGCTGCGAACGCTGCCACGATTGTGCCGAGCAACGACCGATCGGGAATGGTCCTCGGCCAGCGACCAACGGCAATGTCCCGTGCCTAATTTGAAGCCCGGGAACCCGCTTTTCGGCCGAAGTTTTACGGTGGATTGCCCATTGGACCAGGTTTCCCATTCTGCCGATCAGAAGTGACCGGTGATTCCGAGCCTTCGGCCGCCCCTACGCTCTGGCGAATTCGCTGTAGGTCCGACAAACGGGAATTTCTCCGGCCACAACGGTTCTCCCGCATGGCGGAAAGACTCGTCCACCTCGGCGATGGCCGGAAGGGACACCACAACCCAATTCTCATTTGCGTGCTCATTGAGGAGCCGACCTGCCAAGTCGTCTTCGTGCCAACGAGTCGCGATGAGAACGATGGCGGCTCCAGGTTGCAGACGCGTATACGCTACGTATGCGTACCACTCGTGCAAATATCGGCGGACCGTCTCTGATTGTGCTTCCTCACGGTCCTTCAATAAGTCATCGAGGACCAGTAGGTGGGCGCCACGGCCGGTGATCGGGCCGCCACGACCCACGGCGTAATACGAACCGCCGGCCAGGGTGTCAAATCTTCGCATCGAGGCGGCACCCTCCGCCAAGCGGCAGGTCGGAAACAGAGTCCGATGTATCGGACTGCTGATGAGATTGCGAACCTTGCGGCCAAAGTCGTCGGAGAGGTCTTGTCCGTAGGATGAGGAAATCACAAACCGGTCGGGATGGCGCCCCAGATACCAGGCTGGGAACATTTGGGTGGCCAGCAGGCTCTTGCCGTGTCGCGGCGGCATGAAGATCATCAGCCGCTGGATCTCGCCGCGCTCGACCGCCTCGAGTTTTTCAACGATGAGTCGGTGATGCGCCGCAAGCTCGAATGGCGGCCACTGGGCGATCGAATAACAGGCTAGATCGGCCCGGGCCAAGGCTAGGACACTATTCGCTATTTCCATTTTCACGATTTCCTCCATGGCGGCTAAGATAGGTCTCCGCGAGCCTTCGGCCAGCCGCTTCGTTCAACACACCCTGCAAAACTTCTAGGTCGGCGGCAGCTAGCTGATTGGTTAACGTGGTGACGTCTTTTTCAACCGCGGAAGCAACAAGAGTGGTTAGCAGGCGCAACGCAGCCAGATCGCCTTTCACGGCCAGCTCGACAAGCTTTTCTAACGCCAACTCGAGTTTTGAAACCGTCCTGCACACCCCGTTTTCATCGAGCGTAACTTTCGCTTGTAAAACCCGCTCCAAGATGGTGGCCAAATTCAGCACGCCTTTGGGCCTCCCTTTGGGATTGCCGGAACGACCTCTACGGAACCGGCTGTGCTCAGGTGGCTTGGCAAAGCCGATCTCGTATGTCGAGTCGTCATGTTTTTTATTGCGCATCGGCGTTCTCCTTGTCACTCTCGGCAAACGTCTGGCCGGCACCTTGGTGAACAGTCTCAAGACCCGTGAACTTCTGCCGCGATGTGGATTGAACCGCAGTGAAGCTAACGAGCGATTCTCAATAGACAGTATTCTCTGAGCCATGTTCTGTGGCGCCGTCTGACGGAACATAGCTATTGTCGAACTGAAATTCAGGATTGGAACGGAGATTTGGGTCAAATAAATAGCTCAGGCGGAAACAATGAAAGGAATTTTCAGTTTTTCGTATAAGGGGAGCACTCTTCCGAGTGCCTTGCATTAATGCGGGGATATTGCGGCCTGGGCCCAAATCCGAAAATGAATCCGTTCTTCATTTTCGATCCCTCCGGGATTCCCAGTGCCTTACAGAATTCAGGACGAATCAACTTTGGTTCAGTCTTCTTTTTCACGATGAATGCAATCGGGTCGCGCTTAGACTGAAAGTCAGCCAGAGTTTGCCTAACTTCTGACTCCGAAATTGCTAAAGCCAAAGCTACCTCAGTTACGGCAGAGGAGTGCTTGAGGCCGGAAGCCCTAGCCGCGTTGTACTCATGAAGTACATGCAGTTTGCGACCGAGCATCCAGCTAGGTTGTATTCCGTTCTTCCTTGGCCTGCCACGCTTGGTCATGCAATTCCCACCATCAACTTGACGTTTTCGCTAGGAAAAGGCTCTTTGCCTACGGCCCTGCAGGGGGGACGCAAGTTATTGCCACTGTCAAACCCGCCTTTAAAAAATATTCCCTTTCTATTCGCTAGAGTATGGGGCGGAACCACCACAGTCAAGAGGGAGTAGAAATACCTAGAAAGGCCGCTAAAGTCGGTCAAGCGCTCTCACAATCTCGAAGCGACGAACGGACGCGGCAATTTAAGAGTCTGGCCCACAAGGATGGTTTGGGATGGATAGCCGCCTGACGCCGGGAGGATGTTGTGCTCATCGCCATCTTCCGAATCGACCATAACTTCTGCCGAAATCCGAGGTGCGAGTAGCATGTTGTGCCCGGGATCTGTCGTTGGCCGCGGCCCATTCCCAATCAGACGTTGCTCTCCACAATCATCGCACCCCATCGTTTGCAGAACAGTCGTTGCAGTGAACGACGGGTCCGTGCGCCGCCGATGGTAAGTGTTATTGGACTGGTCGGGCACCAGTCTCAAGGCTAGCGAAACCGAACCCGGAATGTCAGGATCGCGAATCCTGACAGATACTAAACGGGCAGCAAGAACGGTGGCGCATGGATGGGTAGCTTCGTGCCCCAGTCAAAGCTTCTGGGCACGTCGCCGGTGGTCTACAACGTCGCGAATCTGCCGATGCCTGCGCCGGGCGAGCCAGCTCTGATCAGCTTCACCGATGTGACGACCATGTTCCACGAGTTTGGACATGCACTGCACGGTATGTTCGCGAACACCGAATACCCGAGCCTGTCGGGCGCCGCAACTGCAGCAGACTTCGTGGAGTTTCCCTCACAATTCAATGAGCACTGGGCCCTCTATCCCCGGGTCTTCAACCATTTCGCAAAGCACTACAAGACGAACGAGCCCATTCCCGCGGAGTTGGCTGCCAAGATCAGGAAATCTATGACCTTCAACCAGGGGTATAAGCTGGCCGAATTGGTCTCGGCGGCGGAGCTCGACATGCAGTGGCTCACGCTTCCGGCCAGCGCCCCACTGCAGCAGCCAGATACATTCGAGAAACAAGCTTTAGAGAAGACCCATACGCTCCTCAGGGCAGTGCCGCCACGCTGCCGCTCCAGCTACTTCAGCCACATCTGGGCCGGCGACGGCTACTCCACCGGCTACTATGCTTACCTGTGGGCAGAGATGCTCGATGACGACGCATACCAATGGTTTGAGGATAACGGCGGCATGACGCGGGCCAATGGTGACCGGTTTCGGCAGATGGTGCTGTCACGCGGTAACACCGAAGATCTGTCGAAGATGTACGCAGCCTGGCGCGGCAAAGACCCGAGCGTCGAACCAATGTTGAAGTACCGTGGCTTGCAGGAGTCCGGCAACTAAAGATGGTCCGCTACTAGGCGTACGCCTGACACACTCTTGACCACGCCAAAGGGCTGAACACGTGGAGCTTTCCGGCCCGACCGCTGCGCCCGTGCTCGACGGCAGTCAAATAAATCTGGCTAACACCAATCAGACCAGCAAGATCCGCCTGCACACAGCCCCACTTCTCACTCTCCTTTTCTCGCTTTCGTTCGGCTGCTAACGAGAGACTTCTGGTTCCAAAGTTCGGTGATAGCCGCCTCAATGTAGTTCGTAACGGATCGCTTCTCTTTTCTCGCTTCCTCGATGAGGCGTCGTTTGAATTCTGTAGATACACGCAGGTTCAGCGTTTCAGTCTTCAGCATTTAACCCTCAGGCGAATCTGAGGGCGATGCTAGCGAAGAGCATTCAAGGCGTCAAGTTGTGGACCCGCCATGATTTCCCATTTGACTTGTAACGCTTACTGCGTTACAATAGCGGTACATGGAGAACCCGATGAAAAGGTACCTCAAGATATTGGCGCGGAGAAATGTGAAGCTTGCTAAAGAAAAATGGTTCGATGAGTTAGGAAACCCCAATTTACATATGCTCAGGTCTCTCACAGAGAGCTATGGATTTGCTGTTGCACTCGGCGATCTGCTCCTTCTCGAAGGCCGGTGGTATGTCACACACGCTGGCCTTCTCCGGCTAGCAGCGCGGAGTCGTTGCCACGGGATCCAAGTCCAACAGATTCCTGAATTCTGTGATCCAGTAGCTGGCCGGTGGGTCTTTAAGGCCTCTGTCTACAAATCTTCCGGTTCTAAAGGGTTCGTGGGCTACGGGGACGCCGACCCTTCAAACGTTTCTTCTATTGTGCGAGGCGCCGAGCTTCGCATTGCCGAAACTCGGGCCGTCAATCGCGCCCTGCGGAAGGCCTACGGAATCGGCCTCTGCTCGGTCGAAGAGCTGGGTGCGTTCTCGACTCAGCCTCGACCGGCTGCCGTTTCCTCACCATCAAACGGCTCTCATCCTTCCAACGGTTCGGGCAACGGCCAGCCCCGGCTCCGGGATCAGCTTTGCCTTCTCATCCGCCAATATAACCTCGACGCCAATCTCGTGAAGGCCTATGCGGCGGACTTCTGCGGCACCCAGACCCTCAGCGGCGCCAGCCGTGAATTGGTTGAGTCCTTCATCTCCCATCTGTCTGTATCTGCGAAAGAGAACCGAGACGCGCTCGTCTGCAAACTCAACTCTTATTCTCAACAAGTGGAGGCAAGGCCATGAGGCGCTTTGTTCCTGGACTGCACTCGGGCCATCATGCGTCGTCCAGTAATCTTGACGGAGTCTTCCTGGTCCGCGTCGAACGCGCCTCTTACCGCTGGCATACGCAGAAACCCTTCCTGGCCCTTCGGTTCAGCATCCTGGAACCCGCCTCGTTCGAGGCGATTTCGTTCGATGGGCGTCTGTACTGCACGGAACGTGCTCTGTGGAAGCTCACCTGGTTTCTTCGCGATTTTGGCTATGACTCCGAACTGCTCAGCCGAGACCAAGTGGATGAAAAGGCCCTTCTGAATCTTCGCGGAGTCATTCGGACGACATTTACCCAACTCAACGGAAATACGTACCAAAACCTGGTTTCGTTTGCCCCTGTCACTGAGTGGGAAGCACTCTCCTGCACAACGAGCGACCAGGGGAAGAACGGGATTACTCAAGATGGTCTATAGCTACACCCAGATCGCGAATTACCTTCGTTGTCCGCGCAGCTACCGCTATCGATACCTGGATGGCTGGCGCGAAAAAGACACGCGAGCTGCGATGATTTTTGGTCGCTGTTTTGAAAAAGCGCTGGAGGCATATTTTTGCGGTGAGGATTGCGGCGCCGCTCTTTATCGAGAGTGGAGCGCTTGCCGTGATGCATCGTTTGAGTACAAAAAGGGCGAAACCTGGGATCGGATTCTCCATCAGGGAGTCCAATTGCTTGAGCGTTTCGCCCAGAGCAATCGAGTTCATGTATCCAAACCCAAAGAGAATCTTCAAATCAAAGTCGTGCAGGAGCTACCGAACGCAAATCAATTTGTTTCTTATATCGATGCTGTCGGTGAACTCGACGGTCTTCGCTGCCTCATCGACTGGAAGACTACAACCAGTCGCTACCTCGAAGAACCAGCGGGACTACTGTCGCTCGATCCCCAATTGATCTGCTATTCCTGGGCGACCCGGATTTCTGAAGTGGCGTTAGTCGTCTTCGTGCGGAAGCATCATCCCGAGATCCAATACCTGAGGGCTTCCATTTCGGAAGCACAACGCTTGGAATTTGGTCGCCTCGTGGAGACCACGATCGGGCAAATCGAGGGCGTCCAATTCCACTCGCACAGCGGCATTCGATTTCCGCAGAACGGCTGTGTGAGCTGCCCCCATCTCGGTCTGTGCCTCGGTAATCAGAGCCTAATTGATGGGAATCTGATTCGCACAGCAGGAGGGAACACCCTTGCCTGGCTTGACGAGCTTGTGGACTAACCGAGGGGCATGGATGCCGCCCGAACTTAATCTCAAACGAGCCGTATTTGTTCTTGGCAAGATCGACGAGATCCTCGCTTGGGAGAAGGACCGTGGGCGAGAACAGGACGTGCGTTTTGTTGATCTCGGTCGGTACCTTTGCGAAGTTCGGGCGGGACAGTATTGGCGGCTAGAGAAGATGTCATCGTTCGACGACTTCCTTGTGAGGCGCTTTCCAGATTCCCGCCGAAAAGCTTATTACCTCATGGCCATTCACGAAAATCTGACGCGAGTTCCGAAACAGCAGTTGCGGGAGATCGGTTGGACGAAGGCCCGAGAGCTCGCGAAAGTGGCACGGAAGGAGGGGGAGCGGTTCGAAAGTGCACCTTGGGTGCACAAGGCTCAGGCGCTTCCCAAGGAAGAGTTCAAGCGGGAGGTCGAGCGGCACCTGTCAGTACTAGAATCGACTTTTCCGGTCACGGGACTTGAGAAACTGGTCGCGGGCCAAGCAAACAGCGTTGACATCCATTTTCATGCCCCTTAGCATCACTCGATATGTGTCAGGAGCGCCGCTTAAGGTACTGCAGAGCGAACACGTCTTTTGATTTGAGAGGTGAAGCCATCGTCAACACTCCCACCGCCGCAGTGCGGACATTCTTTAGCTCGGGAATGGATTCGCTGGTAATCGGCAGTTTTCTGCTTGAAAAATGAGCGCGGAGCGCATCATCGCGCTGGTAAGCCGACGCTTCGAGCCCATCGACGGCGTAGCAGACTACTGCGACTGGCTGGGCGCAGCCATTAGCCGCTACGGCTACGAATTCGAAACGTATTGCGTGGATTGGCAGAAGCGAGGCTGGCGAGCCGCACTCGCAGACCTACAAGAGAAAGCCAAGGACTGGCAAGGACTTTGGGTGCTGTTGCAATACACGACGCTCGGGTGGTCGCGGAGGGGTTTCCCTCTGCGGGCGCCACGTATTCTTTCCATCTTGCGCGACGGCGGCCGCGCGCGCTGTGGTGTCGTTTTCCACGAATCCGCACCTGTCGTCGGCAAGCGGATGATTGACCACGCGCGGCACTTTTGCCAACTCCCCGTGCTCAAGAGCCTTTATGAGTGCACGGATCGCGCCATATTCACCGCGCTTTTGGAGAAAGTTTCCTGGCTGCCGCCAGCGCATGACAAAGCTGTATTCATCCCGGTGGGAGCAAATTGTCCGGAGGGATCGCGGAACGGTCACCGAGGGCCTTCGGGAGTACAAACCGTGGCCGTCTATTGCGTAACCGGCGGCAGACAGATGCTTGCGGAGGTCAGTGACATCGGCCACGCAGTGAAGCGGGCCAGTGCAACCGCAGGACGCTTACATTTGATTGTTTTCGGTGCCGGCTCGCCGGAAGCAAATTCAGTCCTAAAGAAGGAATTTGCCACCACGAGCGTGGATTTGGAGATGCTGGGATTGCTCTCTCCCGAAGGCGTCAGCCAGGCTTTGAAGCGCGCAGATGTGATGTTGTTTGTTCGCGGCCAAATCTCCAGCCGCCGGGGCAGCGCCATCGCCGGGATTGCATGCGGATTGCCGGTTGTGTGTTACGAGGGGCCTGAAACCGGCTGGCCCATCACGGAGGCGGGAATTCTTTCGGTCCCACTGGGCGACCGCGAGGCGCTCTCCGAGGCGCTCGAGAGAGTGCTCTCCAACAACGAGCTACGCAGCGCGCTCTGCCAGCGCAGCCGCCGCGCGCAGGAGCAATATTTTTCCTGGAGTGCGATCGCGGCCCGCTATGCGGAGGCATTAGGAAAATGATTCGAAAGATTTTCTACGAGCTCACTGCTCGATTTCCTTCTCATCTGAACCGCATCTGGATGGCGCATTACGCGTACATGTTCACGCCTGCGCAGTTGTGTTTTCTGGTCCACTGCTTGGATGAGACGAAACATCTTCAGGGGCCGGTTGTCGAGGTCGGTTGTGCGCGAGGACAGACGACGCTGTACCTGAATTTGCACCTCGCCTCCCTGGAGAGCCCCAAACCTTATATTTGCATTGACACCTTTCAGGGTTTCACCAAAACCGATATTCGCTATGAGATTGACGTGCGCAAGAAGGATCCCACGTTTACATGGGGAGGTTTTTCCTACAACAGCAAACGGTGGTTCGATCGCTCGATGCAGCTCAACGGAATTGGGCATGTCCGATCCGTTCAGGCCGACGTTAACAAATTCGATTTTGGCTGTATTGAGAATATTTCATTCTGTCTGCTCGATGTAGATCTGTATCTTCCGGTCGCGTCGTGCCTGGAAAAACTGCCAGCGAAAATGGCGCCGGGAGGAATTTTAGTGATTGATGATTGTTGTCCTAGCCCGGTGTTCGATGGCGCACTTCAGGCCTATTCGGAGTTCATCGCAAAGCATGAGTGCCGAACGGAGATCGTGTGCGGAAGGCTGGGGGTCATCTACTTCTGACACTGCTGCTTCATAGCAAAACGGGACGACCATTAAGCAGAAGAAAGATTTGCGTATCTTTTGGCCAAGATTTGAATTTGAACGTAAGTTCTCCGACTTGGGTTTGTAGTCGCAGGGGGGAGCCACAGCTTCGCCAGCACGACTCCTTCTTTTTGGGTATTGGATTTTGCCGCCGTTTGGGCCGAGGTTCTAACAACGGCAGAACTGCAGAGGACAAGACGGCGGTTGCAGCTAGTGCGCACATCAAGCATAGAAATCGGCTCATCTGACCCAAGCTTGGCAAATCTCTAATGAGACCGGCCGTTGTCAAGGGTGTTTTTCATTTTTTCTTACTTATTTGGGTCTTTGGTTTTCTCCCCCAGGCACACGCCAACGCTTGCGCGAGAGCGCCGTGTTGCTCGCTAGTCCGTGTTCACCCTAGTCGCTCAGCCCCGTGTCACTTCATCTCGTCGGTGTTGCCCACCAAACATCTCTCGCATTCGGCCTGCTTCGGTCCGAGCGCTGTTAGGGTGAACACCGACAGTCTACTCGGCTCGTCGTGAGGCCGACCTCGTTATGACATCAACCAGAAACTTGCGTAATGGTACGGCACGGGCACGGTAATGGGGTGAGTTGGAATTCAATGAAACGCCGTTACAAGGCGGACGCTCTCAGGAAATTGATCGGGGCCTCTGTCTCGTTCGCGCCGTAGCCTTCTAGATCGAGCCAGGGTTCGAGTTTTCAATTGAGGGGTGATACATGTAACGCCACTCGCGAGTGTCGGCCTTACTGCTTATCCTAGGAGAATCAAGAAATTACGCCGATGAGGCTACTTCGGTTTCTGTTACATTTTCTGTAGCGAGGCCATTGGTTAAATTCATTGAGGCCCTGAGCAGAATCAGGTTGCGGAAAAAGACCTGGTTTCTGAAATATTTTCTGCTGACAGAGAAAGCAGTGGAATAGCATAAGCTAGTAGTGACATTCGAAACCAATCCGGTCCTTGAAAGATGGCTAAAGCCAAAAAAGAACACGTACAGACAGCGACGAATCCGAGGGTAGCTCGGATCATCCGTAGTTCATCCCGATCGTTAGAGTTTTCGTCGCCCGCCCCAGGTCGACCAAAAGTCTTCTGGGTTGAAGGGATCAATCCGGATATCGTGCGTGAACATTGGCCTTCTCAGGAAGAGCTCCCTTATGAGGAGCGCGAGTTGCCGCTCCATATTTCGGAGGCGATCCCGGATGGCCGTAGGCCGCGCAAGCGTTACGGCTTCGGAGCAACGAGGAAAATGGTCGTATACGAACGAACGCATCCGGAAATCCGGCTGGTACTGTTGCTCGATGCACCGTACGATCGCGAAGGAGAAACCTGGTGGCAGCCTATTGTCCAGTCGCGTGTTGAGCGAGATCGCGGCGTTGACCCACGGCAGTCACGTCCATGTGAGGAGCGCCTGTGGGGTGAGGTTTGCCGAGTTGAGAGAAGAGGCCGTCCGCAGGGAACTGGGCATCCGAAGAACAGAATTCTGCAGGAATTCCCTATTAGTCCCAAGAGTGTCGCTCGCCTTAGAAGGGAAGGCCTCGACGATATGGATCTGCGCATACTTTTCCGAAGGTGGGATAAGAAGACGTTCAAGCAAATCGGACGAGAACTCGGGATATCGGCCCAGGCGGCGTGGAAACGTTGGAAGCAACGAATCGAGCCCGCTATCAAGCGAGTGAATCCTAAATTCTCCATTGCTTTCTTCCGAACGAGTTCGCTGGATTGGAAATAAACCTACCGATTTTTTCATTTCCCATATTTTCACTAAACAAACGGCTTTCTTATGAGGAGTTTGTGCGATCCGGCCTGCGCCACGGTTGATTTTCTGCATAGGGCGAGAGCTAGCCCAACTTGACCAGTTGCAGGCGATTTTTGGCATTTTTGGCATAATTTTCGCGGTTAAGCCGTGCGTTTCCATCGCCTCGCTTTGAAAAAAGCGCAGAGTGAAGACCAAGCGTCTTCCCTTTGGCACCGGACTTCTGGCAGTCTGCAATGGACATGTTTCTGCGCAGCATCCATCGCATAAAAGACGGCAAGGATCATCGCTACTTCAGCATCGTAGAAAACCATCGCATCGCGTCCGACGAGACGGTGCAGCGAACTGTTCTCTATCTCGGCGAGATCAACGATCAACAACAAGCGGCATGGCGCAAGACGTTGTCGGTGTTTGACGAACAGCAGCAAGAGTATGCGAACTTAAGTTTATTTCCCGACGACCGCGAGATTCCCGCCGATGCCGTCGACACTCTGCAAGTGAAACTTAGCGGCCTCGAACTACGGTGTCCTCGCCTGTTCGGCAGTTGCTGGTTGGGATGCGAGTTGTGGCGCCAACTGGGCCTCGATGAGTTTTGGAACGCTCGCCTTGCCGGAACACGGGAAGAAGTTCCTTGGGAAAAAGTATTGCAACTACTGGTCGTGAGCCAGTTGCTGGATCCGGGGAGCGAGTTTCGTGTACATCACCAGTGGTATCTGACCACCGCCATGGATGCGTTGCTCGGGACCGATTTCTCCGTGGCGGAGAAAAACCGCTTGTATCGCTGCCTAGATCGCGTGCTGGAGCACAAGCAAGATCTCTTTCTGTGGCTGCGCCAGAAGTGGGCCGATCTGTTTAAGGCGGAGTTCGAAGTACTGCTCTACGACCTGACCAGCACGTATTTTGAAGGTGCGATGGAAGAGAACCCCAAGGCCAAGTACGGTCACAGTCGCGATAAACGGACAGACTGTTTACAGCTGGTGATTGCGCTGGTGATCACTACCGATGGGTTCCCGTTGGCCTATGAAGTGATGGACGGCAACACCAGTGATCGCACCACCCTGCGCGGGTTTCTGGACAAGATCGAGAAGACTTACGGGAAAGCAAAACGCATGTGGGTGATGGATCGCGGGATTCCGACCGAAGAGATCTTGCAAGAGATGCGGGATCCGGCACGTGAGATTTTTTATCTGGTGGGAACGCCAAAAGGCAAGATCCAGCAGTACGAAAAGAAGTGGCTGGATCTGCCCTGGCAGCAGGTTCGCGAGTCGGTGGACGTGAAACTATTTGAGCAGGACGGCGAACTCTATGTGCTGGCCAAGAGTGAAGGAAGAAGAGCCAAAGAGACCGCCATGCGCCGCAAGCGTCTGGCTCGCTTGCTCAGAAAGCTCCGTGCCATGCGGCGCAGCCTGCCCTCTCTGGTGCAGTTGCTGATGCGTTTGGGCGCGGCCAAAGCAGCCGCGGGCCGCGCATTCCATTTCGTGCAGATGCAAGTACCGGAGGAAGGCCAGCCGGTCACCCGTGAGACCTTCCAGTTTCGTGTGGATAAGCAAAAGCTCCAGGAGGCGGAATGGCGCGACGGACACTACTTGCTGCGCTCCAACCTTACCGCCGGAGATCCCAGCGTGCTGTGGACCCGCTACGTGCAGTTGACCCAGATCGAATCGGTATTCAAATCTCTCAAGAGTGAACTCTCCATACGCCCGATCCGCCATCAATTGGAGCATCGCGCCGACGCGCACATTCTGATCGCCTTTCTTGCGTACTGCTTACAAGTGACGCTGAAGCAGCGTCTGTTGCTGCACGCCCCAGGGTTGACGCCCACGGCGGTGTTGGAGAAGTTGGCGGAAATCAAAATGATTGATGTGTGGATTCCTACGGTCGATCAACGATGGTTGATTCTGCCGCGCTACACACAGCCTTCTCCCGACAGCAAGCTGCTGATCGAGAAGTTGAAATTGCAGTTGCCGAGCCAGCCGCCACCGCGCCTGGTCGCGCAAAAACAGAGCTACGAAATTGAGGTGCCAGCGGCACGGTAGAAGGCCGTTTTGTGGTGAAGACCTTTCCCTAACCTTGACTGATTCCAAAGCACTTAACGGAACCAGAAGTGCCCAAGTGGGAAAGTTCGGCTAGGGCCCCGGACAGTTTGTTGACAACTGTAAAAAAGGGCCCTTCCGAAGGAGAACATATGACCATCGATCCTGAAGACGCGAACGACGCAATCGATAGCACGAAACCACTGAATTCGCCAGAAGATGAAGCCATCGCGCAACACTTGACAGCGCCAAAATCGATTCGACAGTTCAAGTCATTTAGTTGCTTATAAGGCCCCAAACGAGAATTCCGTTCTCGTAGCGGTTACAGTTCTAGGCTGCTTTCAAACCGACAACATCGACGAGGTCGTCGAGGGCCTGAATCACCGCGGTGTATCGTTGGTCGAGGGCGGTGATCTTGTCTCTGGGAATGGACTGGTCCGCGGCAAAGGGCTGCAGGATGCCGGCCGTCAGTGGGGCATAAATCTTTTCATAAAGCTTCAGGAAAACCAGGCAGATCTGATAGCCGTGCGCGAGGAGCCGGTAGCGGCGGGAATGAGCGATCTTTTCGACTAAGCCCTTGGCGCGCAGCTTCCAGAGGTCATAACGGAGGGAGGCAAGTTTGTACTGTTCCGGTGTCAGGTGCAGGGCCTGCAGGGTTTGTGGATACAAGTCGCGGGTGGTGAAGGTGCCTTCGGCGGCGAGGTAGCAGAAGCGCACCAGGGAGTGCATGACGGCCAACTGTCGAGGCTGATCCAGCTTCAGACCAGGGATGCGCCTGCCGTTGGGAAGAATCGTAGGCTGGGTGAGCTGGTGAAGTTGCTTACGGTCCACGAAGGTTTCCAGAATATCTTGCTGCACCTCCAGATAGCGGTCGATGATGCCGCTTAACGTCTGGCGTAATTGAGGAAGATTGTCCACGGCCTTGCCGATGCCGTAATCGGTGGAGATATTGTTGGTGGCCGTTTCCGTGCGCAGGATGAAACGATCGCGGACATATTGCTTGAGGAAGCCTTTGCGGTAGTGGCTGCGGATCACCGGGTTGGGTAGGTTCATGTCCTCGATCACGGTCTGGAGCTTGCCGCCATGATACCGCGTGATGCGGCGGCCGAAGATCAGGGTGAGTTTGTTGGGTTGACCGATGGTGCGATTGGCGTCAAGGAGTCGTTGCTCGAGGGCATCGACGGCGGCACGACGACGGAAGAGCAGATTGTCGCAGTACTCTACCTGCGCAAAAAACAGCCGGTGCTGAACGCCGGCGTGCTTTCTCTCTTCGGAAGTGAAAAAAGGCATGAAGCGGGTCAGCCACTTTTGAGCACAGGTGATCATCTCGTCGGCGGTGAGGGAATCGGCGAGTTTCTGAAGGGCTTCCGGATCGGAACACTGCAAGAAAGCGTTGGCACACTGTTGAAAGCGGATGCCGCGCTCCTGCAGGCGCAGGGCCAGCCAGCAGTGCTGATTGAGACAGACGCGAGCAGAGAAGGGGAAATAGGGACAGATCCGTACAAACATTTGACCCCAACGGGAGTCCTGGACGTAGAAGTTGTATTGTTCGACCCAGCGTCGCTTCATTTCCAGATGCCAACGGTCGTCTTTCCCGATGGCGGTCATGAGGGTGGCGGGTTCGCGGGCTTTGATGATGGCCACCACCTGATCGGGTTGGACACGCCGGAAGTAGCGATCCACAAAGTCATCGCGTCGGCCGGGGGGATCTTCCTGAATGGGTACTCCCCATTTCTGAGAACGGTTTTTGGCCCAGTTGTGGTATTGCGTGGCGATGTCGCGCAACACTTGCCGACTCACGGGATAGATCTGGCGATAGGCCCAGAAAAAGCCCACGGCGCGCTGTTCCTGTTGAAACGGCTGGATCATGGCGTGGAGCAGAATACGATCGAAGCAACGATAGGCGAAACGGATGTTATCCTTATGGTGTTCGTAAAAGGCGTTCATGGGGTCCTCCAGTGGGGTCAGATCCCTGGAGCATACCCCACTGAACGCCTCTCTGTTTTATGCCTGTCCCCAAAACTCCAGCACGAACCTTTCGGGATCTCGTGGTGTGGCGCAAGGCGCACGAGTTGGTGTTAGCGGTGTACTCGTTCACAGCGGCCTTTCCGAAGGAGGAGACTTACGGCTTAGCGTTGCAAATGCGACGGGCCGTGGTCTCCGTCCCTGCCAACATCGCGGAAGGATTTCGTCGGCGTGGGAAAGCTGACAAAGCTCGCTATATGAATATGGCCGAGGCTTCCCTGGAGGAGAGCCGCTATTACTTGATCCTGGCGCAAGATCTTGGATACGGAGACACCAGCAGTCTCACAACTTCACTCGAGGAAGTCAGCCGCTTACTCAACGCCTATACAAAGGCCATTCTGGCTTCGGACTCCTGACTTCCATATCCCGAAGGGATATCAAGGGCGAAGCCCTTGCCTAGTTACTTTCCGGCGCAAAAATAAGGACCGAGGAGAAGCAATTCCCTGAGCCCGGCCCGTGGGTTCCTTCCGGGCTGCCATTTTATCTACATCTTTTCTCTTTGCCCTTGTGGTGATCGCCGCTCGCGGCTTGATCTCTATCCGCTGTTCGTTACTGCCAGGAATCGACCGATATTGATCAGATTGTCTGCAATCACCCCCAGGCCCACCCACCGTTGCATGCCAGCCTCTCCGCGATAACGACAGCGATTCAGTCCGTGGCGCCGTTTGAGCACGCTGATGCGACCCTCTGCTCCAGTTCGCCACTTCTGGCCTCTACGAAAGGATTTCTTCTTCTGATGTCGTCGTCGTTCGGGACTCTTCGTGGAACGGTTCGGAACCGAGATTTGTCTCACGCCCATCTTTTGCAGCTCAGCCTCGTTGTCCGCAGAGTAGAACCCTGCGTCACCGGCCACGAGTTGTGGTACACGGCCGAATTGCTGTTCATGCTTCTGAACTGCTGGCACCAGTAGGTCCGCGTCATTGGGCCGCTTCTCGAACACTTCGTAGTGGGTGATGATTTGGTTCTCCGCTTCTTGAACCTTAACCATCTTTCCAAATTCGGTCGGCTTGCTGGCTTTCCCCTTACGGATCACTTCCGTACTCGGTTCAAACACGCTCACCAGTTTCCCCACTACATGGACGTTTCCACCCAGCACGCGAGCCCTGGCTTGCCGAATCACTTGTTGCACGCGAGGCAACATGGTTTCCAAATCTTTCCGTAGTGCTGTCAGAACCAAATTCTGCTCATGGTCTTTAGTGCGCTTCACACCGCTGGCGATCTCCTCCCGGAAGCGCTTTGCTTGGTTGACGACCTTGCGTGTCACGGTCAACAGCTTTCGATAGCCCTGCTGCAACTTTTTCTGCACTTGCGGTCCCTTGCTGCGGCTGGTCCGCGCAATCTCCATCGCCCGATGCCCGATGGTGCGCATGCGGTTACGCAACTTCGTTCCCGCTCGCCCCGTCAGCTCCGTAATCTTCTTCATCGTGCGCATCAGTACCCGCGCGCCATCGCTGAGCAAACTGCTGTCCGTGGGGTAGTGAATGTTGCTTTCCACGACCGTCGTGTCCAGCCGCAGCCTGCGTCCCCGCACGACCTTCTTTTCTTGGGCTACGGCAACCAGTCGCTGATGCACCTGTTGGATCACTGCCGGACCCAGCGCTTGCACCAGCCGCCCCAGGGTCTTGGCGTCGGGAACTTTTTCCGCGCCAATCCGGGTAAACTGCCGGTACACCACATTCGCCCGTACTTCTCGCTCGGTTTCTTCAAAGCTCCAGTTCCGCACATGCTTCAACACCGCTAAACGCAGCACCACCTCGGCCGGCGTTTGCTTCCTTCCACGACAACCGCTCTTCGGTCGTCGCTTTCCTTGGGCTTGGTAGACGGCCTCCAACAGCTCGTCATCGTCCAGCAGTTGATCGGCCTGCCTCATCCATTCGTCCCACCATCCTGCTGCTTGTTCCGGAAACCATCCCTCCCACACCAGCCGCTGGTGATGACGCAGTTCAACCATCGGCTTTCCTCTGCCTGGCCGCGGACTCTTGTCCCCGCATGCGCTCGCGCAGCTGTTCGCGGTTCCCGGCGGCCAACTCACAAGCCACCTCCCAAAACTCTTTCCAGGCGGCCTGAGCCTGACGAGCCTGCTCAGCGTGTTCGTGCGGTACATACAAAGCGCGGCTTTTGCCTTCGCTGCGATAGGTCAGGTAGAGATGCGGGCCATGCCGTTGTGTTGGGTCGCGGTGGCAGATGCAGTTTCGGTTGCCGCAGCGGCGTGTGGTCTCGGACAAGCCGCCCTGCACCATGAGGCGTGCGGTTTTCAGGAGTCGACGTAGAAGTGGCTGCTTGCTTTGTGACTTACTCATATACAGATAGTAGGCACATCTAGAATTCTGTCAAGCAGAAAATGATGTTCCGGCCATAAAATCAGACGAGAATATGCACCAATCTGCTACTTTTGGGCTCTATTTTGCGCCGGAAAGTAGCTAGCTCCTGCGATTGCATCGTAGCGAATGCCGAAGAATCTGGAGCAGTTGGCGATTGCAAGTAGAGGTGAGCTGGCGGAGTTGGTGCGAACGAAAGAAGGCATCACCGGTGGCGCTGACCGAGCCGCAGATTCACAGTCAATCAAAGACCGGCTTGTTTGACCATCAGCCATTATAGCTTCGCGTGCTTGCCGCCGGACCGATTGTGACGTCGGATACGCAGAGGCGTGATATCCGTCACCGCAGTGCGCGTCGAATAGACCTATTGTCCACCTCGAGTAGCACATGGCCCAAGCGGGAAACGTGGAGGCGGCATGAAGCGGATCTCGATCGTTTGGAACTGGCACCGAGTCGGCGGGGTTCTATTACTGGCATTAGGGCTTGCGATGGCCAATCCGGCCAAAGCGCAGACCGGGAACGCAGCGAATGGCCAGAAGATCTTCGAAGAAAAATGCGTAAAGTGTCACGGTAAAGATGGCAGTGGCAACACGAATTTCGGGAAATCTCTAAGAGCCGCAGACCTGCGCTCAGCCGATGTTCAAAAAAAGAGCGATGCCGATTTCTACCTGCAAATTGACAAGGGCAAAAAGAACATGCCCCCGTTTGGGACTGGCCTCGACAAGACTCAAATCGATGATGTGATTGCGTACGTCCGGCAATTTGGGAAGAAGTAGGCAGGATCCCAAGAAGCAGCCGGAAAACACGAATAGCGCTCTAACGGCGAATGAACACTTCACAATCCCGACTGAAAACCACGCACGCTGCGGCTAGCAGCGGAGAAGTTCAGCATACCAACGCTCGACGGCGGGGTTTCGAGCGGCTCGGGCTACTGCTCACATTTACGTTCGGAGCGGTGGCACTCTTGTGGGCAGGGATACATGCGAGAAAAGCGGAAGCACTCCCCAGTTCCTTCCCCGCGGCCGGAACATCTGTTTTCTCCATGCCCGCAGAGTTCTCTCCCGTCTTCAAGCCGACGCGGCAACACTTCATCCAATCAGTCAAAGAATACTTGCAATTGCAATCGACTCCGGTGCAGCCAATTGCGTTCAATCATCAGCTTCATCTTAAGAACGGCATGGAATGTGCGAGCTGCCATACGGGGGTGACGGAAGGGCCGGACGCAGGAATCCCCAGCGTCAGCTTCTGCATGGCGTGTCACCAAGAGGTCGCCACCAACAATCCTGAGATCAAAAAACTGACAGCCTACGCGGCGAAAGAACAAGACATCCCCTGGGAGCCAGTGTACTGGTTTTATCCTTCGGAACACGTTCGTTTCTGGCATGCCCCGCACATTCGGGCGGGCGTCGATTGCAACGAGTGCCACGGGGATATGACGCAGCAGACGGTGGCTGTGCGGTCAAAAAAGCTGAACATGAAATTCTGCATTAGTTGCCATAGGGCGAAGGGTGCCTCGGCAGATTGCACGACCTGTCATAACTAGGATGGCGAAATAGCGTTGCTGCGAAGCGCTGATTCGTCGAGGCGGTTAGAGGAGCTTTTAGACCATGGAACGGCGAACATTTTTGAGTTTGTCAGCCATCAGCGGTGCGGCATTTGCTGTCGAGGGGTGTAGCAACCGAGGAACGCAATTCATCCGCTTCGTTCCCGAAGAAGATCTTGTGCCCGGAGTAGCGGTCTGGAAACCGGGTGTCTGTAAGATGTGCTCGGCAGGCTGTGGAATCCAGGTGCGGATAATGGAAGGCGAAGCCGAGGTTATCCGGAACGGGCAGTTCGGGACCGTCAAAATGGGGCTGGCCAAGAAACTCGCAGGTAATCCTGACCACCCAGTGAGCCACGGAAAGTTGTGCGCTCGAGGCGAGGCTGGACTGCAGGTCACCTTTAATCCCGATCGCATCAAGCATCCTCTCAAGCGTGCAGGGCAGCGCGGTTCGGGACAATTCACGCAGGTGAGCTGGGACGAAGCGCTCCAGGAACTCTTAACACATCTCCAGCCACTCGCCTCCCAAAAAGAATCAAAATCGCTTGCCTTCTCTCCAGAAACTCCTCCTAGGCCGCTGGGGCGTCAATGATTTTGAATCCGAGGTAGGCGGCTTTCCGCTTGAGGGAGTCGATCTGGCGTCGGCGGTGCTGCGCCTCGTAGAACTCTGCCCCGCGATCGACGAACCGCATCCCGTAGCGCAGCATTCGGTAGACCAAGCGGGCCAGCTTGGCCGCCATGGCCTTGATCGCGATGGGCGGCCCCAGCCTCGTCCTCAGTCGGCGGAACTGCGCTCCTAAATAGGTATTGCTTTGACGTAAGGTGCTGGCAGCTATCTTCAATGCCACGCTCAGCCGGTTATTCATCGGCAGGCGTCTTTTCCCAATGACCTTGTCGCCGCTGACTCTGTTATCCGGACACAGCCGCAACCAGGAAACAAAATGATCCTCCGTCCGCCACTTGCTCATGTCCCAACCGGCTTCGCTGATCACGGTCGCTGCCGTCCTGACATCGATCCCGTCAATCTGGGTTAGGTCCGTCCCCGTCATGTGAAATAGCTCCGTGCGTAAGTCGAACCTCGGCTTATTCGTCTTGTTCTTCCGGAGCCGTTCCTTCCGATTCTCTTTGGGTAGCTCGGCTCCCTTGCTCCGGTCCTCCCGCTGCTGCAGATACTGCTGTAGTCGCTCATCGCACTCGTTCATTTGTTTCTGACAAAACTCGTAGCCATCCTGTTCCTGCTTCAGCATAAATAGCTGATCTTCCTGCCAGTTGCCTTCCAGACTACGTGCGATTTCCTCTTCGCGCGCTTTCACCCGCTTATCGCGAAATGCGGCTAGCTTCTGCGGGTCTCGCTCTCCTGCCAGAATGGCCTGAATGATCGCCTGACCCGTCACTCCGCTCACTTCGCTCAATACGTTTGCCAACTGGATATTCATCTGCGTTAGAGCCTTCTGCATCCGCTGAATGTGCCGTGCCGCGCTTCGGATTAAGTCATTCCGCTGTCGCCAGTATGTCCTCATGGTCCGAATCTCCTGCGGCGGCCGAAATGAGTTCCGCAACAACCCATAAGTGTGCAGCTTCATTAGCCATTGACTCTCCTGCACATCACTCTTGTGCCCCGGCAGATTCTTCGTCTCCCGGGCATTCACTAGATACACTTCCAAACCGGCCGCTTCCAGAATGTCGTACACCGCGATCCAGTACACCCCAGTCGATTGCATGGCTACAGTCCGAATCTCGCATTGCTTCAACCAGGCTGCCATCTCCTTCAACTCCGCCGTAGTGCATCCAAAGCGCTGCACTGATTTGTTGTCCCGGTCGGGCGGCACGGCGACGTAGTGCGCTTCATTGCCGATGTCAATGCCCGCGGCGTGGGGATGTACTACCTCCAGGCTGAGATCTTCTGTATGCATTTTTCGCGTCATCTCGCCTCGCTGTTTCCGATTCATCTGCTGCCAATTGACCTGTTCCGGGCGACAGGATGCTTTCTGAGGTTTGTTTTGCTGATCAGGCTTCATGCTAAGTTCTCCACGTTGAATTCAACGTGGCTCGGCCCGGTCGGCAACACTTACACAATCTCTCCAGCGGGGTCAGGCCATTGTCCTTTTTCAGGGACAACACCGCCACCATCTACGTAATCGCCAACACCGGAGCCATGCTTGACATCGGGCAGGAACGCTCCAAAGAAGAAACGGCCATAACTGCCGAACCACATTGTGGGTCAGATCTTATCTACCCAGGTACTCCACACGCCACCGCGCTTCTCTAACGGAGTTTCTGGTTCGCGCAACCACCCCAACGGGTGGCCCGTGCTTGACAGGGCCGCAACGCGGCCAGCGCGGAGTCTTGATCGAGCGATTTCTGTCTGGCTTCGACAGACCAGAGTGGGTGACGTTCGAACTTTTTGATAACGAGGTGTTGCGCAGCGCAAACCGGCTGAGCTTCGGTTACGAGCAATTGCCGACGGTGGATCTGGCCAGCTCCGGTTATGTCATCTCCTTTGGTTCTGACTTCCTGGGCACATGGAATTCACCTGTATCACAAAGTGTAGGTTACGGAAAAATGCGTCAGAACCGTTCGGGCATTCGCGGGAAGTTTGTCCAGGTGGAGTCCCGCGTATCCCAAACGGGAGCGAATGCTGACGAGTGGGTTGCAGCGCGGCCCGGTACGGAAGGACTACTGACTCTGGCATTGGGCCACGTTATTTTGAAGGAAAAGCTTGGGCGTGCGGAGACAGCAGGAGCCGCGGGAACGCAGATTGATGGTTGGCGTGAAGGTCTGCCGGCATACTCACCGGAGGCAATGGCGTGGAAAACGGGAGTCCCTCCTGAAACAATCACGAGATTGGCGCGCGAAATGGCTGGACGATCTCCCGCAGTGGCAATGGTAGGCGGGGCGCCGCTGGCCCAGACCAACGGATTGTTCACGGCTCTCGCGGTCAACGCGCTGAATGCGCTTCTGGGAAGCGTCGGGAAACCGGGAGGACTTCAGTTCACGCCAAAGGCGCCGTTGCCCGCTGCCGCGGCTGCTCGGGAAAATTCTGGAGAGGGCAAAGAAAATTCGGTCCGCGCACTTGCGCAACAGATTCTCTCGGACGAGCCGCGGCCGTTCGAAGTGCTACTTTTATATGAAGCGAATCCTGTTTTCGCCACACCACCGGGGTGGCGCGTAAAAGAGGCACTTGAAAAGGTTCCGTTCATCGCGAGTTTCGGCAACTTTCTCGACGAGACAAGCAGCCTCGCCGACCTGATTCTTCCCGACCACTCGTTTCTCGAATCGTGGATCGATGATGTTCCGGAATCGGGAACAATCCAGTCCGTGGTCAGCGTTGCGCCACCCGCCATGCGGCCGCTTCACGACACGCGTGCGCTGCCTGATGTGCTGCTTGATCTAGCCCATCGCATTGGCGGTCCGATCAACCAGGCCCTGCCGTGGAAGAGTTACGAGGAAATGTTGCAAGCGACACTCACACCACTTGCGAATCTTCCTGGTTCCATCAACGCGAAGGACGGGGACGAATTCTGGAACAAACTTCAGGAGCAGGGCGGCTGGTGGAGCCTGGAGGCATATGCCGCGCCGAAAGCAAAGACTGCCCCGGGAGCCTTCAGCGTGATGAAAAGCCAGGTTGCTGAATTCGCGGGATCAGTTGCCGAATATCCTTTCCATTTCCTCCCCTACGCTACTCAGCAGTTTTATGACGGGCGGCATGCGAATCTGCCGTGGATGCAGGAGCTTCCGGAAGTTTTATCGACGGGAATGTGGGGCACGTGGGTAGAAATAAATCCGGGAGTCGCAGCCACACTGCAGATCGAACAAGGCGACCTCGTGGAGGTGACGTCGCCGCACGGGAAAGTTCGTGCGCCGGCGCTCCTTTCGCCAGGAATCGCGCCAGACGTGATTGCGATTCCGGCGGGACAAGGGCATGAAGAGTATGGACGCTACGCCAGCAGCCGCGGTGCGAACCCGATTAAGATGCTCGCACCACAGGTGGAACCCACGACAGGAGCGCTGGCATGGGCTGGAACGCGAGTGAGTATCACAAAGCTAGGGAAAGGTGAACTCGTTCTGCTGTCTGGCGGCCCCACACAGTGGGGCCAGGAAAAGATAATCCGGTAACGACGGAGACTTTTGCGAGGGTGATTGGGAGGAAGGCGGATGGCGCATAGATGGGGAATGGTAATTGACCTGGATCGCTGCACCGGCTGCGAGGCCTGCGTTGCGGCGTGTCATGCCGAAAACAACATCGCCACCGTGCGCGCCGATCAAGCGGCCAGGGGCCGAACGATGCACTGGATTCATGTGGAACGCTACTGGGAAGGTGAATTTCCTGATATCCGAGCTCGATTTCAACCCGTTCTCTGCCAACAGTGCGATGCAGCTCCCTGTGAACCCGTGTGTCCTACTTATGCCAGCTATCATAATCCGGAAGGTCTGAACGCGCAGGTATATAACCGATGCATTGGTACGCGTTATTGTGCCAATGCCTGTCCGTACACAGCTCGGTACTTCAACTGGTTCAATCCAGCGTGGGATAAGCCGCTCCAGCTCCAACTGAATCCGGACGTTTCGCTGCGCGAAGCGGGCGTGATGGAAAAATGCACATTCTGTAACCAGCGCATCCTCGCAGGAGAGATCAAAGCCAAAGCAGAGAACCGTGAATTACAGGATGGGGAGGTCAAACCGGCCTGCGTACAGTCTTGCCCAACGACGGCGATGGTTTTTGGAGATCTGAACGATCCGAACAGTCAGGTTTCGCGGATGTCGCGGTCGGTGCGAGCCACGACACTGCTGGCGGAAGTTGGGACACTGCCGAAAGTTATCTACCTCCAAAGAGAGTCTTCACATGGCAACGAATAATGCCGCGCAAGCCAATGTGATGGATATGAAGCCCGAGAAAATCCGGAAGGATTTGCTGCTGCCGGTGTTCCATACGTCACGGCGTTACTACCTACTTGTATTTATCCTGGTGGTCATCGGACTCCCCGGCATGCTCGTGTACGCATACCAGATGTCCGAGGGGATGGGTGTAGCAGGACTCACACGGCCGGTGTTCTGGGGCTTCTACATCACGAACTTCGTTTTCTGGATTGGAATCAGTCACGCGGGGACGCTGATTTCAGCGATACTCCGCCTGGTCAATGCAACCTGGCGGCGCCCGGTGACGCGATGCGCCGAAGCGATCACGGTTTTCGCGCTGGCCATAGGCGCACAGTACCCGATCATTCATTTGGGCCGCTCGTGGCTGTTTTTCTGGCTGCTTCCTTATCCCAGCGAACGTGGCATCTGGCCAAATTTCCGATCTCCTCTAGTATGGGATTTTTTTGCCATTACCACGTACCTGACGGGCAGCCTGACCTTCCTTCTGCTTCCAATTATTCCGGACTGGGCAATGGTGCGGGATCGGGCAAGCGGCTTGCGCAAACGCATCTACACGGTGCTCGCTCTCGGCTGGCGTGGAACGCCGCGCGAATGGCACCGACTGGAAGTAGCGATGCGCATCATGGCGATCACGATCCTACCAGTCGCCATCTCCGTGCACACGATTGTATCGTGGGACTTCGCCATGGCACCCGTGCCCATGTGGCATTCCACTGTGTTCGGGCCGTACTTCGTGGCGGGAGCCATTTTCAGTGGGATAGCTGCGCTCATCATTGTGATGGCACTGGTGCGCAAGGCCCTACATCTAGAGGAGTACCTGAAACCACTTCACTTCAGCAACCTTGGCAAGCTTCTGCTGGTCATGAGTCTTCTGTGGATTTACTTCATCTTCGCGGAACGCCTCACCGTATGGTACGGCAACCAACCCGCCGAAATGGCAGCGTTCTGGTCCATCCAGCGGGGGAGATTTGCCGTGCTCTTCTGGACGATGGTTTGCTGCAATTTCCTGATTCCCTTTCCGATCCTTGCGATCAAGAAACTGCGAACCATCGCCGGCACAGTGATCGCCTCTTCCACCATCGTTGTCGGAATGTGGCTAGAGCGTTTCCTGATTGTTGTGCCACCCCTGGAGCACAAGTATTTGCCATACGACTGGGGAAATTATCGACCGACATGGGTAGAAATCATGATTACCGTTGGGACATTAATGGGAATGATTCTCTTGTACGTTCTGTTCGCAAAATTCGTGCCGATCATTTCAATTTGGGAATTGAAAGGCAAGGACCACGCCGAGCCAGTTGCGGAACACGCGAGCGCTAGGGCGAACCCGGCGGCTGTGCGTTTGGAAGGTACATTACCTTCGACCACTAGTTGAGATTGGGTGAATTTATGAATGCCATCTACGGGATCTTTTCTGATACAAATTCCGCGCGACGAGCGTTGGCGGCCTTGCATGCTGCGTGTTCGCGCCTTCATCTCAACCCGAAAGCGATTGTTGTCATGTCTTCCGAGCCGTTAGAGGAAGAGGGCTTCGGATGGGAAGAAGAACGGTCACCGATGGCGTGGCTCACCCCACTTGGCGCTTTTGTTGGAGCAGGAGTAGGGTACGCCCTTTCAGCGTTTACGCAACGCACCTATCCCCTGCCAACCGGCGGCATGCCGATTGTGGCGATGTGGCCTACGGGAATCATCATGTATGAATTGATGATGCTGGGAGCGATTTTGACCACGATTGTAGCGTTCGTGATTGCGTCGGGGTTGCCCAACTACAAGAAGCGCCTGTATGACCAGGAAGTCACGAACGGGAAGATTCTGGTAGGTGTCTCGGAGCTGGACAGTGATTGTCGCGCTGAACTTGAGCAACTGCTCTATCAAGATGGTGCTGAGCAAGTCAAACAGTTCTCGAAAGGGTAGCAGAACTGTTGTACTGCTCGCGGTTGCCGGACAAGGAAACGACTGACTCCCCCTTTGTGGGAAATTTGAGGTCCCTAAGATCTGCGCACGCGTCTTTAATGGAGCCATTTGGATCCTGACGCGCTGAGGTTGTGTAAGCTAACTTATTGAAAGATATGGTAGGCCCGTGGGGACTCGAACCCCAGACCTCTACCGTGTCAAGGTAGCGCTCTAACCAACTGAGCTACGGGCCTATCGTGCTGACCTGCTGGGGCTTAACTTCCACAACCTCACCTGCCCCGTTCGACTTCGGGGGCCGATTAGAGGCCGGTTGCGAAGAAAAAAGCTCATCAAGTCGCCTGACCGCCGCTATTTTGGCATCGTTTGGAGAGTGGGCATAGCGAGCGGTCATAGAAATTTTAGCATGACCTAACAGGTGCTGCACAGTGATCAAGTCGACTCCTGATTGGACCAACCGGGTCGCGAACGTGTGCCTTATGTCGTGAAAGCGTATGGCGGGAATGCCTGCCAACTGCACTGCCTTTTTGAAGCCTTTTTTGAGGTCTAGAAATCTCTCGCCGACCGTCCGATTACTTGGAAAGACCAGGTTCGATTTCTTCTTTTGTGCAAGCTCATTCAATAAAACAGAAACAGTCGAGTTCATCGGAATTGACCGCTCGCCCGAGTCCGTCTTCGCGTTGAGAACGCGGATTCTGCCACGAATAAAGTCAATTTGCTCCCATTGGAGGGACAACAGTTCACCGCGTCTCATCCCAGTGTTTACGGCGAGAATCACTGCCGGGCGTAAGTAACGTGAACGCACACGTTTGCATGCAGCTAGCAATCGCATCTCTTCAGCTAGTTCCAAAATGCGCTCCATGCGACTTGGAACTCTTAAGGACCGGATGCCGCGAAGCGGGTTAGCTGTCAGCAGATTCCACTCCACCGCCTTGGCAAACATATGCTTAAGCAAGGTCAGTTCTCGATTCACTGTGGCTGGTTTCACTTGTCGGGAACGGTAGGTCTTGTGCCCTTCGACCTCTTCTGGGGTGATTTCGCTGATTTTTTTGTTTCCGAAAATGTCCACATACATTTCAATGTAGTAATGTTCAATAGCGCGCCCTCGTTTGTGCTCTGAAACGACCTTTTCGTAACGATCCGCAAACGCTCGAAAGGTAGGAATTCCGGTTCTTGGCAGTAACTGGGGATTGCGATGAAGTCGATCAGCGTTCCGCTCTGATGCCGATCAGTGTTCCGGGATGATCCGATCAGTCCTCGGAGCGAAGCGACGCTGGTTTTTGCATTTTGTTGAAAGTGATCGCGATCGTCAAGCTTGTTGTTGTTGAAGCTGTGTGAAAAGTGGAAATCCCGAAGGGATTTCCAAGGGCGCTTTTTGCCCGTCTTTTCCACAGCTTTTGACCCGCCGATTCGTTCACTTTTCCTCCTTCTCTCCTTTCTTTTTGCGCATGGAGTCCCCGCGCATCTCGATGCGATGTGCGTTGTGCACCAGCCGGTCGAGGATTCCGTCGGCCAGTGTGGGATCTCCGATCTGTTCGTGCCAGCGGGCCACTGGCAACTGCGAAGTCAGGATCATCGAGTGCGTCTGGTAGCGATCCTCGGAGATCTCCCAAAAGTCTCTTCTCTCTGGTTCCGACATCGGGGCCATAACCCAGTCATCGACGACCAGGACATCGATCCGGTTCAGCCGCCTCAACAGTTGTCGCAGACTGCCGTCGGCGCGTGACAGACTCAGATCCCGGAACAGCGCCGCGGCCTTCGTGTAGTAGACCCGATAGCCATCCCGGCAAGCTTTCTGCGCCAGTGCTGAGGCCACATAACTCTTGCCCACACCCGTAGGACCAAGCACGAAGATGTGTTCGTGGTTGGCTACCCAGGCAGACTCCTGGGCCAAGGCACGGATCACGCTGCGGTTCAGTCCTCGCTCGGCACGATAGTCGATGTTCTCGACGCAGGCCGTTCCCCGTAAGCGAGCCGCAAGGACTCTTCTGGTGAGGGCCTGGTTCTGACGCCAGTTCCACTGCTGATCGACGAGTAGTGCCAGACGGTCAAGAAAACTTAACTCCCGAGCAGCTTCATCCTGTTCCTGATGCTCCAGCGCTTGAGCCATTCCCTGAAGCTTGAGTGCATAGAGTTTTTCTTTCATCGGTTGTTGCAACATGATCAGTTCTCCTTTTCTACTCGAAGTACTCAGCGCCACGAATGTTGTCATGCGACGGCGGAAGAAGTAGCGGTGGCGGTTCTGGGAGTGGTTGTTGGTCGAGGGAGTTCTTCAGGATCGATTTCACGCTCTGGAAGCGGCAAGCGCCGGTCCGTATGGCTCGATCGGCAGCCGCTTCCATCCTGGCCGCGGAGAACTCCTCGGCCAGGCGGATAATCCCGAGGCAGGAACGATAGCCCATCTCTGGATGCGGTTTTTCGGCGAGGATCCGTTCAAACAACTTTGCCGTGTGCGGTCCGATCTGTTCGGCCCAGTGCACCATGCGTGAGGGAGTCCACTCCAGATGTGCTTGGTGACTCTTCGGCCGGTGTTCTCTCTGCGTGAACACCTGTTCTCGTCCATGGCCACGGACGTGCGAGGCTACCCGCTGCCCCTTGTGAAAGATCTCGATGGTGGTTGGTGTCGCTCGAACTTCCACGCGTTCTTGCACCAGCGTGTAGGGCACGCTATAGAAGTTGGCGTCGAAGGTGATGTGATAGTCGATGTTGACTCGCGCGTAGGACCACTGGCTCATGTCGAACGGTTCGACGGGCAACGCTCGCAACGCGTTGCGTTCGACAGCTGCGAACACACTGGCGCGCGACCCCTCACGCTTTTTGAACGGTCGCTGGTTCAACCGCTCGAGCAGTTCGCGAATCGCATGGTTCAAATCCGCCAGCCGAAAAAACTTCTGGTGGCGTAGGGCGGCAATGATCCAGCGTTCGGCAACTTGTACGCCAACTTCAACCTTAGCCTTGTCCAAAGCCATCAACTGCACGCGATCTAATCGATTCGCAACAGGTTCGAATCATTCACCCTTTCCATCCACTTTGCGGTCGGTCTTTCCGTTTTGTTGTCTCCAAGAAGCTCTGGGGCGAAGACCGGGTAACCATTCAGCTTGCGGATGGATCGCCGTTCTCAGTGCCTGTCAGTTGGACTGATGTAGTTCCCGCAGATGCGTACACGAGTGTGGGAGGCGGGCGATCCCGGTTCCGCGTAGAGGACCTAATGGCTCTCGCAGACCTCCTAGCTTTGAAACGGAGTCGATGATGACCACGGCGATGTGTCATCTAAATTACGTCCATACTGTCATGGTTATTATGTACATGATGCAATCGAGAACAGCGCCGGCCTGCCGACCGGTATTGATCAATAGTGCCAATATAGAGAGTGTATTACAGGCTTACAGCACCCGAAATTATCTTGACAACCATCTCATAACGTACATAATACGATTGACACTCATGAAACGACCAAAAGCAAGCAAGTCGAGCCGTGCCATCGATCCAAAGGCCGAGGTGCTCCGCCAACAAGGGGCACTCCATCCGAAGCCCGACACCGTGCAGGACGAAGCGTTCCGTCAGGGCGAGTTCTTCGATGCTCGTGACCTGGTGCAAGTGCGTTATGAAATGCTGCGGCGTCACCAAGTCGACGGGCAAGCGGTCACCGAGGTCGCAGGCGCATTCGGGGTGAGCCGGCAGGCGTTCTACACAACCGAGACCGCGTTTGAGCAGATGGGAATCTCTGGTTTACTTCCTCGCCGACGAGGTCCCAAGCGTGCTCACAAGTGCACCGAAGAGATCCTCGATTTTGTGGAACAGTGGCGTGCGACTTCGCCAACGGAGAAGGATGTCACGGAAGCTATCCAGAGACGCTTTGGCGTTTGGATTAACCCGCGGTCCATCGAACGTGCACTGACACGGCGGAAAAAAAAACGATGATGGACCTCGGCCGGTGCAGATCTTGGATCAACTGATGGATTGGGAACAGGAGTACGAAAATCTGCGCTGGGAAGCGCTTAAGGCCAGCTCTCACCGTGGTCATGGGTTGGCGCTGTTTCTGACGCGCGGAATGACGGCTTGGCTGGAGGCCTTGATGGCACTGCGGTCACGACAGCTCTTGCGCAGTACTCCTCAGGAACCGTTTGATCTCCCGTCGGTCTTGCGGCCCGATCTGACCACCCTGTTGGCCAACATGGTGTTGTCTTGCATGGGGAGAGAGGCACATGAACACCTCCAATAAAGTTACCGCTGAGCATCTGCGACGGTTGGCGTATCTATACGTTCGCCAGTCTACACTCCGGCAAGTGCATGAGAACCGCGAGAGCACGGCTCGTCAGTACGATCTGAAGCGGCGGGCGCAGGGCCTGGGATGGGCCACCGATCAGATCATCGTGATCGATGAAGACCTGGGTTTATCCGGTGCCACAGCGATCAACCGCAATGGATTTCAACACCTGGTTGCCGAGGTCGGACTGGGGCGTGTTGGTGTCGTGATGGGTTTGGAAGTATCACGTTTGGCACGCAGTTCGACAGACTGGCACCGGTTGTTGGAGATCTGCGCTTTGGCAGATACGCTAATCCTCGATGAAGATGGAATCTACGACCCGAGCCATTTCAACGACCGCCTGCTGTTGGGTTTGAAAGGGACGATGAGCGAAGCCGAACTGCACTTGCTGCGGGCTAGACTGATTGGTGGCCAGCTCAACAAAGCGCGGCGGGGCGAGTTGTGGATGAAGCCGCCGATCGGGTTCGCATATGACAGCAGCGGGCGCGTCGTGTTCGATCCGGACCAACAGGTTCATCGAGCCGTGCGTTTATTGTTTGAGACCTTTCGTCGGACGGGTTCAGCGATGCGCGTGGTCCATCACTTCAAGACGGAAGGCCTCCTGTGGCCCAGACGCATCAGCTCCGGCGTGCACGCGGGAGAACTGCTGTTCGGGCCCTTGGAGCACAGCCGGGTGTTAGGCATTCTGCACAACCCCCGTTACACGGGAGCCTTCGTCTATGGTCGAACCCGCCAGCGCAAAGTTGCCATTGGTGGGCAGCTTCGCTACCGACGCTTGAAGCGAGAAGAATGGTCGGTGTTTTTGCCCAATATGTATCCGGGATACATTTCGTGGGAAGAGTTTGAATCGAATAAAGCGAAATTGCTCGCCAATGCGAACGGCTACGGTGAGGACCGGCGCAAGAGCCCGCCTCGGGAAGGCGCGGCTCTGCTGCAAGGTCTGGTCATCTGTGGCGTGTGTGGTTTACGTATGACGGTGCGATATCACACAGACCATGGTCATCCGATTCCAGACTACGTTTGCCAACGCCGCGGGATCCAAAACGCCGAGCCGCTATGCCAACGACTGCCTGGCGCCCAGATCGATCAGGCAGTTACAGAACTCGTTCTGAAAGCCGTCAATCCGGCTTCCTTGGAAGTGGCGTTGGAGGTCTTTGAAGAGTTGCGGGCACGACAGGCCGAAGTTGATCGTTTGCGGCGCGCACGAGTGGAACGTGCTCGTGAAGAAGCCGAACTGGCTCAACGTCAGTACTTGCTGGTTCGCCCGGAAAATCGCCTGGTTGTGGATAATCTGGAACGGCAGTGGAATGAAAAGCTCACAAGTCTGGCACAGGCCGAGGAAGAATACTTGCGCATGAGTAAGTCGCAACCATCAGCACTGACGGATGCAGATCGGAATCGCGTCCATGCGCTGGCTTCCGACCTTCCGCGTGTGTGGAATGATCCGCGTACTCCGGCTCGAGATCGCAAGCGGATGCTACGGCTTCTTATCGAAGACGTCACACTCGTGAAGAATCAGAACATCCAGATCCACATCCGCTGGAAAGCCGGGGCAACAACATCAATGGAACAGCCGTTGCCCCTGAGTGCTCCAGATCTGGTTCGCACGCCTGCGGATATCGTCGAACTCGTTCGCGTCCTCGCCACCGAACAAACCGATGCTCAAATTGCACGGACTCTCAATGGGCGTTGTTTCCGTACTGGTCGGAAGCACTCTTTTACACGACTAATCGTTCGGCACATTCGCAACGCCTACAGCATCCCATCCTACGTCCAACATCTTCGCAACCTTGGCTGGCTCATTGCCCCGGAGATTGCTTCGCAGATGGGAGTGCACGCTAGCACTGCCAAGCGCTTCGCCGCTGAAGGTGTACTGCGCGCTGTTCGCGCTGATGACAGAGGGCTCGTGCTGTTTGAGCCCATCACTGGCCCCCTGCCTCAAGCCCGCCCCGGCAAGCGATTCCGAGATCGACGCCGTTATCCTCAACTTGCATCGAACATATCCAACGAGGTGCAGTATGAAGCCTGATCCTTGTCCCGCGCGCGGTAGGGACGCGCCGGCACAACTCCTACGTCATAGTGCATCGCAAACTCTTGATAGGTGGGGTTGAGATCCGGATCGTAGCGGCATGCGCGACTCACTCCCGTTCGCAAGTTATCGGGGACCAGGAGCCGGGGCACTCCAGAAAAGTATTCAAAGGCATGAATGTGAGCGCTGATCCAAGCCGTCAACTGTTGGTCTCGGGTGGCTTCCGCGTAAGTGTAGGAACTCGCGCCCAGCACCATCACGAACAGCGAAGCAGGCCAGATCTCGCCGGTAACCGGATCGTGTACAGGAATCGTTGCACCGGCCCAGTCGACGAAACCCTTCTCGCCGGGCTTGTGTATCTGGCGCAGAACCACATCCTGCTTCCCGCGCCACCGTTGGTAGAGCTCGCAGAAGCGACTGTAGCCGTATCCTTCCGGATGCACCTGCCGGTACTCTTCCCATGCCAACTGCAATGTCAGATGGGGATGCTGCTGCAACTCAGCGTGCAAGGCAGGAAAATCCGGGAGGACTTGTTCGGGGAGTCGTTTTACGACCTGTCGCTCTCCGAATAATGCCTGCTCGACGCGCTGCTCGTCCCACTCCTCTCCGAGCGGCCACACCACACCGGCTGTGGCGGCCCGATGGAGGTATTCATGAACGGTGCTCTGGCTAATCGAACAAGCGCGGGCTATGGCACGCTGCCCCAGCCCCAGCTCGTAGCGGAGGCGGAGGACTTCACTGATTTTTCGCATGGACAATCTCCTGGTTGGCAAGCTGTCTCTCCCGTAATTCAAATGAGAGAAATAGCTTGACTACTGTGATGTCCAGCGTCACCTCGCCCTGTGGAAAACATTCCGGGGCATCACGATCACCGTTCCGACGATCATGATCAACTGATCGGGATCATCCCGGAACGAGTGATCGGCATCATCCCGGAATCGTGATCGCCATCATCCCGGAATCGGTGATCGGCATCCCCGGAACACTGATCGGCATCGTCCGGAATCCCCAGTAACTTGAATTTCCCGAGGGCAATTTCGGCTTTGCGCACGGACAAGGCACGGATGGCCTCGCCTTTTGAGGGTCCTACTTTTTCGCGAACTCGTCTGGAGCCAACATAGAAATCTATATAAAAATTGTCTCTTCTCTCAAATACTCCCACCTTGGACCTCTAACCCCCATCCACAGCATTTAAGGCGGATAGGTTTCGTGGTCTCACCTTGGAATGTTCGGCTCTGCACAAGAATTCGTAGAGACGCGCATTTTAGGCTGCTTTCTGAAGAACGATGAATTCGGTCTTGGTGACCGCCATGCGTTGGGCCTTGAGCAACAAATAGCCGAGATTCTTGTAGCCACGGCCCCTTCGAAGCAGGGTTTTGATGTTGCCGTTGATGGCTTCCACCACTCCGAAGGGTACTTTGGTGCGGCAATAATTGAGGATCCCGTCCAAGTGGTCCAGCAGCATCCAAGCGAGATCTTGAAAGGGTTTCAACCGTTGCCAGCGCAGTTGATCGATCCAACTTTGCAGATAGCGCAGCATGGCTCCTTCATAGCGGTAGGTCCACAACCGTTCCAAGCTTTCCTTCAGAAGGTAGGCTTTCATCACGCGTCGATTGAGGGCGAACAGCTCGTTTAACTGCTGGCGTTTTTGGCTGTTCAGATTCATCCAGCGCGTCAACAACAGCCAGCGTTTGCCCTTCACCACACCGCGCATGCGCCCACCTTTGCGGAAGAACTCCGCCCGGCGCACTTCATCGATGGCTTTGTTGGCATGCTGTAGGACATGAAACTTGTCGTACACAATGCGGCAGTTCGGGGCCCATTGGGTAATGCTGTTGGTGAATGGCCGCCACATATCCACGCACGCGGCCTCGACTCGTTTCCGTTGCGTGGCACTCAGTTGCGTCCGGAAAAACTCATCCAGGGTTTCCTGTTTGCGGTCCTGCCCAAACCACAAGGGTTCGCCGGTATCCAAGTTGCTGACCACGGTGATGAACTTCATCTGCTTGCCGAAGTACATCTCATCCACGCCCATTTGCACCAACCGGTCTTTGCGACGCGTCGCACTCCACCGCTGCAAATACCGCAGGTCGATCGCTCGCACGGTGCTGGCGGCCAGCCGGAACTGCCTGGCCACCTGGCGAACCGATGCGCTTTCGCACGCTAACCCCACGGCTTCTTCAAAGCGCTTACTAAACGGCGCTTTACTCGGCAACTGCGGCACCTTCTCGATCTTTACCCCGCATTGCGGACAGCACACCCGGTACACTTCGATGACCACCGTTGTGCGATACTCGCCCCACGGCAGGTCGCGCACTTCCCGCTCGTTGTGATCATGGGCCTCGCTAAACTTTCTTCCGCAACCCGAACAGATCAGCTTGCGGTTTCCTCGCTTGCGCCGTACCCATAAACGCAGCGTCTTGGCGGCTTCATTGATTTCGTGCTGGTAGACTCGGTAGCCCGGCCATCCCAGGATTTTCGTGAATTCGTTGTCGCGCATTCCGCCGAGTCTAGCCGAATCATCCCCCCGACGGAAACCCGCTCTTTTATTGTGGCTCTACGAATTCCTGCTCAGAGCCGAATGTTCTATCAATTGATCCAGATCGATTATGTCGAATCGGACAGAGCGCCCCATCTTTATGAATGGGATCTCGCGACGCCAAATCTTGGAATAAAGTGTGGCCACAGTCGTTCCCAGATACTCCGCAGCTTGAGTAACAGTCAATAAACGAACGCCTCCTCTCGAACCGAAACGCACCTTGGCGTCAGTGCTTTTGCCTGTAATATTACTATTGTTCATATATTAATGCAAGAGTTATAAGATAGCTCCTGGCTAGGCCCCGTTTCGGGCGTTAAAAGCAACAAAAGTTGATTTCGGCTCAATTCATTGGTTTATCTTCGCCTTTCACTTTGCTCTGCCACAAATCCTGACTAACCAAGCCCGTGTTCCTAAGGGTTAGTCGATTTAGCTTTTATTGCTTTTTTCGACCTTAGGGGCGGCTTGATGAGCACTGGCTCGCCATTAAGCGGACTGATATATCGACACCGCCGCAGCTCCGGGTGTAGTTTTAAGAGCAACCTGGGGCTAGGCAAGAGCGCATCTTTGCTCGGTGACTTTCCCAAGCGTATTCGTTTCCGATTTGATTTTTCCGTACCGAACCTGTAATTGAGATAACCGGCCTGAAGAGCTGGCTTCGCCCACTTGTATGCAACCGCGTACGTCATGCCGGTCTTTTTGACAATGTCCTGATAGGTCGTCCCCCAATGAGGGTTTTCGCAGTCCCGAACGGCCTCGATAATCTTCTGGCTGTTTGGAGGTAATTGGTAGAGGCTGCTACGCAACGTATCTCTGACTATCACGCGTGCCATAGCGTAGTCCTCTGATATGGAATGACCTGTCAACTACAAAGAATTATTTTCTTTCTTTTCTTTTCGCCTTCCTAGAAGGCAGCGCAAGTCGCGGTCGAGGCGGCTATTGCGACGGTTGATCACTCTGATATTCGCGGGTCGAAACCGCATAATCGTGATCCGTCGGGAGCTGCCTCGGACTAACAACGCGGGTTCAGTCCGCAGACCTACCGCATAGAGGGTTCGAGGATTCTCCTTTCCATGCGCCTCTCGACCGCTACCCACGCTGCCTCCTGGAAAATTCTTGCTGTACAAAACTTAGCTCATGCCGCCTGCCGTTCGGTCTCCTTCTGTGCTGCTTCTACTTTTACCCCAATGGCCCAGATAAAACCCAATAGCTCGCGTCCGATCGCGGTCACAACCTTCCCTTTGTTCTTGCCCCGTGCCGTCAGCTTCCGATAACGCGTGTGCAACCGATGTTGCGCTTTCCAGGCGATCTCTCGGACTTCTTCGCTGACCAACTCTTGCCGCTTGCGTAAAGCTCCACCTACGTTTGGTCGGTGGCGGGATGCCCAGGCTACCTCCACAACCACGCGCCGTAAGTGTGCATTTCCCGTTTTAGTGATGCCCCCTCGCCGGGTACTCTCTCCACTGGAATGTTCGCTCGCTACGATTCCGCCGTAGCCCATCAACTGCCGAGCCCCTGGGAATCGCGATATTTCTCCCAGTTCCGCCACGATCGTCACTGCTGCTACTTGAGCAATTCCCCGCAGGGCTTGCAATGCCTCGATGACTGCGCGCATCTTCGGTGGTGTCGACTTCACTGCTTCTTCGATCGCCAGGTCCAGACGTGCGATGCGGGCTTCCGCGTGCTCCACCTCATGTAGGTAGTCCAGCAAGGTAGCTTCTTGCGCCGGCTGCCCGAAGTGGACTTCCTTTTTCACCCACGCCAGGTAGTTCAAGGTCCAGGCCTTCACACCGCTCGCCGGCCGCCGCCCATGCCGCAACAGGAACTTGCTCAAGCGATGTTTCGCCCGCAACTGGTCTTTCTTAGCTGCCTCCCGGGCTCGTACCAGATCGCGCAAGGCCTCATGGGCCGCATCCGGTACCCACACCGCCGTCAACTCTCCGGCCCGATAATTTCGCGCCAACTTCAGCGCATCGCGCCGATCGGTCTTCACCCGTTCGCCCGATTTCACCGGTACCAGCGTGGGCGCCACCACCTCGCACTTCGCTCCCAGTGCCGTCAGCTGCCAGTACACGACATACCCCGTGGGGCCCGCCTCATAACAAAAACGCAGCTGCTCCACAGGTCCTAGTTTCTTGACTAGCTTCCGAATCGACTCCTCCCGATTCGGAATGACCCCGAGCGTTCTCACCTCCCCGTCCTGCTCGGCAACCGCCACCGCAATCGTTTCGGCATGGACATCCAAACCAACAAATTTTATTCTTTTCATCGACCGGCTCCTTCGCTTGTGGCTCTGTACTGCTTGTCTTCCGATTCGCAGCATAACCCACGCCTGCGAATCGGAGCCGGTCATTCCATTGTGACTAAAGTCACTGTGATTTCGACCGACCCGTCTGGCAGTTCCTTTCGAGGGTGTTGAAATTGCCGAAGAAAAGCGACGACTTCGCAAAGGGCTAGGAATCTCGGCCAGTCGCGGCGAATTCGAAGCGGTTTAGTCGGTAGTTTCTTGCAGACATCTTTAAACCATCCTGGCAGAACTATTCGCACCTCTTGTCTTGCCAAAAGACGTTGTATGTTACGCCAAACGTGAAGCTCTTGATCTGTAGGCTGAGTGTTCCTGTGCGTCGCGAGCTTCTGTCGGAGATTGGCTGACATGATTCGGGCGGTTTGGGCACCAGATTCGTCTGGCGAGATTGAAAAGCTCCGATTCTCATCGTCGACTTGCATCGCGGCTTCAGTCGTCGTTGTAACAAAACTGATCGGCCCTTCTTTCTCATATTTGACAGTTTCGAATTCTCCTGTCTGGGGATTCTTAACGACTACCTCATAGACGAGCTTTTTTTCACTCTGGAGGTAGCGCATCGATTCCTGGGCAGCCTCGGCGCCTTTGTGTTCGAAAATAATTAACACTTTGTGGCGAAAATCTTGATTCGTGTAGATAAGCACTTTGGAACTCATTCCGCTCCACTGGATGACCTCCTCTGGGGGAAACAAATGCGCCACGTTACCTACGAGGAATGATTTTCCGCCGCTACTTTGTCCCTTCACCACCACTGACAACGGATCCTCTAGAAGTCGAGATGTCATTGCTAGACCGAGGAGCAAAATATTGCGACCTTCTCTGCTTACTCCTTGTCTTTGTACAATCCGTTTGAAGTCGTACAGGAGTGATTCACGATTGAGCAAGGCCATAGCAGCCTTCTGGTCCTCTGCTGATAAACGTGCGAGCGTGTCGACCGTAGTTTGCTTTGAATTGTGATCTAGCACAGCCATCTGAATTTCGTCGTGTAATGCCCGAGCAGATAGGGCAAATCGGTCTCGGATCAGCTGCCGATAATGATCGCGCTCGATACCAATCAATTCAGAAATCATTAAGAGAAGTGGGCGAAGTCTCTTAGACAGTTCAATATGGGGGATAATCCGTCCTGATAAGTCGCGAATCAACCGGTAACTTTGCTCCCAGTACTTTACCTTTCCGATTTTGTCGTTTATCGAGACCTGCTCGGCGACTTTCTCCCATATAACGCTTCTCTAGTTGAAGCAGGCTGCCGCGGGATGACGAACTAAATTCGTGAAACTGCGGACCATCAGTCCTAAGGATAGCGGGAATTACTTTTCCGTCGTCGAGGCGCAACAGAATTTCTGCACGCTCACCCACCGTTTTTCCATTCGAATCGACTCTCTTCCCTTGTTCAACTAGTTTCGCCGCTTTGGCAATTTGACGGGCTCCACCATCTGGAATGGAACTGAAACCAATATAGCCAGCACTAACAGACGGGTTGTAGCGAGGATGAGCATGTTTTCACACCGTGGGTCAATACGCGAACTAATATCTGCCATTTTATATCAAGCAGAGTTCACAATCCTGGTAAGTCGGCTTCCGACCGTCCGCCCCCAACCCGTTCTTCGTTCCTACAGAATGCCGTCATTAGAAAACCATGTGATTGACATAGAGTTTAGGACACGCGGGCGTTCCCCTGTTGCTTTCCCAAAGAAAGCGTGGCATCCTTCCTGTTGGAAACCAAGATGTCCATCTAACGAGAGAACGCATGAAACAAAAAATGGACGTCATGCAGGGGACGTTGGCACTCAATCCTAAAGACTCTCGATGTCTTGGGGCCGCTGCACGGCTACGGGATCGCCCGGCGCATCGAGCAGATCAGCCGCGACGTTCTCGCCGTGAATCAAGGCACTCTCTATCCCGTTCTGTTGAAGTTGGAGCAGGAAGGCGCGATCACGTCTGAGTGGGGTGCCTCAGAGAATAATCGCAGGGCCCGCTTCTATCGGCTCACAAATGAAGGACGTAAGCAGTTGCAAGACGAGGCACGAGATTGGGAACAAACCGCGGCGATCATCGGCCGGTTCTTCGAAGTGAAAGCGGAGGATTTGTCATGAAGTCTCTCAGGCGTTTCCTTGCGCGTCTGACGAACATCGTCGCCAGGCAGCGAAAGGACGAACGGCTGAACGAGGAGATTGAGGAGCACATTGCTCTGCAGACCGCCGAATATCTTCGTGTTGGCTTGCCTCCCGGCGAGGCGCGGCGTCAGGCGGTTCTGAAGTTCGGTGCGGTGGAGGCGATTAAAGAAGATTATCGCGCCGAGCGGGGGATGCTATTCATCGACACCCTACATCAGGACCTGCACTACGGGCTGCGCATGCTGTGCAAGTCTCCTGGCTTCACCGCCGTCGCCATCCTAACTCTCGCTCTTGGCATCGGTGCCAACAGCGCCATCTTCAGCGTGGTCAACGGCGTGCTTCTTCGTCCGCTTCCTTATCCCGAACCAGAGCGCTTGCTGACCATCCAATCGAGCGAGTCGCTCCTTGATCTGGAAGACATCCAGAGGCAAAGCCAATCGTTTGATGCGTTGGGCGCCAGCACCATGCAGCGGCTCGACTACACTGGCGGCGCCGAACCCATCCAGATTTTCTCGATCAACTGCAATGCCGACATCTTTCGTGCGTTGCGCACCCAGCCGGCCCTCGGTCGTTTACTTAACGCGGACGACGATCGCTACGGCGCTCCCGGAGCAGTCATCTTGAGCCATGGCTTCTGGAAACGCCAATTGGGGGGCGATCCGAACATCATCGGCAAATCCATCCCGCTGAGTGGGAATTCCTACACCATTGTCGGGGTACTGCCGCCCGATTTTTGGTTACCAGGCCCGCGGGGCGACGTTTATGCGTCTCTGCGTGTCGTCTATCCGGCTGCGGCACAGGCCCGCGGCGTCCACTTCCTCAGAACGTACCTCCGCTTGAAACCCGGCGTCACGCTGTCGCAAGCGCAATCGGAAATGGATCGAACCGGTGAGTTCCTGGCGCGCGCCTATCCGGATTATGACAAAAACCGGCACCGGCGCCTCATGCCGCTGCTCGAGAACGTAGTTGGGGACTCGCGTGCCGCCTTGCTTATTCTTTTCGGCGCGGTAGGTCTGGTGCTGCTGATTGCCTGCGTAAATTTTGCGAACCTCCTTTTGGCGCGCAGCGCTTCTCGTCGGCGCGAAATCGCGATTCGGGCCGCACTGGGCGCAGGCTCATGGCGTTTAATCGCCCAAATGCTGACGGAAAGTCTGTTGCTGGCACTCGCAGGTGGCGCGGGTGGAATTTTGCTGGCGCAAGCGGGCATAAGGATGCTGATCGCGTTTGCACCTGACAATGTGCCACGCCTCGGTGCGATCGACGTCGATGCTGGCGTCCTGGTATTCACACTCACAATTTCTGTCCTGACCGGCATCGTGTTCGGCTTGTTTCCTGCGTGGAGCGCCGCGCGGCTCACCTTGGGCGAGGGACTGAAAGAATCGGGCCGCACCACGGCAGGAAGCAGGACAAGCCTCAAACTGCGCCAAACTCTGGTCGTCTCCGAAGCAGTATTAGCGACGTTGGTTTTGGTCGGTGCAGGATTGTTGGTCCGCAGTTTTCAACGCATGCAGTCGGTTTCGCCGGGCTTTCGGCCGGACAACATTCTCACCATGCGCCTGGAGCTTCCGGAATCGCGATATGAAGAAACCGCCAAACAAATACCATTTCGCACGCACCTCTTGGATTCTCTGAACTCGCTTCCCGGCGTTCAGGCTGCCATGATCAGCGAGTTGCCCATGAGCGGCGATTACCTCGACCATGATCTCACCATCGAAGGCCGGCCGGTAAAAATTGGAGAAGAACCCGAAGTCCAGACGCGCACCATCCTCGGCGATTATTTTTCCATCATGAGTATCCCGTTGCTTCGCGGACGCGAATTCTCGACGCAAGACCGCGAAGACACCCCGGTCGTCGTAGTCGTGAACGAAACTTTCGTCCGCAGGTTGTTCCCAAACCAGGACCCGATCGGTGCACGCGTAAGATGGTCTCGCGATGACCCGGCAAACTGGAAAACTATTGTTGGAGTAGTGGGCGACGTAAAGCATTTCGGCCTGGATCAATCGGAAGAACCGGCGGTGTACGATCTGTACTCGCAAACCCAAGAGCCGTGGAAACGTTGGATGTCTCTCGCAGTGCGCAGCGCCAGAGACCCCGGCGATCTCACCCGAGAAGTAGAAGCGCAAATCTGGGCGCTCGACCGCGGCCTCCCGCCCACGTCCGTTCTCACCATGAAAGACGTGATGGATGCATCCGTGACTCCCCGGAAATTTAATTTAACGCTCATGTCGATTTTCGCGGCCGTGGCCTTGGCGCTCGCGGTAATCGGCATCTACGGCGTGGTGACGTATTCCGTGACGCAGCGTACTCACGAAATCGGCATCCGTGTGGCCCTGGGCGCTCAGCAACGTGACGTCGCATGGCTCGTGCTCGGCGAGGGCGCACGGCTCGCTGTTCTGGGCGCAATTTTCGGACTCACGGGAGCCGCGGCGATCACGCCATTCATGGCCAGCCTGCTCTTCGGAGTCGGCGTGCGCGATCCCCTCGCATTCATCTCCGTCGCCGGGATTCTGATTTGTGTTGCCGCAGCCGCTTGCTGGATTCCCGCCCGTCGCGCCATGCGGGTCGATCCCATGCAGGCTCTTCGCGAAGAATAGGTGGCTCCGCCTCGTGATGCCATCTCGTCGCCAGTGCCTGATTTGTCGGGTTACCGGAAAAGTTCCTCCCAGTACCCCACTGACGGATAACTTATGGACTGCCGAATGCGAGAATACAATCGCAGGCACAAACGAGAGCTTGCGAATCAAAAGAAGATTCAAGCAAAGGAGGCTTTGCGGTGAATTTTCCAAACAGGAGCTACAAGAATCTGTCGATTGCCTTGCTTGCAAGTGTCTTATCGCTTGTTGGTTCAATATTCGCTGTGGACCGGGGTCCGCAGGCAGGTCAAGTGAATCGAGAGTTGGAAATGAACGTTCATCTTGATGCGACCGAGGTTGGTCAATCCAAAGTTCCGAAGTTCAGAGTTGAGTTGCGAAACGCGGGAAGGTATGACCTCATCTTGAATTTGGGCATCATACTTGCGAACGGCAGAAAGCAATATCCCAAAGATATCGTCCTGATTGTGACCGACTCGCAAGGAAAGGCTCGGCGCTTTGACCTTAGAGAGCCTGGCGCCATCGCCGGACGAGTGGACCCTTTGATTGTACCTCTTCCAGTTGGCTCTGCCTTCTCCATACCTGTGGACTTGGATAAATATTGGGCGGCAGCGTCAAATGAATTTGACTACAAATTGAAGCCCGGCACGTACCTCCTTGAGGCTCGCTTCGAGGGCCGCGGTGTGAAGCAAGAAGAAGCCAACCTTGACGTAAAGGGAATTGCGTTGATGCCCTATTGGACGGGCAGCATCACTTCATATCCGTTGCGATTTGAAGTTTCAGGCCAATAGCAAAAACGACTTCACTGCCAAAAGTTGCTCATCGTACTCGGCATCTTCACCACAGAGACATTTGCTGCTCAGAATCCAGATGAACTGGAAAAGTTGGGGAAATACAAAGCCGCACCAAGTTAAAGGGTGGAGCCCTCATTTACCGAAAAAACCGGCTATCCGTTCAACAGAGGCATAAATTCCCCAAATTGCTGCGGATTTTCACATTCTTTCACCCAGGGGTTTTCACCATCATTCACCCACCCCCGGGTTTTGCTTTTAAGTTTCTAGCAGTTTCCTTTCTCCGTGGCAATCGGCAACGGCAGTTGGTCTGACTTTTGGGGCGGACGCCCATTTCTGGCTCGAAGCTTGAAGAAATTCGCGTTGGGATGACCGTGGCTGCATTTTCTCGAGGTCGCTCATGGTTCAGGTCCTGGCTTTCCTCCAGTTTTCGGAGGCGCCGTCGCTCCGGGAGCGGTACGTTTCCGATAGGAGTCGCCTTCGATGACGAACTGGTGGGCGCGGTGGCAGAAGCGATCCAAAGCGCTCTGGCCTAACATCGGATCATCAAAGACCGCCATCCATTCTTCAATGCCGCGATCGGAAGTGAGAATCGTCGAGCTGCGCGTGTGCCGTTCGATCAACAGATCATAGAAGTCGGAAGTGGCCTGGCTGGAGAGCTTCTTTAGAGCGAAGTCATCGACGATGAGTAGATCCGGGCTGATAAAGGAACGCAACTCACGGTCAAAGGAGTTGTCGGCACGGGAGCGTGCCAGGTTTTTCAATAGCCCGTCACTGCGGATAAACCGCACGCGATAGCCGGCGCGGCAAGCGGCGTGGCCCAGAGCCTGGGCCCAAAAGGATTTGCCTACGCCTACCGGTCCGCAAAAAATGACATTTTCATGGCGCTCGATGAAATGTAGGCTGAACAGATCCATTAAACGCGCCTTCTCGATGCGGATTTTGGCGGACCAATCGAACCGTTCCAGGGTACATTCTTCCTCGAAGCCGGCATCCTGTAAGCGGTTCTCCAGATGCTTGTGATCGCGGCGCTCAACTTCGTCGGAAAGCACCAGCTCCAAAAACTGCGGGTAGTCGAGTTTTTCCTGGCGGGCATATGCCCAGCGGTCGGGCAGGGTGGCTAGGATGCCGGAGAGTCTCAAGCGCTTCAGCACACTTTTCAATTCAGGCTGGATCTGCATCGGGGCCTCCCTTGTCAGAAACGAAGTGTTCGGCGGGACGCAGGAACTTCAATTCCAGCGCCGCCTGTTGGCCAACGATGGGCTGCGGTTCGGTTTGCGATTCCAGTCCCTGTTCCAGAATGCGCTTCAGGCGGTGAACGTCCAGCAAGTCAAAGTCGAGAGCCCGCCGGCAAGCCGCGTCCAGACGAGCGGCGCCGTAGCGTTCGGCCAAGCCCAGTAGCTTCTGCGCCTGGCGCAGTCGGCTCCAGGGGAACTCGCCGCTCAGAAGTTTATCGGTGAAATCGCCGGCAGCCGATCCAAGTTCACGGGCCCGCTTGCAGTAGAAGTTGGGCCAGCGCAAAGCGTAGGGAGCGCGGCCATCGGGATAATCCGCGTAATCGGTGGAGCGCTGACCGGGAAGTTTCCGCTCATGGGTCTTAATCAACTCGCCGTGCAGGTAGATGCGCACCAGCGATCGATCGCCGCGGACATCGACCTGGCAGCCGATCCAGCGCGTGGGAACCGAGTACAACGCCTGAGCAAAGCGGACGTGGTGATCCGGATGTACTTTGCATTGCGCCCAAGTCGGGGTATCGAAGCGTTCGCCCTCGAGTGGAATCAGCTTGGGCTTTTCCTCCACCTCAAAGACCTCCAGGGGGACTCGCCGGGTGGTTCCGTGGATCCGACGGCCGGCAACTTCGCGACACCAGACCAAGGCACGACGCGCTACGTCGTCGAGATCGATGAACGTCTCCCCTTTAAAGAAGCGCTCCCGTATATAGGCCACGCTATTCTCAACAAGCGGCTTGTCCAAAGCCATCAACTGCACGCGATCTAATCGATTCGCAACAGGTTCGAATCATTCACCCTTTCCATCCACTTTGCGGTCGGTCTTTCCGTTTTGTTGTCTCCAAGAAGCTCTGGGGCGAAGACCGGGTAACCATTCAGCTTGCGGATGGATCGCCGTTCTCAGTGCCTGTCAGTTGGACTGATGTAGTTCCCGCAGATGCGTACACGAGTGTGGGAGGCGGGCGATCCCGGTTCCGCGTAGAGGACCTAATGGCTCTCGCAGACCTCCTAGCTTTGAAACGGAGTCGATGATGACCACGGCGATGTGTCATCTAAATTACGTCCATACTGTCATGGTTATTATGTACATGATGCAATCGAGAACAGCGCCGGCCTGCCGACCGGTATTGATCAATAGTGCCAATATAGAGAGTGTATTACAGGCTTACAGCACCCGAAATTATCTTGACAACCATCTCATAACGTACATAATACGATTGACACTCATGAAACGACCAAAAGCAAGCAAGTCGAGCCGTGCCATCGATCCAAAGGCCGAGGTGCTCCGCCAACAAGGGGCACTCCATCCGAAGCCCGACACCGTGCAGGACGAAGCGTTCCGTCAGGGCGAGTTCTTCGATGCTCGTGACCTGGTGCAAGTGCGTTATGAAATGCTGCGGCGTCACCAAGTCGACGGGCAAGCGGTCACCGAGGTCGCAGGCGCATTCGGGGTGAGCCGGCAGGCGTTCTACACAACCGAGACCGCGTTTGAGCAGATGGGAATCTCTGGTTTACTTCCTCGCCGACGAGGTCCCAAGCGTGCTCACAAGTGCACCGAAGAGATCCTCGATTTTGTGGAACAGTGGCGTGCGACTTCGCCAACGGAGAAGGATGTCACGGAAGCTATCCAGAGACGCTTTGGCGTTTGGATTAACCCGCGGTCCATCGAACGTGCACTGACACGGCGGAAAAAAAAACGATGATGGACCTCGGCCGGTGCAGATCTTGGATCAACTGATGGATTGGGAACAGGAGTACGAAAATCTGCGCTGGGAAGCGCTTAAGGCCAGCTCTCACCGTGGTCATGGGTTGGCGCTGTTTCTGACGCGCGGAATGACGGCTTGGCTGGAGGCCTTGATGGCACTGCGGTCACGACAGCTCTTGCGCAGTACTCCTCAGGAACCGTTTGATCTCCCGTCGGTCTTGCGGCCCGATCTGACCACCCTGTTGGCCAACATGGTGTTGTCTTGCATGGGGAGAGAGGCACATGAACACCTCCAATAAAGTTACCGCTGAGCATCTGCGACGGTTGGCGTATCTATACGTTCGCCAGTCTACACTCCGGCAAGTGCATGAGAACCGCGAGAGCACGGCTCGTCAGTACGATCTGAAGCGGCGGGCGCAGGGCCTGGGATGGGCCACCGATCAGATCATCGTGATCGATGAAGACCTGGGTTTATCCGGTGCCACAGCGATCAACCGCAATGGATTTCAACACCTGGTTGCCGAGGTCGGACTGGGGCGTGTTGGTGTCGTGATGGGTTTGGAAGTATCACGTTTGGCACGCAGTTCGACAGACTGGCACCGGTTGTTGGAGATCTGCGCTTTGGCAGATACGCTAATCCTCGATGAAGATGGAATCTACGACCCGAGCCATTTCAACGACCGCCTGCTGTTGGGTTTGAAAGGGACGATGAGCGAAGCCGAACTGCACTTGCTGCGGGCTAGACTGATTGGTGGCCAGCTCAACAAAGCGCGGCGGGGCGAGTTGTGGATGAAGCCGCCGATCGGGTTCGCATATGACAGCAGCGGGCGCGTCGTGTTCGATCCGGACCAACAGGTTCATCGAGCCGTGCGTTTATTGTTTGAGACCTTTCGTCGGACGGGTTCAGCGATGCGCGTGGTCCATCACTTCAAGACGGAAGGCCTCCTGTGGCCCAGACGCATCAGCTCCGGCGTGCACGCGGGAGAACTGCTGTTCGGGCCCTTGGAGCACAGCCGGGTGTTAGGCATTCTGCACAACCCCCGTTACACGGGAGCCTTCGTCTATGGTCGAACCCGCCAGCGCAAAGTTGCCATTGGTGGGCAGCTTCGCTACCGACGCTTGAAGCGAGAAGAATGGTCGGTGTTTTTGCCCAATATGTATCCGGGATACATTTCGTGGGAAGAGTTTGAATCGAATAAAGCGAAATTGCTCGCCAATGCGAACGGCTACGGTGAGGACCGGCGCAAGAGCCCGCCTCGGGAAGGCGCGGCTCTGCTGCAAGGTCTGGTCATCTGTGGCGTGTGTGGTTTACGTATGACGGTGCGATATCACACAGACCATGGTCATCCGATTCCAGACTACGTTTGCCAACGCCGCGGGATCCAAAACGCCGAGCCGCTATGCCAACGACTGCCTGGCGCCCAGATCGATCAGGCAGTTACAGAACTCGTTCTGAAAGCCGTCAATCCGGCTTCCTTGGAAGTGGCGTTGGAGGTCTTTGAAGAGTTGCGGGCACGACAGGCCGAAGTTGATCGTTTGCGGCGCGCACGAGTGGAACGTGCTCGTGAAGAAGCCGAACTGGCTCAACGTCAGTACTTGCTGGTTCGCCCGGAAAATCGCCTGGTTGTGGATAATCTGGAACGGCAGTGGAATGAAAAGCTCACAAGTCTGGCACAGGCCGAGGAAGAATACTTGCGCATGAGTAAGTCGCAACCATCAGCACTGACGGATGCAGATCGGAATCGCGTCCATGCGCTGGCTTCCGACCTTCCGCGTGTGTGGAATGATCCGCGTACTCCGGCTCGAGATCGCAAGCGGATGCTACGGCTTCTTATCGAAGACGTCACACTCGTGAAGAATCAGAACATCCAGATCCACATCCGCTGGAAAGCCGGGGCAACAACATCAATGGAACAGCCGTTGCCCCTGAGTGCTCCAGATCTGGTTCGCACGCCTGCGGATATCGTCGAACTCGTTCGCGTCCTCGCCACCGAACAAACCGATGCTCAAATTGCACGGACTCTCAATGGGCGTTGTTTCCGTACTGGTCGGAAGCACTCTTTTACACGACTAATCGTTCGGCACATTCGCAACGCCTACAGCATCCCATCCTACGTCCAACATCTTCGCAACCTTGGCTGGCTCATTGCCCCGGAGATTGCTTCGCAGATGGGAGTGCACGCTAGCACTGCCAAGCGCTTCGCCGCTGAAGGTGTACTGCGCGCTGTTCGCGCTGATGACAGAGGGCTCGTGCTGTTTGAGCCCATCACTGGCCCCCTGCCTCAAGCCCGCCCCGGCAAGCGATTCCGAGATCGACGCCGTTATCCTCAACTTGCATCGAACATATCCAACGAGGTGCAGTATGAAGCCTGATCCTTGTCCTGGGGATGGCGCGGCCTGGCTGGATCGGGCAGAAAGCCCCGATAGTTGGCGTACTCCAGAAAGGTCCGGTTGAAGCGCGGAGTGTAAGGATCGGCTCGATCGATACAAGCTTTCATTCCATCCAGGACCACACGCCGGGGACAGCCTCCCAAAAACAACCAGATGCGTTCGAAGCAATCGATGACCGTGGGCAGATCCTGTTTGAACACCGGGATTACGCAGCTGAGCCGGCTGTAGCCCAGCGTCAGGATGAAGCCGTGGACCATACGCGGTTGGCGGCTACCCAGTTCCTGCAACGGACCAAGTCGGCCAAAGTCGACTTCGGCCATCTCGCCCGGTAGGCTCTCCGCCCGTCGTACGGTGATCGCCGAAGCAGTTCCGAAATCGCACCACTTCCGTGCAAATCGATACAAGCTGCTGTAGGAAACCGCCAGCCCCTCGCGCCCCAACAGTTCGTGTACTTTGCTCAACAGCAGGTGGTCTTTGTCCAGCCAGGCTTGAATCTGCTCGGTTCGCGGCTTCAACCGCTGCTCTGGCTCGCTGCTGGCGACAGCCGTACCCGGCCGGCCCATGCGCTGCCGGATCACTTGGAGCTTGCCTTCGTCGGGCCACGGCGTTTCCTGCCCGATTCCCTCGTTCTCCGCGAAACGCACGATCCGCCGTACGGTGTTCCGGTCCGCACCGGTCGATCGTGCTATTGCTCGAATCTTCTCCCCGGCCAACCACCGCCGGATGATCTGATCAATGTCCATCCTCCTCACCTCCCGGTATGCCATCTCCTGTCCTCCTGGAGAACTGGTTGGCACACCTGCTCGCTCAACCGCAATCGGGGGGTGGGTGAATGATCCTGAAAATGTGGGTGAAAGTTGGTGAAAACGGGTGGGTGAAAGTTGGTGAAAAACTACCGCCTCAGGTGGTCGGTAGATCCTGAAAATTCACAAAATTGCGAATTTCTGTGCAAAAAATTCGTTTTTGAAAAGACTGCATGGCTGCTGCAGATCGTGGCTCCAACTCTGTTGTGTCCGAGAACACGATCGCGATGAATTGAGATGTCTCTCCAGGGTGTTCAGAGGTTTGACCTAGTCGTATGTTCTCGTGGAGCGACGACTAATACAGACTTAAAACAGCTCGATTAGACGCGCGTCTGTTGCTCGGGCGCTCCAACCTAACGTTCCAATATTTCACTTCAACGATCCTTCCGAGCATCAGTTCAAATGTCCGAGCGCGCGCGTCCTTCCTGACTTTTTGACTATTACGGTTATCAGCGTGCTTTTGTGCTTTTGGCTGCATTCCATTTCATCAAGCGCTGCAAGAACGGCGTCTGTACTATGTATAGACGCTTTACCCAATATGGCTTGATTTCGCGATATTCCACACGCTTTGTCCGGTCGGCTATTTTCTTCAGCCCATTCGCGCTCGATCGTCGTAGTGATTTTGTCCATTTGCGTTCCTGTCACGCTAATCCGTATCTGATCTTGACTGCGCCCACACATGTCGGGGGTCGGGGTGCAAACCGCTTCGCAGATCCTCTCGGCGTATGCACACGCCACACTTCTTGTTTCGCTCGTCCAACCTATTGGTCTTTCTCTATGTGAGGATTGCGCCGGCAACAGCGGAGGCCGATTAGAGGCTGGAAGGGACCAAAAAACAGCCAAAACGAGCAAAAATGAGCGAATTGGAAGTTAGGCGTAAGCGACTCAAAATATGCCTAGATAGCTGAAAAATCGCGAGTTACCGAGACCGTCCAAATTACCGTGTCAAGGTAGCGCTCTAACCAACTGAGCTACGGGCCTAATGCTGCAGAATCTTCAGTTAGGCAGCGTCGATTGTAGCGCACGTCCGGGTTGGTGCACAAATTGGTGCACACCTGAAGGAATTTCCTGGGTCGCAATTCCCGCGAGCGCCTGCCGCTGCACTTCCGGACGGATGTGACCATAACGTTTTGCCATCCTCACCGTAGAGCTTGCCTGCGGGCGTCAGTGCGACGATGGCGCAGACATACCGCCAACTCGCCTGCATTTACTCTGGAATGTCTGAAACCGTTACAGGTAGGAGCTTGCTGCTCTTGCCCAGTCGCCCTTCCCGATACCTCTTGCGCCAGGCAAATACTTGGTTGGCGCTGATCGCATGCCGCTGCGCCACCCGGACTATTGACGCGCCGGCACCCAAGGTCTCTTCAACGATTCGTCGTTTCTCTTCGACCGATCTCCGCCGCCTCTTTACGTGAGTAACAGTCTCAATGGTCCGCTGCTCGGAAGTGTCCATTTATCCCTCGTGGACACTTGTCGATGTGCCCACATCGGGCAGCATCCTTAATTACTCACACTTAGTCCAGACGGTTCATACCACTCGCTTACACATATTCGACAGGCGGTATGTACCCGAGGGAGAGGCCGCGACTAGCTGTGTCGATTGCGACCGGTGCCACCAATCGAAGGTCGCGGCCTCTCGCCGAAGAATTGGCGTAGGTTGCTAACTAGACCATCGTATGGTGTTATGCTTTTGGCGCTAGAATCTGCGAAAGTCCGCCAACGGTGGGAAAGCATTCCATCAGCATGGCTAAAGTCGAAGTTCGGATTTTACCCCGTGGGCTCCGTGCAGCAATTCAGAAAGCCCTACCGGCAAGGGCAGATGACTTCCTCCCTCACAATACCTTTTACATCCTGGCCTTTTTTAATTCGGATGCAGCGGGCCTGAAGGAACAACAAGAGTGGTACGAGACTCACCCCGATGGGGAGCACTTCGGACTGTCGCTCATTTCTGATACGGAGGCATACCCTGGCCATCTGAGCAAGGCACGAGAGATGACCAAGCGTGCCGTTGCCTCCTCGATCACCGCCGAAAGCAAGGAGAACGCCGGAATCTGGGCGGAAAACGGTGCTCTACGCGAGGCTGCTTTCGGAAACGCTGCGGAGGCCCTGCGCGCTGCCGCTGCTGGTTTACAACTTATGCCTGGCAGCCAAGCGGTGGCTGACGAGGCAGCCTTAGCCTTTGCCATGGCGGGCGACTCCGCGCGTGCGGAAACTGTGGCCCAAGAACTGAACATACGTTTCCCGCTGGACACCCAACTGCAGTCTGTGTGGCTGCCCTCCATTCGAGCTCAAGTGGCATTGAACCGCAACAACCCGACCGCTGCTATCGAAGCGTTGCAGGTTGCCATTCCTATTGAGATGGAACAAATCTCTTGGACGACCAACATGACTTGTATGTTTCCGGCCTACATTCGCGGCCAGGCGTATCTCGCCGCGGAACAGGGCAAGGAAGCTGCCACCGAGTTCCAGAAGATCCTCGACCACAACGGCATCGTGTGGAACTGCTGGACGGGCGCTCTCGCTCACCTCGGCGTGGGGCGGGCGAACGCGCTAGTCGCGAGGTCATCACAGGGAGCGGACGCCGACGTGGCACGCACATGCGCTCTCAACGCCTACAAGGAATTCTTGGCGCTCTGGAAAGACGCCGACCCGGACATCCTAATCCTGAGGCAAGCTAAAGCCGAGTACGCGAAACTACAGTAGCTCTTGGTGAATTTTATGTGTACTGACCTTTGTCACCTGAGTCGCGACATCAATCGGAAATGTCTCCTGACGAACTGGAAAATGTTGGGGAAATATGGAAATACAAAGGCCCGTTAAGTTGTGGCGTGGAGCCCTCATTTACCGACAATGCCGGCTATCCGTTGCAAGCGTCTAAATTAAATTACAAATTACAGTGTCAAGGTAGCACTCTAACCAACTGAGCTACGGGCCTAATGCTGCAAAATCATCCACTTAGGCTATCCCGATACTAGCGCACGCAGCGGTTGGTTCACAAACTTGTTCGTATAACGAGGCTATGAGCCTGCAGCACCGGCAAGAATTACAGAGCGAGTCTGTTTTCCGTCAATCCGGTAGCAGCGAGCGCGTTGGTTGACTGGGGTTGATGTTTTCTACCAAAGATGTAGAGGACGAATTCCACCCGGCTAGAAATGCCCAGTTTTTCATACATCTTGAAGAGATAATTGCTGACTGTATGTTCGCTCAGTCCGAGACGTCTTGCTATTTCGCGATTCGTCAGCCCCTCTGCGACGAGACTGGCGACCTGCTCCTCCCTTTTGGTAAGCAGGCAGGTACCCAGGACGTTGGTCACTCTCGCAGGTTTCACGTCGACGAGTGCTTGTAGTATTACTTCCATTTGCTCGGAGTTAACCCACACTTGGCCTTGATGCACCGCGAGAATGCACTTTCCGAGAGTCTCGATGGGGTCCATGCGGCAAAACACTCCCTTGGCGCCATTACGAAATGCCTGAAGCGTCAGCTCGCGATGAATCCTTCGCACGAGTACGACGCTTCGCAGATTGGCGTGGCTCCTGCGCAAGAGTTCTACGGCCTCCAGTCCCTTGTGAGCGCCGTCCTGCAAGTCCTCGCTGAGGAGTGCCACGTCGACCGGACGGTCCCTGCATAGCTGATCGACCTGAGCGACAGTTCCAGCGCAATGAATTTCTCCCAAACCCAGTCCAGTGTGTTTGAGCCCTTCCCGGAGTAGCTCACAGCCCATGGGAGTATCTTCGGCGATTAATATCCGTATCGGGTCGAGACGCACAGAAGACACGTCTCGCAGAGCATGGCTGGACTGCGTCTGCGGATGAGTCATATGAGAGTGAAACCACCGGTCAACTGCGGGGACAAAATTGAGGAGCAAACTTACCCAATTCGGTGCGGTCGAGTCAAGAAAATTCTTGTCTACACGCAAAAAAAAACTACTGAGAGTAGTATAGGTAATAGACTGAAAGGTATAATCTTGCGGCTTGGTTGCAGGAGAGTTTCTCATCGCCTCCTAAACACAGTTCTTCTTCTTTTTGAATGACTTTCCTTTCCCCTTTCGCCCCATCCCGTTCTCACCTGTCGCAAGGGAGTTTCTGCCACTTGTAGAAACTTGTGTCAGCCATTACAGTGCGCGAAAAGCGGTGGAGGAAAGGAAGCAAGTGTTGATCCTTGTCAGGTCCCTGGTTAGTGCCGCCGCACGTTAGTCCTCACCGGATGAGAAGCAGCTTCTTTTAATCGGATTGGGATCGGAAAAAGGATCAGCGTTTCCACTTAAGCGGAGCAATTCGCCTGCGGTGGAGACTTTGTGGAGCGGCTGCAGTCGCTTTTTGTTGGATGTCGATCCGTATTCGGTTGCAGAGAGCAGGTTCCGAGTGGTTGCAGAGCTCCCTCGAGGTCCAAACCACAGTAAGCCGTGATCGTTGCGTGAAATCAGTAGCTTGCATTTCCGGCGATCAAAGTGAGAGACACATTCGAAAATCGAGTTCAAGGGCGTAGCAATCAGAGCTGGAGAGAATTGCGGACTCTGAATCAACGCCAGTTAATCTGAGGGAGAGAGGGGTTCGATTCGAGCCTGCTTTGTCTCTTTCGTCCCGAGAGTAGCGCGCTAGGTGCATCAGTTACGTGCTGCGTAGCGAACAGAAGTTAAAGGCCTCTTGTGGTGGGGCAGTTGGGCCCTACAAATAGAAACGGCTTAACAGAACTTTCCACATTGGATCGACTTCTGTAAGTCACAGCGGCGGAGCCTTACGCATTTAGAGAGAGACGACGTGACGAATCGCGACTTGCGGACGCAGCCCGGATGGTACGCCCTGTACACGCGGCATCAGCACGAAAAGGTCGTGGCAAATACTCTGTCGACCAAAGGATTTCAGGTTTTTTTGCCACTGTGTGAGGTAGTGCACCAATGGAAAGACCGGGAGAAGCATGTCTCGCTACCTTTATTTCCATGCTATGTCTTCCTCCACACTGCGTTGGACCAGGGAATCGAGGTTTTGCGAACTCCGGGAGTTTATCAGTTTGTCGGATTCGGGGGCGCACCGTCCGCAATACCAGTGGAAGAGATTGCGGCCTTGCAGCGTACGATCGGCGCTTCGGTAGCCGTTGAACCGTACCCTTTTCTACAGAGCGGCGACCGGGTAAGAGTGAAACATGGCGCCCTTGCGGGTGTGGAAGGAATTCTGGTGCGGCACAAGAACCAATGCCGCCTTGTCCTTTCGGTTGAAATTCTGCAGAGATCGGTTGCAGTCGAAATGGAAATAAGCAAGGTGGAAAGACTCGTCCCCGAAGTCGACCCCCCGGGCCTGCCGTCGGCCTCCAACACGATGGCTTTTTCGCGTTCGTAAATCAGGAACAACCGATTTGAGGAATCGAGCTTAAAGACCGCATTTTTTCGGGTCTGACGGATTCCTCCAAAGATTTGGCCAAAACAGTGGACCACCTTCGTGCCGTGGTCGCGCTGCAAGGCACATCACTACCCAGCAAGTGAGGTCACCATGAAATTGAATTCGCAGTTCCGCACAGCTCTAGCGGTTTTTGCAGTCACCCTGCTCTTTGCCGTCTCCGTCCCGAGCGCACAGGCCCAGACCGCTACGCTCTCGGCCACGTCGCACACCTTTGGTTCCGTTGCAGTCAGTGCGACCAGCGGGACAGCTTCCGTTCGGTTGACGAATAGCGGTACAGCTGCGCTCTCGCCCGTCAATATCGCGGCGAGCGCGAACTTCGCCGAGACGAACACTTGCGGAAGTTCGGTAGCGCCCGGCAAAAATTGCACCATCTCGATCACTTTCACACCCACAGCGCCCGGCAAGCTGACGGGGGCTATCACGATCACGGACCCAGTGGGGACGCAAACGATCACGTTACAAGGGACGGGAGCAGTCCCGATCACTGTCTCGCCAATGTCGCATGCCTTCGGTTCCGTGGCTCTCGGCCAGACTAGCGCCACACAGACGTTAACCGTCACGAACAAAGGGACAGGCGCGGCATCCATCACCATCGATCCGACTTCCACAGCATTTCAGGACGCCAACGCGTGCGGCTCCTCGCTCGCTGGCGACTCCTCATGCACAATAAGCGTTGCGTTCGTACCGGGCACAACAACCGGGCATCAGACCGGAGACATCGACGTCGGCTATACTCTCGACAGCGCCGTTGGCACAATAGCCGTGGCAGTGCAGGGAACCGGGGTTCAGCCAATCACAGTTACGCCTTCCTCTCGTGCTTTGGGTTCCGTTGCAATAGGACAAACCAGCGCCGCGAAGACCTTCACCGTAACGAACGAAAGCACACTCCAACAAACCCTGACTATCACGCCGAGCACAGAATTTGGTGAAACGGACACTTGCGCCCCGAGTGTCACCGCAGGCGGGACGTGCACGATCAGTGCTACATTCACGCCCTCAAGCATGGCAAGTGGTCTGCAGACCGGAACGATTACGGTTGCGGATAGCCTCGGCTCGACAACTGTCGAGGTGCAAGGAACGGCCATCGCGCCGGTCACGGTTTCACCGACTTCAATCGCCTTCAGCACCGCGCTGAAGGTGGGTACGGCGAGCAATGCGCGCACCGTGACGATAGACAACCACGAGACGGTAGCGCTGACGGGCCTAAGCATCGTCGCCAGCCCTGCAAGCTACGCGGTGACGCCAACGCCAACGAGCTGCACAGCTACCTTGGCACCTTCCTCCAGTTGCACGGTGACCGTTGTTTTCACGCCAGAATTGGCCGGCTCGATTCCGGGAACTCTTACGATTTCCGATTCCGCGGTGAGCAGCCCGCAGACCGTCACCATGACGGGAACAGGGGTGCTGACCAATTTGAAATCGGTCGTCGTCACGCCTGCCAGTTCCTCACTCGCAACAGGAGCCACGACGCAGTTCACCGCTACTGGCACTTATACTAACGGTACAACCGGGAACGTGACCGACGCTGTAACCTGGAGTTCCTCAGGCTACGCGAGCATAAGCCTCACAGGGTTGGCCACTGGCGTATCCGCGGGAAGCGCCACGATTACGGCCACCGTACCGGGAACAACCGTCACCGGCAGTACATTGCTCACGGTTACCGGATCCGCACTCACATCCATCGTCATTTCCGGCACGCAGGGCTCCACCACGCCAGTCGCGCCAACCCTGGCGGCGGGCACGAAGCTGCAGTTGTACGCTACGGGAATCTACAGTAACGGAACCTCACAAGACATCACCGCCCAAGCCACATGGGCTTCGAACACCACCAACACCACCGCGATTGGAGGGCTGATTACTGCGGTTTCCGTAGGGGATCCAACCATCACGGCAAGCCTTTCGGGCATCACTGGTTCGACCAGCGTGACTGTGACGGGCCCGACTTTGGTATCGATTGCGATCACCCCGTTGACCGCCACGGTAGCGGCAGGAAGCACTCAACAGTTCACCGCGACCGGCACATACACGGACAACTCGACCCAGAACATCACAACCAGTGTGACGTGGAGTTCATCCGCAGCGACCGTTACCATGAGCACCACAACGCTGGGCCTAGCTACGACAACGGATGCGGCGGCAGGCATGGCCGTGAATATCAACGCCACATTGGGCACTGTTTCGGCTACTGCGCAGGCGGTGCTGACGGTCAATTCAGCGACACTGGTCTCTATCGTCTTGACCGGCACGAAGGGATCCATAACGCCAGTCGCGCCGCCAACCCTGGCGGCGGGCACGAACCAGCAGTTGTACGCGACGGGAATCTACAGTGACGGCAGCAATCAGGACATCACTACGCAAGCCACATGGGCTTCGAACACCACCAACGCCACAGTGGTTGGAGGGCTAATTGCGGCCGTTTCCATAGGCAATCCAACCATCACGGCAAGCCTTTCGGGCATCACCGGCTCGACCAGCGTGACTGTGACGGCCCCGACTTTGGTATCGATTGCGATCACCCCGTTGACCGCCACGGTAGCGGCAGGAAGCACACAACAGTTCACCGCGACCGGCACATACACGGACAACTCGACCCAGAACATCACGACCAGTGTGACGTGGAGTTCATCCGCAGCGACCGTTACCATGAGCACCACAACGCTGGGCCTAGCTACGACAACAGATCCGCCGGGCACGATCGCAAGTATCAGCGCCACCTTGGGCACCGTTTCGGCTGCGACCCCAGCGACTCTGACGGTTGGTCCTGCGGCCCTGGTTTCGGTCGCTGTAACCCCAGCCAATCAATCGATAGCGCTCGGCACTACACAAGCTTTCACTGCCACTGGAACTTACACGGATAACAGCACGCAAGACTTGACCACTTCTGTCACATGGAGCGCCGCTACATATTCAGGGGGCGGAGCCGCCACTTTTACCGGCACAACAGGCTCCAACGTGGCGCAGGCTACTGCGCAAGGCGTGGTAACCATCATGGCCAGTTCCGGCTCGATCAGCGGGTCCACGTCTTTGACCGTGACCGCTCCTGTGCTTACCTCGATCGTCGTAACGTCGACTGTGCCGGCGACTCCCCCGGTGGCAGGCACTGCGGCCGTGGTTAAGATTTATCAGGGTCAGACGCAGCAGTTCTACGCCCTGGGGACGTTCTCCGACGCCTCAATTCAGAACATCACCTCGACGGTGGCTTGGAGTGCGGGAACTGGATCGGTGGCTACCGTTAGCACTTTGGACCTAAATGCTGGCCTGGCGACCGGTGTTGCTGCAGGTACAGTCAATATCGTGGCCACTTCTGGCTCAATCACCAGCGATCCTAGCGGAGATGGCAGCCTGACCGTAATCGGCCTGACCTCGGTCACCATTACGCCGAGCAACCCCACGGCTGCTTTGGGAGATGCCAATAGTGTGGATCCCTACGGGGCAACCAACAATATTCTGCAGTTCACGGCCACGGCCACCTACGCGGACAATACGACTGGGAACGTGACCGCTTCGGCCACCTGGATTTCGGGAACCCAATCGGTTGCAACCATCGGCGGCGCGACGGGCCTGTCCACGCTGCTGACGGCGGGCACAAGTACAATCACGGCGACCTACGCCGGGGTGCCCGGCAATACGCTACTGACGGTTACTTCCGCAATTCTCGAATCCATCACCGTTTCCCCAGACGGAGTATCGCTTGGCCTAAACGGCACGCAGCAATTCACAGCCACCGGAAGTTACAGCGATGGAACCACAGCAGATCTTACCCAAATGGCGACATGGGCATCCGGCAACTCCCAAGTAGTGACCGTCGGCAGTACAGGTTTGGCCACTGTAGTTGCAGCCACGAACGTCGCTGTCCCGGTCACGGCAAGTTTAGGGACGATTGCGCCAGATGGGACAACCAACACCGCGTGGGTGAGCGCGCTTTCGACTCTGCCCATTGTCTGCCAAGGGCCGACCATCGACATGAGGCTATTGGTGGTGAACAACGCCGGAGCGAACGCCGGGGCGGGCTACGCAGACTTCCCGGCGATCCAGCAGATCCTCAACTATGTGGGCACGCCGTACACTGTCGTGGATGTATCGGAAGCCGCGCCCACGCTGTCCGATGGAGTCTGCCATGCTTACTACCAGGGCGTGATCTTTGCCTATGGCGGTGATTACTACAACATTAGCGCCTGGCAGTCGGCGTTGATCTCCTACGAGCAGACCTTTGGAGTGCGTCAATTGAACTGGTATGACACTCCGGACCCGAACTTCGGGCTGAGCTATACCGGAACACAGATACCGGATACCCAGACCTACACAACCAACTTCACGGCGGCAGCCGCGCCCGTCTTCTTCTATGCGAACACAGCTACGCCGTTAACCATTACCAACGCAGCAGTCGACCTGGCGACGGCAGATCCAGCCGCTGGCGGTACTCTGACACCGCTCTTGCAGGACGCGGGTGGCAACATCGTCTCTGCGATCTACACCCTTAACGGACAACAGTTCCTGAGCCAAACCTTCGACAGCAACCCGTATCTGATGCACGATCTGGTGGTGGCTTACGGGTTGCTCAATTGGGTCACCAACGGCGTTTTTCTCGGCGATTACCACGTTTATGCCACCCAATCGATCGATGATTTCTTCATTGACGATTCGGAGTGGATACCGAGCACGGTGTGTCTTGCAGACCCGCAAACGCTAGACCGCACACTACCGGATGCCTCCAATCTGCCGGTTTTCCGTGTGAATGCAGCCGACATGGCGCAACTGGTAGCCTGGCAGAAGACCAAGCAAGCCGATACTTTGCTCTCGCAATTCAAGCTGACCATAGCCATGAACGGTGTGGGCACCTCGGGGAATGGCGACTGGACGGGTCTCACCGCTCCCATTATTGCCTCTTCGGCAAGCGGTGGAGTGGTGACCTTTACGGCCCAGGACTTTTCGGGCCAGGTGGGGCAGTCCGTCACCGTGACCAACACCACCAACGGCGGCGGCGTGCTCAACGGAACCTGGACGATCCTCTCGGTCACTCCAAGTGCTGCGACCACTCCCGGTACGACAAGCTTTACCGTGAGCATTCCCGCCGCCGGAACTCTTGCTCAGAAGGCCGAAAATGGTGCTGACGACAATACGGCAACGGCGACTGCGAGTGTGGCCGACGACCTGGTGGCGAATCTGCAAAGCTACCAGCAGTACTTCCACTGGATCAGCCATACCTACAACCATCCGACAACTCTGAACGGTCTATGCCAGAGCAATCCGACCGGTTCGGGCTGTGGCGATATTTACAATAGTCCAGCAACGGACGACATCGACCTGGAGGTGCTGACCAACCTTTACGTGGCCTCGAGTGCCGGCGGAATGGACCTGGATACAGATAAAATGGCTGGGCCTTATGATGACGGGGCTCTTGTGCCGCTCACCTTTACCGACTTCAACCCAGCCAATATCGTCACGCCCGGTGTCACGGGGCTGAACGATCCCAACGTCCCGATTTACCTTTATAACGATGGGATACGGTACGCAGTGAGCGATACGTCGGTGGCGACAACGACCGACCCGCCAAACAATAATGGACCCAACCCGTCACCGAACGTCGGTATCTTGAACAGCTATGAACCTGGAATCTACGAGGTGCCGCGGCATCCGAATGACGTGTTTTACAACGTGGCCAACTGGGCCGACGATCAGGCCGAGTTCGATTGCGTTTACTCGTACTATGTGCCGCCCGGCTCGACGGCGACGCCGGCTCCGGATCCGCCATTCAACACGTACAATGCCGCACAAGTATTGGATTTCACTAGCTCCGCGTTTGTCACCAACATGTTGATGGGCGACATGGATCCAGAAATGTTCCACCAACCCGACCTGCACTTCTCGGACAACTACGGAAACCTGACCAATCCTCTCCCGAGCGGCACAATACCTGCCAGCGTCAGCGCTTTCCTCGGTAGCAACTCTTCTTCGCATGTGTCCTCGCTGATTTCGGACACCTACGATCTGACCTTCAGCAAGTACGAAGCGGTCTATAAGCTGCCGGTTCTGACTCCAACGATGGATCAGATCGCGGGACTGATGCAGAACCGCAATTCGTTCAACCAGTCGGGCGTTACCGCGAGTATCGTGGGCGCCGGCACAGCTTCCGCGACGATCGTGCTAACCATGCCTTCGACCGCAACAATTCCGAGTGCGGTCATCCCAGTTACCGGCGTGACCAGCACGGGATCCGAGGTGTACGGCGGCCAGAACATCTCTCACGTCACGCTGACTAAGGGACAGTTCGCGGATCTACCGCTGAACTGACGCATTGGCAGTACGCAACTCGGAAGGAGACCGAGCGTGAGCCAGATCTTTGAGGCATTGACCATTGCGCAGGACCGCGCGGTCGAGAAGCTCATCGAGCGGCAAGAAGCCAACAAAGAGCCGATCGAAGCTTCTCAAAAGCGCTTCGTATTCACGCATCGAAGAATCAGGAAGTACCTGATTCTTGCCTTTTTCGCCGTGGGTCTGGCTCTGTTGGCGACAAACTACGCCTTCAATGCAACTGGTGTGCTCGCCAAAGGCCAACCGCTCACCGGAGTAACCTTCGAAGGCACAGTGCATCCCGCAAGTGAATTCAGCATCACGGCGGATCTCAGCGGCACCGTCTCGAACATTTCGGTAAAAGTCGGCGACGCGGTGAAAAAGGATCAGCCGTTGATGCATATGGATAACCGCGAAGCGGAGTTGGCCCTCAAACAAGCGCTCGCCGACCTGCATGCCGCGCAAGCAAACCTGGACACCCAACTGGCCGAGGCAAATGCGCGTGTCGCGGAGTCTCAGCGTCAACAGCAGCGGATTCCCACCCACCAGCTTCGAGATTCTCCGGAAAGAGCTCAAGCCGCCTACGAACTGGCCAAGAACAACTACGACCGGACCAAAGAACTGTATGAGGCGGGCGTTGCGCCCAAACAAGACCTGGACGCCCGCGCGACGGAACTGCGCATAGCCAAAGACGACTTGGAAAATGCGAAGAAACTCGCGGGAGCTTCCTCGAAACTCGAAGATGATCAAAAAGAGCAGGCCGACGTCGAGTCGAAGGTCATGCACGAGAAGTTGGAGCAGGAATTGTGGCAAGCGCAATTGAAATACCAGCGCGCGAAGGAGCAGGCCGCGGGGAAAATCGTTCGTGCCTCGCAAGCGGGCGTGATTTCTGAAATTCCCGTACATCTCGGCGATCACGTTTCTACGGGGACGAACCTGGTCCGCCTTGCGGAACTCGATCATATGGTCGCAGAGGTTCCGGTGGCCGCGCGAATGATTGCCGAGTTGAAGGTGGACCAGAAGGCGCAAGTCGGCCTCCCGACCACGCCGCCTCGTGAAGTCGCCGGCAGGATCAGGCTCATAAGTCCTCTACCCTCACAGAACATGACCCACCTTGTCGAAGTCGAATTCGACAATCCAACCCTGTTGCTCTTGGCGGGTCAGTCGGCGGAGGTTCGTTTCTCGAAGCCGTGAACACACCCGCGCCAATAACCGTCTTGCTGACTACCGAGGGCACCTACCCCTACTACACCGGGGGTGTCAGCAAGTGGTGTGACCTGCTTACCCACGGTTTGCCAGACATCGAATTCCGCGTGCAGGCGGTCGTAACAAATCCATATCCGGAATCCAAGTACGAGTTCTCGTCGAATATCAGCAAAGTGACCAAAGTGCCGCAATGGGGCTTGCTGCAGCCCGCGGAATTTTCCGGGCACCAGGCGACTTCTCTTGTCCTTCGAAATATGTGGGACACAACTCATCAGGTCATTACAGAAGATTTCAAACCGATCTTCGAGCGGTTTCTTGCCTTGCTGTTTTCATCCGAGTGCGACAAGGAAGAACTCGCCTTGGTGCTGTTGGAAATGCAGGGCTACTTTCAGTTACACGATTACTCCAGGACCATGAACTCCATCGATGCATGGGATGTCCTTCAGCACGCAGTGCACGCTTCCTGGGAGTGCCGGCCCGCGGCCGCGGAGAATCCGACTCTCGCGGAGGTGAAACAAGCTTACCGCCTGCTCTATCACTTGCTAATGGTGCTCCACTTTCCGATTCCCGAGGTCGACATCGCCCATTCCTCCGCGGCGGGCTTTTGCGGCTTGCCCTGCGTTTTCGCGAAGATCGCCCACGGCACGCCGTATCTGCTGACCGAGCATGGCGTGTATCTGCGCGAGCAGTATCTGAACTTGCGCCGGCACATGAAGTCGTTTTTCGTTCGCTGGTTTTTGTGCCGTTTGGTGGAAAACATCGTGGAGCTGAACTATTTTTTCGCCGACCAGATCTCCCCGGTTTGCGCCTTTAACTCTCGATGGGAAGAGCACATTGGCGTGCCGCGGCAGCGCATCAAAGTCATTTTTAACGGCGCGGATCCACAGAAATTCTACCCCTACGAACGGGAACAGAAACGACGGTCGCTCGTTTCAACGGTGGGGCTCATCTATCCATTAAAAGGTCAACTCGATCTGATTCATGCGGCGGCCATTCTCAAGCAAAAAGCCGTCGACGCGGAAATTAGGTTTTACGGGGCGCCCAACGACAACGAGTACTTCGAAAACTGCAAAAGCGCAGTCGCGGAAATGCAACTGGAAAACAATGTGACCTTCGCCGGGTCGACCAAGGAACCCTGGAAGGCCTATAGCAACGCCGATATCGTGGCCATCCCCAGCATTTCCGAAGGGTTTCCATTTGCCGCTCTGGAAGCCATGCTGTGCGGCGCTGCGATTGTGGCGACCGACGTCGGAGGCGTCGCCGAAGCGATCGGTGACTGTGGCCTGCTCGTGCCTGCAAAAACGCCGCAAGCGATGGCTGACGCGATCGCTTTCTTGCTGAACGACGCAGCCGCACGCGAACGACTGGGTCGAAGCGCCCGGGCGCGGGCGCTGCAAAACTTTACAGAACAACAGTTTCTGCGTGCCTACGAGGACACCTACCGCGAGTTGATGTCCTGCAGGCCGCGGAAGCTTGTCCGCACCTAAGCCACCGTCGGAGATTTGATGCCGTCACTTCGTTCAGCCCTCATGACTATGGGTATCGGTGCATCCAGCTTCCTGTGGACGCCAAATGCGCACTCGAAGAGTGTCTCTCCAGCGCGCATGGCGATTTACTACGGCTATCCGAGCCTGGTCAACGGCGCCCAGGGAAACGTGGAAAAGGCAGCGGGCGTTTTCAGCGCATATGACGTCGTGGTGTTGGGCGACGGCCTGGAATTTGCCGATGAGCAGCCGGGCCGTTATCCCCAAGGCGATCCCGAAGAGCATGAGAAAGTACTTCAAATCATCGCAGCCGTCCGAAGGAACAATCCCGCGGTGCGTTTTTACGGCTACGTTTGCCTTGGCGAGATTCCTTGGCCGAAGGGCCAGCAAACCGCGCTTTCACCCATAGAAATCGAAGAGCGAATGCAACTTTGGAAACAAATGGGCGTTTGCGGAATTTTTCTGGATGGAGCCGGGTACGACTATCCCGTGGTCACCCGCGAGCGCCAGAACCTCGTCGTGCGCATGATCCATGATATGGGACTGAGCGCATTCATGAACGCCTATTTCCTCGATCACTTATTTGGTGTGGAGAATAAGCCTGCCAACGCAAACGGCCTGGGGAAAAATCCCGATCATTTGGCGCCGCTCCTGGACCACCGCGACCTTTTCCTTCTGGAATCGTTCCAGATAAAGAACGGTGCGTACGCGACGCCGGATGTGGCTCTGGCGCGATTGAAGCAAGCTCTAGAGCTCAGGAAACGGTATGGAACTCACATCTTCGCCACGACAACGACAACCGCGCAGCAGTCCTTCAGTCCGGAAAAGTTGAACTTTGCCTGGTGGACAGCCCGCATTTACGGTCTCGACGGTTTCAGCTGGGGCGAGCCGAATTTCGCCGCTCAGAGTAACACATTGCCTGATCGTCAATGCGCCGGAGAAAGTGGCATGCTCACGACCTTTGATTTTTCATCCTTCGTTGGTTCTGACGGCATGTATATCTCGAGGAAAGCCGGGCCCTTTGTGGTCGCGGTCGATACCGGTGCTCTTTCCGTCCGCCGCATTTCGGCCGCTCGATCGGTCGAACCAAAGGAAATCCCGGTTTTGCTCCGTGTCTCAGCTCCGGCACCGTCCCCTTTGACGTGCGAGGGAACCGCCGTATGAGCCTGAATCGCACAGAACTCGAAAGCCTGCTCCGAAATGACAGCAACGGAGCCGCACAATTTCTTCACGCGAGGGAAGTTGCAGCCGTGCTCGAATCGCTCGGCTATAGCGACCGGTCCGTGAAGCAGTTCGGTTATGAGGACATGTTTTCGTTTGCGGAGGATCTCTTTACCGGCTTGCAGAAAGACCAGGGCCCGTCCGAAGCTCTGCCTTTGACTCCCGCGCGGCCTTCAGCCTTAAAGGAACTGAATTACGCGGTGCGTAAGTTTTCGCTCAGCGTGGCCTATGCCGTCCCTTGGATGGCGCTGCTGACTTTGGAGTATCTGAAACCGAACGCCCTCAACGTTCCGCCAGAACTCGGTGGCGCGTTAAGCCTGGCGCTAATCGCCAGCCTGATCGCCACTGGCGGATTCATTCAAATGATCTCCCGAAGCGGCAACTTCTATTACGGGTTGAAGGAACCGATTTTGGCGAGACATACCTGTATGCGATTTCTGAATGTGGGATTGACGAGTAGTCTGCTCCTGGGGCTTTTGGGAATGATCGTAGGCGCGTACTTCCATCTCTTCCCCGGCTACTACCTGTTGCTGGCTGCAATCAATTTCGTGGCACTGAGTCTTCTGTGGATGTACTGCTCCATCCTGTCGGTTCAAGGCATGGGCTGGTGTGTCCTCCTGGTTTTCCTGCTCAGCGCAATAATCTGCGGACTTATCAAGATTTTCTCAGGCGCTGGAAACACACTTCTCATAACACTTTGGCCCGTCACCGCTGTTCTCTGCGCGCTGGCCGCGGTCAGGGTAGGTTTTCATCGGGCCGAGGCGAAATTCTCGAGCGCACAAAGCAGCGCTCGCCCCCGATTCGCTGTCGTAGCCATCTCCCTGATCCCTTTCTTTCTCTTCGGAACCTTCTATTTCAGTTTTCTCTTCGCTGATCGCCTGGCAGCCGGCAGCGCCGTTCCCTGGGTTTCCGGCCTGAGCTTCGGCATCGATCCCGCCTACAAAAGAGGCATGGACCTGGTTCTCCTGGCTTTCCTGATTACCGCAGCGTTCGTGGAATATCTCAGTGACGCGTTCTTGCGATTCTGGCGCCGCTTGGCCGCGGAACTGCCGCAGACGAGGAGCGCGGACCTGGTCGCAATGCTCCGCAAGCGCCATTGGAATACGATCACAGTAATTCTTGGCATGTTCGGTCTTATTTCTTTTGTTGCCTGGTTCGCTATTTCCCGCATGACTGGCGTGGTTCTGTCTCCCCGGCTAATGCAAACAGCGATCCTCGGTGGACTTGGCTACCTGATGCTTAGCATCACCTTGCTGGAGATCGTCATTCTTTCAAGCGTAAATTCCACGTCGCTCGCAATGGTGGCCGCCGCTTTTGGCCTGGCAGTGAACTTAGTCGCCGGATATGGGCTGAGCCATTTCTGGGGGGTTCAATACGCCGCAGCCGGGTTACTCGCCGGCTCGGCGGTTATGCTCGCCACCTGCTACGCGGCGGTCAGACAAGTCCTGCGTCGTCCCGATTTTCATTACTCCATTTCCTAATTTCCCCATGCAGCTACCAGATACACTTCGCGCCGTCTGGATTCTCTTTATCTTCGGGTCGGTTTTTTTTATTTTTCCCGAGTATCTGTCTCCGGGGCGCAACGACTCGCCTGTGACTCTGCGCATCGCGGGAAATTTTGCCCGTGCGCTCCTCGTAGTGACGCTTGCAAGCCTGTTGCTCACCAGCTTGAAAATACTCAACACCACCACGATTGTCTTGCTTCTCCTAGGAGTCTTGGCGATCGCCTGGATGCGCAAACGTGCCAAGACTTCGGGTAACTGGCTGGCAGCCCTGCAGGATTTTGCGATCGGGATCGTTCGACTGTTCGAACGTCAACCTACTTCTCGTTTCAGCCGCGTGTCAATCTCACCAGAGCCTAAGGCAACTCCCTGGTGGGTCGCCCTGCAGGGCAGGGAGATTCTGGTTGCGGCATTTGCCGTCGTCGCTATCACTACAGGCGTTCTCTACTTCGCCCGTCCTCTTCAGGAACTCCGTCTCGATCGGCCGGAGCAATACCAGGCGCTGCTTCGCGGTCGAGAGCTGCTGCTGAATCTTCACGCTCACGATCGGCCATTGATCTTTCCCTCGATCATCGCAATCACGTCCATTGTCAGCAGCATGGATCCTATGCAAGTGACGCGCTTCATCTCGCCGGTGTTTGAGCTTTTCGGGGTCCTCGCTGCCGGTTTGCTTATTTATGTGAGTACTCGTGGCAAGGTCGCGGCGATCGTTACCATCTACTGTTTGGGAACGGCCGCCTTTCAGGTTCGAGGAAATGAGGCAGTCGTGCCAGTTTCGACTGCCGAAAAACTCGAAAGTGTCCTACGGATCTCTTTGACAAGAAACACGGGCAGTCTCGAATTTGGAATTGGCGTACTCTGCCTTCTCCTGGCGCTGGCCTTTCTTGCGGATTGGCATAAAAACTCCCGCGGCTGGGACTCTCTGATTGATGCCGGGTGCTGCTTGCTGCTCGTGGGCATTGTTTCGCAGGTTTTACTGCTCGTCTGCCTGATGGCGGCGGGAGCCGTTCTGCTCAGGCCCGCGCTGGGGCTCATCATTCTTGTCTTGATTGCGTATGCCTTGGCAGCATACGCGGTTCTGACCGGTAATCTTCAGGTCCCGGTCGAAGGGCAATTGACTCTCCCGCTCGCCGCGGTTTTGGCCGTTGGTTGTTTCTTGGGATTGATCGAAACGAAATTGATCGCCCCCATGGGAAATACCGCGGAACAACTGCTATTGCTCGGCTGTGTCGCTGTCGCCATTCTTTGGTTCCGTCCGCAACCGCTCGCAGGCCGCTACCTTGAGTACGATAAAGCGGCGTCGGAAACTCAGCTGATCGCCGGTCTCTTTCCCCGTCAAAGATGGGCGGTTGTAGCGCCCACCGAGCAATTGGCCGAAACGCTGGGTCTAGGCGGATATGAAGATTTAGCCGAGTTCGTCGAGAAATATCAGGACCAGGCTTCCGATCCCGAGTTTCATATCCCGGATGCGCCCGAGGATTTGTTTGTCTACGTGGAGAAGCGGCCGTTTCAGTTCTTCTCCCGCGAGCCCGAAATCGTCCCGATCGGCGTGCTGGCGGACTCCACGTACCGCAGCTACCGCTCCCCGGCGGGTCGGGCCAGCTTGGAATCTGCGGCGCTGCGGCTTTGCGAAAGCTACCGCCAAACGCACGGCGACACCGAGGTTTTTTTTGAAGATGACGCCCTCCGTATCTATCACGTTCGTCGTCCAAGCGTCGTCAAATCCACAGCCGGAGGATAAGACAGTTTTCGGTCGCATTTCTGTAACCTTGCTCGCTTTGCAATTGAGTCAAATTCCCAGCTAGCAGCAATCGCTTCGCGAAAGAGATCATGTACACAGACTTCTTCAAACTGAACCGTAGTCCGTTCGAGATCACTCCCGATCCCTCTTTTCTGTTCTCCACCAGGCGACACAAGGAGGCGCTGGCTGCGCTTTACTACGGCGTTCGCCAGCGCAAAGGCTTTGTCGTATTGTCCGGCGAAGCCGGCACCGGCAAGACCTTGCTCATCCGCTGCCTCTTGCAGCTCTGCAAGGGCACGGACATTGCCAGCGCATATGTTTTCAACAGCCGTTTATCAGCGTTGGAGTTTCTGCAGTACGCCGCCACCGATCTCGGGCTGGCGCCGGCGGGCAAACCGAAGGGGGAAATTCTACATGAACTCAATCGGTTCCTCCTTCTTCGCCATCAGAAGAAATCGACGACCATGGTGGTGGTGGACGAGGCCCACCATCTTTCGACGGAGGTGCTCGAAGAGATTCGCCTTCTGACCAATCTGGAAACCGCGGAAGAAAAATTGCTTCAGATCGTGCTCGTAGGGCAGTCCGAACTCAGCGAAAAGCTCGATTCCTACGAGTTGCGGCAATTGAAGCAAAGAATTTCGCTGCGCGCCTACCTGGAACCACTCGATTTGGACAACGTCAAAGGATACATACTGTGCCGCTTGCAGCTCGCCGGTGCCTCGCCAGACGGGAACGGCCTACTGCCGGATGAAACCATCGCGAAAATCCATCACTTTTCGCGGGGCATTCCGCGCTTGATCAACACCATCAGCGATAACGCGTTACTTACTGCGTTTGCCAGACAGCTCACAAGTGTTCCGCCAGATATCATCGATGAAGTCGCTGACGAGTTTCGTTTGCATGCGAGCAAGCATCACAGTCTTTCCGTCTTTGAAGCGGCAAAGGGCAGTGATCAGACGCTTACTCTCGGGCAAAGTCTGCTGCGATTGCGCCATCAGAGCCAGACCCTGTAGGAACCAGTCCGCCCCACCAAATCTCGCCTGTTGTTTTCACTGAGTGTCTCTGCCTGCTGCGATCAGTCGTAGGATCGTCCTCGCACAGACGGCAAACTTCGTGTGTGTCTCCTGACTGGCAGTGACTCTGATTTTTTTATCGCGTTGGCCAGGTAGAATTGCTGTCCCTCAGACCAGCTTGAACGACTCTCCTGCTGTGCTACTTTTGCCTACTCAGCTCTCTGGCCCCGCGGAAATCTCCGATTTTCCGTAGTTCAAACTCGTTGCCATTCCCGCGAGGCTATCATGAAGATCTTCCCTGGCCACCGAGCCGTCCTCCCTCCACAGCTTCTGATTACATTCGCTCTTCTGGTATGTGCTGCAATCGCGCTGTATGGTTGCGCGATCGCCAGCAACGTCAAGGCGCAAAATCCTGCTTCTCCGTTGGCCATTTCGATGACCTCGCTACCGAAGGGGCAGGTCGGAACGGCTTACAGCGCAATGCTCGCCGCCTCGGGTGGGACGAGTCCCTACATTTGGAGCATTTCGAACGGCACGCTCCCTGCAGGACTTTCACTGAGTGGAAGCACGGGTGCGATCAGCGGGACCCCCGCGCAAGCTGTGTCAAACGACTCGCTCACCTTCATGGTCACGGATTCGAGCACTCCCACACAAACACAAAGCGTTACCTTGGCCCTGACCGTCAACGCGGCCGCGACGCCAGTCAGCATCACTACGACCATGCTCCCTGTGGCGACAGTCAATGTCGCCTATTCCGCGCAGCTCGTTGCAACCGGTGGCAGCGGTAGCTATACCTGGACCTTGTCTACAGCCGTGAGTGGCTTTTCACTGAGCTCTTCCGGATTATTGACCGGCACTCCCACAAGCACCACGACACTCAGCTTCGCTGTCAAGGCCACCGACAGCACCAACAGCAGCAACTCTGGAACGGCCACACTGAAACTGACCGTCAACGCCGCGGTAACCCCGGTCAGCGTCACCGCGACCGCGTTGCCCGCAGCTACGGCAAACGTGGCCTATTCCGCGCAGCTCGTTGCAACCGGTGGCAGCGGTAGCTATACCTGGACCTTGTCCACAGCCGTGAGTGGCTTTTCACTGAGCTCTTCCGGATTATTGACCGGTACTCCCACAAGCACCACGACACTCAGCTTCGCTGTCAAGGCCACCGACAGCACCAACAGCAGCAACTCTGGAACGGCCACACTGAAACTGACCGTCAACGCCGCGGTAACTCCGGTCAGCGTCACCACCACCGCGTTGCCCACAGCTACGGCAAACGTAGCCTATTCCGATCAGCTGGCCGCAACCGGCGGCAGTGGCACGTACACCTGGACCTTGTCCACAGCCGTGAGTGGCTTCTCACTGAGCTCTTCCGGATTATTGACCGGTACTCCCACAAGCACCACGACACTCACTTTCGCTGTCAAAGCCACCGACAGCACCAACAGCAGCAACTCTGGAACGGCCACACTGACCCTTACGGTCAACGCTGCCAGCACGGGTTCCACTTTTTACGTTTCAACCTCTGGCAACGATTCGAATCCGGGCACCCTCGGGTCTCCCTGGAGAACGATTCAGCACGCTGCCAATTCCATACACGCGGGCGACACCGTCGATGTCTTTGCTGGTACTTACAACGAATCTGTCACCATCGCCGTGTCTGGCTCCGCTGCCGCTGGTCCGGTGATCTTCCAAAACTACCCCGGACAAACCGCAGTTGTAGATGGCACCGGGCTGGCCGTTTCCGGTTCCAACACGCAAGGGCTCTTCAATATCGAAGACGAAAGCTATGTCACCATCCAGGGCTTCGAGATTCAAAACTATCAAACCTCCAGCGCCTCGGCCACTCCGGCTGGCATCTGGGTGACCGGTTCCGGCAGTAACATCCAGATCCTCAACAACGTCATTCACAACATCGTCACCACTTCCGAAGCCGGCGGCAATGCCTTCGGCATCGCGGTGTACGGTTCCGAAGCTCCAGCCTCCATCGACAGCATCACCATCAGCGGTAACCAGGTCTATGACCTCAAGACCGGCAACAGCGAGACCGTCAACGTCGACGGTAATGTCACCAATTTCGTCATCTCCAACAACATTATCCACGACAACGACAACATCGGTATCGATGCCATCGGCTTCGAAGGCGTATCTCCCGATTCCGCGTATGACTATGCCCGTAATGGAGAAATCAGCGGAAACACCGTCTATAACATATCGGCGATCAACAACCCGGGTGAGGGTAATCAGTACGATGCCGACGGCATCTACGTGGACGGCGGCTCGCAGATCGTGGTCGAGCGCAACCTCGTTTATAACAGCGACCTCAACATCGAGGTAGCCAGCGAGCACAGCGGGCACGTCAGCAGCTATGTGACGGTTCGCAACAACCTCGTCTATGCTGCTAACTCCGTGGGTATTTCCATCGGCGGCTACGCCAGCAACGTAGGCGGCACCGACCACTGCACCATCGTCAACAACACTCTGTACGGAAACGACACGAAAAACACCGGCAGTGGCGAGTTCCAGGTGCAGTACTACGCCACCAACAACATCTTCGAGAACAACATCGTCTACGCCACGTCCCAGGGGCTGTTCATCAACAATTACACCAACAGCGAGCCTAGTCCCGTAACCGTGGATTACAACCTCTATTTCTCCTCGGTAACTTCAAGCTCGGCCAACTTTATCTGGAACAGCACAAGCTATACGGGATTCACGAGCTACCAGTCAGCGACAGGTAACGACAGCCATTCGCAGTATGCCGATCCCCAATTCCTGAGCCTCACGACACCGAACCTGCAGATACAAGCAACCTCCCCGGCGGTGAAGACCGGCATCAACCTGGGCTCGACGGTAGTGGGCACACTGGATTACGCCGGCAACCCCCGTGTGCAAGGCACCGACATCGACATCGGTGCCTACGAACAGTAGGTCGCCACCGGATCCGTTTCTAACAGGCGGAAGGTCGTTACCCGCTCACGCAGATGTATCGGACACGGAAACCAGAATTTAACTTCGGAATTTACGCCTCTTTCGCGCTCATGGCCAACTGAGAAAAATCTCGGCGTTGTGACGTTTGAACGCCGTCGACCATATCGTCGCACCATTCCACGACCACAGCGATGTGAAGTCCTGGTTTTGCCTGGCTGCCTTTCTTGGTCATGCTCTGTCCGTAAGCAACCGCAAGACCGCTGTAGCCCTGCCAACCTCCTCTTGACCCCTGCCTGACCTGACTGCCTCATTCATGACTGGCTCTTCTCGAGCCTGCGATCCGTCCTTCGTAAGATCTTTGGCGCGGACCTTCTGACCCGTTCCCCCAAACCCCCCAGTACTATCAGTAGTTGTGATAGTTTTAGAGTCCCTGTCCTCTTACCAGCAAGTTAGATTGTACCTCTTCCATACCTTTGTACAGGTTTCAAGACGACGTGCTCTCGCTAAGATCGGAGTCCCAGTTCTCGAGCCTCTGTTCGACGGACCCTTCCTGGTGCTGGAAATTTAACGTTTTACCTGAGGCAGAGAATGATCACACGTCATGGTCGCCACTCGGCACACCGTTCAAATCCTCTGATGATTCTGACGGCTCTTCTGATAACCTTCGCGAGCGCTTCACGAGGGTTTGCGCAAGATCACCATCGCGAAGAGGCTGACCCGCCGCTCAAAGTCCTGATTTCTCCCCTGCCTACCGGCACAGTGGGCGTGCCGTATCGCGCGAAGCTCGCGGTCACCGGCGGGACGCCGCCCTACAACTGGAGTCTCATGAGAGGCGCGTTGCCCACGGGGGTAGGTCTGAATTCGTCGACGGGTGTGATCAGTGGCACGCCCGAGGAGGCGATGACAAGCGAGTTGCTTTCGTTCAGGGTCAAAGATTCCGGTCACCCCGAAGAAAGAAAATCTGTCAGTCTCTCCTTGACAATCGGCTCCTCTACGAAACCGGTGTCCCCGGTTACGGTGAGTATCACCACGACCACACTGCCCGCAGCTACGGCGAATGTGGCCTATTCTGCGCAACTGGCTGCAACCGGCGGCGGCGGCGGCTACACCTGGGCATTGACGTCAGCGGTACCAGGCTTCTCCTTAAGTTCGTCCGGCTTGTTGACCGGCGCTCCGACAAGCACGACGACACTCAGTTTCGCTGTGAAAGCCACCGACAGCACCAACAGCAGCAACTCTGGAACGGCCACACTGAAACTGACCGTCAACGCCGCGGTATCCCCGGTCAGCGTCACCGCGACCGCGTTGCCCGCAGCTACGGCAAACGTGGCCTATTCCGCGCAGCTCGTTGCAACCGGTGGCAGCGGTAGCTATACCTGGACCTTGTCCACAGCCGTGAGTGGCTTCTCACTGAGCTCTTCCGGATTATTGACCGGTACTCCCACAAGCACCACGACACTCAGCTTCGCTGTCAAGGCCACCGACAGCACCAACAGCAGCAACTCTGGAACGGCCACACTGAAACTGACCGTCAACGCCGCGGTATCCCCGGTCAGCGTCACCGCGACCGCGTTGCCCGCAGCTACGGCAAACGTGGCCTATTCCGCGCAACTCGCTGCAACCGGTGGCAGCGGTAGCTATACCTGGACCTTGTCCACAGCCGTGAGTGGCTTTTCACTGAGCTCTTCCGGATTATTGACCGGTACTCCCACAAGCACCACGACACTCAGCTTCGCTGTCAAGGCCACCGACAGCACCAACAGCAGCAACTCTGGAACGGCCACACTGAAACTGACCGTCAACGCCGCGGTATCCCCGGTCAGCGTCACCGCGACCGCGTTGCCCGCAGCTACGGCAAACGTGGCCTATTCCGCGCAACTCGTTGCAACCGGTGGCAGCGGTAGCTATACCTGGACCTTGTCCACAGCCGTGAGTGGCTTTTCACTGAGCTCTTCCGGATTATTGACCGGTACTCCCACAAGCACCACGACACTCAGCTTCGCTGTCAAGGCCACCGACAGCACCAACAGCAGCAACTCTGGAACGGCCACACTGAAACTGACCGTCAACGCCGCGGTAACCCCGGTCAGCGTCACCACCACCGCGTTGCCCACAGCTACGGCAAACGTGGCCTATTCCGCGCAGCTCGTTGCAACCGGTGGCAGCGGTAGCTATACCTGGACCTTGTCCACAGCCGTGAGTGGCTTTTCACTGAGCTCTTCCGGATTATTGACCGGTACTCCCACAAGCACCACGACACTCAGCTTCGCTGTCAAGGCCACCGACAGCACCAACAGCAGCAACTCTGGAACGGCCACACTGAAACTGACCGTCAACGCCGCGGTAACTCCGGTCAGCGTCACCACCACCGCGTTGCCCACAGCTACGGCAAACGTAGCCTATTCCGATCAGCTGGCCGCAACCGGCGGCAGTGGCACGTACACCTGGACCTTGTCCACAGCCGTGAGTGGCTTCTCACTGAGCTCTTCCGGATTATTGACCGGTACTCCCACAAGCACCACGACACTCACTTTCGCTGTCAAAGCCACCGACAGCACCAACAGCAGCAACTCTGGAACGGCCACACTGACCCTTACGGTCAACGCTGCCAGCACGGGTTCCACTTTTTACGTTTCAACCTCTGGCAACGATTCGAATCCGGGCACCCTCGGGTCTCCCTGGAGAACGATTCAGCACGCTGCCAATTCCATACACGCGGGCGACACCGTCGATGTCTTTGCTGGTACTTACAACGAATCTGTCACCATCGCCGTGTCTGGCTCCGCTGCCGCTGGTCCGGTGATCTTCCAAAACTACCCCGGACAAACCGCAGTTGTAGATGGCACCGGGCTGGCCGTTTCCGGTTCCAACACGCAAGGGCTCTTCAATATCGAAGACGAAAGCTATGTCACCATCCAGGGCTTCGAGATTCAAAACTATCAAACCTCCAGCGCCTCGGCCACTCCGGCTGGCATCTGGGTGACCGGTTCCGGCAGTAACATCCAGATCCTCAACAACGTCATTCACAACATCGTCACCACTTCCGAAGCCGGCGGCAATGCCTTCGGCATCGCGGTGTACGGTTCCGAAGCTCCAGCCTCCATCGACAGCATCACCATCAGCGGTAACCAGGTCTATGACCTCAAGACCGGCAACAGCGAGACCGTCAACGTCGACGGTAATGTCACCAATTTCGTCATCTCCAACAACATTATCCACGACAACGACAACATCGGTATCGATGCCATCGGCTTCGAAGGCGTATCTCCCGATTCCGCGTATGACTATGCCCGTAATGGAGAAATCAGCGGAAACACCGTCTATAACATATCGGCGATCAACAACCCGGGTGAGGGTAATCAGTACGATGCCGACGGCATCTACGTGGACGGCGGCTCGCAGATCGTGGTCGAGCGCAACCTCGTTTATAACAGCGACCTCAACATCGAGGTAGCCAGCGAGCACAGCGGGCACGTCAGCAGCTATGTGACGGTTCGCAACAACCTCGTCTATGCTGCTAACTCCGTGGGTATTTCCATCGGCGGCTACGCCAGCAACGTAGGCGGCACCGACCACTGCACCATCGTCAACAACACTCTGTACGGAAACGACACGAAAAACACCGGCAGTGGCGAGTTCCAGGTGCAGTACTACGCCACCAACAACATCTTCGAGAACAACATCGTCTACGCCACGTCCCAGGGGCTGTTCATCAACAATTACACCAACAGCGAGCCTAGTCCCGTAACCGTGGATTACAACCTCTATTTCTCCTCGGTAACTTCAAGCTCGGCCAACTTTATCTGGAACAGCACAAGCTATACGGGATTCACGAGCTACCAGTCAGCGACAGGTAACGACAGCCATTCGCAGTATGCCGATCCCCAATTCCTGAGCCTCACGACACCGAACCTGCAGATACAAGCAACCTCTCCGGCGGTGAAGACCGGCATCAACCTGGGCTCGACGGTAGTGGGCACACTGGATTACGCCGGCAACCCCCGTGTGCAAGGCATCGACATCGACATCGGTGCCTACGAACAGTAATCACAATGAGAATTCGTGCGGCGACCGGCGAGTCTGCGCGCCTTTCTGCGACGCTTCAGGTCTCCGCACGGTTCAGAATCTCGTCCAATTCTTTCAACTCCGCCTCATGCTCCGGCACCCATGAACTACCCAGCCGGCCAAATGCCGCTTGCATCTCCTCAAGCGAACGACCGCGAAGAGCATTTCGCAGCACTTTCCACTCATCTTTCAGCTGCAGGATTTCGTCGCCACTCGCATCCGCTAGAAATCCTTTGACCGCTGCCGCTGCCGAGCCATACTCGTCCGTAAAATCCTGGTGCAAATAGGCCGAGAAAAACTCTCTCAAAGCCGGATAGTCGGCTGGATCGAAGGTCTTTTCTTCATGCGTATGCTTCATTCGCGGGCCTCCGGGTAGGTGGTCAGCGCAAAGAAACTGTTCGGTCCGTCCGCGCGGAGCACGATCACTGCGCTGGTGCAATTCACGGTTTGTTCTTCGCCTCGCCGCAAGCTGCGTCCAATCGTTCGGCCTGCGTCGTAGTGCAAAGCCAGGTTCGCGCGCGGATAGCCTTTTCTCACCCAGCCGTCGATGCGCCGCTGCTCCGCACGAAAAGCCTCCGCCAGGGTCGTTTCCGCGGTCTCGCGGTCTGTCCACGTCGATGCCGCCGAAATGCGCTCTCGCCGCAATCGTTCTCGCAATTGCTCATCCGTCCGGCCAACGTGTTTCTTTAGCGTGTGTCCGCCCCGTTCCTCATCGCGCGCAAGATCGTAACGTTCGACCGCAACGGCCGGAACGGTTGCGCTTTTGGGCGAGGCATCGGCATTGGGACCGGCGGCAGGGGCAGGAGTCTGCCCACACCCGGCGATTAGCATCAGCGACGCAGAACAAACGATCGCCAGCCGTCTCACGATTGAACCTTCTTTCTCACACGAGACCCATCCGATCGCCCGCGCTGAGCACCGAGTATACGCAAATCGAACTCCTCTGCACACACGCCGTTGGTTGTGACCTCGCCAAACCGAATGCTATTCTGAAATTCATGCAGGACGCGGAGAAGACAAACAACGGCGCACCGGCCACGACTGGCCTGGAGCATTCCGGCCGTCAATTCGAAGCGCTTCTCGAAGTCAGCGAAGCCATCGCTCAGCAACGCGATCTGAAGGCACTTTTCCACGAACTCTCCGAGCGGCTCCACGCCGTCCTTCAATTCGATTTTCTTGCTCTGGTTCTGCACAACCCTGCCACGAACACCATGCGTTTGCATATTCTCGAGACTCATGACCAGCCCCACGAAACGGAATCCTCCGGCGAATTCCCGGTGGAATCCAGTCCCTCCGGCTGGGTTTGGGAGAATCAGCAACCCTTTGTCACGAGCGATACTTCGAAGGACGTTCGCTATCCCGATTTCATGCAGATGCTTCAGGCGGAAGGCGTGCATTCCTACGCCTCTGTTCCTCTCACTACCGCTCAGCACCGCCTTGGCGCCATCGGTTTCGGCCGCTACGTTCTCCAGGGCGTGGTTGACGTCGAGATCGAATTCATGAAGCGTGTTGCGGTTCAGGTGGCGGTCGCCGTCGACAACGCCATCAACTTCGAAGCCGCTCAGGCCTACCAGAAGCAACTCGCCCGCCAGCGCGATCGCCTGCAAGTTCTTCTGGAAATCAACAACCTCCTCGTCAGCACGCGCGATGTTACTGCTCTCTTCAAGGGCATCGTTTCTTCTCTCAAGCCCGTCATCCAGCACGACTACACCAGTCTCGCTCTCCTCGAAGAGACTTCTGGCCTGCTGAAAATTCATGCCCTCGACATTCCTGTTAAAACCATCGACACAAAAACGGAATTCACCGTTTCGATGGAAGGTTCCCCGGCCGGGCAGGCTATTTCCCGCGGCGAAGTCCTTGTCGCCCGTGGCGCGGAAATCGATCGTTTTCATCCGGACGTCACCCGCTACCTTCGCGAGCAAGGCGTGGAGGTTCTCTGTTGCGTTCCGCTCACCACGCACGGTCGCACCTTCGGTACCATCAATTTCGCCAGCCGCAATCCCCAGAATTTCTCCGTTCCCGATGTCGACCTGCTGCGTCAGGTTGCTTCGCAGGTCGCCATCGCCCTCGAAAACGCTCTCGCCTTCAAGGAAATTGATGTGTTGAAGGATAAACTAGCCGTCGAAAAACTCTATCTTGAAGAGGAAATTCGCACTGAATTCAGCTTCGATGAAATCATCGGCGAAAGCGCTGCGTTACGCCGCGCTCTCGCTCAAGTCGAACTCGCCGCTCCCGCTGCCACCACCGTGTTGATCCTCGGGGAAACCGGCACGGGCAAAGAAATCATCGCCCGCGCGATTCACAACCTCAGCCCTCGCCGCGAACGCACTTTCGTTAAGGTCAACTGCGCCGCCATCCCTGCGGGCCTGCTCGAATCCGAGCTGCTTGGCCACGAACGGGGTGCCTTCACCGGTGCGATCGCGCAAAAAGTCGGCCGCTTCGAATTTGCCGACCACGGCACACTGTTTCTTGACGAAGTCGGTGATCTTCCGCTGGAGCTTCAACCAAAATTGTTGCGCGTCCTGCAAGAGCAGGAATTCGAACGCGTCGGCGGCAACCGCACTATTCGCGTCGATGTGCGCGTCGTTGCCGCCACTAACTCCGATCTCACGCAACTCGTCGCCGAAAAAAAATTCCGCAGCGACCTTTACTACCGTCTGAATGTTTTCCCCATTCAGATTCCCCCCTTGCGCGAGCGGCCCGAAGACGTTCCCCTGCTAGTCCGCTACTTCGTGCAAAAATTCAGCCGCCGTCAGAACAAAACGGTCGAATATGTTCCGGCACCTGTAATGGAAGCGATGGTCAACTACTCCTGGCCAGGAAACGTGCGCGAGCTCGAAAACTTGATTGAACGGGCCGTGCTGTTGTCCCCCGGAAAACAATTGCGCGTACCCCTGGCGGAATTTAAAGAGGGCACAATTCCCTCGGCCTTCGCCTCCGCCGTGGTCGATCTTCCAGCTCCCGTTCACCTGGTCAATTCGCCCGCGGTCTCGTCGGGCACTCTTTCAACGCTCGACGACGCGCAGCGCCAGCACATTCTCCAGGTTCTGCGGCAAACAAAGTGGCGTATCTCAGGTCCCCGCGGCGCCGCCGCCATCCTCGGCATCAAGCGCACCACCCTGCAAGCCCGCATGCGCAAACTGGGCATCAAGCGCCCCATCTGAAACGCATCTTCGCCAGTAGCACCGCGGCTCGCGTCAGCATCTTCGGTTTCTTCTTCTATCTCGGCGACCACGTATCTCCACGGCAAATCCTCCCACCGGGCGACTTGGCACGACCCCCTCTTTATGTTCTCCTGATACAAGCACCATGAAACGGCCTTTCCCATCTCCGCAGGCACGATTCACTCTGCTGGTTTGTGTCCTCGCCATTTTCGCGATCTCTCTCCTTCCCTCGGGCTCTGCAGCGCAACTCCCTGTCATTCGTTTCGTTCGCGATCCCGATCCCGCCCCGGATTTCAAGGTAAAGGACCTCGAGGGCAAGGAAATCAGCCTGGCAGCCTCCAAAGGCAAAGTCATTCTCCTGAATTTTTGGGCCAGCTGGTGCGGTCCCTGTCGGGCGGAAATTCCCGGTCTGATCGACCTTCAAAAAAAATATAACGACCGCGTGCAAATTATCGGTCTGATCGTGGATGACGACGATGAGACCGAAGTTCGCAATGTCGTAAGATCCGAGGCGATCAACTATCCAGTCGCGTTTACTACATCCCAAGTTCGCCTGGATTATGGCGGGATCGCCGCGCTTCCCACGGTTTTCGTCATCAATCCGGAAGGCCGCGTCGTACAGAAACACGTGGGTCTATTCGATCCTGAGCTCTACGAAACTGAGGTCCGCGCTCTTCTCAATCTGCCTATCTCCGCGAAAGTCGAAACCTTCAACGACACCGGCGAAATTTTCCTGAAACATGCCGATCGTGCCACCATGCTCCCCGGTGTGAACACAGAAAACCTCAATCCCGACCAGCGCGCTGCCGCTATGCACAAATTCAACGCGGAAACCTGTAGCTGCGGATGTCAGCTCACATTGGCGCAATGCCGGATATACGACCCCGCCTGCAGAACCAGTAAGGATCGCACTGCCGCCATCGTGAAGGAACTTTCTGCGGCCAATGCAAAAATCAAGCTCGAAGTTCCTGCGCAAACGCCAACTGCTGGAGATACTCCCGCTTCAGAACCTGCCCCCAGTTCCACATCGCCTCCGGCAGCGTCGCAACCCTGATCTGTTTCGCGCCTATCTACTTCTTCAGCAGATCCATCACCGCGCTGGTCATCGCCTTCACGCCCGTGCGGATCGCCGGTTCGGGCAAAGGCGCAAATTCGCTCGAGTGTAAACTCGGCAATCGCGTCCCTTTTTCCTGCGCATCCTTTAACTTTGCTGGGTCCACCGCCCCAAGCCAAAACATGCTGATCGGCGGCTTTGGATCGGTCAATGCAAACAAACTGAAATCCTCGCTGGCCATGATTGGCTTGCCGGGCACTACGTTTTCTCTGCCGAGCGACGTCTCCATGGCACGAGCCACTCGGCGCGTCAATGCCGGGTCGTTGATTGTCGGCGGCACGGCAAACTCCGAAACAGTAAGGATGGGGGCGTGATCGGGAGGAATACCCGCGGCCTCTGCGATCCCGTTTGTTGCGCGTTTAATGGCCGCTAGCGTCTTCTCTCGATGTTCCGGCGACATCGTCCGTACGCTTAGCTGCAAATGCGCGTCGTCGGGAATCACATTGTGTTTCGTTCCCGCATGGAACGACCCTACCGTAATCACCGTAGGCTGCAGCGGATCCTCTTCCCGGCTCACGATCGTCTGCAGAAATACAACCAGCTCCGACGCGATCACGATCGGATCTTTGGTCATATTCGGCGCCGCACCGTGGCCCCCATATCCTCGAATTACAATGTCCACCGCATCCGCGCCCGCCAGCATCGTCCCTTCACGCCACGCCACCTGTCCCGCGGGCAACGTCGCGCTGTCGTGCAGCGCCAGCACGTAATCCGGTTTGGGGAATTTCTCGTACAAGCCCGCGCGCAGCATCGCTGCCGCGCCGGCGACGATTTCCTCCGCAGGTTGTCCGATCAACACCACTGTCCCGCTCCAATGGCTCTTTTCTTCCGCCAGCATTTCGCCCGTGCCCAGGAACACCGTCATGTGCAGATCATGTCCGCAGGCGTGCATCGCGCCTACTTCGTCGTTTGCCCGCTTGACGGTTACCTTGCTGGCATATGGTAGGCCCGTATTTTCCCGCACCGGAAGCGCATCCAGTTCGGTGCGAACATACACCGTCGGTCCCGGCCCATTCTTCAGTACCGCTACCACTCCATACGAAATGCTATTCGCGTCTGCGTATTTCCCGAAATGATCGGTCACGTCGTATCCGAGCGATCGCAGCGTGCTCGCTATCAGCGCGGATGTCTCTTTCTCTTCGGTCGAAAGTTCGGGATTCGAATGGAAATGCTTGTACATCTCGATCCAGATTGCCATTTTGCTTTCGATCTTTTGATCCAGGTCGCTTTGCGCCGCAATCGGCAAGGCCATGGTAACCGCCGCTAGAATCAACGTCATCAACCGCGCCTTTGCGTGATTCATTGGAGTTCTTCCTCCCGGAAAGCTTTGCATCTTAGCAGAACCCATTTTCTCTTGCTGTTCTTGGACTGCCGGACTACACTGCGGCCTTACCGGCTCTGCAGATCTTTTCTTGGAGGAATTCCCTCATGAATCGTCGCGTCGTTCTTCTCGCCGCAATTCTCGCCGTCGCCGGATTCCTCTCTGTCCATAGCGTCTTTTCTCAGACGGAAGGTCAATCGAAGCGCAGCGTCATCAATATGCCGGATCGCTTGCCGCAGGCTGCCTTCAGCAACGCCATTCTTGTCGGAGATACCCTGTATATCTCGGGGAATATCGGGTTCGATCCGAAGACACATAAACCGCCGGACAAGATCGAAGACGAGATCATAAATCTTATGACGTCATACAAGAACCTTCTTGCGCAAGCCGGTTTCACTATGGACGATCTGGTCTATGTCCAGATTTCTTGCACTGATCTTGCGAACTACGACAAATTCAACACGATCTACAAAAGCTATTTCACCAAAGATCTGCCGGCCCGCGAGTTCATCGGCGTGGCTTCCATTTTGGGTGGAGGGCATTTCGAGATGCAAGCGATCGCTGTCCGTCACCGCTAGTCCAGATTCTTTTTTCGCCCACGAAGCGATCGGTTAGTCCGTTTTTTTGGATCATCACGGCGCGCATAGAATGTGCGTCAAGCATACCCAGGCACACCGTACAGTCACCACACAAAGCCCATATATGGGCAATAACAGATCATAATGTTCGTGGCAAACGCCTATATATGGGCAATTGATAACATACTTCTGGTGGTCGCCGCCGACTAAATGACTGAAAATAAAAGCGTTAGATGCTCAAGTGGTATGTTTGTTTATTGGCCAGGATCGTGCAGTTCCCATTCAGCTGGGAAGAAGACCATTATGCTCAGAATTTCCACCGAAACCAAGCGGGCGAAGACCGTACTCACGATCGAAGGTCGCATTGCGGGTGTCTCGGTCGGCACTGTGGAGCAGTGCTGGCGAGAGCTTTTTGCCGCTTCCCCAAAACAAAAATTCGTTGTCAATCTTTGTGGCGTCAGCTTCATTGACAATGCCGGGAAAGTCTTACTTCGCGAAATGCATCGCCTCGGCGCCGAGTTCCAAGCCGAAGGCTGTCTCAATCAGGCGATTGTCGACGAAATTTCTACCGCCGCTCAATCCACGTCGTCCTCCGAAAAACATGCCAAGAAGCATAAGGCTGCACCGATCATTTTCTATGCGATTTTCTTCAGCCTTCTCTCGGCCCCTCTGTGCTTGCACGCACAGGAGAAAACTGCGGCTCTTCCGGTTGCCGCTCCAGCGCGTAGCCTCCGGCTGACTCTCGAGCAGGCCGTCGCCCTTGCCATCAAGCAGAACCCCACGGAGCAAATTGCCATACTCAATGCCGCCGAAAGCGTCGAGGACAAAAACATCTCACGCTCTGATCTGCTCCCGCAGGCAAACCTGAAGGTCGCCGATTCCGCCAACCGCGTGAATCTCAAGGCCGAGTTCGGTGGCAAACCGCTTGTGCCGGGTTTTACGCTTCCGGGGCACATCGGGCCCTATCAGAATTTTTCCGCTGGTCCCACGTTCGGCAGCAGCGTCTTCGATGTATCTCTGTGGAAGCGCTACCAAGCCTCGCGTGCGAATGTAGTCGCTTCGAAGGCCGACAGTCTTGGCACACGCGAGCAAGTCATTCTCTTGGTCGTTTCGCAATACATAGGCAGTCTGCGCGCTGTCGCCGACGTCGAGGCTTCGCGCTCGCGAGTGGAACTCGCACAGGCTCTCTACGATCAAGCCGCAGATCTCCAGAAAGAGGGCGTAGGTACGGGCATCGACACTCTTCGCGCCAACGTGGAATTGCAAAACGAAAAACAACGCCTGATCGAAGCGGAAAACGATCGTGACGCGTCGCTGTTCGGTTTGAGCAAACTGCTGAACGTCGACCCTCGCCAGACCATTGAACTTGCCGATTCCCTGAGCTTCTTCGAGACTCCGCAACCTGACGTCAACAGCAGCATCGACCAGGCGCTCGCCGGTCGGGAGGAATGGAAAGCCATCGAAGCTCGTGAAAAGTCCTCCAAACTGGACAAGCAGGCCACCCAGTACGAAAGACTGCCTTCGCTCCGTTTCGACGGCAACTGGGCGTATTTAGGTATTAGTTCGACGGATGGAATCCCAACCTATCAGTACACGGCCTCCGTCAATATGCCGCTTTGGACTAGCGGTCGCATCAAGGCCGAAGTTACCAAATCCGACTTGGAACTGCAGAAATTAGAGCAGCAGAAAGATGATCTTCGCAACCAGATTGCTCTCGACGTGAAGACTTCGCTTCTCAACTTGCAGTCCGCCCGTAATGAGGTTCAGGTCGCCAATTTGGGGGTAGACCTTGCAAGACAGGAGGTCGGCCAGGCACGCGATCGTTTCAAGGCAGGCGTTGCCGACAACATTGAAGTCATTTCCGCCCAGGATTCGCTTTCCCGGGCGAACGACAACCAGATTGCCGCGCTGTATCGCTTTAATCAGGCTCGCGCGGACTATGCACGTGCCATCGGACAGATGGAAAAGACCTACACGAAGTAAAGGGCGAGGACTCGATGAGTGTGGAGATCGATGTTGGTTTAGAGAATGCAGCAAATGTAAAGACTGCGCCGGTCCTGGAACCGCCGAAGGCCGTGCCGCCTCCATCACAGCCGCTGGTCAGCCCAAAGCTGCGCCGCATCCTGACGCTTGCGGCCGTTGTGCTCGTCGCGATGGTGGTCGGTCTTTTCTTGTACTTCCACAATCGCGAGTCAACCGACGACGCGCAAGTCGACGGCCACATCACGCCAATCGCCTCCAAGATTTACGGCCGCGTCGCCGACGTACTTGTCACTGACAACCAGCCCGTGAAAGCCGGCCAGGTGCTCGTGCGGCTCGATCCTGCGGATTATCAAGCCTCCGTCGACCAGGCCAAGGCCGCCTTCATTCTGGCCGAAGACGAGGCGCGTTCCGCCGGTGTCGATGTTCCGCGCACGAGCGAAACCGTAGACAGCGGCAATTCAACGGCCGATGCGCAACTTGCCGGCGCTCAAGCTGATCTGATGCGCGCCCAGGCCACCTACGAACAAGCCCAGACAGCGGACCTCGCGGTTGCCGAGGCCAACATCTCCCACAGCCGCGCCAATGCGGAACTTGCCAAAGCCGATCTTGACCGCTATGGCCCGCTCATGGAGAAGGGCGAAATCTCCAAGCAACAATACGATGCCGCGAAGGCCAACGCCGACGCCACCGGGAGCGCCCTTGTCGCCGACCAGCAGCGCCTCGCGCAGGCGAAACGTAACGTTGATATCACTCACGCGCAGCTCGACGCCGCAAGCGCCCGTGTCGCAGAAGCGAAAGCGGGAGTCAGCTCCGCGAATGCAAATCGCAAGAGCGTGGCGATGCGTTCTGCCGACGCAGAGGGAAAGCTCGCGAGCGTCGATCGCGCGCGCGCCTCCCTCGAAGCGGCACAGCTCAGTCTGAGCTACTGCAACATCGTCGCGCCCGTCGATGGGGTGGCCACTCACAAATCCGTTGAACCCGGCCAGATCGTCCAGGCCGGACAGGGCCTGCTTGTTGTCGTGCCACTGCAGAACGTTTGGGTCACCGCTAACTTCAAAGAAACCCAGTTGCGCTATATGAAGCCCGGCCAGAAGGCATATATCAAGTCAGACACCTACGGCGAAACATTCACCGGCCATGTCGACTCGATCTCCGGTGCCACGGGTGCGGTGCTTAGCCTGCTTCCCCCGGAAAACGCCACCGGAAATTACGTCAAGGTTGTTCAGCGCATTCCCGTAAAGATCGTTCTCGATCCCATTTCCCCAGACGTTGCGATTCTGCGCCCGGGTATGAATGTGGAAGCGACGGTAGTCACGAAGTAACAGGGGGCCGGTTCATTTAGGGCCATGTTGAACAGACTTAAGTCGAAGCTGCGGATGCCGGATGGCTCCATCAACCCGTGGGTGGTCGCCATCACGGTAACGCTTGCGACGTTTATGGAAGTTCTGGATACTTCGATCGCCAACGTCGCGCTTCCCCACATTGCCGGAAATCTCTCGGCCAGCGCCGACGAGTCCACCTGGGTTCTCACCTCTTACTTGGTTTCGAATGCGATCATTTTGCCACTTTCCGGCTGGCTGTCTTCCGTCATCGGCCGTAAGCGCTTCTACATGATCTGTGTCGGGATCTTCACGATCAGCTCGTTCCTCTGCGGTTTTGCCACGAGCCTTGGCATGCTCGTCGTCTTCCGCATCATGCAGGGCGTCGGTGGTGGTGGTTTGCAGCCGAGCGAACAAGCCATTCTGAACGACACGTTTCCTATCAGCAAGCGAGGCATGGCCTTTGCGGTCTACGGCATCGCGGTCGTGGTGGCGCCCACGATTGGGCCCTGGCTCGGTGGCTTCATTACGGACAACTACTCCTGGCGCTGGATTTTCTACATTAACGTCCCGGTCGGAATAATTTCTCTCACTCTGACGTATTTCTTGGTGTCGGATCCGCCGTTCATGAAGCGCGTCAACATCAAGCGAGGATTTCGCATCGACTACATCGGTCTCGGCCTCATTAGCCTTGGTCTTGGCAGCATGCAGATCATTCTGGACAAGGGTCAACGCGAAGACTGGCTGGCCTCGAATTTCATCCGTTTCTTTGTCGTGACCATGCTCATCGGCGTAATCGCCGGGATCATTTGGGAACTCCGCACCGAGCATCCCATTGTGGATTTCCGCATGCTGAAGAACCGCAATTTTGCGATTGCTACGACGGCCATGTTCTTTCTAGGTTTCGTGCTCTATTCGAGCACGGTTCTTATCCCGCAGCTTCTACAGGAAATGCTCGGCTACCCCGCGGAACTCGCTGGCTTGGCGCTTTCTCCAGGCGGAGCGGTGATCATGCTCATGATGCCGGTAGTGGGGATACTGGTGTCGAAAGTGAGTCCTCGATGGCTCATCACCTTCGGCTGCGTGATTTCCGCGCTCGCGCTTTTTGTCATGGCCGGCTGGAACCTGCAAATCGATTACCGCCACGCGGTCCTCGGCCGTATGCTGCAAAGCTTCGGTTTGGCGTTCCTGTTCATTCCGATCAACGTCTCTGCGTTCGCTTACGTTCCCAGGGAACAGACCAACATGGGCACCGGCATCATCAATCTCGCGCGCAACATCGGCGCCAGCGTCGGCATTGCCTCGGTCACCACGCTGCTCGAACGCCGCACGCAGTTCCACATGGCGCAACTCGGGGAACACGTGAATATCTACAGCGATGCCTACCGCACCAAGGTGGCCGCTCTGACGGTTGCTTTCACGTCGGCCGGCTCGACGGCCAGCAACGCTGCGGCGCGCGCGCAAGGAATGATTTACGGCATGATCCAGCGCCAGGCTGCGATGCTGTCGTTCGTGGACGATTTCAAGCTGTTGGGCGTCGTTTTCTTCGCCATCATCCCACTCTTCTTCTTGCTGAAGAGGCCCAAGCTCGGTGGCGGGAATGTACCGGTGCATTAGAGAGAAACGCTTTGTAACTTTTTTCGTCTTATAGACTCTTACGGGTCTACATGGGGGAGCAAATGGCAACGCAAATGGCAACGCAAATGGCAACGCAAGTCATAAATACCACGCAAGTTAGCGAGGACAAGCTAATTCGCGCGGGTCAGCGGGGAGATGCTCAAGCGATTGAGACGCTCTTCCGCCGCTATCACCGCCCGCTGTTCCAAACCGCCCTTCGGGTACTCGGCAATGCCGAGGATGCCGAGGATGCCCTGCAGGATGGACTGCTTTCGGCCTATCGCAATCTGAAACGCTTCGAGGGCCGCTCGCAATTCTCCACCTGGCTCACGCGCATCGTGATTAACGCGGCTCTCATGAAGCGCCGCAGCGCCAAGGCTCGCCCGGCCGTCTCTCTCGATGAAACGCATCATGAGGACGAACTGCCTGCCGCTGAACGTTTCGCCGACGACAGCCCGAATCCGGAGCAGCTCTATGCCGGTACGGAGATTCGCGAGATGATTAACGAAAATCTCGACGAGCTTTCTCCGCTGCTGCGCACGGCCTTCGTTTTGCGCGAAGTCCAGGGCTATTCGACCGGAGAAGCCGCCAAGAAACTGGGCGTAACCGAAAACACCCTGAAGGCGCGTTTGTGGCGCGCGAGGCACCAGCTAGCCGCCCGCCTCGGCAACCGCCTGCGCCGCATCAAGGACGACATGTCCAACATCGGAGGCGACGAAGCCTGCAGTTACTGCTAACCGGCCTTCGGCGCAACCAATCGCCTACTCAGAGCCTTGGTGGTTCCACATACCGCCAAGGCTCATTTTCTAGATCGTGTAGCGGCCGCTTTCCGATGTGGGCGTCTTCGCCGATGCCACCCGAAGGCATTCTCATCCGAGGCCCGCGTCTGTTCGGTCCGATGGGATTGCGCTTAAAGCTAATTTGACGTACAGCCCCTCATCGCCGCGCCGCCGAATACAACCCCAACACCCGCAACTCGCTGGTGGCCGCGCGCGCTTCCTTCAGCGCCTTTCCCAACTGCTCCTGCTGGTCCGCTTCGACGTCGACATAAAACTGATACTCAAACGGTTTTCCATGGATCGGTCGGCTCTCGATCTTCAATAAATTCGCATTGTGGCGGGAAAATGGTTCGAGCGAAGCCAGCAATGCTCCAGGCTTGTGCGCCAGCCGCATCGCCAAAGACATTTTCTTCGCATCCTTCGCCCGAAACCGCCACGCTTCCTCTATAGGCAGGAGCAGCACAAACCGCGTGAAATTCTCAGCATCATCTTCGATATTCTCGCGCAAGATAATTGCGCCGTAATGGCCGGCTGCTCGCCTTCCGGCAATTGCCGCGGAGCTCTTGTCCCCTTTCTCCATCATTTCCCGCACGCTTCCCGCCGTATCTTCCGCGGGAACCCGCTTTAGCTTGGGATGAGCCTCGAAAAAGCGCTCGCACTGCGCCAGCGCCATTGGGTGTGAAGCCACCGCCCGAATCCCAGCAAATGTCGCTCCAGGGCATGCCATCAGGTGGTGCTCAATCGACAGAATAGTCTCTCCGCAAATCTCGAGCGGACTTTCCAGGAGCAAGTCATAGACGCGCACCACGGATCCCGCCAGAGTATTCTCCACCGGCACAAGAAGCGCATCCGCCGCACCCTCGGCGATCGCGCGAAACGTCGCGTCAAAGGTCCCCCGCGGCACCGTCCGGATTCCTTCTCCCAACAATTGCACCGCCGCCGCTTCGCTAAACGCTCCCGGCTCGCCCTGAAACGCGACGGCCATGGTCTCGAAGTTCAACTGGCTCATTCGCCCTGTCCCGTTTCCCTTGCCCCCTCCTGACGCCGTTTTCCGCGATATAATCTAGTTTGCAAACGGCCCGGAGGTAACGAAATCATGACACAGAAAAGGCCACAACAGGGCGACTATGCCCTCTTCTATGAAAACTATGTCGCGCTCGTTCCGAGCGGCGATTTTCTGGAAATTCTGCAAGACCAGCGACGCGAACTCGTCGGTCTCCTTTCTGAGCTTTCCGAAGAACAAGCGCAGTTCCGCTACGCTGCGGGTAAATGGTCCATCAAGGAGGTCCTCGGCCACGTAACAGACGCCGAACGCATCTTCGGCTACCGTCTGCTCCGCATCGCCCGCGGCGACCAGACGCCTCTTGCCAGCTTTGAACAAGACGGCTACGTCAAGAATGCGAACTTCTCGGAGCGCAAGCTGGAAGACCTTCTTCACGAATTCTCCACGGTCCGCGAGTCCAGCATCTGTTTGATTCGTTCGCTCGACGATGCCGCCTGGCTCCGTCGCGGCACCGCCAGCCAGAAAGAAGTCAGCGTGCTTGCTCTCGCTTTCATCATCGCCGGGCACGAGCGCCATCACCGCGTCATCCTGGAGAAACACTATCTCGCGGCCGCTGCCCGCGCCTGATTTCGCAGTTTCACACAGACCCTGGCAGGTTTGCCTACGCTTCCTCCACTCTTGGCTGCCATCCGGTTCTGCACCGCCTCGCGGTATGTCGTCAGCGCTTCTGTTGCCAGGAATGACCAATTGCAATCTCGATTCGAACAATGCCAAACCACCGCATCACCCTAACATGGTCCTTTCGAAATTCACCTCGTTGCGACTGCAACCGACCCGCTGCTACAATTCTTTTTTGCATGGTTGGTCGTGTTCCGTTCTGGTTCTACCGTACGCTGGCCAGCGGCATCTAACGCGCTTCGCCCGTCGGTTTGGCGGAAAAATGGAGTTTGTCCTTTGGTCGCCGTTTTTTGAGCCAGGCGGAAAGGCCCAAAACGGCGAACAGGGATCTGCTGCTTTCGGGGGAATGTGGTGGTCCGGCCTGCGTTTTATGCGAAGGGAGCTACAGCGTGGCGAAATATGACGTGGCAATTATCGGCAGTGGTCCGGGCGGCTACGTTTCCGCCATCCGCGCTGGCGAACTCGGCCTGAAAACCGTCGTAATCGAAAAAGATCCCTTCCTCGGTGGCACCTGCCTTCATGTTGGCTGCATTCCGACGAAGGTCCTTCTCCATCACGCAGACGTGTACGACCATTTCAAAAATGGCGCCGAATTGGGCTTCGAAGTCTCTGGCTTAAAAATCAACTGGGCCAACATTCTCGCTCGCAAAAACAAAATCGTCACCAAACACGCCAAAGGTATCGAATTTCTCTTCAAGAAAAATAAAGTCGAATGGGTGCAAGGATGGGGCAAATATGACGGCCCTGGAAAAGTCTCCGTCGAAAAGGACGGCAAGACCTCGACCGTCGAAGCCAATAACATTCTCCTCGTCAGCGGCTCGGAAGCAAAATCTCTTCCCGGTATCGAGCCGGATCACAAGCAGATTCTCACGAACCGCTCCATTCTCGAATTGCCCAATATTCCAAAGACGCTTATCGTTGTCGGCGCCGGTGCCGTGGGCGTCGAGTTCGCTTCAATCTACAACTCGTTCGGCACCCAGGTCACCATCCTCGAAGCCCTCCCGCGCATTGCTCCCATGGAGGATGAGGAGATCTCCTCCGAGCTCGAAAAGACATTCAAGAAAAAGAACATTAGCATCTTCACAAGTTGTAGCGTGGATAGCGTAAAGAAAGACGCCAAAGGCGTGACCGTTTCCTTCAAGGACAAAGACGGCAAAGCGCAAACGCTTCAAGCCGAAAAACTGCTCCTCGCCGTCGGCCGCAAACCTCTCACCGAGAATTGCGGCGTGGAAAAATCCAAAGCCAAGCTCGAACGCGGCTTCGTGCACGTCGACGAGCATTTCCAAACCGCCGAGCCCGGTCTGTTTGCCGTCGGCGACATCGTCGCCGGCATGCCACAACTTGCCCACGCCGCCATGATGGAAGGTATTATCGCGGTGACGCACATCAAAGGCCTTCCGACGCAGAAACTACTCAAAACCCGCATCCCTAGCGCCACTTACTGCGAGCCGCAAATCGGCTCCATCGGCCTAACCGAGAAGCAGGCCAAAGACGCAGGCTACGAAGTCAAAACCGGCAAATTCCCCTTCGTGGGCAACAGCAAAGCCACCATTCTCGGCAACCACGGCGGCTTCATAAAGGTTGTCTCGGATGCGAAATACGGACAAGTCCTCGGAATCCACATCGTCGGTCCGTTGGCCACCGAAATCCTAGCCGAAGCCGCCGCGGTCCTAAACCTGGAAGGCACCATTGACGACATGATGACCATGGTTCACGCCCATCCCACTGTATGGGAAGCCATGGGCGACGCATTCGCATCCGTTCGCGGCCTGCAGATCAACGTGTAGAACTTCGTCACTCCGCTTGCTTCAACGCCCGTTCCACCAGCGTTAAGCAGCGTTCCGCCTGTTCCTTCAACAGTTCCTCACGCTCGCCCCGTTCCTTCCTCAAACTGTGCAACTCATCGGCGATCGAAAGCGCCGCGAGGATCGCTACCTTCTGTGTATCGACGGTCGGGGTCATGTTCGCAATCGCGCGCATCTTCGCGTCCACGTACGCTGCCAGCTTGTGAACGTAGGATTCGTCCAAATCACCTTGAATCGGATATACCTGGCCGAAGATCTGTGTTTTGACGGTATGTGTCATCTTGCACCCGCTTATTGCGACCACGACGTGGGATTCCGGTCCCAACGATGTGCGCGCAATTTCTTATGCAGCTCCGCCGGAAGCGGTCCGAGGGCGCTCGCAGCGCAATTTGCCTCCACGTTCTTCAACTTGCGCATGCCGGGAATCGTGGTGCTCACGTCTTGCTTGTTCAGGATAAAACGCAAGGCCATTTCCGGCATGGTGCTGCCCGCCGGAATCAACGAACGCAGCGCTTCAGCGTGAGCAACACTCGATTTCAAGTTTTCCGGAACGAAATAGCTGTTCCGCCAGTCTCCGGCGGGCCATTTTGAATCTAGCGTCAGCATTCCCGTCAGGGTCCCTTCGTCAAACGGAACACGCGCGATCACTGCTGTTTCTTTCATGCGGCAAATCGGGAATAGCGCGTCTTCGGGATTCTGGTCGAAGATGTTGTAGATAACTTGCACGGCATCCGCGTGGCCCTCTAGAACCGCACGGATTCCATTCGCAGGCTCCCAGCGGTTCATGCTCGGCCCGAAGGCACGGACCTTGCCGCTCGTTTTCATTTTTTCGATTTCTCTGGGCAGACGCTCGTCGTTTAGCCAGCGATCTTCCCAGGTGTGAAACTGGATCAGGTCGATGGCCTCCACGCCCAGATTGTTGAGGCTCTTTTCGATGTATTCTTCGACATATTCCGGGGGATAGCAATCGTCCAGAGTGAAAGATCGCGTGCTCGGCCAGCGGCGATTCTTCGGGGGAATCTTGCTCGCTACATACAAATGCTTGTCCGGCCCGCCCGCGGCGGAATCATTCTTGTACTCTTCCAGGATCTTGGCCAGTATCTGTTCGCTCTTTCCGTCTCCGTAGGCCCACGCGGTATCAAAAAAATTGCAGCCCAGCTCGACAGCCCGCCGCAACGAGCGCATCGTTTCGTCCTCGTCTGAACCGCTCCATCCCGCCAGGCCCCACATCCCGTAACCAATCTCGCTCACCTTCCAGCCCGTCCGTCCAAAGCGCCGGTAGTTCATGAATCATTTCTCCTCGTGATGCCGTGTCATTGTACCGCGAGGTGCTGGTAGTGGTGCGGGGAGCTACTTCTGCGCTTGGGCGTCTTCCATAGCCTTTTCTAGCTCCGGGTGTTCGGCTATGACCTCCATCATGCTTTGACGCGCGAGGTCTTGTCCCATTTTTTGGCCAGCTTCCGTCAGCTCTCCCATCAGGTTGGGCAGGGCTTTCACGGTCTTCTTGCCAAGGGGAGTCTGATAGAACTGGATCAGTCCTTTGATGTCTTCGTCGGTGTAGTACTTGTCATACAGCGGAACGGCGAGGTCCATCAGTACTTGTAAGTCCATCTTCGAATGAAATTTCTCGAAGAACAGGTTAATCAGTTTTTCTCGGTAGTCTCCTGGCGGCAGGGAGTTCAGAAGCATGGGTTTTATGCTCTTTTCCATGCTTTGCATGGTGAATTCCATCGTCGTCGTTGCGCCCGTCAACTCCAGCAGCTTACGAATGTCGGCTTCCTTCGCCGGGCCGATTTTTTTCTCCTCGCTTGGAGCCGCCGAAGCGGGCGCGCTCTTGGCTGGAGGATTCCGTGACCCAGGGGGAGTTTGCGCGCGCAGAGAAGCGCAGCCTAATAGAAAAACGCATATGAACGTAGTTCTCTTCATTGAGCCTCCAAAGGGATCGATCGAGATGGCATCGTCCGACGATAGCACCCTGCTGGTAGCGTTGGGCGAGCCTGCCTGCCGCAGGCAGGTTTCAGAGCCCTGGGGGTGTTTGACCGATAAGGGCCGCTTTTATTTCTTCGCCAAAACAGTTTTTACTTCCACCAACTCCGGACGATCGGCTTCGGCGGGGCACAACTCCGTGAGTTTCACGTAAAACGATTGCGCGGCGTCGGAATCTCCGGAAGCCTTCGCGGCGCGCCCTGCTCCGAGCAACGCGTCGAACCGGTTCGGCGCGTTCTTCAGCACAACCTCGTACTCGGCAAGCGCATCGGAGGGCCGTTTCAGCTCCATCAGCATGTCGGCGAGCATCTCGCGCGCAGGAATGATCACGGATTCTCCGCCATTTTTCTCCTGGCGGTCGATCGCGGCGCGCAGTTCCTGCAAGGCCTGTTCCGTTTTCCCTTCTACGTACGCGAACCACGCTTCCGCCTCGCGCAGATCAGTAGCTTTCTCCTTGGAAACCTCGTAGCCGTCTCTTCGCGCACGCGCTTCGCGTTCTTGCACGCTCTTGGTCAGCTCTTTCAGCGCCGCTTCCGCCGCGGCCGCGTCTCCACTTCGTGCCGCGCCAATCGTCTTTGCTAAATATGTGCTGTCTTTTTGATCTTGACGAACGGCCGGCACCTCCAAGTCGGCTGCTTCCTTCCACCGGTGGAGTTCGAGCGCCGTGCGCGCCGCGAGATCTGCGCGGCGTTCCGCTTTCATATCCTCACTTGCCCCCACGACGTGATCCATGTGCGCAGTCACGTCACGCGCTTTCGCTTCCTGGCCGGTTTGCAGGTAGGAGTAGTTCAGATAGTCCATGGCATGGGTCTGGTAGTGCGCTTCCGCCTTGTGCTGTTCTGCCGCACGCGCCGCCGAGGCGCTGGCAGCGATGTTTGAGTCGATGGAATCCTGCCACAGCCCCAGGCGGGCAAAAATGTGTGACGGCATGTGCAGCGCGTGCGGGGAATCGGGCGCGATTGCGGCGTAACGTCGGGCCGCCGCCAGTCCCTGCGGAGCCAGCTCCGGTCTATCGCAAGCGTGAATCAGATAATGCGCCACACCGGGATGATCCGGATATTTCTCAAACAGGGGATTCAGAATCGCAATGGCCTTCTTCTGATTGTCCAGGCCGTCCACATCCTGCTCCGCCAGCGCTACAAGGGATAGGGCCGTCAATGCACCCACCTCGACGTCGTCCGCCATTTGCTGTTGTAAGTTTTTCATCGCTGCGGAATATGCTTTTTGGCGTTCGATGTGGGTCAGCTTGGAATTGTCCTGATAAAAGGCAGCGGCGGCGGTTAGGAATCCTTGCTCGCGCGGCGTTTGCGGGTGAAGCTTTGTCGCTGTTTCAATCTCCGCGTGGCCTTCCTTGAGATGTTTCTTATCGGGAAAATCCCACAACTGTTGATCGAAAGACATTGCGTAGCCCCAGTGAGCCATCGCGCAGCCTTTATCCAGTCTTTCGGCCTCCTCAAACGTCTGCCGCGCTTCCATGTATTGAAAAGAGTGCAGCAGCGCCAAACCCTTTTCCAACGCTGGCTGCGCCTCCGCCGAACAACTCGTCGGAAAGTTCACTTTGCCGAGCTGACTTTGCGCCGAGGCCACGGGAAGCACAGAAATTAGCAAAGCAAAAGGAACGACCCACCGTCTTGGCATGACAGACCTCGTCGTTGCGTTTGCCATTTTACTCCGAGCCTGTTCGGCAGGTCAGCTAAACCTTGCAAAGACTTTTCGTCCGCGCGGTTGGACGACAAGCCACGCTCGGAGGATAATATGCACGGGAGCGGTACTTCGAAGCAGGTGAGGACGCGAAAGCCGTTTGAACCGTAACGAATCTCTGGGGTGCTGCGGATAGTCAGCTTGTGCGCACGGCCTGTCCCTTCGGCGAGTTCGAGAAGGACTCGCGGATGGGGCAGGAAAGCCTAATGGTTGGCTCGTGGCGCCCACCTATTTCAGAGGTTCACGGCCTAGTTTCCCACGGCGGAGCAGTCCGCTCCTTTCTGGTTTTTCGTCGTTCGTCTTTGGTTTTAGGTTATGCTCTCTTGCTTCGAAACTGGCAACGTACAGGACTTATAACTCTCCCATGCGCGTCCTCTTCGTCGGCGACATCGTCGGTTCTCCCGGCCGCCAGATCGTTCATGACCGTCTCGCCGACCTCGTCGAGCACCAACATATTGATTTGGTGATCGCCAACGGCGAGAACTCCGCGGCAGGGTTCGGCATCACTCCACGCATTGCCGAGGAGCTGCTGCAAGGCGGAATTCAGGTCCTGACCGGTGGCAATCACAGCTGGGATCGCAGGGAGATCTTCGACTTTATCCCGAACGAGCCGCGCCTTCTTCGGCCCGGCAATTTCGCCGAGGGCAACCCAGGCTCCGGTCTATACGTCGGCACCGCCAAAAATGGTCTAAAATTTGCCGTTTTGAACCTCCAGGGCCGCGTTTTCCTCGCGCCCATCGACGACCCTTTCAGGAAGGTAGACAGTGAGCTGGCGAAGCTGCCGCCTGACGTGGCCTTCGTTCTGGTGGACATGCACGCCGAGACCACCAGCGAGAAGATCGCCTTCGGATGGTATCTCGACGGGCGCGTTTCCGCCGTTGTCGGGACGCACACCCATGTGCCCACCGCCGATGAGCACGTGCTGCCTGAAGGCACCGCGTATATTACGGACGTGGGCATGACCGGCCCTCATGAGGGCATCATCGGAATGGAGCGCGCTGCAATCATTAGGAAATTCATCGACGGCTTGCCCACGCGATTCGAGGTTGCCACTGGCGACGTCCAAATGAACGCCGTCGTCATCGAGACCGACGATTCCGGCCCTCGGAACCGCGCCGGACGCCTTCGAGCCAAGTCCATCGCCCGGCTTCGCCTTCGCGCGGACTAGGCTCAAGCAACCACTGGATTCGCGGAGTAATCTGAAAGACCATGCGTAAAATCGTAGGGACTTTAGCGATCGCCTGTGCCTTTCTGTCCGTCGCGGGCGCGCTGTGGGCCGGAGCCTCGGAAATCGATGATGATTTGCTGGCAAGCCGCCGCGTCTTCCCCACTATCGGTCCGGGCCTTCGCGCGCTTCGTCGCAGCGCCAATGGAAACTACTACGTCCTCGCTTCTCCTTCGGTTGGCTTGGCCATTTTCGACGCCAAGGGCAAGGCGATTTCCGTCATTGGTGCGCCGCCTCCCCGGCCCGTGACAGACAAGGCAGGCCGGTCGGCAATCGCATTTGGGGCAGATTGCGATGTGGACGCCCAAGGCGACGTTTACGTGGCGGATACCGGCTACAATCTGGTCAACGAATTCGCGCCCGATGGCAAGCAATTACGCTCGTTTCCCGCAAACTCGGTGCTTTCGCTGGCAGTGCTACCCGAAGGCGAGGTGGCCGTGTCCATGCGTGACTCCGACCATCACATCATCGTGTACGGGCCGGACGGAAAGGTGGCGCGGGAGTTCGGCGACATCGAATCGCTTTCTTCTCGCGCTGACATCGACCGCTACCTGAACCTGGGGCGCGTCGGCTCTGATCCGCAAGGCCACATCTATTATGGTTTTACATATATGCCAGAGCCGCTGGTGCGCCAATACGACCGCTACGGCAATGCCACGCAGGATTTTGTATTCACCGGGGTCGACGCTTATCCGGAAGCATCGACTACGCGCAAAGCCATCGAACGCCAGGAGACGAAAGCGGAGCCACTCGTGTTTCATGCGATCCTGACCGCGTTCGGCGTGGACCCGGTGAACGGCGACATCTGGATGGGTTTGCACAACACCCTCGTGCATTTTGATAAGGATGGCATCCGTCGCTCGGAATATCAGATCTATACACCCAAGGGTTCGCCGCTCGACGCTACAGTGATTTTGGTAGAAGAGGAGCGGCTTTTGATCGGTGGAGACCCACTTGGAGTCTATGAGTTTCACCGTCCAGATCGAAAACGCTAAAAAATTACCGGAGTTTTCCTCAGCCTTGGTTGCACCGTTTCAGTGCAGTTGGCACGCAGGTGCTTTTCGCTTTCTTCAGATTTCTGCGTTTTCGTTGCATTTTTCGGTTACTTGCACATTTTCAGTGCTTGTGGAAAAGTTGTGAATGCCATGTGAAAGCCGTTGATGGTCTTCGCACATTTTTTGCTTGCTCCGCCGGAGACAGTGCGCGAGAATCCATCCAGTTTTGAAGCAGTGGAACGTGGTCCTGCAAATCTTACTGGGCTGCGCGGAACCACAGGGGCACAAAACGTTTCGTTCCAGCGCGGGCAAGAACTCCAAGGCGTGACGCTTTAGGGCTGAATACCTCTTTCCACAGGTTTTTGCACATCTGTGGAAATACAGTACTTTTTTTACACAATGATGACGACTGCTACCCAACTCGGCCGTGAATCCGTAACTTTGAATGTCTGGGATAAGTTTCTCGATCTGATCAAATCAAGAGTTAGCATCAACACCTACTCCACCTGGTTCCAGCCCACCCGGCTGAGCCGCCAGGAAGGTGATACGCTCTTCGTCCAGATCCCCAGCGCCGTCTTCCGCCAGGTGCTCACTCGCACTTACGGCGAAATCATCAAGGCTGTGTTCCATCAGATGGGCACGCCGAACACCAAGGTGCAATACCTCTGCACCGAAGAGGACCCCGTTCCGGCCGCTCCCGCGTCTTCCGCGACCAAACAATCCAAGCTCGATTTCGAAAGCAGCGACCATCAGCTCAATACTCGCTACACCTTCGAGACCTTCGTCGTCGGCAAGTCCAACGAATTTGCTCACGCCGCGTCGCGCGCCGTAGCCGAACAGCCGTCGAAGGCCTATAACCCGCTTTTCCTCTACGGCGGAGTGGGTATGGGTAAGACGCACCTGATGCATGCCATCGGCCACTTGATCAAAAAGCGCAATCCTGCCACGCGCCTTAGTTATGTCAGCGCCGAAAAATTCACTATCGAAGTCATTAATTCTCTTCGCTTCGACCGCATGATCAGCTTCCGCGACCGCTTCCACACCGTTGATGTTCTTCTCGTGGACGATATCCAGTTCATTGCCGGCAAAGAGCGCACCCAGGAAGAGTTCTTTCACACCTTTAACGCTTTGTACGAACAGCAGAAGCAGATCGTCATTTCCTCGGACTGCTTGCCGAAAGACATCAACTCCATCGAAGAGCGCCTGCGTTCCCGGTTCGAATGGGGATTGATCGCTGATATTCAGCCGCCTGATCTCGAGACCAAGATCGCCATTCTCCAGAAAAAGGCGGAGAACGACCGTTTCCATCTTCCCGATGAAGTTGCCGAGTACATCGCCCGCGCTATTAAATCCAATGTGCGCGAACTCGAAGGCGCTTTGACGCGTCTGATGGCCTACGCCTCGCTGACCGGCACGGCGATTTCGCTCGCTACCGCGCAGCAGGTTCTCCGCAATATCATTGCCTCGCAAGAAAAGCGCGTCACCATCGACCTTATCCAGAAACGCGTAAGCGAACACTTCAATCTGCGCGAACAGGATCTCAAGATACGCAGCAACACACGGGCCATCGCGTTTCCGCGCCAGGTGGCGATGTATATCGTCAAACAGCTTACGACCGCATCGTTGCCCGAAATTGGACGGCAGTTCGGCGGGAAGCATCACACAACCGTCTTGCACTCCATTAACAAAATCGAAGAGTTGCGCCGCTCCGACAAGGAATTGAACCGCACCATTACGCGGCTGATGGATGCCCTTCAGTAATTGCTCTCTCCGGATTGTTGTTATTGAGGCCCGCAATCTTTTCGCGGGCCTTTTTCATTGTATTCGCTCGAATTTGTGTGGCGCGAGGGTGTGGAGAATATGTGGGGATCAGGTGGGAATGATGCGGATGATTTGTCGAAATTTTCTCAAAAGCGCACAGCGGATTCGAAGACCGCGGATTTTTCCACGCGACCGCAAGGAATTCCACCGCACACTAATTTACAAAAACGCATACAGAGATTCGTCTCGGATACTTTTCCACCAATCCACAGCACTCATCACAACAACAAGGGGTAGTTTCTTTCAAATAAGAAAATGCTTGTGAAGATGATTACTTGTGATAGTTGTTGTTGAAATGTTCGAGCCCCGAGGGTCCCACGAATCGCTGCGTTGGAATTCCTCAGCCTCTTCCATTTCCACAGGTTCTTTCGGCGCCTGTCTCTTTATACTTGGCGAAAAAACGAGTACAGTACGCTAGCGGTACTTCTGCAACGGAGAAACCATGACCGCCACCGGCACTGTTCGCGAGGAAACCCAATCGATGGAATTCAGCGTAACAAAATCAGCGCTGCTCAACGAACTAACGACGACGCAAGGTGTGGTGGAACGCAAAACCACCATCCCCATTCTTTCGAACCTTCTGGTGGAGGCAAAGGGCAATCGTTTGGCGATCACAGCCACCGATCTCGAGCTCAGTGTGCGCACCTCCTGCGAAGCCAAGGTTAAGAAAGAAGGCGCCGGAACTATTCCCGCGAAGAAACTACTGGAACTCGTTCGGCTCCTTCCCGAAGGCGAAATCAAGTTCCGATTGCTCGACAATCACTGGGTCGAAATTGTCAGCGACAAGAAGAAATACAAGATGGTTGGTATGGCCAAGGAAAACTTTCCCGCTCTGCCGGCAATGCCTCATACGCTCGTGAAGATTCCTGCCGCCGTGCTCGAAAGCCTGATCGCCAAAACCAAATTTGCCATCTCCATGGAAGAGTCACGCTACACTCTGAATGGCGGCTTACTGATCCTCAAGCCCGACACGCTTGCTATGGTTGCTACCGACGGCCACCGTTTGGCGCTTGCGGAAACGGATCAGAAGCTCGCGGGCTTGAACGGTGAAGTTCGTGTCCTTATCCCCAAGAAAGCCATGGACGAAGTCGAGAAGCTTTCCGCTGCGGCCGGCTCGGATGCGGAGATGGAATTTGCCAAGGACGAAAGCCATCTGTTTTTCCAAGTAAACCATCGCCTGCTGATTTCCCGCATTCTCACGGGCCAATTCCCCAATTACGAAGCGGTTCTACCGCGAGAAAACAGCAAAACCGTCGTTTTGGAGCGCGCCGAATTGAGCGACGCCGTGCGTCGTGTCTCACAGCTTGCCGATCAGCGCTCTCACGCCGTGAAACTGGCGGTCTCCTCGGAAGGCGTGGAGATTTCGGCTTCGAGCCCGGAGTACGGCGAAGCCAAAGAATCCCTCGAGAAGGAATATAAAGGCGAACCCATAGCCATCGGCTTCAATTCCAGCTACATGCTGGATTTCCTCGCCGCGGCTGCCGACGGGCCCATCAGCATCGAGCTGAAGGACGAGCAATCTGCGGGTCAAATGCGTCCCCTCGCCGACGAAAGCTACCGCTACCGCTACGTCATCATGCCCATGCGTATCTGATTTTTGCAGACTACCGTGATCTGAATTAAATACTTTATAATATTGATCGATTATTAAACTATCGGAACTCCTGAACAATCTTCTGACCTCTTGCATGGAACCGCAAGGACTTAGCGGTCCACAACCAAGCGACGTTTAACAGACAGAAAACAATAAGTTTATTTATCCACAATCGCTCTGCATCCGCTTGAGAAAATACCCGTTTTCCAGTAGAATTTAGGTGTTGTCGATTCGTAGTTTTTCCTCCAAGTCGACACGTCCGCCAGGACTAGTTGGCCTCAAAAAGGCCCTGCGCCAGGGGCCGGTGCAACTGCCTGGAGAACATAAGTCTTCGCCACGTCCCGGATCGCGGGACGGGATGAAGCGGGAACCCTACGAGCTTCGATCTGATCCAGCGAGATCGCGGTCAAAGGGTGAGGCGACGAATGGGGATTCCGAAACATCACGCCTTCCTGGCTTCACAAAAATTGTTTCTTGCATCATCGCCGCCGGAAATCCCGCTCGTGCGCCGGGGAATTTCGAAATGAGCGGATCGCGATAGGCACGCGCATCAGGAGATGACATGGGCGACAAGGAAACGGTGACGGGCAAAGGCGGTCACCAGTACGACGCAAAATCCATCAAAGTCCTCGGCGGCCTCGAAGCCGTTCGTTTACGTCCCGCGATGTACATCGGCTCTACCGGCGAAATGGGCCTTCATCATCTGGTATGGGAGGTCGTCGACAATTCCGTCGACGAAGCCATGACCGGATTCGCCGATGAGGTTAACGTCACGGTTCACGCCGACGACTCGGTTACCGTCGTCGATAATGGTCGTGGCATTCCGGTCGATATGCACGCCACTGAAAAGCGCCCCGCAGCCGAGGTGGTTCTCACGGTTCTGCATGCCGGCGGAAAATTCGACAGCGATACGTACAAAGTCTCCGGCGGACTTCACGGCGTTGGCGTCTCGGTCGTAAATGCTCTTTCCGATTGGCTCGAACTCGAGATTCAGCGCGATGGTGCGGTTTGGGAACAGACTTACGAGAAAGGCAAGCCCACCAGCAAGCTGAAGCAAACCGGCAAAACCCGGAAAACTGGCACAAAGGTTACCTTCCACCCGGACTCCACGATCTTCGAAAAGACCACGTTCAGCTACGACACGCTTGCCACACGCCTCCGCGAATACGCGTTTCTGAACAAGGGCCTGAAAATCACGCTCACCGATGAACGCACCGAGAAATCCACAGAGTTTCGTTTCACCGGCGGCATCGCCGAGTTCGTCAAACATCTGAACCGTGGCAAATCCACGCTTCACGATTCGCCGATTTATATGGAAGGGAAGAAAGGCAACGTCGAAATCGAAATTGCCCTGCAGTACAACGATACCTACGGCGAAAACGTATTCGCCTTCGCCAACACCATCAACACCGTCGACGGGGGCACGCATCTTTCCGGCTTCCGTTCAGCCCTTACGCGCTCCATCAACAACTTTGCTTCCGCCAACGGCATGCTGAAAGAGCAAAAAGACGAAGTCAGTATAACCGGTGACGACGTTCGCGAGGGCCTCGTAGCGGTTGTCAGCGTGCGCCTGCCGCAGCCGCAATTTGAGGGCCAGACCAAGGGGAAGCTCAATAGCGACATCAAGGGCGACGTTGAGCAACTTGTCAACGAAAAGCTAGGCGAATGGTTTGACAAGCATTCGACCGTGGCCCGCAGGATCATCGGCAAATGTATCGATGCCGCGCGTGCCCGCGAAGCGGCGCGCAAAGCCCGCGAGCTCACGCGCCGCAAATCCGCGATGGATTCCGGCGGACTTCCCGGAAAGCTCGCAGATTGCCAGGAACGCGATCCTTCCCGTTGCGAACTATTTGTCGTCGAGGGCGAGTCCGCCGGAGGGTCCGCAAAGCAGGGACGCGATCGCAAATATCAGGCCATCCTTCCGCTGAAGGGCAAGATCCTCAACGTGGAAAAAGCGCGCTACGACAAAATGCTCGGCCACGAAGAAATTCGCGCCATCATCACCGCTCTCGGCACGGGCATCGGCAAAGACGACTTTGATGCGGGAAAACTCCGCTATCACAAAATCATTCTCATGACCGATGCGGACGTTGACGGCTCGCACATCCGTACGCTCCTGCTCACCTTCTTTTTCCGTCACATGAAGGAACTCATCGATCGCGGTCACATTTTCATCGCACAGCCGCCGCTCTACCGCGTCAAGCGCGGCAAGAGCGAGCGCTACATCCGGGACGAGCGAGATTTTGCCCGCGAACTCATGAAGCGCGCTACGGAAGATCACGTTGTGAAAGCCAAAGAAGGCGTGATGCTTCAGGGAGCCGGTCTGACCAGCTTCCTCCTGAACGTGCAGGAATACGACGCGACACTTTCGAAACTCGGCCGTCGTCTGAAAAACACTGGCCTCGTCGAAGTTCTCGCAGAAAACGGGCTGGACAAAAAAAACGACTTCGAGGACAAGAAGGCTCTCGACAAACTCTTGAAAGAAATCGAGAAGGCCAAGCTCAAGCTCGAAGGTAAAGTTGCTTTCGACGAAGAGCACAGCCTTTACGAAATCCAGTTTGGCGCGCCCGGCAATCAGAAGGTGAATTGGGCACTGGCCTCGACCCCTGATTACAAGCGCCTGCGTGGCCTGGCCAAGCAGATTGAGGAGTACAACAAGCCGCCTTTCGTTATTACCCGCAATGGCGACAAGGCTACCAAGGAAAAGGCCACCGATGTGCTCGGCTACGTGATGGAAGATGCCAAGAAGGACTTCACCATCACCCGCTTCAAGGGCCTGGGCGAAATGAACCCGTCACAGCTTTGGGATACTACCATGAACGCCGACACGCGCACCTTGCTGCAAGTGAAACTGGAAGATGTCGTGGAAGCCGAGAAGATCTTTACCACGCTGATGGGAGAAAACGTGGAGGATCGCCGTAAGTTCATCGAGGATAATGCCCTCGACGTCGTGAATCTGGATATCTAACCTGACGATGATTTATCAGTTGGGTTGGACGACTTTGCCGGGATTGCGAGGCTTAAGCGTAAGTGAATTCCGTGCCGCGCCCACGACGCATCCGGACAACGAGAAAGGCGTCGCGGTGGCTTTCGAGACCGAAGCCATCCGTGAATGCTTCTTGCAACAGTTGGAAACAGATTTCGCGGCGCGTCGTTTCACGAACACGGCTGACGCCTTCGACTCGGTCAAAGCGTATGTGTTGGAACGGGTCGCCAAGGCATAAAAACCAAACAACGCGTGTCATCCTGAGCGAACGATCTCATGCACAACGATTGACAGTCTCGGCGACGGTACGGTTGCGCGAGTCACGAACAAAGAGGACCCATGGCTGACGAACAAAATCAATCCGTATTGCTACCCGTGGATATCGAAGCTGAAATGCGCAAGTCGTATCTCGACTATGCCATGAGCGTCATCATCGGTCGCGCTCTGCCCGATGTCCGCGACGGACTCAAGCCCGTTCATCGGCGCATTCTCTTCGGCATGTACGAGCTCGGCCTTACCTCGACTAAGCCCTACCGCAAATGCGCCAAAATCGTCGGCGAAGTTCTCGGCAAGTATCACCCGCACGGCGACGCCCCCGTTTACGACGCGCTCGTTCGGATGGCGCAAGACTTCAACATGCGCTACCCGCTCGTCGACGGCCAGGGCAACTTCGGCTCCGTCGACGGCGATATGCCCGCCGCCATGCGGTACACCGAAGCGCGGCTTTCCAAAATCGCCGAGGAACTTCTCGCTGATATCGAAAGGGAAACCGTCGATTTCATCCCGAACTTCGACGAGACGGAAAAAGAGCCCACCGTTCTTCCCACGCGAGTTCCGAATCTTTTGGTTAATGGCGCCAGCGGCATCGCCGTCGGCATGGCCACCAACATTCCTCCTCACAACCTTCGCGAAGTGATAGACGCTACGATCGCCATGATCGAAAAGCCGGAGCTCACGCTCAAGGAAGCGATGAAGTTCGTACCCGGCCCGGATCTCCCCACTGGCGGTTACATCGCCGGCCGCGAAGGCATCGAGCAAGCCTACAAAACCGGCCGCGGCAGCTTCACGATGCGTGCCAAGGCTGCCATCGAAGAAGCCAGCAAGGACCGCGAGAACATCGTCATCACCGAGCTGCCCTACCAGGTGAACAAAGCGCGCATGATCGAGCGCATCGCCGACCTCGTTTCCAACAAGAAGATCGAGGGCATATCCGACGTTCGCGATGAAAGCGACCGTGACGGCATGCGCGTCGTCATCGAGCTGAAGCGCGGTGAGGAATCTCAGCTTATTCTCAACAATCTGTTCAAGCACACCCAGATGCAGGAATCCTTCGGCATGATCCTGCTCGCCATCGTTGGCGGCCAGCCGCGCGAAATGGGCCTGCTGGACTTCCTTCGTCTTTTTATCGATCACCGTCGCGATGTGGTTCTGCGCCGTTCCCGCTATGAATTGCGCAAGGCCCGCGAACGTGAACATATCCTCGTCGGCTACCAGATTGCTCTCGACCACCTCGATACGGTGATCCGCATCATCCGTGGCAGCTCCAGCCGCGCCGAGGCTAAGGAAAACCTGTTCAAGTACTTTACCGAGCAGGACGTCACTATTTCCGAGGACGGCAAATCCAAGAAAGTTGCCGGGGTCAAACTCGATGGCCGCAAATACAAATTCGCCGGCGCTCCCGAAATCGAAGCAGCCGGGCGTAGCGCAGGCCTCGGGCTCTCGTACACGCAAATCGACGCTATCCTCGAGCTGCAATTACACCGTCTCACGCAGCTCTCCATCGACGAAATTCTCAAGGAATTGAAGTCCATCCGCGACAAGATCGAGGAACTCGAAGAAACCATCTCGAGCGAGAAGAAGCTCAAAAGCGTCATCATCGCTGAACTAAAGGAAGTCCACAAAACCTACGGCGACGATCGGCGCACGCAGATTGTCGACAAAGTGGATGAAATTAAGCTCGAAGATCTCATCGCCGATACGGACATGCTGATTACCGTCAGCCATGCCGGCTACATCAAGCGCACGGCTGTCGAAACCTATCGCCACCAGTCTCGCGGGGGCAAAGGCCGCATCGGCGCGCGCACCAAGGAAGAAGACTTTGTTGAGCATCTCTTCATCGCTTCCGCGCACAGCTATATCCTGCTCTTCACCTCCAAGGGCCGCGTGTACTGGTTGAAGGTTTACGAGCTTCCCGAAGCCGCCGCCGCAACGCGTGGCAAAGCCATTTCGAGCCTGGTGAAATTCCAGGAGGACGAAAAGCTCACCGCTCTCGTTGCCGCGACCAATCTCGAAGAAGAAGGCCGTTACGTTTTCCTGGCCACCAAATTCGGCACCGTGAAAAAATCCACGCTCACCGAGTTTTCCAATCCGCGCTCCACCGGCATCATCGCCATCAACCTCGAGGCAAAAGACGAACTCATCGGCGCCAAGCTAACCGACGGCAAGCAGATGGTTTTCCTTGCCAGCCATGAGGGCCAGGCCATCCTCTTCCGCGAAACCGAAGTGCGCCCCATGGGCCGCAACGCCGGGGGCGTGAACGGCATGGACCTCGAAAAAGAGGACTACGTCGTCAGCATGGACGCCGTCCAGCCCGACTTCGAAATCATCGCCAAGGAACACAAACAGAACAGCCAGAATCTCGAAGAATTGGAAAACGAGCACATCAAGGATTCCCTCACCACGTTGATGCTCACGGTCGCTGAAAAAGGCTACGGTAAGCGGACCGCCCTCGCCGAGTACCGCATCACCTCCCGGGGCGGAAAAGGCGTCGTGAACATGAAGACCACGGACCGCAACGGCTCCGTGGTCGCCACACTTCAAGTCACCGAAGAGTCCGACGTCATGATCATCACCGAACACGGCAAGGTGATTCGCGTCCACGCCAACGAAATCCGCGAAGCCGGCCGCTCCACACAAGGCGTGCGCCTGCTCCGCCTCGATGACGACGACTCCGTCGCCGCGGCCGCGGTAATCAAGGAAGAAGACGAAGAAGAAAAGAAGTAACTGACATTTGTAGGCCTCACTTGTAGCGCAGGGCGAGCCTTCTTTGGCTGCAACGCCGCGGTGAAAAAACCTCACGGACCGGAGAGTCGTCCTGCGTTAAACTACCTGCCATGAAAATTACACTGCCAATGTTTGCACTATCGGTTTTCGTCGCTTTCATCACCGCTTTCACCTTCACCACCGCCGCGCCGAGCCCTGCTCCCGATTCCCATCACCTGGCCTTCGTCGGCACCTACACCGGCAAAACCGGCAGCAAGGGCATCTACGCTTACGATTTCGATTCCTCCACCGGCAAGTTCGCACTCACAGGCGTGGCCGCGGAAACGCCAAGCCCCTCGTGGGTCGCGATTCATCCCAGCGGCAAATTTGCCTACGCCGCCAATGAGACCGGCCCTCAGAGCACGATCACCGCGTTCTCCGTCGACGCCAAGGCCGCCAAACTTACACAACTCGATCAACTTTCCGCTTTGGGCGCCGACCCCTGTTATCTATCCTTCGATAAAACCGGGAAATTTCTTTTTGCAGCCAACTATACCTCCGGCAATGTGGTCGTCTTTCCGATCCTTCCCGATGGGAAGCTCGGCGAGCACACCGCGAATGTAAAGGATGCAGGCGCCCTCGGTCCGAACAAAGAACGTCAGGAAGCGCCCCACGCACACTGGGTGCAAATCTCGCCGGACAACCGCTTCGTCTTTGTCTCCGATCTCGGTCTCGACGCGATTCTCAGCTATCGCTTCGACGCCGCCAAGGGCACGCTCGCTCCGAACGACCCGCCGTCGGCTAAGCTCAGTCCCGGCGCCGGGCCGCGGCACGTAGCCTTTTCACCCAACGGAAAATTTGTGTATGTCGTCAGTGAACTCAAAAACACGGTGACCTCTTTCTCCTACGATGCTTCCAAAGGCACACTCCACGAATTACAGATCCTCTCGACTCTCCCGGACGATTTCGTCGGGCGCAATGACGATGCCGAAATCACCGTCCATCCCAACGGCAAATGGCTATTTGCTTCCAACCGCGGCCGCGACACAATCGCCGTTTTCGCCGTCAATCCGTCGGACGGCACGCTGACGCACACCGGCGAATTTGCCACCGGCGGCAAAGAGCCCCGCCACTTCGCGATTGACCCCACGGGCAAATATCTCCTCGCCGAAAACCAAAACTCCAACACCATCGCGGTTTTCGGCATCGATCCAAGCACGGGAGCCCTGGCGCAGGTTTCACTGACGGAAAATGTCCGTTCTCCGGTCTGTCTCGCTTTCTTGCCGTAACCTGCGGCTTTTCGCTTGTGTGAAAATCTGAGCTAAAATCGCGCTTTCGATCGCTCCAAGGAGATCTTCATGCGCCGCCCGTCACGGTTAAGGCTCGCCCTGCTGGTCTGTGTCACTCTGCTGACCGGTGGCACTGTCTTCGCTGACGGAGACACGCAGCCGGCTCGCGATTCCAAACAGCCCATCGACGAGGCCTACACCGCCAAAATTCGCAAATACACCACCGAACCTTTCTTCTCTTCGCCGCTCGTTGACTATCTTCCCGCCAGTAAGACCGTCCCCACTCCTGAAGTCGTGCTCGGCGATATCGCAGGCGCGCCAGGAATCCTTCCCTACGCCGAAGACGTGTACAAATACATGCGGCTGCTCGAAAAAGCCACGCCGCGCGTAAAAGTCTTTTCGATCGGCACAACCGAAGAAGGCCGAGAAATGATCGCACTCGCGATCTCCTCCGAAGCCAATCTAAGAAACCTCGAACAAAACCGCGAACGCCTGGCCAAACTCGCCGATCCCCGTACGATTCATCTTGACGACGCCGCCGCCGACAAGCTCGTCGCCGAAGCCGTGCCCGTCTACTACATCACCGGCACCATCCACTCACCCGAAACCGGTGCGCCCACCGCCTTGATGGAGCTAGCCTACCGTCTCGCCGTCGACGAAAGCCCCTATGTCCGCGATATCCGCGACGGCGTTATCACCCTGATCACGCCCGTCGTCGAAGTCGACGGCCGCGACCGCATGGTCGACATCTACAAATGGCATCTCGGCCATCCGAAGGATTTCTATCCGCCGCTGATCTACTGGGGCAAATACGTCGCCCACGATAACAATCGCGACGCCATGGCCGTCACGCTCAAGCTGACCGAAAACGTGTTGAACACCTATGTCGGCTGGGATGCGCAGGTCCTTCACGACCTTCACGAATCGGTTCCATATCTCTACGACAACACCGTCGGCGACGGCCCGTACAACGCTTGGGTCGATCCGATCCTCGTTGATGAATGGCAGATGATCGGGGCGCGCAACGTTGCGGACATGAACCTGTTCGGCATGCCCGGCGTCTTCACCCATGGCGATTTCGACACCTGGTCTCCGGGCTATCTCATGTTTATCGCCGCGATGCACAACGGCATCAGCCGTCTCTATGAAACATTCGGCAACGACGGCGCGGATACACAGGAACGCACTCTCGAACCCGAGGAGTATTCGCGCACCTGGTATCGCCCCAATCCGCCGCTTCCGAAAGCTTTATGGTCGCAACGCAACAACAACAACTACGAGGAAACTGGCCTGCTCACTTCGCTTCACTATTTCAACGAGAACAAACGCCTCTTCCTCAAGAATTTCTACCTCAAGTCCAAGAGGTCGGTCTTAAAGCCCTCCGCAGAGGGGCCGGCCGCCTACGTTCTTCCCTCGGATGATCCTCGCTCCACGGTGCAGGCAGACCTGTTGCGGGTCATGCTGAAACAGCACGTCGAAATCTCTCGCGCAGACAGTGCGTTCACCGTTGACCTGCCTGTTAAGAAAGAAAAAAAGTCTTCTAAAGCGACTGAACCCGAAGGAAAGCCCAAGCCGGCAGTTCCTAGCACTCGCAGCTTTCCCGCGGGTAGCTTCCTCATCCGCATGGACCAGCCCTACTCGCGCGTGGCTGACGCGCTTCTCGACTACCAATACTGGAGTCCTGACGATCCGCAGAAGACCCCTTACGACGATACCGCTTGGACCTTCGGCGAACTTTTCGGCGTGCAAGTCGTGCGCGTCACCGACCCGAAGGTTCTCACGGTACCTATGGAGCGCGTCGCGGAGCTTCCTGCGACAGGCGGCGTTCAGGGCGAAGGCACGGTTTTTGCCATCGAGAATCACGCGGAACCGGCGCTCGCCACCCTTCGCTATCGCCTGAAGGAAGCGGACATCCATGTTGCTGAGGAGCCTTTCGAAACGAATAACCGCAAATTCATGCGCGGCACGTTTCTCATTACCGGCATCCGTCGCGCTGATCTCGATATGGCGACAAAGGCCCTCGGCTTGCGAGCCGTTGCCCTTGCCTCAGTGCCCAGCGTCAAAACGCATCCCGTTCGCGCGCCACGCATCGCTTACATCCACACGTGGATAAGCACCCAAGCGGAAGGCTGGTGGCGGCAGGCCCTTGATAATCTGCAAATCCCCTACGACTACATGAGTACGCAAGCCTTCGCCAAAATTGCCGACCCTCACGCCAAGTACGACGTCATTGTTTTCCCGCCCGTCGGCTGGAACAGTCCCGCAACGGTCATCGCAGGCCTGCCAACTTCCTGGGGCAATCCTCTTCCATGGCTGAACACTCCAGAGACTCCCAACCTGGTTGGCAAGAATGATTCCACTCCCGACATGCGTCCTGGTCTCGGCTGGGACGGCGTTGCCAAGCTGCAGGAATTCGTCGCCAAGGGTGGCGTCTTGCTCACCGCAACCGACACTTCGCAATTCGCCCTTTTTACAGGGCTGGCAAACGGCGTCAGCGCCACCAACTCCGACAAAATGAAAATCGTTGGCGCGATTATCAGTACCAGGGTCGTCGATGCCGGCAGCCCCATCGCCTATGGCTATGACGAAAAGGTTTCTGCCTACTGCGACAATGGCCCTATTTTCTCCGTGAATAGCTTGCTTGGCTCCCGGCGACGCCGTCCCGCTCCGGAATCGAATCAGCGGCCCACCGGACGCGGCACGAAGGATGACCCAGATTTCGTCGTGGGCCGTCCGTCCGCCGAAATTCCCGAAGAGCCCGAGCGCGAGCAATGGGAAGTACCCACGCCGACCGACGAACAGCTCCGCAACAACCCGCGCGTGATTCCGCCGGCCGACCGTGCGCGGGTCATTCTCCGCTACGCCGATGCCAAGGACCTGCTCATCTCCGGCCTGGCCGAAGGCGGCAACGACATCGCCCAGCACCCCGCCGTCATGGACGTGCCCAACGGCTCCGGCCACGTCATTTTGTTCTCCATCAACCCCATCTATCGCGGCGAAACCGAGGGCACCTATTCCTTAGTCCTGAACGCCCTGCTGAACTTCGACAGCCTGAACGCCGGTCGCAAAAACGCCGACAAATAGGCCATTACAATACCCATTGCTCTTAGCGCCAGTTGGGGTACAATCCCCGCCGACATGCCCAAACGAAAAGCGAAGAAAACGGCCAAGCGGCGTTCTATCCACAAGTCCCGCGGCGCCAAAGTCACCAAACTTCCCAAGGGCGCACTTACACTCGTGGTGATGCTGCGCGCCAAAGAAGGTCAGCAACTGCTCCTCGAAGCAGAACTACGCGCCCTCGTAGGCCCCACGCGCAGGGAAGAGGGCTGCCTGCAATACGATCTTCACCGTGCCGCCGATCTGCCTGGCGCGTATCTCTTCCACGAAGTCTGGGAAAGCCGCGAACACCACGCCGCACACACCCGCACATCCCATTTTCTGCGCTGGAACGCTCGCAAGGATTCGCTGTTGGCCTCCAAGGAATTGGCCTTCTGGCAGCAGATCGCGTAGAACCCACATGCGGTGGTAGTTCAGTCCGCAATCGTCTTCGACATTCGCACGACCTTGAGTGATAGTCCGTTTGGAAGCGGCGCTTCGATAGTCGCGTCTTTCGTGTATCCCCGGGCTCGATACATAGGCACTCCGGTCAGCGTCGCGCCCATTTCGAAGCGCCTGAAGCCTCGCGCGCAAGCCGCATCCTCACAAGCGTTCAGAATCAATGTGGCCAGCCCTCGACGTACCCAGTCGGGATGTACAAAAAACGCCCGGATCTTTGCGGCGTCGCGCTTCACGTCCAGCAATTCGCTGTCACGATAAGGCCCGTGATCGCTCCCGTACAGCGTTTTGCGCATGCTCCAACCGCCACATGCCGCGATGATCTTCTCGCTCGCGCCATTTTCCGCTTCGACAACGTAGTACGTGCCATCTGCAATCAGTTGCGTATCCACACCGTAGACCGTCCCTAACGCCGCATCCAGTTGCTCGGCGGAATAGTCCTTGCGCTGCAAAACGCGCACCGACAAATTGATCAGCTCGGCCAGGGCTGGAATATCTGCACTGGTCGCCGGCCGAAGTCTGTACCGTTCCGATGGCTCCGCCATAGAGGCTCTCCTGGAATTTTCTCCGATTGTGCTGCGAACAAGCAATGAGGCCGCTCTCAGCTCCCCGGAGCCTCGATGTAATATCCCGGCCGCGCACGCACGGTCAAAGCTTTCCGGTCCACGGTCACATGGATCTCGTGGTAGCCCTCGGTAACCTCCCCGGTCGGCGTATAAGACAGCGTATACTGCGAATGCAGCTCCCCACCCATTTCGTCAATTACTCTCTCTAACGAACGGTTCTTCCACACCGAAACGTGCTGTCCGCCCGTGGCCGCTGCCGCAATCTCTAATTGATGCGCGGTCACCTTGTCTTTTGCGTGCTGCACGGTCCAAACCGCCAGCGCTACCGCCGCCGCGAGCGGACCACCGGCTGCATCGTTTGCCGCTTCGGTCGACGGTGTCTGCACCGTCCCCGGCGGTGGGGGCATGCCAAATACTCCATCGGGTGTCGCTTTCGGCACCGGTTTTTCCTCCGGTTTTCGTTTCAAATCGGCTTTCGTGCCGGAGATTCCTACCGCGTAAATCGTGATGTTGGCCAGTTGCGCTCGGCGCAACACTTCGCCCAGTTTTTCTTCGCTTCCCGAATCGTGGGCCTCCCCAATAATCAGCATCACGCGGCGCTTCCCTAAATCTGTCTCGGAAACTTCCGGTCGCGCGCTCAGCATCGCCACGGCTTTGGACATCGCGTCAAACAGCTTCGAACCCCCTGATCCTTCCTGTAATTCGGACATGGCCTTCTCCATCGAGTCTGAACTGTTCGTGAAATCCATTAGGGTTTCCACATCATCGTCAAATCCGACCACGGCGCCTTCGCCGGTCGGACCGGTCACCGTTTGCGAAATCAAAATTCCGGTTTTGCGGACTTGCGGCAAGAGCGGACCGATCCGCGAACTCGTTTCGACCACCACCACGAGCGAAATCGGGTCACCGCCCAAATTAAAATGCGTGATTTTCTGGGGCTTGCCGTTGTCCGTGACGCGAAAATCCGCTTCCTCGAGAGTGTGCACCATCTCGCCTTTGTCGTCGCGTACCGTCACCGGGGTATTCACCAGCAGGCTCCGCACCTTGATCTTCGGCTGTTGCTCGATCGCTACTCCGGGCGGTGCCGATATCGGCCCGTCTGGAGCCTGCGCGCGCAGCGCCATTGGCACAGCGCAAAGCAAAGCCACCAGTGCCATCTTCATCGCGGACCGATTCATCATTTTGACGATTTCCTGGTTCTCCCGCTCCTTTGCGCGTATTCCTTTCGACGCATGCGGTCCCAAAGACGTTGCCGGGAATCCATGCCCCTGCCTACACTGGTGACTCACCTCTTTGGAGACCGCTCATGCCCGACGGAAAACGACTGAAGCCCCTGCACGCGCCCAAGGCTCCTCACGAAAATCAAGACTTCATGCAGAGTACTCCCGCTCGGCCGATTCGTATCCTCGCGGAATACATTCATCCCCTCGCTCAGCTCAAGAAGGAAGGTATCGGCGACACCATCGTCATGTTCGGCTCAGCTCGCATCGAATCGCACGAAACTGCGGCTGCGCGCTGTACGCGGCTGAAGGATATGAGCACCCGCCGAATGAGCAAAATTAGATTGAAGAAGCATCACATTGCCTTGCGCGACGCCAAAAGCGCCCTCGAAATGTCTCGCTACTACGAACAGGCGCGCCAACTCTCGCACAAACTCACCACCTGGGCTCTTTCGCTCGGGCCGCGCCCGCGCCGCTTCGTGGTTTGTTCCGGCGGAGGACCCGGCATCATGGAAGCGGCCAATCGGGGTGCGTACGAGGCCGGAGGCAAATCGATCGGTCTCTCGATTGAATTACCGCACGAACAGTTCGCCAATCCATATATCAGCCACGAGCTAAGTTTCAATTTCCATTACTTCTTCATGCGCAAATTGTGGTTCGCGCAAGTCGCCAAAGCCCTCATCGTTTTTCCTGGCGGCTTCGGCACCATGGACGAACTTTGGGAAATGATGACCCTCGCGCAAACCGGCAAGATGGCCAAGAACACCTTGATTCTCATTTACGGGCGCAAATACTGGAACGACGTGCTGAATCTCAAGGCGATGGTACGTTGGGGCACCATCAACCAGAACGAATTCGACCAACTCCAGTTTGCCGACACTGTAGAGGAAGCCTTTGAAGTGATCCGCACCGGCCTCGAAAAATACCATATGGACGTCGACCCGTTCTTACAGGCCTATTGAAGTTTTTTCGTTCTAAAACTACCTCTAAGTGCTTTTTTATCAACCACGCGTTGGTGGCACGTTCCGTGCATTTTCCTATGGCGCAGTTTATTTCTTAGGTGCGGGACGCTAGTTCCCGCCCTCGCGTCAGCAAGAAAGTCAAAACGAGAAGTTCACCGGAGAGTGGAATGCGAAACGCACGTTTTCTATTGGCTCACTTGGCGTGCGCGGAAGCCATGTTCTTCGTTCCGACGACGTTTGTCAGAAGCGCACGATCAACGCCGATCACAATCTGCACGAAGCCATCAAAAACCATGGTCCCAAGAGCCCCGAGGCCGGGCACTGGCGCCAGGAACTGGCCGCCGCTCGGTCCTTTTCTTGGGACCACGACAAGCGGTCGTGGGATGAAGATGCGCAGCAATGGCGCACCGAGCACAGCTCGGACGATCACGACCCCTAGTCTTTCCGTTCTTACCTGACCAAACGCCCCATGGGGATGCGGTAGAGCATCAGCGCCGCATCCCTCCCCTCCTTCCGGGCCTTGCTTTTCATGCTGTTTCTCCCGCCGCAACCTTCCCGCCAAACAAGTGTTTGATTCCTCAGGACGTCATCCCGAAGCCAGCCGGGCGCGTCCTTCGAGGATCCTATGAAAGTTCCTGCTCTGTTGTTCCGTTCCCTTCTCGGTAAAGCTACTCTGGCAGCGGTTGCTCTCGGCGGCTTTCTCTGTTTCGCCGTTACCCCGGCCGCGCACGCAACTCCTTGGCAAGATTGCAATCGACGCATCGCGTACACAAACATGCGCTATCACGAAGCGGCCGGGCAATTCGGGCGCTACAGTCCCGCGGCGCGCCACTGGGCCTTCGAACGCCACGAAGCCGTAGTTCGCTGTCGCTAATTGCGGTGCTGTTCGAGAGGATTCAAGCCAAAAATGAAAACGGGACGCCGTGACTCGGCGCCCCGTTTCGTATTTATGCCGTGTTGCTTATGATTTGGTTACAAGTTCTGCTTCTTCGGAAAAAACAGCCTCGAACCTTTTCACTTCATCCTGATCGTGCACCAGAACAATCGGCACTACGCGCATCGAGTGCTTGCAATAGTGGCACTGCACGCCTTCTCCCTGCAGGTCTTGCACAAATCCATCTGTGAACCGGTACTCCGCTCGCTCGTGCCTTGCCTTCTTCTGGCCCTTCGCGCCGCAGTGCGGACAGGTAAACTCCACCGTATCCTTTTGCGGGTCGCGCTCGAGAGCCGCCCACCCAGTGCGGCGTACCCCGACAACTTCCGGAATATGCCTTTCCATTGATCCTCCTCTCCTCCGCTTTCGAAAATTAGATGCGGACGTGTTTGGCGCGGATGTACGAAGAGCAGTTTTTGTTCGTTTTATCTTCGCTAGTTCGATTCACTAGCCAAAAAACCGTCTAATCCTTTTCTACTACGCCGGGGAACTTGTTTCTTGTCGCGGTGTCAAACGCTGCAGAGGACGCGCGCACCTCACATCCCTGCGAGAGCGGCGCCAGTTTCCTGAAGCAACCCGGGAAGCTGGTGCCGCAAAACTCTCAAAGCTCACGGCGAGATTTCCGGAGGTGTGTGATGGCCGTTTCTCCCTACCCTGAACAAAGCTTTCTTCGCACTTGCCTGGTCGAAGGCGATTCCGCTCAGGAAGCCCGCGGCCGCCGCAACAAGCGTCGCGCTCTTCTGATCTCAATCATCCTGCAAATTCTTTTCCTAACTGCACTGGTGTTGTTCCCGCTCTTCAGCAATGGCGAAAACATCGCTGGTCGTGCTGTCTTTGTTCCTGCCGTGCCCTACTCTCGAGGAAGAGTTCAAAGCCGCGCGCAATCGACTCGACCGGCGCCACGCCATCCGGAAATCTGCCGTTTTTGCGCCCCTCCGTCGATCCCGCCCATCATCGTCACACACAACCCTGACACCAGTTCCGACCCGGGCACCAGTTACGGTCCCGAAATCCCAGGAGTTCCCGGCGGCCCAGTCATTCCGGGTTTGTTCCCGTCGACGGATTCGAATCGCCAGCCTCCGCCCCCGGTCACACATTCTCATGGCACGGAACGCCGTCACCTCAGCGAGCCCGTCCAGGCCGCCATGCTGATTCACCGCGTCCAACCCATTTATCCGGCGCTTGCAACGCAGATTCGCCGCGAGGGCCGCGTCGAACTCCGTGCCATCATCGCCACCGACGGCACAATCCAGTCGTTGCAAGTAATTAGCGGAGACCCACTATTCCTTCAATCCGCTCTGTCCGCCGTCCGCGAATGGCGCTATCGCCCAACGATCCTCGACGGCCAACCCGTCGAAGTCGACACAGAGATCACCGTCATCTACACGCTTAGCCACTAACGACGGTATCTCGAAGGATTTTTGCCTTGCTTGTGTAGCGGCCGCTGCTGGGGGCGGTCTTATAGTCCAAGGATGTCAGTGCGCTTTGCTACAACAACGCTTCGCCCGAATACCGGGCAATCATCTCGCGCGCCTGATCGCGCAGCCGGACGATCTCGCGCAACCGATTGGGTTCGCCGCTCCCGGCCAACTTTTCCGGATAAATCGGCGGCGAAAGCGTAATCGTAACTTTGGTTGGCCGAGGCAGCCATGTGCGGTCACGCAAAAAGCGCCTAGTGCCCGCCAACGACACCGGAATCACGGGCGCGCCCGTCTCCACGGCGCTGCGAAACGCTCCCAGTTGAAACGGCCGCACTCCGTCTTCCGGCGTGAACGTCCCTTCCGGAAACACAAAAACCGAATCTCCCTGCTTCAGGTACTGCTCAATTTCGTCTACTTGCTTCAGCCGCGAATTTGCGTCGTGCCGGTCGAAGGACAGGTGCCCCATGTGGCGCAAAAACGTCCCGATAAAAATCATTTTCTTCACTTCGCTCTTGGCCACGAAGCGGTATGGCACACCCAACCCCATCATCAGCGGAAGCACATCGAAATAACTGGCGTGGTTCGAGGCGTAGACCTTTGCCCCGGGTGTGTCCATGTACTCTTTCCCGATCACCTTGACCCGTATTCCCGTGAGCGCGAACAACACCTTCAGCGCCGCCGAAGTGAAGCGCCCTGCAGCCCGGTCGTCTTTGTACAACCGCACAATCGCGCAAGACGGAATAATCCACAAAATAAAAACAAAGAAAAAGTACAGGCCATAAATCTTCTCGCCACCCACACGGATCCACCGCTCGGCTGCGTTCGCCGCGCCCTTTAGGAACGATCCCGTGCTTAGCCTGGCAATCTGCACCCAGGCCGGAGGTTTTGGCGCAGCCAAGGTGCCCGCAAGGTAGAGTTGCTTCGTCTCCTCCCGGCGTAGTTTTCCGCTCGATGTCTTTGGGATACGGCCCGGCCGAATCAGCTCAACGCGATCCGGAGGAATTCCCAACCCCCGCGATACCTCCTCATTGATGGAAGCCACAACGATCGCTCGTTTAGCGCGATTTTCCTCACGCGTTTCCGCGACAATCACGAGCTTTTCGGTTCCCGTCTCTTCACCCTTTAATCCGAACGCGACCACGCATCCTTTGCGAATTCCTTCCGCCCGCGACGCCAGTTCTTCCACTTCATGCGGATACAAATTCCGTCCGCCCTTGATGATGATGTCCTTCACGCGCCCGGTGATGTAAATCTCACCGTCGGCCTGGTACGCGCGGTCGCCCGAGTTCACCCACCGATACTCGTCTTCCGCGATCGCTGGTCCGTCAGCGAACAGCTTCGCAGTAGCCCCTTCGTTCTTGTAGTAGCCGCTGGTCGCCGAAGGCCCGCGAAACCACAAGAATCCCTCCGTCCGCTCGGCGACCGGCTTTCCCTCTTTGTCCGCAATCACCACTTCGTGCTGCGGCAACGCCACGCCCGAGGACACGAATGAAATGGTATTTTCGTCCTTCCTCGATGCGTGCACGGCGTGCCCTTCGGTCGCGAACGTTTCGCGCTCTACGCGATCGATCTTCGGCCCGCGGTACAGCGGCGGAAACGTCACGCCCAACGATGCTTCGGCTAACCCGTAAACTGGCAACATGGCCTCAGGCTTGAAACCGTACGGTGCAAATCGCTTTGCGAATCGTTCGAGCGTCTCCGGATTGACCGGCTCCGCACCGTTCAACACTGCACGCCACGAGCCTAGATCCACCCCCTCCATGGCTTTGGCGGAAATTTTTCGCACGCACAGTTCATACGCAAAATTCGGCGCCGCACCGATCGTCGCTTTGTATTTCGAAACCGCTTGTAGCCAGCGCTCCGGCCGAGTCAGAAACGCCAGCGGCGACATCACCACCAGCGGTACTCCCTGCAGCAGGAGTGTGAGCCACGCCCCTATCAACCCCATGTCATGGTAAAGGGGCAGCCAGCTCACGCCCACGTCGCTCGGCGCCATCTCGACCGCCTCCGCGATGGCGCGCATGTTTGCCAGCAGATTGGCATGCGTCAGGATCACGCCTTTCGGGTCGCCGGTGGACCCTGACGTATATTGCAGCAGCGCGATATCCGTTGATTTTCGCACGCGGCTCCCACTGAGGAACGCAGGAAGCGCTCCTGGGGCAGGCGGCGGCTCCTTCTCTGCCGCGTTCAGCAGCTTTTCCGCATCCACCACTTCCAGCAGCGATTTAACGTGCGGCTTCAACAGCTTCGCCACCGCTTCCGCACGCCGGAAGGTCAGCAGCAGGCAAACCGCCGCGTTGTTTAGAATCGCGGATTGACGTTCGGCGTACTCTTCAATCCGGTCCGCGCGAAATGGCGGATAGATCGGCACGGGCACCGCACCCGCCAGTAAAATTCCCGCGTAGCAAACGAAAAACTGCCGCGAAGTCGGCAGCATCAAGGCCACGCGCCCACCCGCCGGCACGCCGCGCCGTCCTAACTCTTCTGCACACCTCTGCGCCGCGGTGGCCAACTCGCCAAACGTCAGTGTGTGCGAGCGTTCTCGCTGTTCGTCATCTCCGGTGATAATTAGGTGGGTGCGACTGGCATCGTGCAAACCGCGATAGCGGATCACCTCAACGAGTGTTTCCGCTCTGTGTGCGATGGATTCGGAAGCTTCCGCTTGCATCTGCCGGGTCGTCACCGCAGCCCGCAGCGCAGACGGCTCTTCTTCGTCGCCTTCCGGCGGGCCTGGGGCTTTCCGGATCGCCTCGATCAAATCTTCGGGTGTATTCGCCTCGGACGCCACCGTATCCGGCAAGCGCACCGCAAGCGCCGATTCAAGGCGCGTCAGCAATTCGACTCGTTCGAGGCTACCCAATCCCAAATCGCGGTCGAGGTTTGACGCCGTCGATAGCGTCTCAAGCGCTCCGTGGCTCCCCAAATCCTGAAGCAACCCGCGTACTACGTCCAGGACGCGTTCTCGCAAGCCGGGCAGGTCTAATTTTGTCGAGGTTGTAGCCAAGGTTGCCTTCAATTCGGCACTTCGCGTGAGGCTAACACGCACGGGTCGCTTTTGCCATCATCGCCTGGTAACACGGGTAACACGGACCTGTTCGGGGCCAAAATACCGCTCTACGCTCCCTGCTTCTTAACCGCATACCCTGGGGGTAGAAGCGCTGTAGAAAGATCGACACCCGTCAGATCGGCTTTGCTGAGATCGGTCTCTCTTAGAACAGCAATGCCCATGTCGGCGCCCGTGAATTTCGCTCCGTCCACATGCGCGTCCCGGAAGTTCGTATTCCGCAACAATGCCTTGTGAAGATTCGCATTCGTCAGATCGCACCGGAAAAACTCCACGCCGCTTGCCTGTGCTTCGGTTAAATCCGCGCCGGACAGGCTCGCCTCGGTCATATCCGTGTTTCGCAGATCGGCTTTCCGCAGCCGTGCCCCGGCAAAATCTGCGCCTGGCAGCCGTGCTCCCCGCAGGTCGCTGCCTTCGAGATTCGCCTCCCGCAGAATCGCTCCCGCCAGGTTCACTTTGCTCAAATCCGCCCGGGAGAGATCCGCACCCGTCAGGTCCGCCCGGACCCCCGTTCCCTTCCAGAAGCGATCATGCTCTTCCAGAATCTCCGTCAACTTCTTTCCTTTGTGCCTTAAACCGTTCAGCTTGCGTAGTCCCATAAGCTCATCTTCCTCCACAACCAACCTTTTATTTTATCTGATCGTGTCCCGGCCGAGAACTCGTCACCCGCTGCACACGTCACCGCAAGAGAGTATGCTAACTTCCTCGGACCGTATGCGTGCGTTTCTCACTCTTCTTCTGACTCTGACTCTCGTGGCGCTCTCCGCCCCCGCCCAGGAAGACGAAATCGTAGCCAACCTCGCGGGTGGCCGCGTCATTATTCACGTCGCCGCCGACGGTATTGTCTTTGCCGCGATCGACCATCCTCTTGAAGCCAAATCCGTCCCGCCCCGCGTGGCCGCCATTGGTTCGTCCCATGTCGGTATCTTTTTCGGCGCATCGGAGTGGCAAGTCCCGGCGCAACCTCGGCCGATTCGCCTCGACCGGGATATTTCTGACATCCGCCCCGCCAGTCATGATACCTACCGGCCCCCTGGTTCAGGAGAGGCGGATCTGGAGTTGATCGGCACGGGTTTTCTCGAGAAGCTTCGGCCACTCGTTTCTCAGCTGCATCACAAAATCGAGCTTAAGCCCGACGAACCCCTGGTCGAAATTATTCTTATCGGCTACGCTCCTCAAGGCTACGGCCCGGAAGTCTGGCTCATTGACTATCGTGCCGAACAGCAGTCCGTCAGCGCCACCAGCGATTTTTGGCAAACGCACATCCTCCGCCCGAGCTTCAACCAGCTCTACCCTCCGGAAAAGCATCAGGCGAAGACCCTGGTGGAAGTGCGCTTCCCCGATACCCTTCAGGTTATTCCGCTGACAGGCTTGATTCAGCAGAACGATCCTCGTATCGCGCAGCTACGCTCCTCCGATGCGCGGTTCAACAAGGTAGCGGAACACATCGAGAAGGGTCAGGCCAACAAGAGTGCGATGGAGGATGCTGGCGATTTCCTGCGGGCGGCCTTGCCGTTTGTCGCTGGCAACGCTCACTTTGTCGAAGGAGAAGTCGCAGAGAACGGCGGCTTCCAATGGATCGTTGCTCCCGACGAACCCCGGGAGAAGGCCCAGCAGGGCGAAGACAAAGACCGCCCCGCCGATGCCCCAACCTTAATGCGTAAGCCCAACCCAAACTGATGGCCGCGCGCGTTCGGCGGAGGTTGCTTCCGTTTCCGCCTTCCGTTCGATCCGATCCCCGCGCTTGAGGATCCCTCCGCGCCTCACGCGGCAGAGCATCCCGCGCCTGCCCCTCAGTTCGTCCATTAAACCAGTCCGAATTTTTTCCATCAATTCGCACGGCTCGCAAACCGCGCTAACCTCGATCTCGACGTCGGAGGCAACAAGTATTTGTCCTGGCGCAAGGCCGTTTACATCCAACCCTTCCGTCGTTATGTTCTCTCGAATCATGCCCGGAGCCAGATACATCGCCTCGAGCGTTTCCATATCCATGAGCAGCACTTGGCGTTTGCCTCCGGGCCTTCGATGGGCACATCCCTCAACACCTGCGTTCTCGATCAGCCGTGCTTCGTGCAACTCTTCCATAGCCGTTCCCCGCCTGGGGGCACGGAATAATTTGACGATTGTTCCCATGCCATCAATCTCCCGCCGCCGAAATTCGCCGGGCGTCGCGGCCGATATCCCGCCTGTAGTGCATACCCTCAAAATGAATTTTCTCTACCGCTTTGTAAGCGCTCTCTAGCGCCTCATCCAACGAGTCGCCTGTGGCTGTTACTCCGAGCACGCGTCCCCCGCTGGTCAGAATCTTTTCGCCTTCGCGCTTCGTTCCTGCATGCAAGATCTTCACGTTTTGAATTTTGCCTGCGTCGTCCAGTCCATGAATCTCTTTGCCGCCAGCAAATCTTCCCGGGTATCCTCCAGACGCCAGCACCACGCACGCGCTCGCTCCGGCCTTCCACTTCAGCTTTTCCGGGCGCAGCTGTCCCGCGGCCACATCGCTCAACACTTCGGCCAAAGGACCATCCATGCGCGCCACAATGGCTTGCGTTTCCGGATCACCCAGTCGGCAATTAAACTCCAATACTTTCGGCCCCTCGGCCGTCAGCATAAGCCCGACATAAAGAAAACCCTGGTAGCGGATCCCGTCCGCGGCCAGTCCTTTCATCGTTGGTTCTACGATGGTGGTCGTGACGACGCGTCCGAGATCCTCGGACAGAAGTTCATCCGACGAATAAGCGCCCATTCCGCCGGTGTTTGGCCCTTCATTGTTGTCGTTCACGCGCTTGTGGTCGCGCGTCGGCACCAGAGGCGCGTATCGTTCGCCGTCCGTCAACAGAATGAACGACAACTCCTCGCCCTCCATCGCTTCTTCGAGCATCACGCGCTTTCCGCCTGGGCCGAGTTCGTTCTTCTCCATCACCCTTTCGATGAAATCCGTTGCCGCGTCCGGGTTCGGCGCAACGAAAACACCCTTTCCGGCGCACAACCCGTCTGCCTTGATCACCACCGGCCAATCCACTTCGCAAAGTGCTCCGTAGGCGGCCCCGGGCGAATCGTACGCACCATAGATCGCCGCGGTCGGAATCTTGTGCCGGCCCAGAAACTCTTTCGTGAATATCTTGCTTCCCTCCAACTGCGCAGCCTTCTTGTTCGGACCCACAATCGCCCATTTTCGTTGCTCAAACTCGTCCACAAGCCCGTTTACGAGAGGCAGCTCCGGCCCCACCACGGTCAAATCTGGCTGCAACTTCTTCGCCAGCGCCAGCAATCCTGGTACGTCGCCCACGTCGGCTGCAATACACTCCGCTTCGCCGGCAATCCCGCCATTTCCGGGCGCACACCAAATACTTTCGACACCAGCGCTTTCCTTCAGTTTCCGCACCAGCGCGTGCTCGCGGCCACCGCCGCCAATCACCAGAACTTTCATTACTGAGTGGCCTCGTATATCACGACTTTGAACAATAGTCGCCACCCTATAGAGTGTCAACTTGCCGTACTTGCCGTCTTTCCGCTTGCTTTGGTTCCCGCCAAGGATAAAATAGAACGAGCATTCGTTTTATTTACAATGAAGCCCGCCAAGCATAGCCGAACTGCCGAATACATGGCCTTGTTCCGGGCCACGGAATCGGTCCGCACTCCACAGCAGCGGCTTTTTAGCGATCCCTTCGCAGCCTGCTTCCTCCGCCCAACTTGGAAGCCAGCGCTTCGTCTGGCCGAACTGCCGCTATTCGCAAGATTTGTAAACTGGTACGCCGACCGCCGCTTGCCAGGAGCACGCACTTCGGCGATCGCCCGCACCAGGCTCATTGATGATGCCATGCGCGATGCCGTGCGACACGGCATCTCCCAGATTGTGATTTTGGGTTCTGGTTTTGACTGTCGCGGCTTTCGTCTCCCTGAACTCGAGAACGCCAGAGTCTTCGAAGTCGATCACCCGAATACCCTTGCCGTCAAGCTGTCGCGACTCCGCGTCACTCGCCCAGATCTCCCAGGGAACGTTCATTTCCTCGAAATGGATTTCAATCGTGAGGAACTCCCTGGACCTTTGACCGCCGCTGGTTTCGAGTCTTCGCGGCCCGCGGCCATTCTCTGGGAAGGCGTTACCAACTATCTGACTGCGGAAAGCGTCGACTCTGTCCTTCGGTTCGTCGCCACTTGCGCTGCCGGCACTCGCCTCATCTTTAGCTATGTCGACGCCGCTGTTCTCGATGGGTCTGTCCATTTTAGGGCCGCGGCAAAGATCCTTCGCCAAGTGAAGAAACTCGGCGAGCCCTGGACCTTTGGCCTACCTCCCAGTAAGGTCGCAGCCTTTCTACACGAACGGGGTTTCTGCCTCGATCGTGACCTGTCCGCCGCTGAATATCGCGCGAAGTACTTTGGGGCTGCTGCACAGCGAATGACGGGATACGAGTTCTATCACGTGGCAATCGCCGAGGTCCGCGAACCCTCAGGGGCTTTCGCATACATGCAGCGGGGATTGCCGGAGGAGAAGCCCAACGCCTAAAGTCAGTCAATACCACCTGTCGGCCCGCCGAGCGCAGATACTCGACGCCGCGATTGTCTGTTTCTCCCGGCAGGGTTTCCACCGCACCACGATGCAGGACATCGTCGGTCAATCGAGACTCAGCCCGGGAGCCATCTACAACTACTTTGCAAGTAAAGAAAAGATCATCGAAGCCATCGCCAACAATCGTCATGCCAAAGAGCGCGAGCTATTCGCTGAAGCCAAGCGTGAGGCCACTGTCGAGAAAGTCTTGCACCGCATCCGCGACTCTTTCTTCGGCCAGCTCAAACAACCCGGAGAGCGCCCTCGAAGACGCGTCACGATTCAATGTTGGTCCGAGTCTCAACGCAATCCTCGAATTCTAAAGCTGATTCGTCGCGGCCTCGAGGGGCCCCGGATGCTCCTCGCCGGGATTCTGCATGCCGCGCAACGGAGAGGAGAAATCGACCAGCACGTGGACACAGACGCCGTGGCGCGCTTCCTGATCGCCTCATTTCACGGCCTCGCGCTGCAAGCGGAATGGGGGGAGAGAATGAAAATGGAAAGCCTCGAAGACTTGCTCGATAGATTCCTTCGCGCAGTGATGACTAACCGGTAACCTATACTTAAGTAGTTAAAGACCGGCCGCTGCACGAATCGGAATGGTCACTCCAGCTGCGGCGTCCGAGGAGGCCAGCATGTGGCATCGACCATCAAAAATTCCGCCGGGATCGATCACCATGCAGGGCGAGTGAACCTCGCCTGTGACAACGCCCTTCGCTTGAATCTCCACCCGGCCTTTTGCGAAGATCACTCCGTCAAAGCGCCCCGCGATGACCACACGGTTTCCTTCAATCTGACCCTCGACTTTGGCATTCTGTCCGAGGACCACGGTCTGCTCGGAGATGATGTTTCCTTTAACATGCCCGTCGATGCGGAACGTTCCTGTGAGCGTCAGCGTGCCTTCGAGCGACACACCCTGGTCGATGAAACCAGTCCATTCCTCGCTGACACCATTCCTCGACGAGCCGGGCCACTTCCATGCCATCGGACTACCCCCAAGAAGATCTACTACCAATTTATCGTGGACTGGCGAGATGTCAACGCTGCTCAAGCGCAAGTTGTCGAATGCAATTCCTGAACCATGGTGCAGGCGACCGGCGCTACTTCATTAGGCGGTCGTAAATCCCCATCAGCTGTGCCTCATCGTAGAACTCCAACACGAGCTGACCGGGTCTGACTTTCGTTTTCTGCCGCAACAGAATTTTCGTTCCCAAATGTCTTTGCAGCTCTTCGAGCGCTTCGCGGATGTTTGGGTCGACTTGTGTCTCCGTCAGATTTTTCGCTCCGCGCGATCGCCGGGAAGCTAGCCGCTCAATTTGCCGCACCGTGAGCCCACCGCGCGCCGCACGCTGTGCGTAACGCATACGCATCTGTGAGTCGGGTACCGCCAGCAACGCACGCCCGTGTCCTGCAGTCAGTTTCCCTTCTTCGATCCAATCCTGGATGGTCGGCTCCAGCTTCAAGAGGCGAATGGCGTTTGCGACCGTGGCCCGATCTTTACCGGTGCGCTCCGCAACAGCCTCTTGGGTAGCGTGAAATTCATCCATCAAGCGCTCAAAGGCTCGCGCCTGCTCAATAGCGTTCAGATCTTCGCGCTGGATATTCTCGACGAGTGTCATCTCCAGCGCCAATTCATCTGGAACCTGCCGAACGATTGCCAAAACACTCGTTAGTCCCGCTCGCTGCGCCGCGCGCCAGCGCCGCTCTCCAGCGATAAGCTGGTAGCGGCTGCCAACTCGGCGCACTACCAGCGGTTGAATAATGCCGCTCGATTGGATCGACCGCGCCAGTTCGTCCAGTGCCTCCTCGCGGAAGCGCGTCCTCGGCTGATACGGACTTGGTTCGATGAGATCAATATCGACTTGTAGTGGGCCAGACGGAGCGGCAGTCATTGCCGGAGCGGCCGCGGCAGCCGAGCCGCCCGTTGTAACAGCAGGTGCAGTCCGCGGCGTATTCTCCTCAATGGAAGGCGCGACCGGAACCTGTGGTTCAGGCTCCCGAATGAGCGCTCCGAGCCCCCGTCCCAACGCGTTTCTCGACATTGGCGATTACCTCCTGCGCAAGCTGTGTGTATCCCTCTGCACCCTTACTATGGATGTCATAGAAAATAATAGGCTTACCGAAGCTTGGCGCTTCCGCCAGGCGCACGTTCCGCGGAATCAAACTCTGAAATATCTGGCCACCAAAGAAGCTGCGGAGATCGGTCGCCACTTGGCGGGAAAGAGTGGTGCGCTCATCGTACATGGTAAGCAGGATCCCCTCTATCTCGAGGCTAGGATTCAGTGTACGGCGAATTCTCATAAGAGTATCGAGCAGCTCAGAAACGCCCTCAAGTGCGAGATACTCGCATTGGATGGGCACGAGCACCGAGTCTGCTGCTACCAGCGCGTTCAATGTGAGTAGCCCAAGCGCCGGCGGGCAGTCGAGGATGATGAATTTGTACCGTTCGCGCAGAGGCTGCAGCAGAGTCTGCAGTCTGTATTCCCGGCTGTCTAAATTGACAAGCTCAACCTCAGCCCCAACCAGATTCTTGTCAGCAGGGAGAACGTCTAAACCCTCGACCTGCGATTTCTGCACGATTCTGTCGAAAGGTTCGCCCAAAATCAACGTGTGGTAGATGGTTCGCCTTGAGGGATCCTTGGCGAATCCGATCGAAGCGGTCGCGTTCCCCTGAGAATCACAGTCAATGAGCAGTGTGGAATGCTCTGCGGCCGCAAGGCAAGCAGCCAGATTGACTGCAGTAGTTGTTTTTCCCACTCCGCCTTTTTGGTTCGCAACGGCAATGACCCGGGCCAAGAGTTCCCCCAAACAAAACTGAAGTTAGCAGAGGCGAATAGGCGGCGCAAGTTGTTTCACGTGAAACAGCCCCGAGGCTGCGGATTTTCTGTGGAATCCCATTGTTCCACGTGAAACACTGACACGTAGCTATCACGTTGCATTGGACTTACACCCGAGGTTTTGATAATTGCGAGTCGCGAATGCTCCACAGGATCAATCTGCATCGTCAAGCCAGTCTGAGTCGCAATCATGAAATCGTCACATGAATTTGCGAGCTACGTTCCACGTGGAACATATCGTCAGAGCAGTCGCGTGCAATCGTTCCATGTGGAACAACTGTTCGCGACATGATTCTCGGTGAAACACTCGAAGTGCCGCTCGAATCGGCGAATTCGTTCCACGTGGAACTCTTTGGAGGCCTTAGAGGGGATTTGTCGCTACGCCGACGCGGATGCCTCGGTCTTCCTTATCCCGACGAGAAGGTAGCGGCGCAGAGATTGCGGCACCGGAATGGGCTCCTGCCAATCCCAATCTGTCGATTTCTTGACCTCTTCGATGTCGCGGCCACCGATCCACAGCAATGTTCGGCGCGCCGACAACTGCTCACTCGCGGCCCAATCGAGAAAAGGACCGAACTCTCCCACAGCTCTCGAGCAAACATAGTCGAGCGGCGCTAGCTCCTCGGACAGCTCCTCATACCGGCTGATGAGCACCCTGGTATTCACGAGTTCCAGATCACGAACCACCTCAGCGAGGAACGTGCCTTTCTTGATATTTGAGTCAACCAGGAACAACTCCAGTTCAGGCCTGATAATCTTAAGGGGGACGCCAGGAAAGCCCGCACCCGATCCAATGTCGGCGAGACGACCAGATGCCAATGGAAGGACGACGGCCGCATGCATCGACTCACAAAAGTGACGATATAGTATCTCGAGAGGGTCGCGAATGGCGGTCAGATTTAGTTTCTCGTTCCACTGCCGCAGAATTCGCATATATCTCTGAATCAAACGGATTTGCTCTCCATCCACAGCGATTTGATACTCACCCAAAGCGCGTCGAATGGTGTCATCGGAGAGGGGCTTATCCGCATCTGTTATCATGAGAGTTACTATCCTGTAATTACTTGATATTTAACGACTTATTGCGTTTTCATGGGCTGGCACATGGGCTGGCAAAAGATACTTTGGTCCGGCAACCCCGGCCACAATATCGACCGCTGTGTGCCACATCGCCACCGGAACCAAGCTCTCAAGTGCGAGGCGACCCGCTGCAAATACCAAGCCGATGAGTGCCGTTCCGAAGATGCCGCTTCTGCCTTGATACGTGTGAGCCAAACCAAACAAAACAGACGAGATAATCACGACGGCCCAAGGAACAATCCCGGCCCGGCTTAGGGTCGCCATGGCGAAGCCACGATACAGGAACTCCTCGCAAATGCCCGCGGTCACCGCCAGTGCAAGATATGGGGCAAGCGCAATCGAGGTGTCCGGCAGTATGCGCGCCGCGAGTTGGCGCATGAAGTCCGGAACTGTTCCGGTCATGCCACCAATCCTTCGGAGATTAAGCCATTGCAACGCCCCTAAGAATCCAGCGCCCGCGAGGCCGAACAGCAGAAGCTCGGCTGAGACGTGGCGTGCCAACCCAAGCTCAGCGACCGTCAAGCCGCGGGCGAATGCGCGCCAGGCCACTGCGCCCACCAGAATCCACTGAAATCCAATCGTGCTGCTATAAAGCATTATCCTTTCTCTTGTGCTTACCGCCGGCTGTGCCAACAGGCGCTTCAATCGCACGCGGCCCCGCCAGGGAATCAGAACGCCGAGAACAAGGAAGATCAACCAGAAGTCCCAAGGCATCAGCTGATAAGAACATCTTCCCTATGGCAAGCGCAAGCTGCGGTTCAAGAGAACCGCGTGGATTCTGCAACGTTTCTAGGCCACCCGGGAACGATATAGTATCTTCGCTCATCGGTTTGAGAGGAAACCCGAATGGCGACAACGGCACAACGCATTCCCTGGTGGGCATGGGCATGGCCGCTTCTGGCCTGTATTGTTCTGGCTCTCCAGTTTTTCTTCGGCTCCGGCGGGCCGCTGGCTGCAGCAGAAACATTTGCTTTAATCGCAACGGTGTTCGCGGCGGTTTATCACGCGGAAGTGGTGGCACACCGAGTCGGGGAGCCATTTGGCACGCTGGTGCTCGCACTGGCCGTAACCATCATTGAAGTGGCTCTGATCGTCTCGATGATGATTACGGGCGGAGCCGATAAGGCCGGTCTCGCGAGAGACACGGTTTTTTCTGCCGTTATGATTGTCTGTAATGGAATCGTCGGTTTGTGTCTGCTGGTGGGCGGTGTGCGTCATCGCGAACAGGTTTTTCAGTTGCAGGGAGCAACCGCCGCGCTGGCCGTTTTGATCGCGCTCACGACGCTAACCCTGGTCTTGCCAAATCTGACGACCAGCACCGCGGGCCCGACGTTCAGTCCCTCGCAGCTCATCTTTGCAGCCGTCATCTCGCTGATTCTTTACGCCTCTTTCCTGTTTGTCCAGACAATCCGCCATCGCGATTATTTTCTTCCCGCGGACGGGGGAGTGGAAGGAATGCACGCACCGCCGCCGCCGAACAAAGTGGCGCTGCTGAGTTCTGGGCTGCTGCTCGCTTCGCTGGTTGCCGTGGTGGCTTTGGCGAAAGCCCTCACGCCCATCATGGAGTTCGGAATCGAGAAGGTGGGTGCGCCGAAAACTGTGGTGGGCATTGTCATTGCCGGACTGGTGCTGCTTCCCGAGGGCTTGGCGTGTTACCGTGCCGCCAGTGCCAATCGCTTGCAGACCAGCATGAATTTGGCATTGGGCTCGGTGCTGGCAAGCATTGGGTTGACGATTCCTGCGGTGGTCGCCGTTTCTCTTTTGCTCGGCAAACCACTCACGCTCGGCATCAGTCCCAAGGAGGAGCTGTTGCTGGCGCTCACATTGCTCGTAAGCGTGCTGACTTTGGGAACGGGCCGCACCACGGTGCTGCAAGGCATCGTGCATCTCGTCATTTTCGCCGTATTTATCTTTCTTTCCGTCGTGCCATAGCGACCCTGGCCTCTTACGCCGAACGGCCACAACGAGTACGATTTCTCCTGCATCGGTATAATCAAACAGCGGAACTGCGAGGTCTGACGTGGCGGAGACAGTCAAGCTTACATCGATGGCGAAAGCTGCGGGATGCGCGGCAAAAATGGCTCCCGGAACATTGGATGCCGTGTTGCGCAAGCTTCCACCGCAGATCGATCCGAATGTCCTGGTCGGATTCAGCACAAACGATGATGCGGGGATCTATCGGCTCGGCCGAGACCTTGCTCTTGTGCAGACGGTCGATTTTTTTACGCCCGTTGTCGACGATCCTTTTACGTTCGGCCAAATCGCAGCGGCGAACGCACTGAGCGACGTCTACGCGATGGGTGGCCGACCGATTTCCGCGCTCTCCATCGTCGGGTTTCCGGAAAAAGGCGATCCGGCGATTCTCGAGCAGATCATGCGGGGCGGCCTGAGCAAAATGGCCGAAGCAAAATGCAGCGTCATTGGTGGCCACTCGCTGCGCAATGAAGACATTCAGTTTGGTTACGCGGTCACCGGACTCATCGATCCGCAGCGAGTTTGGAGAAATGTCGGCGCGCAGACCAACGACGTGCTGCTGTTTACAAAACCACTCGGCACAGGAGTCATTTCGACTGCGCAGAAAAAAGAACGCGCGAGCAGCGAGTCCGTCGATGCGGCGATTGCGGCCATGACGCAGCTGAACGATGTGCCTTCGCAAGCCTTGCGCGACCTTGAATCGAAAGCGGGCCAAGACGCGGTCCATGCAGTAACAGATGTGACGGGCTTCAGCTTGCTGGGGCATGCGCGCGAAATGGCCCTCGGCGATCCTCCCAATGGAATTGCGCCGGTCTCTTTCGAAATTCATCACGCCGCGTTTCGTTTGCTTCCCGGAGCGCTCGACGCTGTTCGGCAAGGCATGATCCCAGGAGGCCTTAAGAACAACCGCGATTTCATTGGCGATTGCGTTGGATTTGCGGACGGCGTACCCGAAGAAAATCGCGCGATCCTCTTCGATCCACAAACCTCGGGCGGTTTGCTGATCGCCATCGCACCGGATGTCGAACAGATTGCTCTCGATTGCTTCGCGCGGCGCAACGTGAACGCCGTACGGATCGGTCGTGTCCTGAAAAAATCATCTCCACTTCTCTACGTCATTTGAGGAACGCCACCGCCACGCACCATGGACACCATCACTCACGGAATCGCCGGCGCCTTAATCAGTAAAGCCGCTTTCGGCGGGCGCGACTTATTTCCTCCGACGGCGATGGGGAAAAGGCGGCTGGCCACCTGGGCGCTGACGATCGGCGCAATTTTTCCTGACTCCGATGTTTTGCGCGAATTTGTTTCAAACAACCCCATGCTGATGATCACCTGGCATCGCAGCCTGACGCACTCATTGATTCTACTGCCCATCTGGTCTGTGATTCTGGCTGCCCTGACGGGGACAATCGCGCGCTGGCGCAAGTGGGAAGCTCCTTCGTTCGTGGCGTTCACGGGATTGTACGCCGTAGGAATTCTCAGCCACATTTTTCTGGATTTGCTTACCACCTACGGCACGATGATTTGGTCGCCTCTCGAATATTCGCGTCCGGCCTGGGACATCCTTTTCATCGTCGATTTCACGTTTACGGCGATTTTGTTGATCCCGCAATTGCTGGCGTGGACCTACGAAAACCCGGAACGCACCGGGAAGCGCGCTCTTGTAATGTGGGCGATCTTTACGCCCACTCCGCTTCTGATTGCGAGAATCGGTGTCGCTGTCGGCGCACCGGTTTCAAGTTCGGCGATTCTTGTCGCAACGGTGCTCTTTGCCTTGCTGTTTTTTCTGCCGGCGGCACGTGGCTGGGGACTCCGGGTCAATTATGAAACCTGGAATCGCGTCGGCCTGGCCCTCGGGGTGGCCTATCTTCTTACGGCAACACTGGCTCACCACGCCGCCTTCGAACGCGTGAAACGGTTTGCGGCTGAAGAGAAGCTCGAAGTGCAAGCGATTGGGGCGCTCCCCTTGCCGCCTTCGCTATGGCATTGGGACGGACTGGTGCGTGCGCCAAGGGGTGTGTATGAAGTGCGCATGGATTTGAGCGACGACCTTCTGAAAAGGAACGAACCGTCCGGCGAGGTTATCACGCGTACCTACTATCCGGACGCGCCCACGAACGAATACATCGAAATGGCGCGGCAACTTCCCGACGTACAGAAGGAGCTATGGTTTGCGCGATTCCCAGTCACGCGGTTCCACAAAGAAGGCGGCGACGCCATCGTGGAGTTTTCCGACCTGCGCTTTCCTCAGATTCGCCGCGACCGACCTGCGTCATTCACCTATCAGGTGCGATTCTCGGCCGATGGAAAGGTCATCCGCCAAGGCTGGCTTCGCCGGTAAGCTAGCTCTTCAGAGGATGAATGACGACGTGACGGTCTTCGCCCGCGCCTACACTTTCCGTGCGCACTCCGGCCATATCCTTCAACGCCAGATGCACAATGCGGCGCTCGCGCGAGGACATGGCATTTAACTGGAATGGTTGTTTGGATGTGAGTACGCGTTCGGCAGCCACCCGCGCCGTCATGCGCAATTCCTCAAAACGAAGGGCACGGAACCCTCCGCTATCCAGGTGAATTTTTTCGTGGAAGGCGGGTTCGAGGCCCAGGGCGCGAAAAGCCAGGTACTCCAGCGATTTCAAAACCTCTCCTCCGCGCGCAATCAGAATATCTTTGTCCTTGCCTTCAAGATCGGCGAAGACCTCGGCTTCACCTTCTTCGGGGCCGGTCGAAGAATCGGCCGCTCGCACCTTCACGTTCAGTTCGAACCTGCCTGCGCGAACAACCTTTAGCAAGAAATCGCGCAAGGCTTCCGCCGCAGCTTCCCGGTCAAGCTTTCCGTCGCGGACGAGTTCCTTGGTCATGTAGCTCCCGGATGCGTTTACAGATCCCGTGTGCAGCCGCCTGGGCCTACTTCTTGGCGCGTGAAGGCTTGGCTGAGGCGGGAAGGGGGTGAGTCCGATTTAGATACCACTGCTGCAAAATGCCGACGACGCTCTGGGTCAGAATATACACTGCCAGCCCGCTGGGATACGGAATAATCATAAACATTCCGGCCATACCGAGGGGCATGATCTTCATCATCTGTGCCTGCTGCGGGTCGGTTGCCGGCATCGGCGTTATTTTTGACGACAAATACATCGTGACACCCATAAGGACAGGCAAAATGTAGAAAGGATCCTTGGCGGAAAGATCGGTGATCCAGCCAAACCACGATGCATGCCGCAACTCAATCGTCCCTTGCAACGCGCGGTACAAACCGAACCAGATGGGGAGCTGCAGCAGCTGCGGGATGCAGCCACCGACGGGATTCACACCCTCGCGCGAATAGATGGCCATGATTTCCTTGTTCATTTCGGCCTTGCGCGGGTCGTTCATTTTGTACTTCTTATATCTCTCCTGAACCTGCTTAATCTCGGGAGCCACGCGCTGCATTTTCATGGTGCTCTTGTAGCTCGAGATCCGCAGCGGGAATAACACCATGTTGATCAGCAGCGTGAGCACGACGATCGCCCAGCCCCAATTCGGAATGTAGTCGTGCAACCACTTTAGGCCGTGGAACAGTGGGTCAGCGATGAATTCCAGCATTCCGAAATTCACCAGCGATTGCAGCGGCGGATGCATCGCCTTCAGCATGTCGTAATCTTTCGGCCCGACAAAGACACGCATAATCATCGGCTGAGAGGAACTGGCCGCCGCAACCTCGGGAACGGCCTCGGGTTCTTCCTTACCGTTGACCATCGCCGTGTCCCAAACCTTCCAATAGCGCGTCTGAAGCATAGTAGAAGGAGAATCGCTCGGCGGCAAAAAAGTCACAGCGAAATAGCGGTCCTCGATACCCGCAAAATTCTTGCCGCCCTGCCACGCGTTCCCCAACTTCTCTGGTTCTTCGAGTTTCTTGTAACCAACCGTCGTCAGCTTTCCGCCTTCGCTGTAAAACGTCATGATGGTCGTAATCGGAGCGGGATTTGTGACGGTCATGTCGCCAAAACCGCCGCGCCAGGCGAGCCCTGCCTGCACGTGCGAACCGTTATAGCTCGTGTTGGTTTCGACACTCACGATATAGGAATGATCGAAGTGGAACTTCTTGAGGACTTCGAGATGGCCGTCGCTCCATGTAAACGTCACGTCGGCCGGTGCGTCGAGCGAGGTGCTATCGGTCGAGATCTTGTACAGGTTCGTGTTGGCGGCTTTCTCCAGTTGTGGATCGTCGAATATGAGGGAGAAAGGCCACCCGCCCGTCAGCTTGGCGGAGTTCTCATGGATTAGGTCCAAAGTGCGCGGAGGCTTCGAGTCGTCTTTGTATTTCTTGAGCTGCCAGCTTTTCACCACGGCGCCGCGATTCGAAAATTCCACGCGGTACAATCCATTTTCTACGACCAGTGTGCGCTCCTGCGCATCGGCCACGGCAGATGTATTTATAGTCGCCGCTGTTGTGGCGGGGGTGGCCGACCTGCTGCCGCTGGTCCCGCCCGAATTCGCAGGTGGGCCTGGAGTCGCCGGAGCGCTGGCCACGGGAGTGTTTTGCTGCTGGGGATGGACAGCCGGCTTCGGCGCAAAAAACTTGGCCCACAGAAGGATCACCACCATCGAGAGCAGCGAAGCCACCAAGATGCGCAGCTCCGGCGAGAACTTGTCCTTGTTCGGCCCGAGGGGTGGAAATTGGCCGAGCGGCGGCGTGCTCACGAATGCACCCCGCGAGATTCAGAAGGCGTACAGGAGTTCGATCGCATCTCTTCCCATTTCTCCGGAACCGGGTCGTACCCAAATTTTTGTGAAAGTGGATGACAGCGCAACAGGCGTTTCGTTCCCAACCACGCGCCGCGCGGCAAGCCAAACCGCTCGATCGCCTCGTAGGCATATCGCGAGCAAGTCGGATCGAAGCGGCAGTTTCCAGAAAGCAGGATCGACAGGTACGACTTGTAGAAATCCAGCGCGAAAAGCGCTGCGCGCACGCCCACAGAATGCTTTTTCGTTACAGAATTCACAACTGCTTCAGTAGCCGCACGAGGTCCAGCGCCAGCGTCACAAATGGCGCCTTGTGCACCGAACCCTTCGGATGAATCACGATGTCCCATCCCGCAGATATCTCCTGCCTGTGGCAGCGCACTATTTCCCGGAGCCGCCGCCGGATGCGATTGCGCAGCACCGCGCCGCCTAATGCCTTCTTGATGCTGAAGCCGAAACGGTTCAGGGCAAGTTCGTTCTGACGAACGAAAACGGTGAAGTGGCTGCTCGAAAAACGCTTGCCGGTCTGGTATACGCGGTCAAAATCGCTTTTGCGCACCAAGCGCACCTCGCGCGGAAACGCGAAGCCCGCTGCGGGCTCGCTGCCGCTACTCTGGCGTAAGGCGATGACGCCCCTTCTTGCGGCGCGCCGCAAGTACTTTGCGACCGCCCTTGGTCTTCATGCGCGAGCGAAACCCGTGTGTTTTGGCGCGGCGTCGTTTCCGCGGTTGAAAAGTACGCTTTGGCAAAGCAACCCCCCTTGAGTGTTAGTACGTTGCAGCGGCTTGCGGTATATCCGCAGCTTGCCTGCACTCTGCTGCCTGCGAGGATTCCCTCGTTTACGCAAACCAAACCGTGCTACCGCTTTTCCGGTAGCATTTGCAATCTTCTAGTGTACTTGCCGTCCGCGCGGGGGGTCAAGAAAGCGAAGGGTATAGTTACAGCGTGGGGAAAAGTGATACACCCCACAAAGTGTTTCGCGAGATTGCGCGAATTAGCGGCTCCTTCAAATAAAAGAGTGAATTGTGCGTACGGCTGAAAAGTGTCACGAAAATTTTGGGTCACAAACAGTCTCTTGTGCTGCTCAACAACGCGGAAAACAGGGGGCTTGCCGGAATCTGCAACAATCAAGTTTTCCGCCACACCTTTTCATTTTTGCCGCAAATCATCGCGCTAATTTGCATCTCAAATTTGCGTGGAATTCCGTCTCGTGCGAAAAACTTTAGGTTTGGGAGAAACATGCCCGACTTTGAGGATTATTTTGCCTCACGAACCGTGTCGTTCGACCGACGCTCCTTGAGCAGAGGCTGCCGAAGTCGCGATGCAAAAGCTCAGAAGGCATAGAGCAGAGTGGCCGATTGAACGCATAGATCGACCTAGCTGGTAAAGTCAACCCAAGCTGGGTTGATCTTACGCCCATCTCGCACACATTTTCATGCTTCGTGGGTGTCGCGAAGCGACATGACCCAGTCGTTAGAGATACCCCGTCAGATGGAATGAGGTTGAGCAAATCGCTTTAGAGCAGACCGTCAGCTTTCCACTTAGGCTAGAGATCTCCCTCGGCACATAACCAGTCGGTCGCGCGCTGGTTGAATTGGTACTATGGGCGTGAGGGAGCAGAAAAAGTAACATCCGTTAACCCCCCCCGAGGCTTATGGCACCTGAGCATAACGAGATGGGGTTTGCGCCTGAGAAGGAGGTTAAACATGCGATCGCGCCTGCGGTCCCATTGCCAGATGGTTCTGCTCGTCGCTGCCATGCTTTTGCTTGTTCTCGGCGCCCCAAATAGCCCACAGACTGTGCCTCTTACCGGAACCGGAGGAGCCTCCAGCCTCGGCCTCGGCGTGGCTTCAGGTGGTACCGCTTCCGCCACGGTTGCCGCTGGCAGTGCCGCTTCCTACGCCCTCACCATCGGAGGCGCGGGCATGAGCGGCACTGCTTCCCTCGCTTGCACCGGCGCTCCCATCGGAGCAACATGCTCGGTTCCCGCAAGTGTTACATTGAGCGCAACCACCGCCTCCACCTTCAACGCCAGCGTCACCACAACGGCTCGCTCGCTGGCATTCTTTACCTGCGTTCGGCCAGCACCGTAGTTCTTCGTCTTGGCACTTCTCGCATGCCTGGCTCTACTGCTCATCTCCGCCCCGGCGCAACAGTCCCGCCGATGGCGCCTCGCCCCGCTCATGGCGCTCCTACTTTGCGCCTGCGGTGGCGACTCAACCTCGATGCGGAATCCCAATGGCACCCAAGTAGGCGCCTACACCCTCGTCATAAGCGCAAAATCCGGCACGACCACGCAAACTCAAAACCTAACCCTCACCGTGCAATAGCTCAAGTCGCGCACTCGCTTATGGACGCTGATTACGGCGATATGGTCCTTAAGCAGCTTGCGACAGTCCTGTAACGTCTACCTCCAGCATTTCCGAGGTTCCATCACTCAAAACCGGCCAACGGTGAAGGCTCGGGGCATTGACGTCGACGGGAGCCCTTGTAGGCTCTGTCGGCATGAGCAATGCTTGAGCGAAGAAAAGCGGCCACTGACTTTCCTGGCAGGTGCCGTCACCGAACTGCATCACCAGGCGGTCAAAGAAAATAGCCTCACCACTGACACGCAATTGCAAGGTGCGAAACACGCGATCACGACGGGCGATCTGGATCCTGCCGCAGTCTCGGCTGGCGTCGACCTCGGCGGATCCCAGGAAACCCCAAAACTGCCCACGGACATATAAGGCAGCAAAGTGCTAGAACGACTAGGACCTTCGCCATTGTCTCCCCCTGGCCTTCCCATCCGCGACCAGCTTGCGCAATGAATAACAAGGGCCCGGCACATCTCACATCTTGCGCTCCCCCGAACCTCAGTCTGGGCACGAACGGTCTTGCATCTCCTTTTTTTGAACAGCCCCATTTGCGATTTAGTTCATTTAGATCGTTGCAGAATGCCCCTCTTGCTGGCAGAATCCCCGGCGAACGCGACCGTCCCGTGTCTCCGCTGCCGGCGCAATTTGACTGGCGGCGTGAAGAGGGTATGCGGGAGGTCGTTTATGAGCGTTCCAAGAATCAAAGTGTTTTGTCGACTGCTTGGCGCCACGCTTTTCCTCAGTTCGATTACATTTGCGCAAGATCCGAAGCCAGGAAAACTGAAGGTGACGGTTACTCCCAAGCAGGCCTACACGTTTGTCGACGGCAAGGCCATTGGTCCCGGCAATCGAGTTATCAAGCTCGCTGTCGGCACCCACCATGTGGTTGTGGCCAACTACGGGTACAAGTTCGCCGAGCAGGACGTCTCGATGGATTCGGACAAGACGGTACCTGTCGATATAAAGCTCGAACCCGTTGGCGCACCTGTGCCAGGCCCGCGAGGTCGCATCCAGATTGAAACAGGAGGGCTCCACGGTGCAACCGCTGCCGCCGTTCTCCTGAACGGCAAGAAGCCCCTATACTTTGTTGGCCACGTGGATGAGTTCAATCACGACATCATTTGGCACCAGGAATTGATTGTGCCACCGGGAACACACCAGGTGACGGTCACCCGGGATGGCAAGGAACTGTGGTCCGGACCGATCACGGTCGCGGCAGACCAGCGCGTGATCGTTAATATCTCGAATGGAAAAGAAAAGACAAAGCCCTGGTCACGTGGTTCGTCGTGCCCAACATATCGCCCCGCATGCGATATACCAAAATTGGCGCCACGCTTTACGGCCGGCATCGCAAGCGCGACCGTCGTTGTGGCACCGGTCAGCGGATCGGTCTCCGCCAATCCTTCGAAAATCGATTGCAACCAGAACACGCAGCTAGCCTGGGATTCCAAAGAAACTGTCGAAGCCGACATGAGTGGCATGAGCCCCGTTCCGACGTCGGGCGAGAAAACCATTTCGCCTCGGCAAACCACCGTGTATCAGCTAACAGCTTCCGGACCAGGTGGCGTGACAACTCCGAGTACGACGGTCGAAGTCAACTCTGTCGTGCAATCATCGCTGAACGCTTCACCTGCGGAGGTCAAGTACCGCCGCATCGGCGACAAGATCATCGAACAAGGGAGCACTACGTTGAACTGGTCGTCGTCCAACTCCGACGCGGCCTCGCTGAATCCGGGTGGCTCCGTTGATGCCAGCGGCACGAAGTCCATCACCCTCAGCCCAACGCAGAGCGGCACTGGCCCAGTGGACGAAGAGTTCAAATACACTCTGAACGCGACCAATGCATGTGGTGGTTCGGACACCAAGACGGTGGTGGTACACCTGAAGGGTTCCGTTGAACCCACTCCCACCGTGCCGTTGCACAGCGTTTTCTTCCCGACCGCCTATCCTACCGAGGAGGACCCGACGCTCGGACTCGTTCGTAGTCAGCAGGAAGAATTGACAACCCTCGCCACCGGATTCAAACAGTATCTCGAATACGACCCAGACGCGAAGCTGTCTCTTAGCGGACACACAGACGAACGCGGCGCGGATAAGTACAACGATTCCTTATCCGAACGCAGGGTCCAACGGGTCAAGGATTTTCTGGTTTCGCAGGGAATCGCCACAGAAAAGATTGATACCTCCGCGTACGGCAAGCAGAAGCCGCTGGACAAAACCACGGTTAGCGACCTGCAGACGCGCAATCCTAACCAGCCTCCCGACAAGTGGGTGCGCGATTCCCGTGCGACCTGGCTGGCTTACAATCGCCGCGTTGACATCGTTCTCTTGCCTACCAACGCCGAGTCGGTGCCGTTGTATCCCAATCAAGCACCGGATTCCGACATTCTCTGGCAAGTACCGAAGCCCCCGCGCAACGCGGTGGAAGGCTCCGACTCGGTTCCACGAAACAGCACACAGGGTGCTAGCGGACTTATCGAACCCACACGGACTTCACCGAAGACCTGAAGAACATGACTATGCCGGTCCAGTGATGCTTGGCGATGAAGACTAGATCACGGCAAGTCGCGCGAACGGATCATGTGGGGTGCGATTCGGCTCTTCATCGGTAGCCTGGACTGTTGCAATTTTGACCTTTGTTGAAGGTGCCGTTGACACGCTCCTTTCCCCATATCTTTTTGCCAGCACGTTTGGGATTTGAACAGCGCAGGTTATGCTGGAAGCGTACCCCTACAAACTGATCTTGCACCAAAATTGTGCATAGAAGGGATTCGGTCGGAATCCGCTCTTCAGTTTTGCGTAGGCAAGAAAATCATTCGCTCACGCCCCGCCAGGGTGTAGCAGTTTCCCCTCAGCGCGTAATACCCCGTCAAGTAAGCGAAGGGGATGGTTATAGCGAGGGGAAAAGTGATACACCCTCCGGTTTGTTCGCGCGAAGCGCGCAGTACGATGCTCCCGAATCTGCGAATAAGCGGCTCGTAGGCGGTTTTTGGGTGCTGGAAGCCGCTAATCTGGATGATGCACTTGCGTGGGGGCGCAAGGCTGCGGTCGCCTGTCGGGCGCCGGTCGAGGTACGCCCGTTCGGCACACCTCAGTAAGCGGGTTGGAGTGGCTGCCATCTGTGCGGCAGCAGTTCCTCGATGCGGCTGCCGGGCTGCGCGGGTAGCCTGACCGCCAATTCTATTCGAAGGATGGCAGCAACCAAGTGAAAGTCGTGGCTCTGTAAACCTGGCCCGGCGGTCATCGGATTTTTCGGCGGCTAGCGAACCGCCATTTCTGAGGGCCCTTGGGGCTTCACAAACTAGGGATTACCATTCACTCCTTGGATGGTTCCCAAAGCTCGATCTGATTGCCATCTGGATCTTTGAGCCACGCAAAGTTCCCGTAGGGATATTCCGCGGTCTTTTCGATTGCCACGCCTTTACTCTTAAGATGGCTGAGGGCCTCTCCCATGTTCTTCACTGTGTAATTAATCTTACCCGTTCGTGGCTTATCCTTGATGTCTTGATCAGTGGGCATAATCGCCCACGCTATCGTTCTCTTGATCTCCGGATTCTCAAGATCCCTATATTCAAACGATGCATAGATTGAACTGCACTCAGCATCTTCGCCCTCAGGAACAATTCCGAGGCATTCGCGATACCAAGTTGCCAATCTCTTTGTATCGTTAGAAAACAGAAAAGCGCCGCCAATTCCGTTGATCATAAATTCCTCCCTTACGCTGTGACTCGGTTATTGTCCCTTGTTTCGAGCTACTTGCGAAACTGAAGCAGTCCATGGAAGCGCGACCATCATAAAGTTCATGTCAACTCCTCATCTGTTCCGGTCTCCGAACCGGCAGACATAGTTCCAATTCAAAATGCGACCAATCCGTCGCGCTTTCTTTGTCCAGGAAAACCTCAAGTGCTGGCGCATGCTCGGGCTCGTAGGCACTGTTGATAAGCCAGTCTCTGTAGAGGTAGTCCCAAGCCGTAGCCACCTTATGGATATCGCCGGAAACCTTTATGACGGCGTAGCGCATGCCTGGCATTTTCAATTTCGACATGCCTTCCCTGCACTCGAAGGGAAAAGACGACGCAAGACAGACCTCATAGCGATAAAGATGCTTTGGGGTTACGTGTGGATCGTCTACCGTCATTCCGAAAAGAATCCCTTCGGAAAAAATATCCTGGGATTTGGCCCATTCGATCACTGTCTTGAGGGCGGCAAGTACTCTGTCCAGTTCGAAGGCATTGGTAACCCGAATATAGGCGACTTGCCTTTCGGGAATGTCCAGCAATCTGACTGGAAACGCGGCTCTCTTTTCTTCCGCGCTCATGGGGAGACCATATTCGTCTTCCGGCAACAGTTCTTTGCAAATCTTGCTCTTTTTGATCTCGCCGCTTTTTCGAAACTGACTTGGCGAAGTGTCGTAGCCTGATCGGAAAGCACGTGAAAACGTGGCCGATGACGAAAACCCGCAATCTAAGGCTATATCGGTCAGGCTTTGGTCGGAATAACGAAGAAGACGAGCGGCCTTTTCAAGACGAAGCCGATTCGTAAAATTCTTTAGGGTTTCGCCAGAAACCGCTCTAAAAATCCGATGGAAGTGAAATTCCGAGAAGCAAGCAACCTTAGCAAGCTCAGCTAGCTTCACCGGGCGATCCAGATTCCCGCGAAGGTGGTCAATGACCCGATCAATTCTTCGGGCATATTCGGTTTTGGCCTGGGTCTTTGCGCTTGGCACGGATTCTATTGACACGGTGTCGTAGATATACCCCAGTTGGCCCTATCCGTCAGCATCGAAAAGTCTGACTGCCATAAAAGAAGAAAGCTGCGCTAGCGCATTCCATGAGAAGGCCGGCCCCAATGCTCACTTTTTGTTCGTCTCTTCCTTGGGAGCGAAGTAGCCGTGCCGCGCCTGCACCTGGACGCCGTCCCTGGCCACTTTGACGGTCAATTTGTGATAAGCGCCGTTGGGTTTGACGCCTGCGGTGGAGAAAGCCAACAGATAGAGATACTCGGGGCCGGCGAAAAGATTGGCGAGTCCGGCATCGAAGTTATTGTTGTTGTGAACGAGAGTCCCGCCGGAACCGTCGGCGAGTTCGGCCAGAACACTTTGACTGAGGAGTATGCCAGTCTGGCGATAGTTGCCTGTCGTAGCGGCAGCGCCAGGGTTCACTGCCCGTCCGCTTGCTTCCGCGTTAGCGGTGGATAAGCCGGTAGCATCGAGGGCATTGATGGTGACATTGCCGCGAGCGGCGATATCGAGAATTTCGGACTTGCGGTCCGTCGCCTCTGAGGTGTCCGTGAGAAACCCAGGGGAAACGAAGATGAGCACGCGCTGCCCGGGGAGTGCGGCCATTTTGCTGACCACCAGTCTTAGGAAAGCGAAGTTAGTGCGCAGATTCTGTTCTCCCGCGGCCACAACGCGCTGAGCCGCCTGTTGCGCCATTTGCGCGGCCACACTACCGCCTGCAGGGCCGGCGGCTTGCAGGTTCGCACATTGTCCGGCGTCGTCAGCAGCAACGCCAAGTGCATCGGCGTCGTTCCTATTTACGATCAGATCGGCCTCATAGTCGGTGACGTCCGGACAGTCGCGATGGTTCTCTGAAGTCTTCTGCGATTTCAAATTCAAAAGAGCTTTTTGGAGTACAGCGCGGTCGCGGGTCAGACCGCTATTCGTTCCTGAAGTGGCAAGCACGGCGGCGGTGTCGGTCGGGGACAGGGAGTTTTCGAGCACCTTGCTGGCGGCTTTTCGGACGGCAGTTAGCTCGCTGTTGTTAAGATTCAGATCATCGAAGAGCAAAATAACGAAGCGCTGGCCGGGGACTTGGGGCTGATCGGGGGCGGGAAGGGCATTGGGCGCAGTGGTGTTGGCGGATGAAACAGCACCAGCGCCCGCAACGTGTTTTACGAGCATGAAACCTGTCAGGACTTGAGGCTTGCCGTCATCAAATACGTGAAAGTCATTCCGGGCGAGATCGCCCACGAGGTGGCCTTGGCCTTCGCGAACGACGACAGGCACAATCACCTCGCTCACATTTGACTTAATTACTAGAGGTGGGTTCAGGCCGGGCACTTGGCCGGATTGGTGCGACGATAGGCCGAGGGGAAAGGCAAATGCCAGAATGAAGCGCAAAGCCGTCAATCGCATTAGCGTGTCGTCACCAGCCGATACTAATTCAAAAGCACATCCGATCAAAAGTCGTTCGAGTACGTCTGAGCATGTGACGCGACCATTAAGGAAGACGAGTACAGTTTTTGCCAACTCTCGATAAAGTCCTGATTCCTGCTTCGAACCCAACCTCGCCCTAAATATGCCTCCCTTCTGCGTCGCAAACGGCGGTGTCTACTGAGTGGCTTATCGCCCTGACCAGAGAGGTGTTCTTATCCGATTCATACCTGGCGGCGAGTCCAAGACACTCGACCGTATCGCGCGGATGTTCGAGCGACGCTGCGTGCATTGTTCCACAGACGCTTGCGGTCAGGGACGGGCGGCGACGAGTTTGACAACTTCGCCATTGGGAACCGCCTGGTAAAGAACGTAGCCGTGGGCCACGTCGTGTAGAACTGGCACCACTTGGCTGCGGTTGCCTTGACGTGCCTCGACTCGTTGCCATTCCGAGGGCACCGACGTTTTCAGTGTGAGTGGCAGGTCATAGCTCAGATCAGTCAGGGATTGCCGCAAAACCACGGAGATCGCGTCGCCGTCGGTGTACGACTGGACGTCGGCATGTGTGCGCTCACGCATGTATTTGGCCACCTCCTGAAATGTGGCGATCCACAACGTGTTTTCCTTGGATTTCATATAGGCCAGATATTCGCGAATCTCTGTGTGCGTTTTCGGCTCCCAGCCAATGCCATCGACCCCATGCGAAACCAGTACCAGCCAGACGTTGCCGTCAGCCAAGCTCTGGTCGACCCACGACTTGATAACTTCGACGGGAGTCTTCGTAACCGGTCCTCGTTGCCAGCGCACGTATTCTTTCTTGGAAGCCGCGGGATCGACGGTGCTTGCGCGGTCGAGGTCATCGACGAACTGGTCCGGCATGTAATTGCGCGCAAGCGGATAACGTTGCAGCGCAAAATTGACGGCTCGCCGATCCTCCGTGCCGAAAGGACATTCCACGGAAAATGTGTGTTTGTATCCCAGGTGATCGAGAATGTCTTGCCGGCTTTTTTCGAGCTCGTAAACCAGATTGGCATCATCGAGAACCGCCAGGCGCGGATGGGTCACCGTATGGCTGGCGAATTCATACCCGCGTTTGGCGAGTGCTGCGAGCTCATCCCAGGTAATGCGATCCCGTTGATTCGCGGTTGTTTCGTCCGGCGAGGTTGGTTTGAAAGCACCTTGCCGGGCCTTGGCATACGCAGCGTCAATAATCCGGTAGGCCTCGGGGAAATCCTTGCCCTCGTCGTAGACCTCGCCGGCTTGCGTCTGGAAGCTGGCGGTTCCGGAAAAGCCGAGATAGGGGATCGCGGAGGCCCGTTCAAAGAAGTTATCCTTGTTTGTGGGTACGCTGGCGGTCTCTTCAACTATGGTTTTTGTAGGTCTGCCGACGAATGTGCCGTGGTACCGCGAACCGGGAATTTCACCGGTGATGATGAAGAACGTCGCGGGGAAGCCGAAGCTATCCATGATCGGAACGGCTACGCGAAATTGATTGATGCTGCCGTCGTCGTAGGTGAGGGAAACCGCCGCTTTTTTTCCATACTGCCACTTGGTGATTTCCGTTTGTCCGACCTGCGCAAAGGTCGCTTGAGAAAAAAACAGCAGCAGTCCACAAACTGCAAGAATGCGGGTGTTCAGCGTCATTTTAACTCTCCCGTAAGACAAGCTCAGACTGCGACAGTTCTGCCGCTCGCGCAAGAATGATTCGCGGGTTACGCGTTGGTGACGTGATCTGCATCGCCGGGACCGAGCGGTGGAAAAGCGATCCACGGCGCGATCGTCGAAGCGCAAGAACCGGCGCAGCAATTCGCCGTGTAGGTACTCGTGCTCAGTGTGGAGCGGCAGTAAGTTGCCCGGCGGAACTACCGAGACTGCTAAAATGGAGCGCGGCGGTGGGTATTGCGAATGCGCGGGATGAATATTTTGCCGGTCACCTGGATGGCGAATCTTCTGTTTGGCGCGCTGGCGTTGGGCGCCGTGAGTTTGGGAGCCTTGGGCGGGCTAGCGACGACGCCAAAAAGTGAGAGGCAGACCTCGAGCCCGCAATCAAAGGCGACACCCAAGAAGGCGGCCACAAAACCAAAGACCGTTCCCCATTCCGAATATTTGAGCGACGCCGCCTGCGCGCCGTGCCACAAAGACATATTTGACAGCTACGAGCAGACGGCGCACCACGTCACGTCGCAAATCGCGAATAAGGACACCGTTGTCGGAACCTTCACGCCCGGCGCGAACACAATGGCGACGGCGAATCCCAACTTGATGTTCCGGATGAGTGAGAAGGGCGGCGAATTTTTTCAGACCGCCATTTGGGGACCGCCGGAGGACCGAGCGGCGGGCTCGACGGAAAATTCTACGGCAACGGAAAGAACCGCAACGCGGACTCGCACGGAGCGGTTGGACCTGGTGATCGGTTCCGGAGGAAAAGGGCAGACGTATCTGTATTGGAGAGACGATCAACTGTTTCAACTACCCGCCGGATACTCCACGGTGCTGCATCGTTGGATCAACAGTCCCGGCTACGAAGATGGCGTCGCGGATTTTGGACGAGCGATCATTCCCCGCTGCTTGGAATGCCACGCCACATACTTCCAAGCCGCGTTTCCCGATCCGGACATAAATATCTATGACACGAAGAATTTTGAATTGGGAATTTCGTGCGGCAGGTGTCACGGTCCCGGACGCAAACACGCCGCAGCATATGCTTCAAAAACGCCCGCTTCCGCGGCCGACGACGTTGTGAACCCGGCAAAGCTTTCGCCTGCGCGGCAATCGGACGTGTGCTCGCAATGCCACGGTGGCCAGGGCGACCGCGAGTTAATGCCGGCGTTCTCGTATGTTCCGGGCCAGCCGATCGAGAAGTACATCGATCTGGGGCCCATCGATTCTGCCAAAGACGTGGATGTCCACGGCAAGCAGGGCAAACTGCTGATGAAGAGCAAGTGCTATCAGCTGTCGAAGGATCTGAACTGCTCAACCTGCCACGACGTGCACAAGAAAGAGCCGGGCCTCGAAGCCATGTCGCAACGTTGTTTGTCGTGCCACAAGGTAGAACAGTCGGCGACTCACGCGAAAGTGGGAGAAGCGATCACGAAGAACTGCGTTGACTGCCACATGCCGAGCCTCGAATCAAAGGTGGTCTATCTTAACGTTGACGGAAAGAAAGTGCGGCCCAGATTCCGCAGCCACTGGATCAAAGTCTATTCGCAAGACGAGCTGCAATAGTCCGGGTTTCGACGCGCGCCGTCGCTGTTACTGCGACGCGCTTTGACCTTTGGCGGCGTCGGAACGCACCTTGGGCCAATCGTAGACGGGATACTTTGGCCGCTTGATTGGCGTTACGGGGTGTTCTTTCAGATTGGTCAGTGCTACGGAAACGCCTTTCTCGAGCTGCGGATCGCGGCCTTGACGCCATAGCGCGGGATCGAGATCCACCTCAATGTCCGGCGCCACTCCTTTATTCTCGACGTCGAATTCGCCAGTCCTCGGATTGAACAGTCCAAAACGCGGTGCGGTGATTCCGCCTCCATCCATCAAACTTGGATAACCTCCGATGCCGATAAGCCCACCCCACGTGCGAGTGCCGATCAACGGCCCGATATTGAGCGCCCTGAACATCCAGGGCAGTGCGTCGCCGCCGGAGCCGGCGTACTGATTGATCAGCATCACCTTGGGACCAAAGATGACCTGCGGCAGGACGATATCCTTGCCCTCGCGGGTCATGGCGGACATGAGCAGCGGACGGCTGAGCCAATCCACGATGTAATCCGCAAGCCAGCCACCGCCGTTGAAACGCTCGTCGATGACCGCGCCCTTTTTATCGTTCTGCGGGAAATAATAGCGGTTGAAATTGGTGAAGCCCCCCACCGCAGTGTCCGGCAAATAGACGTACGCCAACTGGTTGTTACTGAGCTCATCGACCTTGCGGCGATTGCTGTCCATCCAATCGCGCAAACGTAGGTTCCGTTCACTTCCGATCGGAACAACCGTGACTGTGCGGGCATCTTTTCCGCTCGGGTCAGGTCCCACCTTTAACTGCACCTCTTTGCCAGCGCGTTCGAGGAAGAAGCTATAAATTTCGTCGTTGCCGTGAAGCTCGCGTCCATCGACAGCAAGAAGATATTCGCCTTGTTGTACATTAACGCCGGGCTCGGTCAAAGGCGCGCGCAGATCGGGATTCCAGTTTTCGCCGAAATAAACTTTCGCAAACCGGTAGCGGTCGTGCTCGATCGTATAGTCCGCGCCGAGCAGGCCGACGCTGACTTGCTTCACTTCCGGCCGTTCGCCGCCGAAAATGTAGACGTGCTGTGCAGTGATCTCGCCGAGCATGTCCGCGAAAATGTAGTTCAAGTCAGCACGGCTTGTGACGTTGTCGACGAAAGGCTGATATTGAGCCATTAACGACTTCAAGTTGGCGCCATGCAGGTTGGGGTCGTAGAAGAAGTCGCGCTCGATGCGGCCCACCTCGCGGAACATCTGCTTCCACTCGGTGCGCGGATCGACATAAATCTTCATCGCTTCGAGATGCAACGTGCCATCCGGTTTGCCAGGTTCCCCCGGTTTGCCCAGGGCATCGACGGGCTTGATGGCCCATTGGCCGTGCGGCGGCCCTCCGCCTGCAGCCAAAGGATTTGGCGGTGGGAGCTGCTCATAGAGCGCCTTCTCGCCGTTCGAAGAGATCGCGAAGCCGCCGACATTGTCGAGCAGCTTGTCGGTCTTTCGCGTGCACACGTCGAACTTGTGCACGATGTGACCGGTCGGACCGCCGGGATTTATGAGCGGTGACTCGAGGAGATACAACACATGCGTTTTTCCCGCCATCAGAGTGTCATAATTTGCTGCGGGAATGGGCAAAGCCAGGATGCGCTGGTTGATGCTGTCGAAATCGATCTTCACTTCGGGAGTTTTGTCGGCTTGTTTCCCTTGCTCGTCCTTCTTTTCGTCTTTCTTCTGGTCGGCTGATTTCTCTGCGGCCGGCTTCTCCTCAGGCTTGCCTTCGTCCGGTTTGCAGTCATCGGCGGGCGCGGATTTATCCGATGCAATCTTCTCCTCGTCGCTTTGCGGAGCTAATGGCGATCTCAGGTCTTTGCGAAGAACGACGACATAGGCACTACGGGTAACCGGGATTTTGTAAGCGCCCATACTGGTGGCGAGCGTGGGTCCAACATCCGTGCTGGCGAAGAAGTAAAGATATTTTCCATTTTTGTCGAAGGCCACCGGACCAGTGTCGCTCAAACCGTCTGTAACCTGATTCGATTTCCGATCCCCTACGCCGTATATAAAGACCGCACGCAAACTGCTATCGAGTTGGCGTGTGTACGCGATCCAGCGGCTGTCCGGGGACCAGACCTGGCTGAAATTCGCTCCGTCGTAGGGATTGGTGTCCACTTTAATGGGTTTGCCCTCATCGATGTCCACATACCAGAGGTTCAGGCGCTTGTCGCTGAAGGCGATTTTCTTGCTGTCCGGCGACCAGGTAGGGGAGTAAAAGAACGAAGGCGGATTGCCGAGATTGATCTTTCGTACTTCGCCCATTCCGTCTTGCGGACTCAGATGCAGCGCGTATTCTCCGGACTCGTCCGAAAAGTAGGCGATCCATTTTCCGTCGGGCGACCAGGAAGGATCGCGCTCTGCAAAACCCGGGGTGTTTGTGAGGTTGCGGATGTCGCCGTGTTCCACCGGAACCGTGAGAATTTCGCCGCGCGCTTCAAAGACGGCACGCGCTCCGGTCGGGGAAATGTCTCCATTTTGAATCTGGTCTGCGGCATCGACAAAGTGCGGACGCACGGCAGGAAAGTCGCCGGTAACGTGAATATTGACGGCGTTCTCCTTGCCCGTGGCGGGATTGAACAAGTGAATCGAGCCGAATTGTTCGTAGACAAGCGCGTCCGGACCAATCGAAGCGGATTTGATGTCCATACCGTTGCTGGGCAGTGCCAAACTCACGTTTTTCGTCGATGAATCGTAGACATACAGACTCACTGGTCCATCGCGGTCGGAGAGGAAATAAATCTTGTTGCCGAGCCACATGGGTGTGGAATCGTTGGAATCCTTGCGCGGGATCTTTTCGACGCTCGAATCGGAAAGCTTGGCAATCCAAACCGGTGAAGCGGTTCCTCCTCGATAATGTTTCAGGCCGCGCTGGAATTGCCAGGACTCGCGAAAATTGGTGTAGGGCACGTAAGCCAGATGCGCAGAGTCCGGCGAATAGGATCCTTCGACAGCCATTGGCAGGGGAACCAGTTCGGGCAAACCGCCGCCTAAACCCACGGTGTATAACTGTGCGAAGCCGGCGTAACTCCCCCGGGCCGAGCGGAACAGAATGCGTTTGCCGTCGCGGGTCCAGCCGACCGCCTGGTCGCTACCCGGATGCGTGGTGAGCCGTTTTGGAGACCCGCCCGCGGCGGGAATCACGTAAACATCTTCGTTGCCGTCATATTCGCCGGTGAAGGCAATCATCGAACCGTCGGGCGAGAACACCGGATCGATCTCGATGCCAACGTCGCTGGTCAGCCGGCGCGCTTCCCCGCCGTTGCGGTCCACAACCCACAAATCGCCGCCGTAGCTGAACGCGATCTCGGTCTTGCTGACCGTGGGCTTGCGCAGGAGCGCGTACTGATTGCTCGACTGTGCGAGCAAATCGTTTGCCGTAAGGATCGAGAAGAGCACGGCGAGCAGAATCGCTGCAGGCAAACCGATCAAGGATGTTTGTATACGTTTGGGCATCACGACCTCCAAAGGACACGGCTTAAGCAAGATAGACGTTGACCCCGCCTAAAGGTCACAATCGCGTTCTCTGCATGGTACGACGTAACGCTGGTACAGGTTCCACCTGCCTGGGATTTGAAGCGAGACACGAAATGAGGGACACCCTGCATTCTCTGGCGAAACTGCCCGCAGGAGTCTACCACATGGTCTCTGCTAACGCGCACTTCTCCGTGGACTTCCCCTTGCGGTTGGGTTATTGTCCAGGCTCTTAAGGGATTTCTCGCCAGGCGCGAAGTGGACGCCCGCATCACCTTCGAGGCGCGCTAAAGGCAGGGCCTATGAGCAAAATGGTGCTCGCTACATTGGCCGCGTTTGCGTTGTTACTTTCCGCCGGGTCCGGCTCGGCGCAAACGCCTTCGAAACCACACGCCGATGATTCCTCGGTATTCGCTGCCCAATGCAAGGAAGCGCCTGCGGGAAATCAGCTGAGGCTGGTATGCCCGACGCCCGCGTTTTTGCCAGTGGCGGACGAAGACGACGATTCGGGACCGTCGGCGATAGCCATCGTATTGAAGCTTCCGGAAGGAACACCGCTGCGCGTCGCTATCGATCAGCGAGCGCGAATATCCTACGTCGGAGAGATGGTGAAGGGGCATGTGGTGGAGACGGTGTACGCCTTTGACCAACCGGTCATCCCCGAAGGCAGTATGGTCACCGGGCACGTCACACAAATTGCTCCCATACCCAAATGGCAACGGGCGCAAGCGTACGCGAACGGGGATTTCTCCCCGTTTCACGACTATCAGGTGACATTCGATCAACTGACGCTGCCGAACGGCCATGAGCTTGCGATTAACACGACCGTAGCGCCCGGAACCGCCGACGTTGTTCATCTTGTCAGTAAGACACCGAAAGACCGCGATGACCAGAGCGAGCACAAGAGTAGCGCGGCTCGAGCCGTGGACGCGGCCAAACAACAGGTGAAGGCGGGTGTGCAGGAAGCGAATGATTCGGCGCATCAGGCCGCCGCCGACATCCGTGAGCCCGGAAGGATGCACCGCCTTAAACAATTCCTGATATCGCAGTTGCCTTATCGGCGGCAATACATCGAGGTGGGGACGCGATTCAGCGCTTCGTTGAACCAGGGCCTGGACTTTGGCTCGGACCTCCATTCGCAGGAGCAACTTGCTTCGCTCGGGACTTTGCCTCTAGCCGATACGGTGCTCCATGCTCGCCTGGTGCTGGAGTTGAGTTCCGCAAAAGCGACGCGCGGAACTCCCGCGGTCGCGGAATTGACCGAGCCTGTCTACTCTTCCGATCACCACCTGCTGATGCCGTCTGGATGCCGGCTGATTGGCCAGGTAGTCGAAGCGCGTCCCGCGCGACTTTTGCACCGCAACGGCGAGCTGCGCGTGATTTTCGAGCACATCGAGATGCCCGGCGGTAACCTGCAGGAAGTGCAAGGCACGCTCGATGGCATCGAAGTTAGTCGCGCGGCGCACTTGAAACTCGATGAAGAAGGCGGCGCGCACGCTAGCGACAGCAAGGCGCGCTATTTGTCGACTGGGTTCGCGTTACTAATGACCGCGGCCGTTGCGCATGCAGACATAGATCACCGGAGCGGTCAGGATTCCGGCGGAGACGCTGTCGTTCGAGCGGGTGCCGGCGCCTCCGGATTTGGCTGGGCGGGAACGGTGATTGCGCTGGCGGCTAAGTCGAATGTGGTTTCGCTTGCGTTTTCTGCCTACGGGGCAACCGCTTCGATTTACACCAACTTTCTGTCACGCGGACGCGAAGTGGTCTTGCCGAAAGATGTGCCGCTCGAGATCGGCTTGGGAACCCGCCACCCCGCTCATTAGACTAAGTTCCATCGACTGTTACTCATACTCCCCAAAGCCAATCTTGGCCCACGTGGCTTCGCCTGCCCTCGGCCGGCATAGTCGCCATGCATTGATCCGTGCTCAAGCGGAGAGCACAAGAACTAAGCCGAAACCGTCATATCCCTTGCTGCCGACGGTCTGAATCTCCGTGGCGCTGACGCGGGGCTCAGCGGCGAGCCGTTCGTTGAAGCGCCGGACGCCTTGCACGTCGTCGTTTTTGCTTGCCGCGTCAATTACCGCTCCGTCGCGGATCACGTTGTCGGCGATGATCATGCTGCCCGGGTGGGAAAGCTTCAACGCCCAGTCAAAATATTCGGCCATTGTCGATTTATTCGCGTCGATGAAAATCAGGTCGAACGGGGCGCGGCCTTCGGCTGCGATCTCGGGCAGTGTGTCGAGCGCGGCGCCGAAGCGTTGTTCGACCATCCCACTTAAACCCGCGCGGGCAATATTGGCGCGAGCCATTTCCGCGTGCTTGGCGTCCGCCTCCAGTGTGAGCAAGCGACCGCCCGCTGGTAGTGCGCGAGCCATCCAGATGGTGCTGTAAGCGCCGAGCGTGCCGATTTCCAGAATATTGCGCGCACTTATCGCTCGAACGAGCAGGTGAAGCAGCTTGCCTTGAGGCGGCGAAACCTGGATAGGAGGCAGTCCCGCCTCGGCACTCGCGCGCAAAACGGCTTCCAGGACCGCATCGCTTGGCACGAGCGTATGACTGATGTATTGATCCACAGCGGTCCAGAGTTCTTGCGTCATCTGACGTGCTCCTGTGCGCGATGGTTCTTCAGAATCGCCAACCGTAACCGAGTATGAGTTGAATGCTGTGCTGCATTTTGCCGCCGCCAAAGGACTCGGTCGTGCCGTCGACGTTTACGTCGCGGGTCCCAAAAAAGAGATGAGTATCACCGATTTCGATGCGCAGAGTGCTCCGTTCGTTCGGGTAAAGTTCAACGATGCCGCCGAGATCGAGAACAAAGTTGGTGGAGCGGCCATAGGTGTCCGTCGAAGTCGATCCCCCGGTCGCAATGGCGGTAAGGGCATCGGAATAGCTGTTGAAGCCCGGCCGCACCTTACCGAAGAAACCAAAATGGTTGCGCCGGATGCCGCCCTTCAACCCGACGAGCCCTTGCAAGATGGTACCGCCATCGTGGGGCCCGGCGACCTCGGGACGGCGCGGGAAGTACAGCAGGTCTCCGTCCAGGTAGAACACTCCGTAAAAACGATACGAGGCGTAGCCGCCGAAACCAGGTTCAGTTCGCACGTTGTCCGTCAATCCTTCGCGAGAGATCATCAGGGCACTGAACAGCGGGCCGATTTCCCAATTGCCGGGCACGTTCGTTTCCGATTCGTTTTCGATGAGGGCACCGGGTCGGTAGGAGACACCGAAGCTGAGGCGCGTAGTGTCATCGATTTTGCCTGGAAGTGAAGTCGCGCCACCGGCGGAGAAGTTGACGATGCTCGCCGGCACGCGGTAAGGGTCACCCTCGACGTCGAAGCGCAGTACCCAACGCGGCGACGGATAGAATTCGATGCCGCCCCCGAGATTGAGCACGAAGTAGGTGGCCGGCCGTTCGACGTCGGAAACGCTGACTCCACCCGAGAGCATTTCGACTCCCGTAAAGTGCAGCAACCCGGGGCGCACTAAACCGAAAATCGCGAAGTGGCGCGTCTCGATAACCTTGGCGCGAATGCCAAAAACTGCTTGAAGTGTTTGTCCCCCCTGCACCAACGGAAGGGGCATCGCGTTTTCGGGGAAAAAATCTACCTGAGATTCGAAGGCGAACCGACGATTCAGGTTCCAATCGAAGCGGGCACCGACTCCGGAGAAGTCCGTCCCTGCGAAGGCGTAATTGGTTTCGCGGATGGTGGAGTATTGGGCGCCGAGCTCGAAGCGGGAGTAACTATCCTGGGCGTGTGCGGGCAGCAACGGCGAAAGAGAAAAGACGAAGAAGAGAACACATCCGGAGACGAGAGTTTTCTGGCCCATGGTTGACCGAGAGGCTATGTTCCTTCCGCGACTGACAGAAATTACGCGCAAAAAAGTATGGCACGGGCACGAACGAAATCGCCAATGGGTTCCGGACTCGGCCTTGTGCCCGCTTCGTTGGAAGCAGTGGTCGGGCTATACTGCCTCCCGGGGTGGAGGGAGTGGCGAGCACAAAGAGGCAAAGCTTTGTCTCGGGTCGGGCTGTCTGTCTGGTGTTGGGCCTTGCACTCGCACATGTCGCGTTGCCGCAGAACCCGCGTGGAACGGTGCGCGGCACTGTTCAGGATGCCAGCGGTGGGCGGGTGGCAGGCGCAAAGATTGTTCTGACCAACGAGCAACTGTCGATTACCCGTGAAACAGAGGCCGATAGCCACGGGGAATTCCGAATCGAGGAGTTGCCGCCCAGTTCGTATCAGTTGGCTGTGAATGCGCCGGGATTTGCGGAGGCGAGTTCGCGCGTAGTGGTGGCAGTGAGCTCGGTACGCGAAGTCAGCGTGACGCTCCGGCCGAAATCCGTAAAAGAAAATGTCGTGGTCAATGCCCAGACGCAATCGATCACCACGGAGCCTCTGGACACGGCAAGCGCGGTTCATCAAGCCGTGATCTACCGACAAGATTTGGAGACGATTCCGCTGGCCGCCCGCAGTTTTGCCAATATCGCGTATCTTGCGCCGGGGACGGAACCGGTGGAGCCCTCGGATCCGACCAAAGCGCGCATAACCGCCGTGTCTACCGGTGGCAGCTCTGGATTGAACAATGAAATTTCCGTCGACGGCGGAGACAATTCTGATGATTACATCGGCGGCTTCCTGCAGAATTTTTCGCCGGACGCCATTCAAGAGTTTGCCTTCCGCACCGCCCAGGCCGACGCGGATACGGGTCGCACGACGGCAGGTTCGGTCGTCATCACGACGCGCAGTGGCACGAACGATTGGCACGGAGAATTTTCCCTTTACGATCGGCAAGCGGCGCTAAATGCGCGATTTCCCATCGACAATCCGGCGCCCAATCCGAAGCAGCCTTTTTCTCGCCAGAATTACGTCGGCACGTTGGGTGGGCCAATCGTACGAGACAGGATTTGGTTCTTCAGTTCCCTCGAATTCGTCCACGAGGATGCGAGCGTTGCGTACAGCACGGCGAGCACGACCGAGTTCAACGCGTTGGCGCAGCTCGCTCGGATGGGCCTGATCCCCGGCGTGAGTTCGATTCCTGTCCCGAGCAGCGTGGCGGTACCGTTTCGTGACTATCTTTATACGCTGCGATTCGATTGGGCGCAGTCGGAACGGTCGCGCTGGTTTTTGCGAGCTGGGCTCGATAGCTACACAACGCACAACGCTCTTGTTCAGCAAGGTGCGCTGCCTTCGACCGGCGCTACTTCTCACAACAACTATTTCAACACGGTGATCGGCCAACAGTTCACCTTTTCGCCGGACTGGATCGGCTCGCTGGTATTGGGGTACAGCGAACTGCATCTGACGCAAACACGCAATTCCGATCTTGGGTTTGCCCTGGCGTTTCCGTTCACCACGACTTCGAGCGTCATCACCGGGTTTGAAACCTACGGCGACAACCAGTTTGCAACCGGTATCGCCGATTTTCCGGTGCTGCGCAACCAGGAGAAATACCAGGTGCGCTACGACGTTACGCACGTGATGGGTCAACATGCGGCGAGGTTCGGCGTAAATTTCATTCACGAACCGGTCCTTAGCGGAGCGCTCACGGGCACGGCGGAAACATTGATCACGTTTCCGCAAGACCCGACCTACTATCTCGCGAATCCTTCGCAGTTTGGGGTCGACTATGGAGCGGGGAGCGTCTTCACCCCCGCGAACGACGGAAGTTTTTCGCAAAACGTGCAGCGTCTTGGCGTCTACGCGGAAGATTCCTGGCACCTGGCATCTGGGCTGACGATTAATTATGGATTGCGTTACGATACGACGTACGGGCTGTTCATTGCGTCGGGCCGCAGCCAGGCCTCGAATTCTGCGCTGAGCACTGGCCTGGTCGACGGAATTCCACACGATTACCGAAAAGCGTTTGCGCCGCGGCTCGGTGTTGCGAAGACCCTCGGCGCCTCGCAGAAAACCGTGATTCGCGCGGGAGTGGGTCTGTATTACAACGATCTCGCGCAGAATGGCTGGGTCACGGCGTTTCAGTCCGTCAATGCGGGCAGCCTAAAAAATGGTCCGGTGAGTCCTTCGTTGATCGATCCGAATTACCGCACGCCGTACGCATTGCAGGCGACCGCGGGAATTCAGCACGCTCTCAACGCCAACTGGATGATCAGCGCGGACTACACGCGCGAAACGGGAATGCATGCCTACCGCCGCTATGACTATCCGCAGGCGGCGGTGTTTCGAACCGACAACCGCTCCGCCTATGACGGATTGTCGCTGCGTATCCAGGGCAACGTGTCGCACCGCGTGAATATCACTGCGCACTATACGCTCTCCTCGGCGAAGACTTGGGGCTGCGTGCTGGGCGAGCTGTTCGACTATGTGAACGGCGTTTGTAACCCCTACCATGCGTTCGCTCCCGGCGACTACGGTCCTTCGGGAGAGGATGTTCACGACCGCTTTGTGTTTGTCGGCAGGTTCCGTCTGCCCGCGGGCTTTGAGCTGTCCGCGCTGGGGCAGGCGGAAAGCGCGCGGCCATTTACGATGACCACACCGGATGGCACCCGCGCGGTCGTCAATGGCGTGGAGACCACGCTCGATGAATTCCGCGGCACGCCCTACATTCAATTCGATATGAGGGTGAGCCGGCCATTCACAATTGGTGAACGCTGGTCGGTAATGCCCTTCGTCGAGTTTTTCAATCTGTTCAACCGCAACAATCCTGGCGCGTTTTTCATCACCAATCTTGCGGCCTTGCCTGTTCCTGTGAACAATCTCGCGAATGCCACGGCCTTCTGCTTGAACGCTTCCTGCACGCAAACAGAGCCGATCACAAGCTTAGGTCAGCTGCGCTATCCCGCCGGTGCGCTGGGCGATTTCTTCGGCCCTGGTACAACCGTGGGCATACCCTTCGCGGCGCAGTTGGGCGTCAAACTGGCTTTCTAACTCCTGCAAAAAAGAAAGGGGCTAAAATTCTCATGCTCACGAGACCGCGCTGGCTCTTGCACCTGGAAGGAGCGGCGATATTTGGATCGGCATTGTATTTCTATGGGTCGGCCCATTATCGCTGGTGGTTGTTCGCCGTGCTTTTCCTGACCCCGGATTTATTCATGGTCGGATATCTGAAAGATGCGAAGTGGGGATCGGCTATGTACAACCTGGTGCATACACTGACGGGACCGCTCATTCTGCTTGGTGGAGCGCTGGTGTTGGCAAAACGGGCGTGTATTCCTTATGCGTTGATCTGGCTCGCACACATCGGGATGGACCGCGCGCTTAGTTACGGTTTGAAATATCCCAGCTTCTTTAAAGATACCCACCTGCAACACGTTTGACTCGAGCGGCGACAGGGCTTCCTGTCCAGCGGTACAATCAAGAGACGACACCAAGGGTACGTACGGCATGTTTGAGAACCTTACAGAACGGCTGCAACGAACATTCAAGAACCTGCGCGGGCAAGGAAAGCTCAGCGAAGAGCACCTGGACTTAGCGCTTGCAGAGATTCGCGAGGCGTTGCTCGAAGGCGACGTGAACCTCGGCGTCGCCGAAGAATTGCTGGCGAACATCCGCAAGAAGGCGCTTGGCAGCGAAGTGATGTTGCAGCTTTCGCCGGACCAGCAGGTCGTGAAGATCGTTCGCGACGAGCTGCTGAATTTGCTGGGCAAACACGCGAAGCCGCTGTTCGCGTCTCGGCCGCCGTCGGTGTGGATGATCGTGGGATTGCAAGGCTCGGGTAAGACCACGACCACTGGCAAGCTGGCGAAATGGCTTTCCCAGCACGGCCACCGCCCGATCGTGGTTTCGACCGACGTGTACCGCCCCGCGGCGCGCGAACAGTTGAGCCAGGTGGCCAAGTCCATTGGCATTTCGCTTTGGCCGGGTGCGGGAACGGACAAGCCGCTAGAGATTGTGCGCGGCGCGATCAAGGAGGCCAAGCTTTCGGCAAGCGATGTGATCATCGTGGATACCGCCGGGCGTTTGCACATCGACGACGAATTGATGAGCGAGCTTGCCACGCTCAAGAAAGAACTGCAGCCGAGCGAAATGCTGTTCATTGCGGACGCCATGATCGGGCAGGATGCCGCGCGGTCGGCGGGTGAGTTTCACAAGCGACTGGGGCTGACGGGCGTGATCCTGACCAAGCTCGACGGCGATGCGAGAGGCGGAGCGGCGCTTTCGATCAGCAAAGTGTCCGGGGCGCCGGTGAAATTCGTGGGGTTGGGGGAAAAGTACGATGCTTTGGAGGGATTTTATCCGGAGCGAATCGTTTCACGAATCCTGGGCATGGGCGACATTCTGTCGCTGATCGAACGCGCGGAATCGGCGTTCGATAAGAAGACGGCAATGGAGCTGGAGCGCAAGCTCCGCAAAGAAGAGTTTACGCTCGAAGATTTTCGCGATCAGCTACGTCAAATCCGCAAAATGGGACCGCTCGAACAACTGATGGACATGCTGCCGAAGGTAGGGCCGCTGCAAAACCTGCCCAAAGATGCTTCCGTAGACGAAGGCAAACTGAAGCGCGTGGAAGCGATTATCAATTCCATGACTAACGAGGAACGGCGAGACCACAACGTGATCGACGGCAAGCGGCGCAAGCGCATTGCCAAGGGTAGCGGCACAACCGTGCAGGACGTGAACCAAGTCATCAAGCAATACATGCAGATGCGGACGATGATGAAGCAATATGGCGCCATGGCTGCGCGCGCCAAGATGAAAGGCCTGGGCAAACTCGCAGGCTTCAGCTGAGATTCTCTTATGCCTTCATTTAGTTGCCAATAGGATATCGGCGACCTTCAGGGAAAGTTCGTCGGGATTCAAGTCCGTACGATTGCACAGGACGATCACAGTCACGCGGTCGTTGATAAAGCGCTGGATCGTCGTGCGGAATCCCATCGTGCCGCCGTCGTGATAATTCCGTGCGTGCCCTTGGTAGGGATCGAGAAACCAGCCAAAGCCGTACTGGACTACTGGTGATTCGGCCGAATTAGGGGCCTGGGGATCACGCGGCCAGTGAGGCTCGCTGCCGTCGGCAAGTTTTGCCGGCGTTAGGGCGGGCTGCATCTCTCTTGCGCCAAGCAGCGTGTGTTCTTGCAAGCCCTGATCCCACTCTGCCAGATCCGTCACGTTGGAATAGATCCCGCCGTCTCCGAGTGTCGCCGACGTCGGGCTTTGGTCCGTTTCGACGAGCGTATCGCTTTCTTTGGAATGGCCGAACGCGCGATCGCTGATCGTATTTTTACCCTTCTGGTACACGACGGTTTGCTGCATTTTGAGCGGAGCGAAAATGCGGCGTTCCAAGAATTCGCCATACGGCATTCCGGCAGCCTTCGCGATAATCAACCCCAGAACAACGTAGCCCGAATTGCTGTACTCCCAGCGGGTGCCGGGTGCGAATTTGCCTGCCGGCTGAGCTTCGAGCAGTGCGAGGACTTCTTCATCGTGAATCTGATGTTCGGGGCTCCATTTTGGGCCACCGCTCTTCTCCTGCTTTTCCATGATTTCCGAATAGTCCGGCAAGCCGGAGGTGTGATTGAGGAGGTTGCGAAGGGTAATGTCCTTTCCATAGGCGGGAAAATCCGGCAACAGACTCGCGAGACGATCTTCGTAACGCAGCTTGCTGTCGTGGACGAGAAGCATGATGGCCATGGCAGTGAACTGCTTGGTGAAGCTGGCCAGGCGGAAGTTGGTCTCTCGATCGATTTTTGCCGGCGAATTCAATTGTCGGGCGCCGTAGCCTTGCTGAAAGAGAATCTTCCCATCCTTCTTCACCAGGACCGCAAGACCAGGGTCGCCTGGCTGGACGAGGGGAGCGAAAATGGCATCAATCCGGGCCTCTAGCGGCCCGTCCGGTAATGGTCTTCTCGCGCCGAGGGCAGTGGTCATAAACAGAAAGACAATAATCCACAACGACTTTGCTCTTGGCATGGTTTCCCCCGAGCCCAGAAAGCATAGCATTCAGATGCGTGTTTATCTTGGCGTAACACATCTGAGATACTTGTCTACCCTCGTCCAGGATGACATATGGCTCGCATAGCGCTCGACGATCACCGGCTGTACCTGAACCGCCACCTCCAGTGGATCGCTTTTAACCAACGCGTACTTGAGGAAGCCCGCGATGCCCGCAATCCGTTACTCGAACGCGTGAAGTTCCTGGCGATTACCGCCAATAATCTGGACGAATTTGTGGAAATCCGGGTGTCCAGCTTCCTGCAGAAAATCGAGCACGGCTCCCAACAGATCAGCGCGGATGGATTGACGACGCAGCAAGAGCTCGATCGCGTTTCAGAGGCCATGCACCATTTTGTGACTGCGCAATACAAGTGCTGGAATGACGAGCTGTTGCCAGCGCTGGCAAAGCATCAGATTCGCCTGCTGCCGGTCGAGCACTTGAACAGCAAAGCGGCGCAAACGGCCAAACAATTCTATGACCGGCGTGTGTATCCGATGCTGACTCCGGTCACCGTGGATCCCACTCATCCATTTCCTCACGTCCTGAACAAAGCGTTGTGCATCGCGTTTCTGCTGCGAAAGCGCAAAGGTTCGGCGGAAAAGCCGTTTTTCGGCGTAGTCACGGTGCCGAGGGCGCTCCCGCGGCTTCTGCGAGTTCCCACCGGGAACGGCGGAATTCACTTCGCATTTTTGCAGGACATTATTTCCCGCTACGCCGGCAAACTCTACCGGGGCTACGAAATTCTGGCTTCGGCTGCGTTTCGCGTCACTCGCAACAGCAATCTGTACCTCGAAGAAGAAGAAGCGCGGACGCTTCTCGAAGCAATCGACTTACAAGTGGCGCAACGCCGCAAAGGCCAGGCGGTCCGATTGGAAATTGAAATAGGGGCGCATCCGGACATTGTTTCGCACCTGGTCTCTACATTCGAACTCGATGAATCACTGGTGTTTCGCGTGGCCGGTCCGGTGAACCTGCAGAGGCTGTTCCACCTGTATGAGGAAACGCCGCGTCCCGACCTGAAGTATACGAATTTCGCGCCGCGGCAGGTGCACATCGGTCACGACGCGGATTCGATGTTTGGTGTGTTGCGAAACCGCGACGTGCTGCTTCACCATCCCTACGACTCGTACGATTCGGTCGTGAAATTTCTGCAGACCGCAGCGCACGATCCCCGCGTCCTTTCGATGAAGCAGACGCTGTACCGCACGAATACCGATTCCCCGGTTGTGCAGGCTCTTCTCGAGGCCGCGGGCAAGAAAGAAGTGACAGTAGTTGTGGAGTTGAAAGCCAGTTTTGACGAAGCCTCGAATATCAAGTGGGCGCGCAGCCTGGAGGATGTGGGCGTACAGGTGTTTCACGGCCTAGCAAATCTGAAAACGCACGCCAAGCTGGCATTGGTTGTGCGTCAGGACCCGGATGGAAAAATCCGGCGCTACGCTCATTTGGGCACCGGCAATTACAATCCTTCGACAGCGCGCTTTTACAGCGATTTTAGTTTGTTTACGTCGGACCCGGCGATCACCTCGGCCGCGCACGACGTGTTCAACTTCCTGACGGCCTATGCGGAGAAAGCTCACTATCGACCGTTGTTCGTTGCGCCAAAAGATATGGCCAAGTCGGTCATCGCGCTGATCGAACGGGAGGCGCGGCACGCGCGACGCGGCAGGCCCGCCAGGATTATTGGGAAGTGCAACGCGGTGGTCGATCCGCCGGTGATCCGGGCGTTGTATCGGGCGTCACAAGCAGGCGTGGAAATCGACTTGATCGTGCGAGGACAATGCACGTTGGTGCCGGGACTGCGAGGAATCAGCAGCCGAATCCGCGTGCGCAGCATAGTCGGCCGATTCCTCGAACACAGCCGCATCTATTACTTCGAAAACGGGAGCTCGCCCGAGGTCTATCTTGGGAGCGCGGACTGGATGCCGAGGAATTTATACGAGCGCGTCGAAGTGCTTTTCCCGCTCAAAGACCAGCAACTGTGCGAACGCATCTGCAAAGAGATTTTGCCGGCATACTTGGCCGACGACAAGAAGGCCCGCGTGCTTGGCCCGGACGGCCAGTACACACCCTTCCGGCGCGCAAAGGGCAACAGCGGATTTTCCGTCCAGGAGCATTTGATGAAGCTGGCGGGCGGATTCGTAAACGGATCGGGAGTTTCTCACAGTCACCATCCTCGAGTCGCCTATACGGAAAGCGAACCGGGGACCGTCCCCGTCGACCCCACGCATGGCTTGGATCTCGAAGTACAGGACTCTTCCAATGCAACAGTATGACCTGGTAGTGATTGGGTCCGGACCAGGCGGACAGCGGGCGGCAATCCAGGCGGCAAAGGCAAAAAAACGCGTTGCGGTAGTGGAAAAGCAGACCATGATCGGGGGAGTGTGCATCAACACCGGCACAATCCCCAGCAAAACCATGCGCGAGGCCGTTCTGCACCTGTCCGGCTTTTACCATCAAGCATTTTACGGCTCGAACTATTGCGTCAAAGAAACTATTACCATGAGCGATCTCAATTTCCGCGTAACGCGCGTGATTGAGAACGAAGCCGCCGTTCTGCAGGATCAACTCAAGCGAAATGGCGTGGACCTGTATCACGGATACGGTTCCTTTATGGACCCGCACCACATCCGGGTCGAAAACAACACCGGTTTCAACGAACTCGAAGCCGGCTTTGTGGTGATTGCTACCGGAACAAAGCCGGCCGTGAATCCGCGGGTGGCCATCAACGGGCGGAACATCGTCAATAGCGATCAGATCCTGGGTATACCGACCGTGCCAAAAACGCTGATCGTCGTCGGCGGTGGAGTGATCGGCGTGGAGTACGCCTGCATGTTCACCACGCTTGGCGTCCGCGTAATCGTTGTCGAAAAGCGTCCCCGACTTCTTGAATTTGCGGACGCCGAGGTCGTCGAGGCGCTCAGCTACCACATGCGCGACCGGCGAGCCACCATGCGGCTGACCGAAGAAGTGGAAAGCGTCGAAGAGACGCCGGACGGCAAGGTGGCGGCCAATCTGGTCAGCAAAAAGCGGATTTTGGCCGACGCACTCCTGTACGCTGTCGGGCGACAGGGAAACATTGACGGGCTGAATTTGCAAAATGCCGGAGTGGAAGCCGACGACCGGTGCCGAATTAAAGTGGACAAGGATTATCGAACTTCGCAGCCCCATATTTTTGCGGTGGGAGACGTCATCGGGTTTCCCAGCCTGGCGTCGGTGTCGATGGAGCAAGGGCGCATCGCAGCGGCGAGGGCCTTCGGGCTCCCAGCGGAATCCGATCCCGCCGGTTACCCCTACGGGATTTACACCATCCCGCAAATTTCGTTCATCGGGAAGACGGAAGAGCAACTGACGGAAGAGGATGTGCCTTACGAAGTTGGCGTGGCCTATTACCGCGAAATTGCGCGCGGGCAAATCTCCGGACACACGGAGGGCCGCCTGAAACTGTTGTTCCACCGCGAAACGTTGGAGCTGTTAGGAGTGCACATCTTTGGAGAAGACGCTGCGGAACTTCTCCACATTGGACAGGCCGTACTGCTGTTGAAGGGCAAGATCACCTATTTCATCCACACGGTCTTCAACTACCCGACGCTGGCGGAATGCTACAAAGCCGCCGCCTTTAACGGCTTCAACCGATTGTCGTAGCCGCCACACAATGCCTGTTGTAACTCATTACCTTTCCGGGGTGCGGCCTTTCCTTCTTGGTTTATCGCAGAAAAAGCCGCAGACCTCGATGGCCTGAGCCACAAGTGTGGAAATCAAGGGTTTCGGAAGACTCAAGCTCCGTTGCTGCTGGCGTCGGGCTTTTTCGCTACGAAGAGGCCGTAAACAAAGTTATCCGAGGCAATCGCGTTTCGCACGGCCTGGAAGGCTTTAAGGTAGGTGATGAATTCGGTTCCAAGTTTGGCGGCCAGAGTCCAGAAGGACTTGTCCTTAATGATATCCAGACCAAGGTCCCAGGTTTTCGCGCAATTCGGAGTGAGCACCTCGCGATGCGCGATCTGAAGACCGCTGGCCGCCAGGAAATCCGAGTAGTCGTTCATCCCGCGCAGTTCGACGAACATTCCCTTATCGATCGGATCGATGAACTTCTTTTTCTCCTCGGGCGTAGGATTCTCTTTGCGAAACCAGTCGGTCAACGCAAACGTCCCTCCCGGCTTTAGGAATTTCACGGCGGAGGAAAAAAACTTCGGGATGTCCTGATAGTGCGAAATGGATTCGACGGACCAGAGCAAATCGAACGGCTCGGAAAAGCGCAGTGCTTCGGCATCCATCAACAGGAATTTGGCGTCCAGATTCCGTTTTTGGGCGTCGCGGTTGGCCATTTCCACCTGCACCGATGAAATGGTTACGCCTGTCGCCGAGACACCGTACCGTCCAGCAAGGAACAGACTGCTTCCGCCAAAGCCGCAGCCGATATCGAGCACACGACAGCCCGGCTTGACGTCGGCCAGGCGCCAGAGATGCTCGATGAGTTGAATCTGCGCGGTTTCCTTGGATTCGTCGCCGCGAATCCAGTAGCCGTGGTGGATATGTTCGCCCCAGAGCGAATAGTAAAAGGGGCTAATCATATCGTAGTGCTTGACGATTCTTGGTTTTTCGTTCGTCCGGGCCATGAGTCCAAGAGCGATCTTCCTTAAGATCGCGTGGATTCACATTCTACTCCGCGATCGACGCGGAGGTCCAAGAGTTTGCGCCGGGCGCTGTCCAGCATATAATCTCCGCGCCTGAAGCGACGCAAAACGAACGTTCATCCCAAGGGAATTTCATGAAACCGACGAATTTGACTGGTTGGCTGGTGCTCCTCGGCTGTTTTCTGATGGCCGGGCCGATACCGCAAATAGCCGGAGCGCAAACGCCCGAAGCGCCGGCAAAGTATCCGGATTTTCCGAGCGAGACGCCGGCAAGGGTCACGCCGGTGACCAGCAGTTTCGACTATGAACGGCGCGACGTCATGATCCCGATGCGCGATGGAGTCAAGCTCCACACCGTCATCGTGATGCTAAAAGGCACGAAAAATAAGGCCATTCTACTGACGCGCACGCCCTACAACGCATCCGGAATGGTCAACCATGTGCCGAGTTCGCATCTCGGTCCGGCGCTCGATGGCTACGACAATGCGCCCGACGTGATTCTCGACGACGGATACATCCGCGTGATTCAGGATGTTCGAGGCAAATACGGTTCCGAAGGCGACTATGTCATGACCAGGCCGCTGCACGGGCCGCTCAACCCGACTCCCGTGGACCACTCGACAGACACCTACGACACGATCGATTGGCTGGTGAAGAATGTGCCGGAGAGCAACGGCAGGGTTGGAATTCTAGGGATTTCCTACGATGGCTTTTTGCCGCTCATGGCTCTGGTCAATCCGCATCCGGCCCTCAAAGTAGCCGTGCCGATGAATCCGATGGTGGACGGCTGGAAGGGCGATGACTGGTTCCACAACGGCGCCTTTCGCGAGCAGAACATGCCGTACATCTACGAACAGGAGGCCACCCGCGCCAATAATGTTTCCTGGTGGTCCGGCACGTATGACGACTACGACCTTTACATGCGAGCTGGATCGGCCGGCGAACTCGGACGGCAACACGGGCTCGAACAGGTGGGTTTCTGGCGAAAAATTCTGGAGCATCCGAGTTACGACACTTTTTGGCAGCAACAAGCCATGGACCAGATTCTTGCCCGCGAGCCGCTGAAAGTTCCAACGATGATAGTGGCGGGTCTCTGGGACCAGGAAGACATTTACGGGGCGACCGCGGTTTACAAGGCGATCAAACCGAACGACACCAATAACGACATGGTCTTTCTTGTTCTCGGTCCCTGGAATCACGGCCAGCAAATTGAAGACTGCAGCACGCTCGGCGCGTTGCATTTTGGATCCGACACTGGACTTTATTTCCGACAACAGATTCTTCGCCCGTTCCTGGCGCAATATTTGAAAGACGGAGCGGCAAAAGCGGATGTCGCAACCGTAACCGCTTACGAGACCGGTACGAATACTTGGCGGCGTTTGCCGAATTGGCCTGCGGGTTGTGCGAGTGGCTGCACCGTGAAGCCCACGCCGTTGTATCTCGGCGCCGACAAGAAACTCAGTTTTGCCGCACCGAAAGCGAGTAGTGCCGCCTTCGATGAATATGTGTCCGATCCGGCCAAGCCCGTACCCTACCGCGCGCGTCCTAACCAGCCGGTTGGCTATAGCGGCCGGCTCACATGGCCTCTTTGGCTGGTCGATGACCAGCGCGAAGCATCGGGAAGAACGGACGTACTGACGTTCACCTCGGAGGTTTTGAGTGCTCCAGTGAAGATTAGCGGGCAGCCCGTAGCGAATCTCGTGGCTTCGACAAGTGGAACCGATTCCGATTGGGTGGTGAAACTGATCGATGTTTATCCCGACGAGGTCGCTGCCGAGAGTTCGATGGGCGGCTACCAGTTGATGATCACTGGCGATATTTTCCGCGGCCGCTATCGCGAAAGCCTGGAGAACGCCAAACCGATTGCCAGTGACAAGCCGCTGCTCTACCGTTTTGCGCTGCCGAATGCCAACCACGTCTTCTTGCCGGGGCACCGCATCATGGTGCAGGTCCAATCGAGTTGGTTTCCCCTCTATGACCGCAATCCCCAGACCTTCGTGCCGAATATTTTCTGGGCCAAGCCGGAAGACTATCGCCAGGCGGTCGAGCGCATCTACCATGTCGCCGGCCAGGAAAGCTTTGTAGAGCTTCCTCTGGTGGAAATGCGGTAAGCCATGCGGCGAACGGACGATTGTTTGCCGGGGGGAGCGGACTCACGCTAGAATGAAGGGCATACCTAGGAGGATGTACTTTAGTGTTGACTATTCGTTTAGCAAGAATCGGCAAGAAAAAGAAGCCCTTCTACCGCGTGGTGGTCATTGAAAGGACCAGGGCGCGCGACGGGCGCGTGCGCGAAGCGGTCGGAACGTATGATCCGTTGAAGAAGCCCGCGGAGATCAAGCTGGATTCCGAGCGTATCAAGTATTGGCTTGGCGTGGGGGCACAGCCGAGCGACACGGTTCGCAGTTTCATCAAGCAACAAAAGATCGCCTAACGCTCAAACGCTGCACACGTTCTCTCAGGTTTTCCGGGTCAGGTCCCAGTGGCGGAGGTTAGTAGCGCGCTCGTCGCGATGGAGCGGGGCGCGTGGTAGTTCTACAAACGGAACGCACGCGGGGGCCCTATGAAAGAACTCGTGGAGGAGATTGCTCGAGCGCTCGTTGATCATCCCGAGGGAGTACAGGTCAAGGCGGTGGAAGGCTCTCAAGTCACTGTTCTGGAATTGCGAGTTCATCCCGAAGACTTGGGGAAAGTAATTGGACGCCAGGGTCGCACAGCCAAAGCGATCCGTACGCTGCTGGGGGCGGCGGGGATGAAACTTCATAAGAGATTCACGCTCGAGATTCTGGAAGATTGAACGAACCGCACGAACAAGAGCGGCGTTGGGTCGAGGTGGCCCGAATTTTGAGGCCCCGCGGCAATAAGGGCGAAGTCGTCGCGGAATTGCTGACAGACTCCCCTGGCCGGCTTTCCAACCTAAAACAAGTCTACCTGCAAAAAAGCGACGGCGAGCCGCGCTCCGCCGCGGTGCAGCATTTTTGGCGGGACCAAAATCACCCTGGTATGGGTGTGTTTCATTTCGTCGGGTACGCGTCAATTTCAGATGCCGAAGCGCTACGCGGTCACCACGTGCTGCTGCGGTTCGAAGATCGCGTGGTTTTGCCCGCTGGCCAGTATTTCGTGACGGATTTGATCGGTTGTACGGTGTTCGAACTAACGGCGGCTCGGCCGACAAAACTCTCGTCACCCGCCTGCGCCATGGAACAGACGCCGCGCGTGCTGGGCACCGTGCGCGACGTTTTTTTCCCGGGGGAAAGCGTTGCGGGCACGCCGCTGCTTCAGGTCGATACGCCCGGAGGCGAACTGCTGCTGCCGCTCGCCACAGATATCTGCACCCGGATTGACGTGGCAAGTCACAGAATTGATGTTAGGCTGCCGGAAGGCCTGACCGAGCTGAACGCACCGGAATAGCGCCGTTTTTCTGCTTCACGAGACATGCGATTCGATCTGATCACCATTTTTCCGGAATTTTTTGTTGGCCCACTCGACCACGGCATCGTCCGGCGCGCGAAGGAAGCGGGCATCGCCGGCATTCACGTGCAGGATTTGCGTGAGTTCACCAAGGACCGGCATCGCACCGTGGACGACCGCCCCTTCGGCGGCGGCGAAGGCATGGTGCTGAAGCCCGAACCGCTGTTTGAAGCCGTCGAGAAATTGCTTGGGCGTGCAGTGGGAATCGCGGAAGCAAAAGTTGCACCCGAGCCAAAGACCGCGATTGTGCTCCTGTCGGCTGCGGGAACATTGTTCACGCAGGAAACAGCCAGGCGCTATGCGAAGCTCGAGCGAATGATTTTGATCTGCGGCCGCTATGAAGGTGTAGACGAACGCGTGGCGGAGCATTTAGCTACCGAAGAAATTTGCGTCGGCGATTATGTCTTGAGCGGCGGCGAACTGGCAGCGGCAATCGTAGTCGACGCAACAACAAGATTACTGCCCGGGGCTCTCGGAAACGAGGCCTCGACCGAGAACGAATCCTTTGAGGGGTATCAAGGGCCGAGACGGGCAGTGCAGCCTACTAGAAGCGTTCTCCTCGATTTTCCGCATTACACACGTCCGGCCGAATATCGCGGCTGGAAGGTGCCCGAGGTGCTGATCGGAGGCAACCACGCGGAGGTCGCCAAGTGGCGGCGGGACAAAGCTTTAGAGAAGACAATGCGAAACAGGCCTGAATTGCTGGGCGAAAACGGCTAGGAAAAACGCAATCTTTTGGCTATAATCGGTGTTTGCCTTAAAAGTGCTGGCCCCGCCTGAGTGGGTCTCGAGGGAATACAGAAGATGAATCCGGTAATTCGTAAGTTGCACGAAGCGCAATTGCGCAAAGACCTCCCCGAATTTCGTCCCGGCGACACCGTGCGCGTGAATGTCCGCCTTCTCGAGGGCGAAGGGGAAAAGGTCAAGGAACGCATCCAGACTTTTGAAGGAGTGGTGATTTCGAAGAAAGGCCGTGCCAGCAGCGCGACCTTCACGGTGCGGCGCGTCAGTTTCGGCACCGGCGTGGAACGCATATTCCCGTTGCACTCGCCTTCCATCTCCTCGATTGACGTAGTTGGCAAGGGCAGTGTGCGCCGCGCACGGCTGTACTACCTGCGCAACCTCAGAGGCAAAGCCGCTCGCATCAAACGTGCCGCGCGCGAAGAGACGGAAGCAACTCCAGCCGAAACCGCAGCCAACGCTTAACAAGACGGCATGCAAATTCCTCGGGACAGGCAGAAATGCTTGTCCCTTTTTTGATGGAATCGTGTGCCCCGGCCTCCGAATCGGCATAGAATCTTCCTCGCCGGAACGGAGAACCCATGAGCAAACACCGACGAAGCAACCTCGGCTGGGGCGTGCCGCTTCTTGCGCTCTTCATCGGCGGCCTGCACACGAGCGCGTTATGCGCTCAAGAGAGCAACGTGGCAAAGACGCCGCCCATGGGTTGGAACAGTTGGGATTCCTTTAACGAGAGTGTCGAGGAACGCGACGTTCGCGCCACCGCAGACTGGATGACGAAGAATCTAAAGTCGTATGGCTGGGAATATGTGGTCGTGGACATGGGCTGGTACGTGAAGAATCATTCGGTCGGATATAACGCCAAGAACGCGGAATTCCGTTTGGACGTCTTCGGACGGTACCTGCCCGCGGAAAATTCCATTCCCTCGGCGGCCAATGGCGCGGGATTCCGTCCGCTGGCGGATTACGTCCACAAGCAGGGCTTGAAATTCGGAATTCATATTCTGCGAGGCATTCCGAAAGAGGCGGTGGACAAGAATCTGCCGATCGAAGGTTCGCCGTTCCATGCGCGCGATGCCGCGGACACTTCGGACACGTGTCCTTGGAATCCGTTTAACTATGGGCTCGATACCAGCAAGCCCGCGGCACAGGCCTACTACAATTCGCTGGCCCGGCAATTTGCGGACTGGAACGTGGATTACGTGAAGGTGGATTGTATCTCGAGCCATCCTTATAAAGGCGAAGAGATCCGGCTGCTTAGCGAGGCGCTGCAGAGAAGCGGCAGGCCCATGGTGCTGAGCCTGTCCCCGGGTCCTGCGCCGCTGGAAAAAACGGAAGAAATGGCTAAATACGCGCAGGTTTGGCGGATCTCGGACGATGAGTGGGACGTGTGGCAAGGCAAAGGCGACGAATTTCCTCAGGGTGTAAACAATCAGTTTGAACGCACGGCAGAATGGGCGGTTCCGTCGCATCGAGGAAGCTGGCCGGATGCCGACATGCTGGCGATTGGCCGCTTGGAACCCGCGCCGGGATGGGGAGAGCCCCGCGCTACGCGGTTGACGAAGGACGAACAGCGCACGCTGCTGACGCTTTGGTCGATTTTTCGTTCGCCGCTGTTTATGGGCGGAAATCTGCTTTTGTGCGACGACTGGACAAAGTCCTTGCTGACGAACGCGGAAGTGCTTGCCGTTGATCAGCATTCGAAGGGCAACCACGCCGTGGAGACAACCGCGAAGTCTGCCGTATGGATTGCACAGCCGGAAACCGGCGCAGGCTACTACGTCGCGATATTCAACCGCAGCGATCAGACAGAGACGCTTCGCTACACATGGAGTCAGTTAGGGCTGACAGGGACGGAGTATGCCTTACGCGATCTTTGGAAGCAGCAAGATGGGAAGGCCGCAAAGTCGATCGATGTTACTTTGCCGCCGCATGCTTCGATACTGTATCGCTTGAAGTCCCCGCACTGATCGCTTGGCCTAGACATATCTCGTAGAGTCACCGCAAACCGAAGCGTCGAGGAATAAGAGAAACGAAATGTCCGAAACGGCGGTGGCGGTCGAGCGATCGCGTGGTAAACTGCGGCGAACGTCTATCTATGAGCCGACTCTGCTCTTCCCGTTTCGAGCGAGCGGCGCGAAAGCTCGGCTGGACGCGCATTGCGGGTCTCGATGAAGCCGGGCGCGGCGCGCTGTTCGGCCCGGTCGTCGCCGCTGCGGTGATTCTCAATCCGAAACGAAGAATCGTCGGGCTGGATGACTCGAAGAAGTTGACGGCCGAGCGCCGCTCTGAATTGGCTGTTCGCATCCGCAAACATGCACTGGCTTGGGCCGTGGCGGAAATCGATGCGCAGCGCATCGACGCGTGGAACATTTATCAGGCGAGCCGCCAGGCTATGGACGCGGCCCTGCAGCAACTTTCTATCCGGCCGGATTACCTGTTGATCGATGCCATGAAATTAGATGTCCTGATCGAGCAGAAATCGTTGATCAAGGGCGACGCCAAGAGCGTTTCGATCGCTGCGGCTTCGATCCTGGCGAAGACCCATCGTGACGCGCGAATGGAGGAATGGGCCGCCGTTTATCCGCAATATGGCCTTGCCCAACACAAGGGTTACGGCACCGCGGAGCACCTGGAAGCGTTACGAATTCACGGACCCACGCCGCTGCACCGGCATTCCTTCTTGCCGGTGCGGGATGCGGGGTGCTGGGCCGCCGGAGCGGTGCAGGTAGATCTACCGCTCGAAATCTGGCCTCGCGGGGACTGAGCACATCTTTCCGACCATGCGGGAGTGTTCGCCACATCTTCGCCCATAGGTTTCCTATCAGCTACGGGGATAACTGCCTGCTCACAAATCACCTGTGGTTTGATTGACGGCCCCAAAGCCCTGGCGTAGCGTGAAATAGGATCGCAGCGTTCTCAGCGCCCCCACTGCGTCCAGGAGATAGTCGCGGCGGCTTGAACGGCGAGCTGTCGTCTATTAGCGCATGGCCTATAACAAAAGTAAGTTTGTCGAAGCCGCACAGAAACTGCTGAACCAGGGGAAGGTCGCCCAGGCCATCGCCGAATACCAGCAGATCTTGAAGTACGAGCCGCGCGACCAGGTCACCCTGATGACCATCGGCGAGCTATATATCCGCCAGGGCGAAACCATCCAGGCCATCGATTATTTCGAACGTCTCGCGCAGCTGTTCGTCAGCGACGGATTCCTCACCAAGGCAATCGCCGTTTACAAGAGAATTGCGAAACTTGCCCCGGAGGAAATCCGGCCGCTCGAAAAGCTGGCTGACCTGTATGTGCAACAGGGTGTGATGAGCGAGGCGCGACCGCTCTTCCTGCAACTGGCGGAATTGCATCTGAAGAACAACCGCCAACCGGAAGCGGTAATGTTGCTCAAGAAATTGCTGTCCGCGGAGCCGGACAACCTGCGGATCCAGGTACGTCTGGCGGATTTGTATCAGGCCATGGGCCAGCCGGGCGAGGCTCTGGAGACTTATGTCTCCGCGGCTCAGCGTGCGCTCGCACGGGGCGACCACGCGGAATGCGAAAAGCTGGCGGACAAGGCCCTGCACATCGACGCGAAGCGGTTGGATGCATTAATCGTGAAAGCGCGGGCGTTTTCAACCCTGGGCAATGTAACGCAGGCCGCGGAAATCCTCGAAGGCGTGCCGGATCTGGAAAAGGGCGGCGAGCCGGCGGAACTATTGCTGGACTTGTATCTGAAGAGTGCCAAGTGGGATGAAGCCACAGCCCTGGCATTGCGGATTTTCTCGTCGGATGAAAAGAACTTCAGCGCCACACAGAAGGTAACGGAAGTTCTGATGGAATCGGGCCAAGCGGACCGAGCGATGAGCTTGCTCTCGCGCATTCGCATCCCGATGATCGACGCGGGTGAACACGAAAACGTCACGCATCTCTTGAACGAGTTGTCCACCAGGTTGCCCGGAAGACTGGAACCGCTCGAATGGCTGGTCGATAGCTACGGGAGGACCAGCGATTCGTTCCGCATGCCGGACGCGCTGGCACAGTTGGGCGACGCCTTGCTGGCCTCCGGCAAGTTGGAACGGGCCAGGGACACCTTCCAGCAATTGCTCGATCGCGAACCAGAAAGCGACGCGGCCAAACGAAGACTGAACGACGTCCTCAAAAAGCTGGGCACGGTCGAGGAAGAAGCGCCGCCGGCAGAGATCGTCGTGGTGACCGAGGATTTACAGCCGGAGCTACTAAGAGCGCCGGCGCCAAAGGTCCGGCCGGGTTTGGAAGAGCCGGCGCCGGTGGTTGCGGCAGAGAAAGAGTCGGGGCCGCCTGCAGAGCCGGAGCTCGACGAAGAAACGCAAAAATTCATAGCCCAATCGCTGACCGACGTCGATCTTTTCGCCAGTTACGGCTTGACGCAAAAGGCCATTGGGTTGTTGGAAGCGATCTTGCGGCGTGCTCCGACGCACACCCCCACGCTTGAGAAATTGCTGGATTTCGTACTCGGTGCCGGCGACGACCGCCGCACCGCGGAACTTGCCGCGCAACTCGAACATATCCACGGCATCCGTGGAGACCTGCGGAGCGGCGAGCGCTTTGGCGAACTGCGCCGGCGCTTCCAACGTGCAGCGGGCCTGACCGACGAGGAAGTTGCAGCCGCCGTAGAGGCTGCTATGCCGCAGCCCGTCGAAACGGTGCCGATCGAAGAAGCTTCAATGCTGGATGCTGCCGTTCAAGCGGTGGAAGTACAGGCAGCACCCGGTGAATCCACCGCGCACTCGGAACAAGTCCCGCTAGACCTGGCCGAGGCAGAAGTTCCGGAAATTGAAATTGTGGAACCTGCGGCCGCGGAACCCCAAGCCGCTCGAGTCCCGGAAGAAGTCGACCTGTCGGCCGAGTGGGCCACCCTGTTGGAGGAGACCGAGGCCGCTGGTCCGCCAGTGGCCGCAGCTCCGGAAGTCCCGGCCGTGCCAAAGGCGCCGCAGGCAGAAGAGCTTGCCGTGCCCGAGTTCTTCATCGAAGAAGAAAAAGTCGAGAATTCACCCGCGGACGCCGCACACGCGGAGCCGGCCAAGGTTGCCCACGACAATTCCGGTAGCGAGGAGTTCCGAGTTCCCGTAGAACCTGCCAAGATCGACTGGGAAATTCCATCCACAGAACAACCCGCGGAACCGCCGGTGCAGGCGGACGAACGCGTTCACGAGGAAGGGGAAATTGCCCAGCATTCCGACAAGCTCTTGCCGGAACAGGAACTCACCGCGTCACCCATTCCGGAACATGCCGAAGTCGCTCGGGGAGGACCGGACTCGGCGCTCGAAGAACCTCAACCGGCGTTGCCAGAAGCGAAAACAGAGCAGCCGGAACTCGAATTGGAACAGGAATTTGAGCTGGTCCTCGAGCCGGAGGAAGTAGCGGCGCCGCACGAAATGCTTTCGCAAGCGGCACCTCCGAAGACGCCTGATCCAGTGGAAGATTCCGTGCCCGAAGAGATCGCATCGGGTAAGCAAGAGAAGATCGCGGATCGAGCGCTTCGCCAGACGTTCTCTTCAGACCAGTTCCTCACCGACCTTGCCAAAGAGATAGACGAATTGGGCCTGGACGAACTGACACCTACGATGTCCAAGCCGTATGAAGCGGAACACCAGACGGCCGAGGCCGCCAAGGAAAACAGCGCAGCCAGAACGGAAACTGGCCCGTTGAAGGAAGTCTTCGACGAATTCCGCGCGGAACTCGGCGAGATGGGTGCGGAGGACGAGGACCTGGAGACGCACTACAACCTCGGAATCGCATTCCGCGAAATGGGTCTGCTCGAAGAAGCCATCGGCGAATTCCAGAAAGTAGCCAAAGCCAATGATCGTGGTAAAGCTTTCCGCTACGCCATGCAGTGCAGCACACTGCTGGGCCTGGCGTTCATGGAAAAAGGCCAGCCGGACATCGCCGCGATCTGGTACGAACGAGCACTCACAACGTCCGGCCTCGATTCGGAAAGTAAACTCGCCTTACGGTATGATTTGGGAGTGGCGCAAGAGTCGGCCGGCGATCTGGAAGCGGCACTCAAGAGTTTCTCTCAGGTCTACGCCGTCAATATCGACTATCGCGACGTTTCGGATCGAATTGCTTCGCTGCAAAAACCAGCGCGCTGACCACTTGCCCACGCTCAACCAGGGTACTCCCAGGGGATGATGAACCGGATTTTACGCGCACTAACGGTGGTGTTGCTGTTTGAGATGGGTGCGCTGCTGCTGTACCTTCCGTGGTCCGCGTTCTGGGAACAAAACTATTTTTTGAACTACTTTCCGCGGTTGATGCCGGTCATTCTGCATCCGTCCCTGCGCGGAATCGTCAGCGGCTTCGGCGTTTTGGATATCTTGGTGGCCTTCGGAATGTTCAACTCGCGTCCGGTTCCAGCCCGTGTCTCTCCTCCATCCAACTCGTGAACTGACAGTGTGTTATGTGACGGACCGGAGGGCTCTGTCTTCGGCTCCCGGGGAACAAACGCGATTGCTGCTGGAAAAGATGGAAAGCGTCGCCGACGCGGGCGCGGCCTGGATTCAAGTCCGGGAGAAGGATCTCCCCGGACGCGAACTTGCGGCTTTGCTGGCCGAGGCGCTGCGCCGGATTCCCCATTCTTGCAGGATACAGGTGAATGACCGCGTGGATGTGGCCATCGCCGTTGGTGCGGGAGGCGTGCATCTGGGCGAGTCGAGCTTGCCGGTTTCGGAAGCCAAGCGAATCGTGCGGGAGAGAATTCCCGGTGCGGATTTTCTGGTTGGCGTCTCCGTGCATTCGCTCGAACCGGCCGAAGCGGCACAGAGAGCCGGCGCGGATTATGCGATTTTTGGGCCTGTTTTCAAGACCCCGTCCAAGACCGCATTCGGCCATCCCCAAGGAGTGAATCAACTTGCGGAAGTATGCAAGGGCGTTTCGATTCCGGTGCTTGCGATTGGCGGGATCACCTTGCAAAACGCAAGAGAATGCGCGATGGCGGGCGCGTCAGGAATCGCCGCAATTCGGCTGTTTCAGGACACCGAAGATTTAGAGCCATTACTAAGGGAGCTGCGAGCTCGCTGAGTCGCAAGGTTTAGGCTATGGTCATGCGCTGCGCTCTCCTGCTTGTCTTCGTTACGACGATCGCGCACGCGCAAACCACGCATTACACGCTGAAGTTGACTCCAGAGTTCAGTCACCAGGTCCTCCGAGGGCAAGAAACCGTTGAAGTCGTTCGCGGTGCGGGCACTCTCGAACTGCAAAAGCAGCCTGGCCTACAGATTATCGAAGCCACCTCCGAGGATGGGAAAGTAAGCGTCAGGGAAAAGAGTATCTCGGTGCGCTTCGAGCGTTCCGGGCGGCACAAGATCCAGCTTCAATTCGTTGCTGCTCCGCACCGCGGCATCCAGTGGTTTGCCGGCGAAGCGGGTTTGGATACCGCGTTTTACTGCGAAGCGTGGATGGCCTGCGATACCGACCCGAGCCAAAGGGCCACACTCACGATGGAAGTCGTAGTGCCAACCATCACTGGCCTGACCGCAGTGGGGCCGGGACAATTGACGAAGCAATGGACGGAGCAAGACGGCATGCATTTCCTTTTTGAACAAAGCGAGCCGGTACAGACTTATCTGTTCAGCTTCGGCGTAGCCAGGCTGCACCGCTCCGAGGATGGACAGTTCGTGTTCTATGCCGCCGACGCGGGCGAGCACCGCGTTGCACTCGAGAGAACCGCGAAAGCCTGTGAATTTCTTCGCAACAAAGCCGGAATCGGACTCGCAGGCGGGAAATACACGCAAGCGGCCATGCGCAACGGAATCGCACAGGAAGCCGCATCCATGGCGCTAATGCCGAAGGACTTTTTCCATGTGCTTGAGGCAGAACACGACGATCGACTGATGACGCACGAATTGGCGCACCAATGGTGGGGAGTAAGCGTGGGAATCCGTTCGTGGTCCGATTTCTGGTTGAACGAAGGCATGGCGGATTTCATGGAGGATGCCTTTCTTGAACAGGAAAAAGGACGTGCGAGCTACGTTCATGCTATGTCTGAAGCCAGACAGCAATTGGAAAAACTGCGCGCCGCGGGACAAGACCGGCCTTTGCATTGGGAAGGATGGACGGATGCGCAGGGCGCGCTCGGAAGAATCCCCTATTTAAAAGGTGCTTTGTTTCTCGACCGGTTGAGAACCGAGCTAGGAGAGGAAAAATTCTGGCGGGGCCTGGCGCTGTACACTACCCGAAATGCGGGTGGTCTCGTCGATTCAGCCGATTTTCAGAAGGCTATGGAAGAAGCCAGTGGACAGAATCTTAAGCCGCTGTTTGACGAAGCGGTTTATCACTAAGTTCCGCTAGGCGTTCATGAGGCGTCGAAGCAGCCGAATCTGACCGGCGTGATAAACATCGTGAAAGGCGACACCGTAGAGCATCGGCAGAGCCTTTCTCGCTCGGGAAGATCTCAGGACCTTCTTTATCGTCTGCAGCAAAGCTCGATGCTCATTTTCGAGGATGGCGCGATCATCGCGCCACGCCGCTTCAGTGGCTTTTCCTTCTGGCCGAGTGAAGAAATTACTTCCCTTTAGTACAAAGGAAGCGCGCTTGCCGGCGTCGAGCCGGCGGCGCACGACGTATTTCCAATACGCGGCGTGCAGACTTTCTTCCCAGATGTTGTGGCGCCCTGGCGCGGGACGCCACGCGGCTTGTTTCGCGTTGACGCCTTTGAGGGCTTGGCGAAGATTCGGACCGTGCCAGGTCTTCTTTTGAAAGGCCTCGTCAAGAAGAGTAAGGATTATGGCTTCGTGGCTGCTCATGAACGCGCTCCTCGGTGAGCCCATATTTTACAACGTGCCGAGGTGGGTTCGCCCTGCGGTAAAAGGCACGAGCAACCTTAGTTTGTGGACTGCGCTCGACCGGCGGCTTCGTTGAGGATCATCGCCAGGCGCATACCGGCTTGCGCGATTCGTTCCTCCACAATCGGTCCAGCAGCATCCTGATAATTCTGACCAGCGAAGAAATGCAGACGCAGCATTCGCCGGCCGATATTGTTGGCATCGGCACAGCTATGGACCGTAGCTGCAGTTTCCGTCGGAACCGCAGGAACAAGCGCGCCGTACACGATGGATTCCGCGAAGTCGTGACTCTCCCAGGCCCAGTCATCCAGGTGAATTCCCGCTGCTTGCCATTTCGGAAAATCCGAGGAAAAAATCAGCGACAGATACTCCGCATACTCCAGCGGCTCCGCGCCTTCCATGTCACGTTCGAGGATCGCTGTATCCCATAAGGCGTGAAGATTAGGTGTAAACGAGTCATTGTGCTCCTGTGGGCGCCGGCGGAAATAGCGCACCGGAACACAGTTCCCGCCTTCATCGTTGTTCGTGATGGCGTGGAGCGGCATGTGGAGATCGCCGACAAAATGGATGATGTAGCGCACCGCATCGGCACGCTTCTGCGGATCGGCGCCCTTGTCCTTTAGAATGGCGACTTGCTCGGCGATCGCCTGGGTCACGCAACCATCGCTTCCGCAAAACTGCGCCAGCGGAACGCGAGAAGCTCCGCGCGGGATATCGATATAGTGCCAATTCCCATTTTTGAGGATGTTTCGGACGTCGTCGGGCCAAGTAGCGGCGTCAACCATGAAGTCTCGCGTAGCATTGCCGCAATAGCGCTTGAGCCGAGGATCGATAGGATTCTCCGAGAGCAACTTTTCGACGAACTGACGTGCCTGGGGCGTCAGCTGCTTTTCGGCCAGCAACGCGACGGTTTGATGCCCCTTGCAACCCCAAGCCCGCGCCGGGCGGCATGCAACGGTGCAGGCTATGCAGACGAAAAGAAGCAATCGAAAGCGGGCGAGAGGCATTCGGGTCATGCTCAGCTCCGAGTTTTGAATCGATAGCGCCGCGGCCGGAATCGAAGCTCAGGCACTGAGCCACCGCGCCACCGGTTTCAAAGATTCTGTGTGGTCGCAGATGACGCGAAGCGCCGCGGTGATGGGAATGCCCAGGATCAGGCCCATGCCGCCCCAGACCCAACCCCAGAAAAGCAAAGAGATTGTAATAGCCACGGCATTGAGCTGTACCTGGCGGCCGACAAGTTGAGGAGCGATCAAATTTTGCGCCACGATGTGAATACTCGTGAGCACGAGGGCGATGATCCCGAAGTGACTGACTGCTTTCCATTTCAACACTGCCAGAAAGAAACCGGGCACCCAGGCAAGAATCGCGCCGATATAGGGAACCATGTTGAAAAGACCGGAAGCAATTCCGGCAAGGACCGGATAATCGAAGCCTAACGAAAGGAAGAAAATACTGCTGCACGCGATGACGACGAGAGTGACAACGGACATGCCGATAAGATAATCGCGAAGAACATTTCGCAAGTCATCGAGAGTTTCCTTTACCTGCGTTCGGCGCGAGATCGGAAAAAGCTGCAAGGTCGCGTGCCATGCTTCGCGTTTTCCCGCGAGCATAAAAAATACCAGGAAAGGAACGAAGGTACCCTCAAGAATAAGCGCGTAGAGCGAACCAATGCCGCGAAGAAACAGGCTATGCACGGCGCCGGAATCGGAAGCCGGGGTGGCGACTTTGGAGCCGCCCGGAGCGGTCAGGTCAGTAACGCTGCCTTCGATTCCATTGATTTTGCCCTGCACTTCGCCGGTAGCCTCGCGAACGATGTCGCGGTATTTCGGCCAATTCGCGGCGAAATCGGAACTGCGCACCCACAGGCCGTAACCCACCGCGCCGATGACGGCGATCAAAAGCAGGACCATAATCAGCGATCCAATGGTTCTTGGAATGCGCACGCGTTCCAGAAGTTCGACAGCCGGATCGAGGAAGTAGGCCAGCAGAACGGAGAGCAACAGGGTGATGACCACACCCGCGGCGTAATAGAAAAAGAGCAGGACGACCGCGCCTGCCAGTATGCGCAAACTGGTCGAAGTCGACGAAATGCGCAGCGCTGCCGGCGGCGTTTCCGTAGTGGCCAAGCGACACCCCTATATCCGACCACGGTAGCACACTCAAGGCCGACGCGGGACAGAGTGCCGGGATTGTTATACAAGGTTAATAACGAGGGGGTCAGGATCGATAGGTAACTGAAGGGAATCAGTGTGCAAGCGTTGCGCCGAAGAGCTCCGGAGGGCTGTGTTAGACTGCCCCGGGGTCATTCTCCGCTGACTCTTTCAGATTATGGCCAAAGAACTTTTCGGTACCGACGGAATTCGCGGAATCCCAGGCTCAGCTCCCCTCGACGACGCCACGCTCTATGCGACCGGTCGAGGACTGGGTGAATTCTTGAATCGAGAACATGGGTTGGCTCACGTCCTGATTGGCATGGACACCCGCGAATCGGGTCCGCACATTGCGGCCTTGTTGGCGGCCGGGCTTCATAAAGGAAACGCAACCGCGGAATTTGCCGGGGTAATCACCACACCGGGGGTCGCTTGCCTGGTGCGACAGAATGACTATCAAGCCGGCGTGGTCATCTCTGCTTCACACAATCCTTATCATGACAACGGGGTGAAGCTGTTCTCACACGAAGGAATGAAGTTTCCCGACGCGGAAGAAGAGCGGATTGAAGCCGACATTTTCCGCCTGAGAAGCCAATTCGTCCCGCCCGAGCGTCCCGCGCTCGTGGCAAACCATTCGCTTCACATGGAGTATCTGGAATTCCTGAAGAGCCAGGTCCTGAAGAGTGCGCAGCTTTCCGGTTTCCGGATGGTCTTGGATTGCGCAAATGGAGCCGCTTATCAATTGGGACCAGAGTTGTTTCGTTCGCTGGGTGCGCACGTCGTGGCCATGGGCGTGAAGCCCGACGGGCGCAATATCAATGCCGGCTGCGGCTCACTGCATCTCGAGGGATTGCAGGACCGGGTAACGAGAGAGGGTGCCCAATTGGGCGTCGCTTTCGATGGGGATGCGGATCGCGCCATGTTTGTGGGCAGCAGCGGGAGAATCGTGAATGGCGATGGCGTGTTGCTGGCTGTGGCGCGCTACCTCAAGTCCCAAAACGCACTGAAGCAACAGCGGGTGGTTGCAACCTCTATGTCGAACCTCGGACTGGAGCGGGCGCTGGCCCGGGAAGGGGTTTCGCTGGCTCGCGCTGCCGTAGGCGACCGCTACGTCCTCGAGGAGATGTTGAAATCCAACAACAACCTGGGCGGCGAGCAGTCTGGCCACATCATTTTTCTCGACGAAAGTCCCGCAGGGGATGGTCTGCTGACCGCAGTGAAGATGGCTTCTTTGGTCTCGAGCAGTGGATCCCTGGAAACGCTTGTGGAGGGGCTCAAGGACTACCCGCAAGTGATCCTAAACGTGAAAGTCAAGACCAAGCCTCCGCTGGATTCTCTTCCCGAAGTAGCAAAAGCCCTCGCCGCGGTGCAAACGGCTCTCGGTGACAATGGGCGCGTTGTTCTACGCTACTCGGGTACCGAACCCCTGGCACGCGTAATGGTGGAAGCCGAACACCAGGCGGATGTGGACCGCTACTCGAAATCGATCGCCGAAGCCTTGCGCGGCGCGATTGGCGGCTAGAGCTAACGAGGTAGGAATAACGTTTTTGTGAATTCGAGCTGCGGGCTCTCGATCATGCGATGGCAGTTTTCGATTTCCAAAGACTGTAGGAATGCGGTTCGAGTCTGTGGGATTTTGTAGGTTCTTAGCATCGCATTTTCCGGGCGTCGATTTTCTTGTCTTGTTAAATCTATTGTTATCAATGCCTCGTCGAATTACTGAAGAACGCTGGACGCTTGGCAAGCGGCTTGCATTCTCAATCGGCAATTCATGACTTTGGCTTCCCGGGGTGGCCGGAACTCAACCTCGACTGAGTTACCGGTTATTGGGGGGTCAGATCAATATAGGGGGCTTGCACCGGCCCCCTTTTTTATTTCCTGCCGTCTTTGGTTCCCATCATCCTCAAAAGAGTTCCCTCTGTCCGAGTGTATTTCCCGACGGCATGTATAGGGCCCGGGGCAGGGAGCGTTCTTTAAAATGGCGTCCAAAAAAGTGAGCGGCCGGTGGGGGTTCCGGCCGCTCTGGCGTGGGGGATGGAGGGACTACACTCGGAAGATCAATCCTTCTCAGGGTTGGCCGGTCGTTCGACTGCGCTCGCCAGCAGTAGAACAACGCACAGGAGCAAGATCGCTATGATCATTCTTACCGCCACCCGGAAGCCGAACCGAACTCCCGATTACTTGTTCATTCTGCCGGAGGACCGGGATCGGGTCACTAGGCTGGAAGGTTCAATTGCGGCAGTACTCGACGCTGGCACTTCCGTACCTGTACCCGGCAGAACCCGCATTCGCGTCTCGCGTGTCCTCACTGGCCAGCGACGACTGCCGTGAGCTATTCTTCTTAAGCTATGCATGATCTGAATTACTTTCGAGACCATCTGGACGAATTCGCCGAAATGGCGAAAAAGCGCAACACCACCCTGGACCTCGACGGTTTTCGCGAGCTCGACAACGAAAGGCGCGAGCTGATCAGGGCAAACGAAGTGAGAAAAGCAACCCGTAACAAGGCCAGCGATGAAATTGCGCGCCTCAAGAAAGCGAAAGAAAGCGCTGACGCTCTTCTGGCGGAAATGAAGCAGCTTTCCGAGAGAATCAAGCAAGTCGACGAGAGGGTCACCGAACTCGATGCGAAACAGCGCGATTTTCTGCTCACGATCCCGAATATCCCTCACAAAAGTGTTCCATACGGAATCGGAGAAAGGGGAAACGAGGAGGTACGGAGATGGGGGACCGCGCCCCAATTTGATTTTCAGCCGAAGCCGCACTGGGAAGTGGCCGAAAAAGCCGGAATTCTGGACCTCGAAGCTGCAGCGCGAATCACCGGGGCGCGTTTCGCCCTGTACAGGGGCTTCGGCGCGCGCTTGGAGCGTGCTCTAGCCAACTTCTTTCTGGACGTGCACACCCGCGAACACGGCTACACGGAAATATTGCCGCCATTCCTCGTAAATACCGCGTCGTTGATGGGCGCGGGACAGTTGCCAAAATTCGCGGCGGATCTCTTCAAACTGCAGGGTACAGATTTCTGGCTCACGCCCACGTCGGAAGTGGAGCTCCACAATTTGTACAGGGACACGACTTTGAACGAAGAGCAGCTTCCCATCCACGTGACCGCATGGACCGCCTGTTTTCGCTCCGAAGCGGGTGCTGCGGGAAAAGATACGCGGGGAATCCTGCGTCAACACCAGTTTCAAAAGGTGGAGCTCTTTAAGTTCACGCACCCGGACAAAAGCTACGAGGAGCACGAAGCGCTGGTGCGCAACGCAGAGGCCATTCTCGAAAAGCTGGGATTGCACTACCGCAGGGTATTGCTGTGTACCGGCGATATGGGTTTTGCCTCGGCGAAGACCTATGACCTCGAAGTATGGCTGCCCTCGAGCAACGAGTTTCGCGAGATTTCCTCGTGCTCGAATTGTGAAGCCTTCCAGGCGCGGCGTGCGGGCATCCGCTTCAAGCCAAAAGCCGGGGGCAGGAGTGAATTCGTGCACACGCTGAATGGCTCTGGGCTTGCCGTAGGTCGCACTTGGATCGCGATTGTCGAAAATTACCAGCAAGCCGATGGGTCGATTCTGATCCCCGAGGTACTCCGGCCATACATGGGAGTCGACCGTATACCGGCCGAAGCTTAGGTATTCCGTAGCGCCAGCCGTGCTCATCCAGTAAGCCTTTTGTAATCTGCTGATTAGCTGCTGTGTCGGGACGCCACAGGTCGTCATCCGGGAACCGATTCGCCGCGCAACCCCTTGAAATTACAGCTTTTCGTTTGACTCCCCAGGAAGCCCTGCATACACTCGGCTCAACGCGTCTGCCCGCTCAAAATGAGCGTTTGAGAGGCCGGCTGCGGAAGAGACAAAGAATGTCATTCATTGTTCGGATGTTGAGGTACCTGTTCTGGCTGTTGGTCGTTTCCTGGGGTGTGGCGATTCTGCAAAAAATTGTCGGCAAGATGGTCCGCGGAGGCACGGAGTCTCAAGCCCACGGGGATGTGCCCGGCGCCACAGCGAATCAGAAGCTCGTGCGCGATCCGATTTGCGGAATACATGTGGCCGAAGGGCTCGCGGTGCCGCTGAAGTACCGCGGGGAAACGTTACACTTCTGCTCCACGGAATGCCGGGAAAAGTTTCTAGACGAAACACCCAAAATTTCCGCCAGCGCGTAATGGAGCTGGCCTGCACCAGATTGAAGAACGAAGTCGAACTCGATTCAAAGCATTTAGCAACGAAACACACTACGCGCACAGGAAAGGACCGAAGCGAATGGCCACGGTCGCAAAACCTACAGTTCCCAGCCGCACGGTAAATGCACCTCCGATAGTGCCGCGCATCGCTCCGCGAGAGGAATTAAATCCATTTCGCATCGCGCAGATTCAGTTCGACATCGCCGCCGAGGTCCTGAAATTAGATCCCGGCTTGCGCCAGGTGCTGCGCACGCCGAAACGCATACTGGAAGTGTCCTTGCCTACGAAGATGGACAACGGCCAGGTCAAGGTGATGACCGGCTTTCGCGTGCAACACAACATCGCGAGAGGTCCGGGCAAAGGGGGAATCCGCTTTCATCCGGCCGTTACGCTCGATGAAGTAAAGGCTCTCGCCGCCTGGATGACGTGGAAGACGGCCGTAGTGAACGTCCCGTTCGGCGGCGCAAAGGGCGGCGTTATTTGCGAACCGAAACGCATGTCGAAGGGTGAGCTCGAACGGCTCACTCGCCGGTTTGCCAGCGAGATTCTGCCGCTCATCGGTCCGGACCAGGATATTCCCGCGCCGGATGTCTACACCGATGCCCAGACGATGGCTTGGATCATGGATACCTATTCCATGATGAGAGGCCACACCGTGCCCGGAGTGGTGACCGGCAAACCAATCTCGATCGGCGGTTCGGTCGGCAGAGCCGAGGCCACCGCGCAAGGTCTGGTCTACGTAGTCGAAGAAGCCTGCAAGATGAAAAAAATCTCGCTGCGCGGCGCGACCGTGGCAGTCCAGGGTTTCGGAAACGCCGGAGCGACTGCAGCGCGCCTGCTGGCGGACCGGAAAGCGAAAATCATAGCCTTGAGCGATACCCGCGGCGGCGTGACAAACTCCCGCGGCATCGATCCGATCAAGGCCTTTCGGTACAAGGAACGCTCCGGCACCGTAGTCGGCATGCCGGGCGCTTCGCGGATCTCGAATGACGACCTGCTGACGCTGAAATGCGACATCCTGATCCCAGCAGCGCTAGAAAACGTAATCACACTGCAGAATGCGGAATCGGTGAAAGCCCGCGTAGTGGCAGAAGCCGCCAACGGCCCGACCACCCCCCATGCCGATGAAATCCTGGCACGCCGCGGAATCACGGTATTGCCGGATATTTTGGCGAACGCCGGCGGAGTCACGGTGAGCTACTTCGAATGGGTGCAGAACCAGGAAGGTCTGCTCTGGGATTCCGACGAAGTAAACGTACGTCTGCAAAAAATCATGATCCGTTCCTTCCACGACATGGTCGAAGCCATGCGCAAACACCACGTGCCGCCACGAGCTGCAGCAATGACCGTCGCGGTCGGCCGAGTCGCAGAAGCGACACTGGTTCGCGGCCTTTTCCCATGATGCGACATCGGGCCTGAACCAAGCCTCATCGTTTTCAGCCTCTGCGATGTCGGGCAACGCTGTCCGTTTGTCCTAAAATCTCCTTGCACAGAAAATTTGATGCGCGTACATTCGCAAGTGCCGGCCGTTTTCCGGTGCGAACTAGAAAAATTCGCACCGGCGAGCGTGTCCGGCTATTTTCTTCACGGAACGGGACCAAAGACAGACCAACATGAGCCATCTTCACTCTCAAGGAATTGCCGCGCCTCCGATTTTGCTGACCATCGGAGGATTCGATCCGAGCTGCGGAGCAGGTATTGCGGCGGATTTGAAAACCTTTGCGGCGCACGGGTGCTACGGAGTTGCGGCGATCACTTCAATAACCGTGCAAAATACGCAGGCCGTCGAAGCCGTGCATAACACGCCGAGTGCGGAACTCCGCGAACAGTTGGAAGTGCTGATGAAGGACGGCGACATCGCCGCGGTAAAAATCGGGATGCTCGGGAACCGCGGAAACGCCGTGGCCGTGGGAGAATTCTTGGACGCTCACAAATTTGCTCATGTGGTGCACGATCCGGTTATGAAATCGTCCAGCGATACGGAATTGCTGGATGCCGGCGGAGTGAAGTACGTCGCCACGGAGTTACTCAAACGCTCGAGCGTAATTACGCCTAATGTTGCTGAGGCAGAGGTTCTGACGGGAGTCGCGATCAAAGAAGTTGCAGACATGGAAGCGGCAGCCCGCAAGCTCGTCGAGATGGGTGCGAAGGCTGTGATCGTCAAGGGCGGCCACATGGACAAGGCCATCGACGTGGTCTTCGACGGCAAAGATATGCACCAGCTGAGCGGTGACAAAGTAAAACTGGAAAACACGCACGGCACGGGTTGCACATTTGCCTCGGCCCTCGCGGCCCAATTGGCTGCCGGACGGGGGCTGGTCGAAGCCGCCACGTTGGCGAAAGCGTATGTGATGAAGGCCATCGAAAAAGCGTATCCTGTCGGCAAGGGGCGCCTTCCGCTCGACCATTTCTATCGCATGAAGATCGAGCCGCTGGCGCGAGGCACGCACGAAGTCCCGCAGCACGGATTGCATCCGGCCGCGGAGCCAGCTGCGCACTGAACGAACCGCGTGCGGAAAAACGACATCTCAGTTTCCCCAACACAAGCGGCTCGTTCCATATACCAGGGTTGTCCGCTGTACTGCGTTCTGAAGAGGAACCCGCTTGGCTAACAGTCCGGCCGTTCCAACCCGCTCGGTAAGCCGGTTTTCTCTCTTCCAAGGAGTGCGGCCAATTCGATGGTCGGAACTACCCAAAAATCTATTGGCTGGCGTCACCCTCGCTGCGATGAATATTCCGCAGTCGCTCGGCTACACCAAAATCGCGGGGACTCCAGTAATTACCGGCTTGTATACTCTACTGCTTCCTTTAATCGCATTTGCCGTATTCGGTTCTTCGCGCTACCTCGTCGTTGCCGCCGATTCCGCTACGGCAGCAATTCTCGCGGGAAGCCTCGCCGGGCTGGCGCCACTCGCGAGCGACAGGTATGTCGCCCTTGCCGGCATGGTCGCTCTTCTGACCGGCCTCCTGCTTCTCCTCGCGCGGCTCCTAAAACTCGGTTTTCTCGCGGACTTTCTCTCGCAAACGGTTCTCGTTGGATTTCTGACCGGCGTCGGTTTGCAGGTCGGCATCGCGGTTTTGGGAGAAATGTTGGACATTGAAGTCCGCAGCCGGCGAACTCCCCTGCAATTTCTGGAAGTTTTGCGTGCAGCGCCCGAGGTTCATGGTTTCACTTTGGCCATTTCGCTTTCCGTCATTGCCGCTATTTTTCTCTTCAACCGTTTCGTGCCCAAATTGCCCGGCCCGCTTTTTGTCGTCGCTGGTGCAATTGCCGCCAGCGCCTACCTCCATTGGCAGGACCACGGGGTAAAACTGATTGGGCCCGTGCCCGGTGGCCTGCCTCATTTAGCATTACCCGCGTTGAGCTGGAAAGATTTGCAAGTGCTCGTTCCGGTCGCGCTTTCCTGTTTTGTAATGATTGTCGCGCAGAGCGCAGCAACCTCGCGCGCCTACGCTACCCGCCATCATCAAGGGGACGACGAAGACGCCGACCTGGTTGGCCTTGCTGCCGCCAACACCGCGGCTGCCTTCAGCGGCACGTTCGTCGTGAACGGAAGCCCCACGCAGACCGGCATGGTGGAAACTTCGGGCGGCACAAACCAAATGGCGCATCTGACCACCGCCGCGGTCGTTGGCTTGGTTCTGCTCTTTCTCACTCGGCCCCTGCAGTTTCTGCCGCAGTGCGTCCTGGGCGCCGTTGTCTTTACGATCGCCGTGCGCCTGATCGACCTGCGAGCCTTGGCGGCCATCCGGCGCGAGAGCCCCGGAGAGTTCCTGTTGGCGTCGGTGACAGCGCTCTTCGTCGTGTTTGTGGGAGTGGAGCAAGGCATCGTGCTGGCAATGATGTTGTCCCTGTTTCGCGTGGTACGGCACAGCTATCGTCCGCACACCGCCGTCCTTCAAGAAAGTCCAAACGGCCTCTGGCGCCTGAATCCTGTGGTTCCCGGGGCGACGACAGAGCCCGGGCTCGTCGTTTATCGATTCGGCGCGCCCCTCTTTTATGCGAACGCAAACCGCTTTTCGGAGGATGTGCGCATGCTTGCCGGCTCCGGTCTCTCGCCGGTGCATTGGTTGGTGGTGGATGCGGGCGCCATCACAAACGTGGACTTTACCGCAGCGCGCGTGGTGTGCGAGGTCGTGAAGGATCTTCGCGCGCAGGGAACGGGTATGGTCTTTGCGCACGTGCAATCCGACCTGAAGCCCGACCTCGATCGCCACCATCTAACAAAAGCAATGGGTCCCTCGCGGATCTTTGACACTCTGCACGATGCCCTTGCTGCGGTCCGAAACAAACCACCCGCCTGAGGGCCATGGTGCTTCCGGCCGTCCCAGTGCTATAGTTCTGCCACTTGAGTTCGAAACTGGGTGATGGCGAAAAGACAACTTGGGTCGAGGAGGGCATGGTCTCGTGGGGGCCTCCGAGCCAGCAGGTCGGCTAGGAGGAGCTTTGCAAAAGATATTTCGTTGTAAGAAGTGCCAGCGGGGCATGCGCATCGTAGGGTCGACAGGCTTGCAAAGGGATGTTGAACGCACTGCCCTTTGCCCGTACTGCAAGGCCAAAAACAAAGTGAAATGGCCGCGGGGCGACCCGTTCCACGTGCAGAAAATCGCCACAAGATAGGGAGACTTGTAAGGAAAGACCCTGTAAGGCGAAACCCGAGCCACGAAACACACGGTTCTAAATACTGTTTCACATTGCTGGCTATTTTCGACCCAAGGTTTTTCGGCCAACTGTAACCAACTCCGTAACCGCTCGTGGAACATTGGAACGACAAACTCGCTAAGCTGTCGGGAATAATTACCGGTATTATCTTGATAGCCCTGGGGCTGCTGGGGATTCGGTTTGGCGTTTGGCACAGCGCTTCGGAAGCGGTCATTATTGCTAGCATTCTCACCATCACGGTCGATCCTTTTCTAAAGCGAAGGCTCATCAAAGAGGCATCTCGAGATATTTTCTATCACCTGCTGGGTTTCGAATTGCCGACTGAAGTGCGGGAGACGCTGGGCGAATTCATATCGAAAACCAAAGACTACAGGAAAGATGTCAGGATCGACGTGAATCTGACAAGAAATAGTCTCGGTGTCTTGGTTGACGGCAATGAATACCTCTACCAGAAGGTCTTCCTGGAGGGTGACCACATAAACGTTCGGTGGTGGCCTCGGACTGATCCATCACTCTAATTTTTTGTGCACTTTCTTCCTAAACAGATATATACTCTATTGATTATGGGATGGTTAGATATCACGACCGCAGGCCGGTAGCGGTAAATAAATAGACGGGAGCTAATTCGCTGGGGCCATCCGGCGACGGTTAACACACCGCCTCATAGCAGGAAACGCAATCCAAATTCAAATTGTGGTTTCCTGTGAGCGGCGAATGCTTTCCTTCCTTCAATACGGCAAATCTCAAAAAATTTCTACAATATTTGCGTACCTTCGCCGGACGCAAATCAGTCGACCTCCAGGCCGACCGTCGCACACAGGAATGAGGGGCGTGCTTCGCCGCGCGCTCCTCACCACTAAAGGTGCGACGAGAGAAAAAAACGCAGAGGAATCGCCGGATGGCGAGGCCTCCGCGTGAATGGATCAACGACGAAACGCTGAGGGATTCGGCGGCCGTCGATGGACTCAGCGAGAGCCGCGGATCAGTGGGCTATTTTATTTGTGGTAGTGGTCGGCGAATTCGGCAGCGGCCTTGAGTTCGTGGTTGGCCTGATCGAGAAGCTGGATGGCCTTTTCGGCGTGGCCGCCGAGTTCGTCCTTATTGGCCTGTTGCGCTGCGACCGTCTTGTTATAGGCCTGAACAACGTGCTGCTGGGCCTCGGCGAGATTCGGATGGCGGCTGGCGTTGATGTCCGTCTCAGGTCGCTGAGCGAAGGCAACGCCCACCAGGGTCAAACCAATAGCAAGTGCACCAGCGAGATAAGCTTTTTTCGTTTTCATGGTCAGTCTCCTCAGTGATTGAGAAACTATTTGCAAACCGGGTGCGGCCCGGAAGTGCCCAGATGCGGATGGTAGTGAATAAGATAGAAACAAGCCGCGGCGCGCGCAAGCGTTAAGTTTGGCGGCGCAAGCATGTGAGCGGAAATAGAAGAGAGATTTCTCTCTACGTAGGGTCGGATGTCCGCCGAACCCAGCCCGTCATTGAGATTCGTGGGAAGATCATCATTTCTCACTCCCCGATTAACGGCAATCCCGTCCACAAGCCGTGCCGTGGGCAGTTGCGGCAATCTCATGGGCAGCCGTTGGGAGGCGGCTACGCATGAGTAGAAATATGAAGAGTCGAAGGCTATCCCGGCGAAGAGTGAGGCTCGGCCTTCCGGATCTGGATCACGCCAAAGCCTTCGTGCTTGCTAGCCTGTCATTTAGGGCCTGCGGCCCGCGAAACCTCATGAAAATCACCCAGAAGTAAGATCAGAACGGTCCGGAGCGGCGAGGTCGAGCGAACATTGGAGAAGTCAAGGCTGTTAGCCTGCCTGATCCGGAGCGTGCGTGATTGAGCGAATAATTGGGCGTCGTTGTCTTCCCCTGGGGGAGCGGCGATAGCCCGCGACCCTGGTTAAAGTAACCGCAGCATGCTCTCCGCTCCCGGCCAGGAGGAACACATGCCTTATAAGATAGCGGGAATTGATGTTCATAAAAAGATGCTGGCCGTAGTTGTGTCCGACGTGGAAGTTGACGGTGAGTACTGGTTCGAGCGGCGGATGTTTGGCAGCAACCCCGAACAACTGCGAGCGCTCGTTGCATGGTTGATCGAGCAAGAGGCCGAAGAAGTAGTCATGGAATCGACGGCCCAATATTGGAAACCAGTGTGGGAAGCACTGGAACGGTATTGGAAGCCGATACGCGAGAAGCGTGAAGGCGCAAGACGGAGGTCCGGAACGTTGCACCTGGCGCAGGCGCAGTCCAATCGTGCACGACGGGGACGCAAGAGGGATTTCGCCGACGCCGAACGCCTGGTGAAGCGACTGGTGGCTCGGGAATTGACTCTGAGCTTTGTGCCCGATGCCGAGCAGCGTTTGTGGCGGACGGTAACGCGCCGCAAGTACCAGTTGACGCGCGATCACGTGCGACTGCCGAACCAAGTGGAGTCTCTGTTGGCAACTTAATGGGGGCCTCTTCCATCGTTTCCTGGCCGGTGACGGGCACTTGTTCGTGTATGCGACTTACCGGGCACTTACCGCGAATCGTCCACTTCTCAGGTGTGGCTACCACTCGCCTTGCCTTCGCTTTCCTGCCAGCGCGCCATGAGGTGATTGCTCGGCAGGTGCTGATCCATCACTTTTTGCGCTGTTTCCACGCCGGCGACAGGCAGCCCGCGTGGGTTGAGGAGACCGACCTGAACCAACAATGAAGCTTGATCCCAGTAGATATGTTCATGCGCCACCTTGTCGCCTTCGAACTTAACGATGGCCACCGTTGGGATTTCCACCGCGCGTCCTGTGGGTGCCACTCCGGGCAACAGCCAGTCCATCACCGTCGTGTGAGTGAAATGGACGATGAACTCGTCGACGATGGTATCAGCCCCGACTGTCCGACTAACCGGTGTCAAACGAAAATCTGGCGGATTGACCGGAATGAAATGGTGGGCATAGAAGCGCTTCAGCTGTTCGAAACCCACTCCACCTGTCATGGTCGGAATGTGATTCACATAGGGCTGTGGAACCATTGTAGCCATCGTGGCATTAGCATCGCGGGTTTCGAATTCGCAGCGGCAGTGTCTTTCCCGCAGCGCAACCAAGTCTTGAGTTGTCATACGGCGCTCCATGTTTGAGATTCTAGAGCAAAAGATCTCCTGAGAAGGGGTCAAGCGGAGACTTAGAGTACTGGTAGCAAGATGTCCGGTAACGCGAGTAATTCAGGCATTAAGCTCCACAAAGATGAGGAGGGAGTGGGGCGGTTTGCCGCACCGGCTCGCGTTTGCTGTGATGTGCAGAAGCTAATCAGGTTGCTCTTCGATCGTAAATATGTAGAGCAGCGGATCAACACCTGTAGCATTATCGATGGCAAAGATCTGCGTTCCATTGGTGAGGATTGCCCACGAGGCTGTTATTCCCTGGTGGTTAAATCCTTCGGAGAACGACAAAATCCCGGAGCCGTCCGTGTTCACCGTGAACGTTCCGGTCGTTGTTTGTCCCGGTGTCTGCTGCCCGGCTCCGAAAAAGGCATTATCATCAATGACGGCGGAATATTTGCTGACGCCGTCGAACGTGAAAACCCCGTCGATCGCTTCGTTGAGGCCATCCACATTCTCGTCGCTACTCATCGCGAACGAGGAATTGAGATTCGTCGCTGAAAAATTCGGGGCCGCGGTCGTTTGCAGGTAACCGGCGCCAGAAGTGGCGAATATATCTGTGCCGACGAAGAAGCTGATGATATTCTCATCGCTTGAGGGGCCTGTGAGATAACAGACGGGTGCTCCGGAGCCTGTCGCAGTGATTGTTGTTCGTCCGCTTGTCTGCGTGATGTACGTACCGCCTGAGATGGCTTGGATCCCGAAATCGTCAGCGTCGTTGAGATAGATGTTACCGCCAATAATGGCTCCCACGCTGCTTGCTTGGAAGTTGCCAATCTCAGCCACGTTGCCCCCCCCATAGCCGTATACGAATGCGTTTGTGTCAAAACCTAAACCAGCGATCAAATAGAAGCCGTTGAGTGAGCCGGGAGTGAAAGAAGCGTTCGTGGCAAGGGCTTGACCGCTGAGGAGCCCCGATGAATCGGTGACAGCGGTGGGCGGATCGGTCGAGACTATGTAAAAATCCGAGCCGTTGACAATGTAAAAGGAGAAATCAAATGCGAGAAAAGTATTTTCCCCCATCGGCACGGAGATGGACCCTGTTCCGCGGCCGGTAGAACCGTCAATGGTAGCGTTGATCGTACCGGTGCCTCCGTCGAGCTCTCCGGAAACAGCCGGTTCAAGACCCTGGTCATTGTAATCGGCGACGCCGCCGGATAGAGCACCGGAAGCGTTAATGAACGTACCGGCGAGAGCAATCCGGTTGACTTTCGGATCCCATCCGTCGACACCGAAGGCGTAGTTGGATTGAAAAGACGCTAGTGTAAAGGCTGCAGGCGTTTGCACGTGCATCTTTCCCGCAGTAATGGAGCCGCCCGTCGCCGTACGATCGAACTCAATAATGCGGCCGCTCTGGAAGCCACTACCGGTTTTCTCTCCCAGAACAAAGCTGAAGGTAATGGAAAGGGGAGGTGTCGCGAGGGCAGCCTCCGTGCGCTCTCTTCGAGCGGATATTTTCTTGAACTGCGGGGCCACACCAGCCTTGCGAGCGCTCTGTGCCGCGGCTTGGACAGCCGAAACCGAGAGAGTCAAGCATCCGCGGTTATCGCTGCCGAAGGCATAAGAACTCATCGCAAGGTTCACGGATAGCTGTACGTGCCCGGTGCTAAAGCCGGTGTAATCGGCAGAACTCGCCTTGATTGTCCCATCGCCGTTCGGCGTAAAGCTGCCCGCGATCGCAATGGGCTTGCCATTGGCATCGTACCCTTTCACCAAAAAAGCAAAAGGAGCGGAAGCAGTTAAGACGGATTCGTTGCCACGGGCGGTGCATGGGACGAAGGCCGTGATGGGGGAAATGACGACCATAAAAGTTTGTGACGCGCTAAGTCCGCTTGAATCGCTCAGGCTTACCGACACCGTGGAGGTGGTCGCGGTCCCTGGGGTGCCCATTACGGTCTCAGTTGCAGTGGTACTTGCCGCTGGGGTCACCCCGGCCGGCAACCCCTTGACCATCCACGTGTATGGGGCCACTCCGCCTTCTGCGCTTAGCGTTCCAGTGTAGGCCGCGCCAACAGTGCCGGTACTTGGCAGTGTCCCCGAAATAGAGAGCGTTTTCTGCGTGCCGCCTGAATTACTGGTGCCACCATTGCATGCACTGAGGACGCACAGAGCACATATTGAGACTGCAGCCGATAGAGAGCGTTTCATGATCCCCCCCGTCAAGCGTAGTCGCTCTATAGAGGATGCCCGGGACTGCGTAAGGCGACACTAGCGCGAACTGGCTTGAGGCGCAATGGTGGGCGTATGGTTTGTAGGTGTTTTTGTTCTGATCGGGCAGCTCTCTGAATCCAGGTGGCTTGCAGGCACTCCCGCACATATTCCTTAGGTGATAAGCAGTTGGTGATAGATGCCCGAAAGACATCAGTGAAATTGCGGGAAAAGCTGGCTTTGACAACATTCGCACTTTCATCTCAAACAAGAACAATGGAATGATGTTCGAGGTTAAGTTCGGACCAGCCATTCCATCTTCTGTGGAAGGCCCTTCGAGCCCAAATCCAACCCCCAAGTGCAATCGAATTGAGCGCACGCAATCGCCGACTCGCCGCTGGCTTTTCAGGTTGCTGGGCACTAAGTCTCGATTAACGGCAACCGCCGAAGTCCTATAAAAAGGACCTTCTCCGGTAACGCGACAAACCAGGAGTTGGCGTCCGTTGCAATTTTATGTAGCGCAAGCCTGTTTTTTATTTTACGGGTTAAGGTTATCCAGGACCCAGAGGGAGGATGCCCCGAGTTTAGTTGAAAGTTGAGAACAAGAAGCAGCGGCTCTCGCCCGAACTCAGATAGAGTTCGGGTTGCGAATCCCTTTTAAAGGAGAGAGCCGCCGTGAGAAACAAATACCAAAGGAAAGAGCGCAAGTCCAATCACAAGTTCGAGGTGGTGGGAGGGCAAGAGTTGCTGGTGCGGGTGCCGTTGCCGATCGCCGAGGTGTGGGCGGAGATGCAAGCGCAGGTGGAAGAGCTGACGGGGAAAGCTGGGCTGCAGATCTTGCGCGCCATCTTGGAAAACGAAGTCACGCATCGGGTCGGACCTCCGCATCGGCCGAATCCTAGTGCGGGCTGCGTGCGCTGGGGGAAGCAGCCGGGTTATGTGGTTTTTGCTGGACAGAAAATCCCGCTGGAACGGCCGCGGGTACGAACGCGGGAGGGCCAGGAAGTGGAACTGGAGAGCTACGGGCAGTTGCAGCAAGACGGCAAACTGCAACGGGCGGTGCGGGAACGCATGGTGGCCGGACTGTCCACACGGAACTATCGGCGAGCGGTAGAGAGTGTTGTGGAAGGCTACGGGATCGAGAAAAGCAGCGTGAGTCGGCAGTTTGTTGCGGCCAGTAGCAATCAGTTGCGGGTGCTGTGCGAACGGCGCCTGGAAGATCTGAATCTGGTGGTGCTGATGATCGATGGCATTCACTTTGGCGGTCAGGTGCTGGTGGTGGCCCTGGGGATCGCGGAAGGCGGAGAAAAACACGTTTTGGGAGTGTGGCAAGGAGCGACGGAGAACACCACGGTGGTCAAAGGGTTGTTGGAAGATCTGGTGGACCGAGGACTGCATCAGAAGCGGCGGTATCTGGTGGTGATGGATGGATCCAAAGCGCTGCGGGCCGGTGTGGAGCGGGTTTTCGGTGACCAAGTGGAAGTGCAGCGATGCCAGATCCACAAGCGGCGGAATGTGAAGGAGTATCTGCCGGAGAACTGCCAGAAAGACTACGACCGGCGGATGAGGAATGCGTACGCGATGAACAACTATGCGGAGGCTAAAGAGGCGTTGCAGAAAATCTTCCGGCAACTGGAGCGCATCAATCCAACCGCTGCCCGGAGCCTGGAGGAAGGGCTGGAAGAAACACTGACGGTCCATCGCTTAGGTATCGGAGGGGTGTTGCGGCGGAAACTGGCCACCACCAACCCGATCGAATCGTGCTTGTCGACAGTGCAGCGGGTGGCGCGAAACGTAAAGCGTTGGCGCGAAGGAGATCAGCCGCTGCGCTGGACTGCGACAGGACTCTTGGAAGCGGAGAAGAAATTCCGACGCATTAAAGGCTATCAAGAAATCCTGTTGCTGAAGGAACGCCTGAATCCGTCACGCATTCAGCAGAAGGAGGTCCGGACCGTAGAAGTCGCTTGAACCTCGATGATCGTGTCCCTTCTATCATCACCGTCATGTGCCGCGGTCGTGATTGCAAAACAGGGGATGCTATAGGTTGAGCGAGATGGGAATCGTTGCTCCTAGGGCATCCTGGTGCGAAATTGTTTCGAAAAAAACAGAAATCGGCGCAAGAAAGGAAAAACGGAGCATTTCTAAAAAAGTTTGACCGGACAGTAGAAGTCGCTTGAACTTGGTTGTAGGTAGGCTTACAGTGCCGAACATCGAGAGTCGCTGCAATCAACTAAAACTCGGACATCCTCCCCAGAGGTTGCCTGAGACTTCCTCGATTGTTAGCACCAAGTGGTTTTCGTCGAGCGAAACATCCACGGATGGCAAGTGCTGCGGCATTCCGACTCTCGGGCTATCTAAACTTGTGACCGCAAACGCGCTTCCGATCGCGGCTCCTCGAAGTGGGTCAAAGTGGATTCCCCAGACATTAAAGAACCCGGCGCTTCGTGCATTCTCAGCCGGCAATCCAGTTGCCATGAAATCCGTACGGCACGCGTTGCGGAAGTTGCACTCGAGCGACGGGCTTGCCTTGGAAGTCCGACGCATCGATTATTACCAAGTCGCTGCCGTCCCGGACCGGGTCGTAGACGTAAGACAGATACCAGCCAGTGAGTTCCTTCGTACCCGAATTGGCCGGAGCGAACACGGCCTCGCCAGGTCCACCAGGCTGCGTAGCGGTGCCGAACGAATGCTCTTCGGCGGTACCGCGCGCAAAGTCGTAGCGTACGAGCTTACTCGAACCCACGGTAATGCCGTACCGCGTCGGCACACCTATCAGCCGGTCGTCAATGCGCGGGAACTCCACAGCGCGATCGTCGATCTGCTCCTCTGTGACAGTGCCGCGGGCCAGATTGATGGTCCAGGACCACATCACGGCATCAGAACCAGGTGCGCCACCTTCGCGCCACAACTCGGTATAGCGAACTGCTTGCAGCACAACAATCTCGCCATCATCTGTGGTCTTCTCAAAAGCGTTCAGGACGTGAAAAACGTAACACGGCTTTATATCAAACCAGCGAATCGGACCGTATGGATCGTCGCGGCGCATGACGCCGAGCCGGGCGCCGTAATCGTCGCTCCAGCGGTATGGTATATCGAGGAGGCTGTCGCGGGCGATCTCAAGCCGAAATACCACCGGCAGGTCCATGAAGATTATGTGCTCGGCACTCAGCGCGAAGTCGTGCATCATGGTCAACTTGGGAACATCGACGCCGCGGTTAATGATCAGTTCCCCCGACGCGTTCGCGCGGTGGTAGCTGACATAAGGGCTGGTCAGGCTGCCATAGCCAATAAAATGTAGCTCGCCAGTTTTTGGGCAGATCTTCGGGTGTGCGGTCATCGAGTCGGCCAGCTTGCCGCGGAAATCGTAAGCGCCCAGCGTTTCCAGCTCGTTCGTGATCTCGTACGGCAGAGACGACTCTACAAGCGCGAGCGTTTTGCCTGCGTGATTAACGACGTTAGTATTCGCCACGCTGGCGTGCAGATTGCGGGTTCCGTCGCTGTTATAAAGCGGGAAAGGTTTATTAAAGCTCTCGGTACACACCCATCGATTCCGGTACCAGGCGGCGCGCCCGTTTTCTAACCGCACGCCGTGGATCATCCCGTCACCCGTGAACCAATGTGGTGTTTCGTGTCCGTGTCGCGGGTTAGGGCCGTTGCGCAAATACCAGCCGTTGAGCTCAGGCGGGATCGCACCCTCCACTGGCAGGTCGAACGTGGTCAGCTCGGCGAACACGGGTGCATAATTTCCGATTCGGAAGAATGGCACTGTCGACTTCGTCGACCACGCGTTGACGATCGGGGCCTCTGCCATTTTTTGTGCCGTTTGTTGTGCCATAGGTTTCCTCCCATTGGTTTTTGAGTCGCGCATCGTGCTCGCGCCTCTGCCCAGACCTCCGTAACTCTGGTTGGCATACTCAGTCAGTAGACTGGGCCGTGCGTACGTCGCTCCTGCTGGCCTGGGGGGATTGTTTTTGTCTGAAGAGCGAGGTCCGTCCTAAGAGGCAAAGAGACTACCGCAACTTTATTGTCAGGCCAATACGTGGATCCTGGTATACGGCATTACCGTCGAAGTGGGTCGCCACATCTCCGGCTCCCATCAAACGGTCGAATTTCGTCCACACCTGTGGTATCCCCACAGAACCGTGTTAAACTTCTGTGGTCATCGCACAGGAGTTTTTGGGAACATCAAACGGCTCATATTCTCGTCCGTGGAGGCTTTTTCCGTGAAAAACTTTCAGAGAGTGATGTTCATCTTATGCACATCATGCTTTGTTTTGCTACTTCCACCATTTGCCGAGGCGCAAGATGAATCACAAAAGTTTCCATACGGTGCCAATCCGGCCGCGGGGCACCATCTACGCGTCGACGACGCCAAGATCTACTACGAAACCTACGGCACCGGTGGAACGCCGCTTGTGCTGCTGCATGGCGGCTTGTACGGATACATTGATGAGTTCGGCCAGCTCATTGGAGAGCTGAGCAAACACCGCCGCGTCATTGCCATTGCCACGCGCGGTCACGGAAAGTCCGAATTGGGAACGAAGCCATTTTCCTACACGCTATTCGCCAATGACGCCCTCGCGGTGATCAACCACGAAACTTCAGGAAAGGTTGACGTACTGGGATTCAGCGATGGCGCGGTCACTTCCTACACGCTTGCCGCAGGGCATCCTGAGGTTGTACGACGTCTAGTAGCCATCGGAGGACCGCGGAAACCAGCGGATTGGCCTCCGGCCGCGCAGCAGGAACTCAAGAACTCCAAGCCCAGCGATGTGGAGAGAGACTCGCCTCAATTCGTAGCGGAGCGTAAAAAGCTGATGCCGGAGCCCGACAGGTGGGCGGAATTTGTCGCACGCCTGATCGCGATGTGGTCAACTCCCGTTTACCTGACCGACGCGCAGATTCGGTCGCTCCAAATGCCCACGCTAATCATTGTGGGAGACCACGACCAATACAACCAGATTCCGAAGTCGGTGGAACTCTACCAGCTTTTGCCCAACGGAGAGTTAGCCATCATTCCCGGCTGTGGCCACGTGGTGCTGGCTTGCAAAGGACCATTCACCATCGCAGCCATCGAGCCTTTTCTCGATCAACTGGAAAAGTGAGAAACGGAACTGAAAAAACTGTCCGTGCGAGTCCGGACGAGATCCACTGTTTCTAGTTCTAAGTCTCAGCTAACCGGGCATCCGCTGTTAACAGTCTCACCAGGTCCTGGAGTTGAGAGTTGACTGAACTAATCCTTGGCTCAGTGCGTTTTAGGAAAAGAGCCTTGTATGTCGTTGGGCGTAACGAACCTGTGAGCTGCCGGAGCGTTACAAAATGAAACCACATCTGACGCGGCGAGCTGTATTAAAGACCTTGTTCAGCGGAGTCGCATGCTTTTGGATGCCTGACTTGCTTGCGAATCGACGCATCTTCTCTGCATACGCAGCTCTGCCTCCTTCGCAGGACTACAACCCGGGCTATGAATTGGGCCAGAAGATCTATGTGCCCGTGCGGTCGTCCATTCTGAATGAAGATCGGACGGCCGAGGTCATTTTGCCTCCTGAGTTCAAAACCGATTCTGATGACCACTATGACGCCATCTACATATTGGATGGAATTCGAGCCTATCACTATGTGGCTTACGACTACTTGCGAGGCGAGGGTTTCATTCCGAAACGCACCATTCTCGTAGGACTGCTGGGGCTTAAAGATACCCCAACGCGCTATAGGGATTTTACTCCGACCAAAGTATCGCCGGATTCAGGTGGTGCTGACCTCTATCTCCAGTTTCTCAACAAGGAACTCGTTCCCACTATCGATAAGAAGTTCCGCACAGACTCCCAGCGAAGTGCGCTGGTCGGCGGATCCTTGGGCGGGCTGTTTGTAATCCACGCGCTTTTGAACCAGCCAACCTTGTTCAAGTCCTACGTAGCCATCGACCCAAGCCTGTGGTGGGATGGAGGCGTTGTGAACGCCGAATTTCAACGTAAGATCGCCAGCCTTAAAAGCTTCAGCAGAGTCCTGTGGGTCGGTGGCCGCGAGGGAGAAGCGATGCACGAGATGCACATTGATCGACTTCAGGCCATCCTGCGCGCGCAGGCTCCCGGCGGCCTCACGTGGACGTGCCGCACTTATCCCAATGAAACTCATCTGACCACTTGGATCAAAGGGTTTTGGGACGGCGTCAAATATTGCTACGGCGGATATTACAACAACGGGATTGGATTCAAGCCTATGAACGGCATTGTTTTGAAAGACACTCCGTTCCACATTTGGTGTTATGAACGGGAAGCATCAAGCTACATCCGATATACGCTCGATGGCTCGAAGCCTACTTTGACTTCGCCACGCATCTCGCTCGAAAACGCATTCCGTTTGTCCAACGACGCCGCACTCACGCTCAAGGCCTTTTGTGCTCGCGAGGAATACGACACATCTGCGACCGGTAATTTCAGAATAGGGGCCGCGCTGGCAGCTATTGAGCAGCCGAACAACACGTTACCGGGAGGCCTGCGGTTCGCCTACTACCAGGGTGATTGGGACGCGCCTCCTCGAGACGTTGCGGGCTTGACGCCTGACCGCGTTGGTCGTGCGGACCGCGATTTTGACGTGGGAATACTTCCCGCTGACGCGACCTTCATTTGCATTCTCGACGGATTTCTCAGGATCGACACCGATGCTCACTACGTCTTCTCACTGAGCGACCAAGGCCACTCAAAGGTATTTCTCGGAGACATCCAGGTGCTTGGCGATCACTTCGATTCGGGCGGGGGAGAGTCGTACATCGTCCCGCTGCGAAAGGGCTTTCATCCCTTCAGGGTGATCTATTTTCACCGGAAGGGTGAGCGAAACCTAGCGCCAGTCTATTGCAAGCAGGAGATGCAAGACGATTCACCAATTCCCTTGGACCATCTCTACAGCCGGACATGATTCGGGTGGGCTTCCCACTAGGTCCCGTGTATAACCGCCGAAGTTGATTTGGCCCTATGTTTCCGATTGATTCGCGACTTACCGAGGAGTGCGCCTGAAATTAGGCTAAAATCAGTTGTGAAACTGGCGATGAGTCTTCGAGTTTTCCAAACGATTTTTCTCGTGCTAGGGCTCGCGGTGATGGTCCACGCGCAGCAGGTTGCTTTTCCCCTTACTACTTCGGCGCAAACTCCTCAGCCGATCCCAATCGAAACCGCCCTTCCTCCGTTTCAATTTCTTCAGAAGCCTGGGCCGTATCCGGTAGGCTTAAGGGTGGTGAATCAGTACGATCCCTCGCGAAAGTCTCCTGTCTTAGCTGGGGACCATTCCAAACCAGCTGAAAGCGACAAAGGCCGCCCTGTGCAGACGCTCATCTGGTATCCAGCACCGCCAAGTGGGATCAAGTCAATGAAGGTTGGCGACTATGTGGCGTTGGCAGATACCGAGATTTCTTTCGGCGCGCCTGATCAAGAGCACAACAAATGGCGTTCGCGATTAAAGAGTTCCTTCGATGTCCCGCTGTGGGCAGTGCGCGATGCAAAAATGGCGGAGGGAAACTACCCAGTTCTCATTTACGCTCCCAGCGATTCATCCATTGCATGGGAAAATGCCGATCTGTGCGAGTACCTTGTCAGCCATGGCTATGTCGTTCTTGCCAGTCCATCGATGGGAGTGTCGACGCGAGATATGACCGACGACCTGGCAGGGATTGATTCCCAGGCTCTGGACATCTCATTCCTTGTCACGTACGCCGAAAAGCTTCCTGACACAGATTCGTCGAGGATTGCTGCAGTGAGCTTCAGCTGGGGAGGGATATCGAGCCTATTTGCGGCGTCGCGGGACTCTCGCATTCAGGTCTTGGCTGAAATGGATGGCAGCATCCGCTATTACCCAGGACTCGTGGCAAAAGCTGGATCCATTCACCCGGAGCAATTGAACGTCCCACTTCTCTTCTTTACCTCAAACAGGGAAAACTTTATCGAGGACATCGAGCACTCCGATATGGACATGACAGGGCACAACGTGCTGAATGAGTGGACACACGCGGATGTCATGACGGTCAATATGTTAGGAATGTCCCATCCTGAATTCTGCTCGATGTGTGAACGCTTCAAGACACCCAAAGATTTCGCGGAGGAGGATCAGGTCGCAGATTATGGACGGAACGACGCCAATACGAGCTATTCCTGGGTTGCACTTTACACGCTTCAATTTCTGAATGCTTACCTAAAGCATGATGGCGCAGCGAAGGCATTTCTGGCGAGAACCCCCGCTGAAAACGATGTACCCAGGCACATCATGGGAATCAGATTCAGCCCGAAGTCGTTTGCCGAGATACTGCGATCCGCAGCCCGGATGGGAGAACAGAGCGCGTGGAAGGCGTTCCAAAGCTTCACTGCCGATCCCATGCACCGTTACATGATCGGCGAAGAGAGGACGATAAATCGGCTTGGCTATGCTTTCCTTCAGGAAAAGGACCCATCGTCAGCCGTCGTGCTGTTCAAATTAAACACAAAGGCCTATCCCGATTCCGCGAATGCATGGGACAGCCTTGGAGATGGTTACGAGGCGACGAACGATATCCAAGATGCGCGTATGGCATATGCGCGGTCTGTCGAGTTGAATCCTAACAATGAGCACGCGAAGGGTGAGCTGGTTAAATTGCGCAAATAGCGTCTACGAGATAGCCTCCACATAGCTCCAACCCCATCTGTCCTTTAGGGCCGTGCGGCCCGCGAAATCTCATGAAAATCACTTCGGGGTAAGATCGTAACGGCCAGGAGCGGCGAGGTCGAGTTAATCAGTGGAGAGTTCGAGGCCGTCCATCTGTCTGATCCGGAGCGTGCGTGATTGAGCGAATAATTGGGCGTCGTGGTTTTCCCTTGGGAACCGCCGATAGCCCGTGACCCTGGTTAAAGTAGCTGCAGCATGCTCTCCTCTCCCGGCCAGGAGGAGTCTATGTCATACAGGATCGCGGGAATCGATGTTCACAAGAGGATGCTGGCGGTAGTTGTGTCCAACGTCGAAGTTGAAAGTGAGTTCCAGTTTGAACGGAGAATGTTTGGCGGCAACCCCGAACAACTGCGTTTGCTGGCTGCGTGGTTGCTCGAGCAAGAGGCCGAGGAAGTGGTTATGGAATCAACGGCTCAATATTGGAAACCAGTGTGGGGAGCACTGGAAAGGTATTGGAAGCCGATCCGCGAGAAGCGGGAAGGAGCCATGCGGCGGTCTGGAACGTTGCATCTCGCGCAGGCGCAGTCTAATCGCGGGCGGAAGAAGGATTTCGTCGATGCCGAACGGCTGGTGAAACGATTAGTAGCCCGAGAATTGACACTGAGCTTTGTGCCCGATGCGGAGCAGCGTCTATGGAGAGCGGTAACGCGCAAGAAGTACCAGTTGCGGCGCAACCTGGTGCGGTTGAACAACCAATTGGAGTCACTTCTGGAAGAGACCCATATTAAGTTGTCCAGCCTGGTCTCCGATTTGCTTGGCGTCAGTGCCAGGCGCATGTTGAAGGCGCTGGCTGACGGAGAAACCAATCCGGCAGCGCTGGCCGCTTTGGCCCACCAAAGATTACGTGCTACTCCGGAACAATTGTGTGATGCGCTCGGCGCGTGCGCGGACCTCAAGCCCGTGTACCGACGGCTCCTGAAAATGGCACTGGAGCAGTTGCAATTCCTCGAGCAGCAGATCGGTCAACTAGACCAAGAGCTAGCCACTTTGCTCCATCCGCACCAGGATGCTGTCCAGCGGCTAGCGGAGGTGCCGGGTCTGGGAGTGGACTCAGCGCAACAGATCATTGCTGAAGTTGGTCCCGCCGCAGCGACCTTTCCGTCGGGAGAACAGCTCTCCTCCTGGGTGGGCGCCTGCCCCGGCGACGAAGAGAGCGCAGGCGTGAACTACAGCCACCGATCTCCGAAAGGCAATCGTCAGATGCGACGCTTACTCAATCAGGCGGCGAATGCCGCCGTGAAAGCCAAAGGAAGTATCTTCGAGATTATCTATCGCCGTTGCGTCCCGCGCCTCGGACATAATCAAGCCATCGGAGTCATTGCGCATCGACAGTGTCGTCTGATTTGGTTGATCCTGCATAAGAGAACCACGTACGAAGAACGGGGCCCGGCAGTCACGCGCGCAGAACACCCCGCCTGCCCCAACCCTTCCGCGAAAACGCGCGTCCGATTAAGCACTAGCGTCATCCGTTCACATCACAACGTGGCCACGGGAGCGAACTACATCTCCGAGACGCTGCTAACGCAACCGGTGAAGCCGCTACAATGAAAGCCATGGCACTGAGAATCCCAAATGGGCTCGCGGTTAGTTGCCGCAAGACGCCGCGGCGTGTGGCATGGCTCGAACGCCTGCCCGATGTGTTGCGAGACTTGGAGCACAGATGGTCCCTGACGGCCGGACTGGTTAGCGCGATCGCGTTGATCGCCCACGCGAGTCTGCTGTCAGGTACTCGCTCTGACCGTGTTGCCTCGCCATCTGTGCAGGATATCCAACAATCGTTGCGTTTTGTGCCAGCTCGTATGGTTTATTACCACGTCCCAGGTTTAAGCCTGGCCTGCATTCACAATGGCACGGTGGAGTGGACTCAGGGTTTCGGCGCTGCCAGAGTCGGCGGTGAGCCAGTAACGCCAGAGACCTTGTTTCAGGCGAGTTCCATCAGCATGCCGGTGACAGCGGTGGCCGTGCTGCGACTTGTGGATCAAGGAAAACTGGATCTCGACGTTGATGTGACTCAATACCTTAGGAGCTGGAAGCTGCCCACCAATAGGTTTACGGAACAGAAGAAGGTGACGCTCCGTCAACTACTCAGCCACACAGCAGGCGTAGCCTTCGCCCGTCATGTGGGCTACCCTGCTGGAGAAAAGCTGCCTACGCTTGTCCAGGTCCTTAACGGTGAGAGCCCCGCAAACTCTGCACCGGTGACTATCGACCGTGTTCCTGGGACAGAGCATCAATACGCTACTGATGACTATCTGATTATCCAGCAGACCCTGATAGATGTGACAGGCAAACCGTTCCCTGAGTTGATGGAAGAACTGGTACTGCAGCCGCTCCATATGGTCCACAGCACCTTTGAACAACCCATTCCCCAGAAACTACAGCGCCTTGTCGCAATGCCATACGATCAAAATGGGAAAGCGATCGAAGGAGGCCCGCACAGCTACCCCGAGATGGCCGTTGCAGGTCTGTGGACGACACCCTCCGACCTGGCGCTGTTCGCTTTGGGCATCCAGAATGCCTTGGCAGGGAAACCCGGAGCGATAGTGTCGCCGTCGACGACTCACGAGATGTTAGAGCCCGTTCAAGGAAACTATGGACTCGGCTTTGTTATCACGGGAAATGGCCCTAATCGGTATTTTTGGCACCCAGGGGCCAATCTGGGGTTCCTATCCGTGCTCCTTGCATATGAGAAGGGTGATGGCGTGGTCTTGATGAGCAATCAGCAGTACAGCAAAGCTCTGGACCTGGAGATTATCCACGCCCTCGCCAAACAATATGGATGGACCGAATTCCCGACGGACTCGACATTCAGCAATCCTTGGGTTATGGGCCTGATCTGCGCATGCATCGTTCTTTTTGCTTATTTGCTTTTCCGAGTAATGAGGCACCGCAAAAGGTTCCTCACCGCCACCAGGAGGGCAGCCAACGTGGCAAAGTCCTGTTAAAACGGCGAACCGGAAAAGTTCTTACCGGTACGCGGATCTAGGATTTCGCCGATTCCCGGCGCTTCCTTGACACCTACAGCACTCGGCACTAGTCTGCGCTCATGAGGGTCGGGATTATTCCACTCGCCTGGTCGAAGCGCCTTCTCGCTAAGGTCAGAGAACTTCTTAATAGACCCACAGACGTACGCTACACAAGCGTTCCGTTTTGGAGACCCTGGCGCGACTTCTAATCTTGCCCAGCATTCGAGCCAAGCGCAGTAAGTCCTCGTGAACGGCAAAACCGTCCATTTAAAGTCCTAGAATTTGACTTCTCCGGTTACGCGACAAACCAGGATTTGAACCACCATCGAGCACGATTGCCTAGAGTTTGCGAGTGAACGTTTCGTGGTACCGTGAGCGAATGATCGCACACGACGTGCTTGATTTCTACAAAACGATGTCCGATGTCGGTGTTGAAGTTTGGATCGATGGAGGGTGGGGCGTTGATGCGCTCCTCGGCAAACAAACCAGGCAGCACAAAGACTTGGATATCGCGATTGAGGAGAAGCATGTCGCGTTGCTCCGCGATGTTCTCTTAGTGCGTGGATTCAGAGAAGTCAGACTGGAGGATGCGCGTCCGTGGAATTTCGTATTGGGCGATGAGACTGGCAAGGAAATCGATGTGCACGTCATCGTGCTTGATGACACCGGAAACGGTGTGTACAGCCCGCCGGAAAAAGGAGAAATGTATCCGGCCGCATCGTTGACTGGGTCCGGAATCATCGATGGCCAAAAAGTCCGGTGCATTTCTCCAGAGTGGGCAGTCAGATTTCACTCCGGCTATGAACTAACAGAAAAGGATTTTCGAGACGTGTCGGCTTTGTGTCAAAAATTCGGGTTCGAGTTACCTGCGAGGTACGAACAGTTCAAGGTAAGCGAATAGAATTGTTCTCCGTCCCACTCGTCCATATGGATACTAGAACGTATTTCTCCGATAGGCGACCAGGCGCATCGATAACATGTGGCGGCGAGAAGTGCATTCAATTTGAGGAATTTTGAAGATTTGCGCAAACGGACTTTGCTTCAAGATGACCAACGCGACGAAGTCCTCGTTCCCAGCTTTCGAGTCTGTTCTCGTAGCCGACCAGCAATCTGATACACGGAGTCAACACTGTCGATGTCATCAAGAGTTGGTGGCCGGGGCGAGTTGTTTAATTGTTCGCTTAGCAGTTGTACGGTTGCTTCATCCAAACACGCAGGTCAACCAGCTCCCTAAAGCCGCTCAGTTTGCTTTTATTTGGATCAATGACATCTGATCTAAGAAAAGTGTTGTAGTCTTGGTTCGCACTTTAGCGGCAAACTGGGAGTGATGGTTGCTGCATGAATGATCTCTTAAAACAGGCTGTTTCGCTTTCGCTCCTCGGGAAGTGCATTGCCGCGGCGGTCGGAATTCTCATCATTCACGGCACGTTTCGCGTGCTCGAAGAGACGCTGCCCCGACGGTTTGGGCGGGCCGATGCACGTTATAAAGTCCGCAAGCTCGTCGTCTTCTCCGGATACCTCTCAATTCTCATTTTCCTTGCTTTCGTCTTTGAAGATCGCTTGGGCCGCCTCAGCTTTGCCCTCGGCGTCGCGGGCGCGGGTGTAGCCGTGGCGCTGCAGGACGTGCTGGCCAGCTTTGCCGGCGCCTTCTCCATTGGTTTTTCAAAGCTGTACGCCGTAGGAGACAGGGTTCAGATCGGCAAAACGCGGGGCGACGTGATCGACATCGGGCTCCTGCGAACCACCTTGCTCGAAACGGGAAACTGGGTCAGCGGAGATTTGTACAACGGCCGGATCGTTCGCATCCCCAATAGCGCGGTCTTGAAAGGGACCGTTTTCAACTACTCGCAGGGTTTCCGGTTCGTCTGGGATGAGATTAAGGTGCTGTTTACAACCACCAGCAATTGCCAGTTTGCCAGGGAGATGCTCTTGCGGATAGCCAAAGAGGCGATTGGCGAGTATTTGGTTGAAGCGCAGATTTCTTGGAAAGTGATCAGCGACAACTATCGAAGCGAAAACCCTCCGTTGGAACCGACCGTCGCGCTCGTCGTAAGTTCCGGGTCGTTGGAATTCACCGTCAGCTACGTGGTTGACTACACGAAACGAACCGCCATGAAAGATCAATTGTTCACGAAAATCATAGAGGAAGTTTCAAACAGCAACGGGCGGCTTGAATGCGCATCATCGGCGGTTACTCTCGTGAACCAGCCGGCGACTCCGGCCGCGATCGAAGCGCACCGGCCATCTTCGACCCAAGCCGCGGGCAAGGTGGCAGGTTCTCATTGATACTCTCTTGTTTCCACTTCTCCCGAGGACTCTGCCTTGGAGTGAGCCGCTGGCGCGGTGTGGCGGTTATGTATTTTCAATGAGGTTTTTTGGGTGGGAGGGGAGCAAGGGGCACGGATGTTGAAGATCGCAGACGGGCGAAAAGGCCCGTGGGGCTTCGTGGGAGATCGAGCAAAGAGAGTCCTCGATGGGCAAGCTCATGTTTTTGCGGACGTCGAGACACACCTCTAGCAGGTGAAAGATACCGGGAAATTGCCAGGGGCGCTGTTTTTCTAGGAAGTGTCAAGGATGCATTCCAGCCCTCCTTCGGTATCGAGAAGCCCTGTGGGTGTGAATCGTTCCAGGACCGCCATGGGCGCATGGCAACGTGGGCATCGCCACAGTGCAGGTGTAGGCGCTGCAGAGGTTTGCTGCAGCAGGGATGGTAGAAGATCGCGACAAAGCGGGAGCAGTTTGCTCCGTCGGCGATTGTAGTTCATTTGAGACGTTCATATACCAACCGAGTGAAGGTATCAAGCAGATACCAAAGCAACGTGGTAGCATCCGGCGTTGGAAGGAGACGTTATGATTCTTCCGAGAGAGCCTATTTGGCTGGGACTGCTTTTGGCAGTCACGCCGTGTTTTGCACAAGACCAACCAAAACCAAAGCAGGATGTTCACCCGGCGGTCCTCATCTACAAAGTCAGCCCTGATTATCCAGATTCGTGGAAGCGACAAGGGATTCAAGGCGTGGTGCATTTACGCGCCACACTAACGAAAGAAGGAACCGTGCGGGATGTGAAAGTTATCGATGGAATTCCGCTCCTCGCGAAGTCTGCAGAAACCGCATTCAAGCAGTGGCGTTATAAGCCGACGACGGTGGACGGAGTTCCCGTCGATGTCCAGACCGATGTGGCCATATCGTTCTCGCTTACTCCGGCGAAGCGATAGCGGTTGTGTCAACAGTCCTTCGGAGCTATACGGCTTTGGCAGTGCCGCAAGTTCCGTATAATTCTCCGTGACTCCGATACCCGATCGACACCTAATCCAATCTTCTTGCAAGTGGCGCTAGTATCTAACTTACCGGTAACTCAACTAATCAGGTAAGTGGAATTGAATCGGTAACACTAGCGCGTTTCGCAGGACTAATATTGAGACCGGTAAACATTGGTCGCTGGGCGCATTCGGCCGGGGGCCGGTTGACCAGCCTTTTTCCCACCTCAGTGAAACATCCGGAGAGGCGATACGTCTGAAGGGGGATAGGAAGCCCTTCGCCTCAACGCTCAAAGGAGAAAAGGGATGAAACGTTTTTCCAGATTTGCGTTGGTATGGTTGGCTGTGGGTTTTGCATTGGCTCCCCTGCGGGCGCAGGAAGCCCCGAAGAAAGTCCCGGGGCCGGCTCCCAGCCAGTCGGAAAGCGTGCTGGAGGCGTGGAATGACATCGGACGGAAATTGATTGCCATGGCGCAGGATTTTCCGGAGGACAAGTTTTCGTACAAGCCGCAGGCGGAATCTCGGACGTTTGTCGCGAACCTGGTGCATGCTTCGGCGTCCATGTACTTCTTCACGGATACCGCCGCGGGGAAAAAACCGCGGCCGTCAAGCTACGCCGACGACCCCAAGGACGTCGGCGTGAAGACCCGGGCGGAGCTTGTGGCCTTTGTGACGAAGTGCGTGGAAGACGGCGCCGCGGAGATCAAGGCCAAGGGCGACAAAGGCCTGATGGAAACGGTCGATGATGGCGGGGCGCATCTGGACCGGCTGTACGACCTAGCTTACGGCCTGATCGAGCATTCGAATGAACACTATGGCCAGCTGGTGGTCTACTACCGGATCAACGGCCTGGTGCCGCCGGAATCAAGGCCCAAGAAATAGGGAAGTTCTCTGGATCTCTGAACTCTGGCGCCTGCGCTAGTGCTTGATTAACGCTAGTGCTTTAATAACCGGTACCGTCCTAGTGAGCGACACCGCCTATGTAGGCCCTGCGGATATAGCGTCACGTCCCAAGTTCTGATTACCGCGATACTTCCATCCCGAGTTGTACAAAATTGAACAGCGGCTAGTTTGGCGATTTTATAGGATTACCTCGGCGAGCGGCGGGAGAGCGATATTATCCGGTCTGGGCGGGTCGGACGACATCGGTTATCTCGCCGTTCTCTATCTTGGTGATTGTAAATTGATGAAGGCACCCCGTTCAGTCGCCAAGTTTCAAAGGGAGGACCGGATGACGGAAACACAGTCACTTCAAACCAATCGTATCTACCATATCGCGCTCATGAAAGAAGATCCCGAATGGTGTGTTTATCAGGTGAAGATTAAAGGCGGTATCCAGCGCGACTTCTTTGTTGAAACTGTCGCTTCACGAATTGCCCGGAGTGATTCGATAAAACGCATCGAGTCATTCTGTAAGTCGAATTTTTATAGGCTTCCGCAAGACGGCGGGATTATTCACTTCGATTTGAACGCTTAAGCAATCAGAGTGCCTAGGAGAATGAAATGACCGCTCAGGACATGTGTTTTATGGAGTTGGATGATCTCTCCAAGACGGTACCAGATCGCGAGTACCTCATACTTGCCCTGAACAGTATCTATTGGGATGAAATCAATCGGTCAGGGCAAAGCGCATCTGATATCTACGACGACTGGCGAAGCCCATTCGCAGATTAAAGATTGCAGTCTCGGCATTCGGGGCGCCTATGCTCACGTCGACGATGACGAAAACGAGGAAGTCTACTGGATCCCATACGACATGATTTTGCTTCCTTAGCATTCGGAGCAGGTGATATTCCATTGACAGTTGGTTCCGGTACCCAAGTTTTCGGTTACGCGACGAAGGAGTTGCGAACTTTTACCAAATAAATAGGCGGCCCTTTGCGGGCCGCCCTGCTTTGAGTTGCGTTGCTCGGGACTAGTCTACGCTCGCGCCAGCCTTCGGCATGTTGTTAGGGTCGAGCGATGGTACTGGGTTTTCAGGATGCTGAAGATTCGGGATCAAATCGTTCGAAGCTCCACCCGGGAAGCGCTTGATGCTGGGGTACTTCATGATCGTCTTGTCGAAATCGGCAAGCACTATGCTCTCTGCGCCCGCCGCCCATCCATTATCCTGTCCGGCATACTTTCCAGGTGAGTTTGTCAGTGCCCTATCCGGGGCCGCTCCATTGAAGATCATGTCGTACTTCTCGTACGGGTCCATGGTCAGGTTGTAGAGCGCCGGGATAGAACCTGTATCGAGATTGGGTCCCAGCCAGGTATCTTTCGCCGTCCACACGACCTTCCACGCAATATTGACCCAGGGCTCCTTTGGATCGCCAGCGATATCAAACCGAACTCCATGGAGATACTCGCCATTGATAAAGATCCACGATTTGCGCGCGGAGTGCGGTGATTTGCCCAGAATATAGGCGCTGTTGTCGATGCTGTCGAAGTAGATGGGCTTTCCGTTGTTGTCCATCATTTCGCCCGTCGGTGGCACGGGAATGCCCGCCATCGCCGCCAACGTTGACCAGCAATCGATGTGAGACATCATTTCGCCGTATTGCACGCCGGCGGGAATGTGTCCGGGCCAAGTCATAATCGCCGGAACACGCCAGCCGCCCTCATAGGCAGAGCCCTTCTCACCTCTGAACGGTGTCGTCCCCGCGTCAGGATACGCGTCTAGCCAGGCGCCATTATCGGCGGTCAATATCACAATCGTGTTGGGCGCATCGGTACGGATTTCATCCAAGACTTTCCCGATGTCGGCGTCCATTTCCATGAGCGAATCGGAGTAGTCGCCCAGGTGAGAGCGTCCTTTGAAGTCCGGAGCCGCATTCGTCGGGTTGTGCATCTTGATCCAGTTCACGTCCATGAAGAACGGTTTACCGCTCTTGGCGTGTTGTTTGATATAGTCGACCGCGTAGTCGGCCATCCGTTCGTCCATCGTTGCCATATAGTCGTACGTGATCGTGGCAACTTTCTTGGCGGGCTGACCGGCCACACCTTCCCACTCTCCCAGGTTCACAACTGAATCCCAAACCTTCTCGAATTCCGCGTTATAGGACGGGAACCATGGATGAAACCATTTGTCCGTATAGGGGTAGGAATAGACGCCGGCGTAATAAGCGGCGAACTCCTTCATTTCATCGAAGCCATGCTCGGTCGGATAAGCTTCCGGCTTATCGCCCAAGTGCCACTTTCCAGAGAAATACGTGGTGTAGCCATTCTTCTTGAAGTATTCGGCAATCGTCGGCGTTTCCTTGCGGAGGAAGTTCTCATCGCCAGGGGCAACCACGATCGATAGCGCACTGCGGATCGGAATTCGTCCCGTGATGAATGAAGCGCGTCCCGCCGTGCAGCTCGCCTGCCCATACCAGCTGGTAAAGACGGCGCCTTCTTTGGCCATTCGATCGATATTGGGTGTCGGATGTCCTAGGGACATGCCGCCTCCGCTATAAGCTCCGAAATCGTTCCAGCCGGTGTCGTCCGTCATCAGCATTACGATGTTAGGTTTGTCTTGCGCTTCGGCAATCGGAGCTGACGCTGCAATTAAGAGCGCTGCGGCCCCCGCTAGAGCCAACGCGATTCTTTCAGGCCATCTCATACAATCCTCCTACACAGACCGTCTCTGATTTCCGTCCTACCTGACGGAGCAATACTGACCGGACTTCACAGAAGTTGAAAAGGGGGACGCCTTTCACTACCGTCCCGTAGGACTTGGGCAGCGTCCCCCCGAAAATTACCCTTAGCTGGTGACGCAGTCTGTCGGACGAAGGCTAAGAACGGAATTGTCAAAAGTACCAATTGTCAGAAAATTTAGGAAGGATTGCGAAAGCTGAGTCAGTGCTTAGTAACATAACCGTCCATATAAAGTTATAGAACTTGACTTCATCGAGTAGCTAGGCGGCCTTAAGGCCGCCCGGCCCTCTCAGAACTGGGCGTGAAAGTTTCCCTTCACCCAGCTCAAGTCCTTCGAACGCCTCTTTGGAGGAGACGCGGTTTCGAAACGGGAAGGCGCTGACGATGAACCCGGTCATGGCACTCGGGATGAAGTAAAACGCAGTTCGTGGCCGCTGTTGAACCACCTTTTACACGGGGGACGCAGTAGTGAAGACGCCAGCCAGTGATCCGGGTGATTTTGGTATTGCACAGCGTGCAGAGTCCACGTTGTTCATGCCAGAGATAGCGAAGAGTGTGGGTACCCCGAAACGTGTCCAACATGTGAGCTGCTTCGCGTTCTTGCCGAGTAGCCGGACGACCTTACGGTCGTCCAGCCCTCTAGGAACCGTGCGTGATACTTTCGCATCACACGGCTCGAGCATCCAATAACGCCCCCCTGAAAAACGAGGACGCGGCCTTATTTCAACAGCAAACAAAACCTACTCGATACTGATTTGCGGCCAACTCGCACGGAGCCACTGGATCAATGCCCTGGTTTCTGAAGCTGATGGAGGAGCTGAAAATAGAATGCCGCGTGGGTCATCCGGCGAAGATTCGTGCGCCCGAGCCACGCAAACAGAAGCACGATCGACGGGACGCGAGATTGCTGCTGACCTTACTGGCAGAAAATCGCTTTCCCGCAATCTGGATGCCCTCAACCGAGCAACGCGATCTACGCACATTATTACGGCATCGTCATCAGTGGGTGCGAATGCGGACGCGAGTGCAGCACACGCTGCAATCCCTGGCCCTGGCTCACGGTCTGCGACGTGGCGACACTCTCTGGAGCCAAGCAGGCCAACACATGCTGCAGGCCTTGCCGATGGCTCCGCATGCCAGCCAACGGCGGGACGCCCTGCTGAGGTTGTACCCTCGTTTGCAGAAATCGATCGACAACCTCGACAAGTAGGTTGGCGAAGAGGCCCTGCGGCGTCCTCAGGCAGCACGCTTGATGGCACCGCCGGAGCGCTGGATCTTGTCCAGAAGCAGATCAAGACTGCGGTGGATGGCGGTGCCAAGGTGTCACTGGGTGGAAAGCGGCTCAATCGGCCGGGCTACTTCCTGGAGCCAACGATCTTGACGGATATAAAACCGCAGAACCTCGCCTTCTATCAGGAATTCTTTGCTCCGGTAGCACTCATCTTCCGCGTCAAGAACGAGAAGGAGGCGATCAAGCTCGCCAACGACTCTCCATTCGGGCTCGGTGGATCGGTGATCACTGCAGACATTGAGCGGGGTAAGCGTGTTGCACGGCAGATCGAGACGGGCATGGTCTTTATCAATAAAGCGACATGGACCGCGCCAGATCTGCCATTCGGTGGCGTGAAGCACTCCGGCTATGGCCGCGAACTCTCAGATCTTGGAATCGGTGAATTTGTGAATAAGAAACTGATCCGAGTAGCGTAATCGAGGCCATGAGCAGAGTTGCCCCAGCAAGTCCTACTTATCTTCGGCGTGGAAACCTCTAGCATGTTGGCTTGCGGCAATCTATGAGTGAGTGGCGATGAAGATAAGCAAGATTCTTGTCCCGGTCGTTTTTCTTGATTCCTCGGTGGGAGTGGTTCATCAGGCAGTATGTTTGGCTCGACATTTTCATTCCGAGATCATCCTGCTGCATGTTGTGACTCCACTGAGCTATCCCGGTTTGTTCAGCGTTTGAGACGTGCGTGGGATTGACCTGCCGTGCGGTCCCTTGGGGTGAAATTCTGTCCCGAATGATATCCTACCGATCTGCAGCAATATGGTGCTCCCCTACATCCACGTGCTTTCGGCCGCATTTTTGATGGGATTGGCGGCGGCAGCGCCGATGGGCCCTGTCAACATGCTAGCCATCCGCCGCGGCGTGATCGGCGGTTGGCGGCATACTCTCGCCTGCGGAATTGGCTCGGTCACGGGCGATCTCATCCTTTTCTCTCTGGTCCTCCTCGGGGGGCACTACCTCTTTTCCGATCTGTCCAACCCGACGCTCCAGATCTACCTGGAGGCTGTCGGCGTGGTCGTGCTTCTCCCACTGGGGATCTACTTTCTTTTCCGCGCCGTCAAGAATCCTCAGCGCGCCTTCGCCAGCGCCCGCAAACGCTGGAACGAAACCACCGTCCACGCGCATCTCATCGCCGAAGTCGGCGACGCTGCCGCACTGACCATCTTCAACCCCTTAACCATAATTTACTGGGTCGGTGTCACCGCCAATTGGCTCCCCTTCGCCCACTCAGTCCTGGGCATCACCGCCCCCGAGTGGGGAATCCTGATGTCCGCCGCCGGCCTGATGACCTGGTTCGCTGCGCTCGTCATCGTCGTTCGTTTCATCCCCAACCAGATCGGTCCGATCTTCTTTCGTCTCGTCAATGCCATCCTCGGCCTTATCCTCCTTGGCTTCGGCGCGTTCTGTGCCATAGTCCTGTTCCACCATTTCAACCACTGAAACGCAGGGTTCCCGACGTTTGTGGTTCGCCGGACCGGAGTATCATCGGCTTTGGTTTTGTGTGGTAGTCATATCTGGGAGCCGGTCTCTATCCGGCTATTTACCGAAGTGACTCTGCGGGCATCCCGTGCGCCTAACCTGAAAATTCATGATTTTATAAGCACGAAAGGCCTCGCTATGGTACAAATCCGTTGTCTAGGCAGATTTGAGACCAAAAGTGAGGCCTTCGCTTGAACGAACATACCACAACAGACTGTCTCCTTTTTCCAGATATTTTTGATCGACCGGTGGTCGCGAAGTTTGATCAACGGCAGAGCAGTTCCGATGGCGGAGCGATTCTACTGAAGGCTGCCGAGCGTCGGTTAGGTCTGACTTCGGCATTGGTGGCTTGCCTGAGAGATGACCGACAACCCGTTAAGGTGCGACATGAGTTGCGGGAGTTGATTACGCAGCGAGTCATGGCCATCGCGTTGGGATATGAAGACGCCAACGATGCGGCACGGCTGGCGTGCGATCCGATCCACAAGCTGCTGGTCGGTCGGAATCCCGTCGACGGCGAGGATCTGGCTTCGCAACCTACTCTGTCGCGCTTTGAAAATGCTCCGGATAGTAAGGAACTGTTTCGTATGATAGAAGCGCTGGCGGAGCGTGTCATTGAACGACATCAGAAGCGTCTGCATGGACGCGCCCGTCGGATCACCATCGATCTGGATCCCACCGACGACCCCACACACGGTCAGCAAGAGTTCACCTTTTACAATAGCCACTACGATGGCTACTGTTACTTGCCGATGGTTTGTTTTCTCACCTTTAATGAGGAGGCGGAGCAGTACTTGGTGGCGGCGGTGTTGCGGCGTGGGAATGCGTCTGGTTCGGTGGGCGCCATCGGGATTCTGCGCCGTCTGATCGAACGAGTGAGCGATGCCTTTCCCAAGGCGAGAATCCGGGTGCGCCTCGACGGCGGCTTCGCATCCCCGGAAGTTCTGGAATTTCTGGATTGCGAACCGAAAGTGGAATACCTCGTCAACATGGCCTCCAATGCGGTGTTGAAGCGCAAGGCAGAGTCGGCCATGAAGCAGGCTCGTCGTGCGTCGAAGATCTCGGGTCAAACCGAACATGTTTATGGTGAGTGCCGGTACGCTACCAAAAAGACTTGGCCGTGGAAACGACGGGTCATCTACAAGGCCGAGATGGTGCGCGCCGCGAACAAGGAACCGAAGGACAACCCGCGCTTCGTGGTCACTAACTTAAAACAGAGTCCGCAGTGGATTTACGAGCAGGTTTACTGTCAGCGGGGCGACGTCGAAAACCGAATTAAAGAATTGCACGACGGCATGCAGATCGATCGGACCAGTTGCTCGAACTTTTTGGCGAACACGTTCCGCGTGCTGCTGACAGCGGCTGCGTATGCGCTGATGCAGGAGATGCGACTTCACTTGTCCCCGACCCGTCACGCCCGGGCGCAAGTCTCGACCTTACGAGAGCATTTTCTAAAACTCGGAGCGCAAGTTATTGTCTCGGTGCGTCGCATCGTGTTGCACTTGCCTCAAGCGTTTCCCTACCGCGATAGCTTTCATCGTCTGGCCTTGAGCTTGGGCGCACAAAGCGGCTGAGTCTCCCACTTCTTCCACCCGAAACTAACCCTTGTCAACCTTCTATGCGCAGTGTCTCTCTACGCGTCAAAACCTGACCAAGAACCTCGCTAAGGACTTTAGAATCAGTGTCTCGGTCTAACAAAATTCTGACATTAACTCATGGTTGCTTCGCTCTCACAAAAAACTCGTCAGCGATCCACTTTTGTGAATAATGCAGGCTAATGGAGCCACGGCCCAGACCAACATCTCGACGTGATCGCATCGCAAAACTGTGATGGCAAGGAATTTGTACGGCAAACGAAAGTACAGCGTGGATCGGGCGGTAAGCGGCGGTCGTTTCTTGATGCCGGCATAACTGTCCAGTGTCGTTTCCGAAACCGCGGTGCCCCCCGCCGCCGTATCGAGGTCGTACGAAACTGAAGCTTCGTCGTTTCGAAGATCCTGTGTTCGTAACAACGGCGCGGGTGGCCTACAACGGCCTTGCACAACACAAGTCCTCGGAAACGACATAATCGGAAAAGTACCGTACTTGCCGCTTCGAAAATGCCCGGTGCCAGCGCCCCATACGGCGGGGGCAGTCGTCCCGACAGTCTTCATCTGGTATAAACTGCCTTCGTGCCTGCCAATTCCGGACCCCAACCATTGGTGAGATACGTGCACACTCTTCTATTCGCCTGCCCGGATTGCAATCTCCCTGTTGCGATTAGCCGCATCAGCAAGGAGAAGAATTTGGAAACAGTCGATGCCGAACACCTTCGCATAACATGTAGTTACTGCGAGAAGTCATCCGGCGTAATCGCTGTCACGGCGAAGAGACACTATGTCGAGGAGTGGGCGTAGTGGCAAGGCGAGTCAACGAAAAACTCAAATAAGATGTGTATGAGAAAGCCAGAAGTTGACTTCCCCGACGCAACTGAACCACAGAACAGTTATTTGGCTGAAACCTGAAATGCTAGGCTGACTTCAAGCCACGAAGACGTGGTCCTGTTGCAACTATCACCAAAGGCTCATTGGACAGGCATAGGTTAAGATGCTGCGGCTGGATTACATCTCGTGCGTTCTTACAGTCCTCTCGACCATTCTTGTAGGAAGGAAATTCTGGCAAGGGTGGATGATAGCTAGCAAGCGGCCGCGGTGGAATTACGGAGGTTTAGCGATCGAGATGCACAGCAGCGCCGATCACCGCAGTGTCGATGGGCAACTGCAACGATCCAGGAAGAACGTCTTGGTGCGGGGCCTCAACCGCAACTGCAATCACGATCTGAAGAACCTGTTTAAGGGTGCGGCCGCGGTGGCTTCCATGGCGCGGGAGATCAGAACAGATCCTGCTCAATCAAGTGGGCTGCGAAGGACGAAAACTTCCGGCCAAGGGAGAGATTTACAAAGCAGTTGACTAAAAACCTAGTCGGGGTTCAATTCGAGCATTCGGGGAAGCACAACAGTTTGGAGCGTCGTCTACCACTGCACGTTCGGATATAGGCTCGGCAACCGGAATGCACGATAGGCGAACTGTGCCGCAACGTGCAGATGCCAGACCGTTTGTGCGCCGCTCTCTTGCGTCACTTCAAAGACGTCAGCGCTGGGATTCTGCAGACCTGTGCTGTCCGTTTGAACGAACTCGACATTCCCATTTTTCAGCACTTCGGCATTACCCCCAAAGCCTGAATACTGAAAAGCGGGAAAATGGAATGCCAATGTCGCTGTCATCGCTGTTTCGTCGATGTTCAGAACCTGCACCGTGCTGTACGGGCATGTCGATTGAGCTGGTTGAGCGCAGGTGACACCCGGGGGAAACACTCGGTCATCTCCGTTATCGAACAACGCCAGCGAGAATTGACCGGTCGTGTTGGTGGTCGCGAAGGAAGGACCGTGTTCCGCGTAAAACCAATCGGTGGGGTCCATACCTTTCTTTAGAGTGAAATTTCCCTGATTACCCAACTTCCAAATGATATCTCCAGCGCCATTTCCATCTTTATAGTCTACTTTTACTAACAGATTCTGATTTCGTATTGAGACAATCAGGTTGCCGTCACTGGCCGAATAAATGATCGCGTTGGTGTGCGTCCAATCTGGAAACATGAACGGATGCCGATTCACGTCCAAATGGTCAAACTCGTTCCACACCCAAACCGGCTTCAAATTGGTATCCAAATCCACCAAAACGTCCCCTAGAACATTGGTCACGCCGGGATACCCCGGCAAGTCTGTGAATTGTTTTACCGTATTCGTTAGAACGATCCAATGTCCGTTGGGCAGCGGCAGCACGTCGTGGTGAAACACCCCAACGGTCAAGTTATATCCCGCAGCAGGCAAGGCAGCATTCAAAGTGTCGATGGATATTTCTTTAATCGTATTGCCGGCCAAGTCGATCTCCCGAACTGCATCCACGGTCCCCGCTGGAGGAGGGACCGAAATAGGTGTAGTTGAGCCGGGGCTGATCACCACGATGAGATCACCGTTTGGCAGAAGTTTAATCGGCTGGATGCTGTCGAAAGAGGTTCCTTGAAATTGATACCACCAAATCACATTGCCGCTCAGGTCCGTAGCAAATACAGGCACGGGCGCGCTTTGGGAGAGGAGATTGACCATTTCCACTCCCGGCTGCGGGGTCATTCCTGCAGAGGTTGTTGTCGTAAAATTTGGCGTCAAGTTTGGCGGCAGACCGCCAGTTGTGAATACCTGATCCAAATCGTAGGCTCGCGATCCGTTTGGAAGGTCCAGCCTTGCGTGCATGTGATAAGTAGTGTTTGCGCGCATGCCCGCTACCTCAATGTTGATGGTCCCGCCGGCATACACAGGCCGGGACCACGTTTGCAGGCCATAGTTCGTGTCCGTGCCGAACTCAACCGTCACGATAGCATCCGTAGGAGAGGCAACAGTGTACAGTGCTACCTGAGGATTGGCGGTAGTAGTGATCGTGCCGAGCAGTGCTGAATTGTTGGAACTCGCGCAGCCTGCCAGGTGAATCGTGAAAATCAAGAAACACACGGAAAACAGCACAGCTCTATTTGCCGAAAGAATGTGAACCTCCCGATTAAGACTTTATCCTAACGCCAGGAGCACGTGACAAGTATTCCTGCGACGAGGTGAATCGGTTCCAGAAAAAGAGGAAGAGCTACGAAGTCCTTGTTGTTTTTCTGGATACTTATTGTACACTCAGCCCCCAAACGGGGAGCGCTGCATGAACCGACGGAAAACTGGGTCGCAGACCTCGCGTGCCTTTTCATGGCAGCGAGTGTTACGCCGATGGGAGACGTTATGCCCCGCAAGGCGTGCGGGTCGGTCAACCAGAAGAAATTCAGCGCGGAGATGGGTGTCCATTTCCCCGAACTGAAAGATATTGACAAGCCCGTCGTGTGGGTATTTCCCGAGGTTGTTGTCTGCTTGGATTGTGGCTCCGCCGAATTTGCTATTCCTGAAGCCGAATTGCGCCAACTCGCAAAGGGAGACGCCGCCGCGGCAGGTTAACCTAGAATTGAGTTTTACTTCTCACTAAGAATAAAGGGCTGAGTGTTCCGCCAAAATGCTCTGAAAAATGTCCACTAGCTACTTTCCGGCGCAAAAATAAGGACCGAGGAGAAGCAATTCCCTGAGCCCGGCCCGTGGGTTCCTTCCGGGCTGCCATTTTATCTACATCTTTTCTCTTTGCCCTTGTGGTGATCGCCGCTCGCGGCTTGATCTCTATCCGCTGTTCGTTACTGCCAGGAATCGACCGATATTGATCAGATTGTCTGCAATCACCCCCAGGCCCACCCACCGTTGCATGCCAGCCTCTCCGCGATAACGACAGCGATTCAGTCCGTGGCGCCGTTTGAGCACGCTGATGCGACCCTCTGCTCCAGTTCGCCACTTCTGGCCTCTACGAAAGGATTTCTTCTTCTGATGTCGTCGTCGTTCGGGACTCTTCGTGGAACGGTTCGGAACCGAGATTTGTCTCACGCCCATCTTTTGCAGCTCAGCCTCGTTGTCCGCAGAGTAGAACCCTGCGTCACCGGCCACGAGTTGTGGTACACGGCCGAATTGCTGTTCATGCTTCTGAACTGCTGGCACCAGTAGGTCCGCGTCATTGGGCCGCTTCTCGAACACTTCGTAGTGGGTGATGATTTGGTTCTCCGCTTCTTGAACCTTAACCATCTTTCCAAATTCGGTCGGCTTGCTGGCTTTCCCCTTACGGATCACTTCCGTACTCGGTTCAAACACGCTCACCAGTTTCCCCACTACATGGACGTTTCCACCCAGCACGCGAGCCCTGGCTTGCCGAATCACTTGTTGCACGCGAGGCAACATGGTTTCCAAATCTTTCCGTAGTGCTGTCAGAACCAAATTCTGCTCATGGTCTTTAGTGCGCTTCACACCGCTGGCGATCTCCTCCCGGAAGCGCTTTGCTTGGTTGACGACCTTGCGTGTCACGGTCAACAGCTTTCGATAGCCCTGCTGCAACTTTTTCTGCACTTGCGGTCCCTTGCTGCGGCTGGTCCGCGCAATCTCCATCGCCCGATGCCCGATGGTGCGCATGCGGTTACGCAACTTCGTTCCCGCTCGCCCCGTCAGCTCCGTAATCTTCTTCATCGTGCGCATCAGTACCCGCGCGCCATCGCTGAGCAAACTGCTGTCCGTGGGGTAGTGAATGTTGCTTTCCACGACCGTCGTGTCCAGCCGCAGCCTGCGTCCCCGCACGACCTTCTTTTCTTGGGCTACGGCAACCAGTCGCTGATGCACCTGTTGGATCACTGCCGGACCCAGCGCTTGCACCAGCCGCCCCAGGGTCTTGGCGTCGGGAACTTTTTCCGCGCCAATCCGGGTAAACTGCCGGTACACCACATTCGCCCGTACTTCTCGCTCGGTTTCTTCAAAGCTCCAGTTCCGCACATGCTTCAACACCGCTAAACGCAGCACCACCTCGGCCGGCGTTTGCTTCCTTCCACGACAACCGCTCTTCGGTCGTCGCTTTCCTTGGGCTTGGTAGACGGCCTCCAACAGCTCGTCATCGTCCAGCAGTTGATCGGCCTGCCTCATCCATTCGTCCCACCATCCTGCTGCTTGTTCCGGAAACCATCCCTCCCACACCAGCCGCTGGTGATGACGCAGTTCAACCATCGGCTTTCCTCTGCCTGGCCGCGGACTCTTGTCCCCGCATGCGCTCGCGCAGCTGTTCGCGGTTCCCGGCGGCCAACTCACAAGCCACCTCCCAAAACTCTTTCCAGGCGGCCTGAGCCTGACGAGCCTGCTCAGCGTGTTCGTGCGGTACATACAAAGCGCGGCTTTTGCCTTCGCTGCGATAGGTCAGGTAGAGATGCGGGCCATGCCGTTGTGTTGGGTCGCGGTGGCAGATGCAGTTTCGGTTGCCGCAGCGGCGTGTGGTCTCGGACAAGCCGCCCTGCACCATGAGGCGTGCGGTTTTCAGGAGTCGACGTAGAAGTGGCTGCTTGCTTTGTGACTTACTCATATACAGATAGTAGGCACATCTAGAATTCTGTCAAGCAGAAAATGATGTTCCGGCCATAAAATCAGACGAGAATATGCACCAATCTGCTACTTTTGGGCTCTATTTTGCGCCGGAAAGTAGCTAGGGCGGAACCCAGACACCTGTGAGATACGTACACATCCTGTTGTTCGCCTGTCCCGATTGCGATCTCCCTGTTTCGATTAGCCGCGTCAGCAAAGAAAAGAATTTAGAAACAGTTGACGCCGAGCCGCTCCAAATAAAGTGCAGCTACTGCGACAAGTCGTCGCATCTAACGGCGGTTTTGGCCAAGAGGCACTATGTTGAGGAGTGGACGTAGTGATGAAAAACCCAACCCAGCCCCACGCCACCTTGAAGTCGGCGACAAAATCCGCGTCTCGATGCACGGGGGAAAAATCATCGACGCCGTGATCGAGGCGATCATCGACAAGACGGACGGTTTGCACTACCTAGTTGATTTTGGGAACGAGCCAACGGCTTTGGTGAGGGCGTCACAGGCTGTGCGGGAGTAACGCCAAAGTGGGTTTAAAAGGAGGCAGCCAGGCCGCCTCCCTCGGGCTGGTGTTTCCTCACAACGATGAGGAAGACGAAGACGAATCAACATTCACAGTGTAGCCGACAAAGTAAATGGAGCCGTTAACCCTAGAGGGGACCGGAGTAGGAGTGTTTATCCACGCAAAGATACCGCCGACAGTGCCGGTGGGTGGGATGACGGCTGGGTCAACATACAATGTCGTCGAGTTTCCCGATAGAAAGTAACTCGATGTGCCCGGCGGGCTGAAACCTAGTGAGTAGGGAGCGATGTTGAGAGCACTCTTAGGAATCTGAGTAGACCATGCAGTGAAATTTCCCCCCACAACAGTGTTCACGGTAAGCGCGATGTTCTCGGTAGAGACATTGCTCGACAACGCTGCGGAAATCGTTTGAATCACAATCTCTTTTTGCGGAAGCGGGCTTATACTGCATCCACCGTGCGCGATGTCTCCCATATCGATAGTGCAGCTTGCCGCCCACGCGTTGCGTCCAGGGCTGTCCACGTTCTGGACCAACGTCGCGGTTACAGCCTTCACTACCCGAGGCGTCAAGACTCCGGCAGTCCAAACAATTACGATAGCCGACAACACTGCTACAAGAACCTTTGTGAGATTCTTCATTTGTTGCTCCTTGGCTAGGTGAAGCGAGCCGAAGGTGGTGGGAGCAATCGAACGCCCAAGAGCGTGGAAAAGCTAAGTATCTGATTTATAAAAACCTTATACCATTACTTTCGATAGTCCCATTACTTACGATTAGTATTTATTGGTAGATTACTTGCCTAATATTGGAACTACCATGCCAGCCAAAACAGCTCAACGCGATACTTCCATCCCAAGTATCGCCCGAATCCTCTGACGCTCGCGAAGATCGCCGCGCTGCTGCCAGATACCTTCAAGAACGGTTTCATCCTCAGCTATCACACGGGAATGCGGTTGAGCGAAATCGAGCGCCTGCGGTGGGAGCACGTGGACCTCGAAAAGCGCCGCCTGCGGTTTCCGGGCGCGGAGACGAAGAAGGTGCGGAGCGTTCCTCTCTTGTCAGGCACTGCCAAGATGCTGGCGAAGATGTTTCAGCAGGGCGAGTTGGTGTTCCCAGGTTTCGGCGACCGTCAGGCACGTGTTACGGCGTGGAGGAAGGCTGCCGTCGCTTTGGGCGCGGGTGACTTGCAGATGCGTTATACACGCACCACGTTCGCGCGAAACGCCACCAACATCGGCATTCCGATGCAGCGCGTGATGCAGGCGATGGGACACACGACGGTTTCGGTGCACATGGGCTACAACACTGCGGACGAATCCGACCTCGACCTGATCAGGAAGCTGTACGACGGTAACTAACTGTAACTGCCGGGGCAATATGTAGAACAAGCAGTTCGGGAGGAAGGGGGTATTAGCACGACTAAGCCCCTTTGTTCTTAATAAACCCTTTAGAATGAAAAGCGTTTTTAAGATAGGGAGCCGTGTAAGGCTACCAGCCGCCTCCCCCACCCCCACCACCGCCTCCTCCCGAACCGCCACCGCTGCCCCCTCCCCCGGACCCTGGCGCCGTTGCCGATGAAGAGATCGCGGACGTGAACGAACTGCCAAAGGAAGAGACAAAGCTGTTTCCCGGGAATCCGTTCCACGAAGCTCCGGAGTAAAACGAAGGGGCATAGCTGCCGTTGGACACGCCTGGCGCCGTACTCGCTCCGGCAAGCAACTGGGAGAATTTCTCTGCCCAGTCCTGTTCCACATCGAGCGCCAACGCGTAAGGCAGAAATTTCTCGAAGACAGCCGGAGTCTGCTCTGGAGGCATGACGCGATTGAGGCGCTCGCCATCGACTGCACCCAAAAACATCTTGAATCCTTCTACCTGATCCATCAAGCGCCGCCCTCGGAACGTAGGAGCCTTCATGAGATGCAGGAAAAGAACGTGGAGGACGCCGCAGCCAAACACGTACAGTACAAAAGAAAAAGAAGTGAATTTCCAGATAAACCAGAAAGCCATCAATTCAAAAAAGACAAATGGAATCACGGGCAAGGTCAACAAGGCCGCTTTTCCGACGCCGACGGCTTCCCTAAGCGCCCCAGATCGCGCACCGAGAACCGTTCGCCAGGTCGCAACCACCTTTGTCAGCATTCCGTAAACGGCAAGGCTCCACAGGCTGAGCCAGAACGCAAGAAAGATGCTCGCAAAGATTTTCCCGGAGCCGAGCAGTGCTAAACACCATAAAGCGATAAGAAGCGACAAAACGATCGGAGCGATCAGGTAACGGGAGTTCGTGACGAAATAGGTCTTTTGTTCCGTAGCTGCGAGAAACTGGCGCAGTCCTTTCAGCGCGCCGCGAATCTGCCGGTGATTCTCGTTGTGCAGCCACACTTGGTCCCGGCCGTCAAACAGAGACGCGGCCACCATCCGTTCATCCTCGGAGAGTATCGAGTTTGGTTTGCCGGTGGTGTAGAGCGTATAGGAACCGGCTTGTTCTTTAATCGTCAGGAAGCCACGTACGGCCATGTCCAGAATCGCGGCCGAAAAAGTCTTGTTGTCGAAGCCCATACGATCGAGGTATCGCAGTTGGGCGGGAGAAAGATTGGATGGCGGTTCGTAGAACGCCATGACAACGCCGCGAACCGGGTCGCGTCCGACTGCGGACCAGACCGTTAGGTAGTAAACCAGCAGGACGATAAAGCCGACTGCGAGAAGAAGCGCGCCGCGATTGTCACGGAAGAAAAACGCGGCCTTTTGCGAGAAGGTAGGTTCTGCGATATAGCCCTTCGGCCACTGCAGAAGAATGGTCAGCCCTTCACGCGGCGCAAGCGGCCGCGTGGTAACAAATTGAAAAGCGGAATTCCCGGTCGAAGTCGTCAGTTGCGATTGGCGCGAACCCTGCCGTCCGGTATATCCGGAAAGTTGTACTTTGGCGGCGGGAATGCCGGGCAGCAGATGCACGGTGGCGGAAGCGGTTTCGATGGGAAAGCCCCAGCCGACGCCGGTGACATTCCAGAAAAGCTCGTCGTGATCTGCAAAAAAGCCGAGTTGGCGATTGGTGGTGTAGGTGATGGTATAGACGTGGACGCCGTTCGCTACGATTTGATTGGCATCGCCCAGGTAGATGCGTTTTCCGTTCGAATTGTCCCCTACCCGAAACGGCTCTTCCCTGGTATCGCACGTCGCGGAAAGCATCTGGAAACCAACGACGTAGTGATTGTTGAACGTGTCGTAATAGCTGGTAGGGAAGTCGCGGTAGATTCCGTGACGGATCTGGCGGCCGGCAGCAAAGACGGTAATGGTTTCCGTGACCTGCAAGGTAGAATCGCCTTCGAGCGTGATGTCGCTGTGAAAATTTGTGATTTGCTCGTTTTGCATCCGGAGCCTGGGAGATTGCGCATGGGAAGGCGAAGAGCAGGCGGCGGCTGCCAGCAGAGCGAAGACGAACCTGGTTACAGACGCGGAACGCATGGGGATCCTTAGAACCACTGTAACGGACCATGCTTACCCGAACCCGCTCGTGCGAGCGGCTATGCCGCGAGATGGTTATTTGTAAAAATGAAACACGACGCGGCGTAACCTGCCACACGCCGCAGGTCGGGCTGGCGGCAATGGCCGGAACACGACGGCTCACAAGCCTTTATTGAGTTCACACAGGAGGGTTGCGGCGCGGGCAGAGCGAATTTCACCGGGAACTTCTCCGAGAAACGCCTCGGCCAAAACAATAGCGCCAACGCTACGTTCTACGCCTCCGCTCTAGTGCTTGTAGGCGATTTTCCCAGCGACAATCGTTGCGACCGGTCCACCCTTGAATTCGTGGCCGTCGAAAGGAGAGTTGCGCGACTTGCTGGCCGAATGCTTGACCTCGTAGGTCCAAGATCGATCCAGCGAAAAAATAGTGATGTCGGCGGGCTCGCCGACGGCGAGTTTGCGTTCTTTTCCTAGAACGCGAGCCGGGCCGGTCGTGAAAAGCTCGACCAAGCGCATCAGAGGAATCCGGCCGGAATGAACGAGTTGCTCGAGCGCGAGGCCGATCGCGGTTTCAAAGCCCAAAATACCAAACGGGGCTTTGTCGAACTCCACATCTTTGATCGCTGGCTCATGCGGCGCGTGATCCGTGGCAATCGCGTCGACCGTGCCGTCAGCGAGCCCCTCGAGTAGTACCTCGCGATCCTCGCGCGCGGCAAGCGGCGGATTCATCTTGTAGCGTGAATCATAAGTGACATCTTCGTCGATCAAAGTGAAGTGGTGGGGCGTGACTTCACAAGTCACGTGAATGCCGTTCTGCTTGGCGAAACGGACTTGAGCAAGCGAAGACTTCGCAGAGAGGTGCGCAATGTGCAGTCGCGCGCCGGTAAGTTCCGCAACCTGGACGTCGCGAGCAACGCAAACCGATTCGGCCGCAGCCGGCATACCCGCCAATCCCAACCGCGTCGAGGCAATGCCTTCACGCATCACCGCGCCCGCGGCGAGCGAAACGTCTTCGGCATGTTCAATCACCAGAAGATCGAGCGAACGGCAGTAGTCCATGATCTGGCGGGCAAGTTTTGCAGTGGCAATGGGCCTTCCGTCGTCGGAAACCGCGACAATTCCCGCGTCGCGCATGGCGGCGATATCGGAAATCGCTTCGCCCCGGCTGTCTACGCTTGCCGCGCCGATGGGCCACACCCGCACGTGGCCAAACGCTCTGGCGCGATCGACGATAAAGCGTGTGATCGACGCGTTGTCGTTTACTGGCTTGGTATTCGGCATGCAACAGATCGCCGTGAAGCCACCCCGCGCAGCCGCGTGAGAACCGGTTTCGATGGTTTCGGAATTTTCCTGCCCTGGCTCGCGCAAGTGGGCGTGCATATCGATGAAACCTGGGGCTACGATAAGCCCGGTGGCGTCAAAAGTTTGCACGCCGTCGCCATGGGTAATCTTTCCTGCCGGCGCAATCTCCGCAATGTGCTCGCCGTTCAGCAGAAGGTCCCATGCGTCGTCGGTTTTCGTTGCCGGATCGACAACGCGCCCGTTCTTAATCAGTAGCATGAGCAGATTCCTTGGGAGACCCGGCAGCGTTTCCTTCGAGAGCGGGATGTGTCCCGTCGGCTGCGCCGACCATCAAGATGTACAGAATGGCCATGCGCACGGAAACGCCATTGGTGACCTGCTCGAGTACCGCCGAGCGGGGTCCGTCGGCGACCTCGGGCGTAATTTCCGTACCACGGTTGATCGGTCCAGGGTGGAGAATGAGTGCGTCCGGTTTGGCGAGTTTCATGCGTTCGGCATTGAGCTGATAGAGCAGGATGTAATCATTCTGGGAAAGCGAAGGCTCGTGAAGGCGCTCTGTCTGAACGCGTAGGACGATGATCACGTCGGCGTCCTCAAGGGCTTCTTCGACGCGATAGACGCAGCGAATGGGCGTGCCAGCAGGGCCGATATGTTCGAGTTCGCGCGGCACCCACATCGCCGGTCCGCAGAGAGTGAAGCGGCAGCCAAATTTGCCGAGAAGATGAATGTTTGAACGCGCCACACGGGAATGGGCAATGTCGCCGAGGATCGTGACATTCAAATTGTTGAGCGATCCCCTCCTGTCGCGGATCGTAAGAGCGTCTAGCAAGCCTTGCGAAGGATGCTCGTGGGTGCCGTCCCCAGCGTTGACTACGGGGATTCCCAGATGACGCGCGACAAAATCAGCGGCGCCCGAGGAGGAATGGCGCATCACAAAACAATCCGGCTTCATCGCGTTCAGGTTGTTGGCGGTGTCGAGAAGCGTTTCGCCTTTCTTCAAGCTGGACGCTTCCGCTTGCAGGTTCATGGTATCAGCGCCAAGACGCGCAGCGGCCGTGCCGAAACTCAGTCGCGTGCGAGTGGAATTTTCGAAAAACGCGAGCGCCACCGTTTTGCCACGCAAAGTGGCGAGTTTTTTCAAAGGATTGCGTTGAATTTCCTGAAACGGCCTGGATTGGTCGAGAATAAATGTGATTTCGTCTGCACTGAGAGGTTCGATCGCGAGTAAATCACGAAAGCGGTAGTTCACTTTGTTCTCGTAAGAAGCCGGGGCGCATCTCAAAGCGAGGTGCAAGGCCGCGCTCCTGATCGGACTTCATTTTACGCGGAGAACCTCGGGGACGCAAAAACTTCCGCCAAGCTACGTCAGGCGTCCACGCGATCGACCAGCACTACGCGCTCCTCGTTGTCGATCTCGCTAAGACGGACCTCGATAATTTCCGTATCGCTGGTCTGGACGGTACGGCCGACGTACTGCGCCTCGATGGGCATTTCGCGATGACCGCGGTCGATCAGCACGCAAAGCGAGATGCGCTGCGGCCGGCCGAGATCGAACAAGCCGTTCATGGCCGCGCGAATCGTGCGGCCGGTGTAGAGGACATCGTCCACCAGGACGAGGTCCATGGCATCGACGCCGAACGCGATGTGAGACGACTGAAGCACCGCCTGCGGCGCCACCTTGGAGAGGTCGTCGCGATAAAGCGTGATATCCAGCGTGCCCACGGGAACTTCCACGCCGTCGATGCCTCGCATGGCCCGGGCGATACGCTCGGCCAGTGGTACGCCGCGCCGGCGTATCCCGATCAGCGCAAGATTGCGTGTCCCCCCGCTTTTCTCAACGATTTGATGGGCAAGGCGCTGCAGCGTCCGGTCGATCTCCGCAGCGGACATGAGCTGACTCTTTTCAATGATTCGCATATCGGCGTAAATGCTAACACAAGTCCGGAAAAGGAAAAGTTCACACCCCATGCTAGACTTCGCAAGGTTTGGGAGAAACTCCAATGATCCTAGGGAAACGCGGTCGCCGCTGCCTGCGAGGCATGTGGATGGCAATGGCGATCCTCGCGGCCATGGCTGCGTGGGCGCAAACGCCAAAAGACAAGCCTGTAGCACTCCGAAAGACGGCGGCACAACCGTCGCGCGCAAAGCTGGTTGTAGTCATTGTAGTGGACCAGATGCGAGCGGACTACGTGGACAAGTTTCGCGTGCAGTGGAGCGGCGGGCTGAAACGCCTGGTAGAGGAAGGCGCCTGGCTCCGCACTGCGGCCTATCCCTACGCGGTGACGGAGACGTGCGTGGGTCATTCCACGATATCCACGGGAGCATTTCCGATGAACCACGGCATGGTCGCAAATGCCTGGTGGGATCGCGACGAACAGAAAATGGTGACGTGCACCAGCGATCCGGACGTAAAGAACACCGCTTATGCAGGTGGCACGACGAAAGGCGGAGATTCCGCCTGGCGGATGCTCCTGCCCTCCTACGCCGAAGAACTGAAGTTCCAGACCGGCGGCCTGACGCGAGTAGTGACGTTCTCTTTGAAGGCGAGAGCGGCGATCACCTATGGCGGGACACAAAGCGGACGCCGCCACATGGTTCGACACCGCGACAGGCGCATGGGTCACTTCGTCGCCTTATGGACCGGTGCCGTTTATTGAAGACTACGTGAAGCAGCACCCGGTAACAGAGGACTACGGCAAAACCTGGTCGCTCTCTTTGCCACAAAAGCAATATTTGTATGAGGAAAAGACATCGGGAGCCGCGACGGTCGACGGCTGGGGCTTGACATTTCCCTTCGCATTGCACGGGAAAGAGGGAGCGACTTCGCCCGACACGGCTTTTTACTTCGAGTGGTGCACCAGCCCGTTTGCCGACGCCTATCTCACCAAGCTTGCTGAAACGGCCGTGGATTCCTTGCGTCTCGGAAAAAGTGGCGGCACGGACTATTTGGGCGTCAGCTATTCCTCGACCGACTACGTGGGTCACACGTTTGGGCCACGAAGCTGGGAAATCCAAGACATCCTGGTGCGGCTGGACAAGGACTTGGGAGAGCTGTTCGCGCACCTGGACCAAAAAGTGGGCCGTGGCAACTACGTCGTAGTGTTGACCGCGGACCACGGAGTAGCGCCTATTCCGGCGGACATGAGGAAGACCGGCTTCGACGCTGGAGTGCTCAGTCTGCCTGACCTGCAAGCGCGATTGGAAAAGGCCTTGGAGCCATTCAATTTTGCCAAACCGGTAATCGCGAAGGTCTCTGGACATGATATTTACTTCTCCGTGCCGGTCTACGGGCAATTGCGGCATGATCCGGCGGCGATGAAAGCTCTTCTGGATGCAGCGCTATCGACACCCGGAGTGGCCGAGGTATTTCGCGCCGAGGAGCTGGGCAGTCGCATCAAAACTCTGTCGCCGGCAAGGACGGCGGCGGAATTGAGCTTTCTCGCGGCGAGGAGTGGTGATCTGTATCTGCTCCAGCAACCGTACTGGCTAACCGAAGCTTCCGCGATGGGTTCGGAGAGTTCCACCGGAGCCGGTCACGGAACGCCGTACTACTACGACCAACGCGTACCGATTCTTTTCATGGGCTACGGCATTCAGCGCGGAGAGTACTTTGAATCTGCCACGCCTGCGGACATAGCCCCGACGCTCGGCGCGCTGACCGGTGTCACTCTCGCGGTTCATGACGGCCGAGTCCTGAGCGAGGTCCTCGAGAAGCACACCGCAAAGTAGCCTCGGCTGTGGCAAGATTCTATGGGGCGGAGAACCGTCCTCGTGGTATCCTCCCTGCCCACCGTGCGTTCCGCCAATCGCATCGATCTCAGCGTCCAGGTCGGCGCCCTGCGCCTAAATAATCCGATCATCTCAGCCAGTGGAACTTTTGGCTACGGAGTCGAGTTTGCCCACCTGGTTGACCTGAACCGGCTGGGAGGGTTTGTCACGAAAGGCATCTCCCTCGAGCCGATCGAAGGAGCCCCAGCTCCCCGGCTCTGCGAGACTCCGTCAGGGATGCTGAACGCCATCGGGCTGCAGAATGTCGGGGTGAAGGCGTTCGTCGCGGATAAGCTACCACTGTTGCTAAAATACAACACTCACCTGATCGTCAACGTCTTTGGTTACTGCTTGGACGACTATATAGAGGTCATCCGGTGGTTAGAAGGTAGCGAAGGCATAGCTGCCTATGAACTGAATGTCTCCTGTCCTAACGTAAAACGCGGCGGGATGCAGTTTGGAAACGACCCTGCGGTGGTAAGCGAAGTCGTTGGTGCGGCGCGGCGAGCTGCCCCAAAACGAGCACTGTGGGTAAAGCTAAGCCCACTCGTGACCGATATAGGCATGATCGCCCGGGCGGCAGAGGAGGCGGGGGCCGACGCTCTGACCATCGCGAACACGTATCCTGCTATGGCTGTTGACTTTAGGACTGGAAAGTCACTTCTGGGCAATGCCACCGGAGGACTTTCCGGTCCGGCTATAAAGCCGATCACGCTGCGGCTGGTTTGGGAGGTCCAGAAGGCCTCGAAGATCCCGGTGATTGGGTTGGGTGGCATAGAACAAGTAGAGGACGTGCTCGAATATATGGCTGTCGGGGCGTCGGCGGTACAGGTCGGAACGGCCAGCTTCTCTGACCCGAGGGCCAGTGAGGCCATGGCCGGCGGCTTGGCGCGTGCCCTGGAAGAGGCTAATGTGTTTACTTTCAAAGAGATAAGAGATAAATTCGCGGCACAGACGGGTTGACATAATGCGGTAATAATGCTATACTTTTTGGTAGTTCGTTGCAAAAAGACCACACTATGCGAAAACCAATCTTCATGATCTGGGCTGCGATTCGCTGGGTACCCCTAATGTTCCTGATTGCTCCAGGCATCGAAGCACCTCTCGTTGCCCATCTCAGCACTCCCGTAAAACCCATCAAGACATGGGTTGGAAACGCCAGTTGGTATGGGCCAGAGTTCAACGGCAAGGTGACCGCCGACGGGGAGCGCTTTAACTCCGAAAGCCTGACAGCTGCCCACCCCACGCTCCCGTTTGGTTCCTGGGTGCGCATCGTGAACCTGAGCAGTGGCAAATACGAAGTTGCCCGCATTAATGATCGCGGACCTTACCAAGAAGGGCGCGAAATTGATGTATCCTATCGGGTAGCCCGGAAGATAGGTCTGATCGGCTCGGGAGTGAGTCAGGTTCGGCTGGAACTGCTGCAAGTGCCGCCGAAGCACACCCGAACGGAATCCGATCTGAACTAAACTGTTTCGGGCACGTCCCGAGACCTTGAGCTTTGACGCCCATCCACGAAGCAGCCTGATCGTAGCCCTCGATTTTGATTCTCTTAGCTCCGCACTGAAGTTCGCAAAGCAAGTGGCAGATCTTGTAGGCATGTTCAAGATCGGCAGCCAGCTGTTTACTGCCGCGGGGCCCGATGCGGTCCGTCAAGTCGCGCAAATGGGTCCTGGCATCTTCCTCGATCTGAAATTCCACGACATACCCAACACAGTGGCGGGAGCGGTCCTGGCTTCCGCAGCGATGCCTGGCGTGCAGCTGGTCAACGTCCACGCACTCGGTGGCACGGCGATGATGCGCGCAGCTGCGCAAGCCGCAAGTGCGGGTGTGCCGATGGGCGCGGATCGTACCCGGTTGCTGGCCGTGACCATCCTTACGAGCATGGATCAAAAAGCAATCCGCGAAGTGGGCATTGGTGGGTCGCCGAAATCGCGCGTGGCGAAGCTGGCGAAGCTGGCCGAGAAAGCTGGCGTGGACGGCGTTGTCGCCTCGGTGCAGGAAGCGAAAGCGATTCGCAAAGCTTGTGGACGGGAATTTCTAATCGTCACGCCCGGTGTGAGGCCCAAAGAAAAGAGCCTTGGCGCGAAGAAAGACGACCAGGCGCGAACTGCGACGCCGCGCGAAGCGATCAAAGCAGGCGCAGATTTTCTTGTCGTCGGCCGTCCGATTCTGGCGGCAAGCGACCCACGCGCAGCCGCGCAAGAAATTGTGGACGAGATTGCAGCGGCCAAGGGCTAACGTAATAATCGACAAGAAGTTGACGCGACAATCTTCTTTCGAAGCATCCCGGAATCAGCAAAGCTCAATTTGGCAGAAATGGCCCAGCAGGAGGCCGCAAGCCCGGTCCTTTAGGGCCGAGTAAGGCCGACTTTATCGCCTGCAAACGCACCGCATTTGTGATACCTGTGGATTATGGTCAAAGACACGCGAAAGCGTATAGAGCCGGTAGCAATCCCCGGCATTCATGCAGGGGAGGATGTCAACAAGAGCATCATTGTCGGAACTGCCGGGCATATCGATCACGGTAAATCCACTCTGATCGAAGCGCTGACCGGAACCCATCCGGATCGTTTGCAGGAAGAAAAACGCCGCGGTATCACGATTGATCTGGGATTCGCCTTTCTCGAGGCAGGCGGCGTGAGCTTCGGTTTCGTGGATGTGCCGGGTCACGAGCGCTTCGTGAAAAACATGCTTGCGGGCACTTCGGGCATCGATTTGGTGATGCTGGTGATTGCGGCCGATGAATCGATCAAGCCGCAAACCCGTGAGCACTTCGACATTTGTCGCTTATTGGGCGTGAAGCGCGGCGTCATCGCATTGACAAAAACGGATCTGGTAGAGCGACACACCGTAGAACTAATGCGCCTCGAATTGGAAGAGTTCGTGAAAGGCTCGTTCCTCGCGGGCGCGCCTATCCTGCCCGTGAGCGCGAAGACCGGCACCGGACTGGCACAATTGACAGAGGTGCTTCTCGACGAAGCGCAAAAAGTCTCGGAGAAGTCGACGGAACGCTATTTTCGGCTACCAATCGACCGCTCTTTTGCAGTGAAAGGTTTTGGCACGGTCGTGACCGGGACTTTGGTTTCCGGGCAGGTTGCGGTGGGAGATGAAGTCGAACTGCTCCCCGGAAAAAAGTTGCTGCGCGTGCGCGGGGTGCAGACGGGAGGAAAATCTGTCGAACGCGCGCAGGCCGGGCTCCGTACCGCGGTGAATCTTCCCGGAATCCGGCACGGCGCGCTTGAGAGGGGTATGGTAATTGCCGCTCCGGGACGCTTCGCCAATACGCGGCGCATTGACGCTCGTATGGAGTTGCTGCGGAGCGCGCCGCCACTGAAACACCGCGCAAAGGTGCACTTTCACGCAGGAACGGTCGAGACCATTGCGGAGGTTCTGCTCCACCAGGAAACGGAATTGCTTCCAGGCGAAGCCGCATTTGTACAACTGCGCTTGGTGGACGAAGTCGTCGTGGTGCGCGGCGATTGCTTCATCGCCCGGCAGTTTTCTCCGGTCATCACGATTGGGGGCGGAGAAATTCTCGATCCGCTGGCGCGACGGACAACGCGAAAAGACACCGGACGCACGCGGTATCTCGAGACGCTCGAACGAGGGTCGGGCGAGGAAATTCTTTGTTCGATGGTCGAGCGAAATATTTTCGGCCTCGGCATGGAGGAGATCATTCCCCGTACGGGATGGATGGAGACGGAAGTGCGTACTGCGGCGTTGAACTTGGAAAAAGTGCGCGCGGTTCGTGCTGTGAGTCAGGAACCTTTGCTCTTGTTAGCGGAAGGACCGTTTCAGGAGATCACAAAAAAGCTTTCGGCTCGCTTAGAGACCTTCCACAAGGAAAATCCTCTGCTCGCGGGTATCCCCCGCGAGGAACTGCGCTTGGCCGCGGGGCGCCGTCTGAGAACCGAAACATTTCGATCGGCACTCGAAGAATTAACGAAACAAAATAAGATTATCCTGCAGGGCGAACTGGTCAAGAAACCCGGTAGCGAGATCACGTTGACGCCGGAAGAGTCGTGGGCAAAACGGCAAATTGAGCAGGCCTTCGCCACCGCGGGCTTGGCAGTGCCTTCGGCGAAAGAAGTGCTAGCGCAATTGTCGGTCGAAAGTCACGGGGCGGAAAAACTTTTGCAACTTCTGCTTCGCGAAAAAGTGTTGATCCGTGTCTCGCCGGAACTCATTTTCCATCGCGACGCCCTCGGCCGTCTCTCCGAATTGCTCGAAAACTACAAGAAAACCAAGGGTCCGCGCATCGGCGTGCCCACTTTTAAGGAGCTGACCGGCATCACGCGCAAATACGCCATACCGCTCCTCGAATACCTGGACCGGCAGCGCTTGACGCGCCGCATGGGCGATGAGCGTGTTATCCTGTAGGGGATTAAACCAGAACGATCCCGGCATAAAACGAATTGCAGTTGCCCCTGTTCGCCGGGTGGTGAGAGATGACGAGCGGAGATCGATTATGGGTGAATTCAGCATATTCCACTGGCTCATTGTATTGGCCGTCGTATTGATCTTCTTTGGCGGCCGACGCATTCCGGAAGTGATGAAGGGATTGGGCGAGGGCATTCGCAGTTTCAAGGACGGCATGTCCGGTGGCACGGCCACCGCACCAGCACCCTCTCAGCAGGTGCCGTCATCGGCTCCCGGCGGAGTTACCGGCAAGTCCGGACGCGGGCAGGCCACCATCAGTTGGAACGCCAGCAACGGAGCGAGCTCCTACAACGTGAAACGGTCCGGATCGAGCGGTGGCCCCTACGCACTGATCGCCTCAACCGGCGCGACCTCGTATTCCGATGAAGGCCTGGGAAACGCAACCTACTATTATGTCGTGACTTCCGTCGGCTCCTACGGCGAGAGCGTGAACTCCGTCGAAGTCAGCGTCACGCCGGCCTGAGCGGCGACAATCTTCAACGAAGAATCTTTAGGAAGCGCCCCGTCGGATTCGGGGCGTTTTCATTTACGCAGGATGCAGCACTACTCCGATTCGTGATCTTCCGACCAACCAAGGTCTCGAAGCGTCTCCACTAAACGCGCCAGCGGAAGGCCGACAACGTTGAAATAACATCCTTCGATGCGTGGAATATAGCGTCCCGCATGGCCCTGAATCGCGTAAGCCCCGGCTTTGTCGTAAGGCTCGTCGGTCGAAAGGTAGCGAGAGATTTCATCAGGCGAGAGCGGAGCAAAGGTGACCAGAGTCGTTTCTACGAACTGCCGTCGCTGCATTTCAGGCAAACGAATCGCAGAAACTGCGGTGACCACAGAATGCCTGCGCCCGGAGAATAACTCCAGCATGCGGCGCGCGTCGTCCGTGGACCGAGGTTTGCCGAGAATCTGCCCATCAACGACGACCACGGTATCCGCGGCAACGAGAATTGCGGTGCCAACGGCGCGCGCGGCAACCAGGTCCGCCTTCGCGTCGGCAAGACGCCGAACCATCTGTTCCGGCGTCTCTTCCGGATAAGGCGTTTCGTCGATGGCGGAAGACATGATCGAAAAAGAAATGCCCGCATCGCGCAAAATCTGCGCGCGTCGGGGTGAGGCGGAGGCAAGAATCAGCTTCATGTTTGTGCCCGCGGCCAGAATACTACAGTGCCGAAACAGTCGCAGCCTGTGCTTTGGAGCAGAAATCGGAGCATATCGATTGAGCAGGAGGAAATACGGTATCGGTTCCTTCGATTCGAGATAGAACTTGGAACCTGCTTACAGTGATCGGGCGCGTCGAAATGAAGTAACCGCAAAAAATATGAAGAGCAGTGCGATCGCAACGGAAACCACGATCAGCCAGTGAGCCACGTCGCGCGTCCAAGCGCGAAAGGCGGAATTAAGCCATCCAAACGCCAGAATCGCAAACATGGCGCCCGCTGCTTCGTAAAAGATCTGCTTCAAAGCCCGCCACAGCCGTGTAAATCCTCGCGACTCCTTCGGGCGAGAAACTGCTGCCGTCGACATACCTGAATCTTAGCTCAGAAATGAGAAGCTCGTTAACAGAAAGGGCTGTATTCATTGAAAACAACGGCAAAAGGTTGACTTGTATCCAACTTCTTGTAGGCCTAAAATCAGCTGTAGTGGTACTGGGGGAGCCGCCCTTGCAACTCGACGATCACCTCAAGAACCTTCTGCGCGAACTTGGGCACGCCATCAATGACACCGTATCGGAGTCGGAACGGATCACCGGAGCAATTGCCGGTGTGCGGGCGCATGGCTATGACATCGTGCTGAAACTGGACGCGACCATCGGACTGGCGCGGCGCGACGGCTCCGAAATGCCGAAGATGACCACGCAGGATCGGCGCTTCCTCGAATCCCTTCGAATCCAGGTGGATCAGGAATCCTTGGACCAGGACCCGGATAAGCGGCAGCCTTCGCGACTGGCGATGACGCCACAGGATGTTCGCTTTCTGAAGTCTCTTCGAATTGCCACGGACGACACCGAATGAGAAAGCTTTTTACAACATCGCTAGTCTGTGGATCGGCTATGGTGCTGCTCGGCACCTTGACCCCGCCGCGTGCTGCTGCCCAGGATCCGATGCTGACCCCGATCATTATTAACGAAATAGCTCCGATGATTATCGATGAAGCCAAGCCGATTATTGTAAAGCTGGCGCCCAAGCCGAAACCAACCGGGGTGCTGAGATTCGATGGCTACATCGTCCACGCCAATGTCGCGCAAGTGACGGTAAGGGCCAAGGGCGATGACCTGGGTATCCAGACGTTCCCGCTCAATCAGGATGTCGCCGCCAAGATGCAGAAGATTGTCGATACTGGCGGTTACCAGTACGGCGACAAAGTCACCATCTACTACGACCCGTCGTCGCGCACGGCGGTGAAGATCAAAGGTAAACCTTCGCGGCCCCTCTAAACCTGGAGGGAGCTATGTTGCGCCTTCCCGCGGTTGCCGGACAATTTTATCCTGCGAATCCTAAAGAACTCGCCGCCCTCGTCGAAAAATACACAAAGGAAGAGGAGCGTCAGAAAAAAGTAAAGGTACGTGCCTGCCTGGTGCCGCACGCCGGATACATGTATTCGGGCGCGGTGGCCGGCGCAGTTTTCGCGCGCATCGCACTGCCAAGAAAAGTCCTTTTGCTCGGTGTACGACATTACTCCCGGGGAGAAGCGCTGGCGATTCTCTCGGAAGGCTCCTGGCGAACGCCGCTCGGCGACGTAGCCATCGACAAGCCGCTGGCGGACAGTTTGCTCAAGCACTGCCCCTGGTTGCGCGAGGACCGCATAGCCCACAGCAGGGAACACTCGCTTGAAGTGCAGCTTCCTTTCCTGCAGATGCTGTCGCCTGGTTATTCCTTCGTTCCAGTGGCGGTCGGTACCGAGCGTTATGAAGAGCTGCAAGAGACCGGCGAAGGCGTCGCGCGGGCTCTCGAAGAAGCAGGGGAAGAGATCCTGATCGTGACCTCTTCCGATATGAATCATTACGAAGACGACGACATAACGCGCCGGAAGGATGAAAAGGCGATTGAGCGCATGTTGAAGATGGACGCTAGGGGACTTTACGATGTTTGCCGCACGGAGCGCGTCTCCATGTGCGGCCTGGGGCCGGCCGTCACCATGCTGACGGCCCTCAATCACCTCGGCGGAGGAAAAGCGGAGCTCGTTCGTTATTCGACGTCCGGCGATGTCAACGGAAACAGGAACGAAGTCGTGGGCTACGCCGGCCTGATTTTTTCCTGAGCCGTAGCAAGCATCAGCGCAAAAGCAAACGGCTCGCATGAAACATGCGAGCCGCGTCCTCAGATACCTTTCGCGAGATCTCAGTGGTGTCCGCCCCCTGCGTGGCCACTAGGAGCGGGAGCGGCAGTCGTAGTGTGCGACGAACTCGCGCCATTGCCCGGGCCTGCCGAAGCGCCATTCCAGACCGCTCCGCCCCCGGGCGGGTGAGAGGAACCACCGGAAGGAGGATGCGGAGGAGTGATGTGCGGCCGCGCCGGCATCCCTGCGCCATTCGCAACCGCGGGTGGATTCGGCGCACGTTCCGGCCCGCTGGCGACGGCAGCCTTTGCTGGTGCTTTGCCCGCCGCGGTGGTCCCTTGGGTTCCCTTCCCTTCTTCCGCGGCGTCCTTGCCTGCGTTGCCGCCATTGACGAAGCGGTGTTGCGCCGGATCGTAGACAATCGAAGAATCGCGGCTCAACGTGACCGAGCGGCCGGAGAGAATCGTTCGGGATACGCGCGTGGGTTGCGTCGTCACTCCAAGGGGAGTCGCGGTCAACGCATCGTGAGGCGGACTCTTAAGAATCGACCACTTTTCTGTCGCAGGCGGATTCATGCTCGCACCAATTGCGGTTCCATGCAGCGGATAAACGCCGTTCGCCAAATTGATTGGCGGTTTCCCGTACGCGTCCGCGGGATGGATGGGAACCAGACCAGTGGCCGTGCCGGAACGAACCCAGACGGCGGTAATCGGGTGATACAAGAACGGTCCCCCGCCATAACCGTAGCCGCCATAGCCAAAGCCGGTCGGCAACCAGACCCATCCATAGACAGGGCTGAGAACCCAGCCGCCGAAATGGTAAGGCAGCCATCCCCAAGGCGCGGAACCGATAAAACTCCAACCGAAAGCGGGATCCGAATACCAGCTACCGAAGCCGAAGGGATTCCAACCCAAACCCGCTCCGTACGGCTGCCAACCGAAGCCATAACCCGGAATGTTGTAAAAAGAACCGTAATTATAAAGATCGGCGAACCCGGAACTGTAGTCGGGTGAATTCACATACTGGCTAGAATAGTTCGTGGCCGTGGCAACGGCATCGATGCGTCCGGAAACCCACTTGTCAAAATCGTCGTACTCGCCGGCGCGGCCGATCACCGGAGCGCTGTTGTCGTTGATATTGAGGGAATACGCCTGGCCCCTCTCGAGTACCTTTGAAACCTTATTGCGCAGCACATTGACCTGGCCGAGTTCCACGGCGACGTTGCTGCCATCGTCAAAATTGTCCAGGCGAAAACGTGTGCGTCCGTTGGCCTCCACGCTGAAATCGCCGCCGGTGACGCTGAAATAGTCACCCTTTCCCGGATGCGCGTAGAAAATGGCGCTACCCTGCCGCAGAATCAGCCTGGTAATGAGGGCGCCGTCGTCGAGCGAAAGATCGTAAAACTCGATCAGAGTGTTGGCACTGAGAAACGCCATCGCACCGTTTTCAAATTCTACTTCTGCGCGGCTGTTGGCATCGGTGGCAAGCGCGCTGCCTTGGCGAAGTGGAAGATTCAGAGGAGCCACTTCCCAAACCGCCTTGGCATCCTCCATCGAGTCCTTATGGAACTCCCGCGCAAAACGAACGTCGCCCTGCACCAGGCTGAGTCGGACGATCCGCGCATGGCTGGCGTCAGCCGAGGCTCGAGGAGACGCGACCATAGAGACAAAGGCCAGCGACAGCGCAAAGAACAGCAAAGACAGTTTTTTCATGGGGCACCTCGAGGGGCGCGGACCCTTTCCCTAAGGTTAGACGATAACGCAACTCCGCGGGTTGCGCTAAGCAAAAATGCCGTAGAAGCGTCCATGCCGCCAGATAAGTAGCGTCAGGCCCGGTACGGCCCCGAATCTAGCCACGAGCAGGGCGCTAAGCCTCGAAAAGAAAGTATCTTACAGGCTATTTTACGTCCGGGCTTACATCCGAGGAAACCGTCGTCACGCAAGGTGTTATCATCCTCCGCCATGGCAAGGATCGCATCCCGGATTTCGGTCCTGACGGGTGAAGGCGCCTTGGCGGTCTTCGCTCGCGCGAAAGAACTCGAAAAGCAAGGCCGCTCCATCATTCATCTTGAGTTAGGCGAACCCGATTTTCATCCTGCGGCACCTGTGGTTGATGCGGTTCGTGCCGCGGTCGCCAATGGTCGCGACCGCTACGTCGCGACGCGCGGTATCGCGCCGTTGAGGAACGCCATCGCCGATTATCTGAAGCGCACCCGGAATCTGCCTGTAGCGGCCGGCGAAGTCCTCGTCGCGCCCGGCTGCAAGATGGCGCTTTCTCTGGCCATGATGGCCTTGATCGAACCGGGCGACGAGGTGCTGTATCCGGTTCCGGGCTTTCCGATCTATCCGTCGTTTTCGCGCGGACTCGGAGCCAGAGCCATTCCCTATGCTTTGCGCGAAAGGAACAAATTTCAGCCGGATATGGCGGAGGTCGCCTCTAAAATCACGTCAAACACGCGGATGCTCATCTTGAATTCGCCGAACAATCCAACCGGCACGGTGTTCAGCGAAACAACCCTGGCCGAAATCGCCGGACTCGCCGAGAGACACGATCTTTGGATTGTTTCCGACGAGGTTTACGCGCGTATCGTGTTCAACGGTGAGTACAAATCGATTCGGGCGCTGCCCGGAATGGCCGAACGCACCGTGATCATTGACGGCTTCTCGAAATCCTTTGCCATGACCGGCTGGCGCCTGGGCTACGCGGTTGCGCCCGAGCGCGTAATCGACGCGCTGGACTTGCTGGTGCTGAACACCTTCACTTGCACCGCGGAATTTTCCCAAGTTGCGGCGATTGAAGCGCTTCAGGATTCGACGAACGCTGTTCCGGCCATGGTCGCTGAATACCGCAAACGCCGCGATAGCTTCGTCCAGAAGCTGAACAAAATTCCCGGCTTCCGCTGCCAGCCGCCGGACGGCGCCTTTTATGCCTGGGTGAACATTGAAGAAACGGGAAAGTCCGCGGAAGAAGTGCAAAGGATTCTGCTCGAAGAAGTAGGCGTTGCAGCCATCGCCGGTGCTGCGTTCGGAACGGAAGGAAACAATTACGTGCGCTTCTCGCTGGTGAGCGCGACAAATCTGCTCGATGACGCACTGGAGCGCATCGAACGCGCCACCGTGCACTGGCGAGCGGCGGTACCGCGCTGAGTCTCTTTCTGCCGCACGGTTGTACGGAGACCCATGAAATGAGCAAGAAATCCTGCAAGTACATTCCCTGGAAAAACGTGGAACACGAAAAGTTGAATGATTTGATCGGCCGGGAGATGGTTGTCGGCGACAATCTGATGCTGGCGCGCGTGTTCCTGAAGAAAGGAGCGCACGTTCCGGAACATCATCATCACAACGAACAACTCACCTACATTCTGGAGGGTGCGCTGAAGTTTGCCATCGATGGCAAGGAAATCGTCGTGCGCGCCGGCGAGGTGCTGTGCATTCCTTCAGACATGGTGCATGAGGCTTGGGCGCTCGAAGACACGCTCGACCTCGACATCTTCAACCCACCTCGCGAAGACTGGCTCAACAAGTCCGACGACTATCTCCGCCGCGATATTCCCAGAAAATAACCCGGCTACCATATTCTGCAGGATTGTTCGCGTACCATCGGATCGCCCTTTTTGCACCCGAAGGCCTTAGCGAACGCCTCCATGTTCGAAATCGGGCCGTTGCCGCGGAAACGCGCCAGAGGATGCGGATCGGTGTTGGTCTGCAGCCGCGCGGCCTCGGCGCGCTGATTCGCGCCCCATACCTGCGCCCAGCCGAGAAAAAAACGCTGCTGCGGAGTAAACCCGTCGATATCCTTCGGACGGTTGCCCGCAATGGATTTTTCGTAAGCGGCGTATGCAATCGTCAACCCGCCGAGGTCACCAATGCTTTCACCGAGCACCAACTTGCCGTTCTGGTGCAGGCCGGGCTCGACTTCGTAGCCGTTGAACTGATTCACCACGCAATCGCCCCGCTCGGTGAAGTTCTTGCGATCCTCCGGCGTCCACCATTCGTTCAGATTGCCTTTGCCGTCAAACTTTGAGCCTTGATCGTCGAAGCCATGACTGATTTCGTGTCCAATCACCGCGCCCATGCCCCCATAGTTCACGGCATCGTCGGCGTTCGGATCGTAGAAAGGCGGTTGCAGAATTCCTGCCGGGAAAACAATCTCGTTCAGGCTGGAATTGTAGTAAGCGTTCACCGTGGGCGGTGTCATGCCCCATTCCCCGCGATCGACGGGCTCGCCGATTTTTGCGAGTTGCCGCGCATGCTCAAACGCAACACTGCGACGCACGTTGCCGTCATAGGAAGCGCGATCGATCCTTAGCTTCGAGTAGTCCCGCCACTTATCCGGATAACCGATTTTGACGGTAAAGGCTTCGAGCTTGGCCAACGCCTCTTTTTTTGTCTCGGGCCCCATCCAGGAAAGGGTGGGGATATCCGCGCGAAGCGCAGCGATCAGGTTGTCGACCATTTCCTTCGCGCGCGCTTTTGCGGCCGGTGGAAAGTATTTCTCAACATAGACCTGGCCGAGGGCCTCGCCCAAATTGCGGTCGGTGGCCTGCACACAACGCTTCCAGCGTGGCAGCATCTGTTTTGTGCCGGACAGTTTCCGGTCGTAAAAATCGAAATTCTCTTCCACAAATTTATCGGGTAGCTGTGGCGCCGCCGCATGAATCACATGCCATCGCAAATAGGTTTTCCATTCGGGCAAAGACACACTGGAGAGTTGCTGGTTCATTTCCTTAAAAAAATCGGGCTGGCGCACGTTGATCTGTTCTACCGGAGGGGCGCCGACATCCTGCAGATAGATTTGCCAGGACCAGTCGGGCGTCAGCACATGCAATTCCGAAAGCGCCATCAGGTGATAATTCTTTTCGGGGTCACGCAGCTCCACGCGCGTGCGCGAAGCCTTGGCCAACGCGGTCTCGATCCGGACGACAGTTTTCGCTTCCTCGGCCCCGGCATCCGGTCGATCGCCCGCAAGCGTGAACATCTTCGCTACGTGCTGCTCGTAATCGGCGCGCAACTGCTTGGACTTGTCGTCATCGCGGAAATAGTAATCGCGGTCCGGCATGCCCAGACCGCCCTGGCTGGCTTGCGCAATCATTCGCGAACTGTCCTTGATATCCTGTCCGGAACTGAAGCGGAAGAGCGCGTTGGCGCCCTGCTGCTGCAGCTTCGGGATGGCGGCGCCGAGCGACGCGCGGTCGTGAATCGCTTCAATTGCGCTCAACTCCGCCGCGATGGGTGTTAAGCCGGCAGCTTCGATCGCCGCAGTGTCCATGCAGCTTTCGTAAAAATCGCCAATCTTCCGTTCGCTCGAGCCGGCCGGAGCATTCCTCTTGGCGGCAGCTGCTTCGAGAATGGTGCGCATGGCGGTTAGATTGTTGTCGCGAAGCTCGGTGAACGTGCCCCAATTGGAATATTCTGCGGGAATCGGATTCGCCTTCATCCAACCGCCCATGGCGAACTCGTAAAAGTTTTCGCAGGGCTTACAGGTGCGGTCCAGATTGCTGATCGAAAATCCCCAAGACGCATCCCCTGCGGCTCTCGCCGGAAGATAAGAGAAAAGAAGAAGGGCGCCCGAAAGACCAAGAAGCGCGCACGTTCCCACAAACAAACGAAAATGTTTCGGGTTCACAAACCACTCCTTTCTCGAATCGGGCCAGAAGGCGCATCCCAAAAAGGTCGAATTTCATGCCGGGTTAGGGCGAAACGCCGGTTTTTATTTCTGGCCATTCACGGAAGGCAAATAATCTTTCTCGTACTTCGCGAGATCCACTTTCTGCCAGTCGCCGCGCAGGATGCCTTCGCGGATTTGCGTGGGTGTCTTGCCCTTGTGTGTCTGTTCAGAAGAATAGAAAGCTTCCTTCTGGCAAATATCGCAACCAGACCCGTGGCGGCCAACAAAACAATCGAGCAGGCTGCCGTGGCCGTGAGCGCGGTCGCAATGGCAAAAGCATGGCTGCTGGTAAAGCACGGTCTTCACCCTTCCCGCAACCACATACGCGTTAAACACAAGCTTGTCGCTGTAAATCGAAGGGTCCATCGTCGGAGGCAATTCTCCGTCGGGAGGCTGGGCATGGAAAGCCGGCGTGGGTTCGGATGAATTACCGGCCGCCTGCTGCAATCGCGGCGCCGCGAATTGCGGCACGACTAGCAACGCCAAACTGAATCCGGTGAGCGCGAACACCGCCACAAACTTGTTCGGCATTTTCATTCCGTCCTCCTCGGCTTGATTCGAGACATCTCAATTTAAGGCCAATCCCCTAGAAATTCCACTCACCCGAACTTTAGGTCGGTTCCCCATCCTCTTGCTCACCCCAGGCCTTTAACCCGGCAGCATCGATGCGGCCAAAGGCCACATCGGTTCCCTGAACTTCGGGTTCCGTCCAGCGCCAAACCGCAGCGCCCGAAAGACCGGCACTCCGGCAAGCATCGAGCGCCGCGATCACAGAGTACTGCGGTTCCGACGGATCGTGCGCGGGAAGTTCCCCGAGCCAAAGCGGCTGATCAAGCGGCGGCATCGCCGCAAGTTGTTGAGCAAAATTGTGGCGTTTCCATCTTTCTGTCGCGGGATAATAATGCGCCTGATACATATCGAGTCCAAGTTCCGTCCACCCGCGCACCCACATCAGCCGCGCGGAACCCAGAGTCACCGGCGCGCTGCCATATTCGTGGACAGCGCTTGCAATCTCTCCGGCATATGCCCGAAAATCCGCAAAGCGCATTTTGGAAGCGGCAGCGCGATGAAACTCGTGAATCGCCCATTCGGGCTCATTGGCGATCTCCCATGCAAACAGGGCCGGATGGCCGCGAAACTCGCGAAACAGCGGGATCAGAACATTTTGGAGGAATGCCTCCCTACCGCCGGCAAAATGCAGCACATGCTCATGAGCGTGAGGAGGGCGCTTCCGACCGTGCTCCTGCAGCCAAAGAAAATCGATGAGAGAGAAGCACACCTTCAAGCCGTGGCGCTCGGCCAGTTCGAGAGCCGCCGCAACATCGGCGAACAGGAATCCATCCGGCCTTCGCGCGACTCCCTTTTCCGCCACGAAACCACCGCGTCCATCGCCAAACAAAAACCAGCGAACCACCGTTGCTCCTGTTTCTTGAATTTGCGCAAAGTCTCGCGCGACAATTTCCCGCACATCCAGAAGACTAATTCCCACATGCTCTGAGCCTGCGCGGCCAAAGTCCTGGCCATACTTCTGCCACGGGTAGTTAACACCCAAAAAGAACGAATTGTCGGAGCGGGACTTCATGAGGGCAAAGCCTCAATTGCGTTGCGCAGCAAGATACTTTCGCGCGGCTTCGAGTTCGGGCCGGTCCGCGTCCGCCGGGCAGTTGGCGATCAGCTGGGCGTAGAAATCGGCCGCCGTGTGGCCGTCGCCCAACGCGACGCCGGCGCGGGCTGCGCCGTAAACGGCATTGAATCGGCGCGGGAAATTCTTCAGCACTTCTTGGTACGAAGCAAGCGCTTCCGCAGGCCGGTGTAGTGCCAGCAACAGATCCGCCAGCATCTCGCGAGCCGGCGTAGCGAACGGCTCATCGTCTCGCGCGTCCTCGCGATCGGCGGCGGAACGCAGAATTCTTAGGGCCTCATCCGGCTTGCCCTCGGCGTAAGCCAACCATCCAGCCGCTTCGCTCGGATCGATTCCCATCCCCGAAGTCGACATACCGGCATCGTGCCGAGTTTCCGTCCTCTTGACGGTCTGAGCAATCTCAACGAGTTTTTGCACGTCGTTGCGCGCGCCCTGTACATCGCCGCTGCGCGCCGCGCCAATCGCCCGCGCCCAATAGGTGTAATCCTGCCACACAAGCCGCTCCTTTGGAATATCGAGTAGAGCGGCCTCCTTCCAAAGCTGCAGCTCCATTGCGTTGCGAGCCAAAAAGCGGCTTTGCGCATCGATCACGTCGGACTCACTGGCTTCCGGAATATTCTTTAGATCGGCCACGACTTGACGCGCTTTCGCTTCCTGCCCGCTCTCGAGGTAGGCATAGTCGAGGAAATCCATTGCATGAAGTTGATAATCTGCGTCGCCGCGGTGTGCTTTCGTGGCCTTCTCTGCCGCCGCGGCCGAGGCGATGTTCGAGTCGATCACCTCTTGCCACATTCCAAGACGCCGGAAAATGTGCGAAGGCATATGCAGCGCGTGCGCCGAATCAGGCGCGATCTTCGCATAGACACGCGCAGCCGCCAGCCCTTCGGACGCCAGCCCTCGGACATCGGTCGCGTGAATCAGGTAATGGGCAGCGCCGGGATTGTCGGGATACTTTGCAAAAATCGGATTGAGGATCGAGACCGCTTTGTTACGATTGGCAAGATCGTCGGCGCCCATCTGTGCCAGAGCGATCAGCGACAAGGCGTAAAGTTCGCCCGCTTCGTTGTCCTGCGGTTGCTCCCGGTACAGCTTTTCCATCGAGTAAGAATATGCCTGTGCTCGGGCGAGTGGCTTCAAATCGGCGGGCTCGAAAAAAGCCGCGGCCGCGTCGATGTAGCCGCGGATCCTCGGATCTCGCACGCCGAGCTTTTGCGCCTGCTCGACATCCTGTCTGCCCGATGCCAGAGTTTGTGGGTTCGGAAAATCCCAGAGCGGCTGGTAGCGTGCCATAGCCTTGCCCCAGTATGCCAGCGCACAGGTAGGGTCAAGTTTGGAAGCTTTCGTGAACGCCTCTCGGGCTTCCTCATATTGAAACGAGTGCAGCAGCGCCAAGCCTCTTTCCATCGTGCTTTGCACCGACGGTGAGCACTCGGTCGAAAAGTTGACCTTGCCGATTTCGCTGTCCTGATGGTGCGCGGCCTGAGATGAATCCGCGGCGATGGGAAACGACAGTGAACCGCACAGCACGGCGACAATCACCGCCGCCCTGAAAAAGTCTCGTCGCAAACCAGTCTCCTTGCGGAAAACACAAACGGCACTATTTTATGTGATCCTCAAGCAGGAATGATGCCTAGCGCACGATCGCCGGTTTCAGCGTGATTGTGTTTGATGCGACTGCTGCAGCACGCTCCGCCAAATGCTTTTCGCGCAAGTGCCGCTGTACCCGGCGGCCCCAGGTTCGTACGAAGGAGTAGTTCAGCGCCCCGCCAATCGCAGAACTCGCGAGCGGCACCAGCCGGCCCACCCATTTTTCCGCGCTTTCTTCGCCAATACGCACGGCCAGACGCGTCGCCAGTTTCGGCGCCAGTTTTTCGAACATCTGCTTCTCGGCTAGGTCCTTGCCGAAATCGATTCCCGAAGCGGTGGCCGCCGCCATCCACAGATGCGCCCGCCGGTCGGGGCCATTTTCCTGGAATCCATAGAGCAGGCAAAGTTTCTGAATCAGGCGCAACGTAATCAAGGTCAGAAAACCGGTGTCGGGGATCACGGTGATCATGCCGCCGAGGCCAAAACCAGCCCCCTGCGCCATCGCCAAACGCTGCGCATCATGAATCAGGCGCTCTGCGATGGCATCCAGCTTCTCCATCGGAGCGTCCTTCATTCGCCCGAAATGGGGCACCCAGAGGCCATGCTTTTCCGCCAGGTTTCTGCGAAATTCTTCGGGATCAATCTCGACCGAGCGCAGGCCACGCAAAACGCCGAACCGCAAGAACCGCCCGACGGCCCGCCCTGCAAGCGACTTTCGCACCTTCGCCATATCGTCAAGCATCCTATGCCCGGTTAGAGCCGGTCAAGCCCCGTTCCGTTGCCTCCAAGGCATGGGAGTCTTGACTGCCACGTGACATTGGGACCGCCGTTCTACTTGACGTGGACAAAGTTTTGGGTAAACTGCGTTTTCGCTATGGCGACGATTGCACCCATGCTGCCGGCAGAAATGATTGCGGATCTTGCATTCCCGCAACGCGAAGCCGCTTTCTTCTACGGTTTGTTCCTGCGCGGACATTCCCCGGAACAGCTGCGCCGTGACATCCAGGTTCCTCCGGCAGTTCTCGCCAAATGGCACAAGGACGCCGAGCGGGAGCCGCAACTCCGCAACATTTTTGCACGCATGCTCGAGTACCGCAGACACGTCCTGGCGATTTTTGACGCTCTGATCGGCTCGGACAATCAGTACACACACATCCAATAGGCTCATAGTACTCACAATCTCGTCAGGGATACCCCTCCCGCATGCCGTCCTCATGATTTGGTTAGGGTTAGCAAGGCAACTTCCCCTGGTTCATCCTCGTCTAATCGGACAAACGGCAAAAAGCGTTTCAAATGAACGAGATTGGCGAATTGACGCGGCCTTAACGGAGGATTAGAATCAATCCGTTCTAGGGGTGTCCGTAATGCTAGATTTTCTCAGAAAATTCGTGGCAGTTTCGACTTCGGTGATCCTGCTGGCCCTCCCTGTTTCATCACAACAGGCGCAAGACCCAAACAATCCCCCCCCCGATATTCCCCAGAATCAGAAGCTAACCAAAGAGCAAAAGCAGAAGATGAAGAAGACCCTAAAGGAGCTAGACACGCCGTACAAGACGTGGCTCAACGAGGACGTCGTCTACATCATCTCGCCGGATGAGCGCAAAGCTTTCCTGCAACTAGAAACCAACGAAGAGCGCGAGCAATTCATCGAGTCTTTCTGGCTGCGCCGCAGCAACAACCCGGACCTTCCGGACAACGATTTTAAGGAAGAACACTATCGGCGAATTGCTTACGCCAACGAACATTATGCTTCCGGCATTCCTGGCTGGAAGACCGACCGCGGCCGCATCTACATCATTTGGGGCCCACCGGATGAAATCGAGTCGCACCCAACCGGTGGCACGTACGACCGGCCGATGGAAGAAGGTGGCGGCTCCACCACCACCTATCCCTGGGAGACCTGGCGCTATCGTTATCTCGAAGGAATCCAAGAGAACGTGATTTTGGAATTCGTCGATCCATCGAGCAGCGGCGAATATCATCTGACTATGGATCCGTCGGAAAAGGACGCGTTGCTTCACGTGCCGGGCGCGGGCTTGAGCCTTTTAGAATCCATGGGTATGTCGTCCAAGGCGTGCCGGTTTACGCGTTCAGACGGAACCAATATGCCCGTGGCTCTTGGCGGCACTCCTGCGAGCCTCGAAGAATTCAACCGGCTGGAACTCTATGCCAAGGTGCAGCGTCCGCCCGCAGTGAAATACAAGGACTTGGAAGCCATAGTCACTTCCCGCATGGTCCGTGATTCCTTGAAATTCCAATACCGTACCGACTTCCTGAAGGTTACCAGCGACACCGTTTTGGTTCCCATTTCCGTGCAGATTCCGAACAATCAACTTTCCTTTAAGTCCAAGGAAGGGGTTCACTCCGCCGAGTTGAATATCTTCGGGCGCATCAGTACGCTGACCGATAAGGTCGTACAGACGTTCGAAGATCCGGTCATTAAAGACTATCCCGATTCCCTGTTCGCCTTGGCCGTGAAACAACAATCGATCTATCAGAAAGCTCTGCCCTTGCGCCCTGGTTTGTATCGGTTGGACATCGTGGTCAAGGACGTGAACAGCGGCAATGTTGGAGCAATCAACACGCGCCTTGCCGTTCCCCGTTATGACGAAGAAAAGCTGGAGGCCAGCACCCTGATACTTGCCGATCAAATCGAACGCGTGCCCGCCAAGCAGATCGGGACCGGACAATTTGTTCTCGGCTCCTCAAAAGTCCGCCCGAAATTGGATGCGAGCTTTTCTACCTCCGACAAGATGGGTATCTACCTCCAGGTATACAACCTGAAGTCGGACGAGAAAACACATAAATCAGACGCTTCGTTCGTCTACACCGTCAAAAAAGGCGATGAGCAGATCATGCAGTTCAAGGAGACGTCTGCCGACATGAAGCAGAGCGGCGAGCAGGTCACCATCGAGCGCCTTTTGCCCTTGGCGACATTGGCGCCGGGGAAGTATACTCTCGAAGTCTCCGCGACCGACAAATTGGCACAGACGACAATTTCGCGTTCCGCGGACTTTTCGATCAAGCCCCCGGTTGAACAAAAGGCTGCGGCGAACGTCGCACCAGGGAGGTAACCAGAGTGAAGCACGGTCGTCGGCATCTGTGCTTCGGCGTTCTAATGGTTGCCTTAAGTGTGTGTGTAACGGCTTCCCCGTCGGCCGCCCAAGGCATTCACAAATCTAATCTGGGGACTATCTCCGGGATCGTTCGTGATCCCGCAGGAATCCCGCAACTCGGGGCAAGCGTCGAAGTGCTTGCCGAAGCACCCGGTGCCCTGATAGCCCATCAATTTCTTACCAACACCGAGGGCCTTTTCCACGCCGACAATCTTGCACCCGGCTTTTACAGCGTGCGTGTGACGCTCGCAGGATATCTGCCTTCTCTCGAAAAACACGTTCAGATTTCCTCCAATCTCACGACCGTGGTACGTGTGCAGCTGGAATCCTTGTTCGCTTCGATTGAGCAGTTGCGTCGCTCTCCCGCAAATAGCACCGCGGAGCCGGATGACTGGAAGTGGGTGCTGCGCTCGGCTTCCGGGATGCGTCCTGTTTTGCAGTGGCACGAAGAAGACACGGAGGATACCTCGGCGATGGTCGCCGACCTCGGCGCGCCTCGCCAAGTCGGTCAGGTCGAATTCACCGATGGCGCGCGGCGGCCCGGATCGGTTTCCAACATTGACGGCGCTCCAGGTACGGCTTTCGCCTACGATCAGCGCTTCGCGCGAGACAATCATGTGGTTTTCGCAGGCCAGGCGAGTTACGACGGAGACGCCCCTGCCGGGGGGCTCGCCACCGTTTGGCTACCCATGGGATTGCAACAAGACGGCCCGCGCAGCACGATCGTTCTTCGCGAAGCCAAGATTGGACCCGAAGGTCCCACCTTCCGCGGCGCGCGTATTGATCAAAGCGGCTCGATGAGTTTCGGCGATCGTGTTGTTGTTCGTATGGGCGGTGAATATGTTCTGGTCGGCGCGGGCGCTTCGGCGTGGAGCTTGCGCCCGAGACTCGAGTTGGAAAATCGTGTCTCGCAAAACTGGTACGTGGATGCGGTCTATGCTGCGCTTCCCGCTGCGGTAACCAATAGTGATAATTCCATTGCGTATTTGACGGAATCCGGCCAAACGAATGTTTTGACCTCTGCCATGGAGCAGCTCGATGGCTTTCCAACTCTACTGTGGCACGACGGTCGAGCCGTTCTCGAAAACGGACGTCACGAGGAACTCTCCGCTGAACGAAAGCTCGACAATCACGGCGTCTTTCAGATCGCCGTCTTCCATGACGACAGCAGCCATGTGGCCTTGTTTGGAAAGGGCTCAGACCTGCCCGCGGCCGAGTACTTCCAGGATTACTACTCAAATGCTTTTGCCTATGACGGCGGCTCTTCGGTTTCCTGGGGTGGCCGGGCAGCGCTGCGCGAAAGAATCTCTGACGACATCGAGATGACCGCAATCTATGCTTTCTCGGGAGCGCTCGTGCCGTTTGCGTTGGTCGATGGAGGCCTCCGAGATGCTTTGCGCACCGCTTCAAGGGAATCTGCGGCGGTAAAAGTCGCAGGCAAGATCCCGGTTACAGGCACCAAGCTTACCGTCGGCTATAAGTGGGTGGGCGGGATGGCGCTCACACGGATCGATCCGTACGGGGAAGCGATTTACGACCTTACCCCCTATCTCCACATCGGTATCCGCCAGCCCCTGCCGTGGCCAACGGTCGGTCACTGGGAGGCAAACGCCGATTGCGACAATCTGCTAGCGCAAGGGAACGTGCTGATGAGCAGCCGCGATGGTCAGGTGCTGATGGTCCCCACATTTCGGACGTTCCGGGGTGGGCTGAGCCTGCAATTCTAGACGGAAAGAGGGTTCTCGAAAACTGTATCTCACCTACCAGAAAACGGAAGTAACCGCTCCGTACTTCCTAAATTGTCATTAAGTTACTGTATTTATTAGGTTTATTTATAAACACGTCTACCAGAGATTGGAAGAGCACTTGCTCCACCTTTGAGCCAGGGATTAGCTGGCAGGACCTCAGACATGAAGGAAAGTCTACGTGTAAGCGTAGGTGCGGTCGTTCTGGCGTTGGCAACGCTAGTGGCAGTTATCTTCGCTTGGCTGAACTTTCTTCAGCGTGCCCACTATGACCTCGTAGACGACGGTGTCGCCTGGACCGACAGCGCCACCGGTATCGAAGCCTGGAAGGTCATGCCGAATTCTCCCGCTGCTGCCGCGGGAATCCTTCCGGGCGACCACCTGCTTGCCATCGACGATGTAGCCGTTCCCGACGAAAAGCATCTCGCCCAGCGTTTGTTCCGTGCCGGGCTCTGGACGCAATTGCGCTACAAACTCTCCCGGAATGGAGAGGAGTTTGAAGCCCGCCTGATCACCGCGCCGGCACAGAAACCTCTTGCGCTCGAAAATTATGAACGCGTGGTGGGCTTGCTGTATCTGTTCATCGGGCTGTTCATTTTCATTCGAAGATGGAATGCGCCGCGCGCCGTTCATTTCTACGTTTTTTGCCTGGTTTCTTTCGTTCTGTATTCCTTCCATTACAGCGGCAAGCTCGATATCTTCGATCTGGAAGTGTACTGGTCGGGGGTTGTCGCGCAGATGCTTGCGCCCACCCTGCTGTTACACTTCGCCCTCGTTTTTCAGGGGCGTCCGTCAACCGATCGTAAATCGCTGTTCAAAATCGCTGCGATCTACAGCATTCCGGCGGCGTTACTCACCGTCCACGTCCTCACGGCTTTCAATGCTCTGGGCTTCGTGCCATCCGTTCGCTCGCGCGTAGTGCTCGAGCAGATCGAATACAGTTTCCTCGGCGCCTATTTTCTCGCTGCGGGCCTGGTTTTTTATTTGAGCTACCGCCGCACCCGCTCCGGCGTCCTGCGCCAGCAGTTGAAATGGCTGACCGGAGGCACGCTGATCGGCAGTCTGCCGTTCAGCGTATTCTACGTGTTGCCATACCTGGTCGATCCGCAGTCCCGATCCTGGATGCAGTATTCGACAATCAGTTTGGTGCTGATCCCGTTGTGTTTCGGGTACGCCATCATTCGCTACCGGCTGATGGATGTGGACATCATTTTCAAACGCGGCCTTGCGTATACGGCGGCAACGGCAGCGGTGGCGGCGATCTACTTCGGGCTCGTCGCCCTCATCGCGGAAATATTTCACCAGCAGACCAGCGGTCCCGTAGCGGGCATCATCGCCATCGTGATCGCAGCGTTCCTCTTTCAGCCCTTTCGCGAAGGTATCCAGGCCCGTTTGGACCGCTTCTTCTACCGCGACAGGCTGAATTACCGCCGTACGCTGATTGAATTTGGCCGAACGCTTACGAACGAGGTTCGTCTCGAGCCCATGCTCGGCTCGGTAATGGATCGCGTGTCGCAGACTCTGCTGGTAGACCGCCTGGCAATTTTTGTCGAAGACCCACAGCGGCTCGGCGAAATGCGACTGGCGCGCTCGATGGGCGTTCGTCTCGTCGAGTCACTTGATCTCAGCTTTATAGGGTCATCGCGCCCTGAATTTTTGAGCGGACCGATTTTCTTCGAATCGCCGCGGAGCGCCCGCGATGTCAGCGAGTCTGTACGGCGAACGCTCGAGCAGCTGGAACTGAATTATTTCATCCCTTGTCGGATTCGTGATCACACGGTCGCGGTCTTGGGCCTCGGCAAGACCGTGGACGGCGACTATCTGTCGAGCGAAGACGTCGAACTCGTCCAGACCATTGCCGGATACGTAGCGATTGCCCTGGACAATTCGCAACTGTACACGTCACTCGAGCGCAAGGCCGTCGAAGTGGCCCGCTTGAAGGACTTTAGCGAAAACATCGTCGAATCGTTGAATGTCGGCGTGCTTGCGGTCGACCTGCTCGGCACGGTGGACGCCTGGAACAGCCGTATGGAGCAGTTAATCGGCGTGAGCCAAAGCGATGCAGTCGGTAAACCGTTTAGCCGTCTTTTGCCGCAGGATCTCGTTCAGGAAATCGAGGCGAGAGGCGACGAAGACCAAGTCACGGGCATCTACAAGCATCGCCTGAACCACAACGGCCACTTTGCCGTTCTGAACGTTTCCATCACTCCTTTGGTTAGCAAGTCCGGCGAAAAGATCGGACGCCTGCTGTTGTTTGACGACGTGACGCAGCGTGAGCGCATGGAAGAGCAAATGTCCCAGACGGAGAAACTTACGTCGCTCGGGTTGCTGGCGGCGGGGGTGGCGCACGAAGTGAATACGCCCCTCGCGGTAATTTCGAACTACATTCAGATGCTGGCCAAGCAAATGCCGGAGGGAGATCCGAGGCACTCCCTCATCGAAAAAATCGTGAAGCAGACCTTTCGCGCCAGCGAAATCGTCAACAACCTGCTGAATTTTTCACGTACCGGTCCGGGCGAGCTTGCCGACGTGGACGTGAATCATGTCGTAGAAGAAACGCTGTCGCTCGTCTCTCACCCGCTCAAGACTGCGCACATTCAGGTGGTCAAGCAATTTGGGTCGTCAATGCCCCCGGTAAGAGGTTCCGCCAACAAGCTGCAGCAGGTGTTTCTCAATCTATTTCTGAATGCACGAGACGCGATGCCCACCGGTGGCATGCTGGAAGTTCGCACCGCCGCGCACAATGGCGGCGTGGAGATTGAAGTTGTGGATACAGGCAACGGGATTTCCCGCGAACACATCCATAAGATTTTCGATCCCTTCTTCACGACGAAGCCCGGCGGCCGTGGCACGGGTCTCGGTCTCAGCGTGAGCTACGGGATCATTAAGGAACACGCCGGCAAGATCGATGTTCGGTCTACACCCGGTCGCGGGACTTCCTTCCACGTGGAGTTCCCAGCAGTCAGGAAGACGGCTCATGTCTAAGGGTGCAATCCTCGTCGTCGATGACGAATCGGAAATTCGCGAAGGCCTGGAGCTTTTGCTGCAGACCGAAGGGTACGTCGTTTCGAGCGCGGAAACCGCACTCTTGGGATTATCGCGCCTCGAAGAACGACCGTTTGACCTAATGTTGCTGGACGTTAGCCTGCCGGACCGCAACGGGATCGAAATGCTCAAAGATGTTCGCCGGCAGGATCCCCACCTGCCGGTGGTCCTGATTACCGCTTATGGCTCGATTGAGATGGCCCGAACCGCCTTCAAGAGCGGCGCTCTGGATTACATCACCAAGCCCTGGTCGAACGACGAGCTTCTCGCGCAAGTCGCGCAGGCCGTCGAAGCGCGGCGGTTGCGCGACGAAAACGTACAACTCAAGCGCGCCCTGAAGCAGCGATTCAACTTTCCGAATATCGTGGGCAAGGGCGAAAAAATGCTGGCGCTGCTTGACCTAGTGGCTCAGGTGGCGCCCTCCCGCTCTACGATTCTCATCAGCGGCGAAAGCGGCACGGGCAAGGAGCTGATCGCCAAAGCTATTCATTCCGCCTCACCTCGCGCCGATAAAGCCTTCGTTCCCGTCAACACCGGTTCGATCCCCGTCGATTTGCTGGAATCGCAACTATTCGGCCACGTCAAGGGCGCCTTCACCAGCGCGGTTTCTTCGAAGAAAGGCCTCTTCGAAGTAGCCGATCAGGGAACGATCTTCTTCGATGAAATCGCCACGGTAAGTCCGGAAACGCAGGCGAAGCTTCTCCGCGTCATCCAAGAGCGCGAGTTCATGCGCCTCGGCGGTACCGAACAGCTGAAGGTGGATGTTCGCATCGTCGCCGCTTCTAACGTCGACCTTCTTTCTCTGGTCAAGGAAGGGCGTTTCCGCGAAGACCTTTATCATCGCCTGAACGTGATCCATCTCCGGCTCCCGCCGCTCCGCGAGCGACGTGAGGATATTCCTCTTTTGTTGGCGCATTTCCTCGAGCGTTTCTGCCAGGAAAATACGAAGCCGTTGCGTCACTTCACGCCCGGTGCCATGAAGCTGCTTATGGATTACGATTGGCCCGGTAACGTGCGCGAACTGGAAAACGTAGTGGAACGCGCCGTCGTGCTCTCTGTGCAGGAGCGCGTCGATGTGGATCTTCTGCCCGACTCCATTCGCAGCAAGGAAATCGTCCGCGGCGTGCGCCTGCAGATGTCGGAGTTCTTGCCTCCGCTTCCCGGCGAGCCGGGGTCGCGCACTGCCGCGGATAATCCCAATCCGAGCCTTTTCCAGATCATGGACGAAGTCGAACGCCGCATCATCGTCGACATGCTGGAACGTAGCGGATGGAACCAGACCGATGCCGCGGAACGATTCCTGATTCCCCTCTCCACGTTGAATCAGAAGATCAAACGGTTGGGAATCGATGTGC
>CAWAPN010000007.1:0-290923 GCA_963783955.1 Candidatus Acidiferrales bacterium | reverse complement strand
CCGTACAGCCGCTTGTTGGTTTTCTCCACTGCTTGCCTTACCTGCTCTGCCATTCCCAACTGGTAGGGAGGTTTTGTTTCGGGGCCTGTATGGCGCATGGCGCGTTGCACGACCGCGTCCGCTGCCACTTCGCTCAGCCGAGTACAGAAGACATGACGCAAGTTGTAAATCGGAAATGCTGCCACGCCAGCTCGTCGAGCGTTGCTTGCCAGGCCGTTTTTGACCGTTGAAATGGGCCTGCCGGGGTTTACCGGGCCCGGAAAAACGCACTCACCCACGGGCGACGATTTCAGCTTCCATGCCTGCAGGACGTCACAGGCGTAATGCGAGAGCGAAATCGGTTCCGTGGATCCCGGGGTTTTCACGTTGTTGTCCAGGCGAATCACTTTTCGGGACCATCGTGGTCCACTCCGAGAACGACATGCGGCCACCGCCAGCCCGGTTGCCAAGTCAATTTCCCGCACGCTGTCTTGACTTCCTTTTTGTTCGCGTCTGGTTTCAATCGAAGCGTGGAATAATACTCGACACACCTGGGGCAGTTTCGGTTACTCTGCGTTCGGGCTGCGCTCCCGGGAGAAGACTGACTTCCGCTCCCAAAATCATTGATCGCAACTAAGATTTTTAGCAGTTCGAGGTAGAGGTTACTGACGAGTTCGACGGGACGCGAATTCGGATATACGCCTAAGCCGGCACCCAAGACGCGAAGCGTCTAGGAAGTGGACCCGACTGCGCGTCAACTGGACAAGATCAAGAAGTACCGTCAGCTGTGTCGCTGGGCGATGTGTCCGTCGATGCGGGTGAGCAACTCCTCTTCGCTCGCAGCGGGAGCGGCTTCGGCTAGTAGTATCGCCTGATATTTGGCTCGCTGAGCCGCGATAAGCTTGGGGTCAGGCACGATTCTTTCCTCCCTAATGTCAGCGTGCGTTTTATACAGATAGGGAGACTTCATGCGAGCGGCCTCGCTCCAATAGTTGTTATAGAATTTTCCAGTGACTTTATCGTAATGCTCACCAGAGTAGTAGCGCTTGACTTGGAGCAAGATAACTGGGGCGAACGCCACAAACGGAAACAGTGCAAACCACAGCCTGTACTGCGCCGTGCTGTGGACATGCCCGAAGGCAATCAGGAATGCGAACTCGCAGACGAACGAGCCGAACCCGCCGAGCATCATAAAGCCCGTGGATTTCATGTTCACGCGCAAGAAGCCGCCGTTGGCTTCTCTCCACTCCGATACGTTGCCCTCGCCACTCTGCTTCCACAGACGAATGCTGCTCCAGTTGCACAAAAACGCCATCCACATCGAGACCGCCACAGGGGTCGCCCAAAAGTAAAGCTGAGCCAGCATACTGAAGTTGCCCTGCGGATACTGGAGGATGAGTACTTGGGGGAGCACTACGATGATGACCGGGGCTATCGAAGCCCCTACTATGATTGCACCGATAAGAAGCATCTGCTTTACGACCAAGCCTATAACCTCTTTGATCTCTCGGATGATGTTCATCGCTTCCTCCCCGGTGTATGCTTTCTTGCCAATAAGCTACTCGTTGGCCGATTCGGGCGCACTCTTGTATGCGAGCGTATGGCTTCGCTTGTTCAGGCCGAATAGCCCTCAAGTACTAGTGTGTTCAATAAGGCGGCTAATCTGCTCGTAATGCGGTAGTTCAGTATTTCCCGTGAAAGGTTCTAATGCTGGGTGGTGGGGTATCTTCCTCGCACGCCACGACGACACGCCGGCTTAGATTCGGCGCTTGTCAGACCGGAATCTCTGTCTCTTTTTTGAGATCGCTCCGGCTGCCCGTCTGCGTCGCTAATTCAAGGGGATGGCAGTTCGGTATCGGGTGAAGCTCGCTGGTCGGGGAAATCTCTTGGATTACGGCATCCAGAAGTCCCTGCTCTCCGCTCAAATCGAGCCAAGCAAATTGGCCGTTGGGGTTCACCTCGCAGAACCAGTACCGCTGCTGGTCATCAAGGAGGAAATCGAATCGACTATAGTCCAGCTTCAACGCTTTCATGTACGCAATGATTGCTGTGCTCACGCAAGAGGGAAGCGAGTGGCGTGTCCATTTCTGTTCTGGAGAAATGCATTGCCGCCAATCAATCGCGTTCTTAAGAAAGTCTCGCTCAAGCGAGAAGGCGAACAATTGTTCCCGAACGAACACCACGGTCACATCATGGCTGGCGGCAATATACTGCTCAACGAACCATGGATATCGCAGGTCGAGGTCATCCGTCCGCACTTTTGTCGTGTAAAGCACCCTGTCTGAGACAAGCTCATTTGACAACGACTTGACGACGGCCGCACTCGTACAAGGCTCCTCATTAAGGACCACTTCGTACTCGGGAATAGCGAAAAGACCTTGCGCATGGCGAAGTTGTAGAAGCTTCCCAGTACGGCGCTCGGCAAAGGGTTCAACCAGCACTAGCTTTTGTTCAGACCATAACAGGTTGACCATCTCCGTGAGCACGTAGCGCATCTCGGCATCAACGTACTTCGTGCGGATTTCCGCCTCTTCGTTCTCGGCATTGAATGGCTTGCGCCAATACGCCTTGCGGATTGTTTCGCTGCTCATGGTTCGTCCGGTTGGGTCAGAGATGTCGAAACCATACCGATTGAAGCGCAGGCTGTATTTGGTAATCTGGTCGAAGTTCAGCCGAAACACAGACTCTTCGCGCAACCTGTCGAGCAGCACATCGGTCGTTGCATCGTACGAATTCGTTAATATGAGAAGCTCATTCATACGCACAGAAAAGCAGAAAGAGGCGTCCTGCTGTCGAGGACGCCTCCAAGTTCGTCAATCGTTGTCCCTGTCCGCAGGCTTACCATGGGTGTCATGGGTTTGGGTAGCGTTCATAGTAACGGCGAGTGCAGGATTGAAGTCTGCCCTCTTCTGCGTTGAAAAGTCATAGTTGTCCGTTCTAACTGCAAATTTCAAAGGTTCTTTCGACAGTTCCGTGGGGGTCAGTTTCATTTATTCTTCTCCTCGGATGGATTAGCCGCAGCGGCTGCAAAACGGTTGATGTCCCGAACGGCTGACCTGATGATATTTGACCTTGGATATCCATATCTCACTCCATATGATGCGGTTGTCTTATAGGATATCGGATGTACTGGTGGCAGTCTTTGTAGCGATGCTGGCGCATCGCGCCAAGTGCTGGAGGCGGCCCGGGCTCACCGATTCGAATTGCTTTTGTCTGTGCCCTTGATGCTGGAATACGAATCAGTTCTGACTCGCCCAGAACACCTTGCTGCCTGCGGAGCGAGCAGAGAAGATGTATCTGCTGTGCTCGACGAACTGGCCTTGGTCGGGAAGAGAGTCGAATTAATGATTCGCACACGGCCGATGCTACCAGATCCGAACGACGAGATGGTTCTGGAAACGGCCAGCAATGGTCGCGCCGATGCCATCGTCACTTTTAACGAGCCGGATTTTAGACCTGTGGCGGCCCGTTTTCGATGTTCGGTGGTTCGGCCCGGGGAAATCGTTCGAGGCCTAGTAGAGGAAGCCGAGTAATGGCAAGAGGTCGCCCTCAGCTGCGACCCAATCAGCCAACTCCGCAAGAGAGACACTTGCAGGGCTAAACTGAAGTTCGTAACCGCTTTCCGTTTCCACGATATCCATTCGAGCGGCGGCAAGATCACTCAGGTGTTACACGAGGAACCACGTGGCGGCTGTGGCGACGGTAAATTCGGAAATCTCGGTCTGTGGTGAGGATGATGGGATCGGCAAGTGTTTCGGTCATGCGAACCAGGCAAGCATCGGCGAAGCCCATGGGAACGTTGGAATACTTCTCGATCAGCTTCACGACTGGTTCCACGTTCTCGGCGAGTGTAAAGGCGACCAGCAGAGCGCCACGGCGAAGCAGTGCGCCAAGATTGGGGGCACCAAGCCCTCCAAGAAGGTGGAAAGCCTCGGACAGAACGGCTTCGCAGGTGGACCAAGGCGGAGGCAATTCGGAGGCTTGTGTCACGGCCCACGGGTGGTGAGCGTCGCGACTGCTGAGTAACGCTACAACAAATCCAGCGTCAACGAGGACGTTTCTGGCCATAACCAGTGGTTTGCAAATATTCTTTCTTCCGCGCAGCTAGGTCGGCAGGCAGGTCATCCACCGATCCGATAAGGTCGGCGATGGCATGGAGGGAGGCAGTGCGGCGACGCTGGCGGGGTGCACGCTCGAGCCGTTCGCGGACTACATCCGACTTCGAGATCTTCCGTCGGCGTGATTCCGCGTCAATATCCGCCAGCAATGGCTCGGGCAATCGCACGGTGAGACTTTTCATGAAATAATTGTATTACATCCCTGGCTGGTGTGCAAGACAAGCTCGCGTGGGAGATAGCGCTTCAAATATCGCGAGCTGTTTGCAAATATCTCTTGGGTGCAGGATTGGGCGCAGCTACAAAGGCAAGAATGGCTCCCAATTTTTCGTAACGACACCAGATAGGGCACTTAGATTTTGGATCCTGTCGGCTGTTAACCGAAGGGTTGCTAGTTCGAATCTAGCCCGGGGAGCCAAAACTCTCCTCCATCAATTGGTTACAGCCTACTTTCTCTCCTTTCTTTTTCGCGTTCGGGCGACGTTTGCATCGGCGACTCATGCGACCGCACCCCTTCGATGTCTTCGTTCAATGAATCAGAAGTTGCTGGTCTATATACGACCATGGTATGGTGACCATAGTAGTATTGGAGTCTTGAGATGAAGAAGATGGCAGCAGGTTCCTTCAAAACAAATTGCCTCGCGGTCATGGACGAGGTTCAAGCCAGGCATGAGACAGTTGTGATCACTAAACACGGCAAACCCGTGGCGAAACTCGTCCCGGTGAACACCGACACAGATGAAATCTATGATTTCCTCGCCGGTAAGGGCGTTGTAAATGGAGACATCGTTTCGCCGGCGGTTTCCCCTGATGAGTGGGGCGAGCTCAGGTGATTATTGTAGATACCCACGTAGTGATTTGGCTAGCGTTTGACCAAGCCCAGCTCTCTAGAAAGGCAAGGAACGCAATCGACGATACGCGCGAGAAAGCGGAAGGCTTGGCAATCTCCGATATTACACTTTTGGAATTGGCGACACTTACGAGGAAGGGCCGGCTCCGACTCGACATTAGTCTCGAATCTTTCCTGCAGGAAATCGAAGCCCGGTTCGTCGTTCTGCCAATCACTGGCCGAGTGTGCGCGCGCGCCGTGGAACTTCCAGCGGCTTATCCCAAAGATCCTGCGGATCGCATTATCGGCGCGACAGCACTTGTCGAGGGTCTATCGTTGCTTACTGCCGACCGTAAGATCCGTCGGTCCAAGGCGGTTCACACGATTTGGTAAGAGTGCCTCATCTTCGGCGTCAGGCATGCGGGAGAAAATTTGCGGCCCCTCTCTAACGCCCGGCGCAAGCCGCAGAGCACGCCAAGCGCTTGCAACCACTCAAATCCTATTGCACGGGTCTGCTACTTTGGGAGAGAGCGAGAGCAGCCTGCGGCGGCATCACTGGCTCCTGACAACTCGTCAGAGCGGACCTTTGCCGTTCGGAATAGGATAGAAAACTCAAACCTGAGAGTTCGCAATTCGTACGGTCCGGGGAGCCACTTCTTCTTGAACTCGTCACAAGCGGCGTGCAAGTTTCATTGGTTATTCTACGCTTTCGGTTAGGGACTCGGGTGGCGCGTCGTAAGTTGCCCCGACAGCCTGCGGTGCGACGTCATTCGAGGGATTAAGAAGACGTTTCCACGGACTGTAAATCGGTTCTCGAAAATGAAACATCGGTGCTCTTGCTGTTCCCTCCCAATCAGGAAATACCATATTCAATGCTGGCCTTGAGTATGGTATAAAGAAGGCCTTATGGAGACAGTGCGCAAGATCACCGTAGAAGTGCCTCTCGACCTTCTCGAGAAGGCGCAACGAGCCAGCGGCACTGGCGTGACCCAGACCGTCCGCGCAGGGCTGCAGCTAGTTGCGGCATCGCGTACGTACGCTCGCCTGCGCCGCCAGCGCGGCAAGGTTCGCTTCACGCGGACGCTGGCAGAGTTGAAGGCTGACCGGTGATTGCCGCTGATACAAGCACATGGGTTGCCTTTCTAGAAGGCAGCGCAGGCGAGGATGTAAAGCTACTCGACGGAGCGCTCGAGGACCGGCAGGTACTTATGGTGCCGGTTGTGCTTACCGAACTCCTAAGTGATCCGAAGCTGCCTTCAGGTGTTGCGGAGATGCTCTCGGAAGTGCCTTCCATCGAGATCGGATCGAGCTACTGGCAAAGGGCAGGAGGGTTGCGAGCCAAGGTGCTAGCGCGGCGCCGGAAGGCGCGTCTCGGTGACGCTCTGATCGCCCAGAGCTGTATCGACGGAGATGTTCCTCTTCTCACGCGGGACCGGGACTTCAAGGCATTCGCCGAGGCCGCAGGCCTCGATCTTGTCCTTGGGACCGGAACGCACTGACTCAAGTCGTACCGTCGAGAGATCATACGTCCGGGTCGGGGAATCTTGTTGCGTCTGGGGTACCTTGCAAAATTCCACTTGCCAACCAGGTAGCGTCCGATTAGTTACAAGCAACTTGGCTACTGCTACTGCAATCTCGGACTGAGAATACTCGCCTCTCCTTTGCTCGCAAAGTTTGTGGCTGATGTGCTGCTCTTGCGAGGAGTTCGGGCGGCGCTGAAAGCTCCGTAGCCCGCTTCGCGCCGACTCATTTGGTGTTCTACTTAAACCCGTCGGCATGGGCCCGAGAAATGGCTTAGATTAGTCCCGGCAAACGCTGATATGGAATGACCTGTCAACCGGGAGCAATTGTTTTCTTCTTCTTTTCCTCCTCTTATTGAAGAGGCAACGCAAGTCGTGGTCGAGGTAGTTTTCGCGACGGTTGATCAGTCTGATATGTTATCGAGGATTTCCTTTCCGTGGATCCTCGACCACTACCTACGTTGCCTCCCACAGGCCCGTTTAGTGTTTTTCCACCAATCAAAATGCGCACAGTAGTCATCCCATTCGTGCCTGCCTCCCCTCGCCCCTCGTGGATAATTTTGCCGTTTGACCTCCTCCATCCCTGCGTCATGGAAAAACAAGATCAAAGCTAACTCCGACAGTTGACTCTCGATCCGCGACGCACTTATTTGGCGTGAGCCAGCCTCGAAGAAGTTCTCAGTTCTGTGGCTGCGGCTCGACGACCACAAAATGCGCGTTGCCGCCACGATTTACGAGAAGAAGTGCCGGCTGATTGCCGAGCGCAGCCGTCGCGCGGTTGTATTCGTCAATATTATGAACGGACTTATGGTTCACTTCTTGGATGATGTCTCCACTCTCGAGATCCGCAGCCGCAGCAGCACTGGAGGGGTCCACCGATGTAATCACTACTCCTGCCAGTGAAGGCGCAACACCAAGCTGGCGCGCAGTGGCTGGAGTCAAATTTTCTACCCGAACACCCTCGAGCGCGGAGTTCTTAGTGGCCGCGATGACCGCATTCGGCTGTTTCTCGGCAAGCTCCGTAAGGGTGACCGAAACGTCGCGCGTTTGACCATCGCGTGCGATTTTTAGGTGGATCGTTGTGCCCGGAGACGTTTCAGAGATATTGACGCTCAAATCGTCGGGGCCGCTGACGGGTTGTCCATTGAGAGCGAGAATAATGTCGCCGCGTTCGATCCCGGCCTTCGCGGCGGGACTTCCCGGCGTCACCTCGGAAACCAATGCACCGCCCCCATGGGTCAGGCCGAAAGCCTTGGCCATGTCTGCATCGACGCTTTGGATAGCTACGCCGAGATGGCCGCGAATGACCTTTCCATGATCCACAATTTGTTCTATGACGTTGTGCACCATATTGATGGGAATCGCGAGTCCGACGCCCTGATTCCCGCCGCTACCATTTCCAGTAATGATGGCGGTGTTGATGCCAACCAAGTCGCCGTGCAGGTCAAGGAGAGCGCCTCCAGAGTTGCCGGGGTTGATTGCCGCATCGGTCTGAATAAAATCTTCATAGTGTTCGATGGAGCCGCCAAGTCCACGTCCGGTGGCGCTTACTATGCCCATAGTGGCGGTTTCACCGATTCCAAAAGGATCGCCAATGGCAAAGACGACGTCACCCACTTTAAGCCGGGAAGAGTCGCCCAAGGTCAACGCCGGAAGGCTCCCCTCGTTGATTTTCAGAACAGCGATGTCCGTGAGGGAATCGGTGCCGATCAACTTGGCCTTGAATTTCTTTTTGTCCTGAGTGTAGACCTCGATGTCGGACGCCCCCGAAATGACGTGATCGTTTGTGAGGATGTAGCCGTCGGGGTTCACAATGACCCCAGAACCGAGACTGTATTCCCGGTCGGTTTGCGGAACATCAGACGGATTAGATTGATCGCCGAAGAATTGACGGAAGAAGGGGTCGTTAAACATGTTTGGGAAGTTGTTTTGTTGCTTGACGACCTTAGTAGAGGAAATATTCACTACGGCGGGTAAGGCCGGATCAATGACCGGGGCGTATCCGTTCTTGAAGTCGGCCAGGCTAACGGGGGCGGGATCCTCGTCGATTTTCAAGGGAACCTTGCTAGCGGCCGTAGCGCGACCTTCGAGCCCGGGAACGATCGCGGCGACAGACACTCCTAGGACGAGGAAACCAAGAACAGCAATAATGACAGTATTCCACCGCCGAGAGCTCGCGACGAAACCGGGTCGCAGTTGCGTGGGATGCCAAAGTACAGGACCATCATTTGTGCTTCGCATGGGACTTCTCCTTTTCTTGATCGATGCCTGAGCCTCAAAGGTGGCCGATTGAACAGGACACTCCTGGCTCTGGGACTTGCTTCGATAGCTGCTCAATAGAATCTTGTCTAACAATATCTTGAACTGTGCGGGCCGCATCCCTGGATCTTGCGAACGATCCTCTCCTTCGTAGATGGCGTTCATCCACCAGCATCCGTCCTCGACCGCATTGGAAAAAAACATAGTCGTGGCGGAACCCAGAAGCCGAGGCATTATTTCGTAGGCAGTCCCATCGGAAAGCAAGAACTCGCTGAGAACTAGGTCGAAACGGCGACGATCCAGGAACTCCAAAACTTCTTTTTTCGAAGTTGCAAGGGAGATTTCACACCCTCGTTTGAGGAGGTAGGACTCAAGGGCTGCGGCGGATCGCGCATCGCGTTCGACAAGAAGAACAATTACTCTTTTTAGCCCCATATACGCCTCTTTAGTGACCGGTGCGGAGCCCGGTGTGCGGCCTCGTCAGCGGACAAGGCATGCGGCGGAGGCGAAACCGCCCGACTTGGATGCCAAGGCAAGCCATTGCACAAAAGGCGAAACCGCATCTTCCGCCTCCGTTCCATTAGATGTATCGTAATACGATATGGTTTGCTGACGACAAATTGGCGTGGATTCCTCAGCACCGAAGCATGTGACTCTTAGATCGAAACGAAACGCCGGAAAAGCAATAACCCACGACCCCGCTTGTACCCTACTGCGGACTGCGATCCCATAGCCTTCCAGAACACTCTCGACCGCTCGCCGGCCGATAGTTCCGCGTGGACAACCCGGCCACCATGCGTTCCTGCACCCTTCGCGAGAAGAGCAGTGTGAGTCGGCAGTTTGTGGCGGCCGGTAGCGATCAGCTACGAGTGCTGTGCGAACGGCGCCTGGAAGATCTGAACCTGGTAGTGCTGATGATCGATGGTATTCACTTTGGTGGTCAGATGCTGGTGGTGGCTCTGGGTATCGCCGAAAGGGGAGAAAAGCACGTTTTGGGAGTGTGGCAAGGAGCCACAGAGAACACCACGGTGGTCAAGAAATCCTGTTACTGAAGGAACGGCCTCCTGCGTTCCGATTCCACGCACAAGCTATCGACAAAGCGGCTCTGTCCCCGCCAAGACCAAAGCGCACATGGATTCCTTTCTCCCGCCCGCTTGTCAGGCGACACCTACCCCCCCACCGATAGACGTATCGTAAGGACAGATGGTTAGCCGCAGCCACATGCATATATATCGCACTACGATATAAAGTGCAAGGCAACAATTAGGGGATGTATCGCATCACGATATGTGTAAGCAACGGTCGCGTTTTCCGGCTGGGATGGCTGACTCGAGTCATGTGAGGCGCGCCGAAACGGGGCCAGGGGTAGTCTTCCTGGTCCCGTGGACGAAATCCCAGACAGATGATTCGGATCAAGCCACGATCGTCACCGTGAAGGAGGTTTTACCAAATGCGAAGGAAACTTGTTGTACTAGGGGTTTTGGTTTCGGCCATGAGTTGCTTGGGGGCGTTCTCGGCGTTTGCGCAGTCATCGCAAGAAACAGGGAAATTGAAAATACATGTTGAACCGAAGCAGGCTTATGTTTTCGTCGACGGTAAGGCGATCCGCGATGGCAGCCAGACGATCGAACTTGCCGCTGGCGATCACAAGGTGGGAGTTTACAACTACGGGTACGTGCCCAAAATGCAAGACGTCCACGTAGGTGCGGGCGAGACGACGGATTTGCGAGTGAACCTGCAGTCGTACGGTGATGTGGTGGCCGGACCATTTGCTGACATCGAGTTCAAAGGAGATCCTCGCGCCGCAGTTCTCGTAAACGGCCAGACGCCGGCATATTTCGTCGGCCATGTCGACGAATTTGACTGGAACTGGATCTGGCACCAACGACTGCTCGTGAAGCCGGGAACATATCAAGTCACTGTGACTCGCGAAGGCAATAAAATTTGGTCCGGTCCCATCACCGCGAAAGCGGGGCAACAAGTGACTGTGTATCTCAATCGCAACGGCGAGATGAAAACCAAGGAATGGAAAGAGGGATTGAACATGCCACCTCAGCCTCGATTCCATGCCGGAATTGCGAGCGCCACGGTGCCGATTGCTCCAGTCTCGGCGCAACTTGCGGCTCAAGCCAGTAATCTTGGTTGTGGGCAAGGAACGCAACTCACCTGGAAGTCCGTCGACGCAGTAGATACTTCCATCGCTGGAATCGGCGCGGTGCCGGGTCAAGGAGACCAAACTGTCACGCCTACACATAATACGACCTATGTGCTGACCGCAAAAGGTCCTGGCGGGGAGACCACGCAGACCGTAACGGTGAAGGTTGACGCCACGCCAAGCGCCACACTTGCCCTCAGTGAGCCGGAAGTCCGTTACCACAAAATTGGGGACCGCGTCGTGGAGGATGGTTCCGCTACGTTGAATTGGTCGACCTCCAATGCAAACTCCGCCAGAGTCGAACCTCTTAACAGCGATGCAATGAGCGGCAGCCGAGTAGTGACCGCCCAGCCCAAACAGACGAGCACGGGCCCAGTCAGCGAAGACGTTATGTACACGATTACCGCGGCAAATGCCTGCGGAGGGACGACGACAAAGACAGCGACGCTGCACCTGGTGGGCTCCATTGATCCCCCACCCTCCGCAACATTGGCTAGCCTCTTCTTCCCAACGGCTTATCCAACCAAACACCATCCGAAGATTGGTCTTGTAGCGAGTGAGAAAATGACGCTCGACAGAGTTGCGGCACAGTACAGAAACTTCAGCCTGTATAAACGCCACGCCAACTTGGTAGTTATTGGTTACGCCGACGTGCGTGGTTCCAGCAAATATAACCAGGCACTTAGCGAGCGCCGCGCCGCTCTCGTCAAGGACTACCTGATTTCCAAGGGTATTCCGGCCGATGAAATCAAGATCAGAGCGGAAGGAAAAGATAAGCAGATGGACGTGAAAAGTGTAGAGACGCTCGAATCCAGAAGCGATGAGACACCTGATGAGTGGATGACCAAAAACGAAAAGACAACGTGGCTGGCTTACAATCGCCGCGCGGACCTTGTACTTGAGCCCACGGGTCAGCAATCGGCAGCGATCTATCCCACAGACACCATCGATACACGAATTGTTTGGCAGCGCCGTGAACCACAGTTGAAGAAAGTTGAAACGGCGTCGAACGCGTCTGCCACGAGCGTCCCGCAAGCCAGTGTCAGTGATACGGCCAATTGATCACTACCCGGATTTTGTTCCTGGGTAAGGCGGCGTTAGCCGGGACTCTCGCGATTATCGGCCTCGAGCCGATCGTCGAAGAAACGCCGCCTTTACCGGGGATTGGCGAGACCGTTAGCTCCCGGCTACATTCAGACTTATGGAGGAAGAAATGATGCATCTCTCTTTGAAAGCCACGGCAATTGCAAGCGGGCTGCTGTGGGCCATCGCCATCCTGTGCGTTGGTTCGATCAATCTGGCAGACCCCAGCTACGGCGTGAATTTCATTCAACTGACCAGTTCCGTTTACCCGTGGTTTCACGGCTCAAGAACCATAGGAAGTGTCATCATCGGAACCATTAATGGTCTGATTGATGGTACAGTGGCGGGGCTGCTTTTCGCTCTGCTCTATAACGCGGTTACCAGCCTGCCAAAGCACGCGGGCCATTCGCACCAGCAAGCCTAGTCCCGAAAAATCTTCACAATTAGTTCGCCCAAGAATTCTGCCAGCCGAACCGCACGTTGCGGCGCGGCTGGCATGATCGTGAAGCGCAGAACGCCTCAAACCTATGGCGCGCGCCAGTCGAAGTGGACACCATTCTTAGTGCTATCGAATTCACCTTAGGCCACGAGGTGGCCGAAATGATGATTGCCACATCAGGGCTCGGTCAGAGATAGGACTTCCTCGCGACATTTAAAACTAGCCCAACGAATTGGTCAGCCCCGTACGAGGTGGTCGACCAACCAGGTGCCGGCCACCACGACCATGAAAACCCAAAGTAGCACAACGATAACAATGCCTCTGTAATCTTTACGGTTGTTGGTTTCTCGCACGATGCCCCTCTGACAGAAGCGCTTCTCGCCGGAATCGGTAGGCATTCAGTACGGCACGCTCAGATTGCGGGAACCTGCCAATACTTCCGCCCTTTCTTGTGCAGTCAGCTTCTTCTTGTCACAACCTCCCAGTTCATAGAGGCATTTCTCCAGGTTCCGTTCATCAACGGCCTTCGCCACCTGCCTTTGTTCGCTGGCGCTTAACGGCTTCAGATCGCAGGCCGCGAGACCTTCCAGGCAAGATTGAAAGGTGCGATCGTGAGCAGCAGTCGTCACCTCATTGCGCTCCTGTACCGTCAGAGCGGCCGCTTGACATTCATCCCATCCGTTTAAGCAATTCTGGAGGTTCTGGTCATGCGTTGCACGAAGGACAATCTGCCGTTCCTCGGCAGTCAGTTTTTGCTGATCGCAAACGGTCAAACTATCCAGACAGTTCTGAAGGTTTCGCACCTTCGCGGTGCACTCGACTTGTTTCCTGATTTCTGGACTGAGCAAAGCCTCATCGCATTCACCGAGACCACTGAGACAGTTTTTGAGGTTCTGGTCACGCGAGAGATCACCGGCCTCTCGGCGTTCCTCGGTATTGAGTTGCGTCTGGTCGCATTCCGTGTAGTTATTCAGGCAGTCTTGAAGATTTTGGATTTTGGAGTTGCCGTCCGTTTGGGCGGACGCGGACAGCGGACTCAAGCATATGAGCGAGAACGCGAAGAGAGACCATTGGGACGTGTGCATCGTGTTTCTCCTTTGTGGACGATTGAGTTACTCGAATGGCTTACGCGAGCGGCGGAGAATCGACCGAATCGGTTCTCCCCAATTCGGACCGGGGTTGCCGCGTTGTTTTGGCCACCTGAGATCCCTGTACTTGTGGTTTATCCTTTATGAATTTCCCCAGAACTTTGAGCATGTCGGAGTAGGGGCCCTTCCCGAAGGCGTCCGCGCTTTCCTGTGAGTTCCAGAGGCTGATCGCCTCTGCCTGTTTGGCCGTAGGGTTTATCAGCACTAGCTCATCTCGGAAACCTCGTTGTTTCCGCAAAAGTGGAAGGATCTCCGACTCGATGGCACGTGCAAATTCTCCAGTCTCATTCGGATGAAGCTGCAAAGTGAACCTTCTTGCATACATATTTACCTTCTTGCCCATAAGACGCGAGTGCATCGGACAGAGCTCATGTGGCGTGTAAGCCTTGTCTCGCGCTCGATCCGCGGGCTTCTTACGTTATCTGAAGATGCCCGACACCTTGTGGGCCGAGGGCTCCGAACGTGGACAGAAAGAAGCGATGACAAGTTGGAACCGCGGCGGCAGAAGACATCGTGGTCTCAGCAGACAAAACGAACTACTCTATTTTGGATTCATCTCAATAAACGCATGTCTGACAAGGCAATGCAGTTTGCCAAACAATCATGAGGAACCCAAAGTCACAACAAATGCCTCCCTGTGTTCAGATGGTGCAGGAATTCCCAAAGGTTGCCAAGAATATCGCAATACGATATATTACGAAAAGTGCGGGTCACTCTGGGCAATGAGTGATGATTACACAGGTTAAAGCGGAAGCCCCAGCCGGAGTTCGCGCACGGCCTCTGCGGGAGGATCCTTAATGATGGTCCTAGGCTCCCAAACACGTCTTTCACTCCGAAGCGTGCTCTTCGCTACTGATTTTTCATCGCGTTCCGAGGTAGCCATGCCCTATAGCATTGGTATGTTCTGTCGCTATGGCGCCACCCTGTACGCGGTGAGCGTGGTGTCTTCAGAGGTTACCTATGATGTTCAGCCCCCGAACCCGTTTTACCTCCTACATTCCGCTGAAAAGAAAATGGAGAAAATTGTAAGCTCCGGGGTTTTCGCGGGAATCAAGCATATCGAGCTCGTCAAAAAAGATTTCGACTCGGTCTCAGAGGTACTATTGGAGTCGATTGTCTAAATGGCGATAACTGGTTCCTTTCGAGAGAAGCGCATCGGCCTTCTTTCTCAGTCGTTCGCTCAGGCTCGACAGTTTCGAGCTCTCCAAAAGGCCCCGCATAGGGTCCTCGTACGGGATTTAGAGTGGCAGGCGATTCCATGGTGGCTGTGGTGGAACATTCTCAGCGGTGATGCTCCGACTATCGCGCTTGCTTGGGCAATACTCTTCACGGAAGCGAGAGGAGGTAAGTTGTCGGTGGCGGAGGCCAGTGTCCTGGTTCTTACGGTTTGGATCATATATGTGGTCGACCGCCTGTTGGATGGCTGGAGGGAGAGAGATCACACCCAGTTGCGCCAGCGCCATCTTTTCTGTGCGCGGCACCGACTCCTCTTTATTTGTTTGGCGGTCGTAGCAGGTGCCTGCATTCTTTGGTTGACCGTAGAGTACCTGCGTACTGCGGAAATTATCGCGGGAGCGACACTTGGTGTCATCCTGATCTTTTATTTGGCCATCATCCATGTGGCTCGCGAACGCATTTCATCGTTTTTGCCGAAGGAAATCGCATCGTAACATCCGCACGGGTGATTTTGGGCAGCGCAAATTGGTGAATCGCGATCTCCTAGAATGAGTGAGTTGCAAGCGCGGAGACACGAAGGTTTTTGGGCAGCTAAAATATCTCATGCTTCTGAGCTACCCTTCCAATCTCGGTACTATTCCCATTTCCCTAAACTCCGTTAACCCTCGAGGACGACGCGCTGCTCAGCGCACACTTTCGATTTGCCAACAATCCCGGAGCCATCTCGCACCCCAACGATGGTGAACACGCGTTTTTCGGCGAAGTGGGATCACGATCTTCAGTACACATGACGGAAATGGGGCACAGCTGACTGTGGGAGCGGAAGGATGACACAAATTCATCGAATCCCTTTCCTGATCCCGTTGGCGGTGGGCGCAATTACCTTCGCATGGATCATTCACAGCATTTCGGATTCGCTCCTTGCAGCCGAGGTATTTCTCAGTCGTCTATACGGGAACCCATTGGCGGGAATCCCACCACAGGTGGGTGTGAGCAACCGGTTGACTGGCTTTGCCGGAGTCATCGCCTCACCCGGCATGTCCCGCCGAGCATGCTGGAGCGCGCACGCGCGTCCAACTTATCTTAGAGACGCTGCAATTCGCCGAGGATAGTGGGAATCAATTCAGACACTGTAGGATGAATGTGCATGGCCCTCTGCATCACTGTATAGGGTGCACGCGCATACATCATGTCTAGGACGCAGTGGATCGCCTCATCGCCGCCGGTACCGAGAATGGTTGCTCCCAGGATCTCATTTGAGTCCGCATCCACTAGCACCTTCATGAATCCCTGGCTTTCGCCCTTCTCCACTGCCCGGCCAACACGGGTCATGGGTCGTGAGGCTTTAAGCACGCGCCGGCCGGATCCGCGCGCGTCACGTTCCGTCATGCCTACGCGCCCGAGTGGCGGATCGATATAGAGGTTGTACGCGGTGATACGGTCTGTGACACTCCGCGGCTCGTGGTCCAGCAGGTTGGCTGCAACGATCTCAAAATCATTGTAAGAAGTGTGCGTAAATCCTCCGCGTCCGTTGCAGTCGCCGAGCGCCCAGATGCCCGGAACGTTGGTACGCAGCTGATTGTCCACCAGAATGTATCCGTGGTCGTCACGCCCTACGCCAGACTTTTCCAGACCAAGGTCATCGGTATTCGGTGTGCGTCCCATCGCCAGCAATAAGTGCGAACCGCTCACCTCTGGCATACCTCCGGTGCAATCCAGGCGTACGCCGACTTCTCCATCCCCGAGTTTCGTCAACTCGATGCACGTCGCGTTGAGCCGTACCCGAATGCCCTCGCGCTCGAGGATGGCCCGCACTTCAGCGGATACGTCCTCGTCTTCATGAGCAATCAGGCGCGATGCCCTTTCTATAATAGTTACGTCACTGCCAAAGCGTCGGAAAATCTGACCGAATTCCAGACCTACGTAGCCGCCGCCGACAATAACGAGATGTCGTGGCAGGACATCGAGGTCCAACAACGTGGAATTGGTTAGATACGGCGTGCTCGCTGCTCCGGGCATCGACGCTATGGCTGCTCGCCCGCCCACGTTGATAAAAATCTGCGGTGCACTCAGCAATTCCTCACCAACGGTAATTTCTTTCGGCGATTCAAATCGCGCGTGCCCGCGATAGACCGTGCAGTTCGGCGTGTTCTTGAGCCACGACTCCAAGCCGTTTCGGGATTTCTCGGTGATTTCATCCTTGCGTGCTTTGACTCGCTTCATGTCAACGCGTGCTGTCCCGGACACTTGAACTCCAAAGTCCGCCGCGCGGCGTACCATATGCGCGTTGTAAGCGGAGGCAACCAGCGTCTTTGTTGGGATGCAACCTGTATTCACGCACGTTCCGCCGAAGCGGTGCCGTTCGATCAAGGCCACCCGTTGTCCAGCAGCAGCGATCCGGACAGCCAGGAAGGGTCCTGACTGCCCACTTCCAATGACGATCGCGTCGAAGTTTTTCTTCATGGTAGGCCGACCATCCGCTGCTTCACAGATCGACGACGACGTCGCCGACCGGCTGTGAGCAGCAAACCAGAACGTTGCCATCGGCCGGTTTGTCGAGTGGCTCCGGTCCGTAGACTACTGCTCCTGAAACCAAACCGCTCTCACAGTTGTGACACACCCCGGTGCGGCATGACCAACGGACCGGGATATCACACGCTTCCGCGAGCTCCAAAATACTCTGATAGGCCGACGTGCCCCAATGTGCACTGATGCCGCTTCGATCGAACGATACCAGCGGCCCGGTCTGAGCGTCGTCCTTGGGCAAGTGTGGAAAGCGCTTAGGTGAGCTGGCGACACCGGGCATCCGTGATTCGCTCCCATTGAAGATTTCGAAATGGAGTCGCTCTGGCGTGACCCCGTAGTTTGCGAGCGATTCCTTCATGTCTGCCATGAACCGAGTCGGCCCACACAGATAGACGTCCACATCTCGCGGAACGTCGAGTTCATTGAAAATCGATTGCGAGAAGCGGCCCGCGGCGGTGAAATCCTCACGTATTTTGTCGTCCGAACCCGGACGACTGTAACTGACATAACTGCGAGCGTGCAAAAGCCCGAGCAGCAGACGGCGGACTTCCGCGGCAAACGGATGATGCTTCCCATCGCGCGCCGCATGCAGCCAGAAGACTTGTCGCGTCGAGCGGGCCTTCGCAAGCGCGTGCAGCATCGCCAAAACAGGTGTTGCACCGATGCCGGCAGTGAGCAGTAAGATCGGCCGGTCTCCCGGCTGCAGAACAAAACTTCCTCGCGGTGCGCTGACTTCCAGTGCGTCCCCCACATGAACGTGCTCTCGCAAGTAGTTCCCCGCCACCCCATTCGGCTCGATTTTGAAGCTGATTCGATAGAGTTCTGTCGAAGGCGGGCCCGACAGCGAGTAGCTACGAAAAAGAGGCGGGCTGCCGGGGCTCAGCTGAAGACGCAAGACCACGTACTGGCCTGGCAGGGCCCCCGGCAGTGGCGGACCGCCCACGCTCTGCATTGTCAGTGAGATGACGTCTGCGGACTCCTGATCGATGGCCGTAACGGCTAGCCTCCGAAATCCCGGTGCAACCGGATGGGCAGCTGCCGCCGGTGCAAGCCCGGCATTCCCACTCCCTGCGCCAGTTTTTTGGCTCTGCAGCAATGCCTCAAACGACGCGTGCCATCCGTGCGAAAGCGCTTCGATCCGCAACGCGCGCTCCAGACGATCGCGCGCATGATTGGGCAGATAGAGAAGCGCGTTGATCTCTGCGATAGTCATGCGCTCTTCCGCCTCTCCCACCTTCACGATTTCGTCGCCGGCAGCCACCTCACCTTCACGGAGAACGCGGAAGTAGAAGCCCGGCCGGCCGCTAGACGTCAGCAGTGCGGGCATCCGGGGTTCGTTCATCCGAATGCCGACGCGATAGCATGTGACGCGAGGTTGCGTGACCTCGAAAAGTACGGTCCCGATTTGATAACGGTCGCCGATGCATACGACATCGTCGGGCAACCCTTCGACTGTGAAGTTCTCGCCAAACTGTCCGTCGACGAAATCAGTCCTTTTCAACTGCTCCTGCCAATAGCGATAGGATTCCATCTGATAAACGAAGACGGCTCGATGCTCACCTCCATGCCCAGCCAGGTCGCCTTGACCATCTCCCTGGAGATTCAAACGGCCAACGCGACAGCTACCACGCACTGGATGCTTCCAGACCCCGGTGTATACCGTGTACCCCTTCCACGCGATGTCGCGCGGAAGCCCAACGTTCACTGATAGCAGCCGAGCCATACCACTAGGATTCCTCCCGCATGAATCTTCCTATCGCCGACGGGACGCCGTGCTAATCCTTGGGGGCAGCTTCCCGAGCGATGTACCCTCGAAGCCCGTTTTCGGCGACCTTGTTGAATCGACAGCGCGTCGTAGTTCTTCAACCTCTTTCATCGCACTTCCCGCATCCTCAGCGCTGCGTCACGCGATCTGCTGAACCCATTGCTTCCGCCAGGCCGGCGCGTCGAAGGGATCCGCGAAATACTGTGTTTCGTGGACGACCTTGCCGTTGCGGAACTCCATAATGCTCACCGTGTATGCCGGTCGCCCCTGGTACGTGATTGTGTATTCCGTGATCCACAGATCCGCGTTTCCGAGAATCCGTTTGACCTTGAAGCCGGACGGCTTGCCGGGATGGTGACTCCGCAAGGCCTGCAAATTGCTTCGCCCGAGGATGCGCTCGCCCGACTGGGGATAATCACAAATGGCATCGTCATCGTAAATATCGTGTTCCGCGTTTGCATCACCGGCTGCCGACGCCTGCCAATGCGCATCCAGGGCCGCACGGATTTGTTTCTCTTGCATGGACTGGTCCAGCTGCGATTTCGCTTCCATGTTCATTCTCCTTTCAGAAGGAAACCCGGAATGCCGGTTTTCACCACTTCATCCAGCCTCTGTCGGGTCTTAATTCGTTCTGTTCACTCCTTGGTCTCCCAGACATCCGATCAAACCGATGCGACGAACGCATCACAACAGAAGGGCCGAGCCAGGACAATCAGACGATGGTATTGGCGATACCTTAGCATGATTTTGATTCACAGATTTGCGCGTGACGACCCTCGCGTGTGGTAATGCGAGACCAAACACAGAGAAACGGACTGGGGACTCTGCGAACATGCCTGCCCCGCTAAGCAACAAGCGCATGCCAACGTCAGGACAGCCAGATACCGCGCTGTTCCCACGATCAGCTCCCCGCGACAAACGCATGCTCCACGCTGCCTGTCATGCCTTTCTCTTTTGCAGCTCGCCTAGCGCGCTTGCTCTCTTTCCGTTCAAGATGCTTCCTCAGAAACCTTCGCGCGTGAAATGTGCGCGCCTTAACAGCGCTCACCGTCAAGCCAAGACGCCGAGCGGTCTCGGCGCTGGTCAGGCCTTGTAGCTCCCTGTGGAGCACAACGACTCTTAGGTTCTCTCGAAGCTCCGCAATGGCTTGCCGCAGCGTTGCGCGGCGCTCGCTTTCGCAGAGGATTTCCTCTGGTGTAGGTCTGCCATCGGCAATCTCCACGCCACCGCCACCTTGTGCAGCATGCAAACTATTTTCATGAAGCGGCTCTCGTGTGCGGCGCTGGCGCAACAGCATCAAGGCTTCGTTGACGACTATCCGGGTGAGCCAGGTCGAGAAAGTGGAGTCTTCGCGGAACCGTTGCAGGTTCACGAGTGCCCGCTGAAACGCGCGCTGCACCGCATCCTCCGCATCCTGCTGATTGCGAAGGATGCGCAAGGCCGTGCAATAGGCTTTGCGCTGGTGGCACTTGTATAGTTCTCCGAAGGCGTCGTCGTGTCCTGACTTGGCCTTCGCGACGAGCGTATGTTCGTCGTATATGCTCTGATTACCTACAGCCAGCGGCACGCCTCTGACTGCGTTTACCCTCGGCTGAAGTTCGCATACGAACATAATTTCCCCCTGCCTTCTTTCGTTCCCCGCACTACCAGCGCCCGCCGTGTGCGCCGCCGTCGACGTGAAGAACTTCGCCTGTGACTTGACGTGCGCTAGACAGATACAGAACGGCGTCGACGATGTCGCTGATTTCGGCGATGCTTCCCATCGGTTGCAGCGTCTGGAGATCTTCTTTGCGGTTCTCTTGGAGCAGTGGCGTATCCACGACTCCTGGTGCAACGGCATTGAAGCGGATGCCTTGCTTTGCGTATTCAATCGCCAGATGGCGGGTGACGGTGTTCAGCCCGCCTTTCGTGATCATGGAAACAGAGCCGTTTACGCCAGCGATCGGGTTATCAGCGAGCGCGGCAGAGATCGATATCACGCACCCCGATTGTTGCCTGAGCATTTGCTTCACCACGAGTTGCGTCATATGGAGGAATCCCAAAAGGTTGACGGAAACGAGCCTATTGAAGTCGTCCGTCGTGAATTCCGTGAATGGCTTGGTGATGTAGATTCCGGCGTTGTTCACCAGGACATCGACGGTTCCAAAATGAGTGACCGCTGCTTCTACGCTTTTCGCGGCAGTCTCGTGATCGCGAATGTCTCCGTCGACAACAACAAGATCTGGCGTGGAGAGCAATGATTCGCTGGCGCGAAGCGACGTTGCGACGACGCTATAGCCACTCTTCAGAAAGCCATCGACGAGCCCCGCACCAATTCCCTGCTGCGCTCCCGTAACAATTGCTGTATTGTTCCTTGCCATATCGCTCTTTCGACCGCGCCCTGAACACGCGTAATTAAGCCAGCGCAACAGGAAGAAAACAATTGAACGAAGGTATCGGCAATACCTTCGTATCGGGTCGCAGAGCGAGCACGAAAAAACGAATCCTTTCTCCTTCGTGGTTATCCAATGGATGACGAACCAGGCGGTGGACACGCCAGCAGCAAATAAGGAGTGGAGCAATACTCGGCATCGAAGCAGCGATAAACACATCAGCGTGTCTTTAGCCACGACGGAAGATTGCCGCGAGCACCCAAAAATCGCCGATGGTGCTTCGGACTTGCTACAAGACATTTTTGGTAAGGAGAAAAACCCGAGCCTCCTCATCAACGGTGTCGCCAGTCTGCCTCTCGGCACGCCCGTCGCGCTCGAGCTGATTTTCGAAGTGGTTTAATCAAGCCACATTTTAGAGCCTCACAAAAGGACATCCCAGATCGTGAAGACCGGTCAGGCTTTGGGCAAGGCTGGACTGAGCTTGCCTGCCATTTTCACCAGATCGGGGAGAGAATCGGCCTTCATCTTCAACATAACCTTCCCGCGGTGCGCCTTAACCGTGATCTCGCTGATTCCCAATTCTCCACCAATCTGCTTGTTTAAAAGCCCGTCAACCACCAGCTTCATGACCTGCTGTTCACGCTGCGTGAGTGACGCGTAACGACTTCTCAAGTCCTGTATCTCCGCAGCTTGACCCAGAAAACTTCGGCTGCGCTCCAGTGCATGCCGGATTGCATCAAGCAACACCGCATCAGGAAAGGGCTTCGTCAGAAATTCGACTGCGCCTGCTTTCATTGCCTGAACCGTTTTCGGCACGTCGCCGTGCCCAGTGATAAAAATGATGGGGAGTTCAGGTCGTACCGTCAGGACCCGCTTTTGAAGCTCGAGACCGTTTAGCCCTGGGAGTGAAATGTCGAGCACCAGGCAGTGCGGGACGGAAACGGGTGGATGATCGAGGAATGCTTGTGCTGAAGCGAACAATTCAGGGTACCAGCCGGCCGCGTGAATCAGTAGTTCCAGCGATTCTCGAATCGAAATGTCATCATCAACGACGAATACGATGGACTTCGCGGGGGGCATGGTTGAGCGTCCTATTTCATGCTTGATAGCTTCGGCCAGCGCCATAGTATATCTCCAAGAACGTGTGACTGATCGTCAGATCTCTCCTATTGCTTTGCTCAGCGCCTCCTGCAGCGCAATGTCGCTGAATGGCTTGAGAAGTATGTCCACTGCTCCCTGTTCGAGTACCCGCTTATAGATAGACTCGTCTTTTTGACCGGTAATGAAGATGATCGGAATCTTGTACCCGCGACTCTTGAGCTCTTTTTGCAAATCAAGACCGCTCATACCCGGCATGGCGATATCGAGTACCAAACACATGGTTCGGTCAACGCTATCGGATACCAGGAATTCATCGGCAGAAGAGAAAGCGAGGACCGCAAAACCGAATTCCTTCAGCAAGTCAGGAAGCGACTCGCGAACGGATTCGTCGTCATCAACTACTACTACCACGAGAGGTTGTCGGATGGTTTTTTGCTCCAGACGGGACTTCATTCGCCCAGAATGTGCGTGAATAGGGGAGGCGTCTATTAGACTTAGGTATTGGTACTGCACGGAATAGAAAACAAAAACGTTGCGCCGGGGCCCTCGTTCCGAATTGCCCAAAGGCGGCCTTGATGGCTTTCGATGACGGAGCGGCTGACAGAGAGTCCAATCCCCATGCCGTCACCCTTCGTTGTGAAGAAGGCTTCAAATAGCTTCTGTTCGATTTCGGAGTCTATGCCCACTCCCGAATCTTTGACGCTCAGGCACACGCTGCCGCTTTCGTCGCTTTGTGTCTTGACCAGCAATTCCCTTGGACGATCTTCGACCGTACTCATGGCGTCCGAGCCATTCCGTATCAGATTCAGGATCACTTGCTGGATCTGAATCCGATCTCCTAAGACGGATGGCAGATCGCCGGCAAGATCCGACTGCAGCATGACCGTATTCCGCTGCAACTCACTCACGGATAGTGCAACCACTTCTTTGGCTGCCTCATTCAAATCGAACACTTCAAATGTGGGGTTCTTTTTGTTGAATAGTGCGCGCAGCCGTGTGATCACTTCAGACGCACGATTGCCGTCGCGAATGGTCCTTCTCGCGGTCTCGCGCGCACCTTCCACATTTGGAGGATTGCCATCCAACATGCGAAGACATGTACTGGCATTGGTGACAATACCGGATAGCGGCTGATTGACCTCATGCGCAATCGACGCCGTCAACGTGTTCAGTGTTGTAACCCGCGCGATATGGGCAAGCTCCGATCGCGTCTCGTTGAGAGCTTCCTCGGCCAGACGGTGCTCCGTGACATCTTCGGAAAGTGTCATTAGAAACCCCGGCAACTGCTCCGTGCCCGGCACGACAGAAACGCTGTTACGGACCCATACCGTGCTACCATTTTTTCGCCGGTACCGCTTCTCGAGCTGAAATTGTCGGCGCTTCCCTTCCAAAAGTTCCTGGATGAGCACCCAGTTGAGATCGCGGTCCTCGTCGACGGTAATGTCCATAAAACTAAGCTGTTTGAGCTCGTGTTCCGTGTATCCCAGCATTTTCTGGAACACGGGGTTCGCCGCGATAAAGTGACCGTTTAAGTCGGTCAAAGCCACCCCGATTGCTGAATTCTCAAACACCGACCGCCACCGCTCCTCGCTCCGCGCGAGTTTCGCGTGGGTCTCAAGCAAGGCATCTTCGTTTTGTTTGCGCTCGGTGACGTCGCGCAGATAACCGGTGAAGGACGGAGGTCCATCCCGCAGGATGCGCGTGATTGCGATTTCGACGGGGATTTCCCTTCCGTCGGCACACAGCGCGGTCATCTCGACACGCCGGCCGAGCACTCGTGACTCGCCTGTGGCCAGGTGACGGGCGAATCCGGCTCTGTGCTTTTCACGGAGCGACGGTGGGACGATGACGTCGGCCAGATGCTTACCTACGACGTTCTCTCGGTCGTAGCCGAAGGTTCGTTCAGCCGCCGGGTTGAATTCAGTAATACAGCCTTCATGGTCTATGGCTACAATACAGTCAAGCGAAGAGTTCAGGATCGCTGCCTTATGCGCTTCACTGCGCTTAAGTTCCGTTTCCTCTTTGCGAAGTCTTTCTTCCACTGACTTGCGTTCAACAATTTCCTTCCTTAGTTCTTCGTTGGTGGCCGCAAGCTCTGCGGTTCGTTGCGCGACCCGCTGATCGAGCACGCTGGCGACCCGCCTTTGAGCACTCAGGAGGCTCGATTCCTGCAACCCGATGGCAGCCTGATTCACCGCTATGTTCAAAACGAGTCTCTCGGTTTGTTGAGGGAAATCTGCTCTCTGAGAACCTGCCACGATGACGCCAATCTCGGCATGCATCCCCAGTTGCAAAGGTACTAGCGTAATCGCGAGCTTTCCGAAAAGATTCCTCACAACTGCCGGCAGTTTTTGAGGATCATTTTCCAACCACGGTTGGAGTTTCTCAAGCATCTCTTCCGGTCGAGGCTTGGACTCCCAGCTTGAACCAACTCGCACCATTTCGGTAAATACTGTGCCGGTTGACTCTTTTAGTCGCGCATAAATGAAATCGAGGCTCAACATACTCACGAGAGCATCAAGCGAATTGCCGAGAATCTGTGAGGGTGTGCCGCCAGTCCAAGTGGCAGGTAGGGCAAGCACGCTCACCAAATCGTTGATACAGCGCCGAAGGTGCCTAATTTCCTCGGCGGGACTCTCGGGCTCGGGTGCCATGCTAGCTTCCTGCCGAGGTTGCTGTACTCCGCCCAGTTCGTCGTTCGCTGAATTCTCGAAGGAATTCGTCCGGAGGTACGAAGAAGGGGTTTCGTTGGAGGATTCCGCCGATGATGATCATCGGATGCGTGCGTATGATGTCGATCACGGTGTCCCCACCAAATTGCCCAAGATGGTAGGTACAAATCACTGCGTCGTCGTGATGCTCCCACACATGATTTACTCGTGATTCGAATTCAATCAGATCATTCGTGTAAGATTTCCCTTCAGCCGCCCAGTCCATTCGACAAACAATACGGCTCAGCGGAAATCCTCCAGTAGCATTGCCACTGGCGATTTGTTCAAAGGCATGCAGCATTCGATCCTTATCAAATTGGCCATCGCGAAGGTAAGTTTCGGTATTGGTACGAAGCTCTAATTGGCCACTGCGTTCCGCTGCCGCCGGATCGATCCCGGCCCCAACCAGCCGCTTCATGTGCTCGCTCCGTTGGTGCGCGTTGACGACATGAACAGCCTTGTGACCACATTCGAATCCGCCCTTAATAAACGGAAGCAGCACTCGGTATTCTTCCTCTTCGCTGTTGAAGAATGCACATACATGACGGGTTTCTGCGAGTTGTGAACCAGCAAACGAGATGGGGGCCGCGGTCTTCATGAGTCAATCCCTCCCTAAGGCGAATCCACCTAAAGGGTGGGTCTACACACTATCGCGGTCAGGGGGGGTTGTTCAACCGCTACGGAGAATAGGACCCGATGTACTTTCCTGTCCCAGTCTAGACACGTTCGGCGCGAAGGCGTGCTTAATGTCAGTGAGGGCAAGCTCTTGGTGTTGTTGCTCGTGATGCAGGCCCAATCCCGTGCACCGCGCCGCTTCCTCATCAACGCCACTCGCAAGAAATCTGTCCATCCCCTGGTCAGCGATACGTTGCTAGGAATACTCGGGCAAGATCCGTATCCAGTTCTGCGGGATCCGACTGGTTCTGCACCAGACCTAGGTATTGCCGATACCTTCGTCCAATTGTGCGGCGCGCTCGCGCCTGATTTGATAACGACCATTGCCGCCGCAGAGTCGGAAATCGTGCGGCGAAGATTAAGGAGAGTACATGAAAATCCTGATGGTCTTAACTTCCCATAATCAGCTCGGCAACACTGGACGCAAGACCGGCTTTTGGCTGGAGGAGTTCGCCGCTCCGTACTTCGTGTTCCGGGACGCTGGTGTCGATTTGACCCTGGCTTCTCCAAAGGGAGGGCAGCCCCCGATTGATCCAAAAAGCGATTTGCCGGAGAACCAGACTCCCGCAATGGCGCGCTTCAAGAAAGACGAGAGGGCGCAGAAAGAGCTTTCTCAGACGGTCAAGCTCACCGATGTGAAGGCCGAAGATTTTGACACCGTTTTCTACGTCGGCGGCCACGGGCCGCTCTGGGATCTTGCCGAAAGTCCCGTTTCCATCGCTCTGCTCGAGTCTTTTTACAACTCGGGCAAACCGATTGCTCTTGTGTGCCATTCCCCGGGTGTTCTTCGCCACGTGACCTACAAAGGCCAGCCTATTGTGAAGGGCAAGCGGGTAACGGGCTTTACGAACGGCGAGGAACAAGAAGTCAAATTGACGACAGTCGTGCCGTTCTTGGTCGAGGATGAGCTCTTGCGGCTGGGCGCCACGTTTGAGAAGTTGGCAAACTGGCAGCCATTTTCCATCGTCGACGGCCGACTCATTACTGGCCAGAATCCAGCGTCGTCCACATCGGCAGCCAAAGCTTTGCTCAACCTGGTCGGTCAGAAGACGGCTACCACCTCTTAGCCCATGGAATTTGCGTCACGAAACGTTGAAGGAAGGGGACTGTGTCATGACTTCCCCTTTGTTTTTCTCATTTTTCGCGAGGAGTCCCGTACGCCCGGGCACCAACCTGGCGTCTCGGTTCCTACTTATTCAACTACGCCCACACGGCAGAAGCTCGTGCAGTTTTGGAAGGCTCGTGCAAATCGCCGCGCCCGAGGATTCGCTCGCCCGACTGGGGATAATCACAAATGGCATCGTTTGAGAACAATGCCTTGGGTCGACTCAAAAGACGGACGCGGAAATCACACGACCCTGACCTGCCGGATGCGCGGGCCCGAGCTTAGTTTAGTAGCCATCCTTACCAGGTCAGCGAGGGAATTCGCCGTCCTCTTTTGCATCACCTGCGCACGATGCGCTTTCTCCGTGATCTTGCTAATGCCGAGCTCGTCGCCGACCTGTTTATTCAATAGACCGGAGACGACCAACGCCATGACCTGCCGTTCGCGACGCGAAATGCGTAACAGTTCCAGAGTTGCTGTAACTCCGCTTCGTGGCTGAGAGCCGCTCGTCAGAATGCTAATTAGCACTCGTTCCGCAGCATGAGGAGAGAGGAGACCATCTTCTGACAGATATCAGTGATACCTTGCGAGTTCGGGGAGCTGTGGTCCTCGAAGGCTTGCTGTAATAGCCAGATGGAATCATCGGCGATACGCGCAGGTGCGTCCTCTTCGTGTGCGATCCATGCGGCAATGTGCATGAGTTCATCGCTATATTCGTTTAGAAAATGGTCCAGCGCCTGGTTTTGGCGCAGGGTCAATTCGGAGCCGGTTTCTTGTCGCCCACGATGTGAGAGAAGACTGAGTTCCAGCAGGTAGATCGAGCGCAACGCCGGCTGAGCCCTCTGAATCCGCTCACACTCGGCAATGTCTTCCTCGCGCCGATGGCGAAACTCAAACTCGAACCGCGCGGCATCCGTCTGCGATTCGAGACTGGCGAAGTTGTCGTTGATCTGATTGCGGAGACGGACCATCTGTGAAACGGCAATGGCACTGTCGCGTGCCACCGGACAAACTCCGAGCTGTGCCAGCATGCGTACGTTCCGCACCAGCACCTTCCCCAGTTGCTCCGCATCGCTCTTCGTCCCGAAGCGGTCGAAGATATAGCCCATGGCGAGAATACCCACGAACGCTCCAACTACTTTATCGCGCGCGATCGTCAGGTCGGTCTGGATCCGGTAATCCGCCAGGTTGACGAAGTAAAAGGCGAGCGCCATCTGCACGCCAAAAAAGGAGAGCCGCGGGCTGGAAGTGGCGAACCACGCGGCGATCGCGGTCACCGCCGCAAAGAAGAGAGCAAACCCGAAGACGCTGTCGATAGCAGGCAGGATCAGAATCTGCGCCGAAATTCCTAACACCAGCCCTCCGGCAACAAATCCGGCAAGGCGCAGAAACTGCGCCTGCAGTGAAGTGCCAATGGTGCTCAGCGCAGTAACGATGCAAGTAAGGACGCTGGTGCTGATGCCAGGCCAGTCGAGCGCGTTGTAGAGCACGTAACAAACGGAAGCAGCAAGGCATCCGGCTAGGGCGAAGTGTAGATATTCCGGGTTCCGGAATGCATCAGGCAGAAACACAGAGCGCCACCACTCCCGTCCTGGCGCGTTCTGGGAACTATTGACGACCTCATCGCCTTGAAAGATTTCGGGGAGGAGTGCGACGGTTCGTTCCATGTCTTGAAGCACGGGGAATCGAGAGGACGACTGCCCCTCGAGCACCGGAGGAGATGGGGAGATTGCCCCTGACTCGCGGAGCTCCGTGCGGATTGCTCCGAGCCTCTCAGAAAGTGCGTTTAGACGGATCGCGTCGTCGTCGCCGGGCTGCGGGAGAGTGCCTTCAAGATTCGCGGCAAGACCAATGAGCCGGCCCGCCAACGAAATCAGGGCGCTGCGCTGCGCCCGCTTCGTCGGCTGTACACCTTGGCGCTGCAACGCCGTTCTCAGCCGGCCGGTGCCGGTCAGATGGTATTGAAGAACTCTGGTGCGGATCGCCCTCGCGGGGGCTTGGAGACTGGCAATGCTTTCGGTTACCCGCTGCACCGCGAGCAACATATCGTCGACGGATTTGATGAGAGGATCGGAGCTATCGAAGATGCGGTATATCGCCTCGGTTAATATGGTGACCCCAGCACCTACGGCGACTGCTAGGATAGGCCAGAGGGTACCCTCCACCTGGGCTTGGCTCGGCAACGCACGGTCCCATACCGGCAGGGCAACGCCAATTGGAATGGCGAAAGCCAGTGCGGCTGCGTAGTTAGTTGTCGTGCGCATGACAAAAAAGACTAGATACAGGCTTCCGATTACCCAGAAGAAATGCGTAATAGGGTAACCGCGAAACAGCATCATCCCGAGCAGGGTATAGAGGCTCGCGGCGACAAATCCTAGGACGATCATTCGCCCCCCGCGCCGAGTGGCGGCGAGATTTTCGCGAGCCAGGAGAATTGAAAATAAACCCGCCAGGAACCCGTCAGGAATGCGGAAGGTCACGACCACGATCATGACCAGCGTAGCCGCGATCGTCATGCGGGCGACCGTGTTCGCACGTCCTGGATACGCAGCAACTTCCCACCGTATGAATTCCCGAAACCAAAGCCAAAAGGCAGTTCGGCCGGCTGGGTCGTGGCGGAGTTGAGTGGCGCGGGTCGCCATATCAAGGCTTCTGCTGATATCCGCGGACAACTACTACAGCAGATTCCCCCACACGAATGACACCGGTGGGCGGTGACTGAATCCGGACTCGGACGGGGTAGCGGCTGGCCAGGTGTACCCAGCTCAGAGTGCGCTGCACGTCGGGCAGGCCGGAGGTGACTCGGCCCTGGATCGAAGGATCGGGCGTAACACCGTACCCCGTGCTCTCGACGACGCCAGTAAATCGCAATCCGGGATCAGACATAACGTAGACGTCCGCAATCATGCCCGGCTGGACATGCTTCAGCTGCGTCTCCCGGAAATTCGCAAGCACCCACCAGATGCGAGTGTCGATGAGCGTGAAAATCTCCTGTCCCACGTGAGCATAAGCACCCTCGGAGATGACGAGGCTGGTTACACGTGCGTCGAATGGAGCGTAGACGCGGCACTGGTTGTAGTTGTATTGGGCGCTGGCGATCGCGGCGGCCCGTCCCTGCCGTTGCGCCACGAGGGGATCGAGGGTAAGTACGCTCGACTGCGACTGATGAAGCTGTGCTGTACTCTGCTCTGCCGAGGCCTTGGCCTGCGCCAGGGCGGCCAGCATCGAGTTGAGGTGGGCTCGATTGAGAGCCAATTGCGATTCGGCTTCGTGCACGGACTGCGCGCTGGCCCGCTCTGTCGTACGCGCCTGGTCCACCTGGTCGACGGTAACGAACTGTTTGGCGAGCAGGGGCTCGACGCGGTGCAGGTTATTTTGGGCGTATGTCCACTCGGCCTTGGCCCGATCGAGCGCAGCCTCAGAGTGGGCGACATCGGCCTCTGCCTCACGGATTAAGGCCTGGGACCGGTCGACGTTGGCGCTGGCGCTGCGGGTTGCCGCCCCGGAGGCGGTGACGGCGTGCACTTCGGCCCGAATGCGCCGCTGCTCGTCGACAATCTGGCCTTCAAGGGCGGCCTGGTCCGACACTGCGCGGTCAAGGGCATACTTATAGGGCCGATCATCAATTTCGAAAAGTAGATCGCCTTGTTTGACGCGCTGATTGTCGGCGACGTTCAGGTGCAGTATGGGGCCCTCGACAACGGGGGCGATTCCGATATAGTTGGCAAAGATTTCGGCGTCATCGGTCTGGGGACGCCGAGTCGAGACGAAGTAGACAGCAATCAAGGCGAGTATCGCCAGCAAAACCATGGCTGCGGTGAAGACGCGACCGTACCAGTGAAGTTTTGCGATGCGATTGTGTTGCTCAGGTTGGCCAGTGTCTTGATTCGGCATCGCGTTTACCTAACTGTAGAACAGCAGCCACAACATGCATGCGAGGAAGATTGCCATGCTGAGATACAAAAGCACAGGTGCAGCCAGGTGTTCGGCAATAGCAGTGCGAGCGATCAGGGCGCGTGCGCCCGTCGCCAGTAGGAGACCACCGACGGAGCAGAAGATCCACACGGGGAAAAAAGAACCGAAGATGCTGTATTCGGGCGCGTGGGAGCAACCAACCAACAGCAGCGGCGCCGCCAGCGATAAACCGGCGAGGAGGCGAAATGACGTCATTCGGCGTCGATCGCGCTCCATCGATCCGGTATTCATGTCAGACAGACCCCCTATGTGTCGAATATTGGTCCTGATCGTGCTCACCACCTCGTCGATACGACCGGATCAGCTTTCCCGCGGCCAATCCGAAGCCCACGATCATTTCGCGCTCGACAGGGAAGGGCAACGAAGCCACTTCCTGCCCTGCTCATCCCGGGCATTGGACGATCCCTGCACAGCCTCAGTCTTGCGTTTCGAGTAAGCCACAGGGTTAAGGACCGAATCTATTGGACGAAGGTATCGATCAATACCTTCGCATCAGATGATCAGGTTGGCGCCTACGCATCTTGATCGTGCACGCATGGGATTGAAGTCGCGATTGCGGTCGGCGAAAAGACGCCGAGCCTCGTGAACTTGCTCAAGAGAAATCTGGCCTGTGCAGCCCGTGAGGATGATGTCCAGCGGTGCTTTGGGATCTATCGATACGTTCGTCCAATAGACTCGGCTCCACACTTCTGCCTTAATCACTGCGGAGCACGAAAGAATCGTTCTCCAGTTCGGCGTACGCGGACAAGATGCAGATGGCAAAACGCGAGTTAGGTGCGTTTGTCAACGCGATGACGAAGTCATTCGGACCAGAGTCAAGCGGCAAACGCATCCGAGGAATTGCAAGAACGGGTAATTCTTGCGAAGGCCCCCACACGGGAGGGGTGTGGCTAGCGATTGCCGACGTGATGCTCGGAATGAAGCGGAAGAAGTTTCGATTGATCGAATATAACCCATCATTGAAGGTTCTATTTTTGTCGCTGCTTCTGGCCTTCTCCGCCTCGCGAGCTCCGGGGCAATGTGCCGGCAAAGTGTCTTCTCCAGCGGCTGCCGCCGACTGCGCCGCTCGCGAAACTCCTCGCGAGGAAACAGCGATTCTCGATCCAGTCCACCCTTACACCTTGGCCGAGCTGATCGACGTTGCCGAGCATCACAATCCCAGCACGCGCACGATCTGGGAACGCGCAAAGCAGAAAGCACGCGAACTCGGTTTGGCAAAAAGCGTTTATTATCCCGAGTTAGACGGTCTAGCTGTTTTCGGCGACCATAGATCGGTAAATCCATTCCCGAAACCGCTCGCTCCTCGCGGCTACGTCATGGTCGAGGTACCCATCGTCGAGCCGGAAGTCGCGCTCCAATATCTCATCTTTGACTTTGGCAAACGCGAGGCGAATGTGGACTCCGCGAAAGCGGAGAAGCTCGCTGCCGGTGCTGACGTCATTCATGTAAATCAAGCGCTGGCCTTTCGCGTCGCCAGTGCGTATTACCAGCTGATGACTGCACAGGAAAGACTGCAGGCCGCTCAGGACACGTTGCGAACTGCACAAACCACGCAGGATGCGGCTGAAAACAGACTGAACAACGGGCTTGCAACTCTTCCCGATGTTCTCAACGCCCGGGCCGAAACGTCACAGGCAGTATTCGACGAGGAATCCGCGGATGGGGACGAAAAGATTGCGCGCGTCACGCTGACGGAAGCGGTTGGCGCTGATCCGTCTCCCAACATAGTGATTGACAGCCAGAGTAGCGCGCCGTTGCCGGAGAGACTCACAATGTCCATCGACGCGCTAATCGATCGCGCGATGGAGAATCGTCCCGAACTCATGGCGCAAACTCTGCGAATCCGCTCCGCCGAGGCTCGCATTCGTGCAGCGAGGGCAGAATACAAACCGCAGATCGCTCTGTCGGGATCGGTTGCGCAGACCTCCGTGTGGCCTACGGCGGATTACGGCCAGCTCGGCCCCGCGAGCGAACCTACCTGGTCCGTCGCACTCGGCATTCATTGGCGCATCTTTGACGGAGGCGTGCGCAAAAACGAACTGTTGATCGCCGAATCGAAACGCCGGGAAGCAGAGGATGAACTTACGGCGGAACATGATCAGACGACGCGCGAGGTCTGGACCGCGTACATAGCCTTCCGGACGGCCTTACGAAAGCACGACGCCGCTGTGGCACTTCTCGAGTCCGCCAACGCCTCTTACTCGGCATCGCTCGATGCATACAAATACGGAGTCAAGAACCTGGTTGATGTCGTTACCGCGGAGAAGCAGCTGGCCCAAGCTCGACTATCCAGTGTCTCTGCACGATCAGAATTATTTCTAGAGGCAGTCAACCTTGAATTCGCCACCGGAAATCTGCTAAGGAATCAACCGCCGGCGACAAGACTTCAATCTCAGGACGGACATCAATGACTTCGCCCAGGCTGCAGTAGCCCTCCTATTTCATTATTGCTTGGGCCCTTGTGGGTTCCGGAATCCTCGCACAGGAATAATTCCGTATGGGCGATACCTAGGTATGAGCTGGCAATGGAATCGCTTTGCGCTTTCTGATCTTGACACGAACGATACCTTCGTCCAATAGATTTCTTTTCGCGCTCATGATGTCATGCAGAACGTGCATCGGGTATCGAAAGAATCGATGCCGCGATGAACATGCGTTATCCGGCAACTATGCCATTGAGATGACGTCTGACTACACCCACTTTTATGGAGGCTACGATGAGTCTTATCGATAAGGCGCTAGAAGCAAACCGCAATTATGCAAAAGCATACGATCCAACGCTGGGGAAACGTCCGGCCCCCAAAATCGCAGTTGTAACCTGCATGGATCCACGGCTCTCGGATCTCCCTGGAATTTTGGGTCTGCCTCAGGCAGATCTCGACGTTATCCGAACCGGCGGACCCGCGGTAACAGAAGATGTTCTCGGTGAACTTGTCGTTTCGACCCATGTACTCGGAACCAGAGAGATACTGCTTCTCAACCACACCGGCTGCGGGTTCACGACATTCACAGATGACGAGCTGAACGCGAAACTGAGCGCTTCTACTGGAGATGCTTCGCCGGCTCCAATGCGCTTCTTCTCCTATAAGGACCCCGAGGAAAATACACGCGAGCAGATCAAGAAAGTCAGATCGCATCCCTGGATCGCAAAAGATGTCCCTGTGCGCGGCTTCATTTTCGACGTGGATACCGGTCTCTTGCGGGAAGTGCAGCCAATTGCAAAGCAGACTGCTGCCTGAAACAATCTGGGCGTGCCCGCGCCGCGTTTTGTGCGACGGGGCAGGAGAATTGAGCTCCGGAGCGTTGGGTTCCCAGGGGCTTCAGTGGGCAAACGACGCTGCGATGAAGATGCCTGGATGATCTGGGCCGGGAAGGCGGGATCAGGGTATTCCATTGCAGACCGCGTTCCATCTCGCAAACGAAGTCCGACGGCTATCACGGGCCAGCTTGCCGAGTGATACGGCTGAGCTGGCCGGATATCTCATCGGGAAAACCATTGTGCGCAAGACCGCGCGAAACAGGATTAGCGGTCGTATTGTCGAGACCGAGGCTTACCCACCGGGCGATCGGAGTGGGCACGCCTATCGTGGACCAACGGCTAGAAAACAATCCCTGTTCCTCGGCAGGGGGTTTGCTTATGTGTACTTCATCTATGGGACGTCGTACATGCTCAACGTGACGGCTGAAGAACCGGGGGTTGGCGCAGGAGTGCTGTTGCGCGCCATTGAGCCCCTGGAAGGGATCAACCTAATGAAACGGCTCCGCAAAACCGACAAAGTCATGGATTTGGCGAGAGGGCCGGGACGCCTTGCAGCTGCATTGCAAATCGACAAGCGGTTGGACGGAGTTGACCTGTGTGCCAACGGTCCGCTTTGGCTTGGGACTGCGGTTCGAGAGACTGAGCACGTTAGCACAACTGTGCGCATCGGTATCACGCGTGAGGTGGGTCGGCTGCTGCGTTTCTTTGAGGCGGGCAGCCCGTTCGTTAGCGGCCCCCGCAAGGAGATACGGAGTCGTTAGGCTTGTCGGGCGGCTCGCCGGCAAGTCGCTTTCGACCGTCTGCTGGCAAGATTGTTCTCGAAGTGCGGTGAGCGCAAAAGGCGCGTCAGATCTTGCCGGAAGGTTCGTTCGGCCTGCTTGTCTGCCACCCCTCATGTGGACTTCAATTTCTCTTCAACATAAAGCGAGAGCTCAACCATGCGCTCCGCCACTTGTTCGACCGGCAGCCCTGCAAAGTTTTTGAGCACCAATTCCTTGACATAGAGCCGCCCGAGGTAACGCAGCTGCAGCGCGCGATTACGGGTGGCAAAAACGAAATCGCGATGCCCGTTATTCACGACGATCAGGTTGCGCTCAGCGTCGTATCGCGAACGCCACAGTTCCCCGGCCGCCCTTTCGAAGGTGTAACCCGGTAGGCCGCGGGCATTGACGACAGTCGGGCCGATAGCCACAAAGCTGTCAGTGACGGTGATTAGTGCCTTCGCGCTGCATCGCGTGTCGCGCTGTGAGGCGATGAGGGACAAACGCACAAGAACGGGCGACGAGGGAGCCTCGAAGGTCACTTCCTGATCGGACGCGGACAGGAGGGTGCCACCCCCTTCGACGATCTCCCACGCAAATGTCAAGTCCTGCTCGACCCGCCGGCGCGAGCGATCCCGGGGCAGCGCGCGAAGGCGTCGGGTTTGGCCCACCGCCAATATGCTTGACATCGGTGAAATCACGACGGAGTGCAAAGGCCCAGCATAGTCGAAGAATTGTCGCTGGGGTGACCGGGCTGCGCTCGGTTCCGGAATGCCACCCTCTTCCTCCGGACCGGATGCCTCAACATCTCGCGCTGGGGGCCCGCCGGCAGCGGTCGCTTGCGGGGAACGTGACTGGATGTCAAACCAGTCGTATTCCTCGCGCGGCAAAACCAGCATGGCTTCGCGAAATGCGCGTTGAATGGCGCGAAGGGACTCCCGGTTTGCCTGCTCTTCCTCGGCCCGGCGTTGTGCGTCGATAAGGCCATTGAGGTGTGTTTCGAGCGGTACCAAAGCTTTCACGAGGGCTCCATAGCGTTCATCGTGGACGATTCCGGAACGTGTGCCGGGAGTCAGTTCAAGAAAGGGAACGTCGATCAGGCCCTGCAGGTAACGAGAATTCCACGGTGGGCGCTCCAGACCGGGCAGCGTTCCGATATCCGCTATCACTCGCGTGCCACCTCTCGTAAGGGCGACGCCGCAGTCCTCGGTAGGTTCCGCAAGATAGAGTTCGGCATACGCCTCGCCAAATGGAGAGCGAACCGTCGGCAGCTGGTGCAGCAAGCGGCCTTCGAACTGTCGTGGCTCGACCTGATACTGTTTGCGCGCAAGTTTGTCGATCACCGTTACACGAACCTGCGTGTCCCGAATGCGATCGCGCAGCTCTGCCGCCAGATACCACTGGATCTTCTCGCCGCTCAATCCGCGGATACCCTCGAGCAACGGGCTGATCTTGAGTTCGGTGCCTCGTTCGGCAAAAAGCACCCGTCGGAGCTTCACCATATAGCGCGGGTCCCCCCTGCGCATAACCATCTGATAGACTCGCTGATCGGCACCGCTAGACGTCATCGCGAGCGTGTCGCCCACGGTCCAGAAGCTCAAAAGACCGATTCCAAATTCCCCTTGTAAGCCGCCCCCAGCGCCGTCTGCCTTAAGTTGTCGCTTGACCGAATCACAGATATGGGTCGCGACGTACTTGAAGTCAGGCAGTCCGTTCGGATCACGTGGGATTCCGTCGCCATCGTCCTTGACGGTTAGAAAGTAATTGCCTTGCTCGCGGCCTCGCGTGATGGTGATGGTCTTGGCATGCGCGTCGATGCTGTTTTCCACCAACTCCGCGACGGCCTTGAGCGGATTGCTTTGCGAGAGTGCAATGATACGGATAGCATTCCAATCATCGCCAATCCGCAATTTGCCGCCTTCTGATTTCTTCGACTTGGCTGAGCTGGTATTCGCCATCGTGACAAGGAACTCCACGGTCGACTCGTAAGGCAGGTAGGACTAATTGAAGCCTGCCATCGACGACCTACTATATCGAGGGCTTCGTTTGCCGTGCAAGATTCGCTCTGCCGAGGCCGCCCGATTAACTAGAGAAGAATCGCTTGCAGTTCATTTGGGCGATTTTCGGTGCTCGTGCATATTTCTCCCGGGTGGTCTCTGCCATCTGTACGACAATCGTACGGTCAGCCGCCAGTTAACTATGCTAACTGTTGTTAACCAACCTGACCAACCGGTGCGTTGCTTGTCATTTGGGCGAAACGTCGGCATGATGCGAAACTCGCTACGCGCCATTGCTCTACCCGACCAATCACTTGCCGGCGCACTTGGGGCAAATCGACTTCCGCAGGACAACTATTGAGGATCACATAATATAGTGACTAGAATAGTTCCGCTTGTACCCAGAAGCCAGTGACCAGGGTAGTTCGTCGACGCATGCGGCGAAGGGCCTTGCGGGCATAATGGCTCAACTGCAAGAAAGTCTGCGGGCAGAAGTTTGGCAGTTCGTGTTGTTTCCAGTGTGACCAGAGATACTCGACCGGATTTAATTCCGGGGCGTAGGCGGGAAGAAATTCGAGCCAGAGTCGTCCTTTCTGTTCCCGGATAAAGTCCCAGACCAAACGGCTTCGATGCGTGCGGGATCCGTCCCAAACTACCAACAGCTTGCAGTCGAGATGACCCAGGAGATGTTTCAGAAACTGCACGACCTGCGGGCTGCGAATCGAGCCCGGGAACAACCGGAAGTAAAAGTTCCACCACGTTACACCGGCCATGGCCGACAAAGTTTTCCAATTGAAGTGATACTGCAGCACGGGAGTTTGTCCTCGCGGTGCCCAAGTTCGGCAACGATGCGGTCTCTGGCTCAGTCCGCTTTCGTCGACGAAAACGATCACCAACCCTTGTTTTTGGGCTTTTTTTTAATCTCCGGCCAGCGTTTTCGCTTCCACTGGGCAATGGCTTTTTCGTCGCGTTGCAGAGCTCGTCCGGTCGGACGTTGGCAACTCCAGCGGAGTTGCCGCAATAAGCGCCAGACATGTCCAGGGTGATAGTCAATCCCACATTCCTGTTCAATCAAATCCGCCACTCGCGCCGAGGTCCACAAGCCAGTGTCATAGCCAAACGCTTCCGGTCCGCGCTTCAGAGCGCGTTCGATCCGTTCTAGATCCTCGGCGCTCAAGCGTGGTTTCCGTCCGGCTCGACCGGCTTGCTCCAGACCCGTTCGGCCTTCCTTTTCCAGTTGCTGCGCCCAGCGACTGACCGACTGACGATGTACACCGACTTGTCGAGCCACTTGCGACTGACTGACGCCCTTCTCGAGTAAGCGTGCCGCCCGCAGACGCCGCTCCTCTAATGCTGTGAAGTCGCGCCGTACTCCTTTAGGGTTTCCCATGCACCAACCATAGCACAGAATAGCCAGAATGTCACTATATTATGTGAACGTCAATAATTATGCTGTTTGTGCAGTGCCCAACTTTTCACGCTTCCGTCTTCCTTGCTTTCCGATGATGCGTGAATGGCCTTTCCGTCGGGCGTAACCTCCAAACGCACTACGAACACAATTTTTCCATCACGCTGATTGGTCATTTCCACTGTGTTGGCATTCATTCGTTTCACGGCGACCATTGTGCGTGCTGGGTCATCTTCTATCAGATAGAATTTGCCGTCGAATTTCGCGTCAAACTTCTCTCCGAGCGGAGTCTCAGCACTGAATCCTTGCGATGTGCACTTGTATGTGATGATCGTGCTGTTCGCCGATCGGCTCTGCTCGAAGATTTGCCAGGAGCCCGAGAGAACGTGTGCACCGGGAGGCGCGGGTGCAATACGCCTAAACACGCTCTCAAAGGTAACCGTCTCCGCTTCTGTCGTGTCTTTCACCACTTGGGTCAGAGTGTTGCCGCCTGGAGAAACAGTATCCGTTTCCGTGAACATGGGTTTGCCGTTCTTCTTGGACGTCACCTCGACCGTATGGTCGTCCGCGATGCGGACGCTGACTGTATCCCAATAACCCGTGGCAGGAACCTTCTGATCTTTGCCATCGGCCTTCAGTACCCTATTGCCATCCCGAAAGATCCCATCGGCGAGCAAAAACGCGATCGGTTTTTCAGTCGCGAAGTTTCGATTTTTGTCGGTATCAATAACCCACGTACCGTCGAATGGGCTTTGCGAACGAGACGCGCTGGGAAACAGCACCACTAAAAGCAATGCAACGGATGCGGATTTCATGAGGGCACCAACAGCCGCTTAAATTGTTTTGTCATTGATGAAGGCTCCAAATTCGTCCTATGGCCCGGCTCAATAAAACCGTTCCGATACGATGCGGGCTATCACGAGGCAGGTGGCCCGACTGGTGCTCAAGTCCTGGCAAGTCGCGAAACCTGACAGGCTGCGCCACCGAGGCGTTATCTGCACCTGCGCGCGGCCTCCCATGGACCGGACATTTCTACTTTGCACAAACCGGACATTCTCATTTTGCAGCGACAGTGTGTCCGGTTTTGTTGACTCGCTGTCTTATTAAACCTAAGATTGGCATCCTGTGACGGATTCCTCCTCGCTCATCGGCCAGACCTTTTCGCATTACCGCATCTTGGAAAAACTCGGCGGCGGTGGTATGGGCGTTGTCTACAAGGCTGAAGACACCGAACTCGGCCGCTTTGTCGCTCTTAAATTCCTCCCCGAAGATCTCAATCGCGACCCACAAGCCCTCGAACGCTTCCGTCGTGAAGCCCGTGCCGCCTCTGCGCTCAACCACCCCAACATCTGCACCGTCTACGAAATTGGCGAGCATGACGGTAGGCGCTACATCGCCATGGAATTTCTCGACGGCATCACGCTCAAGCACCTCATCTCCGGCCAGCCCGTGGACATGGAGCGCCTCCTCAATCACGCCATTGAAATCGCCGACGGCCTCGACGCCGCCCATTCCGAAAGCATTGTCCATCGAGACATCAAGCCCGCCAACATTTTCATCACTAAGCGCGATCACGCCAAAATTCTCGACTTCGGTCTTGCCAAAGTTTCCAGCTCCCGGCGCTTCAGCAGCCAAGCGAACAGCATGGACACGCTCGGCGTCGACACCAGCCAGCTCACCAGTCCCGGCACATCTCTCGGTACGGTCGCTTACATGTCTCCCGAACAGGTTCGCGGCAAGGAGCTGGACGCGCGCACCGATCTTTTTTCTTTCGGCGTCGTACTCTACGAAATGTCTACTGGCCAGCTACCCTTTCGCGGCGACACTTCCGGAATCATCTTTGACGCCATCATGAACCGCGCGCCGCTTTCTCCCGTGCGCCTCAATCCGGAAGTACCCGAAAAGTTCGAGGAAATTCTCCAGAAAGCTCTCGATAAGGATCGCAACCTGCGCTATCAATCCGCCGCGGAAATGCGCACCGATCTCAAGCGCCTCAAGCGGCGCCTGGAGTCTGGCTCCAACCCCAGCGCCTTCACCGGCATCTCCGCCGCCGACGATTCTCAAGCCTCACCTTCCGGCTCGGCACGCGTACACGGTTCCTCCGGCTCAGTCCGCGCAACCCCCGTTCCCTCAGGTTCTGTGCCAACCTCAACGCCCACTCCTTCCTCGGGCTTGGCTCCGGCGGTCTCATCCGCCACTTCGATTCCCGCCGCGGTTGCTGCATCGGGCAGCACGCCATCCGTAGTTCCGCCGCCAATACATCCTTCTCCGTTTCGAAACTATCTCCCCTGGCTCGCAGGCATTTCTGTGATCGCGGCCATCGCCCTCGCCGGATTTGTCTATTTCCCGCGCCACGCACGCGCGCTCACCGACAAAGACACCGTCGTCCTTTCCGATTTCGTCAACACCACCGGCGAGCCCGTCTTTGATGGTACGCTCAAGCAAGCCCTCGCCGTCCAACTCGAGCAATCTCCCTATCTAAATTTGCTCTCCGAATCCAAAACGCAGACCGCCCTGAAACTCATGGGCCACAAGCCCGACGATCGCATCACCAAAGATCTCGCCCGCGAAATCTCCCAGCGCACCAACGCCAAGGCCATCATTTCCGGCTCCATCGCCAGCCTCGGAAACAATTACGTCATTACACTCGAAGCCAGCAATGCGCAGACCGGCGACTCTATCGCCCGCCAACAAGTCGAAGCCGCTGGCAAAGAGCAAGTGCTGAAGTCACTCGACAAAGCCGCGACCGATCTCCGCCAGAAACTCGGCGAATCCCTCGCCAGCATTCAGCAATACACCACACCGCTCGAACAAGCCACCACCTCTTCCCTTGAAGCCCTCAAGGAATACAGCACGGGCTTAGCGCTCCATAATCGCCTCGACGAGGAAGGTTCCGTTCCTCATTTGAAGCGTGCTGTCGAACTCGATCCTAACTTTGCGAGTGCCTATGCGGTTCTCGGGGTCGCCTCTGGCAATATCGGAAACTCGACCGAAGCAAACAAGGACGTCGCCAAGTCCTATGAGCTGCGCGACCGCGCCAGCGAACACGAAAGGCTTTACATCGAGGGCCACTATTACGACATACTGAAAGGCGACTACGAAAAAGCCCTCGCAAACTATAAAACGTGGCATGAAACCTACCCACGCGAGAATCGTCCCATCGCTAATCTGGCTCTGGGCTATCAGATCCTTGGCGATCCGGAAAAAGCATTAGCAACCGCGACGGAAGATTTGAAGGTTGATCCGACGGATTCCTTCGGTTTCTACCACCAGATGTGCGCGTACATGTACCTCAATCGCTTCGAGGAGGCAAAGGCTGTAGCGCAAACCGCCATCTCTCAAAAGGCAGCGAGTCCCAGCGTCTATGCCAATCTTTACATGATTGCGCTGATGGAGAACGACCAGGCCGCACTCCAGCGCGCCTCCGCTGCCGTGGCGGGCACCGACGTGGAGCCAACAACCCTGGCAATTACAGCCGCATATCAGGATGCGATGGGCGAGGTTGAACTCGCGCGAGAAACGATGCGTAAGGCTGGGGAATCAGCGAAGCTGCATGGCCAGACCGAATTTGGCGCCAATCAATCTGTACAGCAATCCTATCGTGATGCGGTCCACGGATTTACGGATCGCGCTCGAAAAGACGCATCTGAAGCGCTCGCCTTTCCACTCAATCGTTACGCACGAGGCACCGTTGCCGCCACGTTCGCTCGGATCGGCGACGCCGCCGAGTCGCGAAAAATCATCGAAGCCGTGATGAAAGAATTTCCCGATGACAGTATGCTCAAATATAAGATTGCTCCGTTTGTTGAGGCCAACAATCTGATTCACCAAAACAAAGCCAGCGAAGCCATCGCCGTTTTAGAGCCTTCTCGAAAATACGAATTGGGCGCACGCTATGCTGAATTTGGAGTGATCTACACCCGCGGCAGCGCCTGGCTTCAACTGCACGACGGTGCAAAAGCCGCCGCCGAATTCCAGAAAATTCTCGATCATCGCGGCATCGACATCGTTAGCGTCCTCTACCCCATAGCCCAACTCGATATCGCTCGCGCCTACGCTCTCCAGGGCGACAACGCCAAAGCTCGCACTGCCTACCAGGACTTTCTCGCAATGTGGAAAGACGCTGACCCCGATATTCCAATTCTGGTTGCCGCCAAAGCGGAATACGCGAAGCTGAAATAACTCTTCGGAGGCTGGCAGATTTGGCAAAGTTCCTGACCTGCTCCCCAGAATTTAAAAGTGCCGCCATCGAGTTCCGCAAATTCTTGAAGCAGATCGATCGCGCCGTTCCGGCCGAGCTTAACATCCATCAGTGTTAGACAATTATGCCACCCACAGACCAAGGAAATTCGGGTGGTGGTTCCTGCGGCATCCCCGCTATCCGCTGCACTTCACACCCACGCACAGTTCGTGGCTGAATCAGGTGGAACGGCAACCACAACGCCTCGTCGACCTTGTGGCGCGCGGGTGCGAAGTCGATGCCGGCTAGCGGCCAGTAGTACGGGCCACCGGAGCTGACCATGATGTGATCGATCGGCGTCGGCAGCTCGTCGAAGAACCGCTCCAGACGCTCGAAGTCGGTGGCGTCGAAGGCCGCACTGCGATCATTGCGGCAGTTCTTCGCCGGCTTGCTCGCGCACCATGTACTCGGCGTACCAGTCAGGCCAGTTCGGGTCGGCTTGCCCCGTCCGCGTCTCGTGCTGCCCGTGCGCGGCCGCCGCACGCCGAAGCGCGCTCGCCAGATCCTTCGCCGACGCGAAGGTCGTCGTCGCGGCGTCGATGCGACCGGGCAGCCGCGTCGTGATCTCTTGGAACAGCCAGCCGTTGCCGTCTGGATCGCGGAACGAGGCGAACGAGCGGTAGCTGCGATGATCGGAATCCGGACCACTGACCCGGAGCCGCCCAAACAAGTAGGGCTCATCCGTGCCCGCGAACACGCCGGCGGCGTCGTGGAATGCCTGGCTGATCTCGACGCCTCGACCCCGCAGGTCGGCGCGGGCGGCCTCGATGTCGGAGACGATCAGGTACAGGCCCTGGACAGAGCCGGGTGCCGCGGCGGTGACATTCTTGCCGAAAATGATCGAGCATCCAGAGCCTGGCGGCGTGAACTGGATCACGCGGAAGTCTTTACCGCTGTCGTAGTCGGCGTCGAGCCGCCACCCGAGCCTCCCGTAGAACTCCTTCGCGCGGTCGACATCTGAGACCGGGATAACGACGACCTCGAATTTCATGTCGACTCTCGCGTTGCTGGATGGATCGTTGGTACGGACCGCCTTGCTGCTCATGGCTGCCTCCTTTGTTGTGTGGGGATGAACGTGGGCCGCGTGAATGCTTTAAATGCTTGACCCTGCTCGCAAGGGCGAAATCGGCCAGCGAGAGGCAAACAGACTAGCACGGTTGTTGGTCCGGTGCATCGATACGGGTGTGGTTCTATAAAAGAGGAGAAGTCAGGAAAAACAAATCTCCTTCGGCAGGAATTTTTCTTGCTTCGCGGCCCACTTGATCGAGCGAGAAGTATGGGTTTTCTCTACCAGCGGTTTCATCGCTCGTTCGCGACGAAGCCTGTACGTTCCGAAACCAACAAGCAGAACGTTGATCAAATTTGGCGATTCAGTCCGAGAGGCCACTCACCGGTCCTTTTTCACTCTACTTTCAGCGGACCCGACACGGAACCGGTACGGCCGCTGAGGTCATCACGGATTACAAAACGGACAATGTATTCGCCAGGTGCAAGATCCAGACCGCCGTTGTATTGCAAAGCTCCCAAGGGAAGGTGAGCCACAGATTCATACCACAAAGCAACATCAGGGTGTCTGGGCGCCCTGGGCATCAACGTAGACGGCGTACAGAGATTGACTGGCGGCCATGAACAGGCGGTTTTTCTTGGCGCCGCCGAAACAAAGATTTGCGCAGGTTTCCGGAAGATGAATCTTGCCGATGAGAGCGCCGTCGGGAGCGAACACATGCACGCCGTTGTAACCTTCGCCCGCCCATCCGGCAGCGGACCACACATTGCCGTCCACATCGCAGCGGATGCCATCGGAGAAGCCCGGGGACATATTGACAAAAGTGCGGCCACTCTTCAGACGCACGCCATCCTCGACGTCATAGACGCGAATGGGGTGCGGATCGGCAGGGTTTTTCGGAATGCCCGTGTCCACGATGTAGAGTTTTTTCTCGTCGGGTGAGAAACAGATGCCGTTGGGCTTGTCCAGATCGGCGACGACGACTGCCACTTCGCGCGTTTTCGGGTCCAGGCGGTAGACGTTGGCAGGCAGTTCAAAGGGAGCTTTGTGGCCCTCGTAATTGTTCATGATGCCGTAGCCGGGATCGGTGAACCAGATGCTGCCGTTCGAATGGACCGCCAGATCGTTCGCGGCGTTCAGTCTCTTGCCTTCAAATTGGTCCATGAGAACGGTTACGGTGCCATCGTGTTCGGTGCGCGTGAGGCGGCGCGAATCATGCTCGCACGATAGAAGCCGTCCCTGAAGGTCGCGATAGTTGCCGTTCGTGTAATTCGAGGGGCTGCGGAAAACGCTGACCTCGCCGGTGTCCTCGAGCCATCGCAGCATGCGATTGTTGGGAATGTCGCTGAACAGGAGATAACGCCCGTCGCCAAACCACACCGGTCCTTCGGCCCAGCGCGCGCCGGTGTACAAGCGCTCGACAGCTGCGCTTATGATTCTGTACTTCGCGAAGCGGGGATCGACGATCTCGACAGCAGGGTCGGGATACGCAATCGGAGTTTTCCGTTCTTGCTGCTCGGCCAACGCCAAAGAACGGAATCCCAAAGCTGTGGCCGCACCGGCAGCCACATTCATGAATGTGCGTCTCTTCATCAGGATTCCTCCTGCAATACGATTTGTTCGAGGCACTGTATCACGCCTCGGTTCCTGGGCATCGGCGTATGCCGATCCGCGGCAACTTCCCGCACCAATCCGGAGTTGACAACGAGTCCTGCGAGGATCCGCGTCGTTTGCATATCCTCTCCCTTATGGTGGCCGATCTAAAGTTCAGCGTGCTTGGGAAGCAGCTCGGGCCGTACAACAGCGTTAACACCCTCAGGCTTCGCGATATTCGCCGTGAAGATCCCGAGCCCTCGTTATTCAAAATTCCGAAGGATCACGGAGAGGAAGGAGATCAGGAACGAATTCAAACCCAGCGAACAGTTGCGATTAGACCTTGACCACAAGCTTGTCAGAGGCAGCGACGATAGCAACGAGTAAGCGTAATTCTGGAAAGGTCAGATACAACGTCTATGGTCGCTCATTATCGCTACGGCGCTGCGCTCAAACGCCCAGTGTCACCCTGCCAGTCGCGAGATCGTAGCTTCCACTGACAACCTTCACGCCATCGTCTTTGATCGCCTTCGCTATCACGGTTGAACTCTCTGCCAACAGCTTTGCCTGATACGCTGCATTCATCTTCACGGCGAGCGGAATATCGCCTTTTGCTCCCGCAATCGCTGGCATCAGATGCTGATAAAGCACGCTGATCTGCCCCGGCACCTCCTTGCCTTGAACCGCCGCAGAGATCGCTCCGCAATTCGAATGTCCCATTACCAAGATCGCCTTGATGCCAAGTACCGCAACCCCATACTCCAGGCTGGCGATGATCTCCGGCGTCACCATATTCCCCGCAACCCGAGTGACGAAGATGTGTCCAATGGTTTGATCGAAGACCAATTCCACCGGCATACGCGAATCGGCACAGGCTAGCACCGAAGCAAAAGGTTCTTGTTTATTCGCCGTCTTTGCCTTCAGGATCTTCAGGTCTTCTGCAAACGAAGTGACATTTCCAGTGACAAATCTTTCATTGCCCGCCATCAACTCGCGAATCGCCGCTTCGCCGGAGAGTCCCGTCTGCGCCCATGCAGGCTCGCCACTCCATGTCAGACCTCCCGCTATGCCCGCCGCCGTCAGTCCTGCAAAAAACTGCCTCCGCGTCCACTCTCCAGCCATCGTTTTAGCCATGACCCCTCCCTTTCCTAGAAATATGTTGATCGGCATCTACCGCCAAGATAGCTCATCCGTCGTCCCATCGCAGTTGCTCCTGCCCGGAATCACAAGCTCAAATCATCCGTAATCGCCCTTCGCTTTCCACTGCCTCCTGCTTGGCTAAATAGAAACTGCCCGGCTCCGGATCAAACCTACCGCGCAGAACGTTCGCGATCCTACGACAACACCGGTGAGACGCGCGGTCGAGGTGCGAAATCGTGTAGGCGACATGGTCTCTTATAGCACATGGTGTGTGAGATTTGACCCGGCGCCGAGCGGCGTTCACATTGGCGCCTGTGGCAGAAGTGAGGGGCAGAAAGCTCTTCTGGCCGAGTCGGCAACGCGGAAGTCCAATATAAGGGGAAGTTATCCAAACGGGGCTCGAGGAGATTGATGTCCCGGCACCACGAGCCGGGCCACGTTTCCCCCAACCGGTTCTGGACAACGTCCCCGCATCTAGTGTTGAAATTTGCCAAGGAGTTCGCCGTGAGCCGTCGGGCGGTTGCTCCTGTTTTGCGACTTCCTGTGGCAGTTCGCGTTTGTCCGCGGGAAGGTCATAGAGCACCCAGTGCACGAAATTCAGCCCGAGTGGAGAATCCTTATCGGTTACGATTAGCGCGAAGCTCCGTGTGCGATCCGGCGGCGCTGCCCACGACAATTCAGGGGAGATGTCGTGGCCGTCACAAGGACAATTCTCTCTCGAGCCAGCATACATGTCGGGAATGGTGTCCCCGGAAAAACTGTTGCTTTTCAGCTCCAGAGAAGGCACGGACTGCTGACTGCGCGCGCTGCCACACCCGATCGGGAAGGGGCTGAGTATAAACGGAAGCCCAGCCCATAACGAAACGGGAAAAGCGCTGCGTGCTCCCTACAGAGCAGGTCTTCAACAGCGTCAGCTCGTTGCGGTATCTCATTGTGTCTCGATGCCCTATTCCTCTGTCTAGAACGATAGTGACTTTCTGCCTGGCGGGGACGACGGTCTTGCAACCGCGTGATCATGATCTAACCGTGGTGGGGGCACCTTCGTCCATATAACATGTCGCACCGCGCCATTGAAGACACGGAGCGGGATTGTTGCAGATGGGTCGACGCGGCAACGAACGGCCGACTCGATACGAGCATTGTTTCATGGCCTTTACTCCTTTCCTCGGACCCAGGCGATTGCACAGCGAATTCGAAGCCGAAATGACGGCTTATCTAGAACTGGCGAAGAGAATCTCCGGCGAAATATGACGCCAGGCGAAGCTCACCGTCAGCCTTTGCTGCAGTTGGGAGAATGGAACTGTTGAGAGAGCAACAAAGGGAAGCAAGAGGATTACCCGCATTGGAGACTCTGATGCAAGATCTCCGCTATGCGTTTCGCACACTGCGCCGCGATGTGGGTTCCACCGTGTTTGCGATTCTTATTACCGGCATCGGCATCGGCGCCAGTTCGACCATCTTCAGCGTGGTCAATGCGTTGCTCCTGCGTCCTCTTCCGTTTCGCGATCCCGGACGTTTGGTATGGATTTCCAATGCGGAAAACTACAGCACCCAAGCCGAACAATATTCAGACCTCCGGGACCAGAACCAGTCATTCTCCGATCTGGCGGGCTGGTCCGGGTTCTACCGCTCGGGCGACAAGGAATTGATCGGAGCCGGGGAGCCCGAGCGTCTTACGAGCGTTCCGGTAACCGAGAACTTTTTCGCATTGCTGGGTGTGGAACCCGCAATCGGAAGATCGTTTACAAGGGAGGAGTGCCAAGGGAGATATTCCGCTCCGCCGGCCATGTTATTAAGCCATAGCTTTTGGCGGAGGCGGTTTGCTTCTGATCCGAACGTGGTAGGCCGGAAAGTAGTGTTGGACAACGAGCCCGTGATAATAATCGGCGTGCTGCCTGCGTCGTTTGATTTCGCGAGCGTCTTTGCTCCGGGCATGCCGATCGATATCTTTATTCCCTGGCCGCTAACGGACAAAACGAAACCTGCCGGAAACACGATGGCGATCGTCGGAAGGCTCAAGCCCGGCGCTACCTTTGGGGCTGCGCAGGCTGAGTTCACCGTCTTGGCGAAACGACTCGAGAGCCACCATCCGGAGCGGAACCCGATCCATCCGACGCTGGTTCCGCTGAAACAGCACGTGAGCGAGCAAGTGCGGCCAGCTCTCGTGGTGTTGATGTGCGCAGTTGGGGCGGTGATGTCGATTGTGTGTGCGAATCTCTCAAACCTGCAAATGGCGCGTATGACAACGCGCCAAAAGGAAATTGCTATACGGACGGCGCTAGGAGCTGGGCGCCTTAGGCTGCTGCGACAGATGCTTACCGAGAGCGTGGCGCTCTCCTGTTGCGGCGCGGCGCTCGGGTTGCTTCTCGCAGCAGGCGGCACACACACGTTGGCGCATCTGGACGCATTTAATCTCCCGCTACTGGGAAGCGTAGGAATCGACGGAAGCGCGCTCGGTTTCACGTTGTTGGCGGCGGTGCTTACCGGCGTGCTTTTTGGACTGCTGCCAGCGTTACAAGTCCCAGCGTTCGCGGTCGGTGAAGCGCTGAAGGACAGCGGCCGTGGCTCCGGTGATAGCAAAAAACATGGGTGGATTCGCAACGGACTGGTTGTCTCCGAGATCGCCTTCGCCTGCATACTACTGGTTGGTGCGGGACTGCTGATCGAGAGTTTTGTACGGGTACTGGACGTAAATCTGGGATTTCGACCCGAGCGAGCCGCCGCGTTAAGGATCGACCCGAGTTTTCGGATCGCGAGTCTCATGCAACAGAACTCCTTTATCGACAATGTGTTGCATCGCACCCGGTCCGTCCCTGGCATCGCGGCAGCCGGGATAACAGATGTCTTACCGCTCAGCGGGGACCGGTCCTGGCAAGTCTCGGGGAAAGGACAGATTTACGAAAAGGGCCAGCACCCGGAGGCCTTCATTCGCGTCGTGAGCGATGGATATTTCGAAGCCTTAGGGATCCCGTTGAAGTCGGGGAGAGAATTCACGGAAAGCGATCGGGCGTCGAGCGAACCTGTGGTGGTGGTGAACGAGACTTTGGCGCTGACTCTGTGGCCGGGGCAAAACCCAGTCGGACAGATGATGACGCAGGACGGGGGACGGCGAGTCGTCGGTGTGGTTGCCGATGTCCGTCATGGAGGACCCGAAAGACTGGGTGGATCAGAGATGTATCTTCCGATGCGGCAGACCGCGGACTACCCCGAAATGGAGTTGGTCGTGCGGACGGTACTTCCCCCGGAAAGCCTGGCAGCAGGTATTCGAACCGCTCTGCGGCCCATCGATCCAAATCTTCCGGTCAGCGAGTTTCAAACGCTTCAAGATTTGGTCGATAAAGTGGTGTCGCCACGGCGGCTTCTGATACTGCTACTCGCGGGATTTGCGGGTTTCGCACTGTTGCTCTCGGCACTCGGAATTTACGCGGTGATTTCGTTTTCAGTGAATCAACGAACAAAAGAGATTGGAATACGAATGGCGTTAGGGGCGAGCGAAGGCGCGGTGCAGCGGGACGTGGTCACAAAGACGCTGCGGCTCGCTGTTATCGGAGCGGGACTAGGAACGATCGCTTCCCTCGCGGTCGCCAGGTGGATCGAATCGCAATTGTTTGAGACAACGCCGACGGACCCGGTGATCTTCACGGGCGCGATCTTGCTTCTATGTATCGTAGCTTTGCTTGCCGGGTATATTCCGGCGCGACGAGCGTCGCGCATTGAACCGATGATTGCGCTGAGAACCAACTAAGATTCCAAAGACACGATTCGCTATGGTCACCGTGGTCACCGAGTTGCCTGGCGGCAGCAAACTCCGGCGAATGGGCTTCGAGAAAGTTAACGACCAGTTGAGCTCGCGGCAGGAACCGGACAACTTCGTAGCCGGGACGAATCCACGGCTCGGTACTTCAAACCGAGAAGCGGGGATCGCCTTCGAGAATGTGCAACTCCAGTTCAGGCTTTTCGTCTTTGCTCCACAGAGTGGCTCGAGAACGAACGCGATAGAGGAGGGGGCCGCCGTCAGGGCGGTCGCTGCGCTCGAGGGGGCGAGGGATACAGACAAACTCTGTTTCAAACAGCTGGCTTGTGACATGGACGACGGCGTAACCGTGCCCGCCCATATCCACGAAGGAGACGTGCGGCGACGAGCTCGGATTGGAGAGGGCGCGCGCCTTGATTAGATCGCCACTGTTCGCGTACTCGAGGCATGACTTGACGCCATGACGAAGCAACAGATTGATGGTGGGTTGAGGGCGCGCGTCGGCAGGACCCTGGCCGATGTAGAGGGCGCGAAGAGGATGATCTTTTGGAAAGCCGTGTTCATACGCTTCGACGAAGCCCGGCGCTGAGATCGAACCGACAACGAAAGCGATGCCTACGGGTTCGAATGGTTTAGGCGGAAGAGTCTTTGCCGACACTCCCGCCCAGAAGCTGTGGCGGTCGCCGGCGATGGTGGCGAAACCGGTGATGGCGTTGTCGCGAACGAAGTCATAGATTTCGCCGCGTTCGACATAGGCGGTGCCGAAATCGGCACCGGGAGAACCCGCAAATCCGGCTCCGGGCCAAGGAACGGTGACGCCGGGCGGCAGGTTCTGGAGATCCGCGCGCATGTCGAGAGTCGCAATGGTGTTGCCCCAGACCTTCCAGGTCGCGCTGGACTGGCGCAAACGTTCCAGAAACCAGGTCTTCTGTTCGGCGCCGAGGATTGTCTGCGCGGGCTGGTCGCGGCGGAAGTTTGGAATTTCCGTTTTGCCGTGGCGAATGGATTCGGGAGCGCGGCCGCCATCGAAGGTACGACCCGCATCGAGGATCACCAGCGCCTCTTCCGGGACAAATTCAGGAAAGTCATCGCTTGAGAAGGGCTTGGCTTCGGGCCGGTCGTTCGGATCCTCCGAACGATAGCTGCGCTGATCGGTAATGATCAATTCCACGTTGCGGCCCCAGCGCAGCGAGCGATAACCCCTGAGGCTTCTGATGGCAGCGAGGTTGTTTGGCTCCTGACCGAGGCCATGTTCATCGAAATGAACAACCGGGGCATCGACAACGCGGGGGGGGTTAAACTGATTCAGCGATGGGCCGCCCGGTTTGAACAACCGCGCGGGTTGGTATTCAAAAAAAGCCTGGTTGGCAGCGACTTTGCGGGTTTGCGCGGGGCGTGTTACTCCTTCAAATTTCTGCAAACTCTGCCACCCGAGCCAACTGAATTCATGGTTATCCCACATACAAACAAATGGCCAGCGAGCTCGGGCTTCCTGTAGGTCCGGATCGTGCAGGTAGTTGCGGTAGATGGCGCGATAGTCATCGACGGTGGTTGGAATATGAAAGTCGCTGATCTTTTCGCCGTGTTCGTAGCGGACAATGTCGCGTAGCCGCCGGTCATACATTCCTTGAGGCCGATCTTCGGGGTACCAGACAATTTCATAAATGAAGTCGCCGAGATGGAGCACGAAACCGAGACGGTCCTGCTGCGGTGCTCGTTCATCTTCAAAAATCATGCGGCGATATGCGTTCTGCGCGCCCTGGTTGGCGTTCTGGCAACTGACGAATGCGAATCGCACTGGCCTGGCATCGTCGTGCGCCGGCGCGGTGATGGTCCGCCCGATGCGGCTGCCGTTGCCTTCCCGGTCGGTGAAGCGATACCAATAGACTCGCGCCGGTTTCAATCCGCCGGCGAGAACGCGGCATGTCCAGTCGGCAGCCAGCGAGATTGGCGCTTCGGCTGTGGCGACGACCTGCTCGAACGATTGATCTTCGGCGACTTCGGCCGTCAGTCGATCCGCTGTGACGCGATCTTTGGGTGGACGGCGCGTCCATAGCAACACGCTGTCGGTCTCGGGATCTCCGGATGCCACGCCTTCCGGGTAGAAATCGCGGCGTTCCTGCCAAGGAATTCTGGATCGTGCGGGAGAAGATTGTCCCCAGGCGGCGCTCGCGCCGAGTGCGATTGCCATTTCCATGAACGACCGCCGACTTATCGTGGTCACGGCTTCCCCTTTTTTTGCCCAGACAGCTCGTTATAACGATGGCGTGGAAGGGCCGGGGTTGTCTTGAACGCATTTGACTTGGGATTTGACTGGCATTTTGACTGGGCACGACGCCTGTCCTTGTCCTAGTTCGTTTTTCCGACCTACAATCGGACGTGTCCGCACCGGTCCATGGGCCTGCCTTCCGCCGCATCACTCCCGGAATCGAAACTTTGCCGGGCAGCTTCAACTTGCCTCGGCATCGGCACCTGCGCGCCTACGCCACAGTCGTACTGGCGGGAAGTTTTGAAGAATCCGGTTATGTAGGGCGACTCCGCGCCACGGCAGGCGATGTTCTGATACACCCGGCACTGGACTGCCACGCGAACCAATTGGTGTCCGCGGGGGTTCGATTGATACGGCTAGATTGGTCGGACGGGCGCGGAGCCGGAGGACTTTTTCGTTTGGATGAAGTGGACGCGCTGGCGCGCACCGCCGAAAAGGATGTAATCGAAGCTGGTCTCCTCTTGGAGGGGCTGCTCAGGAAAAGGTGGCCGTCCCCACCCGGCCGCAGGAACGATTGGCCCGATTTGTTGGCATCCGCGTTGGCCCGGGATACTTCGATCGAGATTGGCGCTTGGGCGGAATCGAATGGCCTGGCAAAGGAAACTGTGTCACGCGGATTCTCGATGGCCTATGAGATTTCACCGACGATTTTTCGAGCCGAATTGCGGACCCGGGCAGCGTGGCTTCGCATCATTCGGGGATCCGATTCTTTGTGCTCGATCGCTGCCGAAACAGGATTTTCCGACCAGGCGCACATGACCCGGTGGGTTCGTCGCGTTACGGGCGTTTCACCTGCCGCTTGGCGTCCGAACTCATTCGCCGGGAGCAACGAGCGAATTGCGATGCCTCAAAGCATCGCTTCCGGGTTTTCTCGGGGATCGTAGTCTTGCTCAGTTCCGTTGCCGGCGGCAGCGAGCAGAGGTCAGCGGGTGGTTCGGTTGCCCTGCCGCAAGTGATTCCGAGGAAAATTACAACAAGTCAGCAACAGTTTATTCCATTGAGCCATGCGGTTGTTTTGTCAGTCTCGGTCGAGAATCGCAAAGGATCCTGCTGCGGCTGGGTGCGGAAAGTCACCAGCTGTGCATCGTGCCATCCAGTTTCCGGTTGATTGGCAGGTAGGCGCGCTGATAGGGGTGACGCGCCGCCTGCAATTCGTCGATGTCGACACCGAGACCGGGCGCTTCGCCGGGATGCATGTAGCCATTTTCGTAGGTGTACGCATGAGGGAAAACTTCGTCGGTCTCCGCGGTGTGCGGCATATATTCCTGAATGCCGAAGTTATGGACGCTGAGATCGAAATGAAGCGCAGCCGCTAAGCACACGGGGCTTAGATCCGTGGCACCGTGCGCCCCCGTTCTTACGTGATACAGTTCCGCGAGATTGGCAATCCTTCGCAAATGGGTGACGCCTCCCGCATGAACAACCGCCGTCCGAATGTAATCAATCCACTGTTCCTGAATCAATTTCCGGCAATCGTAAATACTGTTGAACACTTCGCCGACCGCCAGCGGCGTGGTGGTATGCTGCCTGATGATTCGGAAACCGTCCTGCAATTCGGCAGGGACAGGATCCTCTAACCAGAACAAATGATAAGGTTCGAGTTCCTTGCCAACACGCGCTGCCTCAATCGGGGTCAATCGGTGATGCACATCGTGGAGAAGGTGCAAATCGGGGCCGAATTCGTTGCGCAGCCTGGCGAACAGCTGCGGCACGAAATTCAGATAGCTTTCCGTAGACCACAGATTCTCCGGTGGCGCATCTTTCTCCGCTGGCTCGTAGTGCCCCGGCCCGTGACCCACGCCGTAGGTGCTGGCGAGCCCTGGAATTCCCGACTGCGCGCGAATGGCCTTGTAGCCGCGCGCGACGTAGTTCGCGACGGCCTTCACCGTTTCTTCGATATTGCTTCCGCTTGCGTGGCCATACACCAGCACGCCGTCGCGCGACGCGCCACCGAGAAGTTGATACAAAGGGACGTCCAACGCTTTGGCTTTGATGTCCCAAAGCGCGGTGTCTACCGCGGCGATCGCGGCCATTGTCACGGGGCCGCGCCGCCAGTACGCCCCTTTATAAAAATACTGCCAAGTGTCCTCAATACGGCGGGCGTCGCGGCCAATCAGCAGAGGGAGAATGTGATCGTTCAAATAACTGGCCACGGCCAGTTCGCGGCCGTTCAGAGTGGCGTCGCCAAGACCGTAAATTCCTTCCTCGGTGGTTACCTTCAATGTGACAAAATTGCGTCCCGGGCAACAAATAATCGCCTTGGCGCCGATGATTCGCATCGTCTGTTTCTCCTAACTCCAACGGCTGAAAACTCTACCACTATAGCGGGCACAAGTTGCTCTATGATTTGCGGCGAGCGTGGCGGTTCGACCATCGCAGGAAGGTACGGACGATGAACGGGTTGCAGGAAAAGTCTTCAAGGTTTGTCCGGCGCAAGGCTGGGAGACTGATGGCGAACTCGCTGATGATCCTACTTGGCTTGTTTGGCCTTTGCTCGACTGCCTTCGCTCTTGGCCAAGAGCGATATGTCGAAACGATGAGCGACGCAGGCAATTTCGTCATCGTAAAACAGAAACAGGTTGCAACGCTTTATGTAGATACCAATGATTACCCCGGCGTCGTTCGGGCCGTGAACGATCTTCAAGCGGACATCAAGAGAGTTACCGATTGCAGCGCGGCGATTACACACCAAACCAGAAATCTTGGCCAGACCGTGATTCTAATCGGCACTCTTGGGAAAAGCCCGCTCATCGATCAGTTGGTCCGCGAACACAGAATAGACATTAACGCGATCGCCGGAAAATGGGAGTCCTTCAGCATCCAAACGGTCACCAATCCATTTCCCGGAATGAGCAGCGCCTTGGTCATCGCCGGCAGCGACAAGCGCGGAAGCATTTACGGCGTCTACGATCTTTCCGAGCAGATCGGGGTTTCACCCTGGTATTGGTGGGCCGACGTGCCGGTTCGTCATCAAGACACACTGACCGTTAAGCCCGGCATCTTCACTCAAGGACCTCCCGCAGTGAAGTATCGAGGCATTTTTCTGAACGACGAAGCACCTTCACTGACCGGATGGGTCAAGGAAAAATACGGAAACTACAAACATGAGTTCTACGAGAGAGTTTTTGAGCTGATCCTACGCCTGAAAGGCAACTACTTGTGGCCGGCGATGTGGAACAACGCTTTCAGTGAAGACGACCCACTCAATCCAAAACTCGCTGACGAATACGGAATCGTCATGGGAACGACTCATCATGAACCCATGATGCGCGCCCAGCAGGAATGGAAACGCCACGGAAGTGGCGACTGGGACTACTCGAAGAATGCTGCGTTCCTTCGCAACTTCTGGGAGCAGGGGCTGGACCGCAACAAGGACTATGAAAACATCGTGACGGTCGGGATGCGCGGCGACGGCGACCTTCCGATGTCCGAGAGCGCCAATATCGCGCTTCTGGAGCAGATCGTTTCGGACCAGCGAAAGGTCATCTCCGACGTGTATCACCGTGATGCCGACAGCGTCCCGCAAGACTGGGCACTCTATAAAGAGGTGCAGGAGTACTACGAAAAAGGGATGCGCGTTCCCGATGACGTAACGCTTCTCTGGTGCGACGACAATTGGGGCAATATCCGCCGCTTACCCACCGCTGAAGAACGCAAGCGGGGCGGAGGCGCGGGAATTTACTACCACTTCGATTACGTCGGTGATCCGCGTTCCTACAAATGGATCAACACGAACCCTATTCCCAAGGTTTGGGAGCAGATGAATCTGGCTTTAAATTATGGCGCGGACCGCATTTGGATCGTGAATGTGGGCGATCTGAAGCCAATGGAATTCCCTATCGAGTTTTTCTTGAGCGTGGCTTGGAATCCTGCGCGATGGCCCAAGGAGAGTATCGCCGAATTCGGCAAGCTTTGGGCCACACGAGAGTTTGGACCTCGCTACGCCTCAGAAATCGCGGATATCGTTGCCAAATACGGGAAATACAACGGCCGGCGTAAGCCCGAGCTGCTTGAACCAACCACGTACAGCGTCGTGAACTATCGTGAAGCCGACAGGGTTTCTGCCGACTTTCAGGCGATTACGAAAAGAGCGGAAGCGATCTACAAAGAATTGCCGGAGGACGAAAAGGACGCTTTCTACCAACTGGTACTCTACCCCACGAAAGCGTCCGCGACCGTAACTCAACTCTACGTAACCGTGGAGAAGAACCAGCTTTATGCGAAGCAAGGGCGAGCCCGCACCAATGAGTTGGCGAACGAGGCCCAAGCATTGTTCCAGTTGGACGCTGAATTATCCGCTTATTACAACCACACACTGACCCACGGCAAATGGAATCACATGATGGATCAGACGCATATTGGCTACACCTTCTGGAACGAGCCGCCGGTCAACAATATGCCCGGAGTTACGAAACTTGACCTCCCGGCTGCCGCCAGCATGGGCGTCGCAGTGGAGGGTTCCGTGGCTGCTTGGCCGGGCGCAGGGGAGTCGCCCAGCCTTCCGCAGTTCGATGTCTACAACAAGCAGCGGCATTATATCGACGTCTTTAACCGCGGCAGGGCGTCTTTCACGTTCACGGCGACCGGCACGGCACCCTGGATTGTGCTCAGCGAATCGAAAAGTGAGGTTGACCTCGAAAAGAGGATTTGGATCAGCGTGGATTGGCACCAGGCTCCCGAAGGACCGGGGACCGGTTTTGTAAAGATCTCGAGCAACGCTGGTCCGGATATTGCCGTGAAGGTTGACGAATTCCGTCCCGTTAAGCCCATGCCGGAAAAACTGGATGGGTTTGTCGAGGGCAACGGATACGTTTCGATCGAAGCAGTGCACTACACTAACAAAATTGACGTGGTCCCGGCGCGATGGGAAAAGATCGACGATCTTGGAAGGACGCTTTCGGCCATGACGATCTTCCCGGTGACGGCGGGTAGTTTGCTGCCTGGACAGCCGTCACCTTGTCTTGAATACAAGATGTACTTGTTTCACGCAGGGACTCTCGAGGTGCAGGCCATTTTGGATCCAACGCTGAATTTCGTCCCTGGGCGCGGGCTTCGATATGCTGTTTCGTTCGATGAGGAGACCCCTCAGATCGTCGATATTCTTGCCAACGATAGTACGCAGAAGTGGGCGACTTCGGTGAAAGACAGTGTGCGAATCGGAAAATCCGTACATACGATCGGCAATCCTGGTTATCACACGCTGAAGATCTGGATGATCGATCCGGCGGTGGTGCTGCAGAAGCTGGTGGTCGATCTTGGCGGCGTGAAGCCGAGCTATCTGGGTCCGCCGGAAAGCTATCACGTCACGGGATCTGAAAATCCGGCAGCCGTAGCCGCTGTGCAACCGCGATAATGCCCAGATCATCTGCCTCACTTGATGTATAAAAGATTTGTGCGAGCTTCGAGCCTGTCGTTTTTGCTTTTCTGTTGGGGTTCCCTGGCTTGCGGGCCGACCGCAACGGGTTCGCCATTTGGTTTCAACAATTCGAACGCTCTGGTGAATTCGGCGAACGAGCCGTTCATCGTGATCGGGTTCGTCGGCGGATTCGTGCGGCACGACGATACCGTGCATCGCCCGGTACAAGTGGCCGAGCGAATCCGCAAGGATTACCCGTCGACCGTGTATATGAAGGTATTCGAAAATCGCCGACGGGAGCAGGCTCACCAAGCGATCCTGGGGCTTCTGGACATCAACCACGACGGGACCCTGTCCGACGAAGAAAAACGAAACGCGAGGATAATTCTCTACGGAATGAGCTGGGGCGGGTCGGAAACCGTAGCGCTGGCGCGCGAACTACAGGCAGAGAAAATTCCGGTGCTGTTGACCATCCAGGTGGACAGCGTCGAAAAGATACAGGAGAACGACGAAGTCATTCCGGCCAATGTGGCCGAGGCGGTGAACTTCTATGAATCGGACGGGTTTGTGCACGGCCGATCCGAAATTCGAGCCGAAGATCCTTCGCGTACGAAGATCTTGGGTAACTTTCGTTTCAGTTATACGTCGATGCCGGCGAGTTGCGAGAACTACCCCTGGTGGGACCGATGGTTCGTCAAACCACACACGGAAATCGAGTGCGATCCGACGGTCTGGACCAAAGTGGAAGCGCTGATTCGTTCAAAATTGCCTCCGACAGCAGGGAACGAAGTTCCTCAGCGATAGCCGGCTGTGGCTTTACCGACGGAGGCCGTGGTCTTGACCAAGGCGCTGTCGGTTTCGAAGGAGACGTGCCGCAGCAACGTCCAATCCTGGTCGAACTCCAGCATCGTTTCGCGGCTGTGTTTTGGACTTTTCAAGACGCCTCGTGTGCGGGCGAGAAGAAATTTGTAAGCCAATTGCGGGCTGGAACCGGCCGCCAGAACGTCACTCGCACTCAGACCGACTCGCAGGGGCTCGCCGTCCTCCGAGAGGTCCATCCAGAGTGAGCCGTCTTCGTCGACCGTCGCGGTGCCTTCGCGGTCGAGGTCTTTGAAGAGATGAGACAGATCGTGCTTGTCCATGATGTCCTTGTTTGCCTGGACCGTCGAATCCAGAGCTTTTCGGTACTGCTTCCATTCGCTGGGCGTGCCGACGAGTTGCACGCGCTCCTCCGATGTCGCGGCCGTCTGTTGGAGCGCAGCAGTTGAATTCTCCACATCGGGACCCGACGTGGGATATTTCTCGAAGGTACGCTCCGGGTTGAATCGCCCGGTGAGCAGGTATGAGGCGGCGACAAACGGTAGTACATGGTCTGCAAACAGCGCCATGGGAATGAGAAGCTTCTTCGAGCGATACAACTGCTCCGTTCCAGAGCGCACTTCGCGGCTGCGCTTAATCGTGCCGGGCACTTGCGCAAAGTGCATCACGCGAAAATTCGATTGAGGATGGTGGAGGGCGTAATGGGTGAACGTGCGAGCAACTGCTTTGGGGCTCTCTATGCCGAAATCGTTCAGGTAATCGCGATAAACCGCATGGGGGAAGTAGAAGTTGATGACCCCTCGCGTGAAGTCGGCGCAATTGCGGGTGACGCCGTTGAAATTGTTTTTGTTCTGCAAATTGTTGAATCTCGCGATGACTTCTTCATCCTGCTCGATGGTGGTGTCCACGGCGAAAATGTAGACACTTCGGATCATGGTTGCCGCAACCATCTCCCGCCATTCGGACTTCGAGCTGGTCCGGCAGGCGTTGGTGTCGCAATATTGCGAAAGATATTTCTCTCGGTAGCGCTCTTCCAGCAGGTGCTTGACCTGGGCCGATCCGAATATCGCGCGGTTTTGTGGATCTTCAACTCCGTAAAGGTAGATGCTCAGCGGAACGACGTTCCATTCATACCGACGGTCTTCACCGATGTTGATGTATGTGCTCATCACGGAACCAAATTCGCCGGGGCGGCACAACCGGAGCTTTACGGGCGAATCCGCGCAGATGTTTGAAAAATAGACTGCGGTGTGGCCGGTGCCCGTGATTCTGTCCATGCTCTCGTCCAAGGATTCGTTGAGCACGACTCCGACGCTGGCCCGCGAGCGCGGGCATAGCAGAAACGCAACCAGGAAGGAAGCGAGAAAACCAGCGGCGGGAATTACGTGCCGGGGAACGGAACGTCGTGTGGCAGATTGACAAGCCCTTGCGAAGAATGAGACCAAGAAGTTCTCTTTCCGGCATCAGCGAGTGCGTCGTTCGCCAAAATTAAAGTTGGCGTTCTAGGGTATTGAACCCGATTCCGGGGGAGAAAGTCTCTACAGCAGCTACCTTACAGAGAACATTTAAGTTAGGTAGGGCCTGAGGGCTGTATCCCGGGGGCAAATTGTGGCAACTGTTCAGATCTTATTCGCCGGTCAGGACTTGGTCGAGCAGTTGTCCGACGGCTCGTTGCGCTTCGAGGATCGAAAAACGGTGATCCATGGCCCCGGCCAGATCGGTGTTGGCGAACACGATTCGACCGAAGGGCGCCCGGCGCAGGACTTCTCGCGGAGCAGGCTGTTGACCATTTTTGCCAAAAAAGAATCCCGGTTGCGGGCTCAAGTAGGCGTGACCCCAGCGGTTCAGGATGATTCCGGCGATATCGCGTTGGGCGTCAAAGCCGGCGGCACCAAACATTTCCGTGAACTGTTCGCGAATTCGCTTTTCATAATCCCGGAAAGAGGTTCCAAGCATCTCAGTACGGCCGCGATTCCCCTGCTCTTCGGTTGAAAGGCCTGGATAGGAGTAAAGGATTTTCAGATTCAGTACAATCGGCGAGTCAGGACTGATCGTTGCACTGTCGACGCCGGTGAGCGCAAGCTTTCGCACGTCGGTATAGTTGCCGATGCCTTCAAACCAGCGGCATCCGGTCATGCCCATCTTGTACATGAACCGCCAGTTCTTCACGGCAACGTTGGCCATTAGGCAGGGAGAGCGGTAGAACTGCGCATATGCTATGCGATGCGTGTCCGGAAGATCTCTGACAATGTGCTTGGTCGTCCAACTTCCGCCGGCCATTACAGCAGAGCGCGCCCTGAGACGGTAGAGCGTGCCATCCTTGAGGTACACGATCGCAACCGAGTTGGACTTACTCGGCTCACCATCGTGCTGGACGGCAACCGCAGTTGAGGCTAGCCGTACCCTGGCGTTGGCTTGTGGACTGTCGAGAGCGGAAAAGTCCACGGCATTGCTGCTGACACCTTCCACTGTGTCTGGACCAGGGATGGCATTGGGAAGAAGACTTTTCAGCATCAAGCGGGCGACGGTGGTGTTGCCGCCGGGGAACATCTGGTCGGTGGCGCCGGCGTCGTCGCGTAAAGGATGAAGCATTTCGAACGCGTAGTCGGCGTAAGCTGACAGGGCGTCCGGGCCAAGGCCGGAGCCGCCTCCTTCGACCGGCGAAAGAAACGTTCGCACCGTTTCGCGGCTGAGTCCGAAGCGCTCCATGTAATGCTGTTCAAGCGTGATGGAATCGAGATAGCGCGAAATGGCGTCGCCTTCGACCTTGGGGTGCTCGAAGTTTTTTTGTTTGACTGGCTCGGCCTTGAGCCAGCGCAACCATTCCACCCGGGCGCTCTTCGAAATCGGAGCGCCTTCGAGGTTTCTCCCTACTGGGTCCATCAACCACATGCCGGGTTTCCGACCGAACTTCGCGCCAAACCAGAAACCGTATTGGCCATGTTCGAGCCCAACCGCTTCATACGGCGTTTTGCACAGGGGAAACTCTGGATCCTTCCCACTCCATTTTTGATAGGTGAGCTTGGGCGTTTTCAAGCCGATGGACTCGTAGAAGTGTGCGAGAAAGCTGTGCGGGTATTGCAATTGATAGATGGCCGATCCCTGATGCACGATCAGCCGCTGGCCGTCGACCAGAAATTCGTTTTGCTTGGCCTCCCCGCCGAAGATCGGATGGTTCTCAAGAATCAGGCACTTCGTGCCCGGGCCTGCCTGACGCTGAAAAAATAGCGCAGCGGCAAGACCGCTGATTCCCCCTCCGACAATCACACAATCGTACGTCTCTCCGGTATCGATAATGTCCTTCGGAAGCCGGTCGTAAACGGCATCACGAATGGTGTGGCCCGCCTGTAACACGGCCCAAGTGTTGCCGTTTGAGGTCCCATATTCGCCCACTCCGCCGTAACCGGTGAAGTCCTCTCCGAGGGCGAGCAACTCCGTCGGGCGGAGGCAGCCGAGCAGCGCAGCTCCCGAAGCCAGGAGCGTCGAACCGAGGAAGTCGCGCCGGGTGATGCGCGCGTTCATGCCGAGCGTGGCCTCACCGGGTACGCGGGACTTGGGACTGGACATTTCGTTGGCCTTCAATTTGAATTGGGCCGTGGCGGGCCCGGGTCAGGCGTCAAAGATGAGCGCCGCGCGCAAGATTATACCCCGGCCGGCGGATCTCTCGAAGGCTGCTCCAACGATTCTGAAACGGGCTGTGGCATGTTATTTTGTAACCCGACGGTTTAGACCGTGGGAGGCTCTCATTTTTGTCAACACGTCAGCACACATTCATCGGATCGCTCGTAACCGGGTTACGCGATTGGCGGCTCTGTTCGTAGCGGCACTTTTTGGAGCTGTTGCGGCCGCAGCGCAGGCGTCACCAACGCAATCTCCGCAGGCCGTATCGGCTGCGTCAGGTTCGCCGCCTTACGAGGTCGTGACTCAGCGCGGTGTCCCGATGACGACGCGCGACGGAGTCAGGTTGTTCGCGGACGTTTATCGCCCGAAATCTCCGGACAAATTTCCGGTGATTCTGATGCGCACGCCGTATGACAAGAACGCCGGCTGGGTAACTTCCGCCGCGTCCAAAATCGCGCTCCGCGGCTACGTGTTCATTGTTCAAGATGTGCGTGGGCGCTATACGTCCGAAGGCGAATGGTATCCGTTTCGGCACGAACAGAACGACGGCTACGACACCGTCGAGTGGGCCGCCGCGCTTCCGTATTCCGACGGCAAAGTGGGAATGATCGGTGCGTCTTATGTCGGTGCGACGCAGGTGCTTGCCGCAATCGCCGCACCTCCGCATCTCACCGGGATTGCGCCGAATATGACGGCCAGCAACTACCACGACGGCTGGACGTATCAAAGCGGCGCCTTCGAACAATGGTTCGATCAGAACTGGACCACGCAACTTGCGCAGAACACGCTTCAGCGGGTCATTACCGAAAACAGCGACGCTCGCGTAGGCACAGGCAAACTGCCGCTGACTGATTATCCTGTTTTTAATTTCGGCCAGTTGCCTGCGGACGCGCAGTTGACCGCCAAGATCGCGCCTTACTATCTGGATTGGCTGGCGCATCCGGACTACGACGCTTACTGGAAGCAGTGGTCCATCGAGGAGCATTTTTCGAATATCGCGGTACCGATGCTCAACGTCGGCGGATGGTACGACATTTTCAACGGTGGGACGCTACGAAACTATATGGGTGCGAAAGCGCACGGCTCCACAGAAGCCGCGCGCAGGAAACAACACTTATTGATCGAAATTGGCGGACACGCGGGTTTCGGCCGAAAAATTGGCGATGTCGACTTTGGCGCGCACGCGATCGAGAATGAATACAACGACGTGATTCTCGATTGGTACGATTTCCTGTTTAAAGGAATCCAAAACGAATTCGCGGCAGACAAGCCGGTGAAACTGTTTTTGATGGGCGTGAACGAATATCGCCAGGAAGATGATTGGCCGCCTCCGCAAGCGAAGCCTACAAAATATTTCCTGCACTCCTCCGGCAAAGCGAACTCGCTGCGAGGGGATGGTTCTCTATCGACGACGGCACCTAAGGTGGAATCGCCCGACAAGTACGTCTACGATCCGATGAATCCCGCACCAACCATGGGCGGCCCGCTCTGCTGCGACGCCAAACACATGGAACCCGGCCCTCGCGACCAGCGTTCGGTTGAGAATCGCGACGATGTTCTGGTTTATTCGATCGGCCCGCTCACGCAAGACCTGGAAGTGATCGGCCCGGTAACGGCGACTTTGTTCGTCAAATCCACGGCGGTGGATACGGACTTCACCGGAAAATTCGTTGACGTGGGGCCGGATGGCTTCGCGCAGGACCTGACCGAAGGCATATTCCGCATGCGCTACCGGGAATCACCCGAACACCAAGTGCTGATGAATCCCGGCCAAATCTACGAAATCACGCTCGACCTCTGGGCTACCGCCAATGTCTTCGAGAAAGGTCATACGTTGCGCCTAGAGATTTCGAGCAGCAATTTCCCGCGTTTTGACCGCAATCTGAATACCGGCGAGCAGATTGAGTTTGCACGGACTTCCGTAGCTGCGACGAATACGATTCTTCACGACAGCGAGCATCCGTCGGCCGTCGTTCTGCCGGTCATGCCAGCGAAATAGGAAGAAACAGCAGCTTCACCGCTTGAGTGAGAGAACCAACACCTGCATGGCGCCGTTTTCGCTAGTCGGAACGAAGAGGTTGCCGGTCTTCGAGTCGTAACCCATGGTTTTGGCGCCAGGCTTGGTGGTGATTTCCTGAGCCACGGAATATTTGTCCGGCGAATCCTGGCGAAACACAAAGACTTTGCCATCCCCCGTGGAGAGGTAGACCAGCCGCGTCTTGCTGTCGAACGCTCCGGCGTCCACACGCTCACCGATCGGAGCGGTGAAGACAATCTTCCCTGTGTCGGCGTCGAGCACGGCGAGATGCTTGCTGCGGCAACCGACGAAAAGGCGCCGGTTCTCGATGTCCATGGCGAGGCTCGTGGGCGTGGCACACGGCGCAAGCGGCCAACGGTCTTTCACCTGCAACGTGTTGACATCGATGTGCAAGGTTTCGTTTTGTTCTTCGAGATTGACGTACAGGTTGCCCTTGCCATCCGAAACGGCGAATTCCGGCCCGCCACCGAGCGCAATGGTGGCAGCCACGCTGCCATCCGAGGCGTTGAGGACGGTGATGCTCTCGCTGTCGCCGTTCATCACGTAGATTCGTTTTGTGTACGGTTCATAGACAATCGCGTCGGGTTTCTTGCCGACTTTTATTTCCCCGAGAGACTTGAGAGTCTTCAAATCAAATGCAATAGCCGAATCCGCCTTACCGGCGGAGATATAGCCGCGTCCGGCCTCGGGCGCGATCGCTATGCCGTGAACGCCCGGAGTATTCGGGATTGTGCCAATCAAAGCAAACGAGTCAGCATCCAATACATCCACTTGTGTGGAATGCGAAACATATACGCGGCGGCCGGCAGCATCCACGGTGACGTAGTCCCACCCGCCGCTCCCGGGCACGGATACTTTCTTCAAGGGTTGGTAGTTCACAGCCGAGGAACCTGCGACGGCAAGCAATGGCGCCACCCACCATAGAAACATCAAAACCTTTTTCATCTTTTCCTCTCGATGCTGCTCTCTTCATACCAATTCACACCTGAACCAGGCCTAAATTTTCCCGTGAAAATTTCTTCAGATACACGATTCATGGGAACGGCCGGCACACACGCTGGATTCCAGGTGCACACCGGCCGTTTGGGGTGTTGCAAACTCTTAGCGCGCAAGCAGAACCACGATCCTCCTCCAGAGCCTTTTTCCCGAGGCTCTTCTTACTTCTCGTGTGTCGGCGACCAGCGCATTCCACCCGCAAAGGTGGGACCGTAATATTCGCGCTGGACCATGTACTGCGCCTGCCCGTTATAGAAGCCGAACACCTCATTGGTGAGGTTGAGTCCGTAGGCCATGACGGTGAAACCGTACTTAAGACGATAGCTGGCCTGGGCATCGACCTGGAAGTGAGAGTAAAGATAATTGTCGCCGAGGGGGCCATAAAGTCCTCCAGGAGTGGGTCCCGAGCCGCCATTGCAGACGCAACTGCTGCCGGTGCCGTCCTGATATTGATAGGCGTAAATACTGCGCTGGTTGTAAGTCAAGCCAACGCGAACCGAGAGCCGCCGGTGGTCGAACGTGGGACTGACGTTGAAAAGGTTCGGCGCTTGACGCAGGAGCCTCGGGCAATCGGAGCGTCCCGGCAAGCCACACGCGGCGGAGTTCGTCCAGGTGTAGTTGGCGGAAAGTCCCAGACCACCGAGGGCCCCCGGAAGCTCGGTGTAGCGCTGCAAGTAGGCAAGTTCGAAACCACCAACCCAGCCGGTTCCGGCGTTCACCGACTGCGAAATCAACCAATCTCCCGTCGGGTAGAGCGGATTGCTCGGATCGGGATTGTAATTCGTCTTGTAGGTCTCCTGGCTGACAATCGGCAGATAGAGTTGCTTATAAAAAAATCCACCCGAGACGATGCCGTAGGGCTTAAGGTAGTGTTCCCACAAAACGTCGTAGTTGTTGGCCTTTTCGGCTTTTAGATTGGCGTTGCCGAGCGACAGGAGATTTGGATTTTGATTGAGGGTCACGCTAAAGGCCTGAGCGATATCTTGAGGATCGGGTCGCGAGAGAGCGCGGCTGTAAACCACGCGGATATCCGAATCGTGCCCAAGGTCATACCTTACCGAAGCGCTCGGCAAAAAGTTCACGTAGGAGCCGTTCAGCCCTAGCGACACGCTCCCCTGTTGCGTAGGCGTTGCCAGGCAGGCTGTATCGCACTGGTACGTGTACGTTGTGAGGTTTGTGCCCTCGATCCGCAGGCCTGTCACGATGCGGAATTTGTTGAAATTGATGGTATTCATGACGTAACCGGCAGAAACTTTTTCCACGAGATCAAAATTGCCTGGGTTCGCGCCTACCGTGCCGGGCTGAAGCGTGAAACCGGCGAGATTTCCAAGCAGATAGCTGTGGACCCTTAGCCCAATCCGTTGTCGGCCCGAACGGATAATTGCCGGAGTAATAGTTATCGTTCTTGAACCGCCCGACGAAGTCGGTCATGGGCACCGTGCCATTGGGGTCGTAAACAGGCGTGTAGGAATCGTCAAACTTGTGCGCGTTACGGAATTTTCCGCCGATCTCAAAGGTAGAAACATGCGAACCCAGGTGATAACGCTTGCCGATGGCTCCCGAGAATTGCAGATTCAACTGGGGAGACTTTCCATACGAAGTGGTAATGTCCGTCAAGCTGTAGTTCGCAGGCTGGTATGCTTCCGCAAAACAATTCGGAGTCCATTGCGGGACATATTGCCTGGTAGTCAATGCCGGACTGAACTGGCAGGAGCTCGTCGAACCGTTGTTCGCGAAGTCGGCGCCTTCGTTTCCGCCAGACTTGAGCTCCTCAGAGCGCGAAACCGACACATCCCACGCAATCCAACTGCTCGCCAAGACGTGCTTACCGCCGAGGAGTAGGCTGCCTATATTAAAAGTAGGGACGCGATTGGATTCGCTAAAGGCGGGTACGCCGGTGCAAGGGGCGACGGTCACGCTGCCGTTTGTGGAACACCCATTCGCATTCAGGAGCGAAATTCCCTGTGTATTGTCGGTAAGAGTGTAATCCCATTTGTCTCCATAGTCGCGGAAACTCGAATAGATGCCGCGAATATAGATATCCGATCCTTCCCCCAGTTTGTAATCGGTGCTGGCGGTGAGCCCCCAGCGGCTGCGTTTATATTGATATTCGCGGATGTCCTGGGTGTCGAAGTAGCGAGTCGTTGAACCGTTGGGCAAAGTGGCAACATCGGGAACGGGTTCGATGTCGTTGATGCCGCGGCCGTTCCAATCGTAGGTAGCTCCGAAGAGCACGCCCCATTTTTTGTCCACCCCGAAACGCTGGCCGATCGTGCCACCGCCCATTACAACGTTGCGGTTGCCCATGATCGGGGAAGTGCCGGCGCTACCGAAAAGATCGATGGTCGGACGTTCACCGGCGGTTTTGGTGACGATATTCACGGAGCCGCCGATGCCATCGCCGTCCATGTTGGCTTGCAGGGTCTTGTTGACTTCGACGGATTCCACAAGGTCCGCAGGCGTAGCGTCGAATTTTATTTCACGGACGCCAGGCTCCGGCGAAGGCACGTTGACGCCGTCAATCGTTGCGTTGGTGAGGCGCGGTTCGAGACTGCGAACCTGAATGTACTTCCCCTCGCCTTCGTCACGCTCGAGCGAAACGCCGGGCAACCGGCCAACCGCGTCCGCAATGGTTGCATTGGGGAGCGATACGATCACCTCGCTCGTCATGACCTGGAGAACATTGTCGGCGGTCTTTTCCCGGTTCACTGCTTCGGCTTCACCCGAAGCTTCGGCAGTCACAACGACTTGATCTTTTTGCGAAGAGACCTCCATTTTTGCGTCAACGATGGAGGTCTGGCCCGCGGTAATGGTCACCACTTTCGTGAATTGAGCGAATCCCAAGTACGTGACTGCAATCGTGTAAGCGCCGGGAGCAAGATTGTTGATGAAATATCCGCCCTGTTGATTGGAAACGACTGTGATGGCCGTCGGCTGCAATTGGATTTGCGCGCCTTGCAGAACGCTGCCGGACGAATCCAGGACGTGACCGGTCAATGATCCTTTGTCAGTTTGCCCGACCGTCGCCTGCCCGAAAAATGTCGACACGATCCCGATAACGATCGCGAAAAATCGCATAAAGCTTTTCATTGCGATACTACCTCCAAGGATGAACGACCCTAACTGCCCTATTCGATTCACACCTGCAGAACCTTATGAATAGCCTCTGTTCTCCCAGACTTCTAACATCATCCCGGAAACCCAATGAGATCTGCCGTGAGTCGATTAGGCCTGAGACTGCTTAAATGCCGATAAACGCGCGTGGAGAAATACTTGAAAAAGGGCTGAAAGAATTTTCATCTGAAAATTCTTTCAGGAACCAGCGGCTGGAGAATCAACGAGTTGCCCGGTTGCGTCAAATGGCGCCATTGCGGCTGCGGATACCAACGGAAGCACGATGCGGAACACGGAACCGGCTCCGAGACGGCTTTCGACTTCGATCTGGCCCTTATGTGTCTCCGCGATCCAGCGGGCGATCGACAAGCCGAGTCCCGATCCCGGAACTTCGCGGGAACGAGCTTGGTCGGCGCGAAAGAAGCGATCAAAGATGCGCGGCAAATCTTCACCGGCGATGCCGACTCCGGTGTCTTGCACTTCGATCACCGCCTCATTCGAAACGATGCTCGCGTTTAGGTGCACGGAACCGCCTGCGGGAGTGTACTTGAACGCGTTGTCGATGATTGCGACGAACATGCTCTCGATGGAAGCGGAATCCCCTTGCAGGAATAAGGATTCGCTCGAAATGTAAGATGAAAAGGACAGCTCTTTCGGAACCGCCAGCACCGAGAATTGGTGGCTGATCTTTCGCAGCAAGGGGACCAGATTCGTCTCCGCGAAATGCAGATGCGCCGCGCCGGCGTCGGCACGCGCCAAGGTGAGAAGCGCTTCAATCAGCTGCGTGGTCTCTTCCGAAACGCTCAGAATGCGAGAGAGAGATTCGCGGTATTCGGTTTCCGTTCGCGTACGGCGCAAGGCAAGTTCCGCATGCGTGCGGATCAGCGAGAGCGGCGTGCGCAAATCGTGCGAGGCGTTCGCGGTAAATTGCCGGATTCGCTTCACGGAAGATTCAATGCGCTCGAGCATGGCGTTCACCGTCACGGTGAGGCGCTGCAGCTCGTCGGCGGCTTTGGGAACTTCAAGGCGTTGCGAAAGATTTTGCAGACCAATCTGCTCCGCTGACTCAATGATGCGATTCACGGGTGCCAGAGCCCGGCCGCTCAGCCAATAGCCGAGAAGCGATGCGAGAATCACAAGCAGAGGCAAGAAGCGCTTTTCGAACAGGCGGAAACGATCGAGTGCCTGATCAAACGGTTCCGTGGGAACGGCGGCGCTGATACGGAATAAGCGGCCGTCGAGCAAAACGCTGTCCTGGGCGATGCGATATTGTTGTTTGTCGAGGTTCGTAGTGAGGAAGGACACTCCTGCGCCTGGCGGCTCTGGAAGCGGGTCCTGCGTTAGAAGGAAGCGCGGCGAACGAAAGATCCACGAGTCGTCTCCATCGGCGACCTGGAAAATAGCCCCATTTGCCCACAACTCAGAAAGTTCGTTCAACTCTTTCTGAATCTTCGGCGTTCCCTTTGCAGCGGATAGCGTAAGAACCCTCTGGACGATTTCCAGATTGCTGTGCGAAGCGTCGTTGACGGTGATTTCGATGCCCCGCCGGAAGCCGAAATCGCAGATCCAGAAGAAGGCAATGAACGACGCAGCCAGGACAGTGAAATACAGTAAGGTCAGGCGAGCGCGAATCGTAAGCTTCACTTGGAATGCACCGCTTCGGCGGAGTATCCAAAACCACGGTGCGTGTGCAACAACTTCATCTCGGAATTTTGGTCGATCTTTTTGCGAAGCAGCCGTACAAAGGCATCCAGGGTGTTTTCCGTAACCTCGCGCCCGGGGCCCCAGATTTTCGTCTGGATCTCCTGGCGGGAGACAACCCGGCCGGTATTTCGCACCAACAACTCCAAAAGCCGGTATTCGGTGTGCGAAAGATGAATTTCCTGGCCTTTGCGGAAAGCCCGCAGCGACGTTACGTCCAGCACCAAATCGGCGATCTCCAGAACATTTTTCCGGCGAATCTCTCGCCGCCGCGCTAAGGCCCGAATGCGCGCCAGCAATTCCAGAAAAGAAAATGGCTTTGTCAGGTAATCGTCAGCACCGGCATTCAGGCCGCTGATAATGTCGGGCACTGAATCGCGCGCCGTGAGCATAAGAACCGGAGTTTCCTGCTCCCGGTGCCGAAGCCGCCGAGCCACTTCGAGGTCGTTCATCTGGGGCAGCATGACGTCGAGCAGGATGACGTCGAATGCGGTCTCCTCGGACTTCTGCAAGGCGGAACGGCCATCGCGCGCCAAACTGATCTCGAACTGCTCCTCGCGAAGGCCCTTGGCGAGAAGCTGGGCCATCTCCGGCTCATCTTCGACAATCAGCACATGCATGGTGGGGTTCCTTACGCCGATGGTAAATTGGCTATGTGAACGCTTCGTGAATGCCGAGTTACAGTAATTCTCGGGATGCTGGCTATTCCGAGCGAAGGGCGACAACCGGATCGATCGACGCAGCGCGGCGAGACCCACGCTAACTAAGTATCCGTAGGGCTACAACCGTTGAGAAGGATGAGTTGCAGCATATCTGTTTGCTGCGCGCGGAGCGCCATGGGGACGCCGATCCGTCGATGCGCAGGGCGACGGTGGTGGCCATTGCGCTACAAATCGTCAAGACGGCGGGAAAATGACCAGGTCATTTGTAGGACTTGGGAGGTAACAGCAGTTGAATCCCGAAATAGCCGAGGAAACAGGTCTGCTTGGGGCCGCTCGGCTCCAAGCTGCGTCCGGCCATGAAAAGGAGGATCACCGGGCTGTGCAACTTGTAGCGTCCACCAAAATCGAAGCTTGGCTGGCTGAAGGAAGGGTGGAAGGTACCCTGGTAATAAAATTCGCCGTCCAGTTCGAGTCTGGGCTTGAAATCGTGGCCCACAACCAGGCCGGTAATCCAACCATCCGATCCTTTGTGAACGGTCAGATATCCGATCTCGTAATCGATGTCGACGGGGCCAAATTTCTTTGAAAATTCGGCGGGCATCAGGAAGGAATCGGTCGGCGCAGTGATTCCACGGCTGACCGCGTCGTTCGGATTGTTCAGAAAAAACTGAGGAAAAAGCGAGATGGAAAGTCCGTCTTCCCCGGCATCGTAAAAGCGCCATTTGACGCCAGGATTCGATTGTCCCATCCCGAATTTAGTGGACTCTCCGGGATTCTGGACGCGCAACCAGGCATTTTCATACGTGAGTTGGATGCGGTCGCCCAGGCCGAAATTAATGTCGACGTCCGGCGTGTGGGAAACGGATCGATTGCTGTAGTAGAAAGGCATGTAGCCAATGTTGATTTCCCAATTGAGATTGCCAGGCGTGCCGGGATCATTGGTGTAATACGGCGGACCGCCCTGCGCGAAAGTAGCGCCGGCCGCCAAGAAAAAACAAAAGATACAGAACAGGGTGCGCAGCTTGGTAACTTGCTGGATCAGAAGATCCCGATTTTCCATGGCCGATGACGAACTCCGCCGCTGCAGCCGCAAAACTTCAGGTTAGCGATTCGCAGATAAACACAGAATTAACTGCATAGCTACTCTTGGGGGCGCGGGAGTGTCGCAGTAAAGATAGAACCCGAAGCGTCCGAACGCGTCAACACGAGCTGTCCGTGGTGGGCCTCCGCGATCCACCGTGCGATCGATAAACCGAGCCCCGCGCCGCCGATCTCGCCGTTCGAGCGGGAACGCGCTTTGTCGCCGCGAAAGAAGCGCTCAAAGATGCGAGGTTGCAGGTCAGCAGGAATGCCCGACCCGTTATCGGAGACGATGACGAGATAGTTCGCGCCTTCCCTGTGGCAAGCCAAAGTAACCGCGCTACCTGGTGGCGAATATTTGATGGCATTGTCCAGAAGGTTGAGCAGCATCCGGCCGAGCAATGTTTCATGCGCGCAAAGCGGCAAATCCGGCTCGATCGCGGAAGTAAGCGCGATGTTTTTCGATAGCGCCAGGGAACGAGCGCGCACTAAAGCCTCCGAAGCGAGTTCGTCGAGATAAACGTCCTTGAACTCTACCGGGTATTGACCCGCGTCGGCGCGAGCGAGCGTGAAGAGGTCTTCAATGATGTGCGACAGACGTTCCGATTCCTGGTGGAGGATGGCAAGCGCCTCGCGGTATTCGTCCGGGGAGCGTTCCGGTTGGGAGAGCGTGACCTCCGACTCGCCGCGGAGGATGGCCACCGGGGTCCGCAGCTCGTGCGACGCGTCCGCCATAAACCGCCGCTGTTGCTCGAACGAAGCCTCGAGACGCTCCAGCAATTGATTGAAGGTCAGCGCCAACAGGCCCAGTTCGTCCCGCTCGTTGGCCACGGGCAGCCTGCGATTCAGATTGGCTGCACCCATGCTACCGGCCTGAGCCGCCATCGCCGCGATGGGCGCCAGACTTTTCCGTGCCAGGAAGTAGCCGCCCAGACTGGCGATCGCCAAGGCAGCAGGGATTGCCCACAGAAAGGTATTGCGAATGTCTTGCATCATTTCCTTCTGCGGGCGGAGAGATTGCAGGGCCAGCAAAGTGTAAGCCTTCCCTTTGGCGGAAAGCGGCATCGCCAGCTCACGAAATCCGCCCCTCACATCATGAATGGCGTCCCGTTTTCCTTCCGCAGAAGCAGCCAGCGAACGGAATGCGTCGGGAGAAGGAATTTCCTTCGCCGGAGTTGCCTTGAAGCCGTCCGCGGCAGGCAGATCGAGCGAACTGTCTAGCCGAGCTCCAGAGTCGTCCATCAAGACAAAAAACGTACCGCGGAAACGATGCTCGAGAATAGATTCGCGCGCCGCATCCTGCACCGTTGCGCCGCCGGCAAGCTCGGCGTTGAACGTCGTAGCGAAGGCTTCGGCCAGTTGCGTCAGGTCACCGTTGGCGCGTCGAGAGATATTGTGCCCGTAGAGCAAATAGGTGAGGACCGCCAGGAAAACCAGGACGAATGCAAGAACGAGGGTGTACCAGAACGTAAGCCGCGCTCGGACGGAATCAAGCATGGGGCTTTCTGGAATTCCGGAAAGGGGGAGAGCTTTCGGTCTTCGACGCCGGAGAACTCGGTTCAAGCGGCGCGCTGAGGATATATCCGCTGCCCCGCCGCGTCTGGAGGAGCAAATTCCGATCTTCTTCGCCGAGTTTGCGCCGGAGGCGATTCACGTAGACTTCAATCAGATTCGAGAAAGGATCGAACGATTCATCCCATACGTGTTCGGCAATTTCCGCGCGCCCTATTACCCGATTGGCGTTCCGTGCCAGAAATTCGAGCAGCGCGTACTCTTTGCTTGTGAGAGAAATCGCGCGATTCCCACGCATTGCCGTTTGGGAACTGGTGTCAAGTTCGAGGTCCCCGACGCGGATTTGCGCCGGTCGCAAATCCTGCGGACGGCGCAATAGCGCTCTAAGCCGCGCCAGCAGCTCTCCAAATTCGAACGGCTTTGTCAGGTAATCATCCGCGCCGGAATCTAGCCCATGGATGCGGTCCTCGACGGCGTCGCGCGCGGTGAGCATCAGGATGGGCATGCGTTTGCCGAGGGCGCGAATCGCTCGACACGTCGCGAAACCATCCTTGCCGGGAATCATTACGTCTAGGACGATCACGTCGTAATCGTTTATCTCTGCCCGGTAGACGGCGTCGTCTCCGTTGGAGACCACATCGACCGCATAGGACTGCTCTTCGAGTCCGCGAGCCATGAACCGCGCGATGCGCAAATCGTCCTCAACGAGCAGGAGTCGCATCCTCGTATCATACGGCAAATTATTCTCGCGGGAATCAGGACGCGCCCGGTCCGCAGCAGCAGCAGAGGCTGCAGGCGCGACGATGGTTACCGAGTCGGGTTGGCTCCAAACTTCTCTTCCATCCTTGATCTCCGGTTTGTGCAAGGTCACCGTCAGATGATTGTGACCCACCGCGGCGAACCGATAGTGATCATGGACTCCGCCGTCTTTATAGAGATCGCCGGCATGGCCGACAATCGCTTCTTGCGCGTCTTACGGGTTCCTAGGAGTGCCTGGGCTATTGGGATTGCTGGGGGCGTTCGAGTTAGCCGGCTCATTCACCGACTCAATGGCAGATTTGGTCACTTTCTCCGAGACTTGCGTGGGAGTGGGCAATTGCGACAAATCCCAGCCTCCACCGAGCGCCTCAACCAACTGCACGGAAGAGGTCATGTAGGAAGTGCGAAGGGTGGCGAGCTGTTGCTGGTCGGAAAGCAGCGTCGTTTGCGCCACCAGGACGGTGAGATATTGATCCACGCCGGTCTCATAGCGTGCAAGGGCCAACTCTAGATACTTCTGCGCGGACAGCACGGCCTCTTCCTGCTGGTGGATTTCCCTGGAGGTAATTCGCTCTGCTGCCAGATTGTCTTCCACCTGCTGAAAGGCGGTGAGAACGGTCTGCCGGTAGCCGGCCACGTCCGCGTTGTATTCGGCAACAAACTGATTCACGGTGGCACGTCGTAGCCCCGCGTCAAAGATGGTTTCGGAAAGCGATGGACCAACGGACCAGAAGCGGCTCGGCCAGGTGAGAATATTTCTCAATGTCGAGCTCTCGAATCCGGCTTCGGCGGTCAGGGTAACGTTCGGGTAATACGCGGAAACAGCGATTCCAACCTGAGCGTTCGCAGCGGCCATTGCCCGCTCCGAGGCGGCGATGTCCGGGCGGCGCTCGAGCAGTTGCGACGGCACACCTACCGGGACCGGAGGAGCGGATGCGCTCAACGGTTTTAACGGAACAGAAAAAGTGGAGGGGGTGGTCCCGACCAGAACCGCAATCGCGTGTTCGTACTGCGCGCGGGCAATTCCAAGGTTGGTGGCCTGCGCTTCCGCCGTCTGCAACGCGTTCTGGGCTTCCACCAGGGAGATGAGATCGTCCACACCGGTTTCATAGCGCGCCCGGGAAAGTTCGACGGTCCGTTTGTCCGCCTCGATCGTGTCGTCAAAAAGCTTCTGGACTGCATCCTGGCCGCGAAGCTCAAAGTAAAAGGATGCCAGGCTGGCCTGTTCAGCAAGCCGCTCGTTTTCCAGATCGGCTTCGCTAAGCTGCGCGCTGTATTGATACTCCCGGATGGTGTTGCGTACTCTGCCCCACAAGTCCGGCTCCCAGGATACCGTAGCGGGAAGAGCGAAGAGGTTGTTGGTTTTACCTGAGGTGGTGGTTCCGTTGGCCGAAGAGCTGCCAAAGGAATTCGCAGAAGTGTGAGTCCGGTCGTAGGAAGGCGTGGTTCCGACGGTCGGATAAAGCTGTGAGCGCGCCTGGGCGATCAACGTGCGGGCTTCCATATAGTTTTCAAAGGCTTGTTTGATGTTCTGGTTGTTAATGTTGAGCTGATCTTCCATTGCGTTCAGCTCCGGATCGTTGTAAATCTCCCACCATTTTCCGCGAAGCATGGAATCCTGGGGTTGCGCTACTTTCCATTCACCCGGGTCCGCGGACGGCGAAGGCAATTCCTTGTACTGAGGCGGCGGAGCCTGAACCGTGGCCGCCGGAGCGTGATACTTCGGTCCAACCATGCACCCGGCGAGCAAGATGGCGGACGCGGATGCCACGATGGCGATATTGAGACGATTGTTATTCATAGTGTTTTTCCATCCTCGCTAGTCCGCGGCGGATGGGGCTGGCGTCTCCCCCGGATTAAATGTGTCGTGCTCTTTCCCGAGCGTGCGCAGACGCAGACGATCGAGCATGAGATAGACAACGGGCGTAGTGTAAAGGGTAAGAAGCTGACTCATGATGAGCCCTCCGACAATGGTGATGCCAAGCGGGCGGCGTAATTCCGAACCGGTGCCGGTTCCAAACGCCAATGGCAAAGCGCCAAACAGTGCCGCCATGGTGGTCATCAGAATCGGCCGGAAACGCAACATGCACGCATCGAAAATCGCTTCTTCGGTGCTCTTGCCGCCTTCGCGCTCGGCTTGCAAGGCGAAATCGATCATCATGATGGCGTTTTTCTTCACGATACCGATCAGCAGGACGATTCCGATGATGGATATGACGTTCAGATCCTGCTTGAACAGCATGAGAGCGAGCATCGCGCCGACACTAGCCGACGGCAGCGTGGAAATGATCGTGAGCGGATGAACTAAGCTTTCGTACAAGATTCCCAGAACAATGTAGACCGCCAGCAGTGCCGTTAGAACGAGAATAGGTTCGCTGCTAAGGGATTGCTGGTAAGCGAGCAGCGTGCCGGCGAAGAATCCACGCACGGTCGTCGGCACGCCCATACGCGCCTTCAGTTGCTCAATGGCCAGAGTGGCCTCACTGAGAGAGACACCGGGGGCCAAATTGAAGGAAACGGTGACCGAGGGAAACAGGCTGGTGTGGTTGATGGCCAGCGGAATGGTGTTTGCCTGGTTTGTTGATACTGTGCCGAGAGGCACGTTTCCCGTGGCGGTTACGCTACTGCTGCCATTCGGGTGAAAGTAGACGTTCACGAGCTGTTCGGGCGTCCCGGAATACTGTGGGTCCACTTCCAAGATGACGTAGTACTGGTTCAACTGAGTATAAATAATGGAGACTTCGGCCTGGCCGAAGGAGTTGTAGATTTCACTGTCGAGTGAGGTCGCGGTCTGCCCGAGTTTGGCGGCGGTCACGCGATCGTAGTTCAGCAACACGTCCAGGCCACCATTCTGTTGGTCTGTGTTTACGTCCTGCAGACCGGGAAGCTTCCTCATCTCCCTCAGCAGTCGCGGTCCCCAGGTCGAGAGATCCGCGACATTGTCGGATTGAATGGTGTACTGATAGAGCGCATTTGAGTTGCGCCCTCCGATACGCAGGTCTTGCGCTGCCTGCATAAAGACCGACGCCGCCACCAATTTGTTTAGTCTAGGGCGAAGACGGTTGATAATTTGCGCCGCGCCAATTTTTCGCTCGTCGAGCGGCTTCAACGCGATGAATACGAAGCCGGCATTCGTGGCGCCCTGGCCGCCGGTGAACACAATCACATTCTGGACCGCGGGATCGGCTTTGATCACCGCGGCAATCTTCTGGATCGATTCGTTCATCGATGCAAAGGAGGCGTCTTGCGGCCCCTGGACGCCGCCGGCAAGAACGCCCGTGTCCTGTTGCGGGAAGAAGCCTTTGGGAATTTTGAGGACGATGACAACGTTCAAAGCGACCGTCAAGAACAGAACGGTTAGCGTAAGACCGGGATTGTCCAACACCCAGTGCAAGGTAGACCGGTATAGGTTGAGAATTCGCTCGAAGAGTCTCTCCGTCGCCATGTAAAGACGGCCGTGCTTCTCCGTATGCTGCCGTTTCAGCAGGTAGGCACACATCATCGGGGTGGTGCTGAGCGAGATAGCCATGGACACGAGAATGGCCGTGGAAAGAGTGATGGCAAATTCCCGGAACAAGCGGCCGACAATTCCCCCCATCAACAGCAGCGGAATGAAAACCGCGATGAGCGAAATACTGATGGAAAGGACGGTAAAGCCGATCTCCTTGGCACCTTTAAGGGCGGCAGCGAACGGCTCCATACCGTCTTCCAGGTGGCGGGTTATGTTTTCCATAACCACAATCGCATCATCGACGACGAAACCGGTGGCAATGGTCAACGCCATCAACGAAAGATTGTCGAGGCTATAGCCGCAGAGATACATCACGGCAAACGTGCCGATGAGGGATACCGGAACAGCCACGGCGGGAATCAACGTAGCCCGGCCGTTGCGCAAGAATACAAAGACGACGATGATCACCAGGATGATCGAGAAAGTCAGAGTGCGCTCGACATCCCGCACGGAGGCACGGATCGTGGTCGTGCGGTCGAGCATGATGGTGGTGACCATCCCCTTAGGGATGGAGGCCTCGATTGCCGGCAACTCACTACGGATGCGATCGACGGTTTCAATAATATTGGCGCCGGGCTGACGAAAAATGATGACCAACGCCGCGCGCTTGCCGTTCAAATAGCCGGCGACCCGGAGGTTTTGAACGGAATCAACCACGTCGGCGACATCGGAAAGATGCACGGCGGCGCCGTTGTTATGCCCGACGATAATCGGCCTGTAATCGGCGGCGTGAGAAATCTGGTCGTTCGCAACGATGTCTGCCGTGAAGTTTCCGTCGGTGATCTGGCCCTTGGCGAGATCGGAGTTTTGCAAACTGAGCACGGACTGCAGATTCGCCATCGTCAAACCCATGCTGTACAGCTTCGTGGGGTTCACTTCCACCCGCACAGACGGTAATGCACCTCCGCCGACAGTGACCTGGCCAACGCCCTGAATTTGCGAGAGCTTTTGCTCCACAACCGTGGAGGCTTCGTCATAAAGCTGATCGGGTCCGTACTTATCCGAGGTCAGCCCGATGATCATGATTGGGGCATCCGCGGGGTTGACCTTCCGGTAGGTAGGATTGGAGGGAAGATTTGCGGGTAAGTAGGTGCGGGCCGCATTGATTGCCGCTTCGACGTCACGGGCCGCTCCATCAATGTTGCGGCTCAGATCGAATTGGATGGTGATCGCGGTCGCCCCAAGGCTGCTGGCCGAGGTCATCTCGGTTACACCGGCGATGTGACCGAACTGGCGCTCCAGGGGAGTTGCGATGGAAGAGGCCATGATCTCGGCGCTAGCTCCCGGCAAGGCCGCGCCGACGGAAATCGTTGGAAAGTCGACCTGGGGCAGGGGGGAAACTGGAAGAACCTTGTACGCAATTGCGCCGGCGATGGCGATCGCCGTCGTCAGCAATGTTGTTGCCACAGGCCTGTGGATGAATGGCTCGGAGACGTTCATGATTGTTCCGAAGGCTGTGGTGCGGCGCCGGGAGCCGTTTCTTTGGAACTTCGCGAAAACCGCCGCGCCAGATTGTCGAAGAAAATGTAGATTACCGGGGTTGTGTACAGGGTCAGGACCTGACTCACCAAGAGCCCTCCGACCATCGCGATGCCCAACGGCCGGCGAAGTTCAGAGCCAATACCTCGGCCGAGAGCGAGAGGCAGCCCCCCGAGCAAAGCGGCCATGGTGGTCATCATGATGGGACGGAAACGCAACAGGCACGCTTCGTAAATGGCGTCGGTCGCGTTTTTTCCGTGATGGCGTTCCGCTTCGAGCGCGAAGTCGACCATCATGATTCCGTTCTTCTTCACGATGCCGATCAAGAGCACCAGCCCGATGATGGCCACTACGCTCAAATCCTGCTTGAACAGGATTAATGCAAGGAAGGCCCCAACACCGGCCGAAGGCAGCGTCGAAAGAATCGTGATCGGGTGAATAAAGCTCTCATACAACACACCGAGGACGATGTAGACGGTGACGAGCGCGGCCAGAATGAGCAGCGGCATGTTGGAAAGAGAGTTGCGGAACGAGGCCGCGGTGCCCTGGAAATCGGCCTGCACGCTCTTCGGCATGTGCAGGTCGTTCTGTACTTCTGTAACTGCCGAAATGGCTCCGCCCAGGGCCGCGTCGGGCGCCAGATTGAAGGACACGGTAATCGCCGGAAATTGCCCTTGGTGGGCGATCGAAAGCGCCTCGGTCGCCGTTGCGAAATGCGAAATCGCACTAAGCGGCACGGCGTTGCTCGTCGTCGAGCTTGTGCTTCCTGCCGACGTTGCGCCCTTGCTCGAAGTGGCGGTCGGGGTGCTCGAAGTCAATGCATTCGGGGGCGCATTCAACGTGTTCGCCGTGGGCGTGTACATCGCCGAGGTCGTCAAAGCGTTGGAACCGGCGGATGTAGAGCCATTGCCGCTCGAAGTTGCCGCCGCGCCAGTGGTCCCCGATGCCGAGTTCGACTGAATGTACAGCTTGTTGAGCTTGTCGGGGTCCAGCTGAAACTGCGGTTGGCACTCCAAAATCACATGGTATTGATTCAACTGCGTGTACATGGTGTTGATCTGTCGCTGGCCAAAGGCATCGTAGAGCGTGTTGTCAATCGTCGTCGGCGCGATCCCGAGGCGCGAAGCGGTTGGGCGGTCAATGTTGAGAGAAACAGCCAAACCGCCAGGCTGTTGGTCGGTGGCGACATCCTCCAACTCCGGCAATTCTTTTAGTTTCGCCACAAAGCGATTTGTCCACTCGTTCAATTCGACAGGATCGGCGTCCTCGAGGGCGTACTGATATTGCGTGCGGCTGACGCGATCATCTACGGTAATGTTCTGTACCGGCTGCATGAACAACTGAATGCCTTCCACGTCCTTGAGCTTGGTCTGCAGGCGGCGAATCACGTCCGAGGCGTTCAAATCGCGGTCTTCCAGTGGCTTCAAGTTGATCGACATTCTTCCGCTGTTGGTGGTGATATTCGTACCGTCCGCACCGATGAAGGAGGAGAGGCTCTCGACGGCAGGATCCTCGAGAATCATATCGGCCAGTTGCTGCTGTTTTTGGGCCATGGCCTTTGAGCCAATGGTCGGCGTAGCCTGGGAGATACCTTGAATGACTCCCGTGTCTTGTACTGGAAAGAAACCTTTCGGAATGATGACATACAGAACAATCGTGAGCACCAGAGTTCCGAAAGCGATCAGCAGAGTGACCGTCTGGTAGCGAAGCACGAATTTCAGTGTTCGGCCATAAAAGTCGATCATGGCGTTAAACATGCGTTCAGAAGCCTGGTAGAAACGGCCTTCTTGTTCCTCCGGGTTGTGCCTCAGGATGCGCGACGCCATCATGGGCGTGAGCGTCAGCGAAACAACCGCGGAAACGACGATGGTGACGGCCAGGGTCACGGCGAATTCGCGGAACAAGCGACCCACTACGTCTCCCATGAACAGCAGCGGAATGAGAACGGCGATGAGAGAGACGGTTAGTGACAAGATCGTGAAACCAATCTGCTCCGCGCCTTTGAGGGCCGCCTGCATCGGTGGATCGCCTGCCTCGAGATAACGCGAAATGTTTTCGACCATGACGATGGCGTCGTCGACGACGAAGCCAGTCGAAATCGTAAGGGCCATGAGAGAAAGGTTATCCAGGCTGTAGCCGAGCGCGTACATCGCGGCGAAGGTGCCGATTAACGAAAGCGGCACAGCAACGCTCGGAATAATCGTCGCGTAAAGACTGCGCAGGAACAGGAACATCACCATGACCACCAACGCAACGGTGAGCATGAGCTCAAATTCGACGTCAGAAACAGAGGCTTGAATGGGCGTGGTCAGGTCAGTGAGAACCGTGATGTCAATTCCCGCAGGGAGATTGCTTTGGAGTTGCGGCATCAGCGTTTTGATACGCTTTACGACGCTGATCGTGTTTGCGCCGGGTTGCCGCTGCACATTAACGATGACGGCGGGGGTTTTGTTCATCCACGCGGCCAGGTTGGTATTCTCGACACCGTCGACAATCTGGGCTACATCCGTGAGCATTACCGGCGCGCCATTCCGGTAGGCGACTACAACCTTCCTGTAATCCCTGCTGGTGATGAGCTGATCGTTGGCATCAATCTGGTAGTCCTGATGTGCTCCGTCAAAATTTCCCTTGGCCGCATTGACGCTGGCCTGCGTTACCGCGGTGCGCAGATCTTCGAGATTAATCCCGTAGGAAGAGAGCGCCGCTGGATTGGCTTGAATGCGGACCGCGGGCTTTTGGCCGCCGCTGATGCTGACAAGCCCGACGCCGCTCAACTGTGAAATTTTCGGGGCGAGCCTCGTGTCTACGAGGTCCTCGACCTGAGACAACGGAATGGAACTGGAAGTCACACCGAGCGTGAGCACAGGCGCATCGGCTGGATTCGTTTTGTTATAAATCGGCGGTGCCGGAAGGTTGGCGGGCAAATAGGTTTGCGCCGCGTTGATGGCTGACTGGACCTCTTCCTCCGCGATGTCGATTTGCAGGTTAAGCGTGAACTGCAGCACGATGACGGAGTTGCCGCCCGCACTACTCGAGGTCATCTGGTTCAATCCCTGGAGCTGTCCAAACTGGCGCTCAAGCGGCGCAGTGACGGTCGTCGCTACGACCTCCGGGCTGGCTCCGGGATAAAAGGTCAGGACCTGGATGGTCGGGTAGTCGACCTGCGGCAACGCAGAGACCGGCAACTGCGTATAGCAGACAATCCCCACCAACAGAATCGCCGCCATGAGCAACGCCGTCGCGACGGGTCTTTGAATGAAAGGTGTAGACGGGCTCAAGGAGACGCACTCCCAGGAGAATTTCCAGAAGCATTTCCAGGGGTAGGGGTAATGGAAATGGTGACCTTCGAATTGTCCTGCAGCTTATCGAAGCTGCTCGTTGCGACCACGTCTCCCGGATTCAAGCCTGTGACTTGCGCCATTCCGTGGTCTATCACACCGGTTTGAATGTTGCGCATGTGGGCGACGTCGTCCCGGATGATAAAAACGAACGCGACCTTTCCATTGTGTTGAATCCCGGAAGAAGGAATCAACGTAGCTCCGTGGATGGTGTTTACCAGTAGCCGAATGTTGACGAATTCATTGGGGAAGAGTTCCGCGTTTTTATTGGCGAATAAAGCTCGCGCTTTTACCGTCCCTGTCGTGGTGTCGATCTGATTGTCCAGGGTCATCAGCGTTCCGGTGGTTATCTTGTTCACTCCGGCGCGGTCGTAGGCATCGGCAGTGAGCTTGGCATTCTGGCGAAGTTGCTGTTGCACTTTGCCAAGATCGTCTTCGGCGATGGTGAAAATCACGGTGATCGGTTGGACTTGAGCGACGACCACGAGAGTGGTCGTTCCCGTGGATTGCACCACGTTTCCTGGGTCCACCAGCCTCAGGCCGACTCGGCCGTCAATGGGAGAGGTGATGTGGCAAAAGCCTACTTGGACCTTGTCATACGCTACCGTGCCCTGGTCCAGTTTTACGGTACCCTCATTCTGCAGCACGATTTTTCCCTGGTCGTCCAAGGTCTGTTTCGGGATGGCCCTTCGGTTCCAGGCCTCCTGATAGCGCTCTAAATCCATTTTCGCCTGACCAAGGACATTCACGTCCCGGTCCAGTGTGCCCTGGGCTTGCAACAAGGTGGCTTCGTACGGCCGGGGATCGATATCGATGAGCGGATCACCTTTTCGCACGACTTGCCCTTCCCGGTAGTGCACCGCGATGACAATTCCGTTCACCTGGCTGGTGATCGAAGAAGTGAATACAGGCGTAACCGTCCCGATCGAGTCGAGGTAGTAGCCGATATCGCCCTTCTTCGCGGCGGCTGTCGTCAAAGTGACCGGGCCTCCGCCACCTCTCGGCGCTCTCGCCGTTGTGGTGGTGTCATGCCGGCGCAATACCAGCATGAACCCGACGGCAAAAATCAGCAGTATGGCAATCCAGACGATGACGCGGACGCCTTTGTGCCCGTTGGGAGTAGTGGTATGTCTTTGATTTTCCGGCCCATTGGGCATACGTGCATTTTGATCAGTCGGCAAGTGGATTTTTCCTTGGCGTAGACTGTACAGCCGGACCCTGGGTGCCAAATGTCCGTATACTATGGACGGATAGCAACCCACTTCTGGATACAAGGGTGGGCAGCGATGTTCCCGCCCAGCTACGGCACTCAGCCCTGTGAAATATGCCGTAGAAATTCTATTCGCCCAGGCATAGGAACTTCAATCGGGCGTACCGCATTATTTGCGAGGCTTACGTAACGCCCGCTGTGAAGCCACGTGGGGGGCACTCTGGCGATGCCGGCTGTTTACTCCAAGCGCTGTGTCTTTCTTCTTTCCGTCGTTGTCGCTATGCTTTTTGCCGTGCCCGGCTCCGCGCGACATCCAAAGCTGAACGTCAAGGTCCACGCTACCTCCGACGCCAAAGACCAATGGTGGAGGCATGCGGTTATTTACGAAGTCTATCCACGCAGTTTTCAGGATTCGAACGGGGATGGAATCGGCGACCTGAACGGCATTACCTCAAGGCTGGACTACCTTCGGGATCTGGGCATCGGCGCCATCTGGATCACGCCGATCTACCCGTCCCCTCAGGTCGATTTCGGCTACGACATTTCCGATTACGAGGCGATCGATCCGCAGTACGGCACGATGGCTGACTTCGACCGGCTCGTCGCCGAAGCCAAAAAACAGCGCATCCGAGTGATTCTGGATTTTGTTCCGAATCACACCTCCGACCAGCATCCCTGGTTTCAGGCGTCCCGAACTTCCCGAGACAATCCAAAACGCGATTGGTACATCTGGCGCGACGGCAAAGGACCAGGGCAACCGCCGAATGATTGGCTCTCCTGGTTCGGACATTCGGCTTGGGCTTTTGATCGAACGACCGGACAGTATTACTACCACTTCTTTTACAAGCAGCAGCCGGACCTGAACTGGCGTAATCCCGAAGTCCGTACCGCCATGTTCAACGTGCTCCGTTTCTGGCTCAAACGTGGCGTTGACGGGTTTCGTTTGGATGCGGTCTCGCGTCTCTTCGAGGACCCGGAACTGAGAAATGATCCGATCCTTCCTGGAATCAACGCCTACGGCGATCCGAACATCCAGCACAAATACACGGACAATCTACCCGAAGTTCACGAAACTCTTCGCGATTTCCGCAAAGTCGTCTCTGAATTCCCGGGCGATCCAGTGCTTATCAGCGAGGCCGACGAGCCTAGTATCTCCGAACTTACGAAAATGTATGGATCTCATGGCGACGAGATTCAATTGCCGATGGATTTTCAGATCGCGGACATCAATAAACTCTCCGCGGCTGGCTTCCGAAAGCTCTTCGAAGAGATCGAACACAACCCGGTCTCCGGCCAGCCTTATATCTTTTTCAGCAATCATGATCAGCCTCGGCAGTGGGACCGCTATGGCGATGGCATTCACAACGACGAGATCGCCCGCTTGATGGCAACACTGCTGTTGACGACCCAAGCGACGCCGCAACTGTATTACGGCGAGGAGATCGGTATGCGCACGACGCCGCCTGCGCGCAAAGAAGACGTCCGCGACCCGATCGGCAGGATCGGTTGGCCAACGGAAAAGGGGCGCGATGGCGAGCGCACGCCCATGCAGTGGGATTCTTCGAAAAATGCCGGTTTTACAACCGGAACACCTTGGTTGCCGGTACCGGAAAGCGCCGGCCGGTATAACGTTGACGTCGAGCAGCACGATCCGGAATCGTTACTCAATTTTTATAAGCGACTGATTTCGCTGCGCCGCTTGCGGCCGGCGCTCCGCATCGGCAATTACTCGGCTCTCAATCGGAACGATGAAAATGTCTTCAGCTATTTAAGAAAGACTCCGGATAACCATCACGCGATCCTGGTCGCCCTCAATATGACCGCGTCCGCGCACTCCGTCTCTTTCGATCTCGGCGCGATCGGCTATCCTGGAGCATCTTTGCAGTCTCTTCTGGTTTCGCCCACTCGGGCGCTGGGCATGGAATCAGCGAGGGAAATACAATTGGCGCCTTTCGGCATCCACATTCTCGATATTATCGCTCAACAGTGACTTAGGTTAGAAGTGCAACACAATCCCGCCGACGATCTGGAAGCTATTCTGTGTCTGGCTGAAGAACGTCGTGTAAACCCAATCTGCTTCGCCACGAAACGACAAACGCGAGTGCACGCGAAAATCCACTCCTCCACCGGCCAGAGCCGTCAACCCGCTCTTTCCTCCGTACGCGGTCTGCGGTTCCAGGTGACCTCCTCCCACCAACCCGTGACCGAACGGTTCCCATCGCGCTTTCCGTCCCCCGATTCGAACGCCGCCCGCTCCTGCAAAGATCTTGGCGTGGTTGGGGGAATCAAACACCGTCGGCCCAAATCCGGTTATCGAACTTCCTTCCACTGCAAACCAACTGTTCGTAAAGTATGAGAGTGTGGTATTTAACCCCACCATGTTCACGTTGAAGGCGCTCGAACGAAAACGCATGTACTCGACTCCGACTCCCAACTGCCATCGGTAGTCGTCGCGATCTCCAAAAACGACGTATTTGGGCTTGGCCGCGGGTTCAGCGGGCTGCGGAATCGCATTCGGCACAGAACCCGGTTCTCCCAAGGGATTCGCTAACGCAACATTCCCAGCTACGCTCGTAGCGGCGGTTGCCGGCTGCGAATCCGGACTCTCGCTCAAGCTTGTTCCTGCGTTGGTCCGCAGCTGCGACGCATTGTCTTCCTGCGCACTCACGGCACCGGCCATCCCCGCCACCAGCAGTGCTCCCATCAATACCTTCTTCATACACTTGCCTCTACTCTCCAGCCAGCGGGCTTGCCCATTCCGTGGCCTGTTTTTTCCAGAGTAACGAATGTTCACCCGTCTGAAAAAGACTTGTCTCCAAACGAAGTGCCGGGGCGGGTAACGGCTCAGACAGGAAAGTCATACTATATCGTATTGCCAGATTCTTTCGAGCGGTATCTGAGGTATAGTTTCGGCCCACGCTGCGACAGGAGAAAAATCCATGAAAAACCTTTGCGCGCATGCCATCGTGCTTGTCCTCGCCGCTTTCTCTTTAGGTGCAATCACCCACGGCAAGGCACATCCCGCCGGTCCGTCCGGATATCAACTTGTAAAAACCGTTCCTCTACCGGACGATGGGTTTTGGGATTACGTCGGAGTGGACAGCGATGCTCGCCGCATCTATGTTTCCCACGGGACGCGCGTCGTTGTTCTCGATGCCGATTCCTTTGCGGTGGTGGGAGAGATACTTGACACTCAGGGGGTTCACGGAATCGCCGTAGCTCCCGATCTTGGCCGCGGATTCACGAGCAACGGCCGCGCCGGTACCGCGACTATTTTTGATTTGAAAACTCTCAAGAATCTCGGCACGGTCACTACCGGCAAAAATCCCGACGCGATCGCCTATGAACCCGTCACGAAACGTGTTTTCACGTTTAACGGGGCGAGCAGAGATGCCACAGCCTTTGCCGCCGCGGATGGTACCGTTCTAGGAACGATTCCACTCGAAGGCAAACCCGAGTTCGCCGCCGCAGACGGCAAGGGACAGATCTACGTCAACATCGAAGACACATCTGAGTTGGTTGAGATCGACGCTCAGGCCCTGAAGATTCTTCATCGCTGGCCCTTGAAGCCGTGCGAATCCCCATCGGGACTTTCCATGGACCGGCAGAACCGCCGGCTCTTCGCCGGCTGCGGAAACAAGATGATGGCCGTGTTGGACGCCGATTCGGGTAAAGTCATCGCCACTCCCGCGATCGGGGAAGGCGTAGACGCCACCGCTTACGATCCGGGAACCGGCTTTGCCCTTGCTTCGAATGGCGAAGGGACGCTGACCGTCGTGACAGACAAAGCCGCCAACCAATATACGGTCCTCGAAAATATACCGACGAAACGGAGCGCGCGCACGATGGGTCTGGACCTGAAGACACACAACGTCGTGCTGCCGGCGGCGGAGTTCCTTCCAGCAAAAGAAGGGGAACGCCGCGGGGCCATGAAGCCGGGCAGCTTTGTGCTGTTGGTTGTGGCTCGATAGTCAGGCGACCCGGATCGAATCTACCGCGCGATGCCGTAGTTGTGAATTCCTGCGCTCAACGAAACGCCGGCGCTTGCCGCCTGCGGCACCCACCATGCCTTTCGGAGCAACGGGTGGCTGCTACGCATCATTCGGTGGCCCACAAAGTCCATAATCACCGGCGTCACTTGAGTGGTCGCGTAAATGGCGCCGGAATGCGCAAACGGCCGTTGCAAAGGATCGGCCTCCACGCCATAACCCCCGCCAATCACGCGCCTGGTTGTCCATGCGTCGAATGCCGCAGCTCCATGGCCCAGAATCAGCAAACCGTACCAAGCCTTCCGCCCGGCGGGAGTCTCGTACCATTCTGCCGTCACTGGCTTGACGGGACTGTTCCCTGCCGGTTGGATTGGAACTTCCCCTGCCGAGGCCATCTCGTAGTTCGTCTTTGACGCGGAATTTCCCGTGGTCTTTGGCGCCGGAGCATCCGGCTTGGTGGGTTCCCCTTTGATACCGGAAGCCGTCGCAGTATTTGTCGCAACCGTTGCAGGGATCGCTCGAGTTCGAGGCGTGCCGACGGGAAGGGCGTTGCAGCAAAAGAGCAGAAGCGCGGTGAGGACCAATGTCCACCTCAGTCGTTGCAGGGCCGGGGAAGGTCCGGTAGGAACTGCAACCGTCCGAACTTTACTGTCCGGCGGTACAGGTGTCACTGGCCCATCGGTCTTGTCCTTCGTAGTACTCGGATACCTGTACTTTTCTGCTCTCCGTGCAATTCCGCTTCGGCAGCCACCTACGCCTTTCGCAGGAAACTGCTATAATCTCGCGCGACAGGTTTTTCCCTTCACTGCCAGAGGCAAAATGCCCGGTTCCGATTCTTCTGCGAAGCGCGCGCGGCAGCCACGGCCAGGTTCTAAGCCTCCCCAGTTCATCGTGATCGAAGGACCCCTCCGCGTGGGCAAGACCACACTGGCTCGCATCCTGGCGGAACGTCTTCACGCTCGCCGCATCTACGACTGCGAGGACAATCCGTTCCTGGCCGATTTTTACGCGGAAGAACCGGGGGCCGCTTTCCGCGCCCAGCTCTATTTCCTGATGGAGCGACAGAAAAGGACCCGTGAAGCACTCTCCGGCGACACACCCGCCCCGCTCATTTCGGATTTCCTAATGGAGAAAGACCGTATTTTTGCCAATCTCAACCTGGATGATTCGGAATTAAAGCTCTACGAACGCTACTACGAGGCTCTTACGGTCGGACTTCCTCAGCCCGATCTGGTGATCTACCTGCAAGCCAAGCCGGAGGTCCTGCGCACGCGTATTGCCAAGAAGAAAGCCCGCGAGGAGATGCAGATTTCGCCGGACTACATCGAAGAACTCTCGCGCGCCTACGAGCACTTCTTCTTTCGATATGAAGGAGCTGATCTGCTGGTCATCGATACCTCGGAAATCGACTTCGTGGAACGCAGCGAAGACCTGCAGCAACTGCTTCGCCGCCTGCAGGAACCGGTCAAGGGCACGCAGTATTTCCTACCTCTCGGCGGCACAGACTGATTCTTTCTTTACTGCTTCGCCGGGGGCTATTTCACTTCTTCCATAATCTGAACTAAAGTTCTGACGGCACCGCCGCTATTTCTTTCTAGGAGATCGACAATGGATCGTTGGACTCGACGCAAGTTTTTTACCACCACTTTAGCTGGAACTGCCATTGCCGGCACGACGGAAGTTTTCGGCGATTCGTTGTCTTTTGCCGAAAGCCCTGCGCCTGCGCCGGGTGCGAAACGTCCTCTCATCATTTCGTCTGCAAACGGTGTCCACGCCCTCGACAAGGGCATGGACATTCTGAAATCGGGTGGAGACACGCTCGACGCCGTCATTGCCGCAGTGACCGTGGTCGAAGACGATCCCAATGATCATTCTGTCGGTTACGGCGGACTTCCCAACGAAGAAGGCGTTGTGGAACTGGATGCGTGCGTGATGCATGGTCCGACACGCCGCGCCGGAAGTGTGGGCTCGGTGCAGCGCATCAAGAACGTGGCACGACTGGCGAAAACGGTCATGGAGCGCACGAATCACGTCATGATTGTTGGCGACGGCGCGCGCCGGTTTGCGGTGGATGAGGGATTTGAGGAGATGAACCTGCTCACGGATTCTTCGCGCAAGATCTGGCTTGCGTGGAAAGCGCGTACCAGTTTCAACTGGCGACCCGGCATCGATAGCCCGGAGTGGAAAGCCGCGGTTGCGCAAATTTTCGACAACGATCCGGAACAGATCGCTTACGCCGTAGGTGTAATCAATCATCCGCCAACCGGCACGATCAACTGCCTCGCGGTGAACGAAAAGGGCGAAATCAGCGGCACCACCAGCACTTCCGGGCTGGCCTGGAAAATCCCCGGGCGCGTGGGAGACTCCCCGATCATCGGCGCGGGACTCTTTGTGGACGGCGACGTCGGCGCAGCCGGTTCCACGGGAAAAGGGGAAGAAAATATCAAAATTGCCGGCGGCCACACGGTCGTTGAGATGATGCGCAAGGGCAAGAAGCCCGCCGATGCCTGCCTCGAAGCGCTCGGCCGAGTCGCTCGAAATTACAATGGCGATAAACAGAAGTTGGGAACGTTTCACCTTTACTACTACGCGTTAAATAAGGACGGCGAGTATGGCAGCGCATCGCTTTGGAAAAATGGCTATCAGGGCGCCAAGGGCGCGCAATTTGCCGCGCACGACGGAACAGAGGCTCGTCTTGAGCCATGCAAGATCTTTTTCGATGAAAACGGCCAAGAAGAGGGTTGATTTCGCGGCAGTTTTCTTGTTGTATTCTGTCGAGTGATGGATCAAGCCAACGTTTTGATCATTGGTGGCGGAATCATCGGTTGTGCGGTCGCCGAAGCGCTCTCTCGTCGCTGGCAGGAAATTTTTCTCGTCGAACAATTCCCCAAGTTCGGCATGTCGACAAGCAGCCGCAACAGCGGCGTCATTCATTCCGGGATTTATTACCCAACAAATTCGTGGAAAGCGCGCCTTTGCGTCGAAGGATGCCGCCTGACGAAGGAATTTTGCGCCAAACACAACGTCGCGCATCGGAATTGCGGCAAGTTGGTCGTTGCAAAGTCGAAGGAAGAGGAGCCGCAACTCCACGCTCTGCTGAAGAAGGGACAGGAAAATGGGGTGGAGGGCCTACGCATCATTGATTCGCCGGAAATCCATGCGAAAGAGCCGCATGTCCGCGGTTATTCCGCTTTGCATGCGCCTTCTACCGGCGTCTGCTCCGCGGAGGAACTTGTTCACACTTACGCTCGTTTGGCCGAGCAGCAAGGCGCCGATCTGCTCACGCGCGCCAAAGTCGAAACGCTCGAGCCACACAAAGATTTAGTCCGCGTGACGCTTCGCGTCGGCGACGAACAACAATCTGAAATCGAATCGATCGAAGCGCGCTGCGTGATTAACGCTGCAGGCCTGTACGCCGATGAAATTGCCGGGCTGCTCGGCCCTCGTCCCTGGACGATTTATCCTGTTCGCGGCGAGTACTGCGAAATTCGGGGTTCTCGCGCCGAACTCGTCCGCAACCTCGTTTATCCTTTACCGCACACGGCCGGCCTCTCGCTTGGCTTACATTTCACCAAGACTCTGTGGGGTACGTTACTTTTGGGGCCGACCGCCAAATACGTCGACAGCAAGGAGAATTATGAGCGCGATCGCATGACCGTGCCGGAATTTGCGGAAGACGTCAAACACATGGTTCCCGAAATCGAGGAAGGCGATCTACAACTTGCTTATAGTGGCCTGCGTCCGAAACTGGTGCCGCCTTCGGGCAAAGGCATCGCCGATTTTGTGATTGAACCGGACCGCGAGTTCCCGCAGGTCATTCAGTTGCTGGGAATCGAGTCGCCTGGCCTCACCGCCGCGCCTGCGATCGCGCGCCAGGTTGCAACGATGGTCGAACAGATTTTGCAATAACGGCGGTCGTGTCGATGGATGTATGGGACTTTCCTATTCGACCACTACTCTTGCAAACTTCTTCTTCCCAATCCGCAGGGAATAGGAACCGGGCCTTGTCAAGTCCAGTCTGGCCGCCGGATCCTTCATCAGTTGACCGTCCATTTCAAAACCGCCCTGCTTTATGAGACGGTCCGCCTCTGAACCCGAATCCATCAGCTCCAAACTTGCCAACAGGCGTGACCACTTCTCAGCCGTCGTCGACAGACCCGTCAAGAGCATGGTGCGGATCTTCTTTGGACCGCTTCGGAATTCGGCTCCGAGGACCGGGGGTTCAGGCTTGAGAAAGATTTCCACCGGTTCTTCCGGGGCCTGGCGGTCGCGGAACACACGTTGAAAATTCTCGGCCGCCTTCTGCCCCGCATCGGCTCCCTGAAAGTCACGGACTACTTCCTCCGCCAGCCGCATCTTTGCGTCCATCGGGTGCAACTTCCCGCTCGAGACTTCCTTCTTGAGCGCGTCGATTTCCGGCGGTGTCCGGTCCGTGACCAATTCGTAGTACGACCACATCAGGTGGTCGGGAATCGACATCATCTTCCCGAACATCTCGCCGGGCGCTTCGGTAATTCCCACATAATTGCCGAGGCTTTTGGACATTTTCCGTTCGCCGTCGAGTCCTACCAGGATTGGCATGGTCACCACGACCTGCGGCGACAATCCGTATTCGCGCTGGATTTCGCGGTGCACCAGAATGTTGAATTTTTGTTCCGTTGCGCCGAGCTCTACATCGGACTTCAGTTCCACCGCGTCATAGGCAGTCAGCAATGGATAGAGAAGCTCGTGCACGGCGATCGGCAGGTTTTTCTCCAGCCGCGAACGGAAATCTTCTCGTTCCAGCATGCGCGCCAGGCGGTAATGGCCGCAGAGCCGCACCACGTCGTAGCTGGACATTTTCCCCAGCCATTCGCTGTTATAGCGAACCTCCGTTTTGTCCTGGTCCAAAATCTTGTAAACCTGCGACAGATAGGTTCTCGCGTTGACGTCCACCTGCTCGCGGCTCAGCGGTGGTCGCGTTTCCGATTGACCGGTGGGATCACCGATCATCGCGGAAAAATCGCCAATCAGAAAAACCGCGGTGTGGCCCATGTCCTGAAAATGTTTCAGCTTGCGCAGGACCACAGTGTGGCCGAGGTGGATGTCAGGAGCCGTCGGGTCCACGCCGAGGTAGACGCGCAGCGGCTGGCCCGTTTTCACCGAGTGCAAAAGCTTCTGCTTCAGCTCCTGTTCGGGGATCACTTCAGCCACGCCCTTTTTCAGATACGCGAGTTGCTCTTCGACGGGTTTGAATTGCGGTGTCGACATTGTCCTTGCTCACAGGCCGACGTGGAGCACGCGGCGGCCTTCGATCTGGTATTTTGCTTCCAGAATGATTTTCACTGCCTCGCTGTAAATCCGGTGCTCTTCCTTCAGAATCCGCTCCGCGAGCGTGTGTTCACTGTCGCTGTCCAGAACCGGTACTACGGCCTGCAGGATAATCGGCCCGGCGTCCAGGTTTTCGTCCACAAAATGCACGGTGCACCCGGCGAATTTAACGCCGTGCTCCAGGGCCTGCTTCTGCGATTCAAGTCCAGGAAAAGACGGCAGCAGAGAGGGATGGATGTTCAAAATTTTCTGGGGAAACGCCGCGACAAAATACGGGGACAGCAGTCGCATGTAGCCCGCGAGGCAGATCAGGTCGACCTTGTGCTCTTGCAGCAGGGCAACCACTTGCCGGTCGTACGCTTCCCGTTGCAGGCCCTTCGAGGGAATCATTCGCGCCGCGATGCCGCGCTGTTCCGCGCGCTTCAGCCCTTGCGCGTCCGGCTGATTGCTGATCACAATTGCGACTTCCGCGCCGGGAATCCTGCCCGTTTCGACGCTTTCCGCCAGCGCCTCGAAATTCGAGCCGCGCCCGCTTAACAGCACTCCAATTCGCTTCTTCATAAACGAAAAACGTTAGCACACCTGCGCAGTCCGGCCAACTGCGCCATTTTCTCCTTTGCCGAATCGTACGCCTGAGGTAAAGTCGTCTTTGCCTCGCGGCGAACCTAAAGCGAAAGACGAGGGTCTGTTATGACGACTGATCGCCAGCTTCGTGACCTTATTTCCGTCGGCCCCGCCATCGAACGTGACTTCCACGCTCTCGGCATTCGTTCCGTGGCCCAGCTGGCCAAACACGATCCGCGCAAACTGTATTCGCGTTTGGAGCGGCTGACAAGAACGCACCAGGATCCCTGCGTGCTCGATACGTTCGAGGCTGCTGTGGCGCAAGCTCGCAACCCGCGCCTTCCCGCTCATAAATGTAAATGGTGGTATTGGAGCCGCAAGCGCAAGGCCGCTGCTTAACTTCTACCTTTCCCATTGCCTGAGAATTTCTTTCCGCCGCGGCTTACAAATTCAGGGCACCGGAATAGATCAGTCGCGCCTTGCCCGTGTCTCCGCGTTCGATTCGTCCAATGCGGAAAAATTTCTCCCGGCGTCGCTTCAGATCGGCTTCGGCATTTTTGACGTGTTCCGCAGGCACGATCACGATCATTCCCACGCCCATGTTGAAGGATTGCAACAACTCATCCGTTTCGATTTCTCCCAATTTCGCCAGGTATTTGAAAATCGAAGGAATCGGCCAAGCGTCCAGATCAATGATGGCCTTTACACCGCTCGGCAGCACTCTCGGCAGATTACCGGGAATACCTCCTCCGGTGATGTGCGCCATCGCCGAAATCCAGCCCTTCACCAGCAGATTCTTTACTGCGGGCGCGTAGCAGACATGCGGTTTCAGCAATTCCGCCCCGATTTTATTTCCCACTTCCGCCACGTACGTATCCGGCTTCAGCTTCGCCACCTCGAATACCAGTTTCCGCGCCAGCGAGTATCCGTTCGTGTGCAGTCCCGCCGACGGCAGCCCCAGCAGAGTGTCTCCAGGCTTTACAGACTTGCCGGACAGAATTCTCTTTCGATCCACGGCACCCACGATGAATCCGGCCAAATCGTATTCGCCCGGAAGATAAAATCCCGGCATCTCGGCGGTCTCGCCGCCGATCAGCGCACACCCGGCTTTGCGGCAGGCCCGGCTCATTCCATCCACCAGCTGTTCGACGACATTTGCTTCGAGTTTGCCCATCGCCAGGTAATCCAGAAAAAACAGGGGCTCGGCCCCCTGCACCAGGACGTCGTTCACGCAGTGATTGACGAGGTCGCCACCGACCGTGGAATGCACACCCATCGCCATGGCGATTTTCAGTTTTGTTCCAACCCCGTCCGCGCTCGAGACCAGCACGGGCTCGGTCCAGCGCCTTCCATCCAACGCAAACAGTCCTCCGAAGCCACCGATTCCTCCCAGAACCGCTGGCGTAAAGGTCTTGCTGGCAAGGTGGCGGATGCGCTGCTTTGCGTCATCAGCGACAGCGATGTTCACTCCGGCGTCGGCGTATTTCATTATTGGTCGCCTTTTCGGTCTGTTCTTTACTTTCACGCTACAACGAGTGTGCAGCTGGCCGGCTCACAACCCCTGGGACTTGGATGGCTGCGAGGGTCGGGCGATGGGTCGCTAGTCACACGGGGGGCGGTAAACCTCAACGCCAAATCTCAGCCCAACCCCTGGGCGGGTCCGAGCCGTCTACAGCTTAAAACACATGGAACAGTCTTCGCCACCGTACAGTTCCAGGATGAATGATGGCGTTCAGATAGGCCTCGAATCTGGCTACGATATCGCCATTCCACGCATCTCGCGGTGCATCGAGCGACATATAAATGATTACTGGCGTACCCAAAATGTCCTTTCGCGGCACACAGCCCCAGAAGCGGCTGTCGTAGGAGTTCCCCCGGTTATCGCCCATCGCGAAGTAACAATCCTGTGGGACACGGTAAGGGAATTTCGTTACCTCATAACCGATTGGCGCTTGTCCTGCCGGCGCAGGCTCGCTAAGCCCGAGCGTGTAATTTTCCTGCAGCCTCTGCCCGTTAATCCACACCGACCCGTCACGGATATCGACCGTGTCGCCCGGCAATCCAATCACTCGTTTCACATAGTCCGGCTGCGATGGATCGAACGGCGGCTTGAAAATGATGATCTGCTGCCGCTTTGGATTCCTCCAAAGCGGCACGTGAATATTCGTGAACGGAATACCCGCGTCGTAGCCGATGCGGCTCATGATCAGGTGATCGCCGATCAATAAGGTATTTTCCATCGATCCGGACGGAATCACCCGCGCTTGTCCCAGGGTTCCGTTGATCAATAGGAATGCCAGAATCACCCAGAACCACGCGATGGCCTCGCTCTTGACCCGCACGCTCAGCGGTACGGCGACTTCCTCTTTTTTGACTTTCAGGTTTACTGCGTCAGCTTTCACGATTCACCCTAACCCGCCCAATGACGACGAAGTGTTCGCCTGCTCGGCACGCAGGGCCACGCCTAAAATGTTTCGAATAATCTTTTCCAGCGGACTCTGCTGGGGTGAACAACAGCTTCTGCATAGGCCAGAAACCGTTCGCCGATATTGCCGTTCCAGGCTTCCTCCGGCGCGTCGACGGACATATAGATTGTCACGGGCGTGCCGATAATCGCCTCGCGCGGCACGCAACCCCAGAAGCGGCTGTCGTAGGAGTTGCCGCGGTTGTCGCCCATCACGAAATATTGGTCTTTCGGAACCGTCAAAGGGAATCCATCGAAACGAGGCAGCATTTCGGTTCGGCTGGGAAGTTCCGTGGGCCCAGTCGTGTAATTCTCTTGCAGTTTCTTTCCGTTGATCCACACGGAGCCCTCGTGGACATCGACCGTTTCGCCGGGCAAGCCGATCACACGCTTGATGAGGTCCGCCTGGTTATGTCCATACGGCGGGCGGAAAATGACCATCTGCTGCCGCCGTGGGTTTTTCCACAACGATACGTGCCAGTCCGTAAATGGAACGCCCGCGTCATAGCCGATGCGGCTCATGATCAGGTGGTCGCCGACGAGCAGGGTATTTTCCATGGATCCCGAAGGAATCACGCGGGCCTGGCCGATCGTGCCGTTGACCAGAAGGAAGACCAGAACCACCCAGAACCAGGCGATGATCTCCTGCCTTACGCGAGCCGCCAGCGGAAATCCGTTTGCCCGTAGGGGCCGTTCCTTCGTTGCTTTTTTTGCTTTAGGTTTCACGTTCCACCGTGACTTCTTCCTTCTCTTCTCGCACTTCGAGTTGCACGAGGTCGGTCGGATACACTCCCGTGTAGCACGACGTACAAAACTCCCCGTTTTTGTCATTCACGGCCCGCCGCAAGCCTGACATCGACAGATACCCCAGCGTATCCGCTCCCAAATACTTGCAGATCTGCTCCGGCGAATTGGACGAAGCAATCAACTCTTCTTTGGTCGGCGTATCGACGCCGTAATAGCACGGCGAGATCGTCGGCGGACAACTGATGCGCATATGAACTTCCTTGGCCCCGGCATCCCGCATGAGCCGGACAAGCTTCCGGCTCGTCGTGCCCCTGACAATCGAATCGTCTACCAGTACAACGCGTTTGCCGACTACTAAGTTCCGTACCGGGTTCAGTTTCAGCTTTACGCCAAAGTTACGAATCGCCTGCGACGGCTCGATAAAGGTCCGCCCAATATAGTGGTTTCGAATCAGCCCCATGCGGAACGGAATCCCGGATTCCAAGGAATAGCCGATCGCGGCAGGCACGCCCGAGTCCGGAATGGGCACGATCATGTCCGCTTCGACGGGATGTTCGCGCGCGAGCAAACGTCCCAGCATCTCTCGCGATTCGTTCACAGAGCGCCCGAAGACCGTGCTATCCGGCCTCGAAAAATAGACATGCTCAAAGACGCAGAACTGGTGCGGCTTGGGCGCACTGAAGCGAATGGTTTCAATGCCCGAGCGCGAGATTCGCAGCAGTTCGCCCGGCTCGACGTCTCGCACATGCTCGGCGTTGATCAAGTCAAAAGCACACGTTTCCGACGCGACCACCCAAGCAAGGTTCCCCTCCCCGGTGGTGAACTTGCCCAACGCGAGCGGCCGGAAGCCGCGAGGATCCCTTACGGCATACATTTCCTCTGGAGTGAGCACGAGCAGCGAATAGGCGCCTTCTACCTGATTCAGCGCATCCCCGAGAGCGGCGGACAAATTCCTGGCTTGCGAACGGGCAATCAAATGCACGACCACTTCCGTGTCGCTGTTGGTCTGGAAGATCGACCCGCGGTGCTCCAGCCTGCGCCGGTGCTCGATCGCGTTGGTCAGATTGCCGTTGTGAGCTACGGCAATCTTGCCCTTATTGCAATCGATCATGATGGGCTGAGCGTTCAGCAACGCTTTGTCGCCCGCCGTGGAATAGCGCGTGTGGCCGATCGCGCTCGAGCCTTTCAGTTTGCTCAAAACATTCGGCTGAAAAATCTCTTCGACTTCGCCCATTGCCCGGTGCACGTTCAGATCCGAACCGGTGCTGGCGACGATGCCCGCCGATTCCTGGCCGCGATGCTGCAGCGCATACAACCCCAAATAGGTAAGGTTCGCGGCTTCGGGGTGGCCATAGACTCCGAATACGCCGCATTCGTCGTGAAATCGATCGTCCGCATATGCCAGTTTGCAGGTCATGGAACCTTCAAATTGCGCTCGAGTGAATGCGCCCAAACATCCTTCAGGGTGGGAACCAGCGCCGACACAACCGCATGCCCGTTATATTCGATGCGCAGGGTGTTGTCACCCGTCACAATCCCGATGGCGCGCGCCCCTACACGGTATTGTCTCGCACTCTCGAGAACCGCGGCAACCTGTGCGGCGTCGACGGATACGATCGCGCCTGCTCCGCGCTCGCCAAACAGCGCGTACTCGGCATTCACGCCGCCACTCAGCTGAATCTCCGCCCCAAGCCCATCGGCGGCGAAGCACGATTCCGCCAGCGTGACCAACAGCCCGCCGTCGCTCACGTCGTGAGCCGACTCCACGGTTCCTCGATTTGCGAGCGCCACCAGACAATCGATCAGGCGCGTCTCTGCCGCCAAATCGATCGCGGGAGGTTGGCCGGCCACAATTCCGCCAATCGTCCTGGCATATTCCGACGACGAAAACTCCTGAGCGACAACGACGGGCTTTGGCCCGACATCTTCGCCGGATGCTCCGTCCAGCAACAAAATCACGTTTCCTTCGTTGCGGAAGGCGACCTTCAAAACTTTCGAGGCGTCCTCCAGAACTCCCAAAATCCCAATCACCGGCGTCGGATAAATGGATCTGCCCAGCGTTTCGTTATAGAAACTCACGTTGCCGCCGGTAATCGGTGTCCCGAGCGCAACGCACGCTTCGCCAACCCCGTCAATCGCCTGCGAAAACTGCCACATCACTTCCGGTTTTTCCGGGCTGCCGAAATTCAGGCAGTTTGTCGCCGCAATCGGGCGCGCGCCACTTGCCGCCACGTTGCGCGCCGCTTCCGCGACTGCATGCATCGCGCCCACTTTCGGATTCAGTTGGCACCACCGGCCGTTTCCGTCCGTGGCCAAAGCCAGCGCGCGATTAGTCCCTTTAATCCGCACTACCGCCGCGTCGCTCGCGCCTGGCCCTGCGAGCGTATTGGTTCGCACCATGCTGTCGTACTGCCCGGTGATCCATTTTTTCGACGCAATCGCCGGCGCGGCCAGCAACTTTTTGAAATTCGCTGTCAGATCGGCGCGTTCGGCGGCGAAGGTAAACCAATCTTTCTCGGTTTCTTTGCGCGGCGCCGGCTCCGCGATTGTCCGGTTGTACACCGGGCCTTCTTCCGCCAGCGGGTGCGTGGGAATTTGCGCTGCCGTCTTGCCGTGATTCATTACTACCAGCAGGCCACCGTCGGTTACACCTCCGACAACCGTTGCGTCCAAGCCCCATTTCTTGAACACCGCCAGCACTTCGTGCTCGCGACCCTTTTCCGCCACCAGCAGCATGCGCTCCTGTGATTCGCTCAGCATGATTTCGTAGGGGGTCATGCCGGTTTCACGCTGCGGGACTTTCGCCAGATCAATTTCAATCCCGGTGCCGCCGCGTGAGGCCATCTCGCACGTCGAACACGTCAGTCCAGCAGCGCCCATATCCTGAATCGCGACGACGGCACCGGTCTTCATCGCCTCCAGGCAGGCTTCGAGCAGCAGCTTTTCGATGAACGGGTCGCCGACTTGCACATTCGGCCGTTTCTGCTGCGACTCTTCGGTGAACTCCGCCGAAGCGAGCAGCGAAGCGCCGTGAATTCCATCGCGCCCGGTCTTCGCGCCCACATAAATTACCGGATTGCCGATGCCTTTCGCCTTGGCCAGGAAAATCTCTTCCTTGCGCGCAATGCCGAGCGCCAGTGCATTCACAAGCGGGTTTTGCGCATAGCACGGTTCGAATTGAACTTCGCCGCCCACCGTAGGCACGCCGAAACAGTTTCCGTAGCTAGCGACCCCGCGCACTACGCCATCCAGAATGCGCCGGTTCTTCGCCGCGTCCTCTTCCGTGGTGTTTTTCGAAGGGGCGATCTCTCCGAACCGCAGGGAATCCAGCACTGCGATGGGCCGCGCTCCCATGGTGAAAATGTCACGCAGGATTCCGCCCACGCCCGTAGTCGCGCCCTGGAACGGCTCCACGTAGCTCGGGTGGTTGTGCGATTCAATCTTGAAGGCCGCAACAAGGCCGTCGCCAATGTCCACCACGCCCGCGTTTTCGCCGGGTCCTTGCACAACCAATTTTCCGCGCGTCGGCAACCGCTTCAGATGCACCTTGCTCGATTTATAGGAGCAGTGCTCGCTCCACATCACGCTGAAGATTCCCAGTTCGGTGATGTTCGGATCGCGCCCCAGAATTTTCTGGATGCGCGCGTATTCCTCGCGCGTCACGCCCTGCTCCGCCGCAATCTCCGGAGTCACCTTAATTTCTGTTTGTGCCGTCGCCATCCCTCTTTACCTGCCCTTGATCGCCACGCAATTTGCTATTCCGGACGCAGCGGGAAACCCGATTTCGTTCCGCGCTCAAAAAACCTGTCCAAAATGATGTAGGGGCACGATGAATCGTGCCCCTGAGCGAATTCTGTGCTGAAGCTTTTACTACTCACGCGGTAGCCTTCGCGGCACCTACGAGCGCTTCGATCATCGAGCGGAAAATCACCAGTCCGTGGTTCGAATCCAGAACTTGCTCGACGGCGCGCTCCGGATGCGGCATCAGTCCCGCGACGTTTCTTGCGTGATTGCAGATCCCGGCAATATTTGCGGTCGATCCATTCGGATTGCCCGCCCTGTCGTCTTTCCCGCCCGGCGTGGTGTAGCGGAACAAGACCTGGTGGTTTCTCTCCAAATCCTGCAACGTCGTTTCGTCGCAGGTGTAATTCCCGTCGCTGTGCGCAATCGGAATCCTCAGGATCTGTCCCTTTTGCGCCGCGCAGGTGAACGGACTGTTGGTATCCTCCACACGAATATGGACGTGCATGCAGATAAAGCGCAGCCCGGCGTTACGCATCATCGCTCCTGGCAGCAGACCCGCTTCGAGCAAAATCTGGAAGCCATTGCAGATTCCCAGCACCAGACCGCCGTTGTTGGCAAACTTCTCCAGCGATTTCATCACCGGAGAGAATCGCGCAATGGCTCCTGTTCGCAGGTAATCTCCATAGGAAAATCCGCCGGGGAGAATAATGGCGTCACACTGATGCAAATCCTCTGACTGGTGCCAGATGAATTCCACTGGCTTCTGCAAAACATGTCCGATGGCGTGGAATGTATCGTGATCGCAATTCGACCCGGGAAAGACCACGACCCCAAATTTCATGTTGTACCTCCCGGCCTCGTTCAGGAAACTCCATTTTATCACACCCGAAAACACGACCAGGACGCGGGCAATTGCAATTCCTTAGCGGCGCTTTTTGGAATGCTTTTTGGGCTTATCCGCAAAAGCCAGTTCTCTGCGCTTCCTGCTGGCCCAGTCTTTCTTGATGGACTGCCGCCCCCGGGCGATTCCCAGCGCATCCGCCGGGACGTTCTCTGTGATCGTCGAGCCCGCGGCTATGTAGGCGCCGGCCCCGAGCTTCACGGGAGCGACGAGCGTGGTGTCGCTGCCAACAAAAACCTTGTTGCCGATCGTGGTTGGGTGCTTATGAAATCCATCGTAGTTGCAGGTAATCGTGCCCGCGCCGATGTTCGCTTTCGTGCCGATCCTGGTGTCGCCGATGTAGGAAAGGTGCGGCACCTTGCTTCCTTCCCCAATGGTGCTTTTCTTGAGTTCCACGAAATTTCCGATTTTTGCCCCGCGTTTCACGTGCGACTCCGGCCGCATTCGCGCGAAGGGCCCAGCAATGACCTCGCTGTCGATGCGGCTCGTGGTGATCACGCAATGCGGTTCCAACACTACGCCGTCGCCCAACGTAGAATCGTGAACAACGCAGCCAGTCTTTATCACGCACCGCGGTCCAATCTTTGTTTTTCCGAGCAACTGCACGCATGGCTCAATCACGGTATCTTCACCCACGCTCACGTCGGGATCGATCAGAACCGTCTCCGGCAATTGAATGGTTACGCCGTCCCGCATCAGCGTCTCACGCTTCCGTTCGCGAAACGAGTGATCCACTTCGGCCAAGTCCGCGCGCGTATTGCACCCGAGCATCTCCCGCGAGTCCGACGCGATCTCTGCCAACACGGTCTCGCCCTTTGCGTTCAGGGCGCCGATCACGTCGGTCAGGTAAATCTCCCGGTGTGCGTTGTTCGGCTTCACCTGCGCCAGCGCCGGCCAGAGCTTCGCGGTGGTGAAGCAGTACATGCTCGAATTGATCTCGTTCAGTTCTCGCTGTTCGGCGGTCAATTGCGATTCTTCAATGATTGCCGCGACCGCGTCCCCGCCCTTGCGCAAAATTCTTCCGTACCCCGAGGGGTCCGCAAGCACCGCCGTCAAAATCGTGGCTGCAGCCTGCCCGGTCTTGTGTTTCTCGATGAGCGCCCGAATCGTTTCCGTTCGCACCAGTGGCGCGTCACCCGGCAGGACCACCACATATTTTGCGTTTCCAATGGCGCGTTTCGACACCAAGATCGCATGCCCGGTACCGTTTTGCGGTTGTTGCAGCGCGGTCTCCGCGCCAAACGGCTCTACCACCGCTTCTACTCTCTCCGCCTGGTGCCCCACGACAACCACGATTCTCTTCGGACCAACGCCGACAGAGGCGCGCACGACATGTTCGATCAGCGGTCTGCCTCCTGCCGCGTGCAGCACTTTCGCCAAGCTCGATTTGAGCCGCGTTCCCTTGCCGGCAGCCAGGACCACAATGGTCACATCTTTGTTCTTTGCCATAGCGGAAGCATTGTCCCGTGCTCTGCCCCGTTTGACAATCCGTCTTTGCGTGCCCACTGGGGAGGGCGTTGGACGCCAGGCTCAATCTGAGCTAAAGTCGCTGAAAATGCGGCTTTCCGTTAACTTTTCTATGGTTGCATCTGAGCAGTAACGCCACTCCCGTGAACTGTCCCTATTGCCTCCAAATTGCCTCCAAGCCATCGCGGATGATGTCGCCTTCTGCCCGAAGTGCGGCACACAAATGGGTTCTCCTCTGCCCGATTCTCCGAACTATCGCCAGTCGCTGCCGCCCGGCTTCGAGCCACCCACCAGCGGCAAAGCCATCGGCAGCCTCATAAGCGGCATTTTTGTCTTTTTCCTGCCCGCGTCGATACTGGGCGTTGTCTTGGGCCATCTTTCTTTGTCGGAGATCCGCAAGAGCGCAGGCCGTCTGAGGGGCGAGGGCATTGCCACGGTTGGCCTGGTCCTCGGGTACCTCGGGATCGCCGCCATTCCCTTCATCCTCATCATCGCAGCCATTGCCATTCCTAATCTGCTTCGCCTAAGAATGGCGGCGAACGAAGCTTCCGCCGTCGGCGCGCTTCGTTCCTATCCTACGCCCTCGGAACCTATTCCTCGATGTGTCCCGAAGTCGGCTTTCGAACCTCTCTCGGCAATCTTGGTCCCGGCACTCCCGGTGGATGCGCTCATGCCGGCGTACTCGATAGATTTCTTGGGAACGACGCTCCGACCCGCCATGGCTACACATTTCACTATTCCCCGTGGAAGCCCGAACAACCTCGGTCAGACCACCAGCTTTTCCATTTCGGCCGAACCGATCACTCCCAACAGCACCGGCGCACGCTTTTATTACGTCGATCAGACCGGTGTCATCCACTTCAATACTTCCGGGCCCGCCACCGAAGACAGCCCTACGCTATAATCGGACGCGCCCGCTCTTTGGTGTTCTTGTTGAAACCTTGTCTCTATTGCGCTTCGCCGATCGAGGACTCGGCCCTCCAATGCCCCAGTTGCCAGCGCTGGCTTGACCCTGCTCTCGATTCCACGCTGAACGCCGATTCCCCTCCGATCGTGCTTCCCCCGCGCGCAACCAACGGGCTCGCTATCGGCAGTCTGGTCTGCGGACTCTGCTGGATTTGCGGCCTTGGTTCTGTTGCCGGCGTGATTCTCGGCTACATCGCGCTCCGGCAAATTCGCCGGGAACCGCTTCGGCTGAAAGGCCGAGGCATGGCCATCGCGGGTATCACCCTCGGATGGCTGGGCATCCTCGGTCTGGCCGTCCTGATCTCTTTAGGAATTCACTTCTGGAAAATTCGTGGGGGCCATCCGCAGGAGGCGCACTCTCCGCAGGTGCATTTCACGACCGCAGAACCTCTTTAATCCGCCGCTCGAGAGGCCATTTCACGTTCTTCGCGTGCGGGCTGCGCATGCTCTTGCGTGGTGATCTCCCACGACGACGTATCCGCCAGCAACTTGCTCACTAATTGCGTGTGCAAAGAGTGCCCGGCCTTTCGCGCTTCCACGCGGCCGAGCAGCGGTAAGCCAACCAGTGCCAGGTCGCCGATCAGGTCCAGGGCTTTGTGCCTTCCGAATTCATCCACATAGCGCAGGGGCCCGTTCAACATTCCATCTTTCGTCAGCACGATGGCGTTCTCGAGCGATCCGCCTCGAATCAGTCCCATCGCTCGCAACGGCTCGATGTCAGTTTCAAAACAGAATGTTCGCGCTCTCGATAGCACGCGACGGAAGCTTTCGGCGTTCACTACCATCTCGACTTCCTGCTGTCCCACCATAGGGTGCGAAAAGTCCACGTAGCAGCGCACCGCAAATTCTTCCGCCGGATAAATCCCGATCCTTCTCCCGTCTTCTACCACTTCGACCGGCTTCAACAACTTCAAATAGCGCTTCTTTCGACGTAACCGACGCATTCCGGCTTCATCGAGCATGCGCATAAACGGTTCCGCCGATCCGTCGAGAATCGGCAATTCAATGGCGTCAATGTCCACGTAAACGTTGTCGATCCCGCAGGAATAGATCGCGGCCAACAGGTGCTCGGTAGTGGAAAGGAGTACACCCTGCTTCATCAGGCTCGTCGCATAGCTGACTCGAGCGACGTTACTGCCGTGGGCTTCAATCGAAAACAGCTCCAGGTCAGTTCGTCGGAAGACGATTCCTGTATCAGCGGGCGCAGGTACGAGTCGAATCGTGCTTTCAACGCCGGTATGCAGGCCGACACCGTGGGTGCTGACTTCGCGTTGAATCGTAGTTTGGAACATGGGCGGAATGCTACATCAACATTAACACACTGTCAGCAAAATCTACTCTACCTTTGCCTAGTGTTTTCAGTAAGTTATGGAAAATAAGCCACATAATCTCTGACCTACTGTGTCTTTCACGCAACAAATCAGCCCCCAACTGCTCCTCGTCTGTGCGAGCTTTGGCCCGAGACCGGCGAATCCAACTCTTTCTTTGCCCGTCTCATCGGAGTGGTATACTGCTGTTTCTTACGCTTTTTAAGGTGGTGCTGGATGAATCGTATCGCTCGCTACGGAATCCTGATCGTTTCGATCCTGATTGTCGGCTGGGTTGGCGTTGGCCATGTGCTCGGCCGGACTGCCAACGACAAGGCCTATAAGTCGCTTCAGGTCTATAGCGAAGTACTGCAGAAGATCCAGCAAGATTACGTCGACGAGCCCAACATGCATCTGGTCACCACCGGGTCGCTGCACGGTCTGCTCGAGTCCCTTGATTCCGAATCGAGCTATCTGACGCCACGCGAATATACCGATTACAAAGAAAAAACCTCGAATACCAGCACGGGAGAATCGGGTCTCAATCTCAGCAAGCGTTCCGGCTATATCGTGGTCACGTCGGTTCTCCCCGACAGCCCTGGGGATAAAGCCGGCTTGCGCAGCGGAGATTTCCTTGAATCGATCGGAGGTTTTACCACCCGCGAAATGTCCGTCGGCCAAGCCAAGAATCTTCTTGCCGGCCAGCCTGGCACCGCGGTTAAAGTCGGTGTAATCCGGCACGGACGGACCGATCCCGATGAAATCGATATCGTCCGCCAGAAGCTTCTGGCTCCGAAGCTGATTGTTCAGAAGGTTGACAACGACACGCTGGTCTTCCGCTTCCCCACTCTGGACGCCGGCCGCGCGGAAGAAGTGCGCACACATCTTATCGAAGCGCAGAAGCAGGGCGTTTCGCACATCATTCTCGACGTTCGCGACTGTGGTCGTGGCGCGGATTCGGAAGCCATCGCCATCGCTCGCCTTTTCATTCCTTCCGGAAACCTTACAACCCTCAAGGGCCAGACGGTAACGGGACAGGATTTTCCCGCCGATCCTTCCAAGGTCGTTTGGAAGGGGCCGGTCTCGGTTCTTACCGATGTCACCACCACTGGCGCTGCCGAGGTTCTCGCTTCCGGGTTCGCCAACACCAAGCGGGGCGATATCGTCGGCGAGCGGACCTTCGGCCTCGCTGCCGAGCAGAGGCTGATTCCGCTCGAAGATGGCGCCGCGATTGTCCTGACGGTCGCGAATTATTACAACGCGGACGGCAAGTCGATTCTTGAAGAAGGCGTGGCGCCGACAGAAGTTGTGCGCGCGACTGCGGCCGACGATGGAGACGATGGAGACGACTCGTCCTCGAGCGCCGGTACGCAAAAGGAGCCGCCGCTCGGTCCGAAGCCGCTTTCTGCCGACGATCCTGTTCTTCGCAAGGCTCTCGAGCTGTTCCATGCTCCTGTAACTACCAAGAAAGCTGCTTAATTTCGTTTCGTGCTCTGCAAATCTTCGGGATTCGTGCGTAAATCGGCGTTCGGGGTCGGTCTGGTGTTTGCGGTCTGCTGTCTTTCCTTGGCGGGCTGCGGCAAAATCAAGTCTGCGGTGCAATCGCTGTTACACGCAAAACGGTATGCAACGAGCCGTCCGCTTCAGCCTTCTCGCCCGGCCGCTTCCGGCCCTCGCCTCGCCATCATTTTGGACGATGTCGGCGGAGACTCCGCCTCCGTCGATGCTATCTTCGCTCTGCACTATCCTCTGACGCTGTCGGTTCTTCCCAATCATCCTCATTCCACGCAAATCGCCGAGGAAGCTCATAGTCGCGGCTACCAAGTGATGCTCCATCTGCCCATGGAATCGGTTGCCAATGAAACCGCGGAAGCCCGGGAACTTCGTCCCGGAATGTCCAGCGCGGAAATTTCGAATGAGTTGACTTCGATGTTGCGCAGTGTCCCCTACGCCGCGGGGGTAAACAACCATCAAGGCTCGCTCGCTACCTCTGACCCGCACCTTATGGGAGAGCTTATGCCCCTACTCCATTCGCACGGTCTTTTTTTCGTGGACAGCCGTACCACCTCTGCGACCGTCGCGTACAACGCGGCGCAAGCCGCCGGCGTCGCCTGCACGTTTCGCAACGTTCCTTTTCTCGATGATGTTCAAGAAACCGAGGGGGTCCGCCGCCAGTTGGACCTGGCCGCCAAAGACGCACGCGAAAAAGGGCACGCGGTGGCCATCGGACACCCACACCCCGCTACGCTGCGAGCTCTGGCCGACTTTCTTCCCGAAGCGGAATCCCAAGGCATCCACCTGGTTCACGCTTCCGATCTGGTCCACTAACTAACTCTGCGTCGTCACGCTTTCGCCGAGATCTTCGCTCTTCTTCGCCGGAAACAACCACATCACCACCAAAAACAGCAGCGCCACCGTCAGAAAGCAAAACACACTTCCTTCCGGCCCAACCGTTCCACCGGTCAGCCACGTCGGCCCGGCCCGAAGCACCGCGTTAGACAGATGTCCTTTCATCACCGCGCCGCTGTCCGGCACGGAATAGAGAAATGTCTCGCCCCAATCGAAACTCGCGTGTAATCCCACCGCGAACCACAGATTCCCGGTTCGCTTCAGCGAGAAACAGAAAAACAGCGCGATCGCCACGACGCTCGCCGCACCTACCCATCCTTCCCCCGGGTTCTGAAGGTGGGCCCCGCCAAACAGCAGCGAAAGCACCACCGCCGCGGGCCAAAATCCAATTCCGTCGCCCAACGTGAACTGGGTATAGCCGCGAAATAAGAATTCTTCAAACAGTCCGACAAACGTGAATCCCACCAAAAACAGTAATCCCGATTTGAAAATTTCGCTGCCCTGTAGCGCCAAGGTTCCGAACCTGTAGCCTCCGAAAGCGCCGATCAGTCCTATGAGCAAGGAAACCGCAGCCAGTCCGAAGAGGAACCCCAGCCAGAATTTCCCCGCAAACATTCCACGAGCCGGCAAGCCATACGCTCCAATCGGCCTCCGTTCGATTCGAGACATGACGAGCGCTGCGCCAAACGCAACCGCAAATCCGATCAACTCCGCCCAAAGGAGCGCCCACCCGTCAAGCGCTCCCTGCTTCGCGTGGAACAGAAATCGCACCAACAGATTCAGACCAACGTTGATGCCTACGGCCAGCACCAAATAAATCAGCAATCGCCAGCCGGCTCTTGGTCCATGCTTGCTGGCAAAGATGTTTTCCTTCGCCAGAGGAGTGTCCCCTGGTGCCATTCCACCGCCGGACGGCATCGCTACATTGTCATTGTTCATAGTCGCTCCGAAGAATCGGCCGTAGGTAAATAAGGACTGTTGAGAATACGCTCGGTGCAGCAGTTTGTTTGCAGGCTTTTTCTTGCAACTTCACTGGCGTCTGATATAACCAGTTTGGTTGCATTCAACGGTTATATGACCTCCGCTCCCCACCTCGTCGCCGGCCGGCTTGCGCTCGACTTTGCTAATCTCTCGCCCGCCGCCCACGATCTCTCTTGGGACGAATTTGTTTCATTCCTGGTAGACGCTAACCTTGTCTCCGAGGATCGCGCCGCCCGTCTTCGGCCCCTGCTTCTGACGGAGTCCCACGCCGTCGACGCAGCCCTGCTCCGTATCCTGCGATTTCGCGAGTCGCTGCGGGCCATTTTCGCCTCCATCGTCGACGATGAGCCCTTTCCAGGCTCTTGGGTAGAGCCGATCAATGAAATTCTCCGCATAACCGAGGGTCACGACGAGCTTGTATCCCAAAAAGGTTCCTGGTCTCTTCAGTTTGTGGCACGGGAAAGCGGTTTGGACTGGCTTCTCGCCGCCCTCGCCCGTTCGGCCGCCGAACTCCTGGTCGAGGGCCCCCGTGCTCCCATCCGCCGTTGCGCCGACGCTGGTTGCCGGCTGTTCTTCTACGATGACTCCCGAACGCATCGCCGCCGGTGGTGTTCCATGGCGGTTTGCGGCAATCGACACAAAGTCGCCGCTTTTCTCCGGAGGCGTTCTCCCCGGCGGAAGGACGTGTAGCCGAAAAGGGTTATTGCTCGAATACGCATTCTTATATAAGCTTCCCACTACCCGCTGATTCGCCCTAATTCATACATGGGATACTCTATGCGCCGGCACATTGTTTTCCTTCCGGCCTTGCTGTTCGCGGTTGCGGCGTATTCCGCTTTGTCGGTTCACGGCGGTTTTGCTTCGGCGCAGACGGCGCCCTCACGCACGATCGCATTCACTTATCAGGTGCACGTTCCCGCGACCAAGAATGCCAACGGAAGATTCCTGCTTTGGCTGCCGCTTCCGAAACAGGACCAGTATCAGAGCGTCCACGACCTGCAGATCGAATCCGCCGCAGCCCATTCTGAGGGGCGCGAAGCGGAGTACGGCAATTCCTACGTCTTGTTTCAGCCCACGCCCGCGCAAGTGGAGGACGGCTTCGATGCGACCATCCATTTCGTGTCCACTCGTTTCGAACACAAGGTCCTGCTCGATTCCGGTACGGCCAAGATTATCTCTGCGAACGCTTCTGTCCCGAAGGACCTTCAGCGCGATCTCGAACCCGACAATCTCATCCCTCTGAACGGCGTGATCGCCGATCTTGCGAAGCAGCAAACCGCCGGCGACGCCACGGCGCTTGCCAAAGCCCGCCATATTTACGATTACGTATTAGCCACCATGCGTTACGACAAATCCGGCGAGGACTGGGGCCGCGGCGACGCCGTTTGGGCGTGCAGCTCCAAGCGCGGCAACTGCACAGACTTCCACTCGGTATTGATCGGCATGATGCGCGCTTCCGGCATTCCCGCGCGATTCGAGATCGGTTTCCCTCTTCCGGAGTCCAAAACCGAGGGCGAGATTCCCGGCTATCATTGCTGGGCCGAGTTCTACCTTTACGGCACCGGCTGGGTTCCCGTGGACGCTTCCGAAGCGTGGAAAAATCCGGCCAAACGCGATTATTTCTTCGGCGCGCATGACGTTAACCGTGTGTTTTTCACCTACGGCCGAGACATTCACCTTTCTGCGCAGCAGGAGGGGGATCCGCTCAACTTTTTTATCTATCCGTACGCGGAATTGAACGGCAAGCCTTTCGCTGGAGTGCAGAGCAAGTTCTCGTTCCGGGATGTCGTCCCGGGCGCCGCATCCGCAGCGTTGCCTTGAGGTACGCCGGCGCCATTGCCTGTTTCGCTTCCTGCCGTTGAGCCGGTTCCTTGGCAGTCGTATTCTGTAATGGCACGCCATTGCTTGGTGCAAAACGCCGGGGCGGCTGCCTTTTGACCGCATGCCGCAGGCACAGGCGATGAGCAGGAGGGTCTATGTCGTCAAAAACGATTCTGCGTTCCTTCGCGGTGCTTTTCGCGGGCTTCTGCCTCTCGATACCGCTTTTCGGGCAACAAGATGACGCTCCCTCGGTCGCCGAGGCTGCGCGACGCACGCGCCAGCAGAAGCAGGACGCCGCGAAACCCGCTCACGTCATTGATAACGACGCAATCCCTCCCTCTTCTGCCGCTTCCACCAGCACCCCTGCACCCACGAACGCCACTTCCGATGCGAATCCCGCGAAATCGCCGGATCGTGCTAGCCCCAAATCCGAAGCCGATAAGACCGACGACGATAAGAAGAAGGCAGACATCGAAGCCCTGAAACAGGAGATCGCCGATAAACTGGCGAAGGTCAATCTCCAGCAGCGTGCGCTTACGCTCACTCAAGACAGCTTTTTGTCCAACCCCGATCACGAGCACGACAAGGTGGGCAAGGAAAACCTCGACTCCATGCAGGCCGGTCTGACTCAATTGCAGGCTGAACTCACCGAACTGCAGGCCAAATTGAGCACGCTCGGCGCGCCAACGGACGAGAAAACTCCCGAAACGCCAAAACCCTGAGCGTTTCCCTCAAGCACTCGCAGTTTTTTCCCCGGGAAGATCGAATCGATTCAATCGCAGGAACTCTCTCGCGGATTTCCACAAGTCTCAAAACATTTCCACCTTTCCGCATTTCTTTCCCGTTGACTCGCTTTGATCCTGGCGTAACAATTCTTTGGTTCGTCCGGTTCGCTCAGACAGTTTTTATCTTGGCTGCGTTAGAATCCCCAACCTTTCGGTCAGCGCGCAGCCACTGGAGAGAGCGTAATGTCCCTAATGCCGGGCTCCACAGTTCAGTGTGTGAATCCACAGTGCGAAGAAAGAGGCCGTTGGGTGCGCGCCGACGTTGTCCGCTCCGAGCTTTGCCCAGTTTGCGGCGAATCCCTCCGCCATGTACCGCCTCCGCTCGCACGACCACATTTCCGTCCGCGCCCTCACGCGGCACGTCCGTCCTTCCGCCCCCGCTAGGTCCGCCCTGTCCAGCCACACCACGTGCTCAGGCTCGTGGTGTCTCGCAGCGATCCGTCGTAACTCAGAATGTTTCTAATCGCAACAGGATGGAAGGCCGGAACTATGGGCTTGATGGATCGGGCTTACTTCGCCGCAGAAGGCGGCCGCTACACGGACGCCGCCGCTGGTTCCTATGTCTGTACCAGACCTTTTTCTAACATTTCCTCGTCGCTTAACCACAAATCGGGAATATTCGCCGATCCGAGGCGCAGAATGTCTTCGAGCGCACCTCGTACCTCGCGCAGCCGGAAATCCACGCCGATTTTTTCCAGCAAATCAATCAGTGCTTGCGCGCCCTCGGCCAGCATCGCTTTCGGGCGCACTCCGCTTTTGTCCAGGCGGTGATAGGTGACGATGTAGAAGGCGTTCAACGCGGCGCCATGGCGCACAATGTGGAGAAACCCCCGCGCTTTCGGCTGATTCGATACTTGTTTTGCGGCTAGTGCGGGTCCAGTCGGGAGTGCGCTCATCGCGTTCTCTCCTTTGCCTTCCGCATCAACTGCACCCGCTCGTGCTGCCGCAATTTTCGCACTTGTAGCAGGCTCCGTTTGGCACCATGAGCATGCCGCACTCGGAACACGTCGGCGCGCCTTCATGTGAATCCCGCGGCGATGTGCCTATCGGTTCGCCGAGGCGCGGCGCCACAGGAACCGGAAGCGTTTTGCTTGCCAGGGCTCCCGCAATGATCGTTCCTTCCGCCGGCGGCATACCGTTCAGCTTCAGGTAGTCCGACGAAATGAACCGCCCTCCCAGCCACCGCGCGATGTAATCCAACACCGACGTCGCGAACCGGATGTTGGGATTCGCGGAGATGCCGCTCGGCTCAAACCGGGTGTTCATCAATTTATCGACGAATACCTTCAGTGGCACGCCGTACTGCAAGCCGAGCGAAATTGTCAACGCCAGGCCGTCCATTACGCCCGAAAGAGTCGAACCTTCCTTGGACATCTTGATGAAGATTTCGCCGGCTCGACCGTCGGGATACATGCCCACGGTGAGGTATCCTTCGTGGCCGCCAACGCTGAACTTGTGCGTCACGGAGGTCCGTTCGACGGGCATCTTTTCGCGTTGCGCACGCGGGAACAGTTCGCGCTGCTCCGGTTCGGCGACTGCCTCCGCCTTCTTCTCGTCCTTCTTGTTGCCTGCCGCGTTGAGCGGTTGCGAACGCTTCGAATTATCGCGGTAGATGGCCACGGCCTTCAGCCCGAGCTTCCACGATTCAATATACGCGTTCATGATGTCTTCGATGGTCGATTCTTCCGGCATGTTGATGGTCTTGCTGATCGCGCCCGAAAGGAACGGCTGAGCCGCCGCCATCATCTTCACGTGGCCGCGCCACTCGATGCATCGGCCGCCGGCCGTTGCCAGCGAGCAGTCGAAGACCGGAACGTGCTCCGGCTTGACGAACGGAGCGCCATCGATACGGCCGTTTTGGTCGATGTAGCTGACGATTTCGCTCGTCTGTTCCGGCGTGTAGCCGAGCCGGATGAGCGCCAGCGGTACGGTGTTGTTCACGATCTTGATCAATCCACCGCCGACGAGTTTCTTCATCTTCACAAGCGCCAGGTCCGGCTCGATTCCGGTCGTGTCGCAGTCCATCATGAACCCGATGGTCCCGGTCGGCGCCAGCACGGTCACCTGTGAATTCTTGAATCCGTGCTGCTCGCCCAGTTGCAGAGCGTCGTCCCAAGCGCTTTGTGCGCCCGTGTACAATTCCGGCAGTACGTGCTCCGGCTTGATGCCGCGCATCGCGTTCCGGTGCATGCGGATCACGTCCAGCATCGGTTCGCGATTTTCTTCGTATCCTGGAAATGGTCCCAGGCGCTCCGCCACCCGCGCGGACTGCGCATACGCTTCGCCACACATCAGCGCGGTCACGGCGCCAGCCACATCTCGCCCTTCATCCGAATCGTAAGGCAGCGCCATGGACATCAGCAGCGCGCCGAGATTCGCATAGCCCAATCCGAGCGGGCGGAAGTTGTGCGAGTTCTCCGCGATTTTCGGCGTCGGATAGCTGGCGTTGTCCACCAGAATTTCCTGCGCCGTGATGGTCACGTCCACCGCGTGCTTGAAGGCCTTCACGTCGAACTGCCCGTTCGAAACGAGGAATTTCATCAGGTTCAACGAAGCCAGATTGCAAGCGGTGTCGTCGAGGAACATGTATTCACTGCAAGGATTGCTGGCGTTGATGCGTGCGGTGTTCTTGCACGTGTGCCAGCGGTTCACCGTGGTGTCGTACTGCATGCCCGGGTCGCCGCACTGCCACGTCGATTCCGAAACTTTGCGCAGCAAGTCTCGCGAGTTCAGCTTCTCGCTCGGCTGCCCGTCGGTAACGTTCTTCGTCCACCAATCCTTATTTTCTTCCACCGCGCGCATGAAGTCGTCGGCCACGCGCACCGAATGATTCGCATTCTGGAAGAAAATAGAGCTGTACGCTTCGCCATCAATCGACGAATCGTAGCCCTGCTCGATCAGCACGTGCGCTTTGCGTTCTTCCTTCATCTTGCATTCAATGAACTCCACGATGTCCGGATGATCGATATTCAGAATCACCATTTTCGCCGCGCGGCGCGTCTTTCCGCCGCTCTTGATCACGCCTGCGAAAGCGTCAAAACCCTTCATGAAGCTCACTGGACCCGAAGCAATTCCCCCCCCTGACAAGGTCTCCTTGCTTCCGCGCAAGGTCGAGAAATTCGTGCCCGTCCCCGAGCCCCACTTGAACAGCATTCCTTCGGTCCGAGTCAGCCCCATGATCGATTCCATGCTGTCGTGCACGGAATTAATGAAGCACGCCGAGCATTGCGGCTTTGCCTGCACACCGACGTTGAACCACACAGGCGAATTGAAGCTCATCTTCTGCTCGACCAGAAGGTGGGTCAGTTCGTCCCGGAACGCGTCGCGCGACGCATCGTCCGCAAAATAACCGCCTTCTTGTCCCCACCGCACAATGGTGTTGACCACGCGGCCGATGAGTTGGCGCACCGACCCTTCGCGCTCCGAGGTCCCCGGTTTCCCGTGGAAATACTTACTGGTGACGATGTTCGTCGCGGTTTGCGACCAACTCTTCGGCACCTCGACGTCTTGCTGTTTAAAAATCGTCACGCCCTTCTCATTCCCAATCAGGGCGGTTCTCTTCTCCCATTCCATTTTGTCGAACGGCGACACTCTTCCGTCCGTAAAATATCGTTCGAATACCAATCCAGCGAACGTCCCGGCGTTTTTCATTCCTTTAGCCGTTTCCATCGCTTTCCCGTTCAACGCAGACTTCACCGTCGCCATTCTGTTTCCTCCCCGCCACAGGCTCCCGACTCCCAAGCGGGGAACCTTTATATTTTACTCCTCCGTGTTGCGGAGGTGCAGGACCAAGCTTCCTGCAAATCCTTGATTCCGGGCCCGGGCTACGCCGCCCATCACCTCAAAAAAAGAAAAAAGAACGCAATACCCTAGGCCGGTGGTTTCACACGGCTGAACAGCCATTGTCCGCGCCTGCTCAAACGCACTGCGCGGAGCATCCACTTCGCGCTCTTTTTTTGTCGGTGATCGCGGGCTGGTTACGTGAACAACGTCGGTCCAACAAACTTCCGACTCGGACCGTCTGGCGCTTTCACGTCCCCCGAATCTGGATTGGCAGTATCAATCCGTGCGCAGAATCTGTCAAGAGAAAATCACAAAATCTAGCTAACTTTTTCCATACACGCCCATATCTTGTGGTGCCGTTGCGCGAAAAACTCTTCGCTGTTTCTACTTTTTCTTTGCGTCTCTTGCTCCTAAACTGTTTCTTGACAAGTCGCTATGCGTTTTTTTGTTCTTCTTACGGTGATGTCGTTTCCTTCGCTCTCTCGTTCCGTTCCGTTCCGGCAATCGGCTGTTGCGAGCTCTTCTTCTTCGCCAACTGTCGCAAAACGCTTCTCGATTCCTGGAATTTCCAACGCCGGAAAAGTTTCCGATTCACTTTTTCGCGGCGCGCAGCCGCACATTGAAAATCTTAACGAACTGCAAAAGCTTGGCGTCACGACCATCGTCGATCTTCGCCTGGAATCTTCTCATCTTCGCAAGCGCGAACGCGAGAAAGCGGAATCTCTCGGCATGCATTTCATTGCGATTCCGGTAAGTGGATTCGGCACGCCTACTTCCGAACAACTCGCCGAATATTTCACTCTACTTCGTCAAGCCCCTCTCCAGACGGTTTTCGTTCACTGTCAATTTGGCGAGGATCGTACAGGTGTTTTCATCGCTGCCTATCGCATCGCTTTCGAGCACTGGACTACCGACCAGGCCTATTCAGAGATGCTCTATTTCGGCTTCCATCGCCACTGGCACTCTCCGATGGCCGCCTACATCCGCGCTCTTCCTAACCGCCTAGACTCCGACCCCTTGCTAAAATCTGCCCTGGGAAACTGACCCGTCCATTTCTCTCATTGTTCCACTTCCTTTACCCAGTACTTTCGTACCTCTCCGAACGTGACTTGCGCTTCATTCCTCCCGCATCTCTGTTTTTCTATTCTTGATGCAGCGCTGCTCCGCCAGCGCACTGAGGAGAAGTACCCGTGCAAGTCGGCCGCTATCAGATTCACGAAACTCTCGGCGTGGGCGCCTACAGCCGCGTGGTCCGCGGTCATGATCCGCTCATCGACCGCTCCGTAGCCATCAAACTGTTTTCTCCGGAACTCGCGCGAGGCGACGCCCGCAACCTTTTCATTCGTGAAGCTCGCGTAGTTGCCAAGCTCTCTCATCCGAACATCATCACCGTGCATGACATGGGCATCGAGGAATCCACACAAACGCCCTACTTGGTCATGGAATTGGTCGAAGGCCAGCCTCTCGAGAAGATCATCGCCAAAGGCAGCGTTCCCTATCCCACAGCGTGCGAGTGGGCCGGGCATGTAGCCACCGCTCTGGCCGTCGCTCATCGCCGCTCGGTCATCCACGGTGACATCAAGCCGGCGAACATACTCATCACCAATGAAAATCGCGTCAAGCTCACCGACTTTGGCATGGCCCGGCTTGCCAGCCATCAGACCGATTCCGCCGTGCGCGGCACTCCGGCCTATTGGTGTCCGGAGCAAATTCTCGGCCGTGCGCAAGACGCCCGCTCGGACCTGTTCTCTCTGGGTGTGGTCCTTCATGAAATGCTTACCGGTCTGAACCCGTTTGCCGGAGAGTCCATCCCCGCCGTTTGCAACCAGATTCTCTCTTCGACGCCACTGCCGCCTTCGCGTTCGAACCCTTCGATTCCGACGCCCCTCGATGAGATCGTCGGTTCCTGCCTCGTGAAGGAGCCGCAACTCCGCAGCAGTTCCGCGGAGGGTCTGGCAGAGCTACTCTACCCTTTCGCCCGCCGCAAACAGGTGCCTCCAGAATCGGTTGGCTCATCGGATCGGTCTCTCCGCTCCCGCACCTCCAGGCTGCTCCGTTCCGCCTAGGCGGCTCGGTCGAAATTCTTCGCCGCCGACCAAACTTCCGGCCCGATCATTTCGTCTATATAGGCAGAGGTATTTGTGATGACTTCTCGCCGGGCTCTGACTCTGTTCGCAATCATCGTTTGGGCTGGCGTCGCCGTGACCGCCGCTCCCAGCGCCTTCTCCCACCATCGCTCCGTTGCGATTGCGGTCTCCGCGGTCGATTTCCCAGCCGAGAGCTGTTCCGATCTGCGCGTGCGCTTCGACCATCACGACGCCGTTCTGGACTCAGAAGAGCGCACCATCACCAAATCAGAAGCCCCGACTCTGCACGTGCGTGCCGATTCCAATGGGGGAATCTACGTCGAGGGTTGGGACAAGGACGATTATTCCGTCACGCTCTGCAAAGCGGCCGAGTCGGGCTCGGATGCACAATCCATCCTCTCTCAGATGCACCTTACCTTCCGCAATCGAGAGCTTGGCGTTTCTGGGCCTCCGTCTAGCGAGCGCTGGTCGGCACACCTACTCATTCGCGCTCCCAAAGCGTCGAACCTCGACTTGCAAATCACCAATGGTCCAATGAGGCTCTACCGCGTCGACGGGAATCTGAAGGTTCACGCGCAAAACGGTCCGGTTACGGTCGCCGGCTGCACCGGCCAACTCGACCTCTCTTCCCATAATGGTCCGGTGACTCTCGAAGAAAACGGCGGCCAGCAAAACGTCCAGTCCGAAAACGGTCCCCTGACGGTTTCCCTGTCCGGCGATTCGTGGAGCGGCTCCGGTCTGGATGCCCATACCACCAACGGCCCGGTGACCCTCCGGGTTCCCTCGGGTTTCAAATCCGGTGTCATGCTCGAATCCGATGGCTATAGCCCATTTCGGTGCGACGCCAGCGCTTGCTCGGAAGGCCGTAAGACCTGGGATGATGACCACAAGCGCGTGGAATTTGGCTCGGGGCCGACCCTCGTGCGGGTCTCGACCGTGAACGGTCCCGTATCGGTCGACTGACAAACCTCTCTCCATAGAACCTGGGCGCTACCAGTACCCTTCCTCAGATTTTTGGGGTTGCCTAACCTCATATAGCTCTTGCCGGTAAGCCTCATTTTAGTGACAATCCTCTGTACTCCGGGTTTTCGCCCTCTCAGTTGGCCAGCCTCGGGGATAGGTGGCCTCAGATAGGACCGCGTTTTTGTTATGTCGCTCTTTTTTTTGATTGTTGTTGCAGCTGCTCTGGGTGCTCTGGTCCTCGGCCTGCTCCTGAAAGTCCGCCTAAGAGATCAAGAAGTGTGGGAGGAGCTCGTTGATTCCAACGTCTCGACGATGCCTGCCCCATCTGACTCTGCCGCGAATTCCGAAGAAGACGAGGAACGTATTATGACCACGGATGATCTAGAACAACCTCACAATTTCGATGGAGAAGACATGAACATGCCTTTTTCAAAATTCCAGCGTTCCACCAACGATCCTGATCTGCGCCGCAGCTCGCGCATTGAGCATGCGGTCTCGTTGATCGTACTCGGCACCAACCGCCGGGGCGAAATTTTTCAAGAGCGGACTTCCGCCGTCGCCGTGAATCTCCACGGCTGCCGCTATTCTTCCCGGCACGAGTACGCTCCCGACGGTTGGGTCACTCTGCAGGTCACCGGCACGGATGGCGCAAACTCCCGGCCGGTGCGCGCGCGCGTTCGCTCCGTCTTCACCGCTTCGACCCCGCGTGAACTGTGCCAGGTTGGCGTCGAACTGGAAACGCCCGGCAATGTCTGGGGAGTTCCGACGCCGCCTGAAGATTGGCAGCGGCTTCTGGGCGTCAACAGTCCTGTTATCCACGCTACGGCCGTTGCTCCGGCGCGTGAAGATGGTCCAGCGCTTTCTTCCGCTCCGGACCGCCAGGTCTCTCCTGTTGAGCGCAAAGCCGAAGTCACCATGTTTCCAGGGACACCCGCGCCTTCCGCTTCAAACTTAGCCGAGTCTCCGACGAAAGACGCTGTCCCGGGGAAATCCGAACGCGTCGTGATCACCGCCGAACAATTGCTTCAAGCGCTCCAGGGGAAGATCCAGATTGCTGCGGAACGGGCCGTCCAGGCATCGCTGTCCGCGCAGCTTGATGAAGCCGTGAAGTCCGCCCTGGGCAAAATCGAAGAGGGTTGGAAGGCCAACGTCAAACAAACCGAGGAATTTTCCGCGTCGCGTCTCGCGGGTGCCCAGAGCCTTTGGGACAAGGAACTGCACTCCTATCGCGATCGCGCCGAAGACGTCGCCCGCCGCATTGAGGCTCTGACCGCTCTTGCGCAACAGGCCTTGAGCGATTCTCAAAAGTTCGCAGAACGCTTCGCCGGAGAAACCGCGCCCCAGGTTCAATCCCGTATTAACGATTCTCTGGCTAACGCCAAATCTGATTTCGAAGCGCGGACTGCCGAGCTTTCTTCACTTCACATGGCGCAATTCCACGAAACAGCGCAGCGCGCTACCGCCGAAGCCCGTTCGAATATCGAGGGGTCCATCGCTCAGGCGCAGTCCCTGCTGGCTTCGGTTCCTCCACCGACCGAAACGGTTTCTAAGGACCACATCGATTCTCAGTTCGGTGCCGTCCGTTCGGAAACCAACCATCGGATCGATGCACAACTCAGCGCTTTCCGCGCGGAGATGAACGACCGCCTCGACACTCGCCTCAGCGAGCTGTACTCCGGCTTTGAACAGCAGCACGATGTGGCGCGCAATCAAACCAACGAGGTCGCGCATCAACTCGAAGGGCTCGCCCTGGAAAACCGCCAGGCCCGAGCCCATCACGAACAGAGTATCGCCGAAGTACGTTCTCTTGTGTCCAACGTCAATCCGGGCATTTCCCAGGACCACCTCCATTCGGTTCTGAACTCCTCACGCGAGCAGATTTTGAATCACCTGGAGTGGCGTCTCGGTGAAGTTTCGGCTCACTACGAACAGCTTCTCAACCAGTCGCGCAGTCACGCCGATGAACTTTTCCGTCAATTAGAAAAGGTCACCGCCGAAACCCGGGGCCAACTCGCGGAAACTCGCGGTTTCCTCGAGCGCGCCCCTCGCGAACTCCGGCCGCAGGATCTCGCCACCATCGAGCAATCCGTCGGCCACGCCACCAAGGAATTCGAAACCGTCGCGGCTCGCGTTTCGGATCGGAATCTCATCCGCCTCATGGAACAAAAGCAGGCCGTCTCACGGGAGGTCTCATTGGAGCTCGAGGCGCGCGCCACAGAGACTCGTGCCGCACTGCAGAAGGCGTCCAACAGCACCGTTGACGACTTCCATCGCCGCGTCGAAAATCAAGTGGATCACATCATTGCCGACGCCAACGAGCGCGTTTCTTCATCTCTTGCTTCTCTCGAAGCCGAGAGTCAGGCAGCCGTCGAAGCACGCCGCCGCGTTCTCGAATCCGACGTCGCGCGCGCCGCGGAGCAGTCCGCCATGGAATTTCGTTCCGGTATCAAAGCGTTCCTCTATTCATGCCTGGTCGCGGCAGTCAGCGCCGTCGATCAACATGCCCAAACCACGCTCGCCGGGCTTTCCAACGATCCCACAAGCATCCAGCGTGCGCTCGATAGCAATACGGAGCCATCCGCACCTTCGGAAAATTCCCAATTTCCACCGAAAGCCGCTTCGAGTTCTCAGTAATCAAAATTCCGCAGGTGCGCGCTCTTCCCTCTCCGCACACAAAAAACCGGGGCGATATCTCCCCGGTTTTCTTTGCTCGGTCACTTCAGAAATTCATTCGTATCTGAGCGCCTCCACCGGATCGAGCTTCGCCGCCTTCATCGCCGGCCAGACGCCAAAAATCAATCCAATGCTCACGCTAATGGTAATTCCCGCCACCGCCGCCCACAGCGGCACGACTCCCGGCCAGTTCAGCGCGACGCGAATCACAAGCACAAGCAGAAACACGAGGACCAGCGCGAGCAGACCACCCGCTCCCGTTAACGTCATGGCCTCCAGCAGGAATTGCCAGGTGATGTCTTTGCTCTTGGCGCCGATCGCTTTGCGCACTCCGATTTCCCGCGTTCGCTCCGTCACGCTGACCAGCATGATGTTCATGACGCCCACGCCGCCGATCAGCAATCCCATCGAACTCAATGCGATCATGACAACGTAAACCATCAGCATGATTTTATGGAACTCTTCCACTTCCTGTTCGGCAGTGGCGATGGAAAAATTGTCTTTCCCGCCGTACGGCACGTTCCTGCGGCGCTCCAGTACATCGCGAATCTGATCCACAGCTTCGTTGAGCTTCTGAGGATAGGCTTGCGCCCGCATGTTGATCTCGTCGGCGGTCGGATAAGTTTTCCTGAAGGTATTGAACGGAATCAATACGCGGCGGTCTTCATCGCCCATCCCGAATCCGCCCTTGGGCTTTTGCACCACTCCAATCACTTGAAAATCCGACCCGTCAATCATCACTTCCTTCCCGATGGAATGCCCTTCCGGGAACAAAACTGGCGCGACATTCTCCCCGAGCATCACGACTTTTTCTCTATGGAGATCGTCGCCTTCGCCGATGAAACGCCCTTCCACGGTCGAGGCATTTGCATAAACGTCTCCGAAGTTCGCCTGTACCCCGCGAAAATCGATGGCGGTAACGGTACCGGCTTTTGTCCGCGCGGTGTGCCCGTGATCCCACTCGGTTTGCACATAGGTGGTCACACTCTTCACGGCGGGACAAGATGCCTGGATCGCTTTGGCATCGTCCAACGTCAGCGGCTTGCGCTGGATTTCTTCCAAAGGCGGTGGGCCGCCGTGGCGCCCTTGATCCCACTTGGTGATGAACGCGGTATCGGCTCCGAACTGGTTCACATTCTCTTGTATCTTCTTGTCAAAACCGGTGAGTAGGGCAGCAACGAGCATAATGACACTGACGCCCAGAACCACGCCAAACACCGTGAGAGCACTGCGCAGTTTGTGGTTCCGGAGCGTGTCCATTGCCTGCTTCAGGTTTTCGCCATAGGCCTGTGCCATGTTCGCCCCTCACCCATCCGCGCGCAGTGCTTCGATTGGGTCCAATTTTGCCGCCCGCATCGCAGGAAAGATTCCGAAGAACAAGCCCACGGCGGTGGCAAGGCACAGCGACAGAATCACCGCTCCTAAGGGGGTCTCCATGGGAAACGAGAAAAAGCCTTTCACGAGAAACACGATGAAGTAAGCGCCCATGATCCCGATCAGTCCGCCGGTCGCCGCCAGCACCGAGGACTCAATCAAGAATTGCAAGAGAATGTGCCGCTTGCGCGCGCCTACCGCGCGGCGTACACCGATCTCACGCGTGCGCTCCGTGACGCTCGCCAGCATGATGTTCATGATCACGATCCCGCCGACGACCAGGAAGATGCTAACCAGCGCCATAGCCACGAACGCCAGGTTGCCCGTCAGGTCGTGCCACAACGCCATGATCGAATCGGAACCCAGAATCGCGAAATTGTCCGGGGCGTTATAGGGCAAGTGCCGCCAGGCCCGCATGTACATACGCGCTTCGTCCTGGCTCGCCTGCATTAATTCCCCGTTCGGAGCTTGCACAAAAATCGTTATCCAGTCGTTGGTCTTATGCCATCCTTTGCGATAGGTTCCCATGGGCATGATCATGTAATTGTCCTGGGACTGGCCAAATGCGCTGCCGAGCGGCTCCGCTACGCCGATTACTTCGTAGGTATGGGTCTGCACCCGGATGGTTTTGCCGATTGGATCTTCATTCGGAAAAAACTTGTCGACCAGTTCCGGCCCGATGAACACGACATCCGCGCGATGTTCGTCATCCGACGGCGTTATGAAACGTCCTTGCGCGACATCCAAGTTTCGAACATCCGCAAAATTCGCCGTGGCCCCCATCATCTGCGTGTTTTCCATCACCGCATTGCCACTCTTGGCCTGGACGTTTTGGTCTTCCTCTGCGGCTACGGCGGTGGCAACTTTCATCGCCCCGCGAAGTCGCTCGTAGTCGTCCATGTCGATGAGGGGACGCTTTTGCGCCTTGATATACGCATCCTGGCTGGTAATGATCCCGAAACGGTCGACCAGGAACACGTTGGCACCGAGATTGGCTACCCGTTCGGCAACGTACAGATTAAGGCCCGCGATCATGCTCATCACGACGACCAGCGTCAGCACGGCAAGAATCACGCCAAAAAGTGTCAGGAAGCTTCGCAGTTTGTGTGCTCGCAGGGCATCGACTGAGAGTTTCAGAGTCTCCGTGAAGGTCCTCCAGCCGCGCCGGTACCTTTCTAACCGCGTGAGTGGCTGCTCCGTGGTCCTGATCAGTGGCGCTGCCGAGACGCCTAGAGGCACTACTCCCATGTCGTTTCTCCGTTGCATATAAATACGCTTGGAAACCCCCATTTGTTTCTGGCCGACGGGCATCTTCAGTGACTTAGACGCAGGTCAGGCAGGTTCTGGTCTCGAGGGTTAGCCGAACTTTCCCACTTGGGCACTTCTGGTTCCGTTAAGTGCTTTGGAATCAGTCAAGGTTAGGGAAAGGTCTTCACCACAAAACGGCCTTCTACCGTGCCGCTGGTACCTCAATTTCGTAGCTCTGTTTTTGCGCGACCAGGCGCGGTGGCGGCTGGCTCGGCAACTGCAATTTCAACTTCTCGATCAGCAGCTTGCTGTCGGGAGAAGGCTGTGTGTAGCGCGGCAGAATCAACCATCGTTGATCGACCGTAGGAATCCACACATCAATCATTTTGATTTCCGCCAACTTCTCCAACACCGCCGTGGGCGTCAACCCTGGGGCGTGCAGCAACAGACGCTGCTTCAGTGTCACTTGTAAGCAGTACGCAAGAAAGGCGATCAGAATGTGCGCGTCGGCGCGATGCTCCAATTGATGGCGGATCGGGCGTATGGAGAGTTCACTCTTGAGAGATTTGAATACCGATTCGATCTGGGTCAACTGCACGTAGCGGGTCCACAGCACGCTGGGATCTCCGGCGGTAAGGTTGGAGCGCAGCAAGTAGTGTCCGTCGCGCCATTCCGCCTCCTGGAGCTTTTGCTTATCCACACGAAACTGGAAGGTCTCACGGGTGACCGGCTGGCCTTCCTCCGGTACTTGCATCTGCACGAAATGAAATGCGCGGCCCGCGGCTGCTTTGGCCGCGCCCAAACGCATCAGCAACTGCACCAGCGAGGGCAGGCTGCGCCGCATGGCACGGAGCTTTCTGAGCAAGCGAGCCAGACGCTTGCGGCGCATGGCGGTCTCTTTGGCTCTTCTTCCTTCACTCTTGGCCAACACATAGAGTTCGCCGTCCTGCTCAAATAGTTTCACGTCCACCGACTCGCGAACCTGCTGCCAGGGCAGATCCAGCCACTTCTTTTCGTACTGCTGGATCTTGCCTTTTGGCGTTCCCACCAGATAAAAAATCTCACGTGCCGGATCCCGCATCTCTTGCAAGATCTCTTCGGTCGGAATCCCGCGATCCATCACCCACATGCGTTTTGCTTTCCCGTAAGTCTTCTCGATCTTGTCCAGAAACCCGCGCAGGGTGGTGCGATCACTGGTGTTGCCGTCCATCACTTCATAGGCCAACGGGAACCCATCGGTAGTGATCACCAGCGCAATCACCAGCTGTAAACAGTCTGTCCGTTTATCGCGACTGTGACCGTACTTGGCCTTGGGGTTCTCTTCCATCGCACCTTCAAAATACGTGCTGGTCAGGTCGTAGAGCAGTACTTCGAACTCCGCCTTAAACAGATCGGCCCACTTCTGGCGCAGCCACAGAAAGAGATCTTGCTTGTGCTCCAGCACGCGATCTAGGCAGCGATACAAGCGGTTTTTCTCCGCCACGGAGAAATCGGTCCCGAGCAACGCATCCATGGCGGTGGTCAGATACCACTGGTGATGTACACGAAACTCGCTCCCCGGATCCAGCAACTGGCTCACGACCAGTAGTTGCAATACTTTTTCCCAAGGAACTTCTTCCCGTGTTCCGGCAAGGCGAGCGTTCCAAAACTCATCGAGGCCCAGTTGGCGCCACAACTCGCATCCCAACCAGCAACTGCCGAACAGGCGAGGACACCGTAGTTCGAGGCCGCTAAGTTTCACTTGCAGAGTGTCGACGGCATCGGCGGGAATCTCGCGGTCGTCGGGAAATAAACTTAAGTTCGCATACTCTTGCTGCTGTTCGTCAAACACCGACAACGTCTTGCGCCATGCCGCTTGTTGTTGATCGTTGATCTCGCCGAGATAGAGAACAGTTCGCTGCACCGTCTTGTCGGACGCGATGCGATGGTTTTCTACGATGCTGAAGTAGCGATGATCCTTGCCGTCTTTTATGCGATGGATGCTGCGCAGAAACATGTCCATTGCAGACTGCCAGAAGTCCGGTGCCAAAGGGAAGACGCTTGGTCTTCACTCTGCGCTTTGTGGGTTCCGGTAATTCTGAGCCATCAATTCCGGAAATTCTGAGCCGTTTTGTATTTTCTTGCAAGGTCTCTTCCAAGTTGAGATGACGCGTTCGTCCCGAGGGTCCGTCGAGATGGATAAAGCGCCCTCGTTCTAGCACCCGGTCGAGGATGGCTGCCGCCATATCTTCGTCGTGCAATACCTTGCCCCACTCGTTCAGCGGCTTGTTGGTTGTGAAGATCATCGGCCGCTTTCTCAGGTGCCGATCGTTCACCACATGGAAGAGCACGTTGGCAGCGTCCGGCCCGTAGGTCAGATAGCCGACCTCGTCGATCACCAGCACGTGAGGGTGCGTGTAGGTTGTCAGCGATTCCTGGAGATGTCCTCGCTTGCTGGCGTTCGAGAGGTCCTCGATGAGTTCCGCCGCGGTGGTGAAGAGAGTCTCGAAGCCGTTCTGGATGGCGCGGTACCCGACGGCCACCGCCAGATGAGTTTTCCCTCTACCGGTCTTCCCGTGCAGAATCAGCGACCGCCCCTCGGCGACGAAGTCCAGCCCGAGGTAGGAGCCGATCAGGGATTCCCGGAGCGTCGACTGCAAAGTGAAGTCGAACTCTTCAATGGTCTTGAAGAACGGAAAGTGTGCGCTCCGCGTGCAGCGCTGCAGTCGCGTCTGCTTCCTTCGCGCTACTTCTTCAGCCAGTAGCAGAGCCAGGAAGTCTCGATACGACCAACCTTCTTTTTCCGCCCGAACGGCAACCTCCTTGTAGATCCGGCGCGTGTGCGCCAGGTTGAGACGCCGGAAGTGAACCTCGAGCTGGCCCTCAGACAGTTCCAGACTCTTGGGTGTGCTGTCGTCCTGCTTTGGCGTCATCGATGCACCTCGCGGATTTTTCTTAACCTGTTCTTTGCTCATGGGATCTCCTCCTGGAAAACTAGTGAACGCTGAAGAAAACGCTCGATGTAGACGGCACCGAAAACTTGCCTTGCAGTCCCTGTTCCATGGCGCGGCGAAGAACCTCAGCTCCATGGCTCTGCAGGATGTCGTGCAGCCGATCCACGTCGTAGTACCACTGCCGTGGCCGGCGATGAACGATCTCGGTGAGGTAGCGGAACGCAGGCTCTCCAAGTTCGAGCAACTGCTGGCGCTTCAGATAACGCTTGCCGCGCTTGCCCGATACCGCCGCCACCATGGCCGCACGATGCACGGCGAGCGTGGACCCCTCGTGCGCAATGAATTTTCGTGGATGGTTGACTTCATATCTGCCCGCCACAATGCGCACGCGATCGGCATACAAGTACAGGGTCGCCGGCATACTAATGGCCTCGGGAGGCATGGAGTAGGGATGGCCATCGTGCAGGACGGTGCCCGTCGGGCCTACATAGACAGGAATGCGAAGCGCTAGATCTTTCGGGTGCACCTTCAAGGAACGAAGCCTAGGAGCCTCTTCGCTAAGACGCACGGCGGGGATTACGCCCGTCGCGCGGCAGGGACGCTCCTGGTTCACCTCGCGATGCCATGCGACGAGTTGCTGCTCGAGATCCTCCTGATCGTGGAAGCACCGCACTTTGAAGAAGGAAGATTTTACGAAGCCCACCAGGTTCTCGACAGTTCCTTTTTGCTGCGGACTATGAGGCCAACACAATTCCACCCCGATGCCCAGCTCGAGCGTGACGTAAGCGAAGATCGGATTCCATTCCGTCACCTCGCCGTTCCTCCGCCACTTCAGAGCCACCGTCTTCGGTCGATCGAAGACACACATCAGCGGGGCGCCACCCCAACTGTCGAGATGCTCGGCCAGGTTACGCACCAAGCTCTCCACTGCCTGGTCCTTCACTACACTGACGCAGATGAATCGGGAGTACTTCAGACGAGAAGCGAAGAAGTGGATGCGACGGGACGACCCGTCGAGAAAGGTAACGTCTACTTCTCCGAAGTCATGCTGGCTAAATTCTCCGGGCAGGCCTTCGAAACGAATCAGTGGTTTTGTTTCTTGCGGACGAACCGAGGCCACCAGAGCGTACAAGGCGGTCTTGCCTCCTTGGTAGCCTGCTTCGCGAACCCGGCGAAGGATCTCCAGAGAGGGTAGGTCGGATTTTTCTTCCAGAATCTTTACAATGATTTTCCGGAAGTCCTCAACGATGCTTGGTCTGCCGATCCGCCGCTTCTCTCGCTCAGCGGCATTATCGACATGAACCACCGGAGTTTCTTCCGCAATGCGCTTAACAGAGCACAGGGACACTCCCGCCAGACGGGCCACTTCGGTCTTGGGGTGACCCGCCTTCAGTAAAATCTCGACTTCGTGACGCTTTAACATTCCTAACATCCTCCTCCCTCCGCCCTACCGGTTCACCGACCGGGGGCACAGGGAGAGTTTTAGCCCTTCCGGCTATTGCCGGACGGCTCAGAATTTCCGGAATGAAAAGGGTCAGAATTTTCGGAACCGACACGCTTTTTTCAAAGCGAGGCGATGGAAACGCACGGCTTAACCGCGAAAATTATGTCAAAAATGCCAAAAATCGCCTGCAACTGGTCAAGTTGGGTTAGGGAGAGCCCTGTGTTTAGGGGGTGCAAATGCGGTCGAAAAATGTCCGTGGTCCGTTGGCGAAGGTCGTTTCGGTTACTGACGGCGGCCGAAGCGCCGGTAATCAGCCCATCATCCTGGTCGCAAGTCTATTGTACCAAAGAACTTCTACTCGTATCTCAGCGCCTCGACGGGATCCATCTTGGCAGCCTTCATTGCCGGCCACACGCCGAAAACGAGCCCGATGCTTACACTTACCGCAACGCCCGTCACGGCGGCCCAAACCGGCACTACGCCCGGCCAGTCCAAGGTCAAGCGGATGAATAGCACCAGTCCATTCACGAGAACCAATGCCAATAGTCCCCCCAAGCCGGTCAGGGCCATCGCTTCGAGCAAGAACTGCCAGGTGATGTCGCTCTGCTTCGCTCCGATTGCTTTGCGCACTCCAATCTCCCGAGTGCGCTCCGTTACGCTGACCAGCATGATATTCATCACGCCGATTCCCCCTACCAGCAACCCTACAGAACTCAGCACGACCATCGCCAGCGCCACTTTGTCCACGATCTGATGGAACTGTGCTACTTGTTCGGCCGAGGTCGACACCGAGAAGTTATCCTTCCCTCCAAACGGCACGTTCCTGCGCCGCTCCATCAGTTCCCGAATTTGATCCAGGGCTTTGTCAACCGTGCCCGGGTACGCTTCGGCTCGAATGTTGACTTCGTCGGCAGCGGGATAAGTCTTCATGAACGTCCGGTAAGGAATCAGAATCCGCCGGTCCTCCTCGTCCGCGCCAAATCCTCCTTTTGGTTTTTCCAACACGCCGATGACCTTGAATGCCGAACCATCGATCATCGCGTCCTTCCCAATGACCCGTCCGTCAGGGAAAAGCACCGGCGCAACACTCTCCCCAAGGACCACGACCTTCTCCTTGTGCAGGTCGTCGCCTTCGCTGATGAATCGCCCTTCCTTCATTGTCGCGTTCGCGTAAACCATCCCAAACGCCGCCTGCACTCCGCGGTAATCGATCGACGTCACTTCTCCCGCTCCCGTGCGAATCGCGTGTGCTGTGTCCCACCGCGGTTGCACCCAGGCTGTCGCACTCATTACCGCGGGGCACGCTTGCTCGATCGCTACGGCGTCTTCCGGCGTCAGTGGCTTTCGCAGGCGCTCTTCGAGCGGCGGCGTGCCGTTGTTGCTGCGGTCCCACTTGCTGATAAACACGGTGTCCGCGCCCACCTGATTGATCTGCTCTTCCACCTTCCGGTCAAACCCGGTGATCAGGGCGGACACCAGCATGATCACGCTCACGCCCAACACCACCCCGAACACCGTCAGCGCGCTACGCATTTTGTGCGATCGCAGCGTGTCCATGGCCTGCTTCAGGTTTTCGCCGTAAGCTTGCGCCATCGCGTTATCCGTCCGCTCTCAATGCTTCGATCGGATCCAATTTAGCCGCCCTCATGGCCGGAAAGATGCCGAAGAAAAGCCCCACTGCCGTCGCAAGAATCAACGACAGAATCACCGCCGTGATCGGCATGTCCATCGGAAAAGAAAATGTGGTCTTCACGAACACGACAATTGCAGCCGCCAGAGCAATCCCGATCACTCCGCCGAGCGCCGCCAGCAGCGACGATTCGGTTAGAAATTGCAGCAGGATGTGCTGCTTCCTTGCTCCGAGGGAACGCCGCAATCCGATCTCGCGCGTCCGCTCCGTCACGCTTGCCAGCATGATGTTCATGATCACAATTCCGCCCACCACCAGAAACACACTGACCAGCGCCATGGCTACGAACGCCAGGTTTCCCGTCAGTTGATGCCACACGGCCATGATCGAATCAGACCCGAGAATCGCGAAGTTGTCCTCGCCGTTGTAGGGAATGTGCCTCCAAGCCCGGAAAAGCATCCGCGCCTCCTCTTCCGCCGCTTGCATAGACTCCGCGTTTGGCGCCTGCACAAAGACCGCCATAGAGTCGGTCGGCTTGTGCCAACCCTTCCGGTAGGCGGACAGAGGCAACAACATGTAGTTGTCTTTCGACCATCCGAGCGCGGTGCCGATCCGCGCCGCGACCCCGATCACCTCGTACGTGTGCGTCTCCGAGCGCACCGTCTTTCCAATGGGATCCACATTGGGAAAGAATTTATCCGCCAGGTCCGCCCCGATGAACGCCACTTCGGAGCGATGCTCTTCATCTGCCGGTGTGATGAAGCGTCCTTGCGCGACGCTTATGTTCTCAATTTCCGCGTAATTGGAGGTGACGCCGACGACCTGAGTATCCTCCTGAACCAGGTCGCCGCTCCTCGTCAGCGCGGTTTGCCGGTCGTAACCCGACACCTGCTTGGCAAGTCGCGTGGAATCACGGAACCGTTCGAATTCCTCCATCGTTATCAGCGGTCGCTTCTGCGCTCTTATGAAAGCGTCCCTGCTGGTAATGATCCCGAACCGGTCAATCACAAAGACGTTCGCGCCCAAGTCCGCAACTTTGTCGGCGATGTATTTGTTCAGCCCGGCGATCACGCTCATCACGGAGACCAGCGTGGCCACCGCCAAAATCACCCCGAGCAATGTCAGGAAGCTCCGAAGCTTGTGCGCGCGCAGAGAATCCATCGCTAGCTTCAGGGTCTCGACGAACGTGATCCAGACGCTTCTAAATCCTTGCTGCGTCGCGGCAGACTCCGCCCCCGCGCGCCACAGACCGGGCACATTCGTCTGATTTTCGATTGGGGTTGCTCCCAAGCCTATTCACCACCAGGGCAGCTAGTTAGTTGAGACAATACACCGATTTTCCCCTTGCGCAAGATGACTGCAGGCCAGTTTTGCTTTCCACCCTTTTCGTGTGTACTCTCAAAGGATTCTGGCCCTCCGCCGCCAGAGCGACAGCCGCAACTCGTTCTCTGTGGAACAGGTTGTCGGCGCCCGTCGGGACCGACCTATGTCTGTTTATCATCCATGACTTACACTAGGTTGCGGGAATTCCAAAAAGCTCTTCGCGGTCCCCTTGGATTGCGGCTTTTTGCCGCTTTTTCCCTGTTCGCGCTTCTCGCGCTCGCGCAGGACTCCGCTCCTCCCGCGCAGCCATCGACCCTCTTTGCCCGGGTGATTAAAAATCAAGAAAAAGGCGAAGTGCTTCTTGACCAATATGAACGCGTGGAACGTGTCGAGAAGCGCCGAGCCGGCGGTCCGTCCGACCCTGTGGACACCAGGTTTTGGCGCATTTTTCCTACGGGAACGGGCGTAAACAAAATCGCGCTTTCGCCTGAGGGCAAACCATCTGATTCTGACAGTTACCGCAGTGACCTCGAAAAGCTTGAGAAATACATTGCTTGGGTCGTTCAGGACGGAGCTTCACAAAAGGACGCGTATGCCAGAGCGGAACGTAAGCGTAAAGAGCGTTTCGAGTTGATTGAAGCCACAAATCAGGCTTTTCGCTTTACCCTAGAAGGCCAGGAAACGCGCGGCGACCAAACGTTGCTGCGTTACAGTATGGAGCCCAACCCCGACTATCATCCCACTTCCCGCAACACGGTCCTCTTCACGAAAGTGCACGGCACCATCTGGGTCGACGAACAATCCTCCGAATTGGCTAAAGTCCAAGGCTCGGTAACTGAAGATTTCTCGATCGCCCTGTTTCTGGCAAAGGTCTACAAAGGCAGCCAGTTTATGCAGGAACGCTACGAAGTTGCTCCCGGCCTTTGGGCGCCGACCTTCGAGCAGTACGATTTTGACGGACGCAAGTTCATGATGTCGTTCGCGATCCACGAACGCACGTTCTACTCCGATTACAAGCGCGTCGGCCCTCCGAACGAAGCCGTCGAGGTCGTACGTGCTGAATTGAACAAGCTTCGAGCAGACCAGCCTTCTCGGTGAGACGTCCTCGGTTAGAATAGTACTAGAACTATCTCGGCCGGTCTGGAGGTCTCATGTTCGGTCGGCTACTCTCTCCCCTCTTCGTCTTCAGCATCCTGGCGTTTCCCACTTTGCCGCAATCCCAGGACAACCCACCTGCACAAAGTCCCTCGACCGCAAGTTCGGCGCCGGGCAATACCGCTCCGGCGGCTAATCCCCCGAAGAAAGTCTGGACCAACGATGACGTCTCTGGCACGAAGAACGGAGTTTCCGTGGTCGGGGACAAGCGCAATTTGAACTATCATCTCAGCCCAGCACATCCCGCAGATGCCGCTACCGTCGATCGCATCAAAAAGAATCTTCAGAAGCTCCAGGGCCAGCTTGACGAAGTCAACAGCAAATTGAAATCGTACAAACAGTTTGAGAACGGAGACGCGGTTTCGAAAGGGGAGCGCGACCTCAGCAAGGGCTACAGCCGTACGCCCGTAGACCAGCAGATGACCCAGCTCCTCGACAAGAAAAACGTCCTGGAGAGCCAGATCGGCGATCTTTTGGATGAGGCCCGCAAGAAGGGGATCGACCCCGGCCAACTGCGATAACCGGAGAACCAAATGAAACTCCTAACCGCTTGCTTCGGCCTGATGCTGCTCTCCGCGGCGCTGCCCGCCAGCGCTCAATCGCCGGACGCCGGCAGCGCTCCCGCGCCAAGTTCCGCAAAGCCCGCCGAAGCGCCGGCAAACGCTCCCACCTCGACCGAGAAGAAAAAACCCAAGAAAGTCTGGACAAACGATGAAATCGGTTCCGTCAAGGGCAATGTATCCGTCGTAGGGGATGGAAATTCCTCCTCCGCCAAAGGAGGGCAGAGCCGGCCCGCCCCGTCCGATACTGCAAAGGATGCCCGTCAACAGCAGATTGAGAATTATCGCAACCAGATTCAAGGCTACAAGGATCAGATCGACGCCATCGACAAGCGCATCGATCAGCTGAAGAACTTCAAAGCGGAAAATACCAGCCCCTCCGGTGGGATCAATATCAACCAGGGCTACAACATGGTTCCGCTTGAAGACCAGGTGAAGCAGCTCGAAGACAAGAAAAGGCAACTGCAAGGCAAAATCGACGACACGGAAGTCGAAGCTCGAAAGAACGGCATCGATTCGGGCGATCTACGTTAGGACCACAAGTTCCAGAAATTATCTTTCGTTGCATCACAACTTTTCCCTCGCTTTCCCGTCGCGCAAGAGTAGAATCCGCCGCAAAGGCTGTGGTGGCCTTCACGTGTGCAGCAGAGGTGGTCGATGGGTCGGATCGACTTCTTGCGGATTGGTGTGTTCTTATTTTGTGTGCTTTTGCCCGCAACTCCGGGATTCGCGCATTCGAGAAACAATTCTGAATCTGGTTTATCCGGGACGGTTTTCGCCGATGGCACGGACCAGCGCCTCGTGAATGCGGCGGTTGCTCTGTGCGATGAGGCCGGTACTCCGCTGCTGCTGGCGGCGACGAACGAATCGGGCGAGTTCAGTTTCCAGGGGCTTCGCTCCGCGCGCTACATGCTGAAAGTGCAAGCGACGGGATTCCAGACGGGCGAAATTCACGTCGATCTGAGTTTCGCCTCGGAACGTGGCCTTTCGGTTGTGCTGAAGCGACAGCCACCGCCGGCGGCAGTCACGGCCGCTCCCGGGGGAGAAACCATTTCCGCCCACGAGCTCTCCATGCCTCAGGATGCCCGCGACCTAGTCACTTCGGGCAAGAAAAAACTCTACGCGGAAACAAACGCGAAAGCGGCTTTATCGGATTTCCAGTCAGCCACGGAAAAAGCTCCCGCTTATTACGAAGCCTATTTCCTCGAAGGCGTAGCTTATCTTTTGCAGCAAAATCCCGGCGAAGCGGAAAAGCTATTTCGCAAATCCGTGGAAGCGAGCGACAAGAAGTGCGCCGACGCGGACATTGCTTTGGCGGTGCTGTTGCTCGAGCACAATCAGGTACCCGAAGGTGAATCGCTCTTGCGAGTTGGCGTGGCCTCCAATCCGCTCTCCTGGACTGGTCAATTCGAACTCGGGAAACTCGAACTTTCCCGTGATCATCTGAAAGCCGCCCTGTCCGCGGCGGAAATAGCCAAAGCCGCGGCTCCGCACCAAGCGGTCGTCTACCGCCTGCTCGCGGCGATTCACCTGCGCCAGCAAGAATACCCGGCGCTGATCGCCGACATCGATGCCTATCTGCAATTGGATTCGGACAGCGCCAGAGCCGCGCGAGCGAAAGAAATCCGCGCCGAAGCGCAACGTCAATTAGCCCGGACACCCGCAACGGCCGTAGTCAAATAGAATTCGCCGGTGATTTCAGTGCGGGTACCGGTCGCCACTGTCATTCGTGGCGTCGTAGACGTATTGCACGTTGACCGGATGATTGCCCTTGCTGTCCGCCACGTGCACCGTCTCGATCAACTGCTTTCCGTCTGGCGACAGCTCAAACGTCCGGCTGATCTTGCCGTTGTGCGCACCCTTTTCGTCGGTCACCAGTTTCTTGTCGTCCCAACGCGCCGCCACTTGCTTGTTATCCGGGTCTTTGTCCTTCTCCAATTTGCGCCCGTCGGTAAAAAAAGAGGTCCGGTGCTCACGATCATCGGCGAGCACCACTTCCGGGTCGTTGTCGAATTTCTGAGTAAGCTTCATCTCGCGTGGCGGATTCACCAGATCGTCCATGCTGTCGGTAATTTCCCCGCCCGCGCGCGGGCCCCCATAGCCTCCTCCGCCCATCCCCGGAAACGGACCTCCGATGCGCGGGCCGCCGTAACCGCCGCCGTTATTGCCGCGGTTCGTGTTGTCAGCCTGCTTCGATTGTTGCAATTTCGCCCGCCCGTCATCGCTTTCGTCCTTGTTGAATTTCCACACCCCCAAAATACTCGTGCGAGGCTTTGCCTCCGGCGGCTTCGCCGGTGGAGGTGCAACCGGAGCATGCGGATCGGGGGCCGGAACTGCCAGCGGTCCCGGAGGCGCCTGCGCGTAAAGCAAGCCGCAAGCGATCAGGCAGGTTCCGCTCAGGATCAAGATTTTATCTATTTGCTTCATTGTGTTGCGTCCCTCCACCTCACCATGTGCCTGGACGTTGATAGCATCCCGCAAGCGCTGTCTGAGAGCTCCGTGCACGGTCAGACTCTTCTTCCTGAGATTCCTTCGACGCCTTAAAAGGCTGCTTGGTCCTCTCCGCATTATGCGTCGCTCGGCCACCATTGCAAGTTCCTGTCCGCAGAACAAATGTCGCCGAGCGGGGTACTCGTGCCACAGCTACGGTGGTTGCATCTTCCAAGATGTCCTCGCAGCCCTGGTGGGCTAACTTGTAACGCTGCTTCGGTGCCTGGCGACAACAACGGCGATTAGACCAAAAGGCGCTTAAGCCAACCAGCGGTCCAGATCCCGCGCGCGCTCTAACAGCGCCAGCGCACCCAACTCCTTGAATCGCTTCGCCCGTGCCCGGCAAGCAAACTCGTTCTTCGAAAGAATCGCCATAAACGGCACGCGCGCGGCCTTCGCTGCCAGCGCGTCGTCGATGTTATCGCCGAGGTACAGCGCCAAGTTCGGATTGCGCCCGGCCAGAATAATCCGCAAGCCTTCTGGGCTTGGTTTCTTCTTGGCATCATCCATGGTGATAATCGTCCGAAACGACCGCACCGCCGGCCACTTGTCAAACGTCCACGTGAACTCCTGCCGCGTTCTCCCCGTGAACAAGTTCAGCTCTCGCGTTTTCGCCCAGCGCTCAATCAGCTTCGGTGTCACTAGCAGTTTTTCCTTCTCCACGTTTCCCGGCTTGCCGTCGCGTCCCCAATAAAATGGCGAGAACGCGATCCGCGCTTCGTCATAGGTCGTCGGCACGCCGAGTGCCGTCGCCCACCTAGAGACCATCATCCAATCATCGTTGTTTCCGGGCATGCGCTTCCAGTTGTGAAAGTCCGTCCACGTCGCCCGCTTGCCCGTCAACTGCTCGATGGTCTGCAGTCCGGACCGCCAGTAGGTTTCCCGCACATCGACCAGCACTCCGTCCACGTCAAAGATCAATATTTTCGGATCCAGCTTTTTGCCGACGCTCTTCCTGACCGTTTTCCGCACTCTCAATTCCTTTCCTTCTTCTTCCAGTGTACCTGCTCGTGGCCGAAGGTGTCCTCGGGCGCTTTTTGAATCCTCCGCACCGCGCACTACACGAAGAACGGCCGCAGCGTTTCGGCACGCAGTGGATGGATGATCCGTGCGATGGGCCCAGTCGACCCTGGACGCTCGCCGACCCCGAACACGTCGATGAATACCGCGTATCGGTAGGACTCAAACCGCTGTGGCCTATACCCCCGCCGGGTCCGGATCTCGCAAAGGAAATACGTGAAGAAAATGCAGCCACGCAGAAATGGTGGCGCGATTGGCTCGCTTCGCGAGGCTGGCAGTCGGCTCGCTGATGGCTGCGCCCGCCTCGTTTACGGCGTCAACTGCTGCGAACTGATCTGCACGCCCGATTGCGTGTAATTAAACTGTATCTTCCAGTCGCTCGGTACGCTGTGCCCATTCGCCTCCGGCGCCGTGAACACCCACTGCCGCGCCGCCTTCAGCGAAAGGTCGGCGAAATAGCGGCTGGGACCCTCATTGTCGAGCGTCGCCACGGTCACATTGCCTGCCGCGTCTACATGCACTTTCACGCCGACGCGCACCGTGCCGTGGATCGACGACAAAGCCTTCGTCGAGGCGGCCGGTGTCACTTTGTCGAGCGCTTCCCCCGTGCCAGCAACGTCAGAACTCTTCACTTTGGGATCCGCCATAGGCTCATCGCTGCGCGAGGGAGCGGGCGCCGGTGGGAGCGTCACGGCGGCAGGAGGCGCCGCCGGTTGCGGCGGCAAGTTTGCCGGCGGCGCAACATTGCCGGCACTCGAAGCCAACTGTCCCGGAGCGGCTTGTGTCGAACTCGCAGCGCCGGTCGCCGGGACGGCATTGTTTGGATCCGGCTTGGTGCGATGACGGAGAGCAAACGGCAGCACGATTAAAGCAATCAGCAAAAGCGCTCCGGCAAAAAGCGGAATCACATAGCTCGGTAGCTGCACGCTCTGGCTTGTCGGCAGTGCTGCCGCTTGATACTGCGGCCGCGTTGTTTCCGGATCGAGCACCGTTGCCGGCGGCAATTTTGCCGGCGGAACTGCGGGTTCATTTGACAGGGGCACGCTCAATGGCGACATCGCCTGAGGCGCCGGCCGTGCAAGCGGCGGCATGGTCATCGAGGCGGTCGAAGTCAAGGCAGCCGCGCCGCTCACTCTTGCTCCCGCCACCGCTGCGACCGCTTTCGCTTCGGCAGCGGCCGGATTCAACTGCTCCGCTAGCTGACCGATGTCCCACCGCAATCTCGCATTGCGCCGCAGCGTGTGCTGGACGATCTCGAGATACGGATGGCGAACGGCGGAAGGAATAATGGGATCGGCATTCTCATTAAACGGCAAAACCGCAGGCTGTTGCGTCAACGCTTCGACAAGTGTAACTCCGAGCGACCACATGTCGGCCGACGGCGTATACGGAGCCCCCGGCAATTCCGGAGCATCGTGTGGACTGCGTTCCCGCCGCATTTCGCGCACCTGGCCCGCGGGAAATATTGTGTCGCTCGAAAGCTTCAGCAAATCCCCGGTCGCCAGCACATTTGAAGGCCTTACGTGTCCGTGCACGAGGTCCCTGTCGTGCAAATATACGAGCACATCGACAATCGAGCCGAGCATCTCCTGTGTTTCTTCCTCGACCAGCGCCCGGTGCGGCAGCACCTGCCCCAGGTTTTCCTCCGCATGCTCCATTGCCACATAGAGCAAATCCATCTCCTCAATCCTGCAAGCGCCCGCGCCATAGATTCGGATCAGGTGGGGATGGTTCAACTGCGCGGCTTCCTTCCAGGTAGCAAGCTGTTGCTCCTTATCCCCAAAATCGGCGGAAATAAACTTGATGGTGGCCTGGCACAGCCCCGGGTCGTGGAATTCCGCAAGGAACACCACGCTGTGATCCGTGGTGCCAAGGAACTGCTGCAGTTGATATTTGTGGTCAACGACCTGCCCGATCCACTTGTTCCAAGCTTCGCTCATGGTGCACCTCGAACGTCAAAAAATCAGGCGATTGGTGAACGACACGCCTCCCTCGGGCATGCGGCTACCGGTTTCACTTCCTGGCGTCTGGGGCTGATCGCGAACAGGACGTAAGTTACAGGCGCCAAGGGGCCGGGCGCTTATCGCCTTCATTTTCCCACGAATCTGCGGCGATACGCACAATTTGATGTTAATCCTTTCGCCGCCAGGAGTACTACCGCGCAAGTTCCCTTTAGCGCATGGTGAGTAACTAGGCCCTGCGGAAAGCAACCATTCCCCGGCGATCAGGGCAATCCCGCCAGGGGCGCCACGACCACTCCGCCTTCCGCCAAACCGCAGTAGGCGCCCATCTCAAACCGTGCCCCATCTCATCTGTAACGAAAGCCGCTCGCCTCAGAAGGCCGCCGCTACAGCGCAGAATTGCCGAAAAAGCACGCCTTCGCGGGTGCGGAGGCTGTTTCATTTTGCCGGCACACTGCGAATTGCCTATAATCGCGTCAGCACATGCCTCTGACATCCGGCACAAAAATTGGCTCTTACGAAATCGGATCGCTCCTTGGCGTGGGCGGCATGGGCGAGGTCTACCGTTCGCACGACTCCAAACTCGGCCGCGACGTTGCCCTCAAAGTCCTCCCTTCCGCGGTGGCCGCTGATGCGGATCGCCTGGCGCGCTTCGGCCGCGAAGCCAAGCTGCTCGCCGCCTTAAATCATCCGAACATCGCCGCCATCTATGGTCTGGAGGATTCCGGCGCCTCCTACGCATTGGTAATGGAGCTGGTCGAAGGACCGACGCTTGCCGACCGCGTCAAGTCCGGGCCGATCCCGAGCGACGAAGCTCTCCCCATCGCTAAGCAAATCTGCGAAGCCCTCGAGTATGCGCATGAGCGTGGCATCGTCCATCGCGATCTGAAACTCGCCAACATCAAAGTCACGCGCGAAGACACCGTCAAGGTCCTCGATTTCGGCCTCGCCAAGGCTCTCGAAAACGAAACCACTTCTGCGGATATCTCAAGCTCTCCGACCATGAGCCGCCTCGCCACCCAGGCGGGCATTATTCTCGGCACCGCGGCCTACATGTCGCCCGAACAGGCCCGTGGCAAATCCACCGATCGCCGCGTGGATATTTGGGCCTTTGGCTGTGTTCTGTACGAAATGCTGACGGGAAAAATGGCTTTCACCGGCGAAACAGTTTCAGACACTCTCGCCGCCGTCATCAAAGACAATCCGGACTGGAGCCAGCTTCCCGCCGGCACGTCCGCACGAATTCGCGTTCTCGTACAGCGCTGCTTGCAAAAAGACCCACGGCAGCGGCTGCAAGCCATCGGCGACGCTCGCATTGTCATCGACGAAGTGCTCTCCGGCGCTCCCGAGCCTGGTCCTGTCGTCCGGGAAATCGTCCGTGGGCCTTCCGTCCCCGTGTGGCGCCGTTTTCTTCCCTGGGGAATTGCTGCTGCTCTTGCCTTGGCTCTACTGACGTTGCCGTTTTATCGGCAGGCTTCACACCCTTCGGAAAATCGCTTCATGCTTCTCAGTCTCTCGATTCCTTCCGACCAAAAACTCGACAGCATGAACGGACCGGCCATTGCCATTTCCCCGGACGGGTCCCGCATCGCCTACGCGACCGGCGGTTCCGGTTCCGACCAGCTCTACCATCTCTATCTTCGCGATATGGACAAAACAGACGCGGTGCTGCTGCAAGGCGCCGGAAGCGGTACTTCTCCTTTCTTCTCTCCGGATGGGCAATGGATTGGTTTCTTCGCCGAGGGAAAACTCAAGAAGATTTCCGTACGTGGCGGCGCTGCGGTCAGCCTTTGCGATGTCGGCGCCTATCGAGGCGCCACGTGGGGCGACGACGACACCATCCTCCTCCCCACGCAATACACGAGCGCACTCTATCGCATACCTGCCTCGGGGGGCACGCCGCAAGTCGCCACCCATCTCAACCCCAAGCGTGGCGAAACCACCCATCGTTGGCCGCAATTCCTTCCTGGCAGCAAAGCTGTGCTGTTCACCGCCTCCTCCAATAACAATTACTACGGCACCGCCACCGTTGAAGCTGCCTCTCTCGATTCCGGCGAACCCAAGGTTCTGGTCGAAAATGCCTATTACGGCCGCTATCTTCCTGGTGGATACCTCGCTTACGTCTCACAGGGCACGCTTTTTGTCGCTCCGTTTGACGCCGGCGCTCTCAAGCTGACTGGAACCGCCATCCCCGTTATCGAAGGCATTGACGCGGACCTCTCGAACGCCAGGGTACAGTTTGCTATCGCCGACAACGGCATGGCGATCTACTCCGCTGCCGGTGATTCTTATCAAAATTTGAATCTTGTTCTCCTGGACAAGAATCATAATGCCACCGTGCTCCTCAAGGATGCCGGGGATTTCTCTTCGCCGCGTTTCGCTCCCGATGGAAAAAAGATCGCGTTTGAAAAGGGCGCCGGCGGAATCTGGGTCTACGACACGGAGCGCGGCACCACGTCCGAGGTCACCACGGCAACTGCCGCAAACTATCCCATCTGGACGCCAGACGGGCAGCGCATCGCCTATAGTTACGTTCCTTCCGGGTCCGGAAAGGCCCACGGCCAGCGCATCTTTTGGAAACGCTCCGATGGCACCGGTGCGGAAGAACCTCTGACACCGGAGGACCTGCAGAACTCCTACACTTCCTCCTGGACTCCCGACGGTAAGACGCTCGTCTACATGCGCGGCAACGAGAAAAATCACTCCTGTTGCGACATCTGGACGGTGGCGTTGAATCAGAATGGCAAACCCGAGGAGCCGCAGGTTTTCCTCGAAATGACCAATGACAGGACCTTTGGCACGCGCATGTCCGAGGTTTCCCCCGATGGACACTGGCTGGCCTACGTTTCGGGTGAATCCGGTTTGCCGCAAATCTATGTGGTTCCGTTTCCCCGCGGCGAGGGTAAATGGCAGATCTCTGCGAACGGCGGAGTTGAGCCGCATTGGTCCAAAACGAGCCATGCGCTGTTTTACTCAAGATCCGGATCGCTCGTCGCAGTTCCCTATACCACGGAGAAGAGTTCCTTCCTTGCCGGAACGCCGCAGGAAATCCCGCAAGGTCATATTGAGTTGCGCTCTCCCTATACCTCCTACGATGTGGCCCCCGATGGCCAACACTTCGTAGCGTTCCAATTTCCGAACGGCAATGTCTCGGTTTCGCAGCAGCCTACGGTGGCGATCCATTGGCTCGATGAGGTTCGGCGTCTCGTCGCTTCCGGCCAGTCCGGCTCGGCACGATAGTGCAACCTCGAACGCCGCCTGGCAGCGCGGGGCCAGCCTGCAGGTCCGCGAGCCCCGCGGCGGGCGCTCCCTTTGTCATTTCACTTGCATTTAACAAGTAACATCCGGCAAACTGTGATTCCGCCCGGAGCAACCCTCGCCTTCGTGCAAAGGAATACCATCATGGCGGCGCCAAAACCAAGCACCGTGAAACTCAACCTCGAGCCGACGATCGTCATCTGGCCGGAAACCGATTACGTGTTCCTCGAGAAAATTGGTCCGTTCCAAAATACCGCGCCGCAAGCCTGGCAAGACTTGCACCAACTGATTCCGGTAATTTCGGAACACAACAAGATCACCGGCTTCATGAGCCTGTACAAAGTGAGCCCGAATATTTATCGCGCAGGCGTCTCGGTCGCGGCAGAGCCAAAGAACCTGCCAGACGGTCTAAAATACGAGAGGTTCCGCGGGGGAAAGTACAGCCGCTTTGTTCTAACCGGCCCTTATTCCGGCTTGCCGGAAGCCTCGGGCCGCGTGTATGAAACCGTTGCGCAAGAGAAAATCCAAGTTCGCGACGACTTCAGCATCGAGAATTATGTCAACGACCCGCGCACAACTCCGGAAGACCAGCTGATCACTGAGATCCTGGTTCCCACCGTTTAGCTTCTCTCTTGCTCCTGTGAGCCAGCGGGCTGTGCAGCGCGCCGGTCCGCTGGCTACCTCCCGTTTGCCTTGCTACACTTCCATCATCACTTGCATTTACGTCCCGAAGGAACTTGCATGCCCTCTTTCGCTGGTGTGGATTTCATCGATTTCGATTCCCTATTAAGTGACGAGGAAAAACTGGTCCGCCAGACCGCCCGCCAATTCGTGGACAACGAAGTTTTGCCCATCATCGAAAAACATAATCGCGAAGCCACTTTCCCCATGGAACTTGTGCCGCAGCTCGGCACACTGGGTTTTTTCGGTGCCAATCTCGAGGGTTACGGTTGCGCCGGAATGTCCAACACGGCCTACGGGCTCGTCATGCAGGAACTCGAGCGCGGCGATTCCGGCTTGCGCAGTTTCGTTTCCGTTCAGAGCAGCCTGGTGATGTACCCGATCTACGTCTACGGCAGCGACGCACAAAAAGAAAAATGGCTGCCGCGCATGCACGAAGGAAAAGCCATCGGCTGCTTCGGATTGACGGAACCGCAATTCGGTTCCAATCCCGGCGGAATGCTTACTCGCGCCGTCAAAAAGGGAAGCGGCTACCTCCTCAACGGCGAAAAAATGTGGATTACCAACGGCTCCCTGGCGGACGTCGCCTTGGTGTGGGCCAAGTGCGAAGACGAAAAGGTTCGCGGCTTTCTGGTGGAAAAAGGAACTCCCGGTTTTAAAACCTGGGACGTCCATGGAAAATGGTCTTTGCGCGCTTCCGTGACTTCCGGCCTGGCCTTTAGCGATTGCCAAATTCCCGAACAAAATCTTCTGCCCGGTGTTGCCGGACTGCGCGGACCTCTAAGCTGCCTGAACCAAGCGCGTTACGGCATCGGCTGGGGCGCCATCGGCGCGGCCATGGCGTGCTATGACACGGCTCTGCAATATGCCAAGACGCGCAAGCAGTTTGCGAACAGGCCCATTGCCTCTCACCAGCTGGTGCAAGAAAAATTAGCGAGCATGATTACGGAAATCGTGAAGGCCCAGTTGCTGGCTCTTCACGTTGGCCGGCTCAAAGACAAAGGCAAGTCCGATCCGAGCCACATCTCCATGCTAAAAATGAATAATGTGTCGATCGCGCTCGAAACCGCGCGTAAATCCCGCGACATTCTCGGCGCAAACGGTATCGTCGACGATTATTGCATCATGCGCCACATGAACAATCTCGAAAGCGTCTATACCTACGAAGGGACCAACGACATCCACAAACTGGTCATCGGAGAAAAAATCACCGGAATCTCGGCGTTTATGTGAGGTCTATGAAGATTCGCCCTTTGCTGCACGGTGTTTTCGCCGCTCTTGCCTTTGTCTTTCTTTCTGCCTCGGCCTTCGCGCAAACGAAAACCCCGGAGCCCGAAGCTCCCAAGACGAAAATTCGCTGTATTACGGCATTCGTGCGTCTGGAACGTTCCAGTTACCAGCTCCAGATTGCCGAAGCCGTAAAATTCCTGAAGATTGCCCAAACTACATTCGAATCGCGTGGCTTCACGGTACAAACTCTGCGCATCGCCACGCAACCGTTTCCCGAGTACACCCACGGCCTGTCGCACGACGAAGCCATGCAATTCTTCAAAGACTTCGACGGCCTGGCCCAACTGCAGAATGTCATCATCTCCATCGGTCCCGCGTATCTCGCCGGCGATGACGGCGACGCGCAATCCGATCTACTCGCGGAGATCCTGAGAAATTCGCAATCGCTCTACGGCTCCGTGGACGTCACGAACAAAGGGAGCGTGAACTGGCCCGCGGTGCGCGCCGCCGCGCGGGTCATGAAAAATCTCGCCGACGGCACGGTGCACAGCGAAGGCAATTTTCGTTTCGCGGCTCTCGCGAGCGTCCCGCAAGGCACACCGTTTTTCCCCGGCGCCTACTTGAGCGGCCTCGGCCACCAATTTGCCGTGGGCCTGGAATCTGCGAACGAAGTCGCCGCCGCGGTGCGCGATGCGCCCGATCTTCCCTCCGCCAAGCGCCGGTTGATCGATCTGTTCTTCCAACTTGCCTCGAGTGTCGAAAACGTAGCGTCACGCATCGACAGTGAGCGCGGCTGGAGCTATCTCGGCCTCGATCTTTCTCCCGCTCCTTCAAAAGACGCTTCCATCGTCACCGCTATCGAAAATATTTCCCGTCAGCCCTTGGGCTCGAACGGCACGCTCTCCGCGGTTGGCGTGATCACTTCTGCGATGAAGGAAATCGGGCTGCGCAAGACCGGCTATTCCGGCGTGATGCTGCCCGTGCTCGAAGATTCCGTTCTCGCGGAACGATGGAACGCGGGCCTCGTCTCTCTCGATGCGCTGCTGAACTACTCCTCCGTTTGCGGCACCGGCCTCGACACCATCCCGCTGCCGGGAAATGTGACCGACGAGCAACTGACGCGCATCATCGGCGATGTCGCCACGCTCTCCGTGAAGTGGAACAAGCCGCTTACGGCCCGCCTGCTTCCGGTGTCAGGCAAATCCGCCAGCCAGCAAACCGAGTTCCCCGAAGGACGTTTCCTGAACGCCACAATTCAGCCCATTTCCGGCCCGGAGCCCCATCCCTGAGCGCTTCTAAGTGTGCGCATCGTGTAGATAACTGCTTGGCCGCTTTGCACCACCCGCGCCTCGACTATAAGCCCAGCTTTGCCCTAAGATAAGCGGCTGCGGAGGGTCCGTTCATGGAAGAACGTCTTAGCCTGGAATTCTTGCGCGTCGTCGAGAACGCCGCGGTCGCGGCCGCCCGCACCATGGGTTTTGGCGATCGCCACAAGGCCGACGAGGTTGCCGTCGAGGCCATGCGAGAGACCATGGATCAAGTCGAAATGGACGGCACCATCGTCATCGGCGAAGGCGAGCGGGATGAAGCTCCCATGCTCTACATCGGCGAAAAAGTGGGCCTCGCCACACACGCCCCAAAGTCTCTTTTTCCCCAGGTCGATATTGCCGTGGACCCGCTCGAAGGTACAAACCTCTGCGCCACCGGCGCGGCCAACGCCATCACCGTTCTTGCCGCCAGCGAACGCGGCGGCCTTCTCCACGCTCCCGATATTTATATGGAAAAAATCGTCGTCGGCCCGTCCTGCAAGGGCGCCGTGGAACTGGACGCTCCTGTGGCGGACAACCTGAAGGCCGTCGCCAAGCGCCTGAATCGCGACGTCAAAGACCTGGTTGTCATGGTCCTGGACCGGCCGCGCCATCAGCAGATCATCGCGGATATCCGCGCCGTCGGCGCGCGCATTCGCCTCATCGGCGATGGCGATCTTTCCGCGGGCATCTCCGCTGCCGTCGTCGGCACCGGCGTTCACATGGTCATGGGCACAGGCGGCGCGCCCGAAGGCGTCCTCACCGCTGCCGCGCTTCGTTGCCTGAACGGCCAAATCCTCGCGCGGCTTGTCGTCAATAAACCCGAACATCACGAACGCCTCGAACGAATGGGCGTAAGAGATCCCCATCGCATTTATGTGACCGAGGATCTCGCCCCCGGAAACAAAATCATTTTCGCCTGCACCGGCGTCACCGACGGCAATTTGCTAAAAGGCGTCCGTTTCTTCGGCGAAGGCGTCCGCACGACCTCCATGATCCTGACTCTCGACGAGCGGCAAGTGCGATTCATCGATTCCGTGCACCTCGAAAAACGCCCCGACATCCGAGTCCGCTTCAACTAGAGCGTCCTGGCGCGATCCCGTGAGTCGGAAGCACACGTTGAACTGCGCAGTGTAGTAGCAACGGACGGCCTCGGAAGACCATCCCTACAGGACACGAGAGCAGTTGGCCCGAATCTGGTCCTGCGGCCAGTGGTTAGAAATCCCTAACCCCCGTACCATCTCTCAACCAGTCCCACCGCAATCAGTAGCCCATCTGTAGCGAATCCGAAACCGGCTGTAGCAAGACCGGTGCGTAAGAACGCTACAGAGAACGGGGGAGTGCCTTGAAGCGTTCAGCGTTGGTCCTACTCTCGATCGTGGTGATCTTCCTTGGCGGATGCGCCGCAGCTATCGTCCCCGGCAGCGGCTCAGAAGGCTATGCGATCCTGGTTACGCCGTCGCCCGCGACGCTACCCGGTCTGACGACCCAGCAGTTCGTCGCCAAAACAAACGATGGCTCCAGACCTACCTTGAATTGGACGGTAAACGGAGTCGCCGGCGGAAATCCCACGATTGGCACCATCTCCGACAGCGGCTTCTACACCGCTCCTGAATTTCCGCCCGCGCCAAACACCATCAAGGTGATCGCGACAGACACAGTCAACTCCTCAAAAACAGGCAGCAGCGCGGTCACTCTGGACAATCCAATTCCTGTGCTCACCACCATTGCGCCGCTAACCATTCCCGTTGGTCCGTTCACTCTCTCCTTGACGGGTGAGCACTTCGCCAAGGGCGCCACGGCGTTTCTCGGCAACACCGCGCTCACCACCACGGTGATTTCTTCGACGCAGTTGACCGCGACTGGCACCGCGACGAACGCGGAAGTCGGCACCGTCAACATCACGGTGCAAAATCCCGCTCCAGGCCCGAACTCCTCGAAGTCCATCAGCGCTCAGGTCAAGGGCAGCCTGATCAATGTCAGCGTCTCTCCCGCGACCGGCGTGCTCCGCGCCGGCGCTCAGCAGGTATTCGCCGCTACCGTTACCGGCACAACCAACAACGCCGTAACCTGGACCGTGAACGGCGTCGCCGGCGGAAATGAAACGGTCGGCACCATCGTCGGCAATGGGAATTATTTGGCTCCTTACATTCTTCCGAATCCCAGCACCATTACCGTTACGGCGACCAGCGTCGCGGATACTTCCGCATCGGGCAACGCTTCCATCACTCTCGGCAATCAGGTTCCGGTCCTGAGCACTGTCACGCCCAACTTGATTGTCATCGGAAACTTCGCGTTGACTCTTACCGGCTCGGGCTTCATGAAGGGCTCGGTTGTAAATTTTGGCTCCGTGCCACTGACGACGACTTTTGTTTCGCCGACGGAATTGACCGCCACCGGCACCGCCACCACGGCGCAGGTGGGAACTGTGAACGTCTCCGTCACGAATCCGAATCCCGTATCAGCGACTTCCGCATCGATTCCGGTTCAGGTCGTTGCCAGTACGGACATCGTTGTCACCCTTGCGCCCAAGAACGTCACGATAGGCGCGGGTAACACCACGCAATTCCAAGCTACCGTTACAGGTACGACCGACATTCAACTCAATTGGTCCGTGAACGGCGTTCCTTACGGCAACAGCACCTTGGGCACGGTCGATGGAAACGGCAACTACACAGCGCCCGTGAACATCGTGGGCTTGGGAAGCGTCACGGTCACTGCCACCAGCGTCGTGGACACCACCAAGTCCGGCAGCGCCACTGTCACTCTGTCCAATCCAGTTCCCACGCTCACGTCCATCACGCCTGGGACCATCGGTCCCGGCGCGTTCCAGCTCACGTTCTACGGCACCGGCTTTGTCGCCACGTCCACGGCAACCTTCGGCGGGCAGCCTTTGCAGATCACCTATGTGACCGACACAATGATCACCGCGATCGGCACTGCGACTGCCGCGCAAGCCGGGAACGTCAACATCATCGTCACCAATCCTGTACCCGGTGGCGGAACTTCGAACGGCTTGAAAATCACTGTCACGACGTCAGGCTCTCCGGTGACCTCCTCGGCCGCAGGGCGTTTCCTTGAGCAAGCCTCCTTCGGCGCAGATATGGAAAATCTGAATCAGGTTCAAGAGCTGGGCTTCGACGACTACTTCCAAAACCAATTTGCAGCCACGGTCACGCCGTATCCCAATCCGCGTCCGAATGACAGCATCAGCAACGTCCAGCAATCGTTTTTCCTCAACTCCATCGCAGGGGGCGACCAACTTCGCTTGCGCACGGCCATGGCCCTGAACGAATTGTGGGTCGTCGGCGCGGACACCATCAGCGATCCGACCGGCTACACCAATTACATGCGCACGTTGGACACCGACGCGCTCACCAATTATCTGACGATCATGAACGACGTCACTCTGACTCCGGCCATGGGCAACTTCCTCAACATGGTGAACAACAACGCCCCGGCCCCGGGTCAGCACGCCAATGAAAACTACGCCCGCGAAATCATGCAGCTCTTCACGCTGGGTCTGAACCAGCTGAACCCGGACGGCACTCCGGTTCTGGATGCCACCGGCAATCCGATTCCGACCTACACGCAGAATGACGTCATGGATCTCGGCCGCGCGTTCACGGGTTGGACCTTCCCAACAGCCCCAGCGATGTCTCAGCAGAATAACAATCCGCCCTACTACGGCGGCCCGATGATACCGATCGAATCCGAGCACGACACCGGCGCGAAGACCATTCTCGGCCAATCGATTCCCGCGGGACAGACCGCCGAGCAGGACCTCGCCGCCGCGCTCGGCATTATCTTTAATCATCCGAACATCGCACCGTTTGTCTCGACGCAGCTCATCGAAAAGCTGGTCACCAGCAATCCCAGCCCGGCTTACGTGCAGCGGGTCGCGCAGGCTTTCAGCACGGGCACCTTCAACAGCTACGGTTCCGGCAAGCGCGGTGACATGCAAGCCACCATTGCCGCGATCCTTCTTGATCCAGAAGCGCGCCGCGGCGACGTCCCGGCTACGGTGGTGGCCACGGACGGCAAACTGCGCGAGCCCGTGGTCATGATCGTCAGTCTTTGCCGCGCGTTCCACGTCAAGACGGACGGCGCCGGACTCGCCAACGAGGGCGACAACATGTCGCAGAACATCTTCTATGCACCGACGGTCTTCAACTTCTTTCCGCCGGTGAACCCGATCCCGCAAACCACGCTGAACGGGCCGGAATTCGGCATCTTCAACACGAATACCGCGTTAGCTCGCGACAATGTCATGAACGACGCCGTTTACGGCGCCATGGGTTCCAATACGCAGCTCAATTTCAGCCCAGTGATCAACGCCGGTACGCCCGACCAGATGATTTCATGGCTCGACACTCTGTTTCTGCACGGCACGACGCCGGACGAGATGCAACAGACCATTACGACGGCCTTGAGTGCCTACGATCCAACGGACACCCAGGGACAAGCCCAGGCAGCCATTTATCTCTACATCTCTTCCGCGATGTATCAGGTTCAGCACTAGGACGATAGGAGCGCATGATGAAGAACGTTCACACACGCAGAGACTTGCTCAGGTTGGCCTGCTGCTCCGCTGCCGGCGCCACTCTCGTCGGCGGTCTCAGCAAATTCGGACTGGTCAGCGCTCTGGCGCAGGGCGCGTCGGACTACAAAGCGCTGGTGTGCATCTTCATGTTCGGCGGCAATGACGGCAACAACGTGCTGGTGCCGATCGACTCGCGCTACGCCGCTTACCAGCAAGCGCGCTCGGTTCTGGCGATACCTCAGGCGCAACTTCTGCCCCTGCAATCCGGCGGGCAGTCCATTTACGGCGTACATCCCAACATGCCGGAGATGCAAGGCTATTTCAACAACCAGAAAAATCTCGCCTTCGTCGCGAACGTCGGGACCCTGGTTCAGCCGACAACCCAAGCGGCGTACCAGGCTTCGCTGAATCTGCCTCAGAATCTCTATTCGCACTCCGACCAGCAGAATCAATGGCAGAGCGCCCAGCTGAATGGAACTCCTCTATCCGGCTGGGCCGGAAAAATGGCGGATTCCGTGCAAAGTTACAACAGCGCCGCCCAGTTTCCGCCGATTCTTTCGGTCAGCGGCAACGCCATTTTTTGCACCGGCATCACTTCTCAGCCATTCACGATGAACCCCGGGCAGACTCCCGGCCTTCAAGGATTCGGTACGTCCGCGGCCTCACAGGCAAGGTACGCCGCAACGCAGCAGTTGCTGACCTTCGACAGCGGCCTGAACCTGGTACAAGCGGCAAATACCATCACCAGCCAGGCTGTTCAATACGCCCAAGTCCTTTCGCAAGCGTTGAAAAATATTCCGCCGATCCAGACGCAATTCCCCAACAACTACCTGGCCCAGCAGTTACTCCAGGTCGCGCAGGTCATCTCTGCCCGCGGCGCGCTCGGCGTGAATCGCCAGATCTTCTTCTGCTCTTATGGCGGCTTTGACACGCATAGCGATCAGCTGATGCAGCAGGTTCAGCTGTTGACTACGGTCAGCCAGAGCATGTCCGCGTTTTATCAGGCCACCCAGGAACTTGGCGTCGCCAATTCCGTTACGAGCTTCACTCTGTCGGAGTTCAGCCGCACCTTCCAACCCGGCTCGAACGGCGGGTCCGACCATGCCTGGGGCAGCAACCATCTCGTCCTCGGCGGAGCGGTGCAAGGCAACGCCGTTTACGGCACCTATCCCACGCTCGCACTCGGCGGCCCCAACGACGCCGATCAGAACGGCCGCTGGATTCCCACAACCGCCCTCGATCAATATGCCGCCACGCTCGCAACCTGGTTCGGCGTCAGCGCCACCAATTTGCCATCCATTTTCCCGAACCTGGCCAACTTCCCAACCAGCAGCTTGGGCTTCCTCGGCTAGCAAAGAGTTTCTCCCCAAGAGAGCGTAGTCAGTCGCAGAAAAGGGGGCGCACCTAGTCGTTGCGCCCCTCTTTTCTTGTTCTTTTAGTGGCTTCTAGTTGTTTCCGCCAGGAATGGCCAGTAACACGCGGTCATCAACCGCAACGGCAGGCGTAAACATCGTAGCGCTCTTGCCGTCTGAGAGCGCCACCTGTTTCGCGAACCCTGCGATCGCCGGGCCTGCCGGTTTCGCGCTCTCCGATGGAACGTATCCGGGCTGCAGAGAAATCCGCATCGCCCTCGGCGTGCAATCCGCCGCCCCAAGGCACGTGTCTCGTATAAATACCTGCCGCGATCCGCTGTTCGGCGTGGTCGCAGAGCCTGTCGGGCTGGCGTTCACCGCGAGAAACGCCACGTATCGTCCCGAAGCGCTCAGCGACGGAAGAATGCCTTCCGTTCCGCTCAGCGTCCCTTGTTCATCCGTTGATACGAGTAGCGTGCTTGCCTGGCACGACAGGTCCGCTCCGACGCACGTATCCCGCAAGTATACCTGGCGTCCCAATGGCGCATTCTCGATCAGATTCGTCGCGGCCGAACTGAATGCGATGTAGCGTCCGTCTGCCGTCATCACCGCGTTGTGGCTCGCGCCATCTCCCACCGAACCGTCCGTCGCCATCGAAATCGCACGCGTCGAAGGCCTGCAGATGCTCGCCGCTCCAACACACGTATCGCTGAACACAATTTGCCAACTGCCGCCTTCTGAGGAAGTGTACGCCGCATAGCGTCCATCCCGGCTGATGGACGGCGCATCCTCGGCCACGAGCGCGGAACCGCTGATCACGGTCGTCTTGGGTGTGCAATTCGCCACGCCCAAACAGGTGTCGCGCACAAACACTTGCCGGGTCGGGTCACTCGCCGTAAACGCGGCGCCGTCGTTCGCGTTGGCCGCAAGAAACGCCACGTAACGTCCCGAAGCGCTCACCGAAGGTAGCTCTGCGACCTTCCCGGACAGCATCCCCGTCTCGCTGGCAGAAATCAGTTGCGTGCCCGGCTTACACGAAGCCGCTCCGTTGCAGGTATCGTGCAAATAGATCTGCTGCCCCGCCGAAACATTCTTCAACAAGTTGCTTGCCACCGAACTGAACGCCACATAGCGCCCGTCCGGAGTCATCGAAACGCCGTGGCTGTCTCCGTTGCCCGGCGTACTGTCAGCGGAGATCGACACGGTACGCGCCATCGACACGCAGTCCTTCGTGCCGAGGCAAGTGTCCTGCAGCAAGATCTGCGACGTACCGCTTTCCGCCGAAGCGTACGCTACGTAGCGCCCATCCTGGCTGATTGCCGCTTTTTCCACCGCAGTGGTCGTTCCCGGTGGCACATTCGCCGGGCAGGTATTTACCGGCGTGGAATTGGTTATCGTAAACGTCTGCGTGGTCACCGGCTGCCCGGCCGGCGGAGCGTTGGTGTCGCCGCCCCCGAGGTTGGGACAATTCAGCAAGCAGATCGCGCTCGGCGGATTGAGCACATTGATTTGCGCCGTACCGCTGGCGCACAGCAACTTCCCCGGAATTGTGGCTTTCATCTGTGTCGAGGAAAAGCTCGCAACGGTGATCGCCGTCTCCTGGTTATAGGTGGACGCGCTGGTAATAGTGACCGATGACCCCCCATTTTGCGACGTAGGAATGAAACCGCTTCCGGTCACTGTGATCGATACGTTTGCGCACGTTTTCGAAGTGGAGTCGCAATACGCCGCCGAAGTCGGTGATGACGAAGATAGCGTGGGATAAGGATTCTGCGCCCCATAGATGGTGAATGTCAGCGCGTTCGAAAGCCCGTTGTATCCCGTGCCTTGGCCCGTCGGTTGGTAAACATTCACGGCGACCGAGCCGGGCTTGCCAATATAGCTATAGGGAACCTGCGCCGAAAGATTGGTGGTGTCGATGTAGGTGGTCGGCAGTTTAATTCCGTTCCACTGCACCACGGGGTTTACTCCCGGCGTCGCAAAAGGATTCGAACCGCTGGCGATCACAAAAAGCGTGAAGCATGGATTGTTTTGTCCCGAAGGCGTGTTGGGACAATTAATTAACGTTCCCGATGTCGGCGTCCCAAACGACAAGCCCGACGGCGAAAGATTGGTCAGCGTCGCGCCCGTGTCGTATTGCACGGAATTGTTATAATCGTTGCAACCGGCCGCACCAAGTACGAACAAAAAGACAGCCATCGCTGTCCAAGACCGCTTCATTGATTCTCCTCATCAACCCACAGCTTCAACCCACCCGGTTCCAACCATAGTTTTCCCTAGTAGTGAGGAAAACGGTGCAGTTGATATAGGGTTGAGATGCAAGCAATCGCGCTCGCGTTGATCCGTCCCACGGAATACCCCAACCGCAGGCGCCCATGACCCTAACCATAATATCGCGCACCCGCACTTCCCGCAAAGCCCGGAGGGCGAAGCATTGCCGCCTCAAATCACTTCTTTTCCAGGGATTCCAGCGACTGCCGCGCCAGTTGCTTCACCTTCGCCCGGCATTCCGGCTCCGGAACTTCGCTTGCCGCCGCATCGGCGGCACGGTAGTGCGTTTCGGCTTGGTGTTTTCTCGCGAGCCGGGCATTCAGGTCACCGAGCATCAACTGGTACAGAGGATTCCCGGGGTACTTCTCCGCCAGCGGGCCGATCACCTGAATCGCCTCTTCATAACGCAGGTCGTAGTTGAGCAGGTTCAAGGCCAGATAAAACCGCGCCAGGGATGCGCTGATCTGCCCTTCCTGCATCGCCCGCTTTAGCTGCCGAATCCCTTCTTCTTTCGATCCGCCAGGAATGCCCATCAGGAACCTAAGAGTTCTCGCCATCATGGAGAGCGTATCGACGTAATAGTTATAAAGCCCTAATCCCGTATAGGCGTCGCTGAGCGCCGGATCGAGCGCCAGGGCCGCCAGGAAATTTTCGCGCGCGCGCACTCCAGCCCGCGCACTTGCCCGGGATTCCGACCTTATGCCATATAGCCTTGCCGCGAGGCCATCCGCCATCCCGGCGTATAAATGCATCTCTGCGGTGTCCCGCTGCCGCAATTGACTTTCCGCCAGGTTGAACGCCTTGGTTGTCAGCTCAAAATAATGTTGATCGCTAGGCACCCTCTCGTGGTGCCGGGCCATGGTCATGCCATATTTGAATTCCGCCGAGTCCCACCAGATTTTCCACCAATCGGCCTCCGCCTCGAGCAAATACCCGAGCGGATCATCGGGCAACTGCTGCTCCAGCTGGTGGATCTCCGGAAGCGCCAGGTCGCGCCGACCCGAGTAGATGTGGTCCAGAATGGAGGTTGTGCTGGCCGGAAGATTAAGTTTGCTCGCGGGTTGCGCTACCACCGTGCCAGGCCCTACCAGTAACGCCATTGCAATCGCTGGCCACAGAAGCTTTCGAAACATAGACTCCACAGGAAGGAATCCGGCGCTTTATACCTTCCTCGGCACGAGTTTAAGCTGTTCCGGCAAACTCGCCAAACGAAATGCTTTTCTAAGAATGCCGCTCCCCTAGGTATCTGCGCTTCCCGCAGGCTTTGCGTGTTCCCCAATAAACAGAACACCTGCACGGTGAGCGCGTGCGCCGCTTCCTTTTGCGTGCTCACGCGCCGAGGCAGAGCCACGGTTGTCTGCCGGATACTGGCGTTTCATGCGGCCTTAGGCACCCGCTGTATCCTTTGTTATTCTCACTGCGCATGGGAATCCGGTCCCCACTCGAAACCTCTGCTTCTCCGCAGCCTCAGTTGGAGCGCGGTCTCGGCCTGAAGGAAGCGGTCGCCCTCAACATGATTGAGATTGTGGGCATCGGCCCTTTCGTCGTAAGTTCCCTCGTCATTAAGGCCATGGGTGGTCCGCAGGCCCTCATCGCCTGGCTGGCAGGCGCGCTCCTCGCCACGCTCGACGGTTTCGTCTGGTCTGAACTCGGCGCGGCAATGCCGAAAGCCGGTGGCACTTACGTTTTCTTGCGCGAAGCCTATGGTCCGCAAAAATGGGGCCGGCTCATGTCCTTCCTCTTCGTTTGGCAGACCTTGATTCAAGCGCCACTCTCGGTCGCCTCCGCGGCTATCGGTTTCTCCGATTACGCCAAATTTATTTACCCTTTCAACTGGTGGCAGGCCAAAGCCATTTCCGGCGGGCTGGTGATTCTTTTGGTGATTCTTCTTTACCGCCGCATCACGACGATCGGCAAAATATCGGTGCTCCTGTGGGTCGGCGTAGTGGGCACCATGCTCTGGCTCATCTGGGGCGGTGTCCGCCATTTCGATCCCAGGGTGGCCTTCGATTTCCCTCCCGGCGCGTTTCAACTTTCGTCCGTCTGGTTCGCGGGCCTTGGCGCCGCCATGGTCAGCACCATTTACAGTTATTTCGGCTACTACAACATCTGCCATTTGGGTGGAGAAATTCGCGAGCCCGAAAAAAACATTCCTCGCGGAATCTTTCTCTCGATCCTCGGCATCACCGTTCTCTATCTCGCCATGCAGACCAGCATCCTCGGCGTCGTCCCCTGGCGCGAAGCGCAAAATTCTCCATTCCTCGCCAGTTTGTTCGTGGAACGCCTGTATGGTCACAGCGCCGCTCGCTTCATAACCGTCATGGTCTTGTGGATCGCCATGGCCAGCGTCTTCTCCGTCCTTCTCGGTTATTCCCGCGTCCCTTACTCCGCGGCGCTCGACCGGAACTTCCTTCCTGTCTTCGCTCGGGTGCATCCCACAAAACATTTCCCGCACGTCTCTCTGCTTTTTCTTGGCGGCCTTTCGCTTGCCTTCAGTCTCACCCTGAAGTTGAAAACGGTAATCGCCGCGATTCTCGCCATGCGGCTCCTGGTCCAGTTCATCGGCCAAGCCGTGGGCGTGATACTTCTGCGCAAACGCAAGCCATCTGAAACACTGCCCTTCAAAATGTGGTGCTACCCCGTCCCGGCCGTTCTTACCGCCTTTGCGTGGGCCTGGCTCTTCTGGCACACCGGTCCCGTCCGCAAATGGGGACTCCTCGAAGTTGCCCTTGGCGTGATTGCGTTTCTGGTTTGGACCAGGGAAATGCGACAATGGCCATTCGCTCGAGCCGTTGACTGACTTTGGAACGCGGCAGTTTGCCGCCGGCTTCTCGCGTCGTTAGTTCATCTGCAGTTTTTCAGCGGCAAAGTCTTTTGGAGGATCAGTGATCATCGCGCGGCTCGCCCTGGCCCTAGCCATTTTCGCCATCTTCCCCTCTTACGCTCCCGCTCAATTTCCACCCGCTCCCGGAACCGGTCCGGGCCTGCCCGAAACCATCGAAGCCATCGACAGCGCCCGCGTCGCCACACGTATCCTCTACATCACCGCGCATCCTGACGACGAATCTGCCGCGGTCCTGACCTATCTCGCCCGCGGCCTTCATTCGGACGTCGCGCTTCTCTCCCTCACCCGCGGCGACGGCGGCCAAAACGCCCTCGGTCCGGAACAAGCGCCGCAGCTCGGCCTCATCCGCACGCAGGAGCTTCTCGCCGCCACGCGAGGTTACGGCGTCAAACTCTATTTCACACGCGCGCGCGACTTCGGCTTCTCAAAAACTCCAGAAGAAACAGAGAAAATTTGGGACGGCCAGGTACTCGAAGACATGGTCCGCGTCATTCGCGCTTTTCGCCCCAACATCGTTATCAATCACTGGGGCGGGGTACACACCGGGCATGGACATCATCAGGCTTCCGGCCTTCTCACACCAAAAGCCGTTCAACTCGCCGCCGATCGCTCGTACAATCCGAGCGACCCAACGGGCAAGAAGCCCATTCCTCTCGAAGAAACTCCCTGGGATCCGAAACCTCCGATTCTGATCCTCGATCTGGACCGCAGCGATGCCCCCAAAGGTTACGTTCTTCCTCTCGACGACATTTCTCCGCTTTACGGGAAGAGCTGGCGCCAAATGGGCATCGACGCTTTCGTCAACCACCACACGCAGGGGATCGCCGGGTTTCTCAATTCGCCCTTCCTTCGTCGTCCCGTTGCGCTCGTTCCTGAAGCCGGTGGGCCTCTCGATCCTTCCAGACTCGCCGAACCCCTGACCACGCTTTTTGCCGGATGCAAGGTCTTTGCGAATGCGTATGATTTGCTCGGCCAGGCTCGCGAATCCGCGCTGCGGGAGAGTTTCCCGGATGCGGCCCGCCAACTAGCCGCCGCCGCGAACGATTTCGATCATTGGACCGCAAAGTGTCCCTACACCGTCGCGGCCGGAAACCTATCTCAGCAACAATTCCTTGAAAGCATTCATCGCAGCAGAACGCGCATCGAGCGCGCTCTTGCGCTTGCTGCCGGAATCGAGCTCACGGCGGAAGCCGATCAAGGCGAGCTTGCCCCGGGCAACACGTTCCACGTCTCGACACGATCCACCTGCCGCAAGCAAATCGATTGCACGTTTGACGCTGTCAAGCTGGATCTGCCTTCTCTCTGGCAACAAACGGAAGTTAAGGGTGACGCCCTAAAGGGATACCGTTTCACCGTTGAACTCGGGCCCAAGGCGCCGCTGTCAAACCCCAATAATTACCCGCTGCCCTCTGATACAAACGGCATAGCGCCGCTGTTGCCCGAACCTCGACCGCTTCTTGCCGCGCGCCAGGAGGTTACCGTCGCAGGTCACCAGATGGACCTCAGCCAATCCGTCACCTACATTCAAGCTACGTCGACCAATGTCATCCGTGTTCCTCTCCGAGTTGTGCCGGATTACACGCTGGCTGTCGATCCCGAACAATTCATCGCTGTGCTCGACGCGCCTCACAAGCCTTTCGACATCTTCTTGCGCGTCCATTCCTATTTCGAAAAACCGTCAAAAGTTTCCGTTGGTCTGGAAGTTCCCGATGGTCTTCGTGCCAGCGCTCCCGTCGACCTCTCCTTTGACGGGGTCGGCGATCAATATGCCAAGCTCACCGTCACTCTGCCCGCGAAGCTGGATGCCGGCAACTTCACCATTACCGCGTACGTGGATCGTGACGGCGAAAAATTCTCGACTTCGCTCGAGCCCCTTCCCTCCATGCCGAAAATTCTGTGGAGCGAGTCCGCGCAAACCGTCGTCCACGCCTTCGAAATCAACGTCCCCGGCAATCTCCACGTCGGCTACATTTCTGCAGAAGGAGAGCCCATCCCCGACGCGCTTCGGCGTCTCGGCATCGCGGTTGAAATGCTGGACACCGACGCTCTCGCGTTCGGCGCTCTCTCGAAGTACGACGCGATCGTCGTCGGCGTACGGGCCTACGAACTCCGTCCCGAATTGGCCGGCGCCAACAAACGCCTTCTCGATTACGTCTCCAACGGCGGCACGCTCGTCGTTCAATACAACCGCGATTTCGTCTGGGACAAGCTTCTTCCCGCTCCCTACCCCGCCAAAATCGGCACACCTACTCGGCGCATCACCGACGAAACCGCCGAAGTGAAATTCCTCAAGCCCGAAGATCCTCTGCTCGATTGGCCCAACAAAATCTCACCGGCCGATTTCCAAAACTGGATTCAGGAACGCGGCCTCTATTTCTGGAGCGATTTTGATTCGCGCTATACCGCGCTTCTCTCCATGCACGATCCCGGCGAAAAAGATCTCACCGGTGGCCTGGTCTACACCAAATACGGCAAAGGCACCTACATCTACACTGGCCTCGCGTTCTTCCGTGAACTCCCCGAAGGCGTCTCCGGCGCCTACCGCCTCTACGTCAATCTTCTCTGCGCCTCCCAAGCAAACCGACCCTGACGGCGAAGGCCGACAAATTGGCGTCGTCCGCAAAATGCGAGAACGGGAATTCTGTTTGATCACATTCTGCGTCCGGGCGAGTCGATAGCGTCGGTTGTCTGGTATATTCTGCTGAATCCCGTTCGGCGTGCGCTTGCGGATGCCCCGGAAAAATATCCCGATGGCGGGTCATGCAAGCGGATTGAACTTTCCTTGGGCCTGGGTGAATCCTGCATGGCGGCCGCCCGGGAGGTATGGTGGCATTAGCGGACGGCTTCAGAAGGCGGTCTCAGGAAACCGCGCGGCAGGAACCAACTAGGCACACGCACCTGCCGAATGCTGCGCACTGCGCTATCCTCATCTCTGTCTTTCGCGTCTCAGGTTCTCCGAAGGAGAACCGGGCGCGCAATTTTCTGTCGTGGCTGCCTTTCCGGCCGGTCACAGGAGTACATCAAGCATGAACCGCAATCGAATCGTGGGAGTCATTCTTCTCCTGGTGTTTTGTCTGGCCTCGGCCGGCACCGCCGCCGCGCAAAAGAAAAAGAAGACCGATGACACGCAACCCACGCCACCTCCCGGAGTCGCGGCCTCTGCGCCCGACGAAACCAAAATCGATTTCGTCATTGGAGAGTTTCTCGGTGCCTGGCAACTTGGCGACATAGAGAAGATGCACAAAAATGTCTCCGACGACATTTCCGTCGTCGCCGGGACGTGGACTCCGCCTGCCATCGGCTGGACGAATTACCTCGCCGCGTACCAATCGCAGCGCGCGCGTATGCAACAGGTACGCATGGATCGCAACAACACCCTTATTCGTATCGGCCCGACCGGCCAGTTTGCCTGGGCCTGCTATCAGTGGGATTTCAGTGCGGTAGTGGACGGAAATCCGATGGACGCCGAAGGTCAAACCACCCTAGTGCTCGAGAAGAGGAACGAGAACTGGGTGATCGTTCACAACCACACCTCTCTGGTTCAGGTACCTCAAAATGGCTCACCTGCGAGTGCCGCGCCGCAGCCCCCGCAACCCGCTCCGGCGAAGCCCTGAATGGTGAAAAACGAACGGCCTAAAAATTCTTCAGGCCGTTATAGACGAATATCCCGGCAATCAGCAAGAGCAGCACCCCTGACGTGATCCCGCTGGTCAGGATCGGTGGGGAGAGCTTTTGAATCTTTGTGATCAACTCCCTCTGCTCTCTGGCCATGTGGTCTTGCGCGGAATCAATGAAGATTTGGTCATCTTCATGACTGGAAAGGACGCTGCGCCATGCAATCAAGACCAAGAAGATGGCGGTAACGACTCCCCAGGCAATCAGCAGATAAAGCATCGGGCCCGTAATCTGACCTTCCATAGCAACCTCCTGGAATCGGTCCCCGGTAGCCTGCTCTGCGGTGGCAGGTCGGTCTTATGGGCGGGAGTATAGCACCATGGATTCAGAATACTAGTGGGTGGGATCGGCTAAGCAAATACTGTTACAGGCGAACTCTTCCGGGGTTTCAGAATACCCTCAGCGGTTCCAGTACGTGCCGTTATTCGTCAATGCACTCAGCAGTCGAGGTGAGCGTGCTTCGAATCGTCGTCCATTCGAATGCGTCGCCACGTACTGTTTTCCGCCAAGCGATCCAGTAACGAACAATCCGGACTCGTTCGTGCCCTCCTCCTCCCCGACCGCCGCCAATATTGCACAGCGCCCCAAACGTTCCATTCGACGAGTTGACAGGGCGACCGTACGCTTCACCAGATGGATACGATGTGACCGGGCTCTTCGAACTGATGGCTCTTCGTTGACAAACCTTCATCGGCAGCCTCAGAATTGTATTTGCCTCGTTAGATTGCACTTGTGCCCAAGTGGCGGAACTGGCAGACGCGCTAGCTTCAGGAGCTAGTGGCCTTACGGTCGTGGAGGTTCGAGTCCTCTCTTGGGCACCATCCCTCCGCTTTGCGCGCTAATCAGAAAACTGACACCTACTTGGGATTCGCTCGTACCTTATCAAGAGCTTAGCTCGTCTATCTATCAGCACTTCGATTGGGCCAGCTTCAAGGAATGTGGCGGTCCTGATTCGCCTGGCTTCGCGTTGAAAAAGAGAACTCATGTTCCGTGACGCGCGTTCCTGTTTACTCGGGATGGCCCTTCCCTTCTGTTGCTTCTCCATTTCCCCTCGCAAGGCTACGGCGCAAGACGCGATCCGTGTGCAATCGAATGAGGTCTTAGTGCCCACGGTGGTGTTCGACAAGGAGCTGTACGGGCAATTGAACAAGATGAAAGCGCATCGCCGGGATTCTTACGGGCACCTGGTCGAGAAGGACGCAAAGCTTTGGGAAAACATCACCGTCAAGGGTTTAACGGAGAAGGATTTTCACCTCTTTGAGGACGGTAAGGAACAGAAGATTCAGAGAGCGAAGCTGGAGGCACCGGCTTTCCGCGTGGTGCAGGACAGCCTAGGGAAGCATCCGGAAATTGTCGGAAGCGGCGGAGGGTTGTGGGCGTATCCGGATTTGCCGAAGACCGATCCCAGTGTGTGGCTGGCGTGGCCGCAGTATGTGCTGGCCTATACCCCACCGAACTCGCCATCGGGGAGTTGCCACCAGATCCGCGTAGAGGTGCCGCGGGCGAATCTGACCGTGTGGACGCGCAGCGAATACTGCAACACGGCGCATCCGGCGAGCGATCCGCTGAGCGGAACGGAATTCGGAAAGAAGATGGAAGCGGCGGCGAATTCGGTGCGGCAGAGCGATCTGGACCTGCAACTGAAAGTGGCAACGTTTGCGGACAATTCGAATGCTTCGCGTGTGTACGTCTCGATGAGTTTTCCCTGGCAGGCACTGGCGCACGAATTTCGCGACGGAACACTGTACGCTACGATCGCTTCGCTGATCCTGGTGTACGAAAAAGATGGGGCTCTGGCGGCGCGCTTCAGCGATTTTGCGTGCTGCGACTACGGGAATGACAAGAAACCCGAGGGAAGTGATCCGGCGGACGAAGCGCCTCCGGCCGGAGGCAAAACGCGGCTCCCCGACCGCTATGAGACGCAGCTTACGCTGCCGGCCGGCGAATATGAAATTCGCGCGGTGCTCAGCGATGGCGTGCACTTTGGGGTACAAGAAACGCCGCTGACGGTGGAGCACTTTGACGCGAGCAAGCTGGGCATCAGCGATGTGGTGCTTTCGCGGCGCGTGCGGAAGGTAATGACAGACGCGACCGAAGCAGCAGCGCAGGTTGCCAACAGTTATACGGCATTGATCAGCAAGGGCGTGGAGTATTCGCCGACGGCGAGCACGCAATTCTGGCCGGAAGACACGCTATTTGCTTATTTTGAGATCAACGAGCCGCTGGCGGCCGGAACGGCGGGGTCAAATGTGCACTCGAACATGCGAATTTTGGAAGCGCGTTCGGGAACGGTGACGGAGACGTTTGAGCCGGTGGATACGGCGACGTACCGCAAAGTGGGTAGCGCATGGATCCCCGTGGGACGCGGAGTGAGGCTCAATCATTTGGCACCGGGTGAGTACCGGATAGAAGTGCAAGCGAGCGATACGGAGGGAAAGAGCACGGCGTGGAAATCGGCGGATTTCCGGGTGATGGAAGCATCGCCGCTCGAGATGAAGTGACAGAGCGGCTCCGAGTCGTGTGCTCCCGCCAGGGCGTCCGCATCCAGGCGCCACAGGGTGATGCGATCATGCCGTAAATCCGCCGGATCTGCCTCATCTAATTCCGGAACGCCCCGAATCCAATCCTCACCTGCATGGTATTAATGCCCGGATTCGGGTTGCTCATTCCGGCATTCGAAATGTGCTGAAACCGCACTTCCGCGCTGAAATTGTGTTTCTTTCCCAAGAAATGCGCGCCGATGCCGCCGCTCGTGGTGAAGTTAATCTGCGAAGTGCCTTCCGGCACCTTTGTATTCGTAAACAAACACCCACCCTCGATCTGGAAAAATGGTTTCACTTTTTTCGGCGTATCAAAAATCCACTTGAACGCAAATGGATCGACGCTGGCCCCATACGCCGTGTTCGTTTTCTGCGCAATCACCCACACCGGAACAACGTCCACGGCATATTCCAACTGGCCGCGCAAAATTCCCGGCAGGTGCGGCGCGGTCAAGATCATTCCGTACCGCAATCCCAGATTCCACAACGCGTCGCCGGACTGACTTCCGTTGATTCCATGCCCTCCGCCAGTCCAGATCTGCCACTCCCGCGACGAATTTTCGGGGCTCGCCTGTGCGCAAACTTGCCCGGCATTCGCCAATACCAGCAGAATGACGATCACAATTCCCACAAGAATCTTCTTCACCGTCCGTCTCTCCCTCAAAAGACTCACCACAGTATCTGAATCCCCACACGCAGACAATCCCGCACCCTTCCTCGGCTTCTGCCTACGAATCATGGATAACGGATTGCTTCCGCCGTTGCCAAGCCATCGCGACACCGCGAGACAATGCGCCGACCACAACGGCCAGGAGCAACATCAACAGAGGATCGATCGGATGCCGGTACCGCAACGAAGTATGCGTCACGTAGTACAACAAGGGAAAAACCACCGGAAACGCCGCAAGGGGGATCGCGTACGCATTGCGCCTCAGGAATAGCACGATCACCCCCAACAAGGCGCCAAAGGAACTCAAGAAATTTCCCAGCAAAATGCCACGAACCAGCCAGGAGTCCGTCACCCGAAACGTTCTCAGAGGATCGGGAACGCCCATCCAGAAGTCTACAAACCGCCACGCAATCAACTGCATTTCCATCCGCGGGTGAGTCTCAATAAACCGAAGGGCCTTCCGTTTTTCTTCCTCCATGAACGCCGTTTCGCCCATCCGCAGATATCGGAGCGTTTCGAGGTCCTGCGAGATCACCGGAACACCGCGCCGACGTTCATCGTAGTTTTCGTTGTTCCCCACGTACAACTCATACGCAAGGTTGGACCGAAACGGAATGAACCGGTGAAACACCAAGTAATTTCTAACGGTCCAAGGAACGCAACAGAGCAGTGCCACAAGCGCCGCCAGCGCCGGTCGCCCGAGGCCGACTCTCCAGTCGCGGCCTGCACCCTTTTCGTGGCGGATGCGAAATCCAAGCCATCCGAGCATTACCGGAAGCGCGGAACCGACCGATGGGTTCGTCATCAGCGCACCACCCCAAAGCAGGCCGTAGGCCGCCCAGTTCCGCCATCGTTCCGATTCCAGCAACTTCAGCGTGCCCCATACGATCGTCGCCACCAGCAGCGCCGCCAACGAGGTATCCCAAATCCATTCAAACGGAATCATGATCGCATTCGGGAACAACGCCCACAGCCACGCACCCAAGCTGCCCACACCCAGGCCCGCAACGCGTTTGCCGGCATAAAAGATCGCAACGCAAGTCAGAGAAGAGCAAACAATATTGAAGAAAATCGCGACGAAAAATGAGGCGCGAGTGTAAACGCCAAATACTTCAACAATTCCGGCCACGATCAGCGGATATACCGGCGTCAACCAAGCCGTGGGCCCGCTGTCCCGTTGAAACGGCGAAGAAAATCCCTTCCCGGTCGCCAGCGAATACGCAATATGTCCGGTTTCGGTCTGAAACGGCACCGTTCCGACCACTTGGCGCGGCATTTTCGCCGTCTGGTGCCACGCAAATCCCGCCCGCACCACGAACGCCACCACTAGAATCACCACCAGCGACGTCGCGGCCTTACTCAACATTTCACAGAGCCTCCTGCGGCTCAGCAGACAAGAACAAGCGGCGGTCGCCGCTGCCGTCGACCGAATGCATCTCAAATCTTAATGGACAATGGAACGCTTGCGGAAAAAAGAGAAAGAAGGAATTTCTGGTGAGGAGCCGTTAGTTGCGAACCAGCAGATACCAAAATCTTGCAGTCAAAGCACACGAGGCAACACCAAACGCGTGAAAAAGGATGACGAGCATGGAAATCCCCCAAAACCCAGATCCGAAAACCGCATCGAACGGCTACGACGCTCCCCCAGTATCGACGGGCGGCGTCAGACTCTCTATCCGAAATTCCCGGTATCTTTCGTCAAGAAATCGCGCATGCAACAAAACGGCACAAGAAGGATGGACGGGTGGGAAAGAGAAGGGAGGCGGGCCAGGTCTTCCCGCCTCCCCTTTTATTCCTCTTTCGAGGAATGTCCGATTAGCCTGACGGAGGGCGGCTAATCGGTCGTGTGTTGGCCTGTCTATGAAACTCCGGCGACGCGAAAATGGTTACAACTATTTTAGAAAAGTGCATAGAATACGCGCGTACAGTTTTCACCTTAGGAAGGTGCTCCTTCCATGCCTCGACCCGCTCCTCTAAGCATCGATAACATCCTTCGTTTTCTGCAACTTAGGAGTGATTCCGTCACTCTCGAAGATCTTTCCCGCTCGCTCCACCTCAAGAAAAATGATCGCCGCGCGTTGCTGCAAATGCTGGATAAATTAAAAAAACGCGGCCTGGTCGAAGAAATCTCGCGAGGCCGTTTTCTTTTTCGCCGTTCACAGAAAGCAAAAGCAGCCCCGGACCATCCCGATCGCCCCCGCGCGGACACTGCTGATAAATTTCCGGAACACAAGGCTGCATCGCGCGACGAAATCAAAGGCCGTCTCGTCCTGCATCAAGACGGCTACGGCTTCGTTGTTCCGAATGTCGCGCTTCGCAACGTTGACGGCGACATTTTCATTCCTCGCGACTACGTCGAAGACGCCATGCACGGCGACACGGTTATCGCGCGCCTCGTTCGTCTCAGCGGAGTACCCGGTGCGCGCCGGGCTGAAGGCCGCATCGTCCGTATCGTTGGCCGTGCCCATCCCTCAATCGTCGGCCTGTTTCGTTACACTGCGCAGGGCTGTATCGTCGTTCCCTACGACCCTCGCGTCCAGCACGATGTTGAACTCTCTCCGGGCGAAGAACTCGCTCCCGCTCTCCGCGATCAGCTTCTCGGCGGCAAAAGAGAGCAGCCCGGCCGCGGCAAGCGGCTGCCGCACATTCCCAAACTCGATGGGGCTGTCGTGAACGCCGAGCTCCTCCACTACGGCCGCGGCGGCACTGCTCCCGTGGGGCGCGTCGTCGAAATTCTCGGGCGCCCTGGTGATCTCGGCGTCGACACCGACATTATCATTCGCAAACACCATCTTCCCCACGCCTTCCCCACCGAAGTCTTGCAAGAAGCAGAACACCTGGCACATCCCGTGCATGAAGCGGAGCGCACCGGGCGCCAGGATTTTCGCGAACTGCCAATCGTCACCATCGACGGCGAGACGGCCCGCGATTTCGACGACGCGGTTTACGTCGAGCGTCGCGACGGCGACGGCTGGTTGTTGCAAGTGCACATCGCCGACGTCGCCCACTACGTTCATCTCGAATCGCCTCTCGACCGCGAAGCCCGCCTTCGCGGCAATTCCGTGTACTTCGTCGATCGCGCGGTCCCCATGCTTCCCGAGGCGCTCTCGAACGGCATGTGTTCCCTCAATCCGCATCAAGACCGCCTGGTCATGAGCGCCATCATGCACTTCGACGACGCCGGCCGGCCGCTCACCGCTTTCATGGTTCCTGGCGTGATGCGCTCCGCCGAACGCATGACCTACACCAACGTCAACAAAGTCCTGATCGGCGACTCGCAAATGAGCGAACGCTACGCCGCGCTTCAGCATCATTTCCGCGCCATGAAAGACCTCGCCCAACTGCTCAATTCCCGCCGTAACGAAAATGGCTCCATCGATTTCGATCTTCCCGAGCCGGTCATCCAATTCGACGAGCAGCAGAACATGACCAACATCGGACGCAGCGAGCGCAACGTAGCCCATCGCATCATTGAAGAGTTCATGCTGGCCGCCAATCGCGCCGTCGCCCACTACCTTCTCAAGCGCGGCCTCCACGTACTACACCGTGTGCACGAAAAACCCGACGCCCGCAAGGTCCTCGAATTCGAAGAACTCGCCCGTGCCTTCGGCTATTCCCTCGGCGTCGAAAACCTCTATCAGCGCGAAGTGACGGTCCGCCACGGCAAAGTGCCTTCTCCCGCGAAAGCCGGCAAACTCGATTCCCGCGGCCAGGGTCGCGAACGCCAGCAGCGGATCTCGCTCCCCGGCACGGACATCCACATCACTCCGCAGCATTACCAAAAACTCGTCGACAGACTTTCCGGCCGGCCCGAGGAGCGCATCCTTTCCTATTTAATGCTGCGCTCCCTCAAACAAGCCCGCTACGCTGCTGATTCCCTCGGGCATTTCGCTCTCGGTTTCGACGAATACACCCACTTCACTTCCCCGATTCGCCGTTATCCCGATCTCGTGGTGCATCGAGTCCTCAAATGGGCACTCGCCAATCCCGACGCCAAGGCCCCATCACAAATCAAGCCTGCAGTGGGCGTCGAAGCGACTTTATATTCCGAAAGACATTTGGAGGAGATCGCGACGGAGACTTCGGAAACCGAACGCCGCGCGGCCACTGCCGAGCGCGAACTGGTCTCCTGGAAAACGGCGCAATTCATGGAGCAGCATCTCGGAGACGAGTACGACGCGCTGATCATTTCCGTGCAAAAATTCGGCTGCTTCGTCGAGCTCTTCGAAGTTTTCGTGGAAGGTCTGATTCCTGTCAACGCATTCGAAGAAGCCGCGGGAGCTCGCTGCCTCTACCGCGAACGCGATCACGCCATTGTCGCGGTTCCCGGCAACGAACGCCGCTCCCGTAGTCAGCGCCAACAGATCAACGCACTCACCTGGAAACTCGGCGATCGCGTCCGCGTCCGGGCGGAACGCATCGACCCTATGCGCCGCCGCGTCGAATTCGCGCTGGTTATGGCGACCGCGACCGCCTCCGCGTAGGGGGACAGTAGGGTTTAACCTTAGCCTTGCAGGGCTCGGCCCTCGCACAACGACCAAGAAGCGGCGCTCAGATTTATGTTGCAATCGCAACATCGCTATGTTGCAATACCAACATGGAGGCCTTACCCATGACCCATATCCTAGACGCCATCTTCCACCGCCGCGCCATCAAGTCCTTCGACCCAGTCGCCATCGCACCCGAAATTCGCGCGCAAATCCTCGAGGCCGCCTGCCTCGCCCCTTCCAGCTTCAACATGCAACCCTACCGCTTCTACTGGGTCGAAACGCCATCGCAGCGGAGCATCGCCGCCCGTCTGTGTCTCCTGCAGAGCCCCGCCGTTACCGCGTCCGCGCTGGTCATCGCCGTCGCCGACATCGGCTCCCTGCAAAAGACTTCCGAGCTGCAACTGAACTGGATGCGCGCCACCGGCTTCAGCGACGAAAAGCTCCGGGACTACGCGCTGACCGCCAAAGTGGGCCGCATCATTTTCATGCCCGGTCCCTTTGGCATCTTCGGCGCCTTCAAATGGTTTCTTTTCCGCATTCTGCATTTCTGGAAAACGACGGGCCTGCCGCCGGTATCTCGTCAGGATCTCTTCAAGTGGGCCACCAAGAGTGCTTCTCTCGCCTGCGAAAACCTGATGATTGCCGCCGAAGCATTCGACCTGAATACATGTCCCATGGAGGGCTTCGATGGCCAGCGGCTTTCTAGCTTCTTGGCGCTTTCGCCACGTTTCCATGAGATTGTCATGGTCATCGCCATCGGTAAGAAATCGGCCGCGCACGTGGATCAGCCGCAATGGCGCAGGCCGCTCGAAGCCACGGTTACCGTCCTATGATTCCTGCTGCATCGAAGACCATCCCGGAGAACATCCTGAAGGATTCCGTGCTGGCGCACATCACCGCCGCTTATTTCTCGGTGGGTAAGCAACTGGAGCGCAAAACGCGCTGCTCGTCCACGCGCGGCTTCATTCTCTCCACGCTGCGCGGCGGGGCCAGCCTGAACCAGAATCAAATTGCAACGTTGCTCGGTTTCGACCGGACGGTTGTGCACCGTACCATCAAGTCTCTGGTACAGGAAGGATTGGTCGCCGAGAAAAAAGCCTCCACCGGCCGGGCCATCCTCGTTTCTCTCACCGCCAAGGGGAGCACCTACCGCGAGCAACTCATCAAGGCTCGGATCGCCGCTGATCAAAAGGTCCGCGAAGCCCTGACCACGGAAGAGCGTTCGACGCTCCTGCGCCTGCTCCAGGAAATCGCTGCGCTCGAACTCTAACTCGGTTCGGTTGGCTCACTTCGTCGCCGGCGGCTCCACGGACCAATGCGCGTCGCGAAACTGCCACTTCCCATTTCGTTGTTCCACTACACCGCTGAGATATCCCTTCTCCGCCAATTCGTGCCCCTGCGGGTCGGTACGAAACTCCTGATACGTGGTTCCGACCACAGCCAAATCGGGACTCAGAGGATCAACGCGCAAATCCGGCCCCCACCGCAATTCAATCTTCTTGATGATCTGCGTCAGGGCGGGAATCCCCTGAGCGGCCGCCGCGCCGCTCGGAAACACTAATATTCCCTCTGACGCCATAAAAAAGTTCGGCCCGTCGGCAAACTCTTTGCCCCACGCCGTCGGCCCCCCTTGCGTAACGTCCTCTGCCACCCTGGCCATGAAGCCGCGCACGCTTTGCTCTACCGCCGCTCCACGCTCCACGGTCAATGACTCCGCATGATCGGCGGCACTAGGTTGCCCCTGGCACCCCGCGGCAGCGATTACAACAACAACCAAAATCCATTTCTGTAGACCCATTGACGGTTTCACCTCCCAAACGGCCCTGGCTTTGTCTCGGCTCTTTCGAATGGTATTGCGAGCGCACGACCTGGTTGCGCGGATTATCCGTGGTGCCGTAAAACCTCGCCGTTCAGGGCGGGGATATAAGGCACCATTAAAGTGAGCTGGGTTTTCTGCTGCTCCATAAAGAACACAATGTATACCGTGCCGAATCTCATTTACCTGTGCTACGGTTCGGAACATGGCAAGAAAGACGTGTGGCCCGTGTCGGGAACTGTACAATGCCGGGCTACAAGAACGAATCGAAGCCTGGAAGAACCGTACTCCGGTTCGCGTATTCGATCAAATCGACCAGTTGCCAGAGGGTTAATGTTTTGATTTCCCCTTCGATATCCCGATGCTGTTTTACTGCCCGAACGAGTACATCGTTGCCACTGCGGCTTAACGATGGGACGTGACCATGCGGCAGCTTTGGTGATTTTCGGGCGTGGACTACGCCTTCAAGCGCAAACAGATAGGCACTTAGCTACGGTTGCTTGAGAAGCCCCCGGCTTCGGCCCGGGGAGTATGTCACACCAGCGCGATTTTCAATGGCCCTCGGAAACTCTCATTCCATCTGCTATTCTGAAGAGCGGTTCTTTTCTCGGCTTGTCCGCTTCGGACGCACCGCAAATTTCATCGAAAGGTTTCCACATCGTGAGCACTTCTGCCCCTGCGCGTCCTACAAATCGCGTCTTTAACTTCAACGCCGGGCCCGCCGCCCTGCCACTTCCGGTTCTCGAGCGCCTGCGCGAGGAGCTTCTCGATTATCACGGCACCGGCATGTCCGTCATGGAGCTGTCTCATCGCTCGGCTGAATTCGAAGCCATTAATAACGCGGCCGAGCAAAATCTCCGGAAGCTCCTGGCGATTCCTGACGACTACGCGGTAATTTTCGTCCAAGGCGGCGGCAGCATGCAGTTTTCGTCCGTGCCGCAAAACCTGGCTCTCCCCGGCAAGCCCATCGACGTCCTGCACACCGGAGCCTGGACCGCGAAGGCCATCGGCGAACTGAAGAAAGGTTTCCTGCACAACATCGCGGCCAGCACCGAAGCGGAGAAGTTCACTCGCGTGCCACGCGCAGACGAAATCAAGCTGTCCGCGGATGCTTCCTACACCTACTTCTGTACCAACAACACCATCGAAGGCACGCAATACCATTCGCTGCCGGCCAGTGCCGCACCGCTCGTCGCGGATATGTCTTCGGACATTGCTTCGCGCCCGATCGATGTTTCCAAATTCGGTCTGGTCTTCGCCGGAGCCCAGAAAAATCTCGGCCCAAGCGGCGTCACCCTAGTGATCGTTCGCAAAGACCTTGCCGAACGCGCGGACAAGAACTTACCGACCATCCTTCAGTACCGGACGCATATCAAGGAAAAGTCCCTGTATCACACGCCGCCGACGTTCGCGGTGTACATCCTGGGCCTGGTCACCGAATGGATCGCCTCCGAAGGCGGCCTTTCGGGCATTCAAAAACGCAATGAGGGCAAAGCCAAGTTGCTCTATGACACCATCGACAACAGCGATGGTTTTTACCGCTGCCCTGTCCTGAGATCCTCACGCTCGCTCATGAATGTGGTCTTTCGCGTCGCCGGCGGCGACGAAGCCGTCGAAAAAGAATTTGCCAAAGGCGCTGGCGCTGCCAATCTCGTCGGCACGCCGGGTCACCGCTCCGTAGGCGGGATGCGCATCTCTCTCTACAACGCGGTCGGGCAGGACGCCGTCGAAGCGCTCATCGGCTATATGCGCGAATTTCAACGCACTCGCGGCTGAAATTGGCCGCGACAAGCAGGCTTCCGCTACGGTGGAATTCGAACCCATATACGCCACAGGTCTTGTAGACTAAGTCTGGCATGAGCCCTTATCCAATCACCCTGTTCACACATTTCCTCGGCTTGGTCGGCCTCTTCGTCGGGTACGGCCTCGAATGGGCTGCTTCTTCTCTTCTTCGCCGCTCGACGACATCCGACCAGGCGCGCTCCTGGTTGCGCATCTACAAACTGTCTCTGCCTATCTCCGGCCCCGGTCTCCTGATCCTGATCGTCAGCGGAGGCTACATGGCCTCGATGACCGGAGCCATGAGGCAGGGGTGGATCTCTGCGTCGCTCCTCGCCATCGTGGTCGCTCTGGTAATCGGATTCCTGCTGATTCTGCCGAGGATGAAAAAAATTCGCGCCGCGCTCCCCGAAGGCTCGGGCAATCTGCCGGGAGCGGTCCTGGCGCGGGTTTTAGATCCCATGATCGTTACGCTCGTCCGTATCCGCTTCGTTTTAGCTCTCGGCATCATCTACCTCATGACCGCGAAACCCGCCGCGCTCTCGATTTCTCTCATTATTTTGCTCGGCGCGATCGTCGTCGGCCTTCTTGCCGCTCTGTCTGCCTGGACTTCGCGCGCTACAGCAGCCTGAGATTGCAAGAGTCGCCAATAAAAAAGGGCAGGATAGCCCTGCCCTTTTCCCTGCGCTTCACTATTCCGCTTGCTTTACGCTAGGTCGAACAACAGCACTTCGGCGTCAGTTACTCCGGTTAGTTGCAACGACTTCTCTTCGGAAATCGCCACACCGTCGCCGGTCTCCAGCTCCTTGCCGTTGAGCTTCACGCTGCCCCGCGCGACCTGAACATACGCATGACGATCCGGTTGAATGTCGTGCTTTACCGATTCGCCCGGTCCAAGAACGGCGGTATACAGCTCATTGCCCTGCCGGATTTTCACCGAGCCATCCCGTCCATCCGGTGAAACAACCAGGCGCAGTTTGCCGCGCTTCTCCGCTTCGGAAAAATGTTTCTGGTCGTATGCCGGGGCATAGTTCTTCTTATCCGGGAACATCCAGATCTGGTACATGTGCACCGGTTCGGTCTCGGAGGCGTTGAACTCGCTATGCGACACGCCCGTTCCCGCGCTCATATACTGGACGTCACCGGGACGAATCACAGAACCGTTGCCCATGCTGTCCTTGTGCGCCAGCGCACCTTCGAGCACGTAAGTCACGATTTCCATGTCGCGATGCGGGTGCGTCGGGAAGCCGCCGCCACCGGCGATGCGGTCGTCGTTCATGACACGCAGGGTGCGAAACTGCACGTGCTTGGAATCGTAGTAATCCGCAAACGAAAAACTGAAACGTGAATCAAGCCAGCCGTGGTTGGCATGGCCGCGATCTTTGCTTTTATGGATCTGAATCATGGGGCCCTCCTTGAGGAACGAACCCATACTAGTCGTGATAACGACTATTGTCAAGAGGCCTATCGTGGCGGGCGAACCCCGCTTTATCTCCTTCCCGAGCAAGCGGTTAGGGCCAAGCGCTTTACGTCGGTCTGCGGTCTAGCACGTCTCGGCGATTTCCACCGCACCTTCCTTTGGTGTACAGTGGTATTTCTACAAGGCTTCGTCCCGGCCTTTTCCCGATCGAGGTACTCTGCATGGACTCTGCACTTCCGCTAACGCAAACGAAAACCACGGAGGATGCTTCCTCTCGTCGCGAATCACTGACGATCACGGATAACCGCACGGGGAAAAGCTACGAAGTCCCCATCACCCACGAAACCATTCGCGCCAGCGATTTACGGAAGATCAAGGTCCACGAAGACGAATTTGGCATGATGAGTTACGACCCGGCCTTCAGCAATACGGCCTCTTGCATCAGCCGCATCACTTACATCGACGGCGATAAAGGCATCCTGCGCTACCGGGGCTATCCCATCGAGGAGTTAGCCGAGAAGTCGACTTATCTCGAAACCGCCTACCTGTTGCTGAATGGAGAGCTGCCCAACGCGGCGCAATTGCAGGAATGGCAGTACCACGTCACGCACCACACGTACATTCACGAAAGCATCAAGAAATTTCTGGATGGCTTCCACTACGACGCCCACCCGATGGGCATGTTGATTTCGACAATCGCCGGGCTCAGCACGTTCTATCCGGACTCGAAGCACATCTTTGACGCCGAAGCGCGCAAGAAACAGACCTATCGCCTGATCGGGAAGATGCCGACGCTCGCGGCATTTGCGTATCGCCACACGCTCGGCATGCCGTACGTGTACCCGGACAACGATCTGAGTTACACCGGCAACTTCCTGAACATGCTGTTCCGCACGAGCGAGTCGCGTTACCGGCCGAACCCGACGCTCGAGCGGGCGCTGGACGTGCTGTTCATTCTGCACGCCGATCATGAACAGAACTGCTCGGCAAATACGATTCGCGGCGTAGGCAGCAGTCATGTCGATCCGTTCTGCGCGTCCGCAGCGGCGACGGCCGCGCTCTATGGCCCGCTACACGGCGGCGCAAACGAAGAAGCTCTGCGAATGCTCATGGAGATCGGCTCGGCCGCGAAGGTTCCCGAGTTCATCAAACGCGTAAAAACGGGTGAGACGCGGCTGATGGGCTTCGGCCACCGAATCTACAAGAACTACGATCCTCGTGCGCGGATCATCAAGAAGATCGCCTACGAAGTATTCGAACTCATGGGCAAGAACCCGATGCTCGAAATCGCGCTGGAATGCGAACGAATTGCTCTCGAAGACGAATATTTCGTCAAGCGCAAGCTGTATCCGAACGTAGATTTTTACACTGGCTTGATCTATCAGTCGATGGGCTTCCCCATGACCATGTTCCCGGTGCTGTTCGCTATTCCAAGAATGTCCGGCTGGGTGGCACAGTGGGAAGAGATGTTGCTCGATACAGAACAAAAGATCGCGCGGCCGCGCCAGGTCTACCTGGGCTACGACACGCGTCCGTATCTACCCATCGAACAGCGCAGTTGAGATCGCCTTCTTAGGGCCGCGGCTTGGGCCTTCTGTGGCACAGGCACTTCTGCCTGCGCGTGCGTTCAGAACGCGTCTTCCCCAGTGCCTGGTGTCGTTTTAGCATACGGGAATCCTCCTTCCCTCTCGACTTTCACGCTTCCGAAGGTATATTGGAAGAACGAGGTCAGGTACTATGTCTACACCTTCGAATCCCCAGAGCCACCCGAGTCCTCGTCGGCGGAGTCAGCGGGTGCTGATGCAGGTGGGAGTGAAAGTCCGGGGCAGCGATGCCCAGGGGAAATCATTTGAAGAGGAAGCCCTTACCCTGGCAATCAACGCCCATGGTGCCCTGGTCCAGTTACAGGCGCGGCTGACCAGCGGCGGGACCGTCCTTCTGCAACACAAACAGACCAAGGAAGAGCAGGAGTGTCACGTCGTGTTCCTCGGACCGGTCCGTTCGGGCAAAGCGGAAATCGGACTGGAGTTCACCGAGGCTTGTCCGTCGTTTTGGCGCGTTGCATTTCCCCCCGAGGATTGGAGTCCAAAACATCCCGAAGCCCGTTCGGTAATCTCCCCCGGCGCGCCAACCCTCAAGAAGTAAGCCACATCAAATCCTGTTAAAGTGATCCGATGCGCTGGTTTTTTTGCGGCATTCTGATGCTCTTGGCGCCTAGCAGCTCGTGGTGGACGGTACAATCCACGGGCGTCGATGCGAACTTGCGCGGGCTCGCACTCGTTGTTCATCGCAGCAGCACGATCGTTTGGGCAACCGGATCCAAGGGAGCCATCGTGCGCTCCCTCGATGCCGGGCAAAACTGGGCGCCGGTAAACATTCGCGAATCCGCGAACCTGGATTTCCGAGCGATTCAGACATTTGATGGCAAAACCGTGTATGTCATGTCCAGCGGCGAAGGCCAAGCTTCCCGTATCTATAAGTCAACCGACGGCGGAGCCACCTGGCAACTGCAGTACAGCGGCAAGCGCAAAGGGTTTTTTCTCGATGCCTTGGCCTGTTTCGACGATAATCGCTGCTTCGCCCTCAGTGACCCCGTTGAGGGAAAATTCCTGCTGCTGGCAACAACAGACGGCACCGACTGGAAGGAGTTGCCCCGGGACCACATGCCGCTGGCCCTTCCCGACGAAGGCGCATTCGCAGCGAGCAATTCAAGTTTATTGCTGTTCGAAAAAACGCACCTGTATTTCGCGACAGGCGGCCCGTCGGCGCGAGTGTTTCACTCGACCGATTTGGGACAGACCTGGACCGTGAGCGAAACGCCCGTGTTGCATGGCAAAGCCTCGCAAGGCATCTTCTCCATCGTGCGAGCGGGCGACACCGTCGTTGTTGTGGGAGGCGACTACGAAAAGCCGAACGGCAGGGAAAAAACTGCCGCGTATTCTAGCGACGAAGGAAAAAACTGGCAACTGGCAGAGACGCTTCCGGCGGGATTTCGCTCGGCCGTGGACACGTTCGACGCCGGATTTGTCGCGGTTGGGCTGAATGGAGCGGAAACAAGCCGCGACGGAATTCACTGGACGCCCATCGATTCGCCGGGGCTGAATGCCGTGACGTTCATCAGCGGCAAAGGCTGGGCGGTCGGCCCGAAAGGCCTGGCGGCACAGTTTGTGGATCAAACCGAGTACGGCGCACCAAACGCAAATCCCTGAGACTTGCGTGCGGAAAGTCAGCGCAGCGCCTGCTCCAGATCGTCGATCAAATCCTGGGCATCTTCCAAGCCGACAGACATGCGCACGGTCCCAGGCTGCACTCCGGCCCGTCGCAATTCTTCTTTGCTCATACGGTTGTGTGAGCCATAAATCGGAAGAATAATCAGAGATTCCACGCCACCCAGACTCGCTGCAAGTAAGAAAAGCTTAGCGCGGTCGCAAAATTTTCTCGCCGCAGCCAGCCCGCCTTTCATATCGAAGGCCACCATCGAGCCAAAACCGCGCATCTGTTTTTTGGCAAGCGCGTGATTTGCGTGGGACGCGAGTCCCGGATAGTGAACGCGCTCTACTTTCGGATGTTTCTCCAAATACTTCGCAACGCGCAAGGCCGTCTCGCACTGCCGCTGCAACCGCACGCCCAGCGTTTTTATGCCACGCATCAGGAGAAACGCAACATCGGGGTCCATCACACCACCCAAGCAGGACACCATGTGGCGGACTTCCTTCACATAGTCCGCTCTGCCCGCCGAAACGCCGCCGAGCAGATCCGAGTGCCCGGAGAGCCCTTTGGTCACACTGTGCACGACCATGTCGAATCCATATTCGATGGGATTTTGCAGCATGGGCGTCGCGAACGTGTTATCGACGATGCTGACGAGATGATGTTTGCGCGCGAACGCGGCGGCCTTGCGCAAATCGACCAAAAACACCGTGGGATTCGTGGGCGTTTCCACATACAGGACCTTGGTCCTGGGCGTGAGCAGCGATTCCAGTCCCTTCAACGACGATTCGATGTGACGAACGGTAATGCCAAACCGCGGAAAGATATCGCGCATCAGGCGATAGGCTCCGCCGTAAACTTGCGCTGTGCAAATGAGCTCATCGCCGCGGCCAAGAAAATTGAGGAGCGTACTGGAAATCGCGGCCATACCCGATGCCGTGACCACTGCGTCCTCGGCCCCTTCGAGCGCAGCGAGTTTTCGTTCCGCCATCGCGAGCGTGGGATTCCCGTCGCGCGTGTACATGAACACTTTGCGTTTTCCCTCGGCCCAAAGTTTCAGCTCTTCGGTGGAGGAAAGCGTGAAGGTAGAAGAACGAACGATGGCGGCAGTGACCGGCGCGCCAACGCCATGCTTTTCAGGTTCGCCGGCATGAATAGCGCGCGTCTGTGGGCGATAATGGGGGTGGGCGGTCCTTTTCATGCCAAAGATTATTCGCTGACTCGCCGCCAAGCGACAACCTCCAATTTGGCGGCCGGCGAGTCCAGCTCGCCTGCAAAAACCGCGTGAACGAAATCATTCCACCCAAAGAAACGTATATGATTTGGATAAAGACTGCACATGCACTCGGACTGGCTAACGGCAGATCAAGCTTGGCAGTGGGCTTCCTATTTCTGGTGGCTCCTCGCGGTCGTGTGGCTGGTGATGATTTTCGGGATGAAGAAGTCCAAGAAGCTTGAAGGATGGGGTGAGCGAGCGCAACACGAAGTTCTTTTGTTTTTTGCGTTCTGGCTGCTCTTCGAGGGCTCGTGGCATTGGGGCTGGCTGGATTACCGCGTCGTGCCGCACGTTTTCGAGGTTTGGACAACGGGACTGGCGCTGACAGCGGTTGGCGTCGGGATCAGTATTTGGGCGCGCCTGAGCCTCGGCTCAAACTGGAGCGGCATGGTGGCCCTCAAGAAAGATCATCAACTGGTCAGCACCGGTTTGTACCGCTGGATTCGCCATCCAATCTACACCGGCATTCTGCTGGCCATGGTCGGCACCGCCATGATTGCCGCAAACCTCCGAGGGTGTTTGGCCGTGGTCTTATCGCTGGCGACGTTCTACTTCAAAGCCCGCCGAGAAGAGCGATTTCTGCGCGAAGAGTTCGGCCCGAGCTTTGAAGAGCACTCGCGCCACACCGGAATGTTCCTACCGAGGTTGGTTTCCTAGCCGGCAATTTCTGCTCGCCTCGGCCACGAACAGGACGGCGTTCGGCAGCCGTGTGCAAGAAATCCGGTCTTCCGTACAGGTGGCTAATCGTATCCATCAATTTGATACGAAAGGACTTAAAAAAATGGTCCTGTACCTTTCTCGCGTTGAACCTGCCTTACTCCGCTGCATATAATTCAAGGACCAACCCCCTTTGCATTGGGCTTAGCAGGATGGAGATGGCCCGGGACAAGCGGCAGTGTGTCTTAGACGGAGGCAAGGAAGCGCGGGCTTCCCTGAGGGATCCATGACCATGAAAATCATCGCGAAAATGTTGCTCCTGGTGGTCCTGGTTGTGCCGGTAGCTTATGCCCAGGGCCCGCTCGTGGCGGGCGTGGCACCGGTGTTGGAAGCGGGCGCCGGTTATACGTATACCTACGCCGGTGTACCTGGGCAAACCGACAAGCTCGCGATGAATGGCGTTCAAGTCGTCGGGGACGCCGACTTCAGCCGGCGCCTCGGAGTGCAACTCGATCTGGGCTACTCCCGGAATTTTGACGCATACAATTCCGACCACACCGCCGATTTACTCACCTACATGGCTGGTCCGGTCTTTTACCCCCTGCGCACACGGAGGGTAACCGTGTTCGCGCACGTTCTGCTTGGCGGAGCCCGGGAAACGGGCGTCAACTTCGAAAGCGACGGGCAGATTATCACCGGATACACGAATCGATTTGCGTGGGCCGGCGGCGGAGGCTTTCAATACCGAGTGTCGCGCTCTCTTTCCGTGCGGTTGGGCGCGGATTACCTGCGGACCTCGTACTTTAATCCCGAAGTTCAGCTACAGGGTCAACCCAACATCCGGTCTGGCGCAACCCTGATTTACACGTTCGGCGAAGGCCGCGAGTAGCTTTCGCGTTCCGGCAGCGAACCCTCGAGAAAAAGTTTATTCACTGCGGTATGGCCAGCAAAGTAAACCTAGTCGTTGATTGTCCGGTGTGCGAGATCGTGCACCTGCCGACCCGAAGTCATGTCACGGTCGGCGAGAATTTTCCCCAATGGGTCGTGCGTCATCCGGCCAACGGATTTGCGGCTCAGCCTACGCTCTTTGCCGGGGCCTCCCGCCTTCCAGCATCTTCTGGCTCAAACGGGCGTAGTCGGCGGACTCGGGGTTTGCCGTAGGAAATTCCTGCGCACCGGAAATCGTGGCCAACAACAGAGCACAGGCGAGACACGCACGCTTCTTATGACCGCGAGACCCTTGCATTCGCCCAGGGCAAAACAGATAGAAAGCCCCGCACGCCGTCAGACGGGCGGGGCCCCTCTGAACCAACCAACACAACGAACTTATGCCTCTTCTTCAACCAGAGCTTCGCCATGAGCGGCTTTGTGCGCCGCAATGACCTTTTCCGCCAACTCATTTGGAACATAATCGTAGTGCGAGTATTCCATCGAGTAGCTGGCGCGTCCCTGCGTCATGGAAGTCAGGTCCGTCGCATAGGAAAGCATTTCCGCCAGCGGCACGGTCGCCTTGACGATGACGTTGTGCCCGCGCGATTCGCTGCCCTCGATACGCCCGCGTCGCGAACTGAGGTCGCCCATCAAATCGCCAGAGAATTGATCCGGCGCAAACACTTCCACGTGCATGACGGGTTCCAGTAAAGTCGGCCGCGCCTGCTTCATCGCTTCCTTGAACGCCAGCGAACCGGCAATCTTGAATGCGATATCCGAGGAATCGACGTCGTGATACTTGCCGTCATAGACGATTGCACGGAAATCCGTCATAGGAAATCCTGCCAGATGGCCGCGCGCCGCAGCTTCGCGCACCCCGCGTTCGACGGACGGAATCCAGTTCTTCGGAATCGTTCCGCCGAAAATGTCATCCACAAATTCGATGCCCTTGCCACGCTCCATCGGCTCAAATTTGACGCGGCATACGCCGAATTGCCCGTGTCCCCCGGATTGTTTCTTGTGCTTGCCCTCGGCATCCGCCTTGCCACGAATGGTTTCTCGATAGGGCACTTTGGGCGGCTTCAGCGTGAGGCTGACATTGTAGCGCTTCTGCAGTTTCGCGACGACAACCTCGACGTGCTGCTGGCCATTGCCCGCGAGCAAAAACTCTTTCGTCTGCGGGTCACGGGAAAAACGCAGAGCCGGATCTTCTTCCATGATTCGGTGAATCGCCACGCCGATCTTGTCCTCGTCGGCGCGCGTTTTGGGCTCAACGGCAAATGTGATGGAAGGTTCCGGCAGGTTCGCAGGGGCGTAAAAAATGGGCGAATTCTTGTCGCCGAGCGTGTCGCCCGTGACGGTTTCCTTCAGCTTGGCGATGGCGCCGATATCACCGGCGTGCAGTTCCTGAATCTCCGTGAGTTGCTTGCCCTGCACCACCATGGTGTGCTGCAAGCGCTCCGGAATATTTCGATTGAAATTCTGGACGGTCGCGTCGTTTTTCAGCACGCCGCTTTTCACTTTGAAATAGTTGATGCGTCCTGCGAATGCATCGGCGAGCGTTTTGAAAACGAAGAGCGACAACGGCTGCGCGTCGTCGTACTTGCGGTCGATGCGGTCGCCTTTCCCGGCGGGCTCTTTGTAACCGACCTGGGCATGCTCATCGGGGTGCGGAAAAGCATCGGCAAGGAAGGTCAGCAGGCTCGCGTTGCCGACATTGCGTGTCGAAGAGATCATCAGGACCGGCACAATTTTTTCCGTCACGATGGCTTTGCGCACCGCCGGGATTAAATCTTCGATCGGAATGGTGCCCTCGCGGAAAAATTCCTCCATCATTTCGTCGTCGCCCTCGGCGATCATTTCCACTAACTTTTCGTGGGCCTCTTCGGCTTCCTCCTTCAACGCATCGGGGATATTTTCGACCGTGGCTTTGCCATCGCCGTCGGGCGTGTACAAATGCGCCTTCATCGAAACAAGATCGATGACCCCGCGAAAGCCCTTTTCACTGCCGATGGGCATCTGCAGCGCGACCACCTGCCGGCCGAACAGTGCCGTGAGAGATTCCATCGAGCGGTCGAAACTGGAAAGCTCGCGATCCATCCAGGTGAGCACAAACGCGCGCGGAATATCGTACTCGGCGCAGTAATCCCAAACTTTTTCCGTGGTCACTTGCGCGCCGACGTGCGCATCGACAGTGATCAGCGCCGCGTCGGCCGCGACGAGAGCCGCTTTCGTTTCGGTGATGAAGGTGGAATAACCGGGAAGGTCGATGAAATTGATCTTCACGGTGCCGCCGGAACACAGCGTGCACGGCCATTCGGCGTGAGCCAGACCGGCTTGAATGGAAATTTTGCGCGCGATTTCCTCTTCGTCCCAGTCGGTCGTCGTGGTTCCTTCCGCAACCTTGCCAAAGCGCTGGGTCGCTCCGGCGGTAAACAGTAACGACGACACCAGTTGCGTCTTTCCGGTGCCGCCGTGGCCTACAATGCCTATGTTTCTGATGTCCTTGGTGGGATAAATTTTCATGACAGACCTCCGCTTCGGGGTGGCTTACAAGGTCACCGAGCGACGGTCCGCCGATAAAAATCAGGCGGGGCCCGCGCCTGGCGAAGTTGTAAATTTTTTTGAAGGAGAGCGCGGCCCTACCCTGGGTCCCGAGAAGCGGGGCGAAGGAGAATCGAAAAAACCCTGGTCCGCTCTTCTTAACCGGGCGATGCTAGCACAGAGCAATGAAGGCGGCAACGACGAGCAACCACTTGTTGGTAGCACACGATATGTCCGCTTTCAGCGGGCCGCTAGGGTAAGGCTACCAGTCGGAGGGGCGGCATGGAGACTTACCCGAGGGCGGCAGTGGAGCCGGCGATGAAACTACAGGAAGTGATTTTGCGAGCCTTGGCCAAGAAGATTACCTGGGAGCAGGCAGCCGAGATTATCGGGATCAGTGATCGGCAGATGCGACGCTGGAAACGACGCTACGAAGAGTTCGGCTACGACGGGCTGTTCGATCATCGCTTGGGGAAGCCCAGTCCCAGATACGCGCCGCCATAGGGATGTTCCAGGTGCTGGCCAAACTCGGCCTTGGTGCCGTGGAAACAGCCGCCGAGGAGTTTCTTCGTCAGGAGGAGCTGTGCCGACAGGAACTCCGTCTGGCTCCACAGTTGCGCCGGGCCGATGGCCGGTGATCTTTAGGGATTGTGCGGCGGAGATGAGGGCGAGAAACAGTGGCTCGGAAAGGTTGAGAAAGAAAGCGCCGGAGGCGAAAGGAAAAACAGAGAGACCGCGAGGCGAATGTGTACTCTTAATTATATAATAATTGTAGTAATATAATTAGAAGAATTAAGGGAGATTTGGTTTGTGGCCGGAGCAACGCAAAACGGGGAGACGAGGATATTTCGGGAAGCGCGGATCGGATTGGGAAAGCTGGCAGAGAAGAAATTGTGAACCGCGAGGGGAGGAGATTTGGCGTGCGTGGAGGCAATCGTCGCAGAGGCCGAACTCAGAGGCAGGCTTCTGATTTGTTGGAATGGCGGACATCTGATTTAGCTGGGCGGATCATTGTGGTTTCACCGGGGCAGGGGGCGATGCTGGAGGCGCGGGCGGATTCGGCTTCTCAAAGCGCGACTCTTCGACGGGAATATTCACTTCTATCTTTTCCGCAGTGATTTTTTGCGTTTGATTGGTGCCGGGGGCGTCCGACTCGATGAGGAAGGGGTATCTCAGCCCGTTGATCTCGCGGAAGTCGTGGAAAAAAGTCTCCCAGGGCTGGTCTTTGCCTTCGACTTTGCGCGTGCCTTCCCATTTAAGAAGCATGGAGTTAGAGGCACCGAAGTAGAACAAACTGATATCGCCGTTTTTGTTGGTGAGTTTCAATTTATACGACGGTTTGCCGAGAATTTCTTCCTTGTCGACGAACTCGATTTTGTTGCCTTTGTCCTTGTAATCGACAAAGGGGCCGTCGAAATCGGCTTCATCGAAGATATTGTTGAGGTCGAGGGCCGTCATAGACTGGACGGATGGGTTAGGCATAAACGGGTTGTAGATCCAGCCGGCGGATTTTCCGTCGTAGACGCGGATGAGGGTTTGTCCGTTGAGGGTGATTTCCATGTGCAGTTTAAGAGGGCGGCGGCGTTCCACGAGAAACGGCCCGTCGGCGTCGGGGCCGAACGAGATGGTGCCGGAGATGCGTTCGGTCTTCACGGATTTGATTTTGTCTAGGCCACCACGGGCGGTGATGTAGCTGGAGATGATCTCGTCGACGGATTGCGCGGGGAGCGGAATCGCGGCCAGAAGCAAAACGGCCAGGAAGAGCAGTTTGCGGGGCATAGAGAGATGGTAGAGGGAGACGAGAAATGGGTCAACAACGAGCACAGAGGACAAGACCCCTCGAAAAGGGGAGCGCGAGGAGGCCCGCCGTGGTACATGCCTGTGGAAAAATGTCGGCGCGCCGACCCCGCTTGGCCATGCCATTCATTTTGGGACACTTAACCCAACTTGACCAGTTGCAGGCGATTTTTGGCATTTTTGGCATAATTTTCGCGGTTAAGCCGTGCGTTTCCATCGCCTCGCTTTGAAAAAAGCGCAGAGTGAAGACCAAGCGTCTTCCCTTTGGCACCGGACTTCTGGCAGTCTGCAATGGACATGTTTCTGCGCAGCATCCATCGCATAAAAGACGGCAAGGATCATCGCTACTTCAGCATCGTAGAAAACCATCGCATCGCGTCCGACAAGACGGTGCAACGAACTGTTCTCTATCTCGGCGAGATCAACGATCAACAACAAGCGGCATGGCGCAAGACGTTGTCGGTGTTTGACGAACAGCAGCAAGAGTATGCGAACTTAAGTTTATTTCCCGACGACCGCGAGATTCCCGCCGATGCCGTCGACAGTCTGCAGGTTAAACTTAGCGGCCTCGAACTACGGTGTCCACGCCTGTTCGGCAGTTGCTGGTTGGGATGCGAGTTGTGGCGCCAACTGGGCCTCGATGAGTTTTGGAACGCTCGCCTTGCCGGAACACGGGAAGAAGTTCCTTGGGAAAAAGTATTGCAACTACTGGTCGTGAGCCAGTTGCTGGATCCGGGGAGCGAGTTTCGTGTACATCACCAGTGGTATCTGACCACCGCCATGGATGCGTTGCTCGGGACCGATTTCTCCGTGGCGGAGAAAAACCGCTTGTATCGCTGCCTAGATCGCGTGCTGGAGCACAAGCAAGATCTCTTTCTGTGGCTGCGCCAGAAGTGGGCCGATCTGTTTAAGGCGGAGTTCGAAGTACTGCTCTACGACCTGACCAGCACGTATTTTGAAGGTGCGATGGAAGAGAACCCCAAGGCCAAGTACGGTCACAGTCGCGATAAACGGACAGACTGTTTACAGCTGGTGATTGCGCTGGTGATCACTACCGATGGGTTCCCGTTGGCCTATGAAGTGATGGACGGCAACACCAGTGATCGCACCACCCTGCGCGGGTTTCTGGACAAGATCGAGAAGACTTACGGGAAAGCAAAACGCATGTGGGTGATGGATCGCGGGATTCCGACCGAAGAGATCTTGCAAGAGATGCGGGATCCGGCACGTGAGATTTTTTATCTGGTGGGAACGCCAAAAGGCAAGATCCAGCAGTACGAAAAGAAGTGGCTGGATCTGCCCTGGCAGCAGGTTCGCGAGTCGGTGGACGTGAAACTATTTGAGCAGGACGGCGAACTCTATGTGCTGGCCAAGAGTGAAGGAAGAAGAGCCAAAGAGACCGCCATGCGCCGCAAGCGTCTGGCTCGCTTGCTCAGAAAGCTCCGTGCCATGCGGCGCAGCCTGCCCTCGCTGGTGCAGTTGCTGATGCGTTTGGGCGCGGCCAAAGCAGCCGCGGGCCGCGCATTTCATTTCGTGCAGATGCAAGTACCGGAGGAAGGCCAGCCGGTCACCCGTGAGACCTTCCAGTTTCGTGTGGATAAGCAAAAGCTCCAGGAGGCGGAATGGCGCGACGGACACTACTTGCTGCGCTCCAACCTTACCGCCGGAGATCCCAGCGTGCTGTGGACCCGCTACGTGCAGTTGACCCAGATCGAATCGGTATTCAAATCTCTCAAGAGTGAACTCTCCATACGCCCGATCCGCCATCAATTGGAGCATCGCGCCGACGCGCACATTCTGATCGCCTTTCTTGCGTACTGCTTACAAGTGACGCTGAAGCAGCGTCTGTTGCTGCACGCCCCAGGGTTGACGCCTACGGCGGTGTTGGAGAAGTTGGCGGAAATCAAAATGATTGATGTGTGGATTCCTACGGTCGATCAACGATGGTTGATTCTGCCGCGCTACACACAGCCTTCTCCCGACAGCAAGCTGCTGATCGAGAAGTTGAAATTGCAATTGCCGAGCCAGCCGCCACCGCGCCTGGTCGCGCAAAAACAGAGCTACGAAATTGAGGTGCCAGCGGCACGGTAGAAGGCCGTTTTGTGGTGAAGACCTTTCCCTAACCTTGACTGATTCCAAAGCACTTAACGGAACCAGAAGTGCCCAAGTGGGAAAGTTCGGTTAACAAATCCCGCCTGTGGCCCCCGTCCCGAATTGCGCGGCCGCGCCTGAGCCTCCCGACTTTTTTCCCGTAAGAGTGGCAAACAATGGAGTTAGCGCGAGCGTGTCTACACAGAGTCGGTTCCGCGAGCCGGATCCGGGATTCGCTGATGCCTGACGATCGCTCTTGGCCGTATGCTGTGCGCAAGTCCCTCGAAAAGATATAGTTCACCGAGCGTACAGCGTAGTAGCGCGTTCATGAACAGACCGAAACGTGGGTTTAGGCCGGGCAAGGAAAGACAAGGCCAGCAATTTTCGGCGTGTGGGCCGGAAACGCTACTGCGACTTCCGTACCGCACCTATATATTACTATAACAGTAATATAACATATATTAACAAGAACCAGCCTGAACCTTGGGACCGATTTCGCACGAGAAAAACGGTCCCTCGCTTCGCTCAGGATGGCCCATTCGAGCGGCGAAATAAGCAGGGCAGTTTTCGACGAACTCGGTGCTGCTGGTCGGGTGAAAACCCTAAGGAGGAGTTTCTACCGTAAAAGGGCGGTGGGAGTGGAAAATATGCGCAGGAGAAACCAGGCTGAGGTCATGCGAAGAGCGAACGGAAATTGCTAAGTGATTGATTCGGAAAAAAGTAGAACGATACAGACGCATATTTGCTGAGAGTGGAAGCAATAGTGCAAGGAGAGACGCACCGGCCAAATTTGTAAGAGGAGAGTTCCATGATCCGCAAAATTTTGTTTACCGTGTCGCTCGGTAGCCTTCTGGTGGTCGGTGCACCGGTCATTACCTACGGACAAGACCAAGGGCAGCAATCGCAACAGGCCACCAAATCGGTCACCGGAAAAGTGACGACGATTGGAAACCAGGGACATTCGTTCGCCGTTGAAATCGAAGCGGGCGGCAGCAAACAGACCATGCAATTTGTGGTGGATAAAAACACGCAAGTGGTCGGACAAGTCAAAGCCGGAACGTTGGTGGCGGTGGATTATCAGCCGATGGACGGCGGGCAGAATCTTTGCGTGAAAGTGTCCGCGCAGGGCTAGAGAAGCGACAAAAGGAAGATCAAGATAGAATGGCGGCCGGGTGGATCGGAGAGTGCCCGGCTGCCGTGTGTTTGCGGTGAGAACGAATCGTGATTTTGTTGGCAGATGAACGGCGCCGGCCGAGGTTGACCATCCGCTGCCTCGAGCCGTGCAGGGAAGAAAACGAACGGGTCTGAAGACCCGCCACTGCGAAGAGAATACGCTAGCGAATTGCTACGTAACCGCCGTCGGCAATAGCGCGTCAAAGATGCGCGTACATCGGGGGGCTGAATTTGGCGAAGCGACGAGCTGCAGCTGTTTTGTCGATGGGGGCGACGTTATTTGTATTGTTTCTCGGAACGGGCGTTCTACGAACGTTGCGGGGCGAGAACGCCGCCGCTGTTGACCTGCTAGAGCCGATCACCGCGCGCGTTCTGACTTACCACAACGATGTTGGCCGCACCGGGCAAAATCTCGAAGAGAAAATTCTGAAACTAGACAACGTCAAGCCGGAGAAATTCGGCAAAGTGGGATTTCTTGCGACCGATGGCCTTGTCGATGCGGAACCGTTGTACGTGCCGAACCTGACGGTTGCAGGCCAGGTGCACAATGTGGTGTTCCTGGCCACGGAGCATGATTCGGTTTACGCCTTCGACGCAGATCATTTGACTCCGTTGTGGCACGTGACGGTGCTGGGCGCGGATGAAGCTCCGAGCGACGATCGCGGTTGTGCGCAGGTGAGTCCCGAAATTGGGATTACTTCGACGCCAGTGATCAGCATCACCGGAGACAGTGGTTTGATGTACCTGGTTGCTATGTCGAAGGACGGCAACAGTAACTACCATCAGCGGCTGCATGCGCTCGATATCACCTCGGGGCGGGAGGTTTCCGGAAGCCCCGCGACAATTACAGCGACATTTCCGAACCGGAAAGGACAGACGACGTTCGATCCCAAGCAGTACAAGGAACGAGCGGCGTTGCTTCTGCAGGACGGAATCGTGTACACGAGCTGGGCTTCCCATTGCGACATGGGCGAGTACACCGGCTGGATCATCGGCTATAACGCGGCTACGTTGCAGCAAGCGAATGTGTTGAATTTGACTCCGAACGGAACCGATGGAGCGATCTGGATGTCCGGCGCAGGCCCTGCCGCCGATGCGGAGGGGAATATTTATCTGCTCGACGGCAACGGGACATTCGATAAGACGCTGACTGCTTCCGGCTTTCCGATGCAAGGCGATTTTGGCAATGCGTTTCTGAAGCTGGCGGCGCGCGACGCGAAACTTTCGGTCACGGATTATTTCAACGTGCACGATACCGGCGCGCAATCGAGCAGCGACGAAGATCTCGGTTCAGGCGGGGCACTGGTGCTGCCGGACCGCACGGACATAGCCGGGAAGATGTGGCAACTGGCGGTCGGCGCGGGAAAAGACAAGCGCATTTATGTCGTGAATCGGAATTCGATGGGCAAGTTCAGCAACCAGGGCGATACGGCGATTTACCAGAAGATTGACGATGCGCTGGCGGGCGCGGAGTTTGCCATGCCCGCTTATTTCAACAACATCGTTTACTTTGGAGCCGTTGGCGATTCGTTGAAAGCGTTCCCCATTGCGAATGCGAAGCTGGCTGGCAGCCCGGTTTCGATGTCGTCCGCCAAGTTCGCGTACCCGGGAAGCACGCCGAGTATTTCAGCGAACGGGACGTCGAACGGAATTGTTTGGGCGGTGGAAGCGCGCGGATCGGATGCGGGAGTGCTCCACGCTTATGACGCAAGCAACCTGGCAAAGGAGTTGTACAGCAGCAGCGCGGTAGCCGGTGGACGCGATGCGTTTTCAGATAATAAATTTGTTACGCCCATGATCGCAGATGGAAAAGTGTATGTGGGGACGTCGACCGGAGTGATTGTGTTTGGTTTGTTGCCGGACGATGGACGGCAGGTCGCGCTGGTCGAGAAAAATAATCCGTAATCGGTTTTCAGTTGGATTCCCAAAAATCAGACGGCGGTTACGAAGCCGGCTTCGGAGTTGGCGAAGCCGTAGGCCATGCGCGGAGTGTTGAAGGCGTAGCCAGGGTCGCCGTTTCGGTCGAGGAGGATGACGCCACCGGTCCCTTTGCCTCGACGCGCGAGCAACTGCATGCCGGCTTGCGCTGCGCGCGTGGGATTGGACCCGGCGGGGCGCAGGAAATCGCAGACGGTTTTAGCCAGGACAACTTTCATGATGGCTTCTCCGAAACCGGTCGAGGAGACCGCGCCTGTTTCGGAATCGGCGTAACAGCCGGACCCGATCAGCGGAGAATCGCCGACTCGGCCGGGAAGTTTGCAGCACGTGCCACCGGTGGATGTGGCGGCGTAAAGGCGGCTCTGGTCGTCGAGGGCTACGGCGCCGACCGTGCCTTGCTGGTGGCCGCGGTGATGTTCGGCGGCGTGGGAATCTTTGCGGCAGCGGTCCCAGGCTTGGCGCTCGGCAGGAGAGATGAGATCTTCGGGATCGCAGAGAGAAATGCCGTTATCGTACGCAAATTGTTCGGCGCCTTCGGAAATGAGCATCATGTGCGGACATTTTTCGAGGACGGCGCGCGCGGCCTGGACAGGATTCTTGATTCGGCGCAGACCTGCGACAGAGCCGGCGCGTAGTGTGGCGGCGTCCATGACCATGGCGTCGCATTCGACGTAGCCATCGAGATTCAGATGCGAGCCATAGCCGGCGTCAAAGACGGGATCATCTTCGAGGACGGTGATGGCGGCTTCGATGGCGTCGAGTGCATGGCCGCCGTTTGCGAGGATGGCGTGGCCGGCGCGGAGAGCGCGCAGGCAGCCGGCTTTGCAGGCTTCGACCGCGTCGTCGGGAATGTCCCAGGCTCCACCGTGAACGATGAGAGAAGGACGCATGCGGGATGAGGATAGCAGGAGGTTGGCAGGGGTGGTGGGAATTGCGGTGCCGGGATTTTAATCGGTAATCAGTATCGGCGAGCGGAAGAAGCCATCAGCTGACGCGGTCTTCGGACAAAACGCACGGGTCGGAAGACCCGCCACTACACGAAGAAGTCCAGGATGAACAGGCCTAAGCCGAGGAAAAGGAGGAAGGCGTCCCAAGAGAAGCGGCGGCGGGGGAGTTGGGCCATAGAGTGAAAGAAGCTGACCGGGATTACGCGGAGGCGCGATTCGCCGCGGCGTTCGTAGAACGGGCCGGCGGGAACGTAACGCGAGAAGTTACGACGGAGCGTGGTAAGTTCGCTGTCCATCCAGAACGTGAACTCGGCGCGGTGGCGCCAGAGCGAGGACGCGCCCAGAACAAAAATTGCGTAGCCAAGGCACGTCAGAAAACCGAGCGTTGAACCAGAACCCCAATACATGAAGACCTCACCGCGGCTGGACGAAAATAATCAAACTTCCTCGTGAATAGTGACGAGGCGAACTACCTCAAATTCTTTTTTGCCAGCGGGGGTGGCAACTTGCACTTCATCGCCAACCTGACGATTCAGAAGCGCGCGACCGATGGGAGAAGTGGTTGAGATGAGCCCCTTCTCGGCGTCGGCTTCTTCGCTGCTGACGAGCTTGTATTCGACCTCAATGTTGCGCTGCAGGTCAAGTACAAGAATGCGGGAACCGTAGCCGGAACGATCCTTGGGAATGTTCGTGAGGTTGAGCATGCCGAGGTCGCCCATGCGCTTCTTGAGCTGGCCGATTTTGGCGTTGACATAGCCCTGGCGTTCCTTGGCGTACTTGTATTCGGCGTTTTCGGACAGGTCGCCGTGCGCGCGAGCGACGGCGATTTCCTTGGGGAGATCCACGTTGAGCTCGTGCTCGAGGGTGTCGAGTTCCTGCTGGAGCTTTTGTTTGATTCTTGCGAGAGGATCAGTCATTCGTTCGCCACTTGTACAGAGAAAAATGATGCGGAGTTCGGCTGTGCCGAACTCCGCCAAACCAACATTATAAGGTGGAGGGAAATGAGTGGACAAGGGGAACCGATGGCGAGGCCCTGGGTATTTTGTAAGTCAGTTTATTTCATTAAGTTACGAGATGTCTAGAGTCAGCGAACCTCGAGTTGAACAGATTCGGAAGCGGTTTTGCCGGAAGAATCGGTGATCGTGAGCGTGTAGCGTGTCGTTTTCTTCGGGGAAACGTCGAAGCAACGCGTGTGCGACGGCCAAACCTCGGCGACGGGAGGGTCCACGGCGACGGTCTTGGCGTTGTCGACGTCGTAGCAGAGCTGAGCGGTGCCGCCGTGATGGATGGCTTTGGGTGACACGTAAAGGGCGCGAACCGTGAGGTCGGAGCCGCCGAGCTGGTCGATAATGGCGCGATCCTCGGTGTGCTGCTGTTCAGCAGCTTTTTCGGCCGTACGACGATCGTAGGCGCGGTTCGATTCACGCCGCGAAATGAGAATGAAGGCAACGTAGGCGATTACGGCGAGAAAAACGATAGCGGAATAGAGGTAAGGGCTCTTCAGAGCCGATTTTTGTGCGGGTTGCTGATCCATGGTTTCACGCTCCCTACTGCATTGGATGTTCAGAATACGAATGGCAGGCGTATAAATTCAACCCGTCAAAGTCATGCAAGCAGAAATCCCTGGTTGCGCCCCTGGTGGAGCGTCTGCGTTGACGAGTGCGTTCACCGCGTTGGTATCGGCACTTGACCGGGGCCTGGGCGGGTCCGAAACTGGCTGCAATGCCGACTGCTATCGAGATTCCAAGCGAAACCGCTGTAGAGACGCGCCGCGACATAAAAGTCTGGAGTTGCGCGGGCAAAATTTTTCTGGTGTTCAGCTTTCTGTACCTGCTGACGTCGAGCGGGCGCGTCCGGACGGTGGACGAGTACATGGCGTTTTTTGAGACGGAAAGCATTGTTCTGAAACACTCGACGACCGTGCCGCAAGCTGTACAACTCAACTACTACTACGGGAAGTACGACGTTCACGGGGCGCCACGCACTCCCTATCCGCCCGGGCACCCACTGTTTGCGGCGCCATGGTACTTGTTTGGACATTATGTTTTCGAGCGGCTTCCGGGAATGCCGGCAGGGGTGAACCCGCTGATTCTGCAAGCGAGTGTGTGTTTCAGCAGCGCCTGCTTCGCGGCAGCGACGGTCGCGATATTGTTTCTGATTTTCTACGCGCTGGGGCTCGATGTAACCCGGGCGTTTCTTACGGCCGCCATGGCAGGGGTGGCTACGCCCGTGTTTGCGTACTCCTCGTGGTTTTTTTCAGAGCCAGTGACAACGGCGCTGTTGGTTGCGGCAGCGTATTTTGTTCTTGCGCGGCATAAGGATGAGTTGATTCCGATTTCCTCAGCGGCAATCGGAGGGGCGCTGCTCGGATTGGCTGTCTTTGTGCGCCCGGCACACGCTTTGGCGGCGATGGTGTTTTTCGCGGCGCTGCTGGTGCGTGACCGGGTCAGAGGGATTGTGCCAGCGCTGGTGCTGGGCGTTTGTTCCGCGGCGGGCCTTGCGGCGCTTCTGATTTATAACTTTCAAGTGTACGGAAATGCGCTGGAGTTCGGATATCCGGCGGTGGCTGAGGGCGGCAAGCGCCTGAATTCGTTTGAGACGCCGATCCTTACCGGGCTGTTTGGATTTTTGTTTTCGCCGGGAAAATCCATTTTCTTGTTCGCGCCGCCTGTGGTCCTCGCACTGTTTGGGATTCCGCGATTGTGGCGGAGGGATCGCGGCCTGGCGGTTGTGGCAGGGGGCACGTTGCCCGCATATCTGCTTTTTTATTCGCGTTACAGCCAGTGGGAGGGCGGCTATTGCGTTGGGCCGCGGTACATGGTGCCGGCGCTTGGCCTGCTGTGTGTCGGACTTGCGCCGGTGATGGCGGATCTGAGCAAGCGGACGCGTGTGGCGGCGATTGTTTTGACGATTTTCGGGGCGGCGGTGCAGGTGATTGCGATTGCCACGAGCTTCATGGAATCGCAGGTGCCGACGGGCGTCTATTACGGGCGAAATTGGATTTATCAGATGAGCTATTCGCTCTCTAGCCAGATACGCGTGCTGTCGTATCACATCGCAAACCCGGCGGCGGCGCGGTTAGGCCTCGGATTCGATCGCTGGTTTGTGTTTTTGGGGAAGCTCGGCGTTTCTCACGTTACCTTGGCGGGGATTTTTTGCGTGATGGTCGCAGGATTGGTTTTGTCGGCGGTGAGTTTGCGGAAGACGTTACGGCAGTGTGGGTGAAGGGCTGCTTGTTGTGGTTTGACGCTTAGTTACGGAGCGACGCCGGCCTGAAGCTACGGCTCTACACCAACGCGATCAGCTGCGGAGGCTCGCGAGCAGTACGTCGTAGAGGCGATCGGCTACGATGGCATCCTCGCCGGGTTGCAGCATCCACACGCCGACGATAATGGTGTTGGGGCCGCCGGGGAGGCCTGCGCTGGCGGGGCCGCCGCCGGTACCGGGGTTGAGTTCGATGCGAGGCTTACCAGCGCGCATTTGGTGCAGCACGTCTGTTCCGGATAGCTTGATGCGATTCTGATCGTAGCTGATGAGCAGATGGGGGACGTGATTGGCGACCTCGGGGATGAAAACCTGCGTCTTGACGGTCGGAAGAGTCTCGACCTTTGCGGCGATGAGTTCGGCGCGCTTGCGGAATTCCGCTTCCATCGCGGCGTCGTCCTGACCGAGAAACCAATCGACGGCAGCGACGAGGCCAACGATTTCTTCCTTGGCGACTTTCAAGCCGCGACCGACGCTATTCGAGTAGGGAGAATTATTTAGTTTCGCAGCGTCGACGAGATCTTTGCGGCCGAGGAGCAAGCCGCTGCATTGCGGGCCGCGCAGGCCTTTGCCGCCGGAAAACGTGACGAGGTCAAAACCCATCTGCGTGTACTTCCACAAATTTGAGATGGGAGGAACGTCGGCCGCGGCATCGTTGAAACAGGGAACGTTGTGCTGATGAGCGACGCGAATCCAGTCTTCGCGGGAGATTTTCCCGCGATCCTCGGCGTTGAAGAAATGGGTCATCACGGTTTTGTCGGTGAAGGCCTTTTCGTATTCGTCCATGGTTTCGACTTCGACGTAGCGGATACCGCAATTGCGAATGGCGTGGTCATATTCGTAGCGGTGAGTTTTCTGGACAATCACTTCGTTTTTCAGGCCGGCCATATCGATGGGAATGTTGACGATGGCCTGTTTGTTGCCGAGGGTGACACAAGCGGCGGTGCCGACGGTGAGCGCGGCTGCGGCGCCGGAAGTGACGAGCGCGGCTTCGCATTTCAGGCGTTTGGCGAGATACGCGCCCGCGGCATCGTGGAGATCGAGGAGATGCACAGGTTGCGTGGCGGCAATGGCAACGGCGGCCTGGACTTCGGGCGGCATGATCGAGGCCGTCAGGATGGTGTAGGTGCCTGCGGCGTTGATCAAGGGAGTGACGCCGAGTTTCTGATAGTAATCGACGCCTTTTTCGGGCACGGGGAGTTCGCGCGCGCCAAGGTTGGGAGATGTGCAGGCGGCCGCGGCTCCGGCGAGAGCGGTGGTGGCGCTTTGACGGAGTAGTTTGCGGCGGGTGATTTTTTCGGACATAGGTGTCTCCTGATTCGTCATCGGCAAAAAATCAGCCGAAGGGTCGGCAATGAGCAAGAACGGCCCGCCTGCCTTCCTGCGTCAGGGCAAGCAGAAGGCGGGCCCTACAGACACGTCAAGAAAAGCGCTTGCTCGCTTCGCGGACTCCCTTCGGAATGACAACGTTTGTGATGCATTGCAAAAAACCATCCTCATGTTAGTGGCGCGGGAAATCGTCGGCGGTTGAGGACTTCTCCGAACCCGGCCCGGGAGAAGCGAAATATTGCGGGCGAGCTTTTTCCCATTCAACCATACTCAAGCCCGAAGGATCGTAAACGATGCGTCCGGCGCGGACGGTCATGCGCGCGGTGATGGTTGTGTCTCCATCCATGCGAGCCCAGCCGCAATCGATGAAACCAAATTTTCCGTGCAGTTGTTGAAGAACGGCGATATCGGCATCCTTGCCGACGGAAAGAGTCCCAAGTTCGGGGTGGTGAATTTCGTTGGCGGGATTCACAGTAGAGCGTTTGATGAGTTCGCCGAGCGGCACGCCCATCGAAGCGAACTTCGAGAGAACGTTATCGAAACTGAGAATGGTGAAATTGCCGCTGTGCAGGTCCGTCGAGATGGAATCCGGAACAAATCCCTGCTTCACTGCGGGAACGGCGTTGCGGAACCAGAAGCTGCCCGCGCCGTGGCCGACGTCGAAGATGACGCCGCGCTTGCGCGCTTCTAGCAGGATGGGATTGAGCTTGCCATCCGGCAGGATGATGGGGAATTGCTGTGCGAAGACGTGCGTGTGAATATCACCGGGGCGCGCTTTCTGAAGGATGAGATCGGCGTAGGTGCGTTCCGGGCGAGGCCAGAAATCGTACATGACGGGTCGTTTGGTGGCTTCGGCGCAAGCAATGGCGCGATCGACGGCAGCCCAGGGAGTGTGCTCACCATCGTAAGGCTGGGTTGTCCAGTAGTGAGCGGTTTTCACGCCGACGATGAGGTCGGGATATTTCTCTATGGTGTCGGCGCAACGCTTGACGTCCATCGCATCGACACTCTGTTCGAGACCGCCGCTCATTCCGTTGGCAACAATATTGAGAAAGGCCAGGACACGGACGGTGGCGTGATCCATAACGCTTTCTTTTTCCTGCAGAAAGGTTTCAGCACCGGCAGTGCCCGCGTCGACCACGGTGGTCACGCCTGAAGTGAGTACGAGATCGGCAGGGATGGCATAAGGCTCGATGTGAGACCGCGCTTCTGGATCGAACCAATTGAGAGGAGCGCCGCCGTTGGTGATGTGAACGTGAATGTCGATGAGGCCGGGAGTGACATAGAGACCGGTGACGTCGACGACTTTTCTCGCGGAAGCGGCGGGAATGTCTTTCTCGACGGCGGCGATTTTGCCGGCGGAAATGGCGACGTCCATGACACCGTCTACGCTGTTGGCCGGATCGATGACATGGCCGCCTTTAAGAAGGAGATCGTAATGGGCAGTTTGCGCTTGAGCGAGGGGAAGGAGGGCGAGAGCGGCAGTGAGGAGAAGAACCGTTCTTGTCACGAGTTTCATGCAGGGTCCTTTCGAGAAAATCATACGACAAAAAGCATCCAAGACGAGTGCCCGTTTCCCTCCTGCGCCACAGCAAGCGGAAAGCGGCACCTATGAAAAACAATCTCGGAACCGACGCGCTGCGGAGATTCTCCGAGCCAGGGGCGCAGCAGTGCTGCACCATGGCTGCAACCCGCGGACAGATCCGGCATCGTGTAATACTCCGCTATTAAAACGAATCAAAGAGAGTCTACTCAGTTAAGAGAGGATTGTCACCTCTCGTCGAGGAAGGAAAAACAGGGTAAGCTGGAGACCTCGAAAAAACATGGCCGCGATTTTGTAGAGAAAAAGGGCGGGGCCGAACATGGGAATGGATCGAAGGACCTTTGTAAGGCGGACGTGCGCGGGAAGCGCAGGATTATTCCTTGGAGGAGTCCCGGCACGGGCGGATGAGCCGGTGGTGCTGCCGCAAGCGCCGCACATCGAGGTTCACGAAGCGCCGCCGAGCGTGAAATCACCGTTAGGAATGCCAGGATTGTACCCGGGCCGAGTGGTGGAGGTAGCTGACTCACGAGCGATTGCGGCGAACCGTGTATCCCAAACGGTCGTGCACGAGATGCTGGAGCGCGGGCTGAAAGAGCTGACCGGAGAAAACTCAACCAAGGCGTCCATTGCGAAATTCATCGAGCCCAAAGATGTGGTGGGAATCAAAATTAATCCTTCCGGAGCGCCAGCGTGCTGCTCGTCTCCCGAACTAGTACGGGAAATCATCGACGGGGTGGTTTCGGCGGGCGTAGCGCTGCGAAATATCATGGTGTACGACCGATTTGGATACGAAATCGAAATCGGAAGCTACCAGGCATTGCTGCAGCCCGGCGTGGAAGTAGTCGCCGTTCAGGATGGGTTGTTGGACTCGACGGGGTATGACGCGAACGTTTACTGCGAGGCGAATTTCTTTGGGGAGTGGGAGACGCGGTCGTACATGGCAAGTATTGTGGCGACGCGGCTCGATAAGATTATCAATGTGCCGACGATGAAGGACCATTCGGCGGCAGGGGTTACCGGGTGCCTGAAGAATGTCGCGTATGGGACATTTAACAACGTGGCGCGATCGCACCAGAATCCCTATTCGTTTACAAACCCGCTGATCGGGGTGATGTGCACGGTTGAGCCGCTGCGGTCGAAAGTGGTGCTGAACATTATGGATGGGATGCGCATGGTATGGCACGGCGGACCGCTGACGCAGAACCAGGATTTCATTTATCCCGCGGGCATGCTGCTGCTGAGCACAGACCCGGTGGCGATGGACACCGTCGAGCTAGAAGCGATCGAGGGGAAGCGCAAGGAAGAAGGCGCTCCGTCGGTGTGGGAGCGGAACCCAAAGAGCATCACCAAAGATAGCCGCGAATTTTATACGGATGCGAGCAAAAATTTGTTTTACCGGCAGCCGGGACACATTGCGGCGGCGGGAAAGCTGGGGTTGGGCGTTTCCGACCTGAAGCAGATCGATCATCGGAAGTTGCCGATCCATTAGGAGTAGCGGGGCACTGCGGCAAGGAGCACATTCCTCGCTACGCAGACTCCGCTCGGAATGACAACCTGGGACGGTCTCTGAGTGGAGTCGCGCGACGCCTTCGCGATTCCGATCAAGCAGACCGCGGCGGTTACAAAAGTGAGGTGCGACACGGTGGCTGGGGAAAACGATTGGGTGACGCTGCTAAAGGATAATGCGCGGACCGGGGGACAGGGCGCTCCGGCGTTGTCGTCTCCGGGGAAGGCATTGTGGCAGACGCGCTTGGCCAGTTCCATCCGCACGGCACCGGTGCTGCGCGGAACCACGCTGTACGTCGCTGCAACCAACGGGGAACTACACGCCCTGCAAACCGACACTGGACGGGAGCAATGGAAATTCAAGGCGGGCGGACAGATTCATTCGACGCCTGCGCTGAGCGGCAGCACCGTGCTGTTTGGATCGGACGATGGAATGCTGTACGCGGTGAACGGCGACAACGGAGCGAAGGTTTGGGAAGCGGTCACGGATGGAGAAATTTGGGCGGCGGCGGTGGTGCGGCAGGGCGTGGTGTTTTTTGGAAGCGGAGATGGACGTGTGTACGCGGTGGACGCGCAGACCGGAAAGCGGCGATGGAAGACGGAACTGGGCGGGCGAGTGTACTCGACAGCTTACGCCGATGAGAAAAAGATCTATGTTGGGTGCGGCGACGGGAACGTGCACTGCATGGACGCGGAGACGGGGAAGATTCTGTGGAGTCTGCGCACGGGAAACGGAATCGATTCTTCGCCGGCTTTGGTTGGAGACACGCTGCTGATTGGGTCGCAGGATTTCTTCGTGTATGCGCTGGACGCGAACAGCGGGGCAGTGCAATGGAAGTATGAAACGGGATTGGGAGTTTCGTCGCCGCCCGCGGTAAGTGGGAACGTTGCGGTGATTGGAAGTAAAGACGGAAGTCTGTACGCGCTGGAAGTAGGGACGGGAAAGTTGCGATGGAAAGCGAGCGCGGGACAAGTGGTCACGGGGCCGGCGGTAGTGGGCGAGAGGCAGATTTATTTGCAGTCGTGGGGTTTGCAATCCCTGGAAACGGCAACGGGAAAAATGGTGTGGCGCGCCGGGCTTGGATTCGGCGTGCAGAATGCGCCGATCATCGCGGGAAAGCGGATTTACCTGACGAGCCAAGGCGGTGAAGTGTATGCGCTCGAATAGAGCGGCCGCGGCGGCGGGGCTGATGGCGTGGATTCCGCTGGCGCTGGCGACTGCGCCCGAGACGAAGACGCCGCTGGTTCACAAAGCAAAATACAGCATGGGCACGGTGTACGAGATCGCCGTGTACGATGACCAGCCGGAGCGCGCGTCAGCGGCTATAGACAAAGCGTTTTCAGAGATTGTGCGGCTCGACGGGATAATGAGCAATTACAAGCCGGAGAGCGAGCTGAGCCGATTGAATCGTGACGGGCACTTTCACGCGGTAAAAGTGCCGCCGGAGTTGTACCACGTGATCGAGGAGTCGGTAAATTATTCGAAGCTGTCGGATGGAAAGTTCGACATTACCGTGGCGCCGCTGGTGGATATGTGGAAAGCAGCGTTACGGGGCGCGCGCGTGGCATCGGAAGTCGAGCAGGAGAAGCTGAGGGCGTGCGTGGGATACGAAAAGATCGCCTTGATGCCGCCGGACATGGTGGAGTTTCGCTCACCGTGCATGAGCATTGACGTGGGATCGATCGGAAAAGGATATGCGGTGGATCGCGCTGTGGAGGTTTTGCGCGCGAATGGGATCAAGAATGCGCTGGTGGATGCGGGGCAGAGCAGCATTTACGGCATGGGCGCGCCGCCGGGGCGAAGAGCGTGGGAAGTGCATCTTTGCGATCCTTCGAGACGTGTCGATCCAACGGTGATGCTGAGCGAGAACAGCGTGTCGACATCGGAGCAGACGCCGGCGAGTTTGCTCGGCAACGAAACGGCCGGGCACATCATTGATCCGGAGAACGGGAAGCCTCTGGAAACGAAATACGCGCTGAGTATCGTGGCAAAGACGGGTACGGCGTCCGATGCGCTGTCGACCACACTGCTGCTGGTGGGGCCGGAGAAAGGAAAGCCGATGGTGAAGAAGATGGCGGATGCGGCGGCGATCTGGGTTTCGACGGATGGAGAGACGGAAACGGTGACGACGGGGCCGGAGATTCGCTTGGCGGGCGAGGCGTGGAAGGAGCAGGAGCGAGCGCAGGTTGCCGCCGGGCAAGAGAGTCCAAGGGAAAAGCGATGAGGATGTGGAGAGGGTTGAGTTTGTTTTTGCTTGGGGCGTCGCTGACGGCGCCTGCGGTGATCGGGAAAGTGTATCTGCGATGGACAGAGAGCGCAGTGCCGCCGGCGAAAGCCTTGGGTGTGGGCGACCTGGTGATTCCATGGAGCGATACTGCGTTGCGCGTGGCGGATGCGACGAAGAAAGCGGGATACCGCGTGTACCTGGAAGTGGGATTAGAGTATTTAGCGACCGCCGCGGAGGCCGGCGCGAAGGAGGAAGTCGCAGGAATCTTCTTGAAGGGAAGCGCTGCGGAGCGAGAACAACTGGAAGAAAGTGCGACGAAGATACGCGCGAGATTTCCGAAGCTGAAGATATTGGTGGTGGAACCAGGCGGGAAACAGCCGGAAATGCGTGGATGGCTGGTCTTCAAGCAGGATGGAATTCTGCAGGTGTCCAGGGCAAGCGAGCAACCTTGGCTCGATCAGAACCTGGCGCTGGTGAGGTACGCACGGGCGTTTAAACCGCGGCAGACTCCCTTGTATACGTTCACTTGGGATACCAAGGATCCGCTGGTCGAAGCGAACGGGCCTAGCCCGGCGGATTACTCGCTGGCGATTGCGGAGGCCGCGGCGTTTCATGCGGACCTGCTCCTCGAAGTGCACGAGCGGCAGCAGAAGGGATTGGCGGGAAACGAGAAGGACACCTTGGCCGATTGGGAACAGGTGAAGCGGACGCTGACGTTTTACGACAACGAAAATGACGCGGAGAAAGAGGCGGCTGTCGGCGTACTGACGGACGATTACGATACTTCGTATGAAGAGACCAACTTGCTGGCGCGACACAATATTCCTTTTCGCGTGCTGAATTCGGAGGACGTAAAGGCGGAGGATTTAGAGGCTTTCGACGTGGTGATTGCATTTGCCGCGCTCGGAGCGGATTTGACGAAGGTGCTTCAGGGATTCGCAGAGCAGGGTGGAGTCGTTGTGCTGGTGAACCAGCCGGGAAAATACCCGTGGGATGCGGGCGCAGCGACGAAGACGAGCGATGCCTCAACGACATACGCCGCGGGCAAGGGGCGAGTCATCGAACTGGGCGAGCCGGTGAGCGATCCGGAGACGTTTGCACAAGACATACGGCGGTTGACGGTGAAACAGCACGTGCCGGTAAGTTTATGGAATTCGTTGACCACACTGGTTGTGGAATATCCGGGCACGAAGGCAGGCGAGAAGACTGTAGAGCTCGTGAACTATTCAGAAGAGCCGACGCAAGTGCAAGTACAGGTGAAAGGAACGTTCGCGTCGGCGCGGTTCGAAGCTCCGGAACAAGGCTGTTGTGAAACATTGAAGACGGAGCATGTGGACGGCTTCACGCAATTCGTGGTGACGAATCTGGTTGGCGGCGGACGCGTGCATTTGCAGGCCGGAAACACGAAGTAGACACGGAAGCATCAGACGCGATCGCGGAAACGCATCTTTTCCTTTTGAATGTGGGATGGTATTGTGGGCGACGAAGCCGCCCCACCAGGATAAGTCTTGCCTACTGCCCGCGACGAGTGCAGAACCCTATGAACTTTCTGAAGCAGACGCTTGCTGTCTTTGTGAGCTTGTTGCTTTTGTGCACCATGGCTCCGCCGGAAGCTGCTTCGAAGCCGGAGCCGGGACGCGCGGGGCAAGAAGTGTACGCGCCAGTACCGCCGAAGGATATGGATGCCCTCGTGGCGCCGATCGCGTTGTATCCGGACGCTCTCGTCGCGCAGATTCTGGGAGCGGCGACCTATCCCGACCAGGTGGAGGCAGCCGACGCGTTTGTCAAAGATAATCCGGACTTGACCGGAACCGCGCTGGTGCAGGCGTCGGAAGAGCAGGAATGGGATCCGTCGGTGGTGGCGCTGTTGCAGTTTCCGGGCGTGCTGGAAAAGCTGGCGCAGAATCTTGGATGGACTTCCGCGCTGGGAGATGTGTCCGCGAACCAGCAGGAAGACGTGATGGGGGCCATTCAGCGCCTCCGCGCGAAGGCGTATGACGCGGGGAATCTGAAATCGGGCGAGCAGATCAAGGTGGTAAAAGAAAGCCCGGAAGTGATTGTGATTCAGCCGGCGAACCAACAGGTGGTGTACGTACCGGTGTACAACCCGACCGTTATTTACGGAGCGCCGGTTGTGACGCCGGGCTATAGCGTGGGCGCGATCGCCGCGACGTCCATGATTTCGTTTGGCGTAGGCATTGCGGTGGGAGCGATGATTGCCGGTCCCAGCTGCGGGTGGGGCTACTACGGCTGGCGAATGAATTGGGCCGGCGGAATGGTTTATTGCGGAGGCGCGAGGTATTACGGGAATCCCTACTGGTGGGGCGGCTACTATCCGGGATTTCGACCTGGGTATCGCCCGCCGTATTACCCGCCACCGCGACCGCCCAGGCCTCCGCCGGTCGGATGGCGACCGCCTCCACCGGGAAGCAGACCGCCTTATCGTCCACCAGGAGGAGCACCGCCCGTAAGGCCTCAGCCGCGACCGCCGAACAACGGCCGACCACCGACCGGCGGGAGACCGCCGGGAACTGTGCAGCCAACGCCGCTGCCGAGTCCGGGAAAGCCGAATCGCCCCGGCCAGCCAACCATTCAGCCCGTACCAGGGCCGGGCAATCCGGGAACGCCGGGGCGGCCTTCGATTCAGCCCGTAGAGCCCGGCGGTCCGACAATTCAACCTGTGCCTGGCGGAAGGCCGAAGCCGACGACGCGGCCGTCTGCGCCGGGTCAGCCAAGCACAACGAGACCGACACGCGAGTTGCGCGGATATCCGAGCCAGCAAGATGCGCGACCTGCGCCGAAACCGAATGCGTTTTCGGGTTCGGGCGGAGGGCGGCCAGAGAGCGCGCGGGGAAATCGCAGCCTCAGTCCACCGCCGAAAGCACCGACGCCACAACCGAGGGCACCGAGCGCGCCAGCAAGAGGACAAAACCCGGGAAGCCCGAAGCGCTGACAGCACTACGAAGCAGGCGAACCGGTGCGAGGACCGGCTCGGAACGAAGGAGTGAAGATGAAGCAAGCCGGACGACGAAGAGGTCTCGGGTGGCGCTGCGTGGGCGTTTTGGCAGCGGCGCTGGTGGCGTTCTCGTATGGGTGCAAGAAGGCCGAGCAGATGGAAGGTACGACACCGAAGGCTTTCCCTTCACCGGAATCTGCCGGGCAAGCGGTGTACAACGCGGCGAAAGCAGAAGACACAAATGCGGTGCTGGCGATTTTCGGGCCGGAGTGCCGAGAGTATCTACTGACGGACGATCCGTCAGAAGACAAGAATGCACTGGATTCGTTTGCACAGGACTACCAGCAAATGCACCGGTGGGGATCGCTCGAAGGCGACGCGGCGGTTTTGGAGGTAGGCACGGAGAATTATCCGTTTCCTTTTCCGCTGGTGAAAACCACCGACGGGCAGTGGATGTTCAGCGCGGACCGGGCGAAAAAGGAAATGCTGGCGAGACAGATCGGGGACAACGAACTGACCGTCATCGACGTTTTGAACGAAATGGCGGATGCGCAGACGGAATATTTCAGCCGCCCACGCGACGGCAAGGTGAAACAGTACGCGCAGAGATTCCGCAGCAGCGAGGGCAAACACGACGGTCTGTATTGGACGGCAGCAGAAGGTGAGCCGGAGAGTCCGCTGGGTCCGATGACGGCGCGAGCGAGCGCGGAGGGATACCAACGGGGAACGAAAGAATCGCCGCAGCCGTTTCACGGATATTTCTACAGGATCCTGAAAGAGCAGGGAGCGCACGCCGAGGGAGGCGCAAAGAATTACGTCGTGAACGGGAACATGACGAAGGGGTTTGCGTTTCTGGCGTACCCTGCGGAGCACCGGAACAGCGGAGTGATGACATTCATGGTTGGCCCGGATGCGCGAGTCTATCAGAAAGATCTAGGGGCCGAGACGGCGGAAACGGCGAAGAGAATCGAGTCGTTTGATCCGGATGATTCGTGGGCGGTGGTCGAGTAGGGGCGCCCGCCTCCCTTTCTTCGTCACGGCAAGCGGTAGGCGGCCCGCTCTAAAATCGTTGACATCGATGGGAGGTGTTCAACAATCGACATTTCGATTTTTGCCAGGACACCTTTTTGCCCGCCACGGCGTCTATTATTTGAGAATCCTTTTGCAAGTAGCTCGATCCGCTTGGATGCGTCGGGGGACGATGCCCAGGGTAAACCCAGGCTCCGACGTCGGGTGGCAAGCACGATTTTCCGCAAACGATACGGTCGTGCGCCAACCAAGATCGTGAAGAGCAACTGAAATGGAAGCGAACCCGGCAACCGCTCCAACTGAGCGCTGGAAGATGTGGTTGGTCTATGGCATTTTGTTTTTCGTTCTCGTTCTATTCATCGTCCCGCGTTTTCGAACCCGCACTGCCTCTTTTTCCACCTCTGCGGCAGAAATGACTTTTCGAGTGGTGCGCAAGGACTTTGCGCCATCGCTGCGGCTGAACGGGACGACCCAGGCGGCGCGGTCCTTTGTGGCGCTGACACCGATCCTCGAAGGCGCGCAACTCAATACCTTGGTGATCACGAAGTTGGTCGCGCCGGGCGCGCACGTAAAGAAAGACGACATTTTGGTGGAGTTCGACCCGCAGGCGCAGCTGAAGGATTTTATGGACAAGCAGAATACGTTTGTGACCTTGTCCGGGCAGTTGGCACAGAAAAATGCCGATGAGGAAATCGCAAAGGCAAGGGACGACAGCGCTCTCAAGACGGCGGAAGATGATTTGAGCCGGGCACGGCTGGAAGTACAGAAGAACGAGATCGTGTCTCGCATCGATGCCGAAAAAAATGAAGAGGCGCTCGAGGAGGCAGCGGCCTCTTTCAAACAGCTTCGCGAGACGTACGAGCACAAGCGCACGTCGGCCGCAGCCGGAATCCGCATCCTCGAGCTGCAACGCGACCGAGCACAAGAGGCGATGCAGTATGCAGAGGCCAATTCCTCGCGGATGACGCTGCGGTCTCCGATGGAAGGCGTGGCGGTGTTCAACGCCGTCTGGCTAAGCGGGCGCATGCGCACGGCGCAACAGGGAGATTCGATGCGCCCGGGAGTTCCGATTCTTCAGGTGGTGGACCCCTCAAAGATGGAGGTGCGGGCGGATGTGAATCAGGTGGATCTTGCGCGGCTGTCGATCGGGCAGCAAGCCCAAATCCGCCTGGATGCGTATCCCGGACTGGTACTGCCGGGAGTGCTGCAGCAACTTTCGCCGCTAGGACACATGGGACAGTTTGTGGACACGGTTCGCACATTTTCGGCGCGATTCCAGATTCAGGGCGAAGATCCGCGTCTGCTGCCGGATCTTTCCGCGTCCATCGATTTCGATTTGGGGAAGCGGGAGAAGGCACTGCTAATTCCGCGGGACGCCGTTGTGAAAAATGCGGAGAAGACCTTTGTTTACCGGCAAACGGGTAACGGTTTTGAGAAGCAGGCGGTGCGTATCGGCTTGTGGGGAGATGAACAAGTGGCCGTCGTTTGGGGGCTTGCGGAAGCGGACGTAGTGCGGCGGCAGGTCTCGGGCGAAGTCTTGCAGGTGTCCAAATGACGCCGGCGCTCCGCGCGCTGCGCGAACGCTGGAAGGCAACACTGGTAGCGGTATGTATCCTACTTCTCGGAGCTGCGTTTTTCATTGTGCGGAAGGTGCGATCGGCACCGAGCCTGCCTACGGCAACGGCACTGCGCAAGGAATTCGTAGACTACGTGGAAGTGCAGGGAGAGATTAAGGCGCTTCATTCGGTGACGATCGTAGCGCCAGCCGGCGTGGGTGAGATGTTGATCCTGAAAATGACGCCCACGGGCACGAAGGTGAAAAAGGGAGACACGCTGGTCGAGTTCGACACTTCAGCGCTGCAGCAGAAGCTGGCGCAGGACAAATCTGCGTTGCGATCGGCCGAGGCGGCGATTGAACAATCGGCGGCATCGGCGAAGTTGAAGGAAGAACAGGACCTGACAGATCTGATGTCCTCCAGGTTCGATCTGCAGAGCGCGAAGATGGATGCGAGCAAACAGGAAATTCTTTCCGAGATCGATGGGAAAAAGGCGGAGTTGAAAGTTTCAGACTCCGAACAAAAGGTAAAAGAGAACGAAGCGAAGCTGGATGCCGATAAAACTTCGGACAAGTCCGATCTTGCGAGCAAGGTGAAATTGCGCGATCGCGCGACGTTTCAGGTACAGCAGGATGAAACCGGGGTCCGGACGCTCACACTGCGCGCGCCTCTCGATGGTTCTTTTACCGTGCTGACTCATTGGGACATGAACGGGACGGTTCCGTTCAAGCCGGGTGATCGCGTCTGGCCCGGCGCGGGGATCGCGGAACTGCCCGATAATTCCACGCTGCGGGTCGCGGCTCGCGTGGACGAAGCCGACCGCGGACGGATGAAACTTGGTCAGGCGGTTACCATTCGCATGGATGCCATTCCCGACCGGAACCTGCAAGGGAAAGTGGACGAGATCAGCCCGACGGCCTCGATGGATTTCAACGCAGGGTGGCCGTTTCCGCGGAATTTTGCGCTGGGTGTTTCGCTGGTGGACTCGGACAGCCGGCTGGCATCGGGAATGAGCGCCACGGCGAGAGTCGCTGTAGACCATGTGGCCAATGCGGTGGTGATTCCGGTGGGCGCGATTTTTCGGAAGTCGGGGCAGAGCGTCGCCTATAGGCTGCGAGGGTCGCAGTTTGTGGCGACTCCGATTGAAGTGACTCGGCGAAATTCCGAGGAGGCCATGATCGCAAAGGGAATCGAACCGGGTGACCGTGTTGCTTTGCGGGAGCCGCCGGAAACGGATTGAGGGATGAGCCGCATCAATCAAAAGCCGACGGTGGTTCTGTTGTTGCTGATGGTGGGATGGGTTTGCGCCTGCAGCCGGCCTCGAGCAGTTGCGCAATCGGAATCGGATATACCGACGGCGAAGGTGGAAAAAGGCGACGTGCAGGTGAAGGTGATAACTACGGGAGAGCTGAAAACCACGGAGACACGCGTTCTTGCCGCTCCACCAGTGGCCGGCGGAACGTTGCAGATCGTGGAGCTTGCGCGCACGGGAACTGCGGTGCGCGCCGGAGACGCGGTGCTGCGGTTCGATCCGAGTGAGCAGGAATATTTGCTTGCGCAGAATCGCAGCGATTTGGCTCAGGCCAATGAGGAAATCGCGAAGGCGCGGGCGGATGCCGCGGTACAGGTTTCGCAAGATCAACTGAACATGCTGAAAGACAAATTTGCGGTGCGGCGTGCCGAGCTCGATGTGAGCAAAAACGAATTGGTGAGCGCTATCGACGCGAAAAAGAACTTACTCGCGCTGGACGAAGCCAGGCGCGCTCTGGCGCAACTGGAATTGGACATCAAATCTCATGCCGCGGCGAATCAGGCATCCATAACCCTGAGCGAGGAGAAGAAGAATAAGGCACGGATCGCGATGGAACAGGCCCAGGAGAACATCCAGAAGATGACGGTGCGCTCGCCGATTAGCGGGCTGGTCGTTGTTCATATGAACCGCGACGCCGCAGGCGGAATCTTTTTCGATGGAATGACGCTGCCTGATTATCAGGTTGGCGATCAGGCGCGGCCGGGCGCTTCCGTCGGTGAAGTCATCGATCTGTCGCAGCTGGAAGTTTCGGTACAAGCGAAGGAGACAGACCGGACGTTGCTCAGCGCGGACATGGCGGCGGAAGTGCGGGTGAATGCGCTGCCGAGCGAGATGTTCAACGCAACAGTGAAGAGCGTCGCGGGCGCTTCGGCGCATGAATTCTGGGATGACTCTCCGCAGCGGACGTTTGAAGTGGTGCTGCGGATGGCACATGGGGATCCGCGGCTGCGGCCGGGGTATGCAACGCGGGTGACGATCCTTGGGAGCGAGATGAAGGGAGTGGTGTCGGTTCCACGCGAGGCAATCTTCGACGGTGGCGGCAAAAGCATTGTGTATCTGAAGAAAGCCGGTGCTTTCGAGCGGCAAGAAGTGAAAGTACGCGCATATACGGAAGGGCGCGCGGTGGTCGAAGGAGTCTCGCTCGGAAACGAGGTGGCACTGGTGAATCCAGAGAAGCGAGGAAATCCAAAGAAGGAGTCGACCGGCAGCGGACCCGTCTTAACGGCGGGACGCTGATTTTTGAGCATGCATACCGCTCAGTTAAAAGAAGATCGCGCTTCGGAGTTCAAGCAATGGCTGCCGGATTTGGCGATGGGACTTGGCAATTTGCGCGATCACAAATTGCGGTCGCTGCTGACGATGCTTGGGATGATTTTTGGCGTAGCGGCAGTGGTGGCGATGCTTTCGATTGGCGCGGGCGCGCAGCAAAAGGTGATGGCATTCATCGAGCAGTTGGGGATTCGCAATCTGATCGTGTACGCGAAGGAAGCACCGAACTGGCAGGTGTATCAAAAAGTGAGGCGGCTTTCTCCGGGTTTGTCCCTAGCGGACTACGAGGTGATTCGCAAAAACTTGCCCGACATCGTACAGGGAACCCCGCGGAAACGGTTTGAACCTTCGAAAATTCTGCCAAAACCTCAACAGGAGGCGCCGGTTCTTTATGGCGTGCAGCCTTCCTACATGACGATTTCCGGGTTGCGCGTGACGGAGGGGCGTTTTTTTGACTCGAGCGAGGAAGACTCTGCGGCGCCGGTGTGCGTCCTGGGCGCGGCCGCGAAAGACAGTTTGTTCGGGACCACACCCGCCACCGGGCAATACCTAAAGCTGAACGAGCAATGGTTTCATATCGTGGGAGTGGTTGCGCCGGAACTGGCGGTACAAGGAGACAGCGGAGGAGCACAGAACGAAGATCTGAATAACGTGATTTATGCACCGCTAAATTCTGTGCGATTCCGCATGGAAGATTCCGAGAGCGGGCGCAAGGACGAAGTGGACGCATTGTATCTGCGGCTGGCGTCCGCGGATTCGAGCGCGACGAACGCCGAAATCGTTCGCAGCATTCTCAATTCGTCACATCACAATGCCGGAGATTTCTCGGTAATCGTGCCGGCGGAACTGCTCGCTGAGCAAAAACGCACGGAGCAACTCTTTAATACGGTGATGGTCGCGATTGCATCGATTTCGTTGCTGGTGGGCGGAATCGGGATCATGAATATCATGCTGGCGGCAATCCTGGAGCGCACGCGGGAGATTGGCGTGCGGCGAGCGGTGGGCGCGCGGCAGCGGGACATCGTGCGGCAATTCGTGATCGAGGCGGTTTTGATTTCCTTCGCCGGTGGATTAGTGGGCCTGGTTCTGGGATTTGTCATGTCCGAACTGATTGCGTGGTTCGCGGGTTGGTCCACGGTGGTGACGGTGGGATCGATCCTGCTGGCGTTTCTGGTTTCGATTTCGGTTGGGCTGATTTTCGGAATTTATCCGGCAATGAAGGCGGCGCGGCTCGATCCGGTGGAGGCGATCCGGTACGAGTAAGCGCCGATACTTTGTCGGGACAAAGAGCAATTCTGGGGGATGGCATGAACTTCCGCGCGTTGATGCTATTGCTACTTTTGCTGGTCGCGATCTCGGCACCTTCCGACGCACAAGAGTCGGACCGACTGGAGCGACTTATGGGGATTCCCGCGCATATTCCTCCGCTTGCACCGCTGCCCGCGCTCCAGGGGTTTCAGGAACATATAGTCGACGGAAAACTGGTGTTGACGTTGGGTGACGCAATTCGGCTGGCGATGGCCAACAACATCGATATCCACATCGATCAGGCGGCCGTGAACCTGGCGGAAAACAACGTACACCGACAATTCGCGCCTTTCGACCCCATCGCGAATGCGAATTTCACCGACCAGCGCGGCAGTACGCAGACTTTCACACAGTTGCAGGGCGCGACTGTCCTCAATTCCTTGAATCAGACAACACAATTCGGCTACTCGCAAACGTTTGCTACAGGAACAAATTTCCAAACAACATTCGTCAGCACAAAGTCTTCCACCAACAGTGACTTCTTCACGCTCAATCCTTATTTTGCGACGTCCTGGAACTTTCAACTGACGCAACCACTGCTAAAACATTTCGGCGTGTTTGCCAATCGGGCGCCCATCTATATTGCGCAGCGGAATTTGAAGCAGTCGCAGGCGACTTTTGTCGGAGAGGTGAACGACATTCTGTTGACGGTGATCTCCCGCTACTGGAACGTCGTGCTGGCGCGCGAGAGCCTGGAGGTACAGAGGAAGTCCTACGAGGAGGCGCAACAGAGTTATGAACGCGATAAAAAAGCGCTCAGTCTCGGAGCCTTGCCTCCGCTCGATATTTACCGATCCGAATCGGAGGTTGCGGCGCGCCGGGTGACCGTCATTCAGTCAGAATACACATTGAAACAGGTGGAGGATTCCTTTCGACAGGTGATCGCAGCCGATCGCGACCCCGTGCTGAACGCGATCGATTTAAGCTTGACGGAAAAGCCAGAACCTCCCGAGGCACTCTTGGAAATGGACATTGCGACAGCACTTTTGTTGGCCGTGGCGAACCGGCCGGAGTTGGAAGCATTGCAACAACAGCTTTCCGCCGATGCCATGACGATCCGCCTGGCGCACGACAATCTTCGGCCGGATCTCGAATTGGTTGGTTCTTATTCGCCGACGGGACTCGGCGGTAACTCGTACGACCTCAACACCGTTCCGCCGACGCTACTGGCTACCGGCGGGCTGGCCGACAGCCTGAGCCAGCTTTTCGCGTTCAAGTATCCAACCTACAGTGCATCGCTGACATTGACACTGCCAATCAAGAATCACGCCGCGGAAGCCGATCTAGCCGACGCGACGGTTTCTCAGAAAAACGACCAATACCGCGAAGCACGGGAGATGCAATCGATCACGCTAGAGGTCAAAAACGCCGTGCATTTGCTGGAGCAGGGGAAGTTGTCGCTGGAGGCGGCGAAAGTTTCCGAGGATCTGGCGCGAAAGAGCCTGCAGGCGGAACAGAGGAAATACCAGTTGGGTGGCAGCACCGTTTTCTTTGTGCTGGACGCGCAAACGCAGTTGGCCAACGCGGAATTCGCTCTGGCACAAGCACAAACGAACTACCAAACGGCGGTTGCGGCGGTCGACCATGCCACCGGCAAACTGCTCGAGCATCATCAGGTGCAGATCACGTCTTTGCACCAATAGGCACCGCATTGCGCCAAAATTCTCTAATAGGTGTGGAAATGATGGTGGTTTGTGTATTTCCTTTCTATTCGCGTGAAAGCGAGCAGGAATAGGGCCGACGCAGCCAGCGCGGCCAATCCAAAGTAGATATCGATATAGGAAAGCAGCCGACTCTGCGTGACGACCTGGGCCTCGAAGAGCTGCAGCGCGCCCAAGACGGGATTGCTGCCGCCCCCTCCGGTGCGATGAACCAATGCCGTGTAATCCGCCAGCGTGGAACGCAAAATGGGGTCCAAGCGGTTCGCCACATCAAGAATCCGAGAGGAATGAAACGTCATGCGATGATCGAACAGGACGGTAGCCGCAGTGACTCCAAAGGTGTTTCCGAGCTGGCGGACGAAGAAGTAAGCGGTTGAGATATCGTTCAGATCCACAGCCGGAGCGTTGGCGGTGGCGATATTCGATGCGCCTATCAACGTGGGACCCAGAGAAACGCCCTGGAGAAAAATGGCGGGCGCCAGGACCACCGTTGGCGTAGTGGGCGTATAGATGTAAATAATCGAGGCGCAAGTCACAATCATCAGGCACAGACCCAACCCCAAGGTGCGAGGCCCCCCGAGGTGCGGCATGATGAAGCGCAAACAGATCATTAACGATATGCCCAGGCCCGCAGTGTACATAGAAATGAAAAAGCCGGTTTGCGGCGCGCTGTAATCCTGGACGTAACGGAGATATTGGGGAACGTCGAAGAGACCCGCGCCCAGGATGGCACCTACAATCAGGACAATGCCGAAGGAAGTGCGCAAAGAAGCCTGCCGCAAGATCACCCGCATATGAAATATGGGACTGGTATTTTCAGGACGGACCTCCCACCACAGAAATCCAATGAAGCAGACCAGCGATGCGAGCAGCGTCCAGAAAATCCAGGGTGATTCGAACCAGAGGTCGCGTTCACCCCGGCTAGTGGCTACCTGCAAGCAAGAGAGCGAAGCGATGAGCAGAAGCGCGCCGGTAATATCGACCGGGCCTTCTTGCATTCGCCGAAACAGGTAACCTCGCGGGACAAATTTCCATATCAGGAAAGCGCCGATGGCCAAGAACGGAAAGTCGATCAAAAACGCATAATTCCAGTGAAATTGATCGTCAATCCATCCCATTGCCACCGGGTAGTTGACCTGGAAGACCGCGAGTACCGCGTAGAGCGAGAGGACTGCTTTCGTCCGCGCCGCTCCCGGAAACAACAGGCCCGCGAGAATGACCGCGCGCACCAAGAAAGCGCCGCCGCCGAATCCCATGATCAATCGTGAAATCAACAGCCACGACAGGCTACGAGCGCTGAGGAAACAACCGAACGCACCTATAGAGTACAGCGCAATGGACGACAAGAGATGACGCCTGGCGCCGATGACCCGGGTCATCCAAGAGGCAAGCGCCAAGGAGCAGAGGAATCCAAGGTTGTAGAGAGTCACGACCCAGCTGATTTCGTCGGCGTTCGCAGCAACGTTGCCCTGCATATCCGGAAGCAGCACATTGATGGAGAGCCGGTTGGAGATTTCGATGGCGGTGACCAAGCCGACGCTGAGCAGGGCGATCATCTTGTGCGTATGGGTGAGGCCGCTCAGAGAACGGCTGATGAATTGGCCCTCCTGCTTTTCCCAGTCCTCGAGAGTGCCGGGGACGTTGGCGCTCAAATAACTCATGCCGTTCCTTTCAAATCAGCGGAAATAGATGGTGGCTTCGACGTTCATGCCGGGACGCAAGACCAGTTGCGGATTGCTGGACGGCTTCACCAGAATCTTGACCGGAATGCGCTGGACGACCTTGATGAAATTTCCGGTGGCGTTTTGCGGGGGAAGCAGGGCCTGGCGCGACCCGGTCGCTCCCGCGATGGAATCGACGACACCCTCGAAATCCTGACTGTAGGTGTCAACGCGCAGCCGCACTGTCTGGCCCGCGCGGACCTTTGCCAACTGGGTTTCCTTAAAATTGGCGGTGACATAGACCTGACTGAGAGGAACGATCGTGAAAAGCAGTTGGCCGGCCGAAACATATTGGCCCAAGTCGACGGACCGCTGTGTGACCTGACCGGTGATCGGCGCGATGATGTGCGTATACGCCAGATTCAGTTCGGCTTGTTGCAGCTCGGCTTTGGCGCGCTCGACGGTGGCGAGCGCGGACTTATAAGTTGCCTCGGTGATGGGAATCTGGCGCTCGCGAGCCTTGGTCTCCAGAAACTGAGATTGCGAGCGAGAGAGGCGCGCCTGGGCCGATCTTGCGTTGGCGCGCGCAATTTCTACGGCTTGCTGCGCGGCGGACAATTGCTGCTGTGCGGCATCCAGTTCACTCTTGGCAACGCGGGCCTCGGCATCGACAGCGTCATATTGAAATTTGGAAACGTCACCGGTGGAAAGCAACGGGGTGTAGCGTTTGAGATCGCTCTGCGCGCGTTCATTGGTGGCTTGTTTGGCGGCCACGTTGGCCTGAGCGAGTTGCAAATTGGCCGTTGCGGATTGCTCGAGCTGGGCCTGAGAACTTAGGTAGTCAGCGGCATCGGAATCTTTCTGTGCGGTGGCGCCGCTGGTGCTGTTTGTGGTGGTCTCGCGAATCAGGCCGATTTGCATTTTAGCGGAATTGGCCAGGGCTTCGGCGACGCCGAGAGCGGCTTTGGTCTGGTCGACCTCCGCCTGATAGGTTCTGGGATCGATCTCGAGAAGAAGATCGCCCTCTTTGACGGGGGTATTGTCGTTGAAGTAGAGGTTGACGACGTAACCGGGAACCTGAGGCGCGACGGCAGTGATGTGGCAATCGACCTGGGCATCGTCCGTGCTCACCTGGCCGGCATAAAAATACCAGAAGCCTAAAACGAGGAGCAGCAGCAAGAGTAAAGAGCCCTTCACGATGGGATTCAGATTGCGGATGTGCTCGCGCCAAGACAGGTGCGGAGGCTGAGGAGCGGGCGCGCTCGGATCAGGGGCTACAGGTTGTGATGAAGGCGTTGCGGGAGACGAACTCATGACCGGGTTTACCTTTCACTTGCTGTACATGGATTCTATCTCGCCCGTAGCCCGGGCGAGAGCGGCGCGGGAAAGATTGAATCGATAGAGAGCGCCAATCTGGTTGTCGTTCGCGCGCGCAAGATTATCCTGGGCGGTGATGACTTCGATATTTGTGGTAACGCCGGCCTGGAAACGGCGGTCTGCCTGCGCTACTTCATCCTGGGCCAACTGGTAACCCAAGTTTGCCACATCCACGGCGTTGCGCGCGGCGTTCAGATCTTCGAGAGCGGACTTCACTTCGCGGACAATGCGGTCTTCGAGGGCACGGCGGCTTTCCGCGACACGTTGTTCTTCGAGCTTTGCATTTGCCACCTGAGCGCGAATGCGGCCGCCGGTGAACAAGGGAAAGTCCATGGAAACCATGTACGCGTAAGCGGGAATACCGTTATCGAAATGTTCTCCCTGATAAAACCAGAAGCCCGAGAAGCCCAATTGGGGAAGGCGCTGTTCGCGGGTGGCGTCCGTCGACAATTTGGCGATGCGCTGCTGCGAATGGAAGGAACGAATCTCCGGACGAGAGCTCAAGGCCTGGTCGAGCATAGCGCCTTGTTCGAGCGTGGGTAGGTTGTAGAAATCGAGACGATCGGTGACCTCCAGATCCTGGTCGCGGGGAAGGTCGAGGAGTTCCGCCAAACCGTATTTTGTGGTGCGCGTATCGGCATCCGCGTCGATCAAATTCTGGCGCTCGTTTTGAAGCTCGACGTTAGCTCTCAGGGTGTCGATATTCAAGCCCACGCCGGTTTTCTGCAATTCGGCAGCCTGATCGTAGAGCCGCTGCGCGAGAGCTACGCGAGCGTTTGCGGCGTCACGTGTGGCCAGCGCACGAAGCACCTGCAGGTACTGGTCGACCACGACGTTCACGACCGTTTCGCGCGTAGTTTGTTCATCCGCGCGCGCTTCACGCCTGCCTTCCTGGCCGATCTGGTAGCCGCGAATTAGCGGAAGGTTCAACAAGGTTTGGGAGTAGGCTGGACCGGCCTCGATGTATTGAAACGGACCAGCCGCTTTTCGGGGCGAGCGTTCCACGCTCTGGAAATTGTACTGGCGAAGCGCTCCGTCAGCGGTAAGGGCGGCTTGGGGAAGAAGAGCGGAGCGCGCAATCTGGCTGGTGCGGTCGCTTTCTGAAACCTGCAGTTGGGCGATGATGCGCTGCGGGTTCTGCTTCATGGCCAGCAGCACGGCTTCTTTCAGCGTGAGGCGCAGGACCGCGGGAGGAGGAGGCGGCTGCTGCGAGAACGAGCCTAGCGCAAACGAAGCCTGCAAAAACAGCAGAATTAGCGCGGAACTTCGCCGGAAACTCGCGGGCATGGTACGACCTCCAAATGAAAAAACGGGCGGTGAAATACAGGCATTATAGGAGAAAAGTCTTCGCTTCTGTCGTGGAACAATTCGTTTCTGAAGACCGTAGTCAGGCTTTGGGACGCGCCTGCATGGCCATGGCAACGAGGGCTCCGATGAGAATGGCGGGGAAGAGCTGGCCAACGATGGCTTCGGCGATGGCGAGTGAGCGGGCATAGGGATGCACGGGCAAAACGTCGCCGAAGCCGACGGTGGTGAGAGTGGCGAAACTGAAATAGATGAGCTTCGAAGTGAGCTGATCCGCGTTCACCGGCTGCGAAACGAAGTGAAAGGCGCCGGGCCAAACTTCTTCGACGAGGTCGAAGGCGGACGCCCAGGCCATGCCGATCAGAAGGTAAGCGCAGATGCCGCCTTGGATGCGGCTCCAACTGACCGGGCCCTGGCGGAACATTACCAGCAGGACGATGCGGACGTAGAGGAGTTGGGTGATGATGGAAACGACGCTGCTGAACTGCCGGAGCAGAAGATACGGAAAGAAACGCGAAACCCACAATAAAGCGACAGCCAGAAAGACTATACCGATGGTGATGCCGGTGATGATGCGGCTTTGATTCACCACCAGAGCGCCGGAAATCATCAGCGTGACCATCACAAAATCGATGAAAAATCTTCCCGCGAGGCCAGACTGGCGCAAAGGAAAGATCACGAAGATGAGGATTCCCAGGGAGATGGAGACGAGCGTGAGGCCGATGTCGCCGGACCAGAACTCGCTCATCTGCATGTGCAGAATGGCAGTGCGAGATTGACGCGTGCTGTCGGTCATGCGGCCCCCGGAAACAATGAAGCGGGAATGCAGGGAATTATAGTTGTGAAAAAGCTCTGGCCCGAACGATTTCTTGAGCGCGAACTTCGCGTGGATCCGGCAGAGGAATGCCCAAATGGCCGGTGCGGGGAGAAAGAATGCTTAGGGTAATGGCGACAGCGGGGAGCAGGCAGACGAACACTCCGAAAACCCACATGAGAGTACCGGCGAGAATTTGATCGGTGAGCGCTGTGATGCGAAACAGCGCGGGGGCTTTGATGTAGGAAGGGTAAAGCACGCGGTCGCAAAAGGCGAAAAAGGCGCCCACGGCGCTGCCAGGCAACATTCCAAAGAAAAGGTAGGCAGGCATGGACCAGCGAGGCCAACGCGCTTCGGAAGGAAAGGGCTGGACGACCGGCCACCAGAAAAGGATGGAAGTGCAGAGAAAGCAGAGATGTTCGACTTCGTGCCAGAAATCGGAGCGGAGAGCGAGTTCGAACGCGGAAGGAATGTGCCAAGCGATCAGGGCGACCGCGGCGAGAATCCAGCAGACGAGCGGATGAGTGAGAAATTTTCCCAGGGACTGCACCGGCGACCAGCGCAGGAAAGGGCCGAGCGTGCTGCGAACGAACCACGGAGGGAGCCCGTGGAGAAGAGGCAAAGAGGGTGCACCGAGAAGCACGAGCGGCGGGACAACGAGCATCAGAAGGATGTGCTGGATCATGTGGACGGTAAGCGAGGCTTCGTCGAATGCGGACAGAGGCGAGCCAATCGCGAACCAAAGCAGGAACAGGCCGGCCAGAAAAGCGGCGAGCCGGGAAATCGGGAGAAGATGGGGAGACGAGCGACAAAGAGCCAGCCAACCACGGAAATAAAACAATGCGGTCAGGAAGATGGCGATGTCGAGGGCAATCGGCGGCGACCAGTCAATGAGGAGCGATTGCGCTTCGGGGGACATGGCGCTATGGCTCGGCGCCTGGGGAAGGAGGTTGAGATTCGGAGACGACCGCCCGGGACGCATCGCGTGCGGGCAATTTCCCGGCAGGATGGAGAGTTTTCAGAAAGGCTACGAGGGCGGTGGTCTCTGCGGGGCTGAGATTTTTGCCATAGGCGGGCATGTTGCCCCCGCCCTGAATCACCTGGCGGATGAGTTGGTCTTCGGTTTGGATGAGCGCGACGTTATCGAGAGCGGGGCCGCGTTTGCCGCCTTGGTTGCCGAGCGAATGGCAGTTGTGGCACTGCTTGAGCTGGAAGACGAGAGCGCCCTGGCGCTCGAGTGCGGAACGATGCTGCAGGAACTCGGCTGGAATGGGGTCGCCGCTCCAGGCGTCCATGACAGGGCTCCAGGGAGCATGGCCCGCGAGATCGGTGAAGGTACCGAGCGCGACGGCGACCAGGAGAATGGTGAGAACGGCGATGGGGCGGCGGCGCCAGCTTTTCTCGCCTTCGCCGAAAATGAAGGGGAGCAGCAGGAGAACGAGAATCACGACGACCGGACCGACCAGAAGAGCGGGTGTTTCCATTTTCGGTGGAAGCAAAGAGAGCACCGCGTAGAGCCAGAGGAAGAAATAGTCCGGGCGCGGGACGGTTTGGATGATGGTGGGATCGGGGCGGCCTGAGGGGCCGAACGGACCGAAGTAGGCGGCAACAAGGGCAAGCGCGAGAAGAACAGCGCCGCTGAAGAAAATATCCTTATAGATCGCACCGGGAACGAAGGGGACGCCGTCTTTTTGCGTGAGTTCGTGATATTGCTCGACGTAGGTGGATTTGCGAATGATGCGACCGGGCATGGGCCATTCGTTGATGCCGAGCTTCAGGACCATGAGGAGATGGACGCCGACGAAAGCGATGAGCAGACCAGGAATGACAAAGACGTGAAGAGCGAAGAAACGGGAAAGCGTGGCACCCGCGATAATGGGACCGCCTAGAAGAAGATGAACGACCCACGGACCGAGGATGGGAATGCGTCCGGAGATGGATGCGCCAATGCCGAGACCCCAGAAGGCATCCTGATCAAAACGTAAGACCTGGCCGGAAAAGGCCATGCCGAGGGTGATGAGCAGCAGGAAGATGCCGACGATCCAGGTGAGTTCGCGGGGAAATTTGAAAGCGCCGAAGAGAAAAACCTGGACCATGTGAATGAGAACGATGGCGACCATGAAGTTGGAACCCCAGCCATGGAGCGCGCGGATGTACCAGCCAGCGACGACCGAATGATTGATGGTTTCGAGGCTGTTCCAGGCTTCGCCGGCGGAGGGAACGTACATGACGGCGAGAAGAACGCCGGTAACGATCTGCAGCATGAAGACGGCGAGCGCGGCGCTGCCGAATACGTAAAACCAACTCGCGGATTCTCTCGGCACGCGATGCTCGGCCGTTTCGCGAATGGCGGCTGCGACTTGCAGACGCGCGTCGAACCACTCACCGATTTTCCGGATCAGGCCCATGGAAGCTTCCCTATGTGGATTAGGGCGTTGGGACTTCCGGGAGTGGGCAGCTCGCCGGCTTTGATGAGAAGTTTTCCCTGTTCAATCTTGTACGGGTATTGGAAAAGGCCGCGTTCCGGTGGGCCTGAGGCGCGGGAACCGTCTTCATAATAGACGCCACCGTGGCACGGACACATGAACAGGCCGGATTGCGGGAACCAACGCACCGGGCAGCCTAGGTGCGCGCAGTTGATGGCGAAGACCTGGAAGGTTTGCGCGTCGATGCGGCGAACCCAGCAGGCGCTGTCGGCAGTTTTGCCATCCCATGGCACGACGCCCGGATTGCGGAACGTGGCGAGGCGCGTTTCGCCGGTGGGATATTGATCGACGGCGCCCAAGGCGAGCCAAGTGGCATAACCGCCGTCCTTAAAGGAAAGCATAATCGGCGAGAGAACGTAGCGAATGACGGGCACGGCGAGAAGAGCGGCGACGATGCCATTGAAGAAAAGGCCCAATTTCATGAGCATGGCACGGCGGGAAAGATTTTCGGGCAAGGTCATGGGAGTTCTCCCGCAGGTTTCGACGGATTCGGATAGGGACGACCGGGAAATTGCGGGCGCTGCGAAGAAAGCCAGGCGACGACATCAGAAATTTCCTGCGACGACATCGGCCTGCCGGGAATGTTGTTGCGCCAATCGGGCGCGCCGAAGTCCGGACGGCCGACGATGACGAGCGTTCGCAATTCCTGATTGGTGAGCAGCGCGAGGAAAGAGCCGTCGACGATGGAGCCGGCTTTGGGACTGCCTTTGCCGCCGGCACCGTGGCAAGAAGAGCAGAACGATTCATAGACGGCGGCACCGCGTGAGGCGTCAGCGGATTCGGTGGCGGAGTAAGCAGGTGGAGCAATGCCGGAGAGTGCGTCTGGCTTCGAATAACGCTCGCGAATGCCGCGAACGATGATGTCTACCTGATTGTCGGTGAGCATTCCGCCCGCGCTTTTGGCAAACGCCGGCATGGAAGTTCCGGCGATGCCGCCGGTGACCACTTTGCGGAGAACCGCATCGTCGGCGATGGCGAGATAGACGGGATCGCCGAGCGATAGAGCGGCTCCGCCTTTTGCTTCTGCTCCGTGGCAGCCGGAACAATTCTGTCTATAGAGGATGTTGAAATCGGTAACGTTGTCCGGGTCGATTGGAATGGATTCCTGCGTGGGGCGACCGGGCAAATTGCCGCAACCAGCGCAAAAAAGAAAAGCCGCGGCCACGCAGGAAAAGAAGTTCCTCATGGCCGGTCCTCGGGTTTTCTTTCGCCCATCGCGCCGGGAGTTTCGATCCCCGCGCGAATGGCGAAGGGAATGAATTGTTTGACGGGAACGCGCTGCTGGCGGATGACGACGAGACCGGCAACGATCCCAAACCCAAATTGAGAAGCAATGAACCACCACCAGTCGACGCGCTGGCGAAGTATCGGATTGATTAGGTCGAGAACGCTTCGCAGGAGGCCAGACCAGAGAATTGGCGCCACAACGCCGCCAAGAAAGATCGGATGGCGCGGGATCATAGGCAGCATCGCGCCGTAAAGAAGTCCGACAAGAACAGACGTGACGATGTGGATCAATACAGCGAGGAGGAACGCGTCCAAATGGAAGGCTTTCAGTACCTCGGGGCTGAGGTCGGCTGGCTTGAAATAGAGAGTGGCAGCAAGAAGGTTGATGGGATACCAGATGCTGTGTTGCTTCAAAATGCCGTAGAGGCAGGCGAGAACCGCCATGGCCACGCTGCCCGCAAGGCCGCCTTTGATGCCGGCGGAAACAGGATACGTTTCAAGAGGGAGAAGAGCGCGGGGAAGCTCGGGAGCGATGTCCAAACGATCGACTCCGGCAGACGAGGTGGCGATGGTCACCGGTTGATCGTCGGCGGGAACTTCGACATGTTTTTCATGAGGAAAAACATCGAAAAACCAGCCGACACAGGCCACCACGGTCAAAATAGAGCCAAGAATCATGATGGAAAGACTGGTGACGAGTCCGGCCATCATCAAGGTCGAGCCAAAAGCCAGAACGATCGGCCAAGCGGTGGGCGCGGGTAAGGTAACCACCGTATGAGTTTCGTGGCCGTGGCCGGATTGTGAGCTTGACGAAGGCATGCTAGTCGATTCCTTTAGCGACCGACGATATAGACCACGGTGAAAACCACGACCCACACGGCATCCACGAAGTGCCAATACATCGCGAAGGTGTCGACGTTTTTGCAGTGCTCCCGACGGACTTTTCCGAGCAAAGCCATCAACAAAATAACGAGCAAGCCGATCAAGCCGACAGTGACGTGAAACGCGTGCAGGCCGACGAGCGAGTAATACGTTGTGCCGAAAAGATTGGTGCTGATGGTGAGGCCCTTGTCGTAGATGAGGTGATGCCATTCGCGCCCCGTGGCGGTGAGAAATATGGCACCGAGTACCATGGTCAGGAACCACCAGAGCCGGAACGCAGCGTCGTTGGATTTCTGAAGAGCAGCAACTGCGACGTGGATCGTGAGACTGCTGGAGAGCAGGCAAATGGAGGCGAATATGGGAAGCTCAAGAACTTCCTTCGGTGTGGGGCCGGAAAGACTCTTGCCAATGTAAAAAATGTAGGCAACAACAAAGATTGTGAAGATGGCGGACTCGGCGATGATCAGGCAAATCATGCCGACATGGCCCCGGTAGGGCAGGGACCACTGCGATTCGATAGCGGCCGGCGAGATGGTGGTAGTGCTCATGGACGGTTACTCATACTGCCAGTCCGGATCTTCCGGGTGTTTGATATCCCAAAGGGGCCGGCGGCTGCGAACAACGGGAGTCGTGGCGAAATTGTATTCCGGGGGAGGGGAGGACGTGGACCATTCGAGGGTCCAGGCATCCCATGGATCATTTCCCGCAACTTTACCTTTGAAAAGCGAGTAGAGAAGATTGCCGACAAACACAAGCGTACCAAAAATCTGGAAAAAGACGCCGATGGTGACGATGAGATTCCAGATTTCCCAGCCTCGGCCGGGCTCGTAAGTATAAATGCGGCGAGGCATGCCCAGCAGGCCGGGAATGTGCATGAAATCGAAGGTGAGATGGAAGCCGATGACGAAGAGCCAGAAGTGGAGTTTGCCGAGCATTTCGTTGCAGAGCCGGCCAGTCATTTTGGGAAACCAATAATAAAAGGCACCGAAGATGGCAAAGAGGATGGCGCCGACGATGACGTAATGGAAATGAGCAACCACAAAATAGGAGGCACTCAGCTGCCAATTGAAGGGAGCCGCGGAAAGCATGATGCCGGTGAGACCGGCAATGAGGAACTGGAACAGGAAAGCGATACAGAAGAGCATGGGAGTTTGAAACCGAATCCTGCCTCCCCACATGGTGCCGAGCCAATTAAAGATTTTGATTCCTGTGGGAATGGAGATGATCATCGTTGTGAGCGCGAAGAAAGTGTTGCCGTAGGAGTTCATGCCGACCGTGAACATGTGGTGCGCCCAAACGCTCATGCTGACGAAGCCAATCGCAACGGTGGCGCCAACCATAATGGGATAGCCGAAAATAGCTTTGCGCGAAAAGACCGGAACGATTTCGGAAACAAAGGCGAACGCCGGGATGACCAGAACGTAGACTTCCGGGTGGCCGAAGATCCAGAAGAAATGCATCCAAAGAACGGCAGAACCGCCAGCTTGGGCGTCGAAAAAGTGCGCCCCGAGGAAACGATCGAGACAAAGCATGACCTGGGCGGCGGTCAGGGGAGAAATGACGATGAGCACTAAGCCACCCACGACGAGATTGAGCCACGCAAGAAGCGGCATTTTCCCAAGGGTCATGCCGGGGCAGCGCATACAAAGAATGGTGGCGACGAAATTGACGGCGGTGCCAATGCTACCGAAGCCGGAGACGAGCAGACTGAGAGTCCAGAAATCGGTGCTATGGCCGAGAGAAAACGCTTTTGCGGTTAGCGGCGCGTAGGCGAACCAGCCAACGTCGGGCGCGGCGCCGGCGCCGTAAAGGCCGTTGCCACCGACGAAACTGAAATAAAGCAGGAGACCTCCGAAAGCGTTAAACCAAAAACTCATGGCGTTGAGGCGAGGGAAAGCCATGTCTCGGGCACCAACCATGAGAGGAATGAGGTAGGTGCCAAAACCGAACACCAAGGGCATAGCGACGAAAAAGATCATTGTGGTGCCATGCATGGTGAACATCTGATTGAAAAACTGAGGAGAGACGAAATGATTGTGAGGAACGACCAACTGAATGCGCATGATGGTGGCTTCGATGCCGCCCAGCACGAGGAACAAGATGGCGAAGAGGATATAGAGAATGCCGAGACGCTTATGGTCGACCGTGGTGACCCAGGAATATAGGACGTCGCTAAAGGGTTCGGAAGGCTCGCGGACACCGGTGAGGGCGATGGATTCAGTAGACATGTACGGAAGACCCCGGCCTCATTGCAGTGACTCCATATAGGCAGTGACGGCGTCCAGATCCCGGTCGTCCAAATTCATGGCGGGCATTAGGGAGCCCGGCTTGATGGCTTCGGGATTGTGAATCCAAAGTTTGAGATTTTCCCGGTTGTTGGCGGCGGCGCCGGAAGCAATGGTCTCGCGGCTCATGAGGTGCGTGAGGTCCGGTCCAAAGCGGCCGTTGGCGACGGTTCCGGCGACGGCGTGGCAGTTGATGCAGGCGGTTTTTTCAAAGACCTGACGGCCGGCGGCCACGGCGTCGGAAACATGGGCGGGCTGTTTTTGAGCGGCGACCCAGTTGCGGAACTGTTCGGGAGAATCGACGTAAACACGCAGAAGCATTTTGGCGTGCTGCGTGCCGCAGTATTGGGCGCATTGACCGAGGTACATGCCGGTTGCGTGAGGATCGATCCACATAGAATTAACGCGATTGGGAATCAGGTCGGTTTTTCCATTGAGCTGCGGAATCCAAAAGCTGTGGTCCGTGTCGGCGGAGAGCAATGTGACGAAAGTGGGCGTGGGATTGTCAGGGTCGCTGACAGGGACATGGAGTTCGTTGGCGGTGACGATGCCGAGCGCGGGATAACGGAATTCCCACCAGAACTGGTGGCCGACGCTGGTGACCTGGATGGTGCCGGCGGGCGGCATGGCGTCCTGAATCGAATAGATGACACGAGCCGTAGCGAAGAAAAGCACAAGGACGATCAGTCCGGGGATGACCGTCCAGGCCAGTTCCATTTGATTGCTGCCATAAACCTGAGCCGGCTCGCGATTATCATCGCTCGAACGATGGCGGTATTTGATTACGACATAAAGCAGCAGAGAAAAAACGACCACAAAAATCAGAGCGGTGATCGTGAGCACAAAAAAAGAAAGGCGACGGATGGCATCCGCCGGAGTAGACGCGGTGTTGAAAATGCTCGGGACCGGCGAGGCTCCTTGCGCGGAAGCAAAAGGCGCGAACAAAAGGAAGAGGGCAAGAAGCGAGAAGCCTCTCCTGGAAAGCCACGGTGTGGAGATACCCAGAGCCTTTGCGAAAATACGACGAGTCATGATCGAGACCCGAAACCCACTACGACATGCTACAGAGCAACGAACACTGCCGAAGGAGACATAACCTATCACACTCGGTCAGGTTCGGCACTAGATTATAGGTTGCAGCGATTAGATGCCTCGACGGTCGGGACAGGCGCTGTTTATTTCCTGGAAAAATAGCGGCGGGAAGTACTGGACCCAACCGCGGGGAGAGCGTCGAGAGTCTGTGCGGAACGGCCCACAGTTCCTTTAGATGCAATTAAAAACGTGCCCTAAAGAATGACTCTCCTTCAGGGCACGCTTAATTTAGGCGCGAACGGGTTTCTTACTTAGGCTTGCCCCCGGTTGCATGTGACGCCGGCGGCGCCTGGTGTTCGTTCAAATGCTGTTGTTCCTGAGTGTGCCGTTGCTCCATTTGTTGCGTCTGTTGTTGATGGCGCTGTTCCATCTGTTGCTTTTGCGCGTCGTTGGCTTGCTGCTTGGCCGCCGTTTGATGGTCCTTTTCCTGTTGCTGTTGGAGCTTTTGGTGTTCCTGCTGCTGTTTGGTGTAGAGCTTGTCTTGTTGTTGCTGATATTTCTTGTCGAGCTGCGGATCGCCGGTATTCGGGGCAGGAGCCCTTTCGTGCGGCTGAATTTCACTCGCGTGGGTGGGCGGGTGAGCGCCAGCTCCAGCCGCGGCATTGGCTCCTCTAGCAGGAGGATTGTAATGTCCCTCGGACGTCGCGGGTTTTACCCCGCCGCCGCCAAATTCTCCGGGCTTGGCAGTCGCGGCGATCGGCGGTTTGCCGTGGTTCACCGAAGCGCGGAGCTGCTGGTTGGCGCGCGCCGCCTCGATGTGTTGATTTTGAGCGGCCACCGGGCCGATGTGCCGGTCACGCGCGGCGGCTTCTTCCGCTGCGGTGGCGCGAGTGTTTATGCCGCCTTGTCCGCCGTTATAGCTGACGCGATTTACGGTGACGTTCTCGACGCGCGTGTTGTAGACGTTGTGAATTTCGGTGATGTTGATGTTGTTTACGGTGCGGTTGTAGAAAAAGTGCCCGTTGTCCCAACGACCGCCTTCATAGCCATGGCCAAAGTAACCGAAGCCGTAGTTAATCCCACCGTAAAAACCGATCGTCGGTCCCCAAAAACCTTCGTGAAAAATGAAAGCCGAGCCGCCCCAGCCCCACCACGGTGGTGTCCAAAGGAAACCGACTTCGGGAGCGAGAATCCAGGTGCCGGGAACCCAGTAATAGTCAGCGCCATCCCAAGCCCAGTAACCGGGCGTCCAGATGTAGCCGTCGCCGGGGCAGAGAGGTTGTTCGTAGACGGGTAATTCCGGGGGACCGAAGCCGACCGAGACAGCAACTCCAACCTGCGCGAACGAAGGAACCGAACAAGCCAGCATCCCAAGTGCTACTACAAGTGCAAACAACAAGGAGCGAAGCGAGAACAGAGAGCGCATGATCCTTCCTTCTTGCCCTAGCAGCTTTCTCCGTAACGCTGTTGGCCGCAGCGGGCAGCGTGAAATAAGCCGGGACATCCGGGCGATCGTGCTGTTAGTTTTGCACCCGAGACTCCAGTTTATGCCGGATTGCTCCCTTTGCCTCTCAAGTTTCAAATGTAGAGAGGCATAGGAAATTCCGTATGCATAAACTGTTTGAAGAAGAGTACTACAAGTTAGTGCGTGTCGTTGGTGAGATGCTTGTCAAACGTCTTGTGGAAAACGGTGACACCGAAGACAGGATTATCTCGTGTGCCGGTGATGTGGATGGGCAGAACCGTACCGGAACCACCTTTCTCGAAGAACGGATCGACCGCCTTCAAAAAGACAGATTTCGCGCCCGTAGTTGTTTCGGAGAGTTTGGCCTGAAGACGAAGATGCCCGGCCAGATCGAGCGCGCCGCCGCGAATCGTGTAATCGCCCGCAAGCTCAATAGCCGCGCCCTCGACGCGGAAGCTCAGACTACGAAAGTGGAGAACGCCGTTTTGCAGGAGGAAGTTGCCGCTGAGATCGGAAACCGCGCTCCCGGTATCGCTGTCTTGGGGCTTGCCTACGGCGTGGCGGCTGAGAGACTCCAATTTTTCGCGGAGGGCCGGACTGCTCCACTTGCCGTCGTCGACGGCGAACTGACCGTCGAGAATCATTTTTTCGATGACGCGTTCGGTGCCGGGAGGAATGGTAAGCTTCGCTTTAATCTTGACAGGACCGGTGAGGAAGGGCTTTCCCGCGGCGGTGGCGAGTTTCAGGAAATCCTGGATGCGGCCGTTCGAGACGGTGGTGTCGATAGAGATGAGATGGCCCTTTTGCGGGATGCGGACGACTTTTCCTTCAGCGACGATCGGCGAACGTTCGAGCATGGCGTTGACCGGATGAAGATAAGTGTCGCCGTTGGTGCCGTCGACGGTTGCGGAGAAATTCGTGTGCAGCGGAACGGGCTTGCCGACACGGTCGAGAGAGAAATCGGGGGTGTCGGTCACGCCTTCCACCTCAAGCTGGGACAGCACGCCCTGGTATTTGCCTGTCGATGAGAGGATGCCGGCGATCCCCGGAAAGGGGCCCAAATCCGCATTCGTAAATGCGTATTCGCCGTTAACGGGAGTGCCCCCGGGATCTTCGGCATTCCAGGGACCGAACCAGCCGTGAGTGTCGATTTCGCCTTTTGGTTTAGCGTTGGTGAGTTTGGCGTGGTAGGCAAAGGGAAGATTCTGGCCTGCGGACTTGAGGACGAGATTGTGAATATCCCACTCGAGAGGTTCTTTCCCTGCTTGTTTGGGAAGGATGCGGAAATCGAGATGGTCGCAGACGACCTGCTCGACAACTATGTTGTGCGCCAAGGTCAAAGTTTGCCGATTGTGCGGGACGGTTTGGCCTTCGGTCGATTGTCGGGGAGGAACGTTGATGACCATGTTCTGTACCCGAACGAGAGGAATGTGTTTGACCTGGTGCAAGAGGCCGAACAGGTCAGCCGAGAATGAGAACTTTTCGATTTGGAGGAGCGGAGGATCTTCCTGGTTACCTCGATAGCGCAGGACGAGATTTTCGCCGGACACGCGCAGGAGGGGAAAGACATGGATGTGCAGGGTCTGCAGCTCGGCGTCGCTCTCGAAGCGCTCCGAGAGGGTCTGAACGACAGCCTGACGAACGCGATTTTCCGTGCCCTCCGGGCGGTAATAAACGAACGCGGCGCCGAGAACCAACAGGAGAAAAAAAGCGACGGGGAGAAGCAACAACCACTTCCACGAAAAGCGGTGAGCTGGCGACATGGGCAGAGTCTCGCAAACAAAGCGATGCTTGCGCTATTGGAAAAACCGGCTCCGCGCCCGCGCCAACCTTGGCATTTGCTATCTTGCCAAGCGGGGTCCAGCTTTGATGGACCCAGACCGAAGCCACGGACCAAGGTGCTATGGAATGGGTCGACGACCTTGAATGACGCGAATCAAAATCATGACGATGGCTATCACCAACAGAATATGGATGAAGCCACCCAACGTATACGAGGTCACAAGGCCCAAAAGCCAAAGAATCAGAAGAATGACGCCGATGGTGTAGAGCAAGTCCATGTTTCCTCCGCAAGCTTGAAATGTGGCGGCATCATAGGCTTTTCGGGACGGGCCAGGTATCCGGTCGATTCTGTAGCAGGGTCGGATCGGACTTGTATTTCTTGAGCTCGAGCGGAGCGAAAGAAAATTGGCCGGATTGCACGGAATTGGCTGGAATTTCCTGAAGTGCCTTGATGTTCTGCCTGATCCGTTCGGCAGACTTGCCGCGCTGCTTCACTCGAGCGTGGGGGTCCTTCGTCGAATAGTACGCCAGGAGTTGCGCTTTCAGCTCAGCATCCATACGAGAAGGATGTTCATTCGACAGGCGCTCGAGGAGTTTGGCGCAGGTTTTGTCGTTCAATTTGTATTGTCCAAGAGTGGTGACTTCGCCGACGTCAAAATTGTCATTCGGGAGGTCAAGGTGGCCTTCGTCGATCAGGGCGAGGAGATGACGGTATCGATCGATCGTGGCATTGAAGCTGTTCTCAAACAGCTTTTCGGTTTCCGGAGTCGGCGTTCGGAAGGTAAGAATGCGCAGGGGGCCTACCTTCGGGAGGATACGGATCAAAAAGGCAATGCATTTGTCGCCAGCGCCAGGCCGGTGGTAATCGCGCCCCCATTCCTTTTCATAACTGGAGCGCGAAATGTTGTATAGGAATTTTTTCCGTGTGACTCCAGGCAAATCGCGCTGAATGTCATCCTGCTTCAGATTCCAGGCCACGCGCGTGGCCTTGGGAATCAAGGCGCTGACGCTGTAGCGATAGGAATTCGCGGAGCGAACTTCGTCCTTCGAAATGGATTTCAAATCAATGCCATATGTTTCTAAAAAAGCTTTTTCGAGCAGCGGCAGCGCAACTTCAAAGCCGATAAAGTTGTGATAGCTCTCCGGGGCATAACGGCCCTTGGCTACCTGGAGCACATCAAAAGAGAATTCCGTCTTTATGTGAGCGAGAGGATTGTCTTCATAGGTCACAACCTTTCCATACTTCTTTTGCAACTCCGGATAGAGCAGGGGAACAGCCCGGTTGATTGCCAGGGAGTGCCCCTCATTGTCGGCGGCGTAATGGGCGAGAGCGCCCAAGGCGAAGGCGTACTCGTTCAGATCCGAAGCATTGCGCAGCAAGGCAACAATGAAATCGCCGCTGCGGAAATAGTGCGTCAGGTCGCTAAAGAACTTACTGCCGGAGGGATAGTAGCCCATGTCCTGAACGATGGCGCCACCGTAGGCGTAGGCGTGCGCCTGCAGGAGTTGCTCCTTGGTCGCATTCGGAAAGCGCTTTGAAAGAAGCGGGCAGAGCTTTGTGTCCCACATTACGTCGATGATGGCTTCGTGGGTCAAGACGGAGTAAGCGGGCATTGAAGCGGGGAAGATCAGAGGGAGAATGGCAGCAAAGACAAAACACCGGCGCAAGAGATTTCTCATCTTTAGAAGCTCAGCCTACAAAATAGATGCCACCAGCCTATGGCCAGCGGAAAAACAGGAAATCCGGAACAGGCGATTCTCCGGTCCCGGACTTCCTGGTTCTGACCTGTTCTCTCCTGGAGCGCAACAGTCAGGAGCTTGGCCTAATGGCCGACGCCCCGAACCTTCTTCGCATCGTTTAAGTCAGCGTCGGCGAGCGAGCGGGTAAATTCGTCGACTTGTTGCTCGGCCTGATCCTTGGCGATGCCATAGCGTTCCTGCACCTTACCTATCAACTGGTCGCGCTTCCCTTTAATTGTCGTGAGGTCATCGTCGGTAAGTTTGCCCCACTTTTCCTTTACCTTCCCGGTGTATTGCTTCCACTTTCCTTCTACTTGATCCCAGTTCATAAATCCTCCTCGTGGTTCCGTCCTACAACCGAATTCATGAGAACCGATGGTGCGCCCGGCCGATATACAGCGATGTCCCGGGCAACCAAGGTGATGTGCCTGAGACAAAGAGGGTGTGGCATTGCAGGGAACTCCTTATGCAAATACAGGCGGACACGGATGGTTCGCAGCTCAAAAGGGAGCTTCAATACCTACGACGCCAGGGAGCAGGTTTCCGCCGCGATTCCGGGTATCGAGGTTTTGCGATGTTGCGAATGGCATTGGCATTTCTCGCGATCGCGTTAACCGCCGTTGCCAGTCAGTTTTTCGGGCTGGCCATGGTGACCGCCGGAATTGCACGATTGGTTTTCTTTATCTTTATGTTGCTGTTCCTTTTCTGTCTGGGCGGGCATATCTATCGGGGCTCATGAGAAAGGAATTGCTTTAAAAGTCCAGATTTCCCGAATTCGAGAAGGCAAAAGGAGGAGAGAAGATGAGCGGTAAATCGCTAATGGGAATAGTACTGGTCGTGCTGGGGGTCATCGCACTGGCTTATCAGGGATTCACCTACACCGTGCCGAAGAAAGCCGTGGATGTCGGTCCGGTTCATGTGACGAAAGATGAGAAGCACACCGTCCCGCTTCCGCCGATTATAGGCGCGCTGTGCTTAATTGGCGGCGTTGTGGTTCTGGTGATGGGGCGCGAAAAGTAAAAAGGGCGTCCGCGAAAAATTCAGGAGGCAGAAAATGATAAGGAATGTAATGTGCAGGACGATTTCGATCGGCGTAGGGATTGTCGCTCTGGGTCTCGGCGGAGGTTTGATGACTTGCCGGGCGGTTTCTTTGGCCCGCGCGACAAGCATTCAGCAGGAACCGGACAACACCAGTGCGAACAAGCAGGGCGGAACAACCGCGGATCAGCAGAAAAACAATCCCGCAGACCGCGAGCTGGCGCAGAAGATCCGCCAGTCCATCAACAGCGACAAATCTCTCTCGACGGACGCTCACAACGTGAAGGTGATTGTGCCCAATGGAAAGGTCATCCTGAAGGGTCCGGTAAAAACCGACGAAGAAAAGCAGAACATTGTGGGAAAAGCCAGCGATCTTGCGGGCCCGGATAGCGTCACGAACCAATTGATGGTGAAATAGCAATCCAGGCGCTGTTGGCTCCCGCCGCTTCGGAAGCCTTTTCTGTTGAGTTTATTCAGGAAATACAGCAAATCTGGTATTCAACCTTAGGTGGGGAAGGGCTTTACTGTTAACGCTTGCTTGATGAAACAGACTCAAGTCGTGCAGGAGTTAAAATGCAAACGCGGAATGTTGAAACAAATGGAGCGAGCACTTTTTCCATTTCTGCCGGAACGGATATGACACCACTGAATATTCTCGTCGCAGACGATCATGACATTATCCGGCGGGGGCTAAAGGATCTGCTGTCCGCCAAGCCCGGCTGGGAGGTTTGCGCCGAGGCGAGAACCGGCAAGGAAGCCGTGACCCTGGCCGAACAACTGAAGCCGCAGATTGTGGTTATGGACATCAGCATGCCCGATTTGAACGGATTGGAAGCGGCGCGGCGGATTCACAAGGCGTTGCCTAAGACCGGCATTTTGATTCTGACCATGCACTTCACGGATCAATTGGTTCGCGAAGTGGTGGAGGCAGGCGCCCGCGGATATATCCTGAAATCGGACGCGGACCGCGACCTGGTCACTGCGGTAGATTCCATTTCAAAGCGGAGAACGTTTTTCACCTCGAGGGCATCGGAGATGCTGCTCGGCGATTTTTCTCTGCAATCCGCGGGAGCGGAGCCTAAACTTCCCGCGCGCAACCGGCTGACGGCGCGGGAACGCGAAATTGTGCAGCTGCTGGCCGAAGGAAAGAGCAGCAAAGAAGTCGCGGTGGCGCTCGGAATCAGCGTGAAAACGGCGGAAACCCACCGGGCAAATATCATGCGAAAGCTGGAAATTCATTCGGTCAGCGAGCTGGTGCGGTACGCCATCAAAAACCAGATTATCGAGGCTTAGAAGTTCCTCTGAGGTTGCAGTCCGATAGGAGAAAAGGCAAGATGGGATCTGGGGAAGACCTTTGTCGTTCTGCGAGGAATCGCGAGACCGTCCTCCCTGACACGGCCCCTGGAGACTTCCGCCCATGCCCCGCATTCTGATCGTAGACGACCATGCATTCATCCGGCGTGGCGTGCAAACCATCCTGCAATCATTTCCCGAGTGGGAGCTGTGCGGCGAAGCCAGCAACGGCAGTGATGCAGTTCGTCTTGTGAATCAACTCAAACCCGAAATAGTCCTGATGGACGTCACGATGCCGGGCATGAATGGACTGGAGGCGACCCGGATCATTCATAACTCGCATCCGGAAGTGAAGATTATTCTGCTCACGCTCCACGAGTCCACTGAGGTGTTGCGAAGCGGGTTCGGAGCCGGAGCGAGCGGATATCTTCTGAAGGCGGATGCCGAGGAAGAATTGATCAAGGCGTTGCAGGTAGTGACCGGAGATGGTTCCTATATCAGCCCGAAGATCGACCCGGCAGTTGTGGCGCATGTCATCAACGAAATTCGGTCTTCCCACTGAAACACGCCGCCGGGAAGGCATACCCGGCACTTTCCTCGCAAAAGCGGAGCGGTGTCCCGCAGCAATGGCCAGGTCAAATCGTGATATAGAGGGAAGTGTATCGTGGGCGCTATCGCTGGTCGTTGGTCAGGAAGGTTGCCATGTCGGCCGCTGAGACTCCTCAAGGCGCGAAGATTACCGGGATGCCGGCGGTGGGCCTGGGCTCTTTGGTTCTGGCAATGGTGCTGCTCGCCCTGACCGGAGTCATTGGGCTGGTCACGGTACAGAAAATGAAGAGCAGTCGCGAGTGGGTCCTTCACACCTTTCGGGTTCGGGGATTGCTGAAAGACCTACGATCGGGCATTGGCGAGAGCCACGCGAATTTCGATCTGTATCAGCTGTCTCGAAATCCCGATGAAGCCCGGGATTTGGAGACACAGTCTCAACGGCAGCTTGGGACCGTCGAGGAGTTGCTGAATCTCGCGGTTGACAATCCCACACAGCATGATCACTTGATGCAATTCCGGCGGGTGCTGCTCGAGGACAACCAGCAACTTCGCGATTGCGTCAGCGGAGCAAGTTGCCTCGGAGCAGGGCCGTCCAGCGCGAGCGACAAGATGGCCGCAATCGTGGCGCGGCGACGAACCATGTCCGCAATGCTCCTCGATATGGAAGGCGTAGAGGCGCGGCTTCTGGACGAGAGGCTGAAGGTATTGGACCGGCTTTTCACACGGATGGTAATTACGCTCATCGGTTCCTTTATTCTGGCGCTCGGACTATTGCTTTACAATGTCGGCCTGTTGAACCGGGATATCCGGCGGGGAAAACAGCAGGAATGGATCGAAAAGAAAAACGCTGAATCCTACCGAATGCTCAGCGCGCGCATTTTGGAGCTGCAAGACATGGAACGGCGCAAAATCGCCCGGGAACTCCACGACAGCGTTGGGCAATTCCTGGCCGGGCTGAAGATGAATCTGGGGAGGCTGCAGCGCGGCGAACCTGAAGCCGAAAATCCAAACAGCATATTGCTGGGGGAATCGCTTGAATTGACGGACAGGGCGATCGTCGAGATGAGAACGATTTCCCACTTGCTGCACCCTCCTCTGTTGGACGAATTGGGCTTCCACGCCGCGGTGCGCTGGTATGCGGAGGGCTTCGCGAAGAGAAGCGGCATTGAGGTGAAGCTGCAATTGACGGAGATCGTGGAACGGTTGCCGAAGGAAGTCGAACTGGCGCTGTTTCGTGTGCTCCAAGAGTCTTTGACGAATGTGCATCGTCACGCGCAGGCGAAGCATGTTCAGGTTGACGTGGAATGCACGGACAAAGACGTCACCCTGGTGGTTTTTGACGACGGCAGAGGTATCCGCCGCGAGGTATTGGAACGGTTTCGAGGAGGCGAGGCCGGAGGAATCGGACTGGCCGGAATGCGGGAGAGGTTGGCGGAACTGGGAGGGACGCTGAGAGTTGAATCGAACGCAAGAGGCACGCAAATTCGCGCGAATCTGCCGACCCATGAATGTTCTCCCAGGGCGCCTTTGGCGGAAGATGTGACGATTCCTGCGGATTGATCCGAACCTTACGTGTTAAAAGTGCGCCGGTCAGAAACTTGGCTTTCTTCGTCTATGAAGAGCAATTTGTGATCGGGAAGGTCGCTAAGATTAGCGGAAGCATCCCGAAAATCGCTTGGATCTTGTTCCTCGGTACCATAACCAGGTTGACAAAAGAGGAGGGGGTGCGAAGTTGGCGCGCCCCCTTTTGGTCAGGATGAGAATGTTGGATTGCTGCAATTCTGAATGTTCGTCAAACCGAGCGCCATACCGGATTCCCTGTAAAAATACGAGAACTCGAACTTAAACGGTGCGAGGGAAAACGATTTACCTTGCGACACCGATGGCGGGCGCAGCTACGAGCTTCCGGAGCGACTCGGGATACGGCGCAGTTGCGACACCGCGTTCCGTGAAGATGGCGCGAATGTAGCGATTGGGCGTCACGTCAAATGCCGGGTGCGCGGCGTGGACATCGGGAGCGATGCGGACACCCTGAATGTGGGTGACTTCTTCCGCGGAGCGTTCTTCGATCGGAATGTGATCTCCGTCAGGAATGGAGAGATCAAATGTGGAAATGGGCGCGGCGATGTAGAACGGAACGTTGTTTTCTTTGGCGAGCACGGCAATCTGGTACGTGCCGATCTTGTTGGCGGTGTCACCGTTTGCGGCGATGCGGTCCGCTCCGGTGACGATGGCTCCGACTTTGCCGGTCTTGAGAAAATGGCCGACCATGTTGTCGGTAATGAGGGTAAGTGGAATGCCGCCACGATGCAGTTCCCATGCGGTGAGGCGCGCGCCTTGCAGATAAGGACGCGTTTCCGGGACAAGCACATGCAACTTGCGGCCTTGCTGGTAGGCGACGCGAATGACTCCGAGCGCCGTGCCGATGCCGGCAGTCGCGAGGGCGCCGGCGTTGCATTGGGTCATGACCTGGCCCTCTTTGGGCATAAATTGGGCGCCGAAGCGGCCGATGGCTTCGTCGGTCGCTAATTTTTCGAGATGAACGAGTTTCGCTTCCTCAACCATCGCCGCACGGATGGCAGGGAGGTCCACGCGGAACTGCAGCAGTTCGTCGAAGCGCCGCTTCATGCGGTCGAGAGCCCAGAACAGGTCAACCGCAGTCGGACGCGTTTTGGCGAGCGTGTCCAAAATTTCGGGGAATTCGGATGTCAAGGCATCAACCGAGGTGGCGGAAGATTTGTGTACACCGAGAGCAACACCCATGGCCGCAGCGACGCCGATGGCCGGAGCGCCACGGATCACCATTTCGCGGATGGCTTTGGCTACTTCGCGATAATCCGTGTAGGTATGGCTGATTTCCTCAGCGGGAAGACGGCGTTGGTCGAGCATGACCACACCTTTTTCGGTCCACTCAATGGGTTGGGCGACGTACATACTTCTGGCATCCTCCCTTCCCATTGTATCTGACGTAGGGATGAGTTGAGACCCTCAGTGATTCAGGGGAGGAGCCTGAGTGAATCCGTGGGTGGCCAAGATCAGACTGGCGCCGATGAAAGAGTTATAGCCGAGATGCATCAGATAACTGGCGAAAACACTGCCGGTGCGGGCGCGAGCTACGGTGAAAATGATACCGACGAACGACATGACGGCAATGAGGCTCTTTGCCCCGCCGAGTTGAGGCCCGTGCATCAATCCGAAGAGAACGCCGGTGATGACGATGCTGGGGATGACGCCGAACCAGCGCGCGAACATCGGATAGAGATAGCCACGAAAGAGCGTTTCTTCCGCGAGGGGCGCAACAAGAACGGCCATGGCCACGAATAGGATGGCCGTTTGCTTGAACTTGAAGACTTCCTCGATGGGCGTGTTCTCCGGCGTTTTGACCACGGCCGTTAATGCGAAGACGAGCAGCGACAACCCGCAGCCTATAAAGAAGAAAATGATCGGAGAAATGGGCCGACCACCCATTTTTGACGGGAGCTTGCGCCAGCCGAGCGTGGTCCAGAACGGCTGACCGCGGAGTAAGGCCAAAGTGACATATAGAAAAAACAGGAGCAGACCATAGACCACGAGGGTGCTGCCAATGGCGACCTGAGGCTTCGACAGCATATATTCTTCGAGTTGCTGCGCCGTCATTCTTTGATTGGGCGCGTAAACAGCGAGGAAAATCGTCTGCACGCAGAGAAGGCTGATAAAAATGAATGCGAGGAAGACGACTAGATGGAGCCAGGACCAGGAGATCTGCAAGTCCTGTGGGTAGGGATGAGTCGGAGCAAGCGGAGGCTGCAATGGTTCGGCGGCGAAATGATCCGTCGGTGTGAGGGGTTCCGGTGCCAGCTCCGACTGCGTTGTGGGTTTCTCTGAATTCGGATCCGGCTCTTGTGGCGTCATCGCTTTGTGCGCTTTCCTTGGGCCGGCCATCCCGCGACGAGCGCCGCAGCGAGGAGCGGAAGCAGGAGTTCATGGTGTCCGGTGAAGGCAAAGCCTCTGGAGAGTTCACCTTTCTTCCCGTTGGATGCGGCGGTGGGACGTTTTACGACATTCATTGTCGGCCGGTAGTGCTGAATGAAATCGAAATTGGCGGTGGTGATAGGCCGCAAAGGAATCCCGAGATTGCGGACCACGGAAACCGCTTTTAGAAATACTTCGGGCAACAGCACGGCAGAACCCCAGTTGAGATAGACGCCGCCGGGATCCATCTGCTGCACCAAGGCGCAGAAAAGGCGGAAATCGTGATGCGAGGCTGCGCCGAGGGCGGCGCCGTCAGCCGAAGGGTGCATGTGCGGGATGTCCGTGCCGATCGCCAGATGAACAGTGACCGGTATGCGTTTTTGATAGGCGCAAACCAGCAGGCTGAGGTCAGGGTGTTTTGGATCCACGATGCCGCTGGTGAGATATTGCCCAGCGGCTTCACCGTAGCCAATGCGGATGCGCTGAGCGAGTTTCGCGATTTGATTGAGGCCTGAGCCTGTTTCCGAGGCCATGCCGAATTCGCCTCTGCCAATACCGGCTTCCACATCCTCGGAAGTATTGCCGGCCATGGCGATTTCGAAATCGTGAATCAGAGCGGCGCCGTTCATGGCGATGCCGGAAACGAAGCCTTTGTTCATCAGGTCAATCAGTACGGGCGCGAGACCAACTTTTATGACGTGCCCGCCTATGCCCCAAAGAATGGCACGCTTGCGTTTGCGTGTGGATTGGATGGAGACGGCGAGATCGCGCAGGTCCTGAGCGGCGAGGATTTTGGGGAGGGAATCGAGGAATTTTGCGAAAGACGCTCCCCGTGGAGCGGGTTTTGCCAGATCTTTTGCGGTGACTTTGCTGTTGCGGGATGCCAGCGGGTACGTGCGGACACCGCCTAGTGCTACCGGTTGGATTGGATAAACGCTCATGCGGGTCTCCATACTGTACGAGGGAAAGCGGGGAAGGTGCAAGTTGGCCGCAAAGTTCCAGGGACTCGAGCTACAGGGTGGCGGTTTTGTTGTCGCCGGCGGTTGGCACGGCGGAGGCGCCGTTCATGTGCAAGACGCGAGCCAGCGCTTGGCCCGTGTAGGATTTTTTCGTGCGTGCCACGTGTTCGGGAGTTCCCTGCGCCACGATGCGGCCTCCGCCCTGGCCGCCTTCGGGGCCGAGATCGATGATCCAGTCGGCCTGTTTGACGACGTCCAGGTTGTGCTCGATGATCAGGACGGTGTTGCCGAGATCGACCAGGCGTTGCAGGACGTCGACGAGCTTGCGCACGTCGTCAAAGTGCAGGCCGGTGGTGGGTTCGTCAAGGATGTACACGGTGCGGCCGGTCTGGCGTTTGGAAAGCTCGCGCGCGAGTTTGATGCGCTGGGCTTCGCCGCCGGAAAGGGTTGTGGCGGACTGGCCTAATTGCACGTATCCCAAGCCGACTTCAACCATGGTGGAGAGTTTCTGCTGAACGTGCGGAATATTTTCCAACAATCGCAAAGCGTCCAACGCGGGCAGATTGAGAATGTCATTGATGCTGTGGCCCTTGTAGCGCACCGCCAGAGTTTCGGAATTGTAGCGGCGGCCGCGGCAGACTTCGCAGGTGACATAGACGTCGGGTAGAAAATTCATTTCGATGCGGCGAAGGCCTTCGCCCTGGCAGGCTTCGCAGCGTCCGCCCTTGACGTTGAAGCTGAAGCGCCCGGGCTTGTAGCCGCGCTCGCGGGATTCCGGCAGCATGGCAAAGAGTTCGCGAATGGGAGCGAAGACGCCGGTGTACGTGGCCGGATTCGATCGCGGAGTGCGGCCAATCGGGGCTTGATCAATTTCAATAACCTTATCGATGTGCTCGATGCCGAGAATCGTTTTGTGCGTGCCGGGCGGCTCCATCGAACGGTAGAGCTTCTGCGCCAGCGCACGATACAGGATGTCATTGACCAGAGTGGATTTTCCTGAGCCGGAAACCCCGGTTACGACCGTCAACAGTCCGAGCGGAAGCGAGACGTCCACATCTTTCAGGTTGTTGGCGTGAGCGCCTAGGATTTGGATGGCTTTTCCGTTGGCGCTGCGGCGCTTCGCCGGCACGGAAATTTCGGATGCGCCGCTAAGATAGCGGCCGGTCAGGGAATTGGGAGCGGCCGCAATTTCGTCGGGTTTACCGGTAGCAACCAGATAACCGCCGGCATTACCTGCACCCGGGCCGAGATCGACGACATAATCGGCGCGGCGAATGGTGTCTTCATCGTGCTCGACGACGAGCACGGTGTTGCCGAGATTGCGAAGGCGTTCGAGCGAGTGCAGGAGTCGGTCATTGTCCCGAGCGTGCAATCCGATGGAGGGCTCATCGAGAACGTAGAGGACACCGCGAAGGCGCGAGCCGATTTGCGTGGCCAGGCGGATGCGCTGCGCTTCGCCACCGGAAAGCGTTGCCGCGGAACGCTGCAAGCTGAGATAGCCGAGGCCGACGGCCAGGAGAAAGTCCAAGCGCTCGGAGATTTCGCCAAGCGGGCGCGCGGCTACTTCCTTTTGCCTGGGAGAAAGCTGGGAAAGAATTTTGTCGACGGCGGGACGAGCGTCCGTGAGAGCAAGGGCCGTAAAATCGGAGATGGACCAGCCGCCGAGCTTGACGGCAAGAGACTCTGGACGCAGGCGGCGGCCGAGGCACGCGCTGCAAAGCGTGGCCGACATGTACTGGGTCATCCATTCGCGGTAGGAATCGGAGTTGGATTCCGCGAAGTTGTTTTCCAGAAATTTCAAAACGCCATGGAAACGAAAGCCTTTGTCCTTGTTTGAGGCTTTCTCGTTTGTTCCCGCAGCTTTTCTTCGACCGGCGGGAGGATAGCCATAGAGCAACAAGTTCTGGACGCGAGCGGGATATTTCTCGAAAGGCAAATCCAGTTGGAAACCGTGGGCGTACGCGCCGAGTTCGAGTGTACGCTTCAAGATAGCGGAGCCAGAGCCGGGACCGAGACCGCCGTCGAACAGCGGGCGCGTCCAATCGACGATGACCTTGGCGGGATCGAAATCGTACTTGGAGCCCAGACCGTGGCATTCCGGGCACGCGCCATAGGGCGAATTAAAGCTGAACGAACGAGGTTCCAACAACGGAACGGACAAGCCGCAATCGGGGCAAGCCAGCTTTTCTGAAAAGGTGTGCTCGCTGCCGCCGACAACCGCTACACTGACCAAGCCTTGCGCGAGCTTTAGGGCCGTCGAGATGGACTGTTCGAGGCGCGAGGCAATGCCCTGCTTCACGAGCAACCGGTCGATGACCACTTCGATGGTGTGATTCTTGCGCTTGTCGAGAACCGGGGTTTGGTCGAGCGGCAAGAGTTCGCCGTTGATACGCACGCGCACGAAGCCGTCTTCCGCCAGCTTCTCTAACTCCTTGCGATAAGCGCCTTTGCGGCCCCGCACGATGGGCGCAAGGATCATGATACGGTCGTCGGCTTTGCACAGCTCTCCATGCAGGATGGCCTGGACAATCTGTTCGCTGGACTGGCGGGTAATGGGTTTGCCGCAATTCGGGCAATGCGGAACGCCGACGGAGCTGTAGACGACGCGCAGGTAGTCGTAGATCTCGGTAATCGTTCCCACAGTCGAACGCGGTGACCGCGTAGTGGTTTTTTGTTCGATGGCGATGGAGGGCGACAGCCCTTCGATCACGTCCACTTCGGGACGCTCCATCTGGTCAAGGAACTGACGCGCGTAAGCGGAAAGAGATTCGACGTATCTTCGCTGCCCTTCCGCGTAGATGGTGTCGAAGGCCAGGGAAGATTTTCCGGAACCGGACAATCCGGTGATGACGGTCAGCGAGTTACGCGGGATTTCCAGGCTGATATTCTTCAGATTGTGTTGCCGCGCGCCCCGCACGACCAGTTTGCTGAGAGCCATTGGGAAGAGTGCTCCCCCCACAGGAGCCCTGGCACCCGAGTGAAGAGAATGGGCCCAGTATAGTCTTTCAACATAGCAACTGCAGAGCGGGATGGTCAAGGCGAGTCAGGTTACGAAACCGCTTCGTTCCGAAACCGAACGGTAAAAAAATTCTCATTCGAAGTACTACGGAAGTACCACATGCATTTTTTCCCAAGGGGTAGTGCATTTTTACCAAGAGCCGGGAGTTTAACGCGCTGAAAACAGTTATGTTAGGTTGGCCCGCATCTTGCAACCTGCCATTGCGTGGGGGAGACGAGCCGAGGATCCCTTTAGGGGATTGAGGGCTGGGCCGGTTCGTTCTTCCCCTCTTTTTTGCGCCGACGCTCCGGCGGAAAAAAATTTCCCTTCCTGCGAGAGCGAATCACATCGAAAATAAATTGCGGCAAAGCGGTTCGCGGATTGCTGCGTGTGCGGACTCGAGGCTGCGCAGCTCAAGAGCGCTCGGACGTGCTCGAGAGGGCATGCTGCGTCATGGGGAAGCGAACGCCGCGATAGTCGATGCGGGAGGCGTAATCGCTGAGAGTCATGAAGAGCAGGATCAGCAGCCAGAAAATGCCCGCGATGATTACCAGTTTGGTGCGCTTCGGGCTGTACTTAGCGTGCATAAAGAACAGGACCACGAGAGTCGCTTTCAGCGTGGCAATAGCCAGCGCGACCACGATATTGAACCGGCCAAGATTGATGTAGGCGGCGGCGACAGTGAGACCTGTCAGAAATAACAGCGTGAAGATGATGACCAAGTAAGTGCTTGGCGGAACGATGTGTTCACTGTGGCCGTTTTCAGACACGCGTGGCTCCTTCACTTATGCCGGTCGATCAGATACAGCAACGGGAAAAGGTAAATCCAGACGATATCGACGAAGTGCCAGTACAAGCCCACGATATCCACCGGAGTATTCCATTCCGGCGTGAATCGGCCGGCCAGCGAGCAGCGCAGCAGCCAGAAAAGCAATCCAGCGCCGATGATCATATGGAGAGCGTGCAGTCCGGTCATGCCGAAATAGGCGGAATAGTAGAGCTGTGCATGGGAATTCAGGTCGGGGTCCCCTTCCCACGCTTCCGCAAGTTCTTTGCGCTCAACCTCGATCTCGGCGGCATCCAGGTCCTCGCACCTGCTCGGATTATCCACGCAAAAGTTGATGTCGAAACTCTTGCCAGGAACCAGATGGTGATGAAACTTCTGGGCATACTCGATGTATTTGATGCCAAGGAAGCCAAAACCAAGAATCAATGTGACGATCAGAAAAAAGGTGATGAGCCGCTTCTTCCCGACGTGCGAAGACCAGACGGCCATGGCCATGGTGAAGCTGCTGGCCAACAAGACGCCGGTGTTGATGGTTCCGAGCTTAATGCTGAGTGTGTTGCTGCCCATCGCGAACGCGTGATAATAGGTGTGGCGGTTGATGGTATAGGCCAGCATGATGCCGCCAAAGAACATGACCTCCGTAACCAGGAAGATCCACATTCCGAGCGAAGCAGTGTCCTTCTGCTGCTCCAAGGTATTGAATTGTCCGTACAGCGCTCCGGTGCGATGCACTTCGGACTCCTCTATCCGCCAGTTTCAGACGAATGAACCGCCTGTAGCTGCCTCAGTCGTCTCCATGGGCCGGCGCGAGCCCGGGATGGCCAGGCACGTCCAGTCCCAGATCGGGCCGATTATGAAAGTCGTAAGCCTCCCAAGTAACTACGGGAGTAACTTCAAAATTTTCGGTGGGCGGCGGCGAAGGAGTCTTCCACTCGAGCCCCGTAGCAGGCCAGGGATTGTCGCCCGCAACTTTTCCGTAGAAGGCGGCCCAGGTGAGATAAACCATAGGTAGCAGGTAGCCGACGGCGAGGATCGAGGCTCCGGCCGTGGACATCACGTTATATACCTGAAACTCCGGGGGATAGACGTGGTAGCGGCGCGGCATGCCAAGGTAGCCGAGCACGAATTGCGGGAAGAAGGTCAGGTTGAAGCCGACGAAGAGAACGAAAGCAGCGATACGCGCGAGCCATTCGGGATACATCCGACCGGTAATCTTGGGCCACCAGAAGTGCAACCCTCCGAGATATCCCATTACAGCACCACCGACCATGATGTAGTGAAAGTGAGCGACGACGAAGTAAGTGTCGTGGACGTGCATGTCGATCCCGAGGCAGCCGAGAAACAGGCCCGTGAGGCCGCCAACGAGAAACAGACCGAGGAAGCCAAACGCATACAGCATCGGGGTATCGAAGGAGATCGAACCACCGAACAGGGTTGCGGTCCAGTTGAAGACTTTTATGGCGGACGGAATGGCGACCAGGAACGTGAGAAAGGAGAACGCCAGCGCCGCGTAGGTGGACTGGCCTGTGAGGAACATGTGGTGGGCCCAGACCACGAAGCCGATCACCGCGATGGCCAGGCTGGCGGCAGCAACGAAGGTGTATCCAAACAGCTTCTTGCGAGCGAAAGTCGGAATCAGTTCGCTGATTACCCCCATCGCCGGCAAAATCATGATGTAAACGGCGGGGTGCGAATAGAACCAAAAGAGGTGCTGGAAGAGAATCGGGTCGCCGCCCATGGCCGGGTTGAAGAACCCCAGGCCGAACAAGCGCTCCATGGCCGCCAAGCCCAAGGTGATGGCAATCACAGGCGTGCCCAGGATCATCACCACGGATGTGGCGTAATGCGCCCAAACAAACAGCGGTAGGCGGAACCAGGTCATGCCGGGCGCGCGCATGGTGTGTACCGTGACCAGGAAGTTGAGACCCGTCAGGATGGACGAGAACCCGGTGATGAAGACCCCGATGACGGCAGGCGCGACAGCGGAGTTCGAATAAACCGTGCTCAGCGGGGTGTAGAAGGTCCAGCCGGTGTCCAGCCCGCCGCTGATCATGGAGTAGAGCGTGAACGAGCCGCCGATGATGTAGATATACCAGCTCAGGAGATTGATTTTGGGAAACGCCAGGTCCTTGGCGCCGACCATGAGCGGTATCAGGAAATTGCCGAGAATGGCGGGGATGGATGGAATCAGAAAGAAGAAAACCATGGTCACGCCGTGCATGGTGAACATGCGGTTGTACATGTCGGCGGTCAGCAGGTAGCCGCTCGGCGTGAGCAGGCTGAGGCGAATCATCATCGCGAAGAAGCCGCCGATAAAGAAGAAGAACGTGACCGAAGCAAGATAGAGAATCGCAATGCGTTTGTGGTCGGTCGTCAGCAGCCAAGACTTGAGACCGTATTCGGAATTCAGGTAATGCTTTTCCGGCAGCTTCAACGCCGGTCCCGTGTTGGCGATGCTCGTGGTACTCATGACTAGTTCTTCCCCGTCGGTGGCGCGACTCCCGCGCCCTTGGCGGGCACAGGCTGCGACTGCAGGGTCTTGATGTAGGCGGTCAGATTCATGATCTGCTCCTCCGTCACCAAGCCCTGGAACGTGGGCATCAGCGGCTGATACCCGGCAACAATTTTAGCCTTGGGTTGCAAGATGGATTCGCGAATGTAGCCATCGTCGGCAGTGACGGTGGAACCATCCGCAAGAAGGACTTTGCCGCCGTAGACTCCGTTGAGCGAAGGAGCGCGGCCGGTGCCGTTGCCAAAGTGGCACGTGACACAGGCAAGCTGTGTAAAGAGTTTTTCCCCAGCCGAAGCGGGATTCTCGGCGCCCGATTCGTTCGAAAGCCAGGCGGCGTAGTCCGCAGGGTCCATGACCGTGACCCATCCGCCCATCGCGGCATGGTTGGTGCCGCAGTACTGGGAGCAGAAGAAGTGATATTTTCCGACCTTGGTCGGACGGAACCACATGGTGTTATAGCGGCCGGGGACCACGTCCATTTTCACGCGGAACGCCGGAACGTAGAAATCGTGGATGACGTCTTCGCTGCCCAGGATCAGCTTTACGTTGCGGTTTACCGGAAGGTGCAGCTCGTTGATTTCGCGCTTGCCGTTGGGCTGCTGGGACTTCCACATCCACTGCTTCCCGACGACATAAATGTTTATGGCATCCTTCGGGTCGGTTCTGAAGTTCACGAAAACGACAGCTCCCCAGGCAAACATGACCAGCGCGATCCCGAGAGGAATGACGGTCCATCCAATCTCCAGAATCATGTTGCCTTCGAGGGTCGAGCCGACTTCGCCGGGTGACCTCCGCTGGTACTTGAATGCCGCGTACATGGCCACGGCAGTGACCAGAACGGCAAAGAACAGGCAGGTCAGCAAAACGAACATGAACAGGGCGTCGACATTCCCCGCGAAATTGGAGGCCTGCTCTGGAAAGAATGGAAGCGGTGACTGCACGGCTCTAGTGTGCTCCTTGCGGTGGCGGTCCAAAATTTCCGCGGCTGGCACCGCGATGTTCCCGACGGCGGAAGATAACAAAACCGAGAACCATACAGAACAGGGTCACGACCGCGCCCATGCGCATGACCGTAAGGACCGTGGCGCTGTAACGGGCCTTGGTTGGATCGTACTGATAGCAGAACAACAGAATGTGGTCGATGGGCGTGCCGATTTTCCCGGAGGAGGCATCGACGAGGCCGAGCCTGACGTTGCTGGGTGGATAATCGACGCCGAAGAAATAGCGGGAAATGTGGCCATCGGGAGTGAGGACGAGAATGCCGCTGGCGTGGCCAAAGAGCTTGCTTTTTGGATCATAGGTGAAGCGGAAATTAGCGGCTTTCGTGACGGCGTCGATGGATTCGCGCGAGCCCGTAAGGAAGTGCCAGCCCGGTTCCGTAGCGGGACGCGCGAAACGGGACATCGCTTCGTGTTTTTTCTGCAGAGCCATGTCTGGCGTATCGTTGGGGTCAAAGCTGATGAAAACGACTTCGTAGTCGGTGCCCGGGTTGAAGGAGATCATTTTCAGCGTGCCGACAAGGGCCTGTTCCACCTGATTGCAGAGCATCGGGCACGTGAAATAAACAAAGGCCAAGACGACTGGTTTCTTGCCGGAGAACTGGCGAATGTTTGCCGGTTGTCCGTACTCATCGACGAACGGAGTATCCATCGGAATTGCCGCATTGAGCTGCGGATCGAACCCGACGTTGACCAGCGCCGGCGGAAGTCCATTGGAGGACTTGCCGACGTTGTCTGGAATCATCTGGGCATGGGTGAGCGCGCCGCAGAGCAGCAAGCTTCCCATCACCAGAGAGCGGCGTAGTACGTCCATGTCTTACTTCTTCTCCGCCGACGGCGTTGCCACTGCCGGCAAACCTTTTTCGACGATCAATTGCATAGCATCCGACACCGGGATCTGTGCAATGCCGCCCTTTTGGTCGATCCAAGCGAATTTTTTGTTGGCGTCCATGTCCGCTTTGATTTTGTTCCGCAAATCCTGCTGCGGATCGGTCAGATGGCCCGGCATGCCCTGCATTCTCGGCTCAGGCGCCATCGTGGGAGCGGCTTCCAATTGCGAAGGCATGGGTGGCGCGTAGGTGCCGGCCCAATAATTCTCCAGACCGCGGTAGATACCCAACACAAGCAGATACGAAAAGATTACGAGAATTCCGAGATAGGAGAGGAACTTGATGATCGGCTTCGTGCGAACGTCGGTCTTCTCGAACGAAACGTCGGAGTGGACCGGCCTGTTATTGCCAGCGCTGCCGTGGTTGAGATGTTCAGTGCTCATGATGCGTTGCTAAAACCTCCGCAAGCTTGGGATCTCCCAAAGGCAAAATCGGGCGCTGCTTCAGGTTTAGGGCAAAGAAACCGACCCAGATGCCAACCAAGGCCACGGGCGTCACGATGTCCCGCCAATCAGGCAACGCCGAACTGGTGAATTCCGGCCGGGTCATCCAGTAGAGGTCGACGAGACGGAAAACGAGCATCCAGATAGCGACCCTCGAAATCAGCCTTGGGACGCGCTTGACGCGTTGCGAGAGCAGAATAAGAAAAGGAAGAGCAAAAGTGCAAACGACCACGATCAAAGCAACCACTCCCCACTCTCCGTACATGCGAGTGCGGTAAAAGCTAATCTCCTCGGGTTGGTTACCGGACCAAATCACTAGTAATTGCGAAAAATCGAAGTAGGCCCACAGCATGTTGAAGGCGAAGAGCAGTTTACCGAGATCGTGCAGGTGCCGCGGGCGAATGAATCCGGAGTACGGCTCGAAATGAGAGAGCAGCACGACGATAACAATCATCATGCACATCGCGGTGATGGCCTGCGCGGCTACAAAAATGAATCCGTAAATCGTCGAGGCCCAGTGCGGCGAAATGGACATGACCCAATCGATAGCGGCGAAGGTCATAGTCAGAACGTAAAGAATCACGCCCGGACCGGAAACCCTTTTAAAGCGCAGGCGGATTACGCGATCGTCCGGACTGGCATCCTGCAACCTGGAAAAGGCATTGAACAGCCAAACGAGCAGAAACCAGATAGCAAAGTACACGACCGCGCGCAGGTAGAATCCATGGACGGTCAGGTAGCCCTGTTGCCAGGCCGTTAAAGCGCGCTCGCCGGTTTGCGGCGAATTTAGCCATCCCAATTCCGTGCCGTTCCCCGAATACAGATATTTCATTCCCAACGGAATGGGAACGAACATCACGAGCATCAGCCAGATGTTTCGGGAAGCCGCCTCCAGGGGACCGCGAATCACGACACCCCAAATTCCACCGGTGAGGTGCTGCAACATCAGAAGGCCTAGCGAGCCTAGAGTCAGGCCCAGCACAAACAAATAGCTAAAAAGATAGGCCCAAATAAATTTCTGCGGAGAGAGAACGGCACCGACGATGGCCAACACAAGAGCCGCGCCGCCGATCATCCAACCGAGCGATTGCGCGCGGTTGACGCTCGCAGGCGCCTTAAAGTCTTGCGCGTTCATTGCGCGTTTCCTCCGGCCATGAGTTTCTCCCTGAGTTGCGGCGGGAGTTCCCCGACCTGGGCATAGCGGCTGAGTTGCAGGGCGCGGACATAGGCGACGATGGCCCAGCGGTCGCGCGGGTTGAGTTGCATGGAATAGTTGTTCATCGCGCCGAAACCGTTGGTGATCACGTCGAAGAAATAGCCGTTGGGCTCGTTACGCAGGCGGTCCTGATGAAATGTGGGGGGATGCTTCATACCGCGCAGGCTGACCATGCCGCTACCGTCTCCCTGAAGCCCGTGACACGGAGAACAAAAAATGTTGAAGCGATCCTGGCCGCGCGCGACGAGTTCCTGCGTCAGCGGCAAGGGGAACGCGTTCGAATCCTTGGGGGTGAACAGCGCATCTTCTTCGATGGAACCGCGGACAACGGTATTGTCGATGAGCGGTCGTGCCGAGCGGTCATCCGGAAAGAACGGAGCAGGCGACAAGGGATTCTGGCGCGGCTCGTTGGCCATGTCCTGCCGCAAGGTGCCGCATCCGCCATAGGCAAGCGAGCACACGAACAGCGTGGCAAGAAGTGAGGACTTATTCTTCATCCTTGACCTCAGTGACGTGCTGCGCAGCCACTTCCTGAAGAAACCGGGCACTCCCCGCCAGATCAAACTTGGGATCCCGCGCTTCAATCACCAGAAAGAAACGGTCTGTCGAAGCGTGGGCTGCAAAACGCTCCACGTTGAAAACCGGGTGGTAGGGCTGCGGGAGCTTGTTTAGAGCCAACATTCCGATGGCGGAAACCAGGGAAGCGCCGAGGACGGTCAACTCAAATGTGATGGGAATGAACGCGACCCAACTGTTCAGCGGACGGCCGCCGATGTTTTGCGGGTAGGTGATCGCCGCGCACCAGTATTGAAGGCCGAAACCGGTGAGTCCTCCGCCGATTCCTCCGATGAGAGTGAGGAGAGGAACGGCAGTCCAGTGGAATCCGATCGCCTCCGCCAGTCCTTCAATCGGGAAGGGCGTGTAGGCGTCAACGTGCTTGTAGCCGGCTTCGCGAGCCTTTTTCGCGGCGGCAAGAAGCTGGCCGGGCGATTCGAACTCGCCTATGATGCCGTGGAGATGGGAGTGTGGTTGGTTCATTTCCAATCTCTCTTGATGTGGGACTCATGTTCGACTAGTTCGCGCATTTCGGATATGGCGATGGCCGGCAATCCCCGCACGAACAGGTAAAACAGCATGAAGAAGAGACCCAAGGTCCCGAGAAGGGTAAGGTAATCCCACATGGTGGCAGAGTAGCGGCCCCAGGCGGATGGCATGAAATCGCGGGTCAGTGAGATAACGATGATGACGAAGCGCTCCAGCCACATGCCCGTGTTGATCACCAGGGACATCAAGAACAGGAGCAGGACGTTGCGGCGCACCTTTTCAATCCACAGCAATTGCGGCGTGAGAATGTTGCAAAGAATCAGAGCGAAGTAAAAGTGCGAATACGGCCCATGCAGTCGCTGCTCCGCGAGGAAAACATCAAATTTGTTGCCGCTATAGAAGGCCATGAAAAATTCGATGAAATAGCCATACGCCACGATAAGACCGGTGGCGAGCATGACCTTGGCACAATTGTCGAGATGCCGCATGGTGATGAAGTCTTCGAGGTGATAGGCCTTGCGGAGGGGAATCGCTAGAGTAAGCACCATGGCAAAACCGGAGTAGATGGCGCCGGCAACGAAGTAGGGCGGGAAAATCGTCGTGTGCCAACCGGGAACAATTGCAACCGCGAAATCGAAGCTCACGACCGTGTGCACAGACAGTACCAGCGGCGTAGCGAGACCCGCGAGTAGCAGATACGTAGATTGATAGCGGTGCCAATGACGAGCGGAATTGCGCCAACCCATCGAAAGCATGCCGAAAATCAACTGCTGCCAGCGCTTTTTCGCGCGATCGCGCAGGGTCGCCAGGTCCGGGAGCAAACCGATGAACCAGAAAATCAGGGACACGGTGCCGTAGGTTGAGACGGCAAAAACGTCCCACATCAGCGGACTGCGGAATTGAGGCCAGAGCCCCATCGTGCTGGGATAAGGGGTCATGTAGTAGGCCATCCAGGGACGGCCGGTGTGGAGCAGGGGGAAAAGCCCGGCGCAAGCGACGGCGAAAAGTGTCATCGCTTCGGCGAAGCGGTTGATGGAAGTGCGCCACTTCTGGTTGAGCAGATAAAGAATCGCGGAAATCAGCGTGCCGGCGTGGCCGATACCGATCCACCAGACGAAATTGACGATGGCGAAGCCCCAGCCGATGGGGATATTGATGCCCCATATACCAACGCCCTTGGTGAAAAGCCAAGTCACCGCAACAAGCAGAATCATGACGGCAGTGAATGCAACGGTAAACCCAAAGAGCCAGCCGAGGCCGACAGGTCTCGTGAGCACGGAAGATGCGATTTTGTCGGTGACCGATGCGTAGGTGTGGCCCGGGGCCAGCAGCGGGTCGAGCCGGCGGATCTGCGGAGAATTCATTGGTGGCTGCGTGACGCTCATGACTTCTCCAGCTCCGGATTCGGATTGCGCACGGCCGCGAGATAGGTGGTGCGTGGACGCGCGTTGAGCTCACCCAAAATGGTGTAATTGCGCTGCTGCGCTTTCCATTTGGCGACTTTGCTGTTGGGGTCGTTGATGTCGCCGAAGGTGATCGCTTCCGTTGGGCAAGCCGATTCGCAGGCGGTGACAATTTCGCCGTCGCGGATCGGACGATTCTGTTTTTCGGCGTCAATGCGCACGTTGTTGATGCGCTGCACACAGTAAGTGCATTTTTCCATGACGCCGCGGCTGCGAACGGTTACTTCAGGATTGCGCATGAGCTTGAATTGCGGCGTGTCCCAATCCTGGAAACGCAGGAAATTGAAGCGACGCACCTTGTAGGGGCAGTTGTTCGAACAATAGCGCGTGCCGATGCAGCGGTTGTAGACCATGTCATTCAAGCCTTCTGAGCTGTGCGTGGTCGCGCCGACAGGGCAGACTTGCTCGCAGGGAGCGTTTTCGCACTGCTGGCAGGGCACCGGTTGGAAAAAGGCTTCGGGATTATCGAGCGTGGGATTGTATTCGGAAGGATCGCCCGTGGCTTCACCGCTCGTGGCGGAAACCGTGTTGGTGTAATAGCGGTCGACGCGGATCCAATGCATTTCACGGCCGCGCATCACCTGGTCCTTGCCGACTACTGGAATATTATTTTCGGACACACACGCGACCACGCAAGCGTTGCAACCGTTACATTTGGTCAAATCGATGGACATGCCCCAGGCGTGGCCGTTGTAGGCAAACGGGTGGTACAGGGAATCGTCATGGGGCGGCGTCTCGTCGTGTTCGTGAGCAAAATTCGGATTCTGCTGGTACTCGGAAAGCGTGGCGCTGCTGAGAATCTTGCGCCCTTCCATGTTGAAGTGATACTGCGTGCAGGCCAGCGGATAGCTGTCGCCCGTTGCCGTCATTTTGCCGCCGCTCGCAGTCCAGAGCGCGTTCGAAGTGCGCACGACGTAGGCGTTGAAACCTTTGTTGTTGCCCGTGTAACCAGCGCGCGAACGTCCGTAGCCGAGCGGGAGCACAACCGTGTTCTCGGCTTGGCCGGGCAAGGTCCATACCGCAGCGGTGACTTTGCTGCCGTTCAATTCAATGTCCACAACAGGAGAGCGAACTTGGCCGTGTTCACCGCCGCGCGACTGCACTTTGTGCGCGAAATCGCGTTTCTGAGCAAGTTTCGGGCTGATCAGAGCGGCGTTATCCCAAGTCAGTTTCGTGACCGGCTTCGGAAGTTCCTGGAGCCAGCCGTTGTTGGCGAAGCGGCCGTCGTGCACGGCGGGATCGGGCCGGAAAATATATTCCAGCTGATCGGCGGGCGCGGACTGCACGGCGGGAAGGCTGGCCGCGCTGAATTTCAGCTCTGCATTGACGGGAGCGAATTTTGTCCCGGGAATCACGCCGTCGTTCAGCCATTTGCGCCAACCCACATCGATCGACGCGGGCAAGTGCGTAGAGACTTCCGTCCAATAGGCACGGACGGCGTCATACGCCGGCATGCCGGGTTTATCGCTGAAGGCGGCGACCACGTCGTGCGCGGAGTGCGTGTAATAGAGCGGGGCAATGAGCGGCTGAATGATGCTGGCGGTGCCGTCGTGGGCGCGCGCATCGCTCCAAGTTTCGAGGAAGTGCGATTCGGCGACATGCCACTGGCAATACGCCGAAGTTTCGTCGAAGTACGGGCTCAGATGGATGGCAGTCGAGACGCGCTTCAGTTTGTTAACGAAATCGAAATCGTGAGGGGCATCGTAGACGGGATTGCCGCCGAGCAGGAGCAGGAGGTCGACCTTGCCGTGGTCCATTTCCGAACAAAGGTCACGTATTCCGTCGAGGTTGCCGGTGTTGCCTGCCAGTGGCTCCGTGTAGTAAACAGTGTGACCGACGTTCCCGAGCGCGTCATTGATCGCGTGAGCCAAGGCGTGCACCGACGCGGGCTGATATTCGCCAGCGATGACAATCGAGGCGCCGCGTTCTTTTTGCAAATCGTTGGCGATGGCCTCCGCCCATTTTTCAGCTTCGCCCAAAATCGCCGGGGCGGAGGCAACCCCCAACTTGGCGGCAAGGGAGCGGGCGAAAAGTTCGATATCGCCCGAACGGAGAGGCAAGCGGTGGTCGGACGATGAACCGGTGACCGAAGGTGTAGGCTCGACAACATACAGACGGTTCATGGTGTCGTTCGAGCCGTTCAGGTTGCGGCGCCGCGCGAACTGCTTGGCGTAGGCGACGTGGCCCGGACCGCTTGCAAGGAAATCGGAATCGAGCGAAACGATCACGTTCGCTTTGGAGACCTCGTACACTGTGTGGATATTGCGTCCGAACGCGAGCTGGGCACCTTGCTGCGCGCCGTCGCCGCCGGCGGGTTCCCACTGATACCACTTTGCTTCCGGATAGAGCGTAAGGAGCTTTCGAATTTGCGCGATCAAGGTTGGCGAAGTGGTTGCGCCGGAAAGAATGCGGAATCCCGCGCCATTGGTGGCTTTCGCGTTGGTAGCCAACCCTTGGGCGGTTTCAAGGAAGGCAGACCAGGAGCGAATTTCGCCGGCCTGCTGGACCGTTTGCGAGCGGTCCGGATCGTACAGATTCAGAATGGAAGCCTGCACTAAGGCGCTAGTGGCGCCCAGACTCGAAGGATGATCGGTGTTGCCTTCGATTTTGGTGGGGCGACCTTCGTGACTTTCCACGAGAACGCCGACGGTGGAAGCGCCAAACGGCATCGCCGTGGCATAAAAATTCGGTTTGCCGAGGACCAGGCCGTCGGGTTGTTTCACGTACGGAACGATGTGATCGATGTCCGGACGACCGCATCCGGCAAGACCTGCGAGCGCCAAGGAAGCGCCCATCAATTTCATGAAATCGCGGCGATCGACGGCGTTGTCCCATTCCGAAGCGTGACGGGGGAACTCACGGTGGATTAGGTCTTCGAAATGCGGATTGCCGGCAAGCTCTTCGAGCGTGCGCCAATATTGCTTGCCGGATTTGTCACGAAGCTTCTCACGGACGGCCGCCAGATCCAGGCGATGCTCCTGCTCGACCGCGGCTTCGTCCTGTTCATGATTGTGATCATGCGCGGCGGCGCCGGCCTGATGGCCCTGCAGGATGCGCAACACTTTCTCGTTTGGCTGATCTTTCATATTGTTAGCGATGACAGGTCGAGCAGCTTGTCAACTCGTTCACCGTCCGAATTTTGTACTCCGCCACAAGTTTCTTGCCGATTTCTTCCTGATTCGAAGGCGCCTTCCACTGCATGTTGAAAACCTGGTCTTTGGGCCTGACATTTTTTGCCGGATCGCGATGGCAATCGATGCACCACTGCATGTTCAAGGGCGAAGCTTGAAAAACCAGCGGCATTTGATCAATGGAGCCGTGACACGTGGAACAACCGATGCCCTTGTTGATGTGAATGCTGTGGTTGAAATACACATAGTCGGCCAGGCGGTGGACTCTCACCCACTCGATCGATTGATCGGTCCGGAAGCTTTCGCGGACCGGTTCGAGATAAGGAGCGTCATTGAAGAGCACGGAGTGGCAATTCATGCAGGTTTTCGTGGGGGGAATCCCAGCATAGGCTGAGGTTTCGACACTGTTATGACAGTAGCGGCAATCAATGCCGTCGTCGCCGGCATGATGTTTGTGACTGAACTGCACAGGTTGCACTCGGCTGACGTTCTGGTTCGTAATGTAAGGAGATCTGGCGACGATTAAAACCACGCCGAGAGCCAGGTTCGCGAGAATCACCAAGGCGAGTATAGAAAACCGCGCGATTAAATTTGCACTGCGGTGGAAAATTTGCGCCATGTCAAATTTGCGCTAGAGGGTCCGAAATCTCCCAGGCCACCGAATGCAGGAGAAGTGTCCGCTCCTCTACCGGACAGCGCGCGTCCGGGTCACGTTGCGACCGCATAGTTTCCAACAAATTCTTTCCGATTGCAACCTCAAAGCCCGAGCATCCGAGCGAACGACGGCGCAAAAGATACGGATTGTTGAGCGGATTCGCAGGTTTTGAAAGGAATGGCGATCTTGGAACGCGAAAATCGCTAAACGAACGAATGCGCACCAAGATGAAGCAAGCTCCCGTGAAATCCGTTTGATAAGCAAGGCTTATGAGCATCCCAATTCCAATTCACTTTTGGTGATACTAACGCGCGTGTTATTCTTGGAGTTGTCTTCTGCCGCGCTCATCGCGGCGAAGCTTACCTGCTTTGGTTCTGCCTGAGCAGTACGCAATCCCGCTGGGGCGTGGTCCAACCGGTAGGACACCTCACTGTTAATGAGGATGGTGAAGGTTCGAATCCTTCCGCCCCAGCCAATTTATTCGTGCTCGGAGTGGAATTCGGGGCAGGACAGCGGCCCGTTCGGAAAGCAGAAATGCGGCGCGGTCGTTTGGGGCGAAGCCTTCCTTCTGGGACTGCAGTTTCAGCGGCGATCCTTCCTACTTTTCATAAGCGTAGAATGTCCGGTCACCTTCTGGCGCACGAAAACCAATTCTACGAATTTTACCTGGCTCGGTATTTTTGCGCCGAACCAGCGTGGGTCATCGGAACGACCGTCATTTTGCCGGTCGCTTACTTTGCCCTCGGCGGATCGCTCTTGAACTTTTTTTGAACGCACGGTTTGCTCTGTTTCTCGTCCCCTTTTTCGGAGTTGGAAGCGCTTTCGACGGCGGCCTGGCCGCGCCAGACGAGTTTCTTTTCCTTCGCGTCCGCCATACTCACGGTCCGAATAACCATCTCCCTCGGGCTTTCGGAAGTAAAGGTCGTGGAATCTCAGGGACCACGGTCCCTATCCTCCCGACCCTCCCTACCAGGCCCAGCCGCCTCCCCATGGACCGCCCCACCCATGCCAATAGCAACCGGGCGTCAAACGTTGGTGAGCGGAAAGGATCTTAGTCTTTTTTTGTCGGATAGCCGGCGGCGAGCCAGCCCTTCCAGCCGCCGTCCATGGATTCGACGTTGGTGTAGCCCATTTTCTGGAGATTGTCCGCGGCCATTGCGGAACGGAAGCCGCCGCCACAGTAGAGGATCAGTTTTGTGTCGGTGGCGGGGACGCGCTGCTCGATGTCTCGCTCGATAATTCCTTTGCCGAGATGAATTGCCCCGGGCAGATGGCCGTTGGCCCATTCACTTTCTTCGCGCACGTCGACCAGAGTAAATTTTTCGCGTGCGTCGATGCGGCGCTTCACATCGGCAACATCAGTTTCTTTGACGCGCCGTTTTGCGTCGTTGACGATGGAGAGAAATTTTGGAGCGTGGGCCATGGAGCCTCCTCAGGTCTTGCGCTATTCCGTGAATCACAGGATAACGCAGAATGCGAAAAGAGGTCCCGCGCCGCGTCCAGGATAAGTTCGGCGCAGGAGAAAATCTTCGGGCCTAAAAGGCCCGAGCTACAGTTTGCGGATTTGCGGGACGCGGCAGCCCCTGGCCGCTTCGCTTCCACGATTGCCCGCAAGGAAAGGGCTGGATTCACGGATGCGCGTGCGCAGGCCGTCGATGACGACCGGGATTGCGTTTCGTGATACTCCGCGGATAACGAAGATCATCATAGCGGCTTCGCCGGGTGCGTCAGCACTGGACGTGATGCCCACGCCCTGAATACCGGGTTGTTTCATGAGCGAATTGGCATGCGCGGCGTTCACCGATTGTGCGCGCGCAAGTTCCGCCTTGGAAATGGAGTTGACCGCGAACGAGTCGGAAATCGGCGCGACGCGCGCGGCCGTTTCCGTGCCAAAAACTCCATGCGGCGCCGTCGAGGTGGTCTGCACGATGCGCGTCGCGATGCCATCGAGTTGCGCGGGAACCGCCATCGGCGGTTGAGAGGGATCGACGATCAAAACGATGGCCACTTCGCCGGGATGGTCGATGCTCGAGCCAACGCCAACAGCCTGGATGTAAGCGTTCGAGAGCAGTTCCGGGGCGCGCATGTCGCGCACGTGCTGAGCTTGCACCTGCCGAGCCGTAGAGATGGCGGCGACGGATTGCGCCTGCGTTTTGACCGCGTTTGAAACCAGCGTGCAGCCGACGACGCTGTGTGTGGTGGCGCTGCCGACAAATGCCGGCTGATTGCCCTGGCTGTCCTTCAAGGCGCTTAATACATCGCCAACCGGATTGCCGACTGTATCCGTGTCGGAGCCACCGTAAAGGAGCGCCACTGGGTCGGCGGTATCCTGGTCGACAATCAGTGAACCGGAATCGCCGGCCGCACTAAAGCTCCCACCAGAAACAGAGATCTGGCCGGTATAGGTCACACTGAAATTCGCCCCGGTGCTGCAGCCCTTCTGGTAGCTGACTGTGGTTTGAATTTCGATGGCGTCGACCGAAGAGCAGGTGAGGCTGGAGCTGCGTCCACTTTTCGCAACGAGTTGGCCGATACTCGCGGAAATGCCGCTGCCCGCGTGCGGCGGCCCCGCGTCGGGCGCGCTGCCCGTTGCCGTCGCGCCAAGAGAGAGAATGCTTCCCGTTGTGTCCACGGTTCCCGAAACGATTTGCGCGAGTGCGGCATCAACATTGGTTCCCGAGGTCTCGAGGTTTACATATTGGGTCAGGTTGCCGACTGTGGTCGTGCCGATTGTGGAGCAATTCGCATCGATCAGACCTGGCTGAAGGATCGCGTCGCCGATGCTCGCGGAATCGCTGCGCGCGAGCACGTGATTGTTGCTCAAAATGTAGTAGGTGCCGTTGCGCTTCACGAGGGAACCCAGGGTGCCGGCGCAGCAATAAACCAGATTCGATTGCACGCTCGAGTCGTTGGCATTTCCACCGGAGGTGCCAAGCTTGATCGGAATGGCCTGCGCTTGTTGGTTGGGGTTGGACGCGACCACGAGGACGGCCGCGGACGCCGTGGCTAAAGTGTTGGCTTGTGCGATGGCCATCACCGTAACGGTGGCGGGACTCGGGACCGCGGAGGGAGCGGTATAGACCCCCGCCGCAATCGTTCCGACCGTGGAATTGCCGCCCATAACCCCGTTTACCTCCCAGGTCACTACGCTATTGGTCGAACCAGTTACGGCTGCTTGAAAGGCTGTGCTTTGGCTCACCACAACGGTCGCACTGCTCGGTGTAACAGTTACAGCGACGCCAGAACTCGTTCCACCGCTGCTTCGACCGGAATTGCTGCTGCCACTGCACGCAGCAAGTAAAGTTGCCGCGACCCACGCTGCAAGCAGGATATGAAATCGGCGCATTGCACACCCGTTGAGTTCGATTCAGGCTAGCACGCTATGCGAAGGGGTGGGACGCGACCCTCTCGTTGTGACCAAACCATTGCCTGTACGCCAGGGCAGTTGCGAGGGCTCTTGTCATAGATGGTGCGGCGGGTTTCAGAGATGCCCGGGTTTCAGTCCAAATCGCGCCAATTCGGCCCCGCGCCGACTTCGACGACCAGGGGGACGGCGAGTTCGTACACACCTTCCATTTCCTCGCAAACCAAATTTTCAACTGCTTCTTTCTCGTTTGTCGGCGCTTCGAAGAGCAGCTCGTCATGGACCTGCAGGATCATGCGCGTAGCCAGTTTTTCTTTCTTGAGGCGCGCGTCGATGGAGATCATGGCGAGTTTGATAAGATCGGCGGCGGTGCCTTGTAACGGGGAATTCAGCGCGGTGCGCTCCGCGAAATTTCGCAACTGCACCTGTGGTGCGTTGATTTCGGAAATCGGGCGGATTCTGCCGAATAACGTCTTGGCCACCCCCGTCTTACGCGTTTCGACGAGCACATTGTCCAGATATTCTTTGACGCCACGGTAGCGCGTGAAATACGCATGGATGAATTGTGCGGCTTCCTTTTGCTCGATTCCGAGTTGCTTGGCTAAGCCGAAAGCCGACAAGCCGTAGATGATTCCGAAATTAATGGCCTTCGCGGCGCGGCGATGGTCGGGGGTTTGCGCAAGCGGCCCTACGCCAAAAACCTCCTGCGCGGTGCGCGCATGAATGTCCTCTCCGTTGCGGAAAGCCTCGATCAGAACGGGATCGCGCGAAAAATGCGCCATGACGCGCAGTTCGATCTGGGAATAATCGGCGGACAGGAGAATCTTTCCTTTTTCCGCGACGAAGGCGGCGCGAATTTCACGGCCCAGCTCGGTTCGGATCGGAATATTCTGCAGATTCGGATCGCTGGAACTGAGGCGTCCAGTGACGGCCCCCGTTTGCGAAAAGCTGGTGTGTACCCGGCCGGTTTCGGGATGAATTAATTTTGGCAGCGTGTCCACGTATGTGGATTTGAGCTTCGCGATTTCGCGGTACTCGATGATTTTCGCCGGCAGCGCGTGCTGATTCCCCATTTCTTCCAGAATGTCGGCAGCGGTGGAGCGTTCTTTCGCTTTTCCGCGCCGGCCCGGGGGTTCGAGGTTCAGCTTGTCGAATAAAATCTCGGCGAGTTGCGTCGGAGAATTGACGTTGAATTCCGAACCAGCCAGGCCCCAGATGTCCTTCTCCAGACGGCGGATTTCTTTTTCCATGGAGGCGGACATTTTTTCGAGGGATTTGGGGTCGACGCGGATTCCAACTCGCTCGATTTCCGCCAATACTCCGGCAAGCGGGAGATCGATTTTTTCGTAGACCTCGGCGAGCCCTTGCTCTTCGACCTGCTTGCGCAGCACGGGAGCCAGGCGTTGCAGGTAGTCGGCGCGTTCTCCCGCACCGCCGCCGAGCGGCACTTGAAAGGTACGGAAAATCACATCGGCGAAATCGTGCTTGGCGGTCGTCGGACGCAGGAGGAAATCGTAAAGTTGCGTAGCATGCTCGATTTTCTCCACTTTTCCTGCGAGTAATTGAAATAGTTTGGGATCGTGAATGATTTTGTGTTGCGCTTCGTTGCTGAGAACGGGCTCGAGAGTTTTGAGAACTTCGCCATTTTCATCGGTCCAGATGGCACGGCCTTCGCCTGCCGTCGAAGAGAGCTCGATACCCGCCAGATGCGTGCCAAAGCCTTCAGATTCGCGAGCACCCAAATCGAGGTTCAACCACAAAGCCAGAGGCGCTTTGGCCGGCAGTTTTTTCAGATAGGTACGCAATTCCGCTGCAGTCGCGAACTGAGCGTAATCCTTCTTGGGGCCGGCCGATTCGGCTGGGTGCCCGTTTCCGGCTTCCGTGGGAAGGAAGGCACTTTTTTCGAGCGTTCCGCTGGCCAGCATTTCCTTCAGCAGCGAATTGAAGCCAAGTTCGCGGTAGAGATCCATGAGCGCGGCGGGATCGGGGTCGCGCCACTTTAGCTTTTCGAGATCGAGTTCCAATGGGACGGCCGTTTCGATGGCCGCGAGCTGCTTGCTCATCATCACTTGCTCTTTTTGTTGCTGGAGAGCTTCGCGGTAACGTTTGTTTTGTACTTCCTCGGCATGGGCAAGCGCATTTTCCACGCTGCTGTATTTCTGGATCAGTTCCGCTGCGCCTTTTTCGCCGATTCCTTTTGCGCCAGGAATGTTGTCGACCGTGTCGCCGAGCAGGGCCATCAGATCGATCACTTTATCGGGCGGCACGCCAAGGATTTCTTCCACTTTCTGCGCGTCGACGATGGTGTCGGCCTTCGCGCCGCCGGTACCGGTGCGCAAAATGCGCACGCCGGGATTCACCAGTTGCATCATGTCCTTGTCGTTCGAAATGACCAGAACATCGAGATTTTTCTGTGCGCCCAGCTTGGCGAGAGTGCCGATCACATCGTCGGCTTCGTAGCCATCGAGCTCGACAACGGGCAGGCGCATGGCTTCGCAGAGCCGCCGGACATAGGGCAACTGGATTTTCATTTCGTCCGGCATCGGCGCGCGATGTGCCTTGTAGGATTCGAAGAGCTTGTCGCGAAAGGTCGGCTTGCTGGTATCAAAGACAATGCCGAGATATTCGGGGCGGTAGTCCTTGATCAGACGCTTGAGAATATTCGCGAACAGGAAAGGAACCTTCGTAGGAAGGCCGCTCGGAGCATTCATGCGCACCATAGGCGCAAAAAAGGCGCGGTAAACGTGCGCCATGGCGTCGACGAGAAAGAGTTTTTTCCGAGCGGACGGGGCCTTTTGCACCATCGCGCGAGTATAGCAGAGGGTGAAGACGTGAGGTTTTGGCCCCGCTCTGGCAGAAGCTTGCGCCGGCTCGGCTCGCCAAAGGGAGATCATCCGTCGACCAGGACTGCAAGCCCAAGCGTACCGTCCTCAGGAAGTAGCCTTGACCGTAGGGCACGATTTGCCGTCTCCAGTCATATTGGCCGGTTTTCTTACTTGCGAACGGTGATTTTGTCGGCTGTTGCGGCTTGCGCCCGTACAAGCCCGAAGAAAAAATTCATGAGCTTGGATTTCATCTCCGACCAGCCCATCGAGGCAAAGGCCTTGCCCTTGAATCAGCGCTGGCGGTTATTTCCTATGCCTTCGAGTCTCTGAAAACGCGAAAGTTATTTGCAGGCCATCATCCAGAAACTCTGACTTCGCAGAAAGTTCTTGATCGATTGGGATTCCAGTTCACTCACCAAGAGCTCTATCCGCCAACGGGCAAACTGCACCGCTGCTACCTGTTGGAGGCGCCACGCTAAATCTTCCTTAGACAATTCCGAGAGGTTTTGCGACTTCCGCGAGTGTTTCGGCGGCTTTCAGCAGATGTTCTCGTTTGTGCGCCGCGCTGACGATGGCGCGCAGGCGGGCTTTACCTTCGGTAACGGTCGGGTAGCCGACAGCGGGCGCGAAAACCCCGGCATCGAACACCTTGCGGGAAAATTCAAATGCTTTTGCGGCGTCACCGACGTGAATCGGAACGATGGGCGTTTCGCTGGCTTTGAACTCGAAGCCGCGCTTTTTCAATTCGCGCTTGAAGAATTTCGTATTCGCCCAGAGTTTTTTGACCAGCCTTTCGCCTTCCGCGGAATCGAGCAGCGTGAAGGCCGCCTGGCACGCTGCGGCCGTTGCCGGCGGATGCGACGTGGAGAATAGAAACGGACGCGCGCGCAGATAGAGAAAATCGATCAGGTCGCGTGAGCCGCAAACGTAGCCGCCCATCGAACCAATGGCCTTGCTGAGCGTGCCCACCTGGATGTGCACACGTCCGTGGCACTGGAAATGATCGACCGTGCCGCGGCCGCCCCGGCCAAGGACGCCGCTGGCGTGTGCGTCGTCCACCATCATGATTGAGCCATGCTTTTCGGCCAGGTCGCAGAGCTCGGACAATGGCGCAATATCACCATCCATGGAGAAGACGCCGTCGGTAATAATCAGCTTCTTTCCAGGAAAATTAGCGTGTTCTTGCAGGATCCGCTCGCAGTCCTTCACATCTTTGTGCTTAAAGACTTTTATGGTGGCTTTCGAAAGGCGCGCGCCATCGATGATCGAAGCGTGATTCAATTCGTCGGAGACGATGAGATCGTCTTTGCCGAGAACGGCGGAAACGGTTCCTGCGTTCGCGGTGAAGCCGGACTGAAAGACCACACAGGCTTCGACGTTCTTGAATTTCGCGATTTGTTCCTCTAACTCCATGTGCAGCTTCATGGTTCCGGCGATGGTGCGTACCGCGCCCGCGCCCACGCCAAGTTTGCGCACCGCTTCGATCGAAGCCTTACGCAGCGCCTTATGGGAAGTCAGTCCCAGATAATTATTGGAGGCGAGGTTGATCACCTCTCGTCCATCGAAGACACATACGGGTTTCTGCTCGCCTTCGAGCACCCGCAGCTTGGGCGCTACCCCTTTCGACCGCAACTCCTCTAGCGTTGTACCCACGTAGTGCAAGGGATCACGTTTCGTTGTTTGTGTCGCCATTTCGGTCATATGGGCTTCCTTTCGTTCTGTTTCAAGTGGCCAGGTCTATTTGTGAATACCGTTGGGATACATCAGAATCTTGCCGGCCAGACCGTTTTGCAACTTCGCAAAAGCGGCTTCGAAATTCTCGAGTTCGATGCGCTCGCCGAAGAGCGGCTCCAGATTCACGCGGCCGGCCTTCAACAACGCGGTCATTTGCACCCACGTTTCATACATGCGCCGGCCGTAGATGCCTTGTACCGTGGCGCCTTTGAAAATGACGTCCTGCACCAGGTCGAGAGGTACATTTTCCGTCGGAATGCCGAGGAGCGAAGCTCTCCCCCCGGCGCGCAGGGCCCGGAACCCTTGTTGTATCGCCGCCGGATTGCCGCTCATCTCAAGCAGTACGTCCACGCCGGTGCCGCCAGTGGCGTTCAGAATTTCCCTCATCGGGTCTTCGTTTATCGGGTTCAGCACGAACTGCGCGCCCATTTCCTTGGCGAGTTCCCTGCGATGCGGATTTGTTTCCGTCGCAAATACTGTTGAACTTCCACAGGCCTTGGACACCGCGATGGACATGAGTCCGATCGGGCCGCATCCAGTAACAAGTACGGTTTGACCGGCAATCGCGCCCGCCAGCACGGTGTGCACGGCGTTGCCAAGCGGATCGAGAATGGCCGCGTAGTGTTCGGGGATGGCTGGATCCAACTTCCAGATATTCGTGGCGGGAATTTTCACGAATTCCGCGAACGCGCCATCGATATCGATGCCGATGATTCTCAAATTCTGGCAAATGTGCGCTTGTCCGAGGCGGCACTGGTGGCAATGGCCGCAATTGAGGTGCATTTCCGCGCTGACGCGATCGCCTGCTTTGACCGCGGAGACCTCCTCGCCGACTTGTTCGACTACACCGCAAAACTCATGGCCGAGCGTCACCGGAGGCTTGATTCGTCCCTGCGACCAGCGATCCCAGCCGTAAATGTGCAGGTCCGTGCCACAGATGGAGCTTGCCTTGACGCGCACAAGAACGTCGGTTGGACCGATCGAGGGCACCTGGATCTTCTCGACGTGCAGACCTTTTCCCGCTTGCGTCTTTCGCAGGGCCTTCATGGTCAGAGGCATTCCGGTAGGCTCCTTGCCAGGCAGGTTCGAATTAGGCAGATATCCATGCTAGCACAGTGGCAAATCTACTTCAGAGTAAGCCCCCTGCGCATTCGAAGCTTTCCGCTCGTTCCTTGGACGATTCGCTCGCACGCAAAGGAATGAAAGATTTCCGCGCTTCAGGACGTATCATTAATTGACCTATGGCTAACACACCGCCTGCCGTCCAGCTGGATCACATTTCACGGCATTACAGGATGGGAGAAACATTCGTGCGAGCCGTAGATGACGTTTCACTCTCGGTCGCGCGCGGCGAATATCTGGCGCTTCTCGGGTCGTCGGGATCGGGGAAATCCACATTGCTGAATTTAATTGCCGGACTGGACAGGCCGACCGCCGGCGCGATTGTGGCGAATGGGACAAATCTCGCCGCGCTTTCATCGCTCGAGCTGGCGCGCTATCGGCGCAACACCATCGGGATGATTTTTCAGTCGTTCAACCTGCTGCCGCGCATGACGCTGGAAGAAAATGTGGACCTGCCGCTGCGACTGGCGGAGGTGGATCGCTCGGAACGAGCCGGGCGCGTGCGCGAGGCGCTCGAGCGGGTCCGGCTGACGCACCGTACAGGCCATCGACCCTCCGAGCTTTCCGGCGGCGAACAACAGCGGGTGGCCATCGCGCGGGCGCTGGTAAATTCGCCCAAAATACTTCTTGCCGACGAGCCGACGGGAAATCTGGACTCGGCCACCGGGGAGGCGATCCTCTCGCTTTTGCGTGATCTTCAAACGCACCTCGGAATGACCATCGTGATGGTGACGCACGAACGGGCGCTCGCCGAGCGATTCGCCGACCGCCTGGCGACCATGGGCGATGGCAAGCTTTTGATCACCTCGCCCACCGCCGGAGGTGCGGCGCAATGAAATTTCAGGACATGAGTGACCTGGCTGTGAGGAATTTGCGCGAAGCACTCCTGCGCAATGCGCTCACTACCCTCGGCGTAGCGGTCGGCGTCGCGTCGCTGGTGGCTATCTTGTCCATCGGTGTAGGGCTTCAGCAACTGGCTTCCAAACGGCTGACGCAAAGCGGGCTGTTTGACACGATTTTCGTCACGGCGAAAAACAATTTCCGTGGCATGGGACGCCCGCAGCACGAAGTCGAATCGGATAAGCCGCCGCGTCCGCTGGATGAGGATGCGCGGCACGCATTCGAAAAGCTCCCGAACGTCATCGAAGTTTATCCGCAGGTACGTTTTTTCACCGAGGTACGCTTCAATAACAAGCCGTATGCGACCGTGGTCGCCGGAATGCCGGAGTCTTCGCGCAATTCCGGCGCATTTGACGGAATGCGGGGAAATTTCTTTTCTTCCGCCAACGCGACCGAGGCAATCCTTCAAATCGAATTTGCAAAGGACCTTTCCGATAAGCCCCCTTCGCTGATTGGCCAGGATCTGACGCTGCGCTACGCCGAGCGGCAAGCGATTCCGGCGGCGGCCGGCGATGCGCCTTCGAACACAGGCGATTCCGGCGCAGGATTTTCTGTGGTGCCGAAAGAGCTGCATCTAAAAATCATCGGCATTGTAGAGACGGAACCGGCGGCCGGGTATGGGGGCGTGGGCAACGCACGCCTGTTGATTCCGCTCGAAACAGCTTCTACGCTGCGCGCCGCGCAAGTAAACGATCTAAGGGACATCGTTCGCGGCAATACCGCGAGCAAGACGGTTTATCCCTCGCTGTCGGTGCGCGCGAAATCGCCTGCGCACGTAGGAGTGCTCGAAGCTTCCATCAAGGATCTCGGCTTCAATGCCTTTTCCTTGTTGGATGCTTCGAAGTCTCTACAGATCTTTTTCTCTGTGTTTGATTCGCTGCTCGGAATTTTTGGCGGCCTGGCGTTGACCGTGGCCACGCTCGGCATCGTGAATACTCTGGTCATGGCGATCCTGGAGCGACGACGGGAAATCGGCGTGCTGAAGGCCCTGGGTGCCGCGGATTCCGATGTCCGGCAACTGTTTTTCGTCGAGGCCGGCATCATGGGATTTTTCGGCGGCATTTTGGGAGTCGGTTTCGGGTGGTTGCTCGGCCGCGCCATCACCTTTGGCACCAACGTTTACCTGAAGCGGCAGAATCTGAATCCCATTGAACTCACGTCTGTTCCCTGGTGGCTGGTGATTGCGGCGCTATCGCTCGGCGTGGTTGTCAGCTTGCTCGCGGGACTTTATCCTGCTTCTCGTGCGGCGAAACTCAATCCTGTCGACGCGCTGCGCTATGAGTAGGGTTGGTTACCCGAGTGTTTGCACGGCGTTGTTCTTTTTGGCCACGGCTTGCTTCGCAGCCACGGGACGAGTCGAATGCAACAAGGTTCCGACCAGGATTCTCTCCCGCGCCGTTCCGTACTGCATCGTTCTTCCTCCTTCCTTTGACGCCGACAGGTCGCGGCGATTCTCCATTCTTTATTTTTTCCACGGTCTGGGCGACAACGAACAGTTCTTCATTCACTCCGGTGCGTGGAACCTTACGGAAGAGATGTGGGAAAAGGGCGAGCTCATGGATTTCTTGATCGCCACGCCCGACGCCGACGCCAGCTTCTACATCAATTCCAAGGACGGAAAGGCGCGCTACGAGGATTTCCTGCTGCAGGAGTTTTTTCCGTTCATCGAGAAGCGTTATCGTGTAGCTCCTGGGCGCAGCCATCGCGCTGTCGACGGAATTTCCATGGGCGGCTACGGCGCATTGCACCTCGCCTTCCGCCATCCGCAGCTTTTTGTTTCCGCCGCCGCCCACAGCGCCGCGCTGATTGAAAAACTACCGGAGTTTGTCGGCGCTTCTCCCAATTCGCCGCGCGCGCGAGTTCTTGGCGCAGTCTTCGGTAGCCCGCCCGACCCGGCGTTCTGGGAACGCAACAGTCCTCTTACTCTTGGGCGCACTGCCGATCTGAGCGGCCTGAAAATCTATTTCGATTGCGGCAATGAGGACGACTACGGGTTCGATGCAGGCGCCGCTAGGCTCGATAAAATCCTCACGTCGCGACATATTCCTCACAGCTTTCACATCTATCCGGGGCGTCACGATGCGAGCTATTTTGCCGAGCATCTCCCCGCTTCCCTGGTCTTTTCCGCACGGGCCCTCTACGATTCGCATTGATCTGTATCTTCCGGTATAAAATATCTGTCGCGTCTTTTGGCTGGCCAAATGGGGGGTACGTGATGCGCAGTGTGCTTCTTCTGATTGGTTTTCTAAGCTTTTCCTCTTTCCCTCGCGCGCAAGCGCAGGAAAAGCCTACCGAAAAGGCGCCTGCTGCCGCTTCGATTCCTACGGCCGGGCCAAGACTGGAATTCCTGGATGAGGTTTCCTTCTACGAGCAGCGCTTCGAGCGCCTTGCGGACGCTATTCCTGCCGAAAAATACAACTGGCGTCCGGCCGAAGGCGTCCGAACGATCGGCGAAGTCTATATGCACGTGGTCACCGCCAATTACGGCTTTGCGAAGATGCTCGGCACGCCGTACCCGGCTGGGCTCGATCCCAAAGCCTTGGTTGCTGGAGCCAACGACAAAGCCAAAGTCATACAGGCGCTGAAGGATTCTTTCGCGCATATGCGTGAAGCCATCTTGGCGATCAAGGACTCCGAACTGGACAAGGAGATCAAGACACCTCGCGGACAAACGACGATTCGGGGATCCTTCTTCATGATTTCCGGCCATTACGGCGAGCATCTTGGACAATCCATCGCCTACGCGCGATCGATTGGCATCGTGCCTCCCTGGACAGAAGAGCGCCAAAAGCAGCAGCAACAGGAAACCGAGAAGCCCAAGCCGTGATTGGAATGGACAACAAAAACGCCCGCCTCCCTTCGTGCCTCAAGGCAAGCAGACATCGGTCGCTCCATATGGGAATCGGGTAGCACCTTCGAGCAGGTAACGGGAATCGTAGGCGTTTTCTTTCGCGCGCAGGAGCCAAAGGAACTCGCGGAATCGTACCGCGATCGCCTCGGCGTCAGTGTAGTGCCGGCGAATTTACGAGGATCCGCCTTGGCGGCGGCAGGCCGGGCCAACGGCGTCCGCACCGCTTCGGGAGGACACCACTTATTGGGGAGACGGCGGCAAGCAGTGCATGATCCATTTTCGCGTGCTGAATCTGGAGGCCATGGTCGCGCAGCTTCGTTGCGCCCGTCGAAATCACGATCCGGAAGGGAACGCCATCGAGCTGCGGGAGCCGGCTGGCGGCGACGGCAGCCAGACGCTCAAGCCATAAAGTAAATATCGGGCTTATCCACGACGCCCGCTTGGGCTTGCACCGCGGACACCTCCGGAGAAAAAACAAAGCAGCGCGCTTTGGCGAGATCGATGACCTCAAAGAACAGGAAGACTTCGTCGGGCTCGTACAGATTCCGCATCACTTTCTCGATTCGCAGGCCCGCATTATGTTGTGATTCCTTGTGAGCCTCAAAAACGCGCTTCCACTCGTGGAACTCCCTGACCTTATGACGCACCAATAGGTACCCCATTGCCTGCCTCCCTGCAATATGGCGAGCGCGGTTGAACCGGGCCGTCCCGCGTAATGGGAACCTTACGCTGCAGAACGCGGGTTCCGCAATGCCTCTGTTGGGACAGTGCCGTTTGAGAGTAATGTCGAATTCCTAAAGCCCTGATCTGCTCTTTGCTGTTGAACCGGGGACGGAAAGTGTTGATATGATGTGCGGCTCGCGAGTACGGAGGGCGCATGAGTTTTGGCCAGCGCGTAAAAGAGATCCAGCACGGGTTTGAGCGGGCGTTTTGGGTCGCGAATATCAGCGAGCTGTTTGAGCGCTTGTCGTACTACGCGGCGTTCGCTTCACTGGCGCGGTACCTGCACGAAACGCTGAGCTTTCCGCTGGAGCGAGCCGCCAATCTTTCCGCATTGTTCGGCGGGTTGGTGTGGTTTCTTGCGATTTTTGGCGGGGCGATCGCCGACCGCTTGGGATTTCGCCGCGCGCTTTCGCTGGCATACCTCATTCTTGCCGGATCCTATTTTCTTCTGGGCTCGCTTGGAGCGGCATGGCTCGCGCCGGTGCGCGCGGCAGTGCCGCTGGTTGTGCTGGTTACATTTGTGCTGATGTTGCCCGCGCTCGGAATCGCGCTGGTGAAACCCAGCGTGGTGGGAACGACGGCGCGGGCTTCGCATGAGAATGTACGCTCGATTGGCTACTCCATTTACTACACACTGGTGAATGTCGGAGGCGCGCTCGGGCCATTCGTGGCGTCGTGGGTTCATCGGAACCTCAGCGTTGAAAACGTGTTTCGCATATCGTCGCTGAGCGTTTTTGTGATGTTTTTTGCCGTTTTCCTATTTTTTCGCGAGCCGCAGCGATCAGGCGACGCGGTCACGGAAAACCTGAGCGTTACGCTGAAGAATTTTCTGAAAGTTTTGGGCAATCCGAAGTTCATGCTGTTTCTGTTGATTTTTTCGGGGTACTGGATTGTGTACTGGCAGGAATTTGTGACCTTGCCGATCTATGTGCACGATTATGTGGACGGGAATGCCGATACCGAGAGAATGCTATCCACGGGACCGCTGATCGTAATTGCGTTTACGGTCGCGTTCAGCGTATTAACGCAAAAAATGTCCGCGTTTCGCGCGGTTGTGCTCGGAACTCTGATTTCGATGCTGGGCTTTTCGGTCCTGGCCTTGCATGGAAGCATTCTGGGCGCCTACGGCACGCTGGTTGTGATTGCCGTCGGCGAATTGATCCAGCAGCCGCGTTATTACGACTATATCTCGCGCCTGGCGCCTCCGGGGCAGCAGGGCACCTACATGGGGTTCGCGTTTCTGCCACTCGGTATCGGAGCGTTTGCATCCGGACCGATTGGAGGAATTCTGTTGCATCATTTTGGCGAAGGGCAGCACCGGCCGGCGCTGTTTTTGTGGGCCTTGACTGCGATTGGAATGGCAACGACTATTTTGTTGTGGATTTACGATCGCGCCGTGAAACCGGGAAAAAACTAGTTCACTAGCCGGCGGAGCGATTCGAGAGCGTTGCGAGCCAGCGAATAGCGCGGCTCGATGTTGATGGCTTCCTGAAAGCAACGAAGCGCCTGGCCGTACATTTCCTTCCCGAGATACGCACGGCCCAGGTTGTAGTGCGGAAAGTGGCGCGGTTCGTAGCGACGCGACTCGACGGCTTGCTGCAGCCAAGGAACCGCTTCATCAAATTGGCCCAGTTCGATCAGGTAGGCGCCAATATCGTTGTACGGATTGCCGAAATCGGGATCGAGTTCGATGGCGCGTTTGCACTCGGCAATGGCATCCAGCAGTTTGCCCTGAAAGTGATAGGTCCAGCCCAAAAACGTGTGGGCTTCGGCTGTGGGATGGAGCTCGAGCGAGGACTGATACAGCTCGACCGCCCGCTCGTAATCACCTTCCATTTGTGCTTGATAGGCGTCTTGCAACACTTCCCACGCGCGAGTCAGGGTCTCCTGATTCATGAGGTCATTGTGGAGGGGAGAAGTGCGGGGGTCAAAGGTACGAAGGTCCTACGCTGCGCAAAAGCGCAACCTGTCCGTTTTGACGGGGTCCAAGAGTGGAAATTCGGGCAGAGAATGGAGAGAATGAAGGGGACAGAAAGGCACTTATGGCAGAAATGGGGGAACAGGTGAATCGGATCTTAAAGGGTGTTTGCGCGACGGTGATTTGCGGAGTCTTGGCAGGCGCGGGAGCGCTCTTGGCGCAGGATTCCACGAAGAAGTCGGGGGGATCGAACGCAGCCGCAGTGGCGCGCGGGAAAACACTGTTTCAGCAGAAATGTTCGCTGTGCCATTACGACACCAGCGACCAAAAGAAGATTGGCCCGGGGCTAAAGGGATTGAACAAGCGCGGAACCTTCAGCGTCAACGGAAACAAAATCACCGACGAGAGCTTGAAGACCTGGATCGAAAATGGCGACCAGTTGATGCCGCCTTTCAAGGACGTGTTGGAGCCGCCGCAGATTAAGGACGTGATTGCTTACGTGAAAACCCTCTAACACCCGGGCACTCTTATAAAGAAAAACCCCCGGACGCCTGAAAAGCAGGCTACCGGGGGTTTCAATTTTATTTTCTCCCGGGCGGGAGAAAAAACTACTTCAGAACGGCATCCTTCAGGACCTTGGCGGGACGGAGGCGAACCACCGTCTTGGCCTTGATCTTGATCTGTTCGCCGGTCTGAGGATTGCGGCCGATGCGGGCTTTGCGATGAGCCTTCACAACGCGTCCGATGCCGGGAATGACGAACTTGCCAGCGGCGCCCTTTGCTTCTTTGACCGCGAGCTTGTGCAGTTCCTCGAAGAACGTGGCCACCGTCTTTTTCGGTGTGCCCACTTTCTCGGCAATATGTGAAACGATTTTGGTCTTGCTCAGTGGCTTAGCTGCCATTTAGTCTGCTTATCCTCCTGAATTTTACTCTCCACCCCGAATGACTCGAGGCCGGCCACGAGCGAAAAACCCCTATTTTCCGATGAAAAACCCGGGCCGCATGGAACTATAGCGAACGCAATTCGGGAACGCAAGCGCGAAACAGCAAAAATGAAGGGAAAAATGCGATTTTCTTTGAGGCATGTGCAAAACGTGCAGGTTTCATGCGGGTTGCCGCAGGTTGGCGAGTGGGTTGCCGCCATTCTTCAATGTGTTATCCTGCCTAATCCTAAATGAATCAAGGAGAAGGGCAATGAACGCAGCCTGGAACGGGAAGCAATTCGAGCAGCAATTTGCGGCCGTGACGAAGGCTGCGCGCCGACCGGTGGCGGTCACTTTTTTGGATCAAGCTCCCGCAAACGTGAAAAATTTCGAGGGCAGCGAACCCTCCAGCTGCAGCTTTTGGCGTCTGGCGGCGGAGGGGCGCACGTTCTATACGGTGCCAGAGAATCATTTCAATTGTGCGGTGGGAGCATATACGCACAACATCGCGCTCTCGCCGGAGCGTGAAAAAGAAACCGAGCAGACACTGAGGTTCATGTTTGAACTGGGCTACGTAAAACCGGAAGAGATTCCACAGATTCCGCGGCTGCCGAAAGCGCCAAAGGCGATTCTTTACTCTCCCTTGGGAGAGGCACCGGCGATGCCGGACGTGGCGTTGTTCGCGGTGAAGCCTTTCGGGGCCATGCTGCTGCAGGAAGCGGCAGGCCGCGCGGGCGTGGGCGGCAGCGCACCGGCCCTAGGAAGGCCGACTTGCATGGCGCTGCCTGCCTCGCTGCTGCATGGAGCGATCACCAGCCTAGGATGCATTGGAAACCGCGTGTATACAGGCCTTGGCGACGACGAACTCTATGTGATTTTGCGGGGGCAGGATCTTCCTAAGGTGTTGGAGGCGCTGAAGACGATCTCGAGCGCCAATGTTGCGCTGAATGATTACGCGAAAGGCCGGCGAGAGCAGTTGTCCACGATGTAGGGACTTGAAGACACTTGATCACGCATCCCAGGCGGCTAGAGCGAAGCCAGGCCTTCGTAGAGATGAGCGATGGCCTTGATTCCACCAAAATAATTTTCGAGCGAGAGATGCTCGTCCGGGGCGTGCGCGTTTTCGTCAGGCAAACCAAAACCAAGAAGCACGCAAGGTACTTTGAAAGTGTCGTGCATCTGCGTCACGAACGGGATCGAGCCACCTTCGCGAATAAACACGGCTTTTTTCCCGAAGCCCTGCTGTAGCGCGGACTGTGCCACGTGGAACACAGGGTCGTGATAGGCCGCCACCCAGGGTTTACCCGTGCTGAGCGTTTCGAATTTGCAGGTTACCGATCTCGGAAGCAGCTTGCGAATGTGCTTCTCGACGAGCTTGGCGATTTTCCTGGGATCCTGGCTGGGAACCAGCCGGGTAGAGAATTTTGCGTAGGCCTTCGACGGAATGACCGTCTTTGCGCCTTCGCCCTGGTAGCCGCCCCAGATGCCGTTGGGATCGAGCGTCGGCCTGATCCATAGGCACTCCGCGGTCGTGAATCCTTTTTCTCCCGTATAACCGGCCGCGCCAACGGCGCGTTCGAAATCCCTTTTCTTCCACGGGAGCGCGTTGAGCGCTTTTCGCTCCGCGGCGGGAACCGTGTCGACATCATCGTAGAAACCGGGGACGGTTACGCGGAAATTGCTGTCGTGCAGCTTCGCAAAAAGTTCACTGAGAATCGTCAACGGGTTCGGCACCGCGCCACCGTATACGCCCGAATGGAGATCGCGGACCGGCCCGGTGACCTCAATCTGGTAGTAGTTCATACCGCGCAAACCGTAGGTGATCGAAGGAATGCCTTTGGCGAGCATGGCAGTATCCGAGACGACTAGCGCGTCCGCTTTGAGCTTCTGCTTGTTGTTCAAAACATAGTCCCAAAGGCTCACGCTGCCGACTTCTTCCTCGCCTTCGATCAGCACCTTGATGTTTACGGGAAACTTGCCGTTCGTCCGGTGAATTGATTCGAGCGCTTTGAGGTGAATGTGGACCTGGCCTTTATCGTCGGCGGTGCCGCGGCCATAGATATTGCCAGCCCGCGTCTGCGGCTCGAAGGCAGGAGAGGTCCAAAGATCGAGCGGTTCCGGCGGCTGCACGTCATAGTGTCCGTAGAAAAGCGCGGTCGATTTGCCGGGCGCTTCCAAAGATTCGGCGTAGACGAGCGGATGAAGATCGGTAGGGATAATTTCCACGGTCTTGAACCCGGCCGAACGAAGGTGATCGGCGACCCATTTAGCAGCCCGCTCGATGTCCGGCTTGTGTTCGCTCTTCGCGCTAATGGACGGAATGCGAAGAAACTCGCAAAGCTCGGCGAGATGCTGCTCTCGCCGACCTTCTATAAATCCCGTAAGGTTCATACAAAGGCCCTCAGGCACAATAATTTGCTTCCAAAATAAACTGCAGGATGATTTCCGAGAAATCGCGACGGCGAAATGGACCGTGAGCAGAAATCAGGATGCCGTTGCCGCCAAATTATTTTAAGGCTTGGAAGGGGCGGGCACAAGCTATCCAGCCATGGAAGAAAGGACATTTCCAGATGGAAACACCTGTCCGAAAGGGCAATTGACCGGTTTTGGCGCTAAAGCGAAGATGAGCGCATGGTACAACTTGCCGAAAGCGCACAACGCCGGAGCCAGCGTGTCTTTCACAAGATGCGTCTGCAGGCACTGGGGCGCAACCACGAAGGCCGCAAATTTCGCGAGATCTGCGAGACGCTGGTGGTCAGCGCTCATGGCGGGCTGCTGCACCTGCGCCACGAGGTCGATCAAGGCGAAATGTTGGTACTCGTGAACCCGGAGACGCAGGAAGAGCTGGAATGCCGGATTGTGTTCCTCGGAGAACCTGGTAATCGGGGGACTCGTGTGGGTGTGGAGTTTCTGACGCCGGCGCCGCATTTCTGGGGAATCGACTTTGAGGCACGGCAGGTCGCACCGGATCGTGAAGAAGGTCTGAACTGAGTCGCACGAACCGCGCTTCCGTCATCTGCACAATTCCGTAAACCCTTTACTTTTTGGCAACCCTCTCCCATGGCGGAGGGACTCTCACCGACTGCATACCTGCTGCCCGCGCCGCTTCGATGCCCATGTCTGTGTCCTCGAAGACCAGACAATCCTGAGGTTCGACTCTTAGCCGGCTTGCAGCGACCAGAAACGCTTCAGGATCGGGTTTGCCGCTGCGGTAATCGCCAGCGCACACCAGCGTTTCGAACTTCTCGAGCAACTTCAGCGTACGCAACGAAGCTTCGACCGAATCGCGTGTGCTTCCGGAAACCACGGCGAAGGGAATTCGCCCGTGTTGCGCTTCGATATGCTCCAGAACTTCGGGAACCGCTTTCAGTTCGTGAATCGAATCGTAGTAAAGTTGCTCTTTCCTTCGTGCTAGCTCTTCGACGGGCATCCGCAGATTGCGTTCCTCGTTCAAGAGCGAAATGATCTTTGCGACCGGCAAGCCGCCCCAGGAGTAGAACAGCTCTTCCGAGAAAGTGCAGTTCCATTCGGCCAGCGCGGTTCTCCAGGCAATGTAATGCAGCGGCATGGAATCGGCGATGGTGCCGTCGCAATCGAACAAGTAGGCGTGAAACTTGCAAGGCGGTAGGCTCAACTTCATATCAGCGGGCACCCGCTCGGGCGAGGAAATTCCCGTAGCCGACGATGACTGTGGACCCTACAAGCAAAAAAAGAGCGAGCGTCAGAAATCGCATGGCCGGCGCTCCGGCGCCTTTCCATTCCTTGAAGCCAAGGCCCCACAGGGTGCTGAAAATAATGATGCTGGCCATGTGCAGCGTCCAGCTCGAGAATCCGTATTTGCCCATTTGGGTTTCGCCCATCGTGTAGAAAAAGAATTGAAAATACCAGGTGGTTCCGGCGAGCGCGCAAAAGAGATAGTTGGACAGCATGGGTACGGATTTGCTGTTTTCCGTGATTGCGGACGGGATGTGCTCGACAACTTCGCGGCTGGGCGCGTCGATGGCCGTTTCGAGGACCGGTTCTTCGGCGATCGCTTTGTACTTCTCCGTAGCGGCAGAGAAATATTGAAAGCCGGTTTTGTTTTTGAAGTTCAGCGCGAGGCACCAGATGAAATTTGTCGTGAATCCGCCAATCAACACCACCACAAGGACCGGCAAGCCTTGCCAGAGAGCCGGCGTGCCATGTTCTAGCGTTAGTACACGAATCGGTTTACCGGCGACGAGCCCAAAGGCGAAGCACGCGCTCATCACGCCTGACAGAACTGCCACGGCTACACCCTTTCGCAGGTCGAACTCTTTGATGACCGCTCTTTTCTGCTCAGCCGACAGCACCTTTTCTTTGCAGATCCCTGCGATTCCAGCAGACGCAATTCCGAGAAGGCACACGAATACTCCGGCAAGAATCACGCGGCCCGAAATTGTTCCGAGCACTTGGCTGACAAAAACGCCGGTGAAGATCGGGGGCATCAGTGTGCCAAAGGCCGCGCAAAGACCGAGCACGACAGCCATGCCAAGAGAAAGACCGAGATAGCGCATCGTCAAGCCAAACGTGAGTCCTCCAACACCCCACAACAATCCGAAGAAAATCGACCAGAATAGCGCGCCGGAAGGCGCTTCCGACAAAACCTGCAGCAAATCCCGGGTCATGAGAAGGCCAACCAGCCATGGCGCAATGATCCAACTGAAAAAACCGCCGACGAGCCAATAGGTTTCCCAGGACCAGCGGCGCACGCCGCGATAGGGGACGTAAAAACTTGCCGATGCCAGACCGCCGAGCCAATGAAAGAGCACGCCCAACGCAGGATTAGGAATCACGAGGGCCTCAGATCAGCCATGAAAAACCTCTTCGAGAGGAACCATGGCCTGGTCAGGCAGCGCGTTTTCTTGTTGAACAAAAAAACCTGCCATTTCCCGTTGCCAGCGGGCGTTTACTTCGCGGTTGGCCATGCCCAGGCGAGCACGCGCGAAATCGTCGGTTTCCAAATAGCCGATCAGAAGGCCATCGGGCCGCAAAAAAAGCGAGTAGTTATTCCAGCCGGTCTCCCGAAGGGCCTTTTTCATTTCCGGCCAAACGGATCGATGACGTTCCTTGTACTCTTCAATCCGTTCCGGCTTTACCTGCAGAACAAAACAGATTCTTTGCATAACTTGTGTTCCCGTATCCTAGATTGGAATGTCAGTGGCGAAATTTCATAGCGTCATCGGAGAAATGCCTCGGCCAGTCCACCGTCAACCGGAATTACGTGGCCGGTGGTTCGAGCGCTCTGATCGCCGGCCAACCAAACGATGGCCGCGGCACAAATTTCAGGAGTGATTGGACGTTTGCCAAGCGTGCGCTGCGCGTAGAAATCGGCGAGCTTGTAGCGGAGCGCGTCCGTCGAGTCGGATTCGGAGAAATCGATTTTGTACTTTTGCAATGATTGAATGACGCGATCGCGTGGGAACATCGTGGACCCCGCCACAACGGTGGCCGGAGCGATTCCGTTCACTCGAGCGGCTGGCCCAAATCTGACAGCCAATTCGCGAATGAGGTGACTCAAGGCTGCTTTGCTTGTGTCGTAGGCCTCGCTGCCTTTTTTCGGAACCACGGCGTTCGCCGAGCTAGCGAGAACGATAGCACCCGGCAAGTTCTGGTCCTTCAAGACCCATTCCGTTGCACGAGCTAAAAGGTAATTTCCGGTGACGTTCACCTCGAACGTTTTGGACCACTGGCCCTCGGAAAGTTCGCCCTCGGCTGCGGGCACGGGATAAATCGCGGCTGTGTTGACAACGATATCGATTCCACCGAACTGCAGAATCGCATGCTTCACCGTTTCGGCGAGGCTTTCCCGGAGACTCAAGTCGGCGACCGCCCAAGTGACGGCTTCGGCTCCCGCGAGTGAAGCGGCTTGCTCGGCGACCTTCTTTGCGCCTTCGGCGTCAAAATCGGCAATCACCAGGTGCGCGCCCTTGCGCGCAAGAAGAAGTGCGACTTCGCGTCCAATGCCGCTCGCGCCCCCGACGATCAGAGCGATTTTTCGACTGAACTCGGCTTCCGCCGGCATACGCTCGAGCTTGGCCTCTTCGAGCGCCCAATATTCGATTCGGAATGCCTCCGAACGCGGAAGCGCGACGTAATTATGAAAGTGCGTAAATTGTGCGGATTGTTCGGCATGGCGCGCCTGGGGCAGCGGGTGGGTGACTTCCGTGTCCTCCAAGACATTTGCGCCAGCCATCACGTGGATGGCGTTGATGAAAAACTCCGTGGTGATCCTAGCTTCCTTCTTGCTTTTGCCGAAGCCAAACAATCCAAGACCGGGGACGATTACGACCGAAGGATTCGCGTCGCGCAATTGGGGCGAATCGCGCAAAGCCCAATCCTTATAGTATTTCGCGTAGGCTGCGCGATACTCGGGCACCTGCTTCTGAATGGCGGCCTTCAGATCGTCGACATTTTGTTTTGCGGGATCCCAATCCAGGAAGAGCGGGCACACTCGGGTGCGCAGAAAATGATCCGGGCAGCTCGTGCCAAGCGTGCTGAGTTCGCGCGACCATTTCGAAGCTGCAAAGCTGAGGGCGTCCTCGTGATCGCTGTAATGGGCGATGACGCGGCGATTCGACGACATCGCGCCGCGCAGTGCCGGTAAGACCCCGGCCACAATGCTTTGCCGGTCGGAATGGGCTGTCCGCTCCATGCCTCCGAAAGCGGCTCCCTTTTTGCTTTGGTGATTAGAAATAAACTCGCCCATTTGATCGATGGTGTGGACGCTGCTGAGGTAGCAATCCCGTTCGGTGATGCCCCAGGTGAAAAGTCCGTGGCCGCCGAGGAGAATCCCGTCGATTCCCGGATTTCCGTGGACGGCCTTTTCTAGCATCAGCGCCAACTCAAAACCCGGCCGTTGCCATGGCACCCAGACGATCTTGCGGCCAAACTCCTTGTTGAACTCTTCGAGTTTGCGTTTGCCATTTGCGCTTGCCGCCAATGCGATGGCCCAATCCGGGTGCAGATGATCCACGTGGGCAAACGGAAGTAACGCATGCAACGGCGTATCGATCGAAGCGGCGACGCGATTTTCGCCGAATGCGGAAAGCGGATAGAACGCCACCATTTCATCTTCATACTTTTCGCCGCGGTAGAGATCCTTGAGACGTTCCAATCGATCCTGATAAAGAAGCGCAAATCCGGATTCATTCATCGAACCCAAATCGCCGCCGCTACCTTTTACCGCCAAAACGCGCGTGGCTTTTCCCGTAAACGGATCGGGGAGTTCGAACTTCGAACTGGTGTTGCCGCCGCCAAAGTTCGTGATGCGCAGGTCGGCGCCGAGTAAGTTCGAGCGGTAGCGCAAAAGCGCCAAAGGATTGCCGGCGAGTTTTTCCGCGGTCTCAGAATTCCACAAATCGGTCAAATACGTCGTCTTCCTGATTTCAGGCATACACAGCCTCACAGTAGTGTTCGAACCGCTCCGCGTGACGGTTCCATTGCTCGGGCTCGAGCGGTTCGAAAATTTCGGGCGGGTAGGATCGCTCAATCAGCGTGCGTACTTCGCTGAGCGAACGGACCGCGCCGGTAGCCAACATCTGGATGGCAACGTTTCCGAGCGCCGTAGCCTCGGCGGGACCGGCCAGAACGGTTCTGCCGGTTGCGTCGGCGGTGAACTGGTTGAGCAAACGGTTTTTCGATCCACCGCCGATTACGCAGATTCGCTGAACGGCTTTGCCCGTGAGTGTCTCAAGACTCGATAGCACAAGACGGTACTTGAACGCCAAGCTCTCCAGGATTGCGCGCGCGCAACCAGCAGGACTTGTCGGGACGGGTTGACGTGTTCGCGAGCAAAACGCCGCAATCGCTGCGGGCATGTCTCCCGGACGCAGGAACGACTCGTGGTCCGGGTCGACGAGGCACTGGAAGGGTGTTTCATGCGCCGCGAGTTCCATCAATTCTGCATGTTCATGAACTTGAGTCCGCGTTTTCCAAGTTTCGCGGCAACGCTGAAGTATCCATAGTCCCATAACGTTTTTTAGCAACCGAGTTGTTCCACAAACTCCGCCTTCGTTGGTGAAATTCAGGCGTAGGGCGTCGGGAGTGATAATGGGTGCGTCGATCTCGGTCCCGAGAAGCGACCATGTTCCGGAACTGAGAAATGCGGTGCCTTGCCTCGCAAAAACCGCCGCGACGGCAGAACCCGTGTCATGGGTGGCCGGCAGAATGACCGGCGTACCGGTCAGAGCAGCATTGCGAGCGATGTCCGGCAGCAATGTGCCAAGGCTCGTCCCGGGTTCGACAATTTCGGGCCAAAGGTGGTTCGGCAGCTCAAGGCGATCGATCAAATCTTTCGCCCACGTCCGCGTGCGCGGGTTCACGAGTTGTGTCGTGGTGGCGTTCGTAAATTCGCACACGACTTTGCCGGTGAGCCAATAGTTAAATAAATCTGGAATGGTGATCAATTGTTGTGCGGCCTTCAGCAGCGTCGGGGTCTGACGAACCGCGGCGAAAAGTTGGAACAAGGTGTTGATGCCCATGAACTGAATTCCTGTGGCCCGATAGATCTCTTCCCTCGAAACTTTTCGGAACACTTCCTGCATCACGCCCGCGGTTCTTGCGTCGCGATAATGGTAGGGATTCTGCAGCAACTCTCCTTTTTCCCCGAGCAGTGCGTAATCCACTCCCCAGGTATCCACTCCAATTCCGGCCAGCGGCGTTTCTTCCAAGTCGCACAGAGTCTTGCGAACTTCCCACCAGAGGCGTGCCACATCCCAGTGCAAACTGCCGCCATATTCGACGGGCTCGTTCTTAAATCGATGGATTTCGCGTGTCTTCAGTTCGCCGGATTGAAACTGCGCGAGAATAGCCCTTCCGGTTTCTGCACCGAAATCAAACGCCAGGTACGACGTTGACGGGTCGCGGCTACGCATAAGAAGTCACGCTTGGGGAATTCCTGGCAGACCTTTCTCTGGTGATGCGTTCGAGGTAACCGCTTTGGCGAAACGCTTCCATTGGATCGACGGGCAGCCCCCGCGAACGCCGCCATTCCTCAATCATCGGTCGCACATCGCTAGCGAACGCATCCTGCAGCAGGGACTCCGCCGTGACCAGTTCGCAACTGTTCTGGGCGGCAGCGAGTTTCGGATAATCGACAATAGCGCTCTTGGCATAAAGCTCCTGAGCCATTTTGACGGTTTGAATCATGGCTTCGATCTTGCCTTTCAGATTATGGCTTTGATCGATCATGAAGGCGATGTCCGCCAGGCCGCCGGTCTCCCATTCGTAGAATAAGATCTCGTGAAAGATCCGGAACACCTGGTAAGGATCGATCGAGCCAAGTGTCAAGTCGTCATCGGCATAACGGCGGTCGTTGAAATGGAAGCCGCCGAGCATTTTTTCAGAAAGTAGCCAGGCGACAATTTGTTCGATGTTTTGCGCCGCGTAGTGATGACCGGTATCGACCAGGACTTTCGCCTGAGGCCCCGCGTGACGCGCGAAATGAAGCGCCATTCCCCAGTCGGCGATGTCGGTGTGATAGAAAGCCGGCTCAAACGGCTTGTACTCGACAAGAAGCCGCTCGTCGGGAGCAAGACCCGCGTGGGCGGCCTTGAGTAGTTCTTCAAACCAGCCCTTGCGCTGGCGGATGTTTGCCGTGCCGGGGTAATTCGAGCCGTCCGCAAACCACAAGGAAATGTCGCGGCTACCTGAACGACGGGCGATCGCGATGCTGTCTTGGACGTGCTCGAGAGCTCGCTTTCTGACGGCGGGATCGGGGTTTCCGAAAGACCCATGCTTATACTGCTGATCCTGAAATACATTGGGATTAATGGAACCGGCCCGCACTCCATACTTTTCGGAGAATTTCCGGATGTCGTCGACGCTTCCTATGCCGCTCGGAAAATCCCACAACACATGTAGCGCAATCGTCGGGCAGGCGCCGGTCAGCTCGTGCACCTGGCCTGCATCGCTGAATTTTTCTTCCGTCGTGGTTGCAGCAGCGGCTTGGAAGAATTTGCCAAAGCGCGTCCCGGTGTTGGCAAATCCCCAGGAAGGAAGCTCGATGCGGAAATGGTTCAGTGCGTGCGCGACCTTGTCGCGCAGGGATGAATTCATGGCCGGCTCCTCGACGTAACCTGGAAGAGTACAGGCTTATTTATAGCAGATGCCAGAGAAACATGGGTTTCCGGCTCGCAGAGCGAAGCACCCGCAAAATGCAGCGATCTCCAAAATTGGTATACACTTCCGCCGGACAGTTTGCGATAGGAAAAATCATGGGAGCCGACGGAAATGAAGACGAATGCAACGCGAATGTTGGCGGCGGCAGGATTGCTGTTTTTGTGTTCTGGCCGAGCGGGCCGAGCTCAAGAGACTTCGCTAAAACTCAAACAATTGCGGTGTGAATACAAGATTGACCCGGTCGGAATCGATGTGGCAAAGCCCCGGCTGAGCTGGCAATTGGAGAGCGCCGAAAAAAACGTGATGCAGACGGCATACGAAGTGCAGGTGTCGCCTTCCGAGAAAGAGTTAGCCAAGGAAAAGGTGCTTTGGGAAAGCGGCGAAGTGAAATCGGACGACTCTGTAGGAGTGGCGTACGCAGGTCCGGCGCTCGTGAGCGCGAAAACGTATTTCTGGCATGTGCGGGTTTGGGACAATCACGGACACGCGAGCGGATGGAGCGCACCGGCGAAATGGGAAATGGGGCTGCTCGACAGCTCGGATTGGAAAGCGCGCTGGATCACGCCGAACCTGGCGGAAGATGAGACAAAGTCGAACCCGGCGCCGCTGTTGCGCAAGGAATTTGCGATCAATGCGACGAGAAAGATGGAGCGGGCGCGACTGTATGCCTCCGCGATGGGACTGTACGAAATGAATCTGAATGGCAAACGTGTCGGTGATCAGTATTTCACCCCAGGTTGGACCGCCTACGATTTTCGCCTTCAGTATCAGGCGTACGACGTGACGGACCTGGTGAAAAACGGAGCAAATTGTTTGGGCGCGATGCTCGGAGACGGGTGGTTTCGTGGCCACATGGCCTTCGACGGCAGAAGAAACAACTACGGTAAGAAGGTCGCGTTGCTAGCGAGATAGTGGTTACGTACACGGACGGCACGCAGGAGGTCGTAGGAACGGATGGTACCTGGAAGGCGTCAACGGGGCCGGTGTTGCTTTCCGATATTTATGACGGCGAGACTTATGACGCGCGGCTAGAGAAAAGCGGCTGGAACGCCGCCGGCTACGACGACAAAGACTGGAGGAGCGTAACCGTAATGGAAACGCCTCGGGCGAAACTGGTGGCCGCCGCCGGGCCACCAGTGAAAAAGATCGAAGAGGTTAAGGCGGTCAAGGTGTTGCGAACTCCCGCCGGAGACACGGTCGTGGACATGGGCCAAAACATGGTGGGTTGGGTGAAGTTCCGCGTAAGCGCTCCCGCCGGCACCACGATTACGCTGCGTCACGCGGAGGTACTCGACAAAACAGGGAATTTCTATACCGAAAACCTGCGGGAAGCCAAGGAGACCATCCGCTATACCGCGCGCGGAAGCGGACAGGAAGTATTTGAGCCGCACTTCACGTTTCAGGGATTCCGCTACGTGGCGGTGAGCGGTTGGCCCGGAGAAGTTAAGCCGGAAGATTTCACGGGAGTCGTGGTGCATTCGGCGATCGAGCGGACCGGAAATTTTGAAACGTCCAGCGCCATGCTGAATCAGTTGGAGCACAACATCCTCTGGGGACAGAAAGGGAATTTTCTCGACGTGCCGACGGATTGTCCGCAGCGGGATGAACGCCTCGGATGGACGGGCGATGCGCAAGTTTTCTCGCCGACTGCTTCCTTTAATTTTGCAACCGTCGAATTTTACGAGAAGTGGCTGAAGGACCTGGCGTTGGACCAGCAAGACGACGGAGCCGTGCCGCACGTGATACCGAATATCCTTTCGCACACGACGCGAAAGGGCGACTCCGCATCCTCAGGTTGGGCGGATGTCTCGGTGGTCGTGCCATGGACGGTTTACCAGTCGTTTGGAGATCGCCGCGTGCTCGAACAGCAGTATCCAAGTATGAAGGCTTGGGTCGAATACATGCGCAAACAGGCCGGCGACAAATATTTGTACAACACAGGATTCACGTTCGGGGATTGGCTGGCATTTGCCACAACGGATTCGGACTATCCGGGAGCGACAACCGACAAGGATTTCCTCCAGACCGCGTATTTTGCGCACTCAACGGAATTACTGGCAAAGACTGCGGCAGTATTGGGAAAAAAAGAAGACGCGGCGGAGTACCAGGCGCTAGACGAAAAGATCAAAGCAGCGTTTTTGCGGGAGTTCGTGACGCCCAACGGAAGACTAAGCCCGAATACTCAGACGGCGTACACGCTCGCGCTCACTTTCGATTTGTTGCCGGAGTCGATGCGGCCGGAGGCAGCGGAACGTCTGGCGGCAGACGTACGAAAGTTCGGGCATCTGACGACGGGATTTCTAGGCGCCTCAAATTTGACCTGGGCGTTGAGCGATTCGGGCCATTTGGATGAGGCCTATCTGCTACTGAATCGCACTGAGTATCCATCCTGGCTTTATCCAATCACGAAGGGAGCGACGACAATCTGGGAACGCTGGGACGGCATCAAGGAGGACGGAAGCTTTCAGGATCCGGGCATGAACTCATTCAACCACTACGCGTATGGAGCGATCGGCATGTGGATGTACGGAGTCGTCGCGGGGATAAGGATCGATGAGGCGAAGCCGGGATACAAACATATATTGATTGCGCCACGGCCAGGCGGAGGTTTGACCTACGCCCGGGCGTCGGTGGACAGCGTGTACGGTACGGTGTCGAGCGGCTGGCAGATCGCGGGTGGGAAATTGAAGCTGAAAGTCGAGGTCCCCCCGAATACCACAGCGACGGTTAGCTTGCCGGGGCAAAAAGTGGAAGAGGTAGGCTCGGGGAGCTGGGAATTCGAGTCCGACAGCGGCGCGAAATCAGCCGCCGAGGCAAGTCGTGCAATTGGAGTGAGCAAATGAAAACAATTCGAGGACCATCCATATTCCTCGCGCAGTTCGCTTCCGATACGCCGCCTTTCAACACATTGGACGCCATCTGCGCTTGGGCCAAAAGTCTCGGCTATGTGGCGGTGCAAATCCCGTCTTGGGATGGCCGGCTGATCGATTTGAAGCGCGCTGGTGAAAGCAAAACGTACTGCGACGAACTCTCCGAAGTAGTTGCGAAGCATGGGCTGGTCATTTCCGAGCTCTCGACCCACCTGCAAGGACAACTGGTGGCAGCGCATCCAGCGTACGATGCGATGTTTGACGGATTCGCTCCGAAAAATCTGCACGGGGATCGAAACGGGCGGCAGGCCTGGGCCGTCGAGCAGTTGCGCCTGGCGGCCAAGGCTTCCGCGCACTTCGGCCTGAAAGCGCATGTCACATTTTCCGGGGCGCTTGCTTGGCCCTATTTCTATCCTTGGCCGCAACGGACCGCGGGCCTCATCGAGACGGCATTCGATGAACTCGCGAAACGGTGGCTACCGATCCTCAACGCGTTTGAGGAAGCCGGAATCGATCTTTGTTTTGAAATTCATCCCGGCGAGGATTTGCATGACGGCGAGACTTTCGATCTTTTTCTGGACCGCGTGCACGGTCATCGGCGCTGCAATATCCTCTACGATCCAAGCCATTTCGTGCTGCAGCAGCTTGACTACTTGCAGTTCATCGATCTCTATCAATCCCGGATCAAAATGTTCCACGTGAAGGATGCAGAGTTTCGCCCAACCGGGAAACAAGGCGTGTATGGCGGATACCAACCTTGGTTGAAGCGCGCTGGGCGTTTTCGCTCGCCGGGCGACGGTCAGGTGGATTTTCGAGCCGTGTTCTCAAAACTCGCGCAGTATGATTTCCCCGGCTGGGCCGTTCTCGAATGGGAGTGCTGCATTAAAAGCAGCGAACAGGGAGCGAGAGAAGGCGCGCCGTTCATACGCCAACTCATTATTGAAGCAGCAAAAACTTCTTTTGACGATTTCGCTCAATCCCAGGCGGATCCTAAGGTTTTGCGCAAGATTCTCGGATTGTAAGCTCGAAGCTCCGGAAGTGCTTGGCAACAATCGGGTGACGCCCTACAGCCGTTTTTGATTCTCATACTTTCAATCCCTTCCGGCGCATTCCTTCTTCCGTGAATCCGGGTCCCTACAAAAGGGTTGAAAGAAGATACGTCTTGCAAACGGGGCACAGACGTAGAGATACTCCGGTAACGCCTCGGCGTGACGAAAACCGAAGCCGAAGCAATTCGACAGGAGAAATAATGATGAAAAAGATGGTGTGGGTGATGGGTGTGTTGATCCTCGGCGCGGTTGCCGCGAGCTCGCTCAGGGCGCAAGACAATCCGTTTTTGGGAACGTGGAAACTGAATGCGGCGAAATCGAAATCGGAGGGCTTGCCAATTGCGAAGAGCATGACGCGGACGGTGAGTGCCGAAGGCGACAAGGTGAAGTACAGCTTTGAAGGAGTGACGGCGGATGGAACCGCCGTGGCGTACAGCTTCACGCTTCAGTATGACGGGAAAGACTATCCGGTGACGGGTAACGGAATGCCCGGCGGCGCAGATACGGTTTCGATCAAGAAGGACGGGACGCATAAGACCACAGCCGTGTTGAAGAAGGGCGGGAAGGAGATCGGGACGTCCACGTCGGAAGTGTCGAAGGACGGAAAGGTCACCACGCTCAGGGCCAAAGGAATGCTCGACGGAAAACCGGTGACCGGTATCACGGTATACGACAAGCAGTGAGGGAGCAGTGATTCGTTTTTAGTTTAATCGGGCGGAACTCCGCAACGAGCTTCGCCCGATTGCTATTTCTGGTGCGACGGAGTCGAGCAACGGAAGGTAACGTCGATGAAGACGCGCGTAGTGTCGGCGCCAAATGTGGACCAGAGTTGAACCGCTTCTTGTTGCATTCCCTGGTAAGCGCTCTTGCGAGAGACCTCGTCCGAGATCAACTGAGCGTAGGCACTGAGTCGCTTCAGTTCTTTCTCCATTCGGCTTTGCGTCTCAAGCACATCCGCCAAGCGTTGTGCAGAGCGACTGCTCTATTGATCGCTGCCGACGAGTTGGACAGCGTCGATCTCGTTCCAGCCAGGAATGACGTTGGTGGCCAAGGTAACTTTGACCCGGTCGGTCTTGAAGGTGGTCTTTGGGAATTTCGCGATCAAGTAGTTCAGCTCTGTTGTGGGATCATTGCCGGCCCAAACTGTGTGCGCCGTGCCTTGTTCATCGAAGACTTCAATTTTAATGACCGCGCCGGAGCCGCAAGACTCGCGAACCCGGACTTCTTCGCCGTACACCGGCCGGGGATACTTCAGATCCAGCCACTCGATACCGCCATCGGGAGTTTTTGGAGCCCAGGCCCGGCCGTCGTCTGTATATTTTTCCACGTTCGGAACGCCAGTGGCCTGATTTGCCGACCAGCCGGCCGTGCCCTGCGCATCGTTGTAGGTAGAGGAGGCAGTGGCCTGAATCGCCCACTGCCCCTTCGGATCATTCTTGATCTCGTCCTGCTTCAACGCCCAAGCAGCGCCGGCCAGCTTCGCCGTGGTTTCCGTATTCGCGTCCGCGCCTCGATTTGTGGCGGCCGGTGTGGGCGCGGGCGGAGGAGCTGCCGGTTTCGCGGCAGTAGCCGCTTCCTGGTTAACCGCCTCTTTCTTGCAACCAGTAAACAAAAGCGGCAACGCAAGAACACCAAGGAACAACTTGCGAGAGACTTTCAATCCTTGCTCCTGAAAGCCGGCCGAAATGCGATTTTCCGTCAAACCGGACAAACCAACGGCATCGTACCCCGCTCGCGGTCCGGCGCGCAACGAATTTGTCCCCCACCGGATACCAATTAAGCGATTTCGCACTTCAAAGGGCTTCCTGTCTATACGCGGTCGTGTCAAAAGGAAGGTGATCAAGCCTGCGAGGCCGTTAAGCTGAAGGTGAGACGCTGTCCGAGTTAGTTCCGTTCGACCGAGCAATGAAAATTGGCCGGCCCCTGGGATCGAACCCGTTTGGATTTTAGGTTGCGAAGAACACCCGATTAATTCTCGCTCTTGACGTCATCCGCTAGGCAATGGCTGGCTCGCGGATACGGAAGGGCTGTTTCTTCCAGTAGGTGAGGGAACGCCACACCCATTCGAGAGGGCCAAAGCAAAAATGGCGGAGCCAGATGGGACTAACGATGAGAATTACCATCCAGACGAAAAGGACGATTCCGTAAAGCTGGTAACGCTGGAGCTTGCCGAAAAGTCCAAAGCCATACCCTTCAAAAATGGTCGTGCAGATCAGCGACGTGAGAATGTAATTGGAAAAAGCCATCCGGCCAGCGCAAGCGAGAGTTTTTGTGGCAGTTCGCAAAACGCCGGATTTGATCACCATTAGAATTACGGCGATGTAGCCGAAAGCAGTGAAGCGCCCGATTTCATAGGCAAGGCCGGTGAAGTTCCAGGAATCGAGGCTGAACTGTTGCTTGACGTACCACCAGACCCACCAGCTGTGGGCTGGCAAACCAATAGCGAAGGAAAACAGCGCCATCCACAGATAAAACTTGCTGGAATAGTTGCCGGTGAGCACTCCCAGTTTCAGGAGTGCCATGCCGATCAGCATCATCGCCAGAATGTCAAACCATGGGAAAGGGGCGTAGATGGGGTAACTATGGAATCGGTACACGTCCTTGGCCCGAAAAGCAAACAGTTGGAAGTAGCTGCCCAGATGAGCGTCCGTTTCAGTTTTCAAGTCTTCGGCGGACGGACTGAAGTCCTTGACCGTTTCTTCCCATTCTTTCTTCTGCTCTTGCTGAGCTGAAGTCAACTTTTTGCCCTCTTTTTCAGCGACTTGAATCTGGAGATACTCGCTGTGCAGATTTTTCGTATGGTAGTATTCGCGGAGGGCCTCGCCGGTCATGATCAGCACCAGGATCGCTGCGCCGGTCAACAGCGCGCGGGGGGAAAGCTTGCGCAACGGGTATAAAACAAGGCCCATCATCGCGTATGGAAAGAGGATATCGCCGCCCCAAATAAAATAGGCATGGATCAGGCCGAAAAGCAGAAGCCACAACATGCGGCGATAATGGACGTCGGCGGCTTCGGCAGCAGCGCCCTTGCGTGAGAGTCGATCGATCAACAAGTACACGCTAGCGCCGAAAGTCAGCGAAAAAATCGCACGCATCTTGCCGTCTGCAATCACGCTCATCAGACACCACGTGAACAGATTCCAGCCGGTCGCACCGCCGGCCGGTACCGGATTGGCGTAGGCCGCGCCCGGCAGACCGAACGAACAAATGTTCATTAACAGGATGCCGAGCAGGGCGAATCCGCGAATGGTGTCGATGGCGGAGATTCGTTCCTCAATGCGAGCTGGTGCAACAGCGGGCTGCTCTTCGCGCTGTGGCGTGCCTGGCAGCGCTGGAGGAGCTGAAATGGCAGCCATGCTAGCTTCAACCGTTTGGGAACCCGCGGAGCTTTCGGGGGTGGACATGGGCGCTCCTCACAGCACAATCGTTTCAGCCGGGGGTCAATACTGGGTCCAGACGTGGCAGCATTCTACGCCTATTTCGCCTGCTTGCGACGCATTGATCCGGGATTTCCGGGATTCGATCCATAGGCTGAATCGGGGATCTCACGATCCCAGAAGAGACGAAGCCGTACCGGCGCGCCTACGCCTATGGTGTCACACACTCAGCCTACTTCCCTTGAGCGCTTAGTTATACCCTTCAACCGTAGTGCGGGCCGGTTTAGGAATCTGCCAAAGGATTTCGGAATCCGGAGCTTGATTGGGATACAACCGCACCGACTCGGCGTTGGTAGGTATGAGAACGATGTCAACGCGGCGATTGTAAGCCAGCCAGGTCGCACGGGAATCGCGCACCCACTTTTCAGGAGGCTGGTTTGGATTTTGCGCTTGCAGGTTGCTAACCGTGGCCTTGTCCAGCGGTTTCTGCTTGCCGTACGCTGAGGTATCGATTTTTTCCGAAGCGATTCCTTGCGAAACCAGGAAATCCTTGACGCGTTGGGCCCTGAGTTCAGATAAGGAATTGTTGTCCTTATCCGCGCCGCGCTCGTCCGTGTATCCGCCAAGCGACAACTTCGCGTCAGGGTCGTATTCGAGATACTGTTTGAATCCGGTAGCGAGGGTTGTCAATACTTCCTGCTGACTACGAACCAGTCCCAGCGTCGGGTCCTCCTTGGTAGGATAGGCGGTCGGGAAGAAAACGCTGTGGAGCAGCACAGTGGGAATGGGTTCGACGGAGCCCTTCAGGTGTACCACCACCGTCTTGGTGTCCGAACCACCACATGCATTGGTCGCGTTCAGAGTGTATTTGAACTCTTCGTCCACTGGGCCAGTGCCGCTCTGCGTTGGGCTGAGGGTGATGGACTTCGTGCCGCTGGCATCAACGGAGCCACCCGGATTCAGCGAAGCCGCGTCGGAGTTGGACGACGACCAGTTCAACGTAGTGCTCCCTTGTTCGATGATCTTGTCGCCGATGCGGCGGTACTTGACCTCCGCAGGTGAAGCGTTCAGCGATGATTGCACGACAGAGTTGACTTCGACCGTCGTACTCGGAGTTGTCACGCCACCTGGTCCGGAAGCTGTTAGCTGATACACGGTGGTTTGCCGAGGCGAAATGATTTTCTCGCCCGACGTCGGAACGGGGCTCATGCCGCTCATGTCGGCTTCGACAGTTTCTTTGGAATCCCAGGCTAGTTGCGTGTTCTGGTTGCAATTGATTTTCGAAGGATTGGCGGAGACCGATCCGCTGACCGGAGCCACAACGACAGTGGCACTGGCAGTGCCGGCCGTAAAGCGTGGCGCTGACTCACTCAGGTCGCCGGGGGGGATGCAATTGGCTTTGCACGACGACCCACGCGGCCAGGCCTTGATCTTTTGTTTTCCGTTCGAGATGTCAACAATCACGCGCTGGTCCGCTGCGACCGTGATCGGGCCCGACCACAGCTCCTTACCATCCCGAGTGACCGTCACTTGGTGTGTTCCGGGTGGCACAACCAATTCCTGGTACCAAAGGGGTGCGACGTTGTTGTTGAACTCATCAACATGTCCTACGAAGTATTGGGGCTTCTTACCGTTCAGAAGAACGGCGGCGGCTGTTGCCCCGTGGAGCTTTCCTACTTCAATCTGGATGCGTCCCCTCGGGCCTGACACGGTTTCGCCAACGGGATCTAGCTTTATGTCCAAAGGTACCGTCTTGTCCGAATCCAACGTGACGTCTTGCTCGACAAACTTGTACCCGTAGTTGGCCACAACCACATGGTGGGCGCCGACATCGAGCTTGATGGTCCGATTGCCGGGACCAATGGCCTTGCCGTCGACAAACGTGTAGGCCTGCTTGGGCTCCACCGACATCTTCAGTTTTCCTGGCTTCGCGTCTTGCGCAAAAGTAACCGAGCCCGCTAAAACCGTGGCACCTAGCACTAAGCAAAAGGCTTTGATTCTCTGAGCGCTCATATAATTATCTCCTGCACACCTATCCGCAGTCGCAAGCTTGGATGTCCAGGGGCGGCCGGCGCAATTGGCAATTGTGACAGAGGCCGCAAACCCGAACTACTCGCAATCACCCGCACGGTTCTGTAAAACGGAGTTCAGACACCGTCGATGACCGTGGAGTGCTTGCGTACGGGCAACGGCTAGATCGCCCCCATTGTTAATCGATTGTGTAAGTTCCGGGTGATTGCTCTGTCGATAACGCAGGGAACACTGACACATATGGTTCCAGTAGTTCTAGAATCATCGGGCTCTTGGCCTTAGCCTTTGTTATCCGCCCCTGTTCACCCGCGGGCAGTTTTGGCACTTCTTGGGATACACGCAGGTCGACAGCAATCAGCATTATGGCCGCATCCAGATCACCCGTCGCGATGTCCACTTCTGCCACTGTCAGCCTCTGCTTTCCGCCACTTGGAGGATTGCCATCAACGACGTGCCTGCCACCTTCTGCGGAATGGCCTCCCACTTCGAAATGAATCGCAATATTTCATTCACCGACTTCCCGGGAGGAGCAAACCCCGCCGAGTATGCCTTCGCCAAATCTCGTTTTCCCACTAGCCACAGTTTCCGCACCGCCACAGTTGGCACCAGTGGCAATCCCCAATAACTCCAGCGTAGTATTTCGAGTGCGTTTCGTTTTGCCGTTTGCCGCAACGAAGCCGCGGAATAGCGTCGGAAGTGCCCTGCCGCGCGATCGTAGCCCGAAAATGCCCATTCTCCAGCCGGAACGTTGACCACAAGCTTCCCGCCGGGGAGCAGATGAAACAATACGGCTTTCAAGAATGTGTCTTCATCGCGGATGTGTTCGATCACGTCCCACAGGAAAATAAGGTCGTACTTTTCACGGAACACCGCGTCACGCTGGTAAATGTCATAGCAGCAAACCCGGCTAAGCTTGCTTAAGTTGTGTTTCAAGCCGTTTTCGTTCAAATCGAATCCGGTCACTTCACGACCGTACGCTTCCTCGACCTGTCTCTGAAGCAAACCCTGGCCACAACCGACCTCGGCCATTTCACGCGCCGTAGATACCAGTGGTCCAGCCAGCTTTTGGAACACTTCAAATCTTCGTGACACCCAAAAATGATCGAGGGAAGCCAACTCAAAGTAGCCGTCCGTCATGCTTACTTCTGTGGGAGGAGATATGTATTCGATCTTTCGTGGCAGGAAAGTCTCTTCGACAATACCCGGCGGAGGCATCTCTAGCGAGCTGGTCTTCTCAGCAATTGTTTATCCGGTGTCCGGTCTATTGTTTCGACCGCGGTTGGACCGAGAATGCCAGCCTTCCGAACAACTATGTAATGAGGCCTGGCTTTCAGTTCCTCGTAAATACGCCCCACGTATTCTCCGATCACGCCGAGGAAAAACAGTATGACACCCGACAAGAAGGTGACTGCAACGATTAGCGCCGTGAACCCCTGTGGCGACTCGTGAAGAACAAGTCTGATGTAAATCGAATAGACGATGTAAAGGCCCGAGAGGAACATCACGAACGCGCCCAATAGTGCCGCAGCCCTTATGGGAACTATAGAAAACGCAAAAATTCCGTCAAACGCGAGCTTCAACAACTGCATTACATTGTACTTACTGCGTCCCGATTGACGCTCCGCACGTTCCACTTCGACTCCCGTTTGCCGGAAGCCAACCCAGGTCCGCATCCCCCGTAAGTAACGGTGATGCTCCGGCATCTGTCGCAACTTGTCGATCACGCGACGCGACATGAGTCCGAAGTCGCCCGAATCCAAAGGCAATCGGATATCCGACAGGCTGGCCATCATTCGGTAGAACACGTAATAGCAAAGCCGCAGTATCGACGACTCCTTCCGTCGCACGCGTTTCGCGTAAACCACATCGAAGCCCTGTTGATATTTCTCAACAAACTCGGGGATCGCCTCAGGAGTGTCCTGCAGATCGCCGTCCATCACCACTACCGCGTCGCCGGTCACATGATCGAGCCCCGCGGTAATGGCTGCCTGATGTCCGAAGTTCCGCGATAGAGATAACACCAGCACCCGGGGATCTTTCAGCGCAGCTTCCTCCAGTACCTCATACGTCCGATCCGTGCTTCCGTCATCCACAAAAACGATTTCGTGCGGTCCGCCCGGTAATTCGTCCAAGACGCGTCCTAGACGGTTCAATAACTCCGGTAACACACTCTGCTCATTGTGGACAGGGATCGCTACGGACAGACGAAATCCTTTGGCCATGCGGCTTATCCTTTAGGTCGGAATCTTACTATACCCCGATTCCCACACCACAACACGACAACTTCTCGCGGCATGGCTCGACTCGCTTGGGCCAAATCCCAGGGCAAGGCGAAATAGTCAACTCTTGGGATGAAGGATTGGGAAGGCAGAGCGACTTTGTCTTCTACAACCAGAAAACGGGAAACTATTTATTGATCTAAGTTCGGGTTTGGAGCTTGCATGCAAAAAGGCGGGACTCACCGGAGTGACTATTATGTGGCAGACGTCCGCGTATTCAAGGCTCTGCGCCCACAATTCGGGGTGAACAGCGACCCACCCCTCCAGAGCCGCCGCCACTGAGGTGAATTTAGCCAATCGGCGCACTCAATGAAATCTCACATGCTTTCTGGCCCCCCGATGAGCCTTGCTGTATCCTAATTTCAAATTTGCTGCAGCTATTCGATTTAAAACCATGAATGGATTGGACTCTCACCTTGATCATCGCGCTCACTGGCGAGACAAGCTTCATGAGGTCATCTTCGGTCATTTCACCTTTGCCGGCCGCTTGTTCGACGTTGCCCTGCTGATCCTTATTATTCTTGGGGTTCTCACCGTTCTCCTTGACAGTGTCCGCAACCTCCATGATGCCTATGGTCCTTATTTACAGGCCGCCGAATGGATCGTTACTGGCCTCTTCACTCTCGAATATGCCGCGCGCCTGGCCTGCGCCCCAAATGCGTGGCGTTACGCCACCAGCTTCTTTGGGATAGTGGACTTACTCGCGTTCGTGCCCGTGTATCTCGGAATATTCTTCGGCATCACTCATTCCTTCACATTGATCCGCACGCTTCGTCTTCTGCGTGTCTTCCGCATTCTGAAGCTCACGCAGTTTCTGGGGGAGGCAACGGTTTTGAAACTGGCTCTCCGCGCAAGCCTTCCCAAAATAACCGTGTTCCTGTTCACGGTGTTGACTGTAGTGATTTTGGTTGGCGCGATGATGTATCAGATCGAGGGCGAGCAAAACGGTTTCACGAGCATTCCGGCGGCAATGTACTGGGCCATCGTCACTGTTACCACTGTGGGCTATGGTGATATCTCGCCACACACGGTCCTCGGCCGCTTCATCGCTTCAATCCTCATGGTGTTGGGCTATGGAATAATCGCCGTGCCAACGGGCATTTTCTCGTTCGAATTGGCCCGCACCGCCAGTCACGCAGCCCCCCGCCTGTGTCCCGGCTGCGCGCTTACGCTTCACGACAGGGACGCCACCCACTGCAAACATTGCGGCCAGGTTCTCCCCATCGCTCCCTAGTTGTTGGGTTGTTGGGCAGGGGTCGCAAACTATAGCGGAGGCCGATGTCGGACTAGCGCAGCTTCGCGTACTCCGCTTTCGCAACGATCAGGATGGGGATGTCAGGGTCGGCGTCCTTCCAGAGCGTGAGGAAATCGTGATAGGCCGCCATGGCTTTGGCGGTGTCGCCTTGCATGGCATAAGCGCGGGCCAGTCCCAATCTGGCCAATGCACCCCACGGAAAGTTCACCACTACACCCCGATGATCGATGAACTTCTGAAATTCCCCTGCCGCTGCTTTGCCGTCGTGCAGCATCAGATAGGCTGCTCCACGGATGTAAACGGGACATAGAAATACAACGAGGGCGCTTGTGGATTGACCTAGTTCGATTGCGCTCGCCTCCTTCAATACGTCAATGGCCCGGTTCGGGTCTTTGCGCTCCAAGGCCACGGCTCCTCGAATGGTGGGCAACCAGTTTCTCCGCACCAGCGTGTCCTGCGGGTAAGCCTTGTCGAGTTCGCCGGCCAGCTTCTCTGCCCCTGCTGTGTCGCCTGCGCGGGCCAGTGCGAGTGCCGCAACGGCTCGCACATCGCGGTTCGGGGCCAGTTTCAACGCTCCATTCGC
>CAWAPN010000006.1:0-357935 GCA_963783955.1 Candidatus Acidiferrales bacterium | reverse complement strand
AGCAAATGTTGGCTGCGGCGCGCCGGCTGGAGCGAAACTCTGTTGTTTGCCCACAGCATCTGGAGCGGGCGTTGTTTAACCTCATCGCCAACGGGCCACGCCTGAATGCACCCAGCGCGCAATCTACTTGCGAACTGACACCTCGCGAGCATCAACTGACGTCGTTGGTTGCACAAGGCCTGGCGAACAAGGAAATCGCCGGGCGTCTGAATCTTTCGCTGCAAACTGTGAAGAATCACGTGCATAGCATTCTGCAAAAGACGCAGTCCAAGAATCGCGCGATGCTTGCTCAGCTTGTCGAGCCGAGGCCTTCGGCCGCGGTTCCGGTTAATAAGTTAGCTTCCCGCCTTTCTCTTCCGATTTAATTTCCAATAAAACTCTGGTTGCTTCCGAGCCTTACGTCCGCATGCCTTCCGCGGCGCGCTTTCTTTTGACGATTTTTGTGTCCAGTACTGAGAACCAGTACATCGCTTGCGAGATTCAATACCTGGGGTCCGTCCCACGGCTGGGAACAGTACCGGACCAAAAATGAATCCCGATGGGCCTTGTGCGCGCCTCTCCGCTTTAGCGAAGATGCGATCCCTGAGAGCGATGCGTTGGAAAACGAAAAGATTCGCGTGTTGATTGCGAACTCGACCAGAATCTGGCGCGACATGCTCTATGAAACGATTCGGGAAGAGCCAGATATTGAAGTCGTCGGTGATGTGAGTGAGGAAAACGCCATCGTTCCCGCGACGGAGCGTACGAATCCGGATTGCCTGATTGTTCCCCTCGACGAGTCTGGAAAAGCTATCCCAATGTGCACGGCGATTTTGGCGAAACGACCCCACGTGAGGATCGTGGCTATCGGGGAGGCAACCGACGTTGTCGAGATCTATTGGATGTCCGAAGAAGGGGATATGCGACGGACGTATACGACGGCGTCACGAGATGCGATTTTGCGCGCTTTGCATTTCGCGACGAGTTGAAGTGCATGAAGGCCCAGCGATTTCGAGGAGGTACAGATGAGTACGATGCGAGCCATAAGCGGTAGAGGATCACTGGCGTTGCTTTGCTCGCTGCTATTGGTCTACCAGCCCGCTTCCGGCTTTCCCGGCGCCGCGTCGCGCAATGACGCAAACAGCGCCCACGGGGGCCCCAGCGGCGCTCCCACGTCTATCGCCGTCGCCAAGCTGACGGGTTCAGCGGATCGAAATGGCCAAGCCCTGATCAACGGAAGTGTTATTTCGAGCGGCGACGCTCTCCAGACTCACACGAACTCGGCGTTGCTACTGGCATCGGCTCCGCAGGAGCGGCTATGGCTTGGACCAAACACGACCGCCAAAGTAACGAAGGAAGCGGGAACTGTGGCCGTCGCTCTCGAGCGGGGCACGGTTAGTTTCGAAAGCCGCGGGCATATTCAGATCAGCCTGGAAAGTCCTGATGGGTTGACGCTGCGCAGCCGATCTGACTCCGCAGTTCGCGCGCAATTGAGTTTTATCGATCACCAGCAGGCGCAGGTAAGGGTTCAAGAAGGGTCTTTGGAGCTTGTGCAAGGAGATCACACGGTCCTGTTGCGGCAGAACCAGTCGAGTTCCCTTTCGGCAAGTGGTTCTCGGAATCCGGCCGAGTCGCGGACAAAGAGCAGCGGGCAAGACTCGGCAAGCCAGTCCGAACCAGGTTCGATTGATGGAACGGTCGTCAACGCTTCGTTATTTGCTATTCCGGACGCCAAGGTGACTTTGTCAGACGCGACTGGAAAAGTCTTCACGACGCAAAGCGACCAAGTAGGCAAATTCAGCTTCACTAATGTGAATCCGGGCAGCTACACGCTGCATGTTGAAAAGATAGGATTCGACACCTACTCGCTTAACAACGTGGTGGTGCGAAGCGGAAACGAGTCTTCCCTGTATGTCCAATTGGCTGGAGGAGGAGCGAAGAAAAGCGGAGCGGGCGGCAACAGCGTTTTGCTCTGGGTAATTATTGGTGGCGCTGCGGCCGGAGGGATTGGCATTTATTTGGGAACCAGGGGATCGAAGTCGACGACGAGTCCCTCCTCGACTGAGTCGGTCGAATAGAAGAGACGATCGTGTCGATGAACCAGGGGGATGCCATTCGGCATAGAACTCAAAAAAGATTACTTCAGCTGCGTGTGCTGATTGCTTGGGGCACCGCAGCCTTGGGTGTCCCGTTGCTGGCGCAAGTACCTGCTCCGAATCCCGCATCTGCGAAGGGCAGTTCGGCGTATTCGGAAACCAGTCAGGATTACAACCAGAAGATTGCTGAGCTTGCCAAAGAGAAAAAAACGTCCGATCCGAGTTCGTCGACCGTCGATTATCAAATTGGACCCGAAGATTTGCTGGAGATTTCCGTACTCGAGGCGCCTGATCTGAATCGCACGGTGCGGGTTTCTGACGATGGCTCCATTTCTCTAGCGCTCCTCGGCTCGATCGGCGTAGCGGGGCTGAGCACTCGTGAGGCACAGGCAGCCATAGCAGACCGTCTGCGCCAAACGTACATGAAAGACCCGCAGGTGAGCGTTTTTGTGCAGGAGATGAAAAGCCATCCGGTTTCTGTGTTTGGGGCGGTCGAAAAACCAGGTGTATATCAGATTCGAACGGCAAAAACGCTGGTTGAAGTTTTGTCGATGGCGCAGGGCTTGACTAACGATGCCGGGGACACGGTCGTTGTCATGAGGCACCCGAGCGATTTTCCTTCTACATCCGCTGCAACTGAAGCTTCTTCGGAGAGTGCTTCGCCCGGTCCGAACGCTCCCGGTGCTGGAAATGACACGAGTTCGAATGCTGACGCGATTTCCATCGATTTGAAAGATCTTCTGGATTCCGGTAGTCCTCAATCCAATGTGCTGGTCTACCCTGGAGACGTGGTGAAAGTCTCTCGCGCGGGGATTGTGTATGTCGTAGGGCAGGTTCATAAACCCGGCGGATTTCTGCTGAAAACGAATGAAAACATTTCGGTGCTGCAGGCCATCGCACTGGCGGAAGGGCTCGGTCCTACTTCGAAAGGCAAAGAGGCGAAAATATTCGCTGCGGGGAAATCCGGTGAAACGCCGAAGGAAATCGCCATCAATCTCGACAAGATCATGGCCGGAAAAACGGCGGCTCCTTTATTGAAGCCGAACGATGTGCTGTTTGTTCCGAACAGTGCCGGCAAACAAGCGCTGACGGTGCTCGAACAGAGCACGGCCGGCATTATCGGGACGCTCGGCGGCGCTGCAATTTACAGGTGGTGACGTGGCAGACGAAACCAAGATTCAATTGTTTGATCCGATCCGGCCCAGACTGGAAAGATTGCGACCGGAGTTGCTGGAACCCTATCAGATTGAGGAGGCGGCGGAAGGGCCGGACCTGCGAGCTCACTGGCGGACGATTCAAAAACGGCGCTGGACGGTTTTTTCGATCGTTCTGGTTACGTTCACGATCACTTTGCTCGTGACGCTAAAGGAAAAATCGGTTTATCGAGCGGACGCGCTGCTGGAAATCCAGAAAGAGAATGCGAATATTCCTACGGTGCAGGAGCTGTTTCAGCTCGAAAACGTGTCCGACAACTATCTGGAGACACAGTACAAGGTGCTGCAGAGCGAAACGTTGGCGCGGCGGGTGATTGACCAGTTGCACCTGGAGCGGGAGCGCGAATTTAACAAGCCGAAAGGCGGACTTTTCCAAACCGAGGCGCATGCAGCGGCTTCCCAAGATTCGATCATTGACCCCGATACGCAACAGACGGTGCTCAAGGAGTTCAAGGACCGGTTGAGCGTCGATCCGGTGCGGCGAAGCCGGCTGGTGCAGATCAGTTTCGAAGCGCAGGATCCGCAGACCGCGGCGCAGGTGGTGAATTCGCTGACGGATAACTACATTCAGGAAAACCTGGAAAGCCGGTGGCAATCGGCGCAGAAGGCGTCCGAGTGGTTGTCGCAACAGCTCGAGAGCTTCAAGGCGAAGCTGGAAAAATCGGAAGACGACCTGCAAAGCTATGCGCAAAAGAACGGGTTGCTGTTTCTGGAGACGGAAAAGGGCGATACAGAAAACATTGTCAATGAGCGGCTGCGGCAATTGCAGGATGAACTGACTAAGGCGCAGGCGGAGCGGTATGCGAAGGAGTCGGTTTACCGGTTGACGGAGGCCGGTGACTACAGCGCACTGCCGGGCGTGGTGGACAACAAATTGATGCAGGAGCTGACGGGGCGTTTGGCGGAACTCGAACGGCAGAAGGACGCGCTCTCGACAACATTTACGGACGATTACCCGAAGGTGAAACAGCTTCAGAGCCAGATCGATGGAATCGAGCGCCGGCTCGATGAGGAACGCAAGCGGGCGGCGCAGGGGATCGTCGATAGCTATCTGGCGGCGACGCGGCGAGAGGATTTGGTTCGCGAGGCGTTCGAACAACAGCAAAACCAGGCAAACACGGTGGCAGAGCGCGCGGTTCAGTACAACATTCTGAAGCGCGAAGTGGACACGAACAAACAGTTGTATGAAGGCCTGCTGCAACGGCTGAAAGAGGCCGGCGTATCGGCGGGAATGAATGCGAGCAATATCCGGGTAGTGGATGCGGCGGTGCCGCCGACACGCCCTGTTCGGCCCCGGCCGTTCTTGAATTTGGGGCTGGCGCTGGTTTTGGGATTGGGATGCGGGATTGGCATCGCGTTTTTGCAGGAGCACATGGACAACACGCTGAAGAATTCGGATGACGTGGAACGCATCCTGCGCGTGCCGGCGCTGGCGTTGATTCCTTCACGGGAATCGCTGGAGCACGAAGGCGCGACCGTGTACGGGCTGCCGGAGAGTGTCGCGGCACATTCGAATGGCAACGGCAAGATGCTTGCGGTGGAGAAGCACCCGGGGAAGCCGTGGATTCGCATCGATGGCAACGGAGCGCAGCATTCGGCGCTGTCGGAAGCTTTCCGGGGGTTGCGCACTTCTGTGTTGCTTTCCGCCGCGGGACGGCCGCCGCGGTCGCTGACATTTGTCAGTGCGGAACCGGGCGAGGGCAAGACGACCGTTGCGAGCAATCTGTCCATTTCGTTGGCGCAACTTGGGAAACGCGTGCTGCTGATTGACGGCGACATGCGACGTCCGTGTGTACACAGGCTTTTTCATATCGAGGAGGAGTCCGGCGGGCTGGTGACGTATTTGACCGGCGAAGATAGCTGGCGCGGACTGGTGCGGCCGACTGGAGTGGTCGGCCTGGATTGCCTGGTGTGCGGACCGGTACCGCCGAACCCGAGTGAGCTGCTGTCTTCGGACCGCATGCAGCGGCTGATCATGGAAGCGATGGTGGACTACCAGTTCGTGCTGATCGACGCGCCACCGCTGCTCAACGTTACCGACGGGCGCATCCTGGCCACGATGGTCGAAGGGGCGATCCTGGTGGTGCGCGGAGGGTTTACTCCGCAGGAGCTGGCACAGCAGGCGCAACTACACGTGCGGGACGTAGGCGCCCGGTTGATCGGGGTGGTGCTGAACGACGTGGACGTGCGGCACAACGGCTACTACCAGAGCTACTACCGCTACGAGCCGTTTGAAGATGGCAAGGGCATGATTGCGAAGAACTGACGCGATTTTTGTTGTAAGCGAATGAGCTGCAAAGGGTTAGGTCACAAACTGCCCTGTAAGTGACGGGGCGAAGCCGCGTAAAGCCAATGGAAACTGTCCTCATCTCCGCAGCGCTGACACCAGGCCAAACGGCGTTGTCGCCGCCGGCGCACCCGGGCGCCGAGTGGTGTGTGCCGAAATGGTACGCGGCTTATACCAGCGCGAACCATGAGAAGCGCGTGGCTAGCGAGTTGCGACGGCGGTCGACGGAGTGCTACCTGCCGCTGTATGAGAGCATGCGGCGGTGGAAAGACCGGCGAGTGCGCCTGGAGCTGCCTCTGTTCCCTGGGTACGTGTTTGTGCGGCTGGCGTTGCGGGAGCGGTTGCAGGTGCTACAGGTTCCGGGAGTGGCGCGGCTGGTAGGGTTCGACGGGCATCCTGCGGCCGTGCCGAACGAGGATATTGAGGCGATTCGGACTTGCCTTGCTGGGGACCGTCCGCTGCTGGCGCATCGTTATCTGCAACGCGGGCAGCGGGTGCGGGTGCTGAGCGGGCCGCTGGCGGGATTGACTGGCGTGGTGGTGCGGCAGAAGAAGCAGACGCGGCTGGTGATTTCATTTGATTTGCTGATGCGGTCGGTGGCGGTAGAGCTCGGGCCTTCGGATTTGAGTCCTTACGTAACTCGCACATCCGCGGCGAGGTCCTCGTGACTGAGATCGACGCACAACCGTATGGCCAAGTTGGTGCACTACACAGACCACAGAGCTCGGCAGTTGCGTTGCGCAGGGGCAAGCAAACGAGTGGAGCGCTTTTCTCGTGGGTTGGTTACGCGTTCCTTTTTTTTACCGTCTATCTACCTGTTAGCCAGAACGAGTTCAGAGGTTGGTTCTTAGCTTTAGTTATGGCTGTCGTGCTGGGTAGGATCATTCGGAATGATGGAAAGCTCAGGCTTCACAAAAGCACGTTTCATTGGATTCTCTTTTACCTAGTGGCGGGCGTTGCGTTTGTTCTACTCGGTTATTTCAGGAACACTCCCGGTGCGCTTTTCTCTTCGTTGGTGTTTGTCGTTTGGCCGCTTGCGTATGCGCTCATGATCGAGGCAGTCGCTCAACCCGGAAGGATAGTGCATGTGCTGCGAGTTCTAATCTTCGCCATGATTGGCATAGGGGCGGCTACTATTTACTTTCTTGCGTGGGCCCTTGGCTGGCTCCCTGATTCTCTGTACGTCGACCCACAGTTGGTGTATCGCGTCGCCTTCTTTGGCAATTCCATACAGATGATTCACCTTTCTTTATCCTCAATGATATTTCTGATTCCTTTCACGATTTCCGGCCTGTATGTCTACTCGTCGAAGGCACCAGGGTTCCTACCGCAATGGATTGTTTGGCCAGCGCTCCTGCTTGGTTTGTTCACGGCGTTTGTTGGAGGCCGCAGAGCCTTGTACTTGGTGCTACTCACTACACCGCTGCTCATTCTATTTTTCCACTCATGGCTACCCGCTGAACTTAGGCCATCTACTTCGCGCAGAATTCTGCTTACTCTCTCGCTCGTGCTGGCTCTGCTCGGCACGAGGTCTTACCTTGGCAGTGCTACTGGTTTGACCTGGGGAGGAACACGGGAATTTTTTCTGACCGGTTTCCAGTTTGAAACCGATCCCGGTGCAAATATGAGGCTTACGCAATTCAATGCTCTCATACAAGGCTGGAAGGCACATCCCCTGGAGGGTGCAGGACTGGGAGCGGGGGTACCTGACGTCGTGCGCAATGACGAGCGGCCTTGGGAATACGAACTGCAGTATGTGCTCCTGCTTTATCAGATCGGCGTTCTCGGAATACTCGCTTACGGCTCTGGCGTTGCTTGGATTTATTACCGGGCCATGAAGATCGCAAAGTCGGGTAGCACGTTAGGCGTGCACATTGTGCCTGTCCTCGTTGGAATGACCTCCGTTCTGATTGCTAATGCCACAAATCCTTATCTGCAAACCTTTGGGCATTTATGGACGCTTTTTCTACCCATCGCGATAATAAATTCGAGCTTAATGTTTGAACGCACCAAGCAGGCCTTCCCAAAAGCCGGGTCCGCAGTTCGTGTCTTTTAACAACAACGACGATAACCCAGCCATTCCAAGGCCCTCGCTAGGGGCAAGTTTTTCTTGGACGTTTACAGGCAATGTTGTCTACGGAGCCTGTCAATGGCTCATGCTGATGGTTCTTACCAAGCTCGGCAATCCGGAGCAGGTGGGGCAGTTTGCCTTAGGCCTCGCAGTTTGTACTCCGGTCTGGGTTTTCGCCAATCTGCATTTACGGGAGGTACAGGCGACAGATGCCAAGCGCGAGTGGCAATTTGGGCATTACTTGGCTCTTAGATTGGCAACCGCAGTTGTTGCGATCGCGGCAATCTTCGTCATCACGTACGCGATCGGTTTTCGTGGAGAAGTAGCTACGGTTGTCCTACTTGTTGGCTTGATGCGTGGATTGGAGTCTCTCGGTGACATCTTTTATGGACTGTTGCAGCAGCACGATCGGATGGACCGAATTAGCAAGACCTTGCTGATGAAAGGCCCTTTGGCCCTTCTTGGGCTACTGGTTGGATTCTACCTGACGCGCAGTCTGCCGTGGGGTGTCGGTTGCGCGACAATCGGCATCGCGTTAGTGCTAGCGGCATACGACGTTCGGGGACCTGCGATGGTTCTCGAACCAAATAGTGGAACGTGGCGCCAAGCGCGAATCCGCTGGCTTCACGGGTTCGCAATCCCGATACCCTATTGGGAATGGCGAAAGCTGATGCAGATTGCCCGGCTCGCATTGCCACTCGGCTTCGTCACCACGCTGATTTCGCTCAATGTCAACATCCCGCGTTATTTTGTTGAGCATTATTGCGGCCGGAAGGAGCTGGGAATATTTGCTGCGATGTCGTACCTGATGTTGGCAGGTACGGCCGCGGTTACCGCTTTAGGACAGTCAGCAAGCTCGCGCCTTTCACAGTACTACGTTTCCGGCGACCGTTCCGCCTTCGGCAGTTTGCTGGTGAAACTGGTCGCTATCGGCTCGATTCTTGGCATCGGTGGAGTATTGGCGATCGTCCTGTATGGTCAGCGAGTGCTACGAATCTTCTACGGACCGGAGTACGTGGGCAACAACGATGTGTTTACGTGGTTGATGGTGGCGGCCGGAATCGGATACGTCTGCACATTTTTGGCTTACGCCATGACAGCCGCTCGGTACTTTAAGCCGCAGCTTCCTCTATTTCTATCAGTCACTTTGATAGCGTTTATTGGGTCGTCTTGGCTGGTGCCGCGCGCCGGGATGCTAGGCGCAGCCGTGGCCTTGATGGCTGCGATGGTCGCTCAACTGATCGGTTCCTCCGGAATCATGGTCGTTGCGCTCCTTCGGCAGGACATTTCCGTGAAGGTCAACAGCGAGTATCAGTTGTCTGAGCAATCGTCGCGCATCGTGTATCGAATCCAATGAAACTGCTGATGTTGCCTAGATATGGCCGGATGGGGGCGAGCAGCCGCTACCGGCTGATGCAGTATGTCCCACTGTTCGAGCGGGCCGGGCACGAAGTGGAGGTCTGGCCGCTGCTCGACGACGAATACATCCGAGAGCTTTATGCCAGAGGGCAGCGACCCGTGACTTCGCTCCTCCCCGGATACTTGCGGCGCCTGCGGCGAATCCGTCAGGTGAAGGGTTTCGACACAGTTATCTGCGAGCAGGAGGCCTTCCCATATCTGCCCGATTTTTTCGAGTTGCTGCTAAGGCGGCCCGCGAGCAGGCTGTTTTTGGATTATGACGACGCCGCTTACGTGCGGTACGAGCGGGTTCCTTTTCTGAAAAAGAAGATCGCGCACGTGATGTCCTGGGCCGACGCCGTAGTCGCGGGTAACCGGCATCTCGCGAGTTACGCGCAGCAATTCGCAAGGCGCGTCACGGTCATACCGAGCGTAGTGGACCTGTCAAAGTATCGCGAAGGGCAGATCGTGAGGAACACCGCCGTCGTGTGCATTGGCTGGATCGGCACGCCGATTACCGCAGAACTGCTGACGCCGCTGCTGCCGGTGTTCGTAAGGTTGCAGAGCAGGTTCTCAAGGGTGATTTTCCGGTTTATCGGAGCTGGAGACGGTCTGCAGACGAAGGCGCTTCGCTGTGAGACACCGGCTTGGTCAGAGGAATCCGAAGGCCGACTTCTGGCGGAATGTGACCTGGGCATCATGCCGTTGCCCGATACAGAGTTTGCGAGAGGAAAGTGCGGACTGAAGCTTGTTCAGTACATGGCTTGCGGACTGCCGGTCGTAGCTTCCCCGGTCGGCGTTAATCGTGAAATTGTAGGGCACGGGCAGAGCGGGTTTCTTGCATCGACTGCCACCGAATGGGACGAGGCGCTAACATGCCTGATCGCGAATCGCGAATTGCGCTTCCGAATGGGATTGGCGGCCAAGCAAAAGGTCGAAAACGAGTACACGCTTGAGCACGGCTTCGCGAGATGGATGGAAGTTCTTGCGGGTAGCCAAGACACGACCAGCATTCCAAAGATCCTGGCAACGTCGGAAGGCGAGATGGCTCTTGCCTCCTAAATTGAGCCGCGTTCGAGTCATGAATCTAGTTACGTCGTCGCTGAGCGTGAGTTTCGTGGAAGGGCATGCAAAGTACATAGCCAAGAAAGGATATGACGTTGTAGTGGTGTCGTCGCCGGGGAAAGAACTGAGGAAAGCGCAAAAAAAAGGCACGCACACTGTGGCAGTGGCGATAGAACGGGAGATTTCGCCCTGGAAGGACCTGGTCTCGTTCTGGAGATTGTTGCGGGTAATCGCGAACCTCCGGCCAGCGATTACCAATGTCGGGACGCCGAAGGCGGGACTGCTGGGAGGTTTGGCGGCGTGGGTGTGCCGAGTGCCTTGCCGTTACTACACGTTGCACGGGCTGCGGTGCGAGACGACATCGGGACTGAAGCGGAAACTGCTGCTGCTGACGGAGCGAGTCGCGTGCCGGTGCGCCCACCGCGTGATCTGCGTTAGCGAGTCACTTCGGCAGAGGGCGATCGATTTGGGCGTTGTGGATGCACGGCGAACGATAGTGTTCGCCCCCGGGAGCTGCACGGGAGTGGACGCGGAACGATTCGCGCCTACGGCAGAGGCATCACGACGCGGTGAGGCGATCCGGCAGGAATTGAGAATTCCAGCGGAAGCGCCGGTGGTGGGCTTCGTGGGGCGGCTGACGAAAGACAAAGGAATTTGCGAGCTGGTGGAGGCTTACCTGGAGCTGCGGAAAACGATTCCGGAAGCGAGGCTGCTGCTGGTGGGAGACGTGGAAGAAGGAGACACGCTGCCTTCGTCGATACATGAGCATATCGCCCGCGAGGCAGGCATTCTCTGCACGGGATTCGTGCAGGATCCGACGGACTATTACCACGCGATGGATGTGCTGGCGCTACCGAGTTACCGGGAGGGATTTCCCACGGTCCTGCTGGAGGCGAACGCGGCAGGTAAACCGGTGATCGCGGCCCGGGCTACGGGAGCGACGGACGCGGTGGTGGCCGGAGTGACCGGGATGCTAGTGCCGACGGGAGACAGCGGGGGGCTGGCACGAGCACTGGAATTGCTGCTGAACGACCGGAGGATGGCGGAGGCGATGGGATCTGCGGGACGCGAGCGGGTGCTGCGGGAGTTCCGGCCGGAGATAGTGTGGGAGGCGATGGAGGGGGAGTATGCGCGGGCGCTTAGAGAAAGCGACGAGACAACGGAAGCACCGAGAACGACGATTGCGATGAGGCAGCAAGAGGGAGTTTACGCAGAGACGCAGAAGGCGCAGAGAAGCCGCGGAGAAGAGGAAGACGTGGAGGCTGCACCCCTCGGCATGTCACCTTTTATTACACGTTTTGTTTTGAAGAGGGCAGTGGATGTTTTGGTGGCGGGCGTGGGATTGATTGCGGCGGCTCCGGTGATGGCGGCGGTGGCTTTGGCGATCTGGATTTTCGACGGAAGGCCAGTGCTGTTCAGGCAGAAGCGGCCCGGGTACAAGGGCGCGCCGTTTGTGGTGCTGAAGTTTCGAACGATGCGGGAGGCACGGGATGAGCGGGGAATGCCGCTGGCCGACAGCGCGAGGCTGACCGTGCTGGGAAAAGTGCTGCGGCAGCTGAGCCTGGATGAGTTGCCGCAACTGTGGAATGTGCTGCACGGCGAGATGAGCGTGGTGGGGCCGCGGCCGCTGCTGATGGAATACATGGAGCGCTATTCGGCGGAGCAGATGCGGCGGCACGAGGTGAAGCCGGGGATCACGGGTTGGGCGCAGATTCACGGGAGGAACGCGACGAACTGGCGGGAGAGATTCGCTCTGGATGTGTGGTACGTGGAGCATTGGAGCTTGAGACTGGACGCGCGAATCCTGTTGAGTACGCCGTGGCAGATTGTGACGAGGAATGGGATTTCACGGAGCGGGCACGCGACCGTGCCGGAGTTTCTGGGTAGCGAGCGCAGCAGCGAGTTATGAGCGCGAGGCGGATTTTCGTTTACGGCGCAGGCGGACACGGGAAGGTGGTTGCCGACATTCTCGCGTGCAAAGGCGAGAGCGAGTTTGCGGGATTTGTGGATGATCGAGAGGAGATATGGGGAGCGCGGGCGATCGGGTTACCGGTGTTTGGAGACGGGCAGTGGCTGCGGGAGGAGGCGGGCCGTTCGCGAGTGGCGGTGGTGCTGGGCGTAGGGAACGGGCGCGCGCGGCGGCAGATTGCTGAGCGCTGCGCTGCGTGGGGAGCCGAAATTTTGACACTGGTGCATGCACGCGCTGTTGTGTCGCGGTCAGCGCAGCTCGGTTGCGGAACGGTGGTGATGGCTGGCGCGGTTGTGAATTCAGACGCGCGGATCGGAGCAGGGGCGATTGTGAACAGCGGGGCGGTGGTGGAACACGACGTGGAGATTGGAGACTATGCGCACGTCGCGCCGCGTGCGGCGATGGGCGGGGCTGCGCGATTGGGAGAGTTTTCGCACCTGGGGATGGGGGCGGTGGTGCTGGAGCGTGTTCGGGTTGGGTCGCACACGATCGTTGGGGCCGGAGCCGTTGTCGTCAAGAATTTGCCGGATGAGGTGGTGGCGATGGGGGTGCCAGCGCGAATTTGCAGATTGGGTGGAAGAGAAGAAGGCGAGACCGCAACGACGGCGGGCTTCGTGCGGGTGAAACTATGACAGCAGCGAGCGCGATGTGGAATGCGTTGGCAATTGATGGAGGGCGGGCGAGCCGCAGGGCGCCGTTTGCGGTGTGGCCTTTCTTTGAAGCGGACGAGATTGCGGCGGCGACGCGGGTTCTACAGTCGGGGAAGATCAACTACAAGACGGGCGAGGAGGGGCGGCGCTTTGAGCAGGAGTTTGCCGAGTTTGCCGGTTGCAAGCATGGAGTGACGGTTGCGAATGGAACGGTTGCGCTGGAACTTGCGCTGCAGGCGCTGGGAATTGGCGCTGGCGATGAAGTGATCGTGCCGAGCCGGACGTTTATTGCATCGGCGAGTTGCGTGGTGATGCGGGGAGCGCGGCCGGTGATTGCGGATGTGGACGCTACGAGTCAGAACATCACTGCAGAGACGATTCGACCGCTATTGAGTGCGCGGGCGAGGGCAATCATCGCGGTGCATCTGGCGGGATGGCCGTGCGACATGGATTCGATTGTTATGCTGGCGCGCGAGCGCGGCATCAAGGTGATTGAGGATTGCGCACAAGCGCATGGGGCGACTTACAAAGGGCGGCCAGTCGGGTCATTGGGAGATGCAGCCGCGTTTTCTTTCTGCCAGGACAAGATCATGACGACCGGCGGAGAAGGCGGGATGTTGACGACGAACGACGCTTCGGCTTGGGAGCGCGCGAGGAGTTTCCGGGATCACGGCGCGAGCGACGACGGGCGCGGAAATAACAAAGACTCGCATAATTTCCGCTGGGTGCACGATTCGTTCGGCACGAATTGGCGGCTGACGGAGATGCAGTCGGCGATCGGCCGGACGCAACTGCGGAGACTTTCGCGTTGGGTGGCGATTCGGAAGAGAAACGCGGCGGTCTTGATGAGAAGGCTTTCGAATTGTCCAGGGTTGCGGGCAACGGCGCCGCCGCTCGAGATTGGGCACTCTTATTACAAGTATCACGCGTTTGTTTGCAATGAACGCTTAAGAGCGGGATGGAATCGCGACCGGATCATGGCGGCTATTAAAGCCGAGGGAATTCCCTGTTTTGCTGGAATCTGCAGCGAAATCTATCGCGAAAAAGCCTTCCCCGAAGAATGGCGGCCACAGACGCGTTTGCCGATTGCGAAGAAATTGGGAGAAACCAGCTTGATGTTCCTCGTGCATCCCACGCTTTCCGAGCAAGACATGCTGGATACGTGCTGCGCGGTTGAAAAAGTGATGTATGCGGCTTCGAAATAACGTGGGGTCTCGCCTAAATCCTATGCATTCAAGCTTATTGCACTACCGGGCCTGGCTCGTTGGTCTATTTCAATCGGGCTTAATTTTCACCGCGCTCCTGATCGCTTGGCTGCTGCGCTTTGATTTTTCGCTGCCTCAGCGTGACCTTTTGTTCTGGGCTGCGCCGCTTCTGATTGTGATCCGACTGCTTGCGATTGCGCGATTTGGGCTTCTTCACGGCTGGTGGCGGTATACGGGTGTCAGTGACGCGCTGGATGTCGTAAAGGCGATTGTCTTTGGCTCAGCGGGATTTCTCGTTGTGATGCGGTTCGTTCTTGGCATTGTTGCGTTTCCCCGGGCTATTTACGTACTAGAGGCGCTACTCAGCATCGGCATGTTGACTGGCGTTCGATTGGTTTCGAGAATCATGACCGAATCAGTGAGCGAAATGTCAAGGTCGCGGCGCAAAGTAATCCTGATCGGGGCGGGGAGCGCGGCGCAGATGGTGGTGCGGGAAATCAACCGGATGAAGAACACCTACGAAGCCGTGGGTTGCGTCGACGATGACGAATCGAAGCTTGGGATTAGGCTTCAGGGAGTGCCGGTGATCGGGCGTGTTGATGAGCTTCCTGCACTGCTTGCAACTAGTCCTGTGGACGAGATTCTCATCGCTGTTCCATCGGCTACGGGGCAGCAGATGCAGAGATTCGTGCAGATTTGCGAACAATGCGGCACGCGATTCAAGACTGTGCCTGCCCTGCGCGACATTATCGCAGGGACAGGAAGCATCCGCGAATTTCGCGACGTGAACCTGGAAGACCTTCTCGGGCGCGATCCAGTGCAGATTGACCTGGGGTCGGTCCGGAAGCAAATCGAGGGACGCGCGGTGCTGGTGACCGGCGCGGCCGGGTCGATTGGGTCAGAGTTGTGCCGTCAGATTTTGCAATATAAGCCTTCCACGCTGCTCTGTATCGATCAAAGCGAAACTGGAATCTTCTACTTAGAACAGGAGCTTTCCAAGTTGAGCGTCATTGGCCAGCTCGTCTTTTGCGTTGCCGATGTGGGGGATGGCGAGCGCGTTCGTGAAATCTTTGCGGAATATAGTCCGGCGGCTGTGTTTCACGCGGCGGCTTACAAGCACGTTCCGGTGATGGAACGCAACGTTCAGGAAGCGATCAAGAATAACGTGTTTGCCCTTCTCGGCTTACTTGAAATCGCAGAGGAAAACGGATGCGGAAGTTTTGTCCTAATCTCATCGGACAAAGCGGTGAACCCGACAAGCGTGATGGGCGCTACGAAAAGAATCGGTGAATTGATCACCGCATGTCGGCCGTGCAAAGGGATGCGTTGCGTTTCGGTTCGTTTCGGAAACGTTCTGGGTTCGAACGGAAGCGTCGTTCCACTTTTCCAGGAACAACTCCGCAAGAGCCAGCCGTTGAGTATCACTCATCCGGAAATCAAAAGATTTTTCATGACCGGGCGCGAAGCGGTTTCGCTGGTCTTGCAGGCATTTGCGGTTGGTGAATGCGGCGACATGTTGGTTCTCGATATGGGCAAGCCCGTCCGGATTTTGGATCTTGCCCGAAAGTTGATTCTGCTTTCCGGGAGGTCGGAGCGAGAGGTGGGTATCCGATTTACCGGCTTGCGGGAAGGCGAAAAGTTGAAGGAAGAGCTTCACTACGCAGCAGAGGAGATTCATTCGACCCCGTTCGAAAAGATAAAGCGGATTCGAGGGCCACTCATAGGCTGGTTTCAGCTTCAGCGCCAGCTCAGGGAACTAAGCAGTTTTATGAGCACCGAAGGCGCAGACGCGGTGCGGCAAAGGATCAAAGAGATCGTTCCGGAATATTCATATCAGTCGAACGGCGATTCGACGAGCGTACGCAGACAGCAGATCCAGCTGATCATCCAGGAGCGGCTGGAGTTGAATTCGGTACCCATCGATGGTGATTGATCTGCATTCTCGCTGGAAGCGAACCTGCTTCCTCGCCGCGGTTGTGGTTTTCGCCGGAGTATTGGCTTTCTTCAGCGGAAGGTTCGCTCTTGCGGCGCAATTCAATGCATCTTCGAAACCGGATTCCTGGCGACTGGCCGCCGATCTCGAACCGGGCAATGCGCAGTATTGGCGCCACTTGGGTCTCGCCCGCCAATGGGATGTGGGTGCCGGCGATGTTCAGAACGCGATCGGTTATCTGCAATTGGCTTCTCGAGTAAATCCGCACTCCGCCGACGTTTGGATGGAGTTGGCTGACGCCTACCAGGCGTCGGGTGATTCGCTTCAGGCACAACGGGCATATGAAAACGCAAAGGCTAACTATCCAATCTCGTCGGAGGTCGCCTGGCGCTATGGAAATTTCCTGCTATACGAGGGTAAACAATCTGAGGGCTATACAGAGATTCGAAGGGCGCTGCTGGTTGACCCTTCGATTGCGGCGACTGCGATCGACCAGTGCTGGCGATCCGATCCGCATGTCGCGCCAATTCTCGAAAAAGTTCTGCCTGCCAAGACTGAATACTATCGCACCGCCATGAACTACTTTCTTGGGCAAAATCAAGTAGGTCCCGCGCTCGCAGTTTGGAATCAGCAGCATGCGATCGGCCTGCCCATTCAGATGTCCGACAGCATTTCGCTCGTAGACTCCTTGATTGCCGAGGACCGCATTGCCGAAGCGCAGCAGGTCTGGCGGCAAGCTGTCGAGGCCTCAAAATGGCGACGGGACCCGGTCAAGGAAGGCTCGCCCGTTTGGAATGGTGGATTTGAGCACGGATTTGCCAACGGCGGGTTTGACTGGCGAGAAGTGGACGCGAACGGAAGCTCTTTTGATTTTGACAGTTTCGGACCGCATTCAGGTTCACGGTCTTTGCGGATCTCCTTCGACGGAACGGCGAATCTGGATTTTCACAACTTATTTCAGGAGGTTCCGGCCGAGCCCGGGACTCGCTACAATTTTTCGGCGTATTTACGAACCGAAGCGATTACCACCGATCGTGGCGTCGGTTTCGAGATTTATGATCCCCGGCATCCCTCGCAGGTTCAGGCTGTGACTTCGGAGATGATCGGGACGAATCCATGGACTCAGGTGCAAGCGGACGTCCAGACCGGATCCGATACACACTTGCTTCGGATCGTCCTGCGGAGGACACCGAGCTGGAAGTTCGATAACAAATTAAGCGGCACGGTTTGGGTCGACGACGTGACTTTGACAAGCGTGTCTGCGGCAATTCAGGACGGATCGAAATGAAGACCATCCGTTTCGGCTTATACGCTCTGATCGCTCTTGCGGTGGCGTCATTCGGCGGTGTGGAATCCTGGGGCCAAGCAATCTTAGAAATCGGCGCTGCTGTGCTCGTTGTACTCTGGGGCGTACAGGCCGTTCGGCAGAACAGTTTGGAGATTCACGGGAATTGGCTGTATCTCCCTTTGCTGGGGCTCGGCATAGTCGCATTGTCGCAATATGGCTTTGGCCTTTCCGCATATCCCTACCTGACAAAGGTTGAGTTGTTGAAATGGAGCGCTTACGTTGTACTTTTCTTCCTTACGTTCGAGTCGTTCAGGACATCGAAACAGCTGAAGCAGCTGGTTTGGTTTCTGCTTGGCCTTGGATTTATGGTTTCGCTCTTCGCGATGGTCCAGCATTTTACGTTCAACGGAAAGCTTTACTGGCTCGTGTCGCTGCCAGCGGGAGCGGCGCCCTTCGGACCGTTCGTGAACAGCAATCATTTCGCAGGTTTTGTCGAGCTGGTTGTGCCTCTTGGATTGGCGTTGCTCCTCTTTCGTGCCCGGCGGCCGGAGCAGGTCACCCTGTTGCTGTTGTTTACGATCGTTCCCACAGCCGCCCTGATTCTGTCCGGATCCCGAGGAGGGATTATCAGCCTTTTGCTGGAACTCGCCTTACTGGCGTTTCTTTCGCGCGCTCATCAAATTGGAAAGAAACAGCTCCTCGGCGCTACAGGCATTGCTGTCCTTGCAGGGACATTTACGCTCTGGTTGGGAGTGAGTACCGCGGTGGAACATTTTGAACGCCTCACTCATGGGGGAATTGCCCAAGAGTTGAGGGTTTCGCTGTACAAGGACACTTGGCAGATTTTTCGGGCCCACCCGTTGATGGGCACAGGCTCAGGAACACTCGTTGCGATCTATCCCCAATATGCGAGTTTCTATGATGGCCGGACGGTGGACCACGCGCATAACGACTATCTTGAACTGCTAGCGGATATAGGGGTGCTTGGAGGGCTTTGTGGTCTGGCCTTCATTGGGCTGCTTCTGTGGCAGAGTCTCAAGGGTTTGCAGACGGCTGGAGGGCGTTCGGCTCGGGCGATCCGGGCCGGGGCATTCGCAGCATGCATTGGTCTCCTGATCCACAGTCTCGTGGACTTCAACCTTCATATCCCGTCGAACGCGCTGATCTTCCTGCTGTTAGCCTGCGTAGCGACGACAGATGCGGGGAATGAGGCGATTCGTCTCGACGGAATGCTCCAGGCTTGGGAGGCTGGGAGCCGAAACGCAAAGTCACACGCTCATTTGGACAGAGCCGATAGCGATAGGCTCAGCCCGCAACTGGCATCGCGATAAGAACCGTTCGGGTTATCGCGTATGCGGATTGAGCAGATAGTGCCACAGTTGTTCGTCCACCAAGTCTTCCTTGTTTTGCGAAAGCACCAGCAACGTGCGGCAGGCATAAACCACTATCGAAACAAGGCCGAGTGCGGCAAGCAAGATCAGGAATTGTTTGGGGTCCATTTTTGCCTTTCCGGTTGGACTAGAATTAACAATGAACTGGGGAAAGGTTAGATGGAGTGCCTCATGAAACCCATAGCGAGTCGGTACCCGTGACAAGGGCCTGCTATGCGGTTCCGTTCGTAGTACCAAAGGTCTGGAACTAGCCGAGCTTGAAAGCTCACATCCTCACCGTTTATCCCACCTAAGCTGTAGTTTTCCATCAAAAAATCAACCCCTGCTAGCGCCGCTCACGGAGTGCTATCCTTTTGGCGTATATCGGCGTCTCTACGGGGGCTGCTTTGCCGTCGACTTTTGCGCGAGTGAGTAACCTCGTTTTCGCTCTTGTATTCCTTACCATCGGTTCCCTTTCGTTATGGGCCGCTCCACCGAACTATCTACCCGGCGCCGATATCTCCTGCCAGGCGACTCTTCCGGACGGCACGCACTACACCGCCTACGGACGGATCCTGAAGACGTCCTACCGGGGACAGACTGCGTACGTGGACCTTCGCGCTTATTACAAGCCGGGGTCTGGAGAATTCCTGTGGTTTGGACCTGCGTTTTCGGAGAAGGCCTATCAGACCACAGTCAAGGACAAGCCACGACCGGCCGAAGAGCTGTGTGAACCTCGCTACCCTCATCTTCTTATGTTAAAAGACCACGAGTGGGTGGAATTTCTGCCGTCTGGGGACAAACTTCAAGTACTTCACTGCAATCTGCGTTTCCCGACCGTGACGCTTGCCTGGCAGTATGTGGCGCGTTATTGGGACGAGGCGGCTTACACTTTCGAGCACTGGTCGACGTGGGTTCCGCTTTCGAAGGATTTGGGAGCTGATTTTTTTCGCCCTGAAAACATGAAAAATACCAGCGAACCTTATAATTACAATTTTGTTGTGGACGCGAAGAAGACAGCTGATGCTTGGGAAGTTGAGATCAAGAGCGCCGATGGGTCGCGGCGCGCGCTGATAAGGTTGAATGTGAATTTTCAGTTTTTGAAGGTTACGCGTCTGCCAGTTGCTCGCTGAGCTGTTTAGCCAGCCTCGATACCCTCGCTTCGCATTGTGTTCGCACTGACCCTCGATAGACCGAGGGCTTAGACCTTTGCCTGGTCCGGAGGCAGGTTTAGGGCAGGCCAATGGCAGGAAATTGCAGCCTGTGCGTCAACTGTCCCTCTGACCAGTCGCAATAACAAGCGTTCGATACTTAAACTGTGCACATAGTTCGAAAGCATCCGGAACTGTTGTCGGGGGATATCACTATGGCGCAGGGTATGAAGCAGGGCCTGAAGCTTGCGGGTCAAGAGGAAATCGGGAAGTTCGCCAAGCAGTGGTTCGCGATTGTGGGACTCGCGTGCGCGCTTGCGTTTGGCCAGAAGGCACAAGCACAAACCGCAACAGTCACTTGGACAACGACACATCAAACGATTGACGGATGGGGTGGCGAGGATTGGAGTTCCGCGGAAAACCTGACGAGCGCACAAGCGGCAATGTTTTTCTCGCCGCAATCGGGAATTGGCCTGTCAATTATCCGGACGCAAAACTATGGTTGTCCGTCGACGGGGGGTTGCGAGATATCCACAAACAACGTGCCCGACCTTGTCACCTTGCAAGAAGCGGTCAGTAATGGAGCGCAGGTTGAACTCGGCATTTCACCCCCAGCCAATTTAAAGTACGACGCTGTTTTTGCCGACGGTACCGCCGGGGCCAACGGAACTTGCATCCCAAACAGCAACTGGAGTCCCCTGGCGACTTTCACGGTTCAGTGGATTGAAATGCTGGAAACGAATGGCATACCGGTTTCGGTTGTCTCGGTATCGAACGAGCCGGACGCACCAAGTCCGAAAAAAAATTCGCTGGGAGGTTGCTACTGGACTGCTTCTGCATTGGACGGTTATATCGGAGGTTACCTCGGCCCGGCGCTTGTTGCCGCAGGCCTCAGCACTAAAATCATGGCGCCGGAAGAGGGATTTTGGTTCGGCGGGGCGACCGGAGACCTTTTTAGCACCTGCCTCAACGATGCGGCTTGTAATCCTTATGTAAGCATCGTCGCGATGCACGGTTACGGGAGCAACGGTCTGCCAGATGGATTCGGGACGGGGTATTGCTGCGCTACCCCAACCGCGGCTCCGGCAAGTGCAAACGGCAAGCATATCTGGCAATCTGAAATTAACGGCGGGTTCACATATAACGGCGCCGCGGGATTATGGAATTGGGACCCAAGCGTGGCAGACGCCATGGTTTGGGCGAGGAATATACATGACTTTCTCACCGTCGCAAATTTGAATGGATGGGAGTATTGGCAATTAGCAGATTGTTGCCCAAATGAATCGGGAGCGCCGTTCAATGACGGCTTAACAAAAGCAGACCTAACCACCACGAGCGTGCGAATGTTTGTGATCGGCAACTGGAGCAAATTTGTTCGTCCCGGTTGGGTACGGATCGATACGACTTCGAATCCGCAGCCGGGTATTTACGTAACCGCGTTCAAGAATCCGGCTGGAACGAAGTTTGCCATCGTGGTTCTGAACGCGAACCAAGGTGCAACTTCGGAAACTTTCGCCCTGAGTCAGTTTCCCGGTGCCGGTTCACTTATTCCATGGCTCACAGATGGCAACTCGGACCTCGCAGCTCAGTCGTCCATAGAGGTCAACGGAAATTCCTTCAGCTATTCCCTTCCTGCGCAGAGCGTCACAACCTTTGTGGGAACGACCGACAATTCTAACGCTGGGAACTCGGTCACACCGCCGACTAGCTTAAAGGTAAGCGTCCGATAAGGCCACAACCCAGCTTAGGGCGGATGGCACGGGCTGGCTGGAGGATGCCCCGAGTTTAGTTGAAACTTGAGAACAAGAAGCAGCGGCTCTCGCCCGAACTCGGATAGAGTTCGGGTTGAGAATCCCTTTTTAAAGGAGAGAGCCGCCGTGAGAAACAAATACCAGAGGAAAGAGCGCAAGTCCAATCGCAAGTTTGCGGTCGTGGGAGGGCAAGAGTTGTTGGTGCGGGTGCCATTGCCGATAGCCGAGGTGTGGGCGGAAATGCAAGCTCAGGTGGAACAGCTGACCGGGCAAGCCGGGCTGCAGATTCTGCGCGCTATCCTGGAAAACGAGGTAACGAGCCGGGTAGGACCTCCGCATCGGCCAAATCCCACAGCGGGCTGCGTGCGCTGGGGGAAGCAGTCGGGTTATGTAGTGTTTGCTGGACAGAAGATCCCGCTGGAACGACCGCGGGTACGGACCCGCGAGGGCCAGGAAGTGGAACTGGAGAGCTACGGTCAGTTGCAGCAAGACGGGAAACTGCAACGAGCGGTGCGGGAACGCATGGTGGCCGGACTGTCCACGCGGAACTATCGGCGAGCGGTCGAGAGTGTTCTGGAAGGCTACGGGATCGAGAAGAGCAGCGTGAGCCGGCAGTTCGTGGCGGCCAGTAGCAATCAGCTACGAGTGCTGTGCGAGCGGCGCTTGGAAGATCTGAACCTGGTGGTGCTGATGATCGATGGCATTCACTTTGGCGGTCAGGTGCTGGTGGTAGCCCTGGGGATCGCGGAAAGCGGAGAAAAGCACGTTTTGGGAGTGTGGCAAGGAGCCACAGAGAACACCACGGTGGTCAAAGGGTTGTTGGAAGATCTGCTGGACCGCGGACTGGATCGCACGCGGCGGTATCTGGTGGTGATGGATGGATCGAAAGCGCTGCGGGCCGGTGTGGAGCGGGTTTTCGGTGACCAAGTGGAAGTGCAGCGATGCCAGATCCACAAGCGGCGGAATGTGAAGGAGTATCTGCCGGAGAACTGCCAGAAAGACTACGACCGGCGGATGAGGAATGCGTACGCGATGAACAACTATGCGGAGGCTAAAGAGGCGTTGCAGAAAATCTTCCGGCAACTGGAGCGCATCAATCCAACCGCTGCCCGGAGCCTGGAGGAAGGGCTGGAAGAAACACTGACGGTCCATCGCTTAGGTATCGGAGGGGTGTTGCGGCGGAAACTGGCCACCACCAACCCGATCGAATCGTGCTTGTCGACAGTGCAGCGGGTGGCGCGAAACGTAAAGCGTTGGCGCGAAGGAGATCAGCCGCTGCGCTGGACTGCGACAGGACTCTTGGAAGCGGAGAAGAAATTCCGACGCATTAAAGGCTATCAAGAAATCCTGTTGCTGAAGGAACGCCTGAATCCGTCACGCATTCAGCAGAAGGAGGTCCGGACCGTAGAAGTCGCTTGAACCTCGATGATCGTGTCCCTTCTATCATCACCGTCATGTGCCGCGGTCGTGATTGCAAAACAGGGGATGCTATAGGTTGAGCGAGATGGGAATCGTTGCTCCTAGGGCATCCTGGCGCGAAATTGTTTCGAAAAAAACAGAAATCGGCGCAAGAGCGGAAAAACGGAGCATTTCTAAAAAAGTTTGACCGGACAGTAGAAGTCGCTTGAACTTGGTTGTAGGTAGGCTTACAGTGCCGAACATCGAGAGTCGCTGCAATCAACTAAAACTCGGACATCCTCGGCTGGCTGTGTTACTACTTATTGGACTTACTGTACTTCAATAATGACCTGCGTCTCCGCACCGCGGTTCGCGAAGGCCCGCTATATATGGGTCGAGGTTTTCCTTACCTAACTCATCTCTTTTGCTCTCTCTCGACCCGGAAGGAAATGCCCTGAATGGCCCTGGAACTCACAGGTATTTCTTTTCCTCAAGTTAAGCCAATTGTGTATTCGCAACGAAAAATTAGTGACAAAAGGTGCGGCATTGGGCAGACTTGTGCGGCTAAACAAAGATATCCAATAGCGCAGACGGACGGCACCCCGGCCCAGGCTGAAAAGGGTACGAGTTGTGCGGAGTTCTAGTACCTATAGATGCCCCCGGCTGTTTGTACCATTGGAATTGGTACCGGAACGGGAGTAAATTCTCTCCAGCCTTAAGTTTTGTTACTCAGTCTTTTTGTTCTTCCAGGTTCCCAATACATCGCGGGAGTGTTCTCAAATTATGACTCTTCGATTTAAAACGACTATGGGCAAGCTCGTCATTTCGACCTCAATTCTCTTGACCATTGCATTCATGGTACTTGGTTGCAATTCTGGCAGCAGTGGCGGAGGAGGTACTCATACAGTCACGATTTCCGGTTTGAGCCCGATGTCTGGGGCTGTGGGGACGGCGGTGACGATTTCCGGGGCGAATTTTGGATCCTCTCAGGGAACCAGCACGGTAACTTTCAACGGGACTGCGGGGGCGCCAATGAGTTGGAACGCCAGTAGTATCGTGGTTCCAGTACCCAGTGGGGCCGCGACGGGAGCCGTGGTGGTCACAGTGGGAGGAGTCGCGAGCAATGCGTTGACCTTCACGGTGGGGAGCACACCGAGCATTTCGAGCCTAAATCCAACCTCTGGGGCCGTCGCGACGCCGGTGACGGTCACGGGGACAAACTTTGGAGCGAGCCAGGGGTCGAGCACGGTGACGTTCAATGGTACAGCCGGAACACCCACGAGTTGGAGCGCGACGAGCATCGTGGTGCCGGTACCCAGTGGGGCCACGACCGGCAACGTGGTGGTAACTGTAGGCGGGGCCGCCAGCAACGGTGTGACGTTCACCGTTAATGTCAACGCGCCGAGCATCACGAGCCTGAATCCCACATCCGGGACGGTCGGAACATCGGTCACAATCACGGGCACGAACTTTGGGGCGAGTCAAGGATCGAGCACGGTTACTTTTAACGGAACGCCGGCTACACCGACCGGCTGGAGCGCAACGAGCATTGTGGTGCCCGTGCCGAGTGCGGCGGCCACAGGGAATGTGGTTGTGACAGTAGGCGGAGTCACAAGTAATGGAGTTACGTTCACGGTAACTTCCGGTCCGAGTATTACGAGTCTTAATCCTACTTCGGGAGCCGTGGGAAGTTCGGTGACAATCACAGGAACGAACTTTGGAGCCAGCCAGGGATCGAGCACTGTTGCCTTTAACGGAACGTTGGCTACGCCGACCGGCTGGAGCGCAACGAGCATTGTCGTGCCGGTGCCGAGCGCGGCGACCACAGGGAATGTGGTGGTGACAGTAGGCGGAGTCGCAAGTAATGGCGTGAACTTCTCGGTGACCCCACACATCGCAAGCTTGAATCCCACGTCGGGATCCGTGGGAACTTCCGTCACAATCACAGGCACGGGCTTCGGAACGAGTCAAGGATCAAGCACTGTTTCCTTCAATGGGACAACTGCAGGGCCAACAAGCTGGAGCGCGACCAGCATCGTCGTTCCAGTGCCGGGCGGCGCGACGACCGGTAACGTCGTGGTAGCGGTGGGCGGCGTGGCAAGCAACGGAGTGACTTTCACGGTCGGCACACCGACTATTACAACTCTGAGTCCGACGTCGGGACCGGTGGGAACCTCGGTCACCATCAGCGGCGCGAACTTTGGATCGAGTCAAGGTTCGAGCACGGTGATGTTCAATAGTACAGCAGGGTCCCCGACGGCCTGGAGTTCGACGAGCATTACGGTGCCTGTGCCAAACGGGGCAACGACCGGACCCGTTGTCGTTACCGTTGGCGGCGTGGCCAGCAACGGAGTGACCTTTACCGTTACCGCTGCTGGGCCTACCATCTCCGGTTTGAGCCAGAATTCCGGCGCAGTGGGAACTTCCATTACGGTTACCGGAACGAACTTCGGCGCCAGCCAGGGTACAAGCACGGTGACGTTCAACACAACGCCGGGATCTCCGTCGAGTTGGAGCGCAACGAGCATAACTGTCGCGGTGCCAGCTGGTGCCACCACTGGAAATGTAGTGGTCACAGTGAATGGTGTGGCGAGCAACGGCGTGAACTTCACAGTAGGCACCGGCTCGGCGCCAAGCATCATAAACTTGAGCCCGAATTCCGGTCCTACGGGAACGCCGGTGACGATTACGGGCGTTAATTTTGGATCGTCGCAAGGCTCCAGCAAGGTCACTTTCAACGGCACGAACGCGCATGCAACTAGTTGGAGCGCGACGAACATATTGGTGACCGTGCCTAGTGGGGCAACGACTGGGAACGTCGAGGTGACGGTCGGCGGCATCGCGAGCAATGGCCTGGAGTTCACCGTGGGCTCAGGGACAGCGCCTTCGTTCACCCTCATTCAACACCCGCAGACGCTAGGTAGCACCTGTTCCACTACGGTGGCTAACTGCACGCTGTCGGTTGCTGCGACGGGAAGCGGCCATTTTGGAGTGGTGATGATTACGCTTCTCTCCGCGAGCAACTCCTGGGTCACTGCTGTTACAGACAATCAGGGAGGAACATGGACGGTGCCCGGCAACACCGGTTCCGGTGGCTGCTACCAGTTCGCGGGCCCCTACGGCACCACGGGATGCGCCTATAACCTAACGCTTCCTGCCGGGGTTACGTCGATTACCGCAACGTGGAGTTCCGTGGTACCTGAGGGAGCAAGGATGGACTTCCGGGAATACTCCTACACCGGCGGTTCGGTAGCACTAGACAACATCGGGACCTTCGCCGATCCGACAAATCCAGTAACTACAATTGTAGGCGTAACGCCCGTGCTTACCGGATCGAACGACGTAATTATTCAGTCGTTCGCTTCCGGTTCCGGTGCAGCTACCGCTGTTACCACTTATGCGGATGCAAACATTGGAGTCAGCTATTTCGGATCGGCGGATTTGCTCAATACAACCACGACTGTTGCTCCGACGTTCACGATATGTTGCGCCAATACGGTGTACGCCGCGATTTACATAGCGTTTACGATAAACTGAGCGCGAGCTGTATAGACAACGACCGTGTCTACGCCTGGCGCGGACAAATACAACACTGACCGTGGCACCGGTACCTTCGGTGCCCCCGGCACGTATTCAACTTCGGAGAGCGGCGCTTCAGCGAGATAATGCCTTGATACAACGAAGACGTGTACGGCGGCGACGGCTTACACAGGGACGACAACGGTAAGTTCCATGTGCATGCGGAGACCTCTGACCATGAGACCCCCTAGTGAGACCTCCTCGAACTCTCTCCTGAGCATATCCTTGCTTCTGTTGATTGTCGTCGCGCTGTTTGGGTGTTCGTCATCCACAAGCGGCGGCGGGGCAACCACAACTAGTCCAAGCATCGGGAGTTTGAGCCCGACGTCCGGGCCGGTAGGTGCCGTGGTCACGGTCAGCGGCACGAACTTTGGCGCGACGCAAGGCACTAGCACCCTCAGATTTGCTGGAACGATCGGAATACCGACGAACTGGAGCGCAACGAAGATCGTTGTGCCCGTGCCAAACGGGGCAGCCACGGGGAATGTCGTGGTCACCGTTGCCGGTACCTCCAGTAACGGCATGGCGTTCACGGTGACGCAGCCCGCGCCCGCCATCTCCAGCTTGACTCCAACTTCTGGCCCGGCGGGAACTTCTGTTACGATTACCGGCACCAACTTTGGCGCAACGCAGGGAACCAGCACAGTGACATTCAATGGCGCCGCTGCGACGGTGACGAGTTGGAGTGCGACTAGCATTGCTACGACTGTCCCCGCGGTCGCCACAACGGGCAAAGTCGTAGTTACTGTGGGTAGCCAAGCAAGTAACGGCGTTACGTTTACAGTGAATGTGCCTGCGCCGACGATCTCCAGTCTGACGCCCAATTCTGGACCGGGAGGAATCCCGGTAACCATCTCCGGGAGCAACTTTGGCGCCACGCAAGGCACAAGCACAGTCACGTTTAATGGAATCGCGAGCACACCGACGAGTTGGAGCACCACGAGCATTACGACTCCGATACCGGCAGGCGCGACCACCGGCAATGTCGTGGTCACTGTGGGTGGCCAAGCAAGTAACGCGGTGAACTTCACGGTGACTGCACCTGGTCTCTCGATCACTGGGTTGAACCCGACTTCTGGCCCGGCGGGAACTTCTGTCACGATTACCGGCACCAACTTTGGTGCGACGCAGGGAACCAGCACGGTGACATTCAATGAGGCCGCTGCGACGGTGACGAGTTGGAGTGCGACCAGCATTGTGGTGTCGGTGCCCAGCGGAGCGACGACCGGGCACGTGGTCGTCAGCGTAGGCGGTCAGAACAGCAACGGTGTGACGTTCACAGTAGGCACTACGACCAACATTTCTGTAACGGTGAGCCCGGTTCGCGGCGGCGCAGCGGTGAGCCAGCAGATTGCATTGACGGCCGCGGTCGCCAATGACCTTGGAGCTGCGGGTGTGAATTGGAGCGTCAGTGCTGGTGGAACACTCACAGGACAGACCACAACCGCGGCTACCTTCAGCGCGACGGTAGCCGGAGTTTATACCATTACGGCGACGAGCGTGGCGAACAACGGCAAATCGGCGACCGCGACCATCGGCGTCAGCAACCTACCAGGTGTGTACACCTATCACAACAATTTATCTCGGGATGGCGCCAACACTCAGGAATACGCATTAACCACTTCTAATGTAACTACCTCAACCTTCGGCAAGCTTTTCTCCTGCCCGGTCGACGGAGCGATTTATGCACAGCCATTGTGGGTGGCGAATCTGACGGTGAACGGCGTAATGCGCAACGTGGTTTTTGTGGCTACCGAACACGAGAGCGTCTACGCGTTCGACGCAGATGCTTCCCCGTGCGTGCAATTGTGGCACGCCAGCTTGATCGACGGTAGCCATGGCGGAACGACCAGCGGCGGCAATCCTCTGGAGACATCGGTCCCGGCTGGAACAAGCGGGAATCTGGTCGGCAATGGAAGCGGCTTATTACAGCCAGAAGTGGGCGTGACCGGCACGCCGGTGATCGACCCTTCGAGCAATACGCTTTTTGTTTCGGCGCAATCTGTAAATCTGTCGGGGCCGACGTTCTACCAACGGTTGCACGCCATAGATTTGCTCACGGGCAATGAGAAGTTTGGAGGACCAGCCAATATTACGAGCTCAAGCGTGACCTTCCCGGGAACAGGTGATGGCGGGACAACAACGCATTTCAATCCTCAGCAGCAAAATCAGAGGCCAGGGTTGGCACTGGTTAATAGCATCGTTTATGTAGCTTGGGCTTCACACGAGGACAATCCGCCCTATTATGGGTGGGTGGTAGGCTACAACGCCTCGACCCTGGCGTTGAGCTATGTGTTGAATGTGTCGCCGAATGTGGGCTATGGAGGAATCTGGATGAGTGGGGCAGCGCCAGCGGCCGATTCGAGCAACAACCTCTACCTGATCACGGGGAACGCGGTCTTCGATGCGACCAACGCGACAGCTCCTAATAATGACTACGGAGACTCGTTCCTAAAGCTCACCAGCAATCTGGGCGTAAGCCAATACTTCACACCCTCCGACGAATCTACGGACAATTCGAACGACTTTGATTTTGGCGCCGGAGGGGCGGCCGTGCTGGTTGATCTGCCAGCCAATGGAAGCAACCCGACCCACCTGATTGTGGGCGGTGGCAAGGACGGATACCTTTATTTGCTCAATCGCGACAAGATGGGCGGATTGGGCGACTCGAACTCACTTCAGCGGTTCAGCGTAGCCTACGATATTTTTTCGACAGCCGCTTTTTGGAATGCCAACTTGTATATTGCGGGGGTTCAATACCCTCTAAACGCCTACCAGCTGAATCCATCGACGGTGCAGTTCTCTTCGGCAACGAGCCAATCTCCGGAGAAGTTCGGCTATCCGGGCGCGACACCATCGATATCTGCCACGGGAACGACAAACGGTATCGTGTGGGCGCTGGATACCAGCGCCAGCTGCATCAGCGGAGCGAAGGCCTGCGGTCCGGCGGTTTTGCGTGCGTATGATGCAACCAACCTGAGTCACGAATTGTGGAATAGTTCCACGGCGAGCGGAGATGCAGCGGGCAATGCCGTGAAGTTCACGGTTCCGACGGTCGCCAATGGCAAGGTTTATATCGGCACGCGCGGCAACAATACAGGCGGAATTTACGGCTCGACGAGCGTGTCGGGCGAGCTTGATGTGTATGGCCTGAAGCCAATCTGAGGGCGCTCTCGCAAATCTCAGCCACTCCTTCGTTTTTTGCCGTTACCAATAGACCTGAGATGATTCAGGTTCGGCTATAATCGCGGCTTGCTTGCGATTCTGCTGCGTCTCGCTGAGGCCGCTGCGAAGGTAGAGTGACAAGATGGCGATTCTCGTGACAGGTGGTGCTGGATATATCGGTAGTGTAACCGTTGACCAGCTGCGCGCGAAAGGCGAGGACGTGGTGGTGCTGGATGACCTCTATCGAGGGCATCGCTCCGCTGTGGACGAAGCTACGCCGTTTTATCATGGTCGCGTCGGTGACCGCGGACTAATAGCTCGGATCACCGGGGAACACCAGATCGAGGCGTGCATCCATTTTGCAGCGCTTGCCTATGTCGGTGAATCTGTTCTAGAACCTGAACGCTACTTCGAAAACAATGTTAGCCAGGGAATCGTGTTGATGGAGGCGTTGCGACAAGCCAATGTTCGAATGATCGTTTTTTCTTCTACCTGCGCGACATACGGAGAGCCTGAACAGATTCCGATCTCGGAAACGTCGCGACAATGGCCGACCAATCCGTATGGCTGGTCCAAATTGGCTGTGGAGCGCCTGTTGGATTCTTATCGTGTCGCCCATGGCCTGAAATTTGTGGCTCTGCGCTATTTCAATGCGGCTGGCGCGACAGAGCGACAGGGCGAACGGCATGAACCGGAGTCTCATCTGGTGGCGAATGTTCTGTTGACCGCTTTGCGCGAGAAGACGGAAGTGTCCGTTTATGGGGGCGACTACCCGACTCACGATGGAACCGCGATTCGCGACTACGTTCATGTCAGCGATCTGGCCGAAGCGCATATTCTTGCGCTTGATTATCTGCGGCTTGGAGGGGAATCCGAGTTTGTTAACTTGGGGAGCGGGACCGGGTATTCCGTTCTTGAGGTGATTGCAACCGGGCGCAAGGTGACCAGATGTGCGATTCCGATGCGAATGGAGCCCCGGAGGGCGGGGGACCCGGCGAAACTCGTGGCAGACGCGAAGAAGGCACATGCGGTCCTGGGGTGGGTGCCTCAATCATCCGATCTTGCGACTATTCTGCGGACTCAGTGGGAGTGGCTGCGGAAGCATCCAAAGGGGTATGCGTGAGCCACTTGAAGCGTGATTTCAAGTCAGCAAACCAATGAAGACTAGAAGACTACTAGGTCTCGCCGAATCAGTTGCCCTCTCACCCCGCTCTCTTCAATTCGTTAATCAAAATCCGGGTTGGACTGCACGCTTGAAAATAAGACAGCTACGATGGGCACACTTTGCAGGGAAAGGACTGCAAAGTGAAGCGGAAGCGATACTCTCGGAATTTCGAAGTTTCAGTGGATGGCGGTTGAACGCATGCGAGTAACGACAACATTGGCGATCTAGCGAAAGAATTGGGAGTAGGCCGACGGCTTTACAGGTGGCAAGTCAAAGTCGATCACCTCGACAGGAGAAGAAGCACCGTGGAAGAACTCTTATGAATCGTCCATTGGCCGAGAAAACTCTGAAAGTGGATTTTTTCAAGGATGCCTTGAAAAAAGCACTGCAAGGCAATTTGAGCATCAATAAAAAAGCGGCGATCAATCAGATCGAAGCTATGTTGGGTTTGCGGCGAATTCCCGAGAGGATAAGAGCGTCGCGAGAAGGAACCAACAACGCATCGACCAGGTTGGTATCTCAGAGGGCGGATCATGAAGATGTGAAATTTGCTATTGCGCTGGTGGACCGGAGTCGCGAACGAGCGTTCGCGAAGTAACAAGGCTTCCGCAACCTACACTTTCGCTATTTCCGACGGGCCGGTAAAGACTCACGCGCAAGTTGCGATGGCTGACGGCGGCTCGGAAGTCATCGAGCGAAAGGGCAAGGACGCAAAGGAGGCAGCGAGGCTTGCGCTGGAGCGGCTTCTCGTCACCGGCTGCGACCCTTTCGCCCTTTCGATGCGCCGATCTTTTTGCAAATCCCCTATCAACAGGCGGAATTCTTCGCGAAATACCGAAATACAGCAGCTTCGTGCGGAAATTTCCTTGTCGTCTGAGCTCCAGTTAATTCTAGTTGGGCTTCAGACCGAAAACGTCCAGTTCGCCTGAAACGGTGGTCGAGCCGTAGACGCCGCCGGTGTTGTTGCCACGCGTGCCCACATAGACTTTGCCGTTCGCGACCGTTGGAACGGTGTACTTGACTGCGTTTCCCGGTGTGTCTGCGGCCACAAGTGAACTGTTCCAGAGATCGGTGCCCAACGACGTCGGCGTCGCATTGTAGGCGTGCAGCACGGTTGGGCCGCAGCCAGCGGAGCCAGTGGAGCAGAAGTTGCCGTTATTAAGAACCCACACGATACCGTTGGAAGTGCCCTCGGCCGAGACTGAAGGAGAAGCCCCGGGAAAGCCGAAGGTCGTAGACGATACCGAAGAAGGCGATGTGCTCATCATTGCTGAGCCGGAGTTGAGAGCATACGCTTCCAAGGCACTGTTGATGGGAGCGATGTAGAAGGTGCCGTTCCAGAATGCGCCTGTGCAGAATATGGCGTGGCCGCTCGGGAAATGCTGCCAGGCGTTGGAATCACCGCTTCCGCCCATCTTGTCGCGGTTCAAGAGATAGAGTGTGCCATCCTTGCCGCCTCCGATCATGAGATGTGTGGGATTGCTGGGCTCTTGGAGGTTCACTGGCAGGTCGGCAAGCACGGTGGCACCGCCTGAACCGAAATCGTGGTCGTCCTCCTGATCGATGAGCTGGTCGGAAGGCGTGAAATATTGCGTGATAGTGAGACTGCTCGTGAGTTGCAAGGCGGAATCGCCGTAATCATTGTTTGGAGCGGTGCTGCTGGTGGCGTCGAATTGGCCATTTCCAGTGATCAGATAGAGATTATTGCTGGAGTCCGCTGAAGGCGCAGCACCACCCATCCAAATCCCGCCATAGTGGGCATTGGGGTCGATGTTCAGAATGTATGGAATGCTAAAGTTGGGGCTGCTGATGCCATTGTAGGTGACACCAATGATCCAGCCGTAGTATGGCGGGTAGTCCTCATGAGAGGCCCAAGCCACATAGATGACGCCATTCACCAGGGCCAGCGACGCCCGCTGATTTTCTGTTCTTGGAGTGAATACATCTGTTGTCGAGCCGTCACCGGTGCCCGGATAGGTGATGTTTGATCCTGTCAGATTGAGCGGGCTTCCCGTTTTTTCGTTGCCTGTAAACAAGTCAATTGCGTGGAGCCTCTCGAAGAAGGTTGGACCAGAGGCGATGACCGACTTGGACACAACATAGAGCGTGTTGGTAGAAGGATCGATCACCGGTGTGCCGGTAACGCCCACTTCCGGGGTGATGTCGCCGTTGCCAGCACCGACAAGATGTCCACTACCGCTGCTGGGGACGCTGGTTTCGCCTGATGTACCGCCGTGAGCGGAGTCGATCAGGCTGACCTGCCACAGTAGGACGCAAGGATTATCGTCCGCGTCGAAGGCGTACAGGCTGTCGTGCTGCGTGGCCACGAAGACGACGTTGTGCTGCACACCGCTGAAAGACAGATTCGCCACCCAAAGGGGTTGTGTATAAATAGCTCCGTCGACTTGGCAGGAAAACAGTTTGCCGAAAGTGGAGGTATTCACGTTGGACGGGGTCAGCGCGTATTCCTGGGTGTTGGCACCATCGCGCGCCAGATCGTTATGGTAAGTGTAGACGCCGGCGAGGTTGGTGACGCTGATGGTGGTGGTTGCGGAGGCGTTGATGTCGGCGTTGCTCGTGGCTGTGATGGTGTAGATGCCCGGTGTTGTGGCGCTGAAGGTGGCCGCGGTTGTTGTTTCGCTGGCGAGCGTGCCGCCGGCACTCACGTTCCAACTTACGCCCGCCGAGCCTACGTCGTTGGTCACCATAGCGGTCATCGGGATTTGCTGAGTAACAGTGGCTCCGCCGCGAACCGGAGTTAGGCTAACGCTGGCGTTCGTGGTTCCTTGCTGGTACTGCGCACTGGCAATGACGCTGGTGGCGAATCCGGACAATGTGCCTTGTGCCCGCAAATAGCCGCTGGAGATGGACACGGAGTTGGAGACCGCCGTGCTCGGAGTGCAGGTATTGGTTGTATCCGTGCAATATTTCAGAGACGCATTCGCGGTCGAGGTGGAAATGACAACCGATTGCGCGCTGGCGTAAGAGCCCGAGGGAGGAGCAAAGGTTGGCGCGCCGACGGTCAGTGTATAGATGTTCGAGGCGATGCCGCTACTGGTGAGGCCGGTTCCTCCAGCAACAACCTGCAGATTGGTGCCGGTCGAAGTGATGCTAATCGGACCGGAAACAACCGTTCCGCTGGTGCAGCCTTTGGCGCCGTTTGTCGCGGGTGTGGTTCCGTTGGTCGTGTAGCAAAGTACGGGAGCGGAGCTGGGATTGCTGCAGCTGACCGGCTGCGTGTTGTTGTATGTGCCAGTGCCCGGCGTGCAGACGGGCGTGGCTGCCTGCGAAACACCTCCTACGGTTTTAAAAGCAATGGAGATGGCCGCATAGATGGTGTTTGCGCAACACGTCGACCAGGTTGGAGCAGCGGTTGAAGTGGTGTTCAACAAATCCGCGGAGCCATAGAGGCTGTCGCCAATGTTGGCGTCGCCGTAGGTGGTCACTCCCGTGGCATGACTGGAGCCCGAAGAGAAGGCTTGAATGATTACGTCGTTTGTCCCGGAGAGTACCGGTGTAACTCCGGTGATCGTGGTTACCGGGGTTGAGGAATCCTGAGTGGTACCGATGCTATCGAGGGCGATTCCCCCCCCGGTGTAGGAGTATTCGCGGAAATCGAAACGCGCGCCTTCGGGAACCGCCGAACTCCAAGTCGCGGTGATGGAGGTAACGCCGGCCGGCAGCGACAGATTGTAAGCGCATCCCGTGGCGCCGTAATTTCCGTTGTACAGGTAGCAGCCGCCGGAACCGGTGTTGCCGGGAACCGTCCACGTGCTGCCCATGTTGTCCGTGACGCTGGTGACCCAGGTGTTCTTGGCGGCGAGAAGTGCAACCGTCGCGACGCCGAGATGGCCGCTGCCGGTGGAAGCTACGGTCAACGTGCAGGTGTTCACAGTGGTGGAACATGTGGTGTTCGTCGTTTGCGGACGCTGAATCAGCGTGAATATGGGCGCGGTAGTCGAGCCAACAGCGAAAGTGACGGCGTTACTGGCTACTCCGCCGACGGTGACCTCCACGTTTCCTGTTGTGGCTCCGCTCGGCACCGGGACGGTAATGCTAGTGGCGCTCCAACTTGTGGGCGTTGCGGCCGTGCCGTTGAAGGTCACGGTGCTGGTGCTTTGCATTGCGCCGAAGTTTACGCCGCTGATTGTGACGGAAGTTCCCACAGGACCGGAAGAGGGATTCAAGTTGGAGATGCTCGGCGCGGTGGAAGTAACGGTGAAGGTTACGCCGTTACTGGCGGTTCCGCCCACGGTAACCACGACGTTGCCGGTGGTTGCGCCGGAAGGCACTGGCACCGCGATATTGGTTGCGCTCCAGCTTGTTGGCCTTGCGATTGTGCCGTTGAAGCTGACGGTGCTGGTGCTTTGCGTTGCGCCGAAGTTTGTCCCAATGATGGTGACGGAAGTTCCTACGGTGCCGGATGTGGGATTCAAACCGGAGATGGTCGCCGAAGGCGAAGTCAAGGTGAAAGACACGCCGTTGCTGGCAGTTCCGCCAACTGTGACAACGACATTGCCCGACGTCGCGCCGGAAGGCACAGGAACCGCGATACTGGTTGCACTCCAGCTTGTTGGCGTTGCGATTGTGCCGTTGAAGCTGACAGTGCTGGTGCTTTGCGTTGCTCCAAAGTTCGTTCCTATGATGGTAACCGCTGTTCCCACACTGCCGGATCCCGGCGCCACACTGGCGATACTCGGGGTTGGCCCGCCGCTGGTGCCTGTGGCTGGTTTGAAGGTGGCGACCTGGGCCGTCCAACCGATGGCCGCCAAGCCCCACGTTGCGGCGACAGATCCACCATTGGTCTGGATCTGGTATTCGGTGTCGAGTCCTGAGCCTGTGCCAGCCGAAGTATCGGTGTTGAGCAAGCTGAAGCCGTTTCCTGCGCTTGGGCTGTAGCCGTTCTCCAGGTCTCCCAAAATAAGCTCGCCATTGGTGCCCGTTGTTACGCTGCCGCTGGAAGGATTCGCGGACGTGCCGTCCTGTTCTGTGAATTGATCCAGGGGACTAGAAGTGGCTACGCCCGACCATTCCTGGCAATCCATCGCGCCGTATTCGCCGGCGCTGCCGGGTGTGCCGGTGATGGTGGTCGTGCCTGCTTTGCTGTTGGCTACGTAGAAGATCGCAGTGGTTTGGCTGATGCCGGTGCTGAAATGCACCGTGCCCGCAACAGCCCACGCGCCATTCAAATTGTCGCTGACAGATAAAGTCGTGCCGCCCGGGTTGCCGTAGGTAATGCTGCAGGTCAGCAGGTGGCCGCCGGCGACGCTGTTAAGAATAACCGAAACGAAAGTGGTGTTGGCAGTTCCGTTGTCCTTCGCGCCGTGCTGCACCAGAGCGATGCCTTGCACGACAGACGGAGCGGGTTTAAAGGTAGCGACCTGGGCCGTCCAACCGATGGCCGCCAAGCCCCACGTTGCGGCGACAGATCCACCATTGGTCTGGATCTGGTATTCGGTGTCGAGTCCTGAGCCTGTGCCAGCCGAAGTATCGGTGTTGAGCAAGCTGAAGCCGTTTCCTGCGCTTGGGCTGTAGCCGTTCTCCAGGTCTCCCAAAATAAGCTCGCCATTGGTGCCCGTTGTTACGCTGCCGCTGGAAGGATTCGCGGACGTGCCGTCCTGTTCTGTGAATTGATCCAGGGGACTAGAAGTGGCTACGCCCGACCATTCCTGGCAATCCATCGCGCCGTATTCGCCGGCGCTGCCGGGTGTGCCGGTGATGGTGGTCGTGCCTGCTTTGCTGTTGGCTACGTAGAAGATCGCAGTGGTTTGGCTGATGCCGGTGCTGAAATGCACCGTGCCCGCAACAGCCCACGCGCCATTCAAATTGTCGCTGACAGATAAAGTCGTGCCGCCCGGGTTGCCGTAGGTAATGCTGCAGGTCAGCAGGTGGCCGCTGGCGACGCTGTTAAGAATAACCGAAACGAAAGTGGTGTTGGCGGTTCCGTTGTCCTTCGCGCCGTGCTGCACCAGCACGATGCCTTGCCCGGACGCTCGTAAAGTGAAGAAACAGCAGAAAACGGAGAAAAGAAATAAACGCCAAACCCGCAGCTTCATCGCAATGCCTTCCTTTTGGGGGGACGACCTCGCAGCGACTCATCTGCGGGAGAGCGCTAGCTTAGTTAATTAGAGAGTATATCAACGATATCTGGTGCGCGGCAGCATGTCAAGGAGAAAGTAGGCTATTTCGATATCATATCATATTTATTACTATATAATATATGGACAAATCTATGGTTTCTGTATGGTCTAGTTTGAGGGATCGAGAGCTAGGTCTTCGTTCGTAAGACGGAGGTAATCCTGGAGGACGGAGACGACGAGGGCGTGGTCTTCGCGTTGGGGTAGGAGCGCCCCTACCACGAACCTCCTCCAAGGGTATCCTTTCCAGCGCCCGGCAGGATGCCCACGATGGTTTACGCATTCTCCCCGCATATTACGACGACAATTATCTGTCGCTATCACCGGGACAATCCCGCGAGGTTGATATTGAATACGCTACGAACGATGCCAAAGGCCCAGCGCAAATTGCGCTACGAGGATGGAATCTCACTTCGAAAACCGTAGCCGTCTCTGGAACAAAATAACTCTGCACGAAGCAAACTGAAGGCGCGTCGCAGCCGGAAGAGTCGTCGGCTGTTTTCAGGAATCAGATCTCACGCAAATCCTGGTCTTGCATAATCTTGTGAAGACTTAGTTAGAGATGCGGGGCGAGTGTAGATAATTCCCTCATTTTTCCCTTGTTACCCGCTTCATAGGCAATCCGGGTGCGAGGAACGAAAACCGGATCTTGCCCTCAATCTCAACCTAAGCGAACACACGGTCCGAAGCCACCTCATTCGCATTTTGGAAGCTTACTCTGGTAAATAACTAGGTATATATTTGCATAGCGAGAGCGTGGGGGTGCCAGAGTAGATGCTTCCAAGACTTATCCGATTCGCGCGAAAATCCCCACGCGAACAACTTCAGACAGTTCGCGCGGCCTTCCTTTGCCATCTAGTAAGAAGAGGTTGGGTTGTTCCTCATCTGGGAAATGATAGAACAACTTATATTATTGGGCTGTTCGGCACCGGACGTTGGTACATCAACGACTTGATTCTCGAGAATATTGGGGAAAGAGCGAAGTATTTTAGGGATGTGATCCGCTTCCATCCGGGTCCGACATCGATGATCTACAGCCAACATACCACAATGAAGTACGTTTCTCGCGCTATGGTGCTTCCGTCGGAAACCCGCCTTTTATTTGAAGCGGCCAGATTGAGATTTGCCGATGTGATTTTTGTCTATCGTCATCCCCTCGATTCCTTGCTGTCAAACTGGGTTTGGTGGCGAACATTTCTTCGCGACAACGTGATGGTTTCTGGTATCTCGCAGGTTTACCAGAATACTGACGACCTTTGTGCCGCTTTGGAGCGGAATTTCTCTGAATTCAAGACCTTTGCCGATGGCGACCCTGATTTTTCCTCGTCCTCGCCGGGCCTGCGGTTTCTATCTTTCTCGGAATTTGTAGAGGAAACTGAGCTTCATCTCCAAGCCGCTACACTCGCGTTGCGGCTTGAGAACTTCAAGAACGATCCGTTAAAGGAGTTTTCTAAGATCATGGAAGTCATGTCGGTCGATCTTGATTTGGGCCGTTTACGTATAGCCCCACCAAGAAGCAAACCTTATGGTTATTTGGCGGTTCAGGAAAAAACTCCGCAATTTAGAGACTTCGTCCTTGGGTTGGATGCATGTACGAAATCACGAATTGAGAAAATCGGTTACAGCCTTATCTGAGAGCATCGCAGCCGCGTGGAGTTGGTCCTCTATGCCTTGGGTGGCGCAGAGGACATTGGCGCCTGGTCTGGTTCAAGCGCTGGTTCGGCCGGCCTACTTGCTTAGCTTGGGACGCTCTCAACTTTGGTCGTTGTCGTGAAGTCTCGCCGTTTGCGCAGTGCCAGTTCGTTCCGAACCAAGCGCCAATTACATCGTGACCGGCGAGCTGACACCACTCGTTGGCGCTCGTGTGAGGGGGGAACACCGCCATCTTGCTCTTGTGGAGCAATTCACCGTGCTCGAGGGCGAGCTTACCGTGAAGCGCAACGAGCGCACGAGCATTCTCCGTCATGGCGAGATGGCCGTCATCGAGCCCGGCGTAAGCGACATAATCGTGTTCCGTTCACCGCCGCTGACAGTGCAGCGCGCGATCTTTGGCGCGCCCTCCCCGATAGCGCGTTGGCGCGGCTATCGCGGGACGTACCCGGTGCTCTCGCGCATGGTGTTGGCCCCGCGGACATAGCACTAGCCTTACAGTCGCTGTGGAGAGCCGCGTCGTGTGCGAGCCTCAAAGCTCCGGCGATTCGCCGGACATGTGGCTGCGTCAGGGGGGAACTCTTCCAGTTGCAAGCGCGCAGATCGCGGCAGTTGACGCACGGATCGTGCTTGGGTTATCCGGAAGTAATCCACATTCGCAGCGTGCCGCTTTTGGAAGGCTGCCCTAGGTACCGCGTTTCTTTCGATGGTCCGATTACAGTTGGACTGTTTGGCTGAGATTCGTCGACGAATTAATTCATTACGGTTGAGGTCTGCGTGGGACATTTTCACGAGAGGAAGCCTTTAGTCAAAACTCAGGTGGCGAATAAAGGAAAAGAAATAGGGACCAAGGGTACCGCCGAAACGAGGATTAATTTCAAGAATGTAAGGCTTGCCGCGCATGACTTTGTAGTTCACGCAACATAAACCTTGAAAATCGATGGATCTCAAAACAGTGGCAAACAAATCAAGGTGCGCGCACCGGTGAATGACCTTATAGAGGTCGGGGTCTTGTCCCTTTACGGGATATTCACTCTCAAACTCATACATGATATTCAGAGCCTTGACTATCCTGCCCTTCGCAAAAAGTATGTGCGTGGCGAATTCATGTCGTCCCCGAATGATTTCCTGACGATAGAACGCGGGGTCATTCAGTTTATCGAGAACGAACATTTCCTGTTCCGCGTTTTGGATCATCTGGCATTCCTTGCCCCATTCACTGATGCGCTTCTTTAAGATGTAAGGAGGTTGGAGATCAGCCTCCATAGTGGGGACATTACTTCCAAATCCCCGCTGGATAAGGGCCTGGTTAAACTTGTACTTATCATTACAAAGCAAGATGCTCTCTTCACGCGGAATCGGGATAGGGTTCTTGGATAACAACTCGGGCCATTGTTGAGCCGCGATCAAATCGGAAATCTCGAGTGGCATCACCAGATCAAACGCGCTGAAACCTTGGGCCGACAACGGTCCAAACTCCAGGATGTGTCGTGAACCGTTAAAACCTTTTTTGATATGATCACTCCAGTCCGGCTTTCCGGAGAACAGAATGCGAAGACTTTTCTTCCGGATGAGGTGTAGCAGGGATCTTTCATAGGCCAAATAAATGTGGTTGCGTTTGTTAGCTAGAGATTGCTTTGTTGAGATATTGAGTTCCATGCCGGTTATTTTCATCGTAGGTCGTGAACCGCCAGGTTGGGGCGAAAATGTCGTCGGCTGTCAACAAACAGTTATGAATGTAAGTACATCAGGAATTAGCAAGGACGAATATTCATACCTGAGATTTCCCCCTGTTGCATAGGCTCAGGTGGAGAGGCATTTTTGCGGTGCTTGCAATTAGTGGGAGTGGTCTTGAGAAATTCGTGGGTTATGAGGTTATGAGCTTACCGGTCTAATTTGTTGCCAAGCACTTTTGTTGGCGGACCAGCTCCCTTCGAAGCGCAGGGCACCCAGAAGGCGCTCCGACGCCGTGCCCTTGACGTCGATGCACACTCCTATGAGAGGCTGGCTGTTGGACTACGATTCAGGCGCCCGGGGGGCGCAGGTTGGCGTGGGCATCATCGATGATCAGCACCCAGTCGTTTGCGTCCGGCGGCGTGAATTTGCGGAGGCCGGAATTGGGGAAAGTTCCAAGCAGCTTGGCGGAGCCATCGCGTGGATTGAACCACCAGCAGTTTGCGGTGTTGCTGGCGCTGGTAATCTTGCTCATGTCCACGGTGAGAGTGGCTGCGCTGCCATCCGAAATATAAGTAATGATGGTTTGACCGTCGCGAGTGCGGGCAGTCGTAGCCAGTGTTACGCCGGAGCCGTAGCCAGCTGTGACAACAGTGTGCTTGATATCAGGCACCAAGAGCCAGTGGGCGCGGGATCGGAATAGTTTGCCAAACCAAGACTGACCCACGGAGCCCGGCGAATTGAGCTGACTTTGCCATGTGGGATTGCTTGAACAAGGGACCGCGGACGCTGGATTGCTCTCGTTAAAGCACCATAGAGGATTGTTGCCAAAAAAACTGCCCAGATAAGCGCCGCTGAGCACGCTCCAATACTGGCGGGTGCGCAGTAGTAGGGGAGTTGTCGAATGCTCTCCTTCGTAGACGTCTTCGCCCTGAAAGAACGGAAGGAAGTCTGGGCGAGAGAATTCGAAATTCAGCTTTGCGACGTCTGAACCGCCATACATATCGCTGATGTCCAACCAGGGATAGCCTGACCACACATCGAGAGAAGATTGCTGGCCGGCATTGTCCGCGGACATGAGATGAACGGAATCAGCAGACTTGATGCCGACCGCGACGGCGTTGAGCTTGCTTACCAGAGAAGGAGCGCAGGTACGGGGGTCAGCATCACAGCCAATGACCCAGATAATGTTGGGGAACGATTTGTAGCGATTGCCGACATAGGCGCCCCATGCCTGGAGGGTGGCCTCCGAGACCTTCTGCATGTCGGTTCCCCAGCCTTCCTGCGCGACATTGCACTGATGCGAGCGGTAGCCGAGATAAGCGGGAAAAAGAAGCACGGTGATGCCGTGTGCGGCGGCGCGGCTTATCACCTGATCGGCATGCGCAAAATAGGCCTCGTTGGGAGTAGAAAAGACGGCTCCCGTAAACGGCATATCGCCAGCCCGATTAGCCGGAGCATGATCCGCATACTGATGTTCGATCAGATTGACAATGATGGCGTTAAAACCGCGGCGTTCGCGGTCCCCGAGATAGACTTCAGCATCCTCGGAGGAGAGTTGCGCGATCAGGGACCATGCGGCTTCGCCGGTGATGAACACCGGCTTGTTTGCAAAACTGTTTATGAGATGCGTTTTGTCCGGACTGAGGGTCATGAGCTGGCCGGGTCCTGTTCCGGTTCCGAACAAAGAGAGACTCTGAAGGCTATTGCCAGCAGGGTCGCTGATTTGTAGCCACGCGAAACGCCTACCCTGGACGGACGGCCGGAAGGTCATCGTGGCACTGCATTGGGCTCCCACGTCTAGCGCTTTTTCACAAGTTGAGGTCTGGGTGAAATCGACCGCATCCGCACCGAGGATCGCGACTTTCGCAAGCGACAGTGTGGTGGCGCCTTTATTCGTGAAGGTGAGCGATTTCGCGGCGCCTGCGGCACGCACGCTCTGCTCGCCGAAATCAATACTGGGTTCGGAGGAAATCAGGCTTGTTCCGGTCCCTTGAAGGGTCACGCTGTGAGGAGAGCCGTTTGCCCAGGCGGTGACAAGTAGGGTGGATTCGCGCAATCCGGACTTGGAAGGGCTGAAGGTCGCGTCTAGAGCACAGTTCTCGCCGGCCGGCAGAGTGCTCGAACACTTGCGGCGCAAGGCAAAGTCGCTTCGATTTTGTCCGGCAAGCACGACATTACTGATTTGAAGGGGAGCCGTGCCGGTGTTCGTTAGCGTGACTGTGCGCGGAGAGCTCGTCGTTCCAATTCCTTGGATACCAAAGTCCGTGGAGGAGGGTGTGAGATAGGCGACCGGCGCGCCCGCAGGCCTTTTATCGAGTGCGGCGCGAAACTTCCGCACTAAAACCGAATGGGCTAGCGCCGATCCGACGAGGAAGGCAACGAGGCCGACAACAATCGCTCTAAAGGGATGCCGCACGCCTATTCGTTTGCGCTTTCTTTGCACTGCCGATGCACACGCGAATGCTCGAAAGCAAAGTATACCGTGCAGACGGCGAAGCCCAAAGGAAACGCCAGCCGGAGGACAGATCTTGTATTCTACGTGACTCGTCATGCAGACAAACGAGTACGCCGTAAGATTGCGAGCCGAATACCAGGACGGCTACCGAACTGAAGAGTGAACAGCGGTCAGTCTGAGAGTTGTACGGATGGACAGGTCCATTTAGAACTCCTGTAAGGGTAACTCAGATCGATAATCACCAACTTTCAACATCTGCAGAAGTGTTATCCCTTCCTTCGTCAAACAGGCAGAAGGCGGCCGCTACACTTAAGAAAAACCCCGCGAGACTTCCCGAGTACATACCTAGAATGACCCGGCAAGATAGGCGAGGAATCGTGTCCATAGCCGGGTCACTCGAAACCGGATGCTGTTCGCTTTTATTGGTCCATGACCTGCAGGGTTGGGTTTGTGTCTGTTGACGTATAGCCGAAGCTGATGACGGTACCAGTGGATTTGATGTAGCTGACGGCTAGCGTTGTTCCGCCCGCCGGGGAAACGACGCGGCCGTTGGCAGAGGCAGCGTAGGTTGCGGTGGTGACATTGTCTAGGGACAGAAAGCCACCTTCATTGACGTCGAAGGTAATGGTGAGATTGCCCTTGCCGTCGTAGTTGGCTTCCCCGGCTCTTAATGGGCTTCCAGCGACCACGGGCACGATTGTTCCAAGGGAGAAAATGCCGGAGAGCGTGGCGTTGGTGAAAGGCGTACCCGTTTGCGGCTCCGCGTTGCCTAGCATCACGTTGGCGTCTGTCGAAAGTGAGTAACTATAGCCCGGCAAGCCCATATACATAATGATAGCCGGGGCAGCACCTCCAGAGTTGGTGATCAAGATGCGACCGGAGGAATCGACAGCGTAGGTGCCTGACGAGGTTACCGAACTCACGGTTCCTCCACTGTTGAGGTCTCCCGATAAGGTAAAGTTGCCCTTACCATCGGGTGTGAATATGCCGGCCTCGACACGGCTGGAAGCGCCTCCTGCGGCCGTTTGACCGCTGGAGAACAGAACGCAGGCAGTATTCAGCGACGCATTGTTATAGGGGCTGCCGGTCTGAAGCTCTGCGAAACCGCTAAACAAGTTCAGGGCGCCGTTCGTGGTGCTCTGCGGGGCGCTGCTCATAACGTAAACCTGCGTGGTGCTAAGGACGTAAAGTATGAGGTTGATCGTTGTTGGCGTGCCGTTTACGGGCGCAGAGAAGGAAAGAGTGCCACGCCCAGTTCCGCTGATGTTATAGGTGCCGCCCGTAAAGGGCATGGCCGTTCCGGGATAACCGGCGTTGCCGGGATCCACGCTGCCATTGATGTTCATGTCGCCTTCGCCGGTTACGGAACTTCCGCTCAAGTTCAGGACGCCAACGGAGCCGAAGAATCCTCCACCGACGGCTGAATTCAAGGGCGATTGCACCGTGTAGGCAAAGCCGCCCTGGAACGCCCCGTTCGAAAAGCCGGAGGATTGCTGGTCCTGGATGGTGCCGGCGACGTTTGTGCCGCTGGTGTCGAATTCGATGGAACGGCCAATGGTGTACACCTGGGGTGAAGTGGAGCTCAAGATTCCGACGGCAATGCGAAATACCCGCGTCCCAGAAGAGGTAACGAGGGTCAAACAGCCGCGCCGGTCGGAACCGAGTGAATACGAGCTGCCTGCCGGCACGACCGACAGGTTTGATTGCACGCCGGTCATGCTGTTTATGTCTTCGTAGCCCGAAGTGATACCGCCGGAGCCGTTTGCGGTGAACGAAGCCAATAGTCCGACGGGACCGCTGGCGTCAAAACCGGTGAGCGACATGGCGTACTGACCGTTCAGGAGCGACTCGCTGCCGGAGCCGCAGGCGGTAGCGGTGGTAATGGTGAGGCTGAGGGCTTGCGTTGCGGTCTGCGGCGGTGCGCTTGAGTCTGTAAGCTGCACGGTGAAGCTGGTAGTTCCGACTTCCGCGGAAGTAGCGGTTCCGGTGATGGCGCCACTCGAGGGGTCCAAAGAAAAGCCCGCGGGTAAAGATGAGCCGGAGGCGAGACTCCACGTTACGGGCAAGGTACCTCCGCTATCCGTGTACAGCAAAGTCTGGTTATAGGCTTCGCCGACCATGGGATTCAGCAAGCTGGTAGTCGTGATCATCAATTGGGCTATGGTCAGGCTTAGGGTCGCTTTGGCCGTTTCCTGCGGAGAACTCGAATCAGCAGCTTGGAAGGTAATATTCGCGGTCCCTCCAGCCGTCGGAGTCCCAGTAATTGCTCCGGTGGCGGCATTCAAGCTTAAACCAGCCGGGAGGGTGCCACCGAAGACGCTCCAGGTGACCGGGGCCAAACCTCCAGTGCTCGTCAGCACGACACTATAGGCACCGCCCACACTGCCGTTTGGCAAGGAAGTCGTTGTGATGCTCAGAGGGCTAACTGAAATGCTGAGCTGCTGGGTGGCGGACATGGCACCGGCAGTGCTGGAGTCGGTGACCTTCAAGGTGAAAGTTGAGCTACCCGCAGGTCCCGTGGGTGTGCCCGAAATCGTGTTTCCGCTAAGCGTCAAACCAGCAGGCAGGGCGCCGCTGCTAATGGAATAGGTCAGGGTTCCGGCTCCCCCGGCGGCAGAGACTTTCTGGCTATAGCTCGAACCGATGGTCGCGCCAGGCAGCGCCGGGACAGACAGCGACGGTACAGCTGTAATGGTAATGTTGGCTTTGGCCGATTTTGTGCTGTCGGAGGCAGAGGTTGCCGTCACTGTGCCCGATCCGGTAGAGCCGCTGGCAGTGAAGGTTGCAGATGTGCTTGTCTGGCCGGACAGTGAGCCGCCGGTTTGGCCCCAGGTTACGCCCTTAGATGACGAATCGTTGGCGACCGATGCAGTGAAACTAAGCTTTTGTCCCTGATCGATGGCTTGCGCCGCGGACGGGGAAAGCGACACGCTGATGGTGTTTGAACTTCCTCCACCGCCACCGCATCCGTTCAAGACCATCCCAAAGATGGGCATAAAAAGCACAAGGAAGAAAATGAACGTGGGTCTGCGTAACATGGCGATAACGCCTCCGTCTGCTTTGTGGGATCCCCGTGGCTGGCAGCTATCAGGATAGTCGCGACAGGACGCCGCGGCTCAGAACTAAGTTTGTTCCGTTCCTAATCAGTCATTATCAAATTGAAGAGAGGGGGATGCAGTGTGATTCGCGGTCTCCAGTCGGTGCGAAGCACGGCACTCGACAACCGATGCTCGCTTCAAACGAGAATTGCTCCTGTGCTCTAATGATTGTAGGGCTGTCCTCTTGTTGCGGCCGAGCGTCCGAAAGGTAAACGAGTAATGACAGTGGCCGGAAATAGCATGGATATGCGCTCTACCGCCGCCGGGCGGCCCGGCGATGCCATCGTTCCGTTCAATGTGTTGGAGACTAGGAACGGGGATTTATTTGGCGCATTCGCCTACGTATTTCGATCCGATCCATTGGTTTCGCTCCGATCCGCCTTGCAAAATTGGATCCACGACGAAAATGTGTTTTTTGCTCCTTCGGGAGAATGCGCGATTGCTCAGGTGTTATCGCTTCTGCCGCAAAAAGAAGTAGTAATGCCGGCGTGGATCTGTCATCAGGTGAAAACGGCCGTAAGGGTGGCGGGGAAGCGAATTATTTTTGTCGATCTCGCGAAGAACAGCATCAATGCGACGTCCGCAGAATATGCGGAAGCGGCCAGGCCCGGGAGAATTTTGCTGATTGCCCATTTGTTCGGAGTGCCGACCGACGTCGAGGCAATTTGTGAATTAGCGAAGAAGCGAGATTGCTTGACGATTGAAGACACCGTTCCGGCAATCGGGGGCCGGCAGAACGGGCGCTTGCTGGGCACGTTCGCGGATTTCGGAGTTTTCAGTTTCGAACAGTCGAAGCGGATTCCCGCGTTTCGCGGGGGATTCATCGTCGCGAACCACACGAACCATTTCGACGTGGCGAAGTTGGGGCACCACCGTGTCACGCCTACTACGCAAACGATGCCATATTTGGCGCTGGCTAAGGCTTTCCTGCAAAATTTTGCGACTAATCCATTGGTTTATCGGCAGGTTACGCGGAGAGTGTTTCCGCTGCGGCCGCGATTGCGCGAATTCTTGAAGAAAAACCCAAATGATAAAACCTTGCCGGCAGTTTCAATCCCCGGCGCCCAAGACGCTTCACTATCCGAAGCGTCGCAAAAGGCGCCGCTCACTTCCTTCTACACGAAAGAGATCCATCCGTATCAAGCGCAACTGGCGCTACGGATGATTCAAAGGATCGACAAAATTGGAGGAAAGATCTCTGACCTGGGTGAAGTTTACGAAAGGCACTTTGCAGGAAGCGGAATAAAAACGTTTCTGCCGACAGGGGCAAGCAAGTTAGGACTAATGCGTTTTCCTATTGCGTTTCCGGGGAGGAAACGCAGCGAAGTCCTGAAGCTGACTGCGGAGCGAGGGATTCACCTGAAGGTTCTGTGGTCCGAGGAAGAAGACTGCGAGGGTTTGCCGAATTGCCTGTGGGCGGCACGAAATTTAATCCTGCTGCCGCTATACACCGCTCTTTCGGCGGAATCCGCGGGCCAAATCGCGCAAACTCTGCTCCAAATCGAACACGGATTTCCGCGGGAGGAAAAGCTGGCGTACGCAGACTCGCGTTAGTTAGGGGAGCGAAGGTTCAGGCTTCGCAACGATAGACGAAGAAAGCCTGGCCGTATATGGAGCCTTCGTAAACTCTCCGAAGCGCGCGATCTTCCGCAAGCACGGTGACACACGGGCTCTGGGGCCAGCCGAGGCGCTCGGTGTAAATTACGGTAAAAGGTTTCTTGGTGGTGGTGGCCCGGCCCGCCAACTTCGCGAGAACATCTCGAAAGAAATCCAGCGAGAAGGCGCGGTACATAAAATACACGTCATCTTCAGAATGATCGCAATAATCCAGAACGTCCCCCTCAATTATCTTGACGGGAATGCCCCGCGCATCGCTGATCCTGCAATTGTCGACATTTTCTCTCGCGACTTTACATAGTTCCGGAGCCAGTTCGACGCCCGTCACTTTGCTGAAACCGTATTCCGCGGCAATGATGCAAGCGCGGCCCAGGCCACAACCAAGATCGACGAAGGAATATGGTTTAGGAAGATTGAGGGTCTGTAAGAGCTTGCGGAAGCCCCACGCGTTCACAGGACCGTAGGAGGTCGCTTTATTCAACTTGGCGGCGTCAAAAGACGTCTCGGACAACTCGATATGGCCGCTGGTGCGAACACCATATTTGCGATCGAAGGATCGAACGTGGTAATCGTCAATCATCGCTGCGCAAACAGCAGCAGTCTTCCGGATGGGATAGTGACGAAGAAGCATAAGCAGACGCTTCGAAGCCGACGAAGGAGAAAGATTGCCTAGCAGATTTGGCATTCGCATATGATATGCGCATCGCCAAGCAGGCCGCAAGGAATTTCAGCTCTCAATTACTGATTTCTTGCACGTAGGTCGGGTAATCATCTAGAGGACCTACAGTACTCTCAGTATGAGTTGCTTCGCTCTTCGAATGTAAAGTTTTGTAAGATTTTGGTGAAATATTAGAAGCTTCTCAAGCTCACAGATAGTTACCCTGGCTCTTTTGGATGGGCCGCGACGGCCCGGTTGCGCCAGAGGCGCTTGGCTTTCGCCAGGAGTTTGTTTTTTGAAAGGATTTTCTTTGCGAAACGGTCGGCGAAGAGCACAGGCGTGAAGAAGAACTTGGTGCCGAGCCCTCGTAAGCTTCGGCCGTAGAGCTGGATTGCGCCTTCTTCAAAGCTAATGTTACTCAAGATGGACTTATACTCGGCGTCCCCCGGGCCAAAATTGATCTGCTTGATGTCGTGATTCTGTTTTTGATCGCACAAATCACCGATGACGCTGAGCGAAAGGTACATGCCGGGAGAGTAACGACTCAATGCTGGGTCGAAGCCGATGTGATCGCCCCAGAGAGTACCCTGGTAAGCCGAGGCATTCCAATAGGCAGCAGGTTTTCCGGCCACGTAAAGAATAAAGACTCGTAGCCAACCCTTGGAAGCTGCGAGTTCGCAGCGTCCGCGCATTTCGGGAGTATCTTTGAAACCGAACCCCAGGCCACGCTGGTACGTTTTCGAGGCAATCTCCTCAACCTCGCGGAACATGAGATCCAGTTCGGAAACTTCGCGATAGCATTTGATGTGGACGTCGCCGCCGTGATCCTTGACGATTTTCCGGCCTTTACCGCGATAAACCTGGCGGTTCTTCGGCGAGAGCATTTTGTAGAGGGCTTCGGAGCTCTCCGGCAATTCCAGGCACCGGTGGGTGCGATGCTCGGGGGAGAATCCTCGCTCGAGCGTACCCGGCAAGGTGGAAACCAGATCATATAGGCGAGAGCCGACCGCGAGGTGTTCGAATACAGCGAGGTCGACCTCGCCTCCGCGAAGCGAGTTCAGCACGTGCCCAAAAAGCGCATCAACGTTCTCGGGAACAGCGTTTCCTCGCAACGCGCCGTAAACAAAATTGACGACTCGCAACTGCGGAGAACGGAAATTGAAGTAGCCAAATCTTGCGGAGGCTTTTCGTTTCTCGAGGCGTCCGATCAGCATCGCGTCGGGGACGCCGTTACGATCGGCGATCAGCACGTAAGGGCTTACCACTTCCGGCCGAACGCGGGCGATGTACAGAAAAAAATCAATGTCGGAGTCGCGGCTGCCGGGCCAGTCGCTCCAAAGAAAACGGTCTTTTTCGATTTCGGCCGGAGAATTGCGGACAGTAATGGACAAGAGTGAAGGCTCCAAATCGGAAGCAGTGAATCTCGCAACCGTCAACGATCCCATCTAAATCAGATCGATTTCCTGGTTGTCAGGTAATTCGCGAGAGAGAGTCTGCTATTCTACTTGCTCACATAAAAAGAATGGACTATCGAATCCTGCTCACGGGAAAAAAGGGGCAAGTAGGCGCTGAACTAAGCACTACGCTGCAGCGCCTCGGAAGATTGTCTGCCTATGATCGAGACACTCTTGATCTCACGAGACCCGCGCAAATTCGCGAGGCGATCGATCAGACACGGCCTCACGTGATCGTCAACGCGGCTGCGTATACTGCCGTAGATCAAGCAGAAAAGGAACCCGGGCTGGCCCGGATAATCAACTCAGATGCGCCGGCGGTGATGGCCGAAGAGGCGATGAAGTGCGGCGCGCTCTTGGTGCACTATTCGACCGATTACGTCTTTGACGGGTCCAAGAATTCACCTTACCAGGAAGAGGACTCGACGAATCCCAATAATGTTTATGGACAGAGCAAGCTGGCCGGAGAACAGGCCATACGACAGTCAGGAGCCGCACACCTGATCCTGCGTACCGCCTGGGTGTATGGAACGAGGGGACGAAATTTTCTGCTGACCATTCTCAGGCTCGCGACAGAGCGAGAGGAGCTGAGGATCGTCAGCGATCAGTTTGGAGCGCCCACGTGGAGCCGGGCAATCGCAGCGGCAACGGCGGCTGCTCTCGATAAGGTTCTGCGGTCAAGCCGCGACCGCGATTGGAGAATGTGCGGCACCTATCATCTGACAGCGGCGGGAGTAGCGACGTGGCATGACTTTGCGGTGAGAATCGTCGAGGAAGCCAAGCAGATTTCACCAGACAAGGACTGGTTTGCTCACGCAACCGGAGGGCGTCCGCTAGTGACGAGCCGCATCGCTCCGATTACCACCGCCGACTATCCACTTCCAGCGCGTCGCCCAGCCTATTCCGTACTTTCCAACCGCCGCTTGGAGGAAACATTTGGGGTGCGGCTCCCAGAGTGGCAGCAACAGTTGCACGCAGCGTTTGTCGATGCTCCCGCCCAAGCTACTCCTGCGGATGTTTAGAAATTCAGGAAAAAAAGGCTGGTTCCCGGCTCAGCTCTAGGTGGGTTATTTCGTGAGCGCTACGTGAACCGCATCTAGCGGAAAGTAATCGCCATGGAACGTCTGGCCGAGGGGCGCGGGGTGCAACTCAAGACCTCTGTCCCCTCCACGGCGATCACGAACTGAGTATCGTCAATCAGCGTGCGCGGGCGTTGTTCGCGCCCCACGATCAATGTCGTGATATACTTGTATAGCGAGGTAGTTATGCTGGCCATTCGACTTCCGCGGTCCATCGAGAAACGCCTGGAGAAGCTTGCTCGGCGGACCGGGCGCACCAAGACCTACTATGTCCGTGAAGCCATCCTCGAGCACCTGGAAGAGATCGAGGATCTGTATCTGGCCGAAGGCGCCCTGGAACGCATCCGCAGCGGTAAAGAGCGGACGATCCCCTTGAAGCAAGTCATGAAGCGGCATGGCTTACAACGTTGAGCTGTCTGAGTCAGCGGAGCGGGAACTCGGCAAACTCGACGCGCCGCAGGCCAAGCGCATCCTGAAATTCCTGCATCAACGAATTGCCAAACTGGACGATCCGCGCAGCGTCGGAGAAGCGTTGCGCGGCTCGCGGCTTGGAGAGTTCTGGAAATACCGTGTAGGCGATTACCGGCTTATCTGCAAGATCGAAGACGACCGCTTGATCGTTCTGGTCCTTCGCGTCGGCCATCGTAAAGAAATCTATCGCTAGTAAGCAGCCTGAAACGACTCTCTCAAATTAGTGTTCAAGAATCGAGAGGAGGTATTTCCAAAGCCTCGCACCTGGCGGCGTGAGCTTGTTTCCAGCGATCGGGAAGCCAAGCGTCGAGGTCGTTTGCCGGCCACGAGGGGGGATTCATCAGCAGTCGCATGAAATAGAGGCGCGGATCCATCTCGTGCCGGCGGCAGCTGCTGGTCAAGCTGGCCAGGATCGCTGCTGTCCGCCCGCCGCGGGGGTTCCCCACGAATAGCGAGTTCTTGCGATTATGAAAACCTTTGCATAACAGGAATTATCCTCGGCTCGCGATTATGCAAGGTTATTGAGGTCACAGCTGCACCTTCGCAGTCTTCCCGGCGGCGTAGCGTGCCTTTCAACAGTGTGTTGCCTTACATAAGTTTGGGTGTTCTCTTTCGGGTGTTGTTTCAGTGCACTCGGCTTCACATTGGCCTTGCTGTAATCAACGAAGACACAGTGGAGCGCTTTCTAAAACATCTGCCCCTCTGCCATTGTGCACACCGCTGTCAGCGACAGCGACACATTGTCTGCGCAGCCGTTCGAATTTTACTTGCTCTCTTGCACACCGAAGGCCGGATCGCACCGAATAAGCCGTCAGATACTGCCGCCATCATCGAGGAGATCAGTCGCTTCGAGCGACTACATGAAACAGGTGTGCGGCCTACGCTCGTCAACGTGCAGCGTTCGTACACAACACGTTCGTGCTTTCCTTCTCCAGCGATTTGCCGCTGGTCGTATAAAGATCGGTGCCGTCAAACCAGCTGTTTTTGTTCCAGTTCTTCGGCAAACTCGAGCAGCACCTGCGCCAGCTCGTTCTCGCTTAAACGATCTGCCCGCGACCCATAGGTTGCCTTCTTGTAGCGCAACAGCTCTTTCTGCAGCTGCAGATTTTCTAGATACAGTTCGTCTTCACCCGCTCCGCCAGTCGGTCAAATCCGCATCGCATGTCCGTCGCTTCACCGGCCATCCAGATCCGCGCTCCGTGCGCGCGATCCATGACCTGCAAACTCGGCAGTCCGGTCACCCCGCCGTCTCCACCACCGCCAACAATGCCCGCACGTGGTCCCCGTCAAACTCCCGCCCCACGACCAGGCTTCGACCGTTCTGGAGTCGGACTTCAATACGCGAGTCATCCGGCACACTCGGCGTTGCCTCCGCCACATGCACTTCCAGGAATTTCGCCGCTACACCTTTGCACAGCCGTTTCTTCCACGCGAAGAAATACGGCCGGCACAACCCACGCTCCCGGCAGAACGCAGTCGCGGTCTGCCCGCCACGCCCCTGCTCGGAAATTAGCCTGCGCCACTTTTCCCTCGTGCTTCTGCTTCGTTGTTGTTGCGTCATCACGCAACTTTGCTATCCCACTCCATCTTCCGCAAGATGCGGTTCACTTAGCGCTCATGTTATTTCCGCTCGCGTTCGCGCGTCGGGCTCACGCGAAAGCGGGAGAGCGCCTCTCCCAGGTTTTGCAGGAAGGCTTCGGAATTGTAGACGTCGGTGTCGGCTTTCGAAGCACCCACAGGCGCGATGGGTTCAATCTCATCCAACTGGAATTCGCGGGCGACATCTTCGACAATTTTCGGCTGGATGGGACGTTGCTGCTCAACGTAAGAATTCACCAAGGCGTGCTCGCAAAGGAGATTGACAACACGCGGGATGCCGAGGGAATAAAGATGCACTGTCTCCATCGCTTTCAAGCTAAAGATAGGCTCTCCCGAGGCGCCGGCGGTCTTAAGACGCTCGGCGATGTACTCCTGCGTTTGCTCCTTGGTGAGCGGAGCGGTCCGGCAACGAAGCATAATTCTTTGGCGAAGCTGACGAAGCTGCGGGAGCTTGAGCTTTTCTTCTAGTTCCGGCTGGCCGGAAAGGACAATCTGGAGAAGCTTTTCCGTTGAGGTTTCAAGATTGGTGAGCAGGCGAACTTCCTCGAGGACCGGATAAGTCAGATTTTGCGCCTCGTCGATGATGAGGACGACGGTTTCGCCGCGACGGTAACGATCGAGGAGCCAGTGGTTGAGTTTCATCAACTGCTGACTTTTTGATTTGGAATCACATGTAATTTCAAATTCCGCGAGGATGAAATCGAAAAGCTGGTTCGAGTTCATGCGTGAATTGAAGAGAAACGCGGTACGGGCTCTTCGGGAGTGCAGCCAGTCCAGCAACCGGTTGACCAGTGTGGTTTTGCCCGTGCCTACTTCCCCCGTAAGCGTAATAAACCCTTTTCGCGTCTGGATGCCATACATCAAGCCCGTGAGCGTCTCTTCGACCTGGTTCGTAAGGTAAAGAAAACGTGGGTCCGGGTTGACGTTAAAGGGGTTTTCTTTTAAGCCGAAGAAGCTTTTGTACATGAGTCGAATCTAATCCTTGGGACAGTTCGGTTCAGGAGACTGGTTAATTCTCTATCGCCATTTAGCCTGTTTTCCGTTTTTCTTGTCCAGTGAAACCTTAAGGCAACACAAACGGACGGGTGTGCCATTGGAAATTTACAGTGACGGTCTGGAAAGAGTTGTTCGAACTGCAGGACGCGCCGGTGCAGGCGGAATCGTGTGTGCTACCGATATTGCCCTGGTAAGCGAAGGCGAGATTCAAGTTGCGTCCGATGGGGCGGTTTAATCCACCTCCGACGAACCAGCTACCGTATGTGGGAACGCCCAGGAGGCCAGAGGCAACTTCTCCGTTATGGGCATAACCGAAGTTAATGTTTCCCGACCAAACTCGTGTGATGCGTCGATTCAGATTGATCATGACCTCGTCCAAAGTAGAACCAACGAGAACACCGCTGCCGCCGGTCAGCGAGTGGGTGTAGTTTGCGGAGATTCCGCCGTTTTTCAGCGCATAGTTCAGAGTGCCGTAAAAATAGCCGCCCACTTGGCGGGTCGATGTGCCAATTGGAATACGAAATGTGCTGATCTGAGGTCCGCCTAAAAGACGCAAAGCCAGGCGGCCGGTGATATTGCGTCCGTAGGCCAAGCTGGCAACATGATTCCCATACGCTTGTGGCTGGCCCGGGTAATGGTAGGAACTGAAGAAATATACGACGCCGATCGTGTCAGAACGACTCAGTGCGTAGTTGTAGCCCAGACCGCCGATTACCGAAGTTGTATCTATGTTTCCTGGATCAATGTAATTCAGAATCCCATAGGAGCCAGAGGCGGTTATCGAGCTTCTACGCGAAAGTACGTAGGTCGCTTGCACCAACGCCGCGTTACTGTAGACAGGACCGACGCCGTAGATGCTCTGATTCGGAATGTAACTGTTTCCGATACCCTGAGTACCCGTGCCGCCTAGAGCTCCGCCGACACCGGGAACGCCAAGGTTCGTACCCACGCCAAATCCAAAAGAGCTCTGAGGCAAATACGAAAAATAGTCCCCAATCTGAACAAGCCAGCGTTCTCCTTGATACCTCTGAGTGAAAGCCAATTCCTGATAAGAACCACTGTCACTCGAACTGCCAGCGGAAAAATACCCACCGCCCGAGTAGTTCAGGGTGAGTGTGGAACGGCTCCAGGCCTCAAGCAGGGTCAGGTTTCCCGCGACATAGTTATCGACGAACCACCCCGAGGAATTCGAACCGTAGGGGTTGGACTGGAGGTAGGCACCGTATTGCAAACCTGGCACCCAGTAGCTGTGACGAATCTCGGGCATTCCCAAGGAAGCGTTCTGAAGGCCGGTAAGTGGCGTGGAATCAGGTTGAAGCGCATTGGGATCGACGTTTGGGTTTTGGTCATCTTGGTCGTCAGCTCCCGGGATTGACCGCGCGGCGGGCTTAGGAGCTTGCTCGGGAGGTGGCTGCTGTGGTTCGTCCTGCGCCCAAGACACCTGCAGGCTCAATCCAAAGAAGAACAGCAGACCGAATGCCCCCAGACGCAGTTTTCGCCAATTCATAAACTATCCTTATGGAACAACGATTAGATCGCCGGGCTTCAACAAAATGTTGCGCTCCGGATGCTTCCCTTTCAGAGCTTCCTTGTAGTCAAAAGCGTATTTCACTTGCTGGCCATTCTCCATGCGGAGAATGTAGATATCCTTGAGTTTCGCAAATTGCGTAAAACCACCGGCACTTGCGAGGGCTTGCAGCACAGTCATGTTCGGCAACAGCGGGAGCGCTCCGGTGCGCATAACTTCACCGGTGACGTAAACTCTGCGGCTGTTAATTTCCGTTACGGTCACGGTGACCTGGGGATTTGTCAGATACTTTGTAAGCCCGTCACGAATGGCGCCGGCGAGTTGCATAGCGGTCAGCCCTGAGGCTTGGACATCGTTCAACAGCGGTAGAGAGATCTTGCCATCCGGGCGAACCGGAATCGTTCGGCTAATATCCGGCTCTTTCCACACGTCAATACGAACAACGTCCTGAGCCCCGATTTTGTAGTCCGCGTCAACCACAGCAGCGGCGGAGTTACCAATTTTAGGGCCGTCGTTCTTGGTGTTGGTCGCCGATTGCGCGGGCGTGGCTGCCGGATGTAGTACTAATGTAACTAGGACCAAGAAAATCATATGAAAGCTCAAACGCATCTTTCGCCGCCTTTCCACGGTTTTTTCCCTTCGGATCGCGCAGGGGCCATCTGCTTTATCCTGTATAGTAACGGTTTACCGCTGATTTGCAATTCCCAGGACTTCCGGTGCGACTCAGCAGTACCGAACAGGCGAGAGTCAGATTTCTCGCTAGCTCTGGAGACACAGACGGCCATTTCATGGAAAGACTAACCTCCTTCCGCTTCCGAACAGGTTGTTAGGGCTGGAATCGTCCGCCGGGTATGCTCATGTGCAAACGCCCACAAGCTCAGGAAGGCCCCAGGCACACTATAGCTTTGACACCAAACACAGACGTTGCAACTGGCTTTCCAACTGGACCGCCTTTATAACTCCTTTGAAGTCATATTGTTGGATGCATTCTCAAGTCGAATGATGCCGATTCGGCAAGACCCTCATTCCCGAGAACTTTCCAAGTTGTGGCACTTCGTTATCACTCCATTTTTCGCCTGCCAAGGATGAGGGGCGCACGACTACTATCGGGGCCGACTATCGGTCGTGTGGGCGAGCGATTCGAGCGAGGATTCCCGATTCTCGTAATATTTCTCGTAGTAGGAACTATAGGCGCCATCGCGCACGTTTTCCAGCCAGACGGTATTTGCGCGATACCATTCGATGGTTTGTTGTAAGCCTTCTTCGAGCGAAACTTGCGGGCGCCAACCGAGCTCTTGCTCCATTTTCTTGCAGCTCAGAGCGTAGCGCCGGTCGTGACCGGGGCGATCCTTGACATAGCTAAGAAGCGAGGGAGATTTGCCCAACAGACGAAGCAGGCGCTGAGCGAGGGCGATATTTTCTTCCACGTCGAGACCGCCGATGTTGTAAACCTCGCCGATCCGGCCTCTTTCCACGACAGCCATAATTCCGCGGCAGTTATCCTCCACGTGAAGCCAATCGCGCTGTTGTTTTCCGTCGCCGTAGATGGGGAGCGATTTGCCGTCGAGCGCATTGGTGATCATTAAGGGCAAGAACTTTTCGGGAAACTGATAAGGTCCGTAGTTGTTTGAGGAACGTGTGATCAGCGCGGGAAAACCATAGGTCCGGACGTAAGAGCGCACCAGGAGATCGGCAGCCGCCTTCGAAGCAGAATACGGGCTGCTGGGCCGGAGATGCGAATCCTCATCGGAGAAAACTCCCTGAGGAATATCGCCATACACTTCATCGGTCGAGATGTGGACGAAACGGCGTACGTCGAGCTTGCGCGCCAACTGAAGCAGTATGAATGTTCCGGTGACATTGGTCTCGATCACCGGAGCGGGCTCGTAGATACTGCGATCAACGTGGGATTCGGCGGCGAAATGGACAACCGCGTCGCAACCGGCCATGGCAGCTTCGACGGCGGGGCCATCGCAAATATCGCCGCGAACAAAGGCGTAGTTGGGGCGGCTCGCAATCGATTGCAGATTTGCGAGATTCCCGGCGTACGTCAGTTTGTCGTAATTGACGATCGTATGGCCCGTTTCAAGGCCAAGCGCGTAACGAATGAAATTGGAGCCAATAAAACCGGCGCCGCCTGTTACAAATATCTTCATCGAGTCACTTCCTGAGCTTTCACTTTGCCTTTGCCAACAGGAACAGACATCTTATTCGCTCCGCTCCCGGCAACCAGATCGTTGGCCCTCAGCAGTGAATCGAAAGTACCCGCATCCGTCCACCAGCCCTCTAGGATCTCGTAGGTGAGAGTGGCGTCCTCGATGTAGAAATTGTTGACGTCGGTGATTTCCAACTCACCGCGTCCCGATGGCTTCAGGCGGCGGATTTTTTGAAACACGGTGGCGTCGTACAAATAGATGCCGATGACAGCGAAATTGGATTTTGGAGCCTTGGGTTTTTCCTCGATGCCTATTACGTGTTTGCCCCGAATTTCTGCAACGCCGAAACGCTGGGCGTCAGTCACTTCTTTCAACAAAATCTTGGCGCCACTCTTCTGCTTGAGAAAACCATCGACGGCTTTGCAAATATTGTTTTCGATGATGTTGTCCCCTAAAACGACGCAGATGGGCTCGCCCGCAGCAAAAAATTCCGCCAGGCCCAAGGCCTCCGCGATGCCGCCTTCGCCCTCCTGATAGGTGTAATTCAGGTGCTTCAAGCCGAATTCGCGGCCATTCCCGAGGAGACGGAGAAAATCGCCGGCGTTTTTTCCACCCGTGACCAGCAGGATCTCCTCGATTCCCGCGTTGACAAGCGTCTGGATCGGGTAATACACCATAGGCTTGTCATAAATCGGAAGCAAATGTTTGTTGGTTACCCTGGTTAAGGGATTCAACCGACTACCGGTTCCTCCAGCAAGTACAACACCTTTCATCGATCCCCCGATCCTGCGCAATTGAGAACCCCGCCGACACCACCGAGTTTACGAAAAGAAGACCACCTCGTTTGCCTGAACGCACACGCGCAAAAAGCCTTCGTCATTTCCAAAGTCATGCAGTCCGGGATCATCGAGGGGAATGATTCCTAGCCACCACGCGCGCGAGCGATTCACAAGCGTAATGGGTTCCGGAGACAAATTGCAAGAGAGGTCCAAAAGTCCAGATCCCGGGAGCGCCCAGAATATGCAAGCCGGGAACAGAAGTCTCCATTCCTTCCTGGAGTAGCGGAAAGCCATTAAGCGTTTTCAAAGAGCTTACAATCCCCGGGCTGAGAAATGCATATTTTGAAACGTCCACGCGGTAGCCGGTTCCCATCAGAATGTGATCGACGGTTCGGGAGCTTCCATCACTCAAACGAATCGCGATTTTGTCTCCGGTCACGCTGAACGAAGAAACGGTGGTATTGAGCCGGATGGGAACATTCTTCAGGCGGTCGACCAACCAACGCGCTCCCGCGGGACGGACCGATCGAATACGCAGCTTATTCTGCAGGCTGCGCGGCAGCATCTTGAGCAGATCGGGACGCGCCATGAGCTGACTGATTCCCGCAGGCCCCACATCGGTGGGGGCATACAAAAGACGATTCGTAACTTTCCCGAGACCGTGGTGAAGAGTCTTCGAAGCCCATCCCTGGAGCCAGTTGATTTTCCCCGTACGGGCAATGACTTCCGCGTTCGCGCCATTTTCGTGCAGGAGCGCGGCCGATTCGAGCGCGCTTTGCCCGCCACCGATGACGAGCACGCTCTTGCCCGCGAAAACCGCGAGGTCGGCGTGCTCCGAGGTGTGCGAGGCCAAGCTCGATGGAAGATTGGAGTATTCGGCGGGCCGCCTGACAAAGGAACCTATTCCTGCAGCGACCACGACGCGATTCGAGGTCATTGTATCGCCATCGTTCAGCGTCACCCGGAAGCCTTTCGGATCAGAATCGATCCGGCTGATCATCCTGCGATCCAGGTCGGGAAGCGCCCGGCGCTGGTACCACAGACCGTACTGAACAAAGCGGTCGAGCGGAACCGGCGTAGAAAGATGATTGCCATTCTGGCTTTGGAAGTTTTCGAGCGACAGCATGTTCGTGGGATCGGCGATTTGCGTAGCCGTCCAATTAGACCTTAAAAACATGCCTTTGGGCATGGTGCGCGCCCAAAAGGACATAGGATCGCCAAAAACGCGAACGTCCAATCCCTTAATTTGCTTCAGGTGATTTCCGGCAGCGAGTCCGTAAGGGCCCGCTCCCAAAACAATGACATCGTGTGTCGTCATCAGCGCTCTCCGGAATGAGTCAAATGGCTTCGACCGACTAGAAGCCTCTTTTTACCGCCAAATAGGGGACGAGGAGAATTTCCGCCAAGCCGGGGAGAGGATCTTCACGGCTGAAGACCGCCTCTACCTTGCAATTTCTGAGCGAGCGGACATAACCCTTCAGATCAAGGTCGCCGCCCAAATACGCCATAACAGCGGCGGGAACATCCGTGGTCATTCGTACCCAGCCGATTCCCGCCGGGCTCTTGCACGGCGTAACCGGCAAACCAATCTGGTCAGAATAGAGCATGTAACTAAAATCGACACCCGCGCCGTATCCGAGACTGTGATAACCCCAGGTCCGAGCGTTCACATCGAGGAGCTTGTACTGCGACGTTCGAGGATCCAATTTGTACTCGAGTTCCACCAGTCCGTAGTAATTTATGGCTCGAAGAAAACGTTCTGAGAACTCTTCCAAAACAGGGACGTCGACTGTTTCGACGTACGTGCTGGCTCTTCCAAATTGAAGAGGGTGTTGCCTTTGGCGGCGCGCAACCATTTTGCCCACAGCTTGGCCATCGCGAAAAAAAGCACAATAGGAGAACTGCTGGTTACCACCACCGGGGATCAATTCCTGGATCATCATCTCGCCGGGGCCGACGAGTTCCGCTGCCTTCTGATAAAGGCTCTTCAATTCGGCATGATCGTTTGCGCGCCAAGCTTTCGCCTTGGTCGCATAGACAAAATGTTCCTTGATTGCCGGCTTAATCGCGAAGGGAGGAGTAAGCCCGTTCAGCTCGTCGAGCTGATCGATGTGCGTGATATATCTCGTGACCGGCACGGGAATCGAAAGTTCTTCCGCGAGCTTGTAGGTGTTTCGCTTGTCCCAAGCCCATTGGATAGTTTCCCAAGGCGGCGTGGGGACACGAAACATCTTGTGCAACTCGGAACGGTAGCGCGAAAAGGCGGCCACATGTTCTTCTCGCGTGGGGTAGAGCACCCAACCTTGCAGGGCTATCTCTCCGGCCAATTTTAGAAGCGTTTCCACGGTCCTCGCTTCTTCGCGCAGGTCCTCCCTATGCACAAAATTCGAACAATAGCGGGAAAAGCGGGAGATGGAATGCTCGTTGTCCACCACGCACACCGGCACACCGTGGCGGCCAAGGCTGCGGACAATTTCGAGTCCCTGATAGTCACCGCCAACCACAACGGCGCCAATCGTGCGCGTGTTCGTGGACACGGCTACCGGCTCGAGTTCCATGGGAGCGCTATGCATTTATCTGCCTTCTATCATTTTCGCAGAGAGCTTGGTCCAAACTACCTATCGAGGAGGAATGTTGTTCACAAACAACACCGCACCCTGTACCCAAGAGCAAGTCTTGCCCCCAAACCCGCTTTGTTCGCCTATTGATTTCGCCCTGCTATCTGGAGCGCGTGTCGAGCAAACCGCCGTACGGCACGTTCTAACCCACCGCGCTTCCGAAACCGGACCTTGGTATCGAGAAGACGTAATTCTTCGGGGGTGAGTTCGAAATCCGCTGCCTGACAATTCTCGCTGACATGTTCAACAGAACTGGCCTTCGGAATGGTCACGACTCCCTTGTTCGAAAGGCACCAATTCAGAGCGATCTGGGCGATACTGCGGGACCTCGAGACCGCCAGTTTTTCCAAAACTCCCTCCGGATCCATTGCCTGAATGCTCTCTAAGCCCGTGGCAAGTGGGCTATGAGCAATCACCGTGATGCCAGATTCCTGGCAGTAACGAAGCAATCCATCCCGAATCGTGCGATCGATCAGATTGAAACGGACCTGGTTTGAAACGATCGGATGTTTAAAACTGGCGCGTTGCGCCCGCTGCAGATCACCGAGCATGAAATTGCTGACGCCGATGAATCTTACTTTTCCTTGATCGACGAGCGCTCCCATAGCTCCGAGCGTTTCCTCGATAGAAACCGTGTAGTTCGGCCAGTGAAGCTGGTAAAGATCAACGTAATCCGTTTTGAGGCGGCTTAGACTTTCTTCGGCGGCTTTGATCAGTTCCCGATGACGGAAGTGCCGCGGCGAAACTTTCGTGGCGAGAAAGATCTCTTGGCGGATGCCCTGTATGGCTTGACCGACAACTTCTTCGGTGCCATACGATTCGGCCGTATCTATGAATCTGGCGCCGAGGGCCACGCCGGCTCGAAGGGGTCGAACGCCTCCACCGTATTGCCATGTGCCCAAGCCTAACACCGGCAATTTGCAGCCGGTGCCGCCTAATTCACGCAGCTCCATGACCATCGGTTAGAAGGTAAAAACGAGTTCGCCATCCCGTTCGCTTGCAAATGCCACGCGAGCGCGCTCGTTGCCAGGGCCTTCGATTTTCCAGGCACCGCCGTCCTCGACCAGCTTCATTTCCGCCCGTTGCCTCCACCAATGGTTTACTTCTCCTGGCGTCGTTATCCATAACGATTTCTCTTTTCGAAGCTGGATCAGGTGGCCGAGCAGGGCTTTGTAAATATCCTGTTCCCGAGACTGCATGATGTAGTCCGGATGAACAATGACGCTGATCAGACCGTGCTTGTTCATAATGAGTTCGATCTGTTGCTTCCACAAATCGATGGAGTAGTCGTTCAGCAGATGGAAAAGCGTGTAATCCTGAGTCGTAGTCACCGGCAGCTCGAGAACGCGTCCGAGGAAATAGGGTATGACGGTGCAGCAGCCGCCGTGCTGCGGATCGAAGTTGGCAACGTTGGGCACGGACATGTCATAGGAAAAATCGAGAGCGTCATACCAGATCTGCCTTCGATACAAAACTCCGGCGCGGAATCCGTTGGCATTGTATTGCTTGCCATAGGAATTGATTTTCGGAACTCTTTCGAGGAATTGCCTTCGATTCTTGTACAAATGGCCGTCGTGGTTCAGATCATGGACCGCGACTTCGAAACCGCGTTGACGAATGGAGTTCAAGAATTCCTGGGTAACGACATAGCGCTGCTCGGGGATCAGCTGGAATGAAGACTTAATGTCAAATGAGGAGTTGATGTCCATGAGCGCCGAGCAGAAGCCTCTGCCCTGCTCGGTTTCGACGTCATGGGTCATGATGGCGGCACTCGGCGCTCCGTCCGGCCAGAACCAGATAAACGGAAGCCGGTCAATGCGGTTGGATTTCAGCACCAACAACATCAGCTGACCAAGAAGATTGTCGACCGAAAAGTCGACGGGCCATCGAGGGAATGGCCGGTTGCCCCGCGTGGCTAGATGAAACTTCTGCAAATGCTTGCGCACGCGAACGGGAAGCATGGGACGGACAAAATAGTAGAGCTTCGACAAAGCCGAGAGCGGGAATTTCCCGCGCCAGTCGGCGGCGTAAATTTCGTAGCGGAGATTGTGGGCGACCTCCGACGGATCAAAGGGCAAATAGATCGTGCCGTTGTCCAAGGCAACATCGGCCTTCGCGTCATGCAATGGATCGCTGAGCACTTCCGTGGGAGCGATTCCAAAATAGCTTCCATAGCAGGTGGCGTCGTCTCCAAAACGGAAGAAACCGCTGGTGGACGACAAGGGCCCCTTGCGCTGGAAGCGGATGAACCGCTCTGGACAGCGATAGTAGTCTAGGAAGGAATCATTCATGAGAATTTCGCTTACATCCGTCGAATCCGCCAGGACATCTGAGCAGAAAACGTCTGCTCCCGTCGGACTTGTCCATATCCGTGAAGGATGCAGCCCAATTTCTATTCCTGACTCACTTTCTTGCCCTGCTCTGCCAACTGATACATTCCTGCTAGCCATCCAACGACGACCCAAACCATACACTTGTGATAGAACCTGCTTTGTGGATGAGTGGAGAAAAGCCATTGTAGCGTTCTGACTGGCAAATGGCGTAGCGCGATATGAAGAACGCTAAGATAAGATCGAGGAACTCCCAAAATATCAGGGCGCACCCGGGCTTCCAAGACCTGCGCTCTTCCGTAACCATACCACCATGTTAGAAAGTATTGTTTTGCTATCCTCTTCTCTACCACCTCGTGGTAGACGACAGCGGACGGTTCATACCGGAGCCGCTCTCCAGCCGCTAGAAGCCTCCGACCGAATTCGGTGTCCTCGTTGGGGAGCGGAATTGCATTGTTAGGGCTAGGTCCCAAGTCTGTACGAAAACCACCATATTTGGCGAAGATCCACTTCGGAAAAGCCATGTTGCCGCCATACGGAGAGCGGTCAAGCTCACATGGTTTATCGCCCAAGTCAAAATGACCGTAAGGAACGCCCAACATACTGTAGGGTCCGTCCAAGGCTAGCCAGTTGGGAGCCGAAAAGCTGGTTTCCGGGAAAATGCGCCCTCCGGTACCGGCCCATTTGGTATCGCTTAATGGAGCGGTCAGATTTCGTAACCAAGTCGGCTCAACGCTCATGTCGTCATCGATAAAAGCCAGGATGTCGCCGTGAGCCTCACGAATCCCTGCGTTGAGGGCATGCGATTTGCCTTGTTTGGGCTCGAAGAGATACAGCACGCGGCCAGGGTGCTGACGATCGAAGCTCTCAACCACTTCACGGGTTTGGTCCTTCGAATTATTGTCCACCACCAAGATTTCCCACTCAACAGACTTGGGCAATTCGGATGCAGTAACACTCTCCAGCGCTTTCGCCAAGCTGCCGGAACGATTGTAGGTGCATAGGATGACCGTGATGTTCATGTGTGCCGGCTACGCCAGCAACGACAACGGTTCTACTACAGGAATCCAAGGTGCCGCACAAATGGCACGGGTTGACCCGAAACAGTTGCGGCCATTAGCGCTTCGTCCCGCGAGGCCGATGATGCCTGAGGCGAAAAGATGCTGTCGTAGGCCGCTCGGCTAAGCGTCTGTGCTTCTTGCTCGCTGCAAAGGGCGTGCACAATTGCATCAGCGAAAGCCTGAGGTTCGTCGAAGGCGCGAATCCCGATCGCTTTCAGACGGTCCATCGGCATGCCACGGAAAGCTTTTGTTGTTCCCACAAAGGCCTTGCCGAGCGCCAACGCTTCAATGGTCTTGACCGAAATGCCAGATCCCGAAACCATCGGAGCAATGACACAGCGCGCGGCACGATAATAAGGAATCAGGTCCGCGATGGGCCCTACGAATTCGGAATGGAAGGCGTCATACAATTGGGGCAATTCTCTCTGAACCTTAGGTCCGATAGGGCCTACGATCTTGAGGTTGTATCCCCTATCAGAAATCAACGGCCAAACCTGTTCAAGAAACCATTTCACGGCAGCAAAATTAGCAGGATGCTGCTGACCCACAAACAATAGGTCTATGCTTTCCGCTGGTGGAATCTGGGCACTCACGGCGCGAGTAAAGCTCTCGTCAATTGTCGGAAATGCGAGAAAGTGAGACTTGGAGGGCAACAGGCCTTGAAGCAACTGGAAGTCATCGACAGATAAATGAACGAGGACGTCCGCTTTTTTGAGCAGTTTGACTTCCGATTTGAGTAGGCGTTTCAATGTGTCGGGCCTGTGCGTCCAAGGGTTAAGCTCTTTCTTCTCGTCGAGAAGGTGCGACTGAACGTCATGCGTTTCGAGGATGGTCGGGGGACCAGAACGACCAAAAAGCCGTCTCCGCAAATCCAAAGCGAATCCTAGCGTGTAAACATGATTGACGTGAAACACGGTTGTACGTAGTCCGCGCAAGAGTTCAAAGTCCTTCTTATCCAGACTGGCTGATTTCCCAATGGCTACTTGCCAGTCCAAGGCTGTGCCACGGAAGGCATGCCGGAGCGAGGCTTTATATTTTGCTGCGTTGTATCTCTTCTGCTGGAGTGTCGTCGCAAATATACGGTCCGCCCCCAATTCGTCCATTCCTTCCATCATCTCTTTAGGATTTTTGGAAAGATGGATGTAATACCAGAAGAAAGGAACGGCGATGAAAACAGTAAAGAATCCGCGACGGCGATAATATTGGATTTCATTTTGTATAACCCTGGCGGTGCCACTGCGGGGCCAAGGAGGTCCGACGATGATTACTGCGGGCGCGGGCGGAGAAGTCTTCTCTGAGGCAGCGCCGCTCGTGGTCGAGAGCAGCCGTGCTTCCATTTGAGCTAAAGTCGTTACCCGCCCATTCATGTCGAAATCGCGATCCTTATCCATGCGTGAGTTGCTCGTATCAGACAAATCTAACTCGCCGCAACAGCGATCCGAACAAGTCTCCTGCAAGAATCGGCTTTGTAAAGACGGCTTGACACACAGCGACGAAACTTCTTAGAAATCTCTTCTGCTTCCACAAAATTTGGGCGACCGTCAGCTTTAGATCTCCTGTCTGGTCGCGATTCATGTCTTTCCCTTCCGCGGCCAGTATCTCGGTGGCGGACTTGAGGGCGACGGAGTATTCACCGGCAGCGCACATGTTGCGGATCCAGTTCCGATACTCAACAAAGAGTTCCGCCTGCAAGCGCGCAGGAGAGATTCCCAACTTAGGCAAAAGCTGCTCCGAAATTTCCCGCACGGATTCCAAAGGATCCATGTTTTGTCTTTGGCGCGTCGCCGCAGCTCCTTGTGCGGCGAGTTTGGCTATGGTCTGCTTGCGTCGCGTACGCAAGGAGAGCTGCTGTGGATGTATCCTGTATTGCACGACGACTTGTTTCAGGTTCGCGCACTGGAAATGCTCCGACATGCGCAGAAACAGGTCGTAGTCTTCCGCTTGGGCAAACAGCAACCGATATCCGCCAACTTGAACACAGGCATCCCTACGCATTAGGACCGAGGAATGTACAAAAGGGCTGCGCGTGACAAGGGCTGCTTTAATCTCCGGATCGGTCAAGGGAGATTCGAAACTCCACAGAAACCTACCCTCGGCGTTAATCCAATCGGCAGCACCGCCAAGGACGGCCACAGCGGGGTTTTTCTCCATAAACTCGACTTCCCAGAGCAAGCGATTGGGAAGCGAATTGTCGTCCGCATCCTGAACGGCAATGTATCGGCCATGCGCCATCGAGCAAGCTGCAATTTTGGCTTCGATGTAGGCGCATGACGGAATCTCACGGAGCTTAATCCTTGCGTCTTTGACTGCATGCGCTAAGACAATCTCCTTGGACTTATCAGTAGATCCGTAATCGACAATAATGAATTCAAAATCTTGAAAAGTCTGGCCGAGAACGCTCTCGACGGCTTCTCTAAGGAAGCGCTCTACATTGCAGATTACCATTACGACAGAAACAAGGGGGCAATCGAGCGATTCGTCAGACGACGCTTCTTGTCGAGAACGGTCTGGGTAACGTTTCTGCGGGGTGTGCATTCTAAACGAACCGAAGCAGCCTGCGTATTGGATTCAGTGGCTTGGCTACAAGCCTGGGGCGCACGAACACGGCGTTTGCGGTAGCGAAGAGACTTTGCAAGATTTTGCCGAGCTTCCAATATGCTTTGGCGGAAATAACATGAGCGTCTGCGATGAGACGAGGTTCCACGGATTCTCCATCGCACAAACGAAACATTTCGCTGGCACAGGCAATCGCGGCTCTGTGCTCTCCGGCCTTATACATCTGGTTGATTACGGACAAGTAGCCTTCCGCGAGCTTTTGTTTCTGTACGAGTTCGCTGACGCCCATTGCGGTTAGCAGCGCCGGCGTGATTTGCCTGACGGAGTTCATAGGGTCGGGTCGGCCGATTGCGCGTAATGTTACCGACGCCTGAGCGGCCAATGCACAAAGGATTTGTTGCTCTCGTTTTTGCAAGGAGAGTTGCTGGGGATGAACCCGATATTTCAGCACTACCTGTCGAAGATTGGCGCATTGATAGTGTTCCGAGATTCGCAGCCAAAGGTCGTAATCATCCGACGGCGAGGAAGCCTCGCGATATCCGCCAGCGCGAACGAAAGCCTCTTTCAAAATAAGAACGGTTGGATGCCAGAAGGGGTTCCACTCTTTCAATACTTGCCGGATTTCGCGGTCCTCGCTTGGATATTCATTGGCGATTGCCAAATGGTTTCCGGTAGAGTCAACCTTCTCGACGCCACCACCGAGGAGACCCACCTCCGGATGCTTCAGCATGAAATCGACTTCGGCCTGCAGGCGGTCGGGGAGAGAGATGTCGTCGGCATCTTGAATCGCGATGTAACGGCCCTCCGGAATGGCGCAAGCCGCGATCTTGGCTTCGATATAGCTGCAAGGAGGAACATCACTGAGTTTAATGCGCTGGTCCGTGGCCGCGTAGCCCGCAGCGATCTGTCTAGTTTTATCTGTCGAGCCAAAATCGACGATGACGAATTCAAAGTCGCGAAAGGTTTGAGCCAGGATGCTTTCGATGGCCTCGGAGACGAACTTCTCCACATTGCAAATGACCATGACTACGGAAACGAGAGGTTTGGCAGTGGTTGGCATCGTTGAGCGGTTCGTCTGCCCGTTAGCCGGTTATGACGCTGATGAGTTCGCTCATTCTTTCTTCGATATCGAAGGACTGCTGCACGGTTTCGCGAGTCTTACCGGCCAGTTGCGCCCGTTTGTCGGGATTCGTTGCAAGGTTCAGGATGGCGTCAGCGACCGCTTCCGTCGAACCCGGCGGGACGACCAAGCCGACAACTTGATCTTTTACGGCTTCGGCGCTGCCACCAACGTTTGTGACGATGCAAGGCAGGCCACACGCCATGGCTTCCAGAACGGAAATCGGAAGGCCTTCCAGATGAGAAGTAAGAATGAAGGCCGAGCCCGCGTGCAAGTAGGGCCGGACGTCTTTCTGAAAACCTTCGAAGGAGACGAAGGCCGACAAACCTTCCGAATTCGCCAGTTTCACCAATTGTTCCCTGAGGGGTCCATCACCGATGATGACGCACTTGCAACGGATGCCTTGGCGAACAACCCGCGAGAAGGCATAGATGAGAATGTCGACGCCTTTCGCCTCGACGAGGCGGGCCGCGCATACGAGCAAGAACTCGTCGGGTTCGACATCGAGGCGTGCTCGCACTGCCGCTCCATCGGCTTTGCAGGGAGAGAATTTTGAAGTGGAGACACCGTTGCGAACGGTAATGGTTTTGTGCGCGGGGAAAGCATAGGAATTCACTAGAGCATCGCGGACAGCGTTGCTGACGCAGATGGTTTTGTGCGATGCGTATCCGGAGAAACGCAACTTGAGAAGATGCCGGGCTCTTTTCCCGATCAACCGCCGCACCAGACTACGCGGTGAGTTTCCTCGTGCAGGCGGAGGCAATTGGGGAGGAATCAGATGTTGGATGGAAAAGCGGTTCGGCACACCAGCTAACAAGGCCGCCGCCGGAGCTTGCCAAGGAAACGCTTCGATCCAGCTATAGCAGAACACGATAGTGTTCGGCTGAGCTTCCCGAATTGTCCGATTCCAATCCCATAGCGATCCCGGTTCTGAAATGCATCTCACAATTACTCGCAACCGCTGCTCCTCGTCCATTCGCAGGCTGATGATGTCCTGTCCGAAGCAAAGAATCGAGGGACTAACTGTTTCGGGAAGTCTGGCAAGCAAATCCAGGAGGTGCCTTTCGAGGCCACCGAATTCGGCACTCTTTGGGAGAACAAACAATACCTTTTTGACTTTGGAATCTGACCCGATAGAAGGACTTGCTGCGGTCGCTCCAAAGTTTTTGGCTCCTACGACGGTTTCGCCATCTGGGAGCTTTTCGACGCATTGGGTTCGGGGCGCTGTCCGCTGTGATCGTGGCGGCGGAAGCTCGCGGAGCAACCCGCGGCGAAAGAGTTCGTCCCGCGAGTATAAAAAGGCTTCTTCCAGCGGCAAGCGGTTACCATGGCCTTCCAGGTATTTTTGGAAGCCGACAGATTCGTGCCGCCATTGATAGGTGCTATTGATACGCTTTTCGAGCCGCAGAGAAACCGTCTGGCGAAACTTGAAATGGTGGGTCACTCCGCGCATTCCGGTGGCTTTCGGGTCGAAACCGAGAGGCGGGTGGTGGTTGCCTTCTTCCGCGACTTGCGTCCCGTTGGCGCAGTAGAAAAGAGGAAATTTGAACGTGTCGGCTTTGACGCCCATCTTTCGATATAGTTGCACAGAACAGAACTGGAATATCTGGAAGGGATCATCGGCGACCGGTGGCGAATCCAGCGAGCCGTCGGATTTCAGCCGCTGGAGCATTGGAGCGAACAGCAGATTGGCGCCGGCGGATTCGAGTTGAGATATCGTTTCGCGGATACCGCTATAGGGAAATTCAACGAATTCGTCACTGTCGGCCAGTACGATCCATTGGTCGGTGTATCGGGCAAGAACAGTGTCCAAGCGCCTTTTCTTCTCGTCACTGTGAAAAGGGCCTTCGTACGTATCTTCGATGGTGATGGGATAGCGGTCTTTGATGGCAAGGAGCCGATCGTTTTCTTCCGCGGGGCCGTGAAGAACGAAGTGGAAGTGATCGACGCCGAGCCGAAGATAGTACTTCAGCCATGCTTCGATTATGTCGCTATCGGCGTTGACGTGGCTAATGAGTCTCAGAGTCATTGCAACGAAACGATTCACACTCAGTGTTGGACGGTTACGAATGCATTAAGCCAGAACTGCGGAATGGGACGGTTTGCGAACACGGGCGAGGCGATGTGCAAAGAGCTTACGTACGGGCGCAGCCACAGAGGAAGGGGCGGGCGCGGACGGTAAGAGAAAATCGGATCGTCGCCGTTCTGCTGAAACGAGGTCCATTGATCGGCATACGAGAAGTCGTCCGGCAGGGCGACAACAAGATCACCGGGCTCGGGAGCTTTGCCCGAGTGACAGACAAAGGCCCTGTAGCCGCAGGGGCCATCTTTTTCGATTGTCTCGGCGAAAAGCGTGACTGGTTGCGTCGACGGAGAATTTCCCGAAGCTTGTTCGACTGGAACACCCATATAGTTCAAGAAGGAAGCGAACTCCAAGATGTGAAATGGCTCGGCGAACGGAAAGAACAGCCGCTTAACACCTGCAGGATTATTGTCATACCGCGCTTTGATCGCCTCTCCTAACTCTGCTTTTGCGTGAACAGCATTTTTTCTTTCGTACATGCGGAATGCAGAAAGCGAAAGAGCCTGGGCGCAGACGAGAAGCAGGGCCGCAAAGGCGGCCATTTTCAGTGCGAGACTCATGGCTTCCACGTTCAGGAACACGAGACGACCGAGATATAAGACGGCAATCAGATCCACGGGAGCGAGATAGTAGGCGCTCGACATGCGCAAAAAGAGGTAGCCGCCAAAATAGGCCACTCCAGCAAGCGCGAGTCCTTCCCAACGGGGCGAGGGGGTAATCTGGTGACGCGCAATCAGAACCATTCTGCCCAGAACCAAGATAACGAACAGCCAAGCCAAGAGATCCAATTGGAAATAAGAAATGAAAACACGCGCAAGAGGCAGCCGGAATTCGTTAGCGTAGCCCGTGTGATAATTGGGAAACATAACCGCTAGGTAGAAGACCAAGAACGAGACGGCCATTACCGCGAAACATAGATCGAGGCGGCTTTCCGAGTCGCGAAGACGTTCAAAGTCCCAGCCAATGCGGTCCTGACGCCAGCAGCGAGCCAAGAGCCGCCCTGCCGCAAAACCGAAGAGTAACAGAAAGGCCAGTTCTTTGTAGTACAGCAAGAACTGCGAAGCAATTACCGCAGTAGCGGCCCAAAGCGTCGAATGCGTTTCTTCAAAGCGTTTGACAAACCACGCCAGCAAGACGAAGAAAAAAATCACATTCGCTTCCGGATAAATGAGCCCCGTGAAACTGATCAGAAAGCCGGGCATAACCAAAGCCAGCACGATTAAGGCTACGCGAGCCGAAAGCGTAAGCGCTCCATCGAAGACCAACAGAATTCCGCACAAAAGCAAAAGCTGAGTAATACGAAACGCGTGATAGCCGGCGACCGAACTCGTGAAATGACGTAAAAGGTTGAATTCCTGGTGGCCCAGCGGCCAGAATCGTCCTCCTTCTGGCGAGATCTGCCGAGGAATGTCGCGGCCGGCTAGCGTGCCGTTTGTAAAATGCGAGTTGTCATAGTAGCTGAAGTCCTCCCAGAATAAAGTTCCGGCAATGTAGAAGGCCAAAAACAATCCCAGGAAAAGCAGGGCGAGAATTCCGGACCGTGAGGATTGATTGCGGTGGACGACAACCGCCGCTCTCGGGATGCTGTTGCGTTCCGGGACGACCCAGATTGCCAAGATAACGCCAACAGCGGTTATGCCAAACCATATGGGCCAAAAGAACGCAATTCGTTCTCTCCAGAGAAGTTTCAGAAGTGAAAGAAGATGATGGAGCATCAAAATAGTGAGCGAAGCACACGTCGAGGCCGGAGGCTCGAGATGGACGTCAGATTTTTTCTGTCAGCCGCTTGCGTACAAAAAGACGGTGCACATTGGAAAGCAAACGAGAACCGAGTTCGAAGACCCGTTTCCGGCGAGGCCAAAAGTACTCGAAGGTACGCTTCGGATTACCCGCATAGTCGAGCAGGACAAGTGCAATCCACTTGGTCATGAAAGCAGAATTAAGTTTGTAGTTTATTGTCGCTAGATGCTCGCGGTGAAACTCCCAGAATTTCGCGTCTTTGCCTTCGATCGCGGAGGTTGCCAAAAACAGGAAATAGCGACGTTCCGCCTGCTGGAAGAGGCACTGATATTCGTCTTCCGATAAGTAATTCCTGCCGTGGAGGACGGTCACCGCCAAACGAGTAAACAGTTCGAACTGATACGGACGGATACGCGCCAACATGGATTCATTGTCGCGGCGCGAATAGGTCAGAACCTGGTGCACAAAACCCAGGTTCCAGGCAACCAGGGCTTCGAAGCAGGCGTGGAAATCTTCAAAGGGCGCAAGACGCTCTTCATAAAAGGGAGTCCGCGAGCGGACCAGATCCGAACGCATGAGCAACGAAGTAGGAGTGCCGAACAGATGAATGTTTCTGTGGAAATAAAGCCGGCAGGCTTCCCTACCCGACACTTCCGGGCTGGGATACGGCAAGCCACCAAGAGAAGGATGGTCGCCTTCGAGCTCATAGGCGGAAACGATCCCGACGCGGGGATGCGCTTCCGCGACCTCCACCATGCTGCGCAAGCATTCCGGGAAAATCCAGTCGTCCGCTTGCAGCATCTTGCAGTACTGGCTGCCGGGGGAAATGAGCGAAAGCGCGAAATTGTAGTTCTGGACCTGCGAAAGAAAGGACTCAGTACGAACAAGGCGAATCTTGCCGGGAAAACGGGCCGCGTATTGGCCGGCAATGTCACTCGACCCATCGGTGCTTTGATTATCGACAAGAATGTATTCCCAGTTTAAGTAGGTCTGACTTAAAGTGCTTTCGATGCACTGCCCAAGATATTCCCGAGTGTTGTAAAAAGGAGTGACGACAGTGACAAGAGGTTCCACGTTTGTTTCTCAAGCACGGGAATGACAATGCGCATGGGCAAGTCTAGCCAAAAAGTCATATTGTTGCGCCGACTCCGCGAGTATGCGCTGCCGATACGAACTGAGTTGCTTCACGATGGCGTCTTTGCGATTTGTCAGCCGGTGGAGCGCGGCGGTTACGTCGGCGGCCTGGAAGTCGCGGATGTGCAAGAGAGAGTTACTTTGATCGAGATCTTGCATGACCCAATCCACCTTAGGGTCAAACGAAATTGCAACCGTCGGGGTCTGGGTCACAAATCCAAGAATAGCGCTGTGAAGACGGCTCGCTACAAGATAGTCGCAGTCGCGCAACACGCTGGCGAGGTCTCTCCAGCTCTCTATTTTGGGAACGTGAATTTGTTCTACCGCGCGTGGCACTAATTTATCGAGACGACCCAACAGGTCGGGGATAACGCTCTCGTCATCTCCCAAGGACGAATAGACAACGACGGGAAAGCAACCTTCCTGCAAAACGGAAGTAATAACCTCCGATAGCTGTTGGACGTAGCGTTCGTGGACAACGGTATCAGGCGTCGGCCAATTCACGGGCTTCGCATAGGCAATCGGACTTATGGCAACGATAGTCCGGCCCGAGGCAATCTTCCGAATGCTGCCCGGCGGAGTTGGGATTTCAGAATCCGGCATGCTGAAGACCAGGTCCGGCACGACAGAATCCTTTGCCGCTTCGGGAAGCAGCTTCGCGACGATGGCTTTGCTATTGGCATCTCGATACGACCGATGAGAAGCGAATCGCAGTGCGGTTGCGAGAAACCAGCGGGACTCCCGAGAAGTGATCTTGCAAGCGCCGACGCTCGCTACGGCAAGAGGGACACCGGCCAGTTGCGCTAACAGCGCCCATTTGCAAAGAGAAAATGGAAAGCGCCAGGGACCTCCCCATTCTTCATCGAGCTGACCGCCGCCGGAGACAATTAAAAGATCCTGTTTGCGAAGAACGCGAATGGCATCGAGGGAGTGAGAAAGCTCCCGGCCCAGGACCAGTACAAAGCTACGAATGCCACTTGCAAGCGAGAACAACCCAGGTATCAGGCCAAGTGCGCGGCGAACGCCTCTTGTCCAACGGCTGGGACTCGGACTGGGAGGTTCGAGGGCAGCGTCTTCAAGCTTCTTATGTTTCCCCATCGAAGCCAAAAGCGGAAATGCGTGGCCGCCGTGGCGTTTGACGAAATTATCGCAGTTGAGAGTGATGCCCAAGAACCGGACGCCCGGGATACGCTGGCGGAGATTGGCGATCATGGAATCCTGAATCGCCGCATCCCCAAGATTGCCTCCATCGTAGGGCGTCAGAAGAGCAATTCCGGGACATGGACTACGCGACTGCTGGCCAAGTCCTCCTCTTTTTTGCATCTACTTCGATTCCGCGAGCGAACCTTCTTCATAACGAGACACGATTTCGGCCGGAATGCGGCTGAGATCGGTGCCGCGGATGTAGTCGTTCATGGTTGTTCCGGTGCAAGCCGAATCGATATTGCGAGCGCCAATACCGCTGGCAACGTCGTCGAGATGGACAGTTCGGAAGTCGATGCTGTAACGGACGTGTGATGAAGTGTTGGGCACAGTGGAGTGCAGGTGCGCCGCGGAAAAAAGAAATGCTCCGCCTACTTCACAGACGAAGCGCACTTGGGGATCGATGTTGACAGGCTCTTCCGGCTTTGGTTGCACGCGCGTGTCCGCTTTGATGTGCTGTGCAGCGTTCTGACGGCTTTCCTGGTTCCATCTTTGGTAGTTGTAGGTGTGGGAGCTGTTTTTTACCGGGTTGTCCCAATGGTGGGGATGAAGAGCCATGCAGTTTTCCGAATTCAGCGGGTAGACCGGCATCCACCAATTGATTTGGCAGAATGGGGCGGAATACCAGGTATCGCGATGCGGGTGAAAGGCATAGGCAATGCCGGACTTGAGATAGTCACCCGGAAAAGCCGTGCGCAGGCGCGGAACGTCAAAATACGTTTTTTCGAGATCGCAGCCAGCGTCGGCGAGCATGCCCTGGATATATTCCTTGGACTTCGGATGATGGATGAATTGCGGCTTAAGCACCGCGAGTATCTCCACGCAACGCTCGACCGGCATTTTCTCATGCAGGATAAGGGGATCGAGAGGGTGAAATGCTTCCTCGATCAAATCCTTTGCCAGTTGACAAAGTTTGAGAGCATTGGAATTCGGGCTGTGTATGAAGATTCCCCCGCGATAGAGTTTTTGGCGGCGTTCCGAGTCGTTCACCTTTGAGTCGACGTGAATATTCATCTCCGTCACATTCCCCATTCTTGAAATTTACCTGGTTCGTTGCTGAGAGCTGTTACCTGGAATGGGTACATCGGACCTGGGAGGATGCACCCAAAGAATGTTTAGACTTCCTCGAAAACCTTACGTTCGGGCAGTAGCCTCAGTTCCAACTTCGGAAATGCCACTCTCGACAATTCTGGGAAAACAGTTTACCGCACCGCGCACAGCCATCGAGGAGCCGACAAACAAGGTGGCAGCTGGCACTTTTCTATCATAGGTCTTTTGCAGGTCGTATCGATGAACCGCCGCGCACAAACCGAAACTGCCATGGGCGACATTGAGCTTGAGTTCGTAGGTGCAACGATATACTTGGCCCGGAGAGAGTGAAAGCGGTGGAAGACCGAGCCGCTCGGTAGAAGTGTTGAAAATCTCGTAGTCGGTGTTGTCCACGATCCAGATCACCACAGCCAGTTTGTCCAAAGCTCGCTTGGCAGTGACTTCAATATCGACCCAGGCGGTCTGGCCGGACTCGAAGGTAGCCTGCTCGCCGCCGCGGCCGCGTACACGGACTTGCGTGATCTTCGCGGGCTTATCCTCGTTGGGATCTTCAGGCTCGGAACTGTTCAGATATTGCCGGAGGACAGTATCGGTCGGACCCGTTGCGCTCACTTTTCCGTTCTCCAACAGCAACGCACGCTGGCAGATTTCCGTGACCGCTTTGAGGTCGTGTGAAACAAACAAAAGCGTGGTGCCACCGGCGATCGCTGTGCGCATGCGATCGACGCAGCGCTGCTGAAACACAAAGTCTCCGACGCTCAGGACTTCGTCAACGATCATCACTTCGGGATCGACGTGAGCCGCGATGGAGAACCCAAGGCGCGCGTACATACCCGAGGAATATCGTTTTACAGGAGTGTCGATAAACTCCTCGAGCCCGGAGAAGGCGATGATCTGGTCGAGTTTCTGTTCGATTTCCCGCCGGGACATTCCCAGGATCGTTCCATGAAGAAAAATGTTCTCCATACCGGTGAGATCGGCGTGAAATCCGGCGGTGACCTCGATCAGCGAGGAGAGTCGCCCATTCACTGTGATTTGCCCTTTGGTGGGCTTCATGATACGGCTCAGAATCTTGAGCGCGGTGCTTTTTCCGGCCCCATTGCGGCCAATCATGGCCAGCGCCTCACCTCTTTTCAGCTCGAAGGAAATGTCCTGCAGCGCCCAAAACTCCCGCTTTTTCTGATCATCGAGTTCCTGGGCCCGGAACATTCTGCCCGTAAGTGCAGGAATAAGATCCCGCAAGGAGTTATAGGTCTCGCCCTTGCGAAACTTCTTATAGACATGGTCCATCCGAAGCGCTATGTCACTCATGGAAGGTTCCGATTATATGCTTTCCGCGAAAGCGGGCTCGAGATGTTTGAAGAGCGAAAAGCCGCAGACGAACGTCAGTAGAGTGAAGACAGCACTGTAGGCTAACCAGGGAAGATTCGGAGACTGGTGGTGAACAACGCAGGCGCTTATGCCGTCGAGGAGCGGCGCCGCCGGGTTGAGCATAAGCCATTTGCCCTTGGGACCTAACATACGGACATCATAGAAGACGGGGGTAAAGAAAATACCAAAGGTGATAAACACTTCGACGATGTATTTGACATCGCGAAAGAATAGACCGCACGCCGAAACAATCATTCCAATTCCAGTTATGAGAAGCATGATCAAAATCAGGAGAACCGGCAACCACAGCAAATAGACACTGACGCCAATTTTGAGGAAAGCCAAGAAGATGGTCATCGCAACCGAAGCCACAATGAAGTCGAATAGACAAGCCAGAACGGAGGCCATGGGAAAAATTTCCTTTGGAAAATAGATTTTGACGACCAGGCTCATGTTGCTGGCAAGGCTGAAGCAAGAAAAGCGAACGCCAGAAGCGATGAACGCCCACGGCACCGATTTTACGGCCACGCTGGCAATGTCAGCGCTGTTCAAAGGGACATGCGAGGCGAGCGCATAGGCGTAGCGAACGATGACACCGGACATGACGATCAGAATGGGCATGAGAACAGCCCAAAGAAAGCCCATGATCGACTGCTTATAACGCACTTTAATATCGCGGTAGGCGATCATGAAGAGCAATTCGCGGTACTTGTAGAGTTCGCGCAGTTCTTCTCTCATCGGTGGTCGTCGGAAAAGCGTCTTCAGTTAAAGATGCGATAAACGGGCTTGACCGGTCGTCCTTCCAAGTATTTGTCAACACCTCCGTCCAAGGCCTTCCGGTAGACGATGTGGGCGCCGTAGACGGCTTCGGCGGTGTGCTGGATGTCGGCGTCGCTGTGGGAATAACTCAGTACGAAAGATGGGCCAAGCACTCCGCGGCGGATGAGTTCCTGCATAAAGAGCGCGCGGAAGGATTGCGAGCGCTCATGGTTCTGGTCGAGCGTTGCGAAAACGAGATTGCATGGGCGCCCTGTGACTTCGAAGAAGCCCTCCAGGTGATTTTCGGCAATCGATTGCCGGACCAGTTGCCGGAGCCGTTCGCCTTGCTTCCAAAGAAAATCGACGACGTTTTCTTCGCGATAGATTCGAATGGTTTCGAGTGAAGCGGCGAGAGCGTGTGTCTCCGCACCGTGAGTCGTCGAGAGCAAGAAAACGCGGTGACGGTCGTGGTCAAGACCGCCAAGACGCATGATTTCGCGGCGGCCAGCAAGGGCGGCAATCGCGAATCCGTTCCCCATGGCCTTGCCGAAGGTGGAGAGATCCGGAACGATTCCGTGAAACCTTTGGGCTCCACCTAGATGCCAGCGAAAGCCCGTGATGGTTTCATCGAAAAGGAGCACGGCACCTTGTTCCCTGCAAAGTTCCTTTAGGCCCTGAAGGTATCCCGGCTCCGGAGGAGTGGCTGCTTCGGGCTCCATCACAACGCAAGCAATCTGCTGTGGGTATTTTGCGAAGAGGTCACGCAAGCTTTGCAGATCATTGTACTGAAACTTGACCGTCAGGCGAGTTATGGCCTCGGGAATACCGGCACTGACAGGAGTGGTGCCGATAAACCAGTCGTCCATAGAAAAGAAGGGGTGGTCGACACAAATGGCGACGAGATCGCGGCCGGTAAAAGCCCTCGCCAGCTTGACGGCGGCGGTGGTAACGTCCGAACCATTCTTTGCAAACTTCACCATTTCTGCGCCGTCGATTACCTGCAGCATGGTTTCGGCCAGGTCGACTTCGATCGGCGCGGGGCGAGTGAAATTCGTGCCCAGTTTCATCTGCAGGTAGGCGGCCTCGATCACGGGTTCGTATGCGTGGCCCAAAGTAACTGCGCGCAAACCCATCCCGTATTCAATGAATTCGTTGCCGTCGAGGTCCCATACGTGGCAGCCCTTACCGCGCACTATGAAACCGGGAGCTTGCGCGGGATACTGGTCATCGCCCTTCGCGTAGGTATGCGCTCCTCCAGGAATTAATTTGTGGGCGGTTGGCTGGAGCAACCGCGAGCGAGTGAATTCCTTGGCGTCGGCAGGCGCGTTGATCAGTCCTTGTGATTTCGTAATGGGTTCCACGTTAACACCCCACATCTAAACGGACGTGTCAAAAATCAGTTTTCGCACGTAAAAAGCTTCGGCGAAGCTGCTCGGCGCATTGGATTCCATTCCACGAATGCGCATCAGACCAGCGAAAGTTTCGCGAGTGAACCACTTCTTCGTGCTTTGAGAAGCGAAAGCCGAAAAAAGGTGGTCGATCTTCTCTTCAGCGAGGGACGCATCGAGCGGCACAAAGAAGTTGGGCCTGCCAAGGTCGCCGTCGTATTTGGGGACTTCATATTCCAGAATCATGTGGTTGCGGAACGTATTCCACGTGAGTTCCGACAGCAACCGATGATCCTGATGGGCATCTCCACCCCAATGAGTGAAAATCAGGTCGGGGTCGACTTTATTTTTCAGCTCTTCGAAGGACTCTTTGACCTCCGCGCCGACATAAGGAAGGAACCCGTCGCGGTAGGATTTCAGAAACACCTCCTTCTCGCAGCCTGCGGTAAAAAGCTCCGCGCCTTTTGTGGCTTCCTGGCATCGACTGCCAGAAGCGGTAAAGACAATCCAGTAGAACTTCGCATTCGGGAAGGATTTCTTGAGCTGCAATAAAGTGCCGCCGCAACCGATCTCGATATCATCCGAGTGGGCGCCGACACATAGAATGGATTGCTGTCTTCCGTTTGTACCTTTTAATTTCCAGCGGATCATGTTTTCGTTGAAATTCGAGGAGGTCCTGGCGGAGAAACCCTGGTCGCCGCCCCCACGCTTTTATTGACTTTAGTAAAAAGAAAGACGGGCGACCTCAGATGATGGGGGCCCTTTTCGTCTGCCTCATGGCCATCTCTTTCTGCTTCTTCGCACCAAGGGATTGCCGACAGTATTCGGAAAGCACTCCGTATTTCTCCCAGACCACCAATTTCCGATAGAACCTTTGGCGAGGCTCGAACGCAATCATCCAGCGAATCCCCCACCAAAGTAGCCGACAAGCCAGTTGGAATAACGGAAGATCGAACTCGCGAGCGTAGCCTCGGCCGTTGTCATACCACCACTTCAGAATGTGGGACCTATTGAGCTTATTTTCCGGGACCGGATGATGGACGACAGCGTCTGGTTCGTAACGCATGCGTTCTCCGGCTTGAATCAGACGTCTGCCAAACTCGGTGTCCTCCGACCGAATTTGACTGCCCGGATTAGGACCTAGATCGGTTCGGAAACCACCGTGTTTCACGAACATGTCCCTGCGGAAAGCCATGTTGGTTCCAAAGGGAGGCCCAATCAATTCCTTGGCTTCTCTCCCCTGGTCGAATCCCGGGAAACCATGACGCGCGTAAGGACCATCCGTCGTGAGCCAATAGGGAATCGACGCCGGCCATTGCAATTCGATGCGACCTCCCGAACCGGACCATTCAGCGGTTCCGAGGGCGTGGGTTAGATTCTCAAGCCAGTCCGGTTCCACGGTGACGTCGTCATCCACAAAGGCCAAAATGTCGCCCTGCGACTGACGGATACCGGTGTTAAGGGCGAACGACTTGCCTTGCTGAGGCTCAAAAATATAGCGGAATCGATCGGCGTGGTGCCGACAAAATTCCTGCGCGACTTCTCTGGTGTTGTCGCGGGAGTTGTTATCCACGATGAGGACCTCCCATGCGACCGAGGGAGGCAGCACAGAGGAAGCAACGCTGTCGAGAGCCTTCTGCAAGCTCTGAGAGCGGTTATAGGTGCACAGAATGACCGTGATGTGCATCGGATTTTCTAAAGCTCCTCGTACCTGAATTCCCCCAAGTTCCCCGAATCTCCTACCGCACAAAGCAGTTCCGTCTCGCTAATTACGCAACCCCTTCTTCCGGCTGCCGGCCATTCTTCCACAGGCACCACGGAGGATTCCCCGAAGCTTCCAGTTCATCCAGGATTTGTTTATCCCGGAAGGTGTCCATGCACTGCCAGAATCCGCCATAGCGTTGCGACCAGATTTTATTTTCGGAGATGAGCCGTTGGAAGGGCTCGTAGACCAATTCCTCCCCGGGTTTGATGTAGCGGAAAATTTCCTTTCGCAACACGAAGTAGCCGCCGTTTACCCAAATGTCCGAATCCTTCATGCATCGGATCGCGCGTACCGCGCCATTTTCGTCCATGTGCACGGTATCCAGACTGCTCGAACGGGGTTGTACGGCAAGAAAGGAAGCCAGGCAATCTCGACGGGAAAAATCCTGGATCATGTTCGGGAGATAGAAGTCGGTCAGCCCATCGCTGTAGTTCGCAAGGAACATTTCCTCTCCCTCGAGGTGTGGTTCGACAAGCCGCAACCTGTCCGCGATTGTTGCGCGCAGTCCGGTGTCCACGAACGTAATCTTCCAGTCATCCAGATCGCGCTGCATGAATTCCAGTTTTCTGCCTCCCTGGGAGAACACAAAGTCATTGGAAACGGATTCTTCGTATTCCAGGAAATAGTTCTTGATGACGTTGGCCTTGTATCCGAGGCACAGAATAAAATCCTTGTGGCCGAAATGAGCGTAGTACTTCATCACGTGCCACAGCACCGGCCTTGAGCCAATGGTGACCATGGGCTTCGGAACATCTTCGGAATATCCTCGGAGCCGCATGCCAGCGCCGCCGCAAAATAGAACAACCTTCATCGCTCACCTCACGAAATTCGACTCAGTCGACGACAAGTTTGGGGATCGGCACAACAAAACGCCCGCCCCATTCGCGGATAAACTTCAGTTGCTCCATGATTTCCGTTTTCAAATTCCAAGGAAGAATGACGACATAGTCCGGCTTGGTTTCACGGATGCGATCCGGGTGATGAATGGGAATGTGACTGCCGGGCAGGAAGCGGCCCTGCTTGTGCGGGCTGCGATCCACGGTGTACTCGATCAGATCTTTCCCGATCCCGCAGTAGTGAAGCAACGTAGCGCTCTTTCCCGGAGCGCCGTACCCTGCAACACGCTTGCCCTCGCGAGCTGCATTCAACAGAAAATCGAGAAGTTCGAATTTGGTTTGTTTGACTTGCGCGGTAAAACCGCGATACCCGTCCGGCGCATCGAGCCCCACGCGTTTTTCCTCGGCAATCAGCATGTCGACCACCGGCTTGACTTCGTGAGTCGCACTCTCGCTCCGGCAGGCATAGATCCGTAAGGAACCGCCATGACTCGCCAGCTCTTCGACGTCGTAAACCTTGAGACCGTGTGCCGCCAGGATTTGCCGCGTCGCGAGAAGCGAGAAGTAGGAGAAGTGTTCGTGGTAGATAGTGTCAAACTCGTTACATTTTATCAACTGGAGGAGATGTGGAAATTCGAGGGTCAGAACGCCTTCGGGCTTGAGCAGGATTTTCAGGCCCTCGACGAAATCGTTCAAGTCCGGGACCTGGGCAAGAACGTTGTTGCCGAGAACGAGATCCGCGCCCCCACTCTTCGAAACCAGCTCTTCGGCCAGTCTCGCTCCGAAGAATTTCACAAGTGTGGGAACATTCTTTTCGACAGCGACTTTCGCCACATTGGCCGCAGGCTCTATCCCTAGAACGGGAATGCCTTGTTTCACGAAATATTGCAGAAGATATCCATCGTTGCTCGCCACTTCGACCACGAAGCTTTGTGCATGCAAGCCCAGACGCGCCGTCATTTTGTCGCAATAATTCTCGGCATGTTTCAGCCATGAATCCGAGTAGGAAGAGAAATACAGATAGTCGCCAAAAATGTTTTCGACCCGCTCGAACTCCTCAAGCTGAACCAGGAAGCACTCGGTGCAGACGTAAACATGCAGGGGATAATAGACTTCCCCGCGACGAATCTCCTGGGCGGAGGGATAGGTCTCGCAGAGCGGCGACATTCCGAGGTCCACAAAAGTTTGATGCAGTTGCGCGCCGCAAAAGCGGCAGGGCTGTACCGCTGCTTGGGATGAACACCCGATGGGTACGGTCATTGTGGACATAGACTTAGTTTGGGCTTGCGATTTGGCTGGGATGACCGGCGCTTCGGATAAGCTACCGCCATTCAAGTCACAAGCCAGTCTGACCCAGTTGAGAGGAATAGGGCAATCATTTTGCCAAACCCGGACGGTAGGGTGGCGCATTGGGCGCTTGCCCGCCGCTGTAAGTTGTTGTAATTGCTATGGATTAGGCCATGGGCTACAGCTTAGACGGTATCCACACGTGAAACACCCCGAAGTTCGGTTGCCTTAGGAAAACTATTTCCACCTTTCGGCAAGTCCCAACGCAGGGAGGCGTCCAAGCGACCAGTCCGCAGGAGTCCTTGGATGGACGTAATTCGCGTGTAACGACCGGTCGTCATGTCACCAGCGGTTAGGCCAGCCGCACGATAGGCTTCATAGAGCTCACGGGCTCCGAGCCGCGCTGTCCACTGGGGACGGAATCCCGGCACCATGCGGCGAATCTTCTCGCAGGTTACGCGATAGCAGCGCTTGTCCGGTCCTCCGTCGCGCGCGTATTCGATTTGACAGCCTGGAACGGTATCCTTCACGATGACCGCCAACTCCGAGATTCGATAGTTTTCGTCCGTTCTGCCCACGTTAAAGATTTGATTGTGGACGGCTTCTCGTGGAGCTTCGGCAACCGCCATCGCCGCGGCAATGATGTCGCGAATATGGGTGATGGGACGCCAGGGAGTACCGTCGCTCTTGATGTAAACCTGACCAGTGGTGAGTGCGGCGGCCACTAGGTCGTTCAGAACAATGTCGAGCCGCAATCTCGGCGATACGCCATAGGCAGTGGCATTCCGCATGAACGTAGGACTGAAACGATCATCGGCAAGCAAGGCGATGTCGCGCTCGGCAAATACCTTGGACTCTCCGTAGGCTGTGACGGGATTCAGTGGCGCCGTCTCGTCATGCATGGCGTCGCCAGCGGCACCGTACGTGCTGCAGGACGAGGAAAAGACGAAGCGCTTTACACCGGAGGCCTTTGCGAGCTCCGCCAGATGAACAGATGCATGGTGATTGATGTCGTAAGTCAGTTTGGGATCCAGATTGCCGATGGGATCATTTGATAGCGCGGCAAAATGCAGCACGGCATCGAATCCCTGGAGATCTTCCTGCTTGAGATCGCGAAGGTCCTTACGGATTTCAGGGATTTCGCGGGCCGCAGGACCAAAGTCGCAGCCGTCGTAAAAATCCGTGTCGAGTCCAACGACTTGATGCCCCGCCGATTCGAGTACTGTGGCGGCAACCGCACCGATATAGCCTTTGTGACCAGTTAACAGGATTCGCATGCAACTCTCCAGTTGAGGGGATCTCCTCGAAAAAATCAGTGCTCTACGAGAATTTGGCGGTTTTTTGGCTTACTGAGTTCTTCGCGGCGATTTCTTCGTCCGCGGTTTCAGTGACGACCGCCAGTAATCCGTTTTCTTTCAACAACTCGGCCGCTTCATGAATCTTGAAAAAAGAGACGCCAGAACGTTCCGCGATGTCCAACAGGGAATGGTGGCCATCGGAAAGATTCAGCACCCAGAGGCGCGCATTTATTTCTTCGGCTATCGGACTCCCGCCAACGGAGCGATACAGATTCCGCCTTCCAAGCTGTGGTTCGCAAAAAGGATTGAGATTGTGGTAGCGAGTGTCGTTTTCGAGGATGTCCAAAATTCCTGCGCACACTCGCAGCGATTCGGCGAGTTGCTTGGGATGGATAAACGAGAGATTATCGGCCGAGGTGTGGTATTCCGGAAAGGTGCCCCACACACTGCGCATGAGACAGCCAACGGCGAGATTAAAGCCTGGAGAACAGTATTGCCGCTCGTCGTATCCGTAGGGAGTGAAATCGAGAACGACCGGCGACGCAGTATTGCCTCCGAGCATGTGGATCGTTGCCCGATCAATCTCCGCGTTTCCCTGGCGGCTCTTTTTGTAGTGAAACGCGCTTTCATCGCCGATGCAGGTCAGGACGAGTCCGTTTCGTATGCGCGCCGCAGTGTCCTTATTGCGAGCGAGCCAGGTGACGGCCCCGATGGTTCCGGGAATAAACAGGAAGCGGTAGGAAAAGCGAAGGTCACCGCCAGAAAGAAGTTTGGCAAGTTGTGTTGCGACTGTGAGTCCGGAGAGATTGTCGTTGGCCAGGGAAGGATGGCAGGCGTGGCAAGAAATCAGAATTTCTTCCGTCGACCGGCCGGGCAGATAGCATTCGCCATAACTCAGGTGGCCGTTCTCCAATGAAGAGTCGATGCACACTTCGTAGCTCCGCTCCCCGAGGGCCAGCAACTGATTGTGCGACAGGCAGAAGCCCCAATCTTCCTTGTAGTAGGAGGTGCGGTAGGGAATCCAGTCTGGATGGTCCGGGATGGTGAATAGCCGCGGCTTGAGCTCGCTCAACGAAAGGGTCGTCTGCACAGGTTTGCTGTAATTCACCACGTGAAGGTTGGACTTCTGGAAATCCACCACACGCTCACCACCGGGAATGCGGATGTACGCATCACGGATGTTCCATTCCTTGGGAACGGTCCAATCGAAGACCGTTGTTCCTGAAGGAACCTCCGACATTTGCAGGGGAATCTGTTTTTGGATCATCGCCAAAGTTTGGCGGATACCATTTCCGGTTATGCTCCGGCAAACCGGAAAGAGTTCCGCGGCGAACGCGTGAAGGTCCTGGCCGACCTTCGCGGAATCCATTTCATCGAGTTTTTTGAGAATTCCCATGGATCATTCGAAATCGGGATAATTCGCGTCGCGGGCTGAAATCATTTCCACTTTGCCGGGCCAAACGATTCCAAACGCCGGATCATTCCACCGCACGCCGCGGGCCGAATCCGGATGATAAACGTCGGATATCTGGTAGAAAACTTCGCTATCGTCTGCCAGAGTCAAAAAGCCGTGCGCGCAGCCTTTCGGTATATACAGAGCGTTACATTTGTGCGCCGTAAGAGCAACGCCAATCCATCGGCAATAGCTTTGCGAATCGCGGCGCAGATCGAGGACAACATCGTAAATCGCGCCTTTGCTGCAGCGCACCAGTTTCGTCTCCGCATACGGGGCAACTTGAAAGTGCATCCCACGGAGCGTGCCCTTCGTGGTGTTATGCGAGAGGCTGCATTGCACCAAATGGGGATCCAGGCCATTTTCTGCAAATTCGTTTTGGCACCAGGTGCGCGCGAAGAACCCGCGCTCGTCGGCCTTCGGCTCAATCTGAATCTCAAACACCCCCGTGAGGTCGGTATCAACGAAGATCATTTAATTATCGAGGCAGATGCATGTCCGATCCAAGCTTACTAAGGATGCTTGTCGGAGGAAGAAACCAACGAATCGACAAGTTCGAAATAGGTGTGCTTGTTCGCATCCCAATTGTATTTGCGGACGAATTCGCTGGCATTGGCGACGAGCTTCTGGCGCAGATCGCGATTTTCGATCAGCAGCAAAAGAGCATCCGCCAGGCTCTTCTCGTCATTGGCCCGGAAGAAACAAGCAACCGAATCATTGAAGTAGTACTGATCAATGAGCGTGTCTGGGACGATGACCGGCACGCCTAAGGTCATAAATTCAAGAATTTTTGTACTGAAGGCTTCATTGCCAAAACCATCTTTACGTTTTGGAACGACTCCCAGGTCAGCGCTTTCGATGACTCCGGCGATCTGATCGAGCGGCAAACGATTGTTCAGAAATACTTTGTCCTGCAGTCCCAGGTCGCCGATAAGGGACTTGAGGGAATCCGTCTGATCGCCTTCACCGTAAATGTGAAACTCGGCCTCCGGCGCCTGCGCTTCGATTCGTGAAAATGCACGGATCGCAATATCCAAACCCTGATGGTAGTTGAGCGTTCCAGGGTAGATAATGACGAACTTTCCGTCCGTCCTCGTTCTCCCTCTTTTTCGAAAAATATCGGTATCGGGAAAATTCAGCACCGTCGTGCACTTTCCCTGACCGACCGAACGGTCTTCAATGCGTTTTTCCCAGACGTGGTTGGCAGCGATGACATGATCGGAAAACGCCGCGGACACCCGCTCGGCCGCGACTAACGCCGCAAAAGTGAACGAGTCTTTGGGAGTTTTAAACTTGCTCGTGTAAAACTCCGGCAGGAGGTCGTGAATGTCCAAGATGATCTTGGAGCCCATCAACTTGGGTATGATGGCAGAAAACACTTCAAAATCAGGAACGGAATGTACGTGCACGAGGTCGTAGCCGCCGCTCCATTGCTTACGGGTAAGAAAAAACATGGAACGAACGAGAAAAGCAAGGATTCTGCCGAGGTATGTGAACTTGCTCTTCTCGTTCACAATCCGCGGTTGGATGCGATAGATGTGGACTCCGTTGAGAATTTCTTCCCTGGGTTGTCCCCCTTTCCGGAGCGCCACCGCATCCACCTGATCGCCCCTTTTTGCAAGAGCCTCCGCGTATCGCCGGACGCGGTTGTCCTCCTCGTAGAATGTATAGGCGACCATGCAGACTTTCATCTAACGTCCCCGGAATCCAAACGACCAAAGTTCACAGCTTGCCGATATCCTGTGTCGAATTCCCAACATTTTCATGTTCGCCTACGAGTACGCCACACAGGCATCATAGCGTTAAACCTCCTGCCACTCCGAAACGTTTTCGACTGTTGTTGTCAACGTAAACCTCGTCCCTACGCGTGAAGATGCGCGACTTCAGTTGCGCGCTTCGCGTCGACCATCTGCCGGTAAATTCCGAGCAGTCGTTCTCCGGCGGCTTTCCAGGTCAGTTCATGCACGGTACTCAGCGAGGCCGCTCGTAGCTTCTCCAAGAAGTCCCGGTTTTCCGAGAGTAGCGTTATCTGTTGGGCCAGCACATCCACGGCACCGACCTGGTGGACAAGCGCATTCTCCATGTGCCGGCAAATGGCGCCGGCGGCTTCGGAAACGAGCAGGACGCAGCCGCTTCCGCGGGCTTCCGACGTGACTAGGGCGCTCCCTTCCTCGATGCTGGGCAACACCAGAACATCGCTTTTCCGCATGAGGTCGGCGACATCATTTCGCTCCCCAAGAATCTTGACACTCGGATGGGACAGCTGCGAAGAAAGCAGTTCCTGATATGCAGGAATAAATGTGCCTGCGATCAGGAACGTTCCGTTCTTGTGCGCGGCAGACTTCAGCCAAGCGTCCAAAGCAAAGTGCAAGCCTTTTCTGGGAGCGCAGCCGCCCACGAAAAGCATGGTCAATCCCTGCCGCGACCGCCGCTGCACCGAACCGGGGTGGTAAACCTTATGGTCGAAACCATATTGATGACGCATCAACTTGTCGGGCGGAAATCCGCGATCAAGGAAAGTTCTGGCGACGAAATCGGAAGGGCACAAAAGCTTATCCGCCAACTGGTACTCTTCTTCTTCAATCTGCAAGACCTCGGGATTGTAGGCATGCTCGTGATGGGGAGGCATGGTAATGCCCAGACGCTCGCATTCTTTTTGCACCACTTCATAGGCAAAGCGAGTATGGGCGTTTGGACGCTCCAACAGGGTTGGAATACCGTGCCGGGCGGCAGCCTTCAAAGTACGGAGTGAGCCTAACGGCCAGGTGTGCACAATATCGATGGATGAAGAGTGCTTCTCAACTTGACGCGCAACCAGGTAGTCGTGAATGGCAAATATCCGCAGGGCTCCCACGAGCCGATACGGGATGGCGCGCAGTTTTCCTCTCGAAAGCGTCAGCTTCTCATGGATGAAGTGCGGAAGAGGCTTGTGGTTGGACACGGTGTAGAGCGTGACATCCGCCCCGGCTTCGCCGACGCCAACCGCCTGGTACCAGGCGGTGTCGGCAATTCTTCCAGTGCCCAAGCGATGGGGGAAACTATAGACGACTCGAAGCGGTTTTTCGCTGTTGTTCATGGGATGCGCCTTCTGGTTGCGTTTTAGCGCGCTGTACTTTCCAGAGAGGGGGTGCGCGGCGACGTAGACTCAAGCTGATTTGAATCGATAAAGGTCCGGTGCCAGAGTTCCAGCGTGGCAAGAGAAAAGATTTCCTTTCCATAGCCACCGTCGCGCTGATTTCTTGCAATCAACTGTTCGACAGAAGATTTCTGGAAATAACCTCGCGAAAGAGTTTTCTTGTCCAAGAGAATGCCGGCAAGCCAATCTTTGAGATCGCCGCGTAGCCAGGAATCGTATGGCACCGGGAATCCGGCCTTCTTTCTGTCGATGATCTCTCTAGGAACTTTCTTTTCGAGAGTCCGCTTTGCAATGTATTTGGTCGTGAAACCGCGGACTTTGTAATTCCCCGGCAGAGAGGCGGCAAACTCGAGTAGCTTGTGGTCAAGGAGAGGCACGCGCAGCTCGACTGAGTTGCCCATGGTGATTTTGTCCGCTTTGATCAGAAGGTCGTCAACCAGCCAAGTTTTGGTGTCGACATACAGCATCTGGTTCACACGGTCGTTAGCGGCTCCATTCCTGAAATATTTCGTGGCGGCGCTTGCAGAAGCGGATTTGTCGACAGTTCGCAGGAAATCCGGCGAATAGAACTGAGAATACTTCTCGTTGAAGAACTGGAACGGAGAAGAGGTTCGGCTGAAATAATACGATTTAAGCGGCAGATTCATTAACGGCGCGTATCGCGAGATACGGCGCGAGCGGAGAATCTGGCCCAGCACGGAAACTCCCAAACCCAGCAGTGGACGCGCCGGTCCGGCTACCTGCTTCGCTCGTTCCAGCCAGAGCAGATTGCGATAGTTTGGGTAGCCCGCAAATGCCTCATCGCCACCTTCACCGGAGATGAGAACCTTTACATAATTGCGAGCCAGCTTCGAGACGTAGTGGAGAGCAACGGCGGGAGGTTCACAGACCGGTTCTTCCATGTGCCAGACATATTTCGGCAGAAAATCCAGGAAGTCCTTGGATGAGATGGTGGTTTCGTGGTGCTCGGATCCGTAGGTTCGGGCGGCAAGACTCGCGAAAGGCCGCTCGTCGGCAACGTTCGATTCCGAAAAGCCGATAGTGAAGCTGCTGAGAGGGCGATCGGACTTTCCGACGGCAAGTCCCAGCATTGCGGTGGAGTCGACTCCGCCACTCAGCAGAAAACCGACCGGCACATCGGCAATCATGTGAATGCGAACGGATTCCTCGAGCAGCGCCATCAACTGTTCTTCGGCTTGTTCGAGACTGAGATTCGACGGCTCAAAATGCAGATCCCAATAAGAGTGGGTTTGCACTTTGCCGTCTTTCACCACCAAGTAGGATCCCGGAGATAGTTTGTGGATGTCTTTGAGAAGGGTTTCGTTCCCGGGCACGTAATAGAACGTCAGAAAGCGATCGATCATCGCAGGATACACTTCCCTGCGTACATCCGGGTCGGCCAAAATTGCTTTGATCTCCGACGCAAAAATCAGAGAGTTCGCATTGGCCCAATAATAAAGGGGTTTGATGCCGACGCGGTCGCGCGCAATGAACAACGTTTTATGGCGATCGTCCCAAATGGCAAAAGCGAACATGCCACGCAGCTTCTGAACACATTTCTCGCCGTATTCTTCGTAGAGGTGGACAATTACCTCGGTGTCCGACTTGGTCCTGAATCTGTGGCCGCGGGCGAGAAGATCGTTTCGAAGTTCCTCGTAGTTGTAGATTTCTCCGTTGAAGCTGATCCACACGGTGTCGTCTTCATTGGCCAGCGGCTGATGCCCGCCGCTGAGATCAATGATCGAGAGGCGGCGGAAACCGAGTCCCACCTGCCCGGACACGTAAAAGCCTTCGTCATCCGGGCCGCGATGCTCGATGGTGTCCGCCATCGCCCGAATCAGCTCAGGGCGCACTTCAGCGTTCGGATCAAAGTTCAGTTTTCCGCAAATCCCGCACACGAAAGCACCAGCTTTCTTAGCTGTTCACTGTGGTCTTCAAAACAGGATTGTCGAGACCGATGGCAATTCTCAACACAGCGCGCCACTTCGAGAACACCAACTCAAGGGTTTTGGCCTTGCCAAATGGAAAAGCAACGGCGATCAGGACAAGGCGGCAAAAAGCTACGGCAGCCAGGGAAAGCCGGAAAAACCCGCTATATAGAGAACCTCGCGTTTTTTCGCAGAAACGAAGAATCGAACGGAATTTCATCTGTGTGGCCCATTCGTTGACTTCGCGTTGCCCGCTGCTCTTCCCACCGTGGTGAATTACCTCGGCATCGCCCACGTAATAATTGACAAAATTCGCCTTCACCACCTTGTAGCAGAGGTCCAAATCCTCGGCATACATGAAGTAGTCTTCGCTGAAGCCGCCCACTCGCTGAAACACCCCACGATTAACCAGCATGCAGGCTCCGGAAATCACCTCAACTTTTGCAGGCGCTGGTTTATCCGCGAAGAGAGGCGCAATCCCCCACAAACTCAGCCGGGGCCATCGCAACTGGAGGAATTCGACATCCAGCACCTGATTCAAGATCGTGGGGAACTTCTGGATACAGCTCGTCTGAATCGAACCGTCTGTGTTTAGCAGCTTGCAGCCGACGATCCCGACGCGAGACAACTCCCTGGCATGTAACAACATCGTCTGGATCGCCGAGCCCAGGATTCGGGTATCGGGATTCAGAAAAAGAACGTACTCACCGGACGAGTGACTGAACCCAAGATTGTTTGCTCCCGCGAAACCCAAGTTCGCCGCACTCCTCAACAACATTACCGCCGGAAATTCTCCGGGAAGTTCGTCGATGTCCCGTTTAGGAGAGGCATTGTCGACTACGATCACTTCGAAAGATGCGCCTCTACAGGTTTCATAGATGCTCGCGAGGCACTCACGAAGATAGTTCACCGAGTTCCAATTCACGATGATGATGGAGAGTTGCAGGCCGTTCATGGAATCCGATCTGTGCATAATCCAGAAATTCTGCCGTTTGTATCGGAGGACGGTTCAGCGAGAAGAACTTAAGCGAAGGTGCGGTTTAAATCCGAGAACGCTTTTGAAAAGATTGTTCCAGCTCCGGTGCTCGTTTGCCGACTCGCAACGGAACATATTCCTGAACCGATTCTTTGGCGTGCTCCGCCACTTCTTTCATGGTGGCGGTCACGATGATGACCAACAAGGTCGCCCATGCTACCCACATCTGGTCCCAATAGCTGACACCGAAAAAGGCCATCATGTGGGCAGAGAGAGCGGCGCCGAGGAGCCACATCGTCCATTCTTTCCTGCGGTCTCCTTCGACCATTTTTCTGGCAATTCCAATTCTTGAGTAGCAATGGACAATCATGGCTATAAACAGCGATAAGGTGAGTAGTCCGCCAACGAAGCTTTCCGCCACGAACTGATTGCTGAGATCCCACAATTCTTCTCCCCACCCGCCATAGTAGATATAGCCCTTCAGCCACCACTCCGGAAAGTGCTTGACCATCTGATCAATCAGCACTGCACGGAAATAGCCGGTGGACGAACTAATGATGTCAACACGTGCAATCAGGAACCACACCGGGGCCTTCATCACCATATGCAGGGAGATGAGCGTAAGCGCGAAGCCCCAGCGCACCACCCGCATCCTGTCGCGCAAAGGCCAAAAGCAGATTGCCAGGGCTGTTCCACCAACGGCGGTTAGTGGTGTGCTGGAAGCCGACGTTAGAACCATGGTCATCGCAGAAATTAATCCGATAGCCACGATCAATCTGGATTTCGAGGCGTACCAAAGCCACAAAAGCAATCCGATTAAGGTACCGCCGTAAACCCCAGCAAGAATGGCATGCTGGAAGGAACCTTGGGAGCGCACACTGCCAGTTCGAATGCTGGGAACCGCCTGCACTCCACCCAAAACAAGCGCGAACAGGTTCTGCACTCGGAAGTGCTCGTAAATCATCCCTACGGCGTTGACGGCCGCGACCACGGCGAGAGCTTTGATGACGCGTTTTACGTCATCGTCATCTTGGATGAAGGACCGCAGAATGAAATAGATTCCAAAATAAGTCCAAAGATGACCAACTTCGTTCACGAGCGAGGCTTGCGTCATCGTCGAGACGATGACTGCCAGACTCCGAGCTAGCGCCCAGCAGGTAAAAAGCGTGTCGATCAACATCCACCCGCCAGCAAAGGATACCGATGGAAGGCCCATTTTCGGCACTAAAGCGCGGATACAGCCCGCGAGTCCGATAATGCGGACGCACATTAGATGCACGCCACCGAGAACGATAACGCTTCCCTGAGGAATCAACAGAGTAGCAAGCAGCACTGGAACAATGACATATTTCCGGGGCAGCGCAAAAATCAGGATGATCGTCAGCAACAACAGCACCATGACGACCGGCGACATATTCGATACTGTGCCGACCTGCCCTGGAACGTACGGATCCATGTTCTAAAGTTTTGCCTTTCCGCTTGAAACAAAAAGCAGTATCAATTCGTTTCGCGGCGACCCGGTTGCACCAAGGCCCGCCTAATGCAACAACCTCAGTTCGCTAATCTTCCCCGAAACACGCGCCGCAGAGAGCTTCTGAAATTAGCCGGCAACGAAGTTGAGGCGGCGCGAAGCAACATCAACGGTTCCCGGGTTTCCCTGAAACCCTGGACGTAGACCGAGAAAGATTTTCTTCGCAGGCCAGCATCCAAGTATAACCCGGCCAAAATCATGCAATGGCTGGCGATACCACGATTGACCGCCGCCAAAGCTTCAGGATCCTCGGTCAACTTAGCTTTTTCTTGCAAAAACGTGCTTAGCAGGAAGAGTTTGTCCTGCTCGCGAAACTTCTGGTGCGTAGCATCAGGCGTGCGCCTCTGAATCACGAGCGGCACGTGGATGTATCCAAAATCGGCAATCTTTGAAAAACGAAGAAACAAGTCCCAATCCGTCCCCGAAGGCCAGGTCTCGTTGAACCCTCCCCCTATTTGGAACAGCTCACGACGGGTTACCGTAGCCGTCGGCTTTATTGGAACCTCCTCGAGTAGGCAGACATACATCTCGCGGCCCAGAAAGACGTATTCCTCTTGACCTGGTTTCCGCTGCAACATCCGGGGAAAACATTTCATCAATCCCATCAGCGACGGATAGGTTCCAGACTTTTCCTGGAGCTCCATATCACTGAAAACAATGTCGATTCCCGGATGCGCGTCGAGAAAACGAACCTGCCTGTCGAGGTATTCCGGCTTCCAAAGATCGTCCGAATCCAAGAACGCCAATAGGTCCCCGGCGGCCGCACTGATGGCTGTATTACACGCTGCGCTGCATCCGCGATTCGTTTCGTGGCGAATGTAACGGATCTTGTCGCTACCTAGACTCGTGACGATCTCTTCAGTCTTGTCAGTCGAACCGTCGTCGACAACAACGACTTCGAAGTCCCGAAACGTTTGGGCAAGGGCGCTCTCCAAAGCATCGCGGATGATATACGAACGGTTGTAAGTGGGGATTAGGACCGATACTTTCATATGAGCTGGACGATGCTCTGACGGCTAGAGAGCCGCGACGAAACGACGGTCGAGTAAACTCTTGATCGATTTTCGCAATGAAGTGTCCGTGCCAAGCAGGACGACACCTCCGACAACTCCGCCGAGAATAGTCTCAACGATCAGCAACATGATGGCCTTTTGGTCGGAGAGCCAGCCGGAGAGATGAAAAGCGGTCACCGCAAGAATGATGCTGCCAGCGGATAAAACGGCCGGCGCAACCGAAGAGAGAAGTTCCCGAAGCGTGACACGGCTCAGCCTCATAAGAACATAAGCAAAAACGGGCAAAATCAGCAGTCCGCCAGTAATAAACCTGGAGAGCGCGATGCCCATGATTTGAACCTGTACTGGAGAATTCTGCACGTACAACCCCGCGGCCACCAAAACCGCAAGGCCTGCAATCGTCCGACCCCATTCCAAGCCGGCAACTGCGCGAGTTTTCCCCAGGGCCTGAAGCAGCGGAACGGTGAAATAGCTGAAGATTACTAGCATACCCAACAGGGAAAGAATCTTGAGAACGCCTGATGCCGGCACCCATTTGGTTCCGAGGACTTCCATTAAAGGGTTGCCGACAGCGATGAGGCCAGCCAACGCCGGCAAAGTCGCCGCGGAACTGAGACGGATACACGTGAGAACGCTTTTGTGCAACTCCTTGGGTTGATCCTGAAGCCGCGAAAATTCGGGGAAAGAGACGGCCTGAATAGAGGCCATCGCGACCATGATGACGCTGCCCACCACGCGATCGGCAATGCGATAGAGACCGACAGCAAGGGGCCCAAACAACAATCCAAGCGCGACCGAAGCTGCCTGTGAATCCAAGAAGATGCCCAGCTGGGCCACGAAGTTCGGAACGGAAAAGGCCAATAGGTCTTTGAGGTGAACCCAGGAAAATTCGAACCGCGGCCGCCACCCGCTCAGGTTCCACAGAAGCACAACCGCGCTCAGGTCTCTTATCAGCTGCTGGCCTATGAGAGACCACACGCCAAGTCCGCCGAGCGCCATTGCCACACCGGAGAGACCACCGATCAAGGCTGCCGCGTTGGTCCGGATCGACAAGCTTTTGAAATCCAAATCTTTTTTCAGAATCGCAGTCTGCACCAGAGAAACTGCTTCAATCAGGATCGCCAAAGATAAAACCGGGATCATGCGAGCTGCCTCGGGCGCATGATTCCGCACGGCCCACCAATGGCTGAACGGCAGGCTTACGAGAATCAGAAAAATGCTGAGGACAATATTTGTCCAGAATACGGAATCAAGATGCGACCGCTCCAGATCCTTCTTCTGGATTAAGGCCGCCGCCAACCCTTGATCCAGAAAAATCTGGAGAAAGGCAACGTAGGTTGCCGCAATAGCGGCGATCCCGAAATCCTGGGGACCCAATATGCCGGCCAAAAGAAAAATGAAAATTGAGGAAAGAGCCCTGTCACCCCAATTGCCTGTGTAAGCCCACTTCAAGGCGTGCGAAAACGATTTCGGTTTTTTCATCTCAAATGTTTGGGCGGCTGAGCATCACTAGAGTGTCAGTGCTTTCGACCGAACGCAATAAATTCCGTGGCGAGGAGCGAATCAGTTACCCCAAGGCTCAAGCGGCTGGCTTTCTGTCCGCGCGGGGAAAGCTTTCGGGTGATTTTCTCGACCTTGAGGCCCGATTGTCGGTACCAGCTTCGGAGAATGCCGGGCGAAGTCAGCTGCACTCCGGTTTTTTTGTAGTCGCCCAACTCACCGAAGGGCATCGTTCCGCGGTATTTTCTCCGCGTTGTGGCCGTTCGCGATACGTTGGGCACCAAGGTAACAGCCATTCCGTCTGGCGCGAGAACTTCAGAGAACTGCGCCAGCACGGACGCCGGCTCAGAAACCAGATGCAGGACATAGGAGCACAACAAGAAATCAAATTTACGACCCTTTAGAGTTTTTCGAGCCGTTTGAAAGTCTCCGTGAACAACTTCCACTCCGGAATTTTCCAATCCGGCGGAGATCACGGAGTCCAACGCAACTGTGGTCACGTCAAAGCCCTTTGTTGAGAGCCAGGCTTCCATTTTTCCCTGGCCGCACCCGAGCGATAATACGGATTTTGCATTTGCCGGAATGAATTGAGCGACGTCTTCTCTTGCCGGTTCGTAGAGGTCTTTCGAATAGCCCAAAGCTTTGAGCTTGGTCTCTGGAGTGAAAAGGGAACGCGCGCTGCCGCTGTTGCCATTCAGCGACAGCAACCGATTAATTTGACCCAAGAAGATTTTGGACTCGACTCCGTAAACGCCAATATATTTGTCAGGAAGGTGAGGAACCGTAAAATCCTGCAGGTGAGAGATGCACAACATTTTTCGGAATCCGCATTGCGTGTACGGGTCGGTTGCCGCAGTGACGAGGAGATCGTACTTCTCGGAGTGGGGAGGAACGAGAAAACCGCCGGAGGCAATGGCCTTCTGAAGCTGTTTCTGCGTGAGCGCGTAGCAGGCGGAATGTTCGTTGGTAAAAAACGCGAAGATGTGACCTGCTCTTTTCCGGACAGAGGTCAAATCCCAATGAAAGGGACCAAATACGTCGCAGAAATGCTGTGTGCCGTCGGGACCATTTTCGGATCGTACGAAGCCGGTGATTTCGTCCTCGGGGAGGATTTCTGAGACGCGCAGGAACGCTTCGATGTTCCGCTCGGAGAGTGGAGTATCGTCTTCCGAATAGATGAACAAATCGTAGTCGTTCACCTTGTCAGCAAACAACTTCTTATGACCAAAGGGAAGCGACCATGGATCTTTCGCCGGAAGTCCGACAAGAACCTCCACGCCGGGACCCACTTCTTTGGGAATGTTCGAAAGCACAACCAAGTCAATGGTATGCGGCATGGCACGGTAACGGCGTACGACCTCTGCCAAAAAACGATCGTTGCGCGTGCCATAACTGGCAATGGCGACAAGTATTCGCATATTGTGTGGGTCAGGTCAGTCTATGAGTTGAACAGGACCGGCCTAGGTGCGCGCCGCCGGTCCCCCGAATCGAGTGGATCTTTCGTCAGGAAACTAGTTGACAGTGGCTCCCAGGTTCGTTGGCGCAGCCGGGCGTGCAGGAGCTGGCGCACCCGTTCCACCCGTGACGAACGCACCCGTGGTCCACGCCCCGCTCGATGGCCGCTGCAACGGCGTCCGAGTGCTTCCTAGAGTCGTGTCGCTACATAGGGCAGACAACAATCCCGAGCCACATCCGTCCGTAATGCTTCCGCCACCGGGCGAAGTGCCGGTCATATTCAATCCGGCGTTGATGGCAGGAGAACCTGACTGCGGGACACCTACGTTACTCAGCGTGACCCCTGACAAATTCAGGGTCGAATGGGATTCTTGACCGGTAAACTCCTTCCACGCCGCGAGCGTTGGGAAGTACTGAGGTGAACCGTCGTGCGTAAACACCTTGTTGGGATTCGCGGCACCGTAGGTGTTGTAGTCCATATAGACAACGTACGGACCGCCACTCCCCTTCAAACCGTTCTGCAGATAGAGCAGTTGGTCACAGCCAGTCACCACGTTGTTCACGAACGTGATATGACCTTCCATCACGACACAGCCCTGACGGCCAGAATCGATTTGCAATCCGGCGCCGATGATCGTGTTGTTGTAGAGAAACAGCGTTGCGGGGCCCATCGCACCTAGCGTCAGCAAGCCGTCGTCAATGCCACTGGTCGATGCCGTGTTGTCGAAGACGTTGTTGAAAATGTAAGTATTCTGCTGGCTGCCACCACCGAAGTACAGCATCGCGGTGGAATTCAAGCCGGAATTGCCGTCGAACAGGTTGTTATAGATGTAGACGCCGTTCCAGGAACCCTGATCGTTTGTGTCCGCATACAAGAACATCCGGTCGTGGTGATAGGTATTGTTCGAGTCATCCCAATTTCCGGTAGCACCAAAATGATTGTCGTGAACGGACCAATTTGTATTTACCAAGGTGCTGTATCCGCCATTCGATATGCCCCAATTGATATTCCAGAAATTGTTGCTGTAAAAGTTCTCATTGCTTGCCGTCGGTCCCGAGGTGTTCACGTTGATACCCGAGGAAACATCGTGGATCGTGCAGTCATGGACCGTGAAATACGGCGCTGGCGCTTCGATGGCCGTAAAACTGTTAGATCCCCCAGTATTGTCATCATAGTTCGTATGCTGATAGATGTTCCGGATGATCAGGTTTTTTACGATGTTGTTGGAACCGCCCCCCACGACGAGGCCTTTCGAGCCTGTCGGTTTATTGGCCAGGGCCGATCCCGCTTGCGTGGCTTCAATAATTCCCGAAATCCCCTGTGGGTAACCCGTGGGACTCGCCGCTTCTGTGGCAGCACAGGCGGTTCCCGGACCACAAGGCACCCCGCCGTCTACAACCATGTAACTGCCACCCAAGCTGAAGCAGGTGGAATTGCAGTAAGGCAGGCTGATTCGAGCGCCCGCGTCAAAAACGATGGTGATCGGGTTGCCGCTGGTTCCGCTTCCTTTACCAAAGGACACCGCGCTGGTAATCACGCCGCAAAGATAAATTGTATCGCCCGCGGTGTAGGCCGCACCGTTCGAGGCAGCAATCGAAACTGCCGACTTGCCGTTGCACGCCGAACCGCCATTAAACGTACCGCCAGTTTGCGAGACATAAATTGTGCCCGCTCGTGCCCCAGAAGCGCAGATAAATAAGGTCAGTCCCAGAACCAGAAAAACAATCTTCAGCCAAGCTTTCACGTCATCGCCTCCACCATGCTACTTCCCTTTATTCGAAGTATAGCAACAGGCAGACGTGACGCTTCTACTGGTACGTGGTGAAGAATGGGAACAGGTATACAGGCTGTCCTTCGGTACAGGAGACCGTACCTCGGCACTCCGAATTTCATGCAAATTCGACGTTCGGGCTCGGCCAAAGTACCTCACCTAGCTCCAGATACTTTTCTGAAACAGCAACCGCCGAATCTGCTGTCCTCGCACATAGCGAATCAATGGCTTGTCCTGCACTTGGGGAAGCCCCTGCAGATAACCGCTCAGATATCCCCAGAGAAGCGCGACTCCCGACAAGAAAATGGGCTGCTGAGGAATTCGTTTTACGCATTTCAGCAGCATGAAGACTGGGTGATAGCCGGTGATGTAATTGGCCCTGCCGTTTTTGCACCAATTCCGCCAGGCGCCGTCGGCCGCCCCGGTCTCGCGGCGATGCAGCAGATGAAGATCTGGAAACGTGCGGCTCGTCCATCCGAGCATGTTGGCTTTGACTTCGTCGATGGTGTCCCAACCGGTTACCGGCGGCACTCCGCCGGCCGCGTCCCAATAGGCGCGACGGTAAATCTTTGTTGCCCCGCGCACATGAAATTTTGGAGCATTGTCGCCTTGAAGGACCTTGCCGTCTTCGTGGCAAATCTTGCCGCCACCGACCGCCAAGCTCGGATCTTTCCGGAACTCCTCAAAGCATCGAGGGAAGTAATCCTTCCCAAAGGAAAGATCGCCATCCAATTTCACGATGAATTCCCAGTCGGTTGCCTGGATCTGCTTGACGCCAGATAGAAAGGCCCGGATAACGCCACTGCCGGGCTCACGCGAACCGCGGTCGGAAAGCTTGAGGACTCTTAGCCACGGATAAATCTTTGAAAATTGCGTCAGGATTTCGCTGGTCCTGTCGGTGGAACCATCATCTACGACGATCCATTCTTCCGGCCGGACGGTTTGCGAAGCGACGCATCGGATGGTTTCTTCGATATTTGCTTCTTCATTGCGCACCGGAGTAACGACGACGTAACGAACGCGGCCGATACTCTCCGCCAACGTTTGTTCCTCGTGCCCATTGAGCGATCCCTGAGAAATCATGCCTTTCTAACTCCAACCTGTCGACTGCTGCATCAGCGTCATGTTGTGATGAATGACCTTTTTCAAGCGCTGCGGCCAGTGAAGCCAGTCGTAACCGCCTTGAAGTTTGGCGAGGAGAAAGCTTTGGTCATCCCAGGTGTTCACCGGCAATCTTGGCAGAAAGAACCGGCTATGGTGCTTGCCCGCGCGGCCCAGCATCGTCGTAACGCCATTCTGAAATCCCTGGTTTTCCAACTCGTCCAGCAGAAAGCGCGTAAAATTCTCATTCTCTTCCGGAAACGCGAAGGGATAGGCGAAGGAATTCACGGCTACACCGAGCTTGTTTTCGATCATCTCTTTGGAATATCCCAATTCGTATTCAATCTGCTCCGGCCCGAGCGAACGCAAATCTGGGTGAGTCACGGTATGGGACCCGAATTGGATGCCTTCCGCGTGGAGTTCGCGAACCTCGCGCCACGTCAGGTAATTCACGCCTTCGAGGCACACCGAGGTGTCCTGGATCCGGTTGGTTGCGAGGAAAATGGTCGCTGAGAAGCCGCATTGCTTCATGACCGGCATCGCTTCGGTGTAGAAATCCTGATAACCGTCATCAAAGGTGATGACCACAGTTCGCGTAAGATCCTCCACCTGGCTCAATCCGTCCACCAGGTGACAAAGATCAATGGTGCGGTAGCCGGCTTGCCGCAAACACCGCATCTGGCTGGCAAAAATTTCGGGAGCGGTGTTGATGTGATAATAAGGATGCGATTTACCGAACAAATTGTCGGAGATGCTGTGGTACATCAAGATGGGAACGCGCGCCCTGGCGTTCGGTCCCAGGATCCGGGTGATGGGCAATCCGAGGTAGAGGGTGGTCAAACGGTCAAGGCGAGGCATACGTATTTCGCTCATTGGCAAGGACTTAGCGACAGGAGAGTTGTCAAGGTAGGAATGGTGATCGCAAGGGGCGCGAGGCGCTCGGAGCACCTCGACCAATCCGATCCGATGTAGTTGTGATTTGTAAGTAGGAAAGCGGCTGTTAAGCCCGGCGGTACCCGGACCCAGCTCCGACCTTTGCGGCGGCGAATTCCTTTACTCGGTTAGCAACCTGGTCTAGTTGACTCTTTGTCAGCTGGGGAAACATCGGCAAAGAAACAATTTCCTCGGCGATTCGTTCGGTAACGGGATAGTCGCCTTTTTTGTAGCCGAGGTGTTGATAGGCCTTTTGTAGATGGAGAGGGATGGGATAGTGAATGCCTGAGCCGATTCCCGCTTCTGTGAGATGGGCTTGAAGAGCCTCGCGGTCTTGCACCCGCACAACGTAGAGATGATATACGCCTTTTGTCCAGGGCGCCTCAACGGGTATGGCGATTGCGTCCTTGGCCTCTTTCAGCAGCTCATGATACCGGTGAGCGAGAGCGCGGCGCGATTCATTCCATTTGGCCAGATGGCGGAGCTTTACGGAGAGCCAGCCGGCCTGGATCGAGTCGAGACGTCCGTTGTAGCCTTCGATGTCGTGGTAATACTTCTTAGCTTGGCCGTGATCGCGAATCATTTTCATCCGATCGGCCATCGCAAGGTCGTTCGTGGTGATTGCACCGCCTTCGCCGCACGCTCCAAGATTTTTTCCCGGATAAAAGCTGAACGCCGCCGCCCTGCCCATGGTACCGGCGCGCTTCCAGGCGTTCTCTTTCTTCGAGAAGTATTCCGCACCGTGCGCCTGGCAGGCATCTTCAATCACAAATAGGTTGTACTTCTCGGCAAGTTCCAGAATCGGATCCATGTCCGCGGTTTGTCCGTAGAGATGCACCGGCACAACACCGGCAACGCGATGCTTCGAACGCCGTGCGATCAGCTTGCCAGTGCGGCTGTCGAAGTCACATTCCGATTCGAGGTAGGCGCGAAGCTTCTTCGGATCCATTGTGTAGGACTGTTCGTCGATGTCGACAAACACGATTTGCGCGCCAGCTTGCGATATTGCTTCGGTCGTTGCAATAAAAGTGTGGGGAACGGTGACGATGATGTCGCCGGGTTCGATTCCTGCCGCCATGAATGCAAAACGGAGCGCATCCGTACCGCTGTTCACGCCAATCGAATACTTGGCGTTGCAGAACCCGGCGAATTTCTTCTCGAAATCCTCAACCATCGGACCGCCGATAAAACCCGCATTGCTGAAGGCCTGTTTGACGACCGCCAGTAATTCCGCTTCGAGTTCTTTATGGGGCGTCACCAGGTCCAGAAACGGAATCTTCGTTGCGCTTGTCATGTCGCTACTTTTTCTCCTTTGTCACAAACCGCATGAATTTCGCGGGATTTCCCGCAACAATCGCATTTGCGGGAACATCCTTGGTCACCACACTGCCGGCGCCAACGATCGCATTTTCGCCGATGGTGACGTTTGCAAGAATGGTAGAGCCCGAGCCAATCGAGGCTCCTTTGCAAACTCGCGTCTTCTCCACGTGCCAGTCGGCTTCGGTCTGCAGGCTGCCGCCGTCTGCCGTCGCTCGAGGATACGTGTCGTTGATGAACGTTACGCTGTGGCCGATAAAAACGTTGTCTTCGATGTCCACGCCTTCGCAAATGAAGGTGTGGCTGGAAATCTTACAGCGCCGGCCAACGCGGGCATTTTTCTGAATCTCCACGAACGCGCCGATTTTGGTTTCATCACCGACTTCGCAGCCGTATAGATTGATGAAGTGCGAGAGCTTGACGTCTTTTCCGAGTTTTACGCTGGGCGCAATACACAGAAACTCGCTCACAGGGCAACCACCTCGCCACGGCTGCGCACGGAACGATCGGCGGCTTCAAGCATGCGAACGACCCGTAACCCGGCGATGCCGTCGTTGAACGGTTTGTGGTTTTCTTCGATACATTTCACAAAGTACTCTGTTTCCGCCCGCAGTGCTTCGATCTGTTCAATCTGTGGCGCCCACATATCGCCCGACCGGTAGCTGACAAGCAACTGGTGCAAGTTGCTTGGATTCGTTGCCATGCTCACTCCCTTGTCGTAAATGCGGATCTTTTCGTCGGCTTCGAGGTCATTCCACACAAGCATCTTCTTTTCGCCGCCGATTAACGTTGTGCGGACTTTCACGGGCGACAACCAGTTGACGTTGATGTGCGCGATAATGCGCTTTGGGAAATAAATGGTGATAAAAGCAATGTCCTCTACGCCGTTCAAATGTCTTTCGCCGGTTGCCACCACCGCTTCCGGCTTCTCCTTGATGACGTAGTCCATGATCGAAAGATCGTGCGGAGCCAAATCCCATATTACATTCACGTCGTGCTGAAACAGGCCCAGGTTTACGCGCAGGGAATCGTAGTAGTACAGGTCGCCGAGTTCGCCTTGATCCACCAATTGACGGATCTTCTTCATCGCTCCCGTAAACAAAAAGGTGTGGTCCACCATGATTTGCAGATTCTTGCGGTCGGCCAACTCAATCAGTTCTTCCGCCTGCGCGGCGCTGCAGGTGAATGGCTTTTCGACGAAAACGTGTTTGCCATTTTCCAACGCTGCTTTTGCCAGCTCGTAATGCGTCCAAACGGGTGTGACGACAGCCACCAAGTCGATTTTGGACGAGTTCAGCACTTCCGCAGGATTTGTGGTGAAGGGAATCCCGGGGTGCGCTTTGCGTAAACGCTGTTCCGTGTTGTGGTTTTTGTCTGCGACCAGCACAACTTCGGAAGATTCATGGGTGTGAAAATTCCGAACGATATTCGGTCCCCAGTATCCATAACCAACGACACCGATCCGAATCATGGAGCCTCCTCTTGGCTTGCTTACAGGGCGGGCTAACTCACGAGTGATGACTGGAGTTAGGGCTTTCCTCAGGACTTGCTTTTTGCAGCTCTCCAAACGAGCAGCCACGCGGCCTTGCGGTTGACCTGGTGGGTATTGGGATTGGAATCTTTAGTGAGCGCCTTCGCCCGAAACAACCGCTGCTGGAGTACGCAGCAGAATCTCCATGTCGAGCCAGATGGACCAAGCCCGAGCATACTTCAGATCGAGGCGGACCATATCGTCAAAGTGCGTACGGCTCCTACCCTGCACCTGCCACAAACCGGTGATGCCAGGCTTAATCTCCAAAACGCGCCGGCGATGCCACACGTCGTAGGCTTTGAACTCATATTCGAGCGGAGGGCGCGGGCCGACCAGGGACATCTCCCCAATCAAAACATTCCAGAACTGGGGTAATTCGTCCAAACTCGTCTTGCGAAGAATTCTTCCAACCGAAGTGACCCTAGGATCCTTCTGGATCTTAAACGTCGCCGCGGCGCCATTGCTGTTTCCAGGCGTAACCTGTCCGGCAATAAAACGGCTCACGTATTCTTGGTGAATCTTGCTGTCGCAGTTCTGCCGCATGGAACGAAACTTCAGGAAACGAAACTTCTTGCCATACTGCCCCAGGCGCTCCTGGCTGAACAAAACCGGCCCTTCCGAAGTAGCCATGATTGCGAGAGCTACGATCGCAAACAAAGGCAGCAGGACAACCAGAGCAAACGCGCTGCCGACGATGTCCATGGCGCGCTTGAATCCCAGTGCCAGTTTACGTGTGGGCTTTTTTCTTGAAAATTCCGGATAATGCGCGCTGTTCGAGGAATCGTTGAAATCGCCGTCTTCGGTCTCTTCTGGATAGAAATGAAAGGAAAGAGAGATTCGTGACGCCTTGTTTGGTCCCAGCGCTTCTAGAAATGCGGCGCGAAACTTCTGGGACATCTTTGCGCGAACCTCGACAGACGTTGCCCTGCCGATTTCGGTGGCGATCACGCCCAGGATGTGACCGTACACATACCAACCAATCAAATCCGTTTCACGAGTGACAGAGCAGATTGTCTGGCCGATCAGTTCGATCGTGCGGCTCTTCTGTTTATCGGAAATCGCGTCCTTCACGTCAACCAAAAGCAGAACATACCGCTTTTGGCCTCTTTCCGCGCGGCGCCGTTCGAGGTAAAGCATAGAGCTGAAGGCGTCTTCAGACAGGATCATACGGGTTGACACCTCGTCCGCATTGTTCGTCGGGACGCGCACGGTCACATCCACCCGCTTGTCTTCACGTGTTACACCTGTTCGAAACAAAGCCATCTTTCCCGTCTCTTTCCTCGCCTCAGTGAAACTACTCAAACTGACTTAACCCAAAACTGTGGCTGCCGAGCGTTCCCCAAGGATGTTCGACGTCGCCCTCTTGACCTCGTTCAGCGGAATGACCCAAGACAAGTCGATCTCCATGGCTACCGATCTCTGCAACAAGCTCACCGATAAAACCACCCGATTGCTGCCTTTGAAGTTGATCAGGATTCCTTCAAGGTCCTTTAGACTTCCGTGGTTGACTCGTACCCGCTGTCCAAGCTCGAGATAGGGCCACGGCAGGCTCGGCAGGCCAGAAGCCAGAGCTTGCCGGATCGATTCCATTTCGCTTTCTTCGACCGGCATCGGAGTGCGCCCAATTCCGACGATCTGCTGAATCCCCGGCGTCATGAGCAGCGGGCCGCGATTGTGCAGATCGAAGCGGCAAAACAGGTAACCCGGGAAAAGGGGCTGGTCGACTTCCTTGACTCGGTCGGACCAACGCCGCGTGCTCTTATACATGGGCAGGAAGCACTCAAAACCCTGCCCCTTTAAGTGCGCGGCTATCGGCTGCTCGCGACGCGACCTGACCTGCAAGGCGAACCATGGAAACTTAGACGCGCCTTTCTCCGCCACCTGTAATCCCAACTCTTCCACGAAGGCTTCCCCCTAGATTCCTCTACTCTTCTTGGCCGACACGCTACTTGCAGCAAGCTACCGCCGCTAGAGTCACAACGGACTCACTGTGTGATTCGCAATTCTCATGCCAATATTGGCACTCCCGGACGCTTTCACCAACGCTTTATCTCGCCGCATGTTACTAAAAGTAAATGGCTTATGCATTCGCGAAGTTGAGCGACGATTCAGCCCTCCCGGGCCTCGTCGAGAGGAGAGAAAGGGAATGCCGGTTTGTTGTAAAAACGTGCTCAACCTGGCGGCGGAGTCCGAGACCGTTTCGTTCCGTTCCTCGGCGCCTGAGTTAAGTTGATAAAGCCAAGCTCATATTGATTTAAGCTGCTGATTTTAAACAAGTTGCTGATCCGGAAGCTGCGTGCGACCAGCGCCCGAGGGGGCCTCGCCCAAGGGCCCGTTCGCGTTGCCAAAACGGCCCGCCGGACAGCCCTTAGTTTCCAAAGTGTGGTAGCCTCCTGACCTGACCAATGCAACGCAGAGCTTTGTTCACAGGTTCTATTGCGACAGCGATGTGTTCTTCTGTGACTTGGCCCTTCTCCGCACTTGCAATCGAATCCGAAGGTTTGCGAGCCGCAGCAATCGCCAAATCCATGTTGGTAGGCTCCGCGGTTTCGGCCGAGCAGCTCGATAACCCTCAGCTGCGAGGATTTATCAACGAGCAGTGCAACATTCTCGCGCCTGAAAACCAAATCGAATGGAGCCAGGTCCATCCTGAGCCTGATCGTTACGATTTCGCCGCCGCAGATGAATTAACAACATTTGCGAAAGAAAACGCGATGGCGTTGTACGGGCGAACTCTCTGCCAGCATCTAGACCTCCCGCCGTGGGTCGTGAAGGAAGCAACCGCAGACAACGCCGGTCAACTCCTTGGGGAGCATGTGCAGACCGTAGTCGGCCGATATGCGGGCCGAATCCACTCCTGGGATGTTGTCCGCGAGGCAGTCGAGCCGGGCGATCACCGTGATGACGGCATGCGCAATTCCCTGTGGATGAAGCTTCTTGGGCTGAGGTACATAGCGATCGCGTTTCGCGCGGCCTCGGAAGCCGATCCTAGAGCGATATTGACCTACAGCGAACGCGGGCTTGTGGATGACTCCGAAAACAGTCATCACCGGCGGCTCATCACGATCGGCTTTCTCCGCTGGTTCCGGACCAACCGTATCCCCATTCACGCGCTGAGCTTGCAATCTCATTTGAGGGCTCGCTATGACTATTTGCCGGATTGGAGCGGTCTCCACGCGTTTCTAAAAGAAGTCGGAAAACTCGAACTTCAAGTTTTCATCACCGAGCTGGACATCGACGATACAGATCTGTCGGCCAAACCGGAAAAGCGAGAAAAACAGCTGGCGGAGCTGTGTAAGGATTATCTCGATAATGTGTTGAAACATCCCGGCGTAACTGCGGTTTTGACCTCGCAACTGGTGAGTCATCCTGCGGAGATTGTGAACGATTTTGGCGAAACTGAGAAACGGCACATAGCCCTGCCCTTGAGTGAAGATTCTCGGCCGACACCGTTCTTGTCCGCCATGAGTGAAGCAATACAGAAACGCCGAAACAGCGCGCGTTAGGTCGCTCGTTTTTGGTCTCGATGCTCTCGCGGGATTATGCCTTTTCCGCGACTGCCTGCTTTTCTAAAGAGTGGGTGTAACCGTAATAATAATACGAGCCGTAAGCTTCACTTCGGTCGGCGCGGTTCAAAACCACTCCCAGCAGATTCTTGTCTCGAAATTCGGACGCCGCTTTTTCTGCCATCGCAGAATCCGTCGAACCCGCCCGCACTACGAACAACACACCATCGCACATGTCCGACAGGATACTGGCATCGTGAATAGCCAGAGCCGGCGGCGAATCCAGAATCACCCAATCAAACACACGCGCCATGTTGTCGAGCAGTCGCTTCATCCGCTCGCTGTGCAGTAGCTCGCTTGGGTTCGACACATCGATACCAGCAGGAATCAAGCACAGATTCCCCTCGGGACCAACCTGCATAATCTTATATTCGTCCGCATCCCCGCGAAGGTAGTCGGCCAGGCCTGGCCCCTTCGGCGCTCCAAACTGCGTGTGGAGCCGCGGAGCCCGAAGATCAGCGTCGATCAGCAGCACTCGACGTTCCGGCTGTCTTACGAACGACCACGCTAGATTCGCTACCGTGAAGGTCTTGCCTTCCTGCGGCGAAGTGCTGGTGACCAAAAGCTTTCGAAGAGTCTGAGTCGCCGCAATTTGATAAAGGCGCGAACGCAGCGTGCGAAACTTCTCGGCGCCAACGGTATCGACATTGATTGCAGAGAAGACGCTCGCCGCTGGATCTATTCTCCATTGCGGGTGTGCACAACGCTTTACAAACTCCTCAAAACGGAAAAATTCGGTCGGAGTGCCATCGCCCCGATTGGCAATTTCATCGAGGCGCATCTTCTCAACGGCCGGCACTGCGGCACCGGCAAGCTCCTCAGACGAGAGCGCTACATCGTTGCCATTTCCACTTGCGAGATTGGCATTTTTCTCTTGCGCAGCTTTTTTTAATGCTTCGTGAATCCTGCTCATCAGCTATTTTCCTCTTCTCCAGCCCTCAGCCTTTCAACGCTACACTGGGTTCAAATTTCCTGGCATGCCCAACTTCCCTGCTCTTGCGGCTCATTTTCTGGTCGAGGCTCGGGACCACCGTCAAAACGGGCACTTTCAAAGAGAGTTCAACATCGCGCTCGGAGTAAATCCCCTTATCGAGCATGACGATGAGGTACAGAATTGCCAGCCCCAGCACCAGGCCGCCGCCGAGTCCACCGCCTACGAATTGAAGCGCCTTGGGAAAGGACGGAGTAGTCGGCAAATCCGGAGGATCCAGCGTTTGGAATCTTTCGCTCTCTTGCTGTTGCTCCAATTTCGTGGCTATCGACGCATCGGACTGGTTCTTCAACAGCTGGTCGTAAATCTGCTGCGCTGTCTGGTAACTGCGGTTCAGTTCCTTAAATTGTTCTTCCACCATCGGGCTGGATTGCACGCGCGCTTGTAGAACACTGCTTTGGTTCTGAATCTGTCCTTGCCGTCTGGTTAGATCCGCGATGCTCAATTCGTCTTGCTTGATCCTGCCTCGCAACTGCTGAAGCTGTGCGGGCTCACGAGGGGCTTTCCCTGAGGCGGAAGTCGGAGGTGGCGTTGCAGGGGTCGCCGGTTCTGCTGCAATTCGACGCTCCAGATCTTCCACCTGCGATTTCAGTTTGATGACGTCGGGATGTTCAGGTTTATAGCGCAACAAAAGATCGTGGAGTTGTTCTCTTAGCGTCGCTAGCTGCGCCTCGAGCGTGTCCGTACTCTGATCTCCCCCGCCGATCAGGGTTGCCTTCCAGTTCGCTTCCTGCTGGTTGAGCAAAGCCTCGTTGAAGGCCTTATCTTGCTGTGCCCGGTTAATGGCCTGGGTGTTTGCCTCTAACTGCGTATTTAGTCCGTTGAGCAGGTTCAGGTTCGCCTGTTCTTCTTCTGGCAGAGAACCCAGATATTTTCGCTTGAAGTCTGCGAGCTTGGCGTCCTGCTCGTCTAACTTGGCTTTTGCCTGAGCGAGTTGGTCACCGAGGAAGCTCGTAGTGGCTTCTGCCTTGCCCTCCCGGCTTTTCTTGTTCTCATCCATAAACATGTTCGTGACTTCCTGGCAAATCTGTTGAGCACGCCTAGGGTTGTCGAATGTCACGCTGATGCTAAATCCGGGAGGCTGGCGATTCACCGATCCCAACATCGGTTGCATCAACTCGACGTCGATCACACCACGGAGTTGGTTCTGCAGAATTGCGTCGCTGACCTTGCCTCTCTGGTCGGGGTACAAGTTAAATTTCTCAATGATGGGCTGCAACCGGGAAGTGCTCAACACTTCGGCCTGCATGGAGGCCAGATGGTGATTCAGGTCTTCCTGAACGACGGGACGTACGAAATCTGCCGGCACGACAGGCTGTTCGACCAGCACGGTAGTGATGGATTTGTATTTCTTCGGCAAGACCCGGGTCGCGAGATACCCTAAAGATCCGAGCGTAAGTACTGCCAATGGTAGAACCCACCAATACCGGTTCAACACCCGTTTGGCGTCCGCCGCGGTTATCGTGCCATTTCTCATCATAGAAAGCTTACCTCTTCAACTCGATCCTTCGAGTTTACAGTCCTAGCGCAGTATTCTGCCATGCGAACCTTTCGAAAGGGTGACTTCGGAGAAGAGCAATATGTGGGCCAAAAATCGCATCGGTTTCGGGCGCTGTCTCAGGTTCGAGACAGTCATCTAAGTACAACAAATAAAGGTAGATATCGTGGCTTCACAACGCATTCCCAGACGATTTCGCGGGTTTGCTCTCAAAAGCCATGGGAAGAAAACTGCCTTTTATGCCACATTTGTCCCTTAACCCTGCGAGCGGGCCCGAGACACGCCGCCTCGCTTTCCTGTGTGATAGCCTAATTTCGACGATACTCCTCAGGAGACGATACTCTTCAGGAAAGGACTCGTTCGCCAAAAAGACGGTTATTTTTACAAATCTGGTATGGCCCGACTAAAATATTGGCTCCCGGCGATTTGTGTCGCAATCGTGATTTCGCTTTTTTCCACGCACTATTTCAGCGCTGAAAAAACGGGGCGCGTAATTCTTCCCATTCTTCATCGTCTTTTTCCCGCCGCAAATGCGCACATGCTACGGCTGATGCATTTCGCAATAAGAAAGTTCGCGCACATCACGGAGTTCGGGATTTTCAGTGTCACTATTTTTCACGGCATTCGAGGGCCGCGGAGTGGTTGGCAATTGAATTGGGCGATCATCACTCTATTGATCGCCGCGGGATATGCGGGACTCGATGAATGGCATCAGTCGTTTGTGCCACTTCGCGAACCTTCCGTGCGAGATGTGCTGATCGACACAACAGGAGCGTTGCTCGCCCAGCTTCTGGTCTGGACTTATGCAAGACTCCACCGGAACTCCGTCGTTCCGGAGGTCGCGGCCGCTCGGAAGACGTGAGAACCAAATTAAGGGACAACCGCGGTCGCCTGGTTGGAGTCTGCACTCTCTTCGCCGCTGGAGTTGACCGCCGTTACGACGTAGTAGTATGTCGTCCCGGCCTGAACACCGTCATCTTCGAAGCTCAGGGTTGCAACCAAGGCAGAGTTTATCTTGGAGTAGCCCGATCCATTGATGGTACTGCGGTAGATATTGTATCCAGTGACGCTTGAAGTGCTTGCCCCCCAACTTAGGTTAACGGAGTGGGACGTTACCTGCACTCCGGTACCGGAGAGGGTAATGGTTTTCGGAAAGCCCGTTGCGGTGCTGAGAATGGTCACGCTCCCGCTGTCTGTTCCCGAAGCGCTGGGGCCGAAGATAACGGCAAAAGTCATACTCTGGCCGGGCGATAAGGACACGGGAGAACCGGCTCCGCTCAGTGTGAATCCGGTTCCACTTTCTGTGATTTGCGAAACGGTCACCTTTGCGTTGCCGGAATTCGTCAGCGCGACGCTCTGGGTCGATGAGGATCCCGCGGTGACGCTTCCGAAGGCAAGATTCGTTGCGCTGAGCGAGAGCGATTGGGTGGCAGGCATTCCGGTTCCGCTAAGGGCAACGATGGCTGGCGAATTCGGCGCGTTGCTGACGATGGTCACACTGCCGCTGGCCGATCCCGCTGCTGTCGGAGCGAACTGGACATTGAAGTTGCTCGTCTGCCCGGAATTCAGACTGACAGGCAGGGGCAAACTTCCGGCGCTAAACCCACTTCCGGTCACACTGATCTGAGTAATCGAGAGAGTGCCCGTGCCACTGTTGGCCAACTGCACGGTCTGCGACGCGGGCGAACCTTCGGTCACGTCTCCAAAGGTGATCGCAGAAGGAAGTGCTGATAAGGCGGGTTGAACTGCGCTTCCAGAAACCGGGATAACTACGCTCGCGCCCTGGGTGCTAGCGATTGTAATTTCTCCCGCGGTGGTCCCAGAGCCTGTCGGTTTAAAGGTCACCATGACTGCGGTATTCTGCCCCGGCCCTAACGTCAGCGGTGTGGTTATTCCACTCACAGTGAAACCTTTAGCGTTTATCGCTATCTGCGAAACAGTTAAGGTCGTGTTGCCACTGTTGCTGATCGTGACGGGCTGCGAACTCGAGCTGCCTGCGCTCACGTTCGAAAAGCTCACGCTGGCCGGATTCGGCGACAGCGTGGCCGAAGCCGCAGTGCCCGTTCCGGTCAGTGACAATACGCTGGGGGAACTGGAGGCGTTGGACGCGATGCTGACCGTTCCGGCCAGACTTCCGGGTGCGGCGGGGGCAAAAAGTACGTTGAATGCCACACTTGCACCCGCGGGAATTGTCGCCGGCGCCTGAAGGCCGCTTATGCTGTACCCGCTACCGTTGGTCTGCAGTTGAGCGATGGTCAACGCCGCGTTACCGGTGTTGGTCACAGTAATTGTTTGAGACTTTGTCTGGCCGCTCAAGACGCTGCCAAAGTTAAGGATTGCGGGCGAAATCGCGAGCTCGCCTTGCGCCCCGGTTCCAGTCGATGGGATGGTCAACGAAGAGTTCGTTGCGTCACTCACAACCGTGATCGATCCCATCGCGCTACCAGCGGAGGTCGGGGCGAACGACGCCGTAACCGTCAGATTCTCGGAGGGATTGAGCGTCACCGGCGGCGTTAGTCCATTTGTGGTCAAGCCAACTCCATGGGCAGACAAACTGGCTATCTTGACGGCTGCGTTTCCGGTGTTCGTCAAGACGATCTGCTTGGTCGCGGACCTACCAGTAGACACCATGCCAAAACTAAGCTCTGGCGGGGTTGCGTTCAGTTGACCTGTGGTTGCCGTAGTTCCGGCGCCACTCAGAGGGATAGTGATTGCGGGATTGCTGGGATCGTTACTGGTTATATTCAGACTCCCCGTGGCACTTCCGGATGTTAGCGGTGAGAAAGTAAGTACAACCTGGGCAGACTGGCCCGCGCCAATCGTCTTTGGTGTATTCATGCCGCTGAGACTGAATTCAGTGCCAGAAAGCGCAAGTACGGAGATCGTTAGGTCGGTCGCACCGGAGTTGGTTATCAAGACGTTGCTATTCATTTTCAATCCGGTCGAGACTGTTCCGAAATTGACGCTGGTTGGGCTGGCCGATATTTGCGCCTGAGAACTCACGGCCGTCGCGGATAAGTTGATTACGACCGGCTGGCTGCCGCCATCCCCCTGCGCTGTCAGAGTAGCCGTCAAGCTGCCGGTCGCTGTCGGGTTCACAGCGACATGAAAAGTTTCGGTTTGGCCAATTGCCAGCGACATCGGGGTTGTAACGCCAGGGACGCTAAAGTGAGAGTTCGAGAGCGCGAGCTCGGTGATCTTTACCGGAACCTTTCCCGCATTCGAAACAGAAATAGCCTGTGTCGCCTGCTTGCCAACCGCAACTGGACCGAAGCTCACGCTCGAAGGACTCAATTGGAACGTGGCAGAAGATGTTTTGTTTGCTCCGTTCGCAAAACCAGCGCAGCCATTTAAGAACAGAACGGGAACGATCAACGCAATCGCGAGTAGGAGATGTGACTTCTTTAGATTTTTGCGCACTCGGTAGGCTGGGGTACGGACGGTCCGCGCATGACCGTGTCTCATTTCGTTTCCTCCGGGGTAAGTTCCGCAGAAACGATAGAATTACGGGGCGACCACAATAACTGGTGAGAGGAACAAAAGAAGGACAGTCGGGGGCGACTGTTCCGAGGACTAGCGACACGTTGCCCTTCGATAGAAACCTGTCCTCACAGCCATGGTGCAGAGAAGAGTGTCGTTGAATCGGACCGTGGGAGTATCGAGGGATTGCAGGGATTAAGCAACGAATCAACTCCCGGGTAAGGACTACCTGGCCTAGTCGTCTCCCCCACTCTTCGCGTGGACCCGAGGCACCGGGGCGGGACTTGTTGCAGCAGCACGGCGCGAAGCGAGGCCAGCGTCTTGGATTTTATAGATCAGGGCTCGGTAACTAATTTTCAATTCCTGCGCGGTCTTCCTGCGATTCCATTGATTCGCCCGCAAGGCCTCCAAAATGACATTACGCTCGACCTCTTTGATGGCGTCCTTGGCCATTCGTTTCAGAGTCGCGTGTGCCCCATTTTGATTGATAACGAATCTTGTCTTCTTCGGGTGGCTCTCCGGGCTGATCATGGCCTCGGGGCCGACCAATACATACCGAGCTACTACATTCGAGAGCTCCCTGATATTTCCGGGCCATCGTAGGCTCTGGAAGTAGTCCAGAATTTCCGGCGGAAACGGTTGGGACGCTTTTCCGAATTGCAATTGAAAATGCTGCCGAAAATATTCTGCGAGTGCGGGGATGTCTTCCCGTCGTTGGCGAAGCAGAGGAAGACTCAATCGAAAAACATGTATTCTGTAAAACAAATCTTGCCGGAATCGCCCCGCATCGGTTTCTGCCTGCAAGTCTTTGTTGGTCGCGCACAACAAGCGAACGTCGATTTTGCGCTCGGTCTGATCGCCGATGCGGGAAAAAGTGCCGTCCTGAAGAAAGTGGAGCAGTTTGCTTTGCAGATTCAGATCCAAGTCTGCAATCTCATCAAGAAACAGTGTGCCCCGGTCGGCAAGCTCCACACGCCCCGGTTTGCTGAAATTCGCCCCTGTGAAGGCGCCTCGTTCATATCCGAATAGTTCGCTTTCGAGGAGCGTTCCCGGAATCGCCGCACAATTGACTTTCACGAATTCCCCAGGAGCATATTCCGAGTGCGCGTGGATCCACCTGGCAAGGACCTCTTTCCCAGTTCCACCATCTCCAGTAATGAGAACGGGAACATTGGTTCGGCAAATTCTTTGCCCCTGGCCGCGCAACGCGCTCATCGCCGGAGAAGTTCCGAACAAAACGTGGTCGGGAGGAACTCGATTCCAGGAGCTCCGCTGCTCCTGACGTTTTCGGATTGAACCCTCGATGAACATATCCTTGCCGTTTGAACAGCACATTCTCGGCCAAAGGTCTGGACTCGGAGGAAGGTGGCAATTCCAGCGCTAGAAAAATAACAGTTTTATTTTCAATATTATGAGAGCTCTTGGGTATGGCAGGTAATAGTACCTTGCTAGACTTGTTTGACTTGAGCGGGGTACCAGCAGGGAAAAATCAGGGGCAATCTCCGGAAGCTTACTTCCGCCCGTTTCGACGTAAGCTCCGGCCGACTAGCTCTTTTGGGACTGGCCGCGCATGATGTCGTAGCGCTCTATGACTGCGGCAACACCCATCCGCGTCTCGCCGTCCTCGAGCCGACGCTCCACCCTTACAACCTTTCCTTGGGCGCGGACAAGAACGTCGGTTCCATGGGTGATCTCCGCAGGCAAAGTCAGAGTGATATCCAGTTCAGAGCCCGCCTGCAGGTCTTGCGTAATAACGAAGTAAAGTCCTCGAGTCGAAATGTCTCTGGTCTTCCCGTGCTGTCGACTGACCAGGCTCTCCGCGGCAGATCGAATGCTGATCGGCAGAGTTAAGTCGTACCGTCGCGCGGTACGGCGTTCCGTCATTACAGACATTCTCTTCCCTCACTTGTGGCCCTGGCGGCACCGACCCATCCTCAAGCTGAATCGAGAATCGGGACCTCAGCGTTCCTAACCTCTGGTCTGCATTGCGACACACAAAGCCGCGATAGGTGCTTTCGCTCCGTCTCGAATTTATCTAACTTTGACCCAAGGCGACTCGCCCGCGCGCAAAGGCTACTGTGCGTTTCGAAGCGCACAATATCCCGCGCGAAAACTTACCGCAAGTTTTCTTTTTGCAGGGTGTTCTCAGAAGAAACGGGCGCGTACTAGAACGCCTTAAGAAGCCTATGACTGCTCGATGGCTGCTTCCTCTTCGGTCTTCTCCGTCTTGGTTGCGGCACTACTACGCCGACCCCGTGGAGTGTCCAGATTGAACTGCCTCATCTTATAAAGAAGCGCTTTGTAACTGATTCCAAGCATTTTTGCGGCGTCTTTGCGGCACCAGCGAGTCTTCTCGAGGGCGTCGGCTATTGCTTCCATCTCCGCCTCGTCCTTTAAGCCACGAACCAGCGCCTTCAAACCTTGCTCGCGAGGAACGGCCGTTTCCGTCCTCGGGGATGTTCTTTGACGTGAAGCGGACATCTCGATGAGCTCTCTCAGACTGCCTTCGTCATCTTCGAGAATTACGTAGCGCTTCACGAAGTTCTCGAGTTCCCGCAGATTTCCGGGCCAGGGGTAGTTCACCGCAGCGTCGAGCAAGTGTTTCGAGGGCGATTGCGGGGTTTTGCCGAACTTCTCGCTGTATTTATCGAGGAAGTGGCGGAACAGCAACGGGATTTCCGAGGTTCGCTCGCGCAGCGGCGGCACATTGATCGAGAGCACATTCAGGCGATAGTAGAGATCTTCACGGAATCGACCGGTTTTCATGGCTTCGTGAACGTCGACATTGGTCGCAGCCAGGACTCGCACATCCGTTTCCACTAGATGGCGGCCGCCAAGCCGCGAATATTGATGATCCTGCAGCACGTGAAGCAGTTTTGCCTGCAGGTGCACCGACATTTCCGCAATTTCATCCAAAAAGATCGTGCCCTTGTTCGCGAGTTCAAACTTGCCGGGTTTTGCCCGGACGGCACCGGTAAAAGCCCCTTGCTCAAAGCCAAAAAGCTCCGACTCCAGCAACTCCCCCGGAAGGGCAGCGCAGTTCACCTTGATAAACGCCTGATTCCGCCTCTTGGAGCGCAAATGAATCATTCTGGCCACGACTTCTTTGCCGACGCCGCTTTCTCCGCAAACAAAAACCGGCACATCCACGGGAGCAATCTGCAGGATTTGCTGCCGGATACGAACCATCTGGGGGCTTGCTGCCAGGAAGCTCAAATCCTCTGTTACTTGGTCGCAATAGTCTTTCAATGCCTGGTTTTCCTGAGCCAATTGCTTTTTCTGCCGCGACTTCAGCATCGCGGCATCCAGTTCGGTTTTCTCAAAGGGCTTGGTCAGATAGTCATGCGCACCCAGCCGGATGGCTTCGACCACCGTTCCAACCTCATTCGAACAGGAAAGCATGATGACGTTCAGGCTCCTGTCCAGGTGCATGAGTTCCTGCAAGGTATCCAGTCCGCTCATTTCCGGCATCAACACGTCAAGAATGATGAAGTCCGGACGTTCCCCAAGGTTGATTTTTGAAATTGCTTCCCTGCCGCTGCTCACCGCTTCGACGGCGAAACCATCCACTTCGAGCAAAGTCTGCAGATATTTTCGAATGCTCGGCTCGTCGTCGACTACCAGAATTTTCTCTTTTACAGGCATTTTTCGCTCCCCATGTCCCATTGCTCCTAGCCTTGATCCATCGGCAGAAGAAACGCAAACGTACTTCCCCGCTGCGCTTCACTTTCGACCCAAATCTTCCCGCGATGCGCTTGGATCAATCGCTTCGCGATCGCCAGGCCTAGCCCCATTCCCGACATGTTCTTATCCACGCGCATGAAATCCTCGAAAATCTCCTGATGATGCTCCGGAGCAATCCCTGCACCCGAATCGGCCACGCTTACCTCTACGCTGTTGGGTCTCGGCAGACGGAATCTTCTTCGTTCTTCGGGTGGCTCGACCTGAGAGACGCGGCGCTCCCAGAAATGCGGCTTCGCGCGTAACGTCACGGTTCCACCCGCGGGTGTGTGTTTCAATGCATTGTCGAGCAAGTTGAACGTGACTTGTTGAACCTTCTGATAGTCGAATTTGAACGTCGGAATCGACGGATCTAGCTGACTCTCAAGTTTTACTCCCTTGCGTTGGTATCCCTCCGACCAGCGACCGGTAATCTCTTCGAGGCAATCCCGCAAGTCATTCTCGCGCAATTGCAGGACCAGCTTTCCGCTCTCGAGCGCCGAATAATTCAGGAACATGGATACCAATCGAACTAACCGTTCGCAGCTGTCCTTGGATTCCTCGAGGATGTCGCGCTGCTTCTCCGTCAGCTTTCCGAGGGACCCAGTTAGCAAAAGATCGTAATAGCCTTTAATCACCGCGAGCGGCGTCTTCAGTTCGTGTGCCGCGGACGCAAGAAAAACCGTCTTCTGTCGGTTGACCTCCTGCAATTTCAAATATGCCGCCAGCAGGTTTCGGTAGGTAATCTCACGTTCCTGTAGCAGTTCCTGAACTGTTGGTTGGATCGCTCGAGATTCTGCCGCTTCTTTTCCTTCTTCAACTCGGAGCTCAACCGCCAGCCACTCCGAATCCCGAATCCACCGCATGCGTGCTTGGTAGCGCTTGCCGCCATAGCTCCCGTTCAGGGCAATCTCGTCTTCCCCTTCCTCCATGCGCTGGAGAATGTCTCCCGCATCAACGTGCAGCAGATCCCTCAGAACATTCAGCGAGCGCCGATCATCGAGCCCCAATTGTTCCAGGCAACTCTGGGCCAGGACGTTTGAAGCTATGACCAGGCCCGCCCGATCACAGAGCGTGACCCCATGGTCCAAGGTGTCCAGGAAGGAACGTACCTGTTGCAAGGACACATTCGTCCGGCCAGATACTTGCTCCCCTGTGGAATTGGAGGCGGCAAGCTCCATATCTTGAATCTCCTCCCGACAATGTGGAAAATATTTTCCCTAGCCTAGGAGCCCATCCTTTCAGAGACCCTCACCCACTGTCAATGGGAAATACGTCACATTTGCACTTTTTGGGAAATGCTGTGGGCAAAATGGCCAGCCAGTTCGAACTAGCGGTGGAGAATTCCTCAGCCCTCTTGATCAGCTCGATGAAAATACGAGGGTTATATTTGGTTCCCAGCATCTCGACTGGCACTTAACCTGCTTTGTCTGTACTAGGTCGAGGGTACTACAAGAATGGATCTGAGCCTCCAACAGCTCGAGGACCGGCGCCGCTCAGAATGTACTCAAGCCCGTGCCTCCGCGCGCATAAGAATTCAAGTGCCCGTGTTTCTACGCGGCTCGGACCCAACAGGCTCGGAGTTTATCGAGCTTACAAAAACGCTGAATATAAGCGCCCGGGGAGCCTGCATCGCGTCCTCTCATTTGCTCCGAGTTGGTCAGACGGTCCACCTGACGATTCCCGCGCCGTCCGCTTCCTCGTCGAGCCTAGTACCGAACGAAACTCCTCCTATTACTGCTCGCGTACGGCGCCAAGAGATTTTGGGCGATATGAGGGTCTTCGGTCTGGAATTCCTTCGCCCACTTGAGTAATGGAATGCCCACCCCGGATCACGAATCCGCCAGGGTTGCTTCGTCTCGTGTTTTGACTCATCGAACGCTCGCATATCTGCCGAACTTGTAATAACATACCGCGGTTCGCAAAGTCCCCCCGTTATCGGTGTTTTGGATTCTTGTGTCCTTGATTGGCACTCGGCTTGCTCCCTGTTTAGCAAAGCCATCTTGTTGAGTGAGCCAGCCCCAAACCCCGCGGGGTAGGCAGAATGTGGGAAAACCCAGTCATGCCCAGCTCCGGAGCCCCTGCGGCCCCGCGCTTGCCCATTGAAGATTCTTATCTCGAGCTGCTCGCCGACACGCTCGAGAGCATGGACATTCCTGCGCGGAGTCAGTTCCTTCAACGCTTTTTCCGAGCCACGACCCATCTCGATCTGCGCGAAAGTCAGAGCCTTCAGCTTTGGGAAGAGATGCTGACGCGGCGGCGTGAGATTTCCGAACAAATTGGTCGTCCGGTTTCTCTGAAGACCACGATGATGGATATTCTTTCCTCCGCCGGAATGATCCGCGTGCCGGTGGTGCTCGAATATGACGAGTTCAAGAAGCTCCAGGTCAATGCGGTCACCGATCCTTTAACCGGCCTTTATAACCGGCGGCTCTTCTCCGAATCGTTCGAAAAGGAAATCAATCGCGCTCGTCGCTATGGCATGCCGCTCGGCATTGTCATGCTGGATCTGCACCGCTTCAAAGAAGTGAACGACCGATATGGCCATCCGCGCGGCGATGAAGTTCTGCGCGCGGCAGCGGCAACACTCCAAAAGGCCTTGCGCACTTCTGACTCCGCTTTCCGAATTGGCGGCGATGAGTTTGCTCTCGTGCTACCGCAAACCGATGCGGCTCAAGCCCTGGCCCTGTGCCGTCGTATTGAGACCGTGTTCCTCGAAACTCTAAAACCGATGCAGTTGGCCGTCTCTGTTGCGATGGACCACGGCGTCGCTACATTTCCTCAAGATGGAGATCAGTCCGATCAACTGATCCACGTTGCGGATGGGCGTCTTTATCGCCTGAAGCATGCGAATCACGAGCACACTGCGGAGCCAGGCGAGACGAGCGCGACCGAGGCCGCAACTCCGGCACACCCCCCGCGCCCCGAACCTACTCCCATAACAGCACGCTCCGCGGAGAAGGTCCCCACCGAATTTGATGCTGCTTCTTCGGCCGCAGGTGAATCCATTACGAGTCAGAAGGCGCCGGAAGTTTCAGAGCCGGTCTCCTATGCAGTGCAGCGGAAAGCTGAAAGGGTTTCGATGACAGGCACTAACGCCTATGCGGTGATCGGCGAAAAGGGAGCACAACGGGCGCGTGTTTTGGATTTAGGGTTTGGCGGCGTGGCTTTGGAATTCGAACAAGCCGAGGATCTTCCCGCGAGTATTCTGGCCGTCCTTCACGTACCGATTTTGCCGCCCGTGCGGGTGTTTTTGCGCCCGGTGTGGTCGCGCACGACCAGAGAAGGCGCATTTCGATTTGGATGTCATTTCATATCTTGACCTGCAATTTCGCTAAGCCAGATCGATCCTTTCAGCAGGCCGCGTTTTTCTTTGCCATTCCTCCTCACGGCGTGAAGCCAGACTAGCCTCCCGTCAGATACTGGCCGTTTAGACGGTGGCTGTTCGTAAGTACAAAACAGGGCAACGACATCACTGTTCCATTTCTGTCCGGCGAACAGGTTGTGAATCCCGTTGGCCAACAGCTATTTTGGTATTTCAAAACTTCGAGGGGGTAATTCAGACGTGCTCGTTTTTCAGTCAACCCAAACGCTTACTCGCAGAGTAACTGGCCTTGCTGGCCTCTTGTTGATTTCCGTGCTCGGTATCGGTTGTGCGGGTGGTTCCACACAGAAAGCCGTCCCAGGCCTGTCGGTTTCTTCCAATTCCCTGAATTTCCAGACGGTCGCGGTAGGCCAGGCGCTCAGCAAAACCTTTACGATTTCCAATACCGGCACGGCACCTGTGCAGATCTCTGCGATATCGGTTTCCAACAAGGAATTCGCCCTCGCAGGCCCTTCAGTGCCTCGAACCATACTGCCTGCGAATAGTGTTGTGTACACTTTGACCTTTGCCCCCACCACATCAGGCCTTGCTTCTGCCAACGTCAATGTTTCTACCGATGCGGTGGCCAACGCGCGATTGATTGCTCTGGCTGGCAAAGGCGCCGCGGCCTTCGCGAACCTCGCGATCACCCCAAGTTCAGTCAGCTTCGGTAACCTTCCACTGAAATCGACTACCACGCAGGTCGTCACTCTGCAAAACACCGGAGACGGTAATCTTTCTTTGCAGGGGGTCACGCTTTCCGGTGCGGGCTTTGGTTACTCGGACCTCTCTCCGGGCTTTGCCATCGCGCCAAACCAGACAATTACCTTCAAAGTCTGGTTCGCTCCCAAAGTTGCCGGCCCGTCTTCGGCGACTCTTACTTTCTTGAGTTCAAATCTTTCTGCACCGGGAACGCTCAGCATGAGCGGCGACGGGATTTCTTCACCCGCGCCGACTCCTAATCCTGCGCCACCTTCCACTGGTCAGCACACCGTTGATTTGAATTGGGGCGCGAGCAGCAGCCAGGTGACCGGCTATCGCGTCTATCGTAGTGAAATCTCGGGCGGTCCCTACAACCCGCTGAACGGAACGACGATCAATGCGCTGAACTATTCGGATGCAACGGTCGCGTCCAGCACGACTTACTACTATGTGGTGGCTGCCGTGAATACCGCCGGCAGCGAAAGCAGCTATTCGAACCAGGCGACGGCAGTCGTCCCTTAATCCCGATTGTTTCTGAAGTACGTTTTTGAGGGTATTCCCGATTTTGCGCTTCCGGGATTTTCGCCTATAATCATGGTTTGTCTCGTGACCTAGCGACGCGGCTGTAGTCCCCTGGTCCTTTGGGAGCCGTGCAGACCGGACACGACAGAATGGAGAACCATGAAACTCGGAATTCATCCCGACTATCACGCCGTAACTGTGCACTGTGCTTGCGGGCACACTTTCCAGACCCGTTCGACTGTCAAGGGCGACATGCTGCGCGTTGAAATCTGCTCAAGCTGCCATCCTTTCTTCACTGGCAAGCAGAAGCTCGTCGACACAGCCGGACGCGTGGAACGCTTCAACAAGAAATATGCCAACGTTCCCGCTGCTGCTAGCAAGAAATAACGTTAAATTTCAACTGTCCTGACGCACGGACCGGCGCTTGCCGGTCCGTTTCTTTTTTCTACCTATTTCCAATACCAAGACTCCGTGTAGAATCGATTCCCAACGTGGCCACACAGTCCCGCATGTTTGATGGCGTTCCCGCTCCCGATGGAGTGGAAACGGCGCCACCGCGGGTGACTCTGCGAAACTCCTTTTCTCACCCTTTTGATTCCGCGATTGCCGCCGCACGAACCTGTTATTCTTCGCGCTTGATCCATGCGGAAGAGATCACCGACAAGCAGCGCCTGAATATCGGCGCGGCTACGTTCTACAGCGGTCACCACACCGTCTATCAGCATGCACACTTCGAATTCGGGCTAGAAAATGTCAGCCGCCAATTCGTCTGGTGCTTTCTCCATGCGCACCCTTTCTATAACTCCGAGCAGCAAAGCCAGCGTTACGTCCGCATGGAGCGCGCTCAAGCTTATGTTCCTCCCGTTTCACTGTTTTTCGACGAAGGCTCGCGCGAAATCTACGAAGCGGCCATCGCGCGTGCCTGGGCGTATTACCGCGAGCTTTCCGCGCTGCTGGTCGGCGATGCCCGCACGATCCTCTGCGACATCTGGCACATCGGGCCCATGTCTCACCCGAAGCGGATCCAGAAAATCGAGCGGTCGGCGGAAAAACGCGCCATTGAGATCGCTCGCTACGTCCTTCCGGTCGCCGCGTTCACGACGATGGTTCACACCGTGTCCGGGATCGTCCTGCATCGTCTGTGGCGCATGTGTTCGGCTTGCGACACGCCCAGTGAAGCTCGCGCAGTCATTGGCGATATGGTCGCGCTTGTGCGCCAGCAAGATCCTCAGTTTTTCGATCGATTTGGAACGATGCCTCTTGAAGAGTTGCCCGAATGGAAAGAGATCGCTCCTGCGGCGCATCCGTCGGATGAGTTCATTCGTGAATTTGACAAACCTCTCGAAGGCAAGACCTCGCGGCTTCTCGATTATTCGCACAACGCGATTCGCGTCATGGCTGAGTCCTATCGCGCCGTCGTTGGCGTGCCTGCGTCTCGGTGCTCGGACGAGGAGGCTATCGATCGTCTTTTGAATCCTGCCCGCAACCTGTATCGCCTCGAAACGATCAACATCGGAGTCCACGCACCCATGATGCGGGCCTTGCAGCATGCAACGTACACCTTCGCCAAGAAAATCAGCCACACGGCCGACAGCCAGGACCAGCGCCACCGCATGGTCCCCGGCTCGCGCCCCCTTCTGACACTGGTTGACACCCGCGAGCCTGACTACATCACCCCGATGCTCCTGACGAAAAATTCTCGAGCCCGGGAAATCTACCAGCGCGCGATGAACGAGGCCTGGTGGGCGAAAAATCAGCTCCTCGATCGCGGCGTGCCTCCGGAAATTGCGCTCTATTTGCTGCCCAATGCTAAATCAATCCGCCTTGTCGAGACTGGCTCTCTCCTCCATCTCCTGCACAAATGGACGATGCGCACGTGTTTCAACGCTCAAGAAGAGATCTACAACGCTTCCATGGATGAGATTGCGCAGGTCCGCGAAGTGCATCCAGAACTTTCTCGATACATTGGTCCGCCATGCCATCTGCGCGCCGGCATCACTACTCCCATCTGTACCGAGGGATCGCACTTCTGCGGTGTCAAGGTGTGGCTCGATTTTCCCAACCTTCAACGGCGCATCTGAGGTTAACTATTCCAGTGCAGAGTCACGGGGCCGTTCATTGGGTGCGGCAGAGAAGCGCCCGTGCGACGTTCCTCGATCAAATTCTGTTTCAGCGCGAAATACCATTTTGCGGGCCGGTCCGCGTCATCGATAAGCATCAAGCGCGGATTGTGTTGCAATCCTTCCGACTGCCGGATCATAGTCGCCTGATCCTGCCGCAAGAACACTCTGGCAAACGCGCGAAACACGGCGATTGGAAGCGGCAGATTCCACGCCGCAACAAAATCAATACGGCAGTGATCTCGCCTCACAGGCGTGACCGTAGCTCGGCTCGAAAACCAGAATTTTCCGCTACGAATTTCTTCAAACCTCATGTTCGGTAACACGAAATCGATCGTTGTCATCACTGGGGCGCCGGTCATTTTTTTCAGCCACTGGTAGGGCAGGCTATTTGTGGAAGGCGAGTGCTTGCTCATCCGGAAGCCATTTGGGATAGGCTCAAATTGCTTGGATTTTTCATGGATGCTTTTCTTGCTGCGCCAGAACCAGGACTGGTGCACAAACGGCCCGTGCGCCGGATCCATCAAGCCAATAATCCCGTGATCCACGTGCGAAGGCAGGTCGCAATCCAGACGTGTGATCTTGAATTTGTCGCTAAACTTCGGCAACTCCGGCACCGCCGGCACCGCGTCCGGCAATTTTGAGCCCGGCGTGTTTACATACACCCACGCGTAGCCATCCCGCTCTCGACATGGAAAATGGCCGGCGCTGACGCGTTCCACTTTCAGCTTGTCGTAGCTTGTAAGCGACGGGATCTTCACGCACCGCCCGCTGCAGGCATCGAACTCCCAACCGTGATAGCAACATTGCAGATTTGTACCGTCGAAGCGGCCATAGGACAAAGGAATCCCCCGGTGGGGACACGAATCCCGCATCGCAAATGCGTTTCCCTCGCTGGTGCGCCCAATAACCAGCGGCACTTCGAGCAAAGTTGCCTTGACGAGATTCCGCCCATTAATTTTGTCGCTTCGGATCGCGGGGTACCAAAAATCCCACAGAAATCCCAGATCCGATTCCGGAACGCTCTGTGTCATCCCCTGGGGCGTATTCTCCAAGGCCGCTTGAATTGCTTCACCCATGGCGCTCAATTTGTCTTCAAAGGATTAACTATCTGCGACTGTAGTATAATCAAGATCGATGTATATCGCCTTCTATTAGCGGACCCATCTCAAGCGCTCATCGGCGCGCCCCCTTCCCTTCTCATGAATCCGAATTCACGAATTACCGGTCACTCTTTCGGGTGACGTCCCCTGCCGTAGAAGAAAGGCGTTCGAAATGTCCGTTCTCACTCTTACTGAAAAGCTCGACCAACTCGACGTGCGCTATCAGCAGATGACCGAGGAGCTTTCCACTCCGGAAGTCGTCTCCGATTCCACGCGGTTTCAAAAGCTCGCCAAGCAGCACGCCGAACTCGCGGCGATTGTGAACAAGCATCGTGAGTTCAAGCAGATCGAAAAGGATCTCGCCGGCGCGCACCAAATGGTCGTTGAGTCGGAAGACGCTGAAATGCGCCACCTTGCCCAGGATGAGGAAAAGCAGCTCACGGCCCGCAAAGAGATCATCGAGCGGGAGCTAAAGCTTCTTCTTCTCCCCAAAGATCCCAACGACGATAAAAACATCCTTCTTGAAATTCGTGCGGGAACGGGCGGCGATGAAGCCGGGATTTTCGCAGGCGATCTCTTCCGCATGTATTCCCGCTATGCCGAGTCGCAGGGTTGGAAAGTCGAAGTCATGGACAGCTCGCCCGCCTCCATGGGGGGCGTGAAGGAAATCGTCGCCGCGATTCAAGGAAACAAGGTCTACTCCAAGCTCAAATACGAGAGTGGCGTCCATCGCGTGCAACGTGTGCCGGACACTGAAACACAGGGCCGCATTCATACCTCCGCGGCTACGGTTGCGGTCCTTCCCGAAGCCGATGAAATCGACATCAAAATCGAGCCCAAGGACCTGCGCATCGACACTTTCTGCTCCTCAGGGCCCGGCGGGCAATCCGTCAATACCACGTATTCCGCGGTACGAATAACGCATATTCCGAGCGGCCTCGTCGTTTCCCAGCAGGACGAAAAATCTCAAATCAAAAATCGCGCCAAAGCCATGCGTGTTCTTCGTTCGCGCCTTTACGAGTTGGAACTTGAAAAGCAACAGGCTGCCATCATCGCCGAGCGCCGCGGCCAGATCAAAACGGGCGACCGCTCCGAGAAAATTCGCACGTATAACTATCCTCAGAACCGCGTCACGGATCACCGTATTGGCTTAACCATCCACCAGCTCACCGAGGTGATGGATGGCAAACTTGCTGCCCTTGTGGATGGCCTCGTGGGTCATTACGAAGCCGCGCGTCTTAAGCAGGAATTGGCCGAGGCTTGATTTGCTGCGGCCGAAAGATGGTTAACCGATGGGGCTGCCTTCCATGGATCGTTCCGTGCGGGCCTTGTTAAAGCAGGGCATAGAGAAGCTGCGCTCGTCCCATGTTCGGTCCGACACCCTCGCCGCAGAGCTTTTGCTTCTTCATGTCGCGTCTCGCGATCGCACTTGGCTCTACTCTCATCCCGAAGAAATTCTTACAGATCCCGCAGCGCAGGCTTACTTTGCTCTACTTGCGCGGCGCGCGTCCGGAGTTCCAACGCAGCATCTTACCGGCAAACAGGAATTCTGGGGACTCGAATTTGAGGTTACCCCCGATGTCCTCATCCCTCGTCCTGAAACCGAGCATCTGATCGAAGTCGCCTTAGATCGCCTCGCTGTGCGCGAGCTTCGCGCCGGGCGGGAGCAACGTCTTACCGGTGAAAACGTCACGGTTCTAGACGTAGGAACAGGCTCCGGCTGCCTTGCGATCGCTTTTGCCAAGGAACTTCCGTCCGCGACTGTTTATGCCACCGACATTTCCGAAGTCGCTCTGAATGTCGCTCGCCGTAACGCCGCCCGTCACGGGATGTCGGACCGCATTCACTTCCTGCAGACGAATTTACTCGAAGGGGTTTCATCCCTCCCTGCCGCTCACTTGCCACTTTCTTTCGACCTGATCGTCAGCAATCCACCCTACATCAGCCGGCGAGAGGCCGGTTCCCTGCCCATCGAAGTTCGCGAACATGACCCGCACGTGGCTCTTTTCGGCGGCGAAGAAGGCTACGAAGTGTACGGTGCCCTGATTCCGCAAGTTTTTCCGCTCCTGAAACCGTGCGGTTTGCTGGTACTCGAACTCGGCTACGACAGTCTGCCCGCCGTGGAGCCGCTTTTCGATATCTCGCAGTGGGCCAATGTCAGCGTCACCAAGGACCTGGCTGGCATTGCCCGGGTAATGTCGGCGGAACGCAGGGCTTGCTGACTCCGATCGCCGGCTCAGTGAGGTGCGTCGGTTAAGGAGAGGTCACGAATCCGGTTCAAATAACCGACGTAAACGGGAATCGGGATATCGGGCGAGTCTCCGTCGTTCAGAAAATGTTCAAGGCGAATTTCCATGGGGATCGCGCTGATTATTTCGTGGAATCTGGGCATCTGGAGATACTTCACCTTCCAAATTTCCAGCATCTCGGAACGAAATTCTTCACTGATAAATCCCATCTTTCGTTCGCCAAGGTAAATTCCATCAAAATGCTTGTTCGCTAGCCGGACCCGGAGGGGATCATCGGGCGGCGAAAACGTATAAACCAGATGGAACACATCGGCCAAATCTCCCCACAGAACTTTCTCTTCGTACGCGCTGAAACGGAATGCCGCCGCGCCACGCTGTTGCACCAGCCGCGCACGGTCACTCGGTTCGAGCTCGTGGCCGCCTAATTGCTCCCCAAACCACTTCAACCGCTCGGCCGTCAGGTTGTGCCTGAGGAATTCCACCGCATAGGCCTTTGGGAGATATAGCTTCGGATCTTCATCCAGTCGTTTCAGCCACGGGCCCCAGTCTCGACCTGCCAGAGAACCAATCAACGCCTTCAATTCTCCGACCGTTACGTCTGGCTGATACTTCACCGCCTGCCAGAAATGTTCCGCGGAATCGTAGGTCGCACCGTATAACACAATTCCTTCCTCGATCGGGTACCAGTTCGAAAGCACTCGTCCCGCAATCGACGGCGAAGCACTCCAGCAATTGATGGAATGCTTCCATTTCTTCTGTACTGACAAAAACGCATCGTCGTAGCCGGCAGGTTTCGCTTCCCGTACTTGCTGGATCGCCGTCCGCAGTTCTTCGTCGGTATGCGTTACCAGCGTCTCCAGCGGCCGCTCATCCTCCATCGAGATCACGCGGCTCTCGATTCCTTCTCGCAGCAATTCGTAGCTCAGCTGCTGCTCTTCCTGTTCGCTGATCTTGCCTTTCCATCGCTGCCGTTGGTAGTCGATGTATGGAAAGAGTTCTGTCAACGATTTGAATTCTATAAACCCGCGAATCGCAAACGTCACCACATGACCATTGTTCTCGATCACGGTCGAAGGGGTAAGCAACTTTTGCAGTGAAAGTGGTTCCGCGCCCGGAGATATGCTCGCCATTGCAGCAAACAAGAACGCAGCAACTCTACATTTCGAAAGCATGTTCCTTTTCTTCATGGTCGTCGTTTTCGCCATCTCGGTTTGCCGCTCCATCCTGTCATTCGCCCGTAACGGCTTCGAGCAGCTTCGACAGAAAGTCAAGACTTTCTCGTCCGAGTGACCGTTGCCGCAATCACCTTAAAGTCGTAGGCTAACTCCATGCCGGACCTGGCACGTTTCCGCGCCAAGCACGATCATACCGATTCCGAGGAGATCCCGCTTCATTCTGCAATTCTCCATGTAGACATGGACGCGTTTTTCGTTTCCGTCGAACTCCTCGAGCGTCCCGAACTCGACGGAAAGCCCGTCGTCGTTGGTGGGCGGCCCGATCAGCGCGGTGTGGTTTCCGCCGCCAGTTACGAGGCCAGGAAATATGGCATTCACTCTGCCATGCCGCTGCGCACCGCCGGCCGCCTCTGTCCCCACGCCATATTTCTTGATGGCCACCACGAAAAATATGCCGAATGGAGCGATCGCGTCGCGTCCATCCTGGCCAAATTCTCGCCCGTGGTCGAAATGGTTTCCGTCGATGAAGCCTATCTCGATCTCTCTGGCACCGAGCGTCTGTACGGCCCGCCGTTCGCCGCCGCCGATAAACTTCTTCGCCGCATTACCCAAGAAACGAATCTTCCCTGCTCCGGTGGGCTTGCCACCACGCGCCTGGTCGCCAAAGTCGCCTCCGATCAAGCGAAACCGCGTGGGCTCGTTTGGGTTGCTCCAGGAATGGAAACTCGCTTTCTGGCACCGTTGCCCGTCCGCAAGATTCCGGGAATCGGTGAAGTCACCGAGCGGGCGTTGCGCGCCTTGGGAATCGAAACGGTTGAGCATCTGGCCGCTCATCCGCAGGAGAAACTAGAAACGATCTTCGGCCAGTGGGGCACAGCGCTCTACCGCAAAGCGCGCGGCGGAGATTCTTACGAGTTCCTCATCGACGCTGAGCCCAAATCCATCTCCCACAATCACACCTTCGGGGAAGATACGAACGATATTCCCGAAATGGAGGCGATGCTCAGCCATCTCTCGCAGAAGGCTTGTAAGCGTCTTCGTGAAGCAGGCTTGTTCACGCGAACTCTGACTCTCACCATCCGGTATGTGGGTTTCCAAACCTATACTCGTTCGAAGACCGTGCCGGTTGCAGTGAACCTCGATACGGATATCCATGCAATCTTCCTCGATTTGTTCCACGCTCATCGAGACCCGAAACGAAAGGTTCGTCTTCTCGGCGCGGCTCTTTCCGGCCTTTGCCATGACGCGAAACAACTCGATCTTCTCGAGGCCAGCCGTCGCGAAAAGCTGGACCGTCTCACCAAAGCCACCGATCACCTTCGCGATAAGTTCGGCTTCGGCGCCGTTCAGTTCGGCGGCTCTCTTCGCCGAGATGATTCCTAGCCGAGGTGCGATGCTCTATACTCGGAAGGAATGAGCACATCGGTCCCTCCTACTTCGAAGCCATCTGCGGCACGTCCGGACGACATCGGCAGGGTGCACGATTTTTGGCAGCGCGTCAGCGAAGGACGCAATATTGACGACCTTTGGTTGCAGTTTGCCGCCGACACGCGTTCGAGCTACGGTTTTTACGGCAAAGATGTCGATTGGGATCAGGTCCGTAAGCTGCCCGCGTGGAAGCGTCCCTTCCGCGTAGCCGGCCAATTGTTCTGGGCCATGATGAACAAACTGAGCCCCGCCCGGCGCGTTCTCCTTCTCGTCGCTTTGGTCCTGTTGCTTCTATCTGGCGTTGGATTTCAGGTGGGCAACCATACCACGGTCGAAATCAGGTTCGAGTTTCTTGCCGCTGTGCTTTTTCTCCTGCTGCTCTCTTTGGAACTCGCGGACAAGGTCATCATGAAGCGCGATCTCGAAATTGCCCGCGAGATTCAGAGCTGGCTGGTTCCTTCCGAACCTCCCGCGATTACCGGCGCTGAAGTTGCGTTCTGGACGCGGCCTCAAAACTCCGTCGCCGGCGACTACTACGACGCTTTCTTCCCGCTCAATGACGGCGCTTCGGGCGGCAAATTGATGATGGTGATGGCTGATGTGGCGGGAAAGAGTGTTCCCGCCGCTTTGCTGATGGCTACTCTTCAGGCCAGCCTTCGTACACTCGCGTCGGATGGAATGCCGCTGCTTCAGCTTGCCGAGCGATTGAATCGCTATGCCTGCGCGCACAGCCTGGGCGGACAACGTTTCACCACCGCCGTCATCGCGCTCTACGAACCAGAAACGCGTCGACTGGAATATGTGAACGCCGGACACAATTCACCAGTGCTCCGCCGTTCGAACGGCAGCACGGAGCGGCTTGATTCCTCGGGCTTGCCCTTCGGCATTATTCCGGAAGCCTCTTTCTCCGCAAGCTCGGTCGTTCTTCAGCCCGACGATACCCTCGTGCTTTTCACCGATGGTGTTGTCGAAGCCTTCAACTCCGCGGGAGAGGAGTTTTCCGATTCGCGGTGGCTCAGCGTCATTCGTGCCTTGCCGCTACTGTCGGCGGAGGAAGCTCTGCGCCAACTCATGAAAAGTGTCGAACAGTTCGTAGGGAGTACGCGTCAGTCGGATGACATTACTTGTCTGGTCCTTCAAATGAAATAACTTCTGCGATCCCAGGGATCCTATTTCCTGAGCCTCTGTCGTCGCTGCTGTCGCATAATCTCAAGATGCCCCCGAGGGAACTGGCAAATTCGATCTGCGCGACGCTACAGCGCCACGGTCATCAAGCCTTCCTCGTCGGGGGCTGTGTGCGTGACCTGCTGCTGGGCCGCGAGCCCATAGATTACGACGTTGCCACAAACGCCCTCCCGGAGCGGGTTTTGCAGCTTTTCCCGCAAAGTCTCGCCGTTGGTGCGCAATTCGGAGTTGTACAGGTTCTCGGTGCTACGGGAAAAGTCGAAGTTGCCACCTTTCGCCGCGACGTGGGCTATTCCGACGGCCGGCATCCCGATCAGGTTGTTTTCACCGCCAGTGCGAACGAGGACGTATCCCGCCGCGATTTCACCATCAACGGCTTGCTCATGCGCCATTACAGCGGCGAAGTTCTCGACTTCGTCGGGGGCCAGGCCGACCTCGAGGCCCACATCATTCGTTCGATCGGCGATGCCGAGCGTCGATTCATGGAAGACAGATTGCGCATGCTCCGTGCGGTGCGTTTTGCCGCGCGATTCGGCTACAGCATCGAACCCAAAACATTCGCGGCGATCCGGCTGCACGCGGCGGAAATCCATTCTGTGTCCGCTGAGCGTATTCGTGAAGAGCTCTCGAAGCTGCTGACGGAAGGCGCCGCTCGCCGCGGCTTCGAACTGCTGGACGAAACTGGGCTGTTGCAACAGGTGCTACCGGACATCTCTAGGTTGAAGGACGTGCCGCAACCGCCCGAATATCACCCTGAGGGGGATGTGTGGATTCACACACTGCTGATGCTCGAAGGCTTACCGGCTGGGGCCCCTGGTACGCTTGCCTGGGGCGTTCTGTTGCACGACGTGGGAAAGCCGATCACCTTTCGCCCAGTCTCGGTTACGGGCGATCGCATTCGTTTCGATGGCCACGCGGACATGGGTATGCGGATGGCCGCGGAGATTTGCAAAAGACTGAAGTTCTCGAATGAAGATTCTCAACAGATCCAGGCATTGGTGGCGAATCATATGAAGTTCAAGGATGTCGGCCAAATGCGGAAGTCAACGCTCAAGCGTTTCGTCCGCCAACCACATTTCGAAGAGCATTTGGAGCTGCATCGCCTGGACTGTTTGGCCAGCCATCGGCGGTTGGACGCGTACGAGATGGTCAGCAAGTTCGTAAGTGACACTCCCCTCGAGGAGGTCAAACCCACTAGATTATTGACAGGTGACGACCTGCATGCGATGGGGTATGTTCCCGGACCGGAGTATCAGGCTATCCTTCGCGCGCTTGAGGATGCCCAACTCGAGGGAGCACTAACCACAAAGGCCGAAGCAGAGGCATATGTCCTAGCCAACTACCCTGAACGCAAAGGTGGCCGGTAGGGGCGATGGTTCAGAACACCGGAGAAGCAGATGATTATCAGTAAGTTGCGCAAATACTGTAAGTTATGCAGTGGCTTGCGATTTTTCGAGAGCTCAAATAGAATATGAGTGCCATATACTAAAGATTATTGCTCGTGATGATCGTAGCTTCGGGCACCTTTTTTACCGTTATCGCATCTAATGTCTCGAGGCGGCCCCGCCTGCCGCTGATCTAGGGGGAAATCCATGGCTGACAAAAAGTATAGTTTGCCTGACACACTGCCAATATTGCCGGTTCGCGACACGGTATTGTTTCCCGGTGCCGTTCTGCCACTTACCGTCGGCCGGGAGAGCTCTTTGGCTCTTGTAAATTCCTTGACCGGAGAGGAAAAGCTACTCGGCGTTGTTGCCCAACTCGATCCTCGAGTTGAGGATCCTGCCGCCGCCGATCTGCATAAGGTTGGCACGCTTGCCAAAGTTCATAAAACGGTGAAGATGCCCAATGGAAACGTGGTGGTCTTCATGGAAGGCTTGCAGAGGATCCGCGTTGAGGAGCTTTTGGGTCTGCGTCCGTTTCTGCGCGCTAACATTGTTGCAGAGCCGGACATCATCGGCGACAACGACACGGAACTCCAAGCGCTCGAACGGAACGCGCAAGATCTGTTCCGCGATGTCGTCAGCCATTCACCGCAGCTTTCCGATGACTTACAGAACGTGGCGATGAATATCGACGATCCGTCGCGGCTGTCCGATTTCATCGCAGGCACGCTGCCCAGCCTATCTACGCTACTGCGTCAGGAGTTGCTTGAGACGTCGAATGTCCGGAAGCGGCTGGAGATCCTGATTCGCGAGCTGTCGAAAGAACTGGAAGTTCTCGAACTCCGCAGCAAGATCAACGAACAGGTTCAGGAACAGGTTAGCCAAAATCAGCGCGAATATTTGCTTCGCGAGCAGATGAAGGCCATTCAGAAGGAATTGGGTGAAGTCGACGACGCGCAGGCGGAAATCGAGGAACTGCGCACCAAGGTCGACCAGGCCGGTATGTCCGCGGAAGCCAAGAAGGAGTGCGACCGCGAACTCAAGCGCCTTTCGAAGATGACCCCGGCGTCTGCCGAATACATGGTGTCTCGCACGTACCTCGAATGGATGACGTCCTTGCCGTGGTCCAAGTCTTCCGGAGCCTCGGAGATCGACATACCGAAGGCTCACGACATCCTAGATGAAGACCACTACGACCTGCAGAAGGTCAAGGAACGAATTCTCGATTACCTGGCAGTGAAGAAGCTTCAGCCGGGCATGAAAGGTCCGATTCTCTGTTTCGTCGGGCCTCCGGGTGTCGGCAAAACTTCTCTTGGAAAGTCCATCGCCCGGGCACTGGGCCGCAAATTCGTCCGCATCTCGCTCGGCGGCATGCACGACGAGGCTGAAATCCGCGGACATCGCCGGACCTATATCGGCGCCCTGCCCGGCCAGATTATTCAAGGCCTGAAGCGCGCCGAGACGAACGACCCGGTCTGCATGCTCGACGAAGTCGACAAACTCGGACGCGATTTCCGCGGCGACCCGTCTGCGGCGCTCATGGAAGTTCTGGATCCAGAGCAAAACGCGGCGTTCCGTGACCACTATCTGGATGTGCCGTTCGATCTGTCGAAGATCATTTTTATCGCCACGGCCAACTGGATGGATCCGATTCCGGAGCCTCTGCGCGACCGCATGGAAATCATCGAACTTCCCGGCTATACCGGCGAAGAGAAGATTCACATCGCGCGCAGATACCTGATTCCCAAGCAGGCCACCGAACACGGAGTCAAGGAAGGCGAGCAGCTCGAGTTCACAGAAGCTGGACTGCAGGAGATCATTCACAGTTACACGCGCGAGGCCGGCGTCCGCAACCTGGAACGCGAGATTGCCACCCTGGTTCGCAAGCAAGCTCGGCGCCTGGCGGAAAACAAGACCGAAAAAATGGTCGTGACTCCCGAGATCGTCCGAGAGTTCCTCGGCGTTCCCAAGTACCGCGCCGAAAAGGAAGTCGAAGAACGGGTCAAGAAACCTGGCGTCGCGGTTGGTCTCGTCTGGACTCCCGTCGGCGGCGACATCGTCTTCATCGAAGCCAGCCGCATGCGCGGAGGCAAGCAATTCACCATGACTGGCCACCTCGGCGAAGTGATGCAGGAGTCGATGACCGCTGCGCTGACTTGGACTCGCGCCAACGCAGAGCGTTACGGCATCGATCCGGACTTCTTCCGTAAGCAGGACATTCACATCCATGTGCCCTCCGGGGCGGTCCCGAAAGACGGACCCTCGGCTGGCGCGGCGATGGTGACGGCGCTCGTCAGCCTGCTGACAAACCGGCCGGTAAAGAATCGTCTGGCCATGACCGGAGAGATGACGCTGTCCGGCGTGGTCCTGCCGATCGGCGGCGTGAAGGAAAAGGTTCTAGGAGCGAAGCGCGCTGGAATCAATCACGTCCTTCTGCCGGCGGACAACGAACCGAACGCGGTCGCCGATCTTCCGCCCGAGATTCTGGGCGATCTGAAGATCAGCTACGTGCGCAGCCTGGACGAGGTCCTTGAACAGGCTCTCGAGAAGGAAGCGGTAGCGCCGGTTGTGCCGGAACCTGAGCCTCAGCAGACAGGCGTGGGCGATTCTCCCCGCGCGATTCACTGAGCACGGCACAATCTAACTGCAAGGGCCCGGTGCTGTTCCGCCGGGCCTTTTCTTTGCCTGGACCTTCTTAGGCCGCGACGGCCAGCAGTCAAACCCCTCAAGTACTGCTACCATGTGAAATTCAAAATGGTCGCGACGCGAAAAGGGAAAACTAGCAATGCCGATCGGGCGGTTGTTCTGGCGAAGCGTCTTAGTGAAGCGCTTCTCGAACAGCGCGTTGTGCCGCGGTTCGTCGACTCCTATGTTGTCGAGCACGGCCGTTATGCGTTGCAAGTGCACGCCGGGCTGTATCGCGATCTCCTGTCGCTCCTGCAACGCGAAGCTTTGCTCGCAGTTTCTGCGCACGCTTTAGAAATTGCCTCGAAGGGGCCTGGTGCCAAGGGCGATCGCAAATTTGCGGCGATGACGCGCAAGGATGCTGCCGCTTTCCGTCAGAAATTTCTAGCCGCCCTCACGCGTCAGCAAAATTGGAACATGGGCACGGCCTTGGAATTTCAGTCGGACTTGCAAATGTACGAAAATATATTGGCGCGCGCGCAACCGCTGCGTCGCAGCCGCAAACCCTTCGACGCGGCAAATCACCCGTTCGTGGATCGCTGCGCTTTTTTGCTCGATTCTTCGTTTCTGGAAAATGCACGGGTAGCGGCGAGCCGCGCCCTCGTGAATCTTGACTCTCTCGCGGCTCAGTTGACGGGCGAGATCCTGAATCCCGAATCCTGAATCACACTCCTGAAGGCGCGCATGTGGGGGCGCACTTATAAAGTCAATCGAACATCTCTTCCTTGAAAAGTTTTTGCCCGGCCAATGCGGTGAAAAAACCGTAAACCGCAAGCACGATAATGCTCAAAACCACCGCACCGGAGGCAGGCGCGTACCACTCTCCAAAATCCAACGTATATGGCACATTCAGCAAAATGTTGGCGGTGAAGACCGCTACCGCCAGCACCACAAGTCCAAATCGAACCACGGCGATGGCGGCAATCAGATAGATGACCATCCACACCGGCGAATCAATGAGCGGGTGTTGTGTCCCTAGGATTTTGGGTAGCGCAAAAACAAGCACGAACAGCGCGGCAGCTAGCCAACGGTTGCGCACCAGCGCACGAAGGAAAACGAGCACGAAAAAGAAGCTCAGAACTCCCAGAATGGCCGCCACAATATTGCCGAGCCATATGGAAAACGCGGCTCTGGCTCCCTCGAGAATCTCGGTCTGAGGAAGTTGCGGGCGATCTCCGGCACGCATATCAAAAAGGTACCCGAGGTAGAAAACCAGCACCCACGCCAAGCCCAGTACCGTGCCGTAAAGAATGTCCCGGCCCACCAGCGGGTCGCGCAGCTTTCCCTTCAGCAACCGGCACCACGAAACGATTGTTTGCGGCCATTTGCTTCTTACATACGGCTCCAGAGCGAGATAGAGCACCCACATGAATCCAGATAGGAACAGTCCTGTGCTCACCGCGAGCAGAGCCAAAAACAACGACTCACCCGAAAATTTCAGGTGCGCTGTCGACAGAAAAAGCGCTGTCTCCAAGAGAAATACGGTCCCGGCCAGTTTCCACGCGCCCCGCCGGTCGCCTTTTCCGCGGGAATAGTTACGATACGCGAGCCATATGCCGGCGCAAAACAGGAACAACCCGAAACAAACTGCAAAGACGGACGCCGCCTTTTCCGACTTTGCCGGCTCCGGGGGCGGCATTCGTAGGGGGTTGGTCCAGGGGCCCGAGATTCCAAAATATACCGGCTGGCCGTGCAAAGCAGCTGCCTCGATGTGCAGTGGATGCACGGTACCGGGCCAGGTGCCGTCCCAAGCGGCGCGCTCGTCGGCCGAAGCCAGCGTATTCCACACGGGAGTGGCTGGCCGAAGGTCGGACAAATTCAGGCCTGCCGCCGAAAACAGCGGTTGCCAATCGGCCGGCTTTGCCGGTTTGGGGTCGGCTTCCTTTTCGGGCGGGATCGCCTGGAAATAGAGCAGGCGGCCGTTGTGATCCAGCCGGACGTTAATCATGCCCGAGAAAATTGCTGCAGGATCGGAAAACGTGACCACTCCCGGCGTAAGAGACACATTCGAGTAATTGTCCGGCAGCAATTGTTGCGGGCTCTGGCGATACCAGTATTGAAGGATTGCCGGCTGTTCCGTCAAAATTCGGTCCCACGTTTCCGGTGGCTGGCCCTTCTTGTCTAGGTAGTTCAGGTAGTCGCCGTAATAGTTGAAGCCAGAGGCGGAATCCTGGCTCTCGGCGGAATAGCCCACGTTGGCGATGACCTCACGAGCCTTATGCCCGAGCACTTCGCCGGAGTACTTCGGAAGGATGCGCTTCAGTCCGCTCTCGCGGACTCCGAGAAAAGTCGACAGGCCTACAAGGATGATGACGGAAAGAAGGCACGCCAAGGCCACACCCGGGTGTAGGCCCTCGGTCGTTCCGGCGGCCGCGACCATTTCGGGAGAGGGCGTTTCTCCTGCTGCCAAAGCTGCTGCCAACGGGTCTCCACCCGGAAGCGCGGCGGCGACTTGCAGCGCGGAAGCAGGCCGTTTGGCCGGATCCTTGTCTACACAACGCAAGATTACGCGCTCAACCAGCGGATCCAGATCCTTCACGATCGCCGACGGACTTGTGATCGTGCCTTCTTTTCTGCTCTTCAGCAATTCCGGTAGAGTCGCCGCGTCATATGCGCGTCTGCCGGTTAACACTTCGTACATCACCAGCCCGAGCGAATAAATATCGCTCTTGGTCGTGACCCCCTCGCCCGCCAGTTGTTCGGGCGCCATGTAGGCCGGCGTACCGGCACGAATATCCGCTCCCTGTATGCTTGATGCGATTCCTGCTAACCCGAAATCGGTAATTCGCGCTTTACCTGCGCCGTCCAACATCACGTTACTGGGCTTCAGGTCTCGATGCACAACGCCGCGTTCGTGTGCCGCTGCCAATCCAGCGCAAATCTGGCGCGACACCTCAACCGCTTTGTCCTGAGGTAGTCGCCCGATTCGCCTGACTAGCGAGGACAGGTCCTCGCCATCCACATATTCCATAGTCAGGAACGGCACGCCGTCCGCATCTCCAATGTCAAACACACGACACACGTTCGGGTGCGAAACCTGTCGCGCGACACGCACTTCGGAATGAAACCGCGACAAGGCGCTTTCATCCTTCGACAGCGCTTGCGGCAGGAATTTGATGGCTAATACCTGGCTTAGCCGCAAATCCTCTGCGCGATAGACCTCTCCCATTCCGCCGCGGCCAAGCAACGCTACAACGCGGTAACGATCCGCGAGGATGACACCAGGTGCGAACCGGCCTCCACCGATTGGGTCGGAGGTTGTCAGCGTGGGATTGCTCGGCGGCCGCGATCGGGAAGAGACAGGTCGCGGTGTTGGCCGCGGCGGCGGTGCCGCATCGGGCGCGATCGTCACGAGATTCGCATCCTCAATGCCTGCATCCCCTAACACCGTTGCGCTCGGATCGGATTCTTCAATCGCCTGGCCGCATTTGGCGCAAAAGCGTGCTTTGGCGGGAACTTTGCTGCCACAGGAAGTGCAAAACATGGAAGCCGGATTCTATCATCGCCGCCGTCGCCCGACGAATTCTTCTCGACGATCAGCTGATTTTTTCGACTTGCACGGCCGTTCCATAGGCAAGAACTTCCGTCACCCCTTGCATAACTTCGTTCGCATCGTAGCGCATAGCCAGGATCCCGTTCGCCCCATGGGCGGCGGCATGCTGGAGCAGCAACTCATAGGCCTCTTCGCGCGCCGTTTCGCAGAGTTCCGTCAATACCGTTATGTTTCCGCCAACGATGGTCTGAAATCCCGCTGCCAGATTGCCCAACACGCTTCTTGAGCGAACGGTGATCCCCCGAACGATCCCGAAATTTCGTACGACCCGGTATCCCGGCAAGTCATTTCCTGACGTCACCATCGAACTATCCACTCTGCCATTCATCTTCGCCTCCGTGAACAAGGATGTTTACCGCTGCGATTCTACCTCTAGACAACCTCACCCGGTAACCGCCTGGCTTTGTTATTCTGAAGTTACATGGAAGATCTTTTCGATATTCTGGCGATTGTGCAGATTGCCACTGGCCTGTACCTGCTCTGGCAGGCCATCACGTGGCTTGCCTACGTCCGGCGGCGCTTGAAGACCGACCCCGGGTTCTTTGCTCCGCGCACCGCGGTCATCTGTCCTTGCCGGGGGATGGAGCCCGGCCTCGAAAGGAACCTGGTGTCTTTGTGCGAGTTTAACCATCAAAACTATGAGGTTTTTTTCGTCTTAGCCTCGGAAAACGACCCGGCTCACAGCATCGTGAAGCGAGTCGCCGCCACATCCCGCGTTAAGGCTCATGTGGTGATCGCCGGCAAGCCCGAAAATTGTAGCGAAAAGGTAAACAATCTGCGCGTTGTCGTCGAGCAGCTTCCTCAAGAATTTGAGGTCTTGGTCTTCAGCGATTCCGACGGACGCCCGGGAAAGGGCTGGCTGCATCATCTGGTCGCTCCTCTGAACGATTCGCGGATCGGCGCCACGACCACGATGCGCTGGCTTTTGCCCAACAATTCCGCACTCTCGACCGCTCTATTGGCTTCCTGGAATTCGTCGATCGTCACCATGCTCGGAGCTCACAATAAGAATTTCTGCTGGGGCGGAGGCACAGCCATCCGCCGCGCCATTTTCGATCAGATAGGAATGCTCGAAGCGTGGCAGTACTCGTTCAGTGATGACTACTCCCTTACCATGATGATCGAACGGAGCCGGCGGCAGATTGTCTTCTTGCCGGAGTGCCTGACACCGTCCTATGTACAAGCCGATTTTGCGGGTCTTCTTGACTTTACCAACCGTCAGATACGCATCACACGCGTCTACAAACCACAAATGTGGGCCACCGCCTTCGCCACGCATTTTCTTTACTGTTTGACTCTGTTGCTTGGTTTGTTCGTAGCCCTAGATCTCAGTCTGGCCTCGCGGCCCGCTTTCCAGGTCACGACTTTGTTGATTCTTCCGCTACTTCTTGCCGCGATTCGGGGAGCGCTGCGCGTGCTTGGCGTCACAGATGCTCTGCCCGCCTTGCGCTCCCAAATCATGTCCCAATCCTGGATCTACATTCTTTTGGCTCTAGTCGTCCCCGCTCTCTACCTTGTGAATTTCTTTGCATCATTGTTTGGACGGCGCATCCGCTGGCGCGGGATCGACTATGAATTGATCTCACCGGAGCAAACACGCGTCCTCACACCATAAGGCGAAGCCGGTATGGACACGGGAAAAAAGGTGAGGGTCCGCGCAATTTCTACCCATCTTGCTCCTGCTCAAAGTGTGCAAACACTTTCCTAAGTACTTGAAAATATGTAGCCTGTAATTAGGTAACAGTACGGCATGCCGCATGCTAAACCTCACTGCGGTCAGGTCTAGCTTTTGCTAGCAAGTAGACAGGGACTCCTTCTCGTTACCGGCGGTGACGTCGCGAAGGGACTTTGGGGTTATTCCCCGGCCCGGTAAATGCCCTGTTTTCTTGCCGGGTGAGTCCGGCCAGCCTCCTAGTCGAGGCATCCGCAATACCTAACTTAAACGAGCGTCTCGTTACCCACCGCGAGGCACCCATGGAGGAGTGCAACGTGAAGTTAATCCGCAGAAGCACCGTCACGCAGTCCAACGCTCAACCCCAGCCCTCATCCGCATCCACAATTTACCTCTTTTATGAGAAAGCAAGTGGCACGGCTCATTTTCATGTCGAAGCCGACGCTGACGGAGGACTTCCGATAGACCATGCCGCAGGACTACTCGCTATGCATTGCATGGTGAGAGGGCAATCTCCGAGCGACTACCTCATCATGGTCCCCACGGCCCCGGAAAACCTCGGTGAACTCACTCAGAAAGCTCAACATCTTTTGAACGCCGGTCAGAGCGTCAAGACCAGCGTGAAGCTGACTCGTCGGGAACAGGAAGTGCTCGACGGCATCCTCCGCAGCCTAGCCAACAAGGAGATTGCCTCTGAGTTGAACCTGTCCGAGCGCACGGTCAAGTTTCATGTTTCTTCCCTGCTCTCAAAGTTCAAGGTTCATAGCCGTATGGAACTGATGCGGGAAGCTTCTCAGCCGAGTGCGAGGCCAGTTGCCTCTGCCGTCGTCGAGCCACCTGCACAAAATGTTCGCCCTTTCTCGAGGAGCACGGAGATTCCCGGAAAGATGTTGAATTCCGGGAAGGTACTGCCTTTGGCTCGCCACCGCATGATGGCTTAATTAAAGCTACATCCCTCTGCTTAAAGAAGAAGAGCCCGACTCGAAGAAATTCCGAGTCGGGCTCTTCGTTTGAATCGTTCGCACCTCTATTTGTTGGCGGCGTACAGCTCGGCGACCTTGTCCCAATTGACGGTGTTCCACCAAGCGTCGATGTAATCTCCACGCACGTTTTGATATTTCAGATAGTAGGCATGTTCCCAAACGTCCAATCCGAGGATGGCTTTGGTGCCGAGCAGGTACGGCGTGTCCTGATTGGCCGTCGAAGCGATGCCCAGCTTGCCGTCCTTTATCGTGAGCCAGGCCCAGCCGGACCCAAAACGACCCAGGCCGGCTGCCTTTAGCTTTTCCTTTAAGCCTGCGAATGACGCGAAGTCTGCATTGATCGCGCTCGCAAGATCTCCCTTGGGTTCTCCGCCGCCACCCTTCTTCATCCACTGCCAGAACAGCGAGTGATTCCAATGGCCGCCACCGTTATTCTGGACCGCGGTACGGATATTTTCCGGAACCGAGTTGAGGTTCTTCATCAAATCATCGATGGACTTCGCCTGCAGGTCAGGATGGCCTTCGAGGGCCTTGTTCAAGTTCGTTACGTAGGCACCATGGTGCTTGTCGTGATGGATCTCCATCGTTTTGGCGTCAATGTACGGTTCTAACGCGTCGAACGGGTACGGCAAAGGGGGCACAGTAAAAGGCACAGGTTTTTCCTCCAATTCATGTAGGGAATGCGAATTTAAATCCAGACTGGCGGCTTCGAACAGACCTGGCGCCACCGAGCCCACTCCGAGAACCCCGGCACCAACCAGACCACTGCGCGAGAGAAACTTCCTCCGATCCATGGGAACCCCTCAGAGTAGGTGGGCGGTTGGGCCAGCGCGAGTATAGCTCCAAGGGCCCCGAGCCCTCAACCAAGTAGAAACCGTAGAGCCAGGCGGCGTTTCGGGTTACTTCGGCGTTTGTTGGATGCGCTTGAGCGACCAATCGGCAGATTCCGCGATTGTGGAAATCTCCGATCTGGACAGTTCACTGAGCAACGCTTCGACTCGCGACCGATGCTCAGGCTCCGTCCGAGTTGCGGTGTTACCCAGTGCGATGCAGGCGTTCCTTACCAATCCTGTCCATTTCGCCCGTTTCGCGGCGCTGTTCCGAAATCTATTTCGAAACTCTTCCTGATCCATTTCCGCCAAGCGTTCCAGTCCCGGCCGCATCAGGCCGTCTTCATTCCCTTGTTGACGAGGCTGGAATTCCTGCAAAGGACTAACCGGTGCTTTGCGGTTATAGGGACAGACATCCTGACAGATATCACATCCGTAGACCTGCCAGCCAATGGGCTCTCGGAATTCCTCTGGGATGCTTCCGCGTAGCTCGATCGTCAGATACGAAATGCAACGGCGCGCGTCGAGCACGTACGGTGCGACGAACGCCTCCGTGGGACACGCGTCCAGGCAGCGCCGGCAACTGCCGCACAAATCTGGTGGGGGACTCTCGGCCGGTTCTAGCGACGGTGGCAGATCGAGCGAGGTGAGTATGACTCCAAGAAAAAGCCACGATCCGTACGCTTTGTTCAAGAGCAGGGTATTTTTGCCAAGCCATCCAAGTCCGGCATACTTAGCCAAGATTCGCTCTGCCACGGGTCCAGTGTCCGCGTACGCTCGCGCGGCAAAAGGCTCAGGAAATCTCTGTTTGAGCGCTTCCACCATGGCATTCAGTCTGCTCCACATGACGTCGTGGTAGTCGTCACCCCACGCGTAACGGGTAAACCAGCCACGCGTTTGCTGGCCCACCGGCTCGGCACTGCCCGCGGCTTCGGTGGAATACGGATGTGCGGTGTTGTAATTCAAGGCGCAGACAATTGCGCTGCGCAGATCTTCGATAACTAGCCAAGGGTCGGTTCGCCTCAGGTCCTCCAGATACTTCATTTCTCCTGCGTACCCGAGGCGTAGCCATTCTTTGAATTTCGCAAGCTCTGGAAATTTTTCTACTCGAACAATTCCGCACAAGTCAAACCCTTGCGCCTTTGCGCGTTCGACGATCCACGCTTCATCCGCATTTCGGTTCATGTTCTGAATTGTGCCGCAGTTGGAGCCTTAGGAGAAGCTTGGCGGGCTCTCGGGGCCGGGGATAGGGCAGCAGATCTAATGGTAGCTTCGAACAGCGGTGTGTTCGTCGTTATACACGTCGAACACGGTGAAGAGTTTCGTGATTTGCAGCAGGTCGTGCACCTTTTTTGTTAAGTTCAGGAGCTTCAGCTCGCCGTTTCGGTTGCGCACGGCCGTAAACCCACTCACCAATTCGCCGATCCCTGAGCTATCGATGTAATTCACATCCCCCAGATTCAGCAGGATCTTCGTCTGGCCACCCTCCAATAAATCTCGGATGGTCTTGCGCAACAGCGCGCTTCCTTCACCGAGCGAAATTCTTCCGCTCAAATCGATGATGGTGACAGGGCCTTCTTCCCGGAGTGTCATAAACAGAGCTGGCATGTTCGTCCTTATGCTTCCTGTTTCGGCGCTGCGTCGGAATTGCTCTTACCGTTGTTGCCATTCCCCGAGACTTTTCCGCCTGGAGGAATTTTCTTGGACATGATAATTTCTGCCCCACCGGTGCGTCCTGACACGACGTCGAATTCATCCATGAAGGCCTTCATCAGAAAGATTCCCCGGCCGGATGTGCTCAATAGATTCTCTTCCGCAAGGGGGTCCGGCACGTCGGTCAATTTGAACCCTTTCCCCTCATCCATCACGTGAATGATCATCTTCTCCCGGGTGAGGTCCAGCGCCAGGTGGATTTTCTTATTTGGTTTTTCTTGATTCCCGTAATGAAACGCGTTGATCACGCCTTCCCGGACCGACATTCCGATCCGGTAGCACTCATCTTCGCTAAAACCCACGGCTTCTGCCACACGAAGACACATCTCCTCGGCGAGATTGACGCTCTCGACGTGCGTGTCCAGGACTACTTCTAGATGCTTTACCTCTGGCGTCATTCCCGCCTGTCGAAACGGCCCAAGGTGCGTGAAAAGGCGTACCTACTCGTAACACAGCGGGTAAACCCAAGTCAATGGAGCCACGCAGTATCGAACCTTCTCTCTCTTGCCTGAGATCAGGATGGTCCTGCGATCGGGGGTTGCGTACCACTCTCGAACTCCTGAACGAATCACTGATAGGTTCGATGCGCCCGGCTGACCGGCTAAGACCGGCCATGGTTTTCTTTACTCCTGAGGTATCCGCACGTATAGTGAAAGAGATCCTCAGGTGTTCAATCCTTCCCGAAGAGGTCCGCTGATGCTCGGTTGGGTCATCCTTGGCATCGTCGTTCTCCTGATCATTTTCGGTATTGGGATGTACAACGGCTTAGTTCGCCTGAAGGTGCAATGCGACAACGCCTGGGCCGACATCGATGTTCAGCTCAAACGCCGCTACGACCTGATTCCCAATCTCGTCGAAACCGTGAAGGGCTATGCCGCCCACGAAAAAGGCACGCTCGAAGCCGTCATCAACGCCCGCAATCGAGCCATGTCCGCGACAGGTCCGGCCGACAAAGCCCAAGCCGAGAACATGCTTTCCGGCGCACTGAAAAACCTCTTCGCGTTATCCGAGGCTTATCCGCAGCTTCGTGCCATCGAGGGCTTCACCTCGTTGCAGAATTCCCTCTCCCAGATTGAAGACACGGTTCAGAACGCGCGCCGCTATTACAATGCCGTCGTTCGCGACCTCAACACAAAAGTTCTGCAATTTCCCACGAACATTTTCGCGGGCATGCTCGGCTTCAAACAACGCGAATTCTTTGAGATCTCTGCCCCAGCGGAACGGGAAGCACCCAAGGTCAGCTTCGGCAATCCCGCTGCCCCGACAGCCTGATTCCCGATCGCGCTTCCGTCATGCCTCAGCTTCACAAACCATGCGCCTGGCTCGCCAGGGTTTTCCGCGGTTTTGCTCTGCTTCTGTTTCTCGCATCCTCCCTCTCTGCGAGAGATTTACGCATCCTTAAATTCGATTCGAATATCGACGTGCTCGCCGACAGCTCGGTCGATGTCACTGAAAACATCACATTCGTCTTCACTGGCGGCCCATGGCATGGCGTCTATCGCATGATTCCAATCGAGTATGCCGGCCCTCGCGGGCTCAACTACTCTCTTTTCCTCGACGTCAAGGGCATCACGGATGAGAATGGGAACAAACTCAAGTATCAAACCAGCCGCGAGCGCCAATACCTGAAGCTCAAAATCTACGTTCCGGACGCGGACAACAGCACTCGCACGGTGTCGATCCGATACGCGGTTTCAGACGCGATTCGTTTCTTCGACGATCATGACGAATTCTTCTGGAACATCACTGGCGACGAGTGGCCGATGTCCATCGCCGAAGCCAGCGCACACATCACCTTGCCCAATGGCACCTCCGACATCCGGACAAACGTTTTCACGGGCGCTTATCGGTCTGTCGGCCACAACGCCGCCGCGGAGATCAGCGGTACCGGCGTCGACGTGCACACCACCACGGCGCTTGCCATGCACGAAGGTCTTACGGTAGCGGTAGCTTTTGACAAGGGCAGTGTCAGCGAACCGACGTTTCTTACGCGGCTTGGACGGATTCTGAGGAGCAACTGGCCGCTTGGAATCCCCGTCATCGTTCTACCAATCATGTTTTGGCGGTGGTGGACTCGTGGTCGTGACCCGCGCCTTCGCCCCATTTCCGCACAATACGCGCCCCCCGATAAACTCACCCCTGGCGAAGTTGGAACTCTCGTCGACAACTCCGTGGACATGCGCGACATCACGGCGTCTATCGTCGATCTTGCCGTCCGTGGTTATCTGACGATCGAGGAGCAAACGACGGATCATCTGCTGGGTCTCACGCACTCCAAAGACTACATATTTCATCTCAAAAAACCGCAGGCCGATTGGGCCTCTCTCAAACCTCACGAGCAAGATCTTCTCGGTGGTCTTTTCACGAACGGACAAGCAGGCGATACCGTCGCTCTCGCCGAACTTCACAACCGCTTCTATCGAAGTATTGCCGGTATTAGGAATGAAATTTTCGGGTCGCTCGTAACCCACGGTTATTACGTCCGGCGCCCGGATAGTGTGCGCGCCACTTACGTTGGTGTTGCCATTGTCGTGGGATTTCTGGTGTTTGCCGCAGGCAGCTTTTTCGCGCGGAACTACGGCATGGCTCCCGGCCCTTTCATCCTAGCCGCCATTCTGACCGCCGCGGTCATCTTTGCGTTCGCCTGGTTCATGCCGGCTCGTACACAATCCGGCGCCGAAGCACTCGAAAAAATTCTGGGATTCGAAGATTTTCTCAATCACGTGGAAGCCGACCGCTTCAACCGCATGATCAAGACCCCCGAGATGTTCGAGAAATTCTTGCCTTTCGCCATGGCGCTCGGCGTCGAGAAAAACTGGAGCAAGGCTTTCCAGAACATCTACACGCAGCCCCCGCAGTGGTATCAGGGTGGCAGCTATGGGCCCGGCTTCTACCCCTACTTGCTCGCAAATAACCTCAACGCCATGTCCGTTCAAACCGGTAGCGCCCTTTCCTCGGCCCCGAGGAGCTCGGGAGGGTCGGGCTTTTCCGGTGGCGGTGGATACTCAGGAGGCGGTTTCGGCGGCGGTGGCGGCGGCGGATTCTAGCCTCATTCAGCGCGAGTGATACGATGTATATATTGGTTAGCCAGGCGCCCGCGTCGTCAGACTGGCGGGAAGTTTGTCGCAAGGAACGATGGTTGGATTGGAATGAACCTTCTAGAACGCGATTTCATTATCCGCGAGCCGCTGCTCGTCAGCATGCTCGTTCTCATTGGCGTCGCGTTTTCGGCCCTCACGCGTGCTTGCAGGTTGCCATGCGGCTAACTACTCGTTGGTACCTGTCCGGAGCCGCGCGAATGTTTCACGGATTTTGGGGGTGATTGATTTAGAGGACATTATGCGCGGGTACCGTCAGCCGGATCGTAAAGGTCTCGAACAAGGATAAGTAATTCGCTTAGGTTCACCAATCCACTTTGCAACGATACCGATCCCGTTCGTCCGAAATAAGGCAGCCCGAGCATCTGTACCACAGGCTTGCGCGTCACACCTTCGGCTTTTCCTTGCTGCCCTCGGCAGGAGTCCGTTTCCTTCGTCGATTCTTCCCAGTTACCGTCGCACCGCGCGTTTCGAGCAGCGCTCCTATGGCGGCAACAAGTTCCCTGCCGTTCGCGCGCAATTCAATGATGCGCTGCTCCACCACCCTCTCGAGCAACCTCGCGCCTCGTGGCTGAAGGGAAACCAGCACTTCGCGCCGGTCCTCTCTCCTTCGAATTCGCCTCACGTAACCGTGCGCTTCCATCCGGTCGATCAGTTCCACGGTGCTGTGGTGCCGCAGGGAAAGACGATTCGCTAACGCGCTGATCGTCGCGTCCTGGCCAGCGGGCAAGCCACGGATGGCCAGCAGCAGCAGGTACTGCTGCGGCTCCAAACCGGCCTGCTTCGCGGTCACGTCCCCTTCCTGCAAAAACCTGCGGATCAGGTAGCGCAATTCGCCGAGCGCCCGGTATTCGTCTTCGGTGATCCTCTCCGGCACAAAACCATTTTATCGTATTGCGATATATTCTTCCAATCGGTTTGTGACCGAGCACCAACGCGCGGGAATTGGTTAACGGCGTGACTTGGCGTCTTGAGGGGCGCGCCTACAGCGCCTTCCGGAAGGCTTTTTGCGTCTTGTAATGCTGGTAACCCTGCCGCAGATAAAATCCATGAGCGCGGTCCCGAATCACGTTGGACCGCACGGACATTCCCACACAACGCGCTTGTCGAGCCCAGGCTTCCGCCGCTTCGAGAAGCCTGCGTCCCGCTCCACGGCTGCGCACCTTTTCATCGACAACCAGTCCGTTCACCTCAGCGCGTTGCTCCACTTCCAATAAAGCCGTGGCGCTCACATGGACCCAGCCAATCACTCCATGCTCTTTCGTTTCCGCCACAAAACACGCGCCGTCTTTCATCCTCATTGCGCGCTTCAATCGCGTGGCCATTTCCTTCGTCGTTACTGGATATCCAAGCTGCCCCGACAGAACGGCAATCCGCTCCACATCAGCCTGTTTTACTTTCCGAATTTTCACGCTTTCAATGCCGGACACTGCTCCTCAACCCTCTCTTTCCGTAGCAAACGCTTCTGCACCGCTTCGCTCTTCAATTCGCGAAGCGCATCTGCGGCGATCCATCGTCCCGCGCGTGTGCCACCTCGCTCAATTCTCTCTGCTGCCCGAATGGCGGCCCGATTCAATCGCCGGTTTCTCTTGCCGATATTTCGCAGCGCCCAGTTCACCGCCTTTCTCACGAAATTGCGTTCGTCCCAGGCTTCGCGTTCAATTGCCTTCACGAATTTCAGAAAGAGCCCATCACCGGCGGCTTTGTCGTGAATTGCCAGAAATGCCGCAAGCGCAAAGCCGGCACGCTTCTCAAACTCTTTCTCGCGCGAAGTCCATGAAAATGCCTTGGTCCATGCCTGCTTCGCGCCCACAAAGAGGTGGCAGCACGTACCGTCGCAAACATCCCAATTGTCGAAGTCGCGCACCCATTGTTCCATTTGCGCGGGCGTTAGCGATTTCGCGTCGGAAAGAAGCACTCCGAGGAGCCGCGCTTCGTGAATTCCCGTTTTCCAGAGCTTCAAACCAAGAGCATGATTCTTTCCGACGGCTCTCGCGAGCTGATCTAGTTTTGGCTTCGAGACGCCGTACACCTGTTTCGCTCGAATTCCAAAACGTGCCATTCCCTCAACGTTTCTCTGCTCTCCATGCCGCACCAATTCGGCCAGCACCCGACCGACGGTCCATGTCTGCGCTACAACGGTTCGTCCACGCTTAGAACGCCTTGTCGGAATCGATGAGGATTGTGACCGGCCCTTCATTTACCAACTCCACCGACATCATGGCCTGAAAAATTCCCATTCCCACTGTTACGCCAAGCTTTCTCAGTGCCACGCAGAACTCTTGGTACAGCTTCTGCGCCATTTCCGATGGGGCTGCGGCGATAAAGCTCGGTCGCCTCTGCCCCCGTGCATCTCCGTACAATGTGAATTGCGATACCACCAGCGCGCTTCCCTTCACGTCCAGCAATGACAGATTCATTTTTCCGGCAGTATCCTCGAAAATCCGGAGATTCGCGACTTTCTCCGCGGTCGCCGCCGCTACCGCAGCATTATCCTCTCTGCCGACACCGAGAAGAATCATCAGCCCGGCTGTAATCTCGCCGGTGACTTCGTTTTGGACCGTCACTTTCGCGCGACTCACTCGCTGCACAACCGCTCTCATCTATATCTTCCGCGCCTTTCTCTTTTTCAACTTTCTACCACCTCTCGGCGGCTTCTGGCAATTCGGGCAAAAATAGCTGCTCCTCCCGGCCACAATCACGCGCCGGATCGTTTTCTTGCAGCGAAAGCAGGGCTTGCCTTCCCGCCCATAGGCACGATGGTGCTGTTGATATTCTCCGGGTATTCCGTCGGCATCCAGAAAATCGGAAATGGACGAACCACGCAACTGTATGGCTCTTTGCAGAATTCTCTGCAGTTCGACATACAATTTTTCCAATTGCGAGGGCTTCAGTCGCCGTCCCAGTTGCGCCGGATGGATCTTTGCTTTCCACAAGCTTTCGTCTGCGTAGATATTCCCCACGCCGCGAAGCACGCTCTGGTCCAATAGCAAAGCCTTAATCCTGGCATTTCGTTGGTGAATACGCCCGGCAAAATCCTGCAATCCCATCTCGAGCGGGTCCAATCCAAATCGCTGCAGTTCCCGCGAAAGCACTTCGCCCGCCAAATAGGCGATCCGCCCAAAACGACGCGGATCCACATAACGCAACTCCCGGCCATCGCCGAGCGGCATGACGAGGTGCGTGTGATTTGCATAAGGCGCGCTGACAGCCAATGGCATCAGCAATCCCGTCATCCCCAAATGCACCAGTAGAGCAGCTTCGCCGTCGCTGCCCTTCGGCTGTTCTGCCGCGCTCAGGCGCAGCAGCAGAAATTTCCCGTAGCGCTCCACTCGAACGATGGTTCGCCCGGGTAATTCGCTCTCCATGGTCTCAGGATTGTCCATGAAATCTGTCTTACCAAGCGTGACGGCCAGGATCTTTTGTCCTGCCACTGCGCGCTGCAAACCTCGCGCCACGGTTTCGACTTCAGGAAGCTCCGGCACGTTTTCCCTTGCAACTCAAACTACCACACTCTTTCTTTCCGAGCCCTGTTCTCGCGTGCTAACGACGTGCCGGACGACCTGAACCGCTATACCGGAGTTGTGAAGGAAATCGGCGAAACTCCTGGTCTGGATTTCTTGTGGTGACGGGCATGAGAACACGGAATATTCAGGCCTAACCTATGTTGAGCCGGATCTCGTGCGGCTTTCGTGCAAATCTCTTCCCTAAGCTTTTTTGGTTCCTTTTTCTACGAATTCGGATGCGGCGGATCTAGCGCGATCTTTCAGGGCAACGGCATGCCAGGCAGAGCCACAATCCCGGCCATGCGCAACATTTCCTGGTACTCCGGCTCGGTTATCGGGCAGATGATGCGCCTAACGCTCTTCAGCAGCTTCACTTTCCGCAGTGCGGAATTGGCCCGCATCTCCGCAAGCGTTACGGGCCGCGGCAGTTTCTCGTAGGCGCGCAAATCCGCGACAAGATTCTTCCCATCATAATCGTGGGGATCGGGATAAGGATCGCGCGTGACCTCCGCAATCGAATAAAGCGAGCGTTCCGGGGTGGAGTGATAGCACAGGACGCGATCGCCCTTCTTCACCTGCTTAAGAGATCGCACCGCGTCAGGTTTGGCTCCTGCGCCGTGCCACATCTCCTTCCCTTTTACGAAGAGAGTGTCCCAATGATAGTGGTGGGGGTCCGCGCTGAAGATCCAGTAGTGTCGTGTTTGAGGGGTTGCGGTCGCCATCGGCTCCGGATTCGCGTGCAGAATACACGGACGCGTGGTGAAAACAAAACAAAATGTTAAAGATACGAGGTTTCCACAGCGGAAAAGCGAGTGGAAGGTACTAAAACCGAAATGTTCACAGCAAAGCCTTTAGTATCTATGGCTTACTAGAAAGGCCGCGATATTTCGCATTGCCATCCCACATCGACAAATACGACCTGACCCCGGACCCCAGCGGGACAGCAGTCCACAGCAACCGCCGGGTTCTGTAAAAGCTCTCCGTTCATGCGGTTATATTGCCAGCCGTGCCCGGGACAAGCGACTATTTTTCCCTCGAGCGATCCCCGCCCGAGCGGGCCTCTGCGATGCAGGCACGTGTTATTGATGGCGTAAAATCTGACACGAGTCCCGGGCTACTCGCCTCTCTGCCAGAATCCTAGATTGCGGGGGAGGGAAAGGCAACGCGTACTAAATTGCGTCCTGCACGCTTCGACTCGTAGAGCATCTGATCGGCCTTGCTAAACAAACTGCCGAAGTCACACAGCTCATTGTCTACCGTCCCGGCAACGCCGAAGCTCGCGGTCGCCCTTACGCTTTTTCCCACGAGAGGGAACGACTGCACGGCGAACTGCTCTCGGAACCGGTTGACGGTCTCTTCGATGTATTCACTTTCGACGTGCGTCATCACCAGTACGAACTCATCTCCACCCAAGCGTCCGCAAATATCCGATGCGCGCGTGCACTTCCGCATAACATCGCCAAATGTTCTAAGTACGACGTCTCCCGCATCGTGGCCGAAGGTGTCGTTGATGCTCTTAAAGTTGTCAATATCTCCGATCGCGACCCACAAAGGAAATCCGTGCCGTGCCGCTCCCCGCAACTGCCTCGCCGCCCACTCTTCGATAGCCCTGCGGTTCGGCAAACCGGTCAAGGAATCCGTGCGCGCCGCTTCTTCCAGCCTCTTACTTTTCGCCGCCAACTCGCGGTTCAGTTCGATGATGCGCCGCCCAACACCAACTCGCGCCAGCATTTCTGCCTGGTCGAAGGGCTTTGTCAGATAATCGTCCGCGCCCGATTCCAGACCCTTCACCACGTTGCCTTTTTCGGTGTTACTGGTCATCACGATGATGTAGGTGTACGGCCGTGAGGTGTCTGACCGGATCCGCTGGCAAAGTTCAAAGCCGGTAGAATCCGGCAACATCCAATCGGTAATCACCATCGAGGGCGAGCGTTCCTCATACACCTTCAATGCCTCGGCGCCGTCGCAGGCAAACACCAGGGAATATGCTTCTGAGGAAAGCACTTGCTCGACGAGCTTCCTGTAAACAGGCGAGTCGTCGACCACAAGCACTTCGAATTTGGGATTTGTCTGATTCATCCGTCAATCGAACGCTGGGCGACCACCCCAATCTGGCCCAATCGTGTGACATACTTTGTTACCACTTTAGCAGAGGATGAATTACCGCAACTTACCCGTTAGCCCTTGGTGCGTAAGAAGTTAACCGATTTTGGAGGTCTGCTGCCGGGACTTGGCGCGGGTGCTATTTCTGGGCACCGATCAACAGGGCTGCGGCGCCCTGGAACGTGTGCAACTCCGCCGCGTTTGCGGGACCAATACGCGCCTACTGCCGGAGGAGGATCGACGGACTCTCTCGTCTGATACCTGCCCGGAGCCTGCCATGCGGGACAGCTCGGCTTCATCGTCTAGCAAATCAAACGGCCCAGCCGCAGGCGGCGCAATAGTGAGATCCAGGGCAGGTTGCCGAACCGCACCGGCAACAGAAGTGGGCACCCGCGGCCACCGGAAGAAGGTGAAGCCGGGGAGTGGGTTGCGCCGTGCAAGCCCAGATCAGGGCAAACACCCATCCAATCACGGTCCAACCGAGGAACAGGTTCAGTAAGAAAATGCCTGCTCTGTCGTGCTTGTCGCGGCCGACGATCGCAGGCAGGAAATAGAGCAAAACGAAAAATGCTAGGTGCAACATGAAGCACCTCTCGAATCTCATTTTCGGCAGGCAGCACCCGCGCTGCCGCCCTTATCCCATACTACGCAAGCCCCGTTTATTTTGTTCCACCGGACCCAGGAAGTACTAGCGCCCAGCACCCTGCACTTTCACCAACAAATCGGCAAATTTCTGCTTCCGTTCGGCCTGATCTTGCCCGCTTTCCGCCTCGGCAAGCTGCGTAATGTTCATCGAACAGAACTTCGGCCCGCACATGGAACAGAATTTCGCTTCTTTATAGAAATCATCCGGCAGGTTTTCGTCGTGCATGGCTTTGGCCGTTGCCGGATCGAGCGAAAGCTCAAACTGTTTGTTCCAATCAAACAGGAAACGTGCGTAGCTGAGCGCGTCGTCGCGATCCCGCGCTCCCGGCCGGTGGCGGGCTACGTCCGCCGCGTGTGCGGCAATCTTGTAGGCGATGACACCCTGTTTCACGTCTTCCGGGTTAGGCAGTCCCAAGTGCTCCTTCGGAGTAACGTAGCAGAGCATGGACGCGCCGTACCAGCCAATCATCGCCGCACCGATCGCGCTGGTGATGTGATCGTAGCCGGGGGCAATATCGGTTACGAGCGGCCCAAGCGTGTAGAACGGCGCCTCATAACACCATTCCACTTCTTTTTCGACCTGCTCTTTGATTTTGTCCATCGGAATGTGCCCGGGGCCTTCAATCATGACCTGCACATCGTGTTCCCAAGCCCGCTTGGTCAGCTCACCCAGCACGCGCAACTCCGAAAACTGCGCTTCGTCACTTGCATCCGCAAGGCACCCCGGCCTCATGCCGTCACCGAGCGAAAAACTCACATCGTGCTTCTTGAAGATCTTGCAAATGTCCTCGAATCGCTCGTACAGGAAATTTTGTTTTTTGTGGTGTTCCATCCAGTGAGCCATTAGCGACCCACCGCGAGACACAATGCCGGTAATGCGCTTTCGTACCAGGGGCACTTGTTCACGCAACACTCCGGCGTGGATGGTCATGTAATCCACGCCTTGCTCGGCTTGCTCCTCAATCACTTCCAGCATCAGGTCAATCGTGAGATCTTCGGGCCTTCTTACCCGGGAAATCGCTTCATAAACGGGTACCGTGCCAATCGGCACAGGCGACGCATGGATGATGGCCTGCCGAATTTCCGGAATGTTGCCCCCGGTCGAAAGGTCCATCACCGTGTCAGCGCCGTAATGAACCGCATGATGAAGCTTCTTTAGTTCTTCGTTGATCTCGGAAGTTGTCGCGGAGTTTCCGATATTGGCGTTGATTTTGCAGTTGAACAGGACACCAATCCCCATCGGCTCCAGGTTCCGGTGATGAATATTTGCGGGGATGATCGCGCGCCCGCGGGCCACTTCACTGCGCACCTGCTCGGGCTGTAGCCGCTCGCGAACCGCAACGTACTGCATTTCTTCGGTAATCACACCGAGTTTCGCCAGATGCATCTGGGACATGTTCCGGCTGCCGTTCGCTCCGGCCTGGGCGGTTTCGCGCTTTTCAATCCAGCTATCACGTAGTGCCATGGGACCCCCTCGGAACAGTGACTGGCGCGCGGAACAGAACGAAGACGCGCCCGTAAATCGACTTCGAGATGGAATTATGGCATCCAGAAACGGTAACGACAACTAAAGGCGAGCGGTCTTCCCTCGAAGAGAATGCGCAGCACCCCTACCGTTGCGCACCATTCGTGACGCCAGTGGTGTTCCAAATTCAAAGTGACTTACGGGCCATTTTGCGCGACAATCTCGCTCCATCCCAATCTCGTTTGAGGAGAACCTCCGATCAGCTGCGGGCGCCTTGATTGGAATAGGTCCAGTACATTCCTGTACGAATTCCGTTCCCGGAACCGCGTCTGTTTGGCCGGTGCCGGTTGACTTTCTCACCCGAGTCGATGCAAATAGAACGCTCGGAAAATCTCGCAGCACAAGGGATGAATGAACCTCATCGATTTGATCGTAGGTAAGCCGCTCAAAACCAGCGACGAGCGCGCCGAACAAATCGGCGTCGCGGCGGGCATCCCCATCTTTGGTCTAGATGGCCTCAGCTCCGCTGCATATGGCCCCGAAGCCGCGCTGAGCTTGCTCATTCCCCTGGGACTTCTCGGTGTGCGCTACATCGTACCGGTCAGCTTCGCGATCATCACGCTGCTGATCATCGTTTTTTTCTCTTACATGCAAACTATCCCGGCCTATCCCATGGGCGGAGGCTCTTATACGGTGGCGCGCTCGAATCTCGGCGCGTTTCCTGGTTTGCTTGCTGCGGCCGCACTGCTCACGGACTACATCCTGACGGCCGCCGTGGGGATTTCCGCGGGGGTCGGCGCGCTGATCTCGGCGGTCCCGTCCCTGCAGTCCCACACGGTTTTCTTATGCGTTGCCATTCTGTTACTCATCACCATTCTCAACTTGCGGGGTGTCCGCGAAGCCGGAATCGCCTTCATGATTCCCACGTATCTCTTCGTTGGTACCCTGCTGATCATGATTGTTGGCGGTCTCATTCGAGTCGCCGAAGGCGGCGGCCATCCGCAGCCGGTTACACCCCTTCCCCTTGCAGGCCCGGCGACGGCGACAGTAACCTTCTGGCTTTTGCTGAAGGTTTTCGCCAGTGGGTGCACTGCTCTGACTGGTGTGGAAGCGGTCAGCAACGGCGTTAGAGCGTTTCGTGAACCTGGCGTGAAAAACGCGCAGCGCACGCTCTCTATCATCATCTTTGTGTTGGCGGTCCTGCTTGCGGGAATTTCCTACCTGGTGAAAGCGTACGGCATCGCCGCCACAGACCCGGGCCGGCCAGGTTACCAGAGCATTCTTTCGATGCTCCTGCTTGCGGTGTTTGGAAAAGGCGTCTTCTATTACGTAACCATTGCTGCCATTCTGCTGGTGCTCTCTCTTTCCGCCAATACCGCGTTTGCGGATTTTCCGCGGCTCTGCCGGGCCATTGCGCTAAACAACTACCTTCCTCACGTCTTCGGCTACCGCGGACGCCGCCTGGTCTACACCTACGGCATCATGTGCCTGGCGATCGCCACCTGTTTTCTCCTGGTTTTGTTTGGCGGCGTAACCGACCGTTTGATTCCGCTTTACGCCGTAGGTGCGTTCACCGCGTTCACCCTTTCGCAATTGGGCATGGTGGCGCACTGGTTTAAAAAGCGAGGACCACGTTGGGTGCGAAGTATGTTGATCAACGGCTTGGGCGCCTTCGTCACTGGTGTTACCGTCGTCGTGGTATTGCTGGCGAAATTCATGGATGGCGCGTGGATCACGGTTATCTTCATTCCGGTGGTCATTCTGCTCTTCCAAAAAGTGCGCAAGCATTATCACCAAGTGACTGTGGCCACTCGATGTTCCGAGCCCGTGGAACCGGCCATTCACAAGGCTTCACCCATCGCCATCGTTCCGATAGAGCGCTGGAGCCGCATTTCCAAACAGGCATTGGAATTTGCTTCCAGAATCTCCGACGAAATTATTGCCATTCACGTAGAGCCGGAAAATCATTCGGAGTTGCTGCGCGAGGATTGGGAGCGCTATGTCGAAACGCCCTTCCGGGAGGCCGGCGCCGAGCCTCCACAGCTCACAATTCTCCCTTCGCCTTACCGGTGGGTCATCGTGCCGGTGGTTCAGTATGTGCTTCAGCTATCGCAGAAATACCCTCAGCGCCGCATCGTCGTCGTGATTCCACAGCTTGTCGAGGATCATTGGTATGAATATTTTCTCCATAATCAACGCGGGCGTCTGCTGTCCTGGGCGCTCTTGGCGCAAGGGAACAAACACATCTTCGCTTTGTACTCACCTTGCTATCTGTCAGACCCCAAGTGAGCAAAACCAAGCGGCTTACGTCTGCGGGAATAGTTTCAGGAACTCGGGATCGTCGTGCAGGCAGTTCAAATCGGGGTCCTGCCGGGGCCAATCGGCATTCGCGTACCCACGTGCCAGAGCGCGCCCTAGGAGATCGAGCGCCGCAGCCTTTTTTCCGAGCACAGCATAGGTGCAGGCTGCGTTATAGAGCACGTTCGAGTCATGCGGGCGAAGCGCAACGGTCATCTCGAGGTGCCGGACTGCGTCTTCGTGCCGGCCCATGTTGGCGTAATCGGCGGCAAGCAGGCTTCGCGCACGGACATCCTCGGACACCAATTCGAGTTGGCGTTCCAACGCGCGCATCTCCATTTCGCGATAGCGGCCAAGCTCGGAAGTTCGTCCAAGCCGTTCCAGGGAGTTCACGATCGGAATAAACACGTTGTAATCGTCTCCGTTTGCTTCGATGGCCCTTTCCGCCAACTCGGCTGCTTCAGGGAACCGCCCCGAGGCAAAATACGCTCGGCCAATGACGTTGTACACCCCTTCACAATCCGGCTTAAGAGCAATGGCTCGTTTGGCAAGTTCGATCGCTTCCTCGTGCTTGCGCTGGGAGTATAGGATCCGCGCTCGGGCAACCAGGGCTTCCGCAAGATTGGGATCGAGCTCGAGCGCCCGGTTACAGGCAGCGTCTCCTCGTTCCACCCATTTGGGATTATGCTCGCGGATTTCGTGGATAATCGCACAGATGTAGGCGACGCCGGCGTGAGCCAGGGCAAAATTGGGATCAAGTTTGATGGCCTGCTCGTACATCTGCAGCGCAAACTCCAGGCTCTCGCGGCGGGCGTAGCTGCGTCCACGCAGGTAATAGTCGTAAGCCACGGAATTCTGCGTCGGTTTTGTGGCGATTTTCTCTTCTTCCTGCGGCGAGAGATTGATACGGAAGGATTGCGCGATGCTGCGCGCAATTTCGTCCTGAACCTCAAAAACGTCGTCCATTTCCCGGTCGAACCGCTGGGCCCAAAGCGCATGGCCGGTGCGTGTCTCGACAAGTTGAGCGGTGATACGCAGGCGATTCCCGGAGCGGCGAAGGCTGCCACCGAGCACGTACGAAGCGTTCAGTTCGCGGCCGACCTGCGGAGCGGTGACCGGCTTGTCTCGATAAGGCAGCAAAGCCGGCCGCGGAAACACCTTCAAGTTCTTGATGTTGGCAAGCTCGGTGATGATGTCTTCGGTCATGCCGTCTCGCAGGTATTCGTCCTCTTTCGCGCTGCTCAGGTTTTCGAAATAGAGCACCGCAACGGAGTTTTCCGTGCGCTCCGCGGAAACCGGAGAAACGGGAACATACGAAGCTGTTCGCCCGCTGAGGTTGCGCCTGCCAGAATCCAGATCGCGCTTCAGCCGTTTGAGATCGGCTCGAAGCTCGGCGGCGGACTGATAGCGAAGATCGCGATCCTTCTCCAAAGCTTTCGAGATGATACCCCCCAGCGATTCCGGAATTTCCGAGTTCAGTGAACTGGCCGGCGTCGGATCGTTGTTGAAGATAGAATCGAAGATCACCGCCGACGTTTGACCGCGAAACGGTTGAGAACCTGTGGCCATTTCATAGAGCACGGATCCAAACGAAAACAGATCAGAACGTGGATCAAGGGCTTCGCCACGGGCCTGTTCCGGAGACATGTAAGCGACCGTGCCCATGGATGTGCCCGGCGTCGTGAGCGTTTCGTCGCGAACAGGAGCGCTCTTGTTGGTGGAACTGGATGGTTCCGTTGCTGGGGAGACCGACAACAGAGAGTTGAGTTTGGCCAAGCCGAAATCGAGAACCTTGGCTTGTCCCGCCCGCGTAACAAAAATGTTGGCCGGTTTGATGTCGCGATGCGTGATGCCGCGGGAATGTGCGTGCTCAAGCGCATCGGCAACTTGCGCGGCGATGTCCAACAGGCGCTCTGCGCGCAGCGCTTTTCCGGAGATGGAGTTCTTGAGCGTGTCGCCGTCGAGAAATTCCATCACGATAAACGGATGGCCGTTGGCGTTTTCCCCGATTTCATGGACAGTGCAGATGTTCGGGTGATTCAGCGAAGCGGCGGCACGGGCTTCACGCAAGAAGCGCTCGAGGGCCAGTTTGTCTTGGAGAGCTTCCCCGGAAAGAAATTTCAGGGCCACGGATCGGTCTAGAACAGTGTCCCGCGCGGAATAAACCACACCCATCCCGCCGCCTCCAAGTTTGTGGAGGATCTGGTAATGAGAAATAGTCTGACCAATCATGACCGGCGAGTGCCCGAACCGTGCCCCACGAGCATAGGGGGAATCGGACAGAGTGTCAAAGAATCGCTGCGCTGGAGCGCCGGAATAGCCAATGAAACGCTAGACAAGGCAATGAAGAATCGAAATCAGGGCTTGCGGTCCCTCTGACCCACGGTTCACTTCGGCGGGAGCAAAAAGGAATAGCCAACGCCGACATAACTGTGCGCTGCGGCGCTCGAGAGCCCGACCGCGACGTGGAAGTCCAGCTGCTGATGTGGCGTCAGCTTGTAAGCCGTTCCGAAATGCAGGATCTGACGAGAGCCACCGCGCTGCGGAAAGTCTCCGGCATATTCGACAAAGGCATCCCAGGGTTTGCTCAACTGGCGATCCACAAAAAAGGCCGTTTCCCCGGTGAAATTATGCTGCTGCGCCAGCGTGGGCCAATAGAAAGCCACCTGGCCCCCGGCAGTCCAGTTCGCGGACACCTTGTAGGTCCACGGTAGCTGCAGTCCCGGGTCATAGCCGTGGCTCGAAACCGCATTGGCTCCACTCGGAAAACTTGCAAACAGGATTGCCGAGAGGTCGAAGCCGGCGAAGGGTCCGATCTGTTGCTTGACCCCTAAGGCGACGTCGCCAAAACCGGAAGTCGTCGACGTTCCTGACGGCAGATTGTAAAAGTAATCCGGGACCGACAACCGAAGCTCCGTCTTTCCCAGCAAACCGTAGCGAAGATTGCTTTCCGGAAAATCCACAACACGGTTCCCTTCCGTGTTCGTTACGAGCAGACCGTTCTCTACCTGAAAGCCGCCCTGCGGAACCACCACGCTCGAGCTGGAAACTGCCGGCCGGTCTGTCGAAATCGTCACGTCGGAACTGGGGTCGCTCTGGGCGCCGACGCGGAAGCCCAGTAGCGAGACTGCCAAAAGGAGTCCCCCAGCACATCGGAATAGAAAAGTGGCCATCCCAACACCAGAGTAGAAGAAATCCTTCTAGCGTATATATAAACCTGGTTGGCGGTTGCCATGGGACTGCCTACGCACAGATTTGCGTGAACCGATCGTCATGCAATTTCTTGACGCTACCGTGAAGAAAAGGCGAAGATAGAACGCGGTGCGGCTCGGTGTCAAACATTGCCGCATCCGGAGCAATTGATGGCGGGCACGGCGACAGTGGCAAAACAAGCGCCTTCGACCGACAAGTTCTACGCGGCGCTAAGACGCTATTGGGGCTACGAGGGTTTCCGGCCTCGCCAGGAAGAAGTCGTACGTGGACTAGCAGGGGGACGCGACGTCTGCGTCGTTATGCCAACGGGTGGCGGAAAATCTCTCTGCTACCAGTTGCCCGCTGTGCTCGACGAACAGCGGACCGCCGTAGTGATTTCCCCACTGATCGCGTTGATGCAGGATCAGGTAGGGCAATTGCGCCAGATGGGCATCCCGGCGGTATATCTGAACAGCGCCGTGGTGCAGGCGGACCGCCATGAAGTGAAGCAGAAAGCAGCTGCGGGGGAATATCGACTGATCTATGTTTCCCCGGAAAGGGCCGTGACGGACGACACGGCGAAGTGGCTGAAGAAAGTTCCGGTGTCGTTCTTTGTGATTGACGAGGCACATTGCATCTCGGAATGGGGTCACGACTTCCGGCCGGAATACCGGCAGTTGAGCAAATTACGATCGATGTTCCCCGAGCATCCCATCGCGGCATTTACGGCTAGCGCCACGCAACGGGTGCGCCACGACATTGTCGGGCAATTGCGACTGAAAGATCCGCTCAAGTCCGTTTCGAGCTTTCGCCGCGAGAATCTTCGGTACATCGTCATGGAATGCAAGGGCCGGATGCAGGACGCGTGCCTTCTCGAAGCCGTCCGCCGCGTGAACAGTGGAAACGTGATTGTGTACTCGCCGACCGTCGCTCGCGTAGGCGAAATCATCGACCTGCTTGGCGAAAACGGAATTGTGGCGGTCGGATATCACGGGCAGATGGATGCCGCCTCGCGCAAGGCGAACCAGGAAACGTGGATGAACGAAGAGGCCAAGGTGCTGGTCGGCACCATTGCCTTCGGGCTCGGGATCAATAAGCCGAACGTGCGCGCCGTCGTGCGCCTCGGATTGCCGGACAGCATCGAACAGCTTTATCAGGAAACCGGTCGCGCCGGACGAGACGGTTTGCCGGCCGATTGTTATCTTCTCTGGGAGAAAAAGGACAACGGCCTGCGCGCATTTTTCATCAACCAGATCCGAGCTTCCGAAGAGAAGAAGCGCGCGTGGGGCCGCTACCACCTGATGCAAGCCTTTGTGAGTGGCAAACTGTGCCGCCAAACGCAAATTTGCAAACATTTCGGGGAAAGCGTGAAGTGGGAAAAATGCGGCACGTGCGACGCCTGTGCCGGATTGCCGCCCTGGATGGTGCCGGGCCGCCGTTCGGCCGGCAAGGCCAGCGTAGGCAGGCGCCTGGATCGCGAAATGGAAACAGTAAATTTTGCCGCCACTCCGGCGGCTCCTGTAAATGAAGAGTTGCGTGAGTTCTTACGTGAATGGAGAAGAATCACGGCGAGAGAAAAAATGATCGCCGCTTTCACCGTCCTTCATGACACAACGTTGGATGAGTTGTGCCAAAAGAAACCAAACAGCCTAGGTGAGCTGCGGGCCATCTCCGGAATAGGCGAAAAGAGATGCGAAATGTACGGCAGCGAGATTCTGGGGCTCTTTTCGCAGTTTGAAAACGGGGGAAGAGCAAGCAAAGGCGGCTTAGCCAAGCCATCGAACGCTTCCGAAGAAACGGCCGATCTGCTCCGGCAAGGTCATAGCTTCGAAGAAATCGCGCGAATTCGCGGCCGAAAAATGGCTTCCGTAGTTGTCCTGGTCGCTGATCTGATCGAGAGGGGTGAAGTGGACCTTCAAGAAACATGGGTAGCGGTGGAACACCATCGTTTGATTCGCGAGACGTGCGCGCGCGTAGGTCTGGAATGGATGAAACCGATCAGGGAAGCCTTACCCGAACAGGTTACCTTCGACGAAATCCGCCTGGTCCTTGCCGAAATGAGAAGAGAAAAGAAGGTCGCGAACGGAAAGCCCTAGTAGGCTCGCTTTGTAGGGAAGGCCTTCGGGAGGCCGTCCCCGCTTCATTGTGATTACCTGAGCGGAGCGTGGCCGTTAAACCGGGCCGCTGAGCCCAGCTCCTCCTCGATGCGCAGCAATTGGTTGTACTTGGCGATTCGATCCGTCCGTGAAGCCGAACCCGTCTTGATCTGACCTGCGGCAGTAGCCACCGCAAGATCGGCGATAAACGTATCCTCGGATTCGCCGGAGCGGTGAGAAATGACCGAGTTGTATCCAGCCTTGCGGGCAAGTTCGATCGCGTCGACGGTCTCCGTGACGGTCCCGATCTGGTTGAGTTTGATCAAGATCGAATTGGCAATGCCCTCGTTAATTCCGCGGGAAAGCCGCTCCGTGTTGGTCACAAAAAGATCGTCGCCAACCAGCTGGATTCTTTTCTTGGAGGATTTTGCGCCAACGGAGGTGGTGAGCGCTTTCCAGCCCGACCAATCATCTTCCGCCATGCCATCTTCGAGCGAAACAATAGGGTAGTTTTCCACCCATTTGGTCCAGTACTCGGTCATTTCGAGGGAAGAGTGCGCAGACTTGTCCGATTTCTTGAAAACATATTTGCCGCTGACCTTGTCATAAAATTCGCTGGCCGCCGGGTCGAGCGCGATGGCTACCTGCTCGCCGGGTTTGTAGCCGGCCGAGCCAATCGCTTCGAGTACGATCTGAATGGCTTCCTCGTTCGACTTGCAACTGGGCGCGAAGCCGCCTTCATCCCCAACCGACGTGGAATAGCCTCGCTTCTTCAGAGCGGCTTTGAGTGCGTGGAATACTTCCACGCCCCAGCGCAGCGCCTCGGAAAAACTGGGCGCTCCGACCGGCATGGCCATGAACTCCTGAAAGTCTACGGAGCTATCGGCGTGGGCGCCGCCGTTCAGAATGTTCATCATGGGGACCGGTAAAAGATTGCCGGAACGGTCGGTCGAATAGCGCGAGAGATATTTGTACAGCGGTTCCTTGGCAGCGACCGCCGCCGCGCGAGCTGCGGCCATCGAAACAGCAAGGATCGTGTTGGCACCCAAGCGCGACTTGGTGGGCGTGCCATCGAGAATAATCATTTTGTGATCGAGCGCTCGCTGGTCTCCGGCGTCGGAACCAATCACGGATTTGCTGATTTCCGAATTGACGTTCGCCACCGCCTTGAGGACACCCTTGCCGAGGTACTTGCCCTTGTCGCCGTCACGGAGTTCCAGAGCTTCGTGTTCGCCCGTGGAAGCCCCGGAGGGGACAATGGCTCGCCCAAACGCGCCGGATTCCAGAGTGACTTCGGCTTCTACCGTCGGATTGCCGCGAGAATCGAGCACCTGGCGGGCGTGAACGCGGGTGATTTTGGTGGACATCGTAGTGGAATCTCCTCAGTGGCTTCGAACCGAATGAACGTTATTTCTTCGCCGGCGGCTCTGGCAGCGCAAAGGCTACGTAAACGCCTCCCGATGTACCCTTGAAGTCTCTGCCTCCGCCCGCCGCAATCACGACGTACTGGCGGCCTTTCACCGCATACGTGGCCGGCGTGGCGCTTCCTGAAAACGGAAGAACACTCTCCCAGAGCAACTCCCCCGTCGATTTGTCGAATGCCCTAATTTTCTTGTCGTAATTCGTCGCCGCGATGAACAGCAAGCCACCTGCCGTGACGACGGGCCCGCCGTAGTTTTGCGAACCGGTGTTCTTCACTCCCTGGGCGGTCAATTCCGGATACTCGCCGAGCGGAATCTTCCATACGTACTCGCCCGTATTTAGATCGATAGCATTCAGCGTTCCCCAGGGAGGCTCGACAGCGGGATAGCCATCCGGATCGAGAAATCGCTTGTACCCGGTGAGGTGATATTTCATCGCGGGCGGTGCCGGGCCGGTGCTTTGCAGGTCCCGATCTTTGCCACTCACAACAAAGTCGATCACCGCGTCAATCTGCTCCTCGGAAAGATTCGGGAAGGCCGGCATGCGTCCTTTACCCTCCAGAATTGTATTCGCCATCTGATAGGGAGAAAGGCGATTGCCCACACCGACGAGCGACGGCAGGGCGGGCGGCGAGCCGGCCAGATGTTCGCCATGGCACATGCTGCACTGGCCCATGTAGATTCCCTTCGCGCTTTTCTGCTCCGCGGTTTCCGCGAGGGCGCCGGTCCAAACTATGTCATTGGCATTTAGGTAGAGAATGCCGGTCTCCGGGTCCGCCGCGGATCCTCCCCATTCCGCCCCGCCGTCGAAACCCGGAAAAACCACGGTATCTTTTCCAACGCTCAGCGGGACGAACTGCCCGTCATTACGCATGGCTTTGAATTTTTCGAGCGCCCACTGATGCATCTCGGGCGTACGCTTGGTCAACATACCTTCCGTGAAAGTTTGCCGCGCATAGGGCGCGGGTTTCGTAGGAAGACCTTGCTGGCGAGCGGTGACTTCACCGGGCAGCGAACTCGCCGGGTAGTCGCGATACTCGAGCGGAAAAAGGGGCTGTCCCGTCAAACGGTCGAAAAGATACACATAGCCTTGCTTCGAAGGTTGTGCCACCGCATCGATGGATTTGCCGTCTTGGCGCACGGTGAGAAGCACCGGCGGAGATGGAAAATCGCGGTCCCAAAGATCGTGGCGGACACCCTGAAAATGCCAGATTCGTTGGCCGGTTTCAGCGTTTAAAGCAATCAGGCAATCGGCAAACAGGTCGTCCCCGACGCGATCCGCGCCAAAGAAATCGAACGCCGCGGAACCCGTAGGAACGTACAAAATTCCACGCGCTACGTCGATCGACATGCCCGCCCAGTTGTTCGCGGACCCGCTGGCTTTCCAGGCGTCTTTAGGCCAAGTGTCATATCCAAATTCCCCGGGGTGGGGAATGGTGTGAAAAACCCAGCGAACTTTGCCCGAACGCACATCGAAGGCGCGAACATCTCCCGGGGGAGCGGGCAGGGATTCAGGATTGCGTCCGCCGACGACAAAAAGGTCCTTGTACACGATCGGTGGACTGGTAAGAACAACAAATTGAGCAGAAACCGGCTCGCGCCCCAATCCCTCGCGCAAATCAATTCGTCCGTTCTGTCCAAACGAAGCGATGGGTTTTCCCGTAGAAGCATCGAGGGCGTACACGAAATTCATGACGCCGGTAATGATGCGTTGCTCGTGGCCGTCACTCCAGTAAGCGAGACCGCGATCGGGCTGAGTGCCCAGAATGCCCGAATCAAATTTCCAAAGCAGTTTTCCCGTGCTGGCATCGAGCGCAAAGATCTTCTGCGTGGGTGTGATGCCGTACAGAACGCCGTCGACGACAATGGGATTTGTCTGCAGGCCGCCCTTCTCTCCAGTATCGAAGCTCCAGGCAACCTTGAGGTCTTTCACGTTCCCGCGATTGATTTGCGCGAGAGACGAATAGTGAGTGCTGGCAGCGGACCCGCCGTATACCGGCCAGTCTTGGTCCTGAGCCGCCAAAGAACGGCCTGCAAACAAGAAGAGCAGAACAATCGCAAATTTGGTAGGCCTATTCACGCGCTCGACCGGGTGACCAGAGTACTCGCTGACGAGGCAAAAGAAAACACGCAATTTACTGCGGTTCGGGCTCTTCGATCAGCGACTCTTGGCGCACGACAATGACAATACCGGAAGGGGTAACGTGAAAGCGCCGGCGGTCGGCTTCGAGGTCAAACCCTATCTCCGTATGTTCGGGAAGGCTCACGTGACGATCAATAATCGCCCGGCAGATCCGGGAGTGCCGGCCAATATTGACGTGATTGTAGATGATCGAAGCAGTAACTTCGCAGAAACTGTTAACACGGACGTCGTAGCCGATCAGGCAATTCTGAACACGGCCACCGGAAAGAATTGAGCCCCCGGCAACAATGGAGTCAAGCGCGACGCCCTTCCGCTCATCATCGGCAAAAACGAACTTTGCCGGCGGATACTGCTGCTGCCAAGTGCGCAACGGCCAATTCTTGTCATAAAGATTGAAAACCGGCGAAACGCTCACAAGGTCCATGTTGGCTTCATAGTAGGCGTCGACCGTGCCGACATCCCGCCAATAGAGGGTTTCCCGGCTGTTTTCGTCGACAAAGTTGTACGCGTAGACGCGATGCTTCGCAATAATGCGGGGCAAAATATCCTTGCCAAAGTCGTGCGCCGACTTCGGATCTTCGGAATCGGCAAGCAGAATGGGGATCAACAACTGCGTGTTGAAGATGTACACGCCCATGGAGGCATTGCAGTGCGTCGGCTTGTGAGGAGAAGTCTTGGGGTGCGCCGGCTTTTCTTCAAAGCCCATGATGCGCCAGTTTTTGTCCGTCTCGATCACGCCGAACTGTTTTGCGGCTTCTTCCGAGGGAATCTCGAGGGTGGCTACACTAACGTCCGCTCCGGAATCAATATGCTGTTGAAGCATCTTGGCGTAATTCATTTTGTAAATGTGGTCGCCGGATAGGATAAACACGAATTTCGAACGCTCGCTCCCAATCGAATAGATGTTCTGATAAACGGCATCCGCCGTTCCCTGATACCACTGCTGGGAAACGCGCATTTGCGGAGGAAGCACTTCGATGAATTCACCCAGCCCCATCAGCGGTGACCAGCCGGCACGCACGTGGCGTGAGAGGCTGAGCGCCTTGTACTGAGTCAAGGTGAATACGCGGCGCAGGCCCGAGTTGATGCAGTTGGAAAGTGTGATATCGATGATGCGGTACAGCGCGCCAAACGGAACCGCGGGTTTGGCGCGGTCGCGCGTCAACGGCCAAAGACGTTCGCCTTGTCCTCCAGCAAGTAGCACTCCTATGGCATCGCGCATGTCCGGCATAAAGTGGCTCCCGGGGAGAGTGTACCAGCAGATGCAAAGTGGTTGGAGGCAAAGACGACGCAAAGCCGAAAATACGGACAACGCTGTATTATTTATCTTAATGATACTAATAACTTATGTATCGACACAGCGGGCCGGAATCGCGCTACCAGAAAGAGTGCTTGACTTGCAGAGGGGGAATTGACTACAAGAGGCCAGCAACCTCTGAGATACTATAACCAGGCGTAGTGCTGCTGTTGTTAGGGGAAGCACTACAAGAAACCAATCCGAACCGGAATAGAGGTGAAGTTCATTGGCAGAGGTAATCATTCAAGAGAATGAGTCTCTTGAGAATGCACTGCGTCGTTTCAAGCGCAAAGTGCAGCAGGAAGACATCATCAAGGAAATAAAGAAGCACAGCTTCTACATGAAGCCCGGCGAGAAACGCCGGGCAAAAGAAGCGCTTTCGCGGAAGCGACTGCGCAAAAAGCAGCGTCGCGAACAGGATTGATTCTGTCCGAGACGCAGCTCGGCGCCGCACTTCCGGGATCAGGCCCCAGTCAGGCAGAGATGTTGGGAATTCGTTCAGGTTCTTCGCCCGCCGGCCCGCAGGTTCTGTGCTAGGTGTCCCTAGAGCACGTTCCTCGTTTTTTGTCTTGGCCCATGGTGAAAGAAGAGTCGGTCCTCCCTACTGCCCTGAAGGGGTCCAGGGGGGAAGCGGCCATGGAATTCCACGATAAGGTCCTGAAGTGCTCCGAGTGTGGCGCCGAGTTTGTCTTTACCGGCGGCGAACAGATGTTTTTCGCCGACAAGGGATTTAAAAACGAACCCAAACGGTGCAAAGCCTGCAAAGCCAAACGAGCTGAATCCGGAGGCGGGGGCGGCGGCGGGCAAATGCGCTCGGAAACCAAAACGACCTGTTCGCAGTGCGGCAAAGAGACAACCGTCCCTTTTAGACCAACGCAGGGACGGCCGGTCTTCTGCAGGGAGTGCTTCCAGGCAAGACGCTCGATGGGAGCAGCGTAAGCCCAAACCGGAACCAAAAATGAAGAATCAGAGAAGGGCTATTGCAACAAGGTAGCCCTTTTCTCATTTCCTGGGATGCATCGCGAGCCAGGATTCAAGTTGTGCGAGCGCTTGCGGCATATTGCGGCGGCCGTAGCCGAAGCGTATATGTCGAGGTTCGTCGTAGACCGTTCCTGGAAGTAGCAAGACCCCGGCCTGCTGTACGAGTTCTTCGCAGAAAACCTGAACATCCTGTTGTGGCGTGAAACGAGCGAACCCGATCGTGCTGGCGTTCGGAACGGTCCATTCGAACAAATCGGAATGCTCGGCGAAGAACGCGGAAAGCCGCCGCAGATTACCCAGCACAATCTGCAAATTGCGATCGATAAACTTCTGCCGATGGCGTAAAGCCAGCGCGGTGAGAAATTCGCTGGGAGCGCTCGCGCAGATCGTCGTGTAATGTTTGAGCGAGACAATTCTCTGCAAAAGCGCGCTGTCCAGGCACGCCAGCCATCCGAGCCGCAGTCCGGGCAGTCCGTAGGTTTTGCTGACAGAACCAAGGCTCAGCGCGCGCTCGTACAAATCGCACGCGGCCGGCAGGCGGGTGGCAGGGTCGTGCTCCAGTTCGCGGTAAACCTCGTCACAAAAAAGATAAATGCCGTGGCGTGCCGCAAGATCCAGAACACGGCGAAGAATTTCAGACGGCATGAGCAAGCCCGTGGGGTTGTGCGGAGTGTTGATATAAATCGCCCGGGTGTTCGGCCGTATCAGGCTTTCCAGCGCCGCGACGTCGTGAGCCCAACCATTCTCGGGCTTCCGGCACCATTCACTCACCTCCGCGCCTGCGCTCTTCGGAATAGTCAGCGCGCTTTCATAGCACGGCGTCTCGACAATCGCGTGATCGCGAGGATTCAGAAGAGCGTGGTAGAAAAGGAAGATCGCTTCCTCGGCGGCGGAAACCACCACAACATGGTTCGCGTGAATCTGCCGGTAGATCGTGGCAAGAACTTCACGCAGCCATGGCGCGCCAGGTGATTCCGTGTACCCGCACCAATGCTTCATAAAGGCGTCACGAGCGCCCGGCTCAAGCGCAAGCAACTCTTCGATGGTCTGGGATTCGGCGTCGGAGGAAGAGAGCAGGTATTTCGCGGAAAACTCATATTTTCCCATGTACTCTTCGATCCGGAATGGCGTGATTTGCATGAAACGAAGTGTGCCAAGGCAGCCTATCGGCGTCCAGAAGCAATTTGAACGGCCGGATGAGGTAGAATGCCCGTCAGTCGCGCGACGGTGAGGGGGACGAGTGAAGAAGGGAAGGATTGGGCTGACCGGGCTTGCCGCACTGATGCTTGCCGGCTGGTATTCCCGCGCAAACGAAAATGCCGGCCCCGAGTACTGGGTGAAACTCGTATGCGAATCCTCCGATCGCATCGCCACGGTGAGTTACGGCCCAAATGGCGCCAAACTTGTGAAGACCACCGACACTCGAATCCTGCAGAGCGACATCAGCGGTCCTCACGGGATTGCCATCTCCCCTGATCGCAAAAACTATTTTGTGTCTATCGGCCACGGCCGGCCGTACGGAACCGCAGTGAAGTACAGCGCAGCGGACGACCAGGTGGTTGGCCAAGTCGGGTTGGGACTGTTTCCGGCGACCGAGGATATCTCGCCCGACGGCAACTTTCTGTACGTCGTAAATTTCAACTTGCATGGTGACATGGTCCCGAGCAGCGTCTCGGTAGTGGACACCGCAGAGATGTTGGAAGTAGCGCGCATAGCAACCTGCGTGATGCCGCATGGTTCGCGCGTAACGCACGACGGCAAGCGGCAATATTCAGGCTGCATGATGGACGACCTGCTCGTCGAGATTGATGCCGAGCGGATGAAGGTGAGGCGAACGTTTCGTTTGAGTACGGGAAAAGAGCAAGGATTCACCGGAATGGCGCCGAAAGCAGAAACCGCCCCAGCGGCCGCCGGACACGCAGGAATGAACATGAGCGACTCCTCATGTCAGCCGACATGGGCTCAGCCGTCGGTCGATGGAAAATTGGTCTTCGCCGCGTGCAATAGGTCGAGCGAAATCGTGGAAGTAGACACCGCCAACTGGACGCTCGTCAAGCGTATCCCGGCAGGAACTGGCGTGTACAACCTTGGCGTCACCCCAGATGGCAAGCTGCTGATCGCAACAAACAAGCGGGATGCATCCGCTTCGATTTTCGATATCGCAAACGGCATGGAATTGGCCAGGATTCCGACCAGGCGAAAGGTTGTGCACGGAGTGGCAGTCTCGCCGGACAGCCGCTACGCCTTTGTGACCGTCGAAGGAGTCGGCGACGAACCGGGAACGGTCGAGATCATCGATTTGGAAACCAGGAAAAATGTGGCGAGCGTAGACACTCCCCCGCAAGCCGCCGGGATTGATTTTTGGAAAATAGAGTAGCTGAATTTTGCGGCCAACTACATCGGCGACTGCGCCGAAGGGGCCGCGTTCGGTGGCTCGGTCGTCCCGGTGTACGGTTTGCTCTTGCCAAGCCGCGTGATCCAAAGCCCGCTGTGCACGTCGTTGATGTAAATCAACCCCTTATAAGGAAAAACTCCCCAGGCGAATGGGAGGTTGATTCGAAACCCCTGCGAATCACCCGTCCAGAAATGTGCTATTTCGCGGCCCTGCCCGTATAGTTCGCCCCGCAATTCCCCGGAGACATCCACCACGCGCGCTCCGCCGTTGTAATAGCCGATGTACATCACATCATCCACAACCCAGATGTTGTGAGAGCCGGCCTCCGGCACGCTGTAGGTGGCGACTTCGCGGGGATGAGCGATATCACTGACATCGAGGACGTGAGCGACGCCGCGCACCGCAATCCGCTCACGTGACACCAAACTAAAGGAAGCGGGAAACACCTCATCCCCGACAAACAGATAATTCTTGTAACGATAGACGGCGTGCGCGCCGGCGAGCCAACCGGAGCCGTAGAGTTCGTCGTAGTTGAAACGGTATTGCGAAACGAATTGGGGATGCTCCGGACTCCCGCCCCGGATGCCATTGCCCACGTCGAGGATCACCACTCCATCGCGCCAATAGGCCAGATAGGCAAGGCCGTCGACGACTTGATCGTCGTGAAGATACCGGCCCGCCATGGTGAACCCGCCTCCCTCGTCCGTAGGAACGGCGACCTTCATCCCTTGTTGGCCGGAATTTTCCAACTGCCAGCGTGCCACTTCTTTGGGATTTTTCACATCGGCAAAATCGATAATTCGAAGCGACCCGGTCGCGTCGTCGGTCAGATAGACGTAGTGGGTATTGACGTAGGCGCTGTGAACACCGCCCGTGACCGTGGCGATGTATTCAGAAATCTTTTTCGGATGAAGTGGGTCGGTGGTATCCAGAAACATGATCCCGTTCTTGCGGTTGGAAGCCCCTTCGCGAGAGATGACACCAATTTTACCGTCAGGAGTGACACTCACATCGTTGATCAAGCGGGCATCGACCTTGAATGGATCGGCTGCCTGCGGGTGCGAGGGATCCGCAATATCAAAAATATAGAGCTTGTCACTAATGGATGAAAGATAGGCATAGTGATCCCAAATCCACTCTTCGGCAAACTGCTCATCCTTTGGCATAGCGTGGCCGACAACGTCCATCTGACGCGCGATATCGCGAGGCGCGACGACGAGGCTGGCAGCCGCGGCGTGATCGCCAACCGAAGCAAGTACGGTGTACGTACCGGGGCGACTGGCGACGAATCCGCCGTCGGGCCAAATTTGCGCGCCATCTTCTCGGATCGACCAGGCAATCTCAACTGGCACGGAGGCCCCATTCTTGCCTTTCGCAGCGAAATGAACGACGTCGCCGGTCTTGGCAGCGCTCGATTCTGGAGAGATGACGAGAGCAGCGACCGGATTCTTGACGACCTTAATTGTGGTCTCTCCGGCTGCACCATCGCCGGCGGCGCGGATCACCGCTTTGCCAGGCTTCCAGGCGCGCACCAGCCCGGCGGAGTCCACCGTCGCAACCTTCGGGTCTTCTGACGTCCAGGTCAGAGCAATGTCCGTTCGCGGATCACCGCTCGGATTACGCGGAACCGCGATCAAGCGGTGGCTTGAACCGACCGCGAGCGCAGCCAAAGGAGCGTCGATGCGGATGGAAGCAACGTGCGGTTTGCCTACGGTGACGTGTGCGTAGCCAATTTTCTTACCGATCTGGGCGCCGACGGTGATTTCGCCGGGTTGAACAAAAGAGACCTCTCCATTGTCCGCCGCAGAAGCCGCGTCAAACGGAGCCGCGAACCAAAGTTTAACCACGTCCGGAAGAACTTGGCCTGCGGCATCCTTGCCGACCGCTTTGAACTGGAGTTTGCTGCCCACCGGTGCCGTGGTTTGGGCGGGAGTGACCTCAACGGAGACAACCTTGGAGACTTCTTCGGATTTCTTCTCGTCTTTTGGAGCGTCCTGGCCGGCTAGAGGAAGCACAAGGAAACTGGCACTGCAAGGAAAAAGCGCCAGGCCAAGGATTTTGCGGCGATAGCGGCGCGGGAAGCTCATAGTCTCTCCGGGTGGGGCCGACGACGACGAATTTTGTGTGAATGACGCAATGAGCCGGGAGTGTAGGCGATGCAGAACAGCGTGTCAATTGAGGCGCAAAGTGCTCAAAGTGCTTGTCCCGCCAGGGGATGTGTTTTGATGGATGACGGAGTATGATACTGGGTCCGAAGGCCCCAGAAGTCGTCACGCGATCCGGAAGGCCGCTCATGGCACACCGTTTCACCCTCGGTGTCGAAGAGGAATGCCAAATCATTGACCCAGAGACGCTCGAGTTGCGTTCGCACGTGATCCAGCTGCTGTCGGCGGCGGCTTCGCGCGGCCTTGGCGACCAAGTAAAGCAGGAAATGCACCAGTCGATCGTCGAAACGGGAACGAAAATCTGCGAAAACGTCAGCGAATTGCGTCTGGAAATGCACCGCACGAGAAGCGAACTGGTATCCGTGGCGGAAAGCACAGGCCTTCAGGTCGCGGCGGCAGGTACGCATCCCTTTTCGAGTTGGATCGATCAAGTGATTTCTCCCGGCGAGCGCTATCAGCATATCGTCGAGGAAATGGGGCAACTGGCGCGTTCCTTGCTGATCTTCGGTATGCACATCCATGTGGCCATGCCGGACAAGCAGACTACCATCGACATCATGAACATGGTGCGCTACTTCGTTCCGCACCTGCTGGCCCTTTCTACAAGTTCACCATTCTGGATGGGAAGAAACACGGGACTGAAATCTTTCCGAACCACGGTGTTCCGCCGTTTTCCGCGTACCGGCATTCCGGAACAGTTCGATTCCTGGAGTGCTTATGAGCAGTATGTAAATTTGTTGATCAAGTTGAATTGCATCGATAACGGAAAGAAAATTTGGTGGGATGTGCGGCCGCATCCAACCTACGGAACTTTGGAATTCAGGATGTTTGATACTACAACGAAGGTCGAGGAAGCAGTCGCAATCGCAGCGCTTACCCAGGCGATTGTCGTAAAACTCCATCGCCTGTATACCGGCAATATGGGCTGGCGGACCTACCATCGCGCGCTCATCGAAGAAAATAAATGGCGGGCGGCGCGCTATGGCATCGAAGGAAAAATGATCGATTTCGGCAAGGAAGCCGAAGTACCGATGCGATCGCTGATTCCCGAGTTGCTGGAACTTGTGGACGACGTCCTCGATGACTTGGGGAGCCGTGGCGCAGTGGAATACATTCACACAATCCTAAACGAGGGGACCAGCGCCGACCGTCAGGTGCGGGTATACCAGCAAACAGGCGACCTAAAGGAAGTCGTAAAGCACCTGGTGAGGGAGACTCGGGCGAGCGCGATGGACACGCGGTCTAGTTCGGCGAACACGGTACACTGAAGCCGGAAGCAGAAGGAGCAGAACCATGGTGAAGGTGGGATTGTTGTGCGGGCGGGAATTCAGTTTTCCTGCGGCGTTTCTGGAACGTGTGAATAAACTGGGCCAGAAGGATGGTGTAACCGCGGAATTCGTAAAGCTCGGCGGAACAAAAATGGGCGAAGCGGCGGAATATCGTGTGATCGTGGACCGCATTTCCCACGAGGTTGAATATTACCGCGGCTATTTGAAACACGCAGCGCTGCAGGGAACCTACGTAATTAACAATCCGTTCTGGTGGACCGCCGACGATAAATTTTTCAACTACACGATGGCTTCAAAGCTCGGGATCGCCATTCCGAAAACGGTGCTATTGCCGCAAAAGGGCTATCCCGCCGGCGTAGATATCAACTCCGACTCTTTGCGTAACTTGAAGTACCCCGTGGATTGGGTGGCCCTGCTCGATTACATTGGCAGGCCGGCAATTCTGAAGCCGTTTTCGGGTGGAGGCTGGAAACACGTCTACAAGGTAAACAATGAAGAGGAGCTGCTTCAGGCCTACGATCAGACGTCTCCTTATTGCATGACGCTGCAGGAGTTCATCGATTTCGAGCAGTACGTGCGCTGCTTCACGTTCGGGAAGTCCGATATCTTGCCCGTCGCGTACGACCCAAAAGAGCGCCGTTACCTCGTGGATCACAACTATCTCAAACCCGAACTGGGCGCGCGTGTGGTAAAGGATGCTCAGACGATCAACCTCGCGCTCGGCTACGAAATGAACACCATCGAGTTTGCTGTTAAGAACGGTGTGCCATATGCGATTGATTTCCTCAATCCTGCGCCTGATTTTGAGCGCGACCGCATAACGGAATTTTATTTTGAACACGTCGTCGAGCGCATGGCTCGCTTAGTGATCGACCGCGCCCTGCACGGCAACGTTGCCAACACTTGGCCGCGTTGGGAAGAGATGCTTGGAATCGGCGCACCGGCGGGATTCACCGGCGCGCCGCGCACGGTCCAGAGCGCGCAAGCTGCACCAGCCGCACCTTCGCCAACCGTCCGCCGATGAGAACCGCGAAACCACGCGCGACCGGGAACCCGGATCCCGTCGAATATTGGGACGAGTTGCTTCGCCCCCTTCTGAAGAAGTCTCCGGACCTCGCCAAACACTTCCTCGAACGGGTGCGCGCGGCAAAGCTGACTTTCGGAAAAAGAGTGCACTGCCCCTTTCTGCGCCCGGTTTTTCTCTCGCCGCAAGACGAGGAGCGCGTGCGCCGGGTGGCTGAGATAATCGCGGCGATAGCAGAACGCGTGACTACTGCCGCGTTGCAGGACACTTCCCTTCTTGCACAGTTTCATCTGCGCCCGGAGGAAGAAGCACTGGTTCGCATGAAGGGCGGCTACGCACCTGCCAGCGCGGCTTCGCGGCTCGATGCGTTTCTCCTGCCTGAATCGCTGAAATTCACCGAATACAACGGAGAATCGCCGGCGGGAGCAGGCTATTCCGAATCGCTCTCGGACATTTTTCGCGGACTTCCGGTAATGGAGGAGTTCAAGAAACGCTTCGAAGTTCACAGCTATCCGCTATCCGCAAAATTGTTGGACGCGCTCGTCTCCACCTACGTGGACTGGGGCGGGCAAACGAAGCGGCCGCAAATGGCTATCGTCGACTGGAAGGAGGTTCCGACCTGGAGCGAGTTCGAGATTTTGCAAGATCGCTTCGAGAAGATGGGAATTCCCGTGGAATTGGCCGATCCCCGTGACCTGGAGTTCGACGGAAATCGGCTGATCGCCAATGGCAAGACCATCGAGTTGTTGTATCGGCGCGTGTTAATTAATGACATCGTGGCGCGGCCCAAGGAGTGCGAGGCAATTGTTAAAGCGCATGCCTCCGGCACCGTCTGTGTCGCCAACAATTTCCGGTGCAAGATTTCCCACGTAAAAGCGTTCTTTGCAGTTCTAACCGACGAAACGAATACTCGCTATTTCTCCACCGAAGAGCGCGAGGTGATTCAGCGACACATTCCCTGGACTCGCGTGGTAGCCGACGTGAACACGCAGCATGACGGCGAGCCCGTCGAACTGCTGGAGTACATCCGGAAACACCAGAAAACCTTAGTTCTGAAACCGAGCGACGAGTATGGAGGAAAAGGCGTGACGCTCGGTTGGGAAACGGAAAAGAAAGAGTGGGAGGCGGCAATCGAGCAAGCGCTTTCAGATGGGAAAACAGGCAAGGCACAAGGTTGCTGGATCGTCCAGGAGCGCATCCCGATGCGGCGCGGCGCATTTCCGTACATCGGCAATGCAAACAAAGTGGAATTTAAGAACATGCTGGTAGACTTCGCCCCTTACCTCTTCCGCGGCCGGGTCGCTGGCTATCTAACACGTCTAAGCAGCACAAGCCTGGCAAATGTGACCAGCGGCGGTGGCCAAATCCCATCCTTTCGCGTGGAGTCCAAACGCGCGGAGCGCCGTGCTTCCGCAGGCAAACCCTAGTTTCGTGGGATTTGGCAGAACATAAAAATCCGGTAAAATAATAAGAATGTCATTCGGAATTGCACCCAGTGAGCTGATGGCTGGCGCGAAAAACGCCGTGGAAGTGTGCCTCAGTGTGCAACCGGGCGAGAAAGTGCTGGTCATTGCGGACGAAGTAAGCCGCAGCGTGGCAGCCAGTTTGGAAAGGGCTTTGCAAGTGTGCGGCGCGAAATTCACCGGACTTCTGCTGGAAGATTTCAACCCCAGGCCGATCAGCGTCGCGCCTGAACCGGTGCTGGACGCCCTCGAACAGACCGACGTTGGTGTGCTGTGCATGACGCCGCAACCCGGTGAACTGAGCGCGCGCATGGCGATTGTGCGCGTGGTGGAGCGGCGTCAAATCCGTTATGCGCATATGGTCGGAGTGACGCCCGAGATTATGCAACAGGGTATGCGCGCGGACTATCGCAAGGTCGACGAGTTGAGCGACCGCCTGCGTACACGCATGGTGCGCGCGGAAACTCTGACGGTGAAAACGGAAGCCGGCACATCGTTCAAAGCGCACTTTAATCCTCAATTGGATTGGGTGAAAACCAGTGGCTTGATCAGCCCGCGGTACTGGTCGAACTTGCCTGCGGGTGAAGTGTTTACAACGCCCGCCACGGTGGACGGCAGATTTGTCTGCGACGCCACCGCCGGTGATTATTTCAATGGAAAGTATGGGGATCTGCAGGCCACGCCCCTGGTCATGGAAATCGCACAAGGCAGGCTGAAGCACGTGAAATGCCCGCGCAAGGACCTCGAAGAAGAGTTTTGGAATTATTGCCACACTGACGAAAACAGCGATCGCGTTGGCGAACTGGCGTTCGGCACAAACCTGGGCTTATCTAGCATGATCGGGATTCTATTGCAGGACGAGAAATTTCCCGGGGTGCACATTGCGTTTGGCGATCCGTATGGCAGCCAGACCCACGCCGACTGGAAATCACGCACTCACGTGGACGTGCTCACCAGAAACTGCGACGTATGGATCGATGAAGACCAGATAATTGCAAAGGGTCACTATCAACTCGATCATCTGGGCCTCATCTAAAGCGTTCCGCTGTTCCGCTGTTCCGCTGTTCCACAGATTCACGACGCTCGATCCCAGATCAGAAAAATATGCGGTATTGCGATTCGCCAGGACCGCGTTGCGGGAACGAATCATGCCCCAGATCATGTGTCCCGGTAATCCGTTTGCTGTCCAATGAGAATTTGCTAGAACAGCTTGCTGAGGTATTCCCTCATTTCATTCTTCCAGAATGGCCAATCGTGGCCGCCCTGGGGGCCCCAATTATCTACGGAATGGCGAATACCTTTGCTGGATAGCACTTCAGACAGGCGGTACGTTGGTCCGCTGTGCTCCCACGGACCCGTTCCCGTGATGAGGTGAATATCGCAGGAAGCCAGCTGTTCGTAGTACCACGGGTCCGACAAATTCGCGAGATAGTCGACTGGATTGTTGAAATAAAAATTATTGTCGTACATTCCGTCCATGAAATTCTTCAAGTCATAGACGCCTGACATTGCAAAACAGCGCTTGAAAACGTCGGGATGTCGGAACAACGAGTTGGCCGCGTGGTAGGCGCCAAACGACGAGCCCATCGTGGAGATGCCGATCTGCGACTGGCAATTGCTCCAGATAAAGGGAACGACTTCCTCTCGTAAATAGGAATCAAACACAGATTGCACATAGCTGCGATGGAATGGGTGAGCGCCCTTGTTATAGAAGCTAAGCCCGTTGATCGAATTCACGGTGAACAACTTGACGCGGCCTCGATCGATGAAATCCGCCAACGCCCCGACCATGCTCTGGTCTTCGAGCTCCCACTCGTGGCCCGCGCTTGTCGGAAAGCCCATCAACGGGGGCCCCCAATGACCGTAAACCACCACGCCAAGTTCCAATCCGAGCCGAGACGAATACCAGCGATGATATTCACGCTTCATTTAGGGAGTCCTTCCGAACTGCGGGAGAGCAGTATGCCAGCGGCGGCATCCGGGAGCAACGACTTTGCGGTGGATAACTGCGCTCGTCAGACTTATAGTCGATGGCACGATCAACGCCACACGGAGGAGAATCCGAAGCTCATGGCCACTACTTCCACTTCGCCGAATCTGTCACCCGAACACATTTTTCAAACTATGAATGCGCACCATCAGACCACGGCCCTCAAGACGGCCATCGAGATGGACTTGTTCACGGCCATTGATGAAGGCAGCCATCGGACCGATGTACTTGCAAAACGGCTAAACGCTTCCGAACGCGGCGTGCGCATTCTGAGTGATTATCTGACCATCATTGGATTTCTGCAAAAAGAGAACGGCGAGTACAACTTGACTGAAGAGGCGGCGGTGTTTTTGAGCAAGCGTTCGCCGCAGTACCTGGGCACCATTTCCGAATTTCTGACCAACCGTCAGCATTTTGAGAACATGTCGCGCCTGACCGATGCGGTTCGGCATGGAGGAGCAGCCGGTGAAACAGGAGCTAACCGTGAACCGAACGACGCCCTTTGGGTTTCCTTCGCGCGTTCGATGGCCCCTCTTACAGTTCCTTCGTCCCTTTTTATCGCGCAGCTTGTCAAAACACCGGATCCGCAACCGCTTCGCGTGCTGGATATCGCGGCAGGACATGGCATGTACGGCATTACGATCGCCAAACAAAATCCGCAAGCGGAGATCACAGCCGTCGATTGGTCCGCGGTTCTCGAAGTCGCCAAAGAAAATGCTGCAAAGGCCGGTGTCGCCGACCGGTATGCGACGCGCCCTGGAAGCGCATTCGAAGCGGACCTGGGCGAGGGTTACGACCTGGCATTACTGACCAACATTTTTCATCACTTCGACAAGGAAACCTGCGTCGTCCTTATGCGCCGCGTACACCAGTCGCTGAAGCCAGGTGGACGAGCGCTCACTCTCGAGTTTGTGCCCAATGAGGATCGCATCAGCCCTCCGACCGAAGCGGCCTTCAGCCTGCTCATGTTGGTAGGCACGAACGCCGGCGAAGCCTATACCTGCTCGGAGTATAAAGATATGTTTAAGGAAGCGGGTTTTCACGAGACCGTTCTTCATCGAATCCCGGGGATGCCGCAACAAGTGCTCGTCTCCGCAAGAGCGCGATAATCCTTTCGATAAGCGCATCCGGCGGCGACGGCGGCGCGGCGGCGACCGGAAGGTTGCAAGGAACGCGAATCCGAGTAGGATAGAATTGGTGTTTTACACGAATTTTAGTGGATTTTCGTCGATTGTGGCTGCAGGTGAAGGCATGATCCAAATCGAAAATGTAAGCAGGCGTGGTTTTCTGAAGGGAATGGTAGGAACGGGCGCGTTGGTCCTTGGAGCGCAGCTGCTTCCCAAAGTGCTACGTGCGGCGCCCTTGCTCGGCGCCGATGGAGCAATGGCGAAGGCCGTTCTGCAACCCAGCGTCTATTTGGCGATCGACACGGATGGCACCGTGTTCATCGTCTGCCACCGCTCGGAAATGGGCAGCGGCAATCGCACGGGACTGCCTCGCATTGTTGCGGATGAACTGGACGCCGACTGGAACCGTGTGAAGGTGGTGCAAGCCACGGGCGACGCGAAATACGGTGATCAGGATACCGACGGTTCCCACTCCGTCGTCAGCTTTTTCGATCCGCTACGCGAAGCAGGCGCAACCGGGCGTCTGATGCTGGTGAGAGCCGCGGCGCAAACCTGGAATGTGCCCGAAAAAGAGTGCACAACAGACTCAAACTGTGTGCTGCATAAGGCCAGCGGAAAAAAACTAGGATACGGCGAATTAGCCTCGGCGGCGGCAAAACTGCCGGTGCCCAAGAAGGAAGAAGTGCGAGTGAAGGCCAGAAGCGACTGGCGATACATCGGGAAACCCGCTGCGACCTATGATCTGAAGGACATGGTTTCCGGCAAGGCCTGGTACGGCCAAGACACACACGTCGATGGCATGCTGTATGCGTCGGTGCTCCATCCGCCGGTATATGGCGCTGCCGTCGAGAGCGTCGATGATTCCGCGACTCTGAAAGTCGCCGGCGTAAAGCAGACCGCCACCCTCGAGCCCTTCAAACCCCCTGTAACCATGCAGGCTCTGGGCGGCGTCGCGGTCATTGCGGATAGCACCTACGCTGCCTTCCAGGGCAAGAAAAAACTGAAAGTGCAATGGACGAAGAGCGAACACGGCGTCTGGACTTCCGACGCCTTCCGCAAGGATCTGGAAACAACGGCGCGCAAACCGTGCAAGGTGGTTCGCGAAAACGGAAACGTGGATGAAGCGTTTGCAAGAGGTGGCAAGGTCGTGGAGGCGGAATACTACGCTCCTATGCTCGCCCATGCCGCCATGGAACCCCCTGCCGCGCTCGCGGTCTATCGCGATGGCAAGGTAGAAGCCTGGGCTCCCACGCAGAATCCGCAAGGCGCGCAGGAAGCAATTGCCGCGGCGTTAGGATTAAAAAAGGAAGATGTTACCGTGCACGTGACGCTGCTCGGCGGCGGGTTCGGTCGCAAATCGTTCCCCGATTTTGTCGTGGAAGCCGCGGTGCTCTCCAAGAAAACCGGCAAGCCCGTAAAAGTGGTTTGGAGTCGCGAAGACGACATCAAATTCGATACCTTCCATTCTGTGGCAGCGATGTACTTCAAGGCCTCGCTCGGTGCCGACGGAAAACCATCCGCATGGCTGCAACGCAGCGTGTTTCCTCCTATCGCGTCCACCTTCGACGCTTCCGCGCAATATGCGGACGCAGGAGAAATAGGATTGGGCTTCAGCGATATTCCGTTCGCGCTGCCCAACCAACGCGCGGAAAATGGCCCAGCTCCCGCGCACACCCGCATCGGCTGGCTGCGGTCCGTGGCGAATATTTACCACGCCTATGGTGTCCATTCTTTTGTTGCAGAATTGGCGAATGCGGCGGGCAAAGATCCCGTCGAATATGTGCTGGCGCTATTAGGTCCCGACCGGATCATACCGAAATCCGAACTGCCAAAGGATTACACCAACTACGATGGCGATTACGAAAAATATCCCATCGACATCGCGCGTTTCCGGCGTGTGGTCCAGATCGCTGCGGAAAAATCCGGCTGGGGAAAACAGAAATCCGGTAACGGCTTCGGAATGGGCATCGCCGTTCACCGTAGCTTCCTGACCTATGTGGCCACCGTGGTCCAAGCGGAAGTGAAGGACGGGCAAGCGAAGATCCAACGCGTCGATACCGCCCTCGACGCGGGAACCATCGTGAATCCGATCATCGCCAAGCAGCAATTCGAAGGCGCGGCCGTCATGGGAACCAGCATCGCGTTTTATGGCGAAATTTCCGCCACCAATGGAGTCATCGATCAATCGAACTTTGATACCTTCCAAGTGGCGCGAATGAACGTAGCCCCAAGAGCGACGAACGTTTACATCGTCGAAAGCGACGCACCCCCCGCGGGGATCGGCGAACCCGGACTCCCTCCTGTTGCTCCCGCAATTTACAACGCAATCTTCGCGGCCACGGGAAAACGGGTGAGAGAAATGCCCCTCACGAAGGCTGGTTTGGCGTAGAGTGAACCCACACGGGTACCGGCTATCAGCAACGATAGATTAAAAAGAATCTGCACAAACACAACTCAGCCAACATGAGACGCGCTCTGGGCATCATGTTCCTTCTTTCGGCGTGTGCGGCGATTCCAGCGGCCGCACAGCGGCGTCCGGTGCTGCCCCAGATTGATGAGCCACATCCTTATTATTACCGGGAGTTGTATCTGCCGCAGCTGACCAGCGGGCCAAGCAATCTTGCCTGGAGTCCAGATTCGAAGGAATTGATCTACTCCATGGCAGGTTCGCTGTGGCGGCAGCAGCTGGACTCGACCGAAGCCAGTCAACTAACCGATGGAGATGGTTACGACTATCAGCCCGATTGGTCTCCGGACGGCAAGAGCGTCGTATTCGTTTCGTATCAGAAAGACGCGTTGGAATTGTGGTTGCTCGATGTGGTCACTCGGAAGGTTACGCCGCTGACTCACGATGGATCGGTGAATCTTGAACCGCGTTGGTCGCCGGACGGAAAGAGAATTGTTTGGGTCTCCACACAGTACAACAGACGCTTTCACGTTTTCGTGGCGGATGTTGCGGAGGGTGCGTTAAAGAACGTTGCCCGTGTGACGGGAGAAACCAAGAGTTCCCTGCCCCGCTACTATTACAGCCCGTACGATGTGGAGATCAATCCCGTGTGGACGCGCGACGGAAAGGAGATCCTGTTCGTTTCTAACAAGGGGCACATCTACGGCACAGGCGGATTCTGGCGCATGAAGGCCGAGCCTGGCGCCGAACCGCGCGAAATCCACTACGAAGAGACCAGCTGGAAGGCACGGCCGGATTTCTCCCCTGACGGTTCACGGATGGTCTACAGCTCCTATCTCGGCAGGCAGTGGCAAAACTTGTGGGTTATGCCGGCAAATGGCGGCGATGCGTTTCCGATTTCGTATGGCGCCTGGGATCAAACGAATCCACGCTGGTCGCCCGATGGCAAGAAAATTGCCTATGTTTCAAACTTTACGGGCAGCACTGCAATTGAGGTACAAGAATTCGCCAATGGCGGAATCCGGCAGATCACCGGTTTTGAGGCGAAGAACCTGAAATTCCTGAAACCCGCGGGCACGGTGCACGTGTCTGTGGAGACCGAAGATGGACGACCGACGAGTGCTCGAGTATCGATGACAGACGAGAAGGGCCGGTTCTGCTGGCAGGAAGGAACTGTCCACGCAGATGACGGTTTCGACCGCAGTGAAAGGCACTTTGAGCGTCACTATGTATATGCGAATCCCACCGACGAGTTCGTGGCGCCGGCAGGCAGTGTAACTGTGGAAGTAAGCAAAGGTCCTGGCTATCGCTTGGAAAAGCGAACTTTGCAGGTTCTCGCCGGCGAAACCAGGGAACTTCGCATTCCTCTGCGTCCGTTGCAAACTCCCGGGAAGCCCGGCGAACATTGGACCAGCGCGGACCTTCACGTCCACATGAACTACGGCGGCACCTATCAGAACGATCGCGATTGGTTGCGCGTCATCGCCGATGGCGAGGGAGTTCAGTTCGTGAACAACCTGGCGGTCAATAAGGAGCAACGCTTCCCGGACATCGACTTTGTCGATTTCACCCCAAACCCGGCCGACCCGTCCGGTCCTCAGATTGTTCAAGGCCAGGAATTTCACACTAGCTACTGGGGCCACCGTGGAATCCTGAATTTGAAGGATCATCTGTTGTTACCGGGATATGCGGGCTACCCGAACACGGCAGCCGCAAGCCTGTTTCCGATGAACGCGGATGTCTACGACATGGCCCACGCGCAGGGCGCGTTGGTCGGAGCCGTGCATCCGTTTGACGAAGTGCCGGATCCCTTTGCCACTCCCGCGCAAGCGATTACGGACGAATTACCGGTCGATGTAGCACTGGGAAAACTCGATTACATGGAGATCGTCGGTTTCAGCGACCACAAATCCACGGCCGCCGTCTGGTACAAGCTCCTCAACCTCGGATTCAGACTCCCCGCGGGCGGAGGAACGGACGCAACGACGAATTACGCTGCTCCCATTCGCGGGCAGGTGGGATTTGACCGCGTATACGTTTGGACCCCGCTATGGCCCGTGAGTGTTGAAACGTGGATGGCGGAGTTGAAACAGGGTCGGTCCTTTGCAACGAATGGTCCCCTGGTCGAGTTCAAGTTAGCCGGCGAGATGGTAGGCGGTGAACTGAAGCTCGATGCCCCACAAGAAGCAGTTCCTTTCGTCGCAAAACTACGATCTTTCGTGCCCGTGGATCATCTCGACGTTGTCTGCAACGGAAAAGTGGCGCAAAATCTGACACTCGAAGGCGTGCGGGATGCTGCCGACAGGACGGGAACGGTTCCGCTCAAAGAGAGTGGCTGGTGCCTGCTGCGTGCCTGGAGCGACAAATCGGAATATCCGGTAATGGACAACTATGCCTACGCAACAACGAGCCCGGTGTATGTGACCATCGGCGGCAAGCGGGCCTACTCGAAAGACGACGCGGACTATTTCAAGGCGTGGATTGACCGGACCATCGAAATCACGAACAAATACCCAGATTGGAATTCCGCCGAAGAGAAGCAAACCGTCATGAAAAAACTGCGCGATGCCCTGGCCTTTTATTCCAGTCTGCAGTAGGGGAGGCCGCCGCTTGTAGGCAAAGCGAAATTAAGGATAAAATTTACAAGTCAATACAGACGTTGCTGTTCATGTACGTGCGTGACATGCAGACTGCCTTTTTGTTCCAAGAGGGTCCTTCGCTCCACCCTCGTTAAATGCTCCAAACATACGCGGGAGTCCAAGATTAATCAGAGATCAAATCCTCAGTTCTGGAAGGAGGGCGCATGATCGTCGGTGTGCCCAAGGAAATCTACCCGAAGGAACGCCGCGTGGCCATTGTCCCTGCGGTGATTCCAAATCTTAAAAAGTCGGGCCTCGAAGTCATGGTTGAGGCGGGCGCGGGAATCGCAGCCGGTTATCCTGACGCCGAGTATGCCGACAAGGGCGCTCAGCTCACCAGAAATCGCGCGGAACTTTTTCAAAAAGCCGAAATCATTGTGCAGTTCCTGTGCCATGGCGCAAATGACAAAACTGGAAGCTCCGATTTACCTCTGATGAAAAGAGGACAAGTTCTTCTCGGCTTCGTGCGCCCTCTCGGAACTTTAAAGACTCTTCAAGAAATCGCCGAACGCGGCGTTTCTGCCTTTTCCGTCGAGCTGATGCCGCGCACGACGCGGGCGCAGAGCATGGACGCTCTGTCCTCCATGGCCACAATCTGCGGTTATAAGGCCGTGGTGCTCGCCGCGAATACGCTGCCGCGCATGTTTCCGATGTTGACGACAGCAGCCGGAACCATCGCGCCGGCGCGGGTGCTGATCATTGGCGCAGGAGTAGCCGGATTACAGGCGATTGCCACGGCGCGGCGGCTCGGCGCGGTGGCTTCCGCATACGACATGCGCCCCGCAGCGAAGGAGCAAGTTCAGAGTCTTGGCGGGCGCTTCGTGGAGTTGCCTATCGAAGCGAAAGATGCGCAGGACGCGCGCGGCTACGGCAAGGCTCAGGACGAAGCCTTCTACCAAAAGCAGCGGGAGCTTCTGGGGAAGACGGTAGCGGAGAGCGAGGTAGTGATCACCGCCGCCGTGATTCCCGGGAAAAAATCTCCCGTGCTGGTTACCAAAGACATGGTCGAAAAAATGGCGCCGGGTTCAGTGATCGTGGACCTGGCGGCGGAACGCGGCGGCAATTGCGAACTCACCGTACCCGACCAAATCGTTGTGGAGCACAATGTCACCATCATCGGCGAATTCAATCTCGCGGCGAATGTGCCCTATCATGCGAGCGCCCTATACGCACGAAATGTCAGCGCGTTTCTGCAGCATCTGGTCAAAGAAGGCCAGTTACGGCTGGATCTAAAGGACGAAATCATTCGCGAAACGCTGGTGACGCAGGATGGAGAAGTGGTCAACGCGCGCGTGAGAGAATTTTTTGGATTGCCAGCTCTGCAATCGACGCCGGCGGGGGGTGCATGATGAAACTGGATCTGCTCACAGGACTATACGTTTTCATGCTCGCGGCGTTCATCGGATTCGAAGTGATCCGGCGCGTTTCGCCGCTGCTGCATACGCCGCTGATGTCTCTGACCAACGCGTTGGACGCAATCGCCGTTGTGGGAGCGATCATCCTGGCGGGCGAAGGAAAAAGCACGCTGGCTACGGTCTTGGGGACCATTGCCATCGTGGCGGCTACAAGCAATATCGTGGGCGGTTTCATCATCACAGACCGCATGTTGAAGATGTTCAAGGCCAGCGGATCAAGGAAACCGTGACCACATGATTCCTGCCGATATCATCATCGAAGTCACCTACCTCATTGCGACCGCGCTTTTCATTCTTTCCCTGAAATGGCTGAGTTCTCCGGCAACGGCGAGACGAGGCGTGTGGGCCGGAGAAGTGGGAATGTTCCTGGCAATTGTAGGGACGTTGCTGCATCACGGCTTGAATTATCGTTGGGTGGCGATTGGGCTCGTGCTGGGCACGATCATCGGTGTGCCCCTCGGGAAAGTCGCAATGACCGCGGTGCCGCAGCGAACGGCGCTTAGCCACGCCTTCGGAGCGCTGTGCGTGACCCTCGTGGGCACCGCCGAATTTTACCTGCGCGCTCCCGCAGTTCCGAAGTTCATGATGGGCGTGCTTTCCCTCGAGGTCATTCTGGGCGCCTTAACTTTCACCGGCAGCCTGATGGCTGCCGGAAAGCTTCAGGAAGTCCTGCCGCAGAGGCCTATCACTTATCGAGGACAAAACCTCGTCAACCTGGGAATGCTGGCCGTGGCCATCGGAATCGCCGCAATGCTGGTGCAGCATCCAGAAAAGATGTTTTTGTTCCCGCTGATGATCGTGATTCCGTTGATTTTCGGCATAATGATGATCATTCCCATCGGTGGAGCGGACATGCCGACGGTAATCTCGCTGCTGAATTCCTACGCTGGTTTGTCGGCGGCCGCGATGGGTTTTGTGCTGGGCAGCAAGTTGCTGATCATCGCCGGCGCTCTCGATGGAGCTTCCGGTTTTATTCTTTCCGTGAATATGTCAAAAGCCATGAACCGGTCGTTCACGAACGTCCTGTTCGGTGCCTTTGGCCAGGAACAGCAGGCGGCTGGCGGCGCTGTCGAGGCGCGTCCGGTGCGCAGCGCTTCACCCGAAGAAGCCGCCGGAATTCTGGCGGCGGCAAACAAGGTGGTGATCGTGCCTGGCTACGGCATGGCGGTGGCGCAAGCGCAGCACAAGGTGCGTGAACTGTACGACGCCTTGACCAAGAAAGGCATCGACGTGAAATTCGGCATTCACCCGGTGGCCGGACGCATGCCGGGACACATGAACGTACTGCTGGCTGAGGCGGATATCCCGTACGATAAATTGCTGGAAATGGATGACATCAACGGAGACTTTCCGCAGACCGACGTGGCTCTCATCATCGGAGCCAATGACGTGACGAATCCAGCCGCCCGCGAAGACAAGACCAGCCCGATCTATGGGATGCCGATTCTGGACGTAGACAAAGCGCACACGGTGATGGTTATCAAGCGCAGCATGGCTGCTGGATTCGCAGGAATCGACAACCCACTGTATTACCTGGACAAGACGTTGATGCTGTTCGGCGACGCGAGAACTTTTGTCGGATCCATAGTGCGGGAACTGGCCGGGGGGCACGGCTAAGACAAAGTCAGGGGCGGTCAGAACTCTCCATGGACTTCCAGATGGCAATTCCCGTGCCCAAGCCGATGAGTCCGGCCGCAACCAGCAGGAAATGGCTTGACCCGGGAGCAATCGGTGTATGACCGTTGGCCATATCCAGAGGCGCGCAAGGACTGTGCTCGTGATATCTGTGGTAATCGTCAGCGTCGGGCGAGAGATATTTGTGGTAGTTGATTTCGTTTTCGGCATGCACGCGGTAAGCCTTGCCTGGTTCAACGGTGCGGTGTTCTGAGCCGACCTGAACGTTCACTTCTCCTCGCTGGCTTTGCACCGTGATGTCGCAAGGATCATCCATCGTGACACGCCCAAAATCCGCGTTGGAAAGAACGGGAGTAACGCGCACGTCCGAAGCGACAATGACCAGATTCTGTTCCCCGCCTGGCTTGGTATAAAGGACGCTTCCTCGGTTCAATTCCACGACCGCTCCGTACGGCGTGCGATAGATATGTGCAGAGGATGAACCCTGTAATTCCAGGGAGAGAGCCCCAACGCGCACGAGGAGCGAACCTTGGTCTGAAGTAGAGAGATAGTCGCCCGAATAGACCGACAGGCCTTCCGATGCCGCCGCATTGCCGATTTGCGCTCCGCTCGTCTTCTCCACCACACCCACCAATGGGAGAGTTTCGGCCGTCGGCCGCGCCGGCGCTAAGGTCCCAGCGTACGCGAACGCAAACAAGGCCGCGCCGGAAAACAGGCGAGAAATTTTGATGTTCATGGTTTCTCCTTTGCACACGGGACATGCGGGCAGCCACCGGGAATGGCCGCGGGAGTCGATACCGAAGCCGGCCTGGAATCGGCCGACGAAGAACTGAACGATGAGGAATGGAATTTCATGCTTGGATCCCCGAAAAGAATCCAGGTGCGCCGGACATCGTTGTCCGTCGTTCCGCTCTTGGCGTTGAGAATCAGCAAGCCCAGCGGGTCGTCAGGATGGGCGGACAATTGGTGAAGGAAAGCAAGGTCCATCGAGGCCTGAGGAGGCTCGTCTGTAAATCCGGATGAAGCCCACACCGCGACCGCACCGCCGTTGGGAGCCAGGATGAGAGCTTTCGCCAGGCTCTCGGCATACACATCCTGGAATAACCCGTTCAGGCAATCGATCAAGAGATAGACCGGCAGCCGGCCACCGTTGGTGAGCGCTGCTGCATCGTTGTTGTCGAACAAATCGGCAAATGACCACTGCTGTTCCGCTCCATGTCCGTTGTAATCGACTAGCAGTGCCCCGCTATTGAGAGCTTCGACAATTTGTGAGTGCACCGTCGATGGATCGACACCGTCGGCAAGAATCTGCGATGTTTTCAGAGAAGAAGGCAACGTTCCCGCGGCGGAGGTGACCGCGGCGGTAAAGTTTGAGTCGACGTTCTGGTCCGCGATCAGAAGTGCCTGCGCGTCCCAGGAACCAGAAGACGAGCTTTGCCCGTATCCAACGATCTTCGAAACAAGAAGGTCCACTTCGCTGGTACTCCGCACGGGTAAACGGCCCGTTGGGATAGTGGCGTAGCCGTTTTGCCGGAAGTCCGTGAACCAATCGTCGGAAGCGGTCTTGAGTGCCGCCGTTTCGATGATGCGCGTGGGCACAAAATCGAAATCGCCAAAGCCGAGATAATTCCTGGGATCCATCGAAGCATCGCCGATAAGCAACACCGCCTGCGGTTTTTTCTGCCAGTGCGAAACGGCGTCCTGTAAAAAGCTACGCATCGCAAACGGGCTGCGTTCGCCATAGTTGTAATCGTCAAAAACCTGTTCCGTGGTCACCAGGGCGACGGTGTGGCCCTCTGATTCGCGGAGCTGCACAAGCGGTGTAAGGTGAGAGACGAAATCCGGATAGGAGATGATCACGATGTCCGCGCCTGCGTGCTGTTGATCGAGCAACGTCGGCGCATGCGGCGCGATTAGGACCGGAGAAGAAACTGTATCGGCCGAAAACGCCAGGATGGTGCGCGTACTACCTGACACCATGGGGAGTCCGACCGTGATACCGAAGGCGCTCGCTTCCGGCGCGATTTTGCCGGTGATTTCAAAAATATTGAGCGGATCGGTGATATCGAAAACGCGAATCTGGGGGTTAGAGAATCCGGAGATATTCAAATCCGTACCGGCCGGCGCAGTGGCTTGTAGCCAGTCGGAGTCCGCCGCATAGGTGTGGGGATACTGGAGCTGGATCGATTGAACCGCGCTGACGTCATTGTCGCCGTCAAGGGCTGTCAGGGTGACAGTATTCGTGCCGTCCAGCACCTGCGATGGATCGACAGCGAAGGCCTGCGTCGCAAGAATCTCTCCGTAGAAATTGAACGTGCCGACGGTCGAGCCATTGAATTGGACCAGGACCGAGTGTTGCTGTCCGTCCGTCACTCCTTGCAACGCCAGATTCAGAGTGAGCGGCTGAGAACAGGACGTATCTCTATGTGCGAGGTTCAGTGTTTGATCGACAGGATCCGACGTAACAATTGCGCCAAAGAAATTGTCGTTATCTTCGCCGTTGAGCAACGCAGCGAAATACACGGTCCGGTCTTCGCTGATAACCGTAAATGGGAAACTGTTGGGCCCGGGTGCTTCCGAAGACACGGTGGGGATTGAAGGAATGCGTCTTCCGGCGGAATTTTCGGCAACGAGCCAATAGACACGGTCTGCGGAGAACGGCGTGTCAATTCCGGTGCCGAAAAACTCGATGGCGTCGGTCGGCGACGGCAGACCTGAGGTCTGGCCCGCTAGCAGGATCGGCTGTTCAACCCCTTCCGCGTAAAGATGCAAGGAGCGAACATCGGTGCTCGGGCTGAGCCCCGCAGAAAAAAGTTGCGAGAACGGTATGTGATACCAGCCTTGTTGATCTACGGAGATTTTGACCGCATTGTGATCCGCCGCTTGGAACAGCTGCGCGCGGATCCCAGGCAGAGGACGGACCGGCTGTGGGCCGGATTGCCGGTGAGTTGTAGCGCTCTCCCCCCGGGCGCTGGCATAAAGCTTCGAAAGTGACGGCGAGACCTGCACCGCAGCGGCGGTCTGCGCTAGGGCTTGTGACCCGGCTTGATCCGTCGTAGCTGATTCCACGTAGACAGGTCCATGCAAGGTCTTCGTGCCATTGATATCTACATCTTCCAGCCAGTAGGTAGCATCGGGAGCCGGTTGAGAATCAATCGCCGCGTAGGTCTTTGCAGCATGCTGAGGTTTGGAGCCGCGCAGAAGCAGCGCCGAACCCGCGATCAGCGCGGGGTCCACCCGATGGCGTCCGGATCCATCTTCCCGGTACACATGAAAGCCCAGATTCCGGGATTCTTCTTGCGTATGCCAGACGAGGCGGACGGTGCCGTCTGGCTGGGAATAAGCGTTGAAGGACGAGATATCCACAGCGGTCGAAGCTTGAATCGTGGTAGTGAACGATGAGGTGTTATTCGACAGACTAGGATCGGACGTGGAAGCGCTGACCGTTGCCGTATTCGTCGAAAGGGTGCTAGAACTGAAGGTAACGGCGTTCACGTTGATCGTGACTACCGCCGTGCTCCCCACACTCAGATTGCCCAGATTGCAAGTAACCGTGGTTGTGCCCGTGCAGGTTCCCACTGACGTCGACGCCGAGAGGTAGGCCACTTGGGCGGGAATTGGATCGCTCACCACAACGCTCTGCGCCACGGCCGGTCCCGCGTTGTAAACGGTCAACGTGTAGGTAAGATTCGTTCCCTGGTTGACGGGATTCGGGGAAGCGGTTTTGTTGATACTCACGTCCGCTTGCGAAGGTGAAGCAACCAAAGTTATGGCAATAGCCGTGTTGTTCGCCGTGTTCGGATCGCTGACTGTGCTGGTGATGCTCGGAGAATTTGTGATCGTGGTGCCGGATGCGGTGCCGGCGTTGACCTTGACGACCAGGGGGAATTTGACGACGGCTCCGACCGCGAGGGTTTGTCCGGAATTTAGCGTACAGGTGAGAGTTCCAGTTCCGCCGACCGCAATCGTGTTACATGTCCAACCGGCAGGAGCGATGAAAGCGGTTCCGAGCGTGGTATTGGCTGGAATGGTGTCTGTAAATGTAACGGTAGTGCTTCCGGATATCGTGATCGCCGTGGGTCCATTATTCGTGATGGACTGCGTGTAGGTGATGTTGTTGCTCGGCGTGACGGGATTTGGCGTGCCGGAAGCGGTCACCGCCAAGTCGGCCTGACCGGTGCTAGCAACGGTGGTCGTTGCTGTCGCGGAATTGTTTCCGGAGTTCGGATCGGGAGTAGTGGCAGCGATGTTCGCTGTCGCGGAAATTACCGTGCCGGATGCAGTTCCCGAACTCACGTTCAGCACCAGAGGGAACGTCGCTGTGGCATTGGCTGCCAACGATGCGATGGTGCAGGTAAGCGTGCCGGTGGCACCCACCGCAATCGTATTGCAGGACCAACCAGAAGGCGCAGTGAAAGCAGCGCCCAGAGTGGTATTCGTCGGAATCGTCTCTGTAAAGACGGCGGTCGACGCAGTGGCCGCACCGAGGTTGCTAACGACTGCGGCGATTGTGACGTTCGATCCCGCGGTAACGGTCGGCGAAGAGGCGGTATTGGTCACCGCAAGATCGGCCTGCGTGCCGCTACCGACTGTGGTGATGGCGGTCGCGGTATTGTTCGCAAGGTTGGGGTCGTTTGTTCCGGAGGTTACGGTGTCGACATCGACGATTTGCGTACCATTGGTTGTTCCGTTCCCAACCTGAACGACGACCGTAAAGCTCGCCGTGCCGGCATTGGCAAGATCGGAGTCCGTGCAGGTTATGGTTCCCGTGCCGCCCACGGCGGGAGTTACACAAGTCCAGCCCGGAAGGGTATTAATGGACTCAAAAACCGTGTTGGCCGGTATGCCTTCACTGAACACCACGTTGACGGCGTCCAACGGCCCGTTGTTGGTCACCGTTTGGGCATAGGTGATATTTCCTCCGGGGAGCACCACCTGCGGTGAACCGGAATTGGTCACCGCAAGGTCCGCGCCCGCACAATAAGCGCCAGACTGCGTACCAGGAGTTTCGGTGATGAAATCCGTACTCACGACAACACCGGCTTGTCCGGGAGTCGCGCCATAAGAATCCTGAACCGTGTCGGTGTAACCGTTACTTCCTCCCGCGACGTTGCTGGATGCGGGAGTGCCAGAGAGAAGGATGACACCACCGCCGCCACCGCCACCGGGTCCATGGCGCTGTCCGGGAAAACCACCCGGCGCCTCGTTGGGCCAGGCGTCGCCCCCGTTGCCGCCGGCTGCGCTGACGGCGAGTCCACTCAGGCCCCCGCTGTTGGCGAACACCAAAATCGAGCCGCCCGCCCCTCCTCCGCCTGTGCTGTCGTTCAACGTGCTCAGCGTCGCCTCGCCATTGGCACTTATCGTTCCTGTTCCGACGACACTGCCCGCGTGAACAATCGCGATGCCACCGCCCGAGCCACCGCTGCTGAAAATACCTGTGCAAGTAGTCCCGCAGTTCGCGTTGTTGTTTGTGCCGGAGATGTAATAAGAGCCGTTGTTCACGGTGCCCGCGCCGCCGCCACCACCCATCACAAGGGCGCTTGTGGAAGCGGGAAAAACCGTCCCCCCGAATCCGCCGTCGGTGGAGTTGGTCGCCGCTATGCTGTTCCAGCCATACCCTCCCTGCCCTCCAGCCCCGCCATTCCCACCGGCACCGCCACCGGAGTTGTAATCATTACCGGTCGGGTCGCCGTCGGTTCCTCCCCCGCCAGCATTGCCCGGAGCGCCTCGCGCAAAGCTGCCGCCAGGGAGCCCTTCCACAACGGTCTGACCTGTAGTTGCCGCCGTCGACGAAGTGGTCACCGTGCTCAAGAGTGGCGCGACCCAATGCGGTGCCCCAGCAACGCCCTCACCCTTCGATCCGTTGGTGCTTGCTGAAGTCAAAGTCGCCGGCGAGGCTGTCACGTAGTCCGTGTCGGCCAAGCCGGTCGTACCCGTCAGGTTGACGCCGCCCCCACCACGGAAGCCCAGGTAATCCAGGGCGACCGTGCCACCGAGAGTAAGCTGGGCAGCGACATCGACGGCAAGGACACCCCCAACAGACCCATTCCATGCAATGGGCACAAGTGCGGAGCTGAACGTTGCCGATGTATATTGGGGAACGCGAATGATCTGGTAAGTTTGCTGACCTTGCGTGGCGCTGTCCGCATTCTCGTAGTAGCTGTTAAGCAAGCCGCCGGTGGGTCCTGTTCCAGTAAACGCGAGCGTGCCACCTGTGACCGCCACCGCGCCGGTGGCAGTTACAAATTCAAAATAGCCGGAACTCCCGAGACTCGTGGAACCCGAGGCCGGATCACCGGGAACGCCGTGGCCATAGGAACTTGTGTTGGTGTCGTTGATCGTTGCGTCTTGCATCTGGATGATCAGCACCAGATCGCCCGCGGCGATCGCTCGCTGGGCGCCCGATGAAGCCGCGGCACTCAACGCAACCGAGGTGGATCCCGAAGCAAGAGTGCCGCTCGTCGAAGGCGGAAAGTAGGTGTTCACCGCTCCGCTGAGTGTCCCTCCGGCTCCATCGCGGCCCGGGGTGGCACAGGCCAGAGGTTGCACAACCGTGTAAGCGGTTGCTGAGTTATTTGCGGGGTTTGGATCACCCGTCAGAGAAACCGTGGCGGTGTTGGTGAGGGTCTGCGCGGCAGAAGGAGCAGTGCCAGTTATCGTGATCGTGGCTGTGCCACCCTCGGCCATGACGGAAGTAATGGAGCAGGTGATCGTAGCCGTGCCGGAGCAGGACCAGCCCGGCGACGCGGCGACGGTTACGTTGCTGAGGCCGGCGGGCAGAGTGTCCGTGAACACATTGGAGCTGACAGGCGCGGCGCTGGCCTGGCCGAGATTCCGGACGGTGACGGTGTAAGTCAGGGCGGAGGAGATGAAGATCGGCGTGGGAGCAACGGACATCGAGAGTGCCAGGTCAGCGCTGGTGGCGGGTTCGATAATGATTGACGTCAGGCTCGTGTTGTTGGAGGGAACGGTGTCTACAAACGTGGAATTCGTAACGGTGGCCGAGCTTTGAATGGTCGTACCGGCAGCGGTGCCGGCGTTTTGCCAGACGATTTGATTTCCGCCCGCATTATCGGTAGCTTGGCCGAGAAGAGTGGTGCTCCAGGTAGGTTGCGTTTTGCCGGACGTTCCCGTGCCGCTGACGCTGAAAACCTGCTCGATGTTTCCGTTACTGTCGACGATCCGCGTGCCTACCGCATAGGCTGTCTTTGCTTGCCACTGAGCAACCTGAAAGGTGATGGTGAGCGTGCTAGCTGTGGCACCGCTGGATAGCGTGGTGTTGTAAGTGCATATGATCGGGCCGATACCGTTCGCGCCAGGATTCGTGCAGCTCCAGTTGGTCCCGGCATACGACTGATACGTCGTGTTGGCCGGCGTTTGCATGTACACCGTGATGGTTCCGGATGTAACCGCGGCAGACGAGGTGTTGTTCGTGACGACCTCTGTGTACGTGTAGCTGGAACCGGCCGCGACCGCATTGGCGGACGTGGTCTGAGCGAGTTGAAGGTCGGCGGTCTGAGCGTGAACGCGGGGCGCCAGGAACGATGCGGCCCCAAGTGAAAGGAGGACAATCCCTGAGAGAAGCACAAACCAACGGTGCCAACGCGATTTCGCTGCAGCGTGCGCACGCCGAGCCAGGATTCTCAAGGGATGGACAAAACGCGTCTGTACCGTGTCGAGCTTCTGTTCCCGGCCGCCACGCCGCATCAAGACGACTTTGCCGAAAATGCGCGAAGCAGGCGGATCGAGGTGAAGACCCGTATCGCTGCGGATTTGCATTTCCCCGGAACAAGAATCGCGTGAGTTTACGCGGTGAACACGCAAGCCGTCCGAATTTTCCGCAAGAATCACGTCGCTGCTTCGGAGCTCCGCCACGCTCGTTGGTGCAACGACAACGTCGTCGCCGTCGAGGATGTTCGGGCTCATGCTTTGGCCGTTCACACGAAACTGCGCCGAATTTCCCCGCCGAAGCAAGGCTTCACAGAGTTCTTTGAACAGACGCGAATCCCTGCGCACCAATGGCTCAGGCACACGCATAGCGAACGGCCTCCACTGCTTCTTGAGTCGGCGTGAAGCGCAGAATGAAACAAGGTACGGAGCGCGTGAGCTGGTCCAGAAAACCTAACGTGAACGTGATCCCGCTTTCTATATAATGCGGAACAAATGCGCGGGCGAAAATTTCCGCTGCAGCCGTCGACGCGGAAAGCGAAGCAACTTCGTTGCCCGGAGCCTGTTCGAGCAAGAAAATAGCGGAAAGCGGAGCCCGATCCGGTGACGCAACCCCGGCATCGCCGTGCCATGGGGTTCCGTACATCCAGTACTTTTCATCCTGCTTCCGCAAGATGATGCGGTCATCGCTCAGCAGGTTCACACCGGACTGAGCCATCCAGAGGCGCGCGGTTGTGCTCTTGCCTGCGCCAGAATGACCTAGAAACAGATAGCCGCTGCCATCCTGGTCGGCCAAACCCAGTGCATGGACTTCCACACCTTGACCGAGAGCCAGGCGATGCATCATGGCGAGTTCATCAAGCGGATACTCAAGAGGAAAAATAGAAGTTCGCTGACGAAACGACGAGCGATTAAGAACGACGTGCCCTCGTTCAAAGCAAGGATCGAACCATGCCGCCTTATACGGCAGCGGGCCAACGGCGGGGCTGGAAAAATAAAACTGCGTCCCCGAGCTGGATGCGTAGGCTGACCACAGCCCTCCAGAACAAAACGATGGTCGACTCTGGGGCACGGCTAGTCCGTCAACCCAGGAAAAATCGAGTTCGAAATGGCAGGTGTCCTTGGAAGCAGAAGGAAGCAGAAACGGCTGGTGTTCCGGGTCCAGCGCGACCGGCATATCCCCGGCGCACCAGATCCCAAGGGAAAATCCTCCGATGGAAACGGCCACACGGGTAGCCGCCGTGAGTTCTTTCGACAGTTTTGTGGTCTCGCAGATCATTTTTCGTCGAACGCCGTCTGCCGATCAGGATCCGAATGTTTTGCAGAACAAGGTCTTGCACGAACCGGAGATCGGCCCGGTCACACCCGATACCTTGCAATGGCCGAGAACCGCCTCTTCCGGGCGTAGGCTCACCCGCACGACCTGTGGCGGCCGGTACGCAGGCTTTGCTTTTTGCTCGGGTTTTGATTTCTCTTTCATTTCACGATCAGTCCTAACTAGGCCGGGTTAGTGGTGTGCGCCGCAGGATGAGCACCCTCCCGTGGAGCAACTTTGACGTGAATCCAGTACGGGAAGCAGAGAGTTTGAGTGGAGCGAGGAAGACGGCAAAATGTTCGGGAATGTGACCAAATCTTCGTTGATGCGCTTAGCGGACGCATGGAGCGCCGCGTGGTGCTCCCCACCGGCGCAGCAGGCACAATCGCCGTGTTCCGGCACTGGAACGCCCAAGGCAAACGCCCGAAGGTGAGCCACCTGGCAGAGAAAATCGACAGGCTTCTCTGCCTCTCCGCTTTCCAGTTCTCCGTTCGCGGGACACATACTGCAAAGCGTGCGAATGCGACAATGTGTGCAGATCGTTTCTCGTGTGGTTTTCGTGTCTCGAATCTCTTTCAGCCGGCCGTGCCATCCCTTTTCGAATGACCCGGAGCGAATGTCGAATCCATCGCGATGAGAAAGCACGCAAATGGTCATCTTGCCTTTGGGATCGATGGCGCAGCCGTTGTGCCCACCGCCGCAGGTGTAGCGCTTTGTCGAAACCGGCAGGTTCGCGGCAAGCTCGGATTCGCTCAGGCGCAGATACTCGCCGCGCCGCACGGGATCGCGAAATTCGAGTCCTACGGCCTGTTCAGGAGACAAGCGCACCGCCAGTGGACTTTGCGAACAATCCGTCCGCGGATTCACCAGTGGATCGAACTTGAACTCCACGCCTAAATCCTGTTCGGCGAATCGCTTCATTTCGTACACTTCGTGAACGTTTACTGAAGTGGGAACGGTCTTGAGCTTTAAGGGCAAGTCGCGTTCAAGCAACAGCGCGATTCCCCGCATGCAGCGGTCGAACGAACCAGGGATGCGGGTCAAAGCCTCATAAGTCTCGCGCGTCGCGCCGTACAAAGTGATCTCAATGTTGAAGGGCCGATATTTCGCCAAATGGTCCGCAACTCGGGGCGTGATCATCGTCCCATTGGTGAAGAGCGTGATCAGAAAACCGCGCTTCTTCGCCTCGGTATAGATGTCCAGGAAGTCCTTACGCGCAAAAATTTCGCCGCCGGTATAAAGCAGCCAAAGGCAGCCGAGATCCACAAGCTCATCGAGCAAGTGCACATGTTCTTCGAACGTCAATTCCTCTTTGCGCGCGTTCGAATCACTCATCGCAAGGTTGTTGTAGCAATGCTGGCATTCGAGCGGGCAGCGATGAGTCACTTCGATTGAGACCTCGACAGGCACACGACGACCCGCGAACCTCTCGTGGAGGAGGTTGGAGAATTCGCCATATGTCGCTGTCTCTACCAACCTCAGGATCCTTTCCGGCTGATAGTCGTACCCACGGAGAGAACGAGCTTTTCCTCAATCAGAGAGCCGAGGAATTCCTCTATGTCCTGCTTCGCTTGATGCATCGTTACGTCAAACTCTTCGCAGACTCGCCCAACGATCTCGCCGACGGTATGAACCTCGTTCATGAACTCCCAAAGCACGGAACCGACTGGATTCAGGGTGTATAAGGAGTTCAGATCGCCGACCCCGCTTCGAATGGGAACGATGATCAGTTCGCCGTCGATCTTTCTCGAGACCACTTCCTCGTTGCGTACGAAACGCTGGTGGTCAGAAAGCATAGAAATTCATTAACCTCCGATTAGGCCATCACTTAGTTCTGGTACTCGTACTCGTGCTTAGGGACAGTTTGTAGTACTGATACTGGGGTGTCATGAAGTGAAACAGCGGAGTGTACCGTAACGGTATCGAGTTACAGATAGGGCATATCAGCGGTCTCTCTGTAATTAAGCGTATTTGAATCAGTTAATTACGGGATGTTCAGAAGGCCAGGAATCAGGTGTAGTTACGTCCACGACTACCTACCGTTGATGCAACGCGGTGTGAAACACCCCAAGCGCATGGCCCCTCTTTGGGGTTTTAGGCGCGGGCTAGACGAACGGCATCGACAAACTTATGAACCATTTCCGTAATCTTGAAAGCCTCATTGCGACGAATGGCCCCGAGATCCACTAACTCCCCTCCAACGCCGAGCGCAAACGAACCTACGGCAAGATACTGAGCCACATTGGCAAGATTTACTCCCCCGGTCGGAATCAACCGCGTGTCTGGAAACGGAGCCTTGAGCGACTTGATATGACTCGGGCCTCCGGCGCTGCCGCACGGAAAGATTTTGACGAGTTTGGCTCCGGCCTCCAACGACGCCATGAGCTCCGTGGGAGTGAGCGCGCCCGGTATCGCAATAACGCCACGCTTCGATGCGGTTTCGAGTACCGGAACCGACAACCCGGGGCTGACGAGAAACTGAGCACCGGCATCAATGCAAATCTCGGCTTGCGCGGCATTCGTAACCGTGCCCGCCCCGGTCAACAGATCGGTTCCGTAATGGCGCACAAGCCCTTCAATCATCGACGGAGCATTGGGCACAGTCATCGTGATTTCAATGACCCGGATTCCGCCTGCAAAGATTGCATCGACAGCCCGCTTGGCCTCATCGAGGTGCGCCGCGCGAACAACCGGGATAATGCCGATCTCGTGGATTTTATTTATGACATCTTCGATGGTCACGGAAATCTCCCGAACAACTGTCACGCTATGCGATCCAAGTGTCGCATAGGATTTACCGCCAGCCATGCGAGGGCCCCGAGGGCACTCAGCCCTGCGGCGAAAATGAAAGGATACGTCCAGCCTGCATGAACGGCGATGACCGGCGTGAGGACGGCCGTCACGCCGCCGCCCAGCTGAGCTCCCATATTCATGAAACCAGAAGTGGATCCCGCTCGCGAACCGGCAATGTCCGCTGTGACAGACCAATAGCTGCTCTGGGCCAGATAAAGCGCGCCGGCGCCACCCGCTAACACCAGGCTCGCCAAGTGGGCGCTGGCAGCTTGCGAGCCAAGCACGAGAAGAACTGCACTTAGAAATAACGCGAAAGCCGCAATTCCGCACCTGCCGGCACGCTTCCCGTAGGCCTTGGTCAGTTTATCGTTGATCACACCACCCAAAAGGCTGCATGCCACCATTGCCAAGGGCGGCAAGGTGCTATAAAAAGCGCTCGATTTCAAGTCGAGCCCGCGCACCTTGAAAAGATATCGGTGGAACCAGCTAAAAAAAATCCACGCCACATACCCGAAGCAAAAATAACTCAGCGTCACCAGCCACACTTCTTTGCTGCGAAGAATGACACGCCACGGAATGTCATGCGATTTCGAGCCGGGCAAAACTCCTGATTCAGCAGCCGCCGATTTGCCCGACGTCAGTCCACTCTGAATATACCGAAGCTCAGAGGCGGATACCTTAGGATGTTTTTCCGGTGTATCTCGTGCTACGAGATACCACACAATTCCCACAAGCAAACCAAGCAGCGCGCTCAGCCAAAACGACCAGCGCCAGCCGTAATGCAACATGATATAGGTCACAATCGCCGGCGCCGAACCGGCCCCCGCGCCAACGCCGGCAAAGATCAGGCCATTCGCGATGCCTCGCTCCTGCGTTGGAATCCATCGCGACACAAATTGATTGGAAGCCGGATAGATGATCGCTTCGCCCGCACCCAACAGAAATCGCACGGAGACAAAGAAGAAAACGGCCCCGGTCAAAGCCGGCGAAACGGCGGCCGTCAAAGCCGTGAAGATGCCCCACCAGAGCACGCCAGCCGCCAGAATGCGGCGCGGCCCGACTCGATCCGCTAACCAGCCGCCGAGGGTTTGAAAGAGCGCGTATCCCCAAAGGAACGCGCTGAACACCCAACCCAATTGAACGTCGCTGAGACGGTAGTCCGAAGCGATGGCGCTGGCCGCAACCGAAATATTCACGCGGTCCAGAAACGAAACGGCGCTCAGAACGAACAGCCAGAACACGAGAAACCAGCGGACGTTGCTTTTTCCATCCTCAGGCATGGACTCTCCACGGCACGGATTCTGAACCGGCCAAACTCATGCCGAGTGCGCTTTGAGAACTTGATACAGTTTGTCCGCGACGATCGCGTCTTCCCCTGCTTGCAGCATAAAAGAATTCATCGACAGTGCATCGGGGCGCTCACCGGTTGTAAGCACGATCGAAGGATTCCCCTGACGTAAAGCGACATAGACATCGTGTGGCGTTATCTTGATGCGTTGCGCGTCCCACTTAATCTCCAGATGGGGAACGTGGTTGGCCATGTCCGGCAAGAAATATGAAGTAGTGACGGCAGGTAGCGTCGTGACTTTCGCGGAAATGAGTTCCAACCGTTTCTGCCACTCTTTGTTGAGCGCTTCGTGATCCTCACTCAGGTAACATTCCAGCGCCTTGACCATTCCAACGATCTCTTCCTTGCCGACTTTTTGGCTACGCCCAATCGTGTCTTCGTGAGGGCTGTTGTTCAACAGGGCGTAAGACACCAAATCCTTGCGGCCGAGCAAGAGCCCGGCGCATTGTGGCCCGCGCATTGCCTTTCCCCCGCTGAAAGCGATCAGGTCATAGCCCATGTTCGCGTAATCCCAAAGGTGCGAAACCGGTGGCGTGTCGGCTGCCGCGTCAATAAAAGTGGGAATATTCAACTCTTTCCCGAGTTTCACCCACTCGTCAACCTTGATCTGGCCCTCTTCATTCGCAAAATTGGAAAAATGCATCATCGCGGTATTCGGATTCACGGCCTTGCGAAACTCTTCGCGCGTCTCAATGACCATCAGCTTCACGCCGGTATTGCGCAGCTGGTGATCGAAGGCATTGCGATGCGTTTTCTGGATGATGACCTCGGACTTCATCCCGGTCAGATCGGGAATTTGCTCGATGAACTTGGGATTATCTCCGGTCAAAATCCCCGCAAGGCCCGACTGCATCGCCGCGGCCGCGCCAGAGGTCACAATGGCCGAATATCCGGCGGGAAGTTTCAGCATTTCCGCGATGCGTTTCCCTGCAGCTAGCTCCAGATCGGGAACGCTCACAAAATGTTTGCCGGCCAGGGCCATGACGGCCTCGACTTCCGGGCGCATCAGCGATCCGCCCAACACCGTCATGGTGCCCTGCCCGTTAATGACCGTCGTCACTCCAAGCTCCTCATACACATTCCCGGTCGAACCGAATCCCGCGACCTTCACATTCGCAGGTGCGGGAGCAGAGGAAAGCAACTTCCTGGGATTCAATATCGCCGCGGTCAGTCCGCCGATGCCGCCCATAAAGGATCGACGCGTCCATTTCAAGTTGAATCCCATGTTTTCTCCTTTGCTTTTTTACTTCTTTACGACCGCAGCGATGCAGTTGATTTCGACCAAGGACTTTCCGGGCAACGCCGCGACCGCCACAGTGGTTCGGGTCGGACCGCCGTTCGGGAAATACGTCTTGAACACATTGTTCATGCCTTCATAGAAATCGATATCGGCCAGGAACACGTTGCATTGCAGAATGCTGTCCATCGCGCCGCCGCCGCGCTCTACAAGTGTCTTCACGTTTTCCATGACTTTTTTGGTGTGCGTGTCGATGTCCATGGAAAAGTCGCTTTGGTCGTGCGAATGAGCGCCCTGTCCGGAAACATAAATTACGCCGTTATGAATGATCATCGGCGTAATAAAGCCATTGCCCGCCGTCTTTCCGTCATAATCGAGTTTCTGGACACCGCTCGGGGCTTGAGCCGCCGCAATCGAGTTCGAAAGCAAGCCCGCTGCTCCCACCCCGGTAAACAGAGAAGTGAGCCGAGCCGCAAACCCCCGCCGAGAAGTAAGATTCGAAAACATGGACATTCTCCTTTTGTTAGATTCAACGAAACTCTTTTTACTGCAAGGCAAAACTAAAAATGTCGCTCCCCGAAGCGATCGCCACATACTGCAGTCCGTTGATTGCATAAGACATCGGCGACGCGTGAAAATCCTGCCCCGTCAGAAAATGCCATAGTGGAATACCGGTGCGAGCGTCGACAGCCTCGAACGATTGTCCATCGTCGCCAAAGAAAATCAGGCCGCCTTTGGTTGTCATGGTTCCCGCAGAGGAATGACCAACTCCTATCTGCGGCCTGCGCCAAGCCGGCTTTTCGGAGTCCAGCTTGAACGCAACCAGAACACGCTGCCGGTCGTCTCCCGGACTTCGTTTCACTCCGGTGGCATAAAAAGTCTTCCCTTCCTCAAATTTCTCGCCTTTCTTGAAATACACATTGCAATTTTCCGTGACGAGAAAATAGAAGAGCCGCGTATCCGGGTTAAAGGAGGGAGCGTACCAATTCGTCGCCCCCGTAAATCCGGGACACACGCGGGCTCCTTCGGCGGTTGGAATTACGCCAGTGCGAATCGGCCGTCCTTGCGCATCAAGTCCTTTGGCCCAATTCAGTTTCTCGGCGAAAGGAGCGCCAAAAAGAAATTTTCCATCGGTGCGATCGAGAACGTAGAAGAACCCGTTACGGTTAGCCTCGGCGAGAAGCTTCCGCGGCTGTCCGGCGTACACGGTATCGATAAGAACCGGAGTTTCTGTGGCGTCATAATCGTAAAGATCGTGCGGTGTGAACTGGAAATACCACTTCAACTTCCCGCTATCCGGATCCAGCGCAAGAACGGAATCCGTATACAGATCGTCGCCAGGGCGAACATCGCCGTCAAAATCAGGGCAAGGATTGCTCGTGCCCCAGTAAATCGTGTTGAGCTCTGGATCAAAAGTTCCGGGCATCCACGTCGTGCCGCAGCCGTGCAGATACAGTTCGCCGGGCCAACTCTCTGAGCCTTTCTCTCCAGGTCCCGGAATGGTCCAGAAGCGCCACGCTTGTTTCCCGGTCTCCGCGTGGTACGCCGCAATGAACCCGCGCACGCCGTCATCGCCGCCGGATGTGCCAACAAGCACTTTGTCTTTCACGACGAGTGGAGCGCTTGTGGCTCCGTAATTCCTGTTCCCATCGGTATATGCGACATCCCAGAGCAGGTGGCCCGAACGAGCGTCCAGACACAGCAGATGCGCGTTGTCTGTTTCCATGTAAATCCGCGAGTGCCAGATGCCGACTCCACGATTGTGGTGCTGTGAAGCGTCATCAATGAGCCCTTCGGTGAGTGCGCGTGAATAGTGCCAGACGGTTCTTCCGGATTGGCCATCGAGCGCGTAGGCGTCATTGCCTGAAGTGACGAACATCATGCCATCCACGGCCACGGGCGTAACTTCCAGGCTGTCCGAATTCGGCGCATGAAAAACCCAGCGTGCGCGTAGTTGCCCCACGTTGTCGGTATTGATTTGATCGAGGCTGCTGTATCGCCTTCCCGTGTAATCGCCATTGTAGGACAACCAGTTTTTTCCCACGGGTTGCGCGAGAAGCCGATCTGGCGCGACATCGATGGTCACCGATAACGACGGATTGCCTCCGTTTTGGGCCGCGACCGCTGCTGCCATGCATCCCGAAACAACAACTGCCCCCAGAAGTTTTGTCGCTCGCTTCATCGCACCACGAATTCTGTTCTCCCAACCGGATTATAGCCGTCCCAATTTCTCTCTGCCTGCAGCCTCGACCCAGGACCTCAAAGCCGCCCGAACTTCTTTACGGCTTCCTCAATGGATTTCAACTTTTCGATGTATGCGTACATGGAGTGTTCCTTGAAGTCCATATCCTGCGCAAGCGTCAGCACCTTCTGCGCATCGGCGCTAGGCACCACGACGACCCCATCTTGATCGGCGACCACAATGTCGGCGGCCTTCACTTCCACGCCGTCGCAAACCACCGGAATATTCGCTCCGCCAAAACGATAGTGATGGATGGACGTTGAAGGAACGATTCCAAGCGCGTAGACGGGAAATCCAATTTTCTTGAGGTACGCTGTGTCGCGAACGCCTCCATCAATGACGGCCCCCGCAAAGTCGCGGGCGGCCATCGCCGTGCCCATCAAACCGCCCATCCCAGCGATGTCATTGCCATCTTCGACCACCATCACGTAAACGGAATCCTTGTCGCCCTGGTCAATCGCCGCAAGCATACCGCTCAGCGCACCCGGATCCTCGTTGGCTTCTTTCTTCAAGAGAACCGTCACCGCAAATCCCGCAAATTTCGTGGGAAAGAGCGGCCGCATGCGATGCGACATGTACATCCTGCGTCCCGTCAACTGCTCCAACGCATCGGAGACAGACGCAACCTCCACATGCCGATACCCTTCGAGCAAGGTTGCCGCGCTTTTGTCAGGGGACGACTGCGGGCGGCCGCTCGCGGACGGATGCCTGGCGAAGGCCAAGGCCCCAGCAAAAAGGAGTACAACAACGCCGGATGTTTTAAAGAAGATTCTGCTCGTGGCCAGGCGAAAGGCCTTGTTCATAGGTCCCCCCCATACCGATGGAGAAGGACTCTATCACCTCGCAGGGCTGGACGCGAAATACTTCTGAATCGATTTAAGATGGGAAAAACTCGTGCCGATTCCGAGAAAGTGATTGACACTCACCACGCGATAAGGTATTTCGAACCCACCGCGCGCACGCTGGCACATATGATAATGTGCCCTTGCTATGGGCCGGTTCACCAGAATGCCCTCTTTCATTCTTCCAAGTCGCATCGGGCGGAACCCAATTCGATGGGCCGCGAGTCTTGTTCTTTGTGCGCTCGGCACTGCTGTTCTGCACAGTGCGGTTGCCCAAGCTCCGGCGAGTCCTGCGACCAAAACCCCTCAACAAGCGTCTGGCGAGGGACACCAGCTTTTCGAGACGGCTTGTGCAGCGTGCCATGGCCTGGACGGCCGCGGCGGCGAGCGCGGCCCGGACATCGCTACGCGTCAACAAATCGTACAGCTTTCCGACACGGAAATAATGGAAGTGTTGCGGGGAGGTCGACCGGCCGCGGGCATGCCTCCGTTCGATTCGCTTGGCGATGCAAAGCTGAAGGCGCTCCTGCTCTATCTCCGCTCGTTGCAAGGTAAAGGATCAACGGCTGCCATTCCGGGCGATCCCCGCAATGGCAAATCGGTGTTCTTCGGAACGGCGCGCTGCTCCGAATGTCACATGGTTCAAGGCAAGGGCGGCTTCCTCGGTCGCGATCTTTCTTTTTATGGGGCGACTCTTTCGCCTGCGGACATTCGCGCAAGCATCCTGCGAACCGGCGAAAACGCGAACAAAGCGAACAAAACCTCGGTCATCACAATGCGGGACTCGCGTAAATTTAGCGGAGTCATTCGAAACGAAGATAATTTCTCGATTCAATTGCAATCGTTTGACGGCACATTCCATTTTTTGAACCGGTCCGAAGTCGCGCAGACCGAGTTCCTCCCCCAGCCGATTATGCCGACCGACTACGCTAGGACCCTCAAACCGTCAGAACTCGATGACATTGTGAGTTATCTCATAACCGTCGCAAGGGCTCAGCGAACGGGAAATGAATCGGAGAACGGAGACGATAATTGAGGACGGACCGCTGAATATGAAAAAAACTCTTCCTATTGCACTCACACTCTGGTGCCTGGCGCTCTGCCTTCCAGGAATTGGTGCAGACAGGCCTCATCGTGAGTTCCAATTGCGCGCGGAATCTCCACAATTCTGGAATTTGTTGTCCCACGACGCGAAGCTGGAAACGCTGGCAACCGGTTTCGGTTTCACCGAAGGCCCCGTGTGGGACCCGGCGGGATTCGTTTACGTCAGCGATGAAGAGATCAACAAGATTTATCGCGTCTATTCCGACGGCCGCAAGGAAGAACTCATCTCGTTGGGCGACCCCGATGGGAACGCTTACGACCTCAACCAGAAACTGCTGGACTGCGCCAGCGTCCTGCGCGCGATTATTCGAATCGAGCCGGACGGAAAATATCAAGTCCTCGCCGATCACTTCGAGGGCAAGAGGTTCAACAGCCCGAACGATGTCGTCATTGGCCCAGATGGGGCAATCTATTTCACCGACCCGACGCTGGACCTTCCTCCAGGAGAAAAACAGGAAATCCCCTTTCAGGGAGTGTATCGCCTCGACGCCAAAGGAGAAGTCCGTCTGCTCACGAAGGACCTGACCCAGCCAAACGGTCTCGCTTTTTCGCCCGACGGCAAGAAATTCTATGTGGACGACAGCGCCGAACGAAACATCCGAGTCTATGATTTCCAGCCCGACGGCTCCCTCGCAAATGGCCGCATATTTGCCAGCGAAGCCGGGCCACAAAAAGGCGGCGTCCCGGATGGCATGAAGGTTGACCGCGCTGGAAATCTTTTCGTAACCGGCCCTGAAGGAATTTGGGTCTGGTCTCCCGATGGCAATCACTTGGGCACCATCGTCATGCCCGAGCAACCGGCAAATCTCGCCTGGGGCGACCCGGACTACGGAACCCTCTACATCACCGCCACAAAATCCGTCTACAAGCTCCGCACAAACACAACAGGCTTTGTCCCGTATCTTCGTTCATCCAAGTAACGGCGGCTTTCAACTCCGCAGGCGCGCCACCCAGGCATTACACTGTTACCGCTTACGCGAGTATCGCGACAACGCTGGCTTACTACGCCTTCCCCAATCCTGAGAAGGCCAAAGCAGGACTGAAGAAGCACACTGAGACAGTGCGAAAGACATACAAAGTCAAGGTATGATGATTTAGGGGCTCGTAGCTCAATCGGTTAGAGCAGCAGACTCATAATCTGTTGGTTGGTGGTTCAAGTCCACCCGAGCCCACCACAGTTATCCTTTTTTGACTTCTGCAGTGGTTTGTTGCTGCAAGGCCCAGGGCGGCGGCCGTTTTTTCAAACGCCCGTTCTCCTCTTCCGGCTCAGCCATAGTTTGGCTTATTACGATTACTATGCGCGTCCTTCAACGGACCTCAGGCTTGAGCAGTGGTGGAAAGAATCGATTCATTATTGGACCCTGACAAGAAGGTTCGGCGGCAGGTGGCGGCTCCGCCGATGTTCAATGGCGGAACGACTCCAACGACGGCGTACGGGCAAGCCGCGCTGGAAAATCCCGAACGTATCGCGTCATGTTCGGATGCCAAAACGCGTTGAAGTGATATTGGCGCATCTCATGAATCGCTTGCTCGGCGTTCCACCCATCAAACGCAATGCGGTAAGCCGCAATCAAAACGCCGGCTCGATCGCCGCCCAGCCAGCAATGCAGGAAAATCCGGCGCCCGGGCGCTTGCTGCAGCAGATCAAAAAACTGCGTGACCTGCTCGTCAGTCGGATTCGACCACCCATTCCCCGGAATGTTCACGAATTGCATGCCCAATGCTTCCGCGTGCTCGCGTTCCTTCTTAATTAAGCCGCGCCTTTCGGCTCGTAAATCGACGATCGTCTCTACGCCGAGTTTCTTGAGTTCTTCCAGAGCTTTGTCCTTGGGCTGCGCTCCGCGATACATGAAACCGTCGACCTCGCCCGCATCGCGAATGCCTGCAATGTGTAGCTTCTGACTGCTCGCCGCCGGATGGACAGCTGAGGCGGTATCTGGCGCAGCGGAAACACAAGCTGCAAACGCCAAGGATGACGCCATCATTAAGAGGAGACCGAGCCTGAACCTGAACATAGCATATAGATATCTCTCAAAACCCGATTGGAGAATGCGGTCTTTCCTGTAGATCATCCGCTTTCTGATTGGATAGAAACGCAGGTTATCGCAGCGAATTTCTTGAATCAAAAGTTATGTTTGATTCCCTTGAGCGCGGGGTAAAGCTTTCGATACTCCGTGTATTGGCGGTTCATTAGCGCGACCGTCGTCGGATCAGGCTGAACTCGTTTCGCGACGCGGACCGCGGCTTCGCAAGCTGCTTCGGCAGACCGCCAGTTCCCGACGCCCACAGCCGCAAGTAGCGCCGCGCCGTAGGCCGCTCCTTCGTCCGCCTCGACCAATTCCACCGGCATTCCATAGATATCCGCCTGAATCTGCTGCCAAACTGCAGAGCGCGCGCCACCCCCGCTCAACCGGATCGATTCGATTGGCACCCCAATCTCCCGAAACAAAGTCAGAGAATCACGCAAGCTGAACGCGACTCCTTCTAAAATAGCGCGGATCACATGCCCTCGCCTATGCTGCGCGGTAATTCCTACCAAGGCTCCACGCGCATTGGGGTCCAGATGCGGTGTGCGTTCCCCCATCAGATAAGGCGCCCACAACAAGCCATCCGCTCCCGGCGGTGTTTTCGCTGCTTCCTCGCCCAGGCGGTCGTACGGATCGCGGCCATCTTCCTTCCCTGCACCGAATTGCTCGCGGAACCATCGTAAGGAAAGTCCTGCCCCTTGTGTGACACCCATGACATGCCAACGATCCGGAATCGCATGGCAAAAAGTATGGATTCTTCCCTCGGGCTCGAGCACCGGTTTACTCGTCGCTGCAAACACAACTCCGGAGGTCCCGATTGTCGCGCTCACCGCTCCAGCCTTGACGATTCCCATTCCTACGGCGCCCGCGGCCTGATCTCCAGCGCCGGCCACGACGGGAATGCCCGGCCGTAATCCCGACAGCCTCGCGCCTTCCTCATTCACGTGCCCGCTGACCGCCGGCGACTCAAACACCTTCGGCAGGAATGCCTCATCGATTCGCGAAACTTCCAGCATGGGCTGCGACCAAACCCGATGCGCAACGTCAAACATCAGCGTGCCGGAAGCATCCGCAACATCCGTCGCACGCGCACCGGTCAGTCGAAACCGGATATAGTCCTTCGGCAGCATCAAGGAACGGACGCGCGACCAAAGTTCCGGCTCGTGCCGCTGCACCCACCAGATTTTCGGCACTGTGAATCCGGTCAGCGCGGGATTAGCGGTCAACTCAATCAGCCGCTGCGCACCAACCTTCTTTGTAATTTCCCGGCACTCTTCTTCCGTTCGCTGGTCACACCAGATAATCGCCGGACGCACCACGCGGTCTTGCGCGTCCAGAAGCACCAGGCCATGCATCTGGCCGGTCAATCCAATCGCCGTGATTTCTTGCTCCGGCATGGGGCTTTTCGCCAAACATTCCTTCGTGGCTTGGCAGGCGGCCCTCCACCAGTCCTCCGGAGATTGCTCCGCCCATCCGATGCGCGGCGAACTCATCGGAGCATGTTCGGCCGTGGCAGAACGGATCACTCGGCCCTCGCGATCGATCAAGACAGCACGAGTTCCGCCAGTGCCTACGTCAATTCCTAAGACACTCATCTCTTCGAACTACTTTCGTTTGATGTTCCGTACCGCCTATCGGGCGGAAAACCGGAAAATGGTTGTGGAATGGAATTTCTCGCCCGGCTTCAACTCCGTCGTCGGAAAAGCCGGTTGATTGGGAGAGTCCGGAAAATGCTGCGTCTCCAGGCAAAGGGCCGCGTTCCTGGGATACCCAATACCGCCTTTGCCCTTGATCGAACCATCCAGAAAGTTGGAAGTATAAAACTGCACGCCGGGTTGATCGGTAATCACCGTAAGCACGCGACCGCTCGCCGGATCATAGACTTCGGCAGCTTCTTTCATTCCCTTGCCCCCGCTGTCCAGCACAAAATTATGGTCATACCCGTTGTGACCGAGGTGAAGCTGCTCATCATTCGCATTGATCCGCTCACCGACGGTATGCGGCTTCGTGAAGTCAAACGGCGTACCCGCAACCGGCTTCAATTCCCCAGTAGGAATAAGCCCCGAATCCACGGGCGTAAAGCGCGATGCATTTATTTTCAATTCGTCGCCGAGAATCGTCCCATTGCCTTGGCCGGACAGATTGAAATAGGAGTGATTGGTCAGGTTCAGCACCGTGTCTTTATCGGTGGTCGCCGAGTAATCGATCTTCAGGTCGTTGCCCTGCAAAGTATATTTCACGGTGACCGATAAATTTCCGGGATAGCCTTCCTCACCGTCTTTGCTCAGATATTTCAGCTCGACTCCATCCGCAATAATATGCCCAGTCCAAAGTTGGTTATGAAACCCGTTCGGTCCGCCGTGCAGCGTGTTATCCCCGTCATTCTTCGTCAGAGTATATTCCTTGCCATTTAACGTAAATTTCGCGTGCGCGATGCGATTTCCATACCTTCCGATCAGCGCGCAAAAAAACGGATTGCCTTTCGCATGATTGGCTTGGTAGTAGCCCACCGGGTCATCAAAGCCCAGAACGACATCCGCAACCTTCCCGGTTTTGTCCGGCACCTTGATGGAGAGCACGTAACCGCCATAATTCATGACTTGCACTTCCATCGTGTCGCTCTTCAACGTATAGACCTCCACGGCCGAACCATCTGGCAATTTCCCGCCACTTCTTTCGTTTACTTGAGTTTTTGCCATTACCCTACCTGCCATACCCGCACAGAGAATTAGAGCTGCCACAACATTTTTGAAATGTGTCATGAATCCTCGCTCGCCACATTCTATGGTGCCTACCAAAGCGATACAACCTTGCGCGCCTCCAGCTTTGGGCTATTCCACTCCGAGCGGCCGCGATCCCGAAAACGCATAATAGACAATGTACAGATAGCAGATCACAGGCAACACAAAGGCATGGTGCACTCCAATGTGATCAGCTATCCATCCCTGCGCTACAGGAATGATTGCTCCACCAACAATCGCCATGATCAACAAACCGGAACCGTCTCCCGTGCGCGGGCCCAGTTTCGCGATACCCAACGTGAAGATACTCGGGAACATAATGGAATTGAAAAATCCCACTAAAATAATGCTCCACATCGCCACCGGTCCTGTTGTGAGCATGGAAATCAAAACCAATGTCGTCGTCGCCAATGCAGCGATTCCAAGCACAGTCCCAGTCTTAACCTTTTGCAGGATGGCTGACCCGATGAACCGCCCTACCATCGCCCCGCCCCAGTAATACGCTACCAGTTTTGCTCCCTGCACTTCGGGCAGGTTGCCAATCTCCGGCTGGTTGAAATAGTTGATGAGGAAGCTCCCGATGGCTACTTCCGCGCCAACGTAAGTGAAGATTCCAACGCAGCCGAGAATCAGATGCCGGTATTTCCACAAGCTCCCTTCGTGGCGTCCATCGGAGTGCCGCTCGACCGAGGGGATGGCCGGCAACTTGAACATCCCGATCAAAACCGCAAAGACCACCAGCGCCACGCCGATCACGATGTACGGCATCTTCACCGACGCTGCTTGTTGCACCCGAAACGCTTGGAGCGCCTGAGCAGACATGTTCGAGATGACGTCCTTGTTTTCCGCGGCTCCCAGAATCAGCAATCCGCCGATCCACGGGCCAACTGTTGTCCCCAGAGAATTGAATGCTTGCGTCAAATTCAGCCGGCTCGAAGCTGTCTCCGGCGGACCCAGGACGGCTACATAGGGATTCGCTGCGACCTGCAACGCCGTGATCCCCGCCGCAAGCACCATCAGGGCACCCAGAAACAACGGGTAGGACGCGGCGCTCGCGGCCGGCACAAACAGAAATGCTCCCAGTCCCATCGTGAGCAATCCCACAACCATGGTTTTCTTGTAGCCGATCGCGTCGATCACTTTCGCAGACGGTATTGAAAAAATAAAATAGGCGGTGAAGAAGGCGAACTGGATCAACATCACTCGCGTGTAGTTCAAGTCGAACACCGCCTTCAGATGGGGCACCAAAATGTCGTTCAGAACCGTCACGAATCCCCAGAAAAAGAACAACACCGTCACCATCGCCAGGGCTGCGGGATACCGTTCATTTCCTCCCGCGACCGCTGCCGTCGGCGCATTGCTCGTCGTCGCTATGGCCATTGTCCTGTTTTCTCTTTCCCCGCGCCTCCGCGGCCCCTGATCCGCCTCGACTCGCCCTAGATACTGCCACACTCTCCGGCAACTCAAAAGGTATCTTGGCGACCGGTCTTGCGCACGAAAAATGGTATAAGTGTGTGCCGTATCGTTATTCTTCGCGCGAATGTGAGGGCCGATCGTGAATCACTCCTCCTTATTTATGCCGGTAACCGCTCTCCTTCTGTTGCTGCTCGCGCCCGTGACCCGCGCTCAAAAATCCTCTCCTACGGTGATCTGGTCCGAGCCCGGCCTTCCGTGCGCCGATAGCGCATGCGCCTCGCCCGCGCAACTTGCCCAGATTTTTCCGGATGCCCACATCGTCGCCACCGACCAACTTGCCGCGGCGCTCGCCGACACCCAAACGCGCCTTCTCATCCTCCCGCAAGGCTCCGCGACACCCGAATCCGCCTTTTCCGCAATTTCCGATTACCTTCACCGCGGCGGCAACCTCCTCGTTCTCGGCGGACGTCCCTTCACTCGCGCTGCCTTTCGCGATGGCTCGGGCTGGCATCTCCGCGACTACAGTACCCGCTTCTCCCGCCCCTTCCAGATCGATCAGTACCAGTCGACTCCTGGATCCTCCGGCGCTGTTTTTGCCCGGAATCCTGATATTCCAATCGATTTACCTGCCTTCTCCTGGAAACAAGCCTTCAGTCCCATCATTCGACTCAGCACCAGCGATCTTTATAGTCGCGGTGGTTCTGCCGGCTCGCTCGACATGAATCTCGACGCGCTGGTCTGGGGTGTCACGGATGGACGCAAGCTCTCTGCTCCCCTGCTTCAGATCGATAATTTCTCGTCCGGCTTCGCTGGCGGCCGCTGGATCTTCCTCGCGGCCGATGTAGCTCCAGATTTTTATTCTTCCCCCGATTCCACCAAGCTTCTCCGTTCTCTGGCCCATCGCGCGCTTCAATGTGCGCTGCAGTTTTCCGTGCGCCCCGTTCTTCCTTTATATCTGCCGGGCGAATCCGTCGAACTCGACGCCATCGCTCATTTCGCCAGCAAACCATCCGGCCCCGTCACCATTCAAGTCACCTGCTATCCGGAGGGCCAACCTTCGCAAAAACAATCCGCCACCATTTCGCTGCCAGCTTCCGAAAACACCGTTCTCCGGTCTCCAAACGGCAAGGGGCTGCAAATCATCGAAGCGCGTCTCCTCGAAGGCGCCACCCTGCGCGCCATCTATCATTCCGCCTTCTGGATTCGCGATGAAACCCTTCTCCGCTCCGGTCCCAAGCTGGCCGTCAACTCAGACTACTTCACCATCGACGGCAAACCCCTCGCCGTCGTTGGCACGACTTACATGTCGAGCGAAGTCCAGCGACTCTTCTTCGATCATCCCAACGTCTACGTCTGGAATAGCGACCTCTCGCTGATTCACAGCGCCGGCCTGAACATGATCCGCACCGGATGGTGGACCGGCTGGGACAAGCTCTGCGACGAATCCGGCCACCCCTACGAACGCACGCTCCGCACTGTCGAAGCTTATTTAATGACCGCGCGCAAATACAATCTTCCGGTGCAGTTCAACTTCTTCGCGTTTCTACCGGAAGTTCTAGGCGGCGCGAATCCGTATCTCGATCTCGAAGCCGTCCGCAAGCAACACACTCTCGTCAGCTCCGTGGCCGCGCGCTTCCACGATGTTCCCTACCTCGCCTGGGACCTCATTAACGAGCCCAGCTTCTCCAAACAACTCTGGAAAACGCGCCCAAATTACGATCCGATCGAACTCGCTGCCTGGAACGCTTGGCTCAACCAGAACTATCCCGATCGCGCGGCGCTCGCGTCAGCGTGGAACGTTTTACCGAGCGCGGTTTCAGGCACGATCTCACTGCCCACGGAAGAGGAGTTTGCCCCACGCGGCATGTACCTCGGCATCAACTCTCTTCGCGTCAATGACTATATTCTCTTTGCTCAGGAGAGCTTCGCCGGCTGGGTTCGCGGCCTGCGGGAAGCCATCCGCGAGGTCGGTTCTAACCAGCCCATCACCGTCGGCCAGGACGAAGGCGGTTACCTCGATCGCCTCAACCCCGCCTTCTTTGCCGATTACGTCGACTTCACGACAAACCATTCGTGGTGGCAGAACGGCTATCTTCTATGGGATTCCCTTGTCGCCAAGCAGCCCGGCAAAGCCATGCTCATCCAGGAAACCGGTCTTCAGCGCGAAATCACGCTCGACGAAATTGCGCGCCGCACGCCCGAGCAGGAAGCCATGCTCTTCGAACGCAAGTTCGCGATGTCCTTTATCCAAGGCTCTGGCGCCATCGAATGGCTCTGGAACTCTAACTCGTACATGACCGAAAGCAACGAAACGCCAATCGGTGCGCTGCACGCCGACGGCACTGAAAAACCCGAAGCCAGCATCCTTCGCGACATGGCCCGATTCGCCGCCGCTGCCGCTCCCTATCTCGTCAATCCCAAGCAGCCCGCCATCGCGATTGTCACTTCTCAGGCAGCGCAATATTCCGTCCAGGCCGATCTGCAAATCGCCGCGCAACAAACCGCCGTCCGGGCTCTCGCCTACGATCTGCATCAACCCTGTTACATGATCGCCGAAAATCAAATTGACAAGCTCGGCTCGCCCAAGGTCGTCATTCTTCCTTCGCCGCAAGCGCTTCGCGAATCCACCTGGCAAGCCCTACTCACCTACGTCCGCAACGGCGGCAATCTGCTCGTCACCGGCCCGGTCTCCCGCGACGAACATTGGCACCTCGTCGACCGATTGACTGCTCTCGGCATCAAGGCCACAACCGCACCTCTTACCTTCCACACGGCGTCTATGGGTCACAGCGTTGGCCCGTCGGCGGCGACCACGATGATTCTGCTCTCCTTCAACCAGCAAGCTCAACAACTCCTCGAGTACATCCGTTTCGATGACGCCTCCGAAGTGAAAGATTTCTCCCTCGGCCGTGGTCAGCTTTTCTGGGCCGCCTATCCCGTCGAGCTCTCGGAAACCTCGCAGCCATCCGCTGCTCTCTACCAGCAAATCCTCGAACGCGCCAACATCTCGCCTTTCCTTAATTCCGGTTTTTTCTTCGGCGACAACCTGCTAATCAACCCCATCGATTTACAGAGTGCGGTCCTTTACATTTTTGAAAATGAGTCCGTTCGTGACTCGAGCGTCAACTTTAAAGACGCAGCTACCGACACAGAGCTCAGATTCAACCTCTCCTCGCAACGCGCCGCCCTGGCTTTAATCGACAAAAAAACCAAACAAATCGTAGCCAAATATGGCTTCTAGTCTTTCCCAAAGCTCGTGGCCTTCCGGGGCCGTCCGCAGCCCATCCGCTCCACAAAGCCCACTTCTTCGTGGTGGTTCAGCACTGTTTACCTGGACCTCGAAGGACTAAACCCCATCACGGCAAGATCAATACCAACACCGCTCTAACTTCCTCTTCTACTTCCCATTTACAGAATTAGCAGCCCATTCTCAGCTTCTCCATCTATAATGCCCAAACCCGTTGGTTCGGGAGTGGAGGCTCAGCATGCCGATCATCGCGCCTGCAGCCGAGTGGGATTTTTTGTCCAAAAATCTTCGTGGAGCCGCCTCGGAAGCCTTCGATTCCGAAGGCCGGGTCCTCAATCTGCTCGACGGCGAGTGGAAAAATCCCGGCTTCGGCCGCCACTATGAATCGGGCATCGACGGCCGCAGCCTGGGCCGCATTCCCATGCTCGATCTGGATTCCGCCCTTGCTGCCGTCAAGTTCGCAAAATCCGAAGCACTCTCGTGGTCTCGCGTCGATCTCGACGAACGCCGCCGCCGCGTCAACGATTGCCTCGCCGCTCTCAAACAGCACCGCGAGCTCATCGCCCTTCTGCTGATGTGGGAAATCGGCAAGCCCTACGCGCAGGCCCTCACGGACATCGACCGTTGCATTTCTGGGGTGGAATGGTACGTCGAAAATATCTCCGGCATGCTGGCGGGCCGCGCCCCTCTCGGCCTTATCTCGAACATCGCTTCATGGAATTATCCGATGTCCGTTCTGATGCACGCCGTCCTCGTCCAGGTCCTGGCGGGCAACGCCTCGATCTCCAAAACGCCCACAGACGGCGGCCTTTACGCGCTGACGCTTGCACACGCCATCGCCCGCCGCGCCGGATTGCCCGTCTCTCTCGTAAGCGGCTCCGGGGGCCAGCTCAGCGATGCGCTCGTCCGCAACGAATTTATCGATTGCCTCGCCTTCGTCGGCGGCAAAACCAATGGCGGCGTGATCGCCTCCACTCTTTACGACGAAAAAAAACGTTACATGCTCGAAATGGAAGGCGTCAACACCTACGGCGTCTGGCAGTTCTCCAACTGGCCGACCCTCGCCGAGCAACTCCGGAAAGGCTTCGATTACGGCAAGCAGCGCTGCACCGCTTACGTGCGCTTTGTCGTTCAACGCGAACTTTTCCCGCAATTCCTCGAGATGTATTTACCCGTTCTCCGCTCGCTTCGCTTCGGGAACCCTGTTCTCGTCGAATCTCCCTCCGACCCTTTTCCCAAACTCGATTTCGGCCCGCTCATCAACAGCAAGAAAGTCGAGGAACTGCGTGTTCTCTACACCGAGGCGCTCGGCCGCGGGGCGATCAGCCTGTTCGAAGCTACCGTCTCCGAAAGCATGATTTTCCCCAATCAGGACATTTCCGCTTACGTCGGCCCGGCGGCGCTTCTCAATCTTCCGCGCAACTGCCGCCTGTATCACGCCGAGCCGTTCGGCCCACTGGACAGCATCGTTGTCGTCGACCATCTCGAAGAGCTCGTCTCCGAAATGAACGTCTCCAATGGCGCTCTGGTCTCCTCCATTGCCTGCGACGATCCGCGAATCTCCCGCCAGGTTGCTTCCGAATTGCGCGCCTTTAAGGTGGGTATGAACTCCGTTCGCTCGCGGGGCGATCGCGAAGAAGTCTTCGGGGGCATCGGCCAGTCCTGGAAAGGCTGCTTCGCCGGTGGCCGCTATCTCGTCCTGGCGGTCACTTCCGGCCCTGCAGGCGAGAAGCTCTTCGGCAACTTCCCGGACTACACCCAACTCCCCGAAGAAGCCTCGCCCAAAGCCTTCGCGACAGTTTCTGCCTAGCGGCAGGATACAATGTTCCGACAGCGAGTCCGGGAGCCGGTGTTTAGGGGTCGGAGCTTTTTAGCTCCGACATTTTGCATCTCGCAAGAACTGGGCTTTGGCCCGTGAGGAGAACAGAAAGGCGGCCCGAGTGGGCCGTCTGTTGATTTTGCGCTCTACGCGTGCGAAACCACGGCCTGTTTCTTTTCCACAATTTGCGCCAGCCCCGCTTCGATCACATCCAGGCCCTCGTCGAACTGCTCGTCTGTAACCACCAGCGGCACCAGAATCCGCATGATGTTGTTATTCGTTCCGGCGGTGATCGTCATCAACCCGTGCTCGTAGCAGAATTTTCCCAGGTCTTTCGTTTCCGTGTCCGCAGGCTGCTTGCCTTTCCGGTCGCGCACCAATTCCATTGCGCACATCGCTCCAAGGCCGCGCACGTCGCCAATCAACTGCCACTTGTTCTGCCATCCTCGCGCCCGTTCCTCAAATCGCTTTCCAATTGCGGTCGACCGCGCCAGTAGGCCGTCCTTCTCAATGGTCTCGAGCCCGGCCAGTGCCGCCGCACACGAAAGCGGATTGCCGGCGAACGTGCTGCCCAGCCCACCCGGTTGCGGCGCGTCCATGATTTCGGCCCGACCCGTAATTCCCGCGAGGGGCAGACCGCCGCCTAGCGACTTTGCGGTCGTAATCAGGTCCGGCTCAACACCGTAATGTTCAATCGCAAACATTTTTCCGGTTCGCCCGATCCCCGATTGCACTTCATCCGCGATGAACACAATCCCATACTTCTTGCAGATCTCTTGGATGATCCCAAAAAACTCCTTCGGCGGTGTAACAAATCCGCCCTCGCCCAACACCGGTTCGGCGATCACCGCCGCCACGGCATCCGGTGAAACGACGCGCCTGAATGTGTCTTCCAAGTGATGCGCGCAAAAAACCTTGCACGACGGATACGTCAGACTATACGAGCAGCGGTAACAATACGCGTACGGGATCCGGTAAACGTCCGTGGCAAACGGCGCAAATCCCGCTTTGTACGGGTTTGTCTTGCTGGTAAGCGACATTGCCATCCAGGTCCGTCCGTGAAACGCGTCCTCAAAACAAATCACGCTCGGCCTCTTCGTGTAGGCCCGCGCGATTTTCACCGCATTCTCAACGCATTCCGCGCCGGTGTTCACGAAAAATGTCTTCTTCGGTCCGCTGATGGGCGCCAAGGCGTTCAATTTTTCCGCCAGCGCGATATACGACTCATACGGCGTCACACCAAAACACAAGTGCAGGAACTTGCCGATCTGTTCCCGCAGGGCCGCTTCGACCCGCGGCGGGCGATGCCCGCTATTCAGGCATCCAATGCCGCCGGCAAAATCCAGGTACCGGTTCCCGTCTACATCCTCAATCGACGCGCCTTCGGACTTCGCCGCAAAAATCGGTGACACAAGATGCGGCCCTCGTGGAATCGCCGCCTCGCGCCGCGCCAACAACGCTTTCGACTTGGGTCCAGGTACTTCCGTCCGCATCTGAATTGTCTTCATGGTCTCTTCCTTTTCACTAAGAACCAAAAACTCTCCTCAATACCACCCAATCGGCGTCTCATCCAAATTCACAAACACCTGCTTCGTCTCCAAGTACTCGTCGAGCCCCCACGGCCCAAGCTCTCTTCCAAACCCAGACTGTTTGTAACCTCCCCATGGCGCCTCCACATAGGTCGGCTGCATGTGATTCACCCAGATAATTCCCGCTCGCATGGCCTTCACCACGCGAAATGCCTTAAAGATATCCCGAGTCCAGACCGCACCGGCCAGGCCGTACGGGGTATCGTTCGCGATCTTGATCGCGGCGGCTTCGTTCTCAAACGGAATCACCGAAGCCACCGGTCCAAAAATTTCCTCGCGCGAAATGCGCGCACTATTGTCGACGTCATAGAAAATCGTAGGCTCAACGTAATATCCCTTGCTAAACGCCTTCGGCCGGCCCCCGCCGATCGCGGTCTTGGCTTCCTTCTTGCCCAACTCCAGATAAGAGTTCACGCGGTCATATTGCTCCTTGCTGACCAGCGGTCCCATCTTTGTCTCGCGTTCGAGCGGCGGCCCCAACTTGATGCGCCTTGCTTTTTCCGTCATCGCTTCGACGAACTTGGAATAAATCTTCTTCTCCACCAGAATGCGGCTGCCCGCGCTGCACACCTCGCCCTGATTAATGAACACGCCGAATAGCGCTCCATCCACCGACGCTTCCCAATCCGCATCCGCGAAAAACACATTGGGGGACTTGCCTCCCAATTCCAGCGTCACGCGCTTCAGCGTATCCGCGGCACCCTTGACAATGATTTTTCCCACCGCCGCGCTTCCCGTGAATGCAATCTTATCCACTCCCGGGTGCGCCACCAGCGCCGCTCCTGTCACTTCGCCGACGCCATTCATAATATTGACCACTCCCGGCGGCAGCCCCGCTTCTTCCAGATAATTCGCGAACTCCAGTGCCGTCAGCGGCGTCTGTTCCGCAGGCTTCAGCACGCACGTGCACCCGGCCGCAATCGCCGGTGCCAGCTTCCACGAAGCCATCAACAGCGGAAAATTCCACGGAATGATCTGCCCCGCCACGCCCACCGGCTCGCGCAGCGTGAAGCTCAGTGCATTCGCAGGCACCGGCATCACATTCCCCGTCACTTTATTCGCCAGCCCGCCGTAGTACTCGAAGCAGCTCGCAACATCCGCAATGTCGAACTCCGCCTCGACAATCGGCTTCCCGCAATTCCGCGCTTCGATCTCTGCCAGCGCCGTCGCGTTCTGCCGAATTTTTTCCGCCAGCTTGAACAGTATCCGCCCGCGATCCTGTGCCGTCGTCTGCGGCCATGGACCGGACTCAAACGCCGCGCGCGCTGCCTTTACCGCTTTGTCCGTATCTGCGGCACTCGCGGAAGCCACATTCGCGATCACTTCCTCCGTCGAAGGATCGTAAACGGGAAACATCTCATTGGAGGAACTTCCCACCCATTGCCCATTCACATAATTCTGATAGGTTTTCACCGTTGGTTTCGCTGGAGTCGACATCTCTTCCCCCCCCCAAATCCATCTAATTCCTAGACAGCCAACTTCCGGGCTGCCTTCCGACCTCCGTAAACGTAGAAGAAAAAGGCCGCCAGCCCGATAAAAAACAGCGTCCCGCCAATCATCCAGATCTCATACCTGAAGACAGAACTGATTTGTTGCGCCGGAAAATACGCGACCACCATGGCGATCGCGGTTGTAACCAGGCCGCTGATCCCCGCGCCGGCGAGAGTAAGCCGCGAGTATTGAGCTCGCTCGAAATTCCTGTCCAGCGCGATCTTCAAAATCGCCCCAAACACATACAGGAACGGAATCAACTGCAGTACAACCGCGAGGGACAGCAGAGACTGAAAACTCGCCTGAACATTTCCGGTCGATAAAAAATTTATTGCCACCAGCACCAGCGAAACGCTGGCGTGCACAATCAACGCCGCATACGGCGTCCGATACTTCGGGTGGATCCGGCCAAGCCACGCAGGCATGTACGAATCCAACCCCGCCACAAACGGAATCCGCGCCGATCCGCCGAGCCAAGCCGACGCAATCCCGGCGATCGACAAACTAAGCAGAAACGCAAAGGGCGCAACAACCCAGCTCACTCCCACTCGTCCCGCCATATGGCTGACGGCCTGCACAATCCCCTGCAGCACGCTGATGCTGTTCTTATCCACCGCCACCAGCAACGTCAACGTCGCCCCAATATAAAGGAAGCCGGATAGCACCCCGCCCCACGCTACCGCACCAGGCAAGGTCTTCCGCGGATTTTCGATCTCGTCACCCATGATCGACGCCAGTTCCAGTCCCACCAGTCCAAAGCAAATCACCCCAAACGAATTCAGCACAAACCGTGGATTCGCGGGAACCTGAAAATCCGACCAGTGAACGTTCGTGCCGAACTCCGCGTAGGTAATAATCCCGAGCCCCATCAGCAAAAACGCCGCGATAAATGTTCCGATCCCTCCGAGGTTGTTGATCCACTTCCCGACGCCCAGTCCCACGACGTTCAGCACCACAAGCAACAGCAACAGCACCAGGGAAGCACTCAGGGCAAAGACTCGGTTGTCGGCTAGTCCCTCATGCCCGACCCCGAGCACGAACACCGACACGCCTACGAAATACAGCATCACCGTCGGCACGTACATCATGTTGTTCGTCCAGTAGCACCACCCGGACAGAAACCCGTGAAAGTCTCCAAACACTTCCTTGGCCCACAAGTACACTCCGCCTTCACCCGGATAGCGATGCGCCAGTTCAATCACCGCGATTCCTTGCGGCCAGAAGAACAGGATGAGTGCGATCAGCCACAGCCAGATCGTCACTCCGCCGTTCGCCGCAATCGACGGCAGAACGTTCAGGTTGAATACCGCCACCACAAAAAGCAGAACGAGGTCACGCCGTCCCAGCACGCGCTTCAAATGCGGCTGTTCAGTTGTAGGAACCGCGGCAACCGCCGCGCCCATCGTGACTTCGCTGCTCAATCCAGCGCTCCTTAGGAGCTGGGGCTGCGTCTCGACCGCCCACAGCAGCAATCCTTGTCTCGTGCACCTCATGCACTTGCTAAACTTCGCCTTCAGTGCCCCGCCGCGCCAACAAACTTCAACCCGCGCTCTTTCTGGGTCTGCGCGAGCCCCGGAGCCACCTCTTCAAACACCTCCAGGTGTTTGTCGATGTCCGCTTCGGCGTGCTGCACCGAAACCGTCCACTGTTCATCCCACCAGTACGGCATCGCCAGCACGCCGCGGTTCACCATGCCAAACCAGAATTGCCGCCACAGGTCCACATCGATCTTCGTCCAGTCGCGGTAGTTGCGAATTTCTGACGGATAAAGCATCAACGCACCGTTCACGCCGGCTTGCACAACGTAAGCTTCCAGTCCGGCCTTCTTCAGGATCGTCCGGTAGCCTTCTGCAAGTTTCTTGCTGATCCTCTCGACATGCGCGTAGTTTTCGCGCGTCAGCACTTCGCGGAAGGTCGCCAAACCCGCCGCCATCGCGAACCGGTTCGTATTGTACGTTCCTCCATGGAACACTTTGTGTTGCGAAATTAAATCCATTACCCCACGGCTCGCGCCAAAGGCAGCCAGCGGGACACCACCGCCGATCGATTTCGCCAACGTGATCATGTCCGGCTTGACGCCGAAATACTCGCTTGCGCCGCCCCAGCATAGCTTCGCTCCGGTCTTCACCTCGTCGAAGATCAGCAGCGCGCCGTTCTTCGTGCAAATTTCGCGCAAGCCCTCGAGGAACCCCGGCTGCGGCATGCACAATCCGACGTTCATCAAAATAGGTTCCAGAATGACCCCGGCAATCTGTCCGGGGAACTGTTTGAAGCGGTTCTCCACGCTCGACAGATTATTGAACGTCGCTACCGTCACGTTATCCAGCACCGCCTGGATTATTCCAAGCCCGCCGGGGACAGATTTTGGTGCGTTGATATCTCCCGCGTCCTCCACTTTCGGCTTGACGCTGACCAAAGCCGTATCGTGCAGTCCGTGGTACGCGCCTTCAAACCGCAAAATTTTGTCCCGGCCCGTCGCCGCGCGCGCAATGCGGCAAGCGTGCATCGTCGCTTCCGTTCCGCTCGACCCGAATCGCACCATTTCCACCGGATAGCGCCCGCAAATCTCATCCGCCAATTCCAATTCCATGCCATGCGGCATACCAAACGTCGTGCCGTTCGCCAGAGCCCACTCGACCGCCTTCACCACCGCCGGATGCCCGTGCCCGGCCATAAGCGTGCCAAAGCAAAGGTTGTGATCGATGTATTCGTTTCCGTCGATGTCCTTGATTTTGCTGCCGTGCCCTTCGGCTACAAAGATGGGATAAGGATCATAGGCACGGTAATTGCTGGCGACTCCCAGCGGAATACGCTTTTCCGCTTTCTTATGCGCCGCCGCCGATTTCGGCGTGCGCTTTTCGTACAGAGCGATCTCCTTCTGTAATGCGTCGTGCATCTTAGAACTCCATCCAGGTAGGCCTTCCTGTGGTCACCTGTGGCAGGTCTGTTCCCTGCGGTCAGTGTAGAGGCGGCCTGCCTGCGGCAAGCAGGCTTTGCTCCGCCTTTCTCAGCGAGGAAAACTTCGCGGTTTCTGCGGCAAACTGCTCCTTTAGTTTACGCCTCTCAGGGCAGCTACGGCTCGCGCGTCAGAACAAAAACTTGATGGCAAACTGCATAACTCGCGGATCCCTGGCCTTCAAAACTTCGCCGAAGGTCGAGTCCGAGAAGTTTCCGTCCGGGTTCTCGAACTGCGTGTGATTCCAGGTGTTGTAAAACTCGGCGCGAAATTCCGTGTTCAATTTCTCCGTAATCGGCGTCAGCTTGGCAATCACCAGGTCGGTATTGTTCAGCGCCGGTCCGCAGCAGAGCGAGTGCGTGGTATTCCCGAATGTCCCCAGTTGTTGTGGACAGGGTGAAGTCCCGGTTGGATCGCAGAAATTGCCTGCGTTAAACCAATAGTTCCCCGCGTTGGTCTTGGGATTCAGGCGCTGAAGAGGCGCGGTCATGTACGGCGTATTGGTCGACTCAAAAAAGATGCTGGACATCAGTTCCGAATCGTCCTGGTCCTGGATGCGAATCGGAAACCCGCTCTGATACGTGATAATCGCGGACAGTTGCCATCCGTTGGCGACCTTCCCTGCGAATCCGTCCTTTTTCGGAATAGGCAGGAGCCACACAGGGCTGAAAACAAATCGGTTCTTCGCATCCAGCAGCGACACTCCGCGTGTCGCGTTTGGATAGATCGGATTCAGCTCGTTTTCAAACGATGCGCCCTGATCGATTGCCTTGCTAAAAGTGTAGGAAGCTTGGAACAGCAGTCCGTGGGAATAATTCTTCTCCAGCGAAATTTGCAACCCGTTGTAATTCGAATTCGCAACCGTATTCTCGGAGAAAATATTACTGAAAATCGGCACACCATCCGCCGGGCAGCCCGTTCCCGAGAACGGATTGCAGTTCGGCGAAGAATACGGCCTCAAACCCACAAGCGTGAGGGGCGTACCTCCTGCAGCTCCAACAACCGTACATCCAGACGGATTATGAGAATTTCCGTAAGGACATGGAATGTCCGCGCCTCCCGCAGGATTGGGAATGTACGGCATGTGAAAGGACATGCCCGCCGGAACCGTAAGAGAAAATGCGGAGTCCGAATCAAAAGTGCCGCAACTTTGTCCGGCAATGTTGTTGATATCCAGACAAGTTTGCGGGTTTCCGTAGTCCAGATCCTGCGAGGCCAACAGGTGGTGCGCCTGCGTTCCGACATACGCAATCCGCAACAGCATGTCCGAGCTTAACTGCCGTTCAATCGTCAAATTGTATTGCTCGGCATACTGCGTCCTCAAATGTGGCTGGAATTCTCCGAACAGCAAAATCGGCCGGAATAGCGACCAATCTACGCAGCCCTTCGGTCCTGCCGGATCAAAGCACGGCGTTGACGGTGTCTGCGTGAGGATCCCTCCGCCAGCATTCGGCGCCTGCGTTCCGCTTTGCGAAAGGTAGGGAGTATTGAACATCGGGCTCGACAAGAACGCGCTCAGTCCGAAAGGCGGCTCGGCGCTGAACTGCTCCAGCACCAGCTGCTCCATCGGGTTGTAGAAAATTCCGTATCCGCCTCGTATGGTCGATTTCCCCGGTCCGCCCGTCAACTTCGACAGCCAACCATCCGTCCATCCCGGGCTGTACGCCAAACCGATTCGAGGCGCCCAGGCTTTGTAGTAGGTCGAGGTCAAGCCTGATGGAACGCCCTTGTCGCCCGGAAACACAAGCCCGGTCGGAAAGTACGCATTGTTCGCGCTGTTCGGTCCGCAGTCTCCAGTTGTAGTCCCCAGACTCGCGGCGCTCGACGCAGACAACCAACACGGATACTGCGTCGTATCCTGCCCCGGGCGGAAGGTCTGCAGCCGGTTTCCGCTGTCCACGTACGGAGTATTCAGCTCCCAGCGCAGCCCATAGTTCAACGTAACGTTCGGTTTGATCTTCCAACTGTCCTGCGCAAACAGGTATAGACCATAGTTCGTCGTATCGAGGCCTTGCGCCGCTCCCTGCGAATAAGACGTCGGCACTCCAAGGAAATAGTCCGGATACGCATCCGCGGCCGAGGCCGTCGGATCCAGCGAATTGTTCGAGCCGCCATTCTGGAACGAAAAATCTCCGTTAATGTTGTAGTACAAAAATTGGTTGAATTTTTGTATCCGGAAATCTCCCCCAAACTTGATACTGTGCGTACCGAGCACTTTGCTGTAGTTGTCCGAAATCTGGTACGTATTTCCGGTCTGCGGCAGTTCGCCCTCGAAGTTGTTGCCAATGGCAAATCCACCGGCTACCGAGACGAACGGCACCCCTTCTCGCCCTGGAATGTTGGTGGTTATCCCCGATGTTGGGTTGCTGGGACTGGCAAAACACTCTGTTGCCGGCACATACGTTCCACACGAGTCGTGCAGGCTGGAAAGAATGTTGACCGGGTGATTCAAATCTCCCTGGCCTTCCCGAAACCAATTGAACCTTAGCTCGTTCACCGCGTTCGAGCCGATCGTCGAGGTCTCGCTCAGATTGACCTGCTGCACTCGGGTCTTGAAAAGTCCTCCGAATTCCGGGACGTTTGCCCCCGCCGCCTGAAAGTTAGAGAACGGCTGGGTCTGATTCACGTCATCAAAATAGTAGTAAGCGGTGAAATGCTGAGTTGCGGAGAAATTGTGGTCGAACCGTATCGTAAACTGATCGTCGTTCTCGATCAGATTGGGCGCATACGACAGCACTCCGGTCCCGACCGGTGCGACATAATTCTTATAGAGCGCGTTCGCCGTCGCATCGAAACACGACGTTGGAACTTGCGAATTGGGAAACAGGCTGCTGTATGGAACCGGTGTAGTCGAGGCTCCGCTGGCCAGGGCCGCTAGTGCCGTGGCCGCTGCCGGCGCCGTTGCAGCCAATGCGCCTGCGCAACCGGGCCGACTGTTCAAGTTGCTTGCGAACGTCGGGTCGGTCACCGCACCCTGAAACGGCCCGTCCGCTGAAAAATCTCCGTTTGCCTGTCCTGCTGTCGGAAGGTAAACGTTGCCCGACGAAATGCCTTGCTTCAATCGGTTACCTTCATACGAGCCAAATATGAATGTCTTGTCCTTCTTGATCGGAGCGCCCAGCGTGGCTCCAAACTGGTTCTGCTGATAGTCCGGAACGCTCGGGTCAAAGAAACCCTTCGTATTCAGCACCTTATTCCGGAAAAATTCGTAAACATCGCCGTGGATGGAATTCGTTCCGGACTTCGTCACCACGTTCACGATCGATCCCGAGTTCCGTCCGTATTCCGCGTCAAAGGTATTCGTCAAAACCCGGAACTCCTCAATTGCGTCGGGCGATGGCTGAATTGCCGGCCCATTTACGAAAATGTCGTTGCCGTCTCCGCCGTTCACCATGTAGTTGTTCGATCGGCCGCGGCCGCCGTTCACTGAGACTACACCGGGGTTATCGCTTCCATAAAAAAGGTCCGCGCCCAACTGGGATTGCACGCCCGGCTGCAATTGCAGCAGTTGATAGGTATTCCTTGTGCTGAGGGGGAGCTCTCGCACCGACTGATCCGTCATCACCGCGCCCAATTGCGTCGTCGTTGTATCGATCACCGGCGGGGCGCCCGTCACTTCGACAGTCTCGGTCGAACCGCCTACCTGCAGCGGCACGTCCACGCTGGCGATTTCATTCAAGACCAGCACGATTCCTTTGCGCTCGTACTTCTTGAATCCCGTCCCTGCAACGTCGATCTCATAGCTGCCCACCGGCACTTCCAGAAAGAGGTATTCGCCTGTCGTCGAAGTCTGTGTCTCGCGGGATGTGTTGGTGGCCTCATTGAGCAATGTGACCTTGGCACCGGCCACCGCCCCGCCGCTCGGATCGCTCACCGTTCCTCGAATGCGTCCGCCCGTGCTCTGCGCGCTGCCATTCGGAGCGGCCAGCACAAAGCACATCCCCAAAATCACGGTCGGCAGGGTCGCGGAAAAACACGACGGTTTGCGTAGGCGCCATACTGGTTTCATTTGACTCACCCCTATTCCCCTGAAATCGTTCCCCGATAACGATTCTTCGTGGTTGTAACCTGACCTCGAACCTTACTATAATCCTGCAAACTTAGAGAAAGCCAAGACTCATGTCAAGCAGAAAGAATTTGTCCAAAGCATCGGATTCTTTGCCGGTCCAGCGCTTGTTGCGCATCTCGGACGTTGCTCGCCGTCTCGGCATTTCTTCCTCCGCTTTGCGCGCCTGGGAAACGCTTGGATTGGTATCGCCGTCGCGAACCGCCAGCCGTTATCGCATGTACGCCGAAGACGATGTTCGCCTTCTTCAGCGCGCTCTGTTCCTCCGCCGTGCGCGTGGCCTCAATCCCGCCGCTATTGTACACATTCTGAAAAAGCAGGGAGTCGTCACTGCTCCCACCGACCGTCGCCAGTCGACCGGCCAGCGCTTTCGCCGTTTGCGCGCGAAGCGAGGCCTTTCTCTCGCTCAAGTCGCACGGGCCACAAAAGTCTCCGTCGGTTTCCTCAGCGCTCTCGAACGCGGACAGATGCGTTCCTCCGTCGCGACCCTTCAACGCATCGCGCGCTTTTACAAAACAAACATTCTCTCCATGTTCGAGACCAACGGAAACGCACAGCCCCTGGTCCGTCCTTCGCAACGCAAAATTCTCGAAACCAGCCCCAGCGTGCGCATGGAGCTTCTCGCTTGGGGCAACACCGCCATGGAACCTCATCTCTTCCGGATCAAGCCGGGCGGCGGCAGCGGGGAATCCTACACGCACGAAGGCGAGGAATTTCTTCACGTCCTGCGCGGTGAATTTGAAATCTGGCTGCACGACCAGGGTCATTACCGCTTGAGGTCCGGTGATAGTCTCTATTTCGAAAGCTCCACACCGCATCGCTGGAAAAACCCGGGACGTTCGGAGGCTTGGATTTTGTGGGTGAACACTCCGCCCACATTCTGATTTTTTCGCCGGATTCTGTCTGACCGAAAGGGGCTTGTTTGCGATCTCGTCGATACTTTGCTCTGGCGCTCTTCGTAGTATTGCTCCCGGGTGCTGCTGCCTCCCATTCCCAACCGTCGGTCCGCATCGCTCCCGCCGACATTCTCATCGTTCACGCAAAAATCTACACCGTCGACGAAAAACAACCCTGGGCGCAAAGTCTCGCCATCCGCAAAGGCAAAATCGTCGCGGTCGGCTCCGACGAACAAGTTGCGCGCTTCCGCGGCATCGGCACCAAAATGATCGACGCCGGAGGCAAGCTTGTCCTCCCGGCCTTCACCGATTCACACTTCCACATGACCGACGGCGGTTTCAGCCTGGTGCGCGTCAACCTCGCAGACGCCAAAGATGTTGCGGACATTGAGAATCGCTTGCGCGCCTATGGCAATCGGCATCCAGATGACAAATGGATACTTGGCCGTGGCTGGAATTACGCGATGTTCGCCCCGGAAACTCTGCCCAACAAGAAAATCCTCGACCGGTTATTTCCCGCTGTTCCCGTTTTCCTCGAGTGTTATGACGGACACTCCTATTGGGCCAATTCCAGGGCTCTGGCACTGGCGGGCATCTACCGCACCACGCCGAATCCCCCGAACGGTGAAATCGTTCGCGATTCCGCCGGCGAAGCCACTGGCGCCCTCAAGGAATCTGCCGGCGACCTGGTCGCCAAAGTCATTCCTCGATCCACCCATGTCGAGGACCTGAACGCCGTCCGCGGTGCCATGAAATGGGCCAACCAAAACGGCATCGCGCGGGTGCACAGCGCGGGTGGAGACTTTGAACACCTGGATGTTCTCGAGGAACTGCGCGACGACAAACAGCTCTCCGTCCGCCTGCATGTCGCTTACAAGCTCGAACCTCCGGAACTTCGCCCGGAAGACATTGCGGCCATCGAAACCGCGCGAAAAAAGTTCCGCGACGAATGGATCGATGTTAACAGCGTCAAATTCTTCCTCGACGGCGTCGTCGAATCTCACACCGCCGCTTTCCTCGAACCTTACACCGATATGCCTTCGACGAAAGGCGCGCTCTTCTGGGATCCCGAAAAATATAAATCCGCCGTCGTCGAACTTGACAAGCGCGGTCTCCAAATCTATACCCACGCCATCGGCGATTATGCCGTGCGCACCGCCCTCGATGCCTACGAGCTAGCCGAACAAAAAAATCATTCCAAGGACCATCGCAACCGCGTCGAGCACATCGAAACCATCTCCACGACGGATATCCCGCGCTTCGCCAGGCTCAATGTCATCGCCAGCATGCAACCCCTGCGCTCTTATCCGGACGAAGACACTCTCGATGTTTGGGCGCATAACATTGGTCCTGACCGCACCTCCCGCGCCTGGCTCTGGAAAAGCATCGCGCAATACGGCGCCCACTACACGTTCGGTAGTGACTGGCCCACCGTCACCCTCAATCCCTGGGAAGGGATCCAAACCGCGGTCACGCGCCAGACCGCCGACGGCAAACCTCCCGGCGGTTTTGCGCCTTCCCAGAAATTGACCGTTGCACAATCCGTCGAAGGCTACACCATCGAAGCCGCCTACGCCGGCCATCGAGAAAAATCAGAAGGTTCCCTCGTGACAGGAAAACTGGCGGACGTGATCATGGTCGACCGCAACATCTTCGAAATCGATCCGCACTCCATCAATCAAACCAAAGTCGTAGTCACCATAGTCGGAGGCAAAATCGTCTATGAAGCCGACACCAAATAGTGGCCTCGCCTCTTCGAGGGACCGCCTTCCGCTTGCCCTGACGGAGGAAGGGAAGCGATCCGTTGGCTTCGTTCGCACCTGCTACGTAATCGAGGGAACAAAAATGAATCTGGGAAATCGCCGATTCGCGTCTTTCTTCCTTCTCTATTCGGCGCTGCTGCTCGGCTCATGCGGCAAACACGAACAATCTCTCAGCCTCCTCGTCTGGGAGGGATACGCCGATCCCTCTTTCATCCACGCCTTCGAGGAATCTCACCATTGCAAAGTCACCGCCTCCTACATGGGCTCGAGCGACGATCTGGTCGCGAAACTCCGTGGCGGCAGCGCCTCCAATTACGACGTCATCTCGCCTTCGAGCGACGTAGCCACCTCGATCGCGCGCGCCGATCTCGCCGAGTCTCTCGATCTCTCGAAAATTCCGACTTACTCCCAACTCTCTCGCAAACTCCGCGATCTGCCTCTTGTGAAAACCAACAGCCAGACATTCGGCGTCCCCTTCATGTGGGGTCCCAATCCTCTGCTCTACGATACCGCCGCTTTCCCTCAGTCGCCGGATACCTGGGCCATCTTCTGGGACCCCAAATACAAAGGCAAAATCTCGGTATGGGATGACCTCTCGACCCTATATATGGCCGCGCAGCTCCTCGGTTACGATAAGCCCGATCCCTCGCACCTTTACAATCTCTCCGACCAGGAGCTGGACGCCGTCAAACAAAAGCTCCTCACTCTCAAACCCAACGTCCGAAAAATCTGGTCCACCGGCGGTGAGCTCACTAACCTCTTCCAAAATCACGAAATCGTAGCTGCCATGGGCTGGCCCCTCATGACCAACCAGCTCCGCCAGGCAAATTTCCCTATCGGCGAAACCATTCCAAAGGAAAATACCACCGGCTGGATCGATCATCTGATGATCACCAAAGCCAGTCCGAACAAGGGTCTCGCCTATGCCTTCCTCGAATACATGATTCAGGCGCAAACCCAGAAGAAAATCACCGACGTCACGCACTATACGCCTGCAAATCCTTCGGCCGCCCAGCTCATGACTGACGCTGAAAAAAAAGGCCTGCATCTCGACGATCCCGACGCCTACATGCAGCGCATCTATTTCTGGCAGGACGTTCCCCGCCGTGCCCAATACATCGAAATCTGGAATGAGGTCAAAGCCGCCCAGTGACCCCTGCACCTTCGAGCCCGGCGCTTTCTCTCGCACAAGGCCAGTGCCTGCTGGAAGTGCGCGACGTCGCCAAACGCTTCGGCCCGCGGGAAGTCCTCAAAAGCATCTCCCTGCAAATTTCCTCGGGAGAGTTCTTAACCCTCCTCGGCGAAAGCGGCTCCGGCAAAACCACGCTCCTGCGCCTGATCGCCGGTTTCGAGCAGCCCACCTCCGGCGAGATCTCGATGGGCGGCTCGCGTCTCGACACGCTTCCTCCCTACAAGCGCCGCGTCAACACCGTGTTCCAGCACTACGCCCTGTTTCCTCATCTCTCGGTCGCGGACAACGTCGCCTACGGCCTCCGTGTCACTAGCGCACCAGCCGCCGAGATTCCCTCCCGCGTCGACGCTGCCCTGCGCATGGTGAAGATGCAGGAATACGCCGGCGCGCGCCCATCGCGCCTCAGCGGCGGCCAACAGCAGCGCATCGCGCTGGCCCGCGCGCTTGTCAATCGCCCGCAACTTCTTCTCCTCGACGAACCGCTCTCCGCCCTCGACGCCAATCTCCGCAAACAGATGCAAAGCGAATTGAAATCCCTGCAGCGCGAACTCGGCATCGCCTTTCTTTTTGTCACCCACGATCAAGAAGAAGCCATGGCACTCTCCGATCGCATCGCCCTCCTCAAAGACGGCGCCCTCGAACAAGTCGCCAGCCCCCGCGAAATCTATGCCCGGCCCGCCACCAGCTATAGCGCTCAATTCATCGGTCAAACCAATCTTCTCCGCGCCGAAGTCCGCGATGGGATCGCCACCTGCGGCACGTTGCGATGGCCCACGGCGAACTCGAATGGCCCCGCCCTGTTTTCTCTGCGCCCGGAATCGATCCAGCTCGCATCGGAGTCGCTTGCGCCGCCTGACGTAGTCCGCTTTCGCGCCCGTATCCAGCAACAGATTTTCTCCGGCTCCGTCGAACAACTCGAAGTGGATTGCGCCGGCCAACTCCTCCGCGTTCGCATCCCCGCTCGCGGCCTCCTCAGCGACGATCACGACTTTTTCTTTGATCCGTCGGATGTTATCCCCGTCACCGGATAAAACCATGTACTCCCGTGCCTACAAAACCATCGTCTCCGCTCCGCCGCTCCTGTGGGTCGGCCTCTTCCTCCTGCTTCCTTACGCCCTGATGTTCGCGCACAGCTTCTGGCTCGTCCGCGACGGTATGATCGTGCACCAATGGAATCTCCAAAATTACGGCAAGCTCTTGCAAAATCCGGTCTACGCCGAAGTGCTGTTCCGCACCGCCCGCATAGCCGCGAGTGTCACCGTCCTTTCTCTCCTTCTCGGCTACCCCCTCGCCTATTTCATGTCCTTCCACGCCGGAGCCCGCAAAGATTTTCTCTATCAACTCGTCGTCGTCCCCCTGTGGGTCAGCTATCTCGTTCGCGGCTACGCGTGGAAAACCATCCTCGGGTCCGACGGCGTCCTCAACGGCTTCCTCCAATATCTTCACATCACGAAAGAGCCGGTCAGCTTTTTTCTCTACAGCCCCTTCGCGGTCATCCTCACGCTCACGCACATTTACACGCCCTTCGTGTTCCTTCCTCTCTATGCTTCCCTAGAACACATCCCGCGCAACCTCATTGAGGCCTCCCACGACCTCGGTGCCAACTCGCGCGCCACATTTTTCCGCGTCATTCTTCCTCTTTCGCTGCCCGGCCTGCTCGCGGGAGCAACGTTCGCCTTTGTCCTCACCTTGGGCGATTTCCTCGGACCGATGCTCGTCGGCGGTCCCTCAAGCATCATGATCGCCAACATCGTGCAAAGCCTCTTCGGCACCGCGTACGACTGGCCGCTCGGCGCAGCCATCGCCGTTTGCATTCTCCTCCTCACCATGGCCCTCCTTTTCCTGACCGAACAGCTCGAGAGACGGTGGGCCTTCCGATGAGCCACGCAAGTCCAAACAACTCCACTCGCGTCCCGCTTCTCCGAACCTTCTCACTGCTGGTTTTTGCGTTCCTCTATCTACCGATCGTCGTTCTTATCCTCTATTCGTTCAATCAGGAAGGAGTGGGCGGCTTTCCTCCCAAGCATTTCACTCTCCTCTGGTATCAACGATTGTTTGCCGATGGCGCAATCTGGAGCTCCGTTCTTAACAGTCTCCTGGTAGCTCTTGGAGCCGTCGCGCTCTCTCTCCCACTCGGCTTGCTCGCCGCTCTCGCCCTCGAGCGCGCAAATTTTCCCGGCAAATCCCTCTTCCGCCGTCTCGTGCTCCTCCCTCTCGTTCTTCCCGGCATTATCACCGGCCTCTCTCTGCTCATGTTTGTCGACCGCGTGGGCGTTCGACTCAGTCTTCTCACCGTATTCCTCGGTCACGGCACCGCCCTCATCTCGGTAGCCACCACGGAACTCTTCGCCGGACTGCAAAAAATGGACCGCGCTCAGGAAGAAGCCTCCCTCGATCTCGGCGCCACTCCTTGGCAAACGTTCTGGCGCATCACTCTTCCGAATCTCAAACTTTCTCTCATCGCCTCGGCACTACTCATCTTCACCCTCTCCATGGACGAAATCGCCGTGACCTTCTTCTTGCTGGGCAGAGACAACACACTCCCTCTCGAAATCTGGGCACGCCTGCGCCGCGGTATCACTCCCGAAATCAACGCCATCTCCACCCTGATCTTCGCCGTTTCCGTAATTCTGATCCTCATCTGGTACCAAGTCCGCGCCAGCAGTCTAGGCAAACAAACCGACGAACTCCTGGAGCGTCCCTGATGACCAATAACTCGAAACTTCCCCGTCGTGACTTCATCAAGTTCGTCGTCGCGGGCTCCCTCGCCTCCGGCTGTCCTATTGACCGCGCTCTCCTGGCCGACCCTCGAGAGCCAACCGCCATCGTCGGAGGCGAACACTTCGCCATCTGCCATCAGGTCCGCGACGGCCACGCCTTCCCCAAACGCGACGCCACCCGCAGAGTCGACATCGCCATCGTCGGCGGCGGGATGGCCGGACTCTCCGCCGCCTATTTCCTGCGCGGCAAAGACTGGCTGCTCCTCGAAAAAGAAGATCACTTCGGCGGCAACGCCTACCAGGAAGAATTCGCCGGCCAACCGTACTCCACCGCCGCCGCCTATGATTTCCGAGGCAGCGACAGCGACCACCTTGCCAGGGAAATCGGCCTGAATCTTCTCCCGATCGACATGCCCGATCCGACCATTGACAACGGTGTGTACACGCCCGACACATGGCGTTCCGGCCTCCGCCACCTTCCGTACTCCGGGGAAACCATCGCCAGCTTCAAGAAATTCTCCGAAGACATTCTGAAAACGGATCCGCGTAAAGACATGCTGGAACTGGATTCCAAGCCTTTTACCGAAATTACCGGCAGATACGCCCCGGAATTAACGAAGTGGTGGGACGCCTACGGCCTTTCAAACTGGGGTGCCGTGACGGAGGACACGACCGCCTTCATCGGCGTAGCCGACGCCCAATATCTCCTCAAGGGCGAAGATTCCACGCGCGTCATTCTGCCCGGTGGGCTCGGTTGCATCAGTCGCAAACTGGTAGAGGTAATGAAGCCCAAGTACGGTGAACGCATGCTCGGCGGCGCCACTGTCGTTTCAGTCGTTCCCGATACCAGTGAGGTGGGCGTCACCTACATGCAGGAAGACAAGCTCACTACCGTTTCCGCGAAAATTGTCCTTATGTGCTCACCGAAATTCATAACCTCTCGATTGGTCGCCGGCCTGCCCAACGATCAGAAACAAGCCATGCGCCGCATGCGCTATGCGCCAATCCCGATGATCAACATGATTTTCGACAAGAGAATCTACAATAAGGGCTACGACAACTGGTGTCCCGGCAACTCCTTCACCGATTTCATCGTTGCCGACTGGACCATTCGCAATCAGCGCGGTTACAAACCGAAATACGAAATCTTGACCTTCTATTCCGCTCTCCGCGAGGCGGAACGCTCCACTCTTCTGGAAGAAGCCGACTGCAAGGAATTCGCGGGAAAAATTCTGAAACAGTTCCAGAAGCTCTTGCCCGAATTCAACGTCGATCCCATAGAAATCCACCTCTATCGCCGCGGACACGCGATGCTGATGGCCGTCCCCGGCCAATACACGAAAAATCGCACGATCGCGTCCCGGCCCATGGACCGCATCTTCTTCGGTAATTCCGATTCCGGCGGTCCCGAATCCCTCACGAGTGAAGCCGTTCGCATCTCCCACGCCGCGGCTGAATGGGCCAATCTAGTTTTGGCCGGAAAACCTGGCGCGGCAGAACTGGCACATAAAGCCCTAACGTCTGTTACCTTTTAGTCCGTAGCACCGTGCTGTCTTGCGCCGAGTCCCGCAGGGCCGGCTGGCATCTTCGGTTTCCCCCTCGGACGCCAAACCGTTGCGTTAGAATTAAACGACGGATCCTCCGCGAGGTTCTACATGCTGCGTATCGCCATCCTGGCCTGTCTTTCTCTGGTCTTCTCTTCTCTTGTTTCGGCTCAATCTCCTCCGCGCCCCAAAATCTATGGCATCGCCTTCGTTCGCATCAAATCGAGTGACTTCCAGAAATCTTCCGAGACTTATTCCAAAATCCTTTGCCTGACCTCCGGAACGAACGGTTGCGTAAACGTAAAGAATCCTTGCTTCGTCGTGAATGCGGTGCAACACGTCGAGCTCACCCACGCAGACGCGAGCGATTCCGGCTCCTGGCTCGAGCAAGTCGCCTTCCGGACCGACAATGTCGAGCAGATGCGCGATTACCTGCGGGCCCAGGGATTACTTGTTTCGGAAATCCAGACCACCCCAAATGGAAAGCCCCTGATCCTGACGGAAGATCCGGAAGGGAATCATATCGCGTTTGTACAATTAGCTAGGGGAGAGACGATAGCACCTCTCTCTCGAAACCAGGTGAGCTACCGCCTCTTCCATGCCGGCTTCGTCGTCCGGGACCTTCAGCTCATGAGACACTTCTATATGGATCAGCTCGGCTTCCGCCTCTATTGGAAAGGAGGCTTCAAGGATCTCCCCGCCGATGCTCCCGAAAAGGATTCCGACATCGACTGGTTTGAGATTCAGGTGCCTGATGGCTCAGACTGGATCGAATTTATGCTGAACATACCGGTGAGCGCTAATCACGAGGAACTCGGCGTGCAGAATCACATTTGTCTCGGTGTCCCCAATATGGAAAAGGCTCTCGATCAGCTTCATAAAAACGGCCTGGCCCCCAATTCCAAGCTTGCCGATGACAAATCCGAAATCGGGCGCGACGGCAAATGGCAATTCGATATTTTTGATCCCGATCTCACCCGCATCGAGTTGATGGAGCCGACACCGTCGAACGATCCTTGCTGCAATCCCTACACGGCTCCTCACGCACACCTGTGAAGCCAGAACCGATTTCCCCAAAAGCCGTTCGGCGCGTGCTTCTCGGCAGATTTGTCACCGGTCTCTTTCTGTGCGCGATTTGCTTCGCCGCGTTGACGCCGCTCTTTTCCCGGCAAAGGCCGTCGTCGTTTCTCATCGTCAATGCCCAGTTAGCGGACGGCACGGGATCTCCGCTGCGCAAGGCAAACGTTCGCATTGCCTACGACCGCATTGCGGCCATTGGCGACCTCACTCCAGAAAAAAATGAAACCGTGATCGACGCCAAGGGTCTCGTCCTTGCTCCCGGCTTCATTGATATTCACAACCATTCCGAACAAGGTATCCTGACGGATCCCCTCGCCGAAACCCAGATCGCGCAAGGCATCACGTCACTGGTGGTCGGTGCCGACGGCGATTCTCCCTGGCCCATCATCAACTGGGACCGCTCCGTTCAGCAACTTCACACCGCTCCGAACATCAGCGTCTTCGCCGGACACGCAACGATCCGCGAGCAGGTCCTCGGCAAAGACTACAAGCGTCCTTCCACTCCCCAGGAAATTCAAAGCATGCAGCAGCTCCTGAGCCAGGCCATGAATCAGCAGGCGATCGGACTCTCCTCCGGCCTCGAATACGAAGTGGGCAGCTATGCCAATACCGACGAACTCGTCGCCCTTGCCAAAATCGCCGCCGGTTACGGCGGCGTGTACATGACCCACATCCGCGACGAAGCCGACAAGTCCTTTGACGCCCTCAACGAAGAAATCGCCATCGCCGAACGCGCCCACATCGCCACCGAGCACTCGCACATCAAACTCGCCACCGTCTCCGTCCAGGGGAAAGCCACCTCGTACATCAAGGTCATCAATGAAGCCCGCAAACGCGGCGTCGATTTCATGGCCGACTGCTATCCCTACGATGCGTGGCAATCGAATCTCAAAGTCCTCGTGCCAGACAAGCAATACGAAAACCCGAAAAGTGTCACGAAGGCGCTCGCGGACGTCGGCGGCGCGTCTCACATTACCATTGTCGAATTTAAACCGAATCCCGCCCTCGTGGGACGCACGCTTGCGGATTTAGCAAAGAACTCTCGCGTTTCCGATGTGGATATGTTTATTCGTTTGGTCCGCGAAGGCGATGCCGCGGGCGCAGAGGCGATGATCATCTGTGAATCCATGATCGAATCCGACATCAAAGAGTTTTACCAACAACCCTGGGTTATGGTCGCCAGCGATGGCGGCATCGGCTCCGATCACCCACGGGGCGCGGGCACATTTCCACGCGTGCTCGGCTTGTACGTCCGCGAAAAACACTGGCTCACTCTACCCGAAGCCATTCGTAAGATGACATCGCTGCCCGCCCGGCGCCTCGGTTGGAAAGATCGCGGCGTGATCCAGGCAGGCGCCTACGCCGATCTGGTCCTCTTCAATTCGGACATTGTAATCGACCGCTCCACCTACACCAGTCCAAGCACGCTCCCTGCGGGCATCGAAAAGGTGTTTGTAAATGGAGTCTTGGTCTGGGAGAACAGCAAGGTCACGGGCGCGCGTCCCGGCCTTTTCCTTGCCTTGCATGGCGCTCCGAGCGCAATCACCAATTAATACTTGGGCACGCTTGCATCTACTTCATCCGACCATGCCAGAATTCCACCCTTCAGATTATGGATTTTTCGGAAACCGGCTTTTCTCAAGAAATCGATGGCTTCCGCCGAACGCTTCCCGCTACGGCAATGCGCCACAATTTCTCGCGATGAATCGAGCTCATGCACGCGCCGCGGCAATTCTCCAAGTGGAATCAAATGTCCCTGCAGATTGCAAATCTGGTATTCGTGCGGTTCGCGCACGTCGAGGATGAACAGGTCGTCGCCCTGATCCAACCGCGACTTCAATTCCCGCGGCGTAATCTCCGGGACCTTCAAATCCGGTACCGGCGCTTCCTCGCCACGCACGCCGCAAAACTCGTAGTAATCGATCAACTTGTAAATGGTGCGATGCTCTCCGCACATCGGGCACTTTGGATTCTTTCGCAGCTTGAATTCGCGGAATCCCATTTCCAGGGCATCAAATACCAGCAAGCGCCCCTGCAGGCTCCTTCCGCTGCCCAAAATCAGCTTGATCGTTTCCATCGCCTGGATCGAACCGACAATTCCCGGGAGCACTCCCAACACTCCGCCTTCCGCACAGGACGGCACCAATCCCGGCGGAGGCGGCTCCGGGTACAAGCAGCGGTAGCACGGTCCATCCGGCATTCCAAAAATCGTAGCCTGCCCCTCGAAACGGAAAATTGATCCATACACGTTCGGTTTGCCCAAAAGCACGCAGGCGTCATTGACCAGATAGCGAGTGGGAAAATTGTCCGTGCCGTCCACAATAATGTCGAAATCCTTGAACAACTCCAGGGCATTGTCACTGGTCAGCTTGGTCTCAAACGCTGTTACCTCGATGTCCGGATTCAGATTGGAGAGCCGCGCCCGCGCCGCTTCACTCTTCGGTTTTCCCACATCGCTCGACCCAAACGTCACCTGTCTCTGCAGATTCGTGAAATCCACTACATCGAAATCCACCAAGCCCAACTTTCCCACACCTGCCGCAGCGAGGTACAAACCGAGCGGCGCTCCGAGTCCGCCGGTCCCGATCAGCAGCACTTTTGCCTTCTTCAACTTCAGCTGCCCTTCCATGCCGACTTCCGGCATGATCAGGTGCCGGCTGTAGCGCAGAATTTCCTCGTTACTGAGTTTTTCCGCCGCAACCGCCGCCGGCGCTCCTCCCGCAATCGATGGAATAATGTTGATGGTATCCCCGTCTTTTGTCGTGGTATTTTCCTGCGCCAAATACCGGATATCTTCGCCGTTCAAATACACATTCACGAAGCTCCGCAGCTTGCCCTCGTCCGTGAACAGATGTCGCTTCAAATCCGCAAACTCCGCCGTCAAACGTCGCAAAGCTTCCGCCACCGTGTTTGCCGGAAACTCTGCCGCCGCCTTGCCTTCGGCATGCACGCGTAACGGCGTCGGTATCATCACTCGGACACTCATCTTCGTCTCCTCTTACTCGAAGTCTCTATTCTTCTACTTTTTGACTTCTTCAGGTTTCCTCACCAGCTCAATTTCTTCCTCGTCGTACCTCGCGCGATCCTCACGCAATCGCCACGATTTCATCACCGTCGTCCTACCCTTCTCCACGCTGACGATGATGTAGCTGTACCATGGCCATGCATGTTCTCTGTCATATTCGCTCGGCCGCGCAGGGTGGTCCGGATGAGAGTGATACCATCCGATCACCTCCAGTCCGCGTGCCGCGGCTTCTCTCTCCGCCGCAATGACGTCCCTCGGGCTGACCGAAAAACGATTCCGGGGCGAATCCTCACGCCGGTTTACCAACGGGAAAGCGTCTAAAACCTCTCGCGGCTTTTCGTCCGTCGCATCATGGCCCAGCAGCGCACCACAACATTCATGCGGATACGTTTCTGCTCCAGCTGCTCGAATCTTCTCCTCGCATTCCGCGTTGATCCAAACGTTGCCCTTGTCCGCCATGGTCACTCCTCGTCCCAAAACCGCTCGTTCAAATACTTCGCCGCCGAATCCGGAAAAACCGTCACAATCACCGATCGCTCTCCCTGCGGAATCCGTTTCGCCACCGCAATGCAACCTGCGAGCGCCGCTGCCGAACTCGGACTCACGAGCAATCCTTCTTCTCGCGCCAGTCGCTTCACCATCCGGTAAGCCACTTCTGTCCCGACCGGCAGATTCTCGGCCGCCAGCGTTTCGTCGTAAATCGCCGGCCGCAGTGCGCTCGGCATGTGCTTCCAACCTTCCAAACCGTGAAAGGAAGAATCCGGCTGTAAGCTGATACACCGAATCTCCGGATTCAGCTCCCGCAGCCGCCGCGTCGTCCCGACAAATGTCCCGCTCGTTCCTAACCCCGCCACAAAATGAGTCAACTGGCCGCCGGTCTGCCGCCAAATCTCCTCGGCCGTGGTGCGGTAATGTGCCTTCCAATTCGCCGGATTACTGTATTGATCAGGGTAATAGTAGCGGTCGGGTTCGGCCGCCACTATGTCCCGAACGCGCCGGATGGCTCCATCGGTGCCCTCATCGCCCGGGGTCATCACCAGCTCTGCGCCATACGCAGTCAAAATGCGCTTCCGTTCTCGGGATGCACTGTCCGGCAAACATAGCTTCACCGGAAATCCCATGGCCGCGCCGATCATCGCGTAAGCGATCCCGGTGTTCCCGCTGGTCGCATCCACGATTTTCTTCCCCGGTGCGAGCAATCCGCTGGCAATTCCCGCCTGGATCATGCCCAACGCCGGACGGTCCTTTACCGACCCTCCGGGATTAAACCATTCCGCTTTCGCGTAAAACTCTATGTTTGGAAATTCGCGACCGATGTGAGGGAGATGAAGTAGAGGGGTATTACCAATCTGCTCGAGCAGCGAGTGGCCCGCACGTGCAGCTTCCCGTCCATCCCTTGGATGGAACGGAAGAGCCACCGTTTCGATTTGCCTGCTTGGCGCCACCTTGCTTCTCTCCAATAACTCCGAAAGACTGCCCTGCGTTCGGTCCCATTCTAGAGACACGACAACAACAGCCCGTCATGCCATTAGATGCACCCGTACATCGGCTAGCTATTTGATGCGAAGTCTTCAACGGCCCTCGTAGCGTGGGGCTAACCTTCTAGCCCGGCGGTGTTTCTATCTGCGATTGTGACACAAATACCCGCTCCTTTTAAGCCCTTTCTCTCCCGTCCTTACGCCCTGCACCGGCTGTATAATCCTGCTGCTTTCCTAAGAATCACGCCTTTGCGTTCGAGGACGCCATGAAAAAACTGTTCGCCCCGCTTCTTCTTCTTTTGCCGATTCTTTCCCACAGCAACGCGGATAATTCCGACATACCCGGCAAAATCGACAAGCTTATGACGCAATACGCTGACTGCTGCGCCTTCACCGGCACCGTGCTGGTCTCCGACCACGACAAGGTCATGTTCAAGAAAGGCTATGGCTTCGCCGACCGCGAATGGAACATTCCCAACGCTCCCGACGTCAAGTTTCGCATCGGTTCGATCACCAAGCAGTTCACTTCGATGCTCGTCATGCAGCAAGTCGCCAAGGGCAGCATCAAGCTCGACGCCCACCTCTCCGAGTATCTCTCTTATTACCGTAAGGACACAGCCTCCCAGGTCACCATCGGCCATCTGCTTAGCCACACTTCTGGAATCCCCAGCTACACCGACGATCCCAAATTCTTCGAGGATGTCTCCCGCAATTACTACGCTGTCGACGATTTCGTCAAAAAGTTCTGTAGCGGCGACCTGCAATTTGAACCCGGCACGAAATTTCACTATGACAACTCGGGTTATTTCCTGCTCGGCGCCGTTCTCGAGCATGTGACCGGAAAATCCTATGAGCTGCTTCTCAAGGAAAATATTCTCGGCCCGCTCGGCATGAGAGACACCGGTTATGACCACTACGCGGACATCATTCCGAAACGGGCGTCCGGCTATCAGCAAGAGCTGGTCGGCGTCGTCCATGCTCCTTACCTCGACATGGCGCTTCCCTATGCAGCGGGGTCCCTATATTCGACAGTGGAAGATTTGTATAAATGGGACCAGTCTCTCTATACCGACAAGCTCATCCCGCCCGACCTGAAGCAGAAGCTATTCACGCCGAAGCTGGACAATTACGGTTACGGCTGGGATATTCGGGCGATTCCCGCCGGCGAGCCCGGCGCGGGCCAAACCTTAATTTCCCACGGCGGCGGCATCAACGGCTTCAACACTCTCGAAGCGCGCTACATCGCCGATCACGACCTCATCGTCATTTTCAATAACACTCCCGGTGCGAGCCTGGCGGAAATGGCAAAAGGCATTCGCGCCGTCCTTTACGGTCAAGAGCCCGCCGCACCCAAGCGTCCCCTGGAGCACGAACTCGGCGAGACGGTCGTCAACCACGGCGCCGACGCAGCAATCGCCCGATACCACGAGCTGAAACGAACTCGCCCCAACGATTACGACTTCAACGAATTCGCCCTCAACAGCCTCGGCTACAGGCTTCTGCAGCAAAACCGTAACGCGGACGCCATCGCCATCTTCAAGCTGAACGTCGAGGAATATTCGAGGTCCGGCAACGCTTACGACAGCCTGGCGGAGGGGTACGCCAAGGACGGCCAGAAACAACTGGCGATCGACAACTACCGCAAGTCCCTCGAGCTCGACCCCAAAAATCAGCATGCGATCGATCAGCTTAAGGAACTGGAGCGGAAATAATCCGCCGAAACGCAACCAGGCCTGAACGTACTCGGTAAGAATTACCGGATAAGCTCGTCGGCACACACGAAGTTTCGTACTAGTTCTGCCCTTTTCCCCGGTATCTATTTCAAGTCAAGTTTCTACAGCACCGCAAGTTAGCGAATTGGCTAGCCGCTTGCAGTAGCTAATCGAGGAGGAAGCTATGCATTCGGAGCCTTCGTTCAAAACAGCGATCTGCACTGAATACGAGAAACTCCTTTTCGCCTGCCAGAAAGCTCTGGAGAGCTGGCGCAATCGCCGCGAAAAGATTGCCCCCCATGGTTTCCTTAGTAAAGAAGTTGGGGATGAACTTGTCAGGCTGCAAGCGAACTATGCGCGCGCTTATTCCCGTCTGGAAACCCATGACGAGCATTGCGAGCTTTGCCGCTTCGTATCGAAGATCGGGAACCGGAATTATTTCACAGGGTCTACCGCCGCGTTGCGGCAATGAACGGGCAGTAAACCAGGAGAGGGCAGCTTGAAATCGACCGCGGAAATACTCAATCTAATTGCCTTTCTCCTCGGCTCGCCCGAGTATGCGCAATTCCCCGCCCGACCAGTTTCACAACCCCTCCCTCTTGCCCGGCAGGCGCATCCGGCGAGCGAAAAGCGCCTCGCCGCGAACAAAGCAGCGAACTAGGAAAGCGGCTCTCAGCGCGATGCATCGCGCGAGTGCTACCGGCTCTCGGCAGCGAATCAAAAACTGTCTGTAATCTGTCTGCAATCCTCCTGTGAAAGAATTCAAACGCAGTACCCGCAACACATCTTATTGCCTCTAAAGCGGGTAGGGCGTCTAATCCAGTTGAGACATTGCTGAAAGGAGCCACCATGAGTTCAGAAGGCATGGCGGTCGTCAAGAAATCAAGCCCCGAGGCGCTTTCCAAACTTTCTTCGCAATATGGCTTCGGCCCGGGCCCCGCCAATATGCTCCATGATATGTACGAGCGGCACCTCCTGTTCGACAACGGCTACGACCCAATCGTCACGAACGCCCGCCAGCGCTTTGAAGCTTTTGCCCGCTCGGTTCGCGACGTTCTCTCGCAACGTTGGGCGCTGGCTCACAAGACCTACCATGAGGCCAATCCGAAGCGTATTTACTATCTCTCGATGGAATTCCTGATTGGGCGTTCGCTCGCCAACAATGTGACGAATCTTCTGCTGGATCCGATGCTCGCCGATGTCATCGACCAAAAGAGCATAGACTGGATGGCGCTCCTTGAGAAAGAGCCGGACGCGGGCTTGGGAAATGGCGGTCTCGGGAGGCTGGCAGCCTGTTTCCTGGATTCCATGGCGACGATGCAACTGCCCGCGATGGGTTATGGACTGCGTTACGAATATGGCATATTCAAGCAGACCATTCAGAACGGCTGGCAGCAGGAGACGCCGGACAATTGGCTGCGTCATCCGGATCCGTGGGAGGTTGCTCGCCCTTACGCGCGAGTGAGCATCAAGCTGAATTGCTCCTTTATTCTGCGCGATGGCGCGCTCCGCGCGATCGCGGACCGCGATTCCACGCTTTACGGAATTCCGTTCGATCGGCCGGTGGTTGGTTATGGCGGCAAAAACATCAATACCCTCCGGCTGTGGGCCGCGTCCGCTCCCGATTATTTCGATTTCCAGGAATTCAGCACGGGCGATTTCGTTGGCGCGCTTGCGGAAACGCTGGCGGCCGAATCCATTACGCGCGTGTTGTACCCCGACGATTCCACCGGCATGGGCCAGGCGCTGCGTTTCGTGCAGGAATATTTCCTGGTCGCCTGTTCGCTCGCGGACCTGGTCCGCCGCTTCCGCCACGACAATCAGGATTGGAATCTTTTGCCTGACAAAGTTGCGATTCAACTGAACGATACGCACCCAACGATGGCGGTTGCCGAATTGATGCGGACTCTGCTGGATGACGCGCACCTCGGTTGGGATCAGGCCTGGGACATTACTCGAAGAACGCTGGCGTACACCAATCACACCCTGCTTCCCGAGGCCCTGGAAAAATGGCCGGTCGAGTGGTTTTTTACCGTCGCGCCGCGTTATCTCGAAATCATCTATGAAATCAACCGACGATTCCTTGACGACGTGCGGAAGAAGTTTCCCGGAGACGAAGGCCGCGTCTCCCGCGTGAGCTTGATCGAGGAAGGCGTTGTCCCGAAGGTCCGCATGGCCAATCTCGCCATTGTTGGTTCGCACAGCACCAACGGCGTGGCCGCCATTCATTCGGTTCTGCTTCGCACCACGACCGTCAAAGACCTTGCCGAGATTTTTCCCGAGCGCTTCAACAACAAAACCAACGGCGTAACGCCACGGCGCTGGCTGCGCCTTTGCAATGAGCCGCTTGCGCGCACGATTTCCGATGCCATCGGCGACAAGTGGATCAGCGATCTCGGCGAACTTGCTCGCCTGAAACCGTTGGCGGAGGATGGCGGTTTCCGCAACGCGTTTCTGAAGGCGCAACAGGAATGCAAAACGCAATTCGCCAACTGGCTCAAAGCCACGTCCGGAGTAACGGTCGATCCCCACACCATCTTCGATTCCCAGGTGAAGCGCATCCACGAATACAAGCGGCAGTTGCTCAACGCCCTGCGCATCATCGTTCTGTATAACCGCATCCGCGAAAATCCCGCTCTCGATCTGCCGCCCCGGACTTTCTTTTTTGCCGGCAAAGCCGCGCCTGCTTACCGACTGGCAAAACTGATCATCAAATTCATAAACAATTTGGCGGAGACCATCGATAACGATCCGGCCGTAAAGGGCCGCCTCCGTGTTTTGTTTTTGCCAGATTACCGGGTCACTCTCGCCGAGCACCTGATCCCAGCCAGCGACGTCTCCAACCAGATTTCCACCGCCGGCTATGAAGCCAGCGGCACCAGCAACATGAAATTCATGATGAACGGCGCCTTGACCATTGGCACGCGCGACGGCGCCACGATTGAAATGGCGGAAGCCGCCGGGGAAGAGAATTTCTTTCTTTTCGGCCTCACCGCCGAACAAGTCGCCGGAAGCCGAAGCTGGTACAATCCTCACTGGCATTACGAACACGAGCCGGAGATCCGCGCCGCCCTGGACTTGATCTTCTCCGACGATTTCAGCCGTAACGAGCCAGGCGTTTTCGCTCCTTTGCGCGATACGCTGCTGACTCACGGGGACTTTTATATGCATCTGGCTGACCTCCGATCCTACCTCGACGCGGACGCGCGACTCTGTAAGATGTTTGGCGATCACGACGCGTGGGCTCGCAAGGCCATCCTGAACGTCGCGGGTTCGGGAGGATTTTCGAGCGACCGGACCATCGCGCAATATAATTCGGAAATCTGGAAAGCGGCGCCTTGTCCGGTGCCATAAGGGAGCACTTCATGGCGGATGACGGGAATCGAGCCGAGAGCGTATCGCCTCTCGCAGGCAAACCTGCAACGAAGGATATGCTCATCGATGTAGCAAAGCTCGAGCGCGATTATTACGAGCGCCGACCCGACGTGAATGATCCCGATCAATTGGTCAGCTTCGGTACCAGCGGCCACCGCGGTTCTCCGTTTCAATCTACCTTCACCGAAGCGCACATTCTGGCGATCACGCAAGCGATTTGTGAATACCGGCAATTTAAAGGCATTCATGGCCCTCTCTACATGGGTAAGGATACCCACGCAATTTCCGGACCCGCGCAGCGCACCGCCCTCGAAGTTCTCGCCGCCAACAATGTAGACACGGTCATCCAGTCGGACGACGGTGTCACTCCCACGCCTGTAATTTCGCGCATCATCCTGGTCTACAATCGCGGCCGCAGAGACCATTTCGCTGACGGTATTGTCATCACGCCTTCTCACAACCCGCCGAAGGATGGTGGCTTCAAGTACAACCCGCCCAACGGAGGACCTGCCGACACGGATGTCACCGCCTGGATTCAAAATCGCGCGAACGATTTACTGCGCCGAGGAAATTCCGACGTGAAGCGCGTCGCCTTCGACTCCGCGATCAAGGCCAGCACGACCCGCCAAAAAGATTTCATCCTACCCTACGTGAACGATCTGCGAAATGTCGTGAACACGGACGCCATTCGCGGCGCCAACCTTAAGCTGGCGGTCGACCCTCTTGGCGGCGCCGCGCGGCCGTACTGGGAACCGATCAATTCCGTGTACGGCTTGAACGTCACGGTCGTCAATCCGGTGATCGATCCGACATTTTCTTTCATGAGCGTCGATCACGATGGAGTCATTCGTATGGACTGCTCCAGTCCCTATGCGATGGCCCGGCTTGTAAAACTCAAGGACGAGTATCGCGTGGCCTTTGCGAATGATCCGGATTCCGATCGCCACGGAATTGTTACTCCCACTTCCGGGCTGATGAATCCGAACCATTTCCTCGCCGTGGCGATACAATATCTCGTTACTCACCGGCCCCAGTGGGGGGCGCATCTGAGCGTGGGCAAGACCCTGGTCAGCAGCAGCTTGATCGATCACGTGGTCAAAAAGCTAGGCCGCAAACTCTACGAGGTGCCCGTCGGCTTCAAATGGTTCGTACCCGGCCTGTTCGACGGCTCCGTCTGTTTCGGCGGAGAGGAAAGCGCCGGCGCCAGCTTTCTCCGCCTGGACGGCACTGTCTGGACCACGGATAAGGACGGGCCCATCATGGATTTGCTGGCAGCCGAAATCACCGCAGTTACGGGCAAAGATCCTGGCCAGCATTTTCAGGAACTCGTTTCCGAATTTGGCATGCCGTACTACACACGCATCGATGCTCCGGCAACGCCCGAGCAAAGAGCCAAGCTGCTAAAGCTGTCTCCCGCCGACGTCAAGGTTTCCGAACTGGCCGGCGAGGCTATCCTCGGCAAATTGACTACGGCTCCGGGTAATGGGGCCGCCATCGGAGGCCTGAAAGTGATCAGCAAAAATGGCTGGTTCGCAGCGCGGCCTTCCGGCACCGAAAACATCTGCAAGATCTATGCGGAGAGCTTCAAGGACGAGTCGCATCTGGGTGACATCGTCAGTGAAGCGCAACAGATTATGAACGACGCCATTCGATAGCCCTGGCAATGCCGGGGAACCAGGCACGTTCCGGCACGTATCCACAAAAAAAAGCTAAGAGAAAGCAGATCCCTCGGGCAAAAGGCACACTCGGAGACGGTCGCGTGGATCGAGTCGCGGGGAGCGGTCGGCCTCAGTTTTAGGAGGGGTATAGCGCCGGGTTTTCGCGTCCGTGCAGAAAGCAGGGACTTGGAGCAAACCGTCTTGCATCAAGAGAAAACAAAGGAGTTAGGCGGGGCGGCAGCGAATAAATGAACGACGAATCCCTTACTGGCATTTGTGTCTGGCACGAATGCTACTAAGTGTCAAAGATGATTAAGTTGGTATTCGATTCGAATGCGAATCGGGAGTGGGTGTTTCGCTAGGCCGGGACTTGCCGGTGATTACTTGGGCCCCCAGCGCGATTACGGCGGGAAAGCATTCGAGGACGTAGCGAGGTTCGGGGGTTTCGAGCGTAGTCAGGAAGGCCGTGCGCACTGCGATGTACGACAGCAGCACAACCATGGCCACGCGCGCCGTCCGGCACGGCCACAGTTTGCATGCTCCGCAAAGGCCCAACGCGACGTAAAACGTGTTCCCCAGAAAAAACAGGATCGTCGCTTCCTGGTCCAGCGGGTCTTCTTCTCTCTGGTAGGCCAGCGGAAACACGTGGCCGGAAACCGGAAGTAGCTCAATGCGCGGCGTGAACCAGATGCGTCCCGCCCGCCGCAGGGGAATCCACAGATAGGTCCGCAGCGGGTGCCGCGCGGTGCGCTCTCGCGCCAATTGCATGAAGACCGCGTCCTCCTCCTCGGTCCAGGTTATTTCGTCGTTGTATGTTTCCAGCACCGCCGCGACACGCTCCCGCTCGCCCGGGGTGTCAAAGGCGGTGTCCGGGATGTCTTCCATGCGGATCTCTTCATCGTTCAGTTTCCAGGACACCAGGTAACAATCGCGCACGCGATAGAGCCACGTTTTTTCCCAGGCCATGAATCCCTTCGGATCGACCTCGCTCTCTAAGGTGGTGTCCTTCGGAGCCAGCGGCTGAAATTCGCGCAAGGTCACCGCGTTGCGAATCGTCCAGGGGATCAGGGGTACTGCGCACGCGACTCCCATCACTACGCAAAGAGCTATCCAGCGCTTCGCCTCTCCGCGCGGCAACATCCAGAATCCCAGCGTTACAAACGTTGTTATCAAGAGCAGCGGCGTTTCCGGACGCATCAGTGTTCCGGCGCCGGCCGCGAATCCCGCTAGAACGGCAACCTTCCACGCATCCTTTTCTCCGAGTTGCCTGCCACGCGAAAGGGAAACCGGGTTGCCCTGGATGCTGGCCACCAGCAGGACAAGCGCCTGAAACGCGACCGCCGTGAAGAAGACCGCCCAAACCTCCGTGAGCGGCACGGCGGCATAGTTCGCAGTGAAAGGGCAGAGGGCCGCCAACCACAAGGCAAACAGGAACACTTTCCCGGATCTCGCGCATTGACTGCACAACCGCGCTAGCAGCGCCGCAAGCGCAGCAATTACCACGCACGTGGCCAAGTCCACTAGGACCTGCGCCAGCATCACGGGCAATCGCGCACTTTCGCCGGTCCGGCCGGTCACCGCGTACACGATGGCCAGAAATGCGGGATAACCGGGCATACGCAAATCCACCGGCGTCGCTTGCCCGCCGATATCCATGGCAAATTTGCCGAGCTTCAGCCAGTTCCGAGCGAATTGCTCGTAGAGGGCGGTGTCGCCACCGGTGGCCGGATACTTGAACACAAACAGGAGCCGCAAAACGGCTCCGACAACGAGCGGTACTATGGGATAAGAGAAAAAACGTTTCATTCGCTTGCCTGCATCTTACAATAGAGAGGTTCAGTTACCTTCGACGGAGTGATGCAAGCCTCGCGGGTTCTTCCCCCCAGCCACGAGGCACCTGGCTTTCATGAAAGAACGGAAACCGATCTTTTACGACGCGGAGAAAGTCCGCTGGCGGCGCACGCGCAGAATACTGGAAGTTTCCGGGATGCTGCTCACGCTGTTGCTGGTGTACTTTTTTGTTACCGTCGCGGGAAGTGTGGAGCTTCCGTCTTCGTTGCTGCCGGACACGCGGCCTACGTATCACGCGGCCAAGAAGAAGAATGGTAAGGTCGTGAACGTACGGGAGGGGCGGCACCTTCGGGTGGCGCGAATCGGGGAGATTCCCGAGGGCTACGACCCGTTGCGCGCCGCGTTTTACGTGAGCTGGGATTCGAACAGCCTAGCTTCCCTGAAGAAGCACTACAAAGATCTCGACCTGCTGATTCCCGAACAACTTCACGCGGTTACTCCGGATGGCGCGCTTACGGTCGTCGATTATGAGAGGGGCCAAGAAACCCTGGAAGTGACGCCGGCCGAAGCGATCGCCCGGCTGAATCAGGACAAGCTCCATCAATGGATGCGATCGATGAATCCGCCGATCGAACTGCCCATGATGGCCTACCTGGACAACTACGATGGTGTCGTGTGGAAGGTCAAAGAGCTGGAAGAAATGATGGCGAATCCAGCGGCTCGCCAGCGCCAGGTGAAAGACGTGGTGGAGTATGCCGCGGAGGCCCACCAACCGGGCATCGCCGTGGACTTCGAGGAAATCCCGACGAAGAGCCAGGCGAACTTCCGCCAATACATCGCGGAACTCGCGCAGGGGCTACACGCGAAGGGACTCAAGCTGATGATTGCGCTGCCCGCGCGCGACGATGACTATGACTACGCTTTTTTTGGGCGCGAGACGGACGCCATTATTCTGATGAATTACGACCAGCACTGGCTGACGTCGCCGTCCGGGCCGATCGCCGCTCAAGATTGGTTCATGGAGAATCTGCGACAGATCCGGGATGTGGTTCCGTCGCAGAAAATCGTCGTGGGCATCGGCAACTATGCGTATGACTGGACGGAGTCTTCAAGAAAAGAAGAGCGCCGCGGCGAGGAATTCAGCGTGCAGGAAGCGTTGCTGCACGCCCACGAATCGGAAGCCGACATCGATTTCGACGCCACGTCGCTGAACCCGCATTATTCCTACGAAGACGAGCAAAATCACACGCACAACGTGTGGATGCTAGATGCGGTCACGGCGTACAACGAACTGCGAGCGTGCGAACGGTTGGGCGTGCAAGGCACCGCGCTGTGGCGGCTGGGTTCCGCAGACACTTCGCTCTGGCCGATCTGGGATGCGATTCATGCCGACGATCCCACGCGCGATAAATTGAAGGAAATTCCACCGGGTCCCGACTTGATTCTGGAAGGCGCGGGCGACATCTGGCGGATCATCGACACACCGAAGCCCGGCCGGCGCAGCCTGACCTACGACAACATCAGCGACCTGATCACCAGCGAAAAGTACGACGCCATTCCGTTGTCGTATGACATCGACCAGATCGGCGCGGCAAAAAACAAGATCGTGATTTCGTTTGACGACGGTCCGGACCGGCGATGGACACCGAGAATTCTGGACATACTGAAGGACAAGCGCGCTCCGGCGGTGTTTTTTGTCGTGGGCGAAGAGGCCAACGCTTCGCCGGATCTTTTGCGGCGCGAATACGACGAAGGCCATGAAATCGGGAACCACACGTTCACTCATCCTCAGTTTGATGAAATCTCTCACACCCAGCTGAGGTGGGAACTGAATCTGACGCAACGGCTGATTGAAAGCACGCTCGGAGTGAAATCGATCCTGTTCCGGCCGCCTTACGGCATCGACCACCAGCCCGAATTTGCCGAAGAAGTCGTGCAGCTGCCTTACCCGCAGGAGCTGGGCTATATCATCGTCGGCCAGAGAATCGATCCGGACGATTGGCGCATCGACGGGAACAAACCGCAGCGCCCGGCGAAGGAGATCGCCGAGGACGTGATGCGGCAAGCCGACAAAGGCAATATCGTGCTGCTGCATGATGGAGGCGGAGAGCGCGAACAGACCGTAGAAGCACTGCCCATGATTATCGACGGGCTGCGCGCGAAGGGCTACGAACTGACGTCGGTGTCGGACCTGCTCGGGCAAACACGCGCCGAAGTCATGACGCCGCTCACCTTCCGCGAACGACTGGAGGCGCGCGCGGACGGCGTGATCTTTGGAATTTTTCAATGGTCGCGGTTCGCTATTGCCACGGTATTTATTTTAGGGATCGTGCTGGTCAGCGGACGGGCGCTGATTATCGGAATCCTGGCCATTATCGAGAAACTGAGGCCGGATGAGACAAAATTGGCCGAGCCGCCCCCGGCGGTGACCGTTCTGATTCCCGCCTACAATGAAGAGCCCGTGATAGTGCAGACGGTTCAGTCGGTGTTGTTATCGGACCTGAAGGATATTCACGTCATTGTCGTGGACGATGGTTCGACAGACAAAACTCTCGAACTGCTACGGAGCAATTTCGGAAACAACGACGCGGTGCAGATCATTCACCAGGTGAATCGCGGAAAGGCCGCGGCCCTCAGCAACGCGTTGTCTCACGCGCGAACGGAGATTGTGGTTACGATCGATGCAGACACGGAAATCGAGCCGGATGCCATCCGCAGACTGCTGCGCCATTTCTCCGACCCCACGGTCGGGGCAGTTGCCGGGAACGTGAAGGTAGGGAACCGCTCGCGCTGGCTGACACGCTGGCAGGCGCTCGAATACGTGACCAGCCAGAACATGGAGAAGCGCGCGTTTGATCTGCTGAATTGCATCACCGTGGTTCCCGGCGCTCTGGGCGCATGGCGCCGAAAGGCAATTGAGGATGCCGGTGGAATTACCGCCGACACCGTGGCGGAAGATGCGGACCTGACCATTGGGATTCGCCGCCAGGGCTGGCGGATCACCTATGACGAAGACGCGGTGGCCTGGACAGAAGCGCCGGTGACGCCCGGTGCGTTGATCCGGCAGCGATTCCGGTGGACCTTCGGGACGTTGCAATCATTCTGGAAGCACAGCGCCACGTTGTTGCGGCCGAAGTACGGGACTCTTGGTTTTATCGCGCTGCCGAATATTTTTGTGTTTCAGATTATGCTGCCATTGGTTTCGCCGCTGTTGGATTTGCTTTTCTTTGGAAGCCTTGCGCTCTGGGGCCTGGCACAGTTGCATATCACGCAGATTCCGCAGCTTTGGACTACCGCCGATGTGCAGCGCTCCGTGGTTTTCTTCTTGGGCTTTTTGATCATCGATGTGCTGACGTGCGTGATTGCGTTCGCATTGGAGCGGCGTGAGGATTGGACGCTGCTGATTCCGGTTCTTCTTCAACGGTTTTATTATCGGCAGTTGATGTATATCGTGTTGTTCCGGTCGGTGAAGGAAGCGGTGAGCGGAAGGCCCGTGGGTTGGAGGGGTGTGGAGCACGAGCCGCCGCGGCCGACGCCGGAACCTGCGACGCCTTAGAGCGCTGGTTGTGTTGTGGGTCGCGTGGCTTTGTTTCGCGCCTACGGCGCTCGCCATCTCACGAGCGCTTGCCTCCCTGCAGCTCGCCACAAATTGAGGTGCCTGGCCGTGACATTGCCTTGAGGTGGCGTTGGCTGGCAGCAAGCTGCCTGCCGCGGTTGGGGGATTGCTACGGGGTGAATTGGGCTACGGGGGTCTGATCTTCGGCGGGGGGAAGGAAGAATTGGCGGGGAGTGGCCCAGAAACGTTTCCATAAGGTGCGCAAAATTTGGTGGTTTTCGCTTGGTGAAATGTCCTGGGCGCGAATTGCCAGACGCAGAGCCAGGTAGAAGCTGACGCCTAGATTCATGACGAATGTAACGGCGATCCCCAGCGTGGCCCAAATCAGGGCGCCTTTTCCCAGTACTTCTGGCCCACGTGAAGTAATACCGAGAGCGAGCGTCCCGGTGGAAAGCGTGACGTGGCGCACATCCAAAGGCAGCCCAAAGAAATGACCGATGGTGGGAGTCATCCCCAGCATGAATCCGAGAACGATCGAGCCGCCCCAGGGAGCGATGTTTCTCGCGAACGATTCGGAAAAATTCTGAACTTTCTCTGGCTTGAAAGCAGCACCCAGGCGGTGTTCGGCAATGGCACGCGGGAGTTGGTGGTAGACAGCCCAGTTTTCAATCCAGCCGCCTGCCAAACTCGAGAGCCAGAGAATCACGCCGGTGAGAATGGCAAAAAAGACGGTGCCACTGCGGATCGGATCCATGGATTTCACGGCGTATTCCGCGGTCTCGACGCCCAGAAAGGGCGCCCCGAAGGCGGACTTCCAAATGAGGCTGAAGACCACAGCGCCGGCTCCGACGGCGATGATGTTGCCGAATGCCGCGGCAAGCTGCGAGCGAACGATTCGCTGGACGTAGGCCACCAGCTCATCGATGCCCGACTCATCCTGGCAACGATGCAGAATGCTCGCAAGGGCGGCACCCGTCATGGAAGGTTGCTTGGTGGCGAGGGCGAGATGAAAAACGTGCATCAAGACGAAACTGACCGCGTAATTGAGGCCCGCCAGAAAACCTTCGACGAACGGAGGTAAGCCGCGGTGGGTGACCATTAATTTTATCGCCGCGGTGCCGACCGTCAGCAGACCGCCGCCTAGGGCGGCGTACCACATCTGGCGATACTCCTCCCGGTTGCTGGTGACGTAGTGCTCGCCCGTTTTTCCGGCCCATTCCACAATTTTCTTGGCTAGCAGGCGGAAACCGTTCTGAGCGAGACCGGTCAAGCTGCGGTCGTGCAGACGCCCCCGAATGACATCGCTCAGGAGCCGCAGGGCTGTCACTATTTTCGGCGGCCCGGGCTGAGAAATCAGCACGCCGGAAATGAGTTCCATGCGTTTGAGGCTTAGCTCGATGACGTCCATGGCATAGACGACATCGAGGTTCACACCGGAGGTATCGAGATGGTTGACGACAGCCCGCAGTTCCCCGCGGCAATCCGCCACGGCGGCTTTCCAGCTTTGCGCCGCTGCGGTGACGTCCTGATTCGCCTGCGCGGCTGCGAGCAGAGCGTTTGAAGCGAGCATCAGATTATGAAATGGGGATTGCTGAACGGGTCCGCCCCTGCCACGGACTCGCAAATCTTGCGATAGGCCAAGGCCCTGAGCGCGAGCCGCCAAAAGATAGAAGGCATCGCGAAGCGAGGCGATCGGCCGCTCCCAGGCCTCGGGGTATTCCGAGGGAGCGAGTTTGCTGGCCAGGAACAGGAGTTGATGCTGGGAGCGAGTGAACAGACGGTCAATGTCTGCCTGCGTCGGAAAGAGCCGCAGCAGCAATCTGGCGAGATCGTTCTCCTCGCGAGGTGCGGGAAGCAAGATGCCAAAGAACCGGTCGAAGCTTTCCGAGACGAGGCCGCGGTCGTTTGGCAGGCCCGCCTGCGCGAATAGCGAGACGGCGTCTGTTTCTTCCAGTATGGCGGCGATGCCCGCGTGGTAACGGTCGCGGAGTTCGGGAGAGGCCTCGAGGACGGCAAGCCAGACGCGTTCGCGCCGCCACTCCGGGCCGATTCTCGCGTTAAGACCATCCGCGGGGCGAAGTTCGGGAAGACGAGAATCCTTGCGGCGCAACCAGGCGTAGAAATCGACCAGGGCGTCGAGGCGCGCGCGGAGCGTTCCGGCCCGAGTAAACACTTCGAGAAGATCCGCCAGAGTTTGCACGGAGCGGTTGGCGCGTTCCTCGGACGGGAACAGAGAAATCACGAGATTGCGCGTGGATTCCAAGCTGGGTTCCTTCCGGCACGGCGCGGATATCGGCAAGCCGTAGGGACCCGCCGAGGCAGGGTATGGTATCAGGTCGGTGGGTCTTGCGGGAATCCTCATGCGCCGCGACTCATCCGGGAAACCACGGATCTGAAGACCCGCAACTACCCGACGAGAGCAGCCAGCCGAAGCTCATTAGGACGATTTATCGGAGATTTTCGTCCATAGGTAGAATGGTGTAGGATGTTTTCTTCCAGCGGAGGGAGGCGATTATGGCCGTCACTTTCACCCTAAATGGGAAATCTACTAGCGTCGAAGTCGATCCGCAGATGCCGCTGTTGTGGGTATTGCGGGACACGTTGAACATGACCGGGACGAAGTTCGGCTGCGGGATGGCGCTGTGCGGAGCATGCACGGTGCACATCAACGGGGAAGCGAGCCGGTCGTGCATCACTCCGATTTCGAGTGTTTCGGGGAAGAAGATCACAACCATTGAAGGGTTGTCCGAAGACGCGTCGCATCCTGTGCAGAAGGCGTGGATCGAAGAGGACGTGCCGCAGTGCGGATACTGCCAGTCCGGGCAGATCATGTCCGCGGTGGCCTTGCTCGCGAAAAAACCCAACCCCTCGGACGCCGATATCGATGACTTCATGAGCGGCAATATCTGCCGTTGCGGTACCTATCAACGGATACGCAAAGCCATTCACCGCGCGGCCACCCTTCAAGCAACAAAATAAATATTTGAAGCCGCACTGCGCGCTTCCGCGCGGTAGCCAGCGAGGTTTCCTATGGTAAAGGCTCTCTCCCTCGATCGACGCGACTTCCTAAAGAGCGGAACTGCGGCAGGCGTTGCGCTGCTCGTGGGCTTCCGGCTGCCCGCGCGCTCGCGAACGGATGAAGTGCAGGCTCAGGAAAAACCGGTCGTCAACCCTCTGAACGCGTGGGTGCGCATCACTCCGGACAATCGGGTGACGCTGATTCTTGGAAAATCGGAGATGGGCCAGGGCGTGATGACCGCGCTGCCTATGATTCTGGCGGAGGAACTTTATCTGGATTGGAAAGACGTAAAGATCGAGCAGGCAGCAACGGATGCCAAAGTCTATGACCTCGGAACGGGCGGAAGCGGAAGCGTCGCGGGCTCCTGGCTCCCTTTGCGGCAAGCCGGTGCCGCCGCTCGCGAAATGTTGATCACCGCTGCAGCGGCGCGCTGGAACGTGGATCGGGACACCTGCGTCGCACAGGACGGCGGAGTGCTCCATGGGGCGCGAAAGAACTTTTTGACCTATGGGCAACTGGCCGCGGAGGCATCGAAATTGCCGGTGCCCGACGTTAAGAAGGTCCCGCTCAAGAACTCAAACAATTTCACGATTATCGGCAAGGACACGACGCGAGTCGAGGCAAAAAATAAGGTCGATGGCGCGGCGAAATTTGGAATCGATTCTCGCGTGCCGGGGATGCAATTTGCCGTGGTGGCGCGGTGTCCGGTTTTTGGCGGCACCGTGAAGTCGTTCGACGGCACGAAGGCCAAGAGTGTGGCCGGAGTGCGGGACATCTTCAAGATCAATGCCGTGGAGAAAGGTGCATTTACGGCAGGCGGAGTGGTGGTGCTTGCGGATAATTCCTGGGCAGCCATGCAAGGGCGCAAAGCGCTAAAGATCGAATGGGACGAAGGCCCGGCGAAGAGCGAATCCACGGAAACGTTGCGTAAGCAGTTCCTTGAAAATGCCGCGAAGCCTGGAAAAGTTGTGCGCAACGACGGTGATGCAGATGCCGCGTTGGCGGGAGCGACCAAGAAGATCGAGGCGACGTACGAATTTCCGTTTGCGCCGCACGCCACCATGGAGCCGATGAATTGTACCGTGCACATTCGACCCGACGGGGCGGAAGCTTGGGTGCCGACGCAGGCGCCGCAGTGGGCTCAGGACATTATTGCGGGTGTTTCCGGGTTGCCGAAAGAATTGGTCGTGGTGCACACCACTTTGATGGGCGGCGGATTCGGCAGGCGTTATCAGGCCGACTTCGTCATGGAAGCGGCACAGGTGGCCAAGGCGACCGGCAAGCCGGTGATGGTGCTTTGGACGCGAGAAGACGACATGCAGCACGATTTTTACCGGCCGGCTTCCTATCACAAATTGCATGGCGCCATTTCGAAGGATGGAACGGTCGAGTGCTGGAAACACTTTCAAACTTCCACATCGATTGATGCGATGTGGGGCGCAGAAGCAGAGGCGGAAAAATCGGAGTTTGCGACTGCGGCGTTCATTCCGTATCAGACGCCGAATTTCCGGGTGGAATATGCTTTAGCGAAGTCGGCCGTCCCGCGCGCCTGGTGGCGGTCGGTGGAGCATTCTTCCAGCGGTTTTGTGGTGGAATCGTTTATCGACGAACTTGCGGCAGAAGCGAACGCCGATCCGTATGAATTCCGGCTGAAAATCATCGGGAACGATCGCACAATTCCGGATTTCACCGATCCCAAAGAAGGTAAACCACTGAACACTGCGCGGCTGAAGGGCGTGTTGAAACTGGCGGCAGAGAAGAGTACGTGGGGTTCGCCTTTGCCGCAGGGAATCGGGCGCGGCATCGCCAGTTACTATTCGTTCGAGACTTACACAGCGTGCGTGGCGGAGGTTAGCGTCGAAGGACGGACCGTCAAGGTTCACCGGATTGTTTATGCCGTTGACTGCGGGCGACCGATCAATCCATCCGGGGTGCGGGCGCAAGTGGAGAGCGCGGCGATCTACGGACTCTCTGCGGCGCTGCATGACGCGATTACCATCAAGGATGGGCGCGTTGAACAGGCGAATTTCAACGATTACGAAATGCCGCGGATTGCGGAGACTCCCAAGACGGAAGTTTACGTGGTGCAGAGCACGGAACAGCCTACCGGTGTGGGCGAGCCCGGATTGCCTGTGGTGACGCCGGCGGTTTGCAATGCGGTTTATGCGCTTACGCGCAAGCGGATTCGGCGATTGCCGATTCGGCCGGAAGACCTGGCGTAGAACATTTCTCGCGCAAGACAACTTGTCTCATCCATAGCTCACTCGCCCTCCATCGCCGGACTAGTGTGCGGTGCGCTTTCTCGATGGTCGCTGACCGGAGGGCCGATCCTTTAGCGGCGGGAGCGCACCGCCAGCGGAGGCCGTCCCTACACGGAACCGCAAACACATTTGCCTATCTATGAGGCAGCATCTGGCCGACTGGGTGGATTCGAGACACAATAAGGCGTGCACTCGCTTCCCGTCATAGTGGCAGGAATTTCTCTGGGCGTTTGGATTGTGTTGACGTTTTTTCGGGCTGCGTTCTGGTTGGTTCGGGCGTTTGATGGAGACATCGCGGGGGAGGAGCCGCTTTCGAAATGGCCGCGGGTGGCGGCAGTGGTGCCCGCACGCAACGAAGCCGAGACGATTGCGCGATGCGTGGAATCGTTGATGAGGCTGGACTATCCCGGTGCGTTCGAGCTTATCGTTGTCGATGATCACAGTGAGGACGGCACGGGCGCACTCGCGCGTAATGCGGCGCAGTCGGCGGGGGAGGCCGAGCGTGTGACGATTCTGCAAGCTACGGATTTGCAGGCTGGATGGACCGGAAAGCTGTGGGCGCTGCAACAGGGGATAAGCAACGGTCCCTCTTCGCAACCGCAGTATTACTGGTTTACGGATGCGGATATTGTGCACGCACCGGATACGCTGCGAAGGCTGGTGGCTAGAGCGGAAAACCAACGGCTGGATTTGACGTCTTTGATGGTGCTTCTGCGAGCGAAAACCGTTGCGGAAAAGCTGCTGATCCCGGCGTTTTTGTATTTTTTCCTGATGCTGTATCCGCCGAAGCGGATTTCCGACGGAAACTCGAAGACCGCCGGGGCTGCGGGCGGATGTATTTTGTTGCGGCGAGAAGCCCTGGAACGCATCGGTGGGATTCCAGCTATTCGCGCGGAGGTGATTGACGATTGCGCGCTGGCGCGTGCGGTCAAACGCAGCGGCGGCACGATCTGGATGGGGCTGACGCGGAGAAGCGTCAGTCTCCGGTCCTATTCCACGTTGGGGGAGATACGCGACTTGATCGCGCGGACGGCGTTCACGCAACTGGGGTATTCGGCGGCGGTGTTGATCGGGACCATTGCCGGGATGCTGCTGATTTATCCGGTGCCGGTGGCGTTTGCCTTTCAGACCCGGCCGGTGATCTGGAGAATTGGTCTTGCGGCGTGGGCGTTGATGACGCTGACGTATCTACCGACGGTGCGGTTTTACGGGCTGTCCCCGTTGTGGGCGCCAGGGTTGCCGTTTGCCGCGATTTTTTATTCCTATGCGACCTGTGTTTCCGCGGCGCGGTATTGGATGGGGCGCGGGGGGCAATGGAAGGGGCGGGCTCAGGCGCCAGTGAAATTGTAGAGTGCCGTGGTCGGAAGTGTCGTGGTCGGAAGTGCCGCGCCTACGACGCTTGGTTGTTGCGGCGGATCGGAGTACCGACACCGTGGCTTGGCGGGGGATGGTGGAGCACAATTGTTTTTGTTATATTGAGGGTGTCTGGAAGAGGGCTGTACCCCGCGGTTAGGGGATGGCACCGGAGGCCGACATGAGTATCCTGCCGAACCAGGGCAACGGGAAGATTACCGTGCCCGAACTGGTACATCGGAAGACATCCGCTGCAAATTCACAAACCAAGAAAATCACTTGCCTGACCGCTTATGACTATCCGACCGCGCGGCTGATGGATGAAGCCGGAGTGGACGTGGTGCTGGTGGGAGATTCTGTCGGAATGGTGATGCTGGGGTACGACAGCACATTGCCACTCACGATGGACGAGGCGCTGCACCATACCAAGGCGGTGCGGCGCGCTGTGCGCCACGCGCTGCTGGTGGCGGACATGCCGTACGGTTCATATCACTCCGATATCGGCGAGGCGTTGCGGAACGCGATGCGCTTTGTGAAGGAAGCGGGGGTGGAGGCGGTGAAGGTGGAAGGCGGCGAACGCCGGTTGGAATTGATTGCGCGGTTGACGGAGGCGGAGATTCCGGTGATGGGGCACGTCGGGCTGACGCCGCAATCGGTGAATGCCTTGGGCGGTTACCGGGTGCAAGGGAAGACGCCGGGAACGGCGGATCAGCTTTTGCGCGACGCACGCTCCGTGGAAGCGGCGGGTGCGTTTGCGATCGTGCTGGAGGCCATGCCGCGGGAGCTGGCGGCGGAAATCACGCGTACGGCAGGAATTCCAACTATCGGGATCGGCGCAGGGCCGGATTGCGACGGCCAGGTGCTGGTGCTGCACGATTTGCTGGGAATGACGTTTCAGGAGGCGCCGAAGTTCGCGCGGCGCTACGCCAATGTCGGCGAGATCATTTCGAACGCGGTGAAGGAGTATTGCGCGGACGTACGGAGCGGGAGTTTTCCGACGGACGCGGAATCCTATCATGCACCTCGTGGAAGCATGAAGGACCGCAAGACCATTCCCATTGTGCGTTGAGGGAGTGGAGAGAAAGTGGAACCCAGGGGCGCCTTGTGCAGACCGGGGCGCCCCTGTTTTTTTTGGAGGTTGCGCGATGAAACCATCGGAGATGCGAGAGCTGCTTGCGTTTAATGCGTGGGCAAACCACAGGATCCTGGGCGCGGCAGAGACGCTGACGATCGAGCAGTTCACGAAAGAGTTGGGATCGAGTTTCAGTTCCGTGCGAGATACGCTGGTGCACGTTTGGGCTGTGGAATGGGTGTGGCTGGAGAGGTTGCAGGGGCGTTCGCCTGCGGCGTTTCCCGACGCGAAGGATTTTCCCGATCTGGCGAGTTCCCGGTCGCGCTGGACGGAAGTGGAGAAAAACTGGCTCGAATATGTGAGCCGGCTCGATGAGATTGCACTGGCGGAAGAGGTAGATTACAAGACGATGAGTTTCGGGCCGTCGCGAAGCCCGCGCTGGCAGATCGTGCAACATGTGGTCAATCACGGAAGCTATCATCGCGGGCAGGTGACCACGATGCTGCGGCAACTCGGAGCGAAAAGCGCCGGAACGGACTTGATCTTGTTTTACCGGGAAAGGCGGGCGGCGGCGAAGGCCTAGGCGCGCTTGGCATGGAGACGATTCGGACCATTTCCTGGATGAAGGAGAAGGCGCGGGAAGGGCGGATGCAGCAGTGCGTGATCGGCCTGGTGCCGACGATGGGAGCTTTGCACGCAGGACATCTGGCGCTGGTAGAGCGGGCGAAGCGGGAGTGCTCAACGGTGTACGCTTCGATTTTTCTGAATCCTGCGCAGTTTGGGCCGAATGAAGATTTATCTAAATATCCCCGGCCGCTCGAAGCGGATGTTGAAAAGCTGACAAACGCGGGAGCGAATGGATTGTTTCTGCCTTCGTCCGAAGAGATGTATCCCGCGGGCTTTTCGACGTATGTCCACGTGGAAGGAATCAGCGAGCAGTTGGAGGGGAAAGCGCGCCCGGGTCATTTTCGGGGAGTCGCCACTGTAGTTTTGAAGCTGTTCGAGATTGTGCAGCCGAATTATGCGTATTTTGGACGCAAGGACGCGCAGCAAGTACGCATCATCCAGAAGATGGTGCACGATTTGAATCTGGATGTGCAGCTGGTGATTTGTCCCACGGTGCGGGAAGCGGATGGGGTGGCGTTGAGTTCGCGCAATGCGTACCTTTCGCAGGAAGAGCGGCAGGCGGCGACGGTTTTGTATCGCGCATTGGGGGCCGCAGAAAAGGAATTGTCGTCGGGCGTTAGGGACACGCTCGAGCTGCAGAAAGCCATGCGTCGCGTTCTGGAGAGTGAGCCGAGGGCGCGGGTAGACTATGCGGAAATCGTGGACGCGGAGACGTTTGAACCGGTCGTGCGTGCCGGGGGCCGTTGTTACGCGCTGTTGGCAGCACGCATTGGGGGCACGCGATTGATTGACAACATGCTGATTCAAGGTGGCGACGAGGTGGCCGTGGAATTGTGACGGGGCGGGGAGCTCACGCCGATACTTTCGCCAGCGCTTCCGCGGCGTGACCCTTGGCGCTCACTTCATCCCAGATCTCTTCAATCTTTCCATCCGGGCCGATGAGGAATGTGCTGCGCACGATGCCTTTGAATGAGCGGCCCATAAATTTTTTCATGCGCCAGACGCCGTAGGATTTGATCATCTTGTGAGTTGGATCGCCCAGCAGCGGGAAATTGAGTTTCTGCTTGCTCTTGAAATTCTTGAGCGCTTTTTCGGGATCGGCGCTGACGCCGAGAACCACGGTGTTTTGCTTGTCGAATTTCGGTTTCAGGTCTCGGAATTCGCAGGCTTCGATGGTACAGCCGGGAGTGCTGGCCCTTGGATAAAAATAGAGGAGAACGCGCTTTCCTCTGAAATCTTTGAGGGAAGAGTCTTGGCCTTCATCGGATTTCAGAGTGAAGTCAGGGGCTTGGTCGCCGATTTTCAGCATTAGGATGCACCTCGACACAGCATTGTAGTTCCGCTCACAGCAAATTCCATAGCTTCACGACGAGTAGTGCTGTTGTTGCAGCCAGACGGACAGCTCATCACTCACCGAAAATGATTTGCCCGCCGTGAAGCGCGCGGACATTTCATACGCGATGGCCTCCAGCGGGATCTTCTCATAGATAAAATTGGAATCGACAATTCCCTGAACGTACGCCCGCGCAAATGCTTTCATGCCTAAAATACGGTATTGCTCGGAGTGCACCATCTCATGGAACAGCAAATCGATGGGAGGGCCGGGCTGAGCGACCAAAATGCACTCGCCAAAGGTGATTCCGGATGCGGCGGAAAAATCGAAGTGGACGCGCTTTCCGATGAATTCGAGCTGGCGGAGGAGACCCGCAAAAAAAGGGGGACTTGGAATCCGGTCCACGGCGGCAATGCGCGCGGCGGAAAGACTTTCTACCGGGAAATGGGAGGCCAACGCGGCACATTCCCCGGAACTCAGTGGATGCGCGCGCGGAAGATGTTCGGCGCGTTGCGATTCGATCCAATCCTGGGTTTTGCCGGCAACGACGGGAACAAAGCTTTGCAGGAAGCTCACGATTGGTCCGTCAGCAGTTTACGAAGAATATCGTTGATGACTTGAGGGCTGGCTTGGCCCTTGGTGGCTTTCATGACCTGGCCGACGAAGAATTTGAAAACACCTTCGTTGCCGGATTTGAATTTCGCTACATTGTCGGGATTTTTGGCGATGATTTCGCGAGCGGCTTGCTCGATCGCATCGCCGGCGACCTGAGCGCCGAGTCCTTCGGCGGCGATGATGTCCGCGGCAGGGCGGCCGGTCTCAAACATGGTGGCGAAAACTTTTTTGCCGACGGTGCCCGTGATTTTGCCGGACTCCACCAGGGAGACGAGTTCGGCGAGCGATTTGGGCGACACCGGGCTTGCGGAAATTTCCTTGCCGGAGTCGTTCAGGCGGCGAAGGAGTTCGGTTTGCATCCAGTTGGCGGCAGCTTTGCCCGGCGCCCCAGATTTCACGGCGGATTCGAAATAATCTGCGAGAGATTGCGTAGCGGTCAAGACTTCGGCGTCGTACGGAGTGATGGCCAAGGAAGAAACGAAGCGGGAGCGCTTGGCAGCGGGTAATTCCGGCAAGGAGGAGCGAATTTCGTTGCGCCAGGCTTCGTGGACGTGGACGGGAAGAAGGTCGGGTTCAGGGAAATAGCGGTAATCGTGAGCCTTCTCCTTGGAGCGCATTGGATCGGTGCGGCCCGCGGACTGGTTCCAGAGGCGGGTTTCCTGCGCGATGCGACCGCCCGATTCGAGTACGCCGATGTGGCGCTCGATTTCGAATTCGAGGGCCTTGGCAAGATAGCGGAAGGAATTGAGGTTCTTCACTTCCACCTTGGTGCCGAATTCGCGTACGCCGCGCAGGCGCACGCTCACGTTGGCGTCACAGCGCAGAGAGCCTTCTTCCATATTGCAATCGCTGATCCCGGTATAGAGAAGAAGCTGGCGGAGCGTGGTGAGATAGGCGTAGGCCTCGTCGGGAGCGCGCAAGTCTGGCTCGGAGACAATTTCGCTGAGCGGCGTTCCGCAACGATTGAAATCGACGTAGGTTTTGTCGCTCGAATGAGGAAAGCCCTCGTGAAGCGACTTGCCGGCGTCCTCCTCGAGATGCAGACGGGTTATGCCTATGCGCTTGGTCTTGCCGTCGTGTTCGATTTCGACCCAGCCGCCGGTCGCGAGAGGAAGTTCGTATTGCGAGATCTGGTAGCCTTTGGGCAGGTCGGGGTAGAAATAGTTCTTGCGGGCAAAGCGGGAGTGGTCGTGAACGGTGCAATTCAGTGCCAGCGATGCGCGAATGCCCATTTCCACGGCGCGCTTGTTGAGAACGGGGAGCGTGCCCGGCAAACCGAGACAGACGGGGCATACATTCGAGTTCGGGGCATCGCCGAAACGGGTGGAGCAGCCGCAGAAAATCTTGGTCTTGGTGAGGAGTTGGGCGTGGACTTCCAAGCCGATGACCGGCTCATATTTCGCGAGGAGTTCGGGAGTTACCATGGATTCGGTTGCGAATTTGGTCATAGATAAAAAGGAAATTATAGCAGAGGCGGCAGCCGGCGGGCAGCCGCGTCCGTTTCGCGGGTTGAAGAAAAGGCGCCCGCCTCGAAAAGCGGCGGCTACATGCTGATCAGTTGCTCGCCGGTCCGGTTTCGCCGAGAGCGGGATTGATGCGCTCTAAAAGGGCGAAGCCGCCGAAGAAGAGGGTTGTGTAGAATGCGTCGCCGACCAGGGTGTTGCCGAAATAGGCGATGCCAGCGAGGTAGCAGGATACGAGGCCCGCGAAATTGTGCGGATAAGTGGCTAGAAAGGCCCAGGCAGCGAAGTTGCTGAGCAGGAAAAACTGCAGGGCACCCGAGAAAGCCGCGAGGGAGAGCGGCAGCGGAGATTGCCGATGGCGGAAGGCCATGCCGATCAGGACGCTGAGGCAGAAACTGAAATAGACAAGGGACATGATCCTGAAGGCGTAGATCCCTCCAAATAGGTCGCCCGAGAAGAGTGCGGCCAGAGGGAACAGAAAGGCCTTCCAGGAGCGGCCTAGTTTTGCTCCGCTGAAGAGTGCCATGGCACCTACGGGTGTGAAATTCCACGGATGGGGCAGGATGCGGACTACCGCGGCGAAGAGAATGAAGCAGAGCATCAACACAAAGCGGTATATCGAGGGGGAGTCTTCAGAACTCATGTTGTGGAACACGTCCGTTCTCCTTTTTCAGCTGGGAGCAGATCGCAGAAGAAAAAAGAATCGCGTTCCACGACCTCGCCGACTTGAATTGGGATCCTCGAACGGAAGATGGGGCCGTCAAAGACGAAGGTGTGGAACTCGCCGTTTTCGCCGCAGGGGTCGACCTCGGGTGGCAAATCGCGAAAGAACGAGGCGTTGAGTTCGCGGCCGACGAAGGACTTGTCGAGTTTTCTCGGATCGATGCAGGCGGCGATGGCGCGGAAGCCGTCTTTGAGAAAACGGGCGGCTAGTTCACGCGTGTCTACTTTCCAGATGGGAAAAAGCGCGGTCATGTCCGCTTGCAAGAGTTTTTGTTCGCGGTAAGCGCGCAAGTCTTCCAAGAAAATGTCGCCGAAGGCGAAGTGCATGACTCCGCGATCACGAAACCGCAGAACCGCTTCGGCCATGCGGGCTTCGTAGATGGGATTAACGCATTTGGGCGGGATGCGCACTTCCTGGAGGGGTAAGCCGATGGATTCGGCTTGCCGGCGAAGGAGCTCATTGCGCACACCGTGCATGCTGATGCGTTCGTAGCCTTCAGTGACGGTGGTCAGGAGCGCAACGACTTCGAAATTGGGATCTTGCAGAAGGGCGTGCAAGGCCATGGCGCTGTCTTTGCCGCCGCTCCAGGAGAAGACGACCGGAGAGTTGGTTCTGTTCATTTGAGAGCTCACATTGGGTCCAGCGCTTCGAAGCTCAGGGTAAACAGCGCTGGACCCTCACGAAGATTGCGTCGCGGCGATGGTTATTTTGGTCCGGTAAAGGTGTAGCGTATGCCGAAGGTGTAGGTTCGGCCGAGCGCCGGATAGCCGAGGGCATCCTGATATTGCTTGTCAAAGAGATTCCAGACGCGCGAGGTGAGCGCCAGGCTGTGGGTCAGGTTATAGCTGGCGGCCATGTCGAAGCGGGCGTAGCCGGGATTGTTGGCCGGTTCGAGGGTCAAGAAATTGATGTCCGTGCGAATACCGGTGAAATAGCCGATGAAATTCCAGTTCAAGCGGGCCCAAAGGAAATTGAGAATGATCGAGCCGGAATTCTTCGGGCGGCGGAGGAGCGGCTCTCCCGGAGTGTAGTCGGGGTCGGAGGGAGGATTGTCGGTGGCCAGAACGCGCGTCGCGTCGTAGGTGTAGTAGCCGTTGACGGACAATCGCTTGTTCAGGCGGAGTTCGGTCGAGAGATTCAGGCCGCGGGCGCGGGCGAGGTCAGTGTTGAAATAGGTGCCGCAGAAATTGGGATTGGGAGGCGCGTTGGGAGCAAAGCTGACGATGTCCGCGAAACGGCTGGCGAAAAAAGTGAGAGAAACGCGGGCGCGGTCGGACAGAAGATACTGGTCGACGGTAGCGTTGTAAGTCTGGCTCTGTTCCGGTTTCAGGTTGGGATTGCCCGGATAGCAGGGATCCGAGCCGTAGGATTGCTCGAGAGCGGGTTCCTTGATGCCTTCGCCATAGGAAAAGCGCAGGTTGGTGTTCCCCCAAAAACCATTGTTATAACGTACGCCGTAGACGATGCCCGCGGTGGGAACGGTGCGAATGCCAAAGGTGGTGTTCGACACAACGCGGAAGCCGGCATTCAGCGTGATGCGACGAATGGGAAACCAGCGGCCGTCGACGAAGCCGGCTTGATTGTTGCGGCGCGCGTGCGTACCGCCGACGATTCCGCTGGGATAGGCGTTTTCGACTTGATATTCGTAGCCAACCGCAATCAGCCCCTTGGCAAACGAATCATTCGATTGTTCGTTGAAGCCCGCAACATTGTATTGATCGACGAAAGGCGGACCAAAGCCGGGGATGTAGTTGGCGTCGACGATGCGTGAATCCCAGCCAGCCAGACGATGTTGCCAATGCCGGCCGGTGTGGAAGGTCCAGGTCAGATTGCCGGTGAGGTCCTGATCGGAATAATACTGACCGAGCGTGGGAGGTTCGAGAAGCGTTGGCCCAGGTATACCGGCCCAACTGGAATAACTACGAATAGTGACGCGAAGCTGATTGGTGTCCGAGAAGCTGTAACCGAAATTGCCGGCGAAGGTGCGATTGATGAAGGCGTCGTTCGGGCCCTGTCCGTCGGTGCTGAGATAAGAACCCGCGCCGGAATAGTCGAATTTTCCAATGGCGCCGCTGATCTGGCCGCCACCGCGACCGGTCGAGAGATTGCCGCCATCGGAGTAAATCTCGAAGGAGGGAATTTCGGTGGTGCCGCGATGAGAGAAAAGCTGAATGACACCGGAGACGGCGTCGGAGCCATAGAGAGTGCTCTCCGCACCGTAGACCACTTCGACTTTGTCGACGTTGTCCAAGGAAAGATTGGAAAAGTCGAAATTGCCGCCCGGCTCGTTGGCGGGCGTACCGTCGATAAAAACTTTCGTGTAGTTGGAGTTTCCGCCGTCGAGGAAAAGCGTGGTCAGACCTCCGATCGGACCGGTGCGGGCGATACTGATTCCCGCTTGCGTGTAGAGGAGATCGGGGACGGTGATTGCCTGCCGTTGCGTGATTTGTTCACTGGTAAGAATGGCGCTAGGAGCAGAGGATTGCTCCTGCGTGGTTGGCGCGATTTGGCCGGTCACAATGACGCTGGAAGACATCGGGGCGAGTTCGAGGCGAAGGTTCAACAGGAATGTTTCGCCGGATTGAAGGGTGATGTCGGCTTCCTTGGTGAGGAAGGAATCCTTGGTAAAGACGACGTGATAACTGCCGGGAGAAAGACTCAGTCCGTAGGTTCCGTCGGTTATAGATTCGCTGGTGACGGGATTTCCGGGCGTTGGTCCGCTGAGTTGAGCTGAAATTCGCGCGGCAGCGACGCTGGCCCCGGAGGGGTCCGTCAAAGTACCGCTAAGCTGAGCGTTTGACAATTGGGACTGAGGGAATGCGGGAACTCCTAAAACAAAAACGAGCAAGACAAATACCGCAAAAGCGAGCTTTGAATTTTTCATGATTCCTCCGCTCCCTCACGCGCGGGAGAGTAAAGGTTGGCCGGCGCAAAAGATTGCGCAGGCTGCAGACTTCGCCGGTCTCCTGGCTTGGCGGCATTTCGCCGGCAGCAAATCAGATTTGCGGCCAGCAGGCTTACGGCCTTCCCGCAGCAAAATGCTGCAGTGGCACGCAAGCGAAAGGTTCGCCTTACAGTCGCGCGGCGGCGACGGCTTTGCACCGTCTTCCCGAGCACGAAGTCCGCGATTGATTGTGGAGGGGCTGGGCCCGCTATGGGTTATTAGATTCGGCAGCTCGAAGCCGCCGTGCCTGGGTTGTTAGGCAAACTACGATTTACTGAAAAGCGTCACGCGCGGCCGACCCGAAGAAGTCATCTCCACGTTGAGCGGCGCTTGAAAGACGTGTTCGAGCAAGTCGCGTTGAAACACACTGGCGGGCGAACCAACGCGAAGGCATTTTCCTTTCTGCAACAGGACGACCTGATCGGCGTATTCTCCCGTGAGATTCAGTTCGTGCGTGACGACCAGAACGGTGTAGCGGTTTACCGCCGCCAGTTTGCGTAGCGATTCGAGCAGGTCGACCTGCGCACCGATGTCCAGGTGAAGGGTGGGCTCGTCCAGGAGGAGCAACAGGGGCTGCTGCGCCAGCGCCCGGGCGAGAATCACGCGTTGTTTTTCGCCGCCGGAGATTTTGTCCATCCAGCGATCCATCAGGTGCGAAGCGCCGACCTGCGCCAGAGCATTCGTTGCAATCGCGGTGTCATCTTCCGACACGAAACGCAGGCCGCGACCGTGGGCGTGACGTCCTTGCAAGACAAACTCCCAAACGAGCGATGGAAACAAGAGCTTGCTCTCTTGCTGAACCAGGGCGATGCGCTGAGCGCGGATCTTGGGCGGAAGAGCGTGGGTGGCGAATCCGTTGAGGAAAATGCGGCCGGAAAGAGGTTCGAGAGCACCGGAGATTAGATTGAGCAAGGTGGATTTGCCGCTGGCATTGGGACCCAGAATCGAAATAATTTCGCCAGGCTTGGCCTGAAAGCTGAGCGCCTCCAGGGTGAACAGGGGCGCTTGCGAGGGATTCGGCGCATAAACATAACTGGCTTGCTCGACGCTGAGGCGTACGTTCGGATCGCCCTGCGGCTGGCCTTGCGAAGAATTCGACGACGAAGGCAGCGGAGTTCGAAGAGGCGTACTCATGCGAGCCTCCTTCGAAGAAGGTAGATGAAGAACGGAGCACCGACGAGAGCGGTGACAGCGCCAACGGGAAGCTCCGAAGGAGCTACAACGGTGCGGGCAATCGTGTCCGCAATCACCAGCGCGATGGCGCCGCCGAGCGCAGAGGCAGGAAGCAGCATGCGATGGTCAGAGCCGAAAATCATGCGCATGGCGTGCGGCACCAGCAAGCCAACGTAGCCGATGGTGCCGCTGACGGAGACGGCAAAGCCTGTCAGGAGCGAAGCCGCGAGGTAAACGACGATGCGAACGCGCGGCACATCGACGCCAAGATGCATCGCTTCCTTTTCGCCTGCGAGGAGAAGGTTGAGATCGGACGCTGTAGTGTAGATTGCACCCGCAGCCACAAGAAAACCGATTCCCAGAGAGTAGAGCAGGCTCCTCGGCGGAAGCGTCGAGAGACTGCCCATCATCCAGTAGGAAGCGCCGCGAAGATTGCTGCCGGCGAGAGTGGACATCAGGAACATGATCAAGGCGGAGAGAAACGAGGCGGTAATGACACCGCCCAGAAGCAGGGTAGTGCTGTCGATTTGACCTTCGCGGCGGCCGAGGAAGTAAACGGCGGCGATGGTGATCGCGGCGCCGATAAATGCACCGAGAGGCGTGATGAGCCCGGCGAACTCCGGGGGGAGTGAGAATTCATTTTCGATCATGAGAGCGACGATGGAACCGACGGCTGCGCCGCTAGAAATGCCGAGAACGTAAGGATCCGCCAGGGGATTCCGCAGCAGGGCCTGGAAGCTGGTGCCGGCAACGGAAAGCGAGGCACCTACAACAACCGCCAGAAGAATGCGAGGAAGGCGGATGTCCACGACAATCATGCCGTAATCGGTGGAGATTCCACTGCTCTGATGCAGAAGGACGCGAATGAGGTCGCGGCCCAAACCGTAAAGAGAAACCTGGACGGCTCCCAACTTGAGCGCGATCACAACCACGACGAAGAGAATGAGAGAGAGGATTCCACATCGCAGGAACAAGCGCCCGAGGGTCAGCGCGCGCATGGAGACTCCAGCAAGCAGGCCGCAGTTGCGGGGAGGAATGCGGTGGGTTTCGGCGGAGCCGAGGGAGGAGCCGTTTGCTTCTCCGGCTCAGTCTTTTCCGGAAAAACGTCCGGGTGAAACTGCCGCGCGAGATCCTCGATCACGGAAACTATTCTTGGCGCCGTGCGGACAATCGCGTCGCTCGCGACGATAAAATGCCGGTTGCGCACGGCATCGAGAATTTTCCAATCCGAGCGATTTTCGAGGGCTTCGAAATCGCGTTCGGCCGAGCCAGTATGGGCCGGCGCGAAGACGAGATAGTCCGGCTGAAGGCGAGCGACCTCTTCGAGACTGACCTGCGGCCAATCCTGATTCGACTCGACGATCGAGACGGCTCCGGCGCGGCGAAGGGCATCGGCGATAAATGTGTTTTTTCCAACGGACATAAGCGGTTCAGGCCACACAATAAAGAGTACACGCCGTGGCGGCACGCCGTTGAGTTTCTCTTGCAAAGTTGCCAACCGCTGTTGGAGATCACTGGCCAGAGCCTTGCCCGCCTCGGAAATGTTCAGGACATCGGCCAGCTTTTGCGTGGAAGAAACGATCTGGTCGATGGTGTGAGCATCCGTGGCGTAGTTGGGAATCCCGAGCGTGTCGAGAGCGCGAACGGTTTCGAGGAGGTTGCCTTCCTTGGCCATCACCACGAGATCGGGATGCAAAGCGGCAATCTGCTCGAGACTGGGATTGATGACACCGCCGACTTTGGGCTTCTTTTGCGCGTCCGGAGGATAGTCGCAGTAATCGGTGTCACCGACCAGGCGGTCTTCCACGCCGAGAGCGTAGAGCGTCTCGGTGAGGCTCGGGGCTAGCGAGACAATTCGCGACGGGTTCACCGGAATGCGGACGGTGCGACCAAATCCGTCGGTGACGTCATGCATTGCCGGGGAGACTGGCGGCACGGGCGCGGTTGCCTGCGCCGGCATTTCATGGGCGTCAAAGAAAAAGAGGCCGACGCAAATCACTAGAGCGCACGTGACGGTCCTGAGTTTTGCGTCGGGCACGAATCTCTCCTGACGAGAGTCCGCGAGAATTCCCCAATAAAAAAAGCCCCATGCGAGGGGCAATTTTGGACCGTGTTCTCTCTCGCGAAGGACACGCGGCCGCTGCAGTTCGGGAGGGTAGCCTGGCTTACGGCGTTATGCCGATCACAGTGGCGGGACCGCGGCCGGTTTGCACGGCACTTCCCCGCTTCCCGAGCTTGCAAATTGTAGATTGAGTTTAAGGTGAGCGTTGCGGTGTGTCAACGAAGTCGACGGTGGTCACGGTGGTCGAGGTTTCGTGGCGCGCGCTCGGAGATCTGGCCGATCCAAAGCTCGGCATGACCAGGCTAGCGGTTTTTCCAGTTGGGCTTGCGCTTTTCGACGAGGGCGCGCAGGCCTTCCTGGGAATCTTCCAGGCGGTAGAGCTCGTTGAGAAAAATGCTCATGGAATTTTTCAGGCCATCGCGCAGAGACAGGCCCATGCCGCCAAGAATGGCTTTTTTGGCCATGGTCAGGACGGGGCCGGAATGGCCGGTGATCCGCGAAATCAAATCGTTCACGGTCGCTTCCAATTTGTTTTCCGGCACCAGGCGGTTGACCAAGCCGAGTTCCATGGCGCGCTCGGCGTCAACGGGCTCTCCCAATAGAACTAGTTCGAGCGCGATCTTCGGCCCAACGAGGAAAGGCAGAATCGTAGATGCGAGCGGCGGGAACACACCGATGGTGATTTCCGGCTGGGCAAATCGCGCCTTTGGCGTGGCCACGACGAGATCGCCGAAGGCTGCAAGTTCCGCGCCTCCGCCAATGGCGGGACCGTTCACGATGGTCATCACGGGCTTCGCCGTTTCCAGAATGCCGGTGAACACGGAATGGAAGGCGTCCAACATCTGGAAAACGCGTTCCGAGGTGTACTCCCCGATGTCGATGCCGCCGCAAAAGACCTTGCAGGAAGAATCGAGAACGATGAGCTTTACATCGTCGCGCTCGGCGACGAAAGTAATGCCGTCGGCGAGTTCGCGGAGCATGCTTTCATTGAGGAGATTGTGTTCCTGCCGATTCAAGGTCATGCGCGCGACGCCGGATTCGATGCGGTGCTGAATGAACTGAAATTCTTCGGGATTGCGACGCTTGGGTTCGGTCCGAACTTCGACGTTCCTGACTTCGACAGATGGGCGGCCTGGCACGGTGGCTTCTCCTTGCGAAACGCGCTGTTTCGGTTTCGAAATCGATGCTAGCACGCCGGGAAGAATTGCCCTGCGCCGGTTCGGGAGATGGTGCGCAATCAGTACGGCCTGGCAGGTAGCACGAACGGTCAGGACCCATTATGATTGTGGCCCATGAAGTGGAAAATCTTGCCGACTGTTGCGCTTCTGTTTATGTCCGGATCGTTGTTACTGTGCGGCTTGAGCGGACGGAGTCATACGGACAACACTATGAATTTTTCTTCGAACGACAATGCCAAGGGCTCTCCCACGGCCGTCGCGCTTCAATTCACGGCGAAACCTGACGCCGAAGGATTTCCGACCAAATCGCAGTGGGAGAAGGCGCCGGCGTTTCCTTTCGAACACGACTGGAAGGGAGAAAACGCGGACCCGCAGCGGGCCACGGAAGTGCGTCTGCTCTGGACTCTGGAAACGCTGTACCTTCGGTTTCATTGCAAGTACACGAGCATCTTTGTTTTTCCCGATGCGCGCGCCGACGGTTGGCGCTACGAACTATGGGAACGGGATGTAGCGGAGACCTTTCTGCAGCCCGATGCGAGCGATCCCTTTGTTTACCGAGAATTCGAAGTCAGTCCCAATGGATATTGGATCGACCTGGCAGTCTCTCACGGAAAAATCGAGGAGCTACACAGCGGGTTGCGGCGACGCGTAGTGATGGACGAGAAGGCGAAAACGTGGACGGCCGAGCTGGCGATTCCGATGAAGTACCTGACCACGCAGTTCGATCCAAAACACTCCTGGCGGGCGAATTTCTATCGCATTGAGGGAGAGGCGGAACCAAGATTGTATTTCGCGTGGAGCCCGACCTTTTCGCCCAAACCGAATTTCCATGTGCCGTCTGCGTTTGGGACGCTTGAGTTTCGTGAGTGAAGGTTCGGAGTTTTCCGTGGCCGATCTGAAGTTCGGCCAGTACATGACTTGCATGCGTTTGGCCGACCTAAAAGGCGACCGCTACACGAGGCCAATGCTAGAAAAATCGGCCCCACAGATTGCTTTCTGTCGCTTTTCGGGACTTGCGTCTGTTTTGGCCGCGCTGCTTTTGTTGGCTATCGTGATTCCCGACCGCGCGCAGACGCCTGCCGACGCAAACGCCCCTGTCGTGACAAAAGTAGAGCCGCCGAACTGGTGGGTGGGCCTGACGCCCGATGTGATGGTTTTGTTGTCCGGGAAGAATTTGCAGGCGACGCATGCGCAATGCAATCTTTCCGAGGTGGTCGTCAGCCGAACGCAATCGTCCGCTAATGGAAACTACCTTTTTCTCTGGCTGAAATTGTCTCCTCAATTGAAGAGTGGCACAGCGGTCTGCCGCATCGTGACTCCTAGGGGCGGAACGTCTTTCGAATTTCCGATTGCCGCCAGAAAACAGATTCTTGGCAGAAATGCAGGGCTGTCGATCGACGATGTGATTTACTTGATCATGCCGGACCGCTTCGCGGACGGCGATCCCACAAACGATAAGCCCGCGGAATTTCCAGGATCTTACGACCGGTCGAAGCCGCGCGCTTATCACGGCGGGGACTTGCGCGGGATCGAGCAGCATCTTCCTTATTTGAAGGATCTGGGAGTCACAATTCTCTGGCTTACGCCGATTGTGAAGAACGGGTCGGCGGCGAGCTATCACGGTTACGGCGCCATTGACCTTTATGCCGTTGATCCTCACCTGGGAACATTTGCCGATTATCAGAAACTGGTAGAAGCGGCGCACCAGCAACACATGAAAGTATTTTTCGACATTGTGCCGAATCACGTGGGACCGTTGCATCCGTGGGTGAAGGATTCGCCCACTCCGGACTGGTTTCATGGAACAGAGCAGCAGCATTTGACTTCGGTTCCGCCGTTCCACGGCGATTTTTATGGACAAGTGGAGAAAAAGGAAAAGACGAACGACTTGTTCGAAGCGCTGGCGGACCCGCACGCCACTCGGCAAATGAGGAGAAACCTGACGGAAGGCTGGTTCTTTAATCTGTTACCGGATATGAACACGGAAAATCCCCTGGTAGTGCAATATTTAGACCAGAACAGCATCTGGTGGGCGGAAGCGACGGGCCTGGATGGATATCGCATCGACACGTTTCCCTACGTCGCGAGAGCGTTTTGGGAGCAATGGCATGAGCAGCTCCGGCGCATTTTTCCGCGGCTGTCCACCATCGGCGAAGTGTTTCATCCCGACCCGGTGGTTACCTCTTTTTTCGCTGGCGGACGGAGGGGCTGGGATGGAATTGATACGCAGCTTACGACGCCGTTCGATTTTCCAACGTACTTCGCCATGCGGGATGTTTTGCTGAATGGAGCGCCAGTTGGACGCATAACGAATATCCTGCGACAAGATGCACTGTATCCTCATCCGGATTTTCTTGTGCCGTTTTTTGCGAATCACGATACGCCGCGGTTTGCGGGAATTTCGACCGGGACTCCGGAAAAATTAGAACTGGCTTTCGGGTTGACCTTAACGATTCGCGGAATTCCCGAAATTTATTACGGTGACGAAATCGCGATGGCCGGCGGAGGCGATCCCGACAACCGCCGGGACTTTCCGGGCGGTTGGCCGGAAGACACACAGAACGCCTTCACACGTGAGGGGAGAACGCCGGAGCAGGAAGAGATTTTCGAGTACGTGCAAACGCTATTGCGGCTGAGACGAGAGCATGACGCGTTGCGAGGAGGCAAGCTCTGGCATTTGGCGGCGGACGATTCTAGCTACGTTTTTCTGAGGGAGTCAGACGACGAGAAACTATTGGTTGCGTTTCAGGACGGAATGAACGCAAAGACTGAGAATCTTACGTTGCAAGGAACGCCCGCGGAGGGGGCGGGGAGCATTACTCCGCTATTCGGCAAGGGCCGGGCGGAGCTGGCCGGGCGACAATTGAGGCTTGTGCTTCCACCGCAGAGCCTTTCGATTTATGTGCTGCAATAGGGCGTCGGCCAACACGCGACGAATTGACAAGAAAGAGACAATCCCGAAAGGCTTGCGGTAGCTTATAGTAGTAGACCCGCGCAACGGAATAGCGCGGAAGTGGAGATGCGTAATGAAGAAGCTTTTCATGTTGCTAGCACTATTGGGGATGAGCGCGATGGCAGCGGAAAAAACGGTTTACGACTTCACATTGAATTCGATTGACGGGCAGGCGACTCCACTTTCCGCGTTCAAGGGCAAGGTGGTGATGCTCGTGAATGTGGCGAGCCGGTGCGGATACACTCCGCAATATGCGGGACTCGAATCGCTGTACGAAAAATATAAGGACCGCGGGTTCGTCATCGTCGGCATTCCGGCGAATAATTTCGGCGGGCAGGAGCCGGGGACGAACCAGGAGATAAAGACTTTTTGCAGCGCCAAATACCACGTAAGCTTTCCGATGATGGCAAAGGTTTCCGTGAAGGGCGACGACATTACGCCGCTGTATCAGTTTCTTACCGACAAAAGCACGCACCCGGACACGGGAGGAGAGATCGGGTGGAACTTTACGAAGTTTCTTGTAGGGCCGGACGGCAAAGTGATTGCGCGTTTTGATTCGAAGGTAGAACCGGAGTCCGCCGAGGTCACTTCCGCGGTAGAGAAAGCGCTGGCCGGCCTTAAGAGATAGGCGAATCGCGTTCGCCTGGGAACAGAAGCCGCGCCAGCATCTGTTTGGTTCTGTGCTGCAAACGAATTCGAACTTCATGCCCATTCTTTCCCTGCAGGGTGCCGGCAAAGACTACCTAACCGATGGTCAGAGTGTGAAAGCTCTGTCCGGTGTCACGCTTGAGGTGCAGGCGGGGGAATTCGTGGCGCTGGTCGGCCGCAGCGGATGCGGAAAATCCACGCTTCTGCATCTGGCGGGTGCCATGGATTTTCCTACGACAGGAAAAGTGCTGATCGACGGAGTTTCCACCGCCCCGCGGAATGACGCCGCACAAACAAAGCTGCGCCGCGAAAAAGTCGGCTTTGTCTTTCAGTCGTTTCAACTTCTGCATACGTTGACAGCGATTGAAAATGTGGAATTGCCGCTGCTGCTGGCGGGAAATCCCGACGCAAGAGAGAAAGCCCGCGAGGCATTAAAACTGGTGGAGCTCGATGGCTTGGGCGAGCGCTTCCCGCACCAACTTTCCGGCGGGCAGATGCAGCGCGTCGCCATTGCGCGCGCGCTGGTCCACGCTCCGAAACTTCTGCTGGCCGACGAACCCACCGGCAACCTGGACACCGTCACTGGATCGCTCATCCTCGAATTGCTGCAACGGCTCACGCGTACGCAACAGACCGCGACGATTATGGCCACGCATAGCGTGGAGGCTGCGGCGATCTGCGACACTTTGGTTCGACTTCGCGACGGGCATATCGAAGAAATCGTAAGACGCTGAATGGGACGCCTGAAACTTTTTTGCCGCTTGATGCTGAGGCCAATGCTTCGCGAACCCGTGCGCATGGGCCTCACGATCCTTGCTGTCGCAATTGGCCTCGCGGTCGTTTTGGCCATCGAATTGGCGGGAAACGCGGCGGCGGGCTCATTCCATTCGTCGATGGAAACGTTGGCGGGAGACTACACGCTCGAAATCGTGGCCGTTGGCGGAGTGCCGGAATCGGTGGTGACTATGTTGGCAGCGCAACCGGCACCGCTGCAGTATTCCCCGCGCATTGAAGATTACGCCACGATTGTCGAATCAAAGGAAACGGTACCGTTGATCGGCATCGATATGATCGCAGAAGGCAGCAAATACCTCGCGGGCGGGGGCGCGCAAGGCGACGCCAATTCCTCCTCACATCCCATCGGGGCCGCATTGAAGTACTTGGAAGAGCCTACGAGCGTATGGCTGGGAAGTAGTTTCAAGAAAAAACCTGGCGACCAGATTGAATTGCTCCTCAACGATCAGAACCAGATGTGCGTTGTGCGGGGCGTGTACGCGAATTCCAACAGCAATGACAGCGCGATCGTGATGGACCTTGCCGGGGCGGAGAGAGCGCTTAAACGATCGGGGCGGCTCGATCGGGTCTTGCTGAAGATTCCGGAAAACGAGGATTCGGGTAAATGGCAGGAGCACATCGCGTCGCTGCTTCCTGCCGGGACGGAAATTCGAGCACGGGGAACAGCTACGATCGAAAATAGGAAAATGCTGGCGGCATTTCGATGGAACTTGCGATTGTTGAGTTATATCGCCCTGGTTGTCGGGGCCTTCTTGATTTACAACACGATTTCCATTTCTGTCGTTCGGCGGCGCGCGGAGATCGGCGTCGTCCGGGCGCTCGGAGCAAGCCGCACGGATATTTGCGTGGCGTTTCTCGGAGAGGCCGCCGGAATCGGATTGGCAGGAGCGCTTCTGGGACTTCCACTAGGAAATGCTCTGGCGAAGGGCGCGGTGAAGTTGATGGCAACGACCGTGGACATGCTGTATGTGAGCAGCAGACCCGGTACGATTGAGCTGACGCAGACCTCGATCTTGCTTGCGCTAGTCGTTGGAGTGGGAGTGTCCGTTCTGTCCGCGCTAGAGCCAACGCGCGAGGCGATGCAAGTTTCACCCGTAGACGCGATGGCGCGCGGCAGGCGCGAATATGCGGCTCGCGCGAGGAAAGCGCGCGATTTGCGGATTGCGGGAGGGTTGGCAATCGTGGCTGCGGCAATTTCTCGATTGCCCGCAGTGCATGGAAAGCCACTCTTTGGATACGTTGCGACGATTCTGCTGATTGGTGCTGCAGCTTATGCGATCCCTGCTCTGGTCAGCTTCGTTTCCTTCTTGAGCACGGCAGCGTTGCGGAGGTTCTTCGGCGTCGAGGTACTGTTGGCGTCGCGAAGCTTAGTGGGGTCACTTGGCCGCACATCGGTGCTGGTAGGAGCGCTTGCCACCGCGGTGGCGATGATGACCTCGGTTGGGATCATGGTGGGAAGCTTCCGGCAGACGGTTGTGAGTTGGATGGATCACCAACTGCCCGCCGATTTGTATTTGCGTCCGGCGGGAAAAGAAGCGGTCGACCGTCATCCGACACTCTCGCCGGGCTTAACGGAACAGATTGCGAAATTGCCGGGAGTGGCGGCGGTAGACCGCTTGCGCGCATACGAAACCAGTTATGAGGGGATACTCGTGACCCTGGCTTCGATGGACGTCGAAGTGTTGGCTCCTTATGACAAATCCAATTTTTTCTCTGGAAGGTCAGCGCAGGAAGTCCTTCCAGAACTGCGCGGACAGAACACCATTCTCGTAAGCGAGCCATTCACGTACAAACATCATGTGAAGACGGGAGATTCCATCGAGCTTGCGCTCGGCGAATCGAGGGTGCGGTTTCGTATTGTCGATGTGTATTTCGATTACTCCAGCGAGCGGGGAACGATCCTGATGGACCGCGGAACTCTGCTGAAATATCTGCCTGATAGAACGTCTACGAACGCCGCGGTGTTTGTTCAGGCGGGAGTGCAACCGGAGAAAGTGCGCCAGGAGATTCTCGAGGCGGTGGCGGGGCACCAAATTCTGATTTTTTGCGATCGTGAATTGCGCGCGGAAGCAATTCGTATCTTTGACCGGACGTTTGCGATCACCTACGCGTTGGAAGCCATCGCGGTGCTGGTTGCGGTCATGGGAGTTGCCGGGGCGCTCTTGGCGATGGTCATTGACCGGCGCCGCGAGCTGGGTCTGTTGCGGTTCCTCGGCGCTTCTTCGAAACAAATTCGCAAATTGATTCTGGTGGAAGCGGGGTTGCTAGGGTTTCTGGCAAATTTGGCGGGTTTGGTGCTTGGCTATTTTCTGTCGCTGATACTGATCTTCGTGATTAACAAGCAATCGTTTGGATGGACGATCCGGTTTCACTGGCCAGTCGCGGTCCTGGTAGGAGCGCTGACTGTGGTGTACCTGGCCACGGTGTTGGCGGGGCTATATCCGGCCGCCGTTGCCGTGAAATTGGACCCGCTTGAGGTTGTGCATGAGGAGTAACGCCCACGTTCGCAAATTCGTGGTGGCAATGATCTGGGCGTGCAGCTTGGCCGCGCAAAGTCCCTATAAGGTTGCAGTCCCGGGCTATCGTTACGAATTCCCCCGAGATTATTTCAACCATCCGGAATTTCAAACGGAATGGTGGTATTACACGGGAAATGTTACGACGAGCGACGGGCATCGCTTCGGGTTTGAATTGACGTTTTTCCGACAAGGCGTCAAACGCGAATCCGGGAATCAAGGGACCTGGGATGTTCAGGATTTGTACCCGGCCCATCTGGCGTTGAGCGATCTGGAGGACAAAGTCTTTTATCACGCGGAACGCACAAACCGCGCGGGACCGGGGATTGCCGGCGTTGACCAAAAACAAGGACGCATCTGGAATGGGAATTGGAAGGTAACCTGGGTCAATGACAATCAGGTATTAGAAGCCACGGACGAACGCTTCTCTTTAAATTTGACGCTAAATTCGCAGAAGCCGCCGGTCATCCATGGAGAGAACGGAATCAGTCAAAAAGCGGAAAGTCCGGGCCATGCTTCGTACTATATTTCGCTGACACGATTGAAAACAAACGGGAGCCTGGAGTTCAATGGAAAACGCTACGCGGTTTCCGGGCTTACGTGGATGGATCACGAATTTTTCACTCAGCAATTGGAAAAAGATCAGGTGGGCTGGGACTGGTTCAGCCTTCAGCTCGGTGACGACACAGAATTGATGCTGTTTCGAATCCGCCGAAAGGACAATTCGATCGATCCCTATTCCGCCGGGACATACATTGATTCGAGCGCTCACTCTTTTCACCTCAGCAAACATGACTTTTCCCTTGTGCCTGCGGACGAATCGTGGAGGAGCCCGGTCACTGGAGCAGTCTATCCCTTGCGTTGGACGATTTCGGTTCCAAAACTGAAGATTGAACTGCAAGCAACGACTCCGCTTAAGTCCCAGGAGTTGTCTGGCAAGTCGCAACTCATTCCAAGCTATTGGGAAGGGGCGATTGATCTGAATGGCCATAAGGGTGAGGCAAATCTGACGGGATCAGGCTATCTGGAAATGACGGGGTACGATCGCGCGGTGGAACTAGGCAATATGAGGACGACTCAGGCGGTGTGGGCGTACATGTGCCAGTCGAGGTAGCGGGTGGTGGCTTCGTGGAGGGCGGGGGCCACGGAGGAGAAGTTGGCGGCGACGTGATGTTCGAAGCCGTTTTCGCAGATGTAGCGGAGTAGTTTTTGCAGACCGGGAATTTCCACTACGCCGGCGCCGCCGAAGGTTTCGAGCGGGTCGTCGGTGAAACGGCCGCTGCCGGTGTAGCCGCGGATTTTGCCGTTGCGGTCGTCGGTCGAAAAGCGCGCGAAGCACATGGCGCCGGATTTTACCTGGCCCACGCAGGTGCCGAAGGTGTTTTCCTTGCCAACGGTGCCGGCGATGATGGCCTGATAGTCCATTTTTACTTCGCGGAAGAAATGCTTCGGAAGATTGCTGCAGTGAAAGCACACTGCTTTGTTGGGGTCCGAGCCGTAGTTGTTGTTCCAGTCGAGCAGCGCGCTGGGAGTTTCCGAAGCCAGTTGCAGGGCGTGCATCCCGAGAACCCCGCAGACGTCGACTTCGCAGGCGCTCGAGAGCAGCGAATCGCTCATCATGCTCATGATCGTACAGGGAACCACGCCGAGATTTTCTTCGAGCGAAGTCCAGCACTGTACTGCGCTGATCTGCACGTCGGTGGATTTCATCCAGTCGTCGACCACCGCGCCGAGCTTGGCCATTTTCAGCAGCGCGGCTCCGGGAATATCCGTGGTGCTGACGTATTTCTGGATGGACTGCAGTTTTTTCACTGCCGCTTCGTCGTTGTCCTTCATGCGGCCGATGCGGCCGAGTACTTCCGAGAGATCCAGAGTTTCGATGGAGATGCCGCTGGCTTCGAGAAGCTTCTCGCTGTAACGCACGGTATTAAACGCCGTGGGACGCGCTCCGAGAGCGCCGATGCGTAGATTGCGCAGGCCGTTTACGACCCGGCAGACGGCCGCGAACCATTCAAGATCTTTCGCGAATTCCGGAGAATCCGGCGTTTCCGTGTGCAGCGTGGTCAGGGAGTACGGAATGCCGTATTGCTTGAGGTTGTTGCAAGCCGACATTTTCCCGCAAAAGCTGTCGCGGCGATGGTGGATGCCCATTTTCCCCGGCGTGTCGGGAGTAGCTTGCATGAGAACGGGAACTTGCAGGCGAGCGAGACGAAGGGTGTCGGCGATGGCCCGTTCGTCGCCAAAGTTTGGAAGCGTTACGATCACTCCGTCGATCGACTTGGATTTCGAACCGAACAGTTCCGCGCAACGTTTGGCTTCTTCATGCGTCTCTACCGCTCCGTATTTACTTTCCTCCGGCGTAAGTGCAACAACGTCGAATCCGGACTTCTGCAGGGCCTGGATCATTTCTTCCCGGCCGGTCTTGGCCAGATGATCCGGAAAGAATCCCCGGTTCCCTACAATCATCCCCATCGTCATCTTTCGCTTGCTTGCCATGGTTGAACTCCGAGTCTCTTGAACCTGTGTTTCTTAGCTGCGTCCTTTGCTGGGCGCGTAGTGAAAGCAATACACCGCTCCGATGATCGCGAGCACTGCCCCCCACCAGACTCCGGCGTGCAGGCGGAACAGCACCACTTCCTGCTCCGGCGGGTTAAAGAGTTGGTAGACTCCCGCGCCCAGAATCAGCAGCCCGTTCACCAGCAACGAAATCCCGATGAAAAACCAGATGGAAATGGATCCGCCGCGTTTCATTGAGCGCCTCACCAGAAAATGACATTCAGCACCACAAAAAGTACTCCCACCACTGCGGCCCAGAACCAGGGACGCTGCCAGGTCGAAACCGAGCCTTCCGAGGGAATTTCCGTGACCCCGTAAACCAGCCCTTGCAACTCCGCTTCGGCTTTCGGTTTCGTAACCACGCTGATGGCCACCGTGACAAAAGCACAGATCAGACAAGACCACAATGCGCGGTACATGTTTTCCGCCATGTCCCGCGCGTACGGGGAGAGTGCTACATAACGCAGCGCCGAAGCATCCATCTTCACCCAGGCCCACATGCCCACCGACGACGCTGTCCCGGCCAGCAAACCCCAGAAGCCCCCCGCTGGACTGGCACGTTTCCACAACATCCCGAGCAGCACCGTGGCGAACAACGGGGCGATGAAGAAACTGAACAGCGCCTGCACGTAGTCCATGATGCTTTTGAAATCCATCACCAGGTACGCGGTGCCGATGGAAATCGCTACACCCACAACCGTGCACCAGCGCCCCATGCTGACGTAGTGCTGATCGGAAGCGTCCTTCTTGATCAGCGCGCGATAGATGTCGTAGGTCCACACGGTGGTGAACGCGCTGACGTTGCCCGCCATGCCGGACATGAAGCCGGCGATGAGCGCGGTGATGCCCAGCCCCAGCAACCCTGGACCACAGTAGCGCGCCAGCATCAGCGGAAGAACTTCGTTGTAGCTGTGGCCGCCGGTGGCTATGGCTTGCGTCTCCCCCACAAGTTTTATCGGCAGAAGGGCGAGACCGAGAAGGCCGGGAAGAATCACGATGAATGGCACCAGCATTTTGAACCCGGCACCAATAATCGGAGCCATCTTTGCTGCGCGCAGATCTTTCGCGGAAAGAACGCGCTGGACTACCAGAAAATCCGTGGTCCAGTAGCCCATGGAGATGATGGCACCCAGCCCGAACACGATGCCGGTCCAGTGGATGCCCATGGGGTTGTCGTTGAACTTCCCGAGGGTGCTCCACAGGTGCGTGTATTCCGCCGAAGCGTTCGTGGCGATGCGGGCTTTGAGGCCGTTCCAGCCGCCGGCTTCGATCAGACCGAGAATGGGAATCAGCAGCGCGCCCGCCCAGATGAGAATGAACTGCAGAACTTCGTTGAAGATCGCCGAACGCAAGCCGCCGAGGGCCACGTAGATCGCCACCGTGACCGACGAGATCAAAATGCTGAAGTTGATGTCCCAGCCCAGAACGATTTTCAGAACCAGCGCCATCGAGTACATGTTGATGCCGCTCATCAGCACGGTCATGAACGCGAAACTGATGGAAGACAGAGTGCGGCTCGCTTCTCCGAAGCGCAGCTTGAGGTATCCGGGCACCGAGTGAGTTTTGCTGATGTAGTAGAACGGCATCATCACCAGGCCGAGAAAGAGCATCGCCGGAATCGCGCCGATCCAATACCAGTGCGCCGCCAGAATGCCGTATTGATAGGACGCCCCCGCCCAGCCCATCAATTCGAGTGACCCGAGATTGGCGGATAGAAAGCTGAGCCCGGCGATCCAGGCGGTCATCTCCCGCCCGGCCATGAAGAAATCTTCCCCGGTATTGGCTTGCCCCTTCAGGTAGAAACCAATGGCCAGCACCAGTGCAAAATAAAAAACAATGATCACCAGATCGACCGAGGAGAGGTGCACAAGACGTTGCGTATCCAGTAATGCGGCGGTAGCAATCATGGGGGAGCTAATGATTCACCTCCACGCAATTGAAAGTTATTTCTTGCCAGTCCGGAGAACCGGGAGTTTGTAACGAAATCTCGATTTTCAGGGAGCGACGATCCGATGCAATGGGAGAGAAGTTCGAATGGGAACAGGTTTTGAGAGAACTTGCGTTCAGCAAACTAGGTCTCCCATTCGCCCCCAAAAACGGCGCGAAGAGCAACAGGTTCGGCGAGCAATGATAAATGCGAGGATTTTATGACCTCGCGATAGGAGATACAAGCGACCAGCCGAATCTGAACGCCTAGAGAGCAACGCCGGCCGGCGGTTTCGAACCCTATCTGGCGCAGAAGTACATTGAAACCAGCCTCTCGAGTGGTCTATGCTCTAGGCGGTTATATATGGACAATAGTTTGAAACCTAGCGGAATTCATCCATTTTATAGAGGTGCGCCTTACGATTTAGGTAAAATGAAAAAGCGCTTTGACTGGAAAAAACCAAGCCGCTGCGATCTGCGGACAACCCACAAGTACCTACCAAGGAGTGATTCATGAGTTCGCGCCCCTCTGTGGTTCATTCGAAACAGCTTGCTGACGGCCAATCCGGCGAAGTTCTGCGGTTTTCGCGCGACGGCGTGCAGTGGGAATGGATGAGCATGACTGTCCGGCGGCTGAATCCCGGCGAGATTTATGAGGCCGAAGTGCAGGGGGAGGAAGCGGCATTTGTAATCCTGGGAGGCCGTTGCGCCGCGAATTGGGGAAAAGGCGAACAGATCATTGGCGGACGAAAGAATGTTTTTGACGGGTTACCCTACTGCCTATATCTCCCAAGCGGCCACTCGGTAAAGTTCACAGGAGAAAGTGTCTGCGAGATTGCGGAATGCCGCGCGCCGTCGGTCGCCAAGCTGGAGCCGCGCCTGGTTACGCCCAAAGACGTGACCACGAGCCTGCGTGGCGGAGGAAACGCTTCGCGCCAGATCGTGGACATCGTTCGGCCTGATTTTCCCGCCGACAAGCTCGTGGTGATCGAGGTGTACACTCCGGGAGGAAACTGGTCGAGTTACCCGCCACACAAGCACGACGTGCACAACCCTCCGACCGAGGTAGACCTGGACGAAATCTACTACTACCGGATAGACCACCCGCGGGAAGGTTTTGCTCTTCAGCGGCTGTATTCGCCGGACAAATCGCAAGATGTCACGGTGCGAGCCGAAGACGGCGATGCGGTTCTGGTGCGTTCCGGTTACCATCCTGTAGTGGCGGGACCCGGCTACAACGTGTACTACTTGAATTTCCTGGCGGGAACGTCGCGGACGATGGCGGTCACGGAAGATCCCAACCATGTATGGTTGAAGTCCACGTGGAAGGAATGCGATCCGCGGTTGCCGTTGGTGAAGTAGCCCGCGCCCGTCCACGCAGCAGACTCCCGAGGAGAATGGCTTTATGAAACGCCGGATGACCATGGCGCAAGCGATTGTGGCCTATCTGCAGAACCAGTATTCGTCCCGCGATGGCAAGGAACACCGGTTTATTGAGGGGATGTTTGGAATTTTTGGGCACGGCAATGTAGCGGGAATGGGCCAAGCGTTGGAGCAAGATCCGCGACTGAAATACTACCTTTGCCGAAATGAGCAGGCGATGGTGCACACCGCCGCGGCTTTTGCCAAAGCTAATCAGCGGATGCGGACTCTGGCGTGCACGACTTCGATCGGACCCGGCGCCACGAACATGGTGACCGGTGCGGCGCTGGCGACGATAAACCGGCTGCCGGTGTTGCTGCTGCCCGGAGATATTTTTGCGCGGCGCAATGTGGCGCCAGTTTTGCAGCAATTGGAGTCTGGCAGTTCGCAGGACGTTTCGGTGAATGACTGCTTCAAGCCGGTTTCGAAGTATTGGGATCGCATGCAACGTCCCGATCAACTGCTGACGGCGTTGCCGGAAGCGATGCGGGTGCTGACGTCTCCGGCGGAAACCGGGGCGGTGACGCTGAGCCTGCCGCAGGATGTGCAAACCGAGGCGTTCGATTATCCGGAAGAGTTTTTTCAGAAGCGACTATGGGTCATTGCGCGTAACCGGAGTGACCAAGCCTTGCTGAAGAGAGCGGCAGGGTGGATTCGCGGTGCCCAGAAGCCTTTGATTGTCGCGGGCGGCGGTGTGCTGTATTCCGAAGCCAGCGCCGCACTTGCAAAGTTCGCCGAAGCCACGGGCATCCCGGTGAGCGAAACGCAAGCGGGAAAAGGCGCACTGCCTTACGATCACCCGCAAGAGGTGGGAGCAGTCGGGGTAACCGGCACGCCCGGGGCAAACATTCTTGCGCGGGAAGCCGACCTGGTGATTGGTATCGGCACGCGCTACAGCGATTTCACGAGCGCTTCGAAGACCGCATTTCAAAATCCGGCAGTGCGGTTCATCAATATCAATGTCACGGAATTCGATGCTTATAAGCACGCGGCCCTGGCCTTGACCGGCGACGCACGCGTGACGTTGGAAGAACTGGAGAATATACTGCCGGGATTTTCCGTCGATCGAGATTATCGCACGAAGATTACGAACCTCCGCTCGGAGTGGGAGAAGGAGGTCGACCGGATTTACGGGATTCGCAAGGAGCCACCCATCAGCCAGGGAGAAGTGATTGGCCTGGTGAATGCAACCGCGCAGGCCGACGATACCATGGTTTGCGCGGCAGGAAGTTTGCCGGGCGATCTGCACAAGCTGTGGCGCACAAAACGAGCCGGCGGTTACCACATGGAATACGGGTATTCGTGCATGGGCTATGAGATCGCCGGGGGGCTTGGAATAAAAATGGCCAACCCGAAACAGGACGTGTATGTGCTGGTGGGCGATGGGTCTTATTTGATGATGGCGCAGGAAATCGTGACGTCCGTGCAGGAAGGGTTGAAGCTCAACATTGTGGTGCTCGACAATCATGGATTTTCGAGCATTGGCGGATTGAGCCGGAGCTGCGGCAACGAAGGCATGGGGACAAGTTATCGATACCGCCGCGGGGAGAAGTATGACGGCGACCCTTTGCCCGTGGATTTTGTGAGCAATGCCTCGAGCCTCGGAGCTTGGGCCGTGCGCGCAAAGACGCGCGAAGAACTGGCCGTAGCTTTGGCGGAGGGAAGGAGGCAGCCGCGCACGAGTGTCGTGGTGATCGAAACCGCATACGACCAGCGGGTGCCGGGATACGAGTCGTGGTGGGACGTCGCTATCGCGGAAGTATCCGAGAGGGACTCCGTGAAAGAAGCGCGCAAAAACTACGAAAATGCGCGCATGAAGGAAAGGATCTTTTTCTAAAACATCCTGCTAGGCAGGACTACTTTGTTTTTTCTGAAGCAGCCGACCCGTGCTGCTTGAAGCCGCACGATTCTCTGACGCGAAGCTCCGGCTGCAGCTTCTTCAGAACACCTGGACCATTATTTCCACCGATTCGGTCGAGGAGAAGGTCCGCGGCTTCCTGGCCCAGCTGGTATTTGGGCAATTCGACGGTGGTGAGCTTAGGGTGAAAAATGCTGAGCCAGGGGTAGTCGTCGAAACTCACCAGCCCAAAATCTTCAGGGCAGCGAAGGCCCATCTCCTCGGCTGCTTTCAGGAGGCCGACGGTCATCAGGAAATTCGCAACATAGACGCCATCCGGCCGATGAGAGAGCAGCAGATTCCCCGCGCGATAGCCGCTCTCGACTCGATAATCCCCTTCGATGACGAGGGCTGGATCGTAGGCCAGGCCGTTGGCCTTCAGGGCGTCGCGAAAACCCTCCCACCGGGCCTTGCCATTGCTCACTTTGCGCGGCCCGCCAATCAGGCCGATTTGTTTCCTTCCCGCCCGCGCCAAATGGCAAACTGCTTCATAAGCGCCGCGGTAATCGTCGGTGATGACGGCGTCGCGCGAAATTGCTGGGAAAGTGCGCATTACGAGCACAATCGGGACCTTCATTTCCTGCATTAACTGCCGGAGCGGAGGACTCAGGTCGCAAATCGCCTTGGTCAGAAGAATGCCGTCGACGCGCTTGGAAAGCAGTAGCTCGAGAGCACTTTCCTCCTTGGCTTGCGAGTCGTCGCTGTTGCAGAGCAGAAGGTTGTAACCGCGCTTTTGCGCCGCATCTTCGGCACCCCTCACGACCATCGGGAAAAAAGGATTCGCGATGTCCGGGACGATCATGCCGATGGTATGCGTTTTCTGTTTTGCAAGTCCACGAGCGAGAAGGTTGGGGCGATAGTTTAACTTTCGGATCGCCGCTTCGACGCGATCACGCAGTTTCTTGCCAACATGGCTCTTGTGATTGACCACGGCAGAGACGGTGAACACCGAGACGCGAGCTTCGCGCGCGACGTCGTAGATGCTGGCGGCCTTGCCAGCGGCCGAGGATTTCTTCTTGCGTTGTATCATCGTGAAGGTGAGGCTGAGTGTACCCTACCTTCGAAACAATCTCCAGCCCAAGGATATAACCGGTTATACTGCTGAAGAACGTGGAGTCCAACGATACAGAAGGCTGTTTCTATTTCAACGTCAAAGCGCTAAGATTCCACCGAAATTTCTCTGCCGCAGAGAGTTCGCGCCGGAGGTAGACCTATGACCCGAACAACAACGAGTGCGTCCTACAAAAGCCCGCTGCACGAAATGACGCAGACCACACCCACTTGCTTGTGGAACGACTCCGCTTCCGTCCAGGAATTAGCCTATTCGCTCGAGCACGGAGCGGTGGGAGCGACCTGCAACCCGGTGATCGTTCTCGGCGTCCTGAAAAAGGAAATGCCGCTTTGGAAGGACCGAATTCAAGCGTTAATTCAAGAGCGTCCGGAGGCAACTGAGGACGAGATCGCCTGGCAGTTGGTACGAGACATTTCCGCAAAGAGCGCCGCCCTTTTGAAACCGATCTTCGACGCACAACGTGGCCGCAACGGACGGTTGTCGATCCAGACCGACCCTCGCCTGTTTCGCGACACCGAAGCGATCGTCCGGCAGGCCGAAGAGTTCAACAAGCTGGCGGCGAACATGATCGTGAAGATTCCGGTGACCCGCGCCGGAATCCCCGCGATTGAAGAAGCCACATATCGCGGTATCAGTATCAATGCAACGGTCAGCTTCACTCTGCCGCAGTGCATCGCCGTGGCAGAAGCAGTGGAGCGGGGTTTGAAGCGCAGGGAGAAGGAAGGAAAAGAAATCTCAAGCATGGGGCCGGTCTGCACGATCATGGTTGGCCGACTGGATGATTGGTTGAAAGTGGCGGCGGAAAAGGAAAACATTTCAATCGATCCCGGTTACCTGGAGTGGGCGGGAGTGGCCGTTTTCAAGAAGGCTTACCAGATTTTCCGGAAACGCGGATATCGCGTCCGGCTACTTTCGGCGGCATTTCGGAATCACATGCACTGGAGCGAATTTATTGGAGGCGAGGTGGTCATTTCGCCTCCTTATGCCTGGCAGGTAAGGTTCAATGCCAGCGACATCGAAGTGCTGCCGAGAATCGACACGCCTGTGGAACCGCGAATCGTCGAGGCCTTGAACAAAAAGTTTTCGGATTTCCGCCGGGCGAACGAAGAGGGCGGTCTGGCCATCGAGGAATTCGACGCGTTTCCTCCTACGCGCCGCACACTTCGGCAATTTATTGCGGCGTGCCACGACCTGGACGGCGTGGTGCGGGACATATTGATTCCGAATCCGGATGCTTAGCTTAGCAGCTAGTTGGAAGTGATAAATACTTCGCGAACAACTCCCGAGTCGCCGCGCTCGCGCGCGAGATACTGGTCATAAATCCAGCGATATGTCTTTTCCATACCCGTACGCAGAGTAGTATTTGGCTGCCAATGAAGCAGGTTTTGAATCAGGGTGTTGTCGCTGTTGCGGCCATTCACGCCTTTTGGCGCGCTCAGGTCGTACCTGCGGCGAAGCTTGATGCCCGCAATCTCTTCCGTGACGTCCACGAGTTGGTTGATGGTGACGGCCTCGCTGGAACCAAGATTAATCGCATCTACAATGTCGGACTTCATGATCAAATCAATGCCCCTTACACAATCGTCGATATACATGAAGCTGCGCGTCTGGTCGCCGCTGCCCCAAATTTCAATTTCATGGTTGCCTTTGATTTTGGCCTCAATGACTTTCCGGCAGATCGCAGCAGGAGCTTTTTCGCGGCCTCCATACCAGGTGCCCCAGGGGCCGTAGACGTTGTGAAACCTTGCCATTCGCGCGCGCAGACCAAAATCCTCGCGGAAGTGGCGGCACATGCGTTCGGAGAAAAGTTTTTCCCAGCCATATCCATCCTCCGGCATCGCGGGGTAGGCATCCTCTTCTTTCAGGGAGAGGGCCTCGAAGCTCTTTTGCTTGTCGGCGTTGTACACGCAAGCGGATGAGGAATAAAAAAACCACGGAACGGCGTGCTTCACGGCGGCCTGCAACATGTGTGTGTTGATCAGCACCGAAAGCATACAGAGGGCTTTGTGGCTTTCGATGAAGCCCATTCCCCCCATGTTGGCGGCAAGGTTGTAAATTTCGCCGGCGCCGCGAGCCGCGATTTCGCAGTTCTCTTTTTGGTTTAGATCGAGCGAGAGATTCTCGACATCATCGAATCGTTGATACCAGTCCAGCAACGGCTTGCTGTCCACCGCGCGAATGGATTTGTAGCCGCGAGCGCGAAACGCAGCAATGAGATGGCCGCCGATGAAACCGCCCGCCCCTGTCACGACGATTAATTTCTCTTTTTTTTCCGACACGAGAACGTCCTCCTTTTCCTATGGTGGGCGACCGGTCGCTTTTCTTGCCGGATGCGGCAGGAAGGGCTGGATGAGACTGACCTGCTAAGGCATTAGAATAGCGCGGCGAGGACATAGAGGCCAAGCGGCTGAAACGAGGAAATCGACTACAATGCTACGTACAAGATCGTTTGGAGCAAATCTTTAAATTGGCTTGGGGAGATTTCGATGCGTCTTGTGAGTTGTGAGGGGAAAGATGGAGCGGCGGGCCTTGGCGCGTTCACAAACAATGGCGTAGTACATTTCGGACTTCTTGCGCAAGGCAGTGGTAATATGGCAAAGCTTTTCTCGGACATTTCCTCGTTTTTGTCGGCAGGAGACGCGGCAATTCAGAAAGCGCAGGAGCTGATCAAGGAAGCGCCGCAGAGTGCGTTCATTCCTCTGGCTGATGTAAGGCTGCGAGCCCCCGTGCCTCGCCCCGGAAAAATCATAGCCGTAGGACTGAATTACCGTGACCATTCCATCGAGTCGGGTGCCAAAGAGGTGCCGAAGACTCCTATTATCTTTGCGAAATTTACCACGAGCATTTCCGGGCCTGGCGACCCGATTGTCATTCCGGAGGGCGATCCTCAGGCGGATTACGAGGCCGAGCTTGCGGTTGTCATCGGGCGCAGGGGAAAGGGAATTTCCGCAGCGGACGCGCTGCAGTATGTAGCGGGCTATATGCCGTTGAACGATGTGTCGGCGCGGGCCTGGCAATTTGGCGATAAACAATGGGTGCGCGGGAAATCGCCCGACACTTTCTGTCCCACCGGTCCTTACTTGACCACACGCGACGAAATCTCCGATCCGCATGCGCTTTCGATAGCCGCACGCGTGAATGGAGTGACTCTTCAAGACTCCCATACTTCTAGAATGATCTTTCGCATTCCGGAATTGATCGAGTTTATCTCCAGAAGCATTACGCTGGAGCCCGGCGATATCATTGCGACAGGCACTCCCGAAGGTGTCGGCGTGTTCCGCACTCCACCCGTGTTTCTGAAGCCGGGCGACATCGTCGAGATCGAGATCGAAAAGTTGGGCGTTCTGCGCAACCCCGTCGTTGCGGCGTAAAGCGAATCGCGCTGCGTGAGGAGGTGTTTCCTATTTTCTAACTTCTACGTTCTTGCTGATGGGCCAGTTGGCGCGACGATGCGAGTTGTTGTAAATTAAAAGCCTGCTTGTCTGTTCCCCGGTAGCTCAATGGTAGAGCATTCGGCTGTTAACCGAAGGGTTGCTAGTTCGAATCTAGCCCGGGGAGCCAACTTCTCCCGATTTTTCAAATGCTTACAGTGACCTCCGTTTCTTGAGATCTTGGAACGTTTGGAACACCTGGAACAACTTCGACCGTTTTGGCCTTCGGCAAGTCGAAACCGAGTCCGATTCGCTCCGCAACATCTGCACGGAACTTCGTGTCTTTTGCCATCTTGATGTATCTGTCTGTGACGGTCTGTCGAACTACTTCACCGTCACTCGATTTGGCGTGTCCCGTCCAGTACTTCACTAGGGCGGGTGGCACGCAGCTAGATTCAAGGTGGGTGACACGGAACCGGCGGAAGCCGTGGAAGCCCTGTTTCTCGATTCCGAGTTCTTCAAGAATCGGGTATAGAGAGCTACGAAGGAAGTTCGATTGAAGGAATGGTGTCCCCGTGCGAGTCCGGAAGAGAAAGCCCTGTTTCCGGTCGCCAACGAAATCGCGGAGCATGGCCGCAACGGTAGGATGCAAGTCCACCTGACGGAAAGCGTTCACCGTCTTTGGAGTCTGGACTCGACCTTCCCATACGGACTGTGCAACCGTGATCGTGACGCCGTTGAAGTGCTTCACTTCTAGACCGAACAGTTCGCCTGCTCGAAGCCCACTGGCTGGGAACAGAACGTATATGACACGTTCCTGCTTCTCGGCCTTGGCGATGATTTTGGTAATCTCTTCTCCGCTGAACATGGGAGTGCGCTGGTGCCCGATAACGGGAATGTCAGCAAACTCGTAGTTCCATTTTGTCGGATAGAGTTGTTCACCATCCTCATCGACGGCAGACGCTTTTACCCATCTCATCACCTTCGCTACATCATGGATCGTTGTCGGACTCAAACCAGCGGCGGACAGCTTCTCGCCCATCATCTTTAACGTCGCGTTGTTGATGTGGGGTAAGACCATATCCCCGATGAGTGGATTGAGGTGGTTATCGAGATAACTCTCCCACCCTCTCACGGTTGCCGGCTTGATGGGCTTCCGTTTGCGAGTCACGCGCTGTTGCAACCAGTTCTTTGCCTGCTCGCGGAACGTATGGCCCATTCCGATTGCCTTGACTTTGTTGAACTGCTCTACGCTGTTGGCGCCAAATGAGTTCACGATTTCGACCTTTCGGCGCTCACGCTCCGATTTCGTCAAAAGTTCCGTGCCAGAAACGGGGCAGATTTTGATGCTCTTCTGCACTCGTTGATACTGCCCGGGAACATCCAATCGGAATCGCACTCGGTACCAACCCCCTTCCTTAACTACGGTTCCTACTTGTCCCGACCGACGCGACATCGATTTTCCTCTCCGTCGTTGGTCAGCCGTCGCTGGCGGTATCGTCTCTGCGCCTCGGCAACAAGTCAATGGCATCGAGCCAAGAAATCCGAGGGGGAACGGTTCCACGATCGAAGCATGTGCATCGACGGATATGGCAGGGAAATCGGGCTTGGCTTGGGTGTATCCCGATGAGAATGCGGCGACCGAGAGGACGGCGCCGGCGAGGGCCGGCAGCAGCGTCCGGTAATACTCGGCGGCGGCCACCCTCACGCAGTGATTTTCGATTTTCTTGCATGGCTCAGAAGCGGATGGTATTCCTGCGGTTTGACCCCGATCGGGTCGACTGGCTCATTGCGATCACTGAGGCCGTATGACGTTGAGGCAGGATAAAACCGCGCTCCCGCCAGACGGTCACCGGCAGCCATTCTAAGCGACTCTTGAGCACGTTTATGGCCAAATCGGTACCTATTTCGCTGCGCATTGGACAGATTTAGCGGTCTCTGCTGTAATGATGTCAGGAGGTAGTGCCGATGAAAACCAAGCCGAACACCGTGCTCGGGAAACTCAAGAAGGCGATTGACCCGTGCACCTTGACCGACCAACTCAACAAAGTCTTCTCCGGCGACATAGCCGGAAAGACCTTGGCGGAGCGCATGTACAATCTCATCTATGCCGGAGAACTTGCCGGACTCGTGGACTCACGGGTTGCGATGCAAATCTACGACATGTGCGCCGAGGAGCATGGGCAACTCGACGGTCGTAAACCCTATGTGCCGGGTCCGATTGTGGAAAAGCCCGAGCCTTGGGTCTATCCCGCGACGAAGTAACCCCCGCACGACACCCGTTCACAACGGGTGAGCCAGACTGAAATCCCTCCCAAAGCAAAATACTTCAAACTTTTTCGTCGACCTGAGTATTGTTCTTGTCTCCGGGGCGATTAGTCGCCCGTCGATCGGGGCCGCCCGGGCGGCCGAACGTCGCGGCCGCTGATCCCTAACTGTCTTTCCAGCTTCTGCAGTTCGTTCTTTTCCCATTCCGTGGCGGTGCCCGCCTCGGCCTTCGCCCACAGCTTCCGAGCGATGCTTCGATACCGCTGGACCGTCGTCGGCACGAGTTGGTCAATTTCTCTTCTCATTCGAATCTCCCTATATAAATACATTGCGTAATCATTATTTCTCGGCCCGTTGGTAGGTGATTCGGCCCCAGGGCATTCAGGGCTGCCGATCTGGCCGGATCCGCTCCGCGGCCAAACGGGGGGGCGCCCTGGCGTAACTTCGGATCCTTTAATCGAGTGAGAACGGGTGGATCCAGGAAGTGACGTTTTGGGAGGTGGGCACAGGGTTCGGTGCAGAGCGTCAAAACGCAGCCTAGAAAAGCTTCCGCCGCCTACGGGGGGGCAGTCCGTGGTGGAGTTCGCTAACTAGGCAAGGGCTTCGCCCTTGATATCCCTTCGGGATATGGAAGTCAGGAGTCCGAAGCCAGAATGGCCTTTGTATAGGCGTTGAGTAAGCGGCTGACTTCCTCGAGTGAAGTTGTGAGACTGCTGGTGTCTCCGTATCCAAGATCTTGCGCCAGGATCAAGTAATAGCGGCTCTCCTCCAGGGAAGCCTCGGCCATATTCATATAGCGAGCTTTGTCAGCTTTCCCACGCCGACGAAATCCTTCCGCGATGTTGGCAGGGACGGAGACCACGGCCCGTCGCATTTGCAACGCTAAGCCGGAAGTCTCCTCCTTCGGAAAGGCCGCTGTGAACGAGTACACCGCTAACACCAACTCGTGCGCCTTGCGCCACACCACGAGATCCCGAAAGGTTCGTGCTGGAGTTTTGGGGACAGGCATAAAACAGAGAGGCGTTCAGTGGGGTATGCTCCAGGGATCTGACCCCACTGGAGGACCCCATGAACGCCTTTTACGAACACCATAAGGATAACATCCGTTTCGCCTATCGTTGCTTCGATCGTATTCTGCTCCACGCCATGATCCAGCCGTTTCAACAGGAACAGCGCGCCGTGGGCTTTTTCTGGGCCTATCGCCAGATCTATCCCGTGAGTCGGCAAGTGTTGCGCGACATCGCCACGCAATACCACAACTGGGCCAAAAACCGTTCTCAGAAATGGGGAGTACCCATTCAGGAAGATCCCCCCGGCCGACGCGATGACTTTGTGGATCGCTACTTCCGGCGTGTCCAACCCGATCAGGTGGTGGCCATCATCAAAGCCCGCGAACCCGCCACCCTCATGACCGCCATCGGGAAAGACGACCGTTGGCATCTGGAAATGAAGCGACGCTGGGTCGAACAATACAACTTCTACGTCCAGGACTCCCGTTGGGGTCAAATGTTTGTACGGATCTGTCCCTATTTCCCCTTCTCTGCTCGCGTCTGTCTCAATCAGCACTGCTGGCTGGCCCTGCGCCTGCAGGAGCGCGGCATCCGCTTTCAACAGTGTGCCAACGCTTTCTTGCAGTGTTCCGATCCGGAAGCCCTTCAGAAACTCGCCGATTCCCTCACCGCCGACGAGATGATCACCTGTGCTCAAAAGTGGCTGACCCGCTTCATGCCTTTTTTCACTTCCGAAGAGAGAAAGCACGCCGGCGTTCAGCACCGGCTGTTTTTTGCGCAGGTAGAGTACTGCGACAATCTGCTCTTCCGTCGTCGTGCCGCCGTCGATGCCCTCGAGCAACGACTCCTTGACGCCAATCGCACCATCGGTCAACCCAACAAACTCACCCTGATCTTCGGCCGCCGCATCACGCGGTATCATGGCGGCAAGCTCCAGACCGTGATCGAGGACATGAACCTACCCAACCCGGTGATCCGCAGCCACTACCGCAAAGGCTTCCTCAAGCAATATGTCCGCGATCGTTTCATCCTGCGCACGGAAACGGCCACCAACAATATCTCCACCGATTACGGCATCGGCAAGGCCGTGGACAATCTTCCTCAATTACGCCAGACGTTAAGCGGCATCATCGACCGCTATCTGGAGGTGCAGCAAGATATTCTGGAAACCTTCGTGGACCGTAAGCAACTTCACCAGCTCACCCAGCCTACGATTCTTCCCAACGGCAGGCGCATCCCTGGTCTGAAGCTGGATCAGCCTCGACAGTTGGCCGTCATGCACTCCCTGGTGCGCTTCTGCTACCTCGCCGCCGAAGGCACCTTCACCACCCGCGACTTGTATCCACAAACCCTGCAGGCCCTGCACCTGACACCGGAACAGTACAAACTTGCCTCCCTCCGTTATGACCTCTGGAAGCTGCGCGCCAAGGGCTTAGTCGAAAAGATCGCTCATTCCCGCCGCTACCGGCTCCTCGCGCACGGCTATCAGATCTGCCTGGTTTTCCTGAAGCTTTATGAAAAGATTTATGCCCCACTGACGGCCGGCATCCTGCAGCCCTTTGCCGCGGACCAGTCCATTCCCAGAGACAAGATCACCGCCCTCGACCAACGATATACCGCGGTGATTCAGGCCCTCGACGACCTCGTCGATGTTGTCGGTTTGAAAGCAGCCTAGAACTGTAACCGCTACGAGAACGGAATTCTCGTTTGGGGCCTTATAAGCAACTAAACAATGAATCTTGACTTCGAGATTCGATGATGAGGGTCGGGAAACCGACGCTCCCCATCGGCAAAGCCGACAGGGACTTTCACTAAATGATGGAGCATTCCAATGAAGACTATTACGGACACAGAAGACCTAGTATTCAAGCCTCAAGGCGCAGCACAGCCTGTAATACAAATCACAAACCCTAACCCGACCGCCTCCGAGGCGCCACCGGCCTCGGTAGCGGCGGCCTATAAGACCACCTCTTGGGACGACGAAGATTTCACCCGCCGAAGTGGTCTGCAGCGAATCAAGCCGGAATCGGGGAAGACGGTGCGGTTTTCCGTACTCCCGTATCCGCCTGTGAAGGGCTCGGTCCATTTCGGCGGAGTCGGCGTCGGGTCCGTCCTCTGCGACGGCGGCGCTTGTTGCGACCGCTTCGATGAGCCACGCTTGACCGCAGTTGTGTTGGCGCTCAAGTACGAAAACGCCAATCCAACCACCGGAAAGTACACGAAGGACCCGAAAACCGGGCAGACGCCTGCAATCGAGTACTCGTTCGGTTACTTGTCCCTTGGAAAGCAAAACTTCAACACCCTCCGTGAAATCGGCGGTGATGACCAGTCGCTCACAGATGTGGACGTTTTGATGTCGTACAAGAACCCGAACGTCGCGATGCAAGGGTTCAACTTCACCAATGCAAGTTTGGCCTTGTGGAAGAAGAATCCAGAAGTTGCGAAAGAAGTTATGGAACGTTCGCAACCTCTCGTTGAGCAACTGCCCAAACGCCTCGGGCGCCCACTCAGTGCACTCCAGAAATATTCACTGAAGGCCACCGAGGGCGATATTGGCGAAATCGAAGAAGTATAACTCTACCTCCGGGCGCTCCCACGGGAGCGCCCGGACGTTCTTTTAGGGGAATCACCATGTGCCAACAATGCATTTTGAGCGGCGATTTGTTCGAAGAGCTCGTCGAGGCAATCGGTCATGCAAAGATCGGGAGCTTGTTCGAGCAGTGCACGTTGTGTGGGCAACCCGCCCTCTGGCGACCTGACCAACGTTGGAGCTACTGCCTCCGATGTGGAGAGGAAAAGGGCGATTACTTTGCTCGCTTCGAGCACAAGTGGGGAAAGATCGACCACATCTGAAAAGGAAAAGCAAAATGAGCAAGGATTTTCTTCACGGCCCGGATTTCGATACGATTGCCGAAGACGCATTCTTCGAGTTTCGATATCACTTCCCCGGTTGGCCTCTGACAATTCGAGGTCGAGCCAATCTGATGGCTAGCTTCTCTGGATACGGCAAAAACATCAGACTTCACTCCGGCAACTCGCTTGTTGTGCACCGCTCGCAAGATCGTCGCGTCGTAATCATCGAATACGAGGTACATGGAAGGATTCTTTCGACTGGGGCGCCCTATGACAACAGGCTCATCTCGGTCGTAACGATTGAAAAGAGAAAAATCGTGCACTGGAGAGATTACATGGACTCTCTAGCTGCCTGGACGGCGTTGAATAGTGCCTCCTAGTCTCAGAGTCCCCGCTTGTACCTGAACTCAAAACGCAAGATCCCGCCGAGGAGACGAAGCATCGCCTAGTGTTCGTCTTCGGTGCACTCCAACCCTCCTCCCGAAAGTCATTAGTAAACACTAGGCGACTTGAACTAGTGTTGTGAGTGAGCGCAGCAATCTTGAGGCACGATCTCTTCTATGCCCCCGCGTCAATCCGGAAAGATTTCGCATGGTCCGAATTTGTTACCTGCTGCGAGTATCATTTATTCAGCTTTGCTGTCCAGTTGAGTACCACGGACATAGGCTGCGTTTCTGCCTGCTTGACTTGCGTGTTGATCAGAAATCGCTGTCCGTCTCGGGTCACGTCATAAACGAACAAGTCAAAAATAGGGATTGGCTGGCGGGGGGAGGCCTGGAAAAGTGCAACAGGCGTGCGGGCTTCAAAATTGGCCCCGGTCGTGACGGGAACGGCCATCAGCCTACTATCCGAAGAAAGATAGAAAAGTTCTCTTCCGTCACCCCTCCAGCGCGGCTGCTCTCCTCCCCCAACCGAGACTTGCCACTTGCCCCGAGGTTCCGGGAAGGAGGTTACGTAAATTTCCCATTTTCCCGTTTCGTTGGAGGCGTAGGCCAGCCATTTGCCATCGGGCGAGAATTGTCCATTCCTCAAACTAGAAGGTGCTTTCAGAAACAAGCTTTTCTTCTGTTCTGGCAAATTCAAAATCCACAAATCCGTGTCTCTTGTGTAGAGGATGTATTTTCCGTCTCTGGACCAGTCATCCGGAAATTTGTCGATCTCATCCTGCAGGACCCTCTTCTCTTCCTGGGCGCCATCGGAGTTCTTCATATAGAGATCGTTAAAGGACAGCCGATTAGAGGCAAAGACCAAGCGAGCGGCATCTGGGCTCCAGATTGGCGCGGAGTCCGCGGAGGGATCGAAGGTAAGCCGTTTGGCGGTGTCGCGCTGCAAATCATAAATCCAGATGTCGGTATTCTGGATCGCGATGTCCGTCATACTCACAGCCACCGACTTTCCATTCGGGGCTATCGACACATTTCCAAAAACGTCCGGCTTTCCCACCGCTCCAAGTTCTTTCCCGCTACGATCAAGCCAAACGAGTTGTGAAAGGGCAACCCCGCTGCCGCTCTGAGCGGCAAGCAGGCCGTTTTGGGAGGCGCCAAATATGGCCCTTTTCACCTGCGGCTGGTATTGGACGTCGGTCAGAATAGTCGTCGGCGCTCCCGTCAACGCAAAGCGCTTCTGATCGAACGGCTGGGCAAGGAGATTCTTGTCCCGGTAAAAAAGCAGGTACCCTGGTTCGGCGTAGGCAGCGTTCGCATCTGCTTCCACGACGAATCGTTTCTCGCTGGATTCCAGTGAACCCACAAAGATGGCATCTACGCCCTTCTGGCCGGCGAAATTGCCAGCCATATACAGGTAGTGAATTCCGTCAGGCAGAAACACGGGCCAACGATGACTCAATTCCCCTCGACCCGTATCGATCTTACTGATCGCGGCGGGAGTTCCGCCGAAAGCTGAAACGCGATAGAGCCCTACCCCGGCCCGGGCATCCGGAGTGAAAACAATTACGCCGTCCTTGTTCCAAGTGCCTCCTCGCCCCGACGGCGCATCGCAGATAATCTGAGCACGTCCACCTGATATCTCTATTTTCTTTAATTTTCCGTCGGCAAAGAACCCCAGAGATCGTCCGTCAGCCGACCAGAACGGATAGGTAGCACCCTCGGTATCGGCGAGGCTTCTGGCGGTTGGCGATCCCAGTTCGTAAATCCAGAGCGCATTTTTCCGCGCGGATTCCAGCTCCGCGGGGATAGCGATCGTATGCCCGTTGGGAGCGACAGCGATGTCACGCGCGGGAGACGCAAACGGGGCAGCGAAATACATGATTTGTTCCGGCGGCTTGGAACCTAGCCATCGCTGGGCCCCGACGAGGGCGGCAACCGCTAGTACGCCGGCGATGAGCCAGGCCGCTCTTCCCTTCGTCTTTCCTGGGGCTGCCACAAATGTGGTGTCAGCGGCTTGTCCGGCGCTTTCGTTGATCCATTTCAGTTCGCTTGCCAGATCACTAGCGCTCTGCCATCGTTCCTCAGGGAGTTTTGCCAGGCATTTCTTCACCGCGTGATCCAGAGCTCTTGGCGCCGTCGCTTTCGTTGCGCAGATCGGCTCCGGTTCCTTTTCCAGGATCGCACTTGCCACGCTCAACTGGCTCTTGCCTTCAAACGCTCGTTTTCCCGTCACCATTTCATACAGCACTGCGCCAAGCGAAAAAATGTCGCTGCGGCCGTCCACTTCTTTCCCTTCGATCTGTTCTGGCGACATGTATTGAAAAGTGCCGACAATCATTCCTTCTTGGGTTACAGGTGCTTGCCGCGGGGAGAGTGCGGTCATCGTCGCCAGCGTGGCCATTGGGAGGGCAGGCTTGGCCAGACCGAAATCGAGGAGTTTAGCTCCCGTTGGAGCCAGTATGATATTCCCAGGCTTCAAGTCCCGGTGCACCACCCCGCTCCGGTGGGCCTTATCCAAGGCGTCCGCGATTTGCGCCCCATACTTCAGCGTCTGCTCCAGCGGCAACGGCCCTTTCTCCAGCCGCTTGGCAAGAGTCTCTCCCTCGACGCACTCCATCACCAGATAGTCCACGCCGTCCTGACTTCCAACGTCATGCAACACACAGATGTTCGGGTGATTTAATCCGGAGATGGTCTTCGCTTCCCGCTCAAACCGTTGCTTTGCTACCGGGTCCGCGGAAATGCTCGCCGGCAGAATCTTTACCGCGACAGTGCGTTCCAGCCGTGTGTCCCGCGCGCGATACACTTCCCCCATCCCGCCCGCGCCCAGCGGACTGAGGATTTCGTAAGGACCTAGATGTGTTCCTGCAGCGAGGGCCATGATTGGCCGTGATTATAACCCTGAGAAGCCTTCGTTGGAGACCTCGGCCCTCAAGCGCCAACGTTTACCGATCGACTTCCACTTGCGTCGAAATATCGGCCAAGCCCTACCGCAGTTCCTATTGCCAGCCCCCGTAGCCGCTAACTTGTTGAAAACCGGTGGCGGTTTAAAAGGGTTGTTTCCGCAGTGCTCGTAAGTATTTGAATACCCAACGCGGATATTCGAGGTTGTTGCTGGTTGAGAGACTACAGTCTGCGAACCACGTCCCCCGCCCTGGTCGCGAAGTCGCCAGCTGATGGTTACACGTTGCTCGTGAACACCAGCGCTCAGGCGTACAGCGCCGCGCTCGTGAAGGACCTGCCGTATGACCCGTTGAAAGATTTCATCGCCGTCGCTCCGCTGACCAGTCAGCCTTATGTGTTGGTCTCAGGCAAGTCTTCCGGCATCACCACTGTGCGTGAGCTTATTGCAGCAGCGAAAGTAAACCCAGGTGGGCTGAAGTTCGGCTCGACGGGCATCGGCACTGGCACGCACTTGGGGCTTGTGAAATTCAATTTACAGGCTGGTATTGAGGCGGTACACGTGCCCCCGCGTCCGGACGACGCGATCACTGATGTGATTGCCAACGCGATCGCAGGGCGTACGACTTATATGATGGCGCCCATCCAGCTCGCTTTAGCCGATATCCGTGCGGGCAGGCTCCGTGCACTAGGCGTGACCACTAAGAAGCGCTCATCCTTGCTACCGGACGTGCCGACCATCGCGGAGACTGGCATCGCTGGCTTCGACTATCCGATTTGGTATGGAGTATGGGTACCCGCCGGCACTCCTGCCGGAGTAGTGGACAAACTAGCGAAGGACATCGCACGTGCGTTGGCGACGCCAGATTTGCGCGATTGGCTTGTGAAGCATGGGGGCGATCCCATGAGCATGACACAGCCTGAGTTCGCTTGCTTTGTGGTGAGCGAGAGTGAAAACGCAGCGCGCATCGCCAAAGCCGCTGGGATCAAACCTCAATGACCCGGGGCCCTCAGGCGCTGCCCACTGATTACACTCCGAGCGCGGGACGGATGACGGGCAGCTCTGACGTAACGCGATTAGGTAAGGGTTGCCGACCATCCGGGAGTTGGTCGGTTCGTTCAACCGGCTAAAGCCTTCCGCAGGAGATAACCGTAACATCTTCGTTGTATAAGACTATAATTTCGGGAATCCCCATGCCGATTGCGTCAGGAACTCGGTTCGGGCCCTACGAGGTGATATCCGCTGCCGGAGCTGGCGGCATGGGTGAGGTTTATCGCGCCAAGGACACCCGCCTGGATCGCACTGTCGCGGTGAAGGTATTGCCTTCCGAGCTTGCCCAGGATCCCGAGAAGCGGCAGCGATTTGAACGAGAAGCACGGTCTATCGCCACGCTTTCACACCCTCACATCTGCACACTGCATGACATCGGACATCAGGACGGAGTGGACTACCTGGTGTTGGAATATCTCGAAGGCGAGACGCTGCAGAAAAAACTGGAAAAGGGTTCACTGCCTATCCAGGACGTTCTGAGATACGCCATTGACCTTGCGGGTGCTCTGGATAAAGCGCACCGGCAAGGAATCATCCATCGCGACATCAAGCCCGCCAACATCATGCTCACTAAATCAGGCGTGAAGTTGATGGACTTCGGTTTGGCTAAGCTCAACCCAGAAACGGCGCCGATCGCCAACGAGCTGACGGAAATCACCTCGGACAAGAAGCTCACCGCTGAAGGCACCATTATGGGGACATTCCAGTACATGGCGCCCGAGCAGTTGGAGGGACGGGAAGCAGACGCACGCACCGACATCTTCGCCTTCGGAGAAGTGCTCCACGAGATGGCCACAGGCAGGCCTGCATTCAACGGGAAAACCAGAGCAAGCCTGATCGCGGCGATTCTGTCGGTCGATCCCAAGCCGATCACGGAACTGGCTCCAGCGTCACCACCCTCGCTGGACCGCATAGTCAAACGCTGCCTTGCCAAAGATCCCGACGACAGATGGCAAACCGCATGCGACCTCGGAGCAGAGCTGAGGTGGGTCTGCGAGAGTGGCGGGCTCACGGGTGGCACACCGCCATTAGCAGCAGCGAGAAAGACCCGAGAAACTCTGGCCTGGCTCATCTTAAGTGCCTTGGTCGTCACCCTGGTCGTCGGGGCGATATGGCGGCGAAACTCGAAACCTGTGGAACAAACGAACTATTTTTTTGCTCCGCTGCCGTTTCACGCGCATGACATCGTGATAGCTCCGAACGGCCAAACTATCGCCGTGGTCGCGCATCAGGAATTTGCAGTGAAGGATGCGCTCTGGATTTACGAGCTGGGATCGCAAGGCGCAAGAAACCTCGCCGATACGGAAGGCGCCACCTATCCGTTCTGGTCGGCTGACGGCCGATCTCTGGCGTTCTTTGCCGATGGAAAACTAAAGAGGCTGGAGGTGTCGGGTGGCCCAGTGCAAACGGTTTGCGATGCGCCCTCGGGGCGTGGCGGCACTTGGAACAGGGACGGCGTGATTGTTTTCACGCCCGATGCATCACTCGGTAAGGGCCTGTATCGAGTCTCGGCTTCTGGCGGAACTCCCACACCGATCGACAACCCGGATCCGAGCCGTGGAGAACAGAGCCATCGCTGGGCCATGTTTCTGCCAGATGGAACTCACTACCTGTACTTGGCAGCCAATTTCGCTGGGCGGAAAGGCGTTGATGCCATCTTCGTGGGTTCGCTGGATTCCAACGAAAAACGCTTCGTCGCGGAAGCGGCGGCCAACGCGGCCTATGCCGCGCCAGGCTACCTCCTGTTTTACCGGGACAAGACTCTGCTCGCCCAGCGATTCGATCTCAAGCGATTGGCATTGACGGGAGAACCTACACCCATCCTGACGGAGATCCAGTATCAGCCACAAGTCAAGAAAGCGGTGTTTGCGGTCTCGGATGCTGGCGTGCTGGTTGCTCAGACGGGCAGCGGGGTCGCCATTTCGCAACCGGTCTGGTTCGACCGTAAGGGGAGTGAAGTAGGTTTGGTGGGCAATCCCGATGTATATGCCAACGTATCCATAGCTCCGAATGGAAGATCGGTGGCTGTTGATAAGGTCGACCTAGGGAGCTTGAACACCGACGTTTGGACTTATGATTTGCAGCGCGATAGCCCCAAGCGGCTCACGTTCGACCCGGGCTCTGACGCGATCCCCATCTGGAGCCCGGATGCCACGCGACTCGTGTTTGGCTCGAATCGCCAAGCCAACTTCGACCTGTACATGAAAAACTCTGACGGTGCGCAAGAAGCGAAGTGCATCGTGCAGGGGGACCGCGACAAATATCCAAGTGACTGGTCAAGAGACGGGAGATTTATTCTGTACATCCGTGGCACGGACCTGTGGTTCCTGACTCTCCCGCAGCTAAAGAGCAGTCTGTTCCTGAAAGCGGTGTCTGTCCTCAGGAATGGCCAGTTCTCGGCGGACGGAAAATGGGTGGCCTACGCCTCTAATGAGACCGGGAAATGGCAGATTTACGTGACCTCATTTCCGGATGCACGTGGGAAGTGGCAAGTCTCGACGGGCGGAGGAGAACAGCCCCGATGGCGAGGAGACGGCAAAGAGCTGTTCTACCTTTCTTCGGACGGAAAGATAATGGCCGCGCCGGTGACGATAGGAGAGACGTTCGATCCGGGCACGCCAGTCGCACTTTTCCAGGCCACTCCCCACCAGGTAGTCTCCCGCGTGGATCTGTTCGTTTATGACGTGAGCCGGGACGGGCAACGATTTCTGATCAATACTCCGGTGAAGCAGACGGATACGGCACCCATGACCGTGGTTCTGAACTGGCCCGCCAAGCTGCACAAATGACGCTGGTGGTCGGCGCACCGCTCGGGCCTCTCAGCGCTGTTTAACGGAAGCAACGGGATTAAACCCCGATCGTGGTCGAATTACGGGCAATGCGGAAGTAATTCCAGGAGACACATCAGCGCTTACTTCCTGTTTGCCGATTATTACCGGCCAATCTTCTGAATCACACCCCTAAAAGCTGTAGGTGAGAAGCGTTATTCTCTTTCAGTTGGATTTTTGTTTCAGGAGGAAGGAGCTCTGCTTCCGGCTCAGATCTTGGCAGGTCAACGCCGGAGGACAGAGCCCCCAATGAACTACGATTTTGTTTATCCCACTTTGTGTCCCGCTGCACAAGCTCGAAGCCGATTGGGCCGCGGGCTGCGCCGAGATCATTCTGCGGCGCTGCCCCGCGTGTGAATGCGATTCGATCATCGGTCACGGGCACCGCCGCAAGCAGGCGCACGATGAACACCACGACTGGATTGGTATCCGGCGCGGTCGTTGCGCCGGTTGCGGGAAAACTTTCACCTTCCTGCCGTATTTTTCACTCCCTTACACGCAGTACAGCTTGCTGACTCGTTGTCAGGGGTTGCGACGGCGATTTGTGGAGCACTGCTCCTGGGAAGAGGCCATGCCTACGCTCAAAGACTCTAACCGTGTGCCCGATCCTTCCACACTTCGCCGCTGGGCCCACGGTATGGATCGCTCCCAACCAGCACTTTCCTTTCTCCGCCAAACGCTCGCCCGCGTGACTCACTGGCTGGCGCACGGCGATCGGGCCGATCGCGAAGCGGGGCCTTTGTCTTGGTTGACTCCGGTTCTGCAAATTCTCTGGCCCTTGCGGCTCTGAGAAATTTTCTCCTGCCCACCATCCTTGCCTGGGAATGCTGGCCCACCTTCTCCTACGTTCGTCTCCAGAGGCAAAACTGCGCCGTGGGCGAGGACGTCGAAAAACTGAAACAGCGTCTGCCGCTGCTCGATTATCTGCGGCAGCAAAATTGGGTCGCCCGGCCTGCCGGTCAGGGCCCCGAGTTCGTCGGACTCTGTCCCCTGCATTCGGAAACACGGCCTTCGTTCTATGTCAACGCCAGCAAAAATCTCTTTTACTGTCACGGTTGCGGCCAGGGAGGCGATCTCATTCGCTTTGTCCAATTGTCCCGTCATCTGTCCTTTCGCCAAAGTCTCGCCTACCTCGAGCAGCAAAGCGTTCTTCCAGCTGACTCTACCGCCGTGCTTGAGCGAGCCGCCACTTTCTATCAACAGCAACTCGATCGCTACCCCGAGGCACTGCGCTATCTTGAGCAACGCGGAGTGCGCGACCCTGCCCTGATCAAAGAACTGCGGATCGGTTATGCCCCGGGTGGGAGCCTGCGCCGTCATCTCACGGCTCAAGGCTATTCTTGCGAGCTCCTGCAGCGTCTCGGCCTGCTCAATTCGCAGGGGCACGATGCCTTTTATCGGCGCGCCATCTTCCCGTGCTGCCAAGGCGGACGTGTCGTCAACCTCTACGGCCGCAGTATTGCTGCCGCCTTCGCCCATCGATTCCTCTCGGGCTCCAAGGGTGGCTTGTATGCTTGGGAGCAGGTTCAACAATGTCCCGAGTTAATTCTCGTCGAGGGGCTGTTCGACTATGCCGTGTTGTGGCAGGCAGGTTTTCGCCATGTCGCCTGCTCGTTGGGCACGCATCTCAACGCCGACCAGTTTCAACAGCTGTGCGACCGTCCGCGTACCGTTTATCTCACCTTCGATGTCGACGTCAACGGCAGCGGTCAACAAGCCTCGCAGCAGCTAGCACAGCGTCTGCGCGCGCAAGGCATCGCCACTCGCCGCGTGCTCCTGCCCGATGGCCACGATCCGAACTCCTTCTTCGTCCAGGGCGGTGATGCGCGACAGTTCCAATCTCTCCTGGAGGCTGCTCCGCCATGAAGTTCTGCGTGATCTACCAGCAGACCTCCCACATCGCACAAAGTCCGGTTCGTGTCGTCGAGCAGACCACTGGCCGGGAAGTCGGCTGGATCAATCGTTACCTGGATCGCGAATATGTTCGCCGCTTGGCGAACACCAGTCTGCGCATCTACGCTCACAACTTGCTGCACTTTGTTCGTTGGTGGGAGAGTGCTCATTACACCGGCGACATTAGGGAAGGTGACCTGATCGAGTCCACGCTGCTGGATTATGTGCGCTTCCAGTCCAGCCAAAAACGTCGGCCCTTTCCTTCCACCATCAATGACCGCGTGGCCGTCGCCGAGCGCGCCCTCCGCAACGAATTTCCCGAAGCTCCCTGCCAGATCGCCCGCGGCTTTCATCAAGCGTTCTTGCAGCGAAAGCCGATGGGTCTTGGCCGGCCGCGGGTGGCAACGAGCCGGCTGCGCGTGAAGGTGCCCAAACGCAACATCGTGCCGCTCTCGGTGGATGAAGTAGCGCGCTTCTGGTCCAGTTTCCGCACTTCGCGCGACTTGGCCATTGTGGGCTTGATGTTACTGCAAGGGCTGCGGTCCGCCGAAGTATTGGCTTTGAATCGGGACGACGCGTTGCTTTCCGAAGCACAGCTTCGCGTTCGTGGCAAAGGCAATAAATTTCGCTTCCTGCCGCTGGCGCCGGAAACGGTGCAACTGCTCGAACACTACCTGCGACTGGAACGGCCCAATCCCTGCTCCGCCGCGCTCTTCGTCTCACTCAAAGGACACGCGCGCGGAACACGCATGACCGCCGCGGGATTACGATCCTTATTCCGCTACCATCGCCAGGCCACTGGCATCCAGCTCGCCAACCCTCATCGCTTTCGACACACCTTTGCTTCGGACATGATCCGCGCCGGTATGAGTCTGCCCGCGCTCATGCAGCTGATGGGTCACGCGGACATCCAAACCACGCTGCTCTATGTGCTGGTTACCCCACAAGACGTCTATCTTGAGTATGCACGTGCCGTGGCGCAGCACATCCGTCCCCTTCCGAAGGCCTCCTCATGAACCGCGCGCGACGCCTTCCGCTCCAACATCCTCTGGCTCCGGTCTTCGACCGCGCGGTCGATTCCCTCGGCGTGGCACTCAGTCCCGACACAACTCGTCATTACCATGGCACCGCCCGCAATTTCTTGAGCTATCTCGGCGCTGATCATTCTGAAGTGCAGCGCCTGAACCAATTGCGCCGTGACCCCCACATCCTCGGCTGGATTTCTCGCCTACGTTCGCAAACACCGACGCTCGCGACCGCGTCCAGTATCAACCTGCTTATCGCTCTGCGCTGCATCTTCAACGAGCTGGCTTGGACAGAACAGCTTTCTGAACTCGCCCATCTGATCCGCCGTGAGGACATTCCGCGCCTCCCACAGAGACTTCCACGTCCGCTCACGGCTGAACAGGATGAACTCCTGCAGGAGGAATTCCTCCGGCGCAACGACCTGGGTGGCAATGTCTTTTTGTTGATTCGCCACACCGGCATGCGCATCGGTGAATGCGCCGATCTGTCCTTCGACTGCCTTCGCTCTACCGCTCCGAATCAATGGGCGGTTCACGTGCCGCTCGGCAAACTCAAAACAGAACGTATGGTCCCCGTGGATTCCTTTGTGTGTGAACTCGTCCGACGCCTGCAATTCTTTCGTTCTCTTGATCCGCTGCCTGCCGATGGACGGCTCCTGGCCCATCCGCGCACGAAAGAAGCACTCGTTCGTCAACTCCGCGATTACTTGCATCAGGTCTGCCACGCGCTCGGCCTTTCCACCCGCATCGTCCCGCACCAGTGTCGGCATAGCTATGCGACGGAAATGCTTCGAGCCGGTGTGAGTTTTCCCGCCGTGATGAAATTACTCGGCCACACTTCTCCCGAGATGACCATGCGCTATCTCGACGTGGCGCTGAATGACCTCCAGCGGGAATTCGAGCTGGCTCGTTCCAAACCTCGGCATCTTGCTCCGCAGCCGAAGGCCCCGTTCACTCCCCGAGCTGGCCTCGATGGTCTGATCGATTCTTTGCTCGCTGCTCAACATGTGCTCGAGATGTTCCGTCGGACGCTGCCAAATGGAACTTCTCGCCGCCGCCTCGACCGCCTCTCCAACCGGATTACCAAAATCGTCACCGAAGCGCGCAAGCTCGCGACGCCCTGAAAATGGGCAGAGATTGGCCGGTTAAGCCGACCATCCAGGAGTTATCGCTCGGTGGCTCGAATCGGAATGTTGAGTGCGGTCAGTTCTGACGGTAGCGCATCGGGCAGGATTGAAAGTGATCTGTTGAACGAACTTTTTCACTTCTTCTCTGTCGGCACGCGGCGCTTCAGTTCTTCGAACCAGTTGAGCACCACGTTGATTTGTGTTGGCGCGGCAACCTCTTGCTCGCTGGGCTTAAGCATCAAGAACCGCTGGCCATCGGGCGAAACATCATAGTTGGGTCCCGTGGCAGGCGTGCGCTCGTAACGTCCCTCAAAGAGTATCCGCGGCTTGCCCGCACTGAAACTCGGCTGCGTGGAAATGTCCACGGCCATCATCTTGTCACCCTTGCGGTAGAAGATCTCCCGTCCGTTTCGGTTCCACACTGGCTCCATTCCACCATCGGTCGAGATTTGCCACTTTCCGCCGGGGCCTGGATAGGGTTGTACGTATATTTCCCATCGACCTGATTCATCCGACACATAGCTTAGCCAATGGCCGTCCGGCGAAAACTGCGGCACGCTTTCATTGAAGCGGGTTTGAAGAAAGGGCTGGGCTTTGCGGTCGCTCAGCCGCAACACCCAGATGTCATATCCGCTATTGGGATTGATTTCGCCAAACGCCAGCAATTGTCCATCCCGGGACCAGGAGGCCGGAAATTGAAGAGAGTCGCTAGTGGTTAATTGCTCGAGTCCGCTGCTGCCGTCTGCTGGCTGCAAATAAATGTTCAGAGGACCGTTCTTGTTTGACTGTATCGCTAACCGCTTGCCATCCGGTGCCCAAACCCCGCTGAGGCTCAAACTTCCTTCGAACGTGAACCGGGTCAGGGTTCCCCTAATCAGGTCATATAGCCAGATTTGGGACTCTTGCTCGCGGATGTCCACGGCTACTCGCCCGCCTTCTGGCGAGATCTTCGGGAATAGGTAAGCACGCACTGGGGCGGAAATCGGCTGCTCGGTTCCGTTTCGACTGACCCACACCAGCCCGCATTGAGCAGACACATCACTCCCAGGAACATAGGCTAGGGACCCTGTAGCGGAAATGCTGTATTGCGCGGCTCCGGTAGTTGTGGACGCCAGGACTCCCTCCACAACAGGGACTCCAGGCCCCATCACGGAGAGCCGCTGGGAGTCGAACGCTGCCGCCATTAAGTTTGCACCTTGCGCATATATCAGATGTCCGGACGAGGCGAATCGGGGCTGTGTGGCCTCTGGGATTAGATTGCGTCGTTCGCCGGTCGCCAGCGATTGGATCGCGAGCTGGGCATGATTCCAACTAAAATTAGTGACAGCGGCAGCAAAGAGCAGCGCCTTGCCGCCAGGCATGAAGTCCGGCCAGCGGTGACCGATTTCTCCTTTGTTGAATCGCGTGAGGGGTTGCGAGCTACCTCCGGTGTCCGGCATTTGTCGGAGGGACGAGTTATTTGTGGGTGACAGCGCGATTACTCCCTGGTCGCTCCAACTGGCCCCCCGGCCCATCGGAACATCGCCGAGGGTTTGCGCGGGCCCCCCGTTCACAGAAATCTTCTTTAGTTTGTTGGCGGCAAAAAATCCTAGCCACTGGCCATCGGGTGAAAAGAAAGGACCCACTGCGTCCTCGGTGCCAGGGATTGCCTGTGCTTCAAGGCCGTCCATCGGGCGCAAATAAAGCAACTGTGCACCGCCGCCCTGACGCGCAACATAGGCGAGGCGGGCTCCATCAGGAGAGAGGGCCACGACCGGACCACCATCCAGACCTGCCAGCTGCCGGCCCGGTGGCAGTGTTATCGTAAAACGGCTGATCGTCCGCGGTGGAAGGGAAGGCGCGCGATTCCAATTCCGCACTGCACTGGTGGCGACAGCCGCCAGGATGAACGAACCTACACTCCACGCCACAGTTCTTTTCCATCGCGTGCGGAGGGTGTGTCCTGGAGTGTTCGACGTTAGCGTAGTCTGTGAGCTGGATTCAGCGATCCATTTCAATTCGAGGGCGAGGTCGCGTGCGGCTTGCCATCGTTCTTCTGGATCCTTTGCCAAGCACCGACGAACCGCGTGATCCAGCGCGGGTGGCGTCAGTGGTTTCACGGAACTGATCGGCTCAGGCTCCTTGTCAAGAATCGCCGAGGCCACGCTGAGCTGGCTCTTGCCTTGGAACGCCTTCCTGCCCGTTAACATCTGGTAGAGCACGGCGCCCAGCGAAAAAATGTCGCTGCGGCAATCCACCTCTTTCCCCTCGACCTGCTCCGGCGACATATATTCAAATGTGCCGACAATCGTGCCTTCTTGGGTCACCGGCGATTGTTTCGGGGCGGTGGTCGTGAGTGTGGCAAGCGTAGTCATCGGCACGGCCGGTTTCGCGAGTCCAAAGTCCAGGAGTTTCATGCCCGTCGGCGTCAGCATGATGTTGGCGGGCTTCAAGTCGCGATGGACGATGCCGCTGCGATGTGCCCTATCCAGCGCGTCGGCAATTTCCGCGCCGTATTTCAGCACCTGTTCCAGTGGGAGTGGTCCTTTCTCCAGCCGCTTGGCGAGCGTCTCGCCCTCCACGCATTCCATCACCAAATAGTCCACGCCATCCTGATTACCTATGTCATGCAACACACAAATGTGCGGATGATTCAGACTAGAGATCGTTTTCGCTTCGCGTTCGAACCGTTGCTTGCGAACAGGATCGTCGGAGAACTGAGCTGGCAAGATCTTAATCGCGACGGTACGCTCCAGCCGCGTATCGCGTGCACGATAGACTTCGCCCATCCCGCCCGCGCCGAGCGCGTCCAGGATTTCGTAGGGGCCCAACCGTACTCCGGGGGACAATGCCATCGGGCCGCCATTCTATAACGGAAAAGGTTGGTTACACCCGAGCGGCAGATTTGGGATGCCCTCCGCGACCGGATTCATGCTGTGAAGCGCACGCGGAGCGAGCGCCCATGTGTTCGCTCGGATGACGGGCAACCCTTCCATAATCCGGTAAGGTAAGGGTTGCCGACAAACCTGCCGGAATCCGAAGAATGCTTCTCAAAGGAGTCTAATGCAGGCATGTTCGTGGGGTTTTGGCAAGTCACTCCGTCGGCGTGGGATCAATTGCCATTTAGCGGCGCCTTGCGTTGCAACTCGTCGACAAAGTTCTCGAGAAAGATCACGTGGCCCGCGTCTTGTTGAGATGAGCCTGAAGCATAAGTGGCTATGGCGATGCGCTTGCCATCGGGGGCGACGTCATACCGGGCTCCAACCACGCCACTCATGGTCAGAGCTACGCCCTGCCCCGACCAGGCACGCGGCTTTTCCGCCACGAATGAGTCGCCATTTACCGAGTAGCTGGCCACCATAATCCGATCTTCATAGACATTAAAGAAAAACAGCTCTTTTGCGTATCGAGAAAAGATGGGCGATTTCCCGCTGTTGCTCGAGACTTGCCAATGACCGCCTCTGTCCGGAAACGCGCGCACGTAAACCTGGGAATTCCCCGATTCGTCGGAGCAGTACGCCAGCCAGCGGCCGTCGGAAGAGAAACTCGCACCCCGGATGCCAAAATTTGTGTGCTGGAACAGCTCCGGTTTGCCCGCCTTCAATCCGTCTGCTTCGCGTTCCACCGGTACAGTCCAAAGGTCGAATCCTTGCGCCCCGACTTGATAAAAGGCCAGCCTCCTGCCATCGGGTGAAAAGGCACTGGGGTATTGAAAGTCTTTGCTCTCCGTCAGAGGCTCGGGCTGGCTGCCGCCGTCCGAGCGTACGAAGGAAATCCCATCGGGTGCCTGATAAACAATGTATCGGCCGTCGGGTGTCCACACCGGGCTAGTTCCATTCTTCCCGCCGGTCAAGGGCGACAACGTGTCGCGGCGAATGTCGTAGATCCAAGTCCCGAACTTCGCATCGTCGGTCGCCACCGCGAGGCGTCCGCCGTCGGGAGAGAAGTGGGGATCTATGAAGAGGCCAGGCCTGTCGAGCAGCGGCTGCAACTTACCATTCGCATCCAACCATTGGATCACAACCCGTGAGGCGTCGATTTCCCGGCTTTGGTATACCAGTGTCCCGGTCCGGGAAAAGCTCAGCTTGGCGGAACCAAACATCGCGGAGTAGGAGACTTGCTGCAATACGGGTATCGGCGAGCCCGAGGTCTCCAGTTTCTTCAGATCGAAAGGAACCGCGAACAGCGTTCCCCGGTTCACATAAGTGAGGTAGCCTTTGCCGCCAGGCGCAGCCAGATAGCGCCCGAAAGTTCCTCCGTGCTGAACGGTTTTCCTGCGGTGGTCCGTCAGCGTAACGACTTCGATATTGGCGTCATCAAAGCCGACAGTGGAATTTTCGGCGGTGAAGAGGACCGCTTCGCCGCCGGGGAGAATCTGCGGCCAACGATGCGTCCGTTCTTGTCCCTCAAGTTCGGTGACCGAGGTGGGAGTGCCGCCAGCGGAGGAAACTCGCGACAGTCCACCAACGACACGCAAACTCGCAATGAGATTACCGTCCTCACCCCAATCGGCGCCGGTGTAAGAGGATGTGGTGTCGCACAAGACGATCTCAGCGCCGCCTTCAACGGAGACTTTTCGCAGCTTTCCGCCCGCGACAAAACCAATCCATTGACCGTCGGGGGAAAAAAAGGGGCTGGTCGCGCCAGCCGTGATCGCCAGTTCGGTGGCATCGGCATGGTCAAGCTTGCGTGTGAAAAGATGGCTCCGGGAAAGGTAGGCAATACGCGTGCCGTCAGGCGAAAGAATGATGTCGGACCCGCCCAATGCGCTTAAATAGACTTCCCGGCCAAGGTCCACTTCCAAACGCACGAGCGGTTTCAATTCCTCGGGACGGGTAGAACGATACGCAATCCAGGATGCACCCGTGGCGACGAGGGCCAGCACCACCACGGCAATCCACGTCAACGGCCGGGGCCGTTCGGCGGGGCCCGGTGCGGTGCTGACGCTCCTGGGTGCTTGTCCGATCCACTCCAGCTCGGTCTTGAGATCGCGTGCGTTCTGCCAGCGGTTCTCGGGATCCTTCTCTAAACACCGCTTCAGTACACGATCCAATTCTGGCGGGGCGACTGCGCCAATGGAGGGGGCCGGGCGCTCCATGATGGCCGCGATCACCGTGGCGGGCGAGGAACCGTCAAACGCGCGCTTTCCGGTCAACATTTCGTAGAGCACCAGGCCGAAGGAGAAGATATCGCTGCGGGCGTCGATTTCCTGCCCTGTGGCTTGCGCCTGCAACTGCTCGGGCGACATGTAGTAGAGCGTGCCTACGATTTCATTCTTTCCGGTGAGCGCCATCGTGAGCGTGGCGTCGCTCGGTGGGTTGCGGCCTGGTCCGATCTTGGCGAGGCCGAAGTCGAGCAGCTTTACGCCCGTCTTCGTCACCAGGATATTTGCAGGCTTGAGGTCGCGATGGGTGATGCCTTTGCGGTGCGCCGCATCAAGTGCATCACAAATCTGTGCGGCATACTTCAGTGCCTGATGGAGAGGCAAAGGTCCCTTGAGAGGCACGCCTTCGATGTATTCCATCACCAGGTAGTTCGGCCCGACATCATGCAAGGTGCAGACGTTGGAATGGTTCAGGGCGGCGACAGCGTGCGCTTCACGCTCGAAGCGCTCGGAGAACTGCTCGTTGGAAACTTTGATAGCGATGACGCGATTCAGCCGCGTATCGCGGGCCTTATAGACTTCACCCATGCCGCCCGCGCCGATGAGCGTGGTGATCTCGTAGGGACCCAGCCGAGTTCCAGCAGGCAAGGACATGGAGTATCCAACGAATTGTACCGTGTGGAATGCGGATAGGGAATGGTTGACGGGCAACTCTGACGTAACGCGATTAGGTAAGGGTTGCCGACAAACCACTCAGAATCGTCGAATCCACTTCAAAGCCAAGGGATCCGCGTGATTGCGGCCGCAGATGAAGCCGCCAAGCGTGCCAGCCACGAGCCAAAATATGCCGCTGGCGTCGTTTGCATTTTGCAAAAGACGAACGGGCCCCACCAAGTTCCGACACTGTCATTTAGCCCGGCCAAGCCGCTAGACAAATCCCGAACGCTTGGCCCAAGTAGCAACGTGGCTCCTCAGGAAGGAAGTAAAATCGTTCGCGATGGAGGGTAATTTTCTCCCTCCATGGCGAATCTCATGAAAATCCACTTGGACCGCCGGGTTGATGAGGCGGCTCGTCACAGTTCCTTGGTCCCGGCACGCCAATATTCCGTAGGACGGGACGATTGCTACGCCCTCACCGGCCTCCACCAACGCGATTTGCGTATTCAGGTAATTCACTACCAGTCCGGGCTGATTCTTGACTCCGGCTCTCGCGAGATGTTGATCGATAAAATGCTGAAAGGGAGACGACGCCGTCAAGGAGATGAGCTTCTCTCCTTTGAGTGCGGACCAGCTAGTCGTCGCGCGACGTGATGCTTGAGGTGTGTTTCCACGGATCACAACCAAGGGAAACCGGAACAAAAGGGTTCGCCGGACGCCCGGCAAGTATTTGAAGAATACCCCTACTGCCATGTCTAGTTCACCGGACTCAACTTTTTGGATCGCAGTAGCGCTGTCGGTGTCGAATAAACGAAACTGGAAGTCGGGCCGACGGACTTGAAATTCCCTTATGGCCTGCACCAACACGGTAGTGGCTATGAGTGGCAGCGAACCAATCGACAACGGAGTGGTACCTTCGGGCCGCCTGATACGCGACATCGCCCTATCCAACTCCTGCAAGTTGTTCCGAGCCACCGTGAGCAACTCCTCCCCCGAACGCGTGAGCTCAACCCGGCGCGTCGTGCGATTAAACAACCTAGTTCCAAGCTGAGCCTCGAATTCACGGACCAAAATGCTCAGACCTGAGGGTGTTACGAATAGCGCCCCTGCCGCTTTTGAGAAACTGCGGTGCTGGGCGACGAGCAGAAAGGCGCGCAGTTGACGAGACGTAAAATCGATCATTGAGCAACTCTTATAAATCCTTAATATAGTTTCGCTTGTCTTTAAAGTCCAGCCGGTCCATAAACAAAAGCGATCTTGGCAAAACAGAGAGACTGAATCGATTGGTCTGGACGCTGACGAATACCAGTCCGGAGCGCCGTAATTGGAGGTCAAATATGGAGGCCATTTCCCTACCTGCTGTCGCAGCAGCGCCCCACAAGAATGTCCTGGCGTTTCTTATGAAGCCGCGGGTCGACAAGGCCGTGGCGGCTATCGCAGTTGTGCCCTTCGCCTGGCTAATGTACCTCCGGTTCAGGGCTTTCGGAATCGATCTGCCGCGCTTGGTGTTTGCAATTCACATGCTTGTGTTCATCACTACTATGGTCACACGCAAGACGCCAGTGCGAGTCAGCACAAACCCATGGTATTGGCTACTGACGTTTGTGGAAACGTACTGGGGTGTGCTGACTTTCTGGTTGATGACCCGTGGCCGTGCGATCGTACCCCACTGGATGAGCGATTCACTTGCTATCATCAGTGTGGCGCTTGTTATTTGGGCCCGATTAAGCTTAGGGCGTAGCATTGGACTGGTTCCGGCGCTGCGCACGCTAGTGACTCACGGGGCATATAGATATGTGCGGCACCCGATTTATTCAGCCATCTGCCTGAGTATTATTTCGGCCGCGCTGAATGCATATTCACCTTGGAACTTAGCAATCTTTGGTCTCGGGATCTTCTGGTTCGCCCTGAAGAGTGTCGTGGAGGAATCGTTTTTGCGTTCCGACGCCGCATACGCACATTACATGCAACGTGTTCGATGGCGTTGGCTGCCTGGGATTGCGTAGCGAGCTTGAGAGCCGGGAACGCTAACCTGCGATTCCTACCTGTAATTCTTCCCTGTGATAGCGGTATAACGCATGTCACGCTTGTCCAAATTAGGATTTGGTTTTGTGAAGTAAAAAAGGCCGAGCATCTGATAGCTTGAGGTTGGGCTCTGGAAAAGCCAATCACAACGCTAAGGAGGCTCAGCCTTGACTCGAGTCAGCAGTATTTTCTCACAAATTCTGCAGTTGATTCCTCGTTTAGAATTTGAATCGGCCGTGCGCCAGCACCAAGCCGAGTGGCATGCCCGCGGTTTCAGTAGTTGGGGCCAGTTCATCGCTATGCTCTTTTGTCAGCTGGGGCACGCCAAGTCCTTGCGTGAAATCTGTGGGGGCTTGGCCGCCAGTGAAGGAAAACTTCGGCATCTGGGTTTGCCCAGCGCTCCGGCTCGCTCTACCTTGGCTTATGCAAACGAACATCGGCCTTGGCAATTGCAGTGCACGGTGTTTGAACAACTGTTGGCGAAGTGCCAGATCCTGGCGGCCAGCCAACCAGGAACCAGGAAGAAGAGGAAATTCCGTTTTAAGAACCCGCTGATGAGCTTGGATGCCACGGTGATCGATCTCTGCGCCACGATGTTTGATTGGGCCAAGTTTCGGCTCACGAAAGGTGCGGTGAAGCTGCACCTGTTGCTGGACCATGATGGCTATCTGCCGTCCTTCGCGGTGATCACGGAAGGCAAAAAGCATGAGGTACGCGTGGCGCGGCAGATGCAGTTTGCGCCAGGGGCGATTTTGGTGTTTGACCGCGGCTATACGGACTACGAATGGTTTACGAACTTAACCAAGCAAGCGGTCTATTTTGTGACCCGCCTAAAGGAAAACGCCGACTACGGAGTGGTCGAGAAGCGGGAAGTTCCACAGCGGCGCAACGTGCTACGGGATGAAGTGGTCTTTTTCTACAAGCTGGCCCAGGCGGGCCGGGATGCCTACTTCCGGCGCATCGAGTTTTACGATGAAGAGCGCGATCGCGTGCTGGTATTTCTGACCAATCACTTGGAACTGGCGGCGGCTACCATCGCCTCGGTGTACAAGGAGCGCTGGCAAATTGAGTTGTTTTTCCGGGCTTTGAAACAGTCGCTGCGGGTGAAAACGTTTGTAGGGACTTCGGCCAATGCCTTGAAGACGCAGCTCTGGACGGCGCTGATCGCCATGCTCCTGGTGAAATATCTGCAACTACGGTCGACCTTCGGTTGGTCCCTTTCGAATCTGGTGGCACTCCTACGGCAGCAGTTATTTGTTTACCGTGACCTGTGGACTTGGATCGATGATCCCTTTCAACCGCCGCCGATGCCAGCCAGCTCGCCAAAACAGTTGACGCTGCAGTTGGCCTAAGTGGGCCAATCAGTTGGACAGCAGCGATCATGCATATCGGAAACAAATCGTAACGGCGAGATTTCAAGAGGGAGAATTTAGACAGCATCAGAACGGGAACAACCCTTCGGGCCCGCCAACCTGCCCCCGTGCAGGGCTCGGGCGACGACTTTTGTCCTTATTCTGGATATGTCTGAGCCGAGTTTTCAGCTAATTTGGACAGCAGTGATGGTCGTTACCTAAGATTACAGCTGCGACGCGATGCGCTTCCGGTCAGTCTTGATCGCCAATTCCTCTTCTGGTTCTACGTGGACAAGAACCTCTGCTACTTGCGGTAACGCTCTGAGAATTTCGCCTTCGACCTTGTGCGATAGCAGGTGTCCTTCGCGCACGGTCATCTCACTCCGGACAACAATGTGAAGGTCCACGTAGAACGTGAATCCCATTTTGCGAACCAAGCACTTATCTAAGCCAATTACGCCCGGGACCTGTCCGGCTAGCTCTCTCACTTGCGCTTCCATGGTCGTGTCTGGGGCAATGTCGCCAAGTTCAAGGACTGCAGGTTTTAGCTGCTTCCAAGCACTGTAGAGAATTACCAGCGCAGCACAAAGGGCCGCCCAACCGTCAGCCGCTTCCCACCCCGGGCCTCCCAATATCGCGATGGAAATACCAACGAAAGCGAATGCCGATGTGAAGGCATCACTTTTGTGGTGCCAGGCGTCACTTTTGACCGCGAGGCTTCCGATCGATTCGCCCACAGATCCAACGTGCCGGAATAACAGTCCCTTGATGATCAGTACTCCCGCCAGCACCACAAGCGTGTAGGGCCTAGGTGCGGGGTGCGGGGCAATTATTTCACGTATGCCTTCATAAATAATGCCGAATGCAGCTGCCATTAAGGCCAGACTAACAACGACTGCCGCAATGGGTTCCGCTTTCCCATGACCATACGGATGGTCCGCGTCCGGCGGTTTAGCGGCGATTTTGAGGCCAAAGTAAACTACTAAACCGCTGAGCACATCTGTAATCGATTCCAGGCCGTCCGCAACAAGTGCGAAAGAATTCCCCAGCCAACCAGCGGAGCATTTGGCCAAAGCTAACACCAAATTCACGGAGATGCCGACCACCGTGGATTTCCTGCCACGGTCCGCGGCACTCTTCAAGGAATTATCATTGCGCTTCATGGATTAGGGCTAGCCGCGAGGGGTGGAGGCTCGGTCAGTGGAAGATCGACGGTGAGTGGGAAGTGATCGGATAAGGATTCTTCGGGAGCGTTGTTGAGTTCCAATAGGGTCCATGCGAAGTGCGGGGCGAACTGATATTTCCCGCCGGGTTTTCGTGCATCGGTGCCAAGGCCTTTGACGAAGAACCAATCGAGTTTGTATTCACCGAACAACCCGCCGTACGTTTTAGCTAGCGCAAAGGTATAGCGAAAACCCTTTCCGCTGCGTTGATTGGAATCGCTGAGAGTGCCGCCTCTGCCATCTGCACTGCGTTCGCTCTCACCACGGAAATCAAATACCTGGCCGTCCTCGAAGCGGAACTTATTGCTCTCATCAAAGAGCTTGGCTTCTTTCTTGCGCGAGACTACGGGCACGTCGAAGCCCGTGGGATCGTTTTTGTTGCGCATCATGTTGACGGGCATCAGCAGGACGGTGGGTGCTCCGGTGGACCATTTAATCGCTTCGACGGCCCACTTGTCGTAATCCTTGACGCGATCCGTGAGCACCTTGGAAACCGAGACCGGCGCGTTATCGGTGCCAGTGGTATTTAAATCGCCGCCGAGGATAACGGGATTGTGATCGCCATGGATCCACTCGAGGATCTGCTCGGCTTGTTTGGCACGGCACCCTGGCTTGCACTTATTCTCGAGGTGAGGTGCGACAACGGTGACAGCGCCGGTGGGCGATTCGGGGACGGCGAGTTCGACGAACAGCACCGTGCGGCCACCGCGCCGGATCTCGCGCGAGATCCGTTCCATAAATGCCAGATTGGCACCTTTACGGCGGCCCGATTCCAGTTTGGAAATCGCTTTTTTTTCGTCCGCGTACCAGTCATAGCAAACCGGGAGCGGCCGCAGAGTCGCCTTGCGAATGGGGTAGCGGCTTAGGACCGCCGTGCCGTGCATCCCAAGATAGCGGGATTTATCGACGTCAAACGATTTCTGAATGTCAGCTTGCGCCTCCTTGTCTTCCAACTCAACTTTCTCTAAGCCGAGATTAAGAGGATCGAGTTCCAGAAACTCGACACCATAGGCGTAATTCATGTTGAGAGCTTTGGCGAGATCGCGCGCAACATCACGATAGTCGGTACGGGTAACACCATAATCGACCTCGTTGAGAATAAGGAGGTCAGCAGGTTGGAGGATGTCGAGTTGCTGCTTGACGATCTTTAGTTGGTCGGGCGTCAGAGGCTTGGCCTTGGGATCCTTTCTTTCAGCAAGCACCTGGTCAAACTTTTCGGGCTCGGAGAGCGCGATGCGAATGGGATCGAACTGAATTCCTCGTTCGATGTTCCAGCAAATCGCCCGCAGGAAAGGGCCGAGCTGCGGCGAAGAAGGCCGCTTTGGCTTGGCGCCGTTGAAGTAGGCTTCATTGCTCAGAAAAGGAGTAGTAACGAGATGCTCGAGTTTTTCAACGAGGGCGGGCGAAGGAGGGTCGTTCTTTTCGAGATCGACGAGTTGATCGAAAGTGAGCAGCTCGGGCTTCGAAAAGCGAACGAAATCGCTCTGGGCCGCAAGACCACAATGGAATGTGGATAAACCCAGCAGCGAGAAAGCAGCCACAATATAGCTAGCGCGCTGCAAGGAAATCAGCTTCGTCGTCATCGACATTGGTCGAGGCACAGTGTGGTCCCTCCGATGGAGAAGTCCAATGGGATGGCTGGAGAATATCACCATCAGCAGAGCGCTTTCAGCGAATTCGCGAAATCCCTTGGCAGTGGAGAACCAAACATTATTCGGGGCTGCGATCCCCGCGTTCGACATGTAACAAATGCCGATCACTGTCGAAGGATGTCATTGAGATTGCCCTAATGATGGGATCAAGGGTGTCCCTCCAGCACTGGCCGACGTCTTCAGGGAAACACCGCTTGCCGGGAGTTTGCACTCTGCGGAGTTTGCTTTTTGTTTCCACCAAAGACTTTACGGTGAATTTCGGGCCAGAATTCAATGGCAAGATTACCAAGCATCTGGTAACTCAAACTGATCGCCACTCGACTCAAGGTCAAGGATGCTCCCCGATCGTCTGGCGGGTAGTAAAGGTTCGACAATCCTGCACCAGCAAATTTCCCGATGACGTTTGACCAGTTCGGCTGAGTTTTTCCAGAGTCGCTTCGGGTCACAAATCCGCGAGATACCGAATAGCCGACGCGAGACCAGCCGCTTCCTTCACCTTTGCGGAAATAGCGAGGATCCTGGTGAAGAAGCGACGGGAACGCATACGTCGCGAAGAATCGTGCCGATGTCCCGTCGCCCAACGCGGCGCCAAAACGCCTTGCGTATCCAGCAGCGCCTTGTCCATAGCCGCTATGCGAGTCTTTGGCCTGTTCTACCCCAGCTTGTACGGCATAAACCGCAAATGGGAACGGATCCAGAGTGCCGCTGACGAACAGTTTGAATTTTTCTTTGCTCGTGAGCGGTGGCGCATTCCGTGCATCCGTTATCGAGTAAGCCGGAACGATTCCAAAAATTCGTTCCGGTTCTTTTTCAGATTGGGCCTGGGATGAATTCTTCGCTCCCTGAGGAACCTGCGTCGATCGGTCTGGTAACGGTGTTTCTTGACTTTGTGCCCAAGCCTTGGGTTGTGGGGAGGCCACTGACACCATTAACCAAACGCACGCACTTAAAAGCCAACTTGAACTCTTTTTGCGCCTATCTTCGTTTCTGGCTGTGAGCTTCATTGCAAACTAGCTTGATCCCCACGTTCTGAGAGTCTTCAATGTTTGATGCTCGAAGTTGTTAGGTCGCTTCAAGCGGAGCTTGGCTGGCTTGTATTTATAAACGAGCTAGGATTTGGCAGTGCCAAAAGGTGCCACGCGCCTCGAAATGGTCGTTTCTATTCGCCCCGCATTTCGCGCGAACCCTAGCAGACCTGAACAATTGTCTACCGGAATCGATTTCCGACCACAGCCCGACGAAAGTCGATCTGCGTTTAAAGAACCTGTGGGGTTGACACGCAAGAAACGTCTGTCGCTCCTGCCACTAAGCCGTCAACCCCAAGTGGTCCTTATAGATAGACAGAGACGCGAGTTACCAATTTCGCGTTTACCTCGAGCGGACCGAACCTGCCCTTAGGAAACGGTTAAATCCTCACTTACTCTTGCCGGCGACCTTAATGGCCATCGATATGCCAACAATTTCGTTGGTTTCCCAACCCTTAGGTAGATTCACTGACTGTAATAAGTAATAAGGCCGAATGGAAAAGGAATCTGTGATTGGCAGCCGGACTCCCACTTGAAAGCGGTTCTGCGTAAAACTGCCACCAGCGGCAAAGCTATTGGTTCCGGGGACAATGAAGAACTCATTGCTCACGACCAGGACAGGGCGCCGCGCCATCCGGAGTGGCAATGTATAGTCGACGCCCGGGCGAAATCGAAGGCGTGCCGAGGCCGGGAGGTTATCCGGAAAGCGGCCCTCAATCAGTGTGCGCAGGTTTGGCCGCCACGCGCCCCGCAATGTGCTCAGCGTGATATTGAGCTGTAGTCGATTTTCGTAAGCGACCGTGGGGTTTCCAGGATAGCGCTGATAACGATAAATCGGTATCACGGTAACCCACGGGGGCGCGCGACTTTTAAAGGGAGAAGGGGCTAATATGCTTTTCAAGTGGCCTTGTCCTTGCGTATAATATACGCTCGGAACAGGAGGACCACCCTATGCCCCAATCTCTTGATGATTTGGAACAGCGACGTGAAGTGCTTGCTCAGCGCATCGCCGAGCTCGGCGATCTTCGCCCCGGCAGTATTACCGGCACCTCGGGTCGCTGTGGTAAGCCAGAGTGTCACTGCCATCAACCCGGTCAGCCGGGTCACGGCCCCAATTTCCGGCTCACTTATAAGGTCGATGGGAAGACCGTCTCGGAAGCGTTGCCCACCCCGGCGGCGATCCAGAAAGCGGAGCGCGAAGTGGAGGAGTTCCGGAAATTCCAGCAGCTCACGCGTGAGTTTCTGGGAACCAACGCGGAGATCTGCCGTTTGCGGCCTCTCGAGGAGCAGGCAGCAACGGAGCTGAAAAAAAAACGGTCGAAGCGATCCGGCAAGAAATCACCCGCGAAGTAGAACAGTTCTTGCGGGTCGTGTTCCAGGATCGGCGCAACACGGGGCGCATCGATCTGGAAGCGACCGAGACGGCCCTGCGCTCGGCGCTACACCGGGCGGGTGCCGCCGCGTTGAGCCAACTGCTGCAATTCCCAGCCCCGAGTAAGGAAGGGCGCACGCGGGCCTGCCCTTGCGGCCAACAAGCCCACTACCGCGAGCAGCGCAGCAAGCCCGTGCTGACCGCCGTGGGCCCGGTGGAAGTTTTACGTCCCTACTATTTATGTGCGCACTGCGGTGTCGGCCAATTTCCCGTGGATGGCGAACTGGATATCGAGAATACGGAATTCTCTCCCGGGGTACGCCGCATGCAGGCGATGGTGGGCCAGGAGGCACCCTTCGATCACGGCCGCGAACAGATGAAGGTTCTGGCCGGCCTGGAAGTGACCACCAAATCCGTGGAGCGTACGGCGGAGGCCATCGGAGCCGATATCGCTCAGCGCGAACAAGCGGAGATTCAGAAAGCCCTGCAGTTGGAACTGCCCGTCGTTGCCGGCGAGCCGATCCGCGTTCTGTACGTACAGATGGATGGGACGGGAGTTCCGGTGGTGAAGAAAGAGACCGTCGGCCGGCAGGGCAAGACGGAAGGCCAGCCGGCCCATACTCGGGAAGTCAAACTGGGATGCGTCTTTACCCAGACGACGTGGGATCAGGAAGGCTATCCCATCCGCGATCCCGATTCCACCACGTATACCGGAGCCATCGAGAGTGCGCAAGAGTTTGGCCGGCGAATCTATACGGAAGCCTACGGACGCGGCTGGAGCCGTGCACTCAAGAAGGTGGTGATCGGTGATGGCGCCGAATGGATTTGGAATCTTGTGGCCCTGCATTTTTCCGAGGCCATTCAGATTGTTGATCTGTACCACTCCCGCCAGCATCTTTGGGAGGTCGCGCGTAAGCTGTACCCGAATGACGAAGGGAAACAAAAAGCCTGGATGAAGATCCACCAGAAGCGCCTGCTGGATCGGGGGAAAATCGAAAAGCTAGTTGCTGCACTCCGCTCGATCGAATCCGATAACTCCGAAGTAACGGAGAAGATTCGCACCGAGGCAGATTATTTTGAGCGAAATGCGGAGCGCATGCGATATCCCAAGTTTCGCGGCCAACACCTATTTGTTGGTTCGGGCATCATTGAAGCCGGATGCAAGACGGTGGTCGCTTTCCGTCTCAAAAGGTCAGGAATGTTCTGGACCGTTCGAGGAGCCAACGCAATCCTGGCTCTCCGCTGCTGCCATCTGAATGGCGAGTTTGAAGATTATTGGGAGGAACGCAGGGCGGCTTAATTAACTTCCACTTGTAAGTCGCGCACCCAACCCACGGCCGCAAACGGAATGCAACACCGCCCTGAACGAAGTACTCGTACAGATTCGAAGCTCCTTCATCGAACCGTTCGTGAAACTCAACTTCGAGAGATCTGTTAGTCGAAAGACCGGCGGAAATTCCCTGATCTAGCCAGAGCCCGATCTGTTTCTCATCTTCGGGATCCTCAGGAGGTTGTTGTTGCTGCGCTCTGGCCGGGACAACCGTCACACAACAAAACACTACGGCAAGCAGAACTCCACAATGCGGGTTTCGCAACGCATACCAGAAATACCCAGGTGGAAACCACTGGTGTTGAACCCTATCGAAAAAGGAGAGCGGAACACGCACCGAGTTGTTCGGTTCCATGCTGAATTGTACCCGGGTCTCAGGGTAACTGATTTCGCCGGCAGCGAGGTCATAAACCCCGCCCCGCAACGTTCAATTTGCCAGCGTTGGCAAGATGACTGATGGCTTTATTGAAATTCCCACCGGACTGCTCCACCGACTCTGAAAGAGCGATCTGAAGAAATTGTCTCCTGTCAGAATCCGTGCGCACTTTTGCGTTCTCGGGCATCTGGTGGTTACCTCCTCGCTCAACGAATGCGCCTCATAGTATGTCATTTTTTGTTACTTGACTTCTTTTTTCGAGCAACCTACCATCGCGCCATCTTAGGCCTTTTTGCTCGACTGGGTCGAGCTCGAATCCGCGAGAATGTACCTCCCCGGAGGTAACATCATGCAAGACCGCAAGATGGTATTTGCCCGACTCGGCGTGCTCTGTGTCCTGGCCTTAAGTGGTCGGTTTGTGAGTGCTCAGGAAAAGCCTGCTCCGAGCACAGCGCAAGTTCACGTTGTAATCACCGACATGGCACTTCGAAGTGACAGCGAGGTCCCTCGTCTAAAACCGGAGGAAGTAAAGGTAAAGCAGGGTAAGACGTTCCTGCAAGTGACCCAATTAATTCCCGCGCAGGGAGATAACGCTGCGCTTCAACTGATGATTCTGATCGACGACACGCTAAACACACAGGCAGTTGGAAACAATCTCAATGACGTGAAGGAATTCATCAAGGCTCAGCCGCCGTCGACTGTAGTAGCGGTCGGCTACATGTCGAACGCGACCGTTAATATGCTGCAGAATTTCACCGCGGATCACGAGCAAGCCATCAAGGCAATTCGGCTACCACGTGGCGGCGTCTCAGCAATGGACAGCCCTTATCTCTCACTGATAAGCGTCGTAAAGGGTTGGCCACAACAAAACGTGCGACGCGAAGTCTTAATGGTGAGTGATGGAATCGATCGGCTTCGTGGTGAGAAACCTACAGCCGCGCAGCGTGGGCCTGGATTCGGGATCGAACCCATCTATCACAGTATGCCGACGATGAGCCCAGAAGCGACCTCGGCCAGCGAAATCAGCCAACGGTACAACGTTATCGTCCACTCCATCTATTCGCCGGGAGTTGGGCGCGCAGGTCGAAGCTCTTGGGACCTACAACTCGGACTCGGCGGACTTTCCAAGATCGCGGAGGAAACGGGAGGAGAATGCTATTCGCTCGGCACTTCAACGCTAGTCAGCTTTAAGCCGTATCTAGATCGCTTACAGAAGGCTCTCGACAATCAGTATTACCTGGTCTTCCTGGCGACTCCTAAGAAAAAAGCTGGTTTCCAGCGCGTCAATATCCTTACGGAAGTCGACAACGCCGAAATTCTAGCCCCCAACAACGTATGGGTGCCCGCAGCCAAGTGATTCTTCGTCGGGCTCTTCCGAAGCTGCGCTAATTCATGGGTAGGCAAAGTTCTTCGTTGAGAAATTAAGCGAAAGGATAATCGATATGAAACTCGCGATCCGCGTGTTACTGGCGACTCTCTTCGTCCTGATTTTAGCCTCGCCGCCCTCTGGCCATGCGCAAACAACAACCCAAAAGACCACCAACAAAGCTGCAAGCCCTTCCGAAGCCGATACACAAAAGAAGAACGTGCAGTCTTACATAGACCTCCTGCGCCAGGACATCCGCCAGCAGAAGGATGAAATCATGGGCTCGATGATGCTGCTCAGCGCCGCCGACGCCGCCAAATTCTGGCCCATCTACAGTGACTACGATGTGGCTCTCGCCAAGCTGAACGACCAGCGGATCGAAAACATCAAGCAATATGCTCACAGTTACAACGATTTGACCGACGAAGAAGCGGACCGCCTGATTCAGAAATCCGTGGCTTTCCAGAAAGAACGTGCAGAACTCCTAGCTGCCACCTACGAGAAGGTTAAGCAGGCTCTCGGCGGAGTGACCGCGGCACGCTTCGCCCAAATTGAACACCAATTGCTCTTGGTCATTGATCTGCAAATCGATTCATCGCTGCCCATCGCCGGGCAGGGTTCCTGAGTCTAGGGCGGGAGGACATACACATGCGAAAGGTACTTTTTAGGGCATTGACTTTATTCCTCGCAATTCTGGCTTTCTATGCCAATTCCGCGAGTGCGCCGCCGCAGACCAAGAAACGGATTACCGTTCCCGCAGGAACGCGCATCTTGATCCGCACCGTCGACGCAATTGACTCCTCCAAGCAGAAAGCCGGCTTTCGTTTCACCGCTACACTGGAAACCAATCTCCAGGCCGAAGACATAGTGGTCGCCCCGCGTGGCACGACTATTTACGGACGCCTCGCGCAAGCCTCCTCCGCAGGCCGGATGTCCGGTAGTTCCGAGCTCACCCTGGAGCTGACCGATATTGTGATCAACGGCACGGCCTATCCTCTTCTGACCAGCACCTATGAGGTGAAAGGCAAGGGCGAAGGTGGCAAGACCGCAAAGAAAGTGGTTGGCGGCGCGGGCTTGGGCGCGTTGGTCGGTGGCATCGCTGGAGGTGGAAAAGGTGCGGGCATCGGCGCTGCTGCTGGCGCCGCCACCGGTACGGCGGTTGCTGCCTCCAAGAAGGGACAGCAACTCCAGATTCCGAGCGAGTCTTTACTCGAATTTCGTCTCGAGCAACCCGTGGCCTTGCCCGTCGCAGGCTAGTCGCGACGACAAGCCACCCTCAATCTTCAATTAGGGAGGACATCATGAAAAAAACGTCGGGAGCATCTCTTCACACTTCGGCTCTGGATCGCCGCACGTTTCTCGGTGCCCCCCTCGGCGCGTGCGCCAACACCCCTCTGGTTTCTCTATCGGCACTCCAGCTCAGCAGCAGGACGGGCTCGCTCACAAAAGAGGAACGGGACAGAATGACTCCTTCGCAGGTCATCGACGAGCTAAAGAAGGGAAATGAGCGCTTCCGCTCCGGAAAAATGGCTGCCAGGGATTATTTGGCGGAAAAGCGCGCGAGTGCAGCAGGCCAGTATCCGGCGGCGGTGATCCTCGGCTGCCTCGATTCCCGCGTCCCCGCAGAAATCGTTTTTGATACGGGAATCGGTGACACCTTTGTTGGCCGGGTCGCCGGCAACGTCGTCAACGATGACATGCTTGGAAGCATGGAGTTTGGCTGTGCGGTTTCCGGCGCGAAGCTGGTCCTCGTTCTGGGTCACACGGCCTGCGGAGCTGTCAAAGGGGCTATCGACGATGTTGTCCTCGGCAATCTCACGGGACTCCTGGCGCGGATCAAGCCCGCTATTCCCGCCACGAAATTCGATGGTGAAAAGTCCAGCAAGAACGCGGCTTACGTGGATGCCGTCGCTCGGACAAACGTCGTCCTGATGCTTGCCGAAATCCGCCGGCGCAGCCCCATCCTCGAAGCCCTCGAGAAAAAGGGCAGCATCATGATCGCCGGCGCCATGTACACCCTCTCGACCGGCATGGTGGACTCCGTCGCCTAGCCATGCAGCATGGAGAATGGACGCCTCGATAAAATGTAGCAGACGTGAGTGACTTGAACATTCTGCGTGGGCGAAGAATTGAAACCCGAGGAACTAGTTGGGACTTGGGCGGCTTGGCCTGCACCTTGAGTTCCTTTGGAGTTTTGGGGGAACGACCGAACGCCTGTTTGATCCTCTATGCCGAGCCGATGAAAACATGCCCGGTTCAGAGATCAAAAGGGGGAAGCGGTTCATGACTTTGTTCGGAAAGCACTTAGCGAAGGTACTTCTCCGCGTCTCAATGGCTGGAGTAATGGGATTTGTGCCAGACGCGAGAGGACAATCGCAGCCGAACTCGTCTATGGCGGCAAAGCCCGACACTCCAAATCCCGCCGATCAGGGCTGGCACGTAGACGTCGCGCCCTACTTGTGGTTCCCGGGCATCTCTGGAACCGTGGGAGCCGCCGGTTATGAAACGGGCGTCCACGTTACCGGCAGCGACGTTCTGTCGTACGTCAATTTTGGACTCATGGGTGCCGCAGACATTCGTTACAACCGCATCCTCATGCCCGTGGATTTCATGTGGGTCAAGCTTACCGACGACAAGGGCCTTCCAATCGGTCAGGCTGTGGGCGTGACCTCCATACACATGAAGCTCAACGAAGACATATTCACACCGAAAATCGGTTACCAACTGGTCAGTAAGGAAAGGTTCAAAATCGATGCAGTGATGGGAATTCGTTACTGGCATTTGGGAACGACCCTCAAATTACAGCCGACACAAATTGCTAACGGCTTCTACAGATCATCCAACTGGGTCGATGGCGTCGAGGGCGCCAGATTTACAGCGATGCTAACGCCCAAGCTAGGGCTCACCATCGCGGGAGATGCGGGCGCAGGTGGGGCCAGTCTGGACTATCAGGTCGTGGGACTCCTCGGCTATAGGGTCAAACGAGCGACACTTCAAGGCGGATGGCGGTACCTGGTGATTCACAAGAGCCCTAGCAGCCGATCCTTTGCTGAGCTGAGCATGAGCGGGATCGTTGTCGGTGCCGTTATTCCATTGAAGTGAAGTGTCATGATGATCTTGTGAATGGCATAACCGATGGGCAGAGATTTTGGAGCCGCAGCATGGGGAAGGAGCGCAAATCAAAATGACTGAGCACACGTTGGAGCAACGGTTGGGTTTTCGGAGACGGATCTACGCCGGGGAAATGAACATAAAGGAAAATGAGATAAGAAGGAAGCTGGCAATACCATCTGCGGTGATGCTTGTGATCGCGGTGCTCGTTCTTGCCTGGACTCCGCAGGTAGCCGCGCAGGAACTTCCGAACCTCGACAAGAAAACGGCTGAAGAGGTGCTTCCCAAGAAGCCCTATTCGCCAAATGTGGATGAGAGCTATCCCAAGCGTGTTTTCTGGGGTGACACGCACCTGCATACGTCGCAGTCGATGGATGCGGTGATGTTTGGAACCATTCTCGGCCCTGAGGACGCCTACCGCTTCGCTCGCGGCGAGGAGATCATCTCGTCCACAGGTCAACGAGTCCAGTTGAGTCGCCCACTGGATTTCCTTGTCGTGGCGGACCACGCAGAGAGTTATGGAGCCATGGCCGCGGTCCTGGCTGGTGATCCGCAGTTAATGGGAGACGCGGTTCTGAAACGTTGGCACGACCTGATGAACCAGGGTCCCGAGGGTGGCATGAAGGTTTACGGCGAATTTGCGGTTGAGTATGGCGCCAAGGGTCGGCCTCTTCCGGCACCGCTAAGGAATCCGGAGATCGTCCATTCGTTCTGGGAGAGGAACACGGCGATGGCGGAGAAATACAACAACCCGGGACATTTCACTGCCTTGATCGGGTATGAATGGAGCTCAAACACCGCAGGCAACAATCTGCATCGGGTTGTAGTCTTTCGCGACGGTGCCGAAAAGGCCAACCAAGTTGTTCCCTTTAGCTCGCTCGATAGCGACAATCCGGAGGATCTCTGGAAGGTGCTCGAGGCCTACGAGCAGAAAACGGGTGGCGCAGTTCTCGCCATCCCTCACAACGGCAACCTGAGCAATGGCCGGATGTTCCAGATCGTCGATTTTGCCGGCAACCCTCTCACTCGCAAATACGCCGAGACTCGCTCGAGGTGGGAGCCCCTCGTTGAGGCCACCCAGATGAAAGGGGATGGCGAAACACACCCTTTCCTTTCTCCCAATGATGAGTTCGCAGGATTCGAGCGCTGGGATCGCGGCAACTTGGACCTCAGCACCGATAAGAAACCAGAGATGCTCGAGTACGAATATGCTCGCTCGGCCCTGAAGCTTGGCCTCAAGCTCGAAAGTGAGCTAGGCGTCAATCCTTACAAGTTTGGCTTGATCGGCAGCACGGACTCCCACACCGGTCTGGCTACCGGTGATTCAGACAATTTTTTTAGCAAGCTCCCCGCCTACGAGCCATCGCCCGACCGCTGGAAGCACACCTCCGCTTTTCCGAGCGGTAAGGCCTACTATGGCTGGGAGTTTGTTGCAGCCGGCTATGCCGGTGTGTGGGCCACTGCAAATACTCGTGAAGCCCTGTGGGATGCGATGAAGCGTAAAGAAACCTACGCCACCACAGGCCCACGGATGATTGTTCGCTTTTTCGGTGGTTGGGACTTTGACACCAGAGATTCGCAAAGGCCAAACTTTGCCGCAATAGGCTATGAAAAGGGTGTGCCCATGGGCGGTGACCTTCAGCAGGCGCCTTCCGGAAAATCCCCAACATTTCTTGTGGCTGCGCTCAGGGACCCGATTGGTGCAAACCTCGATCGCGTTCAGGTCGTCAAGGGCTGGCTGGACGCGAAAGGCGCTTTGCAAGAGAAAGTCTACGATGTCGCTTGGTCCGGGAACCGGAAACCCGGCTCTGACGGCAAATTACCACCCGTCGGCAATACCGTTGATATGAAGACAGCCACGTACTCCAACACGATTGGCGCGCCCGAATTGACCACAACTTGGAAAGACCCGGACTTCGACGCCTCGTTTAAGGCCTTCTATTACGTTCGCGTTTTGGAAATACCCACTCCCCGTTGGACTCTCTACGACGCGGTCAGATTCGGCATCACGATGGATCCGAAAGTCCCGATGGTCGAGCAGCAACGCGCATACACTTCGCCGATCTGGTATTCGCCGGGGAAATGAAGGGAACATGTTTAAGAGAATTCTGCATGACCCCTTGTTCCACTTTCTTCTACTGGGCGCTGCCATTTTCGCTATCTACGGGTTTGCGACCCGGCACACCGATAAACCCAGCGAGATCGTGGTCACGCAAGGCACGGTCGAAAATCTGGTCACCGGTTTCACCCGCACCTGGCAGCGTCCCCCTGCGGACGAAGAACTCCAGGGGCTCGTCCGCGATTACATTCGGGAAGAAGTCGCCTATCGTGAAGCCCTCGCGATGGGACTTGACCGCGACGATATAATCGTTCGGCGGCGCCTCCAGCAAAAACTCGAGTTTGTTTCCGACGATCTGGCCTCACGAACTGAGCCCTCCGATAAGGACTTGCATGCTTTCCTCGAGGCACATCCCGACCTGTTTCAGAGGGAAGCATTGTTCTCGTTCAACCAGGTCTATCTCAATCCGCAAATTCACGGCGGTAATCTCCGACGCGAGGAGTCACGCCTTCTGAATGTGTTGCAAAAGGGCCAGCCTGACCTTACAGCGCAAGGCGATCCCTTTCTTCTGCCACAAAGTTTTCAAGACGTTTCTCTCACCGACGTGAAAAAGACCTTCGGCGAGCAGTTCGCCTCCGCTCTTTCTGCTTTGCCCATTGGTCAGTGGCAAGGTCCTGTTGCATCCAGTTATGGAGTGCACTTCATCTTCTTGTCGCAACGCAGTGTGAGTTCCCTGCCTGCGCTCGCCGACGTACGCGATCAAGTCCGCCGCGAATGGCTCAGTGCGAAGCGCGTCGAAGCAACAAACCAGTTTTACGAGGCCCTTCTTCGGCGCTACGTCGTAAGGATTGAACCGCTAGAAGAAAAGAAAGTCGCGCAGGTGCACTGATGCGTCGCGCCCTGCTGTTTTTCACCCTTTTGGCCACGTTTGCCAACAACCTTCCCTCTCACGAAGTGCGTCCTGCCTACCTCCAACTCCATCAGACCGCTGCTGACACCTTCGATGTCTTCTGGAAAGTTCCCGCCCTCGGCGACAACATGCGCCTCAGTCTTTACGTGCAACTCCCGGCGACATGCGCCAGCCTCGCACAGCCCCGGGGTTTCTTCTCTGCGGGTGCTTATACGGAGCAGTGGAGCATCACGTGCCCGGGCGGCCTGGCCGGTTCCACCATTCGCATTGATGGGTTAACCGCGACGCTTACCGACGTTCTCGTGCGAGTGGAGCGCCTGGACGGCTCCGCTCAGATCACGCGTCTCACCCCTTCCTCGCCGGCCTTCCTCGTCGAAGCTGCGCCACGCCGCTTTGAGGTGGCACGAACTTATCTCGCTCTCGGCATCGAACATATCCTCACCGGGGTCGACCATTTGCTATTTGTCTCGGGACTCTTGCTCTTAGTCACGGGTTTCAGGCGCCTGCTCTTGACGGTCAGTGCCTTCACCCTGTCGCACACAGTGACTTTGACGCTCGCCACGCTGGGTTTCGTCCACGTGCCGCCCGCGCCGGTGGAAGCAGTTATCGCTCTGAGCATTTTGTTCGTGGCTTACGAGGTGCTTCGAAAAAACGAAACCCCCAACGGGCTTGCGCAGCGCAAGCCGTGGCTCGTGGCATTTACGTTTGGCCTTCTGCATGGCCTCGGTTTTGCGGGTGGGCTTAGCGCCGCGGGATTGCCGGCAGGACACATCCCGTTAGCTCTGGCGTTTTTTAGCGCAGGAGTCGAGGCCGGACATTTCTCCTTCGTTGCAACAGCTGTGTTGTCGATTGCCGCAGCCAGAAAGTGGCTCGACGCCTTGCCTGCCTGGTCCTCGCGTGTTCCGCCTTATGCGATCGGAAGCATGGCGTCCTACTGGCTCATTGCTCGCCTTGCTGCTTTTTGAAGAAATCATTGAAACCAACTTCAGCAGCAGGCCAATGAAAAGTGAGAAGCGGATACCTTTCTTGTTCCGTGATTCCGGCTTGTTTCTCTGCAGCATCCGTCTGACGTCTGGCGCGAATTTTCGCCATCCACCACCGTTCTCTCGAGAGATCTGCAGATCGGGCTCGGCTTGCCCCAAAAACATCTGATTTTGGGCCGTGCCGATTCATGATTTTCGGTCCTTTGGAATCAGAGGTTTGCAGCTCGCCCACACAAATGGTTTTTGGGCAGACTACTTTTCACTGACCAGCAGTCTGCCACAAGCGAATTCTCGGCCGAACAACCGACTGCTGCCGTCGACTATCTTGCTCAATTCTCCGCTTCAAAACAGGCGATTTCGGAGGTCTCAAGGGTCAGGTTTGAACGCTATGCGGTTCGCGATGATTCATCACGGAGTATAGGCAAAGAAATGATGGCCTACCCACTCTTGCGGAAAAGGGTATGGCTGCTGCAAGGTTTTTTGCGCGATAGGAATCAAACCTGATTGCACCCGATAGTGGCTGGCCGGTTTCAGTTCTGCGAATGAACAGCTAGATAATTTCTGCGCTATCGATAGCTATTTTGCGAGAGCATGCTCCATGAGACACTGTGGCTCTGCAAGGTTTCTGGCGGCCGTCGCTTTTGATCTTAAGCCAAGATAGGTAGCCGGGGTCCCAGTGAGAATTGGTGGCATCGATTTCCCTGAAGATCTTTTGGTAGCCAGGAGAGAGGGAAAACTCGTCGTGTTTGCGGGTGCAGGAGTCTCGATGCCTCCCCCCTCCAATTTTCCAAACTTCAAAGACTTAGCGAACAAAGTTGCCGAAGGAGTGCTAACCCTCGCTGATGGCCAACCAATCGATCAATTTCTTGGACAACTGCACGACCTCAAAATTCACGTTCACGAACGGGTGCGGAACATTCTCACTGACCCAGACTCTAAACCCAATTCCCTACATTTTGATCTATTGCGCTTGTTCGGGTCGCCGGAGACGCTTCGTCTGGTGACTACCAATTTCGATCTTCATTTTACGACTGCCTCTACGGAAGTATTCGACGGCGCTCCTTGCGAACTGCATTATGCCCCCGGGCTTCCATTGGGCCACGCCTTTTCAGGAGTTGTGTATTTGCATGGAGGCGTAAATAAGCCGCCCGAACGACTTGTTCTCACGGATTCGGATTTCGGGAGGGCATACCTAACCGAAGGATGGGCACGTCTCTTTTTGCAAAGGGTTTTCGAAACATACACGGTCTTGTTCGTCGGATACAGTCACAACGATCCCGTGATGAACTACCTTGCTCGTGGCTTTACGCCAGAAATGGGTAAATCGCGACGGTTCGCATTAGTACCTGCCGGCAGCGAGGAGCAATGGACATATCGGCGTGTGATTCCCGTCGCGTACCGTTCCACTACTGAGGAGAACCCGCACTCACTGCTCCCCCTAGCGTTGTCAGGTTGGGCTAAACAGGCGCGACTAGCACCCCTTGAGAAAGAGGAAAAGATAAGATCGATCGTTGCTCTCCCTCCGCCAATAGATCCCGAGATCGGCGACTTCATCGTAGATGCACTTTCTGAGGCATCGACTACACGCTTTTTTACCCGCCATACGAATTCCGTGTCTTGGATGAAGTGGACTGAAGAAAGAAAACTACTTAAGCACCTATTTGACCCGAGTGCGACAATTACGGACGTTGACGCGGAACTAGGCTGGTGGCTTGCTGACAAATTCCTTTGTGAGCACGCTGGCGAAACGCTCTCCTTAATACGGCGGCAGCGCCAGCAACTGCACCCCTACACGTGGACTACGATGGCCCGCAAGTTAAGTCGAGATTGGGAGGAAGAGACAAACCGGGCGGCTATGCATCGTTGCGTAACGGTGCTCCTAAGTCTTTACCGCGTGGGCACCAGCTGCGAAGCCTTGGAGTATCTAGCTGCCAAGTTCACTTTTCCTGAAGATATTGACGTTGCACTTTTGGTATTTGAATTTCTAGTTCGTCCGGTGATTCGTCTTGATCACGATTTATTTGCCGAATTGGATGAAGTGGCACCCGAAGAGAACGTGACCTTTGAACTGGAATCGACGGGCGGCGGCTTCTGGTTAGATCGTCTATGGCTGAAATTCTTCAAGCCCAACCTGCAAACGCTCTCAAGGACACTTGAACCGATGATCGAGGCGCAGTTGCAGCTGGCTTATTTCCTATCGCATACAGACAAGGGGATCGAAGGGGCATGGGACACGCTTAGCATGTCTCGCAATTTGATCGAGCAATCGGATCATGGGCGGCTAAGAGGCGGCCTGGGCGTACTAATTGATGCCGCTTATGACGTTGTCGAATGGAATGTAAACAATCAGCCTGGTAGATGTGATGCCCTGATTGAACTGTGGTTTCATGCTGATTCATTCATCCTAAAGCGATTGGCAATTCTTGCCGTAGCTTTGAGCAGCAACTGGACGGGAGATCGAAAGTTAAGCTGGCTGCTCGAAAACGACCTTATCTATTCCATCGGTTTCACCCACGAAGTATTTGCGGTCTTGAAAGGCGCTTACCCTAATTCATCGGAAAGCTTGCGAAGAACCACCATAGAAAGAGCGAAGCGCGGAAGAATCTCGGTTCCCGACGGAGCGGAACAAGCTGCAAAGTATGAGAAATATAACTTAATCTATTGGCTTCATCAAAGTGATCCGAATTGCCCAATTGCCCGTGCTGCTTTCAGTGAAATTCAAGCAGCTAATCCTGAGTTCGGTACCCGTGAGCATCCAGATTTAAGTGTCGAATATGGGCCCATGCAAATGGGGCTCAGAAGCCCGCTCAAAGTAGACGAACTGCTTTCTAAACCACCGAACGAACACATTGACTTTTTGCTCTCATATGAGGAGAAGCGGCCGTTCGGCCCGAGCCGCGAGGGATTGATAGAAAACGTCTGTGTGGCCGCGACAAGCAACAACCAATGGGGCTGGGAGTTAGCTAAGGAGCTAAAGCGCTTGGATGCACTAAAGATCGATCTCTGGTCTAGCCTTGTGAGGAGTTGGTCTGGCTCAGAATTGCAGAATGACAAGTGGAAAGAGGTTCTGACGCTCCTTGACACAAGTGAACAACTCCACGCGCCTCTAGCAAACGAGATTACCTACCTCCTCGAAGATGGTATCAAGAAGACTTCGCAGCCGATTCCTTCTGAATGCTTCTATCTTATCGATGATCTTTCGAAAAGACTCTGGGAAGTAGTGAGATTACAAAGCAGCGCTCCAAAATCTACGTCCAAAGAGATTGACTGGGTCTCGCGTGCTATCAACCATCCAGCCGGAAGAATTACTCTCTTCTGGTTAAGCTGGCTTGCTCGTCAACGCAGAGAAGCAGGTACCAGTTGGAATGGTATTCCCACGGGAGTTCGAACGACCCTGGAATCGCTGTTGATCGACGACAGCTATGCCGCAGAATTGGGGCGTGTCCTGTTGGCTTCCCAACTGAATCTCTTGTTCAGCATTGACGAATCATGGACAAAGAGCCATATCTTGCCGCTCTTTGATTGGACTGTGGACGGCAAACGTGCGGCTCAGGCATTTCATGGATTTCTCACCTGGGGTCAACAAACAGAACCCCTACTTCCATATCTGTTGCCGCTGTACGATAAAGCCTTTTCGCATATCTCGGAATTTGGACGGGTGAGGGACAAGTTCATTGAACCCTCTAAAAAATGGCTGGCTCGACCGGTTTATGTTGGCATCTACGGAAAAGGATCGACGGACATGGGCAGCCTACGTGCGGCAGTATCTGCGAGGGTCTACCGAGGCGGCACGGACTGCTGCGTGGCAAAATTGGATTAAGGACTATTGGAATCGTCGAATTTCAGGGCTACCTGTTGCGCTAGAGCTAATCGAGCTTGGTGAAATGGTGGAATGGTCCCTTTTTTTGGGCTCGAGCTTCCCGGAGGTTGCAGAAATTATTTCAAAAGGCCCCTCATTCGAATTGGAAAACTCGTTCATTTTCAGGGAGCTTTCCGATACGAAATTTCCTGAGGAATTTCCTACCTCAACTGGCCAGCTGCTATTAAGCGTACTTCACTACACGAAGCTGCCCGAATTCGATTTGGATCGCGTTGAGGAGGTCGTGAGGCGTATAGCTCCGCTAAACGCGCCAGCAGAATTAATCACTGATATATGTAATCACTTGGGCAGGTTGGGGTACCCGGAAGCCTCAACTCTGGAGGCTTGGGTAAAGGCACAACAACGTCAGAACTAAAGCTCTTGCGCTCATTAGAACGCCCAACTGGGGAATCGACCGTCGCTCCATCCGTGGCCCAATACGCTTGGTAAACGCACCATCGAGAGAGCACTGTGGAAGTCATAGCGCTCCGAGATGATCTGCGACAGATTCATCGTTTTGGTTCTTTAGGCGCCGGGAGGATCTTCACCACCGGCATATCTGGCGGGACTGGCCTGGGCGGCCGAGGAACATCCATCACCACCACGCTGTACGGCCGCTCTGCCTTGCGTTCCTGGTCTGTCTCTGGCGCAAGTTTGCCGTCGATGCGATTCAGGATCTCGATGAGCAGGAGATCGCTTTTCTTCATGGCGCGGTCGTACCACTCACGAATCAACTTCTGCGCGAACTGCCGCTTCTGCCTGTCCTTCGGATCTATCTGTTCCAAGAACATGATAAGCATGTCGGTGAGCGGCTTTCTGCGTGGTCGGCCGCCTGGATTACCGCTGTGGCCAGGTTTGAACTGGCACGGGATCATAGCGGGATGAAGCTGGCGCTTCCCCCGCCTGTTCCCCCGCCTGTTCTGAGGCTGAACGTCCGCCGCCTGATTTGGAGGTTTGCCCTTCACCATGCATACCTCACGGGCAATATATCATCTATCGACGGCGCTGCAACCGAACGGCAGATGCGATCTCTTTGCGATACCTATGAGCGCAGACAGTGCAGTTTCGGCTATGCCGTCCGGGCGAGATGGGCTTGCTTGCTTCCGGCCGCATACTCATGATCGTGTTCCTGTTTCCATGATCCGGCACCATTGGCGACTCTGAACCCTCTGAATGGGGGATTTCGTAGATCTTCCGTCAACTCCGATGTGTCGAATGCTCGTTTCCGAGTTCAGGAGTCTGCGCTTTGACGTTCCCCATTTCATCGTCTGATAGGCCGTACCGCCCGAAACGCTAAGAACCGCACCGCTCTCTTCTTGGCCAGTTCTGCTCGGCACTCCCTTTTGGCCTGCCAAACACTCTCAAGCGCTGCGTAGACGCCCTGTCCCTCAGCCACCGTATCGCCCAATTTTCGACGATCCCTCCACAGGGTGTTAACGCCAGTGAAAAATGGAGCCATTCTGGCCGGTGTTGGTCGGGGCCAGTGATCCACCAGAATCCGCTGGCAAGGATGCAGTACGAACTCTAAATAAGTTTCTAAAATTTGCACGTCGCTTGCCGTTTTGATTATTTCTCAGAGATTCGTCTTGCGAGATCTTTGAGGAGTCGTCGTGACCCAGAGCGGCTGCTGTCTCTACTGCAAGTGCACTTTTCTTCGCTCTCCCTACCGTCCACAACAAGCCGTCTGCAGCCGACTGGAGTGCCAACGCCGGCGACGTGCCGACTATCACCGACGGAAGCTCGAAGCAGATCCGGAATATCGCCAGGTCGTTCGCGATAGCCAGAAGCAGTGGTGGGACGAACATCCTCATTACCAGAAACAGCACCGCCAGCAGAATCCCGTGCTGGTCGAGAGCAATCGCCAGCGACAACGAGGGCGGGACCAGAGGCGTCGCGTCGAGCGTCTTGTCAGGAACAACTTAGCTTTGAATTTAACGCGTTCAGTTTCAGAGGTTTGGTTGCTGGGGCCCAAGGTGCGCGATCTTGACAGGAACAACTTAGCTTCGGCGCAAGTGCTTATTTTACCGTCAGTTGGCCACTTGCCGGCCGACGTCTGCCCGTCTCTCCAGAAACTCCTCCTAGGCCGCTGGGGCGTCAATGATTTTGAATCCGAGGTAGGCGGCTTTCCGCTTGAGGGAGTCGATCTGGCGTCGGCGGTGCTGCGCCTCGTAGAACTCTGCCCCGCGATCGACGAACCGCATCCCGTAGCGCAGCATTCGGTAGACCAAGCGGGCCAGCTTGGCCGCCATGGCCTTGATCGCGATGGGCGGCCCCAGCCTCGTCCTCAGTCGGCGGAACTGCGCTCCTAAATAGGTATTGCTTTGACGTAAGGTGCTGGCAGCTATCTTCAATGCCACGCTCAGCCGGTTATTCATCGGCAGGCGTCTTTTCCCAATGACCTTGTCGCCGCTGACTCTGTTATCCGGACACAGCCGCAACCAGGAAACAAAATGATCCTCCGTCCGCCACTTGCTCATGTCCCAACCGGCTTCGCTGATCACGGTCGCTGCCGTCCTGACATCGATCCCGTCAATCTGGGTTAGGTCCGTCCCCGTCATGTGAAATAGCTCCGTGCGTAAGTCGAACCTCGGCTTATTCGTCTTGTTCTTCCGGAGCCGTTCCTTCCGATTCTCTTTGGGTAGCTCGGCTCCCTTGCTCCGGTCCTCCCGCTGCTGCAGATACTGCTGTAGTCGCTCATCGCACTCGTTCATTTGTTTCTGACAAAACTCGTAGCCATCCTGTTCCTGCTTCAGCATAAATAGCTGATCTTCCTGCCAGTTGCCTTCCAGACTACGTGCGATTTCCTCTTCGCGCGCTTTCACCCGCTTATCGCGAAATGCGGCTAGCTTCTGCGGGTCTCGCTCTCCTGCCAGAATGGCCTGAATGATCGCCTGACCCGTCACTCCGCTCACTTCGCTCAATACGTTTGCCAACTGGATATTCATCTGCGTTAGAGCCTTCTGCATCCGCTGAATGTGCCGTGCCGCGCTTCGGATTAAGTCATTCCGCTGTCGCCAGTATGTCCTCATGGTCCGAATCTCCTGCGGCGGCCGAAATGAGTTCCGCAACAACCCATAAGTGTGCAGCTTCATTAGCCATTGACTCTCCTGCACATCACTCTTGTGCCCCGGCAGATTCTTCGTCTCCCGGGCATTCACTAGATACACTTCCAAACCGGCCGCTTCCAGAATGTCGTACACCGCGATCCAGTACACCCCAGTCGATTGCATGGCTACAGTCCGAATCTCGCATTGCTTCAACCAGGCTGCCATCTCCTTCAACTCCGCCGTAGTGCATCCAAAGCGCTGCACTGATTTGTTGTCCCGGTCGGGCGGCACGGCGACGTAGTGCGCTTCATTGCCGATGTCAATGCCCGCGGCGTGGGGATGTACTACCTCCAGGCTGAGATCTTCTGTATGCATTTTTCGCGTCATCTCGCCTCGCTGTTTCCGATTCATCTGCTGCCAATTGACCTGTTCCGGGCGACAGGATGCTTTCTGAGGTTTGTTTTGCTGATCAGGCTTCATGCTAAGTTCTCCACGTTGAATTCAACGTGGCTCGGCCCGGTCGGCAACACTTACACAATCTCTCCAGCGGGGTCAGGCCATTGTCCTTTTTCAGGGACAACACCGCCACCATCTACGTAATCGCCAACACCGGAGCCATGCTTGACATCGGGCAGGAACGCTCCAAAGAAGAAACGGCCATAACTGCCGAACCACATTGTGGGTCAGATCTTATCTACCCAGGTACTCCACACGCCACCGCGCTTCTCTAACGGAGTTTCTGGTTCGCGCAACCACCCCAACGGGTGGCCCGTGCTTGACAGGAACATCCCTATGGCTTGTGCACCCCACTGCCCGTATACCCGAACTCAGCCCCATGCTGAGCGCCGAGCAAATCAACGAAATTCATCGCCTGCACTGGGCCGAGCACTGGCCGGTGCGTAAAATCGCCCGTCATCTGCACATCGGGCGCAGAACCATCGTCAAATATCTCGTGGCGCCGGCGCAGACTGCCGCTTCCCGGCAGCGCTCGAGCAAGCTGGATCGCTTCAAGACCACCATCACCGAGTTCCTGGAGCAGGATCCTCAGGTCCATGCCACGGTGATCGCACAACGACTCCGGTCGCTCGGCTTCAGCGGTGGTCTGAGCATTCTGAAAGAGTACTTGCATGGGGTACGCCTGCAGGCCAGCGCCCCGCGCGCCTACGTGCGCATGGAACCGGGACCGGGAGAACGTTTCGAAGTCGACTGGGGACACTTCGACACGCTTTCCTATCAGGGGCATGCGCGAAAACTCTACGCCTTCTGTCTGGTGGAATGTCACAGCCGCAAGCTGTATCTGGAGTTCACACACAGTCAGAGCTTTGAAACGTTCGTTCGTTGTCATATCCACGCGTTCCGCTTCATGGGTGGCATCGCGCGCGAACTCTGGTTCGATAATCTCGCGACCGCCGTTGCCGAACATGACGGCAACCTGGTTCGTTTCCATCCGCGTTTTCTGGCCTTCGCTCGCGAATATAGCTTCCTTCCTCGAGCTTGCCATGTGCGAGCGGCGTGGGAAAAAGGAAAAATAGAGCGAGCCATCGGTTATACAAGAACGAACTTCTGGCCACTGCGCACGTTCACCGACCTAGCTGATGTCAACTCACAAGCGCTTCAATGGCTCAACGAAGTCGCTAACCAGCGCCGTCATCGTGAAACGGGCCAGACTCCTCGAGAACGCTTTCAGCTCGAAGCACTGCGCTCCTTGCCGGTGATCACGCCCGACTATCGCGACACCACCGAAGCTCTGGTTCATAAAGATCTCCGGCTATCGTTCGACGGTAATCGCTACTGTGTGCCGCCACGCTACGTGGGCCGGCACCTCACGATCAAAGCAGATGCCTCCTCGCTCACCATCTACGATCAGCAGCAGGAAATCGTCTCCTATGCTCGCTGCTGGCAACGCGGGCAGGTGCTTGGCGCCGAACGTTTTCAAAAAGAACTGTTCGAACAACGGGCCGCGGCCCAGCGATCCGCAACACAACAGCGCTTGATCGACTTGCTGGGTCCTGCTTCGGAAATCTATCTGCGGCGCCTGGCGGACACCGATCGCTCCCTCGCCCGGCAAGTGAGAGAACTGCTCGCCTCGATTCGTGACTATGGACCGGAGGCGGTCGCCGCCGCTGTTGGCAAAGCCCATGCAGCCGGTGCCTTCGGCGCCGATTACATCGCCAATATCCTCAGCCAGCAAACTCTGCGCCGCGAGGTCCAGCCGCCGCTACGGTTCAAAGATCCTCAGTTGAACGAACTGATCACCGATCCGCTGTCGCTGGCCGATTACGACACTTTCATCCTTCGCTCGAAAAGGAACGCCGATGAACTCACTCCAACAGAAACTGAATCAACTGAACCTGACGACCATGAGCCAGCATCTGGACGAGACCCTGACTGATGCGGCCAGCAAGAATCTCAGCGCCGCGGAAGCTTTCGAAGCTCTGCTGGACCGTGAGCTCGAAGCGCGTCAAACCCGCTCGATCGATCGCCGCTTCCGGCTCGCTCGCTTGCAAGCCAAGCACTCCATCGACAGCTTCAACTTCAACCATCACAAGACTCGCTTGCAGTGCAAAAGTCGCATCCTCCGCCTTTTGGACCTCGGCTTTCTTGAGAAAGGCACTGCCGTTGTACTGATCGGCAATCCCGGCGTGGGGAAAACGTTCTTGGCGAAGATCATCGCCTGGCGCGCCTGCCAAGCCAACCGTCGCGTGCTGTTCACAACCGCCATGGACATGCTCAACCACTTGCTGGCCTCGCAGGTCGATCACTCTCTGATCCGCAAGCTCAAGCTTTATACCGAGCCAACTTTTCTCCTCATCGACGAACTAGGGTACCTTTCTCTCGACCAGCAGACCTCAAATCTGTTCTATCAGGTCATTTCCACTCGTCACAGCCACAAGAAAAGTACGCTCATCACCACCAACACAGCCTTTTCCGAGTGGGGGAATATCCTGCACAACACCACCATCGCGACGGCCATCGCCGACCGCTTGGTCGAAAACTCCGAGATCATCCTTCTCGGCGGCGAAAGCCTTCGCAAAGCCAATAAGGGCCAGCCGCCGACGGAGTAGTAGCAACGACTGGCTCAGATGAAGCGCCGCTCTGTGATGATATCCCGCGCGGAGGAGTCTGCCGGGTAACTCCTCAACGGCGCTGCCGGCGGGAGCGGGAGCTCATCACTCCCGCCCTCTGGTCTGAATCTCTCGTTCTTCCCGTTCTACTTCCATGTTCAACTTCAGCGCCAACCATCTGCTGTTGCTCTCGCGGACAGAATACCAAACCTGTGCCGTGTTCCTCATGCAAGACGACTCCACCCGCCGGGTCTACCGCCTGTACGACTTCACCAAATCCCAACAGATCACGCCAGGCCAATACTACTGCGTGTCGGGAAAGGTCAACAGTGCGGACAAACTGTACCTGGTCATCGAGTCGGTCAAGAGGGACACCAAACACTGCCGGTGTTCTACAACTCCTGCTCCTGCAGACGGCGCGGGAGGATCGCTCATGAGGTAAAGGTCCACGTTGCAGGGAACAAACTAGAATCAAGACTGCTTGCTCCTATCCAGCAGCCAACGCATGGGTGTGTTCCGAACTCGCCGCCGGCCTAAATGGCTCACCCTATACCGGCGAAAGTGGATCCCTTTTAAACCGGCGCCAACACACAGGGCATGTCCAACCCGTATGAGCTGTGCCTCGCCCCTGTCCAGGTCTCTGTAGTCGTATTTCTGCCTCGCTGTTAGTTTCATATAGTCATATCCCTCAGGACCGATCATCGTTCCAATGTTTTGGTCCCAGGGCACACCATTACGCGGACGAGAGAACTTCCCGCCTGCGTCGTCGTTGGATATTGCTTTCTAGTTTCGAGCTGAAGCGCTCATTCGAGTTCAGGGAAAACCTCCGCCATAGAAAAACGCTAACTGTCCGTGTTCTGTCCGTGAACTACTTCCAACGTGGCCCAACCCCTTGCAGTATCGATGTCTTGTGACACTTGGTTTTATTGAGCCTTTTAGTTCTTGGTTGGTGTGTGTTGCGCCCTGGATTGCCCTGTTAACCGAAGGGTTGCTAGTTCGAATCTAGCCCGGGGAGCCAATCCTTTCTTTTTCAATCATTTGCGTTTCTTCAAACGACGAATTTTAGCCAATTAACATTCGGTTGTAAGCCGAAGGGTGTCTGCTCCAACCCTGATGGCAGAGTTAGCGGATCTTTCCTAGACTCAGTAAAATACGCAGCCTTGATTCCTGCAACCGCTCGCTGGCAGCAGCAGGGCGGATTCCATGGCGAGCTCAAACACTCAATGCATCGGTGAGGGTATAGCCCAGCGCGGCATAGCCTGCCAACCTTTTCTTGTACATTCGAGCCAGCATTGGCACCAGCACATCCGCGTAATCGTAAACTTGGACTTCCTTTTTATTCTCATGGAGTCGGTGGAGACGGCCCACATACTGCTGGAGAGTTCCTCTCCAGGAAACCGGCATCGCAAGTAGAAGTGTGTCGAGGCGCGCATCGTCAAAACCTTCACCAAGGTAGCTTCCGGTTGCAAGAATGACGCGCGGTTCGTCGGCAGGCACGACAGCCAGGGACTCTGTCAGTTTCGTTCTCTGCTTTGCGCCCAGGCCACCTTTCAAGATGAAGACGTGCGAACATACCCCGTGCAATTGTCCGGCCAAGTAATCGAGATGATCCGTTCGGCTCGTCAGAACGAGCGGCGATCGCCCAGCCGATAAAGCACTCTGAAGATCCCGTACGATCAACTCGTTTCTGTGTTGGTTTCCGACGAGTGCGGCGTAAAGATCCTGAATTGTGATTTCGATTTCTGTCTGTTCCCAAGCAAAGTTGGTAAAACGTGGGATGACCTTGTGTTCGAGAAGCGACGTCTGTGCTGCTTTCTTCGCCGTGAGGTGGAACCGCATAGGACCACATTGCATGTAAATGATCGGATGATGCCCGTCTCTTCGGATCGGTGTGGCCGTCAAGCCCAACACATACTTTGCTTTTACTTGGCGAAGGACTCGTTCAAAAGTGACGGCGGACAAATGATGGCACTCATCTACGATGACGTGGCCGTAGTCGGCGACGAAATGTTCGACATCTCCTTTGCGCTGCAAACTTTGGATCACAGCAACATCAATCACGCCGGTTCGCTTGATCTTTCCTCCTCCAATTTGACCGATGCTTCCAATTGGCATATCCAGGAAGGCTGACAATCGCTCACGCCACTGGTCCATTAGCTGGCGCCTGTGCACCAGGATCAATGTGTTGACCCCCCTTCTGGCGATCAGGCAAGCACTAACGACGGTCTTTCCAAATGCTGTTGGGGCGCTGAGAACGCCTTGGTCATAATGAAGCACCTGGTTGATGGCTTCCTTTTGTTCAGGCCGCAGCTCGGCGTTGAAGGAGCCTCTAATTTGCCGACCCATAGTTCGTTCATCCTGCAGCTCCACGTTCACCCCGTGAAATTTGAAAACGGCAAGCACCTCGTCTACACACCCTCTCGGAAGGCCAATGTGCTCTGGGAAGTCCTCGCTGCAGGATATGACGCGAGGCTTACCGTAGGTCGAGAGTCGCATCGCTTGGGCCCGGTAAAATTCAGGATTCTGAAAGGCGGCGATGCGAATTAATCGATCCAGCATGGAGGACGGCAGATCTTTCTTTTCGATGTAGACAAGATTGCCCACCACCACACGGACTGTAGATGGCAATGGCTCTGCAATTGGCCCGTCTTTCCGCTTGTGCGATGGGCTCCACAGCCAGGGAGCCTCGTCCCTTCCTTCTTCGGGAAAGCTAAGATGCACTCCAATCGTGTTTCCACTGGGCGCTATTTCCTGAATCATGCGCGCCAGCCTATCCGTTAGTATTTTTTGAACCGACTCTAAGAATTTCCATTGATCGACGTAAGGCTGGAAGAATTCACCCAAGAATACGCTGTTGCCTTGCTCTCGGGCAGGTTTTTGAAGCGGCAGAGCAATCAAATTCCCAAAGCCGCCCTTAGGCAGCGTGTCCTGGCTAGGGAAAAGACGATCATAAGAATCCAGTCCGATCTCGTGGCGGCTTTCCATCGTCCGGGTCAACAAAGCGCAACCAATCTGTCTGGCATTGGCGGCGAGCACTGCGTGGTTGAAGAAAAGCCAAATGTGCGCACCGTTTCCTGATCGCGAGCGCTCGACGGACACGGGGACCTGAAACCTCCGACATGCGGAAGCAAAAGCTGCGGCGTCTGCCATCCAAGACTTCTTGTCGAAATCCACGGCGAGAAACCAACAGGTTTCGTCGGGAAGTAGAGGGTAGACACCGATAGTCTGCTTCCCAGTGAGGTGATCGCGGATTGCGCTATCGGTGAGCGGTTGAAGCGTTCGTGTCTTCCGTGAAACCTTCTTTCGTTCTTCCGGTCTTGCAGCGTGAATCGCGCGCCAGTCCATGACACCAGCCGGAGAATAGCCAGACTTGCCACTCTTTCCTTCCCAGCGTACTGCGTAAACGTCTTCTCGACCGCGAAACAAGCTTCGAAAAAGAGCAACTTTTCTCTCTGGGGTCAAACCCTCAATAGCGCGACTGTTAAGAGTCTCTGCTGCGTTGACTTCTGGCGGAGAGCCTCTTTCGACCGCCGAATCCGGGATCCCGAGCATTGCTCGGAGGCGCGCATTCTCCGCTCGAAGGCGCTCAGTTTCTTTTCGCGAGGATTTCAGTTGCTCCTCTGAACTGTTTTTATCCAGCATTAATCCGCACCTTAGCTCTGCGAACTTCTATATCTATAAGATATGACGGGTGGGGCGGACAAGCACCACGCCACAATTTAGCGGACCACCGTCCATTCCGTCACAATGACCGCGAAAGTGGAGGCCACGCGATTTGGTGTTTTGCACATGATTCTAGCTCGCGTGGGCAGGGGAAATCCTCCTGTCGAAGGTGATGAACTGCCTTGGGGGTTTCCTGCTAAGAAGGTAAGGAAAAAGAAGTAAAAGGAGACATCTTCGACGCGCGGCCTTATGCTCACCGTCGAGGCCCCGCAATAAATCTGAGGTTGACTCCCCCGGGTAGGATTCGATCCGTCGAGCAGTCATCTTTCTCCCCGTGGGTTCATGATGGAACAACTTCGGAGCATTTGAGGGAGAAGATTGGCTTCCCAATGACCCTAAGCGACGGTTGAACAATGACTTATGGATTTGAAATCGAACCTGTTAACCGAAGGGTTGCTAGTTCGAATCTAGCCCGGGGAGCCAACTTAATCTTCAATCCCTCAATCAGTTAAGCGACTTTCTTCAACTTCGATTTTTTCTGTTTTGGTAGCCCAAGCTGTGTTTATGGGCTTTATATTTCTGCACTTGTGTAATATTAAAGCCTACAAACGTAGGCTTTACAATAGCTTAATTATGCGATGCCTGTATTTATAGGCTTTAATCTAGACAAATCGATTTTCAATATCGGACATCAAGGGGATATCTGCTAGCCTGCGGCAGCTTGGGAAGCTTAGCAGAACACCCGAAAACGTTCGAATTGGCGGCATTTTTGCATTTTTCGATAGACCACTCCCGCGCCCGAGGGCCTCACCGATGCGCATCCCCGTTCCTGCCAAAAGCGCAAAAAGCACCTTATAGTGGCCCTTAGCTCCCGCGAGAATCTGCTCGACTTCGGTTGCGGTAAAGGATGGTTTGCATTGTTTCTTTTCGTTTATGACCGGAAGGCCAACAAAGTGGAAGTTCCAGTTGCGCGGATAAAGTCGCTCACCTTCGGTCGACACGGCGGATGCCACAACTGATTTCACGACTTGGAAGTAGTTGACGATGGTCTTGTCGGCAAGGTTGCAGCCCTCATTTTGAATATGAGTTGCTTAGCAACTTCGTTCTTGATGGCGGCCAAAGTCGTGTTGCCAATCCGTTCATCTAACCAGTTCACGGCGGACTCGCGCCATGCAGAGGGTGACAGAGTGAGAGCGTGTGGCAGCCGAGGCTAATTGGTGGGGCCGAGGTAGTGGTCAAGCCAGTCGAGGGTGGCGCGGATGATGTCGTTGCGCGGGGGAATGTGGCCCGTCTCAAGGAGGATGTGGCGCTTGTCAGCTGAGGGCGCGGCGAGGAGACGGAACATCGGTTCCTGGGAAGAATCCAGTGGAAATATGAAATCGTAGCGGCCGTTGATCATGAGGGTAGGAACCGTAGAGCGAGGCGCGTAATCCAGCTCACGAAGCTCGGGGACTTCCGAGCGCGAGCTAAATCCGCCTCCAACCAACACGGCAGCTTTGAAGCGCGGGTCGAGAGCGGTCATGATGGGGCCGAGACGAGCTCCATAGCTGACGCCGTAATAGGCGAGTTTGTCGTGAACGATATCAGTGCGCGTTTGCAGGTAATCGATTGAACGCGCCATGTCCTTAAAGTCCTGAATCTGCGCGTCGCGCTCGGCACTGCTGCCGGGGTCCGTACCCACATAGCGCTCGAAAGTGCCCTTGTAAATCGGATGAATGAGCGCGCGCCCGCTCTTGACGATGAAATCCAGGAAGGCCATTTCCAGTTTCTTGCTAGAACCTGGCACAAATTCGCCGGAGTGGGGGAAGTAGACGACGGTTTGATATGGCGGACGTGTGTTCTTCGGAAGGAAGAGATAGGCAGGAACGCGCTCCTTGCCATAGGCGGCATCGAAACTGATCCGTTCGACGCGCCAGTCTGGCGTATCGTCGGTGCCGTCCACGGTGGCGTTGAGGGGAGTGCGGTCGTAGGAAAAAAGGTTCTTGTAGGCGGCGAAGACCTGCTCTGGGACAGGCTTTTCCTTGGCATAGTCGCGGACGTTCCCACGGGGAACGGGCTCCAGGAAGACAGGGGGCAATGCGGCGAGAGATTTGACCAGGCGGACGCCGTTGAGATTGCCGCGATCGAATGGTGAGCGGACATCATCATTCATGAACATGTAGGCGGCTTCACTCCAGCCACCTCCAAGGATGTAGCGTTGGTCGCCGATAACGTTCCAGCACCATTCCTTGGCATTGCCAGCCATGTCATAGGTGCCATAGTTGCCCAGGCCGGGATAGCTACCGACGGCAGCCAGTCCCTTGCCACTGAAATTGCTGAGTTGAAGGATGTCCGAGAAAATGCCTTCGTCCTTTGCCGCCAAGCGCCATTCATAAACGGTGGGCAGGCGTTTGCCGGCGAATTCCGCGTAGGCGGCGGCTTCATACCAGCTGATGCCGGTGACGGGATAATTTTCCTGGCCGGCTGGAAACTCGCCGAGCTCCCAGGCGGCAGGGCCAGGGCGGCCCGTGGCGTCGCGGAAGATGGCCACGGCCTGTTCCCAGGACAATTCGTGGCCGTCACGAAGGAATTTTTCTTTCCAGTATGTGGGTTTGGAGTAACCACCCGCGTCCAGGAACTTCTTATAGTCCTGATTGGTCAGCTCATACTTGTCAATGAGAAATGGAGGGATCTCCTGGGCCGGGGCGCCGGACGGCTGCACTTTTCCGCCCGGGATGCGGACAACGGAAGCGGGGAGGCTGCCCTGAGCATTAAGGGTGAAGTTGGGATCCTCGGCCGAGCTTTCGATGGTTTCGAAGCCGGGCATGACGATTTTCCAACGGAGGGCGATCTCGGGGAGGCGAAGATTTTGAACCGGGGATTTGCCGAGGTATTCCCAAGGGCCGTTCGGGTCGGAGTAAGGCTTAGCAAAAACGTCGGCACCGGGAGGCTTGGTTTCGACGGATTCGGGCACCTGGAATGACTGCTGCAGACGGGCGATGTTGGGATCGTCCGGGAGAATGAGTGCGGCTCGGCGGAGCAAACGGAAGGCGGAAAAGGGGTCGCCGGATTCGAGAAGTCTGGCGGCTTGCGGGATGGCCTGGTTGCGGGCCCAGCTGATATGGCTGTACCAGCGAAGGCCAAAAGCCGCGCCAACTGCGAGCACGGTGAGAAGAACGAACGCAGGAATGAGGAAGCTCCGCCGGCGGACGAGATTGGCGATAGGGACAGGGCCCGTGGAGGATTGGCGGAGGGTTTTGAGCGCGTCTACGATTTCCTGGGCCGACTGGTAGCGGTTGTCTAGTTTTTTCGCCAGAGATCGCTCAATGATTTTTTCGAGCTCGGGAGGAATGGCGGGATTCAGCTTTGCCGGTGAAACAGGATCCTTGTGTAGGATGTAGTCGAAAATGGCGGCAGAACTGGGGCCGAAAAAGGGCAAGGCCCCCGTAGCCATTTCGTAGAGGACGACGCCGAAGGAAAAGAGGTCTGTGCGGGAGTCGAGGGATTTGCCGAGGGCCTGCTCAGGGGACATGTAAGCGACGGTACCGAGTGTGGTGCCGGGGCTGGTGAGCTCGGCCTCGCCGATGAAGGTGGATTGCGATTCCTTGTTCGGGGTCTCGAAGTTTTGCAGGAAGGGAGAGACCTTGGCGAGGCCAAAATCGAGAATTTTGAGATGGCCGCGCGAGGAGACGAAGAGATTGGCGGGCTTGATGTCGCGATGAACGATGCCTTTGGCATGAGCGGCTTCGAGGCCTTCAGCGAGTTGAACGGCGAGATCAAGGACTTCGTTGATAGGGAGCGGTCTTCCGGAAATGATATGCTTAAGAGTCTGGCCGTCGAGATACTCCATGGCGAGGAAGGAGCGGCCCTCGGCGTTGCCAATTTCGTAGATAGTGCAGATATTGGGGTGATTTAGAGCGGAGGCGGCACGAGCCTCGCGGCGAAACCGTTCCAATGCTTGTGGGTCTTTTGCGAGGTCATCGGGAAGGAACTTGAGGGCGACAAAACGGCCAAGTTCCGCGTCCTCCGCCTTGTACACCACACCCATCCCACCACCGCCCAATTTCTCAATGATGCGGTAGTGGGAGATGGTCTGGCCTATGAGCGTGTCAGTGGCCGTCACAGTGGGGCCATCTTAGGTTGCGCGCTTGGGCCAAGTCAACGAACGGACTTGGGTGACTTGGGTTGGACTTGGGTTCACCGCAACTTCGCGTACTCCGCCTTGGCTTGCTTCAGGATGGGAATGTCGGCGTCGGCGTCCTTTATGGTGAAGAGGTCTAGCACGGGCTGCAGCGGTATCTTTTTCTCACGACAAACTAAGGTGCTTCCCAGTCAAGTGCATAAATCTCTTGGGTAACAACATCTCGCCGAAAAATAGGTGAACTGTCTGGATAGAGTGCGACGAAACTTGAGTCGAGCACGCTGGAAGCTAATCAGTAGGTAAAGAAAAAGAGTCAGGGGTGAAAGAATCAACGGCCAAAGAAAGCGGAATCTGAACATGATGAATACGACGCTTCTCCTAGAGCTTTCCCCTCTCACCGAATCGCGACGCGCGAACATACCGCGTGCAAAGTCAAGGTTGTTAAAGCTTACCAAGGCAACATCCTAATTGACGGCAGGAAGATCCTGCGTACGAGCGTGTGCCGTCGCTGCACCTGGTCTTAGCGGCGATTCAAAACTAGCAGTGTCTCGTCAGGATCGGCGATGAATTCCCGAATTACGGGAAGTGCACCACGAATCCATGCAGCGATCTCAGTCGTCGATGAATTTGGAATGCGGAGCCAGATGATCTTCGGCGGGCTGCCGCACAAAACACCTCGTTCTTGGAAGTCCGAGTCTTTCTAGACAATCGTGAAGCCCTCACGGCCGGCATACTCCCAGGTGGCTTGATCATCCGCGCTTCTTAGTCCGCAAGAATGCACATGCATCGATCCTGAGAATTCACTCTGCAGCACGCCCGCCAGACGCGGTGGCAAATTCTCGTCAAACAGTAGCTTCACGCTTTTTGCAATTCTAGTTTGCGTTCGCGGTCCGCGGCATACGCCAGGCAAGCACGGATATCCTCGTCCGTCAGATAGGGGAATTCGCGCAAGATTTCCTCATGGCTCATCCCGCTCGCCAGGTTTTCCAGCACATCATAGACTGTGACGCGAAGTCCTCGGATGCATGGCTTCCCTCCGCGCTTTCCCGGCTCCAAAGTGATGATCTTGGCGTAGTTCATAGCTCTATCATAGTAGGATTGGCCCGCGCTTTTGCTCTTTGGCAGGTCGGCATATGCCGCAGTACCGGCATCGTTACTACTATGGAGCATCCTTTTCATCCTACTCATCCTATCTCTGTGACCGGGATGGGAAACTGTGCTCTCGATCGAATAGCCGGACATCCCAGGCTCGGATTTTAAACCCAGAAACAGCATGTCTTATATGACTTCCTCGTATTTTTCAGGCTGTCATTCGCCGGTGGTTTGGAACAACTTCGGAACATTTGAGTATGGATTTGAAATCGAACCTGTCAACCGAAGGGTTGCTAGTTCGAATCTAGCCCGGGGAGCCAAACTTCTCCTTTTTTGTTCAATTCGTTCCCGACGGTGGTTCTTGCCTCCTCCTTTCTTGGGGTCCGACTGTTTCGAAAATGTGACGCAAATTGTGAGAAGCAGCGCCAAAAATTCGGCAAATGACAACGAGTGAAGAAGAAAACGGGTTGCCGGGATTTGCGGCAACTTGCCGATTTCGTCTGTATGGCCACCACTCTGGCAAGACTTGCAAAGTAGACCGAACGGATTCGAGGCAAAGTGTCGCGGGTCCGAACGCTCGAGGCATGTCATCAGGTTCGCACAACCTCAGAAACCGAATAGCCGAGTGCAGCATACCCTGCAAGTCGCTTCTTGTCTTTGCTGACACGCTTCCGTCGCTTCCGTCCTCCTACCTGGCCAAAATCTATTATCATGAGGACAGGACGCATCTCGGACCCGCGAAGGACACGATACTCGGCGGGCTACACCATCGTTATGCGGTGGCAGCGTAGATTCGAGAGCCATTTTCTGATGACCAACCGCTTTTGCTTGTAACTCGGCCGAGGACGGTTCATGTCCTCTGAGTGAGCATCTTTCGCCGGTCGACGAATCAGCCTGCAATCCTAAACCGAAGAGCTTGCGCCAAACAGGAAGAACTCCTTTTAGTTTAGGACACAACGATTTGGCGAACGACAGGATCGACAACCGGCCATTTCTCCGCTGCCTGAATGGATTCGGACTGTGCCTTTGGCGGCTGGGCAGGTTTGAGGAAGTCGAGGATATTTTTAAGCGTATGCTGTGGTAAAATCCTTCCGATAACCAAGGCGTGCGATTTCTGATCAATGACGTGCAAGCTGGCGTGGCATGGCAGAGCGGCCACACCGAAAGAGAATAGCGCGCACCGGCCATTAGCACGGTAAGTTCCATAGTGTCATCGAGGATCTCAATTTCCGCAACCCGGTCATCCACAGCTACAGCCTGAGGTACAAAACGCGCACATTTCGTCTGGTCACGCGAGTGATCAAGCTTGACATCATGATGTCTGCCTTGCGATCATCAATGTGTGCGAACCACTCTTTCACTTGATGAAGATGTCGCCAGGCTGCTCCGCCGCGAGATTCGCCGATCTGGAGCTTCCCTGAAGGCGGCGGTGAACCACTTTCTTCGGCTGGGTTTGATGGTCTCCGGGAAGCCGGATCGAAAGCAGTTCTCGGTTCATCCAAGGGCATTGGGTTTGCCTCCGGGGTTGAGCTACGACAACGTGGAGGACTTGATCGAGGCGATAGAGGGTACAACGCACAAGTGATTGTCCTCGACGCAAATATACTTTTATACGGGTACGACACGAGTTCGGAGCATCATGCTAAAGCGCGTGCTTGGATTGAGCAGATTTTCTCTAGCGGAGTACCGATCGGATTGCCTTGGCAGACAGTCGCCGCCTTCCTTAGGGTTGTGACGAACCCAAGGCTTCCTGGCAAGCGATTCACGCCCCAAGAGGCAGCTGAGCTTGTTGATCAATGGCTGGAGCAGCCGAACGTTCGCTTGTTGGCACCTGGTGATCAACATTGGGTCTTGCTGCGTCAACTTTTGCTTGATGGCCAAGCCCGGGGTCCTCTCGTGACAGACGCGCAACTCGCCGCGTTGACGACTGAGTATGGCGGCATTCTACATACAACGGACCGCGACTTCGCGCGGTTCTCCGGATTGCGCTTTACCAATCCGCTGCAATAGGCAGTTCCGTCAAAGTGCGACGCCCTCTTTTAGCTTTCGGGCAAGCAATCGCATCTCTTTGACATCCTGTTCGGAGACACTGTCGGCTCGTTCATAGTCCGAAATATTCCGCTTTTTTCGGAAAATATCGAACTTTTTGATCGTTTCGGCCTCCGTACCTAGGGTCAGGCTCAGTGAGTCGATTACACGGTAGTGATGATTCGCGCGCTCCGCCTGGTAGCCGCTGGCAGCAAGTGCGGCTGTTGCGAGCTGCAGGGCAGCATTGTAGGCGATGTTAAAGCTCCAATCATTGTGGAGGCCCGGAGTCTTCGATGCCGCGAGGTCGCGATCGACCACGGCCATGAGTTCTGCGATTTCGTTGCGGTTGGTCTTGTGCGTCTTCAGCCAACCGAACTTTTGCCACTCTTCCAAGCTCATGCTCATCTCCAATAAGGAACAGCTTAGGGCCTTCAAGGACGTTGCTCAAGAAATTTTGGCGCTCCGCAAGCCTGCGGGAGAGTTCTTTCGGCGTATACAAAGAGGGATTGACCTCACGCCCCAGTTCGCGTTCCGCCTCCTTTAAGGTAGGAATCAAATCAGAAAGAGTCACATCGTTCGTGACAACCATGAGGTCAAGATCGCTTTCCGATCTTTCTGTGCCGCTAGCCACGGAACCAAAAATGAACGCAACGTCGATCCGGTTCGCAACGGGCTCTCGGGCTTGCTGCAAAACCTGAGTGGCCCCGAATGTCTTGCGCACGAGTCCGCGAAGCTCCACAAAGACAGGACCGCGATGATTGGCCCGGTAATAGGTTTGTCGGCCCTCCGTAGTTCGGACCAATATTTCGGCTCGCCATAGCCTTTTGAGCTCGCGCTGCACAGTTCCCGAACCCAGCCCAATGCGCTAGATGTGACGTATCACGTTTCACTGCCTCCGTAGCTATTCGCCAGAGACACGCTGTGGACGTAACATCGCAAAATAGAACCATCTTTGCGTTTCATGGCTCGAAGTGCTTCCCGATAGATGCGATGGTATCGTCATTTCAAATGGAATGAAGGGTTTCACGATTCAGAAATAAGCCGAGGATCAAATCTAAACCGTACTGGTTCACCGATCGCGAGCTTGTCGAAGTCGGGATGCGTGGGGTTCAGAAGGAAGTTACTCTCGGATGGAACGATGACGCTCGGTATGCGCAGCACGACGGATTTGCAGCTGGAGGCCCAGGCATCTCCGATCATTTGCACACGTTTCGGTGCGGGATAAGCCTTCCAATTCTTGGGTAATGAAGAAGAATCCGCATGCGAGACGAGATGTTCGTCGAATGTCACTGGAATGGCCACGTAGTATTTCAGCAACTCCCCGGAATCGAGGTGTACGAGCATTTCCAAAGCTGCTAAGGATTGGGATTGTGCAGCGTACACAACGGGAACACCCTTGGAATTCCAGCGGCCGCCATAACGGCGCGCACCCTCCCCCGTGAACGCTACTTTCGTGTGCTTCTGCTTGACGATTCGCCAAGCGGCGATGATCAAGCGAAGACTCCGTGTTCCAGACCGCCTATCAAGTCTTCGACCTGCCGAGCTCCAAGCTCGGTCCGTGAGTACGTCAAAGGAGATTTGTCGCCGAGAGCCCTCTTCGGCCGCTTCAGCCATGTGATCGCCGCGTCTACATTCCCTTCAAACAAAGCGACGGCTTTCTCAAAGATGCGAGAGAGGCGTAGTAACCTCTCGGATTCCTCGGAACTGAGTCTGCCAACGACTCTCCTCCGGGCGAGAGTCCTTTGCGGAACTTCGATCAGCGACGCGATCTCTGTTACAGGGAGCCTACTTTCGAAAGAGAAGGTTTCGAGCGTTTTAAAGGAAAGTCCAGCGAGAATCTCCTCGATCAAATCGTCGGTCTCGGTCTGCCGTAGACCCAGACTGGCCCCAGGCGAAACATAATGTCGATCACGCCGGTTTACCTGACTATGTCGGAAGCCGATTCGCTTGCGATCCAGAACATTTCCCATGGTTATGTGAGCTTACTAGGCATGTGCCATTGTGTCAATTATAATATGCCAGATGGCAAGAACGCCGCGAAACAGCGTCCGGGATTGCATACGAGAGAACCTGTTCGTTCCTTGCCCTGAATGTCCGTTTGGAACAACTTCGGAACATTTGAGAGAGAAGATTGGCTCCCAATTAACCCTAAGCGACGGTTGAGCAACAACTTATGGATTTGAAATCGAACCTGTTAACCGAAAGGTAGCTAGTTCGAATCTAGCCCGGGGAGCCAACTTCTCCTTCTTTCTCAACTATTTACAGGCTGCGATTTTTTCCTCCTCGTCGTTTTGGGGCGAACTGTCGCGGAAATGTAACGGTGCCCGCTTTCCGTACAGCCGCTTGTTGGTTTTCTCCACTGCTTGCCTTACCTGCTCTGCCATTCCCAACTGGTAGGGAGGTTTTGTTTCGGGGCCTGTATGGCGCATGGCGCGTTGCACGACCGCGTCCGCTGCCACTTCGCTCAGCCGAGTACAGAAGACATGACGCAAGTTGTAAATCGGAAATGCTGCCACGCCAGCTCGTCGAGCGTTGCTTGCCAGGCCGTTTTTGACCGTTGAAATGGGCCTGCCGGGGTTTACCGGGCCCGGAAAAACGCACTCACCCACGGGCGACGATTTCAGCTTCCATGCCTGCAGGACGTCACAGGCGTAATGCGAGAGCGAAATCGGTTCCGTGGATCCCGGGGTTTTCACGTTGTTGTCCAGGCGAATCACTTTTCGGGACCATCGTGGTCCACTCCGAGAACGACATGCGGCCACCGCCAGCCCGGTTGCCAAGTCAATTTCCCGCACGCTGTCTTGACTTCCTTTTTGTTCGCGTCTGGTTTCAATCGAAGCGTGGAATAATACTCGACACACCTGGGGCAGTTTCGGTTACTCTGCGTTCGGGCTGCGCTCCCGGGAGAAGACTGACTGAAGTCCTCCCCAAAATTCGGACCAGTCAATAAGGTGTAAAATCGCTGCCTCGGAAAGCGAGCAGGAATGAAATCGAGGCAACGGCGGAGCTTCAGCGCGGAGATGAAAGCACGAATCGCGCTGGAGGCGATCAAGGAACAAAAGACCATCCAGGAAATCGCTTCGCATTACGGGGTACATCCCAGCCAGGTGACGAACTGGAAGCGGCAAGCGATTCAAGGAGCACCGGAACTGTTTGCGGATCGGCGGTCGCAGCCGGACACGAGCGAGGAAGCGCTCAAAGCGGAGTTGTACCAGCAGATCGGGCAGTTGCAGGTGGAGCTGGACTGGCTTAAAAAAAAGTCCGGCCTATCGCGTTAGAGCAGAGGCAGGGATGGATTTCAGAGTACAAAGAACTGAGCATACGACAGCAGTGCCGCTTGGCGGGGGTATCGCGGTCGGGGTGGTATTACGAGGCGGAACGGGAAGCGTCCGAGAATTTGCGATTGATGCGGTTGATCGAGCAATACGTAGTTCGTCGAAGGGGCACCCGGCGGCGATGGCCGATGAATTGCT
>CAWAPN010000005.1:0-1017273 GCA_963783955.1 Candidatus Acidiferrales bacterium | reverse complement strand
CCAACTTTTGCCTTTTGCTTTCAATTAGTTAACAGCCTCAATATTTCCGCGTAGCCGCCGCGTAACTTTCGCTTCGAGCATTACGATCGGATCTTGTTCCCAGGCACGCTGCAGGTCTGCCTCGACCTGGCGCTGGCGAGAGTCCGTCCGGGCCGCATAGCATTTCTCTGTAACGCGGACGCTTTGGTGCCCCAGCAATATGGAGACGCGTTCCATGGGAATCCCGGCGATGAGGAGGGAAACCGCAAAAGTGTCTCTGGAACGATGTGCGTGCCCGTCAGACACCCCTGCCACGCTGAAAAGCTTGCGTAGGCGTCGTTGCCAGCTTCCAACAATCTCATCGAGTTTTCCCGTACCGCTCCAGAAGAAGCATTTCCCGGCGACCTTTGGGCTTGTTTCAAGCAAGCTGGCAACGAATTCTGGCAAAACGGCATTGACTTGGATTCCGGTCTTCTGGGTATGAAGTAACAGCTTATTTCCATTGACCTGGTCAGCGGTCAGCCGTACGACGTCTCCTATTCTCATACCGCTGTACCTTCGCACCAACACTAAGGCGCGAAGCCGCCGGGCGTTCGCTTTTCCTCTCGAGTCCGTCTGCTCGATGTACGGGTCTAGTGCTCCTAGGATTCGGACCATCTCCTGATCTGTGAAGGGCAACGTCGGACGAAGCACCAATTTCGGTCTTTTCAGTTTCCGGGCGGGATTCTCGTTTATCCAATTGCTTTCGTGAGCGAACGTAATCTTTCAGGCGTTTTTGATCGTGTAAGAGGGCTTCCCTTCCAAGTTGCTCGAAATTGGAGGGGAATAAAGCTCCTCTCCCGGGCACGGTAAACTTCCGGCTCGCTGCAAAATCAAACCTTGACCTTTTCCTCCGCATAGGTTAACGTGTCTGCATGCGACATGTCGCAAAACAACCTGTCATCGAACATCCCAAGCCACTCACCGAGCCCGTTCTCCTGATCCTCATGAGTCTGGCGGCCCAACCGCGCCATGGCTACGCGTTGATCAAAGACATCGAGGCTCTAAGCCGCCACCGTGTGCGCTTGAGCACGGGCACGCTCTATGGCGCCCTCCGCCGGCTGCTGGACGAGGGTTGGATTGAACGGTTCGAGCAGGAAGATACGTCAAGGGACAAGCAGGCATACCGGCTGACCAGCGAAGGCCGCCGTCAGCTCGAGCTTGAGCTGGATCGTTTTAGAGAACTCAGCCGTGCGGGGTTCGCACGACTGCGTCTGGGCGAGGCGTAGAGATATGGGTGCAGTCTTCCGAGTGCTGCTTTATCTATACCCGCAACGGCACCGAGAGTTGCTGGGTGCCGAAATGCAAGCTGTTTTCGAACAAGGCGAACAGGAACACCGGCTCCTCGGACTATCTCAATATCTGCGTTTCGTTCTGCTGGAGGTGGGTGGCCTGGTTCTACACGCCGCGATCGCCCAGTTCGCTAATGCTGCCCACAGGGGTTACTTGGAAAACCAGGTCCACGGCACCTTGACCCCACCACAGGATCTACCTGACGAGGTCATTGAGGCGCAGAATCGCGTTGCGGTCAACCTCAATCAGCTTTTGTTCGCCATCTCCCACCATCAGTTTGTTCAGGCACGTTTCTACTCGAACGAGGAGCGTAAGGCACGCGAGAACCTCCGCCAAATGCAAGAGAAGTATGGCATCGGGGACCCTCGACCTTTGCCCTGATGGCGAATCGCCCAGCGAGTGGACGATTAGTTCGCGTTACCGGAAACTGGGTAATAGCACCCACGAGGTCTGCGGGCCATTTGTCCTCTTCTTACAGACAATCAAATGGCTTTCTTGTGGGATTTGGATTTGCTTTCAATCTGATTAAGGTAGAGCCCATATCCCAGCAATCAGGGTCGTGTGTTTGATCCATTGACGAAGGGATTGATTGTGCCGGCGCAGCGCCTGTCGTCGTATCCAATTTGCAAGCAGGCCTTACAGTGGCTATGAAGGTCCGAGGTACCGATCGGTTTTTATTCAGAAATATGTTGCGCATAGCTGGGCACGCTAAGCCTCCCTACGAGAGTCCTCTTTTTTCAGGAAAATCCGGTTCGCCCCCGGTTGGCAATGTTTGGCGCACCGAAGACTCGCCGAACGCAGATTCAGTTGAAGCGGTCGCTCACGCCATTGCCGGCTCAGACAAGAGGAGCGAACCCGGTGCGACGGAACGGTACCTGAAATTCACCTCTGCTGGAGGATCGAAGTATCCGATCGATTTGCTGAAAGAAGCCGGCGTCGACATGACTACGGATGAGCCGCTCGACCTCACCGTGAAAAAGATGAATCGCATCATGGATGAAATCGAGAGGTTGCTCCCGCATGAGGAGACGCAGCGGTCCCCTGGCGACCTAACAAGAACTGTTCGCAAATGAAGTCCTTTAAAGGTGAGTCTGTGACACTCAATGTGCGCGCGGGAACGAAATCCAAAGTGTCTGTCACTAAAACTGGCGCAAAACGAGCAAAACGGAGCAAATCCGGAAAACACAAATTGTCGCTGTGTTGCAGCTGGCAAAAGGGATTTAGTTGAATTTTCTGCTAGATAGCGAATCGGTGATTTTATTTTTCAAGACCGCCGGGTTTAACCTCTTTGCCACACCGGCACCGATCTATTTTTATTCAGAAAAATGTTGCGCATAACTGGACATGCTAAGGTCCCCAGGAGAGTCCTCTTTTTTGTAGGACAATGAGAACATGGCTAACGTCGAAACCGCCCGAGTTGGCTCACAGGCGATTTCGCGATAGATGGGATGAGAAGGAGTTGAAAGCAAGCGCGCCTATATAACCGGGCTTATGTGAAAAAACTTGACCCGTAATTCTATGAAACATACCTTAGTGGAACCAGGTTTGGGAGGTATCCATGACGCGCCCGTGCGTTTCGTGGCTGCTGCCGATAGCCGTGCTTGCCTCTTCTTTTGCTGCCCTTCCCCAGCAGGAAACCTCACCAACAACTTCGAGTCACGTCATCTACGTGGCAACCGCCGAAGCGGAAATCGAAGGCATCTACGTCCTGCCCATTAAGGGTGCACCGTTCACAGCAAAAATTAAAGGGTCGGTGGTGTCCGAAGCGAACCTACTGACGGCGCCACCTTTGGCTGTGGACGAGCCGCAAGGGTTTTCGCCGCTGTACGGCAATATCGAATACAACGAAGCATGGCCCGGTAGACGCTTCATTCGGGTTATAGCGCGAAACGCAGCCGGCGAAATCTACTACGACGATCGCAACGCCGTCCCGAGGCAACTATTGCAGACGCCTGAGACGTCCCAAATCGACATAGGTCTGCCACGTCCGTTCGTTTACACGGTCTCTAGTGCCGCCTTCTATATAATTGACCCGAAAAATCACACGCGAACGGTGTGCTTGCCGTCCACGAAGACGTGCAGCATCGAAGCGCTTCCCCGATACAGCCCCCGAGGACCGCTGAGCGATGGCAAGTTACCGCGCGCCACGGAGACGACGATGACGAGCCTGGGGACGAAAAACAAGGATGGGTTAAATGTGGAAGGCCGGCTCGAAACCACGACGCTCGCAGCACGGGCTTTCGGAAATCCAAAGCCACTAGTCGATCAGAGGGAAGTCTGGCACTCTGAGCAAATGGGCTTGGACGTCTTTTGTAAGCGCAAAGATTCTCGGAAACAAATGGTTGCGACTGCGGAAGTCAAGGAAATCGTTCAGAAACAGCCAGATCCACGATACTTCGAAATACCCGCAGACTATACCGTGTTCGATGACCGGGCGGAGCTAAGCAAATGAGCGTGTGTGGCAGCTGGCTTGCACAGGGAACGAGTAGAAATGGGCGATGGTCTTGTGCCATGTACTTTGCACTGTTGGCGGGTTTTCTTAGTTTTGCTGAACCTGTAATGCTGCGTGCTCAGATGACGTTTGCAAGTGCTCCGCCGCAAACTTTGCAAGTCAGTGGCTCCGATGTGATGATCGGCGGGATGCGCGTCTCTCCTAAGCCAGGTGATCCATTCACAGGGAAAATGCTGGAAGCTGAGACGAATGTAGGCGGGGCCCACACGCAGATACAGTTCACGCGGGTGCGCATGGTTGCGCGGGATTATTCCGGTCGCGTTTATTATGAGTCGGGACGCACTATCTCCCGAGGCGGCAAATTTGCTCCCCGCGGGCAATTCTTTATTGTGGATCGCACCGCCGGAACGCTAACCACCTGCTACCCGCAAACGAAAAGTTGCCGCATTGATGAACTGCGCGTCGTGAGTTACGAGGACTCATCCACCGCTAAAACACATCCGCCCAGTTCTACCACGCAGACAACCCTGTTGGGTACGGACACGAAAAATGGCTTCAAGGTCACTATTACGCGCGAGACTACCACGATCGCTGCGGGTTTCTCAGACTTAGATCGGCCTGTGGTTACCGGGAAAGAAGTTTTCTATTGCCCGGGATTGGGGCGAGATATCGCGCTGAAATCAGCAGATCCACGGAGAGGCATGTGGGCGCGAGAGATTCAGGATATTGTTCGTGCGGAGCCGGATGCGAAGGAGTTTGCTCCGGTTTATGAAATCTTTGACAACCGACCGAGGGAGAAGAGGTGAAAAGGAGCCGCTCTACCAGCCGCTGGATCTAGGATGCAGCTTTTCCGATGTGTGCATAAAGCGAACACAGAGTGCGCACATATCGTACGGCGGACAGCGCTCCTGGCTCACAGCGAATTGCAAATCCCTTCTAAAATCAAGACGGTACTGGCGTCGAGTGGCGATACGGGATGAGATCAGCGATGGTGCATCGGTTGCCTTGCTGCTTGATGACGAGTGCCGAGTTCAAAAGGCTGGAATCCGGTCCGTCTGATCAGGGAACGCTCTATAAGGTACTTGTTCCGACGACTCCTTTTGTCCTTGGCCGATCGCGTCTCAATTCACAACTCGGGAACAATGGTGTATTGAGCCAGGAGGTAAACAAAGATGAGGAATTTGATTTTCCTCAGAAAATTGCCCAGGGCGAAGGCTAGCATGGCAGTGATTGCTGTGTCCTCGCTGCTCGGGGCAGGGATCATCTATGCCGAGGGAAGTGGAAGTTTAGATCTCTGCGATTTCAGTCTCCACGCTTCACACGCAACGAGCCCGACACGAACTAAAACTGCCGGGGGTCCCTTGTCCAAAGAGATTCCCACAGGAACGGTCCTGCCGGTCGTGTTGCGCACTTCCGTTTCATTCGAAAAGTGCAAGCCAGGGCAGGTCCTCCAAGGAAAGATTGCGCAAGACGTGCCTTTGCCAGGCCGTTCAAAAATTCGCAAGGGGTCGACGATTGAAGGAATCGTTGTGGAAGTCAAACCAAATGCAATCGGTGCCGGAACGGAGGTAACCATACAATTCGACAAAGTTAATATGGGGGGACATTGGGTGCCTGTCGTTACGAATTTGCGGGCAATTGCAGGCTTCATGACGGTGGAAGCGGCGCAAATACCGGAGGAGGCACCGAATGAGGGATCACCGTATGACTGGCTTCCCACGACGCAAATCGGCGGCGACTCCGTCTACGGCCTTCGGGGTCCGGTGATGAGCGCAGACAATAGTTCTAAGGTGATCGGAAGGTCGGTGGGAGATGGCGTCCTCGCTCAGGTGAGCGCAAAGGAAGGAGCTAAGTGTCGCGGTGCGATGGGTAGCAATGATCAGCCGCAAGCTCTTTGGGTGTTCTCCAGTGATGCGTGCGGAATTTACGGAATCGAACACCTGAAGATTGCCCACGCCGGAAGAACGGATCCCCGAGGAGTGATCGTTCTTGCCTCGGACACGCAGAAGCTCTCTCTGAGAAATGGCGACGGCCTTCTGCTTCGAGTGGATTAAGGGCCTCACATTTTGTTCGGATGTTGCTCAAGGAAGTTTTGTGACGAACTTTTCCCCCTGAAGCACTTCCACGTCTTCTAGATACGCGATCATGGCGTAGCGCTCAAAATACTGCGCCGCAACATGTTCGAGAATTTTGTGGGCGACTTCCGGAGTGGCGATAACTTCGATCTTCGTGTTTCCAGACTCCGCATGTCTCGGTCGTATGCCTCTTGCCCCTTTACCGTGGGCAGTACAGCAGGTGTATCCCGTCGCGCCAAGAGTTTGAACTTCGTTGACCAGGCGATATTCGACATCATTATCGCCGATAATGACGACCCGCTTCATGGCGACAGTGTGCATGACTGAGCTCCCCCTATCACTCCCCGATTTTGTGTTCGTCCATCTTGTTGTATAACAGGCGACGATTAATTTGAAGGCGATTGGCAGCTTCCGATTTGTTGCCACTGGACTCCCGGAGAGCGCGGGCAATTAGGCGCTTCTCCAACTCAGCGATGGACTTGTGAAAGGGAAGATCGAGCAGTTCAATTTCGAGTCGACTGGAGTCCCCATTTCGGTTCGGCGCGATTTTGGCCGGAAAATGCTCGGACATAATGACGCGACCTCGCGCCATGAGCACGGAGCGTTCGACCATGTTTTCCAGTTCGCGGACGTTTCCGGGATAAAAATAATTCTGCAACATAAGAATGGCCTCGTCCGAAAACCCGACTACGTCGAAGCCGTTCTTCTCGCTGTACTGACGCAGAAAATGCTCGGCGAGAGGGACGATATCGGAGCGGCGTTCGCGCAGCGAAGGAATCTGAATGCACACGACGTTGAGGCGATAATACAAGTCTTCACGGAAGACTTTCTCTCGCACGGAGGCTTCCAGGTCGCGGTTGGTCGCAGCGAGCACACGAAAATCGCCCACAATGGTTTCCGTGCCGCCGACGCGTTCAAAGGTGCGCTCCTGGAGGACGCGCAGTAGTTTGGATTGCAGCGCTGGAGAGAGTTCACCGATTTCGTCCAGGAAAACCGTCCCGCCCTCGGCCATTTCAAACCGTCCGGTTTTGCGCCCGATAGCCCCCGTGAAGGCGCCACGCTCATGGCCGAACAGCTCCGTTTCCAAGAGGTTTTCCGGCAAGGCCGCGCAATTGACTACGACAAATGGTTTGTTTTTGCGTTGGCTGTAATTGTGAATGGCCTCTGCAACCAGTTCCTTGCCGGTTCCCGATTCGCCGCAGATCAAAACCGTGGAATCGGTTTCCGCCACTTTGCCGATCATGATGAACACATCCAGCATCGGGCCGCTGGCGCCAATCAGCCGGCCGGTGGTTGCTGTGTAGCCTGGAACCGATTGGGAGTGTAGGCGAATCACTTCCCGATTCAGGGAAGCATGATCCAACGCGCGTTCCGCCGTCACCACGATTTCGTCCAGATCGAATGGCTTGGTGACAAAGTCGTAGGCACCCAAGCGGATCGCTTCGATGGCGCTGTGGCTGGAACCGTAAGCGGTCATAACGATCACCGGCACGGAGGCCAGGCGCGAATGGCTGTGGAGGTACTGAAGAACCTCTTCTCCTCCAACCTTCGGCATCTTCCAATCGCTAAAAATGAGATCAGGAACCATGGTATTCAATAAATCGAAGGCCGTTGAGCCGTCATCGGCTTCCAAAGTTTGATATCCGCGCGCGCGAAGAATCTCCGCCAACGTTTTGCGGAGGTTCGCTTCATCATCGACAATGAGAATGGTCGTGGCCATAGGTCGAAGTCAGCAAAGCGTTCATACTTCAGGGTGTGAGTGAATTCGGAATCGTCACCCTGACATTTGTGCCGCGCCCCTCTACGCTTTCGATCATGATGTCGCCTCCGTGCGCGCGAACCAATTCGTGAGAGATGGACAACCCGAGGCCAGTCCCTGAGGGCTTGGTGGTGAAAAACGGGTCGAATACATGACCAACGATGGTGGACGGCATGCCCTTTCCGGTATCCTGAAACTCGACGCATACATCGGAAGATTGCTCGTCCTTCTTTGACTGAGACGCCAGCGTTACCGAAAGCGTTCCACCTTGTTCTGCCATAGCCTCCAGCGCATTCTGGATGATGTTGTCGAACACCTGTGCCATCCGGTCCTTGTCCACCAGTGTAAGAAAATTGCGACTGGGAAGATTGGTCATCAATTGGACCTGATGGCTTTGGGCAAGGTTCTCAAAGGAGCGGATTCGCTCGCGAACCAGCGCGCGCAGATCGATAGGTTCCAGTTCGAGTTGAATGGGCCGGGCAAAGTTGAGGAGACGATTCACGATGCCATTGAGGCGTTCGATCTCTTCCAGGGCGATAACGCAAGACTCCTTGACTTTGGGGTCGGCCGAGTCGCGACGGCACATTTGAACCCGCAAACGGATGGTCGCGAGCGGATTGCGTACTTCGTGAGCGACGCCAGCGACCAGGCGGCCCAGGCTGGCCAGGCGCTCCGCGTGACGCAGTTGCCCCTCCATCTGTTTCTCATACTCGATCTTTTCTTTTAGCGTGGTTCCAAGGCGATTGATGGCCTGAACGATGTGTTGAATTTCCGCCGGTTCTCCGACCGCGTTGATCCGGGAGGAAAGGTTCCCTTCCAGCGCCTGCAGACCATTCTCAATTTTCCGCACACCGCCTTGCAGATTACGGATCACCAACAGGGTGAGAAGTACGCTGGCCAGAGCCGCGGTTGCCAAGCCGGCGGTGATCAGGTAGGCGCGAAACCGGTTCGCGCCCGGAATATCCGCAAGGCGCTTGACGGTCCAGGCGCTCCCGACAACCGCATAACCTTCGCGAATGGGGATGGCGCTGACGAGAAGAAGACCGGAGGAGTTAATCATGACGCGGTCGGAACTCTCACGAGTTGCGGCGGCTGTCCGGGCAATCTGAAGAACTGCTTGATGCTCCGCGTCAGGGAGGGCGCTGTTTTCCCCGCTTTCCAGCGAAGTTTCCCCTTTGGGATAGAAGTTTCCTACCAGACTGTCGGCGGAGGACGAATAGAACCCGCCTCCCACTCCTTCCAGATTCTGAAGCACGATGTGACTGATCAGAGCCATAACTTCCCGGGAAGCGGGAGCGTTCGGATTATCCAGTGGGGGCTGTTGATTGTTGCGCTGGGCGGAGTCGGCCCGTTCTTCGTACTCCTGGGAAAGATTTCTGGCGGATTCCGTAAGGCGTTTCTTTTCCGCACTGAGAACGGCGGACTTCGTGTAACGAAGAGTGGCGGTGATAGCCAGTAGGACGGCTACGGACAAAACCACAACGAGCGTGCCCAAAAGGCCCACTTGCCAGTGAAAACTCATTCTGGAGAGTGAGAATCTTGACGGCAGAGAACCGCCTCTCGCCCCGTCACCGATGACCGTATGATAGCAATTTTCCAGTAGAGGGGGAGCATCGCCGGTTTGGGGTCCTGTCCTTTCCCGAATAGGAAAACCATTCAGCCGCGCGGCATTCTTCACGGACTCGCCGGATGATTGGCATACCACTTCCGGCAAACGTGCTCCGCGGAATAGGCTCCAGCGAGCGCAGCTTGGGCAAATTCAGAAGCATCAACCAGTATGGAGTTACGATAGGTGTGCTGCGCCTGTTTGTAAAACGCGTCTCCCCAAGAGGCGATTTTGCGAACCTGAGCGCGATCTTCGGACGGCAGCGTGCCATGCTCCAGAACCCAGTGGATCCGGGAAAGAACCGACTCCGCGCGAGCTAAATCTTCCTCCACGTGGACAGGTTCCGACGAACCAGACACATGTTCGGGGGGCGGTGGAACCAGGGAAGGCAGCGTGCTATCTGCACGCAGCGTTCGCATCATAACGATTTCCACGATCCGCGACAGGCTTTCCGAAGCTTCTGCAAATTCCTTCGCGCCGGGGAAATCTGGAGCGGCAAAGCGAGCGAGCGCCTGCACGTAAGTATGCTTGGCTTCGTCGAGGAACTGACTGATCCCGGGGACGCGATGTTTCATGATGTGCAGGTAGGCCAGAATCGCCTGAATCCGATGAAGGCAGTCGTAAGCCTGGCCAATGTTGCGGGCCGCATCATTGCGCGCGAAGTTCATGCCGCTCAGATCCGGTTCTTCGAGCATCGAGTGGAAAAAGCTCGGTGGGCGCAAGGGAACAGGAACTGCATCACTCTGGGAAGTTTCTGGTCGCAGGGAGACCTCGGCCGAACCTGGCGGCAAGGCGCCATCCAGCACCCCTTCAAACTCTGGATTCAGTGGGGCCGGGGATGCGCAGTCAACCGGGGAGTTGCTGGTCTGCATCCCCGGTTTGCCTACGCGTTTGGGGGCAGGCAAAGTCGCAGACTGCCGAGAATCCAGATTTGTGATGAGGGTCGCGAAGAGATACCCGTCTAGAAAATCGTCTAATAGAGAAACTCCCTCGACTCGAACCGAGCAGCCTTCCGAAACGATCGGGGAAACGAGAGGCCCGAGGGCCGCGGGGAAGCGGATCTCGTGTCCGTCCTGTAGGACTAGACCCTCCAGTTCGCCATCGAGGTCCCATAGAAGATTCGCAACCCGACCAGAAACAAAGATCAATTCAATCCTCCTCCGTGCAACAAATTGCGGCCAGCAGAAAAAGGAACGCGAACCGGAGAATTCCGCGGATGAGCTTTTCGGACAAGCGAAAACCTTGTCGATTTCCAACCCAACACATTCTTCGTTTTCACGACGAATGATGAGAAGCACGCGATCTTCCAGAATACGCATAGGTTCCAGGCGAATAAATCCTTGATAAGACGTGAATTAGGACCTGAGAAGAAACATGCCAGCTCGAAAGTCCACGTCTATGCTGTGAAGAATGAGAACGGGGGTTGTGAAGAAAGCGAACAGCAAATGGAGCGTTCAAAGAGTAGCCACCACTGCCATGCCGCTGTCCGACGAGTGAATTGCTCTATGGATTTGAGAGACATTTGCTTGCTGTGCCCTTAATTTGCATGGACTAGAGTGGCTTCCACGACGATCGGACTTCCTTGCTGCAAGCTAAATCCGGCCGCACAAGAGGTGGACTTTTCGCATTGGACCTCGATTTGCTCGTAGGGCATCGAGATTCAAGTTTTCGATTACTTCAGAACTTTGGAGGCAATGTGCCTCAATCGGAGAACAGAGGTATACCTGCGCAGATGTCAGAGGGATGCCTTCCGATCCACATGAGCGAACAGGAGATCAACGAACTGTTCGCTGCCTGCCTGCCCAAGTTGAAGAGAGCCGTCAGACGGATGCTGCGCAATCAACAGGACTGTGAAGATGTGCTGCAGGAAGGATTGTTTCTTGCTTTTCGAAAGCTACGCCAATTTGAAGGGCGATCTTCCTTGCTGACCTGGCTGTACAGCATTGTCAGGAACACCTCACGAATTCACTACCGCAAGACGGCGGTGCGCCAGACGATGTCTCTTGAGTCGGACACTTCCGGTATGTTCCAAAGTCTGACTGAGTCCGAATTTGTGGAGACGCGTCCCTCCCCGGAAGAACTTTGCATTCAGAACGAGCGCTCAGAAATCCTTCGGAGGACGGCGCGAAGAATGCCCGCCCGCTACCAACCGGCAATTGAGTATTTTCACCTGGAGGGATTGGGGGAGCAGGAGACTGCGCGAAGGTTGCAAGTGACGGTGAGCGCTCTGAAGTCGCAACTCCATCGTTCGCGGCGCATGCTCATCTCGCGAATACGCCGATCTCAGCTCGATCCAGTTTCTATTCGTGACTGGCATGCTGACTCTACAGGCGGCCTGAAGGCGAAATGATGAACTTACTTTGGCTGGCTGCATTGATTTTGGGCTCGGGATTCGCCGTCGCGAGTGGACAGACAGTAAAGCGGAAATTACTCAACTTGGCAATCATCCTAGGTTGCGTGGGTTGGCCAGAGAGCCGATCAGCAGATGCATCTTAAGCGATTGTTTGAAAATTACCGAAACGTCTTTCGCAACGAACATGTCTCATCAGTAGGCCTCAGGGGTCACCCAAGTCCGGCCATATAGGTCGGCTGAAAACCGGCCATAGCGAAGCTCTGGACATTGACTCCGAGAGGAGCCCTTATAGGCTCCCTCGGCATGAGCAATGCCTTGAGCAACGACAAGAAACAACAAGTTATCGCACTAGGGAAGCTCGGATGGTCCCGACGGCGCATCGAGGAAGTCACCGGTGTGCGTAAGGAGACTGCGAGCAGCTACCTAAAAGCAGCCGGAGTGGCGGTGTGTCTGCCTGGGTGGGGACGCCGAGCGCCGGCAAAACCGGCCATACAGGTGACCCCCGACTCTGGGGCAAAACCGGCCATAATGACCCCCGACTTTTTTGCGCCTTTTTCACAAAAACCCGGGGCTCCGAGTGCCCCCTCCCCTCCGTCACCAAGTATCTGCGAAGCGTCTCCAGCATCGCTAGCGTTTGCTGGCGAGCGTGCAAATCACATCCCATAATTCGCATTCGGCCTCCTTCGGTCCGAGCGCTGTTACGGTGGACACCGACAGTCTACTCGGCTCGTCGTGAGGCCGACCTCGTTATGACATCGATTAGAACCTTTGATGCCAATACCAATTTCGACGGTAACGTCGGCAATGCTGTCGTATACCGGGACTTAGGCGTTTTATTGGTGGGAACCGACCCCGTTACTTTTGACAATAGCATCCTTCGCCAGCAGCTCCCACAATCGCACGCTGACATTGCAATTGGATGAGAAAAAAAGGGGAGGATTTTATGAAGTGGTCATTGCGGATGGGTCTCGCGTTGGCGACAGTTGCCACGTTTTTGGGGCTGGCAGGTGCGCCTGCTGCTAGAGCGCAAGAGAAGAAACCCAATATTCTTGTCATCATGGGCGATGACATCGGGATATCGAACATCGGTGCCTATAGCCGCGGCTTGATGGCCGGCAGGACGCCGAACCTCGACAAACTCGCCAAGGAAGGCATGCTGTTCACGGATTATTACGCCGAGGCGAGCTGTACAGCGGGTCGCGCGAACTTCATCACGGGTGAACTGCCAATCCGAACGGGTATGACCACGGTGGGCCAGGCTGGCGCGCCGATCGGCATCCCGGCGGAAGCCGTCACGATCGCCACCGTGCTGAAAGCGCAGGGCTATGCGACCGGCCAGTTCGGCAAGAACCATCTTGGTGACAAGAATGAATTCCTGCCCACCGTCCACGGCTTCGATGAATTCTTCGGCTATCTGTATCACCTGGACGCCATGGAAGACCCGTTCCACCCGAACTATCCGCAGAACCTCTTGAATGTCGTTGGGCCGCGCAATCTGGTTCATTCCTGGGCCACGGCGGTGGATGATCCCACCGAGATGCCGCGCTGGGGCAAAATCGGCAAGCAGAAGATCGAAGATGAAGGGCCGTTGCCGCCGCACCCCACTAACGGGATCAAATACAACATGGAGACAGTGGACGACACGATCCGTGACCTCTCCCTCAAGTTTATTGACAAGGCCAAGGCCGATGGCAAGCCGTTCTTTGTGTGGATGAACCCGACTCGCATGCACGTGGTCACCCACCTCTCGCCGAAATACACGGCGATGATGAACTCGGAGAATGGTTGGAGCATAGAAGAAGCCGGCATGGCGCAGTTGGATGACGACATCGGCCTCGTAATGCAACACCTGAAGGACGCGGGGCTGGACGATAACACCATCGTCGTTTTCACCACCGACAACGGCACAGAAACTTTCACTTGGCCCGATGGCGGCACGACGCCGTTCGCACAAGCGAAAGGAACGGTCATGGAAGGCGGGTTCCGGGTGCCGTGCATCGTGCGCTGGCCCGGCCATGTCGCGGCAGATTCCGTGCAGAACGGCATCATGTCCGGCTTAGACTGGTTGCCTACGTTCGCCACCATCGCCGGGAACCCGAACATCACCCAGGATTTGCTCAAAGGGGTGAAACTCGGCGATGGAACTTACAAGAACCATCTCGATGGCTACGACCAGACCGCCATGCTCACTGGCAAAGGCCCCTCCAATCGCCACGAAATCTTCTATCTTGGCGAAAGCACGATTGGCGCGGTGCGCATTGACGACTACAAGTATCGTTTCATCGATCAACCCCAAGGCTGGCTGGGGGTCAAAAATCATCCGGACGTGCCGTCGATTATCAATCTGCGGCTCGATCCGTACGAGAGAATGAGCTTTCCAGAAGACCTGACGAGGAATGGGTCGCTGATGTCTTTCGGTGATTGGTACCTGTATCAATTCTGGCGTTTTATTTTCGTTCAGCAAATGATGGCCAAGGAAATCCAGACTTTCCTGGAATTTCCGCCGATGCAACGAGGGGCAAGTTTCAACCTCGATGCCCTGAAAGCCGAAATGGCCGCCAAGATGGCCCAGGCGGAGGCAGCGGCCAAGGGCCCCAGCAACTGACAGAACCTCAAGACGGGCGGCTCGCAAGGGCCGCCCTCCAAATGCTTCTCATAAACGACCTCAAAGCCGCTGGCCGGTGCATTGACTCACACTTTAGCAAGAGAGTCTTTCGAACCATGTCAGCGAAACCAATTCCAATTAAAGCCTGATCGGTATAAACGAGGCGGTATCTATTTTTGCAATCTGCCAAAACAACTTGTGACCGAGACAACGGATGGAATCATGCGGAACCGAGATGGAGTTGAACGGCACGGTTCGCCCGCTTGTGTGGTGATCTCGACTGACAACTTTAAACGATAGTCAGGCAAACGGCTTAATCGTCGTGCCGATAATAAGCTCCGTGGATCCAGCCCTAGGGAGCCATTTTAGCTTTTGTCTTCACTACAAGTTGGGTTTGAGCTGAGCGTTGCGTCGACCCATTGAGAACACCCGGGTAATCGGAAAGGTCAAGTTCTAGGACGTACCCGGCGCATTGGTGTTGGACGGCAGAGCCGTCAGATAGGCGGCGAAGTTTTCGTTGAACAACGCGCCGGGCCGTTTTTCCCTCAGAAGCGCCACAGCGTCCTCGCCCTTCATCCCGAGATAGGTCAGCACCAATCCCGCGACCAGAGCCGACCGGTTGAAACCCATGCCACAGTGCGCCAGAACCTTCTCGCCGTTGGCCACCAATCGAGCACCGAGCTTCGCCAGCGCGTGCAGCTTGTTCAAATCCGGCAGGTCCTCATCAAAGATGGGAAAGTAGACATAGAGCATGTGATTGGGAATGTTTGGGATGCCCAAGTCGAGATTACCGTCCAGATCTATCACAGCAGTAATGCCATGATCCTCAATCGGCTTCCAGTCATCGATCGACGGGGAAATAAACAGCCGACCTTGCTCATCGAGCGGTACGAGGTCCATGGGAAATTTTCCAGACTTAAGAGTTCAACAGTAACGATTTGGTGAGAATGTTTCAATGGGCTCCTGGAGTCGGGTAATCCCAACGGCCAGTGTTTCGCAATACATGCCTGTACGACATGCCAAATGCCCGCACGAGCGATCCACGCTAAATTGGAACTATAGGCAGAATCGATGACGAAAGTGCCTTCTGGTGCATCCCGGTCGCGGAGAGAGCTATTCTCCAGGAGAAAGAGATGCGTGTCCCGCACGGGGACCTGAATAGAGCAGAGAAGGGATTGCCGTTTGCGCTAAGAAGAACGGCCCGTCATATCACCTAGACTCGCCCAAAGGACGACCACTGACCTAGGTCCCGCCCGATAGGTATGGCCAGGGACGAACGGCGACGTCTGCCATTCGACAATGTCTTGGGGAGAATCTAAAGAAGTGTCCACCCATCGACGCCACGAATGCTGATCGCAGTTGTCTTCCGGCTCGAACTCGAATTCGAGCGGTTCCCAATAGCTATTAAAGATGAAGTAGATGCGCAAGCGTTGCATTGGCAACGCGGCGCTGAGCGATATACTGTGCGAATGCCTGCTCCAGTCGGGCTCGTTGAGCCTCACCCCATGCCAGCCTCCAATCCCTTTGCTGATCAATTGAGTCAAGGTCATCCGCTGGCGCTCAGCCTCGGTACCTCGCAATAAGCGCCTTGCTGTGAGTAATCGCACAAATCGAAGTACGTCCGCGTGCTTGGTGAGGAGGGACCAATCGAACCAATTAGCGTCGTTATCCTGACAGTAAGAATTGTTGTTGCCGTGCTGCGTCCGACGCACTTCATCTCCCATCAGCAGCATCGGCAAGCCCAGAGAGAGCAGCGTGACAGTTAGGAAATTCTTCACTTGGCGGTTTCGGAGCTTTTCAACAGCTGGATCGTCGGTCGGGCCTTCGATCCCACAGTTCCAGCTTCGATTGTCGTCTGCACCGTCCCGATTGTCTTCACCATTAGCCTCATTGTGCTTGTGATCGTAAGAGACCAGGTCGTTGAGTGTGAAACCATCGTGGCATGTGACGAAGTTCACACTTTGCTCCGCCTCGCGTTCTTTGTGGCGATAGATTTGGGGGCTGCCGACGAAGCGATCAGCGAATTTCGCTACTGAACTCTCTTCGCCGCGGAGAAAACTCCTTATATCGTCACGAAAGCGTCCGTTCCATTCCTTCCAGCTGTCTCCAATAAAACTTCCAACCTGGTACAATCCAGCAGCATCCCAAGCTTCCGCAATTATTTTTGTCCCAGCGAGAACCGGATCGGTCTCTATATCCCACAGAACCGGGGGATTGGACATCAAGTGGCCGCTGGAGTCTCGAGCAAGGATCGAAGCGAGGTCAAAGCGGAAACCATCCACATGCATCTGCTCCACCCAATAGCGGAGACTGTCCAAGATCAAGCGACGTACGATGGGATGATTAGAGTTGAGCGTGTTTCCAGTACCGCTATAGTTGGCATAGCGCGAGCGGTCTTGATCAAGGACATAGTAAGTGGAATTGTCTATTCCGCGAAAGCAGACGGTGGGCCCGTTATGGTCCCCTTCGGCCGTGTGGTTGAACACAACGTCCAGGATGACTTCGATACCTGCCCGGTGAAACGCTTTTACCATGTCGCGAAACTCATCAACTGGGCCGAGGATGTCCTGGCACGAGCTGTATGCGCCGTGGGGTGCAAAGAATGAGACAGGTGCGTATCCCCAGTAGTTGACACGGCCTGCCGGGCAATCCTGAGCGTCAAATTGAAAAACAGGCAATAGTTCCACTGCCGTGATTCCGAGTTGCTGGAGATATGAAATCTTTTCGATCAGGCCGCGATACGTTCCGCGGGTATCCTCCGCCACGCCGGAACTGGGATGACGTGTAAAGCCCCGGACGTGCATCTCGTACACGATTGTCCGGGATGATGGCAGTCTCAGGGGCGCATCATGCTCCCAGTCGTACGAAGTCGGGTCGGTTACAACACTCTTCATTGCCGCAGCGGTGTTCTCTCCGGCTTTGAATGCAGCATCACGGCTGTAGTCCTTGGGGACAACGACTCCGCGACCGTACGGGTCTAGCAGAGTTTTGTCATGATCAAAGCGCAGCCCATTTCTCGGATCGAACGGCCCGTGAACTCTATATGCGTAAATTTGTCCGGACTGGACGCCCGGCACAAACGCGTGCCAATAATAGTAAGTGCGGCTCAGTGAGGGATCCATACTGATCACGCGCGCAGGTCGGGCATCGTCTTGTCGATCGAAAAACAGTAGCTCCACACGCAAAGCTTCACGCGAAAAAAGACTGAAATTTACACCGCCGTGACAGACTGTGGAGCCTAGAGGAGCAGTTTGCCCGAAATTCCCACCAGAATTGAAGTCCTGGTCATTATGCGTTCGGGACATCGTTCACCACCAAAAAAGGTTGGACCACGCGCCCCTCCGAAGTGCGGCCGACATGCCCCCGATAGCCCACGTCCGGAATCGAAGGCTATAGCGATGAGGTGTGTCCTGCGCCCGGCGGAACGGAAGTCGCCAGCAGATGCCATGAACTATGTCCAGTAAGTAGAGAGGGCGCAGCTCACCAAGTGTACCCTTCGGACATTCATTCGACGGCCCGACACCCTAGAAAATACGCCCTCAGCTGTTTGAACGTGTTCATCGTCGTGACCACCTTTTATCAGCCGAAGGCCACCCGGGCAATTGTCAGAATTTGCAGTTCGATCATCGAGTCCGAATAAGTAAATTCTTTGTCGGACATAAGTTCCGGTACTTGACTTCGTTTTTTCCGGTACTTGTTAACTGTTAAAACTACCAGTTTCACGCAGGCGAACCCGGCTCAAGTCATATTCATACTCAGATCGTTCCGACGAAGCCTCTATTGCGCGCAGAAAGCACCGTCTGCGCGTCTTTTACCAAGTGCGGTGTACGCCGTTTCTGGGCGCGCTAGTCGCCCTGGACGCCGAGCTATGCGTGGAAACCGAAGGTGGCCGCCACAAGTACTGTCAATTAGATTGCTTGTTCTTCAAGTATCGATGAAGGCCGTCTCAGTACGATAACAGCCGTCTAGAAATTGCCTCTCGCTCCTTGTTAGGCTTGGCGAGCTAGGGCATGAACAAAAGACTCAAAATTACCAGAGGTACTGCGATTAAAGCGGTTAACGCCAGCGTCGGGACCACTGCTCTGAGAAGTTCCTTTTGTGGAATCACTTTGGTACTTCTGTTACGAAGTGCGGCGACTTGCGACTTGGCTTGCATTTCCATCATCTTCCCTAGAGGAGACTGCTCCCGCACTTTCGAAGGACCGTCGTTAGGCTTGGAGGCGAATAGCTATTGGTCCTCTTCGCTTGGATGCTTCGAACCGAAGAGAAAGCAGCCGCCATCTTCTTCACCGCCCGCGAAGTTAACGGCAGCCCGAGTTCAGACGTCACGTCCGACTCGGAAATCTACAGCGTTCCGGTCTTGGTTCCTACTAGGGATTCCCCCAATTGTCTAGGGACGGCCGCTCAGTCTAACAATTACGCACCGGTCACACCGGAGCGGTTCCTTTGAGGGAATGTTGACCGGCCCGAATTCTAATTGTGTTTTCCGCGGGTCGTAAAGTTGTACGACTGTAGCGGCAGCAGAAGATACCGCGGCCTGCCCTCCCCCGGAAAGCTGAGTGTACTATCCTATTAAATAACTTAACTATGCTGACTGAGAGTCACAGACATTAGGGAAATCCCTAGTTACGCGCGAGCCATACGCCGTCATAAATTGCCCGTAACGGGGAGGTGCGACATGAATTGCAGGCAGCGAGCTGCATTTTGGTGCATGACAATGTTTGCCGCGGTCGGCCTTTCCACTGTGACACAAGCTCAAACAAATCCGTTTACCAAGGCACAGGTCGGCGACCGCATCCGCAAAGTGGAAGACGGTGTGGACCAATTCCGCAACTATCTCGACAATCGCGGACAGGACGCCAAGAACCGCGCCGATTCGGCTAATAGCAGCGGAGCGGCAACACGACGCCAGGGTTCGAATTCAGCAAACACAGACGCTCGGGCGAACCAAGCCAAGCAAACAAAAGACGACCTTGAAAGTGCCATGGACGATTTGAATCGCACGACAAACCGTCTTCGGCGCAAGTTCGACCCAACGTCGAATTATCTTGAAACAAAGGCACAAATGCAGCAGGTCATGGATAGTGCGCGACGCGTCAATCAGGTGATGACGAAAGGGAATTACGGTAGTCAGGCAGAAAAATACTGGGCCGCATTGCGCGCGAATGTCAATGATCTTGCGCGATGTTACAACTTGACTCCGATGGGCGCGTAGATATCACCGAAACTCTAACTCGCAGCTATGAAAATAGGGTTGCGGGCGGATGAGTTGGGCATCAAGCCGCTTTCTGCTTTAATGTTAACGAATTGTATAAAGTGGTTGATAAACGGGAGCCGTGATGTTAGAAGGACAGCATCTTCGCGAAACGAATCACATCTATTCCATAATGCTTATGAAAAAAGATTCGGAATGGAGCGTCTATCAGGTAAAAGTCAAAGGCGAGGTTCATCGAGATTTCTTTGTCGAAATTACTGCGTCGCAAAACGCCCGAGAGGGTATGATAAAACGTATCGAGTCATTCTGCGAGTCAAATTTTGACAAGCTTCCGCGAGACGGTGGAATCATATCCTTCAATTTAAGCACTTAACGCCTAACGAAAAGAGTTTTGGAAACAGTCGACGCCGAACGCTTTCGCATAACGTGTAGCTATTGCGAGAAGTCATCGGACGTAATCGCTGTCGCGGCGAAGAGGCACTATGTCGAGGAGTGGACGTAGGCCTTTGCTAGGGGGAGCGTAGCACTTTCTCGGGACAATTCTTGAACCGAATAGGAAGGGGCTGCTATTTCTCCGCGCAGGAAGTCACGGCAGCCCGAGTTCGGTCGTAAGAAGATCATGTCGGATCCCGGAATTTTATCGCGTTCCAGTCTCCGCGGCTACTAGGCCTTTCCCCAGTTGCAGGTCACATTTCAAATTCATTCTCATGTACGTATGACCTTTGCCGCCCGCCCAGAAGGACACGCAGTGTGTCTGCATACGTGAGTGGGCCACGTCTCCTGATCGCAGATGACCACGCCATTTTCGCCGAAGTATTGCGGGGCTATCTGGAGAGGGCTTATATTGTCGTCGGGGTAGTGTCGGATGGTCCCGCTATGGTGTCGGAAGCCATACGACTCCAGCCGGACGTGATTGTTGTAGATGTCGGTATCCCGCTATTGAATGGGCTGGATGCGGCCTGGAGAATTAGAAAACAAGCTCCCAGCATCAAATTCATCTTCCTAACGACGCGAGATAACCCAAATCTGGCTGCCGCAGCTCTCGAACTCGGCCCCGTCGGTTTTGTGTTGAAATACTCGACCGGATCAGAGCTACTAAATGCGATTGATACTGTCTTGCGTGGCAAGTTCTATCTAACGCCCAAGTTGAGGGCGGAGGACAGGGTTGCAACCAAGGCTAGAATGCGGCAGTTCTCCAAGGAATTGACCCAACGACAGCGGGACATCGTTCAGTTGTATGCTGAAGGACTGCATATTAATCAAATCGCGGTGTTGCTCAACGTAAGTAAAAAGACCGTGGAATTTCACAAGTATCGCATCATGAGAGCTTTTAACCTTCGGAGCAACGCAGACCTGGTCTTGTTTGCCTTGAAACAAGGATTGATCTCGATCAAGCCCTAAATGTCCCGGCGGTTGTCATGCTAGGGATCCCCCCTAGTTGCCTGCAGACCTGATTAAGTCCAAAAAAGTTCGGAAAGAATTTACGAAATGCCATTCAACATTCGCTGGCCGGTGAACTGGGAGAGCGGAATCGCAAAGTGACGGCCTCTGTCGGCTCAAGTAACCCAAATATAGGACCCATCGTGTTACAACCCCCGGGTGGTCGAAATAGTTTTTGTCAGGCTCGTTCGAGTCCCGTTCGATCGACGGCCTGGGGCGGACCGCCTCGTACGGCATGCCGGGTCCTCAGAAAGAGATTCCTTGTTCAGGGAGATAGAGAAGACCACATAAATACCCAAACAAACTCAGGCGATTTCACGTTTCTGGCATTCACGATATTTGGTATGGGAGCGACCAGAGATTGCATTGTCGATGCGTTGCCGGCAGGTGGGTAATCGGTTTCGTCTGCATTAGTTACCGGCCACAGTCGCGGAAGTCCTGCATTACCCAATGAGCGTACTCTTCTTTGGCCTTCGTCCGGAATACCGTCCACGTCGGCTCATCCGACACGTTCTTCACATTATTTCTCCACTGCGGTTCTTCGCGAATCAGCCTGGATAAATGTGATGAAGTTCGCAAAGGATACTGGGTAATCCACACTGCCTCGCAACGCGCCGATTGTAATCCAAAACCAAGGCCAAAAACTGCAACGCGGCGATTCGTTGGAGGCAGGCGGGTACAGGTTGCGTCGCTTACTTCGTATCCCAGCGATTTGCCCATCAGACATAAATGCCAACAATCACTACGGGAGCGCCCAATGATACGAGCAGCCACCCAGATGCACGCGGCGGTCGATTTTTAACGCGAAGCAATCGACCCCGGCTCTCATAAGCTTTTACAAATCCTTACGCGGCCAGTACTTGACATGGAGACTACCTAAGACGCTAATAAGGTCGGGTCCGATAGGACCCGGCAGGGGCTGTGGCGACCATCTGGGCGGATTGGTCGTCATTGCCCCTTGTTTGTTTCCGCAATCGGCCACTCGCGAATCAACGTGGTCTGGTTGTTACCTGTTCGAAAACGAATTCGCTCTCGGTAATCCTGCGATTGCGGGGGCTTCCTGTTCGGCGGGGTGGCATTCGCTGTTTGAAGTTCTTGACGTACGAAAAGTAAGAGTGGAGCCTGCAGGAGAACACGACTGAGTTTCGTCCGACTCATCTGACCCCCGGATACGCACTTCGCAAATCGCTCTGGAATGTGACGCGCCCGAGGGCGTAAGGGTGGCTTCTTCGTTTCTGTCTTTCACAACTTGCTAGTCACTGACGAGCGGAGTCAATCAGTCTGAACTGCGTTCATTGTAGATGGTCACTTTGCCGTCTGCGACATTTGCGATGTATCGACCTTCCATGAGGAACTGCATCACTTTCTTGCCAGAACGCGCCATCCGCGCCCACTCCGATTTTGTTTCCGGGTTCTGCTCTAGGCCCCGAATATCGTTGTGTTCAAAGACAAAATCGACTTGCCGAAACCGCTGTTTCGCTGTACAGCGAACGGGAAAACTTTCAGTACCAAGTTGCACGCTCTGTGCTTCTTCAACTAACACCTGTCGCCAGACTTCAATGAACGCGTCCTTCATCTCCATGAGCTAATCCTTCGACAACTTACAAAACGTTTTCACCGTGTCCGGCCCATGTCCCTGATAGTAATTGTTGCCGAACAGAAAAAGCCCTTTGACTTTTCTTGCCTCAACGAACCGCCGACTGGCTGCACCGAACGCCGCAAGTCGTCCGTCGGTTCCAGGATGGTCTGATCCCACGACAACGCAGCCAGTCGGGTTTTCAGCTGCTCGGTGACGTGAGCGTTTCTGGCGGTTTCTATCCGGTGGGCATGAAGTCAAGCGACTACCTCACGCATCATGCTTCCAAGTTCAGAACAGTCGTCCGAATCAATCTGGGCAACCCCGCATACGCCCGAGTTTTCAAAACGCCGGATCAACGGCTGTTCTTTAGTGATATTTTCATTCGCACATGCCGCGAGCTTACGGCAGACTCTTTATTTTGCAAAACGGGAATTCCATGGAGTTTCTTCACAGCTTTTCACTCATTTGTCCGGGTTGGACCCGGAAGGCAGTGGCGCGCCTGGTCGGAATCGAACCGACAACCTGCGGATTAGAAGTCCGCCGCTCTATCCGATTGAGCTACAGGCGCGATGCTTCTACAACATATTACACCGAAAAGAGTTAGTGAATATGGGCAGCATCATTGGAGATTTGCTCTTCCGACCCGGTGCTAGTTTTGGTGTCAGTTAGGCTCACTGAAACTGTCCCGGCCAAGCGCTCGACGGCGGCTAGGGTGTGCTTTGGAGTGAGATGGGAATAGCGTACCGTCATCTGAATGCTCTTATGACCCATAAGCTCCTGCACCGTACGAAGATCAACCCCTGCCATCACCAGGCGGCTTGCAAAAGTGTGGCGGAGGCAGTGCCAAGAGAAGCTACGAATCTTCGCCTTCTTCACAGCGGGCTCAAACCAGTAACGAGGGCTTGCCAACGCTCCGCCTTCGGCATTGCGGATCACGGGTCCAATGCCATCACTCCCCTTCATTAACTCGCCAAGAGCGGCAAGAGCGGGGCCGTTCAGGGGAACATGCCGCATCTCGCCATTCTTTGGGCGGGGTATTGTCAGGACGCGCCGAGCAAGGTTCACATTTTCCCATTCCATACCGTACAACTCACCTAGGCGCAATCCGGTATTCAGTGCCAAATCGAGCTCAGGCAGGTGCTCAGGACGAGTAGCTGCAACGGCAGCGCGAAGGCGTACCTCCTCCTCTCCGGAAAGCCAGCGAACTCGGGCATTGTTTTCTTGCCTGTGCTTCACGAGACGCGCCGGATTCTCCTTTACTTTTCCGCTCTCGATCCCGAGCCGAAATACCAGCGAAATGAGTGCTCTATAGCGATTCACGGTTGCAGGGGCCCAATCACTTTCCTCGGCAGTGTGCGCTAGGTGCTGCTCAAGCTCCTGGGGCGTGATTGAATCTGCGGCGCGATCCCGAAAGCGGTTCAAGAGTTTCTCCATTCGGATTACATCATCGCCATAACTGCGCTTGTGGGTCTTCGAGTATGCCAATGCTTCGCGAGCGAGTTCAGCAAAACTTACCATTGGGCTGCGAAGGCTTTCCGGCAGCTTTTTACCCTGCAGGCTCTCTGTCTTGCGTTTCCTGTAGAGCGTTAATGCTGAACTCTTTGTCCCCGCCTTCTCACGGCGAATCCGCCCCATTGCGTCGGCATAGCGAACCCACCAGACGCCTGAGCCGGGGGCCTTTTCGTATATTCCGCGTTGCCTCATGGTTTCCTCACATTCTTTACACGGGGACGCCCACCGAGCTTTCCCCAAGCCTGCAACTTCTCCCGAAAGCCATCTTCTCCCCACTTCAACCTTCGCGCTGCGACACTGCGCTTTGCTAGCTCTCTTGCCGCTTGGCTTGCTTTGTTCATTGCTTCAATCTAACCTAACGCTAGGTTATTGTCAAGCTGAAATCAGAGTGCTAGGATGTGCGCATGGACGCATCGCAACGCAGGACCGCCATCAACGAGAATTGGTTTCGCAACAGAATTCAGCGCGTTACCGGAACGCGGGAGTATCAGAAGAAGCTCCGATCTATCACTGCCCTGCAAGCCGGGCACTGGGAGGAGCAGGACTGTTCGCGCGAACTCACAGTGTTTGCTTGCTTGGCCGTGAGTCCGTACCAAGGCCGTCCTGAGGTTCTGGAAAGGGCGTGGGCTTCCAAGACTGGCAAGGCATGGAAGGCGCTTAGGGAGTTTCCTCAGCAACTTATGAGAATGGCGGACGACGTGGAACGCATCAATGCGGGCGACCCTAGATTTTTCGCCCGCACACCTCACTGGAATCTGAACAGACATCAAAGTTTGAAACTCAAGGAGGATTGCGAACATTTGCCAGACTCAATGCGATCCTACGCCGAAGCATTGAGAGAGCGTAACGCCTTTGTAGCCAGGGTCACGCCTAGGAATGGACGTTCAAAGGCACTTATTGAACTTTCCGAGATGGTGAAGTTTCTCACCGGGGCGTGCCACGATAGGCAGGTCGCCGAGCTGCTTAATGCCGCTGCCGCTGCGTTAGGTGAACGAGCGCAATTCGATGCACTAACAATTGCTCAGGCACGCTCCCGCCACCAAAAGAGAACGAAGACTTAGCTTTTCCGATCCGAAAAAAGTTTGCCTTGCGCTATGGTGCTGTGGGCGCGCTACTGCGTACACTGCCGCGCATGGAACAAACCAACAAGATCGCCGTCAGCGTTCGCGAGGCAGCGGCGATGCTCAGCATTTCGCCTCGCACTGTCCAAAACTACATCCGAGCCAAGACACTCCCCGCACGCAAGATAGGTCGCCGCACAGTCATATCAGTTAGGGCGCTCGAAGCGTTCTTGCGCAATGACCATGCCTCTCCGGGGCGATCAGTGGAAGGCGAGGTTCGTCTGTGAACGCGGATCAATTCCAGATGCGGTCGCTACTTGAGACAGCAGGCTTCAGAGTCCGAGGTGCAACGCGAGCAGATTGTGTCCATTGCGGAGGGCAATCACGTGGCACGGTCGCTTTCACTACCGAAGTGGCGTACTGCCATAGGTGCAAGTGGACGGCCAATACCCTGACGCTGGCCCGTGAACTTGGCTTGCTGAGAGGCAATCCTGATGTCGCCTCTGCCTTCTGCGAGGAAGCAAGGAGACGAGCAAGCGTTGAAGGGGAAATTAAGCACTTCGATGCGTGGCGCGAGAGTAAGATCCGCCAGGTTTCGGAAAAATACCGTCAACTATCAAGAGCAGCTGTCCACGCAGGTAATGTGCTAAAAGCATTTCCTGATTGTGAAGAAGCCTGGGATGCGTTAGCACGGTTCTACCATGTGGAAGCTCAGATCTCAGCGGCATTCGATTGGCTCATGTTCACTAAGGCAAGCATGTGGCTCGAAGAAGACTCAACCCCCTTGGAACTGTTTTATGCATGGAGGGGCCATGCTGCGTAGCCGGGAGCGCGAAGAGATCATTGGGTACTTGCAAGGGCTTGGCACAAAATCGTCAGAGATCTCGCGGGAGCAAATCAATTCTACGGAAGAGGCAGCAACTCTAGTCCGCAATCTGGAAGCATTCTTTTCGCGCTACGTTATCTTACCCGAGCGAACGGCCCTACCCATCGCGCTTTGGGTCTTGCTTACACACACGTTTCAATCGTTCGATGCTGTACCCTATCTGATAATCAACAGCCCCGCCCCACGTTGCGGAAAAACGCGCCTATTAGAGTGCCTGGAGCTAGTCGTTTCGGCCCCTCGCCGTGCATCCAACATCTCCGAGGCTGCTCTTTTTCGCATCATCGAAAAAGTCGCGCCTACATTGCTGCTCGATGAAGCCGAAACCCTCAGCGGCAAGAGCGAACGTGCCGAATACCTCCGCCAAATTCTTAACGCAGGCAATCGGCGGGGAGCACTGGTTACGCGCTGTCTGGGCCAGGGTACAAATATGGACGCGGTAGATTTCTCTGTGTTCTGCCCAAAAGTACTCGCAGGCATCGGGAATTTTCCACCGACGATTACCGACCGCGCAATCGTCATTCCAATGCAGAGGCGCAAAGACTCGGAAACGGTCGCGCGATTCCTGTATAAAGCGGTTGAGCCAGAGGGTGTCGCTCTGCGTGAGCGAGCAGGTCAATTCATTGGCCATCGAAAGGAGGAGATCGAAGCCGCTTATGGCAAGGCAGAGCTTGATTTTATTTCGGACCGGGACGCGGAAGCCTGGTCGCCACTGTTTGCGATCCTAGCGATTGCAGACGTATCGCGGCTCAAGGAGCTACGCGATTCCGCGATGCGTCTGACCCAGACCAAAGCCTCGAATGCCGAGGATGACAATCTGGCTTTGCGACTCTTGGCCGACGTTCGTTCCGTGTGGCCGCAGGTCGAGCCGAAAATTTTCACGGGAGATCTGATACTGCGACTCAGGGGCATTGAGGACGGCCATTGGGTGTCCGATGAAAAGTTTGACGGGCGAAAACTGGGGCGATTCTTAAGGCCGTTCGGAGTGACACCAGCGACTGTGCAGATCGGTAAGGATAATCGCAAAGGGTACTACCGCGAAGCCGCCGAAGCCGCTTTTGGCCGCTATTTAGGGCCGGAACCGTCAGAAGCGTCAGAACCCGCATGAAGATTGGCGATTCTGACGCTTTGCCTGCCGTCAGGAAACCGTCAGTCTGACGGATGGAAAACTCGCGGGAACTGCATAAACACTAGCGTCTGACGGTATGACGGATAAAAAGCCGGCTGGAAGGGGGACCGATGGACAAGGTGATTGTCGAACGGGCGGTGCAGGGATTGGCCTCGTTGAATGGCCCGGGACGACATGAGGCCAATCCGTTGCCTCTAAGTGAGAACACGCCCGCCTCGGTGGTCCGGCCAGAAGGGAAGGGGCTGGACGAGAGAGCGGCTTGCGGTTCAACTCACTGCGCAGGATGCTACGACGTGGGTGACGGAAGGAAAATTCACCCGCCGAAGTGCGGGCAGGACTTCCTACGCTGGAAGGCTTGGCTAGAAGGGAAAGGATCGAGGCAATGACTAAGGCACGGCAGCCAGAATTCGGCATGAAAACAACGGTGAAACAACGTGAAAACTATAGGGAACGACCCGGGGGGATAACTGGCAAAGGCTTTCTACCTGGGCAGTCGGGGAACCCTCAAGGCAGGCCAAGGACCGCAAAATTCTCCGATGCGGCGCGCCGATTGGCTGAAGAGCTAGGGCAGGGCGGAAAGACCGGCGCTGAGCACCTGGCCGAACATTGCTTCCGGCAAGCTCTGAAAGGCAGCGCACGTCACGCTGAGCTGTTTCTGCACTATACGGAAGGCAAGCCAAAGCAAGGCGTTGAACTCTCGGGGCCGGACGGCGGCGCGATGAAGTTTGAGAACATGAGCGAGGCCGAGCTAGACCAACGGCTCAAGGCACTGCTGGAAAAGTATCAACAGGAGAAAGAAGCATGATACCGCAAGAGAAAGTCGAGCTTGCAGAGTTGCTTGAAGAAAAGATGTTCAGGTGCGAGCAGGCATCCAAATTTGAGCTGGTAAAGAAAATCATCAACGGCGTCGAGCAAACCATTTTTGTCGTGAAGCTTAGGCTCAGGCCACCCCGTACAGATGAGAGAAGATGACCCAGGAAGAAAAATTAGAATTGGCGGAACTGCTTGAGTATCGGACGCGGAGCGCATTTGATATTCGACGTGACCGACTCAGGGCAGCGGAAATGCGGCTTGGCATGTGGGAAAACGGGCGTTTCGTAGGTCGTGGCCTTGCAGAGCTAGTTGTGAGAGCGCGCCACGGGAAGCCCCTGACGCGGGACGAATGGATTGTTATGCACGCCGGTTTTTCGAATCCGGCCGAACTTCAGGGCTTCCTTGAGCGCAAACCGATGGTCACGTCGCCCATGCCATAAGTTGACGAAGACCCTGCGTCACTGACAGCGCTCATTTGCGAGTGATAAACTCCGCGCATCGCTCCCACTCAGTGTCCGGGAGGTCTCCATGCAAGCTTCGGAATCCAGACTCGCGCGGGCCCTTCTTGTTTTGCTATCGGTGCTCTCTCTATCCGCTAAATCCACATTTGCCCAAGCAATTAACTCCTGCAAATATCTCGTGGTGGTCGACTTCACCAGCGACCCTTACGGGATCGCCAATGAACTGAGGTCGCAAGCAAGCGCGAGGGGTTTTATTGTCGTCTCGGCTGTCACTGATGTATCACCAAACGATCTGCTAAAGGCGTGTCTGATGAGCGGCAGTTGGTCGAGCGGTGGGTACGGCGGCCAACTTGCAATGCGTGTCGTAGACGCGAACGGTGAGCTCATTGCTGAGGCAGCTACGGGGGCAACAAACTGGGTGAGCGTAAAACGCACTGTACATGGAGCTGTCGGAAAGATCTACTCCCAACTGGGGTATACGGGCTTCAACGAAAATATCTACCACATTAGGATTCAGCGGGACTATCCAACAAGGCCAAAGATGGCGATAACTGAAGAAGTTATCAAGAAGGTTGAACCGCGGAATCACGTGGAGGGCATCTGGAGCGACACGCATGACCAATATCGCTTGGGAATCGTCTCCGCGCCCGGAGGAAGCGGCGCAGATTACGTTGCGGTTGTCCTTCGATCCAACTCGCCCCTTTGGGAGCCCGGTGAGGTCAAGGCCGAGATTCGCGCCACAGCCTCCACGAATGTTTTCACTTGCACCTATTTTTTGGCAAACAAAAAGCCAGCAGGCACGACTCTCACTCTTGACCATGATTCCGTGCTGCGCGGTTCGCTCTCTACGACGAAGGGGGTGTTTGACCTTTTGCTCATCCGCGTTTGGCCAGACGTCGCAAAAGAGTCTGCCGGACCAAAGGAGTCTCCCGGACCAAGGTCGGAGAGCTCCGGAATGTCCGGGACTGGATTCCTAGTAACTCGAACTGGCTTGCTTGTAACCAATTGGCACGTTGTTGCTGACGCGAAGAATATCAGCGTCGCTTTCCCTGGCTGGAATGGTAGCGCCAACGCTGTGGTCGTGATCAGGGATGTGGTGAATGATTTGGCAGTATTGCGTGTGACCGACCGCGCGAAAGTGACAACCACCTGCGTTGAACTTCCTTTCCAATTAGCATCCTCCAACGGCGTCAAACTCGGAGAGCGAGTATCCACGATTGGGTATCCTCTGACCTCTATGCTTGGCTCGAATCCAAAGTTTTCCGAAGGAGTGGTATCAAGCAAGAGTGGTTGGCAGGATGATCCCCGGTCGTTTCAAATTTCGGCTCAAGTACAGCCTGGATCGAGTGGTAGCCCTCTGTTTGACGGCGATGGAAACATCATTGGCGTTGTTGTTGCCACGCTTGATGCGGCCAGGGTGTATCAGGCGGCCAGTGCTATTCCTCAAAACGTAAACTTTGCCATCAAAACAGATTACCTGATGAATCTTTTGGCGATGCTTCCGGGCGAGTCTCTCGCGGCACGAACGACAGCTTTTTCACCCGAAAAAGCAGCCCAGTGCGTGGCGATCATCCACGCGTGGTAGGTCGTCACGAAATTCGCAGACTATTCAGATGACGCTTCGTGATTCTATTTACCAAACTAGACCATCGAAGCTATCCGATGGTGGTGGCCGCAGGAGCATATCTAAAGCGACGACGACCTTTACGGGCTGGCGGTCTGCCTTTTTCTTCTGGCACTCGTGGCAGAAGGGTTGAAGGTTCGATGGGACACTGGGACAGCAAAATGGGGCAGCGATTAGGGATTCTCCCAGTGGCTTCGTAGCGGGGCTAGGTCTAAACAGGTCATGCGATGACAGCCCGATGCGATTTCCTTTGGGCGGGAAAATCGCTTCGGGTTGAAGCCGTAGGGGGATGGCTTCTTCTCCAAAGCTGGGGCTATCCCCCATTTGCCGTGCTGCCGGGCTGTGCGCTAACCCGGCTCCTCAGCGCAGCGAAAATATACCTATGTTCGTAGAGATACAAGCCAATGTCGAACGGGGAGTGCGGCCCGGTTGCAGCCTCTCTGTGTGATGTAGGAACCTCCCGTGCGGATTGCTCGCGGTAGGCTCCCAATCAGCAATTCTAAGTTCCGCCCCCTCGGAGATTCGCACCAACAAGGCTTGCGCCAGTGAGAAATGTTCTAGCGAGGTTAACTCTGCTAAGGTTCACCCGGGAAAGGTTCGCCCTACTGAGGTCCAGCGTGACTTCAGAAGCTTGCTCTCTCCACCGATTCCAAACCTCCACGCCTTCCTTCAGAATCTTGAGCTGCTTCCGATTCGCCATAAGCCCACACCATCCTCAATCGATAAACCCGCTCCGGGCCTAGCAAAACCAGCACTGGCAACCGCGCGCTATGCAGCTGCTTGTACGCGAACCTCATTTAACTCCAACTCAATATTATTCAAATGGTTAGAGCATAACGCGCACAGTGATATACAGTGTTTTTGCCGGTGCGCGATTTGCGCGGAAAGCCTCAAAACCGAGGCAGCTCGCAGCGCCACTCGTTCGTCTTTGGTTTTAAGTTAGGATTGCTACCATGCATCCAAGTAAACACCACTTTCGGAAGAGGAATCGGAAATGGAACCCATCTTCTCACTTCCCTACTCGGAGTTCTGCGTTGCTCAGCAGCTCGCCCGGTTGCTTCCAGCCAAGCAGGGCTACTCGTTATATGCCCCAGTCTCACGACAACAGAAGGGTGTAGACCTCCTTATCGCAAGGCGCCGCAACCAGAAGATCCGAGTGGCAAGTATTCAGGTGAAGTCATCACGGACCTACTCGAATCCGAAGACCACGGTTCGAGCCAAGAAACCATATTTTCTTTACAACACTCGGTTCAATAATTTTGAGTGCCCTGCGGAAGCCGATTTCTTTTGCCTGGTTTCGCTCTATCCCGCTAAAGACTCGGCCCAGCGTCGAGAGCTTGGGACTTGGTGGGCACCTCAAATACTTCTGTTTTCGCAACCGGAAATGCGACGGTTCTTGAGGAGCGTGCGAACCGTTGGCGGCAAGAGGGATTTCTATTTTGGCTTCGGATTTGACAAAGCTCACGAGTCTGTGCAAAACCGTGGCGATTCTAGGAAACGCTACCTAGACTTCTCGAAGCACCTTCTATCACCCAGCTTACCTAAGTTGCGCAGGTTTCTTTCCTCGTAGCGAAGACGCCCTCCCTGTCGCTGTCAAGCGATCTGCCGATCCGCTCTTCGCTAGCGAAGCATCCTTCTGCCAGTACATCGCAACAAGGACCGGCGAGATAAGCAGCAAACTCCATAAGCATGTTGGTGAGATTAAACGATTAAACGGACTGTACGCGTTCTGGTGTGACGAAATCAAGCGTTTTTGGATTAAACCTTTGTTTGTGCGCGGCGATTTGGGAAAAAGGTTACAGAATGGCTAGAATGTAACCTCAGGTGAATGCTTTCATAAGCGCCTCTCGACATGATTCGCTGGCCTGCTCTTCGCTCACATGCGTGTAGATCATCGTGTTGGAAATGTTCTTGTGGCCAGCCCGTTGCTGAATCGCGTAAACATCGGCATGTTCTGCGGCCATCGTGGAGCAAAGCGTGTGCCGTAAGATGTGCGGGTGCGCAAGATCAGGAGCGACTCCAACGGCCACGGCGTACCTGCGAAACAGCCGAAGAAGCTGCATACGGGTCATGGCTCCGCCCTTCTGCGAGGGAAACAGCATTTGTGAGCCGTCTTCAACACGTTCCCGGAGCCACGAGCGAAGCGCGAGAATCTCGTCACATGACGCGAGGTTACTTTGGCAGGCATCTTCCATCAACCGCATGGAGGAGTTGCTGCCGTGGAGCTCGACAGCTGAATTATAAGCGTATCAGAAACGGTGCGGCGCATGTCCACATATTGCAAATGCCAACGCAAAATGCACCTACAATCTCGCAGGGTCCTGATTAACGACACATCAGGCACTTGAAACGCGGCGAACGATTTCGGGAACAATTCACGCCGATTGAGTGTCAACTTCTAATATGAAACCTAGGTCGCTCCCTTTGGTCTTTGCAGCCCTCTTTTCAGGGATTTTTTCTTCAAGCGTACTGGCACAGAAGAAGGCCAGCACCCCGCCAAAGATAGAGTTTAAGAGCACCGTTATGGGTGAAGTATTCGATGAGGATGGCGTTCACCTTGGCGTTACGCACTTTACTGGTTCGGATGGGAGTAAGCTAACTATCCTGTACGGAGGTTTTGGAACCCCGGAGGCGGCGAAGAATTATCTGGAGAAGCAAATTGCCAAAGCTGCGAAACTAGTTGAACAAGGGAAGAGAGTCGATTCGAGTGGAAAAACGGTGGGTGAGCGTGCAGAAATTCTGTTGCGCCTCGACGACGGAAAAGTAATTCCCGCTATCCTTAGGACTGATGGTCCGCAGTTTCACGAATTTAGCTCGTCATCCCACGACAGCCTGCTTCAACTAGAGAAGCGTTATATGGGAGAAAGTCGCCGAGCAGGTCCCGATTAACGGCGAAGTCGGTACTGGTCCGAACCTTTCCGATTTGGACTTATGGGGAGTTGAACGGGCTTCTACCCAATCCCCGCATGAGAAATCCTGAGATACAAAAACTGGCGCGCCGGGCGCAATTCCCACTTTCCACTTGCCGTCCTGAAGTGTCGCTTGCAGGATAGAGGACCACAAGCATAGCGAACCGCAATATCGCGCACCTCCCAATCGAACTTCTTTATCGTTTAGCCAGTTAATCGAGGTTAGAGAAATCATCCAAGCTGGTTTCCCCGATTGCTTGTCTCTGACCGCGGCAGACAAGCCTTTTGGCTTTTTGATGATTTCACATTCTGAGGCCTTGCGAAGCGTGCGATGAATTCGAGGAAACCGCTTCAAAAGTGCTTCTGACGGGTCATCGCCGCTGGTCGGTCCGCTGGAATTAACGGATAAACAATAGAAAGAGAAATCCGGGTCGGGTCCGGTAGCAATATCAAATAGGAAGAGGAATGCCGCCTCACGAATATCTTCTTCTTGAGCTGTGCGCGAATCTGGAAGTGGTGGTTGGTTCTGGGCGAGCAGATCGGCGGGAGGAAAACAAATACACACGCCAAATGCAAAAGCTGCCGCCCAGGTTCCAATATGAGGCAAGTAAATGCGAACGAGGTCTTTAACCATCGGAGCTATTTTACGGGATGCCCCGAGTTTAGTTGAAACTTGAGAACAAGAAGCAGCGGCTCTCGCCCGAACTCGGATAGAGTTCGGGTTGAGAATCCCTTTTTAAAGGAGAGAGCCGCCGTGAGAAACAAATACCAGAGGAAAGAGCGCAAGTCCAATCGCAAGTTTGCGGTCGTGGGAGGGCAAGAGTTGTTGGTGCGGGTGCCATTGCCGATAGCCGAGGTGTGGGCGGAAATGCAAGCTCAGGTGGAACAGCTGACCGGGCAAGCCGGGCTGCAGATTCTGCGCGCTATCCTGGAAAACGAGGTAACGAGCCGGGTAGGACCTCCGCATCGGCCAAATCCCACAGCGGGCTGCGTGCGCTGGGGGAAGCAGTCGGGTTATGTAGTGTTTGCTGGACAGAAGATCCCGCTGGAACGACCGCGGGTACGGACCCGCGAGGGCCAGGAAGTGGAACTGGAGAGCTACGGTCAGTTGCAGCAAGACGGGAAACTGCAACGAGCGGTGCGGGAACGCATGGTGGCCGGACTGTCCACGCGGAACTATCGGCGAGCGGTCGAGAGTGTTCTGGAAGGCTACGGGATCGAGAAGAGCAGCGTGAGCCGGCAGTTCGTGGCGGCCAGTAGCAATCAGCTACGAGTGCTGTGCGAGCGGCGCTTGGAAGATCTGAACCTGGTGGTGCTGATGATCGATGGCATTCACTTTGGCGGTCAGGTGCTGGTGGTAGCCCTGGGGATCGCGGAAAGCGGAGAAAAGCACGTTTTGGGAGTGTGGCAAGGAGCCACAGAGAACACCACGGTGGTCAAAGGGTTGTTGGAAGATCTGCTGGACCGCGGACTGGATCGCACGCGGCGGTATCTGGTGGTGATGGATGGATCGAAAGCGCTGCGGGCCGGTGTGGAGCGGGTTTTCGGTGACCAAGTGGAAGTGCAGCGATGCCAGATCCACAAGCGGCGGAATGTGAAGGAGTATCTGCCGGAGAACTGCCAGAAAGACTACGACCGGCGGATGAGGAATGCGTACGCGATGAACAACTATGCGGAGGCTAAAGAGGCGTTGCAGAAAATCTTCCGGCAACTGGAGCGCATCAATCCAACCGCTGCCCGGAGCCTGGAGGAAGGGCTGGAAGAAACACTGACGGTCCATCGCTTAGGTATCGGAGGGGTGTTGCGGCGGAAACTGGCCACCACCAACCCGATCGAATCGTGCTTGTCGACAGTGCAGCGGGTGGCGCGAAACGTAAAGCGTTGGCGCGAAGGAGATCAGCCGCTGCGCTGGACTGCGACAGGACTCTTGGAAGCGGAGAAGAAATTCCGACGCATTAAAGGCTATCAAGAAATCCTGTTGCTGAAGGAACGCCTGAATCCGTCACGCATTCAGCAGAAGGAGGTCCGGACCGTAGAAGTCGCTTGAACCTCGATGATCGTGTCCCTTCTATCATCACCGTCATGTGCCGCGGTCGTGATTGCAAAACAGGGGATGCTATAGGTTGAGCGAGATGGGAATCGTTGCTCCTAGGGCATCCTGGCGCGAAATTGTTTCGAAAAAAACAGAAATCGGCGCAAGAGCCGGAAAAACGGAGCATTTCTAAAAAAGTTTGACCGGACAGTAGAAGTCGCTTGAACTTGGTTGTAGGTAGGCTTACAGTGCCGAACATCGAGAGTCGCTGCAATCAACTAAAACTCGGACATCCTCGATGAGGAGGAGTGTACTTCGGTTTACTAGACAAAATGTAAGGTCCTGGGAAACGACATTACCGCCGAAGTTCACTGACTGACGGTCTATACTCGCTTCGCGGCTTTTTATTCGGGGGAAGGAATATGTTTGAGCGCTATACGAAGGCAGCTCGGGGGAGTTGGCGAATGCCGAATCACTCGTCCAAATCTGCACCTCGACGACGGGCCAGGAGAGTGAGTGCCATTTTTGCCCTCAGCGGAATCATAGTTGGGACCGAGTGCGGCGTCTGTTGGGCCCAAACGGGCAGCTCACCGCGGATCAAAGTCGAATCGCCAGAAGTGGTCTTGCCCATCAAGGTCATTCGAGAGACGAAGTCCACAGGGGCCGTGGAGGGCTCCAACGGAGAACCACAACTCGGTTGGGTTTTGCATTCTACGGAGGTAACCGGGCTGTCGGCGAAATCTGTACACATTTTTGACGACGGCGTAGAAACGAAGATTCAACATTTCAGCGTTGAAAAAGTCGCCGGTTGGGAGGTGCGCGACAATGTTAGTCGCCATTTCGATTATTCGTGCACACCGAGAAGCATCTGGGCCGGACCGGATATTATGGACAAAAGCACATTCGACGATTCAAGACTTCATACGTATCTTGTCACTTACGTCCCACGCCCCTCGCCCATGGGCAGCTGCCATCAAATCGCCGTCAAGGTTGACCACAAACACACAACGATCTTTGCTCCCAATCAATACTGCAACACAAAGAATCCACTCTCCGATCCACTGAAGGACACCGAACTTGGCAATCGGTTAATGGCCTACGCGAATTCAACACAAGGCGGTAGTCTCTCTTTGTCGTTGCAAGTGGTCCCATTCGCGGCATCCGCAGACACAGCTCGGATCAATCTTTCTGCTGAGATGCCAGCGAAACTGTTAAACCGTCATTGGGATGGGATCCACCTGATCGCATCCATTGCGATTGTGGGGCTCATCTTCGACAGCAACGGCACACTTGTCGCGCGGTTTAGCGATGCCGCATGCGCTCCGGCCGAGGAGAGTATTGGCTACCAGGGCCCCCTTTTGCCGCCAACCTGGGCCAAGGAACAAGACGAGCACGCCACAATTCCCAGTGGTTACCAAACTCAAGTCGACCTCGGCCCAGGCGATTACCACGTAGAGCTTCTCATTACAGATGGAGAGAAATTCGGACGAGCAGCCGCTTCTCTTACGGTAAAGGATTTCACGAAAGAACTCCTCGCAATCAGCGGCATTGCTCTCTGTAAGAGATATCACAAACCTTTGCCTGACGAGAGAGGTCCGACCCGCGCTCCTCAATATGTACCGCTGATGTTCGATGACCAGGAATTTACGCCTGCCGGCAATACGCACTTCAAAAAAGGCGAGCAGTTGTTCACCTATGTCGAAATCTACGGCTCCGAGATTCAAACTGCCGGTGCTGCAAAAATCTACTTAGAAATGAAGGTCACCGACGAAAAAACGAATGAGCTGAAGATCGGTACCGGAGCACGTCTCGTAGACTCGCCAATGAGACCCGAGAATCTTGCGATCCCGGTCGTCTGGGATATGGAAGTCGCCAAACTTCCTCCCGGCGCTTACCGCCTTGAAGTTCAGGCGTCCGACTCCGCAGGAAACAAAACTCCTTGGCGTTCGACTTCTTTCACTGTTGAATGACTGCGAACCGCATCCTGATAAGCGTTCAAACAGACAAGTGGGTTCTGCAAGAAGCTGAGAAGGTGTCTGGCTAGCCGACTTGAGCCGGGAGTTAGCCACACTGGATGGAGTAAAAAAAAGGAAGGGTTCGCATGAAAGCAGCGTTCGGCTCAACATCTATTGAAGGCGCTTGAGGCGTTCAGTGCGGTCGGTATCGCATACGTAAGCACCACCGAGGGAATCGACACCTCGACTGCGGTTGGTAAGCTGGCCTTCACGGTTCTCGGAGCTGTCGCTGTGCGTGAGGGCGTCCACTCGACGCCATCATCCCGGAACCGGTGATCGGCATGCCCCGGAACACTGATCGGCATCGTCCGGAATCCGCATCGGCCTGCAAAGATGCAAAAACAATCAAAGGTTGCTATAGTTTGGGTTGCTGGGAGCCCCGGATCCAACCCAGTGCCCTGCGTAAATATGTCTGACGACCGAGCCCCTGCGTCGCAAGCGCTGCCCGACTATGACAACCCACCGCTCACGGAACTTGCCGTGGGAGTCCAATTTCAGTCGCTGAACGGGTGGCAGACGAAGCACGTTGGAGAATTCTGGGTGGAGATCGCAAAAGAATTCCCAATCACTGAAGACCAAACCCCGATATTTGAATTTGATGGTGCTCCACGCTTCGAAATCAGACAATTACCACCTCTGCGCCGAACAGAAGAAGAGTTCGGAAACAAAATCTCCCAGCTCTGAACTCTTGTGGTAGAGTTAGGTCAATCCGCGATGAGCGGAGGAGGACGTGATTTTACGTCGCCCGGCTGCCAGTATGAGGGCCGGTTTTTCTTTATGGAAGCCATTTGGTACCCCATCCCTCGATTATTCCCGTCGCCGGACTTTTCAAATATTTGTTTTTCCTCAAGATTTCAACTACACGTGTTCCGTAAGGGGCAACCATCGCAGTTCCAGTCTTCCGGCAAATCAAATCGCGACAACTCGGATTTGCTATGAGGTCCACGAGCTGTAGTCCAGTTATGTTTGCTGTTTTTGGTTGTAGCTTGAGGTCCTTGCTGCTTAGCCGCTCCTGAAAGACGGAGGCTGGCACATGGTAGGTGCCGTTCTTATGCAAATACCCGTACGCTTTTTCCAATTGCATGTTTTCTTTCTTGCCCCGCGATTCGACTAACACATCACCGACATTTCCAGTTTTCTCTAGCCATTGAACATAGCGCTCGAGCAATACCGTCAAACAGTAATGATATGGATGGAAACGCCATACCTTATAGCGTCTGACATGCTCCTTTTTGTCAATAACTGTCGTAAAGACTCGATAGGTCGCTTGCGCGATAAGTTGCATTAGGTTCGTATCAAAAAGCTGCTTCGTTTTGGGGTCTCTCAAAATGTCAAACGGAGGTTTACGGTCAATGATGTCGCGCCTGTGCAGGATGACGACATCGTTTCCGAATGTGTCCATTTTCAATTGGTTGAGCATAGCGGTCAGCTCATGTTGCTCATACTCGAGACGTACAATAAAGCCGCTGAGACCTAAGTACTGTTCGGTCGCCCGGTCGCACGATTTCATATCGTGGGTGCCGACCTCATCGATAAAAGCTCGGTACAAACTGAGTCACCTCGTCTAGGTAGCTAAGTTCTTCATTGCTAGCCGCTCGCGCGTGGGACGCCAAGCGCGAATGGAGCCAAGAAGCGGCAGGCTATTGGTATTCGACGCGCCCCAAACCGCCGAAGCCGTGAAATTGGTTAAGACTCTTTACTGGCGGACGCGAATACGTTTTCCGTTGCGCGTCGTGAATTCGTGTTCCGCCCACTTTGGAAATCCAGCAAACACACGGTCATATTCTCGATTTGCGCTAGCGAAGTCTCCCATATCGGCGTAGGCATCACCCCGTTTCAGAAACAGTTCTGGCAAGACAAAATCATCAAATTCCTTCGCGTCGATCAAGAACTGCTTGGAATAAGCCGCGTAGCTCATTTGTGGGTAAAACAGCGTTCGAAGTTTCTCGCACAATACGTCATCAGCTACGTCGTCATATTCGGGATACACTCTGCGGAACTGGTCGATATTGAATCCAAAGATCGTGCCCGCCAGGAAGTTCTTGATGGCATGGCCAAGATCACTGATCGCATGTGAATAATCGTGGAGTTTCAAATAAAGGTCTGCGCGATATTCGTAGGCCCCGCACATGGAATCCTCGCAGCCCATAGCAATGCCCTTGGTGTAGTCGAGAATAGCCGCTTGATATTCTTTTAACTCCGACTCTGCCGAAGCGCGGTCTTGATAAAGATTAGCCTTCGGGTCAAGGTCCAGTGCTTTTGTGTAGTCCCGAATTGCTTGCCGATACTCCCGCAATTTAAGGTGAGCACCGGCACGTAGAGCGTAAGCAGGCTCAAATGTCGGGTCAGCGGCGATTGCCTTCGTGAGATATCGCACGCCGGTGCGGTGAATTTCATCCAATTCAAGGCACGGTTTCGTGCGTGGTACCACATCATCGAGACATTTGGCATTCACTTGCGATATCAAACCGCCTATACCGCCATAAACGTACGGATACGCGTTGAAATAGGACGGGACAGCCGAAGACGGATTAAGTTCAGCCGCATGTTCAAATGATTTCAGAATGGGTTGATAATCTGTGTCCAAGGAATAAGGGGCAAATGCAAGCCGGTATAAGCCAACATAAAGCGACGTTCGGTAATCCTTCGGAAACAATTCCGCCAATTTGTTTACATCAGCCTGTGACCACATGCACGGGATAGCTGTCGGCTCATCTGGTTTAACGTTGCCGTTGTTGAACATTTGTTCGGCGCGGCCATAATCGATTCGCATACCCGCGTCAAGATCATTTAGCGCATCTGCATATCGTCCCAGCAGAAATTCGACTTTCGCTTTCTGTGCATAGTGATCCCTTAAAGAGTCGAACGCGCTGTTTTCATTTGGCTTCCAAAGTTTAATGGACGTGTCAATGTCTCTAAGTATTGCTTCTTTACTGCTGCCCGCGATTTCACACGAGACGGTTGCCCTCATAATAAAAAAGTCCGAATCAGCCGGGTCCTGCTGAATGAAAGATGTGATTTCGCGCAATGCGGTCGCAAGCACTGATGGGTCTTTCGAGTTCAGTTGCTCCATTACGGCGCTTTGGGCGAACGCTCGTCTCGCGGGCGATACAGCAATAGGCTTTTTCGGCGGACCACTGAGTTCCACAGGGTCAACGACCGCCCGCGTTTGTCGGTGAGATGGCACGTTTTGAGCCGACAGTGGAATGGTCGGCAATACAACGATGACAGATAGACAGATGGTCGTTCGCATGCCCACTTGCGATATCCTTCCACCACCTCCCAGCCCCCGCTAGGACATAGTTATAATGCCTGTAATGTTACGCAGCAAAAAGAAAAGAGTCACTGTGGGCCTACGGCGTGTCGCAGCAGATTTGATGAACAAAGATTCAGCGTTGTTTGGTGAACTCGTAACAGCAGTACGACACTACACTGTCGCTTTCGTCTCGATTCCAGACTCGCTTTCTGATCATCCCTGGCCATGCGGTACTGCGACCCTTGTGACCGTGAACGGCACACACTACTTTCTGACCGCGGAGCACGTGTGGAAGAAATTGCAGGAATTCAAAATGATCGGCATCACTCTCGTAGCGGATATCGACCAATGCTTTACGATTGCTACGCAGCACTTGATGGCTACGGGGCCGCGGAAACCGCCCGCTGAGATGGATGGTCCCGATATGGTCTTTCTGAAAATTCCCGAGGCGAAGCTCGGCGAGATCAAAGCAAGAAAAAGCTTCTATCAGTTGGAGCCAGTCAGGAAGACGCCACAGCTGAATGTGAAGTGCATTGAGATCGCCGTTCTCCTGGGGGCCCCGGGCGAAGCAGCCGCGTTGACAACGGGGACGAATCTCGACCTAACGATTCAAGGGATCATGGCAGACCCAAGGCCGAGGACGTTCACGAGGGGCCGATATGACTACATCGATTCGAAAGAGTATTTCGGTACGCACGGGTTTCCGAATAGCTATGGCGGCTTCAGTGGAGGCGGCTTATGGCGCGTTCAAGTTTACCTTGATCCGGAGGCAAGCGAGCGAAAGGAAATAAATCGTCTCGTTGGGATGGCGTTCTATGAGTTTCCAGCGAAGCGGAAGTACAGAGTCATACGCTGCCACGGTCCGCGAAGCATCCATCTGGTAGAAGGTATGTCGGGCGTGAAAGCACCCAGGAAATCGAAACGGATCATCCTGTCCTGACGTTCACTTAGACTGAGACCTTGCTTGCGCACCGACGGCTGTTGAGTGCGTCAATCCCGCAGAGAACCATCCGATTTACCCTTCGAACACCGGAAGGCATTTCGAAAGCGAATTCCTGATCGACCAAGTCAACGAACTTTCCGAAAACAACTGATTCTGGCGGATGGAAAGACGCTCAATTGGCTGCTACAGCGTAAGGACTTGCGGGACCGGTGCCGAGGGGGTTTTTGGCGGATGCGTGCGCGATCCGGTACACCGTGCCTTCACCAATGCCTAGCTGCGCTGCGAAATTCGCCCAGGAAAGCCCCTGTGCGCGAGAAAGGGGCATCCTCGCGCATACCTAAGGTCAACTCTCAGAGTTCGGGCTTCTGGTGTCAGTTCTGGTGTCAGTTGAGTTTTCTATTTCTTGCCCGAAGGTGCTCGGTGCTGCGCAGGGTATTTCTCGCCAAAGTCGCCTGAATACAGGCTATGTTCGCTGTCCTGCCTTTTCCTGCGCAATGGTGCAAATTGGCTTCGTGGGCATTAGAAGTCCGCCGCTCTATCCAATTGAGCTACAGGCGCGACGCTTATCGCCATTGTATCACTGAGTTATAAACCTCTGTTGCGACGGGTCTTCTTGCTCTTAGGAGTTCACCACCGTGCCGGCAGTTAGCCCAAAACCTGCAAATTGGTCGTACATTATCTCTGGCATGCGCAGTTTGGCCATACACGAGAGGCGAATCACGGATGCCTTTTTCGCTCAGACTGGTGTCTGGGAACGATTCAAGCTCGCTCTTGTCGGCTTGATTTTGGAAATCGCCGGCGCCGCTTCTTTGCAGAAGGTTGTGGCCAGCGAAATATATGGCGTTCAGGTGCTCGATCCGTTTGTGTTGGCTGGGTTCATGGCGCTGTTCGCGATCGTGGCGCTTGCTGCCTGCGCCGTGCCTGCGCGCCGCGCCCTGGCGCGTCGATCCAATCGTTGCGTTGAGAAGCGAACAACGCTTGCTCCTTTAGAACGCTGACGAATCCGCGTCATGAAATTCCACGACCTTCCGCAGGAATAATTCTGCCTTCAATGGAGTTCGCCGATTCTCAAAGGGATACTCGGGCCAAGTGGGCTCTGGATGATCCGCCGGCGTGACGTGGCGAAATCGTTCTGGCTCCAACCGGAAAATTGACGTTAGCTTTTGCTGGCTGCGGTATTCCGAGAGCATCCTTCGTTTCACCTGGATTTCTTCTTTAGACAGCTGCAACGCGAACTCGGCTTCCTGGCCCTGGCGGAACTGTTGAAAAACATCCCGCCCGTCCGGCGACCTCCAGTACAAGGGAAACTCCAGGCTTTGCAAGTTCAGCGCTCGCGCCGTGCGTTTGGCGAGAATATGACACGCGTCGTGATCGAGATGGCCGCCCTCGAAGGCGTGGGACACGAGCAGGTTTGGTGAAAAGTCCCGCGCGATTCGAACCAACGAAGCAAACGCTCCCGACAATTCCAGAAAAAGGTGTTGGTCCAGGAACCAGGTACCGTCCTGACGGGACAGCCTGCGAATCGAGCAACGGGGAATAAAGCTCAACGCGCGGGAAGCTTCGACGAAGCGCGCGTCCGAATACCTTTGGAGGCTGCCGAACTTTTTCTCGAAGCCATAGTGCGGCGGAGCGCCATCGACAGCGAAAACAACGAGAGAGGCAGCAGTACGTTGGAGCAGGCCGCTGCAGGCAATGGTTTCATCGTCAGGGTGAGCCGCGAAAACAAGGACCCTGCCGAACTGTTGCGCGCTCAGATTCACATCAAGTTGGTGCAGCATCGCTCGAACGAAACCGCCTGACAAGTTTTCGATTCACTTCGACGACTGATTTGGAGGAGCCTGTCGGAAGAAAGCTCAGCCCCAACTTAGCGAGAGCCCGCCAATGCGTCGGCTGTAGCTTAAGGGCAGCCGCCAAACTGCGGCGGGACGGCCATTTGTCGCCTTGTGAAAGCAGAAACGAGCCGAGAAAATAATTGCGCTCTGCGAGCGCCTCACGCAAAGCGCGGGTTTCTGAAGGTGATAGTCCGGAACAACTGGATTGAACATTTTCAAGCGCGGCAACTCCGGTCTCGAGCCGTTTCTCCGGAGAAATACTCGCGGACAAACTTCCCGGTCGCTTGTGGGTAATCGCAAGGACTTCGGGCGAGAAGGCAATCCTCCAGCGGGCCGCGATCCGTAACCACAGATTGAAATCCTCACAGACAGAGAGCGATTCGTTGAAGAGTCCCAATTCCTCCAGGCATTGCCTCCGGACGACAACCGTTGGCGTGAACACGAAGCAACGGCGTACTAAATCCTGAAATAACCTTCCAGAAATCGGCCTGTCTTCCGTCGTGAAGGCAGCACCCTTCTCGCCGCCAGCCTCGCCCACCGCGCAGTTCGAGCAAGCCAATCCGAGCGTCGAGTCCTGTTTCAACAGCGCCATCTGGCGTTGCAGTTTCAAAGGCAGCCATTCGTCATCGGCATCGAGAAAAGCAACAAAGGGGCTGTTCGACATTGCAATGGCCCGGTTCCGGGCCGCCGCCGGTCCCGCGTGTGGATGAGAGACAAACGAGCACCGGAGTGCGTTGCTCTCCAGCACCCGGATTGTGCCATCGGTCGAACTATCGTCGACCGCATAGAGATGAAAATCATCGTAAGTTTGCGCGTACGCGCTATCGAGCGCCCGCTGCAAATAGCCTTCCACGTTGTAGCAAGGAACGATAACAGCCACTTCGCGGCGGGTTGGAGAACTTATCGGCACAGTCTTCGTCTTTAGAGGCGCGCAACTCTGGCGGCGGTTGACCTGCGGACTCCACTGCAAAGCCGATTTTATTCGAGCGCGCTGCCAAGATGTCACGACCATGTCAAAAGAGTGTCACATCGATTGGAAGCACGTAAATTGTGTGAGAATCAGCCTGCTTATAATAAATCTGCACTATGGGATTGGGTTTGTTACCGTCGAAACGGCAGTTGCACGTGCGAAGGAGGCGGAAATGAAGTCCATGGACTGGCGAAGAGGGACTCTATGGGTGTGCGGGCTCGCAGCGGCCATCCTGGCGGCACCTGGCAGCGCCGTGGCGCAGGATGTGACAGATTCGAGTGGGCAAAAGAGCGCGCCGAACGCCGATCTCGCCACCGTGGGCACGCTGGTGCGCCAGTTGCAATTGCAGGTACAAGAGCTGAGCGGCCAGGTGAAGAGCCTGAAGACTCAGCAGGAGTCCGAACGTGAGGAGTCCCAAGCGCTGCGCAAGCAACTCGACGCAGTAAAAGCGCAACTCGTCGCGGTCTCCGGCCAGCCAGCCGGAGCCACCCCAACGCAGACGGCGTTCTCCGGCGCTCTTCCTCAAGACTCATTGGAAGAACGGGTCGCCAAGCTCGAAGACACTCAGCAGCTCGATGATCAGAGAATTGCGGAACAAAGTCAGACGAAAGTGGAAAGCGCGTCGAAATACCGCATCCGATTGTCAGGAATGGTGCTGTTTAACACGTATGCCAATCGCGGTGCCGTGGACAATCAGGATTTTCCGGAGTTAGCCACGCCGCAGAACGCGTACCTGTCCTCCGGGTCATTCGGAGCATCGCTGCGTCAATCGCAAATAGGGCTGGAAGGATTTGGTCCGACGATAGCCGGCGCTCGCACCAGCGCCCAAGTGCAGTTCGATTTCGCCGGAGGATTCCCCGATGCTCCGAACGGAGTTTCTTTTGGAGCAATGCGCTTGCGTACCGGCACGATTCGATTCGATTGGAAGAACACGTCTGTAATCGTCGGCCAGGATTCTCTCTTCCTTGCGCCTCTAAGTCCAACTTCTATTGCCACGCTGGCGATCCCCGCCTTCGCTTACTCCGGAAACCTCTGGAGCTGGACTCCTCAACTGCGCGTGGAGCATCAATTTGCGATTTTCAACAATTCCTCACTCCTGCTGCAGGGGGGGATTCTCGACGGTTTATCCGGCGAAACCCCTCCTTCGCAGTATTATCGATATCCTACGTGGGGAGAAAATTCGGGGCAGCCGGCTTATGCGACGAGGCTCGCCTGGACGCAGACTGTGAATGGACAAAACATCGTCGCGGGAGTGGGCGGCTATTATGACCGGCAGAATTGGGGGTTGGGGCGTTCCATCGATGCGTGGACCGGCACAGCCGATCTCACCGTCCCGCTGGGAAACCGTTTTGAATTTACGGGTCAGTTCTATCGGGGCCGTGCAACCGGCGGTCTGGGTGGGGGAATCGCACAGAGTGTGCTCTGGGTCGGACCCTTCAACGATCCGGCGACGGAACTATATGGGCTTGATTCCGTCGGCGGATGGGCGCAGCTGAAATACAAGGCAACTTCGAAGCTGCAGTTCAACGGAGCGTTTGGGCAAGATAATCCATTTGCCTCAGAGATGCGCGAAAATGGCGGCAGCCAACCGTATTATCCTTCGCCGTTGTCGAAGAATCAGAGCGCGATGGCCAATTTCGTGTACCAGCCGAAATCGGATATCGTACTTTCGCTCGAGTATAGGAGAATCAAAACGTACACATTGGACAGTACCGCGGATTCGGCGAACATCATCAATATGAGTGTGGGGTACATATTCTAGTGCGGATGCGGTGGCCCGTCCTGAGTCTCGTCGGAGCAATTTGGCTCTGGGGGAGTTGTGCGTCGGCTGGGCTTCCCGGAGCGACTCAGGAAAAAGCAGTTACGGTGCACGTGAAGATTCAAGACGGAGCTTCTGAAAAGCCAGATAAGTCCACCGCGAAACCGAATGAATCCGACGTGGTTGTCTGGCTGAGATCTCTCGATCCGACAGATCCTATTCCGGTGGATCCGGCTGCGAAAAGAGCACAAGTGGTACAGAAGAACAAAAGTTTTCGTCCACACTTAACAGTCGTTCGAGTAGGTTCGACGGTGGATTTTCCGAATCATGATCCGTTTTTCCACAATGTGTTCTCTCTATTCGATGGCAAGCGATTCGACCTGGGATTGTATGAGGCAGGCGCAACTAACTCCGTGCGATTTGATCACGTTGGAGTCAGCTACCTGTTCTGCAACATTCATCCTGAGATGAGCGCAGTGGTTGTGGCCGTCGATACGCCGTATTACGGTGTCTCCGACAAAGCAGGAAACGTTACGATCGAAAACGTGCCGGAGGGAAGGTATGAATTGCATGCCTGGTACGAACGAAGCGTGCCGGAAGCCCTCAAAGGGTTGACGCGGAACGTGCGCATTGCCGCCGCGGACTCTCGCGATCTGGGCACGATCGCGGTTCAGCAGGATCCCGCCTTCACGCCCGCGCACAAGAACAAGTACGGGCAGGATTACGCTCCGCCGCCAAAGCCAGGCTATTCGCAGCCCTGATTGCAATCAAACTGTGGCTGGAAGATTGTTTTCGCAGACGGTCTGCACCGCCGCATATCGGCTCTGTGCGTTCAGGCGGCGCATGATGCGGTGGACATGATTCTTGACGGTAAACTCCGAAAGCCGCATCGATTCGGCAATCTCCTTGTTCGTGAATCCCCGCGCGAGTAGAGCGATCAGCTGCTGTTGCCTCGCCGTCAGGCCCAGACGGCTGCAGAGGCGTTGGTTCAGAATCATGGAACCTTCGCGCGTCGTCCGCGCTACAAACTGAAACAAATAATGGCAGAGGCTCGGAGGCGAGACCGCCTCTCCCGCGATCACTTTGTGCACCGCCGCGACGGTGTCCTCGGCGCTGGCTTCTCCCAAGAGGTAACCGCTAATGCCCGACCGCACCGCCTGGAGAAAAAGTTCCGGCTCGTTATCCATTCCAAAGAGAATGGCCTTTCTTCCGGGTGAGAGGGACAGAAGGTCGCTGATGAAATTCGACGGGAAGAGCGCGGCCGAAGCCTGATCGGCCAGGAGAATATCGCACCCCGACGCAGCGATGTGCTTGTGGGCTGTGTCGGAGTAACGGATCGAATCGATCAGGCAAAGATCCCGCTGCTTCTGAAAGAGCGCGGTCATGGCTTCGCGCAACATGCGGTTTTCAATGACCAGAAACAGCTTTGTCACTGTCGTGTCGCGGATGGTGTTCGCCATATTCATAAGAAAGAAAATGTAACCGGCAGAAGGACTTAAACCCTTCGCGGCGGTCATACGGACCTTACTTTGGAAAGAAGGCTCGGTCAATCCAAGGCATGTCAAAAGCCTGTCAAGAATATGTCCGAGTGCAAGACGAGAACCTGACACGAGGTAAATCCAATCATCCAGGAGGGTGAGCGGCGTCAAGAAAGAGCGGAAGGCGCGGGGTGCGGGCTGGATTGCTGCGAAAATGGCAGGCTGACAAGAATCGTGGTGCCCGATTCCGAAGTATCTTCGATGGAAACCGTGCCCGCATGATCCTGCACAATTTTGCTCACGATCGCCAGGCCGAGTCCCGTGCCATTCGGTTTCCCAAAACTCACGAAAGGATCAAAAAGAGATTTTTCGATGTTTGCGGGTACGCCGGGCCCGTTGTCTTTGATGCGGATGTCAAAAGAATTGCTCGCTTTTCTAGCTTCGATGGTGATCAGACCGTCGACTCCGGGCGCCGCTTCGCAGGCATTGAGGATCAGGTTAAAGAAAACACGCTCCAGCTTGCGCGCATCGAACATCCCTTCCAGATCATCTGCAGCAACCAGCATGATTCTGGCGCCGCGGAATTCCGGCTTGGCATGAATGGCCTCGATCGCGCGCCGAATGACCTGATCGATCCTGGTATGAACAGGCGTAATGGCACTCCGCTGGTAGGACAATTCTCGCAGCGAATCGATCAGGTCGGTCATCTGATTCGCGGCCATCTTAATCTCCTCGTAGATTTCATCCCGCTTCAGCTTCAGTACGTCCGCTTCGTACAGAAATTCCGCATTGGCAACAACCGCGGCCAGGTAATGACGCAAATCGTGAGAGATGGAACTCGCCGCGCGCGCCAGGGCCGCCACCCGCTCTGTTTCGATTCGCTGCTGTTGCAAGGCCAGGAGTTGGCCGCGCATTTGCGCGAAGGAGGTGCTGAGTTCCACGAGCTCCGTGCTCCCGCGCGGGGTAATGGAATAAGTAAAGTCCCCGGACGCAAGGGCTTTCACACCAGCCACCAGATTGTCGAGCGGCCTCGTTATCGTGCGAGCCACGAATGCAATGAGCAGGCCGCCAAACAAAACCGCCAATCCTCCGAGAATGTAGATCGAGTAATCCAACCGCTTGATGAAAGTGTTCACCGGGACAAGCGCCATCATCACATAGCAGTACACCGGAGTAGGCGCAGATCCCTTTACCAACACTGAGGAGTAAGTGTAGTGATCCGTTTCCAGAGCAATCTCCCCCGATGTTGAGGACACCGGAAGTTTGCCGCCTCGAATTTGCCGCTGAAGTTCGGCCTCATCGCGCGGAGGAAGAGTGGAAGCGATGACCGTATCGCCGGTCGTCAAGGCGATCTGGTTGCTGGCCGCAATCGACAATTGTTGCGCCACCGCCGAGTCCACCTGATACCCCACGGCTAATATCCCCAATTGCTCCGCAGTGCTCCCCGCACCTGACGTAATCGGGTGAAGAAAAACCCAATAAAGATGGCCGTCGTCGTACCACCAGGATGCGTCCTCGCCGAGATCCGTCGATCGCTTCAAGTACTGCTCCACCGTGGCCTTCGACCATCCGGGCCGTGTCATATGCAGAGCGACCACTTGTTTGTCTGGCTTGGCAAGCACGAACAAGTCACTTCCCGCGAGCTTCCAGAAGGTCTCGGAGGCATCTTGGATGGTCAAGGCATCCGGAGCGGGCATCATCGCTTTCATGGTAGGAAGGTCGGCGAGCATGGCTGCGGTGCGCGAGAGCTGCAGTTCGCGCTGGCGTTGCACAATTTCAAAGGCGCGTACCGATTCCTCGGTGCCATCCCGCACTGATTTCTGCATTGCGACGTTCACCGTGTAGCGGACGAAGAGAAGCAGAGAGCCCGTCAATCCGAGAATGATCAACAGGGCGGCAATCAGTAGCTGTGTACGGAGCCGAAGCGGTCTCATTGGCATTTACAAACGCTGAAAAACCAAATCAGGATGCGGTACCTTCCGCAGTAAATTTGTATCCAGACCCGTGCATGGTCAGGAAAAATCGCGGCGATGCGGGGTCCGGTTCGAGCTTCTGCCGAAGGCGCAGAATATGATTGTCAACGGTTCGAGTCGAAGGATAATTCTGGTAGCCCCACACCTCGTTGAGTAGTTCCTCTCGGGAAATGACCCTGCCCGGTGAGGTGGCCAGATATTTCAGCAGCTTGAATTCCTGAGTGGTCAACGTGATGGATTTTCCGGCGCGCGTTGCCTCCATGCTGGTGAAATCGATGCGCGCATCGCCGAAGGTCAGAATCTCGCGGCTCACGGCCCGTGCCGTGACCGGAGAGACAATCGGCTGTGGTGTTCCTGTTCGACGCATCGCGCGTCGAACGCGAGCCAAAAGCTCCTTGGGACTGAACGGCTTGGTCACGTAGTCATCCGCGCCCAGTTCGAGGAGCAGAACTTTGTCTTCCACCTCCGCGTTCGCGCTCAAGACCACAATGGGAACGGAAGCGGCTATGTTCTTAAATTCGCGGCACAATTCCTTTCCCGAAATGCCGGGAAGTTTTAAGTCGAGAACAACAACGCAAGGAAGTTGCTTGCGGAAAAATTCGAGGCCGCTTGGACCGTCGGAAGCGATCAGCACTTGCAAAGAGTCCGATTCGAACAGGCGTTGAAGTGTTCGTTGCATCGGGCGGCTGTCTTCCACGATCAGAACCGTATCCATCGAACTAATCACTCCAACGCGGAACGTTTGTTTTTGCGAACCGTCCAGTTGCGAAGTGCCTGAGACGGTCGATTGCGCGATTCCCATATGATAACCCTCCCTTAGCGAGAAACCATTTACCAGTTGGCGTCAAAATTAGCTCCCCCGTGATGAGCCGAGCGCGCGCTTCCAGCGCATCTGTCGCCCTGGAAGCGCAGCTATACCCTTCAGGTGCAGGGCAGCGCGGTACGCCACGTATTTCAAGCGAGCCGCTTGCAACTGAAAGAATCTCTTTGCGCCGGTGGCCGCGACCGGCCCCAGCGATAGTTGCGTCGCCTTGTTGGGGAACAAGCGGCTCCGCCAATATTGCATTCGAAGCTTCGGATCGGGAATGAACTCCGCCGTTAGAAAAAGATTGTCGAGGCTCCCAGGCCAGTCCGAAATTGCCCAATCGAATGCAAAATGATCCAGCCATGTGCGCAGGGATAGAGTCATCGCTTCCGCCGTCCAGGCTCGCAAAGGCGAGGGAATCGGACTGCGAAACAAACGCTCCACGAGGCCCAGCACAAAGGCGAAAATGGTTTTTGTCGGGCGCGTCGGCCCCGCTCGTTCAATCACACGATTCCAAAGGGACAAGTCTCGCCGGTGCTTTTCGGTGCAGTACGCAATTTCGAGAAGCCATGAGACGCGCATCCAGGAACGAAACGAGTGGCGAAACGCATGAAGGACGTGCAAAAGAAATTTGTCTTCCAGCGGCAAACCGAGATATTCCACGCCGTGAGTACTCTCTGGCCGTGCACGCTCGTGGCAGTCCTGCGGTGCCTCAACCGGCAGCCAGGAACAAGGTTCCCCAATCGAAACATGCAAATCGACTTGGCGTTGCCGTTGCAGCGCGTATATGTCGTCCCGCGGAGATGGAATGTGGCGCAAGGGCGTGAGAAAGCATGTCTCCCCCAATTCGTTCAGGTGCGCCGTGGAGTAGCCACAAGAACGAAGAGCGTCGGCGGCTGCGCGGACAATCTTTGGCGCGACGAGAAAATCGAAATCCACCTGATGACGAAGATAAGGATCGTCACAAAAATCCGGAGAAAGCGACAAACCTTTGATCGTGGCGGCGGAAACACCGAACGAACAAAATGCGGCGTTGAGGCGCCGAGCCTCTTCCAGCACATCTTGTGTCCGCGCAACATTGCGAGCCAAGCGCTCGCTTAGCGCGCGGCGCCACTCCTTCGAAAGCTGCGCCGTGGCGTTGTGCCGCTGCAATTGCGCAAAGAAAGGCAGCGCCAGGCCGCTCCAATCGAGCCATTTCAGGAGATCAATGCCAGCCTGCGCTTCTAAGCTTGGCAACCGGGAGAGGCCGGAAAAATCCGGTTCATGGCCGATGGCCGCCAGCACCGCTCGCTTTGGACGAGCATCAGTCATTCGCGTCTCCCTTGCTGACAAACCCTTGAAGCGGATCAGCGGCGAAGACCTCGTTCGTCATTCGGCAAAGAAACGGCACCAGAAATTCCTGATGCGTGCGCGCATCGACATCCGCGCCAATGAAACCCAGCAATTCTCGCCGTTCATGGTCCAACGCCAGCAGGCAAGCGGTACCCATCTCTACAATCGTCAGGGCGCCGGAGTTCAAAAATACCGGTTCTTCGAGCAAGCCGGGCGAATCCGCATCTCGAATCAGCTTCCATTCGAGAATCCGCTCTCCGTCGATATCGAGATCTGCCCCCAACGGAAATGCCGGCAACAGCGTGATGTCATTGGTTCTCACGATCACGCTTACAGAGCCGATGCGATAGACGGCTTTCAGCGGGGTCGGAACGAACCGTCGCAGCAGGTCCAGCGGATCGTTGTGATTTGGAAAGTCATGCTGTTGCATGGGCCGCCTCCGCAAGAAAATTATCCACGGCCTTTGCTGTAGTCTGAGGACTTTCGCCGGTTCGGAGAATCCAGGAGGGGCAGGCGGAAAGTGTCTGAATGATTCTGGAGCGAAAAGTTTTTGCTTCCGAAAGCTCGTCCGGCAGGCGTTCGGCGTTTTGTTCGAAGAAATCCCTGGCGTATTCGGATCGGCAAGGGACCATCTGGCAACCCGGAGCCGAGTTTCGCTCAAGAAAGAAAATGCGCCTGGGGTGAGAAGTATTTTTCGCCGTGAACCCGATCGCGCCGGCCGGATCAATTTCATATGCCAGTTCGCCGTTCAGTGCCCTTCGGGGAGCAAACGCGTTCAGAGCGGGAAAGAACCGCGCCGCGTCGGGCAAAAGTTTGACGGGAGACGAGAGTCCGTGAGCAACGAGACCACCTTGTTGCCGAGAAATATAAGTCCAATCGTCGGAAATCAAAGGAAATCCGCGTTGAGCGAGTGCGGCGGTTAGCGTGGATTTACCCGCGCCGGAAACCCCCGCCACAAGAAAGCCGCTGCCGTTTCGTTCGAGGCAGGCGCAATGAATGGGAGCCACGCCGACGGTGGTCCCGAGGACGCCAATCGTAATGGGCAGGAGCAGAGTATTCCAGAACGAACTGTCCCGCGCAGCGGCGCTCGAGAGCACGGCGTGGACGCGTTTCCGCAGCAAATCGTAAGCGACAAAACTGCGCGGGGGCAGGATCGCAAACACGATGTGTCCAAGCCCCCGAAAATAAGCAAGGCGCTCCGGAGCGTGATTCAGCGCCGAGTCCACGATGATTTCCATCGCGAATGATGGGTTGCCATTGTGCAGTTCTGCCCCCCGAAAATTCGCCGCGGACTGCAAGACCTCATGCGAATTTGTGGAAAGTAAGCACCTCGTCCCGGCGATTGAAAACTCCGTCTGAAAGGGAAGTGTCTGTCGATTAAATGCCAGCGTCATGGTCACAGTGATGTCCACTGTAACGCGAAATCAAGAGGTCGAAACGCCTCGGAAGAAGAAATGACAGCCGGTTGACATCACGGTGACAAATTGCGTTTTGGCGTCACGTAACGTTTTCCATGTGATTCCGGGACGGCACAGATGTCCAAGAAAGTAGTTTTCTTTTTTCCATCGTTCGCAAGTACGGAAGCGACCGCACCACTGGGAATTTTGGCCGTGGCTACACCCCTCCTTCGCGCAGGCTTTTCCGTGCGTATCATCGATTCCACGATTACCCCCAATTTCAAGAAGCGCGTGCTCGAAGAAGTCCGGGACGCTTTGTGTTTGGCAATTTCTCTGGTGACCGGTCCAATGATCCGTGAAACTGCGGAAATTGCTCGCGCGGTCAAGTCCTGGAATCCGGATTTCCCGATCATCCTCGGAGGTTGGCATCCTTCTCTGCTTCCGAAACAGACGCTGGAGGCTCCGTTCATCGACATCGTCGTGCGCGGCCAGGGCGAAGAGACTCTTCTCGAAGTCGCCAGACATCTTGAGGCGCGAACGCCGGTGGATCTGGTTCCGGGAATCGGCTTCAAACGCGGCGGCAAGCTGCACTTCACCACCGAGCGCCCGCTCAAACCCATCGCGGATCTCCCGCCGAAGGCGTATCACCTCGCGGATTTCGACGCTTACGAACGAAGCTGCGGCCGTCGCTGGGCCATGTACATTTCCAGCCTCGCGTGCCCGTTCAACTGTTCCTACTGCACAAATGCCGGTGTCTACGGCCGCAAATGGAACGCGCTGTCTCCTGAGCAATTCGTCGAAGAAACCGTGGATCTTACGACGCGCTACAACCTGGAGATGCTTTGGATCGTCGACGACAATTTCCTGGTTGATCTCGATCGCGCGCGGCACATCGCGGAAGGCCTGGTGCGCGCCGGCGCGGATTTCAAATGGAGCATCCAGGCCACGACCAACTTAACGGCGCGCTTGACGCATGAGGACTTGAAACTGTTGCGTCGCAGCGGCCTTCATCAGATTTGCCAGGGAGTGGATTCCGGCTCGGACAAGATCCTGAAGCTCATGAACAAGACATTTCAGGACTTCGACTCGATCTATGAAAGCGCAGCTCGTTGCTTGCATGCGGGAATTCGTCCTTCCTTCAATATTATTTTCGCCTATCCGGGGGAAGGGACGAAAGAGCGCCGCGAGACCATCGATTTCATGATGGATGTCTGCCGTCGCTTTCCCGGCGCCGAATTCTGGACCAACATTTTTACGCCCTATCCCGGTTCTCCGATCATGGAGCAAGCCAAAGCGCTTGGCATTCAGGTACCGAACTCTCTGGAAGGCTGGGCCGATTTCTTCCCGCGTTACACGGTCCTTCCCTGGTTGAGCGGCCGCGAGCACACTCGCCTGCAAGTCATGCGCGATTACCTGCGCATTGCCTTCAATCGCGTGCCCATCGCAACGGACACACGCAAGCGGTCCACCCGCATCGCACAGAAAATGCTTTCGTTTCCAGCGCGCTGGAGGCTCGACCGCGACATCTACGCCCTTCCCGTAGAATTGTGGATCAACAATAAACTGAAAAAGAAAATACCCACCTACAAGCCAGCCGTCGATGCAAAGCGCCTCGAACCTGCGGCCGGAGGGGCGGCTTGCTGAAAAATCGCAAAGTCGTGCTGTTCTACCCTCCCTATGACGGACCGCCGTTGGGCGCGCCCGCCTGCCTGTTAAGCCTCGCCGCCCCGCTCCTCAAGTCGGGTTTCGAGGTCGTCGTCATTGACGCCGCAATCGAGCCAAATTGGCTAAGTGTCGTCCTTCATGAATTGCGCAACGCCCTGTGCCTCGGAATTTCCGTTCTCACCGGACCGATGATTCGCGGAGCGGTCCGCATGGCCAAAGCTGCAAAAAAGGAATTGCCGGGTGTTCCCGTAATCTTTGGCGGGTGGCATCCCAGTCTGTTGCCGGGTCAAACGCTGCAGGAAACGTTTGTCGACGCGATTGTCCGCGGACAAGGGGAACTCACTCTGCTGGAAGTCGCCGAAAATCTGGCGGCCGGGAAGACTGTTCACGGAATTCATGGCGTCTCTTCCAAACAGTTCGGTTTACCGCAGCACGCACCGGAACGCCGCGTCGCTCTTCTTGACGATCTGCCGATGCCGGCCTTTGAGATGGCCAACTTCGATGCGTACGAGCGTGTGGCCGGGGAACGCAAGCTGGCCTACGCGACAAGCGTCGGCTGTCCTTATGCCTGCAATTACTGCACGGACATGGTCTTTTATAAGCGGCGATTCAATGCGCTCAAAGCCGAGCGCGTGGTCGAGGAAGTCACCGGCCTCGTAGCGAAATACCGCATCGAGGAAGTGGCGATGCTGGATTCCAATCTGCCCGTCGATTGGAGACGCGCCCGCGCAATCGCCGGCGGCTTTCTCGATTCCAAAATCAAATTCCGTTGGACCTTCCAGGCGTCGACGGATTTTCTCTGCCGTATGAGCGACGACGACGTGAGACTTCTCGGCGCAAGCGGCGTCTCGCACATGGGATTCGGCACTGAGTCCACATCGGTCAGTGTTCTCAAGATGATGAATAAGCGTCATCAGCGCGTAGACGAAATGTATGAGACCGCGCGCAAAGCGGCCGTCGGCGGAATCCACGTCACCTACAACCTCATTTTCGGTTACCCCGGCGAAACCGAAGCCGACCGTGTGGAGACTCTCCGTACCATGAGCGACATCGCGCGCCAATTCTGGAACGTTAGTTTCTCGCCGAATATTTTCACGCCCTACCCGGGCATTCCCATCTGGGGCCAGCTACGCGAAATGGGCATGCGTGAACCGCAATCGCTGGAGGAATGGGCTGAACTGCCGTTGGGCCGAAACGTCCTTCCCTGGCTGCAGGGGAAAGAACTCGAGAAGCTCTGGCGCATGCTCGAATTTTTCCTTCTGAACAATCAGCTTCGCAAAGTCACCAAGGATCATCCGCGCCTTCGTACCGGAATTCGTCGTGTCCTAGGAGCTCCGCTCCGTTGGCGGTTGCGTTCCAACCAATATTCGCTGCCGTGGGAGCTGTGGGTCGGCCGCAAGCTCGAAAAAATTGTGACGCGCCGATCGCTCGTGACCGGACAGCCGCTCGGCGCGCAGGGAGCCGACGCATGTTGAAGCTCCATTACGGCTGCAAAGTGGACGCAGCGGGAGGCATCCATGGCTGATGTGCTCCTGACGCATTCCAACCACCTCGCCTATGACCGCAAGCAGGTTCGCAAGATGGAGCCTTATCCGCCGCTCGGTACGCTGTACGCCGCGGGTCTTCTGCGGGCACACGGAATTTCCGTAGCGGCGTTCGATTCCATGCTCCAGGAGCCGGAATCCGGCTTGAAAGAGGCACTGCGAACGCACAAGCCGAAAATTGTGGCCATTTACGAGGACGACTTCAATTTTCTAACAAAGATGTGCCTGACGCGGATGCGTGAACTCGCGTGGAAAATGATCGAAATCGCCCGAAGCCACGGCGCGCAAGTCGTCGTCCATGGCTCCGACGCCACAGATCACGCGGGCGAATTTCTGCGGCGCGGAGCCGAATGCGTGCTAGAGGGCGAAGCCGAATACCCTTTGCTGTCCGCGGTGCAAGCGTTCTTGGACGGATCCAGCTTGACGAATATTCCAGGAGTACTTCGTTTCGCGCGCCGATCGAACTGCGGGGGGAGCGAAACGACCCCGCTCAACAAGGTCCGCCGCGCATCGACGCTTCCTTGGCCGGCCCGCGATTTAATTGATCTGTCTCTGTATCGCAAGGCCTGGAACGATGCTCACGGTTTCACCTCGCTCAACCTGATCGCGAGTCGCGGATGTCCCTTCCGCTGTAATTGGTGTGCAAAGCCGATTTTCGGAGACAGCTACCAATTGCGCCCAGCTTTCGATGTTGCCGTCGAAATGCGATTGTTGAAAGAAAAGTACGGCGCCGAACACCTGTGGTTTGCAGACGACATTTTTGGACTGAATCGCCGTTGGCTTCAGGAATTTGCGCTGGCAGTCGAAGCGTTTCATGCCGCCGTACCGTTCAAAGTTCAGGCGCGCGCGGATTTGATGACCAGCCAGGCGGCCCAGGCTCTTCGCAGAGCGGGCTGTGCTGAAGTCTGGATGGGCGTCGAGTCCGGTTCCCAAGAGGTTCTGGATGCGATGGACAAGGGCTTGCAGGTTGAGAAGGTCGTCACGGCGCGGGAACATCTGAAGCGGGAAGGCATCCGGACCTGTTATTTTTTGCAGCTCGGCTATCCCGGAGAACAGTGGAAGGACATTCAGAAAACCATCGCCTTGGTCCGAGAAACTCGTCCCGACGACGTGGGAGTTTCTTTTTCTTATCCGCTCCCGAACACGCGCTTTTACGCTCGGGTCAAACAACAGCTGGGAGCAAAACAAAATTGGTCGGACAGCGAAGACCTTTGCGTGATGTTCAAGGGTACTTACACCGACAGGTTCTACCGCGCTATCCGCGACGCGTTGCACTCTGAGGTGCAAAGCTGGAAGTCCGGAACCCGACGAGCTGAACATGCAAAGGAAAGTGCGGAGTTGTGGAAACAGGTGAGCTCCCTCGAGCCCGTCAGCCGGAATGTGGATCCCACGAAGTTGCCCGAACCCGCAAGCAACAGTGGAATGAGATTTTTCTCGCCAAGCGCGGAGTTTGTTCCTTTACAAGCGATGACTGCACGCAGCGGAGACGCCAATGACTGACCTGCTGCTCACGCACGGTTACTTCCTCTACGAGGATCCGAAGGAAATGCAGATCCTCAAGCCGTACGTGCCGCTGGGACTTCTCTATATCTGTTCACACCTTCGGGCAAAAGGTTTTGAGGTCGACGTGTTCGACACGACCTTTTCCACGATGGACGAACTCAAGAATCATTTGCAGACGGAACCGCCTTCGGTCCTGGGAATCTACGCCAACCTGATGACGCGCAAAAAAGTGATTGAAATTCTGCAAGCTGCGCGCCACGGCGGCTGGAAAACCGTGGTTGGCGGTCCGGAACCCGGCGCGTACGTGCGCGAGTATCTGGAGGCGGGCGCGGAAGTGGTAGTTCTCGGCGAAGGCGAAATCACGATGGAGGAGCTTCTCATCGCTTTCCAGTCCGGATCGGACTCGGCGTTGCAAAGCGTTTCCGGGATCGCGTTCCTCGATGACACTGGTCAGCTCCATCAGACCAGTCAGCGCGCGCAAATTTCCGACATTGACGCGATGCCTTGGCCTGCGCGCGACGCTATTGATATTCGCCGGTACGTCGACACCTGGCGCGTAGCCCACGGCAAGGGATCGCTATCCTTCATTACCGCGAGGGGCTGTCCCTATCATTGCCGGTGGTGCAGCCACCAGGTATTCGGCAAAACACATCGGCGGCGGAAACCGGTCGGGGTGGTGGACGAAGTGCAGTGGCTTCTCGAAAACTACCATCCGGACATGGTCTGGATTGCGGACGACGTTTTCACCATCCATCACGGATGGTTGCGCGCCTACGCTGCGGAAATGCGAAATCGTGGCCTGCATATTCCCTTCGAATGCATCACACGCGCCGACCGTCTCAATGCCGAATCCGCCGATCTGTTGGCGGAACTCGGATGCTTTCGTCTGTGGATCGGGAGCGAAAGCGGTTCGCAAAAAATTCTCGACGCCATGCAAAGAGGCGTGACCGTCGCGCAGGTGCAATCCGCTATCAAATTATGCAAGTCGCGCGGCATTCAGACCGGCATGTTCCTGATGTGGGGCTATGAGGGAGAAGAGCTCGAAGATATTGAGGCCACGATCTCGCACGTGAAGACCAGCGATCCCGACATTTTTTTCACCACGGTGGCCTACCCGATTAAAGGGACGCCCTACTACCAGCGAAACGCGGAAGCGCTTGTCCAATTAAAGCCTTGGAACTCCTCTTCGGATCGTGAGTTGCTGCTCCGAGGAAGGCGGAGTCCGGAATTTTATGGATTTGCGGACCGCCTCCTGCAAAACGAAGTACAACTCGCGCGTTTGCAGCGAGCCGGTACCGACGAAGAGGCGCAAAAGGGATTGCGGCAGCAGGTGACGACGCTGCGTGAAAGCCTGTATTCCACTTCCTCCGAGGTGAAGGCATGAGCGTGGCGAACGGGGTGACGCTCACTGCTGCCGCAACCGCTTTCGATCAGGTTGCAGACACCTATGACCAGCGTTTTACGCACACAGCCGTAGGTCGGGCGCAGCGCAAACAGGTGTGGGCCGCGCTGCTTGCCGCATTTCCTGTCGGCAGCCGGATTCTGGAGATGAATTGCGGAACGGGCGAAGATGCCCGCTTCCTGGAAAAACGAGGACGATCTGTGCTCGCGTGCGATGCTTCCGCGGCGATGTTAGAAGTTGCGAAACGTAATGATCGGAATGAAAGCCAAATTGCGAATCTCGAATACTTACATCTTTCGAACGAAGAGCTCGGCTTGCTGCCCACGGGGAAACGATTCGACGGAGCATTTTCAAATTTCTCTGGCTTGAATTGTCTTGGCGATCTCCGGCCGGTTGCGCGCGACTTGGCAAGTCTTATCAAGCCCGGAGGCAGGGTCCTCGTGTGCCTTTGGAGCCGCGTCTGCGCGGCGGAAATCTTGTGGTATCTGCTGCACGGCCAGCCGCAGAAGGCCGTTCGCAGATTCCGCAGCCAAGCCACCGCCAGACTCGCTGGTCTCACGATTTCCGTCACTTATCACACGCTCGCCGGACTGCGCCGCTCTTTTTCCCCCTGGTTCGAGCTGAACGCGCGACGCGCCATAGGGCTATTCGTCCCTCCCTCTTACGCCGAATCGTGGATGAGTCGGAACGAAAGGACGCTCGAGGGATTCAAAAGTCTGGATCGTGTGTGTGCGAAATGGCCGTTCTTTCGCGATTTCGGGGATCACATTCTCTTGGAGTTCGTACGATGCAATCCGTAGGAACAGTATTGGCGGCGGGGAGGCTTCCGACGGTCCGCAAGCGCACGCGCAGGGCTCCGCAGTCCACGAAGTATGTGGAACTGCGTTGCCCCACATGCTCGGCCAGTTTGGCCGCGATGGCCTACCACGCTCTCGGGCAAACGCACAACGCCCTCGAGTGCGCCACCTGTTCCGCGGTCATGCCACAGCAACGCAGAATCTGGCTGGCACTAGCCAAGAATCGTCTCGAGCATTTTGAGTGTTTCATGCGCGATTACGAGTTGGTACGCCGGGCCGAAGGGCGGGGAAGCAGTGACCCCGGCTTCTATCTGTCTCTGCCCTATGTTGATCAGGCGGATCTCAACGCGTGGCAATGGGCCATTCGCGCGCGAACTTACAATTACATCGAGCGAGAAATTCTTCCGGCGATCGGTGCCAGTGCATCTCAGCCCTTAAGCATCCTTGACCTTGGCGCAGGCAACGGTTGGCTTTCCTATCGCCTCGCTGCCCTGGGCTACCAGCCCGTCGCGATCGATTTGCAAACGAATGATTTTGACGGACTGGGCGCCGCGGTTCATTATCGCAGCGCGCTTCCCATGCTTTTTCCTCGATTTCAGGCGGAACTCGACTGCCTGCCGTTTGCAGACAGGCAATTCGACTGTGCCATCTTCAATGCGTCCTTTCATTATTCGGAAAACTACGACCGCACCCTTGCGGAAACGATCCGTTGCCTGCGCCGCGGTGGAACCGTCGTGATCGCCGACACTCCCTCCTACAGCCGCGACGAATCCGGTCAGCGGATGCTCGAGGAACGTCGGGAGATTTTTCGAAGACGCTTTGGGTTTGCATCAGACAGCTTGACCAGTTGCGAATACCTGACCAAAGAAAGGCTCCTCTCCCTCGAGTCCCGGCATCATGTGGAGTGGACCACGCACGAAGTATGGTACGGCTTCCGTTGGGCCTGCCGCCCGTTGGTCGCTAAGCTGAAAGGCCGCCGCGAGCCCTCGCAATTTCGAATCCATACCGCCCAGGTAAAGACGCGATGATCATCTTATTCAATCCGCGCGCCACGAAACCCCGTAATAGGCGCTTCCCGCTGTCGGTGATGGCGTTAGCGGCAGTGTTGGAAGGCCGCGAAGAATACCAAATTGTCGATGGAAACGTCGATGACAATCCAACGGAGACGCTTGTTGATTTAATTCGGCGCAATAACGTTGAACTTCTCGGTGTCTCGGTCATGCCGGGTCCGCAGATGGCCTCCGCCATCGTCAGCTGCAAGGAAATTCGAAATCAATGTCCCAAGGTGCCGATCGTGTGGGGCGGTTATTTTCCGTCAACCTACACGGACGCTGCTTTGAATGCGCGCTACGTAGACTATGTCGTGCGCGGCCAGGGAGAAGACACGCTGCTCGAGCTGCTCGATGCCATCCGTGGAAAGCGCACTTGTGAAGGAATACAGGGACTGTCCTACAAGGATGTCTTCGGCCTTCACCGCCACAACCCGGAACGGCTCATGAAAGGTCCCGACGTTTTTCCCTGGGCCCCGTTTCACCGTGTTCCGGTGGAAAAATACCTGCGGCCTTCATTTTTTGGCAAGCGAACCGCCGCACATCATGCCAGTATTGGCTGCCCGTTCCGCTGCAGCTTCTGTGGAGTGCACGCCCTGTACGGCAATCGCGAATTGGTGGAAAGCGCCGCGCGCACGGAAGCAATCCTGCGCCACCTGAAAACACAATACGGCGCCGATTCTGTTCAGTTCTACGATATGAATTTCTTCGTGAAGGAAAGTCACGCCAAGGAACTTGCCGAACGCATCGCCCCTCTTGGATTCCATTGGTGGTGCGAAGCGCGCATCGACACCTTTACTCGATACTCCGATGCGACCCTGGAGGCCGTCCGGCGCGCCGGTTGCACAATGATCTTTTTCGGCGCGGAATCTGGGTCCGATTGGGTCCTGAAGGAAATGCAGAAGGACATCACTACGGAGCAAACACTCGCCGTGGCGCAGAGAATCCGCAAGTTTGGAATCATCCCGGAATTTTCATTCGTGATCGGCAATCCACACGATCCCGAAAGAGATACGCAAGAGACCCTGTCGTTCATTCGAAAGCTCAAGCAGATCAATCCCAAATCCGAGATCATCATTTATCACTACACTCCTGTGCCGCAGCGCACGGCGATGTACGGCAACATCGACGGCCAGGTTTCTTTCCCAAACACGCTCGAGGAATGGGCCACCAAGCGCTGGATGGATTTTATTCTTCGAATCGATCCCAATACCCCGTGGCTGAAGAGAAAGACAAAGGACCTGATCGATAACTTCGAAGTGGTGATCAACTCGCGCTGGCCGACCGTTCAGGATATTCGCGCACCCCGCTGGAGCCGCGCACTTCTGAAGACCTTGAGCGCGTGGCGCTATGCCGCGCGGGTTTATGCCCATCCGAAAGAGTTGCGCTTGGCGCAGCAATTCATCACTCTCCGCAAGCCCAAACACGAAAGTCTGTAACCACTTTTACGGACATGGCCAGCCCTTCACCGAAACCGTGCCTCACGCCATCCGAGGGCTATCGCGTGTGGGCTGAAAGCTACGATCGCGACCCGAATCCGATGCTGTCCCTGGAGCAGCGAATTCTCGGTCTGCTCCTGCCGCCGGTTGCCGACCGGGATGTCGTCGACCTCGGCTGCGGCACGGGACGCTGGCTTCAGGCAATGAAACAAGCCGGGACGCGAAGCCTGCTTGGCATCGATCCCTCACCGGACATGCTAAGCCGTGCCAAAGCGAAGCTGGGCGGCGCGGCCAGATTGTTGTGTGTAGATTATTCGACCGCCCCTGTCGAAGGCGGCTCCGCCGATCTGATCCTCTGTAATTTTGTATTGAGTTATATTGCCAAGCCACAGCCGTTCCTGGAGTTCGCGAGAAGCCTTCTGCGGCCCGGCGGATCGCTTTTTCTCACGGACATGCATCCAGACACGGCTTCCACACTGAACTGGCGCCGCGGCATTCATGTACAAAACGAATTCAGGGAAATTCTCACATTTCATAGATCCGTGGCGGACGTGATTGCGTTATGCCATGAAGTTGGCCTGAACACGCGCCTTCGCCTTGAGCCCAAGTTCGGAGAGGAAGAGAAGCAGATCTTCGAGAAGGCTGGGAAGAGGGACTACTTTGATGAGATCCGCGACCTCCCGGCAATCTATCTGCTCCAACTCAGCGCGCCAGAAGGGCCAAAGCGGCCGGCGGCCCGAAAATTCCAACCGGGAACTGTCCATCGATTACGTCGAGCGCGATTTGCGCTAGGGTCTGCGGAAAGCATTCATGCAGAAATGCGGATCGAGGGTCAGCGTGTGGAAGCAATCTGCGGCGCCTCCTGTGGAACCGCGTCTTCGTCGCCTGAGCAATCGGCTGTCGATCTGCAGGGATATCTGGCCCTCCCCGGATTAGTCAACGCGCACGATCATTTAGAATTTGCTCTCTTTCCTCGCTTAGGAAAGGGCGGCTATCAAAACTTTATGGAGTGGGCGGAGGATATCCACCACACGTATTCCGCGGAGATCGCCCGTCATCGCAAAGTGCCAAAACACGTGCGTTTGTGGTGGGGCGGCGTCCGCAACATCCTGTGCGGCGTGACAACGGTCTGTCATCACAATCCCTACGAGGCGGATGTGTTTACGGATGAATTCATCGTCCGCGTCCTTAAAGATTACAGGTGGGCGCACTCCTTGCAATTGGAGCCGGGCGCAGCGCTGAAGAAGCAGAGGGCTCCCGATGGCCAGCCGTTTCTCATTCATCTTGGGGAGGGCATCGACATGCAATCCGCGCAGGAAATATTTGATCTGCACAACGCTGGTGCTTTGGATAGAGACACGATCATTATTCACGGGCTCGGACTGTGCGAGAAAGGAAGCGACCTGCTGCGCGCAACCGGCGCGGGTCTGATTTGGTGCCCGAGTTCCAACCTGTTTTTGTTCGGAAAGTCGACGTCGCCCGCGGAGATTCGCCGGTTTCCCAAAGTGTCTCTCGGCAGTGATTCTCCGCTTACTGCGCGAGGAGATCTATTGGACGAAGTGAGTTGCGCGCATCATTTTATGGAGACGCCGGCCGCCGAACTGTACAGTTATGTCACGCAGCAACCTGCCCGCCTTCTTGCTCTAAAGAACGGCGAAGGAACAATTCGCATCGGTAATACCGCCGACTTGATCGCGGTTCGCGACACGGAACTAACTCCAGCGGAAACGTTACCTACGTTGTCTTACCGCGAAATCGAGTTGGTCCTGTTAGCGGGACGCGTTCAGTTGGCGTCTGCGGAAATGAAGCAACGCCTTCCACTCGCGGCAAGCGATGGTTTAGAGCCACTTTCCGTCGAAGGCATCGTTCGTTGGATTCGTGCACCCCTCGATTGGCTGTTTGAGGAGACGCAAGCGCATTTGCCAGGAGATATTTATCTCGGCGGGAAGCAGGTGCGCCGTGGAAGCTAAAACCGACCGTTTCTCTTCTGGCTCGGCCCCCTCAGAGGATCGGGATCTGCTCCAAACGCTGCCGATCCTCGTTATCCACGCGCACAGTTCCTGCAACTGCCGTTGCATCATGTGCGACATCTGGAAGACCCGCGAAAACAAAGTGTTCGGCGTTCGCGATCTGGAACCTCAGCTGGATTCCATTCGTCGCCTGGGAGTTCGCTGGATCGTATTCTCCGGCGGAGAGCCCCTCATGAATGCGGAGCTGCCACAGGTATGTGCAATTTTGCGCGAAGAGGGCATTCGTCTCACTCTCTTAAGCACGGGCCTGCTACTCAAGAAATATTCGCGCGAAGTCGCTCATGCATTCGATGACGTCATCGTGTCTCTCGATGGTCCGCCGGCGATTCACAACATGATCCGCCGGGTCGAAGGCGCGTTTGAACTTCTTCAAACCGGCGTTCTCGCACTTAGGGAAGCACGGCCGGACATGCAAATTACCGCGCGCTCAACGATTCAAAAAGCGAACCATGGTTATCTGTTGGAAACCGCGCGTGCCGCTAAGCTTCTTCTGCTCGATGGAATTTCGTTTTTGGCGGTGGATGTCAGCTCTACCGCGTTCAATCGTTCCCTGGTGTGGCCTCTGGACCGGCAGGCAGAGACGAGCCTTTCGCTTTCAGAATTAAGCGCGCTCGAAACTGGCGTTGAAGACCTGATCCGCGATGCAGAGGAGGAGTTGGGCGCTGGTTTCATTGCCGAATCTCCCTTAAAGCTGCGGAGGATTGTGCGCCATTTCCGCGCACAACTCGGATTGGAGCCGGCGGAGTCTCCCCTGTGCAACGCACCATGGGTCTCCGCGGTCCTTGAGGTCGATGGCGCTGTTCGCCCTTGTTTCTTCCATCCTCCAATCGGAAATTTGCGCGACTCCACGCTTCGAGAGGCCATCAACAGTCAGACCGCGCTCGATTTTCGGTCAAATCTCGACGTTCGCAACAATTCTATTTGCAAGAAGTGTGTCTGTTCGCTGAACTATCGCCCTTGAACCGGGGTCTGCGGGCATTTTGTTGAATTTTCGTCACCGGAATACATCGCCGGTTCTCCCAGGCTACCTGCCGCCGGCAAGTGGCGCAAATAAACAACGATCGACCACAACTCGCTCTCCGTCAGGATTCCCTTCGAAGCCGGCATACCCGATGGGGAAATCCCATTTTCCACAATCCAGTGCAACTGCCCGTCCGTATACGATTGCACCTGCGGCGAATTCAGCACTGGAACAGGCGGTGCCATCTGATCCGCAAAGGGCACGCCCGTGTTCTGTCCGTCGAGTCCATGACAGGCGATGCAGTAATGCGAGAACGCAACTTTTCCGCTCTCGACATTGGCCGGTTTGTCCGCCATGGGATTCGTTTCGTTTTTGCCGCCAACCGTTATGGAATGTTTGATCTTCGTTATTGTAAGGGTCTCCCACTTCCCCGGGGGTGTAGCCTTGCACCCCGCGAAACCTACCGCCGCGCCAAGCAACACGATTGCGAGAGATTTCGTCATTGCGCTCACTCAACAACATGAACCGTCATCGTCATGGAACCGTGGCCCTTGCCGCAAAAGTGGGCACATTTCCCTTCGAAAGTACCCGCGGTTTCCGGAGTAAACTTCACTTCCGCGGTTTGCCCTTTCTTCACCTCGGTGCGTACGCCTAAGTCCTCGATGAGCAGCCCGTGACTGACATCCTTGGAGGTAATCTCCAACGTCACCTCTTCGCCTTTTTTAACTGTGATTTCATTGGGGCTGAACGAAAAACGCTGCGCCGTAATGGCAATGGTTTTCGGCGTTCCGTCGCCGGCCGCCGCGAGCGGCGAAAATGCGATCCCGCAGAAGAAGAGCATTCTCAAAAAGCGTTTGAAGTTCATGACCAGTTCCCCTCAGTTTCTGTAGAAGCGTTTTTGTCAAGGAGCCAGGTATTTGAGGATGAGCCGTTCATCCTCCGCGCTCAGCATTGCTCGCACGCGCATATGCTGCACAACCGCCTTCACTTCGCGAGGTGACAGCGAATCCGGGGGATTGTGGCAGCGCCCGCAATTCTCCTGGAATCTCCGCTCGCCCTCTTGCGCGTCCGTTTTTTTCTTGGGGGTAGCTTTGGTCGCTTGCTGTCCCGCGGCCGGGGCCTGTGGAACGGCGAACACCTTCAGCGAGCATGCCAGCAGAAAAGTCAGTAGAGGAACGGCAAAAACTCTTTTCATTTGTGTTCTCCAGGCCATGCGGGAAAGAGGAAGCGATAAGTGATCTGGAAGTTCCAGATGTTCGCGTTTCCCGCCGAACTATACTGCCGCCCGTAGCTGCCGTTGAGCCGCACGTTATGCGGCAGGTAATAGTTCAAGCCGACATCAAATTGATTCACGTTCACCGCAGGGAGTAAATCTTCCGGCGTTGGATGCCCTTTGATGTACTGCTGCACGCGCGCCACCGCTTGCACGCGGCTCAGCCAGGTTGTGGTGTTCCGGCTGCTGGCGAGCCGGTAAGCGCCCTCAAGCCAATATCCCTGCCCTCCGGGCGAATGTGCATACTCCGCCCGAACATCCAGCGGAATCGGCGGTGGCTGCCACACGAGGTAAGCTCCGGAAGCGTTGTAGTCCCCGCTCTGCAAAAATCGCTGGTAGGAAACGCCGATTTCCACGCTGGTCGTTGGCAAGAAAAGCCCCGTGCGTCCCCCCGCGGACCGGCCGGCCTGTAAATTCTCGGTATTGGTCAGCGCGGAAAAATACGCGGTGTAGTTCAGAACCCATGTCGGCCGCGCCACTAGATCTCCGCGAAGCATGAAACCGTTGCTGGAAGCCGAAGTACGCGTACCGATCGTGAAAATGATGGGCGAATCCTGGAGATTGGCGATCCACAGCGCGGACAGCCGCTCGTTATAAATATTGAACGGTGTCAGAAAGCGTCCCGCCGTCAGAGTGAGATGAGGATTGGCAATGTAGTCCAGTTGCAGGTAGTCGAGACTGGCAGCGAATATCCCGTTATAGGGGCCGGTGGCGCCGTCCTCGCGCGAAATGTAACCGAGCACGTCCGCTCGAGCCTCAACCAGCCAATGATCCCCGAACGGGGCAACGAGCACAGGGGCAATCACGGGTTGGTACGCGCTCACGCCTCCATTGGTCGATCCCAAGAAAGCAAGTGCGCCAGAGAGAATAGGCACATTGTCTTGGGCATTCAGTCCGTACGCAGCCGAAATTGAGAACAACAATATTGCTAAAACTCGATTCATCGAAACGTCCTGTTGGAACGGCAAAGTTCACCGCCTCACATGCAAAGAAATCCGTGAGACATTTTCAGGCTACTTGCCGGAGCCCAAACAGTTGTCACCGCAAAGTCAAACGCAAGTCATCTTCGTGCCCGCATCAGGAATGTGATTTTTAAATGAACGTTTGCGTAGTCCGAATTAGGTACTTCACCTTAGAGCGGATTAGCACCCCCGTTTGACGGGAATTAGTCCTGTTTTTCCTTGGGTTTCCGCGGAAACTAGCCGCACGAGGAAATTCCGATGGAAAAACCGACGCGGATTCTGGTGGCCAACCGCCCCAAACTGATGCGCGAAGTAATTTTGGCAGCGCTTACGGGCCAGCCTGGTATTGAAATTGTCGGCGAGGTGTCGGAGGAAACGGAAATCCTCGAACAGGTCCGCTCCACGCTTCCGGATCTCCTGGTCATCGCGCTTGATGAAAGCGAACAGCGGCCTGCCATCTGCGATCGCGTCCTTCGCGACCACCCGGACCTGCGGATTATTGCGGTGGCCTCACGAAGGGATCGCACCCTTTATTTCTGGGCATCCTTCGACATTCATTGTGCGGATATCGAGTCATCCACCGCGGGCATCCTCGGTGCCGTCCATGACGCCGGCTTTCGCGAGACGGCGGTGATGAAAATGCCTGGCGTGAACAGAGCGGCGCTATGGCGTTAAAGCTCCACACGGTCTTCCTTTGCGCTGCCGCGCTGACGACTGGTAGCCTTACCGCTGCGCAAACTTTGCCTCCACAAGAAGCCAGCCAGCCGGCCGCCGCAGTCCGCCAGCCGCGAGCCGGCGCAGACCAGGAACAAAGCCGCGCGGCTGCCCCGGTCGAACAGATTCGGGCCGTTCTTGCGAAGGATCCTGGGCTTCTGGTCGAGCTCGAACACCTCGTGGAGAAGGAGGCGATCGCGAAAGGACAGATCGTCGAAGATTCGGACCTCACCGAGCAAGCCATCTTCGATCGTCTCGACGATGACGCAGCCTTTCGCGCAACCGCGACACGCCTGGTCCAACGCTACGGCTATTTGCTGCCCAGCGTGAATCCCGACTCTGAAGTCGGTAAAGAGCAGGAACTCGTTCTCAAGGAACGCGCCCGGCGCTTGGTGCAGATCGAAGAGCACGAAGACGCAGAGTCGCAGCGGCCACGAAAGCCTGAAGACGAATCGCCATCTTTGGCCAGCGGCGCCAACGGAAACTGCGGGCCAAGAGACAACTCAAATTGCCTGGAACCCTCCCAGCGCCGCCCTCAGGAAAATCTGGCAAATCCGGGCGATGAGCCAAATGGAATTCCCGTGGCGCCGCCCAACATCAACCCTAACCAACCGTTGAATAAATCGCCCATGATTCAGACAAGATTCAGCGGGACTTCGTCATCGGAATCTATCGATGGCAGCGATTCGAGCGATCTGCTCCGCACGGCGACAATGGGTGTTTCCCAGGATTCGTCTGCAGTTTCGCTTTCCCAGGACGACCTGCAACGCTATCTCAACCGCGCTGGTAACAGCTCGGCGAATCAGAGCGACGACCTATCTCGCTCGAATTCTGCGCCTGGCAACGTGTACGACAAGAACGCCGCGATCTCGTCTTCGCCGTTTAGAACTTACAAGCAGCGATATCCCAATGGAGGGTCGCAACAGGGAGCCATCGTCCACAAACCGAATCCTTATTCAGATGTCCCTTCGCTCGTCGATCTCTATGTTCAAGTGTCCAATCGTAACCAGCCACCCCAACGATTCGGTGTCGACATTCTCACTTCCGGCACTCGGGAAGCGAACGCCATTCCCATGGATCTTCCGGTCGGTCCGGATTATGTCGTCGGTCCCGGGGATGGACTAGCCATCGATTTGTGGGGGGGCGCCTCGCAACGCCTGCAACGCACGGTTGATCGCGAAGGACGCATTCTCTTGCCCGAATATGGCCCGATCCTGGTGAGCGGCAAAACGCTCGGCGATGTTCAACTCACGATTCAACAATTGCTTCGCACGCAACTTCGCGACATTTCCACCGACGTTTCTCTCTCCCGTCTGAGAACCGTGCGAGTCTACGTCGTCGGCGAAGTGGCCGTCCCCGGCGCTTACGATCTCAGTTCGCTATCGAGCCCGTTGAATGCACTGGTGGCGGCCGGTGGGCCAACCGAACACGGCTCGTTGCGTTTGATCAAGCACTATCGCGGCAAACAGCTGCTTGAAGTCGTCGATGCCTATGACTTGCTGTTGCGCGGGGTCGGGCCAGACCAGATGAGACTGGAGAGCGGCGATTCTCTGCTTGTTCCGCCCGTTGGTCCACAAGTCACGATTGAGGGAATGGTTCGTCGTCCCGCAATTTATGAACTTCACGGCAACACATCACTCGAAGACGCCCTGGATCTATCCGGCGGAGTACTGCCGGCCGCAGCGTTGAAGCAAGTGCAGGTCGAGCGACTTGTCGCGCATGAAAATCGCACGATGCTTAGTCTCGATCTCTCCGCGAAAGGCGATGCCGAAAACGCGGAATCGAAGCTCCGTAGTTTCCAGGTTCAGGATGGCGACCGAATCCACATTTTCCCGATTGCTCCATACAACGAGCAGGCGATCTACCTTGAAGGGCACGTGCTGCGTCCAGGCCGTTATTCGTACAAGTATGGAATGACCGTCGTCGACTTGGTCACTTCGTATTCGGATCTGTTGCCCGAACCCTCCGAGAAATATGCGGAAATTATTCGGCTGAATTCGCCGGACTTTCGTCCAAGCGTAGAAAGTTTTGATCTGGCCTCCGCACTTTCGAATCCCGCGAGCGCTCCTAAGCTCAAGCCGCTCGATACCGTTCGCATCTTCAGCAAATACGATTTCGAACCGGCGCCCGAGGTTTCCATCGACGGGGAAGTAAGGTTTCCGGGAGAGTACACGACCTCGGGTCAAATCCATTTCCGCGACGCGATCTATCTTGCGGGCGGAGTGACCACAGACGCGGCCATGGATTCAGCGCAAATTTTCCGCAGCGGCAAAGATGGTAACGAGAAAATTCTGAGCGTGAACTTGAAGGAAGCGCTCGCCGGAGATGCCACAGACAACCTGGCGCTCCAGCCACACGATCGCATTGTCGTCCACCGCAACACAACAAAAGTGGAACCACCTGCAGTCTACGTCAAAGGTGACGTTCCCAGCCCTGGCCGTTACCCACTCACTTCGGAAATGCACGTCAAGGATCTTGTGCGCGCGGCGGGCGGGCTCAAACCGAGCGCCGATTCCCAGAGCGCCGTTCTTACTCATCATGAACAAAGCCAGTCTGGAGCTCCCGAAGTCGAAAGTGTGAATGTCAATTTAAGTGCCGCTCTCAGCGGATACGACAATGAAAACAAGTCCCTGGCGAATGGCGACGTGCTCACCATTCGCGAAAATCCCGGCTGGAACGATCTCGGCGCCAGTGTCACGCTCCGCGGCGAAGTCGAACACCCGGGGACGTACGGAATTCGCCCCGGCGAATCTCTAGCTTCCGTCCTGGCCAAGGCCGGGGGATTCACCCAAGAAGCGTATCCCTATGGAACTGTCCTCACACGCCGCGAAGTCCGGAACCTCGAAATGAAATCGCACGACGAGCTAATCGCCCGCGTGAAAGCGCAGCAAACAGAGCTGAAAGCACTTCCTGAAAACGACGCGGACCAAAAGAACGCCAAGCTTACCGCGATCGCGCAAAACGATACGGCGCTGACGCAACTCGAAACGCACCTGCCCATCGGCCGTGTCGTCATCCACGGAACGTTCGAAGAGAAATCCTTCGACCAATCGGCCGGCCAGACGCCGCTCCGCAATGGCGACGTGATTCTGGTACCGAAAAAACCGAACTACGTCATGGTCCAGGGGCAGGTCTTCAACGGGACGGCTGTCGGCTATGTGCCGGGACGAAGCGCCAATTGGTATTTGGGTCAGGCCGGAGGGTTCACCGAACTGGCGGACAAGAAAGCCGCGTTTGTCATTCGCGCCGACGGTTCCGTTCTGTCCGCAAGAAATAACCGTGGCTTGTGGTCCGGTGATCCGATGGACGCCGCTCTCATGCCCGGCGACGTAATTGTTGTGCCGGAGAAAGCTCCCAAAATCGGAGTCCGCAACTGGACGCCTCTCATACAGTCAGCCCAGGTCGCAACGTCCATTGCACTCGCGGTCGCTTACTTGAAGCCGTGAGAGAAATTGTCGAACGGCGATGAAAGGAATCACATTGGCTCGCTATCTGACGATCGTGGGCATGACTTTGGCTGCGACCGGGGCTTGCGCCGCTCGCCCTCAACAGGGGGAAGGCGAAAGCAGCAACCGGGAATTTGCATCCACGGCTATCGAAGGGCCGGCGGCAAAGTCGGAATTGCGTCCAAGCGTGCAGCATCCGGATTGGTTGACGACTTCGGGTTCTGACATCGGGAGCACGGCGAGTCGCCTCTTCGAAGATCAGAAGCGGATGTGGACCAGCCCCTGGAAGCTGCGCCTCTCCGATGCGGAATGGCTGGTGCCCGCGGCCGGCATCACAACGGCATTCTTGCTCACGGACGCGAGCTTCAGCAAAGCTCTTCCGAATACTCCCGAAACGCTGCATCGCTTCGAGGAGGCTCGCACCGGGGGCATTGCCGCACTGGGCGCGGCCTCTGGCGGCTTCTACCTATGGAGCCTTCACACGCATGATCCGCACCAGAGGGAGACGGGTCTTCTCGCGGGTGAAGCCGTAATTGACTCGCTGCTCGTGTCCGGAGGCATGCAGCTCATCGCGTCACGAGAGCGGCCACTCGAAGCAAACGGCCAGGGCAAATTTTTCCAGGGTGGATCGTCGTTTCCTTCAACTCATTCCGCCGCGGCGTGGGCCGCGGCGGGCATTTTGGCCCACGAATATCACGGGCCTTTGATGAAGCTCATCGCTTATGGCTTGGCCACAACCGTGAGCGTTGCTAGCGTAGGGAGCAAACAGCATTTTCCTTCCGACGTTGTGATCGGAAGCGGACTGGGCTGGCTCGTCTCGCAATACGTCTACCGCGAGCACCACAATCCTGAACTCGGTGGCGCGGCCTGGAACCCCTTGAAGGAAATCATTCATGACACCGAATCGGGTCCCACAAAGTATCCCGGTTCTCCCTATGTTCCAGTCGACAGTTGGGTCTACCCGGCGTTTGATCGTCTCGCCGCTCTCGGCTACGCGAGCGCCGGCTATCAAGGGAAGCGGCCGTGGTCGCGCCAGCAGTGCGCGCAACTGTTGATCGACGCCGACGAAGCGTTGACAAGTTCTCGCCATCCCGATTCCCAGGTTACGTCCGAAGTCCGAGCACTGATCGGAGCGCTGCATCGCGAATTTGCGCGCGAAGAAGCAACCTTCGTTGGGCCAAATCAATCCGCCGAACTGGACTCAGTCTACACGCGGATTGTCAGCGCCAACGGCACGGTGCTAAACGACGCTTACCACTTTGGCCAGACCTTCGCCTACGACTACGGCCGCCCATTTCGTGAAGGCAGCAATCTCATCGACGGAGGATCGGCCAGCGCAACCTACGGAAGCCTCTTCTTCTACATCGGCGCGGAGTATCAACACTCACCATCGCAGCCGGCTCTCTCCGAGCCAGTCCGCGAATTCATCGGCATCAGCGACAAGGGGCCGCTTCCCTCGGATCAGCCATTTGCTGCAATCAATCAATTCGCTCTCTTGGACGCCTACGCCGGAATCAACTTTCAGGGCTGGCAAATCTCGTTCGGAAACCAAAGCCTCTCCTGGGGGCCGGGCCCGGGCGGCTCGTTGCTCTTGAGCAACAACGCCGCTCCTTTCCCCATGGTGAGAATGGTTCCTCTCGATGCCTTCGAAGTTCCTGGCGTTTCCAAAATTCTCGGACCATTCAGCGTTGAACAATTTCTGGGACGCCTAGACGGCCACACCGGCCCGTCTCAACCCTGGATCTTTGGTCAGAAGGTCAGTCTCAAGCCGTTTCATTCCCTGGAATTCGCCTACAGCCGCACAACGATGCTCGGTGGTACCGGCGGCGACCCAATCACATCCTCAAATTTGCTCGAAAGCATGTTTGGCCGAGTCAATTCCGTTACGGGGAGTGTGCCGGGCGATTCGCGGACAGCCATCGATTGGACTTGGCGACTGCCACACATGAATGACTGGGTCACGTTTTACGGCGAGATGGAAGACGACGACGATCTGATTCCTCTCCAGAACGTGGCGAAGAGCGTTCTCCGTCCCGGCATCTATTTTTCGCGGTTGCCTCTGTTGCCCAAGTGGGATCTGCATTTCGAATGGACAAGTTCCACAAGCCCCGGGCGCGCGTATTTTCAAAGTCATGGGTACCTGAACTATTGGAATCTCGACTATCCCGACGGCTACACGAACAACGGCGACCTCATGGGCAATGTCGTTGGTCGCGAGGGCGTCACATTGCAAGGCTGGGTGCGTTACTGGGCTTCGCCGCGCCACACTCTCGATTTTTCCTGGAAACAGAGCCGGGTATTTTCCGATTTTGTTCCGGGCGGGGGGAAGTGGCAGGACTACCAGGCCAGCTATTCGACCACCAGACGTTCGGGAGTCTATCTAAAGGGTTTCGTCCAGTTCGAACACATTTTTTCCTACCCTCTCCTTTTCCCGGGTTCACGAAACAACGTCGTCGCCGCTCTTGAACTCGGTTTTCTTCCGCAATGGGGACGCCACGCGGCTGTTCCCAGTTCTTCTGTAAACACGAATGGAAATCCGTCCGCTGGGAGCCCGTTGCCATGAGCATGACTTCGCCGAATACAACACCGGAGGTGCTGCGCGCCCTGGATATCGACCAGCTCCTGGCGCATCGCCTTCGCCAGGATCAAGCGGAAAGCCGTGGCCGCAAGATCGCACGCATCGGCCGCCTCTGGAACCAACGAAAACTCCTCGCCAAGTTCGCCGCTTGTGGAGCCTTCGCTACGGCCCTCATTGTGATTCTCATTCCTTCGCGCTATGCGGCTACCACACGATTGATGCCGCCCGATCCTCCTGCCGGCGCGGGCATGGCTATGCTTGCTGGCGTCGCTGGAAAAATGGGAGCCACCCTCGGTGCTCTCGGTGGTGACCTGTTCGGGATGAACACTTCCGCCGATCTGTTCGCTGGCGTCCTGCAAAGCCGCACCGTCCAGAACGACCTGGTCAGCAAATACGATTTGCGTCGCGTGTACAGCGTAAAACGCCTGATCGATGCCCGGAAAGAACTCGCGCGGCAAACGGATATTTCCATTGACCGCAAGAGCGGCATCCTGTCGATCGCGGTCACGGATAACGACCCGAAACGCGCTACAGCATTGGCTGAAGAATACGTCACGGAGTTGAACAACGTCGTCACCCAGCTGAACACTTCGTCCGCGCATCGCGAGCGCGTTTTCCTCGAGGAACGCCTCCAGCAGGTCAAAGGAGAGTTGGAGTCCGCCGAAAAGGACTTCAGCCAATTCGCCAGCAAGAACGGCGCCATCGATATCAAGGAACAGGGCAAAGCCATGGTCGAGGCCGCCGCGATTCTTGAAGGCCAACTCATCGCCGCGCAAACGGAACTACAAGGCCTGCGCCAGATTTTCACGGATCAAAACATTCGTGTTCGAACGATGCAGGCTCGCATTGATGAACTCCACCGCCAGTTGGTGAAGATGGGCGGAAAGGCGGAGCTCCAGGGATCGGCTCCGTCCGAGGAGGACGAACTCTATCCATCGATCCGCAAACTTCCGCTCCTGGGTGTCAGTTACGCGGATCTCTACCGCCGGATGAAGGTGGAAGAGACCGTCTTCGAAACCCTGACCCAGCAATATGAAATCGCCAAGGTCCAGGAAGCCAAGGAAGTGCCGAGCGTCAAGGTCCTTGATCCCGCCGAGGTTCCGGAAAGAAAAGTGTTTCCCCCACGCACTTTCTTGACTTTGTTGGGCGCGCTGCTCGCGATGGCTGTCGGAATTGGCTGGGTCGTGGTTACGGATGGATGGGGAAAAATGGATCCGCAAGATCCGGGTAAACTCCTCGTTCTCGACATGGCGCGCAGCGTAAAGCCGCAACTCGAGTACGTGGCGCAGCGGGGAATTTTCTTCACTGCCCGGACCCGAAGAATATTTTCCAGGTTCCAAGAGGAGTCGGCCAACGTGAAATCAAAGCCGGGCAGCGGCAAAATCCCGCTCGGCCAGGAGCAAGGATCGCTGTGAATCAGATTCGCAGAACGATAGGCAATCTGGCGAACGTGATCGGCGGCGAACTATTGCTGCGAACCGCCAATGTTTTGGTTGCTGTTTTGATTGGCCGCGTCTACGGAGTCGCTGTGCTCGGAACCTACGCGGGGATTCTCGCCGTCGCAACACTCGCGGAGCGCATTGCCGATAATGGCCTGGAGCTTGCGGGAATCGCCGAAGTCAGCCGCGATCCGCTCAATCTGAGCAGCCTCGCCAGTGCGCTCTACATCGACAAGACACTGCTTTCCGCCGCCGCAATCGGCTTGCTTGCGATCGTCGCCTGGATTCTTGGATTTTCGAGAGGCGCTTGGCTAATTGCGACGGCCCTGACCATCCGCACGTTCGTCTACTCCTACTGCCGCTTGAACGCTGGTTTGCTGAAGGCGCTGAACAAAACGAAACCAATCGTACTGATCCAGGCGCTGCATTCGGTTGTGCTCTTAATTTGTGTCCTCGGAGTGTTTCTGTCCCGGCGGACCCTTCTAACGCTCCTATTTTTCCTGCTCGCGACGCAAACTATGGAATTCGTCCTCACTTTCGTGGTTCTGCGGGGCCTTGGACTTCGCGGTTCGACCATTCCCTCTTCTCTGTGCTGGAAGTTGCTTCGCCATTCCACACCCGTCGGCATGACCTATACCCTCTCCACGCTGATGCTGCGCGGAGACCTTGTGGTCCTCTCTCTCATCGCTTCAGCGAGCGTCGTGGGCAGCTTCGCTGCCGCCAACACGGGCCTGGTCATGATTTACGTCATCGCCTGGCTCTTCAGCGGAATTCTGCTGTCAGATTTGGGAAGCATATCCGCCAACCGGGAAGCATTTGACGCGCACTTCCGCAGGTGCCTTCGCTTGGTGGTTCTGCTTGCGGTGCCGGTGGCTGCAATATCCGCAGTTCTGGCCCGTCCGGTGGTCGCCTCCGTCTTCGGAAAAGCGTTCGATGCTGCCGGCTTGCCGGGAGCGGTGATGATGCTTGCGCTTCCATTCATCTTCGTCAACGCCGCGTTCCTCAGCCGAACCATCGCGCGCAATGCTAGCCACATCTCCCTGCGGATTTACGGCGTCACCGCCGTCCTTTCCTTGCTCATGAACTACCTTCTCGGCCGCTGGCAAGGCGCGACCGGCGTGGCCAGCTCAATTCTGCTTCGTGAAGCCGTGATGACGCTCTTGTTCGCTTGTTTCTGGAGTCTGCCGGAGCCCACGGAGTCTGCCGCTCGTACCAAGGTGAATCCAGAATTTGCGACGTTAGTGAACACATGAAGGGAAACCGCAAGGTCGAAGTGCTTGCACGCCCATGAGAAAGACGATCACAACTCTGATGGTGGCCAGTCTGGTCGGAAATGTTTTTCCGGTTTTCAACATCGTTGCCATTTCTAGTCTGCTCCCACTCTATCTCATCAACAAAGAGTCTAGGGGAAAAACACTTGTCGACTACGGTCCGACGACCGCCAAGAAATTTCTCCTCGCAGCGTATCTCTATTGGACTGCTAGCTACTGGATTACCGGTGCCCCGATCGCCAACTTCTTCTCCTTCGATTTCCTTCGCTTTGATGGTGCGCTGTTCATCGCCTACATTCCGCTGCTCCTCATGATCGACTTGGAACTCGACCCTCAGTTCATCCGCAGATTGCTGGGTTTTTTCTTGACGGCCATGTCGCTCGTGGCACTTCTCGGCCTCGCGGAATTTGTCGATTCAACGCTCGTCCCCTTGGGATTTTCCCGGCTGCCGGAACCCCTGCAACTGATCCACAACGCTTCGCTTTCGACCGATATCTTTCACGGATTCTTTCGCGCTCATAATGCGGCTGGCGCGATTTACGCGATGGCTGCCCTTCTGTCTTTCGCGCTTCTGTCGGGAGGAAAAACTCCCTCGCTGTTTTCCAAGCCCGCGTTTTGGCTTGCCACCAATGTCACCGGATTGGTGCTGACACAATCGCGCACCGCATATGTAGCATTCGTTGCCGCTACTCTTCTCGTGTTTTTCTTGCGGCGAAGTTCCATTAAGAACGCTTTCAAGTACGGGGTCCCAATTCTCGTGCCTTTAGTCGCCAGTCTCCTGATCCAGCCGACAGTCACGCGCAGGACGGAAGCTGTTTCGAACCTCGAGGACCCGAATATCATCATGCGATTCGCATACTATCAGCGCGCTATCAACGATTTCACGCTAAGCCCCATTTTCGGCACGGGCTTTGCGCGCTACAACGATCAGCTGAAGACGTATTCCGGAATTCCCAACGTCATTTACTTCGCTACGAGCGGGTCGGTGGAGAACGACGATTTACACGCTCACAATTCCTACCTGCATTTTCTCGCCGAAGGCGGAGTCGTCGGCCTGGCTCTCATGCTCGGTGCATGGATCGCCACATTCCGCTGGGTGGGTAGACAGAAGCGGATCTTCGAAGCCGGATCTCTGGGGCACTGCCTCGCCCAAGGGATTCAGGCCTGTATCGTTCTTGAATTTTTCATGAGCTTCACCGAACACATGATGGGAACCGCGGTCACGTCTCTGACCATTTTGACCATGGTGGCGTTGCTTCTGAACCTGGTCGGTTGGAAATACCGGCTTGCTTCGTGGATTCACCGTGAACCACTTCGAATGGGAGGTCTCCAGGTATGGCCAGCCGTGTGACCTCAAAATGGTTCGGCGGTTCTCATGGAGCCGTTAACTCCTGGGACCGTTTCGCGGAGCAAGATCCCTATCTGTACATCCTGACGTCTATGAAGCGCACGGATCCTCGTGTCTTCTGGCAGAGCGGCGAGCAAAGCGTCAAGATCGAACTCCTTCCTTTCGTTCAATCGCACGATCTTCGGCCACTCGTAGCCTTGGAACTTGGCTGTGGGATCGGACGCCTTGCCTTCCCTCTCGCTCGCCATTTTCGCCAGGTCGTTGGAGTAGACATTACGCGCGGCATGGTGCAACGGGCCTCCTCTTTCGCAAACGACAACGGAATCAAGAACGCTTCGTTTGTTGCGATCTCCAGCCCCGAAGACATGTTGGTGCAAACGGGAAAGTATGCGGGAAATTGCGACTTCATCTATTCGCTACTGGTGTTTCAGCACATCCCCGAGTTTTCGATCATCGAAGGCTACCTGCACGTGATTCGAACCTTGCTGCACAAGCACGGCATCGCTTATCTGCAGTTCGATACCCGGCGGACCAGCTTCGTCTACCGTCTGAAAACCGGCCTGCCCGATTTCCTACTACCAAGATTTCTTCGGAGGGGCATCCGCCGCATGCGTCGTTCACCCGGTGAAATCGAAGCAAGCATTCGACGCGCGGGCCTCGAAATTGTTGAGCAGATCGCCCCTGAAACCGAGTATCACCGCTACGTCCTGCGGCTGGCACAAAGCAGACGGGATTGACGATGAAGCTGAGCATCGAACAACAAGTCCGTGTCGCCGCGCCGTGTCTTACGGACTCTACGATTCCCTCGCTCGAGAAAGCTCGAATCGCCATCGTGCATTACTGGTTCGTCTCCCGTCGCGGCGGCGAAAAGGTCGTGGAAGCAATGGCGTCTATGTTTCCCCAGGCCGATCTTTTTTTCCTGGTAGTCGATCCCGAAGCGCTTCCTGATGCTCTACGCGGGCGTTCGGTCGAATCCTCATTTCTCCAAAAATTGCCCGGGAGCCATCGTTATCACCGGCGTCTTCTTCCGTTGTACCCGCTTGCGCTGGAGCAGTTCGATCTGGGCGGCTACGACCTTGTTCTGAGCTCAGAGTCCGGCCCCGCCAAAGGGGTGCTCACGTCCGCCGGAACCTGCCACGTCTGCTACTGCCACTCGCCGATGCGCTATCTGTGGGACTTTTACCATCGGTACAAAAACGGTGGGACTCTGGGGGTTTTGTCCAAACCATTCTTCACGCTGGCCAGCCACTATCTCCGGATCTGGGACGTCGCCTCCGCGGATCGCGTGGATTATTTCGCGGCCAATTCCCGCAACGTCGCTGCCCGGATTCGCAAACACTATCGCAGAGAATCCACGGTCATCTATCCACCGGTGAACACCAAAGCCGGATACCTGGCGGAACAAAGTGAGGACTACTACCTCGTTGTGGGCCAACTCGTGGATTACAAGCGTATCGACCTGGCCATTTCCGCATGCAATCGTCTCGGCCGGCGCCTCCACGTCGTAGGAGAAGGCGAGCTGTACTCGCTGCTGCGAAGGGTCGCAGGCCCCTCGATCCATTTTTGCGGTTCGCTCTCAGACAAAAACCTGCACGAGCAATACGCCCACTGTCGCGCCCTTATTTTTCCAGGCGAAGAAGATTTTGGAATTGTCCCGGTTGAGGCTCTTTCTTTCGGGCGCCCCGTGATTGCCTACGAACGCGGTGGCGCGACAGAAACTGTGAAGGGCCTTCCTGCCGAATCGAAAGACGTTCCCGAAACCTCAACCGGCGTATTCTTCAACGAACAAACCGTCGATTCCGTCGTCGAAGCCATCCGCGTATTCGAAGAAGTCGAACACAAATTTTGTCCATTTTTCATCAAGCAGCAAGCCAACCGCTTCTCCGAAGAGAGATTCCAGGAAAAGTTTGGCCTGTTTCTCGCCGAAAAATGGGAAGGGTTTCACAGCGGTCGGCTCAATTCATGATTCGCGGAAGACTCAAACGCGTTCAGTTCGCGCTCAACCTTGTGGTGCTAGGCACACCTCTGGCCGCATTTTGCCTCGCTGGATATCTCCGCTTCGCCACGCGTTTGCTCCCGCGCTATTCGAGCGATGCCGACCCTTTCTCCTATTTTGGATTGCTCCTTTTAACCACAATTTTGTGGGCCATTGTCGTGGAGCATTACGAACTCGCGTCCATCGAACATCATTTCCTAGCAAAAGGCCGGGTCGGCCGGACGCTGGTAGCCTGTCTTGCCACTTACGCGGCTGTTCTTGCCGTGACCTTTTTTTATCGCGAAACTGCTTTTTCGCGAGTGTTCATCTGGTTGAGCGGCCTAAGCCTTTTTTTTCTCACGACGCTGATCCAGATGCTGTTCCGCCGGGTTTGGTTCAATAGCAGAGTCCACCACAACTCCGGAACGAGTGTCCTTATCGTCGGAGCTGACGAATTTGCGGTTCGCGTCGGCCGGTCGCTCCTCGCGGATCGCTTCACTCCTTGTTCGCTTAAGGGCCACGTGAGAATGCCTGGTCAGAACAACGTTGTGAAAACCGTGCCGGTCTACGAACTCTCCGAAATCGAAGAATTGGCCATCGGGAACGGAATCGATGACGTGATTCTGGCAGTTCCGCCAGAACGCCTCGGGGAGCTGCCCGAAATCCGCCGCCAACTCTCGTCCCTCTGTGTTCCCATGCGCCTGGTCCTGGATGTCGGCGAACCCCTCGAAAGCCGCCAGCGCGTGTTTTCCCTCGGTGATCTTTTGCTCCTCGATCTGCACGGGACGCCGGCCGAATCCGTCCTTTACATCATTCTCAAACGCGCCTTTGATGCAGTCTTCTCGAGCTGTGCTTTGATTCTTACTGCCCCTCTGCTTCTTTTCATTGCCGCGGCCGTGCGGCTGAGTTCACCCGGTCCGGTTTTCTTCGTGCAAGAGCGAGTCGGCTTAAACGGCAAACTCTTCCGCATGTTCAAATTCAGGACCATGGTCTTCTCCCCCGGTGATGCCTACACCCGCTTCACAGCAAAGGACGACCCTCGCTGCACTCGGATTGGCCGGATTCTTCGCAAAACCTCTCTCGACGAGCTTCCTCAATTTCTTAATGTCCTGAAGGGTGATATGAGCGTTGTGGGTCCGCGACCGGAGGGCCCGTTCTTCGTCCAGAAATTCATGCAGTCCGTCGGCAACTACAATCGCCGTCACTATTTGAAAGTAGGCATGACCGGGTGGGCTCAAGTGAACGGCTGGCGCGGCAATACCTCCATCGAAAAGCGCGTCGAGTATGACCTGTATTACCTTCGTCATTGGACCTTCGCTCTCGATCTCCAGATCGTTTTGCTTACCCTCGTCCGCGGCTTCATCGACAAAAACGCCTACTGACCTGCGGGTAGCAGAGCGAAAGCGAAAATCCGACAATTCCATTGCTTTTCTGTGACCCTTCCCTGACAACTCTCCTCGCTCATTCTCTTATTCTTGTGCATCGGTCGGGAGTGCTTCGGTTCTCAACCACGCGCGGAATAGAGATCCGGAACACCTCCCCGGCCGATCCTGCTCTGCGCATTTGGTCCATCTCCGAGGAAAAGGGGCGCAATGCATCCACACAACACGTGCGGCGTCGCCTGCCGCTGGCATTCTTTTGACACGCTCATGACATAACTCTGACAATCGCCAACCCGCATCTCTCTACGCTTGCAGCGCTCTCAGCTTCGAAGTCGGAACTCGTGCCCGCACCTCTTCCAGACTCGAACCTGACGGCAAACCCTAAACCCCACAAATTCTAGGAGAGAGTAAGGAGTTCAAATGCCCAGACCACTTAGCCGTTTTCTGAAGAACGTTCTCGGAATTGCCCTTGCTTCGAGTATGGCCGCCTTTCCGTTGCTCGCCGCCGATGGCAGTTCCATCCTCAATAAACTTAAGGCCATTTCCACTTTGTCCACCACCGTTCCGGGAAACGGCGATGTCAATCCCTACGGACTTGTCCGCGTTCCGCACACCATGGGGCTCCTGCACGAAGGAGACTATCTGATCAGCAATTTCAACAACAGTTCCAACGCCCAAGGCACGGGGACCACGATTGTACAAATCTCGCCAAATGGGTCGTTTTCCTTATTCGCAGAAATCAACACGAAGAACCTTCCAGGTCCGTGCCCGGGCGGAGTTGGCCTGACCACGGCACTCGCGGTTTTGCAAACGGGCTGGGTGATCGTTGGCAGTTTGCCAACCGTGGGCGGTTCCTCGGCCACGGCCGGCTGTCTCCTTGTGATTAACAGCAATGGCCACGTCGTAGAGACAATTTACGGTTCCTTGATCAACGGGCCGTGGGACATGACCTGGTGGGATACGGACACCTCCGCTACTCTTTTTGTAACCAATGTTCTCGCTGGCACAGTCGCGCAAAACGGCCACGTCATCGATGCCGGCACTGTCGTCCGTTTGAACCTCACGGTTTCCGAAACCACCATGCCTTTCCTCGACTCCATGACGGTTATCGCCAACGGGTTTCCGCAGCGCACTGACCCGAATGCGCTGGTCATCGGCGCTACGGGTGTCGCGCTTTCCCCTGCTTGCCAATTTTCGGGCGATCCTAACTGCATAACTCCTTTTGGGGGCCAGGTGCTCTACGTGGCGGACACTCTGAAGAACCGCATCGCTGTGATTACCGATCCGTTCACGCGTACAACTCCAGTCTGGCAGGGAACGACGCTTACCAGCGGAGGAAACCTTGACGGTCCCCTCGGCCTGAATGTCGCTAGCGATGGGCACATCCTCGCAGCGAATGGTGGCAACGGTTGGGCGGTCGAAATCACCCCGGAAGGCGCTCAAATTGCCAGCAAGGAATTGGACAGTTCCGGCTCGCCGCCAGGAGCCGGCGCCTTGTTTGGTCTCCTCTGGGATCCGAACATAGATGCTCTCATCTACGTGGACGACGCCACCAACACCCTGAACAAAGCTCAGTGATGTGAGATACTCCCCGGGCTGAAGCCGGGGGCTTCTCAAGCAACCGTAGCTAAGTGCCTATCTGTTTGCGCTTGAAGGCGTAGTCCACGCCCGAAAATCACCAAAGCTGCCGCATGGTCACGTCCCATCGTTAAGCCGCAGTGGCAACGATGTACTCGTTCGGGCAGTGCTTTCTTTCTGATGGCCTGACACTGCGGGCATTCTTGGCTGGTATACCTCGGGTCTACTTCGATCCGTTGCCTACCAGCGTTTTCAGCTTTATAGCGCAACGTGGCAAGGAAGGAAGACCAGCCGACATCGTGAACCGATTTCCTAAGCATACCGCCGCTCAAGCCTTTCACGTTCAGGTCTTCAACGACGATGGTTCCGAAGTCGCGCACCAATTTAAATGCTTCTTGGTGCTGAAACTCTTTGCGTTGATTCCTGACGTGTTGATGCGCTTTCTGTAGCAACAGAATGGCCTTGTGCCGACGCTTCGCCACACGTCTTTCTTGCCATTTTCCGAACCGTAGCACACGTAAATGAGATTCGGCACGGTATACATTGTGTTCTTTGGCTTCACCTTCCTTTGGTCTTCGTCACCAGAAGCCAAGTCATCTTCGAGAAGGCCTGTGGAGACTTCGCAGCACAACGGATCGGGAGGAATGGCGAAGGAGACCACGTTCACTTGCTTGTGAACTATCGACCTCGGTCAACCGCCTGAAAGGCGTATCCAGTCGCTTGCTGGGAATCGAGGGTCCTGACATCGAACGCAAGTATTGGAAAGACATTCTCTGGTTGCCTTCGTATTTCGCTCCTAGCTGCGGTGGTGCGCCAAACCGCATTCTCAAGGAATACATGGAGCAGCAGAAAACCCAGCTCACTTAAGTAGTGCCTTATATCCTCGCCCTGAACGTCGAGGTTTTACGGCACCAAGGATAAGTCCGAAGAAACAAGAGCGGCCCAACCGGCTTTCAGCCGGTGGGCCGCTCTCCGGTTCCAAAGCCTCCCTTTAGCGTTTCACTGCGCTAGCTCCTCCCTGAACTGCGCTCAGGAAAACCCGAGGACGTTTTCAGAGCAATTTCTGCGAGATTGGTGTCGGAGAGGTAACTCCAAAAGTACTATCGGGCCTGGGACTCCGCGATTGAAAAATCAGGGAGTGCCGTTTGCTTCGACGGCCAGGCGGTGTTGAAAAATCACCTGGACGCACTGCCGTAAACGCTTATTCTGCTTGGCGTTAGCCTGCTGATTGCGGCTTCACTTCCCCGGATTGGTCAAATCGCCAATCGCGAAACGTTCGTAACTGTCCTACTGGAACGGATGGCCGGGTGTGTCTCGGCTGCTCCGAACCCGTCCCTTCGTCCAGTTGTTCCACGTCCGGGTATCGAGTTAACTCTTGGGTAGAACCAAGTATTGGCGGCGCGGGTGTACCCGTGCTGTACAGCAAGCTTTGGAGTTTATACGCGGTTTTGCGATTGAAAGCTGGCTATGAAAAAAACCATTCGAGATGAGCGCGGTTTCACGCTGCTGGAAGCGGTCGTGGTCATCGCAATCATGATGATCCTGATGGGGATCGCCGTCATTCGGAGCTTCGGTTCATTCGAGTCTTATCAGGTGAACTCCGCTCAAGACACGGTTGTCAGTCAACTGCGCGTCGCCCGCCAATTGTCGATCGCCCAGCGCCGCGTCGTACAAGTGTACATCGATACAGCTCCCGAGTCGGATGGCCGTTACCATGTCGCCTATAGAGTTCAGCCCGCACCGGGAACGGGCGAAGCTCTGGGTCTCCTGGTTACCGTGCCGATGCCCGGATCAGCACAATTCATTCTTGAAACAGGTGTCCCCGATACGCCGATGGCCTTCGGTAACTCCGCTCCCGTCTTCATCGGCAATCCCCCGGTCAACGGTGGGCCGCCAATTATGCAATTCAATCCCACCGGCACGTTCACCGACAGCACTGGAACCAACCTGATCTACGGAACCATTTTCATTGGTGTTCTCAACGAGGTCACCAGCGCGCGCGCCGTCACCATCATGGGTGGAACCGGCCGCGTTCGCGCCTATACCTATGCCGGCGGCGGCATCGGTTGGCAGGAATAGGGAGTCGCTCATGAAACCAATCCAGATTCTTCGAAGACAAAAAGGCTTCACCCTCCTGGAAACTATGATCGCCATGGCCATTCTGAGTTTCGGAGTTCTTTCCCTGGCTTCCTTCTTCACTCAGGGCTTGAAGAGTTCGAACCAGGTGCAGATCCAATATATTGCCAACCAGAAGGCCCAGGAAGCCCTCGAAACAATCTTTACCGCACGGGACACGGCGTTGCTCAGTTTTGCCCAGATCAACAACATCAGTGCGGGCGGGGTTTTCAAGGATGGTGCGCAACCACTCCTCGCGCCTGGTCCGGACGGACTCGTTGGCACCGCGGACGACCTAACCAATAGTCCCGACGTAATCATTACTGGTCCTGGACCGGACGGCATCCTGGGTACCGCAGACGACGCCTATATTCCCTTGAATCCCTGGATGACGCGGACCATAGCTATCGTTCCCGTAACGGGCTACACGAACATGATGCAGGTCACCATCACGGTCAGTTACAGCTACCAGGGCCAAGCGGGCCAAGTTCAGTTGGTCAGCTACATCTCTTCCTATTCCTGAGGCACTTCATGCGACCGATCACAAAACGAAAACTGGCCGGATTCACGCTCATCGAACTGATGATTGCCATGGCTGTGACCATGATTCTTCTCTATGCCGCGGTTCTCGCGTTTCGCGATGCCTCGTTGACCAATCAGGTAGTAACCCTCAACGCGGACATGGCGGACAACCTACGCTCCGGATTGAACATGCTGCAGACGGACTTGCAACAATCGGGGTCAGGACTGCCGACCGGCGGCATTCCGATCCCATATACTTCCAATAATTCCACCACTGCCCCCTGTGGCACTACCCCTGCTCCCAATCGACCGGTCCTTAACGGCACTACGACATTTCCTCAATGCAATTCGACTTTCCCGTCCGTGGAACCCGGAAGCGCTTTGGGACCGCTCATCACCGCTCCTGACGCAACGACGGGCTTGCCTTCGAATCCGAGCAGCTTCACCGATGAAATCACCGTCTTCTATGCCGACAATCTCGGCCTCGACGCAAGACCAATCAACGCTCAGGCCACCGCCAGTCCCGCCAATCCCGGCTGCCCCCTTGGCTCGCTCCGTCTGAGCGGCACTACCGTGACCGCCGTCTTCGACGGCACCACTCTCAATTCCAGTGGAAATTACAACTGCGTCAATTTTGCGAAACAAGGCATCACCATCAACATCGGTGATCTCATCATGTTTAGTAACACCCTCGGCGAGACCGTCCTGGCCGTCACAGGCATCAACGGCCAGGTTGTGACCTTCTCCGCCGGCGATTTGTACAACTTAAACGGCCGTTCGGACCCCGGCGGTACCATTAATCAGCTCCAGAACTCCGGCTGTGGAGGCGGCAATGCCTGTTTTGCAAATACCACGGCAACGCGCATCTGGATGGTTTCCTACTACCTCGACAATGTGAGCAGCCCTCCTTATGTTCGCCTGATTCGCCAGGTTGGTTTGTATCCGGGCTCGGCTACTCCTGTCGGCGAAACGCTGGAGAATCTCCAGTTCACTTACAATTTCGTGGACGGCCTGACCAATCCCTCGAATCAAGCCACTGTGCCCGCGGGCGACTCGGAATCACAGATCATGTCGGTGAATGTTTATCTCGCCGCGCGTTCCAGCTACAAGGAGCGGCAGGGCAACAACACTTTCTACTCCCGAGACAATCTGATGACCCAGGTCAGCATTCGCGGCAATGCTTATTCCAACCAGTTCTAACAGGAGCGCGCGATGAATCTGAAATTGCAAAAAAATTCCAAGCGGCCGCGAAAAGACGCCGGTATTGCTCTCCTCACGACCATTCTCCTGCTCTTCCTCATGTCCAGCTTGCTTGTGGGTTTTGCCGTTCTTCTGCTTTCAAACCAGCAACTGGCGGGCGCCAATAACGACCAGGTGGTCGCCTTCTATGCCGCCGAAGCCGGCATGGAAAAGATGACCGCCGATCTCGGCGTCCTGTTCAGCCAGACCTATTCGCCAAGCATTAACCAGGTGAACGGGCTCGAGACCACTCCATACGGGCCGCCAACCAACGGCACCTTTCCAGGCATCAATGTCACTTATGCCACAGGCGATGGCACTCCTGCATACACCATCACGCCTCTGGCTACCGATATTTATGGCAACCCTGCGCCCACAATCACCACTGTCAAATCCGGTCCTTATCAAGGAATGACCGCGATGGCGACGGAGTACACTTTATCCGTCAACGCCCGGACCGATACCGGACGCGAAGTGAACCTTGTCCGGACTACCCAGACCGTGGGCATCCCGATGTATCAGTTCGGTGTTTTTTGCGGTAACGACTGCGACTTCTTTCCTGGTCCGCCATTTAGCTTTGGTGGCCGTACGCACGCGAACGGAAATATCTGGCTTGCCACGCAAGGCCAATTGACGCTTTCCGACAAGGTCGATGCCTACGAGGATATTCTCCGCACCAGACTCGAAAATGGCTTCTCGACGGCTACCTACAACAGCCCGGTCTTTGTGACCACGGATCCAGGCACCGCGAACGTCCGCCAATTGGCGATGACCGAAGGCAGCCTCAACACCACCATTCCTCCGTACGATACAGTTTCGTGCAACACCAATTGGCAGACCATCTCGCAAACCGATTACAACTTGAATTTGCGCGACGGCAAGGGAAGCCAGTGTCCGCAGTATCAGACTGGAGCCAGTCTTTTGAACCTTGGCATCGTCACCCTCGGCTCCGGACTCACGCAGAATATCGACGTGATCCGCCGTCCGCGCCCGGGAGAAGCAGCGGCCGTCACGAACGAACGCTTCTATGCTCAAGCAAGCTTGCGGATTCTCATCTCCGACAATCAGGCGGACATCACCGGCCTGCCCTGCGTCAGTGCGGGAGCGCCCTTTGACCTTAGCTATCTCACCACGCCTCCGGGTGTCGGAGGAGCCAACTGGCTTGCTTCCACGTATGCGCCGCTTGTCCAGTTGACGAAAAACATGAACACCAACAAAGTCCCCCTGATTCCGCTGCCTGCTTCCGGCGCAACTGGCGGCGCGGCCTACAATAGCAATGACGGCTATTGGCTCCCACTCACGACTCCCGGACAGCTTCCCGGCCAGACCAATTTCTTTCCCATCGTGAAGGGTTTCATCAAGATCGATATACAGAACGCTCCCTATCCAACTGCCTGCTCCAGCGCCGATGAAACCGACGTCACCTTGGAAGTTCTGGGCCTTGGCTATATCGGCCGCAACATCAATCCGACCCCGCAGACTTTGGACGGGCAGACTATGAATCCGCTGTGGTATTACAACGGAACCCAGATGCAATCCGGCAAAGCTCCGAACTTGCCATTTCTGCCCACGGCTGAACGCGGATATCAGAACAGCACCGCGACTTTGCCGGGTGGCACAACTTCGTTCTTTACCACTGCCTCGGTCTCGACGGTCGGGACACCGTTGACCTGTCCTGAACCGCATCCGAACGCGATTATTCGTCTCGCGCGCATTCGCGACAACCCTACTTCGGTCTACTACAATTCGGGACAGTACGTTCCCCCCACCAAAACGAATCCTGGTGTTCTACCCTATGAATCGACCGTCGGCGAAGCGTGTGGCGTCGATCCAAACAATCCGACCGTTTTGACCACGACCCGCAGCGGAGTATCAACTGGCGGAGCCTTCGGCGCATTTTCCACCTGGCTTCCAACACCCTATGACACGTGGAACAACACCCTGTTCGATTCGCGAGAGGGCGAGCTCCGCGACACGGCGACGTCAACGCTGAACCCTGCTCTTCCGTCGCTCAATGGCACGATGCATTACGTCGAACTGGATGCCCACAATCTCGCCCGTTGGTTCGGTGGCCTGATCGGTGCATCTGGTCCACTCACGAAGGATCCGGTTGTGGCCCCTGACAATTTCGTCATTTACGTTTCGGACCGCCGGGGCAACTACGACAATGGTACGAATTTTGCCTTAACCAACAATTGGCCGTCCACCTCGCCCACAGGAAACGAGACCGGCGAATATGGCTGGAACGACCTCGTCAATTCGGCCGCCAGCCAGTTCGGTTGTCCCGATGACGTTATGGAAACCGGGGAGAACGTGGACGGTACCACTCCCACTCCCGCAACTCCCTTTGTATACGGTGCTAACGCCCAGTATATCCACGCTGCCGGACTAGGTACTTCAACGTCCACGCAACCTATCCTCCTTAGCGGGCAGTATGGCATCTTCCCTGGCTTGGTCGCGGCAACTGGCGTCACCGGTACGAACACCACGTGCACCACCGTACCCACGTATTCAAACACCGTGAACAGCGACGGCATCTGGCCCATGATGGTGTCCGGCGTAGGCAACGCCGCCCGCGAAAATCCACCGCTCTTCTTCCGCCGCGTGATCAAGATCGTCAACGGAGCCGATTTGACCGGGGTCGGTACGTGCCCCACAGGGGTGACCTGCGGCCTGACGATCGCCACGGAAAACCCGACATACATCCAGGGCGACTACAATGCCAACCTGGGTGGTGCTCAGTGGAACAGCGCAGAAACCCCTTCATCGCTGGCGGCCGATGCCGTCACGCTGCTTTCCGATCAATGGAATGACGTGAACTCTTTTGCCAGTCCCTACAGCACGGGCCTGCGCCAAGGAACGACAAGCTGGTATCGGCTTGCCATCCTAGCCGGTGCTACCGTTCCTTTCCCTCAGCCTACTTTCGGCGGCGTTTCGGCTGACTACGGCACCGATGGCGGAGTACACAACTTCCTCCGCTATATCGAAACCTGGGGCGGCACGTTGGAATACAACGGTTCCATCGTGGACCTCTATACCAGCCGCCAGGCGAACGGTACGTTCAAGTGCTGCAACACGGTATATAGCCCGCCGACCCGAGGCTATAACTTTGACACCAACTTCCTGAATCCCAGTCTGCTGCCGCCGCGCACGCCGTTGTTCCGCACGGTTAGCACAACGAGCTGGACGCGCGTACTGGCGCCCACCTCGTCATACAAATAAACCTTGCCGCAATCTCATCTTCCCACGTCCCGGCCCTTGGTTGGCCGGGACGTTGCTTTTCCGATGTCTTCTTGGGCTTGCAGGGCGCGCTTTCCGAAGCGGGCCGCTCCGCAGTTTCAGCGGATCTTGCGGAGCCTCACCCTCTTCGTGGTACTTTCAGATCAGTGAATCCGATAGAAACTCTCAGTCTGGTCCTCGGAACCGGCTTTTCTTCCGGATTGAACCTCTACGCTACGGTTGCCACTCTCGGACTGCTCGAACGCTTTGGCGTGATTCACCTGCCGGATAAACTGCAGGTCCTTTCGCATCCGGTCGTTCTTGGCGTTGCGCTGACCCTGTACCTCGTGGAGTTTCTAGCCGATAAGGTCCCCTACATCGATTCCGTCTGGCAGGCGGTCCACACCTTTATTCGACCCCCGGCGGCCGCGCTGCTCGCCTTCAGCGTCACCGCGTCTGCCGCGGAGCCTTGGCGTTGGGCCGCGGCACTGCTGGCTGGCAGTATTGCGTTGACTTCTCACGGCACAAAGGCGAGTGCTCGCGCCGCCGCGAATATGTCACCGGAACCCCTGAGCAACTGGGCCCTGAGTTTCGGCGAGGACATATTGGCAGTATGGTTGACCTGGTTTGCCACTGCGCATCCGACCGCAGCGGTGATTGTCGTGGGCGTGTTGCTGGTCGTCTCGCTGTACCTGCTCTACCACCTGTTCCGCTTCCTGCGCCGAGCGTTTCAGAAACTCGCGGCAACATCGTGAAGCCTCCCTGGAGTGCGGTAGCCTGCCTGGCGCAGGCAGCCCTTCGGCCGCCATCACGCTTGTAGCGCCCATGCCACGCTACTTTACATACCTCTCCAACCACTCCAAAAACGTCTTGTACCAGAGCTGCGCGTTTTGCGGCTTCAGGATCCAGTGCCCCTCGTCTGGAAAAATCACCAGTTCCGAGGGAACGCCCTGTCGCTGCAGAGTGTTGAAAAACTCCAGCGACTGCGTATAGGGGACACGGTAGTCTCTTTCTCCCGCGATCACCAGCGTCGGCGTTTTGTACTTGCCCAAATCCGTTGCATACGTCACGGGCGCAAATTTCTTGTAGTTTTCCGGCGCTCCCCACGGCGTGCCTTGCTCGTCGTGTTCTTCGAACCAAAGTTCTTCGGTAGCGTACATGGAAACTTTGTCGAAAACGCCCGCATGACTGATGATGGCCTTGAATCGATCCGTGTGCGTAGCCAGCCAATCCGCCATGTAGCCGCCGTAGGAGCCGCCCGCCGCGGCCAGGCGGCTTTTGTCGACGAAGGAATACTTCGCAAGCGTGGCGTCGGTACCCTTCATTACGTCGACGTAAGCCTTGCCGCCCCAGTCGTTGGTAATCTCATCGGTGAATTTCTGGCCATAGCCCGTCGAGCCACGGCGATTGATCATCAGGACTACATATCCGGCTCCCGCAAAGACTTCAGAATTCCAGCGATAACCCCACGCGTCCGCAAACATGGTCTGCGGCCCGCCATGCAGCAGCACCAGCATGGGATATTTTTTCGTCGCGTCAAAATGTGGCGGACGCACCAGCATGGCCTGCACTTTCGTGCCTTCAGCGCCTTCGAACCAGAATTTTTCCGCCGGATTCAACTCTATGTTGGCGAGAATGGCTTCGTTGGCGTGCGTCAGTTGCTTCAGGCCGCTACCGTCTCCGGCGGAAACGAAGACCTCGCTCGGCATCGTCAGGCTGGTGCGCGTGGTGACCAGCTTCTTCCCGTCGCCACTGAATGCAAACTCCGCATTGAAGCCGTCCAGAACGATCTTCGGTGTCGCACCGGCGCGCGCTTCCATCGCATACACAGGCTGCAGAGTTTCATTTTCCGCAAGGAAATAGATCGTCTTGCTGTCGGCAGACCATGCCAACGTCGTGGCGCTGCGATCAAAATTTTCCGACAGATTGTCGTTCTTGCCGCTCTGCCGGTCATAGCGCATGACACGCCATTTGTCGGACTCGTAGGCCGCTGTGAGTTGCGCGTGATAAGCGATAGAATGGCCATCCGGCGAGTAGACGGGATTGCCGTCAAAACCGGGCTGCGTCGTGATCCGTTTCGATTCGCCACCGGCGACGGGCACGATGAAAAGATCTCCGTTTGTGCTGATCGCTTCCACCTTATCGGTGACCGCCGTATAGCAAATCTCCTGGCTGTCCGGCGAAAAATTGAAATCGTTTGCTTCGCCGCGCTGGTCCGGAGGTATGTCGTAATCTGCGCCCGGCGTCAAATCCCGAGCGTTTGCGCTTCCATCGGCGGAAATCACGAACAAGTGGCCACGCTTTCCTTCCGACCAGTGATCCCAGTGACGGTACAGAAGGCGATCGTAAATCCGCGCTTTGACCTTGCTTTTTTCCTTACTCTCGTCGCGCTTGGCGTTGCACGCGTCATCCTTGCAGTCGGGATAAACGGACGAAGTAAAAGCAATAGTTTTGCCGTCTGGCGACCAGTGAAACAGATCCGCGCCGGTGGAAAGCTGCGTCAGCTTCTTGGCTTCTCCGCCCTCCAGCGACAGAAGATAAACCTGCGAATTTCCTTCACGCGCCGAAAGAAAAGCCAGGGTCTTCCCATCCGGCGACCAGGCCGGTGAATTGTCCCGGCCGCCTTGCGTCACCTGAATCGGATCACCGCCCGACGTGCTGACGATCCACACGTCGCTGATGGAACGATTGGTGTCCAAATCCGGGGTAGCAACACTGTAGGCAACCCATTTCCCATCGAAGGAGATGCTCGTGCCGCCCACGCGATGCAGCCTGATCATCTCGTCGAACGTCATCGCGCGTTTCGCTGACGGTTGCGCGTGCGAAGCAAATGCAAGTGCAGGTGATGCAAGCAACAGGCCGCAACAGATCGAAAGCTTCTTCATCGGTGTCCCCTTAATTTGCCGGAGAATTCAAAGGCTTGAAAAACAGTTGATGATGCCACGACTGCCCGATGAAGCCAAGCGCGACGAGGACGAGCGCGTCAGCCGACAGGTCAGCCCATACTGGGGATGGGCAAACCTACGGTCCAGATGTAGCCATCCGGATCGAGTAGCGTCACTTCGCGCCAGCCGTGAGGAAAATCTTTCGCCGGCTGAAGGACCGCAGCGTGCATCCGCACTGCACGCTCCTCGACTTTGTCGGGATCGAGCCCGAGAAATCGAAGCTCCGCGCCAACCCCGCGTTGGCGCGCCGCCAGCAGTGGTGCGTACAAAGGATGCTGATCGTAAGCGTGATCCGCATGCAGCATGAAATCGACACCGAGCAAAGAAAGCGCGGCAAAATCGTCGTCGGAGTACCGCACCTTGGCGCCGAGAACCTGGCGGTAGAAGGGCAGAGAATACGCCATCGATCGAACCAGCAGATTTACGCTGAATTTCGGCAAGCCGCGTCCGTACTCGTCGGCCGGCATAAACGCTTCGCCTGTCCGTGTTTTGGTCATCGTCGCCGTCTCCGTAGGAAAATCCAGTTTAACAATGCAATCGCGCAAGTGGATCCCACGACATAGAATTCACCCTTTCCCATTTGCGTGAGCAGCACAACAGAAAAAAGCAGCGCCAGCCCAGCGAACAGATACGGCGCCGGAAGCAGGAACTGCGCTCTCCCGATTGCCCGTCTCCGGAGCACCGGCACGCATATGGCCATCGCACCGTAGGTCGCCAAACGGGAGACGGCGGAAAGCAAAGCGTTCCACTGAAAATTACCGAGAGCCGCAAACAAAAAAACAATCAATCCGTAAACAAGAATAGAGAAATACGGCGTGCGGTATTTCGGATGGACGGCCCCAAGGAATCCGAAACAATCGCCCTGCTGCGCCATGGCAAACGTGATCCGCGTGGAATGCAGCAGATTTGCGCTCAGGTAGCCGTAGGCGGAAGCCAGGGCGGCAAGCGCCATCACGGTTGCTCCGGCCGGGCCGAGGAAGTGTTGCGCGGCGTCAGAGAGCGGCCGGACCGAAGACGCCGCGCCCGGAAGGGTAGCAATGGTCACATATTGGACGCCGGTGTAGATGATCGAAGCAGCTCCGAGGGCCAGCAGCAGCGCGATGGGAGTATCGCGTTTGGGATTCGTGCTCTCGCCACCGACAACCAGCGCGCCTTCGAACCCACCATATCCGTACACCAGCAGGAGGATCGCATCAAACCAACTTCTCACCGAGAGTACAGGTACAGCGAGCGGCACGCGAACTTCCGGCTTTAACAGCAGCACGAACAATCCCGCGAGTACAAAAAACAGAAGAAAACCGACCTTTGCCACCGTAAACAAATTGCTGACGTTCTTGCCCGCTCTGGCGCCGATATAGTTCAGAATTGCGAGGTGGCCGAGCAAGGCAGCCAGAATAAGTAATTTACCCCTGCTTGTTCCGGCGAAAGCAAAGAACTGCGCCAGATAGGTACAGAACAGATCGGCAACCGCCGCCGGCGCGGCGATTCGCGTAAGCCAAATTAGCCACGCGACCAGCAGTCCCGCGAACCGGCCCAACGCGTCTCGCGCGTAAAGATAAATTCCACCGGTCTGTTCGTAGCGCGAAGAAACCTCTGCGATACACGCCGCAATAATCAAAATGCCGGCGCCCGCGCCCAAGCAAGCGACAGGACTAAGCCCGCCAAGTTTCGCCGCCAGCAGCGAAGGCAACCCAAAAATGCCGCCGCCGATGACGGAATTGATCATCAGCGCGGTGAGGCTCCACCGGCCGATGGTGCGAATCAGTCCGTGAGAGGATTCCGTCACGCGCGGCAGATCCTTTTTCGAGCTAGTAATTCGTGGGCGTCGGGACCACGGGAGCTTTCATCTTTGTAATTTCGGTCAATAGGTCGGTCTTGCCGCTGACCGGTTCCAAATGTGGATAACGCTCGCCTCCGTGGTAATCGATCCGGTAGCTCTGAAAGAAGTCGCCATTTTCCGCAAGCAGTTCGATAGGATCCTTGCTGGTTTTTGCGCGTGCGATGGCATCGCGCAGAATCTCCGGGCTCCACTTGCGCCCATTGACCGCGATCACCCGCATTCCCGGGGCAAGACCAACATTCGCCGCCGGCGATCCTGGAATCACATCCAGGATGTGATCGCCATCTTCCCCGCCCGGAGCGTGGAGAAGCACCCCGAGAGAGAATTGCAGTTCGACCTCCTGATTCGCTGCTTCATTAATGCGCTCGAATTCGTTTTGCGTATCGTTGAAGACCAGTCTCCAACCGCCGTTTGCAATGCCGCCGAGCGGCGCCCCGGGGCCATGCGACTTCAGCCGCTCGGTGAAGAAGGTGCGCCAATCGTAGGGTACAGTTTCATTCATGGCGGCGACGACATCGTCGAAGGTGTACGGCTTGACTTCGGGCGGAGTATTTTCTCCACCGTGAAATTTCCGGCAAAAATCATCCAGCGATTTCTTCCCGTTGCTTTGTTTGCGGATGATCGTGTCGGCTTCGAGCCAGACAAGCGTGCCTTCATCGTAATAATCGATGCTGCGGCGCCAGGACGCGCCCTCCGGAGGAGAGCTGTAAAGGATCTGTGCGGAAATCGCTGTATCCTGCAGATCCCGCCAGGTGCGTCCAGGGCGGTCATTCAAGTACGACGCAGTAGAAGCTAGCTCCTCCCGAATAAGATTCAGAGGCGTAATTCCGGCGCGGGCGGAAAAAATCTGTCCGTAATATTGCGTCAGCCCCTCGTAGACCCACAGCAAATCGCCCTTCATAGGAGATTGGTAATCGGGCGTAGCCAGTCCGGCAGGCCGGCGGTATTTGCCATTCCAAGAATGCGTGAATTCGTGCGCCAGTAAGTCGGAAGTCTGAAACAGCCCAAGATCGAGGAAGAAGTTTTCTTCCGTGCGATCGTCGCTCGACTCGTGGTGCTCCACCCCGTCCGGCGGCAAGCGATCGCTAAGGGTCAGCAGAAAATCGTATCTGCGATAATGCCGCGCGCCGAAGACCACCCCGGTCTCGGCAACCAACTGCCGGAGATGCTGCACTTCGGCCGGTGTTGCTTCGAGCGGCGCAAGTCCGTCGGCAGCGACATGAACCGTATGCGGCGGTGACTGCCCCGGTGAAAGATCGATGTGGCGCAGATAGATGCCCGAAAGGACCGGAGAATCGATCACGGTCGTAAGGGAAGCAGGCGCAAACTCTATAAGATCAGAGGATTCCTTGGCCACCGGCAAGGCGGTGCCGAATTTCCATCCGGCCGGCAAGTGCAGGGACGTTACATAGATCAGGTCGTCTGGCTTCGTACCTTGCGGATAGAGCGTCACCGTATACCAGTTCAGAACCGCAAGTTTTGCTGTGGTCGAAGCGCGCTCGCGCGTACTGGTCACTTCCGCAGGGGAAAGAAAATCGTAAGCCAAGTTGAGCGTGTTCACACCGGCGGGCACTTCCAAATGAAAGGCGTACATGTCGACGTCATCTCGCCGCCAGGGGACTTCCTTGCCCGCGGCGGCGATTTTTAGTCCCACGAAATCGACGATCGGACCCGTGGGGGCGTGCTCTCCGGGTATCCACTTTGGGTACACCAATGTCAGCGGACCGGAATTCACAGGGAGCGTCAGCTTCGCATGAAAAATATGGAGAGGCGCTTCCCGCAGATCGACATCGAGATGCGCCGGATTTTGAGCGGTCTGTGCTCGAGCGGAAATCGCAAGCAAATTGCCAATTCCCCAAACAACAGCGAGAAAAAGAGGATTGCGCCGTATCAAGAGAACTCCTTGAAATCCGCGAAAGCGTACCACACTTGTACTCGGAGTTTGTTGCAGCAGCCAACCCGGCTCGTAAACAGAAGCGCACAAACGGCCCTGTTTCCGGCCCTTCTGCTACAATTTCCTTATGGTGCGTCCTGAAACTCCGAGAACGCATCGTGGAGAGATCACCCACAAGCGGCAAAGCGGGAAAGAGGCGAAGCAAATCATCGCGGAACTGAAGCCCGTGCTTTGCGGCTGGGGGAATTACTTTCGGTCGGGCAACGCCGACCGGGAGTTCAACAAGATGGATTCCTTCGTGGTGCAGAGTCTCCGTCGCGGGCAGCATCGGGGCAGCGGACGGCGCCCCACGAAAGCGCCCCCTTTTACCGGCCAAACGCTTTACGGAATGGGCCTGCATCGGCTGCAGGGCATTTCGCGCTACCCGACGCAAGCCGCACCTCGAAGATCATCGTTAAGCCGTGTGCCGGAAAACGGCATGCACGGTTTGAAAGGGGATTCGATGGCCACGAGTCAGCCTTGCTGAGCCTGCACCATCATCTACCAATGAGTACGGCCACGCGCACTACTTCTCTCTTTTCACGCAATCTCAGGAAACAGTATCCCGTAGCGGTCCGAGGCGAAGGCTGCTGGATCGTCGATGAACACGGGAAGCGCTATCTGGACGCGTCCGGCCAGGCTGCGGTCGTCAGCATCGGCCACGGCGTTCAAGAGATCGGACGCGCGATGGCCGATCAGTCCGGCCGAATCGCGTTTGCGCATACCACGCAGTTCCACACGGAGTCGGCGGAAAAACTCGCCGCGCGCGTTTTGGCGATCGCTCCGCACAATTTTCGAGACGGCGGCCGCGTCTATTTTACTTCCGGTGGTTCGGAAGCCACGGAAACCGCCATAAAGCTGGCCCGGCAGTATTTTCTGGAAAGCAAGCAACCCTCGCGTTATCGGGTCGCGTCGCGTAAGCAGAGCTATCACGGCAGTACCCTTGGTGCGATGTCTGTGAGTGGAAATGTTGCCCGGCGCGCGCCCTACGCACCGCTGATTCCAGAGTGGGGCCACGTTGCGCCTTGTTTTTGCTATCACTGCCCATTCGACAAAACGTTTCCCGAATGCAATTTGGCGTGTGCGGACGATCTCGACACATTTCTGCGCGCAAATGACGCTTCGACTGTAGCCGCATTCTTGTTTGAGCCGGCCGTCGGCGCCACATTGGGAGCTGTGCCGGCCGTGGATGGATACACAGCGCGCATCGCCGAGATTTGCCGCAAGCAGGGAATCCTGCTAATTGCAGACGAAGTGATGACCGGCATGGGCCGCACCGGCAAACCGTTCGCGAGCGAACATTGGGACCTTGAGCCGGACATGATTCTGACCGGGAAGGGAATTGCCAGCGGTTATGCGCCCCTCGGTGCCGTTCTGGTGTCGCCGCGCCTGGTGGAAGCCTTTGAAAAAGGCAGCGCCACTTTCACGCACGGATTCACGTACCAGGCGCATCCCGTTGCGACTGCAGCGGGGAATGCCGTGTTCGACTACCTCGAAGCGCACAAACTCTTTGGACAGGTCGCCCCAGCCGGAAAAACTTTGCGCAAAGCGCTTGCCGCTTTGGAAACTCATCCCCACGTTGGACAAATTCGCGGATTAGGGCTGCTGCAAGGCGTGGAATTTGTGAAACAGAAGGAAACGCGCGAGCCATTTCCCAAAGAAGCGGGAATTGCCGACAAAATCAGGCAAGCCGCCCTCGAGAAAAATGTTCTTCTGTATCCGGGACAAGGATGCGTCGATGGCTCGCGAGGCGACCACGTTCTCCTGGCGCCTCCCTTCATCATCAAGCCCGAGGAAAGCGAACTCGTGGCCGATGCTTTGCGTTACGCAACAGCTACGGTATTTTCCGCCTGATTTGCGCTAAAGTAGTTCTTTAATACGATTTAAGTCTCTTCACACTCTCGAGGGATCCTTCATGCGCCGTTTTCTGTTTCTATTTGTTGTCGTCTGTTCGGTTCTGCTGTCCGAAAGCGATGGTATTGCTCAGGAAAAAACGTCCGCGAAGCCTCGCGCACGCGATTTAGGAGTGCCCTTCGATGGCACGCCCGGTCCGTTGAACGCCATCACCGACGTAGCGGGTGTAACCGTCGGCCACACCACGCTCATTTCCGGCGACGGCAAGCTCGTAGTTGGCAAAGGTCCCGTTCGTACCGGCGTGACGGCGGTTTTTCCCCGAGGAAAAGAAGTGAACGACAAGGGAGTCTTTGCCGGCTGGTGGTCCTTGAACGGCAACGGCGAGATGACCGGTACGACCTGGGTGGAAGAATCCGGCATTCTCACCGGTCCGGTGATGATCACGAACACACACAGCGTCGGCGTTGTGCGCGATGCCGTGATTCAGTGGACCGTGGCGCACCGCAAAGTCGGCCCCGATGACGATTGGTGGTCCTTGCCGGTTGTGGCGGAGACGTGGGACGGGTGGCTGAACGATATTAACGGATTTCACGTGAAGCCCGAGGATACGTTCCACGCCATCGAGTCTTCGCATGGCGGCCCAGTCGAAGAAGGCGCGGTCGGCGGCGGAACGGGCATGGTCTGCAACGGATTCAAAGGCGGCATCGGCACTTCTTCGCGCAAACTTTCAGAGAAAAACGGCGGCTATATGGTAGGCGTGCTGGTGCAGTGTAATTACGGATCACGGCAAAATTTTCGCGTGGCCGGAATTCCCGTCGGACGCGAGATTCCTAGCGAAGATCCATACGCTTTCGCGCCTGGCGACATTACCGAGCGCGGATCGATCATCGTGATCGTGGCGACGGATGCGCCGCTGTTACCGCATCAGTTGAAGCGCCTGGCGCGGCGCGTGTCTTTAGGTCTGGGCCGCAACGGAAGCGTTTCCGGTAACGGATCGGGTGACATCTTCATCGCGTTCTCCACGGCAAATGTGGGAGCGGCCGCGGTGGACCACACCGTCGATCTAAAGATGCTTCCGAACGACAAGATGAATCCGGTTTTTGAAGCGACCGTAGAGGCGACCGAAGAGTCCGTCATCAACGCCATGGTTGCGGCAACTTCGATGACCGGAATTGACAACCATCGCGTGAGCGCACTGCCGCACGATCAGTTGCGCGCCATCCTCAAGAAGTACAACCGCCTGAACCCGTAGCTGTCCGACCTCCGTCATTCCGAGCGATCGAAGAGGGATTCCTCGCTTCGCTCGGAAAAGTGAGTCTTCTTTGGCGAGCGAGAAAGGCCCACGATAGAATGTCGTGTGTCTACATTTCTGATCCGTTCGGCCACGACCGTTCTGTACGCGATTATTGCTGTCTCGGCACTGACCTCATGCTCGACCGCGCACTCCCCTGCGATCGCCATAACGCATGTGACGGTGATTGACGCGACAGGCGCTCCCGCAAAGCTCGATTTCACCGTCATCTTGCAAGGATCGAGCATTGCGGCCGTCGGCCCATCGGCGTCCACGCCCGTTCCTAGCGGCGCGAAAGTGATCGATGGCCCGGGAAAATTTCTGATTCCGGGACTGGCCGACATGCACATTCATTTGACCGGCGCGGGAGAGCCCACCGGCAGCCGCGAGTTCATTATTCCTTTGCTGGTCGCGAACGGAATCACAACGGTCCGCGATATGGGGGGAAAAGTTGACTATCTCAAAGCGCTTCGTGCGGAGATCAATTCCGGAAAGCGCGTCGGGCCGCTGATTTTCTTCACCGGGCCCTATCTGGATGGCAACCCGCCGTCATTTCAACCCTCAATTGTGGTGCAGACTGCGCCGGAAGGAGTTGCGGCGGTTCAAAAGCTGAAGAGCGAGGGCGTGGACTTCGTCAAAGTGCAATCGCGACTACAGCCGGAACCGTATTACGCCATCGCGCGAGAAGCCAAAAAGCAGGGGATCCGCTTCGTTGGGCACGTTCCGGACTCGCTCACCGCCGCGGCGGCGTCCGACGCCGGACAAGCAAGCATCGAACACCTGACCGGCGTGTTGCTGGACTGTTCGACGCGTGAAACGGAGTTACAGCGACGCCAGCTTCAACCTGCACCTTCTCACGACAACCAGGAACGAGTGCGCTCTCGTGAACGCGTCTGGACAAAAGATCTTTTGGATTCCTACTCTTCGCAGTTAGCCGAGAGCCTTGCCGGGAAATTCGCAACCAATCAAACCTGGCAGGTCCCGACTTTCCCCACGCTGATCCACCTCGGTTACGTGACGCCAGAAACCGATCTGGCGAATGATCCCAGGCTGAAATACGTGCCGCTGAAGCTTCGCCAATTGTGGGAGCAGGGGCGCAAGGAGCAGCTCGATCATCGCACCGCAGCGGATTTTGCCCTGCGCGCGGAAAGCATACGGCGGTTTCTCGAAATTGTCGGGACCATGAACACGGTTGGCGTTCCGATCATGGCCGGGACGGATGCGGCTGCGCCTAACGTTTTTCCCGGGTCTGCTCTGCACGAGGACCTCGCCTATCTGGTTGAGGCGGGCTTGACACCGATGCAGGCGCTCCAATCAGCGACAAAAAGACCTGCGGAATTTCTCCATCGCGCGGCGGAGCAAGGAACCATTAAAGCGGGGCAACGCGCGGACCTAGTGCTGCTCGACGCGAGTCCGCTCGAGGACATTCACAACACGCGGAAAATCCGCGCCGTGATCCTTGACGGACAGCTACTTGATCGCCGCGATCTGGACGCGCTGTCGGCCGAGGTCGAACAATTTGCGGTTTCGCACTGATTCCGTTATACCCGCGCGCTTACAATTCTTCCAGCGCTTCCCGTTACGCGAAGCCCGTCCTGGCGGTTTGCAAAATATCGCGAGTTGATTTCGCCGGGGGCAAGTTGCTCGATATCGCCGAATCCGAGGCCTCTCAGGAATTCGTCGAGTTCTTGAGGAGTGAAGAACAAGCGAAAAGGCTCACCGGCACGGGCCACCCGCCGCGAAAGCGCATCCAGCGCGAGCCTTTCCAAAAGGCTCAGCGACGATCGTGGAACCGAATAGTCAAACACAACTGCGCTGCCTTTCGGGAACTTGCCGAGAAAACCAAACGTGTGCGCGGCGGCTTCTTTGGTGAGGTAAGGAACAACGCCCAGCCACGATACAAACGTCGGTTGGTCGGCGCGAAAACCAGCCGCGAATAATTCAGCGGCCAACTCCTGGCGTTCGAAATCCATGGAAACAAACTGGACGGCAGCCGGAACCTGGATCGCTGTTGCCTGGAGACAGTCGATCTTCCACTTTTGCGTGTTCGGGTGGTCGACTTCAAAGGTTTTCAATCCGCTGTTCAAGACCACGCCGCGATAAGCCGAGGTATCCAGGCCGGCGCCCAAGATCAGATATTGCGTAACGCCGTTGGCGATGCTGGCCGCTAACTGATCTTCTGCGTAACGGCTGCGGGCAACCATGAACGCCCGAATCGACCTTGCAAAGCGCGTTTGGTGGCGTGGGGGATCACTTTGAATCTCGGCAGCCGCGTCGCCAATGATGCGCACCGCCAGCGGATCGTCCAGAACCTTTGGCGAATCGAGTAACTGGTGTGCCGCGCGCCGGACCGCCACGCGCAACGCTGTGCGGCTTGGAATGCGTTCTTGCATCGATGGTTCTTAATATTAGTGTTCGGATGTTAGAGAGAGAGGAGCCGTCTTTCGTGGTGGATTGAAGAAGGGCAACGGCACGATTTTAGCAGAAACGGTTTTGCGGGCGGCCTCTACGGTCAATTCCATGCTGAGAGTCAATCCGGGAGCCCCGCTTTCCCGGCTGACGGAGGCCAGCGCGATCATGCGCTTCAACGTTGGAGACCACGTTGTCGACGTGGCTTTGCCGACTTGGCGTCCGCCTCGATAGACCGGCACGGCCACTCGCGACGCCGTCGACGGCACTTGTGGCGTCATGCCAACTTTTTCGTAGAGAGCTTCGACCTCGCTCCAATCGATTTCCAACCCCACCAGGGACCTCGACGGACCGCCACGTTTGGTTTCTTCCTCGAGGGCGCCGCGGCCGACGAAAGTGTCCTTCTTCAGGTCCACCAATTTGCCGAGCCCGATTTCTCCCGGCGTGTACTTCTGTTGCTCGATGATGGCGCGCTTGCTGGAAACGTAGTCCACTTCAATCAAGATGAGGCCGGCTTCGATGCGCGCGATGTCCAGCGCGACCATACCGACCGGATGAATGTCAAAGGCGCGCCCCTTGACCATCAGCTCGTCGAAAACCTTCACGGCGTCTTTCCAAGGGACCCAAATTTCATACCCGAGATCGCCGGTGTAGCCGGTGCGGGAAATGTCGACGGGTACACCGGCGATTTTTCCGTGTGTAACGCGGAAGTATTTCAAGCCGGCGATGTTGGCCTCGGCGGCGGCGTACAGCAGTGTTCCGGTCGTCGGCCCTTGCAGGGCTAGCGCCGCCGTTTTTTCGGAAATATCTTCGATCTGCACCTCGAGGCCGAGAGCGTTCTGCTGGAACCAGCGCAGGCTGGGATCGGCCGCGGTCCAACGATACTGATTTTCAGCGAGGCGGGTGATGGTGCCGTCGTCGATGACTTTGCCTTCGGGATCGCACCAGCAGCAGTAGATGACTTGGTCGACCGCTACCTTGTCGATGTCGCGCGTGATGACACGGTTCACCAGCTTCGTGGCATCGCGGCCGGTCAGGTGATACTTGAACAGTGGAGTGATATCGATCAACGCAGAGGAATTGCGAATCGCGTTGTACTCGTGCTCGTGGGTCATTTCGTACGCGGCCACCGTGTAATAGCCCGACCATTCCTTGAAGTTCAGGCTCTCGCACAAAGCGAGAGTCCTTTCGTGGAAAGCGGTTCCGACGGGCACGATTCCTCCGGTTTTGTTGCTGGCGATGGGGCCAACGGCAGCAAAAGTATAGTTTCTATGTTGCCGCGTCCGCAAGGTTGCCGAACGCGGCGATTTCGCGGGTGCCTTGAGAAGCAAACACGCTGCCAGTAGAATGATTCGTTCCTGACAGTTGCGATTTGCCCTGGTCCGGGCGGAGTCATAACGAATGCCCCAGTTCTACGATGTGGTGGTCATCGGAGGCGGTCACAACGGTTTGGTGAACGCCGCGTATCTGGCAAAAGCCGGGAAGAAGGTTCTGGTGTTGGAGCGCCGCCACGTTCTGGGCGGTGCCGCGGTCACCGAAGAAATCGTTCCAGGCTTTCTCTTTTCTGAATGTTCCTATGTGGTGTCCCTGCTCCGGCCCGAAATCATCCGCGAGCTCGATTTGCCGCGCCACGGGCTGGAAATTCTACCGCTCGATGGAACGTTTTCGCCGATGCTGAACGGAGACTTTTTGTGGCGCGTGAACGATCATTCGAAAACTCAGCGGGAAATTCGCCGGCACTCGCGCGTGGACGCGGAAGCGTACGACGAATTTTCGAAAATGATGACGCCGATGTGCCGGTTCGTGAAGCCCATGCTTTCCATGATTCCGCCGGACCCGACGACGCTCTATCCCAAGGATCTCAAGCAGTTAAATTTTCTGCTGCAGCGTTTCCGCGAGCTTTCCTCGGATGAGCGCTACACGCTAATCCAGTTGATGACCATGAGTGCGGCGGATTTTCTGGACCAATGGTTTGAGACCGACGTTCTGAAGGCCACGATGTCGGCTTCGGGCATCATTGGGACGTTTCTGGGGATTCGCTCACCGGGCACAGCGTACGTTTTGCTGCATCACTATATGGGCGAAATTGACGGCGCATTCCGTTCGTGGGGATTCAGCCGCGGTGGAACCGGGGCAATTTCGCTGTCGATTGCTTCAGCGGCGCGCGAAGCGGGCGTGGAAATCCGCACGCAAGCGCCGGTGGAAAAAATAGTAGTCAAGAATGGCCGGGCTGCTGGCGTGGTCCTGAAATCTGGCGAAGAGATTTCTTGCAACGCGATCTCTTCCAGCGTGGATCCGCACCTGACGTTCGAAAAGTTCTTGGACCCGGAGGAACTGCCTTCGGATTTTCTCGAGAGCGTGCGCAGATATAAGTTCCGCGGCTCGTCGGGGAAGGTGAATCTAGCCTTGGACGGCTTGCCGAATTTCAAGGCGATGCCCGGCGTGGGCGCGCACTTACGCGGGGCGATTTCGATTTCGCCCAGCATGGAATACATGGAACGGGCCTACGACGACGCGAAGTACGGCCACTTTTCCGAGCGGCCGTACATCGACATGGTGATACCGAGCCTGACCGATCCTTCGGTCGCGCCGCCGGGAAGGCATGTACTGTCCTGCTTCGTGCAATACGCGCCGTACAAACTGGCGGAAGGTACGTGGGACGATCAGCGCGAAGCGTTTGCAGACAGGGTCATCGACACGATCGCCGAGCACGCGCCAAACATCAAGAAGCTGATCATCGGCAGGCAGGTTCTTACGCCGCTCGACCTCGAACGGGAATTTGGCCTGACGCAGGGAAACATTTTCCAGGGAGAACTCTCGTTGGAGCAGCTTTTCTTCCTGCGGCCGGTTCCCGGTTGGGCGTATTACCGCACTCCCATACACAACCTTTACATGTGCGGGTCGGCCACGCACCCCGGCGGCGGCATCATGGGTGCGAACGGACGAATCGCAAGCCAGGTCATCCTGAAGGAATGGAAAAAGGCGGCGAACTGACCATGGGGATCGGACAGAAAGTTGTGCTTGTTGGCGGCGGTCACAATGCGCTGGTTACCGCGTTCTATCTGGCGAAAGGCGGGTTCAAGCCGCTGGTGCTGGAACGTCGTGGTGTAGTGGGCGGTGGTGCGGTGACGGAGGAATTTCACCCAGGATTTAAAGCTTCCACGCTGGCGCACACGCTTGGGCCGCTCCGTGCGGACATTGCGAAGGAAATGCAACTTGAGAAATTCAATTTGCAGATCTTCAAGCCCGATCCACGTGTGTTTGCCCCCGCGCCGGATGGACGAGGGCTTCTTTTTTACGACGGGGCGGCAAAGACCGCGGGAGCAATTTCGCATTTGTCGGCAAAAGATGCGGCGAAATACGTTGCGTTCGCAGAAGAGCTGGAAAAAGTCGCCTGCGTATTTGGCCAAATTGCGGCCATCACTCCGCCAGCCATCGACAAGCCTTCGCCCGAGGATTTGTGGAACCTGCTGAAGACGGGCCGAAAAATTCGAGGGCTGGGAAAGCGAGGAATGCTGGACCTGCTGCGTTGGGGCCCGATGGCGGTTGCGGATTTTGTTGCGGAGTTCTTCGAGACGGAATTGCTTCGCGCTGTTGTTGCGGCCCGCGGGATCTTCGGCGCGAATCTGGGGCCATGGTCGGCGGGATCGACAGCGGTCCTGCTGCTCCGGGCAGCCGCCGATCCGCATCCCGTCGGCTCCGCAACATTTCCACGGGGCGGGCTTGGCGAATTTTCGCGGGCGCTGGCCGAAGCTGCCGTGAAGGTGGGCGCGGAGATTCGGACGGATGCCGAAGTCGCACAGATCCGGACGAAGAGCGGAGCGGTCTCCGGTGTTGTGCTGACGAATGGCGATGAGATTGCCTGCGATGCGGCGGTTTCCGGCGTCGATCCCAAGCGCACATTTTTCCATTTGCTCGAACCGGCGATTCTCGACCCCGTTTTTGCTATGCGCATAAAGAATTTTCGGGCGCGAGGGAGCGTGGCAAAGGTGCATCTTGCGCTGGGCGATTTGCCAAAGTTTCCATCGCTTGCGAATGCCGTGGCGCCGGACGGTTTCCACGAAGCGCTCTCCGGGCGAATTCACATCGGCCACGAGATCGATTACCTGGAGAAGGCATTCGACGCTACGAAATACGGCGAGATTTCGGCCGCGCCGTGCCTCGACGTGACCATTCCGACGCTGCTCGATCCTTCGCTGGCGCCGGAGGGGAAGCATGTGCTGAGCGCATATTTTCAATTTGCGCCTCACCAATTGAAGCAAGGAAATTGGCGAACGCGCCGCGACGAATTGGCGAAGAGCGTAATCAAGACTCTGGAGACGCATTCACCGAATTTCGCAAATCTGGTTGAAGCGACGCATGTGATTACGCCCGCCGATCTGGAAGAAACGTATGGTTACACCGGTGGGCACATTTTTCATGGCGAATTGGCTTTGGATCAACTCTTCACCATGCGGCCGGCGCTCGATTGGGCGAGATACCATGCACCCGTGCGCGGGCTGTTCCTCTGTGGCAATGGAACACATCCGGGAAATGGATTGACCGGAGCGTGCGGCGCAAACGCGGCGAAGGAAATCATTCACGAGCTGCGGTGACCGCAAAGAAGCGCCTTCGACGGGCTCATTTTTGCTCGAAGTAGACATGGGCGGACCAGAATCATTCCATGTTGCCGAGACCGGGCGCCGCACGACTGCAGCCCTACGAAGATCTTGCGCCGTCATGGTTTAGAGAGAACGCTATGAATACGATTGATCGCGAGAGGATAAAGATACTGCGTGAGAGAGAGGAGAAGCTGTTTGTGGCCGAGCATCCGCGGTCGGCGGCGCTGTATAAGCGCGCCGAGAATTCCTTGCTCGGCGGCGTACCCATGAACTGGATGAAGAAGTGGGCGGGCGCGTTTCCTGTGTTTGTACAACATGCGAAGGGCGCGCATTTCTGGTGCGTGGATGGGAGAGAGTATGTGGATTTGTGCCTGGGCGATACGGGAGCGATGACGGGGCATTCGCCGGACGCGGTCATGGAGGCGGTAGCAAGAAAGGCGCGAGACGGAATCACTCTGATGTTGCCGACGGAAGACGCGTTGTATGTGGGTGAGGATTTGCAACAGCGATTTGGGCTGCCTTACTGGCAATTCGCGTTGACAGCGACGGACGCCAACCGGTTTTCGGTCCGGATCGCGCGCGAGATTACGCAGCGGCCGAAAATTCTGGTGTTTCACTACTGCTATCACGGCACCGTGGATGAGTCGTTTGCCAGTTTGCACGGCGGTGTAGTCGGACCGCGTCGCGGAAATATCGGGCCTCCTGTGAATCCGGCGGAGACTACTCGGGTAGTGGAGTTCAACGACCTCAATGCACTCGAAGAAGCGCTAAGGCACCACGATGTCGCTTGCATTCTCGCTGAACCCGCCATGACCAACGTCGGAATCATCCTGCCGGAAGAGGGTTACTGGAGTTCGGCTCGCGAATTGGCGCGGCGCTCTGGCGCTCTTCTGATTGCCGACGAAACGCATACGATTTGTGCGGGACCGGGCGGATGCACGGCGGAATGGAAGCTCGATCCGGACCTGCTGGTGTTCGGGAAGGCGATCGGAAGCGGAATTCCCGCCGCTGCGTATGGATGCACGGAGGAGGTGGCAAAGCGGATTGCGGCGCGCATTCACCTCGAGGATTGCGATGTGGGCGGGATCGGTGGAACGTTAGCCGGAAATGCACTGTCGCTCGCGGCGATGCGTGCGACGCTTGAGTACCTGCTCGCCGCGAAGAATTTCGAGAAGATGAGTGCGCTGGCGGTGCGATTTAATGAGGGCGTCGCCCGCGCCATCAACGACTTTCAGTTGCCCTGGAATGTGCAGCGGCTCGGTTGCCGTGCGGAGTACATCTTCTGCGAGAAGCCGCCGCGGAACGGCGGGGAATCGGCGGCCGCGGCGGACTTTGAACTGGAGCGCTTTCTGCACCTGTATACGCTGAACCGGGGAGTGCTGCTGACGCCGTATCACAATATGGCGCTGATGTGTCCGGAGACGACGAGCGAAGACGTGGACCGCCACACGCTTCTGTTTTCGGAGGCTCTGGGAGAGTTGACGAAGGGGCGAAAGAGATCGAACTGATCGTTATCGGTCACGCGCTCGGCCCTCCCCTGGTCCCTGGAAGTGTCGCTTTCGAATGCCTCTGGATTCCTACAAGTCCTTCGTTTGCATTCGATTGCAAGTGTTCGGATGCAAGAGTGCTGCACCAAGTGCTGCACCCGTGAACCGGCCTTTGCTGATCCGAAAAGCAATTACACTATGGAGTAACTCGACGGTCGAAGAGAATGGCCTCCTTCGGGATTGGGAAAGTGTCATAGTTGCAACCTTGTTGCATGTAATATAGGACTAAGTTAGTCTTATTTCACCGCCTTTCAGACCAGCAAGGAAAGGAAGTCGAAGTGGCAAAGATGCGAAAAGAAGTGGGTACTCCCTACTTGCAAGTGAGTTGCAAAATCGCTCCGTACTTGCAACTCGCTTGCATTCACGGGTGGTTTTTCCTCCTGACACTATTCTGCGGAGCGATCCTGCGCGCACAGGAGCCACCCTATTTCGTCACTTATTCGGACGCGATGGAAGAGCCGGGCAACCTGGAAATCTCCTACAAAGGCATCAACGCGGCACCGAAGAACGCGAACGCCTTCAATAGCGCGACCGTTGAGTTCGAATACGGATTGAAAGCTTATTGGACGACGGAGGTCTATCTTTCCGGGCAGACGACGCAGAACGCCTCCACCATCTTTACGGGATACCGGTGGGAAAACCGTTTTCGGCCCCTGATGCGCACGCACTTCATCAACCCCGTGCTCTATGTGGAGTATGAAAATGTGAACGCGGCCGACCGCAGTTTTCTGGAGATCATAGACCACCAGTCGATCTCCGATTTGTACTTGACGAATGCGCAAGGACGAAACGAAACGGAGAGGTCCCTGGAATTAAAGCTGATCCTCTCGAGCAACGCGCATGGCTGGAACATTTCCGAGAATTTCATCACGGAGAAGGCGCTGAACGAAAGCGAGCCCTGGGAGTTTGGATATGCCCTGGCGGTGAGCCGGCCGCTGGCTCTGGAAGCGGGAAGAAAGAACTGCGTGTTCTGCCGTGAGAATTTCAGCGCCGGCCTGGAATTGTATGGAGGTCTCGGCACGGCGGACGGTTTCGGTTGGAAACAGACGTCGCAGTACTTAGGGCCCATCTTGCGATTCAATATTCCGAAAGGACCTTCGATCGGATTTGAGCCGAGTTTCGGACTCAATTCCAACAGCGTGGGTGTTTTCTGGCGCTTCGAGGTTTCGTACGAAATCGATCAAATCTTCGGCCGGTTGCGACGGAATTAGGGCAAGTGGGGGATCCAATGCGGAGAAAAATTTGGATGCGGGCGAGTGTGGTCGTGGCAGCTGCGCTGATGTCCATAGCGGCGGATGGAAGCTGGTTACAACATGTGCCGGACGCGGACCGAGCACGAACGAATCCTTTTGCGGGACAGCCGGATGCGATCGCGGCGGGCGGACGAGTTTTTGAAGATCACTGCGCGAAATGCCATGGACCGGACGCGCGGGGACACGGGAAACGACCGAGCCTGCGGAGCGATCGGGTGCAGCACGCCACGGATGGAGAGATTTTCTGGTTGTTACGGAACGGCAATCTTCCGAAAGGGATGCCGACCTGGGCTTCTTTGCCGGAGCCGATGCGTTGGCAGGTGATTGCCTTTGTGAAGAGTTTAGGGCTCGCGACGGATGGCCCTGCAGCGAATATAACAAGCGGACGGAAACCGTGAGGATTCGGAAAAGAAAACTTCGGAAGGCGTTGCTCGCGTCGGTGATGGCTATTTCCACAGGAAGTGCGGGTTGCGGGTCAGGAAAGGCGCCTGATCCGTTACAAGAAGCGGAAGGCGCGCCCGCGGACCAGAACGTGGGAGAGCGGATTTTCGTCGATACGCGGTTCGCAGAGTATTTTGCCGAAAACATGACGGCAGTGAACGACCCATTGCCGGTGGGCGATCCGGTCGTGGCTCAAGTGAACACGCCGATCGGAATGGTCCCTGGACCGTTTGCCGGAGAATCGATCAACTGCCGCTCCTGCCACTTTGTGACGGAATTTACGGGCGTACAGGGCGTCGGCAATCGCACGTATGCGGACTTTGTGACACACAGCCCGGTCCCCCGGAACATTAATGGGATTCTTTCGACCCCTCGAAACGCCATGCAGATGGTGGGATCTCTGCAACCGCACAGCGGGCCATTTTTTTTGCACTTCGACGGAGAATTCGCGACGCCCCAGGATCTGGTTCTCGCGACGCTGACGGGAAGAAATTTCGGTTGGGCGCCGGAGCAGTATCAGCAGTCGATTGCGCACATCGCCAAGGTAATCCGCGAGGACAACGGAAACAATGTGGGTTCCAATACCTACACACACGGGATTTCGTACGCCAAGATTTTCTTGGGCGCCGATCCGACCATTCCGGCGGACTCGCGGTTGCCCGCGCAGTACCGGATGGATGTGACCACGGCGACCAACGAAGCAATCGTGCAAGACATGGCCAAGCTGGTGGCCGCGTACATGGCAGGGCTGCTGTTCAAGCAGGATGAATTCGGGCGTTACATTGCATCGCCGTACGACGTTTTTCTGCGCGTGAATCATTTGCCAACGCAGCCGAAAGCCGGTGAGACGCAGCTGCAATACGCGCAGCGGCTTTTGGGGCTGGTGAAGAACCTGTCCTCGCCTGTTTTTGTGGATGGAAGTTACGGAAGCTTCAAGTACCACGCGCAAAGTTTTGCCTTCGGCGCGACGGAGCTGCAAGGACTGATCATTTTTCTTACCGCCGCGCAGGGAGCAACGGATGGCTCCGAGCACGCGGGAAATTGCGTGAGCTGTCATCTTTTGCCGGATTTCACGGACTTCCGGTTTCACAACACAGGAGTGTCACAAGAGGAGTACGACGCGGCGAACGGCACGGGAACGTTTGCGCAACTGGTAGTTCCGGGGCTGGCGGAGCGCTCGGCGAGCCCCGATGTGTATTTACCTGCGTCGGCGAATCACCCCAATGCGAGTGAGCGATTCCGCCATCCCGCGGCCGCGGGCAACCCGCAATATGCTGACCTGGGACTTTGGAATGTGTATCTGAATGGAGACATGCCGAATCCGCAAGCGAATCTGAATTCGTTCGTGTGCGCGAACGCGAGCAATTGCGCGGTGGACCAGGGGCTGGCGACTACGATTGCGCGGTTCAAGACGCCGACATTGCGTGATTTGGAAGATTCCGCACCTTATTTTCACAACGGGTCGAAATCAAAGTTCGGTGACGTGGTGAATTTTTATATCAATAGTTCGCAGTTGGCGCGGCAGGGCTTGCTGCGGAATGCAGCCGTAGAGTTTGCGGCGATGTCGTTGAGCGCTGGGGATTTGAATGCGTTGGTGGCGTTCTTGAAATCGTTGACCGAGGATTACGACGACGCATAGAAGCGCCCCTCGGGCCTCCTAAACCTGGAGTACAGGTGCAAAAATTCCCCACGACTGATCTCAGCCGCGGGGAATTTTCTTGTGCGAACAGCGTTCAAGCGGAGACGGTGGCTGCTGCGCGGGCACCTTCGATTTCGATGAGCTTGCCGGAACGCACGTCGTAGAGATAGCCGTAGACGGGAATGGACTTGGGAACGAGTGGGTGATTGCGGATGCGGGCTACGTCGTCGACCACGGCTTGCTTTTGATCCTTGATCGTCAGCCAGTCGATGTATTCGCCCTCGCGGGAGCCGGGGCCTTTGCCAATGTCGCGGAAGCCGTTGGCGGTGAGTTCCGCAGTCTCCAGGCTGCTGCTCAGCAGGCTGCGCATGACTTCGTTGGTGAAGAACTCCATACCGCAGTCGGTGTGATGAATGACGAAGAATTCACGGGTACCCAGGAGTTTGTAGCTGATGACCAGCGAACGGATGGCGTCATCGCTGGCGCGTCCACCGGCGTTGCGGATGACGTGGGCGTCGCCTTCAGCTAGTCCGGCGAATTTCGCGGGATCGAGACGCGCGTCCATGCAGGTAAGGACAGCAAAACCGCGCCCGGGGGGAAGTGCGAGTTTGCCCTTTTCGCCGAAACTAGACGAATACTTTTCGTTGGCTTGCAGAACTTCCGAGAGAATCTTGCTCATGATACGCTCCTTGCCTTTTTTGAATTGCGCTGTCGGGCCGCGTGCAACTTCCTTGCATCACCCCAAAAACAAAAAGGCCCACGAAGTGAACCGTGGGCCAAAGTGGATCCGGGTTTAGAGATGAAAATTAACCGCCGGAATCCTTCCGCCCACTTTGCCGACAACAGCTACAAAAGCAGCCGGTGAGCGGGATTACGCGAAAGTTGGAGCGCCCGAACATGGGACGACAGACTACGTGGAGGGGAAAGGGAAGTCAACGGGTAGCAAGACACGGGTAGCCAAGAAGATTGTCCTGCCCGGAGCCTATTTGTGCTGACTCATGCTTAGGATGTTGCCGTCGGGGTCTTTGAACCAGGCGATTTTGTCACCCGATGGAGCGGTCCAGATTCCGAGCTCTTTGTCTTGTGCGAACGGAAACTTTTCCGGCAGAACCCCGCGGTCGCGAAGCCAGGTGGCGGTCGCCTGAATATCGTCCACCTCCCAACCAAGGATGGTGCCCTCAAGGGGCGCGAAGTTAGGAATTTTCGTGATGCGTATTTTGTGGCCGCCGACGCTGACGACCAGGGCAAACTGGTCGAGGCTAATAAACTGAAAGCCGAGCTTTCCTTCGTAGAAAGCGCGCGCCGCGTCGTAGTCCTTGGTGGGAATAAAGCCGACGAGTTTGCCAGAAGCCAACATGGTTGCCTCCATGGGTGAATTTCAGGCCATACGAATAACACTTGTGCGCGTGGATTTGCTTTCGCCATTGTGCCAAGAAATGTCGCAGAAGTGCCATAGCAATGGTGCGAGGGTCAGGGGCCAGGGCGATCGCGAGCGAGTTTGCGCTGGTAGAAAAAAGAGACGGCGAGTAGAGCGGCGCCGAGGATGAAAAAAGAGAAGATGCGGTAAGCGCGGTCGAGGAAAGACAGGTCGTAGAAGAAAACCTTCATGGCCACGATGCCGAGGAGGAAGAGGGCTTGCCAGCGCAGCAAGGGCCACTGGCGTTGCATGCCGATGAGTAGGAGGATGCCCGCGTAAACAGTCCAGAGCACGGAGACGGACAGGTGTTGCGCGAGGGAGTTGCTGCCCAGATTGCGTGGACCGCCACCAAAGTAGTCCCAGAATTCCTGGGTAAGGGCGAGCAAGGCGAAGAAGTTGATCGCGATGGAAAGGAGTGCGGCTTCGGCGCGGTTGCTGTCGGAGGGTGGGAAGCCCGCGCGGACAGACGTGTTTGGCGAAAAATTTAGAGATGTTACGGCGAACCAGAGGCAGGCGCCCAGTCCGGCGATAAGAATCAGATAAGTTCCGAAGCGTTCGTTGAACAGGAAAGTGCTGGAGCGTGGCGGCTCAAAGAGGAGATGCGCGGCCGCCAAAGTCAGGATGAAATAGCCGAAGGGACGCAGCAGGTTGGCGAGTGTCCGGAAACCGATGCACACGAGAGCGGCGCCTTCGATGGCGAAAGCATAGGTAATGTTGTTGTGTTCGAGTTTGGTGGGAATGGCAAGGGTGAAGCAGGCCACCGCGAGGCCGGTGTAAACCACGCGCGCAGCGGCGGCTTCTGAGGCATTTGGGTCGGGTAGAAGCAAGGCGATCGCTTCATGAGCGATGGCGAGAACGAGGAAAAGAAGAGCGAGCGGCCAGCGGTCGTTGGGCCAGAGAAGGGTGTAGAGAATCGCAATGAAGGCGAAGGCGTTGGCGATGACGAGCAGAACGTCGAGAGGGCGAAAGGCCCGGCGAAGGATCCCGCGGGTCGCGGGCACGATCGCAAACAGCAGGAAAATCAGCGTGGCGACGAAGAGCGTGCTGCCAAGGAATCCGAAACGGTTGTAAAAAACGTCATACCACTGCCAGAAGTAGAGATGCGTGCCGACGAAGCCGAGGGGGAGAAGGGATTGCCAGTCCTTGCGCCAACTGATGAAGAGTGCCGCAGCACCGAGAAGCAGAAGATAGCTGAAGAGGACAACCTGTTCGTTTTTGTTGCTGCTCATGAGCGCGGGAGCCAGGAGTCCGCCGAGTAGCGAGAGAAACGCGATGCGTTGCGAACTACGCCGCAGCGCCAGGTAGGCCATGATGGCGGTGACCCCGACGAGCGCGATGAAACCGACCTCACGGGAGAAGAGCGTGTAGTACTGGCAGCCGGCCCAGACCGAAACGAACAGAGTGGCCTCGCCCAACCCGGCGATTCCTTCGGAAAAATACGTGTAGTCGCGGGAGAGAAGCCAGTCGCTCCAGGGGAGCATCGCGAGGCCGAGGACGATGCCGATCGTCACGCGGCCGCCGGGGTCGATCCAGTTGTTGTCGAAGGCGAGCTTAAGGAAATAAGAGACGGCGAAGAGAATCGCGATGATGCCGATGCGATTGAACCAGCGCCCACCGATGAGAGCTTCGAGGTCCGCGGTGGAAGGTTCGCCCTTGGAAATTGTGCGACGAGGGGTTGACGCGGGGAGAGTAGGCCGCGAAGTTGGCGGATGCGGTATTGCAGGTGGCATTGACGGCGGTGTGGGTGGAGTGGGCCGCGCTATTGGCGGGACTTGGGGATGGTCGGCGACGTCGGGTGGTGCCGTTACGTGATCGAGCGGAGCCGGCGGGAGCGTTAGCGCAGTCGCGGCATCAAGTTTTTTCTGAAGTTCGGCGAGTTTTTGCTCGAGCTGATAGACACGAAAGGTGAGTTCGTTGAGAGGAAACGGCTTGATGGCGGATTCGATTCGGCGGATGGCCGAGAGCGCCACCAACGAAAGAATGGTGCTCATTAAGAAGAGGAGCATGACCATGAAGAAGATGGATAACATGGCGTTGGCTTGAGCGGATTAAAGCACAGTCTGGGGCGAGGAACAATGAAAGGTGCCCATGACGTATACTTTCCAGTTGCAAGGGCAGGAAATCCTGTCCGCGGGCAGGCCAGCGCTACTAGAAAGACTGAGGAATGGAGTCGATCATGGCGGACTACTATCTACTGAAAACAGAACCATCGGAATATTCGTTTGCGGATTTAACGAGAGATAAGGAGACGGAGTGGGACGGCGTGAAAAATTCCGTAGCGATCAGGCATCTGAGCGAGATGGACCAGGGCGCGCGGTTAATTATTTATGAGACGGGCGACATGAAGACCGCGGTAGGAACGGCGACGGTGGTGTCGGTGACTGCGCAGAATCCAAAAAAACCGGTGGTTGTGATCAAAGCGGGGAAAGCGTTGGCGAAACCGGTGACCCTGGCTGCGATTAAAGCAAACAGATTATTTGCCGATTCGCCGTTGGTGCGGATTGGAAGATTGTCCGTGGTGCCGTTAACGGCACCGCAGTACAAGGCGCTTGGCGGTTCGTGAGGGGAGCGCGCCGGTCAAAGCATGCAGGTGACGTGGCTGCAGTCCCAATAGAGTAGATTGAGGTGGATCTCCTCGGGTTGACGCTGGCCGGGCTTTATGGCGAACCAGCCGTCAGCGGGCAGCTTGATGTTCATCGAATCGTGGGCTACCACGCGGTATTTTCCGGGACCTAGACGCACAGAAGCGCGGCCGGTGGGATCCGTGACCAACGTTATCTGCGATTTGCCTTCCGGCCATCCTTCCACTGTGCCCTTCGGGCGAATGACAGCTCGGGCAAAGGCGCAGGGGGAATGATCCATGGTAATAAGAACTGTGACGCGCACGCCGGGAGCGGTCTGCGCCGGGGAAGGAGTTTGTGCGCGGAGGGTGGTGACCGCGACGAATACCAGAAGCGGAAATGCGAGTCGATTGCTTTGCGGCATGCGACCTCCTCCGCGGAGCGCACCACGAAAAGGCTTCCCTGTTAGAACGACGTCGCTGTAGAAGCGTGCAAGGGAATTTTGAACGGGACGAACGGCGGCGCGCTCAGTAGAGGCCGGGGATCAGGCGGCGCACCTGCTTGCTGTAGCTCACATACTCTTCGCTGAAGGCTTGCAGTAAGGCGGATTCCTCAACGTGAATGCGGTACAAAACCGCGGCTGTAGTTGGGACCAAGGCGATCGCCAAACTAAGCCAATTCCGGGAATGCAGACCGACCGCAAGGAAAACCAGCACAAGGCCGAGATAAGAAGGATGACGGACGTAGCCGTAGAGACCGGAGCGATTCAGTTTTTGAGAATCAAGAATGGCGACGTTGGAGCTGAAGGATCTTCCCAGAGTGTAGATCGCCGTCCACCGAATGATGAGGGCAATCGCCAAGACAATTAGACCCGCGGCCTTCAGCGCACGTGTCCCGCCGAACATGTTTGGTGGCGTGGCTTCGCTGATCCAGATCGCGGCGGTCATCGAACTGAGAATGACGATCCACAGAAGCAGAAGAGATCCGCGGTCCCGGTCTTTCCCGGTACTTTCTTTGTTGTGGGTGGCGACACCGATCATCACCTCGGAGGCGACCCAGGTCCAGTACAGGATTTGCCAGGCGAGGGGAAGAGTCATGCTGACTCCTTCGGGAGGGCTCGCGCAGGGACTGCGTTTCCTGGCTCCAGCAGATCCCACTTGTTGCCGTAGAGGTCTTCAAACACAGCGACGGTGCCGTAGGATTCCTGGCGAGGCTGCTCGAGAAATTTGACATCTGCGGCGAGCATGAGGCGATGGTCTCGCCAGAAATCGTCGCTGTGAAGAAAAAGGAAAACTCGGCCTGCGCCTTGGTGGCCCACCTGTTGCAGTTGTTCGGGTGTGTCGGCTTGCGCAAGGAGGAGGCTGGCTCCGCGAGATCCGGGAGGAGCCACGACAAGCCATCGTTTGTCGGCGGGGAGTGGCGTGTCTTCGACCACGCGGAAGCCCAAAGATTCGGTGAAGAAGGCGAGGGCTTCGTCGTAGTCGCGGACGAGGAAGGTGACGTGAGCGAGCGATTGCGGCATGAGCAGAGATTATCGCATTGATGGGGGAAGGACGCCCGTAGCGAGAAGCGATTTGAGGGCCGGATTGCCCGGATTAGGGGCGCTTGTGGCCGCTATTTCCGAAGTTTATAATTAGGTGTTACGCATCGAGGAGGAAGACCCGCATGGCGACGTCAAAGGCAAAATTGCACGGGAACGTTGGGGAATTCACGAACGAGCCGTTTATCGATTTTTCCAAACCCGAGAATAAGAAGAGGATGGAAGCGGCGCTGAAGAAAGTGCGTGGCGAATTCGGGCATGAGTACCCGATGTGGATCGCCGGGAAGAAGGCTGTGACGCCGAACAAGAGGCACTCGACGAATCCGTCGAAGCCGTCGGAAGTGATCGGCGTGTTCCAGGAGGCGTCGAAAGAACAGACCGTCGAGGCGATCGAGTCGGCGCATAAGTATTTTGATGTGTGGAAGAAAGTACCGGCGCACGAACGAGCGAAGTGCCTGTTCCGGGCCGCGGCGATTGTTCGCGAGCGGAAATTCGAGCTGGCGGCGCTGGTCTGTTACGAGGTGGGCAAAAGCTGGATTGAGGCAGACGCGGACGTCGCCGAGACGATCGATTTTTGCGAGTTTTACGGGCGGGAGATGCTGCGGCTGGCGGAACCGCAAAAATTAACTCCGATGCGCGGCGAGAGAAATTACATGGTGTACATCCCATTGGGGGTTGGCGCGGTGATTCCGCCTTGGAATTTCCCGATGGCGATTATGGCGGGCTTGGTGGTGGCGTCCCTGGTTACGGGAAATACGGTGGTGGTGAAGCCGGCGTCGGATTCGCCGACGATTGCAGCGAAGTTCGTCGATATTTTGTTTGAGGCGGGAGTGCCGAAGGAAGCAGTGCAGTTCCTGACTGGACCCGGCGGCGCGGTCGGCGACACGTTGGTGCAGCATCCGAAGACCCGTTACATCGGATTTACCGGTTCGAAGGAAATCGGATTGCGAATCGCGGAGCTGGCTTCGAAACCTGCCACGGGGCAAATCTGGATTAAGCGGACGGTGCTCGAGATGGGCGGCAAGGACGGAATCGTGGTGGATGAAGAGGCCGACATTGACTCGGCGGTGGAAGGAACGGTGCAGGCCGCGTTTGGGTATCAGGGGCAGAAGTGCTCGGCGTGTTCGCGCGTGATTGTAAGCCAGAAGGTGTACGACACGTTCTTGAACAAGCTGGTGGAGCGGACGAAGAAAATCAAAGTGGGACCGAGCGATGACCCGAACAATTATATGGGGCCGGTAATCAGCGAGCCCGCGATGAAGGGCATCCTCGATTACATCGAGGTTGGGAAGAAAGAAGGGCGATTGATGACGGGTGGCGGACGCGCTGCGGGCGACGGTTATTTTATCGAGCCAACGATTATCGCGGATATCGATCCGAAGGCCCGCCTGGCACAGGAGGAAGTGTTTGGTCCGGTGCTGGCGGTGATCAAGGCGAAGAATTTCGATCAGGCAATGGAGATTGCGAATAACACCGAGTTTGGATTGACCGGCGCGGTGTATTCGAAGAACACCGCCAAGATCAAACGGGCCGAGGAAGAGTTCCACGTGGGCAATCTGTATTTGAACCGGAAGTGCACCGGAGCCATGGTGGGCGCGCATCCGTTTGGCGGATTCAACATGAGCGGGACGGATTCGAAGACCGGCGGGAAAGATTATTTGCTGTTGTTCCTTCAGGCCAAGGCAGTGGCGGAGAAGGTGAGTTAGGAACGGCGAAAATCGAAAATTGAAAATCGAGGTGTACGGGGCGGACGGGAGTCCGCCCGTTTCTTTGTGTGCCGAGCATGCTCGATAGCTTGGAGGTGAAAGTCCTCTTCACAGCCTGATGGTGGCGAAGTGATAGCGAAGCGCAAGGGCCGAGCCGTGAGGCGAGGTCTGAAAGAAGCGCGGAGCAAACACGCGAGCCGATGGACAAGAACTGGATTTGAGGCCTACGGTGCCGGGCGAGCGAGCAAAGGATCGCGAAGCCCACAACCATCAAAGGCACTGGTGGTAAATCCGGCGGTTGTGCGTGGAAGGCGATCGAACTTACCTCGGGAGATCTGCTGCATGTCACGGAATCGTGACTGAAAGTGGAGAGATTCACTTTGACCGTGCAGCAGAAGTCAGCAGCGGGCGTAGTAGTCGCGCAAGCGATGAAGGCCCATCTCTAACAATGTCGGCTGTGTCAAATCCTTTTTTAAGCAGACTGCTTCCTTCCGCTCATATGAGCGCATGATTTCGTTCTGGTTCCTACTTCTCATCGATGACCAAGGCTCGCGTGTAATCTCTCGGGCGGAACTCAGTCCGACCCAACCATCTCTCCGATCAAAACTTCGACCATGATTACTTCTTCGATCTCCCTTTTCAGGGAGCGGGGCGCCCAATCAAACAGGCAGTGATCTACTACACACCATGGGCCTTCACGGGCTGCCCCGCGTGCGAACCGAACTGTAAAACTTGTTGGTAATCCCATCCCTTGCGCCACATCCAGTACAACCGAACTGCCAATTTTCGGGCCATCGCTACCTTGGCAATGCGCCGTTCCCGACGCACCGCCAGGTGTAGAAACCGTCGTCGCCAATCGGGGTCGTGACGTACGGCAATCTGAGCTGCTTCCACCAGCAAGAAGCGCAGCAACGAGTTGCCTTGCTTACTGATGTGTCCCAGCCGCTGATGACCGGCACTGGAATCCTCGCAGGGAATGAGCCCCACGTAACTGCCAATCTGCTTGCCACAAGGAAAACGCTCCGGAGAACCGATGATCAACACGAACGCCAAGGCCGTCAGCGGACCTACGCCGGGATGGGTCATGAGCCGCCGCACTTCCGGTCGTTTCTCTGCTTCCTGCGCGATGGCTGCGCTGAGCTGGTCGATGGTTGGATTTAGCCGATCCAGCAATTCCAGCAGATCTTGCCGGCGCCGGCTGCTCCAGGGAGCCAGAGAGAATGATTCCAACTGCACTCGCCCGGACTTGCTCCACAGTGCTTTCTTGCGTCGTATTCCTTCATTCATCGCCACCGCCTGCAACTGATTCATGATTCGTGTCCTCATCTGCACTAATCGATGACGATGCCAGAGCAGTTGCCGTAGGTCGCGATTTTCCGGACTCGGTACCCACACTCGAGGAAAGCGATCTTCGAGCAGCAGCTTCAGAAGCAGTTGGGCATCCTGGCGGTCGGTCTTCTGCTTTCGCACGCGCCTGGTCTTAATCTCCGCCGGATCTCCAATCCATAGCTCAAATCCCAGTTCCGCATTAATCGCTCAAACCAACGTGCATGTCCGGTGGCCTCCATTCCCACCCGCACGCTGACTCCTCTCTGTTTCAGATCGCGGTAGAACTTCTCCGCTTCTCCCTCGCTGTGGTTCAGTCGCCGTTCGCTGCATTCCCCAGTTTCTTGGTCTACAAACGCGATTTGCTGATCGCTCGGGCAAATGGCTCAGGGCAGGCGTCATGCAAGACGGCGTGGTCGTCCGAATGGAGACGGGGACGCCGCAAGGTGGTCCGCTTACTCCTCGAACGCAAAAGATAACTTCAGTTTTGACCGAGTGTTGAGGTATCGGTAGATGCGTGCTATTCTTCACTTGTGGTGTGTCATATATGGTTGTACAGTTGTGACATATGGATCGCGCGAGCGCAGCCGTGAAAGCCGAACGCCTCAACCATGCCCGCGAACTGCTGCAGCGGTTCGATCATCTGCCAGATGCGGTAGCGCAGATGGTGCGGGACCGCGGTGTTTCACCTCGACAGGCCTATCGTTATCTGCAGCAGGCCCGCCGCTTGAAGCAACCAGTCCCCATCGGCGACACCAAGATCGCTTTCACCGTGAAGCTCTCCCAAGAGTTGGTACGACGAGTGCGCTCGTTCGCGAACACCACGGGTCTATCGCTGAGCGAAATCGTCAGCCGGGCGTTGCTGGCTGTCCTGAAGCAGAGAAGAGGGCGTGGCTAAGCGCGCTTCATCGGAGCGCCACGCTGTTCAGCTGGAATATCGATTCGATCGTTTGCTCATCAGGAAACTGGAGCAAGTCTACCAACTGCTGGTGCCCGAGATACGTCGGCCAGTTGGATCAACGACGCTGAATTCCGCTCAGGAGGTGGCGCATGAACAAGCCGGCAGCCATTTATGCACGAGTCTCCTCGGACCGACAGAAAGAGAGCCACACGATCGGCAGCCAGACGTCAGCACTGGCGGAATATGCGCAGACTCACGGATACGCCGTTCCGTCGGAGTGGGTGTTTCAAGACGAAGGGTATAGTGGCGCCAGTTTGGTTCGACCGGGGTTGGAAGCACTTCGTGATTTAGCAGCACAAGGGCAGATTGTAGCGGTGTTGATCTACTCGCCCGACCGGCTCAGCCGTAAGTACGCCTATCAGGTCTTGTTGGGCGAAGAGCTTTCGCGATGTGGCGTTGACGTTATCTATTTGAAGTCGCCTTCTGGAGACAGCCCTGAGGACCAACTCGTGGTTCAGTTTCAGGGAATGATCGCTGAATACGAGCGTGCCCAGATCGCGGAACGACACCGGCGCGGGAAACGACATCGAGCCCAACAAGGAATGGTGAATGTGTTATCGGGAGCTCCTTACGGCTATCGCTACGTCAGGAAGACGGATACTTCAGCCGCGTACTACGAAGTGATAGAAAGCGAAGCAGACGTGGTCCGAATGGTGTTTGCGATTTATACGCAACAACGGTTTAGCATCAATGCGATTGCCCGTTTGTTGAATGAGCGAGGCATTTCGACGAGAGCGGGAAAAACTCGCTGGGAACGATCGACGGTGTGGGGACTGCTGCGCAACCCGGCCTATGAAGGCAAAGCGTGCTTTGGCAAAACCGAGCAGTCAGAACGACAGCGCATCACGCGGCCGCTGCGTCAGCGGAACAGTTCCTCGCACCGAAGCAACTGTCATCGTGATCGGCCTCGCGCGGACTGGATCGAAGTGCCCGTTCCTGCGCTGGTGAGTGAAGAGACATTTGCTCTGGCACAAGAACAGTTAACCAAGAACAAGCATCATTCTCCTCGCCGAACGATCGAACCGACACTGCTGCAAGGGATGCTGGTATGCCAGCAGTGTGGCTATGTCTTGTATCGATCTTCCACGCGAACGTCCAAGCGAAAGCTGTACTACTATCGATGCCTCGGTTCCGATGCCTATCGTCATTTCAAAGGTGCGTTGTGCACCAACCGTCCCGTACGATCAGACTACTTGGACCAGTTCGTGTGGGACCAGATCATCGGCTTGTTGGACAATGGAACGCTGATTCAGGCTGAAATTGACCGTCGAAAAGAGGCCGCGCGGAATAGTGATCCTCGAAGACAACGCAGCGAAACTTTGCGCCGCGAACAGGTGCGATTGGGAAACAACGTGGCACGACTCATCACTGCCTATCAGGAAGGTCTGGTCAGCTTGGCGCAACTGCGTCCGCAGCCGAGGAGCGGGGCAACGAGTGATGACGAGTGTCACTCGTTTTCTCACACGCCGACTGAAGCTCAAGGTGAACGAGGCGAAAAGTGCGGTGGCTCGACCAGTCGAGCGGAAGTTCTTGGGGTTCAGCTTCAGCAACAACAAGGAACCGAAGCGGCGCATCGCGCCGAAGGCCTTGTTGCGCTGTAAGCAGAAAATCCGAGAGCTGACGCAACGGACACGAGGAATCAGCCTGGAACAGATGATGAAGGAACTCGCAGCCTATTTACGAGGTTGGAAGAGCTACTTCGGCTTCTGCCAGACACCCTCGCTGCTGAAAGCTCTGGAGGAATGGATACGTCGTCGGTTGCGATCCATGATCTGGAAGCAGTGGAAACGCGGCAAACAGCGGTACGCGCAGTTGCGTCATCTCGGGATCGGTCGGGACCTGGCCGCACAAACCGCGGGCAGCCTGCACGGCCCTTGGCGTCTGGCGAACAGTCCGGCCCTGTCATCCGCACTTCCTATCGCTTACTTCGATTCGCTTGGTCTTCCTCGACTGGTCGATGGCGCTGCGTAACTCTCTGAACCGCCGTACGCGGACCCGCATCTACGGTGGTGTGGCAGGGGTGGACGGGTGACCGTCCCCCCTATGCCGATTGTAGGGTCCGCTTTCGGGTGGCCCTGACGGAGAACGGGAGGCGGCCGTTGTGTCGTCGAGAACCCTACCGACGTTAGGCGCAGCGGCAGGAGCGTTACCAAGAAAAAGGCGCCCGCCTCAGAAGGCCTCGGCCATGAAACCCAAGACGCCGGCCTAAAGGTGCGGCGCTACGCCGGCTCGGCGGCGTTACGGCTTGAGACTAGTTTCAGCACGCGGTAGACGGGGTAACTGCAGGCTATAGCGAATAGCGTGAGGTAGCTGTTGGTAGGATCTTCGCGGGTGGCTTCGATGAGGAAGCCGACGGAACCGAGGAGCGCCAGCACCGTGGTGTAGGGGTAGCCCCAGGCGCGATAGGGCCGGGGAAGATTGGGCTCGCGGCGCCGAAGCAGGAAAAGGGAGATGAAGGAGAGCAAGTAGTTGGTGACAAAGAAAAAGGCCAGCATGGCGATGACGCGTTCGAAACTGAAGACCGCGAAGGATACACCACCGAGAGCGCTGAGGAGCAGACCGACCGTGGGAGTGCCTCCTTTATTGACGCGAGAGACGGCGCGAAAAAAGAGGCCATCGCGGCTCATGGCGTAGATGACGCGGGTAGCCATGAGGTGCAGCGCATTCAGGCTGCTGAACAGCGCGAGGACCATGATGGAGCGGAAGATGAAGTCGCCGTGCTGGCCAAAGACGCGCTGAGCCGCGAGGCCAAGCGAAAAATTGTTGCCGGCAACTTCGTTTATGGGGAGGACGTAAAGTACGGCGGTGTTGATCAGGAGATAGATTGCGACAACGCAGCCGAGGCTGGCAAAGATGGCGCGGGGCACGAGATAGCCGGGATTTTTGAGTTCGTCACCGAAGTAGATGACCCCGTCCCAGCCATCGTAAGTGAAGATGGTGGACTGCAGGCCGAAAAGGAGACCGGTAATGAGCGCGGCGCCGACGGGGATGACCACCGGCGAGGCGGCCTCTGCGAGAGGGGCGGCTTGGCGAAGATGGCCTCCGAAGGTAAAGCAAGCCACGGCAATGGCCAGGAAGGCCAGACCTTTCATGACCGTGGTGACGTTCTGGATCTTGCTTCCTATCAAAACGCTTTTCCATTGCAGCAGGGCGAAGAAAAGAACGACGGCGACGGCGGTGATTTTGATTTTTAAAGCGCCGTCGAACACTGGAAACAGCCGCGCCATATATTCGCCGATGACAATGCCGACGAGGCCGGTCGATCCGGCACTGGAGAGCCAGTCGCTCCAGCCGACGATGAAGCCAGCGAATTCGCCGATGGCGCGGCGAGAGAAATTGTATTGGCCTCCACTTTTGGGGATGGCGGCGCCGAGTTCGGCAAGCTGAAAGGCACTGACGAGGGCGTAAAGAGCGCCGCCGAACCAGACACTGAAGAACAACCAGTGGTTGGGCAGACGCGCGGCGATTTCACCCGGTGTGCGAACGATGCCGGCAGAAATGGTGTTGCCTACGGCGACGGCGATGCCGAAGCCCACGCCGAGGATTTGGAGGAGTTTGCCTTTTTCCTTGCGGGGATGCGCCGGGCGCAGGGGCAGTTCGGCGGCGAGCGAGTCAGTGGGCGTCGACAAGGTGGCGTCTCATCGCGGGATAGGCGACATCATACGTGGGGAAGCAAAAGAAGCAAAGCGGCAAAGAAGCGAAGAAACGGAACAGGCACTCGGCCTATGCGTTTGGGTCGCGGCTCTCCTCTTCAGTAGGGGGCCAGCATTGCTGGAGCGCATCTCGGCAAGATCGCAAACGCTCCTCGCTCAATGCATTTTGGGAACGCGCGGGAGTTCGTTGTCGGCCAAAGCTAGCGTGAGTTGGCCTGAAGGAGAATTGGAAACGACGTTGAGGGAGGAGCAATAGTTGACGATCCAGTCGGCGCCGGCGGCGAGCAGAAGTTCATCGGGACTTGTGGTGCGTAGCGCGAGGACGCGGGCGCCCGCAGCCTTGCCGGAGCGCGTACCGGAGGCGGCGTCCTCGATGACGATGCAGGATTGTGAGGGGAGATTTAAAGCCGCCGCGCCCTTCTGGTAAGGCTCAGGATCGGGCTTCCCGTGCTGAATGTCGCTGGCGGTGACGAGATGTTGCGCATATTGCCAGAGGCCCGCAGCGCGGAGACGAACTTCGGTGAGCGCGCGCGTGGCGGAAGTGACCACCGCGAATTGCGATGGGCGAATCGCTGAGAGAAGTTCCTTCGTGCCGGGCAGTGCGACGACACCGACGATGTCTTCGATTTCGGCCTGCTCCATCCAGCGATTCTCGGCGAGATGAACGGAGGGATCGGCGTGGGGAAGCAGTTCCTGAATTGAGGAGAGGCTTGGGCGGCCATGGGCGAGTTGCACGGCATGGACAGGGTCGAGATGGTGCTTGGCAGCCCAGCGTGTCCAGACGCGGGCGACGGCAGGGGTTGAATCGACCAGAACGCCGTCCATGTCGATGAGCAGGCCATGGCAGAGGATTTCAGTCACCGAATGATTTTAATGAGAACCGCCAGTTTCATAAACAGAAAGTCTCTGGACCTAGTCGAGTGATTTCGTCGAACAGGTCCACCGCCGCGGACTTCGCCTGACCTACCGCAAGCGGGCTCGGGCGGAAAAAATGTCCTAGCGTGAAGAATCAGTCCCAAGGCAGGCCCAGTTGATTTGCGCCGTGTCTGTCCTAACGCTGCTTGCCGGTGTGACTTTGCCGGTCGTGCTGGGAACTTTGAGAATGCCAGTTAGCGTGCCCGTGCCGTTCCAGTTGGCGAAACATTGGGGCGGAGAAACATAAGTGTGCGAGAGCTTCTGGTCCGGGCAGGTTCCGCCGGTCATTGTGCAAGTGCCCTGATCGGCGATTTTAAAGAACGAAGAAAGCGGCATTGGCTCCCAGCCACCGCTGATTCCATTCACGGTGCCCTTTGTTGTGACGTACTGCGTGGAAGTCCCGATGAAGTAAGCGTCAGGCGTCCCGAAGAAAACATTGTCGTCGAAAGCGAGACTTGAATTTGCGTCTGTTTCGCCGATGAATCCACGCCCGTGGTCACGGGCCACATCATTCGAAAAATAACTATCCTTGATGGTGACTCCCCAATTGCCGCGGTTTCCCCTTCCGGCGGCTTCCCGGATTACCCCGTTGTCGTCTTCGAAATGGCATCCCTGGCAGACAAAGCCTTCCACGCCTCCTAATTGAATCGCGACTGCGTTGGGGCCTCCGGCGTGCTGCGAAGTCACGTTGGTCATGACGATGGAATAAGGCATCCAAACTGTTTGGCCACCGTCATCGATCTGAATATTCACGTGGCCGTTGTCGTGCGGAGTGGGACCGTCAAACTGGCAATTGTCGAAAGTCATTTGGCCGGAGTAAGCGCCGGTTACACGCAAGGCCGGCGGAGCATTGGTTCCGCGAAACGCGATCACGTCGCGCATGGAAATGAACTGATCGGTCGCCGGAGGCGAGCCTCCTCGGGTGGAATCGAAGACAATCGCGTAGCCGCCGAAGGTTGTGAGTGAGCCGAGGACGAGGTCGCTGAATTGCGAGTACCACAGGCCACCGCTGCTGGCGGCAACCATGCTGATTCCGTCCGCGGTGCTTCCCGGAGCGGCTTGCAGATTGAGTCCTTGCAAGAGGACGTGCTGGGCCACGATGGACGGGTAGTCTCCGCTGAGCGGCAGAACGAACATAGCCTTGGACGGACTACGGGCCGTGACGAGGGTCGCGCCAGAAGTGACGCCGATGACGTGCAGGCCGTCGCGAACGGTCATCTGCGTGAGGGTGTATTTGTACGGGCCGAGGAGGATGGTGACAGCGGAAGTGCCGGGGTCAAAGGTTCCGAGCGCAAGTGCGGTCGGGCTGTAATCCTCGCGCATATCGATGGTGCAACCTTGGTCAGGGCACTTGGCGAACGCTGCGGCAAGTGTGGCGTAGCAGCCGCTGCTATTCATGTGGATTTGTCCACCCGCCGAGCAGGGACCTATTGCGGCGGACGGGGCGGCCTGCGCCGCCATACCGGAACTCTGTGTTCCTTGCCCCCAGGCCTTCGTTGAGCAAATCGTAAGAATCCCGAGCAAAAGAAGGCGATGCGTCGTCATGCAACTTCTCCGAGTTTCTCGCTGGGCAAATCGAACACCTTGAAATTGTGCTCTGAGTTCTCGAAAAGCGCCAAGGTCGCACCTTGCCAAGATAAAGGTAAGATCTGGGTTCGCGGGCTACGGCAAGAGAAGCTACTGGATTCGGTGCCAATTTTAACGCACTGCATGTGCCGAACCGTGCCCAAGATTCATCCAAATACGCTGTCAAGATTCCAACCGGAGGACGCTATGCCGCAAAAATCGCCGAAACAATCGAACTCTCTCCGCAAGGCGCTGATCTCTCATCTCACAGTGGATCATGCCCACGCCGGCTTCGACGCTGCCGTCAAGAATTTTCCGGCCGGTCTCCGAGGCGCGCGCCCCCACGATCTTCCCCACTCCGCTTACCAGCTTGTCGAACATCTTCGCATCGCCCAATGGGACATCGTCCAATACGCGCTCAATCCCAAGCACAAGTCTCCCGATTTTCCCGATGGCTATTGGCCGAAATCGCCCGAACCTCCCGATGCCAAAGCCTGGGACAAATCCATCGCCTCGTTCCGGGCGGACCGTAAGAAGTTAGTCGCCGCCCTGGAAAAACACAATATCCTCGCGCCCATTAAGCATGCCAACAACCAATCTCTGGCCGACAAAACCAGCCTCCTCATCGACCATAACGCCTACCATCTCGGCCAACTCATCCTGCTGCGCCGCCTTTTGAACGCCTGGCCAAAAAAATAAAAAGCGAGGACCGCACGCCGCTGACACCACTGTCGTCCTGCTTCCGATTGTGCCGCGAGTTTTCTAATCTTTATCGCAGGCTCAAGCTGCTCGGATACATCTTCGGCATCCCCTCGTTTGCGTGGGCCAACTGCACACACAACAACCGTCTGGTGCTTTTCCACGTGGACATCAGCACCGGCAATTCGCCGTTGGCGAATCTGCCTCGACGCAATCGCAGGATCGGTTCAATCCCGAGTGATCGAGGGCCGTGCGGTGAGAAACTGCGAAAGCATGAAGAAATACAAATTCAAGGCGCACGAATCTCGATCGTCTCCTCTGAGTACTCCGTGCGATCCTCTTCCAAACGCCACGGGCACGCTTTCCTCTACGCTCACGATGACATAGCTGTACCAGCGCCAGGCAAGCTCCCTGTCGTACGCGCTTGGTTTTGCGGGATGATCCGGATGTGAGCGATACTAACCGATGACGTCAGATCCTCCTGCCACAGACGCTTTCTCGGCATTGAGAACATCTTCGGCATAACGGAAAAACCGTTGTGCGGGGAGCCTTCGCTCTGATTCACCAGAGGGAATAGGCCCGAAATCTCGCGTGGCATTCATGCGGGTAGGATTCCGCACCATGCCGGCGAATTTTCTCTGCCAGGTCCTCGCTGATCCAGAGTTTGCTTGTCTCCGCCATCCGTCTTCATGCCAAAAAGTTCACTCAAATATTTTGACGCCGAATCCGAAAACGCAATCACCGCGCGCTCGCCCGTAGGAATCCGCTTTGCAACCTCGAAACAGCCGGGCAGAGTCGCCGCCGGCCCGTAACGGTGGAAGGCATACTCAAATAGAATTATGGCCAAGTTTCAAGTTCCAGAGCGCGCCGGCCAGTGCATCGATTTCTTCGCAGGTGTTATACAACGCGAGCGAGGGTCGCACGGTGCTTTCGACTCCAAAACGTCGGAGAATCGGTTGAGCGCAATGGTGTCCGGCGCGCACCGCAATGCCTTCCCGGTTAAGCGCCGCGCCGACATCCTCGGTCCGGTATCCGTCCAACACAAACGACAACACGCCTGCTTTCTCTTTTGCTGTTCCGATCAGCCGCAATCCCGGAATGCTCTGAAGTGATTCCGTGGCGTAGACCAACAGGTCGTGCTCGTAACGGGAGATGTTGACCATGCCCACTCGTTCCAGGTAATCGATCGCGGCGCCTAGCCCAACAGCGTCGGCAATATTTCCCGTGCCTGCCTCAAATCTTCCGGGTGGTGGTTGGTAAGTTGTCTTCTCGAAGGTCACATCCTGAATCATGTTGCCTCCGCCTTGCCAAGGCGGAGAATTCTCGAGGGCAACCGTTTTTCCGTACACGACGCCGATACCCGTGGGCGCGAACATCTTGTGCCCTGAGAACACGTAAAAATCGCAGTCAAACGCTTGCACGTCCGACTGGATGTGCGAGACCGCTTGAGCTCCGTCCAGCAAAACCTTGGCTCCGTACCGATGCGCCATCTCAATCATTTCCTGCGCAGGCGTCACTGTGCCGAGAGCATTCGAGACCTGCGCAAACGCTACCAGGCGCGTCTTCGGACCGAGCAATCTTTGATATTCCCCAAGCAGCACCTGCCCGCTATTGTCCACAGGCACGACTCGCAGTTTTGCACCTTTTTCCGCGCACAGTCTCTGCCAAGGCACAATGTTGGCGTGGTGCTCCAGCCAGGTAATGATGATTTCGTCGTCCTTCTGGATGTGCTGGTGTCCCCAACTCTGCGCGACCAGGTTGATGCCTTCCGTTGCGCCGCGCACAAAAATAATTTCCCGCACCGTTGGCGCATTGATGAACCGCCGGACTTTTTCCCGCGCACTCTCGTAGGCATCCGTGGCGCGTGCCGCAAGTTCATGTGCCGCGCGGTGAATGTTGGAGTTCTCGCGGGCGTAGAAGTGACTCAGTCGATCAATTACGCTTTGCGGCTTCTGTGTCGTCGCGGCATTGTCCAGCCAGATCAGCGGTTTCCCATGCACGCGCTCCTGCAAGATGGGAAAGTCACGGCGAATCGCCTGGACGTCAAACGGTTGGGAGGAAAGAATCAGCCCTTGATCAGCGTTCGTCTGAATGCGCAGCGGATCTGCTCCAAGTCCAGTTCCTACTGGTGCTAAATGTCGCGTCTCGTTAAGGAACGAATACCCGGTCGAGAAATCCGTCGTTTCCCCTGGGAGCGCCGCCCCCGGCAATTGGGGTGCTCCCAGCGTCCGGAATGATTCCGTCACCTCGGGAGTTGCCGAGTTCGAAAAGCTGTTCGCAAACGCTCGCAGTTCCGCCTCTCCTGGAATGCTCACGGTAGAGGCTGGGGGCACAATGGGCAGAGGAGTTTCTTTGCGATAGGCGAAGATCGGCCGGATTTCATCCAAAAACGAAAGTGACGAAACCCCTCCGTAACGCGTTTCCGTTACACCGCCGGGAACCTCTGGAATGGCCGTTCCGGGTGTTGCAGGAATCTGCGGCAGCACCGGCGGCAAAGCGGACGTGGATGGCCATGCCCGCAACTGAGTTTCTGAGGGAATCCCTGTTGTGGGAACAAAAGCTGGATTGCCCGGGAAGGTTGCAGGCGGCGCAGCCTGTGCGGCGCTCGGGACGTTTCCACTCCGTTGCGCCTCACTCAAAACACTTTCCGCTACTGGAACAAATTCCGGCAGCCCTGTGAAAAACTCGTTCGCCATGCGCGCGAGCACATTCGGGTCCGGTAATCCCGCCGGAACCGTCTGCCCACCTATCGAACTCCGCGGAGCGCTTTTTCCCGGCTCACTTATAGTCATGATATTGTCCGACCTCGACGTCATCGAGCGCAGCGATCGCGTCATCTACCAAAATCGCGGCAGAGCAATACAGCGAAATCAAGTACGATGCTAATGCGCGGTTGCTAATTCCCATGAAGCGCACCGACAGACCGGGTGTTTGTTCGCCCGGTAATCCCGGCTGGAACAATCCGATCACGCCCTGTTTCTTTTCACCCACGCGCAGAAGCAGGATGCTGGTCTTTCCGCCCGCTTTCGGCTTCAGTTGCCCATCCACATGCAACTTGTCGGTCGGGATCAGCGGTATACCACGCCACGTTAGGAATGGCGTTCCAAACAGCGTTACAGTCGGTGGAGGCACACCGCGGCGCGTGCACTCCCTGCCAAACGCGGCAATCGCCGTGGGGTGGGCCAGGAAGAAGGAGGGTTCTTTCCAGACTTTGGTCAGCAGTTCATCTAGATCGTCCGGGGTTGGAGCGCCCTTGCGGGTCTTGATTCGCTGGCTCGAGGGAACGTTCTTCAATAATCCGTAGTCCGGGTTGTTGATCAACTCGCCTTCCTGGCGTTCTTTCACATTCTCGATCGACAGGCGCAATTGTTCACGTACCTGGTCGTATGGATTGCTGTACAAATCGGATACGCGCGTGTGGACGTCCAGCACCACAGAAATCGCACACAACGTGTACTCGCGCGGTTTCTCTTCGTAATCCAGATAACTCTCCGGAAGCGGCTTCTCGTCCTTTTGCCCGCACACGACCTCCAGAAGCTTGTCTTCGACGACGCGGTTTACGCGAAGCGTGCCCGCCTCCAGAGGCTTCCAGTCCAGCAAGCGAACCAGCCACCGGGGCGTGATCGCGCCGTACTGCGGCGGCGTCTTTGTGACATTCGCGAGTTGAAATGCGGCGCGGTCACCCAGCGCGTGATGCGGAGTATTTTCTGGCACGAGAGACGCTCCTTTGCGGAAAAAAACTAGTCGTATTGCAAAAGTCGTTGAGGCTGCGTGCAATATCCTTCGCAAAGAACGAGGAATCTTTCGGATACTTCACGCGCGCCTAACTTCGTTTGCGCGATTTTATCGCCTTCCATTTGAAACTCATACAACAAAACGGAACACGGCAAAAAAACACCTACAACGGGGATAATTTACTTTCGGGGTGCAAAAAATTCGCACCGGCCTACTCGGCTCCAGTGTGTGGGCGACAACGGCGGTGGCAACGGCTTTTTCATTGTCTTTGCATTCACAATTGACAAAGTGGCAAAGTCAATGAAGACGGCGCCAAACCCTCGTTTCGCGTTTTTAGGCAAGCTGGAGAATTCCTGCTCTGCGATCCTGTCGCAAGATCGGCTGTCGGAGACGCGACTTTTTCGCTAGAGAGTACCAAAGAATTGAGCCGGGCGCGGCGATCGAGGTACGCGCGCAGGCGCGCACGTTGTGGGACCGCGCGGGTACTTCGCCGTGCCACGCTGACTGCAGGCATGCCTGAGCTGGTAAGCCCTAAGTGCCGGTTACCGGCGTAAGATGGCGCTAGACGACGACCACATCTTCGAACGCACTGGCTTCGGGTGAACCATGAAGTGGCTAAGACAACTTTTTACGCACCAGCAGCCATACGAGCATCTCGACGAGAAGGTTGCCTTTTACCTTGAACAGAGAGTGGAGGAACTGGTTGCCGTTGGTATGTCCAGAGACCAGGCAGTAGTGGTTGCAAACAGTGAGTTTGGGAACCTAACGTCGACCAAGCAAACGGCACGCGAAGCGTGGGGATGGAGCTGGCTCGAGGATTTGATGATTGATTTGCGCTACGGCATGCGCATGCTTAGGAAAAATCCGGTGCTGACGGTTGCAGCCGTGCTCACGTTGGCCTTGGGAATTGGTGCAAACACGGCGATTTTTACACTGCTTTACGGGCTGGTGTTGCGGAGCCTCCCGACGCCAAACGCTACGCAACTGGTGATGGTAGGGATTGCGAGCATGGCTCAACCAAGTGAGGATGATGGTTCGTGGATGACCTATCAGATGTTCGAAGCCTTTCGTTCGGAGCAATCTAGTTTCCGTGAGCTTTCCGCGTGGGAAGAAGGCCGGGTGCTACTCAGAGACAAACAGGGATCGGTGCAGCGATACACGGCGGGAATGGTTAGTGGGAACGCATTCGATTTGTTGGGGCTGCCGCCTTACCGGGGCAGGCTGATCGAACCGTCTGATGACGTGAGAGGCGGACCAAGCACGGGTTGGCCGGTCGTTCTGAGCTATGGCTTCTGGAAAGATTTCTACGGGGCGGCGGAAGACATCGTTGGAAAAAAGATCACGGTCTCCGACGTGCCGATGACCATAGTCGGGATTGCTCCTCCCGATTTTCAGGGAGTTTGGCCGGGCACGCAGGCGAAAATGTATCTTCCTCTGCATTTTTTACCAATAGCGTCGAATATCCCAGATCTACTGGAAGAGACAAACACACACCTGTTTGAAGTTGATGTAATTGGCACGCTGAAACCAGGTGTATCGATGGCTCAAGCGAAGGCCGAGGTGAAACAGTTACAGAAAGGACTGTTTGAGCGATCCATTCCCCAGCGTTTCCAAAAAGATTCCTATTTTCAGAAAGCGTATTTATTGGTGAGTTCGGCGCGAAACGGGCTGCCCAACTACATAACGTACACCTACAAAAAGCCGCTGTACTTGATGCAGGGACTGGTTGGAGTCGTCTTGTTGCTGTGCTGCGTGAACATCGGCGGGCTAATGTTGTCTCGCGTGTTGGCGCGGCAGCAGGAATTTGCCATTCGGACTGCCGTGGGGGCCTCAGCAAGGCGGCTGATGCTGCAATATCTTACGGAAAGCTTTGTCATTGCCATCTTGGGCAGCGCGGTGGGCGCAATGACGGCTTGGTATGGTACCGACACACTCCTTCGCTTCTTCCGCGATCCCATGATGGACGAAGCGGTTTCTGTCCATCCGGATGAGGCCATTTTTTGGATGACTCTGGCCTTCGCCGTGCTAACAACCGTGTTGTGCGGCACCTTGCCTGCGTGGAAAGCGTCGCGTACCGATCCAGGAACGCTCCTGAAATCGCGCTCAACGATGGGTGGACGCAAAAAGATTGCGGGCCGAATGTTTGTACCGATTCAAGTGGGCTTGTCGCTGGTCCTGGTCGCCATGGCATCCCTGCTCTCTGTAAGCGTCGTAAAACTGCGCGCCGAGCAAACGGGATTTGATCTGGACCATGTGACGATACAAAACTCACCCTTGGACCTTCTAAAACGGAAAGGTGATGCCAAGCTTGACCTCTACCAACGCATGGTGGACCGCCTAATGGAAATGCCAGGCGTCGATTCTGCGGCGGTCACCTTTCAGACACCAATGACCGGCGTAAAAATTACGGGTGATTTTCAGGCTGTGTCGGATGGGCTGAATCCCCCCGAAGATACGCAAATGCCTTACAACGAAGTCGGCCCGGGATATTTTCAGACGATGAAGACGCGCATTCTGGCCGGCAGGGAATTTGAAAAGACTGATAGAGAGTTGAATGTGTGCATTTTGAATGAGTCCGCTGCGGGATTCTTTTTTTCACATCAGCAAGCCGTGGGAAGGTACGTACGGAATCGTGTAACCGATGAATTTCCGGAGAAGGTAGAATGTCGGGTGATCGGACTGGCGGAAGACGCCAAATACTATGATGTGCGGCTGCGTCCCCCACGGACGATCTATCTGCCTTTATCGACGAAGCGAGTCGATCATCTATGGGCCATGGTGTTTTTGATCCACTCTCCGTCGAAGGCACAGGCCGTCGCAGGATTTCGCCAGACGCTCTCCGAGATTGCTCCGACCGTCCCTCTGGTGACTTTTGTTACCTTGCGTGAACAAATGGACGCAGCGCTGGGCAGCCAGGAATTGATAACGCTATTGACGAACTTTTTTGGCACCGTGGCTCTATTGCTCAGTGCGCTGGGGCTGTATGGATTGCTCTCGGCGAGTGTGACTCACCGGCGCGGAGAGATTGGAGTGCGGATGGCCCTGGGCGCCACACCGGGCAAAGTGTTGCGAATGATTTTGTTGGAAGCGCTGACTTTGCTGGGTTGGGGAATGCTGTTGGGAGCGGTAGGATTGTTTTTTGCTTTGCGGTTTGCCGAGTCGATGCTTCATGACGTGTCGGCTTACGATGCCATGACACTGGCATTCGTCGCCGCTACCCTGGTGCTTGTGACGATTCTGGCAGCGATTGTACCGGCACTGCGGGCAGCGAGACTGGATCCGATTGAAACGTTGAGGGTGGAGTAACTCTGTTTTCAGCCTCGTCCGCCTAAGTCCTCGTAGGTGATAATTCGCCCATGTAGTTACTTCTCCGGTAACGCGTGCCAGGCACTAACAAAGGAGCGCGGGTCGAAGCCATGATCTAGCGATGAAACGGCCCCTCCTTGCCTTGTTCTGCGTAACGCTGTGGCTTGTTTGCGAGGCACAACGGGTCAAACCGGAAAAATCGATTGGCCGATCTGGCGTTGATCAATCCAACACTCTCCAAATAGACTATGAGTTCGATGCTGGCTCGGGCATCTTGATAAGCGGTGGCTTGTCAAAGACGCAGATTGAGAATTTAGCGACACTGGGCAGGGTCTGCGCCAGGGTACTACGCCGCGGAACCGCCGTCCGCTTCGTTGACTTGCCTTCTGGTGCAACCTAACATTGGCCGAAATGTCAGGCACGGACTCACTCATCGGCCAGACCATCTCGCACTACCGTATCGTAGAAAAACTCGGCGGTGGTGGGATGGGCGTGGTCTACAAGGCTGAAGACACCAAACTCCACCGCTTCGTTGCCTTGAAGTTCCTACCCGATAGCTTCGCGCCAGACTCACAGGCCCTGAGTCGCTTCGACCGTGAGGCGCAAGCTGCTTCTGCCCTGAACCATCCCAATATTTGTACCGTCCATGAAATCGGCGAACACAACGGTCAGCCCTTCATGGCGATGGAATTCATGGAAGGCTCCACGCTGAAGCACCGCATTTCCGGCAAGCCGCTGGCGCCTGAGCAAGTGCTGGATTTGGGAATCGAGATTGCCGACGGACTCGAAGCGGCCCACGCCAAAGGAATCGTCCACCGCGACATCAAGCCTGCGAACATATTTGTGACCGAGCGCGATCACGCCAAGATATTGGATTTTGGGCTGGCGAAGCTGATACCAGCGGGCGATGTCGCGAATCTTTCGGCGATGCCCACAGTCAGCGAGCGAGAACTGCTTACTCGACCGGGCACGGCAATTGGCACCATCACATACATGTCACCCGAACAGGTGCGGGGTGAAGAGCTAGCGGTAGTTTACTGCTAGCGCTGTCCCGAACCTCTGGGCATTCCCACTAAATCATTCCATCCGTAGGAGTTAATTCGGTTTCTTTCTTTCCGAATGTGTATTACCCTATATAATTAGACTCGTGTGTGATTATTGTCTCATTTTATGCTTGACAGTTAAGAGCATTCCGTTTATGTATTACCCTTGATGGCCAGCCTTGTCAAAAAGAAAAAAGGCAATCGCCTCTACTATTACCTCGTGGAAAGCGCCCGTCGCGACGGCAAACCCCGCATCGTCCATCAGGCCTATCTGGGCACCGCCGAAAAACTCGCTGAACTCGTCCAGCAAAAATCCGCCCCGGTTCCCCTCTCCGCCACCTTGCGAGATTTCGGTCTCCCCGGGGCCTTGTGGCTCGCTGCAAAACAGTCCGGCGTGTGGCCACTGCTGGAATCCCTGTGGCCGGCGCCGCGTTCCGGACCCGGTCCTGCTCACTATCTCCTACTCGCGGCCATTCACCGTATTTGCGATCCCGGTCCGAAGACCGCCGTTAGCAACTGGTACGACCAGACCATCCTCGCTTCCGAGTGGGGTTTTCCTGCCGAACGCTTTACTTCGCAAGCTTTCTGGGACGCCTTCGAACAGATTCTGCCGGAGACCCTGGCTCCCGCCGAAGATCCTCTCGATCAGGCGCAGTTGCGTTTACTGGGTCTGTGGAAGGAAAAGCAACTGGTCGGTCGTCGGCTGCTGGCCTACGATACCACCAACTTCTACACCTACATTGCCACGACCAACACGCGGAACCAACTGGCGCAGCGCGGCCACAACAAGCAGGGCCGCCACAATCTGCGCCAAGTGGGTCTGAGCTATGTTCTGGACGGAGAAAATGGGCTGAGCTTATGCCACCACGTGTACCCGGGCAACGTGGCCGATGTCGAAGAGTTCTCTGTCGCCTTGGAGCGCATCGTGCGTCTGCTGGATCAAAACCAGATTGCGCGCGACACCGTCACGCTGGTCTTCGACAAAGGCACGGCCGCACTGGACAACACCGTGCAACTCGAAGAAGCGGGGGTGGGATGGATTTCCGCCCTGCCGTGGAATCAAGCGCCGGCGGAGTTGCGTGAGCGCGCCACGGAAGAACTGCCGCCGTGCAGTGCAGAACAACCGGGTGTGCGGGCCGCCGCGGAGAAGCTACTGGTGCACGGCCAGGAATATCTCGCGGTGGTGCAAGTATTCGGCGCCTTTTGCCGCCGAGCAACTGCACAGCCTGACCACCAGCATCAGCCGTGCGCTGCAGTCCCTGCGACGCTTTACGAAGGAATTGAATAAACCGCGGACGCGTTGGACTGAGGAGGGCATCACCCGCAAGATTCAGAAGTGGTTGTCCGGGCAGTTCCTCTCCGAGGTCATTCGCTATCAGCTGGAATCTCGCGACGGCCAATGGCGACTCCAGTTTGATTTCGAGCAAGTGGCGTTTGAGCGCCTGCTCGGTCGTCGTTTAGGGCGAACCGTGCTACTCAGCAACCACCTGGACTGGACGGCGGAACAAGTCGTGGCTGGTTATGCCGGTCAGCAGCAGGTCGAGCGCGTCTTCCGCGGCCTGAAAGACGGAGAGTGGCTCGGCTGGGGACCGATGTATCACTGGACCGACCGCAAGATCCACATCCACGCGTTCTACTGCATGCTGGGCATTTCTCTGTTGCAGTATGTGCATCGCCAAGCCAAAGCCGCCTGGAGCGATCTTTCCATGGAACAACTCATCGAAGAATTGCAGCAGATTCAGCAGTTCATCCTGCTCTATCCACGACAAGGCGAGAAAGGCCCTGATCGCGCAGCCTACGTGCTATCGAAGCAAACTTTGGCGCAGCAGGCTTTGGCCAAGGCGCTGAAGCTGGACGAATTGCAGATCACCCAGCGTGGGTAATACCAACCGGACGCCTTAAACTCCAGAAAAAGGAACTCTTAGAAATCTGTCGACCGAATCCGCAGTAAACTCCCGCTAGATGCACGCACGGATTTGTTTTCCTTTGGCGTGGTGCTTTACGAAATGGTGACCGGGGTTCGGCCTTTCCGTGGCGAGACCTCTGGCGTGATTACAGAAGCGATTCTGAATCGCAGGCCGGTTGCGCCAGTGCGCCTGAATCCCGACCTTTCCCCAAAGTTAGAAGAAATCATCAACAAGGCGCTGGAGAAAGAGCGCAAGCTGCGCTACCAGAGCGCCGCAGAAATTCGCACGGATTTGCAGCGGTTGAAGCGTGATTCGGCGTCAGGCCGTGCAGCCTCCTCGACAGCGCAGGTCGAGTCGAAACCTGCCTTAAAATCTGCTCGGTTTCGATGGGCGGCGGTCACGGCCGCAACTTTGCTGGTCATCGGGCTGGCCATGGGCGGATGGCTGTTTTTCTCTCGTAAGGCGCACGCGCTGACGGACAAAGACACCATCGTCCTCGCGGATTTCACCAACTCCACCGGCGATCCGGTTTTCGACGGCACGCTGCGGCAGGGTTTGGCGGTGCAACTTGAGCAATCTCCTTTCTTAAGCCTTGTTCCTGAGGACCGAGTCCAGCAAACGCTGCAAATGATGAGCCAACCCACCGATGCCCGCCTGACTCGGCAACTTGCGCGGGAAGTCTGTCAACGAACCGCCAGTGCCGCCATGCTGGAAGGTTCTATCGCCAATCTGGGAAGCCAGTACGTCGTGGGACTACGAGCGGAGAACTGCCGCACCGGAAAAGTCCTCGATGACCAACTACTCCAAGTCGCCAAAAAAGAAGATGTGTTGAATGCCTTGAGTCAAATGGCCAGCAAATTCAGAGCGCGAGTCGGTGAATCGTTGGCCACTGTCCAGCAGCATGACGTCCCGCTCGAAGAAGCCAGCACGTCTTCACTGCTGGCTTTGCAAGCCTACAGCATGGGCTGGGAACGTAACGCCACAGCCGGCGGCGATGCCGGTCTGCCTTTTTTCAAACGCGCAGTGGAGATCGACTCGAAATTTGCAATGGGCTATGCTGCACTCGGACTCTTTTATGGCTCCACTGGTGAGTCCAACCTCGCTACAGAGAACATTCGCAAAGCTTACGAATTACGCGATCGTGCGAGTGACAGAGAGAAGTTTTTCATCACGGCCTACTATGACGGTCGCGGAACGGGAAACCAGGAAAAAGCGCAGCAGACGTGTGAAGCTTGGGCGCAATCCTATCCGCGCGAGGTAATGCCCCATCACTTCTTAGCCGGCTTCATTTATCCCGTGCTCGGCAGATACCAAAGGGCCGTGGAAGAGGGTCGTAAGGGTATTCAGCTTGCTCCGGACGCTTACATTGGCTATTACCTCCTTGCATACAACTTTGTTAACCTTGACCGCCTGGCAGAGGCGGAAGACTTGCTTCGGAGAACCTCCGAACGAAAAATGGAAACTCCTTCCTTGTCGCATCTGCGATTCGCTGTCGCCTTTTTGAAAGGCGACAGCGCAGGGATGCAACGGGAAGTGGCTGCGGCGCAAGGAAAACCTGGCACAGAAGATTGGGTTTCGGACCGCCAGGCTTTTGTTCTGGCGTACAACGGTCACCTACAAGAGGCAAGAAGGTGGTCGCACCGGGCGAGCGATTTGGCACAACAGACAGGACATCGCGAAAGGGCAGCTCTATTCGAAACCAGAGCCGCACTGTGGGAGGCCTTTTTCGGGAATGCACCTATGGCAAAGCGGACGGCCAAGGATGCGCTTGCACTTGCCAAAAACCGGGAGGACAGGTATGGCGCGGCTCTCGCACTGGCTATGTCGGGCGATACTTCCCAAGCTCAGTCCCTAGCCAATGATTTGGAAAGAGATTTCCCCGAGGACACTTCCATCCGATTCAATTACCTCCCGTCAGTTTACGCATCTCTGGCGTTGGAACATGGCGATCCTGTAAAGGCGATTGAACTTCTCCAAGTCAACGTTCCCTACGACTTAAGTTCGCCACGCAGCGCGACATTTGCTTATTTCGGAGCCCTTTATCCGATTTACCTGCGCGGCCAAGCATACCTGGCTTTGCATCGCGGCGCCGAAGCCGCCAGGGAATTTCAAAAAATTGTGGATCACCGCGGAATCGTGATTGGCGACGCGTTCGGCGTGCTTGCGCATCTCGGCATGGCCCGCGCTTACGCAATGCAAGGTGACACAGCCAAAGCCAAGGCTGCCTATCAAGATTTCCTCTCACTCTGGAAAGACGCTGACCCTGATATTCCCATCCTGATCGCTGCGAAGGCGGAGTACGCGAAGCTGAAATAGCTGTAAAAGAAAGCGAAAGTTCTGGCCGAGTAAATCGAATTGAATTCTGCCAACACCGCGTCAATCGGGGCTTTGTGACCAGTTCCAAATTTTGCCGTCCTCTCGAGTTAAGCAGGCGGTTTTTGACATCACCGCAGATTTCAAGACATTGTCCAATGCTGACAAGGACTGTGACGAGTGGGGAGAGGATTTGGGCTAAGATAGCGGCGAATTCGCAGGAGGGGATATGCAAGGAAAAGTGAGTCGAATCGGGGGCGCTGCGCTTATGTTGTCGGCGTTGTTAATGGTGTGTGTGGGCGTGGCAGAAGCGGCGGGAAGGGAGACGGAATTTAAAGTGCCGGTGGAGTATTACAAGCTGCCGAATGGATTGCGGGTGGTGCTGTCGCCGGATCATACGGCGCCGACGGTGTGCGTGGCGGTGTACTACCGGATTGGATTCCGGATTGAGCCGAAGGACCGGACGGGATTTGCGCATCTGTTCGAACACATGATGTTTCAAGGGTCGAAAAACCTGGGAAAGATGGAGTTCATCCAGTTGGTGCAGAAAAATGGCGGAGTGCTGAACGGGTCGACGCGATTCGACTTCACAAATTATTTTGAGATTTTGCCGTCGAATAAGCTAGAGACGGCGTTGTGGGCGGAAGCAGACCGGATGAACGGGCTGGACGTGACCGAAGCGAATTTGACCAATCAGAAAGGGGTGGTGAGCAACGAAGTGAAGGTGAACGTGCTGAACCAGCCCTATGGGGGATTCCCGTGGCTGGACATGCCGCAGTACGCCAATACCAACTGGTATAACGCCCACAACTTCTATGGGGATCTGAAGGACATCGATGCGGCGATGTTGAGCGATGTGCAGGCGTTCTTTAAGATGTACTACGCGCCGAATAACGCGGCGCTGGTGATTGTCGGCGACTTCGAGCCGTCGCAAGCGAAGCAGTGGGTGGAAAAGTATTTTGCAGCAATTCCCTCTTCGCAGCTGCCGCCGCGCGCCGACTTAACGGAGCCGAAGCAGGAAAAGGAGAAACGGGAGACCAAGCCGGATCCGTTGATCGAAAAGCCGGCGCTGGCGTTTGCGTATCACATGCCGGAACGGAATACGCCCGAGTATTACGCCATGGGCTTGCTGGACCAAATGCTGGTCCAGGGAAACGACAGCTTGTTGTACCAGGAACTGGTGCAGAAGCGCGGGCTGACAGCGCAGGTGAACGGCGGAATCAACTACCTGGGGAATATGTTCGATTACGGCGGGCCAATGCTGTGGATGGCGGATCTGACCTACGACCCAACCACAACTCCGGACACGATTCTGCAAGCGGTGGACACGGTGATGGAGCCGCTGCGGAGCAAGCCGGTGGATGCGGAGATGCTGAACCGCGCGCGGGTGAAACTGCGGTCGAATCTGTACGACACCATGAATCAATTTTCGGGATTCGGACTGGCGGATTTGCTGGCGAGTTTCGCACTGTTTGATGACGATCCGGCGCGCGTGACCACACTGGAAGCACAGTTCGCAAAAGTGACGCCAGAGTTGATCCAAAAGACCGCGCAGGAATATCTGCGGCCGACGAACCGGACGGTTTTAGTGGACCAACCGAAGCCAGCAGCGCCCGCCGCTGCGGACAAGAAGTAAGGGAGGGAGCGATGAAACGAGTAGGGATAACGATTTTCGCGTTGGCCGTTTTGGTTTTGTTACCGATGCCTGTTTGCGCGCAGAAACAGACGCCGCCCACCGGCGGACCACCGAAGGCGTTTACGGTGCCGGCGCACGAAACCTACGCCTTACCATCCGGGATGAAAGTAACGCTGGTGCCGTATGGCAACTTGCCGAAGGTCACGCTGATGCTGGTGGTGCGGGCGGGAACGGCGAATCAACCGAAGGACATGCCGGGCTTGGCACAACTGGCGGCAAAGCTGATGAAAGAAGGAACCACGTCGCGAAGCGCGAAACAAGTCGCGGAAGAAGCCGCGGACATGGGCGGGACGCTGGACGTGTCGATTGATGCGGACGAAACACAAATCTCGAGCGACGTGCTTTCGGAATTCGGGCCGCGCGCGGCAGGGCTAATCGCGGACGTGGCGGAGCATCCACTGTTTCCGGATGCCGAGCTGCCCCGACTGAAGAATGACGCGCTACGGCAACTGGCAGTGGACGAATCGGTACCCCAGAACATTGCGGAAGAACGTTTCCGGAAGATTCTGTATCCGAGTCACCCGTATGGCGTGGTGTTTCCTACCAAGGAAGGGATAGACAAGACGACGGTGGCGGGAATCAGGAAGTTTTACGCCGACAATTTTGGGGCAGTGCGGTCGCAGCTATACGTGGCCGGGCGCTTCGACGCGGCGGAGATCAAGAAAGCGATCGCGCAGGGCTTTGGGAGTTGGGCTGCTGGACCCGCACCGACCACAGACGTGCCGGACGAGAAGCCGGAACATGTATTGGAACTGACGGACCGACCGGGGGCGGCGCAATCGACCTTGTTGATGGGTCTGCCCGTGCCTGGGCCGAACAGTCCGGACACCATTGCGTTGGATGTGACCAACACGCTGCTGGGCGGGTCGTTTGGTTCGCGCATCACCAGCAATATTCGCGAACAGAAGGGCTACACCTATTCGCCGTACAGTTATGTGTCGAGGCGCTATCACGACGCGTTTTGGGCAGAAGCGGCGGACGTGACGACGCAGTTCACTGGGCCGTCGCTGAAGGAGATATTCGGAGAAATCGAGCGACTGCAGAACGAAGCGCCGAGCCAGGCGGAGTTGAAAGGAATTGAAACGTATCTTTCGGGCCTGTTTGTGATCCGGAATTCGTCGCGAGGAGCCCTGATCCAGCAGTTGAGCTTCGTGGATTTCCAGGGATTGGGCGACGACTATTTGACGAATTGGGTGCAAAACGTGAATGCCGTGACGCCGGAACAAGTGAAAAGTATGACGAAGAAGTACATCCGGCAGAACGAAATGACCATTGTGGTCGTGGGAGACAAAGCGAAGATTGCGGAGCAGGTTGCGCCGTACCGACCTTCGGGCAAATAAGAATGCTAGGGGGGTAAAGAGCCTCGAAAAATGTCCCGTTATCGCGTAATTGTCATGGGGTCGAGTGTTCTATAATTCGGCCGTGCCCTGGCCCATCCACGACTTTCGGATGCTAACCCGGATGCTTTTCGTGGGCTTCACGATTCGAATCCAATGATCCGAAAAGTTGCAGTGCGCCCCGGGCAATTCTATCGCTGGCATGTGGCATGTCACACATTTGTTTGTGGATTGTCTACAAGACTTCGCGCCATGCTTCCCGCCAGCGTGACCGGCTCTGCATTTCTCGTCGTAATCGATCAGTTTGCTGCTAGCGAACAAAAAACGTTTCGGAACGGCTCGATGGCTGATTCCACACATCCAATTTTCGTAAGATTCGATGCCCAGAATCACATCTGATTTTGGGCGGTCTAGATCCGCAAATTCCGACCTTTTAGAATGAACGAGTTACCAGCAGTCGGATAAGGTGGTTTTTGGGCAAGTACGTTTGACTTGTCTCTTGCCCAACCTAACGCTCAGACTTCGCCAGCATGCTCCTTGACGATGCTCCGAGCGGCCTTATCCTCGCGCATACCAGCAAACTTGGAGTGCCGCAGGATTGCCGTCCGTCCACTCGAGATTGCACGGTTCCTTGCACGGTACGTGATTGTGTTATAGCCTCGCGTCCATTCCGAGGTGTGAGCTATGTTCAAAGTGCTCCCAGCCCTGCTTATGCTCCTGGCGCCCGTGTCTCTGCGGTCCCAAGCCACACAAACAGCGGCATTAGAAAAAACGGCCGGCGACATCTACAAAATGGCCGGGCCTTCAGTCGTTCTTATTGAGACGTACGGCGACGACGGCAAATTATCTGGCTCTGGCAGCGGATTCCTCGTGAGCGCAGACGGCCGAATCCTTTGTGGCGGAAGTTCGTCGCCCGATACCAGAGTGTGCTGGCCACGTCGCCTGAGTCGTTTTCGGCTTACTGTGAAGCGTTTCGCGCTCGCTGGATCGCGGGGATGCTTCGGTCCCCACTCATCACGTCACAATTGAACCATGTACCCGGTTCCTCGCAGCGTTTTGATGAACATTGGATTTCGCGGATTCTCTTCGACCTTTTCTCGCAGCCTGTGAATGTAAACGTCCAAACTTTTATCGGAGAGGGATTCCTCTCTCCAAAGCGCTCCAATTAATTGGCTTCGCGTGAATACCTGGTTGGGACGAGTTACGAGAAAATGAAGCAGCTGGAATTCAAGTGTACTAATTGGAACTGCCGCTTTGCCCCTTGTCACACAATGGGATGCCGGATCAATTCGTACGTCGCCGAGGTCAATCAACTTCTCAACAACAAAATCCGGATCAGCCCTCCAAAGAAGAGTCTTTACTCTTGCGGTTAGTTCTCTTAATTCAAGTGGTTTTGTAAGATAAGCATCTGCGCCAAGTTCAAGGCAAAGGACACGATCTACTTCATCGTCGGTCGCACTGAGAACTAAAATAGGCAGGAAGCTTAGATCCAGGTCTGCTCGAAGCTGTTTACAGATTTCAAGACTGGAAAAACCCGGCATTACCCTCTCTACGATCAGCAAATCTATCGTTTTTTCGCGGAGCCATGAGAGCCCTTCCGTTCGGTCGCAGCACGCGATTACGTGAAATCCTTCCTTGGATAAATTGCATCGCAATAGGTCGATGATGTGAAGGTCGTTCTCTAACAGCAAAATGCGTTTCATTGAATTGCCCCCGCCGTTGATCTCTTTCTCTCTTGTTCTGCGTGTCGAGCACTTCCGAAAACAAAAAACCCACCTACCAATTCGAATGGCGGTGGGTCAACAATACAGATTCGGACGAGAGTTAAATCTTAGTCAGCTCCGCGCCCCACCCCAGTAGTCACACGGGTGCAACAGCAGCAACCCCCTTGTGTGATCGTAGAGGTGTGATTCAACATGAGGACAGCATAGTCTCAACGGTGTTTCATGGCAAATGTGGATTTTGCATTCATCCTAGTAAAATCTCGGTATTTAATCGTCAGTATCGGTCCGGCAGCAGTATATAGGGCAGATGGAGCGAGCAGCGCCAGAATAATCAGATTGCGGACAAACATTGCGACGATCGTCAGCAATAACGCGGCGACCGCGACGCCAGAGGAGGTAGTGCCCGCGCTCCGAGGTTTCGCTAACTCCAGAGCGGCCGCGCTGCTATTGACTGATCCTCCCAGGAAGCCACTCAGATAAAGGCCTCTGGTGCCATAAATTTTCAGAAGGACATAATTTATGAATCCGATGCCGGCGATAACAATGACAGTAAGCCATGCCTGTCTTGGATTGATGAGGTCCCATTTGTCGACGAATTGATTCGGAAGGATAGGATAGACAACGAGGCCCAAGAGGCCTAACAGCACAGGGCTATGGATCTCGGCTATTTGAAGTCCTCCCGCAAATCGGCGCAACTCCATCTTCCAACTGAGCAACATCGTTACCACAATCGCGGCCGCGACGGGCGTAAACAAGTGTCCCTGCCCGACAAGAGCTCCCAATACAAAAACAACTAACAGCGCGGCGGATGTTGTCGCTTCTAGCGTCTTGTCAACCATCAAGCTACGTATATTGGCAAAAGCAATAATCAAAAACACCCCGGCTAAAGCTACAAGAACCAGAAATGGCGCGAAAAGAACTGCCAGAGCTCCCAACAAAGCGATAAGCGCGAAGGTTCGAGCGCCGAGGTCTTTATTCGACCACTCCCTTTCAATGCCAACCAGGAGGCCAATACCCAACGAGACGGCGAGTTTTGCCGCCACATCCGATGGGACAAATTTATCTACAAATATCAACTCCCACTCTCCTACTATTTCTCTCAGAGCTACTATACCGCCACCGTTGGGAGAAAAGTCCGGAGTTGGCTTCTAGCGATCAAACCCTCGTCGTCTTCCAACGGTTCCGTTGGATTCGTGCCCTGCAGGTTCGACGTTCGTAAGGATTGATTATTTCAGATGGGGCGCTAGTATTACTACGTTAAGTATTCAGGGACCTCGCGGGCGCTTTGCTTTCGCTCCGCAGTAAGCACAGAAGCCTGTCCAGGTAAAAAGCAGGTATTGAATTTCACGACGCGTCCGTGGCAGGGTCCAGCCAGAAGTTTTTTTTACTGCGGAGAGTTTCCAAGGTTAGAAATGCGTGAGCCAACATAACCAGCGTGGTGTGGTGGTGCCAACCGATCCAACTCCGCCCTTCGTAATGATCCAGTCCCAGTTCCGCCTTCAGTTGCTGGTAATCTTGCTCGATCTTCCAGCGACACTTCGCGAGCCGTACTAATCGTCGCAGTGTATAGGTGGCGGGCAGATCGCAAAGGAAGTACTTGGCCGGTTCCTTTTCCGACTCGGGCCATTCACTCAGTAACCACACTTCCTTGTGCGGTGGTTGCCCACGGACGAAGCCATGAGAGGGCTGAACTCGTAAGGCCACGAATCGTGATTCCAACCATCCCTTTGTGCCTTGCCGCCAGCGGATTCTCTTCCAACCTCTCGCTTGGACCGCCGCGTCCTGCGCGGAGGTCGGCCGTTGTTTCCCATAGGCGTAGCGCGTCGCTGGAGCGCCTCGCCCCTGGTAGCGTGGAACTTTTGCTTGTGGTGGTTTGCTCCATACTCCCGTCGTTGAGGAAATACCTAGAACATAAGAGAGTTGACGAGCTTCCAGTTCGTCGCGAAACTCCGTGGTATCTCCGTAACCAGCATCCGCCACGACAATGCGATTCGGTAAGCCCCAAGTGCGCACCTGATCGATCATGTCCAGGCTGAGTTGCCACTTCGTTTTGAAAACAACTTCTTCCGGAATGCCCGCTTCCTCACGACGCTTACCGTCCTTCGTCCAGCTTTCCGGTAGATACAGACGCCAGCCGAGCACCGTGCTGCCTTGTTCTCCAACATGGTGCAGGCTGACGGCCACCTGGCAATTTCCAACCTTGCCGAGCGTTCCCGAATATTGTCTTTCCACTCCCACCGAATGCTTGCCTTGTTTGGGGAAGCCCGTATCGTCGATAACCCAAACCGGGTCCGGCTCCAATTCCGCAGTCATGCGCTTGCCCAGACGTTCCCACAAAGGCACCCAATCCCACGGGCTTTGTCCCACGAACTGCTGTAGAGCTTGTACATTTCCTTCGTCCGAGCGATCGGCAAGCGGCTCGATGGACTTGCGTTCTCCATTCAGCAAAAGTCCACGAATGTAAACCGCACCCCAATGCCTTCGCTCGCTCCTGCCCATGGGCTCCAGCAAATCTCTCAGGAATTGTTCCAAGCGCCTTCGGCATTTCTCGACTTGGGCATCTGTCATGCTCGCGACGGTAGCACCAGCAAAACCAAACGTCAAGAACTTAACGTAGTAATACTAGGGTCTTGAACAAGATCGCACCGAGTATGGCCGCACCGGGAATCGTAAGAAGCCATGCCCAGACTATGTTGTGCGTGACGCCCCAGCGCACCGCGCTTAATCGACGTGAGGATCCGACTCCAACGATGGCTCCTGTAATCGTGTGAGTGGTGCTGACGGGTATACCGAAATGCGCCGTAGCGAGCAGCGTAATCGCGCCCGCCGTTTCCGCAGCGAATCCGCCGAAGGGCGTCAGCTTGGTAATGCGCTGCCCCATTGTTTTGATGATGCGCCAACCACCGGCCATGGTGCCGCCGGCCATTGCCAGATGGCAGCAGATGATGACCCAGTAGGGAACCTGATAGTTCTTCATCATGCCGGCGGCTACCAAGGTTGCTGTAATAATGCCCATACCTTTCTGGGCGTCGTTGGTGCCGTGGCCAAGGCTGTACGCCGCTGCTGAGACCAACTGCAAGCGACGGAACCAGCGGTCCACTTTTTCCGGCTTCCGGTTCCGCACCATCCAGGTGGTCACAATACTGACGAACAGTCCTACTGCGAAGCCAATCAGCGGCGACAAAACGATGAAGAGCAAAGGCAACACCCAGCCGGACAGGATGAGCGCCTTAATTCCCGCAAAAGCAATGGTTGCGCCACCGTAGCTGCCCATCAGTGCGTGTGACGAGCTCGTGGGCAGCCCCAGCGTTAGAGTAATCAAATTCCAAATGATGGCGCCCAACAATCCCGCCAGTAATACACGAGTGTCCACCATCTCGAGATGGACCATGCCCTTACCAACCGTATTAGCAACAGCAGTGCCAAAAATAAAAGCGGCGATGAAATTCCAAAATGCGGCCCAAAATACCGCGCGGAACGGCGTCAACACGCGGGTGGAAACCACGGTTGCAATGGAATTGGCGGCATCATGCCACCCATTGGAAAACTCAAACGCTAGTGTCAGGAAGACGGTGAGGCTTGCCAGCAAAAATGTGCTCATTCCGATGAGACCTACCCGCACTGACTGTTCCTATATGACGAAGAAGCTCACTCCGCCTCCACGACGTGATGCTGGTATCGAGTATTTCCAGGGCGCGCCACAGGAAGCATCAGGCGTTCTTCAGAATGATGCTCTCGATGACATTGGAGACGTCCTCGCACTTGTCGACGGCGGTTTCGACTACTTCAAAAATTTCCTTCCATTTAATGATTTGCACCGCATCTTTTTCTTCCTCGAACAACTGTGCGATCAATATCCTACACATGCGGTCGCTCTCGTTTTCGAGACGATTGATTTCAATTACCCTCTGGAGCGCAGCATCGGGCGACGGGATGCCATGGATAGCGGCGGAAAGTTCCCTGGTCGCGAGAGTAAGGATCTTCGATAGTTCGATTGTGCCAGAGCGGACATTGTCGATGCGATATAAGACGAAGCGGCTCGCAGCCGCATCAATTAAGTCAATAACGTCATCCATGGTGCCGCACAGTTCGTGGACGTCTTCACGATCGAACGGGGTGATAAAAGTTTGGTTCAGTTTTCGGAAAATCTGGTGAGTAATCTCATCGCCGGAGTGTTCGATGGCTTTGATGTTTTGTACCTGCTCCACGACGCCAGTATAGTGTTCCAGCATCTTCGTGAATGCCATAGCGCCCAGAACAATGTTTTCCGCTTGTTTTTGGAAGAGAACGAAGAAGTCCGCTCCCTTCGGCATCAGCCGTTGCAAGAAACCCGACATGTGAGCGCCCCCACGATTGTGGCGATGGAGAGTTTAGTTTGGTCGTTACGGTTGGGCAATGACAAAGAGCAAACTCGCTTGCAATGCTAGAGCAATGGTGAAGGGAGGGCAGAAAGGAACCGAACGGCGACCATCATGCCCGAACGAAAAGCCATCCCGCACCGTTACATCGCGCACATTTTGCGTTAGTCCAACCGCTTCCGTTGCATGTCGAGCATTCTTTCCAATCGTTAACAGCGACGGCACTTTGATTTAGGCCCCTACATTGCTCGTTGTTCGTGATCCGGCCGCATCGTACATTGACCAGGGTCATGTTGTACCCGACTTTCCCGCAAACGGTGCAGCACGTGACAGGCAGAGGCTGCTTTTCCATATCGGCGGCGATTTTACTAGTTCTGGCTTCCAGACTCCATCAGTACGTTTTTGCGCGAATCGCGTGCGAGCACACACCCCAGAAATGGACTGAACCCCTAACTTGAGACACTCGGACTGGCTATGCCAACTGCCGGCAATCCTTGCCCTCGGCGCAAGGTTAAACGTTCAGAGCGCGTTCGATTCCACCCTTTCATCCGCAGAATCTTCTTTCGCGACCTTTTTGTCTTATTGTGGTGCGGCCATTGTTGCGGAACATATACGGTCAGCGGGCAAGACGGCTGGCTTATCCGACGTTGCCCCATCCCCCACCCCTCGATGCTCCCCAGGCCCTCCGTTTTGACGCGAAGACTCTGCGGAATCGAGAAGCACTACCTGCTGGTCCAGGTAAACAGCGACGAATTTAGCATTGTTGCAGATTTCCAGAGCGGACGGCCTGCCTCCAGTGTAGTAGCTGCTGAGCATGCCCGTGTCGATCAGGAACACTTTGTTGCCAAAGCGAAGCTGAATGCGACCACCCTTCTGAGGCGTGTGCCCTACCACAAGGTGTGCCGCCTTGTAGGCCTCCAAGAGCTTGCTCACCTGCAGTGCACCCTCTTCTTCACTCCAATGGTCGTAATCGCGAAACCAAAGCGGACCATCTACCCGCACGCTGAGCCAATCTTGTTGAAACTTCAAGAAGTCCAGGATCTTGGCCTGTCGTTCAGGGTTGGCAGGGATAAGTGACTTGCGCTCAGCGATGACCTCCGCCTGAACCACATTGGCGATCTCCTGCAAATTAAAGAACGGCAGAATCACCTTTTCATTCTGCAGATATTGCTTGGTGGCATCAAACGCCTTGATTTCCTCGCGGATCCGCTTATTCATCTCATCAATTTTCGTCTTGGCCAGATCAGGATTAATTCCCCCGTGCAAGTAGATGATGCCGCCAATGTCGACCACGGCGGGATGCTCTCGCAGCCACTCACCGTATTGCCCCTTGGGACCAAAAGCCTCGCGCTGCTCGATGAAACCTGCCGGATGCCGCGCCATCCACTCAGCCTCAGTCACCTCCATGGGCTGCGGAAGCTCGGCTAGTAAGGATGCGTGACTATCCCTCCATTTCACATACTCCTCATACGCCGCTTTCTGGCGCTTCTCGGAGTTGGCGTCGGCATAGCTGGCATAGTTCACGGGAGTGACGTAGCGCAGGTCACCCATGATATTCATCATCTCGTGGTTGCCGAGCAGACTCACTACGCGGCCGCCTGCTTGGGCCGATTCTTTCTCAAGTGCCATCATCAGGTCCATAACCTCGTGCGGTTTGGGGCCTCGATCGAGCATATCCCCAACCTGGACGAACGTGGTTTTACCGCCTGTCCAATGGTTCTGCTTGTCTATGAGACCGGTGCGCTGGAGGATGGCGACGAAGTCGTCAAAGTCACCATGAACATCTCCGATAGCGACCACGGTTTCCGGCGGCTCCGCAGGAGCCTTCGATGGTCCGGCCCACGCTAATCCCGCCGACACCAGGACTAGGAGGATAGAAATACAAGCGCTGTGCGGATAAACACAAACCGGGGAGCGGACCATTTTCCTGTCTCCTATAGCCAAGCCCTGCAGAATTTTAGCGAAAACATTGAGTTCCGCAGGTGTCCTCGCAGGGGAACAGATTGTGCTAACTCATCTGATTGGCATCTTAGGCTGCCAGAGTTGCACGAGTCAACGAGCTGAAAATACGCGAACTAAAGCACGCAATATAAAAGGGTGCCACTGTGGAGTAGGTTTTGAATGCTACCGATGGATCCACGGGTACTCTCGTGCCATTTCTGGGCTGCTGCAGTTTCGGCACACTAGAGGTTGGAGGATCTTGTGAAACCCGCACCTGAACAAGTGGCTTTCTGTGCAGAATTGTGGAAAAGGTTTGTCGGGGAATACCAAGCAGTGCTGGCCACTTCACCAGAGACCTTCTCTGACTGTTGCGCCAAGTTTCGCGAGCGCTGGGTAGCGGGAAAGTAGGAACGTTGTTCTAAGTGTGAGGTTCGGATGCCCGATAAACTGATCACCCCCACCGACCTTAGGAACATCGCACGGCAGTTGCGCCACGACGGCAAAATGCTGTCCCCGCTGGTTTTCGTTGAAGTGATGGGCTGAGGTTCGCGAGAAGTACGTCCCCGCACTCAGGAGGATGCGCGGACAGCAAAAGGAGAAGTAGCACGAGCTACTTCGCTTCACCCTCTTTTCTTTCACCGATTCTGGACCAACCTTGGAACAAAACCCTCAGTCTATATTGCGATTGTCAGCAGTTTCTACGCGTCAAGGCAGCCGAATTATCGGTCTTCTCCATGGCCGCCGACCCTCGGCCATGCGCGAGACAAGCTCGCTCGTTAGTCTCTCAAATTCTTCGCGGACCCCGCGATTCCAGATCAGCTGTTTTGTGTTCTCCGCAACGAGTGGTCGTTAGAACGCCTAACTCATCTGGGGAATCGACCGTCGCTCCATCCGTGACCCAATACGCTCGGTAAACGCACCATCGAGAGAGCACTGTGGAAGTCATAGCGCTCCGAGATGATCTGCTACAGATTCATCGTTTTGGTTCTTTAGGCGCCGGGAGGATCTTCACCACCGGCATATCTGGCGGGACTGGCCTGGGCGGCCGTGGCACGTCCATCACCACCACGCTGTACGGCCGCTCTGCCCTGCGTTCCTGGTCTGTCTCTGGCGCAAGTTTCCCGTCGACGCGATTAAGGATTTCCATCATCAAGAGATCACTTCTGGCCATGGCGCGGTCGTACCACTCACGAATCAACTTCTGCGCGAACTGCCGCTTCTGCTTGTCCTTTGGGTCTATCTGCTCAAGGAACATGATAAGCATGTCGGTGAGCGGCTTTCTGCGTGGTCGGCCGCCTGGATTACCGCTCTGGCCAGGTTTGAACTGGCACGGGATCATAGCGGGATGGAGCTGGCGCTTCCCGCGCCTGTTCCCCCGCCTGTTCTGAGGCTGAACGTCCGCCGCCTGATTTGGAGGTTTGCCCTTCACCATGCATACCTCACGGGCAATATATCATCTATCGACGGCCCTGCAACCGAACGACAGATGGGCAATCGCTGAAATAATTACATGATTTTATGATGTTCGTTTCTGAATTCGAACAACTCCCTGGAAATCGGCTGATTGACTTTGTTGGGCTACTTCTCCATTAGCGTTGTCGGAAATGCCTGCAGACCGAATAGCATCCCGACGGCAGGCACGGGTCTTGCTTCTTTCTGAACTTAGTGTTCGTCTGATGCACAAGATCTTCTATAAGCACAATATATTATATTGCGATCGCGGCGTTGGAAGGCTGACGAAAACCGGGGGGTCCCGAGAGCTTTTGTGCAACAGCTGTGCAATAAATTTGGCCCTGAGCGAGCTAGGCAAAATCGGGAAGGACTTTGTTTTCAGTTGGAAAGGTCTGGGGTGGGAGACGGGGATTGAACCCGCGACATTCGGTGCCACAGACCGACGCTCTACCAGCTGAGCTACTCCCACCGTAGAAGGCCAGTTTAGCATGCGGTTGGTCGCGATAAAAGAGTGGCAGGGCCAGTGGGCCTGTCGACGAATCGCGGACCTCTGCTGCTAGAGCCAATTTGATTTGAGCTTATCTGCGGCACGACTGGACGCCTTGCGGAAAAACCTAAGGCAATCCCTCACCGTGATTGCCAGGCACTTATCTCGGATACCTGGAAGGCCTGCGCTAGCGGTAGTTTACTGCTAGCGCTGTCCCGAACCTCTGGGCATTCCCACTAAATCATTCCATCCGTAGGAGTTAATTCGGTTTCTTTCTTTCCGAATGTGTATTACCCTATATAATTAGACTCGTGTGTGATTATTGTCTCATTTTATGCTTGACAGTTAAGAGCATTCCGTTTATGTATTACCCTTGATGGCCAGCCTTGTCAAAAAGAAAAAAGGCAATCGCCTCTACTATTACCTCGTGGAAAGCGCCCGTCGCGACGGCAAACCCCGCATCGTCCATCAGGCCTATCTGGGCACCGCCGAAAAACTCGCTGAACTCGTCCAGCAAAAATCCGCCCCGGTTCCCCTCTCCGCCACCTTGCGAGATTTCGGTCTCCCCGGGGCCTTGTGGCTCGCTGCAAAACAGTCCGGCGTGTGGCCACTGCTGGAATCCCTGTGGCCGGCGCCGCGTTCCGGACCCGGTCCTGCTCACTATCTCCTACTCGCGGCCATTCACCGTATTTGCGATCCCGGTCCGAAGACCGCCGTTAGCAACTGGTACGACCAGACCATCCTCGCTTCCGAGTGGGGTTTTCCTGCCGAACGCTTTACTTCGCAAGCTTTCTGGGACGCCTTCGAACAGATTCTGCCGGAGACCCTGGCTCCCGCCGAAGATCCTCTCGATCAGGCGCAGTTGCGTTTACTGGGTCTGTGGAAGGAAAAGCAACTGGTCGGTCGTCGGCTGCTGGCCTACGATACCACCAACTTCTACACCTACATTGCCACGACCAACACGCGGAACCAACTGGCGCAGCGCGGCCACAACAAGCAGGGCCGCCACAATCTGCGCCAAGTGGGTCTGAGCTATGTTCTGGACGGAGAAAATGGGCTGAGCTTATGCCACCACGTGTACCCGGGCAACGTGGCCGATGTCGAAGAGTTCTCTGTCGCCTTGGAGCGCATCGTGCGTCTGCTGGATCAAAACCAGATTGCGCGCGACACCGTCACGCTGGTCTTCGACAAAGGCACGGCCGCACTGGACAACACCGTGCAACTCGAAGAAGCGGGGGTGGGATGGATTTCCGCCCTGCCGTGGAATCAAGCGCCGGCGGAGTTGCGTGAGCGCGCCACGGAAGAACTGCCGCCGTGCAGTGCAGAACAACCGGGTGTGCGGGCCGCCGCGGAGAAGCTACTGGTGCACGGCCAGGAATATCTCGCGGTGGTCAAGTATTCGGCGCCTTTTGCCGCCGAGCAACTGCACAGCCTGACCACCAGCATCAGCCGTGCGCTGCAGTCCCTGCGACGCTTTACGAAGGAATTGAATAAACCGCGGACGCGTTGGACTGAGGAGGGCATCACCCGCAAGATTCAGAAGTGGTTGTCCGGGCAGTTCCTCTCCGAGGTCATTCGCTATCAGCTGGAATCTCGCGACGGCCAATGGCGACTCCAGTTTGATTTCGAGCAAGTGGCGTTTGAGCGCCTGCTCGGTCGTCGTTTAGGGCGAACCGTGCTACTCAGCAACCACCTGGACTGGACGGCGGAACAAGTCGTGGCTGGTTATGCCGGTCAGCAGCAGGTCGAGCGCGTCTTCCGCGGCCTGAAAGACGGAGAGTGGCTCGGCTGGGGACCGATGTATCACTGGACCGACCGCAAGATCCACATCCACGCGTTCTACTGCATGCTGGGCATTTCTCTGTTGCAGTATGTGCATCGCCAAGCCAAAGCCGCCTGGAGCGATCTTTCCATGGAACAACTCATCGAAGAATTGCAGCAGATTCAGCAGTTCATCCTGCTCTATCCACGACAAGGCGAGAAAGGCCCTGATCGCGCAGCCTACGTGCTATCGAAGCAAACTTTGGCGCAGCAGGCTTTGGCCAAGGCGCTGAAGCTGGACGAATTGCAGATCACCCAGCGTGGGTAATACCAACCGGACGCCTTAAACTCCAGAAAAAGGAACTCTTAGAAATCTGTCGACCGAATCCGCAGTAAACTCCCGCTAGGGCGGGGCACGGGCTTGCCCGATTAGGACATAGCAAGGTGGAAACGTTGGGGTTAGCTACGCCGGAACAGGTGGTTCGGGCTTGCTAGACTCAAGCATGGCGGCGGTGTGTGGCGCCGCTTGGGTTCGGCTGAACCCGGCACCAGCAGCCACCGCAATATGGGGTGTGTGTCCTCCCAGATGAACCCGCAAGCCTCAGATCGTCTCCATTTCGAGATGCAGATCGCGTATGCGCGGCCGGCGATCGCGCTGCTGGCGATTTCCTGCCTGCTGGAGCTGCGCGCGGTGAGGGAGGCGGAGCGGGCGCTGGCGCTGCTGACCGCTTATTTGGTAGCGGCGGTCGTGATTATAGGACTGGAGCGGCTGCTGCGGAAGTACAACTGGCACCTGCCCCTGGCATGCGATGTTTTGGTGGTGGGAATGTATCTTTATTTTTCCACGGAAATCATGCCGGCGTGGTTTCTGGTATTTTTTGTCGCGTTTGCCGCGGGTTACCGTTGGAATTTCAAATTGGCGATGTTCCTTTCATTTGGGCTGTTGCTCCTGGCGGTGGCGCTGCGGCTGAACCGATTGACTCCAACCGATCCGAGGCCGTCGGCGTTTTTTTATTTGCCCGTTTTTGCGGCCACATTGATGGGCGCCGGCGGGATGGCGTTTCTGGGTGACCGCAACCGGCGGTTCACGGAACAACAGGAGTTTCTCAACAAGGTTTCCGGAACGATGCACGTGGAAATCGGGTTGGCGGAGTCCTTACGGTTGCTGCTGGAGGATTTGTGCGGCGAGTTTCACACCGAAGGAGCGCTGCTGGCTTTCCGGGATGCGGACCTGGAACGGATTTTTCTGTGGCAGTTCAAATCCGGCGAAAGCGAACGGCTGACTCCGGATAACCTTCCGCTGACACGCGCGGACGGGTTTTTGCTGGACGATCTGGATGCTTCCCTATGCTGGAACTCGCTGGAGGGACGAGGATCGGGCTTCGGCTGGGACCGACGGAACATGCAGGGTTTGAAAATCCTGCCGCGGATTCCCGGGCCAACGCAACAGGAGTTCCGGGTCCAGAACTTTCTTTCCGTGGCATTCGACCAATCCGGGCAACCGGTGGGGCGGCTGTTCCTGGTGAACCGGCGGAACGACCGGCCGGCGTTCAGTAAGGAAGAACTTGCGTGGTTAGAGAAGGTGGCGCGTCATGTAAGCGAGCCGCTCGAGAATGTGTTTCTGTTGCGGCACCTGCGGGTGCGAGCGATCGAGTCGGAGCGCTCGCGGATCTCACGCGACCTGCACGACGGGATTCTGCAGACCCTGTTGAGCATTGAAATTCAACTGGATGTGCTGAGACGGAAGGTCGCATCTCCTCCGGAGCAGTTGGAAGCCGGCCTGGCGTCGTTGCAGCAGACGGTGAAAAACGAAGGGGGCGAGCTGCGCCACATGGTGACGGACCTTCGGCCGCTGCGCGTCCAGTCGGCGGACATGGTGGACCTAATGCGCGGGTTCGGGGAGCGTTTCCGGAACGAATCCGGGTTGGCCCTGGATTTACTGGTGGATTCGGTGGAATTGCAGGCTCCGGACCGTGTTTGCAGGGAGATTTTCCAGATTTACCGTGAAGCACTCAACAACATAAAAAAGCATGCCAAGGCTTCCCATGTCGTGGTAAAACTGACGCAGGATGACAGCCGTCTTTCACTCGTAGTGGACGACAACGGCGAGGGGTTCAGTTTCGCCGGACGCTTCACGGGGGATGAGTTGGACCGCCTGCGGCTGGGTCCGATTTCCATCAAGGAACGCACGCGCACGGTCGGGGGAATCTTGACTGTGGAGTCAAATCCGGGGCATGGTGCGCGTCTAACGATTGAGGTTCCACTCGGCTAATTATGGCGAAAACTAAACAGCAAATCCGTGTACTGATGGCCGATGACCACGCAATTTTCCGCGACGGGCTGCGGAAATTGCTCGACGGCGACGATGAAATTGTAATTGTGGGAGAAGCGCAGAATGGCGCCGAATGCATCAAGATGCTGGCGAAGTTGAAGCCGGAGATTTTGTTGTTGGATTTGCGCATGCCGGAAAAAGACGGGTTGGCGGTACTGGAAGAAGTGAATTTTGACCAGATGCCGACCCGCGTGATCGTGCTGACCGCGGCGGAAGACGATCGCGACGTAGTCCGCGCCATGCGGTTGGGAGCGCGGGGCGTTGTGTTGAAGCAATCCGCCACGGATTTGCTGGTGAAGAGCATTCACCGCGTGCACGCCGGAGAGATCTGGCTGGACAACCGCATGACGGCAGAGGTGATGAAGGCTTTCGCGAAATCGTCGGAATCGGGGCCGCGGAGAGAGAAGCCGCTGCTCTCGGACCGCGAAAAGGAAATCGTGCAACTCGTGGCGCAGGGATTCCGCAACAAGGAAATCGGCGAGAAGCTCTTCATTTCCGAGCAGACCGTGAAGAATCACCTGCACAACATCTTCGATAAGTTGGGCGTCTCTGACCGCCTGGAGTTGGCGTTGTACGCGATCCATCACCGCCTGATTGACCAAACGTAGCGCTTCGTTCGGCGAGACCGCAATTTCCCTACCCTTGCGGAAACTGCGGGCCTCCGCCTCCTGATCTGATCCCCGAAGCTCACATCGCTTTGTTTTGCCAGGCAGCACGCGGGCCGCAGTAGTTCTTTTCCATTATTGTGTTGGTGCTGTGAGACTCATATCCTCACGCCATATTGACGATGTGAGTGGTTAAAAGGGGTGTCAACCTTCCTCAAGGGGATGAGGGGACGTGTTCCTTTTTGGGTCTCAGACCTCGCTGACGCGTTTGCATGCAGCGAGAGGAAAACTTGCCACCATTCAGCTTTGCACATTCCTTCGCGCTTGGAATTTCCAGACTGCGTTCACCGACTAACTCGCACGGAGGGTTCATGAAAAATCTTCTGGTTTGCATGCTGCTGTTTTGTTGCGGTATCCCGGCCTTGGCGCAGGACGATGGAACTCCCATACAAATTGGCAACGTCACGTTTTCCGGCAGTGTTCGCGAGCGCTTCGAAGTGTGGGATTGGTTTGAGCCCGCAAATGGGCAAAACCAGTACGAATATTCGGGCACGCTGATCCGCTTGGCGCTGTCTCAGCAGCGGGAAAGCTATGACTGGAAGCTTGAGTTTGCCGTGCCGGTGTTGCTGAACATTCCGGACAAAGCTGTACAGCCGGCACCGGCTGGGCAGTTGGGTTTGGGAGGCTCCTACTACGCGGCCAACGACAAGAACCAAAACACGGCGTTCATTTTCCCGAAGCAGGCATACGTGCGTTTCAAGGATGACAATGGGTCCAGTTTGCAGGCCGGGCGGTTCGAGTTCACTGACGGAAGCGAAATGAAGCCAACCGATCCGACGCTCGTTACGCTGAAAAACGACCGGATTGGCCAGCGTCTGATCGGCACGTTCGGCTACAGCGACGTGATGCGCAGCTTCGACGGACTCCACTACTCGTTTACCAGTGGATCCTGGAATTTCACCGCGGTAAGCGCGATTCCCACGCGCGGTGTGTTCCAGGTCGACGGCTGGGGCTGGGTGAAAACACCCGTGACTTACGCCGCCGTGACGCACGAGATCAACCATGGCGAAGATCAGCCGCACGCCGAGTGGCGCGTCTTTGGAATCTATTACAACGACGACCGCGGAGTGCTGAAAACAGACAACAGGCCCGCCAGTGTTCGCGCGTTGGATTTAAGCGCAATTAATCTCGGAACGTATGGTGGGCACGTCATCGCGACGCTCCCGGCGAGCGTCGGTACATTTGACGTACTGGGTTGGCTAGCCTTGCAGAACGGGAGCTGGGGCACGCAGACGCAGCGGGCGTCCGCGTTCGCAGGTGAAGCGGGTTTTCAGCCGCACGTCTGGGAGTCGGTGCGCCCCTGGTTTCGCGGGGGTTATTTCTATTCGTCAGGCGACGGCAACCCGAATGACAGCGTGCACGGCACCTTTTTTGCGATTTTGCCCACGCCCCGCGTCTACGCAAGATTCCCCTTTTTCAATGAAATGAACAACCGCGATTTGTTTGAAGAGATCATGTTGCGGCCGGGAAAGAATCTGACGATTCGCAGCGACATCCACGGTTTGTGGTTGGATAACAGGCATGATCTTTGGTACACAGGCGGCGGGGCATTTCAGCCGTGGACGTTTGGATTTCAAGGTCGGCCATCGAATGGACATACGAGCTTGGCCACCCTGTATGACATCAGCGGCGACTACAACTTTAAGCATGGGATTTCCTTGGGACTCTATTTTGGATACGCCGTGGGCGGGGACGTGATTAAGGCGATTTACCCAAGGGATAGCAACGGGGCATTGGGCTACACGGAGTTCAACTATCACTTCTGACGACGAAACCGACATGCCGGCCTAGCGGTAGTTTACTGCTAGCGCTGTCCCGAACCTCTGGGCATTCCCACTAAATCATTCCATCCGTAGGAGTTAATTCGGTTTCTTTCTTTCCGAATGTGTATTACCCTATATAATTAGACTCGTGTGTGATTATTGTCTCATTTTATGCTTGACAGTTAAGAGCATTCCGTTTATGTATTACCCTTGATGGCCAGCCTTGTCAAAAAGAAAAAAGGCAATCGCCTCTACTATTACCTCGTGGAAAGCGCCCGTCGCGACGGCAAACCCCGCATCGTCCATCAGGCCTATCTGGGCACCGCCGAAAAACTCGCTGAACTCGTCCAGCAAAAATCCGCCCCGGTTCCCCTCTCCGCCACCTTGCGAGATTTCGGTCTCCCCGGGGCCTTGTGGCTCGCTGCAAAACAGTCCGGCGTGTGGCCACTGCTGGAATCCCTGTGGCCGGCGCCGCGTTCCGGACCCGGTCCTGCTCACTATCTCCTACTCGCGGCCATTCACCGTATTTGCGATCCCGGTCCGAAGACCGCCGTTAGCAACTGGTACGACCAGACCATCCTCGCTTCCGAGTGGGGTTTTCCTGCCGAACGCTTTACTTCGCAAGCTTTCTGGGACGCCTTCGAACAGATTCTGCCGGAGACCCTGGCTCCCGCCGAAGATCCTCTCGATCAGGCGCAGTTGCGTTTACTGGGTCTGTGGAAGGAAAAGCAACTGGTCGGTCGTCGGCTGCTGGCCTACGATACCACCAACTTCTACACCTACATTGCCACGACCAACACGCGGAACCAACTGGCGCAGCGCGGCCACAACAAGCAGGGCCGCCACAATCTGCGCCAAGTGGGTCTGAGCTATGTTCTGGACGGAGAAAATGGGCTGAGCTTATGCCACCACGTGTACCCGGGCAACGTGGCCGATGTCGAAGAGTTCTCTGTCGCCTTGGAGCGCATCGTGCGTCTGCTGGATCAAAACCAGATTGCGCGCGACACCGTCACGCTGGTCTTCGACAAAGGCACGGCCGCACTGGACAACACCGTGCAACTCGAAGAAGCGGGGGTGGGATGGATTTCCGCCCTGCCGTGGAATCAAGCGCCGGCGGAGTTGCGTGAGCGCGCCACGGAAGAACTGCCGCCGTGCAGTGCAGAACAACCGGGTGTGCGGGCCGCCGCGGAGAAGCTACTGGTGCACGGCCAGGAATATCTCGCGGTGGTCAAGTATTCGGCGCCTTTTGCCGCCGAGCAACTGCACAGCCTGACCACCAGCATCAGCCGTGCGCTGCAGTCCCTGCGACGCTTTACGAAGGAATTGAATAAACCGCGGACGCGTTGGACTGAGGAGGGCATCACCCGCAAGATTCAGAAGTGGTTGTCCGGGCAGTTCCTCTCCGAGGTCATTCGCTATCAGCTGGAATCTCGCGACGGCCAATGGCGACTCCAGTTTGATTTCGAGCAAGTGGCGTTTGAGCGCCTGCTCGGTCGTCGTTTAGGGCGAACCGTGCTACTCAGCAACCACCTGGACTGGACGGCGGAACAAGTCGTGGCTGGTTATGCCGGTCAGCAGCAGGTCGAGCGCGTCTTCCGCGGCCTGAAAGACGGAGAGTGGCTCGGCTGGGGACCGATGTATCACTGGACCGACCGCAAGATCCACATCCACGCGTTCTACTGCATGCTGGGCATTTCTCTGTTGCAGTATGTGCATCGCCAAGCCAAAGCCGCCTGGAGCGATCTTTCCATGGAACAACTCATCGAAGAATTGCAGCAGATTCAGCAGTTCATCCTGCTCTATCCACGACAAGGCGAGAAAGGCCCTGATCGCGCAGCCTACGTGCTATCGAAGCAAACTTTGGCGCAGCAGGCTTTGGCCAAGGCGCTGAAGCTGGACGAATTGCAGATCACCCAGCGTGGGTAATACCAACCGGACGCCTTAAACTCCAGAAAAAGGAACTCTTAGAAATCTGTCGACCGAATCCGCAGTAAACTCCCGCTAGAGGCACGGTGGCTACTCTCAGGCTCAGCGATCCTGCCCTTTGTATGGTCCGCCTTTGAGACGGGCCCTCGCGGCGCAAAGACCCTGCGGCCGCAGAGTTAGTCCCTACCAAGAGAAGACGCCCGCCTTCCTGGGTGACCGCTACAGAGCGCGTGTCGGTCAGGCAGGCCATCGGTCCCGGTTCGGGCGACCGTCACTCGGCGGTTTTGCGGCTTTTCCCCGATGCTTTGTGCAACCCTAGATCCCTCCGGGCGTACAACCCATGCGACTCGATGGTATTGCGGAATGGCCAAGATTGAGGCGGTTCTAGTACATAAGTACTTTCTCCGGGGGGAAGAATTTTGAATCCCCGGTCCTATTGTTCTCTGGTAGCAGGGCAGATAGACTCTCTCGTGAACAGGGAGGCCCGCCTTGACAGGCTCAGAGCGCCGCACAACTCAACGTTTTTCCATGCGGTTACCACTTACCGTGCGGTGGACAACCGGAGCAGCAGTGGGTGAAACCAGCACCGAGTCCCGCGATGTAAGCTCGCGGGGAGTCTATTTCTTCCTCTCCAAGGACGTTAAAGAAGGGTCTCCGGTCGAGATCCTGCTGACCTTGCCGAATGAAATCACCATGGCCGGACCGGTAAAGGTACGTTGCCTCGGCCGCGTCCAGCGGACCGAACCGCGCGAAGAGGGTTCAGTCGGAGTGGTTGCGGCAATCGAACGGTACGAGTTTCTGCGGGGAAGCGACGACCACTGAGCGGATCAGAATCCCGTTCGGCTTCCTCGAAACCAGTTTCCTTGCTCGCTCACTGCGGAGGCGGGCGGGAATAGCCGGGGTGCATCGGCCCCTCAGCGGAGCGCCCCGGCTGAATTTTTTGTAGCAGCCCGAAGTCCGTCACGCCCAAACCGGCATTGCTTGCCAGGAATCGCCTGTCCTTCGGGGCAGGCGATTTTTTGCGTTGGTATGGGCGAAGATGCTTGCATCCCCTGAAACGGGCGAAAATCTCGATGCTTCTCAAGCAGGGAAGCGACAGGAACGACCACTATGCCGGATCAACCGGCCAAGAATTTTCTGGGATTCACATGGGGCGGTGGGGAAAAACAGACAGAAAGGCTTGCCACACCCGAGGAACTTGCCGAATATGGCAGTCTTGCTCCCGACCGAGACACGGAAGCCAAGATTCTTGCCCTGTTTGAAGAGCAGCTGTTAAAGGACTTAATCAAAGAGACTCCAGCCCAGCCAGTAGCAGCCGGCTCCCCAGCCGCCGCAATCGAAGACTTAGCGGAACATTTGGTCAAATCGCCTGAACCTGTGCAGGCGCAAAAGACCGAATTGGCGGTGGGACCCTTGATGGAAGAGACCAAAGAAAAACCAATGCCGGCGTCAGTGCAGCCGGAGCCGAAAGTGACGTCGGAACCTGTGTCCGCAGAGCCGCTTCCTACGCCGGAACAAATTGTGGCCGAGGCGAGAGCCTTCATGGAAGAGCCGCTGCTCGAAGAGGCTGCGGAAGCTGCCTCGGAACCGGTGGCCGAACCGCAGTTTGCCGACCGACTGGAAGGAATCGAGCAGCTGTCGGAGCCGCAAGCTGCTACTGGAGACCTGCTGGAATTTGCGGAGGTACTGGATCAGCACCGCAGGTGGGCGGAATCCGGCGGACAGCAAGGATTACAGGGGCATTTTGCCGGAGCGGATCTGACCGGAGTGGATTTGACGGCGGCGAACCTGCAGGGAGCCGAGCTGCAAAAAGTGAAGTTGCGCGGCGCCGATCTTTCGATGGCCAACCTGCGTAACGCAAACCTGGTGGAAGCGGATTTGCGCGAGACGAATTTGTTGGGCACGGAATTTTCCGGCGCCAATTTGATGGGCGCGAATCTCTATGGCGCGCAGGGATTGTGGGCGGGACGTCTGGGCGGCACGAACCTGTTCGATTCGACGTTGCCGGAAGCGGTGGCGACGATGAACGGCCAGCGCACCATTGAACAATTCACGCAAGCGGCGCGATGGTTTTATGTCACGGTGATCTCGGTGTGCGTCGCGGCGTTCGGACTTATCGCGCTGACCACGGATGTTCGATTGTTGCTGGATGAATCGGCGACGTTTACGGCACGCATTCCCAAAATCTTGCCTCTGCAGGGATTCTATTTGGGAGCGCCGGTACTGCTTACCGTGCTGTACATGCGTCTGCAATTCTTGCTGCTGCGGCTGTGGGGAAGCTTGGGAGCGATGCCGGCTGTTTTTCCTGACGGTCAGACACCCGAGAAAGATGGGCGCTGGTACCTAATGGGTCCGATTCGGCCATATCTGCGGTGGACGCGCGACCCGCACTCCGCAGTTGCCATGCTGGAATGTTACGTGGCCATGGGGCTGGCGTATTGGGCTGTACCGGTTGTGCTGTTCTGCTTCTGGCTGCGTTATTTGGTGATGCAGGACTATCGGGGAACTTTGCTTCAACTCTTTCTTCTTACCCTGGCGAGTTCAGCGGCTTGCGGAATGCCGCGAATCGTAAAGCGCGTGCTGCGTCCGGGGGATTGGACCGAGGAGAGCACGCCGCAATTTTTGAAGGATGTGCTGAGGGCCACGCGGGTGCCAGTGCTGGTTGGATTGACGCTGTTTCTCTTGTCGCTTGGCGTCATCCGCGGCTTGCCGGGAGATGGCACGTTGCGGGCGGACGTGGGACGGGGAGATCCCCGGCGATGGGCAGCAACAATTTTTCAGTTTGTCGGCTACCGTCCGTATGCGGATTTGACGGATGAGAGCGTTTCATCGCGCCGTGCAAACGCGGGGGCCGAGAACGGACAGGCCAACGACGGCAACGGGCCGCGGTTGAATGAGATCAATTTGCGGTATTCCCGCGGGTATCATGCAGCGTTCGCCAATGCGAGGATGTGGCGGGCGAATCTGGAAGGTAGCAGCCTGGCAGAAACAGATTTTCGCGGTGCGAATTTGCGGGAGGCGAATCTGCGCTCGGCGAAAATGGATCGCGTGATGGCGGCAAGGGCGAACCTGGTGAGCGCGGACGCGCGAGGGGCGGGATTCAGCGGTGGCGATTTCCAGGATTCGGACTGGTCGTTTGCGAACCTGGAGGGAGCGACGCTGACGACGGCAAACTTGACAGCTGCGACCATGTACGCGGTAAATCTGAAGCAGGCGAATCTCCTGCGGGCGAACTTGGCGCACACGGATTTGCGCGATGCGCATTTGGAAGAGGCAGTGCTTTCGCTGGCCAAATTAGAGCAGACTGATTTTTCAGCGGCCAAGATGATGGGGGTTAACCTGACCGGAGCGCAGGCCAAGGGAACAATTTTCCTCGAAGCCGACCTGTCGAAGGCGGATTTGCGCGGCGGGAATTTCGCCGGCGCGGTGTTGCGGCAGGTGAAGCTGGATGGCGCGAATGTCATGGGAGCGGATTTCCGCGGTGCGCTGGGATTGGAAGCGTGGCAAGTGTGCTCGACGCAAGGCTGGCGTGGCGCGCAATTTGACGCGGACGTACTGGCAGCGGTGCAGGCGAGCTGCGGAACGCCATCGGCGAGCAGCACGCAGCCGTAGTTGATTCCTGAGAAATCTGAATCCCGTGTCGCTTTGGGGATGCTTGCGTTGCGACGATTCCCTCGTAGGTCCTGCATTGCCAGACCCCATGTCCGCAAATTTAATGCTCAGCAATTGACGCGTTCGCTCTGGCCCGCACTCGAAGGTGATTACAGATCGCGCTGGTTGAAACGGTAAAGGGCCAGCGAAAGGGCGACGAACAGGTAGGCGGTGGCGTAGAGCATCATGGTGGTGCTCGGGGCGGAACGGGTGGCAAAAGGCGACAAATCGAGGGTGCGGGCCACCGAGGATTGCATGACGTAGGAGGCGCGGCGCCAGATGGCTTCGCTGGGCATGACTACACTCGAGAGGATGCCGAGATTGACGAGGCGATCCGACTGCGTGACGGTCCCGATCTGTTCGAGCCAGCCGCCGATGAAGGCGATTCCGTGCAAGCCGAGCACGATTACGCCGTTGGTGAGTGTCGAGAAGACCGTCCCGAAGAGGAAGGTCAGCGTCAGAACGACCAGACATTCAAGATAAATGAACGCCGCACCCTGCAAGGAGCCGCGCATTTGGGCATGCGCGACGTAACGGCCGATGGCGACGACTCCGCCAAAGCCCAAAGCGACATACACGGCGATCATTGCGGCGAAACCGAGCCATTTGCCGAGGAGCAACTGCCAGCGGTCGACGGGCTTCGTGGCGACGGCGTGAATTGTGGAGGAGGCAATTTCGCCGGAGATGGAATCGACGCTGGTGAGCACGGTCATCAGGACGGCCAGCATGTCGATCGCGTAAAAGCCGATTTGCAGGATGGAGCTGAGAATTTGTGAGCGGAGCAGCGGAGGAATTCGCGCGAAGTGTGTGTCCTTCACCTGGAAGTGCACCCCGGTACCGAAGAGCGACAGAAATGCAGCGGCGGCAAGGAGCGCAGTCCATAGAATCTTCCTGCGCGCCGCTTCGCGGAAGGTGACATTGGCGATGATCCAGAGTTGCTTCACTGGCCCTGGTCCTCTCCCATGATTTTCAGGAACGATTCTTCCAGCGAGAGGCGCTGCGGGGTGAATTCGAAGACGTCGGCGTTCGAAGCGACGAGGTAGCGAAGAATTTCGGGAAGGGAATTCATAGAACTGGTCGAGAAGGCAAGGCGATCGTCTTGCAACTGCGCCGAATTCGCCCACTGGGAGAGGCCCGCAATAATTTCCTGTCGCAGATTGTTGGCGCGGACATGAACGCGGATTTCACCTTCGGGCGATGAGCGCAGATCGCGGGAGCCGACGACTTCGCCCTGCTTGATGAAGACGACGGTGTCGCAGGTAATCTCTACCTCGCTCAGCAGATGGGAGTTGAGAAAAACCGTTGTGCCGCGTTTGCGTTCGCTGCGGATAATATCGCGAACCAGATGACGGCCCATGGGATCGAGGCCGGACGTGGGTTCGTCGAGGAAGACCAGTTCGGGCCCGTGGATCAGGGCTTGGGCGAGGCCGACTCGCTGCATCATGCCTTTCGAAAAGCCGCGGATTCGGCGGTCGCGTTGTGGTGTGAGGCCGACGAGATCGAGATAGGCGGGAACGCGATCGCGCAGTTGCGCCTGGCTTAGGCCGGAAAGCCGGCCGTGGAGGGCGAGCAGTTCGGAAGCGGTCAGCCAGTCGTAGAAGCGAAAATCTTCGGGCAGGAAGCCGACTTTGCGGCGGACTTCCACGTTTGTGAAAGGGCAACCCAGGATTTGGGCATGGCCGCTGGTCGGTTTTACCAGGCCGAGAAGCATTTTGACGGAGGTGCTTTTGCCGGCGCCGTTGGGGCCCAGGAACCCAAAGATTTCTCCGCGGCGCACCTGGAGCGAGAGGCCACGGACGGCGACCTTGGAGCCGAACTGTTTGCGAAGGCCGATGGCTTCGATGGCCAGGTGGTCGGTCGGCAGAGAATCCTCCGTGAAAGGTTGCTACTGCGCCGGAAAAGCGTGAACGGGCTCCGCAAGGGCTGAACCCAAATCTAACTGGCCAATGTCGTCCTTCATTGAAGTGAACTGGCTAATTGTACTGCGGAACTTGCATTGCCCTCTCCGATGAGGCTGTAGATCATTCCGTTGTCGACCCAGATGAGGGCGAAGGAAGGGTGTTTCGGATTGGATTCGGGGAAATGCATCAGCGTGCCGCGCACGCCATTGATGGAGACGGTTTCGTAGGATTGCACGGTGCGCGGAATCGGCAGAACCAGGGTGGATTTCCAGTCCACTGTTTGGCAAAACTCGCGGGCTTTGACCGGACTCCAACCCGCGAGTTGCAGTCCAATTTCCGCCAATTGTTGGATATTCAGGTCAGAAGGAACGTTGATCACCGGGCTGGGCGCCTGCATCACGATGAGGCATGGATTGGGAGCCGCCGCCGGCGCTTGATTTGTGTTCTGCGGATCTCCCTTTTTGCAATCGCCGTACATCAGCGCGACAGCGCGAGGAACTTGCACCGAAACTGTGGCGCCGTCGAGCGTGGCGGGAAGCAGGAGATCGGGGCGACCGGCTTGGTCGAGAACGTCCTGCAGGCGAGAGCGATCGAGCGTCAGGTGAAAAGCATGGGCGCCGGAGATTGAAAATGCGGGCTCATCGGTCCGCAGGGAGAGCATACGAACCGGAAAACCTACGGCCTGCGTTGCGGCTGCCTGCGAATTGGCAGTGCTTTCCTTTTCGTTCGTGGTCACGGCCGCATTGTCCGAAAGCATCTTTGCCATCATTTCGAGCGGCTGCGAAGAGACTCCCGTATTCATGGCGCTGAAGTCCAGGGTAACCGTTTGAACGCGTTCGATACGCAGCGTAGCGAGAAGGCGCTGGGCAAAGCTGCGAGTAGCCGGAAACATTAAAGAGACAGCGAGCACGGCTGCGGCGAGACAAGCAGCCCAGGCGAAACGCCAGCGGCGCGCGAAGATGCGCGCGAAAAAGGGAAGACGCTCTTCGGTCGAGGGCAGATTGGCCTTGAACCGGGCCAGAGCGATTTGCGGACTCGCTTCGGTGGCAGGGGGAGGCGCATCGAGAACGGCAAGTTTCGAAGCCACCCACAAGGCAGAAGCCGAAAGTGCCTGGAAACGGGCTTCGCAATCGGGGCAGTCTTCGAGGTGGTTCTTGAGTTCTGAAATTTCCAGAAGATCGAGTTCTGCATCGAAGTAAGCGCGCATCATGTCGTCTGCGGGGCAGTTCATAGAACCTCCGAATCCTTGGCACCAAAAAGCTCCCGGTAGCATTTTTCAAAGCCTGCCTCTGCGCGAATCAACAGAGTTCCCACAGATGAGGCGGGCATTTCGAGGTGCGAAGCAATCTCTTTATAGGAATAGCCAGAAGCGCGAAGAAAAAGAATTTGCGCCCACTCCGGTTTGATCCGCGACAGCGTCAGGCGCACGCGCTGCTGAGTTTCGGCTCGAAGCACCGCCTCCAGCCCGTTTTCGGGCCGGCCCGAAGCAGAGACTGCTTGCGAGGCTTCCTGGGCCAGCGGCGTGTGCCGGTTGCGAGCTCGCAAATCGTCAATGCCCATATTCATCGCCGTACGGTACAGCCAGCCGGGAACATTGGCGCGAGCCGTGGGAGGGAGAACGCTGCCGTGTAATTTCAAGAAGGCCTCGTTGGCAATTTCTTCCGCGCGGCCGGAATCGCCCAACATGCGGCGGAGCAGGTAAACTAGCCGAGGATAGGCGGAAAGGAAGAGCTCTTCGAAGCGTTCGGAGGAGAGTTTGCCGGAGACGGAGGTAGGCGTGGCCATGGAGTGGGCTGACTTCGGCAACGTTTCTACCACACCTTCAAGCACGGTTGGTGTCCCCTGTGTTTCTATAGGTTATACGCCCAGGCAGGCGAAGATGTGACACTTGGCACGCGCCGCAGGAGCACCGTACAAAGATAGGGCTGCGCAAATCGGAAAAGGATCCCCATATGATTCGCTTTCTTCACCACCTCTGTTTTTTCTTGCTGGCAGGACTCTTGTCGCTTCCCACCGCAGCGGATAACGCGGGTGCTCTCGCTCTTGTGGGTGCGACGGTGTATACCTCACCGAACGCCACTCCGCTTCACGATGCCGTGGTTGTAATTTCCGGCGGCAGAATTACGGCTGTCGGTAAGCGCGCGGATGTCACAATTCCCAAAGGGGCGCGAGTCATCGATTGCAGCGGAAAGACCGTTGTTGCGGGATTCTGGAACAATCACGTGCATTTCACCGAGGCGAATTGGAACAACGCGGCTACCGCCCCTGCGGCCGGTCTCGAAAAGCACATGCAGGAGATGTTGACACGCTGGGGATTCACGACGGTTTGGGACCTGGGCTCAAATCCGTCCGATATCCTGGCGTTGCGGCGACGCGTTGAATCGGGGGAAGTGGCCGGCCCCCGAATGCTTCTCGCTGGCGATATCTTTCCGAAAAATGGCCATCCCGCCTATTTGCCGCCCGAGGTCAAGCTCCCCGAAGCGGCTACGCCGGAGGAAGCCGCGCAGATGGCGCGCGAGGATCTGAAAATGGGGCTGGACGGCGTGAAGCTTTTCACCGGCGCATTCATGGGCGACAAGCCGGTGGTCACTATGGACACGCCTATCGTGAAAGCGGCCGTGGACGTAGCGCATCGACAGGGCAAGCCGGTTTTTGCCCACCCGCAGAACACGACAGGCCTGGGCAATGCGATTGAAGGAGGCGTTGATATTCTTGCGCACACCATTCCTAGCACGGAATTTCACTACACGGCCGAGGAGTTGGGACGATTCAAGGCGCAGCATACAGCCTTGATTCCTACGCTGACTCTGTGGACGACGATCGTCAAGGACCAGTCTGTGACAGCGCGGGTGGTTCAAGCAGGAGTCGATCAGCTCAAGGCATTCTCTGCAAACGGAGGGACGATTTTGTTTGGCACGGATGTGGGTTTCATTCCGATTTACGATACTTCGCTCGAAGTCGAGTTCATGCATCGCGCGCTGTCGACGAGCGAGGTGCTGGCATCACTGACTACTAATCCAGCCGCGTATTTCAAGGCGGACAAAACGGGCCGCGTGGAAAAAGGACTGGATGGCGACGTTGTGGTGATTGATGGCGACCCAGGTGACGATGTTCGAAATCTCGCGAAGGTTGTGTATACCATTCGCGAGGGACGGATCATTTATCAGAAGTAGGCTCGCGGAAGAATCGAGGATGCCAGGTCCAAAGGAAAGCAAGGCAACCGATCAGTAGGTACGAATCAAGGGACGTGATCCGGGATTACCGCGCGCGGGAAATTGTCGTGAATTCTGCGGAAGCCGTGCTAAGCGCGATGGAGTTCGAAGATCTGTACAAGATCTCATTTTGGGATGCGCTAATCGTACAGGCATCGGAGAAACGCGAACTGCAGGGTCTTGTATTCGGAAGATTTTTAGACTGGCAGGAATACCAAGCGGTGCTGGTCATATGTTCTTTCGAACACTCGCAAGAGCAATTGACGGAGAACGCGAACGCGCCCGCCTCAGAAGCCGGCCGCTATACAGGCCCGGACTAGCATTCTTCGCCAAACCGCTTGATGTCCTCGGGGCCTTCGTTCAGGGGTTTGATGTCGCGCCCTTGGACCAGTTGGCGGATTTGGCCGACGATGTCGGGGTTGGCGAGCGTGGTGATGTCGCCGGTGTCCATGTTGTTCGAAATGGCGGCGAGAACGCGGCGCATGATCTTGCCCGAGCGCGTTTTGGGCATGTCGGGGACGATGTGGATACGCTTGGGGCGGGCGATTTTGCCGATCATGGTTTCGATGGTCGCGGTGATTTTTTCGTTCACCGTTTTTGTCGGCAGTACACCCGGTTTCAGAGAAACATAGATTTCTGGCACGCGGCCCTTCACTTCGTCCATTACCGGAACGACGGCGGCTTCGGCAATTTCGCTGACAGTCAAACAAGCGGACTCTAGTTCCTTGGTGCCGAGGCGGTGGCCTGCGACGTTAATGACATCGTCGACGCGGCCGAGAATACGATAGTAGCCGTCGGGTGGCAGGACTGCTCCATCGGCGGCGTAGTACGGCCAGTCGTGCCAATCCTTGCTGTGCGGATTCGCGTTGTATTTTTTGTAGTAACTGCTGACGAAGCGTTGTGGGTCTCCCCAGATCGTTTGCATGATGCCGGGCCAGGGATTGCGGATGCAGATATTCCCGGCGGCGTGAGAAGAAACTTCCTTGCCTTCTTCATCCCAGATTGTCGGATAGATTCCAAGACAGGCTGGCCCGGCGCTGCCGGGTTTCATAGCATCGAGAGCGGGCTTCGTGGTGCAAAGGAAGCCGCCGGTTTCCGTTTGCCACCAGGTGTCGACGATGACGGCTTCGCCTTTACCGACCACTTCGTGATACCAGCGCCAGACCTCCGGCTCGATCGGTTCGCCGACGGTGGTCATGTGCTTGAAGCGGTAGGCATGTTTTTTCGGCTCGTCGGCGCCGGCTTTGCGCAACATGCGGATGGCGGTGGGAGACGTGTGGAAGATGTTTACATCGAGTCGCTCGGCGATGCGCCAGGGGCGGCCTGCATCGGGAAATTGCGGCACGCCTTCGTAGAGGACGCTGGTGGCAGCGAGGGAAAGCGGGCCGTAGACGATGTAAGAATGACCGGTGATCCAGCCGATGTCAGCCATGCACCAGTAGACGTCTTCGGGGTGAATGTCCTGATAAAACTTGCTAGTGCCGGTGACATAGGCGAGGTAACCGCCGGTGCGATGCTGGCAGCCTTTGGGCTTGCCCGTGGTCCCGCTCGTGTACATAAGGAAGAGAGGATCTTCGGCGTCCATCGAAACAGGTTCGACGATGCGGTTCTTATAATCCTTGAGAACTTCGTCGATGAAGTAGTCGCGTCCCATGATCATCGGCGATTCGGACGTGTACTTGTGCGGATAGCGCTTCCAGACCAACACTTTTTCGATGGTCTGGCCTTCCTTTTTGGCAGTTTGCACCGCGAGGTCGGCGCTGGCTTTGTGATCGACCCAGCGTCCATTGCGGTGGTAGCCATCGGCATAAATCAGGACGCGGCTGCCGGAGTCCGCGGCACGAAGACCGCAGGCATCGCCGGAAAAGCCGCCAAAAACAACGGAATGGACGACGCCGAGACGCGCGCAAGCCAGCATTGTGATGGGCAGCTCCGGAATCATCGGCATGTGAATGGTGACGCGGTCGCCTTTTTGCAAGCCGGCAAAATCGCGGAGCATGGCGGCCACTTCGTTCACGCGACGATACAGTTCCTGGAAAGTGAGGACGACGTGGCGCTCGTCTTCGGGTTCGGGAACGAAGATGAACGCCGCCTTATTTTTCCATTTCGCTAGATGGCGATCGACGCAGTTGTAGCTGACATTCAATTTTCCGCCGGCGAACCATTTCCAAAAGGGAGGCTGGCTGGTGTCGAGTGTGGTATGCCAATACTGATCCCAGTGCAGAAGTTCTGCATATTCGCGAAAGCACTCCGGGAAATTCTTTTCACTGAACCGCTCGACGATTTCGGGATCGTTTAGGTTGGCTTGCGCGATGAAACGGGCCGGTGGGCGGACATATTCCTCTTCCTTCCAGTGAACGGCGATCTGGGCTTCGGTCAAACCTTCTTTTTTGGCTTCAGGCTTTTGTTTGCGCGGCTTGTTCTTCTCCACGGTTTTCGGCACGGCACTGTCTCCATTGAAGGGTTGCGGAATTGGTTCAAGGCCAGACGGAGAATCATCCTACTACCGGAGTTCCGGCGTCAATCGACACTCATTTAAATGTTGAGCAGGGAACGAAACTGCGGGAAACTCCGTGGAACCGAGGGACATCCAAGTTGTTATAGTACGTCCAAACCTTGTACTTCAGGCCTCTCGATGAGCCGCATCTTCCGAATCTCCACAATCGCAAAGCTTCTTGTTTCGCTGATGCTCCTGACCGGCTCCGTCTTTGTTCCCCCTGCGCTTTGCGCCGAAGACAGGATCACCTTGCGGGGAGTTGTCGTAAATTCCGTGGACGGCACACCAATTCGGGCGGCTTTGGTGCAGTTGCTGGGAGAAAAGCCGCGAGCGATGTTGACCGCCGCCGACGGGGCCTTTGAATTTGACGGGATGACCGCGGGAGATGTGGCGATCACTGTACGGAAACCGGGCTATTTTTCCGCAGAGGAGTATTTCCCGGAGTCCGTTGGAAAGCAAAAAGTGCATTTGGCTCCGAATCTTCAGCCAATCGAACTGAGGCTTTATCCCGAAGCGGTGATTTACGGCAGGCTCACCAATGAAGAGGGAAGGCCGCTCGAAGGAATGACCGTGCAGATAGTTCGCGCCGCCGCAAAGGGCGCGGCGGGTCGCAATAAAAGTTTGCCTAGCACGACCAGCAACGAAAATGGAGAGTACCGGCTTGCGGAACTACGTCCGGGGTCTTACCTGATCAGCGTGTCGCAGATACAGAAGATGAACGCGGCCTTCCCGGTCGCGATGTTTCAGACCGTAAAGCTCCGCTCCGGGTATCCCACCTCGTTTTATCCTGGTGTGACCGATCGGACGCAGGCGACACCCGTGCGCCTGACTCCGGGCAAAAAGGTGCAGGCTGACTTGCGATTGCCTTCGCGCCCACTCTATCGAATCTCCGGAAGTGTTCAGGGCGCGAGTGGGGCCGGGCCAATCGTCGTGGTGATTGTCGGCCAAAGCGACGTGAGCCCGGTCGCTGCCGCTGTTGTTGCCCCCGGCCTGAATCGTTTTGTACTGGAAGGCGTGCCGGCGGGGAGCTATTTCCTCGGAGCGGTTCAGGAGCCGGCGCCGGGCGCGGAGGAACAAAAGACCGGCATCAATCGCGTGGAAGTCACGCAGAACGTGGATGCGGCTGCGATCGTATTGTCCGAGAAAAAGCCGATTGAAGTGCGATTCCGCTACGAAAATACACAGCCCGGCGAGATTTATTTCCCGCTTGCGAGGCAGTTCGCGTCCTTGGTGCGCACGGATGTGCCGATGCCGATCGAACTTTTCTCTGCCGCGTTGATCGCGAATTCGCGAAGCCCCGAAGAAGGGGCCGCAATTTCATTGGAGCCAGGCACCTATCGCGCGGTTTTGAATGAGCAACCGAACCAGTGCGTCGCGGCCGTCCGATCCGGGGCATCGGATATTTTGAATGAAGGTTTGCTTGTGACTGCCGGCGCTCCGGTGGAACCGATCGAAGTACTTGTGCGGGGCGATTGCGCCCGGGTGCAGGGCACGGTTTCGAAGGAGGCACAACCGGTGATGGGGAGAGTGCTGCTGATCCCGGAGAACGAACCGCGACGCGGCATTTCCATGGCAGCGGATTCGGATGGCGCATTTCGATTTCAGGGATTGGTTCCGGGTACCTATTTTGTGGTGGCGTTGGATGGTGCGGATGATCTCGATCCGGCTGATGCGGAGACGCTGGCGAAAGTGAAATCGCTAGCGACCGAAGTAGACGTAGACGCTTCCGCGGCCACAAAGGTCAGCCTGCAGTTGAAGAGCTTGGAGCCATGAAGAGTTGGCGAATCCTCGTTTGTACTTGCGGAGTGTTTTTGGCGCTGGCGGCCCCGGCGCTGGGACAGAATCCGTTGGAACCGCCGCGCCGCCCGAGTGGTCCGTATGAAATTCGCGGCATTGTCGTTGACGCGAAGACGGAGCAGCCGCTTGCGGAAGTAGAATTGAGCATTCTGGAGAGCGCGCAACCTGCGGGACAGGCGTTTGAGGTGATCCAGTCCGACGCGAACGGCAGTTTTCGATTTGCGAACCTTGCAGAGGGAAAGTACACCGTCCAGGCATCGCGGCAGGGCTATACCGAGCAAGCATTTTTGCAGCATGAAAATTTCTGGACAGGAATCGCCGTCGGACTTGGCAAGGATTCCACCCATGTGCGGTTCCCGCTGAGCCCCTCCGCGACAATCACAGGACAAGTTACCGATGAGAACGCTGAGCCCGTGCGAGGAGCGATGGTAACCTTGTGGACGGAGCAAATAGGAAATGGCAACCGCACGGTCGAGGGCGCGCAGAAAACTCAGACCGACGATGAGGGGCGGTACAGGTTTGGACACCTGCTCGCCGGAAAATACTCGGTCAGTGTCCAAGCCACACCCTGGTACAGCCGATATTGGTTGACACAGCGAGCTTCACGAATGAGCGACGCAATGTCTTCGGAACAAAATGGCAGAGGGGAGGTTACGACGGGGATTCCAGTAATCAGCGATTCGATGGCTGGTAACTCCGAGACACTGACCTCTTTGCCGGACCTAGTCTATACCGCCCTTTACTACCCCAACACGCGCGACTGGCACGAGATGGAATGGATGAACTTGCGGGCCCAGCAACTCGAACACGCCGATTTTCACCTGGTGCCGGAGCCGTCTGTTCACCTGCAGATTCACACTGGAATCGGAGAGGACGGACAAACGAAGGGCGAGCGCCTGTTAGAGGTACTGCCGGGGGGCGCAGAGATCGATGCGCGGTCGAATACGACGTTCCTAGAGCCCGGAACAATCGAAATCGCTGGGATTGCAGCCGGACGCTACCGTGTACGTCCGTATGAAGAGATGTCCAGAATTTCAGGTGAAGGACAAACACTTGATCTTTCCGGGAGTTTGGACTTGCAGCTAAATGAAGTACCGATGACTGGAAGAACCATTCGCGGAATACTCCGAACCGAGGAAGGCGAGTTAAATGCGGCAAGAGGGATCGTGCAGCTAAAGGACGCCAAAGGGCGCACTTATGAATCGCTTTATTTCGGCGACCCACGTTTTTCGCCGGGTTCGAAACGTGGTTTTGAGTTTCAGGATACTTCGTCCGGACCGCAAACACTGGAATTCTCTGTCGTGCAGCCCGCGGATCTTGTGGTCGAGAAGATTGAGGCGAAGGGCGCGAAGGTTGCGGGTAGGACGATTGAGACAGATGGCACGCAAGAGGTGAGTGTGGTTGTCACCGTGGCGGAGGGTTCTAGCTCCATTGAAGGAACGGTGCTGAAGAATGGGAAGCCGTTTGCGGGGGCAATGGTTTTGCTGATGCCCGAAAATCACAAAGATTGGGAGCGGCTGGTGCGGCGGGATCAGAGCGATTCGGACGGAACGTTTCGGCTGGCCGCGATTTTGCCGGGGAGATATGCGCTGATGGCGCTCGAGAACGGATGGGGCGTCGAGTGGTCCAAACCGGAGGTGCTGCAGCCGTTTCTGGCGAAGGCTCAGAAACTGGAAATTGGAGCAGCCCAAGGACCTCGCGTGGTGTTGGAAGTACAGTGACCAGCGTTAATTGAGGTCGCGGATCCAGACGGTTTTGGCGTTTGTGAATTCGCGAATGCCGTACGGGCCGAGTTCGCGGCCGTGGCCAGAGGCTTTTATGCCGCCGAACGGGAGCCGCGGATCCGACGCGACCATTTGGTTGATGAACACCAGACCGGCTTCGATCTCGTTGATGAAACGTTCGCGTTCGGCGGGATCGTTGGTCCAGGCACTAGCGCCGAGGCCGAAGCGGCTGTCGTTGGCGATGGCCAGCGCGCCGTCGACATCCTTCACGCGGAAGATACTGGCGACGGGGCCGAAGAATTCCTCACTGTAGGCCGGCGAATCTTTCGGAATGCTGGTAAGCACGGTGGGTTCGTAGAAGTAGCCGCGACCGGCTAAGGGCTTTCCGCCGGTCAGCAGTTTTGCCCCCGCTTGAATGGTCTTCTTCACGTCGTTGTCGATGTCTTTCACCGCTTCCGGAGTGGCTAGCGGGCCCACGTCGGTTTTCGCGTCGAAGGGGTCGCCGAGCTTCAGGGATTCCATCTGGCGGACGAATTCTTTTTCGAAGGCATCCGCGATTTGTTCATGGACAATGAAGCGCTTTGCGGCAATGCAGGACTGCCCGTTATTAATGACGCGCGCTTTAACGGCCGCGGTGGCTGCTTCCTGAAAGTTGGCGCTGGGCATGACGATGAAAGGGTCACTGCCGCCCAGCTCGAGTACCACTTTCTTGATGCGTTTCGCGGCGGACATGCCGACCTGAATCCCGGCTTGTTCGCTGCCGGTAAGAGTTGCAGCCGCAACGCGCGGATCGTTCAGGATGCGGTCGACCTGTGCAGCGCCGATGAGAAGAGTCTGAAACACTCCTTCCGGAAAACCCGCGCGGAGAAGCACTTCTTCGATTTTCAGGGCGCATTGAGGAACGTTGGAGGAATGTTTGAGCAAGCCGACGTTGCCGGCCATCAGGCCGGGCGCGATGAACCGGAAACATTGCCAAAAAGGAAAATTCCAGGGCATGACGGCGAGAACGATGCCAAGGGGCTGGTAGCGAATGAAGCTTTTCGATGCCGTGGTTGCGATGACTTCGTCGGCGATGAATTTTGCGGCGTGTTCGGCATAGTAGCGGCAACCGAGCGCGCACTTTTCGGCTTCGGCGACAGCGGAGCCGAGCGTTTTGCCCATTTCAAGAGTCATCAGGCGGCCGATCGGCTCTTTTTCGGATTCGAGAATTTCAGCGGCTTTGGCCATCCAGCGAGAACGGTCGGCAAGAGAGGTGTTGCGGTAGCTTTGAAAGGTCTTGGATGCTTTGGCGATTTTCTCGTCCACCTGGGCGTCGGTCAGGGCATCGAATTTCTTGATGACTTCACCTGTTGCAGGGTTGACGGTGGCAATGGCCATGAGGAGGCTCCGTGCGAGAACTCGCTGACGTCTCGATGAACTCAGAGAGACAGTTTAGCCATAAACTTTATTTTTTTACAGTAGGGATATTCCTATGGCCGGCGCGGACAGGCCCAGCCGCAAGCTCATTTCGCGCCGCCCCAGAGACGTGACCTGCAACGCCCTGCTGTCGAGTTCCGGAAGGACCCATTTGCGCTCGAGTGCGATTTTCAACAGGGCCGCGCCAAGCGCGCCGCCGACGTGCGGCCGGCGCTCGCTCCAATCCAAACAAGGGCAAGCGAAGCGCCGCCGTAGCGTCCGCGTAGCCTCGAGGTCGATGCCGAGCGCCTCAAATGCCTTCGCGCCAGCTTGCGTGACGTCATAGGCGTTGTCCTTGCCGTTGCTCGACGACTCGGACGAGAGCCATCCCAGTGCTTTGAAGCGATCGTGAAGCGCTACCGCGACCATTCCCGCCATGTGATCGTAGCAGGTGCGCGCAGTGCGCAAACGCGTGGGGGTGCCGGGTACAAAATTTCTCCGCGGTCCTCCGGCGAGAACGATCAGGCATTCAAGAGTGTCGGCTACATTCGGTCCTTCCAGGCTGTAGAAGCGATGCTTTCCCTGAACCATGACGGTCACAAGGTGCACTTTTTCCAGTCGGTGCAGGTGCACGCTGGTGGTGGAGGGACTGACGCCCGCAACGACGGCGAGCTCGGTGCTGGTTCGCGCGTGGCCATCCATCAAACACAGGAGGATGCGCGCGCGGGCTGGCTCGGCAATGGCGGCGGCGATGCTGGAAACCGCCGCGTCCCCGTGGGAGGCGACATCCATAGTTTGATGTTAGACGAAGTATGATTGCTTCGCAACCGGCAAAGTAGGGAACTGCAGCCTGGAGGTATGCAAACAATGATTGTGTGCGTGATTCGCTACCAGATGGACCCGTTGCAGAAAGAAGCTTTCAAGACGTATGCCGAGAATTGGGGACGCATCATTCCCCATTGCGACGGCCACCGTGTGGGATACTTTCTGCCTCACGAAGGCACCAATGACGTCGCGTGGGGCTTGATCGGATTCGAAAGCCTCGCCGCATAGGAAGGCTACCGTGTGCGCTTGAAGACCGATCCGAGGCGCGTGAGAATTTTGCCTCGGCAATGCACAGGCGCCTGATTCTGCGCGAAGAGAGGAACTTTGTCGAAGTGGTAGACGGGACGTTCGGTATTCCGGCAAAGTGATTAGGAAGAGCGTAACGCGAATGAAAACCCAGATGGAAAAAGGGCGCATTTTTCGCGCGCTGCACGCCCGCGCCGGAGCATTCCTGATCCCGAACCCCTGGGACGTCGGATCGGCGAGAATGCTGGAGCGCTTGAGTTTTGAAGCACTGGCCACAACCAGTGCCGGCTTTGCGTTCTCGGTCGGAGTGCCGGACGGTGCCGTGGATCGCGACGCGATGCTCGAGCATCTGACGGCGATCGCAGCTGCCGTCGATTTGCCGGTGAGTGCAGACCTTGCCAACGGCTTTGGAGACGCGCCGGCAACCGCTGCGGAAGCCATCCGGCTTGCGGCGGCGGCGGGAGTGGTCGGGGGATCCATCGAGGATGCGACGGGCCGCGCGGATAACCCCATTTACGAAATCGAGCTTGCAGTGAAACGAATCGAGGCCGCAGTAGGAGCGGCTCGCGCGCTGCCATTCACATTCACGCTGACGGCTCGCGCGGAAAATTACCTCCACGGCAAGCCGAACCTGAAAGACACCATTAAGCGACTGCAGCTTTATCAGTCTGCGGGCGCCGACGTTTTATACGCGCCGGGGCTCACCAGCAAGGAGGATATCGCCACGGTATTGAAATCCGTGGATCGTCCCCTGAATGTCCTGATGGGTTTGCAAGGTGCGAAGCTGGACCTCGAGACGCTTTCGGCGATGGGAGTTCGCCGCGTGAGTGTTGGCAGCGCGCTCAGTCGCGCCGCGTACGGCGCTTTCCTGCGCGCGGCGCGGGAGATGCGCGAGCGCGGCACCTTCGCGTTCGCGGAAGAAGCCGTGAAGTTCAAAGAGATCAGCGACTTGCTCAGGCCATAATCTGCGTCAGCAGCGTCAGCAGTCGTCAGCAGACTTGCCCTTGGAAGATAGCCCGTGAAAGGGTATTATCCCCTGCGAACCACTCCTACGACCTACTATCTCGCAGTGGATTCCGTCTTTAGGCGTAAGGAAATACTGAGGACAATAATGAAAAAGACACTACTAGGCCTTAGCTTTACTCTGGCGCTGGCTTGCCCCCTTTTCGCGCAAGACAAAGAGGCAGATCGAGTTGAAAATGCAGGGAAAGTCATGCAAGAGATTTTGAACGCACCGGATAGCATTCCGCAAAGTGTTCTGGACAAAGCGGAGTGCGTGGCGATTCTACCTTCCGTGCTGAAGTTTGCCATCGGCATCGGCGGCAGCTACGGTCGCGGCGTGATGACCTGCCGCGGCGGTAAGGATTTTCACGGACCATGGGGAGCACCGACGATGATGGCGCTCGAAGGCGGCAGCGCCGGGTTGCAACTCGGCGGCAACGCCACCGACTTCGTTCTGCTGATGATGTCGCCGCGCTCCGCGCAAAGCATGCTGAAGAGCAAGGTCAAGCTCGGTGGGGACGCTTCGGCGGCGGCTGGGCCCGTCGGCCGCGACGCTTCCGCGGAGACCGACGCCACAATGCGAGCTGAAATCCTCTCCTATTCACGCGCGCGTGGGTTGTTCGCGGGTATTTCCCTGACCGGTTCCACGCTGCGTGCGGACAATGGAGCGAATAAGAACCTGTATGGCAAAGAAGTGAGCGCGTCGGACGTCGTGTTCAACAAGGCCATGCCTGTGCCGGACAGCGCGAAGACCCTGCTGGCGACGTTGCAGAAAGCTTCGCCGGTGAACAAGAGCAAAGGCAACTAACCTGCGGTTCATCTCACGATGGCCGGTCCGCTGGGGCTGGCCATTTTCTTTGTGCTGGCTCGTTTCAGAAGCTGAACTTGGCAGTGAGCTGCATCACGCGGCCGGAAAGGGAACTAACCACGTGACCAAACGTGGTTCCCAGGTCGCCGATATTGCCGTCGACGGCGGCAGGTCCGAAAAATTGCGCGTGATTGAAGGTGTTGAACGTTTCAATCCTGAACAACAGGGACTTGGATTCCGACAGTGGGAGATTTTTCGCCAACGCCATATCGTAATTATCCATGCCTGGGCCATGGAAGAACCTGCGACTGGCGTTTCCAGGTGTGCCGAGCGCATTGAGACTGAACAGGCTCGTGTTGAAATATTGCTGGTTGTTTTTCCGCGGATTGCTGCTGAGATTGAGTGGCCCCGGCGTGTAATCCGGCAGGTCGATTCCAAAATTGTTGATTCCGTTGGGCTCTGCTCCTAACAGGGAATTGTCGCCGAGGCTATAAAGCGTAATTGGGAAACCGCTGCTGAAGCGCGTGATACCGGACAAGGACCATCCCTTGCTCCAGCGGTTGGCCGGCAGCAGCTTTGTGACGGGAAGCTGGTAGTCGTAGCTGACGACAAAATTGTGGGTCAAATCGAAAGCGGACAAAGCCCGGCTTAGCGAGGGATTGATTGGATTTACTTCTTCGCCGAGATTCGAGGCGTTGTCGAGAGACTTGCTGTAGGTATAGCCGGCAAAGACTTCGAGCCATTTCGTGTCGTGGCGCAAGCTCAGTTGCAAAGCGTTGTAGCTGGAATTGCCGATCGTGCTCTGGTACGTGTTACTTCCATACTGCGGGCCGAGCGGCCCGCGCGTGCCGTTGACGACTTGTCCGGAGGCCGATGTGTATACGTTGTTTTCTCCGAAGGGGCCGCAGGTAGCCGATCCTGGCGCGACCTGGCTTGGTTGGCTCAGGCTGAGGCACAACGCGGGATCACCGGGATTGGCCTCCTGAAGCACGAGCAAGCGATGCGCCTGCGTACCGACGTACCCTGCGCCGACCACTGTGCTCGCCCCGAATTGGCGTTCGATCGAGAGCGTGTACTCCGCGGCGTAGGGGATGCGATTTGTGGTCGCATATCCGGGCACGCCGGTAATGGGAAGGAATTCCGACCAGTCGATATTCGAGTCTGGATACTTGCTCGAGGCATTCTGCGTGGCCAGTGTGACGGGAAATGGCTGGCCATTGAACTGTCCATTCGAAGCAGTGACGAAAGGCGTGGCAAACAGCGGCGGAGCGGGACTCGAATAGGTAACGCCGAATGGAGGATTTCCGGCGAGGATGCCGATGGTCAATGCCTCGATCGCCGTGTAGTACGTTCCGAATCCGGCGCGAATGCTGGTTTTTCCCGGACCGCCGAGAACGCTGCCGAGGATTCCATCCGGACTTGCACTGGGCGACCACGCGAGCCCGATGCGCGGCGAAAAATCGCGGTTGCCGGGAGGTGCGAGCGTCCGTGAAACGCCGGGATCGGTGGGGAACAGAATGCCCTCCGGCGCGCCCGGAAAAACGACCGACTGCTGCCCGGGAGCGAACGTTGAGATTCCGTTGTATTTTTCATACCAGGGTTCGATGCGGTCCCAACGCAGGCCATAGTTCAAAGTCAAATTTGGCCGAATCCGCCAACTGTCCTGCCCGAAGAGTCCCACGTATTTGTTTCTGCCGTAAAACGTGTTCAGCTGACTCTGGTTGTATTGGCTGGGAACGCCGAGCAGAAAATCGGCGAAGTCCGACCCGGTCTCACTTCCGGTGAAGAGAAAATTGCCGTTGAATTGAGCGATGGGGTTGGTGTTGATCTGATCGATGTGGAATTCGCCGCCAAATCTCAACGTGTGGTTGTGAACGATCCTGGAAAAGTTGTCGAGCACTTGATAGGTATTGTTCACCTGCTTCAGCTCATTGGCATTGGTGCCGATGGAAAAAGCGTTGAAAACAACATTTTCGACGCCTTCGCCTTTCGGATTGAGCGGCACAATGCCGGGAGTTCCCGGACCGGTGACGAAGCCCTGCGAAGCGAGGCTTATGCCTTTTCCGCCTTCGGGCTGGCCGAGATCGTTGTTGGCGCGCATGAAACTGGCGTGAAATTCGTTGACCATCGAAGAGCCCAGCGTCTTTGTATCGCCAAGGCTGAATAATTGAGCGCGGCCGGTGTTAAGGGCGTTGAAGCCGGGCACGCTGGCACCGCTTTGCGCCACGGGATATGGATTGTCCAGGGAATATTGATCGATGAAATAGTAGAGCGAGATGAGGCCCCAGTGGCTCTCGTAGTCGATACGTGACGCTCCTTTGTCGTCGCTGAGAATTTCGTTTTGCGCGGAAGTCGAAAACGTGTTGGCGCCCGCATTTGGCAGGGGAATGTATTGCAGCAAGTTCTTGGCCGGTGCGGACCACGCGCTCGTCGGAATCGTAGCGTTTGGAAAGACGCACTGGATTGCACTGGTGCAGCCCGCGGTGTAATAGGATTCTCCGGGCGTGACGGCGTATCCGAGCTTTTGTGAAAGCAGGTTTGCCCAGTACTGTCCGTTGACCGCTCCCGTCAGGTTTGCCGTGGCATCGGTCAAATCGCCGGAGCGGTCTTGCGCGGATGGAACCGCGATCAATCCCGTGTCGACGCCCTGTTTCATGCGGGTTCCCTGGTAATCCACAAAAAAGAAAGCTTTCTTTCGGACGATCGGTCCGCCGAACGTGCCGCCAAACTGATTTTGCTGAAAAATTCCACGCGTCGGAGAAAAGAAATTTCGCGCATCCAGATCGGTGTTGCGGAGAAACTCGAAGGCGTTGCCGTGAAACTCGTTGGTTCCTGACTTGGTGACAACGTTGATCTGGCCTCCGCTGTATTCGCCGAACTCCGCGTTGACGTTGCCCGTAAGAATCCGGAATTCGGCGATGGAGTCGAGGTTTGGAATAATCGCCGTTCCCGCGTTGACGTCTTCCTCCGTGTCGCTTCCGTTGACGATGAATGCGTTGGCAAACTCGCGCTGGCCGTTGATGGAGATCGTTCCGGGGTTTAGTTCGCCGGAGGGAGCGAGGGCGCTCACGCCGACATCCTGCTGCGTGTCCGAAGTAAGCGAAGTGGCTGGCGCGACGCCGGGCTGAAGCGAGAGAAGATCTGTGTAGCTGCGGCCATCCAGCGGTACGGTAGTCATTTTCGTCCCGCTGATGACCTCGCCGAGCTGCGTGTCGGAAGTTTCGACGTGCACGGCGCTTTCTTCCACGTCGATTTCTTCGGATCGTTCGCCGAGTTCCAGCCTGGCATCGATCAACAACGATCCGTTCACGTCGAGAACAACACTCGTGCGGCGGTAGGGCCGGAACCCGGTGCCTTCGACGGAGAGATCGTAGTGTCCCACGGCCAGGTCACTGAAGCTGTACGCACCGGAAGCATCCGTCGATGCAGATCGAGCGGATCCAGTCTGGCTGTTTGTGACGGTCACGCGCGCGCCGACGATCACGGCGCCGGTCACGTCCCGGATCGTTCCGGAAATGCGCCCGCCTTCCCCAGCTGCCCAGAGCGGGACCGCCAATATAAAACTGACCGCAACGAGGAGGAGGGCCCGACCTAGCAGCACAGGATAACGAGAGAACCTTGGTTGGTTGACGGATAGACGTGACTTACGTGGACCCCGAATCGCCTTCACCGGATACTCCCTCAGGTTGTTGGAATCAAAGCAGGCGAGTCAGGGATCAATCCGGACCAGCCGACAACAGCGTGTTGCAAATCAATTGCAGGTAACAATATAGGACACAAATAGTCCTATATCAACTCCATCTCAGTGAATGGATCGATTTAGCGGTTTAGAGGCACTGCCGAATGGTTTGGTGGTGATATTCTGACCCGTTCTTCGGCAAAATGGGTTCAACCTTCATCGATGACGGCGGAATTCGCGCGGTACGACCTCTGACCCTCGAAGTGTGCGTCGACTCGCTTGAGTCCGCTATTGCCGCCGAGCGCGGCGGGGCCCACCGCGTGGAACTCTGCGGCGCGCTATCGGAGGGAGGCGTGACTCCGAGCGCCGGGCTCATCACCGTAGTCCGCGAGAGGCTGGCGATTGGCTTGCACCTGATGATTCGCCCCCGCGAGTCCGACTTCTGCTATTCGGACGAAGAGTTTCTGATTATGCAGCGTGATATTCTTCAAGCAAAGCAGCTTGGAGCCGATGGCGTCGTTTTCGGCATACTCGATCTCGATGGCCGGGTCGACACGCCGCGCACAAAGCTACTTGTCGATCTGGCAACTCCCCTCAAGGTCACGTTTCATCGCGCGTTCGATATGACTTGCGATCTCATAGCATCGCTTTGTGAGCTGAAAACCACGGGCGTTCACTGTGTGCTCACGTCGGGCGGGCAGCAGACGGCGGCGGAAGGTGCCGTGGTTCTGAAGCAGTTGGTGCAAGCCGCGGACAATCGCATTGGGATCATGGCGGCAAGTGGCATTGAAGCAGAGAATGTTGCTGAACTGTTGAAACGCACCGGCGTCCGCGAAGTTCACGCCAGTCTCAGATCGGCTGTGTCCAGTTCCATGCGCTACCAGAACCAACGCGTTTCGATGGGCGCTTCGAAAGAGCGCGAATATCAGCGTTTTGTGGTTGACCAGGAAAAGGTGCGAAAGCTGCTCTCCGCCGCTTCGAACGCAATCGGTGCCTAAAGCTACCCTGACGATCGTCCTCTGGCCGTTTTGCGCGAAATACCAGCCGAGGAATTTGTCACCTTCGCCGCTCCCGATGATCACGTTCTTGTAGTTTTCAGCAGGAATCAACTGCGCCGGAAACTCGGATTTGACCGGAGCCGAAAACTCCGCGATATCGGCGGAGGAAGATGACCGAAGATCGACGACGGAGTCGCGCGGAACATAGGGTGCGTCATATTGCACCAGACGAAAGGATTGACCGGCCACCGTGATGGTAGCCTCGCCGGAAAGACAGATGAGCCCGGTTTCGCGATCGTCCGTTTTGAAGGACACGGCAGGAACAAAAGGACCCAGAAGAATTCGCGCATAGGACAAGTGACGGTTGGTGCTGTTCGTGGGTGCGACGCTGACGGAGCGCCCTGCGTGCGCGTTTGTTTTACGAAACACCATTTTTTCTAGCACGATTGGCTTTTCTGTTGGCATCGCGGTCTCCTCCGGGCAGGGGCCAGCGGCAATTTCAGTATCCTTTCACCTTCACGACGATGTAATTGATCTCTTTCGAACCGTCGAGAAGAAGTTGGTGAGGCGTTTTGGCAGGGATCCGAATCATGTCTCCGGCTCCAATCTTTTGGCGAAAGCCTCCCTCAATCGTGCCACTGCGTTGTTCATGCGGTGCGACCGTAACGGCGTTGACCAGCGTGCCGCCCACAACCAGGATTGCCGAGCCGGATCGCACAAAAACCACGTCCACCTGCGTTTCATGCCACTCCGCTTGCCCGTCCGCTTCGCGATGAGCGAAGAGGACCGCCTCGTTCGTGAAATCACCAAGTTGATGCGTAGCCAAATGATGAGGGTCCGAGGAAGCTTTTTGGGCGAGGGCTCGGACGTCGTCATTCAGGGACATGGCTGGCCAGTACTTGAATCCTTCCGGTGAAGTGGCCTGCGGCGTGACGCCGGAAAGTGGAATCAAAACCAAACCAACTAGGCAGAGTTTTCTCATGCATGTCACCTCGTATTTAGTGCCTGGCGAGCAAGACTCTAACACCAAAGCATAAACCTGCATCAACGACCGCCGGAAGATCCGAACAGGCCGGAGCCGGCATTCTCTTTCGGATTCTCTTCTCCGGTGAAACCTCGAATACCGGGAGTCATAGTTTCTCGATTACACCGCAACATTGCGCCGATTTTCTGAAAAACATCTTTTCATCCGGCCCAGTCCATGATGGAGTAAGGGGCCGCTCAGCAAGGGGTCTATGGGATTCGTTACAGAAGCCTTTCTTTTACAAAGCAACACGGCGAGGCACCTCTATGGCGCATACGCGCGTTCGCAACCTATCCTTGATTATCATTGTCATCTTTCTGCGCGAGATATTGCCGGCGATCGGCATTTTCGAAACTTGTTCGAAGTCTGCCTGGAAGGAGACCATTACAAATGGCGCGCCATGCGGGCGAATGGCATCCCCGAGCACTACTGCACCGGCAGCGCCGATCCATATGAGAAGTTTCTTGCTTGGGCTAAGACCGTTCCGAAGACCCTGCGCAATGTCGAGTACCAATGGACCCACCTTGAGCTGCAAAGATATTTCGGCCTCGATTGCTTGCTCGATGAGGTCACCGCTCCGAAGGTCTGGGAACAAGCCAACGAACAATTGAAGAGCCGTGAGCTGAGCGCCCAGGGCATCCTGAAAAAGTTTCGCGTCAAGGCCTTGTGCACCACGGACGACCCGACCGATTCGCTCGAAAGCCACAAGAAAATCAGCAAGAGCAATCTTGAGACACGGGTTTTTCCGACGTTCCGTCCGGACAACGCGCTCCGCACGGCAGATCCCTCCCGCTTCAACGAATGGACTGACAGGCTTGCGGCAAGCGCGAATGTCGATATCGTGCGCCTGCGCGATTTTCTGAATGCTCTGCGGCGACGCCACGACGATTTCCACGAATGCGGCTGCCGCTTGTCCGATCACGGATTGGATTACTGCTATGCCGAGCCTTGTACGGAAGCCGAAGCCGAAGTGATCTTCGGCGCCGCCAGGGCGGGGAAAAAAGTCGAGCCTCCGCAGTCGGCGAAATTCGCCAGCTTCCTGATGTTTTTCTTCGGCGGCCTCGACGCGGAAAAAGGCTGGACCAAGCAACTGCACCTTGGCGCGTTTCGAAGCGCAAACACGAGAATGGGTCAGCTGCTCGGCCAGGACGTCGGTTTTGATTCGATCGGAGACTGGCCGCAGGCGAAATCTCTGGCGACCTACCTTGATCGCCTTGACTCCGCCCGAATGCTGCCAAAGATGATCGTTTACAACGCGAACCCGGAGAACAACTACGTTTTTGCGACGATGATCGGCAATTTTCAAGATGGCACGATTCCCGGCAAGATGCAGTTCGGCTGTGGTTGGTGGTTTCTGGACCAAAAGGAAGGCGTGCTGTGGCAGCTGAACGCGCTTTCGAACTGCGGACTTCTCTCGCAGTTTATTGGCATGGTGACGGATTCCCGGTCCTTCATGTCCTATCCCCGCCATGAATATTTCCGGCGCATCCTGTGCAATTTAATTGGCGGAGAAATGGAAAGCGGCCAACTCCCGGCAGATGAGGAGCTGAGCGGAGCAATGATCAAAAATATTTGCTTCGATAACGCTGCGGCCTACTTAGGGCTGCCCGGAGTTCTTCCAAACGCAAAGTAAAACGAAAACAGGGAACGCCTCGATAGAGGCTCAGCTTGAAGTACCATGCGGCAAATTGCTGGAACAAATATGCGCCGAGATTGCGCCTTCTGAGGCGACAAGCTTCTACGGGCCGGACAAACGGGGGATGGGTAAAGGTTCGTAGTCACGTTGACTGTAAAATTGGAGCAGTGGTGGCGCTAACCGACTGCGTAGCGCGTACGGAACAAGTCGCCTCTGCAAGCGCACCGCTACAGCTGAGCGACGCGCTCCCGCTGATGCCGCCGCCGATCCGAAAGCGTATACGTGGCGTTCGAACCTGCCCTCACGTTCGCTGAACTCGAACTTCCAGAAGGCAAGCCGAGTGCAAGGGTTGATTTGGATTGTCAACAATGTTTCCGTCGGGTTTGTCGGGTGTAGGCGGCAACGAAGTAGTCGCCCATTTAGTCACCCTCACACGGGCGCAGAGCCCTTTGCAAACTCGGCCCTTGGTTAACTCGTAGTCGCCACATCTCGCACATCTCGCAACATATCTTGTGCTCGACGGAGAAGAAGCATACGATGTGGCAGGCTGAAGGTCCAAATCGGAGATCCTGACCACGTGGGGTGTGCCGATGAGGAAACGTGCAGTCGCTGTCTACGCCTTAAGTTTAACCGGATTCTTGCCGTTTGCAGGTCTTCCCACACAAGCACAGAGCGTCGCAGGGCAGATCAATGCGTGTGGGCCTCCGGTGAGTCGGTTCGTTGCCGATAGAGACGTCGCGGACGGCAGCACCATAAGTTATTGTATGCGTGGGACTGTCGGCAGCCTTCGTTCCCTTTTAAACGGGGAACCTGACCATGTGTGACTACATCTGCTCGGCCACCTATAGCAGTTCACCTGCCGGTCATCCCTTTTCGATCCCTAGGCTTATCGTTCTCGTAGCCTTGCTGGTTGGAGGCTCGGCCCCGACGGCAGGTGCCTCGGGCGTTGCTTTTGTTCAAGTCAATTCTTCGGACCAGCAAGCCTCGGCAAGCACGGTTACGGTGACGTTCACTCAAGCCCAGATCGCCGGCGATTTGAACGTTGTGGTGGTCGGCTGGAATGATGCGGCCGCTCAAGTCCGTTCGGTGACCGACTCGAGCGGGAACTCCTATGCGGTTGCCGTTGGCCCTACGGTCCAGAGCGGGACGGCCACGCAGGTCATCTATTACGCCACGAATATCGGAGGTGCGGGAGCCGGGTCCAACACCGTACAAGTCAGCTTCAGCACGGCCGCATCCTACCCGGACATTCGCATCGCCGAATACAGAGGAATCAGCCCGACAAAAGCCGTTGATGTTGTGGCCGCCTCACAAGGCAGCGGCTCCCCAAGCAGCAGCGGCTCGGTGACGACGACGAATGCGAATGATCTGCTGGTCGGCGCGAATCTTGTGCAGCACACAACCACCGGCGCCGGCCCGGGCTTCACTTCCCGGGTCATTACGAATCCGGATGAGGACATTCTTGAGGATTCCATCGTTGGCTCGACGGGCGCCTACAGCGCCACGGCTCGGATCAGCGGGGGGGCGTGGATCATGCAGATGGTCGCCTTTCGCTCTGCCGCGTCGAGCGGCATTATTAAGCTCGTGCAACATGGTTCGGCGGATAACGGAGGTGCCGCGACCGGCTCTGTAGTGATTGCTTTGAGCGGAGTCACCAACGGCGACCTTTTGACCTGCAGCCTCACCTACGGCAACAATGGCGGCACGTCCTTATCCGTTAGTGACAGCCTAAATGGTGCGTGGGCGGTGGCCAACGCCGCGCACTACAACTCCAACATCATTCAAACCACGGGGCAGTTCTATTTTGCGAACAGCAAGGGCGGAACCGTGAAGATCACCGGTGAACCCGCCAGCGCGGGCACATGGGGAGCGATGAACTGTCAGGAGTGGTCCGGTGCGGCAACCTCGAGCCCCATGGACCAGGTGAACTCGGCGGATGGAACCACGGCTAATCCTTCAAGCGGAGGTGTCACCACGACCGCTTCGGGCGAACTGGTTTTAGCAGATTTGGAAAATGGGATCGGGCCGAGCGCCGGTTCCGGATTTTTACTCATCAGCAGTACTCCAAATACGGGCCTGTCTACGGAGTACCTCATTCAATCGAGCGCAGGCTCGGCCGCGGCCACATGGACTTTGCCCGCGACCGGTTGGAGCGCGCAAGTTGCCACGTTTAAGGCCGCAACGGGGGGAAGCGGTAGCCCCTCCCCCACGATTACAAGTCTTTCTCCGAGCTCCGGGCCGGCAGGAACCGCCGTGACTATCACAGGTACGAATTTCGGAGCCACGCAGGGATCCAGCAGCGTCACCTTCAACGGCATGGCGGTTACACCGACGAGTTGGAGCACGACGAGTCTTGTGGCTCCGGTGCCAAACGGGGCAACGACGGGCAATGTGGTTGTGACCGTAGGTGGTGTGGCAAGCAACGGAGTCTCGTTCACGGTGACGGCCGCTGGCCCGACCATCTCCGGTTTGAGTCAAAACTCCGGCCCGGTCGGGACATTTATCACGATTACCGGGAGCAACTTTGGCGCGAGCCAGGGTAGCAGCACGGTGACGTTCAACGGAGCGGCAGGATCGCCTTTAGGCTGGGGGGCTGCGAGCATCGTCGTTCCCGTGCCGAGTGGGGCAACGACCGGCCCGATCGTGGTTTCCGTGAGCAGCCTCGCGAGTAACGGCGCGAACTTCACCGTGGTGCCCTTGCAGTTGCCCACTCAAGCGCAGGTCCTTGCGGCGATCGAAAATGTGAACAACTACTGGATCGCTAACAACAAACCGGGGAACGGCGACTGGGACCAAGCGACGTACTTCACCGGCGATCTGGCGGCGTATGGTGCTACCGGACAAGCGAATTACCTGAGCTTTGCAGAGTCCTGGGCAAGCCAAAACAACTACAGCCTGATTGACGGAAACACGACCACCTTCGCCGACTACCAAGCAGCCGGGCAGGTGTACATTCGCTTATACCAGCTGACCAACACCGCATCCGATTTGTCCGGCATTACCGAAAGCATCAGCGGGATGGTGAACAGCACCGTGGATAACGAGTGGACGTGGATTGATGCAATCAATATGTCCATGCCCGACTTCGTGGAACTCGGTTCCATCAACGACGACACGAACTATTACACCAAGATGTACGCGCTCTACAGCTATGCAAAGTACACCGTGGGGTTGTATGACTCGAAGACCGGGCTGTGGTGGGAGAACGCCACGTATGTGAACACTTCCGATCACTGGTCGCGCGGCAACGGTTGGGTTTTTGCGGCGCATGCGAAGGTGCTTTCCGTACTTCCAACTTCGGATCCGCACTATGCGGAATACCTGAGCACCTTTACCACTATGGCGCAAGAGCTGGCCGCGTGCCAGCAGCCCGGTGGCTATTGGAATTCTGACCTTACCGGGACGGACAATGCCGGGCCAGAAAGCAGCGGCACGTCCTTCTTTCTGTATGGTTTTGCGTGGGGTCTGAACAACGGCGTCCTGGGTCAGAGCACCTATCTGCCGGTGGTCGAGAAGGCCTGGAATTTTCTTGCGAACACAGCGATTCAACCTTCGGGCTTGCTAGGTTATGTGCAGCCAACCGTGCTGGGTTCGGGGCCACCTTCAGCCACCTCGACCGCTGACTTTGGCGTGGGCGCATTTCTTCTGGGGGCGCCCCAAGTGGCGCAGTTAACCGAGTAGAGCCGGACGTAGCTAGATTTGTGAACGCTCGCTGAAAGCATCGTTGAACCACGTCTTCCGCATTTTCCCTCTGGCGTAGTGTAAAGAAGGTCGTATGAGGCGTGCACTCAATGTTGCTCGTACAATTGTCCGAGGGCGCTGGAGGATCCAGATTTCGTTTGAGCTACAAGCCCTCGCTCCTACGGCAAACTCCCGCGAAAACGCCGGTAGGAGGGGCGCTACCATGTAATTGCCATAGAAAACCAAGAGCGCGATTGCCGCCATAGCCCATAAGTCCATGGTCTCTCCGTGTGCTCTCCTCCTGGAATTACGACACCTTGTCTTACTGATTTTGCGATGCCTCTGTCGGTCTCAGCGGCGCGGCTCCGAAATTCACGCTGAATCGTTTGCACCAGATGGACACTGCGCGGTATTTTGCCAAGTCCAGATCGCTAGCAAGTGTGTAGTTTTGATCCCCGATGTTGCCCTTGATGACTCCCAAATCGATGAAGCCGGCCTTTTCTACTGTCGCTACGTCCTTTGCATCGTCGCCGGCAACCATATAGACGTGTACATCAGGACCATTTGAGGTGCTGAAGCCCGTAAAGCGCAGAACACGAGTGCCATCTTCCATTTGGTAAATGGTCGCTGTACCTGCCGTTGGGTGCAAAATACTGTAGAACTCCCCCGAGACAATGCGCTGCGGCGACGACCCGGCTTCTGCGGTTGGCAATGCTTCGTCAACACGCCGATCGACCACAAGCCGCTCTGGCCGAAATGCATACCAAGCGGCCAAAATCGCGACCGCGGCAATTGGAATTGCAACTTTCATCCACTTTTTCATCACGCATCTCCTTGACTTCATGCACCAAGAAATCAGCGATTGCCCTCTTAGGCAGAAAGGAACTGTTTGACGAGAACAGCTGTCTCACCAGGATTTTCTTCGGGGAAAAAGTGGCCGCCCTCCATTGGCTGTCCTTGCACCCCCGGAGCCCACTGCCGCCAAATGCCGAGCGGACCGCCTTCTTTTGCATAGAAAGTGTCGAGCGGACCGCCTTCGGCCCAAAGATGCAGCATTGGACATTCAATTCGCCTCGATGCTTCCTTGTCTGCAAGATCGTGTTCGACATCGATTGTTGCCGCGGCTCGATATTCCTCGCAGATTCCGTGAATGCGGGCCGGATCGCAATAGTTGGAAACGTACTCTTCGAGAACCTCTTGCCCGAAGGAACCATGCCCGAAAGGGTTGTCAATCAACGAATCGACGGCCTACAACTCGTTGCAAGGTTTGGTCGGGGCGCCGAGATTTGAACTCGGGACCTCCTGCGCCCAAGGCAGGCGCGCTACCAGGCTGCGCTACGCCCCGACAGTACTGCTTTATTCATTCTAAAGCACTTTCCAACCTTGCTCCTAATCCCGGTCGTCATTTTTGGCCTTACTGTGCCAGAACTGTGCCAAATACTTTCACTGGATCGTTCCTGTGCCAGAATCCAGCGGCATTTCGTTGGCCTGGCGGTTTATCTTCTCCAACGTCATGGCTGTGCTTGCTACCGTCGTCACCGTCCCGTTGGCGTTGCATAACGCCCAAAAATCGCGTTTGTATTTGCGCCGGGAATATTCGTTCTTCTTTGGTGCTTTTCTTGGTCTTAGCCGTCCTTCGCTTTGTCACCGGATGGAGCCTGCTCAAGTTGCGCCCTTGGGGCCGCACCTTTGCGCTGGTGATGGAGTGCGGATCCTGAGAACGAAATCTTTGCCGACGGCATGTCGGAGGAGATCATTACTGCGCTGATGCAAATAAAGAAGCTTCATGTTGCCGCGCGGACGTCTTCCTTCTCCTTCAAGGGAAAGCATCTGGATCTGCGCGTAATTGGGGAACAGCTAAATGTCCGCACGGTGTTGGAAGGAAGTGTCCGTAAAGTGGGAAACCATCTGCGAATCACAGCCCAGCTGGTAAACGCGACAGATGGGTACCACCTCTGGGCCGAGAAATACGACCGCGAGATGAAGGACATTTTCGAAGTTCAGGAGGACATCGCTCGTTCGATCGCACAACGGCTCGAGGTGATGCTCGAAGGTGCTCCTGAACCCCTCATGCGAGTTGGCACCGAAGATGTAGAAGCGTTCCGGCTTCTACAGCAGGGACGCTCTCACTTTTTCCAGAGAGGACCGCGACTTGTTCGTGCCTTGGAGTTCTACAAGCAAGCGGTTGCTCAAGATCCGAACTACGCGATGGCCTGGTCATCGTTAGCTGATGCCTACAATCTCGTTGGCTTTTATGGGCTATTGAGGCCGGAGGCCTGCGTCAGACAAGCTAAGGAAGCAGCGCAACGTGCCGTTACTTTGAATGACTCCATGGCGGAGACACATAACTCCTTGGCCCTGTCCTACCTTTTTAATGATTGGGATCGCACCAAAGCTGAACGGGAGTTTCTCTTGGCTCTGGACATAAGTGCACGCTATTCGCTCGCACGTCTCTGGTACTCGCTCTTTTTTCTCGAATGGGCGGAGGGACGGTGCGATGAAGGTCTGGCCCATGCAAAACAAGCCGTGGAGTCAGACCCATTTTCCGGCTGGGCCAGGGGAGTTCTGGCATTTTCCTACGTGAACGCAGGCGATCCGGACGGAACTATGAAGACAGCCGAGGCCACATTGCAGATCGAGCCGGAGTCATTTATCGCTCGTTGGGCGATGCTTACCGCGCTCAATGCAAAAAGGCGATTTGTAGAAGCTGCGGAGTACGGGGGATCCGTCCTCGGTGTGACCGGCAGATCTCCATGGATGATGGCCTCGCTTGCTCGGACTTACCGCGAATTGGGAAAGCCCGCAGATTCCGAAGCGTTGTACATGGAACTGAAGTGGCGGGCAAAGAGAGAGTATGTGCAACCATGTGTTCTTGGCTGGGCGGCATCGGCGGCTGGGGAGAAGGACGAGGCCATAGAATTCGCGCAAGAAGCGCATGCGGTTGGCGACCCGATGATGATTGCGGCTAAGTATTGGCCGGACTTTGCATTACTGCGCCAAGATCCGCGTTTTGATGTGATTTTGGTCAGCCACGGATGGACGTAACACTTGTAGTGAACCCCGCCTCTAAAGTCTAAAGGACGCTCGAATTGGGAATAACGACACCCAATCGCGCTCAGGTAATATCAACCGGCTTCAGGGCGCAGATCCTCCGTACCCGGAAATATTTGCTGAATAAGAAGCCTCACCAAGTTTCGACCTGGGGACCCCATTTTGATCGAAAAACCGGCGAAGTACTTCCCACAAGATAAAAAGCCAGAAAACCACGACTGCTCGATCAGATTTGATCGCAAAACGACTGCATTGACGCTGCATGGCTATCTGTGTGTTACAAAGGTTTTTGGAAGCGGGACGTGGTTTTCGTCCCGCTTCGCTCGCGTTAGCGAGCGATAGTTATGAAGGAAATTGGCTCAGTTTTCTAGAACCCTAACACCCGGCCCCCTATGGGGGCCGGGTGGCAGTTTCCTTCGCCTTCCCTCAAAATATCGACAGCTTACTCTCGGGACATACCTTGTTTGGTGGCAAGTCTTGACAGCGCATCCTGGCCCAGAGTGGGGTTCTGTCGTATTAGACCTGCGACAACATTGTGGAATTGTCGCGGGAACTTGGTGTGCATCGACGGCTTCTCCCTGCTGCCGACTAAGCCTGGCGAGGAAAGGCAAAACAATTGGACCAAGGTATCGCGCGATAATTCGGCATCGCGATTTCCGGCGCCTTTCCAACCCGGGGGCAACCCTCCATCGTGCGCGAGGAAGCATTCGCATCAGCCGTTGATGTAGGTTAGGGCCGTGGGAATCCGAACATCAACCACGACTGATTGGCTACCCAATGCGGGTACAGCTCCGTCATCTGATCGAACAGCTCCTGGTCGGATGTCGCGGTTTTCTGCACCCGATCGAAGTCCTGCAGGTAACGCTTGGTGTCTTGGATCGTCGAGGGAGTGTCGGGCGCGCCAGGCTTCTTGTGACCGGCGACAACAATCGCCGGGTTCAGGGCCGCCAACCGGTCTAGCGCCGCGATCCAATTCTTTCGGCTCTCGGGGGTGGTGTCGCCGACGTAAATGCGGCATTGGTTGTATACAACGTCGCCAGCGACAATCAGGCCGATCGATGGAACGTGTAGAGACGTCGAATCGGGACTATCGGTGTGGCCCTGCTCGATGATGCGCAATTCGTGGCCCTCGAGAGTGAACGTGTCGTGCTCATAGGGCTCAGGTGGAACCAACTTAGTGGCCACTTGCCCAGGAAAGAGCCGGCGGGCCAACCGCTCCACTGTGGGAGAGAAAGACATCTGCATGGCGTTCACCGTCTTGGGCGTTGCTATCGCCCGAGCGCCCGGGAAACGCTCGAGCAGAATGCTCAGACCGTAGAAGTGGTCGAAATGGGCGTGCGTTATATAGATGGTCTCCAAGTTGCGGTTGTGCAGAGCGACCCAATCCGCCAGAGCCTCGGCCTCAGCCACTGTCCCCATTGCGTCCACCAGCACCGCGTCGTACTCGCCGAAGATTAACGTCGACGTGATAGGGTCAAAGCCGAAGGCTTCGCCGAAGGGCTTTGGCCGCTCGCCGACCATAGTCTTTCCCGGGGCCGTAAAAACGTTCACACTAAGCGTGTTCGATGCGACAGGCGCGGACACGCGCGTGGTCTCTTTCAGTCCCTTTGTGCCGTCCATTTGGTACTCCTTGTGCGCCGGCTAAACCGGCGAGGTGTAGTGAATGCAAAAGTCATACGAGTGTGAACTAGCGACCCACATCGGCCCCGAGTCATGCGGAGTCACTCGCAAGGGTGACGTCGAAGCGTTGGCAGGGGAACGTGCGGGCCGGGTATACAGCCGCGTAAGACCATTACTCCGGGACGCCGACGCTGTAAGGAGAAGCGGAAGGCCCCATCGGGTACGCCGATATCGCGAGGCGTGCCAGAGTCCCGCGCGGTCAGAGACCCCGTGCACGTACGCAGACACCTCGCGCGGGAACCGGGAGATCCCAAGTCCGCCCAAGGCTGCAGTTGCCGTGGGACGTGTCGGGAAGTCCAAGGACGTACGCCGATGACGAACGGACTTGGGAAGTCGGACAGACCGGTAGTACCTGAGAAGTCTCCGAACAAAGCCGGGCAACCGGCCGCGGAGGGGATGGAGGGAAGCGGACTGGCCAAAGGGAACCTGCCACAGCAAAACGCGTCCCGGACACCGAGCCGGAAAGACGCGCCCAGTGCGCTGGAGCGGGTACGTCAAACAGCAGGAAAGGATAAGAAGTTGCGGTTCACGGCGCTTCTGCACCACATTTACAACCTGGAAACACTGCGCATGGCCTACTTCCGATTGAAGAAGGAAGCCGCGCCGGGCGTGGACGGGGAGACGTGGCGGCACTACGGCGAGGAACTGGAGAGGAATCTCCAGGGCCTTTCCGAAAGGCTGAAGCGAGGAGCGTATCGAGCGAAGCCGGTGCGTAGAGTGTATATCCCCAAGGCCGACGGGCGGCAGAGACCGCTCGGAGTTCCGGCGCTGGAAGACAAGATCGTCCAGCGCGCGGCGGTCGAGGTGCTGAATGCCATTTACGAAACGGACTTTCTCGGATTTTCGTACGGGTTTCGACCAGGACGCAGCCAGCATCAAGCGCTGGATGCGCTGTACACGGGACTGCTGACGAGAAAAGTGAACTGGGTGCTTGATCTGGACATCAAAGGCTTTTTCGATGGAATTTCTCACGAATGGCTGATGAAGTTCGTTGAGCACCGGATCGCAGATCGGCGCGTTGTGCGGCTCATCCAAAAATGGCTGAACGCCGGCGTGCTGGAGGATGGGAAGCGAACACGAGTGAAAGAAGGCACGCCCCAAGGCGGAAGTGCTTCGCCGCTTTTGGCGAACGTCTATCTTCACTACGTCTTCGACTTGTGGGTCCAAGCGTGGCGTCAGAAGTGCGCGCACGGCGATGTCATCGTCGTGCGATTCGCGGACGACATCGTGGTTGGATTCAGGGATAAAGCGGATGCCGATCAGTTTCGGGCGGAACTCACGGAACGGATGAAGAAGTTCAACCTGGAACTGCATCCCGAGAAAACGCGGCTGCTGGAGTTTGGTCCGTTTGCGATCCAAAACCGGCAGAGACGCGGAGAAGGGAAACCGGAAACTTTCAACTTCCTCGGCTTTACGCACATCTGCGTGAAGAAGAGAAGCAATGGAATGTATACGGTGCTGCGGCAGACCATACGCAAAAGATTGCAGGCGAAGCTGAACGAGGTGAAAGCCGAGCTTCAGCGGCGCATGCATGAACCCATCCCGGAATTGGGCAAGTGGTTGCAAGCGGTGGTGCGTGGACACGTCCGCTATTACGGAGTGCCCATGAACCGACCGGCGCTGTGTCTCTTTCGATTCCAAGTGGGCCGCCTCTGGTATCGCGCGCTGTCGCGGCGTAGCCAGAATGGCCGCCTCCTTTGGGACCGCATGCGGCGTCTCATCACCCGCTGGCTGCCTGTGCCTACCGTCTGTCATCCCTATCCTCTACGCCGCATGGGCGTCATCACCTAAGGCAAGAGCCGGATGCGGGAATTCCGCTTGTCCGGATCCGTGGAGGGGGTTATGAGCAATCATGATCCCTACTCCGACTCGATGTCAGACCGAGTGACTGTTCAAAGCAAAATTGGCAGAAACGCGACGACGAATCCATTGGACGAACGTATCGGGCAAGACCAAGGTACTGGCTCGAACTGCAGCCCGGAAGGATCGGGGTCAGGGACGCTGAGCGTTACCGACGGCCTGTCCGGGGGTCGGCCCGCCCCCCAAAGTTGACAAGGAGCCAAGTATTCGCGATCGGAATGTACGCGGGCGCGCCTTCGCTGTTGCCTGTGATCAGAAAGCACTTCCCAACAGACCTGTTGCTCCATCTGACCGGTTTCGCCTCCAACTGTGCCAAAACTTTGCCAAATAGATTTCACTGAACCATCGCTGTGCCAGCAACTCATGGCCGTGATATAAAAACTCTTTCCATTCTCCTGGACCAGCAAATCGGCGCGGTCAATTGTAAGCGAACGGATCAAGATGAATCGAAGGGAATTTCTGAATCGATCCACGACGGCGACTCTCGGCTTTGGCCTGGGTGACCGGTTACTCTTCGCACCACTTCTCGAGAAGAGAATGCTTGCGGGGAGCGCGCGGGCCGGCACAAATTTCCCTGGAACCGACGATTCGGTCTTAACCGGGACTGCGCCCCTAACCACAGAAGGCGATCTAGCCATTCAAATGGTGGACGGGATTCGCCGCTACCTGCTGCACGAAACAGAGAACCAGGAAAAAGAGCGAGTGCGACTGTGGAGTCGAGACTACACGTCGGTCGAGCACTACGAGCGGTCTGTAGCGTCCAACCGGCAGAGATTTCGGCAGATGATAGGAGCCGTGGACGCGCGAGTCGCCGCTGAGGTCCCTGAACTAGTGGGGAGCCTCCCTTTTCCGGCACAAATTGCCCAGGGGCCTGTTTACAAAGTGTACGCGCTGCGCTGGCCAGTTTTTGCAGGTGTAACAGCCGATTCTGACGGGTTGGACGCGGAAGGATTGTTACTGCAACCCGAGGGACCGCCGGTAGCCCGCGTGGTGGCGGTCCCGGATGCGGACTGGACGCCGGAAATGTTGGCGGGCTTGATGCCGGGAATTTCACCAGCAGCGCAATTTGCGCGACGGCTGGCAGAAAATCGGTGCGAGGTCGTGGTACCCGTCCTCATCAATCGGGATGACACCTTTTCGGGAATTCCGGGCATAGGCATGACAAACATGCCCCATCGGGAATGGATCTACCGGATGGCCTTTGAAGTCGGTCGTCACATTATTGGCTACGAAGTACAGAAGGTGCTGTCAGCAGTCGATTGGTTTGAGAGTGAAAACATTGAACGGCGACTACCCATTGGAGTGATTGGCTACGGCGAAGGGGGATTGTTGGCGCTCTACAGCGCAGCGATTGATAAAAGGATCGATGTGACGATGGTAAGCGGCTATTTCCAGGCACGCGAGGGAGTTTGGAAGGAGCCCATCTATCGAGACGTGTGGGGCCTGATTCGGGAGTTTGGTGACGCAGAATTAGCCGGCCTCATTGCTCCTCGAGCTCTGATAATAGAAGCGAGTCAAGGTCCGGATGTCTCCGGCCCACCAGCGGAGTCAGAGGCGCACAAGCCGTATGCGTGCCCGAATGGAGAATTGACCACTCCACAGTTGGAGTCGGTGAAAAAGGAGGTTGATCGAGCGCGCCCGTTCTTTACAGGTTTGAAGGCCGAGGGACAACTCCAGCTAATCACAAGCGGAGGAGGCCAGGGGCAGCCGGGTTCGGAGGCAGCGATCCTGGCATTCTGCAGGTCGCTCGGCATCGGCGGGCGGTTGCAGGCCGCTCGAATGACGCTCACGAATGGCGACAAGGACTACGATCCGACACTGCGCTTGCATCGCCAGTTCAATCAAATGGTGGAGTTTACGCAGTCGTTGATTCAGAAATCACCGGATCGCCGGCAGGAGTTCTGGAAGAAGGCGGATGCTTCGACGATCGAGCGCTGGAAAGATTCGACTCAGTATTACTGCGACTACATCTGGGAAGAAGTGATCGGACGCATATCGGCATCCGCTCTACCACCAAACCCCCGAACACGTTTGATACTAGATGAGCCAAAGTATAAGGGATATGAGGTAATGCTGGACGTATGGCCCGAGGTATTTGCCTACGGCATATTGCTTCTCCCTAAAGATGTGAAGCCAGGCGAACGTCGCCCGGTCGTGGTCTGTCAACATGGTTTGGAAGGTCGGCCGACGGATGTATCGGATCCAAAGATCGACAATCCCTTTTACCGCCATTTCGGATGCAGTCTGGCGAATGAAGGATTCATAACGTATTCCCCGCAGAATCCCTACATTGGCAATGACAATTTTCGGCTCATCCAGCGGATGGGTCATCCTCTGAAACTCGCACTGTTCTCGTTTGTCCTGGGCCAGCAAGAGCAATTGCTGAACTGGTTGACGACCCTGCCGTTCGTGGATCCTGATCGAATTGGGTTTTATGGCCTCTCCTACGGCGGAAAAACAGCGGTTCGAGTACCGCCTCTCTTGAAAGGTTACGCACTCTCAATCTGCTCGGGGGATTTTAATGAGTGGGTTTGGAAGACTACCAACGTCCTGGCACCGCAGAGCTACCTTCTGACCAAAGAATATGACATGTATGAGTTCAATTTCGCGAACATTGTCAACTATGCTGACTTGGCCAATCTGATGGCACCCCGACCGTTCATGGTGGAACGAGGCCACGAGGATCCGGTAGGAGTCGATGAGTGGGTGTCCTATGAATATGCTGCTGTGCGCAGGTTCTATGACCAGATGGGCATCGGGGACCGGACGGAGATCGAATATTTCAACGGGGCGCATACCATTCACGGGGTAGGAACATTTCAATTCCTCCGCCGACATCTGAGATGGCCAGGATAGCTGTTGGTTTGCATACCATGCTTCACATGAATAAGAAGACAAGATGAAAAGAAGAGTGCTCCCGAATTATTCACACTTAAAACTCCCCGCGATGATTATGGCCAGCACCTTGCTTGGGTTTATTGTGATACGGGCGCAAGAGAGTACAACGTCAACGAAGCTTTCCAGAACGAGTGTTCATGCCTACCCGGTCAAGCTAAGTGCCAACAGACGCTATCTGGTCGATCAGAACAACAAGCCATTTCTGATCGTTGGCGATTCTCCGCAGGGCCTAATCTCGCAGTTAAGCGAGGCGCAAGCTGAAAGTTACTTTGCCGATCGTCAACAGCGAGGATTCAATACGGCCGGTTGGATCGACGTGGCTTGCGCTGGCCATGACTTTCCTGCCAACAACGACGGCGCCAACCATGATGGAGTTCGTCCCTTCACCGGCTTCGTTCCTGGCGGGACAGATTATGCACACTATGATCTTTCCAAGCCCAACGAGGTCTACTTTACGCGTCTGGACCACATCGTCCGGCTTGCCGGCAAACACGGCATCCTGGTTTTCATTGATCCAATGGAAACCATCGGGTGGCTCAACACACTGCGCAACAACGGCCTCGACGCCGCGTACGCCTATGGTCAGTACCTCGGCCGTCGCTACAAGAGCTTTCCTAACGTCGCCTGGATAAGCGGCAACGATTTCAACAACTGGAGAGTTCCAGCCGATGATGAGCTGGTGCAGGCCGTCGCAAAAGGAATTCAGTCGGTCGATCCGGAGCAGCTTCAAACTGTCGAGCTTAACGTCTTCACAAGTTCCTCATTGGATGATCCGACCTGGGTGCCGATTATTTCGCTCAACAGTACTTACACCTACTCGGCAACATACATTCAAATGTTGCGTAGCTACAACCAGAGGCCGGTTATGCCGGCCTACCTGGTTGAGGCTCATTATGATCTGGAGGATGTCGGCAAACCCCCGGACTATGGGACGCCTGCGGTACTCAGGCGCGAGGAGTATTGGACGATGCTGAGCGGGGGGGGCGGGCAGTTCTATGGCAACCGCTACACATGGAGTTTTGCATTGGGCTGGGTGTCCCATCTCGATACCCCCGGAGTAGCGCAACTCACCATCTGGAAGGATTTTTTTTCTTCGCTGTCGTGGCAGGACCTCGTTCCCGACCAGGACCATACCGTCGTAACGGCCGGGTTTGGGACCTTCGGAAGCCGGGAGATTCGCTTCAACCAGAAGGATTTTTCCGCTAGCCTAGAAGCCCGCGTCAGTCAGAGCGATTACAGCACTGCGGCGAAAACGCCAGATGGTTCGTTGGTGGTCGTCTACATGCCGACCGTGCGTACGATTACCGTCAATATGGCCAGTTTGAAAGCTCCGGCAAACGCCAAGTGGTTTGACCCGACGAATGGAGCCTACACAAACATTCCGGGTGGGAAATTTGCAAACGCAGGAATGCGCAAATTCGCGCCTCCCGGCAACAACCACGATGGGGACAGCGACTGGGTCCTGGTATTAGATGCCTCGGGTTTCCATGGTGATCGAGCCTTGCGCTAGGGAACATATTCGCCGAAAGTGGGTTTGCGGAAATGAGAATGGCGTGATTGTGAATGGAGTGATCAGCCGCTAGACGGTGGCCTTGGTGGACGCTATCGAGATGCCACCGTCAACAAGCAGCGTCTGACCTGTGAGGTAGCGACTGGATTCTGAAGCGAGAAAAACGACGGGTCCGTCACGATCGTCGGGCAAGCCGGGCCGCTTCACTGGAATGTGCTCGCTCGAATACTCAATCCATGCTGCATTCTCATAGAGAATCTTATTCGGCCGTGTACGAAACCAATCTTTGATTGACATCATTCTCCGTGACGATAGAGCAAATAAAATGATACATCAGGATGCGCAAACCCCTATGCTGCGGTCCTATCCTCTTCTAGGAATTCTGCGAAGATAACGATGATGCCACAGGTTGTGAGAGATAGAAGAAAGTGGGTGGTGCTCGGCTTCGCCTTTCTGGCGACAGTGATCAATTATCTCGATCGGCAAACTCTTTCCGTGTTGGCACCCGTGCTACTGGAAAAATTCAGCATTTCGGCGGAATCCTATTCGCAAATCATCTTTGCCTTCATGTTGGCTTATACGGTGATGAATGGAATCTCCGGAAGGCTGTTGGACCGGCTGGGAAGCAAGGTCGGTTACGCTTTGACAGTTGCCTGGTGGTCGGCAGCAGAGATTCTGCATTCTTTTTCCGCCGGGGCTTTCAGCCTGGGCGTATTCCGATTCCTGTTGGGCTTCGGAGAGGCCGGTAACTTTCCCGCCGGAGTGAAGGTGATTGGAGAGTGGTTCCCCGCGGAGGAGCGTTCCTTCGCGTCCGGCATCTTCAATAGCGGAGCAGCAATCGGCGCGATTCTCGCTCCGCCGCTGCTTACGTGGATTGTGCTCGGCACGGGGTGGAAGACAGCTTTCGTTGTCATTGGCACGCTTGGTTTCGTCTGGTTGGCGGCATGGATGATCGTCTATCGTGAACCGCAATCTCCGACGCAGGCGTCAGAACGAGTTCCTCTCAAAACGCTGTTTCGTTCAAGATTCCTTTGGCAGTTCACCCTATCGAAGGTCTTCAGTGATCCGGTCTGGTATTTCTACACTTTCTGGTTCCCGCAATATTTGAAGGTCAGTCATGGTTTTTCGCTGCGGCAGATCGGAGCGACCGCCTGGATCCCTTTCTTTACAGCTACTATCGGCAATCTGGCGGGAGGAGCAGTGTTCGCCGGATTGCTGCGTTTGGGAGGAGTAATGGCGACCGCGCGACGAATTGCAGTTCTGATCCTTTCCACGCTAATGGTGCCTGCCGTGTTCGTGGGAGGAAACCGAACTGCCGCGCAGTCCATTGCATTGATCTCGATCGCTACTTTTGGCTATTGCGGTGCGCTTGCGAATCTGTTGGCTATTCCCGGGGATGTGTTCCCTAGAGGAACACTAGCGTCCGTCTGGGGCTTCGCGAGCATGGGCGCCGGCTTCGGAGCCATGATATTTAGTTTAGTGACGGGCTGGCTGGTAGATCGGTACTCATTCCATTCGGCCTTTGTGCTCTTCGGGATCCTTCCAGTGATTTCCGCGTGGATCGTCTGGACACTGCCGAAGGAGGCGGTGTTATCACCAGCATGCTAGGCGATGCTGTGCCAGGCCGGCAAATTTGAAAGGAGTCGTGTGTCTGGTAGCATATTCGAAATGGACGATGGAGCGGGTTCACCGTCCCTGGATAGGACAGCCACCCAGCAATTTCCCGGCTCAGCCCGAATCTGCCCTGAGGGGCGCCAGCGAACCCGAAGCGATGCCCTATGAATCGGAGAGCGTTCCTTGAGTCGACCGCTGCCGCTGTCGCGGCAACCTGTGCCTATCCAAGTCTGGCTCAGTTGACCGAGCCAAGACGCGGATTTCCGTCGCCATTGTTGGAAAACGTTCCCTACATCGAAAACACACCGATTGGAGGTTACCGTTGGGCACCGGCAAGTGCCTATGAAGCATTTCAGGATATGAAGTTCGGCGTCCGCATTCACTGGGGGATTTATTCCATATGGCATCGGGGCGCGGAGTCCTGGCCCTTTCTGAATATGTCGTTTGACGACCGGCAAAAGTACAACAACTTATACAAGACATGGAACCCGGCGGGTTTCGATGCAAACGCGTGGATGGATATTTTCAAAGACAGCGGCATGAAGATGTTTGCCTTCACGACGAAGCACCACGAGGGTTTCTCGATGTTTGACACACGGACGAGGGTAAAGAAGCGCGCGAACTGGACGGCCGCAGCGGGGCCGATGATTGAATCTTGCGACCTCGCGTACTCGATCATGGAAACTACGTTTCATCGTGACATTGTGAAGGAACTTTGCCATGCGGCGCACAGCAGGGACATCAAGGTCGACCTCTATTTCTCGCATCCGGACTGGTACGACGCGGACTTTCGGCCCTACGTAGTGCACCCCTTTCAGGTGCCCTCCTCAGAAAAGTTGCTGACGCCGGGCGATCTGGAACGGACACGGAGCACCTTTGGCACGCACCCGGTGGTCGTTCGAGATCCGACCGAGGCTGAGGAGATGCGGATGATGCAGAGGCATCGCGCGCAGCTTGTCGAACTGCTGACCAACTACGGAAAGATCGATATGATTTGTCTGGACATGTGGCTTGGCCCACGCGTTTGGCCTGCGCTGCGCAAGACCGTAATGGCGCTACGCGACTTGCAGCCGCATGTGATGCTGCGTGATCGCGGCATCGGGAACTACGGAGACTACTATACTCCGGAGCGTGCTGTGCCCGGATCAAAAGAGGCATCGGATAAGCCGTGGTTCTGTATCAATCCGCTAGGAAGCGATTTTTCCTATGAGCCGGACGCGGCGAACTACAAGGGGACAGACTGGATCGTGCAGAACCTGGCGGACACGGTCGCGAAAGGAGGCGGATTGATGATTGGTGTTGGGCCCAGTTCCCTTGGTGAGTTTCATCCGGAGGCGATCCGGCAGATGAAAAGCACTGGTGCGTGGCTCAAGGTGAATGGCGAAGCTATCTATGCGACCCGTGCACGCAACGGCACTTACTGGTCAGAGGGCGATGGGGTTCGTTACACTCGGTCGAAGGACCGGCGATTTGTCTACGCGATCTTGACCAAATGGCCCGGAACGCAGGTGAGATTGAAGTCGGTACGGCCAGAGCGCGATTCTGAGATAACGCTCCTCGGCTCGAAAGCAGTGTTGCATTGGAACTTCGATTCGACCCAGGGAACGACCATCACGTTCCCGGAAAATCTGCAGCAAGCCAGCAACAGGCCATGCGAATATGCCTGGAGTCTGAGGATTCAAGCAAGCGAAGCGGGCCAGTAGCGATTGTGAGCCACTGGAGGCAAATTTAAGCAGGAATCGTAAGAGTGTTTTGGGTCATAAGTCACAAGCTATAGATCGCCGCCGTCAGTTCGCGCTCATCTCGGATGCGTCGTAAGCGGCTGGCCTCCTCCCGTCTGGCATAAATCTGAAAGCCAGCACGAACCTTCTCAGAAAGACCATGGTGGCGGTAGTGGTCCGTGGCTAACTCCAGGTCGCGGTGCCGAATCTGGTTGTCGTTTTCGTTGACGTATTCAATGCGAAGATCGGGAATAGGAATCTTTCCCGACACAACTTTGAGGTGGTAGAGTTCGGCTACTTCCCCTCGGACTGACTCTGGTTTTGTTCCCTGGTCCTTAGCGGTGCGGGCAATGCGTGAGTAGAGTTCGCCCTTGATCTCGTAGTCGAGCCTCACGCGAAGCACTGTCCCTCCCGGCGATTCAATCTCATCGCTGACCTTGTTGTAGAGGCGATAGAGGTCTGCATCATGGACAGCTTCTCTGGGCTTCTTCAGGCCGTGATAGGTGGCTTGGTCGCGGCTAACGACTTGGCCCCGAGACACCATCCGGTGGCCTTCCTTCGTGAGGGTCACAACTTCGGTGGGGTTGTGCTCGATATCGGGAATGGTTGTGACCTTAGCGAGGCCCTGTCGTACTAGATGTTTGATGTCGTTTTTCATACGATCTCGGTCGCCGTTGTAGGCGAACTCCGTCAAGTCTTTCTTGGCAACCACACGGAACTTACCCACTTCCGCGAGCGAATGAATCTCGGAATCCCGAAGCGAGTACGAGGTATTTCTGTCTGTGTAGTTGGTTCGCATTTGCCGCTGAAGAACTTCCCGCACGCGTTCCTCCCGTGGCACAGACGGGCGTTCCCTGCCGGAGCGCTGTTGTTCTTCACGAGCGAGAGCGTCGCTACGTTCCTCGTCCCTGTAGATGTTTTGACTTTCTCTCCATTTGTGCCAGGTTGAACTTGAACCGCCACCGATGCTGCGCTCGGAGCCGGAATTAGGACCCCGGAAATCGTCAATATTGAAGCTATCGAACCCGCGTGACATAGAAAGAAACTCCTACTGCCGCCGGACAGCGAATCGATCCAAGAGATAGGAACACACAACGAAATCGGGAACCTGTTGGCGAAGGTTGGAAGGAGATGACTCGAGGAATGGCCTGTACTTCATGGTCGTACCTGTTTCTCAGATTAGAGTTTCAGATCGGTCACCGCTGCTGATTCGCTTTCTTGGTAGAGAAATACTTCTTCTACAGTCCTGCCAAAGATGCGAGCAATCTTGAAAGCAAGCGGCAGACTTGGATCGTATTTCCCGGTTTCAATGGCATTGATCGTGCCGCGAGCGACCCCCACATGGGCTGCAAGTTCGGCTTGCGTCCATTCCTTCTCTGCTCGTAGCACGCGCAACCGGGTCTTCAACGGTACCGCCACGAGTGCAGAATCAATCCAATGCTCCACAGAATGATCATGAGCGCCGGAATACCTAGCCAAGACACGGGATGAAAACCGAAGCTCTGGAGGAAGCCGATGATTGTGGTAAAAGTCAGCGTTCCTGCAAAAGCGAATCTTAGGGCACGGTAGTTGACCTGTCGTTCGTGCTCATCATTTAACCGAAGAAAGCGAAGCAGGAGCAAGATGGCCGCCGCTGCACCTGCGATAGCCAAAACACTTAGAGGCGTGTGGAAAGGCGCAATTCTGCCAACAAGACTGATGGCAATGACAGTAAGAATCGCCGCGAAATAGAAGAGTAATAGCGTAGCGCTACGGCGGTCGGCAAGCTTGTCGCGAAAAGGTTGATGGGCCACGGTGGCGTCACCGAAGACAGCCCCAAGAGTATGGCAAAGCACACTATATGTCAAGTATTAGATACTTATTGTAGCTCATGAGGTTACTAGAAGATGGGACCGCTCCCGCAAGACCGGTTACGTGGCAGAAAGCACGGCCCGATCTGGGGAGGCGTGGGTAATTCCGCTCGATGGCCTTTTCCGATTATGTAGCCCGTCTCAAAGACAAAGTCAGGACTATCTCGGATCGCAAAATGGAATCTGGTCGGATTCGGTTCCGGGGTTGCCGCGGGATTGCAGTCGGAAAGGATTTCTTGCTTAGGCTTTGCGAGACGAACCGCGTCCAGATTCGTCCAGGAATGCCTTGAACTTGCCCACCACTTCGGTAAGTAATTCGTTGGCCGGTCGTTTGGGCAGAAGATCGTGTCCCGCACCCTCCACCTCAAACAGAGCATGTGAAACTGGTATTAGGGCCAGCGCAGATAGTATTTCCGCAATGGTGCCGAAGGGATCGCGGCTCCCGTGGACGAAAAATGCGGGCTTGGCTAATTTCGGAAAATGCTTGGTGCGGAGCTCCTCGGATTTTTTCGGTGGATGAAGCGGGTAGGAGAACAGGAGTAAGCCATCTACCAATTGCGGCTCTTCAGACACCAGGATCGTAGCTTGTCGCCCGCCGTACGAGTGGCCGCTGAGAAAGATGCGCCCCTTCGTTTTGTCGCCGACGATTTCGACCGCGCGGCGCAGTCCGTCTCGATCCTTGCTTGCGCTGCCGAAAGGTGGCGGTCCATGCGGGCGTGCCCGGCGGAATGGCAGGTCGAATCGCAAAACCGTGAATCCCGACGCGGCGAGTGCATCGGAAATCTGCACCAACAATTTCGATTGGCAATTTGCACCAGCGCCATGCGTGAGCACAACGGTGTCTCCGGTTGGCTGCGAAGCCGAGTGCCAGAAGCCGTGAATCTCTGGATCACCCTCAACATTGGCAAAAGGATCGGACATGGGATCGCGACTCGTTGTTATGCGGAAAGCGAGTCTATGCAAAGACGAAACTTTCGTCAATTTGTTGCGAGTTCAGGCAGCGTCGGTGGCGGTAATGCAAAGACAGTATCCGTGGCCGGGTTTGTTAATCACTTGGCCCGTGCTCATCGATTCGTGGGAGCCATTGCGCTACCATGAAAACAGGACGCTAAAACTTCGCCCAATCCCGGCCGCCGAAAGGAATCTTGATGAAACGGGCATTTCTCGCGACGCTTCTCGGCGCTTTTGTGCTCCTCTCGGGGGCTTGCAGACCGGCGGTGGATCAGAAGGACGCCGTCCGTGACGGCGTGGTCAAACACATCGCGGCGATGAAGGGCTTGAACGTGAACAATATGGTCGTTACGGTGACGAAAACGATCTTCAACGGGGATAAAGCCCAAGCCAATGTCGATATTCGCGCCAAAAACGGCGATCCCAACGCGCCGCCGATGCAGCTCACCTATGAGTTGCAGAAGCAGGGCGACGAGTGGGTCGTGCTGAAAGGCCAAGCCACAGGCGGCATGCAGCATCCGACTGCAGGCGAGATGCCTCCATCTGGCGCTTTGCCGCCGGGCCATCCGGCAACGAATGGCCAGATGCCGGCGAATCATCCGGATTTCAACGCCATCCTGAACAGCACGCAGCCGCAAGCACCACCGGGCGATCAGCAACCGGCGCAGCAGCCGCCAAGCGGTGGGAAGCCGTAGGCTCCTTGGGCGACCCTCGCTTAAGTCAAACCGTTTTGTCTTTGGAATAGCAGATGTGCTCGAGGTTGCAGGTTGCACAATTGGGTTTGCGGGCGAAGCAAACGCGGCGGCCATGCCAAATGAGTTGATGAGAAAACATAATCCACTTATCTTGAGGGATCACAGCCATCAAATCCTGTTCGATCCTCTTTGGATCTTCGTGGCGCGTCAGGTCCAATCGTTGCGATAGTCGCATTACATGCGTGTCGACGACGACTCCGGCGGCAATGCCATAGGCGGTCCCGAGTACAACATTCGCCGTTTTACGCGCTACACCGGGAAGAGTCAGGAGTTCCTCCATGGTGCGCGGCACCTGGCCGCCGAATTTCTCGATAATCCCCTTGCTCGCCCCCATGATCGATTTCGTTTTGTTGCGAAAGAAACCGGTCGGCCGGATTTCCTTTTCCAGTTCCGCCGGTGTGGCATAGGCGAAATCTTCCGGGGTCTTATATTTCTTGTACAACTCCTGCGTGACCTGGTTCACGCGCACGTCGGTGCATTGCGCGGAAAGAATCGTGGAAATCAGCAATTGAAACGCATTTTCGTGCTTCAATTCGCAGGTCGCAGTGGGATAAGCCTGGTCGAGTTTCCTCAGAATGGCGGCAACGCGCTTGGGATCGCTTCCCGGCTCTTTCTGGAAGGTAGCCTTGTGACCTTTTCCAGCGCCGCCTTTTCCGCCGGCGGGCTTGGCGCGGTGCGCTATTTTCTTGGCAACTTTCGTGGCCTTGGCCTTCTTGGTAGCGGGCATTTCCATTCTCCAAGACGTTCTGTCGCGCAGCAATGTTACGCGAGTCGTGCTGCAGATGCGAATGTGCATCGCGCGCCCGATGAGATGAGGATAGGCGAGGGACCCGCTTTTCTTCCCGTTCCCCGCCGATCTTCTGCGCCCTCCGAGGGTCTGCGTGTTCTTTCTTCTTCGCCCCTCCAACGCACCCCAGAGGCGTCACAAGTTAGCCCGACGCGAAAACGTTGGGTACCATAACAAAGTCGCAGGCGCCGTAGGCGCGGCACGCAATCACCGTCACTCCAAAATTTCCAGCAATCTCCGGAAAGCCTTCCCTCTATGGCTGTACTCGTTCTTCTCTTCCGCACCCAATTCCGCGAACGACTTCCGCAGATCTGGCAAATAAAACACCGGATCATACCCAAACCCCCCAACGCCGCACGGCTGTTCGAGAATCTCTCCATCCACCCTGCCGGATACGACGGCCACACACTTGCCTCGCAAAGCCAACGCGATCACGCAAACGAAATATGCCGCTCGCTCCGCGCCCTGCCTCTCGCGCAACTCCGCCAGCAACTTTGCATTCCGCTGTTCGCTGCTCGCTCCGGGACCCGCGTACCGCGCGGACAAAATCCCTGGCGCGCCTCCCAAAGAGGGAACGACCAACCCGGAATCGTCGCCGAACACCAATTCATTCGAATGTTTCGCATAATAAAGCGCCTTGCCCGCTGCATTCTCCGCGAACGTCGGCGCCTCCTCGGGAAATTCCGGCAACGCCGTGAATCCCGGCAGCAGCTGCAACTCCAGCGCCTTGCCCGCGGCCAACACTTCATACTCCTTTAACTTTCCAGGATTTCCAGACGCCAGGAGTAGTCTGCGCAGGTCTTGCGGTCGACTCATCGGCCGCCCAGAAACTTTGCCGGTAGCACCGTGCGCTGCTCCTCGCTCAGCCGCCGAATTCCGGCCGCAGCCAGTGCCAACAAATCCTCCATCTCTCGACCGGTGAACGGCCGACCCTCCGCAGTCGCCTGAATCTCGACGAAATCTCCGCTCCCGGTCATCACCACGTTCATATCCACTTCCGCGCGCGAATCTTCTTCGTAGCACAAATCCAGAAGCGAAACGTCATCCACAATTCCCACACTCGTCGCCGCCACGGAATCGATGAGCGGGGAAGTACGCAACATGCCCGACGCCACCATCCGTTCCATGGCCAGGGCCAGCGCCACAAACGCCCCGGTGATCGAGGCAGTCCGCGTTCCTCCATCCGCTTCGATCACGTCGCAATCGATCCACACCGTCTTTTCGCCCAACGCGTCCTGGTCGGTCACCGCGCGCAAAGAGCGTCCAATCAACCGCTGAATTTCCAGCGTGCGTCCCGATTGTTTTCCTCGCGACGCCTCGCGGGGTGTGCGTTCCTCGGTGGCGCGCGGCAGCATACCATATTCGCCAGTCACCCAGCCTTTGCCGCTGCCTTTCAAAAACGACGGCACACCACTCTCGACAGTTGCGGTACAGATCACGCGCGTTCTCCCGAGTTCGATCAACACGCTGCCTTCTGCCTGCGAAATAAAATCCGGCGTAATTTTCACTTGCCGCATCTGGTCCGCGCCACGACCGTCGCTTCTCAATGGTCCTCCTGCAGAATTACTACGTCGGTGGCTCCAAGGATAATCCGGAACGCTCCGGACGGCTACGTTTGTGTGCAGCTACGTTTGTGTGCAGCTACGTTTGTGTGGATAAGACTGGATGCGACGCCTTGTGCTACGTCACTGGGGCTTAACGCCCTTGGCCTTGTCCATAGCTTTCTTGAAAGGACCGGTGAGAACGGACAGTCCAGGCCGGCTCGGCTTATTTGCGCTTGGCGCGGTTATGCTGACGGGAAAGGCTTGTGACAAATCCAGATGTCCCGCCAGCGTCTCGACTTCCTGCCCATGAATCAGGATTCTAAGTCGCCGCACCTGCGGCACGTTTGCTTCCAGTGTGCGAGTGATGGAATCGACCGCCAACTCCTCGCTTTGAATCCCCGAAGGAATCGAGTTTGCCATGGCCTCCGAGAAATCCGCCACAGCCGTGCCATCCGGCAGGATGTAGAAAGCCAGCAGCGCAGCATCGGGAGGCAAGGTGCGCGCGTCCGGGTCCACCGGTCCGGCCAGTAGCGTGTTCAGAATCTCCTTGGCGCGCAAAGTAGGATCAATCGAAAGCGGCAGATCGACGGTCACCGGCACCAAGGTCCCCACGTTGGCCCCAGATCCCCAGAACATCTTCGCCTTCACCCGGGGCTCTCCGCTGGTGACTTGAGTCGGCGGCAAAAGCTCGCGCCGCGCCTGCTCCGCCGTTTTTTCCGTCAAGCTTTTGGCCTTGTTCACTTGCCGGCGAAGAGCGGGCAAGTAGAAGGCTGCCGCAATCACGGCAACCAGCAGTCCTCCAGCCAACCGGACGTGCCACTTGGGGTTCATGGCTGCGTCACCAGTGGGCTTCCCGGCATAACCGGTACCACGTAGGAAGGTCGGAACGCAGCTACTCCATGGGCTATGGCGTCGGCAACCCCGGGAATCATGCGGTCCAGGTCAACGCGATTTGCCACCGACACGCTCGAGATCTCGACCGCAATGGCCGGAGCCGCGGTCGTTCGAAGTTGTCGGATTGGAGCTACTTGCGCGGTGTCCGGCGAGCCTTTGAAGCGCTTTGCCATTTCCGCCTGCACCATGTCTCCCATCTTACGGCTGAGCGGAAGAAACGGCGCTTGCGCCTGATCCCAAGGGATCAGGCCGGAGGAATCGCGCGGCGCCGAGCTCTCTGCCATGACGTAAGTGTGCACCGTTCCTGCCAGGCCCGTGGATGCAACGTGCAGCGTAATAAAAACGGCACCGCGTTGCGCGTTGGCCCGTGCCGAGCGGTCGTCAAACGACGGGTTTTCATTTCCTTCACGCGTTTGCATCACTTGAAAACCTTGCGCCACCAGCGCCTGCCGAACCTGCGCGGCGAACTGCAGCACCACGTCGCTCTCACGGATGCCTTCGGTTCCGCGCGCTCCCAAATCGGTTCCACCGTGGGCCGGATCGAGCACGACAATGTTCAATCCCACACTGGGCGCTTCGCGGAGGGGCGTCGCTGCCGGCGAGCTCGAGCTCTGCGCCGGTGGAGGCGCGGCGGCCACTGCCGAGGGGTTTTGCGGATTGTTGGAGGCCTGCGCTACGGCAAGCCTGCTATCGAGGAACAAGCCTAACGCAAGTGCCAGCCGAAGCAGGCCGGCAAAAAGGAATCTACTTTGTCGTTGGAAGTCGCACACAAGAAGCAGAATACCAAATCTCTTCACCTAGCCGCTGGCTCCGATTACATGGCGAATCGTAAGAGAGACGGTGCAGACGCATTCAGGACCCATTCGCCTACAAGAGCTTGCTTTTTCGGGACTCTTCTTCGGAGCCTAGATCGACTTGTTTAAGGATCGGACCGGTTTGTGTAGGGGCCGCTGTCGAGGTGCCGCGGAACTAATCCGCTTGGCTAGGTTCCGCGGCCAGTACGGCGCGATTCCGCGCGCGCAACTTCCCGGTGGCAAGGTAAAGGCCGAACCCGCTCAGGATAATGATGGCTCCAAACACCAGCCCATTCATCCCCAGAATGGCTTCGTGTTCGCTTTCGACCATAGCCAGGATCAGCAGCGCCAACGGAAATAATCCGCAGCTGACCGCTCCCGCCATGCCGCCCGGCACACGGAACGAGCGCCGCAGCTTAGGCTCCCGTATGCGCAACGCGACGAGCGTCACGAACTCCAGCGTCAATGACGCCCCATAAAGCATGATGTCGAGCGTAACCAGCCGTTTGAACCCCAGCCCCAGGCACAGCGCCCAGCCGCTTGCCAGCACCACGACCGACACCCACGGCGTCTGGTTCTTCTTCGTCACCTTGCTGAAAACCTTCGGCAACATACCGTCGCGCCCCATGGCCAGCGGCAGCCGGGAGTAGCTCATCACCAGCGCGTTGAACATGCCGAACGCGCTCATCATCCCGCCGACAGTGACAAAAAACCGCAGCCACTGCACGCCCATGATCGTTCCACCCAGTTGGCCCGCCACCGACGCCCACGAACCGTCCTCGGCGAATGCCGAAGCAGGGATTCCGGTGAAATATACGGCCACGAAGGGAAGAATATAAGTGAGTGAAACGAGGATCACCGCCGCGATCATGGCCTTGGGATAAGTGCGCTGGGGCCGCTCGACCTCCTGCGCGATCGTCGAGGCGTTGTCCCAGCCCATGTAATTCCACATGGCGACCAACACCGCGCCGAGCAAGCCCACGCTGACGCCCGCGGATGCCGATTGAGGCTCCACAAAAGCGCCAGCCCTGACGGGCGAGAGCAGCACAACCAGCCCGAACGGCAGCGACAGAAGGAAAAACAGCCAGAGCGATGTGATCCCGACCACTCGAATGCCGGCCAGATTCAGCGCCGCGCAGGTCACCACCACGAACAGTCCAGCGAGTATTCCGTGAGAGCCCACGCCAAACCATGGCGCCATCTGCTTCAGGTAGAACACAAATAGTGTAGGATAAATCGCCATATCAAAGATGCTTGCCGCCAACGAAAGCCACGCTTCCTGGAATCCCCAGAAATTGCCCAGTCCACGGCGCACCCACGCGTAGTAGCCACCTTCTTCCGGCAGCGCGCTCGAGAGTTCGCCGATCATAAATGCCGTCGGCAAGCACCACAGCACGGGAAGGAACATCAAAACCAGAATTCCGCGGCCATATCCGGCGCCCGCGATGACCGATTCAGTTCCATAGGTGCCCCCGGACACCATGAAGAACGTCGCGGCAACAAGCGGCCAGAGCGTTAGCTTGGCGACTGCCTTTCTTGTTGAGGGAAATACTTGGGAGGGAACCTGTGCGGGGAGCGATACGGTGCTCAATTTTTTTCTCTCGTCCTCCTATAAACGCAGCTCGCTAGCCTTATTCTGCAAAGCAAGTGCGCGATTTGAAGAATACAAGGTCTGTGTGCGCACGCAAGAAAAAAATGCGCGAAATCAAAAAAAGTTTTGAGCGAGCCAACTGTACTTCCGGACGGCTGCTCCGCCGATTTCGCCGCCGGAACGGCGTACCCGGCTTAAGACCGCCGCCTCGCTCGTGCTACACTCGCCGTATTTGTTTTCATCCTTTCGTTTATTGGGGGAATCATCCGCATGCAGCTCCGCCTGGGCTTTTTTCTGTTCCTTTTTGCCGCAGCGAGTTCCATTACTCTAGGGCGGCAAACCTCGCCGCGTCCCGTGGGGGTTGACGATCTTTTCGGCGTTCGCGAGGTGCACGATCCTCAAATCTCTCCCGATGCGCGATACATCGCCTACACCGTCAGCTCTACGTCTCTGAAGGACGACAAAAATCACACTCGAGTCTGGATGATCCCCGCCAACGGCGGCGATGCCATCCCGCTGACCGCCGAGGACGTCAGCTCCGATCATCCGCGATGGTCCCCGGACGGGAATTTCCTGGCCTTCCAGTCCTCGCGCAAGGATGCGGACGGTAACGATGCCAAGACCCAGGTCTACCTACTGAACCGGCAAGGCGGAGAAGCGCAGCGCCTGACGGAAACAATCCAGGATGTGGAAGACTTCGCCTGGTCGCCCGATGGCAAGCGCCTCGTGGTTGTGCTACGAGACCCGTCGCCGGAGGAGGTTGAGGCTGCTTCCACGAAAGGGAAGGACGAAGACGACGCCGACAAGAAAAAGTCCAAAGCGCAACGCCCGTGGGTCATCGACCGCCTTTATTTCAAAGAGGACACCGTCGGCTATCTCGAACGCCGCCGCACGCACTTGTGGGTATTCGATGTCGCTTCAAAATCCCTGAAGCAGGTCACCTCCGGCGACTACGACGACAGCGATCCGGCCTGGTCTCCCGACGGCAAGCAGCTCGCCTTCGCCAGCAACCGCTCCAAGCCGGATCCCGACGCCACCTACGCCGTCAACATCTGGGTCGTCGCTGCCGATAACGCCGACAAAGGCTCTACTGCAACCCAGCTGACGACGGGCCTCGGCGGAGATCATCAACCCGCCTGGTCTCCCGACGGCCGGTGGATCACTTTCTCGACGCAACTCGACCCCAAGCTCTTCGAATACGGTACCAAGCACATCGCCGTCGCGCCGGCCGCCGGTGGTCCAGCCAAAGTGCTCACCCTGGCGCTCGACCGCAACAGCGACACCCCTCGCTTCGCTCCCGACGGCAAATCCATTTACTTCATCATGGACGACGACGGCACGCAGAATCTCGCCGAGGTCAGCTTGTCTGACAGCAAGGTAACCCGCGCGATGGGCGGACGCTTGTTCTTGGACGGCTATACGGTCGCCAAAGACGGCACCGCCGCCGGCACGCTCTCCACCATGGATCGTCCATTTGAGCTGTACACCTCGCTCGGCGGCAAGCTAACGCGACTCACGCACGTCAACGACACATGGCTCTCAACCTTCAAACTCGCCACTGGCGACTACGTCTCCTTCAAGTCCAAAGACGGCACGACGGTTCACGGTTACATCTACAAACCACTCGACTACGTTGCGGGAAGGAAATACCCAACCATCGTTCGTCCACACGGCGGGCCCGTCTGGGCGTACTACGCCGAATTTCAGGATCTGGCGCAACTTCTCACCGCCAATGGTTACGTCGTGCTCCTCCCGAATCCCCGCGGCTCTTCCGGTTACGGCCAAGACTACTGCAAAGCGATCTTTGCGGAGTGGGGCAAAAAGGACTACGAGGACGATATGGCCTTCGTCGACTATGCCATCGCTCAAGGCATCGCCGACCCCGATAAACTCGGCGTCGGCGGGTGGTCCTACGGCGGCATCTCCACCGACTTCATCATCGGCCACACCAACCGTTTCAAAGCCGCAATCTCCGGTGCCGGCGCAGCCGAGTTCACCAGCCTGTGGGGCCACGATGAGTACGTCCGCGACTACATCGCCGAACTAGGCCTGCCCTGGGAGCATCGCGAAGCCTGGGACCGCGTGGCCCCGTTCTGGCACGTCAAGGACATTCAAACCCCAACGATGTTCGTCGGCGGCAACATCGATTGGAACGTTCCGATCCTGGGTGGCGAGCAGATGTACGAATCGCTGAAAGCGCTTGGGCGAGACACGCTGCTGGTGGTTTATCCCGAGGAATACCACGAGTTCAAAACGCCGAGCCACATCAAAGACCTGAACGAGCGCTACCTGGCCTGGTACGCACACTACGTCAAAGCCGACGGCACGCCCGCTAGGCCAGTTACGAAAGAGCCCAAATCCGGCAATTAGTCCGGGAACGGCACGAGTAAGGCCCGCCTTCTGAGGCCGGCCGTTACCTGCAAAGCCACCGCGTGCGGATGGCTTTCTAATGAATCAACCAAGAAACAAAAGGGGCAGCCTCGCCGCACGCGAGGCTGCCCCTTACTGTTCTTTAACAATTACTTCCCCATCTTCACGCCAATTACCTCGCCCGACACGATAATCTCCACCCGCCGGTTCAGCTTGCGTCCCGCCGCCGTACTGTTGTCCGCCACGGGGTCGGCTTGTCCCAAACCCTTCGCCGTGATCGTATCTGCCGACAACCCCTGCGAAACGAGGAAGTCGTGGACCGCGTCCGCGCGCTGTTGCGACAGCTTCAAGTTGTAATCCGGTGTGCCGGTCGTATCCGTATACCCTTCTATCGCCAGGTTCAATCCCGGATGCGCCTGAATAATTCCGGAAAGCTTGGCCAGCTTGAGCTGCGCCTCCTGGCTTAATGCATATTTGTTTGTCTCAAACAGGACGTCTGCCATATTCACCACTAACCCGCGTGGCGTGTCGGTAGTCTGCAAAACCTCGTTGAGCTGCTTCAAGAGCTGCGCTCGAAGCGCGGCGGTCTGTGCCTGTGCCCGCGCTGTCTCATCCCGGGCCGCCTGCTCCTTCGCCTGCAGTGCCGCCTGCTGCATGGCGGCCTCATGAGCCGCGGCATCGGCGGCGGCCTGCTGCCGGGCGGATGCTGCATCCGCCTCCGCTTTCATCTGTGCTTCCTTTGCTGCCGTCAGTTCTGCCTGCCGCTGCGCCTCCGCATCGGCTTCCGCCTTGGCCTTCGCCGCCGCTGCAGCAGCAGCAGCGTCCTTCTCTTTCTGGATGCGTTCCGCTTCCTGGCGCTCCGCCGAAAGAGCGCGAGCATCTTCCGCAAACTGGATAGTTTGGCGCGCTGCGGTGATAACCTGCGACTTGTCTGCCCCGCTGGCCAGACTGTTCTCCGCCATCTGCAAACTGCTCGTGGCTTTGGTCAAAACGTCCGGCGCGTACTGCTCCGCCTTCTGGGACTTCGCGATGTCTACCGCGTTGCGCGCCTCATACATGTCGAGGGGAACCTTCTTCAAATCCGGAGTCAGCGCCAACGGATTGCCCAGTTTGGCGTACTGCGTCCGCTTCATCAGCTTGTAGTCGTTGTCCGGGAAAATCTTGCCCTTGGTGTTCTTCTTCGTATCGTTTTCAAGCACGACGACTTCGCTCGGCAGCTGCACCGCGAAATACGGCTCGGCGGTCACAATCAACGCAAAAGTCTGCGACTGCGCCGTGACGCTCAGCTTGCCGTTCCCATTCTTGTCGAGCGGAATCTCTCCGAGGTTCGTCGAGGTGCCGTCCGGCGTGATCGTCCAGAGCACGTAAGTGAGAAATTCTGCACCCAAACTCGTCGGCTGCGGCATCCCACTGATCTTCAGATCGATGTCCGTGCCCGCCTTCTTCGCATCGACTTTAGCCTCGCCCCGTGCCTGAGGCGCGGCGGTCGTGCCGACGAAAATCACCTTGGTGGAGCCTCCGTCGACGACATAGCCAACAGCCTTGATCGACCTGCTGATGACGTCCGATGCGGGAACCTGTTTTTGCTGCTTCTGCGCGTTGGCCAGAGCGGCGGCAAGACACACGCACACGATAGGCAGACATGCCTTCCAAAGACGATTCATTGCGGTTCTCCTGACAGTTTCAGTCGCCGGTAACGGGCGGGCCGGGCGATTCGGCAGCTCCGCATTCTACAACAATTCAACCATGGCAGGTTGATTCTCTGTGGACGGCTCCGATCCTCGCACAGCGCAGATCACTTGTCGGCAGGCGCTTTCTCTTCCGAGCAGGCTTCCACGCCCGGCTGAAACTTGTTGGTCAACCCATGCTCCCGAAACGGAGGCAGTTGGGCCTGAACGTACACGCTTCGACCGCAGGATCGTTCTTTGTCAGTCCCTCGGCCTGCTCGAGGGGGTCGGCTTCAAGAACGATGAGCGCCACACTGTCCCAATAATCTCCATCCATTCTACCGGCAAGAATCGCCCGTCGCGCCTTCAGCCGTTTCGCCCAATACTCCGCCTACGGCTCCAACGCCTGTTCGCAGCAGGAGCTCCATTACCTAGGCCGAAATCTTCGCCGGCTTGGCCTTCCCGACGCAGTTCTCGTCGAACAGGGCGTATTCGTTTGCGCCTGAACAAGAGATACCCCGAGCCGTCCAACCCTCGCGACGGACCGAAGCATGGTTCGTTCCTTCATTTCGTTTCCCGCAATTCCTTCAGCCTGTCGATGCCATTTTGATTTTTCGAGTTGAGTTGTACGGACTTTTCGTAATTTGCGATCGCCAAATTTTTCTTTCCCGCGTCCATATATGCCTCACCCAGGCTGTCATACACGTTCCACGATTCTGGATACTCCTGAACGTTCCGTTGAAATAGCGCAATGGCGCCTTGCGTATCGCCATCCTGAAGCAATTCGTAGCCGAGGCCGTTCAGTGTTCCTTCGTTGATTTCTTCTTTTTCTTTTCCGGACTTCTTCAGGTCGGCATAATGTTGGATCGCGGCGGCCGGGCCGTCCACTTTCGCCAGCAGAAGAAGCCTCAAGAGAGTTTCCGGGCCCGTGTTGTAGTTCCAGCCGTATTCTTTCGCGACGGTGTCGGCGACGAACTGGGCCGCCGCAATGCCGCGGTCCGAGTTTGCCATGATGGCTACGCCCTTTCCGGTATTCGCGTTCATGGTCAGCAAAGCTTGAAAGCCCTCGTCGGCGCCGTCGTGGCCAAACTGTCCCGGATTCCTTTTGTCCAGAAAGAAACCGAGCCCTGCTTGATCCTTCACCGGTGTCAGCATCTCGTTGGTCATCTTTTCGGAGAGCACACGGTTGGCTTTGCCCTGCTTGGAGAGCGTGATTTCAATCGCGAACTTTGCCAGGTCCCTCGGCGTTGTCCACAAACCTGCCGCGGCCATTTCCGGGTAGACGTGCCAGCGCCCGTGCACCATCTTTCCGTCTGCGCGCGTTCCAGCAGCGGTATGCCCGGCCCACGCGGCAGGCAGAGGTTGCCAGTAGCTGCTGTCCGTCATCCCGATTTTTTCAAGCACGGTCTCGCGCATGAATTCCGGAAACGGTTTTCCGGTTACATCGATCACCAGTTGCTGCTCGATCGTAACTCCCCCGCCCGAGTAACGCTCCTCGGTGCCGGGTACGATATCCACGCGGATCGGGCCGGTGTTTGCCGGTTTTTCTCCGTTGAGAATTTGCACCAGCGTTGGCAGTGGATCATCGATGTCATAACCGGGAAAGCCGTGGATGGTAAGCCCTCCCGTGTGCGACATCAGGCGGCGCAACGTCACCTTCTCGGTCTTCGTCAACTCGTTTTCAGGCACTTTCCAGGTCTTCAGTTTCCGATTGACGTCCTCGTCGAGCGACAATTCCCCCTTTTCCACGAGCCACAATGTCCCCGTTGCAGCGACGGGCTTGCTGATCGATCCCGCCTGAAACAGAGTCTTCATGGTAACGGGCGTTTTCGAACCCGCATCGGTAACTCCATACCCCTTCGCCCAAACGATCTGGTAGTTGTCGATAACCGCGATGCTGAACCCCGGAATCTTGTAGAGCTCCATCAGTTGCTGCAGGCTCAACCGCACCGGCGCGGCATGCGGATCGATCGAAAGATCGACGGCAGCGGCTTCAATTCTCCGCATGTGAGCTTCCTGATCCGCTGGTTTCGCTTGTGACGGCGATCGCGAAGGAATGCAGAGTAAGACAACCCCCAGCAAGAACTCTTTCTTGATTTTTGGCAGTGGCATGGGGATCCTTTCGTCCGAACTTACCAGATATACGGAATCAGCCGAGCCCGGGTTCCCTGACAATATTCGACGTAACCCTACAGTTCTCGCGGCACTCTTTCCTTATTTAGCAGGCGCAACACGATCACCGCGATGGCAGTGCAAAAAAGGGCAGCGCCACATAAGAGCCAAGCGCGGGTGTGGTTGCCATATCAGCAGCGCAAACCACTACGACGGAGGGCGCAATCAATTTGAATTTCAGGTTCATCGGCATGAACAGCCTACCGTATCACTCGCAGCGAGTTGTAAATCGGCGGCTGCCTCAGGATCGTCGCGACCGTCATTGCAGCAAATGTGGCTGCCAGCATCGGCAAGAGCAGAGAGGAACTTCCGGTTAACTCAATGACCAGGGTGATCCCCGTGACTGGCGCGCGTACGACCGCCGTAAAAAATGCCGCCATGCCCACGACGGCAAATTCCTGCGGCAGGAAAGCACTGCGGCTGAACACGCGGATCCACAACCATCCGAGCAGGAATCCCGCCTGCGAGCCGATGGTCAACATCGGCGCAAACAAGCCTCCCGGAGTTTCTGCCGAATACGAGAGTGGACCGAGCACGAAGCGAATCAAAAAAATGACGCCCACCGACCCAAACAGCGCATTGCCGCTCAGAACCTGCTGTGTGAGGTCATCGCCACCACCGATCAAAGTCGGCGAAAACCATCCCAACAAACCAATCAGCGCTCCGATCGCCCCCGCGCGCCACTCAATCGCGATCTTACTCAGCCGAGCCTGCAGCGCGATGGCGCCCAAAATCGCCCGGCTATACGCCACGCCCAAAATCCCCAACACAACCCCGAGCGCCAGGTGAGAACCGAGCGGCGCGACGTGCCAATGTTCCAGCGATGGCACGGAAAAATCGGGCGATTGGCCCAGCATCAATCTCGCGACTCCAATCGCGGCGGCCGAAGTGCCTAAAGTCGCAATGGAAATCGGGACATCGAACGAGCCCAGCAGCTCTTCCAAAACAAAAACGGCTCCGGAAATGGGTGCGTTAAATGCGGTTGCCAGTCCGGCGCCCGCTCCCGCGGCCAACAGTACCCGGCAATCATTGGCGTTCCGTCGAAAAGCTCCTCCGAATAAATGTCCGATCACTGCTCCGATCTGCACCGTCGGGCCCTCGCGCCCCAGAGCCAGGCCGCTGCCGATTGCCAGCCACCCGCCAAAAAACTTCACAAGGAAAATCCGAACGGGATTGCCGATCCAACCTTCCCGCAACTGCCTTTCTACATAGGGAATTCCGCTGCCGCTCGATTCCGGCGCAATGGTCCGAACCATCCACGCCGCAACCGCTGCGGCCAAAGCCGTAGTGGTTACCACGGCGACAATTCCGCCCCATCCCAATTCATGCGCCTTGAGGACCAGCACCGTGCGCCAGACGTCAAAATTCCGGAGGCCGATTCGAAAAATCGCTCCGGCCAGACCTGCAACGGCTCCCACGAGCAACGACAGTATCGCGAGAATGAAGGGACTGCGCGGGCCCTCGCCTTTGGAACGCGGAACCGTTTGTTCGTCGGCCATAAGGAATCCAGGAAGAAAGAAGCGTATAACACCCGTGCTCGGCTCGAAACCTGTTTTCTGGTGGCGCATTCCACGCGAGGTTTGCCCTAACACGTGGCCAGAGTTATTCTCGGCTGTTCAATGGAGGAAACTGATGCGTTTCAGAAAAATCGCGCGCTGGGCAGTGTTCGCGAGTTTAGCCGTGTCCGTAGCACTCCCGCTTGGCGCGCAACCATTTGACCAGAAGCTTTTCTCCGAGATGCGCTGGCGTTGCATCGGGCCGTTCCGTGGCGGACGCACCGTGGCGATTAGCGGTGTTCCTCATCAACCCAATGTTTTTTATATGGCTCCGGTGAATGGCGGGGTCTGGAAGTCGGACGATTTTGGCAACACCTGGAATCCCATTTTTGACCATCAACCGACAGGCTCAGTCGGCGCGATTGCCGTTGCGCCTTCCGATCCCAACATCATTTATGTTGGCAGCGGCGAAGGCCTGCAGCGTCCCGACCTTTCCGTCGGAGACGGAATCTATAAATCCACGGACGCGGGGAAAACCTGGATGAATCTCAATCTGAGAGACGCCCAGCAGATTACCGCCATCGTGGTCGATCCGAAAAATTCCGACCGCCTCTTTGTCTCGGCCGAAGGCCACCCCTACGGCCCGAATCCTGTGCGCGGCGTCTTTCGCTCCGTCGACGGAGGAAAAACCTTCGAAAAGGTCTTGTATAAGGATGAGAACACCGGCGCCGCCGATGTCGTCATGGACCCGAACGACCCGCAAACCTTGTTCGCCGCTCTCTGGGCCGCGCGCGTCGCTCCCTGGGAAGTTCGTAGCGGCGAATCCTTCATTATTCCCGGCAGCGGTCTTTACAAATCCACCGATGGCGGCACCACCTGGCAGCCAATCACGCAAGGATTGCCCACCGCCGAAGACGGGCTTTCGCGCATCGGTATTGCCATCGCCCCGAGCAATCCGAAACGCATGTATCTCAATGTGGAGACGAAAAAAGAGAAAGCCGGCATCTATCGCTCCGACGATGCCGGCGAATCCTGGCAACTGGTCAACTCCGATCACCGCATCGGCGGACGTGGCCCGGGCGCCATGGGCATCGCCATCGCCCCGGACAATCCCGACGTGATCTACGTTGCCAACACCGCTGCTTGGAAATCCGCCGATGGCGGCAAAACATTTGCGGGCTGGAAAGGCGCACCCGGCGGCGACGATTACCAACGCATCTGGGTCAGTACGGAAAATCCGCAGATCATCGCAATTTCTGCCGATCAAGGCGCTGCGATCAGCGTAAACGGCGGCGATACCTGGAGCAGTTGGTACAATCAGCCCACCGCGCAGTTCTACGACGTCAACACCGACAATCGCTTTCCCTACTGGGTCTACGGCGGCCAGCAGGAATCCGGCAGCGTGGCCACAAAAAGCCGCAGCGACTACGGCGGAATCTCCTTTCGCGATTGGAGCCTGCCGGGCGTGTTCGAATACGGCCGGGCGATTGTCGATCCCAAGGATCCCAACATCGTCTTCGGCGCAAAGCTGACGCGCACGCGCCAGGATATCGGCGAAGTGGCCGACGTCGCGCCCGAACCCATCCGCCGCGGCGAATATCGCTACAATCGCACGCTTCCCTTAATTTTTTCGCCGCTCGATCCGAACGTTCTGTACTTTGGCGCAAACGTACTGTTCAAAACCACCGACCAGGGCCGCAGTTGGACCATCATCAGCCCAGATCTGACCCGCGAATCCTACGCCATGCCCGCGAATCTCGGCCCATTTTCCTCCGGCGATCAGGAAAAAGGGAAGCATCGCGGCACGATTTACGCCGTCGCGCCTTCCTTCAAGGAGCCAGACACCATTTGGGCCGGCACCGACGATGGCTTGATTCAGTTAACGCGCGATGGCGGCAAAACTTGGAAAAACGTCACTCCGTCTGCACTTGTGCCCTGGGCGAAGGTCTCGATTCTCGAAGCTTCGCACTTCGACGCCGGTACGCTGTATGCGGCCATCAATACGTTTCGCTTGGATGATTTGCGTCCTCACATTTTCCGCACGCGCGACTACGGAGCCAGTTGGCAGGAAATCGTGACCGGCCTTCCAGCAAACGCCGCATCAAACGTCGTGCGTGAAGACCCGCAACGCAAGGGCTTGCTTTTTGCTGGCACCGAGAATTCCGTCTATATCTCCTTCAACGAAGGTGACTCCTGGCAGCCGCTTCAACTCAACCTGCCGCACACTTCCATGCGCGATCTCAGCATCCACGGCGAGGACTTAGTCGTCGCCACGCACGGACGCTCCTTCTGGATTCTCGATGACATTACCCCTCTGCGGCAATTGAGCGACAAACTGGCTCAGCAATCGGTGATCCTGTTCGCGCCGCAAACCGCACTCCGCTGGCGTTGGAATCGCAATCCCGATACACCGCTACCTCCGGAGGTCCCTGAAGGTAAGAATCCGCCCGATGGCGCCATCATCGACTACTATTTGGCCGCCAACGCCCAGGGCCCGGTCACACTCGAAATTCTCGACTCCAATGGCGCGGTCGTTCGCCGCTATGCCAGCACCGATAAGCCGCCGTCCATCGAGAAACTGGCCGCAGCGCATCCGATTCCGATGTATTGGGTCCGCCCCACGCAGATTCTCTCTCCCGAAGCCGGCATGCACCGCTTCGTCTGGAATCTTCATTACGCCCCGCCGGACGCGCTCGAAAGAGAGTTCCCGATTTCCGCCATTCTGCACAACACTCCGCTCGTTCCTCTCGGTACCTGGGCGCTTCCAGGTTCGTATACGGTCAAACTCACCGTGTACGGACAAAGTTCCACGCAGCCCCTCGCGCTGAAGATGGATCCGCGGATCAACACTCCGATCGACGACCTGCGCAAGCAGTACGAAATGCAAACGGGTGCAGTCGAAGGCATGAACTATAGTTTTGAGTCGCTAGAGCAAGCGAAATCTGTGCGCGAACAGATAAAAGACCTATCGAAAGAGGCTCGTGCAAAGGACAAACTCGTCAAAGGACTCGCCGCGCTCGACAGCCAGTGTGCCGAACTCGAAGGCGCAACTCAGCGCAGTTTCTTTGGCGTGCCCTCAAGCGGCAAACAGCCGGAAAATCTCTCCACTCTCAACCAGCATTTCGCAGCAATCCTCGCGGTAGCGAACAGCGCCGATGCCGCACCGACGACCCAAGCCAGCAATGCCTACCAGGACCTCGAACAGAGTGAAACCGCCATGCGCCGCCGCTGGAGCGCCATTCGCGAGCGTGACATTCCCGACCTTAATAAGGAGCTGGCCAAAGCGGGGCTCTCTTCGATCGACCCCAAGAAGCCACTCGAAGAAGAACTCGGCGGACCTTCCGACGGCGACGACGAACCGTAGCCCCTAGTCGCTTGACCGAGCGAAGGATATCAGACGATTGCCATTTCTAAGTTCCAAGCCACCTGTCTTGAGGTGCTCGAGCAAGTATGCAAGACGGGAGAGCCTATCCTGGTCACCCGATTCGGCCATCCGGTCGCCCGCTTCGAGCCTCCCTCGCAACCCATCAAGCGCGTAAGCTCGCAGGAGGCTGAGGACCGATACCGATGTAGCTCCTGCTCGACATCCACATCTGGCTATGAAGCGAAGAGAAGAATGGTCTCGCAGATGCGAATTTGGAGAAAGAAAACCTACGTTGGCTCCATCCGCAATCGATCTGAGTTGGGCTTGCAGGAAGCGCCCTGGGACTGGAGGGTTGTCCAGGAAATGCGTTTTGCCCTGCTCGGCTGGAGAGACCCAGGAGCCCGCTTCCTCCGTGCCACAGCCTTAGCCTACGATTTGACGCTGATCACCGCTGATGAACGCAGGCTGTCGGTCACGAACGGACAGTAGCTCGGGCGGTCACGCGGGCCCGTTGCCGGGTTGGTTTTTCACCGGTTACAAATCCCCATTCGCCGATTACCGTCGCTCGTTCGCCGAATCAATCTTCAACGCTGTTCCCTCGCCAGTTAGGCTTGATCTTGAGGGGAGGAGTTCATGAACGCTTACGCATCCGCAGCAAAACCTTATAAAGGAATGGGAATGAACGGCGCGGTGGCCCGTTGGTATGCGAGCCTGACCAAGAAATCCATGGACGATTTCAAAGCGCTGGCGCGCCGCACCGCCGGACAGATTCCGGCGGACTCGTCCGTTCTCGAAGTCGCGCCTGGACCCGGTTACTTCGCGATCGAACTGGCGAAACTCGGCGGCTTCCAAATCACCGGCCTCGACATCAGCGAAACGTTTGTCGAAATCGCCCGCGCCAATGCCGCAAAGGCGGGAGTAGGCGTCGATTTCCGGTACGGAAACGCTTCCCGCATGCCCTTCGCGGACGATTCCTTCGACTTTCTTCTTTGCCGGGCCGCGTTCAAGAATTTCAGCGAGCCGCAACGCGCCCTGGAAGAAATGCACCGTGTTCTAAAGCCCGGCGGGCAGGCTCTGATCATCGATCTGCGCAGAGATGCGTCTATGGAATCGATCAATCAAGCTGTGGCTGGAATGAAGGTCGGCACCGTGAACGCAGTCATCACCAAGCTCACATTCCGCCACATGCTGCTCAAACGCGCTTACACCAAAAGCGAATTCGAACAGATGATTTCACGCACCAGACTTCAAAGTGAAATTAGGGAAAACCTGCTGGGCCTGGAAATTGTTCTTTCCAAGCCGGGCAAGGTTCTGGCGTTCAACTACTTCTGACTATTGCAGTTCCTTATGAAAAAAGGAGGTGATCCGCTTACCCGCATCCTCGGTCGCATCCTTACGATATCCGTCTTTATTATTGGGGTTTTGGAACGCGTGTCCCGCGCCTTCATAAATCTTGATGTCCGGGTTCCTGCCATCCGCTTTCATCGCCGCTTCAAACGCATGAACGCTTTGCGGCGGAATGCCCTTGTCATCGGCGCCGAAATTTCCCAGCATCGGCGCCTTGATCTTCGCAATGATCGCGGCGTCGGTCGGAAGTGAACCGTAATTCACCACAAAAGCTGCAAGCTTCGGCTGATCCTCGGCCAGTTTGATCGACCATCCCCCGCCCATGCACCAGCCGATGCTGCCAATCCTCTTTGCCTCCACGTCCGGCCGTGAAGCCAGGTACGCAAACGCTGCCTCTAGGTCGCGCAATCCGCGATCGTCCGGCAGCCCGCGCATCAGGATGTGCGCCTCGTCCGGGTTCGTCCCGACTTTGCCGCGATAAAGATCGACCGCCAGCGCCACATAGCCGTCGGCCGCAAACTGCTTCGTCTGGTCCTTCACCCAGTCGTTCAGCCCCCACCACTCGTGAATCACAATAATCGCAGGATGCTTGCCGCTTCCCGAAGGCAGCGCCAAATACCCGTTGACCGTTTCGTCGCCGCTCCTATAGCTGACAGTTTGCGTGTTATCCGCAGCGGCAGGAAACAGCGCGGCAAAGCACAAAACGACCCCAAGGAAAATGGCAAGCAATGCGGTACGGCGAATCATGGTGGCCTCCGCAAACAAACGCTGGGCATTCTAGCGTGCTTCCGCCAGGAATGTCATCACGTGATCGGAAAGGTTCGGTGGCGAGTAAGGTTCGCAGCCCAAAGGTTCCGCGCAGTTACTTGCTGAGTTCGTCCAGCGCCGCCAGCACTTCGTCACTGTGCTTGTTCACGTCCACATCGGTCCACACTTTGCGGACCTTACCGCTCGGATCGATCAGGAACGTATGCCGCGCAGAGAGTTTCGTCACGCCAAAGTTCATCGCGGAGTCGTACTTGTCCGAAACCTCATACTTCGTATCCGCCAAGAGCTTGAAGTTCAGGCTTTCCTTCGCGCAAAACTCCTGGTGCGATTTCTCGTCCTGCACGCTCACACCGAGAATGACCGCGTTTTTTGCCTCATACTTGGCCATGTCGCGCTGGAAATTGTGCGCTTCGATCGTGCAGCCCTTCGTCATGTCCTTCGGATAGAAATAAAGCACAACCCACTTGCCGCGAAAATCATGCAAGCTGATCGGCTTGCCGTCCTGCGAATTCAACGTGAAATCGGGCGCATCCGTTCCCACGGCCGGTGCCTTATCCCCGGCGCGCAGATTGCCGGACAGCAAAGCCAGCGCCCCAACGATCACCACCAAACCCACACCCAACACATACAGCATACGTAGATTCCTCATACATCACCCCCGCTGACAATACCAAACTTCTTTGGCTTTTGACACTAGGGTTCGGAGCACGGTGCAAGCGGGTGCAAGCGGTGCTGGTTCGCTCCGGTACTTTTTCAACGAATTTCCGCCGTGGGACAATTGGAACTCTGCTTACCCTGCAAGTTTCGTGCGCTCCAATCTTCCGGGAGCAAGGATCTCGCCAGAAACCGGGGAACGGTTCGGCAAACCACTCCAATCTCCGGAATTCGGTTTTGTATAGGATCGTGCGATTTGAGCCCGGCGTAATAGATAACGTAGCTCAGGTGCGAGATCGCCGAAGTGCTCCATTTTGAATTGTCCGTAGCACCCTTAGGCATGGACAGCCCGACCTACAAACGCACTCCTTTACTCAACCAGCACCGGCTGACCTCCGAATTCCCGCGTTCCCGCGCCCCATTGCTATCATCCAATGCGAGTGCATTCTCACCCCATGATTCAAACCGCGCCTGAACTCGAGAAGTCCTCCAACTGGGGTCCCCCGGCTCTCGAACAGGTTCGAGAAGCCCGGCGCCGCCACCAGGAATCTGTCGCGCCGCAACGCTCCAAATGGATTCGCGCGAACAAATACTTCTACGGCCGCCTCCAGAGTCTGCTGCAATTTATTGGCGAGCCGGCGAAACGCGTCCTCGCATTGCGCTGCGAGACCGGCGATCTCCTCGCGTGCACCAAACCCGCCTACGGCATTGGCATCGACATCAGCGATGCCATGGTCGCCCGCGCCCAAGCCGAACATCCCGAATTAAAATTCCTAAAAAGCGATCCCGAAGACCTCGCCCTCCACGAGACATTCGATTACATCCTTTTCGACCACATCTTCGACACCGTCGATATCTTGCACGCCTTCGAGCGCGTCCGCGCCCATTGTCACGCCGGCACGGAACTGATCATCATCAACTACAACCATTTCTGGCAGCCGATCCTCGAACTGGCCACCAAGCTGCGCTTGCGCTCGCGCTTCGTCGAACCCAACTGGGTCAGCGAGAATGATGTTCGAGGATTCTTACGTCTCTCCGGTTTTCGCCTTGTTCGCAAGCATCGCCTGCTCCTGTTTCCGAAGTACATTCCGCTGCTGAGCAGTCTCATGAATGATTTTCTGGCCCGCTTGCCGGGTTTGCGGCGTCTCTGCCTCATGCAAGTCATGGTGGCGCGCGCGATCGTTCCGCCGGCGCAGGAGTCCGACGTCACGGTCACCGTCGTCGTTCCATGCCGCAACGAAGCCGGTAACATCCAGGCCGCGGTTGAGCGCATCCCCGAGATGGGTCGGCAAACCGAAATCCTTTTCTGCGACGATAAATCCACCGACGGCACCGCCGATGAAGTCCGCCGCATGCAGGGCCTTTACCCGGAAAGAGAAATTCGCCTGATCCAAGGCCCCGGCATCTGCAAGGCGGAAAACGTCTGGACCGGTTTCCGGGCGGCTCGCGGCGACGTGCTCATGATTCTGGACGCCGACCTTACCGTCATGCCGGAGGAATTGCCTTTTTTCTTCCGCGCGCTGGTGCAGCGGCACGGAGGCTTTATCAACGGCAGCCGCCTCGTCTACCCGATGCAGCAAATGGCAATGAAGTTTGCCAACATCATCGGCAACAAATTCTTCAGCCAGCTCTTTTCTTTTCTTCTCGACCAGCGCATCAAGGACACCCTCTGTGGTACGAAAGTGCTCTGGCGAAAGGACTGGCTGCGCCTCGAGCCCTATCTCGGGAGCTGGGGCATCCAGGATTTGTGGGGCGACTACGAGCTGCTCTTTGGCGCCAGCAAGCTACATTTGGAAATTGTGGAAGTCCCCGTGCACTACCAGGAACGCATTTACGGCGTCAGCAAGATGACCAAGGTCGTTTCCAACGGCTGGCGCATGTTGCGCATTTGCTGGCACGCCTGGCTGCGCCTCGGAGGCTAACTCACCGGCTCACCGCCTCTTCGGCTGCGTCGCTTTTGGCGTGATGTCGCCGCTCAGCAACTGTATCGCGTCGTCCAGTCTTTGTTGCCGTTTCCAGAAATCACCCCACAAATCGCCTTCTTCCTTCAAGCGTGCAGGCAGCGTTTTGATATTCAGCTTTTCAGGCTTAAGACTCGCCCGCAACTCGTGAGGATGCAGCGGTGTCGAAACCGGCGCTTTCGGAAACGCGCGCACCACGTAAGGGGCGGCCAGCGGTCTCCCCTCCGCGTTTTGTTGCACGTCGATAAGCACGCGGCCGGCAGGTCGCTTCGCAACGCTCCGTTCGTTTGTCACCAGCTTCGCATGCTCCGCGCTTACCATTCGCGCCACAATCTCCGCAAACGTGCGCAACTGCTCGTAGGTGTAGACCGGTTCGACCGGAACATACAAATGGATTCCCGTGGCTCCAGATGTCTTCAAAAACACATTCAGCTTCAAACCTTCCAATTTTTCGTACAGCGCTTTGGCAACGGTGACCACAACGGAAAATTCCGTGCCCTCTGACGGATCGAGATCAAAAAAGAAATAGTCAGGATGCGCCAGATCCGGGAACCGGCTGCTCCAGGGATTGTGGTCGATGCACCCAAGGCCGGTCAGATAGATCAGCGAAGCGCGATCATTGGCGACCGCGTACGGCATCTGCACGCCTTTCGATTCCGAATCGATTGGAACGGTCTGAAACCAATCCGGCAAACCCAGGCTTTCATTCATATTTTTCTGAAAAAACGCCTGGCCCTTGATTCCGTCTGGATACCTTCGCAACACCAGTGGACGATCCTTCAAAAACGGCAAAACATAATCCGCCATCCGGTAGTAATAGGCGATCAGATCGCGCTTCGTGTAGCCCGATTCCGGAAAATACACTTTGTTCAGATGACTCAGCCGGAACCGCTTGCCCTCAAGTTCCCAAACCGCGTTCTCCGCGTGCCCTTTGAAAAGTTCGCCTTCGATTTGCGCCTTCGTGCTCAAGACTTTTCCCGCGATCGGCGGTGCGCGTACCACACTTGGTGCGCTCACTGGCTCAGGTGCCGTTTCCGGCGTCGCAGCCTCGTTTTCCCAAACGCACTCTTCGGGCTTCTTGTCTTCGCGGATCCCCATAAATACGGGATGCCGTAGGCGGTGTTCCTGGGTCCATCCGCTGAACCGCACGCGCGCGACCAGGCCAGGTTTCACCCACGTCGCTTTCTCGTTCGTCTCGGGAACTTCGTCGAACGGAGACTTCCCCGTTTCCAATTTCTTCAGTGCCTCCGCCGCTTCTTTGTGCGTCTTGGCGTCGAACCCGCTCCCCGCATGTCCGATAAAGCGCAGCTTCTTTCCCTGATACAGTCCCAGTAACAACGAACCAAGTGGCGCGCCCGCTCCTCGCGGCGCCGTCCATCCTCCCACCACCGCATCAAGCGACTTCGACGTTTTCACCTTCAACCAGTTCGCGCTGCGTTCGCTGGCATACCGGCTGTCAATTCGCTTCGCGACGATGCCTTCGAGCTCATTTTGTTTGGCAAGCTCAAACAGTTCTTTTCCTTGTTCAAGTAGATGATCGGAATAGCGGATTCTTTCCGCACCGTGCAGCCGCCGCTGCAAAAGCCGTTTGCGTTCGAGCAGAGGCGCTGCTCTCAGGTCGTACCCGTCGCAGTACAAAAGATCGAACGCAAAATAAACCACCGGATATAGCGAAATCAGTGTTTGCGGCGGATTCCTCACGTGCATCCGTTCCTGCAACTTTTCAAAATCGCTGTGCCCGCGCTTATCGAGCGCCGCTATTTCGCCGTCAATAACGGCTTGGCGGCCGCTGAATGCTTCCTTCAGTCCGGTCAGATCCGGATATTGCGAAGTAATGTCCGATCCCGATCGAGCGCGCAACGTCAATTTGCCATCTTCGATCCACGCCAGCGCCCGCACGCCATCCCACTTGATTTCGAACAGCCAATTCGGATCGGAGAATGCCCTCTCCGAAAGCGTTGTCAGCATCGGTGCCACGCGCGCGGGCATTGCCGTCTTTTTCGCGCCGTCGAGTTCCGCGGGATGCAATGGACTCGGCTCCCGCTTCGGCGCTTCCTGCGCTTTAATCTCTTCGAGCACACGCCCACTCAACACCGATCCGTCGTGCTCATCGATGTTCCAGTTGGCATCGACCGCAGCGTCTTTGTGTTTGATCATCAGCCATTCGTTGCCCTTTTCGCTGTGCTTCAACTTGACGATCACAAAACTGCCGCGCAGTTTTTCTCCGTTCAATGCAAATTTAATCTCGCCGCGCTCCACTTGCTTCGCAGCATGGTCCTTTCCCTCCACTTGAAATGTCCCGCGGTCCCACACCATAACGGTGCCGGCTCCGTAGCTGCCCTCGGGAATGTTCCCTTCGAAATTCGCGTAGTCCAGTGGGTGATCCTCGGTGCGCACCGCCAGCCGCTTATCGTCCGGGTTCAAAGAAGGCCCCTTCGGCACCGCCCAGGATTTCAGCGTGCCATCAATGGCCAGCCGAAAGTCGTAGTGCAAACGCCGCGCGGCGTGCTTCTGCACCACAAAGGTATTCTCCGTTTTCGTGGTGGTCTCGGTCCCGGACGGCTCCGGCGTGCGATCGAATTGCCTCTTCTTCTTGTACTCCTCGAGCTTCTTCGGCTTCGCCATGGACGCATTCTATCTCAGGCGTTTCTACAGTTTTTAGAGGTACTTTTTAGGGTTTTTGCCCGTATTTCGGCTTGCATCCGGCCGGGGCGCTCGCTAACCTTAAAGACTCGTTCACGGCCAAATTCGCCCAGTCGGAGGAGCCTAGCCATGGCCACTACAATCTGGAAGGGCCACCTGACCTTCGGGTTGATTTCGATTCCGGTGCGCCTGTTTGCCGCCGCTCGCGGCGAGCGCGTCAGCTTCAACCAACTCCACAATGTCTGCCATTCCCGCCTGAAGCAGCCGCTTTTCTGCCCCGTTTGCAACCGCAATGTGGAGCGCTCCGAAATCGTCAAGGGCTACGAGTACGACAAAGACCAATACGTTCTGTTCAACGAAGAGGAACTCGACAAAATCGAGCCTCCCTCCGCGCGCGTGATGGAAATCCTGGAGTTCGTCAAGCTCTCCGAAATGGATCCGCTTTATTTCGATTCCTCCTACTACATCACGCCAGAAGACCCCGGTCTGAAAGCCTACAAGCTATTGATGAAAGCCATGGAAGAAACCGGCTACGGCGCCATCGCCAAAATCACCATGCACCAGCGCGAGCACATCGTGGTTATTCGCCCCGGCGCAAGAAATTTGACGCTGCACACCATGTTCTACTCCAACGAAATTCGTGCCGCCGAAACCATCAGCACCGATAAGGTCGAAGTAAAGGATCAGGAAAAGAAGCTTGCGGAGCAGCTCATTCAAAGCCTGGCCGCTCCCTTTCAGCCGGAAAAATATCGCGACGAGTACAGCGACAGCGTCCGCGCCATGATCGCCGCGAAGCTGCAAGGTCAGGAAGTCGCCGAAGCTCCACAACCGCATCTTGCGCCGGTCATCGATTTGATGGAAGCTCTGAAGAAGAGCATCGCCGAGAAGCAAGCCCCTGCGGCTGCTCTGGCAGGTCCGGTTGCCGTGCCGGCGGGAGGCAAGAAACCTCCGGCTCGCGCCGTGCAACCTGCCCCCGCTGCGCAAAAACGGGGGAAGAAGGTCGGCTAAGTATTAATGGGTGCCACGGAAAGATTCAGCCCCGCGGACGTGCAACGCATCCTCGGTCTGACTCGCAAGCAGTTGGACTCTTGGGACCGTCTCGGCCTTGTATCTCCGCAGGGGAATCAGGCCACGCCCTACTACGATTTCCGCGACCTCATCGGCCTGCGCACCGTCAAACAGTTGCTCGAAAACGGCGTCTCCGCCAACCGCCTCCAGAAAGCCCTTTCCGCTCTCAACGAAAAACTCTCGCAGGTAGACGCCCCGCTTTCTCAATTGCGCATTCTTTCCGACGGGAAGGATGTGCTGGTCGAACAGGGCGCCGCGCGCCTCGAACCTGTCTCGGGCCAATTCGTCTTGAACTTTCAAACGCGCGAACTCGACGAAAGCGTTCGCTTCATCGCCAAGCGCAGTGCCGCCGACTGGCTGGCCATGGCCCTCTCTTATGAATCCGACCAAGCCACCAGGCCCGACGCCATCGACGCATACAACCGCTGCGTCGAAACCGATCCCCAGAACGCCGATGCGCTCCTAAACTGTGGAACGCTTTATTACGAGGATAAGGATTTTGAGAAAGCCGCGAACTGCTTTCGGCGCGCCCTCGCGGTACAACCGCAAAATGCCCTCGCGCACTTCAATCTCGGCAGCGTCCTCGAGGAAATGGGCCAACTCGAACAGGCGCGCCGGCACCTACGCGAAGCGGTGACTCTCGATCCGAATCACAGCGACGCCCACTACAATCTGGCTTTTGTCTGCGAGAAATTACGCTCGTTCGCCGAAGCCCGCGAACACTGGCAAGCCTACGTCAGGCTCGATCCCGTTGGGCCTTGGTCCGCCTACGCCCGCCAGCGCATCGCCGCGTCCCACATCGCCAGATCCGCCAGCAAGTCCTGAGCGCCCACGCGGATCGGCTTTAATGGCTCTCGATCACCGCTGCCGGTTCGCCCTTGTGCAGGTACCACAGGTAGGGCACCAGCAAAATCATGGCGAACAGAAAAAAGATCACGGCGCTTTCGCTGTGGAGCCTCCCGTAGAGAAAGCCGGGATTAACGTAAGCCCCCAGCAGCGCCAAGGTCACAATGCGCACTGCATTCTTGAAAACAGTCAGAGCCAGCGCAGCCACGATGAATGCGGCTTGCCGCCACGGCGTTCGCAAGTAAAGATAAGTGGCCACCACGGCCAGGATCAGCATCGCCAGTGTCGAGCGTATTCCGCCGCAATCTTTCGAAACGAAAACGCTCACATTGTTTACCGTGTGCAGAACGAATCCGTCACGTTCGACGGGTACGCCGGTCAAAGCGAATAGCCACACTGCCATGGTCGTCGATGCTCTCTGTAACAGGGAACTGAACCACCCGATAAACAGCTGACCCGACAGGTAGATCATGAGTAGTACAGAGAGCACCGCAAAAAAGATGTGTTTGCGGATCACGCGCGTCTCCGGATCAGCTCGATCAATCCGAACAGCAGCCCTCCGGCCGCAACCAGCACCAGCGTGGAAGGCTCCGGAGTCTCGGCCGGTTCGTTTTGAACCGTCAGCATCCCGCTGTTCGCGGGCGTGAACCCCGCGCTGTCAAAGCTGTTCGCACACGCCGTGGAAACCGGTCCGCCACCCACGCCGCACAGTAGCGCGGTATCGAACGGTCCGTAAGTGCCCGGCGCCGGCCACGGATCGGATCCGTAGTTGTTGCCGATCTGGATCCACGTATTGTCGGGTCCGAGGAAATTGAAAAATCCGCTGGGGCCGTTCGAAGGCGCGGTGAACGGGCCAAGCCCGAACGGATCGGTCACGCTATACGTCATCGTGCCTGGCATGATCTGCCCAGTGACTGGATCAAACACAAATTGTGAATAGAAGACCATTTGCAGATTCGGTTGCGAGGGACTTTGAAAATCCGCGCTATCCGTAATCAACAGGTCTTGCGAGTGGGCGTAGAAAGGTGTTACGAGGATGAGCAGCAGGAGCAAAGCAAATCTCTTCATCACAGTCTCCTTATTCAGACGGGTCGCAGCATGGGCAAGGGCTTCCTCTCTTCGCGGACTCGTTTGGGGCATAAGCGAGCACAGAGATGGCGGCGCAATTATATACGTTGGTCGGACAAAAACGTAGAAAGGCGCGGCCGGTGTGCACTCAACGCCAACCGCGCCGAAGCCCCGCCTTCGATCGTTTTTCGTAGTACGGCGGCAGTACTGCTTGCGGGTGAGAACCTCGGCCCACTCTGAACCTGCGGATGCGGCTGCAGGAGTCGCTCTGCGCGCTCACGACGAGCGACACAATGGCTATGCCCTGATGTGTAGAATTCTCCGTTGTGCCGCCCTTCGCTGGTTTCGAATGCCAGCAACTTTCCGTCAGGTGACAATCCGACGTTTGTACACCACGCCCATGCCTCCGCCTCCAAGCCTTTCCATAATGCGGTTATGGGAAATGACTTGGCCAGGAAGCGTCTCGGAGTCCGCCATGGCCAGCCTTCTTAGCGACGTAACAGACACGCAGTCGCGTTGACTGTCGCGCCGACACGCAGTCGCCGCGGACCAGTCGCCGACTTCAGCGCCGAAGAGGCGACGGAGGGCGGCTGCCGTGCTTTACGATTTCACTTTGCTCGCGGTAATGATCCAGTTCGTCTCCCAGGTTTTGCCTCCATCCACGGAAAACGCCTGCTCCCAGCGGGTCTGGTCCGCGGATTGCACCGTCCAGATAAACCGCACAAAGATGCTCCTGCCGTTGAATTCTTCCTGGTCGTAAAACTCGCCGACACCGTGATCGTTGAATTTTCCCACCGTTGCCGGTAGAGGAATGAAGCCGTTCTTCTGATTCGCCCAGTAAATGCTCCACTCATGCGTCTTCGGGTTATACGTCCGTACCGTCATTCCTTCGATGTGCCCGCTGGACGACTCGCCCTCGAATTCATCCATGTTTGCCCGGCCGCCCCAAACGGGCCTCGCAACCACGGTGCCGTCAAACTCCATCCACTCATGCGAACCCGTCAACGGATGCAGCAGACGCCGGTTGTGCACTTTCCAGCTGCCAAACTGAAAATCGAAGTCATGCTGTCCATCCCGTTCCTCGACACTTTGCGTAGCGCTCGCATTCGTTTGCGGGCCGGCCTGCGGCGCCCAAAGCAACAAACCCGCGACGCAGGCCAGCAAACCTTGTGCCAAGGATCTCGAACAAAACCGCGCATTCTCTGATCTCATTGAGAGTCGTCTCCTGTCTTACTTTGATCGACCGTATCTGGACCAGCATGGTTCACCCTGTGGCATTTGAAAATACCCACTCTTTATGCGAACGGTACTACCACTTTTGCTCCCCTACCGCCGCCGGAGGGATTTTCTTGATTTGTCCGCAGGTGTGCCCGATGAGAAGAGAGCGCTGCAGCGTCGACTGGAATCCACATAAACACGGAGGGTCCCAGCCTCGGCTGTGAGGCTGGGTCTTCGGATTCTCTAGACCGCAAAGAGCGCCGGGAACCCGTCCACCGACCAAAGTTCTGCCAAACCCGACGAGCCCCGGCGAGGTGAATCCTACTAGCAATCCTTATGCTGTCAAGTTTTACCTATAGTGGCTCTAAGGTTCGTTAATACCCGATCTAGTATTCTCATAACACTCGTTAGTCTATTTGCATGATGCCGTAACTTTGGACTGGGCCCGAGCGAATAAACTTGTAGAGAAGGAAACGGGCCACAAAGGGTAGGCCTCCCAACACATCGGGACGCCTGCCCATGGCCCGGATCTCGGTGCCCCTCCTGCCCGATCGACGCTGCCTCCCTCGAAACGGAATCTCGTGCGCAAGCAAGGCGCCGCTGCCTGATGAAGTACAATCATCGATCACTTCGTCCCAAGGGGCTCCATGAACAAAGCCGCCAGTTTCCTTGAACAGTTCAAAATAGGCGAACGGAAGTTTTGGATCGCTTTAAGCTCGGTCATTTTTCTTCTGTTTTTCGTTTTCACGGTAATTCCGTGGTGGCACGACAAATATTTCGGAGCGGCCAGCAACGAATCCGCTGCTGTCGTCTCCCTTCATAAAATCAATACCCTCGAAACTCTGTATTCCGTGGCACACCTAGACAAGGGCTTTGCCTGCAAATTCCCGCTGCTCGAGGCCGCTCAGCGGACCAGCGATCCGCACCACTCGACGGAAGCTCTCTCCGGCGAATCGAGCGGATACATGTTTGCCTTGATTGGTTGCGCTCCGGAGGCCAACGGAATAGTCACCCACTATCAGGTGACCGCGGTCCCAACGAAGCCTGGCGGGAGTGGCGTCCGCGCATTCTGCACCGACCAAACAGGCCAACTCTTCTACGACAACGACTCTTCCGTCTTGCAATGTTTCGCCGCGCGTCAGCTTGTTCCGGAGGGCGAGACCCGCAGGTGATCGAACTCTGTGGCTTTTCGTGTATTCGGCCCGCAAACCCGTCACTCCTGCTACTATCCTCCTATCAAAGACTCTATTCGAAGGGAGGCACCCATGCGAAACATCCTCTTGGCATGCCTGCTGACCGCCCTGCCCGCCTGTGCCGCGGCGCAACAAACCGCGCCGCCCGACCAAGCCACGCGCCAGGACGGTGTCGCTCAGCGCGGCGACCACGAAATGGGCTTTTCCCACGAAACCACCACGCATCATTTCCGCCTCCTGAAGGATGGCGGTGAAATCCTCGTGGAAGCGAATGACCCGAACGACAAAGCCGGCGTCGAGCAGATTCGCGTCCACCTGAGCCACATCGTAAGCATGTTCTCGAATGGAAATTTCAACGTCCCCGCGTTGATTCATGACACCAACCCGCCCGGGGTAGCGACAATGGCCCGTCTAAAGTCCGACATTCGTTACACCGTGACGGAAACGGAACGAGGTGCAAGAATCCGCATCCTCACCAGCAGCGCCGAAACCACCGACGCCGTCCATGCCTTCCTGCTCTTCCAGATTATCGACCACAGAACAGGCGACTCCCCCACCATCGCGAACTAAGATCCTCGCCCTGCTTCCGATTCTCTGCAAACTCTTTTTATCGGGTTCGCGATTCTATGCTAGAGTTTTTGCCTTCCGCTCACTCACCTGTTGTGAGGACAGGAAAATATGAATCGAGCGATTTCTTCCACGCTTTTGGCGTTCAGCCTTTGTACGGCCATCTTCCTGTCGTAAGCTCTGGCGCTGAGGCCGCTACGGCGGCAACAACGACACCAGCCTTGACAGTTTCGTCCTGTGATTTTCCATCCGGCGAATGGAATCGAACCTGAGCGTCCGAAGAGAACACCACCGCCGCTTTCGGGTGAGAATGCATCAGCGATTTTTCATGTGGCCCATAGGGAATCCGCAACACCCGTACCCGTGCGTTGTCGATCTCCACCTTGTATTGCTGCGGATCGACCTTACAGGATCCCCCTGGCCACAATCCCCGGCAGACATTACTTCAGGTGCATACGCCTTTCGTTTCAGCCCTTCCATCAGAAAGGGCCGGGAGCCTCCTTCCGGAGCCATACCTAATATTTGTTGGCGTTGTTGGGCACTCCAAAGTGGTTGTTTTACGCTCGGGGCAGCGTAAGAATTTGGTAAATCGGAACAAACAGTAGGAAAATGGCGACCACCAGCAGTCCAATGCGCACACCACGAGTCTTGAAACGCTGGCTGATGGCAATCAGCAGTAGCACGGTTGCCAGGGTTACAGTTACTCTCACGTATTCGTCGGAGTGCTGCCGGGCCCGAGTGCCTTGCTCGAAAACTTCGGTGGCTTGGTCATTCAACCTGGCAGCTTCTTCCGTCTTGGAGCTTCTGTATTCCGACATCAGCTGAGGGGCCGCCGGAGCCTTGGGGTTGTTAAGCGGGTCGGTGTTTTTCCAAGCTTCAAAGGCGGGACGAAATTCGGGGAGGAAACGCCGCTCAAAAAGATCGGCGAGCTTTTTGTCGCTGTGGGCTTCCGCCTGCAGCCACTCAACCACGGTCGAAGCGTTATACAAACGCTCCTGATTGGCATACGTGGCGGCTCCCTCGGCTTCAACCCGGAGTTTGCTGGCCTGCCCGTAAAGTTCTGCCTGATGTCCGGTCCAGAGCGCTGCCTGATAGCCGCTCCAGGCAGTAGCGATGGCGACTAGGGCGAGCACGACCGCCTCCGCGACCTCCAATATTTCGTGTCCTAAAGACTGCGGCGATTCTTTGCGCTTGCTGAGGTGCTGGGCGACTTCGATGTTGGAACCTCCAGCTTCAGACATTGACAAGACCTCCTAGCGATCAAAAGAGAACTCGCCGGACAGGCAATCTCCGCCTTCGCGTTTAGTTGGACATTAACAGAGGCTCACCGAAGTGTCCAAGATTCAGGCACCGAGACGTATTCAGACTAGTCCCGATGTCTGCCAAATCCTACAAAGTCGCCGAACACATTCGCGTCTCCATGTACGGCGGAAGAATCGTAGACGCCGTTATCTAAGTAATCGGAGATTGTGCAACAGATTCACCATCGTGTTATTCCTGAACCAATCTCGTGATCCGACGGCCGGTCGCAAAATCATCGTCGAAATCGATGACGCTTCCGGCGTGACGACCGATGCCTCGTTTGTCACAGAGGGCAGATACTGGGAAGCCGATTTTGCCCGCTCCCACCAAAGGCGGTAGACGCGCTCAAAGCTATCAACGCCAAGACCATTTTTTGGGGTCGGGAGTATCAAAGCCGACCTCTGCTGTCGGGGATTATCAACGCGCCTTGAGGACGCTGTTCGATAGTGTGAAAACCCCGAGTGTCCACGCTCATTTCTTCCCGCACCCGTTCGCCACGGAATTGTTAACAGCAGGGCTAGAACCCAGTGTTCATCAATCTTTCGGAGCTCCTTTTCTTTTTTCGCCAGCAAATTCGTGAATAATCCAGGCTAGTAAGCAGCGCAGGCCGAAGCTTTAACGAGCCGTGCTTGCAGAACCTTGAACCGCGGGTGGGTACGCAGACTCTCAAAGCCGGAATCGGAGAGCGATGGAGCGTCCTCCCTTTTTGCTTTTTCGAGGCAGGCAAGAGCCTTGTCCTTTTGACCGAGGCGCGCGTAGATAAGCGCGATCCGGCCCGGCGAAAACCGGGAAGAGTCGGTCCCAGTATCTAAGCGCCGACCACCGGGCAGTAGGTGGAAGTCGATCACGGCTCCTTGGGCTTCTGAATGGTTTCTTGCGTTTGGACGGAAAAGAGCTGGAAGTCGGAAAAAGTGTGTTCAATGATCATCCGGCGTTTGTCGTAGTCCGTGTACGCTACGACGAATTGGGGTAACCAAATTTCCAGATTTTGCAGCTGAGATTTTACCGGCGCGTAATCCACCGAAATCGCGATCTCCCGTAGATCGATGATGAGAATCCCTTCCAGCAGATTCGTTTCGATGTGCATCACTTGGCCGGAGTCCGCCGCGATCCAGGCACGCCCCTTGAGACCTACCGGGAATATCCCCGTTGGGGTTTGCATTGTCAAAGTACGGGGACGCTTCCCTTTAATCTGCTGAAAATGAACTACCCATGTAGGCTGGCTCCCCCACTGCGTCAAACCTTCGCAGCGCATTTCATAGTCGCTTCGCAGGGTAGGATAGAAAACCAGAGCTAAGACCGGCAGCCCTTTGTCCAAAAAGTGGCTGAGCTGGCTGTCGTCCGTCTCATCTAGACGTGTGCGAATTTCATGAATGTTGAGTGGCTCGGATGTTTCTTGGAAATCAACTAAGTAATCGAACTTCTCGGTGCCTGACATCTCTATTTGTCCGGGGCGAATCGGGAAGGACTCGCCGGTCATAGACACACCATTTACTTCCGATCTGCCGGTTTGTTCATATCGAATCTGCTCTCGAGCGATAAACTTCCGTAGGTGTTCGACTAGCTCTCCGGTGCGTTCTCCGGCCTGTTTCAACACATCAGGAAGCGAACAGGGCGGCGCCGTCGATATGAAAGGCATGCTAGCGTCCACTTGCGGCGGATTCCAGTATAAGTCCGAGACCTTCTTTTTTCTTTCTTGAGATGATCTGGCCGGTAGGGTTTTCGTAGCCGCGACAGTCGCGAATAGCCCTATTGCGACGGAAAAAACAAACGCGGTTAGACGGGAAGCGGTTCGGCTGCCGTGGGTTTCGGGCTTCCGAGCAAGCGAAGCCAGCAGGCAACATCTCATTTTGGCTGCACCGGAAGCCGAAAGCCCAGAGTCCGGAATGGCCTCAACTGAATGATATACCATCACTGCAAATCGCAGCACCACGAGTCAGCCATCATAACTCCATCGGAAATATGGATGCTAGATCTAATGTCGCGATGGGCCCTAACGCGATTACCGGAACGTCCCGGTGCCAGCGCCTCTCCTTCCGGTGCCGTGCCTGACAAACACGGTTCGGTCACGCTGTAGAGACCAGTACTTACATTTCCTTACAGACAAATTTGGACTTGATCCTGAATAACTGATAGAATCCCGCTTCGCGATGTCACTAGTTCGCAACCGTCCACCGACTCCTCCCGCTGCAAAATCACCCTACAATAACGATGATTGCGTATCACCGTATGATTATATGTTAGTTACATAACTTTATTTGAACGGAGTGAGCGGTATGTCCTGCAAGGCGTGCGGGTCAATCAACCAAAACAAGTTCAGCGCGGAGATGGGCATTCATTTTCCCGGATTAAAAAATATTGACAAGCCCACGGTGTGGGTGTTCCCCGAGATCGTTGTCTGCTTGGATTGTGGCACTGCTGAATTTGCGGTGCCGGAAGAAGACCTGGGCCAACTCGCAAAGGGAGACGCCGCCGCGGCAGATTAACCTAGAATTGAGTCTTACTTTATTGAGAATAAACGGCTGAGTGTTGCGCACAAATGCTCTGAAAAACGTGCTCGTCTTCCTCCCCGTGGAAGCTGCTCAATGGATATGTACACAGGATATCGGCATTGTGCGTTTGGGCTAGGTCGTTGGTAATTTGTTCAATCCGGATCGCGGCGTCCGGCTTTCCTTCCGCCAACAAGAGAGGTGAACATTCTCCACAAGCCACAACACGAGAATGCTTTGCCGCTTTGGCGGCTGCCTCCATGAGACCACTCACAACCTCGAAAAATCGAGCCGCGTCAGGCACGTCTTTGACCATGAATGTAGGAAGCGTCTTGGCAACATCCTGTAAAATAAACGTACCTTCCTGAATGGCGCCATCTGTATCCACACCCCCTGCCCGCAATCTTTGGAGAAGATTATCCGCGTGTGCCTTCGTGACGAGCACAATTGCCGCTTTACCGGCCTTGAGAGCGCTCGCAACAAAGCGAGTAAGGCGATCTAGAAGAACTGTGTCATCGGAATAGAACAGCACCTCATGGCGGTGAAGAAGTCTGGCTCCTGCGGTGCGGGTGAACTGCGGGCCTTCTGAGCTGGTACTGACGAATTGCTCACCCCGAAGAACCGCATCCACAGCTGGCAATAATTCCTTTTTGACATCCGTCTTGCGGACGTAACCCAAAGCGCCCATACCCAAAGCTCCCCGGACGATATCGCGGTCGTGGTTCTGACTCAGGAAGATAATCTTGGAGCTGGGGGAGAATTGTCGTATCCGCCGCGCGGCTTCGATTCCGTTCAACTTGGGGAGACCGATATCCAGCAGAATTATGTCCGGTTTCAGGTCTTGGGCTTTCTGAACAGCTTCTAGTCCATCCGACGCCTCAGCGATGACTTGCCATTCCGGCCGTGCTTGAAGCAGCAGCAAACGGACTTGCCGTCGCCAATCTGCATAATCATCAATTATGAGAATTCGGATTGACGACAACGGTTGACCCGCCCTTAGACTGAATCAAAATAATGTCTCTTTATCGCCGCACTTGCAAGAACACCGCCTGTGCAAGTAGGTTGCAAACCTCAGTACCCGTCTGGGCTAGCGATGTCGAAGCTAAGCCGTATCCGAAACTTCGCACGACAGGTGCCCACACCAGTCGCCCATACGCCGCGTTCTGCTAGACTGGCCCAATTCCCACAAAGTCGGCAACCACAGTCTCCGCTCGGTGGCAGCACCGCAATGGGCCGCTCGCTCGATGTAAATAGGGGAATCCACTATCGACAGGGCGGAGCCGCGCCAAACCCTCCTGTCCTGACCTGATAAGGTTTGGCGGCTGGAGCGCAGCGGCTCCGCCCATTTGGAGGCCGCACTAATAGCGCCAGTAGTGCGGTTGTCAAATCAAGATGAGGACATTAAAACTCAACTAAATGGCTAATCGTGGCGATATCCATAGCGAACGATGGAGAAACCAAGCTTTGGCGAACAGTTTTGGCGCGGTGACGTTGTTGGATAAAACAGAACTTGTTGACGAATTGATTCCGACGATAGAGAAGCTCGCGTCGGCTGATTAACGGACCGATCTACTTTGTCGTGGTTGTAGGTCGTCATGGATCAGCTTGCCCCGCCCTCCGGCCCGCCAGATCACCGCATAAAAACTGACGATTAAATGGTGGAGGCGGGGGGAGTTGAACCCCCGTCCGAAAAGCGCTACGCCACGGAGCCTACATGCTTATCTCAGTTCGTTGTTTTCGCCCGCTGCGCTTGGAACGAGCAAGAAACGCTGCCGGCTAGTCCGATGGTTCTCGCCCGAGCCTTGCGGACCGAAAGGCTCAGGCCAGCTCACTGTATGACGCCTCGATCCGGGCCCGTGAACAAAGCCCGGGGAAGCGTGTGCTTAATTAATTAAGCAGCAAGTGCCAAGTTGTTGTTGGCAGTTCTAGTTTCCGACCAGTTACGGGCGGTTGGCCCCCGGCATGCCTCCGGGACGCGACAGCTTCCGTCGAAACCGTGTCGCCCCCTGTTCTTATTTTATCACTTCAAAGCAAACTTCACTTACTACGACTGGGTCTCTGATCCTCCCTCCCTCGTCCAGCCTTGACCCGAATCCAGCCAAGCGTTCGCTTGGGGTGCAGAACACTCCCGTGTCGGCGGCGTGGCCGCCACCAGAATGATCCGCGGCCAGGGACTCGGCACCGGGCAACGCATTACAATCGTTGCCCTCACCGCCCATCCCATGAAGGGCGACCGGGAACTTTGCCTTGCTTCTGTCATGGATGGCTGCCTTAGAAAGGTGATCATCCCAGCAAGCCTTGGACGAACTCCTCTCAAAAGTGCTCGCCTCCCGGCAAACCTCCCTCGCCGGCTTTGTCCACCCAAATCCTCATCACCAGTTTGGACACACCTCTGCCTTCCGTTGTTGACGCCCCTTCCCCCACCCCCCAAAATGGCAAAACAGGGGAAATTCGGCAAAATCCCCCCAAAACAGGTATGTCACCAGAACCCAATGCCGTCGAACAAGCCGTCGCGCGTGCTCTCCGCGACAACCTCTCTGCCATCCAGCGGACCGAGCTCGAGCTGCAACAGGCCGTCAACGACGTGGTTGCCGCATGCTCCAGCTCCAAGCCGACCAATGCGTTGCCTCCCCTCCTGCGCGCCCAGGCTTCAGCCGCCTCGCTTTCCGCAGCTCTGGACGTCCTTGCCCGTTTCGTCGCCCTGTCTCTTCAGCCGGGCCCCCGCAGCCCCCTCGAAGAGACCATCACCAAGGCGATCGCTCTCCAGCTGCCCGAGGCTTCCCCGGCGCCGGCCCGTCCTGTTCCACAGGTTCCCATGCCACAAGCCGCGGCCGCCGTACCTCTGGTACCTTTGGAGCCGCCGGTCCAGGACTTTGCGCCCGCAGAGCCGCCGCCATATCCGGTAGAATTGGAAGTAGCGGATGAAACCCCTTCGGTCGAAACGGGTTTTGATGTCACACGGTTAACTCCTGAGGAACAGGAGCTGCACAAGCGTGCAAATCGCGTGGCCAAAGTTTCGATGCAGGATATTAAGATGTTACGGCCGGAGCAGGTTAAACTCGGCCGCCAACACAAAGACATCTGCATCCGGTTGAAAGACGACATTGAGAAAGCCCATCGAGAATACGATCGTAGATTCAAACCTCTCATGGACCACCCGGTGGATTACTTCCACAAGTGGCTCGTGGAAATTCTCGCTGACGGCGATGTGTCCTGCCTCGGCGAATATCCTTACGCCACGGCCGGCAAGTCACGCTAACGCTCCGGTAGGGCAGGGCGAGACTGCAAGCCCGGCGGCTTTTCGTTCTGCCAGACAGTCGCTGCGTTCTCGCGGTTTGTTTTTCCTTCTTTTGTTTCTCTGCGCGTCCGCATTGTCCGCGCAAACCACGCAACACAAAAAGAAAAAGCCCACGCATCCGAAGGCGCCCGCCTGCCAAACCGGATGCCAACCGCATACGACTTCTCCAGCTCTCGACGCAGCCACCCCGGAAGACGCCGAAGCGCAAAAGGAATTGACGCCCCTCGCGCGCGATCTTCATCGCGGCACGCCTGGCTCCTACGACAAGGTCGCGGCCTTTGCCGACAGGCACAGCGCCAGCGTCTGGGGCCAACGCGCCGCTCTCGCTCTCGGTTTTGACGATTACTCCAAAGCTCGCTATCCGCAGGCCGCCAACTGGCTCGAGAAAGCCAAAGCCGATCCGCTTCTCCGCGAATACATTCTCTTCTGGAACGCGCAAACCGAGCGCGCGCGTCACAACAGCGCGGAGGCCGCTCGTGAATTCGCCACTGTTCTCAAGGACTACCCCGATACGGTCATCAAGGAGCAGGTTCTCGAAGTCTATGCTCCAACTGCCGTCGAACTCGGTCATCCCAAGGAAGCTCTGGAAGCGCTGGCGACCTATCCCGGCATGTCCAGCAGGCCCTCTCTACTCCTCGTTCGCGCGCGCGCCAAGGAGTCGGCCCGCAAGCTCACCGACGCCGCAACCGACTATCAAACGATCTTCTATAAGTACCCGATGTCCGATGAAGCGAAAGACGCTGCAACGGCGCTGTCCAAACTGACCAAGCAGCTTCGCGACGAAATGCTCCACTCCAGCGCTGAACTCCAGAATCAGCGCGCCGAAGCGTTTTACGATGCTCACAAATGGAAAGAAGCACGCACCGAATACGGGAAATTAGCGTCGATGCTCAAGGATCCCGCGAGCCCCATGCGTCAGCGTGCGCTCGTACGGGCTGCGGAATCGCGCCAGCATCCGAAAGCGTCGCCGCGTCTTCTCGCGAGTTTGAATACAACCGACCCCGAAGCCGACGCTGAACGCCTCTACTCTGTGTCTCAGGCCTATCGTTCCGACAAGAACGAAACGGAAATGCTCACGAACATCGAGAAGGTAGCCGAGAAATATCCGCAAAGTCACTGGGCCGAAGACGCCCTGATGGGCGCCGGCAACTACTATTGGGTTCTTCTCGATCGCGGCAAGGCCTCTCATTATTACCAGCGCGTCCTTGAAAATTACCCCGGCGGCAAGAACGCCTACAACGCGGAATGGCGCATCGCCTGGGTTGCTTATCTCGATAAGCAGCCCTACGCCGACGACAAAATGACCGCCTTCCTCCGCAAATATCCTGTGTCCGGCGGCGCCGTCAACGCGCTCTACTGGCTCGGCCGCAATGCCGAACGCAGCGGCAATCCCGCCCACGCCCGTGCCTATTTCGAGAAAACCGTCGATCGCTACCCGACCAGCTATTTCGCTGAAGCTGCGGCGAATCATCTCGAGAAACTCGGCACAGGCGAAGCCGAGGCGCCTGATTTCCTCGCACAGATTCCTCCCGCTCCTCCGCTCCGTGCTTTCGACGAACCTATCGCCCCTAACGTTCTCGATCGATGGAACCGCGCCCAGGCGCTTCGCACGATTGCTTTCGACGCTTCCGCCGAACTCGAACTGAAGGCCGCCTACGCCGCCACGGCTTCTCCCCGTTTTCTTGTGGAAGCCGCGCAAGCCGCGTTCGATCAGGGACATTTCGCCTCGGGTATGAACTACGGCCGACAGGCCATCGCCAGCTTCGACTCGCGCAAGTTTAACGAGGTCCCCGTGAACGCGTGGAAAGTTCTTTTCCCGCTCCCGTACGAATCCCAATTACGCCGCGAAGCCGAACGCAACGATTTCGATCCCATGTTCGCCGCCGGCCTGATCCGCCAGGAATCCACCTTCCAGGCCGACATTGTCTCCCACGCGAACGCCATCGGCCTGATGCAAATTCTCCCGAAGGAAGGTCGCCGCCTCGCCAAAGAGCGCAAGGTGCGCTACAGCAAAGCCTCTCTCTTCGATCCCAACATCAACATCGAACTAGGCATGCTCTACATCTCCGAACTCACCCGCACGACCGGCGCCCCCGAATACGCCGCCGCGGCCTACAACGCAGGCGAAGACCGCCTCACTCTGTGGAAATCCGAGCGCAACTACGACGAAATTCCCGAATTCGTCGAATCCATACCCTTCACGGAAACCCGCGAGTACGTCCAGATCGTTCTCCGCAACGCGGACATGTACCGCAAACTCTACGGCGTCACGTCGACCAACAAAAACACCGTCTCCGCCGCGATCCGTTCTGACTCCCATCCCAGCCGATAGCCTCGCGCCCGAATCACTTTGTTTGTTTCTTGATTTTTTTGGAACGGCCCAATAGATGTAATCTTACGGCTGAACCCGCTCTAAGCCGTCGGGCGCTTGACCGGTCGTGTGCCTGCTCGGTCCGGAGTTTTTCCTGCCGTCGGCTCCTTGCTTCTCTTGTTTGAATGGCGATACCTGGCGGGAATCGATTCGCTTTAGAACCAACGTGGTGTCTCCGTCTGCGAAAATCAGTTTCACTTCGTCGTTGGAGATCCATTGCACCACCGCGGGTGTGGCATTTTGATCCGGAAACAGGAAATGCAAAGTCCAGGAAGCGGTATCTTTCTTGTCGATTGTGTACTTCCCCTTGGATTCCAATTGGTCGAACACACCCTTCTGAAATTCATTCTCGCCGAAGAAGATTCTTTGCGGATAAAGCTCCAGCGGACTTTCATCCGGTCGTTCATTCTCTTCAAGAATCACCCATGATCCTCGCAGTCCGGTCGCCGGAATCTGGGTTGCGATTTCTGCGGCAACGGTCCGGTCAAGTTGCTCTTTTCGCGCCAGGGTTTCGCTTCGCCTCGCTGCGTCGGCGGAATCGCCAAAGATCGACAGTGGCAGCGGCGCGGCCAACGTCAAGCAATGGATCGCGCCTTGTCCCTTCGCCGCCTCCGTGGCTTCGATACTCACAATTTCGGTCGTGGGACCAAAAGCGTCTGCAATCTGTTTCAATCCAGCGGATTGTAGGTCCATCTCGTAGTCCCTGTAAGACGGAACAAGAATCTCTCTGTGCCCATCCGTGCGGTCGCGGACCAGCGCATTCAACATACTGGGATAATACGTATGGCCGTTTGCGGGGACGATTGGAAACGGCGAAGCCACCGGCACTACCTCGTACCCCAGCCGCCTCAGACGTTCAGCGTCCAATTCCATCGCCAGCTCGGCATCCGTCGCCAAGTCCCGTTCCGCGTTGCTCAACCTACTCCAATATTCTGCGGCGAATGGTCTTGAGAGATCATACGAAGCGAGCAGGATCCGTTTGCCGCCGACGGGAAGCACGAACAGATCGATATGCTCGATCACTGGACCTGGCAAAGGATCGAGGTAGGTTACCTCCTTGCACCCGCCAGTCTTCTCGAGTTCCTGGTCCACATTGATGTTTTGATGCTTATTGCGGAAGAGCAGCACCCTCGTGGTTAGGCATCGTCCATCTTCCAACTTGAGAAGATTTCCCCCATCGAGCGCAAGTTCCGAGTTCTTGTAGCTAAAATCGGGATTCGCCAGGACCGCGTCCGCAATATCGAATGCGGAATTCTCGTCATTGATGCGTTGGGGAGACGCTTCTTTCAAAATCTCCGAATACTGCCGAAGGAGATAAAGCTTGTCGTCAATCGTGGAAGCCACGTCCTTGCGTGCCTCGGGCGTCGACTCCCGAGCCAACGCATCCGGCTGATCTTCCCGTTGCCGTGTCTCGAGCAACTTCAGCCGGGCGGTTTCCAATTCTTCGAACTTCTCTTGCTTGGCCTGCTCCGTTCGAATATCGAAGTACCGCCAGTGCACGACGGAGGCCGCATCGTCGCTGGCCTCAATTTGCGGCCCGAAATCCCGGATCCACACGCCGTCGTGAGGCACCACCTTCATGCGGACGCGATCGCTCTTGAGCACCTCGCATATCTGAAATTCCTGACATCGTTGAAGCACGGCGCTCTTCGTGGCTTCATCGGGAGCTAGCAGCAAGACCGGCCCGAATTTTGCCGTCTCACGGACAATATTCATCTGAATCTTGAGGAGACGCTTCTCGGAATTCGGCTCCGCATCGGCGCCGCCTGTCAGTTCTCCCGACACCTGGCGCCGAAGCTCCGCGCGAGGATTCAAGGCTTCGAGCGACAACATCACAACGTCGGTCGCCGTGGGCTTTGCCGGAGCTGGCGCAGTTTGACTTTGTAATCCGGAGCTGGCACAGAGAAAAAAAAGCAGAAGAGAAGGGAAGCGGGCAAGCCTCTTGCAGTTCCTGCTTTGGATCATGCAACGTCTGCGACCCATAAACAACCCTCGTCGCGCATCGGATGTGGGTCCCTTTCGCGCTAGGTGTGCCCCTATAGGTTTTTACCCCTAAAACGAAAAAAGGTTCCCGACTGCGTGCAACCGGGCCTCCTTTTATGGTATTCCCACGGCGAAAGAGGGCAAAGTCGGAGAAAAAGCGAATTAATCTGCACCGAACACCCGGTCTGTGCTATCAAAGTTCCATACAGACCCATTTCTATAAAAAGGGGAAACGCCGATGCAAACCTTGCGGGAAGCTCTTCAGGATGCCGCCAACCGGCACGTCGCGCTCGGCCACTTCAACTTCTCCGAACTCGTGGTCCTCAAAGCCGTCGCGGACGTTGCGCGGGAGTTGAAGTTGCCCGTCGTGGTTGGCGTCTCGGAGGGCGAACGCGCTTTTGTGGGCGTAAGACAGGCGGCTGCCCTCGTCAAAAGCATCCGCGACGAATACGAATTCCCGATCTTCTTGAACGCCGATCACACTCATTCTCTGGAAAAGGCCGTTGAGGCCGCCAAGGCCGGCTTCGATCTCATCGTCTTCGACGCGTCCAACCAGTCGTTCGACGAAAACGTCAAACGCACCAAAGAAGCCGTCGAAGCGGCCAAGTCCATCAATCCCGGCATTCTTGTCGAAGGAGAAATCGGCTTCATCGGCGCGTCCTCGACGATTCATTCCTCGGTGCCGAAGGATCTCAGCCCTTTGACCACCCCTCAGGAAGCAAAACAGTTTGTCGATGCCACATCGGTCGACCTCCTCGCTCCGGCTTTGGGCACCATGCACGGCATGTTGCGATCCATGGTGACCGGGAAAGAAAACAAGCACCTCAACATCCCCAGAATTGTGGAAATCAAGTCTGCGACGGGCATCTTTCTGACGCTGCACGGAGGATCGGGGACGGACACCGCGGAGTTCGTCGAAGGCATACACGCCGGGCTCAACCTGGTCCACATCAATACCGAACTACGAGTGGCCTGGCGGCGTGGCCTGGAGCAGGAGCTTGCGAAAAAGCCGGACGAAGTAACTCCCTATCACCTGCTGCCCGGCGCCTATCAAATCGTCAGCCAGGTCGTAAAGTCTCGCTTGCAGACGTTCTCAGGCGCCAGCACAAAAGAAGCCCATTCTTTAAGCTGAAACCGGTCCAAATCCGTTAGTCCTGCCGGGTCTGCCTTCATGGGCGAATTCTGTACTTTGCTACAATATTCCGCATGTCGACACCCGACACCAACATGACCCAGATCGCCCGCCGCATGCTGTCCGCCAAAGCCGAACAATTCACCGAATCGGTCATCCGCGAAATGACGCGCTTGGCGATGAAACACAACGCCGTCAATCTCTCGCAAGGTTTTCCCGATTTCGCCGCTCCCATGGAAGTGAAGGAAGCCGCGCGCCAGGCTATCGCCGACGACATCAACCAATACGCCATCACCTGGGGCGCCAAGCCGCTCCGCGACGCCATCGTCGAAAAATTCGCCCGTACCCAGGATGTAACCGTCGATCCAGAACGCGAACTCACCATCTGCTGCGGTTCGACCGAAGCCATGATGTCTTCCATGATGGCCATCATCAATCCCGGTGATGAAATCGTGGTCTTCGAACCGTACTACGAAAACTACGGCCCGGACGCGATCCTCTCCGGTGCTACGCCGCGATTCGTCAAGCTCCGCCCGCCCGATTGGACCTTCGACGAAAGGGAACTGGCCGCCGCCTTCGGCGCTCACACCAAAGCCATCATCCTCAATACTCCCAACAATCCCACCGGAAAAGTCTTCACTCGCTCCGAGTTCGAATTCATCCGCGACCTCTGCGTCCGCTGGAACTCCTACTGCATCACCGACGAAATCTACGAGCACATCCTCTACGACGGCGCCGAGCACATCACCATGGCGCGTATCGACGGCATGCGCGACCGCACCATCGTCATCAACGGCATGTCCAAAACCTACAGTGTCACCGGCTGGCGCGTAGGCTGGGCCATCGCCCCAGAGGACGCCACGCAGTCCATCCGCAAAGTCCATGATTTCCTGACCGTGGGTGCCGCCGCCCCACTCCAACAAGCCGGAGCCCTGGCGCTAAAGCTTCCGCAAACCTATTACGAAAATCTCGCTGCCAGCTATGTCAAAAAGCGCGCGCGTCTGCTGGCCATCCTTGAAAAATCCGGCTTCACCGTCTACAAGCCCCGCGGCGCCTACTACATCATGACCGACATCTCCCGCTTCCATTTCGACGAATCCAAATATCCCGCCGCCTCGCGCGACGTCTCCTTCGCCAAATACCTGGTCGAACACATCGGCGTAGCCTGCGTCCCCGGCTCGAGCTTCTACAACGATCCCCAGGACGGCGCTTCCCAAGTCCGCTTCACCTTCTGCAAGAAAGAAGAAACGCTATCGGCCGCCGAATCCCGTCTGGCCAACCTGCACCGGTAGGGGTTTTGAGACCGGCCGTTGCTCCGTCACTCCCGACTGTCCCGGTAGTAAACAAACACCACCTCACACCTTCTGTTGTTGCCCGAGACGCCTCCGCGCGAGCGGAAGTAAAGTTCCTCCGCACAATGGCAGTCGGATCGGGGATGCGTGGGCCCCACGCCAATGTTTCTGGCAGCATCGGAGCGCCTCCTTGCCGCGGAGTCCTGATACCAAGCCTTCCGTCTTGTCTTGTGGGTTTATCTGCAGAAAAGGAAAAGGGGTAGGAAACTGTTGGTCGGTTGCCCTGTGGTGGTCAGTTTCCTACCCCGCGAGTGGTCTTGCCTGTATAGACGAGAGCACCTTGGGAAATGTTTCCCGCCGGGTCAAAAAAATTTTCATTTAAATGCGTTTATTAGGCCAATATGGTCAACTCCGTGTAAACGCCCTGTCAGCTCCCTATCCCATTTTTGGTATCTCATTAGATCTCAGCACTATCTAGATACCTCGCCACCGAGGCCTTCCACTTGAACTTTTCCACAATCGCCTGCTGCAAGGACTGTGCTGCCACGGGCTCCCCGTGCGTCAGGTACACCTGCTTAGGGGGAGCCTGCAGTCCCGTGAGCCAACGCAACAGTTCGCTCCTACCGGCATGCGCCGAAAGCTGTCCCATTTCGACAATCTCCGCCAGTACCGGGACCGGCTTCCTGAACAGGTTCAGCGTTTTCGCGCCTTCCTGCAGTGCCCGCCCCCGCGTACCCTCAGCCTGGAACCCTCCCAGGATTACACAATTCCGCGCATCACCGAGGCGGTTCGCCAGGTGATGCAACACGCGGCCTCCGGTCACCATTCCACTCGCCGAAACAATGATGCACGGTGTCTTCACATGATTGATCTGCTTTGACTCCTCCACGCTCCGCGCCAGATGGAATTCGTGGACGTTCAGTGGGTCGCCGCCGCCTTGCTCGTCCCGTTCAAACCGCAAATCATGGTCTTCTTTGTACTTGAGGTAAAGATCCGTCGCGCTCAGGGCCATCGGGCTGTCGACATACACCGGCACCTTCGGTATCCGCTGCAGATTCTCTAGCTCCCGAAGGTAATACATAAAGGTCTGGGTCCGTCCGATTGCGAACGCCGGTATCACAATGGACCCGCCGCGCTTCACCACACGGTTCACGATATCGCCCAGCACCTCTAACGGATCGCCCGCTTCGTGCTCCCGGTCGCCGTACGTTGATTCGCACAGCAGCATGTCGATCTGCTTTGTGCTCGGCGTCTTCGGATCGTTTAAAATCGGCTGATCGTATCTTCCAATGTCGCCCGAAAACACCACCACGCTATTCTTCCCATTCTCCGTGATGGTCAGTTCCAGACTGGAGGAGCCAAGGATGTGTCCTGCGTCATAAGATTCGAAGTGAAACTCCGGCGACAGATTAAAACTTCCGCTTCGCGACATCGGCTTCAAAAGCCGCAGCACCGGGTCGATGTCTTGGGATGTATAAAGCGACTGCGGCTGCGGGTGCTTGCTCCACTTGTGCTTCTGCGCGTCTGCGGTCTCTTCTTCCTGCAGGTGCCCGGAATCCTTCAACAACAGCCCCACTAAATCAATCGTCGCTGGATTCGCGAAAATCGTCTGATGGTATCCGTCCCGCACCAGCACCGGCAGCCACCCGGTATGGTCCAGGTGCGCGTGTGTCAGCACCAGATAGTCAATCGTCTTCGGATCGACCGGCAGGGGCTTCCAATTCCGTTCCTTCAAATCCTCCAATCCCTGGAACAACCCACAATCCACCAACAGCCTTTTCCCCGCCGCCTCTACCAAATATTTCGATCCCGTTACACAACCCGCCGCACCTAAAAACGTAAGTTTCGCCATGGACTTTCTCACCGGCCCCCAAAATTTACCTGTCCCACCATATCCTAATCTCCTCCCCCGCGCACACCCGCCCCGTCAAATGTTGGCAGCGCTTCGTGTTAGTAGGGAGTCCAGGTAAGGCAGTTTTGCAGCGCCGATCGACTGAGGCGGGCCGTTGCAGCGCGTGCTGGCGGTTCGGCGCTAAGGGCTCTCCGCTCTGGTTAAGTACTCATTCACCCACTTTTCCCACTCCGGCCCCGACGTGCGATCCCCCGCCGCCATATGCCGAACATGGGCATCGGCCTCCGCGCTGAGCGCCGTCCGATCGTACTCGACTTCCACTTCCGTATGATCCTCCTGCGGGTGCAACCGCAAGGTAATCACTGTGACTAGCGCATCCGGAATCATATATACGTACTGAATCCTTCCATTCTTCAGATCAAATTCCGTATTCACCCACGCCGCTTTCAAACGGTCGTGCGCCACGGTAAACACCATCCCCTGTTTGTCCCCCGCTGCCGCCGGATGAAGGAATTGCGGATTCCATCCGGGCGACCAAACGCGTTCTTTATCCGCACCAAACAGAGGAGCAACCTCTTCCATTCGTCCCCGAGCCGTAAACGCAAACTTTTCTTCCGTATGAACTCGCTCCGCGCCAGAATACCGTCCATGCGCGTCAGGAAACGCGGCGTGAAGATGCATCACAATCCGCGGCGCCGCCATCACAGTTAGCCCGCACAGAGCTCCGGCCACGAATAGCCATACGCCCCTCACGACTCCTTCTCCTTCAACTGGTGGCTGTCGCTTGCCCGCAACGTCATCCCATAGATCTTCTTCAACTCGCCAATCTGCGCCAACGACTGCTTCCCGAACGGCGTCTTCCCCTCAAACGCATGCAACACAATGCCCTCGAGCAAATCCCCTAACGTCAAATCCTTCAACTCCGCAAACGCCTTCAACACCTTCAGGAGCCGCTTCTCCATCCGCACCCCGGTCTGTACCCGTTCGACAACGATCATAAATGCCCCCCTTCCAACCATGGTATCTATGTACCACGGTAACACATGCCTGTCAATCTTATAACCGGGTTCGTGTAGTGCCCACCGTCGGCTTGCCCTGAGGCAGGAAAGGGGGCGGGTCGTTGATGCGCTAGAACATTTCCGGCGCAAAAAAACGGGATGAACCTGCCAGCTCATCCCGCTTCGACCAACTCTTCAAACTTATCCGTGGTGCCGCAAAACCTCGCCCTGCAGGGCGGATATAAGGCACCGTTTAAGTGAGCGGCGTTTTCTGCCGCTCCATGTATTCCTTGAGAATGCGGATTGGCGCACCACCGGAACTAGCAGCGAAATACGGAGGCAACCAGAGAAGGTCTTTCCAATACTTGCATTCGATGTCAGGACCCTCGATTCCTAGTGTACTGTAACAGCTGAAACGATAGTATGATGGTGTTCATGGGAAACACCATCGTGCTGACGGATTCGGAACGTCTGGAACTCAACCAGCGAGCGGCGAGCCGTAGCGGGCGTGCCGATGACGCGCGGCGGGCGCGGCTGATGTTGTTGCTGGAGGCAAATCATACCTGGGCCGCGATTCGCGACAAACTGGACTGCAATGATGCGTTTATCAATCGCTGGAGCAAGCGATTTCGGGAAGAGCGGCTGGCCGGGCTGTTTAGCCGGCACGCTGGCCAAGAGGCCACCACGCTGACTCCTGCCCTGGAGGCGCGCATTTTGCAATGGACGCTCAAGCGTACGCCGCCGGACGGGACGACGCAGTGGAGCACGCGCAGGCTGGGAACGCAGCTCAAGGTCAGTCACATGATGGTGGCGCGGGTGTGGGCCAAGCACGGGCTCAAGCCCCAGCGGCTGGATCGCTACATGGCCACCAACGATCCGGACTTTGAGCAGAAGGCCGCCGACATCCTTGGGCTGTATCTGAACCCGCCAGCGCATGCGGCGGTGTTCTGTGTGGATGAAAAGACGGCGATTCAGGCACTCGACCGCAAGGATCCGGTGTTGCCACTCTCGCCGGGACGCGCCGAGCGGCATGGCTTTGAGTACTTCCGGCACGGCACGCTGTCCCTGTACGCGGCGTTCGACACCCAGACCGGTGAGGTGCTTGGCAAAACGGCCGTACGTCACACTTCTGCTGAGTTCGTCGCCTTCCTGGCGGACATCGTCGTCAACCAGCCGCGCGGCAAAGAGATCCACGTGATTGCCGACAACCTCTCCGCCCATAAGACGGGACAAGTCGACGACTTTCTGGCTCGACATCCCAAGGTTCACCTGCATTTCACTCCGACCTATTCCTCCTGGCTCAACCAGATCGAACTCTGGTTTTCCAAGATCGAGCGCGACGTCATTGCGCGCGGTGTATTCACGTCGGTGCCCGACTTGCGGAGAAAGCTCATGAAGTACATCCGGCACTACAACAACGCGCCCAAGACTGTGAAGTGGCGCTACTTTGACCCTACACGTCGCATTACTCCCAGTTCAGCTGTTACAGTCCACTAGCAAGCGACTGGATACGCCTTTCAGGCTGTTGACCAAGGTCGAAATCGCGCGCTTCGCTGGATAGTTGACAAGCAAGTGAACGTGGTCTACTTCGCCATTCACCTCGATACCTTGTGCTGCGCAGTCGCCACATACCTTCGCGAAAATGACTTCCAGTCGTTCGATCGCATCCTCGTCCAATATCCTTTTTCGATACTTGGTGGCGATTCCGTCGTTCAATCCGCCGGCACCGCCTTCTTTCCCAGAATCGCCTCCACCTCGAGCCCCAGCCCTTTCGCCACGCCGCTGCCGTACGCCGGGTCGGCCTTGTAGAAATGCTGGATCTGCAATTCCTGGATTCGTTGCGGAATGCCCTTCATGCTGCCCACGATGTTGCTGATCAGCCGCGCCTTCGCGTCCGCGGCCATCAGCCGGAACAAATTCCCGGGCTGCGTGTAGTAGTCGGAATCGCTGCGGTGGTCGTGGCGCGCCACGGTTCCGCTCACCGGCTTCGGCCGCTCGACGTACTTCTTGTCCTGCGTTGGTCCGCCAAAGCTGTTCGGTTCGTAGTTCACCGCCGGCCCGCCGTTCCCGTCAAAGCGCATCGCGCCGTCCTTGTTATACGAATGCACGGGGCACTGCGGCTTGTTCACCGGCAAAGAATCGTAATTTACGCCCAAGCGGTAGCGGTGCGCATCGGGATAAGAAATCAGCCGCGCCTGCAGCATCTTGTCCGGCGAAAATCCCATCCCCGGGACGATGTTGCGCGGCTCAAACGCCGCCTGTTCCACTTCCGCGAAATAGTTTTCCGGATTCCGGTCCAGCACCAGTTCTCCCACTTCATGCAGCGGGTAATCCTTGTGCGGCCAAACCTTGGTCAAATCAAACGGATTGATGTGATATGTCTCCGCGTCCTTCTCCGGCATGATCTGCACGCCCACTTTCCATTTCGGAAACTCCTTGCGCGCAATCGCGTCGAACAAATCGCGCTGGGCGTAGTCTGGATCAACACCGCGCATCTCGCTCGCTCGTTCGCCGGTGAAATTCTTGATGCCTTGTTTCGTCTTGAAATGCCACTTTACGTAAAACAGCTCGTCCTTATCGTTGATCAAGCTGAACGTATGGCTGCTGAACCCGTCCATGTGCCGGTAACCGTCCGGAGTTCCGCGGTCGCTGAACAAAATCGTCACCTGGTGCAGCGACTCCGGGGAAAGCGACCAGAAATCCCACATCATCGTCGGCGACTTCAGGTTCGTCTGCGGATCGCGCTTTTGGGTGTGAATGAAGTCTCCAAACTTCAGAGGATCTCGAATGAAAAATACCGGCGTGTTGTTGCCGGTCATGTCCCAATTACCTTCTTCGCTATAAAACTTCAGCGCAAACCCGCGCGGATCGCGCTCCGTATCCGCCGAACCCTTTTCCCCGCCCACGGTCGAGAATCTCAAAAACGTCGGCGTCTTCTTGCCCACCTGCGAAAGCAGTTTTGCCGTCGTGTACTTCGTGATCTCGCTGCTCGTGCATTCGAAATATCCGTGCGCGCCCGAACCCTTGGCATGTACCACGCGCTCCGGAATTCTCTCCCGATTGAAATGTGCCATCTTTTCGAACAGCAGCGCATCCTCAAAAACCACCGGTCCGCGAGGCCCCACCGTCAGCGAATTCTGGTTATCGCCGACCGGCCTCCCTGCGTCCGTCGTCATTACGTTCTTCTTTTTGTCTTCAGCCATTCTTCCTCCTCAGTTGTCTACAAACCCTCTGATCAAGCGCAAAAACTCAATGCAAGAATTTTCTCATTTCGAGCCTGCCTACCGCAGGCAGGCAAAGCAAGGAACCTGCTGATCCCCGCCGATCGGGTGAAAACAGATTCCGCCGCACGACCCAGCTTAGGACCAGCTGTGCTATACGTCCAATATATACTTCGCATAGAATAGATAGGCATAGCCTATGAACCATTTTGCGGCACAAGGCGTTTTTGCCTTTAGCATAGAACCAAAAATCTAGAACCATAAGCTCATGGAACTCCACCAACTCCGCTACTTCTGCGCCATCGTCGACTCCGGCAGCTTCAGCCGCGCGGCCCGTCAAACCCACGTCTCGCAACCCTCTCTCTCCCAGCAAATCCGCAAACTCGAGGACGAACTCGGCGCTCGCCTCTTCGATCGCCTCGGCCGTTCCGTCCGCCTCACCGAAATCGGCCAAACGTTTCTTCCCCGCGCCCGCGCCGTCCTCCGCGAACTCGAAGCCGCGCGCGGCGATCTCGCCCAACAAGAAAATTCCATGCGCGGCACCATTGCGGTTGGTGTCATCCCCACCGTCGCCCCATATCTGCTCCCGCCGCATCTGACCAAATTCTCCCGGAAATTCCCCGAAGCAAAAATTTCCATCGTCGAAGAAATCACCCCCATCCTTCTCGAACGCCTTCGCGCCGCATCGATCGATCTCGCCCTTCTAGCTCTTCCCATCCGCGGTCACGAATTCGAGACCTTCCCCATCCTCAGCGAGCCCCTGTTCGCCGCTCTTCCGCAAGAACACTCCCTGTCGCACCGCCGCTTGCTGGCTCTCAGAGATCTCCGCGCCGAACCCTTCCTCCTGCTCCGCGACGGCCACTGCTTTCGCGAAAACGTCCTTGCCGCCTGCGATCGCGCCCGCCTTCACCCGCAAATCGTCTTCGAAAGCGGCCAATTCAGCAGCCTCCTCAGCATGGTAGCCGCCGGCATGGGCGTTTCCCTCGTCCCCGAAATGGCCCTCGACGAAAAGTCACCCTGCGCCTACATCCCCCTCTCCGACCACCACGCCACCCGCACTATCGGCGCCGTCCGCCTGCGTGGCCGCTCCTTCTCCCGCCTGCACAACGCCTTCCTCTCCCAAATGCTCCCGCAATGATCGTGCCTGTGTCAGGCTCCCGTCGGCCCAATTAATATGTTCTTGGTGACCGGCTGCTTTCTTCGTAAGGGGGCAGGACTCCTGTGTCCAAGGTCCGCACGATCAAACAATCCCGAGCCGTTTTTGCGGTCGCGGGAGAAAACACCGGTCAAAAGGAGAGAAATGTAGTGCTTATTTACCTGGCCGAATCTCGGGTTCAATAAACGCATTTTCGAACGCCATCACAACGCTCGCACCTTTCCGCAAGTTATTCACGAGCGCCGGCCGAAAACACGCGAGGCACGTCCCGCCCTCATGCCGCACGCTGGGGTACACGAGGCCCGCCGACCCTCGGTCCAGCAACTCACCCGCCAAACGTTGCGATTCCCTGTAGCTGTTGGCATCCAGACAATCCGCAAAGCGCTTGTCGCTGCCGCGCAGATCGTGGAATTCCCCTCGAAAATCCGCAACAAAATCCACGTAAGAAAAACTTTCGGGCTCCTCCCAGCGAATTTCTTGTAACTCCTTGCCTCGGTGATAAGCCACTTCCACTTCCGAAGTCCTCCGAGAGAATCCGCAATACCACGCCCCTCGCGTCGGCCCATTGAAACGGCCCCCCAGCGGATTCGCATGCGTAAACGCCGCATTGACGATATGAGAATAGGGAATCCCAAAAACAAGCTCTCGCACACTGATTCCTGGCAGCAGTCCGGCTTCGCCAAGCAGCCGGTCGTTCGTCGCTCCCTCCAGTTCAAAGAGCGCCTTCAACTCGTCGCGATCCTTCGTAAGGCGCGTCAGAACCGTCTCATCGCGGTCCGTGTAACGAGCCGGAATCAAGCGATGAGTCTCATCTTGCCGCAGCTCGGAGATGTGAGGCAGCACTAGCGCCCGCCCCGGCGGGAATCCAAAAGCTGCCTCACTCGCAACATCGCTGGCTGCCCGCCTTTGATCATGTATCCAAGGGGACTTTCGCCCGCAAACATAGGATTCTCATTCGGCAACTGAACCCAACGATCCGCAAGCGCCTTGCTGTAAAGAATGTTCAGAGCCTTGAAAATCCCCGTCAGGATAGAAATCCTGGTCAGGCGATCCTGGTCCAATGTGCCGCGCCCCTTGCGTTTCAATTCATAGAACGCTCCATTGGACATACCCCCAAGCAGTTGCCGCGCATCTTCATCGCGCAATTCCCACAGTTCATGGATTTTCAGGAATACCCGAACCGCGGCAGGACGCAAGCGCTTTTGAACATCCTTACGTGACAGATCGGCGGGCTGCTCCCAATCGACACCGCCACCGGGTTGATGCAGAGTCGCCAAAAAATCACCTTGCCAAGCGCTCCATATATGGAGTATTTTACTTCTATTGTTGGATATACGCAATCTCGTTCCGAAACGCGGGGTTTCGCGATGGGACCATTGGGGGGGTCGAGTCCGCTCCGGTCGTGGCTTCTAATCGTGCAACGGAAAAAGTTGTCATCCTGAGCGTGCGGTAGTCGGTCAGTTTGCAATCTGCGCCCGTCGTACTCTCTCCACATTCTGGCAAGGTGGCATTACTCTACCTCGACCGCTCAAAAAGAAACCCGCTCCGAAATCCGATGTTAACCAAATAGCGCCACGGATTGTCAGAGAGTCTACTGACACAAAGCAACCATTCTTACTCGAGGTCAATGTTTTCAAACGTGATGTAATAGACAGGTGCGCAGTCGTAGGTAATTATTTCCATTCCCTCTGGCGGCTGAAGGATGGCCATGGCGTCTATGCCGACGCGGTAGAAAGCGCGTTTGGCTCCGATGTTGATTACGCCATGCTGGTCGAGATTTTTGGAGCGGACCGCGGAGGCCGCGGAGGCCACGAGCTTATCCATACAACGTAGATGTGCTAGACTGAAAATCGCTTTCCCGGTGGGGCCGTGGCGCAGTTGGGAGCGCGCCTCGATGGCATCGAGGAGGTCGTGGGTTCGAATCCCATCGGCTCCACCAACATTCTTTCCAAAAGGGTTAAGCGGTTTGAAATGCTACCCGCTACCGAACCCGATCTTTTCACCCGCAACCGAGTATTTGGCTGGAGGAGGCTTTTCCAGCATGGCTCGGCACGGCAGGGTTTCAGTCTACAAACGCGACAGCAATGGCAAATATCACTTCTGCGATCCGCGAGGGAACTATTCCCGCGACACGACGTTCGTGCTCCGCTACGAAGCGGAGAAAGGTCATCGTGTGTGGGAGACGCTCCCACCCGGCATCGACCACACGACCGCGAGGCGCAAGGCTACGGAGCGTGAGCTTGCGCTGTACAGCGCTCCCCCATCGAAATCTCCGGCGAAGCCGAAGCCTGTTCCGGGCTTCACTAAGATCAGGGAGGCGGCGGACAAGTACATCGACGCGCTGTGGGCCGAGGGCAACCTTGTGCCGAAGACGATCAAGGGGAAAAAGTTCGAGCTTTACCGCTGGATGGGTTGGACGGCGAAGCAGCACGTGGAGGAGCTTGACCGTGCCGAAATGATCGCGTTTCGCGACAAGCTACGGAGTGAAGGTTTCGCCGAGTGGACGGTGGAGTCCAACCTCATGACCGTGATTACGATGCTGAAGCACAACCCGCTGAAGACCGTGACTGGGCTGCTGAAGCCGCAAGACTGGCCCGAGATTCCCGACAGCGATCCGAATCCCTACACTATCGAGGAAGTGAAAGCGTTGCAGAAGGCCGCCACGGAGGACGAACGCCTGCTGATCAGGTTCTTCGTAGGCACCGGGATGAGAGACATGGAAGTCGCACACCTCGAATGGACGGACGTCGACTGGACGAACAAGACCGTGAGGATTCAGGCGAAGCCGAAGTACGGGTGGAAACCCAAGACCCTCGCCGGGACGAGGACGATCCCCATCAGCGATTCTCTCATCCGCGACTTGTGGAAGCGGCGCAAGAAAGAAGGGCTGGTGTTCCCGGCTCCGCGAGCCGGCGTGGACAAGCATTTCCTTCGAATCATGGAGAAGCTCGGCGAGAAAGCCGGGGTCGAAGGCGTCGGGCTGCACAGATTCCGCGACACGTACATCACCGACCAAGTGCAAGCAGGAGTCGATCTGCTCACTCTCCGCGTCTGGGTCGGGCACGAAAACTTGGAAACGCTGAAGCTGTACTCCGACGCGTTGAAGGCAAAAGATCAACGTGCAAGGGACGCGGCAAACAGGCAGGACAAGTACGCTCTCGCTGTGTGCGCGGCGGACTAGGCGTTCGGGCGGTACAGCCTTTTGCATTGAGGCGTTCCTCGCCGCAGAAAAGCTGCCACAGGGATCGAAGCGGCTTGGGCTACAGCCTGAAACGGCCCGCGCAAAGCTTATATAAGGATGGAGGGAACGTTTGCCACTCGGACAGTCGGTTCCGAGGCGGGCGTTCCCTCTTTTCGTTTTTGGTACCGACGTACTACCGAGTACCACGCAACTTTTGACGCGAACGCCGAAAAGCGTTCATCCAACTGGTAGGAGAAGTGAAATGAGAGAAGCAGTCGAACGTCGAGGTCGCCGGGGGCGTCGCGATAACGTGGACGAAGTCGAAGCGTGCAACGCGGTTGTGAAGTGGGGAACGGTGGACACCCCGCCGGGGCTTATTCTATACCTCGGCTGGCCTTTCAGCTTAGGCCACTAAAAAGTTGGATAGAAGGCCTGGTGCCTTCATCCAAACTTATGGCGCGTGGATCAAGAATTCCAAATCATGATGTGCGATACCGCAGCACAACGATATGCAACCTAGATAAAGTGCAGTAGACGGTGAAAAAATATGGCACAACCCGTGTTGGTGACAGCTGCGACTTCTGGAATGGGAAAGAAAAACAATGAAATGAGCAGAAGTATTCGTCGATGCATTTGCATGGCCGTATTCTTATGCATAACCTCGATGGTGGCTCTAGCGATGCAACTGATCGCCCAGGTTGTATCGCTTGATCCCGCAAATATGCCCGCTATTGGCACGGTCGATGAGCGCTTCCAGTCCTACAACATCGAAATGGTGGAGGTCATCGGCGGGAGATTTTGGAAACCATACGGGAGCAACACGAGCGAAAGTAAAGCGCAAGAGCCCGCCCCCCAGGCGGGTTTCACCCCGGCAGGCATAGACCCGAACCTCTATCGTTATCGAGCGCCCATCGATCTTTCAAATCCGCGATTGCGAAAACTGGCAGGGGCGTTAAGCCCTGCATATGTGCGAGTGAGCGGTACGTGGGCCAACAGCGTCTATTTTCAGGATTCGGAAAATGCCGCGCCAGCGAATGCGCCATTGGGGTTCAGCGGAGTCTTAACGCGAGCGGAATGGAAGGGCGTCATCGATTTTTCTCGTGCAGTGAATGCCGAAATCGTGACATCGGTGACTACGGGGCCAGGATCGCGTGATGCTCAAGGCGTATGGACCTCGGACCAGGCGCGGCAATTGTTCGGATACACCAAGTCCGCTGGAGGGCGAATCGCTGCAAGCGAATTCATGAATGAGCCGACATATGCAGCGATGGGCGGCGCACCGAAAGGATACGATGCCGCAAGCTTTGGCCGCGACGTTGCTGTCTTCCGTACGTTCCTCCAGAAAACTACGCCCGACACACTATTTCTCGGCCCAGCTTCAGTCGGCGAGGGACCGTTCGCAATGCCAATGGGTGGTGGAGTACTTAAATCCGAAGACCTGCTCCACGCAGCCGGTTCCGTATTCGACGTTTTCTCGTACCATCTCTATGCAGCTGCTTCGGAGCGATGCGCAAGCATGGGCGCATCATCACAAACAACCGCAGCAGCGGCACTTTCTCAAGATTGGCTCTCGCGACCGGAAAAGATTGGCGCATTCTACGCGAACCTTCGAGACAGGTTCGAACCGGGCAAATCACTCTGGATTACGGAAACCGCCGATGCAGCCTGCGGAGGAAACCCATGGGCATCGACTTTTCTAGACACCTTCCGATATCTTGTTCAACATGCGTCCCTCGCCCAGCGTGGCGTGAAAGTAATTATGCACAACACACTGGCATCAAGCGACTACGGCCTGTTGGACGAGAATACTTTCGCACCACGTCCTAATTACTGGGCCGCTTTGCTTTGGCGACGCCTCCTGGGTGCGACGGTTCTCGATCCCCACATATCGCCAATCCCGAATGTGTACGTCTATGCTCACTGCCTTCGGAACCGTCCCGGCGGCGTCATGCTTCTGGTCATCAACGCCGACCGACAGCAAGTCCATGAAATTACATTGCCGTCTGAAGCAGAACGCTACACGCTGACCGCCAAGCAACTTCAAGACACAACCGTCCAGCTTAATGGGAAGACTCTTGAACTGAACAGAGATGGCGACCTTCCACAATTCCTGGGTCAGTCAACTCGCGCAGGTCACATCAGTTTCGCACCGGCTAGTATTACATTTCTGGAAATCGCCAATGCGGACAACAGCAATTGCCACTAAGCCCGCAGGTGGCGACCTGACGTCAGGAGACTAATTTCATGAGCTCGAACAAGCCGACAGAAATCCTTGCAAGTCTCGCCACATTGCTTCCAGAACTGGAGGCCGTCTATAAGGACATACATGCGCATCCGGAATTGTCGATGCAGGAGACCCGAACGGCTGGTATTGCAGCGAATCATCTGAAGGCTCTGGGATTTGAGGTCACTAGCGGGGTCGGCAAAACTGGCGTTGTAGGTATTTTGCACAACGGCGATGGGCCAACTGTCATGCTACGCGCAGACATGGATGCTCTGCCCATCAAAGAAGCGACTGGCCTTCCCTACGCGAGCACCGTCACTGGGACTGACCCCACCGGCAAGACCGTACCTGTAGCTCACTCGTGTGGGCACGATATGCACGTTGCCTGCTTGATTGGCGCAACAAATCTTTTTGCAAAGAGCCGCGGCCCCTGGAAAGGGACGCTGATGGCGGTCTTTCAGCCGGGCGAGGAGACCGCGCAAGGCGCTAAGGCAATGATTGATGATGGGATGTTCAAACGATTTCCAAAACCGGACGTTGTGCTAGGGCAGCACGTCATGAGCTTGCCGTCGGGCAACATCGATTGGCGTGCGGGTATTGTCACCTCTTCTGCTGATAGCCTGCAGATTCGCATGTTCGGGCGCGGCGCGCACGGCTCGATGCCCGAGTCCAGTATCGACCCCGTCGTCATGGCCGCCTCAACCGTAATGCGGCTGCAAACGATCGTCTCCCGGGAGGTCGCTCCCACGGATTCGGCTGTGGTGACAATTGGGGTGCTGCAGGCTGGGACGAAAGAGAACGTTATTCCGGATGAGGCATTGATCAAATTGAATGTACGCACATTTGACGAGGGTGTGCGCAAGCGTGTGCTTGCGGCGATTGAACGCATTGCCAAGGCTGAGGCATCGGCATCAGGAGCGCCAAGACCCCCAGAGATCACGCCACTCGATCAGTATTTGTCAGTAAGGAATGATTCCAACGCGACAAAGAAGCTCGTCGATGCATTGCTCCGGAACTTCCCTGCCGGTTCCATCGAACAGACCAAACCCACTATGGCAAGCGAGGACTTCGGCTGCTTTGGAGCTGGGTGGGACGTTCCAGCAGTGTATTGGTTCTTCGGCGGCGATGATCCAGTGGTGTATGCCAGGGCAAAAAAAGAGGGAAAACTCAGCTCGCTTCCAACTAACCATAACCCCGCCTTTGCACCAGTCATTCATCCGACTCTGGAAACCGGTGTGAAGGCCCTCGTTGTTGCGGCGCATGCGTGGCTGGCCTCGTGAACGGCGTCCTGATGCACGGGCATCAATTAGCGGGTCCTTTTCTGGATGCTGTGGATCTGCTTGGCACGTTCGTTTTCGCACTCAGCGGTGCGGCAGCGGGTGTCAAAAGCCGGTTCGATCTGTTCGGTCTGATGGCACTCTCGTTCGCGGCGGGTAATGCCGGCGGGATCACGCGAGATGTCCTGATTGGCGCGGTGCCACCGGCGGCCATTAGCGACTGGCGCTACCTGGGGGTCTCTCTTCTGGCAGGATTGGTGACGTTCTTCTGGTATCCCGACATCAATAAGCGTAGCAGGCTGGTGTTGTTATTCGACGGCGCGGGACTTGGTCTGTTTGCCGTCGCCGGCACACAAAAGGCGCTCATCGCGGGACTCAATCCGGTGATGGCGATTTTTATGGGAGTGCTAACCGGGATTGGTGGTGGAATACTGCGCGATGTGCTTGTCAACCAAACGCCGACCGTGCTTCAGGCCGATATTTATGCTGTTGCTGCGCTAGCCGCTGGCGTTGTTGTGGTGATCGGATATGTCTTGCATTACCCGGCTTTTGCGATGATGACCGTGGGAGCACTCCTCTGCTTTTGGCTGCGAGTCATGGCGATATACCGAGGATGGCATTTGCCCATCGCACGGTGGCAGAATCAGTCGGATTGATTCATTCTCTTGCTACGTAGTTCCAGGAATTGACAGGGGACTTTAACCTGGCATCTTCGGCCGCTACTCCTGTCTACTCAAGTTGGACTGCTTTCTGCGCCAAGCAAACTGTCATGGCAGCGGTCTAACAGGTTCTGTGAATTAGTACCGCTTGTGTTTACGATTGACTTCCACTTGCGTCGGATTCTCGGACCGCTGTTCCTATTGCCAGCCTTTGCTAACTTGCTGAAAATCGGTGGCGGTTCAGAAAGGTTGTTTCCGCAGCGTCCGTAAGTCATTGAAATCGCAACGCAGATATTCGAGGTTCCTGCTGGTTGAGAGACTACAGTCTTTGGACCAGGATGCAGTCTAATCGCCCGACCGTCCCAGAAGTCTAGCGAATCACTCGGTCAGAACGCCTGCCTGTCACGGCAGAGGCCGCGGGTTGCGCCTCCTGGCGCCGCTGACTCGAAAGCGATAGGAAGCTCGGTTTGCTGAGCCGATGGCAAGCCGAAGTCGGACTGTGTAGCATGTGTTTTGTGCCTGGCGACTGGCGCACCTGATCGTGAGGAAACCGCACTCGCTCCGAGTCACTGATGCTATCTTTCTTTCATGGACAGCAGTTCGCCGAGAACGTCGGCAAAGCCAAGCGCGTGAACCACGGGGCCGTCCAAAAATACCGCACGCGGAAGCTGGTCGCCCCACTGCGCGTCTTGGCGATAGACGGCGACCTCATCCCAATCAATGCCATGTTGGTCACAGCAGCGTGGCCGGGGATGCTCCCGGTCGGATTTCAGGCGGCGTGTCAGTTGTTCCGCAAATAGGTGGTTCTTGTCCCAATACTGCGTGACTCTCGGGTCGGAGAGACGCGACATTACTCCCGCGCTCGGACTGGAATAGTCGGTCAGCAGAATTGGTTCCCACACCGCAATCACTCGAATGCGCGGGTCGGGATTTTGCTTGAGCACTTCCTGAACTGCGGAGGCCCCCCGCAGACAGTTTGGTCACGTCGGTGAGAGCAGCAAAATTACGCGCACGTCTCCCGACGCTTTATTGAATACTGCACGCAGTTGGTCGAAGTTCTCTGGCGCAAGAGAGACGAGAGGCGGCTGCCCGGCTGGAACTCTTTGTTCGCTGGAAATGTCGGCTAGCAAGCCCGCCAGAACTTGAGGGAAGAACAGCAGAAAAACAACCAGCACCGCCGCCAAGCCCAAGAGGATAAGTGCAATCCTGCTCTGCCGCGTTCGGCATTTCATGCCTCGATAAACTTGAAAAAATCCCGCCCCGAGCAAGATAACGGAAAGCCCCAGAAGCCAAGGACGAGCGGCGCTCAGGAAGACCGAAGCCCCGGCCAGCCCCGCTGCACCCAAGAACGGTAAGGGGAGGCAACACCCAAGCGTGAGGAGCGACGAGACCATCGCACCCAAAGAAGCGGCGATTGTCTTTCCATTCGCCATCAGACCTCCAACTTGCGGGCACTTCGGATGGCATCGCGCAATCTCTGACGAGATGGAGCGCCGTTGCCATCCGCATACAGGCGGCACATCAATCCGAAAGAAGCGGTCGCTTTCTCTTGTGGTTCAATGTCGCGGCCATTTATGCGGATGGTTGGTGAGCCGGGAAATCTCAGTGATTGGGCCATCGCTGCGCTGCTCACCAAGACCTCATTCAGATGTGCTTCGAGACTCTCCCCCGCGAGAACTTCACGTAGCCGCTCAAGCGCGACAGCATGATTTGGACAGTTCGGGACATACAGGACTTCAATTTTCATGCAGCGCCCTCGTGCTCGGAACCTTTATAGGCAGTGAGAACGGGGCAGCGATCGTTTTGTTTTCCACGCGGACGCCTGAGTTGGGAGTTGCACTTTGCTACCGCATCTTTTAATTCCGCTTCCAGCTTGGCGAGTGCAATCCGCTTTGTGTGAATGTCGCGCAGTTTGTGGTCAAGCATCTTCCGTACTTCGGAGCACGCTCGGAGGTCATCGCTTCGGAGCGACATGAACTCACGAATTTCGTTCAGGGAGAATCCGAGCGCCTGCAAACTGCGGATGAATTGCAACGTCGAAAGGTCGCTCGAAGAATAGAGTCGAAACCCGCCTTCACTGCGCGAGGGCGCTGCGAGAAGCCCGCTCCGCTCGTAGAACCGGATGGCATCTATGCTTACTCCGACTCGTTTCGAGATTTGACCGATTTGCATCGACTCATTCCGTTTGACGCTCATCCACCCCTCCAACCCTACACCCTAGAGTCCAGTCCAGAGTCAAGCGCAAATCTCCAAAACGAAAGCTCCTCGACATACCATTGCAATCCGCGCCGGGGCAGGGGCAAGCTGCAAGGCGAACGGTCGGTCTTGCGAAGGCGAAGGGGGCGTTATGAATTGGATTCGCTTGGGATTGACGGTGTTTGCCGGGGGTTTCGTGGCCTCGCTGACCGATTGGCTGTTTATGGGCGATTGGCTCTACAAGCGATATGACCAATACCCTGAAATCTGGCGGTACCCGCATGGTCAGGGAGAAATGAAAGCTATCGCGTGGTACACGCCTCTGCCCTTCGTCACTTGCGCTGTCTTCACACTCCTGTGCGCTCGCCTGAATCTCCACTCGTACAGCGCGACTCTCAAATTGGCGCTCGCTATTTGGCTTGTCGGGCCGTTGCCGCTACTCATCGCGAATGCGCTGTTTATCAAACTGCACTCCGCAATTACTGCAGCTTATTCCCTCGGATGGCTGGTGAAACTGGTGGTAGCAGCCGTGGCTGTGACTCTGATTCTGCGTTAAGTCGCGGGATGGCTTTTCAAAGCATCTCTGTTGGGCATTTGCCTCACAAATTGACGTATGTCGTGAGGATGTCATGCTATGACAGTTGGGAGATCGGGGATGTTCGCGGTGCGGACTGGCTATCGATTCATACGGAGGGAGCGGCTGTGAACGAGATCGTAGAAAAGATACTGCGAAAGACCCCGTTGTTCGCAAGCTTGACCGATAAGGAAATGGAGGCGTTGGCCGGGCGAGTGAGCAACAGGCATTTTGAGCGTGGCGCGCTATTGTTCAGCGAGGGTGACCCGTGCACTGGCCTTTTTCTTGTGGCGTCGGGCAAAATTCGGATTTTCAAGCTGTCACCCGCGGGTCGTGAACAAGTTCTAGCTGTGGAAGGATCGGGAAGTTCTTTCGCGGAGCTTCCCGTCTTTGACGGAGGTAATTATCCTGCCTCGGCGTCTGCGTTGGAGGATGCCGAAATACTCTTCATTTCGCGCAAGGATTTTCAGAATTTCTGCCGCGAACATCCTGATGTCGCCCTCAAAGTGATTGCGGTAGTTGGTTCACGGCTGCGACGCCTGGTCGGAATCATCGAAGACTTATCGTTCACGACGGTGAGGCACCGATTGATCGCCCTCATCCTACGATTAACACAGGCGAGCGGGACGACCTCGAAAGAGGGCGTCCGCGTGGAACTAACGAAGACCCATCAAGACCTGGCGGCGGAATTAGGAACAGTGCGAGAACTCGTCTCACGTAATCTGAGCCGACTCCAAGCCGAAGGGTTTCTAGAAGTGAATGGTCGTAGCATTATAGTGAAGAACCTCGCGGGCCTAAAGCGCGAACAGACGGCTTCTGAGTAATCCCCCTCCTTTCAGATTCTTGCAGGCCGTAGTGACTTTGGTCACTGCCTCTTTTTGGCTACCCGTCCAGACTCCGAGTAGTGGCGGAGGCAGTTATGAACTTCAATGATGAAACCAAAGTGAAGGATATTGCGCTTTCGAATCCGGCGGCCAGGCAAGTTCTCGAAGATGCCGGGCTTGACTACTGCTGTGGTGGTGGAAAGTCACTGCATGAAGCGTGCTTGCATGCAGACGTACCGGCTGAAGAGATTTTGAAGCGGCTGCGTGAAAACAGCAAACATGTAAGTCCCGACGAAGCAAATTGGGCGTCCGCACCGCTTGTTGACCTGACACGGCATATCCGCGAAAGACACCATCGGTATGTTCGTGAGGCCATCGCTCGGGTTCAACCTCTGTTGGACAAGGTAGAAGCAAAGCACGGAAAGAATCACTCCGAAATTGCAGATATCCGGAGCCTCTTCACCGAAGTTGGGCGAGAGATGATCATGCACATGCAGAAAGAGGAGCAGATTTTGTTTCCGTATATCGATGCACTGGAGAAGGCGACAAATGCACATTGCTCTGTCGAGCCTCCCTTCTTCCAAACGGTGAGGAACCCGATTCACGCCATGATGAAGGAGCATGACGCTGCGGGAGAATTGGTGAAGCAGCTTCGCAAAGCCGGTTCGGAATACACGGCTCCGGCGGATGCATGCACAAGTTATAAGGCGCTGTACCAGAATTTGAGGGAGTTCGAAGCGGATCTTCACCAGCACGTGCATCTGGAAAACAACATTCTCTTCCCGCGTGCATTGGAAATGGAAACTGCAGTCGTCTAGGGTGCCATGTCGATTTCACTCAAAGCACCAGTGATAACCGCCAAGAGCGAGGGCCATTCCTCGCTCTCTCCCGCCCAGATAATGGAAATTGCTCGCACGCGTGAGGCGTCTCTTTCGCGCCTTCTCAGGGCCTATATCAGCTCTGGGCTCGTTTTCATGCTGCTGCCAGGCACGTTCCTCGGCGTATGGAATCTCCTTCAGATCAGTGGGCGAGAGAGCGCCGCGTCCATTTCGCCCGCATGGTTACAGGCTCACGGACATGCACAAGTGTTCGGCTGGATTGGGAGTTTTATTTTGGGCATTGGTTTCTACTCGATTCCGAAGTTGAGGGACGCAACGAAGCCAGCCTTCGGTGCGGCGTGGGCATGCTGGGCAATGTGGACAATCGGGGTGGCAGTACGCTGGGCCGCAAATGTTTACGGGTGGGAGTGGCGTTGGCTGCTTCCACTCTCGGGCGCCCTAGAACTGGCAGCGTTCCTGATTTTCTTCAGGGCGGTTTCACAGCACCGGCCTGAAGATTCTGGCAAGGATCGACTGGAGCCATGGATTTGGGTGGTGATCAGTGCAAGTACAGGATTTCTGATTTCACTCATCACAAATCTGACGGCGTGCTTCTATCTTGCACTGCGCGGCACAACCCCAGCGTTATCGCACCGTCTTGACCAACGCTATCTCGTATTGGTCGCATGGGGATTCTTGGTGCCGTTCGTCTGGGGATTCAGCACCAAGTGGATGACGGTGTTCCTTGGTCTCAAGCCGGTTCGACCCAGCCTGCTCTTGAGCGCGCTCGTGCTCAACTCTGCGGGTGTTGTTTTGACGCTCATGGGATGGGCCTCTGAAGCGACTCCGTTCTTTGTGGTGAGCACAGCTCTGGCAATTGCGGCGATACGAATGTTCGAGCCCGCGCGACACGAACCGAAAACGCGCGGTGTGCACTGGAGTTTCCCATTCTTCGTCCGCATAGCCTATGGCTGGTTGCTGGTGGCAGCCTTGCTTGGGGTGGGCGCGGCTTTCTGGGATTCATCTGGAGGAATTTGGGGCGCTTCCCGGCATGCGCTGACGGTCGGATTCATCGCAGTGATGGTCTTTTGCGTAGGGCAGCGCGTTCTACCTGCGTTCGTGGGAATGCGACTATTGTGGAGTACCGGGCTGATGTTTGCCGGGCTTGCACTCCTCACAATCGGATGTACTCTCCGCGTTTCCAGCGAGGTTCTCGCATATCAGGGATATGCCAATTGGGCGTGGTCCATATTGCCAGTCTCGGCGCTGCTTGAATTGGCGGGGATCACGGTCTTCGCCATGAATATTTTTGGCACGTTCATTTTAGAGCCGAGTCACGTGCAGAAACAGCCTTTGGTCGTGGGGATAAGCTAGGTACCTTCATATGGTTATTTCGAAAAGGGAGTAAGTCATGAGCGATAGTCTGAAACAAACCGCCGGTTCCGCCGCTGTTCGTTCGCCGGGACCGCTCGAAAGTCCAATCCTTTCGTTTGACCTAAATGCTGAGATCGCAGGATTGCGGAGCGAAAATGTGTGGCAGGGTGGACGGAATTCAAAAACACTGGTGAAGCATGCTGATTTTCGCGTGGTATTAACAGTCTTGAAATCGAATGCGCGCCTTCACGAACACAAAGCTGCCGGTCGAATTTCTGTCCAGGCCATCGCGGGCCACATCCGAATGCATGTGCAGGACAAGACGATTGATCTGCCTGCCGGACACATGCTGGCCTTGGAACGCGCGCTTCCGCATGATGTGGAAGCTCTGGAGAATAGCGCATTTCTGCTGACCATCGCTTGGCCAGAAGACGCTACTAAAGTTTGACCGGGCAGTTCGCGGAGGCAATATGATCTCGTTCGATCCGGCACACAAAGCCGTCCACTATCCGCCTGATCGCCGATTTCGCATCTGGATTCGACCATCCATCCTGATCGGAATCGGTCTTGCGATCCTTTCTGCAATCGCGGCGTCTTGGATCGAAGTCGCCGTGGCCGGGCTGCCTCATGTTCCCGCCGTTCCTCAGATACATCCCAACAACTTCACAGGGCCACACGGGTTTCCGGTCTGGGTTCGTTACTGTCACTTCTTTAATTTCCTTTTTGTGATGATGCTGATTCGCAGCGGTCTGTCCATCCTGATGGATCATCCTCGTCTGTATTTCAATGATGGCTGTACGCCGGGGAGCGAATGGATCCGGCTTACACCGCTAAAAGTCCCACGCGACCGACTCTGGACCGCGAAAGACGACGCCCGTTATATTTCGCCGTTAGTCGGGACGCCGGGCTACCGGCACACAATTGGTATTGCACGGGTTTGGCACTTCATCGACGTTCACGGTTTCATTATCACTGGGATTCTCTTCGTCATCATGCTCTTCGATACCGAGCAGTGGCGGCGTATTGTGCCCACTTCGCCGCTCGTCCTCTTGCGGGCATGGAACACGTGGGTACACTACGCAACGTTTCACCTGCCCGCAGAACCGAACGGGTTTTACGGCTACAACGCATTGCAACAGATCGCCTATTTCACGGTCGTCTTTGTCTTTGGCCCCTTGGCGATTCTTACAGGGATCGCCATGTCGCCCGCCGTAGTGAATCGCTTCCCATGGTACGCGCGGATCTTTGGTGGCAGGCAATCGGCCCGATCGATCCACTTCCTGACCATGTTCAGCTTCCTTGCATTCCTCGTCGTACATGTCACGTTGATTGTGATGACTGGATTCGCGCGCAATATGAACCACATCGTGCTCGGTACGGATGATCAGAGGCATCTGGGCATGTATCTAGGGTTTGTGGGTATAGGCGTCGTTGTCCTCTCCTGGATCGTGGCGCACTACATCTCATGGAACCATCCGCGCGGATTGCAGCATGCGCTCAAGTCGGTGACCTACCCGATGCAGCTTCTTACCTTGAATCGCCTGGCTCCGCGGCAGAAGTATTCCGAAGAGGAAATCTCGCCATACTTCTGGCCCAATGGAAAAATGCCGATCGGGGAGGATTGGAAGCGCCTGGCGGAAGCCGACTTCGAGAATTTCCGGCTCAAGGTGGGAGGCCTCGTCGAAAGGCCGGTTGAGCTTTCCCTCGCCGATCTTGAGCGGTTGGGTGAGACCGAACACATTACGATGCATCATTGCATCCAGGGATGGAGCGGGGTAGCGAAGTGGGGCGGTATTCCCATGAAGCGGCTCATCGAATTGGTGCAGCCAAGACCGGAAGCGAGAGTCGTCGCCTTTTTCTCGTTTGGGGAAGCTCTCTACGGCGGCCCCTATTACGACACGCAAAGCCTAGAGAATGTGCTGAAGCCGCAATGCCTACTGGCCTCGCGGATGAACGGACAACGGCTGCCGCAGGTATATGGAGCGCCGCTGCGGCTGCGCGTGGAGAACCAGCTTGGCTATAAGATGGTCAAATGGATCAAGCGTATCGAGTTCATCGAGTCGGAGAAGGTGCTTGGCAAAGGAGAAGGCGGCAAAAACGAGGACGATGAATATTTCGACCTGCTGCCCAATATTTGATGCGGAAGCTCGATTCAATCGCCCAAGAGCGCGCAGGACCCGATCACATTCTCTCCTTGCTCCGACGGCTTCGGCTGGATTGGCTGCTGCGTCATTTTCCACCTCGACTCGTGCGATCGCTCTACGTGTTTGTGAATAGCTTCGTCACCATTGGTTTGCTGGCGCTCTTGGCGCTCGTGAGCCGCAATCCCTTCGTGTTTCCATCGCTCGGGCCTACCGCTTATCTTCTGTTCTTCTCACCGTTAGCAAAAACATGCAGCCCACGAAACACGATTTTCGGTCACGCCATCGGAATCATCTGTGGCTATGGGGCGTTCGTTGTAACAGGTGCCGGAGCGCTGCCGTTCGGGGTGCACCCAGGTATCTTCTGGCCAAGAATCTTGGCGGCGGCGCTTTCACTGTCGGCCACAGGAGCGTTCATGGTTCTTCTCGGGGTCAGCCACCCGCCTGCTGGTGCCACCACACTGATCATTTCTCTCGGAATTATTTCGAAACCGCGTGAACTGGTCATCATAGAAGTGGCGGTGTTCCTGCTTGTTGCTCAGGCGTTGGTGATCAATCGGCTTGCCGGATTGCCCTACCCCTTGTGGAACGTTGGGGCCTCGATCAAACCAGTCAACGCAGACTCGGAGTAGATTCATGAGAATCGTTTGGAACAACTTCAGAGCATTTGAGGGAGAAGATTGGCTTCCCAATAACCCTAAGCGACGGTTGAACAACGACCCCGTAAATCGGGTCCGCCGATTACTTCCGCCTAGCCAACTAGGCAAGGGCTTCGCCCTTGATATCCCTTCGGGATATGGAAGTCAGGAGTCCGAAGCCAGAATGGCCTTTGTATAGGCGTTGAGTAAGCGGCTGACTTCCTCGAGTGAAGTTGTGAGACTGCTGGTGTCTCCGTATCCAAGATCTTGCGCCAGGATCAAGTAATAGCGGCTCTCCTCCAGGGAAGCCTCGGCCATATTCATATAGCGAGCTTTGTCAGCTTTCCCACGCCGACGAAATCCTTCCGCGATGTTGGCAGGGACGGAGACCACGGCCCGTCGCATTTGCAACGCTAAGCCGTAAGTCTCCTCCTTCGGAAAGGCCGCTGTGAACGAGTACACCGCTAACACCAACTCGTGCGCCTTGCGCCACACCACGAGATCCCGAAAGGTTCGTGCTGGAGTTTTGGGGACAGGCATAAAACAGAGAGGCGTTCAGTGGGGTATGCTCCAGGGATCTGACCCCACTGGAGGACCCCATGAACGCCTTTTACGAACACCATAAGGATAACATCCGTTTCGCCTATCGTTGCTTCGATCGTATTCTGCTCCACGCCATGATCCAGCCGTTTCAACAGGAACAGCGCGCCGTGGGCTTTTTCTGGGCCTATCGCCAGATCTATCCCGTGAGTCGGCAAGTGTTGCGCGACATCGCCACGCAATACCACAACTGGGCCAAAAACCGTTCTCAGAAATGGGGAGTACCCATTCAGGAAGATCCCCCCGGCCGACGCGATGACTTTGTGGATCGCTACTTCCGGCGTGTCCAACCCGATCAGGTGGTGGCCATCATCAAAGCCCGCGAACCCGCCACCCTCATGACCGCCATCGGGAAAGACGACCGTTGGCATCTGGAAATGAAGCGACGCTGGGTCGAACAATACAACTTCTACGTCCAGGACTCCCGTTGGGGTCAAATGTTTGTACGGATCTGTCCCTATTTCCCCTTCTCTGCTCGCGTCTGTCTCAATCAGCACTGCTGGCTGGCCCTGCGCCTGCAGGAGCGCGGCATCCGCTTTCAACAGTGTGCCAACGCTTTCTTGCAGTGTTCCGATCCGGAAGCCCTTCAGAAACTCGCCGATTCCCTCACCGCCGACGAGATGATCACCTGTGCTCAAAAGTGGCTGACCCGCTTCATGCCTTTTTTCACTTCCGAAGAGAGAAAGCACGCCGGCGTTCAGCACCGGCTGTTTTTTGCGCAGGTAGAGTACTGCGACAATCTGCTCTTCCGTCGTCGTGCCGCCGTCGATGCCCTCGAGCAACGACTCCTTGACGCCAATCGCACCATCGGTCAACCCAACAAACTCACCCTGATCTTCGGCCGCCGCATCACGCGGTATCATGGCGGCAAGCTCCAGACCGTGATCGAGGACATGAACCTACCCAACCCGGTGATCCGCAGCCACTACCGCAAAGGCTTCCTCAAGCAATATGTCCGCGATCGTTTCATCCTGCGCACGGAAACGGCCACCAACAATATCTCCACCGATTACGGCATCGGCAAGGCCGTGGACAATCTTCCTCAATTACGCCAGACGTTAAGCGGCATCATCGACCGCTATCTGGAGGTGCAGCAAGATATTCTGGAAACCTTCGTGGACCGTAAGCAACTTCACCAGCTCACCCAGCCTACGATTCTTCCCAACGGCAGGCGCATCCCTGGTCTGAAGCTGGATCAGCCTCGACAGTTGGCCGTCATGCACTCCCTGGTGCGCTTCTGCTACCTCGCCGCCGAAGGCACCTTCACCACCCGCGACTTGTATCCACAAACCCTGCAGGCCCTGCACCTGACACCGGAACAGTACAAACTTGCCTCCCTCCGTTATGACCTCTGGAAGCTGCGCGCCAAGGGCTTAGTCGAAAAGATCGCTCATTCCCGCCGCTACCGGCTCCTCGCGCACGGCTATCAGATCTGCCTGGTTTTCCTGAAGCTTTATGAAAAGATTTATGCCCCACTGACGGCCGGCATCCTGCAGCCCTTTGCCGCGGACCAGTCCATTCCCAGAGACAAGATCACCGCCCTCGACCAACGATATACCGCGGTGATTCAGGCCCTCGACGACCTCGTCGATGTTGTCGGTTTGAAAGCAGCCTAGAACTGTAACCGCTACGAGAACGGAATTCTCGTTTGGGGCCTTATAAGCAACTAATCAGGCAGAGCGCAGGACGTAGACCCCGCATTAATGTCCACGCTAAGGCTTATTGAGTGCCTCACATCGTGCCATTGCCTTGAATTCATAGAGGTCTCTACGTATGCTCCAGCGATCGCTTCACGGTCAGCACGCTCGTGAAGCATGGAAACCCGACACCACGCCACTGCACGAACACTGAAGCTTGAGAATTTCTTCACCGGGAGCAAGATCTGGAGCTTCGGAGGGGATACAGACATGTCAGCCATTCCTGCACCGAGCCAAATTGAACTGAGTCCGGCAGTCAAAGCTATGCCGGAAGTCGATAACCCAGAGTCTCAACTCCTCAGGCACTTCCTGGACTTCACAGAGGCCATCCTCGCGCCGGACCCGGCTGGGATTGATAGAGTCGTGAGCCCCGACGCCCGCTTTCATGAACTGGAAGCGATCGGATACCCGCGCGGACCGGAAGGGTTTAAGATGTTCCGGCGGCAGGTCAATGCGGCCATCCCCGATGAACATATTTTCATTATTGCTGTGCGTTTCGAGGGAGAAGACATCATAGAGGCAGATCTTGATATCAGCGCAACCCACACGGGGGAGGAGATGATGGGTGCACCCGCGAGGGGGCGAAAGATTCGCTTTGGTGTCCATGCTCGTGGACGATTTGTTGATGGCAAGATGGCCGAACGCTGGGACCGCGCCGACTTCGAGGATATCAAGCGCCAGCTCACGGGACCTACTCAGTAGGAGTCAGGGAAACACATACCGGGCCAGTCGCACGCGATCCGGTTCGCCTCCAAGTTCGTCAACTACCTCTCGCCGAGCTTTAGCAGCTTGTCGTATTCCTTTCGGGCTTGAGCAACAATTGGCAATCCGGGATCTGCTTCCTTCCAAAATTGCAAAGTGGTTTCATAGGCTTTGCGGGCGTCTTCTGTTCTCCCGAGCAAAACAGAGGCGCGTGCAACACCAAGAATCGAGAGGGCTATGGAGGGCCGCAAAGGATCCACTCCTCGATGATCGAGTATCTTTTGAAATTCGACCAATGCGTCCTTCGGTGGACCGCCCTTCAGACACCCCACTGCACGCATGAAGACCGGATTCAAATTCGCGATGCCGCCCGCTTCATAGGGAACCGCCGAGGCCAAGAGGTTCTTGATCTCTTGGGCAGGTTTTCCACGGTGTATGGCGGTTCCTGCGGCCATCATCGGCGAAAAAATGCCCATGTTATAGGTTGAAATCGGGTATTCGCTGTCGAACTCGCGCTTCACAGCGGTTGCCCGATTCAAGTCGCCATTCCACGCGAACACGGCGGCGACCGCACCCAAGTTGATGTCCGTCTTTCCGGTCTTCAGACTCTTCTGCGCGCTCTTGATTGCCTCTTCAGGCTGTCCCATCTCCAATTGCATGAATGCTTCGTCCGCGTAGAGATTTGCCGCGTAGCCAGGAACGCCGGCCGCAATTTGCTGCTGCGCAATTTTCTCGAAGAGATCCGCGCTTCGCTTCATTTGGCCTCGCGCAGCAGCGTACTCCGCTTCACCGTAAGGTATGGACGAGTCGTCGGGATTCTCGGCCGACCACTTGCGTTCCTCTTCCAGAGCAGTTTGATCCGACTGCAGCACTGCGGCTGCAAACAAAAGCAGATGCAAACCTCCGTCGTCTCTGGCGTGGGATACTGCCTGTCTTGCGACGCCTTTCGCCTCGTCCACGTGATTAAGGGCCAGGAGTGCGCTTGCGAGAATCTCATAATTGAACGCTTGGTCAGGGTTCAGCTTCAGTGCCTGCCGTGAAGCGTCGATTGCTTCTTCGTACCGGCCAAGGAGGAGGGCGTCGTTTGCTAAAGTATTTAGTGGGCGCCATTCGTTAGGATAGGAATCTGCCCACAGCCGATACGTCTCCATCGCTTTTTCAAGCTCACCCGAAACGATGTCAAAATACCTTCCCGCAATGTAGAGTCTTTCTGGCTCAATGGTGCGTGAGCGCAACTCGAAAGCCTTTCGGAAATACTTTGCGCCTTCCTCGGTTTCCCCCTGATTAGAATAGCTAGACCCGAGCTGAGCGTAAGCCATTGCGAATTTGTCATCCAGGGCGATGGCCGACTTGAAAACCGGGATGGCCTCCTGGTTTTTCCCTCTCGACCGCAGATCCAACCCGAGTTGATACGCTTTCAATGCTTCCAACGATTCGGTCGTCGCCTGCTCGACAGGCACCGAATGTTTCTGCAAAGACTCCCCAGATTCGCCAAACTTGCGCCTCAAGCTTGCGACGGCTCGGTCGATTCCTGGCAAAACATCTTCCTTTCGCGACAGTGTAACCCTTTCCGTCGCGAGAACACCGCCGTCACTGCAGGCGTCTGCTTCCACGTACAAGACATAGGTGTTCCCCGAGTGATGAATAGAGCCCGTAACCAGAGCTGCTGCGTTGGCTCGCTGGCAGATTTGGCGCTCGAGGCTGGGGGTTAGAGCCTCATCTGGCGAACGCCCCAGATTCTGCAATCCATCGCGAAGTGCCTTCCGCGGCAGGATTGTCAAAAAGGGGGACTGCGACAACTCGACGACGCTGGCTTGCTCGAGCGACCCGTCGAAGGCAGCGTCACCCGTGAGATTCACGAAGCTTCCGACCATTATTGCGGGGTGTAGGCCAAGCTTAGGTCGCAGCCGATAGTACCAATACAATCCGCCGCTGACGGCCACGATCAGCACCAGTGCTAATGTGACCCGAATGACCGGAAGCGCCCGCTCAACAACGGCTGGCGTCTGATTTGGCACCTCTGCGGTCACGGCGATCGCAGAGATCGGCTGCGCTACATGCGTTCCATTTCGCTCGACGGGAGCGATGAAGCGATAACCGTGGCGCGCCACAGTTTCGATGTATCTAGGACTTGCGGCGCTGTCGCCTATCGCGTCCCGTAGTTTCGTCAGAGCAACGCCGAGGCTCTTGTCAAAATCCACAAATGTATTACCTGCCCAGAGCCGCTGCCGGAGGTCCTCGCGCGTGACAATCTCTCCGTTTCGCTCGACGAGAGCGACCAGCAACTGAAACGGTTGGTCCTGGACGCGGACCTCAATTCCTTGCTTGATTAGCCGCCGGGCTGGCAGGTCCAGCTCAAATAGCCCAAAGCGATAGCGCACGGGCGGGCTAGTCGGAGGTAGAGAGTTCGCACCCACGAAATTATCCATGCGCGCGAGGGTATCACAGGCATTCAGAAACGAGCCACCAGTTAGCAACTCTCTGCAAATCACTGAAACAAAACAAATTGGCGGTTAGCTTAGGCTTAGCAGGCGGTTAGATTGACGGTCGGAGGTATGTCCCCCAAAGTGGCGCATGTGCGGGCCTATGAAGGAGATGCCACCGGCCGTCGCATCCTGCCACGGAACGCGAGCAAACAGTAAGAACAGGAGCGGCGCCAGTGGAACTGCAAATGACATCCGCGGATCTCGGGGCGACCGGAGGCCGAGCCCGTTGCGGCAAGGAATTCGCTCGCTGTCAGCGCGTTGTCATGCCGTTTGGCGAAGACCTTCTTGTGATGCTTGAGTTTGGATGCTGTGAGTGCGGCGAGCATGCCTCTGTTCGCGTGGCACGAATTATCAGAGTCTGCAGGGTAATTCCGACGGCCGAATCGGAAGGGAGAATCGAGTGAACCCGCGAAGGCATCTGCCGATCCCTCCCTCCTACTTGGATTCCATTCGAGACAAACCCGAAGGACGAGTCTCATCTTGTGGCCCGCCGGAGTCAACCGCAGAAGACCCCACGGAGAACATGCGTAAGTTGCGGAGCGATCCCGGCGACTGTGCGAGAGCTGAGAATCGGCAATCCGTGAAGCGGAAGCAGCAGCAATGAAGAGCGATGTTCAGGTCGCCAGCATGCGCAACACATACTTTACGAGGGCCGCCATCGTGACGATCCTGCTTGTCTTTGCAGGATTTGCGCGCACGTATTACTTGAAAACATTTTTTGGTACTCCAGTGCTTCCGCCATTGCTTCACTTACACGGGTTCGTCCTCACTCTCTGGTTTGTCCTATTTCTGGTTCAGGTCCGGCTGGTCGCTGCGCGCCGGATTGACTTGCACCGTCTTCTCGGCATCTGCGGTGTGGTCCTGGCCGTATTCATTGTATTGATTAGCTCCGCCGTAGCGATCCACGCCACCAGACGCGACTTTCTAGCGGATCCAAGATCAAACACTGCGCTCAGTTTCCTCGCGTTCTTGCTTCTTGGCGAACTTCTTCCATTTGTAGGCTTCCTCGTCGCTGCGCTGTTGTTCCGTCGGCGAAGCGATTATCACAAACGCTTCATGCTTCTCGCCTCCTGTTCTTTTCTGGGAGCCGCCATCATTCGCCTCCCGTTCCATTTCATTCAGGCTGCTGGGATATGGGCTTCCATCGGAATGGTGGAAACCGTTGCTGTCACGTTCATCCTTTTCGATACCGCACAAAATCGCAGGTTGCATGCCGCCTTTTTGTGGGGTGGTCTCCTCTTTGTCTCGGTGCTCCCTGCTCTCGTGTTTTTGAGCAGAACACAGATGTGGATCGATATCGCCAGACGGCTGGTGCTGTGATGGGAGTCTCGTCGAAGATTGTCGAGAGGCCCTGGATCGGATGGATAGACATGACGAAAAAACTGGCCATGTTTCTGCTTTTGGGCCTACTAACCCTGTCGCCTTACGGGGTTGCTCACGGCCAGCAGGCGCCAGACTTGATCCTTTTCAATGGGAAAGTCTTTACCAGCAATTCCGTGCATCCCTACGTCGAAGCGCTCGCCATTGGCGGCGAACGCATTGTTGCCACAGGAGATTCCAGCAAGATTAAGGCGCTCGCCGGTCCACACACCAAACAAATCGATCTTGCTGGTCGCACGGTGATTCCGGGCATCAACGACGCGCACATTCACCTGGAGATTAAACCGGCCGGTTCGGTGGAACTGCAGTTCGAGGGACCGAACCCTGTTTGGGGCCAAGTCAAACAAGCGATCGTTTCGGCGGTCGCGAAGGCTCCCAAGGAGACAATTGTCTTGGGAGAAATTGGACCGGCGATCTTCTTCGATGAAATGGTAAATCGTGATTTGTTGGACCAGGTGGCTCCGGAGCATTCGGTGATTCTGACGACATTCACGGGACACGCTTCGATCTTAAACAGTGCGGCGCTCGCCAAGTTTGGATATACCGAACACGAAAAAGACCCGCTTGGTGGGCGAATCGAACGATTTGCCGACGGCAGGCTGACCGGCGTCATTCGCGAGTACGCTGGTTTCCAGTTCTCTCGAAAGTTGGGCGAGATAACGCCTGACAGCGACGCCAAAGCCGAAATAAACAGGACACTCGTCGAAGCGATGCGTCTGGGGATCACTTCTTTGCAGGATATGTCTGGCAGCATGTCGCCCGAACGATGCGTCAAACTCTTTGCGGGTGTTCCGACGCCGATTCGTGTGCGGGTAATCCGTATGCCGGGCACGACCTCGAACAGCCGAAACTCCCCGGAAGGCAGGTCGCTACCTACACATCCCACAACACTCGTTTCTGTAAGCGGAACAAAATGGCTGATTGACGGCGTGCCGCTTGAAAACACTTTTGAATCCCGCCATCTAGACCGGAGCCGCCCGGCGAGATCCGTTGAGGAAGGAATGGCGGAGCTGGGCATGACCTTTCCAGAGGCCGAACTTTCGAAGATTCTGCAGGAGATCCTGAAAAGTAACGATCAGCTGCTCCTCCACGTTTCCGGATACCCAGCTCCGGCCGCGGTTCTGGCGAAGATGCAGGCGGCCGGTGGAAAGAATGTTTGGTACGGGAAGCGCGTCCGCTTCGAGCACGGCGACGGCCTTCTTCCAGACTTGCTTCCTAGTGTCCGTGAATACGGGATTGTGGTTGTGCAGAACCCTGCACATCTTGCAGTCCGCGCGGTCCTGCCGCAGCTTTTTCATGACAAAGGGTTGGAGAAGGGACAGTCGTTGGCATCTTTGCTCGCCGCCGGCATACCTGTCGCGCTGGGATCGGACGGCCAGATGAACCCGTACTTGAATATTATGTTTGCCTCCACACACCCGGACCGGCCTTCGGAGGCCATCACGCGCGAGGAGGCCGTCGTTGCGTACACCTTGAGTTCCGCCTACGCCGAATTTGCTGAGAAGGACAAAGGCAGTCTAGAACCGGGAAAGCTCGCCGATCTTGCGGTTCTTTCGCAAGACATTTTCAGTGTGCCCACGGCAGAACTGCCGAAGACGGAATCGGTGCTGACGCTGGTGGGCGGAAAAGCAGTGTACGACGCAGGGGTTGTTCGCTAGCGGGGTGGAGTCAATGGAGCCAAAAGACAGCTTTCAGGGCAAGATCACATTCCTTCTGGCGAACCCCCCTCTGATGTTTGCGAGCAAGACAGAAGTTGGGATCCGATTCGCGAAATGGCTGGTGCTCTGATGAATTTCCCCACGAACGCTCCGAGCCGCCTCGCTAGTCGGTTCTATCTCTGGTTTCCCGTTTGCGCTTTCCTGATTGTCTTCGCGGGATTCGCTCGCACGTACTACTTAAGGCCGATCTTCGAGGTGCGCCCACTCCCACTTTTGCTTCATCTGCACGGATTCCTTTTTACGTCGTGGTTCGTTCTTTTTTTTGTGCAAGCGCGGCTTGTAGCCAAGGATCGAGTCGATCTACATCAACGGCTGGGTATTTTAGGTGCGATTCTCGCGCCGTTGTGCACGGGAGTAGCTTTGACCGTTGCGATTCACGCGGTAAGAAGAAGTTATCTGGCGAACCCGGCTTCGTTCACAAACTTACGCGTTCGTCCATTGGCGATGGATTTCGGAACGAGCCTCATGTTCTTGGTGCTTGTTGCGATTGCGCTCTATCTGAGGAGGCGTCCAGATTTTCATAAACGAGTGATGGTTCTAGCTTGTTGCAGCATCCTTCTGCCTGCCATCGGGCGCATTCCCTACGTGTGGGACACAGTCGGATTTTGGGGATTGGTCGCGGTTACGGAAATCCCACCGCTCGCATGCATCTTGTACGACACGATCAAACACAGACGTTTGCATCCTGCTTTTGGCTGGGGCGGAGCTGCCGTCTTGGCATCTTTTCCGGCATTCATGCTGATCGGCGTCACTGATCCTTGGCTCCGATTCACGATTTGGCTGAGCCGGTGAGAAGACTGCCTATGTGCTCGAAATGGAAGGCGGTTCTGATTCAGCGAGCTTGGAGGCGTGGATTCGCGGGAATTTCCAACGGAAGACAACTTGAGGGGAGAGTCCGATGAAAACAATGCTGAGAATCGGGCTGATCCTAATCGGTGTTCTGACTATCTGGGTTGCCTGTTTTGCAAAAGAACGCGACCAGTCACTGACCAAGACGCCCGAACCTTCGGTCGACTTGCAGTCTCTGACTAAAGCACTGTCGGGTGAGTGGTCCCTAAGTGTGAAGTTCGAGGCAGACGCCTCCGCGCCGAACGGGGTTGTCAACACCGGAGAGGAAACTTGGCGAGCAGGTCCGGGCGGATACACATTAATGGAAGAGGAGCATTTACGATTCCCCCAGGGAGATGCCTTTCTGCTGGGAATTATCTGGTGGAATAAGACTACAAAGACGTTGCAAGGGATGGAATGCCAAAACCTGCTCCCTTACACGTGTGACGTAAAGGGTGCGCAGAATGACATCACCATGAGCTGGGATGGCAAACAGTACGTCATCGACGAAATCGAAACGTCTAAGAGCGGCCAGAAATCTTTGTGGCACGAGGTTTGGTCGGATATCACTCCGACCTCGTTCACGCAGACCGGAGAGTACGGACCGCCTGGGGGTGAGCGGAAGCGGCTATTCACGATTCACGCCACAAAGGTGGCAGCAGCGCGCAACAACACAGCGGGGCTTAGTGTCGAAGGCCATCCGGACTTGCACGCGGATCCACCGGTACCGGAGATGCAAAGCCTCGCAAGGATGCTTGGAAGCAATTGGTCCACAACATACGAGTTTGCGCCCGGTGGCATGTCTCCAACTGGAGGTAGCGGCACGGGCGAAGAGGATTGGCGAATCGGGCCCGGCGGGTATGTCCTCATGGAAGAGGAGCACGTACGCGCTCCCTTTGGAGAAATGTATCTGATCGCTTTTCATTGGTGGGACAAGAACACAAATAGTCTGCGCGGAATGCTTTGCAACAATTCCGGTCCCGCAACCTGCGATTTCAATACCTACTCCAACAGCTCACTGAGCTGGGATGGAAAACAGCTCACAATCGACATGGGATTTCCCCAAGACGGCAAGAAGATGGCTTGGCACGAAGTCTGGTCAGGTATTACCGCAAACTCCTTCACACAGATCGGAGAAATGGGCGAGGTCGGCGGTCCACTGAAGAGAGTGGTCACAATTCACGGGACAAAAACCGCAGCCAGGTCCGAAGAATCGTCGAAGTGAGGACCTTCGACTAGAACACCAGATATATATCTGCAATCGCGCTGGAGATTTTCGTTCTGCGTCGAAAGGAAAAATCATGAAGAAACTATTATTGCTGGTCTGTACCTTGTTATTCGGGATTCCGGCCTTCGCGCAATCGCTCACGCCCGCTGAGCGCGAAAAAGCTGTGAAGTATCTCGAACAAACCCGCGACGGAGTGGTCGCGGCCTTGAAAGGACTTTCCGGCGCGCAAATGAAATTCAAGCCTGCGCCCGACCGTTGGTCGGTGGCTGAGACCCTTGAACACATTGCGCTGGCGGAAGACGATGCGCGCAAGTTATTCGCGCAGGCAATGAAATCGCCAGCCGGGCCGGCTGATCGCGACTTCGCCAAAGTGGATGCGATGATTGTGGCGATGGTTCCCGATCGCAGTCGCAAGGCGCAGGCACCGCCGCAACTCGTCCCTACAGGCCGCTGGGCTCCCCCCGAAACGCTCGATCATTTCCTGAAGAGCCGGGCGGAAGGCATCGCGCTGATGAAGTCTACTCCGGATTTACGCGAACATTTGGCGGACAGTCCGTTTGGGCAGAAATGGGACGCTTATGAATTCCTGCTTTTCGGCGCAGCGCACAGCGAGCGGCACACCAAGCAGATTAATGAGGTGAAAGCAGATCCGAATTTCCCTAAGAACTAACGCGGCTCCGCCCGCTGAAAGAGTGTTCTACGTCCGGGCATTTGTCCCACGGCGGAGCGACGATTCAATATTGGTGGAACCTGAAGATTCCAGCTTTCGAGCAAGGTGAAAAATGGCTGCCAGCAGATCACTTCTCGTTCGCAAACGCATGGACGATTTCTTCTTTGCCTCGATGGCCGGGCTCATCCTCTTGACTGTCTTCGTCGGATTCGCCCGGACCTACTATTTGGCGGGCATGTTTCATGCCCCGCTGCCGAGTCTTCTCGTCCATTTTCATGGCGCGATGTTTTCATGCTGGATTCTCCTCTTCATCGCGCAGATCGCCCTTGTCTCCTCGAATCGCATTCGATGGCACATGGGCTTTGGCATTTTCGGAATCATTCTTGCGGTTCTCATGGTTCTTGTCGGATTCGCGACCCTCATTGCCGTAGTGCGACGACACGCCGTCTTCCGCATGGGGTTGGACACCTTGTTTGCGGGCGATGTTCTTCAACTATCCACGTTCGCCCTGCTTGTCGGTTGGGGTTTTCTGGCGCGCAGAGATGGTCCCGCGCACAAGCGTCTGATGATCCTGGGGACCGTCGCGCTGTTGGGTCCCGCCGTAGCCCGCTGGCCATTTCCCTTTGTATTTTCGAGTGCTCTCGTCTTTTTCGGATTGCTCGACGCGATACCGATTCTTTTGATCGCCTTTGACTTCTGGTCGTGCAGGAAAATCCATCGCGTAACGATTTCCGGAACGCTTCTTTTGCTCGTCATGCAATTCTCGATGCGCCCACTCGGTCACACGGCGGTTTGGCATCGGCTCACGCTTTGGGTTCAGAATTTTTGACGGCCCTGAACAATGCAAGACGGAAGGGAACAATGGTCAAGACATGGTGTGTAGGATTGCTGGTCGCAGCTTTACTGACAGTCACTATGTTAGCCGGAATGCCGCTTTATGGAGCGACCGACGTCGGCCCCGGCTACAGCATCGAAATGAGCCGCGTGATTCCAATGCGGGATGGCGTGGAGCTTGAGGCGTGGATATCGAAGCCGGACAAGCTCATTGGCAAAGCGCCTACTGTGTTGGAATTGACGCAATACGACATCGATGGCGGTAGGCGTCGCGACTTCTCCGCATTCGTCAAGCGAGGGTTCGTATTCGTGCAGGCCTATGTGCGTGGCCGAGGTAGGTCCGGAGGAGTCAAGACTGACAATCTTGGCGGATTGCCAACATTAAAATTTTTCACGACGGAGAGCATGCCAGCTTCCTGGTCCTGCCCCTTGCCTCGGCCGTTCGTCCGGCCATAACCCAATGACGATTTCTTTGGGTGAGACCCAGCCCGCCCTACGAACGGTGACGCCAGCGCCATTCACGGTGAAGCGCAGTGTTTTCATATGGTTTGTATTTCTCCTGGTGGCGCTGGCAATCCTGCGTTCGGCCCTGACCACCTGCCTCGACGGCTTCACTATCGATGAGGCCTATCACATCGCCGCCGGAGTCTCTTAGGTGAAGTACCACGATTTTCGAATCAATGCCGAGCACCCCCCTCTTGTAAAACTTTGGGTGGGCAGCGTCCTGGCAGCGACAGGATTTCGATTGGATTCCCTGCGCCAATTCAACGACAAGCCGGGAGAGCGTGACTATGCCAACCTGGCCGTTTTTCGACAGAACGATCCCGACTCGGTCCAGCGCCGCGCCAGAGTGGCAATGTACGGGTTGAACGGCCTTCTATTGCTCGCCCTTGCATTTGCTCTCAAGCGCGTTTTTAGTGCGGGTGTTTCTCTCGGTACTCTTCTATTCCTTGCGATTGACCCGACGGTGGCGGCGCACCTGCCCGTCGTCATGACTGATCTCCCGGTAGCACTGCTCTCGGCAACGGCTGTTGTCCTCGCCGCAAAAGCCTTTCGCGAGTGGAGATTGGGTGACCTTGCCGCTTGCTCAGTGTTTCTTGGGCTTGCTCTGACCGCGAAACATTCCGCGCCGGTAGTGGTGTTCGGTGTCTCTTTCATTGGCGCCGGGCTTGCGATCGTTAAGCGGCTCGCATCGTCAGAGCATTCGAGCTGGCTTAAAGGTGTACAGCTTGGCGCGGTATTGGGCGGTGCAATGCTCATACTTTGGGCTTCCTACTTATTCCGCTATTCCGAGTCCCCCTCTAGGGTGGAGTCGTTCAACCGTCCTTTGGTAGAAAAAATCAACGACATTTCCTCGCCTCGCTATCACGCCGTGCTAGCCATCATGGCTGCGACGCACGTGGTGCCTCGCGCCTACCTGTGGGGTTTTGCAGACACTATCCGTGCAGGATTGGAGGGCAGGGAGAGTCTTCAGCTATTTTTCGGCAGGGTGTACCGCTCCCGAGGGCCACGATACTTTTTCCCCGCAATGATCGCCGTCAAAGTGCCCATCGGTCTGATCGCACTGCTGCTACTCGGTCTGTTTCTCTTTGTTACCCGCCGCATTCCGCCAGACTGGATGTTGCCTTGTGGAGTGGTGCTCGCCATCGCGCTCATTTTTCTACTCGTTCTTGCGGCAGGTGCGACCTATGCAGGAATCCGTCACGCTTTGCCTGTTGTTGTACTGCTTGCCGTTTTTGCGGGCGTCGGCTTGGAGGTGGCACTATCATCTAAGACTCCGCAACTAAAGATTCTTGTGGTGCTCGCTTTGCTCGCCGCCGCAGTGTCAGCTCTGCCGCAGATGCGACCTTGGGAATATTTCAATGAATTCGCGGGTGGCACGACGAACGCTTACAAATCTTTCAGCGATGAAGGGGTGAACCTGGGACAGAGATCGAAAGAACTTGCGGGATACTACAACCGGGAGCAGAAGCCAAAGGGCCTGCGCCCTGTCTGTCTTTATTGGGTTTTGGACGAAGAAAAGGCCGCAAGAGGCGTTGACTGCTTCGGTGGTGATGAGAAACGCGACGCTGCGCTTGTCGAACTCCCAGAAAGGTCAGGGACCATCTTCGCCGGGCCGTCGGATTTAATTCGACGTAGCTATTGGGATACTGCCGCTTTGCGGGAAGCTCAGCCGGTGAAGCGATTGGGAAATCTGTTCATCTTCAAGGGCAGCTTCTATTTGCCCGGAGAAGCGGCCTCCGACTTCTACTGGAGTGGAATCAATAACGTCTATGGCGAGAAACCCAATGACGCTGAGGCCGAGAAAGCATTCCGACGCTCCGTGGAACGCGACCCTACTGCGTATTTCGTTCACATTGAGATCGGGAATTTGTACCTGAAGCGCGGATCTCGCGAAGAATGTGTCCGTTCATATTCGGAAGCATTAAAGTACGCGCCGGAAGATCCCACGATTCGCTCTCTGCTTCAGAATCAGATTCAGCTTGTATCCCACGAGGCCCTGGCGAGGGTCAGGTCAATGCGAGACCCCCACCTGGAATAGTGCTTCGGAAGAGCAATTTGGCGACCGCCAGAGTTCATTGATAACGCAGATAGCCCTCCCGATTATCTGGCGCGCATCGATAACCTGAGCGGCTGTACGAAACAAATCCAACATGATTTGCAGCACTACAATATTCGGATGGTTGAAGGCTCCCCTGAAAAAGTCTGGTCCCGCCTTCGCCTAATTAGAGGGCAGAAGAAACTCTCGCCAGATCCATACTGTCACCACTGTTACCAATTTTTGCTTTACTTACCCCAACTAGGATGGTCTATACTCACCTCCGCTTAACAGTTGGAAAGTTGGGAAGTGGTTGAAAACATTAGAAAAGGGTTGTTTTTCAAAGGTTTTTGAAAACGGCGAGAATCTCTCCCCCCTTCTCCGCCACTCATCGATTGCTGGCGAGCAGGAGACCGTCTGGATACCAAGCCCAGAACTTCGTAGTACGCAGATGAGCACTTGCCTTCCGCAGCGTCCGGGCGGATTATGCTACCGGGAACTGCTACCGGATGTTTCGCGTTTCCGAAGTAAAAACTGGCATCGCCAAATGCTAAGTTGTTCCGGGTGAACAAGGGTAGAGCCTCCCATCGGCTCCACCAACTTGGGTCCGGCCCGGACACATGGTGACCCTATGTCTCACGCCGCTCATTGGGTCACCGAGTCCTCAACATTCATCGCACGCGCCTCGTACCCTTGGAATTCGTGATGCTACCCTTGCGAGCCTTCTCTTTCTGAACTTCTCCGGATGCTTGGCGTTGCAGGTGGACGAACCAGCGGTGCTCGGAATGTGAAACTGGTGGGCGAAGATGTATGGCTGCGCCTCACCCCAGCTGCGAACCAATTCCGCGAGCTTTCGATAAGACGTGCGGCGCGGATTTCGGTCGGGTGCCCGTTGGCGCTATTCAGATGATAAGGGTCTGCGGCGGATTCTCGAGGGGCTGTCCTAGGCGCATTAAAATCCGGAGTTTCTCCGGCGAGTTCATTCCAATGGTACTTTTGACAGTTCCCGGCGGAACTCGGCGGTCCTATGCTCCAGTCAACTGCACTCTGGCGGGGGATCCGGCTCGAGACATCCACACCCCCGAAGAACGCCTCTCCAAGGCTCAATTCTTTCAAAAGGTCGGCCGGATCCTCTGCCCCGAGCCGCCAGGGACAGCTAGAAGTAGGTCAACTCTCACTCCAGGGAGGCGTGCGTATGCCTGCATCGGGGATTGCTGCGGTATCCGTGGACGTGAGGTCGCAATTTCTCGCAGGATTGATTGCCACTCATCGCAAGACAATCTTGGCGGCTGCAACACAACGCCGATTCCTCGCCAATACCGTAATCACAAATCAGGATCACCCTGCCGAACATTTTTACCTGCTGACGAAAGGACTGGCCAGATTTTTCTTTGTTACAGAAGAGGGCAGGAAGCTTCTCTTTCAGTGGCTTGGACCAGGAGATCTGTTTGGGGGTCGGACCATTTTGTCGAGCCATTCTGCTTATCTCTTCAGCACAGAAACGGTAACGGACAGCTCGGTGTTGGTATGGGATCGCCGAACCATTCGCGGTCTTGTCGAACGGTATCCCAGATTGCTGGAGAACGCATTGCTAACTGCGTCAGACTTCCTGACTTGGCATCTCGCATCCTACATAGGTTTAGCTTGCTACACCGCGCGACGTCGGGTCGCTCAAGTACTCGTCACTCTTGGCCGGACCATCGGCAAGAAAGATCCGCGTGGTGTTGAAATCCGCGTCACAAACGAAGAGTTGGCCAACGCGTCAAACGTCACACCTTTCACAGCAAGCCGCCTGATGAGTGAATGGCAACGTGACGGTGCGCTGGTGAAGCGTCGCGGCACGATTCTCCTTCGATCACCCGAACGGCTGTTCTTGCGTATGACCTGACCGCGGTTCAGTTTCTCGCCTCTTTTCCCACTACTGTTGAATTCCGAAATTGCGCTTGAGCAAGCCCAAGGTTGCTTAAACGCAACGACGGGGTCCATTTCGCATGGGATGCTTCTAACGTGCAGCACTTCGCGTTCAACACGTGGTCCGTCGATTCGGCGTTGAACTCCAACGAGGAGGCTATCAGCAAGCACTTGTACGTAAGTGTTCTTGTTGTAGATGATTTTGCCGCTTGGCGGCGGTGCGTCATTGAAAAGTTCCAGGAAAATCGTGGCTTGCAGGTTATCGGCTTGGCGGCCCACGGCCTTGAAGCCGTTCTCAAAGCGGAGGAGCTAAAACCGAACCTCATTTTATTGGACATTGGACTGCCTGCGCTGGATGGAATTCAAGCTGCTCGGCAAATTCGCAAGGTCGCGCCGGAATCCAAAATACTCTTTCTAACCCAAGAGCTTGATCCCGATGTGGCACGGGCAGCTCGCAGTGTTGGGGGGCACGGTTACCTAATTAAGTCGGATGCTCACAGCGAACTATTCGCCGCTGTAGAAGCGGTCATGCTCGGAAAGAGGTTCGTGAGCCACAGACTGGCTGCTCATGCGATTTGAGATTCGATGACGCCACGGCAAACAAGCTAAAGGAGACCGATTCTCCTTCTACTGTTTCTTAGTTCAGTAAGGGAATTTGCAATGCCCGCCTACTTCAGAATCGACAAGGAACGCAAGCTGGTGATGAGCATTGTCTCGGGCGTCTTCACCCTGACCGAAGGATTGGCGCACCAGGAGAATCTCCTGAAGGACCTAGATTTTGACTCTAGCTTCTCTGAGTTGGTGGACTGTACCCACGTCACCAAAGTCGAGCTGAGACCCGAAGATGTCCGCAGACTAGCCCAAAGATCCATATTCTCACCCGATTCTCATCGGGCCATTCTAGTCGGTAGTGACTTCGTTTTTGGATTTGCCCGGATGTTTTTGATGTTTCGTGAAACCTTGGGGGAAAAAGGAATTCGCGTCTTCTACGACCTCGACGAGGCACTTCACTGGGTTTTTTCGGGCTGAAAATCCTTTCCACTCACAATTCTGCCTTGTCTTGAATGCGACAAAAAGCCTGTTCTGTTGCGTCCTGCGTGATCGCTCGGAAGAAAGGACACGGACTTGCCTTTGACGCGAGATCCCGGGTCTCCGCACGTAATGTTGTATTTTCCCGTCAAAACCGTCCTGGGCGTCGATGCCTTTCCCTTCTTTTGTCATCCCGGCAAGCGTAGCTGAGGCTGGCATTTGCTCGTATACTGCGTCCGCGAAATCGACCGAATTTGCGTTGTACTTCATCAGCGCAAAGCTGAAATCGATATCGTCGAGAACTGGGAAGAAGAAAAGGACAATCGTTTTGGTCATCGGCGCCACGACCTCGGATTTCCGCGCCAACTGTCACACCGAAGAAAACGTACCTCCCATCGAATGAACCTTCCCATAGATTTCAGCCTGGACTAGTCCTCGTGCGAGATCTGATCTCTTTGTGTTTCCCTACGCTCGATCATCGCGGGCCTCGGTCGATTCCTTCTTGTGTTTTTCGGAAAAGCGCTCGCCGGCAAACGCAACATTACGTGAGGTGAAGAGGTTTTGCCGCAAGTCTCCTTTTTTCTTTGGAGGGGCTACACGGAACGCAACAGAACCTTCCGTTGCAAGGTTCCGCAACACGCGTAGCGTTTCGTCACTCGCTATTGTGTGGGGGTTCTCGATCTTCCCGGCCTCCGCAATAGCCCGGCGCGCTTCACTACCCAGAGAAACACAAGCAGTCCAATTGCTTGCACCGGTAGCCCGAGCAAGCTTCCCTCGGGCCCTGCGCTGCCTCCACTGATGAGCGCAGCACCCCTTGCCTGGGTCACGAACAAATGACCTTGCATCAAATGGCCGCTTTGCGCTGTCCCGTAGAGATAGGATTGCGCCCAGTTCCAGGCTGCATGAAATCCTATCCCCAACCATAGCGAGCCGCTCAGCCGCAACAATAGGCAGTAGAACAGCCCGTGCACGATCACCCCGATGATGCCCGGGACTGTCTCCCCCGCATTTTGCAGATGCCCTGCGCCAAATAACAACGAAAGGACGATTGCGGCTGGCCAAAAACCGATTCCGCGTGTCAAAGTCGCCTGCAGATAGCCGCGGTAAAGCGCCTCTTCGGTTATCCCGACCATTATGAAGTCCAGGAGCCAGGCCGAGCCGTACCCAAGCGCTGGCAGCCCCTGCAAAGCCGCTCCGCCGAACACTAGATGGCCGTCGGCATACAGCGCCCCCACCACCAGCGACAGGCAAACGAGTCCGCCGCCGAATCCATATAGAAACTTGGCAATCGGACGACGCCCGGCCATCCCATAATAGGACCAAACATCCCGGCCCTCGATCCTTGCCATGATCGCCATAGCCCCGAGAATTGCCACAAACTGAAAAGCTTCAAAGACGAACGAGTCGCCGAGTGACATCTCGCCACTGACAAGCGACGGGAGGTATCGCATCACGATATTTGCGATCAGCACCGCGGGTGCTTGCAGCGCTGCAAAAATTAGAATGCTCCATCCAGCCCGAAGCCCCTGGGATCCATGAAAAATCCAGCGCAATTTTGCTTTGTAGGTCGTGCTAGAGCGCGTCATCAATCAACTCCGGGCTGTGGTTGGTAGCAATTCAGGCTCGGTCGTTTCATTTGCCACATTCTGTTTCGCGTATTCCCTGGAGGCGGAACGTCACCACCCCCAATTTGACTTGATCCTTCCGTGGCGCCCGCTGTTCGCTGCTGTTCTGAGCAGGGCACTTGTTCCATCGCCTGCCATCAGGCCGCCGTTGGCCGGCGGGGTTTTTCTTCTACCAGCCTCTCAAATTCCTCGGCCACTTGCTCCCTATAGCGGAGAACCTGTTCGATTCCGAAGGCGTCCTGAGCGTGCTCATGCGCAAACGCACGGAGCAGAGCTTCCGTGTCAGGAGGAACGCGGATCAGTTCGCGGATCGTTTTCTACCTTGTCGCCATTTCGTCGAGCAAGCGAGAGAAGCACCTCGTCCAGCTGTACTGTTGCATTCCCTTTGTCCGCCGCGCCGAGTCGCAGGTACTTAAGAAGACTATCGCGTCACCCCTGGCCTTACCGACGTTCGGTATATGGCGGCTTTCGGTTTCGCCCACAAAATGATCGGCGTAGCCCTCTGGGAACAATTCTGGCATCCAACGCCCTGCGAATGCTGCTGGGAAACAAGGCGCAACGGCGCTTTCGGTGTGATCGAGGTAACCACGCCCGTTTCGGCCAATGCCGAAACAATGCGTTGTGCCGAGCGCTCGGATGCTCTAACGACACCGGCAAGCTCACCGCGAGGCAAGTTCCACCTGAGAATGCGTGTGCGCAAGGAATCCGGTCCATCAACCGTTCCATGAAATCGACCTGATCGATGCAGACCTCCAAGAAGAAATTTGCAAATGACGCTAGCTTCTCCTCACTGAGTTGTCCACGACCGTCGAGATCGTTGCGCGCGCCATGTCGCATGCTGCGAGATGATCTTTGTAGTCGTTGACTTTGCGCGCCAAGCCGCGGGCAACGGACCAATTCCTGATTTTCATCCACAGCAGCCTCAAATCATTCCTCCTCTTCGGCACTCCAATATCCATCTATCTAACTGAAAAATAACTGCTTATCTATGCTTTGGCCAGTGCCAGCCGTCGCTTCCCTTTTCCTCAGCCTTCTGGTATCTTCCCGGTGGACAAATTCCCCGGCTATTTTATATCCTCCGCTTTCCAGGCCCGGTCAGTCCTGTCCAAGGAGCAGTCTTCATGCCTGTCGAATTGTCTTCGAAACAGTTCCGCGGTGTCCTGTGCCGTCACTGCGGCAAGCCGGTACGTATTCCTACCATCGTCCAGCGCAAAGACTCCGAAGCCCATGGCCATCAGACAAGCCTCCAGGCAAACGACGATCAGCACTTTCAGCTCATCTCCCGCGTCTTCGTTCTTCGCTGCCGTTCGTGTGAAAGGGAATCGATCTACGCCATGGACCAGATCGTTGACTGCGTCTATTCGCAGCCTCCGGCTTTTGGCCGGCTGGCTCATTCCGCCGGTGCGTCGTAATTTTCTCGTTTCAGATCCTGAACGTCCGACTCGCTGGATGCACCGGGAGGCGAAGCGTCAGCTAGTCGCGAGCTTCGCATGGCTCCTGCATTCTGGGACAAACGAGAATAGGGCTTCAGCGCCTGAGGAAAATTGCCGGTGGCGGCGCTTCGGACTGCGTGTGTTTGAAAACTCCGTGTAGAATCGGAGAGAATTCACAATCTCATGGCCACGGCATCCAACTTTCCTCGCGCGAAGAATTTCTCCGTCCGCCGCGTTTTCCTGGGCATTGTCGCGCTGTTCGTCGCGCTTTATCTCTTCGATTTCGCCTGGTACGAACTTCGCGTTCTGATTCCTAAACTAGGCGCATCCGTCGGCTCGGTTCACCGCATCCGCCTTCTCGCCATTTCCTCGAAAGGCAGCAAAATCGACTACGAAATCGATGCCGTCCATCCCGAGGAAGACGTCCCCTGCAGTCATTCCCTTTTTCCCCACAGTGGCAACCGCCCGTGCTGGTACATGGTTCGCCACGCCAACGATCCGATTCCAATGTAATGTGTTTGCTTAACTTGCGGAGCCGCCGGCACGTCCGCGCAAGGTCGTGTCGGCGGTCCCGCATCCTCCCGCTGACGGGCTACGGAAGATCTTCGAAACCAACATTATTGGACGGTGCGTGTTGCCCAGACCTGCAGGGAAGACGCACGAATAACCTCCTGGTTTCACATAATCTTCAATACCGCAGGGGAAGTCGTCGTCCCCGATTGACTCCCCCGCGGAATAACGGAGCGGAACAGTGTAGTTCCACCGAAAGTACGCGCTCACTTCAGTGTTTGGATTTAAAGATTGCGCCTGTGTGGGGCCGGTTTTCTGCTTGCCCTGACGCAGGAAGGGAGGTGGGCCGTTCGATCCGCCAGGTATGACCGCCAGACTAGCGCTTACCGAATGCCGATTACGGAATGCACCTCACGCCGCCCCGAGCAACACCTTCGGCCCCGTAGGCTGCGGCGCTCCGCCCACCGGTTCAATCGTCACCGCGAACGCCTTCGCCGGCGTATTCGCCGGCACTTCCGCCGTCCACATACTGCCCCAGGCACGCCCGCCCGGGCCCAACAATCCCGCGCTGATCGGCGCGCCGTTCGTCGGCACCAACCACATCTGATAGCTCTTATCCTTCGGCAGCGCAGGCAAGTCCGCCGAGTACAACACAATCCCCACCTTTGCGTTGAATTTCACCACGCCACTGGAGTTCGCCGCATCGCTGGTCCCCGCCAATTTCACCGTCACTGTGTCCGGCGAGGCCAGCACGCCCACCAGTTTCTCGATCTGCTCGCGGTCGTGAACCATCGCTTCCGCAGCCTGGCGCGCTTTCTGCAATTCCGCCGCGATCCGCCGGTTCTGCCAGGACAAAGCGAAGCTCACCAGCGCCAACGCCAGAGCCGCTGGCACCAAAACCCAATTCCACCAGCTGCTCCCTGAAACCGGCTTCCGGACAACAACGTCCCGGTCCGCCTCAGCTGGTTTCGCCGGCCATGCAGCGCGTCTTTCCGCTTCGCGATTTGCCCGGACCCGCGCCATCAATTCCGCCTTGATCGTCCCAGCCGGCGTGTCTTGCTTCACGGCAAACGCCAGCAACGCCGCATCGCCGCGCGCTTCCGCCAATTTCGCAGAGCATTCTTCGCAGCCAGAGACGTGCGCCTGCAGCCCGGCTGCTTCGTCCTCCGGCAACGCGCCTAGGGCGAACAGTTCCAGCTCTTCCAAGCGAATGTGCTCTCCGCTACTCAACTCAGCACCTTCTTCAAAGCCTCCATCGCGCTCCGAATCCTCGTCTTCACCGTCCCCAATGGCTGTCCCGTCTTCTCAGCAATTTCGGTGTGCGACATTCCCTCAAAATAAGCACACTCCAACGCTTCCCGCTGGTTCTGCGGCAAGCTCCCCATCATCGTCCGCACTTTATCGAGAAGCAGGCTCTGCGCCGCCTGGGACTCCACGTCGACCTTGAGCGACACTCCCTTTTCGTCCAGCTCTTCGCTCTTGCCGCTCTTTCTTCGCAACTTCGAAATCGCTCGATTGCGCGCCGCGACCACCAGCCATCCTGCCAGCGACCCCCTCGCGGGATCAAACCGTTCTGCGGTGCGCCAAACCTGATAGAACAAATCCTGCAGTATTTCCTCCGCCGCTCCGGTGTCGCGCAGGATGCGCTTCGCCTCCGAAAACACCAATCCGCTGTATCGATCGTACAGCGCAGACAGAGCCTCCTCATCTTTCTGCCCGATGCGCGCCAGTAGCGACCAATCCGTTGTTGTCTCTCCCGTTGTTCCTTGCGGCGTCACCGCACCTCAGTTCCGCTCACGTTGTCCTCCTCATAGTACGCCATTTCACCTGTACTCGGATTGCGCGGCCGTCGCGGCGAAAGCGGCCACTGCTTGTTCGAGATAGCCGAATCTAGAGCCGCCTCTTCTGCTTCGGATCGAACGGCCAGCTTGTTTGCGGTTCATCGCGCTGCGAGAATACCGGGATGTCCATTCCTCAATGGCTTGCCTGGGCGCGCCGACTCCAGGCCAATGCCCAGTCGGGTCTCACCTATTGCAAAGATGGATTCGACATCCAGCGCTACGAGGAAATTCGCGCCATTGCCGCGGAGATGATGGCATCCGCATCGCCGCAATTCGACGCACACTCTCTGGAACAACTCTTCGCCGAGCAATCCGGCTATGCCACTCCGAAAATCGATGTTCGCGTCGGCGCTTTCCAGAACGAACGTATCCTTCTTGTCCGCGAACTCTCGGACGGCTGTTGGACTCTGCCGGGCGGTTGGGCCGATGTCGGTGAGCCTCCCTCCGTTGCGGCGGTCCGGGAAACCCGCGAGGAATCTGGCTACGAAGTCCGTATCACCAAACTCGCGGCCCTATTCGACCGCGACCTTCACGGCCATCCGCCTTACCCGTTTCATACCTACAAACTCTTTTTTCTCGCCGAACTCACCGGTGGCGCTCCGCAAAGCAGCAATGAAACCGCCGCCGCCGAATTCTTCGCCGAGAACAGTATCCCGCCGCTTTCGCTGACTCGCGTCACGCCTTCTCAAATTGCCCACCTCTTTCATCATCTCCGCCATCCCGAACGCCCGACTTCGTTCGACTGATCTCCCCATTCCCCTTTTGTGTTCGCCTCGCTTCTCCCCTAGACTTCTTGCCGAATGTCGCGCTCCTTTGACGTCCTCATCCTCGGCGCCGGTGCCGCTGGCCTATTCTGCGCCATCGAAGCCGCCAAACGCGGCCGCCGGGTGGGCCTCGTTGAACTCGCCGACCGCATCGGCAAGAAAATCCTCATCTCCGGTGGCGGACGCTGCAATTTCACCAACCTTCACACCACGCCCGAGAATTTTCTCTCCGCCAATCCCCACTTCGCCAAGTCCGCCCTGGCGCGCTTCACTCCCAAAGATTTCATCGCTCTGGTCGAAAAACACCGCATCTCCTATCACGAAAAAACGCTCGGGCAGCTCTTCTGCGATAATTCCGCCGCGGACATAACCGGTCTCCTCGAATCCGAATGCCGTGCCGCGCACGTCCAAATTCTCCTGAACACCCGCGTGACCGAAGTGATCCGCTCAACGGAATTCGTACTCCGCTCCGATTCCGACGAATTTCGCGCCCCCATTCTTATCATCGCCACCGGGGGCCTCTCGATCCCCAAGATGGGCGCCACTTCCTACGGATACGATCTCGCAACTCAGTTCGGCCACAAGATCGTCCCGACCCGCCCGGCGCTCGTTCCCCTAGTCTTCCATCGCACCGACCATCGCCGCTACGCCGAACTCGCCGGCGTCTCGACCGAAGTCATCGCTTCCATTCGCAAAGCCTCCTTCTGCGAAAAAATGCTCTTCACCCATCGCGGCCTTAGCGGTCCCGCGATCCTGCAAATCTCCTCCTATTGGAAAGAAGGCCAATCCATCCACGTCGACCTGGCGCCCGAGCGCGACGCCACCGCTCCCATCCGCGCCTCCACGCGTCGCGATCTCGCCACCACGCAAAAAGCTCTTCAGCAATTCCTCCCCAACCGCCTCGCGTCACGCTGGCTCGAATTTCACTCTCCCGCGAATTACACCAATCACGCACTCACTCGCTTAGAAAGGCAGCTCCACGACTGGACTGTCTCGCCAGTTGCATCGGAAGGTTACGAAAAAGCCGAAGTCACCGCCGGCGGCGTCGACACCCGCGAACTGTCCAGCAAATCCATGGAATCGCGACTCGTCCCCGGCCTCTTTTTCATCGGCGAAGTTGTCGATGTCACCGGCCACCTGGGTGGCTTCAATTTTCAGTGGGCCTGGGCCTCCGCCGGCGCAGCCGCCCGCTCTCTCTGACTCCACATCCTCCCGCGGCGCAGGCACTCTGCCCGCGCTCTGCGCTCTCCGCCATCCTGCGGCGCGGCCAACGTTGCGTTATTCTTAGTGCGGGTAGCCACTGGAGCGCACATGACCGAACTTCTGCAATGGCAATCCGATCGACTCGAAACGCCCATTGGCAGACTACTTATCATCACCGACCACGACGGAAATCTCCGCGCCGCCGAATGGACCGATCACGAAGAACGCCTGCTCCAACTCTTGCGCGCCCAGTATGGTCAAAGCGAATTCCACCTCGAACCCGCCAACCATCCCAGCGGTTTGACGGACGCCCTCCGCCGCTACTTTGCCGGAGATCTCCAGGCCATCGACGCATTGCCAGTGCAAACCGCCGGTACACCCTTTCAGCGTGAAGTCTGGAGCGCGTTGCGAACCATTCCCTGCGGCACCACCATCTCCTACGGCAAGCTCGCCCAGCAGATCGGCCGCCCCAGGGCCGTGCGCGCCGTCGGTTTAGCCAACGGCTCAAACCCGATCCCAATTGTCGTCCCCTGTCATCGCGTAATCGGCGCTAACGGCAAGCTCACCGGCTACGGCGGCGGCCTCGACCGCAAACGCTGGCTCCTCGATCACGAAAAATGCGCCGGCGTCAGCCCTCAGCAGCAACTCCCCTACACCGTTCTCCAACGCTCCGCCGCATCGATCGCAAACCACTGACGAGCCATCTACTTCCTCGCTGTCCAGCAATTCTCGTATTGCTCCGTGGAACGAGAGCAGGCTATCCTTCGACCGTACTAGCTGTTATAATACAGAGGTGATCCCATTCCGCGTTTCCTTCGAGCCCGGCCTGTCCCTTTACGAGCAAGTCGTCTACGCCGCCAAAAAAGCCGTGCTCTCGGGCCAGATGCGCATCGGCGAACCCTTTCCCTCCGTCCGCGAACTCAGCAAAGCGCTAAAAATAAATCCCAACACTGCCCACAAAGTCATCACGCACTTAGTAGCAGAAGGCTTCCTTGAGGTTTATCCCGGGATCGGCACGGTCGTCGCGAAACTCCCTCCTTCCACAGCCGCCGATCGCAGCCATCTCCTGCAACGGGAAGTCGAACAACTGATCGTCGAAGCCAAACGGCTAGGCCTGACTTTCGACGACGTAGCCTCGGCTTTCGCCAAACACTGGAAGGTTCTGGAAGGAAGTAGAAGATGAACCAGATTCTACGTGCCGTCGATCTTTCGAAAAAATTCCGCAACAACGCAATCCTCGACCACCTGGACATGGCCGTCCCCGAGCACAGCGTCTATGCCTTGGTAGGTCCCAACGGAGCCGGAAAAACAACCACCATCAAAATCCTGATGAACGCCCGCCGCGCAACCGAAGGCACCGCCGAAGTCTTCGGCCACGACTCGCGAAAACTCTCCCCCGCAGACTTTGCGCAAATCGGGTACGTATCGGAGAACCAGCAAATCCCGGACTGGATGACCGTCGAATACCTGATGAACTATCTGAAGCCTTTTTATCCGACATGGGACGACGCGCGCGCAAACGAACTTCTTCGTCAATTCGAACTTCCATTGGATCGCAAGATCAAGAATCTGTCGCTGGGTATGCGCATGAAAGCAGCCCTCGCTTCATCGCTGGCCTACCGTCCGCGTCTGATTGTTCTGGACGAACCATTCACCGGTCTCGATGCTCTGGTCCGCGATGAACTGATCCAGGGTGTCCTGGAATGCGCGGAAGGCGCCACAATCCTGATCTCCTCCCACGACCTTTCCGAAGTCGAGAGCTTCGCCAGTCACGTCGGCTATCTTGAGCGCGGCCGCCTGCAATTTGCCGAAGAGATGACCTCGCTGGCCGATCGCTTCCGCGAAATCGAAGTCACCCACGACAATTCCCAACAGCCACCGGCATCGCTGCCGCCAACGTGGTTGAACGCAGAACAGTCCACAACCGTAATCCGTTTCGTTGACTCTCAGTTCGACCAGGAACGAACCCTCGCCGAAGTCCACCGTCTATTCGGCAACGCCGGCCAGATATCCGTGAATCCCATGCCGCTCCGTGCCATCTTCATAACCTTGGCCAAAGCAGGCCGAAAGGCGAAGTGAGCCAATGCGACAAGCCCTGCACATTTTCAAAAAAGATGTTCGCCACCTCTGGTTCGAGATTGCCGTAGCGATTTTCGTAGTCGCGGCATTTACTTTCACTGCCGCGCGTCGAGCACACTGGCTACAGGATCCCGGAACCAACCGGATCGGCGCTTGGACATTGGTCCTGATTCTCCTGCCTCTGGTTTGGTGGACGCTGATCGCTCGCGTGATGCACGACGAACCCATTCCCGGTGACAGCCAGTTCTGGATCACCCGCCCCTACTCATGGAAAAGTTTGCTCGCCGCCAAAGCGCTCTTCCTCTTGGCCTTCATCAATCTTCCGATGCTCTTGGCAGACATCATCATTCTTCGCGCCTACGGACTGCATCCGCTCGGAACCGAATTTCCCGGTCTTATTTGGAGTCAAATTCTTCTCGCGATTTTCTTCCTGTTTCCAATTGCCGCGTTATCCGCTCTGACTTCCGGATTCGTCCAGCTTATATTCGCAGTCCTGACGCCGTGCGCTATCGCCCTGGGTATCGCCATCGTCGCGCCCAATGCAGTCATGGCCGGTTTTCTGGGCGGCTCGGATTGGGTCAAAACCTACTACGCATTTCTCATCATCGCTGTCGAAACTGCGGTGATTCTCTTGTGGCAATATTCAAGCAGGAGAACCGCCGCCGCTCGCCTCCTGGCCATCGCTGCGGCAACGCTCGCGGTTCTTGGCCTGACGCTGATTCCAGGATCCGCGGTGTTGAAAATCCAATCTTGGTTCTCGAAGCAAACTGTCCCGGAATCCATGCTGCACGTCGCCTTCGATTCAACCAACAAATGGCTGACCCGCGCAGTCGTGGAAAAAGGTAACCGCGTTCGTATCGAGCTGCCTCTGAACATCACCGCCCTCCCTCCCGGTACGTCCGCAAAGCCGGAAGGGTTCTCCCTGCAGCTCGAGGGCCCCGACGGGACAACATCGCGCATCGATCAGGTTCCCCTGGGCTATGTAAGCGAAATGAACCAAAAATTCTCGCTCCAGTTCACTCTGCATGAATCCCTTTATGCCAAGGTCAAAGATGCCCCACTGCGAATTCACGGATCGCTCTATCTGACGCTTTTCGGCGACCGTCAATCCGCGCGCATTCCTTTCGGAGACCAACGTGTTACCGTCCCACGCGTAGGCGTCTGTTCCTCAAGTGCAACAGCCAACAGAATCTATTTCCTGATGTGTACCTCCGGGTTCCGATTCCCGCCTCTACTCGTCTCCTACCGTTTCATCCAATCTTCGAAAGACGCCGGCCAAAATGCTTCAACCTCCACGCAACCTCGATCGATCTCCTATTCTCCATTCCCCGCCGAAAGCGGAATTAACCCGGTCAGCCAGGACTTCACCTTCTCAACGGCTCCTGCGCCGCTATCCGAAGCCCGAGTCGAGACCATCGAACCGCTCGCCTACCTCCAACGAAATTTTACAATCGACAATCTCCGCCTGGCGGACTACGAAGTCCCGCCAGCGCCAGTTGAGCCCTAGCCCCGGGCCGCTGTTTTGCACAAAAGTTCCTTAAACCGGTCGTGACGCCACGCATCAAACCGAATGGTGCAATCCATATCTCGCACAAACTGAGGTAACAATGAGCACAGTGTTGGTAACCGGCGGATCGGGCTTCATTGGCAGCCACGCAATCCTGCAGCTTCTCGCTGCAGGCCATAAGGTCCGCACTACAGTGCGCAGCCTGAAGCGCGAAGCCGATGTCCGCGCCATGCTGAAGGTAGGCGGCGCCGACCCAGAAAATCGCCTGTCCTTCTTCGCCGCCGATCTGGAAAAAGATGCTGGATGGCCCGAAGCCGTGGCCGGGTGTGAATACGTCTTGCACCTGGCCTCGCCGCTTCCCCCGAGCGTCCCCAAGCACGAGGACGAGTTGATCATTCCTGCACGCGAAGGGACCCTGCGCGTGCTGCGCGCTGCTCGCGACGCCGGCGCGAAGCGTGTCGTAGTGACCTCCTCCTTCGCGGCGATCGGCTACGGCCGCAAGCAGCAGAGCACTCCGTTCAGCGAAGCGGACTGGACGCCGCTGAACGGTGAATTTGTGGCTCCTTATCAGAAATCGAAAACTTTGGCCGAACGCTCCGCGTGGGATTTTGTCGCCAGCGAAGGCCGCGGTCTCGAACTTTCGGTTGTTAATCCGGTCGCCGTGTTTGGCCCGGTTCTTGGGCCCGATTATTCGTCTTCGATCCTGATCGTCCAGCGCCTCATGGACGGCACCATACCTGGCTGCCCTCAGCTCTATTTTGGCGCGGTCGACGTGCGTGATGTCGCAGGCTTGCACATCCTTCTGATGACTAATTCCGCCGCCAAGGGCGAACGTTTCCTCGCCGTCGCTGGCGAGTTTCTGTCGATGCTCGACATCGCCAAAATACTGAAGCGCCGCATGGGCGAGTTTGCCAAGAAGGTTCCGGTCCGCCAGCTGCCTAACTGGCTGGTGCGCCTGGCCGCACTCCGCGACCCGGCGATAAAGCTTATCCTTCCCGAACTTGGCAAACGAAAGAACGCCAGCAACGAAAAAGCCCGGCGCCTGATCGGTTGGTCGCCCCGCTCGAACGAAGACTCGATCGTCGCCACGGCGGAAAGCCTCGTCCGCCTCGGGCTTCTCAAACCGAGCGCGAACGGCCGGCCTTAGGCGCACATTTTTCGCCAGCAGCAAACAGCGCGCCATGGGCGAGATCGCTCGTTCGTTTCCGTAGGAGCCGGTCTTCTCCTGCACTCTCCTCGGCTGGATTGGGTGGTGCGGTTGGTTCTTCTGGACGCTCTTCGTGTCGCTGGCTGTTTCTGGCGCGCAAGGCGATACTTCCCGCACCATTCCATCCGAACACAACAGAGCAGCTATCCCCTCCGGGTACACGGAGTTCTTCTCTTAAGTGGTGCCTTAGCTGTCTGGGTGTTCGGTCCTCAATAACGTGACCGGTTCAATCCTACGTCAGCGGTTCAACGCTTCTTCGCGGTTGGTGGCAAAATGCCGTTCTGGCGCAAGTACATGGCGGCTTCGGCATAGTGATCAGCCCAATTGCTGGCCAGCACCAGGCAGAACCACGCGTGTGTCACCTGTTTGCCGCCGAATCCTTCGGTGGTTTCGCTCAGTTTCGAATCGTCCATTTTCGCCAGCGTGTCCGAACAAAAATCGAACGAGGTTTTCAGCGCGGCGGCGAGCTTGTCTTTCGAATCCGTATCCTTCACCTCGTCGCCCTTGGGAGCCGCGACGCCGGCAGCTTTGCTGCACAACAGGTTATTCGCATCGATCATGTGCGCCACAAGATGGCCGAAGGTCATCTGGTCGGGCCCGGGCTTGTAGCTGAATTTATCGGCAGGCATCGCGTCCACGGCGGCAAGCGTGTTTTTCTGCCGCCCAGGCAGAATGTCTCGCAAGGCGCTGCTGACCGGATTCTGCGTCTGCGCCGAGGTCGTTTGTGGAATGGCCGACGCGGCAAGTAACAGTAAAGCGGGGATCACGAGCGGTGTCTTCATTTTGTCCTCATTTCCATTCGGCTTTCTTCGTCAAGAAAATATGCTGGTTCTGACTCACGTCCGGCCAACAGGGCACGCCCGCGGCATGAATCGGACTGCCCCACTATAAACCTTTAGGACGGAATAATCTTTGCCCAGTTACGCGGATTAGGTGCCTTCGCTGACTCGCGAGGTCACGCATATTACTTCACATGTAACGCCCACGCAGAGTATATTACGCCCCATAGTAATAATCAGCGATCCGCCAAATTCTACGATCTTGCTTAATTTCCTCGCGCATTTCCCCAACCTGATAGTAGAATGCAGGCCACAAAACACATGACGAATCCCAAGAAAAAACAACCGTGTCGGTGCACCCACGGAAAGTCCATCCATCGCGTGCAACGCGACAAAAAAGGCGATCTCCGCCACCCCTGCTTCTTCCCCGACTGCAAGTGCAAAGACTACAAGCCTGTCACCCGCTAGCTTTCGAACAAGACAGACTCGTAAGGCCATAGCCGAAGTGCGTGTCGCCAACCGTTGTCTTGGGTAGGCAGGCCCCGCCTTCGGTTGGGCCTGAGGCACAAAGGGAGGCGGGACACGAGCGACCCTGTTTGGCTGAGGATGCGGTTCGGCCGGTGGTCCGTCTGCGGCGGAGTCGTCGGCTCATTGACGCGGTGTCCTGGGTCCGTTATCCGCATTTGTTACTCTCAAGTTTAATAGTACAATGGTAAACTTACATTCTGTCTGGCAAACGCGACGACTCCTCTCCTCTCTGTCTCTTCGCTTTCGCCCGATGGCTGCCGATGTTGCTGCTCGGTTCATTCCTCCTTTGACGGTCTCTGTTTCGAGCACGGGACTTTCCGTCCTCGTGCTTCTCGCCAGGAGAACCGCCGCCGCGAACTCGCGCCCTAGCCCGAGGCTCTTCCCGGGATGCCGCCGGGAATCGGGCGCTAACTCCTGTATTTCCCGCACATCGCCACTGTCCTCTAACCATCGTGATTTCAGGCGCTTCCGTGGGTAGCGGCTAGCGATACTGCTGACGGGCTTAGCGCTCCCCGCCGGGCTCCTATTACCTCCCGCCCATTGCGCGGGCAAACCCTTGGTGCCACAATCAGCACCCGAGCGCATTCTCGGCCAGCCATCGGCAGGAACTGTTCCGCCTCTCCCGGTGTCTAATGTGAAGAGCGGACAAAGGTTGGAGCATTCGACCCAGCCGTTTTAGGCCAGTTCGCCACACCCTGATTCTTGGCGTGGGCGAAGAAAGGCAAACCGTGTCCGATTGGGCCAGCGCCCTTTCTTGGGACAGAGACGAAGCCGAACTCGTCACCGAGCTGCAAGCCGGCTCGGAAACGGCCTTCGACTGGTTAGTTACGCACTACCACGGTCCTGTCTACAACCTGATTCTCGGTATGCTCGGCGACACGGCCGACGCGGCTGACGCAGCGCAGGAAGTTTTCTTGAAAGCCTTCAAGGGCATTCGTCAGTTTCGGAGGGGCAGCTCCTTGAAGACTTGGCTCTACCGCATTGCGATCCGCGAAGCGCTCAATCATCGCCGCTGGTTCAAGCGTCATCTGCAGAAAAATGTTTCGATTGATGCCCGGCCCGAAGACGGATTCGCGCAAATCGATGTCGAGGATTTCGGCGCCACTCCCTTCGACCAGCTCGCGGCGCAGGAGATTCAGGTCGCGGTGCAAGGCGCCTTGCAAGAAGTGCCGGAAGTTTTTCGCAGCGCAGTCATACTGCGAGACCTGGAAGGCCTGAGCTACGACGAAGTTGCCGAAGTTCTGGAAGTCAGCGTAGGCACCGTCAAGTCGCGCATTCTTCGCGGTCGCCGCGCGCTAAAGGATATTCTGGAACCGCTGCTCGGTGACCGGCGCACGGCGGCCCAGAAAGAATCAAGTCCGGGTGCAGTGTCGCACGAACACCGATTGGGAGTCGGGGCGCAGATCGGTTTGAAGGCCGCCTATGTGCGGGCCACGAATTGGGCGGGTGCCGAGGAAACGCTGCGTCTTCGCCAGACGCGAGAGGATCAACCATGAGTTGCAAGACCGTACAAACTCGGCTGGCTGGGTATCTCGACGATGCAGTCGCGAACGCTCCTAGACCCGAAGAACGCCGCGAAGTCCGCCAGCATCTGGATCGTTGCGAAAATTGCCGGGAAGAGTTGCAGCGCTATCGCAGATTATCCTTGCTTCTTTCGCGCATGCCGCGCGCGGTTCCCCCTGCGGATCTTGCAGTTCGCATCAAAGTAGCGGCAGCGCAGGCTCAAGAAAACGAAGGCCTGGCTCGGCGTTGGCAGCGCGTCAAGGACCGCTTCGAAATCTTGTCGGACAATGTGTTTCGTCCTCTGACCGTGCCCGCCACCGGCGGTCTGTTCTCCGCCTTTATCATTTTTGCCTTTGTGCTTCACATGATCGTTCCGGGCATCACCGTGCGAGCCGATCCCAATGACATTCCGACCGGCTTGCTGCAACCCGCGGAGCTCATCTCTCTTTCCGGTTATCCCGACGCGGTGGTTGCCGAAATGCAGCATCCTGATTTGGAATTGCAGCATGACCTTTTGGTCGACGTTACCGTCGATTCCAATGGCCAGATGACGACCTACAACATTATGGCCGGCATGGATTCGCCAGACGTTCGTCACCATCTCGATCAGATGCTGATCTTCTCTCGCTTCCGTCCGATGCTGAGCTTCGGTCGTCCCACGGCCGGCGGCCACGTAGTCATCAACTTCAGCGCCGTACACGTCCGCGGCTAATCCCCCGCAGCACGGGCACTCTGCTTGTGCTGCCGCTCCGGTTCACCCAGAATAAAAACGTTGTCATCCCGAGCGGAATGCGCGAAGCGAGGGACGTGCTTTTTCTGGTACCACAAATCGCTTACCATGGCGTCATCCGATTTTCGCACCTTTTCCGCGCACTTAGTGTTCAATGGAATCAGGAGTTTCCCGTGTCCACTCCACGGCTTGGCCCTTCGATCCTTGCTGCCTGCATGCTTTTCGTGCTGTCTCCAGTTTCCGCGCGGCCCCAAACCAGCGTCGCCGACAAATCCCTGTTGGACGCCGCCAACAAGGACCGCGCCGCCGAAAACCTGCCTGCTCTGAAATGGGATCCCGCGCTCGCCACGGCGGCGCACCAGCACGCTCTCCGCATGGCCAAGCTGAATCAACTCTCCCACCAGTTTCCCGGTGAACCGTCTTTGCAGGATCGCGCCCGCGAGGCTGGTGCGCGGTTCAGTGTGATCGCCGAAAACGTGGCGCAAGGTTCGACGATCAGTGGCATTCACACGCAGTGGATGCATTCTCCCCCGCACCGCGCCAATCTCATGGATCCGACGCTGAATGCCGTAGGCATCTCCGTAGTTCAGTCCGGCAATACTCTATTCGCCGTGGAGGATTTCTCTACGGCCGTACCCGAGTTCTCTCAAGCGGAGCAGGAGCGCCAAGTTGCTGCTCAACTCGACTCCAAGGGCTTGGTCGTCGTAACCGGATCGGCCGACGCCCGCAAAACCTGCCAACTCGATAAAGGTTGGTCGGGATCGAAGCCCGCCATCGTCCTGCGCTACGAAATGTCTGACCTGAGCAACCTTCCCGACGAAGTCACCCAGAAAGTAAACTCGGGGAAGTACCACTCCGCCGCCGTCGGCGCATGCGCCGCCGGGGACTCGTCGGAATTCACGCGTTTCCGCGTCGCCATCCTGCTGTTCTAGCTTGGTAGCGCGTGTTGCGCCCGGCTTCTGCCGCCCTCGTGGGGGTCGAGGAGTCTGGACCCCGTCTCCGCCACAACCTCCACCTCCGCTAATAGCCGCCATAAGGAATTCGCAGTTGCGTTTCCCAGAGGACTCGCTAAACTCCCATACATGAACTTCGAGGCCTATTCGTATTCGTGGCGATTTACGTACCGCACCTGCCGGGAGCGAGGGGCCGCAGTCTAAGCAAGTCGAATTCAGCGATATTCGGCCCACTCGCACTGAGTGGGCTTTTTTATTGTGTGCCTGCTCATTTCGGGGAGGGAAGAAGGAATAGGACATGATCATCTCGATGAAGCTCCATGCTACGCGTCAGGAAATCGACGAGGTTTGCGGGATTGTGACGCACTTTGGTTACAAGGTTCACTCCATCGAAGGCGAGGAACGCGTGGTCATCGGCGTCGTTGGCGTCGGCGATGTCACGCCTTGTCTCGAATCCGTGGAAGCAATGCCGCAGGTCGAAAAGGTAGTGCGCATTACGGCTCCGTACAAATTCGTCAGCAAGGAATTTCGTAGGGATAAGACACGGATCAAGATCAACGGCACAGAAATCGGCGGTGACGAATTCGTGGTCATCGCCGGCCCCTGCTCCGTCGAGAGCGAAGACCAAATCATGCGCTCCGCCGAAGCAGTCGCCAAAGCTGGTGCAAAGCTTCTTCGCGGCGGCGCCTTCAAACCGCGTACCTCGCCCTATGATTTCCAGGGCATGGAAGAAGAAGGATTAAAGCTGTTGCAGAAAGCGAAGAGGGCTACGGGCCTGGCGATCGTCACGGAAGTCATGGGCGACCGCGACGTGGACCTGGTCGCGAACTATGCCGACGTAATGCAGGTCGGCGCTCGTAACATGCAGAACTTCATGCTCCTCAAGGCGCTCGGCAAATGCGGCCGTCCGGTGCTGCTCAAGCGCGGACTGAGCAGCAGCATCAAGGAACTGCTCATGAGCGCCGAATACATCACGGCCCATGGCAATCCCGAGGTGATCCTCTGCGAGCGCGGCATCCGCACCTTTGAAACGGCCACGCGCAACACCTGCGACATCTCCGCTATTCCCGTGCTGAACGAACTGACGCACCTACCGGTCATCCTCGATCCCAGCCACGCCACCGGCAAGCGCAGCCTCGTGCCGGCCGTCGCACGCGCCGGAGTCGCCATCGGCGCCGATGGCTTAATTATTGAAGCGCATCCCGCGCCCGAAAGAGCCGTCAGCGACGGTGCGCAATCCCTCGAGCTTGGCCAGTTCGCCCGCATGATGGAAGACCTGAAGCCCTACATCGACCTCTGGAAGCTATCTCGCACCAAAGAACTGGCTGCCACCGGCCATTAGGTCAACGCAAAGCGGTCCAGGTGTGGTCCAAAAAGAGCGAAGCCCGGGAATCTACCCGGGCTTCGTCTGGTTCAGGGTTCCGAAGGTTGCGCCAGGGAAAACACGCCACCTCCGGTGGTGGGCTGTTTAGGAAGGGCCTACGGGGTCAGGAACAACGCGGTTTAGTGCGGGGAACTTTGTCGGCGCGCCGTCGGCGATCGCCCGGTGCAACAGCTTGCGCAAAAACAAGCGCTGAGAAGGAGGCCGCTGTTCGAGCTCCGATAGCAGGCGTCGAAAATCATCCGTCGACAGCCCTTGCGAATTCCGTTTCTTGCTCAGGTCCGGCATCGGTAGAGAGAAGCATTCCATCTCACACATTTCGGTCGCTTTTGACATCGCCTCTCCCTCCTGCAGCTGATCGGATCCGCTGCGGCTTCCTTAGGACTGACCACTGCCGAAATACACCCGCACTTTGCACCACCTCGGAACGAACGACAATGCACCGCAGGTGAACCGTGGGTGGACCCGGGGTGAATCGTCGAAGCGCTCTAACTAACTGACATGAATGGTGATATTGGCTACTCGTAGCGGAGGGCAATCATCGGATCGACCCGAGAAGCCCGTCGTGCGGGCAGAATCCCGGCCAAAGCAGCAGCCCCAAACAGCAACAGGGCGGCAAGGAATAACGCCAAGGGATCGGCAAAGCTTAGCCCGAATAGCATGCTTCGAACCAGATACACCCCAAGCACCGCGATCGGCAACCCGATGGGAATACCGATGAGCACCAGCAGCAGCGTCTCTCTCAGCACCTCCCGGCGAATTCTGGCGGCCTCCGCACCGAGCGCCATGCGAATGCCAATTTCTCGCGTGCGGCGTGCGACGGTGTAAGCCATCACGCCGTAAAGCCCGATGGCGGCAAGAACGATCGCGAGAATCCCAAAAGCCTCCGAGAGCTGCTTGATAAACCGGTCCGTCTGCAGCGAATCGTCCACCAGTCCCGACATCGTGCGAATCTCGATCGGCGGAATCGCTGGGTTGGTTGCGTGCACGGTCTCACGGATGGATGCGCTCACGCTCGAGGGATCGGCAAAGGTGCGCACTTCAAACGCCGGCTGGTTTTGCTCCCACATGGGATTAAACAGAGGGACGTAAAGGCGCTCCACTGCATCCTCTCGCAAGTTGTTGTACTTCACGTCTGCTACTACGCCGACAACTTCGGCGTCAGCCGGATTTCCCGGATAGGTATCGCGAATGCGTTTGCCGATGGGATTGCTGTTCGGAAAGAAACGCCGCGCAAAACTCTGATTAATCACGGCGGCCCGCAATCCGGTCCCACTGTCTCGCGCGTCAATCTCTCGTCCCATCAGGATCGGAATTCCGACGGCGGAAAAATAGCGCGGCCCCACGTGATCCATCCGTGTATTCATGGTCTCACCGGGTTTTGCGGTATAGCCCTCGACCCATATGGGATCGCCGGATTCAGAATTGAGAAACAGTCCATTGCCAGACACCGCCACGGTCCTTACACCCGGAAGTGCGGCGATGTGATCGAACAAATTCTGATACAGAGGCAGCCTTTGCGGTCCTTTGAGACCGGTAGCGGCTGCGTCAACACGAAACAGGATCAAGTTCTCCCGGTTGTACCCAAGATTAACTTCGCCGAGTTTCGCGAGGCTGTGGGCAAACATCCCAGCGGCAACCAGCAGGATCAAGGAAACGGCGACCTGCGCGACGACAAGCATCTTTCCGGCGGGCCATCGACTACGGCGCCAATCGCTCTTGAGGTTTTGTGAAGCGGACTTCAGAACAGGCGAAAGGTCCAGCCTCGTGAGCAGCAGGGAAGGGATCAATCCGAAAAGAACGGCAGTGAGCACCGTGGTGCCAAGAGTAAACGCCAGCACACGCAAGTCAGGACGAAGGTCCAGCGGAAGGCTCGCTACGCCAACACCGCTCGAAACCATTCTCAGCAAGAGCCGGTCGGCCCAATACGCGAGAACCACTCCCGCAGCGGCGCCCGGTATTGCCAGCAGCAGGCTTTCCGTGAGCAGTTGGCGGATCAAGCGCTTGCGTCCCGCTCCCACCGCCATCCGCATCGCGAACTCTTTTTGCCGAGCGGCTCCCCGGGCAAGGAGCAGATTCGCCACGTTGGCACACGCGATCAACAGAACCAGCGCAACCAGAGCCATCAAAAACCGGAGCGGCTGACCGAAGCCCGAGCGAAGTGTCGAAGCGCCCCGCCCGCCCGGCTGCAACTTCAGGTGCTGGTCAAAATTTCCTTTGCGCTCTTCCTCCGTCATCTGGTTGCCCGCCGCCGCCGTCAGGGCACGGGTGAACTGCACATTCATCGCCGCATTCGCTTGCGCCAGCGAAATTCCCGGCTTCCGGCGCCCGAGCACTTGAAGCCACTCGTACTCATTGAGGATGCCTTGCGGCGATGGACTGAGGTAATCCATTCCGGGATATAAGGCGCCTTGCATCATCATCGGCATCCAAACGTCCGGCAGCTCTCCAACCGTTTCGCCAAAAAATCCAGGCGGTGTCACGCCGATAATTTTGAACGAGGTGTCGTAAACCTTGAGTGACTTTCCAAGGATGGATGGATTCAAGTTGTAACGTTGCTTCCAAAAAGGGTAGCTGACTACCGCAACTGGGGAATCTCCCGGCGCGCGATCCACTTCCGTGCCAAAAAATCGGCCCGCAGCGGGCTGCAACCCGAGCGTGCTGAAATAGCCGCCGCTGACCAGCTTGATGCGAGCCTGTTGCTTCTCGCCGCTGCCCGCCGCCGAGTTGCCAAGGGTGACCTCGAGTTCCGGCAAGCTGCTGTCGGCGGCGAACATCCCGGAAAAGACTTCGTTGTGATCCCGCAGATATTCGAATTCCGAATACGCCAACTGCGAACGCGATCCATTCTGACTGCCGAAATTCGCCCCATGCTGGTCTGGGTCCGTCAGCACTACCAACTCTTGCGGGTGGCGCACGGGGAGCGCGCGCAAAAGGACAGATTCGAGCATACTGAAGATCGCAGTATTCGCTCCGATTCCGAGCGCCAAGGTAATCAGAGCGATCGCCGTGAAGCCGGGCGACTTTCTCAGCATGCGCAGATTAAAGCGGAAATCCTGCACCAGCGCTTCGACAAACTGCGTTCCCCGCGCGTCCCGGCATTCCTCGCGAACCTGATCGATCCCGCCGAATTGCAGGCGCGCCCGGCGCTGAGCTTCTAGCCGCGGCAGCCCGGCTTTGACGTGCCGGTCGACCAGCCGGTCGAAATGAAAGCGCAGTTCGTCGCCGAGCTCACTTTCGACCGCAGTTCGCCGGAATAGGGAACGGAGCCGATGGAGAAAGTCACTGAGCATGGTTCACTCCCTGGTCGCTCACAGAAAATCCAGCTAGGTCGTTTCCAAGACTTGGGCAACGGCGACGGCCAGCTTTTTCCATTCCCCTTCTTCGACTTCGAGCTGCTTCCTACCGACCTTTGTGAGTTCGTAGTATTTCGCCCGGCGATTATTTTCCGAAGCTCCCCAGTGCGCCTTGATCAAGCCGCGGCGTTCGAGACGATGCAGCGCGGGATACAGCGAGCCTTGCTGAACCTGAAGTACCTTGCTCGAGACCTGGTGGATACGTTCTGAAATCGCCCATCCGTGCATGGGCTCGAGGAGCAAAGTACGCAGGATCAAGAGGTCGAGCGTGCCTTGCGGAAGATCGATGGTCTGATCGGACATATGCTTCCCCCCTTTCGCTTCTACAGAAAGATAACGCTTCTCCTGTCGAAGCGCAAGAGGTCGATTTTATGGCTCCCGGGCGAGACCGGACACAACCCCGGAGGCTATTCAGCCGGTACAACGTGACCTCTCGCCGGTTACGTAAACACCACAAAGTTTGCTATATTTTCCCGCTGGTTCCAGGGACAACAGGCCATGAGTCCGTCAGCAAAAGAGAGCGGGGCGAAGAAATTTGCGGATTTTCTCGTCGATTTCCGCGCTGGGGAACTATACCGGCGTGGGAAAAAGATCAAATTACAACACCAGCCGACTCAGGTGCTGTTGACCCTCCTCGAAAAACCCGGTCAGATCGTGACGCGGGAGGAGTTGCGCCAAAGAATCTGGTCATCGGATACCTTCGTCGATTTCGAGCACAGCCTGAATACCGCCATCAAGAAATTGCGTTTGGCTCTGGGCGACAGCGCCACCAATCCCAAATTTGTGGAGACCCTCCCGCGACGGGGCTACCGCTTCGTGGCGAGTGTGGAAGCGGGGGAAGAAGTACCGGTCGTTACGTCACCGGCTAGCCCGATGGAAGGCAAGGTATTCACCCTCGTCGCACAAGAAGGCATGGAATGCGTGCTGGCACCCGTGGACGGGAAGGCCCAGGAAGAGTGGCGCCGGCTGGTGGCGTTGAGTGATGATGTCGGCCTATCCATGATGATCACGGAAAAGCGTCTCCTGCTTCTCGAAGCAGGCAAGACCGTTCGGCTCCTCGCACTGGCTAGAAGCGATGGCTCCTGCGAAGTGCGAATCCTCGAAGGCGAACACTACGGCAGGACCGCGTTGCTAAGCCGCAAATCCTTAAGAGCGCCCGCCCACAGCGCGAAGGGCGCAAACTGATCGGCCGGAAACATCAATTCCTCAGGGGCAGAAGCCCGATGAACGTATGCGTCTTATGTCGGAGCTGAACCTGCGCCCCCTCAAGCCAAGCAATTTGTTTGGAGGACCGTTGTACCGTGGCACTGCGTGTTTCGTACTGTAGCGCCGTGCCTTCGGCTGGCCCTGACGCCGGGAGGACCGGCATCTTGGGTCGCTCCTCGTTGGACCTAGCGGTTCGACGCAGTCGACCGGGAACTGGCGGCGCTTGAAAGCTGCAACACCAGAACCTGGCCGTTGGAATGGAAGCTGCCGCCCGTGGCTGTCTTAGCCGTTTGCAGTGGGCTCTGGGGAAGAAAATGCATCACTTCGCTGACCAGCCCTGTGCTCGAGAGTGTTTTCTCCACATAGTTGCGCTCGAGGTCGATGTCCGGATCGATCTTGTGTGTCAGACCGTTGTTGCGCTGGTCTTTCTCGAAGCCGATATCGTGCGTGGCGGCGCCGACCCACAGGGTTTGGCCACTTACGACGAATGGAGCCTTCCAGATGCGCAGGTGATTGCGCGACGCGACTACGGTGATCGGCTCCGCGTGCGCCCAGCCGTAGTCCTGATGCCGGCCGAAAAGATAAAGCGGACTCATGGGCATGGTCAGATAGGATTGCTTGTCGAAACTGGCCAGCGCACCGGCGAGAATAGTCGATTTTACGTCCGCATCCACCTTGACCCACCCGGCCGTCGTGAAGACTTTCTTCATCCCGTCTTCGTCGCCGAGGATCAGGAAATTCACCATGTCCCCTGGATCGCCTTGCTGGTCGCTTATGCGGCGGGGAATTTTGCTGAAGAGTGAATTGTCGATCCCGGATATCGAGGGAACAACGCGCGCCACTTCTCGGGCCGCGCCGTCCGAAGCGTACACAGTGACCTTTACCGTGTAAGAGCCGTCGCCGGTGTCGCTGTCGGCTTGATTGATGCCAATGGCAAGTTTGCCGCTGATCGGAGCGGTGATGTCTTTGCTTGTTCCGATCAGGAACGATTGTGCGATGTCCGCGTCCCCGATTCTTCCGATGACCGCGCCGCGACCGGCGTCGTTGTACGGCAGAATGCGGATTAAATCCTTGAAATTGCGGGTCAAACCCTCGGGCCCGTTATCGGCCTTGGCGTCGGAATAACGCAGATTGCCCTCAGCCGTGAAGACCACGCGTTGGCCGGGCTCAAGCGTAATCCCGGTGTCCGTCCACACTTTGCCGCCATCCAGCTGGAAACTCTTGGATTCAAGCTGCTTCGTCGAAGGTGCGCTGGTAGATTGCGTGGCCGTAAAGCTGGGTGAGCTCGACAAGCCGAAAGAGACGCAAGAAAGGACGAGAATAGGTGTTCGCTTCATGGTTGTGGTTCGCAGAACCATGACCTATTCCTAACAAAATGGAATCACGCTGGCAAGCCCGCGCCCAAGTCGTCGGGAGCCCGAGACAACATTTGCCACACCCGGTTCCTCCATTTACCTAGAGCTCGGCAGTGCGTTCCAGGTCGCCCGGCCAACGGTCCCGTTGCCGAAGACGCTTCCTTGACTCATGGAAAGGGCGCCTGTACATTGGCTAAAGGACACGGCAGCGTGATTCCTGAATGTCCGTATCACCCAGTGATACCGCCATCCAAGCCTCATGAACCTGCCAGGGCGCGCGAGCTAATCAGGGAGCGGACCCGCCTAGCAAATAACAGATGCCGAGAAAAATCACCGACAAGCTTTGTGTGATTCTGCTCTTCATGGCCGCGTGCGCTGCCCTTTGCCAGGGGCAACGGCCCGCACCCCGGCCCGCGCCAGCGACCGCCACAACCATCGACTCGAGCGAAGCTATGTTCGCGACGATGTGCGCGCTCTATGCAGCCGGATACGAAGGCGAAGTCAATCCCGACAACTGGAGCATCTATCGCTCGCAGATGCGGGAGCGGCTGCGGGCGCAGAAGGGGCCGGCGGTAGATGCGTTGAAGGAATTCTACAAAGGCCATCAATTCCGCGATCCCGCGGCAATGCTATCCCGGTTCGTATGGTTCGGGCTTGTTTCGGGCCCGGCGCCCAAATTCCGGCCGGTGTTGCGAAGAGACGAACTGCCGCCGGACGTTATCGACCTCGAGGGATTCAGCGACATTCTCTCGAGCTATTATACCGAGCAAAACATCGGGAGACTTTATCGAGGTGTTCAGCCTCTCTATGAACGCGAAATCGAAAGGTTGCACGAACCAATCGCCGACATAGTTTTCCAGGCTAGCACGTACGTTCGCGCAGTCGTAAATCCGGCAGTGCCGAAGACCTTCACCATCGTTGTCGAGCCGCTGGTCGGTCGCATCACGAACGTCAGAAACTTTGTGGATCACTACGCGATTGTTCTGAGCGGAAGCGAAGAGATCCCGGCGGATGTGGTCCGCCACGCCTATCTTCATTTCCTTCTTGACGGCCTTCCGCTGCAATATCCGCACGTCATAGCCGTGAAGCGGCCGCTGTACGAGGTCGCGGCAAAGGCGCCGCGGCTGGCTCCCGACCTGAAGGATGACTTCCCGGCCTGGTTTGGGGAGTGCACGGTAAGAGCGGTGGAAATCAAGCTGAAGAAGATGTCGCCGAGCGAGCGAGAAGCTGCATTAGAGAGCAATGATGCGGACGGATATGTGCTCGTCCGGCCGATTTTCATGGGATTGGTGGCATACGAGAAGTCCGAACCGACGTTTCGGAATTATTTTCCGGATCTGGTGCGGGCGATCGACGCAAACACAGAACAGACGCGTCTCGCGGCCATTAAGTTTGCTCCGGCGGAAGAGACCGCGCAAAGCAAGGATCTGAGCGGTGAAGTCCTAGCACGCGATCGCGCGCGGGTAAGCACTCTACCCGACGATCCCGCGGCGATTGAGGCCTTGACCGACGGCGAGAAGAAACTATCCGAGAAAAACCCGCGCGCGGCAGAAGTTTCCTTCAAGAGCGTGCTGGCGAAATATCCCAATCAGCCGCGCGCCTGGTATGGACTGGGCATGGTGGCGGTACTGGACCACGATGCGGAGCGAGCCAAGGAAGTTTTCGGTCGATTGACCATAGGGCAATACGCGGCTTCGCAGGATCCGTTGGTGATGGCGTGGTCGCACATTTACCTGGCGCGAATTTTTGAGGACGAAGGGCAGTTGGCTCGAGCGAAGTCGGAGTATCAGGCGGTGCTGAACGTCCAGGGTGCCCCTCCGCAGGCCCAGCAGGCAGCGCAAAAGGGGTTGGGTGACCTGGATTTGAGGAAACCATCGGAACGGCCATGAAACTGAGAAAAGGAGAACCGGGTTATGAACAGAAGTAGCAATCAATGGAGGATGGCTTTGGTCCTCGCGGTGTCGTGCCTGGGGTGCGCAGCGTCGTTCGGACAGTCGTCGCCGCCTGCACCGGCTCCAGGGCAGCAGCAACAGCAGCAGCAACAACAGCAGCAACAGCCGAACCCGAGCAATCCACAATCGGCGCCATTGACTCTGCAAGGCGCGCCTCCACCGGTCAGCGCCGAAGAAGAAGCCGCCTACAAAGCGTTTCACGAAGCGGCGACCGATGATCCGGCAAAGAAAGAGCAGGCTGCGGAGGATTTTCTGCAGAAATATCCGGAGAGCCGGTATCGCACCGAAATCTATGGCTGGCAGGTGAAGTTTTACTTCAGCAAGGGCCAAATCGACAAAATGGAAGAGGTAGGCGACAAGGAACTGGCACTCGCTCCGAACGACATCCAGACCTTGGCAATCTTGGGTTCCGCGCTTCCCCGTGCGATTAGCGCCAACACACCCGACCCGGCGAAACGGCTGGCGAAGGCCGAACAATACTCGCAGAAAGCGCTCGATCTGGTCCCAACCGTCACTAAACCGGACAACATGGCGGACGATGCCTTTCTGAAGGCGAAGAACATGACTTCCGCGCTGGCTTACAGCGGCCTCGGAATGGTGGCGTTCCGCAGGGGGAAGTTCGCGGATGCGATTCCGCATTTCGAAAAGGCCATCCAACTCGATCCCCAGCCGGACCCGGTGAATTACTACGTTCTGGGCATCTGCAACGAAAAGACCTCGCATTTTGACGCCGCCGTGACGGACTTCACGAAATGTTCGGATATTCCCGGCGGAATCCAGGCGGCCTGCAAGTCGCAAATCGACGAAGCGAAAAAGCTCAGTACCACGCAGTTGAGCGCGCCGAAATAAGCCGGCCGTGCCTCTGAATGGCGGGAGCGGAGACCATGTTCCGCGATGAAGACGAACGCTTGATGGAGCGTTTGGGTCACAAATTTCGTGACCCAAACTTGCTGGACCGGGCCCTGACGCACAGTTCGGCAGTTCCCGAACTGCGCGCGGCGCGCGGCGAGGACATCGCTTTTGCGGGCTCCGTCGTGCAGGACAACGAGCGCTTGGAGTTCTTGGGCGATGCCGTTCTGGAATTGCTCACCAGTGAGTTTCTGCTCAGTCACTTTCCCGAATGGACGGAAGGCCAACTCTCGAAAAGCCGGGCACGGATCGTCAACGCTCATTCGCTGGAGATTGCCGCGCGCAGCCTCGCCATCGGCGAGCACTTGCGGCTCGGACGCGGCGAAGAAAAGACGGGTGGACGAGAAAAGCCGGCGCTTCTTGCCGATGCCTTTGAAGCGGTGGTGGCGGCCATCTATCTGGACGGCGGGTTGGACCCGGCGCGCGCGTTGTTGAAGAAAACAGTTCTGGCGCAGGCCGCCGAAGACGGCGAGCGCATCTCGGAATCAGACCGCAAGAGCGCCTTACAGGAATTTTTGCAGGGACGCGGCGGCCAACTCGCGGAGTACCGCCTAGCGGGTGAGAGCGGGCCGGACCACCAGAAAACCTTCCTGGTGCAGGTGTGGGTGAAGGGCGAATGCATGTCCAGCGCCGAGGGCAGCACGAAAAAGGAAGCGGAACAAAAAGCGGCGCGCCAGGCGCTCGAAAAATTGCGGCAAGCGGAATTGAAGGCAAAGGAAGAGGTCGGGCCGAATGCCGGATGAGACGCTCACGCCGGAAACGGTAGCGCCTGAACAAGCGCCTGGACCGGATCTACACGCACAGGCCGAAGCCGAACGCCAAGCTTCCGCGCACACAAATCAAACGACGGTTTCCGAGTACCTGGAATCCTTGCTGGTTACCGTGATTCTGGCGCTCTTCGGCACGAGCTTTGTCGTGCAGGCATTCAAGATTCCTTCGCAATCGATGGAACGGACTCTGCTGGTCGGCGATCACCTGTTGGTGAACAAGTTCATTTTTGGCGGGCACGGCGCCTGGTACGAAAAGCTCCTGCCCTATCGAGAGCTGCAACGCGGCGACATCATCGTTTTCAAGTTTCCTTACCTGGACCACCCGCACTTCGTGAAACGCGTGATCGGCTTGCCCGGAGATCGCCTGAAGATCGTGGACCAGCAGGTGTATGTGAACGGGCAACCCCTGGACGAGCCGTACGTCGTCCACGACGCAAGCTCCGGATACGGCGATCCGCTGAACTACAATTTTCCGCCGCTGGGAAATCAGATGTATCTGTCGTCGCTGCAACCCGAATGGGCCCATGACATCCGCAAACACATTCGAGGCGACGAACTCGTCGTGCCTCCCGGAAAATACTTCGCCATGGGCGACAATCGGGACCACAGCCTGGACAGCCGCTATTGGGGATTCGTCGATCGGGATGCCATCATGGGGCGTCCGTTTCTGATCTACTGGTCGATCAATGCGAACAGCGCGGACTATGGCAGTGCCACTTTCGGAGAGAGGATCCTGGCCATCTTTGACACGCTGATCCATCTTCCGGCGCGCACCCGGTGGAACCGGATGCTGCACACGGTTCACTGAGCCATCGTAGCCCTGTGGCACTACACTTTTCCTGTCAGGTCTGAGAGACTCACCTCAAGGTGATTCGGCTTCGCAAATACGGCGGAATCGTAGTAACGCTGCTGGCCGTAATTCTCGCAGTTCAGGCCGCTGTGTCGCTGCTCGTTCGTACCCATCGCATGCGGGGCTATCTAATCGCGCATTTGGAAACTGCGTTCGGCCGTCCCGTCCAAGCCGGCCGGCTTTCCGTTCAGATTCTGCCGATACCGGAACTGGACGTGGATGCCGTCACCCTCGGCGAGGATCCGGCGTTCGGGAATGAATACTTTTTGCGCGCGGAACACATGACGGCGCGCTTCCGTTGGATGGGATTGCTTCGCGGTCATTTCGAGTTCGGCACAATGTCTTTCACGCGGCCTAGCCTGATTCTCGTGCGAAACGCGGATGACCGCTGGAATCTGGAGGGCTGGTTGCCGCCGACGCGGCCTGGGGGGAGCCTGGGTGCTGCCGTTGCGCCACGCAAAGCTCAAGCGGAACCCACGCATCTTCTGCAGAAGATTGACTTCGACGACGGGCGCATCAATTTCAAGCTAGGCGACGAAAAGCGGCCGTTCGCATTTACGAACGTTTCTGGAAGTGTGGAACAGGTTTCCTCCGGCCGTTGGCAATTACAATTAGAGGCCACCCCCTGGCGCAGCGGTGTGCAATTGCAATCGACCGGCACGCTGCAGGTGGCCGGATATGTCGCTGGTACGTCGGCTCGTTTGCAGCCCGCGCAAATCCAGCTGCACTGGGAGAAGGCTTCGATTGCGGACCTATTCCGGCTGATCACCGGAAACGATTCGGGCGTGCGTGGAGATTTCGCGCTGGATGGGAATGCCAGCATCGGAATGGGGACAGCCGCGACAGAGTTGCCTTCGAGCGAATGGCGTTTTGTTTTGCAGGCAAGAGCGAGAAACATTCACCGCTGGGATTTGACGGAGCGTGACGATAATCCGCGAGTCAACGTGAGCGTGAAGGGATTGTGGGCATTCGCCGCCGGAGAGGCTCGGGCCGATGAAGTACGCGTGGAGTCGCCGCAATCGCGGATGGTCGGCACGGCCGTTATGCAGACCTCCAGCCCGGTGAACTGGAAGGCGCATTTCCAGAGCATGGCTGTACAGGGCGAAGATTTACTGGGGTGGTATCGCGCATTTCAGCCCAATATTGCGGAAGGCGTGACAATCAGCGATTTGATTTCAGGGTCTTTGACCGCCAGCGGCTGGCCGTTGCGATGGGAAGACGGGGGCATCCAGAGCACCTCGGGCACGTTGCGCATGCCGGGTCAGTTCGTGGCGCGCCTCGACCCGTTTCATGGATCGGTGCGCAACGGAACGTTCAACATCGAAGGGTTCCGTATAAAGTTGCCGGTCGAAGCAGCCGGGCAAACAGAAAAAACCGGCGCCAGAGTGCGAAGCGCAGCTGCACCGGAGAACAACATCGAAGCCGGGCTGACCGAGGATTTGGTGGCACGCCAGGGCGCTTTGCGATTGAACCTGCACCTGGTGGACGTGGCTTCCTTATTCAAACTGACCTTGGCGTTCGGTCATTCCTTGAACAAAGGATGGGAATACAAAGGCAGCGCTGCAGGAACTCTGGACTGGAATTGGAGCAGCAATCCGAAGGAAGCGCGCCGCAGCGGTTCGCTCGAATTGACGAAAGCACGTTTGCAGGTTGCAGGGTTAAATGAACCTTTGAAGATCGATGATGCGCTCCTGGAATGGAAGGACGGAATCCGCAGCTTGGCTCTGGCGAAAGTGGATGCGTTCGGGGCAGCCTGGTCCGGCACAATTTCGGAAAACTCCGACGGAATCGGAAGCGAAGACGGCAACTGGCACTTTCAGCTTCATGCCGATCACCTGGACGCGACAGAATTGGATCATTGGGTTGGCCCGCGGTCGCGGCCGAATTGGTTGCAGCGCTTGCTGCCGTCCCTGTTGGGGAATACGAATACCGCGCAAGCCAGCGAATTGCTGCGGCGCGTGTCTGCCGAAGGAGAACTGACCACGGACTCACTGACCATTGAAAAGATCAAGTTGGCAAAGGTCCGGGCCTCACTGGCGCTCCGCGCCCTACATCTAGACGTGCGCGATGCTGAGGCGCAATGGGCAGGTGGAGTTGTGCATGGCGAAATGCAGGCCTTTTTCTCCCGGCTGCCGACATATGAAATGAACGCGGAGATTGCGACCGTGAACCTGGCGCAATTGCCCTGGTCGCCGCGCTGGGGCGAACGCTGGAGCGGCTTGGCCTCCGGAAAGATTCATCTGAGCACAAACGGCGTTGGCAGGGAAGATTTGCTAAAGCAATTGGCGGGAGGCGGCGAAGTGAAGTTGAGCAAGATTGAATTTCGTGGCTGGGATGTCGAGGAAAGCGCAGAATCGGGCGGGCTATCCATCGGCGCTTCCCGCTGGACGAGCGGCGAAGGGGAGTTCCAACTGAGCGATCAGAAGGTGCACCTGGACGGATTACGATTGGACGCGCCGCACCAGAGAACGCAATTGGCGGGAACCATTTCGTTTGGAATGGACGGCAATCTGGTTTTTTCTCCAAGACCACGAGTATTGCCCGGAACTCGCGTGGCGTCTCAAGCGCGCGAATTGCGCGTCAGCGGACAATTGGAAAATCCAGCGGTAGCCGTTTCACCCGTCGCAACGAATCAAGCGCGCCCGTGACGCGTGCGCCGTGCGTGAAGAGGAAGGAAATCCTGAGGCCCAGGGGATAATCATGATTCGATTCCGCCTAGCTGTGGCAGTGGGCACGCTATTGTCTGCTCAAGCCAGTTCCGCGCAGGGAACTTTCACCATCGAGCAGATCCTCAGCGCTCCCTTCAACTCAAATTTGATGGCCTCCAAGAGCGGCAATCGCATCGCCTGGGCGTCTAATGAACAAGGGAAGCGCAATATTTGGGTGGCGGAGGGGCCAGATTTTGCCGCCCGGCAGTTGACCTCCTACCAGGAGGACGATGGAGGTGAATTGTCCGGTCTGAGATTTTCGGCCGATGGCAGCACGATTGTGTATGTTCGCGGCGAAGGGAAAGACTCGGCCGGCGATTATGCGAATCCAGCCAGCAATCCCGCAGGAGAGCAACAAACGGTATGGGCGGTTTCCTGGACCGGTGGCGCGCCTGTCAAGATCGATGCCGGAACGTCGCCTGCCGTTTCAGCGCAGGGGCAAGTGGCCTACGGGCGCAGCGGAGAGTTGTGGGTAGCGTCGTCGCTCAATGCATCAGAAAAACCGAGGCAGATCGTGGTTCGGGGGAAAAACCATCCTGTTGACTGGTCGCCAGTTGGTTCGCAGCTGCTCTTCGTCACCGACCGCGAGGATCACAGCTTCATCGGGATATACGACGCGAAGGCTCAGACCGTGAAATTTCTGGCGCCGTCGGTCGATTCGGATAAGGATCCCGTCTGGTCACTCGACGGGAAGCATGTCGCCTTTGTTCGCCAGCCCGCAATTCCGCGCGATACTCCCGACGGATATTTCATCGAGCCGGATCGGCCGCATCCCTGGGCCGTTTGGGTCGTCGACGTAGAAGATGGAAGCGCGCGAGAAGTCTGGCATAGCGGAACGGCGCTGCAGGATTCCTATCCCTACATGGCGCAAGATACGGGCGGTGGCGTGGTCCACTGGGCCGGAGACGGCCGCCTTGTATTCGCGAGTGAAGCCGATGGCTGGCAGCATCTCTATTCCATTTCTTCCGCTGGTGGCGCCGCAAAACTGCTCACTCCCGGTGACTGCGAAGTGGAGCAATGGTCATTTTCGCAGGATCAGAAAACGATTTTCTTCAATTCCAATTGTGGCGATATCGACCGCAGGCACATTTGGAGCGTTGGCGCGGATGGGACGAAGTTGCAACCACAAACAAAGACACAAGGCATTGAGTGGCATCCGGTCGTGCTAAGCGACGGCCACGATTTGTTCTACTTTGGGTCCGACGCGACACATCCCGGCCGTCTTTTTCACGCGACGTTGCCGGCGGACGCAAAGTCTGTCGAGGTCTCCTCAACAACCTGGCAAAAGCGATTTCCAGCAGATCAGTTGGTGGTGCCCCAGGCAATCACCTATCACTCTGCAAATGATTTCGAAATTCACGGTCAACTGTTTCTGCCAAAAAATGGGAAACCGGGAGAAACGCGTCCCGCGCTAGTTTTTCTGCACGGCGGATCCATGCGGCAGATGCTGCTTGGGTGGCATTACATGGGCTATTACGCAAACTCCTATGCAATGAATCAGTACCTGGCGAATCGCGGCTACATCGTGCTGGCCATCAATTACCGCAGCGGCGTCGGCTACGGCCGCGCGTTTCGCGAAGCTCCGAATCGCGCAGGGCGCGGCGCTTCCGAATATCAGGATGTTGTGGCTGCGGGAAAATATCTGCAGAGCCGTAGCGACGTCGATGGACAGCGCATCGGTCTTTGGGGCGGCAGCTACGGCGGCTATTTGACCGCTCTCGGCTTGGGCCGTAATTCGGATCTGTTCGCTGCTGGCGTGGATTTTCACGGCGTGCACGATTGGCCCGCCGACAATTGGGAAGGGAAGCACATTTCGCCCGATCTTGTGAAACTGGCTCACGACTCTTCCCCGGTATCCGCGGTCAACACCTGGAAATCGCCGGTCTTGTTCATTCATGGTGATGACGACCGCAACGTGATGTTCTCGCAGACCGTGGACCTCGTGGCGCGGCTTCGCGCTCAAGGTGTTTCCATCGAGCAGTTGATCTTTCCGGATGAGACACACGACCTGCTGCTCTATCGCGACTGGCTTAAGGCCTATCAGGCCACGAGCGATTTTTTTGACCGCCGGCTCGGTGCTTCGAAAAAATGAACCAGGCCCAGCGCCACCGAAAGCTGTTCGCGGCGCTCTGTTTCGGGGTTGTGGCGATTGTCTTGTTGAGCGCAGCGACGAAAAGCGACGACCGCATCCAACTGCTTCCACTGCTGAAAAACGGGGACACCTATCGTTACGAAAGCCATGCGCGGCTGAAGCGCTACGTCAAAACAAAGAGCAACGTGACCACGATGTTTGAACCCAAGCCTTTGTACGCCGACTTCTCCACAAATTTGCGGCTTTCCGTGGAGGATTTTCACGCGCTGGATCGCCGGCCGATGCTGGCCGCGGAAACGCAACTGCTTCGATCGGAACCGCCAGCCGCGGGAACCGCCGCAGCGCGTCCCTTAACAGTGGCCTTCACGATCGGCGGTGACGGCGCTCTGACCCATGCCGACGGACTCGATCGGCTCGAGCCCGAACAGCGCTTGGCCTGGCAATTCTGGGTTGCACAATTCGCGTTTGGCTGGACGCTGCCCACTTCCGGCGTAAGACTGGGAGAAAAGTGGAAATCCGTCGAAGTGGAAAAGACGCCCACGCCGATTGGCAATCTCGTCTGGGAGCGGGAGACTACCTACGTGCAGGACGATACGTGCCCGATTCTTCCGAATGAGCAGTGCGCTGCTTTCCTCACGACCGCCACGCTCAAACAAAAGTCGAATCCGCAAGACGCTACTCCGGAGGACTACAAACTGCACCAGCTGAAAACTTCAGGGACCGCGACAGGCAAGAACGAGACTGCGGTGTTCATCTCGCGCAAAAGCGGTCTGCTGGTGCGAGCCAATGAGGATGTTCAGCAATCTTTGGATGTCACCATCGCAAAACAGGACGGCACGAATCAAGTTCACTATTCCGTCGATGTGACCAGTCACTTTGAGACGGTCTTCGTTCCGACGGCGCAATTTACCGGTCCTTGAAACGGTCAAGCGGCCCTCTTATCCTCGCCACCGTCCCGGTTAGCAATCCGATTTGCCAAGCGCGCTATAATGGAGGTTTCCGCACGGGCCAGCGAGCCGGCAGGAGACCTTTCCGATGGATTTCAAGCTGCGCAGCAACTATCAGCCTCGCGGAGATCAGCCCACCGCGATTGAACAGCTGACCCGAGGGTTGGAAGCCGGAGACAAGAACCAGGTTTTGCTCGGTGTGACCGGTTCGGGCAAGACCTTCACGATGGCCAAAGTGATCGCGGCGGCCAACCGGCCCGCGTTGGTCCTTGCGCATAACAAAACCCTGGCGGCGCAGCTTTACCATGAGTTCAAAGGCTTTTTCCCGGACAACGCAGTCGAGTACTTTGTCAGCTACTACGATTTCTACCAGCCCGAGGCCTACGTGCCTTCCGCCGACCTGTACATCGACAAAGAAGCGACGATCAACGACGAACTGGACAAATTGCGAATGAGCGCCACGCGATCGCTGTTTGAGCGGCGCGATGTGGTGATTGTCGCCTCAGTCTCCTGCATCTACGGCCTGGGCTCGCCGGAAGCGTATTACGGAATGCTGGTGATGGTCGAAAAAGGCCAGCAAACTTCGCGTGAAGCGCTGCTACGTCGATTCGTCGATATTCAGTACGAGCGCAGCGAAGACTTGCGGCGCGGCACATTTCGCGTACGCGGAGACATCATCGAGATTTACCCGACCTACGAAGATCAGGGCTATCGTTTCGAAATGTGGGGAGACCAGATCGACACGATTCGTCAGATCGACCCGCTGACCGGAGAGATCCGCAAAGGACAGGAAGACTTGACGCGCGTGCCCATTTATCCGAAGACGCACTACGTCATGCCGCAGGATCAGCGCGACCGCGCGATCGTCGGGATCCAGGAAGAGCTGGGATGGTGGAAGAAAGAATTGGAAAGACAGGGAAAATACGTGGAAGCGCAACGCGTCGTCCAGCGCACGATGTTTGACATCGAGATGATGCGCACAATCGGCTATTGCCACGGCATTGAAAATTACTCCCGGCATTTGAGCGGGCGCCTGCCGGGTGAAGCGCCTCCGACGCTGCTGGACTACGTGCCGCAGGACTATCTGCTTTTTGTGGATGAATCGCACGCCACCGTTCCGCAGGTCCGAGGCATGTATCACGGCGACCGCTCGCGCAAGCAAACGCTGGTGGATTACGGTTTTCGCATGCCATCCGCGCTCGACAACCGACCCCTGACATTTGAGGAATTCGAGCACCGCATGAATCAAGCGATCTATGTTTCGGCGACACCGGGGCCTTATGAATTAACGAAATCGGGCGGTCTCTTCGTCGAGCAGGTGATTCGCCCGACGGGGTTGATCGATCCGGAGGTGGAAATACGCCCAGTGAAGGGGCAAGTGGACGATTTACTCGAAGAGATTCGTATCCGAGCCGCCAAAAACGAGCGCGTTCTGGTAACCACTCTGACCAAGCGCATGGCGGAGGACTTGAGCGAATACTTCAGTGAAATCGGCGTGCGGTGCCGGTATTTGCACTCGGAAGTGGAAACCCTGGATCGCATCAAGATTCTGCGCGATCTGCGCAAAGGTGAGTTCGACGTGCTGATCGGCATTAACCTGTTGCGCGAAGGCCTGGATCTGCCGGAGGTTTCGCTTGTGGCGATTCTGGACGCGGATAAAGAAGGGTATTTGCGGAGCACGACTTCGCTGATCCAAACCATGGGCAGATGCGCTCGCCACGTGGAAGGCCGGTCCATTCTCTACGCCGATGTCCGGACGAAATCGATGAACGAGGCCATCAGCGAAACCAATCGGCGTCGGGAGAAGCAGTTGGCCTACAACAAGGAAAACAACATCACGCCGGAATCGATCATTAAGGGAGTGGACATGGAACTGGCGCACATCGTGGAGGCCGACTATGTCACGGTTCCCCTGGATACCGTGGCTCTTGATGCCGCGGCGGCCTCGGTCAAATCGGAAGAGCAGCTCGCGGAACTTTTGAAGCAACTCGAAAGCCAGATGCGCGAAGCGGCAAAGAAATTCGAATTCGAAAAAGCGGCGCAATTCCGCGACCGGATCAAAGCGCTTAAGCAACAGGACGTTGCTGGCTTATTCGGAAAAGAGTTGCCGGAAGCGGCGGCCGGCGCCTGAGCCGACGGGTCCGGTTAGACCAATCCTTGGCGTAGTTCATCCAGCCGATAGAACGTGTCCCGCCAGACGATGCCGCCTTGACGCAGCGTAATGACCGTCGAGCGCAGGATCATGTAGGCGAAGATCGTCGCACCTAAGGGAAGCGTCAGACAATAGAACGGGGACGCGCGCATTACCACGTCCACACCCAAGTGGAAACACAGGGCGATCACCACGGAAATTCCCGCCAGCGCGCGAATCCAGCCATGTCCGAAAATCAGTCCGACAAAGGGAAAGACATTCAAAATAAGAAGGCCGAGAATTTGCACCACGGCCATGGAAACGCGGAATTGCGCCCAGGCAAAGAAATTTTTTTCCACTCCGCGCACCAGATTGCGCAATCCTAGATGCCAGGCGACGGAAACGTAGTTTTGTGCCACCGCAACACCCGACCGAAATCCGGCCCTCTTCACAATTTTCCCGAGCTTCATGTCGTCGACGACTTCCATCGCCAAGCGGCGGTGCGTGCCGCAGGCTTGGTAAGCAGTGCGCCTCAGTATCTGGAAGGCACCGACGCCGACGTAAGTGCGCGAGTTCGGATTGCTGACGTTATGAGGATTGGTCGCCAATTGAAAGCCCAGGCCGAAAAACGAAATGAGCACGGTATCCCAGAAGCCGCTGCGCTCGACGTCGCCAAGTAGGGTCAGGTGGTCAAACCCGCGCTCGCGGAACAACGTCACGACGCGCCGCAACGCATCGGGTTCGAACTTCACGTCGGCATCCGTAAAAACGATGAGTTCGCCACAGGAAACTTCATAACCACTTTGCAGCGCGTGCGGCTTTCCGAGCCATCCTTTCGGCAGTTCGCGCACGTGGACGACTTTCAATTGGGGGTGCTGCGCCGCAAATTCGTCGAGAATTGTCGGCGTGGCATCGCCGGAGCGATCGTCTACGGCAATAATTTCCAGGCCGGGATAGTCGATCGAAACGAGCGTGGCGAGCGCTGCGGGAAGCTTTTCCTGCTCATCGCGAGCCGCAAAAATCAACGAAATGGGCGGGTAACTGGCGTTATCGGCAGCATGGAAATCCTTGAGCCAAGGCAACTGCAGAGTGCCATGAGCGACCTTTAATCCATACGTTGTCCAGAAAAACGCGATGAGTCCGAAGAGCAGAATCCAGAAGAAATGCATGGATTGGAGTCGTAACCCAGCCTCAGGTTATCCTAGCATGGATGACGAAGAGCCTGGCCATCGTCGGTGCGGGACGCGTGGGCCGCGCGCTCGGGCGACGCCTGCGGGAAACGGGTTGGCGCATCACCGTTGTAGCGGGTCGTTCCGAAGCTAGCGCAAAACGAGGCGTGCGTTTTATCGGAGGTGGCAGGCCTGTGGCCGGTGTTCCCGCGACGATTGCAGCCGCGTCCGCGATTCTGCTCACTGTGCCGGATGACGCCATCGCGGCTGTTGCGGCGGAGTTGGCGCAGAGTGCCGGCGAGGACCTGCGTGGCAAGGTTGTTCTTCACACCAGCGGGGCACTCGAAGCTTCTGTTCTGATGCCGCTGCAATTCTGGGGCGCGACCGTTGGTTCGATGCATCCGTTGCAGTCGTTCAATGGCGTGAGCGTGCCGCCGCTCGAGGGGAAAGTTTTTGCGATCGAGGGTGACGAGCCGGCCGTGCGTGTGGCAAGAAAGATGGCGCGGTCGCTCGGCGGCGTACCGGTGGGAATTTCTGCGGAGAAAAAGCCGCTGTATCACGCCGCGGGTGGCTTTGCCGCGGGATTGTGCCTCGCACTCGAAGAAGCAGGTGTTCGAGTGCTGATGAACGCAGGACTGAAGCGGCGGGAAGCGGCGCGCGCGCTCGTTTCATTAACGCGGCAGGTGCTCGAGAATTACGAGAAGCTCGGCCCGCGGAAGGCCTGGACCGGCCCATTGGCGCGGGGCGATTTTGGCGTGATATCGGCGCACGAGAATGCTTTGGCCGGCATGCGGCCGGAATATCTGGATGCATACCATGCCGTGAGCCGGCTGGCGGCTCAAGTGCTGTCGCACAATCCCGTGGCGACCCTGCGCGAACTGGACACGATTTCAGAAAATGTGCATGTTGTAACTATAAAAGCCAAAGGGGACTAAGAGTGACTCAATTGCAAATTCCGATCCACACTGGAACGCTGAAGAACAATCTGCGCGTTGTGATCGTGCCGGACGCGGCTGCGCCGGTGGTGACCGTAGGCGTTTACTACAAGATCGGCTTTCGCCTGGAATCTCAGGGCCGCAGCGGATTCGCGCATCTGTTCGAGCACATGATGTTCCAAGGCTCGGAGAACGCTCCGAAGATGCAGCATATCAAGCTGGTCAATTCGAGCGGTGGCGTTTTGAACGGCTCGACCATGTACGACGTCACGAACTACTACGAGGCCGTCCCTTCCAATGCGCTCGAACGCGTTCTTTGGCTCGAAGCCGACCGCATGCGCGCTCTCAAGGTCGACGAAGAAAACCTGATCAACCAACGCAACGTCGTCAAAGAAGAAGTGCGCGTCAATGTGCTGAACCAGCCGTATGGCGGTTTTCCGTGGCTGGATATGCCGCCGGTGGCCTTTCGCAATTGGGCCAATGCTCATAATTTTTATGGCGATTTTGCCGATCTGGACGCCGCCAGCCTTGCCGACGTCCAGAGATTTTTCCGCACCTATTACATACCGAACAATGCCGTGCTTCTCCTACTGGGCGACGTAAATCCTCAAGAAGGGCTCGCACTGGCTGAAAAATATTTCGGATCGATCCCCGTTGGAGCCACGCCGCCGTTCGCCGATCCTTCCGAGCCTTTGCAAACGGAAGAGCGTCGAGGATATGTGGAAGAGAAGTTCGGCACGTTGCCGGCGATGGCGATTGGCTACGTGCTCCCGAAGCGCCGCACGCCGGAGTGGTACGCGATGGTTCTGCTAGACCAGGCGTTGCACGGCGGTCGCGCAGGCCGCATCTACCGAGAATTGGTGCTCGAAAAGCAGATCGCCGTGGAAGCGGACGGGGGAGTCGACGACGTATTCGGCTACGACGGTCCTTCGCAGATGACCACACGCATTCTACATAAGCCGGAATATTCGGCGGAGCAGACGCTTGCCGCTTTTGACGCCGTCCTGCAGGAAGTGCGAGAGAAGGGCATCTTGCCGGAAGAGCTGGACCAACTGAAAGTGAAATGGCGTTCGGATTATTACTCGACGCTCGAAGGGGGCCGCGGCGGACACATGCCGCGCTACGGCCTAATGCACCTGCTGGCGTGTTTCACGTTATTCGAAAACGAACCGCGACTGGTGAACACCGTTCTGGCCGACTTCCTGCGGGTGAAACGCGAAGAAATCCAGGCGACCGCGAAGAGATATCTCCGGCCGGAGAATCGCGCCATCGTGTTCCGGACGCCGGTCGGCAAGCAGGAAAAGGAGGCTGCATAATGGCGACCCGCGCTGGGGAAGTTGCAAACGCCGTACCGGCCCTTGCGCCGGAGCGACCGGTCACCTGGCCAAAGCGGACGCGTGCGAAGCTCGCGAACGGCTTGGAAATTGTGCTGGCCGAAGCGCACGCCATTCCCAAATTTCATGGCGAGTTGTTTTTTCGCGCCGGAGAAGCCCTGGTTTCGGAGCGCTCCGTCGGCCTTGCGGAAATGACCTCTACGGCGTTGCGGACGGGCACAGCAAAGCGCACCAGCCGCCAGATTGAAGAGGACTTACGGCGCCTCGGCGCGGATTTGGGCGCATCGGCGGGTCAGGACATCAGCGCCATTTCGTTCGCGGGCCTCAGCGAATTCGCGGAGCCGCTGCTGCAACTTGTTGGGGAATTGTCACGGGAAGCCTCTTTCCCGCAGCCGGAATTCGAGCGGGAACGCCGCCAGAAGCTGGAGGAAGTGAAGCTCGAACGCACTTCACCGGGATTTCTGGCGGGTGAGCGCTTGCGCAAGATTCTCTTCGGAAGGCATCCTTACGCGCGCGTTTCTCCAAGCGAAGAGCAAGTCTTAGCGTACAAACGCGAGGACCTCGAACGTGTCTACCGAGAGATTTACACTCCAGAAAACGCGTTGCTGGTGCTCGTCGGCGATTTCGAACCGCAAGCCATGTTGAAACTGGCGGAAAAAGCGTTTGGCACCTGGGAAGGGAGGAAGCCAGCCGCGAAGGAAGAGCCGGCACTGCCGCAATTGAGCGGCCGCCGCGTCTATCTCGTGCACAATCCCGGTTCCGTGCAGACGCAGATTCTTGCTGGTTGCCATGCGATCACCAGGAAAAATCCGGACTGGATTCGCCTGGGCCTGGCCAATAGCCTGTATGGTGGCGCCTTCAATTCGCGCCTGGTAATGAACATTCGTGAGGATAAGGGCTACACCTATAGTCCACGCAGCGGAATTACTCCGCTGCGGCGACACGGCTACTTTGCGGTCTCGGCGGCGGTACGCAATGATGTGGTCGCGGCGTCGCTAAGCGAAATATTTTACGAACTCGACAAACTCCGCTCTTTGCCGGTGCCCGCGGCGGAATTGGCCGACGCGCAAAACTATCTCACCGGCCTGTTTTCCATGGGCCTGGCGACTCAGGAAGGGTTGCTCTCGCAATTCTCCACGGTGGAACTCAATGAGCTGCCCGCCGATTACCTGGAAACCTATCGAGACAAGGTCCGTGCGCTAACTTCCGCCGATTTGTTGGCAGCCGCGCGCAAATACTTCGACTCTGCCAACATGCAAATCGTAATCGTCGGGGACCGCACGCAAATCCAAGATCAAGCCGCGCTTTTCGGAGAGCTGGAGTTGTACGATACGGAGGGAAAACGCCTCGAATAAGCAATGACTGCAACTGCCGGGCCGTCCACCGCGGGAGAAGATTCTGCAGGCGCGAAGATCAGCCGACAGGTTCAAGAGTGTCGATGTTCCTCAAGCCCCCTGCTTCGGCGGATGACGAATGAAAGCCTTAGTTCCGGACGCAGGAACGAGCGGTCAACTCCACTGATGCGTGCGTTTGGGTGCGCTCAGATCAAGTGGGACTTGATCGGCGATGCGAATGCCGTAGCCTTCGAGAGCGACGACCTTTTTGGGGTGGTTGGTCACTACGCGGATGTCCTGCAATCCCAAATCAATCAGGATTTGCGCGCCGGTGCCGCTTTCGTGTTGCACCAGGCGCTGGCGAGCAGGCTCGCGATCCAATTGTCCTCGCGTGTGAAAGTAAATCCTGGGCAATGTTCCGGGCAGTTCCGGCGCGTCGATGGAGAACCCGCGGCCGGTGTGATGCAGGTACAAAAATACACCGCGGTTTTCCTTGGCGATCAATTCGAGCGATTTGGCCACGAGCTGATTGCAGTCGCAGGAAACGGAGCCGAAGACATCGCCGGTGATGCAGTGCGAGTGGACACGAACGAGCGGCGGCGTCGGGCCTTCGAGTTCACCGCGTACGAGCGCAATGTGTTGGTCGTGGTCTACATCGCTTGAATAGGCGATCATGCGGAAGTCGCCGTAGAGCGTGGGCAGAGTCGTTTCGGCGATACGGCGGACGTAGCGTTCATGCCGCATGCGATAGCGAATGAGGTCCGCCACGGTCAGCATCTTCAGATTGTGTTCCTGGCAGAATTCGATCAATTGCGGAACACGCGCCATGGTTCCGTCTTCGTTCATGATTTCGCAGATGACGCCGGAGGGATTCAGCCCGGCGATACGTGCCAGGTCTACCGAAGCTTCGGTTTGTCCGGCACGGACGAGCACACCACCGTTCCTTGCGCGCAACGGGAACATGTGCCCGGGCCGCGCCAGGTCTTGCGGCTTCGTTTTTGGGTCGATTGCGGTGAGAATCGTGATGGCCCGGTCAGAAGCGCTGATGCCCGTAGTGACTCCAAGTTTGGCGTCGATTGCTTCGCAGAACGCTGTCTTGTGCACGGATGTGTTGATTGGCGACATCAACGGCAGATTCAACTCGTCGCAGCGCTGCTCGGTCAAAGCAAGGCAAATTAGCCCGCGACCAAACTTGGCCATGTGGTTGATGGCTTCCGGAGTGATTTTTTCCGCGGCGAGTGTCAGATCGCCTTCATTTTCGCGATCCTCGTCGTCCACCAGCACAATCATCCGCCCCTGGCGGATCTCTTCGACTGCTTCTTCGACGGTACAGAACGCATTTTGAGCAGGAGGCATAATACCTCCATTATAAACCCAACCGGCGGAGCGCGAATGTCACTCGCGCGTCGCCTATAAGTCAAAAAGCTGTAGCTTTGGCCTTCGGATGCCAAGAAATTCGGCCGGCAAAAAAAGTCCGGACCGGGACATACAGTGCCAAGAACAAGAGCGTTTCGAGTTCGGGGACAACAAGTATCGCTTAGCTACCGGATCGCTGCCGTCTTGCTTGTGCTGTTCGCCGCGGGCCACATGCTCGGTTTCCGATAAACCCTTCCGGAGGGGGCGTGGAATCGCTCGTGGCATCCAGGCACGCGATTCACCTCGGATGCCCTGGGATTCAACCGGACCCGGCGTGACTTCTATGCTGGCTTGCGTTTCTTGTTTCGGTTTTTCTTCTGTTATGGGCAGTTTTGGCCATGCAGCTCGGCCGCAGGCGACGAGAAATCCTGGCCTCGGTTCCTCAAGTCACGTGGTCGGTGGCGATTTGCTCCCTGGCCACAACGGTGCTCAGTCGGAAATATTTCTTTGCCCCGCCCATGGTGTTTTCCACGCAGAGAACGCGGAGTCTTTTTCTGGGAGCTTTGTTCGCCGGAAAGCCGCAGCAGATTCGCACAAACACCAGGTGAATTCGGTTGGAAAAGGCAAAGGCGGCCGATTTCGGCCGCCTTTGGTTGATTGAGGTTTCTGGATCAGCTGGAAACTTAGTACATGCCGCCCATGCCGCCCGGTCCACCTGGAGCGCCCGCAGCAGCCTTCTTTTCGTCTTCCTTGATCTCGGCCACGAGCGCTTCCGTGGTGAGCATCAGGCCCGCGATCGACGCCGCGTTCTGCAGCGCCAGGCGCGTGACCTTGGCAGGATCGATGACGCCCGCCTTGACGAGGTCGACGTACTCGCCCGTGTCCGCGTTGAAGCCGAAGTTATCGTCCTTCGACTCGCGGATCTTGCCGATGACCACGGCACCTTCGAAGCCGGCGTTGAGAGCGATCTGGCGAGCAGGCTCTTCGAGAGCGCGCTTGACGATGCCCACGCCAACCGCTTCGTCATCGTGCAGCTTCAGCTTGTCAATGGCGTTCAGGCAACGCAGCAGCGCCGTGCCGCCGCCGGGAACGATGCCTTCCTCGACAGCCGCGCGCGTGGCATGCATGGCGTCCTCAACGCGAGCCTTCTTCTCCTTCAGCTCGGTTTCGGTCGCGGCGCCCACTTTGATGACCGCAACGCCGCCCACGAGCTTCGCCAGGCGTTCCTGGAGCTTCTCGCGGTCGTAGTCGCTGGTGGTGATTTCAATCTGCTGGCGGATCTGCTTCACACGGCCCTCGATTTCGCTGGCCTTGCCGCCGCCTTCGACGATCGTGGAGTTGTCCTTGTCGATGGTGATTTTCTTGGCCTTGCCGAGATCCTCGATCTTGACGTTCTCGAGCTTGATGCCGAGGTCCTCGGTGACGGCCTTACCGCCGGTCAGCACCGCGATATCCTCGAGCATGGCCTTGCGGCGATCGCCAAAGCCAGGGGCCTTGACGGCGCTGCACTGCAGCGTGCCTCGCAGCTTGTTGACCACCAGGGTGGCGAGGGCCTCGCCTTCCACTTCCTCGGCAACGATCAGTAGCGGCTTGCCCAGCTTGGCAATCTGCTCGAGCAGCGGGAGGAGGTCCTTCATCGAACTGATCTTCTTCTCATGGATGAGGATCAGCGCGTTCTCCAGAACGCATTCCATGCGCTCCGGATCGGTGATGAAGTAGGGCGAGAGGTAGCCGCGGTCGAACTGCATGCCTTCCACGACTTCGAGCGTGGTGTCCATGGTCTTCGATTCTTCCACGGTGATCACGCCGTCCTTGCCGACCTTCTTCATGGCCTCGGCAATGATTCCGCCGATCTGCTTGTCGTTGTTGGCGGAAATGGTGCCGACCTGCGCGATCATATCGCCCTTGACGTCCTTGTGCAGCTTCTTGATCTCTTCAACAGCCACTTCGACGGCCCGGTCGATGCCGCGCTTTAGCGCTGTCGGGCTCGCGCCGGCCGCAACTGTCTTCACGCCTTCGCGGAAGATGGCCTGCGCCAGAACCGTGGCGGTGGTGGTGCCATCGCCGGCGACGTCGCTGGTCTTGCTGGCGACTTCGCGAACCATCTGCGCGCCCATGTTTTCGAGCGGATCACGCAGTTCGATTTCCTTCGCAACGGTCACGCCGTCCTTGGTGATGATCGGCGCGCCGAACTTCTTCTCAATCACGGCATTGCGGCCCTTGGGGCCGAGGGTGATTTTTACTGCATCCGCGAGGGCATTCACGCCGCGCAGGATTGCCTGGCGGGAATTCTCTCCGGTAACAATCTGCTTCGCCATTGCTTCATTCCTCCTGAGATTTGTTGCTGAATCTTGAGACTTTTTCCGAACTTCGCCGGCGAGAAAGCCGGCGCTACAACTAGCCAACGTGATGACTTACTTCTTGGCTGCTTTCGCTGCTCCACCCAACTTCGCGAGAATCTCTTCTTCGCGCAGAATCAGGAGCTCTTCTCCATCGATCTTGATTTCGCTGCCGCTGTACTTGCCGAACAGCACCCGGTCGCCTTCTTTCACGTCAAGAGGAACCCGCTCGCCCTTCTCGCGCTTGCCCGCACCGACGGCAATCACTTCGCCTTCTTGCGGTTTTTCTTTCGCCGAGTCGGGTATGATGATTCCGCCCTTCACGGTTTCCTTCTCTTCAATTCGCCTCACGATGACGCGGTCGTGGAGCGGTGTCAGATTGACTGCCATCTTGGAAAAACCTCCATTTTGTTGAGTCGCTACGGCGTGGTTATCGCCTGGGTCGCGGGGGCTGAAAGGATGATTAGCACTCCTCGCTACCGAGTGCTAATATAGCAGTTTGTGCCTCTGAGTCAAGTGCTTTCCGGACAATTCCACAGGCTTTCATCAAGAATTCTTCTCGCTAATATCACTTTAAGATGCTTATTATCAATTAGTTGAATGTGCAAGATTTTCCTTGCACTTGGTCATTGCCCTGCTTTTGCTCCGGCGGTAGACTCGCGCCCAAGCCCCAATGCACTTGCTCCTCGACCTCCGACTCATGGTTTTAACCGCTGGAACGTTGCTGCCTTTTTTCTGGATGGTCGTCATTCTTGGCCATCGCCGCCAGCGCAACTTCGAGCGCATTTTCTTCTTTCTTTGCCTCGCGCTGACCTGTTTTTTCGGCAGCAGCCTGCTGTCGCTAAATGCCGAGCTCTTTTATGCGGCTCCGCCGCCAGAACTGCTGCGCTTCGCCTGGATATTCCTCTGCCTTGGACTCTGGGCCGTTCCTTCGCTCCTTGTCCATCTCCACGTTGAGTACGGTTCGTTGCGCGGCCTATTTCAAGCGCAAAACGCAAAGATCGTCTGGATTGCTCTGGCGTATGCTCCGGCAATCGCGCTGCTGCCAGCACTTGTAGAAGCGCTCGGTCGGCGAACCGGCCTGGAATTTGCGCAGCCTACCCATAGCTTCGGCCTGGCATTCCGTCTGTGGTTGTTAACCGCGGTCCTGCTGGCTGAATACTGGGAAGCGCGATTTGCGCAGACTGCTCCGGATGCGCAGGAGAAATCCTTTCATAGACTAACGGCGGGTTGTTTGGCGATCTTCTTTTTGACCCTGTGCGGGCTTTTTTTGCTCCCTCCAATGCAAGCACCGCTTCTCTTGGCGGCCATTAGCGCAATTGTTTTCGCTTTAGTGTTACTCCCTTTGGGACTGTTGATTGGAAGCGTCGGACGATTCAACTTTCTGCAAATCGGGCGCCAGCGGAATTTGGTGTACGCGGTGTTTACGGTGTTTCTGGCATTACTCTATCTCAGTTTTGTGCGACGAGCGGGCGGGTGGCTCGAGCCATATTTGCCACCCGAGGCCACAGCGGCGCTGCTGCTGTTTCTTCCGGTTGTGTTTTTCGAGCCCTTGCAGAAACTGATCCGCCGGCTTTTGCAGCAGACCGCGCAGTCCGAGGTGGACCGCGCCCAAAAGCTGATGGGACCAATCCACGAGGTGGCGCGTACCGGAGATCGGGAAAAGCTTCGCGCTTTTGCCGAACAATGGATCGCCGAGCAGTTGCAACTAGCCGAGGTTCATCTGAATCTCCGCGGCCCCGCGCCGCGACTTCCGAACATGCCCCGAAGCGGAGCGGAGGAGTCCATCGAAATTCACAGCGGCAGCGAGCACCTCGGCAGGCTGGAGGTCCGTTCCCACGGCGCCATGATTTCCGGAGAAACCTTCGCGGCGCTGGAATTCGTCTGCGAGCAGCTACCAGGCGCGTTCGATCTGTGCCGATTGATCGAAGAAAAACTGCAGCTCGAAAGGGAACTAGCCGAACGCGAGCGGCTGGCGCTGGTTGGACAGATGGCCGCCAGCATTTCGCACAACCTCAAAAACCCGTTGGGCTCGATCAAGACCATTCTTCAAGTACAAATGGAAAATCCCGATTTGCCGGTCTCTGTGCGCAAAGAAACGCACATGGTTTTGGACGAAATCCGGCGACTCTCCGGAAAATTGAACCAACTGTTGCAATTCAGTAGTCCTGGCCCGCGCGGCAGCGGTGCTCCCGCCCGCTGCGACGTAATCCGCGTAGCCGAAGATGTGGCCGAGGTCTTCCGCCACGAAGCCGAGCAGCGCGGCGTCGCAATCGAACTGCAAATGGAAAAGCGGCCGCTCGAAGTAGCAGCCGGGGCGGAAGTCGCCAACGATATTCTCTCCAACCTTTTGCTGAATGCCATTGAAGCCGCTCCCAGCGGCGGCCATGTTCGCCTCGTACTCGCCGCACAGAATGGCCACTGCCACGTTGCCATCGAAGACGATGGCCCTGGAATACCCAGCAGCTTGCAAGAAAAAGTTCTTCAACCGTTTTTCACCACCAAGGCTCGCGGTACCGGCCTCGGTCTGGCCATCGTCGAACGCCGCCTCGAAGAACTAGGCGGCTCGCTCACCTGGCAAAGTCCCGCAGCCAACGGGCGCGGCACCTGTTTTCACCTAGATCTTCCCTTGGCGCTTGCCGTGCCTGAAGCGAAGGTTCAAGGATGATTCCGCGATGAATCGGACACGCAACGCAGCTCGCGAATCCCGCTTACAATGGCGGTCTGGACACCCATTTCCGACGTTCGCCTTGCGTCGGCCGGAATGCCTTCGCCACACTGAAGGAAATGGCCACCGTGGTGAACATCGAAGCATCGGCGCCATCCCAGCTGTCGAGCGGACTCTCTCGCCGGACGCGGTACACACTCCTGTTTCTCGTGGGCTTTCTAATGCGTTTCGGCTTCGTGCTGATTGCGCGGACGTACCAAGGTTCGGCCAGCACCATGACTCCCTTCGGCGCGGAGATTTGCAGAATCGCCGCGCATATCGCTACCGGGAAGGGCTTCCGGGCACCCTTTTACGGCGGAGATACCGGGCCGACAGCATGGGTCGCGCCGGTGTATCCGTATCTCGTGGCGGCGGTGTTCTATCTGTTCGGCGCTTATACGAAGGCGTCGGCGCTCATGCTGCTTGGACTGCAATGCGCGATGGCCGCGGCAACCGGAATCGCGATCTGGGCGTTGGGTACGCGGAGCCTCGGCGAACGAATTGGCTTTTGGGCGGCCTGGATTTGGACGCTGAGTCCCATCTTTTTCCGTTGGCCGTGCTCGTGGATTTGGGATTTTGCCGCAAGCGGACTGCTGCTGGTCGTGGCGCTGACGCTTTCGCTCGACGCGGGCGAAGCGGGCGGCCCGGGGAAATGGCTGTGGCTCGGAGCTCTATGGGGCGTAATCGGGCTCACCAATCCTGCGTTGCTCAGTATCATGCCGTTCACCTTCCTGTATGTGTTTTTGCAGAGTCGAAAGACGGGCAGGGCGAGCCTAAGAAGATTGCCTTATGCCTTCGTCGCGTTCGGCGTGGTGATCGCGCCGTGGCTCGTTCGGAACGAACGTGCCTTTGGCCGGCCGGTTTTCCTACGCGACAATTACTGGTTCGAATTTTCGCTGGGCAATTTTCACTACAGCAACGGGATGGGCTACATGGGCAAGCATCCCGACGCCAATCCTCGCATTTACGATCAGATCACCAGGATGGGCGAGCTCGGTTTCATTGCGTTTCACAAACAGGAAGCCTTCGAATTCATACGCCAGTACCCGCGCGAATTCATCGATCTGACGCTGCATCGCGTCTGGTGGTTTTGGGACGGCACTTCGTTGCTCTATCAGGGGCGGGAGTGGTGGTCGCCTTGGGAATTCTGGCCGCTCTCGGCGGTAGGCTGGCTCGGATTGCTCTTTGTCTTGACGCGGCGTCCACGGGGTTGGCTGCTGTTTGCGGCGGCACTCGTCGTTTATCCGATACCGTACTATTTGGCGTATCCCAACGCGAAGTACCGATATGCGATCGAGCCCGAGCTGTTGTTGCTCGGCTGTTATTTGATTTCCGTTCTCCGGACGGAATTCGGCAGGCGTCGTTTGTCTCCATCCCGGTAGTCTTTTCCGATCCTTTGTTGTCTTCTTTGAAGGAAATCTCGCGATGAAAACAATTCTCGTCGTCGATGATGAACCCGCCGCGCGCTATGGATTGCGTCGCGCGCTCGAAGCCCGCTACCGCGTCCGGGAAGCGGATTCTGCGGCCGCAGCTCGCGCCGCCATGGCCGCCGAACCCACGGACTTGCTGCTGCTCGACGTAGTCATGCCCGGCGAAGATGGCCTGGCGTTCTTGAAATGGCTGCGCAACGAGGGCCACACAATGCCTGTGCTGATGGTTTCCGCCTTCGATACGGCGAAACCGGCAGTGGAAGCGCTGCAATATGGCGCCGCGGATTATCTGGTCAAAGGCTTCGAACTCGAGGAACTCCGCACGCGTGTGGCTAATCTTCTGAAGCTCGCCACGCTTGAGGAGGAAAACGACTCCTTGCGCCGGCGCCTGACTACCGAAGGTCAATTTGGCCAGATGATCGGCCGCGCCGCAATCATGCGCCGGGCATTCGAAATGGCGGATCGCGTTGCGCCTACCGATTCCACAGTTTTGATTCTGGGTGAAAGCGGCACGGGCAAGGATTTGCTGGCGCAAGAGATTCATGCGCGATCGCGACGAAATGGAAGAGCCTACATAGCGGTGAATTGCGCCGCGCTGCCGGAAACGCTGATCGAATCCGAACTGTTCGGTTACGAGCGCGGTGCATTCACGGGCGCCGGGCAACAAAAAAAAGGCCGTTTCGAGCAAGCGAACGGCGGATCGCTTTTCCTCGACGAAATTGGCGACATGAATCCCGTGACGCAGTCCAAAGTGCTGCGGGCGTTGGAAAATCGCACCATCGAACGGCTCGGGGGCACGCAGTCCATTCCGGTCGACGTGCGCGTGATCAGCGCGACGCATCGCAATCTTCCACTAGCGATTCGTGACGGAAAATTCCGGGAAGACCTTTTCTATCGCCTCCGCGTCGTTACGATCGAGCTGCCGCCGCTGCGTTCTCACAAAGAGGATATCGCGGCGCTTGCCGAAGCATTTCTGCAGATTCATGGGGCGCGGCTCGGACGGACGGGGCACTTCACAAAAGAAGCGCTGACGATTCTGGAACGCTACGACTGGCCTGGCAATGTCCGCGAACTAAAGAACGCGCTCGAACGCGCCCTGGTCCTCAACCGAGGCGAACAAGTGGGCGTCAACGATTTGCCGGAAGAAGTGGTGAAGGGTTCGCCGATTCTGCCGAAAGTTGGCGAGGCAGGTCCGGACCTGGGCTTGGGCGAAAGTGATTTTCGCGAAGCCAAGCGCAAATTTGAGATTGCCTACCTGCGGCGGCAACTGGCCGCGCATCGCTGGAATATTTCCCGTACCGCGGCAACCATCGGTCTGCATCGTCAGAGCTTGCAAGAGCGTTTGCGCGAGCTCGGCATCCGCCGCCCCGGCCTGGAAATCAGCGAAGAGGACGACGAAAGATGACCCGCCGTGGCTTTTTACAGGCGGGAGGCGGCAGCACTCGATTCGGAAGCGACAAAGCGCTCGCGAAGCTTGCCGGCAAGACCATGCTCCAGCGAACTGCAGACCTTTTAGCAAGCACGTGCGACGAGGTTACGATTGTCGCCCCGGCGGCCAGGTATGAGAATTTGCCTTGGCCTTTGATTGAGGATCGCTGGCCAGGGCAAGGTCCACTCGGGGGCATCCTTACGGCATTGCTTTCTACAAATGATCTTGCCGCGCATTCCGGGGCACGGCTCACGGATCATAGGACACGTTCTTTCGCCCTCATCATCAGTTGCGACATGTCTTTCCTGAAACAGGAATTTCTTTCGTTTTTGTGGGACCGCGCTTCGCAGACTCAGGCGCAGGTCATCGTGCCTGAATCCCGCGACGGGCTCGAGCCGCTGTGCGCCTGCTGGCGGGTGGATGCCGTCAGCGTCGTGCAAGGCGCATTTGACTCGGGCATTCGCAAGGTCACCGAAGCCATGAAACATCTCACGATGGAAGTGCTTGACGAGTCGGCCTGGAAACGATTTGATACGAATAACCGCCTGTTCTGGAACATGAACACGCCCGAGGATTACGAAGAGGCGCGGCGCATTTTAGAGACGGAGATCCATGAGTGAAGAACTGCAAGAAGCCGGGCTGACATCCGCCAGTTCCGGGCCGAATGGTTCGCAGTATTTTTTCGAATTTCGGGGTGTCAGCAAAGCCTTCGACGAACACGTCGTGCTGAGCGACGTCAGCTTTAAGGTCAAGCGTGGCGAAACTTGCGTCATCATGGGCCGCAGCGGCGTCGGCAAATCGGTCTCCTTGAAACACATCCTGGGTTTCTTACATGCCGATTCCGGCCGCGTCCTCATTGATGGAGCCGATGTCACGGACTTCAACGAACGTCAGTTCGAACAGATTCGCGTGAAAGTCACAATGGTCTTTCAATCGGGCGCGCTGTTCGATTCGCTCACGGTCGCTGAAAATATCGCTTTCCCGCTCGATCGCCAGCCGGGCCTGACCGACGAGGACATCAACGCGTATGTGTTGAAGATCGCAAAAATGCTGGAGGTGGAAGAGGTCCTCGAAAAACTTCCGAGCGAACTCTCCACCGGAATGAAACGTGCCGTGGCCATTGGCCGCGCGCTTGCGCAGAATCCTGAAGCGATCCTCTACGACGAGCCCACGACCATGGTGGATCCCATCATGGCCGGGCACATGGGCGACTTGATTCTGCGGTTGAAAGAGGCTTTCCACAAAACATCCATCGTCGTGACTCACGATACGCACCTCGCCAGGAGGCTCGCCGACACGGTTGTATTTCTTCAGGACAGCAAAGCTCAGGTTTTCAACTCGTGGAAAGAATTCGAAAGCTCCAAAGATCCCTTCCTTCGCGACTTCCTCCTGCAGGATGAACTCATTCCCGCTCTGGACGTGACTCTGTGACCATCCCCGCTGCTGCGCCAAAGGATCCCAAGGCGCAGCTTCGAAAAACGATGGGTTTCTGGGATGTCTTGCTGTTCAACATCGCTACGGTGCTCGGCCCGCGCTGGATCGCCGCGGCGGGACACAACGGAACATCTTCGATCAGCCTCTGGGTCATCGCCGCACTTTTCTTCTTCGTGCCTGGTGCGTTCGTCATTAATGAATTGTCCTCGCGCTTCCCCGATGAAGGTGGTTTGTACGTCTGGGCCAAGGAAGCCTTCGGCGATTTTCACGGTTTCGTGGCTGGCTGGACCTACTGGATCTACACCGTGTTTTATTTTCCTGGCCTGTTGCTGGCGAGCGCCTCGATGAGCGCGTATGTCCTCGGCGAAAAGGGAGCGTGGTACTCGCAGGATCGCAACTTCTTGCTCATTGTTTCCCTCGTCCTGCTCTTCGTCGCCGTTTTTTTGAACATCATCGGGCTGAACATCGGCAAGTGGCTGCAGAATGCCGGCGGCGTCGGCACCTATTTGCCGCTGCTTATGCTGGCGGGAATCGCCTTACTCGTCTATTTCAAGCGCGGTTCGATGACCCACTTCACCTGGTCGAACATGATGCCGGCGTGGAATTGGGACACCGTGAATTTCTGGTCACAAATCGCGTTTGCGTTCACGGGGCTCGAACTGGTGTCGGCGATGAGCGAAGAAGTGCGGGATCCACGGCGCACGCTGCCTCGTGCGGTATTCGGCGCGGGTGCAATGATCGCGTTCATGTACATCGCCGGAACCTTTGCGATCCTTTCCCTCGTGCCGGCCGCCGGCCTCGACCCAAAGAGCGGCGTATTTCACGCTATCACCGCGGGCTCGATGGTGATCAAGCTCGGTTTTCTGGGGATTCTTGCGGCCCTGCTGGTTACCGTCGGCAATGCGGGCGGGGTCGGTACTACCGTTGCTGGAATCGCTCGCGTACCATTCGTGGTGGGCATCGACCGTTATCTGCCCGCGGCGTTCGGAAAGATCCATTCGAAGTGGAAGACGCCGTACGTCTCAATTCTGGTGCAGGCCGGTATTTCCGGCGTGATTCTGCTGCTCAGCCAGATTCAGAGTGAGACCGTGCAGTCCGCTTACCAGATGCTGATCGACGCTGCCATCATTCTCTATTTCATTCCGTTTTTGTATATGTTCGGGGCGGTCATCAAGCTTTCGGGGCGAAAGGATCGCGCGGAAAATCCACATGCTGTCTTGGTTCCGGGTGGGAAAGCAGGCCTTTGGTTGTCGGGAATTCTCGGCTTTGTGGTTGTTCTTGTTGGGATTTTTGTTTCGCTCGTACCGCCCGGCGACACCATCGACAAATGGAGATTCGAAGCGCGACTCGTCGGCGGAACGCTTGCCTCGATCTTGATCGGACTGATTCTATATTGGCGCGGTGCGCGAAGCAAAAGCGAGGATCTGGCATAAGGATTCGAACAAGCCCTGGAAGAAGGGCCAAACTAAAACCCTAAAACCCTTGCCGAACCAGCTGTTCCAGCGTGAGGTCGCTTGTTGCCCGCGCACCGCTGCGCGCTTCCAGATACCGCTGCACGTATTTCCCTAAGACGTCGCCTTCGAGATTTGCGGCGTCGCCAATTTTTTTGCTCTTGATGTTGGTGTGCTCATACGTAAATGGAATGACCGCGACGTCGGCCACCCGGCCATTCCAACGCCCCACCGTCAGGCTGATGCCATCGATCGAGATGGAGCCTTGCGGCACAATGTGCTTCGCGAACGACTCCGGTACTTCCATGCCATACCACCAGTTTTCGCCTTCGGGCTCGAGCCGCGTTACGTGGCCGACGGTATCGACATGACCGAGAACGAAGTGTCCGCCAAATTCCTTGCCAGCGGTCATGGGTTGCTCCAGATTGACCCGCACGCCTTGTTTCCAACCGCCGATCGAAGTCTTGCGAAGCGTTTCCGTGGAAAGATCGGCAGAAAATCGTTCGCCGTCCAGCGCGACGACGGTCAAGCAGCATCCATCCACCGCGATGCTGTTGGCAATCGCCAGACGCGACGCCACCACCGGGGCGTGAATCGTGACTCGCCCGCCCGCTGCGTGAAGTTTCAAGGAATCGACCGTGCCCAGATGTTCGATAATGCCGGTAAACATGGAACCTCGCCGGACTTCTGACTTGTAGCTTTACACTTAGAGCTCTGCTTGCTGTGCCGTCTCTCCCCCGGTCATGGCGGTCTCTCGCAACTTCCGCAAATCCAGTTTACCTGTTCCGAGGTACGGTAGTTTCTCTACGTGAACAAACTGATCCGGCCGCGGCTTCCAGAGCGCCGGCAAATCGCTCTTGGCGAGTTTTTCGAGGAGATCTTTGAGCAGGTCTTCTTTCAATGTGTGGATCACCACGAGGCGCTCGCCTTTTTTTTCGTCGGGAATCGCCGTCACTGCCAGGACCTGCCCGTCGGCTCCGATCAATTCGTGAAGAATTTCCTCCACACGGATATGGGGCACCATCTCTCCGCCGATTTTACTAAAGCGGCTGAGCCGGTCGGTGATGCGCAGGAAACCGTCTTCATCGATAGTGGCGATGTCACCGGTGTTGTATGCGCCGTCTTTTAACACTTCCGCAGTTTTTTCCGGCCGATTCAGGTAACCGACCATTACGTTTGGCCCGCGAACGAGCAGCAGCCCGGGCTTATCTACAGGCAGTTTCTCTCCGCTTTCCGGATCGATGATATGCACACCGATCCCCGGCAGGGGCTGCCCGATCGTGCCGCGCTTCGCGCCAACTTGACGGAAATATGCCGCGCGAAAGTCGTACGTGTTTACGGCAACGACCGGTGAGCATTCCGTGCAGCCATAGCCCTCGAGCGGGCGGATGCCGAAGCGATCTTCAAATGACTGCGCGATGCGATCCGGTAGCTTTTCGGCTCCGGCCATCACAATGCGCAAACTGCCAAAGGCTTCCGGCGGAATGCGGCGCGCATACGTATTCAGAAAGGTGGGCGTAGAGAGAAGCATTGTGACCGAGTATTTGCTGACGAGCGCGCCAATCGCCTGCGCATCGAGCGGGCTCACATGAAACACGACGCCCATACCCGCGAGCGGCGGCAGGCAAAGCGTACCGGTGAATCCGAACGAGTGGAAAAAGGGAAGTATTCCCAGAATGCGGTCGCCGTCATGAAGATGAAAAACCTGTTCGAGTTGCTCGACGTTCGACGCCAAATTGAAATGCGACAGCACGACACCCTTGGGCTCGCCAGTGGAGCCACTGGAAAAGATAATCGTCGCTGTGTCGTCAAGCGTCGCAGGTTTCGATACTCCCAGGAGGATCTCCAAAAGCCGGTTGGGTAAGAATTTTGCCGCAAGGAGAGCCGAGATTTTCTCGAAGAGGCCCGGATTCAAAGCCAGATCCTCGGCGTAGATGGCTTCGCCTGGGGGCTGAATGGGTACCTTCTCAAGGAATTGACGGGAGGTGACGACGCTTTTCAGCTCACATTGTTTCGCGCAGGAAAGCATCGCTTCGTTCGAAGACGTGTAGTTCAGATTGATCGGAACTTTGCCAAGCAGCAATGCAGCCCAATTTACGAGCGCGCCGGGAATGGAGGGAGGCAGCAAAATCCCCACCATTTTCTGATTGCGCCAGAGCGGCCGCAGGCGCCGGGCGAGGAACACGGTCTTGATCAGCGAATCGCCAAACGTCAATTTCGCCGTGCGTCCATCGGCCATCGCGAACCGGCGCGGGTGGCGGCGCGCAGCCTTGATAAACGAACGCGTCAATGGCTTCATGTAGCGTCGGCGACGCTGAAACGCGTCCACGCCCAACTCCTGCACGGCTTGCCGCACTTCCGGGGCCGTCGCCGTCGAAGGCAGAGGCGTGCCGAACGTGATGCGCACCGGGTAGGGGACGGTGCGCGGCCACTTCCAGAGGAAGCGGCCGCCGGAAAAGCTGAAAATCGAGCCCCAAATCCCATCGATGTTCACCGGAATGATGGGCACATCAATGCCTTTGATGATGCGTTCGAATCCACGGCGGAACGGCAGCATCTGTCCGATGCGGGTGATTTCTCCTTCGGGAAAAATGCAAACCACTTCGCCTTCGCGTAACGCTTCGGAAGCGGCGCGCAGCGAATGAATCATTTCGCGTGGCCCTTGATCGGACGCGATGGGGATGATCTTGAGCATTTTCGCGAACGGCTTGATCACCGGATTGTCGTAAACGCCCTTGAACATGATGAAGCGAATCGGCCGGTCCGTGGCAGCGATCAGCAGCACGGCGTCGACCCAGGAGGTGTGGTTCGGGGTCAGCAATGCGCCGCCGCGCGCAGGAATCATTTGCTGACCCTTGAGGTCCAGCCGGTAAATCGTATGCGCGGCGATCCACAACAGCAGCCGCAGCAACGAATCGGGCAGTAGCCAGAGCAAATAGGCAAGACCCGCAAGCGTCCCGACAGCAGCCCAGAAGAAAATTCCCGCTGGACCGAGATGCAGGAAATGTTTGCAGAGGTAGTAGACAACGGAGGCCGCAAGGATGCCGACGAAGGAAAGAAGATTTGCGCTGGCGAGCACGCCGCCGCGGTGTTGTTCCGCGGGACGGTGCTGCAATAACGCGCTGATCGGAACGATGAAGAATCCGCCGAAAAAGCCTAATACCGCGAGGAGCACCAGAACGGCGGCGAAAGACAATCCGGGAAGCGCGAGCAGAAAACCAAAAACGGTAATTCCCGTGGCCCCTAACGGGATCAGTCCGTATTCGATTTTGCCGCCGGAAAGATACCCGGCGGCAAGGCTGCCCAGGCCAATACCGATGGCAATCGCGGCTTGCAGCAAGCTGCCTTTAGATGAGGCAACGTGCAACACATCGCGCCCGTAGAAAACAATGTCAAACTGCAGCAGCGCGCCGAGGAAAAAGAAGTAGGTATTGCCCAAGACCGCGAGCCACAGAACGTGGTCTTTGGCGATTCGTTCTCCGTTCTCCCGCAAATCTCCCAGGAAATTGATGCGGAATTTCTTCGCAGGATTGGCAACGGGAACCCGGCTGATTCCGAGGCTCGTGATCAATCCGACCACGGAGCACGCCAGGAAAAAAAAGCCGGAGTATTCCTGTTGTTTTCCAAACCAGCCGGGAAGCTGGCCAGCAACCACGGTTCCGGCAATGGCCGCCAGGAAGGTTCCTAACTCGATGACGCCATTGCCCCACGACAGCCGATCCTCTGGGAGAATTTCCGGCAACAGACCGTACTTCGATGGACCGAACAGCGCGCCTTGCGTGCTTGCCAGAAACAGTGCTGTCAACAGCATCGGCATGTTGTGGACCGCGAACCCGGCGATGGCGAACACCATGACGGCAATTTCGAAGACCTTAGTGCCGATGGTGACGCTTCGCTTGCTGAAGCGGTCGGCCAGGAAACCGCCGGTCATCGAAAACAGGATGAACGGTGCAGCAAAGAGCAGGCCAACCCAAAGTGAAGTGTTGTCCTCCTGCTCGGGCGTCAGGTTCGTGCCGATGATCAGATACAGGATTAGAAACTTCAGACCGTTGTCGTTGAAGGCGCCCTGAAATTGCGTGGCGATCAGGCTCCAGAAGCCGAGGCGCCAAGGTCGAAGGGCATCAGGCATTCCCGAGAATCCTCCAGGTCAAGGTAGGCGGTGCGATGCGTCAAATGGTCGCAGAGTTTGTGCCTGTTGAGTACAAGTTTCTGGAGTTACGTGTTGCTCTCGGAGAGGCGAAACGATCCGTTCCCAATGTGCCAGTGCATCATGGACTATCGAGTTCTGTAGCGGCCACCGTCCACGGCGGGCGCGGTTATCTAAAGTAAGGGAAATTTTCGCTATTTGGCGGATCGAAAAGCGCCCGCTACAAAAGAAGCGCTTCGATGGCAACATCCGGGCCAAATTGCTGCAAAGTGCGGATTCGCAGTGGTGGGAGCGTGTAACGCGGTGCTTTCGCGAAGGGAACCATCGCGTCCCCTGCCAGCTTCGGCGCATAGAAGAGAACGAGCCTATTTACGATGCCTGCAGCGAGAGCAGTGCCATTCAGAGTTGCGCCCGCCTCCAAGAGAACGCTCAACATTTCGCGGCGGCCGAGCTCCTTGAGGACAAGATGCAAGTCAGGCTGCGGCAGGCCACGTTTCAGGTGGACCAACTCGACTCCGGCATTTTGCAGTTTGCGAGCCTTCGGCGATTTCAGAGATGCCGCCGTGCAGACAAGCAGATCACCGTCGGCAGTTTCAACGATACGAGCTTTCGGCGAGAGCCGGAGCTTTGTATCCAAGATGATGCGAAGCAATCGGCGACGTCGTTGCAAGCCGCTACGATCGGTCAGTAGCGGATCATCGGCAAGCACCGTCCCGATTCCCGTGAGCAAGACATCCGAAGCGTGCCGCATACGGTGCACTTCTGCGCGCGATTCTTCGCTCGTTATCCATTCGCGTTTCTTACTTCCGCGCGCTTTCGGAATCGCCAGTTGGCCGTCCAACGTCAATGCCGATTTCAGGGTCACGAAAGGCGTATGCGTTGTGATCCAGCGGGCGAATGCCTCATTCAATTTTTCGGCTTCGCCCTTGGCTACCCCCGTTTCCACCTCGATGCCCGTGCTGCGCAGGCGCGTAAATCCGGCGCCACGCGTTTTCGGATTCGGATCTTCCATGGCCGCCACCACGCGCGAGATTCCCGCCGCGATGATCGCCTCGGTGCAAGGCCCGGTTCGACCCGTGTGGTTGCAGGGCTCGAGCGTGACATACATCGTTGCGCCGCGAACCTTCTCGCCGGCTTGTTTCAGCGCGACAATTTCCGCATGGTCACGCCAGTCGTACTGATGAAAACCCTCGCCGACGATCGAGCCATCTTTCACGATGACGCAGCCGACAGTGGGATTGGGGCTGGCCAGCCCGACGCCTTTGCGCGCTAAATCGAGCGCATGCTCCATGAAGTGCAGGTCGTGATTATTCACAGGCGTCAGTTGAACAGCGAATCGGCGTATGTCTGAGCGTCGAACGGGACCAGGTCGTTGATTTTTTCGCCGGTGCCAACAAAGCGAATCGGCAATCCCAGTTCGCGCGAGATGGCCACCACGATTCCACCTTTGGCAGTACCGTCCAGCTTAGTAAGAATAATGCCGGTCACGCCTACCGTCGTCGTGAACTCGCGCGCTTGAGCCAGTCCGTTCTGCCCGGTTGTTGCGTCCAACACCAACAAAATGTCGTGCGGCGCGCCGGGAATCACTTTCGCCGCGGTCCTTTTCATTTTCTCAAGTTCCGTCATCAGATTCGATTTGGTGTGTAGCCGCCCCGCGGTGTCCACAATCACCGCATCGACGCTTCGCGATTTCGCGGCGGCCATTGCGTCATAGACCACCGCTGCCGGATCGGCTCCCGATTTTTGCTTGATGACTTCTACGCCGTTGCGCCGCGCCCAAATTTCCAGCTGTTCGATCGCCGCGGCGCGAAACGTGTCCGCTGCGCAGAGCACAACGCTGCGTCCTTCTTGACGCAAACGGTTCGCGAGTTTCCCGATGCTGGTGGTTTTGCCGGCGCCATTCACGCCGACGACAAAAATGACTCGCGGATCATTTCCATTCGCCGCGCCCGCCAGAGCCGCCGTGTCGCCGTAAACATTGAGGGCCCGAAACACGTGCGCCTTGATTTCTTTCTTCAACTGCTGCCCATCGGAAAGCGCATGCCGGGCGATCTGTTCCTTCACGGAGTCCAAAATTTCCCGCGTGGTCTTCACTCCTAGGTCGGCGCTGAGCAGCGCGGTCTCCACCTCTTTCAAAACCGCAGGATCGATCTGCCGCCCGCCCTTGGTGACGTTGTCCAGCGTATCCGCGAGCGCGGTTTTCGTTTTGCTGACGGATTCCTTCAACCGCTCGAGCAGCGTGGGTTCGGGTTTGCCAAAAAGAGTAATCATACAGTTCGCTGCGCGTTCCGACGCGCAACACAAAATTGTAACAGATGGGGAGAAGGTAAGAGTTAGACGTGAACTTCAACCGCGGAAAGCCGTAGTTTTCCCGCTTTCACGGCGGATTCCAGCGCATTGACCACGCTCTGATCGAATTTCGATCCGGTCAGCGCCTTGATGCGGCCAAGTGCGTACTCAATATCCATTGCCGACTGGTACGGCCTGTTCGTGGTCATGGCATCGAGGGTGTCCGCCACTGCGATGATCCGCGCCATCAGCGGAATTTGCGGCCCGGAAAGCCCATACGGATAGCCACGGCCGTCGAGATGCTCGTGGTGCAACTCGATGCCCGGCAGCATATCCTTCAGCTGCGAAACCGGACGCATGATGTTCGCGCCTTTGGTGGTATGCGTCTTCATGATCTCGAATTCTTCCGGTGTCAACGATCCCGGCTTCTTCAACACGCGGTCATCGACGCCGATCTTGCCCACGTCATGCAGCAGCGCCGAGATTTTCAGTTTGTCCAATTCCTCGACGGACATCTTTAATTCCTGCGCTATGACGGTCGAATACTTCGCTACGCGCCCGGAATGGCCGCGCGTGTAAGGGTCCTTTTCGTCGATTGCGGCCGCGAGCATGCGGATCGAGCCGATAAACAGTTCACGATTTTCTTCCGCCGCTTCCTTCAATCGCTCGATGTACTCCTCGATGTCGCTGGCCATCAAGTTGAAGTTTTCGGCCAGTTCGCTGATTTCGGCGGCCCCGCGGACGGGCGTGCGCTGATGAAATTCTCCGCGGCTGATGGCGCGCGTGGAGGCGGCTAAACCGCGAATCGGACCGCTGATGCCCACCGCGAAGAAGTAGCCGAACAGCAAGGCGATCAACACCACTACGCTGACAAATGCCAGCGCCTGCCGGTTCAGCTCCGTCACGCCGGCATCGGCCCGGGCCTCGCTCACGCTTCGCTGAGCAATCACCGCCCAGTTCACTTCCGGAAAGGTGCTGTAGGTTCCTACCATTTCCACGTCGCGCTTGTTTTCTTTTTCCGTGAAGCGCACGGTCTCCGTCGTGCGCAACTCTCTCGGCAAGTCCTTGATCTGGCGGACCAGGTGAGATTTGTCCGTCAAATCTTCCCCCGGGACAAAATACTTGGTCTCCGGATGCGCCACGATGTGGCCGAAGTGATCTACCACAAAGACGGTGCGGCCGCGCACGCTCGCGTCTTGTAGCCGGCGCAGAATCGGATCCAGCGAAACAACCGCCGCCAGCATTCCTGTGAAATTGTTCTGTCCGTCCGTCAAGGGCACGGCGATAACAAAGGCCGGACGGTTATCCGGCGCCAGCGCCAGAGGATCGCTGCGAAACTTTACGGATTGCACGGAACTGACAAACGCGCGCTGCAAGGCCTTGGCCACAAATGGATCCTGCTCGGCACGGAAATTTCCCTGGGAAGCACTGGTGCCTTTTCCATCGCGCCCGACAGCCGTCAGATAGATAAATGTATTTCTATTGGAATCGACGAAGTTTTCCAGCAGCCGCGTGACTTTCGGTTCCGCCACCGGGTCCGTGACGTTGTCGATCAAGCCGGTCAAGGCGAGGATCTGCCGCTGGCTGATCAGTTGTTGCGTGAGGTTGGATTCGAAGAACTGGACTTCCTGTGCCAGCGAACGCGTCAGCTCCGTTTGCTGCACTCGTTCCATATCCACCAGTTTTTCCTGGCTCAATTCGAGCACCTGGCGATGGTACAAACCAATCGGCAGCGCGCTGACAAGGAGCAGCGAGCCGAGCATTAACCAGAGGATGCGCACCCGGCCCGTTCGGAGGCGCGTCAACAGGGATGGGAGTGAGACCGCCATCGCAATGCACAATTCTAGAGGACGGGGTTGCTTTCGACTGGCTGGTCTAAGGGACAGGCGACACGCAAATGCCACTGCATCTAACGTACTGAAGCAAAAGCAATTAGCGTTCCACCTCGCGCTTCAGGGGACGCTCCATAATCGCGCGAATGGCGTCACGCGGCGAATTCTCCAGGTGCAGAATGCTGTGGACTTGTTCGGTGATCGGCAGTTCGATGCTTCGTTCGCGCGCCAAACTCAATAGCGCCTCCGCCGTCCCCACTCCCTCAGCGACCATTTTCATTTCGCCGAGGATTTCGGCGAGCGAGCGACCGCGGCCCAACGCAAAGCCGACATGCCGATTCCGACTCAAGGCTCCATGACACGTCAGCACCAGGTCGCCGAGCCCTGCAAGTCCGCTGAGCGTGTCCGGTTTACCTCCGAGGGCCACGGCCAGTCGCGTCATTTCCGACAGCCCGCGCGTGACCAGTGCTGCCAGCGAATTCGCACCGAGGCCCAATCCCTGGCACGCCCCGGCGGCGATGGCCATCACGTTTTTCATGGCGCCAGCCAGCTCCACTCCCAACACGTCTTCATTCGTATAGAGTCGGAATGTCGGACCGGAGAATTCCTCCTGCAGAAATGCGGCCAAAGCGCGATCCTGAGAAGCCAGTACAACGGCGGTTGGCTCTCCGCGCGCAGCTTCCAACGCAAACGAGGGCCCCGAAAGCACGGCGGTGGACGGAATAAAGTGCAGAGCGAAAACCTGGTCAATGACCTCGCTCATGCGCAGGTGCGTCGCGGCCTCCAGTCCCTTCGTCGCGCTCACGATGGCGGTTTCTGACGTGAGATAAGGGGCGGCCTTCAGGTACACGCTGCGCGCATGAGCGGACGGCACCGCCCCGATCACAATCTGCGCGTCCCGCAATACTTCCTCAAGACCGTTCGACAGATAGACACATTCGGGGATCGCAATTCCTGGCAGATAGGTTGAGTTCTCGCGACTCTCTTGGATGGATTGCGCGGTTGAAATATCCCGTACCCAAACCCGGATATCATGTTTTCTGCGGCTGTGAGCCAGCACGACGGCGAGTCCCGTCCCCCAGCTTCCGCCGCCAAGAATGGCGATTCGGCTCATGCGTCCTCGCCTTCGGATTTGCCGAGGGAGTATTTGGGCTCGGTTCCATCGACCAGGCGTTGCAAGTTGGCATCGTGCTTGTAGAAAATCAGAGCGGCGGCGAAGAGCGTGCCGAGTGTGATCACCAGCGGCGGCGCATGGCCCGGCGCCCAAAGGAAATAGATCAGCAGCGGCATTGCCGCGGCAGCCGACAGCGATCCGAGCGAGACGTAGCGCCAGAACGCTACCACCAGCAGAAACAGAATGAATGCGGACAGCGCCGCCAGTGGGCACAGGGCAGTGAAAACGCCCAGCGCGGCGGCAACGCCCTTGCCGCCCTTAAATCTCAGCCAGACCGGGAAGCAGTGGCCGAGCAGCGCTCCCAGGCCTGCGAGTATCATGGCGCTGGCATTGTGTTCGGTAAATCGAGCGGCGAGCCAAACCGCCAGGCCGCCCTTCGCAGCGTCCAAAAGAAGCGTGACGATTCCCGCCACCGGTCCCACGACGCGCGAGACGTTAGCCGCGCCGATGTTGCCGCTGCCATGGGCTCGCACGTCTTTGCCGCCCAGAATTCGCGCGAGAATGATGCCGAAGGGAACAGAGCCGACAAGATACCCTGCGAGAACGAGCAGCAAGGTTGCCACGGAATGTCCGGCCATCGAACGCTATGTCTCCGTCGTGAAGGGAAACGACTCTAAGGTAGTGTACTCCGCTCCCGTCGCTTTGAGTTTGCTCTGAATAAGATGGAACTGGTGGACGGTGAAGGAGCCAAAACCACGGGAAGCGTGTTGCTTCACGGCCGAGCCCAGGTTGGGAGGCAATCCCGGCGGATGAAAGCGCGCCAGCGTTAGGTGCGGAGTGAAAGGGTGTTCCTCGCGTGGAAAGCCGAGTGGATGGACGCTGCGATCGATATCACTGGCCAGTAGGCCCAGATGCGCCGAGGACTCCATTCCCGCCCAGAAAACTCGTGGGCGTTTTTCATTCGGAAAGAATCCCAGCCCACGAAACTCTAGCGCCACCGGCTCTGGACTCCGAATCGTTTTCAAGGCGCTTCCAATCTGACTCAGCTTTGCCCCATCCGTTTCTCCTAGGAATTTCAGGGTCACATGAAGATTTTCGGGGCGGACCCATTTCGCCTTCGCTGCGATTCCTTGCAACTCCTTCAGGAACGCTGCCAGGGCATTACGAATTTCGCCGGGAATTTCAATGGCAATGAAAAGGCGCACGGGGCAAGACCTGTTCAGGAATTCGAAACGCGCCGCGGCTGCGCGTGAGCGTTGTATAGAAAGTGCATCCTAACGATGTCGAGCCCGAGCTGCGAGGCATAAAACCGGATGGCTTCGCGGTCACCGGGCAGGTACACCAGTTTTTCTTTGGTGCCACCGGGCCCAGCCACAGCGATGTGAACTGTGCCAACGGGCTTTTCCTCGCTGCCGCCGCCAGGTCCGGCGATTCCGGTAATTCCTACACCCAAGGTGCTTCCGACACGGCGGCGAATGCCTTCTGCCAAGGCGATCGCTACCTCGCTGCTGACCGCCCCTCTTGCTGCGATCAGTTCCGCCGGAACATCAGCCCAGAATGTCTTCATCTCGTTGCTGTAGCAGACCACGCCGCCCAGAAAATAATTTGAGCTTCCCGGAATGCGTGTGAGCCGTTCGGCCAGCAATCCCCCGGTACAGCTCTCTGCCGCCGCAATCGTTGCGCGATGCTCAACCAGCAACTGCGCCACCACTTCTTCGAGCGGTGTTGCCGCGTGCGCAAAGATGCGGTCGCCCAAGGCCAGTTCGAAGCTGCGCACGATTTCGTCGAGAAGTATATTCGTCAGTGCGGCATCGTCACTCCACGACCGGAGATGAATCTGGACTTCTCCCGGCGCCGCCAGGATCGTTGTGTGTACTTCTTTATGGCGCGTGTAGATCGGCTTTATGCGCTCTTCGACGTGCGATTCACCAAGTCCCGTAACACGTAACTCGCGATGAAACATTCGCACCGTGCTCGATCGTCTTTGCAGCCGCGGCAGCACCTGCTCAAGAAAGAGTGGTTTCAGCTCGCGTGGCGGTCCCGGCAAAAGAGCAACCATGCGCCCCTGGTCTTCGAGCCACAATCCAGGCGCGGTGCCTCGGGGATTCTCGAGGACCTCGGCGCCTTCGGGCACCATCGCCTGGCGAAGATTCACCGCCGGCATCTCTCGCTTGAAGCTGTGAAAGCGCGCTTCGATGGCACGGACGACGGCTTCATTCCGCTCTAACCTTCGTCCTAAAAGCTCCGCGACGGTTTCACGCGTCAAGTCATCTTCGGTTGGACCCAGCCCGCCGCTCGCGATCACCACCGGCACGCGATTCAGGGCGTCGCGAAAAGCCTCCGCCAGCAATTCACGATTGTCGCCGACGATGGTCTTGCGCAGAACCTCGATTCCAAGTTTGTTCAACTCTTCGGTAAGAAAGAGCGAGTTTGTATCGATTCGATCCGGAGTCAACAGCTCCGATCCCACCGCAATGATTTCCGCTTTCATGCCGAATATTGTAGCTCAGGCATGACGTTAGTTCTTGTCGCGTGGAAGAACTAAGCGAGCAGGGGTAGTCCGCGAACGTTCCAATCCAGGGTAAACAATGCACTGTGGGCCGCGAGGATTGCCCGCCCGCTCGGAAGCAATGCCATGCCAACGAGCGCTTGCCCACTCAGGACATGCTCCGCGTGGCCTTGCGGCGTGATACGCACGACACCGCGTTGTCCAGCGATCGACGCAGCGATGTAGAGATTTGTCTCCTGGTCGAACGCCAGTCCCTGAGGGCGCCCGAGTCCGCGGTAAAACACGTGGACTTCGCCGCCTTGGGTGATGCGGTAGACGCGGTCGTAGCTCGAAGTTGTCGGTCCAGTGACGTACAGCTCGCCACTCGGGTGAAACGCCAGATGATAGGCCGCCACCGACGGCTCAAGCGTCGCAAAGACAAAAATCTCGCGCTGTGGACTAATCTTGAAAATCGTTCCGCTGCGGTCACCGACGAACAGATTACCGGTCTTATCGAATGCCAATCCCGTGGCGATGCCCATACCTTCAATCCATTCTTCCGCTTGACCATTCTGCGTCACGCGATGAATGGTCCCGTCATGCCGGCAGGAGACGAACAGGTCGCCGCTCGGACCGATTGCCAACCCGGTGGGATTGGTCAGCGACGTTACATATGGCTTCACTGCATAATTCGGACCGATTTTATAGAGCGACACAGGCACGCGCTGCCCTCGCGGTCCGCTGAAGGTCACATAAATGTTTCCTTGGGCGTCGGCCGCCGGATTTGCCACCGGATGCAGGTTGTCCGCAATCTGAAACGCAAGGGCGACAGGGTATAGCTGGCTTTCGTGCTTTGCATTTACGACCTGAATTGTACCGGCTTTCACATTTTCCGGCACACGCGCAATCAGGCGATTGTTGCTTGCCAGAGCCAGCGGCGCTTCGACTTCACCGAAACGCACAACAGGCAACGAGCCGCGGCGCGCCGTAAACGAGCTCCCGTAGATAGTGATTTCGCCTCCAGGCAGGGCTGCTGCCGGCGCGATGCGGTCAATGTGCGGGATGCCGTTCTTTTCGTGCGTGCTTCCGAACCCAAACTTCATAGCAAATTAAAGTGTAGCGCGAGACGCAAGCAAATGGCAGCGTACACTCCCGCCATCCAATCGTCGGCCATGATGCCCCAGCCGCCGGGTAACTGTTCCAGGCGGCGGCACGGATACGGTTTTACGACGTCGATGATCCGGAAGAGCAGGAATCCGGCGAGCAGATACTTCCAGTTCAACATGCTCATGCCCGTGTACAGAGCAAACATTCCCGCCTCCGAAGGTTGCATGTGCAGGAACATCACCGGAGTCACCAGGGGCGCGAGGCCCAAAATGTAGGAGAGGTGCACGCCCGAAACCTCGTCGATGACCACATACTGCGGGTCCTTCACGCGCGCAAACTCCGCAACCTGCGAACTGCAGCGAACGCCGAGGTACGCCAGCACGGCCCAAACCGCTATGGAAGGCACGAGCATCACCAGCGCGCCCAGTCGCCCAGAAAGCATCGGAGCGTCGGCGCCCAAGCCAACCTGTATTCCTTTGCCGAGCACGAGAAACCAGGTGAACGGGTGCGAAATCACCGCAATGATCAAACCCGCCACGGATCCCCAGGTGCCCGGGCCAGGCCGCAAATAGCCGGTGCCCAATACCGTGGAAATCGCATAGGCAAAACGCGGCTTTGCTTCGCCCCTGGCCGCAGGCACCTCAGTGGATGGTTTCATCGGTTTTCCGTTTGGCTTCGTACCGCGCGCTCTGGTCCGCCCCCGGGATTTCCTCTTCGTCGAAGATCGGATCGGAGACGAGATACTTTTCCGACGACCAGGCGCCCAGATCGAGCAACCGGCAGCGCTCGGAGCAGAAAGGAAATTCGGCGTCCTTTTCCGAATCGGTTGGTCTCTTGCAAATGGGACAAATGTGCTGCATGGCGATGTTGTATCACAGTGGAGGCAGGGAACAAAAAGTGCAAAGTTTAACCGAGAACTCGAAGCGCCGCGCCGGTCGAAATGCGCGTCAGCTTATCGGCGGGCGGCATCACGGCAGTCGCTGTTAGCGGGCGGGCGCTTGACCAGGGCAGAATCTCCACCACACGGCCGATCAAGTCGTAGGCATCTGTCTTCGCAATCTCCACCATTACGGAATCGCCCGTCGCGGCCACTTCGCCGCCCGGCAGTTCGATATCGGTCAAGTACAGCTTGCCGTCGATATCCGGAGCCATTCCTTCCAGCCGTGCTTCCCAAACTAAGGGATTATCTTTAGAAGGGCCTTCCACCAGCGCGATTTGCGTGCGTCCCTTGAAAGCGCGAAGTTTTTCCCGTGAAATTTTTCGCTGCAGCGTCATCAACCGAGCGCGCCGGTCCTCGATCATTTCCGCGTCCACCTTGTCTTCGAGAGCATAGCTGGCGGCATTGTCGACGTCGGAGTATTCAAACACGCCCATCCAATCGAATTTCGCTGCGGCCACAAATTGGTGGAGTTCCTCGAAATCGTCCTTGGTTTCGCCGGGAAATCCCACGATGAAACTGGTGCGTAGCGCCACGCCGGGGATCGTTTTGCGAATTCGTTCCAGCATTTTCAGAAAAGCATCGCCGTGCGAGCCGCGCTTCATGCGCGCCAGTACGCTGCGGCTGGCATGTTGCAGCGGCATATCAAAATACTTCGCCAGACGCGGATGCGCCGCTAGCGTATCCAGCAGTTTTTGCGTTACGCGGTTCGGATAGGCGTAAAGAAAACGCACCCAAAGCAGTTCATCGATTCCCGCAAGCTTCTGCAACAATTGCGCAAGACCATCCCGTAGGCCTAAATCCTCGCCGTACGAAGTGGTGTCTTGCCCGATAAGAGTAACCTCTCGCGTTCCCGCCTCGGCCAGTTTTTTCGCTTCACGCACCACGGATTCGAATCGCCGGCTCCGGAATCCTCCACGCAATTGCGGAATGATGCAGAAAGTACACGGATGATCGCAGCCTTCCGCGATTTTGATGTATGCCTGATGCTTCGGCGTGGTGAGAACGCGTGGCGTCAGATCGTGATACAGAAACGAGGGCGGCGCTGCGGGGAGCACCTTCCGTGCGCCTTCGACTGCGTCGAGAATCCGCTCTACTTCTCCGGTGCCCACAACCGCATCGACCTCGGGAACCTGCTCGAGGATCTGCTCGCGATAGCGTTCCACCAGGCAGCCGGCCACAATCAACCGCTTGGCCGCGCCGAATTTCTTGTGCTCCGCCATCTCCAAGATGGCCTCCACGGATTCCTTTTGCGCCGACTCAATAAAGCTGCAGGTGTTTACTATGAGGATCTCGGCTTCGTCCGCGCGCGGCGTCAGCTCAAAGCCTTCGCGCGCAAGAATGCCCAGCATCACCTCGCTATCGACGAGGTTCTTCGGGCAACCGAGCGAAATGAATCCAACCTTTGGCATGGAGGGCGATTTGTACCTTGGCTTAACCCAGTAATTTTAGCACGCGCTGCAGGCCGCCCCTAATCGCGTCGAGGAGAAGTGGAGGAGTCGAGCCAGGAAACTCTCGCGCATGACGAACCGTGCGTTTTCGCCGAAGCGCCGCCTATGGCACCTGAGGAAGATCCAGAACCGGGTTCTGAGGAAAGAAGTCAAACGGCCGAATCACGAATTCATGCCACATGACCGGCATCACCGGCCAATCTTCTTCTCTCGGGACGTGATGAAATCCCATCGTGTACCACGCCACGATGTCGGTGTTTTCAATTTTGCGATTTGCCTTCGCCCATGCCGCCAAGCCGTCGATCCCTTTGCTCGAAATCGGATAAGTCCCACCTGCATACCGTTCGTCCGGGCGATACGGGGTCACCCACAACTGGTGCGCCGAAAAAGCGCCTACCTTTTGCACGCCGTCGTCTGGATCCATCAGAGAGACCGCCGTAGCTCCGGCCATAATTTCATAGCCAGTCGGATGGCCAAGCGGGCCCTTCACGTTCGGATTCACGAACAGCCACATCGTCGGTTTGTCCAGACGAATGTCCATCATCGCATCGCTTTCGTTCTTCGCGACCGAGGGCTCAGGCACCCAAATCGTTTTCCGCGGACTTCCTTCCGGCAGTTTTTTTTGAACCAGGCGATGAATCATGAAACTGTTGTCCGGGCCGTCGACGTCCAGATCCAGGCGGTAGGAAAAAAAGTGGTCGTGATTGACGCCAAGTGTGTTCTTGGCGACGAGCTGGCCGTAATTCTCAAGATCATCCGCACCGTGCATTCCGCCGACCGTTTCCGCCACCACGGGACGAATTTCGATGATTCCAGTCGCGCCCGCGGCTACATGGATGCTGCCGTCCTGCTGGAAGATCCAATCGAAATAGTAGTCGTAGTTGCCAATCAGCGCCGCCGACCGCAGCACTAGATTGCGCGCAGGCCGGCCCCAAATCCCGCTTTCGTCGCCGTGTCTCCACGCCACGCTGCCGTCGAATTTTTCAAACAGGCAGGCCTGTCGCGGGCGAAGCACTGGAAAACCCTTTTCATTGGTCGATAGTCCGTCAAAATAAACCGCGTTCGACGGGCAATCCAGCCCTTCCCGCATCGTTTGCAGCGTTCCGCCTGGATAAAATTCGCCACTGTCCACAAACACGCGTGTCGACCAATTCCGACTTTCGTCCATATACGGAACGAACAACTCGGAAATCATCCCTTCGTAAAGCACCGACCGCAACCGTTCACCGTCCGTGATCCTGACCAGATCGAGAATCACCCCGTTCCGCGAATCCAGACGAAAGCGAAAACGCCAATTTTGCCAAGCCACTTCTCCATCCTTAACCTCGAAGCTCGCTCCCTCGGGCTGAGAAATGCTTCCAGGCTTGGTTCCCGGGCGCGTCACTGCCGGCGCTTCCTCGAAATTGACCGCTTCGCTTGGCATCGGAACAGCACCATCATCGAACACCCGTAGGATTTTGCGCTCAACGAGGTCGACCTCGATCAACAGTCCCCCGATCGTACGGCCCCAACTGTGATAGACCCCGTGCAGCAGGTCGCAATCCGCAAAAGCGATGCGATGGCCTTCTTGCTCCGGAAAGGCGAAGTAGCCGAGCGGCACGGAGGCGCACTCGACCTGATTCAGATCCTTGATTCCACGTTTTTCCAAAGCCTTCTTCACGCGCTCGTCTTTCAGGATGGTGTCGGAGAAGCCCAGAATCTCGCTCACGAAAATGGGCGCCTGCACTCCGGGAACCTCCTTCCAGGATTCCAGCTTGCGCCCGGCGATGTCGACGCGCGCTTCAATCGTCATACCTTTGCGCATCAACGTGACGTCCGCTTCGCGCGGAACGGCTTGCCCCGGGTTCCAGCCGAGGACAACCTCCTTGGCAGGCTCGTGCAGCAGCACGCTGGCGTAGTGCGTGTCTTCATCCACATGACCGCTCGCTTGCAGAACATCGTAGACAGTCCAGTATTCTTCGGTGCGCAAGGCGTCGAGCGGATGACGTGGACTTTGTGCGAACGCAAGAAGTGGGCAGAACAATACGCAAAGTAGTGCCGTGAAACGCAGGGAAAAAACTCGCGCCAAGGAAGCCTCCTGGTAAAGGTGCGGTATTGTAATCCTTTTTGGGGATTAGCGGGAACCGGGGACGGACCGAACCTGCAGTTCAGACATAACAGGGAGCAAGGCGAGCGGGTGAGGCCCTTCGGGCTGAGCGATATAGTTCATAAGCGAGGAACGGGTTCGAGGCAGGAGGGAGGGTCGCGGCGCTGATCTCACGAGTCGCGAGAGTGAAAGACTTGCACGGCAGAAGAAAGCGTAGCCTTTGCCTGAGGAGCGATAAATTTTCGGAGCGCGCTTCTGGATACGCAGTGAGCCTAGGGAGCGCGAGCGTGATCGAGCTGATGCGATAGGCCGCGACGAAGTCGTCGTGTCTTCGCCAGGATTTTTAAGCGCGCCTCTTCCTTCAGCGTCAGCAACAACTCCTGATATTCGAGTGGAGCTAACCGCGCCACATAACCCTGATAAAAAATTAGGATCACGCTCATGGTCGGCCGCAGCTGATCCAAGGCCCGAGCCGTGGTTCGCGGATTGAATTCCGGCCGTCGGATCCGCTGCCAGTACCACTGCAGCAAACTGTACATCAGCAACACAAACACCACTTGATTGACAACCAGGGAAAGCCTTCGCGAGGTGAACCCGGCTAGATCGGAAAAACATTTCAGCTGTCGATGTCGCTCTTCAATGCTCGTGCGCAGCCGATATTCCTCACGAGTGGCTAGGGGCTCGGGGATCGGAGCGGTATCGAGCAACACCCAGTGCTCCCGGTGACCGTCACGGTCGATCTCGCGATTGACCACCGCATGGATCGGCACCGGGCAAGTGCTCAACGTTCGCAGGTCCATCACGGCGGCTACTTCGCTGCGTGCCTGTTCCGGGGGCGGCGTTCCCGTCGGGCTCGGCTTGCGGAGTTTCTGCACTTCCTGCGTTCTCTGCGCTGCCTCAGCTTTCTTCTTGGCCAAGGTGCGTTGGCGCGCTTCTTCCCGTTTACGAATCCTTTCCGGTCGGTGCACCGGGACCGTCGGCGCACGAGGGGAAGGAGTCGGCACCGGCTGAAACGATAACAACCCACCTTCGGCCAAGCCCACCACGTCCTTATAGATCTCCAGATCCTTGCGCGCCGGGATCAGCACGTCGATCCCTAGATCGCGCTTGCAATGGCCGATCTTCTCCCCGTCCAAAAAGCCACGATCCAGAATTAAACGCTTCATCACCCCGCGACCATGGTTTTCCACAAATTCATCCACCAACTCATAGAGCACTGGAGCTTCATGGTCCTTGCCGGCCGTCAGGCGCAGCCCCCCATACAGGAAAAACTCTCCTGCACGATTGGTATGCAGCAAGCTCACCAGCTTGTAACAGCGTCGCCAGTCGTAGGCTTTCTGTTGCTCTTGCGTCAGCTTTGCGGAATCGACCGGATGATTCTGCTCATCAAAAAGTAGCCGCGAAGAGCCCTCATAGCTCTCGTTGTCGGGCACGAACAGATAGCTCGCATCACCAATAAAAATCCCTTCCGCATCGAACGCGTGGTGTTGCTTAAAGACTCCCACGACCTCGCGGTTGAACCAGGTCTGCAGTAACTGCGCATCGGTATCGCCGGCCAGCTTGCGCAAATAGTCCTGGTCGCAAGGGGTCTGGCGATCGTATTCATTCTTATCGTTAAACCCAGCACAGCGCAGGGAAATGTCGCCGGTCTCCGGATGGGTGGCCTTGTGGCCCATGGCCGGGCCAAAAGCCTCGATCATGCTGCTGGAGCGCACTAGGAAGGGAAAGGCATGAAAGTGATGCTCGCCATGAAAACGCATGGACAGGTTGCTGGCCATATAGACCCACAAGGGCACATCGTGCCGCTCGCGGGGGGAGGGGTAGCTCTCGGCCAGCTTGTCCAGGATCTTCCGCTCGGTGATGACCCGGAAGAAGTCCGCTTCGCTGACTTCGCCGATGGCATCGACATAATCAAACTCGCCGCGACGAAACGCTTCGAGCACCCGCGCATCATTGCGCTCAAACAGCATGGCGGCGGATGTCGACAGTGCCGACTCACTCATCTTAAGGAGCCTCGCGACGCAACTCCTGGATCTGATCGAGCACCTTCAGAATCTTCTTGTGCAGCACCGAGACCTCGGCGCGGGCCCGACGAAAGCGCAAATACTCTGCACTCTTCTTACGCAACTCCGCTAACTGGGCCGGGGGAATAGAACGCATGTGGGACCGCCCCTGTTCACTCCAGGTCAGGACCATGTTGCGGTGCAGCCGGCCGCGCATGCAACTGCAGTTGGGGGTACTGCAACGACGGGCGATCTCGTAAACATTGCCTTTGACCAAAGGGGTGCGGGCAAGCGCGACGTTCAGCACCTCGCGTAGCTGCTCCAAAAGCGCGAGCAAGGCGACACGTAAGCGGCTGAGTTTTTGGTCATGCTTTTTGCCCTGCATGCGATTATACTTTATCACATGCAGGACAAGGTCAGTCAATACCAAAAATCGTAGGCTGGACGCAAAATGTCAGGGAGGGGTTACCGACATCCCCTACTTAAGCGGCTACGCATGCGATAGCCCGTTAGTGTCTGAACTGCAGGGACCGAACCTGCTCGAGAATTGCGCGCAGCCGGAATGCGTCGCAGGGCAGGCCGCCGAAGCGTGACTGTAGGTAAAGGCTCGTGAATTCCTGCACCGCGGGCGCGAGCGCGCCTTGCAAGGCGAAGGATTCAGCGAACTCGCGCGGCGTCTGTGTTTCACGCCTCGAAAAACCGCGCTTCTCAAGCAATCGCAGCAGTTCCGCGTAGAGCCGCGAAGCCAATTGCGGATTGTTGCGCGGGGCGGCGGGCATTGTGACAAGCCAAATGAGCCGCAGCCATCGGAAAAACGAGCGCAGCCAACCCAGACGTAGCAAACCCAGACCAAGCACCAGAACCGCGGGAAACAGAAATCGCAGGAACGCATGCGAGCGCTGCCATCGGGTCAAGCGGTCCATGCCATGGTCCTGCAGCCGCTCAAACTGATTGCGCCACTTCTTCTTCCAGTCCGTTGTTGTCTGCCCGACGTTTTTCGCCAGCGAGATTTGATGCGAGAAATCGTAGTTGATGACCCATTCGTTCCAGGTGAGCTGGAACCAGTCGATGTACAGCGCGAGACGCGAAAGCAACCCGGTCGGCTCATCGTTGGAAGGTGGGGTGGGGTCAAACGTCAACCAGCCGGTGCCGGGGAAATACGCTTCGACCCAACTGTGCGCATCGCTGGCGCGCACAATGTAGTCGCCGCCTACATCGTTGTATTCTCCCGGCAAGAATCCGTTCACTTCGCGCGACGGAATCCCCAGAGTGCGCAGCATCACCGCCATCGCTGTAGCGAAATACTCGCAATGCCCCGCCTTGGTAGCAAAGAGGAAATGCGCCAGCGGATCCGCTCCGGAATTTCCCGTCAAGTTCAAGGTATAGGCGTAATTGGTCCGAAAATAAACTTCCATGGCCAGTGCTTGATCGTAAGGATTCTGTGCCGCGCCGGCTATCTTCTTCGCCAGTTCCGGTATGCGGGGATCCAATTTCTGCGGCAGCTGCAGGTAGGTGCCGCGAATCTCTTTGGGGTAACTGGTCCCGGCAGAACGGGCTTGCGCTGGGCGAGCGACCGGGAGAATTGAAACTCCCTCATAACGAATCTGGGAGAAGTTGTGAGACGGATTATAGATCGAGCCGGTGGAATCGACGGCGACAAAGCTGCGTTTCACATCGCCGTCGTAGGTTCCCGCTTCCCCGGAAAAGTTCCCCCGAAGCGCCACGACCTGCGCCGGGCCAAACAAGGTATCGCTCGCGAGCGGTTGCAGCAGGGTTATGAATTGCACGCGCACCGCCGGGCGCCCCTCCAACTCATTTCCGGAAGCTAAAGCGATCCATCCGTTGGACTCGGGCTTCTTCATTTTCCGACTCGGTTCCGGAGAATACCAGCGGCGGCCATCGAAATTCGTCAGAGCAATCCCGCGCCAGCGCAGCAGCGGATAATTCACCGGAGCGCTCGTTTGCACGCGCATCACGACCGAGGTGTTCTTCTTGATTTCTCCGATTTGCCCCAGTTCGACATTGTCCGTGAAACCGCTCATCAAGGACGGCTGCAGACCTGTGCGCGCAAAATACCCGGCGCTGAAGCGGGGAAACACGAAGAACAACACAGAGCCAAGCACGGCGGCGCCGAGGGACACCGTCAATGCGGCGAGCGAAAGTGCTCGATTAAACTTCTTTTCACGCGGCGGGTTCACGCTCGGGGGTGGGAACACGGCCCCCTGGGCCCCTCGCCGGATTTCCAGACCCACGAACACGGCCACGGCGAACACCAGAAAGACGATGAAGAAGAGGAGGAAGGATGTGTCCACGGTGAAAATCGCGGAGGCCAACACGCCGGCAAACGCCAGCATCGAAAGGAACAAAGCGTCCCGATCCGTCCTCACGCTGTAAAAGCGCGCCAGGGTTACAAACAAAAGGAAATGCACGACCGCGAGCAGGGCGGCGTAAAGCCCCGGATTCGGTGCATCCGCGGCCAGCGCGCGAGAAATGAAGAGCAGGTCCACGAAAAAAAAGAAAACGTAAGCCACTACCAGCCGCGTGGCCACCGCAGGCCTCAATTCGGGCGGCCGGCCGCGCCACCAGCGCACGCCTTTGTACACGACCAGCGCGGGCGCAACGATTGTGGTGAACAGGTCGAGCTTTCCGGTCCCGACGAGGGTCATGACGGATGTCAATACCAGAAAAAACAGCGCGGTCCGGTAGAAACGGTCCGCGGGGAGGGAGCTGCTCGGGGTTGTTACGGCTGAGGCCATGCGAATTCAGAATAACACTTTAGAATTCGCCGCCTGCACGATTCCATCCAAAGGATAACGGTCGAAATGGTCAGTGCGAGAGGATCAGAACCGCTTTGCTTTCGACTGCAGTGTTCTTGCTCATCCCTTCTGGGGATAATGCAGCACGCGCAACTTTGCGCGTTAGATTCGAAATCGGCACAGAAGACAGAGCATCGAGCCCCAGCGCTTTGGCGTGCGCCAACCGCGGCAGGCTGGCAACGTCCAGTCGAAAGGGAAGCAACGTGATTTGCCGGTAGGTCACGGCGTGCCGGACCTTCGGGAGCGGTTGCAGCGTTGCCGGGAATTTGCGGCCTGAAAAGATCGAACTTTCTACACAGGCGCGCAGTTCCTCGGCCGCATGTTCTTTCACGTGAATCGTTGGAAAGTGCCACATACGCGAAAGCAACGCGGCGATGTCGTGCGTGGCCGCGGGCTTTCTCGCTGTTTGCGACGGACGTAGAAGAAGAGTCCTCCCGTGAGCATCCACCAGAACGAGAGCCGCCAGCGTAACTTCAATTACGGAGCGCTTCTTTCTTTGCTCGGGGATAACATCGGTCAAACGCAATTTCCGTGCCTTACAAAATTCAGCAACCGGACAAAGCAAACATTGGGGTGAGCGAGGCGTGCAGATCGTTGCGCCGAGTTCCATCATTGCCTGATTCCAATCGCCCGGTGCCTGCGGAGCTAGCAGTCCGTCGGCATTTTCTTGCAATTGTTGCCAATGGGAGCCGCTGCGCAGGTCGCCGCGAACGGCGACCAGGCGCGCGATCACTCGCGCCACGTTTCCATCGAGAACGGCCAATTTTTTTCCGTAGGCGATGCTGAGAATTGCCGCGGCCGTGTACGCGCCGATGCCCGAAAGAGCCAAAGCCTTTTCCTCGGTATCCGGAAACCTTGAGCCATGTTGCGCGATAATTTGCTGCGCGGCTTTCTGGAGATTTTTCGCTCGAGAGTAGTAGCCGAGCCCCGCCCAATGCCGCAGAACCTCCTCTTCGGACGCTTCCGCCAAAGCCTTTACTTCGGGAAAGGCCGCAAGAAACCGTCGGTAATAGGGAATTACCGCAGCCACCCGAGTCTGCTGCAGCATGATTTCCGAGAGCCAGATGCGGTAGGGATCTTTCGTGCGGCGCCAGGGAAGGTCGCGCTGAAACTCAGCAAACCAGCGGAGGAGTTTCTTACGGAAGCGAGTGCGCGCTGGAGCGGTCAACATACAATTCGGATAGTTTCGCACAGTTGGCGTGACTCGTGCCCCGGGACCCGTGCTAAGAATCGAGGCAAAAACAAGGTTTTGTAGGGCCCCTCTGAGGCGGGCCATCCGCAAGCTAGAACCGACCGCGAACCTAAGCGGATGGCTCTTCGGCAAAAACGACGTAGGAGGAGTTCCACACCTCCGAGGGAATCGATCCGCGCGGCTGCGACGTCACGATAATCTTGAACGAGTCTGCCTCGACTGCCAGTTCCTTCAATCGGTGCTGCTCGGCATCGACCGGAAGTGCTTCGACCAACGCCAGATGGCGCAATACCACGAATATGTTCTCCCGGGCCGGAGCGAGGGGGACGGTTGCCGCTGCGCTGCGAAATTCCAGTAACGCCCCGCGCTCGTGGAAACTCCAGGCGATCGCAGCGCACAGCTCCACGGTCCTCTCAAAGCATTCTCGATCGGCAACGCTTGCGTTTGACCGTGCCGCTTCGCTGTGCGGGTCAAGCACCAGCAGCACGCGAGCATCGTCCTCCCGGGCAAACTCTCGCACCATGAGCGAACCCGAACGCGCGGACGCTTTCCAGTGCACATGCCGCGCGCTGTCGGTCGGCAAGTAATCGCGCAGGGCATAAAGATCATGCCCGCGGCCTTTGGCAAGGGTCTCGATCGCGCCCTGGATGCCCGGCAACACATCGAGAAATTCTCGGGTTGCCTCAACCGATGGGTATACCAGCGCCTCCGAAGTAAGATCCAGACGACGCGCCTTTTGCAGAAAGCCGAACGGGAACCGCGTCACGATTCGAAAAGCTTCCTGCCGGTACATCCCGCGCCTTGCGAAGAGAAGCGGTACGGACTGCTTCACGAATTCCCGCCGCGGCACGTACGGAAAATAAACCGGCGTCCCCAACAGCAACGCCGGCGCGGCATTTTTTTTCGTTACCGCTTCCACTCGCAGCGAAAACGATGGCAGCATCTGTTTTTCGTTTTTCAATTCCACCGTGCCACGCACAGTTTGCCCCGCAAAAATGTGTTCTGGAACCTGCAGATCCAATTCCACTCCCATCACCGTGAGGGAGGAAAGAATCCCGGACATGAGAATGCTGGCAATCAAGCAGGAAAGGATGAGAAACAAGAGGTTGTTTCCGGTGTTGATCGCGGCCAGCGCCACGAGGACAATTCCCCCGATGTAGATCCAGCCTTCCTTCGTCAGCCGATATTCCATGCGATAGCTGATCCAGCGCAGCGGCGTCCGCCTCGCCAGAACCGGCACCAGCGTCACTCCCACCCAGCCGGCGACTAACAGCGCGGACATCGCCGTTGCGCTGGCCAATGCCAGGCTACCGATTCTTGCTGCCGCTCCGGAATAGAGTGCCAGGACAAACGCGACGCTAAGCGCCGCGATCGAGAGGAAAAATGCGCGCACTCCCGGCCGATCGGTTCTCTCCCAGAGGTTCGCGAGCGATGCGCGCAGGTTCACAGGGGTACGCGGACGGAATCGACAATCTCGCGGAGGACCGTTTCCGTGGTCTCCGACTTTTTTTGCAAAGAAGCGTGCCTTGTGCTGGCGACAACGCGGTGCGAAAAAACCGCCACCGCGAGCTGCTTGAAATCGTCCGGCAGGCAATACTCGCGGCCTTCGAGAAACGCCCGGGCCTGCGCCGCCCGCTGTAACATCAGAGTTCCTCGCGGGCTCACGCCGAGCGCGAGCTGATCCGATGTACGCGTGCGATTCACGATTTCCAGCGCGTAATCTTGCAAGCTGCTGTCCACCTTAACGTGCGCCACCGCTTCCTGCATGGCCAGCACGTCGGAAACGCCCGCAACAGGCTCTAGGGTGCCTACCGAATCGTCGGTCGCGCGGCTCCGCAGGATCTGCCGTTCGGTTTCGTGCGAGGGGTAGCCCATCTTGATGCGCATCAAAAAGCGGTCGAGCTGCGATTCCGGCAGCGGGTATGTGCCGTGATGTTCCACTGGATTTTGTGTTGCGATGACCAGAAATGGCTGCGGCAAAGGCAAAGTGCGGCCGTCTACGGTTACCTGCGCTTCATTCATCGCTTCCAGCAACGCCGATTGCGTGCGCGGCGTGGTGCGGTTGATTTCGTCCGCCAAAACCACATTGGCAAAAATCGGTCCAGGCCTGAATTCGAAGTCACGCGATTCCGGGTTGTAGACGCTCACGCCCAGTACGTCGCTCGGCAACAAATCGGAAGTGAATTGAAGGCGCTGAAAAGTGCAGTGAAAGGACTTCGCCAAAGCTTGAGCGAGGGTCGTTTTCCCCACGCCGGGCACATCTTCGATCAACAAATGGCCGCGCGCCAGCAGCGTGATCAGCGCCAACTGAATCACATCTTCTTTGCCGAAAATGGCTCGCGCGATGGAACGCTGCAGTTGTGTGACCACCTGAAAGGTGACGGTCGGCATCGGTTGAAAACCCTTACTCTTCCTGTTACAAATAGATGAAGCCTGTTGCTTCGCCGTTTCCTGGTGCTGGCAACGTCTTCCCCGTCTTCCAACGGGCGATTAGCTCAGCGGTTAGAGCGCTCGCCTCACACGCGAGAGGTCAAAGGTTCAAATCCTTTATCGCCCACCATTCTCTGAATTCTCCCATATTCTTAGCCGCCCGGGCGGCATGATCCTGTCCGTTTTGTGACGTAGTTGCTATTTGGCCGCCAGAGCAGGCGTCTTGTATAGTGGCCGCATGCAGACCATTCTGCGCACGATTGAGTTTCTGAGCCTCGGATTGTGGCTGGGAAGCGACGCATTCCTCAGCTTCATTGTGGCGCCGGGCGCGTTTTCCATCCTGGGCAACCGCGATGCCGCCGGCATCATGGTCGGATATTCTCTGACCCGCCTTCATTTTGCGGGAATTTTTCTAGGCCTTCTCTTTTTGCTCACCCGCTTCGTGCGCACCCACGATTTTGCCAGTTTCACATCCGCCGTTGCGCTCTGCGTCGTGCTGATGGCGATTCTGACCGCTGCATCCCAATTCACGGTCAGTAACCGGATGGCCAACCTCAGGAAGCAGATGGTCTCGATTCAAAACACCCCGGAAAACGATCCTCGTCGAGCCGAATTCAACCGTTTGCATCACCTTTCCGTCGCCTATGAAAGTGGCGTGCTTTTGCTCGGCCTCGCGGGCATGTTTTTTCTCGTGAAAGAACAGTAGGTCTTTGTAGCGCCCACCTTCCGAGGCGGTCCGTTCCTCGTCAAGCGCGGTCACAGCCCCGGTCAAGTCTGGTTTCCACCGTGGCGCCAGTCCGGCCTCTGGCACTCGGCCGCGATCGTCCAAGCAGGGAACGATCCCGAATAAGAGTCATCTCCCGGCCGCGACACGAGCGGCCTGAAACGGCCGCCTCGGAAGGCGGGCCCTACAAGGTTTTCTTTCGCCGCAGACGCCCCTTCTTGCGCCGAGGTTTCTTCGCGCGAATCTTATTCGTGAACGCATACCCGGCGCGTTCGAACGCCCTCCACATATACCAGCTTGCGACCGTGCGATACGGCCGCCACCGTTCTCCAAATTTCAGCAACTCCTTTGGTGTGGGCATATGTTTCTTCCCGTATGCCACCGACCACCCTTTTTTCACACCTAAATCGTGAATCGGCAGCACGTCTGGCCGACCCAGCCGGAAGATCAGAAACATCTCGACGGTCCACGCGCCGATTCCACGTACCGAGACCAGCCGTTCCACCAATTCCTCATCCGACAGTTTCAGTGCCTCTTCGTGAGTAGGCACGATTCCTTCCAGCGCTTTTTTCGCCAGGTCTTTCATGGACGCGGCCTTTGCGGCGGACAAACCGGCTTTACGCAGCTTCGTCGCAGGGATCTTCCGCATTTTCTCCGGCGTTGGCGGATGCCCGTTTTCTCCAAGCGCTTTTATTCGTCCAAAAATGGTCGTCGCTGCTTTGCCCGAGATGGACTGGTAGGTAATCGATCTCAGCAGGACTTCGTAGGGCGAATGACTATTTCGCTGGTCAATCTCAAAGGCGCGGGTTTCCGCAACGAGCTCCTTCAGTCGTTCATCGCACGCGCACAGATGGCGCACCGCCTCGGCGAGGTCGAAGGGAAGCGTCATGGCTTGGGAGATGCTGTCGGTCATCGCTGGCGAACAAACATAATACACTCGGCAACTGCGAAAGCGCTGATTCCGCTCAACAGCGGAGCTGCGAACTCGCTGTGCTAAAATTGAGAGGATAAATCTGCTGGAAATTCGTGCACTGTCACCGTTGGCTCAGCAAGAGCCAGTCACCTGACATCGCATCACGAGCGAAGGATCGCCAGATTCATGCAAACAGGCATCATCGGATTGCCGCAAGTCGGAAAAACCACGCTTTTCCGGATTTTGACGAAAGCCAATGTGGAAACCAAGGGTGCGCAGACGACCCACGTCGGCGTCGCCAAAGTCCCTGAGCCGCGCCTGCTCGAGCTGGCGAAGCTTTACAACCCGAAGAAAATTACCTACGCGTCCGTGCAGTACGTCGATCTGCCCGGCGTGCAGAAGGAACGAATGCGCGAAAGTCTCGCTACGCTCCGCGACGTCGACGCTATTGCCCACGTGATTCGCGTCTTCGACGACGCCAGCGTGCCGCACTCCGAAGGGACGATCGATCCACTTCGTGACGTCACGAATCTCGACCTGGAACTCATCCTCTCGGATCACGAACAAATCACCAAGCGGCTGGAGCGCCTCGAAAAAGACCTCAAGAAAAAGAAAGATCCGCAATTCGAGCTGGAGAAGACGGTTCTCGAAAAATGCCAGACCCACCTCGAAGCGGAAAAGCCTCTGCGTGAACTGGAACTGACTCCGGAAGAACGCAAGCCGATTGGCGGCTTTCTCTTTTTATCTCAGCGTCCGATGCTCTACGTTCTGAATCTCGGCGACGACGAGGCCGCTGAGATGGACAAAGCGGTCGAGAAGCATAAGCTGTCCGCGCTACAAGGCCGCCCGAACACCGCCGTAGTTGCCGTTTGCGGACGGCTTGAAGCCGAACTCGCGGAGATGGATGAAAAGGAAGCCGCGGAACTTCTTGCCTCCTACGGTTTGAAGGAGCCTGGCCTCAATCGCCTGATCCGCGCCACCTACGACCTCATGGGCTTGTTCCCCTTTTTCACCGCGGGCGAACCCGAAGTCCGGGCCTGGACCATCCGTAAAGGCTCCACGGCGGTCAAGGCCGCGGGCGAAATTCACAGCGACATCGAAAAAGGTTTCATTCGCGCGGAAATCGTGCGCTGCGAAGACCTGCTTGCCGCCGGAAGCATCGCCGCCGCAAAGGAAAAAGCCCAGGTCCGTCTCGAGGGGAAAGAGTACATCGTGCAAGAAGGCGATGTGATTCTCTTCCGCCATAGCGGATGAAGAAGTTCTTGGTTTTGAGCTGTCAGTTCTAAGTAGCCGCCGGAGTGCAATTGCCTGTAATCTACCAGTCCAAGTCTTACCGAAAACTGGAAACTTAGAACTGATAACTTTTTGTCTCAAGAACTGTCATTTCGCGTCGCTCTTGCCGCCCTGCTGGGCTTGCTTGCCGCCGGCGGAAACGTCCTCGGAGCCTATTTCGTCATCCGCCGCGAATGGCCGCGGAAGTATCTGCAATATTTTCTCGCGCTCGGCGCGGGCTACATGCTGAGCGTCGCGTTCGTCGAGGTGATACCGGAATCGATTCGGCTCGCCGGAGAGAACGCGCTTCTCTTCGTCCTCATGGGCTACTTCCTCATCCATCTCTTCGAGCACACCATCGCTCCTCACTTTCACTTCGGCGAGGAAATCCACGCCGAAGAAGTGCATAGCCACCACGCGCGCAGCACGGTGCTGCTCGGTATGACAATCCACACTTTCTTCGACGGCGTGGCCATCGCGGCGGGTTTTCTGATTTCAACCTGGTTAGGTACAGTGATGTTCCTGGCCGTCTTTCTGCACAAGTTGCCGGAGGGATTTACGGTCGCTTCCGTCGTGCTTGCAAGCGGCCAAGGCAAACGAAACGCCGTCCGCGCGGCAGGCCTGCTCGGGGCCGCCACGCTGGCAGGAGTGCTCCTCACGAGCCAGCTGCAAGGCCAGCTGAAATATGCGCTGCCACTGTCGGGTGGGGTGACGGTTTACGTGGCTGCGACCGACCTGCTTCCTGAAGTGAACCGCGAGCCAAACTGGCGAATGGCTTTTCTGGTTTTCATAGGCGTAGCCAGCTTGTTGATCCTAAAGCTTTTATTCCATGTCTGAGGTCGCGCCTCGCCCTTCCCGTACCTTCCTCGCCCCCTCTCCCTGAACCGCAACTTTCTGAGAACAAACGTGTTTGCTACAGTGTGGGTGCTATGGCCAGAACCGACGTCCAACTCATGCTGGACGTGAAAGCTGGTGACGAAGCCTCATTCGAGCTTCTGTTGCACCGCTATCGCACTCCGCTCGTCAACTTCCTGTTCCGCATGGTGCGTAACCGGGAGCAGGCCGAGGATCTCGCCCAAGATGTTTTCTTGCGCGTGTATCGCGCTCGCGAAGATTACGTACCGAGCGCCAAGTTCACCACTTGGCTTTTCCGGATCGCCACCAACCTGGCGCTCAACTCGGTCCGTGATAACCGCTACCAGAAGCTGGAGGTTTCGATCGATGCCCCGGTCATGGTGGACCCCGAAGACGGAGACGAAAGGTCGCTGGATGTTCCGGAGAAGCATCCCAATATCGAGCAACATCTCGTCGAGGACGCGCGAAAGAAAATGATTCATCACGCCATCGACAAGCTTCCGGAGAAGCAGCGCGCGGCGGTCCTGCTCCACAAGTATCAGGAGCTGGACTACGCGGAGATTGCCAAGATTCTCAGTTGTTCGGAAAGCGCGCTAAAATCGCTGCTCTTCCGGGCATATGAATCGCTTCGAGTGGAACTAGCCCCGCTCGTCGCGCAACACGTCAAGAACCACGGGTAGGGAAAGTAGGCGGTTATGAGTTGTGAAAAAATCGAAAGCCGGATTCTGAGTTATATCGACGGCCGGTTGAAAGAAAGCGAGCGCCAGGATGTCGAAAAGCATCTGGCCTCTTGTTCCACATGCCAATTGCGCGTGCAGGAGTTCCGCGCCGTTTCCGGGTTGCTCGAGGAACTGCCGGTCATCGAACCGTCGCCCGCGTTCGATGCGCGGGTCCACGCGCTCGTGGCTGCGGAGCCGGTGAAGCAGAGTGCGTGGGCCTGGCTGCATGTCTCGCCCCGCGTGGCGTTTGCCGCTTCCATGCTTCTGCTGGCCACCTTGTGGCTGGGCTTCTATCAGCGGCCTCAGCCGGCGCTGCCGTGGGGCAACAATCCCCAGGTCGCCGACGAACAGATGATGCAGGACCTGCCGGTTCTCGAAGATCACGACGTGCTGTCCAATTTCGAACCGTTGAAGGAATTACCTCCGCCAGTGCAGGCGGATGCAGCCTCCGATTCGCAGCAGATGTAAGCGTGGAGCCGGTCCCTGACCGGCGCAATTGAGACGGAATAAACTGAAAACGAAGATGCCCACGAAAGTCCAATTCGGGATCGCACTCCTGGCGGCGGCTGGCTGCTGTTTGGCCCTGTCGGGGAATGCCTTCGCGCAAAAGGCGCATCCGGACCGTCCGCCGCAATCCCATCCGGCTTCTGCACCACCGCCGCAAACCCACAACGACAGTAAACCTGCGTCGAATCCAAACCGTCCGCCGGCGAACTCACCGAACAACCACCCGCCGCAATCGAATATTGCACCGCAAGCGAAGTTCAATAATTCCTATCGGCCTCCGAATGCAGGCGCAAGGCTGAATCCAAGACAACAAGTGGGCGCCGGCGCGCCGCGTCCCTGGGTTGATACCATGCGCGATCTTTCTCCGGCGCAACGTGAACGCATCCTGCAGAACAGCCGTGCCTTCCAGAACCTTTCGCCGGATAAGCAGAACAGGATTCGCCAGCAATTCAGCCAATGGGACCATATGACTCCCAACCAGCGCGCAAATTTGCGTCAGAACGAGCAGACCTGGCGGACTCTAACTCCGGAGCAGCGCGATCACATCAAGAACGATGTCCTTCCCAAGTGGCGGCAGATGCCCTGGGACCGCCAGCAGGTGATGAAGCAGAAACTGAGCGTGCTTCAGAACATGCCGGAATCTGCGCGCAACCAGCGCCTCAGTGATCCCAACTTCACTCACGGCATGACCGACGACGAAAAGTCCATGTTGAGAGATTTGAGCCATACCCACGTCGGCGCCCCCGATCCCCCAGCCGAATAGCGTCTTCGCTTTTCCAGCGGCCTTGGTCTGCGGCGGGTGCCTTCGCAACCGCAGCCACACCTCCCCACTCGGCTGCGACGTTTTCCCGCTAAAATCATCTAAGGGATTGGTGACTCCGATTTTCGACTTGTCCACACGCTTCCGGGCGATGAAGCACCGGAACTTTCAACTGTTCATCATCGGGCAATTGATTTCGCTGATCGGCACATGGGTGCAGAACACGGCGCAACAGTGGCTCGTCTATCGCTTGACCGGCTCCGCTGCGCTCCTGGGTCTATTCGCGTTTGCCAGCCAGGTTCCAATGCTTTGCCTCGCGTGGATGGGCGGTTATGCCGGCGACCGCTACAACCGGCATCGCGCCGTAATCATGACGCAAACCATTTCCATGATCCTGGCATTCGTCCTCGCCCTACTGACCCTGACGCATCTCGTCAAGACCTGGCACCTGATCGTGATTGCTCTTCTGGTTGGCATCGTGAACGCCTTTGATGTTCCGATTCGCCAAGCTTTTTTCGTTCACATGGTAGGAAAGGAAGATCTGCCCAACGCGATCGCGCTGAATTCCTCGATATTCAACAGCGCGCGGGTTATCGGACCCGCCGTTGCCGGATTCGCAATCGCGCTTGTCGGGGAAGGCTGGTGCTTTTTCATCAACGGCCTCAGTTTTGTGGCGGTGATCATCGCGCTGCAAATGATGAACATCGAGGCCACGGACCTTCGACGGTCAAAGGAATCGCCGGTGCGCAGCTTCATCGAGGGATTCCGTTTCGCCATGAACGATGTTCCCATCCGTTCGGCGTTACTGCTGCTGAGCCTGCTTAGCTTTTTCGGATTGCAGTATTCCGTGTTCCTGCCGATCTACGCGAGCGACATTCTTCACGGCGGCGCCCGGACGCTCGGACTGCTCATGAGCGTTGCAGGCGTGGGAGCAGTTTTGGGCGCGTTGCACTTCGCGGCTCGTACCGAATACAAAGGTCTCGCGCGCTGGATTGTGTTTACCTGCACCATCTGTGCAGCCGGCTTACTCGTTTTTTCCTTTGCCACCTCGTTCTGGTTGTGCGCCGTGGTGCTCTTCTTCGTAGGTTTTGCCGCTACCTCTCAGATGGCGGCCACCAACACCATCATTCAGCAGCGTGTTCCCGATGCGATGCGCAGCCGGCTCATGGCTGTTTATGCCACTCTGTTCATGGGCGTGATGCCGATTGGCGCGCTCCTCGCGGGAGTAGTTGCCAAGCACATCGGCGCGCCGCACACTATTTTCCTATTTGGACTGGCAGTGCTGATCGGTTGCTTGGTCTTTCTCTCGCGCGTGGTGGCAAAAGTAAAAAGCAGACAAGCGGTTCCCGCAGCGAGCTAATTCTCGATTTCACCTAGGGGTCGTAAGGTAAGCGCTTAGAACTTCCCTGCAGAGTACCCCCGCGGGCTGGGCTAACTAGGATTTGGGCGATACACCCAATCCAGCTTTTCTACTTCTACCGCAGGAACCGCGGCGTTGCTTTGCGCCAGAAGCGCATCCACTTTTGTTCGCGTAGGCGCGAGCGAGCACACCGGATCAGTAGCGCTCGCGTCTCCCGCGAGCAAGAATGCCTGGCACCGGCAGCCGCCGAAGTCCAGTTCGCGTCGCTCGCAGCGCTTGCACGGCTCCTGCATCCACTCTTCGCCGCGGAAGCGCTGAAACGCCGACGAATTTCGCCAGATCTCCAGAATGCTTTTGTCTTTCACGTTCGCAAAATGCATTCCAGGAATCACGGTTGCCGCATGGCAGGGAAGCGCCGTACCATTCGGCGTAACGACCATCAACTTACGTCCCCAGCCGCCGACGCACGGTTTTGGATATTTGGCGTAATAGTCAGGCACAACAAACACGACGCGCGTTTTGCCCCTCAGACGCTCTTCGGCTTTTTTCAGTGTTTCCAGGCAAGCGTCCAATTGCTTTCGCGTCGGCAATAAATTCCCGCGGTTCGCAAATCCCCAGCCGTAATACTGCACGCTGGCGAACTCCGCGCAGCCCGGCCGGTATTCCTCGACAAACGACACCATCTCTTCCAACTCCGAAATATTTTGCCGGTGAATCACAAAATTCAAGGTAACGCCAAGTCGGTGCTTCTTCAGCCATTGCAAGACCTTCAGCTTGTGCGCGTGACTCGTCGTGTTGGAAATTTCACGAGCCGTCTGCTCGTGGATTCCCTGAAAACTGAGCTGAAAATGATCGAGCCCGGCTTCCGCCAGCGCAGCGAGCTTCGCTTCGTCGAGCGGCAGACCGCTGGTAATCAGGCTGATGTACAGGCCAGCGCGCCGCGCGGCTCGCACCAAGTCGACGATGTCCGTGCGCGCCAGCGGTTCTCCACCCGTGAAGTCTGCCTGCAGCACGCCGGCGGCTGCGGCTTCTTGAAAAACACGAATCCACGTTTCCGTTGGCAGTTCGGTCTCGCGTTTCGCGAGTTCCAGGGGATTCGAACAATAGACACAGTGGAGCGGGCAGCGGTGCGTCAGTTCCGCAACGAGCGCCAGGGGAGTGGAGGTAGCAGCGATCACAAAATCAAAAATCAATCGCACGCTGATCGTGCAGCAATGCGAGATAGCCGAGTAAGTCGTTGGTGATGCGCTCGGGCTCGGCCTTGGAGTACATCGCGTGCAGTTCTTCGGCAATCTGCTGGACGGTATGACTGCCGTCGCACAGTTCCACAATGGCCAAGCTTGGACCATTGAGCCGCAACGCGCGCTCGGGCATCAACAATGTTCGTGGCAGTTGCTTCTTGTCGTTCAAGCGAACGCCGGGAGCCAGCTTCGGCGTCGCGGCGAGTTCCGGTTTCATTCCGATTCCTCTGCCGGTCGGAACGCGCCCGGCGGCGGCCAGCCGGGATTCACGTAGGCATAGTAGAGAGAGTCGAGCTGCGCCCAGAGGATGTCGCACTTTGCGCGCAGCGCCGCGTGCGCCAGGTCCTGCTGTTCGCGAGTGCGCGCGTGCTTCACGCAATAAGCCAACGCAAAATGCGAATCCTCAGGCGCCTGCGTCAAGCGGCCCTTGAAATAATCGAGCGCAGGAACGAGCCAGGGATAGTGCTGCTTCATGCGATCCATGCGTAGGGCAATCAGTTTGCCGCTGAACAATTCCGTTAGCGATGACGCCACCGCTTCCAGGTGCGAGCGCCGCGAAACCAGATGCACATACGCTTGCACCGCATATCGAGTTCCCGGCAGAATTCCATCGCCGGAGATGGCCTGCTCGCGGGAAAGTCCGGTCGCTTCGACGAGCTTCAGCCACTTCTCGATGCCTCCCGGCTTTTTCCCATCGCCGTCGTGATCCAAAATGCGCTTTCTCCACGCCAAGCGAAACGCCGGATCCTTGCTGCGCGCCAGGATCACCGCATCTTTGATCGGAATGTGTTCCTGGTAGTAGTAGCGGTTGAGCGCCCAGGCCTGCAAATGGCCGCGACTGAGCTTTCCGTCGTGCATCCGCAGATGAAAGGGATGCTTGTGGTGGTAGCGCTCGTCTCCGATCGCATGGAAACCGGCGACGAATTCTTTTTCGTTCAGCGGCTTCGGCGAATGGTCGGCGCTGGTCATAAATCGATGGTCAGACCATCGTAGGCGATTTCAAACCCCGCTTCCACTACCTCATGGTGCTCGTCGCTGTTCTCGTCCAGGATCGGATTTGTGTTGTTGATGTGAATCAGAATCTTGCGCGAGCGGGAATCTTTAGGGTATTGCGCCAACAGTCCCTCGGGACCGGAGAGCGGAAGATGTCCCATGTCGCGGGCCGTTTTCTTCGTACGTCCGGTGGCCAGCAATTCTTCGTCGGACCAGAAAGTGCCGTCCAGCAGGGCCAAATTCGCCGCCGCCGCTTGCTTGGTCCATTCGGAATTGTGCCCGGAAAGTGTTGGAGCAATGAACAGCTTTCGGTTGTCCTGCTCCAGCATAATTCCGACCGTAGCGTCTTCAGACGGCGCGCTTCGGCGAAGCTCCTCGCTGGCGTAATCCGGATAATTCCGCCCGAGCGGAGTCGTACCGTAGAAAAACGTCGGCGCGTCGCCCGGATCCGGGGATAGATGGCAGCCGATGCGCCGGTTGCTCATCAGAGTTTGCCACTGCACCGGAGGGTCGGCGCGGTCCAACACGCGGAAGATGCGGTTTTCGTTCCTCAGGATGCGCTGCGCGGTGGGTGTGGCGAAAACAAAGAAGCCCTGGAACTCGCGCAGGTGCAATAGGCCCATTACCGCGTCCACGTCGGCGGATGGCAGAAACACACCAGCGATCGGTGAGTGCCCAAGTATTTCCGGAGAGGGTGAAAGCTCGCGCGTCGCTATGATCTGTGCACGCAAGTCCGGAGAAGCACCGACTAGGAACCAAACGCCTTCGGTTGGTGAGAATGCGATTTGCGTTTGGGTTCGAGCTTTGCCGCGCAGCGTTCCCATACGAAAGCCCGAGCAATTTGGACAGGCGCAATTCCATTGCGGAAAACCGCCGCCTGCGGCCGAACCAAGAATCTTGATGAGCATGAGGAGAGCCTTTGGCTCGACTAGGGTAAATCACGCGGGGACAAGGAACAAGTCGGTACACACACTTACGCACAGACAAAGAGGAGGCAAAACGCTAGGAAGTAGACTACAGCTCGGCGTTGGAGTACGAGCTAATCTCGCAGTTCAGATCGACTTCTTCATGTTGCGGTGTGGTCCATTCCATTTGGGCCGCTCCTAAACCGAGGGTAACGAACCTTGAAAATTTACCACAGAGAAGCGCTGAAGGGAAGTTCGCTGTGAGACTCGTGAGACTCGCCTTTACGGAACTTGTCGGCGAACTTAATCGGTCGCTGTCAAATGCACTACTATATATAGACAGCAATCGCGCTTGGTTGCGCTGCTCGTAGGGGCTCTACGAATTATCATTTCGATCCACCAAATTCCACATTTTATTCACAAAGAGTGCGGAATTTTCTTGACATGCGCCAGAAACCATATACGCTGTGGTGAAAAGTGGGACAAAGTGGTACCAAGTAGAGTTCAGTAGAAGCAAGTAGGGCTTCCTAGGGGGCAGTGGTCTACGTGGGCAAACTAGTCCTCCAACGAGACGGAACTCATGAAACTCAGGGGAAACTATCCGGCGAAAGTCGACGAGAAAGGTCGTCTCAAGATCCCCGCGTCCTTTTTAGAAGAACTGAAGGAATTCGGCAACGTTTTTTATATCACCAGCCCGAATGGCGAAACGGCTCGCATCTACCCGATGAAGGTGTGGAACGAGATCGAGGACAAGTTAGCGAAACTGCCGAGCGCCCACAAGACCAAGCGCAAGTTTCTTATGCGCACGAGTTACTTTGGGCAGGTCGTCGAAATGGACGCGCAGGGCAGAGTGCTGATGCCGTCGGTTTTGCGAGAGAAGGCTCAGACCAAAGGCGACGTGGCCGTGCTCGGAGCGCTCGATTACCTGGAAGTCATTAATAACGCGCGTGTTCTGGACCAAATGGATAAGGACCCGTACACGGACGAGGACGACAAGACTTTGGGTGATTTGGGAATCTAAGAGTTTTAGTTCGTAGTTTTTTGGTAGGCAGTGGGCGGAAGTGGGCTAGTTGGGCAGGTTGGTCAGGCGAGACAGGCAAACGATTGGGTGCGTTTCACACGCCGGTAATGCTGGCGGAGGTGTTGCGATGGCTGCAGGTAAGGCCAGACGGAATCTACGTGGACGCCACGCTCGGAGCCGGAGGTCATTCGGCGGCCATCGCCGAGCGCTTGTCCTCGGGGCGGTTGATCAGCCTGGACCGGGACGCACAGGCGCTGCAGATCGCGCGGGAGCGGCTGAAAGAGTTTGCGAGCAAAGTGAGCTTCGTGCAAACGGCGTTCTCAAAGATTTCGGAGGCCGTGCGCGGGTTGGGGATAGCGACGGTGGACGGGGTCTTGGCCGACTTGGGAGTTTCGAGCATGCAGCTTGACCGTCCGGAGCGTGGATTTTCGTTCCGGGAAGCAGGGCCATTGGACATGAGGATGAGCAGCGGGGAAGCCGAAGAAGACACGCTGACGGCAGGAGAGATTGTGAATCGTTGGCCGGAAAAAGAAGTAGCCGACCTGCTCTACCGCGAAGCGGAAGAGCACGATTCCAGAAGGATCGCCAGGGCGATCGTGAAAGCGCGGCCGATACGGGATACCGCGCACCTGGCAACGGTTGTGGCAGGCGCCCGGAAGCAGTGGGGAAGGCAGAAACTGCATCCCGCGACAAAAACGTTTCTGGCGCTGCGGATAGCGGTGAATCGAGAGTTGGAGGAACTCGGGCAGTTTCTTTACCGGACCCCTGCCACTTTAAATTCCGGCGGACGCTGGGTGGTGCTGACGTACCACTCGCGCGAAGACCGCCCGGTGAAGCGCGCGTTCCAGGAAGGCGACAAACAAGGGACGCTGAAGGTGCTCACCAAACATGTGATTGTGCCCAGTGAGGAAGAGCAGCGAGCAAACCCGAGATCGCGAAGCGCGAAGCTCCGGTGCGCAGAGAAGGTGTGAGATGGCGACGGCGTATCAGTGGGGCGGTACAGGAAATCTGGGCGCAGAGCGATTCCGAAAGCCGGAAGCGGTGAAACCGCGACTGGTTTCGCGCGCGGCGCGGCGGACGTCGAAGACCGCAATGGTGGAATTCTTCACCGTAAAGCGCATCGATAATTCGCGGCTGATGCGGTACGTCGAGCCTGTAAAGATGCGGAATTTATACAAGACGGTCGCGCTTGGTGGCATTATCGCGGCATTCTGCATGCTTTATATCTACCAACATTTCCGCTGCATCGACCAGAGTTTCCAACTGGAAGACTTAAAGGCCAAGACGCTTCAGGCGCAGACGTTGAACAGCAGGCTGAGGCTCGAGATTGCATCCCTCCGCGACCCGCATCGCATCGACGTGATCGCTCACCGCGAATTGGGCCTGACGCAGCCCACCGCGAACCAGATGCGCGAATATTCGGGCACGGACGGATCGGAAGTTGCAGCAATGCAGTACGTGCGGCCGAACCACGCGCCCTAAGCTCGCCTGGCGATCGATCCGCTAGCGCTGAACGACCACGAATTCTGGAACAAAATTGATGTCCGCACGAAGCGCGACCCGGAAACCAGGAACCATGGAGCAAGAAAAAGTTCACGTTCGCTTGCTGTTTCTTGCCGGGTTCGTGCTGTTCTGGATGAGCGCCGTCTTCGGGCGGGTTGCCTACCTGCAGTTGTTCCGTCACAGTGAATACCTGACCCGGGCCGCTCGGCAGCAGCGGCATGTCATCGACATTTATCCGAAGCGCGGAATCATTTTCGACCGCAACATGCACCCGCTGGCCATGAGCGTGCCGGTGCAATCGGCGTTTGCGGTGCCAGGGGAAATGAAAGATCGCGCCATGGCCGCGCGGTTGTTGTCGGGAGTACTCGAGATGCCCGCGGACGACATCCGAGAGAAGTTGGATTCCGGCAGCCCGTTCGTTTGGATCAGGCGCAAACTAGCGCCGGCGAAATCCGAGGCAGTGGAATCACTCAATCTAAAGGGTGTGTACCTCCAGGAAGAGAACCAGCGGTATTACCCCAAGCGGGAGTTAGGTGCCCACGTCCTAGGATTTGTGGACGTCGACGAAAGAGGGCTGGGCGGTATCGAGCGCGAGTACGACAACCTAATCCGCGGCAAGGAAGAAAAAGTTGTAGTCATGGCGGATGCGCACCAGCGCTGGTTTGACGGCGGTGAAGCCCAGCGCGATCACGGTGTAAACGTCGTGCTCACCATCGACGAAAAGATCCAGTACATCGCCGAAAGGGAGTTGGCTGTAGCGATTGAAAAAACGCATGCGCCGGCTGGAACTGTGATTGTGCAGGACCCGAACAGCGGGGCCATTCTGGCGCTGGCGAACTGGCCAAAATTCAATCCGAACGCGGCCACGGACGTTCCTACCGAGATGCGCATGGATCGGGCGATCAGCGCTATTTACGAGCCGGGATCGACATTCAAGCTGATCACTCTCGCGGCCGCCTTCGATCAGAATCTGATTCGAGCGGATGAAGTTTTCAACTGCGAAAACGGCGCCGTTACCGTGGCAGGGCATCTGATTCACGATCACAAGAAATATGGCATGTTGACGGTCGCGGGCATTCTGGCGAATTCGAGCGACGTGGGAGCAATCAAGATTGCGTTGCGCTTGGGCTCGCCAAAATTCTACGACTACATCCGCGCGTTTGGATTTGGCACGCCCACGGGCGTGGATTTGCCGGGAGAAAGCCGAGGATTGCTGAACCGCTTGGACCACTGGGGCTCGTATTCGATTGCGTCGGTTGCGATGGGGCAGGAAGTGGGGGTGACACCGCTGCAGCTGATCACGGCTGTCTCGTCGATTGCAAACGGTGGCTTGCTGTACAAGCCGTACATCGTCCAGGAGATGAAGCGCGGTGATTCCGTCCTGCCGCTGGAGGGCCTGTCGGCGTTCACCGAGCCCAAGCGGGTGATCCGCCCGGAGACTGCGGCAACCATCCGAAATTTGATGGAAGGTGTAATTCAGCACGGCACGGGACCGAAAGCGCGCTTGGACGGCTGGACGGCGGCGGGGAAAACGGGTACAGCGCAGAAGATCGATCCTGCGACGGGGAAATATTCGCGCACGAGTGTCATTGCATCTTTCACGGGATTTGCGCCGATCAACAATCCGGCCGTGACCATTCTGGTTTCCGTCGATTCGCCTGGCGGCTATCCGCATGGCGGGGGAGAGGTAGCGGCGCCGGTGTTTAAAAGAATCGCCGAGCAGATTCTGCCGTATCTGGATGTGCCGCGGGATATGCCGATGAACCCGCAACTGATGCAAGCGGCATACCGGAAGAATGCGGATAGCGAAGATGACTCGCTCGACGATCTGTCAGAGATTGACTTTAACGCGCAGCCCGAAGTGCACGAAGACATTCCGAAACCAGAAGCAGTAAGGACCAAGATGCCAAGTTCGACCGAAGCTTTGCTGTCCGCCGACGAAGGCGGCATTGAGTTGCCGGATTTTTCTGGGAAATCGATGCGGGATGTCATCGAGGCGTGCCTGCGTTTGGGACTGGATCCGGTTTTGGTTGGCACGAGTGTTGCAATTCAACAATCACCGGCGCCGGGATGGAAAGTGCGCCGGGGCACGAAAGTGACGGTGGAGTTCGGCGAGGCTCCGGCACGTGCGGGCAAGTCGAAATAAGAAAAGGGTTTAAGGCACAGATGCCAACAGGAATCGAGACGACCTCTAAGACGGAGAGGAAGGAAAAGCAATCCGGGGAGGCGGAACGGGGACAGATTGTGGCTGAGCGGGAACAGGCCGGCGGAATCGCTTTGCGAGCCTTGTTGGAGGGCGTGGAGGTGCGTTCGGGATTGCCCGAGCAGGAAGTGCGTATTCGCCGAGTGACGAATGACTCGAGAAAAGTGGAGGCCGGCGGGTTGTTCGTCGCGATTCACGGAATAGCCACCGATGGAAATTTGTTCGCGAAGGATGCTGCGGCTCGTGGCGTGGCAGCGGTATTGAGCGAAGATCGGGCGCCCGAGGATTGGCCGCGAGAGATTCCCTGGATTCAAGTGAGCGCAGGCCGCAAGGCGCTGGCGATTGCGGCGGCAAATTTTTACGCACGTCCGGCAGAGGCGCTGAAGCTCGTGGGTGTAACCGGAACGAACGGCAAAACCACTACGACTTCGCTGATCGATTCGATTCTCCGCGCTTCAGGGGCCAAGACCGGCTTGTTCGGCACAATCGCGTACCGTACGCCGCGCGGCGAACATCCCGCTCCGAATACCACGCCGGAATCAGCGGAGCTTCAGAGCTTTCTTGCGGAAATTCGCGATTCGGGCGGTTCTTACGTAACCATGGAAGCGAGTTCCCATGCCCTGGCGATGGATCGCTTATGGGGCTGTCACTTTGCGGTGGCGGTTTTCACGAATCTGACGCGCGACCACATCGACTATCACAAGACCTTTGAAAATTATTTCGATGCCAAACGAAAGCTCTTTGAGGGCACGGGTGCGGGAACCCCGGACATGTCGGTCATCAACACCGATGACGAATGGGGAAAGAAACTGGTAGGAGTGGCGAAGAAGACGCTGACGTATGGTTTGCAGAACGGTGCGGATTTGAAAGCGAGGAAGTTTCAATTGAGCTTTAGAGGATTGAATTTCACAGCGCAGACGCCGTATGGGCCGATTCAGGTGGAATCGTCGCTCGTGGGTCGGATCAATGTGTACAACATCCTTGCCGCGATAGGGGCGGGAATTGGGCTGGAGATTTCGAACCAGGTAATCGAGACCGGCATACGCAACCTCCGCGCGGTGTCCGGCCGATTCGAGCGCTTGGATTTTGGGCAGCCGTTCCTGGTGGTTGTGGACTATGCGCATACCGATGACGCGCTGGAAAATCTGATTCGCACTGCCCGGGAACTGAACACCAAGGGCCGGATCATCACCGTGTTCGGCTGCGGCGGTTCGCGTGATCGCACCAAACGGCCGATTATGGGCGAACTTTCCGGACGCCTCAGCGATCTTTCGATTTTGACCAGCGACAATCCCCGGCAGGAAGATCCGCTGAAAATCATCAGTGACATCGTCGTGGGCCTGCAGAAGTCCGGCGGCAAATACTTGATCGAGCCGGACCGGGCGAAAGCGATCCACATGGGCATCGACGAAGCACGCGCGGGAGACATGGTGTTGCTTGCCGGAAAGGGGCACGAGGACTACCAGATTTTTGCGGATCGCACGATTCATTTCGACGATCGCGAAGAGGCGAAAAAAGCGCTGGGCGATCGCGGGTATACGGCCGCGCCCGATAATCCAATGGGCGGCAGCGAAGGGTTTGCCACGTAGGGCGCCCGCGTCTCGACGGAGTGAGGCGAGGGCTTACGGGCCAAAACGGTGACCTGCAGAAAAGGAGGAGCCCTGAACCGGTGAGAACGGACAGAAACGGGAAAGCCAACTTTTTGAGGAAATTATGCGGTGGACGATTGCACAAGTGGCTGACGCGGTGGCAGGCGAATGCGGGCATGCACTCGAGCCCGTGGCCCGGCTGGCCGGCGTCTCGATTGATTCTCGCACGATACATGCAGGAGAGCTGTTCATCGCCATACATGGTCCGACTCACGATGGACATGACCACGTGGCCTCATCCGTGGAGAAAGGCGCACTGGCGGCAGTGGTGGCGGGGCCGTTGCTGTCGCGCTACCCGGGATGGCTGCAGGACCGGTGCATCGCCGTTTCCGACACACTCGAGGCGTTGCACGAGTTGGCGCGAGCCGTACGCAAAGAATGGGGAAAGAAAGTTTGCGGCATCACTGGCTCTGTCGGCAAGACCACAACGAAGGAGATCGTGGCGGCACTGCTTGGTTCGCAGCTACGGGTGCTGAAAACCTCGGGGAATTTCAATAACGAGTATGGTTTGCCGCTGACGCTGTTCCGCCTGGAAGACACGGACGATGTGGCGGTACTGGAAATGGGGATGTCGTTTCCGGGCGAATTGAAGCGGCTGGCGGCGATCGCACTGCCCGATGTGGCGATTGAGACGCGGGTCAGTCCGGCGCACCTGCTGAATTTTTCGTCGGTGGATGAGATTGCGTTGGCCAAGCGGGAACTGATCGAAGGCCTGCGCGGCACTGATTCGGTCGCGGTACTGAATGCCGATGATCCGCGCGTAGCGGCGATGGCTACGGCGGCGCCAGGGCGCGTGATTTTTTATGGAGTGGAGAAGCCTGCGGAATTTGCCGCGGAGGGAATCGAAGACCGGGGCGCGTTGGGAAGCTCGTTCACACTCGTGCATCAGGGAAAACGGACGCGCATGGAGTTGCCGCTGCCGGGCCGGCACGTGGTGTGGAATGCGCTGGCGGCGATCGCTGCGGCAAGCGTCTGGCATGTCGGCGCGAACGAAGCGCAGGGCGTGCTGCACGGACTGCGGACACCGTCGATGCGCGGGGAGCTGATTCGTTTCACCAATGGTTTTGCGTTGATCAATGATTCGTACAATTCAAGTCCAGCGGCGTTGCAGGCGATGATCCATTTGCTGGCGGCCACGCCGGGTTATCAACGCCGGATTTTAGCCGCCGGTGAGATGCGCGAGCTCGGGCCAAGTTCACCGACTCTGCATCGCGAAGCCGGTGCGCAAGCGGCAACGACGGGAAAGATCGATTTCGTGATCGGCGTACAGGGCGATGCCGCTCAGATTGTAGAGGGCGCGGAGAAGGCCGGCCTGCCGAGCGCACAGACGAAGTTTTTTGCGACTCCCGCGGAAGCCGGAGAATTCTTAGCGGAGTTCGTAAAGCCGAAGGATTTGTTGCTGGTAAAAGGTTCGCGGAGCGTGAAGATGGAGAAGGTCATCGAGGCGATGCTCGGGCGATTCGAGCCGGTGGATGCGCCTTCGAGCATCGAAGGAGCACACTGATGCTCTACTACCTTCTCTACCACACGCTGCAAAAATATTTCAGCCCGCTGAACGTGTTTCGTTACATCACCGTGCGCACGGTATACGCAAGTTTGACGGCGATGTTTCTGGCGCTGGTGTTTGGGCCGTGGCTGATTCGCAAGTTGAGAGAACTGCAGATCGGGCAATACATCCGCGAAGAAGGGCCGCAGGAGCACAAGAAGAAAGCGGGCACGCCAACGATGGGCGGCGTGCTGATCGTTCTTTCGACCGCGGTGCCGGTGCTGATGTGGGCGGACCTTTCGAATGCCTTTGTGATGCTGGCGCTGTTTGCCCTGCTTGCGTTTGCGGCCATCGGCTTCGTCGACGACTATGCAAAAGTGGCGAAACGGCAAAACCTGGGATTGACCGGAAAACGAAAAATCACACTGCAAATCGCGGTGAGTTCGTTTGTCGCATTCGTCTTATTGGTGCTGGCGACGCACAGCGCGTACTCGACGCAACTGATCGTACCCTTTTTGAAGAGATTCCGGCCGGAACTGGTGATCCACAGCCTGCTGGGCTCGGCGCATTTTTGGCCGCTGGCGTTTTTGCCGTTCATGGTTTTTGTGGCATTGGTGATTACGGGCAGTTCGAATGCGGTGAATCTTACCGACGGCCTGGATGGGTTGGCGATTGGTTGCACGGTGATCGCGGCCGGGGCGCTGACGATTCTCACGTATGTCAGCAGCAATTTTCGCTGGGCGACGTATCTGGAGATTCAGTACATCCCGCGCGTCGGAGAACTCACGGTATTCTGCGGAGCACTGGTGGGCGCGTCGTTGGGATTCTTGTGGTACAACGCCCATCCCGCGGAAGTGTTTATGGGAGATGTCGGGTCGCTGGCGCTCGGCGGAGCACTCGGCACGGTGGCGGTCATTATTAAGCAGGAAGTGCTGCTCGTGTTTGTGGGTGGGATTTTTGTGGTGGAGGCGTTGTCGGTGATTTTGCAGGTGGGCTCATTCAAGCTGCGCGGAAAGAGGATTTTTCGCATGGCGCCGATCCATCACCATTTTGAGTTGCTGGGTTGGAGCGAGAGTAAAGTGATCGTGCGATTTTGGATTGCAGCGTTGGTGTTTGCGCTATTCGCGCTGACGACGTTGAAATTGCGTTGAACGGGAGCCGCGGAATGCGCGGAAACGAGGATGCCTGGGTCCATTGAGTTGCGGAAGATGCACGTGCTGGCCATCGGGCTGGCGCGGACGGGAGTGGCGACGGCGCTGTTTTGCGCCAAGCACAATGCCATCGTGACCGCGACAGACTCACGGCCGGAAAACGAATTGGGCGATGCGCCCGCAAAACTGCGCGAGGCGGGAGTGAAGCTGGAACTCGGCGGGCATGTGGAAAAAACGTACCTGGCGCAGGACTTGATCGTACCGAGCCCGGGAGTACCGGCTGATGATCCGCTGTTGATGAAAGCGCGCTCGAAGGGCATCACGGTTTGGAGCGAGATTGAACTGGCGTACCGGTTTTTGGAAGGCGAGATGATTGGGATCACGGGTTCGAACGGGAAGACAACGACCACGACACTGGTGCACCACATTCTGAAGGCGGCAGGCAGAAATGTGCTGCTGGCCGGTAATGTCGGCACCGCCCTGATTGGCCGTGTGGAAGAGATGAACGCGAAAACGGTGGCGGTCGTTGAGTTGAGCAGCTTTCAACTGGAATTGACTGACAAGTTTCGGCCGGACATTGCGGTGTTTCTGAATCTCACACCGGATCATCTCGACCGGCATGGAACGCTCGACGCGTATGCCGCGGCCAAAGCGCGAATTTTCGCGAAGCAAACGGAGCTCGACGCAGCCGTGCTGAATGCCGACGATGCGCGGACCGTGGCACTGGCACCGAAGAAGCCGCAGGTGTTCTGGTTCAGCCGCAAGAATCGCGTGGACAAAGGGGCCTGCGTGCATGGGGACGACCTTGTGATCATCGGCCGGGGCAAAGAAGAGTTTGTCATGAAGGTGCGGGAGGTTCCCTTGGCCGGAGCGCACAACGTTGAAAATGTTCTGGCGGCAGCCACGGCAGCGCGGCTGGCCAATGTGGACGCGGCCACCATCGGAAAAGCCATCCGGAGTTTTGCGGGAGTGGAGCATCGCCTCGAGTTTGTGGCGGAAATTGGCGGCGTGCGTTACTACAACGATTCGAAAGCCACGAATGTGGATGCGGCTTTGAAGGCGCTGGATGCGTTTCCGGGAGGGGTTCTTGTGATTCTCGGAGGCAAGGACAAGGGAAGCGACTACACCGTGCTGCAAGGGCCGTTACGCGAGAAAGCGGTCCTGGCGCTCCTGATCGGGGCGGCGGCCGACAAGATAGAGAAGCAGATCGCGGGCAGTGTGGCGATTGAGCGCGCAGGAACACTGGACGCAGCCGTACAGGTTGCCTCTCAAGCTGCGAAGCCAGGCGATGTGGTGCTACTGGCTCCGGCGTGCGCGAGCTTCGACCAGTTTCAGAATTACGAGCAACGCGGACGGGTGTTCAAGGAATTGGTTCGCAAGCTCGGCCAGAGTGAAGCGCGGAAAGGATAACTCAGGTGGCGAGACGCTCAGAGACGGACCGCTGGCTGTTTGGAGTGACTTTGATGCTGTGCTTGCTTGGAACGGTGATGATTTTCAGCGCGTCCGCGGTGACCGCGGAGCAGCAGTTTGGCCATTCTTACCATTTCGTTCTGAGGCAGGTGATGTGGCTGGTCGTGGGTTTATTGGGGATGTTCGGGCTCATGAAGCTCGATTACCACAGGTTGCGCGAACCGGCGGTGGTGTACCCGGTCGTTTGCCTGGTTTTGGTCATGCTCGTAGCTGTGCTTTTCATGGACAAATCGCACGCGACGCATCGCTGGATCAAGCTCGGTCCAGCGCAGATCCAGCCGTCGGAGCTGACCAAGCTTGCCGTGATTTTATATCTGGCCTGGTTTCTCGATTTGAAGCGTCGCGGCGCGACCAGCCTTGAATTTAGACAAAAAGACTTGATCGATACGCTCTTGCCCGCGGTCGCGCCCATTTTGATTTGTGTGGGTCTCATTGTGTTGCAGCCGGATCTGGGCACTTCGGTGGACATTGTGCTGATCATGACCTCGATTTTATTTGTTGCGGGGCTTTCCTGGAAATGGATGGCCGTGGGCGTTGCGGCGGCGGCGCCGTTGCTCTTTTTCCTGATCACGCAGGTGTCCTACCGTAACGCGAGGTTGATTTCCTTTCTACATCCGGAAAGCGATCCGCAGGGAGCCGGATTTCAACTGTTGCAGTCGTTGATCGCGGTTGGTTCGGGCGGGTTCACCGGCGTAGGACTTATGGAGAGCAAGCAGAAATTGTTCTATTTGCCCGAAGCGCACACCGATTTCATTTACGCCGTGATTTGCGAGGAACTGGGATTCATCGGTGCGGCAATCGTGATTGCGTTATTTGCGGCTTATGCATGGCGTGGACTCCGCGCGTCGTTTAATGCACCGGATGGGTTCGGCCGGATGCTGGCGCTCGGGGCGACGGCCATGGTGATGTTCCAATCGCTCATCAACTTCGCGGTGGTGCTGGGAATGATGCCGACGAAAGGGATTCCGCTGCCGTTCGTGAGCTATGGCGGATCGAGTTTGCTGGTGATGCTGCTGGCCACGGGTGTGCTGTTGAACGTGGCGCAGCAGGCCGACAGCAGCGCGAGCCTGCGGGTTTGAGAGGCTCGGCGTGAAATTGCTGATCGCGGGAGGCGGAACGGGCGGGCATGTATTTCCGGCGATCGCCATTGCGCAGGAATGGTTATCGCGAGGCAAGGAGAGGGAAGTGATTTTGGTAGGAACACAACGCGGAATCGAAATGAAACTGGTGCCTGCGGCGGGATTGCCGCTGGAAACGATTCGCGTTGCGGGACTGAAAGGCAAAGGCGGCACGACGTTGCTGAAGAATCTGGGGCTGCTCGGAACGGGGTTGTCGGATGCCTTTGCGGTGCTGAAGAGGTACCAGCCCGACGTGGCTTTCGGAGTAGGCGGATACGCTGCCGGACCCATGCTGCTAGCCACGTGGTTGCGGGGCATCCCGAACATGATCTTCGAACCGAACGCGGAGCCGGGGCTGACGAACAAATTGCTCGCGAAATTAGCCAACAAGATTGCAACGGGCTATGAAGTATCGGCGCAAGCATGGGGAGCAAGAGCCACGGTGACTGGATGTCCGGTGCGGCCGGAATTCTTCGCAATCGCGGCGCGAAAGCCGGTAAAGCCGTTGCATCTGCTGGTCACGGGAGGAAGCCAGGGAGCGCTACCGATCAATCGAACATTTGTAGAAGCAGCGGAGCTTCTGGCGAAACGAAAGACGGAGCTCGAGATCGTGCACCAGACCGGGGAGCGCGACTACAATACTGTGCGTGCCGCCTACGCGCGATACGAAATGCCAGCCGAGGTTTCCCCCTTCCTCAGCAACATGGCTGAGCATTTCGCCTGGGCCGATATGATTGTTTGCCGCTCAGGAGCGATTACGGCGGCGGAAGTGGCTGCAGCGGGACGCGCTGCGATTTTCATTCCGTTCGGTAAGGCGACCGACAGCCATCAACTGCGTAACGCTCAGGAAATGACGAACGCTGGCGCTGGGCGCCTGATCGCCGAAGCGGAGTTGAACGCAGAGCGTTTGACCAAAGAAATTTTCTCCCTCCTGGACCAGCCCGGAGAGATTGAAAATCTGGCAACGAAAGCCTGCCGCCTTTCCCACCCTCATGCTGTGCGCGAAATCGTCGACTTGATCGAACAGGCGGCCTCGGGGCTCGGCAGAAGCGCGCGGCCGAGCGAGCCAGAAAGAAATTAGAGGAGCAGCATGGTATCGTTTCGCAATTTTCAACGGATTCACATGGTGGGCATCGGCGGCATTGGCATGAGCGGAATCGCCGAAGTCCTGCTGACACTCGGTTATTCGGTTTCGGGTTCCGACACGAAGCCTTCGACGATTACCGAACGGCTGCAGGACCTCGGCGCAACCATTTTCGAGGGACACAAGGCCGCCAACGTGGAAGATGCGCACGTGGTGGTGGTGTCCTCGGCGGTGAAGGCCGACAACCCGGAGGTGGCGGAAGCGCATAAGCGGAAAATTCCGGTGATTCCGCGAGCGGAGATGCTGGCGGAATTGATGCGCTTGAAGTACGGGATCGCGGTGGCCGGAGCGCATGGAAAAACGACGACGACATCGATGGTGGCTTCTATCCTCGCTGCCGCGCATTTGGACCCGACGTTCGTCGTGGGCGGCCGGGTCAATCAAGCGGGCACGACCGCGCGCGTGGGCAAAGGTGAATATTTTGTGGTGGAGGCGGACGAGAGTGATCGCAGTTTTCTGATGTTTGCGCCGGTGGTGGCGGTCGTGACCACGATCGACCGCGAACACCTCGATCAGTACGCCTCGCTCGAGGACATCCAAGGCGCGTTTTTGCAATTTGTGAACCGCGTGCCGTTCTATGGAGCAGCGGTGCTCTGCCTGGATGAGCCGAACGTGCAAGCCATCATTCCGAATGTGAAGCGCCCGATTATCACCTACGGTACCTCGAGCCAAGCCGATCTGGTGATCAGCGACATCGCGCTGCAGGGATTGGGCAGTGCGTTCCGGCTGACCTACAAGGGCGAAGATCTGGGAATTTTTCACCTGCCTCATCCTCCAGGCATTCACAACGTCAGGAACGCCGCCGGAGCAGCTGCGGTAGCGCTATACCTCAATGTTGCCTCCGACTTGATTCGCGAAGGTCTATCAAAGTTTGCCGGTGTGGGCAGGCGCTTCGACGTCAAAGGCACGGTGAACGACATCACGGTTGTGGACGACTACGGCCATCACCCGGCAGAGATCCGCGCGACGCTCGAGGCGGCCCGGGCTTGCAAGTTCAACCGGCTGCTCGTGCTGTTCCAACCGCACCGCTACACGCGCACGCAACATTTGTGGGACGATTTTTCCCGCGCGTTCAACCAGGCAGACATTCTGGCGCTGATGGACATTTATGCGGCCAACGAAACTCCGATACCTGGAATTACGAGCGAGGCGCTGGTAAACAGCATTCGAGAAGCCGGGCACAAGAATGTGAACTATTTCAATTCCATGCAGAACGCGCTGGAGTTTCTGTTGCACGAGGCCCGGCCCGGGGATGCCATTCTGACCATTGGCGCGGGGAACGTGAGCCGCGCGAGCAATGAGTTGATGGTGCTGTTGGGCACGGAGTTGGGCGTTAACGACCGGGTGCGAGATGCGCATTGAGAGCGTCGAAATTCTGGAGGCGTTGGCGAAGCTGCCGGTGGAATTTGAGCGGGGCATTTCGCTCGCCGAGCTGACGTCCTTGGGGATTGGCGGAACGACGGATCTATTGCTAATCCGGCGGCATGAATCGATTCCGGAACTGCTTGATCTGCTGGCCGAAGACGGCGTGGTGCACAAATTTCTGGGAGGAGGATCCAACCTGCTGGTGATAGATGGGGAACTGCCGTTTGTCGTGCTGCAATTGGCGCAGCCGAATCCGGAGGTGGTGATCGAGGGCAACATCGCGAGCGTGGATGCGGCTGCGGACTTGGGGAAAACCGTGACTTTTTGCGCAAAACGGAATCTCGGAGGCCTGGAGGGCTTGATTGGCGTACCGGGCACGGTTGGAGGAGCGTTGCGCATGAATGCCGGTGCGTACGGAACGCAGATCGGATCGTACGTGAGAGAAGTCACTGTCTATCGGAACGCCGAACGTAAGATAGAAATCCTCAAGGGCGATCAGATTTCCTTTGAATACCGGCACACTTCTTTTGCGCCGGATGATATGATGCTGGCAGTGAAGCTCGAACTTCCCTCCAAGCCGTACTCGGAAATTCTCCAAGGCATTCGTATCTGCAACGAAAAAAGGCGCGCCAGCCAGCCGATGGGCCAGAAAAGCGCCGGTTGTATCTTCAAGAATCCTCCGGGAGCCTCTGCAGGGCGCATGATCGATGAACTGGGATTGAAAGGGTTTTCCGTGGGCGATGCGCGGGTCAGCGATCGCCACGCCAATTTTTTCGTAAACGCGGGCCGCGCGTCCGCGGCGGACATGCTGGGGCTGATTGCAGACGTGCGTGAACGCGTGCAACAGGTTTACGGCGTGACTCTCGAAAACGAGGTGGTCGTTTGGAACGCGTAAAGCCGATACAGCGTAACGCTTCCCCATCCGCCGCAGCGGGGAGCGAGCCGTACCGCCCGGAGTTGGTGACCGACGAGGAGCCGCGTTACTTGCGCCGGCAGAAGCCGGTGGAAATTCGGCGGAGAAAATTCAGCGGGAAGAGCGGGACGTATTACCGCCAGTTGACGGTGTGGGGGCTGATCGGTGTAACGGCACTCGGCGCCGCGGCCTTTTCGCTTCGCTACTTGCTCTATTCCCCGCAGATGTTGCTGCTCAAGCCCGACCAGATTGAAGTGAGCGGGAACCGTATCGTGGCGCGCGAAGATGTGCAAAGGCTGTTTGCGAAGGACCGCAATCGTAGCGTGCTGAGAATTCCGTTAGATGCGCGGCGGGCGCAAATTGAAGAATTGCCTTGGGTTGAGGAAGCGAGCGTGCAGCGCATCTTGCCCAACCGCATCCGGGTCTTCATTACGGAACGTACGCCCATCGCGTTTTTTCGAAACGGGACCGAATTGACGTTGATTGATGGGCACGGCGTCTTGCTGGACCGCCCCGAAGGCGAAGATTTTCATTTTCCGATTGTGACCGGGTTGACGGAGAGCTTGCCCCGAGAAGAGCGCGAGAAGCGCATGCAGACCTACCAGGAATTTGTGAAGGACGTGGATCTCGTGAAGTCCGGTTCTTCCGATAGTGTCAGCGAGCTGGATTTGAACAACCCTCGGGATTTGCGCGTTGTGTTGACCGGGCTTGGCGCGGGCCAGCACGCGGTTACGGTGCACTTTGGCCAGAACGATTTCACCGGAAAATATCGCATGCTGGTGGAAAACTTCGCCCAATGGCAGGCAAGTTCCGGCACGGTGCATTCGATCGATCTTCAGTATTCCCGGCAGGTGGTAGTGAACCCGGACAGCAGCACAACGGCGCGGAACAAATAGCTTTTCGGTAGGAGAGAAATATTGGCGAAGAAGGATAAATATCTGGTCGGGCTGGACATCGGCAGCACGAAAACCTGCGTGTTGCTCGCCGAGATGGAAGACGAGCAAGTGCATTTTCTTGCCCTGGGCGCGGCGGAATCGAAGGGATTGCGCAAAGGGCTCATTGTCAACCTGGACTCTACGGTCAGTTCCATCCGGCGCGCGGTAGAAGAAGCGGAGAGCGTCGCAAACGTTCCCGTTGAGTCAGCCGTCATCGGTGTGGCCGGCAGTCATGTGCGAGGGGTGAATAGCCGGGGGGCCGTGTCTTTGGGCCCGCGACCGAGGGATATCGAGCGCGAGGATGTGAAGCGCACCATCGATACGGCGCGGAACATCTCCTTGCCGGACGATCGAGAAGTACTGCACGTGTTGCCCCACGAATTTCGCGTGGATGCGCAGAACGGGATTCGCGATCCGATCGGGATGTATGGAAGCAGGTTGGAAGCGAACGTGCACATCGTCACGGCATCGAGTTCGGCGACGCAAAATCTTGTGACCGCGGCAAACAAGGCGGGGATTCTGATCAACGATACGGTGCTCGAGCCGCTCGCGGCCGCAGAGGCTTGCTTGACGCAAGACGAACGCGATCTAGGATGCTGCTTGCTGGATGTTGGTGGTGGGACGACGGAATTGATCGTTTACGGTGGCGGCGTGGTTCGCCATACCGGCGCCGTGGCGATTGGCGGCGACCATTTCACGAATGATCTGGCAGTGGGCTTGCGGACACCAATCCCTGAAGCCGAACGAATCAAGCGACACCACGGATGCGCGGCCGCTGCTCTCCTGAGGGACGACGGTTCGATTGAAATCGCCAGCGTTGGCGACCGTCCGCCACGAACGATTTTTGCGCACGCCCTGACGGAAATCATCGAGCCGCGCGCGCAGGAGTTACTGACTCTGCTGGCGGACGATCTACAGCGCGCAGGATTGGACCGGCAAATCCCGACAGGATTCATTTTGGCCGGGGGTGGGGCGAGGCTGAATGGATTGCAGGACATGGCCGAGGAGTGCTTCCATTTGCCGGTGCGCATGGCGCAACCGCGCGGGATCGTTGATCTGCCGGAACAGGTGGCGCAGCCGGAATATGCCACGGTGGTCGGGTTGGTACTGAGCGCGGCGAAGGCACGGCGGTCCGGGTCCGCGCGGGCAACGGGTTTGGTGTCAAAGCTGCGGGCGATGTTTGCGGGTGCGTAAGGCTCGGGAGCGGTTTTGGCGCCTTTTTCCACAGGCTGGGAAAACTGACTGTGGAAACGCATTAATACGAGATTTATAAATGACTTTCACCAGCCGGACAGGGGGAAACGCATGACAGCAAAAGACGCAGGAATCCGGATGAGCTTTAGCGAAGAGTTGCAGCCCGCAAAGCTAAAGGTGATTGGTGTCGGCGGCGGCGGCTGCAACGCGGTGAACCGGATGATCCGCGCCAAAGTAGAGGGCGTGGAGTTCATCACTGCGAACACGGATTTGCAGGCGCTGAAAATGTCGCAAGCCCCTGTGAAGCTTCAGCTCGGTGCGAAGTTGACAAAAGGGCTTGGCGCCGGAGCGAACCCCGAGGTCGGCCGGAAAGCGGCGCTTGAGGATACCGAAAAAATTATCGAAGCGCTGGAAGGCTCAGACATGATTTTCATCACGTCCGGATTGGGCGGCGGTACCGGAAGCGGCGCGGCTCCGGTGGTGGCGTCGCTGGCAAGCGAACTGGGCGCGCTGAGCGTGGCGGTAGTGACCAAGCCGTTCGCGTTCGAAGGCAAGCGCCGTATGTTGCAGGCCGAACAGGCACTGCAGGAATTGGTTGGCGTGGTAGACACGGTGATCGTCATCCCGAACGAGCGGTTGATGGAAACTGTGGAACCTGGGACGAGCTTCTTTGACGCGTTTCGCATTGCCGATGACATTTTGCGCCAGGCGGTGCAGGGAATTTCGGACATCATCACCGTACCGGGCATCATCAATCGAGACTTTGCGGATGTGAAGACCATCATGCATGGACAGGGCTACGCGGTGATGGGTACGGCGGTGGCGAGCGGCGCCAACCGCGCGATCGATGCAGCGAACCGGGCGATCTCGAGCCCGCTGCTCGAAGACAATTCGATTCAGGGTGCACAGGGCATCCTGATCAACATTTGCGGCAGTTCTTCGCTTTCGTTGCAGGAAGTGCACGAAGCGTCCAGCGTGATTCAGAAAGCCGCGCACGAGAATGCCAACATCATTTTCGGCGCGGTAATGGACGATGCGATGAAAGACATGGTGAAAATCACCGTGATCGCGGCCGGATTCAAGGAAACTGCGAAGAAGCAGATGCCGCAAAAGCAATCGTTCCTGCCGCGTACGTGGAAGGCGGGGCGCGAAGTGCCCGAACAAACGGAATTGCCGGTGCCGCCGCCGAGCATCGTGAACCAGGTGAAGCAGAATGTACGCGAGGTGGCGCCCGAGCCTGCCAAGGACGATCTGGACGTGCCGACGTTCTTGAGGCGCCACGCGCAGAAAGCCTGACGCAAAACACAATTGAGATGTTTCCGCGGGGCACAAAGGATCGTGCCCCGTTTTTATTTCGTGGCCGGAGGCGACGCAGGTTGGGTCTCCTAAAGCGGCCGCGACAAAAATCTGTGTCGGCTGATCGGCCTGCGCGCGTGCCTCGACGGTATCCCTCTCCTCCTTCGCTTGTGTTAGGCTCTTGCCGAATATCACTGGTTTCATCCGAGGAGAAGTGCTTCAACGGGGAGCCTCTGAAAGGAGACCGAAAATGAACCGAATCATTTTTGCACTGGGCATCGCAATGCTCGCGTTTGGCGGCGGAGGGTGCGGGCAACCATATCACCAGCAGGATGAACGCTATGTTCTGGTAGCGGCCAATACCAGCCTTCCTTATTGGCAGGAGGCTTCTGCCGGATTGACCGATATTGGTAAGCAGATGGGCGTGAAAGTGGAGTTAGTGGGTCCGGGAGGATTTTCTCCGAATGAGGAACTTGCTGCGTTCCAGCAGGCGGTTTCACAGCATCCTGCGGGCATCCTGGTCTCCGTGGCCGATCCAAAAACGTTCAACGATCCGATCGACCATGCCATCTTGCAGGGTATCCCGGTCATCTGCATCGATGCGGACGCGCCGGAATCAAAGCGCGTTCTCTTTATCGGTACGGACAATTTTCGCGCCGGTCTGGACAGCGGAAAGCGCCTGGCCAACCTGCTTGGGGGACAAGGCCGCGTGGTGATCATCGCGCTGGCGGGGCAGTTGAACAGCGAAGAGAGGGTTCGCGGTGTCAATGAAGCGCTGAAGAAATATCCCGGCGTGCAGGTTGTTCAGACGATTGACGACAAAAGCGACGAACGCGTTGCAGCGGACGCTATCTCTGCTCTGCTGCAAAAGAAAGAAAGAATCGACGGCATCCTTGGTCTCGAAGCGTCCGCCGGTGAAGGAGCAGCCGACGCGCTGCACCGGTTGGACATGACGGAGAAGATCAAGATCGTCGCGTTCGATAAGGATCCACAAACGCTGGACGGAATTGATCGCAAATGGATCACCGCGACAGTGGTGCAAAAGCCTTATGTGATGGCGTTTTACGGAGTGAGGTTTTTGGATGACCTGCACCATAACGCGGTGCACGAGTTTAAGGATTGGGCTACGGCACCGACCGGTCCGTTACCCACGTTCGTGGACACCGGCACTGCCGTGGTGGACGCCACGAATCTGGCGACGTTCCAGAAAGCGCTGGCAGAACACCCGAAGTCGCCGCTCGGTCAGTGAGCGGAAAATAACGCAAAGGTGCTCTGGACGCGCTACAAGCGCAGAGAACCCTAGGCAAGGCCGTAGGCAGCGAAGGTGACAATGGAGGCGATTCCGAGCGCGGAACCGATTACAGTACCGGCGAGCACGTCGCTGAGGAAATGCATGCCGAGTACAATACGCGAAACACCGATGCTAATGGCCAGGAAGTAGAGCGGCCCTTCGAGCCCCGGATAGAAATAGCTCATCACCAGCGCAATCGAAAACGCCGTCATGGTGTGGCCGGAAGGAAACGAGAACTGGTCTGGCGGTAAAACCTTAGACCAGCAATGCGGCTCAAACTGGCAGGGCCGAGGGCGATGGCTCAATTTCTTCATGACCTTGAAGACAAAGATGCCGACGATTGCGGCGGCGCCGGCGGCGCCGCACGCCAGGTAGCCGCGGGAACCCCCAAATGCGAGCAGCAGTGCACCGAGACTGTACCAGAGCCAGCCGTCGCCCATGCGCGTGGCAGTGAGCATCCAGTAGCGGATCCATCGCGGAGCACTCCAACTGTTGACGCGCCGCATGACGCGGTGATCGCGGTTTTCGATGAATCCCCAGACTGTTTTTGCTACCGCCATAGCAACCTCTTAGCGAGCCAAGCCCACCTCGAACGCTGAATCGGCCTCCCAGAGCATGCGCGGCCGGCGAGCTTCGCCGAGCAAGGAGGCCGTCCATTTCTTGCAGAATCGAATTTCGTTCACCCAGTGACCGGCGGTAATGACGGGCATGAAAATGGAAAAAGGCAGAATCGCGGCGGCTAGAGGTTTTTCCCTCAGCAAGCCCAAGGCGAAGCAGCAGATATCCAGAGTCAATTTCTTGTAGGAGCCGTGCTCTCCGTGAGCGACGCCGCGTCCGACGCGCAGGCCCAGAAAAAATTCGTTCACCGTGCGCGAGCCTGGAACTTCGGTGAAGGTGAGGCCAACTCCGCCGAGCGTGTGCGAGTCGCTTCCGGCGATGCCGATCTTGTCCAGCTTCTTCGCCAGGCGCTCGGCGCTTCGATTGGCCTCGCTCCACATCATGCCGTTGCGAATTTCGAGCGCCGGCACATAGGAGGCAAACCAGCTGAAGTCCTCCATTTCGCGCTTCCCGGTGAGGCCGGAAAACACGTGGTTGACGCTGAAGAACAGCTTACGCTCGGTGAGGTACATCAGCAGCGCGATAAAATCGCTACGACGGCGCTGAATTTCCGTATGGTCCCTCTCGGTGATCCCGTAGACCCCAAGGTGCATTTCCGTTCCGCTAGGCATCCGCACGGTTACTTCTTCGCTGAGGAAAAAGTCACGATACTTGCGGAGAACCTCCGCCGCTTCGATGGAATCGTGGTCGGTTACGGTCACGATGGACATTCCCCGCTGCTTGCAGCGATCGTAAACGTCCTCGGGTTGGTTATAAGACTCGCGGCAAATGCGGGTGAGACCCGGGGTATTGCACATCCCAGAGCCTGTGGTATGTACATGGAGGTCGCAGCGCATGTGAAAAGATTAGTCATGAGATATGAACAGACCATAAAGACTGGGCAAAATATGAGTGAAAAATCGATGCAACTCATTGAGCACACATGATCTTATGGGTTTTCCACATGGCATGTAGAGTGCTCTTGCAACGGACCCCAAACGGTATGTGAGAATGCCTCGATGAAGAAAATCCAGATCCTGTTTCATGACGCAGGAGGAGGACACCGCAACGCCGCCGTAGCCCTTCAGACCGTCGTCGCGCAACAAAATCGCCCTTGGCAGGTGGATTTGGTGCAATTTCAGGACCTTACGGACCACTTGGACGTCCTGCGAAAATTGACTGGGATCCGTATTCAGGAGCAGTACAACACCCTATTGCGAAATGGGTGGACCCTCGGTGCCACGCAATTGCTACGGGTATTGCAGGCGACGATTCGTTTGTTCCATGGCCCGATGGTGAAGCTTCTGGCCAAGCATTTCGAGAAACAACCGGCAGATTTGATGATTTCGGTCATCCCCCATTTCAATCGCGAGATCGCGGAGGCATGGAGTTCGTGCTATCGAGGGAGGCCGTTTGTGACCATCCTTACGGACCTGGCGGATTTTCCGCCACACTTCTGGATCGAGCCGGTGAAGGAACAGTACGTGATTTGCGGGACGGAGCGAGCCGTGCAGCAAGCGCGGCAATCCGGAAAAGATCCCTCTCACGTTTTTGCGACGTCCGGAATGATTCTCCGTCCGGATTTCTACCAGGAGGACCATAGCGATCCGGTTACGTTGCGCCGGGAACTGAACCTGCGTCCGGATTTGACCACGGGCATGCTGCTTTTCGGTGGATTCGGAACAAAGGTGATGTATGAAATCGTCGAGCGGCTGGAGGCTGCAAAGTTACCGCTGCAGTTGATTGCTCTCTGCGGAAGAAACGAAAAGCTTGCCGAGGAGTTCCGCGCCAGGGCGTGGAAAATTCCGTTGAACATCCTGGGATTCACGAAAGAAGTACACCGGCTCATGCGCGCCGCGGATTTTCTGATTGGCAAGCCGGGGCCGGGTAGCGTCGCCGAAGCCATGGTTCGCAGGCTGCCGGTGATTCTGGAATGCAACGCGTCGACTCTGCCGCAGGAACGCTACAACACCGAGTGGGTGAAAGAAAAAAGAGTGGGGATTGTGCTGCACGATTTCGGTGAAATCGTTAAGGGCGTCAAACAGCTCTTGCAGTCCGGCAAGCTCGAGGAATTCCGCCGCAATACGGAGACGTTGAACAATCGCGCGGTTTTTGAGATTCCCGAAATCCTCGCAAAGTTACTGGACGAAGCGCCCGCCGCGAACTAGTTGCTGGCGCGTTCCGCACGCGGGGGGTGAGGCAGGTGGGGCTGCGCGTTCGGGGATTCCACGGGCAGGCTGGCGTGGGGCTTCGCGCAAGTCACCGCCCAGTGGCGCGACGCAAATTTTGGCAGGTCACACATCTTCGCGCATCCCGCTGAGGTCTTGGCCATGGCGCAATGGCAGTAACACCCTCCGATCGCAGGTCGCTGAGCCTTGTTTGAGGTGTCGGCCCAGGCGGCAACGGCCAGCAAACAAGTGGCAACGACAAAATGGGGAACTAGCCGGCCGGCCAGGCGGCGAGAGCACGGGAAAGGCGGGGCTCGCATAGAGGCAGTCTTATCCCGGAGGCGCAAAAAACCGATAGTTCAGGGGATTGTTACCGGCGTTCTGAGGGTACTAGCTGCCCAGTGCGGTGAGATCGGGGTGGGGTTCCGAAAAGAATCCCGGGAACCGATTTGGGTTGCTCGTTCCAACGCAACGTTCAACGTAAATTTAATTTGTTCAATGACTTAGCTCTTTCTGTGCGGGGGGGGGAAGCTCTGGCTCAATTCGTGCCAACGGGTTCCCAAGGGAGTTCGAGGCGAGCGGGGATGAGCTGGCTTGCGCTTTTCTGGGATTCGCCACTACCTGACTTTCAGAGGGAAAGCGACGCCGGCATTTGCGATGCGCCAAGCGGACCAAGCGGAAGCTCCACTTTCTTTTGCGTCTCCGAAACTTCTCAGGGGCATCGGACTCACTGTCCGCCGGTGCGCTCTTTTACCTGTTTCGCGAGGGCCTGGATCTGCTCGTTGGTGATCTGAATCTCGCCTTCCAGTTCGACCAATAAACGCCCGGAACCCGCATCCTTGAACTGGGCATTCTTGATTTTTGCGTATCCCTGAACCGCGGGAGGCAGCGTCGCGCTGAGATCGGTACCCTTTTGCAGAGCGTTCAGAATGGCCTTACGAATTTTTTCGCGCAGCACGTCGCCTACAGTTCCGGAACGCAGTAACTCGCCGAGCGAGCCGTCCGCCTGCATGGGTCCGACTTCCGGAACCAGTTTCAGCTCCGTGTTGTCTTCCTCGACTGCTGGCGTAAGCTTCAGCTGCATCATAGCGTTGCCGCCGCCGATGCGCTTGGCTTGCTCCTTTCCAAAGACTTTTGCACATGCCCAACGCTCGTAGTGCAGTTGCACTACCACCTGGCTGGCTGGATCGGCGGGAGTAAGCGTGGCGTTTTGAACCGCAATGCGATCGCCGCAACGATCGTCTTTGTCGAGCTGCGCGCTCAACAATTTGGTCATGTTCTGTTGGAGATCCGAAAGGTCCGCAGAGAGTTGCAGGTTCAGAATGTTCAGCCCCTGTTTTTTGGCGGTCAGCGAGATCAGCCCGGAGGCGACCATCGTAATGCGCTGGTCTTTGACGTTCACCGGGAGCTTTACGGGAGGAATTCTGAAAGTTACGGTTTTGTCGCTGCTTTTGTCGCTCGCAGGTGTTGAAACCACGACGGCGAGCAGAACCAGAGTGGAAACAACCCGCTGCAAAATCCTGTTCGTCACAGATCGATTTGGCCCCTGGTGTCTGTTTGTCGTTCTTGTCGGTCGGTTGGGTGGATGAGTGCGCACCGTCATCGGTTGCCTGTGGAGGACGGAAAGACGGGATTGTCCCATCGTCCGCGTGAGGACTGAGCTACGATAGCGCACCGCCTCATAAGTTAACCGTCCACCCGCAACGGGCTGCTTCAGTTTACTTTGCGGGTTATGGCGATGCCGGCCTGGCCGAGGACGTGAGCGACTTGCGTGTCGCGGAGGCGCGAAGCGTCGTATTCGAACGTGAGGTGGTTCTTCTGTTCATCGACGCGAAAGCTTCGCAGGCCGTAGGTGTTGGCGAACGAGCCAAGGCGGCTAAGCTGTTCGAGGCTAAGCGGAGATTGCAATTCGTAGGTGATTTCGAGCAGGGTCATGCGCCGCATTATAGCAGCACGAGCGACGGTTTGTGGACAGGTTGAGCTGGCACCTAGGTTGAGCTGGCACACCACTTCGAAATGGCAGGCCGCGAGGGGCCTTGACTTATATAGGGGGTAGGGGTATACATAGGGCCAGGGGGTATAGAAGATGCCAACGGCAAATCATCCCGCGTCAAACCTGGCGCTTGCTTGCGCCTGCGGGGTTGTGGAGGGACGCAAGGCGGCCGGCGTCGATCCGGAATTGAAAACGGCGAATTTGAAACGCCTCCGGCGAATCGAGGGGCAGGTGCGGGGCTTGCAGCGGATGGTAGAGGCGGAGCGCTACTGCGCCGACATCATCGTGCAGGTTGCTTCGGTGCAGGAAGCGCTGCGCGGCTTGGCCCGGAATCTGATGAAAAATCACCTGCAGCATTGCGCGGCTAAGGCGCTGACGAGCGGGAAAGCGAAGGAGACAGCGGCGATGTATGACGAGTTGCTGGAGTTGATTTACACGCATTTGAGATAAGAAAAGCGGCAAAGCAAGGAAACGGGAGAAAAGTTGTGGAACGCGATCCAATTTGCGGAATGAACGTTGACCCGGAGAAGGCAAAAGCGCAGGTCGTGCATGACGGCAAAGCGTATTACTTTTGCTGCGGAGGTTGTGCGCAGAAATTTCAGCGGGAACCAGGAAAGTATCTGGCGACTTCGTCGTCAACGTCGTACATGGAGATGCCGACGCCGGCGGCGGAAAAGCCGCAAGGCGCAGAGACTCGCGCTGCACTACAAGCGGTTGCAGTCCGCTATACGTGCCCGATGCATCCGGAGATTGTGCAGATTGGGCCGGGAAGTTGCCCGATCTGCGGAATGGCGTTGGAGCCGACGGAGGTGGTCGCCGAAGAGCAGCCCGATCCGGAATACCAATCGATGCGCTTGCGTTTTTGGATCAGCGCAGCGCTTTCCCTGCCACTTTTGATTTTGTCGATGTTCGGAGAGCTGCTTGGGCTGCGTTCGACGAGCCAGACGCAAAATGTCATTGAGCTTCTACTGGCGACACCGGTGGTTCTGTGGGGCGGTTGGCTATTTTTTCAGCGCTTCTGGGCTTCGCTCGTAAACCGCAGCCCGAACATGTTTACGCTGATCGGTTTGGGCACCGGCGCGGCTTATCTGTACAGCCTGGTGGCGACGTTACTTCCCGAAGCGTTTCCGCCGTCGTTCCGGGACTCACATGGAGGCGTCGCGGTCTACTTTGAAGCGGCTGCCGCGATCACCACGCTGGTTCTGCTTGGCCAAATGCTAGAGCTAAAGGCCCGGCGACGAACGAGCGGAGCGATTCGAGAGTTGCTGCACTTGGCGCCTCAAACAGCGAATCGTGTTGCCGCCGATGGCGACAATGAAGTTTCCTTGGATCAGGTGCAGCACGGCGATCTGCTGCGCGTACGTCCAGGCGAACGCGTGCCCGTCGATGGAACAGTGCAGGAAGGCGCAAGCGCGGTAGACGAATCGATGGTCACCGGCGAGCCGTTGCCAGTCGAGAAAGGTCCCGGCGACAAAGTGACCGGAGGAACGCTGAATTCCAACGGCAGCTTCGTGATGCTGGCGGAACGCGTCGGCAGCGAAACGCTTCTGGCGCAAATTGTGAAGGTGGTCAGCGAAGCGCAACGCAGCCGCGCGCCGATGCAGCGCCTGGCCGACCGCGTGGCCGGATATTTTGTGCCGGGCGTCGTGATTGCCGCGATCCTGGCGTTCGTTGGCTGGATGATTTGGGGACCAGAGCCGAGATTTGCGCACGCCCTGGTCGCGGCCGTTTCGGTGCTGATCATCGCTTGTCCCTGCGCACTGGGCCTCGCCACGCCAATGTCCGTCATGGTGGCCGTCGGGCGGGGTGCCTCGGCCGGCGTGCTGGTGCGGAATGCCGAAGCGCTCGAAGTGCTGGCGCGCGTGGACGCGCTGGTTGTGGACAAAACAGGAACGCTGACGGAAGGAAAGCCATTTCTTTTGGGCGTGCAGCCACTACCGAGTTCTAAACTCACCGAGGATTCGATCTTGTCGCTCGCGGCAAGCCTGGAGCGCTCAAGCGAGCACCCTCTGGCCCGAGCAATTGTGCGCGCGGCCGAGGAGCGCAATCTCCGGTTCCTTCCGGTTAGCGATTTTCAAGCGAGCCCGGGCGGAGGTGTCCGCGGAAACGTTGCGGGACACAGCGTCATTGCCGGAACGACGCGCTTCCTCAACGAGCAAGGAGTCCAGTTCAGCCCCGCCGTGCTGACTGGCATTAGCAACGCCGGTGCGCCCGTTTTTGGGACAATCTTTGTGGCTGTCGACGGCGAAATGGAAGGCGTTTTGCGAGTCGCGGATCAAATGAAGCGGACTACGCCGGAAGCAATACGCCTGCTGCAAGCCGAAGGTTTGCGCGTGGTCATGCTGACGGGAGACTCGACATGGGCGGCACAACGCGTCGCTGCGGAACTCGGCATCGACGAAGTGCATGCCGAAGTGCTGCCGCAGGAAAAGCGAGACGTCATTCAGAAACTTCGCGGCGAGGGGCGCGTCGTAGCCATGGCGGGCGATGGAATCAATGATGCTCCGGCGCTTGCGGCCGCGGACGTGGGGATCGCCATGGGCACCGGCACCGAGGTAGCCATCGAGAATGCGGGGATCACGCTGGTGAAAGATGATTTGCGCGGATTGATCAGGGCGAGACGGCTTTCGCGGGCGACGATCGGGAACATGAAGCAGAACCTCGCGTTCGCATTTGTTTACAACCTGCTCGGGATCCCCATTGCCGCGGGTATTTTTTACCCGTTTTTTGGATGGCTGCTCAGCCCGATGATTGCCAGCGCGGCCATGAGCTTCAGTTCCGTGTCTGTGATCGCCAATGCGCTGCGATTGCGCCGTTTGAACCTCTGACAAATCCGGCCGATCAACCTGACCTTTGGGCGCCCTTATCGTCTATCGATAGGGTGCCTGGAACTTTGTTCCAAACAGTTTCGTACTAATAGATGAGTGGCGGAAAGCGTCTGGATTCTTTGGGGGTCGGTTATGTCCAGTAGTGGCAATGGCTTAACGAATGGCAAAACGAAGAAGAGGCGTCGCAGGATCATAATCGCTGCGATCGCCAGCTTGGTGCTGATTGGCGGCGGGTATGGCGTTTACGCTGCTTTGCGCCCTAGCCATGTGATCGACCCGTCGAAGCTTTCCGGTGTGGAACGTGGCGACTTGGCCCGCGTGGTTGTGGCCACCGGAAAGATTCAGCCGCTTTCGAAAGTGGAGGTGAAGTCGAAAGCCAGCGGAATGGTGAAGAAGCTGTACGTCGATTATGACGACAAGGTTAAGGAAGGTCAGACCTTGGCCGAACTGGATCGCGTGCAGTTGGAAGCCGTTGTTCGCGAGGCGCAAGCCAATCATCAAGCGGCACAGGCGTCGCTTGATTCGAGCAAAGCGCAACTGGAGCGCAACAAGGTGGATGCGGAAGGTCCGGACGTGCCGTTTTTGAAGCTGAACATGGATCGTGCCGAGCAAATGTACAAAGACGGCGTCATGGCCAAGAGCTTTGTGGAGGACGCGGAGAAGAACTATCAGCTCGCCTTGAATAAGCAGATGAGCGCGCAGCGGAATCTAACCGTGTCACGGGCGGAGATTGCCAAGGCGGAAGCGCAAGTGGCGCAGGCGAAGGCGTCGCTGGAAAATGCCGAAGAGGATTTGCGGAATTCCACGATTGTCAGCCCGATCACCGGGTTGGTGCTTTCGAGAGACGTCAGCGTCGGCGACGGCGTTAGCTCGATCCTAATTTTGGGTTCGCAAGCGACGTTGGTTATGACCCTCGGCGATACCAGTGAGGTGTACGTTCAGGGCAAGGTGGATGAGGCCGACATCGGCAAGGTGTATCTGGGACAGCCGGCGCGAATCGTTGTGGAGTCTTTCAAGGATAAGAAGTTCACCGGCAAGGTGACGCGAATCTCCCCGTTCGGCAAAGAAAAAGACAACGTCACGACGTTTGAGGTGCGGGTATCGATCTCCAATCCCGGCGGCGAGCTGAAAGCCAACATGAGCGCGAACGCGGAAATTGTTCTTGAGGAAAAGAAGAACGTGCTGATGGTGCCGGAAGCATCGCTGATCTACGACAAGGACCGGAACGTTTCGGTGGAATTGCCCGATCCGAAGGCGGAGAACGGGCGCAAGAAAGTGCCGGTCAAAATTGGAATTTCCAACGGAGTAAAGACCGAAATCGTATCGGGATTGAACGAAAAGCAACAAGTGGTGCTGCAATAGCGTGCGCTTATGACCTTTCGCGATTTGTTACGGGATACGTTGGCGACGCTTTGGGCGCATAAGCGGCGAACGCTGCTGACGATGTTCGGAATTGCGTGGGGAATTATCTCCATCACCTTGATGGTCGCGGCGGGCGAAGGGCTCGGGCGCGGAATCCAGAAACAACAAGAAAATTTTGGCAAGGACGTGATGATCGTCTTCGCCGGCCGCACCAGCATGCAAGCCGGCGGCACGCGCTCCGGGCGTGTCATCCACTGGATGGAGGACGACTACAAAGAAGTGGCCAAGGAAGCTCCTGCGTGCAAATACGTGATGCCGGAATTGGGCAACAACGTGAAGGTGCACAGTGCGTTCAACAGCGGGGACCTTGATGTGGTAGGTTCGCTTCCGCCGTTTACCGAGATTCGTAGTATCCACGTCGACCAGGGGCGTTTTTACAACTACGAGGACAACGAAGAGGGAAGGCGCGTGGCCTTTCTCGGCAGCGATACGAAGAAGCAACTGTTTGCCGACCGGGACGCTATGGGGCAAACCGTGGAGTTGAATGGGACACCGTACACCGTGATCGGGATCATGAAGACCAAGGACCAAAATTCGAGCTACGACGGTGTAGACATCCGCAAGATCTTCATTCCTTTCAATTCGATGAAGCGCGATTTTCCGAACAAGCCTCCGGCCGTGGAACATTCCGTGGACCGGTTGCTGGCGGCGCCATGGTCTTTGGAAACCCATCCGGATTGCGTTCGGCAGATCCGTCGGACGCTGGGCCGGCTGCACAATTTTGATCCGCGCGACGAGGAAGCCGCGAGCATCTGGGACACGGTGAAAAATGCTCAGGCGAACCGCATGATCTTTGTGGGTATGGAAGTATTCATGGGCGCGGTGGGTGTCGCGACGATTTTTCTCGGCGGGCTGGGCGTGATGAACGTGATGCTGGTGAGCGTGCGCGAGCGGACGCGAGAAATTGGTGTGAGGAAGGCGTTGGGAGCAACGCGGCAATCGATACTCCGCCAGTTCTTTCTGGAAACGGTGATCGTGGTGTTTATTAGCGGGGCGGTCGGGCTGATCATTTCGTACGGGCTTTGCGGGCTAGTGAAATTATTGCCGACGATTCCGTATTTCGACGGTTTGGATGCCAGTTGGAAGCTGGCAGCTTTGACGATCAGCCTGCTTGGCTTGATCGCAGTTCTGTCTGCCCTGTATCCGGCGAATCGGGCGGCGTCGGTCGATCCGATCGAAGCGCTTCGCTTCGAGGCCGGTGGCTGATGATCGGTGAGATATTCAAAGAGGCATGGGTCGCGCTGGGACGCAATCGCGTGCGCAGTTTGCTCACGATGACCGGCATCTCGTGGGGAATTGTCGCGGTGACGCTGCTTCTGAGTTATGGCGCCGGTTTTCGCAGCGTGTTGCTCTATACCTTCGAAGTGTTTGGCAAAGCGGCTGTCATTTGCTGGCCGGGCACCACGAGCGAACAAGCCGGTGGTGAGCGCGCCGGGAAAGAAGTGCACTTCCAGCAGGACGATGCCGACTGGGTGAAGGCACAATCGCCGTTGATCAAGCGCGTGACGCTCGAGACCGTCAAGTTTGAGGGCATTTCCCATGACGAGCGGCTTTCGGAATCGGCGACGCGCGGTGTATTCCCGGAGTATGGGGAAATGCGCAACGAGGTGCCCTCCGAGGGCCGCTGGATTTCGGCCGAGGACGTGGAAGAACGGCGGAGGGTGGTTTTCCTCGGCGCGCGGTTGAGGAAGAAACTCTTCAGCGGCGAGCCTGCGGTTGGCGAAACAGTGCGGATCAACGGAGTGCGGTTCACCGTTATCGGCACGATGGATATGAAGTTTTCCGACAGTTGCTATTTCAACTGCGATGATGAGTCCGCATTTATTCCCTACACCGCCGCCTCAGATGTTTGGGATGCGCGCTACGCGAGCGTGATGGTCTTTGAGCCGGTGGCGCCCGAGTTCGAGGCTCCCGCGATGCAGCAGTTCCGAACGGCGGTGGCGAGCCGGCAGCATTTTTCGCCGAACGACAAGAGGGCGATTACGATGTTCGGACGGCAGGAGTTCAAGCCCATTTATGACGGGATCACACTCGGAATTGAAGGACTGCTGTTTTTGATCGGGGCCATGACGCTCGGAATCGGTGGCGTGGGCGTAATGAACATCATGCTGGTATCGGTCGAAGAGCGAGTGCGAGAGATCGGCTTGCGGCGGGCGTTGGGCGCGCGAAAATGGCATATCCGCTGGCAATTTTTGATGGAAGCGCTGGTATTGACATTGGCGGCAGGCGCGGCGGGGATGATCATTTCCTGGTGCTTGACGTCGGCGATCGGAACTTTGCCGTTCCTGGGCCCTGCGTATGAAGATGACAGCGGGAAGGTGGATATTCACCTGGCGCTTTCAACGACTACATTGGTTTTGTCTACGATGATCCTGGTGGTCGTTGGCGTGATCAGCGGTTGGTTGCCGGCCATGCAGGCGGCGAAGTTGGATCCTGTCGAAGCGCTGCGATATGAATGAACTTCCTCGAACTCATCCCTTCCCGGGGTGAGGCTTTCCATCGTTTTCGATCACCCATCACTCATTCGAGATCGATCGCGGCTGCCGAACAGTCTCGGACCTGGAGGCCTGAGCTACTGGCTGTTATATTTGTAAGACGGTTTGGAGTTGCGAGCGGATTAGAGCGATCGAGAGGAAAAATGAGGCGAAACAGGCTGACGAAGTTGCGCGTGGTCTCCGGCATGGCCCTGATTGGTGTGTTTTTGCTGGCGGGTGGACTGATCGAGGGGCATGCGGTTTTGAAGGAGTCGCGCCCGGCGGCGAATAGCAAAGTGAGCGGTCCGGACGTGCCGATCATGCTGAAGTACAACGTGCGCGTAGATCGGAAGCTGTCGAAAGTGCAGTTGTTGAATCCCGACAATTCTACGAGCGATCTGAAGATCGATGCGCAAGGCGCTGCGGACACATTGAACGCCAAAGCCACAGGGCTGAAACCGGGCGAGTACAAGATTCGATGGCAGGTTCTGGCTCCAGACGGGCACATAACCCGGGGAGAGATTCCGTTTACGGTTACGGGTCCCTGAGCGGGAAGCATGGTCCAACTCCTGGGCATATTCGGTTTCCTGGTCGTGTTACTGCGCGCGGCCATTTTGTGCCTGCAGACGGTGGCCGTCGGCGGGATTTTGTTTTTGATTCTTGTGGCGCGAACGACCGAGCTGCGCAGCGAGGAACTGCTGCGCTCGAGTTGGAAGCTGATACGCGGGTGCGCGTTGGGACTGCTCTTTGCGCAGCTATTTTTTGTGATTACCAATTCCCTGGTCTTAACGGCTTCGACAGAGATTCCCGTCCGCGACGTGCTGAACGCAAATTTTGTGTGGGCGGGGGTGCTGGCGATTTTGGCGGCGCTTGCGTTGACGGCGTGGCCTCCGGCGTTGAGGAATAGCGCGAGCTTGTTGGCGCTGTTACCCGCAGGCTTGATTGTGGCCGCCTCGGTAATGACCAGCCACTCGGCTTCGCGAATGGACAATCGCTTGCTGCTGGTGAGCATGACGGCGCTGCATTACCTGGCGACAGCGAGCTGGATCGGCGGGCTGCCGTATTTGCTGCTTTCCGCGAAGCGAACGCCCGATCGCGAGGCGAAATTCCAGATCATGCGGAATTTCTCGCGGCTGGCGCAGAGCAGTGTGGCGGTGCTGTTCCTAGCGGGATTTTCGATGAGCCTGGTTTATGTGGGCTCCTGGAGCGCAATGTATGGGACCGCATACGGCGTGATGCTGGGCGCGAAGATCGCGATGTTTCTGGTGCTGGTGTTCTTGGGCGCGGCCAATTTCTACATTGTCCGCGGGCTGGAAACGGATTCCTCCGGAACGGGCGCGGCAAGTCTGTTGCGCTTCGGGGAAGTGGAGATCGGCATCGGCTTGACGGTGATTCTTACCGCGGCGTCAATGACCGCTCAGCCGCCGGGAGTGGATCTGCCGGAAGATCGCGTGACGCTTCATGAGATTGCCGAGCGGTTTGCGCCGCGCATGCCGAGATTTTCGAGCCCGCAGATCAATCAGATTTCCCAGTCCACCGAACTGCTGACGAAAGCGGCCGCCGCGGAGGGAAGAAAGATGCCGGCGTCGTTCGTTCCAGGGGATTCGGGATTTGATACGAATACGCCTGCGGACATTGCTTGGTCGGAATATAACCACAATTGCGCGGGATTCGTTGTTTTTTTGATGGGGATTCTGGCACTGCTTTCGCGGAGTCGTTATTTTGCCTGGGCTAAGATCTGGCCGTTGACGTTTCTGCTGCTGGCTGTATTTCTATTTTTCCGGGCCGATCCCGAGAATTGGCCGATGGGACCGAATGGATTCTGGGAGAGTTTTGCGCAGGCGGATGTGTTGCAGCATCGCGTGGCGGTAGTGCTGATTATTGCTTTTGCGGTCTTCCAATACCGCGTGGAGACGAAGCGCGTGAAGTCCATGGCCGCAGCACTTGTGTTTCCGGCTGTATGCGCGCTGGGCGGAGTTGTGCTACTAACGCACACGCATGCGGTGACAAACATCAAGGAAGAATTGCTTGCGGAGATGAGCCACACGCCCTTAGCGTTGTTTGGGATTATGGCGGGATGGTCTCGATGGCTGGAGTTGCGGCTGCCTGCGGAGAATCCGAAGCGCAAGTATCTGGCGTGGGTGTGGCCGGTGTGCTTCATCATCGTCGGGTTGATTCTGATGGATTACCACGAGAGTTGAAGGTTTCCGCATGGGGAAAGCAGCGCTGATTGTGGTGGACGTGCAGAGAGATTTTTGCGAAGGCGGAGCGCTGGCCGCGGCGGACACCTTGTCGCTGCTGGAACCGTTGCAGAAAAGCATCGAAGCCGCCCGGCGAGCGAAAGCGGCGATTGTTTATACGAAAGATTGGCATCCGGAAAATCACGGTTCATTTGAGACCCACGGAGGGCCGTGGCCGGTGCACTGCGCCGCGGATAGTGACGGCGCGGAACTCATGCCGCCGTTGCGCGCTTTCGAGGGAGAAGTGGTGATTCACAAGGGAGTCCGCTTGGAGGGAGCGGGATATTCGGGGTTCGAGCTGACCGGTTTGGAAGATCGGCTGAGAGAACTGAAGGTGGAGCGCGTGGGCGTGAGCGGTATTGCCACGGAATATTGCGTTCGCGCGACGGCGCTGGATGCGTTGCAGCATGGTTTCGAGGTTACGGTACTGACGGATTTGATTCGGGCCGTCAAGGCGAACCGAACGGGAAAGGTATTGGATGAGTTACGCAAGGCGGGAGCGAAGACGGCGATTGCCCGAGAGTGGCTCCGGAGTTTGTAAACTGAAGACGCACCCTTAGAAACAGCCGTGGGGCACCGAGAGATTTGTGCTAGCTCTGGCCGAGGATAGCGTCGAAATAGGCGAGCAGTTCGGGTGAGCTCCAGTCTTGCGTCCCGATGATTTTGCGGACAATCACGCCTTTGCGATCGATGATGTAGGTCTCTGGATACATCGACGTTCCGTATTCCTGGGCGATCGGCGAATGTTCGTCTTTGGTGCCCGGGTCGCGGTAGGTTAGGAAGGCCACACCGTTATCGCGCAGGAACTTTTCGTAGGCAGCGTGATCCTCGTCCGCTGCAACACCAACAACCAAGCCATTGCGCGACGCAATGTAGTTCTGGAGTCGATTGAGCGACGGAGTTTCCTCGACGCATGGCGCGCACCAGGTGGCCCAGAAGTTCAAAACAACCACCTTTCCGCGTAAATCAGAAAGGTGCTGGGGCTTGCCGTTGAGGTCCATGGTAAAGTCTTCGGCTTTCTTTCCCGCGACGGAGGATTCGCCTTGGCGGTAGTGCGGCAGGATAAAAAAGGCAAGAACGGCACAGGCGAAACCCATGCTGCCCCAAGCCATGATTTTGCGGAGGACCGTATTCATATGTCGTTATAATAACGCAGAGCCGTGGTGTCGGAGTAGCTGGAACTTTCCTCAAGACCATGAGCGTTTCCTCTAGCAATTGGCACAATGTAACCGCCATCGTGCCGGCGCGGAATGAAGAGGCCGTGATCGGCGCCTGCGTCGAATCGCTCGTACGACAACGTGAGATCGGCGAGATTCTGGTGGTCAACGATCAATCGACGGATCAGACCGCTAGAATCGTTTTGAACGAAATGGAGAAGATTTCGAAGTTGCGGCTGCTCGAAACCAAGGAATTGCCGTCGGGTTGGGTCGGGAAAAATTATGCGGTGTCGATTGGAGCTCGGGAAGCAAAGGGAGATTGGCTGCTGTTTACCGACGCAGACGTGGTGCACAGCGGCGATTCGGCGGCCAGGGCGCTGTCGATCGCTGAGCGAGAGAATGCCATGATGGTTTCTTTTTCGCCTGAACAGGTGATGGAGACTTGGTACGAAAGAGCGTTGATTCCTTATGTGTATTGCCGGTTGGCAAGAAGGTTTCCCTACGCGGACGTAAACCAACCGGATAAACCGGCGGCGGCGGCGAATGGGCAGTTCTTGATGATCAGGCGAGATGTTTATGAGGCCGTCGGAGGACATACGAGGGTCGCAAGCGAAGTCTTGGAGGACGTGGCGATGGCTCGCCGAGTGAAAGACGCGGGTTACCGCATATGGTTTGCGAGCGGGAAGGGAGTCGTGCGCGTGCGGATGTACCGAACCTTCGGCCGAATGTGGGAAGGATGGAAGAAGAATTTGTATCCGCTTATGGGCAGCACCGTGGGGACCCTGGCTAGGGAGTATGCGATCGCGGTAACGCCCACGTTTGTCATTCTCGTTGCCACAATTTGTGCGTTTCTATTCACAAAATCATCGGCGGCCGCGCTCGGCGTAGGCGTGATCGGCATCGTCGCGCTCTTGGTGATCGATTGCGAAGAGTTGAAACGGAGCGGTTTCCTCATGCCGCTCGCGCTCTATGGAATCCCTGGCCGACTGCTGTTCGCCGGGGTTCTGGTGGCTTCCTTTCGTAGCCATCGCAGGGGTAAGCTCGAGTGGAAAGGAAGGGAGTATCCGGTCGGTACCTCCGGCGCATCGAAATAGGTGGGAAACGAAGGCTATGGTGTATCTGACGCGAAAAATCGAGTTTTCCGCCTCGCACCTGTATCACAATCCGGTGCTGAGTGCGGAAGAGAACCGCCGGATTTTTGGCAAGTGCAATAATCCGCACGGCCACGGGCACAACTACGCGCTCGAAGTGACCGTGGAGGGCGAGACGGACCCGGTGACGGGAATGGTGCTGGATTTGAAGGAGCTGAAGGCAATTCTGGAGCAGGAAATTACGGCTCGCATGGACCACCGATTTCTAAACTATGAGGTTGCGGAATTGAAGGGGCAGATTCCAACTTGCGAGAACATCGCGCGGGTCATCTGGAACTTGCTCGAGCCGAAGATCACGCAGGGACGTTTACACAAGGTGCGCTTGTATGAATCGGCGGATATTTTTGCGGAGTGTTATCGGAACGGAGCGAGCCGGGGGTGAGCGACGGAATCAAACTGGTGTTCGGGCGGCGCTACCGGTTCGCGGCGTCGCACCGGCTGCACAGCGAGAAGCTGAGCGAGGAAGAAAATTCCCGAGTTTTTGGGAAATGCAACAATCCGCATGGACATGGGCATAACTACGTGGTTGAAATTCACGTGTCCGGGCCGGTGGATCCCGCCACGGGCATGATCGTGAATTTAGCGGACCTCGACAGCTTTGTGGAGAGCGAGGTAATCGAGCCATTCGATCACAAATCGTTAAATGAAGATGTAGAGGTGTTTCGCGCGATCGTGCCGACGACGGAAAATCTGTGTAAGGAGATTTTTTGGCGCTTGAAGGGTTTCCCGCTGGCGAAGCTCGAGCGCGTGCGGATCGAGGAGACCTCAAACAACGCTTTTGAATATGCCGGTGAAAACATTCAGGATCGCAAGGCGGTCGAGTAAGCAGAAAGGTCAGGAACAGGGGAAACACCAGTGACGAAGCCAACGGAAATCATGCTGCATGACGCGAACGTGGAAGTACCGACGGAGAGCATCGCGGACCTGGTGCGCAAGATGATTGTGCTGCTCGGCGAAGATCCGAATCGCGAGGGGTTGCGCAAGACACCGGAGCGGTACGAGAAAGCGCTGAAGTTCTTGACCAGTGGCTACCACCAAAACCTGGAATCGGTCCTGAACGGCGCGACGTTCAGCGTGCATTATGACGAGATGGTCGTAGTGAAGGACATCGAGTTCTTCAGCTTGTGCGAGCACCATTTGCTGCCATTTTTTGGAAAGGCGCACGTGGCGTACTTGCCGAGCAAGAGAGTGCTCGGACTCAGCAAGATCGCGCGGCTGGTGAATATGTTTGCGCGGCGGCTGCAGATTCAGGAGCGCATGACCAGCCAAATTGCGAGTGCCATTTCGGAGAAGATCAGTCCCGAGGGCGTCGGTGTGATTATTGAAGCGCGCCATTTGTGCATGCAGATGCGAGGCGTGGAGAAGCAGCACGGGCAAGCGGTGACGAGCGCGATGCTCGGTTCGTTCCGGCACAACAAGCAGACACGCGACGAGTTCTTGTCGCTGGTGCGCACGCGGCAGAGCTAAAGCGCAAACGACAAAACGGTTCGGCTTTGATTTTGGTCCAGCCTAGAGGTGACTTCATGAACAGGAGAAAGCTCGGAGCCAACGGCCCTGTTGTGTCAGAGGTTGGGCTTGGTTGCATGGCCATGTCCGGGGTCTACGGACCAGCCGACGAAGAGGAAGCGATCCTCGCGATCCATGAGGCCATCGACCAGGGGATCAATCTGCTGGACACCGGAGACTTTTATGGTAGTGGCCACAACGAGATGCTCATTGGCCGCGCCATGCAAGGGCGCAGAGACAAAGTGATCCTGTCGGTCAAGTTTGGCGGAATGCGCACGCCGGCGGGACTGTTCTCGGGCTTCGATGCGAGGCCAGTTGCGGTGAAAAACTTCGCCGCGTATAGCCTGAAGCGCCTGAACGTGGACTACATCGACATTTACCGGCCCTCCCGGCTCGACCCGGCGGTGCCCATCGAGGAGACGGTTGGCGCGATTGCCGACCTGATCAAAGAGGGATATGTCCGTTACGCCGGCCTCTCCGAAGTGTCGGCCGCGACGTTGCGCCGCGCGAATGCAGTTCATGCGATTTCCGATTTGCAGTTTGAATATTCGCTGGTTTCGCGCGGAATCGAACGGGAAATCTTGCCGGCCGTGCGGGAGCTGGGAATTGCCGTGACCGCGTACGGCGTGTTGTCTCGCGGATTGCTAAGCGGAGCGAAATTGGCGGGACCGCAGGACGTGCGTTCGCGTTTCCCTCGTTTCGCCGCCGAAAATGCGCAGAGCAATGCGAAATTGGCGTCGACGTTGGAGCGCATCGCACGCGAACGTCAGGTTACTGCGGCGCAACTGGCGATTGCGTGGGTAATGCAGCAGGGAGAAGACATCGTGCCGGTGCTCGGATCGCGCACGAGGACGCAGCTACGCGAAGCTCTTGGCGCGCTGCGTTTGAACTTATCGCGGGAGGAGTTGCGGCAGGTTGCGGCGGCGGTGCCGGAAGAAAGCGTTGCGGGAACAAGGTACGACACGAGGCAGATGGCGATGCTCGATAGTGAGAAGGCTGCTGGGGCGACGACCTGAACGGTACCTTCGCTAAGCGCCAGGACCGCTTCGGAACCGGCCGCCGCCCTTCGCTGCGTGCAGGGCAAACCGTGGCCACCACAGATTACCCCCTAGCTTTGATGGGCGCGGGAGCGGCGGACGCGGTCGCGATTGCCGCACGTGGCGTCGCTACACCAGCGGCGAACGTTGCCTTTGGTGCGGTCGACGAAAATCCAACGGCAGTCGTCATTGGCGCAGATCTTCAAGTGCCCTCTCGGCTGGTGCAGCAAAGAGTCCACAAAGCTTCGCGCAATGCTTGCTACCTCTGACATCCAGCCAATTTGGGCGCGTTGCAGGGTTAGGGCTAATCCACTTTGGCTCTCCACGAGCTTGGGGAATACCGGTACTTTGAGCCAGGCGTTCAGCCTGGCGATGTCCGAGGCATCGAGCGAGCCCTGCGCTGATGTTTTTTCGACCAAATGGCGAAGAAGGGTACGAAGTTCGCGAAGGGCATAGCGGGCGCTCGGGTCATCCGCGGGAATGTGGAGTTTCCAGTGGCGCTCGAAGGAGCGGACCCAGCGGGGATCCTCAAGACACTCGGTGAAGTTGCCGAAGCCGTCGTACAGTTCGCTGTTCACCAGGTCAAGCCAAGCAGCAGAGGACCCGAAGCCGCGGGAGGAAAATGGATCAGGCGTTGCGGGCGTTTTCATTGGGAAAGCCGTAATGACATAAAATTATTTGACACGTTACACGGGCCGGTGTACCGTATGAAACGAGCTTAACACACTTAAGTCGTTACATGGAAGCGGGTCCTTTATGAGCGACACGACACAGGCAATCGCGCAAGCGGCAGCGGCGGAATCCTACCCGGCGAGCCGGGTATCCCGGATGCGCGTGGTTTTGTGTTTTTTCGCGATTTACGTGATTTGGGGCTCGACGTACTTAGCGATCCGGTATGCGGTGGAAACAATTCCGCCGCTGTATACGGCGGGAATACGGCATCTTTCGGCAGGGTCCATTTTGCTGGCGTGGGCGCTGGTGAAGGGCCAAAGGCCTACACGGGCTCAGATTCGCGCGAGTGTGGTGATCGGCTTTTTCTTCTTTCTTGTGGGGCATGGTTCGCTGCATTGGGCGGAACGCGTTGTGCCGAGCGGCCCGGCATCGCTTCTGATTGCGGTCGAGCCGATTTTCGTGTTCTTGCTCACGTGCGCGGCGGCGCGGACGTGGAAGTGGAACTGGATGCTCTTGTCGGGCATTTTGCTGGGTTTGCTCGGCGTGGGGATTCTGGTTGGCGGGACGATGCGAGCACCGCAACATGGCATGGCGCTTGGCTCGATCATGATTCTGGTCGGCGCGTTCTCGTGGTCGGTTGGAATCATCTATTCACGGACGTCGCACCTTTGCGGCAGTCCCCTACTACTGTCGGCGCTTTCCCTGCTGACAGGCGCGCTGATGCTGCTGGCTACCGGAACGCTAGCCGGTGAGGCGCGCGGATTTGCATTCTCCGAGGTGACACGAAGATCGTGGCTGGCGCTGGGATTCTTGATCCTGTTCGGGTCGGTGGTAGCGTTCACGGCATACAACTGGTTGTTGGAGCATTACTCGCCGACGCTGGTGGCGACCCACACGTATGTTAATCCTATCGTAGCCGTTTTGTTGGGTTGGGCTTACGGTCGAGAGCCTTTGACGCTGCGCGTAGCGTTGGCGGCGGGCCTGGTGGTGCTGGCGGTCGTGCTGGTAGATCGCGGAACCAACAAGCTAGCGCAGCCTTCAACATGACGAACCGCGCAAATCATACAAATAACTAGACTTTTGCTTGCTACCGGGCTGGGGGTGTGGTGAACTCTGGATGACAACATAGCCATGCTCGGTCAGAGACTTAGCCACTACGTGATCGAACAGAAGCTCGGCGAAGGTGGCATGGGAGTGGTGTATCGCGCCCGCGACGAAAAGTTGCAACGCGATGTAGCGCTGAAATTTCTGGAAGCGGCGCTATCCACAGGAAGCTCAGCCAGCCACGAGCGAGCGCTGCAGGAAGCTCGCGCCATTTCCGCATTGAATCATCCGAACATTTGTACCGTGTATGAAGTGGGAGAGGTCGACGGAAGGCCTTTCATTGCCATGGAATTTGTGGAAGGGCGGGCGTTGAGCCTGGAGATTCCGTCGGTGGGGCTTTCGCTCAATCAGGTGGAACGCTATGGCATGCAGCTTGCCGATGCGCTGGCGCACGCGCACAGCCGCGGGGTGATTCATCGCGATCTGAAGCCGTCGAATGTAATGATCACGCCGAGCGGGCTGCTGAAGGTGCTCGATTTCGGAATTTCCCAGCGATTCGAGCCAGGGCGAACAGGCGACGGAACCACGGTCATCGATCAATCATGGGAATCGCAGCATACCTTTACGGGGACGTTGCCGTATGTCGCGCCCGAAATCTTGAAAGGGCAGGAAGCGGACGTGCGGAGCGACATCTGGTCGCTCGGGGTGCTGCTCTACGAAATGGCCGCGGGACAACGGCCGTTTCGAGGGGCAACGGCGTTTGAGCTAAGCGCGGCGATTCTTCGCGAAAGAGCGCCGGAAATTTCTCCCTCGTTTCCGCCGGTATTGACCGGGGTGATTGAAAAGGCTTTGGACAAAGACCCGGGGCAACGGTATCAGAGCGCCGGGGAGGTGAAAGCGGCGCTGGAGGCGGCCAGTACCGCTACCCGCACACACGATTACGCGACGGAAAAGATCAAACCACCGGATCCCGCGACGGTTTTTTCGGCGCGAAACATCGCCATCTTGTGCGTGGTGCTCGCGTTGGCGGGGGGCGCGCTCTACTGGCGGAATGGCCACGGCGCCAAGAACGCACATAAGCCTCCGGTACCCGGCGCGATTCAGTCAATCGCGGTTTTGCCGCTGGAAAATCTGTCGGGCGATCCCAAGCAGGATTATTTCGCGGATGGAATGACAGACGCGTTGATTACGGAATTGTCGCAAATCCGCAAGTTGCGTGTAATTTCGCGGACGTCGGTAATGCAATACAAACACACGCAAAAGTCGTTGGATCCGATCGCGCAAGAGCTAAACGTGGACGCGATCGTCGAAGGCTCGGTCCTGCGCGACGGCGACCGCGTGCGCATTTCCGCGAAGCTGTTTCAGACGAACATGGAAGGCGCTTTGTGGGCCGAGAATTTCGAGCGAAACTTCACCGATATCTTGACTCTGCAAAGCGACGTTGCGACGGCCATTGCTCGAGGTATCCAGGTGGAACTTTCCGCAGCGGAGCAAAACCAGTTGGCGCGAAGCCGGAGCGTGGTACCGGAGGCGTACGACTCCTACTTAAGAGGAAAGGCCGAGCTCGAGAAGCGCACACCAGCGGCTCTCCAGGATGCCGCGAACTATTTCGAGAAGGCGATCGAAAAAGACGGCACGTTTGCGGCAGCCTATGCAGGACTTGCGGACACAACTATTTTGATGGTCACGAATCACACATCGGATCCATCGCTGGTCGCCAAGGCCAAGAGCGCTGCGGAGAAGGCATTGCAACTGGATGACCGCTTGGCGCAAGCCCACACTTCACTCGCAGCGATTCGGTTCTGGTCTCTTGAGGGTGGCGATATCGAAGGGGAGTTTCAAAAAGCGATAGCGCTCGATCCGAGCTATGCACAGGGAATTCATTGGTACGCTTTGTACCTGGCGGCGGTGGGACGAAAGGAAGAATCGATACGGGAGATCAAGTTGGCGCGGGAGATCGACCCGAAATCCCTGATTATCTCGGCAAACCTTGGCTTTATTCATTATCTTGCGGGAGAGTACAACCACGCGGAGGAAGCTGAGAAAAACGTCATCCGGATCGATCCGAGCTTTGTCCCTGCGCACATCTATCTGGGACAGATTTACGCAGAGAAAAAACAGTATGAGGCAGCCGTGGACGAATTTCGTACGGCGCTTGCGCTCTCGCCAGGAGATCCGGAACCGCAGGTATACCTGGCGTATGTGAACGCAATATCTGGAGAGAAAAAGGAAGCCGAAGAAATGCTGAAGGAACTGCAGAGTCCGGAGCGCAATATGAGCGCTTCGGCATACGATTTCGCGGTGGTGCACGCGGGATTCCGGGACGTAGGCAAGACGCTGGATTGGCTGGAAAAATCGTACGCGGAGCGAGACGGGAAGATGGTGAATCTGGGAGTGCACCCGCAATTTGTGTTTTTGCGGAAGGAACCGCGATTCCAAAGCCTGGTGAACAAGATCTGGGGCGTGAAGAGTATCGGAGATGCGTGGCCGGGTTTGCTAGACGCCCTGCCGAAGCAGGATCTTTCCTTGACGATGAACAAATCGCTGGCATAGACTGCCGGGGCTCGGCGGTCCGCAACACAGCAGGCAGATGCCAGCGCTCGTGCTCGGAATCGAGCGGGACTGTCTAGGAGAAAGTTCATGCCGAAGAAAATCATTATTTCCCTCCACGGGATCGTTAAACAGATTGAAATCGCGACCAGGAAGCTGCACGGGGCAAAGACCAAGGCGATCACCGGTAACGAAAGGCAGCAACTGGAAGTCAAGATTAAGAACTTGAAAGCCATTCAATCTCTGGTGATCAAGAATTGTCCTAAGTCGAAGCCTTCGTACGGGATTGTGGCGCTGGTGAAATAACCGGCCGGGAAGACGCTATTCCATCGACGAGAAAGAAGAAGTACCGGCGAAGCGCGCCGCTGGTGTTGTACTGGCAGGGCGGCCAACTGGTTTTCGAGAATTTTGCGCTGCAGACGCGGATAAGCGCGGAGCCGCTGGTTTGTTCCATTCTGCATGAATGCAGCGACTGGCGGTCGGTTCGCGAAATCCATTTCAGTCTTGGGGAGTATGAGGAGTCCTCCATCCGAAGGACTCTACAACAGCTTTCTGAAAACGGGTTGCTCGAGCGGTCGGATCAGAAGCGCGATGCCCGTGTTGGCGCGATGGAGAGCTGGGCGGCATGGAATCCCGCGGCGGGGTTTTTTCATTTCTCGACCAAAGATACAGCCTTTGCTACCGACCAGCGCCGCGCTTTCGAACACTTGCAGCGGCGGGCCAGGCACGATCCGATGCCGCAGGCGTCAAAGAACTATTCGAAAGCGCGACGTATCAAACTGCCAACCGTCGACGCCGAGGGAGAATTTGCCGCGGTGTTGAAAAAGCGGCGCACGTGGAGAAAGTACGGGCCCGGTTCCGTTCGGGTCGAGGCGCTCGCTCAGACGTTGCAACTTACCTTTGGGATACAGGGGTGGGTTAACGTGCCCGGCTTAGGACGCGCCGCCATAAAAACCTCGCCATCGGGCGGCTGCTTGCACCCGATAGAGGCATACGTTCTGGTGCAGCGCGTGCAGGGATTAAAGAGCGGCATCTACCACTACAACGCGGCCGGCCACGAATTGGAATGGCTGCGCAAAGGAATTGTCCGGCGTGCATTGGAGAGAAGCCTGGGAAGCCAATGGTGGTTCGCAAGGGGCGCGTTTCTGGTGTTGATGACGGCGGTGTTTGGCCGTACGCAATGGAAGTATGACTTCGCGCGCTCCTACCGCGTGGTTTTGGCCGAAGCCGGGCACCTGTGCCAGACGTTCTGCCTGACGGCGACGTGGCTCGGCTTGGCGCCGTTTTGCAGCATGGCGCTGTCGGACTCGAATTGGGAGGAAAAGCTTGGCATCGATGGGGTGCGGGAGTCGATTATTTACGTGGCAGGCGCAGGGACGCTCCCTCAGCCGGGAATGCGAGACGCGAATATCCTGATGGCAGCCAAGCGGTGGTGAATGACCACGGCATGCCACGATTTCGCGGCTTTCCCCTGAGGGGCTAAAGCGCTTGAGGTACGGGTGCTTTCGGCACGGCTAAAAACCGTGCTTGTCCACCCGTGATTCGTGAGGCCGCTCGCAGTTATTTCTTGACGATGGCGACTGAGGCGCGGGTGGTTTCCCAATCCATATAGAGGGTGCCGCCGTTGGCGGATTTGTCGAAGGAGATGGTGAAGTTTTCGACCGGCGAGGAAAGAGAAGAAACTTTCATGTCGATGCGCGCGAGATCGTTCGAGGGACCGGGGTAGTTGGTGCCCCATTCGCCGGTTTTCTTGCTGATGATGAGCACCCATTTGTCCTGGTTGGGAATGGTGAAGATGGTGTAGCTGCCGGCGGGGACGGGTGTGCCGCCAACGGTGCTGTCGGCGGTGGTGACGAAGGTGGTTGCGTCATTCGCGCCGGTGCGCCATACCTGGCCGTAGGGGGCAAGGTCTTTTCCGAGTTTGCGACCCCTAAGGCGCGGGCTCGAGTAATCGATGGTGATGGACTTACCGCCGCCGAGGTCGAGCGAGGCTGAAGCGGCAGGGCTCGGACGATTGGTCTTATCCTGGCGGGCGTGAGAGACGAGAACAAACACGGCGAGGGCCAGACAACCGATAGACACGAGAACAATTGCTTTGCGCATGGAAATCTCCTGTGAGGGCTTACCGCTAGCATTGAACAAGATTTGGCGCTCGGTTGCAAGGAGCAGAGGATTCGGCAGCCGATGTAGAGTTGTTGCGCGCTTTACACTGTCCGTTAAGCTATGGTACTTTGGATTAGTCGAAGAAAAGAGGAAAATTCAAGGGATGACGGTGGGGGGCACTTGAGCGACGCCAAAGTAATGTTGATCGAGCAATTCCGCACACACGTTAAGGATACGGGATCGCCAGAAGTGCAAATCGCACTGTTGAGCGAGCGCATCAACTACTTGACGACGCACCTCAAGTCACACGTGAAAGACCATGCATCGCGCCGGGGGCTAATCATGATGGTGAATAAGCGGCGGCGCCTGCTGGACTATCTCAACCGCCGGGACCCGGATCGGTATCACCAGATTGTTGAACGCCTCAGCTTGCGCAAGTAACCGGCCGGAAGACGGTACGCGGCCGAACTTGCAATTTCACGAACGCACAAATTCCCAGTGGAGTCTGTACGCCAACCTTGCGATGGTTGGACGTGAACATGGCCAGTCTGTGACGGCAGGCATGGCGGCGTTTGTCTTGGTGTAATTGTTGGCGAAACGGTTGTTCTTCGCGGCAAGCCTTCCTTTTGTTCTTCGAGAAAACACGCTGAATCGCGTAACGGACCCTTCCTCAGAAGGGCCAAAGGAAGAATAGACATGTCAGAGAATAATCACACTCCCGCGCCGCACCAGGTTTCGATTGAGGTCGGAGGCCGGTCCCTGATTCTGGAGACAGGGAAGATCGCCAAACAAGCCAATGGGGCGGTTACTGCGCAGTACGGAGACACGATCGTACTGGTCTCGGCGTGCATTTCGCCGAAAGCGGGGGACCGGGACTTTTTGCCGCTCACGGTGGATTACCGCGAAAACACTTATTCTGCGGGGAAGATTCCTGGAGGATTTTTCAAAAGAGAAGGAAGGCCGACCGAGAAGGAGATTCTTGTTTCGCGCCTGATCGACCGGCCAATGCGGCCGTTGTTCCCGGAATCGCTGCGGAACGAAACGCAGATCATAGCCATGGTGCTGTCCGCGGATAGTGCCAACGACCCGGATGTGATTGCGGTGACGGCGGCGTCCGCGGCGGCCTATTGCTCGGACCTGCCGTTTACGGACCCGATTGCGGCCGTGCGCGTGGGGTTGCTTGATGGCAATCTGGTGGCGAATCCGACGGTGGCGGAGCAAAAGGTCAGCAAGCTGAATATCGTGGTGGCGGGAACGGAAAAAGGTATCGTCATGGTGGAGTCGGGAGCCTTCGAGGTTTCTGAGGAAAAAGTGGCGGAAGCGCTGGAGTTTGGCCACGAGCAGGTCAAGAGGATCGTGGGTGCGATCAAGCAGCTGCACGATCAGATCAAGCCGAAGAAGATCGTGATCGAACCGTTTCCGTTCGATAAGGCGATCTATGACGCCATGAAGAGCAAGTTCGGGGCGCGACTGAAGGATGCGTTGGATACGGAGAAGCATCCGAAGAAGGAAAGCTATCACCTGGTAGACGCGCTGGAAGAAGAGATTCTGAAGGGCGTACCCGAGGAAGACGAGGAGAAGGTGAAGCTGACGGAGCGGGCCTTCGAACGGATGCGGGAGGATTTCTTCCGCGAGGAGGTGCTGAAGGCCAGGCGCCGTCCGGACGGACGCGCGTTCGATCAGATTCGGAAAATCACGTGTGAAGTGGGGTTGCTGCCACGCGTGCACGGTTCGGCTTTGTTTACGCGCGGGGAGACCCAGGCGCTGGCGACATTGACGCTTGGCACCAAAGAAGACATGCAGCGCCTGGACTTGTTGTTTGAACAAGATATGTTCAAGCGGTTCATGCTGCACTACAATTTTCCACCGTTCAGCGTAGGCGAGGTGAAACCGGTGCGAGGCGCAGGGCGCCGCGAAATCGGGCATGGAGCGCTGGCGGAGCGCGCGCTGGCGAATCTGCTTCCGGCCGAAGTGGAGTTTCCTTACGCGATGCGCGTGGTGAGTGACATTCTGGAAAGCAACGGATCGTCTTCGATGGCGACGGTTTGCGGCGGCTCATTGGCGATGATGGATGCCGGCGTCCCGATGAAAGCTCCCTGCGCGGGAATCGCGATGGGTCTGGTGGTCGGCGACGATGGCAAATATTCCATCCTGACGGACATTGCCGGTGCCGAAGATCACTACGGCGACATGGATTTCAAGGTGGCCGGAACCCGCGAGGGCATTACCGCGCTGCAAATGGACATTAAGGTCGCGAGCATCAGCGTGGCTATGATGAGAGAGGCGCTGGCGCAGGCCAAAAAGGCGCGGTTGGAGATTCTCGACATCATGGAGCGGACGTTGAGTTCGCACCGGCAGAACATTTCGATGTACGCGCCCCGACTGTACAAGCTGAGCATTCCGACGGACAAGATTCGCGATTTGATCGGGCCGGGCGGGAAGAAGATCAAATCGATCATCGAGCAGACCGGCGTGAAGATCGACGTGCTCGAAGATGGCACCGTGCATATTTTCTCGACCAGTGGAGCGGGCGGCGACCAGGCCTTGCAGATGGTGCGCGACGTTACGGCCAGCGCGGAGGTTGGTAAGACTTACCTCGGCAAAGTAGTGCGGCTTGCGGAGTTCGGCGCGTTCGTGGAGTTGTTCCCCGGAACGGATGGTTTGCTGCACATCAGCGAAATTTCCGAGCATCGCATTCGAGACGTGCGCGATGAACTGAAACTCGGCGACCAGGTTTTGGTGAAGGTACTGGCGATCGAGGGCAACAAGATCCGGCTATCCCGCAAGGCGCTGATCAAGGAAGCGCGCGAAAAGGCCGCGCAGAAGAAGGATGCGGGTGGAGGTGGTACACCGGCACCGGCCGCGGCGGGCGAAGGCGACTGAAAAGTCGAATCGGTTCAGTACCAGAAAAGGGTCCTCGATGCGAGGGCCCTTTTGTTTTTTTGTATCTGACGCCTGCCTTGCTTGCAAGTTCGGGACCGGCCGTCTCTAATGGAAGAAGTTACCTTGCGGAGAATCCATTGATGAAGCTGAGACCAGTTGCAATTGCGATTGGAATTGTATTGCTGTCGGCGTTGCTGACTCAAGCCGAGGGCGAGAAGCGCCGCGTGATCATCGACACCGACCCCGGAACCGATGATGCGCTGGCGATACTGCTGGCCCTCAATTCGCCGGAGTTGAAGGTGGAAGCGATCACGGCGGTGCCGGGAAATGTGGTTCTGAAACAGAGCCTCGAAAATGCACTGAAACTGGTGAGCTTGGCGGGGCGGTGCGACATTCCCGTGGCGGCGGGAGCCCAGCACGCGTTGACGCAAAAGACCTATACGGCGCTCTATTGGCACGGCAAGAATGGGCTGGCGGATATCGAATTGCCGGCTTCGAATTGCAGAGTGGATCCCCGGTTCGCGCCGGACCTGATTATCGAATTGGTGCACAAATACCCGCATGAAATCACGCTGATTCCGATTGGGCCGCTGACCAACATCGCCTTGGCGGTTTCGAAAGATCCTTCGATCGTTTCTCTCGTCAAGGACGTTGTCATCATGGGCGGGTCAATTTCCGGCGGGAATGTGAATGGGGCTGCGGAAGCGAATATTTTTGGGGATCCGGAAGCGGCCCAGATCGTTTTCAACGCCGGGTGGACGGTGACGATGGTGGGTTCGGACGTAGGTGAGCAGACGCTGATGACGCGCAAGCATCTGGCGGAGTTGCAGGCAGGGCACGGCCCGGAAAATGACGTGGCAACGAAGATTGCGACGTTTTACATCGAGCGGTCCGAGAAAAACGGCTGGCCTGGCGCGGCAATGTACGATCCCTTGGCGGTGGGTGTGGTGATCGATCCGACGCTCGTGACGCTCAAGGATATGCATGTGGATGTGGAGACGAGAGGGGAGTTTACACGAGGGGAGACGGTCGCGAACCGGATGGGATCCAATGAGAAGAACGTGCTGCATGGGGATCATTACGAGATTGATGGGATTGAGCCGCTGCAGAACAATGCGCGGGTGGCTTTGCGTTCGGACACGGAGAGATTTTTGCAGATGTTTATCGGCAGGGTAAAGGGGAAGTAGGCGAACAAAGGCGCCCACCTCGGAAGGCGGCCGCTACGCGAGCTTGCTGCGGTTCAGGCGTGGGTGCAGTGGACGGCGTCAAGGGCGCCCCAGAGGGCGTCGAGTGCTTGATTTGTGGTGGCCAGGATTTCTTGGTCCTCGCCTTGGGCGTGCTCTCCGAGCCAGCCGCGCCAGGCTTCGCGGTGAGTCTTGTCCGCTTCTTCATGTACGGCGAAATATGCCAGGCCCTTCGTGGAATTGATGCCATAGAATTTTTGCAGGCCTTCGATTTTGGTGGTGGCGATTTCGGGCACTTGCGATTCGTAGGCGTATAGTGCCGCGACCGCTTCGGCGACGGGCCGATCTCCTACAATCTCGCGGAAAGTTTCGACGACGGCTTGCGTGCCGGGAAGAGCGGGGCAGCAGGTGATGTCTTCTTCGTTTACGCCGAGAGAGGCGGCGAAATCGCGCCAGAGTTTAGGATGGGGCTGCGAGGGATTTTCTTCCTCCGCAAGATTTTCGAGAATGATGTCGCGAATGGGGCCTTCGGCGCGGGCGGCGAGAACACGGAGATGCTTCGGAAAGGCCTCGACGTGGCGATAGTACTGCGCGGCGTAGAGCTGGAGGGATTCGCGGCTGAGCTTGCCCATCTGCCAATCCTGGTAGAAGGGATGCTTTAGAAGGCTTTTTTCGGCGATCGCGGCGTCAATCTTTTCGAGAAGTTGGGCGTTTTGCATGTCAATCCCCCCCGTATTTCGTTAGCGGCGCTGTTGTGCGCCGGCCGCCCATCGGCTGCGATGCGACTGCGGGATTCTATCAGAGTTCCGCAAAATTTGGCGAGCGGATTCACGCCTTGGCTGAGGATTTTCTTCGTGAGCTAAGCTTCTGAAAACAGGGGAGAAGTTTGACGATTATTCCTTGATATGCAGGCGCTCTATGTCCGCGCCAACAGAAGAGAGCTTTTCGGCGATGCGTTCGTAGCCACGATCGATGTGATAAACGCGATCGATCACGGTTTCACCGGACGCGACGAGAGCGGCGAGAACCAGGCTGGCGCTTGCGCGCAAATCGGAAGCCTGCACGACGGTCCCGGAAAGAGGCGCAGGGCCGCGGACCGCGGCACGGCGGCCGTCAATCGAAATGTGTGCGCCCATACGGACCATTTCACTGGCGTGAAGGAAGCGATTCTCAAAAATTGTCTCAGTGATGACGGAAGTGCCTTCGGCTTGCGTGGCGAGCGCCATGTATTGCGCCTGCATGTCGGTGGCGAAACCCGGATATTCCTCGGTGGTGACGTCGGCGGCGAGGAGCTTGTGGCCGTTGTGCACGCGGAGCATGGATGAATCGAGAATTTCTACGGAGACACCTGCGCTTTCGAGCTTGGCGATGACGGCGGAAAGATCAGCGGGCACGCAATTCGTGATGGTGATGTCGCCGTTGGTCACAGCGCCGGCGATCAGGAATGTACCGGCTTCGATGCGATCCGGAATCACGGAATGAGTGGCGCCATGAAGCTTGGTTACGCCGCGAATGGTCAGCGTGCCGGTGCCGTCGCCTTTGATGTTCGCGCCCATTTTGCGGAGCAGGTGGATGAGGTCGGTGATTTCGGGCTCGCGCGCGGAATTTTCCAGAGTGGTGACGCCATCGGCAAGCGTGGCGGCCATCAAGATGTTTTCGGTGCCGGTGACGGTGATTTTCTCGAAGACGATGTGTGCACCTTTCAGGCGGCCGCCATTCGGGACGCGCGCCTGGATGTAGCCGTGTTCGGTAGCGATGACTGCACCCATTTTTTCGAGCGCGGACAGATGGAGATCCACGGGGCGCGCACCAATGGCGCAACCACCGGGGAGCGAAACGTGAGCGACTCCAGAACGCGCGATGGCCGGACCAAGCGTGAGAATCGATGCGCGCATGGTCTTGACAAGTTCGTACGGCGCGATGGCGTCGTTGAGGGATTCGGACTGGATCGTGTAGGTGGTGGAGGGAAATTCGGTGGTGGTGACCTTGGCAGACATGAAAGCAAGCAGCCTGCCCATGGTGATGATGTCACGAACCATCGGGATGTTCTGAAGAACGACGGGCTCCGGCGTAAGAAGCCCTGCAGCCATCAATGGCAGCGCGGAGTTTTTTGCGCCGGCAATCTGCACCGTGCCGTAAAGAGGTTTTCCGCCGCGAATTCGGAATTTATCCATTGGCGTTTGGAGTTTATTCGCCCAAGGCTCGGCGCAAATCGCCGTCGGCGGCTTCGAGGGATCGGCGGGCCCGGTCGGCAGAAATGCGGCGCTTGAGCATGACCAGGGCGACGCGCAAACTGTGTTTGCTTTGACGCAGTGCGTGTTCCACGTCGGACACATTTTTGCCCGTTGCCTCCATCAGAATCCGCCGAGCCCGGTCTCTAAGCTTGCGGTTGGTCTTGGTGAGGTCGATCATCAGGTTTTCGTACGCGTGACCGAGCCGCACCATCGTGGCTGTGGAGAGCATGTTCAGGACCATTTTTTGCGCTGTGCCGGCTTTGAGGCGCGTGGAGCCGGTGAGGACCTCGGGACCGACGTTGGGGGTAATGGCGATTCGCGCGGTTTTGCCGAGAGGCGATTTGCGGTTTGCGGTGATGGCGATGGTGAGGGCGCCGTGACGTTTTGCATACGCGATGGCCGCGAGGACGTAGGGAGTTGTTCCGCTGGCGGCGATGCCGACGACGGAGTCGTTCCGCGTAATGTGGAGTCTTCTCAGTTCGCGGCGTGCGTTGCTTTCATTGTCCTCCGCGCCTTCGACCGGGTGAGTGATGGCTTTGTGACCGCCGGCGATGAGGGCGCGCACGAGCTGCGGAGAGGTACCGAAAGTGGGAGGGCATTCGGAAGCATCGAGAACACCCAGACGGCCGCTAGTACCCGCGCCGACGTAGATCAAGCGGCCGCCGGCCTGCATGCGGGCCACAATGCCGTCGACGGCGTGGGCGATCGCGGGAAGTTCACGGGCTACGGCGGCGGGGACTTTTTGGTCTTCGCGGCTCATCAACCGGACGATCCCTCGCGAAGACATGTGATCGAGATCCTTGGAGGCTTTGTTGCGCTGTTCGGTCCGCCGTCGTTCCGCGCGCCCGTGCGGGTTGTTCGGTAAGGGCATGTGTAAATTATAGCTGGGGCTTGCGAAGGTTTGGAAATTTGCGGTCGCAAGGAAAAAGTCGCCGGCGCGAGCCCGTGCCACGATGGTGGCGAATCAGTTGGGCAACTCCACGAGAAGCAAATCCTGGGGCGAGAAAGAGCTGTGGTAGAACTGAGTGAGGTTCCGCTTCAAGAGAATTACAACTTTTCTGATTGTGGTGCGACGCGACGGCCCGCTTCGGAAGGCGGGCCCTACAAAGGCGAGGCTGGATAAAATTCATGGACGTTTTGAAGAGATTATTCGAAGAGCGCTTTCATTTGGCGGTGGAGCGGATCCAGCCGCTACAGGGGGATTTGGGCGCGTCTGGGCGCAAGATTCTGCGGCTTGCGGCGGGGAAGACGACCGCGGTCGGGATTCTCTATGGTGTGCGTGAAGAGAATGTCGCGTTCCTTTCGTTTTCACGGCATTTCCGGAAGCGCGGATTGCCTGTGCCGGAGATTTACGCTGAGGACCTGAATCAGGGCGCTTATATCGAAGAGGATCTGGGCGACACCACTTTGTTCGAGTTTCTGTCCAAGAATCGCACGGGAGAGAAGATTGCGCCGGAAGTGATCGAGGCTTACCGGAAAGTGGTTGCGGTGCTGCCGCGGTTTCAAGTGGAAGCCGGGCGCGATCTGGATTACTCGGTTTGTTATCCGCGGGGGAGTTTCGACCGGCAGTCGATTGCGTGGGATTTGAACTATTTCAAATATTACTTTTTGCGGCTGGCGGCAATTCCGTTTGGCGAACAGGCATTGGAAGATGATTTTGGGCGACTGACGGATTTTTTATTGACGGCGCCGAGCGATTATTTTCTTTATCGCGATTTTCAGTCGCGGAACATCATGTTGCGGGATGGCGAGCCTTATTTTGTGGATTATCAGGGTGGGCGTAAGGGCGCGCTGCAGTACGACATTGCTTCGCTGCTCTACGATGCCAAAGCCGATTTGTCACCGGATGTGCGGCGCGACTTGATGGGCGGTTATCTGGACGCACTCGGAAACTACATCGATCTCGATCGCGAAGTTTTTCTTCGCTACTACCATGCTTACGTTTACGTGCGGATCATGCAGGCGCTCGGGGCTTATGGGTTCCGGGGATTCTACGAGCGCAAGGCACATTTTTTGCAGAGCGTACCGTACGCGATGAAAAATCTGCGGTGGCTGCTGCACAACGCGAAGCTACCGATCGAGTTGCCAACGCTGATGGATGCATTTCGCAGCATGCTGGCTTCGGAGAAGCTGCTCGGCCTAGCGGCGGAAGCGCAGAACCTGACGGTACGCGTTTTCAGCTTTTCGTTTCATGGCGGAATGCCCAAGGACGAGAGCGGAAACGGCGGCGGATTTATCTTTGACGGGCGCAGTCTGCCGAATCCCGGACGGGAGGAGAGGTTCAAGGCACTGACGGGAAAAGATGCGCCGGTGATCGAGTATCTGAACCTGCAGGAGAGCGTGCACCAGTATTTGGCGAGTGTGATGTCGCTGGTCGATGCCAGCATCAGCAATTACCAGAAACGGGGATTCCGGGATTTGATGGTGTCATTCGGATGCACGGGCGGGCAACATCGGTCGGTTTACCTGGCGGAACAGCTGGCGAAACGATTGCGCGCAAAGAACGGCGTTGAAGTGGAGGTGCGGCACCTGGAGTTGGAGAAGATGGGGAAATGAGAGCGCCGCAGTGAAGGCCATGGTGCTGGCGGCCGGGCTAGGCACGCGCTTGCGGCCGCTGACGGATAGCCGCCCGAAGGCACTGGTGGAAGTTGCCGGGCGGACCTTGCTGGAGATTACGCTGACACGATTGCGGAGTTTTGGAATCCGCGAAGTGATTGTCAACGTGCATCACTTTGCCGAGATGATTGGCGAGTTTTTGAAAGCCAAGGACAATTTCGGGATGAGGATCGAGGTTTCGCGGGAAGAGATGCTGCTGGATACCGGGGGCGGGTTGAAGAAGGCGGGATGGTTTTTCCTCCAGCAGCAAGGGCCTTTCCTTTTACACAATGTGGATGTGATCAGCACGGTTGATCTTGACCAGATGGTGAAAACGCACAACCAGAGCGGCGCGCTTGCGACTCTCGCGGTGCAGGACCGGGAGACGTCGCGGTACCTGTTGTTTGATGAAAAGGTACAGCTTTGCGGGCGGCGGATTGTGCGGGACAGCGAGGATGAAATGGCGCGCAAGGTTGCCAGTGTCAAGGCGCTGGCGTTTACAGGAATTCATGTGATTTCTCCACGGATGTTGACGCTGATGAAAGAAAATGGCGTGTTTTCCATTATTGATTCGTATCTGCGGTTGGCGGGGGACGGGGAAACGATTCTAGGTTTTCGCGCGGATGAGTATTATTGGCGCGATTTGGGGAAGTTGCAGCAGGTGCAGCAGGCCGAGGAGGATCATCAGGTGGGATTGTTCGCTTAGGCGAAAGTCCGTGCCTCCCGGCACAAAAAAGTCGCCCCGCCCCCTTCCTCTGTCAGGGCAGGCAGAAGGCGGCCGCTACCCGAGCTGAAACGTAACCGTTCACAACTTTATTGGTGCGTGGCTTGTGTGTCCAGGCCCAGACCTTTCATGACGGCGTCGTGTACTGCGGGGCGGACTTGGGCGATTTTCATGTTTTCACGAGTGGGGTTGACGCGATTGGTCAGGAGAACCACGAAGAGCCGGCGGTCCGGATCGATCCAGATGCTGGTGCCGGTGAAACCGGTGTGCCCATAGCTGTGGTCGGAGAAATAGTGGCCGCTGGAGCTGCCTTCCGTCGGAACGACCCAGCCCAGGGTGCGGGTGTTTTTCGCGAGTGCTTGGGGCGCGGTGAATTCCGTGATCGTGGCCCGCTTCAAGATGCGATTGTGTGCGTACACGCCGCCGTTGAGGAGCATTTGGCAGAAGGCGGCAAGGTCGGGTGAAGTGCTGAAAACCCCGGCGTGTCCAGAGACGCCGCCGATGGCGTAGGCGTTTTCGTCGTGCACTTCGCCTTGAATCAACCGGTGGCGCCAACGATCGTCGACTTCCGTCGGCGCGATTTGGGGCCAGAGCTTCTTGGGTGGGTTGTACATCGTGTTTTTCATGTCGAGGGGATCGAAGATGTATTCGTTGGCGAGCTGATCAAGCGGCTTGCCCGTGAGGCGTGTGATGATTTCCGCCATCAAGATGATGCCGAGGTCGGAATAGACCATCTTGCTTCCCGGTTCGTATTCGAGCGGTTCGACGAAAATATGGTTCAGGGTGTCCTGCCTGCCGGTCGACGTGCGCCAATATTCCTTAAATGGCGGCAGGCCCGATGTGTGCGTCATGAGATGGCGCACGGTGACTTTGTGCCGCCATTCGGGCTGCGGGCCGGTTGTCCACTCAGGGAGATAGCGTTCGACGGGTGCATCGAGATCGAGAGGAGAAGCAAAGTCGCCCTCGACTAGCTTTTCGACGAGAGTGGTGGTCACGACGACCTTGGTGAGCGACGCGAGGTCGTACAGGGTGTCGAGCTTGACGCCCGGCGAATCCTTGTCGTAGCTCAGCTTACCGAAGGCGTGACAGGTGACTTTGTCGCGATAGCCGACGGCGATGGTGGCGCCGGGAAAAGCTTTATCGGCAATGGCGTTTTCGATGACGGTGAAGGCCGGCTGCAGTTGCGCTTCGCCGCGGGCGTCCATGGGCTGAAGCTTCATGGGATCGGCGGGGAGATCGATGCCGAAGCCGGCTTTCATGTCGACGCCGGGAATGGTGACGGGAAGATGCCCGCGCACGGGATTTTCGCCGAAGAGCGCGCGGGCCATGGAAATTTGGGCGACGTCGCTAATGCCGAAGGCGGAGAGCCAGGCTTCGGCCTGTGGGAAGCGCTCGATGAGATACGGGCTGCCGAAACCGAGAGTGATTACGGGCTTGCCGGACTTGTAGATTTGATCGATGACGGGGATTTGATCGGCGGGAACGTCGATGTCGCCTTTGCGGTCACTGACGCGGACGAACAGAGCGAGGATGGCCACGTCGTAGGAATCCGGTGGCGGGAGTTTGAGAGTGTCGGCGCGAGCGAATTTGGTGTCGGAGCGAAGAGTCACGAGCGAATCGAAACGCGAGCGCAGTTGCGGCTCGAGGTCTTCGCCGGGATAGGGTTCGGGGTCGGAGTAAAGATTGACGAGCAGGCCACGCATGGGTTTTGTGCCGTCGAGCGGGAGAAGATGCTGGCGATCGCGGAGAAGCGTGATGCCGCGGTCGGAGATTTCCTGCGCGGTTCGCTGCCAAGAAGTTTTGCCGAACTTTTCGTTGAGGGAAGCGATATCGACGAGGCGATTTTTGTTGAGGCCGAGGCGCGCTTTGGCTTGCAGGATACGGCGGAGAGAGGCGTCCAGGCGTTCCACTGAGATGCGCCCCGATTTTACGGCGGTGAGAACGGCCTGATAGGCGGCGTCCGGAACAGGCGGCATGAGCAGGGCATCGGAGCCTGCGAGGAAAGCCCGGATCGCCGCTTCGCCTGGCGCATAGCGCACGGTGATTCCGCCCATGTCGAGGGCATCGGTGATGACCAGGCCCTGGAAGCCGAGCTGCTTGCGGAGCAGGCCCGTCAGAATATTTGGAGAAAGCGTGGCGGGCGTGTTGGGGTCGGGCTCGAACGCGGGAACGTTGAGGTGGCCGGTCATGACGCTGCCGACACCGGCCGCGATTGCTGAGCGGAAGGGAACCAGTTCGAGGCTCTCGAGGCGCGCGCGATCGGCTTTGATGGTGGGAAGATCGATGTGCGAATCGGTAGCGGTGTCGCCGTGCCCGGGAAAATGCTTTGCCGTGGCGAGCGCGCCGTTGTCTTCGACGCCGCGGATAAATTCGCCGACGAACTCGGCTACACGCGCGGGGTCCTCACCGAAGGAACGCGTATTGATGATGGGGTTGCCGGGATTGTTGTTGACGTCGCAGACAGGCGCATAGATCCATTGCACGCCGACGGCGCGCGCTTCGAGCGCGGTGATTTTGCCCATGGTGTAGGCGTCTTTGGGATCTCCCGCGGCGGCTAGCGCCATTGCGGTGGGAAACGAAGTGCCTTCATCCTGGCGCATGGCCGTGCCGCGTTCGTAGTCGGCGCCGATCAAAAGCGGGAGCTTGGATTTGGATTGCAACTGGTTCGCGAGCACCGCGGTGGGGTAGGCCTGGTCCTTGACGATGCCGAGCGGCGAACCGTGGGTGATGGTGATGAAGCCGCCGACGTGCAGCTCGTTGATGTCGTGCATCATCTTTGTATAGGTTTCCGAATCCGTGGCAGTAAAGCTGCCGTGATACGTGGTGAAGAGAAGCTGGCCAACTTTTTCTTCGACGCTCATCTGGCGAAGAGAAGATTCGACCCACTTGTTTTGTTCGGAGGTGAGGGGCGTAAGCGGAGAAGTCGATTGCGCGTCCGCTCGAGGAGCGGCGGCAGAGATTTTCCTGGGACTCGTGCGGCTGCGGGCCTTGGCTGTCATAACTAGAAAAAAGATGGGCAAAAGCAGAAGTGCGGCGTAGCGCCTGTTCATTGTTGGAGATTCTCCCGGCCGCTCGCCCTGCGCCCTGACTGTATATAGCACGCGCACTTGGTGCTCACAATGCAGGTGCGAACGGAGCGTTCCAGAATATCATTGGAGACTATGAAACCATTGCGGAGTTTGGGCAAGGACCGAAGAAAATCGTTGTACCTCGTGACCGCGCTGATAGCGACTTGTGTGGCCACAGCGGCGGGAAGCGCGAGCCCTCCGGCGGCGCAAAAGAAGAAAGCGGGCGGACGAGGTTATAGCGGACGAGTGCAGACGGGTTTGGAGGTACTCGAGGCGGAGAAGTTTGCGTCGCTGCGCGGCAAGCACGTCGGCCTGATCACCAATCATACCGGGCAGGACTTTCAGGGTAGAACGACGATTGAGCTTTTGGCGCACGCGTCGGGCGTGCAGTTGGTAGCGCTATTCAGTCCGGAGCATGGAATAGCCGGACACGCGGATGAGAAAGTGGCTTCGGCGAAGGACGCTTCCACCGGCCTGCCGATTTTCAGCTTGTATGGAGAGCATCTGCGGCCAACGGACGAGATGTTGCAGGGAATCGACGCGCTGGTGTTCGATGTGCAGGATGCGGGCGTACGTTTTTACACCTACACGACGACGCTGGGTTATTGTATGGAGGAAGCGTCGAAGCACGGGATTCCTTTCTATGTGCTGGACCGGCCCAATCCCATCAATGGAGAAATTGTCGAAGGGCCGATGCTGGATGCGGACAAGACGGGGTTCGTGGCATATTTCCCTTTGCCTGTGAGGTACGGATTGACCATCGGAGAGCTGGCACAGTTATTCAACGAGGAGAAGCAGATTCATTGCGAGCTCCATGTAGTCGGGATGAAACACTGGCGCCGTAACTATTTTTATGAGAACACCGGTTTGCGATGGCTTCCGCCCTCGCCGAATTTGCGGACGATCAAGGGCGCGATTCTTTATCCGGGGCTGGAGATTTTGCAGAGTGCGGGAGTTTCCGTGGGGCGGGGAACGGAGGCGCCGTTCGAGGAATTTGGGGCGCCGTGGCTCGACGGCGACGAAGTGGCGGAGGCGCTGAATGCGCGGAATTTACCGGGAGTACGCTTTGCCAACCAACCGTATATTCCGGTCAGCGGATTGTACGCGGGGCAGCATTGTGGAGGCGTGGGGATTCGAGTGACTGATCGCGCGGCGGTGCGCTCGATGCGCGTGGGGTTGGAGATCGCAGGGCTGCTGTGGAAGAAGTACCCGGAACATTTTGACGTGACGAAGACGATTGTGTTGCTGGGGAATCAGGCAACTGTGGATGCATTGAAGCTAGGAACAGCGCCGGAGCAGATTGTTGCAGGATGGAGCGCGGATTTGGCAGCGTTTGCACAGGTGCGAAAAAAGTACATTTTGTACCAGTAAGCGTGGGTTTGAAGAGGCCGCCGTCTGCGGCGGACGTCTTTTTCGCTTGGGAATCGAATTCGCCTACAAGCTGGCAGATTTTAACCCTCACCGTTTCCTCAGCCGATTCGGTACATCGCGCCCGCCTTCCCCTACGGGGCAAGCAGAGGGCAGCCGCTACCAGGCTCGCTACATTCGGTACTATTGACATTCTGCTTCATTATATAAGACTCTTACATGTAAGAGGCCAGCTTATGATACGAACGGAATTGAAGCGCGGGACGGCGGAACTGGCGGTGCTCAGCGTTTTGCAGCATGGACCGTTGCATGGGTATGAGATTGGGCGGTGGATCGAGGCGCAGTCCGGCGGGGCGCTGCACTACACGCTAGCGGCACTGTATCCGTTGTTGTACCGCATGGAACGCCGCGGGTGGCTGCGCGGCGAATGGGAGACGGGCGACAGCGGGAAGAGGCGGCGCTGCTACCGGCTGTTGCCGCGGGGACGCAAGATGCTGAAGCCGATGCGGGAGGAGTGGGCGGACCTGTTTCGGGCACTGCGACGGGTGGCGAAGGTGAAACATGCGTGATTGGCGCGCGTATGTGAACGAGCGGCTCGGTTCCGCGCGATTGGAGCAGAGGGCGGATGTCGCGGACGAATTGGCCGGGCATCTGGAAGAGTGCTATGCGGCATTACGCGCCGAGGGATTGCCGGAGGAAGAAGCTTACGCGTGGACACGTCGAAGGGCTGGAAATTGGGAACAGTTAAGACGGGAAGTGATTTCTGCGAAACGGGAGGCAACCATCATGGACCGAGTGAGGCAACTCTGGATTCCGAGTCTGGTGACGCTGCTGGCGTCTTTCAGTGTGATGGCGGTGATGATTGCGGCGGGCATTCAGCCGATCGTCTCGCATCCGGGCGAGCCTCACGGAATCATTTTGTATTTGCCCTGGCTGCTGCTGTTGCCTCTGATCGGGGCGGCGGGAGCGCATTTGTCGCGGCGCGGGCAGGGTAGCGGATGGCGTGTGTATTTGGCGGGCGCGTTTCCTGCTCTTGCGATTTTCGTTGCGTTGCTCGTGACGTTACCGTTCAGGCTGGTCATTGATCCCCATGTGGTGCACGATTTTCAACTGGGGGCGTTGCTGTCGACGATTTTCAGTTGGACGATTCTGCCGGGGATCGCTTTATGTATCGGAGTAGCGCTCGAAGGACTGCGGAAGTCGCGCACAGCGACGGAGCGCTAGCGAAAGGCCAGCGCTACATGGCAAGCGGAAGGCGCGGCGCTACAGTATCTAATCGAAGCAACCAGGGAACGGATTGTGCTAGAGTCCGGGGATGCGCATTGTGTCCTTGTTGCCATCCGCCACGGAGACCCTGTTTGCATTGGGGTTTGACGACGAGATTGTGGGCGTCAGCCACGAGTGCGATTATCCTTCTCGGGCGAAGACGAAGAAATCGGTGGTGCGTTCGCGATTGCCGAAGGACGCGACGGCTGCAGAGACGGACCGGCTGGTACGGGAGCATGTGGAGCGCGGGGAATCGATCTATGCCGTCGACCGCGATGCGCTCGAATCGTTAGCGCCCGATCTGATCGTTACGCAAGACTTGTGTCATGTGTGCGCGGCGACTCCGGAAGAATTGGCGGCCGTGCTGGCGCAAATCTCGAAACAACCCAAAGTGTTGAGCCTTGATCCGTTAGATCTGGGCGACGTATGGCGGGATATCTTGTGGATTGGCGAGGCTACGGGGCGGAGAGAGCGGGCGCAGGAGTTTGTGGCGAAGATTGGAGCGCGACTGGCGGAGATCGATGCGCAAGTGGCAACCATCAAATACCGACCGCGTGTGGTGCTGCTCGAATGGCTCGATCCGTTCTATGCGGGCGGGCATTGGGTGCCGGAGATGATTGCGCATGCCGGCGGGATCGACCTGTTCGGCAAAGCGAAGACGCCGTCGCGTCGCGTGACGGTGGAAGAGATTGTCGCTGCCGCTCCCGAGGTTTTGTTGATCGGGCCCTGTGGATATAACGCGGAACAGGCGCAGAAGGAATATCTGTCGATGGAATTTCCGAAGGCGTGGCTAACGATCCCGGCGGTGCGCGATGGCCGGGTGTATGCGCTGGATGCAAATGGAGTGGTCTCGCGGCCGGCGGGACGATTGGTGACCGGGATTGAAGCGATGGCAAAGGCGATGCATCCGGGAGTGAAGGTGCACGAGAAGGCGGAAGCGGCGCTGTTGAGAGTGGGCACGGCTTCGCGCCATAGCCGGTCGGCCGGGGCGGCGGCGCAAGGAGATTAGCCTGTAGCTCGGGCTTTCCAAGGCCTGAAGTTTGTTTACAGTTGGATCCACTTCCATTTCGTCAGGAAAATCCTCACCCCTCGAAGGGGTCAGCTACCGTGTGTCTCCTCCAATAGCGGTAGAAGGGAAGGCCGGCGAGGATGAGGAGGAGGCCGATAGTTGAGCGGCCAGGGCGGACAAGCCAGAGGTTTATGGTGAGGACGAGGGCGCCGAGGACGAACAGACCCGGGACCCAGGGATAGCCCCAGCAGCGGTAAGGGCGATTGAGGGCGGGTTCTGTTTTGCGCAAGCGGAAGAGCGCTACTACGGCGAGGCCGTAGAAAATCCAGGCGGCGAAGATAAAAAGATTGGTGAGTTCCTCGAAGGTGCCGCTGAGGGCCATCAAGCTCGTCAGGGTGACCTGAAAAACCAGGGCGCGGCCCGGAGTGCGGTACTTGGGATGTATGCCATCGGCGATGCGAAAGAAGATGCGATCGCGAGCCATGGCGTAAGGTACGCGCGCACCGCTGAGTATCGAGGAATTCATCGAACCGAGCGCAGAGACGGCCATCGCCAGAGTGATCCAAAAAGCGACACCGTGGCCGATGAGGCGTTCAACGACGTCAGAGGCGACGTGTTGTGAGTGAGCGACGCTATCGAAGGGCAGAACTTTCAGGCAAGCCATGCTGAACAGCAGGTACAGGAGCGCGGTCGAGCCAACGCCTCCGACGAGGGCGCGAGGAAAATTTCGGTTAGGATCCTGAACTTCGGAGCCGACAAGATTCAGATCTTCCCAACCGTCATAGGCCCAGAGTGCCGCAGCCAGGGCAGCAAGAAATGCGGTGAGCAGTCCGCCGCTTGCCGTCGTGGGCCAGACTGGATCGGGAGGATGAGCGCCGGTATTGGGAAGAAGAAAGGCCACACCGATGATCAGCGCAATGCTGAGCACTTTGAAGCTCGTTAGAACAACCTGCACCTCGCCGCCTAGGCGAACGCCTAGATAGTTGATTCCGGTCATCAACAGCAGCCAGAAGACCGCAAACGGCTGCGCCCAGGTAAAGACGAAATCGTAGGGAAGGATCCAACCGGTGAGCCCGGGGACGGCGATGTGTAGGGTGAACAGCGGCGAAGCGAGTGCCGGCAGGAAAAAGCTGAGGAAGCGCACCAGTCCAGCGGCGATAGAGGCAGTGGAAGCGGGGCGCCCGACGATCGAGTGCATCCATCCGAACGTGAAACCCCAGATCGGACCGAAGCCGCGTCGGAGATAGGCGTATTCGCCACCGGCTTCGGGGATGGCGGCGCCTAATTCTGCGTACGCGAGCGCGCCAAAGATGGAAAGCAGCGCGCCCACAATCCATGCAGCGAAAACGATGGAGACGAAGCGGCCTTCGCGGGCCATTTCGGCGGGTTTGAGGAAGATGCCGGTGCCGACCATTGTGCCTACGACGATGGCCGCCGAGGCCCACGGGCCGAGGCCACGGACGAGTTCGGGCCGTTTTTCGGCGGACGAGTTCATGGCAAAAGGAGTGTAGATCATGTGCCGGCTGTCGACGCCAGTGTTTCTTCCAGAAAGGCCCGCATCCCTTCGTGCCTCAAGGCAAGCCCTTCGCAGCTCCGGGCAAGCCGAAAGCGGGCCCTACGCACCCAGGAAGGATTTGGGAACGATACGGCTGACTAGGGAACCTACTGCGAAGGTGACGCACGAACCAATCAAGAAGTACCAGGTGTAGGCAACGCTCGAAACTAGATATACCGTGAGGACTACGGCGAGCCCGATGAACATGCCTACGAGTGAGCCCATGGAATTAGCGCGGGAATCGAGGGTGCCGAGGAGGAAGAGGCCTAGTAGGCTGCCGAAGGGAAACGAGGCAACGGTTAAGCCGGTTTCGAGGAGGGAGTGCTCCCACTTCACCAAGCCGAAGAAGATGAGGACAACGCCCCAGACGAGAGTCATGCGTCGTGAGATTTTCAGGAATTTTACGGGATCGATCGCGTGGCCGCGAAGCGCGTTCAAATCCATCACAGTCGAAGCGGACAGAGAATTCAGCGAGCCGCTGGCGTTCGACATGGCTACCGCGAGAATGGACGCCAGAAGAATACCGGCCAATCCTGTGGGCATTTCGCGGACGAGGAAAAGCGGCAAGACTCGATCCGTGCGATCACCGGGTGCGAGTAGGGGCCAATGTTGTGCAAATACAAAAAGCATTACGCCAACGAGAAGGAAGACGATGAACTGGAAAAGGACGATGAAGCCACTGGCTAGGATGGCGCGGCGGCTATCCGCTTGATTGCGCCCAGCGAGGAGGCGCTGAACGATCGTCTGGTCGGTGCCGTGGGTGGCCATGGTGAGGAAGCCTCCGCCAATGACTCCGGACCAAAAGGTGTAGGTTTTGCTGAGGCTCCAGGAGAAATCCAAGAACCGCAACTTGTGGCCGTTGAGCGCGGCGACTTGCGTGACTTCGGCCCAGCCCCCGGGGATTTTGTGCAGGAGCAATCCGAGAGTGATCAGGCTCCCAGTGAGATAAAGCAGAAATTGTGCGACGTCGGTCCAGATGACGGCCTTCATGCCGCCTTCGAAGGTGTAGAGGATCGTCAGCGCGATCACGATGAAGACGGCGAGGCGCTCTGAAGTGCCCAGGGCGACGCTGACGACCAAAGCTATGGCGGAGACGCGCACGCCTTCGGCCAGCGTACGCGTCCCGAGAAAGGTCAAAGCTGCGACCGCGCGCATTTTTGCGCCGAAGCGTTTTTCGATGAGGGCATACGCGGTAAGGAAGTCACCCCGGAAATAGCCGGGAAGGAACAGAGCAGAGATGACGAAACGGCCGACGATGTAGCCGAAGACGAGTTGCAGAAACGTAAGATTTCCTGCGTAGGCTATCGCGGGCGTGCCGATGATTGTCAGCGTCGAGGTTTCCGTCGCTACGATCGAAAGCGCTAACGCCCACCAGGGAGCGGTACGGCCTCCGAGGAAGTAGTCATTGACGTTGTGTTGTTGTTGGCGGAAGCGAAGGCCGAGGAGCGTGACACCGAGCAGATACGCGATGACGATGATCAGGTCGAGCGGATGGATGCGCATCTAGCTCCGGCTTCGCCGAATTACGAGGTTCGCAGCGAAGCGGAACGAGGATAGTGGGGGGAAGAAGGAGCGTCAAGGAGGCATGCGCGGAGGATTTTCCAAGCATGGACCTCGGTTGCGCGGCGAAAACCCTAACCCCGAAGGGGTGAGGCTAGCGGTTGGGTGTTACCTGCAAAGTGGCTGGCTCGCGTATGCTTTGGGTATGCGATTTGTCCTTGGTTTTGACGGTGGCGGCACCAAAACAGAATGCGTGCTGATGGATGAGGCCGGGTTAGTGCGGGCGGATGGCCGCAGCGGTCCTTCCAATCCGATGCGGGTGGGATTTGGCGGGGCACTCGTAGCGGTCTGCGAAGCGGGACGGGCCGTCCTGCAGCAGGCCAGGGTTTCGACGAGCGACATTGGCGTGCTGTGCGCCGGACTGGCCGGCTTGGCGCAAGCGGAATCCCAGCGAAAGATGAAAAAACTGTTGGCCGAGGAGTTCCCCGGCGTGGACGTGTATGTGTGTACCGACCTGGATCTGATCCTCGAAGCCACCGGGAAAAGACGCGCTATCGTGCTGCTCGCCGGAACAGGATCCGCGGCAGTCGGACGCGACCTTACCGGGCGGGTACTCCGAGTGGGTGGGCACGGACCGTTGCTTGGCGACGAAGGGAGCGCATACGATATCGGGAGGCGAGCGACGGTTGCGGCGTTACGTGAAGCAGATCGCGGTATGCCCGATTCGCCACTGGCGGCGCGAATTTTGCGCGAACTGCACGCTTCCGATTGGGAGGATTTGCAACTGCGGGTTTACCGGACGCCCGATGAGGTCTTCCCGAGAATTTTTCCGACGATCGCGGAAGCAGCCGATGCCGGGGACCCGGCGGCACGCGCGCTGTTGCAAGATGCCGCGGGTGAGCTTGCGGGGCTGGTGCTGGATTTGATGGAGCGGTTGCAGCTGAACAACGAGAAGTTCTTGTTGGTAAAGAGCGGCGGGATGGTGGGGCGATCCGCGTATTTCGAAAACCTTCTCGACGAGCGGCTGCGGCTAGCGGCGCCCGGAGCGGAGTTTGGCGCGCTCATGGTAACCGCAGCGCAAGCTGCCGCGCGTCTGGCCCTCCGAATTTTGTTGGACCCGGCCGGAGAAGAGGCTTGATGTGGCGGAGCTGGAGCGAGAGGTAGAGCGCGCTCGGAACGTCAGTGGCGATGAACTCGATGGGTTGCTCTTTCATCCGTCACCCGCCGTTCTCGCGGCCTTACTCGACAATCCCGCGCTCGGTGAAACCAAGTTGACGGTTCTGCTTTCTCGAACGGACTTGCCGGCGGAAATCCTCGACGAGATTGCAAGACGAAAAACACTCCTGAAAAGCTATGCGGTGAAAAAAGCGTTACTGCTGCAACCACGAACGCCTCGCCTGGTTGGACTGCGCCTTTTGAAAGAGCTTTATTTGATGGACCTGGTGCAGTTTGCGCTTTCGCCCGCGGTTTCCGCGGAGCTGAAGCGGTATGCGGACGAGCAGATTGTGGCGCGGCTGCCACGATTGCCGCTGGGACAGAAAATCACGCTGGCGCGGCGCGGGCCCGGTCGGGCGGCAGGCGCACTGCTGGCGGAGGGGCACCGGCAATTGATGCCCGTGGCGCTGGAAAATCCATATTTGACGGAAACGCAGGTGCTGAAAGCGCTGGCACGGGAGAAGGTGCCGGTGGCGGTGGTGCAGGCGGTGGCGGGTCACCGAAAATGGTCGGAGAGTTACAACGTGCGGCTTGCGATTGTGCGCAATGCTTCGACGCCAATTTCGATTGTGCTGGGTTTTCTTCCGCAGCTTACCGTTCCTGATTTGCGGGTGCTGGCGGAGCCGGGAGTAGTCGCGGAGAATCTTCGCAAGTATCTGTTGGCAGAGGTGCACCGGCGGATGCTGGCGTCAGAGAAACTGGCGGCGAGCCAGTTGGCGCCCGACGAGGGCCAGCTACCGGCGCAAGCGCAAGACCAGGAGAGCCCCGATGAAAAAGAGAACGGCGGAGAAGGAGAACGCCGCGGGCACGGAGACAGCGGACCAGAGAAAACCGACGATGAGGCTTGAGAGCAAGTCGCCTGCGGCGTTGACAGCAGCAAGCGTGCCGAAGGCCATGCCGTGTTGTTCTTTGGGGATGAACTCCGCGGCGAGAGAATCTTCGAGCGCTTCTTCCGTGCCTACGTAAAGGCCGGCGAGAATGAAAATCAGCGCGAGCAGCCAGAGGTTGTGCGGAGCGGCAGTAAGGAGAATGGCTGTCACTCCGGCGAGAGCATAGCCCGCAGCGAGAATGACTTTGCGATGTGGAACGTGATCGCTGATCCAACCACTGAGATAGGCGGAACCTGCATAGAACACGTTGTGCAGCGTGTACAGGCCTATTGCAATGCTGGCGGCGCGGGCTGCGCCGTGCGCTGGAGCAAGCATGCGCGCAGCAAAAAGGATCAGCAGGGTATGCGAAAAGTCGCCGGCGCCAAAGACTCCCACGCCAACGAGAAATTGTCGAAATGTCGATGGCAGTGAACGCAATCCGCTGAGGAAGGACTGCTGCTCTCTTACTTCGAATGGGCGTTCGCGGACGAGAAACCAAAAACTGGCGACCGCAATCATGCCCGGAAGAAGAGTCCAGAGGAAGACGGCGCGGTAGTTGTGATTGGTGGCTTGAAGCAGCCAGAGAGCGGTGAGCGGGCCGACGATAGCGCCAATCGTGTCCATCAGGCGTTCTAGGCCAAATGCGCGGCCGTAAGCGGATGACGGCACGTCGGCGGCAAGAAGTGCTTTCTTTGCCGGAGAGCGCACGCCGCGGCCGAGCCACGCCGCCGTGCGGCCGATCAGAACGTGATAGGCGTGCGTGGCAAAGGCAAACGAGGCGGTGGCCACAGCCGTGAAGGCGTAGCCGAAGACGGCTAGAGGCTTGCGGCGTTTCAGGCGGTCCGTGTAGTAGCCAGCGCCGAGTTTGGTGAAACTCGAAAGACCATCCGCAATTCCTTCGATGGCGCCTAGCCACGCCGGCCCTGCGCCAATCGCGGCTAGGAAGGCAGGCAGAACAGCAGTAGCGATTTCGTGGCTGCAATCGCTGAATAAGCTGGTGAGGCCGACGCCCAAGACCGTACGCGTAAGCCATTTCTCTTGCGGTTGCTGATTGCCGTTGTGCACGCGTGAGAGTGTAGCGCAGAGGTGTTCTTTGCGCGCGGCGGTTGGGCGTTCGGCCTATCTTTTTGTAGCGCGATACAAAATCACGCGAACTTTTTCCAATGTGATCAGGCCGCCGTCCACTAATTCGTCGAGCCTCGGCAGAATCTGGTCGATGCGTTCTTGCGTTTCGATCACTTCGACGATGACGGGCAGATCCTGAGAGAGGCGCAGCAATCTGTCGGTGTGATAGATGCTCGAACCGCCGTAGCCGCCGACGCCGCGCAAAACCGTGGCGCCCGAAAAACCTTCCTTGCGCAGCATCGCGACGATGACTTCGTGCAATGCTTTGCCGTGCCATTTATCGGATTCGCCGATATGAATGCGCATCAGCGTTCGTTCGCCTTCAAATTTTTGGTGTGTCATCGCGGGCTCCTAGAAGCGATTCGCCAGGCGAATCCCGGCCACGGAAAGAAGCAGGCCGAGAACCACGCTAGCGGCGACGTAGGTGGAGGCGCGAAGCCACTCGCCGGCTTCGAACATTTTGGCGGTTTCCCAACCGAAGCTGGAAAAGGTGGTGTAGCCGCCAAAGAAACCGATGCCGATAGCCATGCGCCATTCGGGCGGGAGGATTGCCCGATTCAAGGTGATTTGGCCAATCAGGCCGAGGAAGAAACAGCCGGTCAGATTAATGAGCAACGTTCCGTAGGGGAAGGTGCTGCCGGTTTTGAGTTGGACCAAGCCCTGAAGGCCGTAGCGCGCCAGGGTTCCGACGGCGCCGAACAAAGCGATCAAGAAGAAACGCAAAGTGTCTCCATTTCGGCTGCGGCGCAGTATAGAAAAAACTCCTGGCGCGCGCGGCAGCCAGGAGTCATCAGCCCCGACGCGTGTCCGGGGCGGTTACGGCGAACTCCATCGCCATTTGCTTTCTAGGAATGAGGATAGCGTGAGGTTTGGGTTCGGTGCAATGAACGCGTGCAGAGAGTTGACGGATGCGTGGGCCGGGGACTGCGGCGCGCCCATGGCGCTCTGAATGGATGCGTTTACGAGGGTTGCTGGTTGAGGGCTTCGGAGACGGCCTGGTCGAGGGCGGACGCGGGACGCAGCAAAGTGTTGCCGTGGCCCATGGCGAGCCTGACAGGTTTCAGGTCGCGGAGTTTGGCGGCGCTGGCGGCGCTTAGGGCTGAGTTCCAGGAAAACAGATACGGCATCGGGAAATACCACTTGAAGACGCCCGCGGCGACGAGACCGATGGCTTGGTTCATGAAGCTGTCCCCGGCAATCAAGGTATGGTCCCGCGTATCGAGATAGGAAAAATGGCCTGGAGTATGTCCCGGCGAACTGATGGCACGCAGGGAACCGATCCGGTCACCCTGTTTCAGCTTCCGAGTCGGTTTGGTTTTGACCGACCGAAAGCCGAACAAAGGCCGGCCAAGCTCGGATGGATCGAGGGAGAGGTCGCCCGCGAGAAGGCGGGCTTCGCGCTCGCCAATCAGGATTTCGGCATCGGGAAGCAGTTCGGACAGTCTGTCGAGCGAGGTAACGTGGTCAAAATGCGCGTGAGTTAGAAGGATTCGCCGAATGGGCCAGCCGATGCGTTGCGCCACGCGCAAAATTGCTTCTGCCGAGCCATAGATGTTGGTGTCGACCAGGGTAGCGCCGTCGTCTTCGCGTAGCAAGAAACAGTTGAACATGTTGAACCGACTGAGGCGGCAGAGGTTGGGAGTTTCCTGGGTGACTCGCATAGATCAGTAATGAAAACGATAGCGGAATTCGGCGTAAATTTCGCGGGGATCGTTGTAGTGGAAGCCGCCGAAGGTGAGGCTGTTGTCGAGAAGGACGCGGCGATTGCCGACGTTGAGTGCGTTCACGGCGAGGCTGTACTTTTCGCGCAAGCTTTTACCGACGGAAACATCGAAGGTGGTGTGCGATGGCAGATAGTTGCCGGGGTATTGGGCCTCCGGCATGCCGTTTGTGAAGCCCGAGCCATAATGCATATTCATTGCCGCGAAGGATTGCCACGGAAGATTGGCATTAAAGCCGAGATTGAGGGTGTTTCTCTGGTCGTGGTCGACCGGCGCGTAGCCGGGAGGCGGTTCGCAACCCGGCGGCGCGGGATTGGGGCAGATCAGGCCGCCGGTGAACGGACCTTGGGGATTTGATTCGCATAGGAGAGATGGAACTGGCCACGGTTCGAGAGTCGCGGCGAGCGCAGCGTGAGTTCCCAGCTCTCGGTCAAGGCTTGATACCAGGTGAGTGGCCAGAACAGGTCGGATTCGCCGATGTTGCTGTGATCGAGCCAATTTTGCGCGGTGGTTTAGAAATGGTCGGCATCGAGTTCCCAACCGCGGAAAGGAAATGGTGACGCCGAATTGATATTCTTCGTCGCGCTCGCCGTGCAAAGGAGCAAACGTCAAATTCTGGCTGTTGGCCAAATTGAGCAAAGGACCGGTGGCGGTTAAGAGCGGTGGCGGTTGATAAAAGTGGCCGTACAAGGCGTGCAAGACCCAATGGATTCGTGGAACTTTTATAGCCAAACCAAGGCGAGGGTCGACTTCATTTTCGCCGATGTCCGCGGTGAAGTGCGATTGACGAATGCCGGCGATGAAGGTCAGCCAAGGGGTGACTTTGAATTTGTCGTTAAGGAAGAACTCCTCGAGGCTTCCGGCGACCGAAGCAGAAGAGGGCGGGAAGTCTGGACTGCCGTTCGTGAAACATTGCTGAAGTAGTTGTTTCGGGTCTGGGTAAACCGTACCGTCCGACTTGAATCTCATTTTCCTCGATTGTGGCTTCCAGGCTGGCCTGAAGCAGAGGGCGATCGCGACAAACGCAGGAGGCAATGTGCCAAATTGGCTGGCCGGGACGCACGGGCGAAGAGTGGGTTTCTTGACTTGGCTGGTTGGTCGGACGCACACTGAAAATCATGGCTCACATTTATATGGAGTTTGCGTTCGCTAAGGACGAAGAGAAGGCGCAACAAGCCCGGCACAAGTTGGAGACCTGGAAGCAGGCGTTTCGATTAGACAAGAAGCTGCTGTACAAGATAGAGCGGATCGCGCCTGATGCGACCGACGGCGACGCTAAGGCTGCGAAGCCGGAAAAAAAAGCTCCGGGGAAGAGCAAAGCGGCCAAGGCGGAGTTGGAAGGAACGCCGGCCTCGAACGAGGACATCCGGGTGTTGGTTCGCCTGGGGTTTTCAGGGCACGAGAAGCTTTCAGAAGAGCGATGGGTCCAGCGCATTCCCTCGGAACCGCCCTTTCGCGATGCGTCTCCGGTGGTGGTAAAGCCGGGCGAGACAGAATTTGAAGCCACAGAGCGGCGTTTCGAGGAACTGGCCTAGTACCCGAGTTTTGCACAAAGCGAACGGAGGTTCTGTTGCTTGGCCGGAACGAGGATTCGTATAATCCAGAGCACAGCTGGGAGCCATTTCCGTTTTCTTGAAGATGTATGAGAGGTCAGACTGGATGGCAGTGCAGACGCGCGTAAAGACAGCCAAGGCTGAGTCTCAGAAATACCAGGGGCTCGACCGTGACTCCTTGATTCGGTTGTATCGCGCGATGTACCTCTCGCGGCGGCTGGATGACCGGGAAATTCAGCTCAAACGCCAAAATAAGATTTACTTCCAGATTTCCAGTGCTGGGCATGAAGCCGTGACAGCGGCTGCGGGGTTGCTTTTGCGTCCCGGCGTGGACTGGGTTTATCCGTACTACCGCGATCGCGCCCTTTGCTTGATGCTTGGCGTCACGCCGCTTGAAACGCTTCTGCAGGGAGTCGGTGCTGAGAGTGATCCGAGTTCCGGTGGACGGCAGATGCCGTCACATTGGGGCCATGCGAAGTGGAATATTGTGAGTAAGTCTTCCTGCACCGGGACGCAATTCGTGCAGGCTGTGGGTGCCGCGGAAGCAACACTCTATTACGATCATCATCGCAAAGCGCTCGAACAGGCGAAGCAGGCGCCTTTGGGCCAATTTGTGAACCATGAACCGGAGGAAATCGTGTACGTCTCCTCCGGCGATGGAGCGACGAGCGAGGGCGAGTTTTGGGAATCCTTGAACGCCGCGTGCGCCAAGAAGCTGCCGTTGTTTTATTTGATTGAGGACAACGGCTACGCGATTTCCGTGCCCATCGAGGTGCAGACCGCGGGAAAGAGCATTTCGCGACTGGTCAAGAGCTTTCCCGGCTTGCATGTTGCGGAGTGCGACGGGACCGATCCCCTTGAGAGCTACGCGGCGTGTAAAGAGGCGATTCACTATGTGCGCGAGCGGCATGGCCCTGCGCTGGTGCACGCGCATGTGACGCGACCGTATTCACATTCGCTGTCCGACGATGAAAAGTTGTACAAGACTCCCGAAGAGCGCGAAGAAGAGGCGCGCCGTGACCCTCTTTCGAAATTTTCGCTGTTCCTGGTCCGCGAAGGATTGATGGACCAGAAAGAAATTGAGGATTTAGAGGCGCGAGTCGATCGCGAAGTGCGGGAAGCGGCGGATGAGGCGCTTACGGCCGGTTCGCCGGAAGTTTCATCTATTCCAGTGAATGTGTATTCACCGGACATTGATCCGACGTCGGCAGCGTTTGCCGCCGCAGCGCAAACGCATGGCGCGCCAAAGACCATGGTGGAGATGGTGGCCGCTACTTTGTTTGACGAGATGGGGCGCGATGAGCGCATCACTGTTTTTGGCGAGGACGTGGCGGACGCGAGCCGCGAGGAAAATCTGCACGAGGTAAAAGGGAAGGGCGGGGTTTTTAAGGCAACCGCCGGATTGCAGCGTAAATACGGGGCGGACCGGGTGTTCAACACGCCGTTGGCCGAGGCCAGTATTGTGGGTCGCGCGATCGGGATGGCGACGCGTGGATTGAAGCCGGTGGCGGAGATACAGTTTTTTGACTACATTTGGCCCGCGATGATGCAAATTCGCAGCGAACTTTGCGTGATGCGTTGGCGCTCGAATGGCGTGTTCAAATCGCCTGCGGTCTTGCGGGTGGCGATTGGCGGATATCTGACCGGTGGCGCGGTGTATCACAGCCAGAGTGGAGAGGCGATCTTTACGCACTGTCCCGGGCTGAGAGTGGTGATGCCTTCGACGGCGCTCGATGTCGCCGGATTGTTAAGAACCGCGATGCGCTGCGATGACCCGGTGATGTTCCTCGAGCATAAGCATCTTTACCGGCAGCCGTACAACCGTTCGGAGTATCCGGGCCCGGAATTCACGATTCCGTTTGGGAAAGCGCGGGTGGTTAAAGAAGGCAACCAGGCGAGCATCATTACCTATGGTGCGGTGGTGCATCGCGCGGAAGTGGCGGCAGCCGCGTTGGAGCGCGAAGGCATTTCGGTGGAGATCATCGATCTGCGTTCGCTGTCGCCTTACGATTGGGAGGCGATTTCTTCTACCGTTCGCAAGACGCACCGCGTGATCGTCGCGTATGAAGATATGTTGAGCTGGGGATATGGCGCCGAGATTGCGGCACGGATTGCGGAAGAGCTTTTCGAGGAGCTGGATGCGCCAGTGAAGCGCGTGGCCGCTCTGGACACCTTCGTTGCCTACCATCCTAAACTGGAAGATGAAATTTTGCCGCAGACGGATGACATTACGTCGGCCGTGCGCCGCCTTGTGGAATACTGAGGCGGTCGTAAACACGAGGAAAAAGCAGGTTCCGTCGCGAACTGTTATTTTTTGACCCGGTAAGCGAAGCAGCCCAGCAGTACCGGGCCTTCCTATTTGGATCAGAAATTTTTCCGTTCCTTCTTTCCTACATCCGGTTAGAATCGAAAATGGATACCATAGCCGGAGGTGCTTTCATGATATGCCCGAATTGCCAGAAAGAGATCGTGGAGGGCTCGAAGTTCTGTTACAACTGCGGCGCACAGCTTGCGCCAGGCGCGCCTGCGCCGGCTTATGCGGCTCCCGCACCAGCGAAGCGTCTGATGCGTTCGAGCCGGGACAAGAAGGTTGGCGGCGTGTGCGCGGGGTTGGCGGATTATTTCGACCTGGATCCTACGATCGTACGGATTGTTTGGTTGCTGGCGATTTTCTTTGCCGGAACTGGATTATTGGTGTACGTGGTTTTGTGGATTGCGCTGCCGCTTGCGCCTCTTGATGCGTCGATCAGCGTGCCTGCGACGACTGTCAGGGTTTGAGCAGGGGTTTTCGGTTTCGGATTGCTCCGAGTCCAGTGGACTCATAGAGTGTCGCGTCCACGGCGCTTCGACGAATTTGGCTAGTTTTTGCTTGGCCTGGGGCGACGTTTCTTGCCGTTTTCGCCTAGGATGAGATGATCTGCAGAGACTAGGCCAGCGCCGGTGGTCGCGAGAACCAAACATGCGGCGGCCACAGACAGAGGGAATTCGTAATCTTTCACGGAGAGGATTCCGTGGGCGCTGTGGACCTTCGCGATGGCCACGGCCATTTCGATTGCCAGAAGCAGCGCCGCTGGCCTGGTGAACAAGCCCAGAAATAAGAGCAGCGAACCAAAGCATTCCAGAATCCCAGAAATGTTGAGGAAATAGGCGGGCAAGCCGTGTGAAACGATAAACGCGCGCATGGGCTCGGTCGGGCGCACTAATTTGGGATAGCCATGCACCAAAAAGATTAAGGCCAGGACCCAACGCAAGGTCAGCAGTGCCAGCGGCTCCAGACTCTTGAGGAATTTCATGGGCGGCCTCCATCCCATCTTGTGCACGTCGAGATTACTATGAAAACGAAGTGCGCTGACGTACGGCTCCGTGCGGCCACTATGGATGGCCTCCCTCAATTCAGGCGCATGGATTGCCGGAAAGCTGGCAAAATGGAATTGGTGTTACTCGACGAAGGTTGGAGATGAATTTCATCGAACGCCGCAGCGAGATCGTTCACGCTATGCGCGCCGTCGGAGCCACGCCCGGGGATTCTGCATGAAGCGAAAATTGTTGGTGGCGGTGCCGCTGCTTTGCTTGGTGGCCCTGCTGGCCTGGTTCTTCCGGCCCAAGCATGAATCACTTGGGGCCGGCTATGTGAGCGAGCGAAGCGTGACGCTATTCAGCAGCATGGCTCAGGTGCGGGAACAGGTCGGAGTGCTTTACTACGGCGAACGTGTGGATGTGTTGGCTCACCGGAATGACTACGCAAAGGTGCGCACGGCCTCCGGGACCGAGGGATGGATCGATGGCCGGTACCTGATGGATCCGGCGCTTTGGCAACGCAGCGAAACGCTACTCGCGCAGTCCAAGGGCATGCCCGTGCAAGCGCGCGGACGCACGAAGACCACCACGAACCTGCGCATCGCGCCGGGGCGCACTGAGCCGCGGCTTTACCAGTTCGGGCGCGGCGTGGAAGTGGAGATTCTCGGACGCGCCGTGGCGGATTGGGTGCAAGCAACGGACGAAAAAGAGTCCGCGGAGAGCGAGAACAACAAAAGGGAAGATTGGTTTCTGGTGCGCGGAATTGCCACACGGCCTCCGGGCGAGAGCGCGATTCGCAATTCCGCGATCATGACGACGACGCAGCCGGGCGATCAGACCGTACCGATTGCGGGGTGGGTGGTGGCGCGATTTATTTCGCTCGATCTGCCAGACCAGGTACGCGAAGGCACAAGCTCGGCCAACGTGCGGCCGGTGGCTTGGTTCGAGTTGAACCGCGTGACCGACGACAATGGCGAACACCCACAGTATCTGGTTGCCGGCACACGCAGCGCGGAAGGCCAGCCTTGCGATTTGACCACGCTACGCGTGTTTACCTGGAATCGGAAGAAGTCGCGCTACGAAACGGCATATATCGAGAACAATCTTTGCGGGGCCCTGCCGATAACCATCGGCAAAGGCCCACAGGGAGAACCGGAATTTCGTTTTCATGACATGGATGGAGACAAAGAAGAGCGAGTTTATCATTTGGTGCAAACGGTTGTCCGTCGCGTCCGGGAAGGACCGGCGAAGGCCGGCACTGCCAGACGAAAAACAACCGCAGCGAAACATCGCGCCGGATGAAGATGTAGGGAGTCCCTCGTGGAAAATGAAGCGCATATTTGAAAAACTAGTATCCGTGAGCGCGGTGTGCGCAGTTGTGTTCGTATCGCCATTGTTGCGCGCGACGAAGCCTGCGGCTACAAACAGCTTCTTTCCCTTCAGCGCTGGAACCTATTGGGTGTACAAGGGCACGGTGCGCTGGTACGACTTTGAAAACGACAAGCCGGCGAGCGCGGAAGTGAACTGGAAGATGTCGGTGGTGAAAGTGGTTCGAAAGCAGAGCGTTACGGCGGCTGTGGTTACGGGATTTCCGGCTGATCTCGATTGGACGGCGGGCACTACGGAGCCCAAGCCGTGGTTGATTCTGGAAGACGAGAAGCATGATGTGTACTACGAGAATCTCGGTCCGGAATTTGACCTAAGCAAACTGGACGGCGACGAGCACGTGTTCGACAAATTCATGGTGGAAGACAATTTCTTTTTCCAATGGCCGTTGCGCCAGGGCGCGAAATTTTGCGACGACGAAGCAAAGAAGCGGAACGACGGCCTGTACTGCTGGGTCGTGGAGCCGTCGGCCACGAAAAAGTTAAGCACGGTTAAGGGCGCGCCGGCGAAGGATCAGGCCACCTTTCAATTGAAATACCGGACGCTTCCTGATGACACGACCATCGAGCTTGTACCAGGGGTGGGCTTATTGAGTTACGAATATCATCATCACGGAACCGTGGCGGATACGGAGTTGCAACTCGTCGAATTTCATCTGGGATCGGAAAGTTCCGAGGTCCAAGGACCGAAGCCATGACACTGCACATTAACGAAGCAGAAGTGCGCCAGCTTTTGACCATGCCGATGGCGATTGCGGCCGTAGAGGAAATTTCCCGGAAGCAGGCCGAAGGCAGCGTGGTCGTGCATCCCCGGAGGCGATTTGAGCTGCCGGGGCAGGGATTTTTTCATTACATGGCCGCTCTCGATAGCGGCTCCGGCTATGTTGGGATGAAGCAGTACACCTATGTGAAAGGGAAACTGTGTTTTCTTGTGCCGCTCTATTCGGTTTCCACCGGCGAATTGCTCGCGTTGATTGAGGCGGACTATATGGGCCAACTGCGCACCGGGGCTGCTTCCGGAGTTGCGACGAAATATCTTGCGCGGAAGCTCGCGAAAGTAGCCGCGATTTTCGGCACGGGCGGACAGGCGCGCACGCAGCTGGAAGCCATTCACAATGTGCGCATGCTCGATTCGGTTTTTGTATTCGGGCGCGATACGAAGCGGCGCAACCATTTCAGTGAAGAAATGTCGGAGCGGCTCAGCCTCAACGTTTACCCCGCCGAATCCGCCGCGGCGGCCGTAAGCAACGCCGAGATCATTTGCACGGCCACAACCTCGGCGCAGCCGGTGCTCCTCGGAGAAAATCTGGCGAAGGGCGTTCACATCAACGCGATTGGCGCCAACCACGCCCACAAACAGGAACTGGATGAAGCTGCTGTGAGCAAGGCCAACCTGATTTTTGTGGATTCTTTGGCGCAGTCGCAGCAAGAAGCCGGCGATTTGATTGTTCCGTTCAGCAAGCAACCGCAGAAGTGGACCAGCGTCCGGGAATTGTCGGACCTCGTTGGGGGCAAAGTACCTGGCCGCGCCAACGATGCCCAGATCACGCTATTCAAATCGAACGGGATCGCGGCCTGGGACCTGGCGGTAGCCGAGAAAGTCTATACGCTCGCCAAAGGGCAGGGTCTCGGGCGGGAGTTGCCGCTGTACACACCCTCGAACTAGCTCCCGGTGGAATTTCCCGCAAAATGACTGGTTGACAGCGAAGGAACCTCACTTTACTGTAGTTGAACGAACGTTCGAATGATTATGACTCGCTCTCTTCCCACTCCCCGCGATGCTGAGGCTAAGCTGCAACATATCCTGCGGCATTCGGCGCAGATCTTCGCGGAACAGGGCTTTGAAGGGGCTTCGATCCGGGACATCAGCCGTGCTACCGGTGTATCGCTTTCCGGGCTGTACTACTATTTCGAGAGCAAGCAGAAGCTCCTGTATCTACTTCAACAATCAGCATTTAGCAACATCATGGAGCGCCTTCGGACACGCTTGGCGCGTGTCGACGACCCGGAAGCGCGGTTGCGCGCCCTGGTTCAAAACCACATCGAATACTTCCTATCGCACCCCAACGAAATGAAGGTGCTCGCGCATGAAGAGGAAGCCCTCGATGCGCCTTATCGCGACGAGGTGGCTAGGATGAAGAGGGGCTATTATGCCGTAGCGCGGGACATCTTTGATGCCATTGCGGGAAAGGGCCTGAACGAGGGTTTAAGGCCTCGCGTGGCGGTGTTGAGCCTATTCGGCATGATGAACTGGGTCTACAAATGGCATAACGCCAAAACCGATCCTAACGCCGAGGAATTGACGGATGCAATTGTCGGCATCTTCCTCCACGGAGTGAGCAAGACGCCGATGAACGGCAACCGATCGCGGGTTGTCGCGACGGCGATTATTCCGTTGGATTGAGGATTCGGACGGTCAAGCGATTTCGACGGGGAGACGAGGAGAACAAACAATGGCGACCGGCAGCGTGGCTACAAAAGAACTGGTGAAGTACCGAGTCGAGGAAGGTGTGGCGATCGTTGAGATGGATGATCCGCCAGCGAATACGTACACCTACGAAATGATGCAGCAGCTCGACGCGGCGATTTTGAACGCGCGCATGGATGAGTCCGCCCATGTGATCGTGATCCGCGGTAGCGGAGAGAAGTTCTTCTCCGCTGGAGCGAGCATCCCGATGCTTGCGAAAGTCGACCCACAGTTCAAATACTACTTCTGCCTTCATGCCAACGAAACGCTTTGCCGCCTGGAGCAGACGCCGAAACTGGTGATTGCGGCGCTGAATGGGCATACGGTAGGCGGCGGGCTGGAAATCGCGCTGGCCTGCGATATCCGCATTGCGAAGAAAGAGGGCGGAAAAATCGGGCTTCCCGAGGTGAACCTAGGCGTCCTGCCGGGAACTGGGGGCACCCAGCGATTTGCCCGGGCTGTGGGCCGCGCGCATGCAATTGAACTGATGGCCACGGGCCGTACATTTAGTTTCGAAGAAGCGCTCGAAATGGGGCTCATCCACTACATCTACGAGAAGGAAACGTTTTGGCAAGAAGTCATGGATTACGCCAAACAGTTCTGTCCGCCGAACAAAGCTTCCCGGGCTGTCGGCCGCATCAAGCGATCAGTGGTCACCGGGATGGAAATTCCGTTCGCCGAGGCGCTCGGGCTGGAGCGCGAGTTGCAGCAGTTGTTGTTTACAAGTGAGGACGCCAAGGAAGGGCTTGCCGCTTATGTCGAAAAACGCGCGGCAAACTTCAAAGGGAAGTAAACTTCTCGGAGCGGTTACTTCCGGTTCTGCGATGGAATGAAGGGCGAATGAAAACGCTGCCTGATTATCTTCGAAAAGGGATGAAGCTCATCATTGTGGGCTGCAATCCCACGGAGTCCTCTGTCCGTGCGGGACACTATTACGCCGGACGGAACAATGAGTTCTGGCCGACTTTGTTTGCGAGCGGCGTGGTGCCAGAGCCGTTCGATTATCCGGATGACCGCCGGATCATCGAGTTTGGCATTGGCCTGACGGACCTCGTGAAGCGTCCGACGAAAGCAGTTGAGGAATTAAGACGGGAAGACTTCGCCGAGGGGCGGATTGTGTTGTCGCAAAAGCTTGAGGAATTTTCGCCTCGCGTCGTAGCGTTCAACGGAAAGATGACCTACGAGCAATTTTCCCAGCGCAAGTGCAAATTCGGTCTACAGAAGGAACTGCTGTATGGAGCGCGTGTTTATGTACTGCCGGCGACCAGTAGCCAGAGTGACCACGGCAAAGGGGAACGCATGAAATATTTTCGCGGCCTGGCGCGTCTGGTGGAGCAGTCCTCGAAAGCCAAGGAAGCGCAACGCGTTTGAAACAGGAAGGGGGCAAAGTGAGCCAAGCTAGCAAATCCGCGGCCGAGCCGGTTCTTCTGGAATCGCGCGAAGGATCGATCGTGACTTTGGCCCTGAACCGGCCGGAACGCCTGAATGCGCTCGACAATCATCTTTCCATGTCCCTGAACGAAACGCTCGGAAGAATCGCCACGGACCCGAGCATCCATGTGGTGATATTGACCGGAACAGGCAGGGGATTTTGTGCAGGCGGCGATCTGACCGTGATCGGCAAAGGCCGCGCAAGCGCCAACGAAACGGAGCTTTCGCCGATCCTGCGGTCGGGGATGCAAGCAGTCTTGAAGATGCGCACCATGGCGCAGCCTGTAATCGCCGCGGTGAATGGACCGGCAGCGGGTGCGGGAATGAATCTGGCGCTTGCCGCGGACATCCGCATCGCCACAGAGGAGGCCGTGTTTGGGCAGAATTTCACAAGGGTCGGGCTCTTTCCTGACTACGGCGGCACGTACTTTCTGCCGCAACTGGTTGGTCCGGCGAAGGCGGCGGAGCTTTTCTACACTGGAGAGATGATCGACGCGAAGACTGCGCTGGCTCTTGGCATCGTCAATCATGTGTTCCCGAACGACCGCTTCCATGCCGAAGTGCAGAGTCTGGCGGCGAAAATAGCCACAGGTCCGCAAATGGCGATCCGGGCCGTGAAGCAAGCGATTTTTGCGCGGGAAAGGGAAGCGCTCGTCGACGCATTGGAAGCGGAAGTCGAGCACCAGCTCAAATGTTTCCATTCGCACGACTGCATGGAGGGAATTCGCGCGTTTCTCGAAAAGCGTCCGCCGAGTTTTCGCGGACATTGAGCGGACAGGATCTTTGGATTTCAGGAGGCGGAAGGATGCCGGCGACTCGTTTATCCACATTTGACGATTGGGTTGATTTGTTTCGTGTGTGGCAAAAAGATATCGGGGTGGCCTACCCGGAAATCGCCAATTATAAATTCGAAGCCAAGTTTGGGCCGACGCGTTCGAACGAGATTGAATTTGGCGCCTACAAGGGACGGCCGAAGTGGGAAAAAGTGATGCAAGTTCCCGATCAACGCATGCGCGATGCGTTGCTGAATCTGATCGTGTATCAAGGCGACACGGAATTTGCTTCGGTGGAGCAGCAACGGCATTTGTTCGAAGCCTCACCGAGTGAACACGACAGACAGTCCTTGTGCCGCGTGGTGACGGAGGAAATGCGGCACGGGTGGCAGATGTGCTACCTGCTGATGAATCATTTTGGCTACAGCGGGCGCGTGGAAGCGCAGAAGATGCTGGAGCGCCGAGCGTTTGACCAGAAGCGCCTGCTTGGAGCGTTTAATCAGGACGTCAACAATTGGCTGGACTTTTTCGTTTATACCGACTTTGTCGATCGGGACGGAAAATACCAGCTTACGATGCTCAGTTTTTCCGGATTCGCGCCGCTGGCGCAGTCGATGATCCCGATGCTTAAGGAAGAGTCTTTTCACCTCGGCACGGGACAGGACGGCATCAAGCGCATTGTTAAAGCCGGGGTGATTCCGCAACAGATCATTCAGAAATACATCAACAAGTGGGTTCCGGTGAGCCTTGATCTTTTTGGTGTGGACCGCTCGAGTTCGGCACACTGGTTTTATGTTTGGGGGCTCAAGGGCCGTTACGACGAGCCAACGGCGCAAGCCGAAGCGAACCTGGAGCGAATGAACGAACACAGCCGCGAGCTCTATCGGCTGGAGTGCGTGAAGCTGGTCGACATGATTAACAAAAATGTGCAGGCAGGTCAGGCAAAACTTTATGTTCCTGATGTTAAATTTAACCGCCACATCGGCGAATTCGCACGGCAACCGTATAGCGTGACGGGCGAGTTGCTGAGCGAACAGCTATATGAGGAGCACCTGAGGGAGATGCTGCCTCAGCCGGAAGATCTGGCTATGGTGAACGAGATCCAAACAGTCGAGAAACAGTGGATTTCGCCGAAGGGTTCGATCCAGTGAGCGACCTGGAAATCTTGCCACTGGAAGTGAAGCAGCGGTTAGATCGAGGCGAAAAGCTGCTGCTGGTGGATGTGCGAGAGCCGCACGAGCACGCCATTTGTCGTATCGAAGGCTCGCTGCTGATGCCCATGGGCACGATTCCTGCGAACCTTCAGAAGCTCGACGTGGACGAGGACGTGATCTGCTTTTGCCACCATGGCATGAGAAGCATGGATGTGGCGAACTGGCTTCGGGCGCAGGGCGTGAAATCGGCGAAGTCCATGGCTGGGGGAATCGATCGGTGGTCGATGGAGATCGATGCCAAGGTCCCGCGTTACTAAGCACGTTTCATCGACAGAACCATGGCCGCATCTAGAATTACGTGAGGAGCGAGCACACCCCGAGTCGCGGGGATGCGTTGAAGCGGATGGCTAAGGAAGCAAACCTGATTCGAAGGCCACTGCTCGTTTGCGGCTCGCAGATCGTCGCCGGATTCGATGAAGCCGGGTACCGCAAGTTGGCCAAATCCTAACTTTGTTTTGGAGCACCGAGTGGAAATTAAGACCATAGCCGTCGTTGGCGCGGGCACGATGGGCCGCGGCATCGCCTACGCGGCAGCACTTGGCGGCTTTCAGACGATTCTCCAAGACCTGAACGATTCCGTTCTGGCCGGCGCCACGGCCTGGATTCGCGAAGCATTTAACGAGGGAGTGAAACGTGGCAAGGTGGAAGGCCCTGACCGCGACGCTGCAATCGCCAGGGTCAGGACTTCTTGTTCGGTGAAGGAAGCCATTCGCGAAGCGGAGCTGGTCATCGAAGCGGTACCCGAAGAACGGGAAATGAAGCTAGAGCTCTTTAAAGTCTTCGATCAATGCGGTAGGCCCAACGCGGTCTTTGCCAGTAACACGTCTTCGCTGTCCATCAGCGATTTCACGAATACTTTAATTAACCGGGAGCGCTGCATCGGCATGCACTTTTTCAATCCGGTGCCAAAGATGCGTTTAGTCGAAATCGTCCGCACTCCGAACACGTCCGACGAAACGGTGGCAACATGCGTTAACGTGGCGCAACGGATGCAGAAGGAAACCGTGATCGTGCATGAGGCACCCGGTTTCATCACGTCACGGATCAACGCGCTCGTCGGAAATGAGGCGTTCGCGATGCTCGAAGCAGATGTGGCTTCGGCGGCGGATATCGACAAAGCGATCAAGCTAGGGCTGAATCATCCGATGGGGCCATTCGAAATGGTGGATCTTGTCGGCCTGGATGTGCGGTTGAAGATACTCGAATATCTGCACCATGCGCTCGGTGAAAAATATCGGCCCAGTCCGCTGCTTCGGAAATATGTTGAAGAAGGCCGGCTCGGGCGGAAAACGGGGCGCGGCGTGTATGATTACACTCCGAACCCCAGCGACACTTTCAAACAATAAATTTGCGTCGGGCAGAAAGTGAACAATGAAACCTCTCAAGGAGCGAATTCAGATTCAGCAGGGCGACATTACGGAGATGGAGGTTGACGCTATCGTGAATGCCGCCAACAACGATCTGATGCTCGGGGCCGGGGTTGCCGGCGCGATTCTTCGCCGGGGCGGGGATTCCATCCAGAAAGAGTGCAACCAAATCGGGAGTATTCCGTTGGGTTATGCGGCGGTCACCGGTGCGGGCAAGCTTAAGGCCCGCTACGTGATTCACGCCGCCAGTATGGGGCTCGGTGGAGAACGCACGACGGCGAAATCCTTGCGCACTTCGACGGCGCACGCTTTGCGGCTTGCCGCGGAACGCAAGCTCAGGAGCATTGCGTTTCCGGCTGTCGGCACGGGAGTTTCCGGTTTCCCCGTGGACGAGTGCGCGCAAATCATGCTCACGGAAGCCGTACAGCATCTAAGGGGCGATACTTCTGTCGAAACGGTTCATTTTGTGCTGTTTGATGAGCCGTCACGCGAAACCTTCAAGCGTACCTGGGGTAAATTGCAAATGGAGTTCTCGTGCGGAGCCGCCGAGGCATAAGCGCCTCCTGCCGCCCCCCCCACGAGGCCACCGATGCAGTTAAACGGACGAGTCCCGGTTGTTCCAGCGCGTAGTTACATTCCTATCGAAATTTCTGAGATAATTTTGCCCATGAAACCAGTCATTCCTTTGTTTGCCTGCGTAAGCCTGGCAGTTCTGATTTGCCTTGCTCCAATTTCCGCGCAAACGCCCGCCGCCAAACCGGAGCCCTTGCCGGTTCCTGAATTAAAGTTCGAGCGCTATAAGCTCGACAACGGCCTGGAGGTGATTCTATCGGAGGATCACCGGCTGCCCCTGGTTGCGGTCAATCTTTGGTATCACGTTGGAGCGGTGAACGAAACCCTGGGGCGCACCGGCTTCGCTCACCTGTTCGAGCACATGATGTTCGAAGGCTCCAAGCATGTACCCGGCAGTTCCCACGCGCACTATCTCGAATCCGCGGGCGCCTCGGATTTTAACGGCACGACCAGTTTCGATCGAACGAATTATTACGAGACGCTGCCCTCGAATCAGCTCGAGTTGGCGCTTTGGCTGGAGTCGGATCGTATGGGCTACTTGCCGGACAAACTGGACCAGGCGAACCTTTCGAATCAACAGGACGTTGTGCGCAACGAACGCCGGCAGAGCTACGAAAATGCGCCTTACGGGATTGCTTCGGAAGCTGTCTTTCACGAGCTCTTTCCGAAGGAGCATCCGTATTACCCGATGGTGATCGGATCGCACGCGGATATTCAGGCGGCCAAGCTCGAGGACGTGCGGAATTTCTTCAAGCTGTATTACGCGCCGAATAATGCAAGCCTGGCGATTGTCGGCGATTTCGATCCCGCCAAGGCCAGGGAGCTGGTCGAGAAATACTTCGGCCCGCTGAAGTCTGGATCGGAAGTGCCGCGCGTGAAAGTGGCGACGCCTCCGATAACCACGGAGCGGCGCACCGTGGTGCAGGACAACGTGCAGCTTCCGCGCGTCTACCTTGCCTGGCTGACGTCTCCGATTTTCAAGCCGGGGGATGCCGAAGCCGACATCGCCGCGACCGCTTTAGGCGGAGGAAAATCAAGCCGGCTGTACAAGAAACTCGTCTATGAAAGGCAGCTTGCGTTAGACGTGGAAGCGGATCAGCAATCCTTGATGCTCAACTCCGTTTTTCAGATTCAGGCGACGGCGCGGCCCGGAGTGAAGCCCGAGGATTTGGAAAAGGCCATCAATGAGGAGCTGGAAAAGTTTCGGGCATCGGGCCCGACGGCCGAGGAAATGCAACGAGCGAGAAACGGGATTGAGACGCGCACGATCTCGGGACTCGAAATTCTCAACGGTGTTGCGGATCTGTTGAACAGCTATAACCATTATCTAGGTACGCCCGATTTTCTCGCGGCAGACATCGCGCGGTACGAAAATGCCACGGCGGAAACGGTGCAGTTCTTTGCCAAGAGCCAGCTGAATGCGAATCAACGCGTGGTGGTTTATGCCGTGCCCGGCAAACAGGACCTCGGTCCGGACGTTCCCACTCCCAAGGCGGGAGACAAAGGGACCACGCAGGCTCAGGGCGAACCCGTGAACGGGGATGCTCCGTGGCGTGAGAAGCCACCCGCTCCCGGACCTGCGGTGGCGCTCCATTTGCCCGTGCCCGAGGAGTTCAAGCTTTCGAATGGATTGACGGTCCTTTACAGCGAGCGTCCGGGTTTGCCGCTGGTTGCCGCCAGCATGGTGTTCCGTCGCGGCAGCGGCGCCAATCCTATCGATCAGCCCGGTTTGGCCAGCTTCACGGCCCGGATGTTGCAGCAGGGAACAAACACGCGATCCGCTTTACAGATTGCCGATCGCGCCGCCGATCTAGGGACGATGATTGAAAGCCGCGCCTCGCTCGATTCTTCTCGGGTGGGAATGGAATCCTTGACGAGGAACTTTCCGGATGTTTTGGAGTTGCTTGCTAATGTCGTGCTTCATCCTACCTTTCCGCAAAGCGAGATTGATCGTGTGCGTTCCGAACGTGAGGCGGCACTGGTACAAGAGAAAGATGATCCGTTCTCCGTGGCGTCGCGCGTTTCGGCCGCTGCATTGTACGGGCCGAAATATACCTACGGGTATCCCGACATCGGCACCACGGATTCGTTGAAAGCCGTGAATCGGGAGGAGTTGCTGCGCTTTTGGACCGAGGACTACCTGCCGGGAGATGCGGCGCTGATCGTCACCGGAAATATGAAGTTGGCTGAGTTGAAACCGCTGCTGGAAAAGCGGTTTGGAGAATGGAAGAGCGGTGATGCGCCCAAGGCCAACCGGGGAACACCCGAACCCTCGGACGCGAAGCTGATCCTTGTAGATCGTCCGGGGGCTCCCCAGACGACGCTGCTGCTCTTCTCGCTGGGCCCGGCGCGCTCGACTCCGGATTACCCGCGATTGGAAGTCATGAATGCCGCTCTCGGAGGACTTTTCTCCAGCCGGATCAACATGAACCTGCGCGAACAGCACGGTTACACGTACGGAGCCGGGTCATTCTTCGGTTATCACGTTGCTCCCGGACCATTTGTGGTCTATTCCGATGTCCGCACTGACGCGACCGCTCCGGCGACAACCGAAATCCTCAAAGAGTTGCGGCGCATGCGCGACACGCCGATGACTCCGGAGGAACTCAAGTCGGCGAAGGACTCAATCGCGCAATCGCTTCCTGGACGTTTCGAGCATGCCGCAGAAACCGTGGGGACATTTTCAGAGATCTATGTTTACAACCTGCCCCTGGATTATTTTTCGTTGCTGCCCGCGCAGATATATATGGTCACGCCCGAGTTGGCGCAGGCGGCGGCGAAGAAATATGTCCAGCCGGAAAAGATGACCGTTCTTGCCGTTGGCGACCGCGCGAAGATCGAGCCGGGCTTAAAGGAGTTGAACCTGGGAAAGACGGAGATTCGGGATGCGGATGGCAAGCTTGTGCAGTGAAGTGCTAGGGCCGTGCGGATTGGCTAGTTGCCCTCTAACTTCTTGAGCATGTCCCTTCCGTTGTTGTTGCTGGGGTTCAGATCGAGCGACTTCTTGTAGTTTTGAATTGCCAGGTTTTTGTCGCCATTGTTCATGTAGGCTTCGCCAAGGCTGTCATAGGCGTTCCAGGATTGGGGATGCAGTTCGACGTTCAGCTGAAAGATTCGGATCGAATCTGGAAGTTTTTTTGCGGCCAGCAACCGGTATCCCGTTGCATTGATCGTATCTTCCGGAATCTCGCCGCGCATCAAGGCCGGGCGAAATTCGTCGATGGCTGCCGTCGCGCCTTTGTCCCGGGCAGCCTTGGCAAAGAGCATGGCCGGCGAATCGTAATGGTCATATTTGATCCAGCTCAGAGCCGGTTGCTCGCCCCCGAGCGAAAGTCGCAGCAGGTCGCTCAGGATCGAAAGACCGTTTTCGCCGTTCATGAATAGAACAACGCCGATCTTCTGTTTGGGATAGGCGAGAACGAAGCACTTGAACCGGCCATTGTTACCCCAGTGCCACAGCGATTCTCCGTCCTTTGTTTCCTGAATCCCGATGCCCAAGCCCCAGAACACGGTTTTCGAGAGCTCTTTCGGTTCGCGGTCCGTGCAATTCGTACACCCAGGATCGACGGCAATCTGAGGGCGCTCCAGCTCGGCCAACGTTTTCTTGCTCAACCCGGTTCCGTTCAACAGTGCTTCGACAAATAGCGCGTAATCTCCGGCGGTCGTCTGCAGGCTGGCTGCCGCGTTCGAGTCTTTCGGTTTGAATTTCTCGCCAGGCTCGCCCGCCCCATCGTGGGGCAGCGCGGTGCGGGAGTCGTACCCGGCTTGCCAGACATAGCCGCTGCTGTTCATGCCAAGCGGAGTGAATACCACCTCGGTCATATAGTCGTTCAAAGGCTTACCGGTGATCTGCTCCACAACCTTTTGCAGATAAACGATGCCCTCGCCCGAATAGCTGAACCGCTCGCCAGGGGTGAAATGTATCGTAAGCGGCCGACCGTCGGGCCGCCAGTTTGGGAAACCAGTTCGGTGGCTCAGGACAATCCGCGCAGTGATCTTGTCGAGGCGCGCGTCACCTTCAATGTAGGGCTTGGAAAGATACTTGGATAAAGGAGCGTCGAGGTCGAGCTTTCCTTGATCTACGAGCTTCAGGACGCCGTAGGCAAATACCGGTTTGCTCAACGAGGCGGCTTCAAAGACGGTGTCTTCGGTGGCGGCTTGGCTGGTCTTCGCGTCTCGCACGCCGAAGGCGTGAAGCCAGTAGGTCTTGCCGTCGCGCATCAGAGCCATCGAGAGGCCCGGCACAGTGCCGTCCTTCAACAATTCGGGTACTTGCTGCTCCAATGCTGCAACCGTGACGCGGTCCGGTTTACGCAGCGGGGGCGCCATCGCGCCGGCGTGTGTGTTTGCCTTTGCGGGGCCGGGAACCAGAAGCGCACCAAGCAAGACGGCCAGAAAGGATCGCATTCGCCATGCGGTCATGATCCACACCTCTCAGAGGAACGAAAGAGCACAAGCGCTTCGCGCGAACACACCACGTCGCGCTCGTCATCGTTATTACGCAGTAGGGAGGCGATTAGTTCCGCGGCATTGGGCCGTCGGTTTGCCCGCGCGCCGGAAAACGCCCACCCCAGGAAGGAGCGAGCTACAAGTTTCGATTATTGGCTGGGTTTCTTCAATACCGGCTTATCGCCGGAGCTTGGTTCCGGGACGTCTGATTTGTTTCCGTTGGCTGGTTCCTGATTTGTCGTTGGGGCACTCACTTGCACCGGGACGCCCTCCGCGTAGGGCTTCTTGATCAAGGCTTCGACGTATTGCTGGGCGCCGCTGGTGTTGTCATTGGTCTGCCTTGCCCTGTCGTATTCGTGCAGAGCGCGTTCGCGCTGGCCCAGCAAATCGAAAATCTCGCCGAGGTAGATGTGGGCCCAAACTTCCGTCCACTTCTCGGACGGTTCAGGCACGGTTGCCAAAGCCTCGCGGAAGGCATTGGCGGAGGCCTGATAGTTTTTCTCCTGAAAAAAGGCCTCACCCATACGGAAGTTTGCCAAGGAGCGGTTGGGTTGGATGCTCAACGCCTTTTGGTACTGCTGGACGGCGTCGTAATACTTGCCTAATTCAGCGAGCTCTTCGCCGTGTGCAATGGCCGCACGCGCCCGCAGCTGCGGAGTGCTCTTGAGGATGGTATTGTTGGGATCCACGTGGATTCCGCCCGGCTTTGGCCTGCCGAAGGTCTCGACTTCGAACGGCGATTCCGTTCCCGCCACATCCACGGTCTTGGTTTCCGGATTTCCTTCGGTGTCGATGCGAATCTGCATGGGCATGCTGAAGGTGTCGATCGGCTGCTTGATCTTGCCGAGTACGCGGAAACCCTTACGCGTGCGGTAAACGACGTAATCAAGGGTAAATTCGGGAATGCCGGTGGAATTAAGCCACTGGGCAAAGAAGCCCTGCAAGTTCGGCGGGTTGCCATTCTTCGCGGCGCTGACTTTCGCTTGTGCTTCCGTCAACGCCTCGAAGTCGGCAATAGTGGCGGTCTTACCGTTGTACTTCGCGTAGAACTGGTGAAGGAGAGCCTTGAACGGGGCGTCTCCCATCTGCGCACGCAGCATGTGAAACAGCATCGCCCCTTTGTTCATGACCACGGAACGGTACTCGGGGGAGTACGGAACCAGACGCGCAGACTGCGCTACCGGGGCTGAATTGTCGAACATCAGCGCGCCCACTGCAAATTCGTCCACGGCGCGCAGCCCGGCTTCCTTCCCAATCGCCTGCTCAGCATAAAGTTCTTCGGAATAGCGCGCCAGTCCGTCACTGATCCAGACATCCGCCGTGCTGGCGGGCAGAACGTCGTTGCCCCACCATTGCGAAGCCACCAAACGGCTCAAAGTGCGATCGCTCGATTTGGGATCCCATAGGCGGTGCGAGAGCATGACGACGCCGGGGCCTGAAAAATCGCGCACGGTTCCGTCCGGCAATTGCACGACGGTCAAGTCGGGGTCATGCGTCTCGCCGAAAAGGTCGGAGAAAATCACCTCTTGATGGGCAACGTCGTTTGCGAATTCCTGGGCCTTGGCGGATTGATTCGGGGGAGCATAGACCGCAACGTTGATTCCTTCGGCTTGTTTCGGATTGAGTTGCAGCGGGCCAACTACGAACGAGCCGTAAGGCTCGGGTTTGTCGCCTCGGAAGGTGTACATCAGCCGCTTGCCTTCGGCCGGGGAGCGCATCGGCATGGGCTGAGGCGACTCGGCTTTGCCCGTGCCCGCCACCACCACGCTCTCAGGAACATTCAGCTTGAAGGTCGCCGTGTAGCGGTTGGACGGATAATTCGTAAGCGGAAACCAGCGCGAAGGAAGCAGCAGGTACGACCAATCCTTATTTACCGAAGCCATGCGCACGTTGGGCACGGGGCTGTTTTCTTCGTTGGCCAACAAGCCGCCATAGCTGAACGTCAGAGTGACGGCTTGGCCAACGGCTACGGGGGAAGGCAGGGTTATCAGGAGATACAAAGGGTTTTGCGGCTCTCGCTGAAATGGCAGCGTCTTTCCATCCGCTCCTTTGACTTCTCGTATCTCGAGATTTGGGTGCAGTTCGACGCGCACGTTCTGCGAAACTTCGTGCGCTCGAAGTTCCACCGTTGCCACGACGTTGATTCCCTGAGCCACGGTGTCGAGATAGGCAGACACTTCGTATTTGTCCGCGAGGAAACTCGGCCCTTGTTGTACCGATGCCGATTGCGGCCCCTGTGTCTGTTGCATCGGCTCCTGAGCGGCGGCGATCGCACAAAGAAACAGAACTACGAAAACGCTCAGAACCGAGGTCCAACGGCAGACGGTCATCGAAATCCTTTCCGGCGCGGTTACGGGGAATCCCTATATAGGATAACAAGGGGTCAGGAAGCGTTGCCAGCGCCCTTGGACAACAACCGGACGATGGAGTCCGCGGCGCGGTCGACGGCACCGGGCGGGCCAAGCCGCTGTCGCACTTCGCGCAAACCCGTTCTTAGTGTTCTTCGTGCGTTCGGATCCTGCAAAAGGCGAAGAATTTCGGCCGCCACGCGATCCGGGGTGAAGTCGTCCTGGACAAGCTCCGGCACGACTTTTCTTTCTGCGATCAGATTCGGCATAGCAAAGTAGGATGTTCGCACGAGTGGCTTCGCCAACGTGGCTGTGAGCGGTGAAACTCTGTAAACCACCACCATCGGAGCGTCGAGAAGCGCCGCTTCGACCGTAGCGGTACCGCTCGACACAATTGCCGCGTCGGCCGCGGCCAGGGCGTCGTAGGTCTCTCCTTCCACGACGCACAGCTTCAGTCCATGAGGCCAGCCTTGTGTCAGCCGAGACACGTCTTTTGCGTGCGCGGCCGCCACCACGAATTGAACCGGCATTTTTGCGTGAATCCGGGCGCAGGCTTCTTGTAACACCGGCAAGTGGTGCGCCAACTCCGCGCTGCGACTTCCGGGAAGGACCGTGACCACGGGCCGCCCTGGCGCGAGGGAATGAGATTCGCAGAATTGTTTGCGATCCTTCGTTGCGACTACCGTTCCGACGAGCGGATGGCCGATAAATTCTGTGGAAACTCCGGCATTGGTAAAGAACTCTTGTTCGAATGGAAAAATGCAGAGAGCTTTTTCAAAGCGTCGACGGACCAGATTCGCGCGCCACGGGCGCCAGGCCCAGAATTGCGGGCAAATGTAATATACATTGCGGATGCCTTTGGGTTGCAGCTTCCTTGCCAGACGCAGATGGAAGCCGGGGAAGTCGGTGAGGATGGCGAACGCGGGCTTGCGGCGTTCCGCTTCGCCTACCATACGTTCCATGCCTTTCACCAGAGAAGGCAGATGCTTTACGATTTCAGTGATGCCGACGACGGAAACTTCGTCGTAGTGCATCACAAGTTCCACACCGGCTGCCTGCATCTGCGGCCCACCCATACCGAAGATTTGCACGTTTTGGCGAGCTTTGAGGGCAGTGGCTAGCCGCGCGGCGTACATGTCTCCGGAAGCTTCGCCGGCGGAAAGGAGGATAGGAATAGGCGGCATCGAGAATCGATCGTCTAGTCGTTCGCGGGCAATGGAGTCGGCAGTGGGGACGAGCCGGAAGCGGGGTGGATGCCGTGGCCGCTGTGCAGTTCCTGCTCTTTGTACTGCAGTTGGTAGAGCCGGAAATAGATGCCACGCTGCGCGAGCAATTCCTGGTGCGCGCCTTGTTCACGCAGACGGCCCTTGTGAAAGACCAGAATACGATCCGCGTGCTGGATCGTGCTCAGGCGGTGGGCGATCACGAGAGCGGTGCGACCCGACAACAACCGTCCCAAAGCTTCGCGAATCTGCAATTCCGTTTTCGTATCGACGCTCGATGTGGCTTCATCGAGGATCAAGAACTGCGGATTGTGCGCGAGGGCCCGGGCGAAACTGATCAACTGCCTTTGACCGACCGAGAGAGTGGACCCGCGCTCATTCACTTCTGTCGCGACTCCCCGGGGCAGCGTGTGGACGTAGTCGCCAAGGCCGACTTCGTCCAAGGCATGTTCCACTGCTTGCCGCGAGATTCCCGGTGTGCCCAAGCGGACGTTGCTTTCGATTGTGCCGGTGAAGAGGAATGGGTCCTGCAGTACGATGCCAAACTGCCGGCGCAATTCCTGCAGATCCACAAGGCGAATATCGATGCCGTCGAGAAGAATTTGCCCGCGCTGGATGTCATAGAAACGCAAGAGCAGGGAGATCAGAGTAGTCTTCCCCGCGCCCGTGTGACCGACGATGGCGAACGTTTGCCCCGGCGCGATGCGGAAGGAGACATCGCGGAGGACGCAATCCTCGTCGGCGGGCTGTTCGATATCCTTGTAGCTAAACCAGACGTTGCGGAATTCGATTTCGCCCCGGGGCGAGAGAAGCTTCCGCGCGTTGGGATTGGAGTCGATTGTGATGGGCTCATCGAGTAGCCTGAAGATGCGCTCGGAGGCGGCCATGGCGGACTGAAGAATGTTGAACTTTTCGCTCAAGTCCTGAATGGGACGGAAGAAGCGCTGCGCGTACATAGTGAAAGCGATCAGGATACCCAAGGACAAACCGCCACGCAGGATGCGATTTCCACCGGACCAATAAATGAGAGCAATTGTCGCAAAGCTCAGGAATTCCACGGCGGGGTAAAACAATGCATAAGCCAGGATGGCGTCGCGCCACGCCAACATGTTGTCTTTGTTACGCTTGGTGAATTCCTCTTTTGCCTTGCGTTCGCGATTGAAGAGCTGGACGGCGCTCATTCCAGCGATGTATTCCTGCAGAAAGGCGTTGATGCGGGCGATGGCCGTACGAATCTTGCGATTCGCGTCGCGCACATATTTGCGGAAAACCAAGGTTACGACAAAAATAAAGGGCAAAACCGCGAGCGCGTCGAATGCCAATTTGCGGTCGATGGTAAACAGCAAGATGGCCATGACCGCGAGGAGGAAAAAATCGTTGATCATGGTAACCACGCCGGCGGCGAAAAGATCGTTCAAGGCGTCAACGTCGGTGGTCACACGCGTCATCAGCCGGCCCACGGGATTCCGGTCGAAATAGCTCATGGGTAAGCGCTGCAGGTGGCCGAAAATCTCGCTGCGCATGTCGTACATCGTCTGTTGGCCGACGCGCTGCATGATGCGGATCTGGATGTACTGTGCCAGAAAATCAAAAAGCAGCACCAGGAACCAAATCCCGGTGATCAGCAGCAGTCCGAATTTTGCCTGTGAGATCGCGATGGCATGAGCAGCGCCGGGCGTCAGGTATTTATCGATCGCTTTGCCAAACAACGCGGGCGGCGCCAGTTCGAGGGGCGTGACGATCATGACGAGCGCCAGTGCAAGCACTACACGCCATTTGTACGGCGCCATGTAGCGCAGCAGCCGCGTCATCAGGCGGGAATCGTACGCCTTACCGAGTGCCTCTTCTTCGTGCATCGTGCTCATGCGCGTTCGAGCTCTTCTTCGAGCAACTGTTTCTGATAGAGATCGGCGTAATAGCCACCGTGTGATAACAGTTCATCGTGCGTGCCGGATTCGATGATTGCGCCATCTTTGATCACGACAATCTGGTCGGCATCACGGACTGTCGAAGTGCGATGGGCGATCAGGATGGTGGTGCGGCCGCGCATCACTCCGCGAAGGCGGCCCAGTATTTTTTCTTCCGTCTGCGTATCCACCGCGGACAGGGAATCGTCGAGAATCAGAATACGCGGGTCGCGGATAACCGCGCGCGCTATGGCCGAGCGCTGCTTCTGTCCGCCGGAAAGTGTGATGCCGCGCTCGCCGACCATGGTGTTGTAGCGCTTCTCGAACGCCTCGACGTCCGCGTGCAGATTGGCGATTTGGGCGGCTTCGAGGACTTCCGGTTCGCGGTGTTGTTCGAGGCCGAAGGCAATGTTTTCGCCGACAGTTTCGCTGAAGAGGTAGGTATCCTGCGGCACAAAACCGATGGCGCGTCTCAACGTTTCGAGCGGCCATTCCTTGATCGGGTGGCCGTCGATCAGAATTTGCCCATCCGGAGCTTCCCAGAGGCGCGCGATGAGGCCTGCGAGGGTGGTTTTTCCACTTCCGGTCGGTCCAACCACGGCGAGCGTGGAACCGGGCGGGATCTTCAGATTGATGTTTTTCAGCACCGGCCGCGATTCCGAGCCGTGACCATTGGAGCTGACGTTCCCATTGCCAGAGACAGAGGTTGGATAGGCGAACGTAAGATTGCGAAACTCAATTTCGCCTTCTACCCGAGTGCTATTGGGGATTTTCGCATAGCGATCGTCGATCTGCGGCTTGGCGGTCAAAATGTAATTCAAGCGCCCCATGGACGCTGCCCCGCGCTGGAAAATATTGGTAACCCAGCCCAGCGCGATCATCGGCCAGACCAAAAATCCGAGATAAGTGTTGAAGGTGATCAGAGAGCCCAAGGACATCCGGCCATCCAGAAATCGGAAACCACCTTGCCACAGAACAATCACAAACGTTATGCCGATCATGGCCTGGAGCGACGGCATGAACATGCTCCAGGTCCGGATCAAGCGCACGTTCTTGGCTACGTAATCCTTGTTGGGCTCATCGAACCCTTTGATTTCCGCTTGTTCCTGCGCGTAGGCGCGAATCACGCGAACGCCGGAAAGGTTTTCCTGTACCTTCGCAGAAAGAGTGGCGAGAGCCGCCTGGATGACTTCATACAACTCGTGAATGACTTTTCCGAAATACCAGACCACCACGGCTACGATCGGCGCGGGCAAAAGAACCCAAAGAGTTAAGGACTTAGACAGGATCAACATCACCGAGATGGAGGAGACCATGGTGACAAGCGTGGTGCCGCTGTACATGATTCCGGGGCCGAGGACCATACGTACAGAATTGAGGTCGTTGGTGGCGCGCGACATTAGTTCGCCGGTGCGATTGCGTACGTAGAATTCCGGCTCCATCACCAGCAGACGATCCAGCACATCGTTGCGAATATCGAATTCGATGTCGCGGGAAATGCCGATCAGGATCCAGCGCGTAGCGAACGACATGATGCCCTTGATGGCGATGCAAGCGATCAAGACCAGGCAATAGACAGCCATTGTTCTCCGGCTGTTCGGCTGATAGTAAGGCATCAAGTCGGAAAGGCGCTTAAGCGCCGCCACGTCATTGAAGCCATGCATCGACCGTTCGAACGGGCGCGTACTGCCAGCCAAAGTGTCGGTGATAACGCCGGTCGTCAGCGGAACGATGCTACCGACGACTCCCATGATAAAGAGCGTCAGCAACCCGACGGCGATCGCGCCCTTGTAACGCGCAAGATACGGCACCAACCCGCGCAGGTTCCTTCGCGCGGAGATCTTCGGGGTCTTTTGCGCGGCTTTACCTGCAGGTCGAGTTGTTGGCAGCTCACTCATCTTAAAGCGGACCTTGGGCTCCCAATGGAAGGCGCTTCATTCAAGAAATGCTGGTACGACATGTCCATGGACTGGTAGCGCTTCTGCTCCGGATTCCATCGTACGGCGATCGGCAGGGTCTTTTCAGTTGTGCCCTTTTGCACGGGTGTGAAGTAAAGCGACACGCCTTTGTCCGGGCTGTTTTCGTACTGAAGCTTCCAACCGGTCACGGATTGGAGCGGCGTCAAGGCAAGATACCCTTTCTGGTTCTTAAGATACTCATCGGCGCGGAACAATTCCGTCCATTTGCCGTCCACGTTTTCCGCGATGATCGCCCGGGTTACCACCGTTCCAGCTACCGTGCTCTTCGGTGTATTAGGTACGACGTTGGCTGCGAGCATTTGTTTCTGGCCGTTCTTTGCTAAATCTCCATAGAGCAAGATCTGTGTATCGCTGCCGAGCAAGGCATTGGCAGCGTCCTGTACGTCCTGGGGAATGGCGGCTTCTGCGGCCTTCTTCGCGGTTTCGGGAGTGGGCGTGGCCGGCTCAGAGCCGCAGGCGGAGAGAATCAGGATGGCGATGAAAAATGCCGCCGACGTGACGAATGTGCACGCGCTTTTCCGCCTTGCTTGGGGAGGTGCAGGGGAACTAATCATCCGGGTCCTTTCCAAACTCGACGCGCTGAACTGCGGTGCATTCACGGAGACCAGATTTTCGACTACCTACAAGCTCGGCGCCGCCAAGGTGATTTCCACGACCCTTCCTGGCTGCCCGTCTTTTTCCCGGGTGCAAAGGACTTCCATGACCTGGGGAACGTCCGGTCCGGCCCAGTCAAACGCGTAATACCATAATTCTAGCGGCTGGCCGTCCCGCGTGCTAGGACTCTTCGAGTCGGGCTGCCCATACAAGCCCGCCAGCTTTTCGGCCGGGTCACCCACGCGAAGGCCGAGGCCTGTTTTCCACGGGCCCGGAGTTTTCACCGCGCAATCTGCGGTCGAACCAGCCCATGCTGCCGCGCGGATCACCTCGACGTGTTTTTGTTTGTCGCTGTCGACGGTGAGCGATAGATCGCGGCACGCGTCATACCAGGCGGTCTGCTCACCCGGCAGTGCCTTACCGTTCCCAAACTGCTTATTCAGGAGTGCGGCTCGTGCCAGGCTGTCTCTTCCCGGGCGCAAACCCGCCAACGTGAATTCATTCGCGCGAGAGGCTGCAGTCTTTTTGACGGCAGGCTTTTGCTTGCTTTGCGCGCTGGCTAGGGGAACAAGGAGGCAGACGAAAAGCGCCCGCCTTAGAAGTTGCCCGCTAGGCGGACCGGACGAAGCACTACCTCTGGGCGAGGATGGCATCTAGGCGGGCCTCAAAATTGTCTTCTCCCTCGCTCCACAGTTCGCTTCGCTCCACGGGCAGGGCAGCTTCCACGGCCTCCACCCAACCGAACAGTTTTTGGATGTTTTCGCGAGTCTTCTGGTGATACAGCCGCAGGTTCTCGGGATTCGCCATCCAATTGCGAAAGGTTTTCTCGATGGGGTGGTCAGAACTGTCGAAAGGATTCTTTGCCGCGCCCGGCGCCAGCAGCCCGGCGTGGCCAGTGAAAAAGTGTTCGAAGCCCAAGTCCGCGTGAAACTGGCCTTCGCTGGCTGCGACTCCGTCATCATACATTTTGCCTTGGCAAGTCAGCACAAGCGGTTCCGGCCCCAATTTCCATTGCAGAGACTCCATGTCGAAGCTCCATAAATCCCATCGTGCCTCGACCACATACGCCGAGTCTTCGTTGACATGCTGCGCGGCGAGCGCGGCTACTTCGGGCGGGCTGAAGGTTCCTTCTTTCAAATCCCATTCATCCACGGGCACTTCCCCGGGGTCGACCGCTTGCACGCTGAGTTGCTGGAAGTTCCCTTTGCCTTCCGTGAGTGGGGCGATGGTGAGGAATCGCGCGAATTCCGCAATCATGGTTTGTTTGGAAAAGTCGCGCGTCCAAACGCGCAGGTAGGATCGGTTCGCCATGGTGAGACGTTAAAGTATACAATCGTGAAGGGTTCATGCACTAATTGGAGACGGGAGCCGCAGCCAGCACATTTGTGAGTTTTCAGTGGATTGCTGAAAACCGACTACGGATTACCTTTTCCTGCGGGCTTATCAAAACCTATGGCGATTTGTTGCAGACGTTCACGGAGGGTATCGCCAAATTTCGCGAAGACTTCGGAAGTCGCCTCCCGCAATCTTTCTTCGGCGGTCGACGCAATCTTCGAAATGACGTCTCGCGATTGATGATCAAGGGTTGCCACGGTCGCCACCATCCAGGAGTTTGAAATATTTTCCAGACGGGCGCGATACTGTTCCGCGCCCTCATTACTGAGCTTTCCAAGTACGTTGTGCATTTCCGTCATGCTGGCTTCGTTCATTTTCTTCCACGAATCCCAGAGCGACGAAAAACCCGATTCCACCTTCTCGCGAGCATCCGTCACTCCTCTTCCGACGGCTTCGTTCATTTCGGTTTGGAAGCGCCGCAGGAACTCTTCTTGCTGCGTCGTCAGCTTTTGACTGAAGTCCACTCGCGCGATGTCCAGGCGCTCTCGCGATTCCTCGAGCGAGCGGTTGGTCAGTTCCGTGAAGCCTTCCAGTTCCTGGCGCGCGTTGCGCTGGATTTCGTCGGTGAACGCCGCCGACGTGGTATCAGCGGCCTCAGCAAACAACATGTGCACGCGCTTGAAGGATTCGTTGACGGCGTCGTCGAGCTGTTCGCGTGTTTGGGTCATGAAGCTCCGGCTGGTGCCGGCCAACTCGTTCGCGAACACCCCGGATATTTCGCCCGCTTTCTCGCGAAGTTGCCTGCTCGAATCTTCGAGCATTTTTTCCGTCGAATTCTGCAATTGCGTTTGGGTTTTCTTTTCATACCATTCGGCGGTCTTGTACAACTCTTCGACCGAGTGGTGCTTCATGTCCGCGATCTTATTTTCCAGGTCCTCCAGGTGTCGGGAGGTGATGCCGTGCGACGAGTCGTTGAGCACTTGCTCCACGCTGCCCAAATTCTCGCGGAAGCGCGCCAGCGATTCCGCGAAAGCGTCGTCGGCCGAGTTGCGGATGCGGTCCTGCTGCATGGTCATCGCCGCATCGAGCAGGGAACGGCCTCCGGCGAGGCGATGAACGGCTTCCTCCGTCTGTTGAAGATGTGGGGCAACCAGGGACTGGACTTGATGGTCGAACTTCGCCAAGGATTCGCTGTTAGCCGATTCAAAGCTGCTACGAATCCGGGTGTGAATCTCTTCGAAGAGTGTTTCGGAACGACGGTGCAATTCATTCCGATGCAGGCTCAGCACATCATCCAGTTGCGACTGGAATCCTGCCACAGCCTGTTGTTGCACGGTTTCAATCCGCGCAGGCAATTGTTCCAGTCGCTCGGTGGTCCCTCTGGCTTGCGCCAGGGTCTCGTCGAGATGCTTCGCTTGCGCTTCCAAGGATTCACGAAAAGCGCTACCTTGCTTTTCGGCTTCCGCGGCAGCTTCTTTCCGAAGGTCTTGGGCGTGCAGCTTCAGCTTTTCCGCGGCTTTTTCCTGGGCCGCGTTCAGACCCTGCTCCAATTGTTCCTGCCATCGGGATTGTGCTGCCTGCACTTCCTGGGTGAGGTGCTCGTGTAGGGCGTTTTGCGCCTCGTTCTGTGCGGCGGTCGTCCGCTGCTGCATTTCCGCAACCGCGGCCTCGAGGGTTTCGCGATAGGACCCAGCCGATTCTTCGCGCTGGCGAGCCAGTTCGATCGCATTGTTGACCATCGCTTCCAGACGAGCCGACACCTGCCTTTCGGCGAACTCCGCTTGTGCCCGTAACTTTGCGACCGCGTCGTCTGCTTGGGCACACAATGTCTGCAGCGTTTCCTGGGCGCCGGACAACTGTTTTTCATGCTCCTCGCGTTGGGCCGCCCCCTCTTTGGCGAGCTGCGCGGTCAATTCGTGCGTCAATTGTTCGAGATGCGGCGCGAGCCACTTTGGCAACTCATCTTTTAGAGATTCTGCCGCAGCGGCGTGCGCCGTTCGCGCACCGGCTTCGGCCTCTTGGTGAATCGTTCCCAAGGCCTGGGTAGTCTCTTTGGCCAGATCTGCGCGGAAGGTGGCCATCTTTTCTTCCCACTGCTCGAACTCGAGACGGTGCTCTGTACCGACGGCCTGCACGGCCGATTCACGCGCGGCCGCGTGAATTTGCTGACGGGCTTCGGCGAGCAAACGAGCTACTTGCCGCGCCAGCTGCATGGAAGCGTCCGTCGCGCTTGTGGGGGCAGGAAACACGCGTATGTTGTCAGGGGTCGCTACACCAGGTTCCACTTCCTCGATTGGCAGCGGAGTTCCGGTGGGGGCCGATGGTAGCGACGACCCGGTCGAATCCGCGGTGGCAGCATCGGGCAGGAAGAGAGTCTGCTCGGGGAAGGCGAACCAATCCTCGGGCGGAAATCCGATTCCCCAGACATTACCCGGCGCCTCCAATTCCAGAGCGACCTGAAATAATTGGCGTACCGTCCGTGGCCGCTGAATCCAGGCGACTTTTCCGCGCACTCGCCTCGGCGCATGCCCCGGCTCTGCGTGAGGCACTTCGAGATTGACCCACATGTTCTTGAGGACGTAATGCTTCGATTGATAGCGGCAGCCGTGGCAATTAATAATCAACGTGGAAGTCCGCTCAGCGAAGGGGCGGCCTAACGCGTCGACTCCGGTGACGACCAGGGGCACGGCCTGGACGATTCGCGTGCTACGTCTCTTGCGCAGTTCTGTTCCTGCGTTCACAGCACCTTCGGTCATATCGGCACTCTCGTCCGCCAAGTCGGGGCTCTCTTCGTTATTCAGCATTGGTCGCCGCACCTTAGCAATATGAGCAATGTGGCCCGTTTGCAATACGTCTCTATGGTCTTTTCAGAGGCATATCTTCAGGGCTCTGACCGCGATGTGTTCCGGTCAGGAACGAGCAAAGTTCCTTGGCGACCCACACTGGCCCCACCAGCAAATAGATTGGTCCTTGAAAAAACGCCGGATGATTTCCTTCGATTCTGTGGCCCAGGAACAGAAGCACCCAGCCTGCGATGAAGCAGAACGCTCCCGATTTCCAGCGCAGGAGCGCTAGAAGGACGATTCCCGCGAAAATCAGCGGGATTCCGATCCCGTGCAGTAGTTTGTTCCAACCCGAACTGTGTTCGTGGTCGTATTGCGTCATGTAGTGCGCTAATCCCGGCATAGCGCACCTCCTACCCCGGTTCCTGCGGGCGAACCGGAACGATTGGCGGCGGGGACGTCCATCGTTGGAAAAGGACTGTACCGTGATTCGTTGATTTTGCCTAGAGAGACAATCATTCTGTACGTACTAGCTCTTTTGAGCTACCAGTAAACCAAACTTTAGTTTTAGCGCGAAAAACCCAGAAAAACGTATAGGTTGAAGCAAATTTTTCTCTGCGGCTTTTTCCACAAGCCGAGCTTTTTTCTTCAGAGTTCGCGCCGTCCTTCCATCGCTTTCAGCATGGTGACTTCGTCGGCATATTCCAAATCTGCTCCCACCGGGATACCTACGCCAATTCGAGTGACTCGCACGCCCAAGGGCTTGAGCAATTTCGAGAGATAGACGGCCGTGGCTTCGCCCTCCGCGGTGGGATTCGTGGCGATGATGATTTCTTCGACGGCGCCGCCCTTCAGACGCTCGATCAGGCTTTTGATATTGAGTTGTTCCGGGCCTCGCCCTTGGAGTGGAGACAGGGATCCGCCCATCACGTGGTACATCCCGCTGTAGGTGCGGGTTTTTTCGATCGCCAGGATGTTGTGCGGCTCTTCGACCACGCAGATGGTCCGCTTGTTGCGCGTCGGCCCGGCACAATACAGGCAGGGATCGGTGTCGGTGATATTGTGGCAGGTCGAGCAGGTGCGGATTTTTTCTTTCGCGTCGCGGATGGCATCCGCCAAGGCCAGCGCGTCTTCCTGCGTGACGCGAAGGAGGTGGAAAGCCAAACGCTGAGCGGTTTTTTGTCCGATCCCAGGCAGGTGCTTCAGTTCATCGATGAGTCGTTCGACAGGCGCAGCAAAATCGGGCATGTCCTTGTGTAGCACAAGCGCGCTTGCCGACGCAAACCCGCGGCGCGCGATGCGAATCAAAGCAACCGCAATGAATTTTGGGTTAACGAATCAATCGTTCTAGAACAAGCCCGGGATTTTCATGCCGGATAGGCCGGGGAGGCCACCGGCGAGGCTCTTCATCTGATTCGCGAGTTCTTCGTCGACGCGTCGGGAGGCTTCGTTGACCGCGGCGCGAAACAGGTCTTGCAGCATTTCCTGATCTTTTCCGGCAAAAACTTCGGGCTCGATTTTCACATCGAGCACTTGCTTCTGGCCGTTCATTTTTACCGTAACCATGCCACCTCCCGCGGACGCTTCGACTGCGACGGAATTCACCTGGCGCTGCAGATCTTCCTGGACCTGCCGCAGACGCGAGAGCATTTGTTGGAGAGCGTTGACTTCCATGTTCATGTGCTGCCTCCTTTGCTTACTCGCCTGTCCGCCGCCGCACTTCGGAGATTCGACCGCCAAATCTTTGCAGCATGGACTTCACGATCGGATCGTTCTCAAATTGCGCGCGCATCTGCTGTGTTGTCGTGCTCCCGCTATTTCCGTTCTGTGCCGGCCCACTTTCAAGCTTAGCACAGACGCGCACCGCAAGCCCCAGTACCTTGCTCGATGTTGTACGGATCTTGTCTAAAGTTTCTCTCCCTTCGATCAATCCGGCAAACGCACTTTCTTGCGAAGGGAAATAAATTCGCAACTCGTTGGCTTCGAGTTCCCACCGCGAGGAGTGCTCCAGCAATTCGCCGATGAATTTTTGCTGCGCCTGGATGCTCGATTTGATTTCGTGGACTTGCTCCACGCTTAATCCTGTCGCCGCGACGTTTGGCTTTGCTTCTTCATTGGAAGTCGGGGTGCTCTCCGCGGGTTTCCTGGCCGGAGCAGCGGCGGCCGCCGAACCGCCTGCGGCAAGCCCGCTTGGCGTAGCGACGGGCCGCAATTCTGTGTTCGAGCGACTTCTGTGGCGGCCGCCTTCGGCTTGCCCGGGACTGCGAAGGGCCTGCCCTGACGCGGGAAGGGAAGCGGCGGGCGCCGTCCCGGACAAGGAAGGAACCGCGTATTCGGAATTGTCTCGCGTCGCGGCTACGCCTGCGGCGTTCGCGGATGCCGTCCGCGGAGGGATTTCTGGTGATGTAACGCTCGATGTCGCGCTTCTCGGCGCCGAACCGCCGCCGGTTCTTCCGCTCGCGCCGCCGTTCAGTTCCGAAAGCAGTTCTTCGAGGGGCGCCAGCCGCGAAGCGTTTACCAGGCGCAACAATCCCATCTCCAGATGAACCCGTGGATCCATCTCTTTACGCACATCCTTGTCTGTTTGCAGCAAAATCTGGAAGTATCTGGTCAGATCCTCTTCGGTGAAGAGCGCCGCGGCTCTTTCAAGTCCGGGCCGCTGGTCCGGAGTGGCTGCAATCAAGTCAGAATCCGACCCGCACACTCGGGCGATAAGCAGGTTTCTCATGTGGCGAATCGCTTCGCGGCAGAAATGCTGCAGATTCCGTCCTTCTCTCTGGAAACGGTGGACCAAACCGAGGGCGCGCTCCGCTGAGCACTCTGCGATCGCTTCCACCAGTTCCTCGAGAGCATCCTCGGGAACGACACCGAGCAGTTCGCGCACATCCCTATCTTTTATGTCGTCGCCGCAGTAGGCGCGGCCTTGTTCGAGCAGAGAGAGCGCGTCACGCATGCTTCCTTCCGCCATGCGGGCAATTACGCTCAGCGCTCCATCGTCGATTTTCAGTTTTTCCTGCTCGGCGATGTATTTCAGCCGGCTGGTAATTTCAGCAAACGTCAGCGCGCGAAAATGAAAGTGCTGCGAGCGGGAGCGGATGGTGTCTTCCAGGTTCTCCGGCTCCGTCGTCGCCATCACAAAGACTACGCGATCAGGAGGCTCTTCCAGAGTCTTGAGCAGCGCATTCGAAGCTTCGCCAGTGAGCATGTGCGCTTCGTCGAGGATCACCACTTTATGCCGCGCGGCTGCCGGAGCGTAACGGACCATCTCGCGCAACTCACGGATCTGGTCGATGCCACGGTTGGAGGCGGCGTCGATTTCAATCACATCGAGAGAAGTTCCGGCCGCAATTTCCTTGCAGGAGTCGCATTCGCCGCACGGTTCCGGCGTTGGACCCTTCACGCAGTTCAGAGCTTTGGCGAGGATGCGCGCCGCGGTGGTTTTTCCCACGCCGCGCGCACCGGAAAAAATGTAGGCGTGCGCGACGCGATCATTCTTGATCGCGTTCGCAAGAGTTTCCGTGACATGCGTTTGGCCGACAAGGTCGGCGAAGGTTTGCGGGCGCCATTTCCGCGCGATCACTTGGTAGGTCATGGGTTCTTGCATTTTCGGCGCACGCTCGGGAAAAGTCAAAACACTTTACAGGGCGAACTGCAGTTCAGACATAACAGGGAGCAAGGCGAGCGGGTGAGGCCCTTCGGGCTGAGCGATATAGTTCATAAGCGAGGAACGGGTTCGAGGCAGGAGGGAGGGTCGCGGCGCTGATCTCACGAGTCGCGAGAGTGAAAGACTTGCACGGCAGAAGAAAGCGTAGCCTTTGCCTGAGGAGCGATAAATTTTCGGAGCGCGCTTCTGGATACGCAGTGAGCCTAGGGAGCGCGAGCGTGATCGAGCTGATGCGATAGGCCGCGACGAAGTCGTCGTGTCTTCGCCAGGATTTTTAAGCGCGCCTCTTCCTTCAGCGTCAGCAACAACTCCTGATATTCGAGTGGAGCTAACCGCGCCACATAACCCTGATAAAAAATTAGGATCACGCTCATGGTCGGCCGCAGCTGATCCAAGGCCCGAGCCGTGGTTCGCGGATTGAATTCCGGCCGTCGGATCCGCTGCCAGTACCACTGCAGCAAACTGTACATCAGCAACACAAACACCACTTGATTGACAACCAGGGAAAGCCTTCGCGAGGTGAACCCGGCTAGATCGGAAAAACATTTCAGCTGTCGATGTCGCTCTTCAATGCTCGTGCGCAGCCGATATTCCTCACGAGTGGCTAGGGGCTCGGGGATCGGAGCGGTATCGAGCAACACCCAGTGCTCCCGGTGACCGTCACGGTCGATCTCGCGATTGACCACCGCATGGATCGGCACCGGGCAAGTGCTCAACGTTCGCAGGTCCATCACGGCGGCTACTTCGCTGCGTGCCTGTTCCGGGGGCGGCGTTCCCGTCGGGCTCGGCTTGCGGAGTTTCTGCACTTCCTGCGTTCTCTGCGCTGCCTCAGCTTTCTTCTTGGCCAAGGTGCGTTGGCGCGCTTCTTCCCGTTTACGAATCCTTTCCGGTCGGTGCACCGGGACCGTCGGCGCACGAGGGGAAGGAGTCGGCACCGGCTGAAACGATAACAACCCACCTTCGGCCAAGCCCACCACGTCCTTATAGATCTCCAGATCCTTGCGCGCCGGGATCAGCACGTCGATCCCTAGATCGCGCTTGCAATGGCCGATCTTCTCCCCGTCCAAAAAGCCACGATCCAGAATTAAACGCTTCATCACCCCGCGACCATGGTTTTCCACAAATTCATCCACCAACTCATAGAGCACTGGAGCTTCATGGTCCTTGCCGGCCGTCAGGCGCAGTGAAGTGCTCCCCAAAATTCGGACCAGTCAATAAGGTGTAAAATCGCTGCCTCGGAAAGCGAGCAGGAATGAAATCGAGGCAACGGCGAAGCTTCAGCGCGGAGATGAAAGCAAGAATCGCGCTGGAGGCGATCAAGGAACAGAAGACCATCCAGCAAATCGCTTCGCATTACGGGGTGCATCCCAGCCAGGTGACGAACTGGAAGCGGCAAGCGATTCAAGGAGCACCGGAACTGTTTGCGGATCGGCGGTCGCAGCCGGACACGAGCGAGGAAGCGCTCAAAGCGGAGTTGTACCAGCAGATCGGGCAGTTGCAGGTGGAGCTGGACTGGCTTAAAAAAAAGTCCGGCCTATCGCGTTAGAGCAGAGGCAGGGATGGATTTCAGAGTACAAAGAACTGAGCATACGACAGCAGTGCCGCTTGGCGGGGGTATCGCGGTCGGGGTGGTATTACGAGGCGGAACGGGAAGCGTCCGAGAATTTGCGATTGATGCGGTTGATCGACGAGCAATACACACGGACGCCGTTTTACGGAATCCGGAGGATGGGTTGGTGGCTCGGCGAGCAAGGATACGCGGTCAACGCAAAACGGGTACGCCGGCTGATGCGGCAGATGGGGCTGGAAGCGATCTATCCGAAGCCACGGCTGTCGGTTCCCGGGTTAGGGCACAAGATCTACCCCTATCTGCTGCGCAGCCTGAAGATCGATCGGCCCAACCACGTTTGGACCGGCGATATCACCTACATCCGCTTGCGGCAGGGCTTTGTTTATCTGGTGGCGATCATGGATTGGTTCAGCCGCTATGTGCTGGCGTGGGAAGTATCGATATCGTTGGAGAGCGCCTTTTGCGTGGCGGCACTGGACTGGGCATTGACGACGACGCGGCCGGAGATCTTCAATACCGACCAAGGGGCGCAGTTCACGAGCGAGGTATTTACGAACCGTCTCGAGAAGCAGGACATCACGATCAGCATGGACGGACGTGGACGAGCGATCGACAACATTTTCATCGAACGACTATGGCGGACGGTGAAATACGAAGAGGTTTATCTGAAGGATTACGTCGACGTGCTGGAAGCAGTCTCGAATCTCAAAAGTTATTTCACCTTTTACAATCACGAACGCCCGCATCAGTCGTTGGGATATCAAACGCCAGCGGAGATCTACTTTGGGAAAGTGAAATGGGTTTGAGGAGGGACAGAGCAGCGCATGCTGTGGGTCGAGCGAGTTGGCGATCGTCGTTCCTGGGCGATGCTGACGCGAAATTCCTTTGTGGAAAACGAGAGCGAGACCCGAAGAAAGAAAAAAGTAGCAAAAAAGAAAGAAAAGAGGGCCCATGGAAACTGACGCTGCTGATGGAAATCCGCGAAGAGCGTGGATTCCCACAGCAGCTTGAAAAGAGCCTCGCAAAAGACGCTCGGCTTTTTCACAGTTCCCACAGGCCCAACAACAAGGATCTATCTACAATCAATTGCAGGCAGCGGTCCACCTTAAGAAGGCCAAATATTGGTCCGAAGGATGGGGAGCACCTCACAGCCCCCCATACAGGAAAAACTCTCCTGCACGATTGGTATGCAGCAAGCTCACCAGCTTGTAACAGCGTCGCCAGTCGTAGGCTTTCTGTTGCTCTTGCGTCAGCTTTGCGGAATCGACCGGATGATTCTGCTCATCAAAAAGTAGCCGCGAAGAGCCCTCATAGCTCTCGTTGTCGGGCACGAACAGATAGCTCGCATCACCAATAAAAATCCCTTCCGCATCGAACGCGTGGTGTTGCTTAAAGACTCCCACGACCTCGCGGTTGAACCAGGTCTGCAGTAACTGCGCATCGGTATCGCCGGCCAGCTTGCGCAAATAGTCCTGGTCGCAAGGGGTCTGGCGATCGTATTCATTCTTATCGTTAAACCCAGCACAGCGCAGGGAAATGTCGCCGGTCTCCGGATGGGTGGCCTTGTGGCCCATGGCCGGGCCAAAAGCCTCGATCATGCTGCTGGAGCGCACTAGGAAGGGAAAGGCATGAAAGTGATGCTCGCCATGAAAACGCATGGACAGGTTGCTGGCCATATAGACCCACAAGGGCACATCGTGCCGCTCGCGGGGGGAGGGGTAGCTCTCGGCCAGCTTGTCCAGGATCTTCCGCTCGGTGATGACCCGGAAGAAGTCCGCTTCGCTGACTTCGCCGATGGCATCGACATAATCAAACTCGCCGCGACGAAACGCTTCGAGCACCCGCGCATCATTGCGCTCAAACAGCATGGCGGCGGATGTCGACAGTGCCGACTCACTCATCTTAAGGAGCCTCGCGACGCAACTCCTGGATCTGATCGAGCACCTTCAGAATCTTCTTGTGCAGCACCGAGACCTCGGCGCGGGCCCGACGAAAGCGCAAATACTCTGCACTCTTCTTACGCAACTCCGCTAACTGGGCCGGGGGAATAGAACGCATGTGGGACCGCCCCTGTTCACTCCAGGTCAGGACCATGTTGCGGTGCAGCCGGCCGCGCATGCAACTGCAGTTGGGGGTACTGCAACGACGGGCGATCTCGTAAACATTGCCTTTGACCAAAGGGGTGCGGGCAAGCGCGACGTTCAGCACCTCGCGTAGCTGCTCCAAAAGCGCGAGCAAGGCGACACGTAAGCGGCTGAGTTTTTGGTCATGCTTTTTGCCCTGCATGCGATTATACTTTATCACATGCAGGACAAGGTCAGTCAATACCAAAAATCGTAGGCTGGACGCAAAATGTCAGGGAGGGGTTACCGACATCCCCTACTTAAGCGGCTACGCATGCGATAGCCCGTTAGTGTCTGAACTGCAGACAGGGCGAACAGTGCGAATGCTGGTTCAGCGAACCACTGATTTCCCTCCAATTTTTTCTCGTGGATCCACAGAAGAAATTAAAACGAGAAGGAAGAAACGCAGCCCATACCAAATTCGAGGAACTTCGGAGTCTCCGCGGCACACTTGGCTTACCCGGTACCGTTGCTCCCTTCCGGGCCTGGCGGGGTTCGCGGGACCTCGTTGCACGGAGCCCGAAGTTCCACGTTGCGGCAGTCGCAAGGCGCGACTGCAAAGAAAAGTCTAACACAGCATGTGAGAGCCTGCTAAGGAAGCAGCGGTGTGGAACGAAAAGACATTTTCTCAGGAGCTGAAGCGCAACCTCCGGTGCTAAGCACCCGACTGTGGCTGCATGGCGACGGTGGTACAGCGCAAAAAACCGCAGGGCTCGAAGACCTGCCTGCGGCAGGCAGGCTCACGCTGTGCCACTTGCCTTGCGTCATTACTTACTGGGCACATTTTGGATTGCGCTTGGCTTGTTAGGCGAGCGCTCGCCTACACTTGGTGGCGGTTGGAGTTCCTCCTCAACCGCCTTGCCGCTGTCCGCAACGGTGGCAAGGTCCGCGCGCCAGCGCCCGGTCCTAATCCGAGGGACCAAAACCCCACGTCACGGGGAATCGCTGCACGACTGTGCAAGCAGGAGGAAGTTCATGAAAGTTGTTCTTTCGTTGATTCTCGCTTTGGTCCTGGTGTGCACGGCCACACCTCCCATGAACGCCGAGCCACGCCAGGTTTTACAAGGAACCGAAATTCATCTCACGCTGCTTACTCCGATCAGTTCTTCGCACTCGAAAGAAGGCGATCCGTTCGTTGCCGTCCTCGCGCAGCCGGTTGCGCTCGATAGCCTGATTCTTCTGCCTGCCGGGACGCGGGTGAACGGCGTCGTCGGTAACATTCAGAAAGCCAAAGCATTTTCGATTTTCCGCGGGCAGGCCTACATGAACCTGACTTTCAAAAACGTGGAGCTCGATAGCCGGCTGATTCCGATCCAGATGAGTATTCTGGCGATCGGAGAGCCGCGCGTCGATTCCTACAGCAAGCCGCGCAAGGACATGAAGATCACCGAAGGCGAAGTGCTCGAAGAGAAGCATGACTATAAGGGAGACGCCATCGGCATGGCAGTTGGGGGCGGTGGTGGCTCGATTGTTGGCCTGGTCTTCAGCAACGTGACGCGCGGACTCGGCATTGGATTTGCCGCGGGCGCCGCTTACGTTGTGGCGCGCAAGGGCAAGGAAGTTGACCTGCCAGCGAACAGCGGAATGCTAACGCGCATGGACAGCACCATCAACGTTCCGGTTGTGGCAGCCGGTAATGTCCCAGCGGCTACGGAAAGTTCCAACTCGCAGTAGCTAGGTAGCGTTCGATTCACCCTTCGAGCGCCCGGCACAGGTCCGGCTGGGTTGGCTTTTCTTGGCGATCCCTAAACGTGAAGTCGCACAAGGGCGCCCGCCTCAGAATGCGCCCCTAGGATTTCGGACTTAGCGGATTTTGCCCGCCGGCCGTGGTTTAGCCGCACAGGAACCTCAGGGGAAAACGGTCACTCGAATGCCGCGCCCCCGGTGCTGGTGATTGGTCTCCCGGAATTCGACCTTCGTTCTAACGTTAGCCATCAAGATGCAGGCGAGTTGCCAACGGTGTGGCGGGCAAATCTGCTGCAAGCAAAGATGCTAGTGGAGTGGGGCAGTATCGAACTTGCGTCACCGCGACAATCTGTCCCATTGCGACACTCGGGCTCTGGATTTGCCTACGAGGTAGCCCATCTGCTTTTTCAATCCGATTTATTTATTTTTCTTCTCGTATTTCCACTGTTTTCCATTTGACCCTTGCCGGATCGGCGCGATACTTTACCTACGGCAAAAGCAGGCAGGGGCCGCACTTGCCATACGGAATTTTCACTAAAATTTTTCGAGGAGATTCATGTCGACTGAATTGCGTAATTTTCTAGCCCTCTCCTATGAAGAGCTTGAAGAACTGAATCTGAAAGCGAAAGAGCAACACAAGAAGAGAGTTCCCCTCCACAAGATCCAGGAAGAACGCCTGAAGTACCTCACCGACGAAAAGCACATTAAGGCAGTCACGGTCCTGTTTTCCGACCTTGAGGGCCGCCTGCATATGTTGGACTACGACAAGAAATTCCTGGTCAAGAGCTATGACAACCTGACATTTGACGGTTCTTCGATTCGCGGCTTCACGGCGCAACGGGAAAGCGACCTGCGCCTCGGGATGGACTGGGCCTCTTTTTACTGGGCGCCTTCGGACATCTTTGGGAACGGCAAGATTCTGATTTTCGGCGACGTCATTGACAAGGACGGCAGTCCCTACAGCGCCGACATTCGCGGCGTGTTGAAGGGTTACGCGGATACGCTGTTCAAGAAGGAAGATTACGTGCTGAATGCGGCCAACGAGATCGAGGGTTTCCTGTTCAACGGGCCGGATGCGGAGCGCCACTATCACGAGACGCATCAGTTCGACTATGTGAATACGGGCGGGTATTACCACTCGCTACCGGGGGATCCGCTGCGGACGTTCATCGATACCACGGCAGAAGTGCAGCGCGCGATGGGCTTTCAGAACGAGAAGGATCACCCGGAGGTGGCGCCTTCGCAGTTCGAAATTAACTATAACTACACCGACGTGGTGGGCGCTGCCGACCAGATCCAGCTTTACAAATTAATCTGCCGGCAAGTGGCCAACAAGATGGGACTCACCGCGAGCTTCCTGCCGAAGCCGGTCGTGGGTGTAAACGGCAGCGGTATGCACACCAATGTATCTATCTCCAAGGACGGAAAAAACCTGTTCTGGGATCCCAAGGGCGAGGAGAAGCTCAGCAAGTTTGGCTGGGCTTTTGTGGACCGAATCCTGACGCACGGGAACGACCTTTGCCTGCTGATGAACTCGAGCGTGAACGCGTATCGACGGCTTGACCCGCATTTTGAGGCGCCGAATCAGCTCAAGGCTTCGGCGGTGGACCGCGGGTCGATGATCCGCATCCCGATCGGGAATGAGCGCAGCATGCGCGTGGAATTCCGGTCGGTGGCTCCGGATGCGAATCCATACTTGGTGATGTATTCGATCTTCAAGACCGGGCTCGAAGGAGAAACCGCGAAGATCAAGAACCTGCGATCGGCGGAACGATACTTACCGGACAATATTTATACGGCGCTCGAGAATTTCAACAAATCCGACTGGACGACCCAGTTACTGGGACCGGACGTGAAGGGGCGCTATGCCGATTTGAAGAAGGCTTCGGCGGACCGATGCGCGCGGGACCTTGGCACATTCGTGAAATGGCCGGAAGTGCAGTTTCACCACGAGGTTTACAACCAGTTCCTGTGGAACCGGTTCTAGTCCACTAAGAACCCTTTACACCGCACTCCTGAAAGATCAAGTGTGGGCTTTTCGTTACCTCGCAAGAGCTGGCGCACGCCACCATAGCCGCATCATTAGGATTGGCTATGCCGCCAATTCCAGTATTCCTTTTGTTCGTCGGGCGGCAGCCATCGAAAATCGCGATTGGGATCACGGTGATACTCAGTTGCCCACCGGTGTCATTCCAAACATGGTAGTCGCTGTGGTACGGATCATAGGCACGGTAGTGATGCTCGGCGCAGCCTGCCAGCGCGAAAAGCGCCATCGTAGCTGCCAGACAGAGTAAGACGGGAGATGACGGACCGACCCGCCATACGGCAATGGGATTGGTTACTGCGCATGGAAACTCTCCGCTAAACCCTGAGCAAAATGCCGTCAACGTAACCACTGCAAGCGAATTAACTTTGTAGGTTGGCGCACGAAGATCGCAAGGCCGCTTGGAGCGTTCGGTTGGACTGCGTTGACTTTTGGCTACAGTACCCATAGCATTTTTAGTTCTACCTGCGGCGTTGTTTTGCTCCATGTGATGCCGCACTACACCCCGCACCGGAGGAAGTAATGCCAATCAAAGTAGGTATCAACGGCTTCGGCCGAATCGGACGCAATATTGTGCGCACAGCGCTGAATGATAAAGACATTCAGTTTGTGGCCGTGAATGACATAACGGACGCCAAGACCCTTGCGCACCTGCTGAAGTACGACTCCGTCCTCGGGAACCTGCCGAACGCAATTACGCATACCGACAACACAATCAGTGTGGACGGGAAGAGTTTCAAGGTTTTCAAGACGAAGGACCCGTCGGAGATCGACTGGGCCAGCGTAGGCGCAGACATTGTGGTGGAGTCCACAGGATTGTTCACGAAGGGGCCTGAGGCGAAAAAGCATCTGCGAACGCCGGTGAAGAAGGTGATCATTTCCGCGCCGGCGGACGATCCGGATGCGACGTTTGTGCTGGGCGTCAACGACAAGACGTATGACCCAAAGAAACATGACGTTGTGTCGAACGCGTCGTGCACGACGAACTGTTTGGCGCCGGTGGCCAAGGTGTTGCACGACACCTTTGGAATTCACAGCGGGACGATGACGACGATTCACTCGTATACCAACGACCAGAAACTGCTGGACTTGCCGCATAAGGATTTGCGGCGGGCGCGCGCGGCGGCGTTGAGCATGATTCCCAGTTCGACCGGCGCGGCAAAGGCATTGCACTTGGTGATTCCGGAGTTGAAGGGGAAGCTGGATGGCTACGCGATGCGCGTGCCGACGCCGAATGTCAGCGTAGTGGATTTGACGGTGTTTGTGGACAAGCCGGCGACGAAGGACAGCGTGAATGCGGCGCTGAAGGCGGCGGCGAATGGGCCGATGAAGGGAATTTTGGCCTATACCGAGGAAGAGTTGGTGTCGGTGGACTTTCGCGGGAATGACAACTCGTCGATTGTGGATGTGGAGTACACCAAGGTCGTGGGAGACAAGTGCGTAAAGGTGCTGGCCTGGTATGACAATGAGTGGGGGTATTCCTGCCGCGTGCGGGATTTGATTAGGTTACTGGCTTCGAAGTTTTAGGACTGTCGGGGGGCGTCAAACCCATCACGTGGGCGGGCGGTGCCGTGGCTAAAGCCACATTTCTCGGCGGCTGTTTTGTAAGCCGCGTCGTTGTAGAGACCGCCTTCTGAGGCGGCCCGCGCCGGTATGACGAAGCTCTGTGGTCAACTTCACAGTGGCGGCTTTAGTTTTTTCAACTGGAACAACAAGGGGTTCGCTGGCTATGAATAAGTTGACGATTCGGGATCTGGAGTTGCGGGGGAAGCGGGTGTTTATCCGCGTGGATTTTAATGTGCCATTGAAGGAAGGCGTGGTGACGGACGATACGCGGATCCGGGAGACACTGCCGACATTGACGCTGGCGATTGAGAAGGGCGGGCGGCTGGTGTTGGCTTCGCATTTGGGTAGGCCGAAGGGCGGGCCGGATGCAAAGTATTCGTTGAAACCGGCGGCGAAGAAGCTGGAGGAGTTGCTCGGCAAGCCCGTCGCTTTTGCCGCGGATTGCGTCGGTGCGGAGGCGGAAGCGAAGAGCGAGGCGCTGAAGGATGGCGACGTGCTTGTGTTGGAGAACTTGCGGTTTCATCCGGAGGAAGAGAAGAACGACGAGGCGTTTTCGAAAGAGCTGGCGGCGCTCTGCGACGGCGTGTTTGTGTGCGACGCGTTCGGGTCGGCGCACCGGGCGCATGCTTCGGTTGTGGGAATTACAAGATTTGTGCAGCAAGCCGCGGCGGGGTTGCTGATGGAAAAGGAGATTGCGTACATCGGAAAGGCCGTAAGCAATCCAACGCGCCCGTTTGTGGCGATTCTGGGCGGAGCAAAAGTCAGCGACAAGATCGAAGTGGTGGAGAATTTGATGAAGATCGCCGATGCCATGCTGATCGGCGGAGGAATGGCGTACACGTTTTTGAAGGCGCAAGGGTTTGGTATTGGGAAGTCGCTGGTAGAAGAGGACAAGATCGAGTTGGCGAAGAAGATTCTGGCGGACGCGAAGCAGAAGAATTTCAAGTTTCTACTGCCGGTGGACAATGTGATTGCGCTGGAATTCAAAGCGCATGCGCCGGCGAAGGTTGTCGATTCGAACGCCATGCCCGCCGACCAGATGGGGCTGGATATCGGGCCGAAGACCGTGGAGGCGTACAAGGTGGAAATCGCTAAGGCGAAGACGATTGTCTGGAACGGGCCGATGGGGGTGTTTGAAATGCCGGCATTCGCCAAAGGGACGCTCGAAATTGCGAAGGCGGTGGCGGCGGCAACCGGCGCGGGGGCGACGTCAATCATTGGAGGCGGCGATTCAGTAGCCGCGGTGCATCAGTCGGGCCTAGCCAAACGGATTTCTCACATTTCGACGGGCGGCGGAGCGTCGCTGGAATATTTGGGTGGGCGGAAGTTGCCCGGTGTGGAGGCATTGACCAACAAATGAGCGGGAGTCATCGGCGCCGGGTGATTGCCGGCAACTGGAAGATGTACAAGAACCAGAAACAGACGCGGGCCTTTTTTCGGGCGTTCAAGGCTCTAGTGGCGGAAGTGGCGGACTGCGACATTGTGATTGCGCCTCCATTTACGAATATTCCTGCCGCAGTAAAGGCCGCGAAGGGAACCACGATCGCCATTTCAGCGCAGGATGTGTTTTGGGAGAGGGAAGGGGCGTTCACGGGGCAGGTGTCGGTCGGTATGCTGGTCGAAGCGGGCTGCGGGTACTCGATCATTGGACATTCAGAGCGACGGCAGTATTTTGGCGACACCAACGAAACGGTGCTGAAAAAGACGAACGCTGCTCTGGCTGCTGGACTTACACCGATTGTTTGCATCGGCGAAATGCTGGCGGACCGCGAGGCGGGCCAGACGGAAAAGGTGATCGAGGAGCAGTTCAAGGGCAGCGTGGGCGCGTTGACCTTGGAGGAGTTCTCTCGTATCCTGATAGCTTACGAGCCGGTATGGGCGATAGGCACGGGCCGCACAGCTACGCCGGAAATCGCGGCGGCGGTGCATAGGTTCGTCCGGCAGTGCGCGGCGGGTCAGTTTTCCGCAAGCTGTGCTTCCGCTTTGCGAATCCTCTACGGTGGAAGCGTCAAGCCTGACAATATTCAGGGATTGATGGCGCAGGAAGAGTTGGATGGAGTGCTGGTGGGCGGGGCGAGTTTAGACGCGAAGTCGTTCGCTAGTTTAGTGAAAGATTGGCCCCGGTAGCGGGCGGCGCCGGCAGTGCCGGGAAAATGCGATTCAGGATTGAGGTACGGTAAATGCCAGCTTGGATGAAGTGGACGTTTTCGTTGCTGATTGGCTTCGTGATTATCGTGGTCGGGTTCCGTTGGGCCCCCTGGCTGCTTACGGCGTTCTTCGTGTTGAACTGCCTGGTGCTGAATATCGTCGTGCTGTTGCAGAGCGGGAAGGCGGCGGACCTTGCCGGGGCTTTTGGCGGGGCCGGGAGCCAGACGGCGTTTGGGCCGCGTGGAGCGGCAACCGTGCTTTCGCAGGCTACGACTTGGTGCGCGGTGATGTTTATGATTTGCGCGCTGGCGCTCGTCGTGCGCGTAGACCGTGCCGTAGAGGGTCAATCGATTCTGCCGAAATATTCGAAGCCGGCGCCTACGAAGACCGTTCCGGTAACTCCGGCGCCAGGCACGCAGCCGGCTGCGGCGCCGCAGTCGACGCCACCGCAACCGGCTCCTTCGACGCCAAAGAAGTAAGGTTTTTGTTTGGCTCCTTCTGAGCCGGGCCGTCGCAACCTCCGGGCACGCAAGCACGTTCCGAAGGTTGCTGGATCGGTACGACATAGCTACAATAATTTAGTTTTCCTCAGTGCGGTCGTGGCGGAACTGGCAGACGCACCAGCTTGAGGGGCTGGCGGTAGCAATACCGTGGTGGTTCGAATCCACTCGACCGCACCATACCTTTCCCAGGTGTCGGTGTTTCCGTGACAATCGGTGTTTTCCCCAATAAATCAGCATATTTAAATGGTTGCCTTCGGCTGCGTAAGTTTGTCCTCTGCTTTCCGTAACTCATCCTGCGTCTTGCTCAATTCTTTGGCTAGTTTTTGAGTAGCAGCTTCTGTTTGCAACCGCGCTACTTTCATCGCTCAATTGAGAAAATGACTCACGGAATCCTTTTTCAGCGTTAGTCCGATCCTGGGACATTCGAACTACTTGCTTAGACAGGTCATCGATTTGAGTGTCGCTTTTCAAAGCGGCTTGCGATGCGTCGATTTTATCTTGGATCGCTTGCTTGCGGCTTATGTGAGTGAGAACAATCGAAGCGACGGCCAAAACTACTGTTAAGGCCGCGCAAAACCAGACGATATGCTTTCCATATTTCTTAGATAGCTCACCGTAATCGGACGCGTCTTTCCACAGTGCGAAAAATGCAAGGATGGCGACTGCCACCTGTGCGGCGTAGGTAAGAAATACTTCCATCGAGTGGCTGGTGCCTCGGGGGTAAAGTACATTATGCGTCTACAATTCGCAACGTGGACGCTCAGAGAAACTGGGAGAAGGGCCCGGTAGATGGGTCGGCGCTACTTCGTGCTTTTATGCGATTCAATAAGGAACACAATATTCGAAGCGGTTAAGTGCAGTGCGTATGCAGCGAGGTGATCTGGAATTGTCACTGGTTTGGAGCCTTGCCCATGACCACCTGATTTATTTCTTATAGTCGGAACGCCAGATTCCAGTAACGACCTCAACGCGTTGAATTCAGATTCAAGCGTTGGTGGAATCAACCCCTTGTCGAACATAATCTTAATTAGTTCTTTCGCTGGCGCGGTAGAAGGATAGTTCCACTTACGGGCATCGCATATTGCTTTCATCGTGCTCTCAAATGCTTTCAACGCCTCCGCCACGGCGTCTTTGCTGTGACTCTGTCTGTGGTGATCGAAAGCGCGAACGAATTCTTCGGCAGGGCCTTCGAATCCGGGCGCATGAAGTAGCGAAAGTGCGGGCTTCACAACTTCGGCGTGAACGAATCAACACGGACCAGTATCCCATCCATGTACTGGTAGCCGATGCCGTGTTCCTTGAACCTGTGGTTCAATTCTTCGATTGCATAATCGGCGTCCTGAACGATGCGCGACTCCTTTCTAAGGTAGTCAGCAAGATGACGAAGTTGGTTATCTATAACCGTAAAGGACAATTCGATGATATCTAGCGCGGACTCCGTGTTAGCGTTCGCCAGGATGGTATCGACACCGATCTCTGGGACTGACTGCTGCGCCTCTTGAGTCTATTCCAAGATATTGTTCACCCATCTCCTTCGCGAGGATATCGTGAATGACCTCCCAAAACACATTTGATGGAGCGGGTTTTGTGAAGTAATCAGAGGTGATGTATATGCCAATTGCGTCGTCCCAAATTTGGCTGACCTGATTCCTGAATGGAACGGGTAGAATGTCGTACTGGTCATCGACGGCGCGTCGCATCCGGAGCTCATTCCTGATTCGCTCGCCTATCGTCTCTACCTTTATGCTGTCTCGACACCAGCGAGCCCAAATGATACCGATCTGAAGCGTCAACAGGCGCAACTGATGAAAACAGGCCTGACCGAAGCGGATCGAGAGGTTCTAACCGCAATTCTTCTGGATTTCAGGTCAAGATACGACGCACTAGTGGCCGTTTATAACGACTCCGCCACGGCGGCCTTGGCGCGCAACGAAACAACGGATGTGCACACTCTGCTGAAGCAATTGGACGACTTGGTGCAGTCCGCACGCGACGCCATAAGCGCGCGGCTGACATCGCGCGGGGCCGCGCAGCTACAATCCTTCGTTCTTTCTGAAAAGAAAAACATGAAGGTCCAATCGGAGGCCCAATGAAGAGCTTGTTCCTGTGGACTGTGGTTGGTCTCTTAATCTTAGCCGGCACGTGTACCACGGTGCGCGGTCAAGGGTGTGCTACGACCCTGCAGCCGGAATTCAGTGCATATACCAGCGTCGCTCGCAATGGCGAAAACATCTATACAACGGTGACCATGCAGGGGTACGCCAATGTATCGTCTGGGCCGGGGTGCAACATGAGCGTGGCCACCCATAAGGCCGGAGCACAAAACGTGCTCGGAAGCACAGGCGGATGGCAGTACTCCGCTTCCGGCTGTCCGACCTGCTACTACTCGATTACGAACAATCAACAAATCGTGGGAATCCCGGGTGATAGCTACACTTGGGATTGGACGGGGGAAGCTATCTGCAGCATTGTAGGCGTATTTTGGGGCAGTACAGGCGGCGGTACCCTTCCGGGTTGTGTCGCTCCCGCGACTGAGACGACGACAGTAGAGGGAGCAGCATACACAACAGAGACTTCTTTTAACCAAAGCATCGGCGATAGTGCTAAAGACAACTTCGATGGGCAAACAGTGGAGGAAGGTAACGCTGCTCCGGGGCAGGACACCTGTTGGTTTTCAGGCATAATCCACCTCGCTTCACCGGAGTGCCCACGTCATCTTGGACTGTGGCGGGAGGACAAGTGGTGGGCCAACCCAATCACTGGGGGTTCGACGTTGTGGGGTGGTCAACATCGGCAGTCACTTATTACCGAACTCAGGATCCGGCCCACGGCATAGCAATTCCGTGCGGCCTCACGGGTTATCAATCAATGCAAATTTCGTGTCCCTCGGGATTGTGGGCCACTTATACGCCTTCATATGGAAACAAACTGACAGCTACCATCCAACAGACGGATGTTATTAATTGCCGCTATGACATGAGCAATTCAGCTTGCCAAACTATCCAGTACTGACGTTGACTCCGAAGGAGGGAAATTAATCACTAATGCGCTTCCCAGTTGCTGTCTTTCTCGTGATAGTCACAAATTTCAATGCGCCCGCAAATTTTCAGGCGCAGTTGCAAGATCGCGAAGAGCGTCGCAGTAGATACATGGAGAATGCAGAGATTCAGCATCTGGCTGAATCAATGACCATCACTGCGAACGATGCGAGACCTCTGGCGCAGTCGGTGAAGGGTCTTAGTGAAGAATTTGCTTGGGTCATCGACTTTGAAGACCCGCCTTATTACAGCAAATACGATCTTGCAGACGACACTGCACCCGAATGGCGACTTGCGCACCCTGCCGCAAACGGCGTTACGGTCATTGCTGGCGGCACATTTCGGACCCAATTCCCGACAACTCCTGGCGCGGGAGCTTCGTTAACAGAAGAAGAACAAATTCTTGAGAAGGTGATCTCGGATTATAACCAGAGCCCAAATCCCGGCAGATTTCGCGTTAACAATGAAGGTGACGGAAGATTTTCAATCGTCGGCACAGGGGTCAAAGATGAAAGCGGGAGAGATCAAGCCGTAACGCCGATCCTCGATACGCCGATCTCTATTCAAGAAGAACCACGCGATGCATATTCAGCAATAGAGACTATCTTGAATGCGCTAGCTGCTAAGACTCAGACAAAGGTTGTTCCTTTCATGATGCCGCAAAATGCTCTAGCCCAGTCGCAAGTTACGGTTGGAGGAAAAAATGTTCCTGCGAGAGTTCTTTTGGTGCAAACTTTAGCGGCCGCGAAAATGAAACTGTACTGGCGTTTGTATTACGACCACGACGTTAAGATGTACGGTTTCAGTCTGCTCCCTTTGATGAAGGCGAATTATGATGCGTCGGGTAATCGGACGACCGTTTTGGTTCGCTAGGTTTATGAACCAAAAGCAAGGGGAGCAGGGGCTTGAGAATTCTTCCGTGTTTCCGTGAAAATCGCTGTTTTCCCCAATAAATCAGCATATTTCAAGGGAGCGATTGGGAGTCGCTGGGAACGGCTGGTGCCACCGCCATGCCCCGGCTACGGCACCACCGGCAAAATCAACGCGCTCGGATGCTCTTTATCGTGCACGATCGTATTCGTCGCTGGAACCATCTTGTCCGAACTGGCCGCCGGTTCGCCGGTGTTCAGGTTGCGGTCAAACCTCGGAAAGTTGCTGCTCGACACTTCCAGCCGGATGCGATGTCCAGTCCGAAACACGTTGCTCGTCGCCCAAAGGTCGATCGAGAGCGGATAAACCTGCCCCGGTGTCAGCAGGGTCGCTTTTTCCTGAGAGTGCCGATACCGCGCCCGCAAAATACCCTCGGTCAGGTTGATCGCGGTGCCATCGGGATACACGTCTACCAGCTTCGCCGTGAAATCCGTATCGACCGCTGACGACGACGCAAAGAAGTCGAGACGCACCGGGCCCGTTACTTCGGCGTCGTGTTCGAGAGGAGCCGTCGAATACACCAGAACGTCCTTTCGATCCTCAACCTTGCGCTGATCCCGCGGTCCGGGCGCTAGATGGTCGCTATCGCAGCAAAGTGGCCCACCAACGGTGGGCGCGGGATCGGCCGGATCGTACGTGTAATTGTCGGCCGGTTCTTTGCCGGGCGCGGAAGTGGAAAGCAAGCCGGCGCCCTTCGTGGAGTTCGCGGCGCTCTCCGAATGCAGGAAGTATTTCGTGGCCTGAGCGCGAGCCAGCGGCCAATCGTCTTCTTCCCGCCATTGATTGGTACCCATGACGAAGATCTTTACTGGCTTACTAGTGGCATAGCTATTTTTCATGCCCTTAAACAGGTAGTCGTACCAGGTCAGCGTGATCTCCTCTTCTTCGTTTTTGACCGCTTCGGGGCCGAAATCAAGCTCGCCGATCTTGCGCCCGGCCCCCGCATGGCCTCCGATGATGACCAGCAGGCGTTGGCCCTTGCGCGCATCTTCAGTCGCAGCGTACTTTCTCAAGCCGGCGTAGTTCCGCAGCGTGCCTCCGAGAAAAATGTCGTACCACGCGCCCACGTGCAACGCCGGCACACGAATATCTGGAAAGTGCTCTTCGATCGATAGCCGCTTCCAGTAATCGTCGTAATTCGTGTGAGCGAGCCAATCGAGAAAATACGGAGCGACCACCGACGCCGTCACGTTGACGACGCCCGACGGATTCACGTTGTAGATCGGATAATTCGTCAGCGGTAGCACCTTCACCGCTTCCGGCGAGCCCGGCATCTGCTCGATCTGATGCAAGACCGTGTCTTGCGCCAGGCCGCTCGTCCACGATTCATCGAACCACTGTTCGAACGCGCCGCCTTGATACGTCCATCCGTCGTGATAGTTGCTGGCCGTCACCACAGGGCAGATCCCAGCCAGATGGGGAGGATGCGCTGCCGCCGCCAGCATTTGCGTCGCGCCGACGTAGGAACCGCCGAACATTCCCACGCGTCCATCCGAATAGGGCTGCGCCGCGACCCACTCAATCGTGTCGTAGCCGTCTTCCGCTTCGTGGATGAACGGATACCACTCGCCATCGGAGGTGTAACGCCCGCGCACGTCCTGCAGGAACACGACGTAGCCCCGCGCCGCCGCATGTTGCGCGAAGTTGACGTTGTAGCCCCACACGGATCGGCGGTAAGGCGTGCGCTGCAGCAGCACCGGGAATTTACCGTCGGCGTCCGGCCTGAAAATATCGCCGCGCAGCACGACTCCATCGCGCATCTTCACCTTGACGTCGCGTTCGATTTTTACGGGATAAGACTCGGCAGCAATCACAGGCGCGCCAAACAACACCAGCACAAACGCGAAAATGCTGAGCGCCGACTTCATCGAAAGGACCTCCGGAAATCCGCCACGGAACCGACTGTTGCCATTCTCTCTTCGAACGCAGCGGAAGAGAAGGGGCAACATTGCGATCCAGGTGCCGGTGGTAGTGTATATTACAGAAACTAAAAATACCATTTCAATAAATAGACGCATCGTTACTCGCTATTTGATAAAGGCAAACCCCATCGTTCTACAATGTCATCACCCAAACCAGATGAGTTGCTCGGCATAGCTCAGATCATGAGTGAGCGCCAAGAGCGAGAGTGAGAATGGCGACGGCGGTGAAGGCAGGGTTCTTGCGAAGTTGTCGAAGGCCGTAGCCGCAATCAGAGATTACGGACTGGGTGCAATCGCCAATCCGTTCTTCGCGAACTCGTTCTTTCAACTGTTCGATTCCGCTCAATTCGATCTGAGCAGCTCGTAGGGCTTCCTCGGGCGATGTGCCCGCGCGGATCTTTTCTCCCGCAAGCATTTCAGGGTCGGAACGAACCTCGTGGTCGAGGTCCGCCTCTACGCGACGAGCGGAAAGGAGATTGCGAAGGAAAGCCCTCAGTTTGACGAACAGTAGAATGCCGAACACCACAGTACGATCGGGTCATCTCCTGTTGGCATTCCATAGCGATCTACCTATAGAGTGTCAATAGGAACCAAGCAAGTCCGCAGATGGTGAGTGGCAATGGAGGACGATACGGATTGGATCATGCGTTGAGAAGAGAACTTCGCAATTTTCCGACGGCCTGAGTATCTCCGCTCATCGATTCTTGCCCGCCCTTTCTTGTCACTCAGGCTTTTGCCGATCGCATCTGCGCCATGCGCTCCTGGAACTGCCGCGTCAGATGCGGCACGATGCCGAGCTGCCGCTCGATGAGCATGAGCTGCGCGCGATGATGCATCTCGTGCTCCTTACAGCCCAGCAGCTGTTCGAAGCGCGTCTTGGTGCCGGACGCGTCGGCTACGGTGACCGCTTCAGCCAGGAACTCGGGCGTCAGCGCCTCGAGCCACGCCGCAAACTGCTCGCCTTGGTTCCGCAGCAGATCCAGAATCTCCGCTTTCGTTCTGGGTTTCGCTTCCTCCTCCTTCACCCGGTTCCCCAGCGCGGAGAAGTCAAAGCCCACCAGCGTCTTCACGCGTTGCTTACCGTGAATTTCTTCCCACAGCTGTGGGGAGACGGCGACGTGCGTCAACATCTGGCGGACGGACCGGCATTCCGGCGCTGGAACGTGGCCGTATTCCTGCTCGGGAATGTCTTCTGCAATCTGAATGGTGTTCTTGCGTACGGTACGAAATGCGGTGGCCAGTTCTTTTCCTCCGTAAATGGTCATGCTCGTTCACCTCTTCATAGTTTTCCGCCCAGTCCGAATTCCAGGACACATGCCGGACAGATGCCAATTTCGATGCGCGATCCCCACCCGCGGTCACTCGCTTCGACGAGGACCAGTTCTTCATTTTGCGGAAAGAAATCGGAGAATCTCTCTCATAACGTGGTGTCCTTAATCGGTTTCGAAAAGGAACTGAGCGTGTGCTGAGCCGTCAAGAATGATCAGCTCTTTTGGTTCGGGAGCTTTCTCCGTACTGCGCTCGAATCCCGGGGAGCCGTGGCCCGTCGCGACTTGCGTCATCGCCTGCCACGAAAACGACAGGGCACTTGAGTTTTTCGGCTGAGCCGTCTGTTGCCGCGCCAAGCATTATCACACGATCGATCTCACCCGAGCGCCAATACGAGATATCCTGCCGATTCTAGAATTCGAGCTTGCTTCCCCCAACTTTCCTTGTTGAATCGGCCACCATGGGCCAGAACAATGGCACGGTCGCCCGTTCCATATGGTCAGCGTAGATTAAGCCGCCATCCTCCGTAGGAAAGGAGACGGTCTTCTGTGCCGCAACAACCGTCGCGAACAATAGCGCCGCCGGGAATGCTTAGGGAACGCGCACGCGGTAAAATGTAGCACCACTCTGAAAGAGATCGATCCCCACTTGCGAGAGTCTGGGTATCCAGATTTATCCGAACTCGCCCCGTGGCGAACCTGTGGGACTTGAGCCGCAGCACGTGTTCGAAGTTCACTTCCCACAAGCGAACTTCCGGCCTGGACTGATTTTGGGTTGGCCTATCATTCGGGCTCGATGACGTTGCGAGTCGAGGCTGTATATACTTTGGGCCATAAGGAGAACGGCTATGGCAGAGCTTGCCTTGAAGGGCGGAAAAAAGACTAAACAAAAGGCGTTTCCAGTGTGGCCTCAATATGACGAGAAGGAGAAGAAGGCGCTCGGCGACGTGCTCGAAAGCCGCGTCTGGTGGAAAACGCCAGGAACAAGAACCCTGGCGTTCGAGGGAGAGTTCGCGCAGTTTCACGGAGCGAAACACGGTATTGCTGTAACCAACGGAACAGCGGCTCTCGAAGTCGTAATGTCTGGCCTAGGGATTAAAGCGGGCGACGAAGTGATCCTTCCCGACTTCACCTTCGTCGCAACGGCCAGTGCGGTCCTGTATGCAGGAGCTATGCCGGTAACGGTTGACGTTTGCCGGGACACCCAATGCCTGGATCCGCAACTCGCCGAAGCGGCAATAACGTCGCGCACGAAGGCGATTATTGCTGTGCACATGGGGGGGCACCCCGCCGATCTTGACGCACTTGGCGCGTTAGCGAAGCGTAAGGGAATCGCTCTGGTTGAAGATAGCTCCCATGCGCATGCCACGGAATGGAAAGGGCGGCGCATCGGGACTTTCGGAACGGCGGGAACCTTCAGTTTCCAAGCCAGTAAGTTGATGACCGCTGGCGAAGGCGGAATTGTTATTACCAACGACGACGCTTTCGAAAAACTGGCGAGAAGCGTGCACGATTGCGGTCGTATGCCCGGCGAATGGTTTTACAGCCACTTCATTAACGGCTCGAATTATCGCCTCAGCGAATGGCAGGGCGCTGTCCTGAGTGTCCAACTCGCTCGACTTGATGCGCAGACTGCGCTACGCCATAGAAACGCGCAGACGCTCGGCAAACTGCTCTCAGAGATTCCAGGGATTACCCCGCAAACTCTCGATCCACGATGCACACGCAACGGCCACTACGCCTACATTTTCTACGTAGATTCCAAGGCATTCGCGGGCGCGTCCACGAAGAGACTGATCGAAGCGATGATCGCCGAAGGAATTCCCAACCAGGCCAGCTATCCTCCCATCCATGAACTGGATGTTTTCAAAAATGGCGAATACCGCAAACGGTTGTGCGGCTGTCAGGCAACCGAGCCCCATGCTTTTCTTCAGTCAGAATATCCCAACACCGATCGGGCAGCGTATCAAGCCATCTGGATTCCTCAGCCGGCGCTCCTCGGCGACGACGAAGACATGCACGAAATCGCAACCGCTTGGAAAAAGATTCAGAAATTTGCAAAAGAACTTGTGTGATTCGCTCCGAGAAAGACGTTGCGAATGACCCTTCCTTAGCTTGCAAAGACCAATTGGATATCGACGAGGAGTAACGCCGGATCGCTTAACCTTTGAGAAACACTCTAAAGCGGGCTGGTTCCTATGAGCATCTGCATCACGACGGTGCCACCAATCGACAGCAGCAGCGCCAGAGGCATGGCGATTGCGCCCACTTTGAAAAAGCTCCAGAAGCTGACGTGCAGTTGTTCCTTGCGCAGTGCAATAAGCCACAGGATCGTCGCCAGCGAGCCCGTGATTGCGAGGTTCGGCCCCAAGTCGACGCCAATGAGCACGGAAGCGGCGGTCAAGCTCTTGGCATGTACCGCTTGTAGTGTGCTTCCTGCAAAAAGCCCCAGCGGCAGATTGTTCACCAGATTGTTCGCCAAGCCGACCACGAACGCGCTGATGTACGCGCTCATCGGCGCCGCCAGCGTCTCGGTCCAGCGCAGCCACGCTTCCGTATATTTCGTCGCACCGATAGTTTCCACCGCATCCACCATCACGAACAAACCGGCGACCAGCGCCAGCGTGGTCCAACTGATCTCTCGCAGCAACGGCATCGGATTGTTTCGCGCCTTGAGCGACACGAGGGCCGCGACCACCATGGCTGTAAGGCACGTAGGCAAGCCCAGATCCAAGCCCAACGCCGAAGCAACCAACAACGTAAATACCGTCGCGAGCAAACCTCCGAGAACCAGCTTTCCGTCGTGCTTCAGCACATGGTCCTCCACCTGGCATCCAATCGGTCCTTCGATTTGCTTCCGGAAAAGCCAGCGCAGTACGAAAAACGTCACAACGATCGAAATCGCTGAAGGTACGGCAAACCATGACAGCCAATGCGCCAACGGCGGCACGCCGTTCTGAAACACCACAAGATTGGCCGGATTGGAAATGGGCAGGACGAACGACGCCGCGTTCGCAATAAACGCGCAGACAAACAAGTAAGGCAGCGGTTCAGCCCTGGACTTTCGCACCGCAGCCAAGATTGCAGGAGTAAGCACGACCGCGGTTGCGTCATTGGACATAAGAATCGTCACGATCGTCCCGACGCCGTACACGAGCAAAAACAATCGCGAGCACGAGCCCTTCGCGTGCCGCACGGCGGCAGAGGAAAGCCAGTCGAAAACGCCATATTCGCGAGCCAGCTCCGACAACAGCATCATGCCGATCAGAAAGAGGTAAACGTCCATTCCTTTCGCTACAGCCCGCGCGGCGATTCCGAATGGCAACAACCGGAGGACCAGGAGTAAGCAAACGCCCGCTCCAATCCAGTACACCTCCGGAATGTTGCGCGGGCGGGCCAGCATGAGCACGACGCTCACGATGACGATTGCCGCCAAAAGCGTGTGAGCCACGGGAAGCGAAAACACTTAATCGCGCCTCCCACGCCTGGTGCGGCGTGGCCAAGTCTCAGTCAAAGTTGTCATTGAACGGCGACTTCCTCGCTTAAACTGCCGGCCCGGAAATCGTCAGTCTTTTCCGAAGGAGGAGCGACCTCCTCCCGGCGTGTCTCGGGAACTGCAAGCCAAAGAAGCCCGAATGCCATCGTATCAGGTGCGCCATCAAATGTGCCAGGGTACCGAGAACTCCTCGAATCCGCAACACACCAAAACCGACACACCGAAACCGACCTATCGTCGGCTAACGACAAAAGCCGAGTTTCAACTGGACCCGATATCTGTCGGTTGGATATTCCGGGCGCGAAAACTGGTGGGGCAGCATCTTTGTAGCGCAAAGCCGCCCGCGAAGCCGTGGACGAACCGTCTGAACCGTTGTTGAAGAAGAGCTTTGATCAGTCTGATTACATCGTGAGTTCGACAAGGATGGCTTCCGAGCCGTTGTCGGGATCGCAGAATGCGATGGCTAGTTGATCGAGAGGAATCTTTGTCGCTTCGGCCTTGACTTCCTCTCGGAGCTCCAGCGCTGCTTCCCAACGCGGGCAGCCCTGACTTGGCAGTTCGCAGCAGCAAGCTACCGCGGCGAAGCTGCGGCCGAATTGTCTTTCGCCGAAGGCTTGGAACGAAGCGCGCGCGTCAAATGGCACTCCGGGCCTGAGGTCCGCGAGGATCTTCTCGTCGGCCTGGAACCATTGCAACTGAGTGTCGGGCTCTCTGTGTGAGATTGTCATTTCCTGTCACCCCTTCTTGCAGAAGAGTATCGTTTTCCGTTTAGGGAATACGACTGGTCTCTGGGACAGGTATTGGAACTGTCCCGAACCTGGCAACGGTTTTGACGGCTACGTTGAAATCTGGACTAGTTTCGAAGAGGTTTGGTTGCGAGAACTCTGGTTGACGACGATGCCTTCCATTGTGTTCATCGGTGCAGCGGCCGTTGTTGGGGCGCTGCGGGTTCGGGAGTGCCTTAGACCGAGCTGTTGCTCTAAATCGGAGAGGACGATTTCGACGGGCAGCTGAATTGTGTGGCGGCAGTACATCGTTTCGGTCGACGAGAAGGCGCCGTTCTCATAAAATTTGTTTGCCGGGGCGCCTCCGCCACAAAAGGCGAAGTATTCGCATCGAGTCGCACAGTTCTGGACGCCGGCGTGAATTTCCGTGGCGATGCGCAGAAAAATCGGATTTTGCAGCAACGTTTCGAGACAGTCGTGTTGGACATTCCCGAACACAAAATTATTGTAGATTGCGCTCGCCGAACCTAGCAGCTCCGGAGAAAAGCTGGAGATATTTCCGTTCCAATCGATACTGAGAATGCCGAAGGGCAGTGTTTGCTGATTGCCGCACGTTGATTCGGAGCCGGTCACGTTGGCAATGGCGCTGTATGCCCGATCGAATTCGCGTATCGGGAGATACCGACTGGCTTTTTGCTGAAGTGTGTAAATGCGACGAAAGAAGGCCTCGACCTTGTCCTTTGCCGCGTCCGAAATTGTCGACGAGCTATTGATTCCTTCGAGCTCCTCGATATTAAAACCGATCTGGAATGCGCCAAGATTTAGGAAGAACTCAAAGATCTCGTCTGGATGATCCAACGAATCGGCCGTGACCACGGAAATTGTGTGAAAGGGAATTGAATTTGCTTTTAAGGCTTCGATTCCGCACATGACGTGTGGGTGAGTGCCTTGCCCGCGACGATCCTTCCGGTGGCGGTCGTGAACGAGTGCAGGTCCATCGATACTTACTCCGATGCTGACATTGTGTTTCTTGAACAAATCGCACCAGCGCTGGTCGATGATCGTGCCATTCGTCTGAATCGAGTGCGTCACATTGATTTGAGGGGCCATGGCTTCTACGCGGGCGAAGGCGTCCTCGTAGAACGCCAGCGGAACTGAGAGCGGTTCACCAGCATGCCAGACGATGCTGAGTGTTTCCTTCACAAGGCCACACTTCAGGACCAGGTCGAGGGACCGCTCGATCACATCGCCGGACATTTTCTTCCGATTGCTGCGGTCGGGAAGATAGCAGTAATCACAGTTGATATTGCAGAAGGGCGTGGGCTGGAGGATCAGGAGATCGATCCTATCCGGATGTTCTGGCATGTCGCGTTTGTTGCCTGAATTCATGTTCGGGCTCCCTTTCTACGACAGTATCGAAAGCAACAAAAAGCGACTGTGATCGATGGCGTTCCTGTGGAGAGTAAGTCGATCACAGCCGCCCGAGCTTAGTAGTTGACCCAGTTTCGCCAGGAATTACCCCAGTTGACCCACTTGCGCCAGTTGTTCCAGTTGCCCCAGTTGTTCCAGTTGCCCCAGTTGATCCATTCGGCGAGCAACGTCTGGACGCGGGGCGTTTCCTTGTCGGCCTTGGTGGCGGTATCCGTCCGTAGCTTCTCTTTCAGAGCGTCCTGGACCGCAACCGCCCGGTTCACCACGGAGCTGGGAACAGGCGTGTTTGCGTTTGCGGCACCGCTGACTAGCAGGCCGCCGGCGAGGATTGCGGCTGACGTAATCTTGCGGATGCGCTCGATCAGCGAAGTTTTCTTAGAGGTTGGATTGTCGGTCATGGTTTCTCCTTTAGGGCTGGAATAAACGTTGCGACGGTTTCGTTCGTTTTGCCCTTGCACGGACGGTTACGAAGGATGGACGGAAAAAGGGTAAAGCGAGCGGACCTTTCTAACCGAGGACCGGAATGATGAGGCAATCGCCCTGCCCGCCGTCCGCCTCAGAAGGCTCCCTGCACCGGCCCGCTCGAGGACAAGAAGGCGTAGCGCCACATCGCGGAGCGTATGCTACGGGCGAAAAGGGAAAGAGTTTTTGCGATGGTGGAAGTCGGCTAGGAGGGTGCGCGCGGCGGCGAAGTGAGTTATTTCGCCGTTGCGGACCTGATTTTCGATTTGCGGAAGCTTGCGCGCGATTTCGGGGTCTTGACGGAATGTCGTTTCCAGGTCGGCGCCGATGAGTTGGCGCATGGCGGACAGCGATTGCTCGCGACGCAGTTCAGCGCGAAGACCGTGCTCCAGTTGAAACTTCTCGTGACGCAGGACGCAATCCCAGATCGCGGCGATGCCTAGGCCCGTCTGCGCGCTGCAGAGCAGAACGGGGGGGATCCAACCGTCAGCGGCGGGAGCGAAGAGATGAAAAGCGCTGGCATATTCTGTTTTAGTGAATTCGGCGCGCTCGAGCAGCGAGCCGTCCGCCTTATTAACGGCAACGGCGTCGACCAACTCCAAAATTCCACGCTTGATTCCCTGAAGCTCGTCGCCGGCCCCGGGCAACAGGAGCAACAAAACAAAATCAGTCATCGAACGAACTGTAATTTCGGACTGCCCGACACCGACGGTTTCGATCCAGATGTTGTTGAAGCCTGCTGCTTCGCAGACCAGCATAGTTTCGCGGGTTCGTCCGGCTACTCCGCCGAGCGAGCCCCGTGAGGGGGACGGCCGGATGAAGGCGTTGGGCTCGCTTGCCAATCGTTCCATGCGCGTTTTGTCGCCAAGGATGCTCCCGCCGGTGATTGGGCTTGAAGGGTCGATGCTGAGGACCGCGAGTCTCTCTCCGCGCACGCGAAGAATGTGCATGCCCATCTTGTCGAGAAAGGTACTTTTCCCGACTCCGGGGGCGCCGGTGATGCCGATGCGGCGGGACTTTCCCGTGTGAGGCAGCAGGGCATCGAGAATTTCGGCGGCGAGGTCGTTGTCGGAGGGGAGATCGCTTTCGACCAGCGTGATGGCGCGCGCGAGAGTCGTACGGTCTCCCGCGAGCACACCGGAAACGTATTGTTCAGCCAACAGACGGCTTGAAAGCAAGGCTTACCCCTGCAAAGCGCGCAGAACTTTCTGCGCGGAGAGCGGAATGCGTGTTCCCGGCCCGAAGACTCCTGTGGCGCCTGCTGCGCGCAGAGCCGCAAAATCCTGAGGAGGAATCACGCCGCCGACGACGACAAGGATATCCGGACGGCCCAACCTCTTCAATTCCCGAATGACCTCCGGGACGAGCGTCATATGGCCGCCGGCAAGTGTGGAAATGCCGAGCACGTGCACGTCGTTCTCGACGGCCATGCGGGCGACTTCTTCGGGGGTCTGGAACAGAGGGCCGAGGTCCACGTCAAAGCCCAAATCGGCGAAGGCCGTGGCGATCACTTTCGCGCCGCGGTCATGGCCGTCTTGCCCCATCTTTGCGACCAGAATGCGCGGGCGGCGGCCTTCGGATTTGGCGAAGGAAGTGACGAGAGCGCGAGCTTTCGCGAATTCGGGGTCCTGGCGGCTTTCGGAGGAATAGACACCGGAAATCGTGTGATGGACAGCCTGGTATCGGCCGAAGATTTCTTCGAGAGCCGTCGAGATTTCGCCGAGCGTTGCTCGCTTTCGGGCCGCGGCGACGGCCAGTTCGAGAAGGTTACCTTCGCCGGTTGTGGCACAACGTGTCAGCGCGGCCAGAGCGGCTTCTACATCCTTTGCGTTGCGCTCGGCTTTGACTTTTTTCAGGCGCGCGAGTTGATTTTCTCTGACGGCGGCATTGTTTACAACCAGAACGTCAATGGGCTTTTCGTCGGAGACAGCGTATTTGTTCACGCCGACGATGGTTTCCTGCCCGGAATCGATACGGGCCTGGCGCCTTGCGGCGGCTTCCTCGATGCGCATTTTTGGCAGGCCGGATTCGATGGCGCGGGTCATACCGCCGAGCTTCTCGACCTCCTGAATCAGCGTCCACGCTTTTTCCGCGAGTGCCGCGGTGAGGGATTCGACGTAATAGCTGCCGCCCCAAGGGTCCACGACATGGGTGATGCCGGTTTCCTGCTGCAAGTAAATTTGCGTGTTGCGCGCGATACGAGCGGAAAAGTCGGTTGGGAGCGCGAGGGCTTCGTCGAGCGCGTTGGTGTGCAGCGATTGCGTCCCGCCCATGGCCGCGGTCATGGCTTCGACGGTGGTGCGGATGACGTTGTTGAAGACATCCTGTGCGGTCAGGCTCCAGCCGGACGTTTGCGAGTGCGCGCGCAAGGCCATGGATTTTGGATTTTTCGGATTGAATTGATGCACGAGCTTTGCCCAGAGAAGACGCGCCGCGCGCATTTTGGCAATTTCCATGAAGTGGTTCATGCCGATGGCCCAGAAAAAGCTTAGCCGGGGGGCGAACTCGTCGATAGCGAGGCCGGCGTTGAGGCCAGTGCGGAGATATTCGAGGCCATCCGCGAGCGTGTAGGCTAATTCGATGTCGGCGGTCGCCCCTGCTTCCTGCATGTGATAGCCGGAAATCGAAATGCAATTGAATTTGGGCATGTTCTTGGCGCAATAGCGGAAAATGTCGCCGATGATACGCATGGAATGGCCCGGCGGATATATGTAAGTGTTGCGGACCATGAATTCTTTGAGAATGTCGTTCTGAATCGTGCCATTGAGTTTTTGCGTGCAGACGCCTTGTTCCTCCGCGGCAACGATATAGAAGGCCATGATAGGGAGGACAGCACCGTTCATGGTCATGGAGATAGACATCTGGTCGAGGGGAATCTTGTCGAAGAGGATTTTCATGTCTTCGACGCTGTCGATGGCCACGCCCGCTTTTCCAACGTCGCCGGTCACACGCGGGTGGTCGGAATCGTAGCCGCGGTGCGTTGCTAGGTCGAAGGCGACGCTGAGACCTTTTTGTCCGGCGGCGAGATTGCGGCGGTAGAAGGCATTCGAATCCTCCGCCGTCGAAAAGCCGGCATACTGGCGGATCGTCCACGGATGCAGCGTGTACATCGAAGCGTACGGGCCGCGAAGAAATGGCGGGAAGCCTGCGGCGTAATCCAGATGTTCGATTCCGGCCAAATCCGCGGCCGTATAGAGAGGTTTTACTTCGACGCCCTCGGGAGGCATGTATTTCTGGCGAGTCATGCGAGGGCCTGTTGCCAGCGCGACAAAAATTCCACGGCGTCCATCCCCGCGTGAACGAAGTCTTTCACGCCCGCGGCACGAAGCGCCGGGATTTGCTCTATGGGATTGCCGGCAACGATCACTGGCAAATTCGTCTGCTTGCAAATTTCCAGAGCGAAGGACAAATATTCGGGATCAGAACTGCACAGGACAACGAGGTCGGCCGCCTCAAGCGTTTCTGAGTTCGCCACTTCGAATCCGGCGCAGCCGAACAGATTCAGGCAGAAGTTGGCGCGTGCCGTTTTCATTTTCACGTCGCCGCGCAACAGCAGCAGCACTCGCGGGCGCTTGCCGGATTTTTCAACGCGCCGACGTATTTCTTCGAATGGCTCTGCCATCCGCCAGGGAGTTGCCGGCAGGAAGGCATCCGCGGGCAACGTCTCTTTTAGGTCCGGATAGTTATTCACGCCAACTAATGTGAGCTTGCGTTGTGCAACGGCTTTTTCCTTCGCGGCTCGGGAAGCGGCGATCGCGGCGTTGCGGCCCTGCAAACCGGCTTCGTACACTTTGCGGGCTTCCGCCACAATGGAAGCCGTCAGCGACTCGATGTAATACGAACCTCCGCCGGGATCGGAGACTTCGTCGAAATGCGATTCTTCGCGTAGGATGCGGCCGAGACTCCGGGCAAGATGTTCGGGAAAACGGGCCGGCTCGATGACCAGATAGTCACAGCCGCCAAACACCGCGCCCATTGCTTCGGTGGTGCAGCGCATCAGGTTCGCCGGGGGATCATAGAGGCTCTTGTCGGCCATGGAGGTTCTTGACCAGATAGCCATGGGTTCGCTCGAGAGGCGAAGCCAGAGTTGGCGGGCGGCGCGCAATTTCGCGATTTCGAAGAAATAGTTAGTTCCGACGGAGAAGACAAACGTCTTTCGCTTGCCTTGGGATTCAGCCAGGGCGTAACCAATCTCTTGAACCGCCGTGGCTCCTTGTTCGTGCAGCAGGTCGCCGCGCACGGCTTTCTCCGGGATATCGGCGGCAGTCGCAATCTGCCAGGTTCCCGTGAACCGGGCCACGCCGACGTCGCCGGGCAAATTCTCGGCGCGGTAAAACGGGCGGACCGTAATCCCTTCGTCGGTATCCCAGAGCAATTTCTTGTTGTAGTTCGTGCCGCTCAGGTCCGCCCGAATGGCGGCTTCCCATTCCGCCGTCGGTATGTGTGGAAACTCGTCCCACCTCACGCCTTACCCTCCTGCACGACTTCGATCAGATAGCCGAGCGCGGCTGTGTCCATCGTCTTCGGGTGCACGAAAAACACGGTTGTGCCGCGGGAGCCCGGACGGGGGGCTGCGTCAATGATGTGCACGCCTTTTGCCTTCAGGTCGTCGAATGCCTTGTGAATATCCGTAACGCGCAGCGCGATGTGAGCAAAGCCTCCGCACCCGCCGTTTTTTTCGATTTGCTTCGCCACCGGAGAATCGGCAGACAGGGGCTCCAGCAGTTGCACCAAATTAGGTCCATCGCCGATGCGTAACAGAACTTCGCGAACCATATCCTTGCCGTGAACGTCCTCACGGTGAATTTCCCTGAAGCCCAACAGCCGGTAGGCGTTGATCTGATTTTCGAGGTCGCCCTGTTTCACGGCGATCGCTACATGATCGTAAAAGAGAAATCCTGGAATTTCGTTGGCTTCTATGCCCATGCCAGCATCACCTGCTTTGGCGTCCTTATATAACAGTGTAGCTCAGCATCGCGGTTGTTTTCGCCGTTGTGACGCGGCACTCACCCACAGCGGCTATTCAAATCTTCAATCGAGAGAATTCGTGGCCGGCACAGCATAACAGGCGGTTTGAAGCGCACGTTCCGCCTCGGAATCAGGCAAACGTAGCTCACGCAGAATCTGGCGATTGTGTTCTCCGAGGATGGGTGGAGGAAGACGATAAAGGATCGGTTGAGCTTCGAGCCGGATCGGGTTCGCGATGCTGCGAACGGTTTTCAGTACGGGATGTTCCAGTTCAACGATCAGGGCGCGTGAAATGGTTTGCGGGTCGTTTAGCGCCTCGCCAACGGTTTGAATCGGCGCGGCTGGAATATCGCCGGCCATTAATCGACCGACCCAGAAGTCCGCAGGGGATGCAGCGAATCGTTGTTGAAGAAGAGGAATCAGGACTTCGCGGTGCTGGATGCGATCGGCGTTGGTGGCGAACCGAGAGTCCGCACCGAGTTCCTTCTCCAGGTCCAGAAGGCGCACAAGCCGCAGCCAAACCGCCGGTGTACCAACGGCGACGACGAACGAACGCGCATCGCTTCCTTGAAACAACTGGTACGGGACGATGCTCGGATGGGCGTTGCCCAAGCGAGGAGGAGAGATTCCGGCGTTCAGGAAATTACTGCCGATATTGGCGAGCCAAGTCAATTGAGAATCGAACAGGGCCAAGTCGAGGAAGTCACCTTTGCCGGTACGTTCACGGGCATACAAGGCTGCAAGAATGCCCATTGCGCCGTACATTCCGGTGGTAATGTCGGCGATCGCGACGGGAAAACGCATGGGCGGGCCGCCGCTTTCGCCCGTGAAACTCATGACGCCGGCTTCGGCTTGCGCCAGGATGTCGTAGCCGGGTTGACCGGCCTTCGGACCGGCGAGGCCGTAGCCACTAATGGCGCAATAAATTAAACGCGGGTGTCTCGCGCGGAGCGTGACAGGGTCGATGCCACGGCGCTGCAGGGATACGAGGGAAGGCTGATTGCAGATGAACACGTCCGCTTTGGCGAGAAGGCGATGGAGGATTTCCGAGCCGATCGGATGATCATAGTTCAGCGTGATCGATCTTTTGTTGCGATTGACGGCCAGGAAATAGGCGGACTCGTTGCCAATGAAAGGGGGACCCCAGGTGCGGGATTGGTCTCCGGTGCCCGGGCGCTCGACCTTGATGACCTCGGCGCCCAAATCGCCCAACATCATGGCGCAGTATGGGCCGGCGAGGGCTTCGGAAAGTTCGAGGACCTGAACACCTTCGAGGATCATCGACATGCTGGAGAATTATAGCGAAGCGAACAGACCGCCGATAGCCCGCTCAAGATGCCGCCCGGACCGGACCGCGCCACAACGTGCCTGCATTCCGGTGGCGCGCCCGTTATGACAACGAACTAGCGACGGCGGCTTTCCTTGCTTGGGGACGAGTGTTCTCGGACAATATTAGGTTTACAGAGGGATCGGAAACACAAAGAGAGAGCAGCGCGCAGGACGGAGACCCAGGAACGATGGCTAATCTGCCACACCTACCTAAACGATTTGTTGCTTACTTTTCGATGGAAATTGCGCTGGAAAACTCCATGCCGAGTTACAGCGGAGGGCTTGGCGTGCTGGCCGGCGATACGATTCGCGCAGCCGCCGATGTCCGGCTGCCCATGGTGGCGGTGTCGCTGCTGTACCGGAAGGGATTTTTCACGCAGAGATTGTCCGAAGAGGGCTTACAGGCAGAAGAGCCAGCAGAATGGGATGTACAGAAATTCCTGGTGGAAGAGGCTCCGCGCGTGACGGTTACGCTCGAAAGTCGCAGCGTGGAACTGCGAGCTTGGCGCTATACGGCGAAAGGCGTGCGCGGGTATGAGGTGCCGATCTATTTTCTGGATGCGGATTTGCCGGAGAATGACCCGCGTGACAGGGAACTGACGGGTTCGCTCTACGGAGGAGATCCTTATTACCGGTTGTCTCAGGAGATGCTGCTCGGAATTGGTGGCGTGCGCATGCTGCGAGCGCTGGGGCACACGGAATTGATGCGCTATCACATGAACGAAGGGCACGCGGCGCTGCTGACCATCGAGTTACTGGAAGAGGAGGCTAAGCGCGCTGGCCGCAACTCCGTAAAGGGCGAAGATATCGAGCACGTACGCAGCAAGTGCGTGTTTACAACGCATACGCCGGTGCCGGCGGGGCACGATAAATTTCCAGTGGAGTACCTGACGCGCTTGAATCCCGAGCTGGGGCGGATTTTTGACGAGAAAGACGCTTCGTCGGCGGAATTGATCAAGAGCATCCTGCAAGTGGAGCAAAGTTTTCCGAATCTGGTGGAAGCGTCGAAGCGAGGCGCTTCGCTGAACATGACGTATCTGGCATTGGGGCTGAGCAACTACATCAATGGCGTCGCGAAGCTGCATGGCGAGGTCTCTAGGAAGATGTTTCCCAACGTTGCGATCGAAGCCATTACGAACGGAGTGCATGCAGCGACGTGGTGCTCGGCTCCATTTCGCGATTTATTCGACCGGCACATTCCTTCCTGGCGCGAGGACAACTACAGTTTGCGAGGGGCGTTGGGTTTGCCTCCGGAAGAGGTGTGGGCAGCGCATCTGCTGGCGAAACACGACCTGCTTGAAGCTGTTCGGAAAAAGACCGGGTTGAGGCTGGACCCTGAAGCTTTCACGATCGGGTTTGCGCGCCGCGCGACCGGCTACAAGCGCGCCGACTTGATCCTTAGCGATCTGGATCGTCTCCGGCACATCGCCAAGAATGTGGGCAACTTTCAGATCGTTTTCGCCGGCAAAGCGCATCCCAAGGACGCCGGAGGAAAAGACATCATCCGCCGGATTTTCAAAGCCAAGAAAGCCCTGAAGAAAAACGTCAGCATTGTTTTTCTGGACAACTACAACATGGACCTGGGCGGGACGCTCACTTCGGGCGGCGATTTATGGCTGAACACCCCACAATGGCCGTTGGAAGCTTCGGGCACGAGCGGGATGAAGGCTGCGCTGAACGGCGTGCCTAGCCTGAGCATTCTGGATGGCTGGTGGGTGGAGGGACACATCGAGGGCGTGACTGGCTGGTCGATCGGGGAATCGCATCGCCGCGATCCTTCGCCCGAGGCGGTGACGGACAACGCGCAGGATGCCGAGAGCCTCTACTCGAAGTTAGAGAGCGTGATCATTCCGATGTTTTATGAAGACCGCAACCGCTACCTGGCTGTAATGCAGCACGCGATTGCTATCAACGGATCGTTCTTCAATACCCAGCGCATGGTGCAGCAATACATCACGGATGCCTATTTGCGATAGGACGCCGCGGTGGGCGTTTTTCTTCGGATCGAACTTCCATCAGCATGACTTTGCGAGGCAGGTTGTGGAACCCGGCTTTGCGATAAAACTTCTCGGCATGCTTGTTGTGGTTTAGCACTTGTAGCTCGACGTTTTGTATGCCGCGCTCGCGGCAGAAATCTTCCACTTCATAAAGCGCCAGGGTCCCTACTCCACGATTGCGGAACGGCTTTTCTACATACACATCCGTGAGCATCCCCTCGACGCCGCCGTATTCAAGATCGAAGTTGTAGGTCAGCAACGTGTAGCCCACCGGCCTTTTGTGCGCTTCCATCAGCCAGGCTTGGCCGAGGGAAAGGTTGCGGAGAAGCGTATCAAGTCCCCGACTGAGGGATTTCAGGCGGTACGGGATTTTGTCGAAGCGGTAGTAAGCGACAATGAGCTTGAGCAAAGACTTGTGATCTTTGGGGCCGCAAGGGCGGAAAGTCACGAGCATAGGACCTCCGGATTGCGACACTATCGTACTGCAGGTAGGCTGCGGCGGGAAGCTTATGCGACACGGTTTTTATAAAGGGCCATGCCGACGGCGGAGTCCATGCCTATCTTTTCGAGATCGCGGATTTCGCGAGTTGTCGAGATGCCGCCGGCCGCGACGACCGGGAGTTTCGTGGCGGCGCGCAGGGCTCGGAACCACTTCAGGTTCGCGCCGGTCATGGTGCCTTCGCGATCGACGTCAGTGCAGAGAAACCCGGCGCAGTAGGGTTCGAAGGATTTGAATACTTCGGCGGGTTCGACGGAAAGCGAACTGCGCCAGCCGTGCGTAACCACGCGCCCTTGCGCCGTGTCGAGTGCTATCAGGATATGCTTTCTTCCGATTCTCGCCGCGAGCACTTCCAAAAATGCCAAGTTCGGGCGATCTTGCCGAAATGCGGCGCTACCGACAATGACCTGTCGCACGCCAAGTTTTTTCAGGGCCAATGCGCGGCGAACGGTTCGGATGCCGCCGCCTACGCGTACCTTCATCTTGTATCTATTGCGTGCTGCGACGCAGAGCCGCCGGACGAGTGCGTTGTTGTGGCCTTTGCGCATGGCGGCGTCGAGATCGATAACGTGAAGCCATTCATAGGACGAAAAGCGATCGAGCAAACCGAGCACATCGGCGACGGCCAGTTCGCGTTTGCGGCCGTGCACGAGTTGCACCGCCTGGCCACGCTGCAGATCGATGCAGGGAATCAGCACGGCAGCCTCACTTCCACACCATTCGATTGCAGAAAAGATTTTAACGCGCGGATGGATTGCACCTGATCGTGAAAGATGGAGGCGGCAAGTGCGGCGTCTGCCGCACCCTCAGAAAACACTTCGAAAAAATGCTGCGGGAGCCTGGCGCCGCCGGAGGCGATCACAGGAACACCGACGCTGCGGCTGATCGCAGCCGTGAGTGCTAGGTCGAATCCCGACTGCGTGCCATCACGATCCACGGAAGTCAGTAGAATTTCTCCGGCGCCCAGCTCCACGCCACGTTGCGCCCAGTCCTCCGCGTTCCAGGTGGTGGCCACCCGCCCGCCCTTTACGCGCACCTGCCAATGTTCGCTTTCGCGTTTGGCGTCGATCGCGAGCACTACCGCTTGGGCGCCAAATTCGCGCGAGAGTTCGCTGATCAATTTGGGACGTTCGACGGCGGCTGTGTTTAGCGTGACTTTGTCGGCGCCGGCGTGCACCACGGTGCGCGCGTCGTCGAGCGAACGAATGCCGCCGCCGGCAGAGAGAGGAATACTGAGTTGCTCGGCGACGCGGCGAATGGTTTCGAGAAACGTGGGCCGGTCATCGCGGGCCGCAGCGACGTCCAGGACGACAAGTTCGTCCGCGCCTTCGGCATTGTAGCGAGCGGCAAGTTCCACCGGATCGCCGGCGTCGCGCAGACCTTCGAAGTGGACGCCTTTCACGACCCGCGAACCATCGGTATCGAGGCAAGGAATAATTCGGTGCGCGAGGCTCATGCCGCGAGCCTCAGGAAATTGTCGAGCAACCTGGCTCCGGGTGCGCCGCTTTTTTCCGGGTGAAACTGCACTCCGAAAATCTGTGCAGTTTCGAGCACCGCGGTGAATTCGATTCCGTGTTCGCAAGTGGCGGCGCTTGCCGGACCGCCCGCCGGTGCAGCATAGGAATGAGCGAAATAAAAATAAGAATCAGGAGGAATTCCTTCGAGAAGCCGGCAGTCGCGCAGTGGTCGCAACTGATTCCATCCCATGTGCGGTAGCTTCACGTTGTGCGGAAGTTGTTCGACGTGGCCGTGCATAAGGCCGAGACCGGGAAGCTCGGGTGCTTCGGCGCTGCTTTGATAGAGCGCTTGCAGCCCGAGGCAGATCCCGAGAAACGGTGTGCCGCGGTAAACGGCAGTGAGAAGGGGGTTGCGCAACCCATGCGCGTCGAGGGAATTCAGAAGCGCGGCCCAGTGCCCGACGCCAGGAAGAATCAGGCATGTCGCCGTGGAGATTTCCTCTGGCTGATTGGTGGTGCGGATCTCGGTACCGAGCCGCTGCAGAGCGCGCGCGACGGAGGTAACGTTGCCTGCGCCATAATCGATGAGGGTGGCGATCACAAGAGTTCCTTGGTGCTTGGGAGCACGTTGCGCAGGCGCTTGTCGCGCGAAACGGCAAATCGCAACGCGCGAGCGAACGCTTTGAACAACGCTTCGACTTGATGGTGCGACGAGCGGCCGTAGAGCACGCGGAGGTGCACGTTGGCGCGCGCGGCTTGCGCAAAGCCCTGGAAAAAGTCTTCGACAAGCTCCGTCTGGAAGCCACCGACGGTCTGCGCAGAGAATTCCGCTTTCACTACGCAAAAGGCGCGTCCACCGAAATCGACGGCTGCGGCGGCCAGAGTTTCGTCCATCGGCATCAGAAAATAACCGGCGCGGAGAATGCCACGCTTGCGTCCGAGAGCAGCGTTAACCGCTTCTCCGAGGGCGATGCCGACGTCTTCGACGGTATGATGTTGATCGACGTCGAGATCGCCGGCGGCCTTCAGGCGAAGATCGAAGGCGCCGTGGCGCGTTACCAGATCCAGCATGTGGTCGAGGAAAGGGATGCCGGTGGAAATTTCGGATTTGCCCCGGCCATCGAGATTTAGGCGGAGGTCGATTTGCGTTTCTTTCGTTGCGCGGTAGATGGTTGCGGTTCTGGACATGGAAGTTCCTAACGGCCAGGGCCAAAAAGTTGTAGCAGTTTCTTCATCTCTGCCTCCGTGCCAATCGTGATGCGGACGAATCCCGGGCCGAGATCATGGCTTCGTTCGCGCACCAAAATGTCATGGCGCGCCAGTTTCTTGAAAAAGGTTGGGCCTTGCTCGCCGAAATCCGCGAGTAGGAAATTTGCGGAACTGGGAAACACACAGACGCCACGGCGTTCCAGTTCACCGGCAAACCAGGCGCGAAGGCGCTTCACACCGCAAACGTAGCGGGCAATCGTTCTACGTTCTTCGACAGCGGCGACGCCGCACACTAAGGCGGCCAGATTAACCGGATACGGCGGCATGGCGCGTCGCAGGAAGGCCAGAGAATCGCGTCGGCCGATTACGGCGCCTAGGCGCAATCCCGCCATCCCTTCGGCTTTCGAGAATGTGCGGGCGACGAACAGGTTCGGAAATCGCCGGACCCAGGAAACCGCCGATTCCGTCGAAAATTCGGCGTAGGCTTCATCGAGAATCATGACCGTGTGCGACGCGGCCCTGACCAGTTTGCGAATGGCGTCGCCGGAAACCAAGGTGCCCGTGGGATTATTGGGATTGGCGAGGAAGAACAGCCGTGGCTTCTTGCGGAGCGCGACGAGCGCTTCGTCCAATGGAAATTCCATGCTTTGGCCGTAGCGCAGAACCTTGATGCGCGCGCCGGCGATTTCAGCGTAATAGCGGTACATGGGGAATGTGGGCTCGCAGATGAGGACGTCGGTGCGCGGCTCGACAAAGGTATCGAAGAACACGCGCAACGCATCGTCCCCGCCATTGGTGAGAAGCAGTTCCTCCGGATGAACCCCAAAATAACGAGCGAGCTTGCGTGTGGGAATTTGGTATTCGGGATACGTGGCGATTTCTTTGGGCGTTAGGCGGGCCAGCGCTTTGCGTGCCGCCGTGCTGCAGCCGCTGGTGTTTTCGTTAAAGTCCAGCCGAATTTTGCCCGCGCGGCCTTCTGCGGGAGCTTCGTAAGTGCGGCGCAGCAGAATGGCTTTGCGCACGGGAAGGTGAACCTTCATTTGCGCACCTGGACCGCGTTGGCGTGTGCAAACAAACCTTCGGAGCGTGCAAGAACCTGAACGTCGGCGGCCAGGCGACGGTATCCCGCTGGGCGGATCGACTGCACGCTGATTTGCTTCACAAATTCGCTGGCGGAGAGCCCACCGCGGCGCCGTGCCCAGCCGCCTGTCGGCAAGACGTGATTGCTGCCGCTGGCGTAATCCCCAAACGATTGCGCGCTGAGATGCCCGACGAAAATTGTGCCCGCGGAATGAATCTTTTCGAGCAGCGCCGGCGAACTTGCCGGCAGCGACAGATGTTCCGCTGCGAAACGGTTTACGAAGGCGATCCCTTCCTCCCATGTGCGCGCCAAAAGAATGGCGCCGGATTTTACAGTGGAGATATGGGCAGGATTCGAGCGCGGCAAAAGCTCCAGCTGGGCTGTGACTTCGCGTTGGACCTGCTCGGCCAATCGCTGCGACGTCGTGACGAGAAAACTTCCCGCATCCGGGGCGTGCTCGGCCTGGGCCAGCAGGTCGGCTGCGATCCAGCGAGCATTTCCGGAGCGAGCTAGCACGACGGCTTCGGTCGGGCCGGCCGGCAGGTCGATGGCACAATCTGCGCTGACAATCTGTTTTGCGGCGGTGACGTAGCGATTGCCGGGACCGTAGATCTTTTCAACTGCGGCGATGCGTTTTGTTCCGTAAGCCAGTGCGGCGACGGCTTGCGCTCCGCCAACTCTCGCCAAGTGGGTTACACCGAGTAAATGCGCAGTGGCCAGGAGTTCGTCGTTGGCACGGGGGCAGACCGCGAGAATGCGCTTCACTCCCGCCGCCAGCGCAGGCACCACGGTCATCACCATAGTCGAGAACAGCGCGAAACGCCCGCCCGGAATGTAGCACCCGATGGAGTCGATCGGACGAATGAGCTGCGCCACATTTACGCCGGGCTCGACCTCAAAAGACCAGGCGTGCGGCAACTGTTTCACTGCCACGCGCCGTACATTCCTGGCGGCATGTTCCACGGCGCGCAGAAATTCGCGATCCGCTCGCTTTCGTGCCGCGCTCATTTCGCTGGAAGTGATCCAGAGCGATTTTCCACGAACGTCCAGGCCATCGAGTTTGCGAGTCCACTCGTCGAGGGCGGCATCGCCGCGGCGCTTCACGTCAGCCACGATGCGAGCCGAGGCGCGATGAGCGTCGCGATCCTGTCCTTCGCGACGTTTGATCAACTCTGCTTCCGCTTTGTGCGTAAGTTTCAGGATGCGCATCAGAGCACGATCTTGTTCAAAGGATATTCGACGATGCCCTGTGCTTTCGCCGCTTTCAGACGAGGCAAAATCTGGCGCACCACGGATTCTTCGATAATCGTATTCACTGCAACCCAGTCCGAATCGCTGAGTTCGGAGATTGTTGGATTCTTCAATGCGGGAAGCACGGAAAGAACGGCGGAGAGATCCTGCCGACGCACGTTGAGCATTAAACCCACTCGTGTCGCAGCGGCGATCGCTCCCTGAAGCATCAACACGAGATTTTCCACTTTTTCGCGCTTGGCCGGATCCTCGGCAGATTTGCGATTCATGATGAAAACCGTAGAGGATTCCAGAACGGTATCCATAACGCGCAGTCGATTCGCGCGCAACGAGGAGCCCGTCTCAGTTACTTCAACGATGGCGTCGGCGAGTTGCGGAACCTTCACTTCGGTCGCGCCCCAAGAGAACTCGACGCGGGCCTTAACTCCGTGCCTGGCAAGGTATCGCTCTGTGATGCCGACAACTTCCGTGGCGATCACTTTCCCTTCGAGGTCGCGCGGCGTGCGAATCGCGGAATCCTCCGGCACCGCAAGCACCCACTTCACGCGCGCGAGCCGTTGCTTGGCGTAGACGAGTTCAGCCAACTCGATCACATCGGCAGCGGTTTCCTGGACCCAGTCGTGGCCTGTAATTCCCGCATCGAGCGCGCCGGTTTCGACGTAGCGCGCCATTTCCTGCGCGCGGACCAGCAAACAATCCATTTCGGGATCATCAATAGCCGGCACGTAGCTGCGCGAACTGATCGTGACTTTCCAACCGGCTCGCGCCAAAAGATCAATGGTGGCATCCTGCAAACTTCCCTTGGGAATGCCGAGTTTGAGGATCATTTCCCGTCCTTTGTGCCGTAGATGTCCATCGGAACAAACACGCGATCGGAGATGACGAGCGAGCTGCCGTCGGATTCGAGCGAACGGTAAAAGCAACTACGATAGCCTTCATGGCAAACGCCGGGCCCGACGGGATCGACGAGGAAGAGGATGGCGTCCGCGTCGCAATCGATGCGAACTTCGCGCACGCGCAGGACGTGCCCGCTGGTTTCGCCCTTCTTCCAGAGACGGTTGCGCGAGCGCGAGAAAAAGTGAACCTCGCCGGTACGCTGCGTTTCTTCGAGTGCTTCGGTATTCAGATAGCCGAGCATTAGCACATCGCCGGTATCATGATCCTGTACGATACCGGGGATGAGCCCTCCGAGTTTTTCGAATGCCAGTTCCACAACAGCCTCCCAAAAACAAAAAACCCGCCGGGCGATTCGCGCCAGCGGGCCGAGTAGAGCTTGTATTTCAGTAAGCGCTAGACAGACCGGGAAGGGCGCGGCGAAAAGCCGTGGTGATGATGGTGCCGATGCGCCCGAGAAGTCATGCGAGGGTGAAGATACACGAGCCGGCCCGTGGCTTGCAATTCAAATTTCCTGTATCCGGAATCGAAAGTTTGCGTGCTAGGCGCCTGAGACGGAACTCGGTGGAGCGCCGGCGCTGTAATTCACGGTCATTTTCAGGTGCAAGGCTACGCCAAACCGACCATTGGCGAGGGTCTCGACGCGCACTACCTCTGCCACATACTCGCAATTCATAGGGTCGTGGGCGGAAGTGAAAGGGAAGGTGACGAAGACGCGCATGCCTTTGTAGTAGTTATTGCGTCGAGTGTGGAAATAAATACCTTCTTTTGAAGCATTTATGCTGACTGGCAGGTCTTCGAAGTGATCGTCTCGGGGTTCTGAGGGGCGCACGCGTAAGGGTTTCGCGATCTTGGCGCGGCGACTCCGGCGCTGTTGGGCATACTGGGCTTCGGTCTGGTTGGGCATAAGCCGTCTGAACTCGCACAGAGGCCAGCTCCTTCTTATCATTGGGTTCCGTCGCTGAAACGTCAAGGCCATGCGCCGAATCTGATACTGGTGAGAAGATGGCGTACACCGATAGGGGGATGAAATGGCAGACAAGATAGAAAAAAGTGACGCGGAATGGAAGAAACAACTCTCTCCGAATCAATACTATGTGACCCGTCAGAAGGGGACCGAGGCTCCCTTTACAGGTGAGTATGAGAGAACGGAAACGCCCGGCACGTACCAGTGCGTGTGTTGTGGCCAGGAGCTGTTCCGTTCGGAAACGAAGTTCCACTCTGGCTGCGGATGGCCGAGCTTTTCTGACCCTGCAGCTCCGCAGGCGGTGGAAGAGACGACAGACAATTCCCACGGGATGCGTCGCACGGAAGTGACCTGCAGCCGCTGCGGGGCGCACCTAGGGCACGTGTTCGACGACGGCCCCGGGCCAACGGGGTTGCGCTATTGTATCAATTCCGCGGCGCTCAATCTCGACGAGAAAAAATAAGGCAGACCGCAGGGTCCGCCTGGTTTCTTACACAGTTTTGCGCATTTCTGAGGTGCGAAATTTTAGGCCGCAGGGCTCCAGCAAGCAACCATCTCCGCAACGGGATCGGTGTTTTTTTGCCATGCCGCAACGAGCAGGACTTTGTGGCCGGTCGGATATCGGAAGATGTAGTACACATTGGCGGTGCCATCGAGTTCGTAAAACCCGGGGCGCCGAGTGTCCGGGCGGCCTGTAATGCCGGCATTCAAGAGCCAGCGCAGTTCCGCCAGTTGCTCCGCAGTGTGTTTCCGGAGATCCTCAAGCAGAGGCGGCTGTTTTTCGATGACGATCATGGTAGCGTCCTTTTGCGCCATAAAGAGCATGTTCCAGTCTCACTAGTAAAGACGTAAAACTCGCCAAAATGTTTCATGGAATCTGCTGCTTGGAAAGCCAAGCAAGGCGGCCGGGAGCGTCTCAGGTGTAGGATAAACCGGTGGACAGGAGGCAAACTTTTGATTATGTTTCCGTTACCGAGTTCGCGCTTTGGGGAAAGTAGCATCTCTAAATCATAAATCTTCATCCAATATACGATGGTCGAGAATAACTTTCTCTTCACTTGCGCAGTGGAGAGATTCTTGCGATAGTGACTAACTTGAAACGTCACAGACTGAGGAAAATCCCGTGGCAAAAACAGTAAATAAGCCTCCGCGAAAGACCGTGCGGGATGAAAAATCGGAATTTGGCAAGGATCGCCGCCGGCGTCATCATCATTTTCTGGTCACCGTGATTTATGCCGATGGAGAAACCTTCGGTCGCGTGTATACCGACAAAGAAAAAGCGACACGTTTTGCGGAAAGGCAGCGGCGGTCGCCGATCGTGAAGTCCGCGCGCGTCACGCAAGTCTCTTGAGAGTTAGCATTCCATTCACGAATCGTCCACGCGGCTTGGTTTTTGGGGTGTGGGCGTGCTATAAAAAGAGAGGCCGGAGCGGCCTTAGTATAATGGTAGTACGGAACCTTGCCAAGGTTCAGGCGTGAGTTCGATTCTCATAGGCCGCTCCATTCGAATCAATTACTTAGGCAACCGCCTCAGTTTCCATCGTTTCCAAAACATCAATTTTATTGCCAAACGTTCTGGAAACTGCTGCGGCCACGTCTTCGAACGGTATCTCCCCACTGTACAGCCGGGTCATAGTTGCCGATGAATGACCCATCATCTGACGTTGCACAGCCGGATTGAGTCCAGCCAGCTCCCAACGTCGATTGCAGCCCCTGCGAAATGCGTGGAAGCCGCCCTTCGGCAATCCTAGGGCTTTTACCGCCGAGTGAAGACACTGGCTGAGAATCGTTGTCTCCAGGAAATCTGCCGCTTCGTTCCGTAGACAAAAACCGTACCAGCAATTTGTTTCTGGGCCAAACCGCGAAAAACGGTTCTCGAAAAAGAGAAACCACGGCGTGGATCGCGAGGAGCGTGCAGCGCTGTGTTCCGGAGGTGTTCTGCGCCAGGCTACTACTGCAATTTCAAGGACTCGGCCTTGTTTTTTTTCAGGACGGGCACAGGGCAGACCAGATCGCCCAAGAGATCGTTAGCGAATTGCGCCTGATTCGGGAAGAACTGCAAAACCTGACAATGGCTGTTCGATCAGCCAGCACCTGCAGAAAGTCTGAAAATTGGTACACGGGAAAATCACATAAATTCTACCCGCGACGTGCTGCGAATCCGACTGATGTGCGCCACTCTCAAGGGCATAAGCCACCGCGAAGTCCCCAACGCGGCGAGCCGCGAAGCCAATGGCATCAAAATGCTCCAAAGGACACGCGATAACTCTCAAAGGGAATTCGTAGCCTTCACCTACCAGGTCGGTTCCTTTCTGACCGAAACTTTTGACTACGACAACTCCAGCAGCTCGTTCGGAAGAATTTCAGAAAAAGGCTGATATGTCCGGCTGCCGGAAATGTGGAGGCTAGTACCACTTCGGTGATTATGTCGTTCATCGGGACCTACCCAATGCAACTGAGCCGTGCTCCGACGCCATGAGACGGCAGGTTTTTCGGTCCAGAGACATCGCCATCTCATGATACGTTCTTGGACCGGAGTGGGATAGGAGGAGAAAGCCATCCCAATGTCCTCGGCCATTCTGGCTAGGTCGGCAGCCACGGACACCCCGACGGTGAGCGGCTGCAATGAGGTCATATATGAAGCTGTGTTGACCATAGGTCTGATAGCGCCCATGAAGTCTGAAATTACCTTGGTAAAGTGGATTGCTTTGAGCGGAAACTGCATACAAGAGATTCAATTGGCGCCTCCCCCAAGAGCGGCTCGTCTCTTCCCGCAAGGCCGCCCCGATTACTTCTCCCTCTATCTACAGGATTTCATCGCATGGGGCGTTTCACCGATTGCGTAATGGAGAACCGGCCAAGAGATCGTCAATTCGTGTTGAAGACCAGTGGGTTCTTGACGGCCAACTTGAGAAGCCGGGCGGGTCGCCTCGCGGTGGTTGAGCGCCAGAGGATTCGAGCGATACTAGAATGGAGGTATCCCATCAGTGACCGATTAAGCCATCTCCATCAACGTCTTTCTCAAACTTACTGTCACCTGGTCCGCACTTTGATGTGCAAGTCCCAGATTGCTTCTCGACTCGCCCAACGGAATAGCCTCCGTGATTTTCCAAATTCGGTCATGATGGTCTCGAAGCAGCGTGACATCGACAAGCAGTCTTGACGGAATTCTTCTGGTGTGAAACTCAATGGGCACCTCGCCGGAACTGTTGGACATGTCGCCGTCGAGGAAGAGAGCGAGTCTTCAAAGAGGGCACGAGACCTGACTATATTTGAGGCGATATGCTGCACGCAAGCGGAGAGTCGGCGTACACGCGGCTTTGTTTCACAACCTGCCATTCGCGAATCAATGCGGTTTGTTCTTTTCCGAAATCAATCTGATAGCCATTCCCTCGACGTAGTGCCTCTTTGCTGTGGCGGTTGGTTACGTTCGACGACTTCTCACAATAGCTGCACGTTATGCGATGGTGTTCGGCATCGACTAGTTCCAAAGTCTTTTCGTTGCTGAACCGGCCAACCGCAACAAAGTCGTTGGCTTAATGGCTTCTAGGTGGCAGCGAGATGGTATGTGAGTCGGAAGTTAATTTAGAGATTTGAGGTTTGATCAATATGACGGTCAAGTCCGGCATTATGTGTATGTTGAGGGAGTTGGCCGGGTGGGTTGGACGCCGCGAAAGTTGGACCCACTCCGTCGTTAGGCCAGCTCCTCGGACTGCGGCGGCGCGAGCCGAGAGCGAGCCACAGCTACCAGAATTCGGAGCCGACGCCATACTTGGTAACCAGTTCGTGACTCGGCCGCGCGGCGAAGAAAGGGCTCAAAGGTGGAGTGGTGTCCGAGAAATGCCTCGGAACAAAAGTTCCAATCGATTGCAAGTCAGTGCGAATCAGGCTGATCGTCCCCGAGAGCTGCGACGAAATCAATTTGCTGTACTCGGAAGCCTTGGGTGTATTAAGGTGCCGATGCTGGAGATGAAAACGGAAATCCGTTTAGAAAATATCCTGTTCAGGAATTCCTATGTTTACGACTAAATATTTCCCGGATTCGAATACGGGTAAACCTCTTCGAAGAATAAAAGCAGAGATCTGCGCACTGATGGCTGTGACTTCGTTGCTACTCTCCACGACGCTCTTGTCGGGCTGCGGGGAGGAGAAGAAGGCAGAAGCGGCTGCGCCGGATGTGGAAGTGGTCCAGGTTGTGCAGAAGGATGTGCCGATCACGCGGGAGTGGGTAGCCACATTAACTGGAAAGGTCAACGCGCAGATTCGCGCGCAAGTGGCAGGCTATTTGATGAGCCAGACATATCAGAACGGGGCGTACGTGAAAAAGGGAGCGCCGCTCTTTCAACTCGACCCACGAACATTCCAGGCCGCCGTAGATCAGGCGACGGGCGTTCTGCAGCAGGCCAAGGGAGACCTGGCTCGCGCGGTGGCACAACAAGGCAAAACGCAGCAGGACGTGACGCGCTACACGCCGCTGGCGGCCCAAGGTGCGATCAGCAAACAAGAACTGGATGACGCGACGCAGAACAACCTGTCCGCTCTGGCACAGATGGAAGCGGCGAAAGCGGCCATAGCTTCGGCACAAGCGTCGCTCGACGGCGCGAAATTGAACCTTGGATTTGCGACGATTACGGCGCCAATCGATGGCATTGCCGGCATCGCTGACGCGCAAGTCGGCGATTTTATTAGCCCGCAGAGCGCGAACGCGCTCACCACGATTTCTGCCGTGAATCCGATCCTGGTGAATTTCACACCTAGCGAGCAAGACTATCTGAAGGCCAGGCGTGAAATGCTTAAGGCGGGCGAGGCGGAAGTACAGGGCCTCCGCAGATTGGTCTGGGAGCTAGAACTCACGGATGGCTCCATTTATAACCACACAGGCAAATTCTACGCCCTCGATCGGCAGGTGAATGTCGGCACCGGCGCCATACTCCTGCAAGTCGAGTTCCCCAATCCGGATAATTTACTGCGGCCGGGAGGATTCGGAAATATCCGGGTAGTAACGAGAGTCGATAAAGGCGCGCTGCTAGTGCCGCAGCGAGCTGTCAGCGATGTACAAAGCAAATTCCTAGTGGCGGTTGTCGGGAGCGACAATAAGGTGGCCATTCGGCCCGTCGTGGTGGGCGAGAAAACAGGTACCGAGTGGATTGTCTCTGAGGGTGTAAAACCTGGCGAACGTGTCGTTGCTGAAGGAATTCAAAAGGTGAAGGACGGGCAGCAGGTTAACCCAAAGCCTTATCAGGCAAGCTCCACGACTGCAACCGAATCCAACAAGGGAACTGCGAACTAACCGGGAGCCATGTACAAATTCTTCATCGAACGACCCATCGTGTCCATGGTGATCGCAGCGATCATGGTGATTGTCGGCGTTGTCGCGTTGCTCGGGCTCCCGACAGCGCAGTTCCCCAACATCGCCGATCCACAAATTCAAGTCCTGGCCACCTACGTGGGCGCCGATGCCTTGACCGTGGAGCAGTCCGTAGCCACTCCCATCGAGCAGCAAATGAGCGGCGTGGACAACATGGAATACATGTATTCGCTGAACGCCAACAACGGCCAGGCGACACTCACGGTAGACTTCAACATCAAGACCGATGCGAGTACTGACCAGATTTTGGCGCAGATGCGGCAGAATCAGGCTGCTTCGCAACTTCCGACCGCCGTCAACAATTATGGCGTCACAGTGCAGAAGTCCACCATGGCGCCAATGATGCTGTTTGACCTCTATTCTCCCAACGGGGCGTATGACTCGCGTTTCCTTGCCAATTACACCTATATCAATCTCAAGGATGGCTTAACGCAGGTGCCGGGAATCGCCAGCGTTTCTGTCTTTGGCGCAGGCCAGTACGCCATGCGCATCTGGGTGAAGCCCGATCAACTCGCAAAGCTGCAGGTCACGGTGCCGGACATCATCAACGCCATTCAGGTTCAGAACAACGTGAACCCGGCGGGACAGATAGGCGGTGAACCGGTCCCGGCGGGACAGGAATACACCTACGCCGTGCGTGCTCAGGGACGCCTGATTTCCGAGCAAGAGTTTGGCGAGATCGTGGTGCGGGCTCGACCCGACGGTTCGGTGCTGCGGCTGAAAGATGTTGCGCGCATCGAGTTGGGCGCCCAGGTCTACAACATGCTGGGCCGCCTCGATGGCAAGCCCGCCGCTGTCATCGCCGTCTATCAACTGCCCGGCTCCAACGCAGTGGCCGCTGCCAAGGGCGTCATTGCCTACATGGAGGAGCAGAAGAAAAGGTTTCCTCCGGGGCTGGATTATGTAACCGCTCTGGATACGACCCTCCCTGTGACCGAAGGCATTAAGGAAATCGAGCATACGCTACTCGAAGCATTGGTACTCGTCATTCTCGTTGTGTATATCTTTCTCCAGGGCTGGCGTGCGACTCTCATTCCACTGTTGGCAGTGCCGGTTTCGTTGATCGGCACGTTCATGGTGTTTCCTCTCCTGGGATTTTCTGTCAACACCCTGTCACTGTTTGGCTTGGTCCTGGCCATCGGCTTGGTTGTTGACGACGCCATCGTGGTTGTCGAAGCCGTGGAGCATCACATCGAACATGGCCTTTCTCCAAAGGAAGCTTCGATGAAAGCCATGGAGGAGGTTTCCGCACCGGTCATCGGTATTGCCGTGATTCTCTCTGCGGTGTTCATCCCCACGGCCTTCGTTCCCGGAATCACCGGGCGTCTTTACCAGCAATTCGCAGTTACCATCGCGGTGTCGGTAATTTTCTCCGCGTTCAACGCACTCACTCTGAGCCCGGCGCTTTCGGCGCTGCTTCTTCGGCCCAAAAAGGAATCTCGCGGGCCCCTCGGAAAATTCTTTGCCTGGTTCAACAGGGTGTTCACTTCGGCGACGAATCACTACGTAACCTGGTGCCGCTTCTTCATTCACAAGCTGTCCTTTGCGGTGATCCTCCTTCTGGGTTTTACGGTGCTGGCCGGATTCTCGGGAAGTAAGCTGCCGACCAGCTTCCTGCCCGATGAGGACCAGGGCTATGTTTTCGTTGTCCAGCAGTTGCCCGATGCTTCCTCTCTGCAAAGAACTTCTGCGGCCGCCGAAAAAGTGGAAGACATCTTGATGAAGACCCCGGGCATTGCCCATGTCACAACCGTGATTGGCTACAGCATGTTGAGCGGCGTTCAGAATACTTACAGCACGTTCTTCTGGGTAACGTTTAAACCCTGGCACGAACGTATTGCAAAGGACGAGCAATACATGGATTTGCTGATTCACCTGAATAACGTTCTCGGAAAGCTTCCCGAAGGCGTCACGGTAGCTTTCCCGCCGCCCGCGATTCCCGGAGTCGGCGCGTCCGGTGGTGTGACGTACATATTGGAAGACCGAGGGGGCCGCGATGTCGAATTCCTCGCCGCGCAGACGAAGAAATTTATCGAGGTGGCGAGCAAGCGGCCAGAGATAGCGCGAATTTTTACCACCAGTCTCCCCTCCGTGCCCCAGGTGTTCGCGAAGGTCGATCGCGACAAGGTGCTTACGCAAGGTGTGCAATTGAAGGACGTTTATGGAACGCTGCAAACGTTCATGGGCGGCGCGTTCATCAACTATTTCAACCGCTTCGGCCGCCAATGGCAGGTGTATACACAGGCCGAAGGGGCTTACCGCACGCGCGCGGAAAATCTCGGACAGTTCTATGTCCGCAATGTGAATGGGAACATGGTGCCGTTGTCGGCTGTCACCGCCATCCAGGATACCAGCGGACCGGAATTCACTATGCGATTCAACCTCCATCGCGCCTCGCAGATCAACGCGACCGTCGCGCGAGGATTCAGTTCCAACCAAGCCATGCGCGCGCTTGAGGAGGTTTATGCCCAAACCATGCCCTCGGGAATGGGTTTTGACTACATGGGCATGTCATTCCAGGAGGAAAAAGCTTCACAGGGCGTATCGCCGTTCGCGATTTTCGGATTGTCGCTCTTGTTCGCGTTCCTGATACTCGCGGCGCTCTATGAGAGCTGGACGTTACCATTCAGCGTGCTGTTGAGCGTGCCGATCGCTGTGTTCGGCGCATTTGCTACTCTACTGGTTCGCCGAATGATCGACCTGCTGGTTTTCAAGCAATACACCGGACTCGGTCTTGAGAACAACGTTTACGCTCAGATCGGCCTGGTAATGCTCATCGGCCTGGCCGCCAAAAATGCGATTCTGATCGTCGAGTTCGCGAAAGCCGGATACGACAAGGGCGAGTCACTCTCCGATGCAGCTCTCGAAGGCGCTCGATTGCGCCTACGCCCAATTTTGATGACCTCTTTTGCGTTCATTCTGGGTTGTGTGCCGCTCTGGCGCGCATCGGGTTCGGGCGCGGTGTCCCGACAGGTGATGGGTACCGCTGTAATCGGCGGGATGACTGCCGCGAGCGCTATCGCTATTTTCATCATTCCTGCGCTGTTCTACATGATTGAGCGGCTCGGCGGCGCAAGGGTCGAGAGTTTGAAGGCACCGCAACCCGGCACGCCCGGATTGGCTCCCCCTGCTCCCGGACACGGCGACTAATCGGGAGTAGATGAAACGGAGAATCATTTGCGCTTGAAGAGCACGAAAGACTCCTATTCGCAGCAGAGGTTCGGTGACGTCCGCCGCGAAATCCGTCACTCTGTGATCGCCGCGCTCCTCTCGGCCACGCTGATCCTTTCTGGCTGCGCCGTAGGTCCAAATTATGTTCGTGCAAAGGTCAATGTCCCCGCCGATTTTCGTGGCGCGGAAGGGGCGGCTCAGCAAGCCTCCTACGCGGATCTGCCTTGGTGGGAAGTGTTCAAAGACGAACAACTCAAAGCCCTGATCAAAACCGCCCTCGCGAATAACTACGATCTGGCCATCGCGGTTTCTCGCGTTGAGCAAGCGCGCCAACTCGCAAACGTTGCCCGAGCCCAATATTTTCCAGCCGTTAACTATTCCGTTGGCGCCAGTGACGGCAAGAATGAGTTCCTGGGTTCTCTGGTTCCGGGAGTGGGAACCACCAAAGGCGCCTTTCTCGCTGTGGGTAGCGCCGCCTGGGAGGCCGACATTTGGGGCCGCATTCGACGGCTGAATGAATCTGCCCGCGCGCAATATCTCTCTACGGAAGAGGCTCGCCGTGGCGTCATGCTTACGCTGACGAGCAATGTCGCACAAGCCTATTTCGAACTCCTCGGCTTGGAACTGCAACTTCAGATCGCCAAGGAAACCACCGCTTCATTTACCGACACTCTGAAACTTTTCACACAACGATACGAAGGTGGTGTTGCCTCTAAGCTGGATACATCCCGCGCAGAGGCCGCACAAGCCGCCTCTGCTGCGGCCATCCCGGAATTCGAGCGACTGATTGCATTACAGGAGAACGTGATCAGTGTTCTCATCGGCACCAATCCCGAGCCGATTGTTCATACGGCAAAATTGTTCGACGAAATCGTTCCGCCAGATATCCCCGTTGGTTTGCCCTCTGCCCTGCTCGAACGCCGCCCTGATGTGCTGGTTGCCGAACAACAAGTCCGCGCCGCCAACGCTCAAGTCGGCGTGGCGATCGCCAATTTCTTTCCGCAGTTTGGCCTCACGGCTCTGCTCGGACAAGCCAGCACGCCGCTATCTCAAATCACTGCTGGTAGCGCCAACGTCTGGAGCGTCGCCGCCAATTTCACTGGGCCCATCTATGAGGGCGGCGCTCTTCGCGCGCAAAAGCGTCAGGCCGTCGCGTTCTGGCAACAGAGCAAGCTCCAGTATGAGCAGTCTGCACTGAATGCATTCACAGACGTTTCAAACGCGCTAATTTCGCGGCAGAAATTTGAGGCTATTCGGGTGGAGCAGGCTCGCTCTGTGTCGGCTTACCAGGAAGCTGTGACGGTCGCTTTGCAACGCTACACGGCCGGGAAAGCCAGCTACTTCGAAGTGCTCGATGCTCAGATCCAACTATACCCGGAGCAAAATTCCCTGGCGCAAACCGAGATCAACCGCCGTTTGGTTGTCGTGCAACTCTATCTGGCTCTTGGCGGCGGCTGGAATCTCACAGATTCCGATTGGCAGAACGAAACGATCACCCCTGCATCTCCCTCGACGGCGCCCAAGTCGGGTCCGGGCGCTAGCCATTGATGTTTGAATACCATCGCCTATCGAAATGGGTTACACCCACGCCATGCCTTGAACGTGTGCAACATCACATTCAGCCTATATTCCCGGTTCCTTCAGGACAATGCGAAAGACGAGCAGGCGAAAATGCCGCCAATTCCAACGTTTTCGTCAGTTCTTTTAACCTTGCCAAGGTTCAGGTGTGAGTTCGATTCTCATAGGCTGCTCTATTCGAATCCATCCATTGCGCCGCTGTTTCGGTTCGTCTAGTTCAAACCCTGGTTTTTTCTAGCTCTGCCTGAAAAGCAGTTCATTCCTTCACGAAATCCTTATGCAGGTGGGGATATGCTTTGCAATCCGCCCACGGTCACTGCGGAGCCGAAACCGGCTAGTGGACCCTCCGGCTTCGGCTCCGTCTTGGTACTAAGTTCTCGAGAACAGCAGAATGATGGGAATCCCGTATTCTGATTCTTGGTGTCAAACGTACGATTTACCCAGCCGGGCCTCATCCCAGCCTATAGGCAGGTGGAATTGGATGGGTTTTTTGGCGAGGGTTCGCACAAGGGGCAGAGAAAGCTTTCGGGCTGCCTCCTTTTGTCGCCACCCGATGTCCTGAGGATCGAACATGGCCCGTTGGGTTTTGAATTGTCCACACTGCGACGCCGAGTTCACGCACTCGGAAATAGGTGGTCAGAAGTTGGTTGACTACTACCTCCCTGGCAAACCGGCCTTTCCCAAAGAAGGCCTCAGCATGGAATGCCCCAATTGCCACAGACCGTCGATTTTCTATCCGCACGAGTTGGCTTACCGTCCGGAATAGCCGCAGACCCAGAAATCCAAACCGCCGGCCTGAAGCCGTGGCGCTAGTGGACAATTCAGGCAGGCAGTCTCGATTCAAGTTCGCCCCATGGGACAGAGCCATAACCATTTTGCGGGCCAGATTTCCTCAAGGTCGCGGAAAACGGCCTGACTAGGGATGCGATTGCCGCTAGAATCCGAGGAGAGGTTTCTGATTCATGGACAATCGGACGATTGCCGTAGGCAGCGCGCGGCGGCCGAAATTGAACGCGGTGAAGGACGCGGCGCTGGCGATCGTGCCTTGGTTGGGAGAAGGCGCGGGGTTCGACGTTGTGGGCTATGAGACGGAAAGCGGAGTCAGCCACACACCGACTTCGCGTGAAGAATTGATGCAAGGCGCCAGGCAGCGTGCCGATGCGCTGCGGGAAGTTCTTCGTGCGCAACGCAGAGCTGCGGATTTTCTTGTTGGGCTCGAAGGCGGGTTGGATGTTGTGATGGAGGACGGTGTGCAGCGCGTATTTTTGGAGAGCTGGGCGTATGTCAGCGATGGGAGCCGGGGACACTTCGGCTGCTCTGGAAGTATTGAATTGCCGGAGGCCCTGGCGATTGAGGTGCTGTCGCGCGGCACGGAGCTCTCTGTTGCGATGGATCAGTTTGCGGGAACTGCCGGGATTCGCGACGGCCAGGGTGCGTGGGGCGTGCTCACGCGAAACTTGATTTCGCGGCAGGAATCGTTTCGGCTGGCGACGATTGCGGCATTCGCTCCGTTTTATAATGAAAAACTGTATCAGTCATCTATGGCGGCGGGGAGGTGATGCGCAGCGTTCAGGAGATGGGAAAGTCGAGGGAGGCAGTGTATTCTGTTATGTAGAGAGACGTTCTTTTCTGCTGTTTACCGGGCACAAACGGAGGAGACGCGACGTGGACATCGTCAAGGGTAACATGGGTTGGATCGAGGTTGTGGTCGGCCCGATGTTCTCAGGGAAGAGCGAAGAACTGATCCGCCGCTTGCGGCGCGCGGAATTTGCGCGGCAGCGCGTGCAGATTTTCAAGCCGGCGATCGACTCGCGATTTGCGCCTAATGAGATCGTGTCGCATTCCGGTTTGGGCATTTCCTCGGACAATGTCAGCAAGGCTTCCGAGATTCTGGACAAACTACAGCCGCGCACCGAGGTGATAGGCATTGATGAAGCTCAATTTTTGGGCGAGGAAGTGGTGGAGGTCTGCACCAAGCTTGCCAATCTCGGCAAGCGTGTGATTGTCGCGGGCCTGGACACCGACTTTCGCGGTCGGCCGTTCGAACCAATGCCGCGGCTGTTGGCCGTGGCGGAAGAGATCACTAAGCTGCTTGCGATCTGCGTGCGTTGCGGCAATCCGGCAGTCCACACGCAGCGATTGGTCGAGAATGAAGACTTGATCGTCGTGGGCGCGAGCGATGCGTACGAGGCTCGCTGTCGCCGCTGCTTTGAACCGAACCCGGCGCAGGCCCGCCGAGAGTTCGGGCCGCAGATGATGCCTCGAAACCGCGCCATTTCCGGTGGTGCATAGTAGGATCCGCTCCTGAACCGGCTCTGCCATTTCACCGACTAGGACCAACATGCGCATCGAATCGAAAGCACCGACACGGGTAGACCTTGCTGGCAGCACGCTGGACATTTGGCCCTTGTACTTGTTTCATCCCGGCGCGGTTACCGTGAACGCGGCGATTTCGCGTTATGCCTCCTGCGTGGTCGAAACTCATCCCGTTGTTGATGATCGCATCCGGTTGGTGTCGCTCGATACGAATCGCTCGGAATCGTTTTCATCGCTGGAGCACCTGTTCCACGCAAGACACTACCGCTTGCCGCTCCTGGCGGAAATCGTGAAATTCTTTCATCCAAAGGGCGGATTTTCGCTGACCACCAATTCGGAAGCGCCGGCGGGGGCGGGAATTGGAGGATCGAGCGCTATGGCTGTCGCGATTTGTGCGGCGCTCGACCGCTTCACCGGGGCTGGCCGCAGCAAAGTGGACTGGGTTCACATCAGCCGCGACGCCGAAGCCATTGTCATTCACATCCCAACGGGGATGCAGGATCACTACCCACCGGCGTTTGGCGGAGCGGCTGCCATCGAATTGATTCCCGGCGGCGAGCGGCGCATTGAGATTAATGTGAATCTGGACGAGCTGGAGCGACGCTTGGTGGTTTGCTATACCGGCAAGCCTCGGCAATCGGCCATCAACAATTGGGCCGTCTTTAAAGCGCACATCGACAACAAACGGGCGGTGGTAAGCAACCTCGAACGTATTTCGCAGATCGCCCAGAAATTAAGAGACGCCTTGGCGGCAGGGAATTGGACCGAGACCGGACGATTGATGCATGCGGAATGGCAGTTTCGCAGGCGGAATCTGCCGACGATTTCTACCAAGACCATCGATCGCATCATCGATTCCACGCGCCGCAAGGGCGCCTTGGCCGGTAAAGTGTGCGGCGCGGGCGGCGGAGGGTGCGTGGTGTTGCTAATTGAGCCAGACGCGCGGGAAAAGGTGGAAAAAGCCGTCGTGGAGGCCGGCGGGCAGCTCTTGCCCATGCATATCGACCGGCAAGGCGTCCAAGTCGTGGCGCAATGAGGCTGTAAAATTGAATGCTACTCAAGAGCCTCGACGCATCATAAACTAGTGCGGGCTCGGGATAACGCCCGTTTGTATCTTATGTTCCTGCGATTTGCCATCCCGCTGAGCATGGTTCTTTGCGTCTACGCCGACGTGCCGGATGTCCCGCACCTGGTTCCACCGCGGGCGGATGGCGCGAGGACGAGCGGCTTCACCGCGGACGACCGCGTTCCTCTCTACTCGATCGTGAGCGACCCTCAGGACCAAGACAAGTCCTCGCAGACGGCTTCCAAGAAGAGCGACACGCTGCAGGAAACCTCCAAGCTCTTCCTGATCCGGTTTGTTTCAGGCGAGTTCGCCAAGGCGAAGAAGCCGCTCCCGGGCGGAAAAGACGGTTTCATTTTGTATGCGGACAAACCTTTGGACGAGCAAATGCTCAGTCGCGAAGTTACGGCGCACGGTGCCGCCATCAATACCGGTGACAACGTACAGATCACGAAACTGGAATTCCAAAACAAAGAAATCATCGTGGACGTAAACGGCGGCGGCCGCCCGAGGAAGAATTGGCGCGATCATATCCAGTTCGGCATGGGCGGCACCATGCCCACGACCAGCACCACCACCACTCCGACGAATGGACAGGATGCCGGGCCTCCGGGGTTCCAGCAGGGTCGCGGCGGCACGATCTACCTGCAATTCGCGAAAAACGTGCCAGACCTTTCGCCGGATGACCTGAAAAACCTGTTGGCACCGTTCCTGGATTTCTCGAAAGAGAAATCGGCGTCGGTGCAGTGGATCGATACTCTACCCCCAGAGATGAAGAAGGCGATCACGGAGCGGCATCCCTTAGTCGGCATGGACCGCGACGAAGTGGTGGCGGCAATTGGCAAGCCGGACCGCAAGGTGCGCGAGCGCGACGCGCAAGGGAACGACACAGAAGATTGGATCTATGGCCACCCTCCGGAAAAGACCGTTTTCGTGCATTTCACCGGCGACCACGTTACGGTCATCAAACAGTATCCGCAGTGAAACTTCGCCGATGTCTCGAGCTGGCTCGCCACAATCGGCTCTTTGAACGTTCAAGCGTCGAATCGAGCGTCGGTTTCTGTAGCATCTTCGACCTGGCGAATTTCTCACGACCCCTCACGGTCCAGGGAACAATGTATGGCAGGAAGGTTGAAAAACGAATAGGATCTACGTCTTTCCCACCCTCATTTCTCACCCGCCCCAAGGACGGCGTTCGAATCACCCAGCCAATTCCATTTGGGAGGAGACACGATGAAGCGGCGAATGGGAATCTGTTGCGCCATCAGCCTGGTAGTGCTGGGCGGATGCGCGACCAAGAAGTATGTGGCGCAGACGGTTGACCCCGTGAACGCCAAAGTCAGCGAAGTGGACCAGAACAACCAGAAGACGCAAAAGCAACTCGATGAAGCCGAACCGAAAATCAGCGCGGCCGATGAGAAGGCCACTGCGGCGGATGCGCGCGCGACCGACGCCATCGGACGAGCCGACGCGGCTTCGAAGAAATCGGATCAGGTGCGGGACCAGCTTCACGCGGAGCTGAACGAGCGCATCGCCAATCTGGACGACTACAAAGTGGGCAGCCCGGTAACCGTTCTGTTCAAGGTAAATTCGGCGACACTGTCCGACGACGCTAAGCAGCAACTCGATCAAATGTCCGGAAATGTTACCGGAGCGAAGCGCTATTTCATTGCCATTCAGGGTTTCACGGACAAGACGGGATCGGCCGAATACAACCTCGCGCTCAGCCGCCGCCGGGCGGAAGCTGTGCAGGCTTATCTCGTGGCGCGGCACAACCTGCCGGTTTACCGGATACAGATTGTCGGGTTGGGCAACGATAAGCCGCTCAACGAGCAAAAGACCCGCGACGAACGGCAACAGAACCGCCGCGTGGAAGTGACGTTGTTTAGCGCGGACTCGCGCGCGACGAAGTCGCAAGCGGACGCGCAATAGCCGGAATTAATCGCAAGGGGGTCAGTGATTTGGCGGAACTGTCCGGGCGTCCCATTACGTGGAGATGCGCGAATTAGGTTCCCGAGGAGAAACATATTAGTTCGAGACTCGCGGAACAGGTTTGCGGAGGTGCGCCCTCGCGGAATGGCTGGGAGTGTAATCCAAGATGCCCGCCTGCCGTTCGAAACTCAGGGCGTCAAGGCGCGGCGCTGCAACAATACGACGCTAGATTTTTACTCCCCAGAAGGACGCGTCCGGCTCGCTAAGCGCGATGCCGATATCCCAAGCTTCATGACCCCGCCAGACCACTTCGCCTTGCGTGCTCCGGCCCGCATCGGGAAGTACCAGGCGGACTTTTCGCCGCAGGGGTAAATCGGCGCCCACAACCGCCATGCAGCCGGAGTGACTGACATCTACAGTGACGCCGTTCGCGCACCGTCTCCCGCCTCCATCTTCCCATTCCACCAGGAATCGCAGGCTGGCAACAGCGCGTTTATGGGAGCGCATTCTTGCCCAGCGTTCTTCGAATTGATGGGATAGCGTGGAGGTTGATTCCATCGTTGGGGACATAAGAACCTCGCCGGAAGGATTGCTACCGATTGGAGGGCCAAGGGGTAAGTTAGTCCCATCCCGGGGCCGTGTCAATGGTACTGCGCACAAAAGGTGAACAAATTTTGGTTACTTCAAGGGGCGTGTGGGGGCTTCGGAACCTCACGAAGGCGCATGAGCAGGCGGTGCAGATGGGGGGCGTCCGCCGTAGGAATGGAATTAATCTTCATGCCCAGTCCACGGCCCGAGGCCGCATGTTTGACCACGGCTTCCGCGCGAATCTGCCCTTCTTGAACCAGGAAGTGCACGCTTAACAGATCGCCCTCGCGCTTGCGCGCGCGCGTCTCAATGAAAAGCCCCGAGGGACTTAGATCTTTGACCCGGGAAACGTCGCGCCCGTTCGTGGATTCCCAATACACCCAGAGCTCATTTGTAATGAGGATGCGGGAGGTGCGCCTGCGGGAGGGGCCGGTTGTAACTGGCATCGTGCTCACCGTCTTCACCCAGGACCGCGCGCGATGATCAGCGTGACAGATCCTCAGCCGTTGGGGGACAGGAGCAAGAATTCTTGCAAAGACAGGGGTGATAAGTCAACTGAAAGAATCCCGTGGATCGTGAAAAAATGCGCCAAGAAATCCGAGCGAAGCATTTGTTTCTGCCGCCCGGGCCGGAGAAATGTCTGGAGGTGTGTTTACTACTAGAAGGCAACCCGGAAAATCGTTGCCGGGTTGGCAAGCTATAAAGAGAGAATTTTTCTATTGAGGACCGGAAGTCCTCCCGGTCTCTGTAAAGAATCACAACAGAATGGTGAGCGTGGATTGATGCGATCGAGTGGTCCAGCGCGGGGGCCTTCTTGTGAGTGGCGCACAGCGATTCTCATTGGCCTGTTCCTGGTTTCTTCCTCCGCAATCCGGACCCGAGGTCAAGATGCGGCCGAAGTTGCGCGGCAGGAAAAAGCCCGCAAGGCTGAGGAGCACAAAGCGCCAGGTCACGTTTACACGGAAGAGGATCTAAAGCGCAAAGCGATTCTGACCCTCGACGATCAAGCGCGCGTCCAGGCTCGCAAGCGTCAGCAATCTGGCACGAGCGGGGAACAGAACGCAAAGCAAGCTCCGGACGATGCGAATCCCCAGAACGAATCCCTGGGCGAAATTGCACGGCGTTATCGTCAGGAGAAGGCCGCGCGTGAAGCTGAGCTTGCGGCTGAAAAGAAATTCACATCCTTCCCATATGCGATTCCGACTGATTCCCTTGCCGATCCGCATCCCGGAGTTGCGCCGGTTGCCGGAAATGGCGCCCCTGCGGGATTCGTCGGCCAACCCGTAGTTCCGGTTCGTCGCCATTCTCCGTTTGTCGCTGGCGCCGGAATGCACGGAAGAGTCTCTCCGTTTCAGCCACGCCCATTGGCTGTCGCCTCGCCAGCTCCGGCCGCAAGGAGGGTCGTCGTACCGGTTTTGCTCTCTCGTCCGTCTGCTCCTCCCGTAGCACCTGCGCCTTCGATCGAGAAGAGTGTTCCTGCGACTCCATCCATTCCGGGGATGAAAAGAGTGGAAGTCCAGAAAGGGCAGAGTTGGTGGAAACTGGCTGAGCTTTATCTGCGGAACGGTGCGCGGTGGCCGGAGTTGAGAACGCTAAATGCTGAAGCTAGAGGTCCACAGGAACTACTGATGCTCGGAAGCACGGTGCTGGTTCCGGAAAACGTCAGGTTGACCGAGGACTTGCATCGAGACATGGTGAAAGTGCTGAAGGGCGACTCGCTGTGGTCCGTGGCCCGCGAGCATCTTGGGCAGGGCAACGCGTGGAATTGCCTGGCAATTGCGAATCCGCAGGTCTCCGATTACACACGCCTTACGATCGGAACTATGCTGCACCTACCCGGAGGCAACGCGCTCCAGTCTTGCCAGCGCGGAACCTCGATCAAGTGAAGAAATAAGAGCCTTCACGAGAACCGCATTGGTTGTCCAAGATCCGGAAGCGTACCTCTCCGATTCAAGCGCTTTGCATTCGAAAGCTACTTAAAGAAGCAAGGACTGAACGAAGCTCTCCACTGGCGGAAAGATGTACCGAAAAATGATCATGCTCACCAGAATGCCGGGCATGGCGAACGTGCCGCCGCGCATCCAGTCGAGATAGCCGCGCGCTCTCTCCTCGCTCATCAGCAGCATGATCACCGAGCTGCCATCGAGAGGCGGAACAGGAATCAGGTTGAACACGCCGAGGAGCAGATTGAGAGAAAAAAGCACAAAGAAAATCACGCCGGGCAGGCTGCGTGATTCGAACCAGTGAAGAGCCGCGCCCGCGCGGAGGCCGAAGGCGCCGATAAGCATGAGCAGGAAATTCGTAGCTGGTCCCGCCAGTGCCATAAAAGCGGAGCGGTGCGGATGGCGCCGCTCCCAATTCGGGTCATATGGAGCGCTGGCGAAGCCGATCATGCCTCCATTCAGAAGAAAGAAACTGAGAAGCGGAAACACGACCATGCCGTAAGGGGAGCGGCGAATGTGCGGGATGGGGTTGAGGGAAACCTGGCCACCAAGTTCCGCCGTGTTGTCGCCGCCCAGCTTTGCGACCAGAGCGTGAGCTGCTTCGTGACAAGTGGTGGAAAAAAGAAAGGCCACATAGTAGATAAAGCCGAGCATGAGAAACTGCGGACTCAGATTTGGCATAAGTCAGTGAGGTTAGGATTTCGCGCCTGAGAAAGCAAGTTGGAAGCGAGAGTCAAAGAACCGCAGACCCCTGAAAAATAGGAAGCGGAAGTTGCTTTTGTTTCATCGGGGTTCGGGGTATGATGCGGACAACGCGTGTGTTGGCCGCCTTCTACAGGTCGCTGGGCGAGCCAATCGTGGAGTTGCAACATGAAGGCCTGCCTGCTGCGCGCGCCAGCTGGGATCCAGAAAAATCCGCTTGAGTACGCCGATGTTGCCGAGCCGAAACCGGGAGCCGGAGAGCTCCTGGTCCGCGTGCAGGTATGCGGTGTCTGCCGTACGGACCTGCATGTAGTCGAAGGAGAACTCCCTCCTAAGAAATCTCCCGTGATTCCAGGGCACCAGGTCGTAGGAAAAATCGAAGAAACGGGAACGGGTGCAACGCGCTTTGCGAAGGGCGCGCGCGTCGGGATTGCTTGGCTGCACAAGACCGACGGAACGTGCGGCTACTGCCAAAGGGGAGAGGAAAATCTCTGCGACGCGCCGTCGTTCACGGGTTACACCGTGGATGGAGGATATGCGGAATGGATCGTGGCTCCGCAGGATTTTGTGTATCCGATTCCGGAAGGGCTGGCGGACGAACACGCGGCTCCTCTGCTCTGCGGTGGGATCATCGGCTACCGGTGCCTGCGAATGGCGGAATTGCGACGCGGGGCAAGACTGGGATTTTACGGATTCGGCGCTGCCGCGCATGTTGCGATCCAGGTGGCGAAATATTGGGGTGTCGACGTGTATGCCGCCACTCGCGATGAGAGACATCAGAACCTGGCGATGGAATTGGGGGCGAAATGGGCGGGCGGCACGGTCGACGCTCCCCCGGTGCCGTTAGATGCGTCGATCGTGTTCGCGCCTGCGGGAGAGATCGTGCCAGCGGCGCTGAAGGTGCTGCGCAAGGGCGGGAGGCTCATTCTCGGTGGGATTCACATGAGCGACATCCCCTCGTTCCCGTACGACCTGTTGTACCAGGAGCGGATGATTCGAAGCGTAGCCAACAATACACGGCAAGACGGCGAGGAGTTTTTGAAGCTGGCCGTCGAGATTCCGATTCGAACCCATATCGAGATTTATCCGCTAAACGAGGCGAATCGCGCGTTGAACGCTCTGAAGACGGATGCCATTCCGGGAGCGGCGGTGTTGCAAGTGCAATCCTAGTGCGTCTTTGCAGCTTCGATTTTTCCCAAGATAATCTATTCGACGTCTGGTTGTTGGGAGGAGCAGCCGTAGCACCATGTGCGGACACGCCCGGTGTCGACATGAACGAAGGCCGAGCGCGGATAATATCCCACTCCGCCGCGTCCGAGGGCCAGCGCCGCATTGCGAAGAGTGAGCGTGTCCACGCCCGGAATACGGATGTCGATGGCGTGAGCCTGCATGTGCTGGCTGTTCTTCGCGACTCCCGCGGAGCGGGCGCGAAGGAATTCATTACTCCAAGCAGTGCGGTATCCACAGATAATATCGATTTCCGCGTTGGGACGACCGACGGCGGCGGCCAGATCGGAAAGAATGTCGAAAACGTGAGGATCGTAGTGCTTTACGTCGCCGGTGCGATGGTCGCGCAGGAAATGATCGAGCTGAGCTTCCGCCTCGGGCAGATATTGGTCGCCGCGGCGGTACACAATATCAATGCGCTCACCGGTGTGCGTGTGATAGAGGCGAAGATGGTGCTCTTGCGGGGAGGCGGATTCGGCGGCGCGGCCGGAACTGTTGCAGACGATTGCGCCCGCAACGAACAGGGTTATCGAACCAAGGACTGCCGCCGCTGGTTTCAAGAAACCTCCACAAGAGTAGTTTATAGGAAAAAGCGAAGGAGGCAAAATTGAGGCGCGTGAATCTAGGGTCGATCTAACGCGAGTTCACGGGCGGTTCGAGCCGACGGGGATAGCACTGAATCCGGGAGCCGAGACTGCTCCGGCTTCGCCAGCCTCGTGATATTCCCCGTCATCATTGACGGCCCAGATGTCATACTTCTGCTCGCCCGCGAGGATATTTCGAGCCGTCAGCATGGCGGTCATCATCGCGTGATCCTGATTGTTGTACTTGTGCATGCCATTGCGGCCGACCGGATGAAGATTGGGGCAATGGGCGCGCAAGGCCTGGCGAATCACTTCCACATTTTGCCTGTATTCGTCGTCATACACCGGGTACGCTTTCGCTTGCCGAATTACACAGCCATCCACCACGTCCGCAGAAGCTGCTAGCCGCATTTGCTGTAATTCTTTCTTGGCGAGTGTGATTAAGTCCTCGTCGCGCGCGCTCCACAGGCCATCGCCTTCGAAGCAGAAATACTCCAATCCATAGCAACAGAAGTCCGGATCGGGAACCATTTCCGGCGACCAAGATTTGTAGTTCTGGACGCGACCGACCTTAACATCAGGGTCGTGAATATAAATCCAGTTGTCGCGGAACCGATTACGCTCGCGCAAGATCAAGCCGACGGTCACAAAATCGCGATAACGCAGAGACTCCGCGGCACGAAGAGCGACACTCGGAAGCCGCGGCTCAATTTGGGCAATCAACTGTTTCATCGGCATGGAAGAAATGACGTGTTTACCGCGGTATTGCTCCGTGCCGCCAGTTACGGTGCGCGCGGTGACCGTCCAGGACTCGCTTACAGCATCGAAACAGCAAGCGGTCACGCTGCGACCGAGCAACACCTCGCCACCGAGAGACGTTACTTTCCTGGCGCAAGTCTCCCACATCATCCCCGGTCCCAAGCGGGGATAACGAAACGCATCGATCAGCGTTTTGACGACGTCCGTGCGCCCGGTGAGCTCGCGCTTCGGCAGGAGCCCATTCTTGATGGCCGAACCGAGAGAAAGGCCCTTGATCCGTTGTGCAGCCCAATCCGCGGAAATGTCCTTGCAACTCATTCCCCAGACCTTTTCCGTATAGGTCTTGAAAAAAATGCGAAATAAGCGCCGTCCGAATTGGTTCACGACCCAGTCTTCAAATGATTTCGGATTCCGCGTTGGATGCATTCGTGCGACAAGAAACGACAAGAGGCACAGGCCAGCCTCACGAACGCCGAGTTTTGCAAGCGCTTCAAACGGCTTCAGGGGATACGAGTAAAATTTGCCGCCGTAGTAGATTTTGGACGAGCGCGGACGTTGCAACATGTCGGCCCCGAGGATTTCCGTCCAAAGCTCTTCTACCTCCTGCGATTTGGAAAAGAAACGATGGCCACCAATGTCAAAGCGGTAGCCATGATAGTTCACGGTGCGGGAAATTCCGCCGACATATTCCGTGTCGCTTTCGAGAACCAGGACGGATTGGCCGGCTTTGACCAGTTCGTACGCCGCCGTGAGTCCAGCCGGCCCGGCACCCACGATGACGGCTTTTATTAGACGGTCGCTCATCGGTCCACAGGGACAGAACCCTTCCCACCCAATTCGGGGCCGTGTATTCTGTCTCTGCTGCGATTACTATACAACGGGCGCAGACAGAACCTGCCAATGGCAATACAGACGAAAAATGCCAAGAAATTGGGCGTGCTTCTTCAGTTGGGGCTACTCTGCCTGGCTTGGGTTGGGGTCGTCTCGATTCTTCAACTTATCAGCAATGCCCCTTTGCAACGTCCCTTTAACGAAATTCTGCGTTCTCGCCACCGAGGCGCACGCTTTGTATTTGCCGACCTGGATGGCGACCAGAAACCCGACCTGGCACGAGTGGAGACGCAGAGTCAAAGATCCGAAGCGGTCAATTATTTCGTTCACTTGCAGTTGAGCCGGGGCGCGGAATCCGCCATCGGAGTGCGCGCGCCCTTTGGGGGCCTCGAAGTGGCCGCCCGCGACGTCAATGGGGATGACCAGCTCGATCTGGTGCTCACCTCGAAACTCGATGCGGGCTTCATTGAAGTGCTGCTGAACGATGGCCACGGAAATTTTTCCGTGGCTCCGGCAGATATTCTGGAAAGAGAAAATGAAAGCGAACTGGACCTGAGTGGTCCCGCGGGCCCGCAGGTGGGTCGCGCCACGCTCGCGTTGGTTCGCTCATTACTGGACGAGGGGTGGTTCGGAGACAGCGGCTACGACCAGGTTTCGTCCTCGGAGTCTCGTCCACCGCTTGAGATTCATCCTGCCCTGCAGCGAAGCGCCTTTTCGAAGGCAGGCCGCTCCCCTCCCCTTGCAGTTTTCCTTTAGTTACCGTTCATTTACGCAGCTGTTATACATTCTTTAGGCCTTGGTAGATATCGTCACGAAGGCCATTTAGCGGGAGCAGCGCCGGTGCCGCGCAAACCCTGTAAACAGAGAAGGATGCTGGTGCCCACAGTGTCCGCGTCGACCGAATACAAAAGGATGTGAGGGTAGAGTCATGAGGCGTTTTCTCAGGGGTGTAGGCCTGGCCACCCTGTTGGCGTGCGGAGTTGCCAGCCAAGCCCAGGGGCAGAAAGCTTTGACTTGGGACGAAGTAAAAACGCGATTCGAATCAGACAATCCGACACTAAGCGCTGGACAAATCGGGATCGAGGAATCGAAGGCCAACGAAACGACTGCCTACTTGCGGCCCAACCCCACATTATCGCTCCTGAGCGATCAGATCGATCCCTTTCCCGGAGGCCCTTCACACGGCGCTTTTGCCTATTGGTTGCCGTCGGCGACGGTCAATTATTTGCATGAGCGCCAACACAAGCGGGAATTGCGGCTCGAGAGCGCAGAGAAAGCTACGGGCATTGCCGTATCCGGCCAATCGGATCTGGAGCGAAACCTAATCTTCAGTTTGCGCAGCGCTTTTGTGGGAATACTACAGGCCAAGGCAATTCTGCGCGTAGCTACGGATAATCTGGGGTATTGGGACCAGGAGCTGAAAATCAGCAAGGACCGTCTCGATGCCGGAGACATCGCGAAGATCGACTACGATCGCCTGGAACTGCAGCGCCTGCAATTTGAATCTGACCTTCAGAACGCCGAAGTCAATCTTCGCACCGCCAAGATTCAGCTTTTGATGCTTCTCAACGACAAAACCCCGGTTGATGAATTCGATGTGCTCGGCTTGTATGAATTCAGCGATCAGCTTCAGCCAGTGGATCAATTCCGTCAGATTGCCGTCGACAGCCGCCCGGATTTAAAGGCTGCCGTCGAAAGCGTCGACAAGGCGAAAACGGACCACCGGCTCGCAGTTGCGAATGGCTCGACAGACCCTACTCTGGGTGCGGACGTAGGGCGCAATCCTCCCATCGATGCATACTTCGGAGTGAGTGTGAGCATCCCTTTGCGGATTTTCGACCGTAACCAAGGAGAAAAACTGCGGACGCAATTGGACATTGACCGCAACCAGAAACTCCTGGATGCGACGCAGGCCCAGGTCTTCAACGACGTGGATTCGGCGTACGCGATGGTCAACAGCAATTTGATCCTGTTGCGGCCGTACAAGAGCAAATACCTCGAAGAAGCGGCGCGCGTTAGAGACACGATCAAGTTCTCCTACGAACACGGAGGCGCGGCGTTGCTCGACTTTCTGGATGCGCAGAAGGAATACCGGGACACCGAATTGAACTACCTGAACCTCATCGGTTCTTACCTGATTGCGGCAGGTCAGTTGAATCTTGCCGTGGGACGCGAGGTCCTCCAATGAAACGCGGATTGGCCCGGGCAATGACATCTTTGCTGATGGCGGGCTCGTTCCTCGCCTCGTGCCGCAAATCCGAAGATATCGGCAACGCAGGAGCGCCTCCTCAGGCGAAAGTCGAGAAGGAACAGGACGTCAGCTTGTTGACGGTTGATCATCCCGAGCTGTTCCCGTTGGTCAAGGCCACCGAATATTCTGCCGCGCCTACGTTGAGCGTCACAGGCACGGTCAATCCGGACATCAGCCGCACCGTCCCGGTCATTTCGCTCGCCACTGGCCGAGTCGTAGACATTCGCGCGCGACTCGGCGACACAGTGCAGAAGGGACAAGTGCTATTACAGGTTCAAAGCCCTGATATTGCCGGAGCCTTTTCCGACTATCGCAAGGCGGTCGCCGACGAGCTTTTGGCTAACAAGCAGTTCGAACGTTCTCAATTGCTCTACGACAAGGGGGCCATTTCGCTCGGCAATCTTGAGCTGGCAAGAGACACGGAAGACAAAGCCAAGGTGGATGTGGAGACCGCGCTCGAACATCTTCGCCTCCTCGGCGTCGATAAGGATCATCCGAGCGGCATTGTGGACATCAAGGCGCCGGTATCGGGAGTGATCACCGACCAGCAAGTCACGAACGCCGCCGGGGTGCAGGGCCTTTCGGGGAGCAACCCTTTCACCATTTCCGATCTCTCGAGCGTCTGGATTCTATGCGACGTTTATGAAAATGATCTCGCGAATGTGCGCGTGGGAGAGACGGCGGATATCACTCTGAACGCCTATCCCGATCGAAAATACACCGGCACGATCAGCAACATCGGACCGATTCTCGATCCCAACATTCGCACCGCCAAAGTCCGAGTTCAGGTGCCGAATCCGGAACGGCTTATGCGCGTCGGCATGTTTGTGACGGCCACTTTTCAGGGCAGGAAAAAAGCGGAGTACGCCTCCGTTCCGGCCGCAGCCATTCTGCATCTCCACGACCGCGATTGGGTGTACGTCCCGGCTGGTGGCAGCAAGTTCCGGCGTGTAGAAGTGAAAGCGGGAAATACGCTGCCAAACAAGATGCAGGAAATCCGGGATGGCGTGAAGCCCGGGCAAGAGGTGGTCAGCAACGCGCTGGTGCTGCAAAGCACGGTGGAGCAATAGAACTCCATGCTTGATTACTTGCCAGCCAGGAATTCCGGATGATTCGTGCCATCGTTGATTTTGCTCTGGACAACCGCTTTATCGTTCTAGCGATCGCCGTACTACTGCTGATCTGGGGAGGCCTTTCGTTTCACAATCTGCCGGTTGAAGCGTATCCCGACGTCGCGAACAACTACGTGCAGATCATCACGCAATGGCCGGGTCGTGCGGCCGAAGAGGTCGAACAGCAGGTCACGATTCCCATTGAAATTCAGATGAACGGCCTGCCGCACCTTTCTCATCTTCGCTCGGTGTCTCTTTTCGGGCTCTCCAGCGTAATGCTGATTTTCGATGATTCCTCGCACGATGATTGGAACCGCGAGAAAGTCCTGGAGCGGCTTTCGATGGTCACGTTGCCAGCCGGGCTGACACCCCAAATGGGAACCGATTACAGTCCGGTGGGTCAGATCTTCTGGTACACGCTGAAAAGTACGAACCCAAAGTATGACCTGATGGAATTGAAGGCGCTCGAAGACTGGGTTCTGGAGAAGCAGTTCAAATCCGTGCCCAACGTCGTCGATGTTTCGAGTTTTGGGGGCACTACGCGGGAGTATCAAGTCCGCGTCGATCCGAACAAACTGGTTTCCTACGGATTAGGCATTGGCCAGGTCGAGCAGCAGCTCGCCGCGAACAATATCAATGCGGGCGGAAGCTTCATCGAATCCGGCTCTCAGCAAATCAATGTTCGCGCCGTCGGATTGTTTACCAGCGTACAGGACATTGAGGAAACGCTACTCAAGGCGCAAAACGGAACCGCGCTTCGCGTAAAAGATATCGCGACGGTTACGCAAGGGCCAAGAATCCGACTCGGGAAGATCGGCAAGTCCTTCCGCCGCGACGATGGCGTCATCGTGGATGACGATGACGTCGTCGAAGGTATCGTTCTCCTGCAAAAAGGCGCGGAGTCGGACAGTACGCTCGAAGGCATTCACGCCAAGGTGAAGGAACTGAACGATCGCATTCTCCCGGCCGGCGTGAAGATCGTACCCTTCCTCGATCGAAGCGACCTGGTTCACTACACGACGCATACCGTTCTGCACAACCTGGGTGAAGGCGTCTTGTTGGTTTCGGTGATTTTATTTTTCTTTCTGGGAAATATCCGTGGCGCTTTGATTGTTGCCATGACCATACCGTTTTCGCTTCTGTTCGCTTCGATTTGCCTCGATTTGAACAAGATACCTGCCAATCTGCTTTCCCTTGGCGCTCTGGACTTCGGCATGGTCGTGGATGGCGCGGTGGTGGTCATCGAAAATATCGTCCGGCATTTCGGTTTGCCGAGCGCCGCGCAGAAAACCCCGATGGAACGTATCCGCGATGCGGCCCACGAAATACAGCGGCCGGTGTTTTATGCCATCGCCATCATCATCACGGCTTACATGCCCATCTACACTCTGCAAAGCGTGGAAGGCAAACTCTTCCGGCCGATGGCGTGGACCGTTGCCTTCGCCTTGCTCGGGGCGTTGATTTTCTCGATGACCATCGCGCCGGTTCTCGCGGGCGTGCTGTTCCGCAAGGGCGTCCGGGAGTGGCACAACCCGTTGATGGATTTCCTGCGGGATCGCTACCGGAGGTCGCTGCGGTGGGCGGTCGAGCACCGGCGCTTTACTTTGATCCTCGGTGCGTGCGTTCCCGTTCTGACCTTTGTGATCTTGTATAGCGGTGTAATCGGTTCTGAATTCTTGCCCCATCTCGACGAGGGTGCGATTTGGGCACGCGGCACCCTTGCCCCCAGCACTGGACTCACCGAAGGAACGCGAGTCATGGATCAAGCCCGATTGGCCTTCTCCTCTTTTCCCGAGGTCAAACAGGTTGTTTCTCAGGTGGGCCGTCCCGACGACGGAACGGACACGACCGGCTTCTTCAATACAGAATATTTCGTCGATCTTTGGCCCAAGGAACATTGGCGTCCGGCCTTCCACCAGGACAAAGAAGCATTGATTGGTGCGATGGATACGGAAGTCAGCAAGATCCCGGGCGTTTTGTGGAATTTTTCGCAGCCGATTTCGGATAACGTCGAAGAGGCGGTCAGCGGGGTCAAAGGCGAACTCGCCGTCAAAATCTACGGCAGCGACCTGCGCACGCTCGAGGCCAAAGCGGATGAAATTGTAAACGTGATGCGCAGTGTACGGGGCGTCGAGGATCTGGGCTTGTTCCGCGTTCTTGGCCAGCCGAATTTGAACCTTGTCATCGACCGCCAGGCTGCCGCGCGTCACGGATTGAACATGGCGGACGTTCAGGATGCAGTGGAAACTGCAATTGGCGGAAAAGCGGTGACACAAGTGCTGCGCGGCGAACAGGTCTTTGACCTCGTGGTGCGTTACAAGGAGTCGTATCGCGACACAAAACAAGCCATTGAAAACATCCGCATTGTGGCTCCTACAGGCGAACGCGTTGCCCTTTCGCAAGTTACGCGCGTGGAGACGCTCGACGGTGCCTCGGAAGTCTACCGTGAAGCGAATTCGAGGTATGTCGCCATCAAGTACAGTGTGCGTGGCCGCGATCTAGGCAGCACCGTCGAAGAAGCGATGGCTCGCGTGCAAAGAGAAGTAAAGCTGCCGGAAGGCTATACCCTCGATTGGGCGGGAGAGTACGAAAGCCAGAAACGTTCCGAACGCCGGCTGATGTTTGTGCTGCCGATCACGCTTTTGGTCATTTATGTCATCTTGTACACGATGTTCAGCTCGCCGAAGTGGGCTCTGCTGGTGCTGGCAAATGTGGCCATGGCTCCCCTCGGGGGATTTCTGGCGTTGTTCATTACCGGCGAGCATTTCAGCGTATCTTCTGGCGTCGGTTTCCTGGCGCTTTTTGGAGTTTCCGTGCAGACCGGCGTCATCATGGTGGAGTACATCAATCATTTGAGAGCCGCGGGGAGCTCGATCGAAGACGCCGCTGTACAAGGCGCCGTGCTGCGATTGCGGCCCATCATGATGACCATGCTCGTGGCCATTCTTGGCTTACTGCCGGCCGCCATGTCGCGCGGGATCGGGTCGGATTCACAAAGACCGTTTGCCATCGTGATCGTAGGTGGGCTTATGGCGGCTTTGCTGCTCAGCATTTACTTGCTCCCAACTTTGTACACCACATTCGCCCGCGACAATGACCGTTTGCCGGCTCCGGACCCTGAATGGGAAGAAGCCACTTGAGAAGCTCCGGCTTCCGCCGGGGAAGTATGTCACTTGTCCGTTTCTTCGAACACCTCCTCTGCGATGTGAAAGGCCGTGTTCGCCGCCGGCACGCCGCAATAGATCGCTGTTTGCAGCAGGACCCCCTGAATCTCCTTGCGGCTCACGCCGCAATTGGCAGCAGCGCGCAGGTGCAGGCGCAGCTCATCGGTGCGATTCAAAGCCACCATCATGGCGATGGTGAGCATGCTGCGGGTTTTGCGCGGCAATTCCGGCGCGGACCAGATCTCTCCCCAGGCGTAACGCGCAATGAGATCCTGAAACGGAGAGATGAAACTGGTCTTGTTTGCCTCAGCGCGGTCGACGTGAGGGTCGCCAAGCACGGCCCGCCGCACCTTCATCCCTTTTGCGTGACGCTTCCGCTCATCCATGACGAACTCCTTCAAGCCAGAAGAAACTCCAGTACTTGCTGGTTAAATTGGGTTCGCGCCTCAACGTTCGAGATATGAGAAGCAGGAACCTCTGCGTAAAGAGCGTCGGGAATGGACTTGGCCAGAACCTGCGTCGCCACCGGTGTCGCCGCAGGGTCATGCGTCCCGGTGAGCACTAGCGAAGGCAAATGGATGTCTTTCAAGGTATGGCCTAGGTCCGTGTCGCGCACCGCAGCGCAACACGCCACATATCCTTCCGGATTTGCAGACTCCAGCATTGACAGCACCGCCTGCGCTTCTGCGGGGTGTGTGGCGCGAAAATTTGGCGTCAGCCAGCGCTCGAGTACCGAGCCCGTGACCGCTTTCATCCCGCCACTTTCCACCGCTTTAATGCGCTTATTCCACATATCCTCGGATGCGAATTTCGAAGCCGTGTTGCAAAGAGCAAGCTTGTGAAATCGATTCGCGGCGTTCGCACCAAGAAACATGCCGGTCATACCACCCATGGAAAGGCCGCAGAAATAGACGCGATCGAGTTTCAAGAAATCCATGAGGTGCACGAGGTCCCAGCTTAATTGCGCGAGCGTGTGAGGCCCCGGTGTCAACGTCGATTGCCCATGTCCGCGGACATCATAGCGAAGAACCCGAAAATGCCGGGAAAATGCCTCGATTTGACCGTCCCACAGATGCACGTTCGTGCCCAGGCCATTCGAAAACACAAGGACGGGTAGATTTTCAGCGCCCGCCCAGTCGTAATAAATCTTCACGTCCGCTAAGTCAGCAAGTGGCATAGCAATCCTTTGCGTCGTCGATTCAACGACGGAATTCGTTCGCCTGGGCAATGACGCGGTCCACGAATTCCTCAGCACTTCCTAAGTAATTCTTCGCGTCAAACAGGCTGTCCAATTCCGCAGGCGTAAGGCGCCCACCCAGTTCCGAGTCTTCGCACAGCACATCCTTCAGCGGACGGCTTTCCTCAAGCGATTTCTTGCACGCGGCTTCGACGAGATCCTGGGCCCGCGTTTTGCCAAGACGATCCGCGACTGCGGTACTTACCGCTTCGGCAAAAATCAATCCGTTCGTGATGTCGAGATTCCGTCGCATTTGTTTCGCGTCCACTTCCAGGTGCGGCAGCATTTCCGTCAAGTGGTGTAATGCGCCGCCGCTCAGGCGCACAATTTGTGGAAGAGTTTCCCACTCGGAATGCCAGCTGCCGAGTCCGCGCTGATGTTCTTGCGGCATGGCAGAAAGTATCGTGCCCACCAGTGCTGGCACTCGTGTGGACGCTGCCAGCACAACGGCGCAGGTCACGGGATTACGCTTGTGAGGCATCGTCGAGGATCCGCCGCGGCCCTGACCGCTAGGCTCGAACAGTTCGGCGACCTCAGTCTGTGCGTGCAAAGAAATGTCACGGGCAATCTTGCCGAGTGTCCCTGCGAGCAATCCAAAAAAAGCGGCGATTTCTGCCAAACGGTCGCGATGCGCGTGCCAAGGCGCAGCGGGAAGAGTCAGCTGGAGTACCTCTGCAAGCGCCCGGGCCACTTCGGGACCGTCTCCACGCAAGGCGGCAAGAGTTCCGGCGGCGCCGCCAAATTGCAGAGACAAGACCCGGTGGCGAATCTCCATGAGACGGCGCCGGTGGCTAAGCACGGCGTCGAGCCAGCCCGCCACGATGAACCCAAACGTAGTGGGCAGTGCCTGCTGCATCCACGTGCGTGCCGCGACCAATGTAGTTCGATGTTGGCGCGCAAGCTCCACAAGCGTTTCACTTAGCCGCCCCAAATCACCTTCCACCAGCACGAGGCTGTCACGCAATTGGAGGATCAATCCCGTGTCGATCGCATCCTGGCTCGTGGCGCCACAGTGAACGAATCGTCCAGAGTCCTTGTCTTGCCGCGCAACGGCTTCGGTCAGCATTTTTACCAGTGGAATGGCAATGTTTCCGGCGCGCGCCGCGTCGCGCGCGATTGCCGATAAATCGAACCTGTCTGTGGCGCAGCACTCGGCAATCTTCTGAGCCGCGCCTTGCGGAATAACGCCTGTGCGTCCCTCCGCCAGTGCCAGTGCCGCTTCAAATTGCAGGATGCCCTTGACGCACGATTCGTCGGAAAAAATCTGTTCCAGCGCGGCGTAGGAAAACAGTTCGTCGTAAAGCGTCATCTGGGGCAGCAGCTCCGCGCTTCAGCAATCAAAGAAAACCGTTTCGTCATCGCCTTGCAAGTGTACATCCCAGACCAGCGTTTCTCCGCTCGCACTTTCAGGCTTTGCGATCAAAGTATGCCGGCGGGTGCGCGGGACTAGCGCGAGCACTGGATCGGATTCGTTCATGGGATCTCCTGGAAAATAGATCCGCGTGATCAGTCGCCGCAGCAATCCGCGAGTAAATATGGAAATGACGAGGTGCGGCGCCTGAACCGTGCCATTCGGCCCGCGGCTGCTGCCAGGCTTGAAAGTGCTGAAGCGAAACTCTCCTCCATCGTCTACAGGAACGCGTCTAAATCCGGAAAACGGGCCAGCTGTCGCGAACTCGCCTCCGGCTTCCGGATACTGGTAACATCCATTGCCATCCGCTTGCCAGATTTCCAGTACCGCGTCCGGCACGGGTTGACCAGCGCCGTCGATCACTTGTCCGCGAAACGCCACGCGCGTTCCCAAAGCGGTCTCTGCCGACAAATTCGCTCTCTCTAGCCAGGAAAAGCCGATACTGAAGAAAGGACCGACGGTCTGCGAAGGCGTGCTTCGGCCACTCATCTAGCGCTCCATCGGCGTCGCATTGCGTCCGCGCAAGATAATATCGAAACGGAAGCCCAACGCAATATCCGGAACTGTCGCGGCCCAATCGAGATGCGCGATCAGACTGTTTCGCGCCACCCCATGCGCCACGCTGTTGAAAATTGGATCGTGAGCCAGCAACGGGTCACCGGGAAAATACATCTGCGTAACGAGACGTGTGGCGAACGCCGGACCGAATAGCGAAAAATGGATGTGCTGCGGACGCCAAGCATTCGGATGATTTTTCCAAGGGTAGGCCCCCGGCCGAATGGTTACGAAACGATAGCGCCCGTGCTCGTCCGTGAAAGTTTGGCCGACGCCCAGAAAATTTGGGTCGAGTGGAGCGTCGTGCTGATCCCATTTGTGCAGGTATCGCCCGGCGGCGTTGGCTTGCCAGATTTCGATCAGCGATTCGCGAACGGGATGGCCGTCCTCATCGCGCACTTGACCGCTTACGACGATGCGCTCGCCAAGCGGTTCCGCTTTGCCCTGACACGTGAGGTCGAATGCTTTCGCATTCACAATCTCTTTTCGAAAGCTTGGCCCGGTAGTTTCCGAGAGAGTATCGGGAAGAGATATCAGAGGCTGCGTGGGTGCGCGCTTGATCGAAGAAAGATAGGCTGGATGGAGATATTCCGGTTGCGTACCTGGCGTTGGCTTTCGATAACCGCGCAATGGCTGCACGTTTGCTCCCGTTTACGCGCGTTCCAAGATCAAGGAGATGCCTTGGCCGACTCCGATACACATGGTACAAAGAGCATAGCGGCCGTTGGTACGCTTCAGTTGATAAACCGCAGTGGTCGCAAGGCGCGCGCCGCTGGCGCCGAGAGGATGGCCGATGGCGATCGCGCCTCCGTTGGGATTTACATGCGCAGCGTCATCCGGCAGTCCCAGTTCGCGCAGAACGGCAAGCGCCTGCGCCGCAAATGCCTCGTTTAGTTCGATCACATCCATTTGCCCGATCGTCATATCGGTTTTCGCCAAGACTTTTCGGCTCGCCGGCACCGGCCCCATGCCCATGATCCGGGGCGCCACACCAGCTGTGGCCGCGGCGACGACACGCGCTCTCGGCGTCAGTCCATACTTTTTCACGGCGGTATCGGATGCCAGAAGGAGGGCACAAGCGCCATCGTTCACGCCCGACGCGTTTCCCGCAGTCACCGTGCCTTCCAGCTTCACAATCCCTCTTAATTTGCCGAGACCTTCCGGGGTTGAATCCGGCCTGGGCTGCTCATCCACGGTGACAAGAACAGGATCGCCTTTCTTTTGAGCAATACCGACGGCAACAATTTCCTCCGCTAGGCGGCCCGCGTTCATTGCCGCGGCGGTGCGCCGCTGGCTGCGCAGGGCGAAGGCATCCTGGTCGGCGCGCGACACCTTATATTCCTCCGCGACGATCTCCGCTGTTTCCGGCATGGCATCGGTTCCATACTTTGCCTTCAGCGCAGGATTCACAAAGCGCCAGCCGATGGTCGTGTCTTCGATCTTCATGTTCCGTGAAAAAGCGCCGTCCGCTTTCCCCATCACGAATGGCGCGCGAGACATGCTTTCAACGCCCCCGGCGATCACCAGATCGATTTCGCCGCTCTTGATGGCTCGCGCAGCGACTGCCAACGCGTCCAGACTCGAGCCGCAGAGTCGGTTTACCGTGCTGCCTGGAATTTCCTTTGGCAAACCCGCCAGCAAAAGAGCCATTCGCGCCACGTTCCGGTTGTCTTCGCCGGCCTGATTGGCGCAGCCGTAGATCACATCATCGAGGGCATTCCAATCGACAGTCGGGTTACGCGTTACGAGGGTTTTGATCGGGATTGCCGCGAGATCATCGGTTCTCACACTAGAAAGCGCGCCGCCGTATCGGCCGAAAGGCGTACGGATCGCGTCACAGATATAGGCACTAATCATGTCTTTACAAAATGTTCCTTGTCTAAGTCTACCGTAAACGCACTCGCGAAAACCAAATCCCCAGCGGACCACGCGATGTTATAGGCGCCATAGTATTGCCAGGGGGGGTGCCAATGAGGTCGCTTTTGGACTCCCAACCACCTGTGCGGTTGGACAGGCCTTTTTTTCCTCAGGTCCTCCGAATTTGTCGTTCGGCTCAAACTCTGTCGAGTTCCGAACCGTAGGTTCGCGTAGACCATCAAGTCAAAATAGCCCATTTTGAATGCTGGCTTGAGACGCCGGGCGGGTCTCCTCGTGAGGCGGCACGGCGTCAAAGGGGAATCGGGCGATACTCGGGCGAGAGGTATCGCGTTGACTCTGGTTACCGCGCCAGTCGGGAGAAAGCAACCTTTTGTATTTGTATCATCCTCCCAGTCTCATTGACCGAACCTAGCGGGTGCCTGTCATGAATCCCGGTGGATTGCACGCAGCAAAATTCAGAATATGAAGTCGCTTTCCATTTTCATGTTTTGCCTCGCCGGTCTGTGCATCGCGCAGGAGAGCGACACGGGCCAATCTACTGTGACGGTACATTCCAATCTGGTTCTGGTCCCGGTCTTCGTGCATACGAATGACGGAGGTATCGTCTCTGACCTCAAGGCGGAGAGTTTCCTTCTGACCGATAATGGCGTATCGCAACCTCTCACACCAGAACAAGACTCCGATTCGCTGCCGCTGGTGCTAGCAATCGTGGTTGAAACAGGAGGTGCCGGGGCAAGCCATCTCGCTGACTACCAAGGGCTAGGCGCTGTCCTCGACGCGTTGATCGGCGACCTAGAGCACCGCGTCGCGGTCATCGGCTTCGACGGTAGGCCTCACCTGATCGTTCCTTTCACCACAAAAACAGAGGACGCTTCCAACGCGCTTGCGACCCTTTCCGAGGGTGATCATGATGCTGCCATTTTAGATGCAGTTGCATTCGCTGTCGCCCGGCTGCGGGAGCAGCCCGCGCGCTATCGCAGAACCATTTTGTTGCTTAGCGAAACGATTGACCAAGGCAGTAAGGCAACCCTGGACGACGCTCTGCGCCTGGTCAGCGATACGAATACGACCATCTACAGCTTCGGCTTTTCGAGTACCCGCTCGGCGGTCTCCCTTGAAGTGTCAAAGTTTAGTAGCGACAACGCCGGACCCGAGCATGGCTGCTTCAGTCGAACCGATTCCGAGTATCAGGGCCACTACAGCAAGCAGCTGCTCGACTGCATCAGTCAGCTCGCTCCGCCGCTCCGGCTGGCCACCATGACATTTCTCACGGCTCGCAATTCCCTACGTACAAACACCGCTGAATCTTTAGCCCAACTCACCGGTGGTGAGTTTTTTCACTTTCACGACGCGAAAGATCTGAAGCTAGGTTTGATCGGGCTGTCGAACGACATACCTAATTATTATGTTCTAAGTTTCCAGCCAGCAAGTCCCGCGCCCGGCCTGCACGCGCTACATGTGGCGACGAAAAGCCGTCCACAATACCTAACAAAATTTAGACGCGAGTATTGGGTTGACGACATCGAGCACTAGCGAGAATTTCTAGTTCGTTACAACCTGCCCGTTCGCTGTCGGTCTCAGCCCAGTGCTATTCGATGGCTTGCGTGAAAGCTTCCGTACCTGGAAAAGTATTCCGCGTGACGGAACGGGACTCGCAGAAATAATGTGTTCTTGAACGGGTCGCATCCGTCGGCGAGAACTCGTTTCAAAACGAGTTTTGCAGCCGCTTTCGCATCCTTACCTGTTTGTCGGATTGTTTCATAGCCGCCATCTGCGAGCACGACCTCTGCGCGACCCTTTATGTGGCCGTCAGAGATGGCGAAAGTGTACGTCGCGGACGGCTTCTGTCCCGCATACGGCCTTTCGCGAGTCACGCCGACAAACGCGATTTCAAAGTTCATCTCTTGCTCTTTCTCCATGCGAAAAATCGGAAATTTGACCGACCGAATAGATGGCTTCGCTGTGGCAAGAACGGCATCTTGCCGCGAAGACCTTTGAATACAACTCTCCGTGAGAGGTCGCGTCACTTCGCCTGATGGCAGTTTGTCTCACAATAAACGATTCTGACAATTTGATTGGCTTGTCGCAAAACCGACAAGAAATCCCTCGAAAACTTGCCTGAATAGCTGCTGCGTGCATCTCGACTCCGAATGGAAGTGTCCTCGACCCGGGGGGTTAAGTTGACAATACATCAGAGCGGGGACGGTGTCGAATGAGAGCGGGCCTTCCAAAGACACAGTCGAATTTCATCCGATTCACGTCCGCGCACGCTTTTTCGGGAAATGCTGATTTCAGTTACACAATGATGACGCACTTGACGCGCGCTTTGCATCAAGGTGATATCAGCGATGTTGGAACCAAGGCGACGACGTGACCTGGGATCAATGCGGGTTTCATCCTCCCGGAATCCGCCCTAAGAAGAGTTTGCCGGTGTACGTGCGGCTTCGGCCGACAAGTCGACCGTTCCGAAGACAAACCTCCCACGAAGGCCTAGAGAGGACTACTTCCAAAATCGGGGTAGACCCTTCAGGAAGAAGAACGCGAAATGAAAGCGGAAATGAAGGCGGTGACCCGAACTGTAGCGGACTCCGTGTGGGAAATGCTTGGGTGGTGGACGCCGTGGTAGATCCGTTTGCCCTTTCGTTGCCTTTGCATGTCCCCTTTCAGGTAGCGAAGAACGACACGCTGAGCCTCGCCAAGCAGGTGCTGTCCGGACGTATGGACGCGGTCATCGGGAGCATGGAGCGCAACATTCGTCCAATTTAACTCGACTGCGGAACGACGCATCTATAGGCCGAGGTCGGTTAAGCTCGGGTGGTCATCTGGCCGTCGACCGAGGGGCCAGCGAAAGAGCCGATCTTCATGCTTGATTGCGAGATCGTTGATGCTGGCGTGGCGGATCCTCGAGAGCCCAGCATCATCAAACTCCCAATTCTCATTTCCATACGATCGGTACCACTGACCGGATGGGTCGTGCGATTCGTAACAGAAGCGGACCGCAATCCTGTTCCCGCCGAAAGCCCACAGCTCTTTGATGAGGCGATAGTCTAGTTCGGCTGCCCATTTCCTGGTAAGGAACGCAACGACTTCGCTGCGACCATGCAAAAACTCAGAGCGGTTGCGCCAAAAGCAGTCAGGACTGTAACCACGCGCAACTCTTTCTGGATCGCGTGTGTTCCAATTGTCCTCGACCGCGCGTATTTTCAATATCGCCGTCTCGCTTGTGAAAGGCGGCACCAGGCTTACTACCGGTTTCGACTGTGCGTCCATAGCGAACCTCTTCTTTGGCAGATTGCGACCCGTTCGTCGCGAATCCCGCTGCTCATTTGGACTGAATTTCTCTCCCGGAAAAGGCATCACCTGCACCCACCCTTTTACACCTCTTTTGCTCCTTACGGCTGCGAAAAACCTCGAGGTTTCGGCAATAGGGCGAGGACGCCAATTCGGCAAAAGGCGAAGGTCTTCGGCCGGGGGGCACAAAGTGCTGCATTGTTGCTTGGAGGAGAAGTCGGTTTCTCACCAGCCCAATTGGAGGACTGAGGTATGATCAAATCTTTGAATTTTGAAAACGAGTCAGGAGCTGGTCATCTACAACAGACGAGAGCTTATGAAGACTGCAGCGTATGGAGCGCTGGCTGCGACAATACCGCGAGTAAGGACTGGATTTACGCCGGAAAAGTTTGTCTCCAAACGGCCATTGCCGGAACTCAGGAAATTTGTTTCACGGGCAGTCGAGGAAACCTTATCGCGCGTAAAAGCTAGCATTGGCGATCCGGAACTAGCGTGGATGTTTGAGAACTGCTATCCCAATACCTTGGATACCACGGTCAGGTTCGACGAAACGGCCGGGCGGCCGGACACCTTCATTATTACCGGAGACATCGATGCAATGTGGCTGCGCGACTCGGCGTGCCAAGTGTGGCCGTACGTACCGCTGGCGAAGAGCGATGCTGATTTGCGTAGGATGTTTCAAGGGCTGATTGCAAGGCAGGCGAAGTGCATCCTGATCGATCCTTATGCGAACGCGTTTTTGCCTGATCCAAAGAGCAAGAAAGCGCTGGAATGGGCCGTGGAGGATATGACGGAGATGCGGCCTGGAGTTGCGGAGCGGAAATGGGAAGTGGATTCGCTGTGTTACTGCATCCGGTTGGCGCATGGGTATTGGAAGGCAACGGACGACACGGCACCATTCGACAAGCAATGGGCGTCGGCGATGCGATTGGTCTTAGCCACATTTCGCGAGCAGCAGAGGAAGAAAGGACCAGGGCCATATCATTTCCAGCGGCGCACCGAGGCGCCGACGGACACGCAGGCGCTCGAAGGATTCGGAAACCCGGCGCGGCCTGTCGGGATGATTTATTCGATGTTCCGACCGTCGGACGATGCGTGTTTGTTTTCGTTCTATGTGCCCTCCAACCTGTTCGCCGTTGTGTCGCTGCGCCAGTTGTCGAATATGGCCAGCCAGATTTTGAAGGACAACGCACTTGCGAGCGACTGCCAAACGCTGGCCGGCGAAGTGGACGCGGCAATTACGAAATATGGACGCAGGAAAGGACCGGACGGTGCGGAAGTTTGGGCGTTCGAAGTGGACGGATACGGTAACCAACTCTTTATAGACGACGCCAATATTCCGGGCTTGCTGAGTTTGCCGTATTTGGGTTGCGGCTCGGCAAACGACCCTGTCTACCAGAGCACACGTCGCATGGTGTTGGGCGAGGATAATCCTTATTTCTTCAAAGGGAGCGCAGCGGAAGGCATCGGCGGCCCGCACGAGGGGTTAAACATGATCTGGCCGATGGCGCTGATTGCGCAAGCGCTGACGAGCAATGATGACGCGGAGATTCTGCAGTGCTTGCACTGGCTGAAGACCACGCACAACGGCAGCGGATTCATGCACGAGTCCTTCGATAAGGACAATCCGGCGAAATTCACGCGAGCCTGGTTCGCTTGGGCGAACACATTGCTAGGAGAATTGATCGTCAAGTTGAGCCAGGAACGGCCGAACCTTTTGAGGGGCACCTGAAACCTTCCGGAAACCGCGAAGATTGAGACAAAAGCGAGCGAGAAATGTCAGTTGAACCAGCGGCGGCAACGAGCAACGGAACCAAGCTTGTCATTCGCAACATTGCATTGCTGTTGAGCGGCGATTTGGGGAAACCGATCCTCGATGGGGACGCGATCGTGGTAAAGGATGGGCGCATTAGCGCCATCGGGAAAGAGAAGGACTTGGATTGCGCAAGCGCGACGACGATCATCGACGCAAATGGAACGGCGCTGGTGCCGGGCCTGATCGACAGTCACGTGCATCCGGTGATTGGCGATTGGACCCCGCGGCAGAATCAATGGGGATGGATCGATAGTTGCCTGCATGGGGGCGTGACGACCATGATTTCGGCAGGCGAAGTGCACACGCCGGGCCGCCCGAAAGACATTGTGGGGCTGAAGGCGCTGGCGATTACCGCGCAGCGGACATTTGCGGCGCTGCGACCGAGCGGTGTGAAAGTGCTGGGTGGCGCTCCGGTGATTGAGCAGGGGATGGTGGAGGAAGATTTTCAGTCGCTGGCGGAAGCGGGTGTGACGTTGCTCGGCGAGGTGGGTCTTGGCAGTGTGAAAGACGGACCGACCGCTCGACAGATGGTTGGATGGGCACGAAAACACGGGATACAGAGCACGATCCATACTGGCGGACCCTCGATTCCCGGGTCGAGCTTGATTGATAAAGATGTCGTGTTGGCTGCGGATACGGACGTGATTGGCCATGTCAATGGTGGGCATACGGCCTTGCCGGACACGCAGATTCGTTCGCTGTGCGAGCAATCGCAGCGGGCGCTCGAGATTGTGCACAACGGAAACGAGCGCGCGGCGATGTTCACGTTACACACCGCGAAGGAGCTGAAACAATTACACCGTGTGATCTTGGGCACCGATTCGCCGGCGGGCTCGGGCGTGCAGCCGCTGGGAATCCTGCGCGTAATTGCGGCGCTCTCTTCTGTGGGGGAAATTCCGGCGGAAACGGTGTTCTGTTTTGCGACGGGAAACACGGCGCGGATGCGAAAACTGGACAGCGGGTTGATGGAAGTTGGCCGTGCGGCGGATTTTGTGTTTATGGATGCGCCTCAGCATTCAGGGGGAAAGAATTTGCTAGAGAGCGTGAGGCTCGGGGATTTGCCGGGGATTGGGATGACGGTCATTGATGGAATGGTGCGCAGTGAACGGAGCCGGAATACGCCGCCGGCAATGCGCGTGCCAACGATCGTGCGCTTGTAAAGGCGGCGCCGCGCTGCAAAAATCAGCGTAGCCCATCTTCCCCTTTGACTTGGTCTTTTGTCAGGCCGCCGACGCGCGGCAACGGCCGGCCGCTATCGGTGACCGCGATGGCGACGAGAATTTCGTTTGCGCGCGGCGCGTCGTTCACGCGAATTTCTATTCCATCGAAATGACTGCGGACGAAGGCGGCATCTTTGTGGCCGAGAGGAATATCGAGCGTAACGCCGAGACCTCCGCGTTTCTTCGCCGAAGGAATTAGCGCGGCGCCTTTTCCGAGCACTTTGCGAACCGGTGTGCCAAGTTTCGGATGGAGCACGGCGGCGGCGTGTTCGAGTTCGCCGTTTTCGCCCACAACGGCGGCTTTGCCGTAGCTTTCGGCGGAAGGGCCGGGGATTCCCAGAGCAGCGACGGCCCGTTCGGTGAGTAGAGAGCCCAATTCTTCGCCGATATCCATCAATTCAGTAAGGTCCTGAACGAATCTTCCCGCAAATGGATTTTCGATGACAGCTGCAGCGGCGGCCCGGCGTGTGGGAGGATTTACATGCTGGCCCATTTCGATGTGCGTTTCTTCGACGAAGGTGACGATTTTGCGGATTTTAGATTTCATCGTAGACCGTCCTCGCCTTTGATTTCGGAAGCTTTGAGTCCGCCGACTCGGGCGTGGATCCGCGGGCCCGTGGTCATCACTAAAGCCAGGAGAAGCTCGTCGGCGTGCGGGGCGTCGGCGATGCCGACTTCCATGGAGTCAAAATGGCTGCGGACGTAGGAGGCGTTGATGTGTGTAATCGGGACGTCCAGACGTGTGCCGAGGCCGCCGACTTTTTTTGTAGAGGCAACGATGGCTTTCGCGCCGCCGAGGATTTCGCGCATGGCGTAGCCACCCGGAACGTGCCAGAGCGCGCCGTGTTCGAGTTCGCCGGCTTGACCAACGATGGCGCCCTTGCCGTAGCCTTCCACGGCTTTACAACTGCCGCCGAGCGCTCGGACAAGGGATTCGGCCATTTCGAGGCCTAGTGGTTTTAGATCGTCCATGAAAGCGGAGATTTCCGCGGTATATTTTCCAGAAAAAGGATTGTGAATGACTGCCAGGGCGGCGGCGCGGCGAAGCGGTGTCGCGGCGCCGGGTCCGCCCTCATGGAAGATTTCTTCGACGGTGACGACGCGTTTGCGGACGACTACTTGGGGCATGGCCGGGGCTCCTCGACGGAAGCGAAAAGCGACATCCTCGCTTCGTTCGGAATGACCGTCAACGTTTTGTGTTCGCGTGGGCGGAGGTCCGCGGGAACTTCGTTCGGAATGGCCAGCGAGCCTATATCGGTGCGGCGGCGAATCGGATCGGTGGGGGACGGCCCCAGAAGGCCAGCCCTAGAGGGAGAGACGATTTGCACGCTACTTCGCAGGCAAAGCGCTGCGGAATGGATTAAATGTTGCGAGCGGAGTAATTCGGCGATGGCTGCTCCGGCATCGAGGGCTTGCGTGATTTCATGGGGGGAGAGTGGGCCAACGGCGCGGGTGACCAGAAGATCGAGGAGATCAGAATCCGGAGCTAGCTTGCGAGCAGAGATTCGCGTGATCGACGGATGATTCGCCAGGTCGACGGCGTTGGCAATGATCGTGGCTGCGGCATCGGCTTGCGCTGCGGTTTCGGCGAGCACCGTGACGGCGTCGGCGATGCCGAGCGAAAAACTGCGCCCACGCCAGCCGCTTGTTGCTACGCCCCGAATTTCCATCGCTGCGGAGACTTCCGCAGAACCAAAGAGAGATGGATTTTCCGGCCGCTCGACCATGCCGACGTGGTAGCTCTGGCCACTCGCCAGGTGCAGGGCAATGTCGCCGCCATTGTTGACGTAAGCGCGACCAAGTTGCGCGGCTTTGTTCATCGCGGCGAGAATAGCTTCGGCAACCGCGCCGGCAACCGCAGCCATAGGCGTAATGAAGCAGCGATTTTGATAGGGGGAAACAGCAGCGACCATGCAACGCGCGATTGGGCCGGAAGGCAGCGCGGAGCCGGCAGTTTGGCGGCTGCGAAGAATTGGAAGTTCTTCGCAGAGTTCATCGAGCACGGTGACGAAGCGTCGCGCGGCGGCCTCGTAGGCGCATTGCATTTCAGCAGGCAGAGCGTCCGCGCCGATGATCAGGTCAATGGGCCCGTCGTTCAGATGAAGGCGGCGTCCGTCGGGAAGCATTCGGATTGTGGCGGGATGTCTCACCGATCAGGATCGCTTTCGGGCGGAGGATTGAGCGGCCAAGGATTTTGCGGAAGGGAAGAAAGCTGACGCTGGCGCTGCTTTTCGCGCAAGACTTCATCAAGCGGCCGGACGTAATCCATGTGCCCTCCGAGCATGGCATAGTCCGTTTTCTTCAGCGTAAATTCGATGGGTGCTACCAGAGCCGGCGTGGGCACATAACCAAAGGCATTCTCCGGCATGCGGGAGACGTCGACCATGAAGGTGATCCCGCCTCCGGGCCAGACGTAAGCGGGCGCGCCACCCGAAGTGACTCGAGTAAGACGGTGCTTAACGGAGTCTGTGAGCTTCACGGGATTTTCTGTGGCGCCGGCGCGGAGCGAGCCACCGGCTCCGGCCATGAAGAGAACGGTGGTGAGAGCGGGCTCGCAATTTTCGCGGATGCGCGCGACGGATTCCTGCAATTGCTCCGGTAGCTCCTTCTGAATGGGTTGCAGCGATTGGTCCAGTTCGTAATAAGCGAACTGCTCGCCCGTAGTGCTGACCATGAGAAGGCGCAGGTGTGGCCAGGCAATCTTGGCCTTGAAAGGCTTCAGGATCGAGAGGGGATCAGAAATGTTCGTGCCGCCCCAACCGGTGCCGGGCTGAGCGACCTGAAAATAGCGGCCGGGGGTGGAGCGGCGCCCCTGAATGGCGATGCCGGTTTCCCGCACACCGAGCATCTTGCCGGCCTGATGCTCGGAGAGGACGCCGGTGATGTGGTCGTCGACGACGACGACTTCATCGACTTTGCCTAACCATTGCTTAGCGAACATGCCGATCGTCGCCGATCCGCAGCCGACACGCATGCGCTCTTCCGGTTGCCCATTCACGATAGGAGGTTTGCCGGCCGCAACGGTGATGTGAGTACCTTCGTCGATAGTCAGAGGCACTTCCTTGCCGTTGCAAAGGTCGAGCAGCGTTTCGCAGGTCACGCGGCCTTCGCTCTTGGTGCCTCCGGTGAGGTGATGGACGCCTCCGATCGAGAGCATCTGAGAGCCATATTCGGCGGTCGTCACATGACCGACGGGCTCACCCTGCGCTCGAACGAGATTGCGCTCTGGGCCGAGATGACGGTCGGTATCGATTTTCAGTTTTACACCGCAATAGCTAAAGATGCCTTCCGTGACGACCGTCACCATGTCCACTCCATCGACCTCGGAGGAAACGATGAAAGGGGCGGGTTTGTAGTCGGGATAGGTTGTCCCCGCACCGATGGCGGTTACGAACGTGTCCGCGGACTTCATCAGCGTACCGTCCCACTCCCCTTCGCGTTCGAGAAATGGAACCAGCGGGGTGCCTTCGGATTTGGCACGATCCAGAAGCACGTGCGGATCAACGCGGACCAACTGACCGTTGAAATTGCCGTAGCGATCACACGCGCCGGTTTGGCCAAGCTTGATGTAGCACAGGACGGGGCAGGCGTCGCAGCGGATCGTGTCCTTTGCGAAAACCTCAGCCATGCGAGTTTCCTCCCGCGGAATCGCGCTTTAGGCGAATGGCCGCACGGACTTTGTCGGGCGTTGCGGGGAGCTTGTGGACGCGCACGCCGGCCGCGTCAAAAAGCGCATTGAGAATTGCTGGAGCGGTGGGGATCAGCGCCTGCTCGCCAATTCCTTTTGCCCCAAAGGGACCAACCGGCGATGAATCCTCGATGAGGATCGATTCGACGGGAGGCACGTCGCCGATCGTCGGAATTAGGTAATCGTGCAGATTTTCACCTTTGCCGGGAATAAATTCTTCCATCAGGGCCATGCCGAGGCCCTGCGCGATACCGCCTTCAATCTGTCCTTCGATCAGCGTGGGATTGATCGCGCGACCGACGTCATGCGCGGCGGTGAGTTTCAGCACTTTGATCGTGCCGAGTTCGAGGTCGACTTCGAGTTCGGCGAGATGCGCGCCAAAACCATAAACGGCGTACGGAATGCCCTGGCCATTCGGATCAAGAGGGTGGGTGGGAGGATCGTAGGTGACTTCCGCACTGAGCACATAGCCGCGCTCATCAAGGGGAAACTCACTCAGGGTCAGGTGCTTACTCGCCGATTCTTCGCAAAGGTGCAAACAACCATCCGACAGATGGAGGCGTGCGCTTTCCGGCCATCCGCTGGCCATTTGCAGCATGGCGCTTCTGAGTTTCCTACCGGCAAGCATGGCCGCATTTCCACTCACGAAAGTCTGGCGCGATGCTGAGGTTTTTCCGCAGTCAGGGGAAACATCCGTGTCGGCGGAAAGAAGATCGAAGCGATCAACGGGCAAGCCCATCGCTTCAGCACAGATTTGCGTAACAACGGTAAAAGAGCCCTGGCCGATATCGACAGCGCCCATGTGAATGGCGATGCGGCCATTACGCTGCAGGCCAATACGCATGGTGGAAGGATTCGCGAGTGACGTGTTCCCGCAGCCGTACCACATACCGGCAACGCCCACGCCGCGACGCCATTTCGCGCCGTAGTGCCGGTTGAATGTCGCGACCTCTCGATGCGCAAGCAACCAACGCGGACGCAAAGCTTCAAAGCAGGCACGCATGCCGACACCGGCTCCCAGCACTTGGCCCGTGATGGTCGGGCTGTTGTCTTCGAGCGCGTTGAGAATACGAAACTCGAGTTTGTCCATTCCGAGCTTTTCCGCGAGCGCATCGTAGAGTTGCTCTTGCGCGATCGTACCTTGAGGAACGCCGAAACCGCGGAAAGCGCCCGCGGGAACGATGTTCGTGTGCACCGCACGGGTAACTGCGCGATAGTGCGGGACCTTATAAGGCCCGGAACCGTGGATTGGGACGCGCGCTGCGACGGTCGGGCCCCAGGACGCATAAGCGCCGGTGTTGAATTCACCTTCCAGATCCATGGCCAGCAATTTCCCGTCAGCGGTTGCGCCGGCGCGGCAGTGAATCTTCGAAGGGTGACGCTTGGTGGTGCTGCGAATCGATTCGGGCCGCGAGTAGACCATTCTCACCGGCTTGCCCAGGTGCCACGCCGCAACCGCGAGAAACGGTTGCGTCGAAAGATCGAGCTTGGAGCCGAAGCCGCCGCCGACGGCGGTTGGAATGACGCGGACGGCGTGTTCGGCAATACCGAGGATCGCGGCGATGTCTTTGCGCGTCATGTAAGGAGACTGCGTGCAGGATTGGATTTCGATTCGGTCAGCGACACGCCGCGCGAAACCCGCTTCGGGCTCGATGTAGGCGTGTTCGATAAAGCCGGTTTCATATTCGGCTTCGACGACAACGGCGGCTTCGGCCAGCGCCGTCTCAACGTCGCCGTGAACTACGCGGCCGCGCACGAGAATATTGTCTGGACGCGACGCATGAATCGCCAATGCACCGGGTAATCGCGCCGCGTCTGGCGTGAGCAGCGCCGGCAATTCTTTCCAGTCCACCGGGAAGGAAGAAGGGTCGAATCCAGCCATTGCGGAGGCTTCGCCGACAACGGCAGCGATTGCTTCGCCGCGGTAGCGAGTTTCGCTCTCCGCAAATACGGGCTGATCCGCGAAATTCGGATGCACTCCATAGCAGTTTTTGCCGGGCACGTCGCGGGCCGTGAACACCGCCTCGATGTCCGGAGTTTGCTGAACGAATTGCGGCAGATCGCCGAACGCAAATTGCGCGTGAGCGTAGGGCGAGCGAATGACCACCAAAACCAAGGAGTCTACGGGCCATTCGTCCGCTCCGTAAATGTCCCGGCCGGTCACTTTGCGCCGACCATCGAGACGGACCAGGCGTTGGCCAACGGCGCCATCTTGTGAATAGGGCGTGGTTTGCTGCAATTGGTTGGCGCGCATAACCGCCTGAACGATCTTGCGATAGCCCGTGCAGCGGCAGAGAACGCCGCCGAGCGCATCGACGATTTCCGTCTCGGTCGGCGCCGGATTTTCCTGCAGCAGAGAAACCGCGGTCACGAGCATGCCTGGAGTGCAGATGCCACATTGCGCCGCTCCATACTGGAGGAAAGATCTTTGCAGCCGGTCGAATATGGGGGACGATTCGCGCAAGCCTTCAATCGTAACGACTTCGGTGTCCTGAAGCTGGCCGATGGCGCTGAGGCAGGCGCAGACGGGTTTGTCGTTCACCAGAACCGTGCAAGCGCCGCAATCGCCGGCATCGCAACCGACCTTCGTACCTGTGAGGCGAAACTCCTCGCGAAGCACCGTAGAGAGACGCGTGCGCGGATCGGAGGCGATGGGGACAATTTTTCCGTTCAGCTCGATCGACAGTTTTGTCAGCGTCTCCATTTCAGGATGCCTTGCTCGCACATTCCGCGAGGGCGCGGCAGACCAACGTTCGCGCGGCTTCCAAGCGATACACCGCCGTGGAGCGAATATCGTCGATGGGCGAAAGATCGGAAAAATGTTCGGGGCTGACCAGTTGAGCCATCGGAACATCCACGCTAGCACCGACGAGAACTTGCTCCAATTCTGCGAGACGAATCGCCTTCGCGGAACACGAGCCGACACAAATCGCAGCTTCGCGAATGCGTCGATCGGTGCCCACGAGCAAATTGGCGGCGACCATGACGATGGAAATGACCAGGTAGCGCCGCGCTCCGAGCTTAAGAAAACTGGAGGCTGCATTCTCCCAGCGGCGCGGAATGCGGATCGCAGTGAGAATTTCATTCTTCTGAAGCGCCGTCTGGCGATTCCCTTGGATGAAATCGGTGAGGAGAAGTGTGCGTGTCGCATTGCGAGAGGCCAAGGCAATTTCTGCATCGATAGCGATCAACGCCGCGACGCCATCCGCGGCGGGAGAAGCATTGCAGATATTCCCGGCGATGGTGGCCGAGTTTTGAATCTGAAGGGAGCCGATCTCACGAGCGGCGGCGCGAAGGCCGTTGAAGCCTCGGGGCAGAGGTGCGGCGAGAAGTTCGCTCCATGTTGTCCGGGCGCCAATCTGAAAGAAATCCGGAGTCGTGCGGATGCCTTTTAACTCGCCGATCGCGGAGATGTCCATCACCGGACCTTTGAGTTGAGGACCGCTGATGGCCGGGAACAGATCTGTGCCACCGGATAGAATCGTCGCGTGTGTGTGAGCCAGCGTTTGCAGAGCTTCGTCGAGTGTGCCTGGTCGCAGGAACAAAGAAATTCACTCCAGAAATGCCTACTCCGCGCGGGACGAAGACATGCACGCGAGAGGAGACTTCTACTTCTACAACGGCGGAGAGATTTTGTGAAGCGATTCCGAAGTCTAGTCCGATGAAACCGCGCTTCTTATGGCATTCTAATGAGGAATGGCGACCACCGACCAAGGGCTTGCCACAGGAACCGCCGTCTTCCAGTTTTCCGGATTCCGGCTCTACCAGGTCGCGCGATTTTCTATTGTATTCTGCACGGAGATGCAGTCTGTGGCGGTGGGCTGGCAGGTCTATGAAATCACCCAGCGGCCGCTCGATCTCGGATTGACCGGCCTAGTGCAGTTCCTTCCCGGTGTCGTACTTTTCCTGGTCGCCGGTCACGCGGCCGACCTGTTTGATCGGCGGAAGTTGCTGACCGTTTGTTACGCTGGCTACGGCCTTTCCTCTGCGTTGCTCCTGGCCGTCACGTTGCTGTTCCAACTGCTCCACCGCGTGGAAACGGTTGGCGCGATTTTTTCCATTTTATTTCTCGTGGGAGTCGTGCGCAGCTTCAGTATGCCGGCGAGTCGGGCCTTGCTGCCCCAGTTGGTTCCCGAAGATCAGTTCCAGGGCGCGGTGGCCTGGAATTCAGGCATTTTTCAGTGTGCTACGATCTTGGGTCCGGCACTCGGCGGATTGCTGTACGCACTTTCGCACGGGCCAGCGCTGGTGTATGCGGTGGCTCTCATCGCCGCGATTGTTTCGGTGTTGACAACGTTAAGAATTCGGATCGAGCGGCGCCCCGGGTCGCGCGAGCCATTTACGATGAAAACGGTCTTGGTGGGCTTCCGTTATATCTGGACCCACAAACTGGTGTTGGGATCGATTTCCCTGGACCTTTTCGCCGTGCTGCTCGGCGGGGCTGTGGCGCTGCTTCCGGTGTACGCGAAAGAAATCCTGCACACCGGCCCGTGGGGTCTTGGCTTGCTGCGCAGCGCGCCGGGAATCGGAGCCGGCGCGATGGCGTTGCTGATCGCTTACAAGCCAATTCGACGACGCGCGGGCGCAACGATGCTGTGGTGCGTGGGCGGATTCGGTGTGTTTACGATGGTGTTTGGATTCTCGAAGAGCCTGCCACTTTCGCTCATTTCGTTGTTGTTCGTGGGAGCGGCGGACATGGTCAGCGTGGTGGTGCGTGGCGTGCTGATTCAGTTGGATACACCTGACGAAATGAGGGGCCGCGTGAACGCGGTGGACATGATTTTCATCGGCGCCTCGAACGAGCTAGGTGAATTCGAGTCGGGACTCACGGCGCAATGGCTTGGGGCTGTGCCCGCGGTGGTCCTCGGGGGACTCGGAACGATCCTCGTGGTTGGGCTTTGGGCTTGGTTGTTCCCGGAACTGAGAAAAGCGGACAAGTTGGCGGGAACGCGGGCCTGAACCAACACGACGGAACAACAATAGCCGCTAGGTATGGGGAGTCGTTGGAGGAGTCGAAGCGGCACCCGCCGGCGCCGGCGCAGGTTGCGCGGGCGTTGCCGTCGCATCGGAAGCAAGTGCGCCTTTTACCGCGGGAGAAATCTTGTCCGCGTTTTTCAGAAGCACGCTGACTTGCCACATTTTGGTTTCTCCGAGGTGTTCGGCAAAACCTGGCATCCCGGTCATACGGATTCCGCCAGAAACCTTCCAGTAGGTCTCCCACGCTTCATCGTCGGTGACTCCCGTGCCGCGAAACAGCTGTGGCGGAGCCGGGAACATCCCGTCGGCGATGGCAGTTTTGGGCTCGCCGGGCAAGCCGTGGCACACCGCGCAATTTTCCTTGTATACCTTCGCGCCCGCTAGAAAATTCGCTTCGTCCTCGGGCACGCCGGGTTTTGGATGGGGTAGTTTGTCGAGATACGCGTCCTGGGCCATATGCGCCAACTTGTGTTCGAAGGGCATTTCCGGAGCTTTCGTAGCCACAGGGGCGTGGCCGCCCGCGAAGTAGAAATACACGCCAAAGATGACCAGCAGTATGCCCAGCACAATGCCTAAAATGACGCCTCTCAGCATTCTGGTTTCTCCTGACGCGACCTACAGGTGCCGAACCTTGTCGTCGTATCGATAGGACCGCATGTAGTTTACGACGGGCTGTCAAATTCTGCACGGTGGATTTGAAGCATCAAAAAAAGGGGTTAGAAAAGTGCTTCCGGGCCGTAACCAAAGTGCCGATATTGGCGTCCTTATAGGAAAGAGCCTTTCAACGCGTGAAGCGGTACACTGTAAGTGTAGGTACCCACCAGGCTCCGACAGATTTCGATCCGATCGCACCACGGTCGTAGATTCAGGAGAGATCGCATGCCCCCAATTGATGAGGTCGATGCGCCAAGCGCGGACGAAGTGGGTGTTCCCCTACGGAACCGCGCGCGCGGGGAGAATTCTTCCCATCGTGGTTGGTTGATGGTGTTCTTGCTGGCAGTCGTCCTCGGGGGAGTGTACTGGTATTTTCACTACCGCGGTGAGCAAGCCAATGGCACCGGAGCCGCGGCCGCCAACGGTAGCGATATCAGCGGGATGCCGTCGAATGGGCCGGTACCTGTCGTAGTTGCGACCGCTCATCGCGGGGATCTGCCGGTTTATTTTAACGGTCTAGGGACCGTGACCGCGTTTAATACCGTCACCGTGAGAAGCCGAGTCGACGGCCAAATTGTAAAAATTAACTTCACGGAAGGTCAATACGTGAAAGAGGGCGATGCCCTGATCGCGATCGATCCGCGGCCCTATCAAGTGCAACTCGAGCAGGCCGAGGGGCAGCTTGCCAAGGACCAAGCGCAACTGAAGGACGTGCAGGTCGATTATGAGCGGTACAAGTTGCTCTTCAAGGACGGAGTCATTCCGCAGCAACAACTGGATACGCAGCAGGCGCAGGTGGGTACGTTCGAAGGAGCCATCAAGGCCGACGTCGCCACAATCGACAATGCGAAACTACAAATCACGTACTCGCACATCACCGCCCCCATCGGCGGACGTGTTGGATTGCGGCTGGTAGATATCGGAAACATCGTTCACGCCACAGACACCAACGGACTGCTGGTGATCACGCAGTTGCAGCCCATCGCGGTGCTGTTCAGCTTGCCACAGGATCAATTGCCGGAAGTCGTGTCGAAAATGCGTTCCGACAGACAGCTAGCGGTGGAAGCTTACGACCGGGACAACAGCGACAAGATTGCCACGGGAAAATTGCTGACCATCGACAATCAGATCGATACGACCACCGGCACCTACAAGCTGAAGGCGGTTTTTGACAATACCAAGAACGAACTGTTTCCAAACCAGTTTGTGAACGTTCATCTTCTGGTCGATACGAGAAGGAATGTAGTGCTGGTGCCGACGACGGCCATTCTGCGCGGCCCGCAAGGCACGTACGTGTTTGGAGTCAACTCCAAGAATCTTGTGACGGTAAAAACCGTAAAAGTGGCGGATACGACGGGAAATGTGGCGGCGGTTTCTTCCGGTCTCATCGACGGCGATGTAGTTGTGGTTGACGGACAGGATAAATTGAAAGACGGCATTGTGGTTGATCCGCACACTGAACGGCTGGGCGGAAGCAGCTCCGCGCGAAGTTCCTTCCTACCTGACGGTTCGACTCCGGGAGCACCGACTGGAGGGCCCGGTCGATGAATCCGTCGCGGCCGTTTATCCTGCGGCCGGTAGCCACCACATTATTGATGGTGGCCGTGATGCTGGTTGGCTTTGTGGCCTACCGGCAATTGCCGGTTTCGGCTTTGCCACAAGTCGATTACCCCACGATCCAGGTCACGACGTTTTATCCCGGTGGAAGCCCGGAGGTTATGGCGTCGTCGGTAACCGCTCCTCTCGAAAGAAATTTCGGACAAATTCCCGGGTTGCAACAGATGACGTCAACGAGCTCGTTCGGATGCTCGGTCATCACGCTGCAATTCGTTCTCGATCTGAACATTGACGTGGCGGAGCAGGAAGTGCAAGCGGAAATCAACAGCGCGTCGCAGCTCCTGCCCAAAGACCTGCCGAATCCGCCGATCTACAGCAAAATCAATCCGGCCGACGCGCCCATCCTGACATTGGCGTTGACTTCGGAAACCCTTCCGCTTCAGAAAGTCGAGGATTTGGCGGACACCACGCTGGCGCAGAAAATTTCACAACTTTCTGGGGTAGGCCTGGTCAGCATCAGCGGCGGGCAGCGGCCCGCAGTGCGGGTTCAGGCCAATCCGACGGCGCTCGCTTCCTATGGGCTCAGCTTGGAAGACTTGCGGACGGCGCTGGGCAACGCGAACGTGGACCAGGCCAAGGGCACGTTTGATGGACAGCATCAGGCGTTTACGATTGGTGCCAACGACCAACTTTTGTCGAGCGCGGGCTACAACTCGATCGTCATCGCTTACCGGAACGGCGCTCCCGTGCGTTTGTCCGACGTGGCCGTAGCGACGGATGGAGCCGAGAGCGTCCGGCAAGCAGCGTGGGCCAACAAGCGCCCTGCGGTCATCCTGAATATCCAGCGGCAACCAGGAGCCAACATCATCAGCGTCGTGGACCGGGTGAAGGGCATTTTGCCGCAATTACAAGCGGCGCTGCCCGGATCGGTGCAAGTAGAAATTCTGACGGATCGCACCACGACGATCCGCGCCTCTGTGGACGACGTGAAATTCACGTTGATACTTACCATCGCGCTGGTGGTCATGGTGATTTTCCTATTCCTGCGAAGCGTGCGCGCGACGATTATTCCGAGCTTTGCCGTGCCCCTGTCTATCGTGGGCACATTTGGCGTCATGTATCTCTTGGGGTACTCGCTGAACAATCTCACGCTGATGGCGTTGACCATTTCCACGGGCTTTGTCGTGGACGATGCCATCGTCATGATCGAGAACATCAGCCGCTACATCGAGCAAGGTGATACGCCGTTGCAGGCGGCCCTGAAGGGCTCGGAGCAGATCGGATTCACCATCGTTTCGCTGACGGTGTCGCTGATCGCCGTGCTGATTCCCTTGCTGTTCATGGGCGACATCGTCGGGCGTCTTTTTCGGGAATTCGCCATAACGCTTTCGGTGACCATCCTGGTGTCGGCAATCGTGTCTTTGACGCTGACGCCGATGATGTGCGCGAAGCTGCTAAAACATCAGCCGGAATCGGAACAGACCTGGTTCTACCGGAAATCAGAGAAAGTATTCGAAGACGTGATCGCGTTCTACGGAAAAACACTGCAAGTTGTTTTGCGATTCCGCACAATCACGCTACTGGTGACACTGGGGACGCTGGTGGGCACCATCCTTCTCTATATTTACGTGCCGAAAGGATTTTTCCCGGTGCAGGATACCGGCATGATTCTGGGCGTTTCGGAAGCGCCGCAATATCTGTCTTTCAAGGCGATGTCCTCCCGCCAGCGCGCCCTGGCCGATGTGATCCTTCAGGATCCGGCGGTCGAGAGTTTGTCCTCCTTCATCGGCATTGACGGCACAAACACGACGCTGAACAGCGGACGTATCCAGATCAACCTGAAACCGCTGGGGGAGAGAAAAACCAGCGCGTCCGACGTCATTCGGCGGCTCCAGCCGGAATTGTCAAAAATAACTGGGATCACGCTTTACATGCAGCCGGTGCAGGATCTGACGGTCGAAGACCGCGTATCGCGAACGCAGTATCAATACTCGCTGGAAGACGTGGACCCGAGAGAACTTGCATATTGGGTTCCGAAATTTGTGAGCAAGCTGAAAACCTTGCCGGAATTGCGCGACGTGGCCACGGACCAATTGAACGACGGCCTGATGGCCACGCTGACCATCGATCGCGATACCGCTTCGCGGCTTGGAATTTTTCCGGCGGACATCGACAATACGCTTTACGACGCGTTCGGCGAACGGCAAGTCTCCACGATTTTCACCCAACTCAATCAGTACCACGTGGTCATGGAAGTGGATCCGAGCTTCCAGCAAAATCCGGATGCGTTGAAAAATATTTACGTGCATTCCACAAACGGGCCGCAGATTCCGTTAAGCGCATTCACGAAGTTTGAAGCGGGAACGACGCCATTGGCGATCAACCACCAGGGGCAATTTCCCGTAGTGACCATTTCCTTCAATCTTGCCCCACACGGTTCTCTCGGCGAGGCAACCGAGGCCATCGAAAAGGCCAAGCAGGAAATCGGATTACCGCCAAGTATTCAGGCGACATTCCAGGGCACGGCAGCAGCGTTTTTGCGGTCCATCAGCAACGAGCCAATTCTGATTTTGGCGGCGGTTGTGACGGTCTATATCGTGCTGGGCATTTTGTACGAGAGCTACATCCACCCCATCACGATTTTGTCGACGCTACCTTCGGCGGGGGTGGGCGCAATTCTGGCCCTGCTGCTCTGCCGCACGGACTTCAGCATCATCTCGCTGATCGGCATCATCCTCTTGATCGGTATCGTGAAGAAAAACGCCATCATGATGATCGACTTCGCGTTGGAAGCGGAGCGCGAAGCAGGGAAAAACCCTCTCGATGCGATTTATGAAGCGTGCTTGCTGCGCTTCCGGCCGATCATGATGACGACTATGGCGGCGCTATTGGGCGGACTGCCGCTGGCACTGGGGCACGGCGTCGGTTCGGAATTGCGGCGCCCGCTGGGTATTACGATTGTCGGGGGACTAGTTCTCAGCCAACTGCTGACGCTGTACACCACTCCCGTTGTCTACCTGGCGTTTGATTGGTTAGCGCGGCGTTTGCATCTGGGGACGCACAGGCTTGCCGAAGAACCGGCCATTGGAGACTGAGGTGAACTTCCAAGCCAATTTCTCCGCTCCGTTCATTCGCCGGCCCGTTGCGACATCGCTGGTGACGATAGCGATTTTCCTGTCCGGGGTGGTCGCGTTCCGATTTTTACCGGTCGCTTCACTTCCGCAGGTGGACCTCCCTACCATTGGTGTGGGCGCTGCGTTGCCCGGGGCCAGCCCCGAAACGATGGCATCGTCGGTCGCAACGCCTCTCGAGCGACAGTTTGGCCGCATCGCCGGTGTAACACAAATGACGTCGAGTTCGACCCTGGGCGACACAGGCATAGCGCTGCAATTTGATCTGGATCGCGATATCAACGCGGCGGCACGGGATGTGGAAGCCGCCATCAATGCGGCGCGCAGCCAATTGCCGGCGGATTTACCGTCGCAACCGTCGTACCGGAAGGTGAATACGGCGGATTCACCGGTTTTATTCCTCTCGCTCACTTCCGACACAATTCCGGTCGGGCAAATTTACGATGCATCGGACTCCATCCTTGCGCAGAAAATCGCCCAAATTCCCGGTGTGGGCCAGGTGTTTACCTGGGGATCGTCGAAACCGGCGGTGCGCGTTCAGGTGAATCCGCAGCAGTTGAACAGCTATGGCATCAGCCTCGAGACCGTTCGGAAGGCGCTGCAATCGGCCAACTCCAACCTGGCAAAAGGTTCGCTTTCAAATAACGATCGCGCGTGGGCGGTTTCCGATACCGATCAGCTCTTCAAAGCCCACGAGTACGAACCGCTGATCGTCGCGGGCCACGCGGGCGCGCCGGTCCGGCTATCGGACATCGCCACGGTGACCGATTCGGTCGAAGACATTCGCAACCTTGGCCTGTTTGGAGGAAAGCGCGGCGTCATCATCGCGGTGTTCCGACAGCCTGGCGCGAACATGATCGACACGGCGGATCGAGTGAAGGCCACCCTGCCCTGGCTGCGCGCGTCCCTCTCACCGGCCCTAAACCTGAATGTAACGATCGACCGCACGACGGTGATCCGTTCTTCGGTGCACGACGTTGAACGCGCGATGGTGATCTCCATCGTGTTGGTCGTGTTCGTCGTGTTTGCATTTTTGCGGAACTACTGGGCCACGGTAATCCCCAGCGTGGCCGTGCCACTTTCGCTAGTCGGTACCTTTGGCGTGATGTACCTGTGCGGCTACTCGTTGGACAACCTGTCGCTGATGGCGCTGACGATATCGACGGGCTTCGTCGTGGACGACGCGATCGTGGTAATCGAAAACATCGCGCGGCATATGGAAAATGGCATGCCGGCCTACGCCGCTGCGATGCAAGGCGCGAGCGAAATCGGGTTTACGGTGCTGTCCATGAGCGCGTCGCTCATTGCGGTATTCATTCCGATTCTGATGATGAGCGGATTGGTCGGTCGCCTGTTTCGCGAGTTTGCCGTAACGCTGAGCGCGGCCATCGCCGTGTCCCTGTTCGTATCACTCACCGCGACGCCTATGATGTGCGCGCGCTTCCTGAAGATCGATCACGAGAAAAAACACGGTTTCTTCTACCGGCTCGCGGAAGGCGGATTCAACGACATGTTGCATGGATACGATCTCATGCTCCGCTGGGTCCTGCGGCACCAATTCTTGATCCTGTGCTTGACGGTTTTCACGGCTGGGTTGAGCGTTTTTATGTTCCAGCACGTAAACAAAGGGTTTTTCCCCCAACAGGACACCGGGCGTATCAATGGGTTCATCCAAGCCGATCAGGACACCTCCTTCGAGGAAATGTCCAAGAAGATGCTGGCGCTCACCGACATCGTTCGGGCCGATCCGGCAATCGCCTCGGTTACTTCCTTCACCGGCGGAGGAAACGGCACGAGCACAGCGCGCCTTTTCGCCGGGCTCAAGCCGCTAGCGGAACGAAAGATTAACTCAGACCTCGTCATTGCCCGGATTCGGGACAAAACCGCAAATATTCCGGGCGCTTCGCTGTTCTTGCAATCGGTGCAGGACGTCGGCGTCGGCGGACGCTTCGGCGGCGCGCAATACCAATACACGTTGCAGGCGGATAATTTGAGCGACTTGTATCACTGGGCGCCCATCATCATGGATCGCATGCGACAGATTCCGGAATTGCGGGACATCAACAGCGATGAGCAGAACGCCGGCCTGCAAACCTATCTCGCCGTGGATCGCGACACCGCAGGCCGGTTGGGCGTCTCCGTACAGGACATCGACAATGCCCTGGGCGATGCCTTCGGGCAGCGGCAGGTATCGAATATTTATAAGGGGCTGAATCAATACCACGTGGTGATGGAAGTCGCGCCGGAATTTCAGGAAAGCCCCGAAGGGTTGAAGGACATCTACGTCCCATCGAATACCGGGAAGCTTGTGCCGCTGAGCGCGTTTTCGCGCTACGAGCATTCCAACACGGCGCTTTCCGTCAACCACCAGGGAATTTTCCCGGCGATTACGATTTCGTTCAATCTCGCGCCGGGAGCTTCGCTCGGACCGGCGGTGCAGCACATTGCGGAAGCGCGAAACACCTTGGGTGTGCCCAATACAGTTCACGCTTCTTTCGAAGGCACGGCGCAAGCGTTCCAGGATTCACTCGCGAATCAGATCGTTCTGATTCTGACTGCGCTTGGGGCGGTATACATCGTGCTGGGGATTCTGTACGAAAGCTATATCCACCCGATCACGATTCTCTCGACCATTCCGTCCGCCGGTATTGGCGCACTGCTGGCTCTCGAACTCTTCAACATGGACCTGAGCATCATCGCTCTGATCGGAATCATCTTGTTGATCGGCATCGTGAAGAAGAATGCCATCCTCATGATCGACTTTGCGGTGCAGACCGAGCGCGAAGAAGAAAAATTGCCGGAAGACGCGATTTACAAAGCATGTTTGCTGCGATTTCGGCCGATCATGATGACCACCATGGCCGCGCTTTTGGGAGCCATGCCGCTCGCGTTGGGCACGGGAGTCGGCGCGGAAATCCGCCGCCCTCTCGGTGTTGCCATCGTAGGCGGACTGATCCTGAGCCAGATGTTGACGTTGTTCACCACACCGGTCGTGTACATCTACATGGACCGGTTGCAATCCTACCTCAGGCGAACGTTTGGAAAGAGCGCCGCACGCCGTCACGCGCCGGCGCATTCCGACTGATTCCGGCCAGCTCAAAAGTGATAAATGATGTCGCCGGCAAACACGAGCTGGCTTCTCTTGGTCCCCAGGTTGTAAGCGGGAGCGTCGTAGGAATGTTCGAAACGCAGCTCCGGCCGGATGAGAACGGTCGTGCCAATCCAGTGCCCCCACCCAATCAGGTGCTCGGAATACTGTGTCTTGTAGCCGGTGCGTTGTCCCACGATGTCGTCGAAGTATTCATTCCGGATGGTCAGGTAGTCGTGCGTGGAAAACTGCTTGACCAGATAGTTCGCAATCGCCCATTCCGGTGCGTAACAAGTAAGGTCCGACGGGGAATCGCAGATCGCGCCGTTCGCGCCGGTGATCAACAACGGAGCGGCGGCGAGATTGTTTACGTTGGGAACGTTTTTCTCCCACATGTACCAACCCTCCGTATCCGTATGCCACGAACTGCGGATTTTGTGATACCAGGTCACGTAATAAGCCTGCAGATTGTTGTAAGCGTATTTGCCGGAGTTCGTGGAGTTATCGCACACGTAGAGGTTGTCGCCACCCTGCTTCCAGGTATATCCGGCACAAGCGTTTAGCGTGGGCTTGGCGTTCGGCTCTCCGATCCACGGAGCGACATCATTTCCCGCGGAAAGTCCAACCTGAAACATCCAATGAAGGTTCAGTCGGGTGGTGACGTTGATTCCCGTTTGCGTGTAAGCGTCGTAGGTGTAGAGAATCGAATGACTGTAGGTGTAATTGTCGGGCGCGAGTTGGGCTTCGATGTCTGGCAGGGAGATATAGCGTCCGATTCGAATGTTCATTCCGTCTGCGATTTGGCCCCAGTACAAATCCACGTAGGCCATCACGGGATCGTAGCCGTACTTGTTGTTATTTTTCAGCAGTTGCTGACTGAAGTAGCCGTTCGCGGTGGTGAAGCGGTAGTCGACGCCGTACAATTGCGTCACACGAAAGCCCCAATCGAAATGATCGTTTTGCACCGTGTCTGGAGCGCGCTCGATATAGACTGCGGCTTGATCTAGTTGTACCGAGTTCGGTTGCAGGTAATAAGCGGCCGGAGCATTGCCGTAGTGCTTGTCGGAAGTGCTGACGTTAAATCCTCCATTGATCCAGCCATAGATCTTGATGCGCCTGTCCTCCCAGCTCTTTCCGTGTTTTCCTTCATAGATAGCGGTCATCAACGGGCCGCCGCTCGTGTCTGGCGCACCGATCGTGGGTGAGCCACCGTATGGCCAGTCCGAGAACGGAAAGGGAGGGGAAGAGACAGGCGCGGGGTCCCCGCGACGTGGCAAGTCGGGACTGTTGTCGCATGCTCTGGTCCAGTCGTTCTCATAAGCCTCTCCCAGCCGGCGGAAGAAACCCCCTGAATCGGATGAGTTTTCAACTGGCGCGAGCGAAACGTTGCCCGCACCGCCCGAGGGCGGATCGCTCGTCTGGGCGCACGCCAACGGAGCAGTGCCGACGAAAAACGCCACGATGGCCAGCAACGCACCGAATGATACGCCGCGATTGCCAGTGATCGATGTCAAAGCAATTCCACCTCATCTTTGAGCATCGTAGGCGGCAAGCCATAAGAATCTCGTTAAGGGAAGGATTGGAATTTGTTCTGCTTTGCATAAAGGATTTGAATGGAGCGATCGGAACCGAGCCCCTCAAGCGCATGATTGTGCTACTCAATTCGAAGCCTCCCGACCAGACGTGAACTTTCACCTGGGTCAGCTGGGCGGTGCGGGGAACATACTGGTAACGCGGGTCCCCCCTATAACCAGCTTCTTCGTCGACAGCGCGGCGACTACGAGCGCCGCCAGCAGAGAGCGAGGAGTATCGCAAGCAGTAACAATACGCACAGCCATGCGAACCAGTTGCCGAACCTCGAGTAGATCGTCTGATCGTGCCGAACGGGAACCATGGCGATGACCGAGGCAAACGGAGGTCCGATGGTCTTGCGTTCGGCCAGAACGCGGCCGCGATCGTCGGTTACCGTAAGGATGCCCAGCTTGGCGGAGCGCGCGATGCTGAATCCGCTTTCGACGCCGCGGAGAATCGCCATGCGTCCGTGCAGCCAGCCATCATCGACGAAATCCCATGCCGGTACGATCAGCAGGCCTATTCCGTCTCCGGAGTATTCCCGGCTCAGGAGCGGGAAATCCATGTCCTTGCAGATTTGCATGCCCCATTTGCCGGATACGCCCTGCACGACAGTGCGTTTTATGTCTGGGGCGAATTGGTCTTCAAAGTGCGGAAGAAGATGGTGCTTGTTGTACAACGCGACCGACCCGTCTTTCGGCGAATATAGCCGCACTTGGTTCCAGGAAACGCTGGGACTGATGCGATCGATGCCGATGGCGATGAAAGCGCCGGTTTCTTTCGCAAGTTGTCCAAAGAATGCATCTACGTTCGCCACCGACGCGTCCGTGGCCGGGCCGTTGTGCTCTGGCAAGACAAACAGTTGCACACCCTGTGCGGCCAGTGGTTCGATCGCATTTGCGTAGCGCTTGAAAATGCCTTGAGCTTCTTCCGGAGTGCCCGCATTGATGTTCTCCGGCGCATCGGAAGCGACCAGAGCGACTTTGATCGCCGGGGAGCTCTTCGGAATCGCGACGACGCGCCAGTAGCCGAATCCGATTACGCAACCGAGGAAAATAGAAACACCGACCGCCAGTGGAATTTTCGCGGACGTCACGGCTGGACTAAGCAGCGCGGCTGTGGTGGCGGCAAACAGCAACATGCAGAAACTGATGCCCCAGATGCCCGTAACCGAAGCAATCTGCAGGATCGGCAGAAAATTCATTTGGGAATAGCTGAGGTTGCCGAAGGTCCCGTGGACCGAGACCGTGGCGACCGCAAATTCGATCGTGACCCAGAATGCCGGAAAAACGAGGGCCGCCTGCCAAAGTTTTCCACGCATGATAGCGTTCCGAAAGAGCAAAACTCCGAGGCCAAAGATGCATCCGGTGCCAAGCAGAATCGATGCGACCAGCCATGTTGGCAGAACGGTTCGCGAGTAACTCCATTCGTTCAGGCCGCCGAGGGCAAAGGCCGCGACCGCGACGAAAAAGGCGTGTCCAGCCGTTACTCGCGGAGCAATCCAAAGCACCGGAATGGCGGCGAGCCAGGCGAACGCCCAGATGGGTGCAAGACCGGTTCCAAGAAAGAATAGCGCAACAGCCACGGCAAGGCAGGGCGCCGCCAGGAGCGCGTCATTCGGTTTTGAGTCCATAGAGAAATCTCCTCAACGAGCGATGCAAGAGTTTTCGAAATTCTTTTTCGGAGAGATCGATCCGGCCGCCCCGATAGAGCACGATGTAGCCGTGGACGTGGGCCCAGAGGGCGAAAGCGACTTCCCAGACATCGTCTTTTTTCAGAACGCCTTTTTCCATCTCACCGGCGAGCATGTCGGCAATGGGATTGAGGGTCGGAGAGCGTCGCGCGCGAAAATCCCGCGGAAATTTGCGAGCGTCGGGCCGCACGCGCGAGAAAACGTAGTCAAAAACGCGCGGCTGCGCAAAGGCATAGTCGACATAGCCTTCCATCACAGCGACAAGGCGGTTCTCGAGCGTGCCTTTCAGCGGGTGCGCCAGAATATGCGAAAGAAGCTTCGCAAATTCGTGATCAGCGATACTGTTCAGGAGGGCTTCCCGATTGGAGAAGTGATGATAGATCGCCATCGGCGTGACGCCTACGGCTTGAGCCACACGCCGCATGCTTACGGCTTCCGGGCCTTCCTTTTCGAGAATCGCGAGCGCAACGCGGGCGATTCGTTCTGCGGTATGGTTTTGCGTCACCTATACGGTGTATACCATACAGCGTATAGGCGCAAGGCCTTTTTTTGATTAAGGCGGAATGTTCCTTTTGAACGTGCTTTGCCTAAGAGCTACCGATGAGCCAGCCGGTGAGAAACACTAGGACTCCGCCGACAATGACCTGGAACGCCGCCTGCAGAAATGGCGTATCCATGTAACGGTGCCGGATGTAGCTGATCACCCCGAGTTCAACGGCGACCACGATCACGGCGATGCCGGTCGCAAGCCGAAAGTCCGGAATCAGAAAGGGAAGTGTATGTCCAAGGCCGCCCGCGGCGGTCATCAGTCCTGTCACCGTCCCGCGAATCCAAGGCGACCCGCGTCCGGTCAGCGAACCATCGTCGGAAAGCGACTCCGCGAAGCCCATAGAAATGCCCGCGCCCAGGCTCGCCGCCATACCAACCAAAAACGCGTCCCAGCTCTTGTGCGTCGCAAAAGCCGCGGCAAAAAGTGGGGCGAGCGTCGAAACCGAGCCATCCATCAGTCCAGCCAAGCCAGGCTGGACGAATTGCAACATAAAGAGCCGCTTGTGCGATTCCTCTTCGTCGGACTTGGCTTTTTCGGTCAGGTGTTTTTCTTCGTACTCGCTCGCCTGGCGGGTGTGCTTTCTTTCTTCATCCGCGAGCATGTTCAGCAATTCGCGCGTGGCAACGTCGGACGTGCGGCCTGCGGCACGCATGTAAAACCGGCTGGCCTCCATCTCCATGATTTCCGCTTGCCGGCGGGCTATTTTCACGCCGAGCGGACGCATCATCCACACGGGGCGGCGTTGCAGGAACCCTCGAACGTCTTCGCGGCGAATGGGGGGAATGTGATCGCCGAAGCGCTGGCGAAACATGGCCAGGAGCCGGTCCCGGTGCACGGTCTCTTCTGTCCGCATTTCTTCGAAAATCGCCGCGGTACTAGGGTAAGACTCGCGCAAGGCGTCGGCAAATTCGCCGTAGATGCGGCCGTCCTCCTCTTCGTTGGAGATGGCAATCGCCAGAATTTCCCTTTCCGTCAAATCCTTGAAGCGCTTGAGCATAGTGGCTTTAGCTGGGAGAACTCACGGAAGAGAATGGCACAACTGGCCCCGGAAAGTCATCTTGCCCGGGGGCCCGGTTGCAAATTTTTGTTGGCCAGAACAATGCGCAAATGGTACTTTAGTACTATCAGCGCACGACGAACGCCTACTTTTCGCCGAGTACGCTCTCACTATAGGTTTACGGGCCTGACCCCACTAACCTTATCCCACTCAAGAGAAGTCCGTTTGGGAAAGGTGGAACGCGATGGAATCTGCTCTCGAATCTATGGGTAAACCGACTGCAACGCCCGGAAGTCCGGCGCGCACATCCAACACCGAACGGCGCACCAGCCGCCGCTGCAAGATCAACCAATTAATGCGCATCCGACCTTCGGATCCGGAGCGCGATCCATTCGATGATATTCGCGGCACCGTCAGCGTTTCGCGCAACGGTGTGTATTTTCAATCCAGCGAGACCGGTTACGACGTCGGCATGCGGCTCTTCGTCTCCATGCCGTACTCGAAAGAGCCCGCGGCGATGACTCGGGAATATCTCGCGGAGGTGGTACGCCGCGAGAGCCTGCCGAACGGGTTGTTCGGCGTTGGGTTCAAAATCCTCATGGAGATGGGTTTCCAAGGTGGGCATAGCACTGGCTCAGGTTACAACCAGCGAAAGTAAGAAAGCCCAGCAACAAAATCGGGATTACAACGCAAAAGCCGGATGGCGCCCAGCCATCCGGCTTTTGCGTTGCATTCGTTTGGCCATCCAGACCCTCCTGGCATTCAGGTTTTCACCATCAATCATCGTCGGGATCGGTTGGCGGGCGCTGATCGGTCAGGAAGTAAACGGCGTCGAATTTCGCGGCGAACGGCTCAAACGATACCGCCGTACGAGAAAAGTCGAAACAATCGGAGAGATCGTCGGCCCGCGAGTCCGCGTATCCCAGAGTTGGCAGCCGGAACGTCGCTTCGGTGAAACGCAGCAGACTGCCGAAATCGTGCGTTACGTGAGACGCATATCCTGTTTTTGCGTACGGCGAAATGACAATCAAGGGAACCCGGAACCCGTACTCGTACGAGTTGTGGATGTTGGGGGCAACATAATCGTACCAGCCACCCCAGTCGTCCCAGGTAACGAGAATGACGGTGACGATCGACGCTACCCACGATGGTCCGCTGCCGTCATTTTGCCGCGTGATCGGAAGCGCGCCCATCGGGAATAACCCACGCCACTTGCGGCAGTTGCCCGCTCGCAATGTCCGTGAGCACGGTTGTCTGAGGAATAATGACGTTTTGCCAATCGACGCCGAACCGCAGGTGGTGAATCGCGTTCGGACCAGTCCAGATGGATCCCGCTGAAGGCGTGTAATAGCGCCAGCTAATCCCATGGGAATCCAGCAAGTCGATGAGGGTCTGATGCTCGAAGCACGGAAACTGCTCGGTGGCCTCCTTGCATGGGATCAATCATGGCCACCGTTTCCGCAGCGCGTCCGGCACAGCCGGCGGCCATGTTGAACGCGTGCTGAGGGGAGCACAGCGTTTTCGGCAGCGAACAGAAGACTGGTTGCCGTCGGTGCGGAGGTCGCGGCAATGAGGAATTGATGCGCCGGGAAACTCGGGCCCTGATTCGTCTGAAACATGCGGTCCGCGAAGGTGTATTGCTCGGCCATTTCGAGGTAGGGGCGGACGTCGGCGGGATCGGCATAGTGGAATTGTGCGTGTGGGTGCACTGCTGTCCAAATTAGCTGAAAACTCGGCTCAGACATATCCAGAATAAGGACAAAAGTCGTCGCCCGAGCCCTGCACGGGGGCAGGTTGGCGGGCCCGAAGGGTTGTTCCTGTTCTGATGCTGTCTAAATTCTCCCTCTTGAAATCTCGCCGTTACGATTTGTTTCCGATATGCATGATCGCTGCTGTCCAACTGATTGGCCCACTTAGGCCAACTGCAGCGTCAACTGTTTTGGCGAGCTGGCTGGCATCGGCGGCGGTTGAAAGGGATCATCGATCCAAGTCCACAGGTCACGGTAAACAAATAACTGCTGCCGTAGGAGTGCCACCAGATTCGAAAGGGACCAACCGAAGGTCGACCGTAGTTGCAGATATTTCACCAGGAGCATGGCGATCAGCGCCGTCCAGAGCTGCGTCTTCAAGGCATTGGCCGAAGTCCCTACAAACGTTTTCACCCGCAGCGACTGTTTCAAAGCCCGGAAAAACAACTCAATTTGCCAGCGCTCCTTGTACACCGAGGCGATGGTAGCCGCCGCCAGTTCCAAGTGATTGGTCAGAAATACCAGCACGCGATCGCGCTCTTCATCGTAAAACTCGATGCGCCGGAAGTAGGCATCCCGGCCCGCCTGGGCCAGCTTGTAGAAAAAGACCACTTCATCCCGTAGCACGTTGCGCCGCTGTGGAACTTCCCGCTTCTCGACCACTCCGTAGTCGGCGTTTTCCTTTAGGCGGGTCACAAAATAGACCGCTTGCTTGGTTAAGTTCGTAAACCATTCGTAGTCCGTATAGCCGCGGTCAAACACCAAAATCGCCCCTGGCACAAACTGCATCTGCCGCGCCACGCGTACCTCATGCTTTTTGCCTCCGTGATCACCGCGAAGGACGGCAGATAGCCATCATGGTCCAGCAACAGGTGCAGCTTCACCGCACCTTTCGTGAGCCGAAACTTGGCCCAATCAAACATCGTGGCGCGGAGATCGATCACCGTGGCATCCAAGCTCATCAGCGGGTTCTTAAAACGGAATTTCCTCTTCTTCCTGGTTCCTGGTTGGCTGGCCGCCAGGATCTGGCACTTCGCCAACAGTTGTTCAAACACCGTGCACTGCAATTGCCAAGGCCGATGTTCGTTTGCATAAGCCAAGGTAGAGCGAGCCGGAGCGCTGGGCAAACCCAGATGCCGAAGTTTTCCTTCACTGGCGGCCAAGCCCCCACAGATTTCACGCAAGGACTTGGCGTGCCCCAGCTGACAAAAGAGCATAGCGATGAACTGGCCCCAACTACTGAAACCGCGGGCATGCCACTCGGCTTGGTGCTGACGCACGGCCGATTCAAATTCTAAACGAGGAATCAACTGCAGAATTTGTGAGAAAATACTGCTGACTCGAGTCAAGGCTGAGCCTCCTTAGCGTTGTGATTGGCTTTTCCAGAGCCCAACCTCAAGCTATCAGATGCTCGGCCTTTTTTACTTCACAAAACCAAATCCTAATTTGGACAAGCGTGGTGTGGGTGAGGACAATCGGGAGCTTTGGGGTCGCATTGCATCGAGATCTTGTCCGCTCCATCCATCTTTCCATCGTCGAACATGGCGAGGAACGCAAAGTGCGAGTGACTCAGATCGTAATTCGTCACCAGCCCCATCGACGTCAGGGGAATCGTCGCTCCCGTCGAGTCCACGCCGTTTCCCGCAATGTCGGCATTCGGGAGCTCGTGAAACAGATTGTCCGGCGTTCGATTTTCCTGAACGATCATTACGATGTGGTGGTCGAGCAAAGGTCAGCAATTTTCCCGCGCATAACCGTATGCCTTTCGCTTCTGGCGAAGACGGTCCTTCGAGCGTGCCCGGGTTACTCTCGGATAACCTACCCAAAATGTGGTGGATGCCGTCGGCAAGTTCGCCGATGGTATCGAACGGGTCTCACCGCTGTTGTTTCGCTGGACTCAAGATAGTTGTCCAACTGGCTGAGAACTTCCGGAACGAGATCACTTCTCCGATCGGTCACGTCCTGGATAGGCGGTGGCTGATTCGCTCTGCTACATAGCCTAAGACCTTGTTATTCCGAGCGAAACACCTTCTTCGTCTTTTCTTACGATCCGAACTTTCGCCGCGATAGAATGGTGGTGTTCCCGTTTCTACTTTGGAGTCCTCGAATGTTGGAGCAAGGCGTCTGGGCCGAGATCATCGTTGGCAAGGAACATCTGCGACTATTTTCCGAAGAAACTCCGCTTGGAGTGCACGCCTCGGTTTACAACGTAAACGAGAAAAACTGGATTGCTCCATCTGAGCCCGTCGACGACATTGACCAGGGAAAAGATCGCGCCGCCGCCCACGCTGCCGCGTATCTAGGCCGCGTTACCACCTCCGAGCTGCCTCCATTGAACTGGAAAAAATCTCGTTCTGTGTAGTTCAGGCAGGCCCGAGAGTTGAGTATCGAAGATACGTATTCGACGGAGACGCCATCCAACGGCTCAAAATCATCTTCGAAGAAATCTGCCGCGACTTTGCGGCACACCTGGTCGAGGTCAACGGGGATGCCGAGCACGTACACCTGCTCGTCAACCACCCGCCGAAGCACTCGGTGTCGAGCCTGGTCAACAGCCTCAAGGGTGTTTCCAGTCGGCTGCTCCGAATAGAGCGACCTGATATTGAGAAATGCTATTGGAAAGGCATTTTATGGTCGCCTTCCTACTTCGCTTCTAGTTGTGGCGGCGCACCGCTAGGCATCATTCAGCAATACGTCGAGCAACAGAAGACCTCGCTTTCAGGGCCTTATATCCCCGGCCTAAAGTCCGGGGCTTTACGGCCCTACTGGTAAGTTTTCTAGCGTGCTCCCGGCGCTCCGATTGTTAACCTCCGCCGGGCCGTGAGCCGACAAACAAAAAAGGCGAGTGGCCGAAGCCACCCGCCCTTTTTGCGTTTGGGGGGGTTGGGGGAAGCCGATTTGTTCAACCGCTCCTGCCGAAAGCTTGTAGCGCCTTATGGCGGAGAATGCCGAAATGCCGGTTCAGAGGATGCTTGCGTTCCAGAAACGTGAAGACCGGTGAGCGACGAGGCGTCAGCTTGGCCATCGCAATGTTCAGGCGAATGTCGCGGCGAGCGTATTTCATACCCGCGAGCAGCGCTTCGCGGGCTTCCTCTTTTCGGCCGGAGGCCATATAAACTTCGGCGAGATTCAGATAAAGCTGGGCCTGGTTGCGCTTCATGCGCACGGCGGTGTCGCAAAGGCGTTCCGCGTCCGCCCATTTTTGCTGCGTGCGGGCAAGCGCCACACCGAGGTAGGACATGTAGTAAGGATTGGTCTTCTCCATGTCTGCGGCGCGTTTGATGTGTTCAAAGGCTCGGTTGGCATAGTTGTCGCGCAAGAACGTTAGGCCGGTCTTGAACTCACGGAAAGCTTCCGTATCCATCATTGATTCCACCTCACTTTGATTGGGAGGACCCCACCGGGAAGCTAGAACCCCAGAATTCGCACCACACGAAAACGAGAGCCGCTGCCGGACGCGAAGTCAGGCCAGGCTGTCGCTGGAGTCCGCATTTCACGGTTGAGGGTAAGTTACGGCGGGGCAGCCGAAGAATCTACTGACCGAGAGGCCAGTCTAGGGCCAACGGCTTTGCGTTCTAGGCAATTTTTGCACGTTTTCTCAGAATCGCTAGGACGACAGAATCTTCAAAAAAAGTTCCTTGGACGGCTCTTACCTGGTGTCAGCGGTTCGCTGCCATTTTCGACGCCAGACCTTCCAATCCTCCATGGTCACGTTGAACATCGCTTTGGAGGCCTTGTGCAGCCAACGGCCTTTCCGCTTGGCAAGGTCCCGTTTGATGGCAGGAATCGCCCTCGGAGTGCCAAGGTGAACGTTGGCGGTTTCCCATCCCATGCAGTAGGCCAACCTCTCCTCGTCGCGCTCCTGCGGGAGGGTCTGCATCTCGATATGGCTGCAGTCTGGAGCCAGGCGTCGCACGATCCAGTGAGCTGCAAAATGCACGTGGGGATCGCGGATACGCACGGCGCGTTCGATGAGCTTTCTGCTCAGGATATTCGAAACCGTGAGATGCCGGGCCCAGATCCATGCCGAAGGGGTGAGCTGCTTAGCTTCGCGAACCACGTGAGCGCCATCCCAGGTAGCCAGAGAAAGAACGCGTGGATGGCCCAAGCTGCCGAGACCCGCGATTCGGGACCGCAACTCGTAATTGAGGGTACGAAGCGGCAGGGAGTTATGAACCAATTTCCAGACATCCTTCGGCAGATCACCCTTATATTTTGGGCAGGCGAGGATCTTCTTCCAGAAAACGACCGGGTCGCGAAGTTCGCTTAACGCAACAAGCCGAAGCCATCTGTGATGTTCAGCAAGAATGAACGGCGCGCCGCCTTTGGCGATCGAATCACGATAGCCTTCTTCGACGGCCTGAAAGGCGTGTTTACGAGAGAGCATCAGATGCTCGGCGTGCATGGCGAGATAGGCGCTGGTCACGAGACGAACCAAATCGACCGAGTAGGCCGCCGGCCAAGCCTCGTCGAAATCGTTCACACCCCAAATCAAGCGGCCTTCGATGTCCCGCCAAGTACCAAAATTTTCCACGTGCAGGTCGCCGACCGCCAACACTCGCGGCGCGTGCGCAAGTTCAGGGCAGATAACCGGCCACCACTGCGCCCATCGATAAAACGTGGCTCGGAAAAATGGGAACGAAGATAGCGCCATGAGGCGATGCTTGAGATTCACGTCGGAGCGGACGAGATTGACGTGGTGGGACGCCCAGGCCTCAAAATCGGCTGTGGCATCGACGATGTTGGGCAGCTTGGCTGCCTTGGGGCTCATGGTGAAATCTCCGCCATGGGTCGGTGCCGCCCAGGCGGGGATAGTCTACAACTATTGCCGTGTCGCTTGTAGCGAACTTCTAGACCCGCGCGTGTACAACGGCTGGCCGCAGGCGGGATTGGTAGATGGGAAACCGCGCGGCCAGTTCTGCGACTTGCTGTCGCACCTTCTGTTCGATATTCGAGTCGCCGACATGGCTCAGGATTTCCGCCACCCAAGCACCGATTAAATGCATCTCCGGTTCGTTCATTCCACGCGTGGTGACGGAGGGACTGCCAAGGCGAATTCCACCCGCTTTCATCGGCGGCAGTGGATCAAACGGAATGGCGTTTTTGTTTACCGTGATTCCGGCGCGGTCGAGCGCCCTCTCTGCGTCGCTCCCTGTGATGCCGCGGGAATGAACCTCGACGAGGAAGAGGTGATTGTCGGTTCCTCCGGTCACAATGCGAAGGCCCTTCTCTGAGACGGCAGCGGCCATGGCCCTGGCATTGGCGGCTACCTGCTTTTGATATTCCTTGAAGCCAGGTTCCATCGCTTCCTTTAGGCAAACCGCCTTGGCGGCGATGGTGTGGACCAGTGGGCCGCCTTGCGTGCCGGGGAAGGTGAGCTTGTCGATCTCTTTCGCGTACGCCGAGCGGCAAAGCACCAAACCGCCGCGAGGCCCGCGCAGCGTTTTGTGCGTTGTCGTGGAGACGATGTCGGCATGCGGCACGGGGCTCGCATGCACTCCGGCCGCAACCAGTCCCGCGATGTGCGCCATGTCCACAAAGAAAATCGCGTCAATCGACTTGGCGATCGCCGCCATCCGGGCGAAATCGATCACGCGGGAATACGCGCTGGCGCCCGCGACGATCATTTTGGGTTTGTGCGAGTGGGCCAGTTCCTCGACTTCGCTGTAATCAATCTGCTCGGTGTCGCGGCGCACGTGATACTCGATGAATTTGTACATGCGGCCGGAAAAATTCAACGGGTGGCCGTGCGTCAGGTGGCCTCCGTGTGCCAGGGCCATGCCGAGCACGGTGTCGCCGGGTTGCAGCACGGACATGTAGACAGAAACGTTGGCCGAAGTGCCGGAGTGCGCTTGCACATTGGCGTGATCGGCGCCAAAAAGTTCCTTGGCCCTGTCGATCGCCAGTTGTTCCACTTTGTCCGCGAATTCGCAACCTCCGTAATAGCGCTTGCCCGGATATCCCTCTGCATATTTATTGGTGAAGATGGAACCCATGGCTTCGAGAACGGCTTCGGAAACCAGGTTTTCGGACGGAATCAACTCGAGTCCGGTGGCTTGCCGCCGCGCTTCGTCGCCGAGCAAAGCTTCGATCTGTGGATCGACCGTCTCCAGGTGCCGCTGCATTCTTTCGTTTGCTTCCGTGGTCATCACGCCTCCTGGTCTTCGGCTTCCGAACAAATTCTCCAGGCACAACTCGAAATCAAGATTTTATCGGACTGCGCGGGCAACCGCAATCGAGCGTACCCGGCGCATAAGGAAAACAAATGCGACGGTCCGCGGTGCCGCGCGCTTTCGCTAACGTGTTCGTCGCAGGAGTCCTATACTTGTGGGGCTGGCCCGATACAGCTAAATCTACTTCGCTGAGGTTGAGCCATGTCCAATATCTACCGAGACAACTCGTTGAGCATCGGAAGAACCCCGCTGATTCAATTGAACCGCGTGACCGATGGTGCCAAGGCCACGGTGCTCGCGAAGATCGAGGGCAGGAACCCTGCGTACTCGGTGAAGTGTCGTATCGGGGCTTCCATGATTTGGGATGCGGAGAAGCGCGGCGTGATGAAGTCGGGGATTGAAATTGTTGAACCGACCAGCGGCAACACCGGTATCGCGTTAGCGTATGTTGCGGCGGCCCGCGGTTATGCGATTACTTTGACCATGCCCGAAACCATGTCGCTCGAACGGCGCCGCGTGCTGGCTGCGTTTGGTGCGAAGCTTGTGCTGACGCCCGGGCCGGAGGGCATGAAGGGCGCCATCAAGAAGGCCACCGAAATTTATGAATCGGACAAGAATCATTACTTTCTCCCGCAGCAATTCGACAATCCCGCAAATCCCGACATTCACGAGAAGACCACCGGCCCTGAAATTTGGAATGACACCGACGGCGCGATCGACATTTTTGTCAGCGGCATCGGCACCGGTGGAACCATCACTGGGGTTTCGCGCTATATCAAGAATACCAAGGGCAAAAAGATCCTTGCGGTTGCCGTCGAGCCCAACGTCAGTCCGGTGATCACGCAAACCCGCGCCGGGCAGCCGGTCGTTCCGGGACCGCACAAGATTCAGGGAATCGGCGCCGGATTCGTCCCGAAAAATCTGGACCTAAGTCTGATCGACCGGGTGGAACAGGTTACCAATGAGGAGTCTGTCGAAATGGCGAGGCGCCTGGCGCGCGAAGAGGGCATCCTCAGCGGTATCTCCTGCGGTGCCGCGGCCGCTGCCTCCGTGCGGCTGGCGAAGCTGCCGGAGTTTGCCGGAAAGACCATTGTGACGGTACTGCCCGACGGCGGCGAGCGCTATCTCTCGACCATCTTGTTCGAAGGGATGGGATAACGCGAGATACCAATACGGACACAACACCTGGCAGGGAAGCAAGCACCGTTGCGCCCGTGTTCCGCGATTGCGCATCGAACGAACCGAGAACTTTCATGACAATGCCAAGCAATGAGTTAGACTCTGTCGCTCAGGAGTTCCGTTGCGCGCTGGAGGCTCGGCTTTCCGGCGCCACGCATGACCGCTACCGGCTGGCGTCGAAGGATGGCGTCAACGAATTTTGCCGACGCTATCTCGAAGGGCTTTTTCCCTTGTACTACGCGTCCCAGCCAAACCTCGAGCCGGTGTTGGCGCATTTCGTGGCGGACTTGGAAGCCCGACTGGCCGAACAGATCGTACGAGCCGTGCAGTTCGACAGCAGTTGCCGCGGCGAGAAGAGTCCCAAGGATCCCGGAAAGTCTGCGGAAGAAATCGTGGTGGCTGTCCGGCGAAGGCTGCCGGAATTGGCACACTTACTGGCAACGGATCTTCGGGCGGCGTTAAAGAATGATCCCGCAGCGAGCGGATTAGAAGAAATCTGGCTCAGCTATCCAGGCGTCGAAGCGATCACCCTACAACGTTTGGCGCACGAGTTGTACAAGCTGAAAGTTCCGTATTTGCCGCGGATCATGACGGAATGGGCACACAGTCGAACGGGAATCGACATTCACCCAGGTGCCACGATGGACGATTCGTTCTTCATCGATCACGGCACGGGCGTGGTCATAGGAGAGACTGCCACGATCGGAAAGCAAGTCACGCTGTACCACGGCGTGACGCTCGGCGCGTTCAACCCCACCGGGCGGCGCGATGCCGGCGGGGATCTGGTCCGCGGAATCGCCAACAAGCGTCATCCGGACATCGAGGATCACGTGACTATTTATGCCGGCGCGACCATCATCGGCGGAGAAACGCGCATCGGCCATCACAGCATCATCGGCGGCAATGTCTGGCTGACACACTCCGTTGCCCCTTTCAGCCGAGTCGCCATGCGCGACCCGGAACTGGTGATCCGCACAAATGCCAAAGACAGCGACTGGGAATGGTTCCTCGGCAGCTCGATCTAGAGTGTCGGTTCGGACCAGGGCGCGATCGGTGTGTCGTATTCCGTAATGTGAACGAGACTGTCGAGCGCGTCGTTGACAGTGGGAGATTGCCTCCGCTACGCTCGAATGCTTACTTGTTGGGAAAGAAACGGACAGGGAGACGCATGGCTGACGAGAAGCTGCCGACACGCGCAGAAGATTTTTCGGAGTGGTACAACCAGCTGGTTTTGAAGGCGCAACTGGCCGACTACGCGCCGGTCCGCGGCTGTATGATCGTTCGTCCCTACGGGTGGGCGCTTTGGGAAAACATCCAGGGAGCGTTGGATCGCCGGTTCAAGGCCACGGGCCACCAAAATGTCGCGTTCCCACTGTTCATTCCGAAAAGCTTCATTGAAAAAGAGAAGCATCACGTTGAAGGTTTCTCGCCCGAATTGGCCGTTGTGACGATCGGCGGGGGGGAAGAGCTGGCCGAACCGCTGATCGTGCGTCCGACGTCGGAAACCATTGTCGGGTACATGTGGTCGAAGTGGATTCAGTCCTATCGCGACCTGCCGGTCTTGATGAACCAATGGAACAGCGTGGTGCGTTGGGAATTGCGCACGAAGCTGTTTCTCCGCACCTTGGAATTTTACTGGCAGGAAGGCCACACCGCGCACGCGACGCGCGAGGAAGCCGTCGAAGAAACGCGCCAGATGCTTGATGTATACAGCGATTTTGCCGTGAACGAGGCGGCGATTCCCGTGATCCCCGGCAAAAAATCTGACGCCGAAAAATTCGCCGGCGCCGACACCACCTATTCGCTGGAAGCCATGATGGGCGATTGCAAGGCGCTGCAATTCTGCACCTCGCACTTCCTTGGACAAAACTTCGCCCAGGCTTTCGAAGTGAAATATCTCGACCAAAACGGACAACTGCAACATTGCTGGACCACATCCTGGGGGCTGTCCACGCGCGTCATCGGCGGGATCATCATGGTTCACGGGGACGATCAAGGCCTGGTGCTGCCTCCGCGGCTGGCGCCGACGCAGGTGGTCATCGTGCCCATCTTCAAGACGGACGAAGAGAAATCGACGGTCCTCAAAGCCGCAAAGGAGTTGAAGGAGCGGCTGATCAAGGCCAACCTGCGCGTAACTCTGGATGAACGCGAAGGCTTCAGCCCTGGCTGGAAGTTCAACGATTGGGAGATGCGCGGCGTGCCCTTGCGCGTCGAGCTCGGTCCGAAGGATGTGGCCAAGGAAGCCGCGATGTTGGCGCGACGCGACAGACCCGGCAAGGAGGGGAAAGTTAGCGCCCCCTGGGCCGATTTGGCGGGCACCATCGAGAAACTGCTTGCCGACATTCAACAAGCTTTATTTGACAAGGCCCTCGCGTTCCGTCGCGCACACACCCGGGAGGCAAGGAATTACGACGAATTCAAAAAAGCTGTCGAAAGCGGATTTGCTTTTGCGCATTGGTGCGGCCAGAGCGACTGCGAAGAAAAAATCAAGGAAGAGACGCGGGCAACGATGCGCTGCATACCGTTGGACCCTTCCGCGGTGATGGGCCAGGCGGGAGGAAGCCATGCAGGCACCTGCGTCTACTGCGCGAAGCCAGCAAGGGAACGGGCCATCTTCGCCAAGGCTTATTGATCGTGGCTGGTCTGCGGCGCTTCGTGCAAACCTGTACGGCATTGTCCCCCAAGAACACCTACTGACACCCGTGCTCGACAGCCGAAAGCGGTAGTGCTAGCGTAAATCTATTGGGAAGAGAAATCTTGGCCAGCCGGAGCAATGCCGGCGTCGGCCCTTGGGGTATGCTGCTGTGAACCGCAAATTGCAATCCTCCCGACGTTTGCAAAGAGGCGAAGGCCGTCTGAAAGGCCTTCTTTATCTGGCATTTCTCATCATCGCCGTTTTTGTCGCGATTAAGGTCTTGCCCGCCTACGTGGCCGATTATCAGTTAAAGGATAAAATGAGCGAGCAAGCCAAGTTCGCCATCGTCAATCGCTACACGGAAGACCAGATCAAAGACAACATTTTTCGCACCATCCAGGACCTGGACATCCCGGCCAAGCGCGACGACATCAAAGTGACCAACACCAATCATGGGCTCGCCATCGGCGTACAGTACACAGTTCCGATTGATTTTATGGTGTACAAGACCAATTTGAACTTTGACACTTCGTCCGAGGGCCGCGACTACATGAAGTAGCCTCGCCCTTGGCATTCCCAGGCGCACTCGCTCCCGCCTTTCCTGTGCCAAGGCCGATTTTGTTCCGTCTCTCGGTTGCGAGACAATAAGGGCTGGCCAGCCCCTGGGGGACTTCTTTGCGATTTCGCCTTCAAAAGGGTTTCTGGACCTCTGCCTTCGGACTGAGCCTCCTCGGTTTTGTGGCCCTCTGCGTTCTCGTCAGCGCGGGCGTCTTCACTTTCTATTACATCAAGGACGCCCGGATGATCGATGCACGATTGTCCGGTCACATTTTTCAGAACACAACGCAGATTTTTTCGGCTCCGCCGCGAATCTCCGACGGCCAGGCTTGGGGCGCGGAAGACCTGACCACCTACTTACAGCGCGCAGGATACCGCCCGGAAGCCGACGAGAATGCTTTGGGACAGTATTCGGTTGGCGGAAACTATGTCGACGTCAAGCCGTCCAAGCTTTCCTACTTTGGCGGTACCAACGACATTGCGGTCCAGTTCAACGGCAGAACGATTCGCTCGATAAGGCCGCTCGGCGGCGGGCCCGACATGGGCACAGCTGAGATTGAGCCCGAGCTGATCACCAATCTGTTCGACAGCGCGAGAGAGAAACGACGCCCCGTTCATTATGATGACCTGCCCCCGACGCTGGTTCAGGCCATTCTTTCCGCCGAAGACAAGCGCTTTTTCGAACACCCAGGCTTCGACTTCATCCGTATTTTTGGCGCAGCGTGGAACGATATTCGTCACGGTCAACACATGCAGGGCGCGAGCACCATCACGATGCAGGTGGCGCGCACCTATTTCCTTTCGACGGATCGCACCTGGAAGCGGAAACTGGCTGAAGCGATGCTCTCGTTCGAATTGGAACAGCGCTTCACGAAGAAACAGATTTTCGAGATGTACGCCAACGAAGTGTACCTTGGCAACCGCGGCAGCTTCGGGATACGGGGGTTCGCCGAAGCCGGCGTTGCTTACTTCGGAAAAGACCTCCGCCAACTCACGCTTCCCGAATGCGCCTTCCTTGCGGGACTTATCCGCGCGCCAAATTATTACTCGGTGTCCGACCGGCACCCGGAACGCGCCGTTCAGGCGCGGGACCGCGTGCTGACGCAGATGGTGGAAAACAAATACGTCACCGAAGCCGACGTGCAGGATGCCAAACGCGAACCGATCAAGCTGGCTCGCGCGTCGGTTACAGGAAACGAAGCGCCGTATTTCGTGGACATGGTGAAAGACCATCTCCTCGAAAAATATTCGGAACAGGAACTGCTGAGCACGAACTACCGGATTTACACGACCATCGATCCCCAATTGCAACGCGCGGCGGCCGCGGCGGTTGAGAGCAACATGAAGACCGTGGACGCGCTGCTGGCCAAAAAGTACGAACGGGCGCGCAAGGCCAAAGGCAAAAACGCTACGGATGAGCTGATCCCAACGCCGCAGGTTGCCGTCGTCGCACTGGATCCCCGCACCGGGGAAATCAAGGCGCTGATTGGCGGCCGCGACTACGGTCAAAGCCAGTTGAACCACGCCCTCGCTCATCGTCAGCCGGGGTCTGTGTTTAAGCCATTCGTCTACGCGGCGGCCTTCAACAATGCAGTGGACGGCGCGCAACCCCTGGTAACGCCTGCCACTACAGTCGATGACGAACCGACCGTCTTCGAATTTGACGGCCAGGAGTACACGCCGAACAACTACGGCGAAAGGTTCCTCGGGAAAGTTACCGTGCGCCAAGCGCTGACCAATTCCTTGAACGTCGCCACCGTGAAAGTGGCGGAAATGGTCGGCTATGGCCGCGTGGTTCAGATTGCCCGGCAGATGGGATTGACGCCGAACATCAAGGCTACGCCTGCAGTCGCTCTAGGAGCGTACGAGCTCACGCCCGTCGAGGTGGCGGGTGCCTACACGGCGTTCGCTACTTTGGGCACGCGAGCCGAGCCCATGTATGTCAAGAGTATCGCCGGGGCCAACGGCAATGTGTTGGAGAAAAACAGCCCGCAGAACAAATTGGTGCTCGACCCCCGTGTAGCGTATCTGGTCGATAGCATCCTGGTTGACGTCATCAACAAAGGTACCGGCGCTCAGGTTCGCTCCAAAGGATTTACCTTGCCCGCGGCGGGAAAAACCGGCACGTCGCGTGACGGCTGGTTTGCCGGATTCACCAACAACCTGGTGTGCGTGATCTGGATCGGTTTCGATGACAACCACGACCTCGGCCTGTCGGGTGGCGCGACAGCGGCTCCGATGTGGGCGGACTTCATGATGAAGGCCACCACGCTACCGGGTTATCGCGACGTGAAGCCCTTCGATCAGCCCGAGGGCGTCGATACGATTCTGATCGACGCCGATACACTCCAGGTGGCGACGCCGTCGTGCCCCGTGACGCGCGAAGAGGTCTACATCGCGGGCTCGCAGCCTACGCAATTATGTGAATTGCACGGCGGTCATGGTCCGGCCACGACGGTTGGCTCTTTCCTGTCGCATATCTTCGGTGGTGGTTCGCCTAAACCCCCGGATGCAGGGACCGCTGCGGAGGGGCAAACCGTTCAAGGCAGTGGCGATCCGGACAATGTTCAACCGGCCAAGGCTACCGAAAAGAAAAAGGGGCCTTTACAGAAGATTTTTGGTATCTTTGGAGGCAAGAAGAAGAAGGATCCCGATAAGCCTGATCGGGACAAAGGAGATTCGCCATGAAGAACTGCTTGGCGATTCCGGTTGGTTCTTTCCTCTTAGTGTCCTTACTGCTCCCTGTTAGCGCGCAAACCAATCTGGATAACCCGCAAAGTCAAGTCGCGTCTGCGGCGGTCGTTGCGGACCAGAAGCCAAAATTGTCCGACGAAGATTTAGCCCGGCTGTACCTGATCCGGAAACAGTTTCGGGAAGCCCAGGATCTGTTCCATAAATTGACCATCGAGCAGCCCAAGAATGCCATCTATTGGAACGAACTGGGCATCAGCTTTCACAACCAGTCGGAACTCGAGCTCGCTCTGCGCTGCTACCAGAAATCGACCAAGCTTGATTCGAAGTACGCCGATGCCGAGAACAATGTAGGCACCATCTACTATGAGCGGAGAAAATACGCCAAAGCCGTCCGTGCCTACAAAAAGGCCATTGCGATTCGCGAGGATTATGCTTCCTTCTACCTGAATCTGGGTTACGCGTACTTCAGTGAAAAGAAGTACGACGATTCCATCGCGTCGTTCCGCAAGGCGCTTCAAATCGATCCTGACACCTTCGACGCATCAAGATCGCGAAGCGGCACCGTCATTCAGGACCGCTCGATTGCGAATGATCGGGCGCAATTCTATTTTCTGCTGGCGAAGTCTTTCGCAGAATCTGGAAACGTCGAGCGCTGCATCATCTACTTGAAAAAAGCCCGCGAAGAGGGCTATCAGAACATGAAGGCGGTCAAGACCGATCCTTCGTTCCAGATCGTCATCAAAGATCCGGAGGTGCAGGATCTGCTGCAGCCGGAAAAGACGACGGACGTCGTCCGGCAATAAACGCGAACAAAAACCTGCCAAGACGCAAAGTTTTCACCAAAACGGCCAGTCGCCGGTCTGCTACAATGAGCGCAGCATGAGAGCGCGTTCCTTCCGCATGCGCCTTTGCCCCTCGCTCCTGATGGGTATCTGTCTTTTGGCAGGGGCTCGGCAGTTTGCGGCGCAGCAAACCAGCGGTCCTTCAGCGACACATCCGCCGCTTCCTCAAGAAGGCATCTTCCTGGTTTTCCCTTTTGAAAATAGGGGTGCCAGCGGACGCCTCGATTGGATTGGTGAGGGTTTGGAAGAACTCACTATCCAGCAACTTTCCGCAGCCGGCCAACAGGTCTATTCCCACGCTGGCCGCTTGAACGAGATGGACCGCTACGGCCTGCCATCTTCGGGCAAGTTGAGCCGTGCGACCATGTTGCACATTGCGCAGGAGATGGACGCCGATCACGTCGTTTTTGGAGATTATACTTCCGACGGAAAAACGATTGCCGTGAATGCCCGCCTGCTTCGCGTTCATCCGGTTGCACTCCTTCCCATCGTGGAGGAAAAGGACGAACTCGCTTCTTTGATGCAGTTGCAGGCAAAGTTGACCTGGGGCTTGCTCGGGACCACCAATCACGGATACCCGCTGAGCCTAAGCGATTTTGCCAAATTGCAACAGCCGCTCAGTCTGGCAGCGTTCGAGCAATACGTCCGTGGGCTGCTGGCGAATGACGACGAAACCCGGCTGCGCGATCTGAAGGAAGCCGCGCGCCTTGAACCGAACTGGCCGGAGCCCGCGTTTGCGATTGGGGAAGCGTATTTCCAAAAAAACGATTGCGCGGCGGCATTGCCCTGGTTTGCAAAGGTTCCGTTGAAGCACGCGCGAAGAGTGGAAGCCACCTTTGCCACTGGGGTTTGTCGCCTGCGCCTGGGTCAGCCGGACAAAGCTGAAGAAGTTTTCAACGGTCTCGAGCAGGATCTGCACAGCAATCTTGTGAACGGCGCGGACCTGCCCGAAATTTTGAATAATCTCGCGATTGCCCGCGCGCGGCAGGGCGATTTCGCGCCGGCCCTCACCGCTCTCGGCCGGGCGCGCGACATCGACCCGGATGAAGATGACTACCCGTTCAATCTCGGCTTGCTCGCGCTTCAGCGAAAGGATCTGGCCACGGCGGAAACGCATTTCAGCGAGGCCGTCGAACGTGAACCGGACAATTCCGAGGACCGGGCATTTCTGATTTACACCCTTGATAAATCGGGAAAGAAGGCCGAGGCGGACACTCAGCGAGACGCGGCCTCGGAAGCATTTGGAGATAAGGGATTGCCGCTGTTGCGGTTCGATCCGCAGAAAGCGGACGCGTTCGCCAAATACCAGCGAATCAAACCGGAGTTGGATGTGACTTCTCTCCGCTTGCAACTCGAAGGGCCGCAGACCCAGCCGGCCGGATCGGATTCGGCGATGCCGGCCAACAGCGCCGTGGCGCATATTCGCCGCGGGCAGCAGGAATACCGGGCGGGGCGCCTGGACGCCGCCGAAAAGGAATACCGCGCGGCGCTAGCAGCCGATCCGGACAACGCCAGCGCGCACCGCGAACTCGCCGAGATTTACCGCCGGAGGGGTAAACTGGACGAAGCCGCGCAAGAATTGCAGCTTTCCCTGGGTGCCCGCGATTCTGCGGCCGTGCGGACAACGCTAGCGAGGATTTACCTGGAGCAAAAAAAGAATGATCTGGCGTTAGCCGAGGTGCAAAAAGCGATACAACTTGCGCCGAATTATCCGGATGCGAAGGAATTGCTCGAGCACTTGGAAAAGAGTAAGCCCACGGGAGGTACGCCATGAACGCTCGTGGAAATTATCGGATATCGCGCCATTTGACGGGCGTCTTCCTTCTTCTCGGTCTTCTCGCGCTATTCTTGCCTGCTCTTCCGGCGAACCTAGGAGCCGCGGACACTCCGGCCTCGCCACTCGTGCTTGCGTTGAAACTCGAGGGCGAAGTGGAACCGATTTTATCCAACTACATTGACGAAGGACTTGCGGATGCGGCGCGACGCCATGCTGCGCTCGTCCTCATCACGATGGATACACCAGGTGGGCTGAGCGATGCGATGACCGACATCATTCACCACATCCTGGATTCTCCGGTTCCGGTGGTTGTTTACGTCAGCCCCGACGGCGCGCGCGGCGCTTCCGCCGGGTTCCTGATTCTGCTTTCCGCCGACGTTGCTGCCATGGCCCCCGGGACACGGACGGGAGCGGCAACGCCAATCGTGATGCCTAGTTGGGTCACCATGCCGATGGACGAAGTGCTGCGGAAAAAAATCAATAACGATGCCACCGCGTTCCTGCGGAGTTTCACCGAGAAGCGTGGCCGAAATCCGAAGCTGGCGGAAACAGCGATCACCGAGGCGCGGGCATTCACCGAACAGGAAGCCCTCGATGGACACCTGATCGATCTGGTTGTTGCGGATCAGGACGAATTGCTTCGACAATTGAATGGGCGGGAGGTTACGCGATTCAACGGAAAGAAAGAAACGCTCGCCCTGCAGAATTACACACGCGCCGATTTCCGGCTCTCTGCCCGGCAAAGATTTCTTGCCCGTATCGCGGACCCGGATGTGTTTTTCCTCCTGTTGCTCGTCGGTGCCCTGGGACTCTACACGGAGTTCACTCATCCCGGGGTCATCGCGCCTGGTGTTGTCGGCGGCATCTGCATGTTGCTCGCGCTGTATGCCATGCAAATTCTACCGGTGAATATCGCGGGGGTGCTGCTCATCTTGCTGGGGTTGACGTTATTCATCCTGGAGGCAAAATTTGCTAGCCATGGCGTTTTGCTCTTGGGCGGTGTCCTATCCATGCTTTTGGGAGCGATGTTCCTGGTGCGGTCGCCGCTGACACCGGGCGGAGTGAGTTTTGGCGTCGCTCTGGCTGCGGTATTGCCGTTCGCTTTCCTCTCGGTCTTTCTGATGCGACTGGTGCTGAAATCGCGCAGTTGGAAGACGGTCACTGGAAAAGAAGAGCTGCTCGGAGAAGAAGGTGTCGTCACGACCGTTCTGGCCGACGGCGAGGGTATGATTCGCGTTCATGGAGAATTGTGGCGCGCCAGTTCGCGCGAAAACGTTCAGGTTGGCGCAAAGGTTCGGGTGCTCCGGGTTGATGGGTTGAAGCTTGACGTTGAGCCTCTCCCCGCAGGGACATCCGTCGACAAGTGAAAGTCGTGGTGGAAAGGAAGGCTTGGGATGCTACAAATTGGCGGGATTGGCGTGCTCATTATCGGTTTCTTTCTTCTGCTTTGGCTTTGGAATTCCATCAACGTTATCAAGGAATGGGAACGCGGCGTCGTTCTGCGGCTAGGGCGCCTCTTGCCGGAAGCCAAGGGAGCGGGATTGCGGTTGGTCTTCTGGCCGATCGAAACGCTCTATCGCATCAGTATGCGTCTGGAAACTTTGGACGTCCCGCCGCAAGACATCATCACGCGAGACAACGTATCCGTGAAGGTAAACGCGGTTACCTATTTTCGCGTCGTGGACGCCAACCTAGCGCTCTCTCAGGTTCAAAATTATCAGTATGCGACTTCGCAACTTGCGCAGACGACGCTACGCAGCGTCGTCGGACAATTTGAACTGGACGAAATTCTTTCTCAACGCGACAAAGTCAATGCAAAGCTTCAGGTGATTCTCGATCAGGACACCGAACCCTGGGGCATCAAAGTCAGTAAAGTGGAAGTGAAGCAGGTCGACATTCCCGAACAGATGCAGCGTGCCATCGCCAAGCAGGCTGAAGCCGAGCGCGAACGCCGCGCCAAGATTATTCACGCTGAAGGCGAATTCGAAGCCTCCGCCAAACTGGCCGACGCCGCCAAGATCCTCGAAACGCAGGCCTCCGCGATCCAGCTTCGTTACCTCCAGACCCTGACCGAGATAGGTGTCGAAAAGAACACAACGATTGTTTTCCCTCTCCCAATCGATATTATTAATAGCTGGGTAAAGTCGTTGGGAGGGACTGGAAAATAAGTATGGCGTCTGAGGGAAAACGCGGAGCAAGTGACCGCGTGCTCGAAAGCAAGCACGTTATCGGTCTGTTTCTTTTGATGCTTCTGTTTTCCGGCGTTTTTTTCACGCTGGGATACGTGATGGGCCGCAATCAATATGACGGCCAGGTACGCGCGGCCACGACTGCGGCCGGCAAAGCGGAGCCGGTGTACGAAGCGAAGAACGCCGGAGCTCCGAAGAAAATCGCCGATGACTCGGCGGACTCTGATCCCGCGATGGATTCTTCCTCTCCCGCCTGGACGAATCTTGGCAGCAACAGCGCCGCTACTGTAGATCCCCATCTAGACGGTCCTTCGGCTCCCCGGACGACGGAGGCGGTTTCCAAACCGGCCAATGCGAAGAGCAAAGCGCAAGCGCAACCTGTCTCAATTCACGCTCCGGCGAAGAATAACAAAGGCCCAATGGCAGCCCCGGCGATCCCGAGTGGCGCATACGTGGTTCAGGTAGCGGCACTGCTGAAGCAGGATGACGCACTCGCCATCGCGAACGGCTTGCAGAGAAAACATTACTCCGTCTACGTGCAGACTCCTCAGAAGGACAAATATTATCGCGTGCAGGTCGGCCCGTTTAAGGACCAGAAAAGCGCTGACGCCGCAAAGAAAGGCCTCGAGGACGAGGGCTTCAAAGCGTTCTACGTAAAACATTGATGGCGCCATCGGCCTGGTACAGGTACCTGCGGCCGCATCGCCTGCGGGAAACGCCTGCGATTGTTCGTTTTATTCTTGCGTCGCTGAGCGGCGCGATTCTCTCGCTCTCCTACCGCGGTTCGTTTCCCAGTTTCTACGCCTGGTTTTCTATTGCGCTGCTACTGTCCAGTATTTTGGGCGCGCGCGCCCGCGTCGCCTTTTTCTGCGGGTTCCTGCACGGGTTGATGTTCGTATTCACCGCCGTTCCGTGGATCGCAGAAACCCTGTCGGTTCACGGAGGAATGTCTGCCGCAGCGGGCTGGGGCGTGCTGTTGTTGATCGGATCGGTTTGGGCCGCGTCGGTCGGGATTTTCGGCTGGATCGTGCAGCGATTGTCACTCCGCAGTTACACGCTGGCGCTGGCGGGAGCGCCGTTCGTTTTCATCTGTACCGAGGTCTTTCGCGCGTATTTGCCGGAAATCAGCTTTCCGTGGGCCTTGCTCGGATACGCACCGGCGGAAAACCCCGCCTTGCTGCAACTGGTGACGATCACCGGCGTTTACGGATTGTCATTTCTCGCCGTAGCGTTTAACGCGCTGCTGTTGTGGGCCGACTGCGGCCGGCCTGAAGAATTAAAGCGAAGGCTCAGTGTTCTCGGTGCGGTTGTTGTAGCGCTCCTGTTAATCACGGGTATCGGACCGCACTTCGTCCCGACGGGAGAGGCGCATCATATCGCACGCGTGGTGCAGGCAAATTTTCCGGAGAATCTGTACCTCGGCGATTGGTACGCCGATCATAAAGCGGATATGGCGGAACTGGAAGAGCTCAGCTTGCGGTCCTCAGCTGGCGCACAACAACCGGACTTGCTCATCTGGTCAGAAGCGCCGGCGCCATTCTCCTTTGAGGATCAACGTTTCGTGCCCTATATTTCGCGTCTAGCCACCGAATTTCATGGGCCGGTGATTGTCGGCGTGATTGAGTGGAAACCAAACACAGAGCCGGCGGGTGCGAGGCCGCATCCCGCCATGATTCCCTATAACAGCGCGGTGATGCTGAATGCGTCCGGCCAGCGAATGTTTTTGTACGACAAGATGCACCTCGTGCCGTTCGGCGAATACGAACCTTTTCCCTTAATCCACCAAGTCGTGACGAGCGTCTCGGAAGAGGTCGGAGGCTTCCACAAAGGAAAAGAACGCAGCGTCGGAACGTTTGCGAACGGCTACAAGTTTTCCGTTTTCATTTGTTACGAAGCTATCTATCCGGGTGAAGTGCGCGCTTTCACCGATCGAGGCGCCCAGCTCCTCGTCAACATTTCCAACGATGGATGGTTCGGCACCTCCGCCGCAGCGGAGCAACATTTGCGGATGGCGCGCGTTCGCGCAGTCGAGAACCGGCGATGGCTGGTGCGGGACACCAACAGCGGACTTTCCGCGTCGATCGATCCCTACGGCAATGTGACACGCGTGATGGGACGCGATGTGCGAGGTTCCGCCGATTTGCCTTACGATTTCCGCACCGACCGGACGCCTTACGTCCGCTTCGACGACTGGTTCGCCTGGATGTGCGTGTCGGTTTCCGCTATTCTTGTGGCTATGATCTTTCGAAAGGAAAAGTAAACCCGCCGCATCGAGCGGGTGATTCCACGCCGATATGATTCTGGAAGATTTGCAGCGTCAATATGAAGGATTGAAACAACGCCTCGAACTTGTGCGGAGTTATCTTTGACGTCGGCCACAACCGTGCGTTGTTGAAGTCTCTCGACGAACGCGCCGCCGATCCCAATTTCTGGAACAATCAGGACCAAGCGCAGGTCGTATTGCGCGACCGCAAGCACGCGGAAGCGAACCTTGCCGCGGACGAGAAACTTGCCGCGCTGACCGGCGATTTGGAAACCTACATCGAACTCGCCAAGAGTGAGAGCAACGCGGAGCAAAAGGAAGAACTGCTGAAGGATCTGAACCGCGAGTTGACTACCGCGGATTCCTATTTGGGCGAACTCGAAACGCGGACCCTGCTCTCCGGCGAAAACGATCACCTGAACGCCATCATGACCATCAAGCCCGGTGCCGGCGGCACCGAGTCGCAGGATTGGGCGTCGATTCTGCTGCGCATGTATTTGCGATGGGCGGAGCGCAAAGGCTTAGGTGCTGACGTTCTGGATGAAACCGCGGGCGAAGAGGCCGGCATCAAGAACGCCACCATTCAATTCAGCGGAGAAAACGCTTACGGATTGCTTGCGGGTGAAACGGGAGTCCACCGCCTAGTGCGCATTTCACCATTCGATCAAGCCGCGCGCCGACACACTTCGTTCGCGTCGGTGTTCGTGATTCCGGAGGTAGATGATCGCATCGAAGTGAATATTAAACCGGACGATTTGAAACTGGACACATTTCGTTCCGGCGGCAAAGGCGGGCAGAACGTCAACAAAGTCGAAACGGCCGTCCGCATCACGCACATGCCCACCGGGATTGTCGTGGCCTGCCAGATGGGGCGCAGCCAGCACAAGAATCGCGAAATGGCCATGAAGATGTTGCGATCGAAACTCTACGACATGGAAATGCAGAAGCGTCGCGACGAGACCGACCGCCTGGATGAATCCAAGCTGGACATTTCCTTCGGCAGCCAGATCCGTTCCTATATCATGCAGCCGTATCGACTGATCAAGGATCATCGCACGAAGTTTTCCGTGGGTGACGTGGATCGGGTGCTGGACGGCGATCTGGACCCTTTCATCCGTTCCTATCTGATGGCGAAAAAGAGCAAAGGCAAACTGGACATCCAGGCCGACGACACAGACGACGAAGCCTAACGCCAAAAGCTCATGCCGTCGAGGACAGACAGGTCTTGCTCGTTTTACCCGGGTTTCGCGGCGGAAACGCCTCGCCCTTCGGGGGGTGAGCTACTGGATAAGAATTACTAATTTGTTCTTGGCTGGTCCCTGCGGGCGAAAATGCGTTCATGTCTGAGGTCAATCTCTGGCCTTCCGCCGAACACGCTTTGCACTACCTGGGGCGTGCCGATTCGATACCGCGTCGCGGTGAAGGAGAAGCTACTTTGTTGGAGTTTCTGCCTGCGCACCCGGCGCGCATTCTCGACCTCGGACGTGGAGGTGGAAGACTCCTCGGACTGGTGAAAGCGGCGCGACCGGATGCCGAGTTTGTTGCGTTGGACTTCTCGCCAACCATGCTGGAAACGCTGCGTGGCCGGTTTGCTCAGGATCAAAAGGTCAACGTTGTAACGCACGACCTTGCGGAGCCGTTGCCGGATTTGGGAAAGTTCGCGGCGGTCCTTTCCAGTTTTGCGATTCATCATTTGCGACACGAACGCAAACACGCCCTGTATCAGGAAATATTCGCAATGCTGCTTCCCGAAGGAGTTTTCTGCAATCTTGAACACGTTGCCTCTCCTACCCCTCGCCTGCATCGCGGGTTTCTCGAAAAGCTGGACATCCTGCCGGAGAAGGAAGACCCGTCGAACAAGCTCCTCGATTTGCATATGCAGTTGGATTGGCTTCGCAAGATCGGATTCGACGATGTGGACTGCCACTGGAAATGGCGCGAATTGGCCCTTCTGGCAGGTATCCGGCCCGCGCAGGAGCGGTTCCTCGCGGGTGTTTCGACCCGTAGCTCGCTACGCGCGGCTTACTCTTAAGTGGAAAACAACTCCACTCAATGGCCGTATTCCCCGTTCGATGCAGGGCGTAAGCCTTGGATAATCAATAGGTTGATTCCACCAATTCTGCGGTGGTACTCTTGCATAGAGTTTGAGCGCGATTCTTGCGAATTTGTGTAACCGGGGTGTACCAGAAGCCCTGCCCGCAAAGATAAGCCGATAGGAGAGGTGTTTTGAGCGAAGCAAAGAGGAATTTCCTGTTTACATCCGAATCCGTGACCGAAGGCCACCCGGACAAGATTGCCGACCAGATTTCGGATGCCGTACTCGATGAGGTCATGCGACAGGACCCCAAGGGCCGTGTCGCCTGTGAAACCCTGGTGACCACCGGCCTAGTCGTGGTTTCCGGCGAAATCACCACCAGCGCACATGTTGACTATGATGAGTTGATCCGCAAGACCGTCGACCAAGTCGGCTACAACGACGCGCTTTACGGATTCGATTCGAATACCTGCGCAGTGATGTGTACCGTGAAGCGCCAGTCTCCGGACATTGCCATGGGTGTCGATACGGGAGGCGCCGGCGACCAGGGCCTCATGTTCGGCTACGCGTGCAACGAGACCGAAGAATTGATGCCCATGCCGATCCAGTTGGCCCACCGCCTCACGCAGCGTCTCGCGGAAGTCCGCAAGAGTAAAAAACTCCCCTTCCTCCGTCCTGATGGAAAATCCCAAGTCACCGTGGAGTATCGGGATGGCAAGCCGGTACGCGTAGATTGCGTGGTGATCTCGACGCAGCACGGCAACGAAGTTTCCAACGAGGAATTGCATCGCGGCGTGATGGAGCATGTCATCAAACCCATCATTCCGGCGAACATGCTGGATTCCAAAACCAAGTTTCATATCAACCCGACCGGGCGATTCGTTATCGGCGGACCGATGGGTGACGCCGGATTGACTGGGCGCAAGATCATCGTGGACTCTTACGGCGGTTACAGCCGTCACGGCGGTGGCGCTTTTTCGGGCAAGGATCCGTCCAAGGTGGATCGCTCTGCGTGCTACATGGCGCGTTATATCGCCAAGAACATCGTAGCGGCTGGCCTGGCCTCGCGCGCGGAAGTTCAACTGGCTTATGCCATCGGCGTCGCGGAACCAGTGTCCGTGATGGTCGACACGTTCGGAACGGGCACAATCCCAGAAGAAAGAATCACGCAGCTGGTTCGCGAGAATTTCTCATTGACGCCAAAGGCGATCATCGAAACGCTGGACCTTCGCCGTCCGGTCTACAAGCCGACCGCGGCTTATGGGCATTTCGGCCGCACGGGTCCAGGCTTCACTTGGGAACGCACCGACCGCGCCGAAGCACTGCGCAAAGCTGCAGGATCGCCTGCTGTCGCGGAAGTTGCGGCTCGCCGCTAGACGCCCCGACAAGCAGTTTCGCGGTTACGCCTCGATGAGGAAGGACCGCACCAACTGGAATTCCCCTTCCCGGTTGGGTGTATCAGGGAAACAGAGAACAAAATCAGAACAAGGAGGGTAAGCATGGCTACAGCAGAACTAAAGAAGGGTGATGTGAAAGATATCGCGCTGGCCGATGCCGGTAAGCGCAAGATCGAGTGGTCTGCGCAGCAGATGCCGGTGCTGCAGCAGATCCGCAAGCGTTTCATCAAAGAGCAGCCGCTCAAGGGCTTGCGCGTTTCCGCTTGTCTCCACGTGACCAGCGAAACCGCGAACCTGATGATTACGCTGCGCGACGCCGGTGCGGACGCGGTGCTTTGCGCGTCGAACCCGCTTTCGACGCAGGATGAAGTCGCTGCTTCGCTCAATCGCGATTTCGGGATTCCGACCTTCGCCATCAAGGGCGAGGACAATGCCACCTATTATCAGCACCTTCAGGCGGCGCTCGAGCACAAGCCGCAATTCACCATGGACGACGGCTGCGACCTCGTTACCATGCTGCTCACCAAGCGCCAGGACCTGGTGGCGAACGTGCTTGCCGGCACGGAAGAGACCACGACCGGCGTGATTCGCCTTCGCGCCATGGCCAAGGACGGCACGCTGAAGTATCCGGTGATCGCCGTGAACGATGCGATGACCAAACACTTTTTCGACAATCGCTATGGCACCGGACAATCCACACTCGACGGTGTCATCCGCGCGACCAACGTTCTGATCGCCGGATTGAAAGTGGTCATCGCCGGCTATGGCTGGTGCGGTCGGGGCGCTGCGATGCGAGCTAAGGGTTTGGGTGCCGACGTAATCATCACCGAAATTGATCCCGTCAAGGGCATTGAAGCGGTCATGGACGGTTTCCGCGTCATGCCGATGGCCGACGCGGCAAAGGAAGGCGACGTTTTCATTACCGTCACCGGAAACAAGAACGTCATTCGCCGCGAGCATTTCGAAGCCATGAAGGGTGGCGCGATTGTCTGCAATTCAGGGCACTTCAACGTCGAGATCGAACTTCCCGCACTCGAAGCACTCTCTTCTGGAAAGAAGGAAGTCCGGCCGCTCGTGGATGAGTTTCAGATGAAGGATGGGCGTAAGATTTATCTCATCGCCGAGGGCCGCCTGGTGAACCTGGCAACCGCCGAGGGCCACCCCGCTTCGGTGATGGATATGAGCTTCGCGAACCAGTCGCTGGCGGCGGAATATTTGATGAAGCACTACAAGGAAATGAAGCCTGACGTCTACGTGGTTCCGGAACATCTCGACCGGGAGATCGCGCGGCTCAAGCTGGAATCCATGGGTCATCGCCTCGATAAGCTCACCGCGGAGCAGGAGCAGTATCTCGCTTCGTGGCAAGAAGGCACCTGAGCAAGTTCTCTTTTAACATTGCGTGGTATCTTTGATGGGGCGTCTCGCAGGTTCGAGACGCCCCAAATTTTTTGGCGGGGACCATGTGGGACTATTGCGGACAATCTCTTGATGTAGCGCGGCTGCGAGGTGCGACGTACGCCGATGTGCGCGTGATGCATTTGCGGCAGCGCGACCTCACCACGAAGAGCGGGCAAGTGGGGACACTCGGCCAGAGCGAATCCATCGGGTTGGGAATCCGCGTGGTCGCAAACGGCTCGTGGGGGTTCGCATCGACGGACCAATTGACGCGTGACGGTGTTGCGAGTTGTGCGGCGCAGGCAGTGGCCATCGCGCGATCCTCGGCGCTGGCCAAGAAAGAAGATGTCCGACTCGTGGCCGAGGGCACCTACATCGACAGTTGGCAAGGACCTTGCCGGAAAGATCCTTTTGAGATTCCGCTTGAGAAGCAACTCGACGTGCTTCTTGCCGCGGATGCGGCGATGCGCAAGGTCAAGGGCGTTACCCTGTCGGAGACCGACCTGCAATTTCGCAAAATCGATACCTGGTTTGCTTCCAGCAGCGGTTCCAAAATTCATCAGCGCCGGGTGATTTCCGGTTGCGGTATCGTGGCCACCTCATTTAGGAAAGATGGCATCCAGAAGCGTTCTTATCCGAACAGCTTTGGCGGACAGCACGTTCTTGGCGGATATGAACTGATTGAATCAATGGACTTGCTTGGACACGCGCCACGAGTCGGCGAGGAAGCTGTGGCGCTGCACTCTGCCCCGCAATGCCCGGAAAAAACCGGGACGTTGCTTCTTGGAGGCAGCCAGCTCGGATTGCAGATTCATGAATCCGTTGGCCATCCCATCGAACTCGACCGCGTGCTCGGCCAGGAGGCGAATTTTGCGGGCACGAGTTTCCTTACGCTGGATAAGCTGCACAAGCTGCGCTACGGGTCGCCGATTGTCAACGTGGTCGCAGACGCGCGGATCTCGCACGGCCCGGGCCTCGGCACCTTCGCCTACGACGACGAGGGCGTTCCGGCGCAATGCATCGATGTCATTCGTGAGGGCGAATTCCACGGCTACCTCTCCAGCCGCGAAACCGCGCATCTGATCGGGCTGTCTCGTTCCGGAGGCACCATGCGTGCGGAAGGCTGGAATCGCTTGCCGATGATCCGCATGACCAATATCAGTCTTCTGCCGGGATCATGGACTTTCGACAATCTGATCGCCGACACCGACGACGGCATACTGATGGACACGAACCGTTCCTGGTCGATCGACGACCGGCGTTACCAATTCCAGTTTTCCACGGAAATTGCGTGGGAGATCAAGGGCGGCGAGAAGCGGCGCATGCTGAAGAATCCGAGCTATAGCGGCATCACCACGGAGTTCTGGAATTCCTGCGACGCGATTAGTAACGCGGACGATTGGGTCCTCTGGGGTACTCCGAACTGCGGCAAGGGGCAGCCCATGCAGGTGATGGGCACCGGCCACGGAGCTTCTCCTTCGCGGTTTCGCAACGTAAGAATCGGAGCGGCGTTTTCAAACCAATGAGCCCGCGTAGAGAACAAAGCGTTTCCAAACGCTCCAAGTCGGTGACGCTCAGATCTCAACGCGAGTTGCGTCAGATCGGCGCCGCCGTCTTGCGACTGGCCAGGCTCCGCGGCGTTCCAGAAACCGAAGTTCACATTGACGAAACCATCTACGCGCTGACGCGCTTTGCCAATAACACCATTCATCAGCATGTTGCCGAGCAGGGTCTGGTCGTTTCTATTCGCACGGTGCTCGACGGCCACACCGCCCGGGTGACGACAAACAAAGTAGACGAAGACGCACTGCGCGCCGCCGTCGACGATTGCCTGTCCCTCGGCTCTCACCAACCCAAGGATTCCAAACTCTTGCCGCTGCTCGGTAAACAGAAGTATCACGCCGTTCGCCGCTTTCACGCGCCCACGGCTAGGCTTACAGCGGACGAACGGGCCTGCGCGGTCAAGGTCGCCTGTCAGTTGGCGGAAAAGCGCGGGCAGGTGGCGGCTGGAATCTTTTCGAGCGGACAAAACCAAAGCGTGCTCGTGAATTCGCGCGGGCTCTCTGCCTCCTACCGCCACACCAGCGCGACTTTTTCCGTCACGATGCAGCAAGGCTCGGCTGCAAGCTGGGCGAAAGCAAACGCCACGGACGTTCGCGAGTTTGATCCATTACAGCTTGCGAAAATCGCGAGCGACAAGGTAATTCGCGCCGAAAACCCTGTGGAGCTGGCGCCGGGCCGCTACACCGTCATCCTTGAGCCGGCCGCGGTTCTCGATCTGGTTGGTTTTCTCTTTTACGATTTCGCGGCGACTGCCGTGGCCGACAAACGCTCATGCCTTTCCGGCCGCGTCGGCAAAGCGATCTTCGGAAAAAACATTACCATGACCGACGATGCCTACCACGCGCAGCAGTGTGGCGCTCCCTTCGATGGTGAAGGCTCGCCTCGCCAGCGGGTAGTCCTGGTCGATCGCGGTGTAGTGAAGAATCTGGTCTATTCCCGCCGGTCGGCGAAGCGGGCCGGCACCAAATCCACCGGACACGGATTTCCGCTGCCGAACGAGTACGGGGAGGCGCCACTCAACTTGGTCGTCGAGGGCGGAAAAACCTCCGTGGAGCAGATGGTCGCGTCCACGGACCGGGGTCTGCTGGTGACTCGGCTGTGGTATATCCGCGAAGTAGATCCTTACGAGAAGATCATGACCGGGATGACCCGTGACGGTCTTTTCCTGGTCGAAAAGGGCAAAATCGTATCGGCGGCGAGGAATTTCCGATTCAACCAATCCGTCCTGGAAATGTTACGGAACGTTGAATGCCTCGGACCGGCCAAGCGCGCTACCGGGGAGGAGGCCTTTGAAATGGTCGTTCCGCCAATGAAAATCAGCAATTTTCACTTCAGCGAAGTCACAAAGTTTTAATATAGTTAGCTGTTTGGATGCCCCTGCAAAACCGATTCATTCCAGAAAAATTCTGCATTGTACATTCGGCGGCTTGGACACTATTACACTAGTATGTGTAGCTGGCCCTACAGGACAAGCCAACAGAGCCATCCCAATTGGGGACACCCCGATCATGACGCTTGCGGGACCGGCTTTATCGCCCAACTGGGCGGTCCCCCTTCGCACGACATTCTGACCTATTCCTTGCAGGCACTGGAGCGGTTGTCGCACCGTGGAGGCGTCGATGCCGACGGTGCCAGCGGCGACGGTGCCGGTCTGCTGACCAGCCTGCCGGTGGCGTTCTTTCGGGCGCGCGCGGCCGAGGAGAAAGTTGACCTGGACGAGCTTTTTGGCGTGGGCATGCTGTTCGCCACTCCGAATCGAATGGCAGACGCCCGCACGGCGGTTGAAGATTCCATTGGCAGAAGTAAATTGCGCCTGGTGGGCTGGCGGCGTGTTCCGACGAATCCGAACGCGTTGGGACAACGAGCGTTTGAAACCATGCCGGAGATCTGGCAATTTTTCATCGAACCCGCCTCGGCTCGGAATTCCGCACCCAATTTTGCTCAAAAATTTGAGCGCAGCCTCACGCTGTTACGAAAGCGCGCTGAGGCGGTTCTTCCCGAGCGCTGCTATATCTGCTCTCTCTCTTCCGAGACCGTGGTATACAAGGGTCTGCTTACGCCCTGGCAGTTCCCACGATTTTACGAGGACCTGCGCAGCTCTGATTTTGCCGCTCGGTTTGCGATTTTTCATCAGCGCTACTCCACAAACACGGAACCTTCCTGGCAGCTTGCGCAACCGTTCCGCCGTGTAGCGCATAACGGCGAAATAAACACCATCATCAGCAATCGCCGGTGGTTACGCGCGCGCGGACGCGAGATTCGCAAGCGGATCGGAGTGGGGGAGTGGTTCCGGCTGCTCGAGGAGAATGTTAGCGACTCGGCGAGTTTCGACAATGCGCTGGAACTGAAGCTGCTCGAGGGGAAAAGCGTCGAGGCGGCCATGCTGGCCCTGGTTCCTCCGGCTTTCTCGCAGGATCCGTTTCTTTCCTCCGATGTGCGAGCGGCGCTCGAGGCGTTGTCCCGCGAGGGCGAGCCTTGGGATGGTCCGGCAGCTTTGGTTTTCAGCGATGGTCGCTCGGTCGGAGTGAAATTGGATCGAAACGGGTTGCGCCCAATGCGCTACACGGTGACCCACGATGGTTTGGTTATCGCCGGATCGGAAACCGGGTTGCTGGATCTGGAGGAGTCGCGGATCGCGGAACGTCACCGGCTTGGCCCGGGAGAAATTCTGCTTGCTACTCCGCACACCGGTTCGTTGCTTCGCTGGCGCGAACTTTTGAAGAGGGTTACGGCGGAGATTCCCCGGAAGACTCTCACGCGCTCCAGTGTTCTTCGTTTGGAAGTTGCGCCGGAACGGCCGGCGATCTCGCGACCGAAGCGCGTCGCCGCTGCGGCGGGTTGGTCCGACGATCAGTACAAGATTTTGTTCCGACCGCTACTGAGCGGCAAGGAAGCCGACTGGAGCATGGGTGACGACGCTCCGCCGGCGTTCCTTTCGGTGATTCATCGCGGTCTGTGGGATTACTGCAAGCAGCGTTTCGCGCAGGTCACCAATCCTCCGATCGATCCCCTACGCGAATCGCATGTGATGTCGCTCGAAGTGCCGCTTGGTCGCGGGAATTTTCTCGCCAGTCCGATCTTGGGCTCCACGGAACTTTCGTCGCTCTCTGCCGAACTGGCTCCCGTGCAGGCCATAGACTTTACGTTCTCTTCCACCCAGGGAGTCCTGGGTGCACGCCGCAGCTTGACTCAGTGTAAAACTACCCCTCTGAGTATCGGCGAGCGCCCGGGGCTCCTCCTCCTTTCTGATCGAAACATTGGGCCGGAGCGCGCCGCATTGCCCGCGCTTCTGGCGGCGGCAAATGCGTGGAAGAGTTTGCTCAATCAGGGAATGGCCGATGTGCCGCTGGTGGTCGAGAGCGCGCAGGTCTTTGAGACCCATCACGTAGCCATGCTGCTGGCGGCGGGCGCGAGCGCGGTAGTGCCGTACCTGGCCGAGGAATTCGCGGAAACCGAAGAAGCGGGCGGGTTCGACAAGATTCGCAAAGCGATGTTGGCGGGCCTGCGCAAAGTTCTGGCCCGCATGGGAATTTCCACATTGGCCAGCTACCGCAACAGCCATTTGTTTGAGCTGCTTGGCTTGGACGAGGACATTTGTCGCGAATATTTCGAGGACGCGGCTTGCTATCCGGGCACCAAGACGCTTGATGCGCTGTTCGAGGACTACCTGCACATGCACGCTGCGGGATACGGTGGCCCCACGGACGAGCTTGCCGACCACGGCCTCTATCGCTTCCGCAAGGGTGCGGAACTTCACGCCACTTCGCCGGAACTGATCCGCCGCCTGCACGCGCACGTGCGAAAGCCAGAGCAGGGTCATTACAGCGGTTTTGAGCAGCTGGCCAGGGCGGATGGACCAACCTTCCTGCGCGATCTGCTCGAAATGTTGCCGGAGCAGCCGGTTCCGGTCGAAGAGGTCGAGCCAGTCGAATCCATTTTGGCGCGCTTCAGTACGCAAGCCATGTCGCTCGGCTCTTTGAGCCCAGAGGCGCACAAGGCGCTTTCGATCGCGATGAATCAAATTGGAGGGCGCAGCAATACCGGCGAAGGCGGTGAAGACAGCGACCTTTACCAGTTTCCCGGTTCGTCGAGCAAAATCAAACAGGTTGCGTCCGGCCGCTTCGGTGTGACTGCGGAGTATCTGGTCCGGGCCGAAGAACTTGAAATAAAAATGGCCCAGGGATCGAAGCCCGGCGAAGGCGGGCAGCTGCCCGCGCGAAAGGTTACGGAATACATCGCGCGCATCCGGCATGCCACCCCTGGAACCCCGCTGATTTCGCCGCCGCCGCATCACGACATTTACAGCATAGAAGACCTTGCACAACTGATTCATGACTTGCGAGCGATCAACCCGCGTGCTCGCATCGGCGTAAAACTTGTTTCCGGCACGGGTGTCGGCGTCATTGCCGCTGGCGTGGCAAAGGCGGGAGCCGATGTGATCACGATCAGCGGTCACAACGGCGGGACTGGCTCTTCTCCGCTGACTTCGATCAAGAATACGGGCCTACCCTGGGAAATTGGGCTACGCGAAACACATGAAACGTTGCTGCGCGCCGGCTTGCGCTCGCGCGTCAAGTTGCGTGTGGACGGCGGTTTGCGTTTTTCGCGGGATATTCTCATCGGCGCAACGCTTGGCGCGGACGAATTCGGCTTCGGGACCGCCGCGCTGGTGGCAATCGGCTGCGTTATGGCACGGCAGTGCCATCTGAATACCTGTCCGGTCGGCATCGCCACGCAGGACGAAACTTTGCGAACGCGATTCAATGGAAAGCCCGAAATGGTAGTTGCATATTTCCGATCCCTCGCGGAGGAAATTCGCAAAGGTCTCGCGGATCTTGGTGTGCGCGGTTTGACGGAACTTCGTGGCTGGTACGATCGCCTGGAAACGCGGTCTGGTCTTGATGCCTTGCTGGTTATCCCCGTTTCCAAGCCGCGGCGCGTCCTTCCTCAGCAAACTTCGGTTCTCGATGGCGGCGTGGAAGAAACGGAATTGTCTTTCGAGCATCCGCAACCGACGGGCGCCGGCTGTTCGCCGATTCACAATTTTCACCGAAGCATTGGCGCGCACTTCAGCGGCGAATGCATGAGCGACCGCCTTGACCAGAAAGAAGCCCCGGCGTCGACACGCGATTTTCAAGGCACGGCTGGCCAGTCTTTCGGCGCGTTCCTCACTTCCGGGCTGACCCTGAAGCTTTCCGGAGAAGCGAACGATTACGTTGGCAAAGGCCTTTCCGGAGGCACGATCGTCATTCGCTCGGGGCAAAACGCCTCCAAACGCGGAGATGTACTTGTCGGGAACACCGTGTTGTATGGAGCAACCGCGGGACAGCTGTATGTCGCTGGTCAGGCGGGCGAACGATTCGCGGTGCGTAACAGCGGCGCCGTTTCGGTCGTCGAAGGCTTGGGGCAGCATGGCTGCGAATACATGACCGGAGGAATTGTCGCCGTTCTTGGCCGCATCGGACTGAATTTTGGCTCAGGAATGACCGGTGGGCTTGCCTACATCCTGCGCAGTGAAATGGAACATGTTCTGAACCTGGAGTTTGTCCAGGCCCACGAATTGGAAATCCAGGAGGAGAATCACCTGCGGCGCTTGCTGGAATGCCACGTGGCCTTGACCGACAGCCCCATCGCGTTGCGTCTCCTTGCCCGAAGGACTTCCTTGCCGCTCGTGCGGGTCCAGCCGATCCATTTCCAAGGGACGGTGGAGACCGCCTGGAAATGTGTACTGGCTAATGCGGTGGATCCTATTCCTGTTGAGGCTCCCAGCTTTCTCAAGATTTCGGAGAACCCTGCTCCGAACTATGTCTGAGACTTTTCAGGAACTTCACTTCTTACTTATACGAATTTCGTTATACTCTTACGCGTAAGTGAGAGTAGAGGCTATGGACTTCGACCAACTAACTACATTTGTACAAGTGGCCAAACTCAAGAGCTTTTCGAAGGCGGGTCAAAAAGTGTTCCGCTCGCAATCCGCGGTGAGCGCGCAGATCCGCCAGCTCGAGCAGGCCTATCACGCGAAGTTGTTGGATCGCTCGGCGAAATCGGTGGAACTGACCCCCGCCGGACAAGTCTTGTTTGAATTCGCCGAGAGGTTGCTGCGGCTGCGCGACGAATCCATGCAGGTGGTTGCGGATCGCGGCAATGTCGTGCAGGGGCCAGTGACCTTCGGTGCGAACGAGGCCACTTGCTTATATTTGCTTCCGGATATTCTCGCAGAATTTCAACGGCGCTACCCGCTGGTGCACATCAGCATCTATCGCAACTTCAGCCACAAGATTCTGCAGCGTCTCGAGGACGGGTCGCTTGATCTTGGTATCGTCACTCTCCCGGTGAAATCGCCGAACCTAAAGATGCATATCATCAATCGCGATCGCCTGCGGTTTTTCGTAAGCAGCAAGAATGCACTGGCCCAGCGCAGTCACGTCACCTTGGACGAGGTTGCCGCCGCGCCGCTGATCTTCCCGAAAACCGGCTATACGCGGCAGGTGCTGGATAAACTGTTCCGGCCGCACCGGTCACGGATCCGCGTGAGCATGGAATTGCCCAGCATCGGGATGATCAAGACTTTTGTTGCCGCCGACGTGGGCATTTCCATTATCAGCGAGAGTTTTGCGCGCGATCAGGTGAAAAGCGGGGAAGTGAAGCTACTCAACGTCGAGGGCGTGGACCTTTATCGCGAACTCGCGCTGGTTTACCGCCGAGACCGCAGTTTGCCACGAGCAGTTCAGTCTCTTATCGCAATGATCCGTGAGAGCCGCAAATTGCAGGACTCTGCGGTCGCCAGCTGAAGTTCGTTCGATCACTTCACATTGAAATCCAGGCTGGCAATCGCTCGTGTAATCACGTTTTCCTGAATCTGGATAAGATCCGTATCCGCGAAGGTCATCCCGAGCACGGTCAGAAATTCGCCGCCGTGGGGAACTACGGAAAGCGTGCCCGACCAGTCATGCTCATCGGCCAAGCCCTGATAGCGGTATTCGACCGCCGGCTGCCCGCCCACCACGGTTTTCCGTTGCGAGATCAGGCGGTAGTTGTCATACACATCATGGAGTCGCTTTTCGACCGCTCCCGCGGTTGTCTCCAGTGAATCCTTGGACTTTTCATGTCCGACCACCAGGAGCGTGGATTCGTTTGGAGTTCCCATGGCGACAATCGCGTTGGGGAGCGTCTGTCCCGCGCCGTCGATGATTTGCCAGCTTGGGGCTTTGTACATGCGAAATGCGAATTCGTGGTTGATATAGAGATTACCTTGAATTTCCTCGCGATTGGCAGGTGCCTCTTCTTTCGGCGGAGGGGGCGGTACAATTGTTGGGGCCAACGTGGCCTTAGGCGCGGCAGTGGTCGTCTTTAATGCCGGCGCTCTCGCATCCGTTGCGGCCTTATTGGCGGTCGGAATTTCTGGCCGCGCGCCAGCGTTGGTCAGGATCGCCGCTGCTTTTTCTTTCTTGGTTGCTTCCGCCGTTGACGTCGCTTTCGCCTCAGTCGCGTCGGCCGGCTTCGAAGCGGGTTCCGTCTTGGTCGAAGCAGGCTGCCCCGGCGAATCCGGAATGATCGAGGCGATCTTGTCCTTTTCCACGAGCACAAAGCCAAAGTCGGTTTTGATCTTGAACATGTTGTCTTCGTAACCGACGATCACGCCGTAGAGTTTCTTGCCATCCTTCAGCCGAATCTCGTCGCCGAGTGCCAGACGGGCGCACAAACCCGCCGAAGCCAAAAGCAAGACGCCCGAAAAAAGTCTTCGACTGCTGGCTGTGCGCATGGAGAAAGTATGCGTCCGCGTGCTGATAGCCGCAAGGTTTTGAAGGGTGGCGTTGTCCGGCGAGCCAACTCGGAGAAAGAGCGCAGGGTCCAAGAGGATGGTTGTTTTACGGGTGGCGTTCGGCTCGGGAGAGCCCGAAGGCAATGGAGCCGAAGCCACCCGTTCCCGTTTCCTCTACCGCGAAGAATATAGGCGAATAAAAAGCGAAAGTCAAGGACGATTTTACGACGGTAACGGATCAGTTTGCGATCAACGGACCGATTCAGAACTTGGACCGTGGTCAACAACACGCGCCACAAACTCCGGCCCGCAAGGACCAACCCCCAGGGTATCGATTACAATCTCTCCTGCCGTGTTCCGGGACAAGGCGGGCACCGCGAGTCCAGTCCGGGATTCAGATATCGGCGGCTGCCACTAAAGACGATAGGAGTCATCCATGTTGGGATCCGACGTGAATCGCCGCGAATTTCTTAAGATCGCCGCTGGAGCCGGCGTTACTTTAGCCATGCCAGATTCAGGACAAGCTGCTGGGCCATCCAAAATGATCGGCATCCAGGTCGGCGCGATTTCGTTTGTGGATGAAGGCACGGAAAAAGTTCTCGACGTGCTTCAGGAACGCGGCTGCGTGAATACTCTGTTTCTCGCGGTGTTCACCTACGGCCGGGGTATTGCCGGAAGGCAGATTCCCGGCCAGCCGCTGCCCGATCACGGCAAGCAGGAATACGATCTCAACTTCCACGGCGGAAACTTCGCCACTCCGCACCCGCAGTTCTACAAGAACACGGTTCTCAAGGACACGCGCGCGCCGGACCACGGCAACCTCGACATCCTGGCCGAAGTGCTGCCGGCCGCGAAGAAGCGCAACATGAAGGTCATCTGCTGGCTGGAGGACGTGTTCCGTAGCGACTTGCCGAACATCGAGAAAGTGCAGGAGCGCGATCTGTACGGACGTAACGCAGAAACGCTGTGTGTCAACAATCCGGAATACCGGAATTTCCTGACTGGGCTCGTGGAAGATTATGCGCGTTCCTATGACATCGACGGAATCATGTGGGGGTCGGAGCGGCAAGGCGCGCTTTCAGACAGCCTGGGGGCCACGCACGATATCCCGCCGATCGATCCGGGACGCGTCACCTGCTTCTGCGAATTTTGTCGTGCCAAGGCGAAGGACCGAGGCATCAATGTGGATCGCGCACGCCAGGGATTTCTCGAGTTGGAAAAGTATGTGCGCGCGGCTCGCAGCGGCAAACGTCCCGTGGACGGCTATTACGTGCAATTCTGGCGGCTGCTGTTGCGGTATCCCGAACTCGCTGCCTGGGAAATGCTTTGGACAGACAGTCTTCGCGAGACCTACGCCGCGATCTACAGGACGGTAAAATCCGCTAAGCCGACCGTGCCGGTGGGTTGGCACATCTGGCACAACAATTCGTTCAATCCCATCTATCGCGCGGAACAGGACCTGCAGGAACTTTCGAAGTACTCGGACTTCATCAAGGTCGTGATGTACAACAACTGCGGCGGCGAACGCATGGCGCTGTATGTCGACAATATCGGCTCGACACTGTTTGCGGACCTTGCGAAACCCAGTTTGCTGGATTTCGACTATGCGGTGATGAATCTCAAAGAGGGCAGCTACGAGCAAATTCCGCACACCGGGCTCTCGGCAGATTACGTCTATCGCGAGACGAAACGCTCGCTGGAGGGCGTAGCTGGCACGCACACTCTGATCTGGCCCGGGATTGATATCGATATCCCGACCGAGCCGACGAACAGCAAGTGCACACCGGAAAGTGTCAAGCAGGCGGTGATGGCTGCCTTCCGCGCCGGTGCGCCCGGTGTGATTCTCTCTCGCAAATACTCCGAGATGCGACTCGCGGATCTTGGCGGCGCAGGAACAGCGATTCGCGAGCTGAAGCTATCCGTTTAGAACGGGTAAGTTTGTTTGACACCGCCGCCGTCCCTCTAATCTTTGTGTTTGCTGATTTTAGAGACGAGAGATGTGGGGTAATTTCAAAATATAATATCAGTTTGCTAATTGTGTTCGCGTGCCGCTCGCTTGTTCCCCTGGAGACGGTTCCGTGATAAAAAGCAAGGGTTTGTGAGGGTGCTGGCTACCTGTTCTTTGGTTCCATTGCCTCGGCATCTGGCCGCGCTATGCTAGGCAGAGGATGAAACCCCTTCGCAACGGCGCCCTGTGTCTTCTGACCGCTATCGCTCTCGCTTGGGCGAGCCCAGCCGGCAGCTCCGCCAAAGCATCTGCGGACGAGTCCGATCTTTCGTTCGCCATTTGTCCGATTGTCTATCCCCTGGACCAAGCGCCCTCCGACCGTGGTTTCCACTACATTTTTTATGGCAACGGATTTTTCATTAACGACAAAGGCTATCTTTTGACCGCGGCGCACGTTCTCAGCCAGTTGAGCGATACGCCGCCTTATGTCGTGCTACGGCTACCGATGGCTCCGCCCCGTTTGCTGAAGGCCGCGATCATTGCGATCGATCGCGACCATGATGTCGCCATACTGCGAGTCACGCCAAACCCGTTCGACGGGAAATATCAGGTGCGATACCTGCCATTGGCGGTCGAACGACCTCCGGTTTCCAAACGCGTGTTGGCTGCGGCGCTGCGGCCTTCGCGGTTGAGGGACCCGCACACGTTCGACGCGTTTTCGGAAGATCGACCCTCTGGACCGGTGCTTGCGTATGAATTTTCGCAGCTCGAAAAAGGAAGCCCGGTCACGGAACTGCTCTTGTTCGCTCATGAAGTCTTGCTCGGAGACAGTGGAGCGCCGGTGACGTCCGCCGAATCACAGGCAGTGGTTGGGTTGATCGAAGGGCGGTGGTTGCGAGTGGATGCGGCTTCGCTTGCAGCAGCGGCTAATCCATCGGCGGGCGGCGTGGGAGCGGCCGTACCCATTCATTACGCTGTTTCCTTATTGCAGCAGCATGACGTGGCTTGGCATGCTGCGTCCGAGCACGCTCGAGATGTTGCGCCCACCAATGGTTTGCCGCAGGGAGAGGATTTGCCGATTGCACGTTCGCCGGTTGCGCGGCTGCAGCAAGCGCCGAAATGAATGAATTTGTTGAGGAGCCCCGGCTTCAGAAGGCGGGCCTACAAGAGCTCTGAAAACGGCAGCAGCGCTCGCGGACTGGCCGGGCGGTGCAGAACGGGTCGAAAGACCCGGCACGACCACACCCGACCGGCTAATGCCCGGTTGCAAGACTAGGATTTGAACACCAGCGTTTTCAGGCCGAAGAATAGCAGGCCGGAGAGCATCATGGCGACGGGCAGGGTCAGAATCCAGGCCAGGCCTAGGTTGCGCACGGTGCTCATTTGCAGACCGGAGTGGTTTGCCATCATGGTTCCGGCTACGCCCGAGGACAGCACGTGCGTGGTACTCACCGGTAAGCCAAGGCCGTCGGCGGCGCCGATGGTTGCCATCGCGGTGATCTCCGCGGCGGCGCCCTGGGCGTAGGTCAGGTGGCTCTTTCCGATTTTCTCGCCAACGGTGACGACGATGCGCTTCCAGCCGACCATGGTTCCGAGACCGAGCGCGAGTGCGACTGCGACTTTTACCCACAACGGAATGAAACGGGTGGCTCGGTCGATGTGGCCCTTGTAATTCTTCAGTACCGCGACGTCCGCCGCGGCTAACTCGGGCTTCCGGGACTTCTGCATCAGGCGCAAGGCCTCGCTGACGAGGTACATATCGTTGCGGAAGTTGCGCACCTGCGTTTGCGGCACCTTCGAAAGCTCTTTGAATTGCGCCATTTCTGTGCCGATATCATTGACCATGTTGCGCAAAGCGAGCATCGTCGAAGGCTTAAAATCCTTTGTGCGCACGTAGTCCGTTATTTCCTCGGATGGGTCCCCTACGACCGCGGTGCCTTCCACATACTTGCCCAAAGTGTCCGCGGCCTGCCGAGAGACAGCTACAAAATCCTGCGATTGCCGCGCGGTCACGGCGTGGTTCAGAGCGTAGGTTGTCGGTACCGTTCCGATCAGAATCAGCATGATGAGGCCCATGCCTTTTTGTCCGTCGTTTGAACCGTGGAAGAAACTGACGCCCGTGCACGTGAGGATCAGGAGCCCGCGAATCCAGAATGGAGGTGGCTCAGTGCCATGAGGGGATTCGTACAGTCTCTTGTCCTTGATGAGCGCTTTCATGGTAACAAACAGAAGCGATGCGAGAAGAAAACCGAAAATCGGAGACAGCAATAAGGACTTTCCGATGTTGGCGGCTTGTGCCCAATCCACGCCGCTGGTGCCGCTCTTTGAGCTCATCAACTGGTTGGCAATGCCCACGCCGATAATCGAGCCAATCAGAGTATGGGAACTCGAGGCGGGCAGGCCCAACCACCAGGTACCGAGGTTCCACATAATTGCCGCGATCAGAAGGGCAAAAACCATGGCAAACCCGGCGCCGCTGCCCACTTGCAAAATCAATTCCACCGGGAGGAGAGAAACGATGGCAAATGCGACCGCGCCCGTGGAGGTCACAACGCCGATGAAGTTGCAGAAGCCGGACCAAACGACAGCAATGTTTGGGTCGAGCGAGTGCGTATAAATAACCGTCGCCACGGCGTTCGCGGTGTCGTGGAAGCCGTTCACGAATTCGAAACCGAGCGCCACCAGCAGCGCGATGCCCAGCAAAATATAGGGCCAAGCCGAGCCCAAAACCACGTTTTCGAGGTCTTTGGAGATGCTCGACCCGATGAAAATGAGCCCTCCGACAAGCACTACGCCGAAGACCAGGGTGCCGATCCGGCTAGGGCGTTTGTTGAGCTTTTCATTGACGCTATGTGTCGAAACCGGGGCGGGCGTAGATGTGCTGGCTGTGGCCATGACAGTCCTTTCAGAATCGGTGGACAGGTTCCGTGCGCGTGCGTTGGGACTCACTCTTATAGTCAGGAATTGTTACTTACAGATGAACGTTTAGAAAACACGTCCTAACTGAAAGAACCACTTGTAGTGGCCGGTGTCACCCGCGCTTCCCCCGATAAAGACGGGTCCGAAGGCCGTGTCGGCGATGACGCCAGCGGCCCCGTCACCGGACAGGCGCGGAGCCCCGAACGGATCGCCATACATCTTGCCCACTTCGCCATAGGCGATGGCGTAGACATTCTTGCCGACGAAAGTAGGCAGGGTGAAGATCTGATGCAAATAGCCCACTCGCCCGATAAAGTACTGATTCCCAAGAAGCTCGTTGAGACCGTAGGCGGTGAGCCGGCCCACGCCACCGAGGAAGAACTGCGGATCGCCGGTGTTCCGGTAGCCGAAGGTCGAGCCACCCGAGCCGATGAGGAAAATAGAGTCGCGATGAACCGGCTGGAAGAACTGGACGGTGGTGGCAAGGGAGGGGAATGCCTCTCTGGCGTCGGGGTAGGTGTCGTAATAATAGAAGTTTGATTGGACGTAATAGCCGCGGGTAGGAATAACGGCGTCGTTCGTGTGGTCGAGAATATAGCGCGCGTTCAAGCCTCCCACGCGCCCGGTCGTGGATGCGAAATCTGGGGTCCCGAGGCGCAGGAATTCACGCGTGTATCCGATGCCGTATCCCGCACGAATTTCGCTGAAGCGGCTGATCGCGTAACCGATATCCGCACCGCCTAACACATTGTCGATGCGGTAGTCCGCACGTGGGTTGGACATCTTGTAGACGAGAAATGTGTATTGCTTTGCGTTGAGAAACGGATCGACGAACCATTTCCCTAGTGGCGTCAAGGGACGATACAGATCGGTCGCGATGCCGTAGGTCTGCCCGAACTGAAAATCGGTTCGCCATTCCGAGCGGTAACCGGCCACGTCCATGAAGGTCAGCCGGGCGCCGGCAGTAAAGGTCACATCATCGGTCTGCGTGCCGTCGACGACAACTCCCGGCCGAAGCGTTGGTGGAGCATAGCTTTTTTCGTGGACACGGATGAGCAGCCCGTCTTTTCCGTCCTCGTGGATGATGTCGTAGGTCAGGCTGTCATAGAGACCGATGCCGGTTAGCCGCGTCAGCAGCTGTTCCAGATCCTTTTGATCGATTGGCTTGCCGACCAGAGGCGCCAGAAACCTTTGTACGTTGAGCGCTGCCTCGCCGGTGACGCCTTCGACCTTTAAGAATTGCGGGACGCCGATCTTGGTTCGAAGCCGCGCGTCCTTGTCGCGGAGATACTGCGCCCAGGCTTGCTCATCGAGTTCGTAGGCTTTGAGAACCTGGGCCTTTTCCTCAGCGGCTTCGTAACCGGCTTTGACCAGCTCCTCGATTTTTTCATAATCCATGGTGCTGAACTTCTCGACGTTCGCTTTGACGATGATGTCCGCGCCGGCCATACCGCGGATTTCGGTTTCGGCGATGACCAGTTCGACCGAGCGGCCGAGGATGCCGAACGCGGACTGGATCTCCTTTGCGGCGACCGGCGCGATTTGCAGGTGGACCGCGATGACAACGTCGGCCCCCATCTTTTTGACGACGTCGGTCGGAAGGTTGTCCACCAAACCTCCGTCGACAAAGATCTGATTGTCCCGGCGCAGGGGTGCAAAGACACCTGGGATGGACATGGTGGCGCGCATGGCGTCCGAAAGTGAACCGCGATCGAAGACATAGGCCTTTCCGGAGACAATTTCCGTCGAGACACAACGAAAGGGAATGGGCAAGTCGTCGAAGGAGGAGATGCCCGAATACGGCAGGGTTTCCTTGTCGATGAGCAGATTCACCTGATGACCGGAGTTCAGTCCCGGGGGAAGCGCAGCTCCATGTTTCAGGCCAACTTGAATGGAGTTCGGAATGTCGCGAGCGTCTTCTTTCCTGCGGAAGGACAAATCCTGATAGGGAGTTTCGCCGCCGAGCAGAAGCGACCAATCGGCAGATTTCAGAAGATCGTCGAGTTGATCCGCAGACTTGCCTGTGGCGTACAAGCCGCCCACCAATCCGCCCATGCTCGTGCCGGCTAGATAATCAATCGGGATGTGGTGATCCTCGAACCACTTCAACACGCCGATGTGCGCTTCACCCAGGGCGCCGCCTCCCTCCAGCGCCACGCCGACGGTTGGTCGCGTCTTCGGAACAGGCTTTTCGTTCGAATTGACGGGCTTCGTGGTGAGCGGCTGTTCGGGTTTTTGCGGTTGGGCGGGCGTTTCTTGCGCTAAGCAGGAAGGCGCGGCGTACACCAACGACGCGAGTAAAGCATAAGGCAGTAGACGCATGGCGATCCTCGGATGGAGTGTTGGGCGAGTTGAAAACGCACCTAGTTTCACTCAGGCTTCGCTGAGTGGCAAGGCGGTTTGTTGCGGCTGTGGGGTGAGATTGAGGGCAAGCTCGAAGAAAGAACCTAATGCCGAGACGCAGAGTGCTGAAAAAAATTAAAGAAAACGATTAGACGTTTGCCTCATCCTCTGGATGCGGTTGTCGATGCGCTAAACCAACGCCGGAGAGGACCAATGCTCCTCCCAAGATTTGTGCCCATGTCAGCGGCTCTCCCAAAAGAACTGCGGCCATCACTGCCGTTAGCGGACCCTGCGTGAGCAAACTTACGGAAGTGACCGTTGCCGGCAAATGCCCTAGCGCGTATGTCAGCGCTAGATATCCGCCGAGTTGCGAAACCAAGCCCAATCCCAGAACGGCCCACAGGGTTCTGCCATGCGGCACTCGCAGAGAGATTCCCATTAACAGGTTCATCAGGAACAGAGCTACCGTGCTGGAGATCATTGCCAGACGCAAGAATCCGAGCGTGCTTGTCGCGGTTCTTACTCGTTCCGTCGCCAGCAGATACACGGCGAAGCACGCGGCGGCGCCCAGCGACATTAAATCGCCCACGCTGAACCGGGTGTGCTTGCCGAGGTCCGCCCACAGGATCACTACAATTCCCGTGAGAGCCAGCGACAATCCCAGCCAGAATGCCGCCTTCGGCCGCTTCCGGAAAACCAGCCAACTCAGCAGGCCCACTACGATTGGCGTATTGTTACCGAGCAGCGTGGCGTTTGCCGCGCTGGTCTTCAGGATGGCGGTATTGTAGAGCGCTAGATCGAGCGCGAAGAAGAAGCCGCCCAGGGCAATGATTCCGAGCATTCGAGCATTCAGACGCGTGCCCTCGCGATCGAACAGGAAGGTTGGCAGCAAGACGACGGCTGGAATCAGCATCCGGTAAAATGCGGACGCCGGACCGGGGATTTCCGTCCAGCGCACAAAGAGAGCTGACCAGGCAATGCATACGATTCCCGCAACCAGCGCCAAATACGCGGACAGAAGCCGCGCTCCCGCCTTTTCTTCCCCTGCTGTTCCCGCTTCGGCTTCCACGCCGTTCTCCGATCCTTCGCTCGAGAAGTATCCCACACGCTGTCAGTGGGGACAGGTGCCGATTTGGCTGCATAGACCGATGGTTCCATTGCCCGCGACCTTTTGCGGCCGGTAGGGTTAGGTGAACCTAGGCTCCGGCCGAAGTGTCATCTACTTTGCTACTTGCGAGGTAACGTCGTTGACCGCCGCAAACATGCCGAACCCGGCTCCGTTCCCTGACAAGCCCGTCAGCGCCTGGATCTGGGCGTTTCGTTGCCTTCGTTGGTTCACCTACCTGGCTGCCTTGGTCACGCTGATTCTCTTGCTCCACAAAACTCCCCCTCCCCTGGTGCAATCGACGCCGCAAGCTGCGGCCCGAGCCGAGCAAAAGCTGGAACAGGTGGAACAGACGGTTTCTGAAGGCCAGAAGGCAACGTTAACGCTCGACGAAGGCGAAGTGAATTCGTTTTTGGCATCGCGCCTGGAGTCGGCGAAGGAAGCGACCGTCAATTCGCTGGGCTCAGGTGGGAACAGCAGCACTCCAGACGTCGTGCCACAAGGCGAGGAGCAAAACGACACACCCTCAGCGGCAGACATTGCACAAGTGCGCAATTCCGTGAAGGACGTAAAGGTACAAATGGAAGGCGATCAGGTGAGGGCGTATGTCGTGTTTGACGTTCATGGCAAGGACATGACCCTAAACCTAGTCGGAAAACTTGGCTCGCAAGATGGATATTTGAAATTCGAGCCCGTTAGCGGACAGATTGGATCGCTGCCGCTTCCGCAATCCACGCTGGAAGCCGCAGTGAAGCGGATCATGGACTCGCCGGAAAATCGAGAAAAGCTCAGACTACCAGACGACGTTTCCGACATGCACATCGAAAACGGGCAACTCGTCGCCACGTATAAATAGCGATCGTTTCGAGGGCGCCTCAGGCCCGGGTATTCCTCGTGATGGTGGTTGCCCAGAAAATCCACAGGATCGTACAGATCGCCAGCGACAGCCGCACGTCCAGAAGCGCCCCCAATGTCGCGAGAAAATACGCGGGTGGTCCAAACATATACTGATGACAGGTTTTTTCGATGAATGCTTGTGACGCACTGGCGGAGAGCAATGGTTTGCGAAACGCCGCGCGTATGAACAGGTAAAAGCAAAAGGCCATGAAAACGAATGTGCCCGAGTAAAAAGCCGCAGCCATTGTTGCGGCTGGCGTTTCCAGGTACGCCGCCAAAACCGATGTGGGGTAAGGGACGAAGGTTACTCCTAGCAAGAGACAGCCATTTGCAAAATGGAGCCAGGCGTCGGTGCGGCAAATGTTGCGCAGAATGGCGTGATGGTGGACCCACATGATGAGAATCGTGAAGAAACTTGTGACCAAGCCGATGTAGCTCGGCCACTGCTGCAATAGAGCTTTGCCGAGTTCCGCTGACGACCCAGCGGCGACGTGCAGATCAGGAACTTTGAGTTCGAGGACCAGCAGCGTGATGGCGATGGCAAACACGCCGTCGCTGAACGCTTCCAGCCGGCCCGTTTCCTTCTCCTCATGAGCTCCCGTCGTCTGCGCTTGCATTCTCAGTCCTGGAAGCAAAAGTAAAGAGTAGCAGTCCTGCACGAGAATTCGAAGGGCCGGGCCAGAGGCGCTTCGGTTGCACTTAGGTCGCGGATGCGTTGCGATGCCTTGCGCGAAGCTTGCTGGAAATATGTAAGGATGGTTATGCTACGCTGTTCACGGATTGGCCGGGGCAGGGGATGGACAAAGCGAAAAAGAATTCAAAAAAGGAAACGAATCGAGAAATCTCGCGGCGCGATTTTCTGAACGGCGTCGCCATCGGCGCGGGAGCAGGTTTGTTGGCCGGTTCTCTTAGCGCGGATACACTGCTCGCCGCCGGAATTTTCGATGAGCCTTCGGCAGAAAAGGCACCAGACTACTATCCTCCCGCCAAGATGGGCATGCGCGGCAACCACGATGGCAGCTTTACCATGGCTCATCGCATGCGCGACGGCGGAAAAGCGAATGCGCTTGGCGAACCCACGCAGACCGGCGAAAGCTATGACCTCGTCGTCGTGGGAGGTGGAATCAGTGGTTTGGCCGCGGCTTATCGCTTCCGCCAGAAGGCAGGGAACAGCGCAAGAATTTTGATCCTGGATAATCACGACGACTTTGGCGGGCATGCCAAGCGCAACGAATTCCAGGTAGGCGGCCGCTTGCTGCTCAGCAACGGCGGTACGCAGTCGATCGAAAGTCCGGGCAGCTACAGCAGGGAAGCCAAGGGCTTGCTGAAAGAGCTCGGGATTGATACCCACAAGTTTTACAAGGCCTACGACCGCTCGCTTTACGCGCGTCTGGGTACCGCTGCGTTTTTCGACAAGGAAACGTTTGGCGAAGACCGGCTGCTCACCGGTATGAACACCACACCTTGGCAGGAATTTCTAGCAAAGAGTCCGCTTAGCGATGCCGCGCGCAAGGACATAGCACGTGTTTACACCGAAAAGGCCGATTACATGATTGGGCTTTCGCGGAGGCAGAAGGCCGAGCAGTTGAAGAAGATCAGTTACGCGGAGTATCTGACAAAATATTGCAGACTCACGCCGGAGGCCTTGCCGTTTTTTCAGACTTTCCCACACGATTTGTTTTGCGTCGGCATTGAGGCCGTGCCCGCCATCGCCTGTTACGAAGGGGCGGACGATTACGGCTCATTTATTTACCCAGGGTTTGACGGATTGGGATTGCCCGCACCGGAAAAAGAAGAGCCTTACATTTTTCATTTTCCGGATGGCAACGCGTCCGTCGCGCGGCTTTTGGTGCGCTCTCTGGTGCCCGGCGCAATTCCGGGAAGCACAATGGAAGATGTGGTCACGGCGAGAGCGGATTACGGCCGATTAGACCAGGCGGAAAATTTCATACGGCTCAGGCTGAACAGCACCGCGGTGAACGTCAAGCATTCACCGTCGGCGGACGCCGCGGAAGAAGTGCATGTTACCTACACGCGCGGGGGCAAACCCTACCTTGTGAAAGGGAAGCAGTGTGTTCTGGCGTGTTATAACGTGATGATTCCTTACATCTGCCCCGAATTGCCTGAGGCACAGAAGGAATCGCTGTCGTATCTGGTGAAGGCGCCGTTGGTTTATACGCATGTCGCCGTTCGTAACTGGGTTCCGTTTTCGAAGCTCGGGATTCATCAGATCGTTTCGCCGGGCAGTTATCACACTCTCACGGCGCTCGATTTTCCCGTGAGCCTGGGTCAGTATGAATTTCCGAGCAAGCCCGAGGATCCAGCCGTCCTGTTCATGCTCCGGACACCTTGTAAACCTGGCTTGCCTGTGCGCGACCAGAATCGCGCGGGACGAGTCGAGTTGCTTCAGACGCCATTCACCAAGTTTGAGCACAACATCAATGACCAGCTGGGGCGCATGCTAGGGCCGACGGGATTCGATCCTGCTTCCGATATCACCGGCATTACCGTTAACCGCTGGGCTCATGGTTACTCCTATACGCCGTTCGGTCTCGATACTCCGAACTGGAGAAAAGGAGAAGAGCCCTGGGTGCTCGGCCGCAAGACGTTCGGCCGCGTTGCCATCGCCAATTCCGATGCGGGCGCGAACGCTTATACGAACGTCGCGATTGACCAAGCGTATCGCGCCGTGGGCGAATTGCTCGCGCAGCGCTCTTAAATCCGAATGGCATCGCCCATTCGTAGAGTACTGCTTCGGCAACGCGCATTTCGGAACTGCGATCGCGCTGCAAGTTTTGTCCGAATCCAGGCTTATCTACCCGGGAAAATTTCGTGGCAGGGACGAATCCTATGAAAATCATTACCGTGGTTTGCGCCGTACTTCTTTCAATTGTCGCTCTTGCCGGGGCGCACCAGAGCGCGACCAGTGACGAAGGTGGACGCGTACTTGCTCTCGAAAAAGCCTGGAATCTTGCGATTGAAGAAAAAGATGCAAAGGCGCTCGATATGCTCCTCGCGAGCACGCTGGTTTCCGTTGACTTCGACGGAAGTGTGCAATCAAAGGATGAATTTCTTGCTACCATCCACGCGCCTGATTTTCATGCTTCGCAGGCGGTTACGGAACAGAGCAACGTTGAAGTCTATGGCAATACGGCTGTTGTGGTCGGGATCCTTCGAATAAAAGGAACGGAGAAAGGAAAGCCCTTCTCGCATCGCGAGCGTTTCGTCGATACCTGGATTAAGACCAACGGAGCGTGGCAATGTGTGGCCACGACGAGCACGCTCATTGCTGCGAAACAGCCTGCTAGTTCATCCGAATAAACACTTCGAGTTCTGGCTCGGATTCTTCTCGAAGCGATCGATTTGCTCTTACTACCAGGATGCGTACTTCGTTCCGTCGAGCGCTGTGCCTTGCGACTTGCTGAACACGTCGAACACATTGTCTCCGCCCTGGCTTGTCGAGTCGGGGTCGTCCTGCACAGAGCGCAGGCCCCAGTCACGCTGGCCGGTCATCGGGTCGACCGGAATTCTCCGAAGGAAGCGAACCTTCTTGTTTCCTGCAATAATCACACCTTTCACCAACGTGTCCAGGTCGGGAGGGTAGCCATTGCTGGTGACCTCAGTCCTAAATGCCATGGCATCGGCCATGTCCTTGTAGTGGTCGATCGCGTTACGAATCTCGCGCAGATTCCGGTGTAGTTCCGCTTCACGGCTTCGCACAATCGTGATGCGCACCATAGGCTCAGCCGCGCCCGCCAAAATCAGAAGGACGGCGCAGGCAATAATTAGCTCAAGCAGCGTCATGCCGACTTCGGCAGTATGCCTTCTGCTCCAAGGTTGTGCGGGTCGTTGAGCTAAGTTCATGGTCATCTGTCGTCTCGGCAATTGCTGACAGCGCTGACAGCCGGCACTGTGGACGCCAAAAATGGCTCCGGGGCCTGGACTCGAACCAGGATAGTCAGCTCCAAAGGCTGATGTCCTACCAATTAGACGACCCCGGAGTCGTGGGGTAACCCTATTAGTTTACTTGATGGCTCCCAACTGGCAAATGCCTGCAGCGTAGTGTGTCCGTCCATCAAATGCCCACGGACATATTTTTTTGCTAGAATCGAAAGGTTCAGCACTCCTCCGGAGAGGTGGCCGAGCGGTTTAAGGCGCACGCTTGGAAAGCGTGTGTAGGTTAACCCCTACCGTGGGTTCGAATCCCACCCTCTCCGCCACTCCCTTTATTTTCTGGTATTTAGAAGCCTTGGTGCCCATGTTGGTGTCCAACACGGGCCGGTTTCATCGGTCTAGGAACGACCTGAAGGCGGTGCGGAACAAAGACGTGATGGCCCGCGTCAACTCTAGTAAACTCGCGGCGTTTGCGGTCTGATCGTTGGGTCGTGGGATTCGATCCCCACCGCCCCTACAAATCTCCTCTGTATTGAATCATTTGCCGAACACTCTGAGTAAGGTAATAGTTCCGGGTAATGATTGGCGGGTTTTGACAATGTTCTCCATAGCATCCCGCTGTGACGATTAGTGCTAAGTACATGTACACCGATGATCCGCAATATACTTCGTATTGGTGTGAGGGGTCGCAGTGGTCCTGCCCTCTATATTTCACGGGTGGCGGCGCCGGCGCTCCGGGAGTCGTCGTCGGCATCAAGTACGGCGGCTGCAGCGGGACTGATATCACGAACAACAGCAGCAACCCGCAGCCGGTCGTCGTGGGGCAGCAGATCATGTTGTGCGGCTCTTTCACCCTGCCTTCGGGTGTGACAGCTAATTACTACTCTTGGTCCATCCCCGGTGACACGACTAATCCACCTACCGCAGTTGGCAATTACATCGCAAATACCAGCGGTGGCAGCGTAACGCCCACAACGGTCACTGAACAAACCACTACATTCTATTTTGTGGCTCCGGGAAACTCTTTAAAGGTTTCCTTCACGCTGGGTTACGGTAATGCGCTAGCTGCCACCGCGACGACAAGCTTGAATGTCTCAGGACCGACCGCGGCGAACATAATGACGAGTCACGTCGGGAAGGTAGCAATCACAACAGTCGCTGGTCAGCCAGCCTTACAGTTTGGCACTTTGAGCGCTTCCAATGCTGGCATTCTATTCACGCCGTCCGCCACTCCCCCTACTGGCTCCTCGAACAACTTTGTATGGGCATTGCTGTCCAAATTAGCTGAGAACACGGGTCGATAATCACAAAAACACAGCAAAACTCACCGTCCGGTCGCTGCGCGGAGGGCAGGTTGGCCATTCCTGGGTACGGCTTTTGGTCGCTGCTGTCTAAGTTCGCTCCTCCGAAATGTCGTAACTGCCCTGCTTTTGGAATGTCAGATGGTTTCTGCTGTCCAAATCTTTTATCCGCTTAGCCAAGCTGCAAGGCCAACTGTTCTGGCAGCCCTTCTGGTATCGGGGGAGGCTGGAATGGATCATCCATCCATGTCCACAGGTCACGATAGACAAACAGTTGCTGCCGCAGCAGCGCCACGAGATTGGATAGTGACCAGCCAAAGCTAGACTTCAACTGTAAGTATTTCACCAACAACATGGCGATCAGCGCCGTCCAGAGTTGGGTTTTCAGCGCATTGGCCGAAGTCCCCACAAAGGTTTTTACCCGTAGTGATTGCTTTAGCGCTCGGAAAAATAATTCGATCTGCCAGCGTTCCTTGTACACCGCAGCGATGGTGGCTGCCGCCAACCCCATGTGGCTGGTGAGAAACACCAGCACCCGATCGTTTTCTTCATCATAGAATTCAATGCGCCGGAAGTATGCATCGATGCCTGCTTTGGCCAACTTGTAGAAAAAGATTACTTCATCGCGTCGCACGCCCCGTCCCTGCGGAACGGCGAGTTTCTCAACCACTCCGTAATCGGCGTTTTCCTTCAGTCGCGTCACGAAATAAACTCCTTGCTGAATCAAGTTCGCAAACCACTCGTAGTCCGTATACCCGCGGTCAAACACCAGAATCGTCCCCGGCGCGAAGCGCATCTGCCGTGCCACGCGCACCTCATGTTTCTTGCCCTCGGTGATGACTGCATAAGACGGCAAATACCCATCATGATCCAGCAGCAGATGTAGCTTCACCGCCCCTTTCGTCAAACGAAACTTGGCCCAGTCAAACATCGTGGCGCAGAGATCGATCACCGAGGCGTCCAGGCTCAGCAGCGGGTTCTTGAACCGGAATTTTCTCTTCTTCCTCGTTCCTGGTTGGCTGGCCGCCAAGGTCTGGCACTTCGCCAGCAGTTGCTCAAACACCGTTTGGCACAACTGCCAAGGGCGATGTTCGTTGGCGTAGGCCAACGTGGAGCGAGCCGGAGCTGTGGGCAAACCCAGATGACGAAGTTTTCCTTCGCTGGCGGCCAAGCCTCCGCATATTTCGCGCAACGACTTGGCATGTCCCAGCTGGCAAAAGAGCATGGCGATGAACTGCCCCCAACTACTGAAACCACGGGCATGTCGCTCGGCGTCGTGCTTGCGCACGGCAGATTCAAATTCGAGGCGAGGGATTAACTGCAAGATCTGTGAGAAAATACTGCTGACGCGAGTCAAGGCTGAGCCTCCTTAGCATTGTGATTGGCTTTTCCAGAGCCCAATCTCAAGCTAACAGATGCTCGGCCTTTTTTCTTTCACAAATCAGAATCCTAATTTGGACAAGCGTGTTGTATGGGCGCAGTTAATTACGAATGATAGGATGACATTCAATGGATCCCAATGCAGTGGCGGCACGGGCCTGGACAATGCATATCCCGCGCCCCCTATTTCAGGCACAAACACCTTCGGGGATAGCCCCTATGTTCCGCTGCTGTCCTCCGATACCACGGTAAGTCGCACGTTTGCGGCGCAAACGTATCTTATGTGGCAGCCCAACCTTGCAAGCACCACCATTCCTGTCCCGATTGGATCGGTTACGTGGAGTTTCACGGGTACGGCAACCAATACGGCTGGGTCGTGGTCGGCAACTGGTAGCGGAAGCACGGGGCAGTTTGTAGCAAGCTACGCATATCCGACATGGACCACGCACACAACGAACGGGGCGTGCCAAAGCAACACGAATTAGCTTCTCACGCCGCAACCGAGCGTCGACAAGTTCCAATTGCAAGGAGGAAACACAATGAACGTTCGACAAAGCTGTTTGTTAATCGTTGCAATCTGCGCGAGCCATGGACCAGCTCCTGCACAAGGAACGGAACCGCAGCCATTCTCAATCACCATCAGCACGCCGGTCGAATCCCTGAAGGCCGGCTCCGAGGTGAAGCTGGACATCTCGCTAAAGAATTTGTCGGATAAGAGCATCCTGTTGCCGAAAAATGTCGGCGATCAAGAGACTGACGTTGACTATGTGATTGAAGTCCGCGACAGTACTGGACGGTCTGCCCCGGAAACGGAACGCGGACAAATGATCAGAGGTAAGGGTACGAAGCACTACTTCGGGTCGATCCGCTGGGTCGGGGCCAAGCCAGGGGAGACTCTGAAAGAGTCGGTTATTCTGAACAAAGACTTTGACCTCAGCAAGCCTGGCAAATACGTGATTCAGATTCAACGCTACGTTCCGGATGATCTGGGGGGCGGCATCGTGAAGTCCAATATAATTTCGATCAGTGTAAGCCCTTAGCGAGGAGAAATGGAGTACGCAAGTCACACAAATCCCCTGAATCTCCACTCCAGGAAGACTCTCTGACTTGGCTGTTCGTTGGTGATGTGATCCAGAATTCTGAAGCAGTGGAATCGTCAGGAGACTCACTCGAAGCCACTGGGTCCAGCATAGTTCAAATGCGATTTCTCGCCATGAAAAAGTCTGCAACTCTAACCTTCGCGTTGATGCTTTTGGCCCATTTTGCTGGAGCAACCCCACCGGAGGATGTGCCAATCCGGTGGGATAGCGCCGCGCTGCAAGGCCTACGCGATGCAAAAATGGGAGCGCCTATGGCGGCGCGAGCGTTGGCGATTGTACATACGTGCATGTATGACGCTTGGGCGGCCTACGATGAGCGCGCCGTGGGCACGCAATTACGTGGGGGGTTGCGCCGTTCGGCGAGCGAGCGGACGGAAGCAAACAAGGAACGCGCCGTAAGTTATGCGGCATACAGGGCACTTGTGGATGTGCTGCCCGCAGACAAGGAGTCCGTCTACGAGCCTCTCATGCGCGAGCTTGGGTACGATCCCAGCGACAATTCGCTCGACATCGAGACTCCCACGGGAATTGGCAACGTCGCTTGCGCTGCAGTATTGGAATTCCGCCATCACGATAAATCAAATCAACTCGGTGATATGGTTCAGATTGAAGCCGCTGGCACCGGTCTCAATCCTGTAGGAATTTACGGAGACTGGAGTGGGTACAAGCCGGTGAATCAGCCAGGAACCGTTCCGGTCCACTTTCCCTTGGTAAAACCTCTTAATCCAGACCACTGGCAACCTCTCACATATACAGATTCCACCGGCAGCCTGGTTGTACAAATGTTCGCTGGCGCTCACTGGTGCTACATCATTCCTTTTGCGATGACCAAGGGCGAGGAGTTTCGTTCTTCCGTGGAACCCGGCCCATCGAAATATGGATCACGCGAATATGAGAAGCAAGCTGAAGAACTCGTTGCCCTTAGCGCGAATCTTACGGACCGACAGAAGATGATTTCCGAATATTGGTCGGATGGCCCGTATACTGAGCAGCCTCCCGGCCACTGGGCGCACTTTGCGCAATTCGTGTCCGCACGCGATCATCACACCCTGGACGACGACGTGAAGGTGTTCTTTGCCCTGACTAATGCGATGCTCGATGCAAGCATTGCCGCCTGGGACGCCAAGCGCAACTACGATTCCGTCCGTCCCGTTACGGCGATAAACCTTCTCTTCAACGGAAAGAGGATTCGCGCCTGGGGCGGCCCCGGCAAGGGCTCTGTCGAGATGGACGGTTCACGGTGGACTCCGTATCAAAACGCAACATCTCCTACACCACCATTCCCGGAATACGTGTCCGGGCATAGCACCTATAGCACCGTAGGGGCGCACATCCTTGCCCTCTCGACAGGAAGTGACCGCTTCGGGGATTCCGTAACACTTCCGAAAGGAAGCTCGAAGATCGAGCCGGGTCTCACTCCGGCAAAACCTGTGACGCTGACGTGGAAAACCTTCACGGAGGCAGCAGAAGAAGCGGGAATGTCCAGGCGCTATGGCGGAATCCATTTCGCGTCCGCCGATCTGGCAGGCCGCAAGCTCGGCCGCTTGGTGGCTGATTGCGCCTGGGCCAAAGCACAAACCTACTTCGAGGGCACAGCTACTCCTACCTTTCCGTAACTCTCGGCGGTAAATGGATAAATTCAGGAGATCTGCTTCCGGTGAGGCTAGTCGTGACCTGGTCCAAACGTCCTGGTGTGACGTAAGAGTCAATCACAGACCGTCTTGACGATCTGGTTGACCGAAATCCTACCTGTAGTTTTTCGCCAGTCAGCTAGGCCAAGTCGGGTAGCTCATCTCGTGAGATCAGCAGATGGATGGATCGGGCCTGCCCGGGGGTTCGCGTGATGAGTCCGCGCGCTTCGAGTGCCAAGACCATCTGATGTACGTATCCTTGCGGTTTTCATGCATATTGCTGAAAACCCAACAGCATGGCAAAAGGGGCGGGTGAGCATCCCACCCTCTCCGCCACAACCTTACAGAAAAACCTATTGGCAGGATCGGAAGACAACCACGGTTCAAGATCGGGTTCGGGAGTGGCCAGGCGACCACGGGTGCTCACTTGTCTCAGACCATTGGACCAGTCCAGAATGGTGGGACTATGCGTTTTCGCCGCGCCCTTCTGCTGCTGCTCACGATTCTCGGAGTCAGAGTCTTGGCTGCGCAGGAACTCGGCATGCAGACCATTACAGGGCACGTGCGCGAGGAGGGGAGTAACGCTCCCATCGCTGCTGCTACTCTGGAAATTTCGCGTTCCGGGAGCGAGGGAAATCCTCCGGTGACGTCTGGAATCGACGGGGAATTTCTGTTCCACGGGCTCCAGGATGGAGAGTACGTGATCACGGCGAAAAAAAATGGATACGTTGCTGTCAGCGTAACTGTCACCGTGATGCGTACGGGCGCGCCGGAGGCCACGATTTTGCTGCGCAGGACCGCTCCGGCTGGCAGCGGTGGTCCGGGCGGTCCTATCTCCGCGCATCAGTTGCAAGTGCCAAAGGGGGCGCGCGCGGCCTATGAAAAAGGCCTCAAACTCCTCGAAGACCAAAAAAATCCCGCGGGTTCCATTCCCGAATTTGAAAAAGCCATAAACGTGTTTCCTTCCTACTACGAGGCCTACTCGGAGTTAGGCATTGCGAACTATCACCTTGGCAAAGTTCCCGAGGCAGAAGTTTCGCTCAAGAAGGCTATCGAACTGAGTGACGGCAAATACGTCCCACCTCTTTATCTCCTTGCCGACCTCTACAACAGCCAAGGAAAGTATCAGGAAGCCGAACCTTTGGCCCGCCGAGCCATCGCTTTGGATAGTTCCACCTGGAACAGTTTTTTGGAGTTGGCTCGCTCCCAGGTGGGATTGAAGCGAGCAACGGAGGCGGAAACGAATGTCTTGCGTGCCCGCGACTTGGCACCACAGAATTCGCAGGTCTATCTGGTACTAGCTAATGTTCACGTACTTCAACAGAATTACCAGGCGGCCGTCCAGGATTTGGATGTTTACCTCAAACTCGACCCTAACGGCCCGAGGAGTGATGCGGTTCGCCATACCCGAGACGAACTCCAGAAAAAAGTTCAACCCCCGACAGGCGCCAACCCTCCCCCGACTCCGACAACCGCCGCGCCGCAGCCGTGATTTCCGTTTAGGGCGGGGTAAGGCCGACCTTATCACTTGCAAACGCACTGATACCTTTGGATTATGGTCAAAGGAACCCGAGTCGTTCGCATCCATGAGAAGCACCTTGAGGAGCTAAGCGAAACTCGACAAGAAAGACGGCGAGACGGTTCGTTTCCTGATTCAGCAAGCCATTCGAGAGTACCTCGAGAGAAGGGCGCCGAAGTGAAGCAACCCTATTTTTGCCAAACGAACGCTCTTGAAAGGGGTCATAAGAGCAAGCACTTCTCGAACATCGAAGATGGCCGCAAGTGGCTAGCCGAGAACGGAAGTGGCAGCATCCAGAGGCGCAGCCGAAAGGTCATTCCTGCCAGTGAACACGGACTTGGGCGTGTTGTGTTCGACCCACCTCGGCGTGTTTGGGGCGGGATTGCGACCGTCGAAGCCCAAGGATAGCGATGCAAATAGAGAAGGGATTCACAGATAACTGGCTACAGCCCAGCGGCGCCCAGGAAAATCGCATGCGCCAGTATGCTGGCTGCAAGCGATTTGTCTGGAATCGTGCCTTGTCGATCGAGCAAGCACGCTATCGTCGAGGGGAAAAACAACTCGGTGAGTACGAAATGATGAAGCAACTCACGATGTGGCGTAACAATCCCGACCCACACAGCAACTTTCTCAAGGATGCACCAGTGCATGCGTTGCAGTGCGTCTTGTTCGAACTTTACGATTCCTATCAGCGGTTCTTTACAGGCCAGCAGGTTCACCCGCCGCAGTTCAAAAAGAAGTCCAAAGCCAAAATTAGTTTCTCTGAGAGCGACCCGGCGTCGTTCGAGATAGACGAGGCCAACAAGCGCGTTCGCCTGCCCAAGTTGGGCTGGGTCAAGTGTCGCTTCACCCAGTCGATCGAGGGCAGGCCAAACAGCGTCACGGTCAAGTGGAACGGCGTTCGCTGGATTCTATCGGTGCAGTGCAAGATCGAAATTGCGGACCCGAAGCACCCATCCGGCACCATCGTTGCTGGGGACTTCGGTGTGGTTCGTCGCGTCACTTTCTCGGACGGCGTTGTTGTGCCGCCCATAGACGTATCCTGGGGAGAGAATCGCAAAGCTTTTTATCAGCGTCGACTCAAGAACAAACGGAAGTTCAGCCAAAACTGGAAGAAAGTTCAGCAGAAGATTCAGAAACTAGACTTTCGAATCGCAAATATCAGAAAGGACGAAACACAAAAGTTCACCACCGAATACAGCAAAACCCACGCTGTAATCGTGCTGGGGGATTTGAACATCAAGAGCATGTCGGCATCGGCCACCGGAACGAAAGAGAAGCCGGGAACGAACGTCAAGCGGAAATCAGGACTCAATCGTTCCATCCTTCGTCAAGGCTGGGGAGAACTCGGTCGCCAGTTAGAGTACAAGCAACTCTGGCAAGGGGGCTTGGTGGAATACCAATCGGAAGCCTATAGCAGCCAAGATTGTCCGAAATGCTCACATCGCTCAGCGTTGAACCGCAAGACACAAGAAACGTTCGCATGTGTCTGGTGTGGATTCCAAGCGAACGCGGATGAAGTGGCAGCGCATAATCAGTTAGCGAAATTCGTCAGCAGTGATAAGGGTGTAGCCCTTCTGGCGTCGGGATATCGTGCGTCAGTGAATCGCCTGTGGAGCGGTCGGTCATGGGACTCCGCAACGAAGCAGGAACCCACCGAGGGCATGGTATGCGAAAGCGTACAGAGCCGGTAGGAATCCCCCGCATTCATGCGGGGGAGGATGTCAATCCGGAGTTGAGAGTTAGTCGGGCGATTGCGCTGTGCTGCCTGGCGTTGATCGCGTACATGGATTTGGCAGCGCAGCAGCGAAATGCGACTGAGCAAGAAGCGAAGCGCAAGCACTTGCATTGGTCACCGCCCAATATCGACGCACCGCTTCCTTCGCTCGCGGCCATTCCGTCTTGTGACGTCACCAAAGTGCTAGAAGATGTTGGCTCGCGTGCATTGGAGTTGACCGCGAACCTGGAGAACTTTACGGCCGATGAACAAATCAAGTATGAAAAATGGAGTTACAGCGGAGTTCCCCAAGAGAACGACACCGGCATGTTCCACTACGTTTTCGCATTTGAGCAACACGGCGGGGAATTGGTCAGCCGGGAGTATCGAAGTCCTTGGAAGGGTGGACATTCTTTTCCGGCGAGCGGCCAGGACACGGGGCAGGTGGCGCTTGGGCTGATTTTCCACCCGAACATGCAGACGGATTATGCGATGAATTGCGAGGGCTGGGATCAATCGAATGGGCAAAAGGCGTGGGTAATCCGTTTTCAGCAGCGGAAGGATAAGCCGCGTCGAACGATGCAGTTCCACATCCCAGGTGGGGAAATTGGGGCAATGCTGAAGGGACGCGCGTGGATCGGAATGGAGAGTGGGCAAATACTGCACCTCGAAACGAATCTGATGCGCGACATTCCGGATGTGGGACTGCGCAGCGGAGCGATGACCGTCGATTATGCACCGGTGGAGATTCGATCGCGGAAATTGCAATTGTGGTTACCTCAGGAACTGGAAGCGTTCTGGGAGTTTGGAACCTACCGCGTCGTCCTCTTTCACACCTTCCGCAATTTCAAACGATTTACGGTAGAGACGGAAGAGACCACCCAGAAGCCAAAAACTCAGTAGGCAACGGAAAACTTCCATAAATCGAGGAGCGGGGCTCCCTGTCCCAAGTCCCGATAAACGCTGCCGGCTCAGGCGGTCGACGATGCAACACCATGGGCGCACATCGAGTTTGTTCACAGCATCCCTAAGCGTTCCTAAGGTATCGTCACGAAATCGCCACTCTCGATTTCATTTTTCCGTTTCGACTGAGCCGATCCACGCGCCCAAGGGCTCCAGGGAAATTGCCCCCGGGTCTACCTGGCTTGGCGCGCCGAATGAGGAAAGGAGTGTTTTCGCCGATTTCGCCTGGACGTCCTTGGAGGCCAGGTCCAGGTTTACCTGTTGTGTTGCGACGCTCATGTTCAAGACCACCAGCGTGATCTCACCTTTGTAGATCCGCATGTACGACAGCACATTCTTGTCGTTCTCCGTCAACGGAACATACCTGCCATCCAGCAGCGCCTTGTTTGTGTGCCGCATTGCCAGCAATTGGTGGTAGTAGTTCAGGATTGAGTTTGCATCATTTTTTTCGGTCTCCACGTTGTGGGTTTTGTAATTCGCATGCACCGGCAGCCAAGGCGGCTCCTTGCTGAATCCTGCATTTGCTTCGGCGTTCCATTGCATCGGCGTGCGTTCGCCATCGCGTCCTTTTTCTTTTGGCCAGCCGGTTTTTCCCATAGAATCCTTCACGTCTTCCGGCCTTTTGGGGTCGTTGTTTGCCATTCCGATCTCTTCGCCGTAATACATAACAGCGGTGCCGCGCAGCGTAAGATAGAGTGAGGCCATGAGCTTGGCGATCTGGTCGTTATGCTTGCCGTCGCCGTAGCGGTCGTAGACACGCCGAATGTCGTGATTGCTGACGACGTACACGGGCCAGCCGCCCGAGCCGTCTACCCACGCGATTTGCTTGCGAAAATCTTCCGGCGAGAGTTTATTGACGGTCGTGAACATGAAATCCATCGGCATATTCACCTCGTCGTTGTTCTCTCCGTAGTAAGCCTTCAACTGGGCGATGTCGTTAGTCCAGGTTTCTCCAATGAGCACCGCGTTGTACTCGTCGGCAACTTTCCGCAGGCGTTGCAGCACACCGTGCAGTTCCGGTTGATTCTTGTCGTAGATTTCGTGCTCGACCGGATCGCCGAAAGCGTTCTTTTCGTTTCCCACGACGGGATTATCGCGAAACTGCGGGTCGACGAACATGACGTCTACGGCGTCCAGGCGAAACCCGGCAATTCCGCGCTTGTACCACCAGCGCGTCACATCGAACATGTTCTTTTCCACTTCGGGATTTCGCCAATTCAAATTGGGTTGCGGCGGATAAAAATAGTGGTAGTACCATTGATCGGTTTTTGCGTCATGCACCCACGCCGAGCCGCCGAAGTTCGACGTCCAATTATTGGGAGGGTGTCCCGGAGTCTGCCCGTCGCGCCAAATATACCAATCGCGCTTCGGATTGGTGCGTGAGGAGCGCGACTCCACAAACCATTTGTTCTGATCCGACGTGTAGGTGAGAACAAAATCGAGCAGGGTGCGGATGTTGTGTTCTTTCCCTTTGACGACCAGCTCATCCATATCCTTCAGCGTGCCGTAATCCGGATTTACGTTGTAGTAGTCGGAGACGTCGTAGCCCCAATCGACTTCCGGCGAAGGAAACATCGGCGCGATCCAGATGGCATCCACTCCGAGCCAATGCAGGTAATCGAGCTTTGAAGTGATGCCGGGAATGTCGCCAATGCCATCGTTGTTGCTGTCCGCAAAACTGCGAGGATAGATTTCATAGAAGACCGCGTGTTTCCACCACGGGTGACCTTCTTCATCGATCGCGTTGCTTTGCGCGACGGCGGCAGGAATCCATATTGTGGATGATGCGACGCCAACAAGCAGAATAGCCAGCCATCGGAGATGCCATGAGTGCATGTTCACCCTCCTGCGCCACGGATTGGCGCAAAGACAATAATGTTCCGGTAGTTCCTTGTTACCAAACGATGCTATAAAGATTGGCCGAAACGATATTCTACATGGGGCCGTCAGGGACTCGAATGGGATTTCTCGCGAGCGTTTGGAGGGTAGCGGCTCGAGCGATTGGATTGAGCCTGCTCACACTGGTGCTCGTGTGTGGGGATTGCGCAGCCCAAGGCTGGCGGCATCTCGGGAAGGTCCGCGGAGTCGCGAAGCGGAAAGACGGCGTCGAATTAACGGACGGCACCGCGAAAGTGCGGATCACTGCTTTCGCCGACGGAATGTTCCGCGTACGAGTCGCCCCGAACGGCACCTTCCCGAAGGATTTCTCGTGGGCGTTGATTCAATCGCCTCAGCCCCCGGCCGTGATCATCGAGGAAGACCGGAAAGAAGTGCGCATCACTGCGGGCAAGCTTGTCGCGACGGCGCAGAAATCACCTCTTTTGATCCGTTTCTCCGACACAGCCGGGAATGTCCTCCTTGCCGACGAGCCTAGTTTGCCGATGGCTTGGGACGGACCTCGAGTTCGCGCCTGGAAAAAGATGCCGCTCGAGGAAAACTACTACGGACTCGGAGACAAGGCCGGCCCCATGAACCGACGGAACCGCGCCTTCACAAACTGGAACTCCGATGCATACGGCTGGCAAGAGTCCACGGACCCCCTCTATAAGTCCATCCCTTTTTTCATCGGCCTTAACAAAGGTGCCGCGTACGGCCTTTTTTTTGACAACACGTACCGGAGCAGCTTCGACTTTGGGAAGGAGTCCGCAGACTATTTCTCCTTCGGTGCAGAAGGCGGGGAATTGAACTACTATTTCATCGCTGGGCCGGAGCCGAAGAAAATCATCGAGCAGTACACCGCGCTTACAGGGCGCTCACCTCTGCCGCCTTTGTGGACGCTTGGGTACCAGCAATGCCGCTACAGTTATTATCCCGAAGCCCGTGTGAGGGAGATTGCCGCAACTCTGCGTGAAAAGAAAATTCCCGCGGATACGATTTATCTCGACATCGATTATCAGGATGGAAACGCGCCGTTTACGATCAATCGGCAATACTTTCCGACCTTTGAAAAAATGATCGCCGATCTGCGCGATCAAGGTTTCCACCTGATTCTGATCACCGACCTGCATATCAAGAAGAATCCCGATCACCAATACGCGCCGTACGATTCCGGGATGAAGAACGATGTCTTTGTAAAGAATCCGGATGGGTCGGTTTACGTTGGTGTGGTCTGGCCCGGCGACAGCGTCTTTCCCGATTTCACCCTGACGCGGGTCCGCGACTGGTGGGGAGGGCTCTACAAAGATTTTGTTGCTATGGGAGTCTCCGGCTTCTGGAACGATATGAACGAACCCGCTGTTTTTCGGCCGCCTGAGAAAACCATGCCTCTCTCGGTTGTTCATCGATTGGACGACGGGACGACTCTCGATCATCGAGCCGTCCACAACATCTTCGGCATGCAGAATGCGCGCGCAACGTATGACGGCCTTCGCAAACTGCAGTCCGACGAGCGCCCCTTCGTCCTGACGCGCGCCGCTTATTCCGGCACGCAGCGGTTTGCCGCCACCTGGACAGGCGACAACAGCGCGACATGGAATCATCTCGCAATGAGCACACCCATGCTTCTGAGTATGGGCGTCTCCGGTTATCCAATGGTGGGCGACGACATCGGCGGCTTTGCGACTTCGCCGGCTCCGGATCTTTTGACGCGCTGGTATGAACTCGGCGCGTTCAACCCGATCTACCGCAATCACGCGGCGAAAGGCACCGCCGATCATGAACCCTGGTCTAGCGGGCCGGAACAGGAAGCGATTCGCCGGAAATACATCGAGCTGCGCTACAAACTGCTGCCGTACATCTATACGGTGACCGAAGAAGAGACGCGCACCGGCATTCCTCTCATGCGGCCTGTTTTCCTCGAATATCCTCACGCGGACGAATTCTATGGCGACGATCACGATTTTCTGTTCGGTCCGGATTTTTTTGTGGCGCCTGCTGTCAGCGAAACTGTCGACGCACAGAGAGTCGTTCTACCTCCCGGTGAGTGGTACGACTTTTGGACTCTGGCGAAGCATACGAACAAAGATCAAATCGACCTGCATCCGCGAATGGACGAGCTGCCCCTCTACGTTCGCGCCGGCGCCATCGTGACCATGCAGCCTCTCGTGCAGTACACCGGGCAGACGCCCCATGGACCACTCGAACTACGCGTCTATCTTCCTTCGAAAACCGGTTCCGATGATTGCCGGGGAACTCTGTATCAAGACGACGGACACACGTTTGCTTACGAGCGAGGAGAGATTCTCCGGGTCCACTACGCCTGCCAGGTTTCCGCGAACCTAGTGACGGTCACGAGCACCATCGAGAAAAACGCCTTTCGGCCCTGGTGGAACAGCGCTCAGTTGAAACTGTTCGGTGTCGCAACCGCTCCAAAGGAAGTTCGACTCGATACGGACACGGTGACCTCGTGGCATTACGACAGCTCGACGCAGACCCTTGCGCTGGCGGTGCCCAACGCGATGCGAAACTGGAGCGTCCGAGTCGGTTTCTAAAACCAAGAGCCCTCGGCCAATCGCAGTCCACAGGTTGCGTCTTCGGGTGCGATCAACGGCGGGTGGAATCCCGCTGAATGAGTTTCGGCTCGAGCAGGATGGTCTTTGGGCGCGACGCCTTTTCTGATTCCACCAAGTCCACCGCCATTTGCCCCGCACGCACGCCGATTGCCGTGCTTTGCTGATCGACGCTACTGAGGCGTACCTGAGAGTAATCGGCGAAATAGAGATTGCCACAGCCGATCAACGCGATGTCATCGGGAATACGCAACCCTGCCTCGAGGACCGCTTTCATTGCTCCCATGGCCACGAGGTCGTTGTAGGAGAAAATCGCATCCGGCCGTGGAACTAGACGCAGCAATTCTTTTGCGGCTTCCTCGCCCGCCGCCGGCCCGACCGCATCTGCAGTTGTGGTGCGTGCCACGTATTCCGGTCCAAGCAGAAGACCGTGTTCCGTCAGCGCTCTCTTATAACCATTCAGCCGTCCCATCACCGTGCTTAATCTGGTGGTGGTGATGTGGGCGATCCTCCGGCAGCCGATCTCGATCAGATGCTTCGTCGCAAGGTACCCAAGATTTTCATCGTCGACGCCTACGAAATGACACGGGAAACCTTCGAATTTGCGATCCAGAAGTACATGGGGAATACCTTCCTTTTTCAGTTGTTCAAAGGTCTCGGGCGTAAGCTGCGTGGAGGCGATCAGTAATGCGTCCACTCGACGAGATACAAATTGATCGATAATTTGCCGCTCGAGTTCCCCTTGCTGTTCCGAGGAGGCGATGAGAAGTGTGAAGCCAGCGTTCCGCAAAACGCCTGACAATCCGCGCGCCAGCTCAGAGAAAAATGCGTGGGCCAAGTCGGGAATCACCAAGCCCATCATGTTGGTGCGGCCGGTGACCAGCGATCGCGCGGAGAGATTCGGGCGATAGTTCAGTTCTTCGCATCGCCGCAAAACACGCAGACGTGTATTGGCACTGATATCGGGACGGTTGCGCAGAGCCTTGGACACGGTGATGACCGAAAGTCCGAGGTCTATCGCAATATCTTTCATTCGGACAGACACGCGCGTAACCCTCCGCAGATTACCACGGATGCCTCGCGGTGCCTTGCGAGGGGCGAGCGCGGCGTTTGGCGTCCTGGCCGGGAACGCCATTCGGGCGAGCAACGCAGCAGGATGGTCTTGGATGGAATCTTCCGCTTCAATGAAGCAATGGATGTGCTTGTGTCCATATCGCCAATCCGCGAAGCTAGAACTTCGCCAGTAAGTTAAGTGAAATGAGTCTATTGGCGCTGTCGAGCTTTACGGGTACGTTAACGTTGCAGTTTTTACTTGACAAAATCCGGCTATCTAGTATTTATGTGCTATCTACTTCCGGTGTGTGTTGTATGGGGCTGGGTCGTCCGTCAATAGAATAACGTTATTCGACACGAGGTGCCTCCGTGCAAGAGCAGAATAACCTTATTCTCCAAGGGGTGTTTCCATGAAGGAAAAGAATAACGTTATTGTAAGCGCTTCCTTGAACAGGCGTGCTGCTTACTTGCTATTCGGCTTCGCTTGTCTTGCATTTCTCTCTGTGGGTTCTCTACGAGGTCAGGGTATTTTCGCCACGCTTACCGGCGTGGTGTCCGATCCCTCGGGAGCGGTCGTTGCGGATGCAAAGATCGTGCTGAGGGACTCCGATTCGGGCTCTCTTCGCGAGACGGTGACGAGCTCCGACGGCTATTTCGCGTTCGCTTCGGTGCCCGTCGGAACCTACTCCCTGTCGGTCGAAGCAAAGGGTTTTGAGCTGTACAAGGCGGCTGGTATCCGTCTCGAAGGCGGTGAAAAGCGCAACTTCAATATCTCGCTGGTGGTTGGTGCCGCCAGCCAGACGGTCGAGGTCAACGCCGAGGCCACGGCCCTTGTTACGACCGACTCCGGCGAGAAGTCCTTCACTTTGGAAACCAAGGAACTTGAAAATTTCATTCAGGTGGGTAGCAACGCCGCCGAGTACATCAAAATTGCACCCGGCTTTTCCATCCAAAACGGAACGTCCAACAAGGCGAGCTACACCGGTCAGGTAATCGGAATTAATGGCAACGGCGACGGCGGTAATCAGAGCCCCTTGAACGCCGCTTATTCCTACAACGGTCTACCGGTGAATACCCTGGACATCACCGCGGACGGCGCCCACGTATCCGATCCCGGTTGCAACTGCGACACGCCGGTCAATCCCAACTCGGATTTCCTCCAGGAGTTCAAGATCCTGACGTCGAATTTCAGCGCGGAAGACCAGAAGGGGCCTATCGTCATTACCTCTGTGACCAAGGCGGGAGGAACGGACTTCCACGGAAGCGCGTTCTTCTCTGCGCGGAACCATTCGCTCAACGCGAACGACTGGCTAAATAACGCCAGCGGTGTGAAGCAGCCTGCGGACGCTTTTTATTACCCAGGTGGTACCTTCGGTGGACCCCTGATTATTCCTGGCACAGGGTTCAACAAGAGCCGTCAGAAGGTCTTCTTCTGGACCGGTTTTGAATACTATCACCAGACTTTAGACACCGGCTTGCTGAGGGCGACGACTCCCCCTGCCTGCGAACTCGCCGGTAATTTCTCGCCCTCGTGTGTGGACCAAGAGGGTGCAGTCACTGCTGCGGGAAAGCCTCCTGGACAGCTCAATACTACCGCCATTGCCGCTTTCGGAGGCACGACGATCCCTGCCTGCGTAGGCACTCCGAATGGCAAGTGTATCGACCCGAGCATGCTGGCGTTGGCGAAGTTATTCCCCGCGCCGAACGCAGATCCGGCCACGACCGGAGAGTACAACTACGTCCAAGCTGAAATTTTCGACCAAAACAACCGGCAGTGGGCTATACGTGTAGATTACAACGTCAGTGACAATACCAAGGTGTTTGTGCGCTATAACTACCAGCGCGAAGTCCAGCAGTTCCCCGTTGGCCTGTGGTGGCGCAATGGGGACCAAGTTCCATACCCATCTCCGATCGAGGGCAAGAACAAATCGGACTCCTTGGCCGGAACAATTACGCACGTATTTAATCCAACCATGACCAATGAAACGGTCATGGCCTATACGTATGTTGGATTCCCCAACGTTTTTGCCAACCCTGCGGCGGTCGACCGCTCCAAGGTGGGCTACGGCTATGCGGGACTCTTCAATAACGGCGTTGCGCAGATTCCATCCTTCGGCAACTTTGGCCCTAGCGAAGCCGCACTGGTGTTCAATCCCGGGGGATTCGAGGCGGGCGGCGCTTCGTCAGGGTTGTACGCCGACAAGTGGATGCCTAGCTTTAGCGATACACTCACGAAGGTCGTCAAGACCCACACTTTGAAGGCTGGCTTCTTCTATGAGTATATCCGCAACTCTCAGCCGGCGAACAACAATTCAAACGGCGAAGAGCTGGTTTCCGCCAGCAGCAATCCTTTCAGCTACGGCAATGAGTATGCCGACCTGCTGACCGGCAACCTAAATAGTTACAACGAAGCGAACTTCAACCGCATCAACGACATCTCCTACGGCACCTATGAGTTCTTTGTTCAGGACTCCTGGAAAGCGACAAAGAAGCTGACCGTGCAATTGGGCTTGCGCTTTAGTCATTTTACACCGTGGCGGGATGATCTGGGGTACGGCTACTCCATCTTTGACGTGGCCGCCTATACCGCGGGGGGCGGCGCTTCGTGCGCCGATGCACCGACGTTCTGCGGATTCGAATGGCACTCCAAGAACCCCTCCGTTCCCGTGGGCGGATTCCCGACCCGGGCGTTGTTTTATCAGCCGCGCGTAGGGGCGGCCTATGACCTGTTCGGAACCGGCAAGACTGTTTTACGCGGAGGCTGGGGACGCTTCTACTACCACTCCGGGCAGTTCACAAGCGGCTTGGATGCGTCGGCCGGAGTAAAGCAGGCCAACCTGTCGCCATCCAATTGGGTGGGAGGGCCGGGTTGCCCGACCAACCCTTCCACTGGGTCGGCTCTATTTGTTGCCTACCTTTCCTGCCTAAACGTCGCTGCCACACCTGCTTCACCTGCCGCCGTCTCGTCCACGGATAACGATCAGCCATATACGGATAGCTGGAGCTTTACCATTGGGCAGCAAACGCCGTGGCAAGGCTACTTGGAAGCTTCGTATCTCGGCAACCGCAGCCGGGATCAGATCAATGGCGGGAACAACAATTACGGCAGTGACATCAATATCGTTCCCTATGGAGCGATGCTATCCTCCACTGACCCGGTAACTGGGAATCCGAACACCAACCCAGGTAACGCGAATGCCAATGATTGGCGGCCGCTCCAGGGCTACTCGAATCTCCCCATTTTCGTTAATAATCTATATGCCAACTATAACGCCCTGCAGTTGTCGTGGGTGCGCCATGCTGGGCGCTATACCGTTCAAGCCAATTACACCTATCAAAAGAGCTTGGGGATTGTCGCTCCCAGCTATAATCCTTTCAGCCTAGGAGCTAACTACGGAGTTCAGCCATCAGACCGTCGGCAGCTCTTCAATGTCGCCTACTCGGTTGACATTGGGACCGTCGTGCATTCAAACAAGTTCGTGGACGGAGCTGCCAATGGCTGGCAAGTCTCCGGCATCCTGACGTTGGAAAGCGGCGCCAATCTCACTACCGGCGGTAACTACGAAGCTGGATCGAGTGGACCACCCAACGGCAACTACAACATGACTCTGGATTGTGTGGCGACTGCTGCGGAGGTCGCCGCCGGCAACGGATGCCCGGACGGCACCGCTGGAGGCGGCTTGTCAGGCCCGGCGATCGTTCCGGGCTCCAATGTTGGAGTTAACGCGCTGACGGGCATTCCGCTCAACAACAAGTCCATCTTGGGAACTGACGCTGAGGTGTTGAACCCCCTTGTCACCTGCAATCCTAACTCTGGTCGGGGCTCCCATGAGTTCGTGAATGGGAGTTGCTTCGCCGTCCCAACGACCGTTGGCATGAATGGCCCCACGATGCTACCAGTGTCCTACGGACCGACGTTCTTCAACTGGGATATGTCGTTGTTCAAGAACTTCAGAATAACGGAATCGAAGAACCTTCAATTCCGGATTCAAGCCTATAACTGGCTGAACCATCCTTTGTATTCCTTCCCCAGCGGCAGCAATCTGACGCTGCAATTCCAGCAGGATCCGGTGACGCAACAGTTCACCCAGGTCAATCAAAACTTCGGCATATCGACCCAGAAGCAAGGAGCTCGTATTCTGGAGTTGGCGGTGAAGTTCTACTTCTAAACCACAAGTGCGACACAAACGATCAAGGGTTAAAACGGGATGGCTTCAGCCATCCCGTTTTTTCTTGTAGACTTACTTCGGACCTGTTATTGGCATGTGGAAACCCGCATTTTTTTTGGCTCTAAGCCTGGCTACCAGCGCGACGCCTCAATCAGAGAAGACGCCCCAGGAATTGGTGCAGGACGCAATAGAGAAACAGCGGGCGGGCGATCTGGAAGGCGCAGTCACGGAATATAGGGAATTTCTGAAGATGCATCCCGAGGCCACGGCAATTCATTCTAATTTGGGAGCAGCCTTGGCTGGTCTCGGCCGCTATGAAGAAGCCGTTCCGGAATACAAGATTGCGCTGAAGCAGTCCCCTAGTATGGTAGGTGCCCGCCTTAACCTGGCACTCGCCTACTACAAAATGGGACAAATCCAGAACGCGGCGACGGAATTGGAGAAGCTACATGGCAAGAATCCTGCAAATCAGCAGGCCGCCGTGTTGCTAGGGGATTGTTATTTCCGCATGGGGCTAGAGAAAGATGTTATTCGAGTTTTAGAGCCTGAGGAGAAAAAGCATCCGGATGATATGGCGATTGCCTATTTGCTGGGAACCGCACTAATTCGCGAGAGGCGGGTTGATGAGGGTCAGATTCTAGTCGATCGAATTCTGCGTAACGGCGAATCCGCGGAAGCCCATTTAATGTTGGGTAGCGCGAAGATGAATGTACAGGATTTTGCAGGCGCTCGAGATGAATTCGCCAAGGCGGTTGCGCTGAATCCCAATCTGCCGGAAGCGCATGTGCTCTATGCGCAGGCGTTGATGCTCACGGGAGATTCCGATCCGTCGGCCAAGGAATTCAAGGCGGAGTTGGCCGTCGATCCGTATAATTTCGAAGCGAACCTGCAACTGGGTGCGATGGAACGCATAAACCAGAACTACGAACAAGCACACAAGTACTTCAATCGCGCGTTGGAGACTCGCCCGGGAGATCCGGGTGTTCGCTATCAGTTAGCGTTGATTGCCCTGGACGAAGGCAAACCCGAAGAGGCGCGGAACATTTTGGAAGCGCTGGTAAAAGAGTCGCCGCAGTTTACCGAGGCGCACGTTTCCTTATCGCTGGTATATTACAAGCTGAAACGGCCGGAAGATGGCAAACGCGAGCGGGAAATTGTGCAAAAGCTAACCGCAGAAGCGCAAGCAAAGCAGCCGGGAGTTAAACAGCAATGATTTCTGGTTTTCTGCGGCGATGTAGCCAGGACGAACTTTCTGTTACCAAATCGCGATGAAGTGGCGTCATCTACTACTGTTTTTGGCACTACCCGCAGCCGCTGCAGCGCAAACTGATTCGTTGGATGGCTCTGTCTGTGCTAAGTGCCACTCTCAGGGGAGATCACAGCCGGCCACCTCCATGGCGAATGCGCTTGAGAAAGTGCAGGAGTGCAGAGTACTCATCGATCATCCTGTGCTTGTCGCGACAGTGGCGGGCTACTCTTACCGGATCGAGCGCAAAGGGGACCAGAGCGAGTACGCAGTTACAGACGGAAAAACGACAGTCACCATGCCGATTCGCTGGGCCATGGGAGCCAGTACCGCGATTGGTCAAACCTACATATTGGAGAAGGATGGCCAATTCTATGAGAGCCGCGTCAGCTATTTTCGGGAGTTGAATGGGCTTGGTCCCACGTTGGGCTCACAGGATTCTAAGCCAGCCGATATCAGCGAAGCTGCTGGGCGCCCCATCCACCGAGACGAAGAGTTGCGCTGTTTTGGGTGCCACGCTACGAACGCGGTTCTGGGTAGGCAACTCACGCTGGACAAGATGAAGCCCGGAGTGAAGTGCGGTCACTGTCACGAAGGAGTGGAAGCGCATCTGGTGGCGACGCTGGTGAACGGGTATGACGCCGAGGTCCCCAAGGAGCTGTCGAAACTGCACGGAATGCCTGCCGAGGAGGCCGCGGACTTTTGCGGGCAGTGTCATCGCACCTGGGCGGAAATTGCCGTACAAAGAAATCCAAGCATCGCCAATATCCGTTTTCAGCCTTACCGCCTCACCGGCAGCAAGTGCTATGACCCAGACGACAAGCGCATCAGCTGCTTTGCCTGCCACGATCCGCATGTTGAGGTCGACAGCAAGATCGCCGATTACGATGCGAAATGCCAGGCATGCCACGGCGGAGGGAAAGCAGGAGCGAAGGCCTGTCCGGTCGCAAAGGATCAATGCGCGTCGTGCCACATGCCCAAACTCGAGCTGCCAGGGGCGCACTTCAGATTTTCCGATCACCGAATTCGAATCGTGAAGGCCAATGAACCATATCCGGGTTGAGCGAACCTTCGTGCGACTTATCTGCCTGTGCGGACCGCGCTATTCAAATCACGCAAGGATGCATGAATGATTCTTTCGCGACGAGGGTTTTTACAATCAGGTCTGGTTGCCGCTGCTGCAAAGGCCATTCGAATTCCTGGGCAGTCTTCCGCTGAGCCCGCCAAGCCGGACACGCCATTGTTTAGCGAGATTCCCCCGTCGGTGTCTGGTATCACTTGGGTGCACGAAAATGCAATGTCTCCGAGCCGCTTTCTTCCGGAAGCATTGGGTCCCGGTTGTGCTTTTCTGGATTATGACAATGACGGCTGGATGGACATTTTTCTAGTGAACAGCGGCCCCAGCGATTTTTGGACTCCGACGAAACCCGTTCACAACGCGCTCTACAAAAACAATCGAGATGGAACCTTCAGCGACGTCACGGAGAAGGCTGGAGTCGGCGGCGCATATTTTGGTATGGGCGTTGCCGTGGGCGATTACGACAACGACGGTTGGCCCGACATTTTCGTAACTTCCTACGGAAAATGCATCCTGTACAAGAATAATCACGACGGAACCTTCACCGATGTGGCGGAACGTGCCGGCGTGGCTACTCCCGGATGGACCACCAGTGCGGTGTGGTTTGATTACGACAATGACGGCAAGTTGGATCTGTTTGTCTGCAGTTTCGTGGATTACTCCGGCGTGCGCAAACTCGCGTGTGGGAACAACCAAATCGGCAAAAACTATTATTGTGTGCCGCGCCTGTTCAATCCCAGCGCAAGTTTTCTCTACCACAACAACGGCGACGGTACGTTCACCGAGACCAGTAAGGGCACCGCGATTGCGAAAGCCCTCGGAAAGGGGCTCGGGGTCGTTGCCACGGACATCAACAATGACGGTTGGATGGACTTGTTTGTCGCCAATGATACGGTACAGAATTTCCTGTTTGTGAATCGCGGCCCGGGGCCGAATGGCCATTGGAATTGGGACGAGATTGCCTTGCAGGCGGGCGTTGGGTTTAGCGAAAGCGGCAGGCCGCGATCGGGAATGGGTCTAGACGCAGCCGATTTGAACGGTGACGGATGGCAGGATCTGTTTGTCGCCAACGTCGATCACGAAATGTATTCGGTTTACATCAACAACAAGGATGAATCATTTCACGATGCGGCCCAACTGCACGGAGTAGCGCGCGACACAAGGTTGATGAGCGGCTGGGGCATGAAGTATTTCGACTACGACAACGATGGGCTGATCGATCTGCTTCTCGCCAATGGCCATCCGGACGACATGATCGATCTGTACTCGATGCAAGTAAAATACAAAGAGCCGATGCTTTTGTTCCACCAAGGTGAGGATCACAAACTCCACGACGTGAGTGAGGGCGCGGGTCCTGTCTTTCAGAAGGATTTTGCGGCCCGCGGACTGGCCGTGGGCGACTACGACAACGATGGCGCAATCGACGTCATCGTTGGCATCAACGGCGGGGCTCCGGTGCTTCTGAAAAACAATGCGGCCAAAGGCAACAAGTGGCTCGGTCTAAAATTAGAAAGCCTAACCTCGAACCGAGACGCAATCGGTGCGCGAATTCGTTGGAAGGCGAACGGTAGATGGATCGAGCGCCTTAAGAACAATGGGGGCAGCTATCTTTCGTCGCATGATCCCCGTGAGGTCCTTGGCATCGGAACCGCCTCTCAAATCGATGAGCTTGAAATACATTGGCCGGCTCCGAGCAAGCAGATCGAAAAGCTGACGAGCGTTGCCGCAAACCGGTACATTCGCATCGTCGAAGGCAAAGGCATCGTGTAGAGGAGGAAAGCGGCGAAAGCGCTCCCGGTTGAAGGGTGGCCCTGGCTTTTGCCTTATTGTTGCGGTGGCCGGGGGTGTGGCTACGTCGTCTCGTTTGAGCCTTGGATTAAGACGACGGCCGTAAACGCGCGTCTTTTATTATGGCTTTGAATCTACGCGCCAACTCGCGAATGCGGTCCTCTCGCCGGTGTTCGATAGACTCTTTCGGGATCAGCTCTCCACCGATGCCGAGCGCAATTGCACCCGCTGTAATGAAACCGGACGCCGATTGTTGATTCACACCGCCGGAGGCGATGAGTGGAATGTCTGGGAAAGGTCTTTTGAGTGCCTTGATGTAGGAAGCTCCGCCGACGTGGGCACAGGGAAACACTTTGACAAGGTCGGCGCCGGCTTTCCAGGCGGCTAGGACTTCCGTGGGCGTCAAAGCGCCCGGGAACACCACGACTCCTCTCTTTCTGGCGAACTCCACGAGTTCCGGAACCAGTCCCGTGCTGGTCAAGAATTGGGCGCCTGCGTCCAGACAGCGCTGCGCAGTTTCAATGTCCAAGACCGTTCCAGCACCGACAACCATCTTCGGCATGTCACGTCGAAGTTCCGAGATCAGCTCAATCGCTCCCGGGACGGTCACGGTGATTTCTGCGATGGGAATGCCCACGCGAGCAATCGTGGTTGCAGCGAACCGGGCGTCATCTTTTGAAGAAGTGCGAACAGCCGGGATGAGGCCGATATCCTGGATGCACGCCTGCACTTCTTCCTTTTTCATCGCCCTGCTCCCATTTTAAAGGCCGTCATTTCCGTAAGGCATAGGTCCAGTCTACATCTGCTCAGATGGCAGTAAACAACTCGAAGTGAAAGGGTGGCCCTCAAACTTCGTTCTTCGTCAGGTCTTCGGGATATCGGAGCGATTCCACCATCCGCCGCCAAGTGCTTGAAACAGGGCTGCGGTGTCGGTATAACGATTGGCCTGGGCCTGAACAAGATTAATCAGTGCTTGCTGGTAGGTTTGCTCCGCATTCAAAAGTCCCAGGTAGTTGACATAGCCCGTTTGATACTGTTTCTTGGTTAAATCGAGCGTGACGGAGGCAGCATCCTTGGCGGCTGCCGCGGTTTCGAGAGCGTCGGCGTCCTGCTGGATCGCATTCAACGTGTCCGCTACGTTCTGAAACGCAGTCAAGACCGTGCTGCGATATTGTTCCTCCGCCTCGCTATAAGCGTCTTTCGCCGCGCGTTCGCGGTGCAGCAGCGTACCCCCATCAAAGACCGGCTGAGTAACACCCGCGCCTAGATCCCCAAAGCCGGTGCTATCCGTGAACAGCTTCGAGAAGATTGTTGCCACCGCCCCGGCATCGGCCGTTATGGTAAAGTTCGGCAGCCGGTTGGCGACGGCGACACCAACGAGAGCACTGGTGGAATGCAGGTTCTCCTCGGCTTGGCGAACGTCAGGCCGTTGCTCCACAAGTTGCGAAGGAAGGCTTACCGGCAGTTGCTGAGGCAACTGCAGGTTCCTAAGCTCGAACTTTTCTGCTAAATCTTGGTTGGGAAATCCACCCGAAAGGGCAGCGAGCAGGTCGCGTTGTTGCGCTAACTGTTTAAGGAGCGGCGGCAGCGTAGCGACAACTTGCGCCAGTTGCGCTTCCTCGGCGGCCACGTCGAGACGGCTGACATATCCCTTCGCAAACTGCTTGCGCAAGATCTCTAGCATGTCCTTGTTGATCTTGATGAGATCGTTGGTCACCTGAATCTGCCCTCGCAGGGAGGCTTCTTGAATGGCTGCGGCTGCCACATTGGAGCTCAGCGTGATGTGTATAGCGGCCAAGGCGAAACGCATCTGTTCTTGCTGAGCCTTTAACGATTCGACGGTTCTACGATTGAGACCAAAAACATCGGGTACAAACGAGACAGTGACCTGGGGGGTGTATAGACTGTAGTTGAGGGCGCTGCTGCTGGTTACTGCCGAAAGACTACTCGATGACTTGGACCTGCCCGCCGCCAAGCCTGCGCTGACGCTCGGATAGTAAAAACCCCGTTGCGCCAGCGTGTTTTCTCTTGCGACCAACAATGCCGCCTGCGCCGCCTTGATGTCGGGATTGGCCTGGAGCGAGCGTTCAATCAAATCGTTGAGTGCCTGCGAGTGAAATAAGGCCCACCACTCTCCGGGAATATCTTGTCCGTCGACAAAATGCTGCGCCTTGCCATCGGCGAGGTCTGTTGTACTGCTTGTGGCGGAAAGCGGTACGGCGGTGTAGCCAGCGCCGGCTGGGGTGGCGGGCTTTTTGAATTCTGGCCCAGCGGCGCAACCGTTGAGCAGAATTGCGGCGGCCATGAAGTGCGCCCGGTACGATCTTCTGAAAGTAATCATAGGCATCCATTCCTCACGGCTTGCGAGCGATGCGGGTTCCGTTTAAGGTACCGGGCTTGCTGACGTTTGGACTCAGCGATCCACCAAGCGTCGCGGAATTCGGGTTGTGGTGGCAGCAGTTGTCGGGCGGCGACGTGGAGGGATGGGAGCCCGTTACTGGCTGGACCGGTGGTCGCATTTTGTGAACGGCGTTTGTTTCACGCCGACGAGAGTTTGTGGCCATGGCTGTTCGGCCTGTAAACGGCCTCGGGGGTTTCAGGACATTTCGAGTGGCGGGACTGTTTCGATTATTTGGAAGTGGCAGCGTGCGAATCGTTTTGCCTGCACTTGCGGTAACCGGGTGACGATCCGCTCCGGAGACTTGACGGCGCGGGTCTTGAATCGGCGCCTTGGTATTCTGCTGAGGCTTGCCGTCGTCGAATGTTCCCGCATAGCCTGCCTCCAACCGAGACATGGCTGAGCTAGCGATCAGGAGAAGCAGAAAGAGCGCAGTCTTCATAGCGGCTCCTGCTGTGCCGGGTGCGTATCGCTGCCGAGGAAGATCATGCGTAGGGCTGGCACAGCTACCAACAGCATGAAGGGGCCGACGAACATCCCGCCCACAATTACCGTAGCCAGCGGACGCTGCACCTGGCTGCCGATACCGGTGGAAATAGCCGCAGGAAAAAGCCCGATGCAGGCGGAAAGCGCGGTCATCAGGAGAGGTCGCATGCGGGTAGATGCGGCGTGAAACATGGCATCGACCGGAACGCGGCCATGAATGCGCTCGTGGTTGTAAAACGTAATCATCAGGATGCCGTCCATGACAGACACACCGAACAAAGAAACGAATCCAATCGCTGCCGAGATACTGAAGTTAAGACCCGCGACATACAGGGCCAACAGTCCGCCCGCCACGGCGAAGGGAATACCCGCGAGAGCCAAAAGGCAGTCGCGCATGGAATTGAACATGCTGTAGAGCAAGCCCAGGATCAGCACGAGACTGATTGGCACGATGATCTCAAGACGCTTTTTGGCCTCCTGCAAATCTCCAAATTCGCCCGACCAAATCAGGCGATAACCCGGTGGAAGTTTCACGTTCTTGGCGATGCGCTCCTGCGCTTCCTCGACCGTCCCGCCGAGGTCTCGGCCACGGACGCTGAACTTGACCGGGATGAATCGCTGAACGCTCTCGTGATAAATCCAGGCGGCTCCGGTATCCAAGGTAATGGTTGCCAGTTCGCTCAGAGGTATATAGGCGTTCGCACCGCTGCTCGTTGTGTACGCCACCTTGATATTTCTGATTTTGTCGATGCTGTCCCTATACTGCGGCGTATAACGAACGACGAGATCGAACTGCCGGTCACCTTCGAGGACTGACGTTGCCGTCGCTCCTCCCATCGCCGCTTGAACAACCGAGTTCACATCGCCGGAATTGAGTCCGTAGCGCGCGGCCTTCGCACGATCTACCTTGATGTTCAGGTTCGGCTGCCCGAGAACCGGAAAAATGCCAAGGTCGGCAACACCACGGACCTGACTCATTTGATCTCGGATTTGTTCGGCGAGTTTCGTCAGGGTTGCCAGATTGGGGCCCAAAATTTTTACGGAATTTGAGCCCTTGACACCGGAAATCCCTTCCTCGATGTTGTCTTGAATATACTGAGAGAAATTGAAGACCACGCCTGGAAGTTCGCTTTCAAACTCTCCTTGAATCTGTTCCGTCAATTTTTCCTTAGTCAATCCTCTTGGCCACTCGTCGGACGGCTTTAAAGGAGCGAACAGCTCAACGTTGGAAAATGGCGAGGCGTCGCTGCCGTCGTCTGGCCTGCCGTGCTGAGATACCACGGTGATGATTTCTTTGTGCCTCAAGAGAATCTCGCGCATTTTTCTTGCGGCGGCTTCGCCGTCTTCGAGAGAGAGCGTCATGGGCATGGAAGCGCGAATCCAGAAATTCCCCTCTTCGAGGTGGGGGAGGAACTCGCTGCCCAACCGTAGCCCTAGAAAGGCGCACAGGACGAGAAACGCCGTGCTGATTCCCAAGGTAAGGGGACGGTGGCTCAGGGCGAAACGCAACGCGGGATTGTAAACGCGGTGCAACAGGCGAACGATAATCGTTTCCGTTTCTTTTACGTTTTCGGAAAGGAGCATGGAGGCGAGCACAGGCGTAACCGTGAACGTCGCCACCAAAGCCCCCGCTAGTGCGTAACCATAAGTGCGCGCCATAGGTCCGAAAATTTGGCCTTCTACTCCCTTCATGGTGAAGAGCGGCACGAAGCCGGCAACCGTTATGAGAGCGGAGAAGAGAACCGCCTTGTCGACTTGAATCGCACTGATCAGAATCAGCCGCAAGCGATCCGTCCAACCCTGTGCTGGCGCGGCACCGTGCGTTGGGGTTGTTGGATCGGGACCCCAGAAGCCGTCCGCAAGACGCCGAAGTAATCCGTGGCGCTCCTCGGGATTTGCCTGGAAGTTCCGGAAGATGTTTTCAACGAGGATGACGGCCGAATCCACGATGATGCCGAAATCGACAGCGCCTACCGACAGTAGGTTGGCGCTTTCAGCGCGTATCACCAACAGAATCGTAGCGAAAAATAAGGCGAATGGAATGTTCAAACCAACGATAACGGCACTTCGCAGATTTCCCAGGAAAATCCATTGGATCAGAAAAACAAGCAGGCAGCCGAAAATAAGATTGTGCAACACGGTATGGGTGGTGAGCGCGACCAGGGACGAACGATCGTAAAAGGGCACGACCTTGACCCCCGGCGGAAGGCTCCCGTCTTGGTTCAGTTTCTCGACTTCCGCTTTGACTTTGGGGACCATGTCGGCGGTAGTTTCCGTCCGGCGCATGACAACGATAGCGCCGACAACATCGTCTTGCCGGTCGTGCCCCAAAATTCCCAGCCTAGGCCGGTAGCCGACCGACACTTTCCCCACGTCCTTCACGAGGATCGGCACGCCATTTTCTTGCGACAGTACGACATCCTGGACGTCGTCGACCTTGTAGCCCTTCGTCAAATCGTCATTGCCGCCGTCGTCAATCAATCCGACGCCACGAATATTGATGGACTGTTGGCCAACCCGTATTTCGCGTCCACCGACGTTGAGATTCGCGTTCCCAAGCGCCGTCAGAACTTGCGGCACGGTGACGTTGTAGGCTTCCAGTTTGTGCGGGTCCAGTTCGACCTGGAATTCCTTGGTCGGACCGCCCCAACTGTTGACGGCTGCGATCCCGGGAATAGTCAACAAGCGACGCAAGACGATCCAATCCTGCACGGTACGCAGATTCGTGATTCCGAAATGCGGCGGACCCACAACCTGGTAGCGATAGATTTCGCCGGTGGAACTGTTTGCCTGAATCGTAGGCACGAGACCACCCGGCAGGTTTACGTTTTGCTCGATCGCGACCGACGCCTGGGCATAGGCGAAGTTGTAGTCAATGTCGTACTTGAAACCGACACGTACAAAGGACAGGCCATAGAAAGAGGTAGAGCGAATCACGTCGATGCCCGGGGTGGTGTAAAGGCCAATCTCCGTTGGAAGTGTGTAGTAGCGTTCCATCTCCTCAGCCGACAGGCCCGGCGCCTGAGCCGTGATTTCCAGAATGACAGGAGTGGGATTAGGGTAGGCCTCGATGTTGAGCATCTTGAAGGCGACGAGCCCAGCGCCGGTAAACAGAATCAGGCCGACCACGACAATGGCGCGTCGACGGAGACAAAATGCGATGAGAGATTTGAACATGGCCGAATTGACCTCGCTAGTCGCTTGGTGGCGCTTCGAGCATGTTGCTGAGAAAGACGGCGCCATCGGTGACAACCAATTCTCCCGTTCGCAGGCCGTCCAGAACTTCGACCCGATCGTCCGTGCGAAGGCCGATCTTGATGATTCTTTGCGAGAAATGACGACGGTCGACGGTCACCCAAGCGGTCATGGTGCCATCCGGTTCGCGGACCACTCCGTTTGCGGATATGGCAACAGCTTCCACCGGCTTGTGAACGTTGATGACAAAATTCGCCAGCATCCCGGCACGCAACGCATTTCTCGGGTCTGCGATTTCTGAACGAATCGTGGTTCGGTGCGTGTCGGGATCCACGCTGGCGTAAATTTTTGAAATCTTTCCGTGCAAGGCATGATCCGGGTAGGCCATGACCCTGACCTCCACGGGTTGTCCCAGGCGGAACAGGGGAATATCACTTTCCATCACATCCGCCAGCATCCATTTCACCGAAATGTTTGTCACGGTAAAGGGAGCGGGTGGGTTGCCCGGTTGTACCAGATAACCTTGCGGTGCGTTGAACGAGGTGACCTCTCCGGAAATCGGACTACGCACCACGAGAGCCGGATCGATCTTGCGCGAAGCGATCATTTGATCCATTTCCGCGTCGGTCTTGCCGAAGACCCGGACGGCGTCACGGTCCGCCTTGAGAGTGCCTTCGGCTGTTTGTTGGTCGGAGATGGCCTGTTCTAGCTCGCGTTGGCTTACGCCGCTTGTTCCGTCTAATTCCTTCGCGCGCGTAAGTTCCTTGCTGGTGAGATCGAGAGTCGCGGCTGCGCCAATCAGGTTTGACTCCGCCTGAATCAAGTCGGGAGACTCGATGGTGTAAAGGGGCTGGGCCTTTTGAACATGGTCGCCAAGCTGCGCCAGGCACTTGATGATCTTTCCTTGAAAGGAAGGGAAAACCTGAACCGAGAGGTCGTCAGCAAAACTGATGTTGCCGACCGTTTCTTTGTCGACCGGAAACTGGTAGGTTCCCACCGGCGCAATCTTGATGGCGCCGAGCTGGCTAGAGGTTAGCTCCACGTTTGGGTCCGATGGCTGCGAATCGGGTATCGGTTTTGTGTCTGGTGGTGTTCTCGTCTTCGGTTGTTGACGCGATTCAGATCGCACAAGCAGTGATCCGACGACGAACGCCAGCACGGTGGCAAGTAAGATAGGCGTCTTTCGATGAGCCAGGAATCGGCGCTTCATGAGACCTCCAAGAAATTCTCACAATCGATAGATAAGATTGAGCATGGCCCCAAGCTCTCGAAGTTGCGGAACTTGGCCCTTGGATTAGGAAGTACACGCCGGAGACGGCCTCCCGGAAACGGCGGAGGCGCCTACGCTAAACGTAGTCCGACTTAGGTTGATTAGGAATGAACAACCAGAGGGGGAGCCCGACCAAGAGAAGGAAAAGCGCCTACGAATGCAACGAACTGAAAAGTGCAGAGAGTACGCCGTCCGACTCCCTTGAGCGATGGAGAGTCGAACTCGCATTCCTCGCAGTCTCCCGGGACATAGCGCGAAAGCAGATTTGCCGTAGCATCGCGAATACCGGCAGCTTGGGAGCCAAGGCGGGTTTTTGAATTTGTGAAAGCGTCAGGAAAAACGTTCGAGTCGTATCTTGTAAATTCGCCCTTGCCATCATTCAGGAGAACCGCAACAGGCTCGTTCGTCCACAGCGTAGTGATGACAATGTCGGGGTAGCTGTCGCCGTTTACGTCGCGCGACGATAGCTCTAGTCCTCCCGCCGGTGCGACCAGATCGATTGTTTGAGGCAGATGCGCGGTTAGTAGGAAATCAATCGAATAGTGGGTGGTTCGCGAGCCGCCTGGCCCGACCTGCACGCTGGCGAAGTCCGGCCGGCCATCGCTGTCGAAATCAGCGATCGCGAACTGATGAGACGATTGTAGTCTCGAGGGAGCAACGCTGCGGCTCGGACGGCCGCCGGCATTCCCCACGGACGTAAACCCAACGAGCAGGAAAAAGAGAGCGAAGGCCGTATGGCCAGCCGTAGACGCGACCATTCTCCGTATAAGCGACTTACTCAAGGCTTCACCCGTGCGACGATCTAAACCTTGCCCGAAACACAATGTCGGCGCAACTCCGCGACGATACAGAAAAAGACTACCACACTTTACTGAGCGAGCACGCTTATCGTTCGAAGCGTTGCGTTCCATCACGGTTCGAGTCAGGCACCAGGAGGAATCAACAGGAGAGAGGCGGCGTGCGTTATGCGCGCGCACCGCCCGGGGTGGTTGGTTACTGGATTTGCAGGGATTTTTGGAGGGTGAAGCTGAAGGCGGAGTTCTCGGCGAGGACGACTTCTCCGTTCGTCACCTTCGACGCGCTTGGCCAAGCCCTTGAAGAATTTGCCGACCTTGCTCTTACCTTTGATCTGGGGGCCGAAACGATGGGTGGCTGCTGAGAGATGCACGTTGCTGTTGTTCAGCTTTACGGACGTTAGTTTGAGTTGCAATTCGGCTTCACCGTGCAGCGGCCCAACGGGTTTAGCGGAAACGACCTTGCCGCTAACACTCGTGCCCGCAGGCATGACGGTCTGACCACCAACGACTACATCTTGATCCAACGTACCGGAAAAGCTCTGGTTTTTCGAACGGATGCCTGTGATTTGGCTGCTCGGGAGGCTGGTGATCCTCGCGGCGGTTCCACATTCGATTTATCAGTCGGGCGAATTCAAAGGAGTCGTCCCGGAAACCGCTCGCCCGTGACGGTCTAATTTACATACAATTCCTGATAGCCACCGGCGCGCAATTGGCCCAGAATAGAGCGCTTCCGGGCCAAACCCTTTTCTACTCTGAAAGCCAGAATGCGGAATCTTACATCTATGCGCGAAGATCAAAGCCCAGGCCGGGTCAGCTTTGCGGAGTTGCTCCCCTCTATTTTCAATTCTCCCGTCCCTCCAAAACGCTTGGAAATTCGCGTGGGGCTGCCCCATCCGAGGGGCGCCACCTGGGATTCGCAAGGTGTGAATTTCGCCCTTTTTTCTGCGCACGCTGCGAAGGTCGAGCTCTGTTTGTTTGACAACGCAGGCAAGGAGGAAGTTCAGCGCATCGAGCTTCCCGAGTTTACGGACGAAACCTGGCACGGGTACGTCAAGGATTTGCGCCCTGGTGCGGTGTACGGCTTCCGCGTGCACGGGCCTTACGCGCCCGAGCAGGGGCATCGCTTTAATCCGAACAAGCTTCTTTTGGATCCTTATGCGAACGCCCACGTTGGCTCCCTTCAATGGAATGACGCGTGTTTTGGGTACACCGTCGGCGCGGAAACCGCGGATCTGTCGTTCGACGAGCGCGACAGCGCGCCGTTTGTGCCGAAATGCGTGGTAGTGGACCCGGAATTTCGTTGGCGGCAAAGCACGCGGAGCCGCAGCGCCACGCCCTGGAGCCAAAGCGTGATCTATGAACTCCATGTGCGCGGTTTTACGGAACGGCATCCAGCGGTGCCGAGGAAAAAGCGCGGCACATTTGCCGGGTTGGCTCACCGGCAGGTGATCGAGTACATCAAGTCGCTGGGTGTCACGGCGGTGGAATTGCTGCCGGTGTGTACGTTCGTGAACGACCGCGGATTGGCAGAGAAAAAGCTCACAAACTACTGGGGCTACAACACGATTGGTTTTTTTGCGCCCGATCCTCGTTACGCTTCGGATCGACCGGATAGTCTAAAAGAGTTCAAGCAGATGATCGCAAAATTTCACGACGCGGGAATCGAAGTGATTCTCGACGTGGTGTACAACCACACGGCAGAAGGCAATGAGCTTGGCCCGACGCTTTCGTTCAGAGGGATCGACAACGCGAGTTATTACCGGTTGAATCCGGAAAAACCGCGTTACTACATCAACGACACCGGCACGGGAAACACGTTGAATCTTTCCAATCCGCGGGTCATTCAAATGGTGGCGGACAGCCTTCGTTACTGGCATCAGGAAACGCAGGTGGATGGGTTTCGATTTGACCTGGGCACGATTCTTGCACGAGAACCGGATGGATTCGACCGTCAGAGCGGTTTCCTCAAAGTGTGCAGCCAGGATCCTACGCTTCAGTCGGTGAAGAGAATCGCGGAGCCGTGGGACTGTGGGCCGGGAGGGTATCAGGTCGGCGAATTTCCGCCGGGTTGGGCAGAGTGGAATGACAAGTTTCGGGACACGGTGCGCGATTTCTGGAAAGGGGACTCTTCTGTCGGCGAGTTTGTGAAGCGCCTTTGCGCCTCCGGCGATGTGTTCAATCATCAAGGACGCAAGCCGTGGAGCTCGGTGAACTTTGTCACCGCTCATGATGGCTTCACCCTGAATGACCTGGTGAGCTACAACGACAAACATAACGAAGCGAATGGTGAGAACAATCAGGACGGAACTTCTAATAACCGTTCCTGGAATTGTGGCGCGGAAGGCCCGACCGACGACCCAGCCATCAATGCCTTGCGCGAAAAGCAGATGCGAAACTTTCTAGCTACGTTGTTGCTGGCGCAGGGTTTACCCATGATGGTGGCCGGCGACGAGTTCCGACGAACCCAGCAAGGGAACAACAATGCTTATTGCCAGGACAACCCGATCAGTTGGTTGGACTGGAGCTTAGCCGAAAAACAGCAGCCGATGGTCGAATTTGTTCGCAAGCTGACATCGTTGAGAAACCGCTATCCGGTTTTGCGCCGAAACCGTTTTCTGACCGGTGCCTACAACGAAGAGCTGGGTGTGAAGGACGTTACCTGGATCCATCCGTCCGGACAAGAAATGAACGATGAAACCTGGCGGGATCGAGGATTGCGCTCGATCGGGATGTTGATCGACGGACGCGCGCAAACGACGGGCGTACGAGAACGCGGTAGCGAAGCGACATTGCTATTGGTCTTCAATGGTCACCACGAGACGGGGAAATTTGCATTGCCTTCGCCTGTGGACGGAGAGAAATGGCAATTACTGCTTGATACGAACGATCCTTCAGAGGCCGGGCAATTGTTTGCTCCCAGCCAGGAGCGCGAAACGCCCGCGCGGTCGGTCAGCGTATTCTTGATGCAGTAGCAGGAAAATCGCCGTGGATTGGCATAGATGAAAGCTTCCGTAATTCCGCGGGCCACTTATCGCGTTCAATTTGGAAAACAGTTTGGATTCGACGATGCCGCGGCAATTGCGCCGTACCTGGCAGAGCTCGGGATCAGTCATGTTTACGCGTCGCCTTACTTGCAGTCGCGGCCCGGCAGTATACATGGCTACGACATCACCAACCACGAAGCAATAAACGTTGAATTGGGAGGCGAGGAAGGGTTTGCGCGCATGCTGTGGGCGTTTCAAGAGCATGGGCTAGAACACATTCTCGACTACGTGCCCAACCACATGGGTGTCGGAGGGTCGGACAATCCGCTTTGGCTGGATGTGCTCGAATGGGGTAGCGCCTCTCGGTATGCGAACTGGTTTGACATTGATTGGGATTCGCAGTCCGAATACTTGCGCGGAAAACTTCTGGTGCCATTCCTTGCGGATCAATATGGAATCGAGCTGAAATCCGGCCACCTCGAACTGAAATTCGACGCGAAGGAAGGCACGTTCAGCATTTGGCTCTACGACACTCACAAGCTGCCGGTCGCGCCGCCGTCGTACGCACAGATTCTGAACCATGAGGTAAGTGAACTGAAGGAGTTTGCCGAGGCCTTCGATGGTCTTCGAGACGACTGGCAGCACGCGCAGGGCCGCGCGACTAAGCTGAAAGCCGAACTTGTGGATCGTGTCGCAAACGACGGGCGCGTGCGCCTGGCGCTTCACGGCGCCTTCGAGCGATTTCGCGGCCGGCCGGGTGAACTTGAGACCTGGGCCAGGTTGGACGCGTTGATCCGCGTCCAATACTGGAGGCCAACGCATTTTCGCGTAGCCGCGGACGACATTAATTACAGGCGATTTTTCAACATCAGCGAATTGGCCGGAATTCGGATGGAGCTTCCGGAAGTGTTCGAACACACACACCGGCTCGTCTCACGGTTACTGAAAGAAGGCAGGCTGCAGGGATTGCGGATCGACCATATCGATGGGCTCTACCATCCGAAAGTATATCTCGAACAACTTCGGGCCAGCGCGGACTCCCCTTTTTATCTGGTAGTCGAAAAAATTCTGGGCCGGCATGAGAGCCTTCGGCAGGACTGGCCCGTGCAGGGTACAACCGGATATGAATTTTGCGCTCAGGTGACAGCCTTACTGGTGGACCCTGCGGCGGAAGAGTTCCTAACCTGGTTCTATCGGGATTTTGCCGGCGAATCACAACCTTTTGCGGAAATCGTGCGGGAATCTAAACTCAAGATTCTGGAAAACGAGCTGCGCAGCGAGCTGGAGGCACTGTCGCGCGAAGCCGAACGAGTAGCGAGACAGGATCCCTACACGATCGACTTCACCCAGAACATTCTGCGACGCGCGTTGAAAGAAATCATTGCTTCGTTCCCGGTCTATCGCACCTATGTCGACGGTTCGGAGCTGCATGAAGTCGACGAACGCTATATTCACTGGGCCATTGCGCGGGCGGTGAAGAACGAGCAGGAAGTCGATAAGAGTGTGTTTGCATTTCTCGAGAAACTTCTCACCGGGAAGCTTGCCCAAGGAAGCGCCAGTGATTTCCAACGGCGTTCAGCGATTCGCTGCGCGATGAAGGCCCAGCAGCTTAGCGGGCCGGTGATGGCGAAGGGACTGGAAGACACCGCGATCTATCGTTATAACCGGTTCATCGCATTGAATGAAGTCGGCGGCACTCCGGAGCAATTCGGTTTTTCCACTGCGCTATTTCACAAAGAAAATCTGCACCGAGCGGAGAAATGGCCGCATTCGATGCTGGCGACATCAACCCATGACGTGAAGCACGGAGAAGATGCCCGTGCGCGGCTTGCCGCGCTTTCTCTCATACCGGAAGAATGGGCGGCGAAGGTTGCGGCGTGGAGCCGAATTTTGCGGGCCAGGCGCGGTGACGTGGAGGGTACGGCGCCTCCGGTCCGCAACGACGAGTATCTCTTCTTTCAGAACCTAATTGGCACTTGGCCGGCGGAACTGACGCTGCCGCAGCCGATGGAGGCAGCTCTACTCGCGTCTTACTCCGAGCGTCTGCAAGCCGCAATGATCAAGTCTGTGCGCGAAGCGCGTGTGCGATCGAATTGGATTTCCCCGGATGAAGCGTATGAGAAAGCTGTGACGGAATTTGTTCGCGACGCTCTGAATCCGGAGATCGCGCACACATTCCTCGAAAATTTCCTGCAATTCCAGCAACAAATCGCGGAAATGGGCGCGCACAATTCCATGGTCCAAGTCCTGCTCAAAATAACCTCACCGGGAGTCGCTGACTTTTATCAGGGAAGCGAGTTGTGGGACCTCAATTTAGCCGATCCGGATAACCGGCGGCCCGTTGCCTTTGAGGTTCGGCAAACGTTGTTGAGAAACCTGCGGGACACCGTTCTAGAAGACCGACGCGCCTGGTTTTGCAAGCGGTTGAAAAACTGGCACGATGGCGGCATTAAGCTGGCTGTGATCGAGAAGTTGTTGCAATTTCGGCGCGACGCTTTCGAGTTATTCGAGAACGGCGGTTACGAGCCGCTGCAGATCGCAGAAACCTCTCCATTGCGTTTCTGCGGTTTCCGGCGAACTTTGCAGCAGCAAACCTTTGTGGCCATAGCGTCGCTAGATGCCCGGCGGAAGCCAGGTACCTACCCCGAACTGTCCATCCATCTGGGCGGTATAGGCGAACAAACGCGGTGTTCCCGGTGGCGGGACATCCTAACCGACGAGCGAATTCGTGCGGAAAATGGAGACGTGAGCATGGCGGAAGTATTCGCTGTGCTGCCGATTGCCTTGTTAGTTCCGGCTTAGAGTCTTGCTGCCTTCGAGCGTCTGTACACATTCCGCTGTATTGTTTGCTCGTCTCCCATCGCTTACAAACGAAAGGAAGGCAAATTTCTTCAAGGAAAAGCAGGAAACCATGGCTAGCCAGACCGGAACAGTGAGATCGGAAGAAGCCGCATACCCCATACGCGTGCAAAAGGAGCATCAGCACTTAAAACGCCGTGCCAATCGCGCGGTTGCAGGCCGGGCTTACGCACTCTATTTGGCCGAAGGCGCGCCAGAGGGAATGGATCTGGCCCATTGGCTTCGGGCTGAATCCGAGATTCTTACGAGAGTTCCTGAAATTCGCGAATCGTCTTCCTGGTATGTCGTTAAAGTTCCCCTGCAAAACTTTGCGCCCGAGCAAATCGAAGTAGGGGTCGATGAAAATGGCGCGATCATTACCGCGGACAATGTTCAGACCGCGGGCGGAGAGGCTGCCGAAGACGGGTGTCCAGGCCGGGAATCTTTGTTTCTGGTCGCCACCTGGCCAAGTTCCGTTGACCCTTCGACCGCGAGTGCTTACATCAAGGGCGGAGATCTCACACTTACAGTGAGAAGAGCGATTGACAGGAGCACTCGGTAATAGCGAATCGGGAGTAAGCGGTTCGGGTCAAAAGCATCTAAACTTATCTCGCTCAATGGACGCCTCATTCCCTTGGTGGTACCCCGTCGGTGGGCAGCTCTATGAAGGAGGTGCCAGTTTCCGTGTGTGGGCGGAGGGGCACAACGATGTTTCTGTCTGCGTACAAAACTCCCAACACAAACTTGCCGCGGAGTCGAACGGTTATTTCTCGGGTTCGGTAGCGGGCGCTCGCGAAGGCGACACGTATGTGTTTCTCATAGACGGGAGGGGTCCATTTCCCGATCCAGCTTCACGCTTACAGCCAGAGGGACCGCATGGACCATCGAAACTCGTAGATCCGAACCGCTTCCTGTGGAGCGACGAGACCTGGCCCGGAATCGAGCTGGCCCGTCAAATCATATACGAACTGCACATCGGGACTTTCACGCGTGAAGGAACGTGGCGGGCGGCAATGAAAGAATTGAAGGAGCTTGCGAAGCTAGGCATTACGGCACTTGAAGTAATGCCCGTGGCAGACTTCGCCGGAACATTCGGTTGGGGCTACGACGGCGTGGACCTGTTTGCGCCAACTCGCAACTACGGATCGCCGGACGACTTTCGAGATTTTGTGAATGAAGCGCATGCCCAGGGGCTGGGCGTGCTCTTGGACGTGGTTTACAACCACGTGGGGCCGGACGGAAATTATCTCGCAATGTTTAGCGAAAGCTACTTCACCAAGAAACACTCAACCGAGTGGGGCGAAGCGCTGGACTTTTACGGCGAAAAAAGCAGACCGGTGCGTGAGTTTTTCGGCGCCAATGCGGCTTACTGGATCAAGGAGTTCCATCTGGACGGTCTCCGGCTGGACGCCACGCAATCCATCTTCGATGAGTCCGAGAAGCACATTATTGCCGAGATCGCCGCCGCGGCCCGGCGAGCCGCGAAACCGCGAAGTGTTCTCATCGTTGCAGAAAACGAGCCGCAGGACACAAAGCTTATTCGCCCCGAGGCGGCAGGCGGCTACGCACTGGACGCGCTGTGGAACGACGATTTTCACCATTCGCTCATGGTCGCGGCAACGGGCAATCGCGAAGGCTACTACCTCGATTATCTGGGTTCGTCGCAGGAATTACTATCCTGCCTGAAGTACGGCTTCCTTTATCAAGGCCAATGGTATGCCTGGCAGAAGCAGAGGCGTGGGGGTAGCACGCTCGGAACGAATCCGGCGTCCATGATTGTGTACTTGCAAAATCACGATCAGGTGGCGAACTCGGCGCGTGGCCTACGGCTCGACAAATTGACGACCTATGGGAGATACAAGGCGGTTACCGCAGTCTGCTTGCTTGGACCAGGCACGCCGCTGCTATTTCAGGGGCAGGAGTTCGCGGCGTCGGCTCCGTTTCTTTTCTTTGCCGACCATGATTCCAAGCTGGCCGAATTGGTTCGCAACGGGCGAGCACAATTTCTGCGGCAATGGCGAAGCCTGGCGACGGGACAAGTCGAATACGACGACCCATGCAGTCGAGACACATTTGACAAATGTAAATTGGATTTTTCCGACCGCGAAAAGCATGCAGAGATCTATACCTTGCATCGCGATCTGCTGAAGCTGCGGCAGAGTGAGCCCTTGTTCAGACGGCAAACCCGAGAGTTTGACGGTGCGGTGCTTGGACCCGAGGCCTTTGTCGTGAGGTTTTTCTCGAGCGATTTTCGAGACCCTCGGTTGCTGGTGGTGAACCTCGGCGCTCAATTATTTCTAAATCCATCTCCGGTGCCTTTGTTGGGGCCTCCAGAGGCGTCACAATGGAAGGTGCTTTGGTCCACGGAAGATGCCAGGTATGGGGGAAACGGCACGGCTCCTCTCGATTCAGAATCGAATTGGATTATTCCCGCACACGCAGCGGTCGTACTTAGACCGGTGACGAACCAACAGGGACAGGAACGCGCATGACGGACGTACTCTATCGAGTCGCTTATCGAAAGTCGAAGTCGGAATCGCACGAGTCGCTGCTGGACAAGGAGTGGCTGGTAACGAATGGTTTGGGCGGTTACGCGTCGGGGAGCTTGGCGGGAGTCATAACAAGAGGCTTTCACGGATACCTGGTCGCTGCTTTGCCGACCCCGCTGGGCCGGATCATGATGTTGAACGATTTGATCGAACGAGTAGAACTTCCAAATGGCATTTCTGTTCCGCTCAGCGGAGAAGAGCGCGTCAACATGCCCCTGAAGACGCAAGGAGCGGAATACCTCGAAGAATTCTGTTTGGAGGATGGCATTCCGGTGTGGAAGTTCCGCTTCGGAGAAGTGCTCCTCGAAAAACGCGTGATCATGGTACACCGACAGAATACCGTGCACGTCAACTATCAGTTGAAGAGCGGCGAACGGATCAATCTGACATTGCGCCCTTCCATTAATTTCAGGCCACATGGAGCCCCGGTCGACACGCCCCTCGCCGGGAATTACGCATTCACGGTCATCGAAGATACCTTTGAGATTTCGTCGCAGACGGATATTCCTCCGTTGAGGCTCATGCTGCACGGACGCAACAAATCCCTGACGATGGATCGCACGCGATTTCATGAAATCATCTACCGCATCGAAGAGAGCAGGGGGTACGCGGCTCGCGGCGATCTCTGGAGTCCCGGCTACTTTTCTGTCCTCTTGACGCCGAACGACGAGGTCACTCTCATTGCATCTGCCGAATCATGGGATGCCGTCCGAGCCGTTACTCCCGAATATGCGAAAACCGCCGAGATTCTGCGTCGAAGGAGGTTGCTGGCGCGGGCGGTGAGCGTGCCAAAGCAGAGCGTGGCGGCAGAGCTGGTTCTTGCCGCGGACCAGTTCATCATCATTCCAGAGGGAAGAGGAGACGACACATTACGCGCTCGTGCGGCGGGGGACGACGTGCGCTCGATCATTGCGGGGTATCCCTGGTTCCTAGACTGGGGCCGCGACACGATGATTACCCTTGAAGGCTTGACATTGACCACTGGCCGCCACACGGAGGCCGGCTACGTTCTGCGGACTTTCGCGCATTACATTCGCCACGGATTGATTCCGAACATGTTTCCCGAGGGCCGTGACGAAGGCCTCTATCACACGGCAGATGCCACGCTGTGGTTTTTTCACGCGATTGCCAAATATCTCGCGGCCTCAGGAGATCATCTTTTCCTTTCACAGGTACTCCCACAATTGCAGGAAGTCATTCGATTTCATTTACACGGAACAGACTTTGGGATCGCGGTTGATCCGCACGATGGTTTGCTCAAGGAAGGGGCGCCCGGTTACCAACTCACATGGATGGACGCAAAGGTCGACGATTGGGTTGTGACGCCACGGCGCGGCAAGGCCGTGGAGATCAACGCGCTCTGGTACAACGCGCTCCGCTACATGGCGGAGTGGCTGCGGCAGAACGGAGAGACGGAGAAAGCGCAAGAGATGAGCCGGCACGCGGAGAAGTGTCGCGACTCATTTCAGAAGCGATTCTGGTACGAACACGGAGGTTACCTCTACGACGTCGTCGACGGAGAAAACGGTGACGATCCGTCGCTACGGCCTAACCAGCTTTTTGCGATCTCGCTGGATTTTCCCGTGCTGGCGAAAGAGAGATGGGCTTCCGTCATGGATTGCGTGACACAGGAATTGCTGACTCCCGTCGGATTGCGATCGCTTTCTCCGCGCGACAAAGAGTACAAAGCGAAATATTCCGGTAACTTGCGCGAACGCGATGCCGCTTATCATCAGGGTACGGTCTGGCCGTGGTTGATTGGGCCTTATCTCGATGCTTTGCTGAAATTGCATCCAGCAAAGTTGGATCATGCGGAGAAGCTGTTAGGCGCGTTTGATGAACGGCTGGCCAAGACTGCGGTTGGTTCGATTGGTGAAATTTTTGATCCGGAACCGCCTTACTTGCACCGAGGTTGCGTTGCGCAGGCGTGGAGCGTTGCTGAAGTCCTGCGCTTGCATGTCAAAATCGCAGACCTGAAACAGAACCGCGAAGTCGGCACAGGGGCATAGAGACCATGAGTTTCTCGTGAAAATCGGGCGTTCCAGCGGAATCCTGCTGCATGTTACGTCGTTGCCGGGAAGGTTCGGCATCGGAGACTTGGGGCCGGAAAGCCGGCACTTCGTGGATATCCTGGGTGAGGCGGGGCAAAAGCTATGGTGCGTGTTGCCCCTGAGTCCTACCGGGGAGGAAAATTCGCCCTATCAATGCCGCTCGGCATTTGCCGGGAATCCGCTTTTGATCAGTCCGGAACTGCTCGTCGAGCGCGGATACCTCCCACCAAGAGAATTGCGCGCCGCACCGCATTTTCCTTATGGGCGCGTGGACTTCGCTGCAGTCCGGCCCTACAAAGCGTCGCTGTTGAAGAAGGCCTTCCAAAGTTTCACGGAAACCAAGGACTATCTGCACTTCGTACGCAAAAGCTCGGCTTGGCTCGAAAATTACGCCCGGTTCATGAGTCTGCACGAGGCGAACGCCGGTGTCCCTTGGACAAAATTCGACGCGCGCATCAAGCCTCCGGTGGAACAGATCCGTTACCACAAATTCGAGCAGTACGAAGTTTTTCGTCAGTGGCACATGCTTCGCAAATATTGCGCCGAGCGCAAAATCTCGATCATGGGCGATCTGCCCTTCTATGTGGAACACAATAGCGCCGACGTTTGGAGCAATCCGGCACTGTTTGATCTCGGCGCAGACGGAGAACCGCGAACTGTCGGAGGAGTTCCGCCGGACTACTTCAGCAAAGATGGACAGCTGTGGGGAACGCCGACATATCGCTGGGACAAACTTAAGGAGACTGGATTTCGATGGTGGATCGACCGGTTCAGGGCAATGCTGGAAGTCGTGGACCTGTTGCGGCTTGACCATTTTCGAGGGTTCGAAGCGTTTTGGTCTGTCCGTGCGCGTGAATCGACGGCCAGGAAGGGCCGTTGGGTTAAGGGACCGGGTGCCCAATTGTTCAACAAAGTCCGCGAAGAAGTGGGCGACCTGCCGTTTGTGGCCGAGAATCTCGGAACAATCACCCGCGAAGTAGAAGATCTTCGGCGGCAGCTTGGATTTCCGGGGATGACCGTGCTTCAGTTTGGTTTCGACGACGGTGGACAGCATCGCCCGAGCAACTACGTCCGAGAACAAGTCTGCTTCACCGGAACCCATGACAACGACACGACTCTAGGATGGTGGCGCGCACTGAAACGAGCGTCGCGCAACCGCGGGAATCGGCACCAGCGCGACGCAACGGATCGCGTAAAATGCTATTTGCAGACGAATGGCAAAGACATCCACTGGTCGTTTATTCAAGCGATTCTGACCTCCGTTGCGGACATGGCGATTGTTCCCTTACAGGATGTTTTGGGGCTGGGGTCGGAAGCGCGAATGAATTTTCCCGGAAGAGCCAAGGGAAACTGGGGCTGGCGGTTTAACAAGGAGCAGATCAAGCCGGGTGTGTTGGAACATCTTCGTAATTTGACTGTAGTATCCGGGCGCTGAATTTTCAGCTTCCGCGTGAGCCAGAAGCGGCTGTCCAGCCCTTGCTCGGTACGATTCCGTTTCCTTCTTGAAACGTGATCAGGCGGTTGGCCGCCAGGTTCTTGAACTGCTCGTGGAGCCCGTTCGGCCAGTAGATATCGATATCGACGGTTTCGGATGCCCCAAGCCCAAAGTGCAGGCGAGAATCGTTGCAGGAATAGAAGCTGGATTGGCTAAGCAACGCCTGCGCTTGGATTTTACCTCCGTAGTGGACCAGCACTCGGGCGCCGACTGCACTGCGATTCGACTTCACGCCTTGCAGCTTTACCTTAAGCCAGCTTTGTTTCCGTTTGAGATCATTTCTAAGCAGAGAAGGCGGGCCGTTCATATTGAGGATGAGAATGTCCACGTCTCCGTCGTTGTCGAAGTCTCCGAAAGCGCAGCCTCGGCTACAATGTGCTGCGGCCACCCCCGGGCCAGGTTCCCGCGACAATTCTTCGAACGTGTGATTGCCCAGGTTTCGAAAAACGAGGCGCGGAGTCTTATACGCATAAAAGGGAAACTTGTGCTCGACTTCGGGGTACACGTTACCGGTGGCAATGAAAATGTCGGGATAACCGTCGTTATCCAGATCAACGATTCCCGTGCCCCAGCAGAGATAGCGGGTTTCGACGGCAAGGTGGGACGTCAAGGTCACGTCATCAAAGTTTCCTTTTCCGTCATTGTGGTACAGACCGCAGGTGTCGTCGACAAAGTGCGTCTTGAAAAGGTCCAGGTGTCCATCGAGATCATAGTCACCGATACCGACGCCCATGCCGGCTTGTTCGAGCCCGTCATTGCTTAGCGAAACACCGCGCAGGATGCCCTCTTCTCGAAAGGTGCCGTCATGATTGTTCATGAAAAGCAAACTCGGCGAAGAGTCACACGCAACGAAGATGTCCTGCCATCCATCCTCGTCCAAATCGGAACCAATTACGGTCATCCCATAGCTGCCGGTGGCGCTGGCAATACCGGCCTCTTCGCTGACATCCAGAAAAGTCCCGTCGCCATTATTGCGGTAGAGTGAATGCCTGCCAGCGGGCAGTCCACGCGGCCCGCATTCCACGGGCACACCTTTCCAATTGCAGTTGACGCTCTCGCCGGGCACCGGAGCGTGTTGCAGGGAAAATTGCACGTAATTCGAGACAAATAAATCGAGATGGCCGTCGCGGTTGTAGTCAAGAAAACAGCACCCGGCGCCCCAGCGCAGCTCTTCGGTCCAAAGTCCCGCGGATTTTGTCACATCGGTGAATGTGCCGTCGCCGTTGTTGCGATAGAGACGATTTCGCCCGAAAAACGTGCAGAAAATGTCATCGAAGCCGTCGTTGTTGTAATCGCCGACGCAAACGGCTGACGCCCATCCCGCGGCCCGGAGACCGGCCTGCTCAGTGACGTCCGTGAAAGTGCCATCTCGATTGTTCTTATAGAAACGGTTGGTTGCTTCCGGCGGATCACCTTCGAGACGAGTACCCGTCAGCAGAAAAATGTCCAACCAACCGTCGTTGTCATAGTCCAGGAACGCGCAACCGCACCCGGTGGCTTCCAGAATGTATTTTTTTGTGTCGACCGCTCCATAGATGACCGGGGCCCGTAATCCAGCCTCCATGGCCACGTCCACGAAGTGCGCATCGAACGGACGGCCAGATGGCGCGGGCCTGGCCATGGCTTGGGCGGTGTGCCGGGACATGCCCTGAGCCAGGAGCCGTTCGCCGGCGAGCGACAGACAAGAGAGCCGGACAAAACTTCGTCGCGACAAAGCCATTTTGCGTCTGACACCTGTAGCGAAACCTGAAAAACGGGGATCTGCGAACCAAGTTACCATTGTTCGGCGTGCAGCGTAAACGAATAAGCGACGATGACAACCGAACGGGCGGCCCGCAGACGGCGGCGCCGAGCGACATGGGGCGGCGGGATTTCTCTGAGCCACCGGACGCGAACTGGTAAGCGCTTACTCATTTCCAACGGCTCAGGTTACCTGGGTGCCGTCGAGGAGCCTCCCGCTTCAACCAATTTGTATCGGTTATGCTCCCTCTCTTCTTTCGTGCTCTCGGCACGAAGTTCTGCCAGGCGCTTCAGCAAATCCGGAAGTTCCTGTTTGTTCCCGGTTTTTCGCAGAGCCTGGATCAGGTGATATAAAGCCGTCTGATCCTTTGCGTCGCCTTTGAGCGCCTCGCGGCATTGTTCGATGGCTGATTGGTTCTGTCCTGCCTGCAGGTAAAGTTTGGCGAGCAGGTCCCTGGCAGGAACGAGGCTCGGTTCGAGGGCCACGGCACGTCTTGCGGAGCGCAACGCGTTTTGGAAATTCTGACTTCCGGGTTCGGGTCCCGATTGGGCCAGAATATCGGCTTGCAGGTATAGCAGATAAGGATCGTTCGGCTTACTGGCCAGTTTCGATCGAACGGTCCGGAGAGCCTGAGTCAGATCATTTGTCTGCGCCAGTTCTAATCCCTTCGCGACCGATGCCAGTGGCTGATTCGGTTCAAGCTGCTCCGCTTTTTCGAAGTCGTCCTGTGCCTGGTCGTACTTTGCAAGCTGTACGTAGAGGACCCCTCGTGCCACATAAAGAGGGGCGGCACTGGGCTCTGCTTTGAGTCCAACCTCAACCATGTCAATGCCCACTTGAAACGACTGGTGATCCATAGAGATGGCGGCGAAGTCCAAGTACAGATCGACGTTGTGAGGGTCTGCAAGAATGGCCTGACGGAGCGTATTTACGGCCATCTTCGTGTTCCCGGCGTCCTCATACGCGGAAGCCGCCAATTCCAGCGTTTTCGTGCCGGGCTTATCCACCTGCAGCAGGGGACCGAGGGTGTCAAGCGCATCGCTCGGTTTATCCGCCATCAGTTGTACGGCAGCCAGTTGATAGCGTGCTTCATTGTCGCTCGGATTTAGTTCGACTGGCCTCTGATAGAGGGAAATTGCCTTCTCCGGTTGTTTGAGTTTCAGCAAACACGCGCCATATTCTTCGCGCAGCTGTGCCTGGGAATCGAGTAGCGAGCCGATCGCCTCGAAGTGCGCCAGCGCCTGATGGCAGTCACCCTTTTTGGCGGCAAGAACGGCCAGCATGGCATGTGTTGTGGGATCATCAGGCCGCAGCTTCAAAAGGTGATTTAGGAGAGGGACCGCATTTTGGCTGCCGGCGTTGTACTCGATTTGCGCAGCACCCTCGAGGGCGGGGACATAGTCCGGAGAAATCTTCAAGGCGGTCTGATAGGCGATCAGCGCCCCCTTGGTGTTTCCTTTGCCGGAGAGCGCAAGCGCCTGCAGCGTCCAAAGCTTGGCATTCTGGGGCGATTGCTTGAGCGCAGGTTGCAGCAAGAGCAACGCCTTGTCGAAATCCTTTGCCGAAAGCGCCGAAGCGACACCCGCCGTGAGATCCCGATCCGTTTGAGCGAAGAGGAGAGTTGGTAGCGCTAGAAGGATCCCCACCAGGCAAAATGTTTGGCGCATACGCATTTCGTCCATTATCACCCCGATTGCAGAGTTGGAAACCGAGAAAACGATTGCTTGCATTATTGAGGCGAGGCTACAATGCGTGTCGAAAGCGGCGCGAACCTGTGAGTCATCCAGACGTCTTTCCTAGGGAAGAAGTATGAATATGAGTCTTAGCGGAAGAGAACTGCCGTTCGCAGCGGTCCTCGCATTCGCCGTGGCGTTGGCGATTCCTTTGACAGCCCGGAAGGATTCGCAGCCACGCCTGCGCTATCCCACGGACGACATTGGGGCTGACTCTTTGCCAGCTCGGAAAAAAGCCCAAATCGAAGAAGCCAAGCAATTCAAAGCCTTCCATGACTTTCAATTCACGGACCGCCTGAAAGAGAGTGGAATCACTTTTGTCCATCATGCCGTGGACGATGCGACCAAGCACATGCGCATGGGGCATTACGACCATGGCAATGGCGTTGCTGTGGCGGACGTCGACGGGGACGGCCGTTACGATATTTATTTCGTAAATCAGTTCGGCGGGAACGAACTCTGGAAAAATCTCGGCGGCGGAAGATTCAAAAATATTACCGAGGAAGCGGGTGTGGCATTGCCCGCTCGAATCAGCGTGGCGGCAGCGTTTGCGGACATCGACAACGACGGAGACCAGGATTTGTTCGTGACCACGGTCCGGGGCGGAAACGCGCTCTTTGAAAACGATGGCCACGGTCATTTCAAGGACATTACGCAGGAGGCCGGGCTCAGTCTCTCGGCGCATTCGTCCGGTGCTTTTTTCTTTGACTACGACAATGATGGTTTGGTCGATCTGCTGGTCTGCAACGTGGGCAAATATACGACCGATGAAAAGGGTCCAAACGGCGAATACATCGGAATTCAAGGCGCTTTTTCGGGCCACCTCTTCCCGGAGCGCTACGAGTACCCAGTCTTGTACAAAAACATGGGCCACAATCGCTTCAAGGATATTACAGCTGAGGCAGGGTTGCGTCCGCATGGATGGTGCGGCGACGCGAGTTTTGCCGATTTGCGGGGCGAAGGCTTGCCCGGCATCTTCTTTCTGAATATGCAGGGCCATAGCCATTATTACGAGAACGTCGACGGTAAGAAGTTCGTCGAAAAAACGAACGAGTATTTTCCAAAGACGCCTTGGGGTGCAATGGGACTGAAGTTCTTCGATTATGACAATGATGGCCGGATGGATCTGTTTATCACCGACATGCATTCTGACATGAGCCAGGAGCCCGGTCCTGAAAACGAAAAGCTAAAATCCGACGTCACTTGGGACGAGAGCTATATTCAAGGCAAGAAAGACGAATTCATTTTCGGCAACGCTCTATACCACAACCTGGGAGATGGCAAATTCGAGGAAATTTCCGACCGCCTGGGGCTGGAGACGTATTGGCCGTGGGGCCCGAGCATTGGTGACCTAAACGCGGATGGCTGGGAAGACGTGTTCGTTCCGGCCGGTATGAGTTATCCCTATCGCTACGGAATAAACTCACTGCTGCTGAATGAGCTGGGGAAGAAGTTTGTCGACGCCGAGTTCGTGCTCGGGATCGAGCCTCGCAAGAAACTCTACACTCCGTGGTTTGAAATCGATTGTTCCGATCCAAAGGAAGTGCAGGAGCAAACCAAACTGGACAGTAAAGTCTGCGTTGGCCAGAGTGGGAAATCCATCATCATGTCGCCGCGCTCGAGCAGGTCCGCTGCCATTTTTGATCTCGACGATGACGGCGACCTGGACATCGTGGTGAACGATTTCAATTCCGAGCCGCAAATCCTGATCAGCGATCTTTCGGAACGGAAACAGATTCATTGGCTCAAGATTGTGCTGCACGGCACGACTTCGAATCGCAACGGGTTGGGCGCCACTGTCCAGGTCTCGGCCGGCGGGCAAGCCTATTACCGATACAACGATGGCAAATCGGGTTATCTGTCCCAGAGTGTTCTGCCTCTTTATTTCGGGCTGGGCAACACAAAGAGAGTCGATCGGGTTGAAGTGGACTGGCCTTCCGGGCGCAAGCAAGTCCTGACGACAGGTCTTGAGGAAAATCAGACCCTGTCGATCACGGAACCCCAATAACAAATTGCGCACGGGCACCCATCGCGTTCGAAGCTCCCTTGTCGTCGTGATCCTTTTGTTGAGTGCGAGCGGGCCGGCCTCTCCGCAAGATGCTGCAGCAGAAGTGTCCATTCAGGTGGACTTCAACAAGGTCCAAGGGGCGTTCCCGCCGGTTTGGGGTTTCTTCGGATACGACGAACCAAATTTCACATACGCGGCGAACGGCAAGAAGTTGCTGCGGGAGCTGGCGGCACTCAGTCCCCAGCCGGTTTATGTCCGCGTGCACAACCTGTTGACATCGGGAGACGGTTCGGCGTCACTCAAATGGGGTTCGACGAACGTCTACACCGAGGATGCCACGGGGAAACCGATCTATGACTGGACCATTGTGGACCGCATCTTCGACACCTTCACCGGTTCGCGTATAAAACCGCTCGTCGAACTTGGCTTCATGCCTGAGGCGCTCTCAACCCATCCCGATCCTTATCGCCACAATTTCCCGCAAGGTCCTGTGAATTCGATTTATACCGGTTGGGCTTATCCGCCGAAAGATTATCAGAAATGGTCGGGCTTGATTTTTCAGTTCGTCAGCCATTTGCGTCACCGATATGGCGATGAAGCGTTGAAAAGCTGGCTTTGGGAGGTCTGGAACGAACCGGACATCGGCTACTGGAAGGGAACTCCGGAGGAATTTTTCAAGCTATACGATGTTTCCGTCGACGCAGTTCTGAAAGCTTTCCCGGGCGCCAGAATTGGAGGACCGGACACGACCGGCGCGGCTGCTCCGAGAGCGGCCGAGTTCTTGCGGCTATTCCTAGAGCATTGCACGCATCAGAAAAACTATACCAATGGAAAAACGGGAACTCAGCTCGACTTCATTTCGTTTCATCCCAAAGGTTCGCCCAAGTGGGTGAACGATCACCTGCAGATGGGCCTGGCTGTTCAATTATTGTCGATCGAGAAGGGATTTGAGATTGTGGCGTCGGTTCCCGAATGGCGGCGCATACCCATTGTTCTGGGTGAATGGGATCCAGAGGGCTGCGCGGCCTGTTCGGCGACGCAGAATCCCCAGAACTCCTATAGAAACGGCCCGCTGTATGCCTGCTATACGGCTGAGGCCCTGAGCCGCACCTTGGAGTTGGCCGGCGAAGAACACGTTTCATTGGAGGGCATCGTAACCTGGGCTTTCGAATTTGAAGATCAGCCTTACTTCGCTGGTTTTCGCGAGCTTGCCACCAACGGCATCGACAAGCCGGTCCTGAATGCCTTCCGAATGTTTGGGCTGCTGGGGCAGGAGAGGATCGAGACGACGAGTTCGGGAGCCCTGCCGGCTGCCGAGATTCTCTCTTCGGGCGTGCGTGGTGCCGCGGACGTGAACGCCATCGCCGCGCGCAACAAACAAGACGTAGCCATTCTGATCTGGAACTACCACGACGACGATCTCCAGGCTCCGGCAATTCCCGTCCGTCTGGTTGTCGGCGGACTGCCGACCAATACGTCGCGCGTAGTTGTCGAGCATTTTCGTGTAGACGCCGACCATAGTGATTCCTACGCAGAATGGAAAGAAATGGGTTCACCGCAGTCGCCAAGTGCTGCGGAATACGCGAAGCTCGAGACGGCCGGCCAACTTCAATTATTGCAGTCTCCCTTTTGGGTTACCGTAGAAGACGGCTCGGCCCGTTTGCACTTCGTATTGCCCCGTCAGGGTCTCTCCCTCGTCCGAATCTCCTGGTGATTGGCGGTTCCTACCCGGTTGTATCGATTCAATGGGAGGACCGCGACAGCCGCCCGCCGAATCCTCCAGAAATCGTTTTCTAACGATAGCCGGGATGTCGCCCTCGAGCGACAACCAATACACCCTGCTTTTCTGTAAAGACGGGCCAATTTTGACTGATTGTGCAAAACTGGCGGCGCCCATGCAGATTTCCTCTTGACACTATCGTAAAAACGGATGTAGGCTCTCGATAATCAAGTAAACGTTTTCTTTTCGGTCCACGGAAACGTTTGCGTCAGCGGGCCAGTATTCGGATTTTGTTGGGGTGCCTGGTGCGTCACCCGTGCAACAGGAGGCTTTGTGAGTAGATATTCGGGTCGTGCGTTGTTCGCGCTCGTTCTGGTTTGCCTTTCTGCAACTTTTTCTCACGCGCAATACAGTAGCAGCGTTCAAGGGTTGATTTCTGACCCGACCGGTGCCGCCGTGCCTGACGCCACGGTTGTATTGCGCAACATAAACACCGGCATCGAACAAACCACCACCACCAGCGCCTCCGGAAATTACAGTTTTCCCAGTTTGGCGCCGGGAAGTTATCTGGTACGTGCCGAAGCCAAGGGCTTTCAAACCAAAGAAGTCCAGCTGACGCTTGCCACGGCGGAAACGCGAGGCGTGAATATCAGCATGACGGTTGCTTCCGTGAGCCAAACGACAACCGTGACGGTACTCGCGCAGACGATCGACCCCGACGATAGCCGAATCCAGGCGACTCTCGACTCCCACACCGTGCTTGAACTTCCTGAACTGAACAGAAACCTTTGGGATACGCTGAGCGTCACGCCGGGAATTGTGGGCACGGGTACACGGGGCGCGGGAGCATCTCCGGGCGGCGGTTCCGACAATTTTGGAACGCAAACGCCGCAAATCAGCGCGAACGGCCGCAGCTATACCGGCAATGTCGTCTACGTAGACGGAATGAACGTAACCAGCCCGGTCCAGAACGGCAACTTGATTCTCGCGCCGGTTCCCGATGCCGTTCAGGAAATCTCGCTGCAGGCAAACACGTGGGACGCAGAAAATGCTCTGGGCAGTTCCGTCCTTGTTCAAGTCACAACGAAGTCCGGCACGAATCAATTTCACGGCACGGGAAGCCTGCTCTATACAAATCAGGACCTGCAGGCCAATCCGGATTTCTTTTCGCCGGTGCGATTTCAGCGCAAGGACGTATCGGCGGCACTGGGCGGGCCGGTCATCAAGAACAAGTTGTTCTTTTTCGCGGACGTGGAGTCTTTGTGGTCGAGAACACCCACATCCACAAGTTTGGCTGGTTCCGGAGCCACCTCCACCTACTGGGAGACTTCGCAGTTTGATTCCTGGGCCACTCAGAATTTTCCGACTACGACGGGAACGCAGGTTCTCAGTCTTTACGGCCCGAAATACCTGATTCCCAACGGCACCACGGAAGACGCGGGAAACTACTATTATGGCAAGGCGGGTTGCGCTGCGGGGCAGACGGTTATCGCGATTACTACCAGTGTGACCATCCCTTGCAATCTTCCCGTTCTTAACTATGGCAGTTTTTCCGCGGCCCCGATTTACAATGCTACGCAGTACAACTTCCGCGGGGATTGGTACGCCACATCGAACGACCGCGTCTACCTCAGCTACTACAACGATTCATTCAATATTGGCGAGTTGGCTGCTCGGGAGGGCTTGAGCGCCCAGGACATCATGCGCAATCGTTATGCTCAGATCGACTACACGCACACTTTCTCTTCGACTTTGCTGGCAGAGGGAGGCTTTGCGTTTGCCAGCGTCGGCGGCGCCAACGGTCAGGATGCAGATCTGCGTGTGCCGGTGATTAACATCAACGATGGCACGCAGGGCTTCAACGTGGGAGGTGGCTGGGGGCCGGGCGAATATCGCGGGCCAAACTATAACTGGCGCGCGATCTTGAGCTGGGTTCACGGTCCGCACACTTTCAAATTCGGCTACAACGGGGACCACGCCATTGAGCACGGCGATTTTACGCCTGACAATGTTCGACCGGTGCTATCGTTCAATACTCTGTTCGACCTTGTCCAAGACAACGTCTATCAGTACAGCTTTAACGCTTACAATCCATTGACTGGCGATGCAGGGAAGGTGGTCTTCGGAGGCCAAACAAACCCGTTTGGCTTTTTCGCCCAGGACAACTGGAAAGTGAAATCGAACCTGTCGCTGACCCTTGCGTTGCGATGGGACGACTTTACGAATGACACCGCTTGGGGCAACAGCGGCTTCAAATTCAACACGCTCCTGCTGGGCAGCGGCAGCACACTTGAGCAGCAGATTGCGACTGCCACCGTGGGGCCGGTCAACGGGGTGTTCGCGAGCAGCCAGACCAACTATTGGAGTCCTCGTATCGGGTTCGCCTGGGATCCCACGAAGACTGGCAAATGGAGCATCCGCGGTGGTGTTGGGGTATACCGGGATTGGGTAACCCTCGGCCAAAGCGTCGATGAAATGCGCACCAATCCTCCGGGCCTCATCGGTACAACGTTCACAAATACCGTCACCTACAATGGGGTTACCACTCCTCTCGGTAATTACTTTGCTTTGGCGAGTTCGGGCAACTACCCGTACAACTTCCCGTTACCGCCAATTCCGGCAGGAACCATAAATCCCTCGGGTGGCATCACGGGCGTGCAGTCGAACGTTTGGGCGCTTTCGAGGAACCTGGTGCCGCCTCTGGCTACCAACTATGTGATCGGAGTTGAGCACCAGATCCCGTGGAAGTTGGTCGCCGGCGCAAGCTACTCGGGTTCGGTCTTCTATGACGCCTTAACCGGTGCGGACGAGAACCGCTACGCCGGCGGCTTTGTGGACGGCACGATCAACCGGCTGAATCCCAATTTCGGCACCATTAACTACGTAACCAACAACAACCGCGGCACCTACAATTCCATGATCCTTTCGCTTCGCGGTAATCCCAACTCGCACCTGAATTTCCAGGCCTCTTATACGTTGTCCCACGCCATGAACTTTCCAGAGGCCAACACTCGGTTCGATCAAGACGGTGGCCTGAATATACCTGATCAAAATGCCTACTTCTCTTATTGGGGCGATGCGAACTGGGACGTTCGGAACCGCTTCTCGCTCTCGGGTGTGTATACACTACCCGGGTTCTCGAGCGGTTTTGCCAAAGTCTTGACCTCGGGGTGGTCATTGAGCAGCATCATTGTTGCTCAGAGTGGAACTCCATTCTGGGTGGTTAACACGAACCCATCGACGGCCCTGGTAAACCCGGGCGATTACAATCTTGACGGGACCGACTACGATATTCCCAACAAGCCTTCGTTCGGTTGCAATGTCTCTTACGGCCGAAACTCCTATATCAACGGACTGTTCACGGCGTCCGATTTTCCGGCACCGGCTCCGCTAACGGAAGGAAATGAACCACGCAACTGCTATCGGAACCCAGGCATGGTCAACGTGGATGCGAGCGTGGCGAAAAACACCCACTTGCCCTGGCTCGGCGAGGCAGGGAACCTGCAATTGCGTTTCGATTTCCTGAACCTCTTTAACCACTCCAACCTGGGTCCGGTCGACGGCAATATGGCCGACCTTACTTTTGGAAAGGTAACATCCGCCCTACCCGCGCGACAGATCCAACTGATCGCGCGGATATCTTTCTGAGTTGCCGGCGGCGTTGGGAAAACATCCCGGGAAGCATTTTTCCCCTTCCCGGCGCCGTCGGCCTGGCCTGAACCGCCCGTAGGCGGCAGGCGGGATCGCGTTTCAATACCGTTAACGTATATTCTTTACGTCCTTGTTGACATCGCTTTCGACACCGCCTTATCGTGTCTCTCCACGTGGGAGATTGCGGCACGCAAGGAACGGGCCGCGATGCGGACGGTGTATTCGGCCTGCCGATACCGACGCAAGGACTGTACCCACCCGAGGACGAGGCCATGGCAAGCAATGGAAACATTCTTGGGCCGCACGGCCAGCTTTACGCCGACCCGAAACCCACGCCCGATGAGGATGCCTTTCAGATAGACAACACCAGCGAGGCCTATTACAACTCGGTTTACTACAAGCTCTACAAGAATCAAGTACAGCCGATTCCGCCGCCCCGCGCCGGCGCGTTGCCTTATGTGACGCTGACTGATTTTATTCCCGAAGCGCTGGCGGATAGCATCCGTTCCGCGGGCAAGATTACCTTCCACTGTGTTGGAGACACTGGCGCAGCGAAGGTGAGCCGAACAGAGACGACCGCAACGGCTATCGCGAACGAAGGCGCTGTTGCCGACGCCATGGTGAAGGACGTGCAAACCGGCAGTGCAAACGGCCCCGCTTTCTTCTTTCACCTGGGAGACGTTATCTACAACTTCGGTGAGGGTCAGTATTACTACGACCAGTTTTACGAGCCTTTTCGCGAATATGATCGCCCCATTTTTGCCATTCCCGGCAACCACGACGGCATGGTTTTCGGTTCGTCGTCGAGTGCGCCACAGGTGCCCACTTTGGCCGCATTCCTCTCGAATTTCTGCGCTGCGTCTCCGAATCCATCGTCGGACGCCCCGAGCATTACACGCAGCGTAATGACGCAGCCCGGTGTTTATTTCACGCTCGATGCTCCGTACGTCTCCATCATCGGACTGTACAGCAATGTTCTGGATACCGGTGGCGGGGTCATTTCCTCGCAAAATGGTCACTTTCCGCTGGTGAACGATCAACTGGACTTCCTTACCTCAGAACTGGAACGGCTGAAACCGCAGCGGCAGGCTGGAGAGCGAGCGATTCTTGTTGCCGTTCACCATCCCCCGCTGTCGGCCGACGCCAAGACCGGAGGGACCAAGGGACTAACAGAGGATATCGATGCGTGTTGCAAGAATGCACAACAGTGGCCGGACGCGTTGCTCTCGGGGCACGCCCATCTGTATCAGCGATTCACAAGAACGGTAAATGGTAAGCAGGTTCCTTACATTGTTTCCGGCTCCGGCGGCTACGCGGCCACTCCTCCGATGGGAGGGTCGCCGCCGGCAGGCACGGTGGTCGGAGACCACAAGCTTGAAGTAACGCCCATCGTAAAGTACGGATATTTGACAATTACAACGGACGCCAAAACGCTCACGGTAACGTTCAAAACAGCCCTCCGCGGCAGCCCCGTGAAGCTCGCGGATTCGGTTACGGTGGACATGACACAAGGAAAAATTACCGCAAACGGCTTGGGCGGCAAATCGACGGTCTCGAAGGCCCAAAAGGCTAAGAGACGTGCGTGAACCCCGGGCTATGACGCTCGTCAGACTTGACGCTCCTCTCGGATTCGTGGACCGTCCCGAGGTGGTCTCGCTCGAGCCCGCTCACGGAAGGAAACGGTGAAGGCACTCCGCTTTTTTTGCGTCCCCGATGAGTACCAGGGCAAACCGTTTGAGGATGGACAGCACCGCACCGGACCACAGGTGATCCCCGGCCGTGTGCAAGCCGCACTCTACGACCTGGGCGGCGAAGGCATCGCCTACCACGACCTGGATCCTGCCAACCATGGCAGCGGCGAGCTGAACCACCAGCCGGAACATTGCGAAAAGAACGTTCCCGTTCATGTTTGTTACTTCCGCGAAGGCGAAGGTGTCGACATTTCGTACGTGAAAATGCTGGCGGATCTGAATCACCCGAATAGGGTCGCGCCTGACTGGCAGCAGTTGTACATCGGCTGGACCGAAGACGGGAGTGGACCAATTACACGGTTCGGGTCAAAAGTCCCGGAACCTACAAGATCGTCGCCATGTATGCAAACCTGGCGCAGACCATTCAGTTTTCACTGAACAAGCAACCTGCCGCGGACTGCACGCTTCCGATTGATGCCTTCAAGAACTTTCCGCTCAAAAGCTATCCCGATTGGATTGTCTGGCACATTTGGAACAAGGCGGAATGCGGACAAATCCATTTTCCACGAGCGGGCCGGCAGCTTCTGACCCTGCGCTACAAAAAAGGAAACAATCTCGCCTATTTTGATTTCGTACCCGAAAATTGAGGCACTTCGCGGCACACGCGCTTTAAGAAGATCAGTTTTTCTTTCGATTCTCCGCTCGCTTGTTGTGATCAACTGCGCGCGTGGATTCCCGCACGGCAAGTTCCGGTTCCACCAGAATCAGCTTGCGAAACGGTTCTGCGCCATTCAGCTGGCTCAACACGCATTGCGCTGCAATTCTGCCCATATTGGATAAAGGCTGGCGAATCGTTGTAAGTCTCGGATTGTTGAATGCGGCAACCCGAATATCATCAAATCCGATCACGGACACGTCGCGGGGCACGCTCAGCCCCAGGTCCTGCAGAGCGCGGATCGCTCCGATCGCCGACATGTCGTTGAAGGCCACGAGCGCCGTAAACGTCCGGCCGCCGGACAAAAGTTGTTGCACGACGGGATAGCCGAGTTCGGGGGATGAAATGTCGCGGTCGAGCTGCACCACCAGTCGTGGGTTAATGGTTATGCCGATTTCCTGAGCTGCGGCGACAATGCTGTTCCACCGGCCTGCGGAATCGGAACTAAACGATTGGCCCCTGATAAATGCGATTTCCCGGTGCCCAAGCGAATGTAAATGGGTCAAAGTCAATTGTGCCGCGAATCGATGGTCCAGCGTCACGTTGGTGACGCCGCTGATGAATCGATGTCCGGCTACCGCAGCGACGGGCACGGGGAAGTCATGTTCGAGGGCGGTATCAATCGCGATTAGGGCTTCGGCACCGCGTCCAAGAAGCATACGGCCGTACTCTTCGATTAAATCCTTTCGGTGGCGGTGATGCGCCGTGAAATAGAAATACCCGGCTTCCATCAGGTGGTCGCCGACACCGCTCATCACTTGCGTGTGGTAGCCGTCTCCGAGTTCCGGCACCAGAATTCCGATCGTGTAGGTGCGCCGGTTGCGCAACGAGCGCGCCAAGAGGCTTGGCTGATAGTTGAATTTCTTCGCCGCGGCTTTGATTCGGTCCCGTGTGGCCTGAGGAATGGATCTACCGGGCACATCGTTGAGTACCACGGAGACCGTCGTGGGATTCAGTCCGAGATGGGCCGCAAGCTTCTTCAACCCGATCGGCTTTTCGGCCGCTTTGGTCTTTTTTTCCGCCGGTCCTTTGCCCTTAGCCATGCTGGTCACGGTTTCGTCTGCTAGCCGGGAGACGTCTTGGCCGTCGGTCCGCGACTCGGCAGGAACTGCGTCGCACGCGGGCAGCCTGACATCATTGCCATTCGGTCCCCTGGACGGATCGGTTGCACTCATCCTAGCGTAAATCCCTTTGTTTTCATAAGCCTTCGATATGCTGATGCATCCTCTGCGGCGCCCTGAACTAAGCCCGAATCCGACCGCCTCGGTTACCAGACAAACGTTGCTACCGCGCCCGCCTGAAGCGTTGCCGGGAAAAATTGCCCACGAAAAGCGACGTTGAACGACTGCGCTGTTTCGGCTGTGTTAGCGACCACCAAGACGAACGCGTTCTGCGGCCCGCGAAACGCGACGTTAGGAAGGGTGTCGAGCGAATTCGAGTCGATGCGTACATATCCCGGCCGTACGAACTTGGAAAAATGTGCGATGGTGTAGTAGGCCAGATTGCGTGTAACTTCGTTGCCCTCGATGGTAATGGCTCCCTGGCAGACCGGGCAGCCGCCAGAGTTTGTGTGCGGTTCGAATTTGGCATTTGCTGCCAGGTTCCAGAGCAACACATTCCTGCTCCAGTTTTGTAGCGCGCCGATTACGGTTCCCGAAACATGCTTGGCGATCCAGAGCGTCGGCTTGTCGCTGCGTTCTACCGCCATGTATTCCGTGAAATACAAGTTTTTGTCAGGGTAAGCATCGTGCACACCGGACATCGCCGTGATGTTTCCCTCATACAAATGAAAAGCGGATCCATCCACGTACTGACGGGCTTGCGGATCGCTCAAAATGGCGAGTGGGTAGTCGGGACGATTGCAGTTGTGATCGAAAAGCAGAATTTTCGTCGTGATGCCAGCCGCCTGAAAAGCCGGCCCGAGGTGATTCCTGATGAATTCCGCTTGCTCGGCAGCCGACATTTGCATGCTGGGTGTGTTCTTTTCATTCAGCGGTTCGTTCTGGATGGTGATCGCATCGATGCGGATACCGTGCGCGTTCATTCCTCTAATGTATTTGACGAAATAATCCGCGTAAGGCGCGTAATATTCGGGCTTCAGATTTCCACCCTTCACGTTTTCGCTGGTTTTCATCCACGCCGGCGCGGACCACGGGGAACCGAGGATTTTAATGTCCGGGCGAATCGCTAGAATGAGTTTCAGGATCGGGATGACGTACTTCTCGTCGTCCTGCAACGTGAATTTGCTCAATTCGGGATCGCTTTGACCCGCTCGGAGGTCCTCATAGGAGTAGACATATTCATTCAGGTCCGATGCGCCGATGCTGACGCGCAGATAGCTGATGCCGATATCGCTGCCGCGCGTGCCAAAAAGCTCTTTTAAAAGGGCTTTCCGCTTTCCCGGATCCATGTGATAGATGTGCTGCGCGCTGCCCCAGGTCAAAGCGAATCCAAATCCATCGATCGGCTGCAGAATCTTCCGGTCGCTGATTTCGATCATCGCGTTCTCGTTCCGGTCCGCCGCGGAAGAAAAACGAAGCTTTTCTTTTTGCTTCTGGAACAGCGCCGATCGATCTGCGTTCGTCAGCCACACTTGAGCAGACGTTCTCTGCCCTCGTGCCGGGAGGGGAATCGTCACGAGAGACGTCGCGAGCAAACACCACCGCAAGGCCGATTTCATCCTTCCTCACCGCGAAGGCAAATATAGAAGACAAACGATTGTCCTAAGGCTACTCTGCTCGTCGTGTTGGCGCAACGAGAAAACCGTTTCTCGGCGCGATTAATACGGAATGCGATCACTCTTCAGGCGATGGTCCCGATTGGCGGGACCGCTGGCATGGGTGGGCGCCTTCCCCGTTGAGCGGCGTACCACGAAGTCGGGTTCTACGGTGATTTCCGGCTCGAATCCGTTCTTGCCTTCCAGCCGACTTAACAATGAGCGTGCGGCCAGTTCTCCCATCTTCTGCAAGGGCTGGCGCACCGTCGTGAGACTCGGCATGTTATGCACCGCGATTTGAATGTCGTCGAACCCCACGACAGAAACGTCCTCGGGGACGCGCAACCCGGTTTCCTGCAACGCTCGAATCGATCCAATGGCGGAAATGTCGTTATAAGCAAACAAAGCCGTGAAGGGTTCTCGGCGCGCGACAAGTTCCTTCGCGAACGGGTAACCCAACTGGGGTGTCGGGTCGTCGCCTTTCAGTTGCACGATAAGTTCGGGTCGCAAACGGATTTTGAGTTCTTCCGCGACTTCCTCAATTGCTTGCCAGCGAACCTCCGCATCGGAACTCAAACTGGAGCCTTTCATAAAGGCGATCTCCCGGTGTCCGAGTTCGAGCAAATGGCTGAGGGCTAGCCACGCGGCGCGCCGATGATCCAAAACCACATTGGTTACGCCCCGAATACGATGGTGTCCTGCAACCGCAATGGTCGGTAGCGACAGCGGGTGCTCGAGAAACGTGTCCACGGTAATGAAACCTTCCACGCCGCGATCGGAGAGAATCTGCTCGTAATGCTGCAGAAGCTTCGGTTCGTGACGATACGCCACGGTCAGGAAGAAGAACTGCCGCTCACGAAGATATTTTTCGATTCCGCTGATGATCGGCGAGCTGTAGAAATCCCCGATCTCCTGCGTGACAACTCCGATCATGTAGGTTCGTTTGACTCCCAGGTTCCGTGCATAAAAGCTGGGACGGTATTTCAATTCGCGCGCGGCTTGTAGCACGCGTTCCTTTGTATGTTGGGGAATCGATCGCGACGCCGCGGAATTGTTCAATACCGCCGAGCACGTCCCCTTTGTCAGTCCCACATGCTCGGCGAGCATCTGTAGTGTGATGGGATGAACGTGCTTGCGCTTGCCGATTTTCTTTTTCGGACTCTTCATGCAGCCATCGCTCCTGACGCACTCCGTTGGGCGACGCAGGCCAACGGCACCTGACCACAAGTTTCCTTGACCGGATTCTACTCCCCAATCCACACGAAACGCCAAACAAATTTACCTCAAGTTGCAGAAAGCCCCTAGAAAACCCGTATTCTGAGGTGCCAGCGCTTAGAATACCGGTATTTTTCGCTTGACAACAAAAATGCCCGGCTGTTAAATGAGCGACGGGTGAATCGAAGATCTGAATGGGGTCAATTCAAACTATTTCACCGGCCTCGCGGTTTGACGGCGCGGACGAGTTGTAGTTTGCTCCGCGAGCCGCCGGGTATGGGGTGAAATGGCTGGTGTTTGGAGACAATCGATTGTTTTCGAAGCAATTGGCTTTCCTCCAAAACCTACGGCGCCGTTGCCCAGGTGCGCGTTTTTGGCCTTGTCGTTAGACAATCGATTGCCTAAATACATTCTATCGCATTTTTTCCTTGACAAGCTTTTCTCGAAGGTCTGTAATGCGAGGCAATGTAGTGCATAAGTATTAGGACGCACCAACACAAATCAAGGTGCATCGAGGTTGCCGGGGCGATCCCGGGCACGGCAACTCGACGTTGTGGTGTGTCCTTGCGGTCGGTGCTTGGTCAGTAGCGGTCCCAGTCGACGTCTGTGCTTTCGTTCCCTGTCGAGGACGTTTTCACTTGCTATTTGGAGGAGATGAATGAGGACTGCAATGCGTTTTGCGATTGCTATCGTTCTTCTGGCATTTGCGGCTGGTTTATCCTTCGCTCAGAGTACAAATTCTGGTGAAATCCGCGGGACGGTAATGGATGCCAGTGGCGCCGCGGTCGCCGGAACCACGGTCACATTAATCAATATCGACACGGGCGAGACCAAGGATTTCATCACCAACGAGAACGGCATCTACGATACGGTTTCGACGCGGCCTGGCAACTATAAACTCGTTTTCACCAAACCAGGTTTCAAGAAGTCGACCGTTGGGCCGGTTGTCGTGCAAGTTTCCACCATCACCGTCGACGCCAACCTCGAAGTCGGCCAAGTTCAAGAAGAAGTGACGGTAGTCGAATCCGGAGCCCTGCTCCTGCAGACCGAATCCGGCCACCTTGGAACGATTCAAGAAGCGGAAACGATGGCCAAGCTGCCGCAGATCGGAGCGGGCATCACCGGCAACGACTGGGCCAACTTTAACATTCTCTTGCCGGGTGCTGCCGGTTCTCCAACCGCGCCAGGCTCGGAAGGCAGTGGCGCTTATAACGCCGGTGACGCGGTTTCGATCAACGGCAACCTGCCGAACTATGCGAACTACCTGCAGGATGGCGGTGTGGTGCAACTACCGGTTAGCAACAACGTGGACAATACGTTGTTTTCCGCTTTGCAGGAGGTCCAGATCACGACTTCGTCGTTTTCAGCCCAATACGGCATCGGCGGCGCGGTTTTCAACCAGATCACCAAGAGCGGAACTAACCAATTTCATGGTTCCGCGTATGAATACTGGCAGAACTCGGTTCTGAACGCCCGCCCGTTTTTCGGGATTCCGAACGCCACGGGCGGGTTTACTCCACAGTCGGTAGGTTACCTCCGTTACGATGAATACGGCGGAACCGTCGGCGGACCGATCATAAAGTCGAAACTCTTTTTCTTCTTTGCGGTCGACAAGATCTACAACAACGGAGCGGCGAGTGCGACGCTTGGAACGGTTCCAACGCTAGCGGAAAGAGGGCAGGGAAGCGCGCATCCAGGTGCGTTCGACTTCACCGGCCTCCCGACTCTATATGATCCACTGAGTTGCAACACTCCGGGTTGCACGCGAACCTCCTTCGCAGCGGAAAACACCGGAGCCCTGGCAGGGGTGAATGCGATCCCGGCCGGTCGCATTGACCCGGTCGCGGCGAAGATTCTCAACCTGTATCCCTTGCCGAATGCGGGAGCGTCTGGCGCGACGGTCAACAACTTCAGCACCACCCTGCCGACTCCGAACCCGAATCTCCGCTATTTCGGGCGCTTGGACTACACGCTTTCCTCGTCAAATACCATGAATTTCTCTATCAGCGCGAAGAACAACCCAGGGGTTAACAAGTATGGACCGCTGGCTTGCCCGAACAACTGCTTTTCCGGCGACATCGACGGATACAACGTGCAATACACCGATACGTGGACCATCAGTCCGACGCTAGTGAACGAATTCCGCATGGCTTATACCAAACAGGGTAACTGGTTCGTTCCCGACAGCATCGGCTATAACGCCGAATCCGCCCTGGGTTTGCAGTACGCCAAAGCGGATGTTCTTCCTCAGATCACCATTGGCGGCGCGGGGTTCTGCTGCGCGCAGATCGCTCCCGGCACCAATGCCATCTATATCGAAAATCTTTACGACCCATCGGACGTGATCACCCTGATCAAGGGGAAGCACATTCTGCACTTCGGTGTCGAGGTGTTGATGGGCCAGGGCAACACGACACCGTGGGGGAATCTGACCGCCGGCAATTTTAGCTTTAACGGGAACTACACCGCGCAGAATGGGGTAGCCCCAGGAAGCACCGGAACCGGTCTAGCCGATTTCCTGCTAGGCGACGTGCAGTCCTGGAGCGCGACCAATCAGTCCGTGTCCTACGCCCGGCTGAAGAGCCCGCAGTTTTTCGTTCAGGATGACTTTAAAGTGAAAACAAATCTCACCATTAACCTGGGCCTTCGTTACACGGCGACAACAGGTTTTACGGAAATCCATAACTCCATCGGCGGCTTCGACCCGAATATTCCGCTCGTCTACCCTTGCCCTTCGACGCAATTCACGAACTGCTCCTACGAGGGTCAATTGGGATCGATGTGGTTCGGTGGGCAGGACAATCGAAATTCATTACAGAAGCCTATTTATAATATCTTCCTGCCGCGCGTCGGCTTCGCTTGGCAGGTTCTGCCGAACACGGTGGTGCGAGGCGGCTTCGGCATGTACTCGTACAACTTCAGCCAGGATGTTTACGGCGGCGGAATGGGAGCCGGCTCGCTTAGTACCAGCACCGGCAGTGCTTCCGACCCGAACGCGGGAACTGGACCGAACCCGCTCATCTACTTGAATTCGCCGGCGTCGGTAGCCAACTCCGTGCTCAATTACGTTGTTGGCTCGCCAAGCGCGAGAACACCTTACACGTACCTCAACCTTGCCTCTCCCTCGAATCAAACCTTCGTTCCCTACAACGTTCCTGTGGGCCGGATCAACCAATGGCAGTTGAGCGTTGAGCGCGAATTTGCAAAGGACTTCATGGCTTCGGTTTCCTATGTCGGCAGTCACGGCATGAATTTGCAATTCCCCACGGATGTCAATCAGATCACCAGTGCGGCCGGGATCGCAGCCAGCTCTGCCAATCTCGGTTTCGTTCAGGCGGATCGTCCATATCCTGCTTGGGGAACGCTCACCGGTAACAATTACAACGCCATTTCCAACTACGACGCCTTTCAGACACAAATCACGAAGCGTTACCACAACGGACTGCTCTTCAGCGCGAACTTCGTCTGGTCTCACATGCTGGATGACCAGGACTCGGGTGGGTGGGGCAGTCGCGGAGGAACTCAGTATTGGCAGATCGGGAACGACCCGGCCGCCAATTACGGCAATTCGAATTTTGACATCCCGATCGCCTTCAAGGGTTATGTCTCCTACGATTTGCCGTTCGGCGAAGGCAAACAATTCCTCAATCAGAGCAAGCCAATGGACCTGATCTTCGGAGGATGGCGAGTCGCAGGAACGTGGCTAGCGCAGAGCGGAAACCCGTTCACTGTGGTGATGAATGACAACATGAACTCCACGATCACAGGTTGCGGCGTTGGTGGCACGGCCTCCGGCGGAGATGTTAACAACGGCTGCAACTGGTACGCCAATGTTGTCGGCAATGTGAATGGACCGAAGAACACCTCCGAGTGGTTTAACACCGCTGCGTTCAGCAGTCCTTCGGCCCCAAGCAAAACGGACCCAAGTGCCCTCTTCCAGTTCGGCAACGAGGGTAGAAACACGCTGCGCGGACCCCGACTTTCCGTCGTGAACCTTTCGCTGGCAAAGTCCGTTCGGTTCAAGGAGCGCTACAGCCTGGAGTTGCGCGCGGACTTTGTCAACGCTCTCAATCATCCGAGCCTGGGCCTGCCCGGCCAGACCTTGGGAGCACCCAACTTCGGCGAGATCAATGCCGCAACGCAAAACGGTGGTGTTGCAGTGGCTCCCCGCAGCGGTCAATTGAGCGCAGTGTTTTCCTTCTAAGCGAACCCGCTCGTCGAGGAGAGAGGATGGCTCACCCCGCCATCCTCTCTTTTTTTCGCGAAGCGCCTTCGCCGTATACTACCTTCATGAAGACCACGGAAGTCGTTCTTGCGTTGTGCGCTTGGTTCTTCCTCTCAGCGGTTCCCGGCCTTTCGCAGACCTTACCAAATCGCCAGCAACAGATCGAATCGCACATGAAACAGGCACAAACCTACTTGAGCGAAAACAGACCCGATCTCGCTATTCCTGAATTTAAGGCCGTTGTGGCGCTCGATCCGAAGAATGTGGACGCACGGGGCAATCTCGGGGTGCTTCTTTTTTTTCAGGGACAAGATGCCGACGCGATTGCCCAACTCCGCGCCGCTCTGAAGCTTCAGCCAAACCTATGGAAGATACAGGCTCTTCTAGGCATGGCCGAAAAGCATACCGGCGATCTCAAAAGCGCCGGCATCGATCTCGAAAAGGCCTTTCCCAATCTGACGGAACCGAAGATTCGCTTGCAGGCGGGCATGGAACTGATCGATCTGTATTCCGCCTCAGGTGATTTGCCCAAAGCCGCGCCGGTTATTGCGGCCCTTCGCGAGTCGGATCCAACCAACGTCGAGCTTATCTATACCGCCTATCGCCTTTATTCCGATCTCCTCGACGAGAGCCGGCTCAGTTTGATCGTTGCGGGTCCAAATTCCGCCAGAGTGCATCAGATGATGGCCCACGAGCTTGCCAGACAGGGGCAAACCGACGAAGCGATCGCCAACTACCGCGAGGCGCTCAAGATCGATCCCAACGCCTCGGGGCTTCATTTTGAGCTTGCCGAAATGCTGAACAATTCCGCCGGTCCGGGCGGGCGCGAGGAAGCGGAGAAGGAATATCGGGCGGCTCTTGCCGTCAATCCTCTCGACGAGAAAGCGGAATGCAAACTAGGTGATCTTGCCGCGTTCAGTGGAGACCAAACAGTAGCCGCCGAACACTATCAGCGCGCGCTTACGCTCCAGCCCAATGATTCCGAGGCAATTCTTGGGCTCTCCAAGACTTTGCTGACCATGAACCAACCGGAAAAGGCGCTTCCTCTGCTCGAACAGGCCGTCAAACTGGATCCTACCAACGCCGTTGCGCATTTTCGCCTCAGCACGCTGTACCGGAAAATGGGTCGCGCTGCCGACGCCGATCGCGAACTCGCGGAATATCAGAAATATAAGGCCATGAAAGAAAAGCTGCGGGAGACGTACCGTCAGATGCGGCTCGAACCCGGTAAGAAAGACCAAGAAGACGACGCCCGAAACCAACCTTAGGAGAAAGTAGTGGCTGACCTTTTGCTCGGTACTTGCCGGAACAAAGTCGTGGAACTGGACCAATGACAAAAACTCTTCTCGCGTTGACGATTCTTCTCTATCCTTCTCACAAATTGCTGGCTTCAACCTCCATTTTCACGCAGCGCCCGGACGATCCAAGCGCGGTCTATCTCACGCCGGACAAATTTCCCGTCCATGCCGACGGCATTGCCGACGACTCCGACGCTTTACAGCAGGCCATCGACAAGATCCAGGAGACCACGAATCAGGGTATTCTATTGCTGCCCTCGGGCCGCTATCGCGTTACTCGCACCATCTACATCTGGCCGGGCATTCGCATTTTTGGTTACGGTAAAACTCGGCCGGTCATTCTGCTTGGTGCCCATAGTCCAGGCTATCAACAGGGTCCCTCCTACATGATTTTCTTTGCCGGAGGACGGCCCGCCTCGAACCAGGCAAACTCCAAGCCGCCCGATGCCAGCCCCGGCACCTTTTATTCGGCCATCAATAATGTCGATATCGACATCGAGGAGGGTAACCCCGGCGCTGTCGGAATTCGCGCGCACTATGCCCAGCACTGCTATCTCGCGCACATGGATTTCCATCTCGGCTCCGCGGTTGCGGGAATTCACGACGGCGGTAACGTGGCCATGGATTTACATTTCTTTGGCGGAAAGTACGGCATTTGGACGCGCAAACCCTCTCCTGGATGGCAGTTTACGATTCTGGATAGCACCTTCGAGGGCCAGAGCGAAGCCGCGATCCGCGAGCATGAGGCGGGACTCACGCTGATTCGTCCGCAATTCAAGAATGTCCCGACGGCAGTCTCCATCGATCCGGGCTATTTCGACGAGCTGTGGCTCAAGGATGCGGTGCTCGAAAATGTAAGCGGCCCGGGCTTCGTCATCAGTAATGAGTTCAGCCCACGAACCGAAATCAATATGGAAAATGTGAGTTGCCGCGGCGTCCCCGTGTTCGCCTCTTTTCGCGAAAGCGGTAAGGAACAGAAGGGTCCGCAAACCTACGTGGTGAAGACGTTCTCGCACGGTCTTCACTACGACGATTTGGGTCGAACTCCTTCCATACAAGATGTATTCGAACTTTCGCCGCTAACGGCGCAGTTCGCTCCGGCAAAGTCGGATATTCGCGAGTTACCGGCGATGATCACGTGGTTCAACGTTCGCGCTGCTGGCGCTACGGGAGACGGCACGACCGACGACACCGCAGCTCTGCAAAAGGCTTTCGCCGAGCATCCGACCATTTATTTCCCGTCCGGCCAATACCGCGTCACGGAGACCCTGCAACTCAAACCCGATACCGTGCTCATCGGATTGCATCCGAGCGTCACTCGAATTCTCTTGGCGGACGGAACTCCGTCATTTCAGGGCGTGGGTGCTCCGAAGCCGCTCGTCCAGGCACCCAAAGGCGGCCACAACATCATCACCGGTATCGGTCTTTACACGAACGGTATCAACCCGCGGGCTGTCGCGCTGAAATGGATGGCCGGGGAAGATTCCATGGTTGACGACGTGCGCTTCTTGGGCGGCCACGGCACCGTTACGCTTGGCCCGTCTTCTGCGCAAAATCAAAAGTCGTGGCAGCAGATCTACAACAACACGCACACTGCGGACTCGGACATCAATCGCCGCTGGGATGGCCAGTATCCGAGCCTGTGGGTCACGGATGGAGGTGGCGGCACGTTCGTGGATATCTGGACGCCCAGCACGTTTGCGCAAGCGGGTGTTTATGTTTCCGATACTTCGACCAGCGGGCGCATCTACGAAATGTCCAGCGAGCATCACGTGCGCAACGAAGCGGTGCTGGACCATGCCTCCCACTGGCAAATCTACGCCTTGCAAACGGAAGAAGAGCGCGGCGAAGGTGGCTTTGCTTTGCCGCTCGAGATCCGCAATTCCAGAGACATCACCATCGCCAATTTTCACATCTACCGAGTGGTCAGCAGTGATCGGCCGTTTCCGTACGCGATCCGCGTCAGCGATTCGAAGAATATTCGCTTTCGCAACATTCATTGCTACAGCGACAGTAAGGTGTCGTTCGACAACTCGATCTTTGACCAGACCCACGATTTCGAACTTCGCCAGCGGGAGTTCGCGTGGCTGAACCTTTCCGGCAATGCGCCGCCGGCTCGCAGACAGACGTCGTCTCCTGTCGTCGATTCCGACGCGAAGGTGCTGCGGTTGGCTGGCGGGTTCTTCAATATTTCCGGGGGAGCGGTCGACAATTCCGGTGACTTCTATTTTGTGGACGCGAAATGGCAGAGGATCTACCACTGGTCGGTGACCGCAGGGCAGCTTTCGATTGTGCGCGATAACCCTCTCGATCCTGTGCAGCTTGCCTTCGACAAGTCCGGCAACCTCCTGGTTGTCTCTTACCAAGGCAACGGCACGGTCTATTCCTTCAAGCCCGGGACGAATTTCGATCAACTCACGGTGTTGAAGCCGGAAGCAGCGGCTCCTCGTCCGGGCATGACGCCGATCCTGCCGGTCGATTGTTGGCGCAATCAGAATGACTTCGTAGAAGAGGTCACACGCAAAAAGCCGTATCAGTTTCTGTCCCCCGATGGCAGCGTTTTCATTCCCGCCGGCGAAGACTTCGTTTCGGGCCAGCTTTATTATGGTTCGAAGATGCATGACGTCATTCGCGCGTTCGGGCTGGCGCCGGTTCCTGCCGGGCAGGGCTTGTACATCAGCGACGAAGAAGAGCAAAGAACCTTCAAGGCATCCGTGGAGCCGGATGGCGCGCTCAAAGACTTGAAATTGTTCGTGAACGTTGGCGGCGAGAGCGTCACCGAAGATGCTGAGGGAAATGTTTACATCGCAGCCGGCCAGATTTGCGTTTTTAACTCCGCAGGAAAACTCATCGACACGATCGATGTTCCCGAGCGGCCTTCGCAATTGTTGTTTGGAGGAGCGCACCGCAAAACGCTGTTTATCGCCGCGCGTTCGTCGCTCTATGCAGTACAGATGAAATATGCGGGGCGCTAGGTGCGGATGGATTGCTTGCGCCGTGGCGACGCTCGGTCTGCTCGCCTCTACGCTATTTTCTCAGTCCACTGCCAAATCTCCTGTACCGCTTCCTCAGCTTGTCGACATTACGGCGTCCACCAGGATTCACTTTCAGCATCTTTCCAGTCCGGAACAGAAATACATCATGGAATCGATGAGCGCTGGAGTCGCGCTGATCGACTATGATGGCGATGGCTGGCCCGATATCTATTTCACGAATGCACAAAGCGTGGAAATGGCTAAGGCGGGCAAAAGATCGCGCAGCGCGCTGTTTCACAACAATCGCGACGGCACGTTTACGGACGTAACCGACAAAGCCGGACTGGCTTATCCCTGCTGGGCCAACGGCGTTTCCGTCGGCGATTACAACAACGATGGCTGGCCCGACCTGCTGGTGACGTGCTTCGAGGGCGTGGTGCTTTATCGCAACAATGGCGATGGCACTTTTACCGACGTAACCAAGCAGACCGGACTGGCGGGCGATAAGGGTTGGGCTATGGGTTCCGCATTCGGCGATTACGATGCCGACGGATTCGTGGATTTGTTCGTTTCACACTACGTCGACATAAGTCTCGACAACCTTCCGGTTTTTGGCTCGGGCAAAACCTGCCAATACCATGGTATCGACGTGCAATGCGGTCCACGCGGTCTCAAGGGCCTTCCCGATTCGCTCTATCACAACAATGGCGCCGGTACTTTTAGCGAAGTTTCCGAAGCGGCTGGTGTTTCCGACCCGCAAAAACGTCTTGGCCTCACCGCCGTTTGGACGGACTTCGATCAGGATGGCCACATCGATCTGTTCGTCGCGAACGACGGTCAGCCCAACTATCTATACCGCAACGACGGTGCGGGTCACTTCAAGGAGATTGCCTACACTTCCGGGGTGGCGGTCAGTCAGGACGGCGTCGAGCAGGCCAACATGGGCGTCGCTCTCGGCGATTATCTCCACACCGGCCGCTTCAGCATCTTTATCTCGCACTTCAGTGACGAATACGCAGTGCTCTATCGCAACGACGGCAACATGAGCTTTTCCGACGAATCCTACGCTTCCGGCGTCGCTGCCCACACCACGCCGTACGTGCAATGGGGCGATGCTTTTCTCGATTGGCGCAACAATGGTTGGCAAGACATTTTTGTTGTCGGCGGTCACGTTTATCCGCAGGTCGATACCGCGGAGGTCGGCACAAAATTCCGGGAGCCCATGTTGCTCTTCGAAAACCAACGCAATGGCAGTTTTAAGGACATCAGTCAGCTGGTAGGCCCTGCGATTCAAGTTCCAATCGTGGGCCGCGGCGTAGCCTGCGGCGATCTGTTCAACGACGGTCGCATGGAGATCGTGGTCGAAACTCTAAACGGAGAGCCTGTCATTCTTCAGCCGCAAGGACTCACGCCGAATCACTGGATCAGTTTTCAACTCGAAGGAACCAAAAGCAACCGCCTGGCACTGAATGCGCGCATCAAAGCCACGGCCGGCGATCTTGTACAGGCCGATCAGGTCCAGAGCGGCGGTAGCTACCTTTCACAAAGCGATCTTCGCGTTCACTTCGGTTTGGCCGCTCACGACCATCTCGACAAAGCCGAGATCGCGTGGCCCAGCGGGAGAATGGAAACCTTAACGAATCTCGCCGCAGATCGTTTTTACAAAGTGAAAGAGGGGCAGGGAGTTATCGGCACCGTCGGGAGCGCTCCGCTGCGCTAGGGATCGTTTCCGCCTGTTTCCGGCAGCAACGGCCGGCCTCGCAAGGCGGGCCCTACGCTGCCGAAGAAACACGGCACGCGTGGATCACGACGATAACGACTCCGCTGCTTGTAACCGGCGGGACTCGGGACCATGATAGAGCTGTGTGGGTCACCAGGAACTTGGGGCCGCGCGGTAAGGGCCCTTTTCAAAAAGGAGCAGGAATCCATGCGAGCGAGTGGAAGGTGTGTTTCCAAGTGTCTGTTGGCTGTTCTGGCGTTATCGAGCGGGGGAACGGCGTTTGCCCAGCGGCCCGTAGGGACCGAACCGCCTGGCGGTATACAGCCGGTCAGTAAGGATAGCACTGCACTGACGCCAACAACCGAAACCGTTCAGCAGCAGCCGGTCAGCAAGCAGGAAGCGAAAGCCATTAAAGCTTTCCGGGACGCTGCTCCGAGCGATGCAGACAAGAAAACCCAGCTGGGCGAGGATTTCATCCAGAATTACCCGCAGAGCCGCTACCGCCCCGAAGTGGTCAATTGGCTCGCCAGGATCTATCTGACGAAGGCCCAGGTGGACAAATTGCAGGTCGAAGGTCAGAAGGAACTCGAGTTGACGCCTAGCAACCCGGTCTCCTTAGCTGTTCTCGGTTCAAACCTGGCTCGAGCGCTGAATGCAAACACGCCCGATCTGCAGAAGCACCTCGATCAGGCGGAAACGTATTGCAAGAAATCCCTCGAAGACCTGTCGACCGCCAAGAAACCCGCGGACATGTCCGATGACAAGTTCGCTGAAGCTAAGAACCAAACTTCCGCCGTCGCCTACAGCGGCCTCGGAGTCGTCGCCTTTCGCAGAGGCAAGTATACGGATGCGATTCCGAACCTCGAGCAGGCCGTGAAGCTCGGTGGAGGAACCGATCCGGTGGATTATTACATCCTCGGCAAATCCAACGAAGCGGCCACAAACTACGATCAAGCCCTGGCCGCGTACACAAAATGTGCTGCCATTTCGAGCGGAATGCAGTCCGCCTGCCAATCTTCCATCCAGGACGTAAAAGCACACGGCGCGGTTTTGCCGAAGTAGCCCCGGGCCGTCAGGGCGGCGGATAGGATCCGGGCATGCCGGTGACCTGAAACTTGCCGTCCGGCAATGGCTCCAACGAGGGTGCGTAAAGCCCGAGATATTCGCGGCGCCACCAGAGACCGGTGGCTCGTTTTGTGGCGAGATCGGTGAACCAATACTGCCAGAGGACCGCACGGACTTGCTTTGGCGGATGGTCCGGGAAAGGGTTCCCGGCAAACAAACCGACGACGTCGCGGTCGTTCGAGAGAAGCAACTCTTCCACGCGCAGGACCCATTGATTTTCGCGCCACTCTCCGAGAGACGCGAACCACAGGTTCCAGTCAAAACGTGGCTGGTATGGTGCATAGATTCGCGGTGCCTCCTTGGGATTTTGCGGCTTGTTCCGGAACGGATAGGCGATCCAGTTCGTGCCATCGTCGGAACCCTGGAACTCGATCTCGTACCGTTTCCAGGTCATGCGCCCGAACAACCCGTATTGATTGGCCACACGAAACGGTTCGAGCAGAGCTACCGGCTGCGTGGGCAGCGGGAAACCGCGCAGAATTTCGACAAGAACGAGAAAGGCGTTTGCATAGAGAAGCCAAGCGAGCAACAAAGCCGCAAGCCAGAGAGACAGGGCCGAGGCAATCCCTTTAGCCCGAACGAACCAGTTTGCCGGAATATGGCTTGCTGGTTCTTGGGGAGGAGATGCATGCCGTGTGTCGGACAGTGCGTCGGCAGAAAAATTCACTCCGACCATCGCTTCTTGTGGTTTGGTGACGTTCAGGCTCTCGCGAACAGGAACGGCCCATCGTTGCGAAACAAGCTTAACCAGGAAGCGGTCGTCGAGCAGCAAAAAGCCTAGCGCAAGAACAAGGTAGTTCAAGAACGCATAGTTCGCCGTCAAAATGATGTTGACCTGCAAGAATGTGACAATGCAAAAACACGCGATACGGAAGTAGCGCGGAAGAAATACCGTCCAAGCCAGCAGAAGTTCGACAAAGATCGTGAACCTCGCGGCGCAAGCATGAAACCATTGCGGCATATGCTGCGCGTACCAGCCGATCCACGTCGGCAACGGACCGTTCTGGTAGTACTCGTTCATTGCCGTGAAATCGTGCCAGGACGGATCGCCACCAAAATACTTGGCCACGCCGGAATCGAAATAAATCGAAAACCAGATGAGTTGCAGCAGAAAAAGGCTGACGCGCGATGGAGGCTCGGAAGCGCCCCATCCGGGCCGAAATCCTCGCGGCGCGAAAAACACGCAAACAATCCCCGAAGAAAGCAGCATGCCGTCGGATTGGTAACTGGAAAAATCCTGCGCCGCCGTGACGAAAGACAAAAACAGCGCGAAGCAAATGACCAGCATTCCGCGCGGCCAAAGATTCAACAACAGCAGCAGTGAAGCGATCATGCCGATCCAGCATAGGGCCATCAATGCGGTATTGCTGCTATTGAGCCAAAGCAATGTCGGCGCAAACCAGTACCGTGAACCCGGCATATCCTGTGCAACCAACTTCAGGTATCTGCCGACGGGCAGCAGGCCGTCCGGCCCGAGCAGCCCACGAATCTGAAACGCGAGGGAATAGAAAGCCGAGAAATAGATCACGCCCATGGCGCGAATAAACAGCCAGCGGGGCAGCAGATAACCGGGCGGTCCCGAGTGACGAGGGCCGGCAAACCAGCGGAGGAATCGTGGAGTCCAGGAGTCCATTCAGAGAGATGATAGCGCTGTTTCGAATCGTCGCTTTTTCTTGACGAGCGATCATATTAGTATCACAATGTGATTCTAATCATGCTTGGCGAATTTGAATATCTGATGATCACGGCCGCCGCGGGACTCGGCGACAAAGCCTACGGCGCGGCGATCCGGGAAGAAATTGAAGCCACGACGGGTCGAACGTGTTCGCTCGGGGCGCTTTATACGACCATTGAGCGGCTCGAGAACAAGGGCTTGGTAAAAACGTGGATGGGCGACGCTACTCCGCAGCGGGGCGGGCGCGCGAAACGCATGGTGCGCGTGACGCCGAAGGGTGTAGAGGCCGCCAGAGACTTCTATGATGCGGTAATGCGCGTAAGTCATGGCGCTGCCTGGGTCGCAGACCGCGCGGGGAATGGCTGATGGTCGGCCTCCGTTGGTCATTCGTAGAGGTTGCGGCGCGGCTGCTCGAGCGCGACGAGCGCGAAGCGGTGCTCGGCGATCTGGTGGAAGCGCGCACAGGCGCTTGGAATGGGCTATTCGGAGTGCTCGGACTGGTCACCCGCCGGCAAGCGATGCTTTGGAAGAGTTGGCGGCCGTGGTTGTCGGGATTTGGGGTGGCTCTCCCGTGCAGTTTTCTTCTGATGGGCGCTTCTTTGTCCGTAAGTTGGAGCTATATGCGGCTCCTTTGCCCCGACCTGCTCAAATCGGCTTCGTTGACCTTCGGATCTGGAATGGCCGTGTTGTCATGGCAGGCGTTTCTGCTGATCGCCTGGGCGTGGACGGGCGGATTCGTAGTGGGATCGACGTCGCGCAGAACCCTTTGGTCGAGCACCTTGTTGTGCTGTGCGCCATGCCTGTTTTGTTTGTCGCGCTATCGTGTGCAGTCGCTACCTAGGTTTTGTCTCCTTCTTTTTTTGTTGCCGGCGTTTTGGGGAGTTCATGAGGGGATGCGAATTCCGCGGATGAAGCGGACGACAGCTCTGGTTCTGGCTCTGACGGTGACCGTGCTGATGATTCCCTCGTCGAGTAGGGCGGTCCTGCATTTTTCGAGTTGGTCCGAGTTGAGCTTCCATTGGGCTCTCAGCTTGCCGGCGTGGTATCTGGTGATGACCGCGCGTAAAACAGCCGAGACAGCCGTTAGGAACTGATATGGCAAAGGAAATTACTCTGTCGGTGAATGGTGCAAAGCAGGTGGTGTCCGTGGCGCCCGAGACTCCGTTGCTGTTTGTCCTGCGCAACGAGTTGAAATTGACTGGGCCGCGCATGGGATGTGGAATGGCACAGTGTGGGTCGTGTGCGGTGTTGCTCGACGGAGAAGAAATTCGTACATGCGTGACTCCGGTGTCTTTTGCGGTGGGCAAGGAGTTGACGAGCATCGAAGGGCTGCCAGCGGTTTGGGCGGCGGAGAAGGGCTTGCGTGCCGGCGACGCGGCAAAGACGCTGCACCCGGTACAGCAAGCGTGGATTGACGAGCAGGTGCCGCAGTGCGGCTACTGCCAAAGCGGAATGATGATTGCCGCCGTTCAGTTGTTGAAGAAGACTCCGAACCCGACCGTCGCGCAGATCAAGGACGCTTTCACGAATACGCCGCCGTCGCCTCATCTGTGCCGCTGCGCGACCTACTCCGCGATCATCGACGCCGTGCAGCGGGCGGCGAAGGCAATGAGGAGTTGAAGGGACTTGCCATGGGCGCGAATGCAAAAACAGCCGACATTTCTCCGATCGCAACGACAATCACACGACGCGGCTTCGTGAAGATCGGTGGAGCGCTTTTCGTTTCGGCGCTGATTCCGCCTGGACTCGCAAATGCGGCAGCGCAAAGGCAATCCTCGCTGGACGCGACGCAGCTGGCTTCGTGGCTGGAGATTCGCAGCGACAATACGATCGTACTGCGCACGGGTCGAACCGAGACGGGCACGGGGATGAGCGCGTACTATGCGCAAGCGGTTGCCGAAGAGCTGGAGGTCCGGCCGGAAACGATCTCGCTGATCATGGGCGACACGGACAGAACGCCGGACGGAGGGTATTCGGCAGGATTTCTGTTTGGGATGAACAACGTGCGCAAAGTGGCGGCCTATACGCATCAGGCTCTGCTTGGACTCGCGGCGGCACAACTCGGCGTTTCGATGGCGAATCTGAGCGTCACCGAGGGAGTTGTCTCCGGCGGCGGAAAGAGCATTGCCTACGGACAGCTCGTCCAGGGTCAGCAACTCGATTTGAAAATTCCCGTCGAAGGCAAGCAGGCAAGAGCCGACGCGAACGGCTGGGTAGGCATGACGTCGCTTGGCGGTTTCACGGTGACCGGCGACCCGCCGATGAAATCGCCAAAGGAATTTAAGGTGATGAGCCAGTCATACGCCGTGCCGGGAATCCCTAACAAGGTCACGGGGAAAACGCAATGGAGTTGTGACGTAAGATTGCCCGGGATGCTGCACGCGCGGATGGTGAGGCCTGCAATGCTGGGCTCGACGCTGCTTTCTGCGGGCCAGATCGATAAGAAACAGTTCCCAACCGCAGAGGTCGTAAAGAAGGGAAATCTAGTAGCCGTGGTTTCTCCGGACGAATGGGAGGCGGTCAACGCCGCCCGCATCGTGGCGACCGCGACAAAGTGGACGGACTGGGCAGGATTACCCGGCAGCGAGAATGTAACCAAGGCATTGCGCGAGTACGCATGGGGCGCGCCATCGGAAAGCAAGGGAAAAGCGGAGGAGACGAACGCGGCCTTGCGTGGCGCGACAAAAACGCTCAGCGCGAGTTACGAGCAGCCTTACGTGAGGCACGCCCCAATCGGTCCGTTTGTTGCGGTGGCCGATGTCGAGGCCGATGGCAGCGTTACGGTCTGGACGCATTCGGCCCAGTCGCAGGGGCTGCGCGCGCGAATCGCGAATCTGCTGGGCGCGCCGCTCGAAAAGGTGGTCGTACGCTGGCTGGAGCACTCCGGGCAATATGGGCGCACAACACTCGGCGGAGATGGAGCCGAAGCGGATGCCGCGATTTTGTCGCAAATCACCGGCAAACCGGTAAGAGTGCAGTGGACTTTGCAAGAGGACTTGGCGTGGTCAACGGTTTCTCCGGCGTGGTTTTCGGACATCAAAGTTGCTCTCGATGCGAGCGGCCGCATAAGCGCTTTGCAAAGCGCGTTTTACTCGCCGTACATGTTCGACCCTCGGCCCCTTGGAGCGCTCCTCGCCGGAATGCCTTGCAACACTTCGAAGCCGGGCGGATGGGTTGCAGTGGAATGGCCGTACGACAGGATTCCGAACCGACTGGAGTTAGCCTACGGAGGAGCAAATCTTGGCGCAGACTCCGTGTCCGCGGGACTCCGCGGCAATATCATGCGCACCCCGGGACAGCGCCAGCAGAATTTTGCGCTCGAAGGAATAATGAACGAGGCCGCGGCAGCGGCGAAGGTCGATCCCGTGCAGTTTCGCAAGGAGCATACCACCGAGCCACGGCTGCGCGAACTCCTGGACCGAACGGCAAAGGCGGCCGGATGGGAACCGAGGCCGTCACCGCAGCGAGGCGCGCGAAAGCTGGGAAGCACGGCTTTGGCGGGCCGCGGCGTGTGCATCATGCTGAGGGAGAATGCCTACTGGGTGGGAATCGCGGAGATTCAAGTCACGCCAGCCACGGGCGTGGTGAAGGTGACTAAATTTACGATTGGGGCCGATCCCGGGAAAGTGATTAACCCGAGGCAACTGGACCGCTGCATGAAAAGCGGGGTGGCTATGGGATTGAGTGAAGCGCTGAAAGAAGAGGTCACATTTGACAAAGGCAAAGTGACCAGCACGAACTGGAACCGGTACAAGATCCTTACGATGGAAGAGATGCCAGAGATTCGCGTGGTGCAGATTTCGCGCGATGACAAGGGTTTCGGTGGCGGCTCGGAAGCTGCGAACGCCGTGGTGGCCCCGGCGGTCGCCGCCGCCATCTTTGACGCTACGGGAGTACAACCGAGACGAATCCCGCTCACTCCCGAATTCGTGGCACGTTTGTTGAAAGCCTAGCTGGGTGAGCTAGTCAGTACTGGAACCTCGCCTAGCGATTTCAAAAAAATCTCAACCCTGCCGCAACTTTTCGGTGGAGGGAGGGTTGTTGCCCGGAACCGCGGACAAACCCGGGTGTGTCTCGTGTGCAGGCTTCGGGTTTACCCGTCGGTGGAAACGGCTAACTCGCCTGGCCGTCGATCGGAAACGACAATCTGGAGGACAAACATGAAACGACTCATCATGTCGGTGAGTGCCGTGGCGCTACTGGTGTGCGCAGCGAGGGTCCACGCTCAGGACCTGCTCGTGCCTGCCGGGACGCTTCTGCAATGTACGATGGACGAGCCGAATTTCTCTTCGGCGACGGCGGCAGTCGGTGATCCCGTATTGTGTCACTTGCGGACGCAGCAGGAGTTCGGCAGGCCGCTGTTTCCTCGGGGCAGCATGCTCGGCGGCCACCTGGAAGCGGAGAAGGACCCGGGGCATTTCGTCGGAAAGGGCTATTTGAAGATCACGTTTGACCGCGTGATCTTGCCAAATGGGGATCTGCCGGTTCCTGCGAAGGTGATCCAGGCCCGGGGGTATAAGGTGGACAAGCAGGGTGCGATCGACGGCAACGGCCACGCGACCCGTGACGTGGTGGAGTGGATGATTCCGCCACTCTGGCCATGGAAGGTGATCAGCTTGCCGTTTCGAGGACCACGGCCAACGTTGAAGGGCGAAGAACCGCTCGAGTTGCGACTGATGGACGACATCGTGATTCCTCAGCATGTGGCGCAGGTCCAGCATCCGGACCGTCCACCGACGGCCATCATCACGCGGCCGAGCAGCTACACCGTACCTGCGCCCGGGACCGACGCAATGCATTTGGCGGCGGAGAAAGTTCCAAATCCGGCGCCGCCTGCAACGGTTGTGGGAACCGCGCCGGCAGCGAGCACGCTCACGCAGGTTCCGCAATCGAGCGAGCGATATACGATTTTGGTGCTCAAATCAAACCAGATCGTGGAGGCGGCAAAATATCAACGGAATGGCGACTACCTGATGATTCAGGACACCCAGGGCCGCAGCGGAGCGTTGCAAGCCGCCGACGTGGATTGGCTGAAGACCTCGGAGATGACAGCGGAAGTGAAGTCGGTCGATGCGCCGGCGATCTCCCGCCAGACGCACTGATCAAGAAGAGCTGCGTAGAGCTTGGGCTCTTGTCCCTTGCGGTTGCGATCCGCAAGGGCTCGCTCCGGGTGTGTGTCGGCCGAAATCGATTTCCGCACAAGTTACGGCAATCGGGAGATTGGAGTTCCCGCGTCACACGAACCACTGAGCTCCTAAGTTTAGGTATGGCAGTTCGTAGCGCCGCGCTTTTCGAGATAACGCTGGTGATATTCCTCGGCGGGCCAAAAAGGTCCGGCGGGAGTAATTTCTGTGGCGATCGAATGGCGGAACCTGCCACTGGCCTCTAGCGCCTGCTTGGCTTTTTTCGCTGCGGCCTCCTGCTCCGGTGAATGAAAAAAGATAGCGGTTCGATATTGCTTTCCAAAGTCCGGACCTTGGCGGTTCACTTGCGTCGGGTCATGCATCTTCCAGAAAACATCGAGGAGTTGTTCGTAAGAAACTTTTGCCGGATCAAACGTGACTTGGACAACTTCTGCGTGGCCGGTCGTGTCCGTGCAAACGTCGCGGTAACTGGGATTTTCGGTGTGACCGCCGGAGTAACCAGAGACGGCGTCGATAACACCGGGAACGCGGCGAAAATTGGCTTCCACCCCCCAAAAACAGCCGGCACCGAATGTGGCAATTTCCAACATGCGAGACCCCCTTCGCTAAATCATTCAATTCGATTGTACACAGGTTAGATGCGGAAGCTCGACCGAGGGGTTCGAACGGCTCCGGAACTCCAACTCTACGAGGTTTTCTTTGCTGCGGTCGCGTGTTTGGCGCCGTTAAGCTCGGCCAACTTTTGTTGCGCTGGGCCCTTGTACGGACTATCGACAGAGGCTGCTTCGGTAAATGCCTTCGCGGCTTCCGCATTCCTCTTTAGATTCAGATAGGCGTAGCCGAGACGATATTCATTGCGGGCGTACAAGGTAGCATTGGGCTTCAACAGCGGCCCAGCCTTGGAAAGATTGTCCACGGCGAGCGTGTTCTGCTTCTTCTGCAAATTGATCTGCCCAAGCGTGCTGAGCGATAACCCCTTTTGCACGGAGGTCCGCTGCTTCCATTGATCGTCGGTGAGATTGTCCGGCTTCTTCGCCGTGTCCGTTAGCGCAGCGGCCTTCTTCGCGTACTCTTCGGCTTTGCTCAGTTGGTCGCCCTTCTCGCTGTAATCGTCGGCAAGAAGCAGGAGCATGCCGACGTCATTGGGATCCTTGGCCAGAGCGTCGTTGGCGACTTCCTGCATCTTGGAGCGATTTTGCGCCTGCTGATAAGAGGAGGCGGCCATCGTGAGAGCTTGCTCGCCTTCGGGGGTGCCCGGGTACATTTTCGCGAAGCGGACGAAGTAGTCGGCCCTCTTGGCCGGGTCTTTCGCGTTGTAGGCGCCGTTGAGGAGAGCCTGGCGGACATAATCCTGATTGTCTTTGAGGGAGGCGAGCTTTTCGTCGCGGGTGCGCTCCCAATCGGCCTGGTTTGTGCCCTCCGGAGGAGGAGCGGACTTGTAGTTCCGCACGATGGCATTAGCTTTTTCTCCGTAAGTGAAAAGCTTGTCACCGTCGCCCTTCTCGGAGGCGGCGCGCACCATGTTTACCGCGTTCGTATAGTTGTCAGGATCGATGGCAAAGAGTTTGTCCCCATATTCGAATGCTTTGTCGTACTCCTTTGCGCTGAGGTAATAGACGACGTACTGCTCGTCGGCGGCAATCTGGAAATCGGGTTCCGGGTGAGCTTTCGAAAATGCGTCAAGCAAGGAGACCTTTTGAGAAGGGTCGGCAGCATAGATCGCGCTCAGCTGACGATCCGCCTCCGATCCCGCGGGAATCGTCACGCTCTTTCCTAATTGTGCTTGACTGGCCGGGACGAAAAACACCACGAACAACAACAGGGCAGTAAGAATCCGTGAGCACATGCTTACCTCCCGATTAGGAGCGAAGTGGGGCCTCTTAACCGGGCATCTTAGTGCGGAGGCAGGCCAGGTGCAAATCTTTTTGCGTCGTAACGAAGCGACGGGCCGGTGCGATTTGACGTCAAACGGCGAGACGCGAGATTATCGTGAGTTTGGGACCTACCGTCGGCGTCGGTACAGACTTTGGGGAACTGCCGGGACAAGGGAGAGCTACGAATGACCAGAATCAACGTTTCGGGGTGGGATCTCACGGTCCGCTCGAGAATATTGGTTTGCACGGTTGCGCTGCTTTGCGGCGCGTTGGGTTTAGGAGCGGACGAACCGTACGCACCGAGCAAGGACTATGACTTGCAGCATTCGAAGGTCGCGCTGCGGTTCGACCTCGACCAGAAGAAGGTCATCGGGGATGTGACCCATACGGTCTCTCCGGTGCGCGAAGGCGTCGACAAGATAGTGTTCGATTCGGTCGGGCTGCAGATCGAAAGCGTCAGGATAAACAAGAGCGTCGCAAAATTTTCCACGACGGACAAGAATTTGATCGTGGATTTGCCGAAGGCCGGCAAAATCGGCGAAAAGTGCGAAATCGAGATCCAGTACGAAGGCAAGCCGACAAAGGGTTTGTATTTCATTCTGCCGGATAAAGACTATCCGAACCGGCCGAAGCAGGTGTGGTCCCAGGGTGAATCGGAAGACACGCGCTATTACCTGCCGACGTACGACTACCCAAACGATAGGCTGACAACGGAAACAATTCTGACCGTGCCTTCCGATTGGCTGACGGTTTCCAACGGCAAACTGATCAGCACGACCGATTCGGGCCACGGAACGAAGACGTGGACGTGGCGCGAGACTCAGCCGAGCTCGACTTATCTTTTCACTGTGGTGGCTGGCGAATTCGTGGAAATGAAAGATAGCTGGCGGAACATGCCGGTGACGTATTACGCGCCAAAGGACCGCGGCGACCGGCTGGCTGCGAACTATAGCCGGACGCCTGCGATGATCGAGCTTTTCAGTCAGAAATTGGGCGTGGATTATCCGTGGGAAAAGTACGCGCAGAGCATGGTGGACGAGTTTGTGGCCGGCGGAATGGAAAACTCCAGCGCCACAACAAACATGTCTAGCTCTTTGCGGAACCCGAAGCTCGTGCCGGAATACCCGCAAGACGAAGATGATTTGATCTCCCACGAACTGGGGCACCAGTGGTTTGGCGACTTGGTGACTACCAAGGATTGGGCGGACATCTGGCTGAACGAAGGGTTCGCCACGTTCATGGAATCCGTTTGGACCGAAGTACACTACGGAAAAGATGAGGCGGATTGGAATCGCTGGAGAGCGGCGCGGGCTTGGTTTCGGCAAAGGGATCTGTATCCGAGACCGATCGTACGCCATGATTTCGATGATTCCAGCGAGTTTGACCAAAATGCATACGGCAAGGGCGGGTGGGTGCTGTACATGTTGCGTCGCCAACTCGGCGAAGACGCTTTTTACGCGGGGCTGAAACATTACCTGGAAGTCAATCGCGGAAAGAACGTGGTGACCGCGGATTTGATTAAGGCGATCGAGGAAGCGACGCATACGGACGTGGACCAGTTTTTCGATCAATGGGTTTATGGGGCAGGAGCGCCGAAATTTGAGGTCCGTTACACCTACGACGCCTGGAAAAAGCAAGTGGTGATGACCGTAAAGCAGACACAAACGGTCGAAGGGCGAGTCGGCTTGTTCGCGGTACCCGTGGATGTAGAGATTACAAACGCTACTGGTCCGAAGCTCTATCCGATTACGGTCTCAAAGGCGGAAGAAACGTTCACGCTGCCGTCGCAGTCAGCGCCGCAAATGGTGCTGTTTGACAAAGGTACGCAAGTCCTGAAATCCATCGAATTCAAAAAGGAAAACAGAGAGTTGCTGTATCAGCTCAAAAACGCGGGAGAACTCGCGGACCGCGCCGACGCAGCCGTGGCGCTCGGCAAGCTGAAAGAAGACGACGAAGCGGCGGCTGCCCTAGGCGATGCGTTAAAGAACGACAAAACGCGTGGTGTACGAGAAGTTGCCGCGGAGGCGCTGGGGGATTTGAACAGCCCCGCGGCGGCGAAGCAACTATTGAGCGCGCTCGAGGAGGTAAAGGAACCCGAAGTGCGCGCGTCCATCGTCCAGGCCCTGGGCTCATTCAAGGAAACGGCTGAAATCAGTGCAAAGTTGGAGGCTGTCGCAAAAGACGATCCATCGTATCGTGCGCGGGCAGCGGCGCTAGGGGCGATCGGCAGAATGAAGACTCCGAAGGCCTACGAAATCTTGACGGCTGCGGTGAATGGCGATTCGCCCGACGGGTTCTTGCGTAACGCTGCATTGCGCGCGCTGGGTCCGCTCGATGACGACAGAGCGGTTCCGCTCCTGCGGGAATGGGCTGCGCCGGGGAAAGAGATTCCTTCGCGGCAAGCGGCAATCGGCAGCCTCGCGCGGTTAGAGAAGGACAACAAGGAAATCACCAACCAGATTGCGGGCTATTTGGGCGAACCACATTTCCCGGTACGGATGGCGTCGGTTTTCGCTCTGGGCACGCGAGGGGATGCTTCGGCGATCCCGGCACTCGAGGCATTGTTAAAGAGCAATGATTTGAGTATCGAGATGGCCCCGAGGATCAAGACGCAGATTGAGATGTTAAAGAATCCCGGGAAGGCCGGTCCCGGCAGACGAATGGGGATGGGCGAGGACCCACACGAAGCGAGTGCCAAAACTCAAGACGACCAGCGGCTGAGTCACTTGGAAAATCTCGTGGAAGAGATGAACGATCGGTTGAAAACGATCGAGTCACGGCTCCCTCCACCCAAATCGTAACCGCTAAGGGTCGGCCAGAAGGACGCGCAGGTCGCGCAGGTTGTTGCCCGTCGGACCCGTGACGATGGCGTCGTCGAGCTCCGAGAAAAAAGTGTAGGCATCGCTTTTGGCAAAGGCCAAGCGCTGATCGAGGCCAAGAGCTCTTGCGCGCGTGAGTGTTTCTCCATCGGCAATGGCGCCTGCCGCGGGACTGTTGCCGTCGACACCGTCGGTGCCCGCGCTGAGAACTGCGATTTTGCGGCCAGCGATAGTTTCGACCGACGCCAAAACAAACGCGGAGTTTCTGCCACCAATCCCGGTGCCAGTTACGGGTGAACTGACCTCTCCATCCGCGATGAGGGCCACGCGATGTCCCCGGTTTTCGCGTTGCCAGGCCTGCAATTCTGCCAGCAAGTTGTCTGCGGCCTTCGCCACGGGCCAATCGTCGGTGGAATTGTCGCACAAACAAGCGTAGCCGTGTGCTTCGACGGCGTGATGGGCGGCGTGAAACAGATCTTCCATTCCAAGAAGCAGTTCGAAATGCGCGTTTGCGAAGGCCGGATGGCCGGGCTTGGGCGTCTCTGGCATGTGGCCGGCTTCAATCCATTGCCGCAGTGCTGCCGGAAACCGCGGAAGCAATTCGTACTGCGCAAGGGCGCGATGGACGTCCGCGATTGTCGTGGGATCATGAAGAGAAGGTCCGGAAGCAAGCGCCGCTTCTTTTCCGAACGGAACATCGGTCACCGCGAGCGTAATTTTCTGCGCCGCGCCGGCGGCAAGCGCGAGTCGCCCGCCTTTCACCGCCGAGAGATGGCGGCGCACTGTATTCATCGCGTCGATGGGCGCGCCACAGGTGACCAAAGCGCGATGAACGGTCCGAAGGTCCTCGAGACTCAGACCAGGATGGAGCGGAAGATCCACGAGTGCGGAGCCGCCGCCCGAGAGCAGGAAAACAGCCAAAGTATGTGCATCGCAGCGGCTGAGTAACGAAAGTATTGCCGCTGCTGCGCGCACGCTGTCGCCATTCGGAATCGGATGGCCGGCAACGAAATACCCGAAACCCGGAAGCGGTGCCGCGGGCTCAGTCGGAGCGGCCACCACGCCTTGCAAAGATGCCTGGGGTGGCACGAAAGGGAGGAAGCCCGACACCATGGCGTGCGCGGCTTTGCCGATGGCGATGACCAGGATTCGGGAAATGCCGGCCATGTCAACAGAGCCAGATGGAAGGATTAAACGGGAGCGGTCCCATTCGAGCTTGCGCTGCATGACGGAAGGAATGTCGATCGACGCTAGCGTCTGGCGAAAGACTTCGCGGAGAAGTTGTTTTGCCGGTGGCATGTTTCTACCATCAGGGTTCAGCGCTTCTTGAAGATATCCGGATTCAACATATTTGGAGGGCGCTGCCCGTTGAAAAGAGCGATCACGTTTTGAGCGGCCATCACAGCCATTTTCGTCCGCGTTTCCAACGAAGCGGAGGCGAGATGGGGTGCAAGAACAACGTTTGACCGCTTGAGGCCGGGGTGGATGAAAGGCTCATTTTCATAAACATCAAGCGCCGCTCCGGCGATTTTCTTGTTTTCGAGGGCCGCGACGAGAGCGTGCTCGTCCACGACAGGTCCGCGCGAAGTATTGATCAGAAACGCGGTGGGTTTCATGCGGTAGAACTTGGGAGCGTCGAACAAGCCCCGGGTATCTGGAAGGAGCGGCACGTGAAGGCTGATGAAATCGGAATTCGCGAGCAGGGAATTCATGTCACGGAATTCCGCATTCACGGATTTCTCGACGTCCTCCGGTGCGCGAACTGCATCCGTATAAATCACCTTCATCTGAAAACCGGAGGCCCGGCGAGCGACGGCGCGGCCGATACGGCCAAAGCCAACGATGCCCAAGGTTTTGCCCCAAACATCGGCGCCACAAAGCTGGTCCAGATTCCAGCCTTTCCAGTTTCCGGAGCGAGCGAGAGCCTCGCCCTCGCCGAGGCGCCGCGCAACGGCGAGAAGAAGCGTCCAGGCAAAATCGGCGGTTGTCTCGTCGAGAACCCCGGGCGTGTTCGTGGCGACCACGCCGCGTTTCGTGCAAGCTTCGACGTCGATGTTGTCGAAACCGACGGCAACATTGGCTACCACGCGAAGTTTCGGGGCAGTTCGAAGGAGTTCTTCGTTAATTTTTTCGGTCAGAAGGCAGATCAAGCCTTCTCTGTCCTTCACGCGCCTCAGAAGTTCTTCCCGCGACGGACGTTCCGCCTCGCACCAATATTGGATATCACAGTTTGCGTCTAGGACTTTTCTGGCTTCTTCGAACAGCGGATGTGTGCAGTAGACTTTCGGTCTCGGCATTCCTTAGCCTCTGGATTTTGGCTGGCCGCTCTACACTAACACAGCTTAAAGGCCGCGATGCGGCAACCCTTGCCACCGTGCGGTGTGCATTACTATAGTGGAACTGTGAGCCCGCCGCGCAGATCCATCATCAGTCCATCCTTACTTCGCGAGATGAAATCGCTTTTGGGCGCGGAAGACGTTTTGCATCAGCAGGAAGATCTGTTCCTGTACGAATTCGACGGTTCGCTTGAAAAGGGCCGGCCCGACGCGGTTGTTTTTCCCCGCACGACCGAAGCGGTATCGCAGATCGTGAAGATAGCCGCGAGCTACCAGGTTCCGGTTGTGGGGCGCGGAGCGGGCACCGGGCTTTCCGGTGGGGCGTTGGCGCGCAGCGGTGGAGTGATGATGGTATTCGCGCGGATGAACAAGATCATCGAGATCGATGTAGAGAACCGTCGCGCCGTGGTGCAGCCGGGAGTGGTGAATCTTGATATCACTCGCGCCGTGGAACACGCCGGCCTTTATTTCGCACCCGATCCTTCGAGCGCGAAATCGTGCACCATCGGCGGAAACGTGGCGGAGAACGCTGGCGGGCCACACACACTAGCGTATGGAGTCACCACCAATCATATCGCGGCCCTCGAACTGGTCCTGCCGGGCGGCGAAATCGTCCGCGTGGGCAGCAAACACGGCGACGTTGCGGGATACGATCTTTGCGGACTGTTGGTGGGCAGCGAGGGCACGCTCGCGCTGGTGACCGAAATCACCGTGAAGCTTGCGCGCAAGCCGGAAGCGGTGAAAACGCTGCTTGCGATTTTCGAAACTATCGACGATGCATCGCAGGCGGTAGCGGAAATCACGGCGAACGGTATCACGCCAGCGGCGTGCGAAATGATGGATGGTTGGACTCTGCGGGTCGTGGAAGATTACATTCATGCGGGCTATCCCCGAGATAGCGGGGCGGTACTGCTGCTCGAAGTCGAAGGATTGCGAGAGGCCGTGGAGGGGCAAGCCGCTGCCATCGCGGCGGTGTGCGGAAAATGCCAAGCGCGGGAAGTGCGGTTGGCAAAGGATGACCACGAACGCGAACTGCTGTGGAAGGGAAGGAAGAACGCGTTTGGCGCGATGGGGCGCGTGGCACCGAGCAATTATGTGCTGGACGGGGTCATTCCGAGGTCAAAACTTCCGCAGGCGATGGAGAGAATCAAGGAAATCGGCAAGAAATACGGATTTAACATCGGGAATATTTTTCATGCCGGTGATGGAAATCTTCATCCGATTGTTTTGTTCGACCCGCGAGCAGCGGGGCAATTTGAGAACGCTATTGCCGCCTCGAGAGAGATTATTCGTTCGTGCGTCGAAATGGGCGGAGCTTTGACCGGAGAGCATGGCGTCGGAATGGAAAAGAATGAACTGATGGGGTTGCTTTTTAGCGACGCGGATTTTGCGCTGATGCGGCGCGTGCACGATGCGTTCAATCCGGATTCATTTCTGAACCCGGGAAAGATTTTTCCTTTGAGCAAAGGATGCGGGGAAATTCGAATCAGGAAAAGAGAATTGCCAGGTGTGAAGGCATGACGGTCGCAGTTGATGTCGCCAGCCGTTTAACGGAGGCGATCGGGGCCAAGCGCGTCGTGAGTGCGGCGGAGGAATTGGCGGTTTACGCAATCGATGACCTGGTTCCAAGTGCCATCGTTCGGCCCGCTTCTGCGGAAGAGGCTGCTGAAGTGGTCCGGTTTGCCGTAGCCGAGAAACTGGCGGTTCTGTCGCTTGGATCGAGGAGCAAGTGTGACTTGGGAATGCCCCCGGAACGCTACGACATAGCGATCGACATGGCGTCGTTGCGTGGGATCGCACATTTCGACGCCGGCGATTTGACCTTGAGCGTGGATGCGGGAACGCCGTTGCGGGAATTGGAGATTTATCTGAAAGAGCACCGACAATTCCTGCCGCTGGCGGTGCCGTGTTTCGAAAGCGCGACGGTGGGTGGGACGATTGCCTCCGGAATCGATTCGGCGCTGCGGCTGCAATACGGCTCGGCACGTGATTTTATGATTGGGGCGGAATTCGTGGATGGCACAGGGCAGCTCTGCAAGAGCGGTGGCCGCGTGGTCAAGAATGTCACCGGTTATGACCTCCACAAACTGCTGATAGGCTCCTTGGGAACGCTTGGAGTCATTACACGAGTAAATTTCAAGACCGTCCCTTTGCAGCACGCATCCGGCGGCCATCTGGCTTGTTTCGAAGGCATCGACGAGGCTTTGGAATATCGCAAGACCGTAGAAGAATCTGGGCTGCCGCTATCCAACTTAGAAGCGCTCGATTCGCATACCGCAAAAATCTTGCAAGCGATTTTGCAAAGGTCTGACGAAGCCCCGGTGCTCGAGCTCGAACGAGGCAAATGGCAAGTTTATAGCTCGTTTGAGGGAAATCCGGAGGTGGTAACAAGGGTCGGCCGAGATCTGGAGGGGATTGCGCGAAGAACGGAAGCCACGCAGAGCCGAATTCTGGAAACCAAAGAGGATGAAATTTTGGGAGGCATGCTTCGCGAATGCTTTGAATGGCTGCGGTGGGCGTCGCCTGCAAACGTGGTTTACCGGCTGGCTTTGCCCGAGGTGAAGGCCGCCACGCTGTCAGCGCTTTCGCAGATCGCGGGGGGTTCGGCACTCCGGACCGCGGCGTTACTGCGCGCTGCGAACATTGTGTACTTTACTGTGCTTACAGAAAGTGACGATGAAGCTCGAGCCGCACGTTTGGCCAAAACCGTCTCTGCGGTTCGCTCGATCGCGAACACGGCGGGGGGGCATGCCACTTTGCTACACGCGCCACTGGCAGTCAAAAGGATGGCTGGCGGGAAGATGAGCAAAATGGAAGTTGCTCTGCAACGGCGTGTGAAGCAGGCCTTCGACCCTTCCGACGTTTTTGCGCCGGGGCGCATAGTGGGAGGAATCTAGGCTTGCCACCGTCGCAACCCATTCCCGGGACAATCCCGGCTTACGAGGATTACGCGCGGTGCGTCCACTGCGGCCTGTGCCTGAACCATTGCCCGACGTACCGTCTATGGCAGTTGGAGGCCGATTCGCCGCGGGGGCGCATCCGGCAAATGATCCAGGTGAACGAAGGGCAGTCTCCGCTCTCGAGCACTTTTGTCGATCACATCGATAAATGTCTCGATTGCCGTTCTTGCGAGACCGCTTGTCCGTCTGGCGTGGAATACGGAAAGCTGGTGGAATATGCGCGGGCGCGAATCGAGGCAGAGTATCAACGGCCCTGGTTCTCGCGTACCACTCGAAAGTTTGTTTTTGAGAGACTGTTGCCGTTTCCGGACCGCATTGCCGCGGCAGCGAGGTTGTTGCGCTTCTACCAGCGATCCGGCTTGCAGTCCATCGCTCGTGGAACAGGGATTCTGAAGCTTTTGGGGCTTGCAAAGCGGGAACGACTACTGCCGCGAATCGACGATGAATTCTTCTTCGCAAAACTGGGAATGACGTTCCCAGCCAAGGGGCCGCGGCGCGCACGTGTCGCATTTTTTGCGGGCTGTGTCGCGAATGTGACCTTCAGCAAACTGAACGATGCGACGATACGAGTGCTCGCTGCAAACGGTTGCGAGGTCATTGTGCCGCATGAACAATTATGCTGCGGAGCGCTAGCGGCCCATGCAGGTGTGCGCGAGGCTGCGCGGAAACTGGCGCGAAGCAACCTGAAGGCATTTCGAGAGGGAGAGTTTGACGCGATTGTGACGAACGCGGCGGGTTGCGGCTCCACGTTGAAGGAATACAACCATTTGTTTGCGCCCAATGAGCCCGAACACGGCGCGGCCGAGACGTTCCGAAACAAAGTGCAAGACGTAACAGAATTTCTGTCGCGCCTCGGGTTGTCGGCGAAACTCAAGCCAATCGGAGCGCGGGTGACCTATCAGGATTCCTGCCATCTGCTGCATGGGCAAAAGGTGCGGGAAGCGCCACGGCAACTGTTACGCGGGATCCCCGGCTTGGAATTTGTGGAACTGCCCTATTCGGATATTTGTTGCGGATCGGCGGGCGTATACAACGTGACCGAGACACAGGCGTCTTTGGATCTGTTGAACGAAAAAATGGAGTATGCGAGAGAAACGTGCGCCCAGGTGATTGCGACCGCAAATCCAGGTTGTCTGCTACAACTCCGCGCAGGTGCCGAGATGCACGGGACCGGACAGGAAGTCCTGCACGTGGTCGAGCTGCTCGATCGAGCTATCGAAATATAGCGGCGTCGCGCGTCCGCGTCAGCGTTCACCGACCAGATACCGGCAGCCACTTGGCCCCATCACTGCCGAATGCACCGTGTTCGCAGCAATATCACAGCGGGCGCCTGGCCGGTAAGTATGTGATTTCCCAGCGACGGTGATCGTTACTTCGCCGGTCAGAACAATATTCGCTGTTTGCTGTGGATGCTTGTGGTCCGGGTAGGTGGCGCCGGGTCCATCCTCCCAGACGTACGTGTGTGAGAAACCTTCGCGTTTCAGTTGCGCAGCAAGTTCGTTTTCCGTCATGCCCAGAATTCTATTCTAATGAACAGACCTCCTGCATTCGGTCCAGACACGACAACGCCCTCCCTGCAGAAATGGGGGTTGCTGCAGAAAGGGCGCGCCGTCTTCAGGAGAGAAGATCGTTAGGCTCGGCTATTCATTCGGTGGCGGAACAGGCCCGTCCGCCGGCGGCCGACTGCCGTGCCTGGCTAGACCACCATGCATAGTGGCGGCCTTCACGGTGTAATCCGAAGGCACAGAGAACAGAGCCGCGGCTGGCTCGCTGCGCTGGATATTAGTCAGCGTATAGGTTACTTGACCGAGGCGGGGATCCGTGCGCACGCTCTTCACTACAAGCTGCAGGTCCGGCGAATACCACTGCTCATTCACCACTGTCATGGCGTTGGCATTACCAATCTGTCCTACAGGAATCGTACGTGTGTACCGCGTGCCCTGCGCACTGATGCCGTTGATCATCTGCGTGCCGAGATCCTCCTTCTTCAAAGTGCCGTTGGCAATTTCCTGTTGAAAATGCGCGTCAATTTTGCCGCGCACGTCCGCAGAATTGTTTGCCCGCTTCGCAGGCACGGGAAGCTGTTCCGCCACTTTCGTGTCCGCGTGAAGAACATAAGCGGTCGAAGCCACCGGGTCATGAATACTAACCATGGTGCGGGGCTGGCCGGAAGCGGCGAGAGGGCCAACGCCGGTGAAGGTAGTTTCGCGGCGGGTTCGCCCCTGGCTGTCGCGATAGATATTGGACTGAACTTTGCGGTCGATGACGTTACCATCCGCGAGAGTCTGCTTGCTCTCGGTGACGGCCACAGCGCTATACGGAGCGCCGGTCACCACTTTTCCCGGATGCATTTCTCCGAAGCCCAAAATCTCCATGCGTGGTCCCACCGGACCACCGGGTATAGCAGCATCCGGCGGAGGAGCTGGTTCGACCGCCGGTTCTTGAGCATCCAGAATGGACATTCCTAACAACAGCGCTCCGCTCGCCAACAAACAAGTTCGTTTCATCTTCATGGCCAACTTCTCCTCTTCTCTCCCGCTCGCGGCATTGACGCCGCTAATATCAATTGCTCGCTCCAGACGTCGATTGCGGCAAGCGCACCGCTTGCGGCAGCCCATCGTCGCCGACCAGCAAATCAACTTGAATCCAGTCGCCCGCATGCTCTTCATTTACCGTCAAGCCCAGCGCTCCAAGCGCAGCGCGTTGCATCTGTACGCGCACCACGGTGGCGTCCTCCGGTGCCGGGGGCATGCTGTCCGGCAAAAGCGTAAAGTCGCCGGAGTCATTCGACGCTACCAGGACTTCACTAGGCGCAGACCCTGCAGCGGCGCTGCTTTGCGACGCGTTGCGGGTAATCGCGGCATTCGATCGAATTTTGGCCGCGCCCACGGCTCTGTGCCGGTACCAATTTGCTCCGCTGGCAGCGAAGAACAACGTCGCAGCCGCTGCCAGACTCCAACCCAAAATCATGGCCGAGCCATGTCTCTTCACGGTCTTGTGTTTCGTGAGAAATTCTTGGCGCAAACGCATCTCTACACGGGCAGGAGCCTCGGCACCAGCGTTCTCCGCTCCAAGCCCCCGCAGGTCCTCACGCAAAGACAGCCAGTTTTCCTGGAGCACGGCACAATGGGGGCACTCGCGCAAGTGCTCGCGAGCGGCTTTCTGCAACAGACCATCGGCCTCGGCAAAGCCAAGGTCGAGTCCCGCGGTAGCAAATTCTTCACAAGTCATTCTGTATCTCCGGTCAAAATCACCCACGACTCGCATTGGCGCGTTTCGGAACCTCACGCAGCATTTCGAGTTTCGCCAGCAAAAGCGCGCGGCCGCGATGCAAGCGGGAACGAATCGTTCCGACCGGGCAATCGAGAGTGCAAGCAGCCTCTTCGTAGCTCATTTCCTCGAGTTCGCAAAGGACCACCGCTTCGCGAAACTCCGATGGCAGCTCCAGGACGGCCGCGCGCACCTGCTCACGGCGCTCGCGGAGTTCGGTCCACCGCGCCGGCGTCATCTGCTCGTGAAGCTGTGGATGGCTCTCACGGCCAGCCTCGCCTGCTTCATCGAGAGAAAAATTCCTGGGAGTCCGCTCCAAATGCTTCATGATGCGGTTGCGTGCCACTCCGTAGAGGAACGCGCCCAAGGTGCCACGATCCACGTCGTATTTTTTGGGCTCGCGCACCAGTGTCATAAAGACATCCTGAACAATCTCTTCCGCCGCCCAGGAACTGCCGGTCATGCGCACGGCAAAGCGAAACAACGGGGCCTGGTGACGCCGGTACAGCTCAGCGAAAGCCAACTCATCGCCCTTCGCCGAGCGTTTGAGCAGCGCGTCATCCCGGTCGTGTGACTCGATCTGCATCTCTCCTGGTATGACGCCCTGCTTTCTCTCGTATTTCCCCTGTCCATCGGAAAAGGTTCCCGAGTATTCCGACAGGCGCATCCTATCGCTATATATAGAACACGAAAGGGGGCATCCAGGTTTCAGGAGATTTGGCGCATTCAGCGTGGCTTGCCGGGCCGGAACATATTCGCGGCAACACGGGTAACGACCCGGCGTGGAGCAATACGTTGCGAATGCGCCCCCAGGTAATTGCCCAGCCCAGAAATCACATAGCTCTTGCCAGCCGCCAGGGCCTCCAGGCCCGTCCGGGCTACCTTCTCGGCCGTCTCCGGGTGCTTGCTGGTGAATCGCTCTTGTCCGGCGACGGCGTGAAACTCCGATTCCGTCGAGCCAGGGCAGAGAGCGCAGACCCTTATGCCATGGGGCTTCATCTCCTCGGCGAGCCCTTCGGCAAAGAAAAGGTCGAACGCTTTGGTTGCCGCATAGGTGGTGATATAGGGAACCGCCTGAAACGATGCTGTCGAAGCAACAATTAGAACGTCGCCACGCCGCCGGGCAATCATGTCCGGCAAGAACAGCCGGGTAAGATTCACTACTGCGGTGCAATTGACCTGGACCATGTCGAGGAGCCGTTGCGTCTCGACCCGGGTCAGTTCGCCGTATTGACCGAATCCGGCATTGTTGATCAGAAGGTCGACGGCAACGCCTTTTTCCCGGGTGAACCCGTATAGCTTTCCAGGGGCGTCCGGTTGGGCCAAATCCGCGACAAAAATCTCGGTCTGGATGTGGTGCGTCGCCTTCAATTTTCGGGAGAGATCCTCCAGGCGATTGCGCCGCCGAGCCGTGAGCACCAGGTGCGTCCCTCCAGCTGCAAGCCGCGAGGCCAGGGCAATGCCGATGCCGGCACTGGCTCCGGTAACCAGGGCCCACTTACCCTGCCAATCGTTTTGCATGGGGAGATTTTCTCAGGCCGAGTTGGATTTGCCAAACTTTAAGAGCGTGTCTTTCAGCCGGTTGCCTTCCTGCTTCATGCGATCCATGAGCCGCTTCGCCCAGACAAACTCCGCAGCCAACAACGTCAGACCAAGCAGGATCACCGGCCACCCCGGGCCCGGAGTAAAGACCATGACAGCCCCTGCCAATAGAAGCGTGAAGCCCCCCAGGATTTTGAAGAAGCGACGAACCTGATCGATCGAGCTGAAGACCATAGTTTCCCGAGGGCAGAGAAAACAGACAACATCATTTTGATGCGTGCAGAGGCGGATACGCAACAGCCTTAGTTTAAACGTGTGGATAAAGGCTAATTAAACGTCGCAGGAGGAAAAAGGCCTTGGAACTCGCCGAGCCCTGGTCGTCAGTCGGGACGCCTCCTGCAGCCAATCAGTTGGTGCTGGTTCGTTGCGCCTGCCATTCTCCGGTGCCACGGCGGTCGTGGAAGGTGCCTTGTATGGTGTCTCCGTCGACTCTGCCGCGGAAAGTAAACACCCAGCGTGTTTTCGTACGAAACACGATGTGTTGTTCGTTGATTGTGCCTTCGAGCCCTCCGGACTGGTTCGGGCCTTTGAAATGACCGGTGATGGTGTTGCCGTCCTGTTTCAGCTCGACATACTTGGTGGATGTTTCGCCATCCGCCGCCTTCGCGTAGATCGTCCACTTGCCCGCGACATTGGCCGGAGGCTTCTCGGCGGGCGGTTCTTGGCCGACTGCCAGATGTGCTATTCCGAGGGACAGGAAAGCAAAGACCGCCAACCGGGCCTTTCTGCCAAAATTGTTCATGATGCCTCCCGAAATTGGTTCCAGGCATTTATATGGCAAGAAGCAGGCCAAATCCAGTCTCCTCAAAACAAGAAGTTTTGCGACATCGCGGTTCGATCGCGCTCGGAAATTTACGAAATCTCAGGAATTTTTCGAGCAATGCCATCCGGGTCAGTCCGCGAAGATCCATGCATTCAATCCGCTGGATTTGGCCCGCAGGTTGCCTTTTCGCAAGGGCTCCAATAAAGGAGAACCGAAATGGCAAAGGTTCGGCCACATCCGGGTCTCGCGCATGTGATCTGGCTTGCGTCGCACGGTTTTGATCTTCACCGCTTCGACGACCAGATCAAGACTCACCCCTGGCCGCAGAGTCGTTCGGCCTGAGCGGAAACGGGGTGACCAGAGAGCATGCCCCACCTACGTTGGGCGGGTCGGCTGGGAGGCAAAAGATTGGGGACCGTCGAATTCGAAGCAATGCCGATACAGGCGCGCACTCGTTTCTCATCGGACCTTTCAAGGAATGGATGGGTCTGTTTCGGGTAGCTATTCCGGTGATCGAGGATCAGCTGACTCGTGCGTGGACGAGGAAGGCAGAGCGATTGGGCGCAGGCTCGTGAGCCTGAGAGGTTTTGATTTGCCTGACCTTGCCAATGCCGGCTAACTTCGACGCTTGCGAGGGCCCATTCCCATCGAATAGGCTCAAACTGCTACAAAAGTGAGAAAGGACTGAAATCAGATGCCGGAACGATGGAGCAGGCGAACGATGGTACGGAATCTGTTTGCCGCCACTGGAGCGGCTGCTTTTTCTAGGCCCGCGGTTTTTTCTCAGCAAGGCGCAGACGACCGACTCATGGGACGAGAACGCGGCGAAATGGGAAGGCTGGTAGAGGAGTTCAAGAGGTCCTTCTCTGTGCCGGCGATGTCCATCGCCATCTCTCGAAACGCCCGATTCGTTTACGACCGGGCTTTCGGATTGATGGACCGTACCAGGGCGCTGCAAGCGGAGCAATCCACCCTGTTTCGTATTGCAAGCGTCACCAAGCCCATCACTTCCGTTACGGTTTTCAGCCTGATCGAGAAAGGTAAGCTCAACCTCACCGACAAAGTCTTTGGGCCGTCTGGTGTTCTCGGAACGAACTACGGCAAGGGCCCATACAAGCAGTACGTAACCGATATCACCGTCGATCACCTTCTGACGCACACCTCGGGCGGCTGGCCCAACGATGCCAGCGATCCTATGTTCCAGCACGACTCCTGGGACCACGAGAAGCTGATTTCTTGGACGTTGGAAAACCTCGCGCTCAGCTATCCGCCGGGGCAGCATTGGGCGTATTCCAATTTCGGATATTGCGTGTTGGGCCGTGTCATTGAACAGGTCGTCGGCCAGCCATACGAAGCCTACGTACGAGCCAACGTCCTCGCGCCTTGCGGCATTACGGACATGCAAATTGGGCGAAATAAAGAGGGGCAGCGCTTTCCGAATGAAGTTACCTACTTCGGACAGTACAGTGAGGATCCGTACAAGATGAACGTGACGCGCATGGACTCGCACGGAGGATGGGTCGCGTCGCCGACGAGTCTCGTCCAATTCCTGGACCACCTGGGCGGCTCGCCGAACCTTCCGAGTTTACTTAAGCCGGAAACGATCCGGATGATGACCACCCCAGCTCCCGCGTATCCGCAGAATTCGCCTGGGAAATACGCTCGAGGTTGGATGGTTCGAAATAACGGCCAGGGAAATTGGTGGCATAGCGGCAGCCTCCCAGGTACGACGACGATTATGGTGCGCACGGCCACAGGAATGTGCTGGGCTACTCTGACCAACACGAGGACGGAACCGCACAACGAGATGGATGCGGCGCTCGATCAGCTCATTTGGAACATGGTTCGCGTTGTTCCCGCCTGGGGCGCTTAACGGCGCACGCAATTCCGCAAGATGAATGGATCGACACCGTCGCTGGCAATCAGGGTTTTGCACGGGACTGAACGGCCATTGCGACCAACGCACCGATCAGAATCGCTGGAAACAGTTGGCCGGTCATCGATTCGGCGGTGGTCAGTGAGCGCGCTAAGGGATCCAAGGGCGTGACGTCGCTTCCCACCGTCGTTAGTGCGCAGAAGCTGTAGTAGGTCAGCTTGGAAGTCAACTCGTCGAAGGTGGTGGGTGCAGTGACGAAACGGAACGCGGTCGGCCGTAGTTGCTCCAGCACTTGGTACGCCGAGGCCCAAGTCATGCCCAGCAGCATGTAAGCGCATACCGCTCCCTGGATGCGGCTCCAGCGCATCGGGCCTCCACGAAACATGACAACTAAAACGATCCGGACATACAAAGCGAGTGTCGCGGTTACAAGAATGCTGCCCAGCAGGTTTAAGGAAGCCGAGGGATTCATGCGTGCCATTCCCAAGACAACGGTATCCAGGGCAACGAATCCGATCAGCAAGAGTTTCGCAGCGCGGCGCGGCTCAACTTTTGCCGCACCGTACAACATCAGAAACATCATGATGATGTCCAGCATGTACCGGCCAGGAAGGCCTGCGGTGCGAAGCGGAGTGATGATGAAGACCAGCAGGCCCAGCGAAATGGTTATCAAGGTAAGACCCAGATCACCAGACCAGAACTCGCTCATTTCCCAATGGAACGAGAGGGATCGTGGATGAGACGGGAGAGTCGTTGTCGTCATAGCAGTAGCTCCTGTCCTGCGAATTACTTCCTAAGGCCTACGATGGGACTTTACTGCACCTCGCTAGGACTGAGCACCATATTCGTTCCCCTGCGTGCGGCTCTGAACCCGCCGCTTTCGGGCCGCACGCACTGCTTTGGGGTGGTGCCTGCGCGGGTCCGTCAATCTCGAAAAGCTTCATTTCCGGAACTCGTCCTCAGAAGTTCTGTTGACCGTCTGTATCCCTCCGACGAGTGTTCCGACTCGTCAGTGAAAAGTAATTGGAGAAACACACTTCCAACGAGGGAAGACAGCAACTCTAGGTTCTTTCGGCTCCGAAAGGATCATCAGGAAAATGTTGTCACACTTGAAAAAAAGTACCCACCGAGGAATGTGTCTGTCCGGTGCTGCGGTGTAGTGCTATAAGCCGATCTGACAGTTTAAGTCTGGCGCGAACTTGGCTCGATTCTCATGACTTTATTTGCAGTCAAATTCCTAACGACCAGGAGTTGGGTAATGAAACACCCTAAAATGATTTCCTATGCCACGCTAGTAGCGCTCTGGAGTCCTTCTTCTCGCGGTCAAACCGTACCGAGCGCTGGGGCGTCTGAGACCAAGCCGTGCCAGGAGGACAAAGGCCATTTAAAGAGGCCAAGCAAGTACCCCGGGCTGCCTATTGTCGGAGAGTTTGCGGGAGGTGCGCTTGAATCTGCTTCCGACAGCGACCGTCGTCAGATAAGGGAGCAGCGGTATGTTGAAACCAATTACCCACGCCCATTTGTCGTCGACCCCGGATTACTGGTCAACGGGCAGAAGGAAACCACCTCTCTCACTTTCATAGACTGCGTGATTTATGAGAAGTTCATTGACCCAAGAGGCCTCCCGGTTTCTGTATCCACGGCAGTTGTCGTCGGCACAGTAACTAATGGCAAGTGTTTCTTAACCAAGAGTCATGCGTACGTCTATACCGATTACCTGGTCAGGGTAGACCAAATCCTGAAGCAGGACCCGACTGCCAATTTATCCGTTGGGGACGTAGTGGTCGCTACCAGAGCAGGTGGGGCGATACGTTTCCCATCGGGACACATAACTAATTATCTGACAGCGGGTCATGGGCTCCCCCAAATTGATTCTCGGTATGTTTTGTTCCTCTCGAAGTCAATTCCCGGTTACCCCGAATACGAAATGATGTTCGATGCAGGATACCAATTGAAAAACGGAAGAGTGCATCCACTTGACGACGCTAACTCTCAATATGTCGGCGTGGAAGCGACGGCCTTTCTAGATGAGGTCCAGAGAGCCATCGCGGCTTCGCCGAAAAGAGGAGCGACACAATGAAAACCCGGGGAATTGTGCTTTTCGTGGTCTCTGCGGTACTGCTCCACCGTCATTTGCTGCCTGCTCTCAGCCGCCTACAACCGGAGGGTGGAAGCGACGACAATTTATATTCTGTACTTTTCTTTCCGTGTGACAGCGAGCTGCTAGTTCTGGGAGGAGGAGTCGCGTGGGGACTGCATCTTCACTGATTGCTCTAATCGAGAGGAACTCCACAAAAAAGGCGCGGAGCGTAACCTACTTTCGTCCAGAAGTAGTGTGGCCAAAGGCGTAAGAGTCGTCGTTAGAGCAATGGCGATCGTGTCATTCCCGTTTCGGACGAGATTCGCCCGTTCGTATCTTGTACTCCAAAACCTATCAGAAGTGGATTGAAGATCCGGACAACCGGCAAAAATCGGCACCGTGACTGCGATGCTCAACTCGATTGTCCGGCAGAAGTGAAAGGGCCGGCGGCGGGAGACGTTGCTCTGGAGCAACGACAGCAGATCCTCGTGCGTGTCAAGATTTAAACTCAAGCGGTGGTTTCTTGGTCTTGCCCACCCAACAGGTACGCCAGCATGGTTGTGAAGGGCCATGCTGGCACCTATATCGTTTCCCCTCGCTGCAACTTGTGGTCCGAAATCGTACGTACAAGAAGGATGCGGCAGCAGGCGTGGACGGAGAGACGTGGGAGCACTACGGCGAGAACCTTGAGGCGAACCTCCAGGATCTTGCCCCTAGACTCAAGCGAGGAGCCTACCGAGCAAGGCCTGTGCGCAGGGTGTACATCCCGAAGGTGGGTAAACCGGGTGAGCTTCGGCCACTCGGCGTTCCCGCGCTGGAAGATAAGATCGTCCAGCGTGCCACCGTCGAGGTGCTGAACGCGATCTACGAACAGGACTTCTTGGGATTTTCGTATGGATTCCGGCCCAGTCGTAGTCCACAGCAAACTTTGGACGCGCTGGCGGTAGGGATCGGAACGAGAAAAGTGAGCTGGGTGCTCGATGCCGACATCCGGAAGTTTTATGACACTCTCGACCAGGGATGGTTGGTGAAATTCGTCGAGCACCGCGTAGCCGATCGGCGCGTCGTGCGCTTGATTCAGAAATGGCTCAAGGTCGGCGTCCTGGAAGAGGGCAAACGGGTGCAGAGTGAGATCGGGACAGTTCAGGGCGGGAGCATTAGCCCGCTGCTATCGAACATCTATCTCCACTACACACTCGACCTCTGGGTCCGGCAATGGAGACGGAAGCAGGCGCACGGAGAGGTTATCTTCGTTCGCTTTGCAGATGACTTTGTGGCGGGATTCCAGCATCGGTATGAAGCAGAGCGGTTCCTGGCAGAGCTGCGCGAGAGATTTGCGCACTTTGGCCTTCAACTGCATGCCGATAAGACGCGCATCGTCGAATTTGGCCGCTTTGCGGAACAGAATCGACGCCAGCGTGGAGAAGGCAAGCCGGAGACGTTCAACTTCTTGGGTTTCACGCACATTTGCGGCAGGACCCGGAAGGGGCACTTCACGGTCCTGCGACGAACGATGCGCCAGAGGCAGCAAGCCAAGTTGCAGGCCTTGAAAGAGGAACTGCGGCGACGCATGCTTACGCCCATTGGGGAACATCATAAGAGTGCGGATGGAAGGGTGGCGACAGAGGCGGCTTGGCTGAACGGGAAAAAGAGAGAAGAACTCATGGAAAGAGCAAAACACTCTTGACAGGGGCCGGCCTTCGCATGGAAGGCGCTAGACCGCGAATCCTGGGGAGGCGCAAGGGCATTGAGGTTCGCGCAACTTATTTGCACAGGCGGTGTTCTTGCTAATGAGGCGATAAAGAGACATTATCTTGATCAAGTCCAAGGGTAGGACAACCGTTGTCGTCAATCCGAATTCTCATAACTGATGATCACGCAGATTGGCGACGGCAAGTCCGCTTGCTGCTGCTTCGGGCGCGGCCAGAATGGCAAGTCATCTCCGAAGCGTCGGATGGATTAGAAGCTGTTCAGAAAGCCCAAGACCTGAAACCGGACGTAATTCTGCTGGACATCGGTCTCCCCAAGTTGAACGGAATCGAAGTCGCCCAGCGGATGCGACAACACTCCCCCAGCTCCAAGATCATCTTCCTGAGTCAGAACAGCAACCTCGACATCGTCCGGGTAGCATTGGATACGGGCGCGTTGGGTTACGTTCGCAAGACGGATGTCAAAAAGAAATTATTGCCTGCCGTGGATGCGGTTCTTCGGGGTAAGCAATTTCCCAGTAGCGGCCTAGAAAGCAATCCGTTCACCGACACTTCAGCAGCGAACGCCACTCATCGCCATGAGGTTCAGTTCTATTCCGATGACGCACATCTTCTTGGCACTTTTGCGGACTTCATCGCTGTTGCCCTCAAGTCCGGACGTGCAGCTATCGTCGTCATCACTGAGTCGCACCAGGACGGTCTCGTTTCGAGATTGAAGACACAAGGCTTAGATGTTGATGCCGCCACGGAACAGGGAACTTACATTCAGTTGGATGTGGACAAAGCGCTATCCACATTTATGGTCAATGATATGCCTGACTCGACCCGATTTTTTCCGCTTGTAGGTGGTCTCATTGAGGCAGCAGCCAAAGCGGCGAGGCAAGAGCATCACGGTGTTGTGGTGTGTGGAGAAGGTACATCTGTCTTGTGGGCCGAAGGTAAGGCCGACGCTGCGATTCGTGTAGAACAACTCTGGAACGAGGTAGGCAAAAACTTCGATTTGGATATCCTCTGTGGGTACGCCTTGAGCAGCTTTCATGGGGAGGAAGAAGAACACGTTTTTCAGAGCATCTGTGCGGAACACTCGGCCTTTCATTCTCATTGAGAAGTAAGACTCAACCCTAGGTTAGTCTGTCGTCGCGGCGTTTCTCTTTGCGAGTTGGCGTAGCTCTTCTTCCGGCACAGCAGATTCAGCAGTGCCACAATCCATGCAGACCACAACCTCGGCGAATACCCGCACCGCGGGTTTGTCAATATTTTTGAATCCGGGAAAATGAATGCCCGTCTCCGCGCTGAATTTCCTGTCGTTGACTGGTCCGCACTTGCAGGGCATATCCATTATATTTATTATAATTAATATAACAATAAAGTTATCACAAAAAGTGATACGCAATCATCGTTTTTGTAGAGTGATTTTGCAGCCGGAAGAAGTCGGTGGACGGTTGCGAACTATTGACATCGCGTAGCTGGAATTTTATCCGTTATTCGGGGGCAAGTACTGATTTCTCGCATGACCGGAAATGCTGCGACTAGTACCACGTTTGCGGTAACCCGACCTGGGACTGCGCACAAAACGAAGTGCTCCGTTTTCAATTTCGACCGCGTTTTTCCGTGAGTAAGAGCAGAACCTGAGGCTCATGGAGTAGTCGCCAGTGGCATCACCGTACGACAAACAGGAGCCACGGCGTTCCGACTACCAGGAACGCCAGCAAACAGAAAACTGTAGTCAGCAGGCCAAGCCGGTAGAGTTCACGTTGAGTGAGATAGTTACTCCCGACGAAGACAACGTTTTGGCTCCCTCCTTGCGGAGTGATCGTCGAGAAGTAGCTGCTGGCAAAAAGCAGGGCAAAAGCCATCAAGGGTGCCGGAACACCAGTCTTCACGCCGACGCCCATGAAGACGTCAAAGAGAGCCAAGATCTGTGCCGACTGGCTAACGAACATGTAGTGCATCAATACATACAGCGAAAGAAGAACGACGTAAGCAATGGGCCAACTTATTCCGCCGAGCAGCGACGTCAGCCGCGCTCCGACGTAGCCCATGAAGCCGAGTTCGTTCAACTGTCCGCTCAATGCAAAAAGCACGGCCAGCCAGATAAAGGTGACCAAGGTACCTCCCTGCAAGTTTATGTCGTCGAGCGTGAGGACATTTGTTGCAAGGAGCACCCCGAGGCCGGCGAACGCCACCGCAGCGAGACTCAACTTCAGCGTCCCCGCCATCACCCATCCGGTCACCATGAAGGCAAAGGCCACCGCAACTACCCACTCGTCCCGCGTCAATGGCCCCATGCCGCGCAGTGCCTCGCGAGCGGCTTTCGGCGCATCCGGGGTTTCAGTCACACCAGGTGGGAACAATTTGTAGAGGAAAAACGGGAGCAGCGCGATCATGATCAACACCGGAGCCGATGCGGCAAGCATCCATGAGCCGAAGTTGATCTTCACACCGTAGGGCTCCGCCAAGGACACTGCGATTGGATTGCCGGATGTGGCTGTGAGCCAAAGCGCGGACGACACACTGAGGCTGGCCATCCCGCAGAACATTAGGTAACCACCCATTCGGCGGTTCTTTTGGTCGTCAGGCAAGGAGCCGGAATTTTGCGCCAAAGAAAGAAATGATGGGGTAGAGCACGCCACCGCGTGCCGTATTGCTCGGAAACGCGGGTGCGATCATCGCGTCAGTGACAAAAATGCTATAGCCCAACCCAAGCGTGGATCGCCCGAAAGCACTTACCACCAGAAGGCTGATGCGCCGTCCGAGTCCCGACTTCACGACCGCGTTCGCGACGAGAAACGCTACTACAACGAGCAGAACGCTTTGATTGGCAAAGCCGGCGAAAGCCTTAGCGGGATCGACCGTGCCCGTGAGCACTGCGGCCGAGACCGCCAGCAGCGAGGCCGTCAAAAGAGGAAATGAATTAAAGATCACCGCGACGATAGCCGCCGCAAATACCGCAAAGAGGTGCCAAGCCTCTCTCGTCAAACCGGCGGGTATCGGCCAGAGCCAAATGCCAATCGCCAAGACGAACGGGATGGCTCGCATAAGCCGCCGGCGGAACTCCGTGATGACTGTGCTCATTTGGATTATTCTCCGCCAGCTGCGGCAGCCGTTGAGCCAAACCGCGCTGTGCCCTTTAGGTTGACAGCCCTGCCGCTCACTACGCCATCCTCGGACTCAACAACGTATTCCCACCGAAAGGAATACTCCCCGGTGATACCGGTGAAGCGGCCGGTTCCTCCCTGGAAAGTGCCTATGATACGATTTCCGGTTCCCACCCACTCGCCTTTCAATTCGCTGTAAACATTGTCACCGCGTTCGTCAGTCCACACGCACCGGCCCTGCATGCCGACAAGATTGTCGGAAAAACCAATGGCCTTCGCCCGGAACCCTACTCCGAACCCACGATCTCCTGTGAGTATCAGCGACCCGGTTAAATCAAAGATGGAGGCGAGGTGATCGGCTTCAAGTTTAAGCGTCTGTCGAGTGCCTGAGGCGGACCAAGTACCTTCGAATGTGTGCCACTCGCCTGGCGGAAGAATTCTTGAGCCGGGAACTGTCGGTTGGCTGCATCCGGCCGCGAACAGCAGCAGAGCGAGCTCCAACGATCGTCGCCAGAGCCAGACTACAGAGCCCACTCGAGAAAACACTTGCACAGTTCCTCAGAATCAGTCCGTGGCTCCCGACGCGCCCCCGTGGAGCACGCGTCGACTCTGGCTAGCCAGACCTTGGTAGACCGTTAACGAATCGCTTCATACGAACAAGGGGATTGCCCAAAGCTTGCGCAAAACCTATTTTCAAAGCGATTCTAGGTTTGACTGGATGGGCGCCCAACTAGGGAAATCCCTCAGTGTCCGAACGGGCGCTATCCCCCGATTCAAGTTGCATAAGCGGTAAGTTGGCTCCCGGTACCTGACGGCTGCGGACAACGCACATGGGGCTTTTCGAGTCTGGGAGTTGGAGTGCAGCGACTTCGGACCACGCCAGTTGCTTGCCAGCATCGTGTATGTACTTTTGTACTTTCGCCGGCAAGATCTTCGATGGTAACGGTATTGGCCTGCATACTGCATAAATGGAATAACGCATTTGTAAGTCAGGAACCTACGTTTTCCGGCTCTGAGCGAGAATTTGTAGAGGCCCAATAAGAGAGCGGGTTTCCGGGATGGGGCTGTTCGGCTAGACTCGGGGGAATGCGGGACAACGAATTCACGAGAATCCTAGATTGGCCGGGTTACCGAGTCTTTCGGCACGAAATCGTGCAGAACCGACAGAACCGAATTATCACTTGACTTGTGACCTACACAAGACCAGAGTCTGTGGGGTTTCCCGATCTTCCTTTCGCACTTTTTCTCATGATTTCTCGCCTGGCATTTTCGGGACCCCGACCGTCGCCCGCCAGTGAACGCATACCTTCTGTTTCTGCAAACGCGTCGAAGGAGTACAACGATGAATAAACAGGATCCTATTTCTTGGCAAAAACTTGAGCAGAAATCGGTAAGCCGTCGCAATCTAATTCGTGGTGCAGCCGGCGCAGCCCTTGGAACGGGTCTGTTACGCCCAAAGTCGGCCTACGCTGGCGACAAGGATGATGATAAAGGGTGCCGCGGCCCTAGGCTCAAGCCGATTCCTGGGGGCGGCGCTCCGTTTAAGCCCTTTGGCGTCATTGTGCACCATAATCCCCTAAGTCCCGCCACTCTGCTCGCTAACATCAGCGATCCGTCGCAGATCACTGACTTCGACGGTCTAGTGGGTCTGACGCATATCCAGGGGGGCGGAACTGGTACAAGCTCAGGCGTCAACACGACGCTAGCCTACAGAGCCGACATGGGCTTTGCCAGGGGCAATTTCATTGGTATCGACGGTCAGCCCCATAAGGGCACATTCGTCTTCGTTTGACTTGATTTGTACACCGTTCCGGTTGGAACGGCCAGCCTCCCTGTCTCCGCACAAATTCATGACTTCAACGTTCACATCGACTCGAACGATGTGTTTTGGATGGTCCAGGTGGAACACGACGCACTGGAGGTTGACTTCGACCAAGGGCGAGCCCGCCTGTGCGTAAACAATCTGAACGTCTATGATGACCATGACCTCGCCAACTCACTGACGCAGGGACTCGGGCTTCCCAATCCGCCAGTCCCTCCGTATCCGGCAATTGCACCTGTCGCCCCCGTCCGCGCGACCGTTTCGTTCGACGTGGAATGGCAAGGTATCGTCGCGATGGAGGAAATTCACAACAGTGCGCAGAACTTCATGGGTTCGTTCCTCAGCACGGGAGCCACTATTAAGTGGTCGGCCGACGAGCCCGGCTTCCACTTCGAGTCGGAGACACCCGACCCTAAGTGGAACTTGGTCTCTGTGCTAGGACATGAGAAAAACGGCGTTTTCTTCACCTAGGCTGAGTCGCAGGGCAATCCGCTCTGTCCTGGCGCGATTTGGAATCTTGGCGGTAATTCGGCTACGAGCACAGTCACGGGAATCACAGCCGAGTACCTGTGCGATTGGGTTGGTGGAGTTCTCTATGTTGTTGCGCCCTTCGAACGGTTTTACTTGAACAACCCGCTAACCGCGGGTACCGCGGGCTGGTTTCCTTTCAGAGTCTGGATTACCTAACCGAATTCCCTTGCTGGCACCGCACCGCATTGTTGATTAGCCTCGAGAGGTTTCCGCCAATGATTTCTCGCAGAACCGTTGATCTGAGATTTGCTTTTGCGTTTACACTCGTTCTTCTGGGAGCGCGTATGTCTGCTTGGTCGCAGATCGATGCTCCCGTGCGCACCTTCGAATTTACTTATCTCGCCAGAATTCCTGCGTTGCCACCGGGCTCCAAGACTTTAGCGGTTTGGATTCCGCTGCCGCAATCGGATCCATATCAGACAATTAGCGGCCTGAAGATCGAATCTCCTTTCCCTTATACGACGCATCGAGATCCGGAATACGGCAATGAGTACCTGTATGTGCAAGCTCCGGCAAGACAGGTGAGCTCGCTCGAAGAAGTGCGATTGAGCTTTCAAGTAACCCGTCAGGAGCACCACGTCGACTTCGACGCCCACCCATCCAGGGCGCAATCGGCTGGGGCAGATTCTTCAGGCCTTCAGCGCTTCCTTCAACCGGACCGGCGGGTGCCTCTCCAGGGAGTCATTGCGGAGCTATCGGCGCAGGAGACGCGTGGGATCCAAGACCCCCTGGAGAAAGCACGAGCAATCTACAATTACGTCGTCGCCACTATGCGCTACGACAAGTCCGGCACCGGTTGGGGTAACGGTGACGCCATATGGGCGTGCACTTCGAAGCGTGGCAACTGCACGGATTTCCACTCGCTGTTGATCGGCATGATGCGAGCGGCCGGAATTCCGGCGCGTTTCGAGATTGGCTTTCCATTACCTGCAGACAAGCACGATGGGTCCATACCGGGTTATCACTGCTGGGCGCAGTTCTATGTTGAGCGGTACGGCTGGATACCGGTTGACGCGTCGGAAGCTTGGAAGCACCCAGAGAAGAGAAACTATTTTTTCGGCGCGCATGACGACAATCGCCTCCAGTTTACTGTCGGACGAGACATCCGCCTCGACCCACCACAGCAGGGTGATCCGCTCAACTATTTTATCTATCCCTACGCTGAGCTGGACGGAAAACCGCTCGCGGTCGAGTCCAACTTCTCGTTCCAAGACCGCATGAGCAGTAGCGATTGACGCCTGCTCAGGCGACGTCAGTCGCTAACGTCCGAGTAGAACATCAAGTGAAGATGGCCGACTTTGAGCGTTGGCTTGAGAAGCCGGGTGGGTGGCCTCGTGAGGTTGCGCGACATGTCTCGAAATCCGACACCAAGTTACGGACGAAGCGCATCATCGCGTGGCGCGTGCGGGATTCAAATACCTTGTGACCGAGATGGTGTGCTGGGCTACGGGTGGTCCGCAGAAGTATACGGGCAGGTCGATGGTGCAATCGCACAAGGATTTGAGGATTACCAGCAAGGAATGGCAGGCGTTCCTCGACGATTTTCAGCAGACGCTGGATAAGTGCAACGTGCCTGCCGAGGAGCAAGCCCAACTTAAAGCGATCGTCAACGGCACCCGCGCCGATATTGTCATCGAATCAGCGCTCGGAGCGGCCTCGAAGTCATAGACTTTCAGCCAATTGAGCACAGTCAACGCGGCCAAAATCCTGATCAGCGGTGAGCGACCTGCCACAGGGCGAGGGCCCGATTAGATGCCGTGATGATCCCTTTCGCCGCGGTCAAATACGGGCATCACCCGAATATATGTAAGGCACAAGCGCACGCCTGGCATCCTTCCCAGTCGTTCGAGCGTATGCGTCGGTTGCTTGGTGTTGCCCTCTGGTTAGCGACCCGTTCAGTCGGCCGCGTGTTTGGTGGTCTTGTCGTTGTGCTTTTCGTTGTGAATCTGTTTGCTATTTTTGTTTTGCTCTTTGTTGACTTGCTTTTTCTGCTTGGCGTTGAGGGCTCCGCCGTTAGCGGTGCGTTCGTCGTGAACTTGTTGGGCGGTCTTGGCCTGGTTGCTATTGGTCTTGGCGGCTTCCCCGGAGGTCATCTGACCGCTACGGAGGCCGTTGGCGGTGCGCTGCTGCTGATTAGCCTCGCGGTCGTCTACCTCGTTGGGTTTGACGGTGTTGGCGTTGTGTTTTTCGTCGTAGATCTGGCGGCTGGCAGCGTTTTGTTCGCTGTTGATCTGTTGGCGCTCCTGGCCTGTTAGCGTGCCACCGTTGGCGGCGCGATCATTGTGGACCTGCTGATCGATGTTCGACTGCGTGCGCTCGGCGCGGGCCGCTTCACCAGATGTCATCTGACCGCTGCGGAGGCCGTTGGCGATGCGCTGATCCTGATTGGCTTCGCGCTCGTTGGGGTGATAGTTCTGGCCAGCGGTCCGGTCGGCAGCCGATATCGGCTGCGACTGCGCGTGCTGCTGCGCGACCTGATGATAGGCATTCACGTTGGAGGCCGCCGGAGTTCCGGGAGTTCCGTGGTTTACCGAAGCCAATTGGGAACGGTCTTGAGCAGCGAAGTTCTGGTGCTGAACCTGGTTGACGGTGGGCTGGATATGCCGCTCGTTGGCAGCTTGCAGTTCCGTTGCGGATGCCTGCGCCTGGATGCCTGCACCGCCGTTGAAGCTGACGTGCTCGTTGTTGATGACAGTGTTTTGCGTGACGATGGTGCGGTTCTCGTAGACATTGGTGACGTGGACGCTGCCGAAGTTCGCGACGGCGCTGTTGTAGGCGAATGCTCCACCGCGCCATTCGCCGCCGACGAATCCGACGCCGCCGTAGCCGAAGCCGTAGTTAACTCCACCATAGAAGCCGATGTGTGGGCCCCAGTAGCCAGCGTGCCAGCCGTAAATGCCGCCCGCGAAGCCCCAGTAGCCAGGGGTCCAAAGAACGCCTGCCCTGGGCGGTTGCACCCAAACGCCGGGAACCCAATAGTAACCCGCGTCTCCGTAGGACCAGTAGCCGGGGGTCCAGATATAGCCCGGAGCGGGGAGCGGGGGCTGCACGTACACGGGCAAAGCGGGTGGAGCAACGTGCACGGAGATACCGATGCCGACGGCAATCTGGGCGTGCGCGACCGGCAAAGTGAGCATTGGCGTGGTCATCGCGGCAGCGACGAGCAGCCTGCGAAATCCCGAGAGAATAGACATGAACTTCCTCCTCAAGCAGAGGTGCAATCAAAAATAGCGTTCTTTTTGCGAGCTAGACCGGACTGAGTGGGCCTGTGCTTACAAACACGAAACTGGGGAATTTGTTGCTGCCAAAAGATCGGTCGACAAAGGAGAAGGATTCCAGCCGGTGAAATCATCGCAGCAAACAAATCCTTTCGGCTCAACTCCCGACAAGTTTGAATGTGAACGCACGAGATGTAATCCAGCCGCAGCATCTTAGCCAATACTTGTCCAATGAACCTTTGGTCATAGTTTGCACCGGGATCACGTCTTCGTGGCTTGGAGTCAGCCTAGCATTTCAGGTTTCGGCCAATAACTGTCCTGTGGTTCAGTTGCGTCGGGGAAGTCAACTCCTGGCTTTCTCCTACACATCTTATTGGAGTTTTTCGTTGACTCGCCTTGCCACTATACCCACCGACATAGTGCCTCTTCGCTGTGGCCGCGGTTACGTTCGACTAGTTCTCGCAATAGCAACACGTTATGCGCAATTGCTCGGCGTCAACCGTTTCCAAGTTCTTTTCCTTGCTGCTCTGGCTAAACGAAACGGGGGGTCCGGAGTTGGCAGGGCACGAAGGCAGCGTCAGAGGACTCGGGCAATCCTTGGAATGGAAGTATCTCGTTGATGAGGGGAAGGTGAGGGTGCTTCATTTCTGAGGATGCAGTCTTCTCCACTCCGCCCGGGCCTCTTTCATTTTGCGTGATTCAATTCGCAAGGCTTCCACGACTAAACCGACCAAGGCATAAGTAGCGGCATTTGCGAGAAGGACCCAATAAAGGCGAATTGGATAATCACTAAAAAGCGCAATTGGGCAAGTTAATCGGACGAGCGTCATTAACGGGTCGGCGGAAGGCGCGGTTGCGAGGAAATACAGTGCCCAGAAGCACGCTACGAGAAGACCCGCAATCGCCCACATACCAATTCGGCGTTTCATGTTGCCGCACCCACTGTTTTTCTGGTTCGATACTCTCACCAATTCTTGCAAACGCCAATCAATATAGCCCAGTAACCGCTCGACGGTGTTGGTCACCTCGTGAGGTTGTTGGGCGTCAGAGGATTCGGGCGATACTTCGGGATGGAGATGTCGCGTTGATGACGAGGGGCACCTTACTGCTCAAGCAGCTACGTGACAGCCGAGATAAATTTTCCACAGCCTCAAAAATCGCGCCGTTAAAGACCATTCCGTTGCGTCTACCTTCCCCGTTCGGGAGACTCGGCCCCCAAAGGGCGGTCGGTAGATTAGGCGGGGCATCGAATTCGAGTGGTAGCAAAATTCGAGGGAGCGCAGCTTTATATTGACGACGAGTTGCTCGACCTGACGAACGACCTGTACGCGAACGAAGACGAGGCGACACTGGTAGGTGTGTTCGGCGAAGAAGATAAGTTTCGAATCGAAGCGTTCGTAAAACCCTCGACGCTCGAAGCGTCAATTCGTGTTAACGACCAGTGGGTTGTTGGCGACCAACTGCACGCCGTCGCCTAGAGTCCGGTAGCAGAGTTAAACTCTTCTAACTCCATGCCACCGCTAAACTTCTGCCGATGGCAAACACGCGGTTGGTTGTTATTTCTGACGATATCGGTCCGTCCCTACGGTTGAGAGAATCATCACTAGATCGATCCGTGAAGAGAGTGGCAAGGAGACTCACGACCGTGAACATCAAAACTGTAAGAGTCGGTGCGAAAACCAGATGCATCATTTTTCTTTGTGTGTTTGCGCTTGCAATGGCGACAAACGCTTCCGCCGAAGACAAAGAAAAACAACAGAAGAAGATTCAGGCCGCGACGCAAGAGACTCTTCAGCGGCTCTATCAAGCCGAGCCAAAAACGAAAAGGGTCATCACACGCGCATACGGCTACGCGGTCTTCACGGACCTCGGTGTGAAGATTCTATTTGGCGGCACAGGCAACGGAAAAGGGGTTGCCATCAACAACAAAACCAAGCGCGAAACTTACATGAAGATGATTGAGCTGCAAGCCGGACTGGGAGTAGGCGTGGATAAATTTCAAGTCGTTTTTGTGTTCGACAACCAACCGGCGTTCGACGGATTCGTTAATTCCGGCTGGGAATTTGGAGGACAAACCACTGTTGCGGCCAAGGCTGGGGACAAAGGCGACGCGATGGCAGGAGCCGTAGCGGTTTCGGATGGAGTCTGGATGTATCAATTGACGGATACCGGTTTAGCCGCTGACATCAGCGCGACCGGTACCAAATACTACAAGGATGATCAGCTGAATTGACAAAGAAGCGTCGAAAAAGTTCGGGACTTAAGGGCTTCATGTCGTGGTTATCGTGAGGGCGGGCCGTCAGTGGGCCGTCTTGACGAGTTCCGTCCATAATTTTGGTTCTTAAAGGGGATTCGCAGATTTGCAGGACCGCTTTTAGAACGTTATCGCATCCTCTCCACACTCCGGGTTAGAAAACCTCTCTTGGAGCACCCCGGACCCTGTTACTTCTGACAATGGCCCTCAGTTGCCGAGGGTGGGAGCATCCCGCACACTGTGTTGTCGCGGTCTTCATGTCTAAGGAGATGCCATGAGATTAACCGTAGCCTGCCTGATGGTTTCGGCCCTACTACCATCGTTAGCTCAGGCTCAGGTTCCCGTTGCCGAGGTTTTGAAGGATGCAAGTTCGGTTAAGTTCAGCGTGAAGGCATCGGTAGCCATAGATGGCACGTTCGATAAATGGGATGCCACTCTAGTATTTGGGTCCACCGCGGCGGAGTCAGGCGTTCTGGACGTGAAAATTCAGGCAGCGAGCGTGAATACTGGCAGCGGCATGAAGGATGGCAAGCTCAAGAGCAAAGACTTCTTTGATGCCGACAACGACCCGCTAATCACGTTTCACTCAACAAAGATAGTCGAAACGGGTCCGGCTTCCGCTGAGATTGACGGCGACTTCACGATACGCGGCGTCACTAAAGCTGAAAAGCTGTTCTTAACTTTCACCGGGAAGGGCACAGGCGCGGGAGAGATCAAAGGCACAATGGCTTTTGACCGTAAGGATTACGGGATGAACAGTGGCATTCCCTTCATAAAGATTGCTGACCGCGTCGAAGTCACCGTAGACCTCAAGGTGAAGAGAACCAGCGGGCCCCCTTTGGTCTTTAAGGAATAGCTGTCGGCGGTCGAGTCGAAATAAATGTTCGCGTCGTCCGACCCGACGTCGCCAATTCGATCACAGATGAGAACAGATTCTCGTGCTCGAGGGCGTGGACATTGGCTTTTTCCAAACCAACAGCATTGGAGTCAGAGGAGACGCAAAATATCCATGAAAAGGCGATTGGGTCATTCCTTGGACTTGACCTTACGATTTTTGTCTGCGCTGGCAGTGCTTGGTATCGTTTCGACAATGTTCGCTGTGCGCGCTTCGGCGCAGGAGGAATTCGATCAGTACAAGCTGCGTTTGTTGGGCTACTGGTTCTATTCAACTCCGACAGGGACGGTGCAGGGCCACGCCGATTCCGAGCCTGTTAGTTTTCAAAGAGATCTTGGCTTTAGCAACTACTCCACAGGCAGTGGAGTGGTGGATTGGAAGTTCACGCATAAGAACCATTTGTTCTTGACGATCATCCCACTTTTCACTTCGCAGCAATTCATACTCAACCGAACCATTACGTTCCAGGGCCAGACTTTCAATGTCGGCGCGCAAGTGAACAGTCAACTACATGCATTTTTCGTAGCGCCCGGCTACCAGTACGACATCATCCGGCGGAGACGCGGGCATCTGGGACTCGCCGTACAGGTCGATCTTTTCAAATCGACCGCGAAAATAACCGCCATTGCCTCCGCCAACAGTGGGGGAACTTTGACCGGTTCTTATTCCGCCAGTGGCGCACTTCTGGCCCCAATCCCTGTAGCAGGACCGCAATTCCGGCTATACCTAACAAATTCGCCACGCGTGTTCATAGAAGGAGATGTATATGGAATGTACTTTTTCGGCTACGGGAGCTTTGTGTCCTCGGCTGGCGATCTTGGTGTGACGCTGACCAAGCACATCAGCGTAAATGCCGGATACTCGCTTGCTTCGCACCTGACGGTCAACGGCACGCAGGACCGGCTCGCTCTGCGGTTGTCACAGAAAGGCCCGTCTGTCGGGATGGAGTTTTCTTTTTAAAAATACGAAGCTGCATTCTGGTCTGCGGCCCCAAAAGTTAGCTGCAGTTACCTGGACGTAACGGAAAACTGCGACTTCGAGACGTGGTGCGGTAACGGTTCTGGCTGCCGCTCCTCACGTGCAGAGATAGAATGAGGCGCCCAGGAGGGCTGCCTATGGATCTCAACACTCACACCCCATCCCCTGATGCTCCCGCAGAAGTCTCTCTCGTCCGCGGCGGACCTTTCTATCGAGCCCAGCGAGCTCTCAAGCTCCTCCGTCCCAATCATTGGGACCTAGGTCGACGTATATCAGTTTTGATTGTGATTACGTGGCTGCCTCTCCTCGTACTCACCGCTCTGTTGAACTTCAAAGGCCTGGATTCCCTGTTAAGGGACTATCGCGTTTACGCCCGACTGCTCATTGCCGTACCCGTGCTGTTGTTCGGTGAGCTTCTTATGGAAACGCGATTCCGCGCTGTGCTTACTCATATCCGCCGAGCCGGTCTTCTCGAAGTGCCAGACATGGAATACATGGATGGCTTCATTGCAGCCCTAGTACGTTTACGCGATTCATTTCTGCCGGAGCTCACGATTCTGGTGCTTTTGATTATTCACACCAAATTGCAGTATAAGGGCTTGGTAGACCCCACGCCGTGGCTTGCGCGAGGAGCGGGCGCTAACCTCCAATTGAGCGCGGCTGGGTGGTATGCAGTTCTTGTGAGCACATCGATTTTCCAGTTTTTGCTAGGTGTTAGCCTCTGGAAATGGCTGCTGTGGGTCGTGTATGCATTCAAGTTGTCTCGACGAGATTTGAAGCTAGTCCCTACGCACCCGGACGAACACGGGGGAATCGGCTTCCTTAGCCTCACCACGGCGGCCTTCGCACCGATAGCTTTTGCGGCCTCGGCGGTAATCGGAGCAACCTGGCGCTACGACATCCTCCATCATGGGGCTCACCTGATGGATTTCAGGCTACCCACGATTGCCCTCGTAATTCTCGTCGTTGTCGTCGCGCTTGGGCCCTTGATCTTTTTCGTTCCCCGTTTAGCAATGTTGCGCACCAAGGGAATTCTGGAATACGGGACTCTCGGCCAATTGCACAGCAGAGACTTCCACGAGAAATGGATTCTTCATCGTGCCGGACACGAGGCTGAATTCCTGCAAGCCCCGGAGAGCAGCACGCTCGCCGACTACGGCCAAGCATACGAGAAGCTTGAACAGCTAAATCCTTTCCCCGCCAATAAAGAAGATTTAATTCCCCTATTACTGGCCGTGGCGATTCCGGCGTTTCCTGTGATTATTGCTCAAATTCCCGTGGTCACCGTACTAACTGATTTATTCCACGCACTGCGCTGAGTTGTTCCGAAGCAGCGAACGCGAGAGAGGCAGCTTGCCTGAACGGGAAGAAGAACTCATAGCAGGAGAAAGATACCCTTGACGGGGGGCAGCCTTCCCATGGAAGGACCTAAGCGTTTTATAAATATGCTTGACCCGTTACTTTTGACAATAGCATCCTTTGGCACCCACACGCAGAATTTGGCACCGTAGCTTCTTGGGACATCGGCCGAGTACCCATACGATGTGGTTTGCCATTTGACGATTAATGAGGAAGGAAGGGGATTCATGAAGTGGTCCATACAGTTGAGCCTCGCATTGATGGCACTAGGAGCACTATTCGTAGTAGCTTCAACATCCACCGCTAGAGCGCAAGAGAAGAAACCCAATATTCTTGTCATCATGGGCGATGACATCGGGATATCGAACATCGGTGCCTATAGCCGCGGCTTGATGGCCGGCAGGACGCCGAACCTCGACAAACTCGCCAAGGAAGGCATGCTGTTCACGGATTATTACGCCGAGGCGAGCTGTACAGCGGGTCGCGCGAACTTCATCACGGGTGAACTGCCAATCCGAACGGGTATGACCACGGTGGGCCAGGCTGGCGCGCCGATCGGCATCCCGGCGGAAGCCGTCACGATCGCCACCGTGCTGAAAGCGCAGGGCTATGCGACCGGCCAGTTCGGCAAGAACCATCTTGGTGACAAGAATGAATTCCTGCCCACCGTCCACGGCTTCGATGAATTCTTCGGCTATCTGTATCACCTGGACGCCATGGAAGACCCGTTCCACCCGAACTATCCGCAGAACCTCTTGAATGTCGTTGGGCCGCGCAATCTGGTTCATTCCTGGGCCACGGCGGTGGATGATCCCACCGAGATGCCGCGCTGGGGCAAAATCGGCAAGCAGAAGATCGAAGATGAAGGGCCGTTGCCGCCGCACCCCACTAACGGGATCAAATACAACATGGAGACAGTGGACGACACGATCCGTGACCTCTCCCTCAAGTTTATTGACAAGGCCAAGGCCGATGGCAAGCCGTTCTTTGTGTGGATGAACCCGACTCGCATGCACGTGGTCACCCACCTCTCGCCGAAATACACGGCGATGATGAACTCGGAGAATGGTTGGAGCATAGAAGAAGCCGGCATGGCGCAGTTGGATGACGACATCGGCCTCGTAATGCAACACCTGAAGGACGCGGGGCTGGACGATAACACCATCGTCGTTTTCACCACCGACAACGGCACAGAAACTTTCACTTGGCCCGATGGCGGCACGACGCCGTTCGCACAAGCGAAAGGAACGGTCATGGAAGGCGGGTTCCGGGTGCCGTGCATCGTGCGCTGGCCCGGCCATGTCGCGGCAGATTCCGTGCAGAACGGCATCATGTCCGGCTTAGACTGGTTGCCTACGTTCGCCACCATCGCCGGGAACCCGAACATCACCCAGGATTTGCTCAAAGGGGTGAAACTCGGCGATGGAACTTACAAGAACCATCTCGATGGCTACGACCAGACCGCCATGCTCACTGGCAAAGGCCCCTCCAATCGCCACGAAATCTTCTATCTTGGCGAAAGCACGATTGGCGCGGTGCGCATTGACGACTACAAGTATCGTTTCATCGATCAACCCCAAGGCTGGCTGGGGGTCAAAAATCATCCGGACGTGCCGTCGATTATCAATCTGCGGCTCGATCCGTACGAGAGAATGAGCTTTCCAGAAGACCTGACGAGGAATGGGTCGCTGATGTCTTTCGGTGATTGGTACCTGTATCAATTCTGGCGTTTTATTTTCGTTCAGCAAATGATGGCCAAGGAAATCCAGACTTTCCTGGAATTTCCGCCGATGCAACGAGGGGCAAGTTTCAACCTCGATGCCCTGAAAGCCGAAATGGCCGCCAAGATGGCCCAGGCGGAGGCAGCGGCCAAGGGCCCCAGCAACTGACAGAACCTCAGGACGGGCGGCTCGCAAGGGCCGCCCTCCAAATGCTTCTCATAAACGACCTCAAAGTCGCTGGCCGGTGCATTGACTCACACTTTAGCAAGAGAGTCTTTCGAACCATGTCAGCGAAACCAATTCCAATAAAGCCTGATCGGTATAAACGAGGCGGTATCTATTTTTGCAATCTGCCAAAACAACTTGTGACCGAGACAACGGATGGAATCATGCGGAAAACAAGTTAAGACAGCTTCTTTTCCGATAATTGTCGCGGGACACGGGGTGGCGAACGTGGGGACGGCATTATTCCGAAACGGAAATAAAATTATGTCGCTGTCGCACCTGATAAAGATCTAGAGAAACCAGGGCGCGCACCAGGAAAAGTTCGACCGGCCTGGGCGCTGGGCGCGCTGGCACATGCCGGCACCCTCGAAAAGGGGACCCCTAATCAAGATCAAGTCGAGACAGCACATGCAAATACTCTCATAAACACAGGTGATTCCTCATTTACGAGTTCACGGATACTCGGAAAAGGAATGGCCGGAGATTGCGTTGCAATTCTATTGCGACAGGTCGGGTTGCATGATTGCGTGCTCTCTGTCGCTTCAAAGCCTGCTCACGCCAACGAAGGAAGATGGCAATCGCCGAAGCCCAGACCACCAAAACCATCATCCAAAACGTCAGACGTGCTTCCCCTGTATCCAAGTGAAGCCAAATACCGATCAGGCCAGCTAGCATCACAAGGAGAAGATGGACGAATGTAAACGCACCGATGGCCACAAACCACCCGAGCATTTTGCGTCGTGCGCTCATCCCTTCGCCTTGGTCGTCCTGTAATCCTTGCATTTGCAAACCGGGAGCCCGCACGGGAACAACGGCGCTCGCGCCCCAGTCTTCGGGTGATGAATGCTAATTCCGTGCGTGCACGTTCTACACGCCTTCTTGCGGAAGGAGTGCTTGCGAATCATCGGCGGCAGCTACGCTTTCGGCAACGCTTTCAAATGCGCCTTGATTGCTACGGATTGATTCTGACACGGGCACGCCACTGAACGTAGAATGAATTGCAATGAAAGAGAAGCGTAACCATACTACCCGCAAAATGGTCAACGACGCTCTCCGTGCGCGTGGACGTGATGAAAGCTTGCGCGAAGGGGAGGGCTATTTTTATTTCGGTGGCGGCGAGGCCGTGAATTGGCTCTCTTCGAGCGTAATGATTAAGCGAATCTCGGACCTCACACTTGAACAATGGTTGAAGGAATTCGATTCATTATTGGACCGCGACAAGAGGGTTCGGCGGCAGATGGCGGCTCCGCTTAAAAAGAAATCGAAGAACCGATGAATCATCGGCACATCACGTTGCTTCGAGGCGCGGCAGCCTCTTGGCTTTTCGCGATAAGAGCGTTTACCGGTCCTTGAGGTCTCGGCGGCGAGAGCGAAAGCATGTCGAGCGCATCCGCAGTTAAATTTTGCACACCTTGCGAGGAAAATTAAAGGGATGAGAAAGTGCGTCCTGCAAAGGCTTCACCGATGGCAAACAAGAGGTCTGTGGTTATTGCGGTCTTCAAAACGTATGCGAGTGCACCCGTTTCAAAAGCAGCTTGAATGACATCAGGGTCAGTATGGACGGACAAGAACACCAACTTTGACTGACAGCATGATTCCCTCAGCCGATTTGCTGCCTCTATCCCAGTCAGTTTCGGCATCGAAATGTCGCTGACAATGACGTCCGGTCGCAACTTCATCGCGGCGTCGAACAGCGATTGGCCGTTATCCACACATCCCACAACTTCCACGTCTGGGTTCAGCAGACTTCTGACTGTCGCTAGAAGGCCTGAGTGGTCATCGGCAAGTAAAACTCGGATATTTCGCAATTTGGCCATCCCTTGGGGCTGGATGACAATGAGATGTACCTTGGCCGGATAAGACCTATTGCCGACCAGACCCGGTTCGCCTGTGCACAGAGTCTGCGCTAAATGGAGTGACGAACAGTGTCAAAACTGACAGTGTGTGCCGACAGCAATTTTTCCCATGGTAAGATCTGTGGCGATGCGGGGCACGCCACCCTGACTCAGACTGTTGAAAAGCTTTCTGGAGGGAAAATGCCTTGTAGTAAGTGTGCTTCCACGCATCAGCAAGAATTCCAGGGCGAACTGACGGTTGCTTTCCCTGGGAAAGAAAGACTCAACCTATCTCCAATCTATGTTTGCCAGAAGACCTTAGTTTGCTTGAACTGCGGATACACCGAACTGGTAGTGCCCTCACCCGAATTAGAACAACTCAAGAAGGGCATGGAAGCGTTCCGATCGAAGGACGGAGCAGCTCACCGCTGATCGTTGTGCATAGGCGGCGTAGAGAACGGTTCCGCTTTACGGCCGAAAAGCTGATTGAACTGGCTAACACCCTGACCCTCTGCCTATGCATATCGCATATCAGTTGAGGAGGCCGCGCTGGTAGCTGCTCTGGGCGAGCCCTACAAGCAGTATATGCGCCGGACCCGACGCCTCGTCCCATTCTTGTTCTAGAGTATCGCGTTCGGGTGGACCATCAGGTTAAGATGGCTGACTTTGTACGCTGGCTTGAGAAGCCGGGTGGGTCGCCACGCGAGGTGTTGAGCGTCACAGGATTCGAGCGATACTAGGGCTAGAGGCATCGCGTTGACCGGGCCTTTCATTCCGAAGCTTCCGAAACGTTTCGCCCTGTCTGCTTGCACCGGGAACAACATCTCTCGTTACCGCGTCAGTCAGAAGAAAGCAACCTTTTCTATCATCCTCCCAGTCTCATTGACCGAACTTAGCGGGCGCGCCTGTCATGAATCACCGTTACCCTGGCCTTCCCGGTGGATTGCAGACAGCAAATTCAGAATATGAAGTTTCTTGCAACTTTGATTTTCATGCTTTGCGTCGCCGGTCTGTGCATTGCGCAGGAGAGCGGCTCGAGCCAATCTACTGTCACGGTACGTTCCAATCTGGTTCTGGTCCCGGTCTTAGTGAACACGAAGGACGGACAGATAGCGTCGGACCTCGAAGCGGACGACTTCCTTCTCACCGATAACGGCGTATCGCAACCTCTCACACTGGAAGACGACACGGATTCTCAGCCACTGGCGTTGGCAATCGTGGTTGAAACAGGCGGTGCCGGCGCCAGCCACCTGACGGACTACCAGGAACTGGACTCTCTCCTCGATGCATTGATCGGCGGCGTAGAGCATCGCGTCGCCGTCATCGGCTTCGACAGTACGCCGCACCTGATAGTTCACTTCACCGCCGAAACCGATGATGCTTCCAGAGGGCTTGCAACCCTTTCCGAAGGCGACCGTGACGCGGCCATTCTAGATGCAGTTGCATTCGCTGTTGCTCAGTTGCGGGAACAGCCCACGCGCTATCGTCGCACTATCTTGTTGCTTAGCGAAACGATCGACCAAGGCAGTAAAACAACTCTGAATGACGCTCTTCGCCTTGTCAGCGATACGAATACGACCATATACAGCTTCGGTTTTTCGAGTACGCGCTCGGCTGTCTTGCATGAAGCGTCAAAGTTTAGTAGCAAGGACCCGGGACCCGCGCATGGTTGCTTCAGTCACACTGGGGCCGATTCCGAGTATGAAGGTCATTACAGCAAGCAGGTGCTCGACTGTATCAGCCAGCTTGCTCCGCCTCTTCGGCTGGCCACCATGACTTTTCTCGCTGCTCGCAGTTCCCTGCGCACGAACACTGCTGAATCTTTAGCCCAACTCACCGGCGGTGAGTTTTTCCCCTTCCACAACGCCAAGGACCTGAAGGCAAACTTGATCGGGCTATCGAATGACATCCCCAACTATTATGTTCTGAGTTTCCAGCCAGCGAATCCCGCGCCCGGCTTGCACGCGCTACATGTGGCGACGAAGGGCCGCCCACAATACGTTACAAATTTTAGAAGCGAGTATTGGGTCGACGACACTGAGCACTAGCGAGAATTTCTAATTCTTCACAACCTGCGGCTCGCTGACGAGCGCGGTTTGTTCTTTCCCGAAATCAACCTGATAATGCAACCCATTCGTCTTGTCGATAATCGCCTTGATGACGGCATCGACGATCTTGCCGCCGTGCATGGAGACGCGGATTTTGTCGCCGACTTTGGGCTGTTTTCTGGGCATGCGCTGAGGGTAGCACGACGCCCAGCCTAATCAGGTTCAAGGCGTTTCTAAATGCAATTGAGAATCCTCCTCGAAGCAACCTTTCATCTAGATTGTTCAATCTCACTGCCCATCTGGAAAGCAATTGTCCTCAGTCTCCAAGAAGTTTAATAGCTTTGTGTTCAGGTAACGTCAAAACAGGGGGAATCAATGTATTCCATGAGTGTTCTTCGTGTGGCTACTCTCAGTCTGATTTGCTTGCTCAGCATAACAGCCGTCCGTGCTCAGAATGCTGCATCAGGGGCCGTAGGTACAAAGGTCGGCGTCGTCAACGTACTACAAGCAATCAGTTCAACCGCCGAAGGGACGCAGGCGGCGAATGAACTCCAGTCACAGTTCGCCCCAAGGCAAAAAGAGTTGGAAGCGCTGGATAAGCAGGTTAATGATTTGCAACAGCGGTTGAACACAGGGCAGGCAACGCTCAGCGACGAGGAGAAGTCTCGCATTTCGGCCCAGGGGACCAGATTGGCGCAGCGACTTGACCGCAAGAAAAACGAGTTTCAGGAAGACGTCAGCACGGCTCAAAGGGATGTCGTAAATAATATCGGGCGCAAAATGATGGATGTACTTAACCGCTACGCGCAAGAGAACAGCTACGTGGCAGTCTTTGATTCATCCTCTCAAAATTCCCCAATTCTCTACGCCTCAAAGAACATCGACCTTACTCAGGACATCATTCGCCTCTACGACCAAGCTTATCCCGTGAAGGGTGCTGTGTCAGCACCCGCAAGCAAGCCCACTCCTAAGCCGACTACGCCGCCTGCGCCCAAACCACAGTAACCGAGTGCTTGCAGCCAAACGGCTCGCTCTTCCGCAGAGAATCCGAATGGTGTTTTCTTTTTGGCGGGGCATCGTCGCAAACCATTACTTTGAACTTTGGGGAATTGGAAGGTTGTAATAGAAAGTGAAGCGCAACACAATGAACGGCTGAGCAAATTTTTCCGGTAAATGACCGAACGGAAGCGCCTCGCGAATCCCTTGCAAGCTGGAAGCGTCAAAGTCGCTCTTCCCTGAACTGAGTACCATTTTCAGAGAATCCTCAGGAACAGTCCCATCTTGCAGGACCTGAAATTCAAACGAGTTTGTTCCTTGCTGTCCCTTCTCAACAGATGGCGGCATGTTTGCGAACCAATGTTTCTTGACCGAGGTGCACGTCCCGAAGGTAAAAATTAAAGTTTACCCCCTGTGTGTCGCTTAGCATTTGTATTGCGGCTGAGGCATAGCCCTTTGCAACGGGGCCATTCTGTTGCGGCGCATCCTTGCTTTGGAAAGTGGCTGTTGCGATTGTCTGGAATGATGCAAAAACCAAAAGTCCTATCACTAACAGGCGACTTACGGTCCGAAAACACATGGTTCACCCCAAGATCGATGGTGGAGCGTAGCATCGGTAGCGTGTCCGGCATATACCGACAAGGACCGGGAAAGTGATAGACTCCGCTCGAAAGGGTTCTGCTGCGGAGCCACAGTATTGATGAAGCATTTCATTGGTGTAGCAGTCTTGGTGGCGCTTGCTCTGGCCGTCAGGTTTTTGCTGTCTCCACACCTCTCGCTGGACATCTACGTACACAACTATTACTTCATGCCGCCACTTCGCATAATCGGCTTCTGGCTCTTGATGGGAGTGGCGGCGGTGCGGCTCGGAATTACGGCATACAAATTCGGTCGGTCCTGACGGGACGCGGTCGGATTTCTTATGGCAAAACGAACAATCACGCCCGAACAGTTCGCGGATGCGCTAGAAAGGCATTTGCTTGGAACGGAGGGCAAATGGGATTGGGACGATACCACGTCCATTGCCATTACAGACGAACGTTTGGAGCGCATTCGCCGTGGTCTCACTAAGTTCGACCGTCTGGCTCGAACGAAAGAGCAAGAGGAACTAAAAGCACATTCGGCGGACTCGCAGTTTCCATTTGGTCGCGATTGTCATTGGGACCCAATTGGAGCGCGACCGTTACTTACCGTGAAGGCCGCGAGTTGGTTGCGCGAGGTCCGTATCGGTTTGTGCGACATCCGATGTATGCCGGCTTTCTATTGATGATTTCTGGCACAATAATAAACCTTGGCAATATTAGCGGCTTGGCTGCTTTGACTCTTTGCGTTCTGGGGACATGGTGGAAATTGAGGCAGGAGGAAGCCTTGCTCAAAAAACATTTCCCTGACACATACCCGGATTACAAATCACGCACAAAAGCTCTCATACCGTTTGTTTTTTAGCCCGCATGGTCGCTTCAAGTCCTGACTCGGCTAATCAGAAAAGTGGCCACCAGCGCCCCAAGAGGGACCCGCAGAAAGGACCGTGAAAATCGCGATGCCCCCGGCCTGTTTTGAGGCGGCAAATGGCCGGAAATGTTGTTCTTGAAGCGTTATTATATCCGCGTGCTTGTTGCTAATTCTTTCGTCAGCTTCGCAATCTAGAACTCGGCAAGTAGAACGTGAAGAATTGGATTGAGGCTGTGGTGGATTGCATCAAGGCGGTGAAAGCCGACGATAACAGCCTGAAGAGTTCTATGAGAAGAGTACGCATCCGTTGGATACGAAGCAGTAGGACGAGAAGAAAAACCAAGGTTCAGTAGCGTTTGGAAATTTTGCCGTGTAGGAATCATATTCAGCACGACGCGTGCTTTGATCAGGGATTTGGATGGCTGACGGAATTACTCGGAGATTTGACATCATGATTACTGATTATCTACGGATCTCATCTCGCATTTCGTTGTGTGGCGCAGTTGCCGCGCTCGGGCTGATGGCGGTGGCTATGCGCCCGTTGCGCGTCAATGCACAAGCGGCTCAGGCACGGCGGACCCGGCAGGAGCTCCCGGCGGATTCGGTTGCCAGGGTGGGCACGGTCGACTCGCTTGCCACGGTTCAGGTTGACGTGACGCCGGAGCACGTTCTGAATACGATCGATCCCGACACTGCGACCGGCGCGTGGATGGATGATCTGAGTAAGGCGCAGGTGGACAACCTGAGCAAGCCCGAGACGATTCAGGGGGTCAAAAACTTGGGTTGGGGTTCGATCACCATGCGCAACAACAGCGAGTTGCGACTTGCGGCATGGCACTGGAACGAAAACGGCACATGGAGCGATCCAGCGACAAAGAGCGGCTATTACGCCGGCAGCGCCGAACTGGGCGAACTGATCCACTACGGCTATTCGTATTCGCTGCCCCATCGCGACTTTATGACCAGCGGCGATTCACCTTTGGTAGCTGGTTTTCAGAGTTACTGGAAGAGCAACCCTTATCTAACCAGCCATTTCACGGGCGAGAGCGATGCGTTGCACCCGCAATGGGTGGTGATCGATATGGGCACTACCCGAGCCGTTAATGCGATCCACATCCAATGGGTAAATCCGTATGCTGTCGTTTACGTTGTGCAGTATTGGGTCGGCGACAACAACGCGATGGACTGGGACATGGGCCCGAATGGCGTCTGGAAACCTTTTCTGTCGGGCGCGGTGCTGAACGGCAGCGGCGGGGATGTCCATCTCAAGCTTTCGGATAGGCCCGTCACGACGCGCTTCGTCCGCGTTTTGATGTCGAAATCCTCCGGAACCTGCGACACTCACGGGGCACAGGATATTCGAAACTGCGTTGGCTACGCCCTTCAGACGCTTTCCGCCGGTACGATCGATGCCGCGGGGAACTACGCGGTTATTTATCCGGCTAACGGCGTAGAGCCCGGACCTGGCGCACCTCCACGCCTTGAGGGCACTGGAAACCAAGAAGTAATCGCCGGTTCGCCGGCGGACTTGGCCGGATCGTTTTTTGGTTCTTCGATCGATCCTTGGCACCAAGCTGACAACCTGATCACCGGCGGCAACGATCAATATAACGGCATGGACAATTTCTTCACCAGTGGATTGACCATGGGCCATCCAGCGCTGGTTGCATGTGCGGCGATTTATGACACTCCCGAAGATTGCGCTAATGAGGTTTCCTACATTCACAAACGTGGTTATCCAGTGGTGGGAATTGAGATCGGGGAGGAGTGTGACGGCAAGCACATGATGCCGGAAGACTATGCCGCCATCTTCTCTCAATGGGCGGATGCGATCCACAAGCTAACGCCCGGCGCCAGGTTGGGCGGTCCGATTTTCGAAGGCGTCGATAAAGACATCACCCTCTGGGCGGACGATCAGGGACGCACTTCCTGGATGGAGCGATTCGTCGACTATCTGAGTGCACACGGACATCTTAACGATCTCTCATTCATGTCGTTCGAACATTACCCATTCATGATCAATGGATTCAGTCCACCGAACGACTGGGCGACCCTTTACATGGAACCCGGAATTATGAAGCACATCTTGCACATTTGGCGTGAGGACGGCGTCCCCGCGGACGTGCCGCTGATTATTTCCGAGAGTGGAATCACTGCGGGGCGAAGCGGACCGGGCTACTTGGGCGTCACCGGCCGCGCCATCTGGGAGTGCGACGCGTTTGGCACATTCTTTGAACAGGGCGGCACGGCGTTTTATCGGCCGGCGATCAATAATGGTGCCGGTGGTCGCGGGAACCTCAGCGCCAACGGTGGCGATGATGGCGGCGGGGCCTATGGAACACCTGCATATACTCCCTTTTCTTCCGCACACCTGATCAATTTCGAATGGTTGCAGCACGGCGCGGGAGCGAACAAGATTTTCCCCGCCTCGGCCGATCTTAGGGACGCTGCCGCGCGGACCGTGGTTACGTCATACGCTGTCAAACGCCCCGACGGGAACTGGTCGTTAATGCTGATTAACCACGATTTGAATGCGGCCCACCCGGTTCATATCGTCATCGATGATGCCAAGCACGTTAGCCATTCATTCGTCGGATCTGTAGCTCTTGTTCAGTATTGCAACACCCCTGCGGAGGACAAGAACATCACGATTGCCGCCACGTCCGACGGCATGTACACGCTCCCAGCTGGGTCGATCACCGTGATTCGCGGGAAGCTTCGGTAGTTCAGTCGACTTCCATGATAGGTCCTTGTCAGGCAAAAAGCCTCCTGATGCACTCAGGAGGAGCGCGGGTGGCAGGAGAAGAGCTGCTGGAGATCGTCATGCGTCGTTACGAACGCGCCAGCACACTGTTAACTTCCAACCGCCCTGTGGAAGACTGGGGCAAACTGCTCGGCGATAGTGCCGCAGTCACCGCCATGCTGGATCGTCTTCTCCACCATGGTCACATCTTGAAATGTGGTCCGCGGAGCTGGAGAACCAAAACAGACTTGCTTGATCAGGAGAAAGCGGGATAAATAAGGATCACGTCCTGGGCCACGCCGTTGGCCGGTTTCAACTGATCCCCGAGGCTATCAGTTGCATATCGCAGTCTCATTCTTACTCAGTGCTTTCGCTAACGAGCGCAGTTTGCTCATTCCCAAAATCGATCTGATAGTGCAAGCCACCCCTGTGGTCGTGGAGGATTACCTTGATGACGGCATCGACGATTTTACCGCCGTGCATGGGGACGCGGATGATGGTCGCCGACTTTGGGTTGTTTACTGCGCATGGAGGCTATAAACCAAATCCGCAGAGATCAGCTACGCAGGAAGTCTCAGTGATAATGGCGCTCCGCCGGCATCAGTGAGGTATCATCACTCCCCGGTTCGTGGTCGCCATTTGGCCACCATCCGAGTCCCGCACCACAATGCGCACGAGGAAAGTTCCCGGCTGCACAGCGAAGTCGGATTTGACGCTGACACCCGAGCTGTTCAATTGCTCCAGCTTGGCGTCCGTCAAATCCATCGTGATAATCTTCTGCAGGCCTGTTACTAGCTTCCCATTTTCATCGAACAGCGCGGTTACTACGGTCAACGTGTCCTTGCTGCGATCGCCGGCTCTCACGAATGGCAGTCCTCCGATCATGATATGGGCCATTACCGTCAGGCGCACGCCGTCCGGGCTCTTGGAGAATTGTGTGTCGCAGTTGAGAGGCAGGTCCCCAATTTCTTCATGCGAGAAGACAGCCTGCTGAATTTCCTGTTTGGCCGCCTTTTCAGGATCCACCGCTCCGCGAGGTGCAAAGTATCCACGGCGGGCCTTCAGCGTATACTTTTCTTTATTCTTGGTCAGCGTTACATTCAAATTGTGATATTCCCCGTTTAATTTCAGATTTGATGGAGAAAATCCCAGAACGTAGGAGACTTCCGGCTCCATCGCGGCCTGAAGTAATCCTTGATCGATGTCGTTGCGGTCGTGAAAGAAGGTCCCGCCGGTCCCGTCCGCCAAATCAGATAACACCGCAGCCCGCAACCTCTCTTCGTCCAGGACCAATGTCGTCCGAGTCGCGTTCGCTTCGGAGCGTCCGTTGGACGCATCATAGACGGAGGAAACGTACAAGCCGCGGGCATCTATGGTGTTGATTACCACATTGGCTTTGGTCGCCCGGTTAATGATCTCCCCTGACTCATACGTCACCGGCGTCACGAAGAATCCCGGCGACTTGATGGACTCCCGTGCCCACGGAGAGAGTGGCGGCGACATGGCTACCTACGGCTGGAAAGAACGGCACGACACGGTCGCCGTTGTGGACACATTGTATTCGACGGAAAAAGTCAGTCATCTTTACGCACTCGGTGTTTCAATGGGAGCAGCAGTGGCGCTGCAATCGGCGGTCGTCGAACCACGCATCGAAGGCGTGGTAGCGGAAGACCCATTCGCGGACTTGCGCGAAGTGAGCTATGACTATGCAGGGCTGCATTTCAGTCCATTTCTCGGCAAGACGCTGTTTCTCCCTGCATCTATTTTCGCAATGGAGGCCGTCGGAAAAACTGGCGGATTCGATCCCGACGACGTATCTCCCGAGAAGGCCGTGGCGGAGCGCCCTTTTTGCGTGCTTTTGATCTGCGGCACACGAGATACCACGATTCCCTGTCGCCACGCCGAACAAATCTATCGGGCTGCGAGCGGACCGAAAGAGCTGTGGGTCGTGAATGGGGCGGAGCATGCGTCCGCTCTCGGTCATGCTCCGGCGGAGTACGAAGAAAAGGTCGTGCGTTTTCTGCAGGGAGTGAAAAACGAGCACTGATGAGACAAACCCATTCAGCATGCACTCGCAAGTGGACCCGAAATACACGCCAAGGCAACGGGCAATCTGTTCAGTCGGCGCCACTTTTATTTTCGCTTCCAGTCGATGACCGCAATCATGAGAATCAGGGCGGCAATAAAAAGAACGGAGCGAAAACCGCTCCGCCCCAATAAAGATGGGGGATTTGATTCGCAGCAAAAGAGCAACTTTTTAGAGAAATCAGCAAGGTCCCGGTAAACGTAAGCGGAAAAGTGTGTGCCAGTGCAGTTTTGGTTCAGCCTCGCTTCGGCGGGGTATTTCTATTTAGGAGGTAATAACGAATCTCGATTTACTGAGAAGGGCCGCGACGATGTCTTAGAGCGCGGAACACCCCGATGACGGCTTCGGCCAGCAGGGGATCGTGAACAAATCCAATGGCAAAGAATCCCCGAAGCATTGTCCCATCTGCAGTCACCAATCCAAACGATCTCTTCCTAATGGATATCCCAACGGCCGCGGCGCGACTTTCTACGACTGTTTTCGCGGTGAGGGAATTAATGCGTTCCGGCGAACTGGTCAAGGTGGAGATCGGCCACAAGTGGCTTGTATCCCCTGTGGCGCTGAAAGCCTTCATCCAGAAGCGCGAACAGCAGGCCCTCAGAGCCGCGTGACTAATCACCTACCATGGCAAATCGATCGAACGCCCGCGTTGCCTTCTTGCGATTCTCGGCATTTTCGAGTTTCAGCTTCGCAGCGTAGCGCTGAAGTGTAGCGGACGACTCATGGCCCACCCAATCCATTACATCGAAGATCGTGTTGCCATCGCGCAGCCACGTGGTAATCGCTGTGGCCCTGAACTTGTGATTGTCCACGCGTCCCGTGACGCCGGCAAGTTCGGCGATTCGTTGGGTGATACGGATCAGGTGGGTGTCCACCCCGCCTTGCTTACTGGGGAAGATCAAATCCGCGTCTTGCTTGCCTTCTGCTTTCTTGCGATCCATGATCTTGTGCGTCAGCCATTCACCCACAGGCACGTCGCGCTTCGAGCCGGCCGTCTTGAGATCGTGGTGCTCTTTGGCGCGCACCTTCCAAATCGAATGCTTCACATCAATATCCCCATAGGTCAGGTGGGACAATTCCCCGTCTCGCAGTCCGGAATTTAGAAAAGCGTTCAGCAAGAGTCGGTCATCTTTCTTCTCATCAGCCTTCCGTGCGATCCCCCGAAATGTTCCTGCCGCGGTCTTCAACAGTGCCTTGATCTCATCCTCGCTGTACGCTTCCGGATCCCTTTCCGGCTTCTCAGGCCAATCGTTTTCTTTCAGGCCGAGAGTATCCTCCTCACCCTTGGCCCACACAAAGAAAATCGTAATATTCAGGAAGTGGTTGTACATCGTGCGGCCACTGAATTCCTGTTTCTTGAGGTATGTTTTGAAGTTCAGCATGTCTGTGCGATTCACGTCAGCGACGTTCAGGCACTTGCAGCTTTCGAGGAACAGCTCGGTGCTGCGTCGGTACGCGTTCCATGTCGCGATGGATTTATTGGCTTCGACTTCGGCGAGGTACGCGGCGACCTTTGCGGTCAGGCGATCTTTGTTGGGGTCCGGAGCTGCCACGACTTCCACGCCTTTGGCCTTCGCCTGCAGCACATGCTGGATCTTTTGAGCTTCGGTCTTCGCACCTTCCAACTCGCGCGCTTCCAGGCGCAGCCACTGCTGGCCTCCACGTTGATCCCGAACGTAGAACGGAGGGACCTTGGCAGCCTCAGGAATAGCTCCCCGCTGGCCCGGCGCAAACGCCACAGCATAGCCAATGTAAGCTTTTCCGCTTTCACTGGTTTTCTCCTGCCGGTTGTAAATGCTGATTTCCAGAGACATCCATCCCCCAAAACCGTGAATTTCAAATACCACGATTATAGTAGACCAGCAGTAGACTGGCGTAAATAGTACGTTAGTTTACAGGGTAAAATGATATATGGCGGAGAGGGTGGGATTCGAACCCACGGTACGGTTCCCCGTACGCTCGCTTTCGAGGCGAGTACTTTCAACCGCTCAGTCACCTCTCCGCGGTCGTTGGTTTCTTTAGTCTAGCAAAGGTGTGCAGGATGGGCTACGGTGCGGAAAGAGATTTGCCGGAGAACACAACCGCGAGTCGTCCCAGAGTGGAGCGCCGGCTAGCGGCGTGAGGAAAAAAAGGACTGCAGCAGGGTAGTTGCATCCTCGGCGAGGACGCCCGGTGTGACTTCCACGCGATGGTTGAGTTTTGCGGAGGTGAGGACGGCAAAGCAGGAACGGAAAGCGCCGCCTTTGGGATCGTCGGCGGCGTATACGAGGCGGGGGATACGCGCCTGAATCATGGCGCCGGCACACATGGCGCAGGGCTCCAGCGTAACGTAAAGGGTGGTATCGGCCAGTCGGTAATTGCCTATGAACTTCGCAGTTTCGCGAATGACGACAACCTCCGCGTGAGCCGTGGGATCATTATCGCGGATCGTACGATTGCCGGCGCGCGCAAGAATGGTTTCATTCTGGACGAGGAGTGCGCCAATGGGAACTTCGCCGGCTTCTGCCGAGGCCTGGGCTTCGGCTAGCGCGAGTCGCATGAAATGCAGATCGTCCGCCATCGGGAGCACGAGAATAGCACGCCGACCAGGATTAGCCGAAAGTGGTGGCGAAAAACGACTCGCAACGGTCCTTGACAACCGCGCAGGCTGGCAAGAGACTGAGAACATGAAGGAACTGGCGTCCTGGATTTTCCCGACCGGCTTTCTGACGCGCCACACGCGATAATTCGTTCATGGAAATCCGACGAGATCCGGTCTCACAAAGTTGGGTTGTAAGCGGTCAGCGCGAACGCATGGGAGATGTTGAATTACCCTGCCCATTGGATCCTGGGGTCGTGGAACAGACGACCGGCATTCTGACTTGGCCACCGGAAGGGACCTGGCAGGTCCGGGTTGTCCCGCATCCGGATCCGCTCTATCGAGTGGAAAATGATCCCGGACGCGTAGCTGAAGGAATCTACGACAAAATGGGACCGCTCGGAGCCCATGAAGTTATTGTCGAGACTCGCCAGCACGACAAGAGGTTCTCGCACATGGCGGATGATGAAATTGATCGCGTCCTCTGGGTGTGGGGATCGCGAATCGCCGATCTAAAAAAAGACCCGCGATTCAAATATGTAAGCGTGTTCAAGAATCAGGGAGCGTTGGCCGGCGAAGAGTGGGCTCATGCGCACTCCGAAGTCACCGCGACAATCTTTGTTCCGCGCCGGATCAAGTATGAGCTGAGCTCCGCGCACGAATGGTTCAAAGATCGCGAGCGATGCGTGTTCTGCGATATCGTCCGGCAGGAAGAAAAGCAGGGGAAACGGATTGTCGATGTGCAGGGCGACTATTACGCGCTGTGCCCCTATGCATCCCGCGTACCCTTCGAGATCTGGATTATGCACCGGCGTCACAACCACCTGTTCGAACAAGCGCGGCCGGGCTCGAACCGCCGGCAATTAGCGGCGCTGTTGGGTCGGGTCCTGCGCAGGCTGGAGAAAATAGCGCCGACATTCCACCTAGTGGTGCATACTGCGCCGAATACGCGAAACAAAAAGGGTGAGCTGGCGGGTTACTGGAAGACTTTAGCGGACGATTACCACTGGCACATTGAAATCATGCCGATCGTCGAAAAACGGAGTAAGTCTTACAGCATTAAAGAAATCTATTTCAACGCTATTCTTCCGGAACAGGCCGCCGAACAACTTCGCTCGATTGATCCAGATACATGAAGATGAGAGTGAATCGTAGCGGCGACCACGGGGGAATCATAACCAACCTCGTGGTGCTGCTTTTCGTTCTAGCCCTGTGCACCCTGGTATATTTTGCGCGCCATCCGATCATGCGATTCGTGGCGGAATCCTGGGTGATCGACGAGCCCGCTGCTCACGCGGACGCGATCGTGGTGCTGGGAGACGATAATTTCTACGCCGACCGCGCGACTCGCGCCACCGAATTGTACCGGCAGGGGGTCGCGCCTGTGGTGGTCGCCAGCGGAAGGCGACTGCGGCCAAATGCCGGCATCAGTGAACTGATCGAGCATGACCTCGCGGAGCGAGGTGTGCCAAAAGAAAAAATCATCAGATTTACTCATGATGCCGATAGTACGAAGGAAGAGGCGCAAGCGCTGGCGAAACTGGCGAAGGACCAACATTGGAAGGCGCTGGTCGTCGTAACCTCCAACTATCACACTCGCCGCGCCCGGTACATCTTCGACAAGGTGTTTCCCGCCGGCACCGTGGTGAGCTTGGCAGCTGCCCGGGACGGAGATTTTGACCCCGGGCGATGGTGGGAGAAAAGGAAATCGATCAAGCTGCTCACGCGAGAGATCGCAGGCATGGCCGAGGCCATTTGGGAACTGAGAAGCACCGGTGGCGCATCGACGACCGTTGGGAAGATGATGAAAAGAGGGGAGGTAGCAAAAGGGAACTACTGTGCACAATTTCGGCACAGCCCCGGCGAAAAACCACGCACTTGTCCTTTACATCGCCTAAGTGCAGTAATATCATAAAGATTCTGAGTCGCGACGAACTCCAGCCACGAAGTGCGACTTCGAAACGAGTATACTCCTGTCGATCGAGGTGTCCCCATGTGGCGTAAAGAAGATGCACAGCCTTCGCCCGATGTGTCCCATCCATCCGGTAGTCCGGCAAATCCAGCAAAAGCGGGCGCTGGAAGCACGTCTGCCGCTCACAAGTCCCCGGCATGCATTAGTCAGGGAATCAAGATTAAGGGAGAGGTCAGGGGCTCGGAAGACCTGTTCATAGACGGCGTGATGGAAGGCACAATTACACTCGAGAGTGCGGGCGTTACCGTTGGTCCGAACGGTACTGTAAAAGCCGACATCGTTGCGCGGGAATTGACGTTGCGCGGTCAGGCGGAAGGCAAGTTTACGGCGCAAGATCGCATCCAAATCTGGCATACGGCGCGCGTGCATGGGGATTTGAAATCCCAAAGGATATCGATTGAGGACGGCGCTGAGTTGCGCGGGAAGGTAGAAGCCGGTAAAGTGTCGAACAAGCTGGCCACGGATGATGCCTCGCGCGGCAAGAAAGGCGAGCCCGGCAACGTCACGGACGCGGCTGCGAAGAGTGGCAGCCCCGCAACGGGTGCGGCGACGGCAGGAGCGGATTAGGAAATGAGTTTTCTGAACAAACTGGGCATTGGGAATGGCGGCCACGCGACGCGCGAAAGTGCGCGGTCCCTGCCGAAGGGAAGAAACGGAAACAACGGGCACGCAGGCGCGGTTGCGGCGGGAGCGCACCGTGAACCGGAAATGCACGAAGCTACGCGGGTTTCGAATGGGCTGAAAGAATTCCTCTGGAACTTGGACGGCTTGGGCCGCGGAACGCTGTTGGACCTTGGTCCGGCATGGCAAACCACCCTAAACTTTTTCATTGAGCGCGGATTTCGAGTCACGTCCGACGACGTGCTGCGGGATTGGAAAGAATTTCAGGCCGCGGAATTGGCAAACGGCAAGAAGGCCTTAACCGCAGAAGATTATGCGGAACGCACTCCGGAAGCGCTGGCTAAGAAATTTCTGGAAGCAAATCTTCAATACGCGCCTGCCTCGTTCGATGCCTTGTTGCTGTGGGATTCACTCGATTACCTGGAACCGGCGCTCGTGAAGCCAATGGTCGCTCACCTGACGGAAATCCTGCGCCCAGGCGGCGCGGTTCTGGCCATGTTTCACAGCAAGAAGCCGGAAAGTTTCCAGCGCTATCGCGTGATGGACACGAACACGCTTCAGGTGCTTACGACGAACTCGATTTTGCCCGCGCAAAAACCGCTGCAAAATCGCGAGATACAGGAATTGTTCGGGAGGTTCCGCAGCGTCAAATCGTTCGTGGGCCGCGACCAGTTGCGGGAGAACCTCTTTATTAAGTAGTCCCAAATTTCCCAGCTTATCGCGTTAAGCCGCCTCAGAATAAGTGTTTCCTCAGGAAAGCAAAAATAGCCCTTGCCAGCGGCTACTCACGGGCGTATGAGGGGGTGTGAGCTCCAAGAGCTTCGGAGGGGAGGATAGATGACTCCACCGGGCTTAGAAGCGCATCAACGCTGAGCACACCGCGCACGCGGTGCGAGTCGCCGAAGAACAGAGAGCTTTATATTTGTTCAAGACGCGACATAGCCAAAACGAAAAAAAGGGCTCCGTACAAACGGGGCCCTTTTGCTGTAGTGTGCCGAGCATGATCGACAGCCAGGAGGTGCAAGTCCTCTTCACAACGTGATGGACGTGAAGTGACAGCGAAGCGCAAGGGCGAAATAACACTCGCCGCGAGGCGGGGCCTGAAAGAAGCGCGGAGCAAAGGCGCGAGCCGATGAACAAGAACTGGATATGAGACAGGCAGTGTTCGGGCGAGCTGGCTACTGGTAGCGAAGCCCACATCCATCAAGGGCACTGAATGTAAATCCAGTGGTTGCGCGTCGAAGGCCGTCGAGCTTACCTCGGGAGATCTGCTACCGGTCTCGAAATTCGAGACTGAGGAGCGAGATCCAACTCTCCGGCGGTGAAGCTCGCTCTGTCGAACGGTTTCCTCGCCTCGCTCGGGCTTCCCGAGCTCACGGCTCACGGCCAACTTAACCCGCCGATCCGCCGGATGCGGACCGGCATATCCGGTGGTGTGGCAGGTGACCACTCCCCCTATGCCGATTGAGCGCATCTTGAGCAACCTAACGTCTTACTGAGGTTGAGCTGCGTGAGAAGCGCGATGGTGGCTACGGTGATGTTTGCCGTGATGATGATGATTATGGTGATGGGCGCTGACGCGAATAGCGGAAGTCGAAGCCGGTAGCGCGTCTGCGTCAACTGCCGTGAACAAGGAAAACGAAAATACCAGCGCAACGACGGTAAGTAAACGAGTCACGTTGACTTTCTCCCTCGGATGAAAATCTCCTCCAAAGGAAATTGGAACACGATGCGGCGATGCCAGGGAGGGGAAGATTAATCGAAGCAGGAAATCTTGTGGCGAAACGGATAACTCCTCGCGTCAACTCCCGAATCGGGACTCAAACATCCGGATGACGGCGTTCTGCTTGGCGATCACTTGGGCTTGCCACACGAGAACTAGGGACATCACGCTCATCGCAAAAATGCAGAGCGCGAGAACAATGCCGGTCTGTGTTTCCGTTGCGGGAACATGAAAAATGCGTCGAATCCATCCCATGCTAGGCGGCTCCTTCAGATGGCTGTTCATGTACTGGAGGAAGGCAATTGAATGACCAGAACAACTCGTAAGTTATAGAACCATCAGTACCTATGATTTGAAAGGGTTTCCCGCAACACTTCTATTTTGGGCCCGTCTTCTTCTCGCGCCGTGTGCAAGAAAAGAGGACACTTTGGCACCGAATTTTCCTCTAAGACGGCCTGGTTCGTATGGCCTCCAGGGCTTCGTGCCAGGAATCCCTCTGGAACAGGGGAAGCGACTTGACTGATGGCCCGGCTTTTGCCTTGCTCACACCAGGCGCACTCGCATCATTGGTCAAAAGCAGGCAACGGTCACTGCTTCGAAAAAGCTCCGCCGAATCGAACGCGGTCGCTAAGCCAACCAGGAATGCAGGCCGGTGAAAGGCCCGGTCGTACAGCCTGCGCAATTCGCGAACGCACGCAGCAAGGCTAGGATTGACCGCCAAGGACCACAACGATCCTTGCGGACGGACGGAGAACTTCAGATGGGCAGCTTGCCGCAAAAAGCGTTGGATATCCTTCTCCGACGCTCCGGCAAAGAAAAAAAGTTCATCAAAATCGCGGTGCCGGGTGGCGTCTGCCTCGTTTCGAGGAAGGCCGGTGTTCTGGATCAATTCGCGTGGCGAGAGCGACCGCAACGGCACTACCGTGACACCCGACTGCTCCGACACAAGATCGAGCGCTTCGGCAGCCTCCGACTGAGGTTTTGCGACCGGGATGGCGATGAATCTACCCAACCGAACTGTGCGCGGAGGCTTGAGATGAAAGTAATCCTCAGCCAGGTAAACGCACGAGCCCCCCTCGGCGATGAAGGGTTCGCCATGACCAAGTTTCCGAAGGGTGGCGTCAAGCTGGTTTCGATTTCGGGAGGTAACCCAGACGCAGGGAATACCGGCATCAGCGAGGGACTCCAGAAACTCAGGGAAGCCCGACAGAGGCTTGCCGGGCAGGGGAATCAGATCATCAATGGCGCAGAAAACGACCGTGTTGGAAGAACGCAAAGAGTCCCTCGAGCCAGCAGGGAATTGTATCTGAAATCAGGAGGCACCGAAAATGAAACGGCGGAAGGTCTTTGACCTTCCGCCGTGACGAAGGGTGAATTGTAATGTGTTAGATGCCAGACTTCGTGGTTGAGGCCGCGGTCGCCGGTGTGACACCGGCCTTTGGAACGCTCAGGTAGCCACTGACGGTGTTCTTCCCGACCTTGTTGATCACCAGTTCTTCCGGCTGATGAGAGCCCGACAGATAGAAGAACAACGGAGTGTTGACGTTGGCGTTCTTTGCTTCATAGCTCTTGTCTTCCACTGTGTAAACGATGTTTGAGCGGTTATGCTTCTCGTTGACGCCTTTGAGCACGATGGTAACATTGCCAACCTTTTGAGGCTGATTCTTGCCAGTGATGGTGAACTCGGTGTAATCACGTTCGCCCTGGCGACGGAGCACATCGATTTCATCATGGTTTCGGGCAATCAGAGTCCCGAGTTCGCTGCGGGCCATATTCAAGTCAGAGTTGGTCTTGTCCAGATCGGTGCTCACCTTGCTAACCCGGGTGTCGACGGTCTTGACATCATCCGAAGACGCCTTGGTGGCCAGTTCGGAGTGAACGGAGGTATCGAGAGTCTTGACCATCTCAGCCGTCTGAGTGTTGCTTTCGACGGCTTCCGCACGGGCCTTCTTCAGTTGGCCTTGGGTGATCTTGAGCTTGTCCGTGACCACCTTCAGGTCGCCCTGTAGATCGCTGTTGGCCTTCTCCGACACAGTCAGACGATCCTTCAACCCGGTCATATCCTGCTGAACCGAGGCCTGGAAGGTTTTCATCTGATCCGCTTCCGCCTGTTTGGCCTCATCCACCTTGTTTGAATTGCTCCAACCGAAAGCGAGTCCGCCCAATGCCAGCAACGCCAGAATGACGATGGCGGGCAACTGCCAGGATGGACTGCTCTTCACTTCCTGAATCGAATAATCGTCTGCCATGGTGAAAACATTCTCCTTACCCCGAAGGGTCACAATCCTTTAATCTAGGGCAGCTCGAGTCGGCTGCCATGCGTCGTCTCCGTGCAGGGGAAAATGCACGCGAGATGCCGAGCAGATGCTGTACCGCCGGACTGGTAAGTCACTGTAGAAAGATGGGTTGTCAAAAAGGGGCTGAAAGTAAGGGCAGTACTAGTTCTGGGAATCTTTACTCACAGATGAATGGCAATGATGAATTCCTACGTAGTTCTATACTATCTAACGCCTATGCCGAGATTGCCAAGATCCGTGTAGAGTTCCTCGGGACTGCGGAACTGGATTCCCGTGCAACCCAAAGCCCGGGCGGCATCGGCAAATGCGGCTATGTCATCAATATACACGGCCTGGTCAGCTCTTGCCTTGCAGGCACGGAGCGCCTCTCGAAAGATCAGCGGATTCGGCTTGCTGGCGCCGACCGAACAGGAGTAGATGCGCACCGGCTTGGGAAAATAGCGGAAAAAGCGATAGGTCGTCTCAAGATGAGCAACGTGGATCGGGTCCGTGTTGGAGAGGAGCCCCAAGCGATAGGATTTGGAAAGGTGCTCGAACAGACTGTCGCGATGAATGGGCTGGGGGTCCAGAGCTGAATTCCAGACCGTGGTGAACTCGTCGAAATCGAGCACGATGCCCAGCTTCTTGCACAGATGAAGATGCCAATCCCGGCCGGACATCCGGCCTTCTTGCCAGTCCGGCCAGCGGGGGTCTTTTTCGATCGCTGACCAAAGCTCCTCGGGCGTAAGGGACAAGCCCTTCGTGAGCCCGAGCTGCGCTTTTCGAATATCCACTCGGACAAGAACGCGACCGATATCAAAGATGATAGCTTGGAACTTCGCGGCTGCCGTCACTTGGGCTCAGCCTCCGGAACTGGCGCATTTCCGGCTGCACGCGGCGCATTGCCGCCGATACGCCAGGCGCGCAAGATGCCGATTATCGGCGGCAAAATCGAAAGGAGGATGATCACGGCAATAATAAGGTGAATATATCGCCCGATGTTCGGGATGCGTGAACCTGCGATGTACCCTCCCAACAGCATGCTGCTGATCCACACCGTGCCGCCAAAGATGTCGTAGGTAAGATAAGTCGAGTAGCGCATCTTCGCAGCGCCTGCAACAGGCGGGCAGAAGGTGCGGACAATCGGAACGAACCGCGCCAGGATCACCGCGCGTCCGCCGTATTTCTCATAGAAATCATGGGCCCGCAGCAGGTGGCTGCGGCGGAAAAGGAAGGAATCTTCACGGCGATACAAAGCCGGACCAGCCGACCGGCCGATCCAATACCCAAGCTGGTCCCCCACGATGGCGCACAGGATACCCGGCAGAAGAAGCCAACGAAGAGGTAGTACATTTTGCCCGGCGAAGATGCCGGCAGTGACAAGAAGGGAATCGCCGGGAAGGAAAAAGCCGACGAATAAACCGGTTTCGACAAAAATAATGAGGCAAACGAGTGGAGGCCCTCCCCAGCGGATTAGCTCTCGGAGCCCTTCGGGACTATAGAGTACGCGGAAAAAGTGCAGGATGGATTCGAACAAACGGTTTCAAACCTCTCCGAGTAGGGAACCAGCGCTGACCTGTGCCAACGCAGCCTGGTCACGACACCAACCCATAAGGTAACAGAAGAGCGCCAGATTCTCGCCACTTTCCTCCTAGAAAGCGCAATCATAGTCGATACGCGGGATACCAGTGGCAGCGGCGAATCATTGCAGAGCTTGAGCGAAGAGGAACTCACCCTGCCGGCCAGGCTGGACCGGCTCTATTTCAACAGCGCGGGATTGGAGTAACTTCTTGATGGGCGCGACCGCGGAACGGGCGGCGGCGGCGCCAGCCTCGATAGCCTCGTCAATGCGTGCAAAGTCGTCCCACGCAAGGGATTGAATGGATGGGCGCAGGACGATATCGGCGTGGCGTTCCCAGGTCTCAAGTTGATGTTTTTGCGCGGCGCTGACCGCGCGGCTGACAACCTGAAAAATGTTGGTGGGGGCGCCGCGCTGGCCGTCATGCAAGCCCACCGAAATTCCAACGACGATTTTGGCGCCCAATTCGCGCGCAGCCCGAGTCGGTACCGGCGCGACGAGGCCGCCATCGGCCAGACAGCGCGTGCCAATCTGTATAGGTTCGAATAGCCCTGGGAACGCGCAGCTCGCCCGGATCGCCTCAGCCAGGTTGCCTCGCCTGAAAACGACCGGATCGCCCGATCCCAGATCCGTTGCCACAATTGCCGTTGGAATCAACAGGTCCTCGAACTGGCGCGTATCAAAAAGCCGGTTCACCAAAGCTCCGAGTCGGTCATTGCTGGCCAACCCGAATCTCGAAACACGCCACCGCGCAAAATCGCGAAAGCGGATTTCCCGGCATTTCCTGACGATCCGCGGAATCGGGGCTCCGCTGGCGTACGCCGCGCCCAGAATGCTGCCAATGCTACTGCCAGTGATACACGAAATCGGAATCCCCTCTTCTTCGAATACGCGCAAAACGCCAAGATGGGCGTAGCCGCGCGCGAAGCCACCGCCGAGCGCCAAGCCGATACCCGGCCACAACGCAGGTCCTTCCGTCAATCGAATCGGCAATTCGAAGCTGCGAGTCACGAAGGAATTCTATGGAGCGGGAGGCGCCTGATGCCATGGGACGCGCGTTCCGAAATAGCGGTACCAACGTACTTCGCAAAAATGCGACAGAAAGAGAGGAAAAAGAGTTCCGGCAGTACGGAAATACTAGCTTAGTACCCTCGCTGTACCATTGTGAGTTTCCTGCCCGCACGCGAAGCTAGTACTCGAAACAACAACATCCAGTCAACTGAGGGACGGACAATGCAAACGGGATACAACGCGTGGGTGGGTCAGCCGGTGGTCTTACAGGTGGCTTTGGGTGACATCAAGGTTCCGCTCCGGGGCAGGCTTCTAAAGGAGGGTGGAGACACTGTGCGGATGAGGATCGGCGACGGCTGGGACGTTGATATCTACAAGAACATGATTCTGGACGTAGAACATGACGGGCTGGCTTTCATTCCAGCTTGAGGAGGAACCATGGACGATCAGATACCCAAATATGTAACTCAGGCGCGTGCGTCGTATTTGTTGGGATTGCCGGTCGATCAACTCTCCCGAATCTCGTATGAGTCAGGCATCGGTCATATGGAGCGCGCCGGCGGCCAGGAAGAACTGTACTTTACCTATGAGGAGCTCCAACAGATTTGCGTGTTGGCGACGCATGCAGCAATGACCACGCACTGAAAAATTGACTTTCCCTTCGGCCCCCCTCAGAAGTACCCCCACCCGGCTCGTTCCCCCCAACGAGCCGGGTTTTTCTTTCCGGTAGCGATGAATTAGTGCAATTGAATCGGTTCATAAACTCTTTGACTTCCACGGGAATCCCTAGGAAACTGAGCGGCGATCCACACATTACAGCAAAGGCGGAACCATGAGCGATGCAGGCGCGGCCGCATTGAGCAGCAAGGCAGGTTATAACCGCTTCTTATTGCTCGTGGCCGGACTAGGCGGTTTGCTTTATGGGGTCGATGTCGGCATCGTCGCCGGCGCCTTGCCATATCTCGAAGCCACCTCCGGTCTGAACGCAGGTCAACTGTCCATCGTGGTTGCGGCCGTACTTCTCGGCAGCGTGATTTCGACACTGTTCGCCGGACTCCTGGCGGATTGGATGGGTCGAAAAGCGTTGATGATTCTCAGCGGCGTGATGTTCGTCGTTAGCATTCCGGTGATCGCGCTGTCTCACGGATACGGGCCGCTGATTCTAGGTCGCCTGCTGCAAGGCGTAAGTGCCGGTCTGATCGGAGTAGTCGTCCCGCTTTACCTCGCGGAATGCCTGTCGGCGGCGAGTCGCGGGAAAGGAACGGCCATGTTCCAGTGGCTGCTGACGCTCGGAATTGTGTCGGCAGCGTTAGTGGGCATTTACTTCAGCATCCGCGTCGATGAGGTCGCCAAGCTCGGTGATCCGGCAAAACTCTTCACATTCAAAGACTCAGCCTGGCGAGGCATCTTCTGGGTTTCGCTGCCGCCCGGCATCCTATTTGTGATTGGCAGCTTTCTCGTGGCAGAGTCGCCACGCTGGCTGTTCCGACGCGGCAAAAAGGAAGCCGCATTGAACGCGCTTCTGCGCTCGCGGTCGACGGAGCAAGCGCAATCGGAGCTGCACGAGATGGAAGAAACCTCTGCGACGGAGAAAGCTACGGATTCGTCGGGCAGCAGGGTGAAGGAATCACTGCTGCGGCGGAAATATGTGATCCCCTTTATCCTGGCGTGCATCATTCTCGCCTGCAACCAGGGCTTGGGCATCAACTCCATTGTCGGATTCAATACCAATATCCTGCTGCAAAGCGGCCTCTCGGATGTGCAGGCACATTGGGGCTATGTAATCTTCACGCTCATGAACTTTCTTTTCACCATCGGCGGCGTGCTCCTGGTGGATCGCAAGGGAAGAAAGTTTCTTCTCTCGCTGGGCACCGCTGGAATCATTCTCGCGTTGATTTGTACAGGTCTGTTGTTTCGCAAGACCGAGAAATTCCGCGTGGATGTTAGCGGGGCCGTGCAGACGATGGTAAAGCCGGACCAGAGCCTTTCGCTTCCGTATGACGGCAGGACGGCGGAACAATTGCTCGCGGGACGTGACGATGCGGGCAGGCAAGACAGCGGCAAGCCAACTTCGCTCAGTATTATCTATTCGTACGGCGACTTTCGTGCGGCCTCTAAAGTCGTTCGCTCGGATGACCTCGCTGCAAAACCAGTCGAAATCCTTCGCGACACCACCGTGCCCGCCAATAAAGTAGTGGCGTTTTTCTCGAACCCATTCGGAGACCTGAACGTCGCGCGAACTGCGCCGCTGAAGATCGAGAACGCTTTGATCACGCCGGTTCCGAGCATGCAAAACGGCTGGCTGGTCGCCATCACCTTGTATGTCTTTGTTGCCTTCTATGCCGTTGGACCCGGCGTATGCGTCTGGCTGGCCCTTTCGGAACTTATGCCCACCCGTATCCGTTCGAATGGCATGAGTATCGCGTTGTTGCTCAATCAGGCAGTCGCGACAATTATCGCGGCAGTCTTCTTGCCCACGGTCGGCAAGCACGGCTATTCCGCCATGTTCTTCGGATTCGCCGCGTGTACCGTCCTCTATTTTGTAACGGCAGCGTTCTTCTTACCCGAAACCAAGGGCAAAACCCTGGAAGAAATCGAAGCCCATTTCGAAGGCGCCAAAGCGTAGCCTTCACGAATGCCTGGTCCCGCCAACCAACCCGCAGCGCACCACGCGCTCCTCGCCGGCTTTCTCGGCTGGACGCTCGACGCCTTCGACTTCTTTGTCATCGTTTTTCTGTATGATACTCTCGCGCGCGAATTTAGCGTTTCGAAAAAGGCTATCGTCCTGACAACCGCAGCAACCCTGGCCCTTCGCCCGGTAGGCGCGCTGCTCTTCGGCCTGCTCTCCGACCGTTTTGGCCGTCGCATCCCGTTGATCGCCAACGTGCTCTATTTTTCGCTGATCGAAGTACTCTGCGGCTTCGCTCCGAATTACAAGGCGTTCTTCATTCTTCGTGCTTTGTTCGGCATCGGCATGGGCGGCGAATGGGGCGTAGGCGCTTCGCTGGCGATGGAAACTGCCCCAAAGCGCTGGCGCGGAATCCTGAGCGGAATTTTGCAAAGCGGATATTCCATGGGCTACTTGCTGGCGTCCGTGGCCGCGCGATTTGTGTTGGCCACCCTCGGCTGGCGCTGGATGTTCTGGTTGGGCGCCGTCCCCGCGCTGCTGGCGCTGTACATCCGTACCAAGGTACCGGAATCGGAAGCTTGGGCACAGCATCGAGCGGCGAGCATGACGCAAGTGTTGCGAGTCGTCGCCTCCCACTGGAAACGCTTTGCCTATCTCGTCATTCTGATGACATTCATGATGTTCCTCTCTCACGGCACGCAGGACTTATATCCGGACTTTTTGAAGGAAGTGCACGAACTAAGCCAATCGCACGTGGCCAACATCGCGATTCTCTATAACTGCGGCGCGATTGTCGGAGCGGTGCTGTTCGGTGCGTTCTCGCAAAAGGCCGGACGGCGCATGGGAATGCTAGCCGCGCTGGGCTTGTGCCTGCTGGTGATACCGCTGTGGGCATTCGGCAGCGGTGTTCTGGCCTTCGCGATCGCTCCGGTGGTGCTGCAGATGGGAGTGCAGGGCGCCTGGGGAGTGATACCCGTGCACCTGAACGAGCTTGCGGCCGATTCCGCGCGTGGGCTCATGCCCGGCCTGACCTATCAGCTCGGAATCCTGCTCGCTTCGCCAACAAATTCGATTCAATACGCTTTACGCGAAAAGATTGGATACAGTTGGGCGCTCGCGGGCTTTGAAGTTGTAACCATTTTCTCGTTGGCGCTGCTGTTATGGTGGGGCGCGGAAGCCCACGGCAGAAACTTCCTGCGCGAAACTCCTTCTGAAGTCGCAAGCGCTTAGCGCTATTCGCCTGCAGTAGAAGACGTCATGTCGAATATGCTACGATTAATAAATCGCGGCGCGCCCTTAGCTCAGCTGGATAGAGCGTCTGGCTACGAACCAGAAGGTCGGGAGTTCGAATCCCCCAGGGCGCACCATTTATTTCGAATCCCATCAAGAAGTTAATAGTCGCCCCGTCGGAGCAGCATTATTCTCCAATTCGCCGCTGTGCCCAGAATTGTGCCCACCCAGCCTTTCGAGAGCCAATAACACCGCATCTTGCGAGGGGTGGACATAACGTGCAGAGATGCCTACTGAATTATGCCCAGCAATGTGAATTTTCAGGATCTACCGACCACCTGAGGCGGTAGTTTTTCACCAACTTTCACCCACCCGTTTTCACCAACTTTCACCCACATTTTCAGGATCATTCACCCACCCCCCGATTGCGGTTGAGCGAGCAGGTGTGCCAACCAGTTCTCCAGGAGGACAGGAGATGGCATACCGGGAGGTGAGGAGGATGGACATTGATCAGATCATCCGGCGGTGGTTGGCCGGGGAGAAGATTCGAGCAATAGCACGATCGACCGGTGCGGACCGGAACACCGTACGGCGGATCGTGCGTTTCGCGGAGAACGAGGGAATCGGGCAGGAAACGCCGTGGCCCGACGAAGGCAAGCTCCAAGTGATCCGGCAGCGCATGGGCCGGCCGGGTACGGCTGTCGCCAGCAGCGAGCCAGAGCAGCGGTTGAAGCCGCGAACCGAGCAGATTCAAGCCTGGCTGGACAAAGACCACCTGCTGTTGAGCAAAGTACACGAACTGTTGGGGCGCGAGGGGCTGGCGGTTTCCTACAGCAGCTTGTATCGATTTGCACGGAAGTGGTGCGATTTCGGAACTGCTTCGGCGATCACCGTACGACGGGCGGAGAGCCTACCGGGCGAGATGGCCGAAGTCGACTTTGGCCGACTTGGTCCGTTGCAGGAACTGGGTAGCCGCCAACCGCGTATGGTCCACGGCTTCATCCTGACGCTGGGCTACAGCCGGCTCAGCTGGGCACCAAGGAGGCCCATGAGACGCATTTCTGTATTTGTGGCTATCGCGTTTCTCGCCGGACTCGGCGTGGGGTTCTTCGCTGGAGGCAGCTATCCACGCATCTTGCAACGAAAGGCGCATGCAGCGGACTTAGCGGCCATCGAAGAACTCCATAGAGCAGACGTTACGGCCACACTGACGCAAGATCCAAGCGCGCTGACGACTCTCTGGTCGGACGATGGTGTAAACCTCGGGTTCCCCGGCGCACCCGTTGTAGGAATAAAAGCCATGGGGGAGGCCTATGCGAAATTCCGGGCGGATTACCCCGATTTCCAAGTGTTGAAATATGCGCCCAACAGCAAAGATCTTCAAGTCGCAGATGGCTGGGCGATTGAGGTGATCTATGGTGAAAGCGTGTACAAGCTGTCTGCAAAGGACAATCCGGTCACTGTCAGAGGCGAAGCTCTGCGAGTGCTGAAGCGGCAGAGCGATGGTTCATGGAAATTCGCCCTTGTTGGCCTGAAATAACTGAACGTCACCGGTGTCGCAATCCCGAACGGCGGAATTACCTCATCTTCGCGTACTCCGCCTTGGCAGCGATCAGGATGGGGATGTCCGGGTCGGCGTCTTTCCAGAGCGTGAGGAAAGCCTGATAGGCCCGCGCCTTGGCGGTGTCGCCCTGCATCGCATAGGCTCGGCCGATTTGGAGATGCGCCAGTGCGCCGATAGGCAAGTTCCGCACAATCCCACGATGGTCGAGAATTTTCTGGAACTCCGCGGCGGCTTCGCTGCCTTGATGCGCCGCCAGATAGGCTTCGCCGCGCACATAGACGGGATAGAGAGAAAAGTTGCCCACATCGCCCAATTCATAGGGACGAGCAGCCTGAAGAACCTCAATGGCTTTCGCTGTATCGTTTCGCCTAAGCGCAAGCTGTGCGTGCAGCGTCGGCAGATAGTTGAACCGTACAACGGTGTCCTCTGGAAATTTCTTATCCAAATCATCGGCAAGGGCCTGTGCCCGGGCTGAATCCCCTGTCAGGGTGTTTACTACGGCGACTCTGTATTGCAAATCCCGACCCATGGAAAGCCCGGGCGCGGAATCGATTCGATGACGCGCCTCAGCGACATTTCCAAACAGGGCTTCCATCAAGGCAGCTTCGACTTCATAGCGGGCCGCCGCCTCATGCTCTTCCGCACGCTTGGCGGAAGCTACTGCGCGGCTTGAAAACACCTGCGCATTCGCAAGCTGTCCGGAATAAGCGGCTGTATTAGCTTCGTACACCAGAAAAAGGTCTTCCACCCCCGACTTGCCCGCATTAAAGGCTACCTGTTGCTTCATCGCAGCCGCATCGTTTTGCAAGAAGCCAAGCATATAGAGACCGTCGGAAACATCTAGTTTCTTTGCCTTCGCATCCTCCGCAACGGCTCGCGCCTCCTCAAGGCGATTCAGATAAAGATAGGCATAAACAAGATCGTTGTGGGTCAGACTGATGTCCGGGTTGAGCTGGACGGACTCGCGGTATTCCACGAGGGCGTTTTCAAATTGACCAAGGATGGTTAGCAAAGAGCCCAGTTCGGCTCGCGGTTCCCAGTCTCTTGGAAAGGTTTGCGCGAAAACTTCCATGGTCCGCTGGGCCTTCTCCAAATCGCCTGTGCCAATGAAATAGTAATGAGCCTCGATGAGCAATTTCTCATACTCACTCGTTCGCTCACGGAGTTCGAAGGCCTTCCGCATGTTCTCAGATGCTAGTTTGCTTTCGCCTAGATTCGAATGGCTGAATCCGAGTTCGGAGTAAGCGACAGCAAAATTTGGGTCTAGTCTGATTGCCCGCTCGAACAAAGGCACTGCGGCGGCGGAATTGTTTTCCCCTATCTCGGTCTTCCACCCAAGGCTGTAGGCTTGGAGAGCCTCAAGCGACGATGTGGTGGCTTGCTGGAGTGGTGTATCGAACTTCTGCACAGTCGTGAGCGATTCGCCCAACTTGTTGCGGATTTCCGATGCTGCCCTTCCGAGAGCACTTAAGATTTGGCTCTTGTCACTCGCCTGAGCTTCTGTGCTCGCCAGTGATTCCCCGTTTGAACAGTTGACCGCCTTAAGAGTCAGAAGGTACGGCGTGCCAATCTGCGTTATCGATCCGTCGATGACTGCGGCGCTGCCCACCCGCTGGCAGAGTTCTCGGGCAATCACTGGCGTGAGTTTTGCGTCGGGTGGCTGGCCCATCAGGCCGAGCGTGTGCTGGATTTGCTGGTCAGAGATAATGCTCAGGAAGGGTGATTGTTCCAGTTGGACGGAAAGCCCCTGCCGCAGCGTGCCGTCGAACACCGTATCGCCCGTCGAGTTGGTGAAGTCAGCTAGGACGATAGTGTCTTTGTCAGTCAACGCGTGCGCCTTGCGAGAGAAAAACAGCCAACCGCCCACGGCTAGTCCGATGACCACAATTGTTACGCCAGCGACAGCCGCCCATCGAATGGATTTCCGGGCGGACTTCGACTCGACCTGCGCTGTCCCGGCGGCTGAACGAGCCGTATCCGAATCGCGCTTCAGCCGCTGCAAATCCGTGCGAATTTCAGCGGCGCTCTGGTAGCGCAGCTTTCGGTCTTTCTCTAGCGCCTTCCCGATGATTTCGTCCAGCTTTGGAGGCAGTGCTTGATTAATCTGTGACGCTGGAACAGGACTGCGGTTCAGAATCCCGTCATGGATGACCGCAGCACTAGTTCCCGGGAAGGCCATCCGTCCCGTTGCCATCTCATACAGCACCGCACCAAACGAGAACAAGTCCGTGCGCGAATCCAGTTCTTCACCACGCGCCTGCTCCGGTGACATGTACGCCACCGTGCCCAGCGTGGAGCCCGGGCTGGTCAAGTATTCTGCCCCCGTAGCTGTCGGCATCTGCGAAACACCGACGCTCGTCCCAGCCGGGACGACTTTCGCCAGTCCAAAATCGAGGACCTTGGCGTTGCCCTGATTGGTCACGAACAGGTTTGCTGGCTTGATGTCTCTATGGATGATGCCTTGGGCGTGAGCGGCTCTGAGGGCATCGGCAATTTGAATTGCCAGCTCCAGTATCTCCTCGAAGGGAAGCGGCTTACCAGCAATGCGGTGCTTCAGGGTCTGGCCGTCGAGAAACTCCATCGCTATGAATTGCTGGCCGTCCTGTTCGCCGATGTCGTGAATCGTGCAGATATTCGGGTGATTTAGGGCGGACGCGGCCTGTGCTTCGCGGCGGAAGCGTTCGAGAGTAGCGGCGTCGTGAAGCATTTCGGTAGGCAGGAATTTCAGAGCTACCGGACGGTGAAGCCTCGTGTCTTCGGCCTTGTAGACGACACCCATGCCGCCCCCGCCGAGATTTTCCAGGATGCGATAGTGCGAGATGGTCTGGCCGATCAGAGAGTCAGTGCCCGACATTTCGGCACATGGTAGGTCGCGCCAGAAGGCAAGTCAACAAAGAGAGGCGGCTTTTAGGCTAAGTGCTGATTGTCAGGACTTCTCGCCCCCGGATTCGATCCGATACCTAAGACCGATGCAAATTGGGCAAACCTACCCCGATGCGAGGCCCCCCAAGAGGCGGTGCCGCAATCTACCGAGTTGACGATTCAAGAAATGCTGCCGCCCCAAGAAAGGCAATAGAGGAACACGACGTTTTTCCACTCTTCTGCGGGCCTCCTTTAATCGAGTATCATCGCCGAATAGCCTCAAGGCGTAATCCAGTTTATATAAGGCCTTCTCGCGCTGCCCTGCGGATGCATACACCTCTGCGAGATTCAGGTGGAACTGGACCTCTTTAGGTTTTGCTTGTACCGCAATCTCGCAAAGCTCTGAGGCTTGACGCCACTTCCGTTGCGCACGCGCGATCGCCAATCCAAGAAATGAATTGTAGTAGGCATTATGCTTGTCACTTTCGTACGCGCGTTGAAATCTCACCAAGGCTTTTTGGGGGTATTCATTCTTGAGGAGCTCGACGCCTTTCTTAAACTCATCCCACTGCTGTCCAAATTAGCTGAAAACTCGGCTCAGACATATCCAGAATAAGGACAAAAGTCGTCGCCCGAGCCCTGCACGGGGGCAGGTTGGCGGGCCCGAAGGGTTGTTCCTGTTCTGATGCTGTCTAAATTCTCCCTCTTGAAATCTCGCCGTTACGATTTGTTTCCGATATGCATGATCGCTGCTGTCCAACTGATTGGCCCACTTAGGCCAACTGCAGCGTCAACTGTTTTGGCGAGCTGGCTGGCATCGGCGGCGGTTGAAAGGGATCATCGATCCAAGTCCACAGGTCACGGTAAACAAATAACTGCTGCCGTAGGAGTGCCACCAGATTCGAAAGGGACCAACCGAAGGTCGACCGTAGTTGCAGATATTTCACCAGGAGCATGGCGATCAGCGCCGTCCAGAGCTGCGTCTTCAAGGCATTGGCCGAAGTCCCTACAAACGTTTTCACCCGCAGCGACTGTTTCAAAGCCCGGAAAAACAACTGCGATGTTCGTTTGCATAAGCCAAGGTAGAGCGAGCCGGAGCGGTGGGCAAACCCAGATGCCGAAGTTTTCCTTCACTGGCGGCCAAGCCCCCACAGATTTCACGCAAGGACTTGGCGTGCCCCAGCTGACAAAAGAGCATAGCGATGAACTGGCCCCAACTACTGAAACCGCGGGCATGCCACTCGGCTTGGTGCTGGCGCACGGCCGATTCAAATTCTAAACGAGGAATCAACTGCAGAATTTGTGAGAAAATACTGCTGACTCGAGTCAAGGCTGAGCCTCCTTAGCGTTGTGATTGGCTTTTCCAGAGCCCAACCTCAAGCTATCAGATGCTCGGCCTTTTTTACTTCACAAAACCAAATCCTAATTTGGACAAGCGTGAACTCATCCATAGGATCGAGCTCTATGGTCTCCGTGATTCTCTCCGTTTGAAATCCGAGTTTCATGGAGGTCCTCAGGTCCTAAATGTGGACGATTTCCTAATCTAGACGGATTATTTGCGTGAAGTCTACTGGCCTAACGGCCAGTGTTAACAAAGAAAGCCGCAAACTGGGCGTGTTATTTTCAATTCCCGAAACAGCGACTAAAACTCAGATGTGCGATTCACCCTTTTATGTGACTTTGGCGCTGACCGCGTTGCCATGGACCAATGGCTGCTCTGGAACGACTCACTGTCCTATAGCTGCTCGACACCGAAGGGAGGCACGAACGGATCCTTGATAGTTCGTAGAAGAACACCCCTGGCAATTTGGGCGGATCTCACTCTTCACCCCGCTGCACGTGTGCCCCGTCACACTGAAAAAAATGAGTCTGCGCATCCATAATCCTCTCGGGCCGGTCTCCGCCCGCGCGCGAGGAGTATTTTCGACCTTCTTGGGTCGCCAACACCGGCGCTCCTCTCTCCTCCCGCACCCGAAAAACCGCATTGAAAATACATAACGCCGTACGCACCTCGCCAGCGGCTCACTCGAAAGTGCTCCGGAATCAGGCTTGTCGCCCCATTTTAACTTTGTCAGCCGAAGCACTTCCGATAAGAGATCTAGCGTCTACCAGGCGCTAGGCAGTTTGAACGCCCACCGCCGCAGCAAAACAAACGTTAGCATTGACGTACAGATTTATCGGGAAGTACTCGGACAGTGGTCACTTTCTACTGCGACGGCCACGGTTGCAGGAGTTCACCGCCTCTTCGATCCCCATCATGTCGTCGTGGAGTAAATAGAAGCCGACGCGCCATTCCTCGCTCCCTTCGCCTTCGAATATTCGCACCACGGCAAAACTACCTCCCGAGTTGTGATCCGTGCTTGGGAATTGGTGCCCGGCGTATTTGGCAGAGTGCGCTTTTAAGAGCCATCTGCCCTCTTCTGACGACAAGATCGCACGCAAAACACCCGTCCGATTGTCCGAATAGGAGTAATAGATGTTGGCCACGGCCCGGTATCCAGTCTGAAGAGGGGGACCCACGTTCGGCCGCCCCAGCGGTGACCGCCCGGGTCCATCTCTTGTTGTACGTTCTCGTGCTGGTGGGTTGGAGGTGTCCAACCAGCGTCTTCATCGAACACGTAAGGCATTGTCACGGAAGCAGGAGAAATCGGCAATGCACAGGGAATAGACCGGAGGTGAACTGGAGGTGAACAGGTTATTGCGCGTAACTGCGCGGCAACAATTTGTCCGCGCATCCCGTACTCAAGTCACTGTTCTCAGCGATCCGCCTGGCCGCTCAAGCAGTCTAGCTCCCGGAGAGTCCGCTAACCGGACCAGTCGGCTAGTACCCGCGCCGCCGCTCGTTCGAAAGTCAGTACCGTGCTGTACTCACCCCCAGGCGAAATTTGACCTCAAGGACAGTAGCCTCGTTTTTCAGGTGCGCGTAAACTTGCCAGCAAATGGTCGTCATCACGCCAACCACGCGCTATGTTCACATCCTGCTGTTCGTCTGTGCCGACTGCGACCATCCCATCGCAATTACTCATATCAGCGAGGAAAGAAACTTCGAAGACGTTGACGCCGAGTCTCTTCGTGTATTTTGCAGCTATTGTTACAACTTCTCGAACGTGACTGCAGTGACGGCAAAGAAACACTACGTTGAAGATTGGCCCTAGCAAAGGGCCAAGAGGAATGCCAACGTCGCGAGTAGGCCAAGGGCAGACCGGACGGTGGGAAGAGCGTTCCGATCTCCTGAAACTGACCAAAAAATAAAAAATAAAAGGAAGTGAGCGGTGTGGGGCATGTCCGCGTTCGCATCGGATCTATGGCGGGACAACTCAGGGCATTGCAGGACACGTGGACTGCACCCTTGAAATGAGACAGTAAGGATGGGCACACTTTGCAGGGAAAGGACTGCAAAGTGAAGCGGAAGCGTTATTCTCGGCAGTTTCAGCGGATGGCTGTCGAGCGCATGCGAAGTAGCGACAACATTGGTGATCTGGCGAAAGAACTGGGCGTAGGCCGACGGTGCCTCTACAAGTTGGCAAGCCAAATTCGACCACCTCGAGCCAGGAGAAGAAGCACCACGGACGAACTCACATGAATCCTCTTATCGGCAGCAAGTTCATCGGCTGAAGCGTCTGCTGGCCGAGAAAACCCTAGAAGTGGATTTTTTCAAGGGTGCCTTGCAAAAAGTAAAGGCTCGACTCCAGAAGAGCGGCGATTCTGGCGGGATGGCATCTACGACCAAATCCGAGAAGTGATGCCACTGCAAGGCAGCTCAAGTATCGAGCGAATGTGTGAGCTGGCGAGTGTCAGCCGGGCCAGTTTCTACCGATGCTTTCAAGAGCAACAGCCCGTTGAGGAAGAGATGGAGATACGATCTGTAATTCAACAAATCGCCATCGATCACCGTCGACGCTACGGCTACCGCCGCATTTCAGCGGAGTTACGGCGTCGCGGTATGCGAGTAAATCACAAGCGAGTGATGCGGATCATGGCGGAAGACAACCTGCTCGCGGTGCAGCCGAAGTCCTTTGTGGTTATACAGTAAGTATGCAGAAAATAAACAAGCCCCGTGAGCAAGGCTCTCGAAGACACTCTGAACAACACGATCGCAGCGCGCGCCCATGAATCGAAACGCAGTTTTTGCGTTTGTTCCGACACGTGAAAAGAGCCAGCCGCGCGCCATCTCGTGGCCCCGATGCAGGCGTTTTTTTGCGTTCTCTTCGCTAAGGTCGAGCGCGGCAGCCGTCTCGGACGTACTCAATTCTTCGACATCACGCAGCATGACCACCGTACGGTACTTCTCGGGACGAGCAAGCAGCGCCTCCTCCAGAAGGTGCCCAAGCTCGGCTGTGGATGCATTTTGTTCCGGATCAGGCGAAGTCTCGACGATATCCATACGAAGTTCTCCATCATCCTCGGTGTCGTCCAGTTGTGGATTGCGTTTACGCAGGCGGAGGCGGCCCAGTGCTTCGTGCACCGCAATGCGCGTCAACCACGCAGAAAAGGGTGCGCGTCCGGCAAACTGGTCAAGGTGGCTGATAAGCCCGGACGTAGGCATCCGGCACCCTGCTCCACTACAGGCTCAGGCAATCTCTGCCAAAGCCAAATCTAGACGAACCTCTGCTGGTAATATTGCCCTAACGGTTGTGCCAGCGTCCGACGACTCAATTTGCAGATTGCCACCCAACGGGCGCAACCGCTCCTGCATACTGTTAACCGCGACTCCTCGGTTCGCGTGCTTACAGTCAACGGGCAGACCCCTGCCTTGGTCACGAACTTCGAGGACCACACAATTTCCGCGACAGAGCATCGCAATATTTGCCACCGTGCTCCCGGAATGTCGATGAATGTTTCCGAGCGCCTCTTGAATGATTCGGAAGACGGTGTCCCTGCCTACTCACACCAGTCCCCAAAACGGGCCTCCGATAGAGCTCTGACGTTAATCGAGACTTAGGTGTTTCTTGCGCTGACGTTCATTACTGCCAACGCAACACCCTCGCATCGAAGTCGAATTCAATGCGTTTTGCCTGCATGGATGCAGGACCTAAATAGCCATCCACTCCGGGGAGAGCGTCTTCATCAGGGCCGTCAATTAATAAGACGGTGGTTACCACTTCCGCGTCTACGATTCGCACGCCGGGCAGTCTTACCTGTGTTGCTCGTAAACGCCTCATCGCTGCGTTGGTAGATTCCCCGTCAACTTTCATCTTCGGCAGTCGCTTGCGGAGGCGATTTTCATACAGGAGGATGCCCTGCAATCCGGTATCGACTGCGAGATGGATTGGAATCCCCTGAACGACAAGTGGAATGACAAAGCATGAGGCGGGGGAACGTTCAGGAGTCCCAGCTTCTGGCAGCTGAAGAGAAACAGTCTTTCTATCGTAATCGATGGTGAACTTCTTAGTTCTGCTCAACAGATCCAGTCCAATAATTCCGTCCGCGTTTTCTGCCAACTCGGAATATTCGGCCAGTTTTACCACCATCACACGGACGGCCTGAACTCGCATGGGTCCAAGTTGGAGGTCCTGAATGTTCGACCACTCGACAGGGATGTACTTGTCAATATTCAGGACTTTTCCCGCGTGTCGCTGCAGCCGCAGTCTGTCAGCCACCTTCCGGTCAATCAGGCTATGTGTGGCACCGGTGTCCAAGATGAACTTTAAACCGTTCAAATTTCCGATCTGTCCATCGACGACCACAAGGAAACCTGCAACCAGCTCGAAAGGCATCGTTAGGCTAATGCTGGATCCGACGATGTCTTGCGCATGGGTCGGGGAGGTGGAGATCATTCCGAGGACTAGAATGGTCCTGCCTGCAATGCGCATCCAACGATGCATCCCACACCCCCCGGCCACAGCAGCGGCTTCGGCCAAGGTCGAGCAGGCGAGCTGGTACTTCAATGCACCCAGCTTCTCCTCCTTGTATTGACTTTGTTAACCTCCAATGATTTGATAACGCAGCTAGTTAGGTTTAGTTGTCTCCCCTCACAATTGCACCGAGAAACTTGCGAGGCATTGAATGTCCGAGTCCGTTCGAGATTCCAAGATTCGATTCGGGGTCTTCGAATTGGATATGCGATCGGGCGAGCTTCGCAAAGCGGGCACTCGGATTAGTCTGCAAGATCAACCCTTAAAAGTTCTGAACGCCCTCGTGGAACATCCCGGCGAGGTGGTTACCCGCGAGGAACTGAAACGCCGAATCTGGCCGAATGACTCCTTTGGTGACTTTGATCACGCCGTAAGCGTCGCGGTGGCCAAGCTCAGGGCGGCGCTGGGAGATTCCGCGGATGTCCCTCGCTATGTTGAAACCCTACCTCGCCGCGGCTATCGGTTCATCTTCCCCGTCGCCTTGCCAACGGCACCGGACTCAGGAGCCCCTTCTGGTGAAGCGAAGGCCGAGGTAAAGCCCGCCAAGAAATCCGCCCGGTTTCTATGGGCGGCGGCTGGTGCAACAATTGTGATTGTCGGACTGATCGTGGGCGGCCGGTGGTTTCTCTCACGTAAGACCTACGCGCCGATGCAGCTCAGTGCCGAACTGCCAGTTGGCGCAGGACTTGATCGGTTCTTTGGCGCTCAACTGGCACTGTCACCCGACGGTACGCACATCGTTGTTTCCGAGGACGAGCCGGACCGCAACTGGCGCCTGGCCATGCGCAGTGTGGATCAAAGTCAGTTTGTGCCGCTGTCCGGTGCCGACCACGCTTCCCGGCCCTTCTTTTCGCCTGATGGTCAGTGGATCGCCTTCTTTGCGGATCACAAACTCAAGAAGTTGCCAGTACAGGGTGGCGCGCCTATGACTTTAATCGACGCCCCCGGATACAGCAGCGGTGCAAGTTGGGGTGACGATGGCAACATCATAGCGGCATTCAGTGGGGGCACCTCCGGCCTGGTGCGAGTTCCTTCAGGCGGAGGCGCACCCGTGCAGGTAACCCAGCTAAGCAACGACAAAGGCGAAACCGCGCACGCTTGGCCGCAGGTTCTGCCAGGCAGCCAGGCGGTCCTATTCACCGCCTACGGCAGCGGCGCTTATGACGACGGAGAAATCGTCGTCTTTACTTTCAAGACCGGCGAGCGGAAGACCCTTCACAAGGGCGCCTCCTTCGGACGGTACCTGCCAAGCGGACATCTGGTCTACCTGCACCAGAACACGCTGTGGGCCGCTCCGTTTGACCTCCGTCGGCTAGAAGTGACCGGAACCCCACAGCCTGTGCTCGAAGAGGTCAACAGCAACGTTAATGGAGGGGGCGATTTCGACTTTTCCCAAAACGGAACTTTCGTGTACGTCAGCTCGGAAATGCCAATTCCGTTCCCATATTCGATCTGGTGGCTAGAGAGCACGGGCCAGACCAGGGCGTTACAGGTGCCCCCAGGGTTGTATGAGAATCCGCGTTTTTCACCCGACGGTAAGCACTTGGCATTTGAGTTGGCAACTGCTTCGGTGCGAGCGGACATCTGGGTGAAAGACCTTGAGCGCGACACTGTTTCGCGTCTCACTAAACTGCCGGGTCGGAACAATTTCCCGGTGTGGACCCCGGACGGCAAGAACATTGTTTTCGAATCGTGGGGCTGGGCAGGTTCGGGCATTTATTGGATCCGCGCTGACGGTGTGGGCGAGGCACAACGGCTAACCGAGGCGAACCTAAGAGCTTTTCAGTCCCCGCATTCGTTCTCGCCGGGCGGCAAAAGGCTCGCTTACTCCTATCAACAGGAGAGTTCCGGCTTCCGTGCGGAGATCTGGACAGCACCGATGGAAGGCGACCGGGACCATCCGCGGCTCGGAAAGGCCGAGGTGTTTCTGCGCACATCATTTTCCGAGTGGGATCCGGTGTTCTCGCCTGATGGCCATTGGTTGGCGTATTCCTCGGATGAGTCGGGGAAAGAGCAAGTGTACGTGCGACCCTTCCCAGGACCTGGAGGCAAGTCACTGATCTCAACCAGCGGCGGCTCGTACCCCCTCTGGTCGCGCGATGGGCACAAGCTTTTTTTCCTTACTCCGGATTGGCTCATCATGGTGACCGGCTGCACAGCCAAAGGCGATTCCTTTGCCGTCGGAAAACCCCAGGTTTGGGCCCGGGAGAACTTGCCGTCTCTGGGCGGTAATTATCCCTATGACCTGGCGCCCGACGGGAAACGCTTCGCGGTGGTTCTGAATCCAACCGGGACGCAAGTGAGGTCCACCGACAGTGTCACGGTCCTTCTGAACTTCTTCGACGAACTCCGCCGGAAAGTGCCCCCAGGTAAAGATTGAGATTGTTTTCGAATGTGAGCCCTGGCATCGCGCGGTTTGAGCAACTCCAGCGAGATATTAATCTCCCCTCAAAAAGACCGAATCATCACTCTCGAGAACTTCCTAAGCGCATAGCGCAAACCAACAGGTCTGGGGTTCGAGTCCCCACGGGCCTACCATTTACCCTTTGACAGCAACTACTTAGAAGCGAACTTCAGTAACGTATTGGTTGAACGTAATGATTGGAGCCCGCCAATTTTCTCCATTGCGTCGCGCTGCGATTGCGGGATGAGATGTGCGTACACTTTAAGCGACGTCCTCACATCCGCATGTCTCAGCTGACTTTGCAACACGGTTACAGGCACAGAATTTTCGACCAATTCTGTTGCAAGGCCGTGCCTGAACGCATGGAGCCCCGTGTTTTCGCTTGGGATGCGAAGCTTTCGCAGGATTGGCTTGAGTCCGTTCCCCACAACGTTTTTCCTCGTTCGCGGCTTTCCATCATCGTGCGATGACGCGAATAGAAGACCGCTTGGGTTTGGCTTCCAGCTCTTTTGAATGTAGTTCCGCAACACAGCTTCCAGCGCGGACGGCATTGGTAGGAGTGCGACAGAACCTTTAGTCTTGGGTTGGCGGATTTCGCGTGTGAGGTCATCCGATGCCTTGTTCACGCTTATTATCTTTCGGTCAAAGTTCAGGTCATCGAGCGTAAGCGCAAGAAGTTCCCCGGCTCGCAGGCCCGTTAACGAAACATAGCAAGGAAGATGAGCGACGCATGGCGTATTTGCAGACCGCCATTTCGGCACTCAAGACTGGTGCGTCCCTCGCTGAAGTGGTGGAGGCAGACCGCCGGGCCATTGCCGGCAGGTTCGGTTTGAACATTGACCGTGCACCGAGCGCGAGAGAAGTTGAAGCTCGCGGCTGGAGAGACTTCGTGGCTGGCGAGCAACTTCGCGCTGCAAACCCGGGTATGGAGCGACGTGACATGGTTGCGGGTAATTCCGTCGACCGACTCGGCACCTACACCGGACTAGGGTACTTTGTGCCCACCGAATTCTTCCCACAGGTTTTCTCGGCGCTCGCGGCACATGATGCGTTGCTTGACGAAGACTCTGTGACCGTCATTAAGACATCGAATGGCCGCATCATGACCGTGCCAGTTATCGGCGACATTGAAAACGTCGCGACGTGCATTGGTGAAGGTGCCAGCCAGACCTCAACCGACATCAGCGCAACCAATCAAGCGGTGCTGACCGCCTACAGCTACAAGACGCCGCGATTCGTTGCATCAATTGAATCGTTCCAAGACATGGACACTGCCCTCGGTGCCATAGAACTGTTCAAACAGTTCACTTCCAGCCGCCTGGCTCGTGGTATCGCGAAGGACTTGGTGACTGGAAGCGGTTCGAGCAAACCACTTGGCCTGCTTCCTTCTCTCGAAGCTGTCGGAGTTTCGTTCGTGACCGCTTCGGGTTCCGCTGACAACACTGGTGGAAGTGAGACCGGAGCCACTTCGATTGGCTCGCAGGACTTCGCCGCCGCCCTCGAGAACTTAGACCAAGCGTACATTGACTCCCCGAAGTGCGCATGGTTCATGAACCGCAAAACGCTCGTCACTGCGTCGAGCATCGTCAACAAGTTTGGGGACAACCTGAACCTTGTGCAGTGGGTGGGCGGTAAACCGTACATCTACGGAGTACCCGTGAAAATCTGCCCGAGCCTGAGCAACATCGGTGCGTCAAACGTGCCGGTCATCCTTGGTGACGGAACCTACTGGGCAACCAGACTGGTGACTGACGAGAAATCCGGAATCCGCGTTTGGACGTAGCCGCCCGGCGGCGGACGCTGCGCGTGAGGTAGCCGAGCGTTGGTTGCTTGATGGCTTGATGTAAATGTGGGTCACAGGAGGTGTTCCTGTGACCCATCTTCGAAAAATGATGCTGGAAGAACTCCAGCGTCGTAGTTATGCAGAAAATACCATACGCCACTACCTTCGTGCAGTGGAAGATTTTGTTCGACGATTCCGCTGTTCCCCCGATCGCTTAGGCCCTCGACACATCCGTGAATATCAAGCGGAACTGTTTCAGAAACGCAAGTTGTCGGCGAATTCCGTAGGACAGCACCTGGCAGCGCTGCGCTTTTTCTACATCAAGACACTTCGCAGAGCCTGGAGCATTGCCGACACTCCCTATCCGAAAAAGACCCGTTCTTTGCCGACGATTCTGAGCCGGGAAGAAGTCGCACAACTCCTCCATGCAGCACGCACTCCTTGTGAACGGATTCTGCTTATGACCCTCTATGCCACCGGCGTCCGGAATTCCGAGCTGACGCACCTGAAAATCAGCGACATCGACAGTCAGCGTATGGTCGTTCACATCCGCGGCGGCAAGGGCCGCAAAGATCGCGATGTCATGCTCAGTCCCAGGCTCCTCACGGCACTACGCTCCCACTGGCGTTATTACCACCGCAAATCCAGCACCTGGCTATTTCCCAGCAACTATCGCAAGGATCAGCCCATCGATACGAAAACCGTTTGGTACGCGTGTGAGCAAGCTGCCAAGCGAGCGGGTATCCAGAAACGCGTGTATCCCCATTTGCTTCGTCATTGTTTTGCTACGCATCTCTACGAAGCCGGCACCGATCTCCGTGCCATTCAGATCCTGCTCGGTCATGAAGATCTGAAAGACACCTTGATTTACGTGCACCTCGCTATTCAGCGCCTCAACGCCACCGCGAGTCCTTTGGACTCGCTATCCATCAACGACAAGCCCATCGGCGAGAAATAGATGAGCCGGCCGCTTCTGGAGCTGGCCGATATCATCCGCGCTGTAGGAGATGCTTTCATCGAACGAAACCGCCATTGGCTTGGTTGGAAGCATGTCAAAGTGCTGTTAGCCATTGCGCGTTGTCGCACCGCCGCACTCGGCGGTCATCTCGATGAATGCACCCGCTGCGGGCATCGCGCTATCTCCTTCAATAGCTGCAGAAATAGGCATTGCCCGAAGTGTCAGACTGCCGCACGGGAACGCTGGATCGCCGCGCGTCAGCGAGAACTGCTCCCCACGCGCTACCTGCACGTGGTCTTCACCCTGCCCCGCCACCTGGCCCCACTGGTGCTGCAGAACAAAAAAGTTATCTACGGTCTTTTATTCCGTATCAGTGCAGAAACCCTTCTCGAAGCCGCTCGCAACCCGGAACACCTCGGTGCGGAGATCGGTTTCTTCAGTGTCTTGCACACTTGGAGCCAACAACTCCATCTTCACCCGCACGTGCATTGTGTCGTGCCCGCCGGCGGCCTCTCTCCCGATCACAGCCGTTGGATCCACGCGCGAGAAAACTACTTCCTTCCCAAAAAAGTGCTGCGCAAAGTCTTTCGCGGCAAGTTCGTCAGTGCTCTCAAGCAGGCTTTTCAGAATGGTCAGCTCAACTTCCCTGTCGATCTGAAGCTGCTGGCAGACCCCAAAACCTTCGCCGCCTGGCTACGACCATTGTTTCGGGAACCGTGGGTCGTGTACTTGAAGCCTCCCTTCGGTGGCCCCGCCTATGTGCTGCAATATCTCGGCCGCTACACCCATCGCGTGGCCATCTCCAACCATCGCCTGGTCTCTTTTGCCAATGGCCAAGTCACTTTTCGTTGGCGCGATTCCGCTGATGGCAACAAACAAAAACTGCTGCCCCTGTCCGTCAATGAATTCTTGACCCGTTTTTTGCTGCACATCCTTCCGCAAGGCTTCGTGCGTATTCGGCATTTCGGCTTCTTGGCCAACCGCCGACGCACCACCCTTCTGCCCCTGTGCTTTCAGTTGCTGGGCACAACCCCAGAACCACCAGCCGTAGAAAACCCTTCCTCTACGGAAGACCCTCCAGATCTTTATCGCTGTCCCAACTGTGGCGGACCCATGAAGATCATCGAAAGGCTCACGGCTGCCGAGATCCAACTCCGTTCTCCACCAGAGTTAACCGCTGCGGCATGAAACCGCTCTCCCCAACCCGAAAACTCTGCGTGCCTCGGCGCGCCCCGCACTTCTCTACCTCCCCGCCACACCTATTTCCCCTCCAGCCTCTGCAACGACCATCTTCGCCACGCATTTTTGCCTCCAGGCAGCTCTGGCGGTGCCAGTGTGAAGGGCCATGCTCCGCAGCACAGCCTCGGCACATCTCAAACTCACCCCTTCCCTCAATTGAATTTGCATAAGGCCCGCGTCCGTCGCACCCACGGGCGGCCACCTCCAAACGGCTTTACCGGACGCGCGCAGAACTCCGCCTCCCCGTTCACTGCTGAGCGAGAACGCGCATCCGGTAAGTTCTAACGTTATACGTCCATGTAAATTAGTTCTTTGTGGCATGGCTTCCCACATCCCCGTTTCCGGCCAACTTGAGACCATCCGGGAGTTGATCGGTTCGGTAAACACAACCGCGTTCGGTACCAATCCGACCGACGAGCTGATAACTAAACTTCCGTAAAGATAAGGCACCCACAACTTCAACTTGGTTGCTACGCTCGGCCTTACCAGGACCTAACGCACCCTCTTGAAGCAGATTCTCCGAGGAATCCTCGTGTAGGTGCGCAACCGCTTCGGCGGATATGCAGATAATGAGGCCCACGCTCTTGGCGTGCAACAGAGTGGGCCTCGGTGTGACACGGTCATCTGATTTCAAACGGGAAGTCGATTCTTCAATCGACGGTGATACGGGTAGCAGCCGTGGTTCCCTTGACCTCTGCAATTGGCTTTCCCGCGCCAACGGCATCGAAGCTGGGAGGCCAGAGTTTGAAATCGAACATGCCTTTGTAGGTTTTGCCGTCGGACGCGACCGTATCCGTTTCGTCGACGGTGAAGATGCTTGAGATACTGCCGTCCGGGTTAAACATTAACCCGATATGGTGCAGCTTGACGTTGCCGTTGCCCAAGTCCTTCCAGACGCCGAAGCAGATATTCCCGCCGGTGGGTGGAAGAAATGCATTTTCAAATTCAGTTCCATCCGCGTGCCAGGTCTTGAAGGATTCGAGGAACGGGAAGGGTGTTGGGGGGTAAGGCCCGCCCGGAGGGAAATTCTCATCAGAATTTCCAGTGTAAATCACATGCCACAAACCCACGATGGTGGCATGCTCGTTCCATTCCCCGTCCGCGTGCGGGCTGACGAAAGGAATTGCGGGGGCGGCGCCTGCTCTGTAAGGAACGGCGCAACCAGCTTTGGCGCCTGCAGCGGTCAACAAAAGGCCCAATCCTACCAATACCGCAACCGCGGAGAACCGGCCTCTCCGAAGCAGCTTCAAGGTGATTCCAGGAATCTGATTCATTGTCCTTCTCCTCTAAGTTGAGTTATCGCGCCTATGCTCTTTCGGCGGAGCAAAGCAAAGTTCACGCAATTTGGTTGAAAAGGCGGTTGGGCGCAATGCCTGGGTCCTCAATTCGGGTTTAATTCTTTGTCACCAGATAAAGTCATTGGTATCAGACGCTTTCGCTGCGGAATCTCGTCCTTGACCATACCTTCGCGGGGGTGCTAGCATCCGCGGAATCAACCGCAGATGATGCGATTCGAGTAATTCGCACGTGGGACGCCGGGTTGCAGCTCAAACTGGCTAGATTGTCAGAAGCCAGCTCATTTGAATGGCCAGAAGACAGTCGATCCCTTGCTCGGAGCTGAGGAAAGTAGTAGTAAGCCATCAACCGTCTAGGACCGTCAAATGCCTTTTGGGATTCGCAAAGACGCACCGTCGCCCTCACCGCGGCCTCAACGAATTGCCTTCGACAATTTCGAAGTAGATTTGCGCTCTGGCGAAGTTCGAGAGAATGGCACCCGGATTCGGTTGCAGGCCCAGCCCTTTCAGTTGTTGGTTTTGTTACTGGAAAATGCCGGAGACGTGGTTAGCCGGGAGGAGATTTGCCGCGAGTTATGGCCAGCGGATACGTTCGTCGATTTCGAGCACAGCCTGGCCGCCGCAGTGAACAAGATTCGCGAAGCTCTGGTCGATTCTGCAGACAATCCCCGCTATATCGAGACGCTTCCCAAACGTGGCTACCGCTTCATCGGCAAGGTCAGGCCCGAAGCGCCGGTAGTGATTGCGGTTGCGGAGCCACAGCAAACCGTCGAACTTGTACCCGTTCCCCCGGCAAAGGTGTGGAGAAGCAGGATGTGGATCCTTGGATTGGTAGGGACCGTCCTCCTGTGCACTGTAGTCATCGCAAGCACGGCTCTGTTTCTCTACAGGCGCACATCGATTCCAAAAACACCCAAACAGCATGCCTTAACCGCTCTCACCTTCGACGATGGCCTTCAAATCGGGGCGACTTGGTCTCCCGATGGGCGTTTTATTGCTTACAGTTCAGACCGAGGCGGTAAGTTCGACATATGGGTCCAGCAGGTCAGTGGAGGTGCTCCCGTTCAAATCACGAAAGGACCCGGCACGAACTGGCAGCCGGACTGGTCCCCTGACGGCAGATATATCGCATACCGTTCAGAAGACGGGGACGGTGGGTTGTACATCATCCCCGTGCTGGGCGGAGCCGAACTTGCAAGAAAAATAGCGTCGTTCGGATACTATCCGCGTTGGTCACCAGACGCGTCGCAGCTTCTCTTTCGGACCACGCAGTACTTGGGGCTGAATCGTTTCTATGTTGTGGGCCTTGATGGAGATCAGCCACGCGAAGTGCTCACGGAATTTCCCGCTGCGCGCGAAGCCACTGTATCAGCCGCCTGGTATCCCGACGGTAAGCGAGTCTCGGTTTGGGTTGCGAACTCGGAATGGAGCCCTGATTTTCGAACTGTTCCGTTACAAGGAGGACCAGTAGTCAAATCTGTATTCGCTCCTGAGGTTGGCAGAGAACTACGGGAAGTCGCCTCTTCGGGAATTGTGGAACAAACGATGGATTTTACTTTTTCCTGGGCGCCTTCGGGCCGATCAATATATTGTGCGCAGACGGTCCGAGGGGCGCTAAATCTGTGGAAGCTCACAGTCGATCCGTCGTCACTGCAGGTGAACGGGATTGAACGGTTGACCACTGGACCCGGACCGGATAGTGAACTTGCTCTTTCTCGTGATGGAAGCAAGCTGGCATTCACAGCGGAAGTCCAGCACATCCGCGCATGGGTATACCCTTTTGACGCGAGCGACGGCAAAGTCACCGGACCGGGACAGCCGGTGACACCGGCCGGAATGTCGACTTGGCGTCACAGTCTGTCGCGAGACGGAAAGAATCTGGCGTTTTCCGGAAGTCACGCAGGACGCGCTCAATTATGGAGAAGGTCATTGGAAGATGGCAGTATCGTTCCCGTTATAGATGACGATTACATACGGGATAATCCTCGCTGGTCGCACGACGGCAAGCGCCTGCTCTATGAGAGGTGGAATGTCGCGACTCAGGAAGATCTGCTCGTATTGTGGTCGGCCGAGAGTAGAAATGAAAAACCCATCTGCGACGCGACGAACATAACCGGCGGGTTTGACTGGCTGCCCGATGATAGTTCTTTTCTGGTGACAGAGAGCGACACTCGGGCGAACAGAGCAGAGATATGGCGATTGCCCGCAGACGCAGGACCGCACTCCGGTACGTGCGGACGAAGGCTAATTTCCGATCCTACCTACGACCTTTATCAGCCAAACGTGTCTCCGGACGGGCGATGGATTGCCTTCGGGGCAGTAAGAGACTCACCAATCACCCTGGACTCCACACTCTATGTAACGCCCGCGTCGGGTGGCCAATGGACGAAGATCACGGATGGCAAACAGTGGTCCGACAAGCCTCGCTGGTCGCCGGACGGGAAAATAATCTATTTTGTCTCGCGTCGCGATGGGTTCTTTAATGTCTGGGGAATCCACTTTGACCCAGTTCGGGGAACCGCGATTGGAAGGGCATTCCCGGTCACAAGCTTGGACAAGCCGAAAGTCGGGATGCCGCAGCACTTGCCATCCGTGGATGTTTCGCTCAATCAAGACCATTTGGTGCTGACAATTGAGGAAGTCTCCGGGAACCTCTGGGTGCTGGATAACCTTAACCCGTAAGATAACAAACAGGATTGAGCGTCCAAAAGTCCAGTTGGAGAAAGTGACACTTCGTTTGGATTATCCGACCCGCTTGGACTTACAACGGGCAAACGTAATAGAACGTAATAATTAAAATCAGGTCGTGGGCTGCAACGCCGCATAAACACTGGCTATTTGTGAAAGTACCGTAAATCGAGTCCCCACGGGCCTACCATCGTTTTTCACTTAGCAAAAATCACCAGAAAACTTCACCTGTAATTCTTCACCTGTAAATTGGGTGTTCCAAGGTATCGGTGGTAGGTTGACACTGTGGAGATCTGCTAGCTGGGCCTGCATTGGTTCAGAACGCTTCCTCCTTGACCCAAGGTGGTAGGCCGGACCTGAGTTTTGCCACGCGTTTTGGGAAAACCCTAGTCGCCCTTGACAGTAGTGAAAACAGCTCGCTATCGTGTCGCGATGCACGAGCCCCCGAGTACATCTAGAGATTTGAGGCCGGGTTATCGGCTAGACGCCCAAGGACGCCAAGAAGCCGAAGACGACCGGTTGAGTCTCTTGGAACAGATTTTCGACCCCCTCTCGCGGCGGCGGCGCGAGCTCGTTCAACCAGGCTGGCGATGCCTTGAGGTCGGCTCGGGGCGGGGTTCGATGGCCGTCTGGCTGGCCAGGCAGGTTGGTGAGAGCGGCCACGTCGTGGCGACCGACATCGACCTCACCTACCTGAAGAGGCTCGATGTCCCGAACCTCGAAGTTCGGCAGCACAACATTCTCGACGATTCACTGGACGCCCTTGGCCTGAGCTCGTTCGATCTGGTTTGCTCACGTTTGATGCTGTTCTGGCTCGCCGGCAAGCAGGAGACGGCTATCCAGCGCATGGTCGAATGTTTGCGACCGGGAGGATGGCTGCTCGATGAGGACGGAGACTGGGGAACGATTGCTCCGGTGGACCCGTCTCATCCGTGCTCCGCCCGCTACCACCGCGCGTATCGGGCTGGCGAATGGTGGACCGCGCATGGATATGACCCAACGTTTGGAAGGAACCTATCAGTGCTATTTGAGCGGTGCGGTCTAGAAAATATCCGTCATGAAGTAACAGCTGAAGTCGTTAGCGGGGGCAGCCCATGGGCACGATGGTGGCAGCAGACATTAGAGGCCATTCGCGGCTGGGAGCTAGCTGACCATGGCCTGACGGAGGCACGAGAAGAGGAATACAAAGCGCTGATCGCCCCGTGGACTGACCAGTCGTTCTGGTTCCTCACCGCACTCGTGCATGCGTGCTGGGGTCAACGTCCAGAGCACAAACCAGCGTCGTCGAACAATTAGTCCGCGCGGAAAGAGTTCGGTTGGCGAGCGATGCGGCCGAATTCCCCAACCCACCAACCGGAAGCCAAAATCAAGTCATCGAACGAATGTCTGCCACCGTTAACAGTGTCGTGTAGAGTGCTCCTCGGGCCTTCGAGCTGCGAAAGAAAAATCTGTTTAACGAAGATGGTCCGAATCAGAGTCGCGACGGTTGGTATTGCATGTGTCCACAACCCACCCAGGTAAAAGACATAGTCCCGAACGCAAACGGCGAGGCGACCTGAGAGCCGGATTCGCCCGGCTCTCTTTTCTCGCATCAGCGAGGTGCCCCAACTCCCCAATTCTTGACTATCGAGACCAGGTTGGATTAATTCTCTTCGCTACACCGGTGACCGTGTTGTGATCGGAAAGGCTTATGAAGTAGATTTCTTCGCCTCCACTTACGACGACCGCGTGTCCAAAGGCGCTGCCGTCGGGATTTAAGAATTGGGCAGCACAATTGGAGTCAACCGAATAGGACGCATCAACTGAGCCATCCGTGAAAAGGTCCTCGGTCTCTTCGCCGTTCACACGGATAGTTTGAGCGAAGCTGCTGGAGCCGCGACCGTCAAAAGTGGCTATGCCGACGGCGCCCAATGGACCATTAGGAGTAGTTCCCACTCGGTAGAAGCCATACGAACCCTTTACGGACTCGAGTGAACAGCCCTCTCCAGAATGCATGTTGGGTGTGACTTGTGGCCGGCTCTGGCTTGTCGAAGCTAGTAGGAAGAGGCTGGCGAGGAATCCCACGACGATAGTGGCCGCGAACGCACGCTTCATTTGATCTCTCCTTAAACTCGTTTTTTTGTCTCTGAGTGAAAAAGCGAGTTATCTGCGCGAGACTATCGCAAAACGGACCGCAGCGCGCCATGGCTGGTGTCTGGTTTGTTTATAGACGCCTAAATGATTGGGAAACAGAGGTTTGGGCACCGAGCAGACCGTACTGCTCATTAACTCGCCGCATTAGTATGCTAGAATCTGGCGAATTTGGACCGCATGGCAATGCACTCCAACTCCGGCCGGATCCGTTTCGATGTTTTTGAGATCGATCTACATTCCGGAGAACTGCGCAAGCACGGACTAAAAATCAAGCTCCACGATCAACCGTTCAGGGTGTTGACCTTGTTGATCGCCCATTCGGGTGAAGTGGTTACGCGCGAGCAGCTCTACAAGGAGCTTTGGCCGGCTGGCACGTTCGTTGACTCGGATCTGGGATTGAATTCGGCTGTCATGAAACTACGGGATGCGTTGGGGGATTCGGCTGAGCATCCCCGCTTCGTCGAGACGTTGCCGCGTCGTGGATATCGTTTAATTGTAGATGTGGAGCCCGATAGTGCACCTCGGAATGGAAAGCTCGGGAATTCCGAGTCTGCCATCAACCTTCCGAGCGGGCTTGCGGCAGATGTTGGGTCTGCATCTCAGATTCCGTCGCCCAGGAATGTCGATATAGAGGCCGTTGCGCCAGCGTTTCCCGCCGATGTGGTCCTTTCGTCGATTGAACCCAGAGCAAGACAATCGTTCAGATTCAAGGCCACAATCTGGGGCGCAATTCTGGTCGTTCTGACAATCGGTACCTGGCAGCTATTGAAACCGAGCCCGGGTCCCTTCACCATCGCTGTGCTGCCGCTGGAGAACCTGAGCACGGAAGCTGGGAGTGACTACTTTAGCGACGGGCTTACGGATGAAATTATCCAAAATCTTTCGAATATTGATGGTTTACATGTCAAATCGCGAACATCTTCGTTCGCCTTCAAGAACAAACCGCGTGATATAAATCGAGTGGGAGCTGAGCTTGGGGCAGGTTTGGTGCTTGACGGTTCAGTCCTGCTAGCGGGCGACAAGTTGCGCGTCGATATTCAACTCATTCGTGTGTCCGACGGTTCTCCGATTTGGTCCGGCCGATACAATCGCGAGCTAAAGGACGTTTTCGAGATTCAGGATGAGATCTCGCGGTCCATCGTAAATGAGTTGCGCCTGAAGCTGGGGCGCGGTCAACGACGGTATAACACCAACCTTGAAGCCTATGACCTATACCTGAAGGCTAACGTTCTGTTGAACAATACTCCCGGCTACGGTGCGGACGAGATCGCGGCGAGTATCCCGATATTCGAACAAGCGACTGGCAAGGATCCCACGTTTGCTCCTGCCTATGCTGGCATCGGAAACGCTTATGCGTCTATGTCTGTGACCCCAAGAACTTTCTTACCAGAAATCGCCTACCCAAAAATGAAGGCCGGATGCGAAAAAGCACTAGGGCTCGACCCCCTACTACCGGAAGCTCATGCCTGCATGGGAATCGTGTATTCGCGCGATCAGGCGTGGGAAGGCGCGGAAAAAGAGTTCCGGAGAGCCATCGAGCTGAATCCGAATTTGTCGAAACCACGGCAGGACTTCGCGGTGTGGGTACTGTTCCCGCTGGGAAAAGTAGACGCAGCCCTGAATCAGCTGCAGACGGCGCGCGAATTGGATCCGTTATCGCTTCCCGTCGTAAATTCTATGAGTTTTCTTCTGATGAATATCGGCCAGTTTGATGAGGTAATCGAGAGCTGTCATCGTGCGCTCGCTGCTGATGGCAACAACGCCTCGGCACAACAGCTCCTTGGGCGCGCGCTAGTACAAAAAGGGATGCTAACGGAAGGAACGGCAGCCCTCGAGAAGATCGCTTACGGTAGCGAAAGTTTTCTCGGCTACGCATATGCCAAAGCTGGCCGTAGAGATGACGCCGAGAGGATGATCGGGAGGTACCCGGAATGGCCGTGGCTGCAGGCCGTCGTTTGTGGGGGACTTGGAGACAAGGATTGCGCCGCTAAAGGGCTCGAGAAAATGGTCGAAATCAAGGATCCGCGTGCAGGCATTTATTTAACTCTGCCGGAGGTCGGCTTGCTTCGCGGAGATCCACGCTTAAGCAAAATGCGCAGAGAACTCGGCCTTCCGGAATTGCATTAACAAACATTTACCCGAGATCTTCGCTGCATGCCAGTTGGACGTGAAATACGACGATGGGCAAAAAATGAATTACGCTAGCTCGTACCTTCTTTTTCAGCAACAAGCAGGTCGTGGAAAACTGTAGTGCAAAATCTCATTCGATTTTCCTGAGTAGACCGTCAACAACAGTCCAACTCCTGATTGGTCGCATTACCGGTGAAGTTCGTACTCCCAATTATTTTCTGGAATCAGCCAAGACACATCTTTGACGCTGACTTCTTACGAAAACCGCCGCTGAAATCAACGCGCTGTGGCAGCGTTCGTGTGCATAGCGAGCGTCTGAGAATGATCGAAGAATGGTACTTTACAGCTAAGAGATTAGATTCGCGGTCTTAAACCGCTCAGGAGTAGACAATGGAAGAAAACGAACAGGTATTCCTTGCGGCCGCGATCCTACTCGCCGCAGCAGTCGGGCAGAGACACGAACCGGTCGATGAAAAACAAATTAGTGTCGCAGTTGAGAACGCTCACAAATTGCGCAAGGCAATAGAAAAATACGCTGAAAAAGGATGAAGCGCCTGCCACTAGCCTCCTCGGTGGTGGCGAAAATCATTAGACTCGGCTACTCGTCCACCCGCGAGTGCAACGCCATCACGTGAAACTTGCCGTTTTCGCCGACACGCGCAGCGGCTCAAGGTACTCGCCGGGCCCAGCACCAACATGGGCGTTTACCGGGACCTGTCGATTGTTTCGCGCTCTCCGACCCCGCGATCTTGTTTGGCCGTTTGGAAGTCGAATCCATTACTCTGCTCTGAGTGCCCTTATAGGGTCCACCCGAGACGCCCGTCGCGCGGGAATATATCCCGCAACGACTGCGACCAGCAGAAGTGCCAGTGCCATTCCTAGATAGGCTGCCGCGTCCCACTGCGAGGTGCCAAACAACAGCGATGCAATAATCTCAGACAACGCAAGTGAGATCGCCACTCCTAGGAACATGCCCAGCGATGCCAGGCGCAACGTGCGAGCTAAGAACATGCTTTGCACCTGGCCAGCGGTAGCGCCGAGCGCCATGCGAATGCCGATTTCGGCGGTTTTCCGCTCTACGGCATAGGAAATCACACCGTAGATTCCGAGCGCAGCAAGCACGAGACCCAATCCAGCGAAGGCTGCCACCAAGAGCATGAAAAAGCGGCGGGGCGAGACAGCACGATCGACAATGGTGCGTATGGGGCGAAGCTCCGCGACGGGTTGCTTGGGATTCAGCTCGCGCAGAGCGCGCAGAACACTGCCGCCCAACACCGCTGGGGACAAGCTGCTCCGGATGACGAGTTGCGCGCCATTCGGCCCTTGCTGTGTGGTGGGGTAGTAGATTTGCGAGCCAGGTCCGCCCTCCACATCTTCTTCATGAACATCATCAACTACTCCGACGACACGATCCTGCTCCTGCCCACGCATCAGGATCTTCCCAACCGCATCTTCGTTCGGCCAATAGACCCGCGCAGCCGAGGCATTGATTATGACAACTCGCTCGCTGTGAGGTCCGTCGCCCCAGGTGAACTCTCTCCCGCGCACCCGTATACCCATGGCGCGCATGAATCCCGGTGTGATCACATACACCAAAGGTTCGGGCAACTCATTCGGGCGTAAACTCTTTCCCTCAGGCACCGGCGAATCCCACTCACGGTTCGGCCCCAAAGGAAGGTAATCAGAGATTCCGGCTGCCTCGACACCAGGAATCGCGGAGACGTGGAACAGAACCTGCTGGAGAATCGCGGTGCGCTTTGCGACGCCGGCCTCCTCGGACGGAGCGCTATCGTCATAATCGACCGCGATCGAGGCGGCTCCATCGGGCTGGAACCCCAAGTCGACCTGGAGCACCTTGACGAAACTGCGCAACAACAAACCTGCCGTGACGAGCAGTACACAAGCTATGGCTACTTCCGCGATCACGAGCGAGGCGCGGAGACGCTCGTGTTTACGGTCACCTCCCGCTCCTGGCCCCGAACCCTTCAATGCTTCCTGGAGATTCCCACCGGTCGTTCGTAACCCCGGTAGGAGACCAAAAATCATCGCCGTACAGACGGCAACTCCTGCGCGTCGGGAAAAGGCAGCGGGCGCAAAAGCAGCGTATTGACAACACTGAAAACCGCAGTGTTGGCTCCGATGGCGAGGGCCAAAATGAGGAGAGAGACGATCGTGAAGCTATGATCGTGCCGCAACGAACGCAAGGTATATCGCAAGTCCAGCAGGACCATCCGGTCCAGCGTTTCCTTGAAGGTTTCCCGGTACTGCCGAGACATGCCCGCTCCTCCCGTTACACAAACAAATATGAATATGACTATAGAAACGTCGATTCGTTACGGATTGTTCCTGGAACCCTTTCTAGCTCCCGATTAGTCTTAGCGCAAGTCGCATTACCGGAAACGTTGCTACTAGTACTCCACACCTCAGGACACCAAGAGGCATGCTTCCACCGGGTCTCGCGTTCAAAATTTTTTGAAATTTTTTGTGAGCCGCCCAGGCCCGATTCGCGCATTCCGACCGCCCCGGGTACCCCCTGGGAAAATGATTCGGGAATCGGGGTCGGGAACGCGCGCGAAGATCGTCTCGACCTGTGCCCAGTTTTGTGCCCACCACCAAACCCTACCGAGTGCTACCGAGTGTCGACGCGCTGCGATAAGCGTATTTAGTCGCTAAACTTGTAGCAATCAGAAGCATTTCATCGCAGATGGTGTAAGTCATTCATTCTTTGTGCGGCAACGGCTACGAACCAGAAGGTCGGGAGTTCGAATCCCCCAGGGCGCACCACTTTAATCCAATAAAATACAGGTGATTTCGTTGCATGCCGGAAACGGGCGTGTCTGATAGTTACCGGCACGGTGTAAGCGCCCACTTCGCCGCCCTTTTCTTTTGCCAATCGATGGTGCTTGTGCGCGAAGAGGATGCAGCCGCGGCGCGAAGCCTTCTTGCCTTGCCCCAAAACGATGAACTCGTGCTGCTTCAGTATGCAACGGAGATCCAAGTGGAAATTCTGCAAGGTGCGCTGTTGTCCGCAGGCATTTTCGCAACGGTCCGGCATGACGGCACGTATTATCAGTTGCTCGTGAATGAAGGGGATGCAGCGACCGCACGCAAGGTGCTTGAGACGCTCCCAGAAGCGCGACCATAGCGACAAACCAGGGGACGGAAACGACGAGTAGTCGCTCGTACCCCGAACGACGTACCACTTACCACTTGTTGTGATTGTTCCCACCTGACCGCGTCGAGCCATTGAAGGCCCTTGCCGCAAGCCTGGTGTCGCTGGCGGGACGATATCACAGGAAGAAGAGAGCAGGGAGCTGCTGGCCACATCGGAAAATTCAACGGCCAGTTCGGGCGCACCAAGTGCGCCGGAAGAGAAAGTTGTTTGGGAACTCACGGGGTAAACCCTTAGGTTTACCGAGCCTCGCCAGGCGGCGTGGCTTACGCGTCATCCACCCTGCGATTGTTTTGCAGTAAGGCCGATGGCGCTTATTAACGGCCTTGAGGCTTCAGTTTATCCAGGCGATTGATTCCGGTGGACGCCCATTCCAGCCGGTCGAAGGCAAACTCCTCTGCTCGAAGAGTATCAAAAGCAAGGGGTTAAGACAGACCCTTTCCCACGTGATCTGAAGAGAGCATTTAAATGTCAACCAATAGTATGACAAATGCTCCATTAAGTCATATAAATAGTTGACTTTTATCTCGTCGTGTCATACGATCAGTAGACTTTGGAGGGGAGATGAGAGAAGACTACAGGGAGATGTTTCGCGACCAGATTGGGAAGAGCCTTGGGGCCTTCGAGAAAGCAAGGCTGGAACTTCGACCACACCGCGGATGGTTACGCGCGATTCGGGAAGCCTTGGGGCTGACGCTTCAAAGCGTTGCCGTGAAAGCGAGCACATCGAAACAGCACATCGAAAAACTGGAGAAAGCCGAAGCTGACGATCGAATCTCGATTCGCGGTCTTCGCCGTGTGGCCGACGCGATGGGCTGCGAATTAGTCTACGCAATTGTTCCCAAATCAGGATCCATCCAGGAACTAGCAGAACGGCCTCTGCGAGACGAAGTGACAAGCCACATGATCGCGGCTGAGAAGAGCATGGCACTCGAGAATCAGGCCACCGGAAATTTGGAAAAGAAAATCGAGGACGAGCTGAGGTGGCGTAAGTCGAGAAAGAAATAAGATGGGTGCGGAAACAATACTTACCGAAGAAGAGCGAAAAGGACTCATACCTCCACTGGCAAAGCGAGAGAATCTTGACGCCTGGGAACACAAGAATGTATTCGAAGGTCGCATCTGGGCCCTAGGAGAAAAACAAATTCAAGAAATTGATCCGTTTGCTGAATTCTTCGTGCGAGAACTTCACTACGAAATGCTCAATCATGTTTGGAATTGGGCCGGTAAATATCGCAAAACTGATAAAAATTTGGGCGTTCCGTTTCATGAAATTCCCGAACGACTCGGTGTGCTTCTAGGGAACGCGAGGTATTGGATCGAAAACAAGACGTACGGCTTGGATGAAATCGCCATTCGCGTACACCACGAGGCGGTATACATCCATCCGTTTCCAAACGGCAACGGGAGACACGCGCGCCTCTGGGCCGATGTCATAGTCACGAAATGGGGACGCCTGCCGTTTTCGTGGGGTCTCACCGATCTAGCGGCAGCAGGCGAGGCACGAGATGCCTACATTAAAGCCCTGAAGGCAGCAGACGCCGGCGACATAAGACCCCTACTACACTTCGCCCGCTCGTAATTCTCCGTCATCGCCACCATCAGCAACGCCACGACCCCGCCACGCGCAACACGTGCAGCGAATCCGCTAACAACATTGCGCATCACAATAACGACACAGATAACTACGACGACGCGTACGACGAACACGAGGGAGACAACGAGGAGACGACTATGACGCCGACGGCTGCGCTCCTGTGGTGTTGTCAGCACGGCTGCGCCGCTCCTGGCGCGAACCTCGGAGGGAAGCCCTTGGGGAAAGTTGCGCGGCGATTGAGCCGACAACGCGTCCATCGTCTTCGGGTCGGCGTTCGTGCTGACCGAAGCTCGCTTGTAATCTTTCGGTCAGCTTCAGTCCGACCCTAATCCACACCTGCACGCCGGTTTATCCCGGTGCAAACAAGAGAACGTTGTGGGTATCACCGGCTTCGGTGATCTTGCTGAGCCGTCAGGCCACTTACCTGGCGTGCCTGTTGATCGTTTTGAAGAACGGGCAAGTGCAGAGACAAGTGCGAACGTTTCGCGACGTACATCCAATCTGTCGCACCCGGAAACCGGGAGTGCCTGTAACAGACCTGCGGCGCTGCAATCGCCTTCGCCAAGCAGGTGCCATGCAAACCCTAGTGGAACGTGGTTGTGAGCCTACCCGTTACTTTTGACAATAGACTGGAAAAGACCTACGGAATAGCCTCCTTCCGGAGTTTTACGTCGCTTCACAACTTACCCGGCAAGATCAAGATTCCGGCTACGACCATGAGGGAGACTCGGACCTATGAGGAATATGGGGAAGATGTGGAAGTCTCTCGGCCTGCTTCAAGTTGGAGCAGTACTCCTAACGTTTCTGGTGGCAAATGTTTCGGTGGTCGCCGCGCAGCAGGTCACGGGTGTGCCGGGTTCGGCCCGCGCTATGTCCACCATCGACGGGAAACAAATCCCCGCGCCACCGCCAAAATTCGGCGGCGTGATCAAACAAGATACAAAGGAATCCACGCCGTGGTGGCCGCTCCGGGTCGTGCCACCAAAGGGCGCGACGAACGTTTTCGCACCGGAGATGATGAGCATGGACCCTGTCTACCACTTCCGTCGGCCCGATATCGAATGTGAAGTGAAATCGAGACGGTTGAACTCGAAGGAGAATCATCTACAAGCGGAGTTCGAAGGTTCCCATCGCTACCTAGCCGTAGCGGAAATTATAGCGGACTGACTCGAAAGGAGGCGCACAAGCTATGAGGAATGCGGAGAAGTGGTGGCAGTTTCACAGCCGGGTTGAACCGGTCATAGTCTCTCTAATGTTTCTGGCGGCAACAGTTGCACCACTGGCCGCGCAGCAGGTCACCGGCACGCCGGGTTCACCCAGTGCAACGACCACGATCGACGGGAAGCAGATCCCGTCGCCGCCGCCGAAGTTTGGCGGGGTGATCAAGGAAGACGCCAAGGATTCGACACCATGGTGGCCGCCGCGTGTGGTGCCGCCCAAGGGAGCACCCAATGTGCTTCTGATTATGACAGACGACCAGGGCTACGGTGTTTCGGGTACATTTGGTGGTGTCATCCCCACGCCTGCGCTGGACCGTGTCGCCAAAGCTGGGTTGCGTTACATTCAGTTCCACTCCACGGCTCTTTGCTCGCCGACGCGGGCGGCACTTATCACCGGCCGCAACCATCACTCCGTTGGCTTCGGCGTCATCGGCGAGTTGTCCACCGGGTACCCCGGCTATGATTCCATTATCGGTCCGGAGAATGCCACCATCGGCGAGGTCCTCAAAGAGAATGGCTACGCTACGTCATGGTTTGGAAAGAATCACAACACCCCAAGCTTCCAATACAGCAGCGCAGCCGGCCCTTTTGAACAATGGCCCTCAGGCATGGGCTTCCAGTATTTCTACGGGTTCATGGGCGGTGAGACCGATCAGTGGACGCCCTATCTCTTCCGTGATCACACGCAGATATTCCCATGGGTCGGAAAGAAGGATTACAACCTCATCACCGATATGGCGGACGATGCCATCCGTTACATGAATGAGCTGAACGCGGCCGCGCCGGACAAGCCCTTCTTCATCTATTACGTTCCCGGCGGAAGCCACTCTCCACACCAACCCAAGCAGGAGTGGGTCGACAAGTTCAAGGGCAAGTTCGACATGGGCTGGGAAAAGTTGCGCGATCAAATCTTTGAAAATCAAAAGCGCCTCGGCGTAATTCCGGCGAACACTACGCTCACACCGTGGCCGGACGGACAAGCAGAATACGGCGGAGCCAAGCTTCCAAGGTGGGACTCGCTCCCCGAGTTGGACAAGAAAATGTATGCCCGCGAAGCAGAAGTATTTGCGGGGTACACCGCCTACACCGACTATGAAATTGGCCGAGTCATCCAGAATGTCGAGGACATGGGCAAGCTCGATAACACCCTCATCATCTACATCGTCGGCGATAACGGCACCAGCGCGGAAGGCACCTTGTATGGCACCTTCAATCAGATGACCGCCTACAACGGTATCCTGGACGACCCCGCCGTCAAAGTCGTCAAGGCCATGGACATGTTGCATTACTCAGATTGGGGCTCGGACAAAACCTACCCGCACATGTCCGTGGCCTGGTCCTGGGCATTCGATACGCCTTTCAAGTGGACGAAGCAGGTCGCGTCGCATTTCGGCGGCACCCGGCAGGGTCTCGCCATTTCCTGGCCCGGCCATATCAAGGATGTGGGCGCGATTCGCACCCAGTTCCATCACATGATTGACATTGTTCCGACCATCCTGGAAGCCACCGGCATACAGGCCCCGGACACCGTCAACGGAATAAAGCAGAAACCGATCGAAGGTGTAAGCATGCTCTACAGCTTTGATCAAGCCAACGCCAACGCTCCGTCAAAACGCGGCACGCAGTATTTCGAGATGGTCGGCAACCGCGCCATCTATCACGATGGTTGGATTGCCGCCACCACTCCGCCATCCCCATCGTGGGAGTTGGGCACGGGCAAGATGCCCGCCCTAAACGACTATCACTGGGAGCTCTATAACATCAGCCAAGACTATTCGGAATTCAACGACCTGGCAGCCAGCAATCCCGCCAAGTTGAAAGAGCTCCAGGCATTGTTCCTGACCGAGGCCGCGAAATACCAGGTTCTTCCATTGGATAATTCCGGCTTCGTGCGCCTGCTCGCTCCGAAGCCGAGCGCCATCGCCGGACGAACCGAGTTCACCTACACGGGTGAAAATGTAGGCATTCCCGTCGGCAATGCACCTAGCATTCTCGACCGGGACTATACCATCACCGCCAACATTACTGTGCCGGACGGTGGTGCCGAGGGAGTCATTGCCACCCTGGGCGGCCGTTACGGCGGCTATGCCCTCCTGCTGAGTCACAGCTTCAATTGGTGGCTCAGATCTGAATTGCTCAAGAAAATCGGACTGGGCTTGCTGGTTCTGGGACTTCTTCTCGTCTGGCTCGGCAAGAACGGAAGGTGGAGGAAACGTTTCGGCTATACCTTCTTGGTAATCGCCGCGCTCGGACTACTGGCTGTGTTTGCCACTGACCTTTTTGGAATCGGCAAGGGCAGGCCCGTATTCGTTTACAACTTCCTGGACTTGGAGCGTTTCCGGTGGAGAGGGCTGTCCGGACTCAGCGCAGGTAAACACACCATCGTCTTCGATTTCAAATACGACGGACCCGGCCCCGCCAAAGGCGGCACCGGCGTTCTGTCGGTGGATGGCAAGGAGGTCGCACGCAAGACCATCGAGCACACGATTCCGTTACTCATGTCCATCGACGAGACTTTCGACATCGGACTCGATACCCGTACACCAGTCGATTTTACCTACGAGGTTCCGTTCCGCTTCACCGGCACGATCGACAGGCTGAACTATAAGCTCGGGCCGGAGCAACTGTCGGCGGAGGACAAACGGAAGGCTGCGGTAATGCTCGCCGCCGCCAAGGACTAGGCCCGATGAACACAATCCTCATGGTCGCGGCATCGGCCGAAGCGGGCACCGGAGTGATTTTGCTGGTCTTCCCGCCCATCGTTGTCCGCCTGCTGTTTGGGGCGGAGGTCGTGTGGCAGGCTTGACACAAGTTCACCGAGGAGAGTTCTAAAGATCGCGATTTTCATGGGTCCTGTTCTGCGTAACGATTCTGCGCCACGTCATGCGTGTCGGTTCGCCGAGTGTCCATTATCTGGACGCCTATCCTGGCTTGGATAGCGGCGCCATGCTGAGCAATCCACTTTGTTACGGTTGGGGCGGTACTGAAGATTCTCTGGGCTATCACGGGTCCCCTTTTCAAGCGGCTCCCCGTTTCGCCACCGGACTGCAACGGAACGATGCCTTGTTCGAGCTCTGGCACGGCGTTGCGAAGAGTTCAGGTCGAGAATTCAATAGGAAGCGCCTTGAGCCATTCTTTGCCGGCCCAGTGTATCTGCGCTCTTTCGAGGATGGGGACGCCAAATTCGCCGGTACAATTCGGTCTGACCTCGAAGCCGTTGGAAAACCAATAGGTGCTTACGACGTTCTGATTGCCGGACAGGCAGTGCGCAACAAGCTCACGCTGATTACTGCTAATATCTCAGAGTTTGCTCGAAGGAAAGGATTGGACGGGGCAGACTGGGGAAAGCCTTGACGACCTTCCGGAGGACTCGAACTCTCGCGAATCAGGCACGAATTGTTCGAGGAAAGTAATAAAATCGTCCCCCTGGGCGCACCACTTCGCCACGGAATCACGCACGGGCGGTCGCATCCCGCCTGAATGAAGCTGCGTAACACGCAAACGCCGAGGAGGTCGAAAGCATGAAATTGTCTTGTGCTGGATCTGCTGCCGTGGTCATTTGCCTGACATTGGCTATAGCTTGGCCCGCGAAAAGTAACGCGGAGCCGGGACAACAAAATTCACAGGAAGCGGAAAGGCTGAATCGACTCGGCGTGTCGAACCTGCAGAAGAAAGATTACGAGGCAGCCATCGCGAACTTCCGCCAGGCGCTGCAACAACAGCCGGAATTTCCCGAAGCACTCGACAATCTCGGCAAAGCGCTGGAGGCCACAGGCAAGGACGGCGAAGCGGTCGTCAATTTCGACAAAGCCATCCAGTTGGCGCCGCAAAACGCCGCCGTCTATGCCGACAAGGGCTTGGCGCTATTTCACGAAGGCAAGTACGAGGAGGCCGCCGCCTTATACCGGCAGGCGCTTGAACACCATAAGGAATTCTCCGAAGCGCAAAACGGCCTCGGCGGCGCGCTCCTGCATCTCGGCAAAACCGATGAAGCGATCTCCGCTTTCCGTTCCGCTATCGCGATCAATCCGAAGAACGCCGACGCCCTCGGCAATCTTGGATCGGCGCTACTGTCCGAGAATAAAGCCCAGGAGGCGCTCCCGTTTCTCCGTAGAGCTCACTCGTTACGCCCGGAGGTGCCAGAGTTCCTCGAAAATTATGGGCGCGCACTCGATGAGACCGGCCAGACCCATGAAACCATCGCGGCGTTCCACAAAGCCACCGTCAAACATCCCGATGAACCCAGTGCGTGGGCGCAACTCGGGCATGCGTACTACAAATCGAAACGCTACGACCAGGCCGCCGCGGCGTTTCAGAAAAGCCTTTCTCTCAAACCGGATCAGCCTGACGTGCTTGCGGCTCTTGGTCAGGCGCAAATTGACGCTGGCAAGGTCCCCGATGGAATAAAATCTCTCGAAACGTCTCTTAGGCTCAAGCCTGATGACTTCTACGCTCTCTACAGCTTGGGAAATGCGTATTACGCGCAAAAGGATTACGCCAAGGCCACCAGTTACTACGAAAAGGCTTATGCGCAAAAACCGGATTTTCCGGAATCACTCGTCGGCCTGGGCGCTAGCCAACTGGCTGCCGGTAAATCTGATGATGCAATTGCGACCTACCAAAAACTAATCCCTCTGAAGCCGGACGACGCCAACATCCGGTTCAATAGCGGTACAGCTTTTTTCAACGCCGGAAAATTTCAGGAAGCCGCCGCTGGTTACCGCGAAGCCATTCGCCTGAATCCGTCGTTCGCTCACGCGCACTACAACCTGGGCATGACGCTTCTTCGGCTCAACGACGCGAAGTCCGCTCAATCCGAATTCGCCGAAGCCCACAATCTTGACCCTAGCCTGAATCCGCCTGCCGCCACGAAATAGGGAAGTGTCATCAGGAATTGCTGCTACCTTATGGCAACAGTTGGTAGCTTACGAAGGCAAGCTTCTTGCTGTCGGGCGCCCACGAAGGAACGTTGATGGTGCCCTGTCCGCCAAATAACTTTGCCAGAACCGTGATTTTCCGATCCGAAAGCGACATGAGCCGCAGCGTTACATCCTTGTTTTCCGGATGGCCGCTCACGTCCTTCCCGTAGGAAAGAAAAACAATCCATTTTCCGTCCGGCGACGGGTGCGGAAACCAATTATTGAACTCGTCCGAGGTGATTTGTTCCTGCGCACTTCCATCCGGTTTCATTCTCCAAATCTGCATCTGGCCGGTGCGCTCCGAATTGAAGTAGATCAACGATCCGTCAGGGGCGTAATCCGGTCCGTCGTCCAATCCCTTCGCGGTGGTCAGCTGTTTTTCCGCGCCTCCAGCCGCGGGAATCGCATAGATGTCGAAATCGCCATTGCGCTGCCCCACGACGGCCAGGGTAGTTCCGTCCGGAGACCAACCGTGCCAGTAAGAAGGAGAATTCTGTGTAATCCGCTTGGGATCCCCTCCGGAAATCGGCAGAGCATACACGAGAGATTTGTGGTCTTCCTGCGATTGATCGCTGATGACCAGCCATTTGCCGTCCGGGGAGATTCCGTGATCGTTGTTGCAGCGATTCGCAAAACCCGTGTTGATTTGTTCCGGCGTTCCGCCCATCGCTGCGATCTTCTCGATGTGGCCGTTGCGGTTGAAAAGCAGGTAGCTTCCATCGCGGACCCAATTCGGCGCTTCGAAACGTTCCGGCGCGACATAAACCACGTGGCGATCCGTCGAATCGATGCTGACCGTTTCCAGAGTGCTGTACAAAGTGGCTTGACCACCTGAACTGAGCGGCCGGACATTCACTTTAGAGAAAACGACTTGCTCCACGATATCTTTATCGTGAGAGCAAACGCCAATGCCGATGTAATACTCTCCGTGAATCGGCACGCGGATCGATCCGCCCGCCACTTCCACCTTTCCTCCATGCGTCCCTAGCAACATGGAAAAATAATCGCCGTGCTTTTCCAATTGGATCGTCAGAGGGGCTGAAATGTTCGCCTGGATTTCGTGCGTTGTGGCTCCCTTTTCATCGCGATACTGCAACGATGTAAGCCCCACACCGTGAAGCGCAATATCCACATAGGCGGAATCCTCGTCTAGAGATTGGCGGATCATCACCACGGCTTTACGATGCGGGCTCTTGCCTTCACCGATGAAATTCACATCCGCGCTTATGGCATTGTCCCCGCTCGCCTTCTTCCAGACGAAATAAAACGTATCCCTGGTGAACCACATGTTTTCGCCGCTGCCCGCTAGCGTGTAACTGCCGCTCGCCGCATCGAACTTCGCCGAACCTGAGTGCAGCACGGTGCCAACATCACCGCTGCCGTCGAAGATTCCCAACGGAGTGTTGCCTGCTCCGTTGCTCACGAAGCACACAGCCGTAGTTAGAACGAGAGCCGCTGTAATCAACTTGCTAGGAGCAACCAACTTCCTCACACAGAATCGCATCATTGCACTCCCTTTTCAGCCAATCGATTCATTCGATCGTTGACATTTAACAACGCTCGTCCATCGTGATAAGCGGCCTTCCAGATGTTTCCCTTTGCAGTTTGAATCGGCTGGCCGTCTTCTCCGACCATCGGATACACGCCGTGGAATTCCGAATCGATTTGATATTTCCGGATGAAATTCCACTGCAACTGAAACGCCTTGAAGTAAACATCGGTCTCTTTGCCATAACGTTCGTGCATCATAAGAAGCGCATTCAAGCCCTCAAACTCCACCCACCACTCTTTGGACTTGCGTTCCGCTTCTCCCGTGGTGGTGCCTTCCTGATAAAAGCCGCCAAGCTTTTTGTCCCAACCGTAATGTAACGCGTGGTCCACAAGCATCCGCGCCATCCGTTCGGTTCGCGGATCGTGCCCCTTGCCGAGCACGTCTTCCGCTTCGAGCATAAGGTAAGCCGTCTCGACGTCATGGCCGTAGGAATCATGGTCAGGAAAAGGCTGCCAGGCATTGGTAAAGTAGAGGTTCATCGCGCCGGGGTCAACGCAAACCTTGTCTCGAACAATTGCCAGGAGTTCTTCTACCCTTTGCCGCAACACATCGTCTTGCCACACTTCGTATAACTGCGTGAGGGTCTCGAGCAGGTGGATGTGCGTGTTCATCGATTTATAGCCGATCGGAAAACCCGCTACCGGTGTTAATGCAACGATGCCGGCCTCCGGATGCGCCACATAGGGATGGCCTTCGCGCGTCAGATATTCGAAGTAGCCGCCGTTCTTGGTGTCATGAGCATGTTCCTCCATCCAGCGGAAGCCCTTTTGCGCAAATTCGAGCGCGCGCGGATCATGCGTGGCTTGATAAGCCGAGGCTAAACCATAAATCGCGAAGCCCATACCGTAAAGCTGCTTCCCCTCAGTGTACAAAGGCGTAGTTCCGCCCGTTTCCGACAAGCCCCAGTAGAAGCCGCCATACTGCTTGTCCCAGAGCGTCCCGGTAAGATATTCGATTCCGTGAGTGGCATAAGGTAGATACTGCTGTTTCCTGGCAGGGCGGCGCTGCACGATCTGCGAAGAGATCCAAGTCATGCGTCCCTGAAAAACGGAAAATTTGCTTTCCTTTGCGTAAGGCTTCCACTCCCGCGAGAAGTTGGACCGAAACCCGCCATGCTCATTGTCCAGCGTGCGTGGAAACCAGGCGTCGAGGACATTTTGATTCAGCGCGGCATCCACTTGCCCGGCGAACTGCAAATAGGTGTCCCGCGTTGCAGGCAAGTAAACGAAGGAGTCCTCTGCGGCGGTGGTTTGCGCATTTCCGGAGCCTGGAAAAACGATCGACAACAACATGAATTCCATAAACAGGCGGCGGAATGTCATTCCGAAGGAAGACATCGGAGACCTCGGATCTTTGCCAAGGGAATACAGTAGGATCGAGCGCTAGAAATTTGCTCGCTCCTGACCAGGGAATTCATCTGAACGGCTCATGCATTCAAAAAGCGGTCGCAACATCTTTCGGTCCAGTTTATGGCCTTGCAATCCCCGTACTTCACGTCGCCGCGCTCGCAAACGTTCGGCGGAACGGTTGAGTTTCTCCGAGCGACGCGCGATTATACGTCCACCGATGTTTAGCGTCTAGATAATCGTTTCTGGAGAACTCTGCCAAATTCCGAGCCCGGCCGTGCCTGGCTTGGCCGGTACCGTCGCGGCGGCACTGCGTTAGGCATTTGGCAGCGGGAAGCGCTAGAATGTATTCAACTCCATGTCGAGGCCCTGCGGTAAACAAGGCGAATAAGAAAGTGAGCGAGGCCCCTTTCTGGGGCCCCCGAGGAAACTGTAATGACAGGTGCGAAACCGCCCAAACCTAGGCAAAACGGAACCGTCGTCACTCTGAAATCTGTTGCGCAACATTTGGGACTCACACCGGGCACGGTCTCGGCGGTGCTCAACAATACAAAAGCTGCTCGCACGATTCCGGAAAATACTCGCAAGCGCATCATCGAAGCCGCCCGCCAGTTGGATTATCAGCCGAATTTTCTTGCGCGCTCGTTGCGTGTGAAACGAACCTACTCCGTCGGCGTCATCGTGGAAGAAATCGGCGACACCTACGGCGGCTCGATCGTCGGTGGCATCGAACCTTATCTCCGCGATAATAATTTCTTTTTTCTTACCGTTGCTCACCGCCACGATCCTCGGCTGCTCCAGACCTATTCGCGATTGCTGGCCTCGCGTGGCGTCGAGGGACTCATTACCATCGATACTTCGATCGATGAAGAACCGGCGTTGCCGACGGTTGCGGTCGCGGGCCACCAGAAAGTCGAAAACGTCACCAACATCATTCTGGATCACCGTCGCGCGGCTGAACTTGGCTTGCGTCACCTTAAAGAACTCGGACATGAACGCATCGCCTTTTTGCGCGGCCAGCCCAAGAGCTCGGACTCTGCGTCGCGCTGGGAGGCGATCCAGGAAGTCGCGAGGGAATTTGATATCAAGATAAGGTCGGAACTCGTCCTGCAACTCGAAGGGATGGAATCGACGCCGGAACTTGGCTATCCCTATGGAAAAGCCCTGATCGCCCGCAAAATTCCTTTTACCGCTTTGTTCGCGTACAACGACATTTCAGCCATCGGAGCCATGAGAGCGTTTCAGGAGGCGGGTTTGCACGTGCCGGAGGATATTTCGGTGGTCGGGTTCGACGACATTTCGATCGCGTCGTTCTCGATTCCGCCGCTCACGACCGTTCGGCAGCCGTTGGAAAAGATGGGAAGGATCGCCGCCCAAACATTGCTGGACAGAATTGAAGACCGAAGCGAATTTGTCCCCGAAATCGCGGTCGAACCGGAATTGATTTCTCGCCGGTCGACAGGCCCTCCACGGAAATTGTAGCGTCGCCTAACTCCACAAGCGGTCCCAGGAACGTTCCTGGTCCCACTGCGGCGTCGGCTCGAAGTAGCCGGTTCCCGGCGCCAGATGTTGCTTCATCAGATCTTCGTTCAGCGTCACGCCCAGGCCGGGCCGGTCTGGCACTTCAATCCAGCCGTGATTCACGATCGGAGTCTTCACCCCTTCTTCGACTAACGAAGACCACCACGGTACATCCAGCGAGTGATTCTCGAGCGCAAGGAAATTCTCGGTCGCTGCCGCACAGTGAACATTCGCCATGCAACTGACCGGAGTTCCCGCAAAGTGCATCGCCATGGGTACACCGTAATCCTGCGCCATATCGCCGATTTTCTTCGTTTCAAGAATTCCACCAGCGGTTGCGAGGTCCGGCTGAATCTTGCCGATGGCATGATTCTCGCAAAGGACCTGAAACGGCTCTTTTAGATAAATGTCCTCGCCTGTAAGAATTGGCGTCGGACTTTCCAGCGAAATTTCCTTCAGCAAATCGGTGTAGTTCCACGGGATCACATCTTCCATCCACGACAGATTGTATTTCTCGTAGGCCTTTCCAAGCCGAATGATCGACTTCACACCCAGATGTCCCAAGTGGTCCATCGAGAGAGGGATTTCCATGCCCACGGCGTCGCGAACCGCCGCAACGTATTGCTCAAGCATGGAGATTCCTTTGTCCGTCACCTCCATTGCAACCAACGGATGGGGGAGTTGATGCGGTTTCCACTGCTCGATATCGGTCGGGTTCGTCACCGTGCCGGGCGTGCCCGCTACCATCTCCACGCCTAAATCCATCTTAAGCCAGGTGAGTCCCATCACCTCTTTGCGCTCCTTCATTCGTTGCGCATATACCTTTGGATCATCGGACTCCGTGGTGTCGGCGTAGATGCGGATCTTGTCGCGAAACTTGCCGCCGCCAAGCAGGACATACACCGGCGCGTTGTAGACCTTCCCCATGATGTCCCACAGGGCCATCTCGATTGCCGACACCCCGCCGCCTTGCCTGGCGTGGCCGCCAAATTGTTTGATCTCGCGAAAGATTCTATCGAGCTGTAGCGGATTCTGTCCGACCAGCCGGCTCTTCAGAAACAGCGCGTAAGTGGCGCTGGCCCCATCGCGCACTTCGCCAAGTCCATAGACGCCCTGGTTGGTGTCGAGACGAATGATCGGGCAAGGGCTGGGTCCCGGTTTCACAACCGTGGCGACGCGCAGGTCGGTGATCTTGAGCGTCGACGGACTTGAGTTCGTGTTTACGCCTTTTGGGTATTCCGCCGCAGCTTCAAGCGATCTGGAAAGCAACCCAGCGCCCAGCGCCAGCGCGGAAGTTTTCAGAACATCGCGCCTGCCGAACAAGTTTCCGTTGTTTTTGTGCATGGAACGACATCCTCCCGGACTCTTATAATTCGAAATCCCGTCGGCTTCCAGTGATTTCTGCGGCCGCTCTCGTCGAGACCCAACCACACCGATTCAGCCCCTCTTGCATTTAGCCGAAGAATATCGTTATGGGGAAATTCGAAATGTATCCTACCATTGCTTCCGCATCTTGCAGCATGATAAGTTGCCAGCGATCTGAGAAGTCCGGCGGCCCGCGAACCAGGCAGGGTGAAACGGGATCCTCCGGTGCTTCCCCTGATTGCTCGCAAAAAATCTCCGCAGCATTGGGGTTTCCATGACTGAGGCGCTTCGTCGTTTTGCCGCACGTGTTCGACTGATCTCTGTTCTCGCAGTCTTTGTGATTGTTCTCCTCCTTCCCGGTTTTGCAAACGCGCAATTGATGACTTTCTCGAAGCAGGATTTGATCGATTACACCGCCGCGAACCCGTTCGATCGCTTTCCCGATGGCCGGCCTAAAGTGCCGGAGGCGCTCTTGGAAAGAGCGCGGGACCTTTCGGCCGAAGATATCTGGGCGACTCTGCAAGAAAAGGGTTACAACAACCAGTTCGCGGACGGATTTCTCCTCGTGCACCCCGACAAAACAATGGTCGGCCGCGTTTTTACCGTCCAATTCATGCCCGTCCGGGAGGATTTGGAAAGGGTCGCTCAAAAGAAAGCGCAGGAGCGAGGAATCCATCGCTTGATGAACCAGACCGCGATCGACATGCTTCAACCGGGCGATGTGCTCGTGGTGGATATGTTCGGGAAGAAAGTGAATGGTACAGTCGTCGGTGACAATCTATATTACTATGTGATGACGGCCACTCACAAAGGTGGACTTGTCGTCGACGGCAGCATTCGCGACCTCGATGGAATCTCCGAAATTGACATGCCCGGCTATTTTCGCGCATCGGACCCCACGCCGATCGGCAACGTCATGCTCACCGGCATCAACATTCCCATTCGAATCGGCGGCGTGACGGTCATGCCCGGTGATCTGGCCGTTGGAGATCGCGAAGGCGTGTATTTCATTCCCCCGCAGTTCGTCAAGGAAGTGCTGGACCGCGCCGATGAAATTCACATCCACGACGAATGGACGAAGAAGAAGTTCGCGGAAGGGAAATACAAATCCAGCGAAATTTACTCCTCGCCGAGCGATCCAAAACTGAAGCAGGAATATCAGGACTATCTGAAACAGAAGCTCGAGGAACTAAAGAAGAAACGCGAGCAACAGTAAAAGGGAGGACGCCATGCCCGATTTGCAGGAAAACGAAATCTCGCGCCGTAGATTTTTGCGAAAAATGAGCAAGGGACTGGTCGCGGCTACCACTGCCGGAACGCTTCTGAAAAACGCCGTCGCGCAGCAAGGCCTCGTTGTCCCGGAGCCGCCGGGGAAAAAAATGGGCTGGGCGATCGTAGGCCTCGGCAGTCTGTCCATTTACCAAATCTTGCCGGCATTCGCTAAATGCGAGAAGTCCAAGCCCGTGGCGTTCGTGAGTGGCCACCCGGACAAGGCCAATAAATTGGCTTTGCGCTACGGAATCAACGCAAAGAATATTTACAACTATCAGAACTACGACTCCATCAAGGACAATCCGGAAGTCGACATCATCTATGTCGTCCTGCCTAACGCCATGCACGCGGAATACACCATCCGCGGTTTTCAGGCGGGCAAGAGCGTTCTCACGGAAAAGCCCATGGCCTGCACTCCCGCCGAATGTCAAAAGATGATCGATGCAGGCCGCGCCGCAGGAAAGAAACTGATGGTTGCCTACCGCTGCCGGTACGAGCCTCACAATCAGGAAGCCATTCGCCTGGTGCGCTCCGGAGAACTCGGACCCACACAAGTGATTGTGGCGGACGCCGGATTTCCCATGGGAAACCCGGATCAGTGGCGCTTGAAAAAAGATCTGGCCGGCGGTGGCTCGATGATGGATATCGGCATTTACGCTCTTAATGCCTCGCGTTATCTCTCCGGCGAGGAACCGACACAAGTAAACGCCATGATGTACACCACTCCGGGTGATCCCCGCTTCAAGGAAGTAGAAGAAACCGTCAACTTCCAACTGCGTTTCCCGAGTGGCGCGATCGCGAACTGTACCTCGAGTTATGGCTATTTCCCGCAAAGCCACTATCGCGTGGTTGGAACGCAAGGCTGGGTGGACATGGATCCGGCGACTTGGTATAGCGGTTTGCGGATGACCGTTGGACGCAAAAACACCATCACGAGCGTCGATCTTCCAGTTCGCGATCATTTTGCGATGGAAATGGATCACATGTCCGAATGCGTAATGGACAATAAAGAGCCTCTAACACCCGGCGAAGAAGGCCTGAGGGATATTTCCCTAATCATGGCCGCTTACGAAGCAGCGCGCACGGGCAAGACGGTTGCGGTGTAGGATAACGGGGCTTCGACAGCAACGATTTACCGACCGTCCTTCCCTGGGTGAGCGAATGCTGACTTCAGATCAGCGAGCGACGAAATGGTCTACTCCCCTTTTGCTCGTTCTACTCTTTGGCTCATTTTCGTTTGCGTATCCGACGCGCGCCGCTGATGGCTTGGTTCACGGATTGTGGATTTGGAAAAGCCCTACCGTGCTCGATGAACCACACGCCGCAGAATCACTGCTGGAGTTCTGCAAAGCCCAAGGCATCAACGAGGTGTATGTTTCGATCTCCGAGCGCAACAAGGATGCGGAGGAAGGCAAGCTCGTCCAGCTCATTAAACTTCTCCATCGTTCGAATATTCGCATGGAAGCCTTGCTGTCGAGCACGGAAGCTGACGAACCGGGAAAACACAGAGACACGCTGGTCCACCACGTTCAGGAAATCTTGCAGTTCAATCATCGTCACCCGTCCGATCGTTTCGATGGAATTCACCTGGACATAGAGCCGCAGCAGCGGCCGGAGAATAAAGGTCCGGGAAACCTGCGGTTTTTGCCCGGCCTGGCGGATGCGTACCGCGCCGTTTGCGCGGTGGCGCAGCCGGCTGGGCTGACGGTCAACGCCGATATCCAGAACAAACTGCTCAAGGGAGACGTTGCAGAACGCAAGATGCTGCTTTCCGCGGTGCCCAGAATCACCCTGATGATGTACGAACTCAGCAGCCCTACCGACGGCGAAAGCCCCCAGCAGAAAGCGGAAAAAGTTCAGCAATCCAGCCAGAAATTCCTCGAGATGGCTTACCAGGGACTCAGCGATCGGAGTTTGGCAAAAATGGCGATTGCCCTGCGCACTCCCGATTACCTCGAACTTCTCCCGCAAATGCTGAAGAAACTCGATGACGCGAACCGTTCGAATCCGCACTACCTCGGGTGGGCTCGGCATTCCTACAACGATCAGTTGAAGGCCGGTCAATAGATTCCAGGAACTAATTGTTGGTTGCGCGGGAAGACCACATGAAGCCCTGAAGCGGAGGGAAGGGTGTGCACTGCCGGACAACAGAATTCGGGGGAGTGCGCGTCCAATTCTCAAGGATTTGTTCGCAGATGTCGAAGGCGAGCAAGCGCAGGTCGATCGGAATGATCCCAGTCTTGCAAGACTCAAAAGTCCAGTTCTCGATCCATCATTTGCATTTGGTCCGCCGGATCACGATGGTTTTCCTGGCAGCGTTCGGCACATACGCGCAAACCCAGCCGCCACCGCCAACGCCGCAAGCGCAGCAAACAGACGCAAAACCACAGTTACAGAACGCAACGCAAGAACCGCAGCAAGAGCATCCGAAGATCGCCGTGCAGGTGAACACCGTCAGCGTTCTGGCCACCGTCCACGACAAACACGGCAAGATTGTCTCCGATCTTTCGAAAGGCGATTTCTCGCTCGAAGAAGACGGTCGGCCACAAACGATCAACTATTTCGCCCGCGAAAGTGATCTGGCGTTACGCCTGGGCCTGCTGGTCGACACCAGTTTGAGCCAACGAAAAGTGCTCGATCAGGAACGCAACGCGAGTTACAGCTTTCTCGATCAGTTACTGCGAGAAGACAAGGACCTGGCGTTTGTTATTCATTTCGACAGGGAAGTGGAATTGCTCCAGGATTTCACGCCGTCGCGGCCAAAATTGCAGGCCGCTCTCCAGCATCTCCAAACACCGCAATTTGGCGGAGGGGGCCGCGGAGGCGGCTCCAATGGAGGAGGAAGCAGCGGTGGAACCGGCGACGAGAGCGGGGGAACGGGTGGCAGTAGCCCCGGAGGACGCGGCCAGCGGCCGCGCGGCGCAGGAACGCTCCTCTACGACGCGATTTATCTTGCTGCTGATGAGTTGATGAGCAAACAGCCAGGCCGCAAAGCGCTGATCATTCTTTCCGACGGAGTGGATCGCGGCAGTAAAGAGACTCTCACCGAAGCCATCGAAACAGCGCAACGCTCCGACACCGTGATCTATTCGATTCTGTTCAAAGACGACGAGGGATACGGCGGCTATCCCGGCGGCATGATGGGACCTCATGGAGGATACGGAGGAGGCCACCACGGTGGCGGAAGATATCCCCAAGAACAACGTCCGGACGGCAAGAAAATCCTGGAACAAATCTCGAAGGCCACGGGAGGGCGCCTGTACGAAGTCTCCAAAAAGGAAACCGTCGACAAAATTTACGCCGAGATCGAGGAAGAACTGCGAAACCAATACAGTTTGGGCTACACACCGGACAAAGAAACCGGGCCGGGTTACCACAAGATTCAGCTCACAACCAAGGACAAAGACCTCGTCGTACGAGCCCGAGACGGCTATTACTCGACAAAATAGCGCCGTACCTTGTTCATCGTGCCGTGCCTCGTGAACTGCAAGTCAAAATCGAATGAATTCTTATCCCACTACTCGAAAAGTTCCCCCCGACATTTTTTCTCGTGAACTGTAACTATTGACAGTTCCGAAACGAGACGGTTACCTATATACTCGCATAACTTTATAGCCCTGCAGGTAGGTCGTCTGCCGGGCCACGAAAGGGATTGTCGCAAGAAGCCGCTGTTTTGGCCCACTTTCGCGCAATCCTGTGTAGAAAACTTTGCGCATCCGTTGATTTAACGGTGTCAAAGCGTTGGGATCTCTTGGGCGGAGATATCCCAAACTACGCAGGATTGCCCGGCAGTGGGCTTCTTTGTTTCTTACTCTCGCACCATCCGATGCCTGCCGCGCTAAGCCTCTTCCGACTCCTGCGTCACGATGTGCACATCCACGGGAGGCGATTCTCTCAAGAACCTGTGCACCACGGACAAATACAAGTACTTGCGCCAGTCGCGCAGCGGAGCACGGCCAAAAATCACCTGCGTGACATGCTTCCCCCGCACAAACTCGGCGATCGCGTCCGCCACGCTCTGGCCCTTGAGCCTCACGACTTGCGCGCCCAGATTCTCGGCGAATCTCAAGTTTGCTTCGAGGATCTTAGGATTTTCCTCGCGCGGCACAAACTCACGCTCGACGTGCAAGACATATAATTCTGCATCCATCTTTCTGGCCATTCGCGCCGATCGCGCAATCAGATATTGCCCCGCGGGACTTCCGGAAACGCACACCGCGATCCTCTCCCGCACGCCCCAGTTCTGCCGGATCTCCTTCGCATCCATGTAGGATTCCAGGCTGCGGTCCACCTGTTCCGCCACCTGCCGCAAAGCGAGTTCGCGCAGAGCGATCAAATTTCCTCGCCGGAAAAAGTTTCTCAGCGACTGTTCCACCTTCTCCTGACTATACACGTCGCCGCGTTTCATGCGGTTCTGCAGTGCTTCCGGAGTAAGGTCCACCAACAACGTTTCCGATGCAGAAAGTGGCACCCAGTCCGGGACCGTTTCACGGACAGTGATCCCGGTGATCGCGCGCACCGTGGGCGCCAGGCTTTCGATGTGCTGAATATTCAGCGTGGAGACCACGTCAATTTTGGCGGCAAGCAACTCCTGCACGTCCTCGTACCGTTTGCGATGCTTGCTTCCGGGAATATTCGTGTGGGCCAACTCGTCCACCAGCACCACCTCCGGCCCTCGTTCGAGGATCGCGTCCACGTCCATCTCTTCGAACAGCGTTCCCTTGTAGTCTAGTTGCTTCCGTTTCACCGCTTCCAATTGGGTGGCCAGTTCCACCACACCTTTGCGGCCGTGGGTCTCGACAGTTCCGATGACCACGTCCTCGCCGCGGCTTTTGCGTCGCAGCGCTTCGCTCAGCATGCTGTAGGTTTTACCCACACCCGGAGCATATCCGAGGAACAGCTTGAAGATCCCGCGGGCCTTCGGCGCTGGCGATACCGCTTCGAGCCACTCTTCAGGCTTTTTCGGCAAGTGCTGTTTCTCTCCCCAGTGGGAATTGGCGCTGAGTTACAATATCCACATGTCGCGCTTGGTCGCCGGGCGCGGGATTGGTTTTGTTGTCGCCACGATCCTGCTTGCCTCGATTACTTTCAGCTACAGCAAGCTTCTTCACGTCAATCAAACCACGGTGGCGCTGTCGTTTCTTCTCGCGATTTTAGCAGTTTCCGCCGTTTGGGGCATGGCCGTCTCGGTGTACATGTCCATAACCGCCATGCTGCTGTTCAATTACTTTTTTCTTCCTCCGGTCGGCACATTCACCATCGCCGATCCTCAAAACTGGGTGGCTCTCTTTGCTTTCCTGTTCACCTCGATTATGGGCAGCCAGCTCTCCGCCCGCATTCGCAAGGAAGCCGATGCTGCCCACAGCCGCCGCCGCGAAGTCGAGCGCCTGTACGCCTTCAGCCAGAAGTTGCTCGGGGAAGGGAACGTCATCCAGCTAATGAACGCCATTCCCAATTTCCTGGTGGATTGTTTTGAAGCAGGTGCCGCTGAGCTTTTTCTGCCGCAAAAAGAGAAATACTATCGCTCGGGCTACGGCGCCGCCCAGGTAGATGAGGAACAGATGAAGACCGCCTTCCTCCGGGACGAAATGATTTCCGACAACGCCCAGGCCCTCTATTTTGTCCCGGTACGCCTCGGCGTAAAGCCTATCGGCAGTCTGGGCATTTCGGGTGCTCGGCTCAATCGCCAAACTCTGGAAGCGATCAGCTCCCTCGTCGCCATCGCCATTGAACGCGCTCGCGCCATCGAGCAGATCGGCGAAACCGAAGCCGAGCGCCAGGGGGAGCGTCTCAAGTCCGCTCTCCTCGACGCCATCGCCCACGATTTCCGCACCCCGCTGACGGCGATCAAGGCGGCAGCCACCGATCTTCTCTCCTCCACGTCGCAAGGCTCCCCGCACCAGCACGAACTGTTGACGATCATCAATGAAGAATGCGACCGCTTGAATCGCCTCGTCGAAGAGGCCGCGGAAATGGCCAGGCTCGAGGCAGGTGAAATTCAATTGCATCTCGAATCGGTGGCTGTCCCTGCGATCATCGACGGTGCCCTCCTGCATTTGAAAAAAAACCTGTGTGACCGTCCCGTTATCCAAAACATCGGCCAGAACCTGCCGACGGTCCGAGCCGATCTGCAGCGTGCCCAAGATATACTGGTCCAGCTAATTGACAACGCGCATCTGTATTCTCCAAAAGAGAAACCCATTACGATTTCCGCCGAACTTACGGGCGATTTCGTCACCTTCAGCGTTGCCGATCAAGGCCCTGGCATTGATTCCTTCGAACAGAGCCTCGTTTTCGATAAGTTTTATCGTGGGCGGGACCAGCGCTACCAGGTTCGCGGAACCGGCATGGGTTTGCCTATCGCCAAGGCCATTGTCACTGCGCATGGGGGCTCGATTTCCGTCACCAGCCAGCTTGGCAGCGGCTGCGTTTTCTCTTTCACGCTTCCAGCGGCCCAGGCCCGGAGTGACGGGCGATGAATTCCGCGAATATTTTGGTCGTCGATGATGAGCCTCAAATCCGCCGCGTCGTGCGTTCCACGCTTTCGTTTCGTGGCTACACCATCAGCGAAGCTTCCTCTGGCGAAGAAGCCGTGGAGCTGGTCGGCAAGCTCAAGCCCGATCTGATTCTTCTCGATGTGAATCTCCCGGGCATGAGCGGCATCGAAACCTGCCGCGAAATCCGGCGCACCAGCGACGCGCCGATTATCATGCTCACCGTCCGCAGCGCCGAACGCGACAAAGTCGTCGCTCTCGATGCCGGCGCCGACGACTATGTTACCAAGCCCTTCGGCATCGAAGAGCTTCTCGCGCGCGTTCGCGCCTCGCTCCGCCGCCATCCGTCGGCAGATGCTCTGCCGCCCTTTGTCTCCAAGGAACTTTCAGTGGATTTTGAATCACGCCGTGTGGCCGTCGCTGGAGAAGAAGTCCATCTTGCCCCGAAGGAATTCGAAGTTCTGCGCCACCTCATCGCCAACCTTGGCAAACCGGTGACGCACCGCCGCCTGCTCCAAATCGTCTGGGGTCCCGAATACGGGGAAGAAACCGAAAATCTGCGTGTGGTAATCAACCAGCTGCGCAAGAAAATCGAAAAAGACCCGTCGCAGCCGAAATTCATTCTGACTGAACCCTGGGTCGGCTACCGTTTCCAACCACCCAAATCGCCAACGCCGAAGACCCCAACTCGTCCGCCCAAGTAGTGCCGGGTATTCATCAGGGTGCGGCTGCGGTAACTGGGGGAATGGTTCTGCCGCAGCGTCGAGAAGGGCTAATGAACCGCCGCAACCTCATCCAACTCCAAATTCAACTCCAAAACATTCACTCGCGCTTCCCCGAAAATCCCAAATTGCCGCGCTTGCGTATGCTTCCCTACGATGCGCCGTACTTCCTCAGGCTTTACCGCTCGCACCCGCGCAACCCGCGGCACCTGAAATTCCGCGCTCGCTGGCGAAATGTCCGGATCCAAACCAGACCCTGAAGCCATCACCAGGTCCGCCGGTACGGGCTTCCCCGGGCTTTCCTGCTGCCATTTGGCCACATCCTGCTGCACGCGCGTCACTAACACCTGATTCGTCGGCCCCTGGTTCGATCCGCCCGATGCGGTGGGATCGTATCCATTCCCCGCCGCCGACGGCCTCGGATGAAAATACTTGTCGCCCGAAAATCCCTGGCCAATCAACCGCGACCCGACCACTTGCCCGTTTCTCTCGATTAAGCTTCCGTTCGCCTGCTTGGGAAAAATCCACTGGCTCAACCCTGTCACGAGCAGCGGATAACCTAGCCCAAAGACAATTGTAGTCACCACCGTGAACCGAATCGCAATATTCAGATTCTTTTTCATCTCTTCCTCTAAGCCAGGTGCATCCAGGCCACAATCACGTCAATCAACTTGATGCCCAGGAAAGGTGCAACCACCCCGCCCAGGCCGTAAATAAACATGTTCCTTCTGAGGAGCGCTGCCGCACCGAGCGGCCGGTACTTCACTCCGTGCAGCGCCAGCGGAATAAGCACCATGATAATCAGCGCATTGAAAATCACCGCCGACAAAATAGCGGACTCCGGCGTGCGTAATTTCATGATGTTTAACGTGCCCAGCAGCGGAAACGTACCCGCGAACATCGCCGGGATAATTGCAAAATACTTCGCCACGTCATTGGCCACCGAGAACGTGGTCAGAGACCCGCGCGTGATCAGCAGCTGCTTGCCGATCTCCACAATCTCAATCAGTTTTGTTGGATTGGAGTCCAGGTCCACCATGTTGCCCGCCTCCTTCGCGGCTTGCGTACCTGTGTTCATGGCTACGCCTACGTCGGCCTGTGCCAGCGCCGGCGCGTCGTTCGTTCCATCGCCAGTCATGGCCACCAATTTTCCCTTGGCCTGCTCATTCCGAATCAAGGCCATCTTGTCTTCCGGCTTTGCCTCGGCCAGAAAATCGTCCACCCCGGCCTGCCGCGCGATCGCTGCGGCAGTCAGCGGGTTGTCTCCGGTAATCATCATGGTGCGAATGCCCATCCGACGCAGATGATCGAAGCGCTCTCGAATTCCACCCTTTACGATGTCCGTCAGCTCAATCGTTCCGTATACGCGATGATTCAGCGCCACGAGTAGCGGCGTCCCTCCCGATTTGGCGATCCTCTCCACGCTTTCCTGGATTTCCTTTGGAACGAATTGTCCTTTTTCACTGACGTAGCGCGAAATTGCTTCCGGCGCGCCTTTGCGAATCTCCGTACTATCCAGATTCACGCCGGACATACGCGTCTGCGCGCTGAAGGGAATAAAGGTGGGATTGTGCGGTGCCAGTTCGCGGCCACGAAGACCATACTTCTCCTTTGCGAGCACCACGATCGATCGCCCTTCCGGCGTCTCATCCGCAAACGAAGCCAGCTGCGCTGCACTTGCCAGCTCCGCATCGGTCACGTTGGGCGCGGGATGAAACGCGGTAGCCTCGCGGTTTCCCAAAGTGATCGTTCCGGTCTTATCGAGCAGCAACACGTCCACATCGCCCGCGGCTTCCACGGCCCTGCCGGACATGGCAATCACATTGCGCTGAATCAGCCTGTCCATTCCGGCAATGCCGATCGCCGAAAGCAGCCCTCCGATGGTCGTCGGAATCAGGCACACCAGCAAGGACACCAAAGCGAAAATGTTCTGCGGTGCTCCGGAATAAATTGCGAAGGGTTGCAGCGTCACCACCGCCAACAGAAAAATGATCGTCAGCCCCGCTAGAAGGATGTTCAGAGCAATCTCGTTCGGCGTTTTCTGGCGCGAAGCCCCTTCGACCAACCCGATCATCCGATCGAGAAACGTCTCTCCTGGATTCGATGTGATCCGCACCTTAATCTCATCTGAAAGCACCCGCGTTCCGCCGGTCACTGCGGAGCGATCCCCTCCCGATTCTCGAATCACGGGCGCCGATTCGCCTGTGATCGCGGACTCATCGACGGAGGCCACGCCTTCAATCACTTCGCCGTCGCCAGGAATAAATTCACCCGCAGACACCAGCACAACATCACCGGCGCGCAGTTTAGAACTCGCTACGATTTCGGTTGTCCCCTCAGCACGCAGCCTCCGGGCGTCGGTTTCTGCCCTTGCTTTACGCAACGTTTCCGCTTGCGCTTTCCCCCGGCCCTCCGCCATGGCCTCCGCAAAATTCGCAAACAGCACCGTGAACCACAACCACAGCGTAATCTGCAGTCCAAACCAGAATCCGCCGATATGCTTCAGCAAATTGGCGACCAGCACCACGAACGTAATTACCGCTCCAACTTCCACCACGAACATCACTGGATTTCTCCACATCAACCTCGGATCAAGTTTACGAAATGAGTCCACAATGGCCGTCTGCAGTATCTTTCGGTCGGCCATCGAAGCGCTTTTTGCCGGTGCTGTCGTCATCTTGATCCTCAAAACGCCTTCCCTGCGTTCATAAGCAGATGTTCCAAGATCGGCCCCAGGCTCAGCGCGGGAAAGAACGTCAGCGCCCCCACAATCAGAATCACCGAGATCAGCAATACCGTGAAGAGCGGCCCGGTCACGGGAAAGGTGCCGAGCGACTCCGGCACGTGTTTTTTCGCGGCAAGATGCCCTGCAATCGCCAGAATCGGGATGATCATAAAGAAGCGCCCCAGCAGCATCGCCACAGCCAGGCTGCAGTTGTACCAGAGGGTATTGGTCGTCAACCCGCCAAATGCCGAGCCGTTATTGCCGACCGACGACGTGTAGGCATACAAAATCTGCGTTAACCCGTGCGCTCCAGGGTTGCTGATGCTCGACGTTCCGAATTTCGACACCACGGAAATCGCCGAAAAAATCAGAATCGTCATCGACGTGATGAGGATTGCCAGTACCGCCATCTTTACGTCAAACGCGTCGATCTTTTTCCCGAGATACTCGGGCGTACGTCCCACCATCAATCCCGCAATAAACACCGCAAGGATCGCAAACACCAGCATTCCGTACATTCCGGCGCCCACTCCTCCAAAAACTACCTCTCCTAGCATTATGTTGATCAAGGGAACCATCCCTCCGAGCGGTGTCAGCGAGTCATGCTGGTTATTCACCGCACCACAGCTGGCGTCGGTTGTCACTACGGTGAACAGCGCCGAATCTGCTATGCCGAAGCGCACCTCTTTTCCCTCCATGTTTCCGCCGGGTTGCACTTCACTCGTTTTCGTGTCCACGCCTTTCAGCAGCGGATTCCCACGCGCCTCGGCGGCGTACACCACCACAACCGCCGCCAGAAACATCGCCGCCATTGCGCTCCACACCGCCCATCCATGCCTACGCGATCCCGTCATTCGCCCCAGCGTGTACGTCAGGCCCGAAGGCACGGCAAAGATCAGCAACATCTGCACAAAATTCGTCAGCGGTGTGGGGTTTTCAAAGGGATGCGCGCTGTTCGCGCCAAAAAATCCTCCGCCATCCGTGCCGTACACCTTGATCGCTTCTTGCGAAGCGACAGGACCTTGCGCGATCACCTGCGTCGTCACCGTGTCTCGCTTCACTGTTCCATCGGCATTCTTCGTTTCGACAACTTGCGGTTCCACGACATTCGCTGTCGTGTACGCCTTAAGGTTTTGAATCATTCCTTGAGACACAAAAAATAAGGCCGCAACCAGGCTGACCGGCAGCAAAACCCATAGGAACGCACGCGTCGTGTCCAACCAAAAATTTCCGATGGTCTTCGATTCTCGCCGCGACACTCCACGAATCAGAGCGATCGCCAAGGCGATCCCCACCGCTGCCGACGCAAAGTTGTGATAAGCCAGCCCGGCCATCTGCGTCAGATAACTCATCGTCGATTCGCCGGAATACGACTGCCAATTCGTGTTCGTCGTGAACGACACGGCAGTGTTCCAGGCTAGGTCCGGAGCGACATTAGGGAACTTCTGCGGATTCCATGGCAGCCAGTATTGGACTCGCTCAATCAAATACAGCACGACAAGCGAGACTCCGCTGAACAGCAACATCGCTACGCCGTACTCTCTCCAATTCATCTCTTTCTGCTCGTCGATTCCGGAAGTCCTGTAGATCAGTCTTTCGATCGGCCGCAGCAGAAAATCGAGAAACGTCCCTTTTCGCTCAAAAACGCGGTACAGAAATACGCCCATCGGTTTTGTCAGGAGCAGTACCGCGACGAAATACAAAAAGATTTGAAACCAACCGTCACCCGTCATAACTAGAATTTCTCCGGCTTCAACAGTGCATAAAACAGGTAACCACACAATAGAATCGAAATCACAATGAGAAGGATATTCCCTAGCATGATGGCAACCCCTCACTTCAGGCGTTCACAACCATTCAGATACAAAATCCCCAGCGCAAAAAACAAAATGGTGCTCAACATAAAGAGCGCATCGCTCATTTACGGCTCCCCGAAGCAACCTCTAGCCTACTCGCGTACCCTAAGAAAACGGTGAGTGCCACATTAAGGAACCATAAGCACCCAGGTTGGAACAAGCAAGCGGGTCCATCAAAATATCGCTTAACCCCATTCCTTTCGTGCGCTTGTCCGCCTATCGGTCTTGTGACACACTCCTGTTTACATGGCCTCGTCCCCGAGTTCTTCTTCGGCGCCAAATCCGAGCCGTGAGTGGGCGCTTCTGCATACTAGTTTTGTGCTCATTGGCGTGATCACCACGCTTCTCGGTCCGATCCTGCCTTCTTTTTCGCATCGCTGGTCGCTCAACGACGCACAAGCCGGCTTTTTTTTCACTTCTCAGTATTTCTTCAGCACGCTAGGTGTGATTCTCACGAGCGTCCTGTTTCCTCGCTTTGGATTTTCCAAAGTCATCGGCGCCGGTTTTGTTTCTTTCGTAATTGGCTTTGCATTCCTCGGTCTCGGTCCCTGGACGATTTCCGCTCTGATGGTCGGCATCAATGGCTTCGGCTATGGCCTCGCCAATCCCGCGATAAACTTGCGTTCCACTGAGCTTCCATCCAGAAATACGGCCGCCGCCGTTACTTTACTTAACTTTTCCTGGAGTGTCGGTTCCGTTCTTTGTCCGTTGCTTGTTGGCGCGTTGCTTCCGTTGATCCATTTACGCGGTTTCTGCCTGCTCCTCGGCATTCTCTCTCTGGTTCTCGTTGCGCTCCATTTTCTTTCTTCGCGCGAAACCCCTCAACCTGCTCACGCGCTTACGGCGACTCATCCATTGGCGGATTGGCTTGCCCATCTTCGTTTGCCCCAGGCGATACCCCTCCTTTCCCTTTTCTTCCTTTACGTTGGTGTTGAGGTGGCCCTCGGTGGATGGGTCGCCACCGTTGAAAAGCGCCTTCCCGGGATGGGCACAATTGGCCTCGTCATCGCTCCGTCCGTGTTTTATGGCGCGCTGCTTTTCGGCCGCGGCGTGGCTCCCATTGGCCTTCGCTATGCTTCTCAGATTGCGATCTCGGTTGGTGGACTTCTCCTAGCCGCGCTGGGTGGTTCTCTCATTGTCCTATCGCGGGCTCCCCACATGTTATACGTGGGTGCGGCGATCGCAGGTTTGGGGCTGGCGGCACAATACCCCATTTTTATTACTTGGCTCACATCCATCTTCCGTCAAGATTCGAATTGGATCGGAGCTTTGTTCTTTGGTGCCGCCGGCATCGGCGGCGGAGCCATCCCGTGGCTCGTTGGTATCGTCTCTTCCACCACGCATTCGCTTCGCGCGGGACTTTTCCTCCCGCTCGCGATCACCTTTCTGATGATTTTCCTCGTATTCCGTGCGCGGCCGGCCGTGCTCCCCGCGGGTGCCTAGCCGTAGCCTTTCCGCTATGTTTGCCCAACGGTTCTGACCCCCATTACAATTTCTCGCATGATGCCTGAAGCCCGTGTGGCTCCTCCGCTCGCCCCCGCCGATGCTTCTCAGATTGCGCGCGACCTCTACGCCTTCGAAGCCACGGCGCGCGCGCTTCCTGGCGAATACGACGATAATTTCCACCTCATAACCCCGGATGGCCGGGCATTTGTTCTCAAAATCATGCATCCGATGCGGGAAGAATCTTTTGTGGACATGCAATGCCGCGCGCTCACCCACCTCGCCACACGTGCGGCTCACCTGGCGCTTCCTCGTGTGATCCCTACCGCGAAGGGACAGTTTTTCTCGCGTGTGGTGTTGGAAAATGGCCCCGCCCGGCTCGTCTGGCTCCTCACGTTTCTTCGAGGAAAGACACTAGCCGAAACAAAACCGCACCCCCCGGAACTCCTCGGTTCTCTCGGCAGCGTTCTTGCCGAAATCGACACTGCGCTTCGCGATTTTTCGCATGCGGCCACGCAACGTGAATTGAAATGGGACCTCTCTCGTTCGCTCTGGGCACGCCCATTTATTCGACACATTCAGGACGTAAGTCGCCGCGCCCTCGCCGAGCGATTCCTGGCTTACTTTGAAACGGAAACTCTTCCGCGATTTCCGGATTTGCGCCGCGGCGTGATTTACGGCGACGCCAACGATCACAACGTGCTCGTTTCGGCCGCATGGCCGCCACCGCGCCGGGTTGTCGGCGTCATCGACTTCGGCGACATGCACACCGGTTACACTGTGGCCGAACCCGCCGTTGCCGCCGCATACGCGGTACTCGGCCAAGAAAATCCACTGCCTCCGGCCTCGGCGTTGCTAGCTGCCTACCACCGGACATTCCCTCTTAGCGAACACGAAATCGCCGCTTTCTATTCTCTGATGTGCGCTCGTCTTGCCGTCAGCGTGATCAACTCGGCCTACCGCCAGTCGCTTGTCCCCGACGATCCCTACGTCACCACCAGCGAAGTCGCGGCTTGGCAAGCGCTCGAACGTCTGAGCAAAATAAATCCGCGATTTGCGCACTACGCATTTCGCGCCGCCTGCGGCCTTCCCGCCGTTCCTCACGCCGACAGAATTCCGCGCTGGCTCGCTCAGAATTCCAACAGCGCCGCTCCCGTCATTCCGTTGAACCTCCGGGAAGGGAATTGCGTCATCCTCGATCTCAGCGTTGCCAGCACATTGTTGGGGGCGGACCCTGCCAATTCCACGGAAAGCCGCATGACACCAGAAATTCAATCCCGCGTGCGCGCGGCCAATGCCAAGCTGGCGATTGGTCGCTACAACGAGCCGCGGTCAGTTTATTGTTCTCCTCTTTTTGCCGGTGGACCCAACCCGACCGACGAACGCCGTACGATCCATCTCGGAATCGATCTTTTCGTTGATGCTGGCACGCCGGTGATCGCCCCGTTCGATGCCACGATTCAAGCGTTTGCTGACAATCGTACTTCTCTCGATTACGGCCCAGTCGTAATCCTGAAGCATCAAACCCCGGATGACCTGGAATTCTTCACCCTCTTCGGCCATCTCTCAAGCGAGTCTCTCTCTCAATTGCGTGTCGGTGATTGCGTCGCTCGAGGCCAATCGTTCGCCCGCGTTGGCACTGCGGCCGAAAACGGCGGCTGGACCCCGCATCTTCATTTCCAGATAATTCTCGACCTCCTCGATCTTTCGACCGATTTTCCCGGTGTGGCGTTCGCTTCTCAACGCGAAGCCTTCGTCACCCTTTCACCCGATCCCAATCTCATCCTCGGCATTCCCGGAAAATGTTTCCCGTCTCCCGAGCTTTCGCCAGACGCCACCCTCGCCGCCCGAGACAAACTGCTTGGGAAAAACCTCAGTGTTTCTTACGATCGTCCGCTCAAAATCGTCCGGGGCTGGCGCCAATATCTCTACGACGAAACCGGTCGAGCCTACCTCGACGTCTACAATAACGTTCCGCTCGTCGGCCACTCCCACCCGCGCGTCGTCGCTGCTGCGCAGCAGCAAATCGCACTCCTCAACACCAATACGCGCTATCTCCACGAAAACATTCTCCGTTACGCAGAACGCCTGACCTCTCTCCTTCCCGCACCTCTCAAAGTCTGCTATTTCCTAAACTCCGGCAGCGAAGCAAATGAACTGGCAATTCGCCTGGCTCGCGGGCACACCGGCCGCCAAGACATCATCGTTCTCGAACACGCCTATCACGGCCATACCACCACGCTCATTGACATAAGTCCGTACAAATTCAACGGCCCGGGTGGGCTCGGCCGAAAACCATGGGTCCACGTGGCGCCGATCGCCGATGACTATCGTGGCCTGCACCGTCGAGGCGAACCGGAACTCGGGGAAAAATATGCTGCCCATGTCGAACAGATTCTGCGGAACTTGAAAAAAGACGGCCGCGAAGTGGCCGCCTTCCTAGCCGAGACGTTACCGAGCGTAGCCGGTCAGATCATTTTCCCGCCAGACTACCTCGCGGAAGTGTACAAACACATCCGAACATCCGGCGCTGTTTGCATTGCCGATGAAGTCCAAGTGGGCTTTGGCCGCTTGGGCACGCACTTCTGGGGTTTCGAAACCCAAAACGTCGTTCCAGACATCGTTGTCTTCGGCAAACCTGTCGGCAACGCTTTCCCGCTCGCCGCGGTCGTCACCACACCTGAAATCGCAGCCTCCTTCAACAATGGCATGGAATTTTTCAGCACTTTTGGCGGTAATCCTGTCGCGTGCGCCGCCGGCCTCGCCGTGCTCGACGTCCTGCGCGAGGAAAGCCTTCAGCAAAATGCCCTGGAAGTTGGCACTCGCTGGTTAGACAAACTCCGCGAATTGCAATCCATCTACACACTCATCGGCGATGTGCGCGGCTCGGGGCTATTCCTCGGTCTCGATCTGGTCAACGACCACTCGACGCGCGAGCCCGCAACAAACCAAGCCGGCTACGTCGTCAATCGTCTTCGCGATCGTGGAATCCTCGCCGGCACCGACGGCCCTCACCACAATGTAATCAAACTTCGTCCCCCGCTCATCTTCTCCGACGCCGACGCCGCCTTATATACCTCCACTCTCGACCAAATCCTTCAGGAAGACTCCGCCCAACCCGACCTGTAGCTCAGGCCTTCTGTTCTGGGCCTGAGGTCTTTCGTCGCGTCCCGGCGCGTTCTCCGCATAGCGCCGTGCCTTGTGGCCCTGAGCTCCGCAGCGTTAGGCCAGCATCCTGGATCCGTTGTGCGCCGTCCGTATCGTGTCCCAGAAAAACGTATCGCATTGCCAGAATCCAGCATCGAAGGGACAATACGAACCGGCGCAACGCAGCGGGTGTAACTCCCAGGATCTCTCGCTTATGGCAAAAAAACCTTTCATTCTCGCTCTTGATGACGATCCCGCGGTCCTTCGAGCCGTAGAACGAGACCTGAAGTCCAAATTTTCCGCCGACTATCGCATTCTCTCTGCGGATGCGCCGGACAAAGCCATGGATTTCGTCAAGCAGCTCACCACGCGCGGCGATCGCGTGGCTCTATTTCTGGTCGATCAGCGCATGCCCCGCATCAGTGGCACAGAATTTCTCATGAATGCTCTCCCGCTACAGCCCGATGCCCGTCGAGTCTTGCTTACCGCCTACGCCGACTCTAGCGCAGCCATCGATGCCATCAACAAAGTAAAGCTAAATCATTACCTGATGAAGCCGTGGGAGCCACCCGAACAGAATCTTTATCCCATTCTGTCGGACCTTCTCGACGACTGGAACGCGACGAGCCGCGAATCGTTCGAAGGAATTTACGTTGTCGGTACGCGCTGGTCACCGAGCACGCACGAGATCAAAGACTTTCTTGCGAAGAGTCAAATTCCCTATCGCTGGATCGAGCCCGGCTCCTCGTCCGATCCTCGCATCCACGCCGCGGTTGGCGATTCGCCAAGCGACCAGCCGGTTCTGATCTTTCCCGACGGCTCCGTCCTGCAAAAGCCTACGCTTCCGGATGTCGCCGCGAAGCTCGGACTCATCACCGCTCCAACGCGAGAGTTCTACGACGTGATCATCGTAGGTGCCGGTCCCGCCGGACTCGCCTGCGCGCTCTATTGCAGTACCGAAGGTCTTCGAACCATTCTTGTAGAACGTGAAGCTCCCGGCGGCCAAGCCGGTCTCAGCTCGCGCATCGAGAATTATCTCGGTTTCCCAGCCGGTCTAAGCGGCGCGGATTTGGCGCGCCGCGGTGTGTCGCAAGTCAAGCGCTTCGGTACCGAAGTTCTAGCTCCCGTGCAAGCCGAGTCGCTCTCCATCCAAGGCGAATATCGCGTCGTGAAGCTTTCCACCGGCCAGGAGCTGGTTGGTCACTGCGTCGTCATCGCCTCCGGCGTCCAATGGCGTCGTCTCGACATTCCCGGCACCGATCGGCTTACAGGCGCTGGTGTTTACTACGGCGCGGCGAACACCGAAGCCTCCTCCTGCAAGGATGAGGACGTGTATATCGTCGGCGGCGCAAACTCCGCGGGGCAAGCGGCCGTGCATTTTTCCCAATACGCCCACTCGGTCAAGATGTTGGTACGTGCGGAATCGCTCTCGCGCTCCATGTCGCACTATCTGGTCGAACGCATCGAGACCATCCCAAGCATCCAGGTCGAACCCCACACGGAAGTCATCGAGGTTCACGGCGAGGACCGTCTCACAGGCCTGACCATCCGTCATCACGACACGAAAACGAGCGAGCGGCGTGACGCGGGCGCCCTGTTCATTTTCATTGGCGCCGAGCCGAGAACTGAATGGCTCGAAGGCACTGTTTGTCGCGACGCCAAAGGCTTTCTCGTTACCGGCCTGAATCTCCTCCGCGATGGCAAGCGTCCGCCCGGGTGGACCCTAGACCGCGATCCTGCCTTGCTCGAGACCAACGTCCCCGGGGTTTTCGCCGTTGGCGACGTGCGTAACGGCGCCGTGCGCCGCGTGGCGAACAGCGTCGGCGAAGGATCCATCGTTTTATACTTCGTCAACCAGTACCTCGCGAACCGCTAGCCAAGGAGGCGCGTGTGCCCGATTCCTGTGATCGTCTGACCGCCGATGAACTCGCAAAAATCCCGCTCTTCGCCGATGACGATCGCGCCGCGCTCGAATGGCTCGCGGATAACTTCAAAGTGTTCTGTTACGAATCAGGTGAGGTCATCGTTTACGAGGGCTCGCCCGCGAAAGACTTCATGGTAGTTCTTGAAGGAGAAATGCACTTCCGCCGGCCTTCAGATCCGTACGCACCCATCTTTGTGCGCTCCGCGGGGCACGCGACCGGCGTTCTTCCGTTCTCGCGAATGAAAGTCATCGGCGGCCGCGGGTCGGCCGTGGGCCGCACGCGAATCGCGGTGATGCCCGCCACGGAACTCCACGAGCTCGTCTATCGCGCGCCCAATCTCGCTCAAAAGCTCGTAGGCGAAATGACTGACCGCACCCGAGAGATGGCGCGCTCTGAGGAACGAACCGCTAAGATGCTGGCCCTCGGCAAACTTTCCGCCGGTCTGGCTCACGAGCTGAACAATCCCGCTTCGGCGGCCCTGCGCTCCGCCACTCTTTTACGAGAAGCGCTGAACAACCGTCGCCGTGAGGCAATTGCTCTGCGCGGCCACCTGATCCCACCCGAAGTTCAAAACCAGATGAATAAACTTAGTGAGACCATCGTCGACTGCGGGGGCGGCGCAAGCACTCTCGACGCGCTGCAACGCGCCGATCTTGAGTCCGAACTCGCCGACTGGCTCGAGGAGCGAAGCTTTACCGGAGACCTCGCCGGCGACCTGGTGGAAGCAGGAATCCGCGCGGACGATTTGAAGCCGCTCACGAGTTCGCTCTCTCATGAAGATTCCCAGCGCGGCATGCAAATCTTGGTCTATGACCACCAGATCCTTTGCCTGACACGCGAAATCGAAGAAGCATCCCGGCGCATCTCCGATCTGATCCAGGCGGTCAAAGCTTACTCCTACATGGATAAAACTCCGATCAGCGATGTCGACGTCGAGTACGGCATCGACGTTACGCTTCGTATGTTCCAGCACCAGCTGAAACATGGCTTCGAAGTGAACAGGCAATTCGCTGGCAATCTCCCAAAAATACCCGCCAACGGCAGCGAACTGAATCAGATCTGGACCAACTTGATCGACAACGCCATCTCCGCGATGAATTCCCAGTCGAATGGAGAAAAAATTCTTACGGTACGCACAGTGCTCGAACCAGACGACGTCCTCGTGGAATTTACCGACAACGGGCCGGGCATTCCCGCGGAAATCCGCGATCGCATTTTCGAGCCCTTTTTCACCACCAAACCGGTGGGGGAGGGAACCGGCCTCGGCCTCGATATCGTCCAGCGCATCATCCACTCTCACCAAGGCAACATCCGCGTCAATTCCCGCCCGGGTGAAACCTCCTTTCAAATTCGCCTCCCGTTAGCGCGCCAAACTCCATCTGCCCAGAACAACAACGCAGGCAACCCGCTTCGGTAGGAGCTCTGTTCAGCAACAGCGGCGGGGGCGTGCCATACGTTAGACCAGCCCGCAAGCGCTCGGTCCACCATCAAATGATCGCGAGCGCCGTAATCGCGACACATTCCGGAGTTACGACGCCCACCACATCGACTACTATTCTCCGTGCAAACTCTCGGGAGACGCCATGACGCGCTACCTTCTTTGCCTGGTTATCGCCGCTCTTTGCGCGGGTGCCTGCGACAAACGACCCACGCCCCAAGCGCCGTCGTCCCAACCGAGCGTTGCGCCACCTTCTGCCCCTGCTCCCGCCTCTACCGGCGGCTTCGACGGCGCCCGTGCTTTCGAACACGTTCGCCACTTGGTGGAGCTCGGTCCTCGCCCGCCGGCTTCCGACGCGATCCGTAAGGCGCAGGCGTATATCGTGATTCAACTCAAAAGCTACGGATGCCAGCTCGAGGAACGCGATTTCCATGGCTCCTCGGCCCTCGGCGACCTCTCCATGAAGAATATAGTCGCCAAAATTCCGGGCCGCGACCCGGGCATCGTTCTCTATGCCACGCACTACGACAGCCTACGCATCCCGAATTTCGTCGGCGCCGACGATGGTGGCTCCGGAACGGCTACCATGCTCGAACTGGCAAGGGTCCTTTGCGCCCGCAAGAGTGCTCTCAACGTCTGGATTGCCTTCTTCGATGGCGAAGAGGCCCAAGGCAATTGGGCCGACAAAAACAGCGTCCAATGGACCGCCAGCAACAGCACTTACGGCAGTCGCGAGATGGCCGCAAGTATGGCGCTCTCAGGAGACCTGAAGCGCATCAAAGCCATGATCCTCGCCGACATGATCGGCCCGTCCAACCTGAAAATTAAACGCGACACCAATTCCACACCGTGGCTCGTCGATCTGATCTGGAGCACTGCCGCGCGCCTCGGCTACGCAAACATCTTCGTAAACGATCCGTACCCAATCTCCGGCGACGACCACCTCTCCTTTATTCGCCGTGGTATTCCCGCCGCCGACATCATCGATTTCGATATTTTGGATACCTATTGGCATACGCCCGACGACACGCTCGAAAAGATTGATCCTCGTAGTCTCGCAATCGTCGGCCACGTGTTCGTCGAGACGTTGCCCGCTCTGGAAAGGAAATTCCGAACAGGGAGCTGAAAACTTACTTTCGCTCAGGCGGAAAGTGCAAGCCGCGGTCTAGGACCTCGCCACCGGCAAAGGCACGTTGCGCTGATTGAGAATTTGACTCATTGAATTCCTGTGTGGTTCGCTGTATTTTATCCGCAAGGTCTATTCCTAATCTCCGAATTCCAGGGCGAAGTGCACCCTCCATCTCGTCTATCGGCTCGAAGCCATAGACCGGCATTGCGCGGGGACTTGGATTCTCGATCGACGAGACTTGGGACGACAGGCACAAACAAATCTCAACATCTGGAGGAAAAATGCGACGCTTTAGCCCATTCATGTTCGCCCTGGTGCTGTTTCTCGCGGTTATCCCGGTCCGGGCCCAGGAACACTACAACGAAGGAACGATTTCGAGAGTCGTTCTGATCAAAATCAAGCCAGGTCATTTCGATGCGTTCATGCAAGATTTGCGCGACAATCTCAGACCCGTTTACGACCAGGAAAAGAAAGATGGTCTGATCGTCGATTACAAAATCTATCTCAACTCCACCACCGATTCGCCAACCGATTGGGACTTGGCGTTGACCTTCGAGTACAAGAACTACGGCGCGCTCGACGGACTCGCGGCCAAGATCCAGGAACTCACTCTCAAACACTACGGAAGCAAAGGAGCGCGGCAAGACGCGACAACGAAACGTTTCGAAAATGCGGAAGTCGTCGCCAGCCGCTTGATGCGGCAAATCACCCTCAAGTAACCAGCAAATCCGCGCACCATGGCCCGGTAGTTTGATCGACGTTTCAAAACTCTGAGTCTCTAAATAAGAATACCGGAGCATCGAGCTCCGGTATTCTCCTGAACCGACTTTGCTGAACCTTAGCGATGGAATCCGCCGCCGTGAAAGCTCGGAGAGGCATGACCTCTACTTACATAAGCGTGCACGGGGGCCCTATATCCATAGCCAGGGTGGTATCCGTAGCCCGGTCGATAGCCCGAGCCAGCTCTGTACGGGTAGCCTGGGCGCCCATAGAAGCCGTGGCCATAGTAGCCGTGATACCAAGGGCCGGCACCGATGAACACGCCACCCGCGAACCAGCTTGGCCCATAATAGCCATACGGCGCGCAAGCGTACGGATAATATCCGTAGTAACCGTAGGCACAAACCGGCGCGGCTCCTACGCCCGCCGCGACCGGGCCCACTCGGACACCGACGGCAACCTGGGCGCGAGCGCTTCCCGCAACAGCAAAAAGCAAGATTCCCAGCAGTGCAGCATATTTTAGATAACGCATGGCCTATCCTCGCTTCCGCCCGAGAACGTTCCGAACAGCTGGGCGGCAATGCTTCCCCTTCCCTACCTTGGGTGAAGCACCTTACACAACATCAAACCCGCAAGCGGGCCAAGAGTTGCGGTGCGTCTAAACACAGCTCGAATAAGGCTATTTCGCGGCACATCCTGGAGGTCAATTTACCAGCGCTCGGCTTAGGCGGTTAGGACCTTCTTGAGCCTCTGCGTTGTTTTGGTGAGTTGTTTCTTGAGGGCTTCGACCTGTTTCGAAATTGCTTGAAGCTCTTCCTTGGTGGCTTTGTGGGCCTCCGACAATTTGCGCGCGTGCATATGCGCTTTCTTATCGGCCTTGCCGAGCGCTTTCCCGATTCTCTCCGTAACTTGTGTGAGCTTGTCTTTCTTCGCCATCGTCGTCCTCCCGTTCAATGCTGCAACATGCTACCTCAACCGGGACGGGGAATGGGGAAAGGAATTCCCCGAAGATTACGGCTGGTCGCTCTTCGAAGAATGAGCGGCTCGTTCCTTTTTCTTCTCTTCCAGTTCCTTCCCGGAAGGCGGATAGTTTTCGAAAGCTTTGGTAATCTCATCGTCCGCTTTCTTCCATTCTTTGTCCGGGGTCGTGATTTTGTGAATCAGGTAAAGCCTCCAGACCAGGTCTTTGCTTCTAGGGTTGATGAGATCGACAATCAGCGAACCTTCCTTGGCGCTGGCGGCTGAAACATCGTTGTACGTCCGCTCCCAATAAGAGCCGATGTAGGGAGAATACGGCCCCCACTCGCCCATGGTGGAGACGTTCACCTGTTTGGACGGGTTTCCCCAAAAACGGACAACCAGATCGGGTTTTTGCTCAGGCGAAACCTCGCGAAGCCCCTTTTTCGTGAGTTCTCGGTTTACCGCCCGGTGAACCCGTTCATTGACCAGTCCAGGATTGACCTCAAACATCAGAAGATTTTCCACGCCGCCGATGAAAGCAAACGTCTTGTAGTTCGAAAAATCCAGCTCGGGGTTAAAGTCAACGACGGTTTTGGCCGGCAGAGACAAAACCACAAAGAAACCGGCAAGGATCAAGAGAAACGAAACAGGCAAGAAATTTGGTCGGTTCAGGCGAGGGCGGTTCATTCGCAACTACGCTCCAAAACGGCAATCGCATTCCACATTTATTCTAGGCGATAAGATGCCCTTTTGCGAATCACTCGGTTTCGAGCGGTTCGCTGTGGAACAGCCGAGCGAGTTCGGCGTGTTCCATAACTACCGCCGGATCCTTCTGGATTGCGTCGAAATACTTTTTCTGAAAGCCATCCCCCGTTTCCGACGGCGCGAAAATCTTCCGCGCAAGCGAAATGGCAACGCCGGAGTCCTTATCGGTGACGCCTTCTTCGCTGGCAAGAGACTCATCAATGCGCACGACAAATTCGGAGATATTGTGAAGCCAGGAAAATTGCGCATCGTCCACAACCAGCCGGAAAAGTTCCCCGGCTGTCACACTCCCATGCTCCTTCTCGTAGCTTCGCCGCTCCATCTCAAGAAGCGACTTATGAATGCGCAACAATGTCTGGCGAAGTGCAACCAGTTTCTGCCGCGCCGGAGTATCCCGCGCGTCGCCTTGATTCGAATAGGGATCCTTGGATAAAGACACGTCACGCTCCCGCGTTCGATTTTACTCCTGCCTGCTGGATTCTATTCTGACGCGCTTTCCTTCGCGTGTACCACCAGATCGTTCTTGACGCCAGTGACCTTCGGCACGGCACTGGCTCGGGCACCTGCAAGATTCTTGTCGGAAAGAGACTCGATGGAGCCTTCAAGTGCTACGCTGCCGTTTTTGACGATGATGTGCACCGGCGGAACATTCTGGGCGGCGTAACGCTGCAGTGTGGAGTCCTCGTAAAGTGCGCGATACACTGCGCGGCGCAGGTCATCGTCGGTCGGGGAAGCAGGCAGCACTTCAATCTGATTGACCACCGTATCCACTCCCTCAATACTCCTCATCGCCCCTTCGGCATTCTCTTTCAGACTGCGGCGCAGCACTTGACCAGTCAGAGTTACCTTGCGACCCTGAAGAGTAAAGTTGATGGAATCGAAAACGGAGTAAAAGGGCAGTACCAGAATCTGGTGATGAATCTCTCGCGAAAGATTGGACGTGACGCTTTCTGCCGGTTTCGCGGAATTCCTGACGGGAACGGTCTGGGTGGCAACACGGTGCGTTGCCATCGCGCAAAGGAACGTGAAACCGGCAGCCCGGATTGCGATCCGCCTCATCGGAGAGCCTCTTCCGTCCAGCGCAAGGATTGCGCCTGTTTTTGATCCATGACACACCGGCCTTAGGCCGTGAACTCGCATGCGGTACACTATTAGCATACGACAGGGAATCGCGGACACTCACCCGATTTCTCAAGCGCCCGATTGCCCCTGGAGAGTGAATCTCGTGCTGGCCATTGCCCACCGTGGCGCATCAGGGTACGCGCCCGAAAATACCTTCGCTGCTTTTCGACGCGCGGTTTCGCAGGGAATCTCGTTCATCGAAACCGATCTGCACCTGACCCGCGATGCCCACTTCGTAGCGATCCACGATGAAACCGTCGAGCGTACTACAAACGGCAACGGCTCGATCCATGAGATGACGCTTGCGGAAGCGCGCCGTCTAGACGCAGGCTCCTGGTTCGCCAGCGAATTCATCGGCGAACGCATTCCAACCCTCGAAGAAATCCTCGAATTCACAAAAAAGCACGACGTAGTGTTTTACCTGGAACTCAAGCCCAGTGGCTTCTGGGGTGGAGAGCATGCCCTGATCAGCGCCCTGCGCGATTCGGGAGAGATTCCGCGAAGCGTGGTGATTTCTTTCGATCCGGCGATCCTGACGGCCCTGCGAAAGATCGAGCCGACGCTGATGACCGGCCTCCTGTACGACGGGAAAATCGACAATCCTTTCGACAAAGCCGTGGAAATCGGTGCGCGTCAAATTGCCGTGCGCGGCGATCTCATCACTCCGAATTTCCTTCAGCAAGCGCGGAAACGCGACCTGCAAGTGGTCTGCTGGACGGTAAACTCCCCGGCCCACATGCGCATTCTGGCCTCTGCCGGTGTCGACGGAATCATGAGCGACTATCCGGACCGGCTTTTGACGGTGCTGAAGAAATAGCCCGATAGAGCGCCAGAAATTCTGCAACCGTTAATTGTTCCGCCCGCGCATCGTGCCGTAGCTTCAATTCCGTCAAAACTCCTTGTGTACGCTCGGGACCAGAAACTGTCCGCAAATTATTGGAAAGCGTCTTTCGCTTTTGCGCGAAACAGGTTTTTACAAAATCGAGAAAGCTCGAGGCATCGCGGCGCTCAAACTCTGCCGCTTGGCTCGGAAATCTCAAAGTGACAAGCGCGGAAGCGATCTCGGGCGGTGGACGAAATGCCGCCGGAGGAAGCCGCAGTACAAACTCCGGCCGCGTGTAGAACTGCGTGACTACAGACAAATAGCCATATTCTTTCGTGCTCGGCCGAGCGGCAAGCCGCTCGGCGACTTCGAGCTGAACAACGATGTGGACCTCGTCGATCTGACCGGCGAACTCGAACAAATGATGCAGGATCGGCGACGTTATGTAGTACGGCAGATTGCCATAAATGTGCATGCGACGCCCGCGCGCAAGCGCACCTAGATCAGTCTCAAGAATGTCCCCGGCCGCAACCGTGAGATTCGCATGGTTCCCGGCAAGGCGTTCCAGGTTGGCTATGAGCGAACGGTCAAGCTCCACGGCAATCACCGGAGCGCCGCTTTTGAGCAGATGCTCGGTCATTTCCCCATGCCCGGCGCCAATTTCGATCCAGCAAAAATTCGAAGAGGATTGCGCGCCTGGTTGCATTCCGTAAGGCGAAACGCGGATAGCGCGAGCAATCTTTTCGCGCCACCCGGCGTCGCCGAGAAAATGTTGACCAAGCCGTTGTCTGGCCATGAGGTGTGTGTGGAAAGTGTAACAGGGAGGGGATGGAACTTCTGGCACCGTGTTAGCATCAAATGTTTTTCAAAAGAACCAGGAGGGAGCACATGGCAAAGGGCTACTGGATTACGTTCTATCGGTCCATTACGAATGCGGCGGCGTTGGCGGAGTACGGAAAGCTGGCTGGACCAGCCATTGAGGCCGGAGGGGGTACGCTTCTGGCGCGCGGCGTGCCAGTGAAAGCTTACGAAGCAGGGCTGAAAGAGCGTACCGTGTTGATTGAGTTCGAAAGCGCGGCAAAGGCCATCGCAACGTTTGAGGGTGAACGCTATCAGTCTGCTGCAAAGCTCCTAGCTGGCGCAGTGGAAAGGGAAGTTCGCATCATCGAAGGCGCCTGAGCTGTTCGTTCAGCAAAACGCCAGTCGTAATCGTCCCCGTTCTAATGACGTGAATCGGTGCTTCCTGCCGGCCCTCTCATAGGGTACACGCTGAGTCAGCTTGAAGGTATTGTCCAAGCGCAAGCAAAAGCGCCAGCGGCGCGGCGGACGTCAGCCGAGCCCGCCGGGGCTCGCGACGGAATCCTGAAAAACAGAAGCGCCGCAGGCGCGACACGCGTAGGCATTGTCCGTGCTTTTAGGCCGCCATCTCTCGTAGTTTCATGTAGGTAGTCACCGGACGCAACTGCGAACTGCTTTTTATGAGCCGTGGTACGCTCTTTCGAAGCACCCAACAGGCCCGCAAAGCTTGACGCTAGAACCCGGGTCCGATAGCGTAAGAATTTCGTCCTGACCATGCGAATCCTCTTCGTAGCATCGGAAGCCTTGCCGTACGCAAAAACGGGCGGTCTCGCCGACGTGATCGAAGCGCTCCCAAGGGCGCTCGTCAAATTGGGCCACGAAGCGGCCGTGTTCCTGCCCCAGTATCGCGGCGTCATCGCCACCTCCGTGGACATGCCCAGCCTCACCATTCCGCAAGGCACCCGCCTCCGCTTTCCCGCGATTGCAAATGGTGGAACGCATCGCGGCGTGCGTTATTTTTTTCTTGACGATCCTTTCTATTTTGACCGCGACGGAGTCTACGGGAGCAATAATCGCGAATATCCGGACAATGCCGAACGCTTCACGGAATTCTCGCGTGCGGCGATCGAGCTCGCGAAACAACTCTGGAAACCTGACCTGATTCACTGCCACGACTGGCAAAGCGCCATGGTCCCGTTGCTGCTGCGTACTTCTTACGCGGATGACCCGGTGATGCGGGATGTGCCGGTCGTCTTCACTGTTCACAACATGGGATATCACGGCCTTTTTTCAAAAGAAGTCCTCGACCGCGCGGGCATTCCCGCAGCCGTATATCAGCCCGGAGGCATTGAGTTCTTCGGCAACGTCAATTTCCTGAAGGGGGGATTGATCTACGCGGATTATCTGACCACGGTAAGCAAGAAATATGCGGAGGAAATCCAGACCTCCGAATTCGGATTCGGCCTCGAAGGTGTTGTCCGCATGAGGGCCGATCGTCTGGCCGGCATCCTCAACGGGGTGGATTACTCAATCTGGAGTCCCGAGCGGGACACGTTGATTCCGGCAAAGTATTCCGCGAAGAACCTCGCCGGCAAGCGCGCCTGCAAGGAAGCGTTGCTGGAAGAATTTAAACTGATCAAGGATAACCCGCACCGTCCCGTGCTCGGGATCGTTTCCCGCTTCGCCGACCAAAAGGGATTCGACCTGATTGCGAGAATTGGGCGGGAGTTGATGCAGGAAGACGTATTGCTGGCAGTGTTGGGAACGGGTGAGCGCCGCTACGAGGAATTGTTCCGGGCCCTGGCGATTGATTTCCCGGGCCGCGTGGGTGTAGTGATTGGCTACGACGATCGGTTCGCGCATTTGGTGGAAGCGGGCGCGGACATTTTTCTAATGCCCTCCAAGTATGAGCCTTGCGGCCTAAACCAGATTTACAGCCTGCGTTACGGCACGGTTCCGGTAGTGCGGGCAACGGGCGGTTTGGACGACACCATCGAACCCTTCGACCTCCAGCATGGCACCGGGACGGGATTCAAGTTCTGGGAGTACTCCGGCCCAGAGCTGCTTCACGCGATCCGCCAGGCTTTGCATCATTTCTCCGATGAAGGCGTTTGGAAACGCATCCAGCTGAACGGGATGGCCAAGGATTTTTCGTGGAACACGTCGGCGGCAGAATATGCGAAACTATATGAAGCTGCCCGTGCGGCACGAAACCAAACGGCTGTTCCTTCATCTAACTAAAATACGAAAGCGGCCGCTCGGTTGCGGCCGGTCGAGGAAACAACAAAAAGTCATGGCTGACAACATTCTCACCGTGAATGATGGCAATTTCGAATCAGAGGTGCTGACCGCGAGTAAGGCTCAACCGGTCATGGTCGATTTTTGGGCTGAATGGTGCCGCCCGTGTCACATGTTAGCGCCAACGGTTGCTGAAATTGCGCAGGATTACGCCGGCAAACTGAAAGTGACCAAGCTGAACGTCGACGAAGCCATGAACTCTGCAGGCCGCTTTAACATTCGCGGCATTCCGACTCTGTTGGTCTTCAAGGACGGCCAGGTCGTGGAGCAAATCGTAGGCGCCGTGCCAAAGGACCAGATCACCAAGGCTCTCGAGCGCCACATCGGATAGCGATAACCTGTAGCGTAGCGCGAGCTTGCCTACCGCAGCCAGGGTCGAGCGCTGCGGGTTTTCTGCTCTTAGGACGTGGGCTTCGGCTCCAGCCTGAGAACTGGCTTTCAGCCTCTAAGGCTGCTTAACACGATTGAAGGATCCCTACTTGGCATCAACTCAATCCGCCCCTAGCCGGCGTGTCAAACCGGCCGACCATCCGCCGTCACTGGCGGGAGAGCGCGGGCCAATAGCGATGTCTCGCCCGGGCTTGCACGAAACAGTGCTGCGGGTGCTCAATCCACTTCCTCGCGGTCGCATTTTAGACTGTCCAGCGGGTGAAGGCGCGCTGGTCGAACGTTTCGTTGCAGCTGGATTCGACGTGCAAGCCTGCGACCTCTACGACGAGCTGTTCCGCCTGGACAATGTGGAAATCAAGAAGGGCGACCTGAGTGGGACCCTGCCATACGAAAGCCGCTCCTTCGATTACATCACATCGCTCGACGGGCTTGAACACATTGACTCGCCCCCACAAGCCTTTCGCGAATATCGCCGCTTGCTCAAGCCCAACGGCCATCTGATCATCAGCGTCCCAAACATCATGAATGTGGAAGAGCGGCTGAAGTGGCTCCTCTTCGGCTACACCTCGCACTTCAAGCCGCTCTCCAACAAGTTCAAGGCACAAATTCACCACGACACCGCCGGGAAAAACGAAATCGCCGTTCATGCGAACCCCATCGGCTACAATGAGCTACGTTACTACCTCGAGCTCAATGGCTTCGAAATTCAATGCGTCTACCGTGACCGCGTGAAAGCAAATCAGTGGCTCTATTTTCCGATCACGGCTTTAATTCGCCTTATGGCCGCGCTGACGGCGGAAGCCCGCCGGCAGGACCGCTGGACGCGCGAACTCGCGTCGGATCCCGTGCTCCTGGGTGGAAACACCCTGATCATTCACTCCATTTTGAAGAAGTGAAATCCGTGCCTGCGACGAGCCAACATTTGCCACGTTGTACCTGGGCCTCGAGCGACCTGAACATCAAATACCACGATAAGGAATGGGGCAAACCCGTCCACGACGACCGGGTGTGGTTTGAGTTTCTGATTTTGGAAGGCGCGCAGGCAGGTCTGAGCTGGGACACGATCCTGCAGAAGCGCGAACGCTACCGGCAAGTCTTCTACGGCTTTGACCCGGTGAAAGTAACTCGAATCGGCAAGAAAAAAGTGCGTACTCTCCTTCGCGATCCGGGCATTGTGCGCAACCGCCTGAAAATTGCGGCAACCATCGCAAATGCAAAGGCATTTCTGGAGATACAGAAAGAGTATGGAAGCTTCGACAAATACGTTTGGCAATTCGTAGGGGGGAAGCCGATTCAGAACAAATGGAAATCACACAAGCAAGTTCCTGCCAAGACCCCTCTCTCCGTCGCTCTAAGCAAAGACTTGCGGAAACACGGTTTTCGCTTTGTAGGTCCCACCATCTGCTACGCCTTCATGCAAGCGACCGGTCTGGTCAACGATCACCTGGTTAGCTGTCATCGTTTCCGGCAACTCTCTGTAGCGCCCGCTAAAACGCTTCACTCCGGCGTCTCGCGTTTCTTTTGCCTTTGTGCGATTGCTTTGCGAGGCGGCCGTCAGTCAATTGCATAATCTGCGCCACTTTGCTCAAACAATCGATGCAACTACCAGTGAAAGAAATCTCACTAAGCAGCCGGCAGCATGCGTCACCAGAACCAGGACTACTCTGTTGGCCCACAAACTGCTCCTCAGCGCTAAGCTCGTTGCAGGCAGAATCTGCTTCCAGATTCCAAGACACACCGCGCACTTCCAGTTGGCAATGGCAACGAGCCCTTTCAGCAGCAGGAGCACCTGCGACGGGAAAAAAGCAGCGGCGCACTCGCTAAACGCGACAATCGTCGCCAACGCAAGTAAATAGCTCGTTTTCATCACAATACCTCCGTCAAACATTATGCAAACGCTCCGAAAAATGCTCTGCGCACTGCAACTTCTCTCACTTGGTAGTCGAAATCGCTACCCCAAATTCGACATACTGGTAGAGCAGGGCACAACGGCTGTTCGCCGACTTCGAGCAAGTGGCGCGTACCAATGACAACCGAAGACAAAAACAACGGAATTTACGACCGCGTCGATGCGATCTACCGCGCTGAGTCCCGCCGCGTTTTCGCCACGCTGATTCGCCTTCTCGGCGACTTCGATCTGGCGGAAGAAGCCGTGCAAAACGCCTTTGCCGCCGCCGTCGAACAATGGCCGGATGAAGGCTTACCGGCAAATCCGCGCGCCTGGTTGGTTTCAACGGGCCGCTTCAAAGCAATCGACGCCCTCCGCCGCCAAGCGCGCTTCGATGCGTCCATCAAAGAATCGATGAAACAGATGGAAATCGCTCAAGACCCAACGGCCGACGAACAACAAGAGGTCGAAGACGACCGCCTCCGTCTGATCTTCACCTGTTGCCATCCCGCTCTACCGCCGGACGCCCAGGTGGCATTGACGCTGCGAGAAGTCTGCGGTCTCACGACGGAAGAAATTGCGCGCGCGTTCCTCACTTCCGCGTCCACCATCGCTCAGCGCATCGTGCGCGCCAAATCGAAAATCCGTGAAGCCCACATCCCCTATGAAGTCCCCGCCCGTGCTGATCTTCCAAATCGCCTCGACATGGTTCTTCGTGTGATCTATCTGGTCTTCAACGAAGGCTATACGGCCTGTTCCGGCGCCACCCTGGCGCGCCACGATCTTTCGAGCGAAGCCATCCGCCTGGCACGTCTGTTCCTCGACCTTATTCCGGAGCCCGAAGCCCAGGGTCTGCTGGCCTTGATGCTTCTTCACGAATCCCGCCGAGCGGCGCGTACTTCACCCACGGGTGAACTCGTTCTCTTCGACGACCAGGATCGCTCGCTCTGGAACTGCGACCAGATCACCGAAGGCGCCGCTCTCGTTCGTCGTGCGCTCGGCTCTCGGCGCTTTGGACCGTACACCCTCCAAGCCGCCATCGCCGCCATTCACGCCGAAGCCACCAGCAGCGCCGCGACCGACTGGGAAGAAATCGTCGGCCTGTACGATCTCCTTATGCGGGTCGACCCCTCGCCCGTGGTCGAGTTGAACCGTGCCGTGGCCGTGGCCATGCGCGATGGTCCGGAGCCAGGCCTGCAGCTGATCGACGCCATCCTCGCGAGGGGTGACCTGGAAGCCTATCCCCTGGCGCATTCGGCCCGTGCCGAACTGTGCCGCCGCCTCCGACGAACCGCCGATGCCCGCGCATCCTTCGAGCGGGCCTTGTCCCTCACAGAGCAGGAGTTGCAGCGCCGGTTTCTCCAAAAGCGCCTGGCGGAATTAAAGTAGGATTTTCCCGGATCCGGTGTCGAATTCGGCCTCTCCCAATCGACCATCCGATGAAGATGGGAGCAGCCATCAAATTGGGAGGAAACCATGAGATATCTATGCCTTGGCTACAACAACGAAAAGAAATGGGAAACCATGTCGGAAGCGGAGCGCAACGTCTTCCTCGACGCATGTTTCGCCTATGACGACGTGCTTCGCGCCGGCGGCCATTTCGTGGGCGGCGAAGCGCTTCAGGGCTCAAACACCGCTACGAGCGTCCGCTATCAGAACGGCAAGGCCTCCGTCACCGATGGGCCCTTCGTCGAAACCAAGGAACAGTTGGGCGGCGTCATGATCCTCGAAGCCAAAGACCTCGACCAAGCCATCGAGTTGATCTCCAAGCATCCCGGCATTAGCAACGCAGGTTTCGAGATTCGCCCCATCGCCGACCTGGGTGCTATGGTGCGCGAAAGCGAAAAGCGCCGTGGCGTCAAAGCCTCGAGTGCGCCACGATAGCTCGCGCGTGCGATCGAATTGCGGCCGGCAGAACGACTTTTCCATGGAAGCGTCGAACTTAAGCAAACTGGAGGAATCATGAAATACATTTGCCTTGCCTATGTGGGAGAAGACGGATGGGCCCAGATGACCGAAGCTCAACGGAACGTCGCGCTTGATGAGGTCTTTGCCTACACCGACGAACTTCGCAAAAGCGGTGAGCTCATCAGCGCCGAGGGATTGCAAAGCGCCCGCAACGCAGCCACCCTACGCGTAGTGAACGGAAGAGTCTCTGTGACCGACGGCCCGTACGCCGAGACCAAAGAAAAAATCGGCGGCCTCTACGTCCTCGAAGCCCGCGACTTGAACCACGCCATCCAGCTCATGTCCAAGCATCCGGTAGTCCGCGCTGGTGGCGTAGAAATCCGCGCCGTAACCGACATGACCCCAATGCTCGAAGCCAGCCGTGAGCGCCGCGCTGCCTCAAAGGCCTGATCGCCCTCTCGCGCGGCGGAGTCTGAGAGTCTGGGGAGTCTGGGAGTCTGGCGCGCAAGTGTGGCCGCCGCACAAATTGTGTATAATCAAAACGCTAACACGAGCGGGCGTCGTACAATGGCAGTATAGAAGCTTCCCAAGCTTCGGACGTGGGTTCGATTCCCATCGCCCGCTCCAGTTCACATTCGACAAAATTCTTGCCTCCAATTGAACTGTTGCATGATGCTCAATTTAACATGGCAATGTGTTTGTGGCGGGCCCGTTTCTGTGCGTCGCCAACGACTCGGAGGAGGACACCGCTGAACGTAGGTGAATTAGGCTCCTAAAACACTGCGGCGGAATGTTTTTTCCACAGCCACCCATCCAATTGTTTCTTTAATTCCTGCTATCTTTGCGATTCACTACTTCCTGGAGCAGCCAACATGATCATCGAGGAACAGATCTCCGCCCGGCAACAGCGCGCCCGGAACGCGATTCAGAACATTCTTACGGAGCCGTCCGGACAGGCTTACGGCGACTATGTGATAAAGTCGGCGAGTGGCCGGGAGTATAGGGTGGCCATGCGCGGTCCCGGCCTGTTTGAAAACTTCTGCTCGTGTGCCGATTTTGCGGTGAACACCCTCGGCACTTGCAAGCACATCGAATCCCTTTTGCTTCGTCTGCATCGCCGCTTTGGTCGATCCTTCGATCGTCAGCGGTATCAACGAACACGAGCCTCGCTTTCTCTCCATTATGGGGACACGCTAAACGTGCGGCTCCGACTTCCATCAGAGCCGTCGAAGGATTTCCGCAAGATTGTCTCCGAGTACTTCGACTCCCGTGGGTTTCTTCGAGAAGACAACCTTCGAAAATTCGCGCAAGTCCTTGAGAAGCTGCGCACCGTGGACGAGACCGCCGTTGTGTACAGTGACGTGCTGGATTTCATTGACCGCGAAACCGAACTCACCGCGGGTCTTGAAGACGAGCGTCGCCAACTCGCGCAGTTGAAGAAAGGCAAAAGCCCGCTCGAAGGCCTCCTGAAAGTGCCGCTTTTCCCCTACCAAGTTCGTGGAGCGCTCTTCGCCGCCTGTCGCGGGCGGGTGATCCTGGCCGACGATATGGGTCTCGGTAAGACAATTCAGGCCATAGCTGGGGCGGAGCTGCTGCGGCGCCGTCGCGGTATTGAGAGGGTTCTAATAGTTGCTCCGGCTTCGGTCAAGTACCAATGGAAGACGGAGATCGAGAGGTTCTGCGATCTTTCTGCACAAGTGATTGACGGGCTTATGCCACATCGCAAGAAGCGCTACGCCAACCCGACCTTCTTCAATCTCACAAGTTACGAGCTCGTCTTGAAGGACATCGAAGACATGCACAACCTGCGTCCGGACTTGATCATCCTCGATGAAGCCCAGCGCATCCGCAATTGGGCGACGGCGACCGCCCGCATCATCAAACAGTTGAAGAGTCGTTATGCCTTCGTATTAACGGGCACGCCTCTCGAAAACAAGCTCGAAGAGCTCTATTCGGTCGTGGAGTTCGTGGACGGTCGCCGCCTGGGGCCGGCCTTCCGTTTTCTCAACGAACACCGCATGGAGAACGAAGAAGGGAAATTACTCGGATATCGCGGACTGGACCAAATTCACAAACAACTCGAGCCCATCCTGCTCCGCAGGACCCGGACGGAGGTACTCCCCGAACTTCCAGAGCGGACCGATCAAATTTTCCGGGTCCGCATGACGCCCGAACAGGCAGGTCCCTATTCGGAACAGAGTGACATCCTCGCGAGGCTGATGCACAAATGGCAGCGACAAGGTTGGCTCTCAGAGATCGACCTGCGTCGCATCACTTGCTGTATCCAGAACATGCGCATGCTTTGCAACTCCACTTTCTTGTTTGACAAGGCAACAAATTTTTCTCCCAAGCTCGAAGAGTTCCGCGAGATTGTTCAGGAGTTGGCGATAGAAGAGAAGCGCAAGGTGGTCGTCTTCAGCGAGTACGAACGCATGACGCACCTGGCAAGTGAGGAACTGACGAAGTTGAAGATCGGCTGGGTCTCATTGCACGGCAACATACCTGCGCGGAAACGTGGCGAGTTGATTGCCCAGTTTGGAAAGGATCCTAACTGTAAGGTATTTCTCTCGACCGATGCTGGAGGAGTGGGGTTGAATTTGCAAGCGGCCTCGGCAGTCGTCATCTTTGAGCCGCCTTGGAACCCTGCCAGATTGGAGCAGCGGATCGCGCGTGTCCATCGCTTCGGCCAGACGAAGCCCGTGCAAGTGATCCATTTGTTGACCGAGAACAGCATCGAGGAACGCGTTTGGCAGACCCTCACGCTCAAAAAGGCGTTGTTCAAAGGATTATTCGATGAGACGAAGGACGAAATCTGCTTTGAGAAGCTTGGCCGTAAGAGCATGCTGCACGTGATTAAGGATGTCTTCTGCGACCAGCCTGGTAGGCCGAAGCCTGTACTCACTCTGGAGGCGCCTCAACCTATGGCCGTAATAGAAGCGAAACAAAATGGAAAACCGGCGGCGAGGAACGGCCACACCCATAGAGATCCGATAGCGACAAGGCCTCCGCTTCCTGTGGATGGGACCATGTTCGTCGCGCAGAGTGCAACACAAGTTGAGGATACCCAGTCAGGGTTATTCGTACTGGACGCCGGACAGGCTGCTGCTAAGTTCCTGGAAGCAGGTCTGACCCTTTTGGAGTCGCTCTGTCCGCCGCGCAGCGCCGACGGAATTGGACCGATCGCACGGGGTCTTTCCACGTTATTGCGTACGGATGCGCAAACCCGACGTTCGACTCTCGAGATCCCCCTGCCCGAGTCCGTTAGTGCCGAACGTCTTGCAAGGGTGATCAGCGGATTTCTCGGCAAGTTGGTCAGACCGTCTTAATTTCGGAGTGCCCGGCTGATAAGTTGGAACATCGACTTTTGTTGCCCGCTCAGCGTGACCCTTACGGTGGCACCGTAGAGGCTCAAATGTCGTCCTCTCGGTTTCTCAGCCAGGAAGCCGATCTTTGCTATCGGCTTCGGATGAAAACGTCAGCAGGAAGTTTGAAGCGTGCGCTCAATTTCCGTACCTGCTCCAGTGTGAGCTTCCGTTGCCTCGCCAGGAACATGGAGACGGCGCTCTCTGATCCAAATTCAGGGATCAAGTCACGCTGTGTGAGGTCCTGTTGCTCGAGGAGGAAGCGCACGACGGAAACCGCGTCCGCGGCAGGAAGCGGATAGTGCGTTTCTTCGTAGCGTTCGACCAGCAAGGTCAGAAGTTCAATGGCCTCTACTTCCGAGCGAGACGGACTCTCCAGAGCTGTCAATTGGAAGAGGGCGTTGGTATAGGCTTCCAGCTCCTCGTCATTATGTATGACGTGGGGAGCACCCTTCGCGATCATTCTTGCTGGGTCTGCGAGAACTGTGTTCATTTTGTACCAAATCTCCTATCCCAATTACCGGGATTGTTGTATTCCTTATGTGTCAAAAAGGACCGAATGTAAACATGCCCTTGGGTTCTCTTTTGATTCTTCGTTTTCGCATAGTGAATGACTGTAACGAGTCTGTAGCGGTTCCGCCGAAAGTCAAATATCACATATCCTTTAATATTGTCTGCGTCCTTACAAGTGCTGCGAACCACCGGAAAATTGTGCCATCGAACCTCTTTGACGATAGCCATCCATGCCTTGATCTCGTCAGCCGCATCCGGGTGCTTCTCCATAGCCTCGCTCAAATGCTTGCGCGTAACGATGTGCACTATCCTATGATACTTCACAATATGTGAAGTGATCAAGTGGCCAAAATTATCCGCAGCCGTACCTTAAGATTGGAGACTGTAGCGATGAAAAAGTGAGTTGCAAACGCGTGCTAGATATCGGCGGCTTCGCGATCCCCAATCGGTAACTGCTTTCAATTTCCATTTAGCTTCCAATTAGAGCCCTCTCTCTAAACGCTAAGTGCCGCGAGAGTCAATCGCTTTCAGAGTTTTAATTCGAGCTTCCCAAGCTTCGGACGTGGGTTCGATTCCCATCGCCCGCTCCAGAATCAAAGTAGTTTGCTACATCGCAATCCTGACGGCGCTGCCGGAGTAAAAATGTTTCGCAGAGTTCCCGGCGCACCGGACCTTGCACGGGATCATCTCCAGTCTTCGGTCTGCAATCCCGGCACCCGCGCGAACTCCTTTGTGTTGCTTGTGACCATGGTGGCTCCCAAGCTCAGCGCCTGGGCGGCAATGAAGGTGTCCAAGGCGCCAATCGCCGTACCTGAGTTTTCAAGAACTGTGCGAATTCTTCCGTAAATCTCCACCACTGCATGGTCTATTGAAAACACGTCAAAGGGTGCAAGGATAGCAGAGAGAAGATGTTGTTCCTTCGCGCGCAGGTGCGGATGCTTGGCTGCTCGGCGCTCGAGGCCATACTGCAGCTCGCACGCCGTAATGATGGAAAGGCCGATGACGCTCTTGCTGTGCGCGGAAAGCTTTCGGCGGATCGAAGGGGAATTGGTGCGCAGTAGATCGATCCACACCGTGGTGTCGAGCAGGTACACGGGGTTCAGTCCGTGGTCTTATCGAAGAGTTTGTCGAGGTTGGCACGCGGCGCCTGGTGCTGGCGGCGCTCAAGCACAAAATCGCGGGGGAATTCGTCGAGGGCTGCGAACAGTCCCGCCCAGCGATCGGCTGTTTTGGGGATGAGCACGATCGAATTGCCGAGGCGCTTCACATAGACGCTGTTACCCGTGACGCGATACTCCTTAGGAAGCCTGACGGCCTGGCTGCGTCCGGTCATAAACACCTTTGCCTCTGCGACACTGTGCCGAGTTCCCGCCTTCTCCGCTTGACTGCGGCGTTTTTTGGTCGACCTGGTCATATTCTCACGGCTCCCTGAACGATACATACCAGATGATAGCTATCCCTTGACCTCCCGTCAAGGCACCTAGGGCACCTGGGAATCGCGAATCAGCCTGCCGAAATTTGCTAGGATTCTCCGAGAATAGCCGCGGTCGTCGAGAAGCCAGCCAGACGCCTTACAGGCCGTATTCCGGGGGAATTAGCGGCAAAAGGGAACCGATTGAATTTGGGCGTGCTACCAGTTTCGGTTTCCATCTAGTTTCCAATTAAGGCAGTCGCTCAGAAAGCTAAGTGCCGCCAGATCAATCGGTTTCAGAGTTTTAATAAGAGCTTCCCAAGCTTCGGACGTGGGTTCGATTCCCATCGCCCGCTCCATAACTCACGATGTTTCAATTGCCCTAACACGGCTAACCTAGCTGAATTCAGGTTGAAAATGGACCGTTTTGGACTCCAAATGGACCCCACTGGATTCAATTGGACCCCAACGATTTGCAGAGGAACCGGCCAGTCGTTCGATGGCTTGCTCTCCGCGGATTAGACCAGCGCGACCTCGCGGTCGAAATTGGGCTTCTTCTCCGCATGGAGCTTGAGGGCAATGCCGCAGACCGCAGCGATACGTTCAAGCATTGTGAGCGAGTGGCCGGTGTACTCAGCGTCCTCAAGGCGGGCAATTACAGACTGCGTAGTGCCAACCTTCTTGGCGAGCTCCGCCTGAGTCAACCCCGCATCCTCCCTCATCTCGCGCACCAGTAAGGCCAGATCAATCTGGTGCAAGGTGCGCCCGAAGGTCTTACGGTAGGTTGCGCTCTTGCGAGCACGCTGTTCGACAATTTCACTGTGTTTATCGCGCTTGACGGTTTGTCTCATAGGCCCGACTCCTTCAGGATAGCTTCTCTTTCCTTCTGCGATCCCGTGTAACGATTTCGGTACTTCATCCAGAGCTTTCTGAGCTGCTCTGCCCTGGTAATCTCGGCCGCTGGAGTCTCTTGCGTCTTCTTCTGAAACCCCGACGTAATCACGATCAACATTCCTGGCTGGTAGAAGAAGAGAACCCTGAAAATCCGGTCGAATTGCTTGACCCGTAGCTCGAATATGTCGCCGGTGAGCTTCTTAACGAACTCCCCTTGCATCCGGTTGCCATAGATGCGCAAGCGGTCGATAAACGCGTCTATCCGGGCGGCAGCCTTATCATCCAACGAATCCACGAACTCTCGGGCGGGCACCCGCCCATTGGGCAGCTCCACATACTCAATCGTGAATTCGCTATTCAACTGTCTCGCCTTGCATTATCGCATAATTGCTATATAACGTCAACGGGCACGAAATTCGAACGGCACGTCAATCTTGATGCTTAACATGCCTTCGGGAGTCTTATGTTTGCTGGCAAACTTCCAGTTCGTTTCCTTCAAGATCACGAAATCGGAAAAATTGATCGCCACCAGAATCGCTTTGAATAGGACTAACGCTGACACCTTGGGAGGATAAATATTCGTGCGCGTTGCCTAGTTTCCGTACAAACATGATTGGCGGTCTTCCCGACCTGACATTGGGTTGGACATTGCCGGAAACCGCGTTGAGGTACAACACCAAATCATTGGCCGAATACCCCAATCCGACCGTAGCTTCCTCCACTTCGCTGGAGAAATACGGGAGACCGAGCCGCTCCGAATACCATTGCCGCGCAGCATCAGCGTTCCGAACGTCAACTGCAACATCGCCCGCGGAATGGAACATCTTCTTTGCTCGACGTCCATGAGGACCCCAAGCAGGCCGGCCGTACACGGTTGGAAACAGAACGCGCTCAAAAATTAGAAATACAACCACTGCTGCGACAAAAAATGCTATCCCGGCTGCGCGTCCCGTGCTCTGAATATGAAACATTGCACCGACGGCAACCATGACAATTGCGGCTACGAAAAGGATCACTACTTTAAAGAAAACTCGTAGGGCAAGATTGGACAAGCGGTTCATAATGTGGTCGCTGCAGCGGATTCTACCACGCGGTCAGCCCCACCAGGATCCGGCTGCTTTGGGAGGCTACGACTGAAAGGGTTTCGTACTGCTAGATGACGCCCCGAATCATCGTCGGAATAGTTGCCCTTCTGAGTGTTTCAGTTTGCGGTCTCCTATCCACCTTTATGACTTTCGAGGTGGTCGACAAAGTGAACGAAAAACTGCCCGAAACAGAAAAGTTTGCGCAGCTCGGGTGGTATCTGTCCAAGCGCCAAAGACTCAATCGTGAATACAGAAGGTTCTATCCCGAGGGACGGCTTCTAGTTTGGGTGCGCGTCCTAATGGCGCTCATGTTTGTCTGCTTATTAACCGCAGCCTGGAGCTTTGGAGTTTTCGCAAAATAATGCAAGCGTTGCCTCTAATTTGTGTAGTCGGGCTGTATCTGGTTGCCTGCGAACTGGTTGAATACCTTATCGTCCGCAGACAGGCTGCTGACATCTTTCCGCCCAAACTCGGTTGGAGGTTCCTTCGTTGGTTTGGTATGGCCGGATGCATTGCCGGAGCCGTAGAACGGCTGCACCACAACGCGGGCCGACCAAATGATTGGCCTCTTTGGTTGTACGTCCTCTTGCTGTTGTTTTGGATTTCTTGGCCTCGCACTGTCTTAGTGGATTCTTCGGGAATCTCCTCTTGTAGCCTCTTCGGTTTTCGCCGCCGCTCAATCCTTTGGGGGCAGGTATCTCGGATCACGTCCGACTGGGAGGAAGAGCGACTTACCGTCAATTTGTTTACGCCGGTCTGGACGTTCATGGGCACCAGTGTCACCGTCACATCCCGAGACGGTGTCAGCATCCCGCACGGGGTAGTTAACCGGCAGCAAGGCCATTTCCTTGACGCGCTCAGGCGTCACCTGCCATCAGAAGCTTTTGATCCTGGCATCTACGATTGGCACCCATAGGCGCACGGACCAACTATGAGGCTGAAAGGAACTTTCCAGGACGAAGAAAATCGTCTTTTCCGCTCACATTTTCCGCTTTTTCTGCCTCTTTATAGATAGGGACACTCCCCGCCCGTCTTTTTGAATTTTCCCGGTGAGGATTGGCGGATTTTTCCCCTCTATATGGTATGGGAGCTTCGCCGATGCTTGGTTCGATAGATACAGATGGACGCCTGATGTCAGGAGTCGCCGAGCTTTCTTCCGTTGCGAAATTGTGTGCCAAGATCAGCGGCTGGAAATGAAGCTTGAATCTATTCACGATTTTCCTCATTCAAAAACGTGTGCAGCCTGCGGCCTATTTTTCGACATGAGGTTCGGGCACATTGTTTCTCTGGCGCTTCTCATCTCTTCTTCTGTGGCTGCGTTTCGTGGCCCCAATTCAGATGCCAGGAATGAAGTGTTTTTTGCTGCCTCGCGACATGCACGCGAAATCATCGCGCCAGAAGCATTCCGTTCGTATTCAGCTTTTCTAAACATCCGCCCGAATTCTTCTTCCGAGGGTGAACGGTGCATGAAACACACAGTTCACCCTGTCGTTCACTTTTCGGTTCACCTTAGGATTTTCGGAAAAGCCCGCAGCAGAAGAATTTGCGCATGGCACGACGATAAGTTTGGGCACGGACAAAACACCGGATTGGGCTGGAGCGACCCCACTTTTGTGCACGTTTCCGTGCCCAAAGTAATTCGTGGGGTCGCTCCAGCCCAACTGCGCGGTGACCGCGCAGAGTGTTTTGTCCGCTGAGCATTTCGCAGAAGGGGGCCACAGTGATGAACAACGGAGATGGAAACCACACTGAGCTTTTGACCGTGCATGAGATCACCAGGCTTCTGAAGGTGCCGGTTTCCTGGGCGTACGGGCACTCTTTTCAGCGAGAGTAAATGTCGCACAATTCCAACATCGCGGAATTTGGTACACTCTGTCCCCATAGGGCAGTTGGGACATCGGGAAAAGAGAACTCGATGGCCCGAAAGCGGTATCAGAATGGACGTGTATTCCTGAAAGGAAAGAAAGAAGAAAAATGGGTCGGGAGATATAGGGAAGATGTGGCGGATATCACTGGAACAACAAAGCGCATTCGACGTTCCGTTATCCTCGGCACTAAGCGCGAATTACCGACAAAACGGCTCGCCGAGCGTCGGTTGGCCACCGTACTTGCCCGTATCAACTGCCTCGACTACCGGCCCGGACGTGCGGCTACGTTCGGGGAGTTCATCGAACGGTGGAAAACCGAAGTGCTAACCACACAAAAACCCTCCTCCGCGCGAGCGGTTCGCTCGCATCTAAAGTGCTACATCATTCCAGAGGTTGGCAAACTACGTCTGGACGAATTCGGCGTCGAGAACCAGCAACGATTCATAACTCGAATGCCGGAGAGGTCCACGGACAAGGTTGTCTCCCGAAAGACAATCCTGAATGTCATCGCAACAATCTCTACGATCCTCGCAACAGCACGGAATTGGGGTTACAGCTGCGAACAGATCGATATGAAAAAGCTGCGCCTGCCACCACGCGGTGTCGCGTCTGAGGCGCGGCACTTTACGATTGAGCAGGTTCAGCGAATCCTCGCCTTCGCTGGAGAACCCTGGCGCACGCTATTCTGCATCTGCACGTTGGATGGCCTTCGAGCCGGGGAAGCACTGGGACTTCAGTGGGGAGATATTGACCTCGAACAGCGAATACTTCAAATCCGAAGAACCGCTTGGTACGGGAAGACTCAGACTCCGAAGAGCCGGGAAAGCGAGACAACACTTCCAATTCCCGACGCTTTGGTGACCATTCTGAAAAACTACCGCAGCGAGTGGAAACCGAATCCCGATGGATTCCTGTTCGTCACCAGGAACGAACGACCACCCTCATCCAATAACGTCGTGGAGCACCGCCTTTGGCCGATTCTCGACGCGCTCGAGATCCCACGGTGTGGCCTCCATGCATTTCGTCACACTCACACGGCGCTATTGCTCGACTCAGGGGCAACGCCGAAAGTCGTACAACGACAGCTTCGTCACGCCGACGCTCGCACGACCCTACAGATTTACGGGCACGTCGTGGGTGAAGCGCACCGTCAAGCAGTTGAGAAGGTAGCCTCGATTGTGGACCCTAGCGGACCTCAATCGAGCCGCAGAGATAAGTGGATTCAATAGGTTAGCCGTGTGTTGCGGCGGGTTCGATTCCCATCGCCCGCTCCAGATTCCAAATGACGTACGCTGTCAGCCGGAAAAGTTGGTTCGAGTCCGCCCGGATTCTTCAACGAAAAGGGCTAGAAGAAAACTGCCGGTGAGACGTGAAAGCGCTGGCTGAGTTTTTCCATCTGTTGTCTGTTCAGCTGGCGCCTTTCTTTCAGGATCAGGGAAACGATGCTTTCACCCCCCAAATCCTCGGCAAGATCCTTTTGTCGAAGTCCATTTGCATCCATCAGTTCCTTGAGCACCTCGACGCCCGAAGCCTTTTCGATGGTGAAATGCTTCCCTTCGTAGTCCGCGATCAGAACAATCAGCAGCTTGGCAGTTTCCGTTTCCTCTGCCGTTCGATGCGCTTTGCGTTGTAGCTCCAGAAGCCTGGAGATATATGCCTCGTGCTGCTGGGGTGAAGAAATGGTCTTCGGAGCCTCATCTTTAATAAGATATTTTGCTGGCAGTCGTTCAGCAATTGCAGGCATTTTTCCACCCTCCTTTGTCGTATTCTTTGTGGGTCAGTACAGCTAATACGGTCACGGTCCCCATCTCGTAGTTTATGTAGGTGATCAGCCTAGCGTCGTTATACTTTATGTTGAAGACAACGCAATCCCCGACCGGATCGGCATCTTTGCGAGTTCGCCTGACAGCAGGAAAATTGTTCCACGGCTGGTTCACGCCTTCGACGATTCTCACCCATGAACCCAGGGAGCCTTTCCACGTCGAGTGCTTCTTTTGTGCAGCTTCTATCAAATACTTGCCGATTATCTGCACCTGGAAATCTTAGCAAATTGCTAAGTTCTGTGTCAAGCGGGAATAACGTATTTACTGCAGTTCAGACATAACAGGGAGCAAGGCGAGCGGGTGAGGCCCTTCGGGCTGAGCGATATAGTTCATAAGCGAGGAACGGGTTCGAGGCAGGAGGGAGGGTCGCGGCGCTGATCTCACGAGTCGCGAGAGTGAAAGACTTGCACGGCAGAAGAAAGCGTAGCCTTTGCCTGAGGAGCGATAAATTTTCGGAGCGCGCTTCTGGATACGCAGTGAGCCTAGGGAGCGCGAGCGTGATCGAGCTGATGCGATAGGCCGCGACGAAGTCGTCGTGTCTTCGCCAGGATTTTTAAGCGCGCCTCTTCCTTCAGCGTCAGCAACAACTCCTGATATTCGAGTGGAGCTAACCGCGCCACATAACCCTGATAAAAAATTAGGATCACGCTCATGGTCGGCCGCAGCTGATCCAAGGCCCGAGCCGTGGTTCGCGGATTGAATTCCGGCCGTCGGATCCGCTGCCAGTACCACTGCAGCAAACTGTACATCAGCAACACAAACACCACTTGATTGACAACCAGGGAAAGCCTTCGCGAGGTGAACCCGGCTAGATCGGAAAAACATTTCAGCTGTCGATGTCGCTCTTCAATGCTCGTGCGCAGCCGATATTCCTCACGAGTGGCTAGGGGCTCGGGGATCGGAGCGGTATCGAGCAACACCCAGTGCTCCCGGTGACCGTCACGGTCGATCTCGCGATTGACCACCGCATGGATCGGCACCGGGCAAGTGCTCAACGTTCGCAGGTCCATCACGGCGGCTACTTCGCTGCGTGCCTGTTCCGGGGGCGGCGTTCCCGTCGGGCTCGGCTTGCGGAGTTTCTGCACTTCCTGCGTTCTCTGCGCTGCCTCAGCTTTCTTCTTGGCCAAGGTGCGTTGGCGCGCTTCTTCCCGTTTACGAATCCTTTCCGGTCGGTGCACCGGGACCGTCGGCGCACGAGGGGAAGGAGTCGGCACCGGCTGAAACGATAACAACCCACCTTCGGCCAAGCCCACCACGTCCTTATAGATCTCCAGATCCTTGCGCGCCGGGATCAGCACGTCGATCCCTAGATCGCGCTTGCAATGGCCGATCTTCTCCCCGTCCAAAAAGCCACGATCCAGAATTAAACGCTTCATCACCCCGCGACCATGGTTTTCCACAAATTCATCCACCAACTCATAGAGCACTGGAGCTTCATGGTCCTTGCCGGCCGTCAGGCGCAGCCCCCCATACAGGAAAAACTCTCCTGCACGATTGGTATGCAGCAAGCTCACCAGCTTGTAACAGCGTCGCCAGTCGTAGGCTTTCTGTTGCTCTTGCGTCAGCTTTGCGGAATCGACCGGATGATTCTGCTCATCAAAAAGTAGCCGCGAAGAGCCCTCATAGCTCTCGTTGTCGGGCACGAACAGATAGCTCGCATCACCAATAAAAATCCCTTCCGCATCGAACGCGTGGTGTTGCTTAAAGACTCCCACGACCTCGCGGTTGAACCAGGTCTGCAGTAACTGCGCATCGGTATCGCCGGCCAGCTTGCGCAAATAGTCCTGGTCGCAAGGGGTCTGGCGATCGTATTCATTCTTATCGTTAAACCCAGCACAGCGCAGGGAAATGTCGCCGGTCTCCGGATGGGTGGCCTTGTGGCCCATGGCCGGGCCAAAAGCCTCGATCATGCTGCTGGAGCGCACTAGGAAGGGAAAGGCATGAAAGTGATGCTCGCCATGAAAACGCATGGACAGGTTGCTGGCCATATAGACCCACAAGGGCACATCGTGCCGCTCGCGGGGGGAGGGGTAGCTCTCGGCCAGCTTGTCCAGGATCTTCCGCTCGGTGATGACCCGGAAGAAGTCCGCTTCGCTGACTTCGCCGATGGCATCGACATAATCAAACTCGCCGCGACGAAACGCTTCGAGCACCCGCGCATCATTGCGCTCAAACAGCATGGCGGCGGATGTCGACAGTGCCGACTCACTCATCTTAAGGAGCCTCGCGACGCAACTCCTGGATCTGATCGAGCACCTTCAGAATCTTCTTGTGCAGCACCGAGACCTCGGCGCGGGCCCGACGAAAGCGCAAATACTCTGCACTCTTCTTACGCAACTCCGCTAACTGGGCCGGGGGAATAGAACGCATGTGGGACCGCCCCTGTTCACTCCAGGTCAGGACCATGTTGCGGTGCAGCCGGCCGCGCATGCAACTGCAGTTGGGGGTACTGCAACGACGGGCGATCTCGTAAACATTGCCTTTGACCAAAGGGGTGCGGGCAAGCGCGACGTTCAGCACCTCGCGTAGCTGCTCCAAAAGCGCGAGCAAGGCGACACGTAAGCGGCTGAGTTTTTGGTCATGCTTTTTGCCCTGCATGCGATTATACTTTATCACATGCAGGACAAGGTCAGTCAATACCAAAAATCGTAGGCTGGACGCAAAATGTCAGGGAGGGGTTACCGACATCCCCTACTTAAGCGGCTACGCATGCGATAGCCCGTTAGTGTCTGAACTGCAGAACGTATTTACGGTCAGAAGCTCGCCGAGCTTCAATCGCGACTCCGGTACATATCGGCAAGTGCCCCTTAGGATTAAACACCTGCGTCCCAAGCAAGGAACTGATCGGCCTTAAATCAATTCCCAGAGGCTTCAATATAGGCAGCGCCTGCCTTCTAAGCAGCCGTTCTAGAGGTCCGCAATCAGATACAACAGTCTTGTAAACCGTTGTCCGGGACTTCGGAGAGAGAAACCTGCGGACCCTTCGGTTTTTACCCGAAGGGCTTCAGTGGGATATGGGTGTCAGGCGCGCCACGGTCGGTGACAATTCGAAGAAAGGAAATCTCCTCGAACGCCGCCGGACCGTGAGCGCGAGCCTGCGCAATCTTCGAGTCGTTCAGCCTAATGCGGCTAGAATCCTGGTCTGCGACTGCGGTCGGCGACGACAGTCACTTGAAGGTCTTGTGCTAAGCGCACGATATCCTCGGTGAAATTCTTGCGACGTAGCCGTTCCAGAAGACCAATTTGTGTGTGCGCCACAAAGATTTGCGTGACTTGATTTTGGCGAGCAAAATCCACGACCGTCTTGGCGATATCCTTGCCGCCAAGGATACGCGTTTCGATCTGGAGACTTCGAGCGAAGCGCAGATGCTTTTCCACTGCCTGTCGTTCCTCGACCCGTAACTGTGACAGTTTTGGAGTCTGGTGCACGAAAAGCGCGGTGCAATCAACGCGAAGGTAGTCGGCTACGCGGCGTCCTCGGCGGATGAGCATGGCGGTCGAAGGATCCGCCGTCAAATGGATGAGAATGCGCTCCTTCGGCTGGTTGTCCGTTGCTCCGCTGGGCCGCGCTTCGGAAATCCGTGGGACTTGAAACCCGCGCGTCTCATCGTAAGCCGACTGCCTGAGATCCACTTCATGAGCAGCTTGGCGAAGCGTCAGCTCACGAAGTGCGCCGAGATTGGAACCCTTAAAAAATCCGGTGAGCGCCTTTTGCACCATTTCTGGTTTGTAAATCGCTCCGCGTTTCAGGCGGTTGAGCAATGCTTCGGGTGTGACATCGACTGCCACAATCTCCGCCGCTTCCCGGACGATCCCGTCCGGCACTGTTTCGCGCACCTGAATGCCGGTGATCTGCCAGACCTGGTCATTCAGGCTTTCGATGTGTTGGACATTCATCGTCGTCCACACTTCGATGCCGGCGTCCAGCAAGACTTGAACGTCTTCCCAACGTTTGGTACGAGCCGACCCAGGGATGTTGGTGTGCGCCAATTCATCGACCAACGCGATGCTTGGGTTGCGATTCAACACTGCCTCGGTGTCCATCTCCTCGAATGTTTTGCCGCGGTATTCGATCTTGCGATGCGGCACAATCTCAAGTCCCTCGGACTGCCCAATCGTGTCTGGGCGAGCATGCGGTTGAAAGTAAGCAACGACGACATCGACTCCCCGTTGCGCGGCAGCACGGCCATCCGCGAGCATTTGAAAAGTCTTTCCAACTCCCGCCGCATAGCCCAAATAGACTTTTAGACTGCCACGTGGAGTGTCCGCAGACTCAGGCATAGGCAGAGTTAGTGAGGGAAGACCCGGACGTCGATACCTTCCGCCTCGCGAATGAGGCGCAGCACCGGATCACCGAAGGCGCGATCACGCCACGAGTTGCGGTCGCTGTGCCCTATGAAAATCTGCGTGATGCGTTTCTCACGGGCAAACTCTACAATCGCGGATATCGGATCGTTGCTTTCCAGAACTTCGGTGGAGGCGCCAGCCTTCTTGGCGGCGTCGAAATATCTTCGAATCGTTACTCTTTCTCTTTTGGACCGACCGCGCTCGCATACATACACCGCGTATAGTTCTCCCTGAAAACGTTCTTTGTTGCGCTCCCCACTCTCAATCATTGCCAGGGCATTGGAATGCGGCGTCATGCATACGAGAAAACGCTCGTGCGTTCCGAAAACAGGCTCGATGCCGTGCGCATGAACATAGGTCTCTAGTTGCGCATCCACGACTTCGGCGGTCAACAGTAAGGCGAGCTCGCGAAGTTCGGAGAGCTTACGCTCTTGGGAATTACTGATTCCGGTCGAAGTGAGTTTTTCCCCCTGGCGCCAGAGGCAAAGGTCCGGTGGAACATCCACGATTACAATGTCGTCGGCGGCCAGCAAGAATGACTTCGGGATGGTTTCGGTGGTGTTCTTGCCGGTGATCGCTTGCACTTTTTCTTTGTACTCCGCGACATGAAGCAGGTTAATGCTCGACAAGACCGAGATGCCGTTGCGCAAAAGCTCCTGCACATCCTGCCAACGGTAGGCGTGCCGACTTCCAGGAGCATTCTGCGCGGCGAGAGGGTCAATGACGCAGACTTGCGGCGCGCGGCGAAGAATAGCCTCCAGATCGATGGCTTGGCCGTCGGGAGTCTGGCGCGGAGGAATCAGCTCCAGTTTCCGCAGAAGTGCCTGAAGGTCCTCGGACTGCTGTTCCTGAACGGCACCCACGACAACATCTTCCCCGCGCTCATGCCGTCGCCGGGCTTCATCGAGCATGCGATAGGACTTGCCTACACCGGGCGCATACCCTAGAAAAATCTTGAGTTTCGCACCCCAGCGCTTGCTCTCCTCTGCTTCCACCTGTTTGAGGAGACGCTCGGGACTAGGCTTGGGTAGTTCGGAGACACGCATTGTGTGAATCGTCTATCCACAGTGTAAACCCCAGCGTGGAGTCCCGCAACGCGCGGCAGAATGGACATTAGACGAGATTCGATGAAACCGAGGGCTACGAATGAGCGCTTTGAGGCTTCACAGTATGAATCACAGCCGGAAAGCCGTGCCGTCGAGGTTTATGCCAGCGCGTTCATCCGCAATGGCGTTAACGAATAAGATGTGAATTTGTCCGTGTGTCGCAGCCACGTTCGCAGCCGAATCGCCGCTTGTGGTCCCGCCGAGGTGAGTGCAGGTTTTCCGTCGGACTACGAAGTATCAATTATGAATTCCTTACGGACTGCTCAGGACTTCCCGACGTACGTTTCGCTATGTTGGTCTTCGGAGCAGGGGCGGTCAGTTCGTCGAATTCGCCGCATTCAGGAATGGCGCTTACGTCGGATGCTGCGTTCTCCAGGCCATGGCTCTCATTGTGTTAGCAACGATTTGTTTCCTTGCCTGTGTCTTCCTGCTTTTCGTCCTAGTTCAGTGGATGCGAGACGGGAATCGCAAGACGAAAACTCGTCCGGCGGTAGATAGCGAAGTCGGCGAGACCAGCGATACGAAACACCCTCACATCGTTGACGCCCGGAGTACTGTGAAAAGACATGATCGCTTTAAAGTCCGGTCGCACGCGGCGACTGCCGCGACAGAGCGATCGGGCGGTCGCGAGTCTGCGTACGACGAGCGCGAACGCATGCCGTACGAGAGGATCGCGAGGTCGTTCAAACGCGGCAAGAGGAGCTAGGAGAGAAGAATGCGCATTTTCAAGTGGAAGAAACTTGTGTCGCTGGTGTTGATCGGAGTGTTCTGTGCAGGTGCGGTTGGGGTTTCTGCGTTTGCGGATGACGACGGCAAGGACCAGCCTCCCGCCAAACCAGCGACAACGGCAAAGATCGAAGCGCCCGCTCCATTGACGGAGCGCGAGCGCGTGCTCTTGGATAAGGTGGAGCTGCTGCTGGACGACGTGGAGCAGCTCAAGAAACGCGTGGCGGATCTGGAATCGAAGGATGGAAAGGTGACTGCTGAGCCGGCAGCGGCGCGGGATAAGGGCGCGGAGCCGGGGTCCAGTGTTCCCAGCACAACAATAGGCTCAGCGACGCCGGCAGGAAGTGCGCCGTCCGCAACGATGACGAGTGCGCCGGCGGGTGCGGTGCCGAGTTCAATGTCGACAAGCATTGCAGCCGCCATTGGGCCGAAGCAAGATTCAAGCACGTCTCCGAGTCCGGGGGCGGCCCAGGAGAAGAAGAAAATCGAGCCGTTTTCGGATGCGGATTGGACGTGGTTGAACGGGAATCCGCGAACGAAAGAGATTTATTGGGACACACCGTTTTTCACCCCGGAGATTCGCGCGGATGTGAACTATGTAGCGGACTTCAATCATCCGACGGACCACTCGATTGGAGGCTCGAGCGAATTGTTCCGTTCGTATGAGGTGCAACTCGAGCAGTTGGGCGTGGGCGGGGATTTTCATTACGACAACGTGCGCGCGCGGTTGATGACGCAATTCGGCATGTATTCGGCGACGACGCCGCGAAACGACCCGAGCCCGGGCCACGGACAGTGGGACCTGGTGAGCGCTTACCGTTATTTGTCGGAGGCGTATGGCGGGTATCACTTCGATGTGTTGCACGGTGTGAATGTGGACGCGGGAATCTTTTTGTCCTACATCGGATTGTTCAGCTACTACAATTTCGACAATTGGGCGTACCAGCCGTCTTATGTATCGTCGAACACCCCGTGGTTTTTCGAGGGCGTGCGCGTGCAGATTTTCCCAACGGCACATTTGAAGATCGAACCGTGGTTCATCAATGGCTGGCAGTCGTACGCCTCGGCGAATCACAGGCCGGGGCTCGGGGGACAGATCAAGTGGACTCCGAAGCCATGGCTCAACATCATTTCCAATAATTATGGGTTCGGCGAGGATGATTTGTTCGTTAAGGGCCGCTCGCGCATCCACACAGACAACAGCGTTGAGGTGAAGTATTACGACAAACCAGAAAAAACCTTGGACAAGATGGCGTTTTCGCTGACCGGAGACCTGGGCTGCGAATATGGTTCCGGAGTCAGTTGCTACGGCGATCACAAGGGCGGGCCTAAGCAGAGCTTCGTGGGCTATATGGTTTACAACCGGTTCTGGTTCCACAGGGATCTGTTTGGGCTGACGATTGGCGGCGGCCAGATTAACAATCCGGGGCGGTACCTTGTGCTGATTCCGCCGATCAATGGAGAGACGGCGGTGACGGCGGCGACGAATTCGCCTTACTTCACGGGGAATCCGGGAGACCCGTTTAAGGCTTGGGATTCTTCGATCACGTGTGACTATATGCCAAAGCAGTACATCACGTTCCGTGCGGAGTATGACTACCGTCATGCGAGCGTGCCGTATTGGACAGGGCAAGGCGGAATCACGCCACCGGGAGGAAATAACGGCTCGCCGCAATTTTATGCGTGCAGCAGCGGCGCGTCTTCCGGGCAGACGAGCCTGGGCGCGGCGGAGATGGCATGCGGAGGGGGATTGAACAGCGTGTGGTTTCCGGATTTGAGGAAGGATGAATCGTTTATCGATCTGTCGATTCTGGTGAAGTTCTGAACAAGGAGCCCGTTATTTCGATATTCCATTGATCGCTCGTGCTGCAAGGAAAGACCGTGGCAAAACGGCAGCAAGTAAGCGAAAAGTGGACAGGGAGAAAGGTCATGCTGGACGTTATTTTCATCGCAGCGACGGCACTGTTTTTCACAGTCGGAATTTTCTACGTTCGCGGCTGCGAACGATTGAAATAGGAGTGAGCTTATGACTGCAGGTGATGCAGCACTATTGATAATTTGTGCGCTTCTCTTTGGCTATTTGCTATACGCCCTGTTAAAGGCGGAGGAGTTCTAGTTCATGACCGCGAATGGCTGGTTTCAAATTGGATTGTATCTTCTCGTCATCCTCGTGGTGACGAAGCCGATCGGCGTTTTCATGACGCGCGTATTCAATCGCGAAAAGACATTTCTCGATCCCGTCCTTCGACCCGTCGAGAAGCTCGTCTATAGGCTGACCGGCGTGGATGAGAATCGGGAGATGCGCTGGACGGAATACGCGGCGGCCATGCTGCTGTTCAGCGGCGTTTCCATGGTTCTGCTGTATGTCATCGAGCGCACGCAGAAGTGGCTGCCGTTCAATCCGCAGAAATTTACCAATGTCGAGCCGGGTTTGGCCTTTGGCACGGCCGCTTCCTTCACCACCAATACCAACTGGCAAGTGTATAGCGGCGAATCGACGATGAGTTATCTCACCGAGATGGCCGGTTTGGCCTATCACAACTTTGCCTCCGCCGCCGTTGGGATCGTACTAGCCATTGTCGTGATTCGAGGCATCGCACGGAAGGAAACGGATAAGTTAGGGAACTTCTGGGTGGATACCACACGTTGTCTCTTGTGGGTGCTGTTGCCGGTGAGCCTGGTGGGTTCCCTAGTCCTGGTGTCGCAAGGCGTCGTTCAGAACTTGAAACCCTACACGACTGTCGATTTGATTCAGCCTTACACAGCGCAAGTCACGGGGTCGGATGGCAAGACCACCACTCAAACGATTACGCAACAGGTCATCGCGCAAGGCCCGGTGGCTTCACAGGAAGTCATCAAGGAGTTCGGCACCAATGGCGGTGGATTCTTTAACGCCAACAGCGCCCATCCTTTTGAAAATCCGACGCCGCTGTCGAATTTGTTTGAAATGGTCCTGATTTTCGCCATTCCGTCGGGCCTGACCTACGCACTCGGCCGAATGACCGGGTCGCAGCGTCATGGTTGGGCGGTCTGGGGAGCCATGGCGTTTCTGTTTCTCGCCGGTGCGACGACTGCCTATTGGGCAGAGGCCAAAGGTAACCCACTGCTGGCAGGAACCGATCAACGGGCGAGCGCGCTGCAACCCGGCGGAAATATGGAGGGCAAAGAAGTACGGTTCGGCATCGCGAACTCCACGCTGTTTGCCACAGTGACGACCGACGCCAGCTGTGGAGCGGTAAACGGCATGCACGACTCGTTCACACCGCTCGGAGGCATGGTTCCTTTAATTAACATCATGCTGGGCGAGGTCGTGTTTGGTGGAGTCGGCGCTGGTCTCTACGGCATCTTCGTTTTCGTGGTCCTGGCGGTGTTTATCGCCGGACTCATGGTTGGCCGAACCCCGGAATATCTGGGCAAGAAGATTGAATCGTACGACGTCAAGATGGCCATGCTGGCGGTTCTCATCTTGACGTTCACGATTCTCTCCTTTTCCGCTGTTTCTCTGGTCGAGCCGTACGGTACCGCTGGAATTTCCAATCCCGGGCCGCACGGGCTTTCGCAGGTGTTATATGCGTACGTCTCATCGACCGGCAACAACGGCTCCGCGTTCGGTGGAATCAACGCAAACACCATGTGGTACAACACGACGACGGCGGCTGCTCAACTCCTTGGTCGGTTCTTTATGATCATTCCAGTGCTCGCCATCGCCGGGAGCCTGGCTAAGAAGAAGGTCGTTCCGGAATCCGCAGGCACCTTCCCCGTCACAGGCGGGCTATTCGCTGGTTTGCTGGTCTCCACCATTCTGATCGTCGGTGCTCTCACATTTTTCCCGGCTCTAAGTCTCGGGCCGATTCTCGAACACCTGCTGATGAACGCAGGAAAGGCTTTCTGAGGTGTCCATGGACTCGGTTGCTCAAATCAGGAAAAAGTCGCTCGCCGATAGCGCCATCCTTTCGCGGGCTGTAGTCGATTCGTTTCGCAAGCTCGATCCGCGCACGATGGTCAAAAACCCGGTGATGTTCGTCGTGGAAGTGGGCGCATTACTTACTACGATTCAACTGGCATGGAACGCTCTTCACCATGCCGGACAGTTTGGTTTTGGGCTGCAAATCACGCTTTGGCTGTGGTTCACGGTCCTGTTTGCCAACTTCGCCGAAGCCATGGCCGAAGGCCGCGGCAAAGCACAGGCCGACACGTTGCGCAAGTCGCGAGCCGAAACGCAAGCGCATCGCTTGCGCAGCGACGGCGGTGCAGAGATCGTGGTCAGTTCGCAACTGCGCTCCGGTGACATCGTGGTTGTCGCCGCGTGCGAATTCATCCCGGGAGACGGCGAAGTGATCGAAGGCGTGGCTTCGGTCGACGAATCCGCAATCACCGGCGAGTCCGCGCCGGTCATCCGCGAATCCGGCGGAGATCGCTCCGCAGTGACCGGCGGAACGCGCGTTCTTTCCGATGAAATCAAAGTGCGCATCACTTCGAATCCGGGTGAGACCTTTCTCGACCGAATGATCAAGCTCGTCGAAGGGGCCTCACGTCAAAAAACACCGAACGAGATTGCACTGAACATCTTGTTGGCGGGTCTAACGATTATCTTTCTGCTGGCGGTCATGACATTGCAGCCGTTTGCCATCTATTCGGGTGCACCCCAGAACATCTTCGTCTTGGTCTCGCTCCTTGTATGCCTAATACCCACGACGATTGGGGGGCTTCTCTCCGCCATCGGCATCGCCGGAATGGACCGCATGATTCAGCGGAACGTGATCGCGATGTCGGGACGTGCAGTGGAAGCATCGGGCGACGTGGATGTCCTGCTGCTCGACAAAACGGGAACGATTACCCTGGGAAACCGCGCCGCAACGGACTTCTTTGCCGCGCCTGGTATCGACGAGGCCTATCTTGCCGATGCCGCGCAGCTGTCTTCGTTGGCTGATGAAACGCCGGAGGGACGTTCCATTGTTGTGCTGGCGAAGGAGCGGTACAACCTCCGCGGTCGCGATCTTTCCTCGCACGGCACAACATTCATTCCATTTTCGGCCCAGACCAGAATGTCTGGTGTCGACATCGACGGCCGCGAAATCCGCAAAGGCGCTTTGGAAGCGATCAGCCGCCTGACCAGCAATCGCGGTAATGGCATTCCGTCCGAGCTGCAAGTGTGTGTCCGAGAGATTTCCAACGGTGGTGGAACGCCGCTGCTGGTGGCCGAGAACGGCCGCGTCCTGGGCGCGATCGCTCTTACGGACATCGTTAAAGGTGGCATGAGGGAGCGTTTCGACCATCTTCGCGCGATGGGCATTCGTACGATGATGATCACTGGTGATAACCCGCTCACCGCCGCCGCTATCGCCCGTCAAGCCGGGGTTGACGATTTCCTGGCCGAAGCGAAGCCCGAAGACAAGATGGCGCTGATCAAGAGCGAACAGGCAAAGGGGAAACTCGTAGCCATGACAGGGGACGGCACAAACGACGCTCCTGCGCTCGCTCAGGCGGACGTCGGCGTGGCCATGAACACCGGCACGCAGGCAGCAAAAGAAGCCGGCAACATGGTGGACCTCGATTCCAACCCGACGAAACTGATCGAAATCGTCGAAATCGGCAAGCAGCTCCTGATTACTCGCGGCGCGCTCACAACGTTCTCCGTGGCGAACGATGTGGCCAAGTATTTCGCCATTATTCCCGCGATGTTCGCGGGGGCGTTTCCAGTTTTGAATGTGCTGAACGTTATGCATCTTCGCACCCCGCAATCAGCCATCCTCTCCGCGGTGATTTTCAACGCTCTTATCATCATCGCCCTGATTCCGCTCGCTCTGCGCGGCGTGCGCTATCGCCCGCTGGGTGCGGCAGCTCTCCTGCGGCGCAACCTGCTGATCTATGGCCTTGGCGGGATCATTGCGCCGTTCATCGGTATTAAGTTTATCGACGTACTGCTGACGTACCTTCGGGTCGTGTGAGGGACTTATGAAAAAGAATCTTCTGACCGCTCTCTTGTTCACTTTGGTTACGACCGTGATGTTCGGAGTCATATACCCGCTCGCAATCACCGGTATCGCGCAAGTGCTCTTTCCTGGTCGGGCCAACGGACAGCTCATCCAAAAGAACGGAAAGATCGTGGGCTCAAAGCTTATTGGACAATCCTTCACCGGTCCGGGCTATTTCCATTCGCGGCCGTCTTTTGCGGGAACAGGATACGATGCGACTTCCAGCAGTGGCTCGAATCTGGGCCCTACCAACAAGGCATTGCTGGAGCGAGTCAAGAGTGACGTTCAGAAGTTGCAGGCAGAGAATCCGAATCTCCCGATCCCCATCGATTTGGTGACGACGTCGGGTTCAGGCCTCGACCCCGAGATCTCACCGGCTGCCGCGGAATTCCAGTTACCACGTGTTGCTCGAGAGCGCGGCATGAGAGAAGAAGACGTGCGCACGCTGGTGCAGAAATATACAAAGGGGCGGGATCTAGGATTTCTCGGCGAACCGCGCGTGAACGTTCTGGAATTGAATCTCGATCTCGATTCCGTTCATCCTCTGCGTTGAAGCTCAGGACTTGCGGCGTGGAGGTCGTTCGGAGGCGACGTCAGGAAATTGAAAACGGTACCCCAACCACGGTTCCGTCAAAATGTAACGAGGGCGGGCCGAATCCTTCTCGATCTTCTTGCGGAGCTGATTTATCACCACGCGGAGGTTCTCCGTATCCTCACCGTGATCCGGTCCCCAGACGGTTTGCAATATTTTCCTATGCGTGAGCGGCTTTCCTTGCTGAATTATCAGAACGCGCAAGACGTCGAATTCCTTGGGGCCCAGGTGAACTCTTTCTCCTCGGACCTCGACTCTGCGGTTCTCAAGGTCGACACTCAATTCGCGGGTCTCGATCTTCGGAAGCTCTTCTTCGGAAGCGGATCGTCGCAACGCCGCCCGGATGCGCGCCAGAAGTTCGCCCATAGCAAAAGGTTTGACGACAAAGTCGTCGGCGCCCGAATCGAGCGCGAGAATCTTGTCGTGTTCCGAGTTGCGGACCGTGACCATGATGATCGGCCCCTCGAAGGACAATCGGATCTTGCTGCAAGCCTCGAGCCCGTTCATTACCGGCATATTTACATCCATAAGAATCAGAGCGGGGCGCTCGCGCATCACCATGTCGACGGCTTCCTGGCCGTCTTTTGCATCGATGACGTCATAGCCGCTACTCGAAAGAGTAGCTCGCAAGACGCGACGGATTTGCGGCTCGTCGTCGACCACGAGGATGGTTGTGTTGTTCACTGGTGCGCCGTTTCTAAAAGGATCGGCAGGGGTACGGGAGCAAAGCATGCGGCCCTGCTATAGCGCTCACATGGTAGGGAAGAAACGATAAAAAACGCCCGAGGCAATCGTAAGGAGTTCATAAAGGTATGACGGTAATGGATCTGCTCCTGGGCCGGCCGCTCGCCTCCGATGAAGCACGCGCGGAGTGCGTCGGCCCGGCAGCCGGGATTCCGATATTCGGCCTGGATGCACTCAGCTCCGCAGCCTACGGTCCGGAGGCTGCCCTGACGCTGCTCATTCCTCTCGGCGCGGCGGGAATTGCCTACATGGTTCCGATCAGTGCCAGCATCATCGTATTGCTCACGATCGTTTATTTTTCCTACCGTCAAACAATCCAGGCATACCCCGGTGGTGGCGGATCGTACACCGTTGCCCGGCATAATCTCGGTGTCTCTGCGGGACTCCTGGCTGCCGCTGCTCTGATGATCGACTATGTTTTGGTGGTTGCCGTGGGTATTTCCGCCGGTGTCGGCGCTCTTGTTTCCGCAGTGCCCAGCCTGCAGGCCCATACGCTTGCGTTGTGCCTCGGAATTCTGGTGCTCATTACTCTCGTCAATCTTCGCGGCGTGAGGGAAACTGGCCTAATTTTCATGGCCCCTACGTATCTGTTTGTCGGAAGCCTTTTCGCGGCGATTGCGGTCGGACTTTTCAAAACTTTCGCGGCTGGCGGTCATCCCTTGCCGCTTGAACCCCTTCCCAGAATCGCGACGGCAGCTGCGGCTCCGACCACATGGTTGATTCTTCAAGCGTTCGCGAGCGGATGTACGGCCATGACCGGCGTCGAGGCAGTGAGTAACGGTGTCAAGGCGTTTCGCGAGCCGGTCATCGCTACCGCTCGTCGCACTCTAACTATCATCATTACTCTCTTGATTGCGCTTCTCGCCGGGATTGCTTACCTGGTCCGCGTCTACGGCATTCAAGCTACGGACCCAGGCCGGCCCGGCTATCAGAGCGTGCTGTCCATGGTCTTGGCTGCCGTTACCGGCAGGGGTGTTTTCTACTACGTGTCGATAGGCTCGATTCTCTTGGTACTGGCGCTCTCGGCGAATACCGCCTTTGCTGATTTTCCTCGTCTTTGCCGTGCCATCGCTCAGAACAACTGTCTTCCGCATTCCTTCGCAACGAGGGGACGAAGGTTGGTGTATTCGCAAGGGATCCTGGTTCTCGCCGGCCTGTCCGCGCTACTCCTGATTTTGTTCGGCGGAGTGACCGATCGCTTGATTCCTCTCTTTGCAGTGGGCGCGTTCCTGGCGTTCACCCTTTCGCAGGCAGGGATGGTAGGCCATTGGCGACGTGTCGGAGGTCCCGGCGCAACGCGAAGCATCATTGTGAATGGTCTCGGGGCCGTCGCGACAGGAATCACCGTAATCGTTGTATTAGTGGCCAAGTTTGTGCAAGGTGCCTGGGTGACTATGCTGCTGATCCCGGGGCTCTTCGTGGTGATGGGTTTTGTGCGCCGCCATTATCACCGTGTCTCCTTGGAGATTCGCAGTGCTACACCGCTGGAGTTGAACGATCTTACCCCGCCACTGGTCATCTTGCCGATTCAAAGCTGGAACCACATCGTCAAGAAGGCATTGCGCTTCGCCCTGAAGATCTCTCCGGATATCCGGGCGATTCACGTGGACTGCGGAGAAGGGTCAGCGGCCTTTCACCAGCAGTGGAACCGCTACGTAGAAGAACCAACTCAGCAAGCTGGGGTGGCCACTCCGCAACTTGTGGTCCTGCCTTCTCGTTATCGACTAATCTTGGCGCCGATTGTGCACTACGTCCTTGAAGCCGAGCGGTGTTGTCCGAACCAGCAGATTGCGGTTCTGATCCCGGAACTCGTGCAGCGTCGTTGGTATCACCACGTTCTGCACAATAAACGAGCCTCGGTTTTGAAGGCCCTTTTGCTGTTGAAGGGCAACCAGCGGATCATTGTGATCAATGTTCCCTGGTATCTCTGCTCCTGAAAGCTCAAATCAGATGATCCCTCCGCGCCCTACCAAACTCCGCTCGCAACGCGACGTTAACCTGTGGCGGATTCCACTGCGGCTCTCATTCGCGGCAGTCGCGCTGTTCGGGCTCACCCTGATTCCCGACATCCTCGACAAGTACCACGTCATCCACGTTCCCTCGTGGCTGACCATGGGCAGCATCGACGACGCGCGCGCGATCCTGTCAGCCATGATGGGGGCAGTTGCAACCGTGCTCGCCCTTATTTTCTCGGTCGCGCTGCTCGTCCTATCGATGGTCGCGACGCTGTTCGGCCCGCGCCTGCTCTACCGGTTCCTGCAGGACTGGGTCACCCAGTTCACGATCGGCCTGTTCATGGGCACGTTCGTATACATCTGCCTCGTCTTTCTCGTCACCCATCAGGATCCGCAGTCGTCGTTCATCCCACAGATCTCGCTGATTATGAGCTGGGTGCTCGTCGTGCTTAGTTTCGGGTTCCTTGTCTATTACAGCCATCGCGTCGCGACATCGATTCAGAATCCCGACATGATCGGCGCGATAGTCGACGACTTGTACGTGGCGGCGGGCAGGGCGCATGTTTCTGGCCCCGGCGAGGGCACCGGTGCGGCGCCCGACGATGCCGACATTGCGCGCCAGGCCGAGACGGGCGCGATCGTGTCATGCGCGAAGAGCGGATACCTGCAGCACGTCGATCATGGTGAGTTGGTCGCGGCCGCGCGCGCGGCGGACGGACTGATCGTGCTGAGGTTCCGCCCGGGACAGTTCGTGCTCCGCGGCGAACTGCTCGCAGCAATCGTACCGGCGAGCAACGCCCACGCGCTCGAGGCCGCGATCAGTCGTGGAATACACATCGGCCGTCACCGCACGCTCACGCAAGATAGCGAGTTCGGCATAGCCCAGGTCATCGAGATCGCAATCCGTGCGCTGTCGCCCGCGATCAACGATACGTTCACTGGTGTTGCGTGCGTCGACTGGCTCTCCGACGCACTACTCACGCTCGCCGAGCGGCCCCCGCTCGAGGGCAACTGGTACGACACCGACAGCAGGCTGCGGGTATGGATGCCTTCGGTGCGGCTGGAGCGCCTCGTCAAGCTCGCATTCGACCAGATCCGTCAGGCCTCCGCGACGACTCCCGCTGTGCTGATCCGCCAACTCGAATCGATCCGTCGGCTAGCACCGCGGCTTCCGGAGGCCTGCCGTCAAGGACTGTCGGATCAGGCGGACGCGATTCTTGAAACCGGGAGCGCACTGGTCACGCTCGATCGCCGCAACCTTGAGGCAGCTTGGCATCGGGCCAACGTGGCGCTGGCTGTGTTGCCCCGGCCCTCGAATGGAAGGGTGAGCACACGCGAGTAGTTCCTACGCCCGGGCGACGGCGGCATTCCATGGCGCCAAGTCGGTAAGAGCCGTGCAGGCGCTTCGACCGCGTACAATGGTAAATCTACGTGGAACCCTAGCAGCTAGGGGTGAAGCGTTCCCGAAAGCAGGCTAGACTCATGCCCGAAATCATCGACTGGCAGCAATCCCCGCGGCGCTCTCACCGCCTGTTTTTCCTTGTTCTTGCCATCCTTGCCGTCGTCATTTTCAGCAGTCGGACAGCGTTGTCGTATTACGTGGACGCCCTCTGGTTCGGATCGCGCATGGCGGGGTAATGTGGAAACAGCCTGGGCAACTTGTCATAGAACTTCAGATCATAGGTGATGATGACCGTGACCGGAGCGGCCATCGTCTTCTCTACGTTCCCAGGAGCAAGCGATGGACGGAGGCGTTCCTTTGCAGCTGTGGAACGAATGAATACGAACCTCGCAGGACTGATATTCCTGCTTCCCAAAGAATCGCCAAGGCTTTGCCAGCCTGGACTTAATTGAGATATGTTTTCAAGATGACCCATCCTTCAGAGTCCGAAGTTAGGCCGGCCACCATCCTTATAGATGTGCAGCTCCAGAAGACACCCGCCGAAGAGCACGATGCGTCGCTTCAGGAACTGGGGCAACTCATTGAAACGCTGGGGTGGGATATCGTCGGAACGCTCACGCAGAAACTGCAGTCCCCTACGGCCGCGTCTCTCATCGGGCCGGGAAAACTCGAAGAGCTGAGCGAACTCGTGAAAGCGCAGCACAAGGTCGAAAGCGTGGTGTTCGATCATGAACTAACCCCCACACAAGTCAGAAACATTAGAGAAGCATCCGGCGTGGAGGTTTACGATCGGCCGGCTGTCATCCTCGAGATTTTTCATCGTCATGCTCGCACCAAGGAAGCGCAGCTTCAGGTGGAGTTGGCAAGGCTCAAGTACCTCGCGCCCCGCGAGCGCGTGTCGGGGGCCAAAGAGCGAAAGGGTGGGGGGCGCGGCGGGCGAGGGGTCAGCGAGTCCTTTCACGAGATCGAGCGCCGGGAAGTGCGGGACCGAATCAGCGAACTGCAACAAGAGCTCAAAGCGGTACATCGAGAGCAAGTCGAGCGCCGCCGTCATCGCGAAGGTTTGCCCAAGGTCGCCATCGTCGGCTACACCAACGCCGGGAAGTCTTCACACATGCGGGCACTCACCTCGAGCGAAGTGCTCGTGGCCGACCAGCTCTTTGCGACCCTGGATACCACCGTGCGAGCGTTGCAGCCGGAGACTCAACCTCGGATTCTCGTTTCCGACACGGTTGGTTTCATTCGAAATCTTCCCCACGATCTGGTGGCCTCATTCCGGTCGACTCTCGACGAAGCGCTGGACGCCTCCCTTCTGCTTCACGTAGTGGATGCGGCGGATCCGGCGTTGCGCTCCCACATTCAGGTGACGAAAAAAGTGCTCGAAGGCATTGGGGCGGGAAAGCTCCCATCTCTTCTGATCCTAAACAAGATCGACGCCGTCGATATTTCGCAAAAGGCATTGCTGGAGAAACAGTTTCCCGAGGCCATTGCGATGTCCGCGCTGAACCCCAAGGACATCGAGGCACTTCACTCCCGTATCGTCAGTTTCTTCATCGATAGCATGGCTCAGGTGGAGATCGTCGTTCCCTACGGCAAGGAAGGCGTGCTCGCCGATATCCGTAAGAATATCCACGTGCTCAGCGAATCGTACGAGGAAAAGGGTGTTTGTCTCAAGATAAAGGCGAACCCCGACACCGTTACCGCCTTGAAGCGACGGCTCGCTTCGTAAGAACTCCCTCGATGGCGCCCGAGATGACTCCTTGCTCCCACGCAGAGTTGAACTACCTTGGCTTTGGCAGCTCTATCGGCCGAACATTGTGACATGATCAACCTCATGGGAATCGTTCTCTACAAAGTCGGCAACATCCTGTTCTTCCTTGTGCCGTATATTGCGTTGCGGATTGTCGGGTGAGCCGCAATGGATGGATTGCGATCGGCAGATTGCGAGCAGCGCACATGGTCTGCTGATCTCATTTTCTGAGGGGATAAGCATCGCGTCGTCAAAGCGCGTTTTCGGGGAGTTGGGGTGGTATCGGCAATCTTGCGGAACCTTTCGCGGGAGCTCGGCTTAGGGTCGCCGTTATGACGATAGTCCGCAGCTTTTCGAAAGCCATTTGGCGCGAATCCTAGTGTCTTTTTGACAAGCGGCGAGTCATCATTTGGCGACCTTTACATTGAAGGTCACCGTGTTGGCCCCGCCGGCGTTCTTGATGACGAACTTGTACTGCCCGTCCTTCTCCGGCGTGACCTTAACCGAACACTTCGGTCCGGGCGAGTCGTCCTTAGCGATTTCCGCGCCGGAGGAGTCGTAGACGAAAAGGTGCACGTCGGTATTCTTCGGGCCGTCCGTGGTGGCCTCGAACTCTTTCCCAGCCGTGAAAGACAGGAGGTAAGCGACCTCTCCCTTGTCCTTCATCTCGATCTTCTTGCCATTGAACGCCGCCCCCTTGCCCAGGTCGGTCGGCTTGACGTCCTGCGCGGGACACAGAGTGGCGACCGCGAATATAACTGCCACTGCTGTCACTAACCGAGTAATCGATTTCATGGGTGTTTTCTCCAGGGTCGGATCAGATGCGCAGCATGATGATAGTGTCCAGTACATTCCTTGTCGCGCTGTTTCCAAGTGGCGCCGCTGCACAGGACACCACGCTTCTTAAATGATTACGGGGTCTTCACATTCGATCAAAACAAATTCACGGACAGCTCGTTTGGGGATCTGCTCCTGGGGCTTCCGAATACCTCCTACTTTGCGGTAACGGGTCGGAGAAACAACGGGGGGGGCCTGAGGCAGATGTGTACGCACGAGACGAATGGCAGGTCAACAGCCAGCTCATCGTCAATGCCGGTCTTAGATAGGAGTGGCTGCCTCCCTTCGTCGACGAGCACGGAATTCAGGCCAACTTCGATCCGAACAACGATTGCAGTCAACGCGGGATTGTCGAGGACAATGGGCCTACGGGAAGAATTGCGGCTAGAACTGAACCCGCGCTGTACCAGAGCGGCAGTTCCACCATCGCAACGGAATTATTGCTGCGTACCCGTTTAGTTGTTCTGCCACACCCCGTGCTGGTTGGCTTTTCTTTCCCTTGCTTAGCCGGCAACCAGTTAAGCGCATGAACTTTTCTGAACAGCCCCCGGCGCACCCTTACGAAGATTTTATAAAGCTATCAGGCCTTCTGAACGCAAATCCAAATAGAGTCTGTCTAGGCGAGAGGTAAGGGGTCGATAGCCAAGAACGAATTTTTTGTGGAGGAGTAAAGATGCGTAGGGCGTTTGCAGCGTCTGTAATCGCGGTTGTGTTCACCGTTTGTACCGTCGTTGGCCAGTCCACGTTCGGGAGTATTGTCGGCGTGGCGCATGATATATCCCAGGCTGCTGTGCCAGGTGCGATCGTCAAGATACGAAGTTTGGAAGACAACAGCGTTCGTTCGACCACAACGGACCAGAACGGATCGTTTGAATTTGTGAACCTCAAGCCTGGCAACTATGCCCTTTCCGCCGAGGCCGAGGGCTTTGCCGCGTTTCAAGTTCCATCCGCGGAACTGAACGCCCGGCAGACGCTAAGGATCGATGTGACCTTCCAGGTCAAGAGTCAATCCATGACGGTGGAAGTTGCAGACACGGTAGCGGTGATTAATACCGAGAATGCTGTTATCAGCGATTCGAAGGACAATCTGCAGATCACCGAACTTCCGCTGAACAATCTAAGTAAACGCGGAATTGGTCTGAGTCAGGCCGCCGTGGCTACGCTGAGTAACATAGAGTAATGATTGGCCGTACTGCATCGGTTGCAACGCCGCCGAAAATAGAGAACGGCTCGGCTGCTCCAATTGGAATCCATTTGAGAATTTTGAAAAACGTCAAATTGCCGCCAATTTGTGCGTTTTTGATGGTTTAAATCAAGCTTCCCAAGCTTCGGACGTGGGTTCGATTCCCATCGCCCGCTCCATAACTCACGCGTCAGCGGTTAGTTTGTAACTCTTCATGACAGACGTGTAATACCAGGGAAGCCCTCAAACCCTGAATCAAATGTCATGATTCGCTCGATTCCATGATGTTCCATGACGGCTATATGCACTGCATCGCGCGCAGACAGCTGCCGATACCCCAACACAATTTGTTTCGCACGCTCTGCGATGGACCGATCAACAGCCAGCACTTGATCCACGATGCCGATCAGAGCGTCGAACGCGGGTTGGATTGCGTCGCGGCGGTCGATAGCGACGTAGCGGTGCAAGATTTCCTGCAGAACCTCGGCGTCCGTAACCAGGCTCTGACGCTCGCTGACCATCTTTTCGAGCAATCGTCGCGCGTCGCTCTTGTGGGCATGAGGAGCGCCAACCAGATACATGGGAATATTCGAGTCGACCAGAATCACGGATGCGTGCCCGTTCCGTATCCCCTCTCGATCTCGGCGAGCATGTCGTCGATGTCAGTCACGGGATAGTCATGTTGTGCTGCCGCGCGGATGATTTCGAGCTTCTTGCTGACGCCGCCTACGGGCTCGCGGCGGCGGGCAAGGTCCAGCGCTTGCCGAACCCACTCGGCTATCGACATATGGCGTGAACGCGCGGCACGTTGAATTCCTCGGTATTCCGGATCCTTCATGATCACTTGCAGCCGTTTAGCCATACGAGTAGTCTATCTGACTCATCATCATGAGTCAATCTAAGTTCGTCGGCTGGGAATTGCGGGGTATAATAGCCTTCGGTTTCCATCTAGTTTCCAATTAAGACCGCCGTTCGGAAAGCTAAGTGCCGCCAGATCAGTCGCATTCAGAGTTTTAATAAGAGCTTCCCAAGCTTCGGACGTGGGTTCGATTCCCATCGCCCGCTCCAGATTCTAGATTGAAAAACGCACAACTTCCATAAATCAATTGGAGTCAAGTTTACCCAACAAGTATATTTAAATAGCTCGACCCGATTCCGCTTCTCTGATCGACTCCTTCCTCATCATCTTGCAATTATAGATTCTAGTTGATACAATTGTTATAACATGAGGCGTGTGAGGAGGTGAGAGGCATGTTGGAACTCAAGGTTCGTAAGATCGGGAACTCACTGGGCGTGGTCCTGCCAAAGGAAGCCGTCAGCCGGCTGCACGCGGATGAGGGCGATCGCCTTTTTCTGATCGAGGGGCCGAATGGTGTCTATCAACTAACGCCCTACGATCCTGCCTTCGAGAGAAAAATGAAGAAGGCCGGGAACATCATTGACCGCTATCGCAACACCCTCCATTCGCTCGCCAAGTGAGAGAACCCGTCTGGATTGACGAGCGTGATGCTCTCGCGCTCCATGATCGGCTTCTGGCGCTCGATGGTGGTGCTGCCGGAGTCCGGAACGTCGGGCTCCTTCAGTCCGCTCTTGCTCGTCCTCAGCAACTCCATGCGTACGGCGACGCTCCTGACACCATAGACATGGCGGCCGCTTATACGGTGGGCATAGTCCGCAACCATCCTTTCGTCGACGGGAACAAACGAACTGGTTTTGTTGTGGGTATACTCTTCCTCGAACTAAATGGCCATCGTTTTACAGCTTCTGAAGAAGATGCCACGCAAGCCGTTCTAGGCCTTGCCGCCGGAACGATTGACGAGGCCTCGTTCATACGTTGGCTTCGCGCCAACGTAAGTCGCTCGCCGCGTTGAGTAATCGGACTTCAAATTGGCACGAGATTCCGGGGCATCAGAGCGAAAGATGAGCTGGTGCTTGCGTGCGTGTCACTCCATGGTTTCATTTTCCATTCATTTTCCAATTAAGAGGCATTGCGAATCTGCTAAGTGCCGCCAATCCAAGCGTTTTCAGATTTTTGTTTCTGGCTTCCCAAGCTTCGGACGTGGGTTCGATTCCCATCGCCCGCTCCAAAATCCGCAAATTCACGTTGATTCGGCTGCCCTTACTCACCAGTCCTGCCTAGATTTGCGCTCAGAAGGGTGGCGTTTTGCGCCCATTTTGCGCCCAAGTTTCAAGCCGTGAACAGGTTAAGCAGGGATCAGCACTAAGCCGAAGGAATCTGAGCCGGGTGTGGCGCAAATTTGGGTGAACCGGAGAGGATTTGTGAACCTCCAACCCCTTGATCAAGAGACCCTCCAAGGACAATTGAGATGGGGTGCGATTGCTTGCTATGGAGTTGATTTTCAAGGCCATTATGGGCGATTCCCTGCTTGGCCCGACTGTGCCCAATTGCTATGGTCTTTGATCTAGGGTGGGCACAAAATTGGACACAGTCGGGTGGGGCTTAACGATTTTTCCGTTCGTCCGCGACTGGACCGATTCCGAGTCGTTGAGTAGCTTCCTCAAAAACATAGTATAGTTTTGCGCGAGAGTCTTTCCCCCCGCAGAATCGATTCATAAAGTTGGGTTTACCTCCTACCGTGCGGTCTTTTTGGGCAGTAGCCCGAATGCATGTAGAGGGCTGTTGACAGTGGGCTCGATTCTCAATAGATCTGCCCTCGTCTTGTCGTCGCGTATAGGTTCTCCGGGTCGCGCCCGGTCCACTTGACAATCAAGTAAAGCCATTGGATACTGACGGCCGAGGATTACTTGGATGTCAAGCGAAGACCGCCGGATGGGAGTCCTGCAGGGCACACTCGACCTGATCGTTCTGCGCATCTTGAAAACCATGGGCGCCCAACACGCCTATGCGATCGCTGCGCGGTTGCAGCAGATGTCGGACGAACTGCTCCAGCTCAACCAGGGCACACTCTACCCCGCGCTGGTGCGGCTCGAACAGCAGGGCTGGATTAAAGGTACCTGGGGCAGGACGGAGAGCAACCGCGAAGCCAAGTTTTACGCCATCACCAAGGCTGGAGAAAAGGCACTGGCGCAAGAGACCCTACGTTGGAGGCGCATGTCCGGTTTGGTGGACAAGCTGCTGGCGGAAGGAGCCTGAAAGATGCGCCGATTCTTCGCCCGACTGGTTAACCTGTTCCGCCGGAGCGCTGCGGAGCGCGAACTCTCTCGGGAAATCGCATCCCACCTTTCATTGTTAGAGGAAAACTACGAGCGTCGTGGCCTGACCCCTTGCGATGCCAGGATGGCTGCTCGCCGCGCATATGGGGGCATCGAACTGGCCAAAGAACTGCACCGCGAGGCACGTTCCTTTGTTTGGATCGAGCAGCGTTGCCAGGATCTTTCCCATGGTGCGCGTAGTCTCCGGCGTACGCCCGGCTTTACGGTACTCGCAACAGTTACGCTGGCGCTTGGCATTGGCGCCAACACCGCGATCTTCAGCGTGGTCAATGCCGTGCTGCTCCGACCACTACCATTTCGCGTTCCGAATCAACTGTGCATTATCACCGAGCGCCTTCCATCGGTTCCGGTGGTCGGTCCTTCCTATGAGAATTTTCAGGATTTCCGCGGCCGCGCCAAATCCTTCTCGGCGATGTCTGCCACGCGAATTACCACGCTTACGTTGACAGGAAACGCGGAACCAGAGCGTCTGCCGGCGCAAATGACTTCCGCTTCGATGTTCCCTTTGCTGGGAGTTGGTGCTCGTTTGGGCCGCACTTTTGCGTCAGAAGAAGACCGGGCCGGAGGAGCGCAAGTGGTGGTGTTGGGCTACGGTTTTTGGCGCCGCCACTTTGTCGGCTCCAGGGAAGCACTCGGCAAGTCCCTTATCCTGGACAACAAGAGCTACACCATAATCGGTGTGCTGCCCCCCGATTATCAGCTTTTGGTTCCTTCCGACGTGTACGTCCCGTTTGAGCCATGGGCAAAGGCACTGCCCGACGATCGCAACTGGCATCCTGGAATTACTGCGGTAGGACGCTTGCGCGACGATGTCTCACTAGCGGAAGCGCAGTCGGAGATGAAGATTATCGCTGCGAATCTTGCGCGGGAGTATCCCACCTATGATGCGGATATGGGTGCGGGCGTGACGTCGATGCGCGACCAGCTGGTCGCGAATGTTCGGCCGGCATTGCTGGTGATGCTGGCCGCGGTGGGTCTGGTTTTGCTGATCGCCTGCGGAAATGTCGCGAACCTGTTACTCGCACGAGCAACGACACGGCGCCAGGAAATCGCAGTGCGCAGCGCAGTGGGAGCGTCGCAAGCGCAAGTGCTGCGGCAATTACTTATGGAAAGCGGCCTGCTCGCGCTCGTGGGCACCGGCATAGGCGTTTTGTTCGCGTGGTGCAGCGTGAGCTGGCTGCTGAGGCTCGCTGGCACCGCAGTGCCACATGTTTCTCCGGTCACTCTCGATTGGCGCGTGTTGCTCTTCGCTGTTGGTTTGGCGGTGTTGTCCGAGGTGTTATTCGGACTGGTGCCCGCGTGGCAAACAGCACGCGTCGATTTGCGCGATGTTCTGAATGAAACGACTCGCGCTTCAGTAGGAACGAGGCGCAGGCGTCACGTTCGCAATGCTCTGATCGTTGCCCAGGTCGCGCTCGCCCTATTCCTGCTTGTGGGCGCAGGTCTGTTGCTGCAGAGCTTCGAACGGCTTTCCAGCCAGCTTCCTGGTTTCCGGCCCGAAAATCTTCTGGTAGCCGACATTCCACTTTCGACCAACGCTTACGCAAAATCCGCCGATCGCATGGCATTTTTCGATCGCTTAATGGAAAAGCTTCGGGCCACTCCTGGTGTACTCAACGCTGGCGGTGCTACCACTTTGCCGGTTACCGGTACTGGCAGTGCCATTCACTTCAACATCGAGGGGCGCGCGCCAAAGTCGCCACACGATTACGTGGTCATTGGCTACAGACCAGTGACCGCAGGATATTTGGAAACTCTAGGCGTGCCGCTTATCCGTGGCAGGCTGATTGCGGAATCCGACATGGAGGGCACGCCGTATGTGACAGTGATCAATCAAGCGGCGGCGCGGCAGTATTTTCCCGACGCCGATCCCATTGGCAAGCGCATCCAGCTCGGCGCTACGCCCGATGCCTCCGTTCCCTGGATGGAAGTTGTCGGAATTGTCGGCGACCTCAAGCAGGACCTCGCTGGTGAACCCCAGGGGGAAATGTATGTGTCGGTGCGCCAGGGGGACTCCTTGTTGCCTGTGTTTGCTCTCTCGGTGGTGCTCCGTACAGAGATCGATCCTCTCACCGACGTCTCGGCTTTGCAAAGCGCTGTTCACGACATCAATCCTGATCAGCCGGTCGTGCGCGTGCGCACCATGGAGGACAACATCTCTGGCTCGGTCAGCGGGCCGCGTTTCCGAGCGATGATACTGGCGATTTTTGCAGGGACGGCGCTTGTGCTCGCGATGGTCGGACTGTACGGGCTGATGATCTATTCGGTCACGCAGCGCATGCCGGAAATCGGCATTCGCATGGCTCTCGGCGCGGACCGTGGCACGGTCCTGCGTATGGTGATTGCGCAAGGGCTGAGACTTGCGATGTATGGGGTCTTGATTGGAGTGGCCGGATCGCTCGCTTTGGGGTGGGTGCTGTCGGGATTTCTGTACGATGTCAGGCCCACCGATCCCACGACGATTCTTGGCGTCGCGGCCCTTCTGATGCTCGTGGCGTTGCTGGCTTCTTATCTGCCAGCGAGACAAGCAGTGCGAGTGGACCCAATCGTCGCCCTGCGCTACGGATAGAAATTGCGCAACGCAGTGTCACACGCACAGGGTGAGGCTTGAGAAAGAAACCTATGGACCTTGGTTGTTCCGAGGAACGCAGTCCGGAGAGGAGACAGTTCCGCATAGCAAATAGCGGCACGCTGGGTCCAGGGGTTGTCTTCCTTGGATCTGCCGTTGAGGGTGTGCCCAAAATTCACCGGCAAGGGGGCAGTCATGGCGACACAGGTTATTGCACCTCAATCGAAAAGCTTCTTTGAAGGGGCAGGCTTCGGCGAGGGCCTGGATCAAGCGCTACAGACTTCCGCGGAAGTTTTGAGCGCCATTTATACTGCTCATTATCAGCACGTCTTGCAGGTCTGTCGACGCTTCTTTCGGCGGCCGGAGGACGCGGAAGATGCCGCGGCTGAGGTTTTCTTGAAACTGCATCGGGTGCTCGACAAGAAAGATTCGGAGCATCCGTTGCGGCCCTGGGTTTGTCAGGTCGCGGGGCGGCACTGCATTGATAAATTGCGGCGGCGGAAGCATGAGAGGCGCTCGGTGGTGCCGGGAAATGACTTGTGCGCGGTTGCGGATTCTTCGACGCCTTCACCGCTATCGCAGGTGCTTCGCAAGGAAGCGAAGCGGTACGTGAGGGAAGAGCTCAACCGGTTGCCGGATTACTACAAGCGTCCGCTCGTACTGCGCTACTACAAGCGAATGAGTTATTGCGAGATTGCCCAAGCGCTGAATCGCCGGGTGCCGGCGGTGAAAACAATTATTTTCAGAGCGAAGACCCGGTTGCGAAGAAATCTGATGCCTCATTGGTCGCACGAAGAATTTGTGAACTGCTCGACAAGGAACCACAGGAGCCACTGCTCTCTGTGAGCGCGGGGAAAACGCGAATACAATCGGAACTCTTCTGTATGCCGCGGACAAAGCGCTGTTGAAGTGGTGAACCGGGGAGAACTCGAACCTCCAACCTTCCGGTAACAAATCAGGACCTAGACTGGTAAGAGAGCGGATGCCACATGGTGTTGATACTTGCGTCCACAAACTCATTGGATATACTCGTCTGATAATGAGAATTCAGATTTTATCGTCAACCTTCCTCTACCTCTGCGTCTCCAGCGTCTGTCCAGCCCAGCAGTTGATTCCAACTATCCGGTTGTCCACAGACGAAACGGCTAAGGCGAAGCAGGTTACGGAAGAATTGAAAAATGCACAAGTTCGCTTGGACAAGGCGAGCGCGGCTTGGGATGGATTTCGCAAAAGCTACCAGGCGAACACCCAGACTTGCGGAACCTGAGATTCTCATCCGATCTCCGAATCGCTTTTGCGCTCAGCGACGAGGAACTTGCCCCTGGCGTAAGGCAAGCAACTTCGGTTGAGCTTAAGGTCGAGGAACGTCGAAAACTGGAAGCCTTGGTAACCGAACTGACGGAGAGCCAAAGGTCTTTAAAACAGGCTCAAGCGCACTGGAGCGATTTCCAAAATGAACTCGTGGCAGACCACATTCCCAGAACTCTCGGAGTAAGCGGAGAAGGGCCAATAGCGGTGACTCTCTCTGACGGTAAGACGGTGGCGGTTGCGCGAGAATGGCTGAATGGAATTGCATTGACGCCGTACTTTCGATTTGCAGTTCCGCGACAGTTTTGAGTGATTCGACCTGAAGTTCGACCCAAAATGCGTCCACCAACAGGAAACGTTGCGCTGCACGCATGAATTCTCGCGCTCGAAAAAATCGTCGAAAACCAAGTGCTTTTCTGGCACAAGTTCTGATTAACGCCACCGAAGTGGGTACTGGGCCGGACTTGTCCGGTTGATGTCATAACGAGGTCGGCCTCACTACGAGCCGAGTAGACTGTTTGGCGTTCACCCGAACAGCGCTCGGACCGAAGGAGGCCGAATGCGAATTATAGGGGCGATTTGCACGCTCGCCAGCAAACGTTAGCGATGCTGGAGACGACAACGGGAGAAGTGGTGAATCTGACCCTGATGCACGAAGGCAACGAAGTGCGGGATTTTATTCTCAACTTCCGCGCCCAGTGCTTGTAGGTATCGAAGCCACCGGATCGATGCAGTGGTTTCTGAACCTGATGGGGGAGTTGGGGATCGAATGCCGGGTCGGCCATCCAGCCACGATTCGAGCCGCAGAGCCCCGGAAACAGAAACATGACCGGCGCGATGCGGAATTGATTCTGAAGCTGCTGATGGAGAACCGTTTTCCGGCGATCTGGCTGCCAACCAAGGAACTGTTGGATCTACGGGCCCTGCTCCTGCACCGGCATCAGTGGGTGAGGATCCGGACGCGGATTCAAAACGCACTGCAGGCCATGGCCTTGGCCAACGGATTACGCCGAGGTCCCGGACTGTGGAGCTACGACGGGCAAGCCAAGATCGCCTTCTTGCCGTTGCAGCCCCATGCCTCCTCTCGGCGAAGCGCGTTGCAGGCCATGTACCGGAAGATGGAAGAGGAAATCGAAAACCTGACGAAGCAAGTCGCCGAGCAAGCGGACCAACGTACCCGAGCACGACAGCTCATGACGCATCCGGGAGTGGGGCCGGTCACGGCACTGGCGACCGACGTATTCCTGGGCGACCCGGGACGGTTCGTGGATGGCAAAGCGTTGGCCAGTTACGTGGGGATCATCCCGAGGGAGTACTCCAGTGGAGGAAACCAGCGGTTCGGTGGAATCACGAAACAAGGCAGTCCGCTGTTGCGGTTTCTTTGGTGTGAGGCCGGTGCTCATGCGGTACGCAAAGATCCGGAGTTGCAGCGTTTCTATCGCCGCAAATTGGTTCAGAAAGGTCTGGGGAAGGCGCGCGTGGCGGTAGCACGCAAGCTCAGGATCCGACTGTGGATCATGTTGCGGGACGAGATTGACTACGAAGAGTTCTGTCGTCGCGGACAGAAGCAGCAAAGTGGTGCAGTCTGTGCGGGGATGCTTGAAGTCGCGAATGGTGCGAACAGTCACCGGCCGATTGATTAGGCGACCCGCCCTCCCTGGATAGCCAGGGAGTTCGAATAGCTCATCATGGTCTGTCAGGATCGAAGAGATATTTGGTGGGCAGTACCCAAGTGATGAAGTGACGGGGCACAATGCATAGGGTGGACACAAAGCAGAGGATCGACGACGGCAAAAGATCCGTGCAGCGAAGGGATGCTCTCGCGCACGCGGAGGGGTGTGCCTGATCCAGAAGAAAAAAGAAGCGAAGATTCAAAAAAAGATGACGAAAACTCTTGACACTGGCCGGCCTCGTTAGAGATTTGCGACTAGGCAAGACATCGTAAGCAAATTAAAATAACGCCCTCAATGACAAGGAGAGTTCCATGAACTGGAACAAATGGTTTCGGCAGGCCCACCGCTGGCTGAGCATTGCCTTCACGGTGGCCGTCATTGTCAACGGTGTCGCCGTAGCCCAGAAGAAATATACCGCCAGGCTGGGACTCTTGGCGGTGTTCGTGCTCGCCTTGGAATTTCTCACCGGTCTGTACTTGTTTGTGCTGCCGTATGCAGCGAAGTGGCGCAGCGGCTCGCGGAGCGACGTAACGGGCGGCCTGCCGCGCGACGGAAGACCACTCTGAACGGTACGTTCGCGGCGATATATATATAGAACTCTCGTCACCACGTCCTGTGTATAACGTCGTCGGCGTTGTCAAGAGTTTTTTTATGCGGCTCGAAACAAACCTCGAGCTCCGCGAGCCGGAGCGGGGTCAAGGGCGTCCCGCGAAGCGGGACGTTTATCGAAGACCCTTGACGCCGCGTAAGGCTCGCCAAGATTGTCATGGGACGAAGTGCAAGCTTCGCCTTACTCAGGATTCTTTTACGGGTCTCGACCAAGGCTCGTCTCCTTCGAATCCTACGGTGCAGCTATCTCCACCAACAATGTATTCGATCTTCTGCAACAAACCATGATTCTTTCTCTGAACTCCCTCTTCTACAAGGGAGGCAGGGCGCTCAATCAATAAGGCGATAGGCTTTCGCCTACCACAGGACCTACGGGCTACCCTGCATGCGAGCTGACGGCACGGGCTGTGCTGCTTCACGCAGCTTCCAATACAGCCGCATCGCCGATTCTCGTGCGATGGCAACTTTCGCCACCGCACTACCACGGCGAAACTTCAATCGTTGATAGTCCCGCCGCAATTCCGGATCCAGCCTGGCGGCGGGTACTGGTCCGAGTGCGCCGGGATAAACCGGCGTGGAGGTGTGTCCAAGGAAGGCTGGCGTATTCAGTGAGGAAAAGTCTCACCAGGGCAAAAGCCAGAGCCCTGTAGCTTGGATAGCAAGGAGGAAGGGAACTGAATCCTGAAAGCCTATCGACAAAGCCATCTTTCGGATGGTGAGCGAGTCATCGGGCCGTAACGAAAGTGAACGCAGGAATGGCCTCGAAACGGGAGCCCCAGAGGCCGAGCCTTCCTTCATGAGGCGAAGGCAACATGGATCGTCGCAGACTGACTGAAGCGGCGAGACACTCTGGCGGGGTTATAGCGACAGCACGATGACAAGGATGCGCTAAGCAACTGGAGAAGCCCTCCTCGTCCCGCTGAGAAATTGGTGGAGAAAAGGAAACCGTATAACCGGAGACACCGGGAAGTCGGTGGAACGACGAGAGGGTGGCGGAGGGGTCTGTAGTAGCTGCGAAGCGGGGTAATGCCCGTGGAGCGAAGAGACCCTGCTGTTTGCAACGACTCCAACAAAAAGGAAGGCAAGGGTGAGATGACAAAGGCACCCATCTGTTTGCAAGACCTGAGGAGGAGTCTATACGTCAAGGCGAAGGCTGAACCAACTTGGCGTTTCTGGGGACTGTACGTTCATGTCTGCAAGATGGAAACGCTACACGAAGCCTACCAGGTGGCAAAGAAGAACGATGGAGCACCGGGAATTGACGGTGTCACGTTCGATGCCATCGAAGAGGGTGGAGTGGAAAGTTTTCTTCGGCAGATTAAAGACGAATTAGTCTCAAACACGTATCGGCCCATGGGGTTACGGAAGAAGGAGATACCGAAGGACGGCGGCAAAGTCCGCATTCTTTCGATTCCGTCAATTCGTGACCGTGTGGTCCAGGGAGCTCTTAAGCTCATTCTGGAACCGATCTTCGAAGCTGACTTTCAATCGGGATCGTATGGATATCGACCCAAACGAACTGCACATGAAGCGGTGAACCGCGTGGCACACGCAATCGTCGAGGAGAAGACTCGAATCATCGACATCGATCTCAGCGCTTACTTTGACAATGTTCAGCACTCGCTGCTGTTGGAGAAGGTAGCGCAAAGGATAAAGGATGGAGAGGTGATGCATCTTCTCAAGATGATTGTGAAAGCGACGGGGAAGAAGGGAGTTCCGCAAGGTGGGGTGATATCGCCTTTGCTCAGCAACCTCTACCTCAACGAGGTGGATCGGATGCTAGAGAAGGCGATCGCTACCACGCGACGCGGAAAATACACCCACGTTCAATACGCACGTTTTGCGGATGACCTGGTGATATTGCTGGACTCCCATCCGCGGCATGGATGGCTCGTGAAAGCGGTAGAAAAGCGATTGCGAGAGGAGCTAGCCAAACTCAACGTGACGATCAATGAAGAGAAGAGTCGGACGGTGAATTTATCGAAGGGAGAAAGCTTCAGTTTCCTGGGCTTCGAATATCGTCTCATCTTAAGTCGCAATCAGATGTGGCGACCGCAGTACACACCCAGGTTGAAGAAGCGTAAGGCGCTATTCGTAAAGCTCCGAGAGATCTTCCGGCGATTTATGAGCCAACCCGTGGAGCGAGTGATCGAGTTGATCAACCCGATCTTGCGGGGATGGGTGAACTACTTTGCGGTGGGGCACTCAAGCCGGTGCTTCGCGTTTGTCAAAGACTGGGTAGAGAAGAAGATTCGACGGCACCTGATGCGATCCCGGAAACGTCCAGGGTTCGGCTGGAAAAGGTGGAGTAAGACGTGGTTCTACGAGGGGCTGGGACTTTATAACGATTACCGGCTTCTCCGACTAGCACCACTGCCGAAAGCCTCTCCTGCTGGAGCGGTCTCATAACCCTTGACTAGAAGCGAGCAGGTAAGCCCATTGCTGGAAATCGGCACGATGGGTTTGATGAGGCGGGGGCTGGAAACGAGCTTACGGTTCGGCTAGTGAGGCACTCCCAGAGGAAACGGGGAGCAACTGATAGGCTGAACCTTTGGAGCATCGCGCCAGTCCTCGACCCAACGTGCGGATGAAAGAGCCGTACGGTGAAGGCCTAGCAAGCCACACCGGCTCCGAGTCATGCGCGTGGAACAGTCGCAAGGCTGCACGCGAAGCATTGACAGGAGCACAGGTAGGCAGGGTATTGAGCCGCGAAATGTACGCAAATCAGAGTGCCGACGCAGTTCGGACAAGCGGAAGGCAACATCAAAGGATGCGAGAACGCGAGCATTCATTGGACTCTGCGAGGTCTGAGACCCCTGCATGTCTGGAAACTTCACGCGCGAGAACCGGGAGGCCCCGCCAATGCCCGTAAGTAGTGAACGGGCCGGTTGGAGAAGGTGATGAACCACAAGTCCAGCATGAACGTTGGTGGGGAGTCGGACGATCGTGTAGTACCGACGAACTGCCCGAACAAAGACGGAAAGCCGTCGGCGGAGGGCACGGAGGGAAGACGATCGGCCAAGGAGAACTCTGAGCAGACGACCGCGACCCAAACACAGAGTTGGGGCAACGCGTTGAGCGGCCTGCACAGGGTGCGGGAAGTAGCAAAGAAGGATAAGCGGTTAAAGTTCACCACGCTACTCCATCATGTCTCTGTTCTTTTACTTCAAGACAGCTTCTATGCGTTGAAAAGAGAAGCTGCTCCGGGAGTGGACGGGATGACATGGAAGGAGTACGAGACGGACCTGGACAAACGGCTGGAGGACTTACACAGTCGTGTGCATCGGGGCACGTATCGAGCGCAACCTTCCAAGAGAGCCTACATACCCAAAGCAGATGGACGACAACGACCCTTGGGCATTGCTGCCCTGGAGGACAAAATCGTTCAGCACGCGGTGGGAAAGGTCCTCAATCAGATCTACGAAGAGGATTTTCTGGGGTTTTCGTATGGATTCCGATCAGGACGCAGCCAACATGCTGCACTGGATGCGTTATGGGTTGGGATCATGAGGAAGAAGGTGAGCTGGGTGCTGGATGCGGACATTCGTGACTTCTTTGGGTCGATTTCGCACGAATGGATGGTTAAGTTTCTCAAGCACCGAATCGCTGATCGACGGATCCCCCGCCTGATCCAGAAGTGGCTGAGGGCCGGAGTCTCGGAAGATGGGAAATGGTCGAAGACGGAAGTGGGGACTCCGCAGGGCTCGGTGATTTCGCCGCTGCTAGCGAACGTTTACCTGCATTATGTTTTCGATCTTTGGGTACAGCACTGGCGGAAGCATCGGGCTGCAGGGGAAGTGATTGTGGTCCGTTATGCTGACGATAGTGTTCTGGGATTTCAGTATCGCGCCGACGCCGAGCGGTTCCTCCAAGATTGGAAGGAACGCTTGCGGAAGTTCGGACTGGAGCTGCACCCAGACAAGACGCGCCTGATCGAATTTGGGCGCTTCGCAGCTGCGAGTCGGAAACAGCGTGGAGCGGACAAGCCGGAGACGTTCGACTTTCTGGGGTTTGCCCACATCTGTGGACAGTCCCGGAAGCACGGCAAATTCCTCGTTCTACGCAAGACCGTCCGGAAGCGCCTCCTCGCAAAGCTCAAAGAGCTGAAGGAGGAACTTCGACGACGCTGGCACGAGCCAGTGGAAGACCTCGGCAAGTGGTTGAGAAGTGTGGTGCAAGGCTACTTCAACTACCACGCCGTGCCGGGGAATCTTGCCAGTCTCAACCGTTTTCGACAGGAGGTGAGCAAGCGATGGTTCCGTGCGCTACGGCGCCGAGGTCAGAAACACCCGATGACCTGGGCGCAACTCGGCCCACTCATTAAGCGCTGGCTCCCGCTACCCAAGCCTCTTCATCCGTATCCTCATTTGCGCTTCGACGCCAAATATCTGCGGTAGGAGCCGCATGCCGGAATGCTGCACGTGCGGATCTGTGCGGGGGGCGTTGGGTAACCAGCGTCCCTACCGCGACACCTTTCTTGATTGATTCGCGACACATCGGGACCTGACTGCGTTCCGTGGCATAATTTCCAAATTTCGATGGCCAAAGAAGCAGTTGCCGATCTGCGCGAGGAAGTGTTAGAACATCCGGCATGCAACTACAACAGAAAGTAATTACAGTATTACTCCTGTATGCAGCGGGCACGATTGCCGGGGAACTGGCGAAGGAGATTTACGGGGGTGGGGGGATTGTGTTGCCACCTCCGCCAGTCACGGAAGCGAAGCCGGTGACGGAGGACATGCACGGAACAAAAGTGATAGACCCGTACCGCTGGCTCGAGGATGGACAAAGTCAGGCGACGCGGGCATGGATTGCGGCGCAGATGAAATATACGGACCTTTACCTTTCGCAGGTGAAGATCCGGCCGGAGATTGAGAAAAGGGTCGGAGAGTTGGAGAGGCAGGACGTGTACACAACGCCGATCGAGGGGCGCGGGAAATATTTCTTCAGGAAGAGACTGGCGGAGGAGAACCAAGGGTCCATCTACGGGCGAAGCGGGTTGCAGGGCAAAGACGAATTGCTGGTTGATGTGAGGAAAGTGAGCCAGGACGAAAACACATCGCTGGTGATCAACGATGTTTCGAAAGACGGGGAGTTGCTCGCGTACGGAGTGCGGGAGGGGGGACAAGACGAGATCAGCGTGCATTTCTTGAATGTGAGCGACAGGCGCGAATTGCCGGACGTACTGCCGACGGCGCGGTACGGGGTAAGCTTGGCGCCGGACAAGAAGGGACTGTTTTACTCGAAACTAGAAAAGAGCGGGACAATCGTTTACTACCACAAGTTCGGAGCGGATGTTGCGTCGGATGAAGTGGTATTTGGGAAGAAATTCAAGGACGGGACGTTTGGGCCGATGGACTGGATCAGCGCGGAGGTGACAGAGAACGACAGGTATCTGGTGCTCTCCGTGGGACACGGCGTTCCCGCAAAACGCATGGATATTTATGCGAAGGATTTGCGAGAGGCGAACGCGCCCATCCGGGAGATGGTCCATGGGATCGACAACCGGTTTTACGCAGAGAACGATGGAGACGCTTTGTATGTGACGACAGACTACAAGGCCGACAACTACCGTGTGATTAAGGTGAATATGAATGATCCGGCACCGGAGAAATGGCAAACGGTCGTACCGGAGGGAAAAGACGCGATCGAAGAGACAACTATTGTGGGAGGGAAGTTGTTCGTGACCGTGGTGCACGACGCTGTAACGCAGACGAAGGTGTATTCCCTGGACGGGGCGCTTGTGGGCGAATTGAAGTTCCCGGGCCTCGGGACGGCTTCGGCGGTGCAGGGGAGGGCCACGTCGAGGGAAGGTTTCTATTCGTTTCGGTCGTTTACGGTGCCCGAAACGATTTATCACTACGATACGCAAACCGGAGCGACGGAAGTGTTTGCCAAGCCGACGGTGCCATTCAAGTCGGAGGAGTACGAGACAAAACAGATTTTTGCGACATCGAAGGACGGAACAAAAATCCCGGTGTTCATCGTGTCGAGGAAAGGATTGAAGGCGGACGAGCCGAGACCGCTGCTGCTAACGGGATATGGGGGTTTTGACTTCAGCAACACACCTTACTGGAATTCAGAATTCGCCTGGTGGCTCGAGCAGGGAGGATACTTCGCGCTGCCGAACCTGCGGGGAGGCGGAGAATACGGGGAAGCGTGGCACCGCGCAGGGATGTTCGAAATGAAGCAGAACGTGTTCGACGACCTGTTTGCGGCGGCCGAATACCTGATTGCGAACAGGTACACCAGCCCGTCGCTGTTTGCCATCATCGGCCGGTCAAATGGGGGCTTGTTGATGGGAGCGGCTATGACGCAAAGGCCGGAGCTGTTTGGAGCGATTGATTGCGGGTACCCGCTGCTGGACATGCTGCGTTATCAGAATTTTCTGATCGGAAAATGGTGGACGACGGAATATGGGTCGGCGGAAAACGCGGACCAGTTCGGGTATTTGCTGAAGTATTCGCCGTACCAGAATGTGAAAGCGGGGACGAAATATCCGTCGATCATGTTCGTGACAGGAGATTCGGACACCCGGGTCGATCCTTTGCATGCGCGGAAGATGACGGCGCTGATGCAGGCGTCAAGCGGAGGAGATCGGCCGATTCTGCTGCATTATGAAACGCAGGCCGGACACAGTTTGGGCGTATCGGTGAAGCAGCGGGTGAGCGATGTTTCCGACGACCTGGCGTTCTTGTGGAATGAAACCGCCGGGAAAAAGCAATAGCAAGAGCTGAGCCTAAATCAATTAACGCTAGCGCTTTACCAGGCACTGTCAGAAAGCACGGTGCATAAAGGCAATAAGGATTATTGACGCAGAGCGGCGCGAGTTTCGGCTAATTTGTTCTGTCACTATTTCAAGTAACGAAGCGCAACATATCCTGATCCAAAAATCTTGGACTCAACAAGTTTTAATTGCAATCTCTCCTGCAGGCTAATACCTTCGAACAACCGTCTCCCTTCTCCTGCAATGATTGGCTGAACGACAAAACGATATTCATCAACTAGGCCAAGCTCTATAAGTTGTGAGGGAATATTTACACCGCCGGCTAAAATATTTTTCCCTGGTTCTTGTTTCAATTTAAGTATTTCGTCTTGAAGCTTCGTTCGAACAATTCTCGTATTTCCTTCGGCACTGTCTAATGATCGTGAAAAAACAATCTTGTTCTTGGAGTCGAACGTCCGGGCAAATTCCTTCTCGGTTTCTGTCGCAGACGGGTCCTTTATGACATCGGGCCAATACGGAATCATCAATTGATAGGTTTTACGCCCAAAGACGAGCAGGTCAGCATCTCGTATGAGCTGCGTATTGTATGCAAGTACTTCTTCATCGGCAATTGTTTGGGTGTGGCCGAAGCAGCCATCTATGGTGACGTTGATTGCGTAGATTACATTTCTCATTGAATTGTCCTGACCCTCTCTCGCGCCCGCAAGCTATTGCTCTGCCTGGCATTGCGTATTTTGAGTATTGCGAAGGCCGGGCAATTCTTTTCCAGATTCGCTAACATTTCCATACAGACAGTCTGTCCCTTGCAGAGAGTTTTTGAACGAACCGTCCAAGATATTTTCCTGAAATACGTTGCTAGTATTCTGAGGGTTTTTTTCAAAAAACCCGAAAACATGGGAATGATTGGTTGCCTGGTCGGCGACGATCTTGTTTCGAACAACACGGGCACCTCTGACATGTCCTTGAAAAATCAGCCCGTAGAGGGGGTGCGTTGGATCATCTGTGCTCGCAACCGTCACGGTGTTGTCAGCAATGTAAAAATTCGAGAAGTCTCCGTTTCCGCCGATTACGAAACCATACGATTTGGGATGAATCACTTGATTATGGGCAATCACTATCCCGCTATTTTGCCAGCTGTCGATGTTGAAGCCGTAGGTGGTCTCGATAGCTTGATTGTCGTGAAATTTTACATTGGACATACTCCACCCCCCATATCCAACCTGATAACCGACGACCGTGTTGTACCGAACTTCTCCCTCGCCGCCAGCGATTATGATTGCAGTACAGCGGCCTCCGGCCCAATGGTCCATGGTGACGTATTCGACGAGGTTTCCCTGATTGTCTGGATTCGGCGTCGGTGAGCTGATTCCGACGGGGAAATCTTCGGATTCTTCCCCGGACGCATTCATGACGTGAATGTTGTGGACCCACTGGTGGCCGCGATTCGACCGCAAGATAACTGCGACAAGTTGAAGGTGAGACCGGTAACGCGGCTTAAGCGCAGGATAATTGTCGTCCAGCGTCAAGTCCGAGACCTCAACTCCGGACGAGTCAAAGTCATGGGTACCGATAATGATTCCCTGAAGGTACCGACCGGTTGAGGGATCAGCAAACAGGTCGGCTAGGCGGAGCGTTGTTCGATCCGCGCCGGTACCGTGAATTCTCCAACCCTCCTTGACGGTGAAGCCAGCAGGATGGGACGTGTCAAGATGTCCTTTCCCCAAAACGTAATCACGTATGCCCTCCGTGTAAAACGTGCCGGGACCGATGCAAACAATCAGGCGAGTGACCCCGCTTTCGGAGCGCCTACGGAGCACGGTGTCAAACTTCTCGGCGGTACTGCCATCGAAAGCGTCGGATGGACTACCGGAGCCTGGTTTTCCATCGCTTCGGTCTGCAACGAAAATACGAGTGTAGCCCGCGGGGGTGGGTCCGGAGCAGCTCGGGTTTACGAAATCAGACTGCAAAAGCGTCGGGCGCACGGCATTTGATTGCTGTATCTCGGCGATTTCCGTCCACCCCAAGGGGCGAATGACGTTGTGCGCAGGGTTGAACCCAGTTCCCCACCAACTGAGCGTCATCAAGAGCGTTACTTCACAAACCTTTGATACATTCAACGGGAATCCTCCAAGAGACTTGCTCCCATCAGAAAATAGGGGAAGCCTTCTCCAAAAAAAGGCGGAGCAGTTCTCGCTTCTCCATTTTAACTAAACCACAGGATTCCATGGAGGCGCACACTCGAAAGGAATCTGGGATATCCCCGGCCTGGAGAGCATTGCGCTTCTCCCTGGCAAATCTGCCAACCATGTTTCCGGCTTCGCTGGATACTAGCGTCGAGTGAATTGAATTTCCTCGATGGCTGTCCAACAGTTGGACAACGAGGCTGCACTAGATTGGCACTTTCGTAAACTGCACCACGAAGTTGTCGAGGCTTACTAAGTTTGGATCTTGGACAATACTCGCAGTTTGCTGGTAGATTTTGGCAGAATAAGTGCTTCTTCCTGATGATGATAAAGGACTTAATGGAATCTATGCCATATAAGGATTATAGGCGGAATACGGTGCCTTCGCCGGTCTGGTCGGCTGGTTTTTCTGCCATTTCCTGCCAACGGTTGGCAGAATAAGCCCCATAGCTGTCATGGACCGCTATTCCGGAGGTACAGATTGGATCAGTCGAATCGGTTGTGCGGTCCGCCCGGATGTTCCAAGAAAACAAATTTCCACTTCCCCTATTCGTGCGAGGCTGCTAATTGCACGAGTCCATATCGAAGGGCCGCACCAGCGACAGCTTGCCCAAGCCAAATGAAAAGCTGCCAGCAGGCCGGCGCCGCCACGCTCCTGCTCATTCTTCCGACGGCTCGCTCTCAACGTGCTGTATCCTTTCGTCGTCGCTGTTCGCTCTCCTTTATTATTTCGTTCAAATCCGCAGCTGGCCGTATCTCAATCGGTCCAAGTCCGTATTTAAAGCCTGGAAGCTCTGAGACAAGCTGAATGGCGTGATTGAGGTCTCTCGCTTCAAGGATTTGAAGGCCGCCAAGCTGTTCCTTGGTTTCCGCATAGGGGCCGTCGGTCGTCGCGACTTTGCCGTTTTTCCAGTACAGCGTCAACGCGGTCCGCGGAGGCTGAAGCGGTACTTCGGCAACAAGATGCCCGTTGGCGCGCAGATGGTCGTTGTACTCAAAGCAATCGTCGAGCATTGCGTGCCGTTCGTCCTCGGTCATCCCTTCGATTTTTCCCGGCTCGAGGTATCCCAAACAGATGTATTTCATTATTCTTCTCCTCGTTCCGCGCGAGTGTTTATAGACTTCCGGTTGGGACTGCGCCTGAACGCTCGTAATTGCCGATAATGACGCCTTTCGAAGTGACTGTGCTTTCCGTCACCTTGAAAGCCGCCGGGATCGTGCCATCGGCAAACAATCGCTTTCCACCGCCCAATGTAATCGGAAATATCTTCAGCCAGAAGGCGTCGACCAAATCGTGCTTCATGAGCGTCTGAACGAGATTCGCGCTTCCATAAACGTGCAAATCCGGCCCTTCCTGTTGCTTGATCTTGGTGATTTTTTCCGCGATATCTCCGCTTAGAAACACGGACGGCTGCCATTCGTGGGAAGTTATGGTATTCGAGGCGACGTACTTGGTCGCGGTGTGGACGCCCGGCCAAATGTCGTTATGCTGCGGCCAGAATTGCGCCCAGGTTTCGAAGGTTTTCCGCCCGAGCAAGAAGTCAGACGGCATTTTCATCTGCTTCATCATGGCCGCTCCGCTCGCGGCGTCGGCGTGTGGACTCGTCCACCCGCCATGCGCGAAGCCGCCACTGGTGTCTTCCTTTGGGCCGCCCGGGGCTTGTATGACGCCATCAAGGGAGACAAATTCAAGCGCATTGACTTTTCTCAACACTGAGTTCCTTTCGAGTCCTCCTCATAGCGGATTGAACGAACCGACAGCGGAGCGTTGCGCCGGCTCGTTCATCTCGTCACTAGGGCGCATGTTCCGAGGCCGTCGTATCCAGGGGTGTTTACTTGCTTCCGCCGGGTCCTTGTTCCGGAGCCGGGAAGAAAAGAAGCTCGCGCACCTCGCCCACCGAATTGCAGGAGATGGCACCCTTACGCGCCCACGCGAGTGCCTCGTCTATATCGGCGCATTCCAATATCCAAAATCCGCCCATGTGCTCCTTGGTCTCGGTGTACGGTCCGTCGGTGACGAGCACAGTACCATTGGGCTGCCCCCGCAGCGTCTTCGCGCTGCCGGCCGGGGAAATGCCGCAGGCGAACTTCCTCACGCCGGCAGCAATCAGCTCGCGGTTGAGCGCGTGGATCTCTTCGATCATCGCTTCGGTTACGGTGGACGGGTCGAAGTCGTCGGGGAGGTAATTGGCAACCAGATATTGCGGCATGACTTTTTCTCCTTGGTTTCTGTAGTTTGTTCCCGATGACTCGTTTCCTGTTCACTCAGGAGCCGTAGCTCATCGTTCTCTTGTCCTATAGTCGTTGAGGAGACGGAAAATCGACAGCTCTTCCAATTTTTATTTCAGCTGCCGAATCCGCTCCCGCAGGAATTGCCGCTCTGGTTCCTGTTGGGTCAGGGCCAGAGCTTTCTCATAAGAGGACCGGGCCTCAGCGGTCCTGCCCAGCCTGCGGCACATATCGGCACGAGCTGAATGCGCCAGGTAGTAATTTGCCAATTCGCCATGTTCCAAGACCGCGTCGATATGCGTCAGACCGGCCTCTGGACCATCGCGCATGGCAATTGCCACCGCACGATTTAGAAGTACAACTGGCGAAGGCTGAATTTGTACCAACTGGTTGTAAAGCGCAACAATCTGCCGCCAGTCGGTGGCAGCGACCGATTCCGCCCCCGCATGAACGGCCGCAATGGCAGCCTGCAGTGTGTAGGAGCCGAAGCGACGGGACTTCATGGCTTTCTCGAGCAATGCCACTCCCTCCGCGATCTGCTCCCGGTTCCAGAGCGAGCGGTCCTGGTTCTCCAGCAAAATCAGCTCTCCGGTCGGAGAGGTTCTCGCGGCGTGACGGGATTCCTGTAGCAACATCAGAGAAAGCAGTCCAATGACTTCCGGATCTGGCCGGAGTTCGCTCAGCAACCGGCCCAGTCGAATCGCCTCGCCGGTTAGCTCGGCCCGCGTTACCTCCGCTCCTGCCGCAGCCGAATAACCCTCGTTAAAGACGAGATAGATGACCTGAAGCACCGCGCCCAGTCGCTCCGGCAATTCCTGCGGCGTCGGCACCTCGTACGGAATCGGTGTCTCTCGAATTTTTGCCTTTGCGCGCACGATGCGCTGCGCCAGCGTACGCGGAGTGGTGAGGAAGGCCTTTGCTATCTCCTCGGTTGTCAGCCCGCACACCTCACGCAAGGTGAGCGCAACGCGCGCTTCCGGCGCTAGAGATGGATGACAGCAGGTAAAAATCAGGCGCAGCCGATCATCCTCAAGGCTGTCCTCTTCATTGGAGCTTTCCGTCGAGCTCGCTTGCGCTTCGAGATATCGCACGAGCTCGTCTTGAGACGCATCAAATCTTGCCCGTCGCCGCAGAGTATCAATGGCTTTGAATCGGGCCGTCGAAATCAACCATGGTCGTGGGTTGCCGGGTACTCCACTCCTTGGCCACAGGCTCAGCGCAGCGGCAAAGGCCTCGTGCATCGCCTCCTCGGCAAGATCAAAATTGCCGAGCAAGCGGATCAGAGTTGCCAGGATTCGTCCCGAATCCACGCGATAGAGAGAGTCGAGCGATTCGCGTATCTGCTCGGTGGAACGCTCGGACATGACCACGACCTTAGCAAACCCGCTATGCCGAATCAATTTGGCCAACAGAACGCTTCCTCGGTTGACTCAAAATCGCGAATGCACTCATTTGAGCTTCGTACAAGCTCAACACGACCGCGTTGCTCAAAACCGGATGCCTCAATATGGCCACGTCGCGAAGACGACCTCCGCCAAAAGGACCTCGTCAGAATTTTTGGTTCTGAATCCATGGTATCTCTTGTTTTGAACGGCCGACGGCCTTTGGCAGTGGAACATATCCGAGCGTTGAGTCGCCGATTCAAGGTTTCTCCCGCAGCTTTCATCAAGGCCTAGACTCACAAAAGACTTTAACAATCAGAGGAGGCGGTTCTTCGGCGCCGCCTTTTTTCAGTGAACCCGATTCATGCAAAAGACTGGGTCGACAGATAGCTAAAAATGATAAAAAGAAACTGAAGGTTGGCGACGCCGCTGGCTCGGCCGCACGGCAGCTCATGCTCGGCAACTACGACAAAGTGGCGCGCGGCAGGACAAGAAAGACGTGAGCGCCGCCGACTACGATGCACTCCAAAAGGCCGTCGGACTTCTCACGCCGCACAAGCGCAAGATCCGCCGAATCTATTCGCTCGTGATCTTAGAGATCAGCTGGCGCGAGAAAATCGAAGACTTCCGGCTGCCCTTTGTTGCGTTTTCATGAAGCAAAAAATCCGAACGCCAGTTTCGGTACGCACATTTCCGGTTAGGCTGCACCTAAACCACCGACTCACACCTCGACTCCGCAACTTTTCCCCGAGACGTCAGGCAAGAACGGTTTTTTGCCGTCGCAACGCAAGCGGTGCAAAAGTGCACCCTCATCGGTTGCAGCGAAATTCGTGGAACTCTTTTGGAAGAATGGCGGGGACGACGGGACTCGAACCCGCGGCAACTGCCTTGACAGTTCCTTCAGGGACGCTGCACATTACCGATCTTCACGTCGACTCTGAATTCGTGATAGTTGCGGAAGTCAATGATGTTGTGGCTGCAGTCGCCGGCGCCCCGGGGACAACCCAAGCTCTCAGCATGGACCGGAAGCAGAAACGATGTCCCGCCAATCGACACGTACGAATAATCGACCGCGGATTCGATGGTATCCATTGGGAAATCTGATGGTATGTTGCGGGCCTGCATTTCGATTCGCAGGACGCGCGCGGTGCTCGGATCCACCCATACCGAGCCTTCGTAAGCCGGAACCAGAGTCTGAGAGTCAACGTGCAGCGTCCAGCGCGAATTTTCCCTTGGCACTTCAAAGTCGTAAACCTGAGCGCTGAAACCCGAAATGGAAGCGGCGCCGCCGGACCGGAACCGGGCGTTCGTATCGGCGGAAAAAAGAAGCAGCAGTGTGGATGCAAATTCTCCCGTGGACCAGGACCCACTGATTTCCTCCAGGCTCGTGTCCGTGGGGCGGTCATTGATCTTCACGTTGCGATAACTTTCCTTGGCATGATCGTAAATAATTTCAGCCGAAACAACGTCCAGGGACGTTTCCTCGCGGCCCCGCTGCCTATACCGCGCCATGACCTCCTGGCAAATAAAGTTAGGAAGGTTCTCTGAAAACTCGAAGGCCGCCACTCGGGCCCTTTCGATCAAGGCTTCGGAGGGACTCAGCGAACGCGTGCGTGTGGAGTCCGCGGGGGCCGACGCGGCAAGCGGCGGGTCAGGACAGGGAGGTAGATCCGGCTGTTTGCCTCGTTTCAAGATGGGAGGAGCGTCGGAGCAAACAGGCGCGCTCTGGGATTGCGATTGCGTTGCGGGCGGCGCAGAGGCCGATTGTGCCGGCTGCGATTGCGGCGAGAATCCGCTTTGCCCATTCAGGGAAATCGGAGCACTCAGAACGAGGGCGAGTAGCACCCCCTTGAGGCAGCTAGATCTGCGACCCGAGCTAAAACTGCGCATGATCCACTCCCATGATCTACGATTCCGATTTTGCCTTTTCGACCCACAGACAGCATACACCCCACCGCGTCCGTTGGGGCATCGCGCTTCGCCTTTGAAGCCAGGACAGCTCCGTGGCGAGTGAAAATGGGTCACCGCGATCGGAAAATAAGCACGTCGTTTGAAGATAGATGCCGAGGGTTGCCAATGAAGTAGGTGCTAGCCTCCACTTGATTTCTGATAACCCGACGCATCCAGGAATACGATCGCCGGATGGAAAAGATGGCCAACCAGACGTATCCGGAAACGGCGCTGCTCAAACAGGTGAAGGGAGTAGGAAACCTGATGGCTACGGCCTATGTGCTGACCATCGAGGACCCGCATCGATTCCGAAAGAGTCGTGATGCGGGATGTTTTGTGGGCTTGCAGCCTGGGCGGAGGAACTCAGGCGAGAGTGAGCCGCAGATGCACATCAGCAAAGAGGGAGATGAGTATTTGCAGACGTTGCTGGTGCAAATAGCGCACTACATTTTGGGACCTTTGGGGAAGATAGTGATTTCCGGCGCTGGGGGCGGAAGCTCTCGGCGCGAGGAGAGAAAAATGCCAAGAAACGGTCGGTGGGCGGTAGCACGCAAGCTGGCGGTATTGCTACATCGGCTGTGGGTGAGTGGAGAAGTGTACGAACCCCTGCGCAATAGCCAGAAGGCGATGAACGCAGCAGCATAGAAAAACCCGGCAGAGAAAGAGTTTGTACCGAACACTGAGCTCGACCGCCGAGTTTAGTCAGGCGACTGCGACAACGGTCTGGGCCCAACTTCCCTCGTAAAGATGGAGCCGAGGACGCTAATCAGGTAGCAGCGCCTACTGAATCAAGAACACCCAACTGGCACCGAGCGAACATCGCTCACATAAGAGTGCGGATAGAAGGGTGACGACAGAGGCGGCTTGGCGGAACCGGGGGAAATTGGAAGAAATGACGAAAAGAGCAGAAAAAACTATTCACAGGGATGGGCCTTCTCATGGTTAAGGCTGCAACCAGACGCCCAAGGTTCCGGTGCCAAGCGTTACGAATTCTTCGGCTTGCGCCGGTTCAGAGGTGTCAAAAGGATAGTGATTCCGTAAAGCTGACCGCTTCCATATGGTCGTGCCACCGACCGCCCAAGTTGCTCAATTGATTCGCCAACTCTCGCCAGGTCACCCTTTGTCAGCCAGCCAGTCTTTCGGACAGCCCAAGAAACGGCAGCCAACGATACCCAGGAAAACCGTTAAGCAAGGCTACTACTGTTTAAACACCAACGGAGGCCCGCTTATTCGCTTGCCCTTCAGATCGACGCTAACCTCCACGCGATCCGCGATCTTGATGAACGGGATGCCGCTGTTCATCCCGAACTCCTTACGGTCAAACGCCATTGTTCCTTTGATCTCGCCCGCACCCGTTCCTTTGCCTGTAATCGCGAAGATCAGAGTCTCTGGCTTTGAGACTCCACGTATGGTGAAGTTTCCCTGAACATCGACTGTCGTGGGACCCGTCTGGGTCATCTTCGTAGAATGAAATGTAATATAGGGATCGTCTTTCGCGTTAAAGAAATCCTTGCCCTTCAATTTGTCGTCTTTCACGCCGCTTCCCGTATTTACGCTGTCTGCGTAAATCTTGATATCCAGAACGCCAGCTTCAGCATCCGTAGAGGGGAACGTGAGAGTAGCGTCCCACTTATCGAATGTTCCTTCGATGGAGACGGAAGCTTTGACCGCGAACCGAACCGAGCTGCCTTCCTTCGTGATCTGGATAACGGGGATATTACCGGGCGTTTGCGCTTCGACCCCATTGGCCAAGAACAATAAGCTTGTCCAGACAACGGCTTTCTGAAAAGCGTTCATGGTTACCTCCCTTGAAAATGCTGCTTGCCGGATTAGTGAACATTGTAAGCAGGAACGCTCATGCTAATTGTAATGCCCCCCCCTTTGCAACTCCGAATCAGCAACAGGACGCATTCCATCACCATCTAGCCGAAGGAGTTCATCACCGCAATCGGAATCCCTTCCTTGTGCACATCCAAGCCGATATATTTGGTGCTGGTCATAAAGGGACAACTGTACGCAAACAGCTTGAGAGCAACAACGGAATCGAGTGCTGGGTTAATGAGCCTGTGCTCTCGAAAGTAAAAGTTCTTCGGATTCTTGACTACATTGCCGCGACCCGGAGCGTTCTCGAGCGCGGAACGCGCCTGAGTGTTTAAAGTATCGTCCTCGTTCGAGAGAGCAATGAGCATGTTGCTGTCAATGGTGGTGCTCATCGTCCGCGCAAGTCACGGACACATCCCATCACGGCCTTCTTACCGCGTGCGATCCCAGGGCTACCAATGCCGCGATATTTTTTTCAAATGGGCTCTTGGTTCGCACGGGCCGGACGCGAACGCCCCCGGAGTCTCGGCCAGCTTGCGTCGGACAAGGTCGGGGCGGCGATTAGAATCGCAAATTCTTTTTCTTCGGACAGCTATTGCCTGGCGCCGGCCCGGTAGGCGCCCATCAATCTGGCGATCAGGACTGCCAGGTACAGCACGCCCAGGATAGTTTGCAGGATCGAAACGGAGCGCGCTTCAGCCGTGACCGCGGTAATTCCAGCCGCTCCCAGTGAAGTCATGGTGCCAAAACTGTAATAGATGAAATCGAATCGGTCGGGGACCCTGTGTAGATTGGTAATCGGATCGAGGTAAAAAGCGTTTGGCTGTAATTTGGCTACCATGCCGTAGACGCTGGCAAAACTGAACCCTACCAGCAGATAAATGCACAGGGCGCCAAAAATCGTTTCCGAATTGGCCTGCTCTTTCGAAAACACATGGCGGAAAATGACCACGACCATGAATATGTCAAAAACAAAGCTCAAAGTTATGCTGACTATGGAGAACGTGTTCGCACTCGCCCTGGGAAACTGGATGCGTTGGTAAACCGCCGGAATTGCCAGTAGCAGGGTAAAGATCAGCAGGCCCCGGCGGAAGTTGGCCGCATACACGGTAAGTAGAATAGCGGCGCTTCCCAGCACGCGGAATGTGTAGTAACCAAAGCGGCTGGTTTCCGCATATGGGTAGAGGACCAGCGTCGCCAGCAGAAAAAGAAACAGTAAGAAGAACTTATGGGTCGTGACGCGCAGCTCGTGCTCGGCCTGGATTGCGTGCATCGTGAAGGAGCCCGCGGGCTCTCTCGCCAATGGTACACCTTCCCAATAGCCCGACACTCAATCGCCGCTGACCGCCGCCTGGTTGGCGAAAGGAGCGGGCGCCTTGCTTGGCCACTTCTTGTCGATCTCTCCGAGGATATAGGTTACGTTTTGAATGGCCTTATCTACAATGCATGTCTTGGCGGGACTGGGTTTTTCGGCGAGTGCAACAATTCTAGTAGTAAGTTCTGGCCACTGTTTCTGGCGCCAGTTGGTGGCGGAGGCGCGAGGTGCGCTACAACTCCGACCAGTCAGTCGACTTCTGGTTGCGCGGGAGGGTATTCGAGCCAATTCGTGATAAAAAGTACGGGCGGAAACGGTTTTAGCAGTTTGTTGAAAAATCCCGTCCCGCTGCAACTTTAAATAAAGAAATCCCGTCTGAGTAAAGGAAGAAGAAGGAGACGAGTGAATGCGCGGCGATGATAATCAGCAAGAAGGAATTTTCAGCTATATCTCTCCGGAGAAGCGTGTTCCGGCGGATCACCCCTTGCGGCCGATCCGCAAGATGGTAGATGAGATTCTGAAAGAGATGTCACCGCAGTTCGGGAAGTTGTATTCCGATGTGGGGCGTCCGTCGATTGCCCCAGAGCGACTGTTGCGGTCGTTGCTGTTGCAGATCTTCTATTCGGTGCGCAGCGAGCGAATGCTGATCGAGCAACTGCAGTACAACCTGTTGTTTCGGTGGTTTGTGGGGATGGAGATGGACGAGGCGGTATGGAATCACGCGGTGTTCAGCAAGAATCGGGAGCGTTTGCTGAATGAAGAGATCGCGGAGGGATTTTTCCGACGGGTGCTGGAACGTGCGAAGCCGCACATGTCGGATGAACATTTTACGGTGGACGGGACATTGATCGAGGCTTGGGCAGGCCAGAAGAGTTTTCGACGCAAGGACGGCAAGGGCAACCCACCGGGCGCGGGAGGAGCGGTCGATTTTCAGGGAGAGAAGCGAAAGAACCAGACCCACGAATCCACGACGGATCCTGATGCTCGGCTGTTCAAGAAGTCCAAAGGCAGCGAGGCCAAGCTTGGCTACCTGGGACATGTATGGATGGAGAACCGCAACGGGTTTTTGGTGCAGACATTTTTGACCGAGGCCCATGGCCGAGCGGAGCGAGAGGCAGCGATGCTGATGGCGGAGACGATCCCCGGCGGGAAGCGGGTGACTTTGGCTGGAGATAAGAATTACGACACGCAGGAATTGGTCCGCGAACTTCGTGGGATGAACATCACTCCGCATGTGGCGCAGAACAATACCAACCGCAGGAGCGCGGTGGATGAGCGGACCACGCGACATGTCGGGTATGAGATTAGTCAGCGGAAGCGAAAACGAGTGGAGCAGTCGTTCGGTTGGATGAAGATGGTCAGGATGCTAAAGAAAGTGAAGTTGCGAGGATCGACAAGGTTGGGTGGCTGTTTACCTTTACCGGAGCCGCTTATAACCTCTGCCGATTGCGAAACTTGATGGCCAGAGCATGATAGGTAGTGTCGCTTCGGGCCCGTTCAGCAGTTAGAACGGCCCAAAATCATTCCTTCTCCCCACCGCAAAAAATCAAATTTAGGAAGAAGGGATACTCGAACGCGAATTCTTCAACGAGCTGTTAGGCGTTGCAGCCGTATGAATTTACAGTGCCCATCACTGCTGTCCAAATTAGCTGAAAACTCGGCTCAGACATATCCAGAATAAGGACAAAAGTCGTCGCCCGAGCCCTGCACGGGGGCAGGTTGGCGGGCCCGAAGGGTTGTTCCTGTTCTGATGCTGTCTAAATTCTCCCTCTTGAAATCTCGCCGTTACGATTTGTTTCCGATATGCATGATCGCTGCTGTCCAACTGATTGGCCCACTTAGGCCAACTGCAGCGTCAACTGTTTTGGCGAGCTGGCTGGCATCGGCGGCGGTTGAAAGGGATCATCGATCCAAGTCCACAGGTCACGGTAAACAAATAACTGCTGCCGTAGGAGTGCCACCAGATTCGAAAGGGACCAACCGAAGGTCGACCGTAGTTGCAGATATTTCACCAGGAGCATGGCGATCAGCGCCGTCCAGAGCTGCGTCTTCAAGGCATTGGCCGAAGTCCCTACAAACGTTTTCACCCGCAGCGACTGTTTCAAAGCCCGGAAAAACAACTCAATTTGCCAGCGCTCCTTGTACACCGAGGCGATGGTAGCCGCCGCCAGTTCCAAGTGATTGGTCAGAAATACCAGCACGCGATCGCGCTCTTCATCGTAAAACTCGATGCGCCGGAAGTAGGCATCCCGGCCCGCCTGGGCCAGCTTGTAGAAAAAGACCACTTCATCCCGTAGCACGTTGCGCCGCTGTGGAACTTCCCGCTTCTCGACCACTCCGTAGTCGGCGTTTTCCTTTAGGCGGGTCACAAAATAGACCGCTTGCTTGGTTAAGTTCGTAAACCATTCGTAGTCCGTATAGCCGCGGTCAAACACCAAAATCGCCCCTGGCGCAAACTGCATCTGCCTTGCTTTTTGCCTTCCGTGATCACCGCGAAGGACGGCAGATAGCCATCATGGTCCAGCAACAGGTGCAGCTTCACCGCACCTTTCGTGAGCCGAAACTTGGCCCAATCAAACATCGTGGCGCAGAGATCGATCACCGTGGCATCCAAGCTCATCAGCGGGTTCTTAAAACGGAATTTCCTCTTCTTCCTGGTTCCTGGTTGGCTGGCCGCCAGGATCTGGCACTTCGCCAACAGTTGTTCAAACACCGTGCACTGCAATTGCCAAGGCCGATGTTCGTTTGCATAAGCCAAGGTAGAGCGAGCCGGAGCGCTGGGCAAACCCAGATGCCGAAGTTTTCCTTCACTGGCGGCCAAGCCCCCACAGATTTCACGCAAGGACTTGGCGTGCCCCAGCTGACAAAAGAGCATAGCGATGAACTGGCCCCAACTACTGAAACCGCGGGCATGCCACTCGGCTTGGTGCTGGCGCACGGCCGATTCAAATTCTAAACGAGGAATCAACTGCAGAATTTGTGAGAAAATACTGCTGACTCGAGTCAAGGCTGAGCCTCCTTAGCGTTGTGATTGGCTTTTCCAGAGCCCAACCTCAAGCTATCAGATGCTCGGCCTTTTTTACTTCACAAAACCAAATCCTAATTTGGACAAGCGTGAGTGCCCATGTTCTTATGATCCTAGATTCCTGATCTTCTTGCTCGTCGGCGGAGGCGTTACATGGCTAATCGTCGCGGGACTTGGGTGTGGATGCAGTAGCCAAGGACTCGTCCTTTGGTTTGACATTTCGCCGGTCATACTCGGCTTGCTTATGACCGGAGTTCGGTTTGCATTCAAATGTTACCTTGTCCTCGACGACTGTGGCTCCATTCGCGAGCGCGCCTCTTCTTGAATTAACAGTGACTCCTCACGTGTAAAGAGAAGATCCTTCATCAACGCTCGGCGGATTTGTTTCTCGCTCCACTTGGCCTGCATCACTCCTTGGCTCGAATGGCTGTGGGGGCCGAGCAAAAGGTGGCCGACCTCGTGTGCGACCGCACAACCGAGGATCAATGGGTGCCCCAGCCCGACATCGTTGCTGACAAACCGCGCCCTGTAGTCATAGTAGACGCTTGCAAGTGCAGGGAATATTGCAAATCCGAGGCGGGATCTCCTTGGTGCCGTACGTCGCTCGCCGAGGGTTTTACAAGTATCCTCAGCCCTATGTTCATGGGTCTCTGCCCATTCTTGCAGATATCTTGCCTCTCGACGTCGTAACGGTCCATCGAGCAATCGAACCAGATTGTGCGCACCCCGGCGTGTGAAAGAATTCGAGCAGCTTCACGCTCCGCACCTAGCAGTTATCGCCGACTCTACTGACATCGCTGGCGTTTATGATTGGTCGCCGGATGGCAAGTGGCTCATGGTCTCGAAAATAAACAAAAATACCAAGCACACAGAAATTTGCTTGCTGCCCGTAGCTGCGGCTCCTCATGCCGAACAAGCTGGAAGACGTCTTCTTTCGGATTCTGCATACGATCTCAGCCAACCACACTTCTCGCAGGATGGCCGATGGATTGTGTTCCAAGCCGTCAGGGATTTGCCTACCACGTTGGAGTCCACGCTCTACGTTACGTCCGCGTCGGGCGGACCGTGGATCCCTGTTACAGAGGGTAAACACTGGGACGACAAGCCTCGTTGGTCGCCAGATGGAAGGACAATTTATTTTGTCTCCGGTCGCAGCGGCTTCTTTAATGTGTGGGGGATCCACTTCGACCCGGTCCAAGGGAAGCCGACGGATGAGGCGTTCGCGGTCAGCAAGTTTGAGAGCCCGGCAATGATGGTTCCAGAACACATACCGTCCGTAGAGCTTTCCCTCAGCCAACACCAATTGGTGCTCACCGTAGAGCAAGTCTCGGGCAGCATCTGGATGTTGGAGAATGTGGACAGGTAGGCACAGGATCGGAAAAGTGCTCAATGGCGCGGTGCATGTCGAACGCACAGGTACCGGCGAAAACGTGGCATCATTTGTGTCCTGTATCCTGACGGGCGGTTTGTTTTAAGACCCAAGAAAGAATTTCAATTGCAGCCTAAGCGCTGCCAAAGGATATCGAACGTGAGCCTTCATTTGCCGCAAGCATCAGGTTCAGCCGTCTAGCGTCGATTCGGACACCCACGATCTACGGGCTTTGCTCCTGGGCCGACACAGCGATCGAAACTCTGACCAGGACAAATTCCAAAAGGATCGTGACCTGCCAGGCAACGTTTGCGGCCCAAGACGAAAGTACGCAACATCTGAAGTGAATCAAACTACTAAAGTGATATCGCACTACGATATAATCGTATTTGGAAATGATGGAACAAGCAAAACCAAGTAGGTCCTGGGAAGTCCTGGGAGATTTCACAACCACCAGTCGTTTATTGCCGATTTCAGCGTTAGCGCTTGCTATCGGAGTAGTGGCGTCTTTTGTTGCATTGGCGTTGCTCCGATTGATTGGACTCTTCACAAACCTATTTTATTTCGGGCGCTGGAGCACCAGTTTGGTTTCTCCCGCAGGCAATCACCTCGGGATTTTTGGCGTACTGGTCCCAATCGCAGGAGCGCTGATTATCGGCTTGATGGCGCGGTACGGGTCGGAACGAATTCGCGGACACGGTATCCCGGAGGCGATCGAAGCGATTTTGATCAATGGCAGCCGTGTGGAACCGAAAGTCGCACTGCTCAAACCCATTTCTTCGGCAATCTCGATCGGCTCGGGTGGTCCGTTTGGAGCCGAGGGTCCGATCATCATGACCGGTGGTGCGTTCGGATCGATGATCGCCCAATTGTTTCACCTGACGAGCGCGGAGCGAAAGACACTGTTAGTGGCGGGCGCCGCCGCCGGGATGTCCGCCACGTTTGCAGCACCGGTCGCATCGGCTCTTCTCGCGGTCGAGTTGCTACTCTTTGAATGGAAACCTCGGAGTTTAATTCCCGTGGCCCTGGCCAGCGCGATGGCAGCAGTTCTCCGGCGTTATCTTCTTGGTTTTGGTCCACTCTTCCCTGTACCGGAACATCCGTTATTCATCGGTGTCACCGGCCTGCTGGGGTGCGTACTGGTTGGTGTACTGGCGGGGGCGTTGTCTGCGCTGCTTACGATGTCGGTCTACGCTGCGGAGGATGCGTTTCAGCGTTTACCGATCCACTGGATGTGGTGGCCAGCCATCGGCGGACTGGCGATCGGCCTCGGCGGATTGATATTCCCACAAGCGCTCGGCGTAGGTTACGACACGATCGGTGCATTGCTTCAGGGCAGTGTGACGACGCATGTGATCCTTGGAGTGTTGCTCGTCAAATGGTTTATTTGGGCTGTGTCGCTCGGTTCTGGCACCTCCGGCGGAGTTCTGGCGCCGTTATTGATGATGGGCGGCGCGCTCGGCGGCCTGGAAGCGATGTTTTTGCCGAACGAAGGTGCAGGATTCTGGCCGTTAATTAGCATGGGCGCGGTCTTGGGCGGAACCATGCGGTCGCCATTCACAAGCATCGTGTTCGCGTTTGAACTGACCCACGATAGCAACGTATTTCTTCCGTTGCTAATCAGCAGTGTAATCTCTCATGGTTTTACGGTGCTCACCCTGAAACGGTCCATTTTGACGGAAAAAGTGGCGCGCCGTGGATTTCATTTAAGCAGAGAATACGCGGTAGACCCGCTGGAGATCCTGTTTGTGCGCGAAGTGATGCGCACAAAAGTCGTGGTACTGGACGCATCGAGTACCGTCGGCGAGATGCAGGAGTCCTTACGGGCAGAGCACAAGCAATCTCAGCGGCTGCTTCCTGTGGTGGATGCAAACGCACGGCTGGTCGGCGTCCTGACGCGGAAAGATATTCGAGAGCGGATCGAGCAGAACGGCGTTGACGCGCTACGCCAACCGCTCCGCGAACTTGTGCGCAAAGAAGCTATTCACGCTTATCCTGACGAGCCCCTTCGCCTAGTGGTCTATCGCATGGCGGAGAAAGGTTTCACCCGCTTGCCGGTCATCGAGCACAGCACGGATAGGTTTTTGGGGCTTATTTCACTCGACGATTTATTGAAGGCCCGTGGGCGTAACCTCGAAGAAGAACGGACTCGGGAGCGGGTATTAAAGCTGCGAATCCTTTGATGGTCAACTCCTGATTGTCCCCATGGAACGACCGATTGGATTGGGTTGGTTTCTCCAGCCAGGAAGGGCACGCCTTCGTGCTTCTGAAAATCGCGGATGGCTCCAAGGCCTTTCACTGCTAGCAACATCGGCGAAAACTTTAATCGATACTCGCAGATCCCCCACCTAACCAGGTCGCACTGCGCTTGAATCAACCTCCGAGAAAGACCCTAGATTCGAGACTCCCGCGTTCAAGCAAGTGTTGCACCGACCGTTCGAGCCGGAACGGAAAATCGGAAGAGTCATCGTACACACTTCGGCGGGCTTGTCCTAGGAGGCCACACCACAAGACAAAGAACTCTTGCAACGGCAGACCTCGTTAGCGATGCCCCTTTACCGGGACCTCTCCGTTCGATGGATCCTTGCTGGGTTTTTTCCTATTTGCGGATCAACCGGACTGGCTCGCCGGGAGAGGAACTAATTCACTTTTTCGCAGGGCCCGGGTCATCTGGCCCAACGAAATTCACCACAAAAGGCGCAATTCCATTCACCTGCAGTACGCCATCCCCCTTGCACTGGGCATAGTGCCGCATTTGCGCCGGCGCGGATGCAAAGCCCCCCACGGGGATTTCTTTCATCGCAGGGTCATCCCACTTCGCGCCCATTCCGAGCAGAAATGTGCCTTTAATCACCGTCACATTCTCCGTCGTCGGATGCCAGTGCGGTGCGATCTTTGTCCCGTCCGTACAGGACAGCCGAAGCGTGTACGGACGCCCAGCCGTCATCGGGTCGCCCTGTAGGACCGCAATCTTTACCGTTCCGCCCATTTCTACCGACGGGGTCCCTACCAGCGCTGCCGCGGGTATGTCCATCCATTGCTCCGATCCCGGCATCACCAGCAGGTTGCGCCTCGCGCCCCCGCTCTTTTTTTCGACTGCGATCTGCTTCGCAGACGGCGTCTGTGCCGCTCCCGCAGCTACCAGCAGCAAGCACACAAGCAGCACAACAATTCGCTGTTTCGTCATGACTTCATTTCCTCCGCACTTCCAGTTCTGACGTTTTTGCAACCGGACCTCGGACCTTCTGTTAGGCGGAGATTAGCACTGACAGCGCACTACCTTCAATTTCCAGCGCTGGCGGAGGAGCTTACTCACATCGCGTTTCCCCGGTGACAAAGCCGCACGGCCGGGGAGGCAACGAGGCTGCCGAAGCCCTTGGGTGCAGAGAGTCCGAGAAGCGACTCGGCGATCATGCAGGCCGTAACGTGAGTCGCGCTGGGATAAGCGTGAAAGTGGAGAAACCAGGAATGAAGTAGGGGAAACCGCTTAATGAAATCCAGTCCCGGATAGCCGGATGTCAAGCGAGGACGGGAAAAGTGCCGATTAGGTGCTAGGTTAACGGCTTGCTAGTGAGAATGCTGTGATGGAAGACGTTGTCGATTGCGCAGGGGGTTGGGCAGTGGCGATGGCGTCGGCTTCGTCGAGCTGCTTGCGGGTCATGATTTGCGCAAGCTGTTTGCGGCGCTCGTTGCTCGCGGAATCTCCAACGCTGATAGCACGGGAATACCAAGCATAAGCTGCTACGTAATCGAGCGGAACACCCTTCCCATGTTCGTAAAGGAAGCCAAGGCTGGTTGCCGCGGCCGGCAAGCCTTTTTGCACCGCGAGACGGACGAGCCGGGCAGCTTCGTTGTAGTCTCGCTGAACCGAGACACCGTAGAAATAAAAAGCCGCGAGACTGTTTTCGGCTTCGGCCAGGCCAGAATCGGCGGAAGCGCGTAGCCAGCGGACAGCCTCGGTGGAGTTGCGCGAGGTGCTGGTTCCGAAATAGTAGAAGGCAGCGAGGTTGTACTGGCCGACGGGGTCGCCGTGCTGCGCTGCCGCTAGATACCATTCGTAGGCTTTACCGAGGTCTTTCCGAACGCCTTGGCCGTGCTGGTAAAGAGAAGCGAGGTTATTTTCCGCGGGAGGGTAGTGAGCCCGGATGGCAATTTCATAATTTTGGAAGGCAAGCGTGTAATCCTGTGGAACGAACTTGCCGTGTTCGTAGAAGTATCCGAGATAGAACGCCGCGTTGGGATTGTTCTGAGCGACGGAGGCGCGCAGCCATTTGAGGGCGGTTTGGACGTCGCTGGGAGACGGGTTCCGATCGAGAATGCAGATTGCGAGCTGGTATTGCGCGCCAGAGTCGCCGAGCTCGGCACGGGATTGAAGATCTGAAAATGCCGACTCAACCGCTTGGGGAACGTGAGTTACCGCACGAATACATTGCTGAGTCACTAGAAGTGAAAGAATGACCAGTGAGAGGCTCGAGGTTAACGATTTCCGAAGACTCATGATGGTACCCCTTGCTACAGGGCCACACCACCACGTTCGCGCGTGGAGCAACTGTGCCAGAGGAGACCAGTGGCGGACACTGCCCCGGCACGCGCAATGCGTGATGGGCCAATTTGTTCCACTCGCTTGGCAGATCGGTCTTAGATATAGACGAACGAGAACACAAGAAAGTTCTCGCCCTCCCGAGTGGCCGGCAACGGGAGAAGTGAGGGGCAAGGATTACCGACCCCGCCGCCCGTCCTGAGAACGGGAGCAAACAGGGCATCGGCTTCCTTGAAAATCGGCCGGATCATGGGCGTGCGAACACGCAGGAGAACAGGGTGCAGAGTTTCCTCCGGAAGGGCCGGGACATTCCCAAAATGCTCACTCTGAGCGACGGATTCTGACCCAAAAGTCATTGATGAACGCTTGCCCAAAAACCGATGCGTTGTGCCGGCAGGACTGGTTCGAGCGAGCAGGGTGCTCTACATACAAGACTATTTTGGGCAGTGATATCCACAATTGTCGGGTCCATTAGAATCAACCATTTGCGGATCACTGTAACCAGAGGTTTGGGCACCGATGGGCAAGGGGTTTTTCGCTTGGATGAAGCCAATGGCGCAAAGCTGACCAGAGTGCTTTTGAAAGGAAGCAAAATTGAGCGCGTCACACAGCTTCCCGCGGCTTCTGGATTTGGTATATCTCCCGACGGCAAGCTCGCGACCTTCCCAACCGTGCCTTCTGCCAGCAGTCTCAAGGTGATGCTGGCGTTAGTACCGACCGATTCTCCGGGAAACATGAAGTTCCTAGCGGCGCAGCAGCCGATCCGGGGACTGCCTCGCCTTGCACACGACGGCAAAGCGGTGGTTTATCCTTTTCCGCGACGACAAGGATGCTGACAATCTCTGGCTGCAGCCGTTCGATGGCTCGCTGGGAAAACAAGTCAGCAATTTCAACTCGCAACGTATCAATGACTTCCACTTGTCTTTCGACGGCGGCAACGTAGGTATGATTCGTGGCCACTCCGTTCCGACGTGTCCTTCTCCGCAATTCAGAGAAATAGTTACCGGCGCAAGGCACGTAACTCGCGATTAGTCTTAGTGCTATCTCGGACGCCCGTGGGTCGCAATCGAATCGGCGAGTATCCAGCCGGCGGCGACTAAAGCCAGATTGAACGCGTTGCCGCCCCAAGCGGCATGGTTCTTGGGATCGGCAAAGATGAAAGGCGGCAATGCGACTAGATTAAAAATCAAAAACATCAGGGCAAGCAGCCGGGCGGCCAGGACGTCCTGAATTCCTGAGAGTATGGCAAGGCCTGCGAGTACGAAGCAAATTCCGGTTACGATGATCCAGAATTCTGCTCCCAAAGGCATCCACTTGGGAACATAAACAAAGTTGTCCTTAAGATCAGTCAAATGGTTCAAGCCGAAGTCGATTGAGCAGAGTCCAAATATCCAGCGGGTGATAAGAATCGTTCGCGGCCATAAGGAACTGTTCGTTGACAGGGACGCATAGACGAGTGCTCCTGCGGCGAACGCGATTAGTTCCATTCCCACTCCAGCCAACACACCGATATAGACGGGAATTCGAAACCCAAGAAAGTGAGGCGCCGTATAGAGTCGAGGCAACCAGAAGACGGCAAAGATGAAATAGATGACCGCCAGCACAGCAGCACCTGCCCGAGCGCTGCGTCGCCACTGTATCGCCATGCCGCCTGCAATCATCACGGCGGCGGTTACATACGCCAGGATCTCACGACCAGGAATGTGGTCCCCGAAGGCCTGAATCGGTTGATGGGCCCCGTCAAAGTCGCCCCAGATAAAGTCCATAATGCCGGCAGCAGCTGACGCCAGACCATACACGGTTACGCCGACTCTCATGGTGAACCAGCGCTCGATGTGCTCGCTGCCGTCCTGATCGAGGTCATTCAGCATCTTTCCACCGCTCAGGGCAGTCTACTCGAAGAAGATTGGATAGACGAGCAATGGCTACTTTTCAAGTAGGTCGGTGGCGAGATTTAGTTCCTGTCGCAGCCATTCAAAGCAAAACAACTCGCAGATTGCCTGGTAAACGCTCATCTTTGGGCATGCAGAAACAGAGATTGTTGCCGTCTGGATCAGTTACTGCAAATTCACGCAGTCCCCAGGTCTGATCAACTGGGGAGGTATGAATTGGAGACTCAGGACGCAGTGTCGTGTTCAGACCACGTGTGCGAAAAATCACGTAACGCTCATCAACGTCGTCGACAAACACTCGGCTGACGGAGCCGAAGACACCGTCTCCAGAATGACGTGAAAGCTGTAGTTCCGCCCCGTCCCGAACTAAGTCAATGACTCCGTTGGCCATCTCGCGGTCTTCCTGTCCAGGCCACTTTCGCTCAAAGTCGGGAACTTCGGTGTAGAAGTGTAATGACCTTTGCAAATCACTGCATTTGATCACCGGCACAATCTTCATGACATTCTCCCGGACTCCAGGCCCAATAGAAATACTCCCGTGCTACACCGGGGCGAGCGTACCTTCAGACGACTCTGGCAGAAATAACTTACGAGTGAACCGTCACGCAGAAATTGATGGCGCGATCGAACACGGCTTTGCTCATCAAATCTCTATTTCTCCTCAAAGTGGTTCCCAAAGTAATAGACCCTGTGATGGGATCCTTTGAGCGCGGCTGCATTCAGCGTCAAATCCGCACTATCGAGGCGACGAACATCCGCATGATGAACCTTCTCCTGGTCATTCACCCATCCATCGGCTGACTCCAAACCCGAGATGTTGCTCGTCAAACCGTTGAGAAAATAGTGGGCTGGAATTACAGTCTTAGGATTATATTTTCCGACAATTGCATCGACCTCAGCGCGCGTGAGTATGGACTCGATAGGAAGAATGAGCACGTCGACATTTTCCAAGTAATGATCGAGAGCGGGATCAGGCGTCGCACGATTGTCACCCCAGATGGCGATCCGCAATCCCCCGGTCAGAATGATCTGGATCGCGTTATCGAACGCAATCACGTTGTTCGGCGGACAAGTCTCTACACGGAGATCTGCGGAGGCACTATCCGGCTTATCCGCAGGCGCGGGTTCACATTTGTGCTTATCGGCGAGTCCCGTGATTTCGATATCGCCGAGCTTAAACTGCCCAACCAAACGTTCGAGAACCATCAGTCCTTCCGGACGCTCCACCGCATTGTGGTCGAAATGAGCGTGAGTGGAGAGAATTATATCGACCCGGATGACGGGAAACTCGTTCAGAAACCACTTTGGGTAAAGGCCCGTTGAATCATTCCGCCAAGGATCGGTCAGAACCGTCAAACCGACCGGCGATGTGACCTTGAATGCATCGTGTCCATAGAACTCGATCTTGACGTCGCCTGAACGAGTGGGGTCGCCGCCGTTTTTCTGAACAGTCATTAGGGAATTGTCATTCCATGCAGGGGAGCTATCCACGGACCTCTGAGACTGTTGCGCGCCAGCGCCATAGTTCAAGGTCAATAAGACAAACCAGACGATCGCGACTAGCGTTTTGAGACGCATATCATCCTCATCGTGCTTCGTGGATGACTCTACCACCGGCCTCGATGCGTCATCGCGGCTATTACACGACGTTCTGTGCGGGTGTTGTTCAGCTCTTAGATTGGAGGCGGAGCGAAACGATAACGAAAGGACTGAAAATAGGGATGAGTATTGGAATCAGTGCGCACCACAGTTGGCGTTTCGCGGTAAGGAAGAGAACTGCAACGTCGATGGCGCCCACCAAACAGATCAGGATGGCCATTCTTCGCGCACGTGTGGCATTGGTAGTATTTGCACGGAGATTCATCCTCAAAACGTTTTAAACATTATCGCGACTCTCTACCGCCGGGCAATTCCTCAGACAACCCCCGTGTCTTTCACGTCAAAGTCCTTCATGAGAAGACCGGTTGATGGCGAGGCACACTTTCACTTCTTCTTTCCCGTGGCTCTGTTCCCAGTCCGCCGAGCTGTCTCTGTCGCCATCGTTCCATCCGGTGCCCGGTGTCGCTCGGAGGTGGGCCCGATTCCCAATGCCCGCTCCAGAAAACCGGTGAGTCAGATAACCGTGCAAAACCCAAACTACCGTTCAATCTCAATTTCCGTCTCCCGCTTCCGTCTTTTGCCGCCATTCCTCGCTTCTTCGAGGTAATCCGCCAATTGCAGCCTTAGGTTCCCCGCATTCGTCGCGTAGCTCATGCCCGTTTCAAACTCGACCGAGCCTCCTCGGATCAACCGATCGATTTCGCCGTCAAAGTGCTGCATGCCATCCTGCGCGCCATCGTGCATAGCGTCCAGCAACGTTTTGCCTTCGCTCTCTCCCTTCTCGACGTATTCACGCGTCCGCAAGGTCGATTTCAGTATCTCCAACGCCGCAACTCGTCCTCTGCCCTCTTTGCGCGGCAACAGTCGCTGCGAAACGATGAAGCGGAACGACTTCGCCAGACGCGTTCGAATGCTCTGCTGCTCGGCCAGCGGAAACACTCCGACGATGCGCTCGACGGTCTTGGAAGCGTCAATCGTATGCAGCGTGGACATGACCAGGTGCCCGGTCTCGGATGCCTCGAGCGCCACCTCGATCGTTTCCCGGTCGCGCATTTCACCCACCAGGATCACTTTCGGCGCCTGCCGCAGTGCTGCCCGTAGCGCCAGCGCAAACGTCGGCGTGTCCATGTGCAGTTCTCGCTGATGGATGGTTGCCTTGTTGTGCCTGTGTGCAAACTCGATCGGGTCTTCGATCGTCAAGATGTGAATCGCTCGTTCTTCGTTCATCTTGCCGACAATGGCCGCTAGCGTCGACGACTTTCCCGAACCGGTCGGCCCGGTCATCAGCACTAGACCGTTTCGGAGGTGCACCACCTCCTGGACCACCGGCGGCAATCCCAGGTCATTGAAGTTCGGAATCGACTTGGGAATCGCGCGCATCACAATCGCGCACGTCCCGCGTTGCCGAAAGATGTTGACCCGGAAGCGCCCAATACCCGGAATTCCATGGGAAAGATCGGTCGACCCGCTCTGTTCTAACTGTCTGATGTGGTGCTGGCTGTCCCCGATCAAGTCCCGCGCAATCGCCATGGTGTCATCGGGGCTAAAACGGTTCAATCCGCCGAACGCCAGTTCCACCAATTGGCCGTCCACTTCCACCTGTGGCAAGCGCCCTGGCGAAAAAATCAGGTCGCTGATGTGCGGCTTGCTATTCATCATTGCCGTGATCAGCTTGATCGTACGCGAGACCGGCGCCGTCCCGGGCGCGTCGGTCGTTTGCGCTGCGTTCGGGGGTGCGACTGACACCTTCGCGGCAGGGAGCCCACCGTCTTTGGGGTTTACTTCTGGGGGAGAGGAAATGGTCATGGCCGTCCTTAGTTGCGGAGCCCGAAAGGGTCCTTAGAAGTCCTTATCATTCTAGGGGTTCGCAGCCGCTCCGAATGCAGTTATGAGACTTCGCGGGTCGCGACTTGATTACCCGTCCTAACGGGCAGGAGCGGCGGTCGTTTCTTTCGATTCTTTGACTTTTTGCTTGCCCCGGGCATCTAATCGCTCGCGTTCCACCTCGAAGAAACTTTTGTAAGTGGGAATGCCGAGGCTCCGGGTTATGCCGCGCACCCTCTGAGTGAAGGCTCGTTGGCAAGGGAGATCGCTGTGGCAGTCGAAAATGAAGACCAGAATGTGCTGGGCCACATTGATCAGCTGGTGAAGGAAGAAGAGAGTTTGTACGCGAAGAACGAACTGACAGGCGATGAGCGGCAACGATTGGACAAACTAAAGGTCAAATTGGATCAATGCTGGGATCTCCTTCGTCAGCGCCGGGCGCTCCGGGAGTTTGGGGACGACCCGAACAAGGCCAAAGTTCGTCCCGCCAACATCGTGGAAAATTACGAGCAATAGCTTGTTCTCGTCGTGAAAGAAGCGCGGCACCCGCGAAATGTTGTAGGTATCGAAAAAAGTCGCCGTCTCGAAAACTGTAGCGTGCGTCTCGAAGGCGGACGCACGCTTCCAGCAGTGCTCAAAGCACGCCACAATTTGGCCAGCGCGACAGCCCCGGGGTCCGCAATCGAGACAATCACGAGCGACGTAGACGCGACGGATCCCGAGCCGGAAAGAGAGAGAAGAACATGAACCACGAATCCGCAAAACAGCTTGCCGCGAAAGCGGGAGAATTGCTCATCGGCGACGATCTTCGCGTCACTCGCCTCGGCTTTGGCGCGATGCGTATCACGGGGAAGGGAGTTTGGGGTCAACCGTCCGATCGAGCCGAAGCGATCCGCGTTTTGCGGCGAGCGGTGGAATTGTGCAGAACCGCTACAGCCTCTCCGATCGCGGATCGGAAGATGTCTTGGATTGCGAACAGCATAAAATCGGCTCCATTCCGTGGTTCCCGCTGGCGGCAGGCCGGCTGTCCGGCCCAAGCAGTCCTGCCGGTCACGCCGCAGTGGAAGCCAACGCCACTCCGTCACAAGTGGCTCTGGCTTGGCTGCTTTGGCGTTCGCCGATCATGCTGCCGATTCTTGGGACCGCGAAGGTCCAGCATCTCGAGGAAAATATTGCAGCAGCCGGCTTGAAGCTGGACGAAGCCGAATGGAACAACCTCCGAATGTCGGCGTCGGCGAGTCGGCGAAGTAGCGCCCTGGACTCATCCGTCCGGAAGGCGTATTCTGTGCCCCATGGCTCTATCCGCACGAAATCGTCTGGAAGGCAAGGTCACTGAAATTCAGTTTGGTGGGGTCATGGCGCATGTCGTCGTGCAAGTCGGAAAGAACCTCGTCGAAAGCGTGATCACCAAGCGCAGCGCGGAAGAAATGAAGCTGAAGGTCGGCGACAAAGTCTCCGCTATAATCAAATCCACCGAAGTCCTGCTCGAAAAAGACTGACCAGCGAAAACCCAGCACAGGCTCCCATTTCCCTCGGGGACGCAGGATTCACTGGCCGTACCTACGCACGATCCCTGCATATTCGGTCAAGTCATTTAATATTACTTGCATAATGCAAGTGATATGCTGCCGTTTCTTATGCACGACAACGATGAAGGACCGACGACATGAAAGTGAATCCCTGCTTGAATTACGGCGGTAACGGCGAGGAAGCGTTTCGCTTTTACGAACAGCATCTCGGCGGAAAAGTGACCTTCCTGAGGATGCGCGGGCAGGCGGCCACTCCCAGCAACATCCCGGACAACGGGAAGAAAAAATCCTCCACGCCCATATGATTATTGGAGAAAACGAAATTATGGGCAGCGACGTTTCCGCGGACCGCTTCCAACCGATGCCCAGCGTGTACCTCTCTTCAGCCCTTGACAGCGACGAAGAAGCGGAGCGCATTCATGCCCTGTTCTCACAGGCCGGCGAAATCTTCAGGCCCATGCAGGAAACTTTCTTTGCTTTTCGTTTCAGCACGCTAACAGACAATTCGGCACGTCCTGGATGATCATCGACCAGCGTCCGGCTCCTCCGCGAACGTAGTAGTTAGTGCAGGATTCGGCAGCGGTCACCGTCTGTTCACCTTAAGGAGCGAATGGCGGCGGGCGCTTTTTCTTGGTGCGTTTGCGGTGGCTTTGCGTTTACGGCGGGACTAGGCAGCCAAGCGTCCTGGGCTCGAATCGGTCTGAAGTTTCGGCATCTTGATGTCCCAAGCCAGGCCGAGCGTGCGTAACGTCCAGATACCGTACCAGTTCATGTCCACTTCATACCACCTGTGACCGTGACGCGCTGCCTGGGGGTGAGCGTGATGATTATTGTGCCAGCCTTCGCCGAAGGTCAGAATCGCAACCCACAAGCTGTTCGTCGAAGTATCGCCGGTATCGAACCGCTGCGAACCCCAGATGTGCGTGGCGGAATTGACAAGCCAGGTGAAATGCAGACTCATCACGGTGCGCACAAAAACTCCCCAGAAGACCCACGGCCAGCCACCGATCGCATAAAAAACGATAGCAAGCACGACGGAAGGAATGACGTGCCATTTGCTGATCCACAGATGAAACTTATCCTTGCGAAGGTCGGGGACGTAAGGTAGCAATTCCGAGCGGTCCCGGTGCATCGCTCGTCCTGTTAGTATCCAACCCATGTGCGCCCAGATGCCGCCATCGCGTGGCGAGTGCGGGTCGCCTTCCTTGTCCGTGTTCTGATGATGGATGCGGTGAGTCGCCACCCAGGCGATCGGACCGCCTTCGATGGCCAACGTGCCGCAGGTGGTAAGGAAATATTCCATCCATTTCGGCGTTTTGTAGCCTCGATGGGTGAGCAAGCGGTGATAGCCCATGCCGATGCCCAAACTGCCGCCAACCCACCACATCCCGATACACAGGACGAATGCCTTCCATGTGAAGAAGAAAACGGCCGCTAGCGCGCAGAGATGCAGCGCGATCATGATGGTAGTTACGCCCCAATTGACGGGTTGAGAAAAAGTTCTGTCTTGTTTCAGGAAAGAGAGGAAGCTCATGGTCAATTACCTACTCTAACAGATTTTTGAGAGGATGCGTGTGAAATCGGCGAGCCTTTGTACAAAGAGAACAGATCGCAGTCCGGCTGGCTTCGCTCCTGGCGGGTCTTCAAACACGTTCTTGCGTTTGTAGGAAAACGCGCGGGTGACGAAACTCACGGAAAATGACTTTCGTATCTACCGTCAAGCGCTTTGCGGGTACACTCGAACCGGCCACGCAAGGAGGAAAAGTGAAACCAGGAATACTCGTCGCGGGAATTATGGCTTCGGCGGGAATGATTCTGCCCGGAATCGCGAGTGGGCAAGCGAAGCACACTCCGACAATCGAAGAGACGCTGAGTCTGAAGTCGATCGGCGACGCTAAAATCTCGCCGAACGGCCAGTTCGTCGCTTACCAAATGCAACAAGCGAATTGGAAGGACAACGAATTCGTGAGCCAGATCTGGCTGGTAAACGTTGCCACCGGTAAAAGCGTCCAGCTCACCCAAGGCAAGAAATCGGCGGGCGGAGCGGATTGGTCTCCGGACGGGCGTTGGCTCGCGTTCACGACCGAACGGGAACCGGCTGCAATTGAACCCCTGCCCCCGGAAGAGAAAAAAGACGAAAAAAAGGATGGAAAAAAGGAAGACAAGAAAGAAGCAGAAGGGAAGCCGGCCGGAACGCAAATCTGGCTCATCTCGCCGCTCGGCGGAGAAGCCTGGCAACTGACGAAATCAGAATCCGACATTGGCGAATATCATTGGTCGAAGGATTCCAAGTACATTGCGTTTACGGCCAATGCTCCGGAAAGCAAAGCCAGCAAGGATCGCAAGGAAAAGTACAGCGACTACGACGTATTCGAGAAAGACTACCGGCAGAATCAATTGTGGTCCGTGGACGTGAGCGAAGCGGAGAAAGGCTACTTGCCGCAGGCGGCGAAGCGCCTGGTGACGGACCTTTCTCTGAACGTCACCAGCCTTGCCTGGTCCCCGGATTCGAAGCAAATCGCCTTCAGCGCCTCGAACAACCCGTTTTTCTCTTTCGCCGGCAATCAGGATATTTATCTATTGGATCTATCGAAGGACGATTCCTTCAAGAAAATTATTTCGCTTGCCGGTCCCGATTCCTCGCCGATCTTTTCTCCGGACGGAAAGTCGCTGGCCTTTCAGACCGCGCTCGCGCAGCCGTATTTCTACTACGCGAACGGCCACATCGCCGTCGTCGATATCGCCACCGTCTGGAACAAACCGGCTAGCACGCCCAGCGAGGTCCGCGACATGACCGCGAAATTCGACGAGGATCCCTACGCCATCGATTGGGGACCCGATGGCATTTATTTCGCGGCCGAGCAAAAGACCAACTCGCATCTATTCCGCATCAATCCGCAAACTGGCGAAATCCAACGCATCAGCACTCCCGAGGCGTTGCTCATCGAAGACGCTTCCTTCACGCCGGATGGCAAAACGGTGGCCTTTGTGACCGAAGATCCGACGCACATGCGTGAGTTGTTTGTCTCTCCGGCAGCCAACTTCGCAGCGAAGAAGCTGACCGACATGAGCGCTCAGGTGAAAGACTGGAACCTGGGAAGGTCGGAGCTCGTCTCCTGGAAGAGCACGGATGGAGCAGACATTGAAGGCGTGCTCTACAAGCCGGCCGACTACGATCCGGCACGTAAGTACCCGTTGCTGGTCGTGATTCATGGCGGGCCCACGGGGACCTCGCAGCCGCGGCTTGCTCCCGCCAACTATGCCTATCCTCTGCAACAGTTCCTTGCAAAGGGCGCGCTGGTGCTCGAGCCGAATTACCGGGGCAGCGCCGGCTATGGCGCGGCATTCCGCGCGTTGAACGTGCGGAACCTGGGCGTCGGCGACATGTGGGATGTCATGAGCGGCGTCGATTCCCTCATCGCCAAAGGCATCGTCGATGCGGATCGATTGGGCTCAATGGGCTGGTCCGAAGGCGGTTACATCTCCTCGTTCTTGACGACGCACACGGACCGCTTCAAAGCCATTTCCGAAGGTGCCGGAATCAGTGATTGGATGACCTACTACGTCAACACCGACATCACGCCGTTCACCCGGCAGTATCTCCACGCAACACCGTGGGACGACCCAGAGATCTACGCCAAAACGTCGCCCATCGCAACCATCAAGCAGGCAAAGACGCCCACATTGATTCAGCAGGGTAGCAACGACAAGCGCGTTCCCGTCCCGGACAGCTACGAGCTATATCGCGGATTGCAGGACCAGGGCGTGGAATCCCGCATGGTTCTCTACACGGGCTTCGGACACGGCGTCAACAAGCCGAAATCAATCCGGGCGCTGGCGCAGTCGAATCTGGATTGGTTCAATCACTACATCTGGAACGAACCCATACCCAAGGATTCTCCAATCTACGGCAGCAGCGAACTCGAAAAGTAACCCTACTCCTGGTGGGGACCGCCCTCCGAGGCGATCCGTCTATCGCTTCACATCGCCGCGTGCGCTCGGCGCAAAACGCTGTCAAGCGCCTCCTTTTCTTCGGCCCTAAGAACCCGATGAGCACCTTTCGCCAGCCCACCCAACTTCACCGGCCCAATCGAAACCCGGATCAGCCGCAGCACCTCGACTCCAAGCGCTTCGAGCATCCGCCGAATATGCCGATTCTTTCCCTCATCAAGGACGATTTCCAGCCAGCTATGCTTTTCTCCGCAACGCAGAATCGTAGCGCTCTTTGCTTTCAGCGTCTGGCCCTTCGGGACCGCGACCCCGCGTTCGAGAGCTCGCAACATTTGGTCATCGGCGAATGCCCCAATCTGAACATGGTAAGTCTTGTGCAGATACGAACCAGGATCCGTAATACGTGCGGCCCATTCGGAATCATTCGTGAAGAGCAGCAGACCCTCGCTAGCTCGATCCAGCCGTCCGACCGGCGAAATCCACTGGACCTTCGAAGGCAAAAGGGAATAAACGGTGTCGCGGCCTTTCTCGTCCGAAGCGCTAGTGACGATGCCGCGAGGCTTATTCAACAAGAGATAGATCTTCTCTGCTGCGCCAAGGAACTGCCCGTCCACATGGATACGATCCTTCGCAAGACGAACCGGAGCCTCCGGATTTTTCGTCACCGCGCCGTTGAGGCGCACTCGTCCTTCGCGGACGAGCCGAACCGCCTGCGACCGCGAACAATGGCCCAGCTTAGAAATCGTACGCGCCAGTCCAACATGCCTGGCATTCCCGCCCGTTCGCCCGCCTTTATTATTCGCGTTCACGTGACGACTAACGAAGTGTAACGCGAAATCCCTAAGCTTCCGGACCACCGTCGACGTGGCACCAGGCATTGTGGGAGTGCGCCAGCGTGGGAATGCGGTCGCGGTTGAGTTCCGCTGCGGTCATCACGGCCGCGCTCTCGTTTGCACCGGCATCTACAATTGCCTGGGTATTCTTCCGTGCCGTTGGCGCATAGATTTTCGGATGGTTCGTTCAGGAGCTCAAGTTAACGCGAGGACAAATGCCTGTTGCCCTATCCGCGATCTTGTTGGGTGCGATGCTCTTAGCCGCGGGAATCGCTCTCCTGATAGGTTCGCGAGGGACCGGCGTGCTGGTACCAGCGGCGGCCAATGTTCGGTGCCCGTATTTATTTGGATTGGCGTGATAAAACATTACAGAGCCCGGCCTTCTGCCGTTCTGGGCTTTGCCTACCCGCTGCTCTTGTATTTCTTCTATCACCGAAGCCATAAATCGGCGGAGTCGCTTTCCAGAAGCTACATCCGATCAGTTTTTCTTCTCTGTAGTTGCAGGTGTTGGATGCTTCACTTCGCCGTAGCGCTTCGCGAGCCACACACGAACTTCCTTCGGGTCGTACTTGAACGGCCCATTGCCGCCCTTGTACGAGATTTGCCCGTTCTCGTCAATCACGTACAGGCGCTCCGGCCATGCTGCATATGCATCATTCGCAGCATTGGACATCTCATCGATGCCAAACGGAACCGTGAATTTGTAACGCTTTGTAAAATCGTTCGCGATAACTATACGATCCTCAATCGTCTTCGGCTGCTTATAGCAAACATTATCTTTCTCTTTTTCGTTGGACTTCATCATCCACTCGTCGGTGGGATGCGCTTCGCGGATATAAATCGTCAAGAAATCTACGTGGTCCTTGTAATCGGTGTAAAGTTGCGCGATGTCGCCAACCTGGCGACGGAAGGGTGGTCAAGTAAAGCTGCCGAAGACCAGCACCAGCGGCCTTCCAGCAGTTCTTTCTCGAATATGGAAGCGCGTCGAGCCATCGAGCGCCACCAGCCGCGCGTCCGGCGCCTGCTCGCCCAGCTTTAGCTTGCCACGGGCCATGTGCGGCAAGGCGTACCGGATCATGTAAAGCGCGTCTTTCGGGCCGCCCGCCATCCAACTCAGCAGCGCATAGACGACAACGAGAATCGCGCCCAGCGAAATCAGAGTCCATTTGAGAGCAAGGGGCACAGAGGTTCCGGATCAAGTATGCGCAGCACGGAGGTCGTCGCGCAGCGCTTTGTACCGCAGGAGAGCCTTCTCAATAACAGTGATGGCAGCATAGGCGGGACGAATGTCCTCGACCTGAACCTGCTTGCCTTCGAGCTGTTTGTAGTCTTGAAAGAAGCGCTTCACAACCAGCAGCCGGTGCGGAGGCAGATCGCGCGCTTCGATATATTCGCTGTATTCGGGGTCATTGGTGGCAACGGCGATGATTTTGTCGTCGCTCGCGCCGGAATCGATCATTGTCATCACGCCAATCGCTCGCGCCTTGATCAGCGCGAGCGGCTGAACGGCCTCCTGGCACAGCACCAGCACGTCGAGAGGATCGTTGTCCTCCGCATACGTTTGTGGGATAAAACCATAATTTGCAGGATAGTAGACGGCTGAATGAATGATGCGGTCGACCCTCAACAAGCCACTGGCTTTGTCCAACTCATACTTGACATTCGAGCCCAGCGGAATTTCGATCAGCGCCTGAAAATCACGGGGTAGTTCTTTCCCCGGAGAAACGTCGTGCCATGGATGCATCAGGTCGGAGCCTCGCTACGGAATCCATTATCGCCTGAGAGCCCCGGAAAACCTAAGCACAAGAAACTCAGGCAATTTTCTTGGTCCACGCGCCGAGAATGGCTCCCATCAACACGAATCCAAACAATGGATAGAATTCATTGATGGCGAAAAGCTGCCACGGCCGCATTTCGTACATATAGGTAGTGAAGGTCACCGGGCCAACAATTCCGATCCAAAGAAGCACGCCGACCGAAGCTCCCCGGCCAAACGTGTTCGCGTTGCGCCAAACACAAATCAACCCGATCGCAGCGGCAATCACCAGATTGAGCAAGAACGTAAGGATATAAGGAAGCACCGGATTCATGCTCTGCGCCTGCTCGGCGCACATGTGTTCAAGCGCCATCCAAGGCTTGCTGAAGGCCACACCATACCAGATCGCCCCAAGAATCCAGTAAGCGATTGCAGCAACGAAAACGGCCACGTAGTTGATTCGCATGAAGGATACTCTCCCTGTTTCGCGCTCGTGCGGCAGAGTCTGTAACCACAGCCGCGGGAAGTCAAGCCGTAGCTCAGGCCTTCCGGGCCAGATTCTCCCCCAACGTGGAGAATCGAAGAAAGACCGAAAAAACTTCTCCATCGACGTGACGCAGACGTGATATGAGAGTGCCAGAGCTGGATCAGACAGGGGGAAGCAGAAATGGGACAACCCGTAATGTACTGGCAGATCCTCAGCAAGCAGCCGACAAAACTCGCCGAATTCTACGCTTCCATTTTTGACTGGAATGTCTGGCCGCCCGATGCCCTCGGCAGCCGCGCCGTGGAAACCGGCTCCGCGGAAGGCATCCCTGGTGCGATCTGGCAGATTCCCGCGGAAGCGCACAGCATGGTGCAGTTGTTCATCCGCGTCGATGACGTGTCGGCTTATGTCCGGCGTGTCGAATCTGCGGGCGGCAAAGTCATTTTTCCTCCGCAACTGATCCCCAGCGGCGATGAAGTCAGCATTTTGCAGGATCCCGAAGGCATTCCCTTTGGCATTTTCCGGGCGGGCAAGAAATCCTAGAAATCACGCGCGGGCTTTGTCGATCATCTCTTCCCAGATGCCCTTCGACTTGAGGATGAGTTCGATGGCGTCTCGAATGGCGCCGTGCCCGGCGGCCGAAGCAGTGATGAAGTGGGCGGCCTTTTTGACCTCCGCAACAGCATCGCCAACGGCGATGGCGAGCCCGACGCGACGCAGGATAGGCAGATCGGGAAGATCGTCGCCGACATAAGCCACGGCGGAATCGGAAACGCCCGCTTGGCCGAGGATTTCCTCGTAAGCCGGAATCTTGGCCGCCTGCTTCATATAGATAAACTCCATTTTCATTTCGTTAGCGCGGCGAAGAAGTGCGGCGCTCTCGCGACCGGTGATGCACCCGGTTCGTAACCCAGCGGTGTGCGCGAGCGTGAGCCCCTGGCCGTCATGCGCGTCAAACGTCTTGATTTCGAGGGCCGACCCGTCACGCTGCGACAGCAGCGTGACCCCTCCATCGGTCATGGTTCCGTCGACGTCCATCAGGAGCACCTTGATTTGTGCGGCGCGTTTCTTCAGAGCAGGAGAAATTTTCGGGCTGCGAGCCAAGTGAGCCTCCGGTGCAAACAAGTTGTAAAGTTTAGCAGGAATGCCGTCGCACGCGGGTACGTCCCATTCTTCCTGCGTTCGGCGTCCTAAGTATTCTTCAGAGGTGGGCTAGCACTCTCGGACCCATCTCCGCAGGATCGAACCGGCGCCAACGGCGACCCTTTCGTTGGGCCTGGATGCAATAGGCAAGCAAAAATGCCTCGACCCTCACGTTGCGTCAGGGTTGAGCATGAGGCCGGAGGAAACCGTGAAAACGGGAACCAAAGAATGTATCGTGCCAAGGAATTCGCAAACCTGGCCGGAGTTGCCGTGCGGGCGCTGCATCATTACGACCGAGTGGGACTCTTGCGAGCTAAACAGCGGTCACAAGCCGGTTACCGTTTGTATGGCTTGCGCGATTTCGCTCGGCTCGAACAAATCGTCGTCCTCGAGTTTCTCGGTATTCCTCTGAAACAGATCGGTCGTTTGCTGGAGCCCGACGCGAAGTTGTCCGGCGTCTCGCAGAAGCAGCGAGAGGTGTTGCTCGCTCGCCGGTCGCAACTCGATAAGGCCATACGCGCCATCGGTAATGCCCAACGATCGATCCAGTCCAAAAAGCAGCCGGACTGGAAACTGTTTCAACTCATCGTTCAGGAGTTCGAAATGCAGTGCGAGCCGCTTCGCGCGTGACGCCGGAAATTCGAAGCGTTCCTCCACAAGGCCGTAGAAGCAGCCAAAAACAAACTTGTTCGTTAGCAGAGCGTACGCCGCAGGCGGGAGCGGCCTTTCGCGTGCTAAATGAGTTCGAGCGTCCACAAGTCGTGAAGGTGGACTACGCCCAAGACTCTCTGCGAAGCAGGATCGACCACGACGATCGAAGTAATCTTTTTCTTTTCCATCAGGTTCAGAGCTTGGCTAGCGAGCAAGCTGGGTCCGATGGTCTGCGGGGTACGTACCATGCAGTCGCCGGCGGTCATCGAGAGCGTGGCGCCACCGTGTTTTTCCATAAGACGCCGAAGATCGCCATCGGTGAGGATACCTGCGAGTTTTCCGTCGGCCGTGGTCACCGTGGTCATGCCAAGTTTCTTCGCCGACATTTCATGGAACGCGGCCGGCATCGGTGTTTCCGGTGAAACCCGCGGAAGGGCATCGCCCGCGTGCATGAAGTGCTCGACACGAAGCAGTTTCTTGCCGAGCCTGCCTGCGGGATGAAGCGCGACGAAATCGTCAGGCTGAAATCCCCTGCGCTCGAGCAGAGCGACCGCCAGCGCATCCCCAAGCGCCATGGCTACGGTGGTGCTCGCCGTCGGAGCGAGATTCAAGGAGCAAGCCTCTTCCTTGACGCTGGCGTCGAGCGCAACTTCGCTGGCACCCGCAAGCGTCGACTTGGGATTGCCGGTAATCGTTACGATCGGGACTTCAAGCCGCTTGAGGGCCTCAAGAAGGTTGAGAATCTCGGGCGTTTCTCCTCCGTAGCTGATGGCCAGAAGGGAATCGCCGCGAGCGAGCATTCCCAGATCTCCGTGCAATGCTTCTGCGGCGTGAAGAAAAAAGGAGGGCGTGCCGGTGCTGGAAAGCGTCGCGGAAATTTTCCTGCCAATCAACCCGGATTTGCCCATCCCGGTGACCACGACGCGCCCCTTGCAGCCGTGAAACAAATCGACGGCGCGAGTGAACGAAGAGTCAAGACGCACGAGAAGGTCAGCAATGGCTTGTGCTTCAATGCGCAGCACTCGACGAGCAGAATCGAGACTCATAGAGACGCCGCCAGTCGCTTATGACACGTGAAACTAGAAGGCCGACCAGTCCTAGGGGCCCAGCACTGCGGGATCCCAATCGTCCAGGCGTGCAGTTCCAGGAGAAACTGGCCTTCGAAGCCTGAAACGCTCACGCGACTCTCCAGCGGCGAACGAGGGCAGAAAGCTCCTTGACCCGGGAAAGAAGTTGGGGAAGCTGTTCGAGCGGTAACGCGTTGGGACCATCGGAGCGGGCTGCCGCAGGATTGTCGTGAGTTTCAAGGAACACTCCGTCAACACCGGCTGCAACACCCGCCCGGGCAAGCGTTTCAATGAACTCGGGCTGCCCACCGCTCGCGTGACCCAAGCCGCCGGGAGTTTGCACCGAATGGGTGACGTCGTACACGACGGGATAGCCAAGTTTCTGAAGAATGGGAAATGAGCGCATATCGACCACGAGATTGTTATAACCGAACGAAGCGCCACGCTCCGTGAAAATAATCTTGAGATTGCCGCAGGAAGCGACTTTTTCCGCAACGTTTCCCATATCCCACGGCGAAAGAAACTGCGCCTTCTTGATATTCACAATGCGTCCCGTTTTCGCGGCGGCAAGAAGCAGATCTGTCTGCCGCGCAAGAAAAGCCGGAATTTGCAGGATGTCCGCGACCTCAGCGGCAGGTGCAGCCTGAGAAGCATCGTGAATGTCGGTCAGGATAGGTAACCCGAACTCAGTCTTGATTCTGCCGAGAATGCGCAACCCTTCGCCGAGGCCCGGTCCCCGGAACGCCTGGATCGAAGACCGATTCGCTTTGTCGTAAGATGCCTTGAAAATATAAGGCACGCCTTCGTCTGCGGCAATGGTTGCAACACGCTCCGCGATCATCCGCGCATGAGATTCGGACTCAATCACACACGGACCGGCGATCAGGAACAGTGGATTGTTGCCACCAAGGCGCAGTGAACCAATCGCGATTTCACGTGTTTGCGTCATTGGAAACATTGAAGATACCACAAGGACAGAATGCAAAGGCAGGCCTGCACAGTCCGAAGAGCGGTTCCGCTTCTCAAGCGGAGGCGTGCGGCGCAGCGCGCAGCGCCGGAGCGTGAGGCTGCTCTGCCGCGGTGACACTCGTTACCGGACGCGCTTTTTGCAGGCGATGTTCGAGCGAAGCTCCAATAAAGGCTGCAAACAACGGATGCGGCTCGAGCGGCTTGGACTTGAACTCCGGGTGGAACTGGCAGCCGAGGAACCACGGATGATTCGGAGCCTCCACGATCTCGACGTAGTTTTCGTCGGGAGTACGCCCGGTGATTCTCAGCCCGGCGGCAACCAATGCTTTTTCATACTCGCGATTGAACTCATAGCGGTGCCTGTGCCGCTCGCTGATCTCCGTCACTCCATAAGCCTTTTGAGCAAAAGACCCCGGCTCCAACTTGCAAGGCCATGCCCCCAGGCGCATTGTTCCGCCCATCTCGTCTACGCCAAGCAATTCTCGCAACTTGTAAATCACGCGATCCGGCGTTTGTGGATCGAACTCGGTGCTGTCTGCCCTTGTAAGCCCCGCCGCGTCGCGCGCATATTCGATCGTGGCGCACTGCATGCCCAGACAAATGCCGAAGAACGGAATCTTGCGCTCGCGCGCATACTGAATCGTGTAGACCATTCCCTGAATGCCGCGTTTGCCAAAGCCGCCTGGAACAAGGATACCGTCGTAATTCTTCAGGCGCTTTTCCGCGGTTTCCAACGAATCGATTTCCTCGGATTCGATCCATTCGATCACCGTTTTGTAGTTGTGCGCAAGCCCGCCGTGCAACAGAGCCTCGCGGAGACTCTTATAGGCGTCTTCGAGTTGCACGTATTTGCCGACAATGGCGATGCGAACTTCCCCCTTGGGATGATGCAACCGGTTCAACATGTCCAGCCAGGGCTGCATGTTCGCTGGCCGGTCCTCCAGGCGCAGAAGGCGCGTAATCTGGCCGTCCAGCCCCTCCGTGCTCAATTCCACCGGGACTTCGTAAATGGTTTTCACGTCTTGCATGGAAATGACACACGTTTCGGCGACGTTGCAAAATAGGGCGATCTTTCGTTTCAAATCTGCCGAGATCTGCCGGTCGCTGCGGCAAAGGAGAATATCCGGCTGAATTCCGATGCCCAGCATTTCCTTGACGCTGTGTTGCGTAGGCTTGGTCTTTAGTTCTCCGGCGGCGCTGATATAGGGAACCAAGGTGACGTGAACAAACAGAGTGTTCTCCGGGCCCAGTTCCAACCGCATCTGGCGAATGGCCTCGAGGAAGGGAAGAGACTCGATATCTCCGACCGTGCCGCCAATTTCCACAATGACGACGTCCACGCCTTCCGAAACCCGCTTGATGCAGCGCTTAATCTCATCGGTAACGTGCGGAATGACCTGAACCGTCTTGCCGAGATAATCGCCGCGCCGTTCTTTGGAAAGGATGGTTTCGTAAATTCGCCCGGTGGTCCAGTTGTTGTCCCGAGAAAGCTGAACATGAGTGAACCGCTCGTAGTGGCCGAGATCAAGGTCGGTTTCCGCCCCGTCGTCGGTGACGAAGACCTCGCCGTGCTGAAACGGACTCATCGTACCAGGATCGACGTTCAGGTACGGATCGCATTTCTGAATTGTTATCTTGAAACCACGACTTTCGAGGAGACAGCCGATAGAGGAAGCTGCAACGCCCTTACCAAGAGAAGAAACAACACCGCCGGTAACAAAGATATATTTTGGCGCCATCCGGGTCGCTAGTGCCTGCGTCGCACAGGCTTGAGCTTGTCGAACCTCCGCAGGATTGACGTACATACAATTATGTTCGGAAGGGGAAGGGGTGTCAATGCAAAGTCTTGGAACCAGCGCATCGGAATTTCGGTTCTTCCGATTCGCGGAACTCCAGACCTGTTCTTGGCTCTTTTTTCTTCGGGCGAACACCACACCCGCACCGGCGTGGGTTTGCAGGACTGCCAGAAACGATTATGCTGGACCGGCATTTATTCACAGGGGGCATGAACACATGCGGGTGTGCCGAAAACCTTGTCTGGCCGTTGCCCTAAGCGTTCTCGCTCTCACTCTCGCGGCTTGCGGCAGCAAGAGTCCTGCTCCGCCTCCCTCTGGTCCGTTTTCGGACGCTAGCTTAAAGGGCCAATATGCCTTCTCGATGGCAGGCGTGGACGTCAACGGCGCATACTTTGCTCGCCTCGGCTCTTTTAGCGCGGACGGAACCGGAAGCATCACCGGCGGTCTTGAGGATATGCTCAATCTAAGCGCGGGACAGCCCGCCTCGCAGGTCCCTTTCACCGGTGGCAGCTACCAGATCGAGTCCAATGGCCGGGGACAGATCCTATTGAACGCCGCGAGTGGCGACTTGACCTTCAACCTGATCTTGCAATCATCGAGTACGGGAAATATGGTGGAAACGGACTTGAACGCCGCCACCAGCGGAACCCTCAATTTGCAAACTAGCAGCGATTTTGCCAACTCCGCGCTGGCGCACTCCTACGTTTTCGGTCTCTATGGTGTTTCCCTTACGCCGCAGAAGGCTGCGCCTATCGCCCTGGCAGGTCAGGTCGCCGGAGATGGCAATGGCAACATCACCGGCGGAGTGATGGACACGAACGACGGTAACATTGGCACTCCTTCCGGCGCGACCGCGGTTTCGCCCGGAACCTATGCCCTCGATACCAACGGGAACGGCACCAACTTCGGCCGCGGCACGATGACCTTCAATGGACGCACCTACGCTTTCTATATCGTCGATGCGACGCGCTTGAATATCTTGGAGGAAGACACTTTGGGCGGCAGTGCCGGCGAAGCCCTGCAGCAGACCGGAACCATCCCGACGCAGAACTCGCAAATCTCCGGCGGTTTCGTCTATCTGATCGCCGGCGCATCCATCCTGGGACCGCAAGCGCAAATCACGCGAGTCGCGCGATTCACGACGGACGGAAACGGCAACTTGGACGCAATCTCTTTGGACGACAACAATGACGGGAGTTACACGCACGTGTCGCAAGGAGGGAATATTTCGGCGGCCACCTATGCGATGGACACGGCAAATTCCGGGAGCGGAAGGGGCACCTTCACTTTCAAGAGTTCCGGCGTGGGAACGTTTGCGGACGTTTTTTATTTGCTTTCCCCAGCAGTCGGAGTCGCGCTCGAAACAACAAAAGGCATCATCGGAACCGGCCCGATGTACGCCCAGGCCGCCGGACCCTTCACGCTGGGCGGAAGCACCGGGAATTATGCAGTGAGTTGGAACGGGGTGCAGTTAGGGTCTTCAACGATTGTTCCGTTCGCGGAAGATGGCGTCGGGCAATACGCACTGGCGAACACGAACTCCAGTAACATTTCAGGAATCGCCGACTACACGGAGCTCGGGCTGAGTGCAAAGACCATCTATACCGATGTGGGTCTGGCGGGGACGCTGACAATCAACGGAGACGGCACGGCAAATAATCACTATAAATATGGCCTGACCGGAAGCCCGTCGGTCACCTTGAACTTCCAGGCCTATTTTGTGAATCCGGGCAAGGTATTGATGATCTGTTCGGACGCTGTGCGCACTATGGCGGGAACGGTGAACCAGCAATAGACGCGGTTTCTCACCCGGAACAGTTTAGCTCTCCGGGCGTTTTTCCTCTCTCAGGAGCTTTTCCACGCGCGAAATGTCTTCCGGCACGTCAACACTCACCGCATCCCGTGGCACCTCGGCGACGCGGATGCGCCAGCCGTTCTCGAGCCACCGAAGCTGTTCGAGCTGCTCGATTTTCTCGAGCTCTCCCTGCGGTAACGTCGGGTACTCGAGAAGGGCGTCTCGCTGGAAAACATACAGCCCAAGATGTTTCCAATACTTGACGTGGATTTTCTGCTGCGTGTCCCGAATCCAAGGAATTGGCGCTCGAGAGAAATAAAGTGCGTTGTCGTCAAAATCAAGGACGGTTTTGACAACGTTCGGGTCCATGATGTCGTTGGCGTGGCGAATCGGCGTGGCAACGGTTGCGATTTGTGCCGGCGGCTCCTCGAGCAACGCGGCCACCGCGGTATCGATGGACACCGGATCGATCAGGGGTTCGTCCCCCTGCACGTTGATGAAAATATCGCCGGGCTCGTGAACCGCAACCTCCGCAATGCGCTCTGTCCCGGTGCGATGATCGGAGCGGGTCATACGCGCCTCGCCCCCAAACAAATGCACGGCATCGAAAATCCGTTGATCGTCCGTAGCTACCAGTATCTTGTGTACGGTTTGCGCCCGCTTGGCCCGTTCGTAAACGTGTTGGACCATGAGCTTTCCGCCTAAAGTCACAAGGGGTTTGCCAGGTAAGCGCGTGGATGCGAAGCGCGCGGGAATCACAACGACGACAATGGGATCGGACATGACCGCTGTTTCTCCCGATGAAACATCCAGCCGATGCTAACACACCAGCATCATTTCGAAGATCACCTGCCAGCAACACACGCACGACGTTGAGCTGTTTCGCCCGCGAAATACAGCCAGGAAGGGCTTGCCTTCCGGTGCGTCGGTGCTATCATGAGTTCACCGCGCGGCTGTCCGATAGAACCGGGTAGATGGGGGACTGTGAAGCGCGATTGGTGCAAGTCGTTTGTAGCTCCTTGGCTGGCGAAAACCCGTCCCGTCGCGTGCCTGATCACTCTCTGTGTTGCAATTCCCGCCTTTGCGCAGGATCCTCCTGCCCCCGATCCACCCGAAATCTCCGCGCCACCGCCGGCTGCAATCACGGTGACACCGGTATCGGACAGTGTGCCGAAACCGCCGACGGACGGCTCTCGAAACACGCCGTCCGTACTCATCAAACCGGGAAAAATCATCAAGGCCGATGTCGACTTGGCGCTCGTTAACGTAACGGTGACGGATCCCTACAATCGTCTGGTGACAGGGCTCGAGCCAGACAACTTCCGCGTGTTTGAAGACAACATTGAACAGGAAATTGTTTCGTTCTCTTCGGAGGACGTTCCTATTTCGATCGGCGTGATCTTCGATTTCAGCGGAAGCATGGCCAACAAGGTCGACAAAGCCCGCGAGGCGGCTTTGGAATTTTTCAAGACCGCCAATCCACAGGACGAGTTTTTTCTGGTCAGCTTCAACGAACGCGCCGAGCTCACCAGCACGTTCACAAACAGTGTGGAAGACCTCCAGAGCCGGATGATGCTCACCGCTCCAAAAGGCCGAACCGCCCTTTTGGACGCCATCTATCTCGGACTCAGTCAAATGAGGGGTGCACACAACGCAAAGCGCGCCTTGCTCATCCTCTCGGATGGAGGGGATAATCATAGTAGGTACAACGAGAACGATATCAAGCGGTTGGTAAAGGAAGCCGACACCCAGCTCTATGCCATCGGTATTTACGACCCGCTTGGATATCGCAATCGTACGCCGGAAGAACTCAACGGGCCTTCGCTGCTCGCCGAGGTAACGGAACTCACCGGCGGCCGTGTCTTCGCCGTCGAGCATCTTAATGATCTACCGGACATCGCGTCCAAGATCGGCATGGAGCTGCGCAACCAATATGTACTGGGATACCGACCAAGCAATCACGTCCACGACGCCCGTTGGCGCAAAATCAAAATCAGACTGCGCGCGCCCAAAGGCCTTCCTCCCCTCTCGGTCTACTCGAAGACCGGCTATTACGCGCCCGCGCACTGAGAAGCCGCTGTCGTCGACCTGCGTTAGATTCGCCACACTTTTTTTGCTTCTGTTTGTTCTGCACGCGGGCACGGTGCTCGCGCAAGTCCCGGTAGCGCCGACACCGCCTCCGCCTCCACCGGGCCAGATTGCTCCTGACAGCAAGCAGGGAAGAATAGCCCTGAACGTGAACTTGGTTGTGCTGCACACCAGCGTGCTAGACGACCGCGGAAAATTCGTGGATGGCCTGACCGAAGAAAACTTCCGTGTGTACGAAGACAAAGTGGAACAGAAGCTTTCCGTTTTCAAGCGCGAAGACATTCCCGTCAGCATGGGGCTGGTGATCGACAACAGTGGCAGCATGCGAGACAAACGCCCGCGCGTAAACGAAGCTGCCTTGACCCTCGTCCAGAGCAGCAATTCCCAGGACGAGGCCTTCGTCGTGAATTTCAACGACGACTTCTATCTCGATCTGGACAAAGATTTCTCCAGCAGCATTCCGGAACTAAAGGAAGCACTCGAACGTATCGATGCCCGCGGCAGCACCGCCCTCTATGACGCCATCATCGGTTCCCTGGACCACCTGAAGAAGGGCAGCAAAGAGAAGAAGGTCCTGCTGATTGTTACCGATGGCGAAGACAACACCAGCCGCAACTCCCTCGAGAAAACCATACGCGAGATTCAGAAGACTGATACGGTCATCTACACGATCGGCCTACTGAGCCAGGAGAGCAAGAAAAGCGCCAAGAACGCGAAACGAGCGCTCACGGAAATTGCCCAGGCGTCCGGTGGTGTGGCCTTCTTCCCGGAAAACGTCGAAGACGTCCATGCAATCTGCGAACAAGTAGCCCACGATATTCGCCATCAATACACGCTGGCCTACTATCCCTCGAATGCCGCCAGGGATGGCAGCTTCCGCAGCGTGCACGTAGACGTGATTCCGCCCCGAGGCCACGGCAAACTCGTAGCCCGCACCCGCAACGGCTATTACGCCCCAGGCGGCGGCCCGACCGCCACCGGTAAGTAGTTTTCCTTGTAGCGCCTGCCTCTTGCCCTGAGCCTCGGGTCAGACCGGCACTCCTCTTCCCGCACAGGAGTCCGGCGCGGTTGGACCCCAGGTCCGCAAAACGTCCACCATCCCACGAGGCTTTCTCTTTGTGTCAGAAAACGTAGCGCCTACTGAAGCATCGTCAGAAAGCTTTCGCCGTGCGGAATCCGTGCGTCAAAATTCTCGGCGATGGTCTGCCCCATATCCGCAAGCGTCGAGCGCACTCCAAGATACTTCGCGATGTTCTGCGCCGGTGAGTATGCCAGAATCGGCACATACTCGCGCGAATGGTCCGTGGTTTCCCATCGCGGGTCGGGATCGCACCCGTGGTCGGCGGTAAGAAGCAAAAGATCCCCTGGTCCGAGCAACGGTAGATAGGCAGCCAGCGCCTCATCAAATTCTTCGAGAGACCGGGCAAAGCCCTCCACATCCTTGCGGTGCCCAAACAGCATGTCGAAATCCACAAGATTGCAAAAAACCAGCCCGTTCTTCCGTTCGCGCGTCGCCGTGGTCAGTTTCTCCATACCGTCGGCATTGGATTTCGTCGTGACGTAATCACCCACGCCCCTGCCATTGTAGATGTCGTGAATCTTGCCAATACCGAAGACCGCTACATGCTTTTCCTCAAGAACGTCGAGAAGCATGGGCTTGGGCGGATCAACGGCGTAATCATGGCGGCGTGACGTCCGAGTGAAATATCCCGCCGTTCCGGTGAACGGACGCGCAATCACGCGGCCAACACGATGTTTCCCGTCGAGCAGTTTCCGCGCAATCTCGCACATGCGATAGAGTTCGCCGATAGGAATCACATCTTCATGCGCCGCAATTTGAAAGACACTGTCGCCGGAAGTGTAGACGATAGGCTTTCCCGTGCGGACGTGCTCTTCACCGAGTTCCTGGATAATCTCCGTCCCGGAAGCGGGCTTGTTGCCAATCGTCTTGCACCCGATCTGCGCTTCGAATGCATCCAGAATTTCCGGTGGAAATCCGTGTTTGTAAACGGGAAACGCCTGATCGAGCCATACTCCCGCCATTTCCCAATGACCGGTCGTCGTGTCTTTCCCGGGTGAACGCGTAACACCTTTCCCGAACGATGCCAAAGGATCAAGGGGTGGAGGAAGACTTGCCAGCGGAGCAATATTGGCCAAGCCCAACTTCACAAGATTCGGAAGCCGCAAACGCCGCGACTCCGCAACATGTCCCAAGGTGCTACGGCCCACATCATCGTAATCCGCCGCATCGGGCAATGCCCCAATCCCGACGCTGTCCAGTACAATCCAAATGACGCGGTCAAACATGGCCATACCCTTTACCTCAAACCGTGAGACATTCTTCCTAGGGTTCCAGCACCGGGGCACCCCATGTACGCACGATGGCAGCCTTCACGCGACCAGTGTAGCTCAGGCCTTCCAAGCCTGAGGCTTTTCGCACTCTAGCATGCCACTCCCGGCAGTGGGAATTGACGCTTCGAGCCTACGCGATGGGAGCGGTCGGCCCACCGGTGGAACATTTGGCTGCTTTCCTACGTAGAAAAGAGTAGAAGGGGCAAGCATGTCTCAAGACAATCGCGTGCGAAGCAGTTCGGTGGTCTTTCCGCTTCTCCTGATCGGAATCGGCGTGCTTTTTCTGATGACCCGTTGGCTGCCGGAATTCGATCCCTGGCCGGTGCTCTGGAAATATTGGCCGTTGCTCCTGATCCTGGTCGGCGCAGGAATGTTTTGGGACAGCGCGCAAAGGCGTAACCATCCAGAGAGCGCGCCGCTGTTTCCCGTTGGTTCGACGGTCGGAATATTGCTCTTTATCATGGTCTTGGGCGTGCTGATTTGGCATTGGCGCGGCCCGTCACACCACGATTGGACGCATGTTTCTGCCGGCACCGGGCGCCACTCCCATGAGGCCCAGGCAGTCGATCTGAAGGATGCCAAGGCAGTGCGTATGACTCTGAACATGCCGGCGGGAGAACTTCACATAGAGGGCGGAGCCAAGCAACTGATGGAGGGGGATTTTTCGCAGAGCGCGTCCTGGGCCGCGCCCGCCGTGGAATACACGGTGGAGAACGGGGTCGGAACACTTTCGATCAATCAACAAAGTGCCAACCAGTTGATGACCAATTCCGACAATATCTGGAAGCTGAAAGTGAATAATCACGTGCCGCTCGAGCTAGAAATTGACGTAGGTGCAGGGCGTGGCGATCTGAATTTAGCGAATGTCGACCTGACGCGTCTGGAATTGAACATCGGCGCCGGTCAGGCCAACGTGGATCTAACCGGCGAGCGCGGCAAAGACCTGCAAGCCGAAATCCACGGCGGCGTCGGCGAAGCAATCATTCGCCTGCCAAAGAATGTAGGAGTTGTGGCGAGCGTCCACGGCGGCCTCGGATCGGTCGATGTCCACGGCTTGAAAGAAGAAGACGGCGAATACACCAACGACGCCTACGGCAAAGCTCCTAACACAATCCACCTCACCGTCGAAGGCGGCATTGGCCACATCAAACTCGAACAAGAATAACCTGTAGCGCGGACCGGGGCCCGCCTGCCGCAGGCAGGTCGGCGAACCCTCCAGTTTTTCTACAACGCCAGCTACAACCCATAGGCCCGCCTTCTGCGCCACTCAAATCTTCGTAAAACCATCCGCGCTCCACTCCTCGGAACCCACGCCGTTGTGCGCGAAAAACAACCCCATCGGATCAACCTTCTTTTTTATTTCCGCAAGTCGCGAGTAGTTGCTGCCCCAGTAGGCATGCTGCCAGTCCGATTCGAAGAAGTTACTCTCCGACACGTAGGCTCCGCCGTCGCCCGCCACGTTTCGCAATTCACTCATACAACGATGCACGGTCTCCTTGGCTGTTCGGCCCTTGGCAACGTCCGGCTCATGACCAGCCACTCCGGGATACGCGGGTTGCTGCCCATCCGCAACGATCGCAAGCGCGAACGCCCCCAACACCGCCGGATTTGTAGCCGTATTTCTCGTCGCTTCGATCGCCTCCGAAGGCGCTCCCGCAATGCCCTTGTTGAAATGGAGCTCCACTTCGCCGTAACGAGAAGCGGCGAACAACGCATTCGCCAACCGCTCCTGGGAGTTATCTTCGAGCAACGAAGCCGGCATCCAAAGCGATTCAAATCCGTAAATCACCCAGCCTACTTGTCCACCATCTCCCGTCCACCAAACGTTGTTTAGGCTAGCGCCGGAGCGCGCGTCCGCCTTGAAAACGGGATGGTGATGCTCTTTGCGCCAATCGACATCCCACCAATGCCTAGCTGGCATGGCGCCAATGCTCGGTTCCGATTCAATCGTGTAAGCGCCCGGAGACTTTGCCAGCCAATCGAGAAACGGCTGCCAAACTTTTCGCGATTGTTCCGTATCCAATCCATGGAAAACCATGCTGATTTCTAAACTGTTGTCGGGCTCGAAATGCGCCTGCTCGCCCCAGTGATCGTTGAAGAGCGCTTCGCGGTAAAAACCGACAAATTGGCGAATCAGGCGCCGGTACGCATCGTCCGACGCCGCCTTGACCGTGAAATTGGCGCCGCCCGCAAACTCCGGAAGGTCGCGCACGCGCAATGTCAATTTACTGACTGCACCGAAGCTCCCGCCACCGCCGCCTTTGAGCGCCCAGAACAGATCCGGATTTGTACACGCATTTGCGATGCGAATCTTGCCGTCGGCGGTGACAACTTCCGCTTCGAGTAATCCCGAAGCAGCGGTTCCGTAATGTTTCGAAAAACTCCCGAAGCCCCCGCTCTGAACAAGTCCGGCAGCGCCAACCGTCGTACAACCGCCTCCTTGCACATAAGCGCTTCCCTTTGTCGTCACCGCGTCGTAGGCCTGCATCCAGATTGCGCCGGCGCCCAAGGTCACGGCCTTCTGTGACGTGATCGTCCCCCCGCATCCCTGCGGGACGAAATCGTTGTGGATCGTCACGTCGTGCATGTGGCGCGTCCAGAGCAACAGCGAATCGGGCGCGTTCGATGTGCCCTGATAGCTGTGTCCTCCTCCTTTGACTACCAGACGTAGTTTATTTTCGCGGGCAAAGTTCACACCCGCCGCAATGTCCTCGGCGTTTCTCGCTGCAATCGCATAAACACTGGGTTTTGTAACCCACGCGTCCACCCAGCCGAGCGTCTGCGTAACGCCCGGCTGGTCGCCGATGTAATACGGATTTTTCAGGTTTTTGAAAAGTTCCGTACACTGCGCAGTGTCTGGTCCCGCCGTGCATGCTTGAATCGGAAAATCCACCGGAATCAAATTTCCGCCAATGGTATCGTTGAGCTGCTTCCAGGCCTCTTTCGAAGGCCACCCCGCATCGGCAAGGCGGACGCGGCGAAACCGAGAGTCGCCAAATGGTCCGCGTGGCCAGATCGGCAAAAGCGCCGCCGCCCCTGCTCTCTCCAAAAATGCTCTTCGATTCATGCCGCCTCATTCCGCAGCCCACCCCGTCTAGGGGCGAGACCGACAAATCCCGGGCGCAATCCAAGCAAGCAAAACTCTAGACTCTAAACTCGGCAAGGCCTGCGCCAGATGTGCATTCTCATCTGGCATATGCAGCTCCGCACGCGATCCCGATAGCGACCACATTCAACCATGACTCGTTAGCGAAGGAAAGGTTGACATGCCCGTCATGGGGATCGACTGCAGCCAGGACCCTCGAGGCCAAGAGGGCTTGCTCTGCGCTCGGCTGGGTCACTGGCAAAGCGCGCGTTGTGGGCCGCATCAGAACGAAGGCTGAACGCCCTAGCCTAGGCGCGGCACCTTCACACGCGATCAGACGTGCCGCAAAAACTCTACTTGTGTCGGTCAGGCTCTGCCGATGAGCGATCGTTGGAGCCGTTCGACGGTGTCATCGGTTGGCGCAGCCAATGGACCAGAGGAGCGAGTGCATTTTGGATGGCCGACTTTCCATTGGCGCCGTTAGCCGAAGAGCCAGTCTCAAGAGCCGGCGTAGGCGGAGTGAAAGAATGGAACAAGCCATGGCAATCACGAACGAACGAAAGGACAACCGAGCGAATATATCGTCCTGACGGATGCGCAATTGCGCGCCAGGCGTTGCTCACCGCCGACGCACCACGGCTCGCGAACGCGGACGCCCGCGAAAGAGATTCCCGGTCGTGCCAGGACTTTACTGGTTCGACGGTCGTTACGGAAGAAACGGCCGGAATTGGATCTCCCGTGACGGCGGTCTCGGTCGCCGGGGGAAGCCGCCTGAATTTTTCGACGACGGAAAACATAGTGTCGCGCAAGAAGCTGGCATAGTCGGCCATCTGGCTGGCGAAGACATGCCAGAACCGCTGGATCGACGTAACTGCACTGCGCGCAAATGCTGCTACGCTCGAACGCGACTGGCGTTTTCGCCAAGACTTCGGAGGCTCGGCAGGAGCGGCCGGGACGGCCGGCAGTGCGTACTCATTGAGCGCAGGCTCGACCTGTTCGCGAGGTTCAGCCTCTTTGTAGGCCGCACCAGGCGCATCCTTAAACATATGAAAGTCGATCTGTTCCCACCCGCAAGCGGTCACACGCTGATTCGCCAGCGACGGCTTTGTTCGCTCCTCGATCAACGGCATCCTGGGATACCGCACACTACGCTGCGGCCGCAATTCCGTGTCGTTCACAAACAAAGGTTTGGCGACGAGATCAAAGTCCATCGCAACGCGTCTGACCATCTCCTGGGAAACGATCGGCTGGCGCTCCGAGTACGCGGACATAAGAGCGTGTTCGCAAAGCAGGTTCACGACACGCGGAATGCCATGGGAAGACTTATAAATATCCTGTACCACCTCATCGGGAAACAGTGGGGAGTCCGAGCAGCCCGCGACTGCCAGTCGGCTGGAAATATAGGCAGCGGTTTCCTTCTGGCTGAGCAACGGTAGGTGGGCATGCAGCATAATGCGCTGGCGTAACTGCCGAAGGGCGGGTAGGCGCAACTTCTCATCCAATTCCGGCTGGCCAGAGAGAACGATTTGCAACATCTTGCCCCGGGGATTCTCGAGATTGAGGAGCAGACGAAGTTCGTCGAGAGTGTGTGTTGGAAGAGCTTGCGCTTCGTCAATAATGAGGACCGGTAGGTCCCCGGCGGCATAGCGCTGCTGAAGCCACATGTGCAGTGACCTGACGAGCACGCTCTTGGATCGGGACTCACAGGGCACGCCGAAATCGTTGAGGATAAATCGCAACAGCCCAATCGGTTCCAAATGGCTGTGGAAAATATACGCGCTTGAGCGTCCACGCCGGTGTAGCCAGTCAATGATCTGGTTCAGAAGACTGGTTTTACCGGTTCCCGCCTCACCGGTCAGAACCATAAAGCCCTGCCGCGTTTCAATTCCGAACACAAGCTCAACCAGGGCCGACTCGTGAGCGTTTGTGGAAAAGTAAAAGCGAGGGTCCGGAGACACGTGAAAAGGGTCTTCGCGCAAGCCTAGGAAATTGAAGAATTGCTGAACCATCGTATCCTTCGCCTTTACCAACCCGAGACCGAAGTTCTGGTTGCATGCAATTCTAGGAAAGCAACGAGGGTGTAACAATCAGAAAGAAAATTTTGCTAGTGCCAAAATGAACAAAAAACGGTTATGGTACTGGCCCGTAATGGTACCTTCTTTTTTTGCTGATGCGTTCGCTGGTGTTCTTTTATCTGGTTGCGCAGGGATTTCGGTCCCATCGATTCACACGCAGCCAGCGGACGGAACCGCCTATGCATTACAGACCGCTTTATTTCAAGTGCTTGCCCGGGGTGGAGATCTCAGGTATCAATGGCAGAGAAACGGCGCGGATATTTCCCCTGCTACAAACTCCTCCTACACGACCCCGGCCGTCGCAATGGCGGACAACGGCGCCGAGTTCCCGGTCACGGTGTCCGACAACGGCCCTCCCACCGGCTCCACGGCCGTCCTTTACGCCTACGACGCATCAAACCTGGCCACGGAATTCTACGATTCCACCCAAGCTCCGAAAAGTCGCGACCAGTTCAATCACAACAAGTTCATCACGCCGTTGGCGATCAACGGCTACGTCTACCTCGGCACATCCAATAGCGTCGCAGTCTTCGGATGATTGCCGCGTGAAGCCCGGGGGGTTCTCGACGGGCCACGCAGTGACGATCCGTCCACGATCCGTCGCAATTTGCTCGTCTCTCTTGAGCGTCGTATACTTTGAAGTTTAGGCAGTGCGCATGGAGCGCGCTGACTGGGCTTCCCCTTGGCCACGAACGAAATCATCGCTCCCTCCCCCACGCAACAAGAGGCGCTCCTCGTCCGCGGAGCACGGGTTCACAACCTGAAAAATATTACCGTCGAAATTCCGCATAACGCCCTGACCGTCGTCACGGGCGTCAGCGGTTCCGGAAAATCCTCCCTGGCGTTTGACACGGTCTACGCCGAAGGGCAGCGGCGGTATGTGGAATCCTTGTCGGCCTATGCCCGGCAATTCCTGGAGCGCATGGAAAAGCCCGATGTGGACGAGATTTCGGGAATCGCGCCGGCGGTAGCCATCCGGCAGAAAAATTCCACTCGCAATCCGCGTTCGAACGTAGCTACCTCTACGGAAATTTACGATTATCTGCGGCTTTTCTTTGCCCGCTGCGGCCAGACCTTCTGTATCAAGTGCGGCGCCGAAGTACGGCGCGATTCGCCGGACGAAATCGCGAATCGCATTCTGGCCCTGCAGCCGGGGCGACGCTTTTATGTACTCTACAGTTTGAAAGTAGCAGGCCCGGAAGCGCCGGCGACTGGAAAAAAAGCGACGAAAAAGAAGGCTTCAGCGGCGCCAAAAGACGCGCTACGTCCCGCGCTTCTGGAGCTGCAAAAGCGAGGATTCAACCGGCTCTATCAGGACGGAAAGATCCACGAATTTTCCTCTCCCGAAACGCTGTTAGATGTGGATTTCGCGGAACCCGTTCAGGTGCTTGTGGACCGTTTGTCCGTGAATCCGGAATCACGAGCGCGACTGGTGGACTCGATTGAGATTTGTTACCGCGAAGCCGGCGAAGCAATTCTGGAATTCCTAGCGGATGCGGCAGGGAATTGCGCGGAACGTCTCACCTTTAACGAACGGTTCGAATGCAAGAACGATGGCACCTTGTATCAGGAGCCCGAGCCCCGGTTATTCTCGTTCAACAACCCGTATGGGGCGTGCCCGCGCTGCCAGGGATTCGGAAACACCATCGATTTTGATTTGAACTTGGTGGTGCCGGATGCAAGCAAATCGCTCGATGATGGTGCCATCGAGCCGTGGACCAAGCCCCGCTACCGGGTGCTGATGCAAGAAGCCCGGAAATGGGCACGCGCCCAGGGAATTCCGACGAATGTCCCTTGGCGGCAACTAGCCGCCGAACAACGGCGCCTGATTCTCGAAGGCGATCCGGTGAACAAGTACGACGGCGTAAAAGGATTCTTCAACTGGCTGGAACGCAAAAAGTACAAACTACATGTGCGCGTTTTCCTCAGTCGCTATCGAGGCTATGCAACCTGCCTGGACTGCGGCGGAACACGCTTGCGCGCTGAAGCGCGCGCGGTGCGCATTACCGGCCGGTCGATCACGGACTTGTGTAAGCTGACCGTGAAGGAATCCCGTAAGTTCTTTGCGGAGTTGAAACTCACGGAGAGTCAAGCGAAGGTTGCCGATAAAATTCTTCACGAAATTCGCACTCGTCTGCAATTCCTCGATGAAGTAGGGCTCGACTATTTGACGCTCGAACGTCTCACCTCGACTCTCTCTGGCGGAGAATCGCAACGCATTCAACTGGCAACATCGCTCGGCTCCCACCTGGTGGGTGCCTTGTATGTGCTGGACGAACCCTCCATCGGCTTACATCCGCGGGACACGCAGCGCCTGATCGATATCCTGAAATCGCTGCGGGACCTAGGCAATACCGTGCTGGTGGTCGAACATGATCCGGACACGATCCAATCCGCGGACCGCATTCTGGATTTAGGGCCGGGTGCCGGCGAACTCGGAGGCAGGCTGCTGTTCTCCGGTTCGTATCAAGAAATTCTGAAGGATACAAAATCGTTAACCGGTCGCTACTTGAGCGGCGAAACAAGAATCCCGGTGCCGCAAACCCGGCACAAGCCGGCGGGGAAATTTCTGCGTCTCTACGGTGCCACGCTGCACAACCTCAAAAACTTGGACGTAATGCTGCCCCTCGGCACACTCACCGTCATCACCGGCGTGAGTGGCTCGGGAAAATCCACCCTGGTGTACGACGTGCTCTTCCGCGCTCTGGCTGCAAAACGAAATGGAGCCAGCGTCAAGGAATTTTGCGATCGCTTGGAAGGCGATCAGAGCATTCACGAAGTCGTCATCGTGGACCAATCTCCCATCGGGCGCACGCCACGCTCGAATCCGGCCACTTACATGAAGGCGTTTGACGCCATCCGGGAAATATTCGCGGACACGCCGGACGCCAAGCGCCGCGGCTTTGCCGCTGGCCATTTTTCGTTCAACGTGCCCGGAGGCCGCTGCGAAACCTGCCAGGGCGATGGAACCGTCACGGTGGAAATGCAGTTTCTCGCCGACGTCGAGCTGATCTGCGAGGAATGCCGCGGGCAAAGATTCAAGAGCAGCGTGCTGGATGTGCGCTATCACGGGAAAAACATTCACGATGTTCTGCAGATGACGGTCCGCGAAGCGCTGGCATTTTTCGTGAACGTGCCGAAGGTTATTTCCAAACTGCGCGTACTCAACGAAATCGGTTTGGGTTATCTGCGGCTGGGACAGTCAGCCACCACGCTTTCCGGCGGCGAGGCGCAGCGCTTGAAACTGGCCGCGCACCTGACCCGCACCGAAAATCAGGGCATCCTTTACATTTTGGATGAACCCACCACGGGCTTGCACTTCGACGATATTGCCAAGCTGCTTGCGGCTTTCCGCAAACTGCTGGAATCCGGCGCTTCGCTGGTGGTGATTGAACACAATCTGGACGTGATCAAATCCGCGGACTGGCTGATCGATTTGGGCCCGGAAGGCGGCGAAGAAGGCGGTAAAATCGTCGCCACTGGCACGCCGGAGCAGGTCGCGCGCAATGCCCAGTCTTACACCGGACGATTTCTGGGGCGGGTGCTCGCCAACGGCAATGGCCAGCCAAAACGCAATGGCGTAAAACCAGCCGAGGGAAGACCGCCATCGAACGAAGCATGATCGGCGCGCGCAACCTTGTGCTCCTGGCAGTGCTGTGTTTTTCGACTTCCACAGCGCTCCGGGCGCAGAGCCAGCAAGCTCCGGCAAGCAAGCAGAAGGTTCGCAATCCCCTGAACGATCTTCTCGACGAAGCCCAGGCGGCGCTGGACAAAAATGATTACAACGCCGCAATCCTTCTGTTGCAGAAATTCATTGTCGAAAAACCGGACGTGGCCTACGCGCATTTTCAACTCGGTTATGCCTACACGGCTTTAAAGCGCCCGGACGAAGCGCGCGCGGAATATGAGCAGTCCGTTTCCCTCGATCCGAAAATGCCGGAAGCGCAACTGAATCTGGGCATTTTATTGCTCGAGGTGGATGCAACGGCGGCCGTGACGCCACTCAGCAAAGCCGTGGAATTACTTCCCGCGCAAAGCCGGCCAAGGTACTTGCTTGGCCTGGCGCAAGAGCGCTGCGGCGATCTGAAACGCGCGGCAGACTCGTTCGAAGGCGCCACGCGCCTCGATCCTAAGGATGCCGCCAGCATGATCGAGTTGGGCCGTATCTATGCGAAAATGAATCGCGCCGAGGATGCCGAATCGAAATTTCGCGCTGCGCTCGGAATCGAACCGAAAGCGCCGGAGGCCTTGCAAGGATTGGCGTTGAGCCTGGATGCCCAGAAAAAGCCCGCGGCCGTCGATGCCTATCGCGATTACCTCGCGGTGCAGCCGCAGGACAGCGCTGCGCGCGCAAGGCTGGTCCACCTTCTCGTGGAGCAGCGACAGTACGACGCAGCCCTCGCGGAACTCGATAAGACCGCGGCCGGCCCGACGCCCTCGATTGAATCCCTGAAGCTCAAAGCCGACATTCAAATCGGCCAGAAGAAATGGGATGCGGCGATCGTCACTCTGAAACAAGCCGTTGCTATCGTACCGAACGACGCGCAGCTGCACGGCGGATTGGGTCGGACTTATCTCCAGACCCGCGATTTCGTGGATGCCGAGAAAGAGTTGAAGGCCGCTCTGAATCTCGACCGCAACAATCTTACGTATTGGAAGGATCTAAGCTCGACCTACTATCTGGCGGGAAACTGCCCGGAGGCCCTGGCGACTCTGGATGTGATCGCGAAAGTGGAAACGCCGGGTGCCGGTCCCTGGTTTATCCGCGCACTTTGTTACGATAAACTCAATCGAGTTGAGCCCGCCCTTGACGCATATCGCAAATTCCTGGAGCTCGATGCGAACAAGAATCCCGATCAGGTTTGGCAGGCGACGCAGCGAATTCATGTGCTGGAAAAGATGGAAAAAAAGAAGTAACGGCGTGGCCAGACGATGGGGATGGGGTGCGGCAATGTCTGCGATTTTGCTGTTTGCCGCCTCCCTGGTCGCGGTCGACAAAATCAGCGATTTGCAAGCGCGCTTTGACAAAGAAACTCACGCCGCGGGCAAAGTAAAAGCTCTGGACAAGGTGACCGACGCGCAGTTCGACGAAACCCGCAAGGCCAGTGCGGCGGGCGATTACATCAACGCGGGGCTCATTTTTGAGAAGTACCGGGACAACGTGCGCGCCTGCTTGGAGCTTCTCAAGAGACAGCAACCTGATGCGGACCGGCATCCCAACGACTATCGCCGCCTCGAGATGCAGACCCGCAGGGGCCTGCGCGAAATAGAGGACACGCTGGTTACGGCGCCTCCGGATGTGCGGCCACCGCTCGAGCTTGTGCGCAAGGATATTTTGGATATGGACGACGAACTGATTCGCCTGCTATTCCCGAAGCGGACACCGGATCCGGAGAAAGTACCGGCGGCACCGGAGGCGAAACCATGAACAACAGAAAGAACTTTGCAATTTGGACGAGTGCGCTCCTGCTCTTTGCAGCGCTGGCGATAGCGCTGCCCGCGCGGGCGCAGCGTCCGGACAAGGATTATTTGTCCGATCTCGAAGCCGATAAGATTCGCGACGCGGAAACGCCGAACGAGCGCGTGGCTCTATATCTGACCTTCGCCGAGGATCGCCTGAAAAAATTCCAGTACGAGTTGGAGCACCCTTCTCCGAACAAGCACAGGGAAATGCTGAATTACCTCATGAATTCCTACGGCGGCTGCATCGACGACGCCGCCGACCTGATCCAGCTCTCGATTGAAAAGCAGGAGAATATCCGCCAGGGAATCGACCAAATGACCACCAAGGCAAAGGAATTTCTCACGGTTCTGCAGAAGATCCAGAGCACTGGCCCAGAAGTAGAGCTTTACAAAGACAATCTGGACGATGCCATCGAAGGAACACAGGACGCGTTAAATGACGCCGAAAAGGCAAAAAAGAAGGCGGCGCCGCCGCCGGTGAGGCGAAAGAGTTGACGCTAGGCCGCCGCAATCCGACACAAGTGCCGGGCGGTGAGGCCTTGCTGCAAAGAATGTTCACTCGCATCGGCTGCGACGGACGCCCGCCGCACTTTCAAGTCGAGTTCTACCCGTACAGCAGCCTGGTCCTGACCATCCGCCGGCGCGAAGAGCGCGTGTATGTTCGTTTTTCCGATTTGCTGAAGCGCGCGCCGCTCGAAGTGCTGGAAGGCGCAGCGGCCTTGTTGCTTTCGAAGGTTTACCGGCGAAGGGCGCCTCGCGCGTTGGTGCAACGATATCTCGCTTACGCGCGCTCCGAACGCGTTCGTGGCCGGGTCGACCGGATGCGAAGCCGCCGCGTACGCCGCACCGTCATACCGGCACAGGGGCGGCATCACGATCTGGCAACTTTATTCGAAACATTGAACCTGCAATATTTCGAAGGGAAGCTCCAAAAGCCGCACATCGGCTGGAGCACGCGCAGTTGGCGCAGGCAGTTTGGTTGCTACGATCCGGGGCCGAATCAGATCGTGCTAAACCGCCGGATGGACCGCCCCGGGGTCCCGAAATTCGTCGTGGAGTACGTGCTCTACCATGAAATGTTGCACGTCAAGCACCCCACGCGCCGCTCGGGATGCTCGCTGGTGTCTCATTCGCCGGAATTTCGCGCGGAAGAAAAGCGATTCGCGCAGTTTACCATCGCGCGGAAGTTTCTCGACCACCTCGCCCGCTAGTCGCCTTCCGCCTTTTGCTTATCGATCTCTTTGTGGAGCTTTTCGATTTTCTTCCGTATTTTCTCGCCGTCTTCGGCCTTGGGAAAAAGATCCAGGTAGCGCTGGTAGGCTTTCACGGCTGGTTTCTTCTGCCCTTTTTTCTCGTACGCCTCGCCTAAATACCGAAAGGGAACTGCGAAACCCGGCTTGGCGTCAATCGCGTCCGTAAAACGGTCGATCGCGGCATCGAAGTCGCCTTTATTCATGTAATACTTCCCGACTTCAATGTCCTTATCCGCGCGCAGTGGATCCCATTTCGGCTGGTCCGGCGCCGATTGCGTAGCGTTATCCGTATTCGGTTTGGGTTTCGCCTGATCCGGAGGCTTTGCCGCGGGAGGCGCAGGAGCAGCCGGCGGGTCCTGCGCAAACCCGAGCAGTGCGGTCGTGGACAGAACTGCCGCCGCGAACAGACGGGTAATCGGGCGGACGCCGGTCAGCTTCCACAGAGGGGCACCGGGGGTTAGAGCTTTCGCTTGTTCCGGGCTTCGAGGGACTTCGACCCTAACTCTCGGCACACCGTCGGCTTTAGCCCCTGAGGAATTACCTTGCTCCCCGCTCACAACCCTCCTCCTCTGTCCGATTGCAAATCGGCACTGGCAAGTTGCCCGTCTTCTCCTTTGCCGGCCGCTACTGCCCCATGAGCTCGTCCACTAACTTCTGCGCCCCATAAAGCTTTTTCATCGCTTCCGTCATGCCTCCGGTGTGCACCGCTACCGCGCGGTTCTGGTAGGAGTCATACACAAAATCCCCGACCAGCGATTCGATGTTGCCGTCGAAAATCAGCCCGACGACGTCGCCATTGCGATCCACTACGGGCGACCCGGAGTTCCCCCCGATAATGTCATTCGTGGTGACGAAATTGAACGGCGTGGACAGGTCCAGATGGTCTTTCCCGTCTAGGTATCGCTTGGGCAAATCAAACGGAGCCTTGTAATCGAAGCTAGCGGCACGGTCGTACAGGCCGTAAAAGGTAGTTTTGTACGGCGCGATGGTTCCATTCATCGGAAAGCCCAACACTTGGCCGTAGGACAGCCGCAGCGTAAAGGTCGCATCCGGATAGGTGTTTTTGCCATAAACCGCAAAGCGTGCTTTGCCGAGAAGTTCGCCGGCTCGCGCGTCAATACTCTGCACGTTGTCTTCAAGCCATTTGATCAGCTCGCGCCGGATCGGATCGATGCGCTGGGCCATGACGATGAACGGATCGGTCGAGGCATCCACGGCAGCCTGCCCGCCATCGATCAGCGATTTGCGGAAAGCCGGGTCGTCCACCTTCGTGCCTTTAACGAGGTACTCGGCTGCATCTTTCGGAGCGCGGCCATCGAGCACCGCCTTCAGGAACGCATCATTCGACCCGAGTTCCTGCAAATCGAGTTCGAGAGCGCCGGTCATGCGGGCGATCTCCAATTCCGGATAAATCGGAGCCGGAGAGAACAATCGATGCTTCAAAGAATCCAACTGAGAGTCGTGAAAACCAGGCAGTCGTTCTCCATTGGGTTTCTTGATCTCCGCGACATAGGTCACGATTTGGACTGCCAGGGCAGATAGCTGAGAATCCGTGGTTCGGAAAAACTGTTCCTTGAGGCGCGGCCGCTGTTTCTCGAGCGCTTCATCTTCCATGGTCCAGGCGCTCCCATATTCATTCTTCCACTCGGGATTGGCGTCCACTTTGCCGCGAAAGTCCTGTTCTTCCTTACGTTTCTTCTCCATCAAATTTCTGTCCTGAAGCCCGTCGCGTCGGCCTTCGAGCACCTTGCGACTGTTCTCCAATCCAAAAATGAGAGTCGTGGCCTGCCGCGATTGCTCTGGGCCACGCGCGGCGTAGTCCTTCAGCACGGCGATGCGGTGCTTAAACAATTCGATGACATTCGGCAAAGTATCGTCGCGCAGACTGACGAGGTAGCCGTAGGTGACCAGCCGTTCCGTGCCGCCTGGATTTCCCGAGACAAACACCAGATCGCCATCGCCCGCTCCCTTAGGATTCCACTTCAGATAATCTTTGCTGTCGATGGGCTTTCCGTTCTCGTAGACACGAAACAGCGCCATGTCCAGGTCGTAGCGCGGATAAGTGAAATTGTCAGGGTCGCCGCCATAGAAGGCCGTTTGCTGCTCGACGGCGAACACCAGCCGCACGTCGGTATACTTCTTGTAGCGATAGAGCCAGTATTCTCCTCCGGAATAGAGCGTAACGACGTCGGAACGCAAGCCGGTCTTCTCCGTGCTTTCCCGCTCAATATCGGCGATCATCGCCTTACGCTTGGCGAATTCCTCCTCTGCGGTTTTCGCGCTCGTCACCGCGGCATGCACCCGCTCCGTCACATTTTCCACCGATAACAGAACGTTCACCTCCAGATCCGGCGACTTCATCTCTTCTTCCTGCTTCGCGGCGTAGAAACCGTCGCGTACATAGTCGTGCTCGGCGCTGGAGTTCTTCTGCAGCTGGCCGAGCGCGACGTGGTGGTTGGTCAGCAGCAACCCGTGGGGACTAACAAAAGAACCAGACCCGCCGTCGTTTAATCGCACCGAGGACAGTCGCAGATGATCCAGCCATTGCTGCGTGGGGGTAAAGTTGTATTTTTCTTGCAGCTGCTTTATCGGCGGATTATCAAAGGTCCACATCCCTTCGTCCGCGCGGATGGCGGGACAGAGAAGTGCTGCAGCGAGCAGAGCGGCTGAAGCCTGGCGCACAACGAAGTTTGCTTTCACGGAAAATGTCCTCTTTTCTAAAATGGTAAAGCCGTGGGGCCGGCCCTTGAAAGTATATACAACTTACGAGCACCGGCACGGGCTAGAGACTTCGGATGAGTTGACGCACTAGCTCGCTGAATTCGCTGAGTTGTTTTCTTTCGGTTGCCGAAAGCGACGCAATCGCTCGCGCCAAGGATTCCACTCGCCGCTTTCGGCCTTCCTGCATAACCTTCGTGCCCTTGGCGGTAGCCTCTAAGCGCAGTCGCCGCTTGTCTTCGGTCGTCTGCCGACGGACCAGTCCGGCGCGCTGAAGACCGGCGACGATGCGGCTCATCGTCGGCGGACGCACCTGCTCGGCCTCCGCCACTTCGCTCAGCGATCGTGGTCCACCGAAAACCAATACCGACAACGCGGAAAGCTGCGCCGGCCCAACTCCGCTGGCGCGGTCGCTTGCGCGCAACCGCCGCAAAAGGTGGATCGCGGTCGAGTGCAATCGGTCGGCAACCTCCAATGTCTTTTCTTCTGGCTGATTCTTGGCCTTGACTTCGCGCATCGTCTTTAGTTAGCTATGCTAACTAATTCTACTGCGGAGGTAAACTCTCATGGATGCAACCCCAACGAGCATCGGCGTCACACGGCTCGGTCAAGTCGCAATCAACGTGCATGACCAGAACCGCGCCACGGCTTTCTACCGTGACGCGCTCGGCCTTCCCTTGCTGTTTACCGCCGGTGGTATGGCCTTTTTCGACTGTGGCGGAGTCCGCTTGCTGCTCTCGCGCGCCGAGAAACCGGAGTTCGACCATCCCAGTTCTATCCTCTACTTCAGCGTGCCCGACATCGCCGCCGCGCACCGGCGCCTCTCTGACATAGGAGTGCGGTTCGAGGCAGCCCCGCAGCTGGTCGCGCCCATGCCCACCTACGATCTTTGGATGGCTTTCTTTCACGACTCGGAAAACAACATCATGGCGCTCATGAGCGAAGTACCCCGCATCAAGTGAAGCTCTCACCAAGCGCCTCGATTCGCATCAAATAAGGAGTGGCCGTGAGATAAAAGAGCCGGGCTGCCGGCGCGGCCCACCACAGCCAAACCGATGGAACCCAAAGAAAAAGCGGCGCAGTTGCCGGAAAAGCCCGGCGTCTATTTGTTCAAGGACGCCGGCGGAGCGGTGCTCTATGTCGGCAAGGCCGCGTCCTTACGCAGCCGAGTACGCTCGTATTTTCTCGAATCGAGTTGGGTGAACGCCAAGACCGGCTCGCTTGCCCGCGAAATTGCCGACCTCGAAACCATCGTCGTGGACAACGAGCGCGAAGCCCTGGCGCTCGAGCACAACCTCATCAAGCGTTACAAGCCCAAGTTCAACGTAATGCTCCGGGACGACAAGACCTACCCGTACATCAAGCTGACCATGGGCGAAAAATATCCGCGCGTCTATTTCACGCGGAAAGTGAAGAAAGATGGCGCGCTCTATTTCGGCCCGTATTTTCCGGCCGGTTTGGCGCGGCGCATTCTCCATTTCATTCACAAACGATTTCTGGTCCCATCCTGTTTTGTAGACTTGACGAAGACCCATCCCCGGCCGTGCCTTCAGTTTTACATCAAGCGCTGCCTGGGCCCCTGCGTAACCGGACTTACCACCGACGATCGCTATTCGGAAGCGGTGCGCGATGTGCGCATGTTCCTCGAAGGGCGCCGTCACGACCTAATGGGCAGCATCGAAGAGCGCATGATGGCCGCAGCTGGACAGGAACGCTTCGAGGAAGCTGCATCCTATCGCGATCTGCTTCGCACCATGGAAGACATTGAAGAGCGCCAGAGAATCGCCGCAACGCAAGGCGACGACACGGACGTGGTGGCCTACTATGCCGAGCCACCGCTCGTTGCCGCCAACGTGTTTCACTTGCGCGCCGGGCGAATCGTCGACCGCCGCGAATTCTACTGGGAAGAGCTCGAAGCATTCGACCCACACGAATTTGTGCCGTCGCTTCTCAAGCAGCTTTACCTCGAAGCGAAATATCTTCCGAAAAAAATCCACGTGCCCATCGATTTCGAAGAACGCCAGCTACTGGAAGAAACGCTCACCGAGCGCGCAGGCTACAAGCTCGAGATCTGCACGCCGCAGCGGGGAAGTAAGGCGGCCATCCTGGAGTTGGTGGAAAACAATGCCAAGCATTCCTTCGAGCAACGATTCCGCGTAATGAAACCGACTTCGAAATCCATCGCCGAGGCTCTGCAAAATGCACTGAGCCTGCCCGAAGAGCCTGAGCGCATCGAGAGCTTCGATATTTCCCACATCCAGGGAACCGACACGGTGGCATCCATGGTCGTGTGGAAAAACGGAAAAATGAAAAAATCCGACTACCGGAAATTCATCATTCGAGGCCATGCCGGTCCCGGCGGAAGACCGCGCAGCGAAAACGATGATTTTGCCAGCATGCACGAGACCGTGACTCGCCGTTACAAGCGTCTGCAAGAAGAGCAAAAACCGCTGCCAAGCCTTATCCTGATCGACGGCGGTCTCGGCCAATTGCATGCTGCGGCACAGGCGCTCGACGGGCTGCAAATCATCAATCAGCCTATGGCCAGCATCGCCAAGAAGGAAGAAATCCTCTACGTGCTCGGCCAGGAGAACGAGCCCATCGTCCTCGATCGCCACTCCCCGGTCTTGCACCTGATTCAGCAGATTCGCGACGAAACCCACCGTTTCGCCCTAGCCTTCCACCGCCTTCGCCGTGCCGCCCGGCAAACGCACACCGCGCTGCTGGACATTCCCGGAATCGGCCCGCGCACTTCCCAGAAGCTATTGCAGAGGTATGGGAGTATCGCCAACCTGCGGAGGGCCACAGTCGAGGAGTTAAGCCACATCGTAACGCGAAAAAGCGCGGCAAAGATCGTCGCGCACTACGAAAAAACCGACGGGACCGCATAACCGGTAACCACCATAATAGCGGTTATGTAGTATTGCCACTTCCTCGCTCCTATGCTACGTTTTTTGAGGAGGTTAACCATGGCAGACAATGTGGGGTCCAAAGTCAGTTTCTTCCTTGTTGGCGTTGGCATCGGAGCACTCCTCGGCGTGCTCTTCGCCCCGAAGTCCGGCGAAGAAACGCGAGAGTTTCTCGGCAAGCGCGCCGATGATGGCCGGGAATTTGCTCAAAAAAAGGCACGCGAGCTGCGGGATCGCGCCGATGAGCTGATCGAGCGCGGCAAGGATGTAGCCTCCCGGAAGCGCGATTCTCTCTCGGCCGCCGTCGAAGCCGGTCGCGAAGCGTTTTTGCGCGAATCCAAGTCGTAGACATCGGGAGCAGCAAGGCGTTCCGTGCGGTATGCGGAAAGGGTGGGGTGTGAATGCAATTCTGGATGGAGTTCTTTAGTATTGTTGCCGCCATCGCGCTCGTGGTTCAGGTGGCAATCCTCATCGGATTGTTCCTGCAGTTGAAGCGCACCACCGAATCCATCAACCGAATGGTTAACGACCTTCACAACCGTGTTGGCCCGATCCTGACGCGCACGCAGATTCTGCTGGAAGACACGCAGCCAAAACTCTCAAACCTCGTCGAAGACGCCTCGCAGGTCGTTTATCTGGCGCGTGCCCAGGCGCAAAAAATGGACCGAGTCTTCAGCGAAGCCTCCGACAGGTTGCGCGGGCAGTTGGTCCGCGCCGACCGAATCATAACGGGAACGCTCGAGGCCGTAGAGGACGCGGGCACGCAAGTTCGCCGCAGCTTTCTCGGCCCGGTGCAAAAAGCATCCGCAGTGGTGCAGGGAATCAAAATCGGCCTGGATTTTCTGCGTTCCCGCCGCAGCCAAAAAGAACCCCTCCATGAAACCATGGAACAGGAAGACGAACTCTTCATCTAAACACAAAGTAGCGGTGGCCCTTGCGCGCGTCCTGAGGAAGAAAGAAGGCGGGTGCGCCTCTCTAGATCTCATGTGGAGTATTGGAGACGCCAAAGGAGCGCCTAAGACGCGACGCGTGCTTTGCCTGGCACGCTCGAATCCAGCCCCTCGCCGCTCTTTCCAATCCATCCCCCGGCTACAATCATGTCTCCCGCATAAATCACCGCCGCCTGTCCGGGCGTAATCGCTCGCTGCGGGGCGTCAAACGTAATCCGCGCGCGAAATCCAGGCAGCGCTGCAACCGTCGCCTTGGCCGCCTCATGCTTGTGTCGAATCTTCACCTGAGCTCGCAAACACGCGGCCGGCTCCTCAATTGAGACCCAATTCACATTCTCAATTTCCAATGTAATCGCGCGTAGCGCATCATCTTCCCCAACAATCACGCGATTCCGTTCTGGATCGATGGCCAGAACGTAGATCGGCTTTCCGGTCGTGCATCCCAACCCCTTGCGTTGCCCGACGGTGTAATGGTGCACGCCCGAGTGACGTCCAAGCACGGTGCCGTCCTCGGTGACGATGTCGCCTTCCTTGTCGTTCAGAGGGCGACCATCCTCGCGCGCGTAGGCGTGAATGAATTGCACATAATTACCATTCGGAACGAAACACAGCTCCATACTCTCTGGCTTTTCGGCCACCGGCAGATTCACGTCGCGGGCAACCTGGCGGACCCGTTCCTTGGTGAGTTCACCCAGAGGGAACTCGCTCTGCGAAAGCTGTTCCTGCGTCAGCCCCCAGAGAAAATAGGATTGATCCTTCGAATTGTCGCGAGCGCGCAAAAGCTGATAGCGCCCGGTAAAGTGGTCTCGGCGAATCCGTGCGTAATGACCGGTGGCCAGGCGCTCCGCGCCGATCTGCCGGGCCATGCGCAAAAGAGGTTCAAACTTCACATCGGTGTTGCAGTTCGTGCAGGCAATGGGCGTGCGGCCTCGAAGGTATTGCTCGACAAACGGACGCACAACCCGCTGCTCGAATTGTTCTTCAAAATTCACAACGTAATGCGGAAAATCCAGATGCTGCGCCACGCGCTTGGCATCGTAGACATCATCGAGCGAGCAGCATCGGTGCTGCGCAGGCCTATCGCCTTGCAGTTCCGGCAGCCGTCGCTGATTCCAAAGTTGCATCGTCAATCCGACCACCGGCCGGCGTTGCTGAAGAAGCAAAGCCGCCACAGCCGAAGAATCTACACCGCCAGACATGGCGACAGCCACAAGGCCGGGTCGCACGGCAGTCACCGCAGGCAGAGAATCAAGTTGGGTTTCGGTCGACATCTCTTCTAGTGTAATGGCTTATTGACCGACTTTGTAGCGCCGTGCTTCTTGCCCTGAGCTTCGAAGGGTCAGGCCGGCATCTGGGTCAAGGCGCGATAGGTCGGTGAGAGTCTCCGCAGTTGCGCCACCGCCGCCGAAACAATTTCTAGCGCGGCTTCGATCTCAGCCGCAGTCGTATGCCGGCCAAGACTGAATCGAATGCTGGCCCGTGCTTCAGCAGCACTCATACCAATTGCGGTCAGCACATGAGAAGGCTCGACCGCCCCCGACGAGCAAGCCGCTCCCGTCGAGCAGGCAACGCCGTTCAGGTCGAGGGCAATGATCAGAGCTTCCCCTTCAATTCCAGGGAACGTAAAGTTGCTTGTGTTGGGCGTGCGCGGCGCTCCAACGGCATTGGCCCGCGCATACGGTACGCGCGAGAGCAAGCCCGCTTCCAGGCGGTCTCGCAGATTCGAAATCCGCGCGGCGTCCTCCGCAAGCGCGACGCGAGCAAGTTCCGCAGCCTTCCCCAAGCCTGCAATTCCCGCCACGTTCTCGGTGCCGGGTCGAAATCCCCGCTGATGGTGCCCGCCATAGAGAAGCTGCCGAAGCCGCGTGCCACCTTTGATGTACATCGCGCCAACACCCTTCGGGGCGTAGATCTTGTGCCCCGAGAGCGAAAGCAAATCGAGCTGGTAAGCGTTCACGTCCACGGGAATCTTGCCCGCCGATTGCACCGCGTCCGCATGGAAGTAAATGTCGTTTTCTGCCGCGATGCGACCGATCTCCGCAAGCGGCTGTACGGTACCGAGTTCGTTGTTGGCGTGCATCACGGTAATAAGCGCTGTTTCGGGTCGAATGGTCTTCGCGAGTAGCGCCCGATCGATCAACCCGTCCCGAGAAACTGCCAGATAGGTCACGGCAACGCCACGCTTTTCGAGCGCCTGGCAGGTGTTGAGGACGGCCTCGTGTTCGATGGCCGTAGTAATGACATGCGCGGCTGGTTGACTCTCGAGCACCGGCTGGAGCACCCCGAAAATGGCGTGGTTGTCCGACTCCGTGCCCCCACTGGTAAACACGATCTCCTGCGGCCGCGCTCCCAACAGGGCGGCCACCTGTTCCCGCGCGGTTTCCACCGCAGCCCGGGCACGCTGTCCAAAACTGTGGATCGAGGACGCATTGCCAAAGTCCCCGGAGAAATAGGGCAGCATAGCCTCGAGGACCGCGGGGTCAACCGGGGTAGTGGCGTTGTGGTCGAGGTAGATGCGTTGCATGAAACCGCCTCAATTCAGGATAGTTGGCGATCACGCGACTGTCCAGCGCGTCGGCAACGCCGTGAGCCGGTCGAGGCATCGAAGGCATCCTCGAAGACCCGAAAACCGGGTAAACGCCTGCATCGGCCTAAGGATGCCGTGTTTCAGAGATCGCTAAATATATTTGCAAAACGTCATCATCTGCGTGTCTGCGAATTGCCGAAAACGTACAACGGCCAGGAGGTGTCCATTGGCGCGGCAACCCAGGACATCGACACCACGAAGAGCCGTGCGGCCGCAAAGCGGTCTCACGGCATGCGCAAAGGTCGACCGCCCCCACGCGCGGAAAAAAAATCGCAAACGCCACAGGCGACGAAATCGTAACCGACGGCAAACTCTGGGTTGCTCCGCCGGGCCCTGCCCGAGCCCCGACCCAAGTCTCCGAAGTCTTGCCGTAGCGCCGCGGCTGCCGGCCGACATCTTGGGTTTTTCGCATGGAGCGCAGGATTCTTGACGCGATTTTGAACCAACACACTGTGCCCACGTCTCATTCTTTTGCGCCTGCAACAATCGGCATGTTAGTGTGTGCGGTTGCAACTTGTGAAGCGAGCGCTTCCGGAGGCACGTCGTGGGATATGCGGATTTGCGTGAATTCATAAAGCGTCTGGAAAGGGAAGGCGAACTGCGCCGGGTGAAAGCGGAAGTCGATCCCGTGCTCGAAATCGTCGAAGTCGTGCAGCGCGTGCAGGTCCAGCCCGGAGCAAAGGGAAACCCCGGGGGGATGGCTCTCCTGTTCGAACGCCCGAAAGGCTCGCGCCATCCGTTGCTCATCAACGCCTTCGGCAGCGAACACCGCATGGAACTCGCTTTCGAAGTAGAAAAACTCGATGACGTTGCCGCGCGCATTCGCGGTTTCATGGATATGCAAACGCCGCAAGGCCTCTTCGACAAGATGAAAATGCTCCCCAAGCTGATGGAACTGGGTTCCTTCTTCCCCAAAACCGTCAAAGACGGACCTTGCAAAGAGATCATTCGCAAAGGAAACGATATAAATTTGCTGGACTTCCCAATTCTAAAATGCTGGCCCCAGGACGGCGGCCGTTTCATCACCTTCCCCCTGGTGTTCACGAAAAGTCCGATCACCGGCAAACGCAACGTGGGAATGTACCGCATGCACGTGTACGACGAGCGCACCACGGGCATGCACTGGCAAACGCAAAAGCATGGCGCCGAACATTTCCGGCGCGCGCGTGCGGCGAATCCCGAAGGAAGGATTCCTGTGAGCGTTGCCATAGGCACCGATCCGGCAACGTCGCTCGGAGGAATTTTGCCCATCCCACCGGACTTGGACGAAATGATGTTCAGTGGATTCCTTAAGAGAGAGCCGGTCGAACTAGTGAAGTGCGAAACCAACGAACTAGAAGTGCCGGCCAACGCCGAAATCGTCCTCGAAGGCTACGTCAATCTGCATGAAATGCGCACCGAAGGCCCCTTTGGAGATCACACTGGTTTTTATTCTCTCGAAGGTGAATTCCCGGTATTCCACGTCGAGTGCCTCACCCACCGCAAAGACCCGATCTACTTGACCACGGTCGTGGGGCGCCCCCCGCAGGAAGATTTTTACATGGGCTACGCGATCGAACGCATATTTCTGCCCCTGATGAAAATGACCCATCCGGAGATTGTGGACGTCTCCATGCCTGCCGAAGGCATCGTCCACAACCTGATGATCGTCTCCATCCGCAAGTCCTTCCCCGGACATGCGCGAAAAGTAATGAACGCCATCTGGTCGCTCGGACAAGCGATGTTCACGAAAGTTATCGTAATCGTGGATCACGACGTGAATGTGCACGATTACCGCGAAGTGGTCTGGAAAGCGCTCTGTACCTTAGATCCGGAACGAGACGTGCAGTTTACGCTGGGCCCGGTCGACACCCTCGATCACGCCGCCCGTCTTCAGGATTTCGGTTCAAAAATGGGCGTGGACGCCACGCGCAAATGGCCGTCCGAGGGTTTCACGCGCCCCTGGCCCGACGAAATTCTGATGGACGACGCCACCAAGAAACGAGTCGATTCCCTCTGGAAAACTCTCGGTTTGTGACAAACGTAACGGGTCATCCCAATCCCTGGTCATTCCGAGCGAGGCCAGGAGCCTGTTTCTTCCACCCATCACTCGCCTTTCGCGAATGCCAACCCGTCGACACCCTTTGTTAACTGAATCGGCTTCTCGAGCTGCCAGCCCTTGAGGTCTAGCACCTCAATCGTTCCCGCCTGCGGGCAACTCACGTACGCGCGAGCTCCATCCGGCGCCACAATCGCCTCACCGGAGGCGGCCGGAATATCGTAAGAGTGCTCCACCTTGCCCGTTGAGGTATCGACGACAAAAATTTTGCCGGAAAGAGCATTGGCAACAAGCCAGCGCCCATCCGGAGTAACGGCGGAGGAATACACCACCGACGGCACATCCCACCACTTGGCAATCACATCCTTTGCTGTGTCGATCACCGCGATCCGTGGCTTCTGTTGATCATGCGTGTAAACGGTGTGACCGTCCGGCGATATCGAAATGCGCTGCACTTGCCCGGCAACGGGAATGGTCGTGACGAGCGAATGTCTTCTCAAATCCAAAACGCTAACGCTGCCGGCAAATACGTTTGCCGTGTACGCGCGCGAACCGTCGGGAGTAATAACAAACATGTGCGAATCGTTCTGTCCTGTGGGAACCTCGGCGACAACTTTCTGCGAGAGTGGATCAATCACGTCTACGGCTTTGGCAAGTTCCGCCGAAACATACAGCAGACCGTCGGGTCCAAACTTCGCGCAGTGCGGTCGCACGCGTTTGCCAAGATCCATGATGTGTATCGCGCGACCGGAGGCGATATCAATAATTTCCACCGTGCTCCCATCCGTCCCGGGTTTCCCGACGCCGGAGTTCCCATAAATCGGCACGTACGCGAGCTTTCCATCGGGAGACCCGATGACCTCGTGTCCGTTGATGTCGACTCCAACCACCGAGAGCGTTTTTCGCGAAGCCGGATCGATGACCAGCAGCGTGTGCTCCCCTTGATTGGCAACCAGGAGATTCTGCGCCGGCAGCAATGGCGCCAGCGCGACGGCACCACAAATCACGAGCAAACTCTTCATGGAGAACCTCCCCAAAAAAGGCGATGTGACTTAGCGCGAACAGTATAGCTTCGCCGTGGCGGTTCGTCTTGGCAAGACGGATTGCTGTAACGGACCGACACGATTCGTTTCGGCCGGCAAAGATTTCCTCTGCTTTTCGAAAGATGGAAAGGCAAACGGCGTCGGCGCTCGGGGATGCGGATTAAGAATTACCGTCCCGGAGGACAGGCCGCAAGGGCGCCCCGATACAAGTAATAGCAGTCCTGATACAATAACTCCACTAGCGCTAGTGACACCTGCCTACAATAACAGGTCAATTGCCTAAGATTGCCGATGTTCTTAGGACAACTGCGGCAGAGAAAGGCTTGACGCTCAGCCGTTCGCGATGACATAACGGGAACAAGGTCAGCCCGAAGGAACCCTGTGTCCGGGTGCCAATCGGGCCAGTGCATGTCCGAACCTGGGGCGTGTCCGAGACAGGATGGGCGTTCCTCGTGAGCGAATCGCGCGAAGTGATGAACGTACGGCAAGCGTCCCAGTATCTGGGGATCAGTCCCGATACCCTGTATCGGTACATCACAGAGGGCGAAATACCTGCGTTCAAGCTAGGGAATCGTTGGAAACTTAGGAAGACGATCCTGGATCGCTGGATGGAACGCAAGATGAGCCAGGTGGCGACAAGGCGCCGCTAAGCTCGCCGAAGGATGAGGGAAAGAGGCCGCGATATGTGGTTACTCGGGGGCAGGAAAAGCAGGCAGTTGGTCGGTTTGGACATCGGTTCCAACTCCATTAAAGCCGTGGAGTTGAAATCGACGAAGGCCGGCTATGAGCTGGTCAGTTACGGCATGGAATCCTTGGCCCAGGACACCGTCGTCGACGGCGCGATCATGGATGCGCCGCAGGTCGCCAACGCCATCACCAAGATTTTCGATCTCGAAAAGATCAAGACCAAAAGCGTCGCCACTTCGGTATCCGGCCACTCGGTGATCGTGAAGCGAGTGCCATTGCCGCTGATGACCGAAGAAGAACTCTACGACCGCATCCCGTCGGAAGCCAGCCAGCACATTCCATTCGATATTGCTGACGTCAACCTCAGTTACCAGTTGCTCGAAGCCATGGATTCGCAGATGGATGTCCTGCTGGTAGCCGTAAAGAAGGACAAGATTCTGAATCACACCAACGTTTTGGCGCAGGCCGGAAAAACGCCGGTGATCGTCGACATCGACGCCTTTGGCTTGCAGAACTGCTTCGAAGTCAACTACGAGCCTGACGCCGGCCAAACCGTGGCCCTGCTGAATATCGGTGCCAGCGTCATGAACATAAATATTGTGCGCGGCGGAATTCCGTTGTTCACCCGCGACGTGAGCGTCGGAGGCAACCAGTACACCGACGCGCTGCAAAAAGAACTCGACCTCAGCTTCGACGATGCCGAGAAGCTGAAGAAAGGCGAAACTCTGCCAACCGTTACTGACGAGCAAAAGGGACAGATTCTCCGCAGCGTTTCGGATATCTTGACTCTCGAAATTCAAAAAACTTTCGATTTCTTCCGCGCCACCGCCAGCGGAGAAAACATACAGCGCATCATGGTCGCCGGCGGAACCGCTCGTGTGCCCGGCCTGGTGGACCTGTTGCGCGAAGAGTTCGCGATGCCGGTGGAAGAATTGAATCCATTCCGTAAGGTGTTGATCAACCCGGGAAAGCACAGTGAAGATCAGATCCGGGAATTGGCGCCCAGGTTGGTAGTCGCGGTGGGATTGGCACTGAGGAGCTTCGACTAGCCATGATCCGCATAAACTTACTCGGACAAATACGGCCAAAAGCCGCACGAAGGCCCGTGGATACCGGAGCGGCCATGCCGCTTGTGTTCATCGGTGCCGGTTTATTGCTGGGCTGCTTGTTCCTTTTCTACTTTTACCACTCCTGGCAGACTCAACTGAACGAAGAGAATGCCCGCATTAAGCAGCTGCAGAGCCAGAAGACGGAACTCGAGCAGATTAAGCTACAGGTGGAATCCTTCGAGAAGCAGAAACAAGTGCTAATGCAACGGGTCAACACTATCGAACAGCTACAAAAGGACCGCACCGGGGGCCAGGAGCTTCTGGATCAGGTTGCCAACACGGTATCGCGCGCGGAGAATCTTTGGCTGACTTCGATGACCAAGAAGGGGTCCGAAGTTACCCTGGAAGGCGCGGCCGCCTCGATCAACTCCGTGGCGAATTTCATCACCGCGCTGAAGCGCTCCGGCTACTTCCAGAAGATCGAGATCAAGGAATCCAAGCAGGACGACAAGAACACCACCGTGCAAACGTTCTTATTCACGATCAACGCCGAAATTGCTTCGAGCGGCCCGGAGGCGACTCCGCAGGCCAAGCCGGCCAGTTCTCAGAGTGCCCCAACAAGTGCGGCACCGGCGAAGAAAGGATAACGGGCAGCCATGGCGAATCCTTTCCGCGATATGTCAGTGATCATGCAGGGGCTGGTGGCGCTAGCCATCGCAGTCATTCTCGTTCTCGTGGGCTTGTACTTGCCGTTTTCTCCAGTGGCGCAGGAACGCTCCGCCTACGACGCCGCCGTGCAGCAGCGGACCAAGCTCAATCAGGAAGTTACCCAGTTGCAGGTTTACAAGCAGCGCTACGGCGAATTGAAGCAGCAGATGGACGCGCTGAACAAACAGCTGGACACCCTGAAAACCATCGTCCCTGAAGAAAAAGAAGTGGATGAATTCATTCGTCAGGTGCAGGGAGCGGCCAGCGCATCGAACGTGCAGTTGCGGCGGCTGACGGCGCAGAAAATCGTGCCGAAAGACTTTCACTACGAAATGCCATTCGAAGCCCAGGTTGACGGTGCCTACTTCAACGTTCTGGACTTCTTCTCCCGGCTGAGCCGTCTCTCGCGCATCATTAATGTCGGCGATTTGCAGTTTGATGATCCGACCGGAACCACGGCGAAGGGCGTGAAGTACGCGGTCCGTCCGGGCGAAACGGTAACCGGTGTATTTACCATCACCACGTTCTTCACTAAGCCGGCGGATACGGCTCCGGCAACCACGGGCGGTGCAAAAGCAGCGGCAGCGCCCGGGAGAAAACCGTGAGCAGGAATGAGCGAGCTATGCGTCGATTGAAAATACTGCTAGTCGGAATGTTGCTTCCAGCGGCGGCGTTCAGTGTGCAGGCGCAGACTGCGTCGGCTCCGACAACGCCCGCGGTGAAGCAGAAGGCCAAGTCGTCGGCCAGGAAAGCTCCAGCGACGGCGGCGGACAGCCCTGAGGCGGCGCCCGAGGGCAAGATCACGCGTCGCGACCCCTTTGAGTCTTTAACCAGCCGGCAAGAGGCGGCCTCCCGGGTAACGGCCAATTTGCCGCCTGGCAAAGCGGGTTTGCAAGTCGCTTCTTTGCGACTGGACGGCATTGTGAAAGCGCCGAACGGAATGATCGCGGTAGTCACCAATCCTCAGCAGCGAACCTATTTCCTGAGGGAAGGCGACCAGTTGTACGACGGCAAGGTCGACAAGATAGCTTTGGATGGGGTGTCGTTCCACGAGGTTGGGAAAGACGCTTTTGGCAAGCCCGTAGAACGGCAAGTGAACAAGAGAATCTACTCCAGTGTAGGAGAACAGCAATGACCACGAACTGGCGGGCCTTTCGGTGTGGCTGCCTGATATTGACGAGCGTAATGCTGGGCGAGACCCCGGCACTCGTTCGCGGGCAGGAGTCCGCTGGCGCGAGTGCGCCCACGGCTGCGGCGGTGATCAAGAGCGTGGCCATCACGCAGGATACGCAACGCGCCGTTGTTCGCGTGGAAGGCGCGGGCCGTCTCGACGTGCACCCCGTGCGCATGCAGAATCCGGAGCGCCTGGTACTCGATTTTTCCGGTGCGCATCTCAACGTTCAGAAGACCACGATTCCAGGAGTTTCGGCGCCCGTCCGCGACGTGCGTGTTGGTCAGTTCCGGCCCGACGTGGCGCGCGTGGTGATTGACCTCACCGGTTCGGCTCCTTACCAAGTAGCCCACGAAGGGGACGCGATTGTGGTCTATCTGCAAGTGCAACCGGACGATGCCAACGCGACCGCTCAGGCGGCGATGAAGTCCGCTGCTACAGGTCAGACCAAGAAAGCAGCAGCCGCCCCTGCCAAGGATTCCGAGGCCAGTGCCGCCAGCAGCAAAACCGCGGACACGTCCTCTTCTCATTTTCCTCTACCAAACGAACTGACCCATGCCTCTTCCAGTTTGGCGGCTGTAAACGAAACCACGCAGCCGGCTCCGTCCGAAGACAGCGCCCAGCAGGCGGCACAACAAGCCGTGCAGCAGGCAACCACGGCGGCATCGACTGTTGCGGCACAACAAGTCGCAGCCGCTCCGGCCCCGGCGGGCCGTTATACGGGTGAACCCATCTCTGTGAACTTGAAGGACGTGGACCTGAAAGACTTCTTCCGCCTAATCCATGAAATCAGCGGCCTCAACGTGGTCCTCGATCCGAACGTCAAGGGCACGCTGACGATCGTGCTCGACGAGGTTCCATGGGATCAAGCGCTCGACATCGTGCTCATTAACAATGGTCTCGACAAGCAGCTCAACGGAAACGTGCTTCGCGTAGCTACCAAAGACACCTTGAAGAAGGAAGCCGAGACCGCTCGTGACCTCCAGAAGGCCCAGGCGGAAGCGGTGGCTCCTGTTACCGTGACTCGCGTCCTCAGCTACGCCAAGGCTTCCACGGTTCGCGACACACTCAAGAAGTTTCTCTCTGCGCGCGGCGACATTTTCTCGGATGACCGCTCGAATCAATTGATCATCCGCGACATCCCCTCGAACCTGCCGGTTCTCGACAACCTGATGCGCCAGTTGGATCGCAAGTCGCAGCAGGTTGAAATCGAAGCCCGCGTCGTTCAAGCATCGCGTTCGTTCAGCCAGGACATCGGTGTGCAGTGGGGTTTTGCGGGAACGACCACCAGCGGCCGCACGATCTTCGGCGGCACGCCGCAAACCGGCATCAGCCCCATCACTACGGGCGTCGGATTGCCACAGCCTCCGCTCATCGCCACCTCGACCACCAGCGGCAGCACCGGCACGGGCCTTCCTTTGAACGTCAACCTGCCCGCCGGCGCGCCAACCAGCGGTTTCTACTTTGGCCATCGCTCGCCGAACTTCGCCGTTGACCTGTACATCACGGCCGCCGAAGCCAAGGGCGTCGGCAAACTGCTTTCGAAGCCGAAGGTCATCACGCAGAACAACGAAAAGGCCACCGTCAAGCAAGGTACGAAGATTCCGATTCAGACGACCATCAATAACACCATCTCCGTGCAGTACATCGACGCGGTGCTCAAGCTCGAAGTGACTCCGCAGATTACCGCCGAGGGTACGGTGTTCATGGACGTCCTGGTGGAAAACACCCAGATCGACAACGGCATTCCGCGCGTGCAGGGCATTCCTGCGTTGGATACGCAATCCGCGGAGACGAAAGTCCTGGTCGCCGACGGCGGCACCGTCGTGATCGGCGGCATCATCGTCACTCAGCAACAAACGAGCATTACCGAGGTTCCCGTTCTTGGAAACCTTCCGGTAATCGGTCGACTCTTCCGCGAACAGAATGTAACAATCAGCTCTTCCGAGCTCCTGTTCTTCCTCACGCCGCGAATTATCCCTGGATAAGATTCGAGGCGAATTTAGAGGACTCGCAAGCTTCAGGTAAACTGGAATCGAGGAGACCCACAGTCTCCTCGATTTTTTTATGAGCGATATTTACGCAAAACGCCGGCGGAGTGTAGCGCGGGAATTGAAGCGGCGGGGACTCGACTGCTTGCTCGTGTCGCATCCCGCGAACTGGTATTACCTGACGGGTTTTACCGGCGATTCCGGTGTCCTGCTGGTGGGAACGGGGAAAACCACGTTGTTCACCGACGGGCGTTTCGCCATCCAGGCGCGCGAAGAGTCACCGGGAATTCAGCTGGAGCTGCAAAAGGGAGCGCTCTACACGTTTGTCGGAGAATGGCTGAAGCAGCGGGGCGTCCGCCGCGCCGGTTATGATCCGAATCAATGGACGGTGGCGGGCCAGAAGGCGCTTCAAAAGGCCAGCAGCGCCAAATGCCGCGCAATCGAAACAGCCGGAGTGATCGAGTCCCTGCGCATGAAAAAGGACGCCGAGGAGCTCGCCGTGATGCGAAAGGCGGCGTTCCTCGCCGGAGAAGTGCTCGAGAGTGCGCTCAAGCTGCTTAAGCCGGGAGTCCGAGAAACCGAGATTGCCGCCGAGATCGAATACCAGATGAAAAGGAAAGGTGCTGCCGGACCGTCCTTTGAAACCATTGTGGCCTTCGGTCGAAGAACGGCTCTACCCCACGCGCGTCCCACCTCCAAACGCTTGAGGAAAAATGAGTTTGTGGTGCTGGACCTGGGTGTTATACTCGCCCACTATTGCAGCGACATTACGCGCACTGTGTATGTGGGTCGGGCCTCGCAGCGCGCCCGGAAGCTATACCGCGGCGTCCAGCAAGCGAACCAGGCGGCGACAGCGGCGGTGAACGCCGGGGTGACTTGCGGCGAAGTGGACGCTGCGGCGCGCGAAGTCCTGAAGAAGAATGGCCTCGAGACCTTTTTCGTGCACAGCACCGGACACGGCTTGGGGCTCGAAGTGCACGAACCGCCGCGAGTGGCCCGCGGCCAGTCGGTTCGACTTGAAGCGGGGAATGTGATTACCATTGAACCTGGCGTGTACGTCGAAGACTTCGGTGGCATTCGCATTGAAGACGATGTGGCAGTGGGAATTCGGGGCAGGGAAGTTTTGACCCGCGTCACGCGGGATCTCATCGAACTCTAAAACAGGCATGAAACGGAAAAAGCCGGCGAAAGCGGATGAAAGTGGGTCGTTTGCAAACCCGGAAATCGGGCAGATCGAGCAATTGCTTCGCTTCATGAGCGAGCACAATCTCGAGGAATTCGAGTATTCGCGGGGGGATTTGCGCATCCGCCTGAAAAAGCCCGGTACGGCAACAATGCTGGCCGCTCCTTCCAGGCCCGCCGAGATTATCGTGCCTGCGGCAGTGCCGGCCATCTCCTCGCACGCCGCCGAATTGGCTCCCGAAGCGGACACGCGCGGCGGCGAAGACCTGTTTCTTGTGAAGTCGCCGATCGTGGGCACGTTCTACGGGTCGCCAAGCCCGGGCTCGGAGCCCTTCGTGAAAGTGGGCAGTTACGTCGAATCCGGACAAACCCTTTGCATCGTCGAAGCCATGAAGCTGATGAATGAAATCGAATCCGAAACCAACGGAGAAGTGCTGCGAATTTTTGTCGAAAACGGCCAGCCCGTCGAATACGGCCAGCCCTTGTTCGGCATTCGGCCCAGCCGGAAACGGTAAGCGGCCCACGCGAATATGTTCCAAAAGATCCTTGTAGCCAATCGCGGGGAAATCGCCCTGCGGGTCATTTGCGCGTGCAAGGAATTGGGGATTGCCACCGTCGCGGTGTATTCCGAGGCCGATCGCAACGCCCTGCATGTTCGTTTTGCCGACGAAGCCGTCTGTATAGGCCCGCCGCGCAGCAGCGAAAGCTACCTCAACATTCCCCACGTCATCAGCGCGGCGGAAATTACCAACGTCGACGCCATCCATCCCGGTTACGGCTTTCTGTCCGAAAACGCCAACTTTGCGAAGGTCTGCGAAGCGTCGGAGATCACCTTCATCGGCCCCAAGCCCGAAGTGATCGAAATGATGGGCGAAAAAGATCGTGCCCGCCGGGAAATGAAAACCGCGGGCCTGGCTACCATTCCGGGCAGCCAGGGTGTGGTCGAAGGCGAAGAGCATCTCGCGAAAGAAGCCCAGCGCATCGGCTATCCGCTGATCCTGAAGGCTGCCGCGGGTGGCGGGGGCCGCGGCATGCGCATGGTTCGCAGCAACGACGAACTCCTGGGCGCGTACCAGACGGCGCGCAGCGAAGCCCAGCAAGCCTTCGGCACGCCCGATGTTTACATGGAAAAATTCCTGGAGCATCCCCGGCACATCGAATTTCAGGTGCTCGGCGACCAGCACGGCAAGGTCATTCACCTCGGCGAACGCGAATGCACCATCCAGCGGCGCCATCAGAAGTTGCTCGAAGAATCTCCGTCCCCGGTCATCGACGCAAAACGAAGGAAAGAATTGGGAGCCAGAGTCGTCAAAGCCATGGAAGGAATCGGCTACACTAACGCCGGTACCATCGAATTCCTGCTGGACGAAGACGGGTCGATCTACTTCATTGAAATGAACACTCGCATTCAGGTCGAGCATCCCGTGACCGAATTTGTCACCGGGGTGGACCTCGTCAAAGCGCAAATTCGAATTGCCGCGGGTGAACGCCTCGAGGAGGCCGCGGGCGAAGTGAGTTTCACGGGCCACTCCATCGAGTGCCGCATCAACGCCGAAGACCCGGAAACGTTTGTTCCGTCCGCGGGACGCATAACAACCTTCCAGGCGCCCGGAGGGACCGGGGTTCGCGTCGATTCCGCGGCCCACTCGGACGCGGTCATTCCGCCCTATTACGATTCCATGGTCGCCAAGCTGGTGGTGAAAGGCCGCGACCGAGGCGAAGCCATCAGCCGTATGAAGCGCGCCCTCGAAATGTTCGTCATCGAAGGCATCAAGACCTCCATTCCGCTGCACCGCCGCATTCTGGCGCATCCCGATTTCGCCGCCGGGAAAATGGATACCCACTTCATCGAAAAGCTTCTCAATAGCAACGGAAAATAAGCCATCCATGCTCCTTGTGATGCCCAGGCTCTATGTATTATTAGACGCTGAGCTGGTTCGTGGACCCGCACCCGAAATTGCCAGACAACTCATCGCCTCGGGGGTGCGTCTGCTGCAATATCGCGCCAAGAATCTCCCGGCGCGCGATACGTTGACGACCGCCCGGCAAATTGCGGAATTGGCCCGCATGGAAAAGACGCATTTCTTTGTGAACGATCGCCCGGACTTGGCTTATCTCGCCGGCGCCGATGGAGTGCACGTGGGACAGGACGACTTGAGCGTGGAACAGTCGCGAACAATTGTAGGCCAGGACCGCTGGGTAGGCGTTTCGACACACAATCGCGAGCAATTTGAGCAGGCTGCCGCCACTTCGGCGGATTATGTTGCCATCGGCCCGATTTTCGCCACAACCAGCAAGGCGAACCCGGATCCCGTGGTCGGAACCGAGCTTCTTCGTCAGTTACGGCCCCTGACGAAAAAGCCCATCGTAGCGATTGGAGGAATCCGCTTGGAACGCGCCGCGGAAGTCATCGAAGCCGGAGCCGACGCCGTCGCGGTGATTAGCGACATCTTCGCTGCCGCGCACCCGGCGGAGCGAGCCCGGCAGTTTATCCAGCGTTTGAGTGCCGTGAAACCTGCGGCGAACCACTGAGGCAATCGACGAATGGCGAATTCCATCAAGGTCCCACCATCGCCCGCGGAAAAGACGGAACACGGGTTCGTGCGCGCCATCGGTTTGTTCGATGGCACGATGATCGTCGCCGGCTCCATGATCGGTTCCGGCATTTTCATCGTGGCTGCGGATATCACTCGCCAGACCGGTTCGGCCGGTGGTCTTCTTCTTACCTGGATCCTGACGGGCCTTTTAACCATCACCGCGGCGCTGTCGTACGGTGAATTGGCGGCGTTGTTTCCGCACGCCGGAGGGCAGTATGTTTATTTGCGCGAGGCCTTTTCTCCGCTCTGGGGCTTCCTGTATGGCTGGACGCTTTTCCTGGTGATTCAGACGGGGACGATCGCGGCAGTCGCTGTCGGATTCGCGCGGTACCTCGGCGTTTTGTTTCCGGCGATTTCGCCAAATACTTGGATTCTTCCGCCGGTCAACTTTTCCTCCAGGTTTGCAATCAGTCTCTCGGTCCAACAACTCGTCGGCGTGCTGATGATCCTTTTTCTGACGTTCCTCAATACGCGCGGCGTGCGCCTGGGAAAATGGATTCAGAATGTTTTCACCTCGGCAAAGGTTCTCTCGCTGCTTGGCTTAATTCTCCTGTGCCTGTTTGTCGGCAGGAACGCTTCCGCGATCGCCGACAACTTCACCGACCTGTGGGCCGTTCGCGGCGCCAACACCATTGCGCCCGGTGTTGGCTTCCTCCGTGGCATCCTGCCCACCGTCACCGCCGCGAGCGGCTGGTTCGGATTGCCGCTGGCCCTCGCTGTTTCGCAAGTCGGTTCGCTTTTTTCCGCCGATGCCTGGAACAACATCGGCTTCACCGCTGCCGAAGTCAAAAATCCCAAGCGCGATGTGGCCTTGTCGATGGCCTTCGGCACCGTCATCGTGATTTCGTTGTACTGTCTCGCGAATCTCGCCTATTTGTGCGCTCTGCCTCTCAATCAAATCCAGAATGCACCGGATGACCGCGTCGCTACGGCCGCGCTGTCCGCGATTTTCGGAGCCAAAGGTGCCATCGTCATGGCCGTGGCCATCATCATTTCCACATTCGGCTGCAACAACGGGTTGATCCTGGCGGGTTCGCGCGTTGCCTACGCCATGGCCAAAGACGGTTTGTTCTTCAAGGCTACTGGAAAGCTGAACAGCCGCGGGGTTCCGGGAACCGCTCTCGGCTATCAGGGCGTCTGGATTGTGGTGCTGATTCTGTTGCGCACGCGCAAGCCCGATGGCAGCTACGGCAATTTATACAGCAATCTTCTCGACTATGTGGTCTTTGCTGCGTTGCTCTTTTACGTTCTGACCATCGTGGGAATCTTCGTGCTGCGCCGCCGGCGCCCGAATGCGGAGCGCCCGTACAAAGCTTTCGGCTATCCGCTGGTTCCACTCTTATATATAGTGGCGGCCACGGGAATCATGGTTGTGCTGCTGCTCTATGAGACACAGACCGCGGGCATGGGCATGGTCATCGTGCTGCTCGGTTTGCCGGTGTACTGGCTGTGGCACCGGCGCAGTTCCACTTGACAGGGCATAGTTTCTTTCTGTTGGGGCAGTGCAAAAAAGGAGGAGTTGCATGCGCAACCCGCTCTTCGCAACTAAGTCGCTCGATCAATTAGTTGCCGAAGCAAAGGAATCCGGCGAACACAGTCTGAAAAAGACGCTGGGCCCGTTTCAACTGACGGCCTTGGGTGTCGGAGCGGTCATTGGCGCGGGCATCTTCGTGTTTTCCGGCTTGGGTGCGCACTACGCCGGTCCCGGCTTGATGCTCTCCTTCGTAATCTCCGGCCTCGGCTGCGCTTTCGCCGCGCTCTGTTACGCCGAGTTCGCCGCCATGATTCCCCTCGCAGGCAGCGCTTACACCTACGCTTACGCTACCCTCGGCGAACTCTTTGCCTGGATCATCGGCTGGGACCTCACCCTCGAATACGCCATGGGCGCAAGCACCGTATCGTCAGGTTGGTCGAATCACTTCATCGAATTGCTCAATATCTTCCACCTCAAAATGCCCCTGTGGCTGGCCTATGACCACTGGACGGCCTTAGCGACCGCGCAAAAATCGGTTGCGCGCGAAATGGCGCAAGCGGCGGACTCCTCGCTCAAGCCCGGAACGCAAGCGTTTCTCGATAAAGCGGACGCCATCCTAGCGACCCATTCTCCTGCGCTGCTCCAGCGCGCCCACGATCTCGTCAACGCCCCGAAGATCTTTGGCGTGGAGATCGGTTTTAACCTCCCGGCCTTTCTTGTGGCGATCTTCATCACCATCATCCTGGCCGTCGGCATCAAAGAGAGCGCACGCTTCAACACCGTCATCGTCGTAATCAAGGTCGCCGTAGTGCTCTTCGTCATCGTGCTGGGAGCGCACTACATCAACACCGCCAACTGGGGCACCGATTGGCATTCCTTCGCGCCCATGGGTTTCGGAGGAATCGGAGCCGGCGCCGCCTACATCTTTTTCGCCTACATCGGTTTCGACGCCGTCTCCACCACCGCGCAGGAAGCCAAGAATCCGCAGCGCGACCTGCCGATTGGCATCATCGTTTCCCTGCTGGTCTGTACCGCCCTTTACATCGCGGTGGCCGGCGTGCTGACCGGCATGGTTCACTGGCAAGACGTCAACATCGAAGCGCCCGTCGCGCGCGCATTTCTGGACCGCGGCCTCTCGACGGCATCCCACATCATCACCCTCGGCGCTCTGGCAGGTTTGACCAGCGTCATGCTGGTCATGCTACTTGGCCAAACCCGGGTGCTCTACTCCATGGCCAAAGACGGCCTCTTGCCCCGCAAATTCTTTGCCGCCATCCACCCCAAATTCCGCACGCCCTACAAAAACACGATTCTCGTGGGCTTGCTCGCCGCCATCGTCGGCAGCATCACCCCCATAGATGACATCGGAAAAATGGTCAACATCGGCACGCTTCTGGCATTCATCATCGTCTGTATCGCTGTCATGGTCTTGCGCAACACAAGCCCAGATCAGCCGCGGCCATTCCGCACCCCGTTGGTTCCGGTTGTGCCCCTTCTTGGCATCGCCTTTAACGGTTACATGATGTACAAGCTCGGCTGGATCAACTGGGCCCGCCTCATCCTCTGGCTGGTCATCGGCCTCATCATCTACTTTACCTACAGCCGGCACCACAGCCGTGTCCGAAACCCCCAACTGCGCGAAGAATAATTCCTGGTGCCCGCAGAGCCATGGCGTGCGCAAAAAAGCGGTGCAGCGCCGCGCTCTGAGGCAGTCCCGCTCCTGCCACAGGGCAGAATCGCATCCATCGTACAATAGGCTTCCGCCCTCGGGTCACCGGCTTTGCAGACTCGTGCCTCATCGACGAATCGGGTAAAGTATTTCTGCAACTCCTTCTGTCATGACTGGGACACGAAACCAGCAGAATTCATTCTGGAAGGGCCTGTCCAAGCTGGACTGGGCGGCCGTCGTCTTGTGCCTGCTGGCCCTCGTAATCATGTGGCGCAGAGACGATCTGCTCGGTATTCCCGCGGTCGGCCTGCTGCAGCTCATGGGAATCTTGGCAGGCTTTTATCTCCTCTACCGCTTTTGGACCCGCTGGCGCAACCCGCTGCTGTGGAGCCTGCGCAACCGCCTGATCGTGGCCTATCTTTTTATCGCGGTAGTCCCCATCATCCTGCTACTCGTATTCGCCAGCTTGCTGGCGCAAATCATCTACTCCCAATTGGGCGCTTATCTTCTCTTCCATGATGTAGAGGACCGCCTCGAGATGTTGAGAAACTCCGCGGAAGCCATCGCCGCCGCGGAATCAACCATGCCGGCAAACATGGGCCAGGCCACGCTCGAACGCGCGCTGGCGGGCCAGGTGCTATTCGCCGAGGAAAAGGAGTTGCCTGGCCTGGTGGTAGACTTCGGAGCGAATCGGGAATACTTTCGCGAACTCACCGGGAAGGACGCGAAATCTTTCACCGGTCTTGTGCAGGAAGGAGCGGAACTTCGCCTGGTTGCCGTAAAGGAAGTAGATTCCCCGCGGGGAGTTCAATTCATCGACCTCAGCGTGCCAGTCACCGCGGAGTTTCTGGAGGGCCTGGCGCCGGACCTTGGCCCGGTGTCCTTCACACTTTGGGCAACGGTAAGCGCCGATCAGGCCCAATTGGCCGTGCCGATTGGTAACCAGCATTACCGCGCGATCGCCAGGGTCAAAACACAGAAAAGATCACTGTTGTCGGCGCAATGGTGGATGGATCCGCTTGTCGACGGCTTTTCGCAACTGAACGCAACCTACCTCGACGGCGACCGCGTCCTGAGCCGCAATCATCCGGTGTTCGCCTTCTTCAACGCCCGAAGGTCGCAACTTACTCACCGCATCTTCACCTCTCTCGGAGATTTGGGCGGCGCCAGGGGCTTTGAACTTAAGCTAATTGGCGTAGTTTTCCTATTGATCGAGCTGGCCGCCCTGGTGATCGGTGTTCGCCTCACGCGCGCCATTACGCGCACCATCTCGGACTTGTCGCGCGCTACGCAATCCGTACAGGCCGGCAATCTATCCGTGCGCGTGCCGGTTGAGCGCCGCGACCAGTTGGGCATGCTCGGCGAATCCTTTAATAATATGACCGGCTCCATCGGCCGGCTCATCAGCGAGCAGAAACATCTGCAGCGTCTCGAAAACGAGATTTCCATTGCCAGCGAAGTTCAGGATCAACTGTTCCCGGAGCACCTGCCTCACGTCGCCGGCGTCGAAATCGAAGCCATCTGTAAGGCCGCGCGAGGCGTCAGCGGCGACTACTACGATTTCATCCAGCTCAGCCCGACGCAGGTAGCCGTTGCCATCGCGGATATTTCGGGCAAGGGAATTTCCGCCGCTCTCCTGATGGCCAGCTTGCAGGCGGCTTTGCGCAGCCAGTTGCTCACCGCGGGCAGCGAGAATATCAGCACCGCAGAACTGGTGTCGCGTCTGAACAAACACCTGGTCCGCAACACCGGCGACGATCGCTTTGCCACCTTCCTGATCGCGATCTATGACATCGCCGCCCGCAAATTGCGCTACACGAACGCCGGCCACCTGCCGGGTTTCTGTTTGTCCGAGGGCAAGCCACAGCACCTTGACGTGGGCGGAATCGTGCTAGGCATCGTCGACGACTATGATTACAAGGAAGGCTGCGTGGAGGTACCGCCAAACGCGGTGGTGATCGGCTACAGCGACGGTCTCGTGGAACCGGAAAACGCCTACGGCGAAGAATTCGGCGTCTCCCGTCTGGAAGCCGCCGCCCAGAGAGTCCGCCAGGCTTCTCCCCGCAAAATCGCCGAATCCCTGATGACCGCTGCCGAAGAATGGGCCAGCACCGCAGAACAAGCCGATGACATGACCGTCATCGTCGCCAAACTAAAATAGCGGTCCACTCGCGAATAAGTGCCGCGCGACCGTTAGGGCCGCGCCTTCAGACCGGCATCTTGGGGTTAGGGAATCCGCAGCGTATTTCCCTCCTTCACCGTCGCGGTCTGCTCTCTTCCGTTCACACGATAAGTCACCGTCAAGACCTTGTCGGCACCAACCGCAGGGTCGCCTCCGAGGTTCCGATTGTTCACCTGAATCATCAAAGTGCCGTTCTGCTGAACCTGATTGCGCAAAATCTGCGTAACGTCGCTAGTCCGGTTGTTCAGGCCCCAGAAAGCCCGGATAATTTGCAGGCCGCCATAGCCGGGCCCTGGAGGTATGCCCGGACCCGGTCCTGGCCCTTGCCCCGGACCTGGGTAGCCAGGCCCACCAGGATATCCGCCGTAGTTATAAAATTGGCTCGCGTCAATGCTCGCTCCCTCCTTGTAGGAGAACTGTTGCACCTGGCCTCGAGCATCGCGGGCAGAGATTCGCAGTACCTTGTCGGCGCCCACCGCCGGATCGCCTCCCAAATTCTGATTGTTCACTCGTACCATGCCATTTCCAGAGAGCATGGTGCGAACGCGTTGTGTGACGTCCGCCCGCCGGTTGCCAGCTCCCCAGTCCGCATACATCACTTGCCAACCGGCATTGCTGGGATTCCCCGGGCCAATTCCCCCGCCATAGCTGTAGAACTGACTGGCGTCGATCGAACTGCCTTCCTTGAAGGTGAATTGCTTCGATTGCCCTTGATTGTTCCTGGCCTGAATGCGAAGAATCTTGTCCGCGCCGACCGCCGGGTCGCCTCCTAGATTCTGGTTGTTCACTCGGACCATGCCGTTCCCCGACAAAAGGACGCGCACTGTCGCGGTGACGTCGACCCAGCGGTTGCCGGCGCCCCAATCGGCCTTCATCACCTGCCAGCCGGGCCCTGGAAGGATGTTATTCGAATATTGAGCGAATACCGGGAGAGAAAGGAAAACCACACAGGCGAGCAGGACACAAACTCGAAAAACAACCACGCCTTTGTTCATGGAATGCCCCTTTCAATTGCAGTGAATGGCAACGGGAATGTCGCGAAGACAATCGACTGGTCACTCGGAGCCATTCAGGACGTGCGAAAACGGAAAGTGGGCGGTTGATGGAGTCTTGCCGACCCAGATGGGTCGGCGGATAAAATAGCAGCATTACGAAAAAGCGTCAATCGTGGAAAGCCTGATTCCTCAGAGAAACTAAGGTAGGAGAGTGATCCGGTGTGCCTAGCCGTCGGCCTTCGGGCTCAACCCGGCCAAAACACGAAGCTGCCCCAGAATCATCCTTTCCGCGTTCACGGCCTCGTGGTTTCTCATTAAACGGGCGCCCCGGCCCGAATCCGTGGGGTATCCCTCGATCGACAGAATCATCCTCGGTTTGTGTTCTTCTCGCGCCGTATTTTCCACCTTCACCAACCGCTTCTTGGCCTCGTAATGGAAAACCACCTGGTGTGGCCTGCCCGCGCATCGGACTCGCAGGTCGCCGAGCATGGTCTCCTTGCACGCAAGTGACTTCTCTTTGGTCACCGCATTCCACTCGTTGCACATCGCGACGACGGTCTCCGCCAGTTGTCTCCAAACTGCGGGTGCAAATGCAATCGCCGCCTCTCGATTAAGCGTCTGTTCGGAAGTCAGGCCCTCTTCGGAGCGTTTCTCGGCCAAATACTCCTGCGCTGCTCTCTTTACCCTCTCATTGATCATTGTTAGCGAGCCCCCATCGGGTTTGCCTGACCGCAGTACCTGTCGGCACGTATCGAGTCAGTAGTGCTCGCCCGACTTTATTCGGCATGGTTTGCCATTCGGTCACCGCTGTCGGAATCGAGCTGAGGTGGTGGAAGCAGACGGGGTGGGCTATACTGGCACGTTTTCCGAGGATGACAAATGTCGTTGCGAAACCGGGTTGCGGTAGTCACCGGAGGTACCAGGGGAATCGGCAAGGGAATCGCCCTAGGACTGGCACGCGAAGGTGCGAGAATCGCCCTCGTTTACCGCGCAAATAAAGCAGCCGCACAAATGGCGCTGCGTCAACTGCAAACGGCCGGGGCCGATTGCGTGGCTGTGGAAACGGACATCACCCAGTCGGCGCGCGCGGAACAACTGATCAAAACGGTGGCGGACCGCTACGGCCGCGTCGACGTCCTGGTAAACAACGTCGGCGAATTCCGCTGGGGGACGCTCGCCGAAGTCGCTGTCGAAGAATGGACCGGCATCTTCGATTCCAATGTAACCACGGTTTTCTACATGTGCCGTGCGGCGCTGCCGCTGATGCGCAAAGGGCGCTGGGGCCGCATCGTCAACCTCGGTGCCGTAGGAGCCGAGCGCGCGTTCGGGCAGGCCAAAATCTCCGCCTATGCCGCGGCAAAGGCTGCGGTTGTCGCCATGTCGCGCTCGCTCGCTCTCGAAGAAGCCAAGAACGGTATCACCGTGAACGTAGTGAATCCCTCCAGCATTGACGAGAAGGATCTGACACTCGAGGAAGCCCGAAAGCTGAAGGATGCCCGCTATCCGATCGGCCGGCCGCCGACGGTGGACGATGTCGCGGCCGCGGTTTCCTTCTTCGCCTCCGAAGAGGCGGAATACGTGACCGGCCAAGTCGTCAACGTAAGTGGTGGCTGGATGCTCTGAACTGGAGCGAGGAACCTGCGTTTCGTAGCAACCTAGGTCCGCGGATATGAAAGCGCTAACAGCCGCCGAAATGCAAGAAGTCGACCGTTTGACGACGGAGCGGTTCGGCATTCCCAGGCAACAGTTAATGGAGTCGGCAGGAAAAAGCGTCGCGGAAGTTTTCCTCGAGCAATATGGCTACAGGATGTCCGATGCTCCCGGATGCGTCGCCGTGCTGTGCGGAAAGGGAAATAACGGTGGCGATGGCTTCGTCGTCGCGCGGTTCCTCGAAGAAGAAGCCGAGCAGGTCCGCGTGTACCTGTTTGCAAACCCACAAGAGTTGTGCGGTGACGCCGCAAAGAACTTCGATCGCTGGCGCGAATCGGGCGACGTGACCGTGGTGCAAAACATAGAAGACTGGCACAAGGCCTGGGTCATGGTCTCCCGTGCGGAAGTCATCGTCGATGCCTTGTTGGGAACCGGCATTCGCGGAGCTGCAAGCGGCCTAATCGGCCAGGCAATCGAGGATGTGAATCGGCTCTCCCGTGGGGCGACAGCAGCGAAGCCTGCCTGGGTCGTGGCCGTCGACACCCCATCGGGTTTACCATCGGACGGCGAACCGGCCGCGGGACCGGTCATAAAAGCGCACTGGACCGTGACGTTCACAGCTCCAAAGATTGGCCAGCTGATTTCGCCCGGCGCCGGATCGTGCGGCCAGTTGGTGGTCTGCGAGATCGGTTCCCCTGCCGCCCTGGTCGAAGAAACCGGGAAGGGACGTCTTCGCTGGGCAGGTGCCGACGAATTTGCGGGAATGCCGCTGACCCGGTCCGCGGAATCCCACAAGGGCACCTTCGGTCACGCGCTGCTGGTTGCTGGTTCGCTCGGCAAAAGCGGCGCGGCGATCATGGCAGGTTATGCGGCAATGCGCGCAGGCGCAGGCCTCGTGACCGTTGCGACGCCCGATGTGGTGCTGCCGGTAGTCGCCGCAGCCCATCCCGAGTTCATGACCGAGCCGCTGCTTGCGACCGAAACCGGAACCGCGTCCAAGCGCAATCTCGCACCGGTAGCGCAGGGCGAGTCCGCGAGCCCTGCTGTTTCTTCCACCATCGACCGAATCCTCACGGGCAAGACGGTCCTAGCCGTTGGCCCCGGAATGGGTGATCATCCGGAAACCCAGGAGTTCATACGTTCCATTGTGCGTGCCTCCGGTCGTCCCGTCGTTCTCGACGCCGATGGCCTGAACGCCTTTGTCGGCAACGCCGAAAAACTCGCCGATCGAAAATCCGATCATCTAGTCGTCACGCCGCACCCTGGCGAAATGTCGCGCCTCCTCGATCTTCCTACCAATCAAGTACAGGCCGACCGAGTGAAAACTGCACGAGAAGCCGCGCAACGATGGAATGCCTGCGTGGTGCTCAAGGGCTATCACACCGTCATCGCTTCGCCCGACGGCAAAGTCTTCATCAACACCACCGGCAACCCGGGCCTGGCCAAAGGCGGCAGTGGCGATGTTCTGACCGGCCTGCTCGCGGGACTGGTCGCGCAATTCGGCAGCGACGATTTCCTGCGTGTCGTCGTGCTGGGAGTCTATCTCCATGGCCGTGCCGCCGATCTGCTGAGCGAATCGTCGGACCCATCGGGCATCCTGGCCACGGAGGTCGCCCAGGCAATCCCATTCGCACGCCGCAAACTGCTGCAGGAGTTGCAGCAACGTGACTGAAGAAGTCATCACACATTCGGCCGAAGAAACGATCGCCTGGGGAAGAAAGTTCGCCGAGAAGCTGCAACCGCCTGTGCTGCTTCTTCTCTCCGGTGAATTGGGCAGCGGCAAAACCACGCTGAGCAAAGGAATCGTGGTGGGACTCCACGCCGCCGAGGAAGACCAGGTAACCAGCCCCACATTTACACTGATCCACGAGTATGGCAGCGGCACAGGCAAAAGGGTCTTCCACGGTGATCTCTACCGAATTGAAAGTTTCCACGATTTCGAAACGCTGGGCCTCGAAGATGTCTTCGCCTCGCCTGCCATCGTCATCCTGGAATGGAGCGAGAAGTTTCCCCTGACGGCCCCCTGGCCCCAATTTCGCCTTCGTCTGGAGCATCTGGGAGGCGATGCCCGTCGTATCACGACGCTAACTAGCGATTTTTCAGTGCCATAGCGCCCACAGCGCTTACTATCTCGCCACGCCTGTACCTCCGTTTTCTTGCCTCCCGCCGATCCGGCTGCTAGCTTGGCCAGAGAGGGCACTTGGCGGCGGCATGTCCACTGGAATTCTCAACCTCGGCGCGTGCGACCCCACCCGAAGCGCGCTGAAAGCCTACAACGTCACCCTGCCGATGAGCTCGCTGGCCATCGGCATAGACAACATCCGCCACGATGTATTTCTCAGCCCGAAGTTTGTGCAGATCGCCCGCGACTATCTGTTCGATCTGATCCGTCAAAACGCCAGCAATAGCCATCTTGCCGGAATCGAATTTCGCAGCAGCAAGCCCGCCGATTCCTCCACCTTTCGTAAGGTTCTCGCCGACTTGTTGCGAAACTCTCTAACCACCGCCAAACACCACAAGAACATGGAGATCGACCTCCTGTTCCGCCTGGCGATCCTGAAATTCCTCACTTCCGAGCTGCAAAACCAGTTCGCCAACGTGATTCTGGATGGCAAGGAATATATCCGCAAACGCGGCGAATATTTCGAGCGGAGCCAGCAAGCGCACGTAATGAAATCCCGCTTGACCGAGATGCAATCGGCGCGTCGCGATGTGTTGCGCCTCATCGGGCAAACCGTCTCGCAAATCGTCATCGACATCGAGGAAAACGTGATCGTCAAAGGCCGCCGGGCCCTGTTTGGCGACGACTACACGTCGTATTACGACATGTTAAAGAACCGCCTCATCTTCCTGGACGGCGGCAAGGACGATTTCTTCTTTCTGGAGCATTACGTCTTACTTGGAAATTACGCGCGCGACCCCGACCGATTCGAAGCCATCGATACGCTGTTTCAGGAATTTATGAAGGAAGCGGACGTCGAACTTCCGCAGCAGACACAATCAGCAAAGGGTGGGCAGAGGCTCCGGGAGCTATCGAGTGAAGAAGCCGGAATGCGAGCGGAGCTTGCCGCGCTCGAGGAGCAACGGGAATCCCTGCGCAAGAAACTTCGCGGCGACGGTATTTTGAACAAATTCCTTGGTTCGGCAAATCCCGCGGAACTGCGCGCCTCCTCGAACGAAACGGAGGAAAAAATAAAGGGACTGCAGGCAAAGCTCGAACAGCTCGCTCCAGATCTAGAACTCGCCAAGCAGCAGGCCGAATTCGTGAACAAGGACAATCAAGTCAAGCTGGGTGACTATCTAAACAATCCGGAAAACGCGCGGCGGCTATTCGACGCTACCACCGCCGGCGAGGAATCGGAACGTTCCGCACGCGCGCGTCTTCTGTCGCAGTTGACCACCAGGCTGGAAGAAAAGGACTTGATGATTCACCTGCTCGCGAGCTACGAGATCCGGTCAGCGGTTGGCGATTTCTGCCCTCCCGTGCACTTGCAGCAATTGAAGAAAGCTCTGGTCTCGAAGGAAGAATCTCAGCGCGTTGCGGAACTGCTTAAGCAGTTCCGCGCCAAGCGTTTGTCCATGAAACCGATTGAGGAATTGAGCAAACGCATCCGGCGCTATTCGCGGGAAGAGACGCAAGCCACGGTGCTGAAGTTCACGACGGATTTCATGCGCATGCGGAGGGATTTGCACGATGCCGAGCACCTGACCGCCTGCATGGAACGCATTAACCTGGTCACCACGGAAAAAGCGCGTGAGCTTTCCCGCCTGAACAACAAGCTGTACGAGTGCCTGCTGCGCGAAGAGGCGCGCCCGGAGCACGACCAAGTCGTGTCGCACGTGATCATCAAAGCCGACGTCCGCGGCTCGACAAAAATGACGCAGGACCTGCTGGCACAGGGTCTGAGCCCCGCCTCGCACTTCAGCTTGAATCTGCATGAGCCGGTCAAGCGCTTGCTGGACAGGTATTCCGCTAAGAAAGTCTTCATCGAAGGCGACGCCATCGTCCTCGCCATCTTCGAGACCGAGGCGACTCGTGCCTATGCAAGACCCGTCGCGAGAGCCTGCGCGCTCTCGAAGCAAATTCTGGCCGTGTGCAATTGCTATAACGACCAAGCGGCATCTTCTCAGCTGCCGGCGTTGGAGCTGGGTATCGGCGTGGCCTTTCAAGGCTCCGCCCCAACCTACTGGACCGACGGCGAATCGCGCATCATGATCTCGAAAGCGTTAAACCTCTCGGATCGTCTGTCGGGCTGCGGCAAACTCGCCAAGCGCCTGCTTTCGGGACAAGAGACTCTCTTCTCGATCTTTCAGTTTCTGACGGCAATGGAAGGCGCCTCAGCCGAGGAGTTGGACGAATTCCTTGTACGCTATAACATGAACGGCATCGAGCTGAACGAAGAAGGCTTCACAAAATTATCGGAAGAGATTTCGCTCGAGACGTTTCCCACTCCGCTCGAATATCCTTGGAGCAAGGAAGAAGTCTCCCTCTACTACGGCGAAGTGCCCATGGGAGATAGCGTGGAGCTGCTGGTCCTGCGCAAGGGCGTCGCTCGCCAGCTGCTCCCCGACGGAAAAATCGGCAAGCCCTCCGAGCATAACTACTACGAAGTCTGCACCAACCCCAAACTATACGAACTTGTAGCAGCGCTGAAACGAAACCAAAGCGCGGCCCTCGAAACCACTCGTGCTTGATCCCCCGTCGCTGAAGCTGCACCGAAATCGCCCCCCCCAACCGGAGTAAAGTAAACCGCGAATCCAAAGGAGGCCCCGTGCCGCAAATTCAACCATGGTTGGCGCTCGGCGTGTTCGTATCCACTGCCGCCACCGACGCCGTTTATGTCTTGTTCAACGCAGCTGTTTCTGGCCGCCGTCGCGTCCCGGCCGCAACCTGGAGCAGCGTGTGGTACCTGCTGTCCGCCTTCGCCGTGATCAGCTATACGAAGAACTGGGTCTACGTGGGCTTCGCCGCCTCAGGCTCCTGGGTGGGTGCGTACCTTTCGATGACCTTACTCGACCGCCCGGCAGGGAAAATCTGAGGGGCTTGTCCGCCGCCGTGGCGGCCGGCTCTCACATCGGTTGCGGTTCCTTATCGATCTCTTTTTTGGGTTCCCCCAGATATTTCTCGAGGAATTTACGAGCCAAATCTTGCCCGCCCAGCCCGAACGCAATCGCCAGGCCTAACATCGCGGCCCCAAACATGATCGAAAAAGCCGCAATCACCGTTTGCTTCGCTAGGCCGAGTTCCTCCAGTGTCATCGTAATTGCCAGGATCCAAATCACAAATCGAATCGACCAGCTGAGAATTCTTGCCGAAGCGTAACCGGCGTTGACCGCCGCAAGTAGCGCCGCTCGCGATAGAAAATTTGCAATCGCCACTCCCAGGAACAAGATCAGAATCGCGACAAAGACCTCGGGCAAAAACCGCAGCAGCCGGGAAATCTGTTCCTGGAGACTCGAAACCTCTAGAACGCTCAACCCAACCAGCATGAATCCAAACCAAGTCACCCAGAACAAAGAGCGGCTTAGCAACTCGGTCATTGACGGAAGGTGGGCCAGCCGCAAGACACGCGAAGCCCCGGCCTCCTCGGACACACGGTCCAGCTTCGTGAAGCGCAACAGCGTACGCAAGATGTACTTGAGCACAAACGCTACCACGAGCCCGATGAGGATGATGGTCAGCATTACCAGAAAATGCGGCAGGAATTCGGCAACCATGTGGACGAGGTTGTAATAAGCCTGCTCCAGGGCCTGCACGACGGTCTCTCTCATGATTTCACCTCAACTTTTGCTTTCCATTTTTCCCTCAAGTATGGCTTTTGCAATTCAAACTCGCCGCAGAGCATCTCGTTTGCGGCTTCAATCTCGTTCGGCGACGAATCGGCGTGTTCCGCAAGGTAAGAGTGGGTCATACCTCGGTAGAGCGGCGCTAATGCTTGTACCAGGTGATCCCGATTGATGACCGCGTGATGATAGGAGGCTGCAAAATCGTAGAGCGTCCTGACCCACAGGTCGGATCGAAACCGGAACTTGCCCTCCTCGAGCGAAACCATGTTCTTGATTTCCCCATGCGTTTCCGGGTCGAGGATCGTGCTTAGGACGGGCTCGAGCGAAGTCACGCCGGTCTGAAACATCTCGAAAATCCTATGCCGGTCCATGTCGGTCGGCTCGGAGGTGAGCTGTTGTGCGGGTCCCAACGTAGGCACCGGCGGCACGGTCTCACGATCGAACCATGTGGACTGCTGGCTCTCCAAACACCAGAACAAAGTTCCGACGGTTTGCCGCAGAATTTCGACAATGTCCGGTCCGGGAACGCCTGTCTTTGGCGGCGACTTTTCCCCGATAAAAACCTGGCAGCATCGGAAATCCGCACAATTGGCGGCAAGCGCCATCCACGCTTCGGGTTGCGCTCGGATGGCCTCCGCCTGCCAAACGCTTTGATTCAGGCAATATGCGGCAAGGCCACCGGAAAATCCCCATTCCGAGGGAAACACCTCGCGGATTCCGCAGCCAAAAACGGCGCGGCTCATCGGGTACAGCAGATTCCGCATCAGCAATCCTTGAAATTTGTGCCGCGTATAGAGCGGTGCCACAAAATCGTATTTGTCCTTAAACACCGGACTCAGCAGATTCCCGACAGATGCCGCAGTCAGGTTCGTGCTGGCCGACGAGACCACCGCGCACGCCCGAGCGCGCAAAAGATCGGCCACGGCCAGTATCGTGCGCAGCGCGGTCCCAGGGGTCGGCGGCGTCGCAAAATTCGCCCGTACCCGGTGTATGGTGCGCAGCGCCGTGATTCCATGTCCGCGGGCCCTGTTTTCCTCTGGCGCGCTGGTCTCCACGGAAACGACATTGTCGCCGTGCTGGTTCTCGCCGTCCATCAGCACGATCACCACGCGCTGCCGCACGAAGTGCTGCTGAAAGCTATCCTCGATCGCGCGGATCGTGGCGCCGATCGTGCTCGGCGCTTCATGCGAGGAAATCCCCACAAGAAGGTCCACTTCGCCTACGCCCATCAGCTGGCGAACCAAATCATCCGTCAAAAAAGTATCTTCGGCCATGACTCCTGAAAGTTTACTGTGATTCCGAAATTTTCGGGAAGACTCAACAGCGGGAAGTTCTAAGCGTCGCCCGGTCAAATCCGCCGCAGTTGAAACCAAAAAAACTGGTAAGGTCCTAGAGTCAGCAAATAAGGCAAGCTCCCAAACCGTGGAAACAAACTCCTACCAAACATCTCAATCGGTAAGTAGCCCTTGTATTTCTGCACATCCAATTCGACGGCTTGCGCCGTGCTCGAAAGATTATTCACCACCAAGACCGACTCCTCCCCGAATTGCCGGATGTACGCCAGAACCCGATGATTCGCCGGGGTCAGAAACTGAATGGAACCGCGGCTGAATACGAGAAACGCATTCCGCGCTCGAATCAAAGTCCGCGTCCACAGCAGCAAGGAATGGCCCGACCTCTCTTGCGCTTCAACGTTCACCGCCTGGTAGCCATACACGGCGTTGGAGATCACCGGCGCGTACAGGCGCTCCGGATCGGCCGTGGAAAATCCCGCGTTCAGCGTGCCGTTCCACTGCATCGGAGTCCGTACGCCATTCCGGTCGCCCAGATAGATGTTATCTCCCATCCCGATTTCGTCGCCGTAATACACAATCGGGGTTCCGGGCAATGACATGAGCAACCCGTTCAGTAGTTCCACTTGCCTGCGATCATTCTTCATTAAGGGAGCCAGCCGCCTGCGGATGCCACGGTTGATCCGCATGGTCTTGTCCATCGCGTATTCATCGTACATGTAGTCGCGTTCGACTTCTGTCACCATTTCCAGCGTGAGTTCGTCGTGGTTGCGCAAAAACGTGAACCACTGGCAGCCCGGCGGTATTTCCGGAGTCTGCTCGAGAATTTCGATGATCGGTTTGCGATCCTCCAGCTTCACGGCCATAAACATGCGCGGCATCAAGGGAAAGTGAAACGCCGCATGAAATTCGTCGCCGTCGGCGAAATACGCGCGCACATCGGCAGGCCACTGGTTCGCCTCCGCCAGCAGCATGGTTCCTGGATAGCCCGCGTCCACGCGTTTGCGGATTTCCTTGACGATCGCGTGTGTTTCCGGCAGGTTTTCGCACGGCGTCCCCTCTCGCTCCACAAGGAAGGCCACCGCATCCAGGCGGAATCCGTCCACGCCCATATTCAACCAGAACTTCATAACGTCCCATACCGCCTCGAACACGGCGGGATTGTCGAAATTCAGATCCGGCTGGTGGCTGAAAAACCGGTGCCAGTAATAGGATCTCGAAATCGGGTCCCACGCCCAATTGGAAGTCTCGGTATCCACAAAAACAATCGGCACGCCCTGGTAGCGCGTATCCGTCTCGCTCCATACGTACCAGTCGCGCTTCGGATTTTCCCGAGAGCTACGCGATGCCTTGAACCACGGATGCTGGTCCGACGTGTGATTCACCACCATCTCGATAATCACGCGAATTCCACGTTGATGCGCAGCCGTCAGAAACGTCTGGAAATCTTCCAGCGATCCGTAACTCGGATGGACCGAAGTGTAGTCTGCAATGTCGTATCCGTCGTCTCGCAGCGGCGAAGGATAGAAGGGAAGCAGCCAGAGCGCTGTGGTGCCCAACTCCTGCAAATAATCGAGCTTTTGCGTAAGCCCGGCGAAATCTCCGACGCCGTCGCCGTTGCTGTCGCAAAATGTGCGCACATGAAGCTGATAAATTACGGCATCCTTGTACCAGAAATTATCTTTTTGCGGCGGCAAAGCTCGACTCTCCTTTTCCTTGCTTCCGCGAAATTCTCAACTCGCGATCCCACGGCCCTACGCAAAGTCCAACTCAAGGCCATTCATCCTACTCGGCAAGTATGCAAGAGAAATGAAAGGATTCAAGTAGACGTAACTCACCGTGCAGCCAGCAAGGTATCGTACCTCATGCTCATGTGGCGCAGCCATGTCTGCCGGCTTACAAAACAAAACACTTTCCCGACGATTTCCGTGCCAACCGATCCCATGTCCAATAGGTTCTTTCCTCTGATGGTATTCTAGCAACGGGGGCGAAAGGGGTCCGGTGACCTTTCCGGCCTTCAAAGCCTTTCTGAGTGCTCCGCACTACCCAGCACCAAAACGCAGCACTGCGAAAATCCCTTGATTCTACGGCCTATTTCTCGCCGGTGGCCGCGCATTGGTCCGCACCGCCGAGCATCGATCTGAATGTCTAACCGACACCACTACCGACACCACATGCCAACGCGGGGGAGGGGCCATTCGCAGGAAAAAACGCTCCACGCGCTTGCCTGTGCCGATGAAATGGCCCCGTGAGCGGACTGGGATTTTGCCCTCCTGGATGTCTTCACTCAGGTTAGAATGGCTCGAATCGGTACGGAGGCCATCGATATGGCTCGCGAGGCAAGTGAAAGGCGCCTACAAAATAATCAAGAAGAACTAGAAAGAAAAGCACCGCCGGAACCGGCGCGTGCTGACCCGATAGCGGGTGAGCTCGTCACCGAGACGTTGGAGTACGACGGTGGGCGGCAGGTCACGGTGTACGTCCCGCCAGATCCGCCCGATGCAATCGTGTTCGCCGGTGACGGTCAGGGGATCTCGCAGTGGGGCGGGGACCTCGAGGCGGCCGACGTACCGCCCACGATGATCGTCGGTGTACACGGGCTGGCCGATGAGATGCCGCGACTCCAGGAATACTCACCGGTCTTTGACGCGGAACGGTTCGCGGCACACGAGAGGTTTTTCGTTGAGGACGTCGGCCGATGGGCGCGTTCGCGGTTCGGAGTCGCGCTACCCACCAAACGCACCGCGGTTTTCGGTGTCTCGGCGGGTGGAGAGCTCGCGCTCGCCCTTGGGCTTCGGCATCCGGACGTCTACGGTGCGGTCTTCTCCGGCTCGCCGGGCGGGGGTTACAAGCCGACTGGCGTGATGCCGAGTTGGATTCCGCGCGTGTACCTCGTCGCCGGCACGCTGGAGCCGTTTTTCCACCACAACGCGACCCGGTGGGCGGTGGCGCTGCGCGATGCAGGTGCCGATGTCGTGATGAGCGAGCGGGTCGCGTCGCACGCCGAGGCGCTGTGGCGAGGAGAGTTCCCGCTGATGGTGGCGTGGGCGTTTGGACGATGAAGCATCGCGGTGTTTGGTCGGCGGTCGCGCGCCACGTTCCGGTCAGGCGAAGGGTCTCTTGTTCGGCCAACACCTGATTAGTTGACCGTGCCTGTGGCATAGTCACTGGTGCCAGAAACTTGTCTCGAGTTCCCCTCATCTGGAAAATCTAATCACGGGTTCGGTTCGGCAAGGTAAGGCCGACTTGCCGTCGGAGATGTGTTTTTTCTTGACTTCCCCTCTCCAGAAACTTATTCGCGTGTGGACCGGTGTGATCTGGAGGCCTAGCTTGGCTGCTTTCTTCCGTGATCTTCCCTAACCACTCGGCACGATGACGCGGCGCATAGACCTGCTTGCCGGTACAAGGAATAGCCCAGCTACGATAGATGGCCTTCACCCGCGACATGACCCGCCCGCGATCTTTGGTGACGCTGAGATAACTGCGCACCAGTTCCTTCAGAGTTCGTAGGCCGTGTTCGCCGTGATAGACGGGGTTGAGATGATTGAGGCGCAGCAGTTCGGCCAATCGGCGGGCGTCGATCTTGTCATTTTGATTGCCTTCTCTCATGGACCTGTTTTTACGCGGATCGCACACCACCACTTTCGTGACGTGCGGTTTTAGCAGGTCGTACAACCAGGCAGCTGAAGTTCCTTCCTCGAACGTGACCTGCAATTCTCCGCGCAGCCCATCGATAAACTGGAGAATCATATTGCCTTTCGTCTCGATGACCGATTCCACCACGATCTTTCCTGCACCATTCCTCACCGCAATCGAAATACTTTCCTTGTAATGCCGCGGGCGGCATTACAAGGAACATGCCGACTTCCCGATTATGCCGACTCTAGGCAAGTCACTTTCTCAGGTTCCCGCCTGGTGCAGGATTCCCTGCTCTAGCTACGAATTGCATTCGGCATAATCCTGCGGTCTTCTCTGGCCTGGCAGTAAAGCCAGGAAAAGGAGGAGGCTATGCAGGAAAGGTCTGTGCCAGGAGAAAAACGCATTCATGGCAATCCGTTGGAGTTCCATCTTCGGACGTTTGCTACATCACTGCGGGAGGCTGGCTATCTAGACAGGGCCATGCATTCGAAATTAGGGTTGGTCGCGGATTTGGGGCTGTGGCTCGGGCGAACCGAGCTTGCAGTCACCAGCCATATTGATGAGCAACTGCTGGAGGCATTTGTCAAACACAAGCAGCGGATGCAGAGAGGTGATTTAAAAACGCTCCGACAGTTTCTCGATCATCTCCGAAAGCGTGGCATTGTTTCCGATCGAAAACTGGTCTCTGACCAATCACCCTTGGCTGGCATTTTGAGTCGGTACGAACAGCATTTGCGCTCGGAGCGCAGGCTCGTCTCAAGCACGATCCTCAATTACCTGTCTTTCGCTCGTAAGTTTCTCGTCGAGCGCTTCCCAGAGGGGCTGTTGCTCCTTAAAGAAATGAAAGCTTCCGATATTTCAGATTTTGTTTTGCGGCGTGGCTGCAGCATGAGTGTCGGAAGCGCAAAAATTATGACCACGGCTTTTCGCTCTTTCTTCCGATACCTGTTTCAGACGGGGGAACTGCAAGCCGACTTGGCCGCTTCTGTACCCACGGTGGCGGATCGGCGGCTGGCCACCGTGCCAAAGTATCTGACTCCGGAGGAAGTCGAACGTGTGCTCAAAGCCTGCAACCGCAGCACGGCGATCGGCCGCCGCGACTATGCCATCCTTCTCCTGTTTGCCCGTCTCGGTCTCCGTGCTGGTGAGGTGGTTGCTCTCCAGCTCGAGGATATCAACTGGAGAACCGGTGAAATCCTTGTTCGGGGCAAAGGGCTGCTTCATGATCGGATGCCCCTGCCGGCAGATGTGGGCGAGGCCCTGGCATCCTACCTTCGGCAAGACCGTCCTGCCTGCCAAACGCGTCGGGTCTTCGTGTGCACGAGGGCGCCGCGCCGTTGCTTTACCCGCTCTTGGACACTGTCGACGATCATTCGTCGTGCACTCCTCCGCGCGGACTTAGATCCTCCTGTTAAGGGAGCCCACCTGCTCCGTCATAGTCTGGCAACATCCCTGCTTCGCTCTGGGGCAACGATGGAGGAAATCGGAGAAGTTCTTCGGCATCGAGACCCCAGCACCACGGAAATCTACGCCAAGGTCGACTTCGCTGGCCTGCGCTCACTGGCTCACCCCTGGCCGATGGGAAGTGCACAGTGAACCTGGAACAAGCATTGAACGACTACATCAGAATTCGCCGCAGTCTTGGATTTCGACTCCAGCAACAGGCAAGTTCCTTACGGAATTTTGTGACGTTTCTTCGAGCCGAGGGTGCCTCGTACATCACCACGGAACTGGCGCTTCGCTGGGCTATTCAGCCCGCCAAGGCTCACCCCGCTGCCTGGGCTTGGCGTTTGGGCAGAGTCCGGCGCTTCGCCATTTGGTACAGCGCCACCGAACCTCGCACCGAGATCCCACCGAAAGGGCTTCTCCCTCATCGTCGCCGGCGCAAGCCTCCTCATATCTATAGCGACAACGAGATCGAGAGATTGCTTCGTCGAACCCAACAACTCCCCTCTCGCAAGGGACTCCGCTCGCACACGTTCACGACCCTCTTCGGTCTGCTGGTGGCAACAGGGATGCGGGTGAGCGAAGCTCTCAGCCTGGACCGACCGGATGTCGACTTCGATCGTGGAGTCCTTCACATCCGGCGGACGAAGTTTTGGAAATCGCGAGTGCCGGTTCATCCTTCCACGCTAGAGGCTCTGAAAAAGTACGCCGAAGCTCGGGGTCGTCTCTTTCCCACACCACCAACTCTGGCGTTCTTCATTTCCGAGCGTGGGGGACGGATTCCCGGAGGGACGGCTCGATACACCTTTGCCAAACTCTCCCAACAACTCGGCCTCCGCGCATCGGCCAAGGGTCACGGCCGCGGTCCACGGCTGCATGATATGCGACACCGATTTGCCGTCCGCACGTTGATCCACTGGTATCGCACCGGGCTCGATGTCGAACGAGAACTTCCCAAGCTGGCAACTTATCTGGGGCACGTCCACGTGAACGAAAGCTATTGGTACCTAGAAGCCGTGCCTGAACTCCTTCAACTGGCTACCGACCGGCTGATCGCAAGGGAGATGCAGCCATGATTTCCGCCAGCTTACCTTCTCTTCTTCAATCCTTCTTTACCGATCGCCTGCTGCGTCAACGGCAAGCGAGCCCGCATACCATCGCGGGATATCGCGATTGCTTCCGCCTGCTTCTGCAGTTTGCCAAAGAACGACTCGGCAAAATGCCCTCCCAGCTCCGAATCGAGGATCTCGACGCACCCTTCATTGGTCTTTTCCTCGATCACCTGGAAAGCACTCGCAAGAACAGCGCCCGTACCCGGAACGTCCGGCTCGGAGCCATCCACTCTTTCTTCCAGTACGTAACTTTAGAGGAGCCCGCGCACGCCTTGCATTGCCAGCGGATCCTGGCGGTGCCCAATAAACGTCACGAACAACGGCCGATCGATTTTCTCAACCGAGAAGAGATCGACGCGTTGCTCGCCGTCCCGAATCGCTCCACCTGGATGGGGCATCGCGATCGAACCCTTCTTTTGGTCGCGGTCCAGACCGGCCTGCGGGTTTCCGAGTTGATTGGGCTGAACTGCCAAGATGTCGTGCTAGGCACCGGTGCCCACGTGCGTTGCCTTGGGAAAGGCAGAAAACAGCGTTGTACGCCACTGCGCTCGGAAACGGCAAAGATGCTGGAGGCGTGGCTGCGGGAACGCCACGGTCTGCCCGAAGATCCGGTCTTTCCTAGTATCCGTGGTGGCAGACTCAGCCGCGATGCGATCGAGTGTCTCATTACCAAGTACACCCATCTTGCCGCACCGACCTGCCACTCGCTCAAACAGAAGAGAGTCTCACCGCACGTACTGCGTCACGCCGCAGCTATGGACCTTCTGCAACACGGCGTTGATCGTTCCGTGATCGCACTCTGGTTGGGGCACGAATCCGTGGAGACAACGCAGATGTATCTTCATGCGGACCTGCGTTTGAAAGAGAAAGCGCTCTCGCACACTGAGCCACTCGGCATCAAACCGGCGCGATACCGCCCTGATGACCAACTGTTGGCCTTCCTGGAAAGCCTCTGATTATGCCGACTGTGGACGCCACGCGAGCCCCTCCCAGCCGCTGACTCCGGTTAGTATTCGGCATAATCGGGAAGTCGGCATGTTCCTTATGCACATCCATCCCGATATACTTTTTGCTATCCATTGAGGGCGTTCCTTTCTGTAGGGGGTTCGAGCCGAACACTCAAAACCCTACTCCAAAAGGGGCGCCCTTTTATATTGCGTCGCGTATCTCCATTTGAGGTAACGCTTCACTTCTCCGGTTATGCCGGTGGTCTCAACGGGTCGACGCAACGCTCAGGTCGAACGCAACTTGCATTGAAAACAAAGGTTAAATCACTCGCTAGGGTTAGATCAGTCGGGAACACTACCCTGGCTGGGTTTTGACAGAGTACAAACAAACAGATCGCTTCTCCTGGGGAAGCATTGTCAAATCAATGCATTAAATGGTGTTGCGTCGACCGTCTGAGCCGGCACCGTTAATCAGGAGGTACGCAGGTTTGAGATGGGAGCCGGAGGTTGTGCTTCATATCCTCATCGTATTGTGGGTCTTTCTCGCGAATACGGGCTAAGCGATACCTGCCGCATCGCAAGTTGCATGCTGGTTGCGCGAGGCGTGACACGTGCGATTTCGACATAGCTAGGACTTCGCAATGAGTTCTTATATCCTGAGGAACCGATTGCGAATAATAGGAGGATGAATGGCGCAAGTTTGGTTAGTGACGGGCAGTTCTCGCGGTCTGGGTCGCGCGATTGTCGAAGCGGGCCTTGCGGCGGGTAATAAAGTGTTGGCGACAGCTAGGGATATCGAGTCTCTACATGACCTATCGGAGCGCCACGGTGACCAGATCAAACTCTTCGCGCTGGACGTGACCGACGAGTCCGCGGCAGCGAGCGCAGTGAAGGCGGCGATCGGTGCCTTTGGCTCGCTGGAGGTTGTTATCAACAACGCAGGATACGGCAATCTCTCGTCCGTCGAAGACACGCCGATGTCGGATTTTCGCGCACAAATCGAAACTAATCTCTTCGGGACGATCATCGTGACGAAGGCCGCTCTTCCGTACTTTCGCCAAAGGAAAGCCGGTCAGTTTGTTCAGTTTTCGTCGATGGGCGGAAGGATCGGGCCTCCAGGGCGTGGGCCCTATTCGGCTGCGAAATGGGGTGTCGAGGGTTTCTCAGAAGTGTTGTCGCGCGAAGTAGCGCCGCTAGGCATCAAGGTCACCATCGTTGAGCCGGGTGGCTTCCGCACGGACTTCGCCGGCAATTCCACCAAACTGAGCGAAGGAAATCCCGACTACGACTCGACTGTTGGAGCAACCGCCAGGTTTCAACGCGACTACAATGGTAAGCAGCCCGGTGATCCGAAAAAGGCGGCTCAAGCGATCGTGCGACTGACGCAGGAACAGAAACCTCCGTTGCGACTGTTGCTCGGTAGCGATGCGTACAACGGGGCGGAGAAAAACGACCTCGCACGCCTAGAAGAAGCAAGGTCCTGGAAAGAACTCAGCCTGTCCACTGATTTCGAGTTGAAGCCCCCACACCCGGAGCTACCAAAGTGAACCTACCTTCGCGGGAACCCGAGCCTCTTCCTGAGAGTTCACAAGCGGAACGTGGCAGTCGCTGCACTCCGTGAAACCTTCACGGTATTCCGACCGACATAAAGGGCAGACACAAAGACTGTCACGGCGTGAACTGATTGAATTGAGAGCGGGTCGCAGCAAACCTCATCCCAAGAACCAGGAATTAATAAAATCGATCCTTAAACGACTTGGGCTCTTGTAAAAATAAGGTTTCAGCTCGACAGGGTACTAGTAGGTACTTTTCCGGTAACGCGACACCGGGCACTAACGCCGTTTGCCAGACAGCGATCCGGATCGCTGTTCGAGGCACTCGACGGGCGCGAGTTGTCTCTCCTGGCGTATTTGTTCAGCAATCACCTCGCCACCAGTCTTATAGACTTTGTATGCCCGTGAGTAGCTTTTGGAGCTGATTACCTTGTAGAACCGGCCGTCTATAAACTCTATTGCGCAGTTGTTCTCAATCGCGATTCCGATGCCCCCGGTCTTCCGAATCATGTCTCGGAAGGCTTTTCTGCGAGGGATTCCGCGGGTCATACTGTTGTAGTGGGGACAATGTATTCCCTGTATGAGCCCCAGACCCCTTACATTTATGTATTTCCATTTTCGTGGGTTGTAAAAAGACATGGAATCGGAGTGTCTGGAATCAAACCAACAGATCGACCCCGCGCTAATGCCAGAAAGGACAGTTCCGTTCTCGTAGGCCGATTTAAGAAGTTTATCGACGCCCAGACGCCGCCAAAGGCGCATCATCAGCAGAGTATTTCCGCCGCCGACGTAGATTATGTCTGCCGATAGGATCTTCTTTCTGATCTGTTCTTGTGAAGGTTGTTCTTTGATAAGGAACAGGACATCGGTTTTACATTTTAGGAATGCGCCAAAATATTCCTGGACGTGCTTCCAATATCGTTCGGAATCCGAACTCGCGGTTGGAATAAAAAGCAGTTTGGGATTCCTCCTGCCCGAAAGGCGGATGATCTCTCGATCAATGGGAGCGGTCCCCTTTGTTCTAATGATTCCTCCGCCGATTGCAACAACCGCCTTTGGCATGTGTTCATCCTATCCCAGCATGCCCGGGCGACATGAATAACTAGACCGGGCAGTTCGGTAATGGAACCAACTTCTCCGGTAACGCGACAAGAACCGGGAGTTGTGGGGGTGTCCGCAAATAGATGGTCCACATAGCGATGCATTGTTGAGATAAATTGTTGGGTTGACATCCTACCCAAACGAGTCGATACTCGGGTAAAATGTCAACCCAAAAGGATAATGAAAAGCTCGAGTTGCTGCAGGGAACGCTGGACTTGCTGATCTTACGCACGTTGATCTTTGGACCGCACCACGGCCAAGGGATCGCTCGCGCCATCCAGGAAACGTCAGACGAAGAGTTACTTGTCGAGCACGGCGCACTCTATCCCGCGCTCCAACGGTTGGAAGAGCGAGGATGGATTTCAGCGAAGTGGGGAACCTCTTCAAATAACCGCAAGGCTCGCTTCTATACGCTAACCGCCGCGGGCCACAAACAACTGGTCAAAGAGACCACAAAGTGGAGAAGGTTGGCGAAAGCCATCGCCCGGATTCTAGGGTCAGAAGCAGCCGGGGGTTAAGAGCCATGTTCGGACGTAAACGCAAATTGGATGACTTCAGCGCGGAGATTGAAGCCCACTTACAACTTGAGTTCGAACGCCAGCGGGCACTAGGGCTGAGCGAAGAGGAAGCGCGGGCTGCCGCTCAGCGTGCCTTTGGTAATGTCATGCTAGCCAAAGAGCGTTTTTACGAATCCGGTCGCTGGCTCTGGTTGGACCATTTCTGGCAAGACGTACGCTACGGTGTGCGCACGTTGCGGAAATCCCCGGGTTTTACTGCAGTCGCTGTGATCACCCTTGCTTTGGGCATCGGCGCCAATACCGCAATCTTTAGTATGGTCGATACGTTAATGTTTCGCCCGCTGCCCATACGCAATCCTGAGGAGGTCGTATTTCTGTCTCTCCCGCGTGATGCCACCCATTTCGACTCCGGATTCTCGGGCCCCGAATTCCGTCAGATCCGTGAGCAAAGCAGTGCGGTATTTTCCGACGTGGGCGCAATGATTATGGGCGGGCTTTTGGGAGGGATAGGCCGTTCCGATGGACTGACTGTAGAGGGGACCACCAGACCCGTTCAGGCGCTCTTCGTTACAGGCGATTTTTTCCAAATGCTCGGCATTCGACCTTACCTTGGGCGTCTTATTCTTCCGCCCGAGGGAAAAACGCCAGGTGCGGATCCGGTCGTGGTCCTCAGCTATCTGTATTGGAAAGCACGCTTTCAAGGTGATCCGGGAGTTATAGGCAAAGCGGCTTTCGTCAATGGGCACCCAGTTACGATTGTGGGCGTGGCGCCAAAGGGTTTCCTCGGACCGACGCCAATCTTCGAGATGGAGGCCTATCTCCCCCTTGGCATGAGGACTGTTGAAACCGGAGAAGATACTGCCTTTCTTACGGATGTTGGTACTCGCGATTTGTTCATTATAGGCCGCGTCGCACGCGGGGTGAGCATCGAAGGAGCGAACGCCGTTTTGGGAGCGTTGGGACAGCGACTTGCAAAACAATATCGGAGAGTTGGAGTAAGTACGCTTCTGCAAGCGAAACCTTTGCGCCCTCCTGGAATCATAGATGGATCGAATCCATTCCCGGCGCTCGCAGGGCTTTTCTTGACGCTTGCGGGAGTGGTGTTTGGATTGGCGTGCCTCAACGTAGCGAATTTATCGCTGGTGCGCGCTGTAGGACGAGGGCGCGAAATGGCCGTTCGAGCAGCACTGGGCGGAAAGCGAGCGCGACTGGTCCGACACCTCCTGAGTGAAACCATGTTGCTGGCATTACTGGGCGCCCCCGCGGGCATAGTCGCGAGCACGTTGGCTCTGCGCGCAATCACCTCAGTGGCGCCTGCTTCCGATTTACCCTTGGTATTCGAATTTCCGTTCAATGCACGGGTGTTTGTGTTCGCGCTGAGCATCGCAATTGTTGCGATTGCCATCGTGGGAATTATTCCAGCGGTGCGTGCGTCGAGCGGGAACCTGAGCAAGATCCTTCATGAGGGAGGACGAACATCGACCGCGAGAAGCCAACGAACGCGCACAGCGCTAGTGGCTGTGCAAGTGGGCGGGTCGCTGGCCCTCTTAATTGTCGCCGGCCTTTTTGCACGCAGCCTAAAAAATGCCCAACACGCAGACTTGGGTTTCGATCCGAGAAATGTTTTGAATATGAGCTTTGATCCTGCTGAAATTGGCTACGGTCAGGCACAAGGGGCGGAATTTTACAATCGACTATTAACGCAGGTGCGCGGTCTTCCCGGAGTGCAGTCAGCCAGTCTGGCAATGGTCGTGCCCCTCGGTGACACCGTTCAGGGTGACCAAGTCAGCGTTCGCGGCTATGTTGCTCAACAGGGCGAACAACTACGCGCCGAGTACAATGCCGTGTCCACGGAGTACTTCAAGACGATGAAAATCGCGGTTCTGCGAGGGCGGAATTTTCTGGATTCCGACACCGAATCGTCGCGGCGCGTCGCGATCGTCAATGAAGCAATGGCCGAGCGATTCTGGCCTGGTGCAGATCCCATCGGCCGCACCTTCAAGCGCGACGGTGACTCCGCGCACATCATCGAAATCGTTGGGGAGGTAAGAAACAGCAGGACTGCAGACCCTTATTCGCCCTATGGCCCTCTGTTTTATATTCCGAATACGCAATGCTATAGCTCCGTGCAAACACTGCAGGTTCGTACGGCGGGTGAGCCACAAGCAGCCACACCGCTCGTCTTAGCAGTGGTTCGCGGAATAGCGCCCACCGCACCGATTCTCAGCGTGAGGACCATGACGAACGCTGTGAGTAACGGTGCTAATGGACTCCTGTTTTTTCATTTAGGCGCGGAGCTCACCGCAGCTCTTGGCCTCTTGGGACTCACGCTTGCGGTCGTAGGTATCTATGGTGTGATGGCCTATGCCGTGGGACAACGGTCGCAGGAAATCGGAGTGCGCATCGCACTTGGCGCGCAGAGCAAGAATATACTATGGATGATTTCCCGCCAGGGGTTCGTGATCATCGGAATCGGCCTGGGGCTTGGGCTTTTGGTTGCCGTCGGTGTTGGACAACTTGTCGGCAATTTCCTTGTCGGAATTGCGCCGACGGATCCTTTTACTTATCTTGGAGTATCCGTTCTCCTGTCGCTGGTCGCCTTGGGCGCGTGCTTCATCCCTGCTCGTAGGGCCATGCGCGTCGATCCCATGATTGCACTGCGCTACGAATAGCTCATGGTTCTTCGAACCACAACGAACGATGAAAATAATCTCGAGAAGGAGGTATGTTTGGAGCACCGCCAAGTGGATGAAGGCCGATTTATTCTGGCGCGATTAGAGCCCGAGTACGAATATGACCTGGACGTCGATGGGCACAACGAACTGTTGCCTCTACCGCAAGGCAGAGAGCACGCTAAGGAATTTCGGTAATTTGCTGACGTCCTCCGCCTGGCGGCGGAAGGAGTTTGGCGATGGAAGTTGTACATGAAGTCTGTTGTGGTTTGGATGTTCATAAGAAGAGTGTGACAGCGTGTGTGCTGTGGGCTGCTGGCCGGCGGCGTCAGACGCGAGAGTTCAGGACGTTTACGAAGGACCTATTGGAGATGAGCGACTGGCTGCGGGGTTGCGGAGTCACGCACGTCGCCATGGAGTCCACGGGGGTGTACTGGAAGCCGGTGTGGAATCTTCTGGAGGGCCAGTTTGAGGTATTGCTGGTGAAATGCGCAGCACATCAAAGCGGTGCCTGGACGGAAGACGGAAAAATATCACCTGCTGCAACACGGACTGTTGCGGGCGAGTTTCGTGCCACCGACCCCCACGCGAGAACTGCGAGATCTGACGCGCTATCGAGCCAGCCTGGCGCAGGAGATCAACCGCATCGCCAATCGTATTCAAAAGGTGTTAGAAGACGCCAACATCAAGTTGGCTTCGGTGGCTACCGACACCTTGGGCGCGTCCGGCCGGGCCATGCTGGAAGCGATCGTGAACGGCGAACAGGACAGCCAGCGGCTTGCCGAGATGTCGCGAGGACTGTTGCGCAACAAGATTCCCCAGTTGCAGCAGGCTCTAGAGAAGGGCACGTTACTGCGCATCATCGATTTCTGTTGCGCGAGCTGCTGGACCATCACTATTTCGTGGAGTCCAAGATGCGGCGAATCGAGCTATTAGAAGTCCTGAATTGTTTGAATGTCGCATTACCGGCAACTTAGGTACCGGGACCGATGAGCCCTTCAAGGCCAACCTCCAGTTGCACCTAAGCGTCATCTTTGGCCCGTTGACACACGCTTGCGCCCACAGGCCACTCTCCGCTGGTCGGGCGTTCCTGCGGCTCCCGAGTGGATCGCGGTTGTCAGGGACTGGCCGTTGTAGATGTTCGTGAAGCTCTCCGCAGTTCGTAAGCGACTGGTATGAACCGTCTGGACTAAGTGTGAGTAATTAAGGATGCTGCCCGATGTGGGCACATCGACAAGTGTCCACGAGGGATAAATGGACACTTCCGAGCAGCGGACCATTGAGACTGTTACTCACGTAAAGAGGCGGCGGAGATCGGTCGAAGAGAAACGACGAATCGTTGAAGAGACCTTGGGTGCCGGCGCGTCTACAAGGCGCAAAAGATAATCGGCGAACATAACGAGTTCTATTGCATCCTCTGTCTTGCTAATGGCCGATGCTCGATGGCTCGTAGGGTTCTTGAACAAACCTATAGCTCCAGCAAACAGATGCGATGTCGCCTGTCGTTCACTGATGACCAATGAAGAGTCCATCAAAGACCCTAAATTTTCGTCAAATGCCTTCCTCATGAGGTCCCTACTAAAGTTTGTGGCAGAATCTCAACTGACACCCCAATGGCTCCGGAGCCGATTCGCGAGAATCGCGTTGATTCCTACCTCAACTAAGCTTTTTGGAATGATGCTATTGTAATCATGGGGGCGAAAGGGGTCCGGTGACCTTCCCGGCCTTCAAAGCCGGCGACGCGTTCTTTCGCGGAACGGGTGGTGGATTCGACTTCCACACGCCCCCGCCACAAATCGTCAATGTTCATGCGGTGTTTTAGATGGTAGTAGGCTGTAGGGACCAGCAAAGTGTTAGCTTTGGCATCGCTGCACAACCAGCAGAACGATTCAGTTGCAGTACTTGACAGGGAACAACTCTGACTCGACGACCGTCCTCAACTCAACAGCAGGTTGCCCGAACATGCTGGCGTTCTTACTCCGTCGAACGAAGAACAAGATTCATTTCCGTCGCAGGGATGGGCTGTGCCTCGCTTTGTCCATCGTGGCGGCTGCCTTTATTCTCTGAATATGAATAAGCGGAAAGCTAGCAGCAACGGCACTGCAGTCTTGACCCGCTTTGGCCATGCACAAGGGACACCCAATACTCAGAGGACTCGTTGGGAGCACTTCAGGTATGGACGGCTTGGCTTTTGCCATGCAACCAAGGTGGCACACATTGAATGATACGGACAATAGGTGAAAAGCCCCATGCGGCGCAGTCCTACCGCCGCAGTAGGTGGTTACCCGTGAAGGGTTGCTCATGATACGACCGTCAGCCGGTGGAGTGGTGAAGGTGTTTCGACGGAACCGGCTGGATGAATGAGAAGAAAAAGTAGTATGCGTCCCAAAGCAGGGCTGCGCAGGTTGACGAATGACGGCCCCGACAATGAAAATATATCTTATTGTCCCTTGGTACCCTGTAGCTCACCCCTTGGAAGGGGTGAGGGTTTTCCAATTCGGAGGTAAGGTGGTCGGTTACCTTAGGAAAAAACCCTCAGGAGTCAAAGGCCTGAGCTACAGGGCCTGTCCGCAGTCTGACAGTAGAGAGTCTGCCGCAACTCACTTGCGGTTTGCAAGTAAATTGTGCAAATATTATCTCGTGCCCAAACTGAAGCCTCAACCAAAGCGCCGCTCCGGGTGTCCCTCAACGCTTCCCAGCTTGCGTGTTATCGATGTTCCTTGATAATTCAACTTCCGCACCCTTCCGCCATGTTGGCTTATGTTCCGCGTTCGCGGAGACGTTATGAAACCACGAGCCGATGAAGCGCTCGTTGAAATTCGCGACGCTCTGCTCGAAACCTGTGCCGTCAATGAAGCGATGAATCAGTGGCGCACCCCGACCCGCAAGCTTGGCGGGCATCCGCGCCCGGAGTGAAGTGCAATGACAGCCGTGCCATAGCTTGCGAAGGAGAAACAATGCAGAAACGGAAACTCGGAAAAAGCAATCTGGAAGTTTCGGCGATCGGCCTGGGTTGCATGGGGATGAGCTTTGGCTACGGTCCGGCCGGGGACAAGCAAGAAATGATCTCGGTCGTCCGGGCAGCCGTCGAACGTGGGGTGACATTCTTCGACACGGCAGAAGCGTATGGCCCGTATACGAACGAAGAACTCCTCGGCGAAGCCGTCGCTCCCGTCCGTAAGCAAGTGTCGATCGCCACCAAATTCGGGTTCAAGTTTGATCCGCAGACCGGCAAACAGGAGGGGTTAGACAGCCGGCCCGAGCACATCAAGGAGGTGGCGGAAGGTTCGCTCAAGCGACTCAGGGTCGAAACGATTGATTTGTTCTATCAGCATCGCGTCGATCCGGACGTGCCGATAGAGGACGTGGCAGGAGCGGTGAAGGACCTGATCGAGGAAGGCAAGGTGAAGCACTTCGGACTCTCTGAGGCTGGATTGCAAACGATCCGCCGGGCACACGCCGTCCAGCCCGTCACGGCACTGCAAAGCGAATACTCATTGTTTTGGCGCGAGCCTGAAAAGGCCGTGATGCCGGCACTTGAGGAACTCGGCATCGGCTTCGTTCCGTTTAGCCCTTTGGGCAAAGGCTTCCTCACGGGTAAGATCGACGAGAACACCACGTTCGACAGCTCCGATTTCCGCAATATTGTACCGCGCTTTACACCGCAGGCTCGGAAAGCGAATCTAGTTGTGGTCGACTTGCTTCGCAAGATCGCGGAGCGGAAAAAGGCGACACCTGCTCAGATCGCGCTGTCCTGGCTGCTTGCCCAGAAGCCATGGATTGTGCCAATCCCGGGTACAACGAAGCGGGCGCGCCTGGAAGAAAACATCGCAGCGGTTAGAGTCGAGCTGACGCCTGCCGATCTCGGTGAAATCGATAGCGCCGCTTCGAAGATCATGCTGCAAGGGGCGCGCTACCCCGAACATCTGCAACGACTGGTTGGTCGTTGACTGGCTGGGATGGGAGACCGGGGTTAAGATTCTGATTAAGAGCGAAGTGGAGGAATACAGAGTGGACATTAAACGAATTGGATCGCAGGCTTCCTCGAAGGGGCCCACGGAGTGGTTCACTGGCGCGGTACGGATCGATCCGCTTTTTCAGGCACCCGACCCGGCGCTTGTTCAAGGTGCCAGCGTAACCTTCGAGCCGGGCGCGCGGACCGCCTGGCATACGCATCCGCTCGGTCAGACTCTCATCGTCACAGCGGGCTGTGGCTGGGCTCAGCGCGAAGGCGGACCGGTCGAGGAGATCCGGCCTGGTGATGTGGTCTGGTTCCCGCCCGGCGAGAAGCACTGGCATGGGGCTACGCCGAGCACGGCAATGACGCACATCGCCATTCAGGAAAAGCTCGACGGTAAGGTGGTCGACTGGATGGAAAAGATCAGTGACGAGCAATATCGCAAGTAATCCCGCAACGGAGCGAGCGCTTTAAGCCCGTTATCCCGATGAGCCTGCTCCACGAGCAGAGGATCTTGCCCCTTTAGAAGGCGCGACGGCTCATTGCTGTCCGCGATGACCGATCCGGAGCATGGCCAGTCAGCATGCGGGCTATCTACGCGCGTCTCGGTTCAGCAGGGAATACAGCCGCTCCTTCGGCAGTGCTGCCACCAAAGACATCGCCAGATTGCGCGACGATCTCGACTCTCTGGGTCAAAAGCCTCTCGCGGCGGATTGTCGGCCGTTTCGATTCGCCGGATAGATTTACTTTTTCGCAAGCGGCGCAACGAGACTTTTACAGGCCCGTGGACTTCGCATATATTTTGGAGATAGTATTCGAGACTGCCGGGACCTGTCGAAGTAACCATGCGAGTGGTCTTTGATGGGTTTCCGGCCTGTGGTGTGCTGCCCTGATCGAAGCTCGCAGACTGAAATCCAAGCGCGACCTTCCCAAAGGTGTTCCAACCGAAGCCAGTGCAACGTGAAGGTAACTCACGAACAGGAGCGGCAGGTTGACGGCGATCCAGGCCACGAATTGGGAGTTTGCGAACCGGGCGATGGTTTTTGGGATCATTCTCGGTTGTTCCTTTTCACTCTACTCCCTGGATCAGCAAAACGTGACGGCGGTGTTGGCCAACTGGTGCGATGCACGCTGGTCTGTGAACGCGGATGCACTGGCGAGAGTATTCTTTGCCGTCGCGGCCGCGGTGCTGACG
>CAWAPN010000004.1:0-1130842 GCA_963783955.1 Candidatus Acidiferrales bacterium | reverse complement strand
CCCGTCCTAGTCGCGGGCAGGGTTTGGCACTGCCGCTCGGTTCCGGATACTCTTAGTTTCGATCTAGGTGAACTTTTTGGGACCCTTGCTAAGCTCTCACGCCAAAAATATCCTTGTTTTGCTTTTTCTCCTTACGACCTTGGGCATCCTGTTTTGCACACTCTGGCCCTTCGACCCCTTTCCGCCCAATCGCGTCTCTTGGCTAGGCCAAACCAATGGAATTCGCTTTGCTCAGCGCGGAGTGGTGCTGAGCAAACAAGCACTCGGACTACCTGAAGCCGCCAGCGAACACTCTTGTAGTGTCGAAATTTGGATCAAACCAGCGAACACAGATTCCGTTTCGACGGTCTTAGACATTTACGACCCTGGCAATCCATGGCGCTTCCTCGTGCGACAGTATCACTCCGGTCTTATCATCAGTCGCGGAATCCCCGTCCGAGGTGAGAAACCACGCCGGATCAAAATCGACATCGATGAAGGGCTACAGCTGAACCACCTGACTCTTGTGAGCATTACTTCCGGTCCGGATGGAACCCGGGTCTACCTTGATGGAAGGTTGAAAAAAGCCTTCCCCCGCTTCCGAGTCTCTCTCGGCGACCTCTCCGGCCAAGTTGTCCTTGGCTCTTCCACCGTGCAACCCGATGCCTGGTCCGGCGAAATCCACGGCCTGGCCTTGTATTCCGAAGAACTGCCTCCCGAAGAAGTTCTCGAAAGCTATAGTCGTTGGACAGACGGCAGCGCATCAAAAGTTGCCGCGGCGGAGCATGTGGTTGCAAGTTACATGTTCACAGAGCGCACGGGGAATGTCGTCCATGCCGAGGGTACCGTCGGGCGGGACCTTCTGATACCCGAAATATACCGCGTCCCTCACCACTCCTTCCTCACCCCGCCCTGGCGCGAGTTCGATCCGAGCTGGGATTACGCTTCGGATGTGTTACGAAACATCATAGGTTTTATGCCTCTCGGTTTTTTTCTGTGCGCGCTGTTTCAACGCTCTCCGTGGTTTCGCCATGCGGTCCTCTACACGGCTCTTTTTGGTTGCGCGTTAAGTCTCTGCATCGAGATTTTACAAGCCTACATTCCACAACGCGGATCAGGGATGACCGACGTCGTCACAAATACTGCGGGCACAGTGCTAGGTGCTTTGCTGGTCGGATCCAAAATTGGTTCGAAGCTCGCAACCTCACTTCGAAGAAAGGATCATTATCCAGGTACTCCTGCGGCCTTGTAACGTCCGTCGACGCTTACGCTCGGTGTGAACTTGCGCCGGCTACTTTCTTCGTTATTGCATGAATCTGCAAAAACTGCCTGAAATCCCTCACAAACGATCGTTCCACACCGCGCCAGTACCCGAGGAAACGATCGCTCATTCCCGGCTGCTTCCAATTGACCGGGAGTTCTTTTGACGCTACTTGTTTCGACATCGCCAATTCTGGCTCTTCTTGAACAACGAGGGCAATAATTGGAGATCGTGCAGTCCGGAGTTTTCCTGTTGCAGTCCTGCTTGTCCCTGCCGCAGCCGCAGCCACCAACACCGGCGCTTCGGCTTTCTCCCGCGCCGGATCGGAATTCACCTTCAACTTAGGCTTGATTTCTTGGGGTTCTACCGTCGCAGGAGGTGCGCCGTTTCCTGCCGTCTTACTGTCCGCGGACGCAGCAATCGCCTGCACGGGGCGTGCGGGGCTTTCCTTTGCCCGCCGTGAAACAGGTCTTGCGGAACGTTCCTCTTGCTCGCGTTGCGCCGCCGCCTGCGGACCAAGTTCAAAAGTCATGGCCACGCGACGGATCGTATCTGGCGTAATAACGCCCTGCTTTTCTCCGAATGCGCGAAGCATGGCGTGCTCACACAACAGATTCACCACGCGCGGAATCCCTTCGGAATAGGTATGTATGGCTTCCACGCTCTCGTCGGGAAAAAGCTTTGTGTCTTTCGCGCCGCAAGTCGCCAACCGCGCGTTCACGTATTCCGCCGTTTCCTCCATCGAGAGTGCCTCCAAAACGCAGCGGAACACGATCCTCTGGTGCAACTGCCGCAACTCCGGACGGCGAAGCTTTTCTTCCAATTCCGGCTGCCCCGCCAGCACGATCTGCAGCAGCTTGCCCCCCGGCGCCTCCAGGTTCAGCAGCATGCGAAGACGGTCGAGCGTCCGGATCGAAATCGCTTGGGCTTCATCAAGAACCAACACCGGTGAATCGCCCAACGCCTGACGCCGCACAAGCCAGTGCTTTAGTGCCGCCACCTGGTCGCCCTTTCGTTGCGAATCGCACGCCACGCCAAAGTCCTGGAGTACGGCCTCGAAGAGTTCGACGGCCTTCAGTTGGCACTGAAATATGTAACAGCTCGATTGCTGCCGGTTTCTTAGCCAGTTCAGGAAATGATGCAGAAGAATCGTCTTGCCGGTCCCGGCCTCGCCGGCCAGCACGATGAAGCCTTGTCGGGTATCTACGCCCATCTGCAGGCTGGCGAGCGCGGAACCGTGCGCGCGCGTGGGATGGAAGAATCGCGGGTCCGGCGAGATGTGAAATGGATTCTCTCGTAGTCCAAAATAATGGAACACGTGTTCGTACATTGGTTTAGCTTTGCTGGTCAGATTACGAACAGCTGCGGGACTGCCCGGGACCGGTGACAGGCACTGTACGCCTATCCAGGGCTGCTGACAATGGAAACTTGCGAATCTATAGTTGCCAAAAGTCCTATTACGAAAGTACTATCCAAGCCCCTTACTTGCTCGTCTCCACTGCCTCTCTAAATCCCACGCCCGCTCGATCCTTTTCAGAAAGAATCGGCTCACCGCTCAGAGGCCACGCGATCGCCACTTCCGGATCATTCCAAAGCAGCGTCCGCTCGTATTGCGGCGCATAAAAATCCGTCACCTTATAGTGGACATCCGCCTTCTCTGACAGCGCATAAAACCCGTGCGCAAATCCTTTCGGAATCCAGATCATCTGATGGCTCTCAGCGGAAAGTCGCACACCGACCCATTTACCCAGCGTCGCTGATCCCTTACGCAGGTCCACAGCTACATCAAAAATCTCTCCCGTGATCACGCGCACCAGTTTTCCCTGCGCCTGTTGCACCTGGAAGTGCAATCCTCGCAGCACACCCTTTTTGGAGTTGGATTGATTATCCTGAACAAACCGCTCGTGTATTCCCGCCGGTGCGAAACTCCTCTCGTTGTAAACCTCAAAAAAATATCCTCGCGCATCCGCAAACGTTCGCGGTTCAAGCACAAAAACTTCAGGAATCTCCGTTTGGATTATTTTCATTGGGTTCGGCACCGGATCGGAAAGTTGAGAAGCACGGCCAGCATATCATGCCCGCGCCGTGCCTTTTGCTCGCTGTAAACAGTACAGAAGGGCAAACATTCTGCGGCGCCGTGCCTTCTTGCCCTGGGCCCCGAAGGGGCAGGCTGGGGCTTCGTCTTGTTACTCGGAAGCCGCCCCTAGGAGGCGGCAAGTTGGCCGGTCGCACGGAGCACGTCAACTGCATCGTGTCGGCTCGCCGCTTCCACCTGCCGCATGACGCGGCGCAAGTGGTTCTTCACCGTAAATTGAGACAGATTCAAATTTGCTGCAATCTCTTTGTTCGTCAGGCCTTCCGCGACCAGCCGGATCAATTGAAGTTGCCGGGGTGTAAGGGCCTTTTGATTGCTGCTCTGCAACTCCGCCGGATCGAACTTTTCGTGTCGTCTCTTGCTGAGGTATTGCATGAGCGCCATGCAAAGATGAGGTGGGCAAGTAGCATCGCCGCGCACGGCGGCGCGAACTGCAGCAACGATCTCCGCAGCGGACGCCTCCTTCAGCAGGTATCCGCAGATTCCAAGCTGGACGGCCCTCAAAAACGCGCCCGGATCGTCGTCCATCCCGAACAGCAGCAGTTTGACGGCAGACTCCTGGTCCAGAAGGTCCTCGAGCAATGCCGAACAGGCTTCGCTTTCAAACGAATCCATCAGGACGACGTCACATTGTGACGCCAGAATCTCGTCCTTCGCCGTCTCCGAACTACGGCTTACACCGACCACACTGATCTCCGCGCGCTTTCTCAAAAGCCGCGCCAAAGTATCGCGTAGCAAACGATTTTCAGCCAGGAGGTAGACGCTGACTTCGCGGGACAGCTTCGAATTACCTGTGGCTATCATAGTCGTCTCTCTCAATCTATTTTTTCACGGAGAGGGCTAGGCCTTGGACCCAAGATACTGAAAATCAACCACTTTCACTGGCGAATCAAGTGTAGGAGGAAGCCCAGACAGTGTCAACTTATTAGATATCGATGAAGTATCCTATAATGCTACCTGGCGCGTTTTCCGGCCCCTTCCGCTGAGGTTCCCATCTTTATTGGGCCCCACCCCAGCACTAGCAAGTTAATAGTCCAGGTACTCGCGCAATATCCTGTACCGATGGTTCCTTTCGCTTGCCTCTTCCAGAGCGGGCTATCCTCTGGCAAAGAGTCCGGGTTGGCTCTTCTTTAGACCTACCGTTTTTCCATGCCCGACAAAATACTGGATCTACTCGCGATCCAAAGGGGATGGCTATGGTTAAGACGTTCCGTGTTCTCATGGCGAACCAGCCGAAGCTGATGAGAGAGCTATTGGTCGAGACTCTCGCCGAGCAGTCTTGGATCGAAATAGTGGGCGAAGTGTCGGACGAGACAGGAATTCGCGACCTGGTCTTGAAGACCTCTCCGGATCTGCTCATCGTTACCGCGGAGAAACCGGGGAAGCGGCCGGCCATCTGTGACGCCCTCCTACGGGAGTTTCCGGCGCTACGCATCATTGCCGTAGCCGCGCAGGAAAGCTATTCCGTCTGTTATTGGGCTTCGCTCGACATTCATGCAGACGACATCGAGCCTTCCGAGCAGGGCTTCCTGAACGCGGTGAAAAGCGTGGCGCAAACGGTCAGTAAAGGGACCAATGTCAACTGAGGGAGGCCCGAACATGTGTAGAACTCTGAACATCGGCAAGCGACTGCTGGTTTGGCTCGTCGCACCGTTGGCGCTCTCCGCTCAAGTCCAGGACAGCAATCGTCAAACACAGCAAACCCAGCAATCGCAGCAAACTCAGCAGAGCGACAAGACATTTCGCAACTCCAAACAAGAGGTTTCTGATCTCGAGAAAGGGAATCTGGCGCGTGTCGCTGCTTCGCCCGCGCAAGTCCGTGAAGTCCTCATCAAGGACCCGGGATTATTGGTTGAACTGAAGCGCTGGATTGCCAAACAAACCAGTGATAACGGCCAGGTCGTCAACGATGCGGATTTGACCGATGACGCCATTTTTGACCGATTGACCACGGATGTCGCGTTTCGCTCGGTTGCCACCCGCCTTCTGCAGCGCTACGGCTACTTGCGCCCGGGTATAAATCCGGATTCCGATATGGGGAAGGAGCAGGATCTAGTTCTGAAAGAGCGCGCGCGACGCCTGGTCCAGATCGAATCACAGGAAGATTCGGACTCACTCAAACCTCCCAAAAATCAGACTACCGAAACTTCCACCGTGCCTTGCGAGTCCAATGAAGACCGCGAATGCGTGCAGGGCCTTACCGGGCGTCCCAATCGCACCATTCTGAATCCCGATCAAACCGTTCCTCAAAAAAATCTCGCTCCTAGCTATCCCAACGAGACTCAGCCTCAACCCCCAATCATTCAAACGGAAACGAGCCCCGACTTTGACAGTTTGCAACCCGGTGGAATTGCCGACCAAAACGCTCTTCTGCAAAGCGTATCTAACCCCCTGAGACAAGCCGACGATTCCACGAACTACAGCGGTATATCGGCTCCGTACAATCAGAACCCTCTTTCGACGGGTCGACTTCCCAACGGAACGATGCAGCCGTCGCCAAACGCGGCTTACTCGGTGGACACCGGCACCTCGTCCAACGCAAAGTCCGACATGCGCTCGAGCTCGACCTATATCCGTCAACCGAAACTTGCTGAGGACCGCGAGTCCTTGCCCGGCGCGATGGTGCACCGGCCGAATCCATACTCCGACGTCCCTTCTTTGTATGACCTCTACGTGCAGGCTCCCTCAAGAGATCACCCGCCCGAACGCTTCGGCACGGACGTTTTTCGGGACGGATTGCGCGATTCCCGTACCGTGCCTATGGATTTGCCGGTCGGGCCTGATTACGTAGTCGGCCCCGGAGATCTGCTGGCCATCGATTTGTGGGGAGGAATCTCGACCAGACTGACACGCATCGTTGATCGCGAGGGCCGGGTCGCCCTTCCTGAGGCTGGCCCACTGCTCGTCAGCGGCAAATCTCTCGGCGAAGTGCAGCTTGCCGTGCAGAAAGCGATTGGCTCTGAATACCGTAATACCTCCGCCGATGTGTCCGTTTCTCGCCTGCGCACAATTCGTGTCTACGTTGTCGGTGAAGTCGAAGACCCAGGGGCGTACGACATCAGTTCGCTTTCCACTGCCTTAAACGCCCTTGTCGCCGCCGGAGGAGCAACGCCCCGAGGTTCCTTGCGCTCTTTGAAACACATGCGCGGCCGCCAGGAACTCGAACAGATCGACGCCTATGACCTCCTCTTGCGCGGCGTCACCCCAAACGCCCAGAAGTTTGAAAACGGCGACACTTTGATGGTGCCGCCCCTCGGTCCCCAAGTCACCATCACCGGAATGGTGCGGCGGCCTGCGATCTACGAATTGAACGGCGAAAAAACCTTGGAAGATGCACTGGAGTTGGCAGGCGGTATCCTGCCGGCTGCGGCGCTGCAACACGTCGAAGTGCAGCGGCTCGAAGCTCACCAAAAACGCACCATGCTGAGCCTGGACCTTTCACCCGACAATGCCGTGCCTGCCCAACTCACCGGGTTCAAAGTTCAGGATGGCGATCAAATCCACATCTTCCCCATCGCGCCCTATAACCAGGACACCATCTATCTCCAGGGGCATGTCTTGAAGCCTGGGCGATATTCTTTCCACGATGGCATGAAATTAACGGATGTGGTCGTCAGCTATAAAGACATTCTTCCGGAGCCGGCCGCGCATTATGGCGAAATCATTCGCCTCAATCAGCCGGATTTTCACCCTACGGTTGTAAGTTTCGATCTGGCTGCCGCCATGAAGGATCCGGCGAACGCGCCATCCTTAGAACCGTTGGACACCGTTAGAATCTTCAGCCGCTTTGATTTTGAGCCGGCTCCCACGGTCTCCGTCGTTGGTGAAGTTCGCTCGCCGGGAACCTACCGCACCTCGGGCCAGGCGTCCCTGCGTGACGCGGTATTTCTCGCCGGCGGTTTGACTCCTGACGCCTCCACAAACACCGCACAGTTGTTCCGAATCAACCCGGATGGCACTTCAGAAATTTTCAGCGTAAATCTCGGTGGAGCTTTGAGTGGAAGTGCCGCCGACAATATCTTGCTGCAACCTCGCGATCGTCTTCTCATCCACCGAAATATCTCTCAAGTCGAGCCCGGCACCATCGAAATTACGGGTGAAGTGGCGAAACCCGGCCGCTATCCCTTCACGGGCAACATGCGCGTCGAAGATTTGATTCGCGCCGCCGGCGGCCTGAAACGAAGCGCCGACACCAATACTGCCGATTTGACTCGCTACGCGGCTTCCGGTGGCGCCGCCGAACAGTTACAGATATCGCTGGCATCTCTGAGCAACGGAAACGCTACCGAAGATGTGCCGCTGCGCAGCGGCGATGTTCTCGCGATTCGCCAAGTTCCCGGATGGACCGACATCGGCGCAGCCGTGAAGGTCAGCGGGGAAGTAACCCATCCCTCCACGTATGGTATACAGCCTGGCGAGCGCCTGAGCTCCGTCCTCGAACGCGCCGGTGGATACACGCAACAAGCCTATCCCTATGGCGCCGTACTCATGAGAAGGGACGTCCGGGAATTGGAAGTCCGAAGCCAGATGGAACTCGTCACCCGGCTTAAGGTGGAGCGCCTGCAACTCAAAGATTTACCCGAAGCAGACACGGATCAGAAGAATGCAAAGCTGAACGCATTAGCGCAAACCGATTCGACCCTTGGCCAGCTTGCCGCAAATCTACCCATCGGCCGGGTAGTCATTCATATCTCGCCCGATGTTAAACAGTGGAAGGATACTCCCGCGGACGTCGCTCTGCGGGCCGGCGACGTCTTGATGATTCCGAAGAAGGCCGGCGTAGTGATGGTCAGCGGCCAGGTCTTCAATCCGACCGCAATCACTGCGCAATCCAGTCGGTCTGCCAAGTGGTACCTGAGCCAGGCCGGAGGGTTGACGCCTATTGCGGACAAGAAAGGTGTTTTCGTCATCCGTGCGGACGGCTCGGTTTTGTCGGCCAAGAGTGGAGGCGGCGTTTGGTTCTTGGGCGATCCGTTAGATTCCACGCTCCGGCCGGGGGACACGGTTGTCGTCCCTGAAAAAACTCCGAAAGTGGGTGGACCGAACTGGACGCTGCTGATGCAGAGTGCGCAGGTTGCATCGTCTGTGGCTCTGGCCGTCGCGTACATCCATCCCTAGCGGAGCGCAACCACTATGAGGATGGCTTTTGTTTGCTTGGTGATTGTGAACGTGTTTTGTGCTGGCGCTTCGCCCGCGAGTAAGGCACAAACAACGGCCCCGGCGATAGATCGAACCTCACAGGAGAGCACGTCAGTGGACCATTCCTCGGCAGGCGGTCAGGACAACAAATCTCAGGGCGTTTCCCCGGGACCGAGCGAGCCCACGGAGGACTACAGCACCAACATCAATGCCGGTTTGTTCAAGCGCGTTGCCAAGGATCAGATACAACTGTGGACATTTCCCCGCCATCTGAGTTGGGAGGATGCTGACATCCTCGTTCCCTTCGGTATGGGCTTGGGCGGCCTGCTGCCAACGGATTCTGAGTTCAGTAAGCACCTGTCGAATTCGCCTTCCCGGCTAAATAACAGTACGAAATTTTCCAACTATGGCATCGGCGCCATGATCGGTGTTGGTGGTGGCATGTATTTTTGGGGACGGTTCACACACGACGATCACAAAAAAGAGACCGGCTTTTTGGCTGGCGAAGCGGCCCTCAATGCTCTGCTGATTACCGAGGCTATGAAATATTCCTTCGGCCGCGATCGTCCTCTCGATCAGCCTCAATATTCCGGTGATTTCTGGCACGGCGGGGTTTCCATGCCATCCGAACATGCCGCCGTGGCTTGGGCGATCGCCGGGGTCATCGCGCACGAGTATCCCGGTCCCTTCACTTCGTTGCTCGCCTACGGCTTGGCTTCGTCGATCAGCACCGCCCGTATAACCGGAAAGCAGCACTTTCCTTCGGACGTGCTCGTCGGCAGCGTCATTGGCTGGTACGTGGCAAAGCAGGCCTACCGCGCCCATCATGATCCTGAACTCGGTGGTGGCGACTGGCAGAGCTATGGCGAATTTCACGGTCACGGCTCGGATGGCCACAACAGCAGCCTCGGCACCACCTTCGTGCCTCTGAGCAGTTGGATTTATCCCGCGATGCAGCGCCTCATCGCTCTCGGCTACATCCAGTCCCAGTTCATCGATATGCAACCATGGTCTCGGCAGGAATGCGCCAACCTGCTACAAGAAGCCGGCGAGAGACTTGCCAGCGAATCAAACACCACCGACGAAGTAAACGGACTCTATTCCGTGCTCATGAAGGAGTTTGCTTCAGACATCGACCGGCTCGGAGGTAGCAGTTCGAACGAACCTTCCGCTCGCGTGGAGTCTCTTTACACCAGCGTGACAGGCATCAGCGGGCCACCGCTGAACGATAGCTATCACTTCGGCCAAACCATCCTCGACGATTTCGGTCGACCGTACGCGGAAGGCGTCAATGCGGTCGTGGGTGGTTCCGCGTGGGTCACCCAGGGCAGATTTGCAATCTATGCCAGCGGTGAATACGAGGAGGCTCCCAGTTCTCCTACCTATTCGCCTGCGGTCAATAATGCCATTGCGGTTATGGACGGCAACCCCGTCCAGCCCGGAACATTTCCTTCGACCAGTCAGTTTCGCCTCATGGACACCTATGTGTCCTCGAACCAGGCGAACTGGATTTTTTCTTTTGGCAAACAAAGCTTGTGGTGGTCCCCGGACTACAGCAACGCTTTTCTCATGAGTAACAACGCGGCGCCAATTTACATGTTCCGCGTCAGCCGTGAGGCCCCTCTTGAAATCCCCTTGCTATCCAAGCTGCTCGGCCCTCTCAAGCTCGATGCGTTTATGGGAAAGCTCTCCGGCAATGAATTTCCTCCGCGCCCCTTGCTCCACGGCGAAAAAATCAGTTTCAAGCCGTCACCCAATCTCGAATTCGGGTTCACTCGCACGGGCGAGTTCGGAGGTGTCGGACGCCCAATTACAATCAAGACCATTTGGTTGACCTACACGAGTCTCGCCAACAGCTTTAACTACACGGGAATCAGTCAGGGGAAGCGCACCTCGGGTTTTGACATGAATTATCGAATTCCGTATTTGCGGGATTGGCTGACCATCTACACAGATTCTCTCGCGACCGACAACACCTCGCCCTTCGCAGATTTGCCGCGCGCTGCATTTGCTCCCGGTATTTACCTGACGCGATTTCCAAAATTCTCGAAGTTGGATCTGCGGGTTGAAGCCGCGTACACGGATACTCCAAAAGTTTGGGTTCCGCCTCGCATGCCGCTCTCCGCAAGTGGACAGTTTATTTACTTTGACAGCTACTACCACGACCTTTATACAAACAACGGATTTCTTATCGGCAGCCCTGTCGGCAGGGAGGGTCACAGCTATCAAGCTTGGACGACCTACCATGCCAGTTCTCGCGATTCCATCCAGTTCGCTTACCGGCATGCCAGTGTCGCCCCAGATTTTATTCCGGGCGGTGGCAATATCAACGACGCCTCCGTCAGCGCCAATTGGTGGTTCCGCGGAGGTCTGAATGCCACCGCGCTTCTGCAATACGAACAGTGGAATTATCCGCTGCTCGCGCCGAAGCCGCAGACCAATTGGACGTCATCTGTGAGCATCAATTTCTATCCGGAGTCTTGGAAATGGAGCAAGTGACACGCAATGTATGGTCGGGCACGAAAGGGTAGTTTGGTTATGGGCAAACTCGAACTCGCGCGGAACCAATTCTCTGGATTAGGGTTAAGATAACAAAGGACTCGCAGATTGACGCAGACAGCAACAAAAACGCGGCCGGATCTTACGCCTCAACAGGTGCAGGGAGATATTCTCCCTATCGAGTCTAGCTTCAAGGATTCTGCTTTCGCCCATCTGAATTTCCTCTGGGACCGCAGGCGTTTCATCCAAAAAGCCGCCGTCGTCGGGTTGCTCGCCGGACTTCTGCTTGCTTTTGCTCTCCCCAAACGCTACGAGTCCACCACGCAACTCATGCCACCGGATACCCAGTCGAGCTCAGGCTTGGCTATGCTCGCGGCGCTCTCGACAAAAACCTCTGCGGGAGGATTGGCTCCCTTGGCCGGCGATCTTCTGGGCATGAAAAGTTCTAGTGCCTTATTTGTTGGAATCCTCAGGAGTGCCACCGTAGAGGACCGCTTGGTTGAGCGTTTCAATCTGCGTAAAGTTTATGGAGCCCGCTATCAAGAAGATGCTCGCAGAGCGCTGGAGGAAAAGACCGGCATCAATGAGGACCGCAAGAGCGGCATCATTTCGATTACCGTTACGGATCGCGATCCCAACCGCGCCGCCGCCATTGCCAATGCCTATGTTGAGGCGCTCAACCAGCTGGTCTCCGAGTTGTCCACTTCATCGGCGCACCGCGAACGGGTTTTTCTTGAAGAACGCCTGACGGGCGTAAAGGGCGACCTCGATCAGGCTTCCCGGGATTTCAGCCAGTTTGCCAGTAAGAACAGAACCCTCGATATCAAGGAAGAAGCGCGCGCCATGCTTCAAGGTGCCGCGACCATCGAAGGCCAATTGATCGCCGCAGAATCGGAACTCAAGGGGCTCCAGGCGATTTATACGGATAACAATGTCCGCGTGCGTGCCGTCCAAGGGCGCATTGCCGAATTGCGACAGCAGATGGAAAAACTCGGAGGATCGCAAACGGAAAAAGCTGGCTCTGAACCTGAGGATTCGACGCATCCTTCTCTTCGAACTCTGCCTTTGCTCGGCGTCACCTACGCCGATCTTTACCGCCACGTACAAATCCAGGAAGCGGTATACGAGGCTCTCACGCAGCAATACGAACTCGCGAAGGTTCAAGAAGCCAAAGAAACACCCAGCGTCAAGCAACTCGACACCGCCAATTTTCCGGAGCACAAATCTTATCCGCCGCGCTTGTTTATCACCCTTTGCTGCACGCTGTTGGCCGCTCTCGCCATGGCCACCTTTTTAATCGGGGAGCAGCACTGGAGAGCCATTGACCCCGACGATTCGGGAAAACGTTTCGCTCAGCAGGTGTTTCAATCGGTGAACGCAACCATGCCCTGGGCGCCCCCTAATGGCTCACCGGTTCAAGCTTGGACACATCGCGTTTGGACCAGATTCATTTCCAGGAAGAGATCTGCCGAAGAGTTGAGGGACGAGAACGGTTCGTCTCAGATTTGACGGTAAGTTGTTGTATTAACAACTCGTTAAAGGCATTTTGCCCCTGTGGCTGACGGGGCGAAGCTGTATCTGGAGAGCAGGCACAAATGGCGACGACCACCAGAGTCATTCCATCGACCGGTTCACCGCAACCGTGGATTTCTGCCGATTCCGAGCCTTTCTGGTACGCAATCTATACTCATGCAAACCACGAAAAGAAGGCAGCCGCGGAGATTTCGCGCCGAGGCGTCGAAATCTTTCTTCCTCTCTATCGCACCGCGCGCCGCTGGAGTGATCGTCGCGTGGAGCTTGAAATGCCGCTGTTCCAAAGCTATGTGTTCGTACGTCTCGCCTTGTGTGACCGCTTGAAGGTTCTCCAGGTTCCTGGCGTAGCCCGGCTGGTCGGATTCGGCGGCTTGCCTGCGCCACTCCCGGACGAACAGATGGACGCCCTGCGTTCCGCTTTGAATGGGCGTTTGTATGCCGAACCGCATCCTTACTTGACCATCGGCCGACGCGTTAAGCTGAAGGGCGGCCCGCTCGTCGGAATGCAAGGGATCCTCCTTCGCCGTAAGGGAAAGTTCCGCGTGGTGATTTCGATTGAGTTAATTCAGCGAGCCGTAGTCGTGGACGCGGATTCCGCCGACGTCGAAGCGCTCTAATGGATATTGTCGGAAAGGAGGCAACCTGGGTCGAACCTTTTCTGCATTCGCTTTGAGCCGCATTTGAGTCTGCAACACTGGTCCATGATGTCTACTGGAATGAAGGGCACATAGTTCGTGGCTGAACTCATTACAAACGCAAAGCTTCACCTCACGAGCGGCCGGTTGTTGGCGCGCAACACGATCTGGAATCTCATCGGCAACGGCTCTCCGATGATTGTAGCGGTCTTTTCTATACCCATTCTCATTCACGCGTTGGGAAAAGATCGTTTCGGCGTGCTGGCCCTCGTTTGGGGCTTGATTGGCTACGCCAGCCTTTTTGACATGGGGCTCGGCAGAGCGCTCACCCAGTTAGTTGCCAACAAACTGGGCTCGGGCGACGAACTTGAAATTCCCACGCTGGTTTGGACTTCGTTGGTCTTGATGCTGATCTTGGGGGTACTCGGCACGGTCCTGATGGCCGCCATATCTCCTTGGTTGGTGCACCACTCGCTAAAAATCCCCATACAACTGCAATCCGAAGTGCTCTGGGGATTTTATCTCGTCGGCCTTTCCGTTCCGATCGTAATTAGCACGGCTGCCCTTCGCGGCTTGTTGGAGGCATACCAGCGATTCGGACTGATCAATGCTCTCCGTATTCCTATGGGCGTGTTTGCCTATCTGGGTCCGTTGTTGGTTTTGCCGTTTTCAAGAAGCGTTTTTGCCATAGTGGTTGTTTTGATTATTGGCCGCGTCATCGGCTGGGCGGCGCATCTGCTGCTTTGCATCAAGGTTGTGCCGGCGCTAAGGAACTGCATCCGATGGCAACGTGCCGCGGTGCGGCCACTGGTCCGTTTTGGAAGCTGGATGACGGTTTCGAACCTCGTGAACCCGCTGATGACGACTCTGGACCGTTTCGTGATTGGGTCGCTCGTCTCGGTTGCAGCGGTCGCATACTACACGACACCATATGAAATGGTATCGAAGCTCTGGCTTATTCCTTCGTCCTTGGTTGCTGTAATGTTCCCGGCTTTCTCCACCAGTTTCGCGCGAGACCCTGATCGAACCGCTTTGCTTTACGGGCGCACGATGAAATATTTGTTACTCGCCTTGTTTCCCATAATTCTCGTTATTGTTGTTCTGGCGCAGGATGGCCTCCGGGTTTGGCTGGGAGCCGATTTCGCGCAACACAGTGCTCGCACCCTGCAATGGTTGGCGGCGGGTCTTTTTATTAACGGCCTTGCCGCTGCGCCTTTTGCGGTTGTGCAGGGTGCCGGCAGACCTGACCTTACGGCGAAGCTTCACCTCATCGAATTGCCCGTTTATCTGGTCGCATTGTTCTGGCTGACCAAGTTATGGGGAATTGAAGGTGCGGCGATTGCCTGGACAGGACGAGTCTCGCTCGATGCCATGGTTCTTTTCGTCCTCGCGAGAAGGTTTCTTCCGGTGCATAGGTCCGTTCAGGTACAAAACCTTCTGTTGACTACGGCTTCCCTGGTTACATTTGCTTTGGCCACTCTGCTCCATGGGTGGGAAATGAAGAGTCTATTTCTCGCCGTTATTTTTCTCGGTTTCCTCCTGATTGGGTGGTTTCATCTGCTTTCACCTGAGGAACGAAAGCTCGCGCAACAGATCTCGTAGACGATACGGATGCTGGCAGATCGGCGATGAATTTCTCTCGAAGGACTCGCGAAAGAGTTTCGATCGATTATTCGCTCCGGCGACGAAGAGCCGTTGCCCGGCAGGCCCACTGCCCTTCGGGTTGCTGACCATGGAATCCTCGACGTCTCCACATACAGTTTCTTCGCCGCCCGTCGCGCAAAAAATCTGTGCCGTGATCGTCACGTATTTCCCGGATTTGGAGCTATGCAAGCGTATCGAAAGAGTGCTCGCGCAAGTTCCGCAAGCTGTGATCGTGGACAACGGATCATCGGCGTCCTCGATCGAGCAATTGAACCGTATCGCCGATACCTTCAGGGTCCACTTGATTCTAAATCCCTGCAACATGGGGCTTGCATCGGCACTAAACGCGGGCGTCCGTTGGGCGGCGTCGCTCGGTTTCGAATGGGCCCTCACCTTGGACCAGGACACCACCGTTGCCCCGGATATGATCGAGACTCTTACCACCTTGGTAGGTTGCTATTCTGCCCCGGAACGCTTGGCCGTGGTCGGATCCAATTATCGCGACAAAGTGAACGGAGCTTTGTTCCGTGAACCAGTGGGCGGAACGAATGGTTTTCCTGGTAGAGAGCTGCCGTCGGTGCTCACGTCCGGCAGCCTGGTTTCGATAAATGTGTTTCAGGCGATCGGCGGATTTCGCGATGATTTTTTCATCGACTGCGTGGATCACGAATACTGTTTTCGGGCTCGCGCCCTCGGTTTTCAGGTAGTCTTGACCTCTAAGCCCGTGATGGAGCATGGGATCGGACGGCTCACTGGACATCGATTGTTATGGAGAAAGGTCAACACCTCGAACCATTCACCCGAGCGCCGGTATTTCACGATTCGGAATATGGTTATTCTGACCCGCGAATATATTGGCAAAGAACCCCGATGGATCATCTCTGGTTTCTGGGGTTTGACCAAGTCCATCCTGCTTATTTGCCTTTTCGAAAACGACCGCCTGGCAAAACTAAAATGCATTTTCCGCGGATGTGTGGATGGCGCCCTGGGGCGAACGGGTCCTTTGAGGCCGTTGCAAACCGATTTAAATAAATGACCAAGTGGAAGAGCCTGGGCAACCGCTCGGCCTGATTGGTACGTTAAGAATGAGCATACAGTCGATCCCTCAACACGATAGGATTGTGGGCGATCTCCACAACGCCATTCCGTTTCTGGTCCTGCTCGGAGTGTGCCTGATTTTGCTGGCGCTTCTGCTTTCACAGATCGTTTCTCCTCAGTTGGTGTATGGAATTACAGGAGTGATGCTCGCCTGTATCTTCGTTCCCGCAAGATGGCCATGCGGCGCTTTAGTTGTTTTGACGACGGCTAGCGTGATGCCTCGCCTGAGCGTGGAGATCGGTGGATGGAACGCCCGGCCGGAACACTGCGCCGCGTTCCTGGTACTCGTCGCATTTTTGTTCCGATGGATGTTCAATAAGAGTCCGCGAATCTCGTTGACCCTGCCCGATTTTGTGGTGGCTGCTTACGTTTTGTGGAACTATGTCAGCTCGGTATGGATGTCCCCGGATCCGAAATTGACTGTCCGTTGGGCTCTACTGAACAATCTGGTGATATTGCCCTATTTCTTGATCCGTTTTCTTGTCACCGATGAACGCACCCTTCGTTGGGCCTTCAAGGCCTTTCTAGGCATCGGAATCGCCGAATGCATTTTCGCCGTCGTGGTTTTTGTGGCCAGGCAATTCTTTGCCGTTCCCTTCGGCGCGGAAACTGACCAGTATGCCGAAGGGCTTGGAGGCGTTTACGGGACACAGTATGAGCCAAACCTCTTGGGAAGCTATGCCGGTTGCCTCGCTGTCATCCTTCTGGTTCTCTATTTCGCGAGTCGGCGGAAGCCTCGCTGGCTCGTCTTCGGTACCATCATAAGTCTGGGCGCCTTGCTGGTTTCTCTTTCCCGTGCCGCTTTCATCGCCTTCGCCTTCGTCTCCGTTATTCTGCTCCTTATTGGAATCCGCGCGGGGCTAATCAAAGTGAGGAAAATCTTGCCACTTGGACTGATCTTAGCTCTTTTCGTTGCTCCCTTTGCCGTGACCGGTGGAAAGGACTTGCTATCGCGATTCGTGCTCTTGTCCGCCGAAGGTGTTGAGAATGATTCGCAGAGTGTTGGGCGGCTTGTCGCATTAGGGGCAGCCTTCGAAGACATCACGCGACATCCGTTGGCTGGAAATGGCACCGCGAGCTTTCAGCTTCTTGCCGACGCAAAGCAGCTTCCAATACTCGGTGACCGTCCTTGGGTTGGAAATACTCCTGTTCGCGTCCTGCATGACACCGGGGTCGTTGGTTTGCTCTTGATGGCCGCGTTGGTCGCGGTTATAGGTCGAAACGTCTGGAAGACACTAGCCGGGCAGCGCCAGACAAGGGATATTGTCGGCGCTCTTGCGGCGGGATGCCTGGTCTACGCAATAACCTTTATGGCGACAGAAGGCACCATGCTTTCTTTCTTTTGGGTCCATATAGGTCTGTTGGCATCCGCCTGTTTCTTTGCCACTAGAACTGATCTTGCGAGTCAAACCAGTAGTTAACATTTTTGAGTGTTAAGAGCGCGGAGACAATCGTTCACATGCAGCAACTCTCAACGTATAACGAGAATCACGACTTCAACTATAACTTTCAGGAGAGCCGGTTGAGGAAATGCGCCTCTCTAATCCAGTCACTGCCGGTTGGACGGCTTTTGGACATAGGCTGCTCCCGCGGAGATTGGGCTCTGTACTGGCAAAGACGCGGCTGGCAAGTGGCGGGAATCGACATAAACCGCGAAAACGTGACCATCGCGCGGGAAGCCGGAATTGACGCGCTTGTGTGCGATTTGAATAGCGATCCGATCCCGTTTCAAGATGCCAGCTTCGATCTGATTTTCGCTGGCGAAGTGATTGAGCACCTTGTGGATACTGACGGTTTTCTTTCCGAAATTCGCCGGTGTTGCAGGCCCGAGGCCAACGTCCTGCTCACAACTCCGAACCTCGCTTCCTTTGAGAATCGCGCGCGTCTATTGCTGGGCATTTATCCCAAATGGGTCAATTACAGCCTGGATGGCAGCGGCCACGTTCGCGCCTACACACCACGCGTACTAAAACATCAGCTGGCTGCTCACGGATTTCAAATTGTACGGCACACTGGCAATTGGGTTCCCTTCATTCCCCAGCACTTCGTTGACGACGTCAAGATGCCTGCCCTTTCGATTACCGGCGATGTACTGCCTGGTCTTGCGATGGACATCATCATGCTGGCTCAAAAGAAATGACCGTGCGTTTCGGAATAGACCGGACTAACCTTGATGTCCGATGGCGTTTCAGAAGGGAGATTGGCTCTTTCTGAGCACCTGGATGTATAACTACGATCTTGCCATTGCCTACCGCATTTATCCCGAACTGGCGCAGGCCGCTCAGGGCTTCAGCAAAGATAAGTTTCAACTTTCTGAAATCTGTCTGCGATCTCTCAAGGAATCCCTCGGGAACCTTCGCGTGAAACTCTGGGCTCTGCTGGACGGATGTCCAAAGAAATACGAAGACCTCTTTCGAAAATACTTTGACGAGGAGGACCTGGTTCTCGTTCCGCTCCCCGGTGTCGGCAATCAGGCCACATTTGCGCGGCAGATAGACATCCTGCTGCAGCAGCAGGAAAGCAAGCTTGTCTATTTCGCCGAAGATGACTACTTTTATCTTCCGGGTCAGTTCCACTGCATGCTCGAATTCCTGCTTCAGCACGAGGAGGTGTACTTCGTTTCCCCCTACGACCACCTCGATTACTACAGGATGGCCCTGCACCAGCCCCCGGAAAAGTTCATGGCCTATGGGAGCAGGCAGTGGAGGACGGCGGCCTCAACCTGTATGACCTTTCTCACTCGCCGCGAGACACTCGCGAAAACCGAAATGGTTTTTCGCAAATACCAGCGCAGAAGTTTCGATTGCAGTCTTTGGCTCAGCTTGACCAAGGAGCGCGTTTTTAACCCCTTTTTTTTCGCGAGTCATCTGTTCCGGAATCCCTTATTCTGCAAGATCGTTTTGAAGTCCTGGCTCTACTTCTGGAGCCAGATTCTGTTTGGAAAGAAATGGAGGTTATGGGTGCCCGCCCCCGCTGTGGCTACCCACCTCGACGCCAATGCTCTCTCACCAAATGTAGATTGGCGTACTCTTATGGAACAAGATAAGAGGCAGTCCGTAGTGGACGCGCGGCTGTGAAGTACAGTTGAACGAATGCAGGCACTCCACATCGAGGGACACAGATGAAACCAGTAGTTAGGCTGCTGATGCTGTTCTTATCGATTTTGCTCGTCTCCCGGGTCGCCAACGCCCAGTGCGACAGTACTGCGAGCAGTTGCCCTCAGATCGTCCCTCATCTGGTGAAGTTCACTGGAGCATTCAAAAATATCTCGGGCCTCACGACGGGCGGCGTCGTCTCTGTGAAGTTTGTGATTTACGGAGAAGCAACGGGTGGAACACCTCTCTGGCAAGAGGTGCAGAATGTCCAGCTAGATCAGCAGGGGCGTTTTGATCTCATGCTCGGTGCCACCGAGAGTCAAGGAATACCGCAAGACCTGTTCGCCTCGGGCGAGCCACGGTGGTTGGGAGTGCAGGCCCTGCTGCCAGGGCAAGAGGAGCAGCCTAGGGTACTCATGGTTAGCGTCCCCTATGCGCTCGAGGCCCAAAACGCTCAGACACTCGGGGGCTTGCCGGCATCTGCCTTTGCGAAGGCCGCTACAACGGCGGCTATTGTGAGTTCCTCCGCGCTCGATACGGCGTCGACCGCACCTGCCACCGTCGCTTTGGCGGCGACCAGTGCCGTCGCGTCAGCTCAGGCGGTCACGATCTCCAGAGCTACCGTCAATACAATTCCTAAGTTTGCTTCAGCGTCGTCTCTGACCAACTCTCAGATTAGCGATCAAAATGGCATGGTAGGCATGCAGAATTTGTCCAACATCCTCTTTGCGGATGCGTATCCTGGTGGAGTTTCCGCGGCGATCACTGCGTGCCCTGCCAACGGATGCATCATCTACGCGGTTTCTCCCAATGTAAATTTGAGTTTGGGGAACATCGATCCCGGCTACAAGGCCATCACGATCTATCTCGGTCCGTACACTTACACCGTGAACCAGGTTACTCTTCGCAAGAGTCTCAAGATTATCGGCATGGGTGCGTCTGGCGGAGTTAACGGCTCCCCGACCTGCAGCGTCGCAGCGCCTTGCAACGGCACCGCTCTACAATCCGTCAACGGGAACAATCCAGTTTTTGTCATCCCGCAAACGAACAACGAACCGGCAACGAATGTTGAACTGTCTGGATTCCGCTTGTACGGTTCCGCGGGGAATAGCAGCGAAGACGGGTTCCTTTTGGACACCAGTTCCACAATTAATACGGGGTTGTGGAGTTCCGTTTTCAACGACATCTCCGTCTCGGGATTCTCCGGAGTGGGGATCCATGTAAAGGGACGCCTCAACGATTTTGCGGCCTCTTCCCAATGGCTTCTTTTCAACAACGTTGTCGCGATCCGAAACTCGGGCGGCGGCAACGCTTTGCGGTTGGAGGGTTCGATTTTCGAACTGCGCTTCAGAAATTGTGAATTTGATGGACAGGCCATGGGCGACGGGACGAATATCTACATCGGCGGCTATTCGGGCGCTGGCGGCGGCTATCCTACCAGCATCGTATTTGAAGGCATGGTGTCTCAGCAGGCTGCTCTTGGAGTGCAGATCAATGGCGCTGTGAATCTGTTATTTTACGCCTCCCATCATGAGGCGCTGTTGTCCGCCTATCAGGTCAGTTTCAGCGGCAAGAAGGCGACCAATGGATTGACGATCACGGACTCCTATTTTGCCGGCAATGTAGGTATCAACAATGGCGCGGGCTATTTGCTCAACGTAATGACGACAAATGCGACTGGGATTGTTTTTGCTCACAATCATATCCTTGGAACTCCCGATTCCGTCGTGAAAAGTACAAATGACGCTAGCGTGGTTTACCAGGACAATATGGGTAGTTTTGCATCGACGAACGTCCCTCCGACTTCCGGACTCACGACACAAATCTCACCCGCAGCCACGATCAACACGCAGGGGGTGCACACCGTCGGCCTGAATCCATCAACAACGCCGATTACCACTATTCAGAGCGGATTGGGGCCAGGTGAGATGCTTACGTTTTATATTCTGTCCGGGCCTGTCATCTTCGCTGCCGGCGGCAATATCGACCTCATCGGAATGAGTACCGTGACGGTTACGGGCACGATCACATTTGTCAGAACTGACCTCGGCGGATTGCTTTGGAAACCGGTGTCCCAGTGGAGTCCAACTCCGGCCACCACTGCAACCCATGCCAGCTTAGTCAACTGATCTCGCGCTTTCTTGCAAGTGGATACGATTGAACCATGAGTGCTTCTACGGCGATCATCATCCTGAATTGGAACAACCGGGAAATGACTGCGAATTGCATTCGCAGTGTGCGAGCCATGGAAGCACCGAGTTATGAAATCATCGTCGTTGACAACGCTTCGACGGACGGATCCGCTCAGTATTTGGCCCACGAGTTTCCACAGCTTGTAGTTTTGCCGCAGAGCCGTAACCTGGGCTTTGCGGGCGGATGCAATGTCGGCATGCGGCATGCTCTCGCGAAGGGTGCCGAATACATGTTGATGCTCAACAACGATACCTATGTTGCCAGAGATTTCCTGAGCGAGTTGTTGGCACCGATGGAGGCCGAGGGCAGAACGGCGGCAGTATGTTCAAAAATTTATTTTGCAGACCGTCCCGATCTGCTTTGGTACGCCGGTGGTGACTTTAATCCTTGGGCGGGAACATCCAAGCATCGCGGCTACAAACAGATCGATCACGGACAGTTTGATGAACCGCAGGACATTACGGCGGCCACCGGATGTGCCATGCTCGTGAGAAGTAAGGCGGTTCGGGAAATTGGACTCTTCGACGAGCAGTTTTGGTGTTACGCGGAGGACTTGGACTGGTCGCTGCGGTTTCTCAAGCGCGGTTATCGCCTTGGGTTTGCGCCTAGAGCCCGGGTCTGGCATTACGACGGCGCAACTTCGGTCAAATCGATGGGTTCTGGTAGCCATGCGATCAAACAGTTCTACAGCACCCGCAATATGGTCTTCGTGGCGCGGAAACACGTGCCTTGGTGGCAGGTCCCCAGCTACGCAATAGGATTTGCAATCAATCACATAGGCTTTTATACGATGCTAAGATTATGGCGCGGCGACCTGCGGGCAGTGGCAGCAATATATAAAGGACTTAGCCAAGGGCTGCGAACTACCTTGCGTGCTTCTTGGCCACCTGAACCATCGTCAGCCGGCGAAATCTCTGGGATCGGCAATGCAAATTATTGAAAAGGGTCCGGCAAGCTTGGCTTCTACGGTGGAGGTTGCAAATTCCGCCGAGCGGATTGAAGCTGGTAACATCACCTCGGTGCCTTTATCGCTTGGCACAATCGTGATCGCATCTGGCAATAGGAGAAATTGTCGGCGGCGCGCAACATTCTGCCGCGGGATTTGTGGGTCGTTATAATGCGAGACCTTCTTGACAACTTGCATTCGCTGGATCGCTGCCGGATCGCGGTGATTGGCGATCTGATGCTCGACGAATACCTCTGGGGCCACATCGAGAGAATCTCCCCGGAGGCCCCAGTTCCTATCTTAAATGTGAAGCGCCATGACTCGACATTGGGTGGCGCCGGCAATGTTGCGGAAAACCTGCGGGCACTCGGCGTTCAAGTAGCCGCATTCGGCGTGGTTGGCTGCGATGAAACGGGAGAAAAGTTGCGCACGCTCTTGGCCGAGCACGGCGCCGACGTTCGCGGCGTTATTCAAGACGCCCGCCGCGAGTCCACGCGCAAGGTCCGTATGATGTCCCTCGAGCATGGTCAGCAGGTGTTTCGTCTGGACCAGGAATCGACGTCGGAAATCAGTGCGCAAATTGAAGATCGCCTGGTCGGCATGGTTCGAGAAACCCTCCTCGAGATTCAGGTCATTCTGTTCTCGGACTACCTTAAGGGAGTGTTGACAGAGCGCCTGCTGAAACTGGTGTTCGCTGCAGCCCGTGAACGGAAAATTCCCTGCATTGTCGCTCCCAAGGATGCGAAGTCGGAAAAATATCGCGGTGCGACGGTGCTGTTCCCAAATGCAAAGGAGTTGGCTCAATTGTCGGGAACGAAAGTGGACGGGGACGAATGGTTGAAAGATTCAGCGACGCGGCTGATCGATAAGCTGGATTTGGAAGCCTTGGTGGTCACGCGCGGTGGTCAAGGCATGTGGCTGTTCGAGCGCCAGGAAGGCACCCTATGCCGGACAGACGTTCCTACCACGGCACGCAGTGTATATGACGTGACCGGAGCAGGAGACACGGCCATTGCTGTTTTTGGTGCATGTCTCGCCACGGGATCGAATCTTGAGACCGCCGTGCGGCTCGCAAACCTTGCAGCCGGCATTAAAGTAGGAAAACGTGGCACGGCGTGTGTCAGCGCAAAGGAGTTGATTGATGCAATCCCCGAGGATTTCCCGGAACCAGCGCGGCGTTTAACTGGTTCTTCCACGCCTTTGCTGGCTCGGCCCGAAGGTTATCAGAAGCAATCCGCCCCAACTCATGCGGGGCACCTTCCGAAGGTTTGATGAAGATTCATACAGCAGTACCTATTAGTCCCACAAAGCTCGATTCGAAGGCCTCCGAAGAGGCGGCTCTCGGAATGCTGGTAAAGATAAGTGCCCGAAAGCGTCTTTTGATCCGGGCGTTCGATTGGATCGCTCGACCGGTAGTACGCATTTTCGACCGTCTGCTGCCCATTTCCTCGACGGATACCGTTGAAGACGCCACGAAAATCCTGGTAATGGAGTATTGGAATCTCGGCGATATCGTGATGTTATCGCCTTTTTTAAGAAGCCTTCGGATCCAGTATCCGAACACACACATTACCTTGCTCACCAGTCCCAAAGCCGCCCCAATTGTTGAGCACCAAGAGCTGGTCGACGAAGTGGTTGTCATGAGAGTTCCCTGGGCCCAGCACTATTCCCGGTCGCGAAAATACAATCCGTTCTCCTTATTGTGGGTTGAGTTGCTGCACACGCTGAAATCGCTGCGCCTTCAGAAAATAGACCTCGCATTCGTGGCAAGGGCTGATGTCCGGGACAATTTCATGTTGTGGTTCCTTCGAATCAAACGGCGCGTAGGTTACGGATTTGGAGGCGGCGATTATTTTCTGACCGATACAGTTGTTCCAGATCTGCAGCGTTCGCATTTTTCGAGTCGATGGCTGAGACTTCTGAGCGCTGTTGGAAAAAGCCCAATCGTACTCGAGCCGCGTTTGAAGGTCACCTCGGAGGAACGGACAGTCGCGGAGGGCATCCTGACCGAGCGCGGTATTCACAGCGGAGAATTCTTGGTTGGCATTCATCCCGGAGCGAGAAGCGACCTAAGGAAGTGGGGGGAGGAAAATTTTGTGGCCGTCGCTCAGCGGCTTCAGAAGGAATTTCCCATCAAGATCATATGGTTTCTGGATCCGAGCCAAAAGACGCCGGATGAAAACGGTGTTCGCCGCAACTCCCTTTCATTGCCACTGCGCCAGTTTATGGGGGTGCTGGCCCAATGCCAGATGCTGATTTGTAATGACAGCGGCCCCATGCATATTGCGACCGCTCTCGAAGTACCGGTCGTCGCCATATTTGGGCCAACCGAGCCAGCCTGGTTCGGGCCGATCGGGCAACACCATCGGGTCGTAATTCAGTCGGGGTTCTGGTGCCGCCCCTGTTTTGACTATTGTCATTTCGATCAGCCCTATTGCCTCCGTACGATAACCGTTGAATCCGTATTTCAAGCAGCGGCCGAATTGTTATCTGTTTTGTCCGCAAAGGCGACAGAACGCCGGGGACTGATAGAGCACCCAGCTTCAAAAGCAGCGAGATCTGACTAGGAAGTTCAGAAAAAATAGGATATTGGTGAATACTGTCATGGGACCTAGCGGCACGGCGGACGGCGCGGGGCCAATATTTCAGTGCCACAGTTTGGCGTCTGCAGGCAGACAGACGCCTGTTGATGTCTTGACCATGCCCCGGCTATAGGGATTGGAGAAAACGCAGACGCATGGCACAGTCAAAACACAGCACCTCCCGGAAATTCTTCAATCGCAGGTTAAGAATCGCAATGTTGGGTTCTCGAGGTATACCGAACACCTACAGCGGCTATGAACAATTTTTGGGTGAAGTAGCGCCTCGACTTGTGACCAGGGGGCACGACGTGATTGTTTACTGCCGCCGCAGCCTCTTCAAAGATCGACCGAAACAGTACAAGGGCGTCCAGCTGATTTATCTGCCCGGCATCGAAACAAAAACGATGGGGACCCTTACCCACACTCTCGTTTCCATCGGAGATGTCTTGTTCCGCGGAGTGGATGTAATTTTTGTCGTGAATGTCGTTAATGCATTCAACTGTATTCTCCCAACGTTGCTCGGCAAGAACCTTGCTATCAATGTAGACGGGCTCGACTGGAAGCGCGGCAAATGGGGCCCCTTGGGGAAGCGATTCTTTTACTGGAACGCAAAGTACGTGGGGAGGATTTGCCCAAAGGGAGTTGTCACTGACGCGCAAGCCATGCGACGCATCTACCTGGACGAGTTTTCGACACCGAGTGTAAGTATCGCTTATGGGGCAAATATCGAAGTGTCCACGAATCCTGGCGTCTTGAAGCAATATGGATTAGAACCGTCCGGCTATTACTTGGTGGCAAGCAGGCTCGTTCCAGAGAATAATGCGGAACTCATCGTTCGGGCTTTTGAAAAGGTAAAAACGCCACGTTTGCTGGCCATTGCTGGAAACGCAAACTACCGCAGCGCCTTTGTCGATCGCCTGAAAGAAACCAAAGACCCGCGTGTAAAGTTCCTGGGCCATGTGAGCAACGCCGACCATATAAAGGAACTGCATTGCAATGCCTTTGCTTACCTGCATGGGCACAGCTTGGGCGGAACAAATCCTGCGTTACTGAAGGCGCTCGGATGTGGGAATTGTGTCCTTGCCTTGGGAACGGAATTCAATCGGGAAGTGATGCAGGACTACGGGATGTTTTTCGAGGATGATCCAACAGATCTCTCGCACAAAATGCAACAGATTGAAGATCACCCGGAAATTGCTGCAAGATTCGGGCTCCGCGCCTCAGAAAGAATTCGTGAATGTTATACTTGGGAAACAATTACCGACCAATATGAAGAGCTATTTTCGCAGCTCGCGAATGGTCAGGATCCCACGAAGGAACATTCCACAATCAAGCAATCATGCCCTCAGCCAGAACAACGCGCCGCAGCACTTTCTTCGATAGCCGCCAATCGCTGAACGGAGTTGAAATAGCGCCACGATGGGTGCCCGGCGAGTCAGTTCGCAAGCCTCCCGTAGGCTGCTGCCCGATGTATCTTCGAATGATGATCTTTTTGAAATCTTAATGGGGGGTAACGCTTATGGCGTTTGAGGTACTATCTCGTCATTTGGGAGATGTAGTAGTGCTAGTATCGAGAGCGTTAGTCGACGACAGGGGCTACTTCATGGAGACCTACCGCCACGATCAGTTTCGCGAACTCGGTCTGCCAGAGACTTTCGTCCAGGACAATCACTCATATTCGAAGAAGGGCGTCGTTCGTGGGCTGCATTTCCAGTGGGAACCGCCCATGGGAAAAATGATGCGCGTGACGCGCGGGGCCGCCTTTCTGGTTGCGGTAGATCTGCGACTTGGGTCGCCAACTCTGGGAAAGTGGATGGGCGTTGAATCGAGCGCGGAAAACAAGAAACAGGTCTGGGCGCCTGCAAGTTTTGCGCGCGGTTTTTGCGCGCTTACGGATGAGGTCGAGGTGCAATACAAATGCACCGGAATCTACAACGGCCAGGCGGAATCTGCTGTTCGATGGGACGACCCGGAAATCGGGATCGACTGGCCCATCCGAGATGTGATTGTTTCGGAAAAAGACCGCAAGGCACAAACGCTGGCCCAGTGGTTGGCGTCGCCCCATTCTCGACAGTTTGTCCATGCAACAAAAGCCCTGGGTGCGTAAAACCCAGACAAGGGAGACAAGGGAGACAAATGATGCGATTGCTTGTTGCGGGTGGCGCTGGATACGTCGGATCAGCGCTGATTCCTCGCCTTCTCGAGCGCGGATACACAGTGGATGTGGTGGACCTGTTTTGGTTTGGGAACAATCTGCCCGAACCGGTCGGCCTGCTGAACAAAGATTTGTTTGATGTGACAGTGGAGGATTTGAAGGACTATGACCAGGTAATCTTCCTGGCCGGACTCTCGAATGACCCTATGGCGGAGTACTCTCCCAGCAAGAATTTCGTGTACAACGCCGCTGCCCCTGCCTACCTCGCCTACACGGCAAAAAAAGCCGGTGTCAAACGTTATATCTATGCCAGCTCGTGTTCGGTATATGGATACACCGTAAATGAGCTGTATGACGAAACGCGACCAGTATCTTCGGCGTATCCCTATGGCATCTCCAAGCTTCAAGGCGAGCAAGCCGTGATGAATTTGATGGACGATAGATTCTCGGTTGTGGCGCTGCGCAAGGGTACAATTTGCGGATACAGCTCACGTATGCGGCTCGACCTGATCGTGAATACTATGTTCCGCACAGCGATGCAGAATGGCGTTATCACGATCAACAATCCGTCGATCTGGCGGCCCATACTCGCGATGGAGGACGCCACCAGTGCCTACATCCGCGTCATCGAAGCGCACGAAAGTATTTCGGGGATTTTCAATATCACTTCGGGAAATTACACAGTCGGCGAAGTAGGCGACCTGGTTAAAGCAGAAATCGAACAGACCGTCAGATCAAAGATCAATCTTATCATACGGCACGTCCAGGACCTGAGAAACTACAAGGTCAGTTTTGAGAAAGCCAAGAACGTGCTAAGCTTCCATCCGCAGCATGATATCCGAGCGATCGTACGGCAGCTTCTCAACGAAATGGACAGGTTTTCCGACTGGAATAATCCCCTCTACTACAACATTCAGATCTTCCGAGAGTTGGAAAACGGCATCAGTCATCATGCTTTGGGAAAACAAGTTGGAGCGGGGACATGAAGGTGGCGGTCATCGGTTCCAACGGGCAGTTGGGGGCTGACCTCTTCGACCAGTATCAGAATGCCGGCGATCGAACAACAGGGCTGACGCATGAGGATATAGACGTTTCCTCTCTGGAATCCACGCGCTGTGCTCTCAGCCGTGTCCAACCTGAGGTCATTGTGAATACGGCCGCAATGCATCACGTCGAAAACTGCGAGAAAGAGCCTTCACGCGCTTATGAGGTAAACGCCATCGGTGCTCGGAATTTAGCGACTGTCGCTCGCGAGCTGGATGCAAAGATAGTGCACGTTAGCACCGACTACGTATTTAATGGCGCAAAGAAGCAGCCATATGTAGAGGAAGACCGTGCCGCTCCGCTCAACGTCTATGGGAACACCAAGCTCGCGGGCGAGGCCTTCCTTGAGGGTGCGGGCGACAAATACTTCATCGTGCGCGCGTCCGCCCTCTACGGCCGAAACCCCTGTCGCGCTAAAGGCGGGAAAAACTTCGTCGATCTGATGCTCAAACTGGCAGCCGAACGGGATGAAGTGCGGGTTGTGGATGATGAAATCGTCAGCCCGACTTCCACCACGGAACTCGCCAAGCAAATCGTGATCCTGACCCGTACAAATCACTACGGTTTGTATCATGCGACCGCGGAAGAGAGCTGCAGTTGGTACGAATTTGCCAAGAGAATTTTCGAGCTCGAGGGCCTCAAAACCAAATTGAGCGCCGCTTCACCCAATGAATTCCCTGCCAAAGTCGCTCGCCCCAAATATTCTGTGCTGGAGAATCGCGCTCTGAAGGCGCTAGGTATAAACTCGTTTCAGCCCTGGCACACAGGTCTTTCGGTTTACCTCGACTCGCAGCGGCGGTCGAACAACAGTACCCGGGCCGCTAAACCTTAGGAGGCATGTCCCCCGATGGATGGCACAGCCACTCGTCGTTCCATAACGGCTACTCTTTCGAAAAGTCCGCCGCCGCACGAACTGTTTACGGAAGCTGCATCGACAATTCGTAGTGTCCCCAATGGCCGTAGCCGCGGTCGCCATCTGGTTCGCGGATTGTCGGTTCAAATCACCTACGGTGCCATCGATACGGTTTTGGTGTTCGTGGTGGGGGCGCTCCTTGTCTGGCTGCGGTTTGGCCTTTCGTTCCCATACTCTGCTCGGCATTTCGAATTCGATCAAGCAGCTGGGCAAGCCTATGCCGGTTTTTTCCTCATCTACGCGGCGTTGGTTGTGCTCGGATGCGCGAATCAGAGCCTTTACCGTACCCCGCGCGATCGCAGTGTGCTCGATGAAAGCGTGATGGTTGCGAAGGCCGTTGGCGCCGCTACGGTCTTGCTCGTCTTGTACATCTTTATCTCCGGTATGAAAGATATCTCTCGTTTCGTCATCTTTTCCTCGGCCGTTTTGAACATTGTGACGCTTTCTGGTTGGCGTTATTTCAAAAGGCGTTGGATCCTGCATCGCGCGGTCAAAGGGATCGGTGTGACCCGCATTTTGATTGTGGGGGCCGGGCGGGTGGGGAAAGCCCTCGGCCGCTGGCTCGGCGACAATCGCCACCTCGGCTATCTCGTTTGCGGCTACCTCGATTCGGAACCGTCAGCGGATTCGCGAGTGCTCGGTACCGTGGACGATCTCCAGAAAATAGCGCTTACCCATTTCGTCGACGAGTTGTTTATTACCTTGCCCGCGGAGAGGGAATTGGTCAAAAAGACGGTCGTCGAAGCGCGTGAATTAGGGCTTGGTCTCAAACTGCTTCCTGATCTTTACGACGGTTTCGGGTGGAAGGTGCCGCTTCACATGATTGGTGGATTCCCGGTCATGGATCTCCTCTGGCAACCCATACCGGCCATCGGGCTCATGATCAAGCGCTTTTTGGACTTGACCCTTGCCGTTGTCGCGCTTCTCCTGACCGCGCCTCTATTCGCTCTCATCGCAGTTCTGATTAAGTGTGATTCTCCCGGGCCGGTCTTTTATGCCAGTGACCGCGTGGGTCTGAAAGGGAGAAGATTCAAGTGCTATAAGTTCCGAACCATGGTCGAAGATGCCGATTTGCAGAAACAGAAGCTCAGGGACTCCAACGAACGCAACGGGCCGTTTTTCAAATTGGCGAACGATCCCCGGGTCACCCGCATTGGACGGTGGTTGCGGGAAACAAGCCTCGACGAGTTGCCTCAGTTGCTTAACATTCTGCGCGGGCAGATGAGCTTAGTGGGGCCGCGTCCGCATCCCGTCGATGATTATGAACTCTACTCCATTGAGCATCTGCGGCGATTGGATGTGAGCCCGGGCCTGACAGGTCTCTGGCAGGTCACAGCACGCAGGGATCCTTCGTTCGAAACGAACATGGCTCTCGATTTGGAATACATCGAGAACTGGAGCCTGGGGCTCGACGTTAAGATCATGTTGAAAACCATCCCGGCGGTCTTGCGCTCAGAGGGAGCCTGAAACCAGCGCAGGCAAGCGCTCCCGTCTCTGCGCGACGCCCGGCAATCGCAGTGATTCTAAGCCGGCCTACCTCGTGCTGCCCGCGCGCTTTGCCCAGCGGCCAAGCCGGTATTCGTTCCTCTTCTGCGCCAGCGTGTTCTGAATACTGACCTTCACGTTTCCGTTGGCGTCGCAGGTGTAGATTTCCTCAACCCACAGGTCCTGCGCGGCAGCGTAGCGCCGGACGGCCTCGCCTGTAAGATCCGCGGCTTTTCCGAGTATCGGATCAAACGCCACGCGAATCTCATCCCAATTGCTGATCTCCCCGTCCGGCTGGTGATCGGCGCTCAGTTGCGCGCATTCGAGGTACCGGAAGTGGCCGATGTTGTGCGCGGGGCAGTAAGATCGCACGATCCGCAATGGTTCTTCGCCCCTCGATGGCAGCCGCAATCCACGAGGGAAGATCACGTCAAAAACAACGTTGCGGCCCTCATCCGCCTCTCTCCACACTCCAAAGTGTTTCGTAAATTGGTCGCGGAATGGCCGGGCCTCGTGCCCATCGGCCCGAATCGTCAACCCGATCGCCGTGGCGGATCGCATGTATGCGGACCGCCGCACCCTTCGCCCGAAAGTCTCGCGCAGAACGCGTGCCACAGGAGGTAATTCCGATCCGCCCCCGGTCAAGTACAACGTATCGATCGTTTGCTCCGGGTTCGCCGCCACCAGGTCTTCGGCCACCTTCCTCGATTCTTCAACCAGAGGTCGGCACTGTTCGTAATACGCATCCACGCCGATGGAAAACTCCTCCCATCCTTTTCTTACCCGGCCGAGATCGACCGATAATTTCCGGCTATTCGCATTGAGCGATTCTTTCTTCTCGCGGCATTCGTCAAACAACAGGAACCACTCTCCGGCCGTCAGCGATTCCTCCTTCTCTTTAGGTCTCCCCGCCTCCGCCAATACCAGCCTCGCCAGAATTTCGTCGAAGTCGTCTCCGCCAAGATCGGGAATGCCATCGGAGGCAATGACGGTGTGTTCGGTCTCGTCCAAAGCCACCAGCGACACGTCGAACGTCCCGCCGCCCAGGTCATAAACGAGCAGCCCGCCTTTCGCTCGCCGCTTGCGGTCGCTACTATTGCGGTACGCAAACTCAACCGCCGCGGCCGAAGGCTCGTTCAGCAATCCAAGGACGTCGAATCCTGCGGCTCGCGCCGCCTCTTGTGTCAAAAATCGCTGATTGCTGTTTGCATTTGCCGGCACGCCGAGCATGACCTGCAACTTGTCGTGCTTGCCGGCGCCTAACGTGGATTTCTCAAGCAGCTCCCGGCGCAGAGCCGCCATCATTTCCGTCAGCGCCTGAGACAGTTTCAACCGCTGCCCGCCGATCGAAAGCTCGCTCTGCGGTCCGGCGCTCTTCAGCCAGCGTTTGAGCGAGCGCACCACGGTCCAGTCCGGGGAGCCATGCCGCTCCAGTGCCTCCCACCCGTATACTCGCTTGTCTCCGGATACAGCCAGCAGGGAAGGGAACCAGTCCCTCACGTGTCCGTCTGGTGCTTCGAAATTTACGAGCGGGTAGTTGCCTCGGTCTGCCGCAGCGACCACGATTCGCGTTGTTCCAAAATCAATCCCTATTTTCACGACACTCCTATTTTAGAGTCTGGCGCGCCCCTGGCCAAGTCCGCACTCGACTATTCTGCAATCCCTTTTTGTGGGCTTGGTGTTGTAGGGCTCCCCCCTGCCTGTCCTGAGGAGCGAAGGGCGGCGGGCCGCTTTGACCCGCACCGGCAGAATATCCGAGAATCTCAGCATGCGCGCCATTCGCCGCCCTCGTATCGTATTACGCAAATTGCAATTTCACCTTTCCGTCGCAAGCGCTCTGGCGACGGCAAGCTTTTTCGCATCTGCGGCCGCTTCGCAGACGTCCACGAACAATCCTCCCGCTGATTACGTCGTTATCAAACCCGTAGCCAATATGTACAGCAAACCTGCCCAAGACTCCGACGTCGTCTCCCAAGTCATCTATGCCGCGAATGTCTCCCGCATAAAATCCAAGTGGCATTGGGTCAACATCCGGACCGCCGACGATTACAACGGCTGGATTCAGCGTTCCAGCCTTCGAAAACTCAAAGGCCAGCCATACGCGACAACTGGCTCGCTCGTCCGCGTTTCCCAACTCAGCGCCAACCTCTACATTGAGCCGAACGTAACGAAACATGCTCCTCTCCTGACAATTCCCTGGGAAAGCCGTCTGGAGGTCCTGCCGGATAAAGTCGGCGAGGGTGATCGCTGGCTGAAGGTCCGCCTGCCGGATAACGAGCAAGCGTTTGTGCAGAAGGGTGACGTCAGTAGCGATTTCACTCCCCTGACCGTGGATCAAATGATCGCCGTCGCCAGAAAATTTATCGGCGTAACGTATACCTGGGGTGGCTCTTCGGATTTTGGCTTCGACTGCTCCGGCTTCACTCAGATGTTGTTGCGCCAGCGCGGAATCATCATGCCGCGCGATGCCGACTTGCAGGCTGCCTGGAGTGGCGTCGCTTTGGTCGAGCGCAAGGACCTTCAACCCGGAGATCTACTCTTCTTCGGCGATCGCCCCGAACACATCACCCACACCGGCCTCTACATCGGGAACGGTCAATTCATCCACGACACCACGCGCGAACATCCCGGCGTTCAGGTCAGTGTCTTGGACGACCAGCCCTGGAGCAAACTCCTGGTAGCCGCAAGGAGACCGAAATCATGAATCGCCGCAAATGGCTGAAACTTGCCGGCGCAACCGGGATCGCCACAACTCTCCCGGCTTCACCGGCGGCGGCTGCAAACGCATCTGGGAATCCGCAAGCTTCTTCCGTCAAGGTCGAGCTCACGCGTCTCAACCTGCAACATACCTGGACGACCACCATGTCTTCCAGCACCTACCGAGAGACCGTCAACGTCCGCTACAGGCGCGACGGCATCACCGGCTACGGCGAAGGCGCGCCCATCGTTCGCTACAAGGAATTTCCCGCCGAAGCCAAACAAGCCATCGAAGCCAACCTCGATCAGATCGCCGCCGGTAATCCCGCATTTTTCACTGACTTCCTCGCGGACATCCGCAAGCGCCTCGGGGATCATCAACGCGCCGCCATGGCCGCCGTCGATATCGCCGTCATGGACTGGGTCGGCAAGCGCATGAATGTTCCACTCTACGCCTATTTCGGTCTCGATCCCGCGACAACCCCGGTCACCACCTTTTCCATCGGTATCGACACCCCGGAAATCACAAAACAGAAAACGCTCGAGGCTGCGGACTATCCCGTCCTGAAAGTAAAAGTGGGCCTAAAAACCGACGAAGAAACCATCGCCGCCGTCCGCAGCGTCACCAAGAAACCTCTTCGCGTCGACGCCAACGAGGGCTGGACCGACAAAGACGAAGCCGTCCGCAAAATCAACTGGCTCGAGACGCAAGGCGTCCAGTTCATCGAACAACCCATGCCCGCTCACATGTTCGAAGAAACAAAATACGTCCGCAGCAAAGTCCACCTTCCCATCATGGCCGATGAAGCTTGCACCACCGCCGCTTCCATCTCCAAATTGAAAGAAGCCTACGATGGCATCAACGTAAAACTCGACAAAGCCGGCGGCATCCTCGAAGCCCACCGCTGGATTTCCATCGCCCGGGCCATGGACATGAAAGTCATGCTCGGCTGTATGATCTCGAGTTCCTGCTCCTGCACCGCCGCTGCCCACCTCTCGCCCCTGGTTGACTACGCTGACCTCGACGGCTTCCTCCTAATCAGCAACGACCCCTTCTCCGGCGTCACAGTACAAGAAGGCAAACTGGTGCTCCCAAACGGCCCGGGCCTCGGCCTAAAACTCCGCAACCTGTAGCACACCCCTCTGCGTCTGAGGAATTGCATTTCGCTCCTGGCCGCGCCCGCACTCCTAATGCGAATTCCTCTCCGAAATAATCCTTCCATATCCCGACGACCGCGCCACGCGGTCAAAATACTCATACGCCGCGCCCGCAACCTTCGCGATCGCGTCGTCTCCATCGAGCTCCCGCTTTAAATAGGCCGTCATTTCCACAATCACAAACGGCCGGTTCGGCACAAACACGATCCCCACATCATTCCGCACTCCGGCAAGTTCCCCCGGTTTATTCGCGCAGACCACATCTTCCGGAATGTACCGCGGAATATCGCTGGCCTTGGGCGTGCCCAACACTTTGAAAAAATCGTCCGTCAGCGGCTTCTTGAAAACCTTGTTCCGGTATACCGCCGCAAGCAAACCCATCATCTCGCTCGGCGTGGAAACATTCTCGCGCCCCTCTTGCGCCGCCTTCACGTCCATCATTTTTCGCTGGAGGCGCGTCTGCTCGAGCCCGAGCGAATCCAGCATGGCATTCACATTCTGCATCCCCACGCGATCGATCAACACGTTCGTCGCGCTGTTGTCGCTCACCGCCACCATGAACGTTGCCAGATCGCGATTGGTTACCCGCGTCACTCCCGGAGTCAACCCGCCCATGATCGCGCTGTCGGCCACAAGATCGTGGGCATCAACGGTGTAAAGATCACTGAGCTTTGCTTTCCCGCTGATGCCGTCTTCGCTCTGCTGTTCCTGCCGGTAAAGCTCCGCCAAAACCGCCACCTTGATCGAAGACGCCTGCGCAAACACATGATTTGCATTCAAGAAAAAAGTCCGCCCATCGGTGAGGTCGAGAATGGCCACGCCCATCGTTCCATCCAGTCCTCGGTTCACCTCCCGCACCGTCGCTTCCAGCTTCTGCCACAACAACTCGCTCTGCGATGCGCCGGCCGGCGCGCCATTCTTTCCGCCCTCCGTCTGCGCCAGCGCATATACGCCAATGAGGCTCACCCACATCGCTAACGCCATCGCCCGAATCATTCGTCTCATCGTCGCTCCGTTATCTTCATGTTGTTCTCCGCCCCGTTCGCGCGATTCGATTTCGCGGAATTTTCGGAGTCATCTTAGCACTTGAAAGACCCGATCGCTTTGTGCTCGGACTCCGAGAAACCCTGTGATAAATTAGCCTCGTCTATGTCAAGCATGCGTTTGATTTCGCCAGTTCTTGTTTTGTCCAGTCTTCTGCTCTTGCCGACTTTCTCTATGGCCCAACTCCGCTCCGTGCAGCAGCGCATTTCCTCGGGAATTCTAGAAGGTGTCGTCAGCGCCGACGGCAAAGTCCGCACCTACAAAGGAATTCCCTACGCCGCTCCTCCCGTCGGCCCGCTTCGCTGGAAACCGCCGCAACCTGTAGCGCCTTGGCCCGGTGTGCGCAAAGCTGTGGACTTCGGCCCTCGCTGCATGCAAACCCGCGTCTACGACGACATGATCTTTCACGACGCTGGCCCCAGCGAAGATTGCCTGTATCTGAATCTTTGGATGCCCGAAACTCACACCCAAGCTCCGCTTCCCGTCATGGTCTGGGTCTATGGCGGCGGCTTTGTTGCCGGCGCTACTTCCGAGCCTCGCCAGGATGGCGGCAACCTAAGCAAAAAAGGCGTCCTGGTCGTCAGCATGAACTACCGCCTCGGCATCTTTGGCTTTTTCTCTCATCCGGAACTGTCCAAAGAGTCCAGGCAAGGCGCTTCCGGAAACTACGGCCTCATGGACCAGGTCGCCGCCCTTCAATGGGTTCACGACAATATCAGCGTATTCGGCGGCGATCCCGGCAACGTCACGATCTTCGGTGAATCCGCAGGCTCGTCCTCCGTCAGCGCGCTCATGGCTTCGCCCCTGGCCAAGGGACTTTTCCACCGCGCCATCGGCGAAAGCGGCGCCATGTTCAACTCTTCCCGGCCTACGAAAACGCGAGCGGAAACCGAACGACTCGGAGTCCTGTTCGCAAAATCCGTCGGCACAGACTCTCTGGCAGCCCTGCGCGCAAAGGCTGCTACGGATATTCTCGAAGCAGCAGCCAAAAAAGCCGCGCCGCATTTCCGCCCTAACGTCGATGGCTATTTCCTCCCGGAAAGCGTCGAAGCCATCTTCTCGGCCGGCAAGCAGAGCCATGTATCGCTTCTCGCCGGCTGGAACGCCGACGAAGGCAGCTACCGCGACATCTTCAAAGACGACCCTCCCACTCCCGAAGCCTTCGTGGCCAAAGTCCGCGAGCTCTACGGCGGCAATGCCGGCGCCGTCCTAAAGCTCTATCCGGCCTCGAATGTCGAGCAGGCCAAGCGCGCGGCCCGTGATCTCGCAGGCGATCGCTTCACCGGGCTCTCCACCTGGAAATGGCTCGAATCTCAACTCAAAACCGGCCAGTCTCCCGTTTACCGCTTTCACTTCGAGGAGACGCTTCCTTTCCCGAAAGGCGCTACGCCGTCTCCCGGCGAAGAACCCGCGGCTCCGCACGCCTCCGAAATTGAATTTGTCTTTCAGGTTCTTTCCTCCAGAGATCTTCCCTGGCGACCGGAAGACCAAGCCGTGTCCGAGTTGATGGGTTGCTACTGGACCAACTTCGCAAAAACCGGCGATCCCAACGGCGCAGGTCTCCCGCACTGGCCCGCCTACGCCCCCACCGAATACCAAGTGATGCACCTCAACGCCAACTCCCGAGCAAAACCCGAGCAATATCGCCCGCGCTACGAACTTCTCGAGACCCTCCACTAAAGCCTCGGTAGCGGCCGGCTGTTTGTCCTGACGTAGGAAGGGAGGCGGGCGCCACTTCGAGACGTGCTGGACCGTGCCTGGTTCTGCATTCCGCTTCGTGCACACTCCGCTACAATAGAAACAGGAGTCTCTCGTGACGGCCAAAAAGCCAACCGTACTACTGACCAACGACGACGGCTATCAAGCTGCCGGCCTGCGCGCCCTGGCGCAGGAACTCAACGACTTTGCCGAGGTAAAAATCGTCGCTCCCAGTTCTGAGCGCAGCGGCGCCGCGCAATCTCTAACTCTTCGCCGACCCATCGTCTGCCACAAAATCGCCGAAAACGAATGGGCCATCGACGGCACACCCTCCGACTGCGTTATCGTAGCCTTGCACAGTCTTTTGCAAACCCCTCCCGACCTTGTCATCTCCGGCATCAATCACGGCGCAAATCTCGGAGAGAACGTCTACTATTCCGGCACCGTCGGTGCAGCCAGAGAAGCCGCGATTCACCGCTTTCCCGGCCTCGCCGTTTCTCTCTGTTCTAAGCGCGTGGACGCGAATTTTGCTCCGACCGCGGAACTCGCCCGCAAAACCGCGCAACTCATTTTGTGCGAAAAACTGCCGGAGCTGGTTTTTCTCAGCATCAACGTTCCCGAAAATTGGCGGGGCGGAGTTAAGCTCACCCGCCAATCGAAGAAAATCACTCGCAATCTTCTCCGCCGAGGCGAAGATCCCCGTGGTCGCCCGTATTTCTGGCTGTGCGAACAGCGTGTCGACCGCGATCAGGAAATCGACGGAGACACAGACTATGCCGCTATCTTCGCCGGCGAAGCCTCCATCACTCCCTTGCACCTCGATCCGACCGACGCGCAATCGCTCAACCATCTCTCCCACTGGCTGCCAAAACTCGAACACCACGACTAACTCGCCTGCTATGTTCGGAAGCAATGTAGGCACGGCCTTCTGACGCCGTCCGCCATACGACGCCGCGACCGCTGAAGCACGCAGGAAATCCGAGCTTCGATTAGAATGGCAAACCTATGCCGGCAACCCCCACCTACGACGTAGCCGTCATCGGCGCAGGCGTATTCGGCGCCTGGACCGCCTGGCATCTAGCGAAACGCAAACCGCGCGTCATCCTCGTCGAGGCGCACGCCCCCGCGCACTCCCGCGCCAGCTCCGGCGGTGAAACCCGTATCATTCGAATGAGCTACGGCTCCGACGAGATTTATACCCGTTGGTCGCAGCAGTCGCTCGTCCAGTGGAAAGATCTGTTCGCCACCATGGGAGAAAATTTCTTTCAGCAAACGGGTGTCCTCTGGCTGTCGGCGGACCGCGACTCGACTCTGGATCACTCCATAGCTATTCTGCAGCGCTGCGACGTGCCGCACGAAATCCTGCAACGCTCCGAACTCGATCGTCGCTATCCCCAATTCAACTTCGACGGCGTCTCCCGCGGTCTCGTCGAACCGGACAGCGGCGTCCTGCTCGCCCGGCGAGCCGTGGCTTGCACTGTGGAAAGCGCAAGGCGCCAGGGTGTGCGTCTGAAAACCGCCCAGGTCCAGTGCCCGCGCGGCGCAAATCGCTTGGATTCGATTGAAACCTCTACCGGCGAACGCATCTCCGCCGGCGCGTTCGTTTTTGCCTGTGGCCCGTGGCTTGGCAAAGTCTTTCCGGAAATCCTGGGCGCCCGCATCTTTCCAACCCGTCAGGAAGTATTCTTCTTCGCCACTCCAAGCGGCGATGTCCGCTTTGCGCCTCCCGCAATGCCGACGTGGCTATTCCAGACCGACGAAGCCTATGGCATGCCGGACCTTGAAGCTCGCGGACTCAAACTAGCTAACGATCGGTACGGCAAACTGGTCGATCCCGACACACAATCACGTTTGGCGTCGCAGGAAGGCATAGACTGGGCGCACAGTTTCATCGCCCGGCGCTTTCCTGCGCTCAAGCATGCCCCGATCGTCGAGACGCGCGTCTGCCAGTACGAAAACACCTCAAACGGAGATTTCCTGATCGATTGTCATCCGGATTTACGAAACGTGTGGCTTGCCGGCGGAGGCTCCGGTCACGGCTTCAAGCACGGCCCCGCATTCGGCCACTACACCGCGGGCCTGGTGCTCGGCGAACAAACGCCAGAACCGCGGTTTTCCTTATCCGTAAAAAGCACGCAGCAAAACCGCTCCGTGCATTAACCGGGAGCGTTAGGAGACCGAGACCCTTCACCCAAACGCTCAGTGGCAGCCCTGCTGCCGCACGCTTCCCCTAGTCGGCGCGCAACACCGCCTCAACTCTTCCACGGCGTCTTGCGCCGGCCACCCTCAATTAACTTTGCGCTGTTCTTGCGCCGCGCCTTTTCTTCATACAAATTCTGATCCGCGTCCTTTAACAACTTCTCCACCCGTTCACCCTCGCCGTGATAAACGGATGTGCCGATACTCACTGAAATCGCCGGCTCCTCCTGATCGGATAGCAACGTCTCATGGATACGTGTAGCCACCCGCTGTGCCTCTTCCTCCCGCGCTTCGGGAAGCACCACGGCAAATTCGTCTCCGCCGTAACGCGCGGCGGTATCGATCGCCCGGCAGTGCACGCGTAAAATGTCCGCCACACGGCAAAGCGCCCGGCTGCCTACCAGGTGTCCGAAGCTGTCGTTGATTTTCTTCAGTCCATCGAGGTCGAGCAGCAGAACCGCAAACGATCGTCCTGTTCGCAGGGTGCGTTCCGTCTCGGTGTCCAGCACGTCCAGCAGCCTTCGGTAATTTGCCAAGCCCGTGAGGGGATCGCTCGCAGCCAGGTGTCGTACCTGCTCGAATACACGCGCGCTGTCCAGAAGGGCTCCGGCCAGAATAATGATGTAACTCCCCACATTCAGCATCTGCGCGAATACGAAAGGTCCGTCGAGAAGCCGCAGGGACTGGCATGCCGCCAGTTGCGCGGCCAGATTCATCCACACCGCAAGGTAAATCCCGCGGTCAAACGCCGAGTTCATCAGGTATTTGCGACGGCGATATCCGTACAGCGCTACAAGGAAGATCACGGCTGGTATCAATTGCAGGGGATTCGGGATGACTGCGTTTGGGTGCCCGGAAACATCCGGCGGAAGCCTCTTCAATGACGCGGATATGATATACGTGAGCGATAGAACCGTGAACAGCGCGCCGCCGATTTCCAGTTTTGGGTGTCGCGATCGCGGAATGAAATGCTCGACCAGCAGTGCCACTCCGAACAGAAGCGCCAGCACCAATCGTCCGATCCACCATCCCACCGGGGCCCACAGAAACCAGGTCAGCGATGCCACATTCATCTGAAAAAACAGAATGCTGGACGCAGTCAGCGTCGCGCCGGACAGCAGGAAACCGGAACCGAGAATAAGTGACAAGCGGTCCTGCGTGCCCTGAAAACGCACTAAGGCCACCGCCGCGAACACAAACGCAAACAACCCAGTTGTAATTTGCAGGTAGCCCTGCAACACGGGATCGGGCCGAAGCGTGCTGGTGCGCAGCCAGTCCGCAACCAGAAATACCGCTACGAATCCTGCCGTATGTCCCAGGAGACGCCGAAGCTGTTGACGATCTGCTCTTAGGGCCAGTTCGCCCATTTTTCCTGCCTTTTCCTGGGGGCTGGGGGTTCGCGCCGTCGTTCCTAAAGTATCTGATGTGCTTACCTTCATTAGACGCGAAATTGCTTTCCCGTGTTGCGTAACTTTAATTGGGCTGTGAACCAAGAGATACGCCTGCATATTTGGGCAAGCAACTGTACGACCGTACAGTCATGTGGATATCTTGGGGCCCACACGCATGGGAAGATTGCTCTTGCGCCGGGTCCCGCTTGTTCCGCAGAATAATCGTATTGAATCGATTCAATAATACGAGGTGCATCCCGTCGTGAAGCGCAAAACGAATTCCGTGGCGCCGAAAAAAAAACCGCGCGCTGCCGAGCACACGCTAGCCGAAATTTTCTCCCAGCCTCGGATCTGGGTTGAGACCGATTCGTACCTGAGGCAATCCGGAATCCTCGAGCGCTTCGTCGAAATCTTCTCCCCCCGCAGCCCGTGGCTTTTTGTCGGCTGCGGTTCGAGCTACTTCCTCTCCCGCCTTATTTCCGCCCTTTGGAATAAGCACACCTACATCCCGGCCACCGCCGTCCCCGCCTCTGAGCTCCTATTCGCTCCAGAAGAAACTTTACGCCGCGTCGGCGCCGAGCAAATCGTTCTCATGTCCCGCTCGGGCGAGACAACCGAAGTGATTCGCGCCGCGGAATTACTGCAGTCGCACAAGACGGTGCAAACTTTGGCGGTCACGTGCAATCCCGCAAGCGTCCTCGCAAAGCTTTGCACTCACTCTTTCGTATTGGACTGGGCCGACGAGAGGAGCACCGTCATGACGCGCTCCTTTACCGCGATCATGCTGGCCTTCCAACGTCTCGGGCTGCAGTTCGTAGGCGACAACCAATTCTCCGCTGCGCTCGATGAGCTTCCTCGGAAAGGCGAAGCTTGGTTCGAAGCCAACGCCCGCAAAATCCAGGTCTTTGCGGCCAAGCGCAAATTCGTCGATTACGTTTTCCTCGGACAAGGCGTCCATTACTGGCTCGCCCAGGAAGCCGCCTTGAAAGTTATGGAAATGTCATCCTCCTATTCTCAGGTCTTCCACTCGCTCGAATTCCGGCACGGGCCACGCTCGATCGCCGGCCCCGACACGCTCATCACGTTTTACATCTCGGACGCCGCAAAAGAAGCCGAAACCACGTTGCTCCGGGAACTCAAGGAACTCGGCGCCGCAACGTGCGTCATCGTCGATCGCGCAACTCCTGAATTGAAAGCACACAGTGACCTGCTCGTTGAACTTGCTCTGGACGGGCCGGAATTTGCGCGATACGCTTTGACCGCCATTCCCGCACACTTATTGGGAACAGCGGTCGGTTTGCGCAAGGGTCTCAACCCGGACGCGCCGAAAAATCTGACCCGCGCCGTCGTGCTTTCCTCTTCGAAGGTAAGCCATTCGGCCAAAAGGAGAGGTGCTTGAGCGCTGAAGCCAGCACCACCCCAGGCGCCGGACTTCGCCTTCGGCGTACCCTCACTCTGTGGAACTTGATCATCATTGGGCTTGTCATCATTCAGCCCATCGCCCCCATGGGCATCTACGGCGTCATCAATAACGCCGCAGGCGGACATGTCGTCACCACCATCCTCATCGCTCTCATCGGCATGTTTTTCACTGCCATCAGCTACGGCAAAATGGCCCGCGTCTATCCGAGTGCCGGCTCCGCCTATACCTACGTCGGCTCGGAAATTCATGCCGGTCTCGGCTATCTCACCGGCTGGGCGATGGTCATGGATTACATCCTCAACCCGCTCATCTGTACCATCATCTGCGCCAAGCTCACGCAAAACATCATCCCCGAAGCGCCTTACTGGGTCCTCGCCATTTTCTACGCTAGCTTTTTTACCTTTCTGAATCTCGGCGGAGTAAAAACTTCGGCGCGCATCAATGAGGTGCTCGCCGCGGGTATGACCGTCGTAGTCGTGATTTTCTTCGCCTTCGTTATCCGCTTCGTCTGGGGTTACCACCAGCGCGGAATGCATTTCTTCACCGAGCCTTTCTATAATCCCGCCACTTTCAGTTTTGCGGGCGTTGGCCGCGGCACTTCCATCGCCGTGCTCACCTACATCGGTTTCGACGGCATCTCCACCTTCTCCGAAGAAGTCGAAAATCCACGTCGCAACATCATGCTGGCCACCGTGGGCGTTTGCCTTCTGGTGGGTGTTCTGTCTGCTTTCGAAGTCTATGCGGCACAACTCGTCTGGGGCTCCAAGCCGTTTCCCGAAGCGAAAGTCGAATCCGCATTTCCGCTCGTGGCGCAGCAAGTCGGTGGCTTTTTTCTTTTCCACCTTCTGAACTTCACCGTGCTCGTCGCCAACATCGGCTCGGGAATGGGCTCGCAACTGGCCGCCGGTCGCTTGCTCTACGGCATGGGCCGCAACGACGCCATCCCTAAATCTTTCTTCGGAAAGCTTCAGCCCCAGCGCCGCGTGCCTACGAACAACATTATCTTGATCGGTGTCGTCGCCCTGATCGGCGCCTTTCTTATTACCTATGATCAAGGCGCCGAACTGCTGAACTTTGGCGCGTTCATCGCCTTCATGGGCGTGAACGCCGCCGCCTTCGTCCACTATTACCTGCGCGGCGGCAAAGACAGGAAAATCGGGGATTTCCTCCTGCCCGTCCTTGGCTTCGTGGTCTGTGCCGCCATCTGGTGGAACCTCAGTCCTCCCGCAAAAATTGCCGGAAGCATCTGGCTCGCCATCGGTGTCGCCTACGGCGCCTGGAAAACCAACTTCTTCCGCAAACAAATGTCCTTCGAAGTTCCCCCCGAAGAATAACGCCCGCTGTAGCGCACCGCGAGCGTCCCGCCGCTCCGAATGTAGCGTTGGCCTTCTGCGGCGGGCCGCCACATAAACGCTTGGCAACCAACCGGGCCGGCAACCCCGGCTTCATCCCGGGACGCGAAGCGCCACCGAGGAACTCCGGTTTCTACCGCACGCTTCTTGGCTCCCAACAACAAATACTTCTCTGTTCCGATTTTCCAATTTCAAATTTCTATTTTCCTCGCCACTCTTCCGTCGCTTGTTCTGAGCTTCGAAGGGACGCTGTCCCTCAGTTCCCATTTGCAAACCCACCCGCATTAAGCAGAAGATGTCCCCGCGAGGAACTACCCATGAAAAAAGCTGGCCCCAAGCGCGGGCTCGTCACCATGCGCGACGTTGCCCAAACCACCGGCTTTTCTCCGGCCACGGTTTCGATCGTCCTCAACAACGCGCCCCTGGCGCGCTACATCGCTCCGAGCACTCGCCAGCGCATTGAAGAAGCCGCCAAGCGTCTCGGCTATCGCCCCAACGCTATGGCCCGTTTTCTTCGTAGTAAGCGCAGCCAAAGCATCGGCGTCATGCTTTTCGACGTCACCGACCCGTTTTGCACGCCAATTCTTCGCGGTATCGAAAACGCTCTTTATCCTCTGGGCTACCTACCCATCTTTGCCGACGCTCACAATCAGCGCGAACGTTTCGAACGCTACCTCGAAATGCTCCTCGAACGTCATGTCGATGGCTTGATCGTCGTGGCCAACTGGCTCTTCGTGGACATCGACGTCCTCGCTGACCTGAACAAGCAGGAAATCCCCACCGCCACCATCGGCTGGGAAATTCCCGGCGATCGCGTCAGCTCCGTCATGGTCGACAACGAAGCCGGTGGCCGCCTTGCCCTCGAACATCTTTACCAGCGCGGCCATCGCCGCATCGCCATCATCCGTGGCCCAAAGCGCCTCATCGACAGTACGCCTCGCTGGCGAGGCATCCAGAAATTCGCCCAATCCGCTAAGCTTGAACTCGATCCCGGCTTGATCCTCCAGATTCCCGACGTATTCGACGCCAACGCCAGTTTCGAGCACGGCTACCGCCTGACCGAAGAACTCCTTCAACAAAAGAAGAAATTTACTGCCATCCTGGCCTTCGACGATCTCACTGCCCTAGGCGCCATGCGCGCCCTGGCAAACGCTGGCATCAGCGTTCCGGAACAGTGCTCCGTAACCGGATTCGACGACGTGGCCATCTCCGCACTTTCCGCGCCCTCACTCACAACCGTCCGCCAGCCGCTCGAAACCATGGGCGGTACCGCCGTGAGCATCGTGGTGGACGCCATCAAAGCCGGTCACGAAAACCGCGACTGGTCCGCGGTCTCGCAAAAACTCCACCCCGAGCTCGTCATCCGCGACTCCACCCGCAGCGCCTGATCTGTTCCTCTCTCAGAAAACGAAAAAGGCGCCCGGACCGAAGTCCGAGCGCCTTTGCAACCGGCAGTTTCTTTTTTGTTACGACCCAGGCGGCAAAAACACGGACTGCGGCGCAAAGAACTCCACATCCGGCAACTCCGTCTTTACTTTCACGCTCTGAAACTTCCCCTTGTTTCCGCCCGATCCCGAAAACGTCAACAAGTATTGGTTGCTCAAGTGTGTGGCGATCTCATCGAGATAGGGCTTGATGGAAACCGGCGAGCCGAGGCCCAGAAAATAGGACTCGGCCCCGGTGTCCTCGGCAAGCTTGTCGATATTGTTCTGCGCATAATTCACCAGGGAGAAGGAATGTCCCCGGTGTCCTGCGCTCGGGTAGTAGATCGACCAGATATTGGTGTTCTGCTTCTCCGCCCGCTGAATCACGGAATCCAGATCAGGATAGAACGCTCCAAAAAAACTGCCGCGGAAATAATCGATTCCCGACGTGATCAAGATAATCGAGCGTCGCGGCCCTGTATTCGGCCACCGCTTCAGCATGTCCGAAGTCGCCAGGTAGGGGCTCGAACCAATGGCGCCCAACCCCATCGGCAGCCGCAACGCTTTCAGCGCCGCCGCGTGGTCCGCCGTAAAGTCCTGTGCCACTCGCGTCGTGTTGTTCTGAAGATAGCCCACCAGGATGGATGTCGAGGCAGGCTGCGCCATAATAAATTCTTTCAGATAGTCCCATTGCCCGCCCGCGCCGGATTCTATGGAATCATCAATTAGGATTGCCAGAGCCAGTTGGTCGGCCTTTTTCCAGTCTCCAATTTGTTTGCGCTCCTTGCCTTGAAACAGTTGCACGTCATCCTTCGCGATCGGCGGCGCGTCCTGCTTCTTGCCAACCGCGGTCACCGTGAAAGTGGTCGAGCTGGTCGCAGGTGCGTTTGTTTGCGCGCTCGCTGCCGCCGTCAGCAGCAGCAATGCTCCAAGGAATACTCCCAGCTGGGTGGAAAGTCCCTTTTCTCTCATGATCCACAGTCTCCTCTTTGTCGATTCCACGGATACTCGTCCTGCTTGTTTAGATGCCCGGAATTACCGGAGAGAGGTATACCACGACGGCCCCCGGATGTCAGCGGGGAGATTGCACTTAGCCGCAGTTTTCCTCTCTTTTTCTAACACCGGCCCGGCGGCAAAGTCGTAACTCATTCTGCATCTCAGCCGAGGCTCTTCGCGTGTAGCGCGAAAGAGTACGTTACGCTCAATAGGAATGTCATCCACGATTTCCATCGAACCTTCCTCCCTGCCGGCATCCACTGGTAACAGGAGCGCTCGTCAAGGCCCATGGATTTACGGCCCATGGCTCGATTTGATGATCGGTTGCGGCGCCTGGAGCGCCCCGCTTCTCCTGTTGGCCACCTACATCTCCTCCGCCGCTTCGACAAAAAGTTGGTCGTTCGCCTTCTATGCCCTGGCGCTGCTTTTCAATTACCCGCACTTCATGGCCACCGTCTATCGCGCCTATCACTCCTACAATGAGTTCGCGAAATACCGAATCTTCACCGTGCACGTCACGCTGCTGCTCCTTTGCGCTGGCCTGATCGCGCATCTCTGGTACCCCCTTCTGCCCTGGATTTTCACGCTCTACATTTGCTGGAGTCCCTGGCACTATACCGGCCAGAACTTTGGCCTGATGATGATGTTTGCCCGCCGTTCCGGCCTTTCTCCGACCGACAGCGAACGCCGCGCACTGCACCTCGCGTTTATCGCCTCGTACCTGATGCTTTTATTCAGTTTTCATACCGGTCCATCCGGCGATGCGCTGATCCTTTCTCTTGCCCTTCCCGCGAAATTCACTATGCCGGTTCGCGGCATGCTCGGATTTTTTTTCCTATGTGCCAGCGGCTGGGCTCTGTTTTCCTTGGCACGGCGCAGCTCCTGGAAAGCCTTGCTGCCAAGCCTGACCCTGGCCACGACACAATTTCTCTGGTTTCTCCTCCCCGCCGTGATTGAACTACTCAGCGGCAGGGAAGTTCCGCAAACGCGCTACTCCAGCGGCATTTTGGCCGTTCTCCACTCCGCGCAATATCTATGGATCACCAGCTACTACCAGGAAAAGGAAGCTCGCGCCGCCGGTCTGACCTCCTGGAATTTTCCCCGCTACCTTTTGACGCTGATCGCTGGCGGCATAGCCCTGTTCATTCCCGGCCCGTGGCTCGCCAGTCGCCTCTTTCACGCCGATTTTGCTGCGAGCTTCCTGACCTTCACCGCGCTCGTAAACATTCATCACTTCATTCTGGACGGCGCAATCTGGAAGCTCCGCGATTCCCGCATCGCATCTCTGCTGCTCAACCGAAAAGACGAAACCGCAAGAGCCGAATCGAATCGCGGAACCTTGGCTACACTCTTCGTCTGGCTGACCGGAGCCTCAGCCGCTGCCCGTGCCCTGCGAGTCTCCCTGATTCTTCTCTTCCTTCTCTGGGGCTGCCTCGATCAATTGCATTACTACTGGGCCAATGTTTCTGCCAATCTGAATTCCTTGCAGCGTGCCGCTCGCTTGAATCCCAACGACAGCGCAATGCAATCCCGCCTCGCGAGCGCCGCCGACGCCGCCGGCAATCGCGATCTCGCGCTGTCCTCCCTCGAACGTGCCGCAGAGCTGAATCCCGCCAACGCAGGCCTCCAGGAAGCCTATGCGCGCGGCTTGATCGTCGCCGGACGTTTAGCCGACGCCTATTCCGTCTACGGCAACCTGCTCTCCTATTCGCCTCAGAATGCCAACGCACTGGTCAACTACGGTCTCTTGGCCCAGCGCATGGGCCATCCCGAAGAAGCCGTCGATTCCTGGCAACGCGCCGTCGCCGCCGACCCCATGCAGAGCAACGCACAACTTTATCTGGCGCAAGCACTGGAACAGCGCGGTGAAGTGCAATCCGCCGCGCGCCACTATCAGGCCTATCTCCAAGTCGTGGCCAAGCATCCAGGCGATCACCCGGCGGAAGGACCAGCGGTCATCTCCGCCCTGATCAAAGTGGCGGACGCGGACGTTGCCGCTCGGAAAATTCCGGCAGCTATGCACGGCTATCAGGCCGCCGCGCAATTCGCGGAGAAAATAAAAAATCCCGGATTGCAGAGCCTCGCACTCGCACACGCAGCCGACGCACAGGACCACTCCGGCGCCGCCGCCGACGCCGCACAACTATTCGAGCAAGCATTGGCAATCGACGAAACGCAGGGCGATCCCCATGCCGCTGCCATCGACTGGTACAACTACGGCCAATTCCTCCGGCGCCACAAGCAACCCGAGCGCCTCGTGTTCGCGTGCCTCTATCGCGCCCAGGACCTAATGAGCACCACTCCCGGCCAGGAGCTAACCACCATCGCTGCCGCAGTCACCGCAAGCCAAGCCCGTCTCGGCCCCTCGGCCCACACTCTCCCCGCTCAAATTTCGAAGCTCCTAGCCGAAGCCCTTTCCCTGCAACCGTCGGAATTTTCGCGAGCCCCCACTCCTCGCCAAGCACCGTAGACGCGACCAAGGTTACGCAGCCCCGCAAGGGCGGGTACTCAGCAAGAAAATCCTGAGCGGCATTCCGGTATTGCGATGTGCGTGAACAACCGGCTGCCGCCCCTGACGAAATGTCTCACCCACCGAGAGTGAGTCAATCCCCGATTAGCGAACGAATCGGGCCACAAAGACTAAGATCGGCCAACGCAGGGAAACCACCTTGCTAGGTAACAGGCCGTTTTGAATCATTTCCTCAAGTCTTCGAAGACTGCGCCCCACAACCTACCGAGCACCCCGGCACCCCCGGCACCACGCAAATTGTCACAACCTGCAATCCCGGCTAGAATGCCTTCGTTCCCTCGGAGGTCCGAAGGCCCATGGCGCTGATGCGCTCGCTGCTGCTTGCTGCCTCGCAGAACACCTGGTTGCGTCTCAAAGCCGTGAAATTTCCCTTCGTACGACGCAGCGTTTCCCGTTTCATGCCGGGGGAAACTCTGGATTCCGCTCTCATGGCCGCACAAGCGCTACTGAAAAAGAACATCGGAACTGTCTTCACGCACCTTGGCGAAAATGTCGCGGACTCTACCGAAGCACAACGCGTCGCCGAGGACTACCTCGAAGTCCTCGACCGCATGCACCAAGCGAATCTTCCTGCCGAAATTTCCGTCAAGCTGACGCAACTGGGTCTCGACCTCTCCCCCGATTTCTGTTTCGAAAATCTCGAACGTATCCTTCAATGCGAAAAGCCGTCCTCTACGGTTTGGGTGGACATGGAAGCGAGCAACTACGTCGAAGTGACGCTGGATATCTATAAGCGCGCCTTGAAAAATCATCCCAACCTGGGCATTTGCCTGCAGTCCTACCTGTACCGTACAAAAAAAGACCTCGCGGACCTTTTGCCTTTGCGCCCTTCCATCCGCCTCGTCAAAGGCGCCTATAATGAATCCTCGACCGTCGCTTTTCCGAAGAAAACCGAGGTGGATCACAGCTATTTCACCCTCGCGCAAGAGATGCTTCGTGCCCACGCCGCGGGTAATTGCCCCCGCGCGGCGTTCGGCACCCACGACGTCCCGCTCATTCACCGCATCGCCGATTTTGTCACCCAGCTGGGCTTGGCTAACACCGAGCTCGAAGTCCAAATGCTCTACGGCATTCAGCGCGGAGAGCAGGAACGTCTCGCGCAACAAGGTTGCCGCTCCATCGTCCTGGTCGCTTATGGAACCTATTGGTATCCGTGGTTTGTGCGGAGGCTTGCGGAGCGCCCCGCAAACATCTGGTTCTTGCTACGAAATGTTTTTGCTTCTTAGAAGTCGAAAGGGAGGTGTGCAATGCGCAAGTGGAGTGCCTTACTCTTGGTTCTAGCAGCGACGCTCTTGCTCGCCGCGCGGGTTCCGCAAGAAGCTGCGTGGAAGCCGCTCTTCAACGGCAAGGATCTCACCGGCTGGAAGCACGTCGGCCCAGGCAACATGACCGTCGACAACGGCTTGATCCAAACCCACGGCGGCATGGGCTTGCTCTATTGGACCGGCGGAAAACTCGGCAATTGCCGCATTCGTGTGGTCTACAAAATGCGCGATTTCAACGACAATTCCGGCGTCTTCATCCGCATTCCCCTCGAACCCCGCGAAGAATGGATGCCCGTCCATTACGGCTACGAAGTCCAGATCGACAATCACCCGGAAAAGTCAGACGAAGACGAATACCACGTCACCGGCACTCTCTATTCTCTTACCAAACCCCTTTCTAAACCCGGCAAGCCAGGCCCGGAGTGGAACACAATGCTCATCACTCTGGACGGCCCGCGCACAATCGTCGAACTCAATGGCGAAAAAATCACCGACTACACCGAAGGTCAGCCCGTCGCCGCCCGCAAATTCGATTTCGAACCCCAACGTGGAAGCCGTCCTGTTGAAGGCTACATCGGCCTTCAAAACCATAGCGACAATGACATTGTTTTCTTCAAAGAAGTGAGCGTGCAGTCTCTGCACTAGCATGAGAGGCACAGCTTTCCCTGTTTGCGGAAAAATGTGCTTGGCTCCGACGTGAAAGTCCGGCTATCGATTGCGCTTGAGCCCCTGAGGAATTGCTTTCGCGATGCCAAATCCAATTCTTTTAACCCCTGACGTGCACGTATCTAAAGATAAAATCAACACGGAGAAAATCATGCGCAAAAATCCAATCTCTCGCCGCTCCTTCCTGCAAACCACGGCTGGCACGACTGGTGCCATGCTCGCCGTAAAACGGATCACGCTGCAGCCGGAAGCCATCCCTTCTCGTTTCTCCATGAATGCTCCGAGCGACCGCATTCGCTTCGGCATCATCGGCGTCGGCATGCAAGGCAACGGTCTCCTCTCGACTGCCGTCGGCCTTCCCGGTACGGAATGCATAGCCGCCGCCGACCTCTACGACGGCCGCCACACCCTCGCAAAAGAAATTGCTGGTCAGAAGATCAATACCACACGCCACTACAAGGAACTCCTCGACAACAAAGACATCGACTGCCTCATCGCCGCGGTCCCCGACCACTGGCACAAGCAAGTCTTCGTCGACGCAATGAGCGCCGGCAAAGACATCTACCTCGAAAAACCAATGTCGCACACCGCTGCAGAAGGTGTGGAAATGGTCGCCGCCGCCAAAAAAGCAAATCGCATCGTGCAGATCGGTTCGCAGCGCGTCAGCTCCGTGATCTGCAAAAAAGCAAAACAAATGCTGGCGCAAAGTGCCATCGGCGATGTGAATCTCATCGAAGGTTCGCTCGGCCGCAACGACCCCACCGGCGCCTGGGTCTATCCCGTTCCTCCCGATCTCTCGACTGCAACGCTCGACTGGGACACCTGGCAAGGGACGGTTCCCAAGCGCGCCTTCGACGGCAAAATCTTCGCTCGCTGGCGCTGCTGGAAGGAATACGGCACCGGTGTTGCGGGCGACCTTCTCGTTCACCTCGTCAGCGGCATGAACTTCATGATGGGCTGGAACGAGCCGCCCGCTCGAGCGATGTCTTTCGGCGGCATTCTGCGTTTCCCAGACGGCCGCAACATGCCGGACGTCCAAGCCACGCTCTTCGAATACGGCAAAATCCCCGTCTATCTCCGCCTGAATTTAGGCTGCGAAACTCCAGAAACCTATCGCTTCCAAGGCTCAAAGGGCATCCTCGAGGTCACCGGAACCGCTATCGCGCTCTACCCGCAAACCGGTGAAGACTCGGCACCGAGCTACTACGCCTCCAGCTTTCCGCACGATCTGCGCGAGGCCTACGACAAACAATGGCACGAAGAGCACGATCCCCCCGTCGGCAAAGAACCCTTGTCGGAAGCCTACAGCTACAAGGGTGACGACTGGGACGACCTGCGTCCCCACATGTGGAACTACCTCCAAGCCGTCCGCAGCCGCCAACCGGTAACCGAAGACGTCGTCTTCGGCCACAACGCCGCCTTGGCCTGTCACATGGCCAACCAATCCTACTTCGAGAAATTGCCGGTAACCTGGGACGCGGCCTCCTCCGAGATCAAAACCTGAATCGGCTGGTAGCGGTAGGGACGGCCTTCCGAGGCCATCGGCCGCCGCTCCACTTACACCCAACCCTTCGTTTTTGGCTGGAATTTAGAACTGGCGCCACAAAACCAAGAGCCTTACTGCTGAACGGAATGTAGGGGAATTTCTGTCACAAACGAATGGTCGGGACGGCGAGATTCGAACTCGCGACCTCACGCACCCCAAGCGTGCGCGCTACCAGGCTGCGCTACGTCCCGACCGCGTCAGCCGCAAGTGCGGCGGCTTCAACATTTCAAGGCTATCACTTGGATTCCAACAGCGTCAAGAAACTGCGCAGTCCATCCCTTAAATCCAGCAGCATTTTCCTGCTCAATTGCGTCGTTGCATCTCCGCCACTGACCCCGTGCCCGCCGCCTTCACCCAACTCATTCCCGCCGCTCTCCAGTTCCCGTAAATGCCGCCGCGCCCCCGCAATGGTGAACCCCTCATCGTAAAGCAGCCGCTTGATCTTCAGCACCAGATCCACGTCTTCCTGACGGTACAACCGGTGTCCGCTCGCACTCTTCACCGGCTCCAGCATCGGAAACTCCGTCTCCCAATAGCGCAACACAAACGGCTTCAGCGTCGTCAACCGGCTCACTTCGCCGATCCGGTAATATCGGATGTGGTCGGAAACGGGTGTTGTGGCCGCGGTGCTCATCGTGCCATCTCCATCGATTTCAAAGGCCAGGCTTATCTCCATCATCCTAGGCGAAAACCCCGGCATTTAACATCCTCCCTCGCATGAATGCGGGGGATTCCTACCGGCTCCACACGCTTTCGCATACGATGCCCTCGGTGGGTTCCTGGTTTTTTCCGAGGAACCTGCTTTTTCTTCCACCCACAAACTATGGCCGCATTCGAATCCTTTTTCCTCTGACGCCGCTCACTTTTTATGAAGGCTCCAGGGGTCGGAGCTTTTAAGCTCCGACGGTAAGGCCAGACAACGATCGAGCTTCGGCCCTTGCGCGACACTCTTCTCGTTCTTCACCCTTCCTCCGACGTCCCTCTCTCCCCTCTCTTCTTCAACCTCTGAATAAACCTCACCGGCGTTCCCGTAAACGGCCATTTCGCGCGAAGCTGATTCTCCAAAAATCTCTCAAAATTGAAATGCAATGGCTTTTTCTGATTTGTAAACAGCAAAAACACCGGCGGTCCGACCTTCGCCTGCGTCATGTAATAAATCCGCACCGGCCGGGCCTTCGGGTTGGTGGCGCGCTGTAAGTCCACGTCCTCCTTCAGCCAGCGATTCAGTTCCGGCGTGGCGATCTTCCGCACGCGCTCCGCAGCCACCTGATCGATTAAGGAATAAAGCTTCTGCGCCCGCTCTCCGGTTTTTGCCGAAAGAAACACCACCGGCGCATAACTCAGAAACTTGAACTTCTCCTTTACCATCGTTTCGTAATCGACCAACAATTTTCCTTTGTCGATCTCTCGCCGTGCCGAATTTCCCTCGGCTTCCCGCTGCGCTTTCCCCTTCGCCGATTTCGCCGATTCGTCCGCTGCTCGCTGCGCCGCCTCCACGGCCAAGTCCCACTTGTTCACCACAAGAATCAGCGATCGTCCGGACTGCTCCGCATAGCTCGCAATCGTCGCGTCTCCCTGCGTTACTCCGTGCTCGCCATCAATCACCAGAATCGCCACGTCGGCGCGCTCCAATCCGCGCTTGGCCATGACCACGCTCAACTTCTCCGCCACTAATTTCGTTTTTCCCTTGCGCCGGATGCCGGCCGTGTCCACAAACCTGTACAAGCGTCCGTTCCTCGCCACATCCGTATCCACGCTGTCCATCGTCGTTCCCGGCATCGGCGAAACAATGGACCGTTCCTCGCCCGCCATGCGGTTCAGCAGCGTGGATTTCCCCACATTCGGCCGGCCGATAATTGCGATCTCCACAGCCTTTTGCGGTTCGGGCTGCTCGGCAGCGCTATGCCCCTGGATGGTTTCGAGCGCCGCATCGAGCAGGTCGTCTACGCCCGTCCCGTGCTCGGCCGCAATCGGGAATACCGGCACACCCAACCGATGAAACGGTCCAGCGTTCGCTTCCTGCAGCGTTGAATCCACTTTATTCACCGCTACCACAAACGGCCGTCCCGTCGTCCGCAAAAGCCGGGCCAACTCCTGATCGAGCGGCGTCAACCCTGCAGAGCTATCGACCACCAGCACCAGCAACGCCGCCTTTTCAATCGCCACCCGTGCCTGCCGTAGAATCTCCGCCGGAATCAGCGCCTTGTCATCGGGAACAATTCCGCCTGTATCCACAATCTCGAGTACCCGTCCACGCCACTCACACTTCCCGTAAATTCGGTCCCGCGTGATTCCAGGCTCATCTGTAACAATCGCCCGTCGCGTCCCGGTCAGCCGGTTAAACAACGTGGACTTGCCCACATTCGGCCGCCCCACAATCACGAGCGATGGAAGTTGCTTCGCCATAATCTCCTTGTAGTCGCGCATCCAATCTACCCCATCCAACCCTCATGGAGTGGTCGGACTTAAGACAGCTACCTTTCTCCCGCCTCTACCGTTCTCAGCAAGCGATCTGCCCGCCAACCACCACCGCCGACGTAGGCCACGGCTACGCATTCCTCGATGCGTCCGGCGCAGCATCGAACTGGCCGCCAAGTTCAGCTTCTAACCTCTTCGTACGGGCGCGCGACGGTTCGGGGCCGCTCGCTTGTCTCGGGAGACCACCCTCCGCTTGCCGTGAGCCCAGACTCCGCGCTCACGCCCGTGTCCGCGGTAGCTCCTATGCCTTCCTCACTTGCACATCCGTATCAAAACACGTGGTTTACAAGCCGCAGAACGCGACACGCCTTTTGCTAACTCCTGTAAAATCCGCATCTTAGCGATCGATGCAGATTTACTGCGTTCCCGTTTTGCCAGTTTGAGTTCTTTCTTGTGCCCCTCGAGGTCTGGCCCGCCGCCTCCATTGCAACCTGTGATAGTTTTATCTCCTTTTCTACGTACTAGGTTATGGAACCGCTGAGACCAGGCCACATTAGCGTGCCGGGAAAAACGGAGCCTACGGATCTAATCGCTCAGGCCGGGGCTGGGGATACCCAGGCTTGGGGCGACCTGTACCGGGAATATGCGCCGGCGATCTTTCGGTTTTGCCGCCGCGCTCTCCCTAGCAAGGAAGATGCCGAAGATGCCACCACGGAGATTTTCATGAAGTTGGGCGACAAGCTCGTTCAGTATGATCCCACACGCTCCTTCACCGCATGGCTTTACAAGATTGCCGCGAACCACTGTTGGGACATTCTTCGGCGCAAGAAGGCGCGTCACGACAAAGACATGGAAGACGTAGATGACCTTCCTCTGGAAACACCGGAACCGAATCAACTGGAGCGCTTGATCGAAGAGCGCACCAGCGAAGAAGTGCGCAAAGCCTTGGACAAACTGGGCGCGCGCGCGCGTATGGCCCTGGTCCTGCGCTACTACTCAGACATGAGCTACGACGAAATTGCGGATGCCTTGGGCGTGCGCCGGCCATTTGTCGGCGTGGTGCTGCTTCGCGCAAGGCACGAGCTCCGGCAAGCGCTGGGTGAAAACACCGCGCTGGCCATTGGAGGAACACGGTGAGTGACAAATTGAACGGGATGGACAAGCACTTGGATGAAATCACGCTGCTGCTCTATGTCGAACGGCAGCTCGATCGCGAGAGCGCGCACGAAGTGTCTCTCCACACGCAAACCTGCGAGAAATGCCTAACGCTGCTGCGCGCCCTTGATCGCGAATCCCGCCTCCTCACGCGTTCCATGCTCGAACAGGACGAACCTCTGCCCGTCTGCATTGCCGAGTTTCAAGCCAAAGTAAAACGCTCCATGCAGTGGATTTGGGGTGTGATCTTTGGTATGGCTCTGCTCGGCGTCTACAGTCTTTACACCGGTTACATCGAACCTTCTGTGCAACAATTCGAACAAGCCGGTTTCGGTGGCACCAACCTTTTGAGTCTGCTTGTATTCCAAGGCGCCTTCTGGAAAGGATGGCAGTCCATGTTCACATTGGTCGAATTCGTCGCCCTCGCTTCCTTCGCCGGTTTCGGCATCTTCTTTCTCCGTAAATACGTGAAGCGCGGCACGTCTCTCGCCGTCATGTTCGCCAGCCTAGGTCTGCTCCTTGCGGTCGCACCTCCAGCACCTGCCCAAGACTTCAAGGTCAACATCGACGACCGTGAGCATCAGTCCCTTGATATTAGAAAAGATGAAGTCCTCAAAAAGGATCTCTTCTTTGCCGGTTCGCAGTTGCGCATCGACGGCACGGTGGACGGCGACGTTTACACGCTCTCCCAGGATTTGGATGTTACCGGCCACGTGACCGGCGATATCATCTGCGTCGCTCGATCCGCGCGCATCAGCGGCCAGGTCGATGGCAGCGTCCGTTGCGTCACCAATAACATCGCCATCTCCGGAACGGTCGAGAAAAACATTACTTCCATGAATGAAGACATTCATTTGGACTCCGCCGCGAAAGTCGGTCATAACCTCATGACCATGGGCCAGATCGTTAATTTGGACGGAAAAGTCGGCCGCGATGTGCTCGCGATGTTCGACACTGGAATCATCTCCGGATTTATCGGGGGTAACCTGAAGGCCAAAGGCCAGTCCTTGACGATCTCTTCCGGTGCGCAGATTGACGGCCAGGCCAAGTTCGAGGGCGCGAAACCGGCGGAGGTGGCCTCGGGTGCCAAGCTCGCCTCTCCCCTCGAATACACCAAACTGGAACACAAATCCCGTGCGGACCAGGGTGGTTTGGGCTACTACATCTGGCGAGTGATTTGGGCGGGAGCCTGGATTCTTTTGGGCCTGGTCTTGGTTTCTTTGATGCCCACATTTGCCCGTGAAGCCGTGGAATCGGCGGAGCGTTATGGCGCCGCTCTCGGCTTAGGCGTCTTGGTCTTTTTCGGCGCCGCGATCGCCGCCATCATCGCTTGCATCACCATCGTGGGCTTGCTGGTGGGTATTTCCTCGCTGTTCTTGTGGATCGTCGCTCTGTTCAGTTCCTACGTCGTTGTTGGCGCGGTCGTCGGTCGCTGGATACTCGGCAAGACCCATGATTTCTGGCCCGCTGTGGGCCGCATGGCTTTGGGAGTACTCGTCGTCGTAGTTGTTACCGGTCTCCCCCGCATCGGCGGCTGGATCAAGTTCGGCATCTGGATTTGGGGCATGGGCGCCATTGCGCTGGCGCTTTACCGCAGGCTCCAACCCATCATCGCTCCAAACATTCCCTCGATGCCGAGCGGTCCCATCGGCACTCCGCTGCCGCCCACCACCACCGTCAGCCCTGCCTAACCCCGGCAAGCTGTCTCATAAAACGGCCGTCGGAAGGCCGTGGCTTCAGCCAAGCCGAAAAGCCTCAGGAAAACAAGGGGTTTGGCTCGTCCCGACTTCCGAGGCCCCCCGGGCTTTGGCACTGGCGCCGGGGGCCGAGCTTCCTTCAGCTCCGACATCAAGAATCCCTCTGTGTCGGGCTTAAGCCCCCGAGGGATTGCGTTTAGGCGTTCAAACTCATCCCCAAAAAGAAAACGGGCCCCGGAACTTCCGGGGCCCGTCGCCTTCTGCGGAGGCGGGAAAAAACTCTTATTGTTGTCTGACCTTCGCGGCTTGGAACCAGTATTGCGCGCCACTATTCAGATTCAGATACAACGCGCTCATGGATACTGTCCCAGTCAAGCTGCCTGTGCTCGTCACTCCCTCGAGAAGCGTAGCATTCAGGTAGGTGATGACTTGCGGAGACGTGGAGAAGGTTGTTCCTAGATACGCAGGCAATCCCGTAATCGTGAAACCAGTGTTTGTTGCCACGCTGATGGTCCCGGTCAGCCTCGAACAGCGCAAAATCAGCGCCGTGGCATTCGCATTGACCCCGGTTGTTCCCGTGGCCGCTCCAGTGACTTTTGCTCGAATCATTTGCCCTGACAGAATATCGCCCGTGCCGGCGAATCCAACGTTCGTGACCGGCACTCCCGCCTGCCCGGTCAATATACCGGTATCGATCGCGAAAGTCGAAGCTTGGCTGAGCGTCAGGCAAACACCCGATCCAAAAGGTGCGCCTACCAGGGGCGAACTACTCGTAAGAATCACGCTGTCGCTCAGAATCAACCCGTAGTTCGATCCTCCATTGCAACTGCTCGGATAAATGATTCCTTCCACTTCATCCGACGGCGTTGTCGAGATATCGATAATGTCCAGCGAGGTCGCGGTCATCACCCCCGCAGTCGAGAGCAGTCCTTGCACACTCACGATCGATCCCTTGGCGATACACGCCATGCTCGGCCCGCCCGTGCACTGCTGCTGTGGGTCAAACACCACAGTTGAGGAGTTGACCGTCGCGATCATCGTCCCTCGCAGGGAGGACTGCACCGTGACGCTGCTGGAAGAAACGGCCGTCACCGCTCCCGTGAAATCGTCGATGTTGGCAAAATTCCCGCTCGGCAGGCCGGCCGGCACCGTCGTCGACGCCGTCATCACGCCGGTTTGCGTCACGTCGAGCCCGATGCCATTGGTGGTTACGATCGCATTGTTGTAGTTGAAATCCAGGTCGACCCACTGGTGCGCATTCCCCGTCAAAACCAGGGGCGAACCACTCGGAAACGTATAGGTAATGGTAGCCGGCGTGCCGGTCAGGCCGCAGATGGCATCATTGACGCAGGCTCCGACGGTTGCCCCGGACGAATTGACAAACACCGCCGATGGCGTCGCCACGGTCACATTCACGGCGGTGTAAGTGCCCGCCGCCACCTTCACGTTCGCGGCAATCAGGTTCGTATCGGACTGCAGGCGTGTCAGCTCATAATCTGTCGACGGATTCGACGAAAACACGGAGACCGCGCTCCCGCTCGAAGGCATCAGCGTAATTCCGATAATCGGCAGCGAAAAGCTCACAATATTCGTATTGGTTGGCGGCGTGTCGGAAATCGTCAGACTGAGCGCGCTGTTGCCGCCCCCGCCGCAGTTCGTCGTGCAGACGTTGTTCAACCCGCTGCACGAGCTGAGAGTTAGGATCGCCGCAAACGCGATCAGCACGAGGGACTTTCTTGAGTTCATGCAACACCCCACGACAGAATTAGGCAGACCGCACCAGACGGACCGGACGCTGGGAATCCCCCAAACACACTGTAGCGCTAGCGCGAAAACCCCACAGAACAGAAAGCGCAGAGTTGCCCAACTACTAACTCCACAGCATGGAATGGAGCTCCGTGTAGTGGCCGAACTTTACATCGGCCAGCACCCTGTAGCTCAGGCCTGAGGCTTTCTCCTTGTCGTTGTCACAGCGCGGTCATCCCGCTCCATGTGATATCGTTAGACAATCGCACAAACCCTAGAGATTCAGGCAGGCTTTCTGGCTAAACGCATTTCCAAAACGAACTCGACCGAAGCAGAGGTAAAGGGCCGTCAAACCGCCCCAGAGCGTTTTTACGTTCCGCTCGAAGAAGAACCAGCCGGCTATCGCCAGAGCCCGCGTCGGATCAACACAACTCCCAATTCCGTAGAAACGCAAAGTGCGACGCAGGAGCGCTCGAATCCGAACAAACCCTCCATGCGCGACATTTTCGGCCCGGGGGGCTTCCTCGATCGGTCCATGATTGGCGGATACGAGCATCGCCCGGCGCAGTTGCAAATGGCGGAAGCCGTCGACGACGCCTTCGAAAACCATCATCACGCAATTCTCGAAGCAGGCACAGGAACCGGCAAGACCCTGGCCTATCTGTTGCCTGCCATTGTTAGCGGCCGCCGCGTGGTGGTCTCGACCGCAACCAAGTCGCTCCAGGAACAGCTGTACCAAAAAGATGTCCCCTACCTTCAGAAGCACTTCGCGCCCGAATGGAAAGTAGCTGTCATGAAGGGCCGTTCCAATTTTCTATGCCTCTCGAAGATGCACGCCATGGGCGATCAACCCATGCTCAAAGGCATGGATGAAGTGGACGCGTTCCGCCAAATTCGAGATTGGGCCAAACTGACCGAAACCGGCGATCGCGCCGAACTCACCTTCCTGCCCGATGATTCCGAACTCTGGTCGCGCATTGACGCAAGACGAGACACATGCACCGGCAAGAAATGTCCCCAGTTTGACCAGTGCTTCCTCACTGGGATGCAACAACGCGCCAAGGAAGCCGATCTCATCATTGTCAATCACCACCTTTTTTTCGCGGACCTCGCGCTGAAGCACGATGATTTTGGCAGCATCCTTCCGGAATATTCCGCCGTAGTTTTCGACGAAGCGCACGAAATGGAAGACGTGGCCAGCGACTACTTCGGCCAGCAAATCTCCAATTTCCGTTTTGAGGAACTGGCGCGCGACGCCGATCAGATGATGCGATTGACTCATCAGGGCACTCCGAGCCTGCTTCGCAGAACGCAGCGCATCCGCGAAAAGAGCCGCGCTTTTTTTGATTCCTTTCCACCCAGGGAAGGTCGTTTCCCTTTCTCGCGAAACGACCGCGAAGGCTTCCTCGAACAAAACCGCGAAGCCTATGATGCGCTGCTGAACGCTTTGAAAGGTCTGGAAACAGAATTCGCGGCCCTGACGCAAAAGCCCGAAGAACTGCTCCGTATCGCTCGACGCAGCTTCGAGATTCGCCAGGAATTTGCCTTCCTCTTCGAATCCAACGAACGAAATTACGTCTATTGGTACGAGCGCAGGAACAAAGGCATCTTCCTCGCCGCCACACCGATCGACGTCAGCCAAATCCTGCGTGAGCGCCTCTTCGAGGCATTTGACACGGTCATTCTCACATCGGCCACCCTGACCGTCGCCGGACGCTTCGAGTTCATTCGACAGCGCATGGGAGTCGACCACGCAAAAGAATGCCAGCTTCCCCCGGAATTCGATTACCAGCATCAGGCACTGCTCTATCTCCCGGAACGTATGCCCGACGTGCGTGACGCTGGCTTCGCCGCGAAAGCAGCCGAGCAAATCGTCGCATTGCTGGAACTCACCCAGGGCCGCGCCTTCTGCCTCTTTACCAGCTACGCTCAAATGAACGACCTGTTCGAGCGGGTACGCAATGAAGTGGACTTCCCGTTGCTGCTCCAGGGCACGGCTCCACGAACCACCCTCCTTGAGCGCTTCAAGACCACTCCTAATTCCGTTCTCTTCGCCACCGCCAGCTTCTGGCAAGGTGTCGACGTCCCCGGGGAACAGCTTTCCTGTGTCATCGTCGATCGCCTCCCGTTCGCGGTGCCGAGCGATCCTATAGTCGCGGCGCGCGTCAGAGCTCTCGAGGAAGACGGGCGCAACCCTTTCTCGGAATTCCAGGTTCCCGAAGCGGTCCTCGCGCTGAAGCAAGGGTTCGGCCGCCTGATTCGCACAAAAACCGACCGCGGCGTGTTGGCGCTCCTGGACACGCGAATCTCTCGAATGCCCTATGGTAAAATCTTCTTTGAGTCGTTGCCGCGCTATCGTAGGACGCACGATCCCGGGGAAGTCGAGCGTTTCCTGAGTGCCTCGAGCCCCGCCTGAGTGTCCCAGGGAAGAAAAGGAACGCATCCTGTCATGTTTCAAGTGAGCGTAGAAGAGACTTTTTCATCCGGCCACGCCCTGCGTGGCTACAAAGGAAAGTGCGAGAACACGCACGGCCATAATTATCGCGTCCAGGTAACCCTGGAAGGTCCGCAACTCGATAACATTGGGCTGCTCGTCGATTTCACCCAGTTAAAGGAAGTCATGCGCGGCGTAATCAAGCGCCTCGATCATCAATTCATCAACGATCTCGAACCGTTTACCACCGTGAATCCTTCCGCCGAAAACATGGCCAAGTATTTCTATGACGAAATAAGCGGGAAGTTGAAGGATTTGCCGCCCGGTGCGAAGGTAAGCGATGTAATCATCTGGGAAACGGACACGTCGATGGCAAAATATCGGCCAGGGTTTTGAAGCGGGCCAGGAGACGCGAAAAATGAACCGTTCGATTTTGATCATTTTCGTTCCCGCACTGCTCGTTGCCGCCGGTTATATCGTGGTGCTGAGGAGCATGGGCGTTCCGCCGGGTTATCCCCGTCTGGTCATCGCCACGGTTTTGTTTTTCGGCGGCATTTACTGGCTATCGAAACGATCGGGAAAGAAAGCCAACACCGGCGGGCAATAGCCTTGGCATATTCCGGCGGCCATGTACATCACTGAAATATTCAAATCCATTCAGGGCGAAGGCACTCGCGCCGGGCTTCCCTGCATCTTCGTGAGGCTTACAGGCTGTAACCTGCGTTGCACCTGGTGCGACACCGCCTACGCCTTCCATGGCGGCCAAAAAATGACTGTCGAGGATGTTCTGGAGCGCGTCGAAGGGCTCAATCGGTGCCGGGACGGATCGCCAACGGGCGTGTCGCTGGTCGAATTGACTGGCGGGGAGCCTCTTCTCCAAAAAGAAATCTATCCGCTAGCCGAGCGTTTGTTGGCCGCCGGCTACACGGTCATGGTCGAAACCAGCGGCGAACGGTTTATCGGAGAGTTGCCGCCCGAAGTCATCCGCATCGTGGACGTGAAGTGTCCCGATTCCGGTGAATCCGATAGCTTCGAACCCCGCAATCTCGCGGCGCTAAATAAAAACGACGAGTTAAAGTTCGTCATTTCAAGCCGCCGAGACTACGAGTTCGCTCGCGATTTTACACGAGAGCACAAATTGCAAGAGCGTCTACAAGCGGTCCTCTTCTCTCCCGTTCACGATGATCCAAACGGAAAATGGCAAGGCCTCGGGCCGCGACAACTCGTGGAATGGATTCTCGCGGATGGCCTGGCCGCTCGCCTTAGCCTACAGTTGCATAAGATCGTGTGGGACCCAGCCATGAGAGGCGTTTGAACCATGAGCGACAAAGACAAAGCCGTGGTGCTGCTGAGCGGGGGAATGGATTCCTGCGTTTGCGCTGCCATTGCCCGCGAAAGGTTCGGCGCCGACAATGTCGCGTTGCTCCACGCGAGCTACGGACAACGCACGGAAAAACGCGAGAGGCAAGCCTTCGAAGAAATCGGCCATTACTTCGGCATTCAACACCGCATGCTCGTGAGGCTCGACTATTTCCGGATCATCGGCGGGTCAGCGCTCACCGACAAAGAAATCAAAATTCCCGAAAATGAGCCAGGGGCAAGCGGTTTGGCCGTTAGCGCTATCCCGGTGACCTACGTGCCTTTCCGCAACGCCCATTTCCTGAGCGTCGGCGTTAGTTGGGCCGAGGTCATAGGTGCCCGCGCGATATACATCGGCGCCGTGGCCGAAGACAACTCCGGTTATCCCGATTGCCGCCCCGAATACTATCGCGTGTTTCAGGAACTAATCCGCGTAGGGACAAAGCCGGAAACGGAAATTGAAATGGCCACTCCGGTGATCCAAATGAAGAAAAGCGAAATCATCCGCCGGGGCAGGGAGCTCGGGGCGCCATTGCATTTGACTTGGTCTTGTTATCAAGGCGAGGACGAGGCTTGCGGCCGGTGCGATAGCTGCCTACTGCGCTTGCGTGCCTTCGCCGAAGCAGGACTCGACGATCCCATCCCTTACCGGACCCGGCCCGTCGGCAAAGCCTGAGTGGCTCACAGGAATCCTTGGAATCTGCGAGAGATGAGCGATAATGGGGGCACCGGCCGGGGGACCCACGCCGGGCTCCTCAAAGACAAAGGAGAACGTAGCATGTCGAACTTTTTGAAAGCGTATGCGCTCGCCGCATTGTTGGTGTTCGGCTTGGCCTGCTTTGCTGTGCCAAAGGCAGCCGCGCAGGACGGAAAAATCGGGGGGACCATTATCGACTTTGACGGCAAACCCATGGCGAATTTTCCCGTAAAGATCAAGAGCGACCAGGGCGCCACGCAGGAAACCAAGACGGACGCGGACGGTAAATATCAATTTAACAACCTTCGCCCCGGCAAATACACCGTCACCGTTCAGCCTCCGAACGCGAAAGACCCCTTCACCGTCGTTACGGAAGTACACAACGGCAATGAGACTCCGCCCGTCAGTTGGAACTTCAAGGACATCCTCGAGAAGCAAAATCCGGGAGCCGCTGCCGAAATGAAGAAGCAGGCCGAGGAGAAGGCCAAGTTTTCGGCAATGAAGCAGCACTTTGACCAGGGTGTGGTTTTGCTTGAACAAGAGAGAACGGCGAAGGCCGACCTGAACAAAGCGACTGCGGATCAACGCGACGTAGCAAAAGCGAAAGTGACTGATCTCTCAAATCAGGCCGTTGCAGAGTTCCAGGAGGCGCAGAAGGCCGCTCCGGAAAAAGATCCGAACGTCAATCTGTTTTGGGCACGCATGGGCGAAGCCTATGACTTGGCCGGTCGCAACGACGAAGCCATCAACGCTTACCAGCAAGCCATCGCTGCCAAGCCCGACAATGCCGGCTATTACAACAATCTCGGCAACGTGCTAGCTCGCGCAGGCAAGATCGAAGAAGCGAAAGCTGCATACACGAAGAGCGCCGAGCTTGATCCCCCCAATGCTGCTCTGGCTTGGCGCAACTTTGGAATTAGCCTGTATTCGGCTGGCCGCATGGCGGAAGCCATCGAGCCCCTCCAAAAGGCCACTCAGATCGACCCAAAAAATCCTCAGGGCTGGTATCTGCTGGGCACCTGCATGGTTGCCGATCCGAGTATCTACAAACAAGTCGGCGACAAAATCGAGGTAACTCCGAAACCCGGCACGGTTGAAGCTTTCCAGAAGGCGATTGCGTTGGATCCTAACGGCCCAATCGGCGCTCAAGCGAAAGCGGGTTTGGAACAGCTCAACCAGCTGACCGGCGGCGGAATCAACACGAAAATCGGCGGCAAGAAAAAATCGTGATCCGCAACCCTGTAGAGCACGCCTGCGAGGCCTGAGGCTTTTTTTCGCGTTGACCAAAGATCGCCTGGCGTCGCCCCTTCCGGCCGGCAGGTTGGGTTCCTGCAGTAAACTCAACGATGCGACAGTGTCCCAGTGCTCTTGGTTCGTCCTAGAGCCCACGAAAAGGCCAGCATCGAACCGGGCAGCAGGACGAGCGCGAACAGAAAAAGTATCAGAAGCGGCCGTGCGACTGCGGCAAGTCCCGCGCCTTCTAGAAGCGCAGCACGCATCGCCTCAAGCGCGTAAGTAACCGGGTTCAGACGCGCAACAACCTGCAGCCAACCCGGCAGCACGCTCACGGGAAACAGCATGCCTCCCGCCACGCTGGAAACGCCGAGGAAAAACCATTTCGAAGGGTTGCCACGTTTGAACAACAACAGGAACGCGGAAGAAAAGATGCCCAGTCCCGAAAACGAAAGCACGGTGGCAACAAGAACCACCACGACGGAAATCCAATTTGCCGACCGCAACGGAAACCCGAACAGCACGCCTCCCCACGCAAGATATACCGCGACACGCAAAGTCGTGGCTACGAACGGATAGGTCGCTGAACCAACCAGAATCACCGGTAGCGACACCTGCGTAACAAGCAGCGGTTCGAGCGTCCCCGTGTCCCGTGCTTCTTCGAGGCTGCGGTCAAACGAATCTAGTGCCGCGTGCAGATAATCGAAGAACACAAACCCGACCAGGGAGAACGCGAAATACGAGGTGCCCTCGGGAAGCGCCTCACGCAGTTCGGGCGAGTCCACGAACCGTGCCACGTAGTAAAACATCGCCACTCCGAACAGCGCTTCGAACGCTTCAAGCACGAACGGGCCCCGATACGTGCTGGCAATGCGAAGATCGCGCTGGAAAAAAAGTAGCAGGTCGCGAAAGATACGCATCATGAAGACGCCGGCTCCTCGAGCGAACGCCCACGGTGGCCGGTGAGAGAAGAAAAAGCTTCCTCGAGAGACGCCGCGCCGGCTTTGGCCTTGAGCGCCGCAGGCGTGTCGATGGTCACCAAATCTCCTTCCTTCAGGATGGCCACTCGGTCCGCCAGCAGCTCAATCTCCGGAAGAGTGTGAGAAGCAAACAGAAGGGAAGTGCCCTGTCGCACTAGGACTTCGCTCTTCAGGAACTTCCGGAAATCCGCGGCGGCAAGCGCGTCCAGGCTCCGCGTCGGCTCATCGAGCAGAAGCACTTTTGGCTGGTGGAGCAGCGCGCGGACCAGGCTGAGACGTTGGATCGTCCCCGAAGAAAGCGTTCGCGCCTGCTTTTCGAGCGACTCGCCCAATTCGAAGCGTTCCGCAAGAGCCGGAATACGCGACCGCAGGAAAGAATCCGAGAGATGATTCAAGCGGCCAAAAAACCGCAAGTTTTCTCGGCCCGTAAGCCGGGCGTAAAACCCCAGATCCGTTCCAGCGTGGTAGCCGAGCTGACGCCGTACGGCGGCAGGTTCTTTGGCTGTGTCATGCCCGGCGATCAGCGCAGCGCCGCGGGTAGGAAGCAACAGGGTGGCAAGGATACGAAGCAGCGTGGATTTTCCAGCGCCATTTGTGCCGAGCAGCGCGACCGCTTCGCCCGGCCGCACCTCGAGGGAGATGCCTTTGAGGGCGGTCAAACTTGGCTCAGCAAACGGTTGAAGAAAAGCTCGCCAGCCGCGATAGGTTCGAGGAAAGGATTTTTCCAATGAATCGAGGATGATAGCGGACTCATACACCTCCGTCTTTATAGCGTGTCTGCCAAAAGAAAACAATGCGAGGCTACCGGAATGCGCATGACGAGAACAGGCAATCCCGGTAAGATAGCTTGCGCCCAGACGAAATCCAGGAAGTAGTTGAACCGGAAGGCCAGGAGCGTTGGCAATGATTGCGTTTTCCGATCGCGTCGTAGTTCCCGTGCATGTATTGGTGAGGCATCTGGATGGAGAGACCGTCCTCCTGAATTTGGAAACTGAAAAATACTTTGGCTTGGATTCCACGGCGACCCGCATGTGGGAACTCGTGACGAATCTGCCCAGGATCGAATCGGCCTACGACACGCTGTCGGATGAATTTGACGTGGAACCCGAACTGCTTCGCGCGCATCTTGCCGAGTTGCTGGACCGCCTAATCGAAAATGGCCTCCTCAGTGTGGCGAGAGTTCGAGCGGTATAGGCGGCTGGATCCGGAGGCTCGCAAATTGTTTAAGCGGGCGGCGGTGCTGTTGCCGCAGATCGCTGTTTCCTTGCGCATCCGTGGCTTCAAGAAAACCAAGGATGCATTGCAGAAAAAACTGCTACGGTCTCATCCCTTACAGCCGTTGGAAAATGAGAGAGCCGTCGAAGCGGTCGAATGGACTTGCCGCATGGTAAGAGCTGCGGCTCACCATGGATTACTGCGGCCGACCTGCCTCGTCGAATCCCTCGCCCTGTGGTACTTGTTGCAAAAGCAGGGCATCTCCTGCAATTTGCGGATTGGCGTGCGCAAGGCATCGAAGAAATTCGAAGCCCACGCCTGGGTGGAATATGCCGGTACTGCGCTGAACCAGACGGAAGAACATCACCAACACTATGCGGCGTTCGACAGCGCCTTTGCTGACTTGCCCGGAGAGCAGCCGTGAGTGGCTTCTTCGGGATGCTCCGGCTCGACGAACAGCCATAGAGAACCGCCTACTGGAAACGATTGCCGAGGAGATCAAAAAGGATCGAGCTACGGAATCTCTTGGTCATCGCTTCGAGACTTGGTTTCCCTATGCGGGCGCCGAGCCGCCCGCTTTGCCGCGACGGGCGATGTTTCGTGTGGACATGGCCGGCGGTGGATTGACGGGCGCCATCTTTCTCGCACGCCTATCCCTTTCGCCGACTGAGGAAGACTGGCCAGAAGGGGCGGAAGAGCGCAGATCGTGGCTCTGGGATGCTGTGCGTCCCGTACGCCTGTTCGGAAAGTACGGATCGAACGAGTGACTGGACTTCTGTCTGCCCCGCGGCCTCAAATATTCGTGCGCACTCCGGTGTGAACCTTCCTCTCGACCGGCGGCGGAAGCTCGACGGAAACCGAAAGCTCGGCCTTGTTGCGAATCAGCCCGAGCTTTAGCATCTTGTCCTGCTGCTTCTCCGCAATCTTGGATCGCAATTCGCCAACCGAGCGGACTCGCTCGCCATTCACGCTGGTAATCACGTCGCCGGCTTTCAGCCCAGCCTTCGCCGCAGGCGTATCGGGGAAAACGTCGCGAACCAGAATTCCCTCGCCGTCAGGCGCACCGAAAAAATGTCCAAACTCCCCATCCAGATTCTCCGCATCGATGCCGAGCCGTGTTCTCGAGGGAATCCACGGATGGCCCTCGAAGAGGGTTTCCATTTCCGGCATATCCGGCATTTGGAAAGCGAAACTTCCCGGAGCTGCGGGAGCCACAAAGGCACTGGCGCCGTGGCGCATCTCGGCTTTGCCTATCAGGACCTCCACGGGTTGCGCGCGGCCATCGCGCCAGACCGTGAATTGCGCCGTCCGGCCCGCGGGAATCTCGCGAACCATGCGGCGGAACTGCTCCGTGCCTTCCACGCGCTGCCCATTGATCTCCGTCACAACGTCGTTTTCTTTAAGCCCGGCTTTGGCCGCAGGGCTATCCGGCACGATTTTCCCGAGTACCACGCCGCGTTCGGCAGGCAACTTCAGATCCTTCACTTTGTCGGCGGTTACTTCGCCAATTCTGGCGCCAAGCCAGCCATCGCCGGAACTGACCAACACTTGAACGTCATCGTCGCCATCGACCGTCACGTTTTGAGCGAGCTGCAAGTTTTGCAATGCCCTGTGAAGCTCGACGACCTGGGGCTCCGGCTCTTGCGGATCCTGTTGAAAAGTACCGTGGTTAGCTCCCGATGGATCGGTTTTGCGGGCGGACGAACCTGGCAGCGCGACGAGCCCCACCATCAAGGTGCTGGCGCCAACCGTCAGGAAAATGCGTTTAGAGTTCATGGAAATTTTCTCTCCTTGAACCTTTAGACGCGGCAAACTCTAAACCGTTGAGCGCAGCGCCACCACTCGGATGGTGCCGTTCACCGTCCCCAGGAGAATGGGTGCGCCTCCATGACCCAATTGGCCGTGCACCGTGCGCGGCTGAGCGGCGCCCTTCATCACCATCGGCAACTCGCTCGAAAAACTTCCGTTCATGCAGCGAGCGTCAAGATCAGCCGCCAAGTCCACGGGAACGGCCAACAAAACCGAGCCATTGGTGGTCTCCGCGGAAGCTCCTTTCCCGTCGGTTGCGTGCTTCAGCTCCGCATAGATATTCCCGTTCGTGGTGTGCGCGTGCAGGTCGCCGCTGCTCTCGTACACCTCGATATTGCCGTTGACCGTGTGAAGGTCTCCCAGGGACTCCGAACCGAACACCCGCAAAGTTCCGTTGATATTGCTGACATGGCTTAGTTGCGCATGACGAGGCACATGAATGATGTAGTCCACGGCAACTTCCACGCCTTCCTGCTGCGGATAGCGCGTCGAAACAGAGAGCCCGTTCGGCGTTGCGTCAATATCGATTCCGACGAGATCGAGCAGAGACTGCTTGTCCGGCGTGGTCTTGACCGCGCGCACCTCCACTTCGTCCTTGTCCCAGCCTTCGATCCGCACCGTTCCATTCACGTTGTTCAGTTCGAAAGAGCCGTCGGAACGCATCGGAAAAGTTCGCATAACTTCGAGCGACGTTGCGAAACACGCAGGGGCCAGAACCACAACTGCCAGCAAAAGACGCAAAGCTGCACGGCGAAACACGGAGCGAACCACCATAGACCCTCCTTCAAGGCAAAAGACCAAAGTCTCCCCGGGGCAAAACAAATTCTTCAGCCGGCATCGCCGCTAGCGAAGCTGAAACTCGAAACTCTGCGTCGACATCACTTCCACATTTTTACCGTTGATCTGCACCGGCTTCGCCCGCCACCTCTGAATCGCCGCCGTGGCCGCGTCTACCAGGGCCGGTTGGCCTTCTAATACGCGATCCACTTTCACCGTCCCGTCGGTCATTAGCCGAACCTGTAAAACCACTTTCCCCTGCACTCCTGCGCTCTGCGCCAGCGCCGGATATTCTGGCGGTGGAGAAATGACGAGAAGCCTCGCAAAATCCTTGGGGTCTTCATGAATGCTTCCCATGAAGATGATCTCAAATCGCTTCTTGGCGCTGTCAATCCAGTCATCCTTAACAACGTCATCCGGCGACAATTCCGGCGGGTTACCACTTGGTTGCGCCGGCGGAGTGGAAAAGGAAGCGGGTGTGGCCTGATATTCGCTGAGTCTCTCCGCCAACCGCTGCTTTTCCTCTTCCTGAAGAGATTGCCGGAGCGCGACGTGCGCATCGAGATACCGCAATTGGATCTTTCCGCCCAACGTGTGGAGTCTCAATATCGCTCCTCCGCCGTTCAAGGAGGCAATCACATGGGCCGGCCCGTTCGGTTGGGACGCGACGTTCAACGGCAGCGCGGGATCCGCTTCGATTCGTCCGGGTCCACCGGTCTCGACGGTGGCATCGATGGTCATGGCAATGTTTCGCGGCAAAAACACCACAATGTCACCGGTGTGTGAGGCCAGCTGCGAAGGCCCGGGCAATCGGACGAGGCGAGCTTTCTTGGATTCCTCGGGATTGATCCAAGCCGTAATCGTGCCTTCTCCGGTTTCGGCGCGTACCTGGTTGGCCACATGCGTAAGACAAATACTCCCCCCGCTGCTTGCGACTTCCATTGGCCCTGCAACGGAAATTACCCGAATGCCGCCACCGCCCGTCTGTGCGTGCACCGAACCGTGAACCTCACCCAGGTCGATTTGCCCGCCGGTGGTGCGAACCGTGACGAGCGAGCCCGCTTCACCAATGGCGATATTGCCGCCATCGGTTTCGAGATTTGCCGTTCCCTTGATTTGCGCCGCGCGAATGTGCCCACCACCGGTGTGCAGCTTGGCGTTGCCGTCGATGTTCCCCGCCAGAATGTGCCCTCCCGCGGTGTACGCATCCACATCGCCGCCGACATTTTTCAAGGTGATGTGTCCGCCCTGCGTTTCGATTTTGGCTAGGCCACGAACCCAAGGAGCTCCGATCGTTCCGATACGGCCAGTCGTGATATTTCCGCCCTGCGTGACCAATGAAACGTGGCCGCCAATATCCGCAGTCTCGATGTCCCCGCCCCCCGTGCTCAGGTCCAGGCTGAAGGTCTCCGGAACTGTCACCACGAACTGCACATAAAACTGCGCGTTCCGGCTGTTCGCGTGATATCGGGCGTGCAGGACGCTCGGATTCGGGAGGGCCCCGGTCAAATAAACCGTATCCAAGGTTGCGCGCGTCGTGAGCGAATAATAATCGAGCAACTTTTGTCCGGCTGGCGCCGGGGCGTCGGTTTCAATGTGGACGGTGTAACGCAGGACCGGAGGTGCGTCTGGTGGCAGCGTCTGGATACGAATATTGCCGAGGTCGGCATTCAAATGCAGGGTCATCCCAACTGTTACGCGGAGTTCTCCGGAACGATCGACAGAGGCATGAGAAGGTGCATTGTCCGCGGCCGCTTGCAAGGGGAGCAGAAGGCAGCCGATCAGGCACATCCAGGTGACCGTGCCCGGTAAAAGGTCAACGCTGCGCCGCTTCGCGTTCTTTGGAATCTGGGAAGAACCAAGCATGAAAGAACACCAAACTTCGTTTCTCGACCTGGCGATCACTGCTCGTTGCGCGCGCCGATCTCACGCAACGCCGAAGCACTTCGCAGACGAACGTAGCGGCTGGGGTCGCTCTGCTGCAGAATCTCGAGCTCGCGAGTTAATTTCTCGACCTCCGCGTTAGCGGCAGTCGGGCGGGTGCCCGCCCGGATCATCGGCGCAGAAGGCATCTCGGCGGAAGTATTCGGCTGGACCGACATCTCCGCCTGGTTCTGAGCTTCCAGGGCGCGCACGAGCAGGTTCACTGCTTCCACGCGTACTCCGGGATTGGAATCGTGTTGCAGCGCTTCGAGCAAAACCTGCTGCAGCGCGCTGTCATTTTCAGCGCCATGAAGCGCTTCCAAGGCCTTCAAGCGGACCGCTGGATTCTGATCCTTCCGCGCCGCGGCAACCAGCGCCGCGCGTACCTGGGAATCTGCCACTCGGGACTTCAGTGCGTCCAGACAATCCAGCCGGACGCCGGAATCAAACCGCTCGCCATTCTCCACCACAAAGGTAAGAACTTCGCGAACGTTCGAATCGTCGACATTTCCATCGAGCTCTATCGGTTGCTCCGCATTCAGCCGGACACGCACGTTCTTCGATCCGGAATACGGCGAAGGAGTGAAATTAATGCCGGCCACGGCCATCTTGGAAAGTTGATCCGCGGTAATCTGCGCGTTGGGACGCACATTCACTACCTGCTCCTGCGTGCCGCCGTCATTCCGCGCGCTAACCCATTGCGAATATTCCGTTCCTGCCACAAGGCCGAGAAGAACGAGCGTCCCCGCGCTCCACGCCGGGTGCAGTACCATCCAGCCGCGCAACCATCCGAACACCGGCACTCTCTCGTTCACCGCCGGCAACTCGAGGTCGTCCAGCGCTTCCGCAAGTTCGCTGCGGCACTGCGAGAGCATAATCCCCGCCGCATCCATCTGGTCGCCTCTCTGTGGCAGGCGACAGATGGCGTTCTGAAACTCGCGCTCCTCGGCGAGTTGCGTTCGGCACGCCGCACACTCGGCAAGGTGCCGTTCAATCTCGAATCGTTCCTGCTCGCTCACTTCATCGGACACGTAAAACACCAGCAGCGAGGCGATTTCCCCACAGGCCCTATTCGTTTCGCCGGCGTTCATCGCAGTACTCCCAGTTCGTTTCGCAATTTGCGCGTGGCCCGGAACAGGGAATTCTTCACCGTCTCTTCGCTCGTGCCGAGCGCATCTCCGATGGCACGCAGCTTCAGTCCTTGATAGTGCTTCATCTCAAAGACGATCCGTTCGCGTGGAGAGAGCCGCTCCATGGCCGCGGCCAGCCGCGTCTGGATTTCCTGGCCGAGCAAATGCCTCTCCGGATCGAGCGTGGCTCGGTGCTCGCGCTGACGCTCGAAGAAATCCGCGCCGGTATCTTCAAATTGCGTCGAGTACGCCGCTTCGGGAGCCTGATCCTCTGGCCTCGCTTGGCGGCGTCGAAGGTGATCGAGGCAAACGTTGGTCACGATGCGATAGAGCCAGGTGTAGAACGTGCACTCGAAGCGAAACCGGTGCAGATTGCGGTAGACCTTCAGGAATGCTTCCTGGTAAACATCGCGGGCATCTTCAATGCGCTTCATCAGGTTCAGCGCCAGCCGCAGCACGTCCCGGTCATAACGGCGAACCAGCTCTTCAAACGCGTGGCGGTTGCCGGTCTGCGCTTGCTCCACAAGAACGCGCTCTTCGAGCCTGGCCAGCGAACTCACCGAAGCCAACGCCGAATCCGTATTGCTGGCGTGACCGGATTCATCTGCAAAAGCCAGAGCCCAACGGGGTAAAGACATATTCGCTTTCTCTTTGCCGAATCTGGTCTAAGTCCCCAGTGTTCCGGACTTTGGGGAATCGGCCTGCCTTGCGTAAATGACGCACTCCACCGATGGATATTTAGACGCGGTAAGCCCTTGCGGGTGAGCAACAACGGACACCCAACAGTTACCGCGAGTGATTAGATGCGCGCGTCGGCCTTTCCGTGCTTCCCTCATATTGCCCCGGATCGCTCTTGTCCCCGCGTCCGCCAAAGTACCAGCGGCCACGCCAAAAGTATTAGCAGCGCGATCAAGATGGCATAGGCGTTGGCGCGGTAAAACACGCTCGGTTGGGTGATCAGTTCGCTGAGAACACTCGCAAGTCCAGTGCAGACGATAATCAGGAACAAACCTAGCAGATTAAATCGTACCAAACGCCGAATCCCGAATACCACCACGCCCAGCAGAATGCCCGACGCCAGAAGCTGCTTCAGATAGTCCGCCGGACTTCCCCAACTCGTCACCAGGGCGGCGGCGACGGCCAGGAACAGCGACAATCGCAGCCACTGGACCCGCAACTCGGCCCCGACGAACGCTCCAGCCAGCACCAGGACACCGCTGACCAGAAGTCCTCGAAAGATAGCGCTGCCGATGGCGCCGAGCCCAGGATAGATCGCGTCAAAAGATTCGCCAAAACTCGCCGGGGTTCCGCGGTGCAATGTCGGCCACCACGCCGAAGTAAAGTCGAGCAAGTGCCGCAATCCAATCAGAAAAGCCGACCCGCCCAGCCCGATCCAGAATGCATCGCGGTAGTATTCCGCCGGCATCCCCACCCAACCCGGAAGCTGCTCTTCGCCAAAAGCACGCGCCGCGAACGACCACGCCAGCCCAAACAAGAGAGCGATGCAACCCCAGATCAGCGACCCGGCCAACAAATACGCCACGGTTCTCGTGGCTAGAAAAATGTTAAGCGGCAACGATGTTGGATACTGCTCCATCAGCGCGGGAGTTGCCGAACCAAACAGCAAGCTAAGAGCAAAACCTCCAACGCCAACAAGGCCCCACCCAAACAAACGTTTCCACGGAATTTTGACTGCCGGTTGTACGCGCAATCGCTTGAAGAAAAACACCAGTAAGGCGACCAGCAGCCCCAGAATCACGCATACACGGCCGATCGACACCAGGATTCGGCCGGCGCTCTGCTCCTCCTGCTCTCGCGCGAACTCATCTGGAATTTTGATATAGGTCCGGTAGTCCGCGGGTTCGTCACCCAACACCTTCAAACTTATACGGGCATACGCGTGGTCGGAAGAGTTCGCTGCGGAATTTTGCGGATCGAGCGGCATGTTCTGCTGCCAGGTCAAAGTATGGTCGGTACGATTCGGCCTCTTATCGGAATCTGCGGTCACCAGCTTCCACCCGCTCAAATCAATCTTCTTGCTGTCCGTGACGTATTTCTCGGCGATCGCTTGAGCTTCGCCCTTCGTTAAATTCGCACCCTTCGTCGCCTCCGCCAGAGTGTGCCAGAAACCGTGAAGCGCGCCGTCCGGCTTCAACGTCACTGCAAATTCCTCCGGTTGCAAGCCGCGAAAATAACGCACCCGCCACAGCGCTCCCGGCACGTGTTGCGAGTAAATGTCATTAATCTCTGTGACGGGCATCCGTCGACGCAAAAACTCATTCACCACCGGATTCGTCGTATCCACCATCACCGCCGCGTTGCGATAGCTCTTCGCGTCGAGCCCATGCTCCTTCATCACCGCATCGGCGCGCTGTATCGCCTGCGCGCGATCCGCGGAAACACGCAGGTAATCGCCGATATGATCGCGCTTCAGGCCAACCGCCAAAACTCCTCCCACAATCACGGACACCGCCAGGAAACCCAATGCGCTCATCCGCAACGCCTCGTAGCGGTGCTTCGCCACTTCCTCTTCGGTCGGGGCAGCCACACGCGCCAGGCTTATCTCTGGCACCGGTTCCGCCTCATTCAGTAAATCCTCGACGTTTTCGAACCGTCCTCGCGCCAGATACAGCGCGCCCGAAATCAGGATGGGCACCGCCGCCGCCAGTCCTACAATCAGTCCAGAAATCTTGAAGTACGAATTATCGGAACGAATCAGCAACAAGCCCACCAGCGACGCATCTACTGTGTAGTGCCAAATAAGCGTCGACACAATTCCCCAACGCAGGAACACCAGACCCGCCGCAATTCCCATAATTCCAATCTCGATACCCCGAATGTATCCAGGCTCTTGCGGGTAATTGCTGTGTAGGAAACTCCAGAAGAACGCAGGCAGAATCACCGCCAGAACACGCGATCCGGTCAGCTTACGCATGAAGGGAATCGCAAACAGGCGGAAAGTGAATTCCTCATTCGTGGCGGCGAGCACTCCAATTGCAACGCCTGCGATCCACGGAAACGGCGTGTTCACGATGTCCGAATAATTTGTGTCCTGCGGCGCCCAAACTCCGAAGCGGCTGCCGATCATGTAAAACGCCACAATGAACCCGAGGTGAGCCGCCGCGAGACACATCCCCACGACGGAAGCGCAGAAAAATTCCTTGGAACGAATGCCGCGCAGGGTGAACGCTTTCGGCAACCGCAAGCGTTGCGGCTGGCTCTCGCGGTAGAGCGGCTCCCCGCCCGGATAAACCAGGCTGATCGTTACCGCCGTGCCCACCGCCGCCAGCAGCATGAAGAATAATCGCTGGATTACGAAACTTCCGTAGGTGAAATGCGTGTCATAGCCTGCCCGCACCGAGCTCCACTCGTTCAACTGCATCAGGTAGTACAGCACGGTCACCACGCCACCGATCTTCAGCGCCGTTATCCACGATGTTTTCCCCTGCCGCCACAGCGTCACGCCCAGCCAAAGCGCCGCGCCCAGCAAAAACCCGTACGGTACCAGCGCAATCTCTTCATAAAGATCATTCGTTGAACGCAGGTGCTCGTAACTCCGCACCCATGCTTCGGGAACCTGCAAATACTCCCGGCTCCCTCCGATCTGGTCGCCTTGCAACCCGACTTCTAGCCGGTACGGCGCTTCTTTCGCTTTGAACCCTTTGCGCTCCCAGGTGAAGGACCAATCCATGCGATTCGGCCGAGCCTGCGAATTTGCCTCGGCGTCCAGAAAATCCCATCGGTTCAGGTCCGTGCCGAGCTTCGACTGTAGGAAGCTCTCGGCCGCTGCCAATGCCTGTCGACGATCGAACGAGTTCGCGGCCTTTGCTTCCGCGATTTTATGGTCGTATCCCACAACTTTTCCCGCCGGATTCACGCGAACCAGAAATTCCTCTTCCTGCTGCGGGCGGAAAAACCGCACGTCCCAATACCAGATATTCAGGTCGCCGGCCATCAGCTGATTGGCTTGTTGCAAACCTACTTCGCGTTCCAGGTAGGTTTTCGCGTTTTCGTCGAGGTCGAAGATGATCGTGGATTGGTAGCCGTTAAGATTTTCGCCCAGCCCGGCAACGAATTCCTTGGCGCGACGCTGCGCTTCCGCGCGGGAAACTTTGAAATCGACGGAAGCTTCGGGGAAGGCCTCGAAGAAGTATTTGTGTGCGAAGAACAGGCCCACAATTCCGCAAAGGATCCACAACACCAGGATCCGCTTGTCTGAACCGGTCAATCGATCTTCCGCCAATGGAGCCTCCTCAGCCGAGTCCATGCCAGACGCCCACTCTAATGATACGTTGCCTGCGGATGCAAGTTTCGCGAAAGGCCGAGGTTACTGCGGCAATGATATAAAGAAGAGAGCGATGAGTGTCAGCCTAGAAACCAATGTGCAGATGGTGAAAGGGGTGGGCCCGCAGCGCGCCGAATTGCTGGCGCAGCGCGGCATTCACACCCTCGAAGACTTGCTGAACTATCTGCCGTTCCGCTACGAAGATCGCATCCATTTCTCCAAGATCAAAGAAGTCCAGCCGGGCGGCACTTACACGTTGCGCGCTCGCGTCATGAGCGGCCAAGCCGTGCGCGGCATGTACGGCCGCGACGCGATCTACCACTTGCTGGTTCAGGACGACACCGGCTCTCTGCCCTGCAAGTTCTTCCACGGCGGCTACCTCGAAGGCCGCTTGAAACCGGGCCAGGATCTTATCCTCCACGGAAAAGTGGAAATCGATAAGCAGCGCCCCGCGCGCCGCGAAATGGTGAACCCTACGTTCGAAGTGTTGAGCGGCGACGAAGTGGATTCGACGGAAATGGGCCGCATCGTTCCGGTCTATGAGGCGGTCGGCACATTTGGAACGCGCCAGATTCGCCGCGCCGTTTACGCCACTTTGCAAAATCTGGACCATTCGATTCCGGACATCCTGTCCACCGAGCTGAGCAAACGACTGGGATTCCCCTCCCGCCGCGATGCCCTGATCGAAACTCACTTTCCCCGCGCCGAAGAATCCCTGATGCTGCTGAATCAATTCCGCTCTCCAGCGCAGCGCCGGCTGATCTTCGAGGAATTTTTCTTGTACCAGCTCAGCCTCGCGCTCGGCCGCAAAGCGACGCGCAAGGAAAACGCCATCCCGTTCCGCGTTCGCGAAGACAAAATCCGCCAAGCCCTGAAGAAAATCCTTCCTTTCAAGCCGACTGCCGCGCAGAAACGTGTGCTCGCGGAAATCGCGGCGGATCTCGAGCGCCCCGTGCCCATGAATCGGTTGTTGCAAGGAGACGTAGGCAGTGGCAAGACCATCGTTGCGTTACAGGCCGCCGTCATCGCCATGGAAAACGGCTGCCAGGCTGCGCTGATGGCGCCAACCGAAATTCTTGCGGTGCAGCATTACCTGGCCGCGCGCCGCGTTCTGGCACCCGGTGGTTACCACGTGGAGCTGTTGATCAGCGGATTGAAAGGCGCCGAGAAGGCAGCCGTGCGCGATCGCATCCGATCTGGCGAGGCCAACCTGGTGATCGGAACGCACGCCTTGATCGAGGAAAATGTCGAATTCGAAAAGCTGGGCTTCGTGGCCATCGACGAGCAACACCGCTTCGGCGTTCTGCAGCGCAAAAAATTGATGGATAAAGCGGTAAAGCTTGGCCACGCGCCACACGTCCTTGTCCTGACTGCAACTCCGATTCCGAGAACTCTCTCTCTTACGCTCTATGGCGACCTCGACGTTTCCATCATCGACGAACTTCCACCCGGCCGCACCCCCATCGAAACGCATAGGACCACAGAGCGCCATCTTCCCGGCGTCTGGGAATCTCTGCGCCGTGAAGTGCAGGCAGGTCAGCAGGCCTACGTGGTTTATCCCGTGATCGAAGAGTCCAAGCTCGAATTGAAAGCGGCAACGGAAGAATACCAGAGGCTTTCTACCTCCATTTTTCCGCAACTGCGCGTAGGTTTGCTGCACGGCCGGCTTTCGAGCGAAGAGAAGGAAGACGTCATGCAATGCTTTCGCCGCAACGAATTGCAGATTCTGGTGGCAACAACGGTCGTCGAAGTCGGTGTGGATGTCCCGAACGCCACGGTGATGGTGATTGAGCACGCGGAACGCTTCGGTCTGGCGCAATTGCACCAGTTGCGCGGCCGCATCGGCCGCGGCGCAAAGAAATCGCATTGCATTCTCGTTGCGCCCGTCCGCCTGACCGAAGAGGGACGCACGCGACTCGAAACCATGGTCCGTACGAACGACGGCTTCGAAATTGCCGAAGCCGATTTGCAGTTGCGTGGCCCCGGGGAATTCTTTGGTACTCGCCAATCGGGCGATCTCGGTTTCCAGATAGCCAGTCCGATGCGCGATCGTGAATTACTGGAGCAAGCCCGCAAAGAGGCATTCACGCTCGCCGAAGACCCGGCCAAGAAGGAAGCTCTGCAAGGTCTCTTGCGCGTCCTGCCCGGCGAATGGCAGCGGCGCTATCATCTAGCGCGCATCGGGTAAGCGGCGGAATCCTTCATGCGCATCATTGCCGGAAAATATCGCAGCCGCCAACTTAAGAGTCTCAAGGGCCTCGATCTTCGCCCGACGAGCGACCGCCTGCGAGAGACCTTGTTTAACATTTTGGGCGAACTCGTCGCCGGTTCGCGCTTCATCGATACCTTTGCCGGAACCGGCGCCGTAGGGATCGAAGCGCTGAGCCGCGGCGCGCTCGAAGTAATCTTCATTGAGAAACACGCTCCCGCAACGGCTCTGATCAAGAAAAATCTCGAATCTCTCGAAGCTCGGACGGGAACGCGGCTTCTGTCCGCCGACGTTCTGCGCGGGTTGCAAATTCTGGCCAAGGAAAATTCCCGCGCAAGCAAGATGCAGGAAATCCTCTTCCTCGATCCGCCGTATGGCAATGCAGAGGATTACGATCGAGTGCTGTCTTTTGCAGGTTCCGCCGCTCTTCTGAGCGACGGCGCCGTCGTCATCGCAGAGCATCGCAGCAAATTCGATCTTTCGGAGACCGTGAACAATTTACAGCGCGTGCGCGTTCTGCGTCAGGGAGACGCATCTCTAAGCTTCTACAGGCTGTCGAAAAACGCGCCTGAAAACAAAGCGGTCGAGGAGTAAACCTCAGCCCCGCTACGCTCATCTATTCTTGTATGCCCCAGCGAACTTCCCCTGGTCCTCTCCGGAGTCAGGGGCGGCACGATATAATGGAAGGTAAATGTTTCCGCGATTTCAGGTCAATCCGTTCGATTTGCTTGGGCAGAACGAAATCTACCCGATCGCGGTTTATTTGCCGGGGAAGGGCCTGCCGAACCTCACCATCGCCTGGAACAGTTTCCATCAGAACTTTTTCAGTGAACTCGTGGCGTTCTTCAAATGGAGTCGCGTCCCCAAAGGCACGCCAAGATTTAATATTTTCAAGGATTGGCGGATTCGGCAGACCATGCCGTACCGTGCTCTCCTGGCCGCCGCCTTGTGGCACGTCGTTTTCTTCGTCATTCCCTGGCCTCGTCTGCCGATCACTCCAAAGCACGTAGCGGCGCTCGACAACACCGAACTGACCTGGGCCGGGCCCGTCGAAGATTTGCCGTTGCTGAATGTTCCGAAGCAGACGCACAAACGCGCCGCGCCAGAAACCAAGATGGATGATCCACCAGCCGAAAACACGGACGCCTACCATCCCCGTCAGCGCATCTTCACGGATCCGTCTCACCCTACGCATCCGCGTCAAACCCTGGTGAACACCGCCGCGCCCAACGAGCCGCCGAAGATCCTGCCGCCGTTGCCGAACATGGTTCAGCTCGCCACGACTGCCGCTCCCGCTCCGCCGCGCCTCGAAATCAGCGAAAAAACGCTCGCGAAGCTTCGTCCCAAGCAAGCAAAGAAAGTCGCCACCACGGATACACCGGCCCCCGATGCGCCGAACCTGGAGGTTCGTCCCTCGGACCTGAGCATCGCTCGTAATGCGGATGCCCCGGCAAGGCCGCAGCTTGAACTGAACGCCGGCTCCGCGCCACGAGTGGCCGAGCGCACGCAAAGCGGAGAAGTGGCCCCGCTCCCGGAAGTCACCGCGGGATCGGCAAGCTCGCTCGGGCAATCCGCTACGATCATCGCTTTGTCCTCCGCACCCGCGCCGCCCTCGCCGACCGTCGAGGTTCCCAACGGAAATCTCGCCGCGCGTGTGGCCATCTCCCCGGAAGGCAAAGACAAGGGATCTGGCGGCGGCTCCGCCACTCCGAACGCGACGAGCAACGGCTCCGGTTCGGCCTCCGGTGATCCATCCGCAAAAAGTTCTGTGGGTATCAGCATCAGCGGCGGAAATCCAAAACCAAACGCGGGAGTCTCTGGCCTGGGCGCGGGGAAGCTAATTTTGCCGAAAGCGCCATCGCTCTACAAACGTCCGGACGCAAAGACCGACGACGATCCGCCCGAGCGCACCGGCCCGCCCGATTTCGCAAATATTCCTCCCGGGACGGCGCCCGAGCAGGTTTTTGGATCGCATCGCGTGTATTCGATGAATATCGACATGCCGAACCTCAGCACCTTTACCGGCAGCTGGATCATTCACTTTTCCGAGTTGCATCAGCAAGGCCTGCCGCGTACCCTCGGCACCTTAAGCGCACCGGATCCGGTTCGCAAGGTTGATCCGAAGTATCCCCAGGATTTGGTTCAGGAGCATGTCCAGGGCGAAGTGATTCTTTATGGAGTGATCCGCACGGACGGCAGCGTCGATGGTATTCAGCTAATCCGCGGCGTCGACAAAACGCTCGACGGGAACTCCATCGCTGCGTTCGGCCAATGGAAATTCCATCCGGCGACGAAAGACGGCCAGGCAGTTCCCGTCGAGGCCATCATTCACATCCCCTTCCACGAACCTCCGCGGCAATAAACAGCGGATTATTGCTTTAAAGAAAACCCGGATTCGTAGAGCTTTACCAGTGTGTAGAGAGCGTGATTGACCGGCACGGCAACGCCGAGTTGCGCGCCAACGCGTGCCACGTATCCGTTCAGCGAATCGATTTCCGTATATTTCCCGCGGGCGAGATCCTGCGCCGTGGACGATCGCGTTGCGCTCATCTGTTCTGCAATCTTGTACGATCCGACAATCGCCGCCTTCGGATCTTCGAGACCCGCGGGATGGATACCCTTGGCACGCGCGACGTTCAAGGTCTCGTAGACCGCAGATTCAACTAGCTCCCTGGCATCCGCGCTGGCCATGATTTCTCCGTAGGTCACGCGCCCAAGCGCGGACACGGCATTGAGCGCGCAATTCCACACCAGTTTTGTCCACAACTCGCCTTCGATGTTTTCCGAAATCCGGCAGGGAATTTTGGCCTCTCCAAAAATCCGGGCTACCTTTTCGGTTCTCTCGCTCCGCGGGCCGACAACAATATCACCGCGGCCCAAATGCCTGACCGTTCCTGGCGCAGGAACCGAAGCCGCAACGTATACGACCGCCGGCAGCGCGTCGATTCCTGATGAAGCGCGAATTTCCTCGGCATTGTTCACGCCATTTTGCATGCTTAAAACCAACGAATCTTTGGGCAAGATTGCCGCCAGCCCTTTCGCCACACTCACCGTGTCGGTAGTCTTCACGCAGAAGAGCACAACATCCGCTCCGGCCGCGGCCGCCAATTCTGGCGATGCTTCGGGGTGAACGGTTTCCTGGAACTGGACGGAATCGATCCGTAGCCCGTCGCGCCGTACTGCTTCGACAAACGAAGGGCGCCCAATCAGCATCACCGGAACGCCGGCGCGCGCCAGCATCCCGCCGAAATATCCTCCCACGGCCCCGGCGCCGACAACCGCAACCTTATGTTTTCCGTTTGCCGCGCTCATTCCTGGTCTCCAGGTTTCAAGAAATGGCTAATTTAGAAGTGGTTTCGCAACTCGCGAAAGGTCGGCAAAATTACCAGCTTGCCCGATCCGGCCATGACCGGCTCATGCTCGAGCTGCCAGGTATTCACGTGCGGTATATACACCGCGTTCAATCCCGCTTCCATCGCCGGGTTGATATCGCTCCGCGGGCTGTTGCCGATCATCCAGCCGTAGGTTTTCACGATCTTGTGTTTGCTTACCAGCAGCGTGTAGGTCTTCGAGTCTTTTTCCCCCACGATTTCAATCGCCTCAAAGAAGCCTTGCAAACCAGACCGTTCGACCTTGGCCGCCTGCTCGGCCGGCTCTCCCTTGGTGAACAAAATCAACCGGTGCCGCCCGGTGAGATACGCCAAGGTTTCCGGCACACCGTCGAGAATCTTCGGCGGAGTCCGTTCGAGGTCCACTACCCGATTATGGACCTCCGCCAGCACTTCCCGCCGCGCCATCTGGTCCGCGAGCTTCAGGTACGTCTCCTCAAGCGACCTGCCAAAGCTGCGCACGCCGTAGCCATACTGCCGGATATTCTTCCGCTCGGTTTCATTCAGGATGTGCCGGATGTAGGCGCGGCTGTAGCCGCAAGGTTCCACCAGGCTGATGAAATCCTCGATCAATTTCTCGAAGAAGACGTTGTTCTCCCACAGAGTGTCGTCCGCATCAATGAGTAGCGTGTTGCGTTTCATAATCCGAAAAGATCAATTTAGAAAAATTCGCAAATAAGCTGATTCAGTGTAGCAGTCCAAGGCATCTTCACCGATTGCAGGGGAAGAAAAAAAATTACCGCACGGTGCTTGCGGCTAACCGCGGGCAAAAGCATTGGTCACAGCGAGGCGGCCTTACGCTGGCCGGAGGACAGCTTCTGCAAGATGGTTCGCCCTAGGCTCTGCAATTCGCCGAAGCGCGTCAGATATTCTTGAAAATCGTGATTCAGCCGTTGCGCATCCTCCGGGCCAAGCTGGTTTCTCAGGATCATGTCTCGCAGCTTCACCGGATGCGGCAGCAACGCCTCTTCCTGCAATTCTTCAAGCGCCTGGGTCGGATCGTAGTGATACATGGCAGTCTCCCCAAGAGTCGCGGAACCGTAAAGTCTCGTGAACTCGATGATCCATTTTACGCAAAAATACGCTGCGTAGAGAACCGCACGCGGGGAAAGCCTGACTCAGGCAGCAGGAGCGCGAACCGGCACGAACTCGTAGCGCTCGATCCTTGCGGCAATACCTGTTTTCCCGTTGTCGGTGGATTCGATTCGAACCACTTTGCCGTGACAACGGATGTTCACGTCGCCGGCCGAGATCATCTGTTGAGGGAGCGTCAGAATAAAATCAATCTCGGTGCCGTCCTCAAACCTTGCCTCGGTAAGAAAATACAATCCGCGATAACTTACGTCGCGCGTATTCGCGCGCAGTTCCGGACTGTGTGGGTCGTGCGCCAAGACGCGAACAGGAAGGGTCATCACGAAGCGTCTTGCTTCACGCCTATCGGACAAATCGCCCATATAATCCCCTGATGATTGAATTGGCCTGAAAGTAACATTCGCGTAGTCAAGTTGCAACGCGAAAGATAAGAATTTTGGCTCTAGTACCTGCAAATACAGTCGTGGGCGGACTAGAACTGATGTCTGGGTCTAGTGCGAATTACCTAACGACAACCACGGTACGGCTGGCTTTAATCAGTTAAACTTTTTGTGCGCACGTTCGGGTGCTCATGCAAATGCAACACGATTCCCGCAACATCTTTCTCGAGGGGCCGGTAGGCAAGCTGGAAGCCATTCTTTGGACTCCCATTCGCGAGCAAACGCCTACAATCGCGGCCGTTGTTTGTCATCCGCATCCACTTTTTGGCGGCACGCTGCACAACAAAGTCGTGTACCAGGCTGCGAAATCGTTGGACGCGTTGCGCATTCCGGTGTTGCGATTCAATTTTCGCGGCGCGGGTTTGAGCGCCGGGAAACATGATCGTGGACTGGGTGAGCGTGGCGACGTACAAGCCGCGATTGATTTTCTGGCCAACGAACATCCCGGTGCTTCGCTGCTCGTCGGCGGTTTCAGCTTCGGAAGTTGGGTCGGGTTGCGAGTGGGTTGCGCCGATTCTCGCGTGCACGAGTTGATCGGCATCGGCATTCCGGTGAACAATTCCGACTTCAGCTATCTCGAAAATTGCAGTAAGCCCAAGCTGCTCGTTCAAGGCACCAACGACGAGTACGGCGGGTGGGAAAAGGTAGAAACTGCAGTGGCTCAGATGGCAGGAGACACGCGGCTGTCCTTCGTGCAGGACGCCAATCACTTTTTCGTCGGGAAACTCGACCAGCTGGACCAGGCCATGACCGAGTGGCTAACGGAACGCCATCCCGAATTACACAAGCCCTGATCCCGTAGCTCAGGACTTCCCAGGCCTGAGGATTTCCATAGCGAACGCTTGGTTGCCACCAACGGTAAAGGTCTCGCGGATCACGCGCCTTCACCCCGCGAAAAAAGCTGCCCGAACTGTTCCAACCCCGCCGGCGCGACTTCCACCAATCGCGCATTCGCCTCGACATGCGCCGTGCGGGACATTCCGACCAGCGCCGCTGTGATTCCCGGGGCGGACCGCGCGAATTGCAAAGCGCGTTCGGCGTCGTTTTGTAATCCCAATGCCTCGGCGACGAAGGTCGGAAGGTTCTGCGCCACTTGTCCTTGCAGGAGCGACGCCGAAGCAATCAACTTGATTCCCAATTCGTCGGCGGCTTCCATGATGGTCTTTTGTCCCGACGGCAGGCTCTGATTGCCCAATGTCAACGCCTCCGTCATCGCCAAATTAAACGGCAGTTGCACGAAACGGAAGTGGTGCTTCTCGCCTGCGATTTCTTTCGCGATTGCTTCAATTTCCGCCAATTGCATCGCGTCACGCGCCGTTTTCTCCTGACGAAAGCCGTTCCACGTAGCCATGCCGTAAAATTGGATCCGGCCGCGTTCGACCGCGGACTCCAAAAACACAAAAGCCTCGCGAACTCGCTGCAAAAAGTCCACGGGGGAAATCTCGGAAAGCTGCGTTTCCGGATTGTGTAGGTAATAGACGTCGATGCACTCGGCCTGAAGGTTCTTCAAACTGCGTATCAATTGATTTTCGAGGAAGCGGGCCGTCATGCAGTGGCTGCCGGCCGCGATGTCCTTTGCGGAGAAAATGTTTCTCTGCAGATACTCCTCGAAGAAATAACGGTTCGGGTCCGCCGGCATGGATCCGTCGGGCGTCAAATAGCCGCCTTTTGTGCAAACGACGATTTCGTCCCGGCGGATGCCCTTGCGTCCCAGAACCTTGATCGCCGTGCCGACGCACCGTTCGCTCCGCTGCAACCGGTAATTGATCGCGGTATCGATCAGGTTCATGCCAGCTTCGACCGCCGCCACGATCGCGGCGGTATAGCTCGAATCCGTTGCGTCATTCGGCTGGCCCAAATAAGTGCCGATTCCGAGCGAGGACATCGCCAGATTTTCCACTTGGCGAAAGTGTCCCTCGGCGGCGATTCCACGGAGGTTTTCGGCATACCGCGTCGTTCCTTCCTGTGTCGCTCCACCGCTCATTTGGTTTCCTCGCTTTGCGTTTTGCCGTCACTGCTTCCGCCTTGTTCAGGCTTCTCTTTTCTTGGTGCAAGCGCTCGTGAACAGGCCCTCAGGATTCTGCGGTACGGCCAATCCTTGTCTCGAAAGAAAATCTCTCCTTCGCGGGGACTGCTGAAAAACCATCGCGCCAGCAGCCCAAGATGTTCGCCAAGTTCGGCAGCGCTTTGCTTCACATTCGAGTTTGCCTTCGCTGGAGCGTTCACGACGCCCTCAAGATAGTCTCGGACCGTTTCTTCGGCGGAAGCGGGTTTGCCGGTATCGCCAAACCGCAGATGAAAAGGTTCCGCCAATCTGCCGCCATGGACGCCAAACAGCACTACCGTATGGTCGTCGATGCCGCGCTGAAGCACCACCGCGTCCAGATTCTGAATCCGCCTTGCGAGGTCCGGCTTGCCGCCGAGCACATCATCTAACTTTTCGAGCTTCTTGTGAATCGTCGCGGCCTTCTCGTAGTCCATCTGTTCGCTGGCGAATTCGCGCTCCTGCGCGAACGCGTCGTGCAACGAAAGGCTGTTGGTGTTCAGAAATTGCACAAGGCGGTTGACCTCGACGTCGTACTCTTCCTTCGTGCAACCGGCAAAGCAGGGCGCCAGGCACATTTTCATTTCCGAGTAGAGGCAGCCCGGATAAGTGGGATCGCGTCGGATTTTGATTTGGCAGCGGCGTACCTTGAAAAAATCCAGCATCTTTTCGGCGAAGGCTTGCGCCGATCGCCGTGATGCAAACGGCCCGTAGTACACGCCCGAACTGGGCTCCCCTTGTTCGTTGACCACGATGCGACGTGTGACAAAGCAGCGCGGGTAGGCATTTCGCAGGTTGATCTTCAGCACGGGCGCGGGCCGGAGCCGCATCAGCTCCCGGTAACGCGTCGGGAACATCTGTTTGCCATTGTAATAGTACGTCAGAGTTTGTTCGAATGCCGAAGCGGTCTCGCGATAGCGCGCGATATGCGCGAATTCACGAAGATTCAGGCGCTTACTGGCGGGGTCGGGCGGCCCTAAGAGCCGTTGCAGCCGGCGTCTTAAATCTGCCGTCCGAATCAGGTAAGGTTCCGCGGAAGGCTCCCGCGAAGTGATCAGACAGACCCCAGGCCGGGCAGGCAACTGCGAAAAAAATGCGGCGTCGTTTTCAGTAGTGAATTCCAGACCGGAATCGAGTTCCCACACCACGCCAGAATACTCACTCGCTAGGGAAATCCCAAACGCCTAGGACTGCAGCACCCAGGAAGCAATCACCAGCCGCTGGATCTCGCTGGTGCCTTCGTAGATCTCTGTGATCCGTGCGTCGCGATAAGCCCGTTCCACCGGGTATTCCCGGCTATAACCATAACCTCCGTGAATCTGAATGGCTTTGTGCGTGACGCGCGTGGCCATCTCGCTGGCAAACAGTTTCGCCGTCGCTGCTTCCAGGCTGAACCGCGCGCCGCTGTCTTGTTTCGCCGCCGCCTTGCGCACCAACAAGCGCGCCGCGTCAAGCTCCGTGGCCATGTCCGCGAGCATGAATTGAATCGCTTGAAACTGCGCGATCGGATGTCCAAAAGCCATGCGCTCCTGCGCATACTTCAGCGCCGCCTCAAACGCGCCTTGCGCAATTCCCGTCGCTTGAGAAGCGATTCCGATTCGTCCGCCATCGAGGGTGGAGAGCGCCACCTTGTATCCTTCGCCTTCCTTGCCGATGCGGTTCGCCTCCGGAACTTCGCAGTCGGAGAACACCAGTTCGCTGCAGGCCGTGGCATTAATGCCGAGCTTCTTTTCTTCTTTGCCGACCTTGAAACCCGGAGTACCTTTTTCCACCACGATGGCGGTGATGCCTTTTTCGCCCTGCGCAGGATCGGTGTTCACATAAACGATGGCCGCGTCGGCGACTCCACCATTGGTAATCCAGGCCTTGGTGCCGCTGATCACGTAGGTATCGGCCGTTTTCACTGCTTTGGTTTGCAGCGCCGCCGCGTTCGAGCCGGCTTGCGGCTCGGTCAACGCGTAGCAGCCGATTTTCTCGCCACGCGTGAACGGCAGCAGGAATTTCTTCTTCTGCTCCTCGGTTCCAAACCGGTGGATGGGATCGCAGAACAGGGAATTCTGCACGCTGAGAATCACGCCAGTCGAAGCGCAACAACGCGAAATTTCCTCTATGACGATTGTGTATGCGGTGTGGTCGAAACCCGCGCCGCCTTCGGACTCTGGAAACGCCACGCCAGTCAACCCCAGCTCCGAGGCCTTCTTGAAAAGCTCTCGCGGGAAGCGCCCGGTCTCGTCCAATTCCTTGGCCAGCGGGCGCACTTCCCTCTCTGCAAACTCGCGCACGCTTTTCTGCAGCAGCTTCTGTTCTTCGTTCAGCTCCAAATTCACGATAGCTCTCCCGCCCGGATATCCAACGCCTTTTTGATCTTCTGATAGGTCGTGCGCAATTCCTCCGGGTGCACCCGCGTTTCCCCGGTTACCGTCATGAAATTGGAATCGCCGATCCATCGCGGCAACATATGGAGATGCAGATGGCCGGTTACGCCCGCCCCCGCGGCACGGCCGAGGTTCATGCCCATATTCATCCCGTCGGGTTTATAGTTTTGGCGAAATACGATTTCCATTCTCTGTGCAAGCTCCATCAGTTCGTCGAGCGCCCCGGCTTCGCACAGATTTAATTCCGCCACGTGCGCGTAAGGCACCATCATCACGTGGCCGCTGGTGTAGGGAAAGCGATTGAGAATGACGAACGCCTTCTTCCCGCGATACACAATCAGCGTTTCTTCATCCTGGTTGCGTTTGAGCGCATCGCAAAAGATGCATTCCGGCGGCTGGCCCTCATGGACCTGAGCCATGTACGGGAAACGCCAGGGTGTCCAAAGATAGTCCATGGTTTTGCGTCCTAAAGGATTTAACCGGCCTCAGAATAACCCAACTGACATCGGATTACTGGTTGTCGACCGCACCACTCGGTTCGTGCAGTCCAACATCGTCTACCCTGCACTTCGAAGGGCTAGACCCGAGCTTGGCGCCGTCGATCCACCCCGTCATTCCGAAGGGAATCTCCGAAGCGGGGAATCGCTCTGGGATCGATCGAAGGAGCGGTTCCTCGCGGTGTCCGGAATCACGGAATTAAGGAAAGCGCCTGGCAAAATTTCAATGTTGCGGGGGCGCAGCCGTCGGGTGTCCTTACGCGGAAACCAAAACGCCCCGATCCGATCGGGGCGCGTTCCGTGCTCTAAATCTTCGTTAAACGTCACGCCGGCGGCGCTTCGCTCTGGGCCGCCGCTGACGCTGCGGCGGCGGGGCTATTCACAAAATCCTTCAACTCCTTGCTGGGCTTGAAGAAAGGGATCTTTTTCGCCGGGACTTCAACCTTTTCTCCGGTCTTCGGGTTGCGCCCAACACGCCCGCGCCGCTGACGGGTCCGAAAGCTGCCGAAACCGCGGATCTCAATCTTGTCGCCCTTCTGAAGCGCATCGATGATGCTTTCAAAGATCGTCTCGACGATGGTCTCCGACTCTTTCCGCGGAAGCTCGGAGATGCGCAGAACTTCCTCGATCAAGTCCGCCTTGGTCAATGTCGGTTGCTTTGTCATCTTCGCCTAGCCTCTTCACTCGTCTAGAGTTGCCACACTCACAACCATCTGGAGCGAGGCGACTTAGGGGGACATCGCCTGCCTGGATGACCCCTTTCCTATCATTAAAATGACCCGCAGGTAAATGACTTTTCCTGGCTTGCTACCTGGGCAGACGGTCGGCTCCGTGCCTACCGGGACGACAGCTTTTGCTTCAACGCGTCGCCAATGGTGGCCGTCGCCGAACTTTTCGACGTCTTGTACTGCTCGATCTCACGCCGTTCCTGTTGGCGGACCGCCGCGCGATAGCTCAAACCAATCCGCCGCGTGTCATGGCTGATCTTGATGATCTTGAAGTCGTATTCCTTGCCTGGCTCAAGCGGCCCGGCGCTTTTCAATGGTCCGGTTGTCGGACGGAAACTCGACGGTCCTTCGTCGCGGCGCTTCCGCTCTTCGATTTCGGTGTTGTGGCAGAGTCCCTCGATGTTGTCGCCCAGTTCGACGAACGCACCGAACGTCGCGATACGCGAAACTTTGCCCTTCACGATGTCGCCCATCTTGTGGGACTTGAACCAGTCGCCCCAGATGTCGTTCACCTGCTTCATTCCGAGAGAAACGCGACGGTTTTCCGGGTCGACGCGCAGTACTTTCGCGGTGATCGGTTCGCCCTTCTTGAACACTTCGTGCGGATTCTTCACCCGGCCGGTCCAGCTCACATCACTGACGTGCACCAGGCCGTCGAAGCCGTCTTCAATCTCGATGAACGCTCCGAACTCCGCGATGTTGCGCACCTTACCGGTCACGACCGTGCCCACGGGATACTTCTCGGCGACCAGCATCCACGGATCGGGCTGGGCCTGCTTGATGCCCAAGGAAACGCGCCGGTCGCTCGGCTTGATGTCCAGCACCACCACGTCCACTTCCTCGCCGGCCTTCACGACCTTCGATGGATGCGTCGGCTTCTTCGCCCAGCTCATTTCGGTAACGTGTACCAGGCCTTCGATCCCTGGTTCCAACTCGACGAAGGCGCCGTAATCGACCACCCCCACGACCTTGCCCTTGTACTTTCCGCCTGCCGGATACCGTTCGGCGGCGTCGATCCACGGATCCTTCATCAATTGCTTCAGGCCCAGGGAGACGCGCTGTTTGTCCTTATCGAACTTCAGCACCATCACGTCCAACTCTTGCTCTGGCTTCACCACGTCGTTTGGATGCCGCACGCGGCCCCAGCTCAGGTCCGTCAGGTGCAGCAGTCCGTCGAGCCCGCCAATATCGACGAACGCGCCGTAGTCGGTCACATTCTTCACCGTGCCGTGAACCACTTGCCCTTCCTTCAGCTGCTCCATCAGCTCCGCGCGTTTCGCGTGCAGCGTTTCCTCGAGCAACGCCCGGCGGCTTACCACCACGTTTCCGCGGCGACGGTTCAGTTTGGTGATGCGTACATCGACGTTCGTGCCGGTCAGACCATCCAGATTCGCCGTCGGCCGCAAGTCATATTGCGAACCGGGCAGAAACGCCCTTACACCAATATCCACCACCAGTCCGCCCTTGATGCGGTCGACCACCTTCGCGCTGATGGTCTCCTTCGCTTTGAACTGTGCGTCGATTCGTTCCCACGTCCTGCGCCGCAGTACTTTCTGGTAGGACACAATGACGAAGCTGTCTTTGCGTTCTCCGGTGCGCTGCACTTCAATCGTGGCATTCGGATCGGGGCGGGGAATCTCCGTTTCGGTGAACTCGGCGGCAGGAATCAGACCTTCCGTCTTTCCGCCAAGATCGACAACCACGCCGTGTTCCGTGTAGGCGACGACTTTCACCTCGATAATCTCGTTTTGCGCCGCGGCTTCCTGCGGCTCGCTGTACTGGTCGATGAGCTTGCTCATCTCCTCGGCGCCGGCTGCTTCTTCGGCGGCAGCGGCAGCTTCGACGTCCGCAGCCGCCGTTTGTGCGTGGGCTTCCGCGGCCGCGTGCGCTTCCTCCACTTTCACGGGCTGCGCCTGCGCGGGCGCTTTGGACACACCAGCATCTGAACCGCTCAGAGGAGCTTCCGCGGCGGCATTTTCTTCCGGCTTGGTCGGTGACTCTAGGTCTTGTGCGGGTGCGGTTGCGGCGGATACGGGGTTTTCATTCTCGAATGAAGTCATGGTTACGTCGCCTCCGGGATTCTTATCCCTGTTTTGGTCAGGTCAATCCTTGCGGAATCCCTACCGGGGTAGTGCAAGGAGGGTTACAACGGGGCAGTACCACTGTGTGAACTGCTTCGCAGTAACTCGGTCTCTTTCAACTGCATGCGGTTTAGATGCGGCCAGCGCCGCACCCGAAACACCCAAGCAAGCATACGCGCCGCGCAAACCCCGTGTCAATTACGGCAGCGGCCAAAACCTGTGCCAGGTTGAGCTGCCAGGACACCTCGAAGCGGTCGGTAATCCAGGCGAATTTACGGCTGAAACCGTAGTTGGCGAGCGCCATCGGCGCTACGCCACCGGCCTCAAGCGCCTCATAGAACCGGCTGATTTCCTCCTCCGAATGGCATTCGACAAAGAAGGAAAACGCCGTCCGTAAATGAGAATTCATGCGCAGGTGCGAAAGAAGATTTTTTCGGCGGGCAGCGGCGCGTACCCCGCCTCCTTGGTTAGCTGGCCTACCGGACCGGGGCCAAGCCCCACGATCGGGATCGTGTTCATGGGGTATTCAGGTAATGAGAAAATCGTGACACCAGCGGACGTTTGGCTGGCGTTAGGCGCGAGCTCGGCCCGCCTGCCGCGCTTCGCGCCGAAAATCCGGGGCAGAAACATCCACAATCCGGCACATTTCGTACAACCTTGAACGCATCCTAGCTCCGATGCGGTCCGCAATCGTATCTTCCTTAACCGCCAGGCGCTGACCGCTTGGCAATCTTGCTCCGGCCGCGGGCGCTAGGGACTCGTCAAAGTAGTTGGTCGTCAAAATCGTCATGCGACGCTCGTTGTAGCGCGCGTTCAGAATCAGACCGATGATGTCCAGCACCCATGCGGAGGGTTTGCTCGCTCCCAAATCATCCAGTACCAGCAGTTCCACCGTACGGATTGGCTCGAGCACTCCCATCTCCGTCGATTCGCTGGCTGGGTTGTAGCTTGCCTGAATCTCTTTCAGCAGTTCACGGTAATCGCAGAACAGTCCCGCATGCCCGCGTCGAATCAATTCTTTCAACGCCGCCACGGCCAGATGCGTCTTTCCCACCCCCGACGGCCCCATCAACAGCAATCCTTTTTCCGTGCCCGGATAATCGCGAACAAATCCCTGGGCCAGTAATTTCGCTTGCTTCAAGGAATGCTCGTGTTGCGTGGTCCAGGTCTTTCCGTCGGCCAGGTCCGTTGCGAAGCTCTCGAAATCGCAGTGCTCATACCGCTTCGGGATCCGCGCTCGATCCATCACCTTCTCCGCGCGCTCCTCCATCCCGCATTCGCAGGCCACGGCCATATCGCCTGCGGGACCGTCCGGCCGCGCTACCAGCTTCCAACCCGTCCCCCGACATTGCGGACAATTTTCGTGAGCCATGGTCTCCCTGGAGTGCGGGAGCCTGCCTACCGCAGGCACACCCAGTTCCCGCTTTACGCAAATCGATGCAATCTCAAAATCGATCCGTGGCAGCCCTGCTTGCCGTGAGTTTCGAAAGGCGGCCGCCTGCACAATCTTACGACCCATCCCGAGCACTCACAACAATCCCATCTGCGGAAATCTGTGCAGAAAACGGTTCGATCGCGTCTTGGCGTTATTGGTTTTAAGCAACAACGGCCCGTCTCGGAAGACGGGCCCTACAAAATCAGCCAATTGGCTGGCGTTGGTTACTTCACGAGGCGCGGCACGGCCCGCACAATCGCGGTCTTCGGTATCTGCACATCCGACCTTGACGCCATCCGCGACAATTCCTGCTGCACCACCTGCGCGAACTCTCCCATCTGGCGCTCCATCTCAATCATCTTTTCCCGCATGTTTAAAATAACTTCAATCCCGGCCAGGTTCACTCCCATATCCCGCGCCAAAGTGAGGATCACTTCCAGTCGCTCCAGATCCGAATCCGTGTACAGGCGCGTGTTTCCCTCAGACCGCGAAGGCTTCAGCAATCCCACGCGTTCGTACAAACGCAACGTCTGCGGGTGCAATTTATAAATTTCCGCCACCGCGCTGATCATGTACCCGGCTTTGGCTCGTTTTTTCGCCTTGTTTGGCATTTCTGTGATCCGTTTGAAGGTCTAAGCAATAAGTAAGGATCTTCCGCGATTCTGCGACCTGAAACGCAAAACCGTGCTGCGAAACTCTTTCACCCTCCGGCCTTCGCAAACAAATCCTTCCGGGGATCGCCCGGAGCGAGTCCTTCGAGCTCCTTCATCAGTGTTCTTACGCGCTCGTCGGTAGGCTCCGGCACGATGATTTGAATCTCGACGTACTGATCACCGCGCGCTCCGCTCTTTCCGTGCGGCGCGCCTTTTTCCTTCAACCGCAAGGTGCGCCCGCTATTCGTTCCGGGAGGAATCCGCACGAGCGACCGTCCATCGATCGTCGGCACTTCAACCTTCGCGCCAAGCGAAGCTTCCGCCACGGTCACCGGAACTTTCGTGTAAAGGTCGTTGCCGCGCCGCTCAAAGAAAGGGTGTGGATGCACAACGACTCGCAGGTACAAATCGCCCACCGGCGCTCCCATCGTGCCGGCATTGCCTTTGCCAGGCACGCGCAGACGAGCGCCACTCGCGACTCCCGGAGGAATGCGCACATCGATCGTTTCGGTCTTGCGAATGCGGCCCTCGCCTCCGCACGTCCGGCACACAGTGCGCAATTTCCCGGTGCCGCCGCAGCGATTGCACGGCACATTGAAACGCATTTTCCCCGCCGTCTGCTGAATGGAACCCGTTCCATTGCACGTCGGACAAGTCTGTGGCGTGCCGACCGCTCCCGTGCCGTGGCAGGTTTCGCAGGTATCGAGCCGCGTGATCTGCAACTTCTTCACCGCTCCGCGCACAGCATCCCAAAAATCGATTTCCACCTGATATTCCAGGTCACCGCCGGGCTCATGTTCCGGTTCCGCGGTCACTCCTCCGCGGCGTCCACCGAAAAATTGTCCGAACAGATCGCGAAACGTCGATCCGGAAGAGCCCGATTGCCCGCCAAAGTCAAACCCGCCAAAATCAAAATTGACATTTTCGCCGGCGGAATCTTGCCCGGCTCCGTAATCGCCCGTCGGTACATTCTCGCTATAGAAGCCATATTGGTCGTACATCTGCCGTTTCTTCGTATCGGACAGAACGTCGTAGGCTTCCTGAAGCTGTTTGAATTTTTCTTCGGCAGCTTTGTCGCCGGGATTCAAATCGGGATGGTATTTCCGCGCGAGCTTTCGAAACGCCGTGCGAATATCCTTCGCGCTCGCTTTGCGCGAGACTCCCAAAAGCTCGTAATAATCCTGCTTTGTACTCGTCGGCATGTTCGGTTCTTACTCAGGCCTATCCTACGGCGCTTTGCTTCTACGGGAATGGTTCAGCGCGGGAAGAGAAGCGCCAAAGGCCTCTCTTCCCACTTCGAACGTATGACTGAACGGAAAGCCATTTTCAGTTCGGCTTCTTGTTGTCGTCCACGTCGACGTACTCGGCATCGATCACGTCGCCGGGTTTATCACCGCCACTGCTCTGCGAGGCGCCGGCCGGGCCACCGGTCGCTCCGGCCCCGGCACCTGCTCCGGCTGCGCCAGCCTGCTCGCCGCCTTTGGCTTGTTGCGTCTTGTACAGCTCTTCGGCCATTTTGTGCAGGGTCTTCTCGACGTTCTCGGTCGCGGACCGCAGCCGAGGCACACCGCCTTCGTTGATGGCCTTCTTGGCGTCTTCCAACGCTTCTTCCGCCTGTTTCACGTCGCCTTCGGGCAGCTTGTCGCGGTTTTCCCGGATGGTTTTTTCCGCCTGGTAGATGATGCCGTCCAGCCGGTTCCGGGCTTCCACCTCTTCCATGCGCTTGCGATCGTCCTCGGCGTGCGATTCGGCCTCCGTGCGCATCTTTTCCGCTTCTTCCTTGGTTAAGCCGGTGGAGGCGGTGATGGTGATCTTCTGCTCCTTGTTGGTGGCTTTGTCCTTCGCGCTCACGTTCAAAATGCCGTTCGCGTCGATATCGAAGGTCACTTCAATTTGCGGTATGCCGCGCGGCGCTGGCGGAATTCCGTCCAGCTTGAACGTGCCCAGCGAGCGGTTGTCCTTCGCGAATTTTCGTTCGCCCTGCATCACGTGGATTTCCACGCCCGGCTGATTGTCCGAAGCCGTCGAGTAAGTTTCCACCTTGCGCGTCGGAATCGTCGTGTTGCGCGGAATCTGCACGGTCATTACGCCGCCGAGCGTCTCGACACCGAGCGAAAGCGGAGTCACGTCGAGCAGCAGGATGTCCTTCACCTCGCCGCCAAGCACCGCGCCCTGAATCGCCGCGCCGACGGCCACCACTTCGTCCGGGTTCACACCCTTGTGCAGTTCCTTGCCGCCGAAGAAATTGCTCACCAGCGCCTGCACCTTCGGGATGCGCGTCGAGCCGCCCACCAACACGACTTCCTGAATGTCGCTGGGCGACATTTTCGCGTCTTCCAGCGCTTGCTTCACCGGTTTCATGGAGCGCTCGAGCAAATCGTTCATCAACTGCTCGAGGCGCACGCGCGTCAGCTTCTGCTGCATGTGAATCGGACCGCTGGCTCCCGCGGTGATGAAGGGAAGATTAATCTCCGTTTCCATCATCTGCGAAAGCTCGATCTTGGCCTTTTCCGCCGCTTCCTTCAGCCGTTGCAGCGCCATCTTGTCCTTGCCCAAGTCGATGCCATGCTCTTTCTTGAATTCGTCGATGAGCCAATCCACGATCTTCTGATCGACGTCGTCGCCTCCGAGGTGCGTGTCGCCGTTGGTCGACTTCACTTCCACAACCCCGCTGCCGACTTCGAGCACCGAGATATCGAAAGTACCACCGCCCAAGTCATACACGGCGATGGTCTCGTCGCTCTTCTTTTCAAGCCCGTAGGCCAAAGCCGCTGCCGTCGGTTCGTTGATGATGCGCAGCACTTCCAACCCGGCGATTTCGCCGGCTTGCTTGGTCGCCTGTCGTTGCGCGTCGTTGAAGTATGCCGGAACCGTGATGACCGCCTTGGTCACCTTCTCGCCGAGAAAATCCTCGGCGGCGGTCTTCAGTTTGGTCAGGATCATCGCGGAAATCTCAGGCGGGCTGTACACTTTGCCGGCGACTTCCACGCGCGCGTCGTCGTGGTTCCCTTTCACTACCTTATAGGGTACGCGCTTCATCTCTTCGGCCACTTCGTCGTAACGCCGTCCCATGAAACGCTTGATGGAATAAACCGTGTTTTCCGGATTGGTTACGGCCTGGCGCTTGGCCACCTGGCCGACCAGCCGCTCTCCGGTCTTCGTAATGGCTACGACCGATGGCGTAGTCCGCGTGCCCTCTTGATTGGGGATGACCACTGGCTCGCCGCCCTGCATCACGGCCACCACCGAGTTTGTCGTCCCAAGGTCAATTCCAATAATCTTGCTCATAGCTAACCGTCCTTATGTTGAGTTCTGCCCTAATTCCTACGCGGCTACTCGAAGGACCCTGGCGAGTCCAAGCGGCCGAGAAGCTTCCAGGCGGCGGGCGCTGGGCAGGCCAGCCGTCTCCAAAACAGGCCCACTATACAACTTGAGTGTGACATTGTCAAGATGCTTGATATTGAGTATAAAGTTATTTATTTGTGCTGCTTACGGATAGACCGGGGAAGGCAGTGCCCGCTCAGGCACCCCATGCTGAACGGCAACGCCAAGGGATCGCTCGGGCTCGTGTGCGGCAGAAGCGCTTTCGCTCTTGCCGAAATAGGTCGAGCAATGCTGGACCCCCACGGGGAGCAGGAAGGCGGTCTACGGCGCGCCTGTTTTGAACCTGTGATACTCTGGCAGCGAACGTACCTTCCTGTGAATCTTATGCTTTGGAGGTTTCTGTGAGCCGCCGTTTCATCCTCGCCTCGCTTGCGACTCTGGTCCTGGCTAGTGTAAGCGCGCTTCTTCTGGCCGCACCCACCACCCAGAAGGTGGTGAAGGTGTCGGCGAACGCCTCCAAGACCGCCTCTCCTGCCTCCCAGGCTCCCATCGTCGTCGATGGCGTAAAGGACATCGACCCAGACAAAAGTTATGGCAGCAAGAACGCCGGCGTGGTCATGGAGACTTTCACCGACTTTCAGTGCCCGGCGTGTAAGCAGCTCTATACCACCACTCTCCAGCGCGTCATGGACAACTACGTGGACAACAACAAAGTCTTCATGGTGCACCGCGACTTTCCGCTGCCGATGCACGCCTATTCGCGTATTGCTGCCAGCTACGCCCGCGCTGCTTGCCACATCGGCAGGTGCGACGTCGTCGAACAAACCCTGTTCGAGAACCAGGAGAAGTGGGAAGCGAATGGCGACGTGAAGGGTGCTGTCGCTGCCGTCCTGACGCCCGCGGAAATGAAGAAGGTGCAGGCTCTCGTCGAGAGCGGCACGCTCGAGCCTCTCATCGAGCGGGACAAGCAGCTGGGCCAGGCCGTTCCTGTGAACCAGACGCCGACGACGATCATTCACACCAAAGACGGACAGACTTATCCCGTCGTTGGCTATGTCAGTTACGATGTGCTGAAGACTTTATTGGATCAACTCGTCAAGTAGCACGCGCTCTCCATGATGCAATCCGCGCCATTCCACTACCGCAGGCTCGTCATCTGGCTCGGCCGTCTTGTCATCGCGGGTTTCTTCATTTTCGCTGGACTCGCCAAACTGATCCGCTGGGATATGCATCCGCACCCGCCCATCGGCATTGCTACTTCTCTCTTCGCCCTGCAGATCGATTCTTACCAGATGCTGCCGCCGTGGGCCGTGCTGCAAGTCGCACGCTTCCTGCCCTGGGCGGAGATTGCCGTCGGCCTACTGCTGCTGATCGGCTGGCGTCTGCGCTTCTGGGCCACACTCGTCACCCTGATCATCGGAGGTTTTTTCATCGCAGTTGTCCGCGCCTACGCACTGCATCTCGACATCAACTGCGGCTGCTTCGCCAAGCCCGAGCCTCTCACGGGAATGACCGTGTTGCGCGACGGCTCTCTGTTCCTCCTCGCCGTCCTCATGACCGCCTTTGCTTTCCTCGAAGCCCGGAAGCCCCACCCCTGGTCGGCGGCGCCGGTGCCCTGAGCCGTAGATACGCTGTCGTTCACCCCTTCACGGGCGTGCGTTTTTCGATCCGCGCGTTCATGAATCGTCGGAAAACCCGCAAGCCTCGAAGGCCTGAGCTACAATGAAGCATTCATGAAATCGCTTGCCGAGTATCTCGAACTTGCCACCGTCGCCCACGGCCACATCTGTGCCGGGCAAGTCCTCGGCGTGCGCTTGGCGATGCTCGGCCTCAAGGAACTTGGGATTGACGATCCCATCGCCGAACGCAAACGCATCGTCACTTACGTCGAAATCGATCGCTGCGTCACCGACGCCGTCGGGCTCGTTGCCAATTGCCGGCTTGGCAAGCGCGCCCTGAAATTCCGCGATTGGGGAAAAGTCGCCGCCACGTTCTGCGATTTACAAACCGGCCGGGCCGTTCGTATCTCCGCGAAGGAATCCTCGAAGCAAGCTGCCCTGCAACTGTTTCCCGCGCTCCCGAAAGAGGCGGGCCAGCAGAAGGCTTACGCGCAACTTTCCGACGACGTGCTCTTCGCCAAGCAATGGGTGAAAGTCGAGATTCCGCCCGAAGAACTTCCTGGTTTCAAAGGCCCGCGCATGGTCTGCGCACAATGCGGCGAAGGCATCAACTTCAAGCGCGAAGTGACAGAAAACGGGCGCACCCTCTGCCGCGCTTGTGCTGGAGAAAAATATTATTCGGCTCTTTAATCCTGCGATGGAAACTCGCGATTTCCCGGAGCGCGTCTCGCCGCCAAATCTGCGCTAGAATTTTTCTTTCATGCTGAGTTTGCCTCCCATCACTTTGCGTCTGCGCGGTTGGAAATTGATCGACCGCGTAGCGCTCGCTTTCCTGCTTTTGTGCTCCATCGCCCTGGGTGCAGCCGCCGGTTTGCTCTTCGTCTATGAGAGTGACCTACCGGAAATCCACGCGCTCGAAACCTACCGTCCGAACGTGGTCACAGAAATCTATGCCGACGACGGCCAACTCGTCGGCAGCTTTGCCCTGCAACGCCGCATACTGATGACCTGGGAGCAGACTCCCAGGGTTCTCTACAACGCCGTTATCGCTATCGAAGACCAGCATTTCGAGGATCACTGGGGAGTCGATTTTCCCCGCGTCGCCGGGGCTGCCTATCGTAACATTCTCAAGCGTCGCAAAGCGGAAGGCGCCAGTACGATCACCATGCAGCTCGCCGGCAATCTATTTCTTGACCGCAGCGAACGCAGCTTCCGCCGCAAAGTTCAGGAAATACTCCTCGCGCTGCAAATCGAGCGGCGTTATACCAAGCCGCAAATTTTTACCATGTACGCCAATCAGGTTTACCTCGCCCATGGCAACTATGGCTTCGCCGCCGCCGCGCAATTTTATTTCGGCAAGCCGGTCACCGACCTCAATCTGCAGCAAGCCGCGCTGCTCGCCGGCATGATCCGCGGCCCGATCTACTCCCCGCTTGCTGATCCGGCTCGCGCGCTTGCCCGGCGCAATGTCGTCCTTTATCGAATGATGGAAGAAGGAAAAATTACGCCGGAGGAAGAATCTGCCGCCCGCAAGACCCCGCTCGGTCTGCACCTACAATATCCCCGCAACGATCTTGCGCCATACTTTTTTGAAGATATCCGCAAATATCTGGAGTCCACCTACGGCACCGAAGCCGTCCACGAACGCGGCCTTCGCGTGTACACCACGCTGAGCATCCAAATGCAGAAGGCCGCCAATCAAGCGATCCGCGACGGCTTGCACACCTACGATCGCCGCCACGGCTGGCGGGGCAAGCTGCCCAATGTTCTGAAGGATAATCTAGGCCAACTCGAAACCTACGAAGATGACGATTGGCGTCATCCGATCGACAAGGGGAGTTACGTTACCGGCCTCGTCCTCACCGCCGATGACAAGAGCGCCACTGTGAAAATCGGATCCTATCGCGCCATTCTTTCACCGTCCGACATGGTCTGGACCGGGCACAAGAAACCCAATGAAATTCTCGCCGTCGGCGACCTCATTCAAGTTTCCATTCAAGAATTGCGTGAAACGACCGCACGCATTCAGCTCGAACAGCAACCCGCCCCGCAAGCCGCCATGATCGCTGTCGAAAATGCCACCGGCGAAATCAAGGCCATGGTCGGCGGCTACAGTTTTGAAGATTCCAAGTTCAACCGCGCCACGCAAGCGTTCCGCCAGGTGGGCAGTTCGTTCAAGCCTTACGTGTACTCGGCCGCCGTCGAGCGAGGCGCTTCGCCCTTCGACACCATCGTCGACGCGCCTTACACGGTCTTGAGCGGCGGACAGTCCTATTCGCCTCACAACTACGACGAAAAATTTGAAGGCACCATCACCTTGCGCCGCGCGCTGGCCGGGTCACGCAACGTTCCGGCGGTGAAACTCGCCGAAAAAGTCGGCATCAACGCGGTCGTCGACATGGCCAAGCGATTTGGAATAACCTCGCCGCTGCCACCCTATCTGCCGTTGGCGCTCGGCGCCGCTGACATGCGTCTCATCGAACACGTCTCCGCGTTCACGGTCTTCGCCAATGAAGGCATTCGCATCGATCCGCACATGATTCGCCGCGTCACGAGTTATGACGGAGCGTTGCTCGAAGAAGCCCATCCCGAAGTGCATGACGTGCTCGCGCCCGACGTAGCGCATACCATGACGGCCATGCTCGAAGAGGTCGTGCAATTCGGAACGGCCATCAAAGCAAAATCCGTCGGACGCCCCGCCGGCGGAAAAACTGGCACCACGCAGGATTTCACCGACGCATGGTTTATCGGCTTCACTCCGCAAATCACAGCGGGCGTTTGGGTCGGCTTCGACGACAAACAGATCTCCTTGGGCAAGCGTGAAACCGGCGCCCAAGCGGCCCTGCCCATCTGGATAGAGTTCATCGACAAAGGCATGGAGGGAATGCCCGCCGCCGACTTCGTCAACGTGGAATCCCTCGAAGAACAAGCCGCCGAACATCACGTACACACGGACGTGCCGGACACGGCTCCCGAAGACGAAGCCCCCGCGATCGTGAAACCGGCGCCAAGCGCTCCCGCACCAGCGGCGCCGCCGGCCCCCGCGGCCAGCCCCCCCACTCCTTGAGGCCGTTCTAACGCCGCGCCTCCGGCCGGCATCTCGCGTCGCCCTTACGATGGCCTAAACGGATCCCATCCGCCGGAAAGCAGCCGAGCCGTTTCCCCGCTCCCGCAATTCACCAGGATTTTTCTCCCTGGTTTGATTTCTCCGATTCTCGTTAAGCGCAGCCCGCGGAAACTCTTTGGCAAGCGCTTCGCACTTCTCCTTGCCACGGTGAACAGCAACTCGTAGTCGTCGCCACCATGGAGCGCCAGCCCCCGTGCATCTTCGGCACTCGCAAGCGAGCTTACGGGAAGAGAATCGCCTTCGACCATGGCCCCTACGCCGCTTGCGGCGCAGAGTCGCGGTAAGTCCGTCGATAGCCCATCGGAAAGGTCCATCATCGCCGTCGCCAGGCGATTTTCCGCAAGCCATGCTCCAAGCCGCAGCCGCGGCTGCGGATAAAGATGCCTTTGCAGAGCGGCGCTCGTGGGCTCGGCGATGCCACGCATCCGTCGCAGTTCCCGCAAGCCAAGCGCGGCTTCCCCGAGCGTCCCACTCACATAAATCTCATCGCCTGGTGCCGCCCCCGAACGAACAATCGCCTGCCCTCGCCGTCCTTCACCAATCACGGTGACGTTGATGAGCACTTTGTCGTGGCGTGTCGTATCGCCGCCTGCGAGCTCACACTGCAGGGCCTTCGAAGCGCGCCGCAGCCCGCGCAGGAATTCAGCAAACCAATTTCCCGTCAGCGCCCCGGGTAGCGCCAAGCCAAGCAGAAAGCAACTCGGTTTCCCGCCCATCGCGGCAATGTCGCTCACCGCCCGCGCCAGACATTTCCAGCCCACGGTGTCGGCCGGATGCTGGTCGCGCAGAAAGTGTGTTCCCTCAAGAAACCAGTCGCACGTCAAAATCGTCTCGTAGCCGCGCGTCGGAGTCCACAAAGCCGCGTCGTCTCCTAGCGACAAGCGCAGTGCCTTGGTCCGCGCGGTTCGGAAGGCGCGCTCCATCCGAACGACCAAATCATTTTCACTTTTGTTTTTCATTCGCTGCATCCAATTCCGTAGCGCACAGTACCTGAAGGAACTGACCCTGCGGACAGTGGACAGCTTACGAAAGGCTGTCCGGATATCCGTGAAATACAGGGTTGACGAAAAGCTCTCCAAATTCTAGTATTCTCTTAATCTCGAGCCAAGACTCAGTTCTGACCTTTTCGGTCACGACGACCAATTGTGCGGTGCCAGGGAACAGTTCCATCCGCACTCCAGATTGAATGACGTAAGTGAGGCCTGAGGGGCCACGTCTTGATCAGCACCAGCAAGAATTACACGTTCTACATTGCCTCCGCTCCCGGTCAGCTCCGGAAGCTGATCATTCCTGCTTACGTCTTGCATGGATTGGCGGCGCTGGCGATCATCGGCAGCATCACGGTAGCTGCCGCGGTCGGCTCGTACAGCCGCATGTTGTGGAAGGTTGGAAATTACAACGCCCTGCGCCACGACCAGGAAACTTTAAAAAGGCAGTACCGCGATTTGCAGTCCACGGTGACGGACACGAATCAGCGCCTCGATTCTTTGCAATCACTCGCTACGGAAGTGGCCATGACGTACGGGGTGCTTCGCTACCATCCTGCCGCGTTCGATCAGGCCGATGCGGTGACACCGCAAGACGCTTTCGATCGCTCGCTCGAGCAGTATTCCTTCCTGAAGCGCAATGCGACCGCCATTACCGTATCGGCTACCGGTTTGCGAATGTTTCCCGCGATGGCTTTTGCGGATTCAAATTACACGCCTTCGATCTGGCCGATCATGGGACACATCACGGACAGCTTCGGTGAGCGCTTGGATCCGTTCTCGGGTGAAGGCGCGTTCCACACCGGCGTGGACGTAGCGGCGGATTACGGTGAGCCGGTTCACGTAACCGCCGACGGAGTTGTCGCTTCGGCAGAGACGCACACGGGCTATGGCCGAGTCGTTGCCGTCGAACACGGATTCGGCATCACGACTCTTTACGCGCACCTTTCTTCGTATGCGGTTGTCGCCGGCACGCATGTCCGTCGCGGCGAAGTCATCGGCTACGCGGGCATCAGCGGCCGCTCAACCGGTCCTCACGTTCATTACGAAGTTCGCGTGAACAACGCCCCGGTGAACCCGTGGCGTTACATGAAAACCCTACCCGCCGGCGACTAGATTCACCGTCGTTCCGGGACTCTTTTACTTCTTATTTGTTTCTTCCTTCGCCGGGTCCGCGCCCGTTGTTCCCTGAGGCGGCTCCAGCAACTTTGGGGAAACATCGAACAACACGCGTACCGTCTTGCTCGTGCCGCGGTCCACTTGTTGAATATCCGCGGACTGCAGTAACTGCAAGTATCCATCGCGCACCGCCGGAGCCAGCTGGTTTCGCGTTTTCGGATCGTTCAATCCCATCTGCGCCAGCAAAACCATACCGCTCAACATTTCCTTCAACTGGTGCTCGGTGCTCTCCGCCAGGCATTCGCCTTCCATCCCGACTCGCAGAACATTGCCTTCGGGTCTTGCGCTGATCGAGATCCATTGCAACTGTGCCAGCAGCGCGGCCAGTTGCGGCGAATGCAATCCGCTGGGACCTTGCGCCAAGGCTGCGGCGGCACCTGAGTCTTGCCGAAGCACCGCGAATGCCGGCGTTCCCGCGAGGCGCAGGAAATGTTCGCGCCACTGCGCCGACGAAGTGCCCTGCGCTTGGTGGAAAAAGTACGACGAGTCGTTGGCCCACAGGATGCGATCGTTGCGCAAAAACGTAAAGAAGCCTTTGCGGCTGGACCCATTCAAGGGCACAGCAAACAAAGTCTTTCCGTCGGCGGTCTTTAGCGATCCGTAGCGCGACCCGTATGCTTCTATTTTTTTGCGATCAAATGTTCCATCCGCCACCGCAAACGCCGTGACGTTTTGTGATTGCCGGTTGATCGAAACAGCCAAACGATCCAGATCGGTCTCGTAGTGAAAGCCGGTCGCCTGCAAAAATTGCGCGTAGTCTGCGTCTGGTGCGACCTTTGGTGCCCAACGGAATAATTCCGCCAAGAAGGGAGAATCGCGGAGTTGCGCCAAATCGAGAAACACCACCGCGCTTGCGTCATCAGGCATCAGCGAGAGCATTGCCTCGCGATCGCCTAGAGATTCGCCCGGCGGCAAATGACGGTATGCGAAGAAAAGTGCCAACAGGAAAAACGCGAGCGCGACGCCTGCGGTGATCGCAATTTTGTTCTTGCGCATATGGATTGGAGGTGATTTCCCCGCGAGCCAAATTTCCTGCATATTCTCGCATCTCGCTGGAAAGATTTGACAATAAATGAGCCGGCGCCAATGACCCGCTTGTCGAGCAGTGGAAACCTGTGGATTCTCCTCCTAGGGAGAATCCCTCTGTCGGTGCTAACTATGAGTATTGTTAGTGAGTTACAGCTATATGACGGATGCACGAATAACCCCGCTTTTTCCACAGAGTTGGCTTCCGGATTGCAGGCGGATTTCTGGTCCCCCTGTTGCAATCCTTGTGCCTAATCTGCTATTCTCGTACGGTTTGAGCAGCGCTGGCGTAGCTCAGCTGGTAGAGCATCTGATTTGTAATCAGAGGGTCGGGGGTTCAATTCCCTCCGCCAGCTCCACCATATTCTGGCAGGGGAGCGAGGCGGATCGAATCCCGGCATGATAACATGAAAGGGCTGGTGTCTCTGGACACGAGTCCGTTTTCTGTTTTCACGCGCATCGCTCCAAACACAGCACGTTCTGGCAAATACGGACACGCACTTTGTGTCGGCAGAATTTCGCGGACGGGTGGGTGAGTGGCTAAAACCAGCAGACTGTAAATCTGCCGCTCCTTGCGGGCTACGAAGGTTCGAATCCTTCCCCGTCCACCAGGATTCGATCGAAGTGGCGGCAAATTCGAAGGGCGGCGTCGCTGGCAACGCCCGGCAACGTAAGTAGCAACACCGCAGGATAATCGCGCATGCGATGTTCGAAGGCGGTAAAAACGCGGCAGGCCTAGCCGATAGGAAATAGTGCGCCGCGAACGCAAAGTGTTTTTGGAGGATCGGGTTCGGCCTGGGTAGCTCAGTTGGTAGAGCGCGTCCTTGGTAAGGACGAGGTCACCGGTTCAATCCCGGTCCCAGGCTCCAGAAATGTCTGAGTTCCGTTGGGAACTCTGGTTCGGCGAGGGGATGAAGTTGAGGTTCAGGCAGGGCGGGGGTAACTCAACGGTAGAGTCTCACTCTTCCAAGGTGATGGTTGCGGGTTCAAATCCCGTCCCCCGCTCCAAGTTCGGTACAAACCGCCATTCCTGAGGCGTTTTGTGCAAAGGATGAGGGCATATGGCCAAGGAGAAATTTGAACGCAGTAAGCCACACGTGAACATTGGGACCATCGGTCACATTGATCACGGCAAAACGACGCTGACGGCGGCGATCACCAAGGTGTTGTCGAAACACAACCCCAAGGTGACCTTCCGCGCGTTCGATTCGATCGACAACGCTCCGGAAGAGCGCGAGCGCGGTATCACCATCGCGGTTTCGCACGTCGAGTATGAAACCGCGAACCGCCACTACGCGCACATGGATTGCCCGGGCCACGCCGACTACATCAAGAACATGATCACCGGCGCGGCGCAGATGGATGGAGCGATTCTGGTTGTTGCGGCGACCGACGGACCGATGCCGCAAACCCGTGAACACATTCTGCTCGCCCGCCAGGTCGGTGTGCCGTACATCGTGGTGTTTCTGAACAAGTGCGACATGGTTGAGGATCCGGAACTGCTCGAACTCGTGGAACTCGAAGTTCGCGAACTGCTGAAGAGCTATCAGTTCCCCGGCGACGCCGTTCCCGTGATTCGCGGTTCGGCGCTGCAGGCACTGAACGGCGACGAGAAGTGGGAGAAGAAGATCCTCGAGCTGATGGCTGCAGTCGACGAGAAAGTGCCATTGCCGGTGCGCGATGTGGATAAGCCTTTCGCCATGCCGATCGAAGATATTTTCTCGATCTCCGGCCGCGGCACGGTGGTCACCGGCCGCGTAGAGCGCGGCAAAGTGAAGGTTGGCGAAGAGATCGAAATCGTGGGCTTCCGTCCGACGCAGAAGAAAGTTGTGACCGGCGTGGAAATGTTCCGCAAACTGCTCGATGAAGGGATTGCGGGCGACAACGTTGGTCTCCTGCTGCGCGGCACAGAAAAGGAAGACGTGGAGCGCGGCCAGGTTGTCTGCAAGCCGGGTTCGATCACGCCGCATACGAAGTTCAAAGCCGAGGCCTATGTATTGACGAAGGAAGAAGGCGGGCGTCATACGCCGTTCTTCACCGGCTACCGTCCACAGTTTTATTTCCGCACCACGGACGTAACCGGCGACGTGAAGTTGCCGCAGGGCGTCGAGATGGTCATGCCGGGCGACAACGTGAGCTGCGAAGTCACGCTGATCACGCCGGTCGCACTCGAAAAGGGCTTGCGTTTCGCGATTCGCGAAGGCGGCCACACCGTCGGCGCCGGTGCGGTTACAGACATCATCGAGTAATTCACAGGCGAGCCGGTTTACGCCGGCTCGCAGTAGAGGGAATCTGAGAAATGCGCGAAATCATTACTTTGCAGTGTGGTGATTGCAAGAATCGGAACTACACCACCACCAAGAACAAGAAAAAGCACTCCGAACGCATGGAGACCAGGAAGTTTTGCCGTGCGTGCCGCAAACACACGGCCCACAAAGAAGCCAAGTAACGACCCGGTGAGGGTCGTCATCCTGAGTGCGCATTCGGCACGATGGATCTCTTGAGTACACGGAGAAGCGGAGACCGGTGGAATTGGTTCGGAGCGAGTGCTGCGGAAGCGCTGTAGCGGCACGCGCCAGAGAGACAAAGGGTTGGAGCCGGAAGAAAGAAGATTGAGCTGATCGAGCGGGGATGGAGGAAACCCTTCGCCTCGCTTCGCGCGGCTCAGGGTAAAGGGGAGTCGTCCAACGGTTAGGACTCCGGTCTCCAAAACCGGGTATGGGGGTTCGAATCCCTCCTCCCCTGCCAGAAATTTTAGGGACACGAACCGCGGGGTTCGTGCGGGTGAAAGGTTTATGGCCACGCGGGCGGTGAAAATGAACGATGAATCGCAGGGCGGATCAAATCTTCCGCTGGTTAACAAGGTGACCGGCTCGATCGAGGGTACCCGCGAATTTCTTCACGACGTCCGTGTGGAGATGAAGCAGGTGACTTGGCCAAATCGCGGGGATGTGGTCTCCACAACCGGTGTGGTCATCGCTACCGTCGCGTTTTTCGGCGTATTTCTGGCTATCATCGAATGGATTGCGCAAAAGGGTTTGGATCGGCTGCTGACTTACTTTCACGTTTAAGGGCGAAACGAATTATGCCAATGCAGTGGTACATCATTCACACCTACTCGGGCTTCGAGAAGAAAGTCAAAGAGAGCCTGGAGAGCCGTGTCGCTGCGTTCAATCTTCAGGACAAGATCGGCCGCGTGCTGATCCCGACCGAAGATGTCGTCGAAGTGCGCGGCGGCAAAAAGACCGTCGCCTCGCGCATGTCCTATCCTGGCTACGTGCTCGTCGAAATGGATCTCGACGAGAACACCTGGCACATCGTGCGCAATACACCGCGCGTCACGGGTTTTGTCGGTTCGGCCACGGCGCCGCCGCCGCTGTCTGAATCGGAAGTGGACGCCATCATCAATCGCGTGCACACGCCAATGGACCGGCCCAAGCCGAAAGTGGTCTACGAGCGCAACGAGCAGGTGCGCATCGTCGATGGGCCGTTCGCGAATTTCAACGGCGTGGTCGAGGAAATCGACAACGACCACAGCCGCCTGAAGGTTTCGGTGACGATTTTTGGACGCTCCACGCCGGTGGAACTGGATTTCGCCAGCGTCGAGAAGCTGGGATAGGGTAAAGGTAAAGGAACAATGCCACCAAAGAAGGTACAGACAACGATCAAGCTGCAGTTGCCGGCGGGCAAGGCCACCCCGGCGCCTCCCGTGGGCACCGCTCTCGGTCCTCACGGCGTGAACATCATGGATTTCTGCAAGCAATTCAATGCCAAGACACAGAAAGAGCCCGACGGCATGATTTTTCCGGTGCTGGTCACGATTTACACGGATCGCTCCTTCACCTTCATTCTGAAGACACCGCCCGCTTCGATTCTGCTGTTGCGCGCAGCGGGAATTGCCAAAGGTTCGCCGGAACCTAACCGCAATAAGGTGGGCAAGGTGACCAAAAAGCAGGTCGTCGAAATTGCAAAGATCAAGCTTGTCGATCTCAACACCACAAATCTGGACTCTGCTGTCCGCACCGTGATGGGCACGGCGCGCAATATGGGTCTGGAAGTTGTGGAAGCCTAGGGGAGTAAGAGGCGAGAAGGGATCGTACCCTTCACCGCGCTTCGCGGCGTTCAGGGTAAAGAGGCAGACGATGAAGAAGTCCGGCAAACATGTGGAGAATGCGCGCAAGAAGGTTGAAGCGCGCCCGTACAAGCTCGCCGAAGCGGCCGAGCTGATCAAGAAGACGCATCACACCAAGTTCAACGAAACCGTTGAGCTCGCGATCAACCTTGGCGTGGATCCGAAGCACTCCGACCAGGTCGTTCGCGGCACCGTCGTTCTTCCGAACGGCCTCGGCAAGAGCGTTCGCGTTCTCGTTCTGGCCGCTGGCGACAAGCAGCGCGAAGCCACCGAAGCGGGTGCGGAATTCGTCGGCGGCGATGACATGGTGCAGAAAATAATGGAAGGCTGGACCGATTTCGACGCCGTAATTGCAACCCCGGATATGATGCGTTCCGCCGGCAAGCTCGGTAAGGTGCTCGGCCCCCGCGGCCTGATGCCCAACCCGAAAACCGGGACGGTCACCGCGGATGTCACCAAGGCCGTGAAGGAAACCAAGGCCGGCAAAGTCGAGTTTCGCGTGGACAAAGCCGGAATCGTGCACTGCCCGATCGGCAAAATCAATTTTGATGCGCCGAAGTTGGCGGAAAATGCGCACGTTCTGATCGCCGCGATACTGAAAGCCAAGCCCGCGGCGGCCAAAGGCAAATACGTGAAGCGCATCACCCTGACTTCCACCATGGGCCCGGGAATCAACGTTGACCTTGCCGAAGCGGAAACGCTGGCGACGGCCGCGTAGCGCCCAAGGAGCAAGCGGAGAAAGCTTATGAAGAAGAAAAGCGAAAAGCAGCAGGACTTGGACAAGCTGAAAACGGAGCTCGCGAAGGTTTCCACGGTCATCCTGAGCACCTTCCAGGGCATTACCGTTGAACAAGACACGAAGTTGCGCCGCGCGGTGCAGGCGGCGGGCGGCAAGTATGAAGTCGTGAAAAACACGCTTGCCGAACGCGCCGGCGCCGGCACCCCTGCCGAAGGCGTGCTCAAGAACCTGAAGGGCACGCATTCGATTGCCTACACCCAGACCGATCCGGTTGCGCTGGCAAAGGCACTGACCAAGATCGCCAAGGATGTTCCGGCGTTCCAGTTCAAGTCCGGCCTTGTCGAAGGCCGGGTGATCTCGATTTCCGAGATCAAGCAACTGGCGGACATGCCGTCTAAGGAAGAACTTATCAGCAAGATCATGTTCTTGCTGAACGCTCCGGCACAGCGAATCGCGACCGCGCTCAACGCGTTGCCGCGCAACCTCGCGGTGACCGTCAGCGAAGCGGTGAAGGCCAATAAGTTTAGTTCGTAGCGATCTTTGTAGTGGTTTTGGGGGCTGAGCGGGCCTACCCGCCGCAGTTCCAAGAGTTTGAAATTCAGATTCAAGAAAATCGAGAGGAGAATCAGCTGTCATGTCGAAAGTCGAAACGATCCTGGAAGAAATCAAGGGCCTTACGCTTCTTGAAGCGTCGGACCTGGTGAAGAAAATGGAAGAAACCTTCGGTGTGTCGGCGGCGGCGGCCACGGTTGTGGCGGCGGGCGGCGGCGCGGCCGGTGGGGGCGCGGCGGCTCCGGCGGAAGAGAAGACGGAATTCACGGTCGTTCTCACCGACGTGGGTGGCAACAAAATCAACGTTATTAAGGCCGTTCGTGAGGTCACCAGCCTCGGCCTGAAGGAAGCCAAGGATCTCGTCGATGGCGCGCCCAAGACCGTGAAGGAAGGCGTGAGCAAAGACGAGGCGGCCACCATCAAGAAGAAGTTCGAAGAGGCGGGCGCCAAGGTCGAAATCAAGTGATGGAATGCCGGCCACAATCTGGCCGGCATTCCGTGGTCCGGGCTTCCGAGCCGGCGCGGCCAAGGCAGTTTCCGGTTGCGCCAGGGGAATCAGCTACGAACGCTACGGCCGGTTTTGTCTACAACTCTCTGGGTCCTAAGGGGACCTTCACGAACCGTGTGCAGGGCGGCTTTGGGCAAGCTGTTCCGCGTCGCGGGTACGTGTCTTTTAGGAAGTTTTTTGCACCCTGCCCAAAAGGGGAATGAGGTTCAGGCATGTCCAATAGCAACCAGCACGTTCGGGAACGCCAGCGACTGGATTTTGCGAAAATCCAGGGGTCTATCCAGATCCCAAACCTGATTGAAGTCCAGAAGAAGTCCTACCAGCGTTTCTTGCAGATGGATCTGCTGCCAAGCGAGCGCGAGGACGGTGGGCTGCAATCGGTGTTCACGTCGGTCTTTCCGATCCGGGATTTCCGCGAAATGTCGCAGCTCGAGTTCGTCGACTATTCCATCGGGAACTGGGAGTGCAAGTGCGGCAACCTGAAGGGTCTGCACCATCTCCGCGCCACTTGCCGCAATTGCGGCGCGTCGGTGGTAACGAATCCGTATCAGACTGGCGATGTGGTTTGCCAGAAGTGCGGCACGTTCAACAAGAATACTCCGACCTTCTGCAACAAGTGCGGCGACCCGGTTGCCATGCAGTTGAAATATGACGTGAACGAGTGCCAGGAGCGCGGCATGACGTATTCTGCTCCGCTCAAGGTCACCATCCGTCTGACCATTTACGACAAGGATCCGGACACGGGCGCGAAAACCATTCGCGACATCAAGGAGCAGGAAGTTTTCTACGGCGACATTCCTTTGATGACGGATAACGGCACGTTCATCATCAACGGCACCGAGCGCGTCATTGTCAGCCAGTTGCACCGTTCGCCCGGGGTCTTCTTCGAAAGCGCCAACAACCGCTCGTACTTCCTCGGCAAGATCATTCCGTATCGCGGTTCTTGGGTCGAATTCGAGTACGACACCAAGAACATTCTCTACGTGCGCATCGACCGCAAGCGTAAGTTCCTCGGCTCTATCTTCCTTCGCGCGTTGGGCATGAAGTCCAATGAGGAAATCCTTCGCACCTTCTATCAGGTGGAGCGGCTTTCTCTGCGCGACAAGGATCTTTTCTGGAATGTTTCGCCCGGGATCGTCGATCGCAAGCTGACGCACGAAATCCGCAACCCGAAGTCGGAAGAAGTCATTGTTGGCGCGCACAAGCGCATCACCGAAACTCTCTTCAAGGAACTCATCAAGGCTAAAATCTCGCAGGTCCGCGCGGCCCTTCAGGACCTCGAAGGCGCGTACAGCGTCGCCGACGTGGTCAACCGCCAGACCGGTGAAGTTCTCCTCGAAGCCAACAAGCCGCTCACGGCTGACCTCTGGCAGGCGTTTGCTGAAGCGGGCATCACCGAAGTCGACGTCTTCTTTCCGGAGCGCGACGATATCGGCCTGGTCCTCTCGCGCACACTCGATAAGGATTCGATTCGCTCTTCGAAGGAAGCGCTCATCGAAATCTATCGCAAACTGCGGCCCGGCGATCCGCCGACGCTCGAGACCGCCACGAATCTTTTCCGTGGCATGTTCTTCGATCCGCGTAAGTATGATTTCAGCCGCGTTGGCCGCCTGAAGTTCAACATCAAGCTCGGGCTGGATACCCCGCTCGACAATCGAACTCTGGACACGACGGACTTCGTCGCGGCCATCAAGTACCTGTTCAAGCTGCGCAAGAACATCGGCGTGGTCGACGACATCGACCACCTCGGCAACCGCCGCGTCCGCGCGGTCGGCGAGCTGCTCGAAAACCAGTTCCGCATCGGTTTGGTCCGCATGGAGCGCGCCATCAAGGAAAAGATGAGCGTGTATCAGGAAATGTCCACGGCCATGCCGCACGACCTGGTCAACGCCAAGCCGGTAATGGCCGCGATCCGCGAATTCTTCGGCAGTTCGCAGCTTAGCCAGTTTATGGACCAGACCAACCCGCTCAGCGAAATCACTCACAAGCGCCGGCTCTCGGCTCTCGGACCGGGTGGCTTGTCTCGCGAACGCGCCGGATTCGAAGTCCGCGACGTTCACCCGACGCACTACGGTCGTATCTGCCCGATCGAAACGCCGGAAGGTCCGAACATCGGTCTGATCAGCTCTCTGAGCTGCTTCGCCCGCATCAACGACTACGGCTTCATCGAATCGCCGTACCGCCGCGTCAAGGGCGGCCGCATCGTCGACTACGTGCACATCGTCAATGCCGGGGACAGCGAGTTCAAGGCCGGCGATATCGTCGAAGCCGATCGCGTGGAAGAGCTCAACGAAGAGTTGAAGCGCCGCAAGGTCGTGGACGAACCGTACTGCTTCTATCTGTCTGCTTGGGAAGAAGACAAGTACGTCATTGCCCAGGCCAACGTTTCGCTCGACGACAAACTGCGCATCACCACCGAACTGGTGAACTGCCGCCAAGCCGGGAACTTCGTCCTAAAGCATCGCGATGAAGTGGATTACGTTGACGTTTCACCGAAACAGCTTGTTTCGGTGGCCGCCAGTTTGATTCCATTCCTTGAAAACGACGACGCCAACCGCGCCTTGATGGGTTCCAACATGCAGCGCCAGGCTGTGCCGCTGATTCGCGGCGAGGCGCCGCTGGTCGGCACCGGCATGGAACGCGTCACCGCGCGCGACTCCGGCGCGGTCGTGCTCTGCAAGCGCGACGGCATCGTCGATCAGGTCGACTCCGAGCGCATCATCGTTCGTGTGGAAAGCGACCACTCCGGCGTGCTCAGCCGCGAAGTGGGTGCGGACATCTACACGCTGACCAAATTCAAGCGCTCCAACCAGAACACCTGCATTAACCAGAAGCCGCTCGTTCGCGTGGGCGATCGCGTGAAGACCGGTCAGGTGCTCGCCGACGGGCCTTGCACCGACCGCGGCGAACTCGGCCTCGGCCGCAACGTGCTCGTGGCCTTCGTTCCGTGGCGCGGGTACAACTTCGAAGACGCCATCCTGGTGAGCGAAAAGCTGGTCAAGGATGACTACTACACCTCGATTCACATCGAGGAGTACGAGATCGAAGCCCGCGACACAAAGCTCGGTCCCGAAGAAGTTACCCGCGACATCCCCAACATCAGCGAATCGTTCCTTCGCAACCTCGACGAAAGCGGCGTCATCCGCATCGGCGCGGTAGTGAAGCCCGGCGACATCCTCGTGGGCAAGGTCACTCCCAAGGGAGAAACCACGCTCACGCCCGAGGAAAAACTGCTCCGCGCCATCTTCGGCGAAAAGGCCGGCGACGTTCGCGACGCTTCCCTCTACTGCCCACCGGGCATCGAGGGCACCATCGTTGACGTGAAAATCTTCACCCGCAAGGGCGGAGAAAAGGATGAACGCCATAAGGCCATCGAAGCCTCCCAGGTCTTCAAACTGGAAAAGAACCTCGCGGACGAAATCCGCATCCTGACCGACGAGCGCTTGAAGCGGCTCGATGATTTGCTCGGCGGCAAGGTTCTCCAAGCCGACCTGCACGATGAAAAGACCAACAAGCGCTTGCTGACCAAGGGCGTGGAACTGACGCGTGAGCTGATCGAGAAGATCTCCACGCGCAACCTGAAGCGCCTGAAGCTTAACGAGCGCGATCCGCTGCTCATCGAAAAGATCGAAGAAATCGAAGAGATGACTTCGCGCCAGATCGACGTGCTGCGTAAGATCACCGACGAGCGCAAGGAAAAACTCAAGAAGGGCGACGAACTGCCCCCGGGCGTCATCAAGCTGGTCAAAGTCTATATCGCCATGAAGCGCAAGCTTTCGATCGGCGACAAGATGGCCGGCCGCCACGGAAACAAGGGCGTTATCGCTCGCGTCGTTCCGGAAGAAGACATGCCGTATCTGCCGGATGGCACTCCCGTCGAAATCGTTCTGAATCCGCTCGGCGTTCCTTCGCGTATGAACGTCGGACAGATTCTCGAGACGCACCTCGGCTGGGCCTCGAAGGAGCTTGGCAACAGCCTCAAGCGACTGCTGAGCAAGGAAGTCAAAACCGAAGCGATTCGCCGCTGGTACCGCGAAGTCTTCTCCGACACCGCCATCTGGAAGTCTTTGCAGAAATCGACCGACGATGAGTTGCTCGAATTCGCCGAGGGCTTCCGGGACGGCATACCCTTCGCCACACCGGTATTCGACGGCGCGCGCGAGCCGGAAATCCGCCACCTGCTCGAAGTTGCGGGCTTGCCGAACGCCGGCAAGATCAACCTCTTCGACGGCATGACCGGAGATCAGTTCGATCAGCCCATCACCGTCGGCTACATCTACATGCTCAAGCTGTCTCACTTGGTAGACGATAAGATCCACGCTCGCTCGATCGGTCCATACTCGCTCATCACCCAGCAGCCGCTCGGTGGTAAGGCGCAGTTCGGCGGGCAGCGCTTCGGTGAGATGGAAGTGTGGGCCCTCGAAGCATACGGCGCCGCGCACATTTTGCAGGAACTGCTGACCGCGAAATCCGACGATGTCTATGGCCGCGCGAAAATCTACGAGGCCATCGTCAAGGGCGAGCCCGGCATCGAACCCGGCGTTCCCGAGTCGTTCAACGTGCTGGTACGCGAGTTGCAGTCGCTGTGCCTCGACGTCGAGTTGATGAAGCGCCAGAAGCCAACTGTAGAGAAGGCCGCCGATTAATGGAGTGGCCGACCGTTAGGTCGGCTAGGCCGGTACGAGCAGTAACCAGTAACTGGGTTCTCAGCCGCCGAGGGCAGTTTCAAAGCTGCCCGAGGCGCGTCCCCGGCGAAATCCGGGGAGGGAGGAAATCACCTTGTATCGCAGCAGCCCTTATGATCGCGCCAGTTTGATCGCTGATTTCGATTCGATTCGCATCAGCTTGGCGAGTCCGGAAAAAATCCGTTCCTGGTCTCACGGAGAAGTTACCAAGCCGGAGACCATTAACTACCGCACCTTCAAGCCCGAGCGTGACGGCCTTTTCTGCGCCAAGATTTTCGGTCCGGTTACGGACTGGGAGTGCTTGTGCGGCAAGTACAAGCGCATGAAGCACCGCGGCGTGATCTGCGACAAGTGCGGCGTGGAAGTCACCCTGAGCAAAGTGCGCCGCGAGCGCCTTGGCCACATCGAGCTGGCGTCCCCTTGTTCTCACGTGTGGTTCTTCAAGGGCCTGCCGAGCCGCATCGGCTATTTGCTGGACATCTCAATGCGCGATCTCGAGCGCATCCTCTATTTCGAGGCCTTCGTCGTTGTCGATACCGGCGAAGTCGCCATTCTGAAAGAGCGCCAGGTTCTTCAGGAAGAGGAATACCGCAAGCTGACCACCGAGTATCCCGGCCAGTTCACCGCCAAGATGGGCGCCGAAGCCATCAAGGAACTCCTGCGCCGCGTCGACGTGGAAAAGCTCGCCGATGATCTGCGCGAGAAGATGAAGGCCGATCCTTCGCTCCAGAAGCGTATCAAGTACGCCAAGCGCCTGAAGGTTCTCGAAGCGTTCCGCAAAAGCGGCAACAAGCCGGAATGGATGATCCTGGACGTGATCCCGGTTCTTCCGCCCGAGCTGCGTCCGCTGGTACCTCTGGATGGTGGCCGTTTCGCCACGTCCGACCTCAACGACCTGTATCGCCGAGTCATCAACCGCAACAACCGCTTGAAGAAGCTCATGGAACTGCGCGCCCCGGATGTCATCGTCCGCAACGAGAAGCGCATGCTCCAGGAAGCGGTCGACGCCCTGTTTGACAATGGCCGCCGCGGCCGCGTTCTGCGTGGCACCAACAATCGCCCGCTCAAATCCCTTAGCGATACGCTCAAGGGCAAGCAAGGTCGTTTCCGCCAGAACCTTCTCGGTAAACGGGTGGATTACTCCGGCCGTTCGGTCATCGTCGTTGGTCCCGAACTCAAACTGAACCAGTGCGGCCTGCCCAAGAAAATGGCGCTCGAACTCTTCAAGCCGTTTATCTATCACAAGCTCGAAGCCCAGGGACACTGCACCACCATCAAGCAGGCTAAGGAGATGGTCGAGCAGCAGGAAGCCGTCGTCTGGGACATCCTCGAAGATGTCATCCGCGAGCATCCGGTGCTCCTCAATCGCGCTCCAACCCTGCACCGTCTCGGCATCCAGGCCTTCGAACCGACTCTCGTCGAAGGTAAAGCCATCCGCATTCACCCGCTGGTCTGTACCGCGTTCAACGCGGACTTCGACGGCGACCAGATGGCCGTGCACATTCCGCTTTCTCCGGAATCGCAGGTGGAAGCGTCTGTGCTGATGCTCAGCTCGCGCAACATTCTTTCTCCCGCTCACGGTCTGCCTCTTGCGGTTCCGTCGCAGGACATGGTTCTTGGTATCTATTACCTGACCAAGTCGAAGCCCGGGGCCAAGGGCGAAGGCCGCGTGTTCGGCTCTCCGGAAGATGTCGTGCTCGCGCTCGAAGCGGGCGAAGTCGAACTGCTCACTCCGATTCGCCTGCGCTATACCGGGGAAGCCATCGACCTGACAACCGCATTCGATTCGCAGGACGTGACCCACACCGAGCCTGTCCGGATGGATCGGCAATTCATCCAGACCACCGTCGGCCGGGTCATCTTCAATTCGCACTTGCCGAAGCAGATGCCCTACATCAACGGCTTGCTCAAGAAGAAGGGCGTGCAGCAGTTGGTGTATTACGCCTACCTGCGTTTCGGCCTGGAAGCCACTGTCGAGCTCCTCGATCATCTCAAGGCGCTCGGCTTTCACTACGCCACCAAGTCGGGTATTTCCATCGGCATCGACGACATGCTCATCCCCAGCGACAAGTACAAACTGGTGGAGAACGCAGAAAAGGAAGTCGTCAAGGTGCAGCAGCAATACCTCGACGGCGCCATCACCAACGGCGAACGCTACAACAAGGTCATCGCCATCTGGGGCGACGTTACTGAAAAAGTTGCCGACGAAATGTTCAAGGCTCTCGAAGGCCAGGACCGTGAAGGCAACATCAATCCGGTTTACATCATGGCCGACTCCGGCGCTCGCGGTTCGAAACAACAGATCCGCCAGCTTTCCGGCATGCGCGGCTTGATGGCCAAGCCTTCCGGAGAAGTCATCGAAACGCCCATCACCTCCAACTTCCGCGAAGGCCTGACCGTGCTGCAATACTTCATCTCCACGCACGGCGCGCGCAAGGGTCTTGCGGACACCGCGCTAAAGACCGCGGACTCCGGTTACCTGACCCGCCGCCTCGTCGATGTGGCGCAAGACGTCATCATCAACGAACCCGATTGCGGCACCTCGGACGGCATCTACGTCGAGCCCATCATTGAAGCGGGCGTCGAAGTCGAGCCTCTGCGCGACCGCGTCGTTGGCCGCGTCTCTCTCGAACGCATCAAGGACTTCGAAGGAAGCGTCATCATCGAAGTCAACCAGGAGATCACCGAAGAACTGGCGAACTCCATTCAGGCTGCCGGCATCGAACGGGTCCGCATTCGTTCCGTGCTCACTTGCGAATCCCGCCGCGGAGTCTGCGCGCTGTGCTACGGCCGCAACCTCGCCACCGGCCGCATGGTGGAGCTCGGCGAAGCGGTCGGCGTGATCGCCGCGCAATCCATCGGTGAACCCGGCACGCAGCTGACCATGCGCACGTTCCACATCGGCGGTGCGGCGACGCGCGTCAGCGAGCGCTCCACTCTCGAAGCCAAGAACAACGGCGTCGTCAAGTTCGTAGACCTTCGTCACGTCGAAGGCCGCGCCGGAGCCAGCATCGCCATGAACCGTTCCGGCCTCATCGTGATTCTCGATGAAAAGGGCCGCGAAAAGGAACGCTACCACGTGGTTTACGGCGCTCGCCTCCGTGTCAAGGACGGCGAGTCCGTCAGCCACGGCCAAATCCTTGCCGAATGGGATCCGTTCACTTTCTCGATCCTGACGGAAACCGCAGGCTCGGTGAAGTTTGACGATCTGCGTCCGGGTTTGACCATCGAAGAACAGGTGGACGAAGTCACCGGCCTGTCGCAGCTCGTGGTCACGCTTCCTCCCGGCGACGAAAAGCATCAGCCCGCGATCCTGGTCCGAGATTCTTCCGGCAAGGTCCGCAAGAAGTACCTCATGCCTTCCCGTGCGCACTTAATGGTGCAGGACGGCGATGAAGTGCAGGCCGGAGACGTGCTCGCGAAGATCCCGCGCGAAACCACCAAGACCAAAGACATCACCGGTGGTCTTCCGCGCGTCGTCGAGCTGTTCGAAACCCGCAAGCCCAAGGATCCTGCCGTCATCAGCGAAATCGACGGCACCGTCCGTTACGGCGAAATCAGCAAGGGCATGCGCAAAATCTACGTCGAAAGCGAAGATGGCAAGACTTCCAAGGAATATGCCATCCCGCGCGGCGTGCATATCAACGTTCAGGAAGGCGAGCACGTCCGCGCTGGGGAAGCGCTCATCGACGGCCCGCTCAACCTCCACGACCTGCTCGCGGTTCTGGGTGAGAAGTACACTCAGGCGTACCTCGTGAACGCCATTCAAGAGGTCTACCGTCTGCAGGGCGTCAACATCAACGACAAGCACATCGAGACGATTTCCCGTCAGATGATGCGCTGGGTCAAGGTCGAAGACGTCGGCGACACCACCTTCCTTCTCGAAGAGCAGGTGGACAAGTTCCGCTTCCGCGAAGAGAACGATCGCGTGATCGCCGAAGGCGGCCGTCCCGCAACCGGGCGCCCACTGCTCCTCGGTATCACCAAGGCGTCCCTCTCGACGGACTCCTTCATCTCGGCGGCCAGCTTCCAGGAGACCACTCGCGTGCTCACCGAAGCTGCCGTTGCCGGAAAGGTCGATTATCTGCGCGGCCTGAAGGAAAACGTGATCATGGGACGTCTCATCCCGGCGGGCACCGGCCTCGAGCACTATCGCAGCATCCAGTTGCTCACGGAAATGCCGGCTCCTGCTCCTGTCGAAGAGCTTCCGGAGGCTTCAGAATTCGCGGCGGAAGATGCCGCGGGTCTCGAGTTCCTCGGAGGCAAAGACGAAGAGACCGAAGCCGACGCGGCAACCGAGGGTCAGGACTAACCGGTCCGCTCAACCTCGTTCGCAGCCAGCCGTTCCAAAGCGCCTCGGAGCAATCCGAGGCGCTTTTCAATTACGGACCCACGGTGCCGGGCTGAAGGCTCGGCGCTAACCGAAGTTCGTCACGGAAGAGTCAGGAAACCGTCTAACCCTTTCAGAATCAGTTCAGGCGATCGCCGAGTCTGCACTACATTTCGAAAGGGATTTCAGCCGTTCTGGAAGACTGAGTCCAAGTTGATGAAGCAGGGATTTCTGTTCGCCTGTAGGTTCCGTGATCCGGCGCAGTCGGATCTCGCGCCCATCCGTCGTGGGAAGGACGATGTCGGCGCTTTGCAAGGTGGACAACAAAGCCAACGCCTTCCGGGGCGAGAACGGCTGAGCACTGTCGACTCCGCTGACCGAAGGCTGGGGAACGATGGCAGGCCGACGCTTCAGCAGATGCTTGAGGGTCACCCACAAGGCATAACCGAGGAAAGCCACCAGCACATGAGCCTTGACTCGCGGCTCCTTCTGATGGAACAGAGGTCGGATAGAAAGCTCGCTCTTCAGCGCGCGAAACGATGCCTCGGCTTCGGTCAGTTGCATGTACTTGGACCACATCTCCTGGGCCGAGTCCGCCTGTAGATTGGTGCGCAGCAGGTAGGCTCCCTCCCGCAAGTCCCGCCAGACCTTTCGTTCGGCTTTCATCTCCCAAACTAGACGTACACCTGCGGGCGTGTCACGCAAGGTGACTTCGAACAGATCGTTTACTTGCGAATGCCGAGCCTGAATTTTTCCCAGCCGGCGCTCCATTTTGTTGCGGTCCTTCAATCGGCCCTCCGCGATAGTCGTTTGCAGGCGCTTCAGAGCCTCCTCCATCCGCGTGGAAAAACGCTTCCGGATGGCCCTCTCTTTCTCTTTGCGGCCAGTCGTGCGACACAGGATGTAGGTCTCGTTTCCTTGGGGAATCGCGACCCGCTTCACCTCCACATCGGGGCGCACCTGGGTCCAGTCCTCCTTGAGCAAATCGGCTTCAAAACGCTTCATCTGGCGCCGTGGCGTGCCCACCAAATATTGTCCGCCACGCTTGCGGATCGCCGCCAGATTCTCCTCGCTCACGATGCCTCGATCGAACACCCAGATCCTTCGCGCTTTGCCATATTTGCGTTCCACCATACGCAGAATGGTTTCCATGGTCGACACATCGGCACGGTTGCCATCGAATGTCTCATAGCTAAACGGGAATCCCTCGCTGTTGACGATCAACGCGATCACCATCTGCTCGCAGTCCGGTCGATGATCGCGCGAGTAACCGCGGGCCATCATTGGATTCTTCTCCGCTGCCCCTTCCACGTAGGTGCTGGTCAAATCGTAAAGCAGCACATCGAACTCGGCTCCAAATAACTCCCCGTAACGCTGTTTGAGATGCTGTTCCAGCTTCGTCTTGTGGGGCAGAATGCGGTCTAGACAGCGGTACAGGCGCGTGTCGTTGATCTTGCCTTCTTCGATTTCCAGCAAATCATCCAACGCCGTCGCTGGGTACCAGCGCTCCTCCACCGCCAACTCGCTACCTGGTGCACACAGCCGATTGATCGCCAGCACCGCAACCACGCGCGACCAGGCTACGTCTGCCGGATCGTCATCCACGGCTTGCTCAAAGAAACGATCCAGTTCCAGATGTTTCCACAACTCCCAGCCCAGAAAGCAGGCGCCGAACTGTCGGGTTCTCTCCAAACGGACACGATTCACTAAGACCCGCGCTACCTGCGGATCATCGTCCGGCACCTCGACATGCGAAGGGAATAGTTTCAGTTGCTGGGCTTCACCCTGCTCGTTGAACACCTCGACGCTTTTCAGCCAGCGTGCCTGAGCCGAGCCGTTCAGCTCACCCAAATAGCAGAGCGTTCTCTGGCGCGGACCGTTGGCCGTCCGCACCGTTTCCACCAGAGACCAATAGGTGTGATCCTTGCCATCCTTGCTACGCTGATGCGGCCGCAGAAACATCCTGGCCGAGTTTGTCATCCACCACAGATGGCTTCAAGAGGGTAGGTCTGCACTACATCGTCTTTCTGAACATTCCGATTGTAAAGAGAAGACTTCCGCCGATCCCGACAATCAAAATCGCCCAATTCGGCGGCTTTGTGACGAACTTCGGCTAAATCCGCGACCCGGCCTTGTGGACAGGTAAACCTGAGGAACTGGCTTTCCCGAAGCCGCTTGCCGCCGCTTTGTGGAGCTTCTTATCATTAGAAAGGCATCTCCTAAGTTCATTCTGAGACTCTTAGAATTTTGAAATGCACGTCGACCCCAAACCCGGCGACCAGCAGCTATCTCTCCCTGCTCCCGATTCCGGCGCCGATGTCGCCGCTCGCTTGCACAATTATGAGAAGCGCCAGCAGGAGTTGTGGCGCCTTACCTTTTTTCTACTTTTCATCGTTTCCGCGGTGTTCGCCTGGTTTTCGTGGGGTACGTTGCGCACCGCGGCGGTTCACCTTGAAGCTCTCCCCTTTGGCCTGGTGGGTCTTGTTGCTCTCCTTGGTATCTATGTCTGGAGAAAAAGTCAGGAGATAGCCGAACTCAAGGGCGTAGTCCGTGGACTGGATCAAAAAGATTCGGCCCCGCCCAGCGATCGGCAGATGGAACACCTGTTCAAAATGATCTCCAAATCCCAGCAGGGATTCCGGGATTTGATCGACTCCTTTGACGATGTTCTTCTCGCGCTGAGCCTTGACGGCGAAATTCGCGCCGCCAACCGCAGCTTTGCTGATTTCGTCGGTAAAACCTTCCAAGAGATTATCGGGCTTCCCATCGGACACTTTGTGAGCGATGAGCACGCGACTTCCGAAGAAGAACTGAAGATGGCCATGAACGCCTTCCTGGAGCGCCGTATCTGGTCCGGCGTCGTTCACATCCGCTTGAAAAGAACCGGGGCCGCACATTACTTTGATTGCGTCGCTCACGCCATGATCCGCGACGGCAATGTTCATGGTCTCACCATCCTCGCGCGGGACATCACTTCCCAGCGCCGCAGCGAGGCCCGGTTCACCGAACTCTTTGAGACCCTTCAGGAAGGCATCTATATCGTCACTCCCGACGACAAGATCCTGGAGGTCAACCCCGCCCTGGTTCACATGCTCGGTTACTCTTCGAAGGACGAACTTATCGGGAAAAAGGTCTCTGAAATTTTTGTCGATCAAGAGCTGCGTTCCGTCCTGACGCTCGAAGTGAACAATCAGCCGAATCCTCAGGGCAGGGAAATTGTCCTTCGTCGCAAGGACGGTCAACCTCTCGTTTGCCTGAACACCGCGTCCGCTGTCCGCGACACCGGCGGCAAAGTCGTTCGCTACCAGGGTGCGCTTGCCGATATCACTGAGCGTCGCGCCATCGAAAAGCGCCTGTACCAACAGCAGGAGTTCGCGCGGCGCCTGGTGGACAGTTTCCCCGATCTCATTTTTGTTCTGGACTCGCAAAGGCGCTACACTTTCGCGAGCTCGAAGGTCGAAGAAGTTCTCGGCTACAGCATCCCGGAAACGATCGGCACGGTTTTCGGCGACCGCACACACCTAGAAGATCGCGGCGCCGTGCAGACCGTCTTCGACGATCTGCTTGGTGGAAAACGCAACTTTGCCTCCATCGAAATTCGCGTTCGTCGCAAGCAGGGAGAATGGCGGCGCCTGCGTTGCCATTTCAGCCCGCTGTTCGACGTAAGCGGCAAAATCGAAGGCGTGGTGGTCTCCGGCCGTGACATCACCGAAGTCAAGCGCCTCGAAGAGCAGCTCATCCAGGCGGAAAAACTCGCCGCCATGGGCCAGATGCTTGCCGGTGTCGCGCACGAACTCAACAATCCTCTGACCGCCATCCTGGGCGCCAGCGAACTGCTCCGCGATCGCGCCGGCCTCGACGAAAACACCAAGCGCCAGCTCGAAATGACGCATCGCCAGGCCCGGCGCGCGGCTCGTATCGTTCAGAACTTGCTCGAATTTTCTCGCCCGGCCTCGCCGCAGAAGAAAGCCCTCGACCTCAACGCCGTTGTCGACCGGACTCTGCAGCTCCACGAGCATTCCCTGAAACGTAACTCCATTGAAGTGGATTTTCAGCCTTCCGGTGGTCTGCCGCCGGCGATCGGTGACGCCAACCAGCTCATTCAGGTCTTCCTGAATCTTGTGGGGAACGCAGAGCATGCGATCCGCGAAGTCCGGCCGTCCGGACGTCTTCTGATCCGCCTGGGCAGAATAAGCTCGCGCATCTACGCGTCTGTGCAGGACGACGGCCCAGGAATCAAACCCGACGTCCTCCCCAGGATTTTTGATCCTTTCTTCACCACCAAGCGCCCCGGCGGGGGCACCGGCCTCGGCCTCAGTATTTGCATGTCCATCGTCCGCGAGCATGGCGGTGATATCGAAGTCGAATCGCTTCCAGCAGGGGGTGCCGCTTTCACCGTCTTTCTTCCCGTTGCGGAGACTCGAACCGTCCGCACTCCCGTTCGGGAACTCGATTCTTCCGGCTCGGGTGAAATGATGGCGCCCACCATGGATTTGCTTAAGAATCGCTCGATCCTTGTTGTCGACGATGAAGAAAGCATCCGCATGCTGCTTACCGAAGGACTCTCGGCCCAAGGGTTGCACGTCGATTGCGCTTCGACGGCGGAAGAGGCGCTCGGCTTGGTCCTTCGCGGAAAATATGACGCCATTCTTTGCGACTTGAATCTGTCCGGCACCGGCGCGAATGCGGACGGCTACAGCGTGGCGCAACGCCTGAAGATTGCCGCAGGCGTCAACAAACCGGAACTGATCTACATGTCGGGTGAGGTCATTGCCGATGGAGAAGGTTCGAGCGCTTCCACCAGTTTTCGCAGGCTTCAGAAACCCTTCCGCATTTCCGACGTCTTGAATACTCTGATGGTCGTTTTCAGCCACGTTCCGGTCGCTTCGGGCAAGCACTGACAATTAGCGTTTTGCGTCTGGTAGTTTGGCCTGGATGGCCACTGGCTCGTTGCGCTGCAGGCAAGGACAGAAACGCTAATGGGGCATCGTATGACGCAATATTCTTCTCAACTAAAGGACTTTAACGACCTGTTGGCGGCGACGGCTAAGGCCAAGAATCTTCCCGACGTCATCATCGAAAAAGATTACTTCGTAGTCCGAGCCCTTCGCGCGCTTTGAAATTGCTTCCCCCGAGACCCTCTGAAATGTATAGATTCCATTGAAAAGAGCTATTAAAGCAAAGTGGTCTATGTTTTAATAGAAACAGCGCTTATTAAAGGGAGCTTGAATACGTCCGTGCCCAACGAGAAAAGCTCAAGGCTAGGCACCTATACCTCGACGACGACCGCTGGCGAGACAGTAAAGGCTTTTCTGCCGCCACCCTTGCCACCAGACCCTCCTGTCGATCTTAGCGGGCTTTATCAGCAGCTTGATCGGGCAAATCAAGCCCTAGGTCGTTTGGATGGTTTGACCACTCTCCTGCCCGATACCCGGCTTTTCCTCTACCTCTATGTTCGCAAAGAAGCGCTTCTTTCCTCGCAGATCGAAGGCACCAAATCTTCGTTCTCAGATTTGCTTCTCTTTGAAAATGAAGCAGTGCCTGGTGTTCCCATCGATGACGTCGAGGAAGTCTCTAACTACGTCGCTGCAATGCAACATGGCCTCCGGCGCATTAAAGGAGGCTTTCCGCTTTCGTTGCGCTTGATTCGAGAGATTCACGCAATCCTGTTGCGCGGCGGGCGCGGAGCGAACAAAACACCGGGCGAATTTCGCCGCTCGCAGAATTGGATTGGCGGCAGCCGACCCGGCAACGCCGCATTTGTTCCTCCGCCCCCAGACCGCATGATGGAGTGTTTGGACCGCTTCGAACATTTTCTTCACGACGAAAAACACAACCTGCCCTTTCTCGTCGAGGCCGGACTCATACATGTGCAGTTTGAAACGATTCACCCGTTTCTCGATGGCAACGGGCGACTCGGACGTTTGCTGATTACGTTGCTTCTCTGCACTAAGGGCACTTTGCGTGAGCCGCTTCTCTATTTGAGTCTTTTCTTCAAGGCCCATCGTCAACGCTACTACGAACTGCTTCAGCGAGTTCGCACCGAGGGAGTTTGGGAGGAGTGGCTCGAGTTTTTTCTGGAAGGCACTGAGACTACGGCCCGCCACGCAGGCGACACAGTCGTTCAAATTCTTCATCTTTTCGAAGCAGACCGGAAGAAGATTCGAGTGACCGGCCGCAAGGCTGCATCAAGCTTGGCCGTTCACGAATACCTGCAAGCACATCCGCTGACCAAAATCGGCCCGGCAGCAAAAGATCTCAAACTGTCCATACCCACTGTCACTAGTGCTCTCGAAACACTCGCGAACCTCAAAATTGTGAAAGAATCGACCGGCAAACGCAGAGACCGTCTGTTTGCCTATCCTCGGTACTTACATATCCTCAGTGAAGGAACTGAGCCTCTGAAGAGTTAGAGTCAATTCGACAGCCCCTCGGCTATTCCCCGAACCTCAGGGTTTCTTGTTTTTCTTCTTAGCCTTAGCCCATCTGGTTCGGACTGCCTTTCTCGCAAGTTCCTTTCTCTCGTCTGAGGTCAAGGAGGCCATACGAGCCTTTCCGCCTTTCTTGCCACCTGCCTTTCCGCCTTTTTTCCCCATCTCGCGCATGACTTCTGAAATTAGATCGCGTTTCATGCACCTATCCTAGGATGAACATCCGTTTGCCGCCACTATGCAGCTACCCACTTCGGGCATCAAGAGCGCAATGCCGGACCGCGCATTCCTAAGAAGCGAAAACCCAAGTCCACGTCCGGCGGGGACACACCCTAACTCCGATTACGCCGAAGGAGCGGAGGGAACTCGCCAAATCGATTAAGAAGAAGTACGACTGCTTTCGGAGGAGTTACCCCGAGATTCACGGAAGGTCGTGGACTTTATTACCCCTCTATCGAGGACGGGACACTGTACTTCAGCGTGTGTTTCGAGGGCAAGACGGATTTTTCACTCCGCTACGTGTGCGACATGTTCGTTGTCGGCGCCGACTTTTGTAACTTCAAGACCAGTGACTTCGAGGTGATTCGCGAATACATGAAGGCGATTCCGAGATAGAGAACGCGTGGTGAGGAACCGAGAGCCCGAATTAACGACGGTAAGAAGCCTGTCGCGGAAGTGGGTGAGGACCACTCTTTGAAGAGTGTTGACCGCCATCCAGGCATCACCGTGCCCCATCAGCCCTTTCGAGCTGAGCTAACCGATCGCCGTCGAACTACGCTCTTACTCTATTATCTCGCGACGCTCCTCTCCGTCGTGGCCGTCAGCCTTGCCGGTAGAATTCTGCCTGTCCGCGCGCCTCTCCTCGTTCTGGCTGTCGCGGGGGCAGCGGCAACCATCTTGTTCCTGCTGCGCTTTCTTCGGTCGAACGACGAGCACGAACAACAGATCAACTACCGTGCTCTGACATTCGCTCTTACCGGAACGCTGATTTTCTCTCCGCTATCGGCTTCCTTCAGAGCTTCGGTTTTCATCCCGTGTCCTGGCTAGGTATTCCCGCGCTCATCGTCATTCTGTGGAGCATCGGACTAATACTTTACTCGTGCCGATACCGATGAAGACCCGGCTACGCGTATTGCGAGCGGAAAAGGAATGGTCGCAGGCGGAGCTTCGCGAGGAACCCCTTTGAAAGTTGCGCAGGCTCAGCTTGGACACTCACATATGGTGACAACTTTGGAGGTCTATACACACGCCAGCGGAAGTGCCCCTGCTTGAAGAGCAATTGTTCCCAAATGTTCCCAAGTTAGAGCGTTGCGGAAGTATCGCGGAAAAAGAAAGTCAGTTAGTTCAGTAAGTTAGTGGTCGGGGCGCCGAGATTTGAACTCGGGACCTCCTGTGCCCAAGGTTGCCGGTCGAAAGGCGCCACTACATCTACTCTTTACTTTCTTGGTTGCGCGCCGCCGCTGGCACTTGTATCGAGGCCAAAGTCCCATACGAAATAGTTCAGGCCGTCGGGCAGAATTTCTGCCAGGACGTATTCTCCCGGCGTCAAAGCCTCTCCCAGCGTGAAGCGGTACACATGCGGTGCGACTTCCCATCGCTGAATCGCCACTTCGCTCACGTCCGCTCCGATTTTTTGCCCGAACAGCGTCTTGATGGACTCGATTTGCCGGCCGTTGCGCATCTGTTTCGCGCGGATCAGAGCCACGTCCGGTCCGTTTTCTCCCGGTCGGCTGCTCGTCTCTACCGCCGATACCCGGTCCGGGTCAGGCGGCGGCTCACGCAGGTAGAATTCAGGTGTTGTCGTTTTCAACCGCAGCGTCGCGTGTTCGCCAGCGAGCCAAACTTTCTGTTTCCCCGGCACGATGGGAATCGGGGAAAGAATTTGCTCTACGGTCCTCAGTTTGTCGGTCTTGGCTCCCGCCACGGCTTGCTGCACGAAGCGCACTGACTTTCCCTCCACCACAAACAAACCGTCTGCCTGCGGAAGGAATGCCCCTGCTCCCACTTGCAGGCTGGCGTCGATGTCCGCCACATTGTCCAACCGCTTCGCCTCTTCCTGCGCATGGACCTTTGCCGTCAGGTCGTTGGAGGTCTTGTTACTGATCACTTCATCCTTCGCGGTGGCATCCCAATCCACCAACGACGACGGCAGTTCTTCCCAGTCGCCGCGCTCCAGGCTGAAATAACGTACGCGATCGCCGTTTCTTTGATATTCGCGAACGACCTGAAAGGTGCCGTCTTTTAAGACCAGTTTCTTGCCGCGTGGGACATCCGTCGTGGACGCGGCTTGGGCTTGGGACGGCCGGTCCTCTGATGAGCGAACCAGGGGGAGCAGAAAGAGACTTAGCAAGAGCAGGCGGAAGCAGAAAAGCGCAGAGATTCGAGGGGCAAAGAAACCGGAAATGCGTGCTCCAACCATGGAAATCTACGGCGCGTTTTGAGACATGCGTCAGCGCGAACCGTTTGAGGCTCTAGGATAGCTCTCCCGGAGCGCTGCTCGCAAGGATACACTGCAACATCGATGGCATTTCGTGTGTGGGGGGAGCCAAACGCGGTAAATCGACTTACGTACGAGGAACGTGCTAGTGGGTGCAGCGCGGGAACAGCGTCGTCAGCACCATCAGGTCGGACAGAGTGAACAACCACTGTTCCGCCTGGGCGCCGGCCGCTTCCGCCGCTCTCGCGATCATGCCTAGATGACGGCTGCGCGCGAAATTGTGCAGATGGTCCACGCAGATGCCCGTCAAGCTGGCTACTTCCGTGTCCGTAAAGATCTTCTGACTTGACTTGACTTTGACCAAGGGGCCTCTCTCTATCTCCGCCGCTTTCGCCTTCTACGTACTTTGATGCTGGCAACAGGGTAGAAGACGAGAAACTTCCCTGCAATAGTCGTTCCGTTTGAATCTTGGTTAAACGAATTCTCTAGTACTTTTTAGGCTAGCCGGTTTTCAGGGCTTTTTCATAACTTTTCCAAAATCGGCTTCTTCACGCAGCTGTAAGAATTGACAGCAGGGGGTATGCAAAAAACTACTGAATTTGCGAACTTTCTACCACTTTTGGAAGTCGTCTGCTCAACTCGTTCATCTGCTTCGTGTGACGAAGTTGGTGCGCCGCGATCATTTCAAACCATTCATACACGTTCAAACGGCCAAGAAATACATGCCTCCATCGATAGGCGCTCAGGTCCCGTTTCTCGGTTTCCGCCAGAAAGGCGAACGCGCGTTCACGCGTAAGTCGAAGCTTTCCAAGCATCTCTTCTTTCTTGCCGACCATCGCAGGGTCGAGCGCAATCGGCGATTTGAGCCGAATGAGGCGAGCTGCTGCAAGCCATATCGGCAAATGCACGCGCTTCCACAGCGGAAAGAAGCGAGGTGATTTCTGTACGATGTGATCGGCGCTGCTGATGATGGCGCGCTCGACCATGATCAGATGAGCGGCTATTTCGGCGGCGCTCCATTCTTCGGCGCTCGCTTTTTCAGCCCACTTCTCTGTTGGTATTCCGTCAGCGGCGCGCAAGAAAGACGACTGCGCTTTGTCAAGTTTCGCGCGGATAGGCGAAAGGTTCAGCGAGACCTCGCTCTTCGTGGTGCTCTAGACCGTTGCGCCGCCAGCTTGTTCGAAGGCGTGGGCCAGCTGCAGCACGCGCGCTTCTCCGAACGCGGGGCCGACGATCTGTAAGCCAACAGGTACGTTCCCGGCAAGCTTCCCGCAGGGCACGGAGATGCCCGGCAAGCCCGCAAGAGATCCCGTAACTGTATATATATCAGCAAGATACATTTGGAGTGGGTCGTCGACCCGTTCGCCCATCTTGAACGGCGGAACCGGAGAGGTGGGCGTCACGATGGCATCGACCTCTCGGAAGGCTTTCTGAAAATCGTCAGCAATCAGCGCGCGCACTTTCTGACCTTTCAGGTAGTACGCGTCGTAATAGCCCGCGGATAGGACGTAGGTTCCGAGCACAATACGCCGTTTCACTTCGGCGCCGAATCCCGCGCCGCGCGTCTTGCGGTACATCGCAATCAACGAATCCGCCTCGGCTCGCGGCCCGTAGCGAACGCCGTCGTACCGCGCCAGATTCGAGCTGGCTTCCGCCGTCGCGATGATGTAGTACGTTGCGATCGCGTAATCGGTGTGCGGCAACTGAATCTCCCGAATCTCGCAACCCAAACCGCGCAACAATTCGATTCCGGCGTACACCTTTTCGCGAACCCCTTGGTTCATTCCCCCCGCAAAATACTCCTTTGGAATGCCGATCTTCATCCCCTTCACTGGATTGCTTAGCGTTCTGGCATAATCCTCCACCGGAGCGGTCGTGGATGTCGAATCGTTAGGATCTCGTCCCGCCATTACTTTCAGTACTGCTGCTACATCCGCCACGGTGTGTGCAAAGGGTCCAATGCGATCGAGCGAAGAGGCGAAGGCGATGAGTCCATATCTCGACACTCGCCCATAGCTTCCCATCATCGCCGGAATCCCGCAGAACGATCCCGGTTGCCGAATCGACCCGCCCGTATCGGTTCCGAGAGACGCAACCGCCAGATCGGCCGCTACAGCCGCTGCCGATCCCCCGCTCGAACCACCAGGAACGCACCCCGGCGCGGCAGGATTTTGCACATTTCCGTAAGCGGAGTTCTCATTTGAACTGCCCATGGCGAACTCGTCGCAGTTCGTCTTGCCCAGGATGACTGCCCCAGCCGCTTCCAGGCGCGTCACGGCGGTAGCGTCGTAGGGCGGAACGTAATTCGTCAGAATCTTTGAGCTGCAGGTCGTCCGAACGCCGCGCGTGCTGATCACGTCCTTAACAGCAATCGGCACCCCGGCGAGCGGCCCCAACGGTTTCCCCGCCGCGACCTGCGCGTCCACCCGGTCGGCCTGCTTGTACGCGCGCTCCTCAGAAAGCGTTAAGTACGCATTCAGCTCCCGGTTACGGACGGCGATCCGTTTGAAGTAATCAGCGGCAATCTCCCGTGCCGAGACCTTCTTTGTCGCGATCCCCTCGCGCACGCCGCTAATTGTATTGACCTTCTCCATATTGATCGTCAGCGTAGGGGCGGGTCGTCAGAACCGTTCCTTCCGCCACAGCTACTCCCCCACTATCTTTCAAACACCTTGGGTACTCGGAAGTACGGCGGTTCCGGGTCCGGCGCATGGTGCAACACGTCGTCGGTCACCGCACAGGGCACCACCAAATCCTCTCGCAGCGTGGCATCGGCCGTCTGGTCGTCCGTCAATACTTGCGCCATCGGTGCCACATTCGTCGTGTCCAGCTCATTCAACTTGTCGATGTATTCCAGAATATCGTCTATCTGCGCGCGGTACTTTTCCAGCTCTTCCTCGCTCAAATCCAGATAAGCCAACTCCGCCACACGCAAAACGTCCTGGCGACTGATTTTCACGATTGTTCCCCTTGGAATGGCTCAGCCACAATTTGACACTCGTCCTCGTGCACGATGTAGCCCGCGCGGTCTGTTTTCAGGGCCTTTACCGAAACACCGTGGCTTTGCAAGATTGCCACCCGCGTCCTGATTCTTGAAAGATGTTCCACCGCGTCGTCCTTGAACCAAGAAATGGCGTTATTCTGCTTCCCGTAAAATGGCGCCTTCGCGGTGGCAAACCGGGTTGGCTTCTCGAGATTCTCGCTGAACCACGGTCCTATCCCTTCGTCCTGCCGTACTGCTCCTGTTCGTACGAGAAAAGTTTGCCGCCATCGCGCAGATACCCAGTTGCATGGAAAATTGCCAGGTTCACACTCTGAATCATCGTCGATTTCGTCAACGACGAAACGGCGAGACATGGCTAGCGGGTCAAAGCATTCGCCGTCTTCCTCGGAAATCTCGTGGCTACATAGTCGTCGACCAGTTTCTGGAACGAGGCGGCCAATTCGTTGTAGGTGCCTTCCAGCGTGACATCCTTTTTTCCGTCGATATAGACGGGGCAGCGCGGGGCCTCGCCGGTTCCCGGCAAGCTGATGCCGATGTTCGCGGCTTTAGATTCGCCGGGGCCATTCACGATACAGCCCATGACTGCCAGTGTCATCGTCTCCACGCCTTCATATTGCGTTTTCCACACCGGCATCATCTCGCGAATGTAGTCCTGAGTGCGCTCGGCCAATTCCTGAAAGGTGCTGCTGGTCGTCCGTCCGCAGCCGGGGCACGCTGTTACGCTTGGCGAAAATGACCGCAACCCCAGCGCCTGCAATACCTCACAGCACACATACACTTCCTCGCGCCGATCTCCGCCCGGACGCGGCGTCAGCGAAATTCGGATGGTATCGCCGATTCCGTCGTACAGAAGCACGCCGAGCGACGCCGCCGACCACACCATTCCCTTCATTCCCATGCCTGCTTCGGTCAGTCCCAGGTGCAGCGGCTGCTGTGTCTTCGCCGCGAGGTCGCGGTACACGGTGATCAGGTCGCGCGGCCGAGAAGTCTTGCAGGAAATAATGATCTGGTCGTGACGCAAGCCGCTTTCGAGCGCCAGCTCGGTGGATTGCAGCGCCGAAAGCACCATACAATCGTTGATGATTTCTTCGCTTTCTTTGCCAAGGTTCTGGTCGGTGTTCTCCTGCATCTTGCGCATCACCAGTTCCTGGTTCAGAGAACCACCGTTAACGCCGATGCGCACCGGCTTGCCGTTGTCCATGGCCACTTTGCAGATCGTAGAAAATTGTTCGTCGCGCCGCTGTCCCGCGCCCACATTACCTGGGTTGATGCGGTATTTATCGAGCGACTTGGCGCATTCGGGATACTTGGTCAGCAGCACGTGGCCGTTGTAGTGAAAATCGCCGATGATCGGCACGTTGCAGCCGGCATCGAGCAGCCGCTTTTTGATCGTCGGCACCGCCGCGGCCGCTTCCGGCACGTTCACAGTCCAACGCACAATCTCCGAACCCGCCTCGGCCAGTTCGAACGTTTGCTGCAGCGTGGACTCCACGTCCGCCGTGTCGGTGTTGGTCATCGATTGCACAACGATCGGCGCGCCCCCGCCCACCATGACGCGGCCCACCTTCACCCCGTACGTTTTCTTGCGCACATGCCTCAACGCGTTCGCGTCAAATCCCGCAATCTGGTTCAACATATGCCTTTATTTTAGCAAGGCCGCGACGCCGATGTCCTGCCTTTGTGGGGTCGCTGCCCATGTCTTCAGGTCACGCGGAAGGCCCTACAAGGGCGGAAGGATGGGTCTAGAGACCGCCATTAGGAAGATTGGGCGAAGAGTTTCTTGAATTTCGAGTTTCTATTCTTTCGCCACTCGCCACTTCTGCTTATGCTCCTGCCGCTGTCGATCGCCCAAACGACTTTAACGCCGCCTCTTCGTTGTCCGGAATATCGAATACCGTATACAAACGCGTCACTTCCATCAGATCGTCCACCTTGTCGGACAGGTTCACCAGCTTTATTTCTCCGCCCGCTTTCCGCACGCTGGTCATCGAACTCACCAGCATTCCCAACCCGGAGCTGTCCACATAATCCACTCCGGCCATGTTCAGCAAAATCTTCGTGTGTCCCTGACTAAGCAGGTCCATTATAAGATTTCGCACTGCCGCGCTCTCTTGCCCAAGCGCGATCCGCCCGGTGATGTCCACAATCGTCACGTCACCCGCCTGTCGCGTACTCGTCGTCATATCCATCGGCTCACTCCTACCTGCTCGACTGCCCCAAGCGTCCTCCCCGGGGTGTCCCCGCACTATAGTGCTATCCCACCCAAAACGCCACACCGCAATGAGCCTGCGCCATATGGCACTAGCCCAGGCAGAACCGAAACTGCCGGCCTTAGAACGTGGGGCCACGCCGGCCGCTCGGACCGTAGAATCTCCTTTGGACTCGAAGTTGCACAGCAATACCTTGCGCGGTACGTGATTATGGTATATCGTACCGCTACAAGTAGGGTCCCCATGAGCGTCTATCTCGTATCCCAGTGCGAGCATTGCGCGGCTTTGATTGATGTGCTCCGTCTGCCCGGTTACCGGATTCCGCATTTTTCCCAGGAAGCTTATGTAGTTTTGGTCTGCCCCCATTGTGGGAAAGAGACTTGTTCACCGTCGTCCGTGCTGCAACCCCACTCGCATTCGATGAACGGGCGGCATGTGGAAGAAGAGTAGACCAAAGAAGTAAATGTTTATCGATTCGTGACATTGCCGTCGCAGATGCTTGGCAACGGAATCCGATATCTCTAGCCTTGATTGGCTTCCGCGCTCTTCCTCGTCACCTACTGCGAGCTCGGGTCTTCGATTTTGCTTCCATTTTTCGTGCCGTTAAGTCCGGATGTTTCCCTTCCCGCACGCCGGGTCCCCGCAACTTCTTTCTTTGCCACACTTACGGAATACCCCGCGCCTCCCTGACACACCAAAACGGTTCGTAGCCTGCCTCGTACATGATTCATCCAACGATGGGAGAAAAGGATGAGGACCTCAACGAACAGGGGGAGCGATTGAGACGGCGAATTGCGATCTTTGCGGGTATGGTGCAATCCATTCTGATGTTGGCTCATTTTTTCGTTTATGAGACTTGGGTGACGCTTTGGGGAGCGCCGCAGGGGACGCGGCGAACGATTCTGAGGATCGTGGTAGCCGTGCTGGCGGCCAGCTTCGTGCCGGCGACTTTGCTGGCGCATCGCTATTTCAATGGGCCGGTGCGCTTCGTGTACCGGCTGGCGAGCATCTGGCTGGGCGTGTTCAATTTTCTGTTCATCGCCGCGGGTTTGTGCTGGATCGTGGTTCCCGTGGTGCTGTTGACGAAGCTGCCGGTCGGTAGCCACGCCATCGCGGAAACATTTTTTGGCCTGGCGATGGTCGCGAGCCTTTACGGGGTCTTGAATGCGGCGGACATCCGTGTACGGCGCGTCTCGGTGAAGCTGCCGGGACTGCCGGCGTCCTGGCGCGGGCGCGTGGCAGCGCTGGTGACCGACACGCACTTGGGCCACATCAAGGGATACCGCTTCCTGACGCGGCTGGTTGGAATGCTGCGGCAGTTGAAGGCGGATGTGGTGTTCATCAGCGGAGATTTGTTCGATGGAACGAAAGTCGATGCCCGGCGGCTGGTCTCTCCGTGGAAACAATTGCGGCCGAAGTTTGGGTCGTACTTTGTCACCGGTAACCACGAAGAGTTCTCCGATCCGCGGAAATATCTGGAGGCTATCGAAGGCTCCGGGATTCACGTGTTGCGCAGTGAAAAGGTGAACCTGGATGGACTGCAAGTGGTCGGCGTGCCTTACCACGATACCGGCGACGCGAAGCATTTTGAATCCATCCTCGAAAATGCCGAGTTGGATCGCGAGCGCGCCAGCGTTTTACTGGCGCACGTGCCGCAAGGATTGCTCATCGCAGAGAAGCAGGGAATTTCGTTGCAGCTCTCCGGGCACACGCATGGCGGGCAGATGTTTCCGTTTACCTGGTTCACGTGGCGGATCTTTGGGGATTACACCTACGGGTTGAAGAAGTTTGGGGAGTTGCTGGTGTACACGTCGAGTGGTGCGGGGACGTGGGGGCCGCCGATGCGCGTGTGTACGCAGCCGGAGATTGTGTTGATTAGTTTTGAGTGAGACGCAGATTCCCTAGGGCGTCACGTCATTCCGGGCGAAGCGAGGGTCCCTCTTCGGTCGCTCCTCACTTGGCGGACTCCGTTCGGAATGACGGAATTATGATTTACTGCTGCGATTGCATTTGCGCCAATTCTTGGTTTGCGGACGCCGTTGAACGCGGAGAACGGAAGACCATGGCGGGACCAAGGTCTTCGGGTTTCGGGGCGTCGACGAGAGAAACCCTGACCAGGACGCGCAGTTCGCTTTCGGCTTCGCCACGGTGGACGCCGCGCGTCGGAGGAACGTCGGCATAATCGCGGCCAACCGCGACGCGAATGTGGCGGTCGCAGCCGAGCAGATTATTGGTGGGATCGAATTCCACCCAGCCGGCTTCGCCGAGATAGGCCTCGACCCAGGCGTGCGACGCGCCCGCGGGCGAGCGATCCTGGCTCTCGCTCTGGTGATAGAGGTAACCGCTGACGTAGCGGCATGGAATGCGAAGCTGGCGCACCAGCGCGATCATGATGTGCGCAAAATCCTGGCAGACGCCCTGATGGGTTTGTAGAGCTTCATCGATCGGCGAATCGACGCGCGTGGTGTTCGGCGCGTAGGCGAAGTTTTCGTAGATCGCCGTATTGATTTGCTTCAACAAAGATAGGGGATCGCCGCGGCGGTCGAGCTGAAGTTCGTGGCGCAGGCGGAGAAGCATTTCCGACGGCTTTGCGTAGTGGCTCGGAAGCAGCATTTCCCAATAATCGCCGTGAGCGACGAGTTCATCGAGTTCGCTCCAGGAGCTTTGCTCGATGTTTTCGATGTCGAGGCGCGGAAGCATGTCGACGGTGCCTTCGGAGACAACCTCGATGGAATTGTGTTTGCCGGGGATATCGAAGTGGTGGACGGCGTTGCCGTAGAAATCACGGAAGACAGAAACCATTGCGGTAGGATTGACCTCGATGGAGGACGTGAGGCAACGCTGGCGCGTATCGCTGCGCGGTTGGAGCCGGACTTCCATGACGCTTTCGCCAACGGCGGGTTGGTAGGAGAACGACGTGAGGTGGCGGATGAGGTAGGTCATGAGGCTAGTTCGGCCTCGATGGAATAGTCGAAGTAGATGTCGTGGATGGCGGAATGAATTTCGGCGCATTCTTTGCGGACGTTCTGCAGATACGGGTGAATGCCTTCGGTGATGATTTCTTCGATCTGACTGAAACTAAGCTGGGCACGAAGGCGGCCGGCGATGCGTGTCGGGAGTTTACCGCTGCGCTGCGTCAAATCGCCGATGAGATGAAGAGCGGCGTTCACGCGATCAACCGCGAAGCGGATGGAGTGAGGAAACTCGGGATTCAGGAGCAGAAATTCCGCTACGCGCAGCGGGCGAATCTCCGCGGTGTGCGCTTTGCAATAAGCTTCGAGGGCGACGCACCCGCCGAGAAGGCCGACCCATTCGAGATATTCCGCGGGCTCGACGGGACCCTCGAGATTGTTGGTCATGCGCTGGAAATGCGTCTCGAGAAGAGTCGTGAGCGTGTCGGCGCGCTCGACGTAACGGCCGAGCTGGATGAATTGCCAGCCTTCACCGTGGCTCATAGTGGCATCGGTAATGCCGTGGAACAGATAAGCACCCTCGAGAACGGAGAGGAAAAAGTCGTGCGACTTGAGGATCCATTCTTCCTCGGGGCGGCGCTCTATCACATCGAGATACAGGCGATTAAGCTGCTCCCACATGCGCGAACTGCACTGCTCGCGAACATGGCGAAGATTTTCGCGAGCCGAAGCGATGCAAGAGACGATGGAGGAAGAGTTGGACCGGCTGAAAACGAGAGTGTTGAGGAGTCGCGTCGGGTCCACCGGGCCTGTGGCGGCCGGCGCGCGCAGCGCTTCCAAGAGGAAACGCCAACGACCAGCGCCTAGTTCGGGAGATTGATCCAGCCAGAGCTGCAATTCGACATGAACGAGGCGCGAAGTGTGTTCGGCACGTTCCAGGTAACGGCCCATCCAGTAGAGGCTGTCGGCGACGCGCGAAAGCATGCCTGCATCGCGCTTGAAGGCCTGCACATAATAGTTGCGTGGCGGACGCATACTCAAGCCCTCGGCGCCTGCTTGATGAGTCGCTGATTCGTAACCGAGGCCAGCGAGGTTAGTTCCTTGGACACCTCTTCGAGCAGTTCCTCGGCGAAGTTGCTGTCGCGCAAAACCCAGGTGTCCTTGCTGCCTCCTCCTTGCGAAGAATTGACGACAAGCGATCCTTTCCGGAGCGCAACGCGCGTAAGTCCACCCGGCACCAGCGTGATCTTCTCGCCCATAAGAATGTAGGGACGTAGATCGATGTGACGCGACTCGACGCTGCCGTCGATGAGGCAGGGCGCGCAGGAAAGAGCCAGCGTGGGTTGTGCAATGTAGTTCCGAGGGTCATCGAGAACATGGGCGCGGAAATCTTCGCGCTGCTGCGCGGTGCTTTGTGGCCCGATGAGCATCCCATAGCCGCCCGATTCGCCGACAGCTTTCACGACCATGTTCTGCAGATTGTTCAGGACATGCTGGCGATGGGTCTCATCAGACATCAGGAACGTCGGAACATTGGGAAGAATAGCGTCTTCGTTCAGGTAATAGCGAATGATATCGGGGACGTAAGCATAGACGGCCTTGTCGTCGGCGACGCCGGTGCCGATGGCGTTGGCGAGCGTGACATTGCCGTTGCGATATGCATTGAAGAGTCCCGGAACGCCCAGAGTGGAATCGGGCCGGAAGCAGAGGGGATCGAGAAAATCGTCATCCACGCGACGATAGATGACGTCGACGCGGCGCAAACCGGCGGTTGTGCGCATGTAGACTACGTTGTCGTGAGTGAGGAGGTCGCGACCCTCCACGAGTTCTAAGCCCATTTGCTGGGCGAGGAAGGTGTGCTCGAAATAGGCGGAATTGGAAACGCCCGGCGTGAGCAGAACGGTCGTGGGGTCCTGGCGATAGGCGCAATTGTCGGGAGCGAGCGTTCGCAGCGTGGAAAGAAGCTCGCGCGGATAGTGATCGATGGGCCAGACGCCGTAGTCGCGGAAGAGCTTCGGAAAAACGCGCTTTAGAACTTTGCGGTTGGCGACCATGTAGGAGACGCCGCTCGGAACGCGGAGATTGTCCTCGAGAACCGCAAAGGTACCATCGGGAAGGCGAACCAGATCTGTGCCACAAACGCTGACGTAAATATCGCGCGGGACATTAAGGCCGCGCATTTCGCGACGGAAGTGCTTGCAACTGTAGATAAGGTCGCGGGGAACGACTTTGTCGGAAAGGATGCGACCTTCGTGATAGATGTCGCGGAGGAAAAGGTTTAGCGCGGTAAGGCGTTGCGTGAGGCCCTTCTCGATTTTGGCCCATTCGCGGGCGCTGATGATGCGGGGAAGAAGATCGTTGGGGAAAATTCGCTCGGTGCCTTCCTTGCTGCCGTAGACGGTAAAAGTGATGCCTTCGTGCAGGAAGGCAAGGTCGGCGGCTTGTTGACTGCGGCGCAGTTCCTCCGGAGCAAGCTTGAGCAGAGTTTGGTGGAGGGCGCGGTAGTGCTCCCGAGGAACGCCGGGGGACGCGAACATTTCGTCGTAGGCGGTATCGATTTGGTAGTTCACAAAGGATGGTGGGATGGGGATACGTGTTGGAACGACCGAAGCTTTCATCGTGTGTCCTAGAAGTTGGCCCAGGACTTCCGAGCCTTCACCCTGTTGAGGCATGACAAACTAACCCGCTACTGACGCGCGAGGGTTCAGGAACTGTATGCCCTCGGGGAGGCGCGGTCCAACGCAAATTGTAAATAGAATGGATAACGGATTTAAATGCCCCGAACATGGGGGCAAGGCGCCCCCGGGCCTTCGAACCAATCGGCGAGCGCGCCAGATTTTCAATGTTGAATCGTTTGATTACTGGTTCTCCGGCTTCGTTGGCAGGCGAGCTGCGGCGGATTTCGAAGGCGATCTGGAGGAAGAGAGAAACCACGGGGGAAAGAAGGCAAAATTGTTTTGCCGGCATGAGAAAGGGAATCCGCGCGATTCGGAATCATAACCGCACGTTTGGACCCCGTGGACGACGAGAATGTTCCCTCGGTCGAGATCGAACGAGAATGCCTTGCTAGAGAGTGCCGCGAAGACCGAGAGCGTCGGCTTGTTCGCGCATGGCGGCGATGCAGAAGGCGATATGCTCGTCGAGAAGAACGCCGAGTTCCTCAGCACCTTTGACCACCTCTTCGCGCCTGACGCCCCGGGCGAAAGCTTTGTCTTTCATGCGCTTCTTTACCGAACTGACTTCGAGATCGAGGATGCTCTTGGAAGGGCGGACGTAGGTGCAGGCGGTCAGAAAGCCAGCGAGTTCGTCGCAGGCGAAGAGCGTGTGTTCGAGGGGCGTTTGGCGAGGTACGCCGGAGTAGTCGGCGTGCGAGAGGATAGCGCGGATAAGTTCTTCGCCGTAACCGTGCTCGCGAAGGATCTTAGCTCCTTCGGCGGGATGCTCGCGGTCGGCGGCGTGGTCGTTGTTGGGCCAGCGCTCGTAGTCGAAGTCGTGGAGGAGCGCGGTAAGGGACCAGAGATCTTCGTCGGCGCCGTTTTTCCGAGCGTACGCGCGGACGCAGGCTTCGACGGCAAGCATGTGTTTGCGGAGACTTTCCGATTGGGTGTATTCGCACAGGAGCTTCCAGGCGTCGTCGCGGGTTGGCATTCTCAGGTTTCCCCTTCTCGAGCTCAATGAAGGAATTTAACATAGAGGGCAAGGAGTCGAGATGCTGTCGGAGTTCCGACGATTGGGATGCTCCGTTTCGATCAGGGCATCGCAGCGCTGGCGATGCGGACCCTACACAGCAAGCGCAAGATGCGGGCGCTAGAGGGCACGGCACTACGAGGATGACGACAAATCCATCGGCAACGCCGCCCTGAACCGCTGAAAATGTGCCGTAGTGGGAACGGAGGAATTTGGGAACTGGAGCACAATATGTAGTTGTCGTGGAGAGGCACGACTACCAGCGGCTGAAGAAGCGAGACAACCCCGACCGCACGGACAGGCGAAAAACCGGCGTAAACACCGGCGATTTAGGCTGATTGCCACAAAAGAAATTCAAAAATAATCTTGACAGGAATTGTGCACTTGGGCGAGACTCCCTTTGCGCCAGTAACAAGCCTTCCCCTCCAAGAACGTTCCGACGTTCCTTCCTATCCGCACGCCGGAAGAAAAAACACAAAGTCAGCGAGGAGTGCCGGTGTCCGTATCTATGGAAAAAGAGACCATGATGAACACGCTGGAGATGGATCGGGAAGTCATTCGCTGCAAGACATGCGGACTGGTCCAATACCGAACGCGCACAGGCAACTGCCGACGCTGCGTGCGCGTATTGCCCCAGCGGATGGATTATTTGATTCCGCAGGAGGCCCCGCAGGAACAGGCGGTGCCCGAAGTGACGACAACAAAGTTTGCGAATCAAGAGACGGTCGAGAACATCGGCCAGCGGATTCGCCAACTGCGGGAGTCACGCGGGATGACGCAGAGCCAGTTGCAGTCGCGTTCGAAGGTCAGCCGGTCGTATCTGTCGCGTATCGAGAGCGGGCAGATGACACCGAGCCTCGGAACGCTCGAGAAGATCTCCGAAGCATTGAACGTGGGATTGAACCGGTTCTTTATTCCGGAATCCGATGGAGAGGCGCTGCTGGAGGATCCGTTCATCCAGGGACTGCGGCCGTTCCTGCGGCAACTCGATTGGGAACAGTGGCAGTCGATCCTGAAGCGTTTGCAGGCGATCAGCGATCACGTGAATGCGGCTCCGATCAACCTGCGCCCTATCGGTAATCCGGCACGGCTGCCGCAGCCCGCGCCGTCGAATGGAAATGGCCAGCACGGGCACATCGGTCATGCCAGCCATTCGAATGGGCTGATTCCCGCGCAAGCCCATGGTCAACCGCAGGGGTATCCGCTGCGGCGCTCTGGGATGCCGGTATTTCAGCGACCATTGGCGCGCTAAGAAAAGCTTGAGAGAGAGCGGTTGTTACAAAGGCGGCGCTCCGGAGAAACCGGGGCGCCGTTTTTGTCTGTGCCTAGCATGTTTAGCAACTAAGAGGTGAAGTCCTTTACCCATCCTGAGGGAGGTGCAGGGACAGCGAAGCGCAAGGGCGTTGCCGCGAGGCGGGTCTGAACGAAGCGTGGAGCAAACGCGCGAGCCGATGAGACAAGAACCGGATACCAGGCAGACAAGGTCGGACGAGCAGGCCAACAATCGCGAAGTCCCCCGTGTCGATTCGCCTCAGGTTCCTTAAAGGAGAGCTCTCCATCGCTATTTTGTCTCGGCGAAGGCGACGTAGCTGTGGGGCTGCACGGTGATGTGAAAGCTGGTGCGCTGCGGACCGAAGGAAACGCGCGGCGGGCGTTGCGGTTGGGCTGGCGTTTCGCCGGACAGGACTTGGCCTGTCACCAGATTTCTAATTTTGGAGACGCCGTCGGTGATGGATACGGTGACGTCAGCTTTGCTGTCGGCGAACGATTCGACTATGAAGGTCTGATTGTCGTAAGCGAAGAGACTGATTTTGCTCGGCGCGTCCAAGCGCACCGGAAAATCTCCGAGGATGTAAGACTTGATGGCGCTCAGAACCTGAGGCGGCAAATTATAGAGATCGCTGAAATTGTCGGGAATGGTCAAGACGAAAAGAATGCCTTTCGAATAGCGATCCATCAACAGGATTGGAAAACCGTTGCCGCTGGCTATGCCGCGGACCAAAGCCCAGGCGTCGTTGGTCAGGAAGCGGATTTCGGGAATCCATACATCGGGACTGTTCTTTTCGCTCAAGTTGCTTCCCGGACCGCCCGTGAACGCGCGCAGGTAGTCGTGCACGGCGACCTTGTTGCCGGTGAAGCGCAACTCCACGATATCTTCGATGCCCTTGCCTTGCAGAGCGCTCAACAATCCGGAAGTGATCACCACATTTTTTCCCGCTTGCAACTGCGATTTGATCTTGCTGACGATGTCCGGATCGAACTTTGCGGACTCCGTGAGCAGAACCACATCTGCGCCGGTAGGGAAGGTAGGATGCAAATCGATCGGAATGCCGATCATGCCGAGATAGTTGTGCAGGAAGTCTTCGCCTACCGATTGATAGGGTTTGTAGCTTTGCATGCCAATCGGTTTTCCCAGTTGGCCGACGATGGGATCGATCTGATCGAGCGAATATCCTGCGACGCGCGCAAACGTTGCAGGAGCTGCGTGGTTCTGGTCGCGATACCTTAGCATCTGGTCGTAGTTAAAGCTTGTGGGCAAATCCTTCCAGGCGTCGCGATCGCCGGGTGCGACCGCTTGAAGAAGTCCTCCGTAGAAAAACAGCGTCATCTCCGGAGCTTTGGCAAACATAGAATCCCAAAGCTGTTCGGCATAGCGATCGATGTAGCGGGTACCGAACATGTCGACCCAGCCGCCGCCGTTGCCGCCGGGCTTGATGTTTTCGAAATAGCGGAAAATCTGGTAGCTCTCATACTGCTGCAGATGTTGATCGGTGGTGACCGGGTCGCGAGTCTCCGTGCCGGTGTAGATGCCGTCGAATAGTTTGGGCTCCTTGTCGAGATCGAAGCCGAGGCCAGGGAAGTGCTCGTACCAGTTGGGAAACTTGATGATGACTTTTGCTTTCGGATTGATCTCTTTGATGGGGCCGATGACCAGCGTGCGCGCGGCGTCGTCCATCAGTTCGAGGCGGAATTGCGTCCAACTCTTCGTGCCTTTGGCGGCAATGTCGGAATCGTGCTTGGAATTCACGAAAAAAAAGTCGTCGAGAATGATTTCGTCGAAGTGGCGAGCGGTTAACTCCGAAACATTCTTTACGTAATCGCGGTCTTTCGGGTCGGTATAGCAGAAGGATTCAAACTGGCGGGCTTCATCGCCGGTGAAGGCGATTCCGCCGGCGACCTGCACGCCACGGCCGGTGAAAAATTTCTTGATGGTGTCGAGGAGTTGCTCATCGGCGATTTGGTGGCTGCGGTAGGTCTCAATGTAGACTTTGTCGACTTTCAGTTGGCGGCTGATCGTGTCCCAGCTGGTTTGCAGCCATTGCGGATCCTTCATTTGGTTTACGACAAAGATGGGAATGTAAACAGCGACGCGGTAGTTCTTGTATTGTTGCGCAGACGCGGCGCTTGAGAGAAGAAGGACACAAAGGAGAGAAGAAGCGATTCTCCGTAGGGGCCGGAATCCGAATCTCATGTTGGTATTCTCCGGGTTGCGTGAAACGCGGGAAGTATACCATTCCGGCTAAAAAATCGTTTATGCGAGCCCGGCGTCACCCCATGGTCATGTAGTACTTCAGAATGAGCAGGATTTCGTAACTGGTGGCAAAGATGGCGAAGGCGGCATGAAAGCGCTCATTGGAGATTTTGATGGCTGCGACGCTTAACAGAAGATAGAGCGTTACTCGCACATAATAGAACGCGCCGAGAACGTGGAGATACTCGGTACCCTTGATCCAGGTATCCACAAAGTCCGCCAGGAAGAGAACGGTCATAAAGCTGAAGATCCACTTGCGACGGGAATAGAAGTAGGCTTTGAAGCCGTCGTAGTCCGCCATTTCTTCCGGAAAGAAAAGCACGCACAGAAGTAAAGAGAAGGACCGCAAAGACGGAAATGAACAGGTAAAGAGGGAAGGTCCATTGCCGGATGCCTTGCAGACGATATTCCCACCACCAGAAATGGATTAAATAGAGGAACAGGAAGAGCGCCCACAAAAGGTGCACCCAATAGACCTTATATTCCCTGGGGTGCTGCACGATCTTTGCAACGCCGGTGAGGAGGCGGGAAATTCCCAGACCGAGGATGATCGAGAACAAAACGCGCACGTGCAGATACATGTCCATGAGAGAGCACCTGCCAGGCGATCGGGTCTTAACTGCGAGGATCTGTTACACAAGTCCTGGTTCGAATCGTGAATGCCGTTCGCGGATTTACCCCGGAGAACCGGCCCGCTGCGGTTCGCCGGTTTCCATCAGTCGCAGGACCACGAGAGTGCGGTCATCGTGAGCTTCCGTCGGGCGGCCGCTGAATTCATCGGTGGCTTCGAGAATCGCGGTTGAGATCTTTTCGGCGGAGTGTCCCTGGCCTCGATCGCGGAGGACTTTCGCGAGGCGCTCGAAGCCAAACGATTCGTCCTGGGCATTCATGGATTCCAGGATGCCGTCCGAGGTGAAGACCAGAATGTCGTTGGGCTTCAGGGCAAGTGTCACTGTCTCATACTCGATGCCTGGAAACATTCCCAAGGGGGTGCCGTCGATCTTGATTTCTTTAATCTCGCCTCCACGAACAAGGATAGGCCGAGGGGCACCTGCGTTGGCGATCATTAGTTGGCACAAGCTCGCGTCATACACCGCGAACGTGAGGGCGACATAATTCGGACTCATGTGCGCGGCGTTCAGCCGGGTGTTCAGCACGCTGAGCATCTCTTCCGGCCAGCAGCGATGGTCCTGCGTATATTCACGAAGGATGCCGATGGTCATCGAGGCGTACAGCGCGGCGGCGGTACCTTTGCCGGAAACGTCTCCGAGAGCCAGTCCCAAACGACCTGCGCCATAGGGAAGAAAATCGTAGAAATCCCCTGCGAGTTGACGCGCAGGGACGTAGGCGGAAGCGACATCGAGACCAGGGACTTGGCGTTTGCCCTGGGGCAGCAGTTGCAGCTGGATTTCGCGGGCCGTGTCTAGATCACTTTGCAGGCGCTGTTCGCGTTCACGCGATTGTTCGTAGAGGCGCGAATTTTCGAGCGCGATGGCAATATACGAGCCGATAATTCCGAGCATGCGCTCGTGTTCGGCAGTGAAGGCGTTGAGATTGGTACTCTCCAGATCGAGCACGCCGATAAGGCGGTCCTGAAGCAAGAGAGGAACGACCAATTCCGAACGGACTTTGTCGCTATGAGGGAATTCAACATAACGCGGATCCATGCGAACGTCGGCGACGCGGACGGCACACCGGTTGCCCGCGGCGTGGCCGGTGATTCCTTTGAAAAGGGGAACCGTAAGGTTTATGTTGATGGCTTCTTCAAAATGCTTGGTGAAGACACAGTCCAATTGCGAAGCGCTTCCGTTCCATACCATCACATTGAACAGATGATAGTTGACGATCTTCTTGACGCGGTCGGCGATCCGCTGCAAAAGCTCATCACGTTCGAGAATCGAAGTTAATTCGCGGCTGACATCGAACAGCAAGGACAAACTTTGGTCTTGCTCGAGGGTGGAAACCGCCGATTCCTTGGCCGCGGCCTGTCCTGACGAGTCGTGCATGGTTAAACCAGGGGATAGCATAACCACAAGTCGATTGGGTTGGCTACATCGAAGTAGCCGAGGCAGGGTCGCATGAGCAGAAGGGATGTAGGAGTGGTGTAAACTGAAGCCGGCCTAAGCGGTTGAAGATGCGAACCTTATGAACGCAAAATGGATCGGTATTCCGGTGATTGCCTTCGGTTCGGTTGTCGCGGTTGCGGCAGCACCGTTGGCGCAGAATCACAGTGATGCCGATAAGCCAGCGAAGCATAAGGATCTCGGCTGGTCGCCGCCTGACCTGACCGCGCCTATGCGGTCACTTTCGTCGATTCCGCCATGCGATGCAAGCAAAGTGCTCCAGCAAGCCGGCGCGCACGCGTTGGAACTGACCACCAACCTCGAGAATTTCTCCGCGCAAGAGAAAATCGAATACGAAAAGCTGAACCCAAGCGGATTTCTCGAAGACAGCGCTTCCGGTGTGTTTGATTACGTGTTCGCATTCGAGCAACGTTCTGGCGGAGCGCGAGTCAGCCGGGAGTATCGCAGCCCCGCCAATGGAAGCCAAGCGTTCCCGGCGAGCGGGCAGGATACCGGGCAGGTCGCCCTGGGGTTGATCTTCCATCCGAACATGCAGTCGGACTATGACATGAGTTGCGAGGGCCTGGATAAATCGAGAGGGCAGTTTGCCTGGGTCATCCAATTCCAACAGCGGAAAGACAAACCACGCCGAACGCTGCTATTTCGCACTCCGGACGGATCGTATGCGGCGATGTTGAAGGGCCGGGCTTGGATCTCGATGGACACCGGGCAGGTGTTACGCCTGGAAACAACCCTGATGAAGGATATTCCCGAGATGAACGTTCAGAGCAGCGTGGTTTCAGTGGACTATGCGCCCGTGGAGATTCAATCGCGGAAAATGGAATTGTGGTTGCCCCAGAGGGTCGAAGCGTACTGGCAAATTTCGAGTCACCGAATCATCCTTTATCACACGTTCAGCAATTTCAAATTGTTTTCAGTTGAGACCGAACAGAACGTGGAGAAGCCGAAGCAACAGTGAAGAGGATGGGCGCCGCGGCGATTGGCCCTGGTCATTCACGGATGACGGCGGCTTTCGAGGTCGGGACTTCCAGGCGCATCAGGCGATGGTTGGAGTCGAGGTACAGGATGACTTCCAGGTCGCTGCTGGTTACCTTCAGGCCTTCGTAGGATTTGCCATCGGCGCTCACGGCGCCGGACCAATCGACCGTGATGTTGCCGGGTAAAAGCTCCTGAGGAACGAGGACGGAGAAAGTTTGTGTGCCGCGGCGATTCCAGTCATAGACGCGAGCCAGCACGGCATATTGGTAGTAGAGGTTGTCGTCGAGGACGACGATGAGAGGGGAGTTGAAGGTAAGGTCCTGCTCAAAGGGATGTGCGGCGCCGATTTGGATGTTCATCTTCGCCACGTTATTCACGAACGCAATGTGGGCGCTGCTGTTCTTGCTGCTGGATTGCGAAGTCCAGTCATAGCTGATGGGAGCGCCGCCCGGTTCGAGGGAGAGGTTGCCCGTGACAGTGGCCGGTGGAGTTCCTTCCACGGCGATATGAGTGGTGCCTTTGGCGATCCAGCCTACACCGCTTTGGTTAATTTCGAATTCTTCCTGGCCGACCGGTTTGCCGTCGAGGAGGATCTTGAATTTACCTTTGTCTGAGACAAACACGGAGGGTGTTTGGTTTTTTTTCTGGGCGAACAGAGACGCACCTAGGAAGAGGGCGAGGACTAGGGCGCCAATAGAAAATAGGTATTTGGGAGCGAGCGTTAAGACACGGGTCGCACGGTCCGGGACTACGGTTGCCTGAGCCTTACGGCTAAAGCTTGGGTTCGGCATGCAATTCTCCTCAGAGCTGCGGTTTTTCGACGGCCAAGGGCGACGTAAGTTCGTCGGGTGGAATGCCTGCGATTCCCCGGCGAAGAATTTCGGCGACCACGGCGGTGGCGTCTCCAGAGCTATCGACACGAAAATCGGCGAGCTGATAGGAGGGGAGGCGAAGGGCGTGGAGCGCGCGAAAACTGATTTCGTCGCGGAACAGCGGGCGACCCGACATAGTCATGCAACGGGAAAGAAGCACTTCGATGGGGGTGTCCAGCCAGATGACGGGGACCCCCGAATTGCGAAGAAATTCAGGGGCGCCGGGTTGCGCGTAGGTGCCTCCGCCAAGAGCGAGGACGGTGGATTCGTGGAACTCGACAGCGCGGCCGAGCGCGGAACGCAATTGATCGGCTTCCAATTGACGGAAAGCAAATTCGCCGTGGCGTTCGAAGAATTCCGGGATGGAGATGCCGGCTGCTTGTTGGATGCGTTCGTCGAGATCGACGAAGTGCCAACCAAGTTGGCGGGCGAGTCGAGTGCCCACGGTGCTTTTGCCTGCACCCATGAAACCGGCTAGACCGATGATGAGAGCGCGCGATTGCGGCGCGCGGCCGATGGGAGTCTGATTCACGATTCCGGAAAGCGCGTTAGTCGCGCTTCAGAATCCGAATTGTACCACTGTAGGAGGAGAGTTCGACCTTGGCGAAGCCCTGGCCGACGGTGCCGAACAGGCTGTGGGAGAACTTAGACTGCGGATGATGCTTAGTGCCGTGGGTGTCCGGCTTTACGAAATCCGCGGCCTGGTTATCGACGCTCCCGCGATAGGTCTGGGCATTCAGGTCGAAGGAATCGGTCCCGGAGAAGCGCACTTCCACTACGCCACGACCGCTGTTCATGGTGTACAAGCCGGTGCGGACGAAATCGCCGTCATACAGGATGTTGCCGGTAGTGGTCATGACGTTGACGTTCGAAAGGGAGGGTTGAAGAATCTGAGCGCCGCCGCTGATGGAGTTGAATTCGAGCTTGCCCGAGCAAAGGGTGCAGATCAGAGAGCCGCTGGTGGTCTTGACGATGATGTAGCCGGAGACTTCCTTCAGATTGATGTCGCCGGCGACGCTTTGCAGCTTCATGTCGCCATTCACTTGCTCAACCAGGATGAGGCCGGTCTGGGTGCGAAGCTGCAACTCCGTCTGCTCTGGAACAAGAAGTTGGAAATTGGCTTCCACTTCGTGAGGCTGTTGAGAACCATTGACCAGGGAAGTGGCGTTGATGTCGATACGATCACCGACCTGTTCGGCGTCGATGGCCACCTTGCCGGGAACCATCGTGGTGGTGACGACCACTTCGGGATTCTTCCACGACTTAACCTCGATGCGGCCGTTCACAATATCGTTAATGATGACGACGGGATGGTCTTTGACACTGAAATGCCGCTCATCGGTTTGCTCGGTGGTAGCAGCGATCGCCGGAGCGGCCGCGCAAACGAACAGACCCGCGCCAAGAATGCTCAGGAGACTATGAACCATCTTCTGCTGGGGCAACATTAGTGTTCACTCCTTCCGCTGTCCAACATTGCGGTCAGTAATTCCGCTTTTTGCTGATAGGCCATGTTGAGGTATTCACGGGTCAACTGGTCCTGAGGATTCTGCTTCAAGCGGGTCTGACATTCCGCAATAAACTCGTTGAGGGTGCGCAGATTCTTGCGCAGGGCGGCATTCACCGCGGCGTTGTTCGCGAGCTCGTTGCTCGGCACGGAGCTTTCGGTTTTGTCGAGCACAGAGGCGCTGTCGCCGAGATAAGCACCTTCAGATGGCGAGGGCGCGAGGACAACGGTTGAAGGCCGCGGCCCTCGATTGCTGGCCAGGTGCGTCGATGGCGTTTGTTGCCCCAGAACAGTCGCTGAGACCGGTGGCTTTTCCTCGGTGGCGGCAGGGGGAGCGGGTGCGGAAGCTTTGTCGACCTGCGCGTTTATCTGAACCAGCGGAGGATTGTGCGCGACATTTGCCGGTTGGCGGTGTTGTAGGACATAGATGCTACCCAACACAGCAAAAAGGCTTGCACCGACGGTCAAAAGGACGCGAGGCCGGAAGATCCCGGAGAAACCTTGCCACCAAGAAGCGGAGCGAGCCGTGACGACCGGTTCCGTGTCCCGGATGACTCCTTCGGCTTCCAACTGGGCCCGGATGGAAACCCAGATGCGGTCGGGAGGAGTAACCTCCGCTGGAAGGGTTCTTGCAGCCACGACGACGGCGGAAAGATCGGCAAGCAAATCCCGGCAGCAAGTGCAGCCGGCTAGATGCTCACGAGCTTCCGAGGGAAGAGCATCAAGGCCCTCTGATTCCAGCACGGCTTCGAGTTCCTTACACTGCATACCACAAACTCCGCAGGGCACAGCACTGAGTGGCTCTCCCCGCAAAAATCCGTAGAAGCCCCGGCGCACCGATTGACATCTTTGACGGTAGCAACATTCTAGCTCAATCCTTTGTGCCCGACTGCGCTTTCAGAGACTGGCGTTCCTGACGAGCCTGATCCCGGATCTCTTCCTGAAGGAGCTCGCGCAGGCGAGTGCGCGCTTTATGCAACTGCGACTTCGAATTGCCAACCGAGCATCCCATGATGTCTGCAATCTCGTTGTGTTCGTAACCCTGAACATCGTGCAGGACGAACACGGTTCGATATCCCGGAGGAAGCTGCTCAATAGAGCGGTCGAGGTTAACGCGGTCGACGGCGCCCGACAAGCGCAGATCCAGAGCGCCGACGTCGCGCTTCGGACTGCTGCTCTCCTGATCCGGATCCAAGGTCTCTTCGAGGGAATCGGTCGGGAGCGATTTCTTACGCAGGCGCATGAGCACGACGTTTACGGTCATGCGATGCAGCCAAGTGGAGAAGGCCGATTCACCGCGAAAGGTGGCGATCTTGCGGAAGAGCTGTAGGAACGCCTCCTGGGTCAGATCTTCGGCATCCGCGGGGTTGTTGACCATTCTCAAGCAGAGGGCATAGACCCTGCGGCTATGAAGTTGATAGAGAAAGTCGAACGCGGCAGAATCCCCCGCCTGGGAGCGGCGGATGGCCTCCGCTTCCGTCCACGCTATGGGCTCGGTTGATCTTGGTCGGGCCAACAGTCCAATAGCGGCGCCACTAGGTGCGATGCGCCGGGTTCCCTTCAGAGTTGTCCCGAGTACGGACGTCGAGGAGCACATATGCCCCTATAGAAGGGGTTAGCCCTTAATAGGTTGCATGAGGCTGCGGCTATCCGCAGGGATAAGCCTATTGTCCCTTTAGGAACGCCATCCGTCTATGGGCAAGATGCCTGGCGCGAGCAATCACGGGAGACAGTGTGCCGGCGCAGGACTCGTCCATGGCTGCCTGAAAGCCGACCAATTGCGGCCCCGGGAGAGCGTGAAGAAAAGACTTCAGAAGAACGACGGCCTCGCGGAGGCATGTGTTTAGGTCGTAGTGGATGGAATCGAGCAGCTCCCAATCGCGGTCGGGCTCGAAAGAATCACCGCCGGCCAACTCTTCAGCCGTCGATTCAAAGCTCAAGTCAAGTTGATCCACAAGATCCGCCAGGGCAGAGATTTTATGGGAGAACTGCGATTTACGCGTGAGAAGGATTCTACTGAAAAGCTCATGGAAGAGTGCTACACGCTGGCTGCGGGAATGCTGAAAATTTTGCGGGTCCAGAGGAGCAAGATTGGGCGCGACGCCAAAATGCTTGGCATGATCGAGCATCACTTCGAGCAAGGAGTGGAGTGGGTGCGCGAGCCGTCCACAAAGGGCCGGAGCAACGGTAAGGACTTGAGAGGCTTTGGAGTTAAGCCCGATGCGCCGCATTCCGAAGGCTTCGTCGAGATTTACGCTGAACATGGCGTAAGCCGTTTCCAGGCGGCGCACGCATTGCAAGTAGGCGTTCGATTTGTCGCCGTCTAAAGGTTTACGCCAATCTTGTGACACAGAAGCGGAGTGCATTGAGAGCGGGCGGGAACGCACTAGCACCTCCCTGAATCAGCAGAAGTATAGCAAATTACAAAAACGCATTGAAACTTTATTCAGTTCCATGCGAATAGGACGCCCTTCGGGAAAATTCGCGAAATGGAGCGCTCGGCTCTTCGACGAGCGCTTCCTTGCTCTGTCTGTGAAGCCGCCTTTATACTCGTGAACACCAGATTCGGAAAGGATCAAGCCCCTCTTGCAATTCGAGCCGAAAGATCAATTCCTGCAGCGGCAAAAGAAATTAGAAGAAATTCAGGCGCTCGGTTATGAGGCGTTTCCGCGGGAGTTTCGTTGGACCGAAACGCCGGCGGAGCTGGTGAGCAAGTATTCTTCGCAGAGCGCAGCGGAATTGCAAGCGGAGAAGAAGCACACGCAGGTCGCCGGAAGGATCGTTTCCTACCGATTGATGGGTAAAGCGGGGTTTGCGCATCTGCAGGGGACAGGGAGCAAGATCCAGATCTACGTGCGAAAAGACGTTGTGGGCGAAAAAGGCTTCCAACTTTTTCACTTGCTGGATTTGGGAGACCACGTCGGTGTGCGCGGACACCTGTTCCGTACAAAGAGCGGGGAGCTTTCGGTTTGGGTCGAGGAACTTTTCTTTTTGAGTAAAGCGTTACTGCCCCTGCCTGAGAAGTGGCACGGGTTGGCGGACATCGAGTTGCGGTACAGGCAGCGGTATCTGGACCTGGTGGCGACGGAAAAGTCACGGGAAGTCTTCCAGACGCGGGCGCGAATTGTCCGCGAGTTGCGGCAGTTTTTCGATAAGCGCGGTTATGTTGAAGTGGAAACGCCGATGATGCACCCCATTCCGGGGGGAGCAACGGCACGACCATTTGTTACGCACCACAATAGCCTGGATCTCGATCTGTATTTGCGGATCGCGCCGGAACTGTATTTGAAGAGGCTGACGGTCGGGGGCTTCGACCGGGTGTACGAAATCAATCGGAATTTTCGGAATGAAGGGATCAGCACGCAGCACAATCCCGAATTCACGATGTTGGAGTTTTACGAGGCGTACAGCAACTACCGGGACTTGATGGACCTAAATGAAGAATTGTTCGCGCTGTTGGCGAAAAACATCACGGGGTCGACCACGGTGAAGTACGGCGAGGTGGAGCTGGATTTTTCGAAAATGCAACGATTGACCATGCGGGAAGCCATCGTGAGGTATTGGCCGGAGGGTGCGGGCCGAGCGCCTGTTTTGGAAGAACTTGCAACACCAGGAGGAGCGCAACGGGCGACGGAGCGGTACAACCTTTGGGCGAAGGCGAATCATGCCGAATATGCCGCTGCCAAGGGAAACCTGGCGGACGGCGAGTGGAGCGGGCTGCTGTTTGAAACGGTTGCCGAGGACAAGCTGGTGCAGCCGACGATTCTGTACGATTTTCCGCTGGAGATTTCGCCGCTTTCGAAGCAGAAACCGGAAGATCCGTCCCTGGTGGAGCGCTTCGAAATTTATGTGGCTGGTATGGAAATTGCCAACGGTTTTTCGGAGCTGAATGATCCCGCGGAACAAGAGAGGCGTTTTCTGGCGCAGGTCGCTCAAGGCGGAGATGAGGTGCCCAAGCAATTGGACGTGGACTACCTACGCGCGCTGTGCCACGGGATGCCGCCGACCGCGGGAGAAGGCATCGGGATCGATCGCTTGACTATGCTCTTGACGGATTCGCATTCCATCCGGGATGTCATTCTCTTTCCGCAACTCCGCCCGGAAAGCAAGAAGGAAGGCGATGTGGCGGGTGCGCCTGAAGCTTAATTTGGCGGTGGGATGGGAGAGCAAGTTCCTTGCCTCGCGGACTCCTCCTGGCTGCCGCTGGCTTGAAATGACAATTTCAGGGGTGGGATTGGTGGTTAAGAGGCGGATCAGGCCGTGAGCTTTGAATGGTTTGTGGCGAAACGCTACTTGAGATCGCCGAACCGGCCGGCTATCTTACGGCTGATCACTGCGTTCAGCATCGTCGGAGTGGCGGCGGGAGTGGCCACGCTGGTCATTGCTCTGGCGATGAACAGCGGTTTCCGGGAGACGCTGCAGGATCGCCTGCTAGGTGTGACCGCGCACATTTCCCTAACACGTCCGGGTTCAGACGGAATGCAGAATTATAAAGCGCTCACGGAGAATCTGCAGAAGACGCCGGGAGTGAAATTCGTGACTCCGGCAATTTACGAAACCATGTTGCTGTCCTATGGCGGGCAAGCACGCGGCGTTGTAGTCAAGGGAATTGACGTGGCGCTCGAGGAGCGCGGCGACGAAGCGCTGCAGAAACTTTCTGCCGGGCGCAAAGATTTTTCGCCGGACCCGGATGGGATCGACGCGATGCTGGTCGGCAAGCAACTGGCAGAGGAATGGAGCGTGCGACCGGGGGATTATGTAACGCTGACCAGTCCGCAGGGGCGGTTGACTCCGTTCGGGCTGATGCCGAGAACAAGAAGATTCCGGATCACGGGAGTTTTTGATTCGGGATTTTACGACTACGACGAAAATTGGTGCTTTGTAACATTACCCGCGGCGCAATCGCTGGCCGGGACCGGTGATGTCGTGAACGTGCTTGAATTTCGTTTGGATAAACCGGAACAAGCGACGGAAATTGCAAAAAAGGTAGAGCGGGAGGCGGGAGAAGGATTCACGACGACCACGTGGATGGAGCAGAATCGCGCGCTGTTTCGCGCCCTGCGGCTCGAAAAGCTAGTCACCGCTATTTTCATCGGGCTGATTACGTTTGTGGCCGGGTTAAACATTTTAGTCGTGTTGTCGATGACCGTAACAGACAAGGCGAAAGACATTGCGGTGTTGTTGTCGTTCGGAACGCGGCGCGAGCAGGTTCGGCGGATTTTCCTGTTGCTCGGAATGGTAATCGGAGCTTCGGGAACGGTGCTAGGACTGGCGGTTGGATATGCGTTCACCTGGATCGCCGGGAGCTATCATTTAATTCCATTGGATCCGCAGGTCTATGCCGTGCCATTCGTTCCCTTTCACCCGAGTTTTCTGGATGGGTTATGGATTGCGCTAGCCGCCATGGGGATTGCCGTGCTTGCGACGGTAATTCCGGCTAGGGAAGCGGCCCGCTTGCTGCCGGTCGAGATTCTGCGTTTTGAATGAACGGAAAAGGACTGAGAAAGAAGGATTTAGGGGCCTGCAGTTTGGCTGCAGATTTGCTCCTAGGAAAGCACCCCCGAGACGAATTTGGGAGGCTCGGGTTGAGCGACCGTAGAGATTTCAGGAAAGCCGCGCGAAAACGCTGAAAATAGTGAGTTTAGCGGCGGTCGAAATGATAGCCTTCGAATCGCTAATTCGAGCATGGAAGACCGGGGTAGGAAAAGGGAAGAAATGGGAAATGGATGGGCCAGACAGAGCGTTGTCGCGGAAGGGCTCGAGTCTCGCGAAACGAACGACGGAGGCATCAAACGGTTAGACCCGTAAACGGCGTAGGTAAGGGTGAGGGATTTCTAGGAAGGGACGAGACGGCGCGGATCGCCAGAGACAACCGATGGACAGCCCAGACAAAACCGACGAAGCGATCCTTGAAGCGCGAGGATTGAAAAAGACCTACGGAGCGCGCGAAAAAAATCTGCAAGTTCTCGTGGATGTAAATTTGAAATTAGGCGAAGGAGAGATGGTTGCTGTGGTTGCGCCGTCGGGCGCTGGAAAAAGCACTTTGCTGCATTTGCTGGCCGCGCTAGACACTCCAACGAGCGGTACAGTATACTTTCAAAATAAAGCGATCGAAACGAATGAAGACGCGGCGCTTGCAGAATATCGTAATTGCGTCGTGGGGTTTCTCTGGCAGCGGCACCAGTTGTTGCCGGATTTTACGGCAACAGAAAATGTAGCGATGCCGCTACTAGTGCGCGGTGAGCCACAAGCGAAAGCGCAGATGGAAGCGCGGAAGTGGCTGGCAGAAGTGGGTCTGCAGGACCGAGCCGAGCACCGTGCAGGAGAACTTTCGGGCGGAGAACAGCAGCGAGCAGCAATCGCGCGGGCACTGGTGACAGGACCTCGTGTGCTGCTGGCGGATGAACCGACCGGAGATCTAGACGAGCAGAATGCTTGGGCTGTGTTTGAGTTGTTGCAGCGGTTGCACCGCACGCATCGCCTGACGTCGCTGATCGCGACGCACAATCTGGCGCTGGCCGAACGGTGCGACCGAATCGTGGGGCTTGAGCACGGTGTTCTGCAAGGCCGCGGCGTGGGGAACGTTGCGGAGGGGACCCCAGGGGGAGAAGCGAGCTAACGTGTTCGAACGATACACAGAAAAAGCGCGACGCGTCATTTTCTTTGCCAGGTACGAGGCCAGCCAGTACGGAAGCCCCTACATCGAGACCGAGCATCTTTTGCTCGGGCTGATGCGGGAGGACAAGGCACTCGCGAACCGATTCCTGCGGCAGCAGGGCTCGATCGAATCCATTCGAAAAGAGATTGAGGCGCGGATCACGATTCGCGAGCGCATCTCCACGTCCGTGGAAGTGCCGCTAAGCGCGGAGTGCAAGCGCATCCTGAACAGCGCGGCGGAAGAGGCCGAACGTTTGGGACACAAGCACGTTGGCACCGAGCATCTGCTTCTCGGAATCTTGCGCGAAGAGAAGTGCTTTGGCGCAGAGATTCTGATGGAGCGCGGGCTGCGGTTGTCGGCGTTGAGAGAAGAGCTCTCGCGGACGAGCGGCGAGAAGAGTACGGCGGCGCGGCCGAAAGAGACGTCGCTTCTGGCGGAATTCAGCCGCGACCTGACGCAAGCCGCCACCGAGGGTAGCCTCGATCCGTTGGTTGGACGCGAGGGGGAAGTCGAGCGTGTAATCCAGATTTTGTGCCGCCGCACGAAGAACAATCCCGTGCTGATCGGTGAGCCTGGCGTTGGAAAAACGGCGATCGTCGAGGGATTGGCGCAGCGGATCAGTGATGGCGATGTACCTTCGTTCCTTGCGGACAAGCGCATTTTGTCGCTGGATCTGTCCTTGATCGTGGCGGGCACGAAATATCGCGGACAATTTGAAGAGCGATTGAAGACCATCATGAAGGAGCTGATGGAGAGCCAGAACTCTATCGTATTCATCGATGAGTTGCACACGCTGGTGGGAGCCGGGTCGGCGGAAGGTTCGCTGGACGCGGCGAATATTCTGAAGCCGGCGCTGTCGCGTGGAGAGATTCAGTGCATTGGCGCAACGACACCGAGCGAATACCGGAAGTCGGTCGAGAAGGACCGGTCGCTCGAGCGCAGATTTCAAGCTGTGAAGGTGCCCGCTCCGACCGAAGACGAAGCCGTTCAAGTGATCAGCGGTGTGCGCGAGCGCTACGAGAAGTTTCACGCGGTGAGCTATACCGATGAGGCCCTGCGTTATTCGGTTTATCTTTCGAACCGGTATATTCCCGATCGTTTCCTGCCGGACAAGGCCATTGACCTGATCGACGAAGCCGGAGCGCGGGTCAAATTGCGCCAGGCGTCGGTTCCAGAAGAAGTCAGCGAAGTCCAGAAGCGCGTGAAGTTCATCACGCACCGGATGGAATCCGCTATTGCGGCGCACGAATTCGAAAAAGCGCGGTTCTACTCGGAAGAAGAGCGCAAAGAGAAAGAAAACCTGCGCGTGCTGCGCGAACGCTACAAGCTAGACGACGCTTCGACGGGCATCGTGACGCGAGAGGACATCGAAGAAGTGGTGTCTCGTTGGACAGGTGTCGCGGTAACTTCCATCAAAGAAGATGAGCAGCAGAAGTTGCTGCGCATCGAACCCGAACTGCACAAGCGAGTAATCAGCCAGGACAAGGCGATTACGGCGCTGGCACGAGCCATTCGCCGAAGCCGCGCGGGACTGAAATCACCGCTGCGGCCGGTGGGCTGCTTCTTCTTCCTGGGCCCGACGGGCGTCGGCAAGACCGAAGTAGCTCGGCGGTTGTCGGAATTCCTCTTCGGAAGCGAGAAATCCCTAATCCGCTTCGACATGTCCGAATTCATGGAGAAGCATTCGGTTTCGAAACTGATCGGCGCGCCTCCGGGGTATGTGGGCTACGAGGAGGGCGGCCAGTTGACCGAGCGCGTGCGTCGCACGCCGTATTCGGTTATATTATTGGACGAAATCGAGAAGGCGCATCCCGACCTCTTTAACATCTTGTTGCAGGTTTTTGAGGACGGGCAATTGACGGATGGTCTTGGCAATACGGTCGATTTCCGCAACACAATCATCATCATGACCTCCAACCTCGGCGCGCGGCATTTGCAGAAGCGCACATCCATCGGCTTCCAGTCAGGGCTCGACGAAGCCAGCCTGAAGAGCATGGAAGACATGGTGCTGGGAGAAGTGAAGCGAGCGTTCAATCCGGAATTTCTGAACCGGCTGGACGATATCATCCTGTTCAATCCTCTGGGCGATGAGGATCTGCTAAGAATCATCGATCTGCTGGTCGGGCAGTTGAACGACACGCTGATCCACCGGCAGGTGCAAGTGGTGTTATCGCCCGAAGCGCGCCAATGGATCCTCGAGAAGACGTGCGCGGACCGGAGTTACGGAGCGCGACCGTTGCGGCGGGCGTTGCAGAAATATGTGGAAGATCCGCTGTCCGAATCGTTGATCCAGGGGGGAATTCAGAGGCCGGCAACATTGCAAGTTTATGTTGCGGGGGAAGGTCTCGCATTCCGGCCTGTTGCTGAGGCAACCCCAGTCGTTCATTAGTGAATCTGACGCAGCGTGTGACCGCATAGCGGCCTGAAGTGGGAAGGCCGTAAAGCGAAGTACGCTCGGCCGGCCCATACCGGGACCGGCGGGAGAATGACAAATTGCGTTTGGGGGCGCGGCCTTGAGCCGATCTACGGCCGCTCAAAGGATAGTCTGTTTCTCGCCGGACAGGACAACCTGGTGTGTCCGCCAGTTCTGTGTCTTCGTCTTTGTGGTAGCAGTTTCGCTACTCGGCAAGGATTGCTTCGCGAAGACAGCATCCCCTGAAAACGAAAGCAAACAACCCGCCAAAGGCGTGACGCTATTCCACGCCACCCTGAACGCAAACACCTTCGAAGAAAAAGTGGAAGAAGCGCCCACGGATCTGCTTGTTGGAGACGCGCAGGATCATGAAGGGCAGGCGTTCATCGAGCGGATCGAGTTCGACGGCAACCGGCGAATTCGACGAGACACACTGCTGGCGCGCATCTTCACGCGGCCAGGTGACCCTTATAACGAAGAGGGTTTACGCCGCGACTTTATGGCTTTGTGGAATACGCAGTTTTTCGAGGATGTGAAACTGCGCGTCGAAGACGGAGAAAAACCCAACGGAAAAGTCATCGTGTTCGAGGTCAGAGAGCGGCCGGTGATCCGCCGCATCCGCTACGACGGCATCCATTCGATTTCCGAATCCGACATTCTCGACCGGTTCAAGGAGAAGAAAGTCGGACTGACGGTAGAGAGCCAGTTCGATCCGACGCGAATCAAGAGAGCGGAAGTTGTCATTAAGGAATTGCTGGGGGAGCACGGGAGGCAGTTCGCGACGGTAACGCCACAGTACGAAAAAATCGCGTCGAGCAACGCGGTTATCCTGGTTTTCAAGATCAACGAAGGGCCGAAGGTCAAGGTTGGGCAGATCAAGTTCACTGGGAATCACGCCTTCAGCGACCGGAAGCTGATCCGTGCGATGCACAACGATCGTCCGTATGCGATTCCGCTGTACTTTACCAATATCAACGTGATGTCCAAAACGTACGACCACGACAAACTGATCGAGGATCAGGAAGTCGGCATTCGCGGTTTGTATCAGGACAACGGTTTTATGAAAGTGTCGCTCGGCGATCCGATCCTCGAGAACGTGGATACGGAAGGATGGAAATACGGGATTCCGCTAACCGGGAGGACCACGGGTAAGGCGGTGAACATCACCATTCCCATCGAAGAGGGCGATAGGTACACGATGGGGACCATCAAAATCGTGAGCTCAGACCCCGATAAAGCGCTTTCTTTGAAGGTGGACGCGCTGAAAACCGTGTTTCCGCTGAAACCGGGAGACGTGTTTAACGCTGCGAAGCTCCGCAAAGTGATGAAGGATTACGAAAGCATCTACGGGCAGTATGGTTTCATCGATTTCGTTCCCGAGCCGCAGATGGACTTTGACGAAAAAGCCAAGCGGATCGACGTAACCATGAGATTTGATGAAGGCAAACAGTATTACGTCCGGCGAATTGAGTTCAGCGGAAACACCACGACGCGCGACAAAGTGATCCGGCGCGAACTGTTGATCGACGAGGGGCAGCTGTTTAACAAGCGCCTTTGGGAGATCAGCATTCTGCGGCTGAATCAGTTGAATTTCTTCGACAAGATCGAACCGGAGAAGGCGGCGGAAATCAAGCGCGACACCAAGGCCGGCACGGTCGACATTCTGTTAAAGCTAAAAGAGAAAGGCAAACAGTCGATTGGTTTGCAGGGCGGCGTCAGCGGATTGGCCGGCGGGTTTATCGGGCTGACGTATCAGACCAACAACTTTCTGGGACTGGGCGAGACGTTGACACTTTCAGCCCAGGTCGGGCAGTACACGCAGAGTATCATGCTTGGCTTTTCCGAACCTTATCTCTTCGACCGTCCGATCGCCACGGGCTTCACGATATTCAAATCGCTGTACAAGTTTAACCAAGCCGAACAAGCGGCTGTGCTGACGGGTCAGGCCGTCAGCGTCAACCCGCAATACGTCCAGGACTACAACCAGAACAGCGAAGGGTTTACCGTGTACGCGAGCTATCCGCTGAAGCGCTATGCCTTCACGCGCGTGGGCGTGACCTATGGGCTGACGCGCACGGACATCACCACCTACAACCAGGCGTCAGAATTGTTGTTCACACAACTGCAGTATCTGAGCATCGCCGGGCCCAGCGCGCTGAACGGAATCCTGTCCAGCACAGTGACCACCTCTATCTCGCAAAACACGCTCAACAGCCCGATCAATGCAACCAATGGAAGAAGCTATTTTTACTCCTTGGCGGTGTCCGGCCTTGGCGGAAACGTACGGACGATCACCAACACGGGAGAGTTCAAGTATTTCCATCCCATCAACCACAAACGCAACGCCGTGGGAGTGCGCTTTCTGGCTGCATGGACTACCGGGTATGGCGGAGGAGAAGTGCCGCCGTTCAGCCGCTTTTATATGGGCGGCGAAAACGATTTGCGCGGCTTCGACATTCGCGCCATCTCGCCGGTGACGTACATACCGAGCGTGGTGAATACGGCGGTTACCTTCACGGATAACCATCATCTGTCAGGGGGGGGCTATCCGACTCAGGGAGCTTTTACTGTCCCGGTGGTGGCATACACAATTACATTCCCTGGAGCGGACCTGCAGAGCGTGGCGAATCTTGAGTACCGAATACCGATCGCCGGGCCTGTGGGCATGACATTGTTCAACGACATCGGGACCGATGGAATCCTGAACAAAAACGCTCTGAAGCTCGATCCGACGGGCGTGGAAAATATCAACCAGCAGTTTCCGCTGGTCAATCAGGGTCAGCAGTTGCAGATCGCGCCGAACACGAACTTCCACATCCGCGATTCCGTGGGCATCGAATTCAATATCAACATTCCGATCGTGCAGGCGCCCTTCCGGATCTACTATGCGTATAACCCGCTGCGCATCCACCAGACCATCGTCGCGCCGTTCGACAAAATCAATCTGACGAACCTTTATACAACGTGTCAGTCCCTAGGGTTGATCAATCCCCTGCACCCGAACCAGTGCGATCCATCGATTTTGTACCAGGTCCAACCGGTACTGCAGAATCCGGGAAGATTGAATTACTTTGAGCCGTTGACGACGTTCCGGTTCACGGTGAGCCGCACGTTCTAGGCAGGGCAACGGGAAAAAGAATTCAGGCCATCCAACGGGGACACGAGAAATTTAACGAGTGGGCGCGGGAAACTTGGCCGCGCAGATTTCACCAGGGAGATGTAATTCATGAAGTTGCGCACAATCAAAACAGCCGCAATGCTGGCACTCGCAGGGGCGATGTTGCAGAACGGGTGCGGCGGGTCGGGTGCAAACACGGTTATTGATACCGTGTCGCCGACGGCGGCGACGGTGATCGCAGGGACCGTGCAGACGTTCACGTCCACGGTGACGGGTTCGACCACGACAACTTCGCAGTGGTCGTGCACGTACGTGTACACGCCGACTCCCACGACATCACAGCCGAACCCGGCGCAGGTGGGCCCTCTCAATTGCAGCTCAGGACAAAAGGTAGCGGCCCTGGCCAACGGGAGCCTCGGAACATGGACGACCACGCCGACTGCGCCGAGTAATGTTTTGACATACACGGCTCCGACACTGACGGATTTTCCGAATCCCATACCGACGATCACGCTCAAGGCGACGGCGGACGCAAATAAGAACAAAACGGGGTCGGCGGTGTTAGCACTCGATACCGGTATACGAACCTCGTTGACGCCTTCGACGGCGACCGTACCTACGGAAATAACTCCCGCGCAGCAGGTGAAATTCACCGCCGACTTCCTGAACGTCTCACCGGCAAATGCCAATCCGCAGTGGAAAGTGGTGCAGCCGGTCGCAGGCAACACCACGGATTTCCCGGATGGAACGACCCCCGAACCGCAAGACGTTACTTGCAGCCCGCAATGCGGCACGATTTCCGCGCAAGGTGTATTTACGGCACCGGCGAAGCAACCCACGCAGACCTATCCGATTTCGAGCGGATCGAGCAACACGACGGCGGCACCCACGGTGTATGTCCTGGTATGGTCGTCGTCCGATATAAACCATTATGCGATTGCGACAATTACGCTAGTGCCTGCCAGCACAAACCCGCTGACGTTTACCGGGATTCAACCAACGACGATTCCGGCGGGCGGCGTGCTACAAGACGTTTTCTTGAATGCGAAGAATCTGCTGAATACAACGACAATCACGTTTACCCCGCCGGGAGCGAACCAATCTCCCCAAGTCATTCCCGCGTCGAATATATTCACGATTCCGATCACGCCTTCGTACTGCACACCGAGTGCTTCGGGTGTGACACCGGTAGTTACCTGCGACGCGTCGGTCGTGACACGAATACGATTGACCACGCAGCAATTGGCAACGGCCGGGACGGCAAGCATTACCGTGAATAACATCCCGGACCCGAGCAATGCCGGGCAGACGAAATCCATTTCGTTCCCCATCAATCTCGTTTATGTGAGCCCAGCGCTGGTGTCAGCGGTTCCCGACAGCTACCCGCAGGGAACATCCACGCAATTCTCCACCGACGGCGGGTATTACGGGGGCGGAAACAGCCCGATCGTCAACTTGTTGTTCGATGGTCAGTCGAATATCGCGACCTCGTTCAATGCGCGGCAGTTTACCGGACCGCTCTCGGGTAGCCAGACGAATACTCCGGGATTGTATCCGGTCTCGATCGTCAGCAATGCGCCGCAGGGATCGACGCCGCCCTATCCGATCAGGACCACGGACGTGGCGGTGCAGCCCGTTTTTGCAGGTTTGAGCTCCTCCTATTTCACAACGGGAACAACGACGACGCCTTCAACCCAGATACAAAATCCGCCTGCGATCCCGTTTCCCGCAGTGGGGGGCAAAACGAATCTTGCGCCGAGTGCGGTGGCACTGAATTCCACCAAGGGGTACGCCGTTTTCACCGACCAAGCCGCGAGCGCTGTGCAAATTGTCAACCTCGTGCCCAACCCGTCGCTGCCGGGTCGCTATATCCCGCAAATGGGAGCGCAGGTTGCCGTCGGCCATCAGCCGACGGGCATTGCCATTGACCAGCAGATCAGCTTGACCAATTATCCGGGTCAGGACCTGGGCGTAGTCGTAAACAGCGGCGATTACACGCTGACGCTGCTGGCATTGCCTTCGGGACAAGTCATCGGATCGCCCGTCAGCCTTGCCGGATTAGTGCAGGAACCTCCGGGCACGACCGCGCCGACTCCGTTCTCGGTAGGAGTGGACCCAATAACGCATTACGCAATCGTTGCCTTCGCCAATGCATTTGTGGGATTCGTTGTCGACGTAAATCCCAATCCGTCGTCCAGTCAGCCGCCTTGCTTCGTGGCCTCGCAGAAAGTGCCTTGCGCGATTGCGTCTGTATCCATGAATACGGGTCCAACCCCGCAGGTGGTGATGCAGCCGGATGCGCCGCTGGCGTATGTGACACCGGGAGGCACGGGAGTCACGTCCGTCGTGAACTTGCTTTTGACCAACAATACGGTAGCCATTGCCGCCGCGCCGAACGGAGTGACCTGCACGAACGACGTAGTCACAGTGACCACGCCGACGGCCAACGGATTGAATCCATCCGCGCCAGGATCGGTGCTGATCGCCGGGGTTAGCCCCGCCGGCTTCAACGGAACGTATAACGTGACGAGCGTCGCTAATTACACGTTCACGTACACCTACAACGGTGCGTCCTGCGGGGCGGCAACCGGCGGCGGTGGCACGGTTACCTACGGCAATCCGTACTACACGTTCAGCACGAGTTCGACGGCAGCGGGAGGAGCGATCAATCCAATCACGCGCATGTTCGCGTTTGCCGATCCTAACGCGGCAACCGCGGCACCCCAGATCGGCTTCATATCGTCTCTGGACCAGTCGGTGAGCTCGTTGTATCTGACGCGAGGAAGCTGCAACACGTGCACGCCGATTCCTCCGGGAGCGCCGGAAGTCGGATTGCGGTCCGTGTCGTGGGATCCGTTTACCAATGTTTTGGTGGCCTACAACCCGGCAAATATCTACAACGAAATTTCGCTGATCAATCCGGGAGGGCAAAGCGCCGGTGGAGCGACGGCGGCCTACCGCATCATTCAAGCGATTCAAACGGGCCAGAATGGCACAGGGAGCTATACGCCGGGCGGGAGCACGACGCCTGTGACGGTGTTTGGTCCAATGGTCTACGACCCGAAGACGAACCTGGTGCTCGTGGCGAACGCCGGCTCGAATACTTTGACTTATCTCGACGTAGACCCAACGACCACGTTCAAGCCAGTGAACGTGCAGGACCTCATCGTGACATCGGGAGGAGTGGCGAATGGGCAGCCGCCCTTGGCTAGCACACCGGGCGCGCCGAATCCCCTACCGAAAGCGGTGTGCAATCCGTCGAATCCGACAAACATTTATGCTTCGTGTTTCCCGCAGAGCGTGACGGTAGGCCAGTCGGCAACAGCGCGGGTGCTAGGCCAGGGATTTCTCAGCAGTGGAACCCCGGTCGTGCGGCTCGATGGCGATTCCACGGGGATCAGCATTACCAGTTCGACCGATACGGAGCTTGACGTCACGATCGCAGCGTCGCGACTGACCAGGGCACACGATTTTGCGTTGGACGTGGTAACCGGCGGAGGACTTAATTCGAACACGATGGATCTGTTTGCGGTGGGTATCATCGACTTGACGTCGTTGTGCTCCGCCGCGGTGATGCCGGAAGCGGTAGCGATCGACACGATCGACAACGTCGGTGTCGTCACCAACTACGGATGTAACAGCATTTCGTTTGTCAATCTCGATGCCAGCAATGCGCACAACTACGGAGTGCCGTACGGATCATTGCTCGCGACCGTTGCAGTGGGGCACAATCCGACTGGGGTCGACGTTATCCCACGACTGGGTTATGCAGTCGTCGCGAACAACTCCGATGCGTCCGCGTCCATCGTTAAATACGGAGGTAGTCCGTTTAGCGCAAGTCAAATGGCTTTCGCCTCCACCACTTGCACGACAGCTACAACCGGAGTGACCACAACCAACATCTGCGCCGGTCTGTCGCCTTTGGGCGTGACGATCGATCAAGACCGGGCGCTGGCCTTGGTTGCCAACGCCGGCGGAAACAGCCTCTCCGCGATAGACCTGACGCCGCTGTTGTGGCTGACGGGGAGTACCTGCAAGGCCCCTTCGGGCACCACCACGGGTTGTACGCCGGTGGCGCAACTGGTTGCGACCAGCGGACCACCGACGGCGATAGCTGTCGATCCGAACCGCGCGGAAGCGGTAGTCACCAACATACAAAACGCGGGTACAACGAGCGTCACGGGTGGGCTGGACGTGATCAACTTGACGACCGTGCCGCCGTCGAAGACCACGACCTCGTCGATTAATTCCTTGACGGCAAATCCGACGGGCATCGTGTACGACCCAGCTGTTTCGCCGGCATTGTTTTACACCGCGTCGACGCAACAGAATGCCATCTACACGTTTGATCCGGACAGCGGAACAACGAACTTGATCCGCGTGGGCATTAACCCATTTTCTCTGGCATATAACTTCAACACCGGAACAATGGTGAGTGTGAACTCGACGTCGAATACTTCCTCGGTGATCGACGCGGTGAATGCGCCGACGTTTGCCACGCGAGCAACGCTCGGAATCAGCAGCCAGTCGCAGTTCGCGGTGGCCATCGACCAGTTCACGAACACGGCTCTGGTCGCGGACCAGAACAATAACCGCGTGCTCGTGCTGCCGATGCCGAAATAAGGAGCTTACCGGGCGCCGCGCCTTCGGTCGGCGAGGATCGCTTGGATTGCAGGGAAATTGGCGAGTCAGCTATACTTAGTTGTTTGTGATTCAGCAACAAGACGGGTGTGTGGGGAGCGACGGACATGGCGTTGAGCGAGCCATGCCACTGTGTTGTTCTCGTTTCGGAATGGATCACGGGAAAATTCAGCGGGACTACGCGAGTTCAGGGTAACCCTTCGTTCGGCGGTCGTGAAACTGGAAGGCGTGCCCGAAGATCAACAAGGAGAATACAGTGAATTCGAGAAATCTGATGGGTGTGGTTGTTCTCGGCATGGCGAGCCTGCTCGGAACAACGGCCGTCCAGGCGCAGACTGCAGCCGGTTCCGCGTCGGCGGGCAAGATTGGCGTGATCAATGTGCGGCAGGCGATCGTGACGACCGCGGAAGGGAAGCTGGCTTCGAGCGAACTGCAGACACAATTTGCTCCGCGGCAGAACGAACTGGAAGGGATGAACAAGCAGATTAATGATCTGCGCAATCGCTTGAGCGCGGGCGCGAACACGCTGAGCGACGAAGAAAAGGTGAGGTTGACGCAACAAGGCCAGCGGCTGACACAGCAACTGGACCGGAAGAATAATGAGTTGAACGAAGACGTGCAAGCAGCGCAGGCGGACGTAGTGGACAAAATCGGGCGAAAGATGATGGACGTGCTGGACCGCTATGCCCGGGAGAACGGGCTTGTGGCGGTGTTCGATTCGTCCGCGCAGAATTCGCCCATCTTGTTTGCCTCGACCAATATCGACATCACCCAGGAAATCATCAAGCTATACGATCAGGCCTATCCAGTGAAGGGTGGAGCAACAGCGCCGGCGACGAAGCCCGCGCCGACCAAGCCAGCTACGCCTCCGGCTACCAAGCCGCAGCCGTAGTTCGGAAGCCATAGAATCGTGAAAAGGGCCCCGGCCGACGCCGGGGCTTTTTTGCGTCGCGGCGCGGTCCACCAAAAGCGTTCCCCGAGAGGTATAATTTGGGGCGAAGGCAGCCATCCGCCTGGGCTTCCGGTGCTTTTGTAAAGAGGATATTTCCATGATTCGACGTGAGTTTCTGCGGAGCATCGTGTACGGCGGTACGGTGCTAGCCGCTACCGGGGCGGCCGATAAAGCACTCGCCGGTGACTTGGTGAATCGGACCGGCACGAACTCACCGAACAAGTACGTGCTCCCAACGCCGACTGCCATTCCGTTCCGACTGGAAGATCTCAAGATTCTTGATCCGGAGCTGCTTCGCATCCGCGAGCAAACCCTGAACTACATGCTCGCTCTTGATTCCGATCGCCTGCTGCATAATTTCCGCGTCAACGCCGGGCTGCCATCGTCCGCCGAACCGCTCTACAACCGGGAGTCTCCGAGCAACGGCTGGCGCGGTCACTACGTCGGCCATTTTCTTTCCGCAAGCGGCCAGATGTATGCCTCGACCGGTGACGTCGGCATCAAGGCAAAGGGCGACGCCATGGTCGCGGAACTGGCAAAATGCCAGGCCAAGCTCGGCGACAAGGGCTATCTTTCTGCGTTCCCCGAATCGGACTTCGACAACCTCGAACAGGGCCGTCCGGCGGCAGTGCTCTGGTATGCACTGCACAAAATCATGGCCGGCTTGCTCGACTTTCACGACTACTGCCAGAATGCGCAGGCACTTCAGGTGCTCGAAGGCATGGCGGCCTGGACGGACTGGCGAACCGGCCGGCTTCCCGAAGAACAGATGCAGCGCACGCTGCAAATTGAGTTTGGTGGCATGAATGAAGTCCTGGCCAACCTCTCCGCCGTCACTGGGAATCCCGGATATCTCGTGGTCGCCGAACGCTTCGACCATCATGTCGTGATGGACCCGGCCGCGCTCGGGCGCGATACACTCACGGGTCTCCACGCCAACACACAAATCCCCAAGTTCATCGGGGCAGCACGCGAATACGAACTGACGGGCGACCCGTACTACCGCGACGCCGCGCTGTTCTTCTGGCAAGACGTTGTGCTGCATCGCAGTTACGTCGCCGGAGGTAACAGCGTCGGCGAACGTTTCCGCACGCCGCCGGACGTACTTGCCTCCGTGCTCACGGATCAGACCCAGGAGACCTGCAACACCTACAACATGCTCAAGCTAACCGGTCATCTGTTCGCCTGGCATGCTGAGGCAAAATACGCCGACTATTACGAGCGTGCTTTCCTGAATCATATTCTTGCTACGCCCAACCCAGCCGATGGCTCGCCACTTTATTATCTCGGATTGCAATCCGGGCAGTGGAAGGTTCACTTCATACCGCACGAGGGCTTCTTCTGTTGCTGCGGGACGGGCCTCGAAAATTTCTCGAAGCTCGGCGAGAGCTTCTATTTTCACGATGCACAGTCGCTCTGGGTGAACCTGTTCTTCGCGTCCGAAGTGAACTGGCGGGAAAAGGGCGTCGTCCTCCGGCAGGAAACACGCTTTCCCGCCGAAGCCGGTACGCGCCTCCTGGTGCAGACGAAATCGCCTGCCGCCTTCGGTTTGAACGTGCGTATTCCTTACTGGGCCGACAATGCCAGTGTGACGATCAACGGGAAGCTCTTCCGGGCAAACGAAACGCTGACACCTGCTAGCTACGTGAAAATCGAGCGCACCTGGAAAAACGGCGACCGCGTGGAAGTGAAATTACCCATGCGCTTGCATTTGCAGACCATTCCCGACGACACGAACCTGGCCGCGATCCTGTACGGCCCAATCCTGCTCGCCGGCGAACTCGGAACGCAGGATCTCGACCCCAAGCGCATCTACTCCGACGACAAGATTTTGCACGGGGGCTTTCCTACCATTGCCTTGCCGGAACTCGCCGGTGACCGCAACGCCCTCGACCGATGGATTCAACCGGTCAGTGCGCCTGACAAACCGCTCACGTTTCGAACCATTGGCGCGGGTCGTCCTGAAGATGTCACTCTCAGTCCCTTCTACCGTCTGTATGGCCAGCGCTACTGTGTTTACTGGCGCTTCCGGACAGCCTAGCCGGTCGGAGCGTTGGTAACGCGGGCTACCTTGCTTTTGCGGGTTTACCGGAATATACTCTAACTTCGCTCTGTTACGGGTCGCACCATAGAGTGGGCGCAAGCCCACTTTTTTGTTGCCGCCGGATGGACTGAGCTTCAGACCGGCTTAGGCCGGGGAGTCTTTAGGTGAATTTGGAAAAGATCCGCGAAGCCGCTGAGCGGGTAGCGCGCTCGGAAGGCTTGGAAGTCGTGGATGTCGAATGGAAGGTGGGAAAACAGCGGTTCCTGAGGGTGTACATCGACCGGATCCCACCGCCAGAGACCACCAAGGCGACGGAAGGGGAAGAAGCTAACAACCCCTACGCGAGAGTCAGCCACGCCGATTGCGAAAAAGTGAGCCAACAGCTCAGCGTGATTTTGGACGTGGAGGAATTGGTGCCTGGGCCCGGGTACGTGCTGGAAATCAGCTCTCCTGGGATGGACCGGGCGCTGAAAACACCGGCGGAATTCCAAAGATTTACGGGGCGGCTGGCCAAGATTTCGACTACGGAGCCGATCGGAGAGGCTAAGTTTTTCGAAGGGCGCTTAAAGGGGTTCGCGGACGGGAAAGTCCATATGGAGTTGCAAGGCAAAGAGGCGCGGATGGTCGAGATTCCCCTGGCGGCGATCCGCAAAGCGAACCTAACGATCGAATTTTAGGGACTGAAGAAAATGGCGAACCTGCTCTACCAACAAATCGAAATGCTGAGCCGGGAGAAACACATCGAACCGGAAGTGGTCATTTCCGCCATTGAGGATGCCATGGTGGTGGCGGCGCGGAAGTACTACAAGTCCGAAGAGGACCTGCGCGGAAAGTTCAATGCCGAATCCGGCCAAGTGGACGTCTATTCGGTTCTGACCGTGGTCGAAGAAGTTACCGATCCAAAGCGCGAAATCAACCTGACGGACGCGAAGAAAAAAGACCCGAACCTTGAGTTGGGCGGCGAGATTCGCACGACAAAGCCGACCGATGTGCTAGGCCGCATAGCGGCGCAGACGGCGAAACAGGTGATCCTGCAGAAGGTGCGCGAAGCGGAGCGCGATACGATTTACAACGAGTATCACACGCGCGCAGGCGAGCTGGTGACCGCGATCGTGAAGCGCGCGGAAGGTCCGGACCTGATTGTCGACATGGGACGGACGGAAGCGCGGCTGCCGAAGCGGGAACAGTCGAGATTAGAGACTTACAACATTGGCGAGCGTTTGCGGGTGGTGATCAAGGCAGTGGACCGCGCCGCGAAGGGGCCTCAGGTGATCGTATCTCGCGCGGATGCGTCACTGGTGCAACGCTTGTTCGAGATGGAAGTGCCGGAGATTTATGACGGCACGGTGCAGATCCGCGCCGCGGCGAGGGAAGCTGGAGAGCGCACGAAAGTAGCGGTGGCGAGCCGGGACAAGGACGTTGACCCGGTGGGCGCTTGCGTGGGCATGAAGGGCATGCGCGTGCAATCGATCATCCGGGAACTGCGCGGCGAGAAGATCGACATCATTCCGTACAACGAAGAAACCGTGGCGTTCGCGCAGAAGGCTTTGAGCCCCGCGAAAGTGACGCGGGTGCAGATCACCGATCCCGAGAACAAAAAGCTGGAAGTGATCGTGGAAGATTCTCAGCTCTCCCTGGCGATCGGCAAAAAGGGACAGAACGTGCGGCTGGCTAGCAAGCTGATCGGCTGGGACATCGATATCAAGAGCGAAGAAGAAAAGCGGCGCGAGATCGAAGAGCAAATGACGGCTCTGACGGCGCCGGCCACGCCGCTGACGGTTCTGGCGGGCGTGGGGCCGAAGACCATCGAGAAGATCGAGGCTGCGGGAATCACGTCGCTCGAAAAACTGGCCAGCATGACGCCGGAACAATTAATGGAGATCCCTGGCATCGGCGAGAAGATGGTGGACAAGATTTATCAGGCTGTGAACCGCTTCTATGAGGGCGGAGAAGCGGCTCCTGGGGGCGAAGCCGAGGCGGCCGATGAAACTGCCGAAGCCGCAGAGGAAACTGCGGAGGCCGTGGCAGAAAAGGAAGCAGGGACGGAGACGGAAACGGCGGCTGACACCGAGCAGAACGCTGTGGAATCGACTGAACAGGAAGCCACCCCGGAGAATCAATCCGCGGATGCTGAACCGGTGGAGAACGAAGCCACCGAGAATCAGCAGGAAGAGAAAAATTCTTAGCGAAGTATGAGTGACACAACCCAAGTCCGAATTAATGAATTGGCCCGAGAGCTGGAGGTCAAGGCGAAAGCGATCATTGACCTGCTAGCGGGGTTTGGCGTAACCGAGAAAAAGACGCACTCGAGCTCGATCCCCGTTGACGTTGCGGAGAAAGTTCGCCACGCGCTACAGGGAACTGCAGAACCGGCGGCGCCCGAAGCAGCAACTCCGGAGCCCGCGAAACCCGCGCCTAAACCACCCGCGCCGGTGGTGGCTGCCTCACCTGCTCCTGTCGCTCCGAAACCCGCTGCGCCTGCGGTTCCTGTTCCGCAAGCGGCACCTGCCACTGCACCCGCGTCACGACCAGCCGCACCTGCGGCGCCGCAAAGTGCACCAGCCGCTCCTGTCGCTGCAAAGCCAGTGTCGCCTGCACCGGTACCCGCAGCACCCGTAGCCGCACGACCGGCGGCACCCGCCGCTCCGGCACCCAATGCGCCCGCGGCGGCAACAACACGGCCTGCTACGCCAGCGGCTGCACCGAGAACTTCACCGACGCCCGGACAGCCGATTGCGCGCCCGCCTCAGGGAGTGCCGCCCAGAGTTCGCCCACCGCAGCCGGGTGCGCAAACCGTGGCTGCGAGGCCGGCGGCCGGAGCGATCGCGACAACTCCAGCTGCGCGACCGGCAGCGCCCGTGCGACCACCTATGCCAACGGGCGGGAATCGCGGACCGATCCCAGGCACAGAACCTCGCAGCGATCGTCCGAGCGGACCGCGTCCCGGACAACCAATGCGCCCGCAAACGGGACAAGGCGGGAGACCGTATACGCCACGTCCTGGAGGAAGTCCGAGCGGATCGGGAGCCCCCGTCGGACAAAGGCCATGGAGCCAGAGACCCGGAAATATTCCATCGGGTTCGCGGACCGGCCCGCGCACGCCTGGACGGCCGGCGATGCTGCCGCCTTTCCCGGACAAGCTGCCGCCTAAGGCAGAGCCCGGAAAGCCGCTGTATACGCGCAGACCGACACAACGACAACGGCCGATGGTCGACAAGCGGGAGATCGAAGGCGAACGGAAACTGCATCCGACGAGGCAACGTCCCGGGGCAGGAGGGCGAGGTGCGACTGCGGTGGCCATAGCGCCGCCGGAACCCCGTGCGCCACGCGAAGTGACTTTGACCGAAGGAATTACGATCCGCGAATTGGCGGAGAAGCTGGATATCCGCGCGAAGGATTTGCTGAAGACGCTGCTTGATCGCGGCGTGTTCGCAAGCATCAACCAGGCGCTGGACGTTCAGACGGCAACCGATCTGGCGCAAGCGTTCAACGGCGTCGTGAGCGTGGTTTCGTTTGAAGAGGAAATGGTTCTGGAGGTCGCGAAGGAAGAGACCAGGGAGAACCTGAAGCCGAGACCGCCGGTAGTGACCGTGATGGGTCACGTGGACCACGGGAAGACCAGCTTACTCGACGGCATACGAGCCGCGGATGTGGCGGCAGGAGAAGCCGGAGGCATCACGCAACATATCGGCGCATACAAAGTGCAGGTGGGAGAGCGCAGCGTGGTGTTTGTGGATACGCCCGGCCACGAAGCGTTTACGCGAATGCGCGCGCGCGGCGCGAAGGTGACGGACATTGTGGTATTGGTGGTTGCGGCCGATGACGGGGTAATGCCGCAGACGCGCGAGGCCATCGATCACGCCAAAGCGGCGAGTGTGCCGATTATCGTGGCGGTCAACAAGATCGACAAGCCGGAAGCGCAGCCGGAACGCGTGAAGCGGCAATTGTCCGATTTGGGATTGGTGCCCGCGGAGTGGGGCGGCGACACGGAGTTCGTGGAGGTCTCCGCAAAGCAGAAGACCAACCTGGACAAGCTGCTCGAAATTATTTTGCTGGTGGCGGACTTGCGCGAGTTGAAAGCGAATCCGGACGCGCCGGCGAGCGGCACCGTGCTCGAATCGCGCGTGGACAAGGGCCGCGGACCGGTGGCGACGATTTTGGTGCAGAACGGGACGCTAAAGACCAGCGACTTTTTCATTGCCGGCTCGGTGTTCGGTAAGTTGCGCGCGATGTTTGACGATCGCGGCCGCACCACCAAGGATGCGCCACCTTCCACTCCAGTGGAGATTTTGGGTTTGCAGGGCGTGCCGGAAGCGGGCGACCACTTCCAGGTTACCGACGAGGCCAAGGCCCGCCACGTAGTCGAGTTCCGTCAATCGAAGCAGCGCGATGCAGCCCTGCGAGCGAGCGCCGGGGCGCGCATTACGCTCGATCAACTGCACGAGCAACTGAAGGCCGGCGAAGTCAAAGAATTACCGATCGTGATCAAGGCCGACGTGCAGGGTTCCGCGGAAGTCTTGGAAGAGATGTTGCCGAAGCTTTCGACCGAGCAGGTGAAACTGAAGATTATCAGCGCCGGTGTGGGCGCCGTAAACGAGAACGACGTGCTGCTGGCGAGCGCGTCGGGCGCGATCATCATTGCCTTCGGCGTGCGCCCGGAACGCAAAGCGGCGGAGTTGGCGCAGCAGGAAAGCGTCGACATCCGCACGCACAACATCATTTACGAAGTGTCCGACGAGATCAAAAAGGCCATGGAAGGGCTGTTGGAGCCGGTGGTGCAGGAAATGTACCTGGGCCGGGCGGAAGTGCGCAACACGTTCCGGGTCAAGGGTGCGGGCACGGTGGCCGGTTGCTATGTGTTGGATGGAATCATGAAGCGCGACGCGCAGGTGCGAGTGCTTCGCGATGGGGCCGTGATTTACACATCCAAACTGAGTTCGCTGAAGCGTTTCAAGGATGACGCGAGCGAAGTGCGTACCGGGTTTGAGTGCGGACTCGGCATCGCCAATTTCAACGACGTAAAAATCGGCGACATCCTGGAGTGCTTCCGAGTCGAAAAGCTATCCGCCGCCGAGGCTGCCGCGCAAGGGCCGGTTCCCGCTCGAAAGTAGCGTAGGTGTCGAAGTCCGGGTGTCAACTCGCCGGGAAAATCACAATGCCAGTAGGATTGTTAACGCTGGAATTGCATTTGCCGGAAGCGCGGTCGCTCAAGGACAAGCGGCAAGTGCTGCGCAGCCTAAAGGATCGATTGCGCGGGCATTTCAACGTGGCGGTGGCCGAACTGGATTTCCAGGATGTGTGGAAGAGTTCGCTGGTCGGCGTGGTGACGTTGTCGAACGCCGAGCAGCACGTGGAGCAATCACTCCAATTGGTTCTGGCGGAGGCGTATAAAATCCTAGGACCATTGCTGGTTTCGCATGACGTGGAGTTTCTTTGAAGGAAAGTCATTGGTATGAGTCCGGACCATCATCGACATGAACGCGTGGCCGAGGAGATCGCGCACGAGATTAACGCCATGCTGGCGGGCGAGTTGAAAGATCCGCGGCTGGAAGGCAATGTTTGCGTCAGTGGAGTTCGCGTGCAGCCGGATATGAAGCATGCCCGGGTGTTCGTCAGCGTGAGGACGGAAAATGCCAAAGAGCAGGCTGATGCCATCAAGGCGCTGGAACATGCGGCGGGTTTCATCCGGCACGAACTTATCGAGCGGCTGCAGTTGCGGCGGCTGCCGGATTTGCACTTTACGCTGGACCTTTCGCAGGAGCATGTAGAGCGCATCGAACAGTTACTGAAGCAGATGAAGGCGGAAAAGCCGTCGACGCCGGAGGCGAGTTCGTGAAGTGCAAGGCTCGGAGAGGAAAGTAGGTTCCTCGCTTCGCTCGGAATGACAATCTGTGGCAATTTGATTCGATGTAAAGGCCACCGCGTCGGTTCGCGCCTCCAGGCGGCCGGTACAAAGTTTGGGATAGGTTTGAGATGGCACGGCAACCGCAACCTGCGCCGTTTGACGGCGCCTTGGTGATCGACAAACCACAGGGCAGGACTTCGCACGACATCGTGGATGCGGTGCGGCATATGGCGGGATTCCGGCAGATCGGGCATCTTGGCACGCTTGACCCCCTTGCGACCGGTGTGCTGGTTCTGCTGCTTGGAAAGGCGACGCGGCTGGTGCGGTTTTACGCCGGTCGGCGCAAACGCTACAACGCGTCATTTCGTTTTGGCTATGCCACCAATACCTACGATTCGGAGGGGACAGCGACGGGGCCGGACCTTTCGCCTCGACTGGATCACCAGTGGATCGAACGATTGGCGGCGGAATGTGTGGGACGTTTCGAGCAGATGCCGCCGATCTTTTCCGCCAAGAAGATTCACGGGCGGCCGGCATATGAAATGGCCCGCAAGAATCAGGTCGTTGAACTGAAGCCTGCGAGCGTGGAGGTGTTTGAATATCGGCTTCTCGAGATCGCAGGCTCAACGGCGCGTTTTTCGATTGAATGCTCGTCCGGGACGTATATCCGCTCATTGGCGCACGACATGGGGCAGAAAATAGGTTGCGGCGCGCATTTGAGTGAAATATGCCGCACGGCAGTGGGCGAATTTTCGTTGGATCAAGCGATGGAGCTCGAGGAAGTGGCGGCCGCCGCGCGCGAGGGGAAATTCCAGAATTGCCTGATTGCTTTGGGAAATCTGCTGCCGGATTATCCGAAGACGAATGTTTTGCCGGTGCTCGAAAAAAAGGTCCGCCATGGAGCCAAGTTCAACGTCATGGTGTCTCAGTTGCAGCCAGGAAGAGTGGAGTTGCCACCCGGCGCCACGACGCAACTGGAAAGTGGCGGCGTGCATGCCCCGCGATTGCGCGTGTTTAGTCAGGAGAATAAACTAATCGCCATTGCGGAGGCGGTCGTGCCGCGTACGTATCAACCTGTGGTGGTGTTTGATCCGTTGCCTTAGCTTTAGCGTGTTCCTCCGTTTTGCGAGGCCCGAGAGGTTTGCATGAATTCCGCCCCCGCAACCGAAAAAACCGCATCGTCTGGCTTGAGCCGCCTGGTGACAATCGATGGTTCGGTTGCGCCCGGAGATTGGCCGGGAGCCAGAGCCAGGGAAGTGTGCCGGTGCCTGGAGTCCGGACAAATCGTATTCCTGCCTTGCTCGCCGATTGCGATTCCGAGCGAAGATCGCGAGCTTCTCCTGGACCGCAAACAGTCCAGTTCGGCTTACCACAAGAATATTGCTTACCGTCCTCTGGAGGACCGAGTTACAGGCTTGCACCGTGGTGAAGATCGGGAAGCCCGGAAATTGCACGCGATCCTGGCGGAATATTCCAAGCGATCGGTGGAATTTCTGAGGACTTTTCTGGCTCCGTATGCGGAGAGATGGAAGCTGGAGTTCGCCAGTTTTCGTCCGATCGAGGAAAAAGGACGTTCGGTTCGGCTGCATGCCCGCAACGACTTGCTGCACTTTGATTCGTTCCCGACGAGGCCGACGAACGGAGCGCGCATTTTGCGATTTTTCACCAACATCAACCCGACGCAAAGTCGCGTGTGGCTGACGTCCCAAACGTTTGAGGCCTTTGGCCCTTTGATGGTGAAGGCTGGCGGACTGACATCGTCGCTCAACAATCCGGTGCAGCAGGGAGTACATTTTTTGGCCAGGGCACTCCGTCTTCGCGCAGCGAATCGATCTCCTTATGACGATCTAATGCACCGCTGCCACAACGCCATGAAGGAAGATGCAAACTTTCAGGAGAACGCGCCGAAGAACCGCTGGGAATTTCCACCGAATTCGTCGTGGATGGCGTTTACGGATTGCGTGAGCCACGCGGTACTTTCCGGGCAATATGCGCTCGAACAGACATTGCTCATACCGCCGTCGGCCCTTGTCGAACCGCAGCGCTCGCCTTTGAAGATTCTCGAGTCACTCGCCGGGCGCCGCCTGACTGTTTAGAGCAACGTTGGTTTCAAACCGCAGGGACCGCGAAGAAATCAGGGTCACGGATTGGGCCGTGGCGTGGCTGGTTGCAGCGGATTTTCGCGGTTCGGAGCCGGCTGAACCGGTGGCTGAGGCACTGGTTGTGCGGGCGCCCCGGGAGGCGGTTGTTCCGGCGCGCCCGTCGGTGGAGGAAACGGAGGAGGTGCCGCCCCGCCAGCAGAACCTCGACCGCTCACATCGCCGCGACCGGCGTAGATCATTCGCGAGTCACGTTCGGGAACGCGAAGCTCGCGCGGAGTAATGAGAATCAGCAGTTCGTTATTTGTATAAGAGTCGTTGGTGGTGCCGAAGAGATAGCCGAGATAGGGAATCTTCGCCAACCCCGGGAGTCCACTGACGGATTTCGTTTTCTCATTATCTATCAATCCGGAAAGAATCGAAGTTTCATTTTCCTTCAATCGTATGGTCTGACTCATCTGCTCGTTCGAAATGATGGGAATACCGTTGGTGTTGCTGCCGCTTAAGGCCTTTAGCTCGTATTCCAATTGCAAGGTCACTTCGTGGTTCGCGTGGACGTACGGAGTGGCCTTGATCTTCAGGCCGATATCGACATATTCCGAGCCCGGATAAGGCGTCTGCGTGATGGAACCGGAAGAGATCGCATTGGTCGGGCTGACGAGTAGGGTGACATCTCCGTCTGTATCGCCGAGATTGTTGGTCACAACGATATCGGGCAGAGCGTTGCCCGTGAAGCTGCCGGCCAGGATGGCGCCGGGACTGGTACCAGCTGCGGGTTCCAAGGCTTCCGTGAACAGGCCGCTACCGAGATCGACATACACGATAACCGTACCGGAAGGACCTTCCGTGGCGGCGATTCCGCCGGTGGAGGTCCCGGCGAAGTCAGCGATGGCGACGCCATTTGGAGCAGAGGTAGTGGCCAAAGGCGACTGCGACGAAGCAGTGAAGGTGCCGTTTCCATTGCCCAAGTATGCCGTGATGGTACTGTCTTTCTGATTGGCGATGGCCAGACCCGGTCCTGTGCCTCCAGCGAGAGATCCCGAGGCGATGGCCACGGGAAATCTGCCGGCCGGGAGAGGGGACCCGGCCAACGGTGTAAATGTGCCGTCGCCGTTGCCCTGCAAAACCGTGACGTTGTTGGTGGTCTGATTGACGATGGCAAGATCAGCTTTGCCGTCGCCGTTGAAATCAGCCGAGGTCATGGCGATTGGGCCGGTTTGACCGGTGGGCAGGTGAAAGGGAGATCCCTTTACTTGAGTGAAGGTGCCATTGGCATTGCCGGTGAAGACAGAGTAGGTGTTGTCCGCGAAATTGCTGACCACAAAATCGAGATTCGCATCGGTGTTGGTGTTGAATGTTCCCAAGACAATGCTGCTCGGTTGATTGCCGACAACATAGCTGACAGCTTGCGCTGGATTGCTAAAGGTGCCGTCACCGTTGCCGAGCAGAACCAGGACGGAGTTGTTGATCTGCGAAGCGATGACCAAATCAGGATTGGAGTTGGTAACTGTATTTACGGCTCCGATGGCAATCGAAATGGGGCTGCCCGCGGCGCCTTGCGTCGCGGTAATGGAGGTGGAACCAAAGGCGACGCCCGTGGCCAGCCCAGAACTTGAGTTAATGGTGGCCACCGAAGTATCCGAGGAGGCCCAAGCTACCGCCGGAGTGATGTTCTGAGTGCTTCCGTCACTGTATGTTCCCAAAGCCGTGAACTGCAGGGACGTACCGGCAGCGATCGAGCGGCTGGACGGGGAAACGGCGATGGACTTCAACGTGGCTGAGGTGACCGTAAGGGTCACGACAGGACTGGTCACGCCGCCGATGGCGGCGGTGATTTGCGTTGATCCGGCAGCGAGTCCACGAACCGAACCGGCTCCGACGCTGGCGATACCCGGGTTCGAAGAATTCCAATCCGCGCTGCCGGTGACATTCTGCGCGGTGCCGTCGCTGAAAGTACCTGTTGCGACAAGTGGCACGGTGCCGTTTTTCGCGACCGACGCTGTTGTGGGCGTCACCGCGATCGATCGAAGCGTTGCCGAGGTTACCCTCAGCGTCACGGCCGAGCTGGTGACGCCGCCGAACGACGCGCTGATCTGTGTCGTGCCGGTGGCTTGGCCGAGGGCCAGAGCGTTTCCCGAACCGATGGTGGCAACGGCGGTATTTGAGGAGGCCCAGGTGACGGTCGAGGAAACGTCCTGTGTGGTGTCGTCACTGAAAGTTCCGATGGCAGTGAATTGCTGCGTGCCGCTCGGCGCAACCGAGGCCGTGCCGGGCGTTACCGCAATCGACTTCAGCGCCGCGCTGGTGACGGTGAGGGGAACGGCGGGACTCACGATGCCGGTTTGTGTTGAACTCGACGCGGCGGGGCCCAAAACAATGGGCGAGCCTGGGGCTTGATCGAATTGAGAGACGGCTCCGGTTCCTTGATTCAGCAGGATGGTGATGGAGTTGTCGTCCTGATTGACGACGGCAAGATCCTGATTGCCGCTGCCGCGAAGATCCGCTGAGGCCAAGGCTACCGGGCCTTTTCCTACGGTGAATTGCTGGGTTCCGATGGTGGTGGTGGCAACGCCGCCGACGGCGGGAGTGAGGCCGCTCGAGCCCAAGCTGCCGGAAAGCAAGGAAAGCGTGATGGGATAACGTTCGCCCGCGAAGAATGTGGCGGGCTTGCCGTTTTGCCCTCGCAGCAGGACTTGGCGGCCACTTTGAACCAGGGAAAGCGTTTGCGAGAAATCGGCGGAAAGCGACGGGAGTGTGAGCAGGAAAGTGGATTTGCCGCCGCCGAAGGCGGCGATAGGAGGAATGGCAGTCGCGAGACTGCTGAGACCGCCCGTAGCGGCGGTGCCAAAAATGGAGGCCAGGAGAGTCAGGAGAGCGGTATAGCTCGGAGCGGTGTGCAAGGCGCTGACCAGATTGGGAGGAACAGAGTACACCGTTAAACTGGCCGGCGGGGTGATGCCTAACTTCATCGCGTTGTTGCGATCAACCTCGAGGAATTGAAATTCGAGAAGGACTTCGCCGGGGGCTTGTTCCAAATCTCTAATGATGGCCCCTGCCAGGTGGACACGGGGAACGTTGTCTCGAATTGTGAGGCTGTGGGCATTCGCGGATTGCTGGATGCGCTGCGCACCGGTGAGGTCGCGGACCGCTTTCACGACGTCGGCTATTTCGGTACTAGAGGCTGAGTCTGGAAGCACGAAGGTCTGCTCAATAACCGTGTCGAAGGCTTTGCGCTTTTCCGCCGTGTCCGCGGCAACGAAAATCAACTTTGCATTCAGCGGCTTCCAGAAGGTTTCCGTTTCGAGGGACAGGACCTTCATGGCCGTGTCGAAGTCCACATCGTCCAGACGCACCTTGACGCTTCGGGCGGGAAGATCGGCATCAAAGCTGACTTTGAGCCCGTAAGCGGCGGCAACCTGTTCGAAGGCGCCTTTCGAATCCATCTGGAAGTGGAAGTTTTTCTTTTCTTTGGATGGGACGAGCTGAGGTAATCCTTCGGGGGCTTCTTCGGGCAGAACGCTTTTTGGATCGTTGCGCATCGATTGCATCTGTTTCAGCCGTTCCTGCAGGATGTCATTACTCGGATCGATATGCAGCGCAGCGGCGAGTTGCTGAGTCGCGCCGGGAAGGTTGCCTTCCACCGCCAGTCTTTCCGCGTTATCCGAATACGCCTGGATCAGCTTGGAGCGAAGAGCCGCCGCTTTGCCGACGATGGTAACGTCGAAGGGCGAGTAGCGAACGGCTTCGTCGTATGCGGCGAGGGCCGCTTCGTACGCCCCGGTTGCTTCTTCTTTTGTTCCGAGGTCTACCAGCCTCTTGGCACGCTTTGCATCCGGCTTGACCATGGCGTGAGGATCGTCGGACGTGGAGGCCGGCTGAGCATTTTGTGCTGTTACGTTGGCGCAGGCCAAAAGCCCGGAAAGCAGGATCGCTAGAAGCGGCCGATAGACACGACGGGCCATATAGGTCGTTAGACGCACAAGTCCTCATTCTACAGCGGGGTGGGCAAAAGATGGGTGTGTTCCAGGAGCTTGACGGAAGAAGAGCAGCAAGGGTAAACTGGAACTTAGTTGCAAATCATTTTCAACTGGAGTATTCGTGCTCTCCGCATTTCTGATCGCCCTCCGCGAGGGGGTTGAAGCCTCCCTGGTCGTGGGTATTGTGCTGGTTTACCTTGCCCGCACCGGGCGAACGCATCTGTCCGGGTATGTCTGGGGAGGAGTGGCGGCGGCGGCGGCGCTCAGCCTGGCGGTTGCCATTGCTCTCGAACGGTTCAACATTAGCGAAGATGGATTTGAAGGTTTGCTGTATCTGGTGGCCGCGTTTTTTGTGGTCACCATGATCCTTTGGATGAACAACATTGCCAGGCATCTCAAGAAGGAAATCGAGGAAAAAGTCGAAAAGTACGCCGGGCGCGGCGGTTCCGCGGCGGGATGGGGCATCGGCGTGTTTGTTTTCCTGATGGTGTTGCGCGAGGGTGCGGAGTTGGCGCTGATTTTGCGCGCCGTAGAGATGTCCACCGAGGGGCTGCAGATCTGGATCGGAACGGTGAGCGGGATTGCGGCAGCCGTAGTGGTCGGATTGTTCTTCTTTAAAGGCACGTTGAAGGTGCCATTGCATCGCTTTTTTGCGGTGACGAGTGCGATTCTGATTTTGGTGGCGATCCAGCTGGCGGTGACGGGATTGCACGAATTGAGCGAGGCTCAGTGGATCCCTTCGAGCAAGACCGAGATGGCCGTTCTGGGACCGATCGTCCGGAACGAATTGTTCTTTTTTGTGTTTGTTTTCGGCGCCGTGATCGTGATGATTTTTCGGGAGTGGCAGAATGTATCGCGGGCAAAGGCTCCGGCCGTGCCGATGAATGACGCGGAACTCCGGCTGATCGAAGGGAAGAACCGCAGGCAGCGGCTTTGGATGATAGCTGCGGCATTTGCAAGCCTTGGCGTCCTGTTGGCGCTTACCGCGGATTTTATCTATGCGAAGGTGAATTCCGCGCCCCCGCAGGCTAGGCCGGTAAAGGCGGCGAACAACCTTGTGCGAATCCCCGTGGCCGAGGTGCAAGATGGCAATCTTCATTTGTTCACGCTCATCACGGACGGCCAGTCGATTCGCTTCATGGTCATTAAGAAACCCGACGGGTACGGCACGGCACTGGATGCCTGCCTGATCTGCGGGGCAGAAGGTTACCGGCAGGAAGGGCAGAACGTGATTTGCCGGCATTGCGGTTCCGCCATTTACATTCCGTCGATTGGACAAAAGGGCGGATGCAATCCGATTGGGTTTCCTTCGCAGGTGGAAGGCGACGAGATTGTTTTCGATGTCTCGGCAATGGCCAAGGCCGCGCAATACATAGCGAAATAGGAGAATCGTTCACACCCGGGAAAAATGTTCCTGCGACTCGTAGCCGATTCCTTCACGCGACGCCCCCGGCGCAAAATACTTAGTATGGCCGCCTTAGCGATGGGCATGGCTGTAGCCACGGCTGCCCTCAGCGTGTCCCTGGATGTGGGAGACCGGCTGGCGAAGGAGTTTCGCAGCCTGGGCGCGAATTTGCTGGTGACGCCGCAAGCGGACTCTTTGCCGTTGGAAATCGGCGGCGTGGATTACCGGCCTGCGAACGCGGGCAGGTACCTGCCGGAAAGCGATCTGGGAAAACTAAAAACGATTTTTTGGCGCTACAACATCGTGGCGTTTGCGCCGATTTTGGAAGTGCCGGTAGAGGCATGGTCGCCCGCCTCGAAGAACTGGTCGAGTCCGGGAGCGTCTGGGAATGTAACGTTGATTGGCACCTGGCGCAATCATTCCGTGACGATTCCCGATGGAATGAGTTACAGGACGGGAATCGAGAAGACCAATCCCTGGTGGAATGTGGACGGCGAGTGGTTTAACGAAGGCGCCGATGAGTGTCTGATGGGCTCCCGGCTTGCAAAGAGTTGGGGCGTCAGGGCCGGTGACACGATCAACGTTCATGCGAGCGATGCGACGGGTTGGCGGGCACTCAAAGTCGTCGGAATTCTCTCGACGGGCGGCCCGGAAGACAATGCGGTCGTTGCGCCCCTTAGGATTGCGCAACAGCTGGCGGCCCAGCCGGGGGAATACCGGCGGCTGTATGTGAGCGCGCTGACGAAACCGGAAGACGCGTTTGCGCGCCGCGATCGGAAATCGATGACCGCGGCGGAATATGACAAGTGGTATTGCTCGCCTTATGTTTCGTCGATTGCGTTGCAAATCAGTGAGGTTTTGAAGGGCACAGACGTGCGTGTGATCCGGCGCGTGGCGGAGGGAGAAGGAAACGTGCTCACACACGTACGTACGTTGTTGTGGCTGGTCACGTTTGCGTCGCTGTTGGCGGCGGCGCTGGCGGTGGGCGCTTCGGCGGCAGCGTCGGTCATCGAGCGGCGCACGGAAATCGGGTTGATGAAGGCGCTTGGCGCAAATTCGGGCCTCGTGGGTGTGCTGCTCGCGTCGGAGCAGTTGCTGCTTGCGTTTGTCGGCGGAGGCATTGGCTACGCTGTGGGCATTGTGTTGGCAAGAGTATTGGGAGAGCGAATCTTTGGATTCGCGCCTGAGCCGAAACTGTTTGTTCTGCTGATTATTCTAGCGCTGGCGGCGGCGATCACGCTACTTGGCAGCGCGTTCCCCTTGCGTCAGGCGTCGCGTTACGATCCTGCGCCGATTCTGCGAGGCGAATGATGGCAAACTTCTCCATGTTCTGGCGCATCGAGCGCAGGCTGCTTACGACGAATTACGGGAGACTATTCGTGATTCTGTTGGCGCTCGGCGCGGGCGCGGCGGTTACGAGTGCCCTGCTGAATTTGCAGATAGACGCGAAGAAGCGGCTGACCACGGAATTTCGCGCCCTGGGAGCGAACGTGATTGTTACTCCGCGCCAGGCGGGCGACGAAGGCACGGGCCGAGCCACTCTCGATGAAGGATTGCTTGCGCAGCTTCCGAGCGAATATGAAGGCAAGGCGGTTCCAGCCGCAGGTTTTCTCTACGTGATCGGCGAAGTAGCGAAAGTGGACGCGACTCAGTTCGAGCCGGCGGTGATCGCGGGAACGGAAGGTCACAGATTGACCGAAGTTCGGCCCGGGCAGCGCACCGAGTACGTGGCCAGTCTCGAAAACCATCCGGAGGCTTGCGAAGTAGGCGCAAAAGCGGCGGCGCAATTCAAGGTGCGCGCCGGTGATTCGCTGCAACTACGGAATCAGGGGAGAATGGCATCGTGCAAGGTATTTGCCGTAGTTGCGACGGGCGGCGCGGAAGATACGCAGGTATTCACAAAGCTGAAGACTGCGCAGACGCTGGCCGACTTGGGAGGCCGCCTTAGTCTGGTTCAGCTTAGTGTGAATGCCACACCGGACTCTCTCAAGGCTTTCATCTTCTCTTTGCGTCAGCGCCTGCCCAACGCGAGCGTGAACGGCATCAAGCAGTTTGCGGAAACGGAGAGCCGCATCTACAACCGGATCAGCGGGATTCTTTCCGCAACGGTCTTGCTGGTGCTCTTCCTGACGTTCCTGTGCGTGATGGCGGGGATGAGCAACGTGGCCGTCGAACGTAAGAACGATGTGGGGCTGATGAAAGCGATTGGGGGCTCCGTCCGCCAGGTAGTACAGTTGTTTCTGACGGAGGCGATCCTTTTGGGGGTCGGGGCGGGGCTGGTCGGATCGGCAGTCGGAATCGCGGCCTCGATCTGGCTCGGGAAGACGGTGTTTGGCGTGGCTGCGGAGCCGCGTTGGATTGTGTATCCTGTGTCTGTAGCTCTTACCGTAATTACCTCCATTGCGAGCGCGTTTCCGTTGCGGCGGTTGGCCAGCATCCGGCCAGCGTCCGTGTTTCGAGGTGCAGAGTGACCACGCAGGTCAAAATCGATGCGCTGGTGAAGGATTACGGGAGTCTGCGCGCGCTGAACGGCATTTCCTTCGGTATCCAGGGAGGGGAATGGGTGGCGCTGATGGGGCCGTCGGGCTCCGGCAAGACGACGCTGATCAATATTCTGGGAGGACTGGACACGCTCACATCGGGACATGTGGTGGTGGACGGAATGGATCTGGCGGATTTAAGTGAAAACGATCTGGTGCGCTATCGCGCGGAGAAAGTCGGATTCGTGTTTCAGCAGTTTCACCTCGTGCCGTATCTCAATGCGCTTGAGAACGTGATGTTGGCGCAATATTTTCACAGCATGACCGATGAGGCGCAGGCCACGGAGGCGTTGAAACGCGTTGGACTCGGCAACCGGCTGACACACCTGCCGTCGCAGCTTTCCGGTGGAGAGCAGCAGCGCGTATCGATTGCGCGGGCGTTGATCAATGAGCCGAAGATCATTCTGGCCGATGAGCCGACGGGCAACTTGGATGAAGCCAATGAAGAAATTGTGATTGGACTGTTCCGCGAGTTGCACAAGGTCGGGCACACCATCTTGATGGTCACCCATGATCCAGATATTGCGCAGCAGGCGGATCGTAAAATCGAGTTGGCTCACGGGCATCTGGCGATCGATCAGCGCATTACCATGGATGACGGCATCCACTTCGATCATTTGCTCGAGCAGATCTGGGTTTGTGGGGAAGAAGGAAACCGCGCGGATTTGGAACACATTCGCACGCCAGGTGGCGTCGATCCGATGCGCACGCTGGCGCGCATGGAGGATTTGCGGCTTGTTTCCGTCGAGGAAAATCATGAAGTGCAATTCACCGAACGCGGGAAGAACCGTGCGCGAGACGTTGTGCGGCGGCATCGATTGGCGGAGCGGCTGTTCAAGGACACCTTCAGAATTGATGAGCATGAGGCTCATACGCAGGCCTGCAAATTCGAACACATCATCAGCCCGGAACTGGACCAGCGCATTTGCAGCTTCCTCGGACATCCGACTACGTGTCCGCACGGGAATCCGATTCCGCCTGGAGAATGCTGCAACCACAAGGACGATCGAGACCGCCACTGAGTAGCCATGCCGGAACCTATTGATCCGCGGAAGAAGCCGAAAGATGTGCGGGTCCACGTGAAGACGGGAGCAGGCGTGGATATTACGTGGGTCGACGGTCATTCCAGTCATTTCGATTTTGCGTTTCTTCGGGACAACTGTCCCTGTGCGACCTGTAACGATGAGCGCGAAAAGAAGGAGTCTCTGGCGGGCAGGAATGGGCCGGCGGCTTCGCCACTTCTGCCTATATACAAACCGAAGGTAAAGGCGCAGGCTGCCACGCAGGTCGGTGCTTACGCGATACAAATCAGTTTTACCGACGGCCATGCAACGGGGATTTTCAGTTACGCATACCTACGGACGCTGTGTGCTTGCCGGGAATGCGCGACGGCGTTTCGCGGGGCTTCCGTGGCTTCTACTCCGGGATAGATGGCCGACGCGTCTGCAAGTCATGTATTTCGCTCGATTTGGCTCGGTCAAAACGCTTAGATTCGCACGTCAACTGGACTTGCCGCGCGAAAAATGCGAGCATTGTTCTCTGCAGGTCTGAACACCCATCAATGAGCAGCAATCCCCAAAACCCGGCTGCACCGGGCAGCCAAGGGAACGGTGTCCCGCGCGTTCTCGTCGCGACCACTGCGCTCCTAAGCTTCATTTCCTTCTGGCGCGCGGCAGCCATCGTCCTGAACGACCTTGCGTCTTCCGCTTACTACGCCGGGGGCGAGGCAGAGAGCTACATTGGCAAGGCCGCGCCCTGGTTCATTCTGGGGATCATGCTGTTTTCCTATGCGGTGCGCGCGATTTACGTGGAAAGCTGCAGCATGTTCGTGCGCGGCGGCGTCTACCGCGTGGTCAAGGAAGCGATGGGCGGTACCCTCGCAAAGTTCAGCGTTTCTGCCCTGATGTTTGACTACATTCTGACCGGCCCGATCAGCGGTGTGTCGGCTGGACAATATATCGTCGGCCTGATCAACGAAACCAGCGACTACATCCATCTCGGATTGCACATTTCGCCGGATTTCGGCGCCGCTGCCTTTGCAATTCTCTGTACCGTGTATTTCTGGTGGTACAACGTCAAAGGCGTTCACGAATCCAGCCAAAAGGCCATGCGCATCATGCAGGTCACAACGGTCATGGTCGTGATCCTGATTGGTTGGTGTCTTTACACGATTTTTCTACGCCATCCCGCTTTACCGCCATTCCCACACCCGCGCAACCTGAAGCTCGAACCCAACGCCATGGGCTGGCTCTACGGCATTCACTTCGCGCATTTAGCGGGAGTGATTGCGATCTTTGTGGGGCTGGGCCATTCGGTGCTGGCCATGAGCGGTGAAGAATCACTGGCGCAGGTTTATCGCGAAATTGAACATCCCAAGCTGCCGAATCTGAAGAAAACCGGGCTGGTCATTTTTGTTTATAGCCTGGTGTTCACCTCGCTGGTGTCTTTCTTCGCAGTGATGATCATTCCGGACGATACGCGACAGCACTTCCTCGAAAACCTGATTGGAGGACTGGCCATGAACCTGGCCGGTCCGTTTGTGCTGCGGCTGATTTTCCATGGTTTTGTGGTAGTGGTCGGCACCCTGATTCTGGCCGGCGCGGTGAATACGGCCATTGTTGGTTCGAACGGAGTGTTGAACAGAGTCTCCGAAGACGGAGTGCTCTCGAGTTGGTTCCGGCAGCCGCACCGGAAATTCGGGACTTCCTACCGGATCATCAACATCATCGCGGCGTTGCAGATTCTGACGATCATCATCAGCCGCGGCAACGTCGATTTCCTCGCCAACCTCTATGCCTTCGGCGTGATCTGGAGTTTTGCCATGAAAGGCATGGCGGTGCTGGTGCTCCGTTACACGCATCCTGGCGATCGCGAATATCGCGTGCCCCTAAACTTCCACATTTTCGGAGTCGAGATTCCCGTCGGTCTGGGTTTGATTACCTTGACGCTGTTTGGAATCGCCGTAATCAATCTATTCACCAAAAAAGACGCCACGATCGCCGGTGGTATTTTTTCCGTGGCTCTTTTCATCATTTTCACGATCTCCGAGAGAATTTCCCGGCGAGGACATGCCGCTGCGCATCATGAAGAGATGGACCAATTCCATCTGGCGATGGAAGGGGAACTTACTCCAGAGGCAGTGGGAGCGCGGCCGGGCAACATTCTCGTGCCGGTTAGCAATATTCACGCGCTTTATCACCTGGGAAGCGTGCTTGATCGAGTAAAACCGGGGCGCAGGGATGTGGTCGTTCTGCACGTGCGGCTTTTGCGGCGTTCCGCTTCCGCCGAGTACGACCTGGACGCCGAACAATTGTTCGGAAGCATCGAGCAGCAACTGTTCACGCAGGCGTTGTCGATGGCGGAAAAACGCGGAAAGAGCATCCGGCTGGCGATTGTGGCAGCCAGCGATTTGTGGGACGGCATTTTGCGAGCCGCGACGTCGTTGCAATCCAGCACCATCGTGCTCGGCCATTCTCCGAAGGAGCCCACGGAAGAGCAGGCGCGGCATATCGGCGACGCCTGGGAAAAACTAGGGGATCCCAAACCGCAATTCAACCTGGAAATTCACTTGCAGAATGGCGATAAGGTTTACAAGGTATTGGGGCCGCACGCGCCGAACCTTACCGCGAATGAAGTGAACCTGATTCACAGGCTGTGGCTGCGTTTCAACGAGACGATTGCTCCGTTGGAGTTACATCACCATGATGTCGTTCATTTTGCGCTAGAAGAGGTGCAGAAGGAGCTCGATGACGGGCAGGAAGAGGCGCTGATGACCCGCTTGCGGACGCATGTCGAGTCTAACCTGAAGAAGAAGCCGGAGAAGTCGTAATAGACTTTGCAGAGAACTTCAGCGGCTGGCGCCGTGCCCTCGCGGAAACGTTAAACGGGGGGGCAGGTTGCTAACAGAGCAAGGGACCGCCTCAGAAGGCCGGCCCTCGAAGGAAACAACTAAACGGCGCTGGTGCAGTGGCCGCATTTCTTGGCAGCTACGGGAATTTTCATGGCGCACTGAGGGCAGTCCTTGGTGGTTACCGGGGCCGGCGGCTTTGGCAGCCACTTGTTCACTGCGCGCACGAGTAAAAAAATCGCGAAGGCTACGATCACGAAATTGATAATGGTATTGATGAAATTTCCGTAACCCAACGCGGCTCCGTGGGCCTTGGCCTCGGCGAGGGTGTCGTAATGTGTCTCGCTCAAATTGATGTACAGGTTTGAAAAGTCCACCCTGCCAATCAGGCGGCCCAAGGGTGGCATGAGGACATCATCGACGAGAGAGGAAACTACCTTGCCGAAAGCAGCGCCGATAATGACGCCGACGGCGAGGTCCAGCACGCTACCCCGCATTGCGAATTCTTTGAATTCTTTGAACACAGGTCTTCTCCTTGCTTGATCTGACTATGTTCTGCGTCCGGCCTTGGGCGGAAGATCGGGCTGGAGGTTTTCGGATTAGGGGGATTATATCGGAACTTTGCCTTAGCGCTGCTGCAAAATTAGAAGCGCGCCGAGAACGCCGCGAAGGATCAGTACCACGCCGCAAACCGCCAGGAAGCGCCCCACCCACCCGAAAGGGACGCGCCCGATGACCAGCATCAGCAGTCCAAGCAGGATCATCGAGCCGCCGCGATTCCACTTCTGCCAGCGCATCCACCACGGAGCGGGTCTGGCAAGAGCCAGGGCTCCCCAAGCAATGGCGCCGATGCTGATGGCGAGCCAGGGTACGCTGCGCGGGTCGAAATTAATACGATCGTGAAGTCCTAGCCAAATGACCAGGACACCGAGGAGCACGAAGATGAGCTCGACTGTGAATTGGGTCAGCCGCGCAGGCGTGAACATGGACGTCCCGAAATCAGGCCACGCGTTCGATGCGAACTTTCATGGTCACCGGAGTGCGAGGCTTATCCATGCTGTCGCGCGGCGTATTGGAGATTTTGTCCGCGACGTCCTGGCCTTCGACCACTTCGCCGAAGATGGTGTGGCGATTGTCGAGGTGAGGCGTCGGCGCGACGGTGATAAAAAATTGGCTGCCGTTGGTGTTCGGTCCGGCATTGGCCATTGAGAGCTTTCCCGCTTTCGAGTGCTTAAGGGAGGGGTGGAATTCGTCGGCGAAGGAATAGCCGGGTCCGCCACGGCCATCGCCTTTCGGGCAGCCGCCCTGGATCATGAACTGCGGGATAACGCGGTGGAAGATCAGGCCGTCATAGTAATTTCGTTTTTCTTTCTTGCCGGTCATCGGGTTCACAAATTCCTTGGAACCGTCGGCGAGGCCAATGAAATTCTCTACCGTCTTGGGCGCTTCTTTATCGAGCAGTTTGACGACGATATTTCCCAGCGAAGTTTCAAAAACAGCATAAGTGCCGGCGGGTCGCGACATGGAATCTCCTTTGGATATGTTTCATGCTACACGACGGCGCAGCATTCGGCTACCCGACTACCGCGGTTACCAACTCTTTTGTTTGCGCAATTCGGTGATGTGCGCGGTGTGGTGATTGCCGTGCCAGGCGTAAAGGAACAGCATCCAGTCGAGCGTTCGGACGCCGTGCTCGGGATGGCGAAAGGTCCGGGAAAATTCCTGGTCTTTCACGGACCGAAGCAGACCAACCCAGCGCTCGTGGAGCGGCACCAGAAGTTTTAGTGACACTTCGACTGGTGCGTGTGCGGCGTCTTCCAGCTTGGCCCAGGCTGCCTCTTCGTAGGGCTTGATGGTAGGTTCGCTTTCCGTTAGAGCCAGTCGCCAACGGATGTAGGCGTTCATATGGCTGTCGGCGACATGATGAACGACTTGGCGCAGCGTCCAGCCGCCGTCGCGATAGGGAGCTTCGAGTTGCCCATCACTCAAGCCGTTTATTGCCGCTCTGATTTTTTCCGGGGCGGCGGCAATTTCGCGAATGGCCTCGGCGCGCTTTGCGGGGGTGACCTCGGAAGGTGGCTGATACCTACCGATGGGGTAGCGAGGATCCATCTGTTGCTCCTGAGGAGATTGTCACCCAGCAGCTTAAATTGGTGAAGGATCTCCGTCCACAATTGTATTTCCGCGTTAATTTCCAAATTGGCCGCTCGGAACGAACAAACCGTTAGATGCCGAAAGGCCGAAGATGCCGGGCTGGCGCTTCGAAGCTCCGGACGAGAGGCCCGGCGCTCCATTTTGCAGGGATGCTACAATGGTCGCTCGATTTGTATCCTAAAGTGTTACTAGTGAATCCAATACGTGGGGCTTAACTGCATGAATAACGTCACGATTATCGGGAGCGGGTGCGCTGGACTGACGGCCGCTATTTATGCGGCTCGCGCCGACCTCAAGCCACTCGTGCTCGAGGGTCACGAACCGGGAGGCCAGCTTTCCCTGACCACGCACGTCGAGAATTTTCCGGGATTTCCAGACGGAATCATGGGGCCTGAACTGATTGAAAACATGCGCAAGCAGGCCATGAGATTCGGAGCGGAATTCCGGGCTGGAACGGTAACGGAAGTCGATCTGAGGACGAGGCCGTTCAAGATTACGGCGGGAAAGGAAGTCCATGAAACTCGGGCGCTGATCGTGGCCGCCGGCGCGTCCGCGCGGTTACTGGGACTAAAAGGCGAAAAGGAGTTGATCGGACGAGGTGTCTCAACCTGCGCCACATGTGACGGTTACTTTTTCCGCACCAAACCAATCGCGGTTGTTGGCGGCGGCGACTCTGCCATGGAAGAAGCCACATTTCTCTCGCGTCACGCAAGCAAGGTGTACCTGATTCATCGTCGGGACGAGTTTCGCGCTTCGAAAATCATGGTCGACCGCGCGAAGGCGAATCCGAAGGTAGAATTCGTCACTCCTTATGCGGTGGAAGAGATTTTGGCGCCTGAGGGATTGGTCACTGGCGTTCGACTGAAGAACGTGAAAACCGCGGAAAGACGAGAGATCGCACTCGATGGCGTCTTCGTTGCGATCGGGCACGACCCGAACAGTATTGTTTTCCGCGGGCAGTTGGATATGGACGAAAACGGCTACTTGATTGCTAATCACGGAACGCTCACCAAAGTGCCCGGAGTCTTCATTGCGGGGGACGTACAGGATCACCGTTATCGCCAGGCGGTGACTGCCGCAGGATCTGGGTGCATGGCTGCGCTGGACGCTGAGAAGTTTCTCGAAGAGCACAAGCAGTAGCGCGCCGCTGGCCTCCCTCAGTAACTCCGGGCATAATTAACTGGCACATGCTCCGTTCGACTCTGCTGAAGCTTTCCGAAAGCAAAGGTTTCGCCAACTGGGTTACAACCAACGGCACAACCCGCCGGATGTCACATCGATTTGTCGCGGGAGAGCGGCTCGATGAGGCGATCGAGGCCGCGCGAAGGTGCAACGACCTTGGAATGATGGTGACGTTGGACTGCCTGGGAGAAAACGTCGCCACCCCAGCGGATGCGCAGAAGGCGCGGGACACCTATCTTGGAATTTTCGATCGCATCGCACAAGAAAAACTGAAGGCGAACGTTTCCTGCAAGCTGACGCAGTTGGGACTCGATCTTTCCGTCGAGTTCTGCGAGGGCTTGGTGCTGTCGATTACGGAGCGCGCCAATGCCTACGACAATTTTCTACGGGTCGATATGGAAAGCTCCGTTTATACGCAGCGGACCGTGGAACTGGTAAAACGTGTGCGGGCGCAAACACCGTGCGTGGGGGCGGTGATGCAGTCCTACCTATATCGCAGCGAAACCGACATCCAGGACTTGCTGTCGTATGGTTGCAGGATCCGGTTATGCAAGGGAGCTTACAAAGAATCGCAAGAGGTGGCTTTTGCGAGGAAGCAGGATGTAGACGGGAATTACATCAGACTGATGCGGATCTTGCTCGCGAGCGGTTTCTACCACGCGATGGCGACGCACGACCCGCGCATGATTGCGGAAACGATCCGTTGGGCAGCGGAAAAGAGAATTTCCAAGGACGATTTCGAATTTCAGATGCTGTATGGTGTGCGGACCGACCTGCAGCGGAAATTGGTGCGCGACGGGTACCGCGTGAGGATTTACGTGCCGTTCGGGCAGGAATGGTTTCCGTATTTTATGCGGCGGCTGGCCGAACGTCCTGCGAACTTGGGTTTTTTTGCCCGTAATTTCTTGCGATCGTAAACTTCGGCCGATTCCCTTCAACGCAACGTTTCGCCCGGTTCGAGCCCGTGGATCTGAAGCGTGGCTATATCTTTTGTCTCGTCGCGCAAGGCCTCGGGCGTCCCTGTGAGCAGTGGGAATGTCGCATAGTGCATAGGGATGACGTGCTTGACGCCGAGTAATTTAATAGCGACCGCTGCTTCGCGCGGGCCCATAGTGAAAACATCGCCGATCGGGAGACAGGCCAGATCCGGCTTGTACATTTCAGCGATGAGCTTCATGTCGCCGAAGACGTTGGTGTCTCCCGCGTGGTAGATGCTGACGTTGCCCGGGAGTTTGACGATAAAACCGCCCGCCTCGCCTCCATAAATACGTACGCCATTGTCGTCGATCGAGTTGGAATGAAAGGCGTGAGTCAGGGTGACTTCAAAGTCGCCGACTTTCATCGAGCCGCCTTTGTTCGCCGGAAGGTTTTGCGCGCCGGTAGCTTTTGATTCAAGCCACGCGTAGGTCTCGAAGGTAGAGACAATCTTCGGTTTGTGTTGTTTCGCGATAGGCAGAAGATCGGCGATATGGTCGGAATGCCCGTGGGTTATGAAAATGGCGTCCAGGCGATGCACCCTTTTCAGCGATTCTGGGCAGCGCGGATTGCTCATGACGAAAGGGTCGATGATGGCCACCTGGCCGCCGGGTGTGGTCAGGCTAAACGTGCTATGGCCGTAGTAAAGAATTTTATTTCCCTTCAAATCCAACATGACTGCCTCCTCGGATGGATTGTGTTGATAGTTTCTTAAGGACGAAAAATGAATACGGTTTCATTTAGCGAGCAGCGCGCGGATAGCAGCATCGTAAGTGTCGTGGTTTTTGCTACCGACGAGACTACCGACTTGGCTTCCGTCCTTGGCATAGAAGAAAGAAGCAGGGAGGGTGCCCTTCCAGCCGGACATCACCGAGTTTGTGAACGCGTTTTCGTCGCCTTTCATCTCGCGATAATTTGGAAATACGGGTTTATAGCGCGCGAGGAACCGCCGCATCAAAATCAGGTCGCCGTCCTGATCCATGCTGACTCCCACTACCTTCAATCCTTGCGGGGCGTATTGCTTGGCGAGATCGTTCAGCATGGGGTATTCGTCGCGGCAGGGCTCGCACCAGGTGGCCCAAAAGGTCACCAGTAGCGGTTGGCCTTTGTATTTCTGCAAGATTTTCTGATATTCCTCTGCGTCCATCCGCGGCAGATCCTTGGATGGAGCGGTTTGCGCTACAGCGATCGCCACGCCTGCTGCGAGCAACAAGCCGGCGAAGATAAATTTGCGTTTCATGCGGTGCCCTCTCCCTTCCATTCTACCGCGACCGTGTGGGTTGAGAATCCTGGCGCTCCCACGTAAAATGAGTGCAGCGTGCGATCCGGCTGTGCCGTAGTATCTTTCCAAAGTTGCTGGTTAGATGCGGCTGTTCGAACCTGGTTCGCTACCTTTCAAAGGAGACTCTGAATGGCTTACGTGATTGCCGAACCTTGCATCAACACGAAGGACACGGCCTGTGTTGATGTATGCCCGGTGGACTGCATCCATCCACGCAAGGACGAGCCGGCTCACCAGAACGAAACCATGCTGTATATCAGCCCCGTGGAATGCATCGACTGCGGCGCGTGCGTCCCGGTTTGTCCTGTGACGGCCATTTTTGCGCTGGAAGACCTGCCGGAAAAGTGGCAGAAATTCTCGGCGATTAACTCCGAGTGGTACGAAAAGAAGTAAATCGGGGGCGCGCGCTTTGCCGCGCATAATCTTTTGATGGCGCCGCGGTTGCCTTGTGGCGCCATTTTTGTTTCAGGCTGCCTTTTCCGCGGAGCCTACATCCAATCGGCTACGGTTCATTGCCATGCAATGGGGAGTTGTTTTTGCGTTATTTTAGACGGTTTTGGCTGGCGATTCTTGGGTTGATCCTTTTTCCGGGCTCAATTTTGCTGCGGGCGCAAACACCTCCTTTGCAAGGCACGTTCACGGGTATTTTGCAGGCCGGCGACGCGGAACTGCATATTGTTCTGCATCTGTCGAGAAATTCCGTCGGCGCGCTGCACGCAACGCTCGACAGTCTGGAGAATGCGGTCTTTGCCGTTGAGGCCAGTTCTCTGTCTCTCAATTCCGGAACGCTCAAGTTTGAAGTGCATTCCGTGGGCGTGAAGTATGAAGGGAGAGTTTCCGCAGACCAGAAAACCATTGAAGGGAATTGGAGTCAGGGAGGCGCTTCGTTGCCACTGGTATTTCAACGAGAACCTCCAGCGCACTTGCCGGAAGGCTCGAAATTCGGAGCCGAAGGACTATGGCAGGGCGCGCTCGAAGCGAACGGTTTGCGATTGCGGTTTCAATTGCATGTTTCCCATGATCCGAAGGGTGAATTGATCGCCGCCCTCGATAGTCTTGACCAGTTTGTCAGTGGTCTACCGGCGGCGAAAGTCAGCCAGAAGGACAGCGCTTTTCACTTTGAGATCCCGGCGCTGTCCAGCACCTACGACGGAACTCTGGACGCGACCAAGAGTACCATCGCGGGAGAATGGTCACAGAGCGAAATCAAGGAGAAGTTGGAGTTCAAGCGCTCCGACCAGCCACTGGAGTTGCGGCGGCCACAGAATCCATCGAAGCCATATCCTTATCGGGAAGAAGAGGTAACCTTTTCCAATGCGAAAGCCGGAGTGGATCTTGCCGGCACACTCACTGTTCCCGACGGTAGCGGCCCGTTTGCAGCGGCGATTCTCATTGCCGGTTCCGGCCCTCAGGATCGAGATGGCGCGATTGCAAATCACAAACCGTTCCTGGTGCTGTCGGATTATCTGACACGAAAGGGGATTGCGGTTTTGCGGTACGACAAGCGTGGTGTTGGCCAGTCCACGGGATCCCTTGAAATGGCAACGACGCTGGATTTGGCGAGCGATACGGAATGCGCGATTGCGTATCTGAAGTCTCGCAAAGACATTGACGCTGGAAAGGTTGGACTGATCGGACACAGCGAAGGCGCTATGATTGCACCGTCGATCGCGGCAAGCTCGCATGGTACTCCCTGGGTTGTTCTGCTGGCGGCTCCGGCAACCAAAGGTGAAGACACGTTGTTGAACCAATCGGACCTGATCGCGCGCACCGGAGGCCTGAGCGATGCACAGGTGCTCAGCAGCCTCAATTTCGACAAGGAAGCTTATGATTTGCTGCAGAAGGAGCAGGATTCGTCCGTGGTGACGGCGAAACTAAAGGGACTGGTGAAGGAAAGCGGGCTGGACACGACCATGCCGCCCGAAGCGCTCGAAGCTCAGCTCCACATGATGACGTCACCCTGGTTTCGCTTCTTTTTGTCGTACGATCCGCTCTCCGATTTGAAAAAAACAAAATGTGCTGTACTGGCGCTGTACGGGGAGAAGGATCTTCAGGTTCCACCGAAGATTAATCTGCCGATGCTTCAGAAGGCGTTTGCCGACGGGGGGAACAGCCAGGCGGAGGTGCGGCAATTGCCCGGTCTCAACCACCTCTTCCAGCACGCTTACAATGGATCTCCGACGGAATATGCAGCAATTGATGAGACATTTTCGCCTCAGGCCCTGCAAATCATTGCAGACTGGGTGCAGGCTCGGACCAAAGGGAAGTAAAACTTCTCTCAACTGTTTTGCATTGTGGCACTCGTCGTAGTACGCGTTCGCAGGTCCCGCGGTATTATGAAACGTGAGCCTCATGCGCCAGCCCCTCCCCTTTCATGTAGTGCTGATGATTCACGCCCACCAGCCAGCCGGTAATTTCGAACATGTTTTCGAAGAGTGCTACCAGAATTCCTACAACGCGTTTCTCTCCTTGGTCGAGAAGCACCCGGAGATTCGCTTGGCGCTGCATTACTCGGGCCCGCTACTGCTTTGGATCGAGAAAAATCACCCGGAATATTTTGACCGCCTGCGAAAGCTGGTGACGTCCGGACAAGTGGAATTGATCGGCGGCGGCTTTTACGAGCCTATTCTCATCTCCATCCCGAAAGCGGACCGCCACGAACAAATCACTCGACTGGCGGACTATATCGAGCGGCACTTTGGCAGGCGTCCGACAGGCGCATGGCTTGCCGAGCGCGTTTGGGAGCCACAGCTTCCGTCGTCACTAGCGGATGCCAACGTCGGGTACACGCTGGTGGATGATCTTCCTTTTTTTGCCGCGGGTTTCGAGCTGCGGGAACTGTTTGGCCCGTATATCGCGGAGGATTGCGGCAAGTCCGTGTGGCTGTTTCCGGGGTTGCAGGAGCTTCGCTACCTGATCCCGTTTCGCAAGGTGGAAGAATCGATCACCTATTTCCAGGAGGCCGCGAGGTTGCATCCCGGCGGAGTGGCTGCGTTTGGCGACGACATGGAGAAATTCGGCGTCTGGCCCGGGACGTTCAAGCATTGCTATGCCGACGGCTGGCTGAAGAATTTTTTTGAAGCGCTTGAGGAGAATTCGACGTGGTTGAAGACCATCACGCCTCGTGAATGTATCGCTTCTCATATGCCGCTCGGCCGCGCTGACCTTCCCACGGCGTCCTATGCCGAAATGATGGAGTGGGTGTTGCCCACCGCCACACGGCTTCGTTACTACGCGCTGCACAAGGAATTTTCCGCTCGGCCCGATCTGCTCAATTTCTTGCGCGGCGGAGGATGGCGTGGATTTTTTCGTAAGTATCCGGAATCCAACCTGCTTCACAAGAAAATGCTGCGAGTCTCCGCTTGCGTTGCCGCGGTCCCGCCCCGCCGCTCCAGTCCGGAACACACGGCACAAGTTCAAGAGGCGCGCGACTATCTCCTGCGCGGGCAAGGGAACGATGCTTACTGGCATGGTGTGTTCGGCGGCCTGTACGCACCGCATTTGCGGACCGAGCTGTGGCGCAACCTAGTGCGCGGGGAAACGCTTGTGGATCAGCTCTTGCCGGGCGGCTCACATGCAAGGGTGGAATTTCTGGATTACGACGCCGACGCGGATTCAGAGCTTCTGTTTAGCGCGCCGGAGTATCAGGCATTGCTGAAACCCTCAGATGGCGCCACCATTGCGCTGTTCGACTTTCGTCCGTCATCCGCCACGCTGATCAATTCGGTTCAAAGAAGGCCCGAGGCCTATCATTCGCGACTGCGCGAGGCGGCTTTAGCGGCGCCCGGCAGCGATGGTGCAGTGTCTATCCACGATCAGGTGCGCGTGAAAGAGCCGAATCTGGAAAAGTTCCTGCTATACGACCGGTTTCTGCGACATTCGTTTCGATTGCTCCTTTTTGATCCGTCGCGAAGCTCGAGCGACTACGAAAAGCTGCGGCTCGACGAACTCGCCGGTCCCGCAGCGGGGAATTTTGAGATCCGCAATTCCTCGGCAAATTACGCCGACCTGACGTTCGAGCAGACGCTTCCAGAATTTGCTGCGGACCGGTCAAATTCACCGCGCTTGGCGATCACCAAACATTTCTTGTTTTCTCCTGCGCCAAAGGGATGCGAAGTCAGTTGCGACGTTGCGCTCGCGATTTCCGGATCGCTGGCATTGCCGCTGCGCGTAGGCTTGGAATCTGTAATCAATCTTTTGGCGCCAACCGAGCCTGACCGATTTTTTGAAACTTCCGATGGGAACCAAAACTTGCAATTTGCGGGGAGATTGCCCGGCCCGTTTCTTCGCATGCAGGATGGATGGCAGCGCCTGAGGGTGACGTTGCATGCTCCGGGGAGTGAGGAATTCTGGGTTGCGCCGATTGAGACTGTTTCGGAATCGGAAGGCGGATTCGAGCGCGTCTATCAAGGCTCGCAGATTCTAGCTCTTTGGCGTCCCGACCTGACGAAGGTACCTTCGTTTTCTGCACGATTGATGTGGCGGATCGAATCCTTCTAGCCCGGCATCTTCAAGAAAATGACGCGCCTTTTTTTGGGGCCCCCTAGTGCGCTTGACGATGTTTATGGCTTGATTCCGAGCATCTCCTTCAACTTCGCGAGCACGTCCTTCGCGTCTGAGGCCTTCTTCATGGCGTCGGCAAGATTCCCCTGAGTTGCGGCCGAGGTTGCCTCCGCCCACGTCTGCTTCAATTGCTCGTACTGGGTTTTTGCATCTCCCAGCTTGGTTTTATCCATCCCCGCCGGCAAATGCGCGCCGTGCGCGTAGGCGTACAACTTGTCTTTCACTTCGTCGAGAGACTTCGGCACGGATGCGCTCACATCGGTCCACTGCTTCGTCCATTCGTCTCTCTTCACAGCTGCCACGGTTGCGAGATCCTTTGCCTTGCGCAGAGCGTCTTGGGCGGCGCTCAAACCCGCCTGGTAGTCGCCCTTCGCGAGCGCGTCCTTTGCACTTTGCAAAGCCGTTTGCGCGGCTTGCAATTGGTCTGGGACATATTTCCCCGCTTCCACTTGCGCAGCATTGATAGCCGACTGCGCGGCATTAATCGCGGCGTCGGTGGCTTCTCTCTGTGCATTACCACAACCCGTTACCGCCAGCCCGAGCAGAACGCAAAAAATCCAGCTTACCTTTCTGACCATTTCCTTTCCTTTCCGGGATTTTTCTCAAGCGGGATGGTGTGCTTGAGCGCCTTGAGCGTAACCAACTGCACTGTACTCGAACGCAACATGTTCTGACAAGGCATGGACGGGGGGAATAAGAGAAGTTGAGCAGCGGGTTCCGCATTCGAATGCGTTCGCTGTATGCTTCTTTCTTCTATGCGCGACAAAGTATTTCGTTTACTAAGTTCGGCGTGGCTCATCGCCGTTGTAGCGTTCGGCCTGCGCATTGCGTATCTCCTGTACATGGCGCACCTGATTCCCGGAGTGGTGTTGGCCGACGTGCCATTCCAAAATGAAGTGGGAAATGTTTCGTCCGCGCTCGCGCAAGGGAACGGATTTTGTTGCTTGTTTCGTCAGCCGACAGGCGCTACCGCATGGCTCGCGCCAATTTATCCTCTGCTCATCGCCGGTATATTCAAACTGTTTGGGACATTTACGCTGCGATCTTTTTATGCGGCAATTCTGTTGAATTGCATTTTCTCTGCGTCGGCAACAATCCCGCTGTTTCACGCGGGAAAACGAATTGGTGGGCTCGCAACCGCGGTGGTGGCGGGTTGGATCTGGGCCATTTTTCCCAGTGGCATCATTCTGCCGTTCCAATGGATCTGGGATACTTCGCTTTCCGTGCTGCTTGCGACCGCATTGTTGTGGAGCACGCTCGAAGGGAGGGATTCTCTGCGGCGTCGCGATTTTGCACTCTATGGACTTCTGTGGGGCTTGGCGTTGCTGACGAACCCAGCGCTCGGGGCGCTGCTGCCATTTTTATTCGGCTGGATTCTTTATCGTCGTCGGAAACGGCCTGGCACGCAGTTGCGACTGGGTCTCGTAACGCTGGGCGTGTTGTTCCTCACATGTCTGCCATGGATTGCGCGAAATTATGCGCAGTTCCACCGGTTCATTCCGTTGCGGTCCAACTTTCCTTACGAGTTGTGGTCCGGCAACAATGAAATGTTTGATCCGCATTCGCGTGGAATCAATCGCATTACGCGTTACGAGCAGATCCACCTGTACGCTCAACAGGGCGAACGGGAATTCCTGAATGAGAAATTGCGAAGAGCGGTGAATTTCATCCGCGTTCATCCAGCGCTTTACGCACAACTGTTCGGGCGAAGAATCGTCGCAACCTGGTTGGGGACGGAATCGCCCTGGCGAGACTTTGCGCTAGCCGACTCATCCTTTGTCCGATTCATACTGATTTGGAATGCAGTCGCGCTAGGGGGCCTCATTGCGGGCCTTGTACGCCTCTATGCTCGTCAGCAGGCTTACTTCGTTCCCGTTGCCTGCTTCCCGATCATTTTCCCGATAACGTTTTATGTAGCGCATACAACGCTTCGCCACCGCCACCCTTGCGATCCCGTAGTTGCGTTGTTGATAGCCATTGCGATCGTGGGTGCGCAGGAACGCAATAATACGAAATAGTGTAGAATTTCAAAAAACAAGTATACCGGCGGCCCCATTCTGAAAAAGGAGCAGTCTAGGAACTTCACAGACGCGTGCGCATGTTGACCGGGTCGGAAACTCTCTATCTGTCGGTTACGACGCAGCTGTTGTTGACGGTTTGTCTGGTGACCTTTTTGTGGGCTCTGTATACGCGCTTACAGCGGTTTGAATTCTTCCGCTGGTGGGCCTGGGCCTGGACCGCATTCGCGATTTATCTGGCTACGGCCACGCTTTCTTTGCGCCTTGGTCCCACGTGGACCGCGCCCAAGGCCGGCCTGATCGGGCTGCTTCTGGTTTCCGGATATGTGCAACCTGTGCTTCTCGTGTTTGGAGGGTTGAGCTGGCGAACTCCGAAAAGAATCTCCCGGGGAATACTTTGCGGAGGTTTGGCCGTTGCGGTTGCCGCGGCATTGCTCTGTTTTGCTTTTGGTTTCAGCTTTCGCGGAATTCCTCAGCTCAGTTTCGCCGTTCGAAATGCTCCGAGGGCCTTGTTGTTAGCGTCCGCGTTGCAGTTTTGCTGCGTGGTCTTCTGGCGGGAATTCCGAAAGAGCGGTTCCTACGCTGCCATTATCACGGGCGCATTCTGTCTGATCTACTCGCTCGATCAGATTCTCTATTTCTTGAGTTTCAGCGAGATGACCCTCTCTTATTGGAATTTGCATTATCCCGCACCGCTGCACAGCCTGGTGTCCGTGGAATATATCGGCCATTCCGGATTGTTGTTCATCGATCTGGTCGACACGTTCGGCATCTGCCTGGGCATGATTCTGTTGTTAGTCGAGCGTTATCAGCACACCGCCATAGAATTGGAAGTAAGTGAGAAGCAGCGGCTCGGTTTGGCAGTGGATAACGCTTCGCTGCAGTTTGAAATCGAGCATCGCCGGCGCGTTGAACAAGAGCTGCGGCGAAGCGAAGAATTCAACCGCCAAGTGGTACGGAACAGCCCGGTGGCCATGATGGTGGCTCGCGGCGCGCTGGATTCCATTGAGTTTGCGAACGAAAAATTCGTCAGCCTGTTTGGTTACAGCGAAGACGAAGTCCGGCAGGTCTCCGATTGGTGGCCTCGCGCCTATCCCGATCCGGACTACAGGCAGTCCGTGCGGGAACGATGGCAAAAGCTAGTCGACAAAGCGAATCGTGGCGGCACCGAGCAGCTGGCGATGGAAGCGCGCGTCTGCTGCAAGGACGGGTCGTTTCGCGACATTGAGTTTCATCTGTCGCAGGTAAACGACGTGTATACCGTCAGTTTCGTGGATCTGACCGAACGCAAGAAAGCGATGGAGGATTTGGGCGCAAGCGAGAGCCGGTACCGCGATTTGGTCGAGCACAGCGAAGACCTCTTGGGAACCCACCAGTTGGACGGGCGAATTGTGACGATCAATGAGGCTCCCTGCCGGCGCCTCGGTTACACCGTGGCAGAAGTCCTAAATATGAGGATTCAGGATTTGTTGGCCCCTAAGCACAAGGCTTTGTACGCGCACTTTGTGCATCGGGTAATAGAAACCGGTCAGGCGACAGGGCTTATGGTGGTGACAGCGCGCAATGGAGAAGAGCGTGTTTGGGAATACCACTCGACTTTGCGCAGGGAGGGCGTTTCCAAGCCGCTCATTCGAGGTATGGCTCACGACGTGACCGAACGGTTTCGCGCCGAACAGGCTCTACGGCAATCGGAAGCAAAATTCCGCTTGGTGGCTGACACCGTGAATTCCGCAATCTGGGTGATTCAGGACATGCGCTTTCTCTATTTCAACAAGGAGTTCGAACGGATCACCGGGTACGAAAGGGAAGAAATCCTGTCGATGGATCCGTGGGACCTGATCGACCCGGACTTTCGGGCCGAAAACTTCGCACGGGCGAAGGCGCGGCTGACAGGGGAGCCTGTCCCGTCGCGGTATCAGTTCGCCATTCTGACGAAGAACGGTGAAAAACGATGGCTGGATTTTTCTGCGGCACTTACCGAATTCAACGGCAAGCCCGCTATTCTGGCTTCGGCTCTCGACATTACCGCTGCCCGACGCGCCGAACAGGAACTGAAGGAACATGCCATGTATATGGAGGCATTGATTTCGACTATCCCTCTCGGAATCGTCATCAAAGACGAGAATCAGCTTGTCCGTTTCTGCAATCCTGCATTCGAACATATGTTTTTGTATTCCCAGGCGGAGATACAAGGCAAGAACCTGGACGATGTCATCGCGCCGCATGACAGACACGAGGCAGCGCAGCTCTCTCAAACGGTACAAAGTGGCGGTGTGGTCCACACCGTGGTGCGACGACGGAGGAAAGATGGCACGTTCCTTGATGTGGAACTACACGGGATTAAGGTGTTTTCGGGGAAATCGTTCGTCGGGGCATTTGCCATCTATCAGGACATTACAGACCGCAGAAGATCCGAAGAAAAGCTGATCAGTTTGCGCAACCGGTTGGCGCGTGCGCAAGAAGAAGAACGGGCGCGGATTGCGCGCGATTTGCACGACGACGCCGGACAGCGGCTGGCCCTGCTTAGCATCGACCTGGAACAATTGAAGCAAGCTTCCATGCAAATCAAGTCGTCGCTTACCGAACAACTAGAATCGTTGGTGAAGGCGGCGAGCGAGATTACCTCGGACGTGCACAACGTTTCGCGGCGGCTGCATCCTTCCCAAGTGGAATTGTTGGGTCTGGCAGCGGCGCTATCGAATTTCTGCAAGGATTTCGGGGCACGCAATGGGATGGAAATCGAATTCGTCGAAGGCGCGCTGCAGCAAAGACCGGCGCAGGATGTGGCTCTTTGCCTGTTCCGTGTCGCTCAGGAAGCGATTCGCAACGTGCACAAGCATAGCGGGACGCAGAGAGCGCTCATTGAACTCGATGAAATTTCAGGATCGCTACGGCTGCGAGTTTCCGATGAGGGCGGCGGATTCGATCCGGATTCCGCCGATTTCACTCAGGGGCTGGGACTTTTGAGCATGCAGGAGCGCTTGCGCAGCCTCGGCGGAGAACTGTTCATTTACTCGCGGCTCGGTGGCGGCACCTGCATCGAGGCATGTATTCCGCTCAAGGCTTCCGTTACGTCCGCCTAGTCGACTGCGCTTCCATTACAGAGCGGGCCAGGGGTACGCTACCAAACCTTGCATACCTTTTCGGCCGGTTTCGTCATTTGTTGTCCGGCCTTGCAGGAAAAGGCTTTGGCGAACTCCGGCATATTCACGACCACACCATTAATGCGATATTCGCCGGGGGAATGGGGGTCAGTGGCGGCATGGACACGCTGATCCTCAGGACGGTCGTTTTCGCAGGCCCATTGTGCGAAACCCACAAAGAATCGCTGCTCCGGTGTCAGCCCGTCGCGGGGCTGCAGTGACTGGACCTTGGTTGCGTCTTGCCAAGCCATGTAGGCGAGGATTTCGCCGCCCAAGTCAGCCACGTCTTCGCCGAGCGTGAGCTTGCTGTTAATGTGGATATCGTCCACGACAATATAGTTGGCATACTGATCCTCGACGCATTTGGTGCGGGCTTCAAATTTCTCGCGATCGTCTTTGGTCCACCAATTCTTCAGGTTTCCTTCCGCATCGTATTGACTTCCTTCGTCATCGAAGCCGTGCGTCAGTTCGTGGCCGATGGTGCCGCCGGTATTTCCGTAATTGGGCGCGGCGTCCATTTTTGCATCGTAGAGAGGCGGCTGCAGAACCCCGGCGGGGAAGTTGATGTCGTTCATCTGATCGTTGTAATAAGCGTTTACAGTCGGCGGGCTCATGCCCCATTCCCCGCGGTCCACCGGTCTGCCGATTTTGTTGAAGTCCCGATGATGCTCGAACTCCGAGGTGCGCGCCATATTGCCGGCAAAATCATTGCGCGCAATCTTGATACCGCTGTAGTCTCGCCATTTGTCGGGATAGCCGATCTTGTTGCGGATGGCGTGGAGCTTGCGAAGCGCTTGTGCCTTGGTTTCCGGGCTCATCCAGTCTAATCGCTCGATTCGAACGGCCATGGCGTCCTCGATGCGACGCACCATTTCCACGGTGCTTTGCTTCAATTCGGGCGAGAAGACTTTGGCTACAAAGGCCTGACCGAGCGCTTCACCCAGTTGGCGATCGGTATAACTCACGCAGCGCTTCCAGCGCGGCTGTTGCTCCTTCGCGCCACGCAGATATTGCCGGTAGAAGGCGAAATTCTCGTCCACGAAGGGGGTCGAAAGATAAGGGGAAGCGGAATCAACGACGTGGAAGCGCAGATAGGTCTTCCAAGTGTCGAGCGGCTCTTTCGCCAGCCTTTCGTTCACTTGCTTGAAGAATTCCGGCGTAGCAACGTTCAGGATTTCAAACCGGGGATACTGCGCGGTTGCGTAATAGGCCTCCCAGTCAAAGTTCGGTACTAAAGCGTTCAGTTCGGCCAGTTTCATTTTGTGTTTCAGTTTGTAAGGGTCACGCCGGTCCACGCGGGTCATGGAGGCTTTGGCTAGTTCCGTTTCAAGCCGCATCACCGTCTCGGCATCCTTCTTGGCGGCCTCCGGGCCTTCGCCCATCAACGCAAATATTTTCTGGACGTGCTGAACGTAGCGCTCGCGCGTTTCTGCGGATTTCGCGTCGTCCTTGGTGTAATAGTCGCGGTCCGGCAAACCCAAGCCGCCTTGATCGATTTCCGCGATCACCAACTCGGAATTGTCGGGATCTTGTGTCGAACCAGCGCCGAAGAGCACGGAACGGCCGTAAGCTTGTTGCAGGCGCGCCACGAGCGAAGCGATGTCTTTGGCCGATTGTAGATTCGCAATCGCGTCCAGATCCCCTTGTATGGGAATGGTTCCTTGTTTGTTTACCGCCGCCTCATCCATACAAGCGGCATAAAAGTCGCCAATTTCCCGCTCAACGGCATCGCGCTGTCCGTTATCAACGGATGCCTGTTGCAAAATCCCGTTCAGAAAAGCGAGATTGTCCTGGTAGAGCTTGGCGTAGACGGACCAGGAGGTTTGGTCCGGTGGAATCGGATTGTTCTTCTTCCATCCGCCACAAGAATACTGATAAAAATTCACGCACGGGTCCGCCGTCTTGTCCATTGAAGCGAGATCCAGGCTAGGAATGTAAGGGAGAACCGGTTCCGGGGTCGATGGCTTAGCGGATGGAGCCTGGGAGCGGATTGGCGCCGCGGTTAAACAGAATCCCAACAAGGAAATGTACCAGATTTTTCTCTGCATCGTGACCTCGGGTCTGGATTGTCTTAGCGACGGACGACCTGCGACTTGAGCAGATTGTTTCGTAGCGATGTTAGCTTAGAGGTGGGTAGACATGGATTAGCCCGGGAGAAGGGTTTCCTGGGCTGCAATGACCTGCCATCCTCTCTGGCCATACATATAGACGTGAGTGACGCGAAGTTGTCTGCTAAACGAGTGTCCTGCCTGAGCTCCGCGGGCGCTCCAGAGGCAGGTGACGACCGCTGTATCTTCGAACATGCGGACACGAATATCGGATGCGACAAAAGACGTGTATTTGGCGTCGGAAACTTCGATATTCGAGATCCAGGCGGCTTTATCCTTAAGCTGGCCCGAAGGGAGAACTCCAACAAAGTCATCCCCGTAGATTCGGCGGAACAGCGTGCCATTGTTCCATTGCATCGCCCGTGCCATTTCATGCTCGAGGTTGGTCAGTTCGTCCTGTTTGGCCTCATTTTCCTTCGCGAGTTCCCGCAGCTCCGCAGGACCGAGCTGCTGCGCCCGGCTTCGAGGAGCCAGGAAAAGGGTTGAGAAAATGAAAACGAGCGCGATTAGCTTGTTCATGCCGCGATACCTCGATTTCGGGATCCGCCGGCACAACCAAGGAGTAGACTGCGAACTTGTACCGGCCAATCGCGAGTATAACGCGGGGGAAGCCCATATGTGGGAACCTGCCGCGTTCTACTAAATAGCAGTTTGGACGCTGGCTCGAGCCAGGCCGAGTCTGCTAAAGTTTGTTTCTGAAACGAGGAGCGAACCGATGGACGTTTCCGAAGAGCTTCTGGCAATTCTTGTGTGTCCGGTCTGCAAGAGTCCCATTCACGTGGTACCGGACGGCTCAGGATTGAAGTGCGATGCGTGTAAACTTATTTATCCCACTCGCGATGGCATCCCTGTGATGCTTCCCGAGGAGGCAACCGTCGCGAAAGACTGAGCTTATGGCGGAAAGCTTAGTGATTTGTCGGCCGGCGAAACCCACAGCGTGACCACTTTTGTGCTTCTACTTTTTTCCGCGTCGCCAGCACTGGGCAACGGGGCGTAGGGACTGAGCGCCACGTTGACGGCGATCGAATTGCTTTTTTCTGGAGCTTTCGCACTCATGATTTTGTAGCTTTTGACCGGACCGTAGTAGCCGGAAGTTCCCCAATCCGCGAGAAAATCATCCTTCCTGTAACTCGGGCTGGGTTTCCACAACTCGTAAGCTTTATCGGTGTTACCCACGACCAACGCATCGAAAAATTGGGAAGCCGCCATTTTCTCCGGATAGTAGCGGAACGTGAAATACAGGAACAAGGCGAGAGCCACGACCAAAGCGCCGATCGTGAAAGCCATCACCTGCGATTTGTAGGATTTTACTGGAGCTGGCTCCAGTAGGGACATCGGGGCTTTGTAAGTTTCCTGCTCCATTTTCGCCGGTGCTCTCTATGCTTAACGGGCAGAAAAACTGTATCAGGAGAGATGCCGCCTCGCAAACCCTCTAGTACATTGGACGCCGTGATTTGGTAAAAAGTTTCCCGCGTCGCGCGGAACGTGTAGTTGTAGGCGCTTCAGTTGGAAAGCGCGCCAGCCGAGCCATCGGGCAGCTCGATGGCGTACTTGGTGCGCGCTCGTTCGCGATGCATTTCGAGAGCCAGTGCAATCAGCTTGTCGATGAGTTCGCGGAAGGGAATTCCGCTGGCTTCCCACAATTTCGGATACATGCTGATGGAAGTGAAACCCGGGATCGTGTTTACTTCATTCAGATAGAGTTTGCCGCTATTTTTCTCGAGGAAGAAATCCACGCGCGCCATTCCGGTGAGTTCCAACACGCGAAACGCATGAACGGCGAGAGATTGAACTCCTTCCACCTGTGCCGGCGTCAAAGACGCAGGAATCACAAGCTGCGTGCCTTCCTCGAGGTATTTCGCGGTGTAGTCATAGAATTCCCGGTGGGGAACGATTTCGCCCGGCACGGATGCCTTGGGTTCGTGATTGCCCAAAACGGAGACCTCGATTTCTCGCGCGCTCACGGACTGCTCAACGAGAATTTTCATGCCGAATTCACAGGCGAGGGTGAGCGCGGGACCAAGCTCTTCCGCGTTGTGCACTTTGCTCATTCCGACAGAGGAGCCCAGAGTGGCGGGCTTGACAAAAACGGGGTAAGGAAACCTCTGTTCGATCTCAGCCTTCACCGTTGCCGGATCTTTTTCCCAGTGCCAGCGATGGACCGTGACCCAGGGCACCACGGGAATGCCGGCCTCCAGGCAAAGCCGCTTGGAGACGTCTTTGTCCATGCCGACCGCCGAGCCGAGCACGCCTGCGCCCACATAGGGCAGCCCGGCCAGATCCAACATTCCCTGGATCGTGCCGTCTTCACCAAAGGTTCCGTGCATAACAGGGAAGATTACGTCGAGCCGTTGCGCGCCCGCTCCGCGATCAAGCGGGACCAAAGTGGCTTCGGTGGGATCGGCGGCGAGCATCACACGGCGACCGCCCTTTAGGACCTCCGGCAGCATCTTCGCGGCGCCCTGACCAACCAACCAGTGCCCGTCCTTGCTAATACCGATGGGAATTGCTTCGTATTTGTCCGGATCCAGGCCGCGGATAACGGAAGCGGCGGACGCGAGCGACACTTCGTGCTCGCCGGAACGGCCTCCGAAGAGAACTCCTACACGCAAAAGCTTTTTGTTGTCTGGGGTCACGAATGCTTCCTGTCGGACTGAGGCCGATGTGAAATATACGTTCTTAGTTATAAAGCAAAAAGCACGCAGGAAGGACAAGGAGTCTGAAGCGGGTTTCCCAGACAACAATGGTCGTAGGACACAGCGGAACTGGGTTGGGGTGCAATACCCCGGCGCGATATCACTTGGATTTTGCGCTGGAGTTTGCTAACACAGAGGCGCCCAACAAGCGGCGAGACCGATGTTCGGTCGACAAGGATCGTGCGAGGAAGAACTTGCCGGCAATCCAGATCATTACGAGCAAGGAAGGGGACGCCGAGAACAATACCGATGACGCGGCCCCGGCAAAGCGGGCGCGGAAGGTCGTTCGGAGCGCGAGTAGATTTTGTTGAACCCATTCTTATCCGGAGGGACTCATGGATGAGAAGCAAAGCACAAGAGCTGCGTTGACGCCCGAACAGAAACTTCTGAATGACCGTTGGGAAGAGCACATTCGCGACGAGTTCACGACGCGCGATACCACGGCAACCATGGATACGATGGTGTCCGATGCCTACGTGAATCATGTCCCGGTATTAACCGGAGGCGTTGGGCGGGAACAACTGAGCGAATTTTATTCCCGCCACTTCATCCCCAAGATGCCACCCGATACGGAAATTGTTCCGGTCTCCCGGACGATCGGTTCCGAGCGCCTGGTGGACGAGATGATTTTTCGGTTCACCCATACGCTCGAGATGGACTGCATGCTTCCCGGCATTGCGCCAACGGGTAAGAAAGTAGAATGCGGGTTGGTCGTGATTGTGCACTTTCGCGACGGAAAGCTCTCGAGCGAGCATATCTATTGGGATCAGGCTTGCGTGCTGGTACAGCTAGGACTGCTCGAGTCTTCGCGGCTGCCTGTAGCCGGCGTCGAGTCGGCGAAGAAAGTAGCGGATCACAGCCTGCCTTCGAATCACCTGATCGAGCGGGCTCGCCGCGCGAAGGCTACGGATTGTCCGGGAGGACGGGCAGCGCTACCGTAGCATCCATCGCGGGGTCGTCGCGCAGCTTGATATAGAGCCGTGTGCCGTAGGGTCGCGGGATGGATAGTGAATCGCCCACATAACCGGCGGGAACGGAAACCGCGCTCTTGAATAGCGAATCGGCTGCCACAGAACTGAGAAGGAAAAGATTAGAGCCTACCAGGGTGCATGGTTTTTCCGTGGAGTCCGGGCAGTGAATCTCTTTCAGAGTTGGCACACGCACTAGGACGGCGAGAGGCTGCCAGTCACCCTTCGCGCCATCCGTTTCGAGGGGACGGAACTGCAGCAGGCCAAAGGCGCCAGAGCCGAAGGCTTTTACTGGGTCAAGCGTAGCCAGCACGCTGCTGGAATCTTGTTGGACCAGCGAACCGTCCGCGAGACTAAGCGTGGCGGAGTAAGAACCGTCCGCGGTAGCGATTTCGACTTTTTCCGTGTGCGAGAAATCAGCGGGAACCTCGGACTTCAGGAAAAACGAGAGCTTGCCATCTTGCGGGAGAACCTCCGGCTTGCCGAATCGGAAGGGGGAAGGAACCGGCGTTGGCTGGAGATTCTTGCTGAGCAAAGTCACCTTCGGCCTGGGCGGTTGGATTGTCGCCGGCACATCCAGAGTGCGCCCATCCTTCAGCGTCACGTGGGCGGGAGCGGCAGCGTTGGGTTGCAGGGAAGCGCTGGCTGCCGAATCCTTAGCCCGGAGATCGAGTGAATGTTCTTTTGCTTCGTGCGATTCCGGTAAGGGCGTGAACGAGACGCCGTTTAGTTCGAGACTCTCGACCTCTTCCAAATGCGTGCCCGTCAGAGTGCCGTGACTGTCGCCAGCGAATATGGTGAAGCGTTCGAGATGGACGGCATCGGAATATGCGCGCAGTGAGACCAAGTCGGGCTTCGATTGGCCATATTGTGTTACGGCCAGCTTCAGTGGACCCGCAGAAACATCTTTTAAGGGAAGCTGAATTTCGAGTTGGTTTTGCTCGTGCGGCTTCCACGTGGGCTTAAGATCCTTGCCGCTGGCATCGAGTAAAGCGACCTTTTCCACGCAAGGGGCACAATTGCCCTCGATGTGGAGCGTGGCTGGGCGGCCGGCGATCAGCGCTCTCGAGTCGGTCGGAGGAACGGTCCAATTCTGCGGGCGTGCATTGCGAATCTGGAACGACGGTCCTTCGAAGGCGGAGTAGCCCCAGTCGCCACGAATCGTGGCGGTTAGATCTTCGGGCATAGTGTCGGCGTGGAGCGTGCGCGTGTCGACGACGAATCCACCACGAACGGCATCCGGCGTCGCGGGAAAATATACCGGATCGCCCGTCTTGGCCTGAATTCGAACAACAAAATTGTGCCCCATTCCGGTAGAGAACATCAGCGGTGCGCCTTCAACGGGAAGGATAAAGGGAGATTGCTGCAGGCAAAGAATTTGCTTTGGGTCGACAGGATGAAGAACAGGTATAGGAGAAGGTTTAACGGAGGGAAGACCCACGACAATGACGGACTTCGGATTGCGGAACGACGGGGGCGAATTCAGCTTGAGGTTCAGCGTCTCCTTTTCCGGCAAAGAAAGCGCGGGAATGTATTGATAGGCCGCGGTGTGCAGCGTACTCATCAGCCGGACCACGTCCACAACCGCACCCACATAGGGACTGAAATAACCGCCCCTGGCCAGGGGGCTGGAGCTGACGTTGCCGATAAGATCGGACGATGCACCGGAGGTTAGAGAGGCCACGAGCGATTGATCGTGAGAGTCGTCGAGAACCAACTGCTCGCTACCCTGCGTCAGGCAAGAAGGCTGTTGTTCGACCGGCCTGTTAAAACAGTCCTCGTTCACCTTGATGCGCAAAGCTTGCGCGAGGAGATTGGAATTCTTTTTCAGAAGGGCGGGATCGCTATTGGAAGTTTTGGTGATTTCTTCCACATATTTGTCGAGACGAGTGCGGTCGAGGCTGGCCTGTTCGAGATCCTGAGCCGCACGGACGAAAACACCCGGACGGCCTCGAACTGCACTCCGTAAGGTAGAGAAGTCACCGCCGGTTTCCGGCGCGAGAAACAGAAGAGCCTGCTCGGCGCCCACCGGGACGGTGACAACGGCTCCTTCTTCACGCATCTGCCGATTCCATGTTTCCAGGCGCGTGAACCAGTTTTCCGGCGGCGGATTGGTTGGTCCCTGAAGAAAAGCGATAACCAGCAAGTAGCGGACGGATTGGTCTTCTGGCAATTGCACGTGAATCCACAGCCGATCCCCTGCCTGAAGATCGGTCACATTCGAAATGGGCAGGGTTTTGCCGTTGCGGTTCACGGTCATGTCGATTCGCGGGCCAACCAGGTCGAAAGTGTGCGCATCGCCAAAGACAGCAGGGGGGACCGAGCCGAGTAGGGCCACCCACAGGATGAAACGAACGATCCTCATAAACTTCTCAGTCTGCAATTTTACCCCTGACTCCATTCGCATTAAACGGGCTCCTGCATAGTATGACGCGTTAGCGAAACGACAGGCCCGGGCAGGAGTGGGCGCTGGTTCCTCATGGTCAACCCTGGTGTAGAGGACCGCCAAGGCGCGGAGGTAGTGCAACAAGAAATCCGGATAGCAATTAGATGCAGGAAGCGGGAGAAGCGTCGCCGAAGACCCCGGTGCCAACAGAGAAGTACCGGCATTGCAGCGGATGCCGGGGAAGAGCAAGAAATGGCTCCAGAAACACCAAGTTACTAGAGGATTTTCTTGCCCAGGCCGGAAAGAGCCAGTTCGACGGCGAGAAGCGCGGTGCGGTTGTGCTCGTCGATGACAGGATTGATCTCGACGATTTCCATAGAGGCCATGACCTCGCTGTCCGCGATCATTTCCATGGCGAGATGGGCTTCGCGATAGGTAACGCCGCCGCGGACAGGCGTACCGACGCCAGGAGCGTCGCTCGGGTCGACGAAGTCCATATCCAGGCTCACTGCGATGCCGTCGGTATCGTCCATGGCGTATTTCAGAGCGTCGGACATGACTTCACGCATGCCGCGCTCGTCGATTTCTCGCATGGTGAACGCTTTGACGCCGAGTTTCTTGATGAACTTTTTTTCGTGGGAATCGAGATCGCGCACGCCAACGAGCACAACATTTTGCGGCTCGATCTTTGGTTTGAAGCCGAACAGGTCATGTAACTCTTCCGTGCCATAACCCATGACAGCGGAAAGTGGCATGCCGTGGACGTTGCCGGACGGCGACGTATCTGGTGTGTTCATATCGCTGTGCGCGTCCAGCCAGATGCAGCCGATGCTTTTTTTCTCTTTGCGGAAATGTGCCGCGACGCCGCTGATAGAACCGGCCGCAATCGAATGGTCCCCCCCGAGAACGAGTGGAAGATAACCGTCCTCCAGGGATTTCTGAACCGCGGTCCCGAGGTCTTTGCAGGCGTCCGTGATTTCTTCGATGTACTTGGCGCGCTTCTCTCCGTAGGACATTTCTTCGGGTTGTTTCACGGAGATGTTGCCGATGTCTTCGACCTGATGGCCCAGTTGCTTGATGCGGGCCTGCAGGCCGGCAACGCGCAGGGCTGAGGGGCCCATGTCAACGCCGCGGCGGCTTGCGCCGAGGTCCATGGGTACGCCGATGATGCGAATTTTCTGAGGCATGGTAGCGCGACTGGTTTCCTGATTCTTCGATACCTCTTACTGGCCGGGAAAAAGCGGCGCCTTCCTTCCTCCGTCAGAGCAAGCGGGAGGCGGCCGCTACACAAACGTGCTTGCGCGTGCTGCGCCGGCTATTTCAATGACGGTCCTACCGTAGATGTGGGAACTGCTGAGACTTCCGAATCTACCCGTCCTTAAGGATACACGCGATAAATCATGCGGGGGAAGGGGATGACCTCGCGGATGTGCTCGGCGCCGCAGATCCAGGCCACGGTGCGCTCAAGGCCCAAGCCGAAGCCGGAATGGGGGACGCTGCCATAACGCCGGAGGTCCAGGTACCACTGAAAAGGCTCTATGGGCAAGTTGTTTTGTTTCAGTCGCTTAACGAGGAGATCATAGTCGTGGATACGCTGGCTGCCGCCGATGATTTCACCATAGCCCTCCGGGGCGAGCATGTCGAACGAAAGTGCCAAATCGGGTCGCTCGGCGTCGGGCTGCATGTAGAAGGCTTTGATGGCCGCAGGGTAGTGATGAACCATAACGGGACGGTCGAAGCGATTGGAGATGATGGTTTCTTCGTCGCCACCGAAATCATCGCCGAATTCGGCGGGGTTGCCGCTTTTCTGAACAACGCCGATGGCTTGTTCGTAGGTAATCCGCGGGAAGGGCGGCTTGATGTTTTCGAGTCTGGTGATATCGCGCTTCAGGGTTTCGAGTTCGCGGGATCTGTTTTTCACCACGCCTTGCACGATGGCGCTGACGAGCCCTTCGCCCAAATCCATCATATCGGGAAGCTCGGCGTACGCGGCTTCGGGTTCGAGCATCCAGAATTCGGTCAGGTGCCGGCGGGTTTTGGATTTTTCGGCGCGGAAGGTCGGCCCAAAGGTGTAGACCTTGCCGAGCGCCATGGCAGTGGCTTCGATGTAGAGCTGGCCGCTTTGCGAGAGGTAGGCTTTCTGGTCATCGATGTAGTTCACTTCGAACAGAGTGGATGTGCCTTCGCAGGCGGCGGGAGTGAACATCGGCGAATCGGTGAGTGTGTAACCCTGCGAATCCATGAAATTGCGAGCCGAGCGAATGGCTTCGGCACGAATGCGAAGAATGGCTGCCTGGCGCGGCGTGCGGATCCACAGGTGGCGTTGATCGAGCAGAAAGTCCACGCCGTGCTCTTTCAATTGAATAGGGAATGGCGTGGCTTCGGGAACTTTCTGAACGATCTGAATTTTGCCGACGCCCATTTCAAAACCGCCGGGAGCGCGCTCCTCGGCGCGAATCTTACCGGTCACGATGACGCTCGATTCCTGCGTAAGGCCTTTGAGGGCTTCGAAAGCTTCGGGATTCTCTTTGAGAGAGCAGACCCCCTGGAGGATGCCGGTGCCATCGCGAAAAATGGGGAAAACCAGCTTGCCGGATTCGCGAATGTTGTAGAGCCAGCCCCGAATGGTGACTTCCTGTCCAGCGAATCTGCCCGCGGTTTCAATCGTGATCGTGGTCATAGTGAGTTTTTTGAACGCTACACCAAAACTTTAGTTTACCAGAGAAGTGCTGGCACCCATCCCCACGCTGGCGGGTCCACCTGTGCTTAGGGACAGTCTTGCTTTCCACACGTAAACGCGCAAAAGCGTGCCGCAGCGCGCGGCCCGTCCGATACTGATCGTAACGAGGTAACCATGTACGGAAAGAGAAGCGTTCCTGGCACTGTCCTCGGGGCCGTGCTTTTTGGGGTCTTTTCGCGCCCGCTCGCGGCACAACAGGTTCAAACGCAGTTGACCGAACCACCTGCGGCTAGCGCTCTTGCCACAGCCCGCCCGGCGGATCATTCCTTGCCGAGCGCACAGGAATTGCTGACCAAGAGCGATGAGGCCGTCGGAGGGCTAGCAGCCTGGAACAAGGCGACAACGCGGAAAATGAAAGGCGTGTACCAGACCGAGGACAATTCCGTCTTCCTGGCCATCGAAATCTTCCATAAATCACCGAACAAATCGCTCTCCAAAATTACGATGCCGAACGGCATGACGATACGCGAAGTGTCTGACGGACAGAACGCCTGGATCGAGACTTCGACCGGAGCCTACCAGGCGTTCACAGGTGCGGCGCTGACCAGCCGGTTGCAGCTCGTCGAGTATGAGGACCGCGCGAAGTTGGAAGCCGTGGCATCGCAGGGCAAAGTCCTTGGAACTGAAAAAGTGGGAGCGCATACGGCCTATGTGCTCGAATTCTGGCCCGAGAAAAAGTTGCAATCTCGTCTCTATTTCGATGCAGACAGCGGGCTAATCGTCCGCACGGAGGATGCCTTCAGCACCGCCGACGGACCTTACACGTTGCGACTGGATCTGGACGATTACCGCGAAGTGGACGGGCTGAAATTTCCGTTCCGCATGAAGCGCACGGAAAAGGGCTCTATCCTGAACATTCGTCTGACGCAGGTAACCGTGAATCCGGCTCTGGACGATTCCCTGTTTCTTAAACCAGAATTCGCGAAATAAGACCGGGGAAAAAGCACGAGGAGCGCGGAAATGAAAACAAAACACGCACCGGCCGTTTGGATGGTGTTGGCTTGTTTGTGCGGTTACCAGGTCTCCGCACAAACAAGCCCGCCACCTGCCCCGCAAACGCCGAGAAACGCGAGCGCCCAACAAAACTCTCCCGATCCCGCAGAGCAGGGAGGCGAAGGCGTTTCACTGGCCGACGCAGCGCGATGGGCACGAGCGAATAAGGCCGCCGCAACGAAGCCCGCGAAAAACTACGATGACGACAATTTTCTGCGCAGCACGCCCATGGAGAAGAGAAACACGGCCGAAGATGCCCCGGCGAATCTTTCGATTCAGAATTTGCCATCGCAGGAGATGCACGGAAAAGTAGTGCTGCTGGATTTCTGGGCGTCGTGGTGTGGACCCTGCCGATCGGCGCTTCCGAAGGTCAGACAACTGCAAACCATCTATGGCGGGGAGGAGTTCATGGTGGTCAGCGTCAGCGAGGACCATGATCAAGCAACCTGGCGCGGATTTGTGGCGGAGCATCAGATGCGTTGGGCGCAGCAGTTTGACGGTAACAGCGCCCTCATGCGGCGATATCACGTCCAGGGGTTGCCAACCTATGTACTGCTCGACCGCGATGGCAAGGAAGTACAAAGGTACGTAGGAGAAGACCCGGGCCAATCGGTCAGTGAGCGAGTGGGTCCGGACATAAAACGTACGTTAGAATCCGGCCAATCCGTTTCGAATTAACGTAACGGCAGAAGTAAATCGACCTTTGCGGCCGGATCCGTTTGTTGCGCGTTCGTTCGAACACAGCGCGATCAGTAGTTGTCTTCCTGGAGCCGGTCGAGAGCTCTGGCGGCAGCGTTAAGTTGTTCGGCCAAGCTTGGAGCCTCGGGACCAGCCTTTTCTTTGAGTTCAAGAGTGAGAGGAATATCTGCGGCAGCAGGAGTGGTGCGCAAAAGTTTGAGAGCGGCGGCCCAGTCGATCGTGCCGTTGTAGGGCGCGAGATGCTCGTCTTTTTCGCCGTGATTGTCGTGGATGTGGGCGCTGACGATTCGATCTTTCAGTGGCTCGAAACCAGCCGCGATGCGTTCTTCCTCCGGCCCTTCGCCGAGATGTGCATGGCCGATATCGAAATTGAAGCGCAGCCCCATCAACCGCGTTTCGTCGACGAAGGACCGCAAATAGGATGGCGCGCCCATTTCGCCGGTGGTGTTTTCGACACAGATCGTTACGCCGACATGTTTGGCATGCAGGATCAAATGCTCGAGCGAACTGAAAGCGGCGTCGCGTTTGCGCGGGTCAGCGGTTTCGCGGGAACCGCCCATATGCAGGATCAGACGGGAAAAGGGCAGATCCTCCGCGACGTCGATCACGCGCTTCAATTCATCCATGGCTTCGACGCGGCGGACGCGTTCGACTTCGATGACGGAAAGGGGAGCGCCGCCTTCGCGGTTTACGCCCATGTCGCGGCTGGTAGGGGCGTGCAGAGAATTGAGTTGAAGATGATTGTCCGCGAGCGCTTGCGCTATGGCGCGCACTTCAGGTTTGCAGGGGTAATCGAAATGGCTGCGGCTGGCGAAAATTTCGACGGCTTCGAAAGCGGATGCGTGAATCTGTGCGAGTAACTCGCGATTGAGCTTTTTGGAGACAAGGAGGTAAGTTGAAAGGATTCTCTGCATAAGTTACGAGTTTAGCCTCAGGCTTGGTCGATTCGCCAACGCGCAGCGATCCGGGTAGAAGGATCAGTTACCCCCACTCCGGCGGCAAAAAAGGTTAATAACCGATGGCGGAGCCGTTGTCGCGAGGATCGGCGGCGCCGCAGAGCTCCCCGGTTTTGGGATCTATGCCGATCGCGTTTATCAGGCCGATATAGCCGTGACGCTTCACTTCATAGCCCCGCGCTTTCATCTGCTCTTCCATTTCGGAGGAGAAAAGTTTTTCCATGACCAGAGTGTCGGGAAGCCATTGGTGATGGAAGCGAGGAGCATTGATTGCGGATTGCGCGTCCATGCCAAGGCGTATCCAATTCAGAACGCTGAGAAGGGTCACGGAAATGATCGTCGGACCGCCCGGCGAACCGGTGACAAAACTGAGCTGGCCATCGCGAAGAACGATGGTGGGCGTCATGGAACTGAGCGGGCGTTTGCCGGGAGCTATGGTGTTGCCTTGCGATTGAATGAGGCCAAAGAGCCCGTTAGGCACGCCGAGTTGTGTGGTGAAGTCATCCATTTCGTCGTTGAGGAGAAATCCTGCAGAGGAAGTGACGTGAGAGCCATAGCTGTCGTTCAGCGTGAAGGTGCTGGCGACGGCGTTGCCTGCGGCATCGACTACGGAAAAATGGGTCGTGTGAGGACCTTCCCCCAAGCTGATGATGCCGTTCGGCGCGATGCTGGCACTTACGCCTGACGTGCAGACGTGCGGATTGCCGGCATGGACTTCTTGGCTTGTGCTGGCGCGCACGGGATCGATCGTGGCCACCAGATCCTTCGCATAGCACGGGCTGGTGAGGCCGGCCACCGGAACATTCGAAAAATCGGGATCGGCGAGATACGCGGCGCGGTCGGCGAACATGCGGCGCATGACTTCCGCGACCATGTGCACGCTTTTCGGGTCGTCCCACCCTTTGAGCGGCACATCCTGAAGCATGTTCAGTGCTTCGATGACGGCAACGCCACCGGAACTCGGAGGAGGGGAAGCGATGACCTGCCAGTGCTGGCCGTTGAGCGTGTAGTTGGCTTGGAGAACTTCGCGAATTTTGGGCTGATAGTTAGCCAGGTCATCGAGAGTGATCAGGCCGCCCAGGCCAGCCATATCGCGAGCGAGCATCTGTGCGGTTTCGCCCTTGTAGAATTCGCCGGGGCCATTCTTGCTGATACGCTTCAGCGTCGCGGCCAGTTCGGGCTGGCGCAGCGTGTCTCCTACCTGGTACATCTTGCCGTCATTCAAGAAAATGCGGCTGCTCATCGAGAAGCGTTGCAGGTCGGGGCGCTCATTGCGGAATTCACGGGCAAGTTTTTCGGTGATCGGAATACCTTGCTCGGCGTAGCGGATGGCGGGCTGCATGACGTCGGCGAGCTTCATGGTGCCGTGCGTTTTGAGAGCCAGAGCGAGGCCCGCGACCGTGCCGGGAACTGCGACGGAGCGATAGCCGATCGTTGAGGCTTCCTTGTCGAGCTTACCGTCCGCGGTGATGTACATATCGCTGGTGGCTTTTCCGGGCGCCATTTCGCGATAGTCGAAGAAATTCGTTTTGCCGCTGGCCAGGCGCACCAGCATGAATCCGCCTCCGCCAATGTTTCCGGCCGCGGGTTCAACCACGGCCAGAGCGAAGGCGGTGGCGACTGCCGCATCAACTGCGTTGCCGCCACGTTTAAGAATTTCGACGCCGGCCTGAGATGCGAGCGGTTCATCGGTGGCAACCATGCCGTGAGTAGCACGCACCGGTTCCCGCGGCCACTCTTTGGGAATGTCGGCATGTTCACGAAATTCGTGAGCGTCTTGCGCGGTGGCCCACGCTGGAAAAGCGAAAACCGCGACGAGCGCACAGAACGGAAGAGGGGCTTCTAACCTCATAGTCGAAAATTATGTGATTCACAGGCAGGCGTCAAGTTAGGACCAGGTGAGCGTTTGCTTGATTGGTGTATGCTTTGCGGACCTTCATTCCTGGAGCTGGCAAATATGATGCATCGTCGCGTTGGGCAAATTGCGATTACCGTGGTCTTACTGATCATCGCTGCGCCACTGTTGGCGCAGCAGGGGCCGCCGGCGGACCTCGACGAATATGTCGCTCGTTCCATGAAAACGTTCGAAGTGCCCGGCATAGCGCTAGCCATCGTGAAAGACGGAAGGGTGGTGATGCTGAGGGGATATGGCGTAAGGAAGTTGGGCGAGGCCACGCCGGTCGATGAAAACTCGCTCTTCGGGATCGGCTCGAATACCAAGGCGTTCACTGCGGCTGCCCTGGCGACGTTGGTGGATGAAGGAAAGATTTCATGGGATGACCCGGTGTACGAGCGGCTCAAAGGCTTTGCGATGTATGACCCTTATGTGTCGAAGGAGATGCGCATCCGCGACCTGCTGTGTCATCGCAGCGGGCTCGGATTAGGGGAAGGCGACTTGATGTTCTGGCCGCACACGACGTTTACGCGTGACGATGTGGTGTACCGGCTGCGATACCTGAAGCCCAAGACCAGCTTCCGGACGACCTATGCCTACAACAACTTGATGTTCGTGACGGCAGGGCAGGTGGTGGCGGCAGTGAGTGGAAAAAGCTGGGACGAGTACCTGCGCGAAAGGATTTTTGCGCCGCTGGGGATGAAGAATACCGACTCGAGTGCAACGGCGTTCCTAGAGGGCGGCGACTGGGCGATGCCTCATTCGAAGGTAGAGGGGAAGCTGCAACCGATCCCGATCGAGAATCTGGACAACGCCGGTCCGGCGGGATCGATCAATTCTTCCGTAGCGGATATGTCCAAGTGGGTGTTGTTGCAGCTGAACCGCGGGAAAATTCCTGGAACGGAAACACGCATTTTCAGCGAAAAGTCCTCGCAGGACATGTGGGCGCAACAGATGATCGAGCCCGTCCGCCCGGTGCCGCCCGAACTCAAGAATCTGCAGGCCCGTTTTCTCGGCTACGGAATGGGCTGGGGACTGCGAGACTACAAAGGGCGAAAACTCGTAGGCCATTCCGGGGGTGTCGCAGGATACGTCACGCGGGTAATGCTGGTGCCGGAAGAAAACCTGGGCGTGGTGATCCTGACCAACGCAGAAGAAACTGCGGCGTTCGAATCAGTGCTGTTTCACATTCTCGATTCCTATCTGGGCGGGCCCACGGACGACTATATTGCTAAGTTCAAGACGCTCGAGGATAAACGGCGGAAGGATGCGGATGAGGCCATGAGCAAGGCCGCTCAATCGCGGACGGCGGAGTCGAAACCATCTTTGCCGCTGGAAAAGTACGCAGGTGATTATTCCGATGCTTGGTATGGAAAAGTGACCATCCGGCCGGACGATGGCGGGCTGGTTTTGAATCTGGAAAGAACGGCGAAGGGTTTGGCGGATTTGCAACACTGGCAGTACGACACGTTTAAGGCGCATTGGCGAGATCGCACCGTGGAGGATGCGTTTGTTACCTTCACGTTGAAGCCGGATGGGGCGATTGATCATTTCACAATGATGGTTGTATCGCCGCTGGCCGATTTCAGTTTTGATTATCAGGATTTGTATTTCACGCCGGTGGCGGAGAAGAAGTAGAGCAGGTGAGCGAAATCATTCAGCGAGGAATTCGATTTCGGGAGGGCCGGGAAGCAGGCCGGCGGCGGTGCCGCGTTCGACGAGTGCGCGTACGGCTTTCCTCCCTTTTTCGCCGTAGCCCAAGGTCCATTTATTTACATACATACCCACGAATTTGTCGGCAAGTTCCGCATCCATGTCACGGGCGAACTGCATAGCATAGTTCAAAGCTTCTTCACGATGCTCCAAGCCATATGCCACACTGTCGCGGATCGTCTTTGCGACGTGGCGACCGAGTTCGGGCCCGAGGGCGCGGCGCACCGCGTTTCCGCCAAGGGGCAGGGGTAGCCCGGTCGACTCCTGCCACCAGATGCCCAGATCGATGACGCGATGTAATCCCATTTGCGGAAAGAAGAGTTGGCCTTCGTGGATGAGCAGGCCGGCTTCGACGACATCGTTACGCACCGCTTCGATGATCTTGTCGAACGGCATCACCACCGGTTCGAAATCGGATTCATAAAGTTTCAGCGTGAGATAGGCGCTGGTCTTCAGTCCAGGCACACCGATACGTTTGCCCTTGATTTCGTGAGGCTTGAAAGCGTGTGTGGCCACGACGATGGGCCCATAGCCTTCTCCGAAACTGGCGCCGCAATCGAGCAGAACATATTTGTCCCGCAGGGAAGGATAAGCAGCAAAGCTTACTGCCGTTACGTCGTAGGTCTCTTGAAGAGCGGCTTCATTGAGCGATTGAATGTCGGCGAGGACGTGGGTGTATTTGTAGCCGGGAGTCGAGAGCTTGTGAGTCGCCAGGGCATAGAACATGAAAGCGTCATCGGAGTCGGGTGAATGCGCAAGTTTGATTTCCTGAGGTTCCTTTTCGGTTTGGGAAGCCACTTGTCTGGCAGCCATGGGCTATGAATCCTTTAGCCGGGCCGTCCTGCAGATGGATGCGGCCACCCCCGCCCGCTCGGGCAGAACAGTGAGGTGATCGACGTTGGGGACTCGTGAAGCTCGGGGCCGGGCCGGCTTTTTCAGTCCAAAGACTAGCATAGACGAGTGCCGCGGACAAATACGGGCAGGGTAGCAACATTACGGCCAACTCATGAAAATTCGTTCCGGAATGGTCGGGAACTATCTTGTCAGGCGGCAGAGATCAGGTGAGCGATCGCGTCTTCAAAGTTGACCTTGCCATCCAGGTAGGGCTGCCAGTAAAGGACGAGCAGAAGATGATATTGCTCCCATCCACGTTGCGAGAGAACGTCCTCGAGCGCATAAGGGACAAGGTTGGGCTTGGGTGGTGGAGGCGGAGCATCTCCGGCGCTCTTTTCCGTGGATGGATCCTTGAAAATCGGGCGGAGAACTTCTCCGGTAGTGTAAATGATTAGGGCATGCCAGAGATCTCGAGGAATGGGCTTGTCGCGTTGTTTACACTCACGGCTGATGGCGTCTTCGACGGGGACGGCGATGCCATGCGAAGCCTCATGAAAAAGCACTTCTAAAGCTTCCGGGCCTTGATTACGAGGATCGGTGCTGGCAATGGTTACGCGGAGGGGATCGAGTGTTGTATAGCCACCCGCGGAGTTGGCATAGGCACAAACGTCGACCCGGATTTTTTCCTTTGGCCAGCGCGTCTGATAAACATCGGCGAGGCGCTCGGAAAGCCCCACGCCTTGTTCCCGGACCAGTGGGGCGACTTTCATTACCCAGCGGCGGTTTCCGCGGTCTTGATCTGCCCACCAATGAGCGCGATAAATCGCAGCGACGGAATCGAGGATCGGTCCAACGTTGCCGGGCAGGCCGGCGTCGCAGCTGGTTTTCTTGCGGCCAGTCAGCTCATCGCAGTCCTCGAAGTCTTCGATCTGATTCTTCAGGAGGACCAGGTCAATATTGATCAGGAGGTCTTTCCCGGCGTAGTTCGCCATGTAGTAGGCAATGGCGTCATCCCAGGTTTTCTGTTCACCGACGGAAAGCGTGACAGGAGTTTGCTTCCCAGACGAAGCGGGATTTTTCGCGGTTGCGTCGCGCGGTCCTTTTGCCGCCAGGCGCGCGCGCGCCTCGTGATACAGGAAATGATGCAGATTGACCCAGAATCCGCTGTGAAATTCGAAGACAGGCAGCGGCCCGTACATGGAATCCACTTGCTGCGATTGACAAAGAGGTGACGCGGCGGCCACGAGAAGGCCGAGAAGAAAAAAACAACGCAGAAGGGTGGATCGCATAATGTTGCTGGAAATCTTAGCTCAAGTTGCGCTCGCCGCAAATTGCCCGCTGACGGCAGGGTTCTTTTGTCTAACCTCGGAAGCGATTCAGAATTCCTGGTCGGGAGAGTTCAGCCAGCGCTCCAGTTTGGCCTGCTCCTCTGCGGCGACGGTTTCAAAAACCAACCCCATACCCAACCTAGGACTGGTATAGACCACGCGGCCGATGCCCTCGAATGTTTCACCACGGTGAGGCATGCGCAGCCGGACTTGCGAGCCTTGTGGCAGAGGATTCAGCGTGTCTACATAGCAACCACTGCGACCGATGTCGGAGGTGCGGCCGTTCAGTTTCGCACCGCGGGGGAGGTCGATCAGTTCCACGGCAAGAACAAGTGAGTATCGCAGCGCGTTGCGTCTTTCTGTCGGCACATCCGCCACGGCTCATCTCCTTTCACCGAACGTCTCCATTGACTATTCGATTTTGGGATCGCGCAAGGTGCCGATCCCGCCTTGGTGGTCTCCACCATGCAACACACCCGTGCCATCGCGGAAAAAGGAACGCGTCCCGGTTCGGCCATAGTCCATTGGAATGGCAGCGAGTTCGTAGATCGCCGGGGCGCCGACCTCGTTGCTGCCCACGATGATGTAGCGGAAAGAATAACCATCCTTGCGACCCGCGGCCAGGTTCGCGTCGACAAAACCAACTCGTTCGCCCTTGGCTGCGGCCTTTTGTGCCGGGCCGAGGTCAGCCAAGGTTTGCGGCAAACGGGCGTAGGTCACACGATATTTTTCAATGGCGACGGCAAGCTCTCGGATCGAGGCCACGGCAGCTTTCTCATTGTTCTGGATTTCAGCGCGGTCCCATTCTTCGGCAAGCGTGGGCAGGTCCAGCAGCAGGACTCCCAGCGACAAAAGTTTCCATTGATTCGTTTCGCGAACGAGGCCCATCGTGACGCGACGAGAATTGGCGTTGCTTGAGTCGGTGCCGTCCTTGACCTCGAGAGGCAAATACGCGATGTTGTCTCGAATTTCGGGCTTGCCGATCTGTAATTGCGTGGTAACCGAGGGTGTGATGCAAAGTACCACCAGATTTCCAGACGCATCCGTCTGCGCCGTGGGCTTTCCCGCTTGATCCAACAAGACGAAACGCTGAAGAAGAGTGGCCTGCGCGGATGGAGTCATGGCAGCAAAGGCGGTAGCGTTGCGCGCCGTCAGGAAAGCGCTAAAGTGCTTGGCATCCTGAGAACACGAAGCCAGCAAGATGTCCCGCAGCACTGCGGCGGGGTCTTTGCCCTGTTCGTTCTGAGAGCCGCGCGCGGAAGCGAGGAAGGCAAGAAATACAAGTCCGGCCAAAATTGTTCTGCGCATTTTGTGAACCTTCAAAGGTTTCTCAATCCTTCGCCATCATCAGAATCTTAGCCAGGCTTTGTGTAAAGGCTGAGCGCGGCAATACCTCGGTCGAGCCCGCGGCCTTCGCCTGCGCGGCCAGGTCAACCTGCAGGTGTGACAAAAATGAAACAATCGGCAATTCCTTTTGCGTTGCCCGAAGGCGGGTAATGGTTGCCAGCGGATCGCTCTTGGCGTTGAGGTCGACGATGACTAGTTTTGTGGGCGCATCCAGCATCGTAACCAGCACGTCGCTATTGGCCGCTACTTTGAATTCCACGCCAATCTGCTTCGCGGTTTCCGCGACCTTCATCTGAAAAAACAAGTCATCCATCAGTCCGACGACTCGGCCCATTGGTCCTCCCTCGGAACACGGCGGCAACGGATAACTCAGCTTCCTTCATTTGCGTCTAACGCAAAGTACCCTACAATGAGCCTGCCTTCGGGAGGTCCGCGATGCAACCTCTTTCTCCTGCTCCCATCCAAGCCCCGATTTCGATGCTGGAGAAGACGCCCGCGCTTCTCGAAGTGTTGCTGCGCGATCTTTCGACGGAAGTTTTCGAATGGAAGCCCGCGGCCGAACGCTGGTCCATCGGAGAGGTTTTGCGTCATATGGTGATCATCGAAAAACTGTATGAGCACTGGGCGCGGCGCATGGTCCTCGAGGATTCTCCAGAGTTGCCGAAGTATGTCGTTCCCGCGGAAGGAGAGCTTCAGAGGAAATCGGCGCGGCACTCCATGGAAGAGTTTGTGCCGTTGCGCCGCGCGTTTGTTTTCTATCTGCATTCCATTCCTTCTAGCTCCGCGGGGCGCACCGGGCAGCATGTCGAGCTTGGCAACATCTCTCTTTCGCAAATGCTGCACGAACTTGCCAATCACGATCTTGGCAACCTGCGCCAGATCGGAGAACTCTACCGCGGACACAGTTTCTATCCGAATGCCGGTCCGTTTCAGAAGTATTCGAACCCCTGGCCATGAGCGATCATCCGGAGCAAGCGCGGCTGGCTGCGGCGACCCCGCTCGAAGTTACGGTGTACTCGCGTCCGGGATGCCATCTTTGTGAGGATGCCAAGACGGTTATGCAGCCGTTGCTGCTCGAATTTGGATGCACGTTGCGAGAAGTCAATATCGATCTGGACGGCGAACTCGGCGAGCTTTACAGCCGGGACATTCCGGTGATCTTCATTGGCAAACAAAAGGCTGCGAAGCATCGGGTCGATCCAAAGCAATTCCGGCGGCAATTGCAGGAAGCGCGAGACAGAGCGGAAAGGCTGCGACAGCAAAGCGGTGCAAATTAAGGTTAATGTTCGCCGGCAGGTTCGTGGGCGCCCACGGTTTTGTCCGGGATGTCTCCGGGGCGGCCCTTTACACGATCATAGACGCTGAGAGCGCTTACCGAACCGAGCGCTTCGTTGTAAAAAGTCGGAACACCCAACGCGGTTCGTAGCTCTTCGTTGAACTTACGCAGGTGCGCTAGTTGCTCTGCGAGTGCGGGTAATTTCGTGCCGTCGTCGGTCAGAAGGAATTTTTGATAGCCCGCATCCCACAACCGAGTGAATTGGCCCTTCAACATAATCGTCGGCAGGATGGTCATCTGGAATTTACCGTCGGGGTTTTGGCGGAACTCCGCGCCGGAGCCATATTTCTCGACACGAACCACTCCACGCGTGCTGCCCACAGAAAAGCCCAGCCCGGCCAGGGTATCCATCAGCTTCTTCTCAAAACGCTGGTCGACATTCCACATAGTGCCTCCAGCCTAAACAATCCCAGCAGCCAAGTAAAGTTGCTCTTGCTATTCGAGAATTCTGTTCTACCGCAGGTCCTTGTGTTGGGCTGCATGACCAGCTATCTTGTAAGCTGTCAAACGGTGTATTCACCGATTATCTCCCGGAGGGAATTCGTGGCTGGAACTAAATTGACGGTATTCAACAACGGTCCGATTCGCGTCGAAGGTGATTTCGAGATTTTGGACCAAGAAGGCCAGAAATTCGGTCTCGGCGGAAGGACCGTCTTGAGTCTTTGCCGTTGTGGGCATTCCGAAAACAAGCCCTTCTGTGACGGCGCCCATAAGCGCCAGAATTTTGCCAGTCAGATCACCGCGCGCGACCTCCCTCCCGCCGCGCCAAAACCCTGAAGAAGCGCCTCATCCCCGGCTGAGACAGTCTCAGAATGAGACCAAGTACAGGTTTGTGTCAGTCATGTCCAAACGTCTGCTAACTATCTGGATACACGAGCGATAGTGTTTCAAAACAAGACGGCGAGAAGGCCGTTCTGCGTCTCGCAGTCGTCTCAAGCCGCTACAGTACCTCAGTCCTGACTTTGTAAGTCACTCAATATTAAGTCTTTACGCAGCATCTCTCCCCGGACAAAAAAGGGCCTGTACGTGCAATCCCTGGTGTTGCCGGTTTTCTCCGGCGATTGGGGGTTGTTTTGGGGGATTGGGCAAAGATCACCGGGTTTCTTCGGAAAGACCGAGGCAGACTGCCCGTAATAGGCTACAGCCTGTTCCTGGTGTTGATCTTCGCTTTGGTCCTTTACTCCCGGTTTGCGCAAGTCAAGGGTTCCCCCACAGCGTACTTGTATCTCGAAGTTGGTGGATCTCTGCTCTGCTTCTGTTACGCGGCGAACGCGCTGGTCCGATTCCGCGGCACGCATGATCGAATCGCGCTGATTTTGGCGTTCGGGTTCGTCCTCTCCGGAATGATTGAGACGATCGGCTATTTCGGTCTGAATGCTCTACTTCGCTCTGGTCAGTTTGGTCTTTCTCATGTGCCGATGGGTTGGATGGTCGGGCGGACGCTTTTGGCCGTCTTGTTATTGGCGGCACTCGCGGTAGAACGCTTCCTTCCGACGTCACGCCAGCCCAGCCGGGAGACCGCCGGAGCGTTATTCGTCGTGGCGGCGGCCGCGTATATCACCAGTGCCGCCTTTATCGCGGCACCCGCTACTCCGATCGCCAAGTTTGGCGCCTTTTTCTCTCGCCCCTGGGAGTTGCTTCCGGGCGGTCTGTTCGCGTTGGCGACCGTTTTCTTCTATCGCCGCTACCAGGAGCAACAGAAAACCGGTGGCGAGGGTTCACTCTATGATTTCTCGCTGTTCCTCGTGGCCCTATTGAACACCGCGTGCCATCTGGCAGCGATCTTCTCACGGCGAATTTTTGACGGCCCCTTCTTCATCGCAGAAATTACCAAAGTTGCGAGCTATACGATCATTTTGTCCGGCGCCCTGATTGACCAGGCGCGGTTGTTTGATCAGGTACGCTCGCTGGCCATCAGCGATCCTCTGACCGGGCTGGCGAATTACCGCCGGCTGCTCGCGGTTATCGAGTCCGAGCTGGATCGTTCACGCCGCACGCGACGCCCGTTCAGCATTGTGCTGCTCGATATGGATGGCCTGAAAGCCATCAACGACCGTTACGGGCACCTGGTCGGCAGCCGCTCCTTGGTGCGGCTGGGCAAAATCCTTCGCCATCATTCCCGTGCCATCGACACCCCCGCGCGCTACGGCGGAGACGAATTCGCCGTGGTCTTGCCGGAGGCACCCAAAGAAGTTGCCGCTCGAGTATCCGCGCGGATTCGCGAACGCCTTTCCGGAGAGATGGAAGAGCCGCAACTTTCCGTGAGCGCGGGTCTTGCAGCGTATCCGGAAGATGGTGATACGGCGGAAAAGCTGCTGGCCGCGGCCGATCGCACTCTGTACCGCATGAAGCATCGCGGACATTCGATCAATTCCATCACGCGCATTGCGGCGTGTCTCTGAGGAACCAAGCGAAATGAATGACAAGAGTCAGTTTCGCTTCAACCGCAGTGAAAATCGAATTCCGATGGAAATTCCAGTTGTGCTTGAAGGACACCGCCAGACACCAGGCGTGGAAGCCACGTTCACGGAGAACGTGAGTGCCAGGGGAGCGCGCGTAGTGAGCACGCGGCGCTGGGACAAGGGTGCGCCACTGACGTTTGCGTCGCGCACGGGAGAGTTTCGTTCTGCAGCTCGGGTAGCGTACTGCCAGCCATTGCGTGGCGACGGCTATGCAATCGGGGTGGAGTTTCTCGAGCCCGTGGGGCGATGGGTAGTTCAATCTGCAAATTAGCTTGACGACTTTCGGCGAGCGGATGGGAGGGAACTGCTGGAACAATTCTTCGGGAAGTTAAGTTACTGCGCAAAAGCAAAGCGCCGAGCGGGTCGAGAAGGAACCGCACGGCGCTTTTGCTATTTGGGATTAGATTGACTCCTGTTCTGAAAACAAGCGATTTCGCTTTGCCATTGAACTGACCGCTAGGCAAGCCCGAGAACTTGTGAGTAAACCTCTAATGTGCCTTCCACCATGTGTTCGGCTGTGAAATGATTCGCCACGCGGACGCGAGCGGCTTCGCCGATCGCGCGGGCCAGAGCCGGGCAGCCGAGAATCCGTTTCACCGCGGTTGAAATTTCCCCTACGTCGGGTCCGGATACGAAAAAGCCGCTTTTTCCTTCTTCCATGATTTCGGTGAGGGCGCCGCGCGAGAACGCGATCGACGGAATTTCGTAAGCCATCGCCGCGAGAAGCGAATTATTGAATGCTTCGAAGAAGGACGGCAGGAGAAATACATCGAGTGCGGCGTAGACCGATTCCACGTCTTTGACAAAGCCGGCGAAGATTACAGCGTTCGAAAGCTGCAATTCGCCGGCGAGTTTTTCCAAGTCGGCGCGGCACGGCCCGTCGCCGGCAAGAAACAGTCGTGCGCCGGGAAGATCTTTACGTACTTCGACGAGTGCGCGAATCAGCCACTCCTGGCCTTTGTCTCGCGACAGCACGCCGACGCAGCCCAGAAGGGGCGTGCCTTCGGCGATGCTCCAGCGTTTGCGCGCTTGCGCCCGTTTGGCGGGAGTTAAGACCGCAGGTATCTGGACGCCCTCGTGAACCACACGGATCTTGTCGGGATTTGCGCCCGAGGCGACCGCTTGCTCGGCCACCCACTGCGAGTTGGCCAGAATACAATCCGCCCTGCGATACCGGCTCTGCGCAATCGAGCCTTTGGAAAGTGGATAACCCACTCGGCGGGAGACTACGAATGGAAGATTGCGACCTTTCAGCGCCAGCCACGCAGCCGTGACTGCATGTGCTTCGTTCGCGTGGACAAGATCAACTCGTCCATCGGAAAGAACGGAGAGGATCCTGCCGGCGGCGGGCAGCCGGAACATTCCGCGGGAAACACTGTGCACGTAGATGCCTTCTTTCTTGGCGCGATGCCCCAGCGCGGAATGCTCGACCGTGAGTAGCTCCGCCGCATGCCCGTGCTCGTAGAGGCCTTTGAGAAGCAGCAGAGCCTGATTTTGGCCCCCTCGCCATTCGGTTTCGAGGTCGACGATGAGGGGAATCAGGAGGCACCGCGATTCTTGGCTTGCCTTTCGGCTACCACCAGTTTTCCGAGCTTCCTAAATTTCAGCCGTACCCCGCGAGCGGCCATTTGCGCGATGAGCGCTCCGCGATGGCCATCGAGAAAACCGGCACCAAGGAAATAATGGCGAATCCAACTCCATGGTGCGGCCAGCCACATGGCCGCGCGCCAATGACGTTGGCCCTCGTCGAACATTTCTTTGGCGACGGTGGTCGTATACTTTTCTACCTTTGCTTCATGCTCTGAAAAACTCCGGATGGTGTAGTGCAGCAGATTGCCATGCAATCGCCCGATCTCGCCGTTATAGCGAAGGGCGGAATGGATCGCTCCGCTGAAACTGGCTTGATCGCGACGGTAGATGCGGCGCTGCCAGTCCGGATACCAGCGCGAATGCCGGATCCATGCGCCGAGATACCAGGTGAGGCGCGGCATTTCGTAAACGGCGAACTGCGGGTCGTGCGTCTTCCACCGCCGTACGGACTCTTTGAGTTCTTCGCTCAATTCTTCGTCGGCGTCGAGGAGAAAAATCCAGTCTTGCGAAGCGAGCGTGGCGGCGTAATTTTTTTGGTCCGCGTGGTTCGTGAAAGGCCGTTCGTATACTTTCGCGCCGAACGCACGCGCGATTTCCTGGGTGCGGTCCGTGCTGCCGCCGTCCACCACAATGGTTTCGTCCGCAATTCCCTGAACGGAGCGGAGGCACCGCGGCAAATTTTCCTGTTCGTTTTGTGCGACGAGGCACACACTCAGGCAAGTCATCTCTGCGCCACGCGGGAACCCGGGCCAGTATCTCACAGCCACAACGAATCGCGGACACTGACTGGTTTGGACTATTTTAAGCCCTTATTCGAGCGAAGGCTGAAACGGATGGTGGTGCCGCCGACGCGAAATTCCGCGCCATCCGGTAGGACCGCGGCGCGCACGCGTTCGTTTTCGAAGAATGTGCCGTTCGTAGAGTCCAGATCCTTCAGGTTGGCGAAGCTCTCACGAACCTCCAGTTGGCAATGGTGACGGGAAACCTCCGGATCGTTCAGGGCGAAATCTGCGCCTTTGCGCCCGATGACCACCCGCACCTTGGATAAAGTCAAAGTTCGGCCTAGTTCAGGACCGGCGGCAATGGTCAGCGAGGCAGCGATTCCAGCGGGCAATTCCGGATTGGCATCGACGGCAGGAGCCCGCAGGCGCGCTGTGGAGGCATCGGCGCGAGCAAAGGATGGCATGGGCGAAATTACTACGGTCTCATCGGCGCGGCGCTTGACTTCGACGATCGTGGTCTTGCTGCATTTGGTGCAGCGAAACTGAACCTTTGCATGTTTCGCCAGCACGGAGTCGTTCAGCAAATGCTGTTGCCCGCAATGGATACAACCTGCCTGCATACCTTCAAAATACCACGTCCGCTGCGGGAGGCCGGTTCCGTGTGTCGCACGCTTGCAAGAACGGTTACTCGCCAAGGGGCCGCTTCGCGGGCTCTCGTCGACCTGTGCTAGCATAAAACATCTATGGCAGGAGACCACTTGTGACCGAGCACATTTCACGCAAGGAATTGAAACAAGATAAGGTCCGGGAGACATTCGAACACGGTGCCGAGGCCGTGCTCTCGCATACTCGGCTGGCTTCGATCGCTCTGCTGGTCGTCATACTGGCTGCTGCCGCTTATTTAGGCTGGAAATTTTACACCGACCGGCAGACTGGGCAGGCTCAAGTAGCGCTGGACGACGCCATGAAAACTTTTGGCGCTCCTGTCGCATCCGCGGGCCAGCCGACGATGCCTGGGGAAATTACGTATCCCGATGCGGCCAAACGCGCCGAGGCCGCCCAGCCGAAGCTAGCGGCAGTGGCCAGCCAATACCCGCACACGAATCCCGGCAAACTGGCTCGCTACTACTCGGCACTATGCCTGATGGATGAAGACAAGCTCAATCAGGCTTCCGAGGAATTGAAGAAGCTCGACGCGGGCTCGGACAAAGAGCTGTCGGCGCTCGCAAAATACCAAACTGCGCTGATCGCCGAACGGAACGGGAACAAGGAACAGGCCATTCAAACGCTAAAGGAACTGAGCACGGCGGGATCCGTGCTGGTTCCGAAGCCGATGGTGTTGCTGGAGCTTGCAGGCATCTACAGCCAAACCGATCCGAAACAGGCAACCACGCTCTATGAGCAGTTGAAGAAAGATTATCCAAACACTCCAGTGGCCGATGAGGCTGACCGGGGACTGGAAATGCTCGCTCCGAATTCCTGAGTCCGCGGCCACCCGTTCAGAGCATCGCCGGAGGCTTGGGCCATCGAAATCAATTCAGCTTTGGCGTCCTGGGCCACGCGAGCGGAGAATTCGCTCGGCAGGCGCTATGCAGAGCCACGGCATCCCTACCGCAGCGAATATGCCCGGGACCGCGATCGAATCATTCACGCGCGCGCGTTTCGGCGTCTCGAAGCCAAGACGCAGGTCTTCACGGCGCGATTTTCCGATCATTTCCGGAACCGCCTGACGCATACGCTCGAAGTTTCACAAGTTGGGCGAACGGTTGCGCATGCACTGGCGCTGAACCCGGAATTGGTCGAAGCTCTGGCGCTCGTCCACGATATTGGACACCCGCCGTTTGGCCACGCGGGTGAACGGAAGCTGGATGAACTGATGCACGTTCATGGCGGCCGCTTCGACCATAATTTGCATGCGCTGAGGATTGTCGAGCAGTTCGAGCACCGTTACCTCGGATTCCCTGGGCTCAATCTGACATTTGAAGTGCGCGAGGGAATCGTCAAACATTCGCGGGACTATTCTCTTGCGGCGTTTCCAGAGTTGGCGGAATACCAGCTTGAGATTCGTCCGCCCCTGGAATCCCAGCTGATCGATTGGGTCGACGAGATCGCATATAACACCGCGGATTTAGACGATGCGCTCGAAGCAAATTTATTGAATATCGATGCGTTATGCCGGGAAGTGCCGTATTTCGGAGAGGTCTATGCAAAGGTGGATGCGGAACATCCGGCCGGTCCGAGGAAACTGAAATTTAATGAAGCCTTGCGCCACGCGCTGGATTTGTTGGTTACCGACCTCATCCGCACCACGCAACAACAGATTCGCGATTCCGGTGTCCAGACGGTTGAGGACGTCCGGCGGGCGCCGGCCCGTTTGGCAAGTCTGAGCGACGCAGGACGACAACAAAACGCAATGCTGAAGAATTTTCTATTCACTCACATCTATAATCTTCCGCTGATTACCGAAGACAGCGAACGCTCGGTGCGCTGTCTGGAAGAGCTTTTCGTTTACTACCTGCGGCAAGCACATTCCATGCCGGAGGCCCATGAAGAAATGGCCCGAGAAACGGCTCGGCACATTGTTGTTTGCGACTACATCGCTGGAATGACCGACAAATTTCTACTGCGGCAACACCAGGAGCAATTCGCAAGGTTGGCGGATCGGCCATTTCAATCGGGCAGCGTCAGCGGATAGAATAAAGCAGCATTCCGGAACGGTACCGATGCAAATTCGCCGACTACTGCTGCTGTTGGTCGTTGGCGGGCTGTGGTCCATGCCCGCGCATGGGCGGCCCCAGATTCCCGGCCTTACGGCGGCGCAGAGCAGCAGCACCGCATCACAACAATCACTGGTCCCCCCGGATCCACTCGGCCGCGACACCCCACGAGGCTGCCTTCTCGGATTCATCAAGGCGGCGCAAGACGAGAAATATTCGCTCGCGGTGCAATACTTCCAGCCACTGCCCGCTCGTAGGCGGCTTTCCGAAGAAGACGAGGAGGAACTCGCTGCACAGCTTCTCGCCATTCTGAATCAGAAATTCTCGGGCCCGCTCGATTTCGTCAGTAAAGATCCTCTGGGACGTTTGGATGATGGATTGCCGCCCGATCAGGAAAGGATCAGCAGCGGCCTGGGACCTGAAGACAGCTTTCCGATCCTGCTGGTCCGCCTCGAGGACGAACACGGCCGGAAACTCTGGTACTTCTCCCGCAGCACGTTGGAGTTGGTACCGCACGTGTACGACTCGCTTACGTTTCCAATGATCGAAAAGAAGTTGCCGCCTTACCTGGTCGAGCACCGGCTCCTCGCAATGCCGTATTGGCAGTGGTTGGCGGTACTCATCTTCATCCCCGTGGCGTTCGTCATGGCGCGAATCGTGACCAAGGTTTTCGAAGTCGGCACACGCTACTGGCGAAAGACGCAGCACCTGCCGCTCGAGACGGTGGTGCCTCTTTCGAGGATCGGGCCGTTTACGTTCGTAATTGCGCTGTTAATTCACTACAAACTGGTCGCCTACATCGGCACGTCGCTGCTCTACCGGATTTATTACCGGCGGGTGATCTGGATATTTCTGGCGATCGCGTTCTACTGGCTATTGACGCGCATCACGCGAGCGATCTCGGCAAGGATCGCCGCCAGTCTGACGAGCAGGGGAAAGTTTGCCGAGCGTTCGATCGTCTCGCTCATCCGCCGCTTCGTCGAGGTCAGCATTTTCATTCTGGTGACGCTTGTCGTGCTCCACAGCCTGGGCGTCGATGTGAGTGCCGCCCTGGCCGGCGTCGGAATCGGTACACTCGCGCTCGGCCTCGGGGCGCAGAAAACATTTGAAAATATGTTCGGCGGGGTGTCGATTTTATTCGACAAGGTCATCCAGGTCGGTGACACGTGCAAGGTGAACAATCAGACCGGCGTCGTTGAGGACATTGGCCTGCGCTCGACGCGATTGCGCACCTCGGAACGCACCTTGTTATCCATTCCCAATGGCATCATGGCGACGGCGGTGGTGGAAAACCTGCGGTTTCGCGATAAGTTCCTCTGCCAGCAAATCATTCGGCTCCGATACGATCTTTCGCCAGATCACGTGCGCTTTGTTTTGGAGGAAATTCGCCAGCTCCTCCTGGAAAATCTAAAGGTGGAAGATTCCACTTCGCGCGTCCGTTTTCTGCGCTTTTCGGATTATGCCCTGGAGGTTGAAATTTTCTGCTACGTCCTGGAAAGTGACTACAGCTCCTATCTCGCGACACAGGAAGCTCTGTTACTTTCCGTCATGGAGGCGCTCGAGAAGGCGGGAGCGGTGGTGGCTCTGCCGACGCAGACGACGTTTGTTACGCAGGATTCCTGGGTCGACCCAGAAAAAGCAAAGGCCGCCAAGTCCGCGATCGATAAGATGCGCGATCCCGGGGTTCCCGGTCCGCAAAAACTGCCGCCAACTTCCTGACTATTGCGAAAACGTGTTGCAGGCCGAAATCGAGCCGGAATTCAGACCTTGGTTGAACCAGTTCATGCGTTGCCCGGAGCTTCCGTGCGTGAAGGTCTCCGGTTGTACTCGCCCGCGTGTCATCTGCTGAATATGATCATCGCCCACGGCTGCGGCCGCACCGAGGGCCGACTGTAAATCTCCTGCTTCCAATAAGTCGCGCTGTTGCGTGGAGTGCGCCCAGACGCCGGCAAAGCAATCGGCCTGGAGTTCCAATTGTACCGAGGCGGCATTCGCTGAGCCGGGATTCTGGCTCTGGAATCGGCGGACCTTGCTTTCCACTCCAATGAGCTTCTGCACGTGGTGCCCGATTTCATGTGCAAGCACGTAAGCTTGCGCAAATTCCCCGGGCGCGCCGAATCTGCGCTTTAGCTCATCGTAAAAACCGAGATCGATATAGACTTTTTCGTCCGCGGGACAGTAGAACGGCCCAGTCGCCGAATCCGCGCCGCCGCATGCGGACTGCGTGGATTCGCGGAAAAGCACAAGCTTGGCGTGGCGATAGGGTATACCCGCCTGTTCTGGCAGCAGCTTGTCCCAGGTACTCTGCGTATCGTTGAGCACGAAGGACACAAATTGCACCAGGGGTTTTTCCGCCTCGTCTCTGGCCGGATCGGGCTGGCTGACAACCGCAGAACCCGGACTTGCTGCGCCTCCTCCGCCGAGGAGAGCAAAGAAGTTCTGCTTAAAGACCACACTCAGGACCAGAAGGATCAGGATGCCGCCTATCCCGAGGCGCATGCCTCCGAAACCAGCACCTCCGCCCCCTCCACCGCTTTGATCGCGGCGGTCTTCGATGTCTCCGCTGGTTCCACCGGGTGTCCAACGCATGGCTCATTCTCCTCACCGGCAACTTCGGAATTGTCGCTATTGTTCGACAGGTTCAAACCGGGGCGGCTATGGCACCAGAATCCTACCACTCCTCCGCGCAAAGGAAAGGGAGATTCTGCAAAGCGTTGGCGCATAGCGGGTTAGCCTTGGCGCCGCCGATTCCACCCCATTTGTAACAATCCGTCCTACCGAAGCGCCAGCCAAGGGGTTAAAATGCAGGTAATCATGGGTTCTACGACGGCAAACAGCGAACGGAGGAATAGCACCCGTAAACGTCCTCCTAGCCTCATTTATGTGGAGCTTAGCGCCGCGAATGGCGGCATGATGCGGGACCTGTCTGAGGAGGGGTTTGCACTCCGCGCCATGATGCCGTTGCGCGTCGGCGACGAAATATTTTTTTCTTTTTTGTTGGACCCGATCACCCGCGTCGAAGGTCAAGGCGAAATCCTTTGGATCGAGGAAAATGGCCGGGTCGCCGGCGCCCGATTTACGGAGATTAATTCCGAGGCTCGAAGGCAGATTCGAAGCTGGCTGAATGACGAGTTGGAAAGCCAGGAAGCGGAAAAGCATGCGCCTCCGGAAGCCGATGCGCAATCTTTCGAAATGCTACGCGAAGAATTACGCTCTGCGCCGCCGCGGCCGGATCCAACGAAGCCGAAAGCAAACAAATCCAAGTGGCCTGTCGCGCGGCCAGGGAACGTGCCATCCGAGGGGCCGTCGGTAACGTCGCGCGGCGTGTCGGAAGAGAATCCCGACGACGTACCGGCGGCAACGCTGGCCGGAGCGGGGAAGGCGGAACCGGCAGGGAATCCTGCAGACTCTTATGCATTCCCAGGGTTGCCGGATTTTTCTGTTACTCAGGATGGTAGCGACATTGCTTTTGAACCACTTTCCACGCCAGAGCCGGTCCGGGATACGCTTCCGCTCGAGCAGTCCGCGCGACGATCTGAGGTGACGGCGTTTCCAAAACGTCCCGACGTCCAACCCCCCAAGGGGCCGATGCTGCCGGACATTTCCGAGATTTTGATGCAACCGCCGCGCCGACAGGGCGGCTACACTTCCAGTCCCCCGATGCTCGAGCCGCTCGTTCCTCCGTATCCGCGTGCCGCAGGCAGAAAGGGTTTCTCGCTGTCAAACGCGCTGATGATCATGGTGGCGCTTGCGTTCATCGTGGGTGGTTTCGTCTACCGTGACATGGTTGGGCAGGGTCTGGTGTGGCTCGGCCAACAAATTGGAGGTAGCCAGGGGAGCACTGTGCCTGCTCCAGCTCCAAAGGATGAAGCTCCGGTGGTCGAAGGAAATCCGCCTTCCTCAAACACAACTCCAGCGGCATCGTCTTCTGCGCCTGCACCGAGCAGCGTTGCGCCCGAATCGAGCCAAAAAGAAACGAAGGCCGCGGAGGCTGCGCCTGACAGCACCAAACCGCAACCGGCGTTGCCATCACTGGAAAAGAAACCACAACCGCCAGTCACCCCACTGTCAGGAATCTCTTCTTCACAAGGCTCCGACGTCGGTCAGGAAGCAGGATCGGCGGAATACCACCAAGCGATGCAGCTCTTGCATGACGGGATTGCAACGGACAGTTCCGAAGCGGTCCGGCTGCTTTGGATATCGGTCGAAAAAGGCAATCCCAGTGCGGAACTCACTCTGGCCGAACTCTATTGGCGCGGACAGGGAGTAGCCCGGAACTGCGACCAGACTGGGATCCTGCTCGGCGCGGCCGCGCGCAAAGGAAATGTGGACGCGCAGAAGCGATTGAAACAATTCCGGCAAGAAGGCTGCGAGTAAGTTTTTCCCTCTTAGCGACAGAATTGTAAGAGAATAAGCGCCACCAAAGCCCACATTTACGCGGAGGCCTATTGTGTTTTGTTCCAAATGCGGCGCCAACCTTGCGGCGGGCACGGTATTCTGTCAATCCTGCGGAAATCCTGTTGCGCGAACCGCCCTTCCGACCGCCCCCGGGGTTGCGGTTTCTCCTCATGCGGGCGTCGGCGCTATCGTCTACGCCACGAATGTAACCTACGCGGGATTCTGGCTGCGCCTGGTAGCGCACCTGATTGATGGATTCCTTATCGGAGTCGCGATGCTGTTCTTGATCGTTCCGCTTTTTTTTCTGATGGGCGGAGTGGCGTTTTTTTCGTCGTTCCGGCACGCGGTCGGCGATCGCCTTGACCCAGCGCAAATGGGCGCACTGTTTTCCCTAATCACGGTTCTAGTCGGGGTGTCGCTCCTTGCCCAGTGGCTTTACTACGCGTATTTGGAAAGCGGAGAAAAGCAAGCAACATGGGGAAAGCAGATGCTTGGGCTGTATGTTACGGACCTGGCAGGGAATCGAATTACGTTCGGACGGGCGAGCGGACGATTCTTTGCCAAGATTATCAGCGGGCTGATTCCGTTGGGAATCGGTTACATCATGGCCGGAATTACGGAACGGAAACAGGCTCTCCACGACATGATTGCCAGTTGCCTGGTGTTGCGCCGCTAAGGGCGAAGTTATTTTTTGCTGATGATTTTGTCTTTCCTCAGGCGGTTCACCAACGCCACGGCATATTGTTTTCTCATCTTCTCGAAACTACTGCAATAGATTGTGTCGGTTTCACCGCTCCAGACAAGCCTTTCATCCTTGGTGCTGTAAAGATTGAATTCCACTCGAACGGGAGCGTTTTCTTTGACGTTCGATGTTGTGGGATCAGAAGCCATATTCCAGTAAGGCCAGAAAGTGTAGTAACCCTGCGGCGGCACGTAGATTCCGCCATTGACAAACTCATCCGATTCCCTCTCTACCATCTTAGGACGTATCACCAGCACATAATCGAGAGAACTTTCCTGGATGCGCCGCTTGAGTTCTCTCTCCATCATTTCGTTTCTGGGCGGCAGGACCATATAGCTCTGAACGCCTTCCACTCCATAGTTCGCGAGAAGTTTCTTCATCTGGTCTTCGAATTCCTGTCGCGCCACGTAGTTTTCGCTGAGGGTGGCCACGAGCATTTTGTGCAATCGGGGCAGGGGCGCCCCACTCAGCATCCAACGGTGGGCAATCTTTGTGCTGGCGAGAACGGGAACAGCGGCCAGAGAAAGTACCGCAATCAGCGCACCGGCGCGAAAGCACAATTTCATTCGGGTGGCTCCGGGGGGGGGAACTACGGAGTGGATGGTAGCATGCTTCCGCAGAAGGCACGGTGCGACACTATCGACGCTATACTTCTTTACGGCGAGGGACGAGCCGCAGGCGGCTTTGCCGCTTCCGCTGGAACGGCAGGTTTGTCCTTTGCGGCCTTTACGAAAGGCTGCAAACCCAATTCGTTCCTGCCCTCCAGGATGCTGTAAAACTGGTCGGCGGGAAAATCGGCAAAGGTCTGTTTCGCACCGCTCGGCCAGGTAATTTCCAATTTATCGATTTTCGTTGTGGCGCGGAGTCCGAAATGCGCGCGCAGGTCGCTTTGCGACAGGTAACTGCCGCCGCCCTGGATTTCACGAATCTGCGTCAGCCCGCCGGCCGTCAGTCTTAGGCGGGCGCCCATCGCATCCCGGTTGCTCTTCGTTCCGATGAGTTTGAAAGAGACAAAGTGATTTCCATTACCTCCGCCATTGCGCAGTACCAGAGGAGGATCATTGTTGTTAGCGACCACCACGTCGACGAAGCCATCATTGTCAAAATCGGCGAAGGCCACGCCACGCCCTATATGCGGAGTCTGAAAACCATCGCCCGATGTTTTGCTCACATCGCTAAATTTGCCGTGGCCGTCGTTGTGGAAAAGTGAGTTTGTCTGCTTGTAGTGAACTTCAGGCGAAGTTTGCTCGATTTCTGGGTAAACATGGCCGTTGGCGATGAAGAGGTCGAGCCAGCCGTCATTGTCGTAATCAAAGAAGCCTCCACCAAAGCTGAGGACCGCCTTGGTCGGAACCGTGAGCCCCACGCGATCACTGACCTCGTCAAACAGGCCGGAGCCATCGTTTTTCCAGATATGATCGGAGCTTCCCTGGAAATCCGAAATATAAAGATCTAGCCAGCCGTCGTTGTCGTAATCGCCGAGGGAAATACACATCGCGGCCATCGTGAGGCCGCTACCGGTGAAAGCCATGCCGCTCATCGAACCAATTTCCTTAAAGGTGCCGTTGTGTTCGTTGTGATATAAGTACGCACTCATCCCGTCATTCGCCACGAACAAATCTGGCCAACCGTCATTGTCGTAATCCGCGGCGCCTACGGACAAATTCTTGCCATGCGGCTGGTACAGGCCGGCCGCCTTGGTCACGTTTGTGAACGTGCCGTCCCCGTTGTTGTGATAAAGCAGATCGGGGCTGCCTTCATAGGCGCTCGGAGGGCAACTGCTGGTCACGCCAGCAAGTTTGCAATAGCGCTGCGCGTTTGGACCGAAGGCCACGTAGCCGCCGACGTAAAGATCGAGTCTGCCGTCGCGATCGTAATCGAAGAAAACGGCCCCGGAATGAAAATAGGTGCCGAACTCCATCCCCGCCACCCCGGCTTTGTCAGTCACGTCGGTAAAGGTGCCGTCCCCGTTGTTGTGGTACAGCACATTGCGGCCGTACTGAGTGACAAAAAGATCGGGGTGGCCGTCGTTGTCGTAGTCGCCCCAAACGCATCCGAGCCCAAAACCGGTGCCCGGGACGCCGGCTTTGTCGGTGACATCGCTGAACGTGCCATCGCCATTGTTGTGGTACAGTGCGTTCTGGACTTGCATCCCGCGATCGTAGAGATCGCGCGCGTTCACGAAATAAATGTCCTGCCATCCGTCGCCGTCATAATCCGAGACACAAACACCGGGGCCGAACTCTTCCAAATTGATGGAAGTTCCCTTGTTGCCCTTGAAGTGAACGAATTTAATTCCGGACTGACGTGTCACATCGGTGAATTGGATGGCCTGCTGAGCCTCGGTGGTCTGCGCCAGCAGAAGCAGGGCGGTAAAGCAGGCAGCGGAGCGGATGAAATTTTGTCCCGAAGTCAAGGCCATTTCCAGCCGGAAGGATTTCCGGGTCGTCCTATTCTCGCACGTGTTTAGCGCGGCTCCCAATTCCCGTCGGGAACCGTCGGGAACACCGATTGACGCGATACGCTAGGGGAATTACGATGTGGGCCGAGTTGAGGGCGATCCCATGAAACGACGGGAATTTGTAGCGAGCGGTGCGGCGGCAGCTTTGTTGGGCACGCTGCCTGCGGGAGCGGCGGACGTGGAGCAATTCAACCTGGGTGTGATTACCGACGAAATCACGCAGGATTTTGAGCAAGCGCTGCAATGGGCTAACGGTTTTGGTTTGAAATGGGTGGAGCTGCGTTTTCTATGGAACAAATACGTAACGGATCTTTCAAACGACGAGGTGAATAAGGCGACGGACCTGCTGGCCAAGCACAATTTGAAGGTTTCCGTGCTGGATTCAGCCTATTTCAAGACGCTGCTGCCGGGAACGGAATCAAAATTCGCCAATGGTAAAAGCGATCCGTTGCAGAGCGACTTTTCTCAGCAAAACGGAATCCTTGAGCGGGCCATTGCCAGGGCGAAAGACTTTGCCACGACGAAAGTGCGTATTTTCGCGTTCTTGCGGGTAGCCGATCCTCATAAGGTGTTCGACCGCGTGGCCAAAGAGTTACAGCGCACCGCAGGGATCGCGAAGAATGCAGGAGTACGGCTGGTTTTGGAGAATGAATTTTCGTGCAATGTAGCGACTGGTCAAGAAGGGGCGGCGATGTTGAAGGCAGTGAAATCTCCAGCGCTGGGGCTGAATTGGGACCCGGGAAACGCTTACGATGCGGGAGAAACGCCCTTTCCGAACGGGTACCAAGCGTTGGACAAGAGGACCATGTGGCACATGCATCTGAAGGATGCGGCCCCAGGTGCAAAGCCGGGAGAGAGCCAGTGGATGCCGATCGGAGCTGGGAAAATTGATTATGTCGGACAGTTTCGCGCGCTGATCAAAAACGGCTACGAGGGGACCATGTCCTTGGAGACGCACTATCTGAACGCCGCGAAAAACAAGGAGGAGTCCAGCCGCGAATCGATGGAAGGCTTGTTGAAAGTAATCCGTGAAGCTTAGTTGGCAATCCGGAGACTAAAGTTCGCCGCGTTTCATCTGCTTTACGGCGTAATCGCAGGCGCGCGCGGTAAGGGCCATGTAGGTGAGCGAGGGATTCACGCAAGCGGACGAAACCATGCAGGAGCCGTCGGTGACAAAAAGATTCTTGATGTCGTGCGACTGGTTCCAGGAGTTGAGCACCGACGTTTTGGGGTCATGTCCCATGCGCGCTGTGCCCATTTCGTGGTTTGAGAATCCGGGAGGATCAGGGTCCGTGAACGGCTCAATATCCCGTGCGCCCGCTCCGGACAACATTTCGGCGGCGGACATGGCCATGTCCTTGCGTATCGCGAATTCGTTCTCGCCAAAGGCGCAGTGAATTCTCAGGCTGGGGATCCCCCAGGCATCGACCGTATTTTTGTCGATCTCGACAAAGTTGTTGTGGTCGGGCAGGCACTCGCCATAGCCTTCGAATGCGAAGCTCCATAGACCAGGCTTGCTGATGCGGCGTTTGAAGTCCGCGCCGAAACCCACGTCAAGCGCGCCGCGGCTCCATTCTTCGCGTTCGCCCTCGGCCTGCAATCCGTAGCCACGCAATAAAGTCGCATGCTTTTCTTTCACGTTTCGAAAACGGGGCATGTACGCAATCGTGGGACGATTTCCGAACGTGGTGCGATCCTCGTTGCCGGGAACAATGCCGCGGGCGCCACCGCCCTTGATGTGGTCCATCAGATTGTGGCCAAGTTCTCCGGAGGAGTTGGCCAGGCCGCTTGAAAATTCCGACGTTGCCGAATTCAACAGAATGCGAGTGGATTCGAGCGTGGAGGCGCACAGAAAGACGAGCGGTGCTTGAAATTCCAGAGTCGATCGCGATTGCGAATCGATGACTCGGACGCCGCTGATGCGCCGCGACTTCGAGTCGAATACCAGGCTGTGCACCGTGCTGAAGGGTCGAAGCGTCAGGCGGCCGGTTTTCTCCGCCGCAGGAAGCGTTGCATTTACGCTGCTGAAATAGGAGAGCGTGATGCAGCCACGGTGGCAAGGGCCGCAGTAGTGGCACGCGGCACGGCCCTGATGCGTTTGCGTGAGAACGGCAACGCGCCCGATCGTCAGGACACGCTCGTTGCCGAAATTCTTAGCGACCGATTCTTTGATCGCAAGCTCTGCGCAATTGAGCTGCATCGGCGGAAGAAACTTGCTGTCGGGCAGTTGCGGAAGGCCGAGCGCTTCGCCGGAAATGCCGATGAAGTCTTCGACGTAGTCGTACCAAGGCGCAAGATCGGCATAGCGAATCGGCCAATCGATGGCCATTCCGTCGCGAACATTGGCGGTGAAGTCGAGATCGCTCCAGCGGTAGCACTGCCGGCCCCAGACAATGGAGCGGCCGCCGACCTGCCGTCCGCGAATCCACCAGTAAGGCTTGCCAGGGGCGGTGGTATAGGGATGATCCGTGTCCTTGATGAAGAACTGCGCGTTGGTTTCCTCGCAGGCGTAGCATCGGCTCTGGATGGGTTGGTCGTGCAGCAGTTTCTTTCGGTCGCGCATGCCGCGAAATGGCATGTCCCAAAGCGGAATGTGTTCGACGTAATCTTTTTCGGGCACGATGGGCCGGCCGGCTTCGAGGACCAACGTGCGAAGACCTTTTTCGGTCAGCTCTTTCGCCGCCCACCCGCCGGTTATTCCCGAGCCAATCACGATGGAGTCGAATTTGGTTTGCGTTTGAGGCATGCTCATGTCCCTTTTGTGGGTGCCGCAGAGATGGAGGGAATGCAGCCATCGAAGCGGCCGGGAATAATTTCTTCGTGAAGCTGCTGGGTGAAGCCGGCTTCCGACGTGAAATATCCAACCAGCACAAGTTGCCGAAGCATGAAGTAAAAATTTGTTTTGGGTTCAGGCAGCGAGCCTCGGTATTCGCGCGGGTCGCTCGCGACAGCGGCCGCCGCCGCAGCCATCTCGTCACCGAGCAAGCGAAGAATTTGCGTTTGCTGCTCTTTGGAGGCATCGACAAAGTTTTCCTGGAAGAGATTTCGCGTGCGCGCATCCACATCGGCGAGGCCGGAAAGAAAGCGCGCGCGCTCGTCGTCGAAAAGCCAATCGGCAACGATGTGGTCGATGAATTCATTGACGCGCACCGCCTTCGCGCCAGGGGTTTCAGTAGCAGGGAGGATCAAGTCCGCGATCACCGTAACGGTCGCATCCTGATGTGGGTTTAACGCCTTGAGCGACGGAACCGCCGGCAATCCGGTATGAACTTCACGAAACGAGGGGAAGAGTTCCACGGGGATCAAGAAAGGTGCGGAACTGAAGGAAAGCAGCTTCAGGACTTTGCGTCGATTCAAGGTGTCCCCCGAAAGACAGTTCGAGCGTATTATACGAGTGGCAGAACAAAAAGGAAAAAGCGACGCACCGGGGGAGAAGCTCATGGAAATAACGCGAAGGGAGTTTCTGGCGGCAGGCGCAGCGGCCGCTTTGATGGGCGGGCTTTCGAGGGCAGGCGACAAGCGCCAACCGCTGGCATTTACCACGTTAGGCTGCCCGGGTTGGGAATGGAAAAAGGTTTTGGATTATGCGCAGGAGAACGGGTTTAGTGCGATTGAGCTTCGCGGAATCATGGGACAGATGGATCTGCCGTCGAGGCCGGAGTTTGCCCCGGGACAGATCGCGGAGTCGAAGCGGCAGGTAGCCGATCACGGGTTGAAAATCTCCGACCTTGGCAGCTCCTCCGAGATGCATGTGGAGGATCCGACCGATCGAGCCAAACAACTCGCGGATGCGAGGCGGTTCATCGACTTGGCGTCTACGCTCGAGGTGCCGTACGTCCGCGTATTTGGCAACCAGATACACGGTCCGAGAGAAGAAGTTCTCGCGCGGGTGGTCGATGGGCTGCATCAACTGGGGGAGTATGGTCGGAACAAAGGAGTGACCGTAATTATTGAGTCGCACGGAGAATTTGTCGACTCGCCGACATTAAAAGAGGTCCTGACGCGCGCCGATTCGAAACACGTGGCTTTGTTGTGGGATGCACATCACACTTACGTCGACGGGCATGAGGAGCCGGAGCACACCGTGGCGGAATTGGGTCCGTGGATCCGTCACACGCACCTTAAGGACTCGGTGCAGGTGGGAAAAGACAGGAGGTACGTGCTGCCTGGAACCGGAGACGTGCCGATGGAACGGCAAATCATGGCTTTGCGCAGAATTAGCTACACGGGGTATTACTGCTTCGAATGGGAGAAGGTCTGGCATCCCGACATACAAGAGCCAGAGGTCGCCTTTCCGGCTTATGTGAAGCTGGCAACGGAATACCTGAAAGAACCGCTAAAGGAAGCACAATAGGCTGACAGGAGCCGGCTTAGTACTAGTAGGTCTGGCTGATGCATAAAGCGCCGTGCTTATGAAACTGCCTGCACTTTCTTGACTTACGCGTGAAGTGCCGAAATAATGGAAAGGCATGATCGTACGCGCCGGAGGCGCTGAAGACATGTTCCTCGACGTCAAGGATCTTGCCGTCCGCAAAGTGCGCATCCGGAAAAGTTACGCCCCCGGAAGCATCGATTACGGCATCAGCGAAGTTAAGCAGGTGGAACCCCTGGAAGTCACGGCGACGGCGGAGCTGCTCGAAGGGCAGATTCGGGTCGCGGGCGAGTTGGAAACAAAGATTGAGATGGTATGCGCGCGCTGTCTCGAGCCAGTGGTCGAGGAGATTCATAGGGATTTTGACCTGTTTTATCAACCGCTCCCGAAGGGCACCAGGCACGAAGAAGAGCGGCTGAAAGACGACGACACGGAGATAGGATTTTTTGAAGGAGAAGGCTTGTTCCTGGCCGACGTGCTGAAGGAACAAGTGCTGCTGTCATTGCCGATGAAAGTAATTTGCCAGAGCGATTGCCGGGGTTTGTGCCCAAGTTGCGGGGCAAACCTCAACCATGAGGAGTGCCGTTGTGAAACACACTCTTCCGATCCGCGTCTGGCTCCCCTCGCGCGGCTGAAGCAGGACTGGCTCAAGAAACAATAGGTTTTCGGGCCGAAAGCCCATAGAATCCGACCTCGTTCGGTCAGGTGTTGTGTGTGACCGTGAGGCGAAGAAGACAAGGAGTAGAGCAATGCCAAATCCCAAACGACGACATTCGAAGCGGCGCACCAGCACCAGGAGGGCGCACGACCGGTTGTTCGCTCCAGCTCTGGCCAAATGCCCCAACTGCCATGAGATGAAGCAGCCGCATCGGGCTTGCCCGCATTGTGGTTATTACAAGGGCAGACCGGTACACGACACGAAGTAGCACGCGGGTGATGGAGGGACTCTCGAAGTCCTGATCGGCACAGACTGGTTCGTGCCCACCGAACTTGCCAGAGTCGCTGGATAAATTCCCATGATCACAATCGCGGTCGATGCCATGGGGGGAGACCACGCACCCCGGCCAGAGGTGGAGGGGAGTGTTCTGGCAGTACAGGAGTATGGAGTTCGCGTGCTTCTGGTGGGCCAGCCAAATGTCATCCGTGGGGAGCTTGCGCGGCTTTCGCGGCCGGCGGTACCGCTCGATATTGTACCGGCGAGCGAAGTCATCACCATGGAGGATCACCCGGCCCAGGCGTTCCGTCGGAAAAAAGACAGTTCCGTACACGTCGGGGCACGACTGGTGAAGGATGGTACTGCCGATGCGTTCGTGAGCGCTGGAAACACTGGCGCGGTGATGACTACCGCGAAGTTCATCCTGGGTACGCTCGAAGCGGTCGATCGCGTAGCGCTGGCTGCGCCGTTTCCCAACGCCAAGGGTGGCGTTTCGGTTTTGCTCGATGTGGGTGCGAACGTGGACTCGAAGCCCGAGCATTTGCTCCAGTTCGCCGTCATGGGAGAGATTTATTACCGGCTTACGTTCGGCAGCCGCAAACCACGCGTGGGTTTGCTCTCGATTGGCGAAGAACAAATTAAGGGCAACGAATTGACGCGCGCGGTGTATGACCGGCTGAAGGACTTGCCGGTGCACTTTGTGGGGAATGTGGAAGGCAACGATCTGTTTTCCGGCAAGGTGGACGTGATTGTCTGCGATGGATTTGTGGGCAACATCGCATTGAAGATTTGCGAAGGGCTGGCGATGGAGATCGTGAAGTTTTTGCGGAAGACCTACAAGGGATCGCTGGCGTCGCAATTGGGCTACATCTTATCCAGGGGCGCGTTCAAGGGGATCAAACGGACCATGGACTATTCCGAGTATGGCGGAGCGCCGTTGCTCGGAGTCCGCGGGGTATGTGTGATTGCGCACGGCAAGTCAAACGCCAACGCCATGAAGAACTCGATACGCGTGGCCGCGGGACTTGCCCGGGCGCGAGTGAACGAGAAGATCGAACAGGAGCTCTCCCTGACCAGCGTGAAAGCGTAAGGTCCGGAGAGAGGAGTGAAGTATGGGCAAAGTAGCATTCATTTTTCCCGGTCAGGCTTCGCAGTATTCCGGGATGGGCAAGGAACTGGCGGAAAGATTTTCCGCCGCTCGCGCCGTATTCGAAGAAGCGGATAAAGCGCTGGGATTTGCTGTTTCGAAGATGTGCTTTGAAGGTACGGAAGACGAACTCAAGCTGACCGCGAATACGCAGCCTGCAATTTTGTCAGTTTCCGTTGCAGCATTGCGGGTATTGGCCGAAAAGGGCATGACCCCCGATTACGTCGCCGGGCACAGCCTGGGCGAATATTCCGCGCTGGTGGCTGCCGGTTCGCTGAGCTTTGCGGACGCCGTGCAGTTGGTTCGGAAGCGAGGCACCTATATGCAGGAAGCGGTGCCCGCCGGGCAGGGCAGTATGGCGGCGATCATGGGTTTATCGCCGACCGTTGTGGTGGATGTGTGCAAGCACGCTGCGCAAGGCGAAGTATGTTCTCCCGCGAACCTGAACTCACCGGAGCAAACGGTGATTTCCGGCAACGCGGGCGCGGTGAAGCGCGCCGTGGAGATTGCTTCACAATCCGGCGCAAAGCGAGCCGTCGTTTTGGCTGTTTCCGCGCCGTTTCATTGTGCGTTGATGATGCCGGCGCAACAGCGGCTCGAGAAAGACCTAGCGTCGACGAAATTCGGCCGTTTGCAGATGCCGCTGGTCACCAACGTCGATGCCGACACCATCGGCGATGGCGAAGAAGCCAGCAGCGCGCTGCTGCGCCAGGTGACCATGCCGGTACGCTGGGAGGAGTCCATGCGTTTGCTCCTGGATGAAGGCGTGAACACCTTCGTCGAAGTCGGTCCGGGGCGCGTGCTGACAGGCTTGATGCGCCAGATCGAGCGTTCCGTGACCACCCTCAACGTGGAAGATGACAAAAGTTTAACTGCAACGCTCGACAGAATCACAGGGGCAAAGACAGACGCGGCATAAACCTACAGCGACCGCCTTCCGGGGCAACCGCCGTTTGCCATAACTACACTGGCAGAAGAACACAGAGGGTGCAGAGAAGATGTTCAGCCTGGCTGGAAAAGTGGCATTAGTCACCGGAGCGTCGCAAGGTATCGGCCGCGAGACCGCGCTGGCATTTGCCGAGGCCGGCGCGCAGGTAGCGCTCGCGGCGCGCAATGGGGAGAAGCTTGCGGCCTTGGCCGAGGAGATTGCGGGAAAGGGCTCGGTGGCGTTTGCGGTGAAGATGGACGTTGCGGATGCCGAGCAAGTCAAAACCGGGTTCAAGGCGGTACTCGAAAGGTTCGGCAAGCTGGACATCCTGGTGAACAATGCGGCAATCACGCGCGACGGACTGGCCCTGCGCATGAAGCTGGAAGATTGGGACGCCGTCCTTCGCACGAATCTGACGGGAGCGCATCTCTGTACCCAGCAAGCTCTGGCGACGATGATGCGCGCACGCGGAGGCCGAATCATCAATGTCGCCTCCGTAGTGGCGCAAATGGGCAATGCCGGGCAGTCGAATTATGTGGCCGCCAAGGGCGGCCTGATCGGTTTGACGAAGGCCATCGCCATGGAGATTGCATCGCGGAATGTCACCGTGAATGCCGTTGCCCCGGGATTTATCGATACGCCGATGACGGAAGTGCTTTCCGACAAAGTGAAGGAAGAACTGAAGACGAGAATTCCGCTGGGACGCATGGGGACAGGACGCGATGTGGCGGCGGCAATTGTGTTTTTGGCCAGTGATGAAGCGGGTTACATTACCGGCCACGTTCTTGACGTAAACGGCGGCCTGTATTTGGCATGAGCTAGAGGTTTAGATAGGTAAAGAACGCGGTCTCAAAGTTGACCTTGGTGGGCGGGGAAAGTAGACTGGGCAGGTTACCTAGGCAAGCCGAAAAGGGTTTGTAGGCCGGCCGAAATGCCGGATTACGGTCGGAGTAGTTCGAACAAGGAAAGTGCGACGGCACGTCGCGGAGGACTGGAATGGCCAGTGTAGAAGAACGCGTAAAGCAGATCATCGTCGAGCAGCTTGGCGTGGATGAAGCCGAGGTAACACCGACCGCTTCGTTCGTGGATGACTTGGGCGCGGATTCGCTCGACCAGGTGGAATTGGTAATGGCGTTCGAAGAGGCCTTCGGCATCGAGGTGCCGGACGAAGACGCCGAGAAAATGACCACGGTGAAGGATGCCATCGAGTACATCGACAAGCACTCGAAAGGCAAGTAACCCGCAGGAAATTCCCTGCATGAAGGAGCAAGTGCATTGACTCGCCGTGTCGTTGTAACGGGCGTTGGATTGGTTTGTGCGCTGGGGATCGGGACCGAGGAAAGTTGGAAAAACCTGGTCGCCGGCCGGAGTGGCGTCACCCGCATCACTCATTTTGATACCGCGGATTTCGACTGCAAAATTGCCGGCGAAGTGAAGAACTTCGATCCGTTCCTTTGGATAGAAAAAAAGGAACTCAAGAAGATGGGGCGGTTCATCCAGATCGCTCTGGCTGCCGCCGATTTTGCTGTGAAAATGGCGCAGTGGGATCCGCAAAAATCCGATCTCGACGAAGTCGGTGTCTATGTGGCTTCCGGGATCGGCGGATTTGACATCATCGAGCGCGAACACATCAAGCTAATGCAAGGCGGCCCGGGAAAGATTTCGCCGTTTTTCATTCCTTCGGCGATCGTGAATCTTGCTTCCGGTCATATCTCGATTCGTTATGGCGCGCGCGGACCGAACTCCGCGACCGCGACCGCCTGCTCGGCCTCGGCGCATTCTATTGGTGATTCTTTCAAGATTATCGAACGCGGCGCCGCAGAAATGATGATTTGCGGCGGAACCGAGGCTACCGTTACCCCCATGGGCATCGGCGGATTTGCTTCGATGCGCGCGCTTTCCACGCGCAACGACGAACCGGAAAGAGCCAGCCGGCCCTTTGACGCGTCGCGGGACGGATTTGTGGTGGGAGAAGGTTCGGGAATTTTGATCCTCGAGTCGCTCGAACACGCGCAGAAGCGCAATGCACCGATTCTCGCGGAGATCGTCGGTTACGGGATGAGCGGCGATGCGTTTCATATCACGCAGCCTGCCGAAAATGGCGACGGGGCGTTCCGGGTTATGAGGGCGGCGTTAAAAGATGCTAAGCTCGCGCCCGAGGATATCGGCTACGTCAACGCGCATGGAACTTCCACACCCATCGGCGATGTCATCGAGACCCGGGCGATGAAGAGGCTGTTTGGCGAGCGGGCCACGAGCAAGAAACTTCCTGTAAGTTCCACGAAATCGATGACCGGCCACCTGTTGGGTGGCGCCGGTGGTTTGGAAGCCGGCATCAGCGTGCTTACTCTGCGCGACCAGATTTTGCCACCCACGATCAACCAGGAATCGCCCGATCCCGAGTGTGATTTGGATTATGTGCCGAATACGGCGCGAAAAGTTAGCGTGGATTACGCGCTTTCGAACTCCTTCGGTTTCGGTGGAACCAACGCCGCGCTGATATTCAAGCGCTGGACCGGCAAGTAGTCTCTGGAGTTCGGAAGCCTGCCTACAGCGGGCAGGTCGCGCTTCTGCTTCTGCGCCATAGTCCCGGTCGGATGGAAGGATACTCCCGTGAACATTATCGTCTGCGTCAAACAGGTACCGGCGAAAGACGCGCCGCTGTCCATCATCGGTAACTGGATCAAGGAATCGGATATCGGTTTTGAGATGAATGAGCCGGACAGTTACGCGCTGGAGGAAGCACTGCGGTTGAAAGAGAAGCATGGCGGCGAGGTAATCGTGCTTTCTCTTGGACCGGAGCGCGTAAAGCAGACGATCAAAGAGGCGTTGGCGAAGGGAGCGGACCGGGGCATCCATGTCGCCGACGATGAATTTGCGCAGTTGGACCCATTGGGCGCCGCGAAGATCCTGGCGGCCGCAATCGGTAAAGAAAAGTGCGATCTGGTCCTGACCGGCCTGCAGAGCGAAGATCATGGCTTTGGCCAGACGGGGGTCCTTCTGGCAGCCCTGTTGAACCTGCCGCACGCCACGATCATCATGCAGATCGAGGTGCAAGACGAAAAAATGAAACTGAAACGCGAACTGGAAGCGGGCTGGTTCCAGCACGTCGAGTGCCCATTGCCGGCGGTGCTTTCGATTCAGTCGGGAATCAACAAAGTGCGCTACGCCACACTGAAGGGAATCATGGCGGCAAAGAAGAAGGAGATTGCCACGATCACCCGTGAGTCGCTCGGCGTAAACGCCGACCCGACACAGAAAATTGAGAAGATCTACGTACCGAGCAAGACAAAGAAAACGGAATTTTTGAGCGGGACGCCAAAAGAAATGGCCGCGAAGCTGGTGGAGAAACTGAAGTTCGAAGCGAGGGTCATCTGACCATGAAAATCCTCGTAATAGCAGAACAGCGGCAAGGGAAGTGGAACAACACGAGCTTTGAAGCCTTGGTCGCGGCGCAGCAAATCGCTCTGTCAACTGCGGGTAGCATCACGGCGGTGGTCCTTGGCAAGCACGTGGCGACGCTGGCGGATGAGTTGGCGATCAAGAATGTGGCCGAGGTGCTACTCGTCGAGCACGATTTGTTGGAGAACTACACCGCGGACGGATACTGCACCGCGCTCGCGCAGGTTGTCGAAGCCGCGAAGCCGGATTTGGTTTTGTTCCCACACACCTATCAGGTGCGGGATTTTGCGCCCAAACTGGCGGCCGTGTTAGGCAAGGGAATGGTCGGTGATTCCATCGGCTTCCGTAAAGAAGGCGATAAGCTGGTTTTTGTCCGGCAAATGTTTCAAGGGAAAACCGCGGCGGACGTGAGTTTTATCGGCGCAGCGCCATGGTTCGCTTCGTTCCAATCGGGCGCATTTCGCGCGGATTTGTTGGAAGCGCATCCCGGCGGAAAAGCGCCCGTGAAGGCAGCGAAAGTGGAGTTGAGGGCTGAAGATATTCGAACCAAGCCGCTCGAACTGTTCAAAGAAGCAAAAGCCTCGGTGGACCTCACGCAGGCTCCTCTGATCGTCGCGATCGGACGCGGAATCAAAGCGCCAGAAAATATTGCTCAGGCAGAAGCGGTGGCCAAGGCGCTCGGCGGCGAAATTGCGGCGTCGCGACCGATTTGCGACGAAGGCTGGCTGCCCATGGAACGCCAGATCGGCAGTTCGGGTCAGACCGTGGCTCCGAAACTGTATCTCGCTCTCGGCATCAGCGGAGCGATTCAGCACGTCGTTGGCATGAAGGGGGCGCGCACCATCGTCGCGGTCAACAAAGACCAGAATGCCCCTATCTTCGAAATCGCCGATTATGGCATCGTCGCGGACATTTTCGAAGTCATGCCCGCCCTAACGGAAGAACTGCAAAAAGCGAAGAGCTAAGTTTCCTACTGCCAAACGCTTGTTTGCTAGAATTCTCGAATGGCCATCCAACGGGAACAACTGGAAGCGGATGTTTTGATCGTGGGCGCCGGGCCCGCCGGGCTGAGCTGCGCTTTGCATCTTGCTAATCTCGTCAAGAAGCACAACCGGGGCGGCGCCAAGCCCGAGCTGTCTACCGAAAATATCTACGTTTTGGAGAAAGGGCGCGAAATCGGCGCTCACCAACTATCCGGCGCTATCATGAACCCGAAAGCGCTGGCAGAGCTAGTGCCGGATTTCGCGAAAAATGCGCCTCTCGATACGCCGGTGACGGATTCCGCCACGCTGCTGTTCACTTCGAAATCTTCGTACCGTTTTCCAATTACGCCTCCGCCTTTCGACAACGCCGGAAATTTTGTTATTTCTCTGAGCCGGCTGGTGAAATGGTTGGGCGGACTCGTCGAACAGGCGGGCGTCAATGTATTCAAGGAATTTGGCGGCGCAGAACTGATCTATGAAGACAATGGAATCGTCGGCGTGATTACAGAGGATAAAGGGGTCGACAAGAACGGAAAGCCCAAGGGCAACTACGCGCCGGGATACGAGCTTCGCGCCAAGGTCACCGTGCTTGGGGAGGGCCCGCGGGGGTCACTGACCAAGCAACTGGTCGAAAAGCAGAAACTCGACAACGTGAACCCGCAAACCTACGGCATCGGCATTAAGGAGTTGTGGGACGTTCAAGCGGGAAAAATCAAGCCGGGCTACGTGGCCCACACGCTGGGCTGGCCGCTCTCAACGAAAATGTACGGTGGAGGCTGGATCTACGGCCTTTCAAACAATCGTGTTTCGATCGGCTTGGTGGTTGCCCTTGAGTATGCCGATCCGCGCTTCGACCCTCACGCTGCGTTTCAAACCTGGAAGACGCATCCGTTCGTGCGCAGTCTTCTCGAAGGCGGAAAGCTTGTGCGCTATGGTGCGAAATCGTTGCCGTATGGGGGCTGGTACGCGATGCCGCGTAATTATGTGGACGGCGGTTTGATCGTCGGCGATTCCGGCAGTTTTCTCGATTCGCAGCGGCTTAAAGGCGTGCACTTGGCGATGAAGAGCGGAATGCTGGCGGCAGAGACCATTTTCGAAGCGTTGAAAAAGGGCGACACTTCTGCAAAGACGCTAAAGCTTTACAAGGACAAGATCGATCAGAGCTACATCAAAGAAGAACTGTGGAGGGTGCGCAATTTCCACCAGTCCTTTCACAACGGACTGTTCGAGGGCTTTGTATTTTCCGGATTGCAGGAGATGACCGGTGGGCGCGGCGTGATCGATCCCATGCACGCTCAACCCGGCTACAAAGCCTACAACGAGATCCACGGCAGGCTTGCGCCGGAGCGATTCAAAGGCGACGGCAAGCTCACGTTTGATCGTTTGACCGACGTCTATCATTCCGGAACGCGGCACGAAGAAGATCAGCCCTGCCACTTGAAAGTTCTGGACCTTGCCATTTGCTCGACACGGTGCGTCGAGGAGTATGGCAATCCCTGCCAGTACTTCTGCCCCGCGGCGGTTTACGAAATGGCCAAGGAAGGCGAGGGCCTGAAGCTGAAAATCAACGCGCCGAATTGCGTGCACTGCAAAACCTGCGACATCGCCGACCCGTACCAGATCATCAACTGGACCGTGCCGGAAGGTGGTGGCGGGCCGAATTACGAAGGAATGTAGCGTCTCCGTCTATCTACCGCGACGCTCTCACGAACTGGGCGACCAGAGTTTGTGGAAGAACGTACGGACGCGATTCCACGTTGTGTCGTCCTCCGGCTTTTTCCCGGGATTGCCGCGTGGCACGACCGGAGCCAGGGCCGGGGCACCTGCCTGTGCCAGGATGGGATCGCCTTCCACTTTCCCCTGGAAAATCAAAGTAGGACGCACTCGAGCACGCCGCACCAGCACGATGAGATTCGGATCGTAATCCTGCTGCACTTTCGCGTTGGCGTCATAATGCAGCGGAGGCATGAAAACCTGGTAGACCGGCTCTTCTTTCACGGCTGGAGCGGTGTTGGTTGGTAGCGGTGCCACCGCTTTTGCATCGGCAGCCTTCGGTTTAGGGTCGTCACCGGACCCCAAGGCGCTGACTTGCGTCGAAATTCCCGAAGCTTTCTCGCTTAACTGAAGTTCGCAATTGCATTGGCCCGCGGCAGTGTGCAGCGTCTCCAATTGTCCATTCGTCAGCGAAACCTCGCCATTTTGCGGCACCAGCAAGCTCTGTCCGGTCAATTGCTGCTCGATTCGGACCGCGCCTTTGCTCGGGTGAATGCACATCGTGCCGGAGGCATCCAGGCCGATCAGCACGTCCTCCGGTCCACCTCCGATCGGTACGGTATGAGCCAGGATTTGCGCCGTATAGACGTTCAAAGTCAACTGGCCTTCGATGTGAGCGTGCATTGTGCCGCTATCGAGCGCGATCGTCAGCGCGGCGCCCGACTTCAGGACCGAAAAATGAGAAGGCCCGCAAATGGTGATATTGCCGCCTTCGGCGACGTCGATGTGGGCTTGACCGGACTTGACCCGGACCTCACTTCCACTCCGGAGAATGGTTTTGATCTGGCCGTTGGCCGTATCCACGCTCATCGGGCCCTGAACCGAGATGGACGCCCCTTCGATGGCTCCAACGGCATCGCCGAGCGGCAGCGGATTATCTGCTTGCTGCGCTGGAAAACCCACGACCAGGGTAGACCAGCAGGCAACCACGCAAAAGAGGGTGGCGAAGAGCCAAACGGGCCGGGAAATTCGGGATTGCTGCAAGACTGACGGTCTCCATCCTGCGCTGTGAGACTGCAACCCTTCTATACTATATGAAGATGGAAACCGGCGAAAAGCATCTCGAAGAAACTCAGGAAACAATCAGTGCCCATTATGACGTTCGTCTGCCGAAGCTTCCCTGGCACAGGCGGATTCAGATTCCCATCATCGCCGCAGTGGTTTACAGCATAATTCGCGTCCTGGGGCCAACGCTGCGCTTCGAGGTGCTCGGCCGAGCCGCTGCCGACCGAACCTGGGCCCAAAAACAGCCTATTATTTGGGCCTTTTGGCACCGCTGCATCCTTCCCATCGCATGGTTCGGCCGAAATCGCGGCATCGTGATCCTGAACACCACGGCGTTTGACGGCCAATGGACGCGCAAGGTGATCGAGTGGCTGGGATTCGGCACGGCCCAGGGAAGTTCCTCGCGCGGCGGCCTGCGCGGACTTCAGAACATGACGCAACGCATCAAGGCAGGGCTCGATTGCGGGTTCACCATCGATGGACCGCGAGGCCCGAGATACCAGGCGAAAGTCGGACCGGTTTTACTGGCACGCATGACCGGAGCGCCGGTCATGGTGTTTCACGTGGGCGTGGAGCGCGGGAGAACCTTCGAAAAAACCTGGGACCATTTCTGTCTGCCGTCGCTGTTTACTCGTGCCATCTTGATCGGATCGCCGCCGATTCATGTTCCGCAGGACGCCGACGCGGAGATCATCAAGAGCAAGCACGAAGAGATGCAAAAAGCGTTGGAGCGCGTACGGGACATCACCGAGGGATGGTTTTCTCTGACGGAAGAAGAGCGCAACCGCTATCGAGCGGAGATCGGCCCCTAAGAATTCGCCGATCAATCATTCCCGTCACGTTCGCCCAATTTCACCGGAATATCCAGCTTCTTCGCACCGCGATACAGGGTGACCGTAATTGTGTCGCCCGGGCGCTTGCGATTCAGGATGTAGTCGATATCGAACTGGTTGGAAACTTTCTGTCCTTCGATGCCCACGATCACGTCGCCGCCAATCGTGATGCGACGCATGCCCGCCTGAGCGACTTTGTCTCCTCCGCGGATTCCAGCGGCCGCGGCGGGGCTGCCTTTGGTGGTTTGCTCCACCAGCAGACCTTCCTGAACGGGTAGATCCAGGGCTTCTGACAGCCACCCCGCGACCTGAATGGTGCGCACGCCGAGGTAAGCGCGGCGAACTTTACCCTCCGTCATCAGGTCGTTGGCAATAAGCTTGGCCGTATTGATGGGAATGGCAAAGCCAATGCCGGCGGTGGTTCCCGACGGAGTGTAGATCGCGGAATTGATGCCAATGACATCGCCGCGTGTGTCGATCAGCGGGCCTCCGGAGTTGCCACGATTGATCGAAGCATCCGTCTGAATCGCGTCATCAATGAACGTTGTGTCGCTGGTCTGCACCGTGCGGCCAAGCGCACTCACAACCCCGGTGGTCAAAGTGGACTGGAAGCCAAAGGGATCGCCGATTGCCAAGACCTTTTGTCCGACGAGAAGTGAGGTTGAATCTCCCAAAGGCAATGAGGCAAGCTGCTTACCCTTGGGATCGATTTTTATCAGCGCTACGTCATTCCGCTGGTCGGCACCGATAAATTTTGCCGGGCCCCGTGTTTTGTCTCCTAGAATGACCTCAATGGATTGCGCTCCGGCAACCACGTGGTAGTTGGTCAAAATGTACCCGCGAGGATCGATGACAAAGCCGGACCCGGCGCCCTCTACAGGAACAGCATCCATAAAAAAATCATACTCGGTCGCCTTGGTGAGGATATTCGCGACGGCTGGGGTAGCCTGACGATAAATGCGGACATTGATCAACTCGTCTTCGGTCAGATGCTCAGTATGGGGTGAAGCGGAAGGCGAAGAGGGGACAGAGCCTTGCGCAGGGCGGCGAGCCTCGACGTCGTTTGGCTGCCGAGGGCCGTACCTCGCACCCACCCAAAACGCCCCCAGCACCAAAATCAGGGCAACTAAAACGAGCCGTCCGAGGCTCATGTCATTTCCACGACTCATATCGGTCATCCTCTATCCGCCCGCACTAGGAATAGTATAAGGAATTTCGATGCTGCGTTCACAAATGCTTGGAAAGACAAACGGGGCGAAAGCGCCGGAGTGCACTACACGAGCGAGCAGGGCTGCCAGAGGCGGACTAACTAGGCAAGGGCTTCGCCCTTGATATCCCTTCGGGATATGGAAGTCAGGAGTCCGAAGCCAGAATGGCCTTTGTATAGGCGTTGAGTAAGCGGCTGACTTCCTCGAGTGAAGTTGTGAGACTGCTGGTGTCTCCGTATCCAAGATCTTGCGCCAGGATCAAGTAATAGCGGCTCTCCTCCAGGGAAGCCTCGGCCATATTCATATAGCGAGCTTTGTCAGCTTTCCCACGCCGACGAAATCCTTCCGCGATGTTGGCAGGGACGGAGACCGCGGCCCGTCGCATTTGCAACGCTAAGCCGTAAGTCTCCTCCTTCGGAAAGGCCGCTGTGAACGAGTACACCGCTAACACCAACTCGTGCGCCTTGCGCCACACCACGAGATCCTGAAAGGTTCGTGCTGGAGTTTTGGGGACAGGCATAAAACAGAGAGGCGTTCAGTGGGGTATGCTCCAGGGATCTGACCCCACTGGAGGACCCCATGAACGCCTTTTACGAACACCATAAGGATAACATCCGTTTCGCCTATCGTTGCTTCGATCGTATTCTGCTCCACGCCATGATCCAGCCGTTTCAACAGGAACAGCGCGCCGTGGGCTTTTTCTGGGCCTATCGCCAGATCTATCCCGTGAGTCGGCAAGTGTTGCGCGACATCGCCACGCAATACCACAACTGGGCCAAAAACCGTTCTCAGAAATGGGGAGTACCCATTCAGGAAGATCCCCCCGGCCGACGCGATGACTTTGTGGATCGCTACTTCCGGCGTGTCCAACCCGATCAGGTGGTGGCCATCATCAAAGCCCGCGAACCCGCCACCCTCATGACCGCCATCGGGAAAGACGACCGTTGGCATCTGGAAATGAAGCGACGCTGGGTCGAACAATACAACTTCTACGTCCAGGACTCCCGTTGGGGTCAAATGTTTGTACGGATCTGTCCCTATTTCCCCTTCTCTGCTCGCGTCTGTCTCAATCAGCACTGCTGGCTGGCCCTGCGCCTGCAGGAGCGCGGCATCCGCTTTCAACAGTGTGCCAACGCTTTCTTGCAGTGTTCCGATCCGGAAGCCCTTCAGAAACTCGCCGATTCCCTCACCGCCGACGAGATGATCACCTGTGCTCAAAAGTGGCTGACCCGCTTCATGCCTTTTTTCACTTCCGAAGAGAGAAAGCACGCCGGCGTTCAGCACCGGCTGTTTTTTGCGCAGGTAGAGTACTGCGACAATCTGCTCTTCCGTCGTCGTGCCGCCGTCGATGCCCTCGAGCAACGACTTCTTGACGCCAATCGCACCATCGGTCAACCCAACAAACTCACCCTGATCTTCGGCCGCCGCATCACGCGGTATCATGGCGGCAAGCTCCAGACCGTGATCGAGGACATGAACCTACCCAACCCGGTGATCCGCAGCCACTACCGCAAAGGCTTCCTCAAGCAATATGTCCGCGATCGTTTCATCCTGCGCACGGAAACGGCCACCAACAATATCTCCACCGATTACGGCATCGGCAAGGCCGTGGACAATCTTCCTCAATTACGCCAGACGTTAAGCGGCATCATCGACCGCTATCTGGAGGTGCAGCAAGATATTCTGGAAACCTTCGTGGACCGTAAGCAACTTCACCAGCTCACCCAGCCTACGATTCTTCCCAACGGCAGGCGCATCCCTGGTCTGAAGCTGGATCAGCCTCGACAGTTGGCCGTCATGCACTCCCTGGTGCGCTTCTGCTACCTCGCCGCCGAAGGCACCTTCACCACCCGCGACTTGTATCCACAAACCCTGCAGGCCCTGCACCTGACACCGGAACAGTACAAACTTGCCTCCCTCCGTTATGACCTCTGGAAGCTGCGCGCCAAGGGCTTAGTCGAAAAGATCGCTCATTCCCGCCGCTACCGGCTCCTCGCGCACGGCTATCAGATCTGCCTGGTTTTCCTGAAGCTTTATGAAAAGATTTATGCCCCACTGACGGCCGGCATCCTGCAGCCCTTTGCCGCGGACCAGTCCATTCCCAGAGACAAGATCACCGCCCTCGACCAACGATATACCGCGGTGATTCAGGCCCTCGACGACCTCGTCGATGTTGTCGGTTTGAAAGCAGCCTAGAACTGTAACCGCTACGAGAACGGAATTCTCGTTTGGGGCCTTATAAGCAACTAAGCGGCGATCGAAACGACTTTCGATTTGCGACGAGGTTTGTGCGTAGATCCCAGCAATTGCTGCTCAGCCTGCAGCCAATCCTGCAACGGATCCCCCGGGGTCGATCGACGCTCGAGGTAAATGTAATACGCGCGAAGAGCGATATCGTCCTGTGTGGGCTTTGCTTTTGCCACTCGCGTCTTCTTGGCGGCGGGTGACGAGGAAGTCCTTGCTTTCGGCATAACAATCTCCTCCGAACAACTTCGTATCCCCATTTTAGAGTTCCGCGTCGGAGAGCATCTGTACAAACTCGAGCGTGTGTGCCCTTACAGACAGGCCGCAAAAAATGAATGGTTTGCAGCGAGAAACTCAATTTAAGAGAGTTGCCTGTTCGTGCTTGGGAGTTACCGCAGATTGTGTTCCAAAAAAATTGGGCGGAGAACGTGAATGTTCTCCGCCCGCGCAAAGGGAAGTTGAGCTAGAAAGTGAGCTTGGCTGTGATCTGAGCCATTCTCATGTCGGTTGCTGCGGCCGCAAACGCCCCGTAGGGAGACGTCGGCGGTGACTGTGTGAAAATGGTCTTTCCGAAATTTCCCTGGCCCAGGATTGTTTGCGAATAGGGCGCCCCGTAATTCGCATGGTTGAGCCAGTTGTAGGCGTTCAGTCCCAATTGGAAACCGACACGCTCCGTGACGCGGAAGGTCTTCCGCAGGCTCATGTCGCCGCCGAGGAACCCTGGACCGCGGAAGGCATTGCGGCCCACGGTCTCGCCGGTAAAGCTCGTCGCCGGCGCGAACAAGTACGGCGCAGACGTGTTCGATACACCGGCGATGCCAAAGCAGGGGTTGAGGACGCAAGCGCCCCCGTTCGAGAAGTTCCTCTTCGAGAATAAGGGCTGTAAGAGGATCGCGGCTCCAGGGTTAGCGAAACCTGGACCAATATTTTGCGTGGCGAGGCCTGCGACCGTCGAACTGTCATCAACGCTGAACGGAAAACCGGTACGCCAGAATTCCGTGCCGGAGAGTTGCCAGCCGCCTATGACTGTATTCACCAGGCGGTTGCTGTTCTTAAATGGCAGCTGATAGATGTAGCTGGCACTGATCTGATGCCGGGCGTCGTAATCCGCCGAAGCGTAATTATCCCGCAGATTGTAGGGATTAATTTGGCCGAGGACACTCGTGTAGACACCCCATGGCAATACGCCACCATTTGAGTTCTCGTCCAAAGCATGCGAGAAGGTGTAGTTGAACTGTCCGCTCAAACCGCGCCAGGCATTCTGCCGGAGAGATACGGTCAGCCCATTGTAGTTGGAGATGGCTCCGCTCTCGAGAAAGTTCACGCGGCCTACACGAGGATCCGGCGCTGTAGCAGGAAGTTGGCCGTATGCGAATTGGCCGGGCCCCGCGAAGGCATTCAGATAGTCATTGTAGTACAGCTCGGAATAGCCCCGGTTGCCCACATAATTCGCTGAAAAGATCGTATTTGGCGTAAGTTGGCGCTGAATTTCGAAGTTCCATTCCACATACTTTGGATTCTGGAGGTTGCGGTTCACGTCGTTGAGGGTTGGCGTGGTGGCACAGGACGTTGCCAGCGTGGGATTGGTAAAGGAATTTAAGTAGCTGGTTAGATTTCCACCGGAGTAGTAGTTGCTGGTGAAGGCCGAGTTGCATTGCTGGACGATGCTTACACCGCTCGTCGGGAATGCAGTGGCGGACGGGGACTTCAGGTCCCAGGCCAAAGTTCCGCCGGGAACAACCCATTGATTCACTTGCGGGAAGTTTGTGTCGATGGGGCTAAGAATGGTGCCGGGGTACAGATCGGCGAATAGACCGATACCGCCGCGAAGTACGGTTTTGTTGTCCACAGGCGTCCAGGCGTAGCCGAAGCGTGGTTGAAAGGCCACCAGTTCATTGCTGGGAATAATGGTCTTATTGCCGGTCTGGAACGATTGGTCGTAGGGAATGTCCGCTCCGTGAAGCATATCGTTGAAGGGCGTAATCGGAAGCCCAGCGCAATTGTGCTGGCAGACACCGCCGGAATTGCGGTCGGCCCGCAAGGTCATATTCAGTTTCAATTTTGCAGAGACTCGGTATTCGTCCTGGAAATAAAAGCCCACGCTATAGAACGCGACGGGCTGGACCGGGCTTTGCGCGAAGTTATATTGCGTAAAGCTCGCAACCTGGTCGGTAGCAAGACCCGCCAGCGTTGTGTTCACTGCCGGGTAGACGTTAACCTCTGACGCGGTAAAATCGCTGATGTCATCCCGCCGGAAGTTCATCCCCATTTTGAAGGAATGGTTCCCCCGGATAATGGAGAGGTCGTCGACTAATCCCCATTGGGTCACGCGGCGCCCTTGTGGAAAGTAAAACCCGTTGGCATAACCTCCATTGCCGGAGCCGAATCCGAGGTTGCTTAGGGACCCATCGGTGAAGGCCAGGTTGCCGGGAAGAAGGCCAAGTGCTGGCGACGAGGCGTCTACAGATCCGAAAATCGCGGAATACCACAGCACGGAACCGATGAAATTGTTCACCATCGTCGGGGTGAACACGTGGGTATAGTTCAGCTGACCTTCGTTCTGAGGCTGTTTGCTAAAGGTGTTGAACGTCGGGTTAATCACATCGGTGTAGGTCGGCTGAACGCCACGGTCAAACTTCATCCGGCCGAAAACCTTGTCCTTATCGGTAAGATCGAAGTCGAATCGGGCGGAAAGCAGCCATTCTTTGTTGCCAGACGAAGAGGAGTCCGTCCAACTCTGCGTGCACTCGTCACTGCCAAGTATTCCGGCCGCGGGAATGCCGTTACTCGAGCAGCTACCCGCGTTCGGTGTCGCGGTAGCAATATTCGGCGCCGCGTTCCATAGCTTGAAGAGGTTCTGGTAGAACCCTTGCGTGACGGCGTCCTGCGGTATGTTTCCTAGAGTATACGTTTCAAACGCCGGAGTTGGGACCGTTACTGGCTTAACAGACCCGAAGATGTAACGAATGCCCTCCGTATTCACAAAGAAAAAGAGCTTCTCCTTGACGATCGGTCCGCCGAGAGAAGCAGCCCACTGGTTGTTATTTTCGAATGGGCGATCCGGGAGTGGAGATCCGGAGGGTGTCGTGCCCTTGAGGATAGGGTCATTGGCATTTAGGAAGCGGCCGGTCCAATTGTAAGCCGCGTTGCCGTGGAAACTATTCGTGCCAGACTTCGTTGTGTAGTCGATTTGTGATCCGGCCTGGCGCCCATATTGACCGGAATACGCGTTGTTCACGACGGAGACTTCCTGCAATTCATTGCCACCCAACAGCAGGTTGCTGGACCCAGAATTGTTCAAGTTCAGGAATGGATCGTTGTAGTCGTTGCCATTCATGGTGAAGAGGTTCGAAGTGCCTGGCAAGCCAAAGGTACTGAAGTTGCCGTACCCACCGCCTGCGCTGTTGCCCATGGTCACGCCGGGAGCGGTTTGCGCCACATAAGTTACGTCTCCGCCTGGGTTTGGAATTTCCTGAATCTCTCTGGTCTCAAAGTTGCTGGAGATATTGGCGTTTTCCGTTTGAAGCTGCCCGCCTTGATCGCCAGAGACTTCGACGGTCGTGGCTGCTGAGCCTACCTCCAAGGCGAAGGTGACGCTGACCGTTGTTCCGAGCATTACCGTCACGCTTCGCGTCGACGTTTTGAAACCCTCCTTCGTGGCCGACAGCGTGTATTGACCGGGCTTCAACAACGCAAAGACGTAGTCCCCGCTTGCGGAACTGGTTGCCGTAATCTGTTCCCCAGTCGCCCCGTTCCTGAGGATTAACTGTGCACCCGTAACTACCGCGCCCGTAGGATCAGTTACGGTGCCGGCGATTCCGCCGGTGACAATCGATTGAGCGCACACCGACCCGGTAAGGCAAAGACAGACGACAAAACATAGAAAGGAGATGTTCAAATACTTCTTTGTCATGTTTCGTATTCCCCCATTCAATCTCAAGATGGACTTCCACCTCATCAGCGAACGCACCGGGCACACCAACCCCTTGCCATCCCGGATGGCGTTCACACGTTGTCCACCACTCGCTTTGGACTTTTTACTGCTGAGAAAAGCCCCTAACCTGAACTAACCGCCCACCACGCAGCAAACCACACGCAGGACCGACACTGAAGTGATTCAAAGCAGTGCAAGCTGGATGCCAATATGGCTTTTTCAACTTTAACAAAATGTAGACTTTATTTTAACGATACGGGAAATGGGTTTGGTCGTCTCCGGAAATTAGAAGATTTCTATGATTTCCTGGCAACGGCACCGATCGACCAATGGTTCTACCGAGACCGGATTGTAGAAAGAAAAACGGCTGGTGCTCAACGCCAGCCGTTTTCCGGGTCGCAATGCGCCGATGCTTTAGGCGACCGTAATTTCGTTCGAGAGATAAACGTCTTGGATTGCGTTCAGCAGTTTCACACCCTCGGACATCGGCCGTTGGAAAGCTTTGCGTCCGCTGATGAGCCCGGTGCCACCGGCGCGCTTGTTGACAACGGCAGTAGCGAGGGCTTCTTCGAAGTCGTTCGCACCGGATGCCCCGCCGGAGTTAATCAGCCCCGAGCGCCCCATGAAGCAATTCGCTACCTGGTAGCGCGTCAAGTCGATGGGGTGATCGCTGCTAAGTTCAGTGTAGATCCGTTTGTCGAACTTGCCGTAGCTCGAATTGCCCATGTTGAGGGCTTCGTAGCCGCCATTATTTTCCGGCAGCTTCTGCTTGATGATGTCCGCCTGGATCGTGACGCCGAGATGGTTGGCCTGGCCCGTCAGATCGGCCGAAACGTGATAGTCCTTATCCTTTTTGAATGCCGGATTGCGCAGGTAGCACCAGAGAACCGTGGCCATGCCAAGTTCGTGAGCCTCGGCGAAAGCGCGGCTGATCTCGATGATCTGCCGGTCGCTCTGCTCGGATCCGAAATAAATGGTCGCCCCAACGGCGGCCGAGCCCATGTCGTAAGCCTCCTGAACGGTGCCGAAGAGAACCTGGTTGAACTGGTTTGGATAGGTGAGCAGTTCGTTGTGGTTGATCTTGGTGATGAAAGGAATTTTGTGGGCATACTTGCGAGCTACCGAGCCAAGCACGCCAAATGTGGACGCGACCGCGTTGCAGCCGCCCTCGATCGCGAGCTTCACGATGTTTTCTCCGTCGAAATAGTCCGGGTTTTTAGCAAAACTCGCGCCGGCGGAGTGCTCAATGCCCTGGTCGACGGGGAGAATGGACATATAGCCTGTACCGGAAAGCCGGCCGTGGAAAAAAAGCCGGTGAAGATTATTAAGCACGCGGATATTGCGGTCGGACAGGGCATAGACACGGTCAATGAAATCGGGACCGGGAAGGTGCAGCCGTTCCTTGGAAATTTTGGGAGACTTGAAGCCGAGGAGTGGTTCCGCCTTCGCACCCAGGAATTGTTCTACGGTGGAAAATGTTGCTGTTGCCATGATTTTCTCCTAATTAGTTTCGAACACTTGTCGTCAGCATGGAGCCGGCGTCTTTGTCCACCAGCCAAAGCAATTTGCCGTTGACCGGCTGTATAAACTGAGCCGGAAGCTGCTCAGGCTCGTAGGGTCCTTCGAGCACTGCTTTCAACGCCACAGCTTTATCCGATCGCGTCACGCAGAAAATCGCGCGGCTTGCCTGATTGGCAGCCGGAACTGTCAGGGTGATCCGCTCGGTGAACAACTTACCAACCCAGTTATGGACCACGATCCGATTCGTGACGTGCAGCGCCTTGGTGCCTGGAAAAAGCGAGAGGGTGTGCCCTTCTTCGCCCATGCCAAGCAGCACCAGATCGAAGCGAGGATACTCGCCATCCTTCAGCTTAAAGTACGAGCGCAGGTCCTGTTCATATTCGAGCGCAGCTTTTTCCGCGTCGGGATATTCTCCCTTGATACGCATGATCTGGTCCTGCTTGATTAGCCCCTTGGAAAATAGCGTCTGGCTGGCCATGTGAAAATTGCTTTCGGCACTGCTTGGAGGGGCATGTCGTTCGTCTCCAAAGAAAAAGCGCAGCTTGGGCCAGGGAACCTTCGAACTATAGGCTGGATCATCGACCAATATCGAATAAAGCGCCTTCGGAGTGGAACCGCCGGCGAGCGCCACCGTGAACGAATCTTTCCGCGCGATTTCCTCGTTCACAGCCTTGAGGAACTCATCCGCTGCACGGCGGGTAATGGCTACGGGATCGGGCAGGACCAACACTTCTCGCTTGCTGGACGGGCTTGTTCCGGGTTGGCTCATAGTGAGGAACCTGCTTTCGTTGTGACCGCCGGCGTGGCGATCCGGCCGCGCACGTCGAGATCCTCTTCGCCAATGCGCCGCCATTCTCGTCCATCGCGTTCCAGTAACTCTTCGCCTTCTACCGGCCCCCAGGAACCGGCGGGGTAATTGGGAAAGCCGCGCGGCGGGATGGCATGCCAGACGTCCAGGATGGGTTGGATGACCTTCCAGCCGGCTTCGACCATGTCGCTGCGTTGAAATAGCGTGGCGTCGCCGGCCATGCAGTCGCGCAGGAGCCGCTCATAGCCGGTGCCATGCTCCATGCCAAAGTAGGATTTGTAGTCGAAATCCATATTCACGAGTCCCAAGCGCATCACCGCGCCGGGCACTTTGGCGCCGAAGCTAAGGGAGATACCTTCGTCCGGCTGGATGTGAATCACCAGCCGATTGGTTTCGACGTTCTTGACCGCAGTATTGCGGAAGAGAACAAACGGCGTGCGCCGGAACTGAATCACAATTTCCGTAGCCCGCTGCGCAAGCCGTTTGCCGGTGCGCAGATAAAAGGGAACCCCGGCCCAACGCCAGTTGTCAATCTGCAGTTTCAGGGCCACGAACGTCTCCGTGTTCGAGTCGTGAGCAACGTCCGGCTCGCTGCGATAGCCCGAAACGCGCTCACCCTCTACAGTTCCTTCGCCATATTGTCCGCGTACCATGCCTCGTAAGACATCCTCAGGGCTTAGCGGTTGAATGGCGTGCAAAACCTCCGCTTGCTTGTTGCGAACCTCGTCTGCGTCGAACGAAATGGGCGGCTCCATGGCGGTCATGGTAAGGAGCTGGAAAAGATGGTTAGGCACCATGTCCCGCAGTGCCCCAGCCGTTTCATAGAATCCGCCGCGATGTTCCACGCCCACCGTTTCAGCAGCGGTGATCTGGACATGATCGACGTAATTGCGATTCCACAGCGGCTCGATGATGTTATTGGTGAAGCGGAACACCATCACGTTCTGGACCGTCTCTTTGCCCAGATAATGATCGATGCGATAAATCTGTTTCTCTGTCAGGGCCTTCTTGAGGTCGCAATTGAGCTGCCGAGCCGATTCCAGATCGTGGCCAAACGGTTTCTCGATGATCACCCGGGTCCAGTGATCCTCCTCCTGCTTGGTTAAGCCCGCGGCGCCCAGCTGCGCCACTATGGTTGCAAAAAAACGCGGAGCCACGGCAAGGTAAAAGAATTTGTTGCCGCCCGTATGATGGGCTTTCGCCGCATCGTCAATCTGTTCCTTAAGACGCTGGTAAGCCTCAGGGTCTTGAAAATCGCCCTTCACAAAGTAAATGCGCTGCGACAGGTCATCCCACATCTTCAAGTCGATGGGGGCGGGAGCAAAATCCGGCAATTCCTGGCCAAGCGTCTTGCGCAAAGACTCCGTATCCAGGTCGTTAGCCGCAAAACCCACGATGGCGAATTGTTTGGAAAGCATAGATTCCTGCGCCAGATTCAAAAGGGCAGGGATCAGTTTCCGCTTGGTGAGATCTCCGGTGGCGCCGAAGATCACCATGACGCACGGCGCTGCTGCACTGGCAGTTTCCAAATGATTGGAGCTCATGGAGCGAGCCTAACCTTCACGCCGATGAAGCCAGGAATGCTTTTCACTAAACTAACCGCCTTGACCGGCCTTCTTCTCGAGGTGCCCGCCAAACTGGAACCGCATCGCCGATAGAAGCTTGTCGGCAAAATCGCCTTCGCCACGCGACGTGAATCGCTCATATAGCGCGGCGCTCAGAACGGGTGCAGGGGCGGTCGATTCGATTGCGGCAAGGAGAGTCCAGCGGCCCTCGCCGGAATCGGAGACCCGGCCGGAGTAATTTCCCAAAGTTGGTTGTTCGAGCAGGGAGGTGGCCGTCAGATCCAGCAGCCAGGAAGCAACTACGCTCCCTCGCCGCCATACTTCGGCGACGTCGGCGAGATTGAATTCATATTGATAGTGTTCCGGATTTCGAAGCGGCGTAGTTTCCGCATCGTCGACCTGCTTGTGGCGGCCAGCGTCGGCATGTTTCAGAATGTTCAAGCCCTCAGCGTAAGCGGCCATGAGCCCGTATTCAATTCCGTTGTGAACCATCTTTACGAAATGCCCCGCACCGGAAGGGCCGCAATGCAAGTAACCTTCTTCCGCCGTGCCCTTGGCCTTCTCTCGGCCGGGTGTACGGGGAATATCGCCTCGTCCGGGAGCGAGAGCCTTGAAGATCGCATCGAGCCGCTGAACCACGGCGGTCTCTCCGCCAATCATTTCGCAGTAACCGCGTTCGAGTCCCCAAACGCCGCCGCTGGTGCCCACGTCGACATAATGAATGCCCTTGACGGAAAGTTCCTTCGCGCGGCGGATATCGTCGATGTAATAGGAATTACCTCCGTCAATGAGCGTATCGTCCTTCGAAAGTTTGGGAACCAATTCGGCGATCGTCGCGTCCACCACCGCCGCCGGCACCATCAACCAGATCGCCCGCGGCGGCTGCAATTTGGCCACGAAATCGTCTATCGAGTTCGATCCCGTCGCGCCATCGGCCGCCAACTGCTGAACCACCGCTGGTGTGCGGTCATACACAACGCACTTATGCCCCGCCTGCTCCAAGCGACGAACCATGTTCGCGCCCATCCTTCCAAGCCCGATCATGCCGAGTTGCATTTGTAGACTCCTCCTCGAAATTCTGACTCTTCCAGCAGCCCGGATTGTGAGACAAGCAACCCAGGAAACGGTCCGATCAGCTGCCCCTTTGTGCTATCGCACGCCGGCGGACTTGCCCGTGGCGTCGAGCAAAGTTTTGAATGCGTCGGCGAAGAGCTTGACGCCGTCTTCTAACAACTTGTGCGTCACTTCCTTCATGGAAATCCCAGCTTTCTCGAGATTCTCCATGGTTTTGGCGGCGCCGGGAACGTCGTCCGTCAAGCTGGCGCGCAGTTTGCCATGATCGCGGAACGCATCGAACGTGGCCGGAGGAATCGTATCGACGGTATCGGCGCCGATCAGTTCTTCGACATAAAGAACGTCGCGATATTTGGGATTCTTGGTGCTGGTGCTGGCCCAGAGAAGGCGCTGCGTCTGCGCACCTTTTGCTGTCAGCGCCTTCCAGCGCGGACCGCCGAAGAGCTCCTGGTATTTCTTGTACGTAAGCTTGGCGTTGGCGATGGCCACCTTGCCTTCAATGCTCGAAAGCAACGCTTTTGCATCGCCCGATGCAGGTTTCAGTTTTTCTGCAATCTTCGAATCGACCAGAGTGTCGATACGGCTGACGAAGAAGCTCGCTACGCTCGCGCAATGGCTCACGTCCTGGCCCTTCAGCGCGCGTGCCTCCAAAGCGCCCAGATACGCTTCGGCCACCTGCTCGTAGGCAGATTGCGCAAACAGGAGCGTGATGTTGATATTGAGACCGTCTTCGAGCAGTTGGCGAACTGCGGGGATGCCTTCCGGCGTGCCGGGAACCTTGATCATGAGATTTTCGCGCCCAACCGTTTTCCATAGGCGGCGCGCTTCTTCGAGCGTGCCGTTCTGGTCGTGCGCGAGATAAGGCGAGACTTCCAGGCTCACATATCCGTCCCGCCGGCGCGTCGACTGGTATACGGGCTTAAAAATGTCGCAAGCGTCCTGCACGTCGCGGATGGCAATCTTTTCGTAAAGACTCTTCGCGTTGAGCGATTTCGATTCGGGCGCTTGCAGAATGTCGTTATACAGCGTGCTTTCCGCGATGGCTTTCTCGAAGATCGATGGATTCGAGGTCTGGCCACGCAGCCCATCTGTATCAATCATCTTTTTCAGCCCGCCGCCGGTCAGGAGGTCGCGGCGGATATAGTCCATCCAAGGGGACTGGCCGTACTCCAGCAATGCTTTTAGGGGATTGGTACCGGCGGTGTTCGGAACTGTTACCGAGGTCGTCATAAAACTTCTCCTTTACTTGCCTAGAGGGCCTGCGCCCCATTGTACGCCTGTGATTGGCGCACGAATCCAGATTTCAACTTTTTAACACTCGCTCCTCGAGAGCATGCACCTTTGCCAGTCGGCGCAGGTGGCGCGCCTCGTTGGTGAATTTTGCGCGCAAAAAAGCGCCTACCACATCTGCCGCTAGCTTCTCTCCGACAACGCGAGAACCCATAACCAGCACGTTCATGTCGTCGTGCTCGACTCCTTGATGTCCGGAATACGTGTCATGGCAAATTCCGGCGCGGATGCCCACCAGTTTATTCGCCGCGACGCTGGCCCCGATGCCGCTGCCGCAGATCAGCACGCCTCGTTCCGCCTTTCCATCGAGAATCGCCCGTCCCACCGACTCCGCGTAATCCGGATAGTCCGAAGGGTTTTCGTTGAACGCCCCAACATCCAGAACCGCGTAGCCGAGAGAGCGGATCAGATCGCCTATGGCATTTTTCAACTGAAAGCCCGCGTGATCGGACCCAATGACAACCTTCATCGGCAGTTCACTTTCCAAGCAGTTCCTTTGCTGCTGCAACAACGTGTTCGGCGTCAAATCCAAATCTCTTCAACAAATCCTTCAATGGCGCGGAAGCGCCGAACGTGCGCATTCCGATCGATTTACCTTTGCTCCCGACGTAGCGCTCCCAGCCGAAAGGAGAAGCCATCTCCACGGACACGCGGGCGGTCACGTTCGAAGGCAACACCGATTCCTTGTAGGCCGCATCCTGGTTGTCGAACAACGCCCAACAAGGCATGCTGACCACCCGGGCGCTGATGCCGTCCGCCTTCAGTTTCTCGTACGCGCTCACTGCCCATTGTAGTTCGCTGCCGGTTGCCAGCAGGATGACCTCCGGTTTGCCGCCATCCGCGTCCGCAACAATGTAGCCTCCCTTTGCTGCGCCCGCGGCAGGGGCATATTTCGTGCGGTCCAGCGTCGGCACGGCCTGGCGGCTAAAAACGAGCGTCGACGGACCATCCGCGTGCTTCAACGCTGACTTATACGCTTCCGTCACTTCGTTTGCGTCGCCGGGGCGGAATACCAGCATGTTGGGCATGGCTCGAAACGCAGCCAATTGCTCGATGGGCTGGTGGGTCGGTCCGTCTTCCCCCAAGCCGATGGAATCGTGCGTAAAGATGAAGAGCACCGGAATCTCCATCAACGCTGCAAGCCTCATGCTGGCGCGCATGTAATCGCTGAAGTTGAAAAACGTAGCGGCATAGGATCGCAGCCCGCTGAGGCACATGCCGTTTGCTGCAGCCCCCATGCCGTGTTCGCGAACGCCGAAGTGCACGTTGCGGCCTTCGAAGTGAACCGGGAAGAACTCGCCCGCTCCGTCGAACGTAAGATTGGTCTTGTTGGATTTGGCGAGGTCCGCCGAACCACCGACCATATACGGAATGTTTTGCGCCAGAACGTTCAGCACTTTGCCGGAACTTTCGCGTGTTGCTATGCCTTTGGCGTCGGCGGCAAACACGGGGAGATTCTTGTCCCAGCCATCGGGAAGCTCGCGCTTCTGCATGCGGTTGAGTTGCCCGGCCAGATCAGGAAACTTCTTAGAGTATTCGGAGAATAAGCTGTCCCATTTCGCGTGTTCCTGCGCGCCACGTGCGCCTACGCCCTGTTGGAAGTGGTTGTAAACTCCGTCGGGCACAAGAAACTTCGCGTCCTCCGGCCAGCCGTAGTTTTTCTTCGCGAGTTTTATCTCCGCTTCGCCGAGCGGCTCGCCATGGGCTTCGTAGGAATCTTGCTTGTGAGGCGAGCCGTAGCCGATATGGCTGTCGATGACGATCAGCATCGGCTTGTCACCGTGGGCGAGAAAGTCCTTGTAAGCGCGCGAAAGTTGCAGAAGATCGTTCGCGTCAGCGACGCGCGTCACATGCCAGCCATAGCCGATGAAACGCGTCATTGCGTCGTCGCTGTAGGACCAGCTCGCCGGACCGTCGAGCGTCACACGGTTGTTGTCGTAAATCCAGCACAGATTACCGAGTTGCAAGTGGCCGGCAAGGGAAGCCGCTTCTGCCGCAACGCCTTCCATCAGGTCGCCATCGCCGCAAACGGCGTACACGCGGAAGTTGAAAAGATCAAAGCCCGGACGATTGAAATGTGTACCCAGGAATTTTCCGGCGATGGCCATGCCCACGCTGTTGCCGGCTCCCTGCCCAAGCGGCCCGGTGGTGGTCTCGACACCCGTGGTCAGATGAGATTCCGGATGACCTGGCGTGCGGCTGTCCAGTTGCCGGAAGCGCTTGATCTGATCCATCGTTATGGAGAGTTCGTTCTGAACCTCACCTTTTTCGTTGACATCTTTTATTCCCACCAGATGCAGCGTGCTGTAAAGCAGCATGGAGGCATGCCCCGCGGAAAGCACGAAGCGGTCGCGATTGGGCCAGTGCGGGCCGGCAGGATCGTAGTTGAGGAAGTATTGCCAAAGCGAGTACACCACCGGGGCCAGTCCCATGGGCGCACCGGGGTGACCCGAATTCGCCTGCTGAACGGCATCCATCGAAAGAGTGCGGATGGTGTTGATGCAAAGTTGATCGAGGTGCTGCTCGCTCACGTTTACTCCCGCGTGGGATTCGGTTACCCGCTGTATTGATCCAGCCATTAGATGCTCTCCCTTCCAAAAAGGAGCCAGAATTGTACTGCAAAGGGAGTCGGGTGTCTGCCCGACATTCACTAGCGGGGCGGGGCAAAGGAAATGGTGCGGCTGGTCGGACTCGAACCGACAACGGGGAAATCCCCAGCGGATTTTAAGCCCGCCGCGTATGCCAATTTCGCCACAGCCGCACCGGGCGGTTACGCGGCAGTGACAGCATAGCACGCAAGCGAGACCGAGTCGTAGCGAGGTGGCCGAGGCGTTCGGTTCAATTGGGAGCTTGCTTGTCTGACAACGGCGCATTGGCGGTTAAGCAGCAGTCTGAACGCGCCGCGCCTTCCGACGTCGTTAGCCCCTACTAAAATGAAATGGAACGTATCCACCTTCCCATGAATACGATAGACACTGTGGCTGGAGCAAAAGAGGCATCCGGGGAATGGGGTGAGATCCCGTTTCGACGCACTTGCATATTTCTGTCCCTTGCCCTTGCGCTGCTTGTTGCCGCTCTCTATCTACCGGCATTGCGCAACGGCTTTGTCAATTTTGACGACCCGGATTATGTGACTCGCAACGCCCACGTGGAGCAAGGCCTGAACTGGGAGAACGTGAAGTGGGCATTTGGAACCGATAATCCCGCGGCAAATTGGCATCCGCTAACCTGGCTCTCGCACATGGCGGACGTGCAGGCGTTTGGTCTTAAGCCGTGGGGGCACCACTCGATCAATGTCTTGCTGATGGCCGCGGGCGTGGTTCTGCTGTTTCTCTTTCTCGCTTTGATGACCGGAGAACTTTGGCGTAGCGCGGCAGTGGCGGCTATCTTCGCTGTCCATCCGCTCAACGTGGAATCGGTGGCCTGGGTGGCAGAGCGCAAACAGGAGCTTTCGCTCTTCTTCCTGTTCCTAGCGCTAATTGCCTATGCCTGGTATGCGAGAAAAAACAGCGCTGGGCGATATTTGGTGGTGGCCGTGTTGTTCGCGCTGGCGCTGATGTCCAAAGTCATGGTCATCACGCTACCGTTCGTGTTGTTGCTTCTGGACTACTGGCCCCTGAACCGATTTTCTCCGCTGGACGCGACGGAAAAAACCGCGCGCCTCTGGCATGCCGTCGTTACGCTCGTAAAAGAGAAGATTCCCCTGTTCCTGCTTTCCGCAGCGGCGGGCACGATTACGGTGGGCATTCATCGCAAGGAGGGCACCCTTACGGTCTCAATGCCGGTCACGTGGCGCCTGAAAAATGCGATTTATTCCTACGCGGTGTATTTGTGGAAGGCGGTGTGGCCCACCCGCCTCGCGGTGTTCTACCCGCATCCGGAGAATCGTTTGCCTCTATGGCAAGTGTTCATCGCCGCGTGCCTGATCGTCGGCATCTGCGCGCTGGTATGGAGGTATCGCGCGAGAAAGTATCTGATGGTCGGCTGGCTCTGGTACCTCGGCACCGCGTTTCCTATGATCGGATTGGTTCAATCCGGCCGTCAGGGCATGGCAGATCGTTACGAGGACCTCCCACTGATCGGTGTGTTCATCGCGGTGGTTTGGCTTGTTGCGGATGGGATCCGTGAACGCAAGTTCAACCCGGCCATTTCAGCATCCGGCTTTGCAGCGGTTTTACTAATATTGATGTTTGTAACTCACCGGCAAATCGGATACTGGAAGGACAGCGAGACGCTCTTCACTCACGCCGTTCAGGTAACCGAACACAATGGCCTTGCCGAAAATAATCTCGGCGCTGCCTTTATGGATAAGGGCGACCTGCAAGTGGCGCTGCCACATTTTCAGGCAGCGGTTCAATACGCCCCGGACCTCGGCTCCGCGCACTACAATCTCGCCGTAGTGCTTCACAAGCAAAACCAGTTACTAGAAGCTGCCAATCAATATCGCTTGGCCATCACTCACGCGGGAGATGCCCAAGAAGCGGCTCAAGCTCACAACAATCTCGGCGTGCTCTACCTCGGTCTGAACAATCTGGTGGTCGCTAAAGCCGAGTTCGACAAAGCGATCGCGCTGAACCCGAACGAAGTGAACAGCTATCTCGCTCGTGGAACCGTGGAATTCCAACAGGGAAATGTCAACGAAGCGTTCGCGGATTTTTCGCAAGCAGCCTCGCGAGCGCCCTCGCCGGTCTCCTTATTTTGGTTGGGTCGTGCTGCAGAAGCCAAGGGCGATTTCGCCCGCGCCGAGGGGGCTTATCGTGCCGCTCTCGAGATGGCTCCGGGCATGGCGGACGCACGAACACGTCTCGAATCACTGAAAACGCTGACCGGTCAGTAACCACACTTCCTCATCCGAACGGTTGCACCAACCTGTGATATAAAACCCTTCATTACAGCACTTGGTTTCAGTTGTAGCGAGGAGCGCTTGTCGTGAGGAAATATTCTTTGTCCTGTTCGCGGGGCTTGGTATGGATCGGCCTGACTTTGTCTTCAGGGACCCTCGCGTTCGCGCAATCCGCTGGTTTCACCGCCGTGCACGTTTGGCAAGACACCATGGAAATCCCCACCTACGAAGAGGGTCTGCCGGACGAAAATCCGCCTTTCGATCAGTTCATCACCAACGGCAGATATAACTACCCGTATACCATGAGAGAAAATCTGACCAACCGCGTGGCCCCGGGTCGTTGGCGCACCCTGAACCTCGAAAATGAATATCTGAAGTGCGTAATCCTGCCCGACCTGGGCGGGCATCTCTACCGTTGCCTCGATAAACGCAATGGCGCGGACATGTTCTATGCAAACCCGTCGCTGAAATTCGCGCGCATCGCCTATCGCGGAGTCTGGGCCGCGTACGGAATCGAATTCAATTTTCCGGTTTCCCACAACTGGATGACCGCCTCCCCAGTCGATTTTTCCACGTCCACCGCGGCCGACGGCAGCGCATCCGTCTGGGTGCGCAACATCGATCGTGTTTACGGCATGGAATGGTGCGTGGAATTGACTTTGCACCCGGGGCAAGCCCGACTGGAGCAGAAAACCACGCTCTATAACCCCGCCGCCGAACGCCATCGTTTCTATTGGTGGACGAACGCGGGCGTTCAGGTTTGGGACGATTCCCGTCTTTACTATCCGCAGGATTATTCCGTCACCCACGGTTTTGTTGATCTGGATTCCTGGCCCGTGGATCGTACCGGCGTCGATTTAAGTGTCGTCAGAAATCACAAGTTCGGCCCGGTCTCGCGATTCAGTTATGCTAGCAACGAGCCCTACATGGGAGTCTACAATCCGAAAACCGACGCGGGTGTCGTCCACTATTCCGCGCGCACCGACCTTCCCTCGAAAAAGGTATTTTCCTGGGGAAGCGACGCCGAGGGCCTCGAATGGCGCAACGCGCTTTCCGACAATCACAGCGCCTACGTCGAAATCCAGGCCGGACTTTTCCGCGATCAGGAAACCTACGGTTTCCTCGACCCGCAGCAATCCATCCATTTCACGGAAATCTGGATGCCCGTTCTAGAAATCGGCGGCATCGCCTACGCGACTCCCGACGCGATTCTAGGTTTGGCATTCTACACCTCGAGCAATGCCAGGGCCATCAACCTTGATGTGGCTCTCAACGTCACTCGTGATTTTCCGAACGCCAAGTTGCAGGTTCTCGATGGGAACAAGCTCGTCGATTCAGAGATCGTGTCGCTTTCACCCCAAACCACGTTCCGGAAGCGGCTTCCGAACCTCTCGCAGTCCGGGCCGTATACCGCCACTCTTACCGACGAAGCCGGCAGAACGATCTTGGCGCACACCCAAGGCAAATACGATCTCCTGCCTGTGTCGGATAAGTCGAAGGAGCTGCCGCTTCCTTATGCCTATCCGCCCGTCGAAAACCGCAGCGAAGGCGATTTTCTCGAACTGGGCAACAAGCAGGAGAGCGATGGAGAAGTGCTCATCGCACTAGCCACGTACCACGAAGGCCTGAAGCGTTATCCGGGTAGCTTTGTGTTGCACCGTGCGGCAGGCCGTTTGGATGTAGGTCTCAAACAATTCGACGATGCGGTTCTGCAACTCGCGCCAGTCCTGAATCGCGTCAGCACCGACAAGGAAGCCTCGTACTACCTCGGCCTCGCCTATGTTGCAATCGGCGAACTGCAAAAGGCGCGCCGCGCCTTGGAAGTGAGTGAGCAATTCGGCACCTTCCGAGCCTCGGCACTCTTTGAGTTGGCCGCACTCGATGCCCGTCTCGGCAAACTGGATGACGCTCACGAAAAGCTGGCAACCGCCTACACGGAATTTCCCGACGCTCGGCGTGTGAGCGACTTCGATGTTACCTTGCTGCGGCATTTGGGAGACCTAGAAGCCGCAAAACAACATCTCAGAAAACTGCAACTCGCCGATCCGGCAAACTCTTTCTTGCGCTATGAAGCAGCGCTCCTTGGCCACGAGGACGTCGCTCTTTGGCAACACCTCGCAGCCGATCCCGAACGCATCCTCAACATCGCCGTCCTTTATATGCGCTTTGGTTTCTTTGCCGATGCCGTCGATCTTTTGTCGCGCAGCTATCCTTCCGGCGAAGGCGTTGTCAGCGAACCCGGCATGCCTCGTCCGGAAACCTATCCGCTTCTAGCCTACTATCGCGGCTACTGCCGCGAAAAGTTGCGCCAAGATGGCATGCCCGATTTCCGCGCGGCCTCGCAGATGCCGACCACATACGTTTTTCCCAACCGTTCGGAATCGATCGACGTCCTCAAGCGTGCGCTCGCCTTGAATCCCGCCGACGCCAACGCGCACGCCTTGCTCGGTTCCCTTTACATGTCCGGAGGAATGCAGGACGCCGCAATGGAAGAATGGAACGACGCCCGCGCGCTGAATCCCGCGATTCCCGCGCTGCTGCGCAATATGGGCTACACCGCGCTGTACTTGAAGCAACCGCCGGAGCGTGCCATCGAACTGTTTGCCGAAGGAACTAAGTTCGATCCGCAAAACGCGGAAAACTACCTGGGACTGGAGCGCGCGCTGCGCGAGGCCGGTCGTCCGGCGGAGGAGCGCGTTGAAGCGTTACGGAAGTTTCCCGGCGCGAACCCTCCGGCAACACTGATTTTTCAGCTTGCCCGCGACCTCGCCGATGCCGGACGTTATGACGACGCGCAAAGGGAACTCGCCACGCGTTTCATTTCGCTCGAAGAAGGCGGAGCCAGCCAACTCGATGTCTATTTGCAGATCAAGCTGCAGCAAGCCCGGACATTTGCCGCTAATCACCATTGCGAAGAGGCGCACAACCTAATCCAGCATCTCGGCGACCCGGTGCCCCAGCTCTCGCTCACCAAAGAAGCCTTGGCGCTCGCCTTGAAATCGCCACGCATTCAAGAGCAGATCGCGGCAACGCAAGCTTTGTGCAAGTGATCGAAGCTTGTTCAGCTTCGAAAGCGATCGCTCTGGCGGCACTGTTCGAGCACAGCTTCCAAGAACCTTTCCGTTCTCGGCCAACCAAAGATTTGAAGTGCCATTTTGCCGGCAATGCGGTGGGAAATCTGCGCCGCCATTGTCGTGCGCACCGCGGGTTCGAGCGAATCCCGACGATTAAGAAACGTCTCGATCAACTGTACTTCGTCTAAAGTTACCTGTGAGGCGTCGACGGGCGGCAGGGTCTCATCGATTTTCGTTTCCACATAAGGACGCACCCCTTGCAAGGTCTTCTCATGGACGACGACGGTTCCCGCCACGAAGTCTCCCAGCCGCTTGCTTTGCCGGCTTAGAAAAATGCTGATCAGTCCCACGCCGTACATCGTTGGCAACATATCGACCAGCCGTAAAGCATTGCGGACAATCGCTTCGTAAGCTCCAATCGGGCGCCCGTCGTCCTTGATTACGCGCACCTGTGCCATGCGTTTTCCAGGCGTCTGTCCATTCCAATAAATTTCGAACAGCGCAAAATAGCCCGAATTGAGGAGAAAAATAAGAATCACCATGATTGCCACCGTCCACTGTGGTCCCAAGCCTCCGAAATTCGCCAGTCCCATTCCGATAAGGCCTCCAACAATGACGACGAAAAGGGCCAGCACTAATTGAATTGCCGTATCCGCGAGGAGGGCCAAGAAGCGGCTGCCTAATCCGGCAATCGGATATTCCAGCGCCGTTTGTTCCGGAGTGTCGATGGTAAGCTTAGCCGAGGAATCCATCCATGATCTCCAGCCGCTGGGTTGAAAAGCGCCGGCCGCATTGGAACCGGCTCGAACAGTTGGTCAATCTCAGCGGGCGCAGCGGTGTCGCCGCCCTTTCTCCCACGGATCTTCAGGAATTAGCTCTATTATATCGGCAGATTGCCGCCGACCTCGCCAGCGTTCGTGAAGATTCCACCAGCACAAACCTTGCCCAGTACTTGAATCAGCTTCTCGGGCGTGCCCACAACATCATCTATATGGGTCGCAAAACCGAGAGCCGCAGCATCCTCGCCTTTTACCGCTACACTTATCCCGCGATCTTTCAGCAGACTTTTTCGAACACCCTCGCCGCTTTCCTGATTTTCCTGTGCGCCGCAGTCGCCGGCTGCCTGATGAGCCTCAACGATCCTTCCTTCTCGCGCCACGTTCTCGGTCCCCGCATGATTCAGGGCATCGAACAGCACAAGATGTGGACGGATTCGATTGTGACCGTAAAGCCGGTAGCCTCGAGCCAGATTCTCACAAACAATTTGAGTGTTTCGATCGCAACATATGCGCTCGGGATTACCGCCGGAATCGGCACCGTCTGGATGTTGCTGCTGAATGGGCTGCTGATTGGCGTGGTGGGAACCGCGTGCTGGGAAGCAAAGATGAGCCTTTCGTTGTGGAGTTTTGTGGCCGGGCATGGCGTACTCGAACTGCCCGCCATTTTTATCGCCGGCGGTGCCGGTTTAATTATCGCCCGCGGATTGTTGTTTCCCGGAGGGCTGCCGCGAGGCGAATCCTTGGTTCGCGCGGGTAGGGTAAGCGCCCAATTGTTCTTCGGCACGATTCCACTTCTGCTGATTGCCGGGTTTGTCGAGGGGTTCATCTCCCCGTCGAACGTCCCGATAGCGATGAAGTTCGCTCTCGCGGCGGGTCTGTTCACTCTGTTGGTTTTGTATCTCGGTTTCAGCGGCAAATCCGAAAATCCAGCGGAAGAAAGCGATCCATTTGAACCGCGCGAACCGGCTAAATCAAGCTCCGGTCTTTTGCCATCAAGTACTGGTTGACCACAGCGGTCGATAAATTGGACGGCTCCACTTCCAAGGTCAGCGCCCCGTGTTGGCGCAAAGTCCGCAACAGCAAGTCGCGCCGCTGCACAATTTCCATCGCCGCGGTCTGCCGGAACATCTGCCGTGCGTCCGCGGGCCGTTCTTTCACCATCGCCCGTAGTTCCGGCTGGCCGATCACGGTGAACAGGACCAGGTGCCGCTTCGCCATGTGCATCGCGCTTTCAATCACTTCCGGCATCGTCGCCGTTTCTGCCAGATCGGTCATCCAAACGACCAAGCTCCGCCGCTTTTGCAGTACCGACAAGGTTTCCGTGGCCCGGCGATGGTCCGCTTCGAGTTCCTCGGCTCGCACCAACGCCAATCCATCGAGCAACGCGCGCACGTGCCGCGAACCGCGTCCCGGCGGAAGCCGCTGCAAAATTCGGCGCCCATATCCCAACATGGCCACGCGATCTCCGGAATAGAGCGCGACTTGAGCCAAGGAAAGTGCCGCGCCGGCCGCGTAATCCAGTTTGCTGAGCCCTTTCACGCGCGTGCGCAACAGCCGCCCAGCATCGAGCACGATCCAAACCGTTTGACTGCGTTCGGTCTGGTAGGATTTGCTGATCAGCTTTGCCCGCCGCGCCGTGGCGCTCCAACAAATATCGCGCCATTCGTCCGAGTCGCGGTACTCGCGCAGGCTCTCGAACTCCCGTCCCTGGCCCGGCTGGTGCTTGTATCTTTTTTCAAGAGCGATCTGCCGGCTGCGAATCAGATAGATCGTGTCCCTCTTTGATTGCGCGAAATTCGGATAAATGCGGATCGTCTGCTTGAGCGATGCCGACGCCCAACGTTCCGCAACCTGCCACGCCGACTGGTAGCGCACGTAGGTGTTGCCAAAAACCATATCGCCGCGCTCGCGAGGGCAGATAGAATAAGTCGCGGTTTGCGTGCCTCCAGCGGGGACGCGCACATCCAATTCCGGAATTTCCTTGCGCAGGCCAACCGGTGCCTCTTCCTGGACCCGCAGGGAAATGTCCGATTTCCCTCGATTCAAGAATTCCAGCGTCGCTTCCGCGGGTTCGCGTAACTGCAGCGTGGAACTCCACCGGCGGCGTATCTCCATCTCCTCCGGCTTCGGCAAACGTCGCAGATCCATTGCCCACAGCAGCAGCACAAGAAAGTCCCAGAGTGCCATGGCCAATAGGTACTTCGAATTCGCCCAGGCAGGGCCAATCCACACCAGCCCGATCAGCAGCAGCAGAAAGAAGCGGCGTCCGAAGGCGACGCCGAATCTTCCCTTTGCTTTCCCTCGAGCGCCGACTGGCGCGGGAGCAAGCTGTGGCGAGTCCGTCATTTCGGAACCTCCACTGCCTTCACCACGTCACGCACCACTTGATCGGGAGTTACGCCTTCCAGATCGGCTTCGGGCTTCAAGACAAGCCGGTGACGCAAAACCGGAAGCGCCGCGGCCTTGACGTCGTCGGGAATCAGGAAATCGCGCCCCTCCGTAGCCGCCAGCGCTTTTGCGAAAAGCATCAAGCTGATTGCCGCGCGCGGGCTGCCGCCCAGGCTGACCGACGGCCAATTCCGCGTGCGCGCCACCAACTTCACGATGTACTCAAACAACGCCGGCTCCACTTTCACTTGGGCGGACTCTACTCTCGCGGCCAGCAAAGCCTGTGGGGGAACCGTCTCGAAAGGCACTTTCTTCAGCTCTCGGGAGTCGAATCCATTCTGAATATTTTGCAGGATCTGCGCTTCCTGCTCGCCATTCGGGTATCCAATGCGGATTTTTGCCAGGAAGCGATCGAGCTGTGCCTCGGGTAGCGGATAGGTGCCTTCGAATTCGACCGGATTTTGCGTCGAAAACACGGTGAAAAACTGTGTGAGCTCATAGCTTGTGCCGTCGAGAGTGACCTGGCGCTCTTCCATGGCTTCCAGAAGAGCCGACTGCGTGCGCGGCGGCGTCCGGTTGATCTCGTCCACCAGCAACAGATCCGTGAAAATTGGCCCGCGATGCAAAGCGAACGAACTCGTGCCCATATTGAATACGTTCGCGCCGATCACGTCGGCGGGCATCAGGTCCGGTGTGCACTGCACGCGCTGGAACTTCAGTTGAAAAATGCTGGCCAGCGCCTTGACTGCGAGTGTTTTCGCCAATCCCGGCACGCCTTCGACCAGCGCGTGTCCCCCGACCAGCAAAACCAGCAACAAGTTATCCAGCACTTCCTGTTGGCCGACAATCACGCGCGCCAGCTGACTACGCACATGAGTTGCTAATTCCTGCGCTTGGCTCATCCCGATTGCCCCTTTTCCTCCGGCGCATTCCGGATTTCCAGCCGCGCCGCATAGTCGTGCAGGTCCTGTACAATTTCCAAAGCTTCCTGGTCGGTGACACCAATCGTTCTTGAGTTGCGATCTGCGCGAGCCAAGGTTCCGAAGAAGGATTGTTCATCCCAGCCGAGCGTATTGCTCGCAGCGTGCGCCAATTCCGCCACCGTCGCGTTACCCGTGAGACGCAACTGCCTCGTCAGCTGAAAGCGCAACCGCTGGAGGGCCACGCGCACAGCCGCCGACCCGGCGTGCGCCGAAGTATACAGATCACCGAGCGTATCCACGAATTCGAGCGGCGAAAGGCGGGAAACCTTTCCCGGCATGCGAATCGTGCCATAACGCCGCGAATAGGTCAGCAAAACGAACACCAGGAGAACGCCGAGTTGCGCAAACGCCCAAGGAAACGGTGTCTTGCGAATGTAAGACCAAAAATCTCCGCGCGCCCCGTGAAAATATTCATCCCAAAGAATCCGTTTACCTTTCGTCGCACCGATCGAATTCAGCAGCAGCGGCAGATTTCCTGGCTGTCGGATTCCCCCGTTTGTCAGCGGCGCTGGGGACCCCCACCACACAATCGTTCCCTTCCCCACCGAATAAGTCACCACCGCGGCGGTATCGTTGTTGCCGTACACCGCGATCTGATCGACTCTCGTCGGCCGCCAGCCAATCGGCGCAGGCATGGAAATCTCCGGCGCGCCTGAAGTCAGCGGCGAGGGCAGCAGGGCGGGGAATTGAACTTCGCCCATTGCGTCATCCGTCTCTACGAACTTCTGACTACCCGGCAGAAATTCCGTGACGTCGTCACCGGTCGCCACGATGCGTCCGCCACCCTCGAGGAAGCGGCGCAGAGCGGCTGTCTCTTCGGAAGTGGGAGTTTCGAGCGGACTCGCAAGAATCAAGACCCGATTTTCTGAGTCGGCTTCGAACTCCGTCGGTGAATTGTCCGAGCGCCGGACGTCATAGCCTAACTCTTCCAGGAGCAGGTACGCCGCCTTGGCTCCATCCCACGAAGTGGAATAACTCGAAGGAAAACCGGTGCGGCCATTGTGGCGGCTCGGCGTAAGCAAGGAAGTGGCAACCGCCAGAATCGCCACCAAAACGCCCGCGACGATCAGGATGGTGCGGTCGGTGCGGTCGAGGTTTGCAGGCATCCCATTTTCTCCAACTGTTCTTTTGCACCCGCCCACTCCTCGGCGGAAACGGGCCGATATCCATACCAGATCAATTCAAAATTGCGCGTAATTGTTTGCAGCACTCCCTGCTCCTTGGGATGCTGCTCCAAAAGACGTAGAGATTCGCGCGGCGTTCGTGCCTGATCTCGAGGCAACATTCGAAGGTCCTCGAGATGCGCAACCGAAGCCCAGTAAGCGCAGTGAACCGCCTCACGAAAATCTCTCCGGTCGGCGGCGGCAAAGGCTTCCTGAATCCAGCGCCGCGCATGGCCCGGCATCGTTTCGGCTTGCGGGCGAAAATCCGCCGGTTTCGCGGCATTGGTCAACCAGCGGTAGATCGCATGGAACAATGCCAGCACGGCCAGAAGAAGGACAATCCAGGCGATAGCGTTTCCTGTTTTTCGTTTGATGTGCAACCGGTTCAGCAGCTGGATGATGTGCCCGAAGATCCAGCGATTAATTCGTGCTCGCGCCAGATCCCAAGGCGAAGGGCCGGTGGCTTCGCGAAATTCTCCGCGGTTCAGGATTTTTTTCAGGTTAGTTTCAGCGTCGAGTGCGCTCCGGCTGGGAGTGGGCTGCGAGAGCGCCTCGGCTTGCTGCTGCATCGATCGGAGCCTTACCTGCAGTTGATTGGCCGAAGGTGTCTTCGGATTGCGCTCGATTTCGAAAAGCGCATCGGAAATTTCTCTCGTTGGCACCGAATAGACGCGGTCGCCGTTTTTCACCGTCCACGCCTCAGGCAGCGACTTTCGAATCTCACGAATCTGTTCCGGATGGCTGCTGGCTGCCGCAATGCGCGTTAGTTCGCGTTCGTAAGACTCTAGGTCAAACTCGGAAGGTGCGGTTGCGGTTTCTCTGCCGATTGCCGTCTGAGCGCGAGCAGAAAGCCACGACACAAGCAAAATTGTCAGGACAAAAATTCGTGACCGCATGGTGCGCCCCGCACAGCATCGCTTCATCTTCTCTATTGCGTTACCGGAGAATCGGCCAGCGGTCTCGGCACGCTCCCCAGGGAATTCATGAGGTGCTGAATATCGAAGCCTTCTTTTCTCACCCGCAAATTGTAGTACATCAGCGAAGCCGAAATTGTACCAATCGGCCCTACGACAACCTGAGAAGCATATTCCGCCAAGTACGAGTAAATGCTGACCCAGAGCGGAACTTGATGCTTCGCCATCATCGAAGTGAACGCGTAGAACATGACCGGCGCCTGAAGAAGCATGGCCACCGCCCAACTGACGAACCCCACCAGGAGCAAAAGCAGGAACATCTGTCCGGCAAATCCCTTGGTCAATTCCATACTTCTTTCCATGGATGCAAACGTCGAATCCTTTTCAACAATTGCCACGGGCACAGAAACAGCCAGTCGGCATGCCAGGTAGATCCCTGGGATAATCAAGAAAATCGCACCCACGACGGTCGCGAGGTAGCACAGGACCATCACGGCTAAGACAGTCGGAATTCTCCCTTTGGCTTGTCCATAAGCCTCCGCGACGCCAGCAGGTCTCCCCAAGTACAAATCGGAAACTGCCGCAACCGTTGCAGACTGCGCCACGCCGATCATCAGATACAGAAGCAACAAGCTGACTAAGGCCCCGGTAAAGACCGCGCCCATCATCCCCGGCTGCAAATTTGCGCCGGTTGCCGGAATCTTGCCTTGCTCGAGCAACAACAATCCGAACTTGAAGAATAGCGTCAAGAGGTACGGTAGCGCGGTGATTCCTGCGAAAAGCGGAAAGTGTTCCCGATAGAGCGTAAAGGTACGGTCGAGCACCTCACCAAGGGTCATCGGGCGAAGGTCAACGTTTGCCATTGGCACTCCTGATTATCCTGATTGAGCGCATGTAAACATAGTTTTCACGCATTCGGCAAGGACACGAAGGTACCTATTTTGCGTCGTCGTAGGGTAAGAGTGAACCGCGAACGCGGGACGACGGAGGGCTCTTTCGCTGGCACCCGACATGCTGTAGATTTCTCCGATGCGTCGCGCGCCGGTCGTCCTCCTAGCGGTGCTTTCAATCATCGCGGTCCTGCCTGCTTTGCCTCGCACTGATCAAGGTCCGTCTTCCTATCTCGGTTTTGATCTGAATGAATATCCTGGCGACGATGCTTTGCCGGCGCTCCGCAAGACTTTTTCCTTTACCGGTTATTGGCTCAGCCCACCTCCCGGGGAAAAACACAACAATTGGTCCGGCAAGCGGTCCCTGCTGCAATCGCAAGGTTTTGGTTTCGTCGTACTTTTCAGCGGTCCGGAAAGCCGCCATTTGAAATCCGCCGCGGACGCGAAACAAAAAGGTACCGCCGATGGCGAGCACGCCTGCAAACTCGCCCGTCAGGAAGGTTTTTCGCCCGGGACTATCATCTTTCTGGACATTGAGGAGGGTGGGCGCCTTTCTCCCTCGTATCACGATTACCTTCACGCATGGACCGACGCTTTGACGCGATCCCATTTTCGTGCGGGCGCCTACTGCTCGGGCGTACTCCTGAACGACGGCGACGGCAAGACGATCACGACCGTGAAAGATGTTCAGGAGCATCTGGCGGGCGCGAAATTGGCGCTGTGGGTCTTTAACGACTTCTGCCCGCCTTCACCCGGCTGTGTCAGTTCGCAATCCCCACCGCCGGTCGCCCAAGGTGGCTTTCCCGAGGCCGCTGTGTGGCAGTTCGCGCAATCTCCGCGCCGCAAAGAGCGCACCGCCATGTGCGCTCTGACGTACAACAAGGACGGCAATTGTTACGCACCTGGCGACGTCGCGCACAAATGGTGGCTCGATCTGAACGTCGCGAATTCGCCGAATCCATCCGCCGCGAAGGAATAAGGTCCAAACCGGCGGATGAGTTAAATCTGCCCGAGTCCCCCGTCCACGTTGATTTCGACACCTGTAATGTACGATGCGTCGGAGGAAGCAAGAAACGCGACCACGCCTGCAACCTCTTCCGGCTGCCCGAAGCGCTTCATCGGCACTTTCCCCTGCAGGTCCTTGGCCCAGTCTTCAATCACTTGTTGGGGCAATCCGGTCCTGCCGAAGATAGGAGTGATAATCGGTCCGGGCGCCACGGCATTGACACGGATGTTGCGTTCCGTCAGTTCCGCCGCGGCCGTCCTCGTCAGCGAACGCAGGGCCGCCTTTGTCGCAGAGTATGCGCTCGTCGCAGGTGTTCCCGTGGAGCCCGCCACGCTGGTGTTGAAGATAATCGACGCGCCGTCGTTCAGGTGCGGCAATGCCTTCTGGATCGTGAAGTACGCGCCCTTAATATTGATATCGAACTGCTCGTCGAACACCGCCTCGGCGGTGTCCGCAAGCGGCGCAAATTTCGCCACGCCCGCGTTGACAAAGAGTATGTCGATCTTTCCGAACTTCTTAGTTGCTGCGCCGAGGAATTTCTCGATGTCATCGAGCTTTGCGGCGTCCGCCTGAACCGCCAGAACCCCGTCGCCCAGAGACTTTACAGCCTCTTCCAGTGTCTTCTGGTTCCTTCCGGAAATGGCCACCCTGGCTCCTTCCTCGAGGAATCGCTTCGCCGTCGCCAGCCCGATGCCACTGTTTCCACCCGTGATTACCGCAATCTTGCCTTCCAGCCGTTTCATATAAACCTCCCGCCCTCAGAGGGCTAAAATCTCGGATCCCGTTGCTTCGACATTTCGATGAATATCTAAACTATTGGTTACAACAATTTTCGACGGTAGGTATGGCGCTGTCACAACCCATCCGCTAAACTCCCTTTTATATGGATCGGCAAATGATTGAACGCATCTCGAAGGCGCTGGCGGACCGAACCCGACTGCGGATCCTCGAAGCCATCAGCTCCTCGGATCACATGAATTGCGCCCAGATCGTTTCGATGCGTGGTGTTACGCCTGCCACGGTGTCCCACCATCTGCGAATTTTGCAGGATGCCGGGCTCATCGTATGCGAACGGCGGGGTCAGTTCGTTCACAGCAAAGCGCTGCCCCACGCACTCGAGGATTACCGGCAGGAACTGTCCGGTTTAGTGCGAAAGAAGACGAAAAAGGCCAAAGGACGCTAGTCGCCTGAGTCCGATGCTACGCCCGTGATTGTCGCTTTTTCTTCGCATGAATGTTTTTGCTAGTTGTTTGCGGCAAACTCTTGATTTGCAGTGCCGTTCTTTTTCTAACCTCTTTCCCGTGAACCCTTTACCGTTTCCCTGCATCTAATAAACAGATAACAATTTGTTCACGTTTTCCACGCATAGCACACATCAAAATTATTCGTGGGGCGTCATTTGCTTCCGCGGTTATGGTGTGAAGGTGGGGAATTCTTAGAACCGCTTTCCGCGGTTCTCGTTCGCCACAGGCGAACGAAGAGAGGAGTATTACCCCTATGGCAAAACATTACCTTTTGGCCAGCGACTTTGACCAGACACTCAGCTTCAACGATTCGGGAGTCGCGCTGAGCGAACTCATCGGCTTTCACAGCTTTGACGACAAAGTGAAAGGCCTGTCCAGCATCAATCTGGTCCAACAGGGCGCCGAGTTGTCTTATCTAATTCTGCACGATCCGGATTTCCGCCGTGTTCGCCGCGAGCACCTCATCGAAACCGGCAAACGTATCCGCCTGAAGCATGACGTCAATCTCTTTGCGCGTTCGCTCGACAGCCTCTCGGACGGCTACAAAATCTCATTCTATGTGATCTCCGCCGCGCCTCAGGAAATCATCCAGTCCGCGCTCGAAGGCATCCTCCCGCCAGACCACATTTTCGGCACACGCTTCCGCTTCGACGAAGCCACCGGCGAGGTCGAATCGATCATCCGGGCGACGGCCGGTTGGGGCAAAATCACGGTGCTTGAGGAACTCCGCGCGGAACTCGGCATCAGCCACGACCGCATTATTTATATGGGCGACGGCAGTTCCGATTTGCCAGTGATGATGCACGTCAATCAGTATGACGGCCTCACAATCGCAGTCTCCGAGGCGAAGTTCATTACGCGGGTTGCTCGCCGAACGGTGCTCAGTGACAACGCCATGAGCGTGCTCGTTCCGGTGCTCGAGGAAGTGCTTCGTTGGGATTCTCCGATGATCCGGCGCTTTTTCGCCCAGCGCGGCCTCACTCTCCGCGAGTGGGACAAAATGCGCACCGATATGCTCACCATCGAGGAAACCGCCCGACCGGCTTCCGCCGTCACTCAGTAGGCCCGAGCACCCAAGACCGGTCCTTTCGTGCCGAAGGTTGTGTAGCGGCCGAACTTTGGATCTTCCAGCCAGGTGCCCCACCCTTGGCTCAAAGGGTGGGTCTTGGGTTTCCTATTTGCGGTTTTTCTTTCCCACCGTGTCACCACGCCACCCCGAATCCCAATTTTGCTATCCTAACCTTCGAGCTGGAGGCTTTCATGTCCCGCAAGAACATCCTGATGCTGGTCGGCGATTACGTAGAAGACTACGAAGTAATGGTTCCGTTTCAAGCTCTGCTGATGGTAGGGCACTCGGTCCACGCCGTGTGTCCCGGCAAAAAATCCGGCGACATCGTCCGCACTTCCATTCACGACTTCGAGGGCGACCAAACCTACTCCGAGAAACGCGGCCACAACTTCGCCCTCAACGCCACATTCGACAACATTCGCCCCGAAGACTACGACGCCCTGGTCATCCCCGGCGGCCGTGCGCCTGAATACATTCGCCTGAATCCGCGCGTCCTCGAAATCGTCCGCCATTTCGCCTCCGCCAAAAAGCCCATCGCCGCAATTTGCCACGGAGCGCAAGTTTTGGCCGCTGCCGGCGTTCTGCAGGGCAAGAATTGCAGTTGCTATCCCGCCGTCTCGCCCGAAGTTACTCGCTCCGGTGGCACCTTCGCGGACATCGGCATGGGCGAAGCCGTCGTCGACGACAACCTCGTCTCCGCTCCCGCCTGGCCCGCTCATCCTGCCTGGCTTTCCAAGTTTCTCACTGTCTTAGGCACGCGCATCGAACTGTAGGCAACATCGCTCGACCCGCTGCTGACTCGGAGAGCACTCTTCGCCAGGGCACAATTACACAATTCTGTCCTGCCGAACCCTGTCAGGAATCCCTCCTTCCGCGCGAAACATAAAAACGAAACGTGAAAAACGATGTCATTCCGAGGCGGTTTTGCCGAGGAACCCGCTCTTCTCTTAGGCGAACGTCGCAATCAAAAAAAGTCCGTCCTTCCGAATCTGCTTGCGGCAGGCAGGCGGAGACCATGAAGTGAGGAATCGCTCTTCGGTTGCCCCTTGCCGCCACTTTCTCCTTGACAGTCTAGGAAGCGCTGCCGTATCTTCCTAGTTCATCTAGGAGAATGGCTCCCCTTGGATAAAGATAAACAACTCGAACTCCTGCAAGGCACACTGGACATGCTCATCCTCAAAGCTGTCTCCCTCGGGCCCTTCCACGGCTACGGCATCCTGCTCCGCATCCAGCAAATTTCCAAAGACCGCCTGGAAATTCAGCAAGGTTCTCTCTATCCCGCTCTCTACCGCCTCGAACATCAAGGCTGGATCACCAGCGAATGGGGCGAATCTGAGAATAAGCGCAAAGCGAAATACTACCGTCTCACCGCAGCCGGCAAGCGCCGCCTGCAAACCGAAACTGAAAACTGGAATCGCATGGCGGACGTAATCGCCGGCATCCTAGGCACCACACCCGAGGAAGTATGACCCTGTGGACCGGTCTCGGTTCGTTGCTGCGCCGGGCGTTGCAGCGCTCGCGCAGGGAACGCGAGATGGACACCGAGTTCCGCTTCCACATCGAAGCCTACGCCGAAGAGCTAATCGGCAGCGGCGTGCCGCGCGACGAAGCGTTACGCCTGGCCCGCATCGAATTCGGCGGCCTCGAACGCGCCAAAGAAGAGTGCCGCGACGCTACCGGCGCCAACGTCTTCGACTCGCTCCTTCAAGACATCCGCTTTGGCTTGCGCCAACTCCGCAAATCTCCTGGTTTTGCCGCTGTCACTGTGCTGACGCTAGCGCTCGGAATCGGTGCTAATACTGCAATCTTCACGGTGATCAACGCGGTGATGCTGCGCGCGCTCCCTGTGCTACACCCTGAAGAGCTCGCGGCCGTGGGCGAACCGGCGCACGTTCATTCCTTCAGTACCGGCACTCCGCGGATCGATGTTTTCTCTTATCCCCTCTATCGCGAAGTGCGCGACAACAACAGCGTCTTTTCCCACGTCCTCGCAAGCGCGCGCCTGGACAACCTTCGCATCAGGCTCGAAGCCGGTCCGGAGCACATTACCGGCAGGCTGGTCACCGGGAATTATTTCGAAACCCTCGGGGTTCCGCCGCTGTTGGGCCGCACATTCACAGCCGACGAAGACCACATGCCGGGAAGCGATCCGGTCTTGGTCATCAGCAATGGATACTGGCAAAGGCGATTCGCTGGCGACCCCTCTGTCATCGGGCGGAGAGTGCAGTTGAACAATTATCCCTTCACCATCATCGGAATCGCGCCGCCCGGATTTCTCGGCGAAGTCGTCGGAGATCGCCCCGACGTGTGGGTTCCGATGATGATGCAGCCGCAGCTTATGTCCGGACGCAATTTCCTCGAGAACGCGAACGTTGCCAGCATGCTGCTGATCGGGAGATTGAAACCTGGCGTAACGATCGCACAAGCCCAGGCAAACGTGAATGCTGTCGTCGAACACGCGCTTAGGTTCACGCTCGATGCGAAACTTTCCGCCGACGATCGCGATGCAATTCGAAGAATGAAAATTGCCGTCCAAGTCTCGTCCGGCGACCGCGGCCTCTCCCGGCTGAGGCAGGAATTCGCAAGTCCGTTGCTGCTTCTGCTGGCGATGGTTCTGCTGGTGCTTCTGGTCGCCTGCGTGAACGTTGCTAACCTGATGCTCGCGCGTTCCGCCACACGCCAGCGCGAGATCGCCGTGCGCTTTGCCATGGGCGCGCGTCCCATACGGATCATTCGTCAACTCCTTACCGAATCGCTGCTGCTCGCGATCCTAGGGGGCGCCTTGGGCCTGGTGCTGGCTCATTGGGGAGCGGCTTTTCTCGTGAACCTGGCAGCCGCTAATTCCGGCACCAGCACCCCCGTCGCTCTTGGACTCGACTGGCGAGTGCTCGGGTTCACCGCCGGCGCCTGTGTTTCTGCGGGAATACTTTTCGGGCTTGCTCCCGCGCTCCGTGTTTTGCGTGTGAAACTCAGCCGGTCCCTAAAGGAGGGTGGCCGGGACTTCGGGGCGGGGCAAAAGGGCAGTGCTCGCTTCGTTTTGACCGCTTCGCAAATCGCGCTGGGTGTCCTGGTTCTGATGGCCGCGAGCCTGTTCGTTCGCAGCCTGCAGAATCTCGAGGAAACCGATCTCGGCTACAGTCGCAACCAACTGCTCCTGGTCCCGATCGATCTCGTCGCCAGTGGCTACAACGGTCCCGCCAGCCGAAACGTAACGCAGGAGCTACTGCGGCAGTTTGCGAGCCTTCCCGGCGTTCGCAGCGTGACCGCCTCCTACAACGGACTTTTCAGCGGCAGCGAATCCGCTGACGTAGTTCACATCGACGGCGTCTCTTCCGAGAATCAAAAGGACGATGTGATCACCGAAGATGGGGTTGGTCCGAACTATTTCGACACCATCGGTACTCCCATCATCCTCGGGCGCGACATCACCCCGCAGGATTTTTCCATGGCCGCCCACATTGCCGTCGTGAACGAGACCTTCGCTAAATTTTACTTTCGAGAGCGAAATCCCTTGGGACACAAAATCGCCATTCAGGACTCGGACCACCCCGACCGGCCTCCCTACGAGATCGTCGGCGTTGCCCGCGACGTGCGCGACCACAGTGTTCGAGACGCCGTCCGTCGTCGTATGTACGCGCCCATAACCAGCGCAGATTTTGCCGAGAACGACACCGTTAATTTCGAAATCCGCGCTGTCGGCAATCCGGAAATGCTCATCCATTCGGTTCGCAGTGCCATGCGTTCTCTGAATCCGGATCTGGTCGTAAGCGACATCGAAACCGCGGGAGAACTGGTAAACGACACGCTCACTTCTCAAGCGGTGGTAGCGAAGCTCTCCGCTTTTTTTGGTGTTCTCGTGCTCATCCTTGTTTGCGTGGGGTTGTACGGAAGCATGGCGTACAACGTTGCCTCCCGTACAAAAGAAATTGGCCTGCGCATGGCCCTGGGCGCCCCGCGCCGCGATCTGATCTGGATGGTGATGCGCGAAGCCTGGCTGGTTCTTGCCACGGGGCTCGTGGTAGGAATTCCGGCGGGCATTGCGGCAACGCATTTGTTCAAAGCGATGCTATTCGGTGTAACTAAGTCTGATCCGTTTTCGATCGCCTCAGCCGTCTTGGCACTGATTGCCATCTGCGTGACGGCTGCCATCGGACCGGTGCGGCGCGCCACGCACGTCGATCCAATGATCGCGCTGCGTCATGAATAAAGAATCATGAATCTCTGCGGCCTCATTAAATCCTGGCTCCGCTCCATCCTGCAGCGCTCGCACGCCGAGCGCGAGATGGACGCCGAGCTGCGCTTCCACATCGAAGCTTACGCCAACGATTTGATGCGCAGCGGGGTGCCGTGCGACGAAGCGCTGCGCCGCGCCCGCATCGAATTCGGCGGCCTCGAACGCGCCAAAGAAGAATGCCGCGACGCCACCGGTGCCAATTTCTTCGACTCGCTGCTTCAAGACATCCGCTTCGGCCTGCGCCAACTCCGCAAATCTCCGGGCTTCACCGCCGTCGCCGTCCTCACCCTGGCCCTCGGCATTGGAGGGACCACCGCGATTTTCACACTGGTGCACCAGGTGATGCTGCGGTCACTGCCCGTCGCCAAGCCCGATCAGCTCTGGCGCGTCGGCGATACGGTTCTCTGCTGCTACTCGGACGGATACACGCAAGGAGACGACAACCGCAGTTCGCAGAACGACTGGAGTCTTTTCTCATGGGAGGCTTACAAGCACTTCCGCGCCAATACCGTGGCGTTCGAGGACCTGGCCGCATTCCAGGTCGGTGAAGCCAACGCTCATCTCGGTGTGCGGCGCGTCGGTTCGCCGGCCCCTGTCGAGACGGCTAACGGCGAGTACGTCTCCGGCAATTTCTTCAACACCTTCGGCATTTCCGCGTGGCGCGGGCGTCTGTTCACCGATGCCGACGATCAGGAGGGCGCGCCGCCGGTCACCGTGATGAGCTTCCACACCTGGCAGGGCAAGTACGGGTCCGATCCCTCGGTGGTCGGAGTGACGTACGATGTCAACGGCCATCCATTCACGATCGTCGGTATCGCCCCGCCGGGCTTCTTCGGAGCGAAGCTTGCCGGCTCGAATATGCCCGATTTCTGGCTGCCGCTGACGACCGAACCGCTGATCGCCGGCGCAACTTCGCGTCTTAAGAATCCCCGCCTGGCGTGGGTCGATCTGATCGGGCGGGTTCGCCCCGGCACGAATTCGAAAACTCTGGAGGCGCAGCTCCAAGTGGAGCTGCACCAGTGGCTCGCGAGTCACATTCCGGACATGACCTCGCAGGAAGAGCCGCTGCTTGAAAGGCAGACTCTGCATTTGACGCCGGGCGGCGCGGGCGTTTCCCTGATGCGCGAGGACTACAAGGACAGTTTGTGGCTGCTGCTGATGGCCGCTCTTTGCGTGCTGCTGGTGGCTTGCGCCAACATCGCCAATCTGCTGTTGGCGCGCGGCCTGAAGGAGCGGCCCCAAACGGCCCTGCGCGCTGCGCTCGGCGCGTCGCGCGCGCGGCTGGTACGCAAGGCGCTCGCTGAAAGCCTCACTTTGGCTTTGTTCGGCGCCGCCGCGGGCGTCGCCGTCGCGTATGCGGGCGCCCGCCTCATCCTCCATCTTGCTTTCACCCAGCCTGACACCTGGGTCCCTGTGGACGCTCTACCCTCGGCTCCGGTGCTGCTCTTTTCCCTAGGAATTTCGGTGATCACCGGCGTGGTCTTCGGCATTGCACCCGCATGGATGACCGTGCGCGCCGAGCCGCTCGAAGCGCTGCGCGGAGTGAACCGCTCCGTGGGGGGCAGTCGCCGCTGGGCGCAGAAGTCCCTGGTGATCGTGCAGGCGGCTGTATCGCTCGTACTGCTGAGCGCGGCCGCGATGCTCGGCCAGAGCCTGCGCAATCTGGAGCACCAGAACTTCGGATTCGAGACCCGCGGCCGGTATCTGATCTCCATCGACCCTAGGATATCCGGCTATCAGCAGGAACAACTGGTCCCACGCTTCCGCGAAATCGAAGATCGTCTGCGTACCATCCCGGGCGTGCAAATGGTCAGCGCCATACTCGAGGCGCCGCTGAGCGGTTGGGTTTGGCCTCGTGACATCCGGATTGAGGGCAAACCCGACGACGGTGGCTCAGCCCATTGGACCCGCGTGACGCCGGGATTTTTCAACATACTTGGAGACAAGATCGCGATGGGCCGCCCCATCGCCGACGAGGACAACGCCATTACGCGGCCCGTGGCTGTGATCAACGAGGCGTTCGCGAAGACGTTCTTTGCCAAGGAAAACCCCATCGGGCGGCACTTCGGCCCTGCTCCACAGAAGAACGCGGGAATGTACGAGATTATCGGTGTCGCGTCCGACGTGGACTTCGGGAATGGTCCGGAGCCCATGTATTTCCTTCCCGAGGCCCAGAGCACACACTTCGATGAACCAGAATCGCAAGAGCGCGAAGTGTCCTCGCATTACCTGTACGACGTCGTGGTCTGGGCTCCCGGAAATCCGCCGGACCTGGGGGTGCAGGTGAAGAGGGCACTGGCGGATGTCGATCCGAACCTCGTGATATACGGCGTGCAGTCCTATTCCGAAGTCATTCACGCCTACTTTGCGCAGCAAAACATGATCGCAACCCTGACCTGGCTCTTTGCGGCCGTCGGGCTGGTGCTCGCCGCCGTGGGCCTCTATGGCGTGACGGCTTATGGTGTGGAACAACGAACCAGCGAGATCGGGGTGCGCATGGCGCTCGGCGCGGACCGCGGTTCGGTGCTGGCCATGGTGCTCCGCGAAGCCTTCTGGCAAGTGGGCATTGGGCTGGCGCTCGGGATTCCCGCAGCGATCGGCGCAGGGTATGTGATCGCCAGCCAGCTTTTCGGAGTAAGCCCCTGGGACCCGCGGATGCTGTCCGGGGCCACGCTGCTGCTTGGCCTGGCCGCGCTGATAGCCGCAGTCATTCCCGCGCGTCGCGCCTGGCGTGTCGATCCTATGGTCGCGCTGCGTTATGAGTGAGAAATTCATGACTCTGCCATCGCGCATCCGGTCCTGGTTTCGTTCCATCCTGCAGCGCTCGCGCAGCGAGCGCGAAATGGACGCTGAGTTGCTGTTCCACATCGAAGCCTACGCGGAAGACCTGGTCAGGAATGGTGTCGCTCGCGTCGAGGCGCTGCGCCGCTCCCGCATCGAATTCGGCGGCCTCGAACGCGCTAAAGAAGAATGCCGCGATGCTCGCGGCATGACACGAATCGCAGGCTTTCTCCAGGATCTTCGCTTCGGCCTGCGCATTCTGCGCAAGAATCCGAGTTTCGCGGCCATAGCTGTACTTACCTTGGGCTTTGGCATCGGTGCTACCACCGCCATCTTCAGCGTCGTGAATGCTGTTCTGCTGAAGCCCCTAGCCATCGAAGATCCTTCCCGGGCGGTGTTTCTACAAGAACAGTGGCACGGGTTATTCCCGGATCTCTCGGCCGGGAACTTCGCTGATATCCGCAGGCGAGGTTCTTCATTCACAAAACTCTGCGCATCCCACGATGGCAGCTTCAACCTGGCAACAGAGAACGCCCCGGAGCGCGCCCAGGGCGAATACGTTACGGCCGATTACTTCGACACATTCGGAGTGCGGCCGATCGCCGGTCGCGTTTTCACCGCCGATGAGGACCAGCCCGGTCGCGCGCAAGTGGTGATAATCAGCGAACGATTCTGGCGCGCGCATCTTCCGGTGGATCACGCGGTCGTCGGACGAACCTTGCGCATCAACGGCCTACCTTACACCGTGGTCGGTGTTATGCCGCAAAGCTTCGATCCATTATTGAGCAAGACCGACCTGTGGACGCCTGCGGCATTCACGCCGGAGCAGCTGGGCAATCACGACGATCATGATCTGAACGCCATCGGGCGGCTCAAACCAGGTGTTTCGCTCGCACAGGCCCAGTCGGAGCTCAACGTGATTGCCCGGCGACTCCAACAGCAATACCCGCTCGACGATAGGGATCGCAGTTTTCGTGTAATGCCACTGGCAACCGCTCTGCTGGGGGACCAGCGATTGGCGCTCGGTATGCTGCTCGCTGCCGTCGGCTTACTGTTGCTGATTGCCTGCGCCAATATCGCGAACTTGCAACTCGCCCGCTCGCGCGTCCGCCAAAAAGAAATTGCCCTTCGCGCCGCGATTGGGGCTTCCCCGAGACGCATCGTTGCCCAGCTTCTGACGGAAAATGTCGTTCTCGGTCTTGCCGGCGGTGCTCTTGGCGTTTTGTTCGCATACCTGGGTGTAAAGCAAATCGTCGCGAGTGGGCCGGCGGACGTACCGCGTTTGGATCAATCGCGCATCGACGCCGGCACCCTGGTTTTCGCTTGCGGCGTTGCACTGTTCTCTAGCATCCTATTCGCTCTCGCACCGGCCCTGCGTTCCGCATCCACACAACTGACCGAAGCCTTCAAGGGAGCTGTCGGAACCTCCAGCGGAAGCCGTGACCTCGTTCGCAGTCTTCTGGTGGTCGGTGAAATCGCGCTGGCCCTGCTGCTCATGGCCGGGGCTGGTTTGCTGATCCGCAGCGGCTTATTCGTTTCCCAGTTGAATCCCGGCTTTGACACCTCGAATCTGGTTGTCGGACGCATCGGGCTTCCCGATCCGGGCTTCCACGATCCAACCGCAGCCCGGCAGGCGTTTGAGCACATCCTCACAGTGGCGGCCGCGTTACCGGGAGTCCAGTCAGCCGCAGTGGTCTCGCGCGCTCCGCTGGCTGGCGGGGGAAGCAGCAACGGTCTCATCGCGGAAGGCAAAGCGATCGACCCATCAAACGCCGTCAACGCGCAAGTGGAAATAATCTCCCCAAGTTATCTTTCTGCTGTTCGTATACCGCTGAAGGCCGGGCGCGACTTCACGCCGCAGGACACCCGCGAAAAAACGCTTGTCACCGTTGTCAACGAAACCCTTGCGAGCACCATGTGGCCCGGTGAAAACCCCATCGGTAAGCGCTTCGCATGCTGTGAGACCGGAGCCAAAGCCCCCGGAGACCCGGTGTGGCACGAAGTCGTCGGAGTCGTCGGAGACGTCAGGGCCGGGGGACTCGACCGGCAGGTACAGCCCGAGTTTTATCTCCCGATGGCGCAAATGCCGTCGAGCGCCTGGGACTGGATCGGCCGAACCATGGACTTGGTCGTGCGCACGCAGTTTGCGGCGGTTCCTGCCCGTGAGTTACAAGCCGCCGTGGCTTCCGTGGCTCCCGGTGTGCCGATCTATCAGCTCTCGACTATGCAGCAGAAAATTGCTGGCACCTTGCAGCGTTCTCACTTCGACACGTTCCTTCTGTCCATTTTTGCGGCCACAGCACTGCTCCTGTCCTCGATTGGAATCTATGGTGTGATGTCCTACGTGGTCGCACAGCGCACCCGTGACATCGGCATTCGCGTGGCTCTGGGCGCAACGCAGGCGCAGATTCTGCGTGACGTGCTCGGTTACGGCATGCGCTTGACGATCGCCGGGCTCGCGCTTGGACTCGCCGGCGCGTCAGCCGGCACACGCCTACTGTCCCAACTGCTTTACGGTGTTCGGTCCACCGACGCGATCACTTTCGCGCTCGCGTCGCTGCTCCTGTGCGCCGTTGCATTGCTGGCCAGTTACGTGCCCGCGCGCCGAGCGACCCATGTCGATCCAATCGTGGCATTGCGATACGAGTGATCGGAGTTTCGCATTAGCGGGCCGCTATCGCTCTCCGCCACGAATGAAGGTCCGTTTTGATTCCTCTAATCCGAGCTTTTTGTCTGCGATTCCTGCACTTCCCAATTTTTCGCTCCGGCCGCATAATCGTGTGTTCGTTATTCCACTCTGAGGCGATTCTTGCGACATGGCTAAAATCAATACAAAGAAGGGCGTGATTGGAATTCTTACGGGAGGCGGCGACGTTCCCGGATTGAACCCCGCGATTCGCGGGGTCACCCTCCGCGCCATTCACGAAGGATACGAGGTCATCGGCATTCGCCGCGGCTGGGCGGGCCTCGTGGATATCGTCCGCGATGAGAAGCACGACAATTCCAATAATTTTCAGCACCTCACCGAAGATGAGGTCAACCGTGCCGGCCGCACCGGCGGCACGTTTCTTCACTCCTCGCGAACCAATCCTGCTCGCGTCAGCAAGGCCAACGTTCCGCAGCACCTCGCGGGGCAGTTCAACGCCGAAAAGAATGACCTCACGCCCGAAGTGCTCAAGAATCTTTCCTGGCTCGGCATCGAGTACATGATTCCCATCGGCGGTGATGACACGTTGAGCTACGGCGTGCGCCTCCACAAAGAGGGCGTCAGCGTCGTCGCCATTCCGAAGACCATGGACAATGACGTTCCCGGCACGGACTACTGCATCGGCTTCAGCACTTGTGTGACCCGCACCATCCAGATGACCAATGCGCTCCGCACCTCCGCCGGCTCTCACGAACGCTTCATGGTTCTCGAAGTCTTTGGCCGCTACGCCGGCTTTACCGCAATGCTCCCCACCATGGCCGGGGCGGCTAACCGCTGCGTCATCCCCGAGCACAAATTCAACATGGAGCAACTCACCGAACTCCTGGTCCACGATCGCAACCGGAATCCTAGCCGCTATTCCATCGTCCTGGTTTCCGAAGGCGCGATGTTTGAGGGCGGCGAAATGGTTTTCCAAAGTTCCGCCGCGGATGCGTACGGCCACAAAAAACTGGGCGGCATCGGTGAGACCGTCGCCGAAGAACTCACGGCGCTCTCGGCGAAGTTCAACAACGGCAAGAAAATCGAATGCATCACTCAGAAACTCGGTTACCTCGTCCGCTGCGGCGATCCCGACGCCATCGATTCCATTGCTCCCATGGCATACGGTAACCTTGCGCTCGACCTCCTGCTCAACCGCATCTACGGCCGCCTCGTCGTCCTGAAGAATGGCCGCTACGACAACGTGCCCATCGATACGGTGACCGCCACCAAGAAAGTGGTGGACATCAGGGAGCACTACAGTATCGACCGCCTGCGCCCTGTCTACCAAAGCTTCGAGATGAAGCCGCTCTTCCTGATGACCAGCGAACGCGGCTGACCGATCGCCAACGCCTCTTGCGCGCTTCTGTCCTTTCCGGCATGCTGTCTTCTCTAATTTCTCTCCCTCCGCAGTCGGGAAGGGACGCCCGGGAGGACTTATGGCCGCCAGCTCTCTGCCCGTCCCGCTCAAAGTCGAGCACCATCACGCGCTCATCGTCGATTCCGGCCCGGAGATCAATCAACTGCTCACAAATCTTTTCGAGCAGGAAGAATGGGACGTCCACCGCGCAGAGGACAATCGCGATGCTCTGGATCTCGCCGGGAAGAATCCCTACGACCTGATCGTCACGAGCGAACACAGTTCCGGCAAGGAGGACTTCGAGCTTCTACGCCGTCTCCGCATGGTACGTGCTCACACACGCCTCATCATTCTTACCGATGAATTCACGCCGGGAGACGTCCTGAATTCGATCCGCGAGCGAGCCTTCAGTTATTTCTCGAAGCCCTTTTCCACCGAAAGGTTCGCGGAAATGATTCGCATCGCCATGAGCGAGCCCTTCTGGGATGACGGGATCGAAATTCTCTCGGCTACGTCGAATTGGGTGCGCCTCGCGGTCCGTTGCGATATCGTCACCGCCAACCGCCTTCTACAGTTTTATCGAGAAGCGTCCGGTCTGCCCGATGCGGAAACCGAGGAAGTTGCCGGCGCTTTTCGGGAAATTCTGTTAAACGCCATGGAACACGGCGGACAGTTTGACCCGACGAAACATATCGAAGTTTCCTACGTGCGCACGCGCCGCATGATCCTTTGTAAAGTCAAAGACCCCGGCACTGGCTTTTCGTTGGAGGAACTGAAACACGCGGCGCTCAACAATCCTCCCGGCGAGCCGTTTCTACACATGACCGAACGGGAAAACCGAGGCATGCGTCCCGGCGGCTTTGGCATTCTCATGAGCAAGAAGCTTGTAGATGATTTGATTTACAACGAAAAAGGTAACGAGGTCCTGCTCATCAAGTATTTGGACCCTCCCGCTCCTTCACAATCCTGAGCTCTTGGCGATCAGAAAATAACACACCACGGCGGCCGCCAAACCGACGGCGCTCCAGACTCTTGATTTGCTGGGCGTTTCTTTTTTCTCGATGCAATCGCCGCCGGCGGCGTTCAACAGATACAACCCGATGCCCAGCACCATGCAGGCCGCCACTTCCGCTAACGCCAACTAGCTAGCGATACGACGCAAAAAGAATGTCGCGCCACAGATGATGGTCGGGAACAAAACGCGAAGGACCGCCGAGAGGTGTCTCCCCAGCATTTCGGTCCGTGGCGGTGGATCTTCCATCGTGTATCCTCTTCAAATGTTCGCTCATCCTATGCCTAGATTCAATCCGAGGTGAACTTTGCAACTCCGACCGTTGGGAAAAACCGGGCCGAAACTCTCCCCCATGGGGCTCGGCTGCATGGGCATGTCCGAATTTTACGGCGTGCGCAATGACGACGAATCCATCGCTACTGTCCATCGTTCCATCGAGCTCGGCATCCATTTTCTGGATACCGCGGATGTTTACGGCTATGGAGATAACGAAATCCTGGTCGGCAAAGCGATTCGCGGTCGCCGCGACAAGGTTTTTCTCGCCACAAAATTTGCCATCGTTCGCGATCGCGCGAATCCGAATGTCCGCGGTGTGAATGGTAAGCCCGAATATGTGCGATCTTGCTGCGAGGCCAGTCTCAAACGTCTGGGCGTCGACACCATCGATCTCTACTACCAACACCGTGTCGATCCGAAGACGCCCATTGAAGAAACCGTCGGTGCCATGGCTGACTTGGTTCGCCAAGGGAAAGTCCGGTTTCTCGGCCTCTCGGAAGCTTCCCCTCAAACGATTCGGCGAGCCCATGCGGTCCATCCGATCGCTGCCCTGCAAACCGAATATTCACTTTGGACGCGCGACCCGGAGGATGAAGTGTTGCCCACCACGCGCGAGCTGGGAATCGCCTTTGTGGCCTACAGCCCGCTCGGCCGCGGCTTTCTTACCGGCCAAATCAAGAAATTCGAGGATCTCGCCGCCGCCGACTATCGCCGACTTTCTCCGCGCTTCCAGGGTGAAAACTTCCAGAAGAATCTCGATCTCGTTGCACGACTCGAGCAGTTGGCAAGAGAAAAAAAGACCACGCCGGGCCAGCTCGCTCTGGCCTGGCTGTTGGCGCAAGGCGAAGACGTTATCCCCATTCCGGGAACCAAACACCGCAAATATTTAGAAGAAAATGTCGCAGCTCTGAATGTGAAACTCTCCGCCGACGAGTTGCGCCGCATCGACGACGTAGCTCCTCAAGGCTCCGCCGCCGGTCAGCGCTATCCCGAACACATGATGAACCTGGTGAATGGCTAGGCTGGTTCGCGATTCGTGTTTCCTTACCCGCGACCGTGGCCTGCATGTCTTCGCCTTCGCTGGCGGGTGCCTTGTGGCTTGCATCCCCTACCTTAGGCTTTATCCCGGGACCCTTCGCCCTGGGACGGCTCTTCGCCTCAGCAAACCCTGTACCAGGACGCCCATTGCAATCGCCACAAGCGCAGTCGTAACGAGCAACCACTGATGGTATGGCTCATAGAAATAAGTCAGCGGATTCAGGTCTCCCAACACATACAACTGCCAGAAGAGCCCCGATGACTCCTGGCCGGTCAGTTCCCTGAAACGATACTGCTGAAAAAGCTCGGCGATCGGCCGAAAGCTCGCCAAAAAAGCCAAGCTTGCCGCCAAAAATAACCCGGGCCCATAGTCCGCCGCGCGGCAACCGATCCACCTCCACACTCCGAACCCCTTCGAGCGAGAAGCCGGGTTCACTTCGAGGACGAGCAAGCTGATTGCAATTATGATCGCCAGAAGGAGAGCCAGAATTGCGGACGCTTGCAACACGATTGCCTTCGACCGGAACGCACGAGTGACGTCCAAGCGCCATGCCAAATACGACTGAATCCGCGCATCTTGGTTCGTCTGAGCTTCGCGCAACTGGGCCTCTATCCCTTTGGCTTCGTTCACGCGCCCGCTTGCGCGGTACAATTTTTCGAATCCCAGTAAACCACGCTGCGTCATTCCGAATCCGGCCTCGCGCTCAAAAAAGGTGGAACCGTCCGCCGTCATTCGCCTTCCAAGTCCTGTGACACCACCCAGAGTCGCCTCTACTGCCTTTACATTCTCCGGCGAGCCAGCCTGCAATGCCTCGCTGACACGCAGATCTACATAGGTCCAAAGCTGCAGAAAATCGGGAAGGCGGTGCGTCCACAAGCTTTCCGCGATTAGCCCCGGCGACAGATTTGGGTTTTTCTTCCACGCTTCACATGCCAATACTTGATGGCGTTGGAAATAGCTGTCATAGGTCGGTGCGCGAAATGCCTGATCCATGTCCTTCACCCATTCGGCATCGCTGGCCAATGTATTCCTGAGCACATCGGCCGACGCTCCACGCTGGGCGTGTAGTTCTGCCATCCGGGGCTCTCCCTCCGCGTAAGCGCTCACGAAGTAAACAAACGCATTGTCTGGATCTGAATTCCTCAGACGTTGCAAGCGCTCCGGGCTTTTCACCCAGTTCAATGGGGGGCCGTATCGGCCGCCGTAGATCCAGGCGAGGCTTGGGTCGAGCGCCACGGCACGATCGGCAAATTGGCTGGCCCGGTCGGAATCGGGATAAGTAAGCGCCACAAACGCCAGTTCACGCGCGTCCTTTTCCTTCTCAGCCTGCGCCGCAATCGTTTCCAAATCGCGACGGTCACCCGCCGACGCGCGAAACCCTCGCCAACTCGCTTTAACCGTAGTTGTAGCCTCGCGTCCGATCGGAAGAAAAAGCAGAGTCACCGTGCCCAGCAGAATCACGGCCGTTGCCAATCGCGAATGTTTCGGAAATTGCGGACCTTCGCCCCCGCTCGATAAGGGAGTATCGGAATGTCTCCTGCCCGCGGGCAGTCTCAGCCATTCGAGAAAATCAGCAAACAACGCGCGAAAGAAAAGCAGAATTCCTCCGGCGGCCCAGCTCAGCGCCGCGGTGGGCTCAGTGACCTCTGCGAGCTCCGCAAGTACTGCCTGGCCCCATCGGCGGGAGTTCTCCGGCCAGTAGCGGATCGCTAGGTCCAGCGAATGAACGGCGCAGCGTGCAAGCAGAGAGGTTCGAGGAGCGGCCATGGTCACACCTTTCCGTGTATCGGCTTCCAGAATTTGCTTGCACGCGCTGCCCCTAACTCTTCGCGCGCCCACTCCCGCCCGTCACTGGTCAAACGATAGAAATGTCGCGGCGGACGTCCCGGAACGTGCGTATCCTCCCACCGCGTTTCCAACCACCCCGCTTTTTCCAGACGCATCAAGATCGGATAGAGCGTCCCCGAAAAAAGCCCGGTCTGCTGGTTCAGCGCGTAACCGTGGTGCCATTGCAGGGGGTGTTTGAGCAGGGCCTCCAGCAATGCCAGGGTTTGTTTTGAAAGACGAATGCGAACTCCCATACAGTAAATCTACATAGATAGAATAAATGCGTCAAGCCCTTTTTCCGCCCGCTTGCTACACTTCTAATCGTCGCGACCCACCTTCATGAACGCCGCCGAACGCCTTATTTGCTCTTCGTCCCTATGGCATCACTGGACCGAGCGTCACCTGCTTCCCTCGATTCTCTCCGGCGTCCAGCTCGGCGGCCACCTCCTCGAGGTCGGCGCCGGCTACGGCGCCGCAACTTCACTCTTGCAGTCACGCGTCGCTCGCGTCACTTCTCTCGAGTACGATCACAATTCCATTCTCAAGGGGAGATTACGAAACAGTGGTGCGACACCGGTAGCCGTGTGCGGTGATGCTTCACGGCTGCCGTTCGCCGATCAGACCTTTTCTTCAGTCCTCGCCGTCCTCGTCCTGCACCACATCCGATCTGCGAGGCTCCAGGATCAACTCTTTACCGAATGCTTTCGGGTTCTCGGCCCTGGCGGAGTTTTCATCGCCTTCGACATTCCCGACGCTTGGTTCCACCGGGTCGCCCACATCGGCAGCACATTCGTGCCGATTGCTACCAATGCCGCCGGTCCCCGCCTCCATTCCGCGGGATTCTCCGAAGTCACCGTCGACTCACGCAAAGGCGGCTTTCGCGTAATCGCTACGCGTTCGATCTAGCGCCCGCTCAACGCCGCGCTCAACTCACTCCGCGTCTGAATCACCCGCAAAATCGCCTCCCGCGTCACCATTCCTACAATATGCGCTGCTCCGTCGTCGCCGTGCCGGACCACCGGCATTTGATTTACGTCGGCACCCATCAACCGCTCAAGCAACCGCTGCAACGGTTCTTCCGGCGAAGTCCACAAGATCTTTTCCCGAGGCACCATCACTGCTTGCACGGAATTCATCGACCATTCCTCCCGCGGTACCTGGTTCAGCGCCGTCACGTTCATCAAGCCCACCAGCCTGTCGTCCATGGTCACAATATGAATCCGCCTGCCCGTGCGTAGCACTTCACTGCTGTACTCTTCCAGGTTCAAATTCCCGGGTATGGTCGGCACTTCGTGGCTCATCACATCCGCGGCGCACAATCCCGTCAGCGTCTCGCGAATCGTCAACTGGCTCATGCTGGCCTGCGCCGCGGTCAGCAAGAACCATCCAATAAACGCCAGCCAGATGCCGCCCCACCGGCCGAGGTATTCCGAGACAGATCCGCCCTGTCCTCCGGTTACGAGGGAAAAGATGCCCAATCCGATCATCACGTACGCGATCAACTTGCCGCTCGCCGCGGCAACTCGCGTCGCGCGCCCGAAGTCCTTTGTTACACCCCATACCATCGCGCGGAACATGCGTCCGCCATCCAGCGGAAATCCCGGCAATAGGTTGAAACCAGCCAGCATCGCGTTCGAGAGGATCAACGGGTCCGCCACCGCTTCCATTCCACGTTGCGGAATGGCCACTTTCAACCCGTAAAACAACGCCGCCAGAAACGCGCTCGCGACCGGTCCCGCAATCGCAATGTTGAATTCCTGGATTGCCTTAGACGGCTCTCGCCCGATGCGCGCCAATCCGCCAAACAGAAACAGCGTGATCGAAAGCACCTTGATCTTGTAGTGCTGTGCCACGACGCTGTGCGACAGCTCGTGAAACACCACCGACGCAAAAAACAGCAGGCTCGTCAAAATCCCCAAGCCCCACTGCTCGGCCGCCGTCCACTGGGTAAATTGCTTCGCAAATTGCTGCGCCAACGACAGCGTCACCAATCCGAAGATCAGGATCCAACTGAGGTCGAGATAGATGGGAATTCCGAGGACTCGTCCGATGCGAATCCCTTGTGATTGGGGCATGAAATTGGCCTCGCGCTCCGGGGCAATTCTAGACTACCCCGAAGCGCCGCATGTTCAAAATCGCTTTTGCCCGCCCCGCGGCGCGTCTCGCCAAACACAACGTGTCCTGCCGCCCACGACAGATTCAATCTAACATCTTATTTATCAGCACGGTAAGAGTGGTTACCCGAGTGCCATTCCTCTTACGTAAGCCAACGGGAGGATGCCACGATGAACGGCCGAGGCAGTTCAACCAGTCCGAACACCGCCAAGTCGGGGTTGCGATTCGGCATACCGCTCGCGGCTGCCATCCTTTGCTCACGTGCCGCGATCGCGCAAACCGCCTCCCACCTGCAACCCGAGCCGGCCGTGCAACCCGCGCGCCGCATCGTTGTCAGCATTCCCGATCGCAGACTTGCCCTCCTCGAAGGCGATCGCGTCCTCAAGATTTACAGCGTCGCCGTCGGCGCGCCCGTCAGCCCGAGCCCCTCTGGCGAATTTCAAATCGTACAGCGCCTGGCAAACCCAACCTACTACCACCCCGGCGTCATCATCGGCCCCGGCACCGACAATCCTCTCGGTCCTCGCTGGATCGGTCTCAACGTCCCGGGGTACGGTATCCACGGCACCAACCGTCCGGACTCCATCGGCAAGAACGCTTCTCACGGCTGCATCCGCCTCCGCAATCGCGACGTAGAAGACCTTTTCGGGCGCGTTCAGGTCGGCGACCGCGTTTCTCTCGTCGCCGAGCGCACCGACGAAGTCGCGCGACTGTTCCGTGCAGCGCCCATCCTGACGGGAGCCCACGAATCTTTACAGGCCAAACGAGACCTGCCTGTCGGTCCGAACCGGGAGCACGGCGGCCGCTAAAACAATTTCCGAGTCTGCCCAAGGAGAACAAACATGGAAACGTTCCTTCAATTCGCAGCGATCGCGATGGTCACCATCGTCGCGCTTTTTTCCGCGCTGGCCCTACAAGCCCTGCTTCTTCGCGGAGTATTTGCTCTGATGGAGCCAGCAACGGCGCCCAGGCGCTTCGCACCGCCATCCATCGAGCGCGGTACTCGATTGCCAGCGCACGCTTTCGCGAAGGCCCGCTAATCCCGCGCAAGAATCGTTTCCGTCCGCGTGTGCCGCACACGGGTGTCTGCGAGTGGCAGCCGCGCCGGGAATTTAAGAGAGAAAGGAAAAACTATGCTCGCTTTGAAGTCTTTGCTCATGATTCTCGGCGTCTCCCTTTTCGGCAGCGCCGCGGCGGTTGTCGCTTATGACGTCTACGTTGCGGCTCGTTTGCGCTGGCTCTTGCAACAAACCGCAGCGCCTGAAGGAGGTGCCGCGGCCATCGCGCCCCTCCCATTCGGCCCGGTGCGCTGGACGCTTGCGCAGAAATTGGCACTCACGGGAATTTTTCCGGTGCTCCTCGCGCTCGGCATCACGGTAGTCCCAGACGGCTTCGCCGGCATCCGCGTCAGCCAAATGTCCGGAGTTCGTCCGGGCACCTTGTATCCCGGCGTTCACCTGCAAACGCCGCTCATCGATAACATCGTTCTTTACGATACCCGCGAACAAGTCTACACGACTGCGGCAAGCACAAATCCGAGCGCAAAATCCGCCAGCGAAGTCCTGACCGTCCAGGCCAGGGAAGGCCTCAACCTCGGCCTCGCCGTCACCGTGCGCTATCGCCTCGATCCATCGCACCTTGCCACTATTCACCAGAATCTTCCACAACTGGTGAACGAACAGGTTGTTGGCCCGGTCGTTTCTTCGATCTACCGCCAACTCGCTCCCAACTACCTCACGCGCGAGATTTTCGCGCTGAAGCGCGAAGAGCTCCGCACGCAAGCCGCGGACGCCATCAAGACGCGCCTCGCGAGCGACGGCATCCTGGTACGCGAGGTGTTGCTGCGAGACATTCAGCTTCCCCCCGATTACGCGAAGGGTCTCGAAGGCCTGCTCCTCAAAGAGCAAGAGAACGAACAACTCGGCACCGAACAGGAAATCAAGTCCAAGCAAGTCAAAATTGCCGAACTGGAAGCCGAGGCGCTAAAAGCCCGCGAAGTAAAGCAAGCCGAAGCCCAGGCGCAGGTGCGCGTTCTGCAAGCCAAAGCCGAAGCGGACGCGATGCAATACACCTTGCCTCTGAAGCAGAAACAGATCGAGCAGAGCAAGCTCGAAGCCGAAGCCCGCAAGGAAGCCACGCTGCAAAACGCCGAAGCCGCCGCGCAAGCCAAAATCATTGACAGCAAAGCCGAAGTCGAGCGCCAGAGAAATCTTTCCGACGCCGAAGCCAACCGTATTCGCGTCACCGCTGCCGCCGACGCCGAGCGCATGAAGTTCGAAGCCACGGTCCTCAAGCAGAATCCCATGCTTATCCAGAAAATCATTGCCGAACGGCTTTCCGACAAGCTCCAGATCATGATGGTCCCGATGGACGGCAAGAATTTCTTTGCCGCCGATGTGATGCGCTCCGCCTTCCAAAACAACATGAACAATTCCGGCGGCAACTCCGCGGACCCGGATTCCTCCGACGATTCGGCTGCTCCCGCGCCAATCGCAACCGCCGCGACGCAGCGCAAACCGAACAAGCGGCCATGACCATGACCTTCGGGGAAGCGGAAAGTGCCGTTCCAACATTCGCACTGGAGGCGCACATGACTCACAACTTGAATCACTGCGAACAACCGGTGCAGAAAGCTGGCCAAAAAACAGGAACGGCGCTTCCGCTTTCCCCGAATCCCATGGTGGACTTCGGGAGGGCAAGGCCGCAGTCGCGCCGTATGAGCCCGTCCAGCAACGAGCTTCAGCCCCTGAAGTGCCGGATGCGGAGCGCGCCGCTGGAGAAGAGACCATGAGCAAGCAGGCAAGCACCGCCGCGCTTGACTCGTTTCGCCGTGGCCCCTCCAGCGCCGCGCTCCGCACCGAGGCATGCGAACGGAATCCCACGCCAGGTTCGAACGGCCCACCTCCCTTCCTTCTTCCGGGCAAGCAGAAGGCGGGCCCTGCAAAGCCTTGAAGGGAATTTCAATTCTATTTTTCAGGAGAACATCATGAACACCATCGCCCAAAGAAAGAGCCTCGCCGCCATTCTGACCATCATCGTCTGCACGCCCTTCGTTCTCGGCGCTTCCGCCGCCGACCTCCGCGTCGCCCAAATTGAACCGAAAGACCATGCGCTGGTCCTCAGGTTTCCCATTGACCACGCCAAAGCCGAGGACCTGCAACGCTGGGTCAACGCCGGCCATGACCCATGGTGCCGCGATCCTCAACTTGTAGCCGCCTCTGCTCTGAGTCGCATCTCCTCTCAATTTTCAGAATTCGAACCCGCATCGCTCGAACTCGAAAGCAACGAGAAGAGCAAAGCCGTCTATACCTTCCATTCTCTCGGCGGCCACACGACGTACCGGATTACTCTCCGTCGCTACCATTTTCTGCTGGCAACGGCCGGCTCGCTCCAACAGGTCATCTGGATCCCAGAAACCGCCGAAGTCATTTACCGAGACACGAATCACTAGCCATGGACTTCCAGCAAAGAAAAAACAACAACTCTCACCCGGCCGGGCGGCACTGACCACGCCGCCCGGCACCTCTTGCGGCAGTGTTACTATGAGAACGGTTCAGGGAGTCGTTGACAAAAAACAAATCGGCAATCCGCACGGAGTCTGTGAAGTGAGGAATCCCTCGTTCTTTCTTGCGCCACTGCTTATTCTTGCTATTCCGGTAGCCGCTCTCGCTAGCAATGCCCCCACCTGTGCCGAACTGCGCGCACAAAAAGCCAAGACCTATGGATTCCATCTCACGCAACTTAACGAAACGCAACTCGACGCCAAAACAAAACAACTGGATGCCTTCTGGAAGCAAGTGCAGGCCGCCGGCCCTGAAGGTGTGACTTGCATCCGCACGCTTCTCGCCGAGGAAAAAACCGACCACATCTTTCAGGTTGACGCCGCCGGCATGCTTTTTCCCGCCGATTCTTCACGGGAAACCCGCACGCTGATCCGCGACTCCCTCGCGCAAGCGGATTTCCAGGAATGCGACCCCGCAAACTATCTGGCTCTTGCCGTCGACCTCGGCCAAGCCGGAGTCGACATCCGCCCGCTCGCTGCCAAACTTCTGCTCTATCCGAATGCGGTAATCCACGTTTCCGAGCATGCCCTCGATCTCGATTCGGACACTGCCGCTCTTTTCCTGTACGGCATGATGGAGCCATCCCAAGCGAGCAATGCGCTCATTGCCTTGCTTGACGCTCCGGAATCTTTGGTCCGCTCCGCCGCGGCGCATCTCCTCGCCGAAGAAATGACCGAGGAAAGTTTTCGAGCTCTCAGCAAATGGCCGGGCATTTCCAAAATTGAGGAAGACTTCCGCCGCAACGACATTCAAGCCATCCTGAAATACCAGCTACAAAATTCCGCCGACCCTGGCAATCCCAAATTTACGAGAGAGCAGATCCTCGAAACCATGGCTTCTCTGCCGCACACGCAAAAGGAATTTGACCAGGTCATGGCCACCCAAGGCGCCGCCTTCGATCGACAGGTGCGCGAGAAAAAACTCACGCAGCAAGAGCTAGCGCAGGCTGTCGCCGATAGCCTCCCCGTCTACGGCATCGCGGACCACACCGCCTTCCAGACCGCTGCCATCGCCACTCTTCAACCGCAGGATTTCGCCACCATACGCGAAGCCCGCCGGAAGGCCCTCTACAACGTTTCCGACGAAAGCCTTTCCGAGTATCTCGCCTACACGCAAATCATGATCGGCATGCTCAACCACCTGGACCTGTACAAGCAATATCGCCAGCACTGAGCTGAGAGAGAGCACCTGCCATGACGCACTTCACTGTTCAACCCATCCCGCGACGTGTTGCTTCAAACGCAAGCACTTCCCCGACGGCCTCTTTTGCAGCAATGGCCAACACGATATGCTTTCCTACTGGCACGGCGCACGGGGAGTTCGTCCATGAGCTTTCGTAACAAAGTCTTTCTGATTTTTCTCGCCACGGTCCTGGCGTCCGTTTCCCTGGTTGCCTACGGCGTAACCTATTACACCCAGCGCGCCTTCGAACAGCAGGAAACCCAACGTACAGAAACTCTGGTCGCTCAATTTCGAAAAGAATTTCTCGAACGCGGCGACACGGTCGTCCAGCAGGTGGAGAACATTACCAACGCCAGCGAAACCGTTCGCATGGTCCTCGACCTCGCCCGTCCCAATGCGGATTTTTCACTTTGGGTGCATGATGCCAACGGCGCTGCCCAGACCCACAATCTGGATTTCGTCGAGTTCGTGAACTCCGATGGCACGGTCATCTCTTCCGCCCAGTATCCCTCGCGTGTAGGCTCCAAAAATGATTGGGTAACTGCGACCAAGTCCTGGGATGGCACGCCAGCCTTTCTCAAGCGAGAGGAGCTTCCCGACGGCTTCGCGTTGTCCTTGACCGCCGTGCGGACCTCCGCGGTCGGCGACAAGATCATCTACATCATCGGGGGCCGCCGCCTCGATCAGAACTTCCTGGCGTCCCTCGAGCTTCCCTCCGGCACGCGCGCCTTGCTCTACCGCAACCTCGAAAGTTCCTTTGTTCCCAGCTCACTCACCGATACCTCCGGTCCCCTGGCGCAAGCCGATCCGTTCCAGCCGCTTATCGAGCAAATGCAGAAGCAAGCGACGCCCAACACGCTCGTCAAAACCATTAAGTGGACGAATGATCCCGCGAGCGCGGAAACTTTTCACGCCAGCCCTCTTCTCGGCCGCAATGGCGAATTGCTCGGAGTGCTCCTTCTCGGCAGTTCCGGAAAGGAATTGGTTCTGTTGAAGCGTCAGATTCTGAGAATTGCGGTTCTCGTCGCTTTTGCCGCGATTGGCGTTGGCCTGCTTCTCGCCTGGTGGATCTCCCGCCGCATCACGCGTCCCGTCGAAGAACTCGCCGCCGCCGCGCGTAATATCGCTTCCGGCCGTTGGGACACGCGCATCGACGTCCAGGGCAACGACGAGATCGGCCAACTCGCCGGCGATTTCAACCGCATGACGCGGACGCTCTCGGCGCAAAAGGAAAAGCTCATTCAGACCGAGCGAGTCGCCGCCTGGCGCGAACTCGCCCGCCGCCTGGCGCACGAATTGCGCAATCCTCTCTTCCCCATGCAGATCACGCTCGAAAATCTGCAGCGAGCCCGCCAACTCAGCCCGGCACAGTTTCAGGAAGTTTTCGCCGAAGGCACGGCCACTCTTAAAGCCGAACTCGCGAATCTCAACAGCATCGTCGGGCGCTTCAGCGATTTTTCGAAAATGCCTAATCCTCAGTTCACTCGCGTTGACGTGAACGAGTCTCTTCGCAATGCCGCCCGCCTTTTCGAGCCGCAATTCACTGCCGTAGGCAAACCCGCCATCACGACCGAACATTTTCTCAGGGAAACTCTGCCGGAGATTGACGCCGACCCCGATCTGCTGCACCGCGCGTTTCAGAATCTGGTGCTCAACGCCCTCGACGCCATGCCCGGCGGCGGCACGCTGACGCTTCGCACCTCGGACGGTACGGACACCGTTCGTATTGACGTGAGCGATACCGGCAAAGGCCTGACTCCGGAGGAATGCTCGCGTCTGTTCACGCCGTACTACACCACCAAACAACAAGGTACCGGCCTGGGCTTGGCTATCGTCCAGTCCGTCGTCAGCGACCATCATGGCACCATCTCCGTTTCGAGCGAAGAAGGTCGCGGTACCACTTTCCGCATCGATTTGCCGATGCGTCAAGAAAATGTTGTGGCAAAAGCAAAGCCGGATGCTGCCTCGGAGTTGGTCGAACCCGAGCGCGCCCCTGCCGCCGGCGATTGATCGTCCGGCGGCTCAGGACTTCTGGGCCCGAGGCTTTTCTCAGGTGGTTGGCACTCCGATGGCGCTCCGGAGGGCGCGCACTCCGGAAAGGGGTGAGCGACAGGGTTTAGGATCCTGAAAGGAATTCGCGTGCCTCGCAAAGCTCATCTCCTCCTGATCGACGACGATCCCAACACCCTCGCGTCTCTCTCTCGTGCCTTCCGTCTTGCCGGCCACGAGGCCACCGTCTCTGACAACGCCAGCCGCGCCGTCGAGCTTCTCCAAACGCAACACTTCGACCTCATCCTTTCGGACGTGGTCATGCCCAATAAGACCGGCATGGAACTTCTCGAGGAACTCAAGAAATCCGGCCTGCGGACTCCTATCGTTTTGATTTCCGGTCAGGCCAACATCGAAATGGCCGTCAAAGCCACGCGCCTCGGTGCGCTCGATTTTCTCGAGAAGCCGCTCTCGACCGACAAGCTCCTGGTCACGGTAGAGAACGCCTTGCGGCTCACTCGTCTCGAAGACGAAAACCGCGAACTCCGCCATCGTCTCGGCAAACACGAACTGGTCGGTTCCGGTCCGGCCCTGAGCAAACTCTTTGCGCAAATTGGTCGCGTCGCCGCCAGCGAGACCCGCATCTGCATCCTCGGCGAAACCGGCACCGGCAAGGAACTCGTCGCTCGCGCCATCCACGAAAAATCTCCCCGACATGAAAATGTCTTCATCACCTTGAATTGCGCCGCGGTCCCCGCCGATCTCATCGAATCGGAACTGTTCGGCCACGAAAAGGGCGCTTTCACCGGCGCCGCCGCGCGCCACACCGGAAAATTCGAACAAGCCGAAGGCGGCACGCTGTTCCTCGATGAAATCGGCGATATGCCGCTGGCCATGCAGGCCAAGCTTCTGCGCGTTTTGGAAGAGGGCGAAGTCGAGCGCGTCGGCGGCGACAAGCCCATCAAGGTCAACGTCCGCGTCATCGTCGCCACGCATCGCAATCTCGAAGAGCTGGTCAAGAAAAATGAATTTCGCGCCGACCTTTTTCATCGTATTTTTGTTTTTCCGCTGACACTTCCTCCGCTCCGCGATCGCAAAGAGGATTTTCCCGATTTGGTTGCACACTTCGCCCGCCAAGTCGCCAAACAAAACGCCTGGAAAGAAAAAATCTTTTCAGACGACGCTATCGCCGAACTGCGGCGCTATTCCTGGCCCGGCAACGTCCGCGAACTCCGCAATGTGGTCGAACGCATTGTTCTTCTCTCGACCGAAGACACGGTGACCGAAGACGATGTCCGTGTGGCCCTTCCGGCCGGCCGGCTCTCCGTACCTCCTTCCACGGGCGAAGCCACGCCAGGGCAGGGAACTCTCGAGCAACGCACCGAAGCCTTCGAACGCGAAGTTCTCCTCGCCGAAATCCGTCACCACAACTTCCACATGACCAACGTCGCTCGCGCCCTCGGCCTCGAGCGCAGTCACCTCTACAAAAAGTGCCAGCAACTCAGCATCGACCTGCACTCCCTTCGCAACCCGGAGTCCTAAGTTCCCTCGAGATCGGCCGGTTCACAACGTCGTTCAACTATATTTATAGGAAAAGATTAGCTTTACGGTGTTATTCGATTTCTCTTGACAAATTACATATTGCTATATACATTTAGCGCATCGCAATAATGCAGAAAGGTCTCCTCCCATGACTCTCGGCGACAAAATCCGCTCCCTTCGCGCTATCGAGGGCTCCCTTCGGGGATTGGGGCGTCCCCTCACACAATCCGAGGTGGTCACGGCCATGAAAAGGGAACTCGGCCGCGGCCTCAGCCAAGCTTATCTTTCTCAGATCGAAAACGGCGCGCGCCCGCACATGACCAACACTTCGCGCGATCTGCTAGCCCGTTTTTTCCGGGTCTATCCGGGATTCCTCGTCGATGATCCTCGAGGCTATACCCGCGACCTGCAATCGGAACTTCGCACCACCGACGCCAGTATCGACTCCTGGCTTTATGCCGGCGCCGACCAGTTCGCGAGCGATCCCGAGCTTTCCCGGGCGCTCGGCGATGTCGCGCACGTCGCCGACTCGCGCGGCGCGATCCTGCTGCTAGGTGAAATTCTTCGCACGCCCGGCCTGGCCGAGCGGCTCAGCGAAGTCCTGCAACCGAAATCGCTGGTGGGTTCCGGTCATCCTCCACCGGCCTCGCACAACTAATAACCATCGCGTTCTCCTGTTGTCCCCGCAGTCTCCCGAGCAGCCGGGTGTCGCTCCGCGAGGTGCCTTATGTCTTGGTCCGACTTTTATCTCCTCTCCTTCTTGATCGGCTTCTCGCTGAGCGCGTTGTCCTTTCTCGCGGGCGCCGTGCATCTGCATCTGCCGATCCGCCTGCACATGCCGTTTCACGTGCACCATCATGGCCGCGGCATCGCTAAGGGAGGCGCGCACTTGTCCTGGTTCAATGCATCCACGGTGTTGGCCTTTCTCGCGTGGTTTGGAGGAACGGGCTACATCCTGACGAAGCACTCCAGGCTCGTCGCGCTAGCCAGCCTGGCCATCGCGATCGCCGTCGGTGCGATCGGTGGTTGGATCGTTTTCCGCTTCATGGCCAAACTGCTCAAAAACACCGAGGCGCAAATGAACGAATGGGATTATCGCCACGAGGGTTCCGTTGGTACCGTCAGCGTGTCGATCGCGGTAAAGGGCACAGGCGAAGTCATCTTCGAACAGCACGGTGTGCGCCGCAGCCTGGGCGCACGCAGCGAAGACGGCAACTCGCTCGAAAAAGGTGCCGAAGTGGTCATCAGCCGCTACGAAAAAGGAATCGCCTACGTAAAACGCTGGGACGAATTCACCAAAGCGTAGGCACACCTGTAGGGCCCGCCTTAGGAGGCGGGCCGTTGATCGAGAACCAAGGTTGTGAGGGAGAAAAGATTTTCAAGGAATCGAAGGTCGCACAAATCGATTCCGTTGGTCAGGAAAGGGAGGCTATATGCAAGAGTTCTCAAGTGTTTGGGTCATCGCCGGACTGGCGGTGCTCGCGGTCTTATTCATCATGGCCCTGACGGCCCGGATGTATCGCAAAGCGGGTCCTCACGAAGCGTTGATCGTTTACGGCTTCCGCGGCACCCGCATCATCAAGGGCGGCGGCACGATCATCTTTCCGATGGTGGAGCAATGCAAGGAGCTCTCCCTCGAACTGATGTCCTTCGATGTCGCGCCACAACAGAGCCTGTATACCAACCAGGGCGTCGCCGTCACCGTCGAAGCCGTGGCACAACTGAAGGTGAAGTCCGACCCCGTGTCTATCCGTACCGCCGCGGAGCAATTCTTGACCAAGCGCCCGGAACAGCGCGAAGGCCTGATCCGCTTGGTCATGGAAGGCCATCTCCGCGGCATCATCGGCCAGCTCACCGTCGAGCAAATCGTCAAAGAACCCGAAATGGTCGGCGGCCATATGCGCTCTACCTGCGCCGATGACATGAGCAAGATGGGACTTGAAGTCGTCAGCTTCACCATCAAGGAAGTTCGCGACAAGAACGAGTACATCACCAACATGGGCCGCCCGGACATCGCCCGTATCAAGCGCGATGCCGAAGTGGCCGCCGCCGAAGCCGACCGTGACATCGCCATCAAGCGCGCCGAGGCGTCACGCGCCTCCGCAATCGCCAAGGCCCAAGCCGATCAGGAACGTGTCGCCGCTGAAACCGCTTCGCTTGCCAAGCAAGCCGAAGCCGAGCGCGACCTCGATATCAAAAAGGCTAACTACCTCGAAACCAGCAAAAAGGCCCAGGCGCAAGCCGACAAGGCTTACGAAATCGAAACCAACCGCCAGCAACAGGCGGTCATGCTCGAGCAGGTGCGTATTCAGCAGGTGGAACGCGAAGCGCAGGTTAAGGTGCAGGAAGCCGAAATCGCGCGCCGCGAACGCGAACTCGTCGCCACCATCCTCAAGCCGGCCGAAGTCGAACGCCAGCGCATCGAAACCCTCGCCAGCGCCGAACGCCAGCGCCTGATGAGCGAAGCCGAAGGCAAGGCTTCTTCGACTCGCGCACAAGGGGAAGCCGAAGCCGAGATCATCTTCAAGAAGGGTGATGCGGAAGCCCGCGCGATGAACGTGAAAGCCGAAGCCTTCCAGGAATACAACCAGGCCGCGGTTCTCGACAAACTCATCAGCGGATTGCCGGAGATTGTCCGCGCGCTTAGCGAGCCGCTCGGCAAAGTCGATAAAGTCACCATCGTCTCGACCGGCAATGGCGACGCCGCTGGCGCTTACAAACTTACCGGCGACATCACGAAGATCGCGGCGCAAGTTCCCGCACTCTTCGAAGCCCTTTCCGGCATGCAAGTGTCGGATTTGCTCGGCAAAGTCCGCCTCATCGGCGACAAAGCCCCGAAGGCGCTGGATCAACCTCCCGCCAAGTCGTAACTCTTTGCGCCGGAGCGGGTCGCATCGCCCGCTCCGGCGCTTTACAAAACCTTGCCTGCAAACCTGGCCGGTCGGAAGTCCGGCCACTACAAATGCAGACCGAAGATGCCGGCCTAAAGGTACGGCGCTACATGGGCTGCGAGAACGAAACGTACCGAGGGGGAGAGATCATGAGCTTCACTCTGCAACAAAAAAAAGCGCTCTATTGGGGTGTGGGCATTCTGACACTATTCGCGCTCGCAAACTTGGCCTGGGCGCAAATCGCCAAAGCCATCGGCAGCTTTTGTTTGCGGTCTTAGTTTGTCGGGAGGAGCGCCCCTGAGAAATTGGTTTTCGATCGAACTTCTCGAAAGGAGCATCACCATGGGACTTTTAGAACGTGTCAGTACCTTAATCCGGGCCAATCTCAACGACATGATTGACCGCGCCGAGGAACCTGAAAAAATGATCAAGCAGGTCATCCTCGACATGGAAAATCAATATCTCCAGGTCAAAACGCAGGTCGCCGTGTCCATCGCCGACCAGCACATCCTCGAGAAAAAACTCCGCGAACAGGAAGACACCGGCAAGGACTGGATGCGCAAAGCCGAAGTCGCCGTCGACAAAGGCCAGGATGATCTCGCCCGCGCCGCCCTCGACCGCTTCCAGACCGCGCAGCGCCTCTCGCAAAGCTTTCAGGAACAGGTGAACGACCAAAAAGCCCAAGTGGAAACCTTGAAAAACGCACTCGTCAAACTCGACCAAAAACTCGAGGAAGCCAAATCCAAGCGCGAAGTCCTGCTCGCCCGTCATCGTCGCAGCATCGCGCTCGACAAAGCTGCCAAAGCCCAAGTCGTGATCGGCGACAATTCCAAGAGCGCTTCCTTCGATCGCCTGAAGGAGCGCGTTCAGCACGCCGAAGCCACAGCTTCCGCCGAGGTCGAATTGCTCAACGACGACGTCGCCGAAAAGCTCAACCGCCTCGACCGCGACGCCGAAGTCGAGCGCCTCCTCACCGAAATGAAAACGCGCCGCCTGCCCGAAAGCGTCGGCTGAGGCACTGGCACAGGCACTCAGGATTTACTCGCAATTTCTTGCCGCCGGTGCTCCCGGTTCTTTCCAGGAACCGCCTTCCGAGGCGGTTCGCCAACGATCGATTGGGCTTTAACGGCTGCCTTCGGAGGTGGAAACGGCAGACTCCGGCAAGCGGGCCCCCTCGGATTTCTAAATCCGCGCGCACGGGAACTTTTTGACTTGCACCGGCCTCTAACAAAGTGGCACTCCTCGGAGGGCTGCTCTTACATCCATGCGCGTGGCAATTCTGGTTCACCTTGCGCCCTCCCCTCTGTACCAGTCCAGGAAAGGACCATTTCGCCATGAAACCCTACGCCACATTCCGTAGGCATTCTTACGGCCAAGTAGTTCCTCGCGTCAACGATGACCGCAGCCCATTGGAAATCGTTCCCTTCGGCAGATATGGCGCCGGCGTCTGGACCGGCCATCCCGCCGGCCTGATCGTGGTCATCGGCATCTTGATCGTCGGCCTAATTGGCATTCCGGAATGGCGCTACTTCTTCGCCGCCACCGTCCTCGCCGGCAGCCTGGTCGGCTACGTTCTCCTTCGCCGCCACAGCCAGCTGTAAATCGGAGCCGGCCGGCTGGCTTTCACAGCGTGCCTCGATCGAGGCTGGCGTGTGACCGGCGGCATCTCAAACTGCACCGCAAACGCAGAAATGGATCGCCGCCGAAATGCCAAAGGCCTGCATTCCGGTAATTCCCGCGGCCTCGCGCGGCAGCAGTGATATAACTTTTCCAGCGAAATCTTCGCCATCCCCGTTCCTCACCGCCACGGAGCGGGCAATTCCTTCACCCAGGAGCTTCTCCGTTGCCCACTCATTCCCTCAATACCGCAGACGAACTCCTTGATCTCTGGCCGAGCCTCCGCCGCGGCCAACGCGTCGACCGCTTCGAAGCCTTGCCCCGCGAGCTCATGGACAATTTCTTCCTCACCCTCGACGCCAACGCCCAATCGAGCCTGCTGCTTTCGCTCCCCGAAGGCGAGCGACGCCTCTATATGCGACTGCTCGCTCCGGACGATGCAGCCGATCTCGTCCAGGAATCTCCCAAACGTCAGAGTCAATATCTTCTCGGTCTCCTCGACGACAAAACCAGAAATGAAGTGAGAGCCCTCCTGGCCTTCCGCGAAGACATCGCGGGCGGTCTCATGAATCCGCGCTTCGCCCGCCTCCGCCCGGATGCTTCGATCGACGAAGCCATCAGTTATCTGCGCCAGCAACTCGGCCACGTGGAAACCATTCACTACGCCTACGTGCTCGACGAAACCCAGGTCCTTTTGGGTGTAGTCGCTCTCAAAGATCTGGTTGCCGCCGATCCCAAGAAAACCGTCGACGATGTCATGACCACCAAGATCTATTCCGTCTCTCCGAACACCGATCAATCAGAAATCGCCCATTTGCTCACCCAACACGGCATCAAGGCTGTCCCCGTCGTCGACGAAAATCGCCGCATGCAAGGGATTGTCACCGCGGACGACCTCATTGACGTCCTCCAAGAAGAAGACACCGAAGACATTCAGAAACTGGGCGGCATGGAAGCCCTCGACGGCCCCTACCTAGAAACCACATTCCCCGCTCTGATCAAAAAACGCGCGGGTTGGCTAGTAATTCTTTTCCTCGGAGAGATGCTTACTGCCACGGCCATGAGTCACTTTGAACACGAAATTGAGCGCGCCGTCGTTCTCTCGCTCTTTATCCCCTTGCTGATCAGCAGCGGAGGAAATTCCGGCTCACAGGCCACTTCACTCATCATTCGCGCTTTAGCTCTCCGCGAAGTCCGTCTTAAAGACTGGTATCGCGTGATTCGCCGAGAGGTTGCCGCCGGTGTGATGCTAGGCATCATCCTCGGCATCGTCGGCATGACGCGCATTTTGATTTGGCAATCCCTCTGGCACAGCTACGGCGAGCACTACCTCCGGATCGCCCTTACCATCGCCTTCAGTCTTCTCGGCGTCGTCACCTTCGGCACACTCGCCGGCTCTATGCTCCCGTTCATCCTTCGCAGGTGCGGCCTCGATCCAGCCAGTGCTTCCGCTCCCTTTGTCGCGACGCTTGTCGATGTGACCGGCCTCATCATCTACTTTACCGTGGCCAAAATCATCCTCACCGGTACGCTTCTCTAAATACGTCGTGCAAACAACCGGCTACATTTGGACGGGCGCCTGCGCATCCCCATCCTGGCTTTAACATTTTCACCCGGCTCATGGCAGAATATTCGTCATGATTCCGTGGCTTGTGGCCGTCCCCGCCTTCGCCGCTGGTTTTGCTGGCCTCACCGCCTATGGCGCGGTGAATGCCGGTTCCCAACTGTTTGGCCACACCGTCCATCAAACCGACGCGCCCAAAAAACTAGCGATCACCTTCGATGATGGCCCCAATCCTTCTATTACCCCGAAGCTTCTCGATGTTCTCGATAGCCATCGCGCTAAAGCCACCTTCTTTCTCCTCGGCAAATATGTCCGTGAATCGCCGGGTCTCGTCAAAGAGATTTCGGCGCGCGGCCATCTCATCGGGAATCACACCGACAGTCACCCCAACCTTTTCTTCACCGGCCCAAACGAGACTCGCACGGAACTCCTCCGCTGCAGCGAGGCGATCGGGCAAGCCACCTGGGAAGAGCCGCGCTGGTTTCGGCCGCCGTTTGGCTATCGCAGTCCCTGGCTTAGTTCCCTCGTTCTGCAGCAGCGCATGCGTACCGTGATGTGGACGATCATGCCCGGCGACTGGCGTCCCAAACCTGAGACCTGGCTAATCGAGCGCATGAAACCAATTGCCGCGCATGTGCAGAATCTCACGGCCGCAAACCGACCCACTCGCACGCCTTCCAACGGCGACGTTCTTTGCCTCCACGATGGCCACTACGGCATTCCGAACGCGGACCGCACCCGCACTCTGGCCGCGCTCGAGTATTGGCTGCCTCGATGGCGTGACCTCGGCCTTGAATTTGTTACAATGAGGGAAACGAACGGGAAGGCGGTCGAGGCGTAATGGATGAACGAGCTTTCTACACGGAAAAGGAAGAAACTCGCAAAGTCAAACTAGTCTGTCCGAGTTGCCGCGGTGAATTCGATGCCCCGGTGCGCTGGAAAGTCAGCCGCAAGAAAAAAGAGTTACCCCGGGGGGCTAGCGAGGAGGATCGCCGTAAATTCGCCAAAGCGACATCCTTCATGGTTCGTCTGGACGACCTGGTCGCCTGCTACAAATGCCGCAAACGCTTTGAACTCACCGGCCAGTCTACTGTGCTGATCAACGACAACCTGGGCGACCCCAACGAAGATCCCGAAAACTTCGGCAACCGTTAAATCTCCGGATACATCTCAAAAAACGCATCGATCGATTGCCGGAACGTCTCCTCAATCTCTTCCTTCGATCCCTCAATCAAATGCATGGCCACGCCTGCACTCTTGCCGTTCCTCAACACCACCGTCGCTTCCTTCACTTCGCCCAAATCATCCACCGGCAACAACCGCATCCCGTAAATCAACGCTAGTTTCGCCATTGCGAGCTCCCCTCAACGCCCAAGCCTACCGGCAAGCACATGGCCCGTCAAATCGCGATATTTTGGAGTAAACTTTCCTAATCAAGTCCCGGGCATCCGATGACCAGCCCTGCCGCATCGGAGAAGGCAGAAGGAGGCAGACGGTGCAGCCCACATCGAAGGTCCATACCTTTTTGCAAGCCGCAGCCTTAAGTCTAGTTCTCGCCTCCGTCGCCGCAGCTCAGGCGCCCGACGGTCCGCAAAGCGATGCTCCCGCGCCCGCGACCACGCCGGCACCGGCAGCGCCCCGCCCGACGGGCGCTGGCCATCCCATACTGATTCCGACCGGCACCCATGTTGGCGTCGTTCTCGAAAGCGGCATCTCCACGGCTACCGCCAAACCCGGCGATTCTGTGTACTTCCGCACTTCGTTTCCGATCACCAATAACAATAAAGTCATTATTCCGGTTGGTTCGTACCTGCGAGGGGAAGTCACAGAAGCCAAGCGTCCTGGCCGAGTCAAAGGCAAAGGTGAACTTCGCATTCGCCTCAATAGCCTGGTTTTCCCGAACGGCTACACCGTCGACATGAATGCGGAACCTCACAGCACCGACGCCGGCCAGGTAAAAACCGATCCGGAGGGGAAGATGACCGGTCCCGGCGGTAAAGGAAAAGACGCGACCACTGTCGCCACGACCACTGCGACGGGGGCCGGTATCGGCGCGATTGCCGGTGGCGCCAAAGGCGCAGGTATTGGTGCCGGCATAGGCGGCGTAGCCGGCCTCGCTGCCGTACTGCTCTCCCGAGGCCCGGACGCGCAACTTCCCCGCGGCTCTTCCATGGATTTAGTGCTGGAGCACGATCTTCAACTCGACGCCGAGCAAATCCACTATTCCAACGTCGGCCAACCCAACACCGTCGTGATCCAACAAACCCCGCAATCCAACTGAACTCTGAGTTTTCCCGTTTTGCGTCGGCAGCTATGGGTTTTTCGCCGCGTGAGTTTTTTGCCGGCTCGAATTCGCCTTTGGCGCGGCTAACGGCTCTCCACGGCATGAGTCAAGCGACAACCCAGAACCTGGTCTTAAACTTGAAACGTTTCGCCGTCCTCACGCACTCTGCGGCCGCGTCGCTTCCAAGAACCGCATCGGGCTTACTCGTTCCCAAGCAACGCTCACCTTTTGCGTCGTCACCCATTCCCGGATGAGCCGGGCCGTGATCGGCGCCAGCAACATTCCACTCCGAAAATGCCCGGTCGCGATCAACAATCCCTCGACATCGGTAGGGCCAATGATCGGCAAGTGGTCGGGCGAGTCCGGACGCAATCCCGACCAGATCTCTTCGATTCGCGCTTTCTCCAATCCCGGCGCCAATTTCGTGGCTTCGTTCAAAATCCTTTTGAGCCCGCCCGCGGTCACATCGTGATCGAACCCGGTTCGCTCGATGGTCGATCCCGCGATAATCCTTCCGTCATTCCGCGGCACCAGATAAGTGTGCTCCAGCCAAAGCACCCGTCGAATCTCTATCGATTCGCAACGCAGCGCGACCATTTGTCCTTTCGCCGGAAACACCGGTGCGTAGGGCGTCGCGCCTTCGATCTTCGCCGAAAAACAACCCGAGGCGATCACCGTCCACTTTGCCTCAACTTGCCCGTGATCGAGCAGCAATCCTCTGCACCGCTCGCGTTCCTTCCAGACAGCCCTTGCCCCGTTCCCCGCGAAGACTTTCACGCCATTCCGCTCTGCGGCCTTCAGCGTGGCGTCCGTGAACGCACGCGTGTCCACCGACGCTTCGTCTTCCCGAAAAATTGCTGCCTGCATTTCTTCGGTCAGCGCCGGTTCCATCTGGCGCGCCTGTCCCGCGCTTAATGCTTCCGCCTTCAGTCCCACGCCGTGCTGCAAGGCGATGATTGTGCTCAGGACCTCCGCAGCGTTGCTTTCCAAAACCACATCGAGAGCTCCATCCTTGCGGTAGCCGACGTCCAGCCCCGCGAGCCCTTCCACTCGGCGGACAAACTCCGGATACAGGCTCGCGCTCGCCAGGCTCAGCGGCACAAACGGAATCATTTCCGGATTCTCCGGCGCCGGCGAAATGATTCCCGCGCTCGCCCAGGACGCTTCGCGCCCCGGTTCTCGCGCATCGTACAAGGCCACCTGCAAACCGGCTTCCGCCAGTTCCAGAGCGATATTCGCTCCAATCACTCCTCCGCCCGCAATCACCGCATCGAATGTATCCATGGTCTACCGAAAATTCACAAACTCCCCGCCAATTGTTCCGACAACACTTCGGCCTTTTTCGACAAATTCTTCGCCCTTCCCCAATCCCCACTCTTCATCGCCTCTCGTGCGTTTTCCGTGAACCCCCGAACCTTCGATGCAAGATCCTCCTGCATGGCATTCAATTTCTTTCCTTGCGTCATGTTCAGATTCTTTTCCGCCGCCTCCAGGCTGTGCTCCGTTTCCGTTTTTGCCTCCGCCAGCTCTTCCGACGTCACTTCCGGAGCGATCGTCGGTTCCACATGCTTTTCTGTGCTGGCGGGCTCCTGCGTTGTCGCCGTGGCCACGTGCGGCTTTGGCGGCTGCGCCCGGCTTGGTCCAATCGGCGGCGGCGATGATACAGCTTCAGCTTCTAAATCGGGGGGCTCCGCTACGGCTGCGGCGGTCGCCTGAGGAATCACCGGACGCACCGCCGCGACAAAATTCACGACAGGCTTCACCGGTGTCCTGCGCGTGGCGCATCCGCACACACAGAAAACGCACGCGCACAGCACCGCCAGTAATCCCGTTCTCGTTTCCGACGCTTTGCTCATCTCGATCCGCGTTTTTTCTTTATTCTTTTCCAAACTGCACAACGTTCCGATCATCACTTATGCCGCCAATGGCAATTCGATGCGGAACGTCGTTCCGCGCCCGACTTCCGACGTGAAATCGATCGATCCGTTGTGGAGTTGCACGATCCGGAAGGTGCTCGCCAAACCGATCCCGCTTCCTCCAGGCGTGGTTGTAAAAAATAACTGAAACACTTTCTGCCGGTGTTCCATGGGAATGCCTCTTCCCGTGTCTCCGACTGTAATTTCCGCCATATCGCCCCGCCGGCTCAGCGTCAGCTGCAGTTGTCCGCCGTTCGGCATCGCGTCGACAGCATTCAGCACCAGGTTCAGGATGGCCTGCTTCAGCAATGCGCGATCTCCAATCACTTCCGGCACGTCGATCGGCAAAAGCTGCGCTACGTGCACCTTGGACCGTTCCAACTGCGGCGCCGCCACCTCCAGCACCTCGTGCAGCAACGCGGCCAGTTGCGTCGGCTCCAGTCTCACGTCCATCGGTCTCGAAAAATCCAGGAAGCGCTTCACCACCGCGTCCAGCCGGTCGATTTCCGCGTCCAGCACGTTCACCGCCTGTTTGGCCGCATCATCGGTATCGTTTGGAAGCGATTCCTTCAAATTTTCCAGCCACAAGCGCATCGAATTCAGCGGATTCTTTACCTCATGCGCCACGCCCGCGGTGATTCTCCCAAGCGCCGACAATCGTTCGCTCACCTGCAACTGAGTGTTAATGTTTTCGAGCGAATCCAGGTCGCGCAGCGTCAACAGCGCTCCCATGCGTTCGCCTGCACCCTGAATTTCCTGCACCGTCACGCTGACCCGTCGCGTCCCTTCTTCTGATGCCAACACCGTTTCGGAGTTAATCTCCCGCAGCTCATCTCCTTCGAGCCGTAAAGCTTCGAACAGGGGGTGTCCTGCCGGGAACATTTGCGTCACGCGACGCCCCAGGAAATTGGATGCGGGAGCACCCAAAAACTTTTCCGCCGCGGGGCTGACCATCACCGCTCGCGCGTCTCGCGTAAACAGAATCAGCCCGTCCTCGAGGCCTGCCATCACCGAATTCATGTTTTCCCGAAGTGAGCTGAAAATCTCGTGGACTCCGCGCAACTGCAGCCCTACCTGCTTGATCTTGCGCCTGACTTGCCCCAACTCATCGGTGCTCTCCACAGTCTTTTCTGCGGTCATCGATGCCGTGTCGTACTCGCCCGCCGAAATGCGATCCAATTGCACGCTGATATCCCGAATCGGCGCCAATGCCGCGCCGCTAACGACTGCGGCCAGCAACGTCGAAACAATCAGCGCCACCACCGCGATCTTGATCCACTGCCGCAACTGGGTCTCAATATTTTTCAGGAATAGTCCCGTCTGCACCGCCACTCTCACCTCGCCGAATGGCTGTCCCCTTACATTGAACGGATATTCCACCTCATACACCTGTGGCGGTCCGACCAGAATCTTGATCTGCTTCACAATCGGGCTATCCACTAGGCGAGACAACGGCGGCCTTCTTGGGACGATTTTTCCGTTTTCCGACGAGTCGCTCGACACCAGCACCAATCCATTGCGGTCCACAATCGACATCTCGTAGATCGACGTATTGTCGCCTGCGGCTGTGGTCAACTGGTAATTGAGCGCGTCGCTTGTCTCGAACGCATTTCTCACGAAGTCGAGAATCTCTTGGGGATCTTCCGACGCCGGTCGAACTCCTTTCGCTTGAGCGTCGTCATCGGCATGTTTCGCCCATTCAAATATCTGCTTGGCTAGGTCTTTGGCTCGCGCGTCGCTGTCTTGCAGCGCTTGTTGCAATTGCTGTTGCAGGAAGAACATGGACAGCGCCAGGGTCATCAGCAACGCCAGCGCCGTCATCACCATCGTTAGTTTGGCTCGCAGCCCAAGCTGCATCTTCACTTAGGACTCCACTTCGCCCTTGTCGCTGCCGTATTCCTTCAACTTGTTATGCAGCGTCTTCAAACTCACGCCCAGCAGTTCCGCCGCGCGGGTTTTGTTGTTTCCCGTGGCCTGCAAAGTCTGGAGGATCAGCTCCCGCTCCATTGCATCCACCGTTGTACCGATCGGAAACTTAACCCCAGATAAATCGCTCGGGTTCTTCGTCGCCAGTTTCCCGAACTCTCCGGGCAGCGAAGACCGTGAAATGAGATCCTTCTCGCTCATGATCGCTGCTCGTTCCAGCACATTGCGCAATTCCCGAATGTTTCCCGGCCACGTATGGCTCATGAAAATATCCAGCACCTCCGCGCCGACCCCTCGAACGCTCTTCCCGTGCTTCGCGTTGATGTCCCGCAAAATGTGTTCGGCCAGCAGCGGAATATCTTCCTTGTGTTCCCGCAACGGTGGCAGGTGGATGTGAAACACGTTTAAGCGAAAGTACAAATCCTGCCGCATCCCGCCATTCGCCACCGACTGTTCCGGGTCCTTGTTCGTCGCCGCCAGTACACGAACATCCACTGGAGTCTCCGTCTTGCTTCCCAATCTTCTAACCTTGCGGTCTTCGAGCACGCGCAACAATTTCGCCTGCGTAGGCGCCGGCATTTCACCTATTTCATCGAGGAGCAGCGTTCCACCGTCCGCCAATTCGAAACAGCCGATTCGCCTTTCGGCCGCGCCGGTAAATGCACCCCGCTCGTGCCCGAAAATCTCGCTTTCCATCAACGACTCGGGAATCGCCGAGCAATTGATCGCCACAAACGGTCCGCCGGCGCGCGGTGACAGCTTATGGATCGTCCGCGCCACGATCTCTTTGCCGGATCCTGTCTCGCCTGTGATCAGTACCGACGCCGAACTGGGCGCCGCCATCTCGATCACGCGCATCACGTCCTGCATCGCCTTCGACGCACCTACCAACTCGCCCAGCCGCCCGGCGTCGCGCAACTGCCTTTGCAGGACTTCGAGGTTCAAGGCATCGCGAGCTTTGCTCAACGCTCTGTCGAGAAGCGCCCGCAGCACCGGCCCCTTCAGCGGTTTCTCGATGTACCAGAACGCGCCCGCTTCAATCGCCGCCACCGCCCTCTCTTCGCTTCCTTTTCCGGTGATGATGATCGCCGGAACATTGTGCAGTTCATCGCCGAGCTGTTTGAGCAAGTCCAAACCATTCATGCCCGGCAATTCCACATCGGCAATCAATGTGTCCGGCTGGAAGCTGTTAAACCGTGCCAGGGCGTCCTCTGCGCTCGCTACGCCCACCACTTCGTAGCCCCAGCGTTGTAGAAGTTGTTCGTATCCCTTCCGTGCGTTGTCTTCATCCTCGACGATCAGAATGCGGTCTTTCCGTTCGCCCGTCTCCACCGTTCGTACCGCTCTGTTTTCTTCGGACATTCCCGTTAGCCTCTGAACAACTAGCAATTATTTGAACGACTTCGGGCTGGTGCTACGACTCTAACAAGGGGCTCTCCGCTTGCCAAGCCGCGGAGCTGCCTCACCCGCTTCGCCCCCAGATCAAAATCAAATCAAAATCATTGACTCGGCTACCGGTACACTCTACGATTTTTGTCTGGAGTCTTAACACGCCGCCCGTAGAGCCGTTCTTTGTAGTAGGTGAGGGTCGGAACCCCCGCGCAACTGCTCCAAGACGAGCTGGGCTTCGGCCGCGAGGTCGGCGCACGGGTTCCAGCGCTACCTGCTTTGCAGTACACCTTATATCAGGAGACAACCGAATGTTGCGCATCAACGACGAAGCGCCCAATTTCACCGCAGAAACTTCCCAAGGCCCCGTCAATTTCCACGAATGGATCGGCGACGGCTGGGCCATCCTGTTCTCCCATCCTAAGGATTTTACTCCTGTCTGCACCACCGAACTCGGTTATATGGCCGGCCTGCAGCCGGAATTCACGAAGCGCAATTGCAAAATCATCGGCCTCAGCGTGGATCCGGTTGCCAATCACAACAAATGGGCTGTGGACATCGAAGAAACCCAGGGTCACAAAGTCACCTACCCCATGATCGGTGACCCTCAACTCAAAGTTGCCAGGCTCTACAACATGCTCCCCGCGGAAGCCGGCGACACCTGCGAAGGACGCACCGCCGCCGACAACGCCGCTGTCCGCTCCGTTTTCGTCGTCGGCCCCGACAAAAAAATCAAGCTTATGCTCGTTTACCCCATGAGCACAGGCCGCAATTTCGATGAAATTCTTCGTGTTCTCGACTCCATGCAACTGACCGCCAAGCACAAAGTAGCCACGCCGGTAAACTGGAAGCCCGGCGACGACGTCATCATCGTCCCCGCAGTCTCCGACGAAGAAGCCAAACAGAAATATCCCGGCGGCTGGAAAACCATCCGCCCTTATTTGCGCATAGTCCCCCAACCGAAGTAGTCTTTGTGGCACGGCACGTTTAGCGGGGCTCTTGGGTTTTTCTTCGCGTGTGCCCCACCGTTGCTTTCCGTGGGGCTTGGGTTTCTCTGGCGAGTCTCTGTTTGGTGGATGGCCCTAGAACTGTGATCTTCCATCAATTCTATTTAAATTGTCTGGCCCACGCCTCCTACCTCATCGGCGACGAACAAACCCGCATCGCCGCCGTCGTCGATCCGCAACGGGACATTGCCCGTTACCTGATCTTCGCCAGCGAGCACAACCTGCAAATCAAACACGTCTTCCTTACCCATCTCCACGCCGATTTCGTCGCAGGCCACTTGGAGTTCCGGGACCGAGTCGGTGCCACAATTTATCTGGGCGCCAAAGCAAAAGCGGAGTACCGCTTCACTGCTCTTTCCGATGACGCCATCGTCGAATTCGGTCGAGTTCGCCTGAAAGCCCTCGAAACTCCCGGCCATACTCCGGAATCCATTTCGCTGCTCGTCTACGACCTCGACCAAAGCGAAACGCAACCCTACGCGGTTCTTACCGGCGACACCCTGTTCATCGGCGACGTCGGCCGGCCCGACCTACGCGCCGCTCTCGGCTGGTCCGCAACCGACCTCGGCGGTTTGCTTTTCGATTCCTTGCAGACAAAATTGCTTCCCTTGCCCGACGCGAGCCTTGTCTATCCTGCGCACGGCGCCGGCTCCCTCTGCGGCAAAGCGATCAGCAAGGAAACGGTCTCGACCATGGGCGAACAGCGCCGCCAAAACTACGCTCTTCAGCCCATGTCGAAGCCAGCCTTCATCGAGCTCGTCACCGCCGACCAGCCCGAAGCCCCACCGTATTTTGTGTATGATGCCGTCCTGAATAGCAAAGAGCGCCCCACCCTCGACGAAGCTCTGGAACGTCAGTGGAAACCGCTCACTCTCGATGCTGTCCTCGCCCTAGAATCCGAAGGCGCGCAAATCCTGGACACCCGCGAACCTGAAGAGTTCGGCGCCGCCCACCTCGCCGGCAGTATCAACGTCGGCCTCAACGGCCAATACGCTACCTGGGCCGGCACCGTCCTCGATCGCATCCATCCGATCGTCATCATTGCCGCACCCGGCCGCGAAAACGAATCCGCCGTGCGCCTCGGCCGCATCGGCTTCGATCACATCGCCGGCTATCTCGAGAACGGCTTGCAAAGCCTGGAATCCCGCCCAGACCTCATCGCCTTCACCGAGCGCCTCAGCGCTCAATTCGCCGCCGAACTTCTTGCTTCGAGCGAACCACCCTTCGCCATCGACGTCCGCACTCCCCGGGAACGCGACCAGAAATTCATAGAGGGTAGCCTGAGCCTCCCGCTGAGTCACCTGTTCGAAAACCTGGCGATCATCCCCAAAGATCGCCCATTACTCGTCTACTGCGCCGGTGGCTACCGCTCCTCCTTAGCCGCGAGCCTCCTCGAACGCGCCAACTTCGCCCCCGTCACCGAAATCGCCGGCGGCCTCGCTGCCTGGGAATCCGCCCGCCTCCCGGTGAAAACCTCTTCGTAGCAAAGTCGAGAACATCTGCGCTCTATGCCTGCTCTCACTCCCGCACCAAATACAGCACCCTCTCGAGCTCCAACTCGAGCTTCGCTCCCTTTGGCAAATCCAATTCCTGTCCGCGTCCCGTCTCCATCAGGTAGGCTTCGAGCGCTCCCATCGCCGCTTGCTCCGCGGCCTCTTTCTTATTCTTGTCTTTCACGCCTTTGAACGCGCCCATGGCCGCCCCGGCCGCCGCCGCTTGCACCGCATCTTTCTGTGTACTGCTCCGTCCTTCGATCACTCCCTCCACAACTGGCCCGGACTTGATGCTGTGGTCTCCCGGCAGCCCCGCCACTTCCGCCACAATGGGCAAACTCCCAAACCGTGTATGAATCTCATCAAACGTCAGCCATAGCTTTGCCTTTCCCGTCGTCCCCGCCGGCTCCACTCGGCTGATGTGCCCGCGAATAATCGCGCCCGACGGGAGATAAATTCCACGCCCCGCTTCGAGCGGCTCCACGGTACGCACACGAAACCCCTGATTACGCTGCAACTTCTTCGTGTTCATCTCTGTTTCCAGAGTCACCAGGAACCGCGTCCCTGGCACTACCGCAAAGGCCTCCTCCGGCAAGCCATGCCGCTGGCCATCGGCCATCTGCGCCGGGTAAACCTGATTGGTGTGCGTCGGCGCCTCGTTTGTCGGTATCACATCGCGACTCACGACGGCGCCTTGCTGTTCTGGTTCTTGCGCGTCTGACCATCGGGGCAAGCAGAACGCAAACGCCAACGATACCGAAGCCAAAATCAGAAACCGTACTTGCATCTGGTGCATGGCGGACTCGCTCCTCCCGCAAGAATAAGCAGGACAGTGCACCTCGAGCGCCAGTCCCCGATTCGCAGCGCCTGTTTTATGTCATTGAAAAGGGACAGCTTAAGTTCGAGTCGAAGGCGGGCCTGGCCGTCCCGACTGCCTGCTTGTCACCCCAGCACTGTAAGGCTCAACCGACAGGCTGCGCGGGTAGTCCCACTCTGGCGATGCGCGTGAGTTTTGACGCAAACTTCACTTTTGTTCCAAGAACTGTTGGATTCGTCCGAGCACTGTGGTGTACATGGCTTCCGTCAATCGCCCGGTTTGCGTGTTCTGCTGGCTCGGATGATAAACGCCGAACAATCGCGGCAGGTCGCCGGCAGTTTCTGCCTCGGCTCCGTGAGCGAATTTATACGTAGCCCGCGATTGAATTTTCCCGTCGCGCTTTAAGATTTCCAGATAGGCGTCCCAGGCGATCTTCCCCAGCGCCAGAATCGCCTTCGGTTGCAACAATTGCAATTCGCGCCGCAAATAACCGCGGCAATTCTCAATCTCGCTGAGGAGAGGCTTATTCGCAGGAGGCGCGCAGCGCACCGCCGCGGCAATATAAGCGCCGGTCAATCGCAAACCATCGTCGCGCTTCACCGAAGTACACTGATTCGCAAACCCCGCCTCATACAATGCCTTATACAAGAAATCTCCGGAGCGGTCGCCGGTGAACACACGCCCGGTACGATTCCCGCCATGCGCCGCGGGCGCCAATCCCAAAATAAAAACCTTCGCGTTCGCATCACCAAACCCCGGCACACCACGTCCCCAATATTCCCACTCGCGAAACGCCCGCCTTTTCTCCCGTGCCACCTTCTCCCGGTACTTCGCGAGCCGCGGACACTTCCGGCACCTGCTGACCTCCTGTGCAATGATCTGTAGCGGCGAGTTCATCAAGATTCCTCGGAGAGCAGGGCTTCCGCTGTGCCGTACGACGCTGCCCGGCGCATGCGCGAACGCCTCAGAAGGCCGTTCCTACAAGTTCTTCAACGTTTCCGCCAACACCACCGCCTGATTGTGCCTTTCATCCTTGCTCCCAAACAACAACGTCACCCTCCCATGCTCTTTCGCCAATTTCTGCAATTCCCTCAATGGCGCCTTCTTCTTTGCCAATTCCGCCTTGTACCTCTTCTCGAATTCGTCCCAACTCCCCTCTTCGTGATGAAACCATTTCCGCAACTCATCGCTCGGCGCAATCTCTTTCATCCACAAATCCACCTGCGCCTTTTCCTTTGTCAGCCCGCGAGGCCACAAGCGATCCACCAAAACGCGAAAGCCGTCCGTCTTCGCCGGTTTCCCGTACACGCGCTTGGTGAGAATCACTGTGTATCTCCGCGTAACAACCGCAGCACTTCGTCATGCAAAATTCCGTTCGTGCTCACAAACCTTCCTTTGTAAATCGTCCGCTCGCCGTCGATTGTCGTCGATCTTCCTCCCGCCTCCTCCACAATAATTCCGAGCGGCGCTAAGTCCCAAGGTTTGGACACCCAGTCGACCGCCGCCTCCACCGCTCCTTCCGCAACCAGCATGTGCTGCCAGAATCCCCCAATCGACCGACTGCTGCGAGCCGCGTCCGCCATCCGCCGCATCCTCATGCGAGCATCCATGTTCTTGGCCCAACCAGTTCCGGTAGTGAAAAACATCGCGTCCTCTAAACTCTTCCGCGCGGAAACATGGATCCGTTTCCCGCTCCGGTAAGCTCCTTCTCCGCGATAAGCCCACCACCTGGTCCCCTGCGACAATGCCGGAGCGCTTACCATTCCCGCCACGATCTCGCCGTTCTCTTCAATTCCCATCAGGGTCCCAAAAGTAGGAATTCCGCGCGAAAACTCCTCGGTCCCGTCAATCGGGTCGATGATCATCCTCGCGCGCGCGCCACGCGACGGCTCGTTCGGGATCTCCTTGCTCGTTTCTTCGCCCACCACATCGATCGGCAACCCGCTCTCCAGAACCTTCTGCAGTGCCATAGCTTCGACGGTTTTATCCGCGATCGTCACCACAGTTCCGTCACCTTTTTTCTCCGCGCCCATATCTCCCGACCGAAAATACTTCATCGCAATGGTGTCCGCTTCCTCCGCAATCCCCTCGAGCAACGCCCCATATTTGTTGCCGTATCCCATCCGCGCTCCTGACTGTTGCACTCTAGAACCCTTTCTGACTTCTGTTGTCTGCTATTCTCTAGAATACATGAACGCTCCATCCAATACCGGCACGGTCCTCGATCGCATCCTCGAAGCACGCCGCGCCGAAGTACATCACCGCAAGCGCATCCTCCCGGAAACAGCACTTAAATATGGAGCAAAAGCGGCCTCACCGGTCCGCGATTTCACGGCGGCCCTCTCGCGCGATGCCATGAACGTAATCGCCGAACTAAAACCCGCCTCGCCTTCCCGTGGCATCATCCGCGATCCCTTCGACGCGCCCGCTCTCGCCAAGTCCCTCGAGTCCGGCGGAGCTGCCGCTCTCTCCGTCCTCACCGAAGGCGAATTTTTCCACGGCTCCCTGAAAAATCTTCGCGACGCTCGCAAAGAAGTCTCGCTTCCTGCTCTTCGCAAAGATTTCATCTTCGATCCCTGGCAAGTCTGGGAGACGCGCGCCAATGATGCCGACAGCTTCCTGCTGATCGTGGCGGCGCTCGATGACGTGCTCCTGCGCGATCTGATCGCTCTCGGACGCGAACTCCACATGGAACCGCTCGTCGAGGTTCACACTCGCGCCGAACTCGATCGCGCCCTCGCTGCCGGTGCTCGCATCCTGGGCGTCAACAATCGCGATTTGAAAACTCTCCGTGTGCGCATGGAAACTTCTTTCGAGCTGATCGATCACATCCCCGACGATTGCCGAGCCGTAGCCGAATCCGGCCTTGGTACGCAGGTCGATCTTCGCGATCTTCGCAAAGCCGGCTTCGACGCCTTCCTCATCGGCGAGCATTTCATGCAGGCCCGCGACCCTGCCGCCGCCCTCATCGCACTCCTCGCTCCCTTGACCTAATCCGCCAGCTCTTTCTGCGTAGTGGTCCAGTATTCCGGGGCCATGTCTCTAAGGCCGAAGCGTCTCGAGAAGCCTCTTCCCGCTCTTGTAGCGCCGGGCCTTCCGGCCGGCATTTCGCGTGACAGCCGGCGGCAGCAGGGCTGCCGCTCGGCGTTTCAAGGATGATATTCATAGTGCGCAAAGGCGGGAGCTAGGCCCCCCACACTCCGGGGAAGTCGCCGCACTTCTTATTTCCTCGCTCCCCCGCTAAACTATCACCCATGGTTCGCGTCAAAATTTGCGGCATCACCAGATTCGAAGACGCCAAGCTCGCCGCCGATCTCGGCGCCCACGCCATCGGCCTGAACTTCTACGAATCCAGCCCGCGTTCTGTCACGCCTTTCGCGGCCTCCGAAATCCTCCGTCGCCTCCCGCCATTCATCGCTCCGATCGGCATTTTTGTGAACTGGGTGCAAGCGCCAATCGTTGCTCTTTGCCGAGCTCTGCGCCTCTCCGGGGCGCAACTCCATGGCGACGAATCCCCGCAAGTTGTCGAAGCTGTAGCGCGCCGCCTGCCAGTCATCAAAGCCCTGCCTATAGGGCAGGGAAGCGCCTCTCCCGATTTTTCCCGCTATCGCAGCGCCTCTGCTTTCCTGCTGGATTCCGCGCTCTCCGGCCAGTACGGTGGCAGCGGCACCACCGGCAACTGGCACCTCGCGCGCACCGCCGCGCAATCTCAACGCATCATCCTTGCCGGCGGCCTCACTCCCGAAAACGTAGCCGAAGCTATCCGTATCGTTCGTCCCTTTGCCGTGGACGTCGCCAGCGGCGTCGAATCCCGCCCCGGCAAAAAAGATCCCGTCAAGCTCCAGGCCTTTTTCGACGAAGTCTCGCGCGCCTCCCGCGAAATCTCCTAAAAACTGCAGGGCCGAGCGCGCCTGCCTGCCGCAGGCATGTCCCCGAGTCCTGTGGCTTGTTCTTGAGCCGGTCGCGAATCCCCGCTGTCTGCAATTTGCTCCCGCAAGGTACAATACTTCTCTTAACCGATGACCACGCAACTCACCATTGCGGCTCACGTACCTGGACGCTTCGGTCCATACGGCGGCCGCTACGTTCCCGAAACGCTGATGGTTCCGCTCTACGAACTCGAGCGTGCCTACGAACTCGCTAAGAGCGATGCGGCATTCCAATCCGAATTCCAAAATCTCCTCAAAAATTTTGCCGGACGGCCCACGCCGCTGCAATTCGCCTCGCGCCTCACCGCCAAACTAGGTGGCCCGCGCATCTATCTGAAGCGCGAGGACCTGCTCCACACCGGCGCACACAAGATCAACAATGCCATCGGCCAGGGAATTCTCGCCGTGAAAATGGGCAAGCCGCGCATCATCGCGGAAACCGGCGCGGGCCAGCACGGCGTGGCCTCGGCCACGGTCGCCGCACATCTCGGTCTCGAATGCACCGTTTATATGGGCACCGAAGACATGGCGCGCCAGGCGCTCAACGTCGCGCGCATGACGATGCTTGGCGCCGAAGTGATCGGCGTCGAATCCGGCAGCAAAACTCTGAAAGACGCCATCAACGAAGCCATGCGCGACTGGGTCACCAACGTCCGCAATTCCCACTATCTTCTCGGCTCCGTTCTCGGCGCGCATCCTTATCCGACGATGGTCCGCGATTTTCAGGCCGTCATCGGCCACGAAGCCCGCGAACAAATCCTCGCCGCCGAAAAACGCCTTCCGACGCATCTCTACGCCTGCGTCGGCGGCGGCTCGAACTCCCTCGGTCTATTCCACGAATTTCTGAACGATTCCGGCGTAAAAATGGTCGGCATCGAAGCCGGTGGCCGCGGCCAAGGTCTTGGCGAACACGCCGCGCGTCTCGCGGCCCATCAGGGCTTCACCGGCGCGCGCCCTGGTGTTCTGCAAGGCACCTACACCTATGTGCTGCAAAACGGAGACGGCCAGATTGCCGCCACGCATTCCATATCCGCCGGACTCGATTATCCCGCCATCGGCCCGGAACACGCCTGGCTCGCCGATCAGCGCCGCGCGCAGTACTCCGCGGTTTCCGATTCCGCCGCTCTCGAAGCGGCCAGACTCCTCTCGCGCACCGAAGGCATCATTCCCGCGCTCGAATCTGCCCACGCCGTCGCCGGACTCATCGAACGCATCTCGCAGCTCAAGCCGACCGATCTGGTCATTGTCAATCTCTCCGGGCGTGGCGACAAGGATATGGATACCTACCGAAAATACTGGAGAGAATGATTTACTGATGCGAATCCGCAGATTTGAAGTGGGGGGTGCCATGGTGTTCCAGGTTCTTGACCTGAGGCGAAGAATTCCCATTCTGGCTGCCGTGTGCGTTCTCTTCGGCGCAGTGGTACTGTTCGCCCAGACTGCTCCCGAATCCTCTAAGGCCGCGGATTATGAAGATGCCGATGGCTATTCCGTTCTGTCCGTACTTCTGGACCACGAGCATTCGGCGTCGGACCACACCTTTCAAATTTCTCCTATCACCGCGTCAGGCATGAAGCCGGACTCTTTTCAGTCTTGCACCGGCAGAATTCCCGCTGAGTTCAGTGCCGCCGTCAACGATTTTCGCGACAAAAATCGGCAAAACTGGCGCTTATCGAAAAAATTCAATCTGAAGTTTGGTTATAAATTTGCCGACCTGGCCAGTAAGCGCCAGCCGCTGGCGCCTACTCCAAATGCCAAAGAGCTTCCTCCTGCGTTGTTCGACGACAGGATCTTCGAGGTCTCTGCGGTCGGATTCGACCTTTCTCGAACTCGCGCCATCGCCTATGTCGCTGTATTCTGCGGGCCGGATTGCACCAGCGCCGCTTATCATCTGCTGGTAAAGGAAAAGGAAGGCTGGAAAGAATTCGTCAGCTCCCCTGTTTGCCAATGGATGAGCTTCCATGCAGACACTTTCTTTGACCGGAGTCCTGTGTGATGGCTTCCACCCGCGTCGGGAAACGCTTCGCGGAACTTCGCGCCGCGGGCGAACTCGGCATCGTTGCCTACGTAACGGCCGGCGATCCGACACTGGACGCTACGTACAAATTTGTGCTCGTGCTGGCGGAAGCCGGCGCCGATGTCATCGAGCTTGGCGTACCCTTCAGCGATCCTATTGCCGACGGCCCCACGATTCAGCGCGCCTGCGAACGCGCCCTGAAATCCGGCACCACTCTTGCGGGAGTTCTCGATCTTGTCCGGCGGATTCGCCGGTCGAGCCAGGTTCCGCTCGTGCTCTTCAGCTACTACAATCCCGTCTTGCAGATGGGCCTCGAAAAATTTGCCGCTGCTGCCGCCGAAGCCGGCGCCGACGGCGTCCTCGCCACCGATCTCACTCCGGAAGAATCGACCGACTATCGCCGCATGCTTCACGCGCGCCAACTTGACACGATCTTCCTCGCCGCTCCCACCTCCAGCGACGAGCGCCTCGAAAAAATTTCGGCTGCTAGCTCCGGCTTCCTTTACATCGTTTCGCGTACCGGAGTTACCGGCGTAAAGGATTCTCTCCCCGACGAACTTCCTGCGTTGCTCCGCCGCGTCCGCCACTTCACCGATCTTCCTATCGCCGTCGGCTTTGGCATCTCTCTCCCCGGCCAAGTCAGCGTTCTCGGCGGCCTCGCCGACGCGGCCGTTGTCGGCTCCGCGCTCGTCGCCGAAATCGAAGACGCCGCCACGCCCGATCTCGCAGCCCAAGCTCTTCGCGATCGCATGCAAAAACTCAAAGAAGCCGCACGCCACGGCCTCTCTCGCCGCGAGACCATCACTCCATGAACATCACCGACTGGCGACGCCGTATGGACGAAATCGACAAGAAACTAGTCGAACTTCTCAACGAACGCTGCAAGTGCGCTCTCGAAATCGGCCACATCAAGCAGCAATCGAATATTCCTCTATACCAACCCGCTCGCGAAAAAGAAGTCCTCGCCAACGCCGAGTCCAACAACCAAGGCCCGCTCTCGAACCCCGCCATCCGCCGCCTCTTCGAGCGCATCATCGACGAAGCTCGCTCCGCCGAGCGGCTAGCCATGCACAACACGTCATCCGGCGAGGATCCAACGTGATCTCCCAAGTGCAAATAACCCTGGTAGCGGCGCCGCACCGCTTGCCCCGAGGGTTGCGGGCTCCCTCCCGCCTAGGCAAAATCGCCCGCGTAATGGCGGGCCTTCCGACCCGTGCTTTTTCGCCCTCGCAAATTCTCCGAGGAATTGAGGACTAACCATGGTCATCGTCATGCACGAAGACGCCACCGACGAGCAAATCCAGCATGTCATCGACCGTGTCGTCGCTGGCGGCTTCGACGTCCATCGTTCGACCGGCGCCTCTCACACTGTTCTCGGCGCCGTCGGCGTCCATCGCGATTTCGATCATCGCGATTTCGAGATTCTCGAGGGCGTCCGCGAAGTTATCCGCATCACGCAGCCATTCAAACTGGCCAGCCGCCAGTTCAAACCCGAAGGTACCATCGTCGATCTCGGCCGAGGCGTTACCATCGGCGGCCATGAAATTGCCGTTGCCGCTGGACCCTGCTCCGTTGAGTCTCCCGAGCAGATCAACACCGTCGCGGAATGCGTCGCCAAAGCAGGCGCCAAAATTATGCGCGCCGGCGCCTTCAAGCCGCGCACCTCGCCCTACGCGTTCCAAGGTCTGGGGGAAAAAGGGCTCGAAATGCTGCGCAAAGCCGCCGACCGAAACAATCTCTTCGTCGTCAGCGAAGTGATGGATCCTTCTCAAATCCCGATGATGACCAATTATGTGGACCTGTTTCAGGTCGGCGCCCGCAACATGCAGAACTACTTCCTTCTCCGCGCTCTCGGCGAAACGCAAAAGCCCGTCCTCCTCAAGCGTGGCATGTCCGCCACGGTCGAAGAGCTTCTCCTCAGCGCCGAGTACATTCTCGCCGGCGGAAATTACAACGTCGTGCTGTGCGAACGCGGCATCCGCACCTTCGACAATTATTTGCGCAACACCCTCGACATCGCCGCGATCCCGGTGATCAAAAAGCTCTCTCACCTTCCCATCGTCGCCGATCCCTCTCACGGCACAGGCCGCCGCGACAAAGTCCCTCCGATGGCGCGCGCCGCCGTCGCCGCCGGCGCCGACGGCCTGCTCATCGAGGTCCACAACGATCCCGACCACGCCCTCTCCGACGGCGCTCAATCGCTCAATCCTGTCGAATTCTCCCAGCTCATGGCCGAACTCCGCATCATCGCCCCTGCCGTCAACCGCCATCTGAACTAGCTACAGGACGCAAAGCCCCCTGAGCCATCCCTTCGTCCTTCGCCGTCCCAACAAACAACCGAAAACTGATAACGTATTACCTCAACATGCCCCACCTCATGCAACGCGTCACCATCCTCGGCACCGGCCTGATCGGTGCCTCTTTCGCTCGCGCGCTCCGCAAATACACGCCAGACATTCACATCATCGGCTGGGACCGCGCCGACGTTATCCTGCAAGCGCGAAAATCCGGCGCCATCGACGAAGGCTTCTTCGATTCCCTCGAACCGGCCATTCGCCGCGCCGACCTCATTTACGTCGCCTTGCCTATCGGCAACACGCTCGACCTACTCCCCGAGCTCGCCCGGCACGCCCCGCCACACGCTTTGGTCACCGACGCCGGCAGCACCAAAGCCCGCATCTGGCAAGCGGCCTCGGAACTGTTCGTCGAAGAAGTTGGCCCCATCTTCCTGGCCGGTCATCCTATGGCTGGCCGCGAACAAGCCGGCTTCGCGCACTCCGACGCGGATCTTTTCCAAAACTCCACCTACGCGTTGGTCGGCAATCCCGAAGAGACCCACGATCCCCGCATCCACGCCTTCGTCAAGATTTTGGAAAAAATCGGCGCCCGCCCGCTTTGGATCGGTGCGCAACAACACGATTACGCCGTCGGCCTTGCCTCCCATCTTCCGCAATTGGCCGCCGTTGCTTTAAGTTCCTTCCTCTACGATCGCCTTGACGAAAACGGCCTGCCCATCACCCTCGCCGGCCCCGGACTCCGCGACACGCTGCGTCTCGCTGGCAGCCCTTACTCCACCTGGCGCGACATCGTCCTGACCAACCGCGAAGTCCTCTCGGCCGCTCTCGATCTGCTCGCCCGCCGCCTCGACGATCTGCGCGAGCGCCTCGGCTCCCGCGAACTCGAAGCCGACTTCGACGCCGCCAACGAACTCTACAAGCTCCTCCGCAGCCTGTAACCCAGTCTTCTGCCTGTGACACAAGCTACGGCCTGTGCTACAAAGCTCTCATGGACAAACGCATTGGCTCACCCGACGCCGCGCTTGCGGACCTCCGCGATGGCATGACCATCCTTATGGGCGGTTTCGGGCTTTGCGGCATCCCGGAAAATCTCATCGAAGCCGTGCGCCGCAAAGGCACCAAAGGTCTCACCATCGTCAGCAACAACGCTGGTGTCGACGGTTTCGGCATCGGGCTGCTGCTTGAAAATCGCCAGGTCAACAAAATGATTTCGTCCTACGTCGGAGAAAACAGACTCTTCGAACAACTTGTCCTCCGTGGTGAACTGCAAGTTGAGTTGAATCCTCAAGGCACACTCGCCGAACGCTTGCGCGCCGCCGGCGCCGGCATTCCGGCCTTCTACACTCCCACCGGTTATGGCACCATGGTCGCCGAAGGAAAGGAAACGCGCGACTTCGACGGCCGCCACTATATTCTCGAACGCGCCCTCCGCGGCGATTTCGCCTTCATAAAAGCCTGGAGAGGCGATCGCATGGGCAATCTCCTCTACCGAAAAACCACGCGCAACTTTAATCCCATGATGGCTACCGCCGCCGATTACGTCATCGCCGAAGTCGAGCAACTCGTCGAACCCGGCGAGCTTCCGCCAGATCAGGTCCACACTCCGGGCATCTTCATCGATGGGATTTTCCAAGGCACAAACTATGCGAAGCGCATCGAAAAACGCACCGTGCGAAAGTTATGATGGGTGTTGTAGTGGGGGGATCTTCAACCCGCGGGGTTCGACTGTGAACCTTAAACTGAGAACTTAAGACTGCCTATGCCCCTCTCCGACGACCAAAAACGCGAACGCATCGCCCGCCGCATCGCTCTCGAACTGCGCGAGGGCTACTACGTCAACCTCGGCATCGGTATGCCCACGCTGGTTGCCAACTATGTTCCCAAAGGCATGGACGTAATTATGCACTCCGAAAATGGCATGCTCGGCGTAGGTCCCTATCCTCTGGACTCCGAAGTTGACCCTGACCTGATCAACGCCGGTAAAGAGACAGTCTCCGAAATTCCCGGTACCGTTTATTTTTCCTCCGCCGATTCTTTCGCCATGATTCGTGGCGGCCACGTGGACCTCACCGTTCTCGGCGCGCTGCAAGTCGACGAGAAGGGAACTCTCGCCAATTGGGCCATCCCTGGCAAAATGCTCAAGGGCATGGGCGGCGCCATGGATCTCGTCGCCGGAGCCAAGCGTGTGTACATCGCCATGGAACACGCCACGCGCGACAATAAACCAAAAATCCTGAAAAACTGCACCTTGCCGTTAACCGGCGTTGCCGTTGTCGATCATATTGTCACCGAACTCGCCTTCCTCGACGTCACTCCGCAAGGCCTTCTTCTTCGCGAAGTCGCTCCGGACGCCACCATCGAACAGATCCAATCCCTCACGGAACCCAAGCTCCTTCTTCCGCCGGCCGGTCCGGCGATCATGGCTGTCTAGATGTACCATGACGGCCTCCGCATCGTGACACAGGAGCCCAGACATGGCGTCCTGTGCCTCTCTTGCATTCGCGGCAATCCTAATTGCCCGTCTCAGCCATCCGCCAAGACCTCGACGGGCCAAACCATGTTTTTCGGTGATCCCTTGCTGGACAATAGGATTGGAGCGTGCCAGTTCACCGGCAGAGTCCTGGGGCGAAACGCAGACCACACCGTCGAAGTGCAATGGGTTCTGAATCATCAGTTCTTGCGCATCCAGGAAAAGGATCGCAATCCCGCCGCCACCGGCTCCGTGCCTTATGAGGCAATGATCCTGGTCGGATACGACGACACCAGCGAGCGTTACGTCGGCCGTTTTTCCGAAACCCTGGGTTACGGCACTCGCTTCGGTGACGATATCCGCTTCGTCTTCGAGTGTCCCGACGGACCATTTCACACCACGTTTCGCTGGCACCCGGACTCGCGCCAATGGACCTGGTTGATGGAAACCAAAAACAAATCCGGCCAAGGGTCGGAATTCGCCAACCTCACGCTCGCCCGCCTACCGCGCGAACTGAGTAGCGCGCGCCACTTTACTTTGCATATGAAAAGGAACGCCAAACCGGCTGTGAAGAAAGGCTCGCCGAAGCCACGGCTTCGCAACAAATTTCCCTTGATCTCCGAAGAAATGAAGCAATGGTCGGCCATGTTGCAGTCGGAAGTGAACTCCTGGCCAGACGTGACCTTTAAATCGATGTTTGGTTTCGTCTTCTTTTATCGCCGGAACGTCGTTTTCGCTGCTCTTCCCCGCACTCGCGGTTTCGATTCGCCTTCTTCGCTTCTCTTCAAATTCAATCCCGTGCCACCGGGCTTGCGGGATCGCACGCAGTCCGATACCCGAATGAACTCAAGCAAGAATCCCAAAAGTAAAGGCTGGTTCTCTTTTGAACTAGGTTCCGCCCACGATTTGCGCGACGCGCTGTTCTGGCTGGACCGTGCTTACCGGGCCGCTAGCAAATGACCCCGGCTCCCGTTTCTCCTTGGTCACTCGCTCACACGCTCGTCCCAATTACCAAATCTCATGCGGTAAGCTTAGAGCAGGTACTCACACACAATATGGACCCCAATTCCATCGTGGTTGTCAGCCTCCATTCCCCCAAGGAGAAGGTCTGGGGCATTTTGCGTGACATAAATCCAAGCGGTGTCACGGTTCGCGGCATCGATCTGAATTCCTTCGATCATTTTGTCAGCCAGATCAATCAACTCGACGCCGAACGCGTTGGCCTTCCCACCGTTTTTTTTCCGATGACGCGAGTCGAGCGGATTTCTCTCGACGAACCCTCCGGCTCTATTCCTAGCATGGCTGAAGTTTTCCAACGCAAAATTGGCAGGACGCTCTTCGATTACCTCGCGCAGTTCGCCTGAATCCGAGCATCTGTAGCGCAAGCTTCAGCCTGTGAATGTCGTTCTTCAAAACTTTGCACTTTGCTCATTTGTCTTTAAACTCTATGCAAATGAAAGGCCGCATCTGGACGGTACCCAATCAGATCACGCTGCTGCGCCTTGGCTTCCTACCGTTTTTTCTGATTCTGGTTTTCTATGAAGAATACCGCTGGTCACTGGCGGTCCTGGTATTCGTCGCGCTCACGGATGCCATCGACGGCTTCCTGGCCCGCCGGCTCCATCAAAAATCCGCTCTCGGCGCCTATCTCGATCCCATCGCCGATAAGTTGCTGCTCTCTTCTTCTTTCGTTGTTCTCGCCATGGGAAAGAAAATCGCGTGGTGGCTCACCATCATGGTTCTGAGCCGCGACGTGCTGTTACTCGTCGTCGCCGCGGTGATTATCATCGTTCAGGGCTACCGCCCGTTTCCGCCGAGTCTCCTCGGCAAAGCCACCACTCTTTTTGAGATTACCCTTGTCTGCTTTGTCGTTTTCGCCGCTGCTTATCCGAATGATCGCGCGCCCCTGTTGATCCACTACCTCGCGTATCTGGTCGCCGCCTTCGTCGTCGTCTCTGGCTTTCACTACGCCTTCGTCGTCGCCCGCCGGCTCCATGCCTCTTGAAATGTGAGGCTGACGTTATCCTGTGAAGGTGTCCGAATAGTGCAGCACCATCAGAATGAAACTCGCGATCACTGCCAGTCCCGCGAGCCATCCCAATGCGTAGGCTCGAGTGCGATCTTGTCCCGCTTCCGGCAAACGGTCTGCAAACACTCGGCCAAGTAAATATCCCGCCGCCAATCCGCCGAAGTGCGCCCAGTTATCCGTTCTCAATCCCGAGGCCAAAAATCCCAATGCAAATATCGTGACCACCCAGGAAATCAGCCGCGAACGCAATTCCCTCATTTGCGCGCCGCCGCGCTTGCTCGTGATGGCAATGAGCAGGCCGATAATCCCCAGGATCGCGCCGCTGGCGCCGACCGAGAAATGTCCGGCCAACGCGCTCAACAGAAAGCTCGCCGCGCCCATGACCACATACAAAAACAAATAGCGTGCCGAGCCATAAACTTCCTCGACCATCGGCCCGATGTCCAGCAGCACCATCATGTTGAATCCAATGTGAATCAGACCGCCGTGCAAAAACATCGCCGTCACCAGGCGATACCATTCATGCCCCGCAAATATCGCAGGCCCATAACAGGCGCCCAGCCGGTACAGCGTTTCCCCATCCATACCCCACAAAATGCTCAAGCCGCCCATCTTGCCCGCATGGATCGTGCCCATGACTTCCGCCGCGAAGACCACCACATTCAAAATTAAGATCGCGGTTGTTGCCGGGGCGTGGCCGCCAAAAAATTCGCTCAGGCCTTTGCTCCAAGCGGCCAGCCCGAATCGCAAATTCGCCCCGCACTGATGACATCGCGTTGCGTTGATGCCCACCAACACTCCGCACGCCGGGCAAAGCTGCGGCCGCCGCTCGCCTCTGCCAAACATCCCACCGAACATTCTTTTTAGGCGCTCCGCGCGCATCTGCCACTGGTAGGGAAGGGCCAACACTCCTCCTTGCAGCCTTTTTCTAGCGTTCCTATAATACCGGAATCGCGCCTTTCGTACCGGCGCGGGGAGCCTATGGACAAGTTTGAAGAAATCGGTCGCCGTCTCGACGCGGAGCTGACGCGCCTGCGCAAGTATGTCGAAGAGGAGGTTGCGCCCGAAACCGAAAAGCGCACTGCGCAGTTTCTCCGCGAAGTCTCCGAAAAACTCACCGAGGCGTCGCGCAAACTCGAATCCCGCATCGCCGCCCGGCAGGCGCGAAACTCGCAGCAAACGAAATCGTGAGCCGGTCGCAGCTCTTCTTCCTTGCGCTTTCCGGTTGCGTCGCGCTTCTCTCGATCGGTTGCGCCTCCAGGCGCACCGTTTCAGCAGCGCCACCGGCGCAACCCACGGCCACGCCCAGGACCAGCTCCGTTCCGCCCGGTCCTCCGGCGCGTAGCCCAAAAGCTCCTTCCACGCCCGCACCCGCCGGCTACACCGAAGAAGGCAACGCCTCCTGGTACGGCAAACCGTTCGATGGCCGTCGCGCGTCCAACGGAGAAATCTATGACATGTACAAACTCACCGCCGCGCACAGGACTCTTCCCTTCGACACCATAGTGCGCGTGACCAATCTGAACAACGGCAAAACCACAACCGTGCGCATCACCGATCGCGGCCCGTTCGTCGATAATCGCGTCATCGATCTTTCCCTGGCTGCCGCGCGCGAAATTGAATCCGTCGGCCCCGGCGTGGTTCCCGTGCGTCTCGAAGTTCTGGGCGATGTCGATGTTACCGCAGGTTTCTTTACCGTGCAGGTCGGAGCTTTTCGCGAGCGTAGCAACGCCGAGCGTATCCGCGATCGCCTCAGCCTGAGCTACTCTCCGATCTTCATTCAGCAGTATGATTCTTCCGAGGGCAGGTTCTACCGCTTGCGTGTCGGCAAAATCGCCGGAGAAGACGCCGCCAATGATCTAGCCGTGCAGCTGCGCACCAAGGAAGGTTTCACAGTGCTCGTTTTTCGCCTGGACGAATCGAAGTCCGCAGGAGCCAATTGATGGACGAGAACTGCCTGTTCTGCAAGATCGCCGCCAAGAAGATTCCGGCTAAGCTCGTCTACGAAGATGACGAGATATTCGCTTTCGAAGATATTGCTCCGCAAGCGCCAACGCACATCCTGATCTGCCCCCGCAAGCATTTCGCAACTCTTCACGATGCAGCTCCCGAAGATCAATCCGTGCTTGGCAAAATGCAACTCGTGGCCGCCAATCTTGCCAAGGCGGGCAACCTGCTCAGCGGTTATCGCACGGTGTTTAACAACGGCACCGGCGCCAGCCAGTCGGTCTTTCACCTCCATCTCCATCTCCTCGGCGGTCGTAACTTCCGCTGGCCTCCGGGCTGACCTGTCGCCTTCCGTTTACGGCGCCGCTTCCGGAAAGCGGCCGGTACAATCATGGCTCGTTGCATTACGACCGTCCTGGAGGCTCTATGCATCCTCGTTCACGACTTTGCGCCACAATTCTGATCTTCACGACGGTTCTCGCAACACAAACTGCCCGGGCGCAAACGTCGGCGTCGGCGGCAAAACCCGGCGAGCTCACCGTCGACCGCATCTACGGCGAACCGAACCTGAGCGGCCGCCTGACTCGCGGCATCGCGTGGTCGCCTGACGGCAATCGTCTTACCTTTCTTGACACGAAAGGCTCAGGAAGAGATGCCAAGACCGAACTTTGGACCCTGAACGCGGCCTCCGGTGAGCGCTCTGTTCTGATTTCTGCAGACAAACTGGGAAGCATTTTCCCCGCTCCTGCCTTGCAACATTCCCAAACTACCGGCGCTGGCCGGCGTCCTCCCCCCGTGTATCAGTGGGCTCCGAACGGCAACGCCTTGCTCTTCGAAGGACCAAATGCGCTGGCCTGGTATGACATCAAAACGCAATCGGGCAAAGTGCTCGTATCCGGCAAAGACGAACTCAGCGATGTGAAAATCTCTCCGGACTCCAACTACGTTAGCTTCGTCCGCGATCACAATCTCTGGCTCGTCGCTACCAGCGACGGCAAAGAGCGCGCCTTTACCAAAGGCGGTAACGAAAAACTCCACGAGGGCGAACTCGATTGGGTCTATCCCGAGGAACTCGAGATCTTCACGGGCTACTGGTGGGCGCCGGATTCCTCTGCCATCGCCTATCTCGAGATCGACGAGGCTAAGGTCGCGCAGTTCTCGCTCCTCAATTTTGAATCCTACACGGGCGAAGCGGAGCTGCAGCGTTATCCCGTCGCAGGTAGCGCAAATCCCGTCGTGCGCGTCCTGGTTGGTTCCTTAGGTGGTGGTCAACCACGCCTCATGGATACCGGCTCGGATTCGGACATTTATATTCCGCGCGTGAACTGGCTTCCCGATTCGCTTCATGTCGCGATTCAGCGCCTCAACCGCGACCAAAATAAACTTGACCTTCTGGTGGCCGATACGGCGACGGGAAAACCCTCTACGCTGCTGACAGAAAAAGACCCGTACTGGATCAACGTCAACGACGATTTGCATTTTCTGAAAGACGGCAAGCGATTCCTGTGGTCCAGCGAGCGCACCGGCTATCGCCATATTTATTTGTACCGTCTGGACGGAAAGCAGATCGCGCAACTCACCAAGGGCGATTGGGAAGTGAGCCACATCGACGGCATCGACGAAGCGAAGGGAGTCGTCTATTTCACTGCAACGGAAAAATCTCCCATCGAGAGACATTTCTATCGAGTGGGGCTCGACGGCAACGGTTTTGCACGCATCACCCAAGAAGACGGAGTGCACACAATCAACCTCTCGCCCACGGCGAATCTTTACGTCGATACCTACTCGAATGCCGCGACTCCTCCCCGGCAGGATGTGTATCGCAGCGACGGTGCAAAGGCAGCCACGCTCAACGAAAATAAGGTGCAGGAACTGTCGCAATATAGATTGTCGCCGGTCGAATTCTCAACCGTGAAGGCCCGCGATGGGGTTTCGCTCAACTGCTCCCTGATCAAGCCGCCGGACTTCGATCCCGGCAAGAAATATCCCGTGATCGTGTACACCTATGGCGGTCCACACGCGCAGGTCGTACTCAATGCATGGGGTGGCCCCAACCTGTTATGGCACGAAATGATGGCGCAAAAGGGGTACATTATTTTCGCCCTAGACAATCGCGGCTCCGCTGGCCGCGGGCACGTTTTTGAAGAGTCCATGCACTACCATTTCGGCGGCCCGGAGCTTTCCGACCAGCGCGACGGCGTCGCTTGGCTCCAGCAACAACCCTGGGTTGATCCGCGGCGTATCGGCATCTGGGGCTGGAGCTACGGCGGGCACATGACGCTGCACGCTATGTTCGAAGCTCCGGATCTTTTCAAAGTAGGTTTCGCCGGAGGCCCCGTCACCGATTGGCACTTCTACGATTCCATCTACACCGAGCGCTACATGGGGCGGCCGCAGCAGCACGAAAATGAGTACAAGGAATCGTCTCCGGTCAGTCACGTCGAAAATTTCAAAGGGAAAGTACTCATCGCCCAGGGCACCGACGACGACAACGTGCACTATTCCAACACCCTTTCACTCATCAATGATCTGATTGCGAGCGGCAAATACGTCGAGGTTATCGCCGTGCCAGGCCGCGGCCACGGCGTCAGCGACCCGCCAGCCCGTAAAATCGTCTGGACACGGGTCACGCAATTCTTCCTCGACAATTTGTAGGTCGCAGCTCCGCACGCTGCTAGTCCGTTTTGTCGGGCGGTAACGCCGGTCATTCGGAACGAAGTTCTCGGGAGAGCGGAATCCCTTTTTGACCTACAATTTCAGATCTACTTTGCCTCTAGATCCACGTCTTTGAGGGGCAAATCCCAGTGCGCATCCAAGATCTCAAACCGGCGCTGCTCTTCTTTCTTGTAGGTTTCCTGATCCGGGAAGAGCTGCTTCAACAGTGCCGCTGAATCGTATCCGTCGTGCGCTACGGCGGCATTCTTGTACACGATCGTCACTCGGTAATCCCAGCGGCCATCCTCCGTGGTATGGTAGAACGGCGCCACAGCAGACACCTTCAGCATACGGCCCATCTCCACTTCCTTCTTCAGCACCGGATAATGATTCTTCCGGAACAATGTGATGAACTCGTCGGCGTGCCCCCATTTTGTCTTGTAGTAGTACTCCACCACGAACGGCTTATCCGTTTGCGGCGCGCTCTGCGCCCGCGCGTGAATGACTCCAAATGCCAATATGCCAGCCGCGATGAAAAGCGCCAGCAGAAGCGCGACGCGAAGCCAGGACGTTTGCCTCATAACTGCTCTCCTCCATCGTTTGCGGATAGCGCATTGTAGCCTGTTTCGCTGCCAGACGCCGCGGAGCATTGCGGTGTCGGCTTGCCTGCCATGCTCAGTACGCCGCGCGCGTCAAGCGGTCCCGAATCGCCGCCCACTCCCTCGTTTCCGGCGGCAACTCCACCGCGATCCAGTCCAATCCATCGCGATCGAGTTCGTGCAGCCGCCCATAGAGCTTCGCCGCATACCCCTCCGGCTCCGCCGGCATCCGCATCACCACGGCCGCCTTCGCTTCATGCTCAATCCAAAGATATGCTCCTCGGCCGTCGTCCGGAAGTCGCCCATGACGCACAAGCAAAACTCGCGTCGTAGGGCTGTAGTGCTTCTGGTGTTGACCCGGCGAACGATGCGCAGCTTCCCTGGCTTCTCGAGCTACAACCGCGTCCTCGACAAGCGCCATGCCCGGCCGAAGTACTTCTAGTCCGTCCTTGGTTACCGCGATTACCGTCGATTCCAGCCCCACTTCGCACGGCCCGCCGTCCAGCAGAAACGGGGTCTCGTCGCCAAACGCTTTGCGCACGTGCTGCGCGGTAGTTGGTGAAAGCTGTGTGAAACGGTTCGCGCTAGGCGCCGCGATCGGGACGCCCGCCTCTCGCAACAGCTCGAGCGCCACCGGATGGCGCGGCATGCGGAGCCCCACCGTCGAAAGCGTCGCCGTCACCTCGTCGGGAATCACATGGCACTTCGGCACCACGATCGTCAGCGGCCCGGGCCAATACTCACCCGCGAGCTTTTCCGTCTCGTCGCGCCATTCGGCCGCAAGTTCGCGCGCCTGTTCCATACTGGCTACATGCACGATCAGCGGGCTGCTCGCCGGCCGCCCCTTCAGCGCATAAATCCTGCGCACCGCCGCTGCGTCCAGCGCATTCGCGCCCAACCCATACACGGTCTCGGTCGGGAACACCACAAGCCCGCCGGCTCGTATGATCTCCGCCGCCTTTCGGATTTCTTCTGGACTTGCCATCGTGTTGCTTCGATTGTCGCAGATTTGTCTCTGACGGAAGAGCCGCAAAGGCTGGAGCCAGGTTGTCTCGTGGGTTTGCGCCACGGGGAAGCCGCGCCCTCCCTCCGGGATTCCCAGAAGATGAAGTCTAACGCGAGCGAGACGTAAGGTTAGCCTGGCCTAGATCGCCAACCGCGGTCTCTCACAATACTCTTCGAGGCGCAGCCGCGCGCCTGGTCTTCCCGTTTTCCGATTTGCCGTTCTTGTCCCAGCCGCCAAGCCCAAGCCCCACGCGCATGCATTCTTCCCGCAACTCGTCGGCAAGGGTCCGATCAAGCAGGGCGCGCGCCACGACCATTCCTCCCACGCACAAAGCGGCGGTCGCCAGTGCCGTGCCTCGCCGTCGGCTGCAACTCTCCGCCGCACTGCGCTCGAGAATGCTTACCATCGCCTTGAAAACTGTCTCGAACGCTCCCTTCACGTTTTTTCCATTGCGCGTCACGTCCGACGGAAGCGCCACCATCGGGCAAGAGTTCTCGACATCCTCGAAATGCTGGCGCGAAAGATAAGCGCGTATCACCTGCGCTCCGACCTCAAAGGATTTCAGGTCTACCTCAACTCCCTCCCAACAACTTTTCCAATTCGGATCGGTGAAGAAGCAATCTAAGACCTCGGTGTAAAGGTCGCTCTTGCTCCCGAAATAGCTATAAAACCCTCCATGGGTCAGCCCCGCACCGGCCATAATCTGGCCGACGGACACGTTATCGAAGCCGCGACGGTTGAACAATCGCCGCGCGCTCTGAACAATCCGGGCTTTTACCTCTGCTCGGTGACCGGTCGGATAGGGCATAGGTCCTCCTTGCCGAAACGAGCCGCAGTATCCTCCTCTTTCCGACTGCATTCCAGGAAAATATTATCTTGATCATATTTTGCTGGCATGTTTTCCTGCCGGGGAAGGAAATTAGTTTGGAGGCCAGCGAATGCAAGAGATCTCGGGCCACTGTATTCCAGCCGTTCGTGTCACACGCCGGCTTGTTCTCTCCGGCATTGCCATCTCTCTGGCAGGGCTCTCTTCCGGTTTCGACTTGTGCGGCTCATCTCCCGAGCAGGCCATCAAAGAAACTCGAGCCACGGAGTCCAACAAGACGCGCACATCTCTTCGCGACGAGGTCGAGTTCAAGGCCAGTTCGCAACGAATTTACGAGATCCTGCTTGATTCAAAACAATTCGCCGCATTCACCGGCTTGCCTGCGGACATCGATCCGAAGGCAGGCGGCGCTTTCTCGATGTTTGGCGGCTTGATTGTCGGCCGGAATGTGGAACTGGTCGAGGACCAGCGGATCGTCCAAGCCTGGCGTCCCACGCACTGGGACCCAGGCGTCTTTTCCATCGTTCGATTCCAACTGCAACCGCAGAGCAGCGGAACCAGAGTCGTTCTCGACCACACCGGTTTTCCGGAGGGGAATTTCGATCACCTCGACGCCGGATGGAAAGAGCACTACTGGGGACCGCTCACGAAATATCTAGGCTAGCTCTCGACTACTGTCCACGCTTCGACAGGTATTGATCCGGGATGGGATTCTCCGGGGTCTCTGCCGTCCAATACACGTCGACAACCCACCAGCGCGAACCGTCGTCATACAACTGAATGCTGTTGATCCCGCGCTCAAACGGCGTGCCATCCTTGGTGGCCCGCGATTCATAGGTACTGAAGATTTGCGCGATGCTTCCGAAAGTCTCCATCTTCCGCGAGACCTCGCGTTCGTAGAATCCGTGTTCCTTGAAATATTTTCCGGCGCCGTCGACGTAGCCCTGGACTGTCATCGCCTTGTATCCGGACGTGCCGTCCTTTTTCTTGAACGTGGCGACGAGCTGCGCCTCGGGAATAAACAGGGATCTGAAGCGGTTCCAATCGCGATCGCCTGGCGGTCCGCTGATCGAGTCGTACAGAGCCGCTACAATCGCGTCGCGGCTGGTCACGTCGGTCGGGTGCACGGCGGCTGACGCAGCTACAGACCCGGGCTTCTCGGCTTGCGCCAGTGCCAACGTCGGTCGAAAGGCCGCAAGAGCCACCGCGATTAAGACCGCACAGCGCAAAAGATTGAGTTTCATAGGCGAAACCCTTCTTAACGGTTGGACGTCGGCCAGATCCAAATGCTTCCCCATCGGAGTCTATTACCTCACGTCTTGTGCATTCTACACTTCGGCGGAAGCGACACCCGCAGATACTCTCTGCCAGGTCGTTTTGAATTCAGGAATGGTGTAGCCAAGTAGAAACGGCAAGGTAGGTTCTGTGCCTGGCCACGGAGATCCAGCTTCTGTCCACCGGTTTCTGCAGCCACAGGAGACACTGGCGCGCAAATTCGCGGCTATCGCGAACCAGGGAGCGCCCCACAGCGCGCCAATATTCGACGAACCGCGTTGTGGCGCGTTTTGCTACCGGAACGACCCGGTGCTTCCGGGAAGAAGCAAGCTTCGCGCCGGAAACGCGTGGCTTCCCGACCACAACACGCACGGGCCGCGGGACAGCCGCCACGCGCGCTCGCGGAGAGGTTTTCACGACCAGCTTCGCGACAAGAGCCGCAACACGGCGCGTGGCACGAGGAGCTGCGATCGGTACAGGGGGGGTGTTCACCGCGATTCGACGAGCAGGCTCTCTGACAGCCGGCAGCGGCTCAGGGGCCGGAACAGGAACCGCTCGAACGGTCACAGGCGTTTCCATCGCTGGCTCTGGCACATCGACCGCCACAGCGGATTGCCAGGCAAACACCGTCTCAATCGGTTCCATCACAGGCACAACGGAAACCGCTACCAACGCCACAGGTTCCTCGAGAGCCGGCTCCGGTTCTTCGACCACCGCACCGGGTTCGCACGCCTGCACAGCCACAACCGGTTCCGTGACGGAGGCAATCGAAAGCGCAGGCTCCGCCGAAGCAACTTCCAAAATAGGTTCCAGCTCGGGGGCCGGCATAACCGCTTCACTCGGAGTTTCCGTTGCAACTGGCTCAAGCTCTAGTGCGAAAACTTCTCTATCCTCGGGCGCGCAAATTTCCATGGCTGCACTGCCCCGGGAAGCGGCGAATTCCGGCAGCAAGATATGCGCTGTCTCGCCAAAAACTAGTGCTGGTTCCACGAATTCCTGAACGGCCGGCATAGACTCGATCACAAGAGGTTCTGGCTCGAGCACAGCCACCGCGGCGGCTGAATCAGATCGCACGGGTACCGCCTCCGTGGCACCCAAAACCGCTTCCGGGGGAGGCACAGAAATCCGTTCCACTTCTTCTTCGCGTGGCTGCGCCTCGGCAACCGCAGTTTCCAGATGCGGGAAGGGAATCAGCCGACAAAACGTGCCCGACGCCACTGCATCCTTGTCGAGTTGAGGCGCTCCACTCAGATCGAAGTATTGCGCCACGCGCAGAACGTCGGTCGGATTGATGATCTTCCTGCGGTCGGCATAAGCCGACAACAAAGCGTGCTCACACAGCAGATTGATCACGCGCGGAATACCGCGGGAATAGCCAAAAATCTCCTGGACGCTCTCCTCAGGGAAAAAACCCGAATCAACCGCCCCCGCCACCACCAATCGCGAAACGATATAACCGGCGGTCTCCGCCACAGTGAGCGCCGGAATCTTGCCGTGATACATCACGCGCATGTGCAATTCGGCGAGCTTCCGCTCGTCGAGCTTCTCTTCCAAGCTCGGCTGTCCGGCAAGCACTAACTGTACGAGCCGCGTGCCTTGAACGTGCAAGCGGAGCAGCGCGCCAAGCTCGCGGAGCGTCTTGTCTCTTAATGCTTGCCCTTCGTCAATCAAAATCACCGGGCAATCCCCGGTTCCATGCCGGTTGATCAGCCAATGCTTCAACGCCAGCAGAAGTTCCTTCTTGGAGCTCGAATAGCAGGGGACACCGAAGTCCTCAAGGATGAGTTCCAGAAGGTCTGCCGACCGAAGCAGCGGGTGGAAAACATACGCGGTGGGGTAGTTGTACTTTCGCAGCCAATCAAGGAGATAACGCAGAACAATGGTCTTGCCGGTTCCCGCTTCGCCGGTCAGAACCAGAAAACCCTGACGCGCTTCAATGCGCGAGACCAGCTGCAACAGCGCTTCATCGTGTGCCGCCGTCGAGAAGAAACTTTCGGGGTCCGGCGAAACGAGGAAGGGATTCCGCGTGAGCCCGAAATGTCCGTAGATCTCTTCGTACATGAGCTCCTACCGGCAAACCAGTTGCGTTGGACATCGCGGGGAGAGCAAAGTTTAAGGCAGGCATAGTAACAGAGCAACGGAAAGATGCAGTTCTACGGCGTCAAAGTGAGGTACAGCAGTACCAAGTGTACTAGTTTCCCTGCGGCGGTTAGTCGATTCCCTGTATGCGCAGACTGACGAGCTGATCGATGCTCAAATTCTGCATGCCGCGTGACTTGAGCCCGGTGATGTATTCCGGCGTGACTCCGTGAATACGCATGGCAATCAGTTGATCGGGTTCCGGATGCGGGTAGCCAAGCGACTGCACCTTTTGAATGAACTCCGGCGAAACTCCGTGGATGCGGAAGGCAATCAGCTTGTCGAGGTCGACGTGCTGGTAGCCTTCTTTCCCTAATTGCTCGATGAATTCGGGCGTCGCGCCGTGAATTCGCATGGCGATCAATTTGTCTTCGTCCGGCTGATAACCGGATTTGTGCAGAAAGCGCACCATCTCCGGGGTCACTCCGTGAATCCGAAACGCGACCAGCTTGTCGCAATCCGTCACGGAGATTCCGGCGTCTCGTAGCTCTTTGATGAAGGCGGAATTCACATTGAAAATGCGGAAGGCGATGAGCTTGTCCGTATCCAAGCCCTGCAGGTGCTCGCCCTTCATCTCTCTCGCGAAATTCAGGCTGACGTCCATCACCGCCATCGAGAATTGTTTGTCCTCGTCGATTCCCGTGAATCCCAGGGCATTCATCTCCGAGGCGTAGCGCGAATCCGCAAGAAAGTGAAACAGTCCGGCCCCTTCCCCATCATTCAGGTAGCCTTCGCAGTCGAACTTGCCGGCGTCCCGCGTGATCGTGAACTTCACGTCCTGCTTTCCCGGCTTCGAAATATCTAGTCCGACAAACGCGCTCAGCGGCCATGCCGAAGAGTGCGTTGACGAATTCCCCTGCTTGTGGTGAATTAGCGCGAACTCCACCTTGCCCGGTTCATCGCTCCGCACCAGCGTCCAGCTTCCGCTGAAGCTTTCTGCGGCGCTCGATACCCAACCCGCCAGCAGGGTGCTAACCACGAGAAGGTAGACAGTAATCCCCTCGCGACGGTTCATAGCGTCCTCCCGCTTACTTCTCGGCGTCGAAAGCCCCGGTCTCTTTTAACGCGATTAGTTTGTCCAGGGTCAAATCCTTCAAACCATGGCTGCGGACTTCGGCGATGAATTCCGGTGTGACGCCTTGCACTTTGGCGCCGATAACTTCGTCCACGTCCACTTTAAAGCCGGCGTCTCTCAGTTCCTTGAAATATTCGGGCGTTACTCCCTGCACCTTCATCCCGATCAGTTCATCGGTGGTGGGGTGCACTCCGATATCGTTGAACCCTTTCAGATATTCCGGTGTGATTCCCTGTACCTTCATGCCGATAATGTCATCGGAATCCACCTGCAAACCCAATGCGCGCATCTCTCGCACGTATTCGGGGGTGACTCCCTGAACTTTCATGCCGATGATGTCGTCGGCATCATTCTTAAGGCCCAGTTCATGCATCTGGCGGACATATTCCGGCGTCACGCCCTGCACTTTGAGGCCAATCAATTCATCGGCATCCACATTCTGCCCGGTGGCCACTTTCATTTCCCTGACGTAGTCTCCGGTAATTCCTTCGACTTTCATTCCGATGAGTTCGTCGACATCCAACTTGCCGTCTTTGGTCTTGATGTAGTCTTTCATCGACTTAACATAATCGGCCGTGATTCCCTGCACCTTCAAACTGATTAGTTCATCCACACTCAAGTCGGTCAGGCCGGCAGCATTCAGGGAATCGATGTAACTTTGTTTGGGTGCGGTTGAGCTTGCGGTTTTGTCCTGTGCAGCCGCAGCGGCAGCTTGTGCGGATGAGAATGCGCTAACCGAGACGCCGTAGCTACGAGCTACGGTATAGGCATAGGACCACGCTTTCTGAGTAGGTGAAGGCTCGGGTGCTCGAGCCGGATTCGGCTTGGCGATGGGCGCTGGCGCAGGCGTCGGAGCGGGAGTTCGAGCCGGCAAAGGCGCAAGCGTGGCCCCGGATCCCGACAGTTGACCGACCTCGGCCTCGGGCACTTCGGGAACATGAAAGCGCCGAACGGGCGAAGCGGTTACATCCTCCGCGGTTTCCTTCGCCGCGGGAGCAAGAGCCGGAGCAGGCGTTTGCGCCGCCTGAATATGGTGAACACTTCCGAGTAGCACGCTTCCTGCCAGAAGCGCCGCCGACAGGCATAGAACGCCTGCCGACAAACCCGCACCGCGAACTTCCGCCGCCGCATTGGCGCCAAGCAATCGCGCGACCCGCGCGACAAGCGGGCTGCGGTTCGCAGCCATCGCTAATTGCGGCGCCGCCTTGCTTTCCGCCATGCGCGTCAGAGCGTGTGCGTAGGTTACCGGACTACCGCACAGCGCGACGGCTTCGTCATCGCAGCAATGCTCGCGTTCCACCCTCACGCGCCTGCCCAGCCACCAGACCGCGGGGTGGTAGAACAGCAGCGTTTCCACTCCCACTTGGAACAGGTTCACCAGCGCGTCGTACCGGCGGATGTGCGCCAGTTCGTGCGCAACGACCGCTTCCAGTTGCACCTCGGTCAAGCCGGTTACCGCGCTCATTGGCAGCAGCACGATCGGCCGAATCCATCCTGCAACCGCGGGCGCATCCAGATGCAGGCTTTCGCAGTAACGCACCACCCGCATCAGGCCCATGCGCCTTTGTAAAGAGGTACACAGGTCGAGCAGATCCTGCGTCACAGGCGTCGTTTCCCTGCGACGCAGCCGTTCGATCAGCAGAATGCCACCCGCCGAACGTAAGCTCAGTAGCACAACTCCAAAAAACCAGAGCTCCACGAGCCAGGGAAAATAGGTTCGACTGCTCGCGCTGTCCTGGCCTTTCACGGTGACCTTCACGACCGTCGAGCCGTGGGGGCGCGGCGTTGTCGCGGCCCGAATAAATGCATTTCCGGAGACGGCCGGCACACTCGCCGCCTCTTGGGAACGAAGCACCGAGAAAGTCGCCACCGGCGCAGCGAGCATCAATCCGAGCGTCGCCACACCGACCAAATAACGCGCGGATGCGCTTCGGCAAATCGCCATCGCCACATACGCCAACGCCGCCAATGCTGCTCCCTGCCACAGAAAATGCAGCAGCGAAAGCGCCAGCAATCGCAGCGTAGCATCGGAAAGCCACGGAATCGGCAGCATCATCGGATTTTCCTTTCATGCTCGTTGAGCAAACGGCGCATTTCGTCAATCTCTTCTTTGGAAGCTTTGCGTCCCGCCAGCGCATGCATCATCAATTCGCTGGCCGAACCGTCGAACACGCGCTGCAACACATCGAGCGCCAGGTCGCGCTTGGTCTTTTCCTCCGGTTGCACCGCTTGGTATACGTGGGCCCGCTGCGTCTCGTTGCGCTGCACGGTGCCCTTGGCGGTCATGATCTGCATGAGTTTTAAGACGCTGGTGTAGCCAATTGGTCTTTTTTCGCTGAGCGCTAGATGCACGTCGCGAACCGTCGAGGGGCCGCGCTCCCATAGAACATGGAGTATTTCGAGCTCGGAAGCAGTAGGTTTTTTCGTGGACAGGATAGCCATCGGGTGACTCTACTACGAAGGTATTCGTAGTGTCAACGAAAATCTTCGTACTTCTTTTTTTGGCTTATGGCCCTTCGCAGTTGAGCGCTAGGCACGTGTTTTCCGGGGATAAGCGATGCCTCGCTTGGCAGACTCCCCGGGAAATGAGAATGGGCTTTTTGTGTCAGATACGACGGCTCGAACGGCCTGCTTCCCGGGTAAAGCCCTTCGCAACAGGTTGAAGGCGGGGTCCAGCAAGCAAGCTTCGCGACCTACTGCGTCACCAAATCTTTTGCTTGCGGTTTCACGTGCACTGCGGCAAGGCTCGCCGCATCCCAGCCCCCACCAAGGGCCTTCACCAGCAGCACGGACGTTACCAGCCGCTGCCCTTGAATGATGGCGGCCTCCTGCTCATTGCTGAGCAGGTTCTGTTGCGCGCTAACCACATCCAGATAATTCACCAATCCTCCCACATAGCGAGAGGTGGCGATGTCCAACTGCCTTCGCGCGGAACCCACTGCATTGGCCTGCGATTGCCGCGCCGACGCAAGCACTTCGAGGCCAGTCACGTTGTCCTGCACTTCGCGAAACGCGTTTAGCACCGTATCGCGGTAGTTTGCCACGGTGGCGTCGTATCCTGCCTCGGAATATTGCACCTGCGCGTGGAGCGCACCGCCCGAGAAGATATCTTGCGCGACATTGGCGCCCAACGCCCAAAATCCACTCTCTGCACTCAACAATTGCGAAATGCGCTGCGAATTCCATCCCCCCTGCCCATAAAGAGTCAGGGAAGGATAATACGCAGCCTTTGCGATTCCGATCTGCGCATTCGCCACTGCCATCTGCCGTTCCGACTCCGCGATGTCTGGCCGTCGCTCCAACAAATCCGATGGAATCGTGGCGTCGATATGCGGCGGCTCCGCCGCAAGTTCGCGCGCAGCCACATGAAAATCCGGCGCGGGCTTGCCGACCAGCACGGCAATCGCGTCTTCGAATTGCTTTCGTGTTTGTTGCAGCAAGATGGCCTGCGTGCGCGTCGTATTCAGCAAGGTCTCTTCCTGAGCTACGTCCAGTCCGGAAGCGATACCTCCGCTGTGCCGCGATTTCACCAACTCCAGCCCCTTCTGCAGCGTCTCCACCGTCCGGTTCGTTATCCCAATTTCCGAATCGAGTTCGCGAAGCGTGAAATAATCCGCGGCAAGTTCCGCCGCCAGGACCAGCCGCACGTTTTCGAGGTCCGCGGCGTTCGCTTGATACGCTGCCTGCGCTGCTTCAATCGTCCGGCGCCGCTGCCCGAACAAATCCACTTCGTAGCTGACGGTGAAGGGAAGGTTGAAGTTGCCTTGGGTGACCGGCCCGCTTAGCGGAACGGATGATCCCGTGGGTCGCGTTCCGGAGTATCGCTCGGCTCCCGCTTGCGGGCCTGCGGTTACTGTGGGAAATAGTGTGGCGTTTTGCACCGCAGCGGACGCCCGGGCCTGCGCAAAGTGCGCCATCGAAACTTTCAGCGTTTGATTCGCCGCCAGAAGATCCGTTTCGAGGCCATTCAATTCTTCGTCATGGAAAAGGGTCCACCATTCTGTCTTCGGCGCAGAATCCCGGGGTTCCGCCTGGCGCCACGGCTCCTGCACCTGCCAGTTCGCCGGTACGGGCGCCGTAGGACGCTTATAATTTGGCCCGACCGTGCAGCCCGCGCACAGCAAAGCCGCCGCAGTCAACCCGCAGAGAATCGCCTCGGAGCGACTCACCAGGAGTGCACGAACAATCATCAGGGTTTCTTCCCGTTCGAAGGCGTCGGTTTCGCCGCGGGCGGAGCCGGCTGAGCAGGTTGACCTGGCGCCGGCGCAGGAGCAAGAGGGTTGTTGACCTCCTGGACATGAACTTCCTGGCCGTTTTCGATGGCATCGGGGGGATTCAGCACGATCCAGTCGTCGCGTTTCAACCCGTTCAAAACTTCAAGCGACGTGCCGTAATCTCTTCCGATATCGATCGGCTGCAACCGTACTCGGTGATTCGTATCAATGATGACGGCGCGCAACCCCTCCGATCGAAACAACAGGGCATTCACCGGAACCTGTAGCCGCTCGCCCTGCACACGCACCAGTAGGTGCACTTGCGCGTAACCGCCGGGCAGCAACAGCCCGTTCTTATTCGGCACGTCCACTTCGGTCAGCAGTGTGCGCGTCAGAAGGTCGATCGCTTCCGCGGTTCGTACCACTTCGCCTTGGAATTTCTGGCCGGGGTATTGCCCAAGTTCGAGGAACGCTCCAAGCCCTCGACGGATCGAAGGCGCGTATGCTTCCGGCACGTTCACATAAACGCGAATCGGGTCGGTTTGTGCCAAATAGAAAAGCTGCTGCGACGCGCCGCCGTTGCCCGCGTTGATCAGCGTCCCGATGTCCACGTTTCTTTGCGTAACCACGCCGCTGAACGGCGCGTACACTTGCTGAAACGACTGCAATTCATTCAGCCGCTGGACATTTGCCTGCGACGATTGCTCGATTGCCCGCTTCGCCGCCAAGTCTCCCGTCGCGTTATCCACTTCTTGCTTGGAAACGCCGTCTGTCTTCAGGAGTTCGCTGTAGCGCGTTTCCGTGATTTGCGAAAGATGCTCGTTGGCCTGCGCCGTCACCAGGTCCGCCTTGGCCTGATTGAGTTGCTGATCCACTTCCGGCGTGTCGATGTCCGCCAGCAAATCTCCTTTATTCACGCGGCTGCCAATATCGTGGTACCACTTCCTCAGATAGCCGTTTGTTCGCGCATAGATCGGCGACTCCACGTAGGCCTGAAGGGTACTTGGGAGCACCAGATCCTCGGCGCCGTCCTCCGATGTCGGATGGATGACCGCTACGGTTGGAACCGCGAGAGCTTCTGTATCCTTCGCCAGCGCCTGAAATTGGGAACGCCGCTGCACCATCACGAGCACTCCCCCGATCACCAGCGCAACGACGATCACGAAGAAGACGAAAAACAGCGAGCTTTTCTTCGGCCTCTTCTCGCCGCCGTCATTGCCGCCGCGATGTGCGACTTCATTCATTGTTCCTGCCTCACCTGATCTTCCCAATTCCCATCGATGATATCGCTCGGGCGCGCTACGTGCGCAGCCGCTTGCGTTCCAGCCGTCCGTGAATGATGGAAAACACGCACGGCACAAAAAACAGCGTGGCCACCGTGGCAAACAGCAAACCGCCAATCACGGCGCGCCCCAGCGGCGCATTCTGCTCGCCGCCTTCGCCAAGCCCCGTGGCCATCGGAACCATGCCGATCATCATCGCGAGAGCGGTCATAATCACGGGACGAATTCGGACGAATCCCGCATCCAGGGCCGCGTCCAGTGCGGTTTTCCCCTCGTTTAATTGTTCACGCGCGAAGGACACCATCAGGATGCTGTTCGCGGTTGCCACGCCCATACACATGATGGCGCCCGTCAACGACGGCACGTTCAACGTGGTGTGTGTAAACAGCAGCATCCAGCAAATCCCGGCCAGCGCTCCCGGCAGCGCGGTGATAATGATGAAAGGGTCCAGCCAGGACTGAAAATTGACGACGATGAGAAGATACGCCAGCACAATGGCTCCGATCAATCCTACGCCGAGGCCGATGAACGAGGTCGTCATGGTCTGTACCTGCCCGCGGATTACGACGCGGCTACCACGCGGCAATTCGTTTTCGATGGCCTTAACCTTAGCCGAAACTTCCTTTGCCACTGATCCCAGGTCGCGACCGGAAACCGACGCATACACGTCAATCATCGGCTGCACGTTGTAATGCGAGATGGATGCCGGCCGCGCTACCGTCCTGGTATTCACTAAGTTGGCCAGAATCTGCGGAGCGGGTCCGCTCACGCCGGCATTGATGGGCGTATTCTGCAGCGCCTGATAGCTGTCTAGGCGGTATTGCGGCGTTTGGACCGCTACGTTGTAGCTGACACCGTTCTTCGGATCGAGCCAGAAATTCGGCGCCGTCTGAAAGCTCGAAGACAACGAGATAAGCACATTGCTTGCAACGTCGCGCGCCTGCAACCCGACGTATTGCGCGCGTGTCCGGTTGATGTCCATGTGCAACGTCGGAGAATCAAAGGCTTGCTGCACGTGCACGTCTACCGCTCCGGGAATATGCTTGATCTCCCCTTGCAGCTTGAGCCCGACGGCGTAGTTGCCCGGTTGATTCTGTCCGACAATTTGTACGTCGATTGGCGCAGGTGTTCCGAAATTCAAAATCTGCGTGACAATGTCCGCCGGTTGGAAAAAGAATTGCACTCCCGGGAATTGCCGCGGCAGCCTGTGCCGAAGCTCGTCCACATAAAAACTCGTCGGTTTTCCCCGTTCCTGCTTAAGCTGTACCAGGATTTCTCCGTCGGCGGTACCGAAGGTGCCCGAATTGCTATACGTGAGGTTGATGCTGGAGTAGGGGAGCCCGATATTGTCCAGCAAGGTTTCCAGATCCTTCTGCGGTATGGTCTGGCGAATCACCTGGTTGATTTGGTCGGCTAGGCGAGCGCTCTCCTCGATGCGCAACCCAGTCCGAGCGCGCATGTGCAACCGGATTTGCCCGGCATCCACACTGGGGAAAAAATCGCGTCCCAGGACAAAAACCAGGGAGGTGCTCAGAACACAAAATGCAAGAAAGCAGGCGGAAAACAGCTTGGAGTGTTCGAGCACAGTGGTCAGGGCGCCGCGATAGGCCACGCGCAAGCGTTCGAATCCGCGCTCAAAGCTCTGCTGGTAACGGCGGAAAAATCCCATCTTTTCCCCGACGTGTTCGTCTGCGTGATACTCGTCCGCGGCGCTCAACAAATACATCGACATCGTCGGCACGATCGTGCGCGACCACATATACGACGCCAGCATCGCAAAAATGACGGCTTCTGCGAGCGGCACGAACAGATATTTCGCCACTCCAGAGAGAAAAAACATCGGGATAAACACGATGCAGATGCACAACGTTGACACGAATGCGGGAACCGCAATCTGCTGCGCGCCATCCAGAATCGCCTGCACCGTCTCCTTGCCCATCGCCAGGTTGCGGTTGATGTTTTCGATTTCCACCGTCGCGTCGTCCACCAGGATGCCGACGGCCAGCGCCAATCCGCCGAGAGTCATGATGTTGATCGTTTCTCCCAACGCGGCTAAACAAAGGATGCTGACCAGGATGGAAAGCGGGATCGAAATGGCGATAATCAGCGTGCTTTTCCAGTTTCCCAGGAAGAGCAGGATCATGATCGCCGTCAGGCACGCCGCGATCATGGCCTCACGCAATACGCCCTGAATCGCCGCGCGCACGAACAGCGATTGGTCAAAAAATGTCGAAACTTTCAGTCCTTCCGGCCGCGTCGGCTCGTAATCCTTCAGCGTTTGCTTCACGCGATCCACAATGGACAGCGTAGACGCGCTGCCGGTCTTATACACGCTCATCAACGTGCCGCGTTGGCCGTTTGCCAGCACCACGTTGGTCTGCGGCGAAAAGCCGTCGCGCACGTGGGCCACTTCCCGCAGGTAGATCGTCGACCCATTCACAGTCTTTACCGGAAGATTGTTCAATTCCGCCACGGTCGTCGGGCTGGCATTCATTTCCACGTTGTATTCGAGCGCACCCATCTTTGCGGTACCGGTCGGCAGGATCAGGTTTTGGGCGTTCAACGCATTTACGATGTCGACCGGCGAGAGTCCCTTCGCCTGCAGTGCCACCGGATCGGTATCCACCGAAATTACGCGCGGCTTTCCGCCATAGGGAAAGGGCATGGCCGCCCCTTGCACGGTTGCCAGTTGCGTGCGGATGAAATTATTGCCGTAGTCGAATAACGCTTGTTCGCTCAGGCGGTCGCTGGTCAACCCAATCTGCAGTACCGGCACCGTCGAAGCAGAATAGATGATGACCAGTGGCGGAGTGGTTCCCGGCGGCAGCTGTCTCAAAAAAGTCTGTGAAATCGCGGTCACTTGCGCCAGCGCCGTGGAAATATTGACGCCCGGCTGGAAGAAAATCTTGACCACCGCGATGCCGTTCAGCGATTGTGATTCGATGTGTTCGACGTTGTTCACGAGCGTGGTGATCCCGCGCTCTACGTTGGTCGTGATGCGCTGCTCCATCTCCTGTGGTTCCAGCCCGGTGTAGGTCCAGTCCAACGCGATCACCGGGATGTTAATGTCTGGAAAAATGTCGGTGGGTGTGCGTGGTATCACCACGCAGGCCAGCAGGACGATCACCAGTGCCATTACGATGAACGTATAGGGCCTGGAAAGTGCTAATCGGACGATCCACATAAAAGGCGAAAATTACCTTGTACTCGGATAGCGTGGGGCGAGACACGCCCGCTCCGTCCCCGGAACTGCGCGCCCCTTTTCTTCCGATGGAGATAGCTCTTATTAGACTACGAAAGCTGCCTGTTTAGGTACAACAGGCACGGCAAGGGCCGCCAATTTGGCTGCGTCAATCTTTTCCGTCCTCTGCCGGTTCGGAACCGCTTTGGTACATCGCTGGCGCTCGTGATATAAGGCCCTACACCGGGTCCATTCATGCCAACTCCATCTTTGACGGGAAATCCCGAAGACCTGCTCAAGTTAGCCGAAGCTCATTTCCAGCCGTTGCGTGACGCCGAGCGAAAACTGCTTGCCGCCGCACCTCTCGGTGAAATGGCCTGGTGCGGCGCGAGCCAAAAGGATTTCGATCCAGCCAATAATCCGCTCAAGGCCGACAGCTGGGGCCTCGAGCGCAGCATTCGCGCCGATCTCCTTCGCTGGTTGTGCATCGATCGCAAGGCCCGCAGCTATGTCGATCCTCGCGGCATTCAAGCACACGGCGCGCGGATCGAAGGCGGGCTTGATCTTTCCTTCGTTCGTGTTCGCTTTCCCTTGGCCCTGCGCTGCTGCAGCTTGAAAGAAGAAACGAAGCTTCGTTTTTTGCGAATTCCCACGATCAGTTTCAGCGGAAGCTTCGTTCGTTCCATCAACGCGGAATGCGCCAAGGTCAAGGGCACGGTCTCGCTCAGCAATGGATTCTCGTCGGAAGGCGAAGTCCAATTGCTTGGCGCGCGCATCGGCAGCAACCTCGATTGCGGTGCAGGCAAATTCCGCAACGCCTCTGGAAAGGCGCTGCGCGCCGACCGCATCCGGATCCGCGGCAGCCTTTTTCTACGAAATGCCTTCAGTGCGGAAGGCGAAGTGCGTCTCCTCGGCGCGGAGGTCGGCGGGAATCTCGAATGCAACGACGGCTCTTTCTGCAATCCGGGCGGGAGTGCCCTCAGCGGCGATCGCATGACCGTCCACGGCAGTGTCTTTCTTCGTGACGGCTTTACCGCCGAAGGCGAGGTCCGTTTGCTCGGGGCTCGGATCAGCGGCAACTTGGAGTGTGGCGGAGGCAAATTCAAAAATCCAGGCGCATCGGCCCTGAACGCGGACCGCATCAGCGTGAAGGGCAACGTCCTCCTTCATAATGGTTTCGTCGCCGAGGGTGAAGTCGAACTGCCCGGCGCTCAAATCGGCAACAATTTCGCCTGCGACGCCGGCGGTTTCAAGAATCCGCGCGCCACCGCATTAAATGGGGACAGCATCAATGTCCGCGGCTTCGTCTTTTTCCGCGCAGGCTTCTGCGCGGATGGCGAAGTCAATCTTCTCAGCGCGCAAATCGGCGACAACCTCGAATGCGATGGCGGAACCTTTAAGAATTCTGGTGCGAACGCGCTCACGGCCGACCGCATCAACGTTCAGGGCGACATCCTGCTGCGCGATGGCTTTTCCGCCGACGGCCATGTGCGTCTGGCGGATTCGGTCACGAAAGGAACCATCAAATGGACCGGAGTGCGCGGTCCGGAACGCGCCTCGCTCGATCTAAGCAATGCGTCCGCCGGCGCCATCCTCGACGATAAGTCCAGTTGGCCCCCTCCCGGCAAGCTCAACTTGGACGGCTTCGTCTACGAGCAACTCTCCGCGGGCTTGACAGACACGAAAAATCGCCTCGCCTGGCTGGCTCTCCAGCAGCCCTTTTCTCCGCAACCCTATCGTCAGCTCGCCAAGGTCATGCGCAACGCCGGCGTGGACCGAGGCGCGCGCCGCGTGCTTTTCGCGATGGAAGATCATTTATGGAAGGAAGAACGCACGTTGGCCGCCGCGCTGTTTCGTTGGCCGCTCAGTCTGGTCGTCGGCTATGGTTACTATCCACTTCGCGCCCTCGCGGGACTGGTTCTTTTGGTCGTGATCGGCTGGGGCGTCTTCGCCGGGGCGCGCGCCGCGCACGCCATGGTTCCCCGGGATGAAACCGCCTATGCTCAATTCAAAACCCACGGCGTTCCACCGGATCACTACGAGCCGCTTGCCCCGTTCGTCTACTCGCTCGAAAATTCTCTCCCGCTGGTGAAGCTTGGCCAAACCGATCGTTGGGAGCCTGATCCGGCCCCGGCCTGGCGGCACGCTGCGAATCAGAAAGCCGACGCCAATCAGGGTGACTCGGCAGACTCTTCGCTGCTCACTTCATCGCGATTTCTCTTCGCCTTCCAACGTCTGCAAGTTCTTCTCGGCTGGGTCCTGGCCACCCTATTCGTCGCCGGCGTGACAGGCATCGTACAGAAAGACTAGATCGAGGCGGGTCTTCGGACCGGTGATTTCCCCCCGGATCTCGGCGCCGCCCGGCACCGTGCAACCGATTATGGTTAATGGCCTTCGTGACCTGTGTCAGGGCAAGCCGAAGGCCATCCCTACAAAAGCAGAAGGCGGCCCGGCGAAAGGAACTACTCTCGAACGATAAAATTCATGCGAATACCGCAAACCTCTATGAGGTCCCCGTCGTTCAGCCGCACGGGCCCTTGAATCGGCGCGCCGTTCACAGACGGAATCTTGGCTCCCGTCCCCAAATAGTACCCATCATCGCGCTGGTTGATCTGAGCGGCGACTTGCGGCTTGAACCACCCGCGAAGACGAATCGTGGCCATCGACGATTTGCCAATAACCGTCAATTTATTCGTCAAAACGTATTCCTTCTGGTCCACTCTGCCGTTCAAGACCACCAGCGTCGGCATCTTCATGCGTCCAGGCGAAAATTGCGAGCGCTCGCCCATTGCCGCGGCCTGTTGCAACATGTCGCGTCGAGCCTTGGTATCCAACACCATGGTCTCGTTGATTTTTGGAGCTGCCGCTTTCCGGCCCACGTCAACGGGAATAGCAGTATCGGCGGTCGCGTCCACCTTGATACTGTGCTTGCCGATCCAGATGGAATCACCGTCGTGAAGCATGGCGCGTTCCACACGAAGATCGTTCACAAACGTCCCGTTCAAGCTGTCGAGATCTTCGACGACCAACCGTCCGCCTTCGTAGTAAACCCGCGCGTGATACGTAGAGACCGCCAGGTTGTCGATGGGAAGATCATTGTCCGGAGAACGCCCGATGGACACCGGACGAGAGCCAATGGGCACTTGTTTCACCAATTTGTCCTCGAACATCAGGCTGAGCTTGGCCATGCCGCTTTCCTCCCTGGGTGCTGCTATTCTTTCTTACCCGGGTCCCGTCGCAGCCAGGAAAACCAACCTTTGTTCTCGTCCTGAATGCGCGCAACAATCACTGTGACGTTGTCCATTCCACCACGTTCGTTTGCCAAGTCCACCAACGTTTGCGCAGCCGACTGCGGGTCCGTCTCCGCCTGCAGTTTTCCCGCGATTTCCGGTTCGCTTACCATACGGGTCAGTCCATCGGAACAAAACAGCAGTACATCCCGTGGCATTACCTCGACCTCGTCAATCTCCACTTCCACGTCCGCATTCGCCCCGAGCGCGCGCAACAGGACACTCTGCATTTCGCTTTCTTCCGCTTGCTGCCGCGTCAATATTCCCCGTCGCACCTGTTCTGCAACCAGCGAATGATCGTTCGTGAGTTGCTGCAAGCTTCCCGTGCGCAATAGGTACGCCCGGCTGTCTCCCACGTGCGCCAAGCTCATCCTGGTCCCGTTCACCCAACCCGCCGTCAGCGTCGCTCCCATGCCGCGCCGCTCCGGGTACTTCTGCGCCGACTGGTGAATGTTAAAATTTGCCTGGTACACCGCGTTCTGCAGCATTTTCGTCGGCGGGCTCCAGCTTTCCGGCGCGGCCCCGTGCAGCGTAGCTCCGCTGTCTTCTTTGGACACCTCGGGATTCGCGCAGTATTTCTCCACCGTTTCGACCGCCATGGCGCTGGCCACCTCGCCGTGCGCCTCTCCACCCATTCCATCGGACAAGATGAAAAGGTTCAGCGCCTCGACAATCCTGAAAGAATCCTCATTATTGGTGCGCACGCGCCCCACGTCGCTCACACCCGCGCTGACGATCTGCACAGCGTCTCCTTCCAGGCTTTTCGTGAGCAAACGCGTTTCCCCAGCCGCGGACACCCGTTCCGACCTCTTCTTATCCACGCTAGCAGACGCCTGCCCCCTGTGAAAGCCTTTGCGTCGAAGTGATTAACCGCCTATTCGCAACACCGGCCGAATGGCCAGTCCGCAAGGATACCCGAAATGCACCGAATCCCACAGCCTTGCCCCAAATGAGGTGCGCCCTTCTACGGATTGGCAAAGTCCACTACAATCGCCTTGTGCGCCTTTTGTCCCGTCCGCTCAGCCTTGCAGCTCTTGTTGTGTCTCTCCTGCTTGTGAGCCGGCCCATCCGGCCCGCCCAGCAGGCCCCCGCCGCTTCGGGTGCACGGATCCTGCTCCTGCCGCATAAGTTGGTCTCCGGGGAACGCGCCACGCTCGCGGTTCTGGATGTCACCGGTCGTCTGACGCCGGGCGTAAACGTTTCGTTCTCGAACGGTGACAAAGTTACGACCGACGCGACGGGGCGAGCCCTGTTCGTAGCGCCGCTGAATCCCGGGACCATCTTCGCCAGTATTGAGGGGCGAAGCGGCCGAGTGTCCAGCACCATTCTCGCTCCAACGGATGTTCCGTCGGCCACCGTAGAAGTCACCGCTGCCCCGCGCGTTGCTTCCATCGCGGACCGCTTCGAATTCGTCGGCCATGGCTTTTGCGGCGATGCCGACGCAAACCACGTGACCATCGCTGGCTTGCCGGGTCTGGTGCTTGCGTCGTCTCCCGCTTCGCTGACGGTCTTGCCGCCGACCGACATGGATCCCGGGCCGGCGGCTGTAAACGCAAGCTGCGGGCAGAAAACCGCGGCTCCGTTCAACATTGTGTTTGTCAGCCTCGAATTGGAATCGAGCGGCGCCGCGCTGGCTCCGGGGGAGCATCGTACGTTAACGGTGCGTGTGTGGGGTACCACCACGAAGGTCGGGCTTGAGGCCCGCAATCTTGCGCCCGAAGTTGCCGCACTCACCGGCGGCGCTGCCGTCAAAGCTCAGTCTACCGGCGGCGCGGATAATACGGCGAAGTTTGAGTTGGTCGGAAAAGCTCACGGTAGCTTCACTGTTTCTATTCGTTTGTTGGCGCCGCTGTCGCCGCCAAAGGCGTCCTAGCGGCGGGTCTTTAGACCGGTATGAATCGACAGACTGCAAAGCGTCCCACCCCCACCCCTCAAGACCGCGGCTAGCCTCGAACACTTCCGAATCACGCGGATTTTTGGGCGGCATTCGGCGGGGGCGGCAGCTCCAACGTGCCTTGGCGCTCATCCACTATGCCGACGACATCGCCATCGTCGAGCAGATTGTCGAGGGAATTGGACGCTTTGTCGAAACGCTTGTCGGCTTCGGAATAGCTCATTTGCGCGTTCTTCAGGTGCGTCCCTACCTTATCGAAGCTTTCGCTGAACGTATCTAGTTGTTTGCGCATTCCCGCCAGGTTCGCGCTGAGGCGCTTAGCGTTTTCTTCGATTTGCATTCCGCGCAAACCCATAGCGATCACGCTCAGGTGCGCGTACAGCGTGTTCGGCGAGACCGCCATGATCTTTTTCGACCTGCAGTAGGCGTCCAGCGCAACGCCGCGCGAATCGACGCTACGCAGCAATTCGTAATACACCGACTCGCTTGGCACGAACATCAATGCGAGCTCCAGCGTGTCTTCGTCCGGGACGATATATTTCTTGGCGATGGAATCGGCATGGACCTTCACGGCGTTCACGAACACCTTGCGGGCCTCGTCACCTTCCGCTTCGAGGCGCTGAAACGCGTCCAGGGGAAATTTCGAGTCGATGGCCAGCAATTTCTTGTCGCGCAGGTGAACGACGACGTCGGCGGCTTCACCACTTCGGAAGCGGTACTGCTTCGAGTATTGCGAAGGAGGCAGGCAATCTTCCAGGAGCCGTTCGAGCGTAGTCTCGCCGAAGTTCCCGCGAGATTTTGTGCCACCCAAAATGTTTTCGAGGCGCGTCGCGGCCTCATGCATTAAATGTCCCGATTCCTGCACCTGCCCGAGCTGCTGCTGCATCTGCGTAATCTGCTCGCGGGTATTTTTCAACTCGTTGGACATCGCTGTCTGCGCCTGCGAAGTGATCTGCGAGGTAATTTCCGCGGAGTTCCTCGCACCCTGCTGCACCGCGGTTGTGACCGCCTCCAACCGCGCAGCGACGCTGTTGGCGATGGTCTCCATTTTGGTGGAGGATTGCGCCTGAGAAGTCGAAAGAGTGAGGAGGTCGCGGCGCACTTCGTTCATTTGCGCTTCGAGGGCGTCGTTGTTTTTCTGGTCCTGGGTATTCTGCACCAGAACCCACGCTACCAAGCCGAGCAGCACCACGGCAAAGACGGCGGCAAGTATCCACATCGGGGTCATAGTTTTTCCGGGTCGTTCACGGGAAACGATCCCTCACTGTACCGGATTGCGAGGCGAAAGTGTAGCGAAGACTTTTCATCCACAGATCACTTTATATTCGCGGTACCCATGGCAAACAAAGGGCTTAGCGTGCAATCGTACCGCAAATGCGGCCGCAAAGATCCAGAATCAGACGGATGCTGAGCCCCTTCGGAGCGAGCTCGGCGAAGGACGAAAAACCTCAGGCTTCGGGCTCCTCTGCTACGGGTCAGAGCGCGAAACAGCAATCGCGGACCGCGCTTATGGTTTTTGCGCCACGTAGAGGAGCCGGAGCAGGCGGCGTTCGGTGGTGAGCGTTTGGACGTTGCTCAGGAATTGCTGGAGGCCGTCGAAATTTTTCTGCCCTTCGATGGCCAGCAGGGCTTCGCTGCGCTTTTGGCGGCCGTCGTGCCAGCGCCCGGAGATGGCTGCGGCGTTTTTGGTGGTGTCCGCGACGCTCAGAACGCGGAAGCCGGCTTGTTCGAGGAGGCGCTCGTTTTCCCCGGGAGGGCTGAAGAGATAGTAGCCGATGGAACTGCGCGTAGCGATTTCCTGATGGGTGATGACGCCGCCGATGATCAGCGCGTCGCTGAAGAGAAAGCGCGCACCCGCTTTCAGAACGCGGAACAGTTCGCAGAGGAGCGCGAGACGGCCGGGAATGTGGCAGAAAACGTCGTTGGAGAAGGCGGCGTCGAACGAGGAGTCGCGGAGCGTCAGCGGTTTTGCGCAATCGGCGACCTCGAAGCGGACTCGCGTGGCGAGATTTTGCCGTGCCGCGAGATGGTTGGCGTTGTGGATGCCGGGCTCGTTCCAGTCGAGGCCGAGGATGCGGGAACCTACGGTCTCGGCTACCTGCAGGGCGTAGCGGCCCGAGCCGCAGCCGATCTCAAGCACATCGGTGGCGGGCGTGAGTTGCAGCGTGCGGGGAATCTGATTTGATTCTTCGGTGGTGGTCCAGCCGGTTTGGCCGAGATCTTCGCCGTAGGTTTCGACGCGAACTTCACGGTAGACCTCGGCATCATAGTGAGCGTAGGCGTTGTCGTAGAGATTGACGGTGCCGGCCATGGCCAGTCTATTGTGCTCTCGAGGTTTGAAAATAGAAATTGGAAAATGGAAAAGAGAAACGTGGATCCTTCGATTCGTCCCATACGCAGACAGCCGCTCGAGGACAAATTCATTCAATCGAGGTTAGCTTCCAGTTAGAATCTTGGGCCACGGGAGAAAGCTAAGTGACGACCAACGATTCGCTGGCGGCGACGATCAGCGCTGATCATTTGCTGCTTGCGGTGGATATCATGGGGACTTTTGTGTTCGCGGTGGAAGGCGCGATGGCGGCGGTGAATGGGAATCTGGACCTGATCGGCGTCATGACGCTGGCCTTTTCTACTGCCTTCGCGATTGGCGCTATCCGACGATCGTATTGGCGACGGCGGTGCTGGTGTTTTTTCTGCACCACTCCGTAGGAGCGATTCCCGGGGAGGCCATGGAGATTCTGGACGCCGCGGGGTTGGCGATTTTCGCGATCGCCGGGACGCAGAAAGCCATGCTGTACAAGATGAATCCTTTGGTGGCGGTGCTGCTCGGGACAATTACCGGCGTTGGCGGAGGAACGATCCGGGACGTGCTGCTGAACCAAGTACCAAAGGTACTGCAGTTTGAGATTTACGCGACGGCGGCCATGCTGGGTTCGGCGTGCATGATTGCGGCGACGAAGATCAGGTTTTCCGCGGGTTGGGCGGCGGGATTTGGCGCGTTCGTGTGTTTTTTTCTGAGAGTGATCAGTTTGTGGAAGCACTGGAATCTGCCGCATGCCGTGGGCCAGTGAAGATTGGCAAGCAGCGCAATCCGACAACATCGGAATGTAAGAAGCGGACGTCTTGAGAGAAAGGAACAGCGAAGGACACCGCGAAAAGGGTATGGTTTGCAGTTGCATCGCGTTACCATAGGGGTACGAGTGGTTTCCGCGCGCTGCTATACAAAGTCTGGTTTGCTTGATGGTGGGTCCTATGAAGTTCCTCGTGAGTCTCCTGATTGCCGTTGGGTTGTTTCTCCAAGCCGAAATCGTTTTGGGCCAGCAGGCGCCGGGGCTGCAGACACCAGGCCAGTACAATGGAGGGCTTAGTCCAGGTGTGGAAAACCTGTATGTGTATTCGTCCGTGGAAGTAAATGTGAAAGGACCGAATGGAGTACCCGTCCTCGGATCCGTGTATGTGTCCCTGATCAGGGACAACGGGCAGGTTTTTATGACGGCGCTGGCGGCAGGCGGCAAAGTGCGTTTCGCCAACGTGCCGAAGAGCGAACTGACGGCGCAGGTTGTGGCGTCTGGGTACGAAACGACGAAAAAATCATTCCAGGTTCTGGACAAGGGAGAAGTGAAGGTCACCGTTCAACTTCAGCCGATGAATGACAAAGAGGCGGCGGCGTCCGATCGAGGAATTGCCGCGCTGAAGCCGAAAGCGCAAAAAGACATTGGCCGGGCGCTCGAGGCGCTGCGCGCGAACCGGCCGAAAGACGCGCGCGGCTACTTGGAGGCTGCGCAGCGGGATGCCCCCGATAGCGCCGAGGTGGAGTATCTATACGGCGTGTATGCTTCGCAGATGAACGATATGAACCTTGCGCGCTCGTACTGGATGCGGGCGTTGCAGTTGAATCCGAGCCATTTGAGCGCACTGCTGGCGATCAGCCAGGATATGTTGCATGAGCGCAAGCCCGCGCAAGCGATGACTTATCTGGAGCGCGCCGTGGAGGTCGAGCCGTCGTCGTGGCGCGTACACATGCTGATGGCGCAGGCGGACCTAGTGCAAGGCAAGTACGACGAAGCGGTGAAAAACGCTGAGCGCTCGATAGAACTGGGGCACGAACGGGCGGCCTCGGTACAGCCGCTTCTGGCGCATGCACTCTATGAGCAAGGGGACAAGGACAAGGCCATCCACCTTTTGGAGGATTATGTACCGGCGCATCCCAATGATGCGAATGCGGCAAAACTGCTGGATAGGTTTAAGAATCCTCCAACCACGGCACATGCGGGCGGCACGGCTGCGGCTGACGAAGGGGCGGACGTATCGCCAGCAGCCGCGGCCATGGAAGTTGCCTCGAACTGGCTGCCGCCGGACGTGGACGAGAAAGTGCCGGCGGTCGAAACCGGCGCGACGTGCAACCTCGGCGAAGTGCTTCAGAAGGCCGGGAGCCAGCTGGAAAAATTCGTTCATGATGTGGATCGTTTTACGGCTACGGAAACTTTGACGCATGAATCAATCAACAAATACGGGATGGCTTCATCGCCGGAAAAGCGGAAGTTTGATTATCTTGTGTCGATCGAGGAGGTACGGAAAGGGTATCTGAGCGTAACCGAATACCGGAACGGCGGAGGGGCGCAGGCGGAGTTTCCGGACGGGATTGTGACCAACGGACTGCCGGCGACGGTGCTGGTCTTCCATCCCTATTATTCGGCGAACTACGAGATGACCTGCGAAGGGCTGGCGCGGGCGAATGGCACGCTGGCGTGGCAAATTCATTTTCGGCAGATGCCGGGTAAGCCGAACGCCATCCGGTCCTATCAGTCGGGCATGCATGGCCCATCCTATTCCGTGGGATTGAAGGGCCGAGCGTGGATTTCCGCGGACAATTATCAGATCATCCGGATGGAAACCGACATCGTCGCGCCGCTTCCGCAGATCCGATTGCTTGCCGAACATACCGCGATTGAGTACGGTCCTGTGCAATTCCAGAAAGCCGGCGTAAACCTGTGGTTGCCGCAAACGGCTGAGATTTACTTCGCTTGGATGGGTCACCAGGTCCATCGGCGGCACAGCTTCAGCAATTACCTGTTGTTCGGCGTAGACGAAAAGCAGCGTATCGCGGCGCCGAAAGAGGCGGCTGGGGTGGACAACGCCGGTCCCGGGCCGACAGCAAAGCCGTGACCTTCAAAATCGTGAAGCGTTAATGTAATCTCTCTTCCTTCAACAACCCGAACCCACGATGCCGGCCTATCCTTCGAAACTCAGAGCAGAGGGGCGCGGCGCTCTGACGGTACATCGGATCAGCAGGACCGTTCCCTTGTTCCGCGACGGGAAAGTTCCGAAGTAAGCTTGGCAGGCCGAGATTCAAAGGAGAACGCGATGGTTTGCCAACCCGATGTACTGAAGAGTGTGCCGCTGTTTTCTTTGCTGGATGACGACGAGACGGCGGTCCTCGCCGGGCAGGTTGAGGTCAGATCCTTTGCTCCGCGCGAGCGTGTGTACAAGAAAGGAGACCCCGGCGGTCAAGCCTACGTGATGATCTCAGGTAAGGTGCGCATCACCACCGTCGACGAGGATCAGCAGGAAGTCACGGTCGATGAAGTCTCCAAAGGCGACTTTTTCGGTTTTGCGTCGATGTTGGAGCAAACGGCACATCAAACCGCGGCCATCGCCCTCGAGGGCACTTCCTGCATCGAGATCTCCCGCGACGATATCCTGATCCTGCTGCAACGAAAGCCGCACGCAGGAATGGACCTGCTCACTACTTTGAGCCGGCAATTCCATGCGGCACAGCAGTTGATCCGTATGCGCGCAGCCCGCAATGCAAACGAGATCATCGAGAAGAAATCGACGTTCGGCGAGCGCATCGCGGATGAAGTCGCGCAATTTGGCGGTTCCTGGCCGTTCATTATCGTTTTTCTCGTATCCACGATCATTTATGCGAGCGTCAACATCGTCCTGCGCGACAAAGCCTGGGATCCCTATCCTTTTATTCTTCTTAACCTGTTTCTCTCGCTGCTTGCGGCTATTCAAGCACCGGTGATTATGATGAGCCAGAATCGCCAGGACTCGAAGGATCGCTTGCGTGGCGAATTGGACTTCGACGTTAATCGCCGAGCGGCATCAGAAATTCAGGGGCTCGCGCGCAAGCTGAACCTCCTTGACGAGAAAATGGACGATATCGGCAATCTTCTGCGCGGAGAGAGTTTTCGATAGCGCCAGCGAGTTTTCTCGCGATTCGCGTCCAAGAATTATTGAAAAGTACGATCGAGCCAGTACGTCGATCTCGCCTTAGTTCTGATAATTTGCAATTCACCCTGTGAGCAAACGCGACTTCCAATCCTGGTGAGGAAGGGATTTAGATAAGCGACGTTCGTTGCCCAGAGATAGTCGTAGTTTTCGCCGATCAAATTTTCCGAGTATTTTCGTTCTTGCAGCTTGTCTCCATATTGGTCGTCGTCCGAATACATCGGCACGCGAAGCTGAAGGGGCTGCACGCCACTTTGATGGAACAAACTCGGGGTAATCCAACCTTTGTCGATTACGCCGTAGCCCCAAAAATGGAGATCGTCCTGCTTTTCCCAAGGAATACCAGAGCCCCTGGATGTGTAGGCGAGGACGAGAGCGTTTTGAGGAATGTACTGGAAGTTGCCCGCGAGCCTTGCAAGATGCCTTTGCTCGGACACGAAGTAGGTTCCGGCTTGTAGGATGTGCACGAAAAACACGATGCTGGCCAGGGCCATCGGAACAGTTCGGGGACCCTTGAAAATGGGTATAGCCAGCGAAAAAAGAAACGCGAATATGCAAAAACGGTAGTCGACGAATCCCAGGTCTCCTAATGCGTCCGGAACCATCCAATGAATGGCTACGATTGCAATGACAATCGCTATCCAAACAAGCTGCAAGCGCAACTCGTTTCGCCGGCTTAGAAAATATCCGATGGTTAACAGAACCGCCAGAATGCCAATGGCCTCGACCGATCGAGAATATTCCCGGAAGGGAACGGTCATGCCTCTTAATTTCAGATTTATACTCCAATGCGAATAGTCCAGTCCGCGACCCGCCCAGCCGTGAAACTTTGCGTATAAGAAGAAGCTGGAACCTGGCACGAACACTAGACCCGCCATAACCAATCGGCGAACGATTCCGGATGAAATTCCCCGTTCTAGAAGGGTGTAGAGCAGGATTACCACGCCGGCGATTCCAAATCCGCCCAGATGCGTAAGAAACAAAAGCGTGGCCAATACCACGGTCAGCAACCAGTACCTGACCTGGCTGGTTCGCAGGTAGTCGAGCCACAGGCCTACAACAATGAGACACAAGGCGATGCTCAGCGTGAAACTCATAAAACCCATCAAAAAATTGGGATTGTAAGCCACCGCGAAGGCCCAAAGCGCGAGATACTCGTTGCCGGAATTGGCGCGACGCAAGAAAAACAGAGCGCCCAGCGGCAGACCCAAGATGCAAACCGTTAGCAGCAGCTGCCCGGCTGCGTAAATTCCGACAAAATGCTGAAATACCTGGAGGAGAAAATCCGCCAGCCAATAAGGATTCAAACCCCAATCTGGGGCGAAGAACCGCACGAACTCGTAATTGGGATCGTGTAAATGATGAAGCACGAAGGCGCGCGCCAGATGATTGGGGTAATCGACCAACGGCGGATATTTCACCAGCCAAATCGGAAGAATGGAAAGCAACGCAAATACAGCGAAAACCGTGATTCGCGTTGCCCTCGAATAGGGGGAGTTCGCGTCAAACGTGTTCGTTTGAGAGGCAATGTTCTGCGGAGACCACATCTCTGTACGTTGCCTCGCTGGATAGCTATCGGCAATAAAGGGAAGTACGAAGGAAATTCGGGAATTCGAAGTACCGGGCCGAGTGCGTCAGGATAGGGCGGCTTTGACCCGGCGCATCAGTTCCTTCCGGAAAGTGACTGGGATAAACGCCGCTCCGGCCTGCAGAATCATTTGCGCGTCGTGGGTTTCTTTGAACCCCAAAAGATAAGTCTTGGCTGCCTTACCGAGTTTTCCGGCTTCCACATAGCAATAGCCAAGGCTTTTGAAATGGTGCCGGAGGCCCCTGCGGGCCATGTCCGATGCCACTGCATCATGGGTTAGGTGGGCGCGTTCGCGAGTGAAAACGTCGACGAGAAACGCTTTGTCGTCCAAGCGAAACCGCTCGAAGGTGGAATCCTCGCTACGCGTCATCTCGGCGAGCGTGCGGTCAATATAACCGAACGAAGAATGGTGCGAGAGACGAAGAAGAAATTCCCAATCTTCGCCGGAGCGAGCACTTTCATCAAACAGTCCTACCTTGTCAAAAACACCGCGGCGCACCATCAGAGCGGTTGGTTTGATGGGCACCTCTTGCAGCAGGCAGAGGTACATTTCGCGCTGACTGACCACACTCTCCGCGCCGCGGGGCTTTCCTTGCCGATGCGCCTGAAACGCGGTCATGTGGTCAAGGAGAGAAGAAACATACCTGCCGCGCTCCCGAATCGAGACGTCGCTGAAAACAGCGTCAACTTCCCGGTATCTCCTCAGGAACTCGACTTGTCTTTCCAATTTATCGGGGAGCCAAACGTCATCGGAATCCAGCCAAGCGACGAAATTGCCGGTCGCGGCCGCGATCCCGGTATTGCATGCCGCACCAACTCCGCGGTTCGTTTCGTGACTAAGGATGCGAATCCGATGGTCTTGGAACGATTGCACTACCAAGCGAGTGTCATCGGTTGAGCCGTCGTCTACGACAATGATTTCGGTGTTGTGATACGTTTGCCCAAGCGCACTGCCAATAGCTTGGGAGATGGAATGAGCTCGATTAAATGCGCGAATAATGACAGATACTTTCATGCACCTGGTTCCCTGAGTTGTATTTGTTATACCGCCAAGGACTGGATCGTCAGCGGGACGCTGGGGGGCCTCTAAAGGCTCACACACACCCGACTTGAAGGCAATACCTATTCAACCTGAGCGTGCATAGACGAGAAATGGGTGGCTGGGCGGCATTTTCGCCGAAGATTCGCCGGGTACCGAGAAATGACACTTGATTGGCCACCGTAGCGCACCGGCAAGGGAGCGGATATAGTCTGGCGATGGCGACGACAGGGAACCAAGTTTACTCCGCCGCAAGCTCTGCAGGTTTAGAGCCAAGTTCATGCAATCCGCGGCTGATGTGTCTGGACGTCTATCGCGGCTTGATGGTTGGGGCGATGATCGTCGTCGACAATCCCGGCAGCGACGAGGGCGCATATTGGCCCATCATGCATGCGAAGTGGAACGGATGGACACCTGCGGATTTTATCTTTCCTTCTTTTTTGTTCCTTGTCGGAATTTCCATGGTGTATTCGTTTGCGGCGCGCCGGCAACGCGGGGAAACGCGCAAGGATATCCTGCGGCACGCCTTCCGACGCGCACTGATTCTCATAGCGATAGGACTGCTCGTGAATGCGTCGCCGATTATCGGCCTCGACCTGCATACGTGGCGCTTCGAAGGAGTCACACAGCGGATCGGCATCTGCTACTTCTTTGCGGCGATTCTGGAATTGTGGGCTGGGAGGCGTGCACAGGTACTAGCGCTTCTCGGATGCCTCGTGGGCTATTGGGCGCTGTTGCGATTTGTGCCGGTGCCGGGCGCGGGCTTACCGGGCCGCGACATCCCGTTCATGGATCAGTTGCAGAATCTGCCGGCCTGGCTTGATCGAAAGCTGTTTATGGGCCATTTGTATGACGGCACTCGCGATCCCGAGGGAATCATGCACACGATTCCTGCGATTGGCACAACGATCATCGGCGTCCTGACGGGGCACTGGCTGAAGAGCAAGAAAAGCGCCGGCACGCTGATCGGCGTAATGGTGTTGTCCGGGATCCTGGGTATGCTCGGTGGCGAAGTTTGGAACCTTTGGTTTCCCATTAACAAGAATCTTTGGACCAGTTCGTTTGTTTTGTTCAGCGGCGGCTTTGCGCTGTTGTTCCTTTCCTTGCTCTATTGGGTCACGGAAGTGAAGCGTTGGCGCGGCCGCTGGAGCATGCCGATTCTGGTGTTCGGCATGAATGCGATTGCCGGATTTGTCGCCGATTCGCTGGTGTATGGACCGGGGTATTCCTTTAGCGCGAAAGGGCCCAGCGGCGCAATCATGAACTGGCACGAGGCTGCGCAAGCATATCTCGAAGCTTGGGGACTCAGCGTAGCGAACGCGTCGCTGGTCTATTCGCTGGGTGCGGTGGTTTTCTGCTGGATCCTGCTCTGGTTCTTGTGGCGGAAAAAGATTTTTCTGAAAGTGTAGCGCCGATTTCTATTGGTTCGGGCCGCGTGACGGTGCCTTTGCCCGCTCCGGAACGAACTGAAAGCTGCGAACGACGACCTCCTGATCGGAAGCCGGCAAGGATTTGAAACACCAGAGATTCATGGCCAGTGGCAGGGAGACCTGCGGGATGCGCACCGCGTAATCCGGTGGAGCAAATGTGAGAGTCTGCAGCACATTCGCGGTGGTCCCGATGGGTTGCAAGCCACTCATGATGGTGCCGATGATGCGCCTGGAGGACCATTCGAAGCGCGCGGTGGTTAGCGTGGAGCCGTTCGGGTTGTAGGTGAAGTTGTCCTCCATGGGGCCGAGGGATTTGTTGCCGGTAGCGGGATAAAAGGTGAAGTCGGCGTTGCAACCGTGGCACGTGTTGCCCCATTGAGAGAATTCGATGTCGATTTCGTTTTCTGCGTCGACGCCGATGTGTGCGTGAGCGCCGTAATTGAACAGGCCAAGGACCGTGGTCGGATCCATCTTGTCGACGGCGCCTTCGATCTGCCACTGGTAGGTACCGAAGCCAAGACTTTCCGTCGAGAAGAGTTCCGCTGCGGTGAACGTGCCGTTGCGATTGACGATGCGCAGATGCAGGTAGCCGTTGGAATCGACGGACAGGTTGGCCGGATCACCCTTTGCGACTCCGGCCATACCGCCATTGGTAAGAATCCAGGTCCGGCCCGCCCATGAAATGGTGTTGCCCCTAGGACCCTGGGCGGTAGCGGCATGAATATAACAGCCAAAGATGGCCAGGAACGCAAGAACGATCAACCGCAAGGCCATTTGTGTTTGTCGCATGGAGGATTTCTATATCACAAATCCGAAAAGTGAAAATGGAAATTGCAAAGTAAAAACCCGAGCGGGAGGGCGCCAAAACTTGAGATACGGTTACCCTGGCGGCTCTTCCAAATTTCTATTTCCGAATTTCGCTTTTCGCTTCTTCCGCGGTTACCAGTAGAGCTTCAGAGCAAACTGAAATTGCCGGGAATCGGCCGCGGCTGTGGGTTGGCCGGCATCGCACACCGGACCGGCCGTGGGATCGCAGACCTGATTCACGGCAATGATGTTGGTGTGGTTGAAGAGGTTGAAGACGTCGGCGATTAGATCCATGTGGAAACGCTCGCCGAAATAGATGGCTTTCGAAAGGCGAGTATCGAACTGGAAGAACATGGGCATGGTGAACTTGTCTCGACCCAAAGTCCCAACGCAGCCGAGCGGTGGAGTAACGCCGGGCACGGTGAAGGGTACGCCAGAATTGGTCAGGCAGGTTGTGGGAAGACCAAAGGAAACACCGTGAATGTAAGGTGATGTCGTACCGCCGCCCAGATTGGGTCGGGCTTCAGAAGAGCTGAGCTCAAGGCGTGTATCTTCATCGGAAATGACGTTGAACGGCCGGCCCGAAGAAACCTCGACCAATGGTGCGAGAGTCCAATTGCTGAGGAAGCTTTGCAGGAAGCCCTGACCGGCGGTGTGCGCAGAGGTCTGGAATACGCCGCTGGTGACCCATCGGTGGCGCTGGTCGTTGACCGAATTGCCCTTCTCATATTGCGGGAAGCGGCTGTCTTGCGGCTCGAGAGTGGACTGAAGGTCGGTGCCATCGTCGATGGAATGCGACCACGTGTAGCTCGAGAGCAATTGGAAGTGATTCGAGAAACGCTTTTCGAGGTTAATGGTGAGCGCGTTGTAGGAAGAGAAGGCGTCGGAAACCTGGGTGTCCACGCTGTTGAACGGCACGGGAACACCGAAGCCGGTGGGATAGCCGGCAGCGCTCGCGAGGGCAACCTGCGCGCCGTAGCCGCCCGGAACGAGACCCGCGAAGGAGGGGTTCGGACCCGACTTACGGAAATAGTTGAAGAAAGCGGGGGTGCCGACGAATTTACCGTCGAACGAAGCCAGAGCCGCCGGGCATTGATTCAGAACTCCTAGAACACCGCTGGCGATGACGGAAAGCCCACAACTCCTCCCGGGCGACGGCGCAATGCTGGTGGAGGGAACAAGGACGGTGAACGGGCTGGCGAAACGGAGACCGGCCGCCCCAGCGTCGGCAAGATTGTTCGTCAGAAGAACGGGATCGGTCGAATTGATGTCAATCGGACGAAACAGATGTACGCCCTTCGTCCATTGATAACCGGCACTAAGTTTCCAACTACCGCCGAGGACCCGCTCTACGGTCAAGTTGGCTTGCTGGGCGTAGCCGTCGCGGAAATTCTTATCGACGGGCAACGTGAACGGCAGGATGGCCAAGGGAAAACCGGCAGTGAGGTAGTTCTGATTGGCGAAAAGAGAGTCCGAAGGAAACGGATTGAAGCGCTGCTGGTTGGGCTCGTAGTACATGTTCGGAAGGGCGTTCAGCACGCCCTGGAAAATGGAAGAGCCGTTCAGGTTCGAGGGGCTGTTGAGTCCAGCGCCGCAAACCGCGGTGACCAGACCGCAGGCGGAGGCCGCGCCTCCGGCGGCGAGCAATTGCACGGAACGGCCACCGTCGGCGGTCACGGAGTCGAAGGCAATTGCAAGGAGCGGGTGATCGTAGAAGAGACCGTAGCCGGCGCGAACGACGGTCTTGCCGTCCCCAAACGGATCCCAAGCGAGACCAATGCGCGGGGCAATGTCCTTGTACTGGCGCGGTACGCCTTCCACAACGCCAAGCGCCTGTTCGGCGGCGGCGTTCACGGAAGTCGCCGGGGCGAACAGCGGAGTGAGATCGATGTCATACCGCAAACCGTAATTGATGGTGAGCCTTTGTGTAGCGCGCCAGGAATCCTGTGCGAACCAGGCGATAGGAATGTCGTTGAATGGCTCATTCGAAGTGCCGATGCCTTGGATGTAGTCGGTCGGGAGGCCCAGGCCGTAGCTTTGAAGAGAAGTAGCGGCGGGGAGATTCACGGTGCCGGATGGAAGCGCGACGCTGCTTGGAAAACCGAAATCGCTCGCCGGTAGACCGCCGAAATCGACGACGCCGCCGAAGTCGAGTTCGAAGATCTGTTGTTTGGCAGAACGCAATTGAAGGAGATTGAAGTCCGTGCCGACCTTGAAGGTGTGACGGCCGCGAATGATGGTGCCGTTATCGGAGAATTGCCAGCGGCGCTCAATGCGGTCGACGGTCGAATAAGGCTCGCGGCCGAAGTACGCGTAGCCGGGAATGTTGACGCCGATGTCGCTTCCGCCATCGGCTGGGGAGAAACCGAAGTGAAGACCGCGGCGGGCAAACTGGAAACGAAATTCATTGTAGGCGTTACCGCTCAGCACGGTATCGTGTTCGAAGGTAACATTGACGTCGCGATAGTGGCTTGCACCGACGCGCGAGGCGGAATTTTGGCCCAAGACCTGGTTTTGCGATGTAGATTGCAGTCCCGTGACTTCCGAAGGAGAAACGCCGACGCGAAGAAAGGAGGAGTTGTGGTTGTTCCAGCGCTGATCGAGTCGGGCAGACCAAAGACTTGTTTTTTCCATAACCGGAAAATTGCCACGAATGCTGTCGAGGCCGACATACGAAGCCGGAAGCGGTGCCACGCCAATTCCAAAAGCGGAGCAGGTCAGCAAATTCACGGTAGCGCCCGGGGGGCATGGGACGGGAACTGGGAATTGCGCGCCAGGACCGGGATTCAACAAACCACCAGTTGTGCCGGCGGCGACCGCGCCGTAATCGAGGCGATTCAAGGCCACGCTGGATGCCGAGCCCATCAGTATGCCGTATTGGGCACCGATGGTTTCATATGCCCGAATGCCGGAGGTAAGAAGACTATTCACAGCGCTGGCCTGTGAAGGAGTGAGCTCGACGGGAAGAACGCCTCCCGTAGGCAGCGGCACGGGCACGGAAACGAGACCGAAATTGCCTTCGCCGATGCTGGAAAAGCCGGTTTCCTCGCGTTGCGTGTATTCATAAGAGAAGAAGTAAAAAGTCTTGTCTTTTACGATCGGGCCGCCGATGGTGACGCCGGTCTGGACGCGTGTGTAGGCCTGCTTAATGGGAACGAGGTCGCCACTGGTGGGATCGACATCGAATGAAAAAGGATTGCGCGCCTGGGAGTATCGGTTGCGGAGATACCCGAAAATGTCTCCGTGAACATCGTTGGTGCCGGTCTTCGTAACGATGTTCACGACCCCACCCGTGGCACGACCGTACTCAGGATTGTAGTTACTGAGAATCATCTGAAATTCCTGGACGGCTTCCTGGGAAACGGTGGAGCGAATGCCATCGACGGAGGCGTCGACGGCGTCGGCACCATCGACGCTGACCATGTTGCCGCGTCCGCGGGCACCGCTGATGCTGAGGCCGCTATTGGGAGCAGGGCCGATGGTGGGCGCAACGTCGCGGGTGACCTGAGAATTGATGAGGGTGAAATTGACGTAGTTGCGGCCGTTGATGGGGAGATTGTCGATCTGGCGCTGGTCGACGGTTTGCGCGCTTTGGCTACGCGTGGTTTCAATCGGCGCCGATTCGGTGGTGACGGTGACGGATTGCGATTGCGTAGAGAGACTCAAAGTCACATTCACGATGGATTCCGTGCCAACTTTGAGCAGCAACTCGGGATTTTCAAATGGAGAAAAGTTAGCGCCGCCTTCGACGCGAAGCTTGTAAGTGCCGGGTATTAGGCCGACGACGGCGTAATGGCCGTCTTCATCGGCGATGGAAGTGCGCTCTGCACCCGTGACCGTGTTGGTAACCGTGATTCTGGCGTCGCGGACCGCGAGGCCTTGAAGATCGCTGACAGCTCCAGACAATGTCGCGGTGTTGATTTGCGAGAACGTCGTGCCTGCCGTCAGAGAAATTCCAACATACAGCAGGACAAACGCAAACAAAAACTGCCTGCGTTGCATACCCACCCCCTTTTCCGGACCAGCTACCTGCTACCGCTGGTTCGTCGAGTCCCCTCGAGAAAGATAACCGTGGATACCACGCAAGATTATTGGTTCGGTTTTATTGCAATGTTCCAGCAATTGCAACTGTAAACTGCGAGTGGAAAAATCCAAACGCTCGTTTGCGAAAGCGCGTGTCCAACGTGTAAGCAGGTAGGGGAGTAAAGCAGGACCAGGTCTTTGTGCCGGCCGGTCCCGGGACCGGCGTTCGCCATCCGTCGGTGCATTTGAAGCATTGCCGCGGCACGCCTTGCGTTCATTCGAGGTCGACACGGTAAACTCCGGCCGGAAGACCCGTCCGCCGAACCCGCCAGACACGCTCGGCGCGATTACTTCGAGTGACGTTTACGTTTTTTGGATTTGCTCGAAACGAGCACACGATTGTCCATGTCATACAACTTGAGAACCGCCGTGGAATGAAAACCCTCGGAATCGGAGAAGAGCATTAGAGCGTTTGCCAGATTGTCGCTCTGCTCGAAGTGCACTTCGAGTTCGCGATTTGCGGGAAGCGACTTTGTATCGCTGCGGTCTCCTTCTATCAGGCACGACGTAGAGTACGTATTTTGAGCCGGTGGGCGAATGAGGCGCTGTAAACAAAACAACATCAGACGGCAGTGTCGGCAAGCGCGCATGGGCGCGGAGAAGCATGGCCGCGTTTAAGTGGGCATGTATTTCTGGACCAGCTTGCGCAGACGCTCGCGGTCTTCGTCTTTCATGTGAACAAATTCGACGCCGTTGCCGTTCGGGCCAACGTTGCGGACGATGGCGGTGAAATGAATCTTACGCAAGCCCGATCGAATTTCGAGTTGGATGGAATCACCGGGGCTGAGGCGATTGGGTGATTCCACATAGGCGCCACCGAGGCTGATGGTTTTCACACGGGCCATGGTCATTTGGGGGCCGCTGATTTGCGCGCGCAGCGGCGATTCAAGAGGCACGCGGGCGTAACGGCGGGGCACGACAAAATTTCCAATGGAGGGCGCGGCGGGTTCGTACGAAGCACGAGCGCGGGCGGAGCCGGGACCTTCTTCCATCAAGGCGAGCGCATCTTCAGCGGCGGCGCGAAGCCCGCCGGGCTCGGTGAAGGTGAGGCCTTCGCGCTTTCCGGCGAGCTGTTTCAGGAGTTCGACGGCTTCAAGGGCGCGGAGGCGGCCAAGAGCTTCGATGGCCTTGATGCGAACGAACTGATCGCGAAGTGTTTCGTGCTCGCCCGCGGCGATTTCCATGAGCAGGGGAACGGCGGTGGCTTCCTGGCCGATGCCGATCTGATCAATCATCATCGGAACGACCAGAGGATGTGCGTCCTGCAGAATCGCGGAGAAGACGAATGCGGTGCTTTGGGCCGATGGAGAATTCGCGGGCCGCGCGAGTTCGCTGACGGCGAGATCCTGAAGATTCCATTCCCAGCTGGCCATGGCGCGGGTAAGTCCGCGCAAGAGGCGGTCGGGGTCCGCGGTGGCGAGCAGGCGAATGGCGGCACTGACGCGCTGTCGACGCGCTTCGAACAGGCGCGTTTCGAGCAGCGTGAGAGCAGGGACACCGATCGCGCGAAGGAGGCGCGCCATGGCAGGGAGCATGTCGTTCGCACGAGGCTCGGTGAGCAAAAGCGTGAGGCGATCGAGCAATCTTTCGGGATCGCGCTGGAGAAGGCGAGGAAGCGGCGGATCGAGGGGACGATTCGCGAGGGAGGCGTCCACGAGCATCATCCAGCGATCGTTGGCGATTAGACGATGGCCGAGGGCGTTCATGTGTTCGTGCTCGGCATCGCGAGGAAGTTTTTCGAGAGCGATGAGAATATTTTCGAAGCCGGCGAAATCTCCGTGGCTGACAGCGGTGCGTCCAAGGGTTTCGAGGAAAGCCGCCAGCAGCGCGGTAGTTTCCGGTGCCTGCTCTTTCGTAAGGGCCGTGAAGGTGAGCTTGGAGAGCTCTTCGGGAAGCTGATTCGGCCACAGGCGTTCGAGCAGCGGAGAGAGTTCACCGAGGCCCGCGGCGACAACACGTCGAGGGGCGGGAGCGGGCTGTTCCAGACGGCGCGCATAGTTTAAGAGGATGGCGCGAGCTTCGCGGCGGTGGGCATCGGCGCCGGCTTCGACCAATTGCGAAATGGTCTGATGAATTACGGGAATGGGCACACACCAGATATCCGTGCCGCGGAGCACGGCGGATTTTTCTCGCGGGGCAAGCTCCAGCCAGAAACGTTCGAGAAGTTGTTCGCGCTGCCCATCGTTTGCCCAGGAAGAGGCCAGCGAAGAAAAGTGCTGCGAGGAATGCGGGCCGCGATATTCGCCGGATGAAACGACTTCATCGGCGAGCCGATTCAACATGGGGCGAACCGCGACGGGCGTGAGCGTACCAGCGGCAAACTCCGTCGTGAGCAATTCAAGAACCAGGGACTGCGAGAGACGCTTCAGATAAACCTGCGGCGCTTCACCTTCACCCGGAGAGTAATGGTTCATGGCGATGAGGAGTGTGCGAACCGAGCCACGAGTGGCGCTTTCCATCGAAGAGTGGATGGCGCGAGCGGCCTCCTCCGCGGAGAGACCACGAGCTGTTTCCATCGGCGGAGTGAGTCGGCCGATGAGGCGCAGCGATTCGCTAATTTCTTCAACCTGGGGTGCGTGGAGCGGTGTGTCACCGGTTTCTTCGGGAGCGTTGCCTCCGTAAGCGACGAGCGCGGCAATGAGGCTTGCGAGGACGGAATCGACTTTTCGTTCCGTCAAAGTGTTGACCTGGATTCCATTCACGCGATGCTCCCGGAGGCGGGCAGGCCAACCGCCGACAGCAAAACGTTTGGCTGCTTCCTCCGATCTTAGCAAGGTGTCCGTCGTGAGAAGCGTGAGCGTGTCTAATTCGCCCACATGAAATTTCGCGCCGAAGAACAGAGAGTGGATCGCGGCGCGCTGAAGATCGCAGGCGAGAGAGTGAAACTCGCCCCGGACATCGGGCAAATGTCCCTCGTTCAATTGTGGGACGACAATGCCGCCGCGCTCCACGCGAACCTCAAGGCCGTTGAGAGAAGCAGCTGCGCTGAGCAAACCGTCGTAGGCTTGATCCAAGGTGTCGAGCACCTGCGGGTGAGAGGAGTTGTATAGGCGACGGGTGCGGAGGAGAAGGTTAAATGTCCGGAGCGCTTGGGACACCTGGACGAGCTGTGGATCTTCGATGGGACTGCGCCGGTGATGGGCGGACGCAGAGTGCGACGAGGCCGGCTGGCCGGTGCGCGACTTGGTAGCGGATTTATCGTCCCGCTGGGCTGGGGCGTATAAGCTCAAGAGCGTATCTCGCGTCCTATGTTACAGATTGCCGGATGAGCGAAGGAAGCTTATCAGGCAGCTTAAGGATGAGGCAGGAACGGTGCGAAGGGTATAGTACCGTCAGGCCATTCTGTGAATTCACTGGACACAAATAAGGAAAGTGGAATGAGCTAGATGGATGGGTTTCGCCTGTTGTTTGCTGTACCGGGAAACGATTTACTTGGGCCGTAGGACTTCGTCGATGTTTACCGTGCCGCCCTCACTGGCTTGAACGCCGCGCCGAGCGGTCTGATATCCGTTCAGTTTTAGAGCGATGATGTGAGGGCCAGTTGGAATTTGTACCCGGGCGGGAGAGAGTTCACCGGCTGGGGTGCCGTCAATGAAGATTTCCGCGCCCTCGGGAGTAGAGTGCACCTGCGCCCAAGCGACGTGGACTGCGGATTTTTCCTTTAGCTGCGTATCGAGCTTGGTTTGCTCATTCCCGGTCACTTGAATGCGACCGGCATAAGCTTCGTAGCCGGGCAGACGCAGCACCAAATCATATTGACCGGTGGACAGAGGAATCGTCGCCGGAGTTTGCCCCGACTGCCTGACGCCATTGATAAAGATGTCCGCACCGGAGGGCTGGCTGGTGACGAGGAGGCCCTTGGCGATCGCTTCCAAATGAATTTTTTGGTCGAGAGCCTGGCCAGCTCTTAACTCCACGGCGGTTTGCAAAGGCGTGAAGCCGTCTTTTGTAATCTGCAGGCGGTAGTGCGTTGGGTTGAGATTGTTGAAGCTGCAGGGCGTCTGGCAATCAAAGAGCTGGCGGCCTGCCGGGCCGAAAAGTGTGGCCGTGGCGCCTATGACGTCGGTAACGATGTGAATGGCACTCTTGCCCGCTGCGGGAACGGGATGTGCGCCGTTGTCACTTTGCTCAGCGCTTGCTACGGGAGTGTCGTCGTACTGGATGTCGTCGACCACGCGGACGTTCAGCGGTGCGTTACGCATGAACTTGAGAAGGGAAGCGTGATCGGACGGCCGCAGCTTACCGGCGAGCGTCAACGTGCTGGCGGTGGCGTTGACTTTGACGTGCCCGGTCAATTCTTTGTCCGCAATGGCTTGCTCGATCTGGCGTTGGTACTCCGCGGCTGCTGGAGTGACCGTCGGTTCCGATTTCTTCGGCGGTGGAGGAGGCCCAGCCACAGGTCTTTCGGTGGGCTGCTCCGTGGCCGGTTTTGTAGACGCGGCTGCGTCGTCATGAGAGCTGGTCGCCGTAGCGCTGGGTGCGGCGGTACCTGGGGGGGCATCTGCAGGTGCGGAATTGTCGGGCGGCTCGGGATTCGGGGTTGCAGCCGGGGAGTTGGTGGTCAGTGCGAGAGAAGAATTGTTGCGAGCGCGTGCTGCTTGCACTTCGGGGCGGAGGCGGATAACGCCGTAAACGATCACGGCGACGAGGAAGATTGCCGCAAGCACGGTCGTGAGAGTACTGCTCTTTTTTTCTGATACCTCAGTTGCGAGCGGGGGAAGCGGTCCGGTGCGGCGAACCACGGGCGTTTGCGATGGTGTTGTGGCGCGCTGCTGCAAAGAACGCGCAGTGGCGGCGATTGCAGGGTCTTCGACGAACGGACTGCGCAGAGTGCTAGTGGGCGTTGCATACGGCTGGCCCATGCCTGGGCCGCGCGGAGAAATCAGCGTTGCTTCAGGACCGCGATCGTTGCCGCCCAAAGCGCGGTAGTTGCGCAGGTCTTCGAGCATTTCACGGCAACTCTGGTAGCGGATGTCGGGATCCTTAGCGAGGGCGCGCATTACAATGTCATTCAGGCCGGGATGTATCGAAGGATTCAGTTGGCGCGGAGGCGTCGGCTCTTCATTGACGATCTTATAGATGACTGTGGTGATGCTGTGGCCGGGAAACGGTTTTTCGCCGGTGAGCATTTCATAGAGAACCACGCCAAGAGAAAAAATGTCAGTGCGGCCATCGATGGGGCGGCCCTTTACTTGTTCCGGAGACATGTAGCTGGGTGTGCCCATGACGTGGGTGGTTTGCTGGGCCGTGCCGAACTGGAGAATCTTGGCGGTGCCGAAGTCGGTGACCTTGACGGTGTCGTCGGCAGTAAGCATCAGATTGGCGGGCTTGATATCTCGGTGGACGATGTTACGTTCGTGAGCGAACTGTAGCGCGGCGCAGGTTTGTTCCAGAATCCGAAGGATGCGGGGTACCGGGAACGATTCGCCGCTATCGAAGATAGCCTGCATCGATTTGCCGACGACGAGCTCCATAGTGATGTAGTAGAGGCCGTCTTCTTCGCCGGCGTCGTAAACTACGACAATATTGGGGTGCGTGAGCAGACCGGCAGCGCGCGCTTCGGTTTGAAAGCGGGAGAGAAGCTCCGGGCGTGTGAGGCCGGTGCCCTCTTCGGTGAGGCGAATGGTTTTTACGGCAACGTTCCGCCCTATCACCGGGTCGGCGGCGCGATAGACGACACCCATGGCGCCCCGACCGAGTTCGCCGAGAATTTCGTACCGACCCGCTTTTACCATGGTAGTCATGCAGCGTGCGCCACTTGTAGCTGGCTCATCCTTACTTACTCTTGGTTCAACACGAGTTTGACGGAAAGTGTCAGGCGCGATTGCTAGCAAACAGAGACCAGACAGCTACGATTTGTGACACCGCTGCGCGAATCCGCGCTGTGACTGCAATCGAGACACACACCCTCGCCATTTCTGACAGTAGACGCGGGAAATTCGGTGGGTCAACGCTACCGCAGTACTAGTGTGCCGGAGTGGATATGTACGGATGGACAGGTGGGCAAACAAACCTAACGAGAAGAGGGTATACCTCTTGTCGTACGGCGCCGAGTAGTGGTCGGCGCTTGTCGCTAGGGTAGAGCCATTTGTTCAGACGGGAGGATGGCGCGGGCGGGAGTGGGAGTGTTTGCCTTTGCGAGGGGCACGATTGTGCTGGAAGGCGCTTCCAGGCCGTCGGTAAGGAGGAAGCCTTGAAGAGCGATACCTGTCGTCCACGTGGTTCCAAGGGCCATGAGATATTCGGCGTGGAGAGTGAAGAGTCTGCGCTGCGCTTCGAGGACGCGCGGGTACGAGGCCAGCATGAGACCGTATTTTTGGTCGAGGAGTGTGTAGGCCTTCCTGGCGCGTGGGAGAATTTCGTCGCGGTATTGCATGGCGGCGACTTTTGAAGTGTCGTACCGGTCGAGGAGAGAGGCGGCCCGTTCTCGGAGCAAGAGTTGAATGCGCTGTTTTTCGAGCTGCGAGCGATCGAGTTCGGCGCCGGCTTCTGAGATATTTCCCTGATTCCGGTTGAAGGTGGGTATTTGAACGGAAAGTTCGGCCAGGCCCTCCCAGCCTGTGGCTCGAGGAGTGTTGCCGAGAGGCTCGTGATTGTATTCGAGACCACCGAGAAGATTCACATCAGGAATGACCTGGCTTTTGGCGCGCGCCATTTCGGCAGCGGCGCGGGAACTGGCGGCGTCGGCGATGCGCGTCGCCGGGGCTTGTGTAGCAATGATCTCCATGACTTGCTCTTCGTCGATCTCCGGCCAGGCGTTGGCGAGGTCGCCGGCGACGATCGATTGCGGGAGATCAGGCCGGCCGATGACGGCAGCGAGAGATTTCCATTCTTCTCGGAGAGTGTTTTCCTGCGTGTTCGATGCCACGCGGGCGCGCAGAACGTCCACTTCCGCTTCGAGAACCTCGGATTCGTCGGTTTGGCCGCTATTGTACAGCTGGCGCTCCACATCAGAATAATGCCCTTCGATCTGGACGAGGCCGTGACGTGCGTCGACTAACTCTTGGGCGGCGAGCACGTGATAATAGGCGGTTTTTACGGCATTTTGGACGCGGAGCTTTTGTTGCTCGGCTTCGAGTTCGGCGATGCGGGTTTCGAGCTCGAAGACGCTGCGGTTTTTGGCCAGCTTGCCACCCGTGACGATCGACTGCTCAAGGAAAAAGCCTTGCTTGCCGCCGTTGTTCGAGCCGCCCCGGATTTCGTCGCCGGTATAGCCTATGCTCGGATTCGGATAGAGCCCCGCCTGTTGCGTGCGCGCCTTTGCCGCGCGAATTTCGGCTTCGGCCTGGCGAAGCGTTGGATTGGATTCGGCAGCAAGGCGTTGCGCGTCGTCGAGGGTAAAGAGTTTGCCCTGAGCTTGTTCCTGGGCACGGCCGATGCGCGGGAACACAGGCTCGACCGGTTGCATGTCGCCGTGATCCATGTGCTCCGTATGCATGGGCGGGGATTGCTGAGCGCGCGTTACGGTCACCGTTAGGAACAGGGCGACCGTTGTCAGGATTGCGTTTGTTCTTGCGGAAAGCATTGGAAGTCTCCTGTGTAGCGGCCGCCTTCTGAGGCGGGCGCTTTCCTCAAAATTTGGCGCACGAAGAAACCATCAGAAACAGAATTGCGTTGGCGGACCTCGGAAGGCGGGCCCTACAACGCGCGTTTCGCGTCGCGGTCGCGAATCAGCGTTTGGATTTGCTCATATTGACTGTCGGGTAGGACGCGGACCATGCTCATCATGCCCATCATGCCTGCCGACCAGTTCGGCGGCAGGCCGTGAGTCTCGGGTTTGGCCACTGCCGCATCCATGGACATTTCCATGAACGCGTCTTGCGGAAACCCCGGCACCGTGTTGGCATTTTCCGCGATCGGCGAATGATGGACGTGCTCGACGCGGATGTCGCGCGCGAGCGTTTCCATTTGGTTAAGAGCTTGCGTGTCGTTGGTTGCGGATGTGGCAATCGGACGATGGCCCATCAAGTCCGTCATGCTGTTCATCATGTGATGCGGCAAGTGGCAATGAATCATCCAGGCGCCTGGGTATTTGGCGTCGAACTCGATGACTTTTGCCTGAGCCACGCCAACGAGCACGGTGTTGGTCGGATACCACGTGGATTCTGGAGCGCGCCCGCCTTCGCTGCCGGTGATCACGAATTGATTGCCGTGCAGATGGATCGGGTGATGATCCATGCCCAGATTCACGAAGCGAACGCGCACACGACTGCCGAGCCGCGCGATAAGCGGGGTAGTAGCCGGAGCGGAAAGGCCGTTGAACGTGAGCCAATTGAATTCCATCGAGGAGGTGTTGGGGACGGAGTTGTTGGGGAGTACAGCCCATTCCTGCAGCACGATGCCGAAATCGTGATCGACGTGCGGTGTGTGCGGAGTTTGCGGATGCGCAATGAACATGCCGATCAGCCCAATCATTTCTTGCATGGCGCTATGTGCGTGATAGAAGAACGTTCCTTCCTGATGCACGGTGAATTCATACGTATAGGTTTCGCCGGGAGCGATCGGCTTCTGGCTGATGAACGGGACGCCGTCCTGCTCGATAGGCACTTCGAGTCCGTGCCAGTGCATGGAGGTACTTTCGGGAAGCGCGTTTTCGACCTGGATGCGGACGCGATCGCCTTGTGTGACCTGGATAGTCGGGCCGGGAGAACTGCCGTTGTAGCCCCAAGCGTCGATGGTTTTGAAGGGCGCGATGTTCTGCTTCAGCGGCGCGGCCTTCAGGTGGAAGACCTTGATCCTCCCGTCCCTCTCGAACGGGAGATCCGGGACATCGGGAGTGAGCATGGGTTCGGTTGGTTTTGGCGGAGGAGCTGTTTTCGCACCGCGTGACATATTTTTGTCGCGCGCTGGCGAAGATGCCGCGGAGCCGGCGCGTGCGCCGAGGCCGAACAACCCAGCGCCAAAAAGCATGGCGTCTTGAAAGAAATTTCTACGGGATGTGCTCATAGATCCTCCAGACACAATTCTTAATGTGGCGGCCGCCGTCTGAGGCGGGCGCTTTTCGAACGCGATCGAGGGGGAGCTCAGATTCGAAGCGGGACGGAGGGAGACGAACCGGAAACGGAAAGTCGCATGGAGGGTGCGTTCATATTCGCCGCGATAGATTGCGCAGCCACATTGAGTAGGTCCAACGAGACTGGCGCGACAAATATCAGGGCTGAGGCGGACAAAGGTTCCATGCGGGGTGGCGTGAACACCAGTTCGCCCGTGGCGCAAGCCTTTTTCGCCACCGCGGTAAATATCAGAGCCTCGCCGTTGGCTTGCGAAACGTGATGGCAGGTGTCCGCCGAGGGCCCGGACGAAACCGGATCGCATAGCGGCGCGGCGCAGCGGGCAACGCAGAGCGGGGCCGTCACCATGCACGCGATTAGGAACAGGGAAAGAACCGCGCAGGCGACGGTGCGCACGATGTGCTTTCTAGCCATAAAAGCAAGGTACGGGTTGCACAGGCGCTCGTCAATAGGAGTCGATCGCATTAGTACTTGTTGTGGAAGACGGCGCGGTTGATGTCCGGCCAAAATTCCTTGGCGATGAAGCTGAGGCCGTCCTGAAGGATCTGGCTCCCCCACCGTTGGTAAGTTTTGACCCAGGTGTTTTGTGGCGGATAGTAAAGATTGCCGATTCCCGCGGCGGCGCCGGCGCCGACGATTTCCGAAAAATTGAATGTGCTATTCCCCGCGTCGCTTCTGGTGATCAGAAGGCGGCTCACGGCATAACCTGTGCGTTTGAAGAAACCACCATGGCCGAGCGTGTAGTAGCGTGGGTCTTCCTTGGTGAGAGCGGGTACAAACGCTTCGACCATGTAATTCTCGATCGTGCCGTCAGCGAATGTGTGGGCGTAGTAAAGTCCGTAACCCGAAGCACCCTGGCCGAATTGAGGTTCTGATTTCCCAGCCATTGCAATTCCCGCAACAATACCTTCATAAATGAAGGCCGAGTAGTCGAAGCTTTCCTGGGTGGCGAGCCATAGTTTTTCCTTAAAACTTTGCGGAGGAAGATAGGTGTCGGCGCTCACGGAACGGAAGTTGGGGACAATCCACAAAATGCGCTTGGTCTGCTGGGGCCCCTGACTTTGATTCGCATCGGTTTTGGGTTGCGGCGAGTCGATCTTGGAGCCTCCGTCCTGGCTCGGATTTGCGCTTGCACTCTGGGCTGGCTGGGCCTGGGATTGATCTTCGGAAGGGATGCTGAATTCCGGATTAAGGTTCGCCAGGTCCTGGCTTGATTGCGGAAGCGCGTCGAGGATGACGGGCTGTTGTGCCTGGCCGCGCGGGCTCGCCAGAATGGTGGTCAGGGAAAGCAAAATGAGCAGAACGCGGTTTGGTCGCAAATCTCCACCCCAACTAACGATTGTACTCGAACGCCGGGAGCGCGAAAACGACAAGCGCCGTCCGTCGAGTTGGATTCGGCCGAGCGCTTGTGGGATGCATTCAATCCCGGCGCATTTCCACGCTATGATGTGGCGAAATTCTGGGTTTTCAAGGCTCTTATTCACCACGGTAAGTACCTTTTCGATTGACGAACAGCGCGCCCGGACCTACTATCATGCGATTGCGGAGTGAGTGGAATCTGCCCGACAGATTCGAAGCTATCCAGCCCTATTTGCTTCCGCGATGATCTGAACCAACAGCTCGCCAGCCGGAGAGGTCCTTCATGATGCTTCAATTGGTGAAAAGTCACCCAGCGCCGGATGTTTGCTTGCTTGGATTTTCCGGTAAGCTGTTGATGGGCAAGGAAAGCCGTCAGGTGGAAGGAAAGATTTCCGAATTGCTCGAAGCCGGAATGAAGAAGATCATTTTTGATCTGAGTCGGTTGGACGGTATCGACAGCACGGGTGTGGGAATCATCGTGATGTGCGGCGGAAAAGTAAGGAAAGCCGGCGGCGAAGTGCGCATCGCCGGACCCGAGGGGCTGGTTAAAGATGCGCTGGTCATGACCCACATCGACAGACTGGTCCGGATTTTCCCGACCGTGGTTGAGGCAACCCAGAATTTTGTTGTTTCGTGAAGGCGCAGTTTACTGGAAAGAAGCGACCGCGTCTTTCGAGTCTTCAAACGTGGTGAAGAGATTCAGCAGCCCCACCATTTTCAAAGTTTGCACTGTAAATTTAGAAGGCTTCAGCAGGCGAATCGCGCCTCCGTTTTGTTTGGCGGCGGTGAGATGACGTACCAACATGCCGATGCCGCTCGAATCAATCGAAGGCACTTCTTCGAGATCTAACACGATGCGGTTTTGACCCTGGTTCAACAGCTCGATCATGGCCGCGTTGAAACGATCGAGCGGAGGTCCCATAGAGAGACGGCCCTTCAACTTCAGTAGCTTCACTCCGTCGATCGTCTTACTTTCAATATCCAAGGCGTACACTCCCCGGGGAAAAAGCCGCTGGAGCGCGGTTCCCCTCGTTGACACCCTAAAATGCGTTTGCTACAGTTCGCGCACAAGTTAGATAATCTTAGCCTAAAAAGCAAGGAAGCTAATCCGACGAATGCGTAACTTCCGGCAGAGTGGGCCGGACGGAAAGTCACACCTTGGCAAGTTCCGAACAGGAATCCGTACTGGACCTATCCCCGCTGTCGACCCAACTCTTGGCAGAACAGGAGGTTTCCCCACGCGCGCGGGCGTTCGCCAGGTTTGTTGCCGGATTGCTGCCAGATTGCGCGGTGAGTGTTTACACGCTGGCGTCGGATGGAGAAACGACTGTCTGGCAGCCTCGCGCGATCGTCGGCGACGCCGCGATTCATGAAGAAGCCATCACCGCGGAGTCGGGCTTGCTTGGCGCGCTGCTTATCGATGCTGTGCCGGTCCTGCGCACCGCAGCTGAGCTGAAGCGGGAAGACTATCCGCACATCGATACTCGCAAGACGCTACTTTCGCTTACTTGCCTTCCGCTGGTTCACGGGGAAAATCTGATCGGCGCGCTCGAGATACTGGCGTTCGAAGAGGCTAACACCGAGGACGACATTCAGACGCTACTGCCCGCGGCCGAAGTGGCTGCTGCGGCGTTTTCTTCGGCGCAGACTTACGAGGCGGAGCGTCACGGAACATTCAGTTCGATCACGCGATTGACGCAACTTTACGACTTGGAAAAGGTATTTTCCTCCACCTTGGAGATGGAGGAGTTGCTCCCACTGATTGGCTCGAAATTCTCTGAGATTCTCGAATGCAATGCGGTGAACATCTGGTTGCTGCGGCCAGATGAAACCATTGAGCTGATGCACCAAGCGGGAGAGGATCCGACCAGCTTCAAAGGACAAGTGCTGAAAGCGAATGAGGGAATTGCGGGAACGATTTCCGACGACGGAGAAGTCGTGTGCATTTCCGATTCAGGCGACGCGCGTCTGGTGCAGCGGAATCAGGCCGCGCCCGAAGCCCCTGTGCATTCGCTCATCGGTGCGCCGATTATGGACAGAGGCGCGCTGGTCGGCGTTGTGGAGGCCATTGACAAATCGGACGGAACGCCTTTCGATGAGGACGAACTGTTCACGCTGAATAGCCTTACCGAGACAGCGTCCACGGCGCTGCATAACGCGGGATTGCTGCTGGCCGAACGCAAAGTGGAAATTCTGGAGACCCTGAATACCGTCAGCCATGAGATTACTTCGACGCTGAACCTCGAGCGTATGTTGCAGACCATCGTGAACGCTCCGCAAGCTGTTATTCCCTACGAACGTGCGGCAATTGTGCTAGCGCAAGGCGGGCGGTTCAAGTTGAGCGCGGTGACCGGCTTGACGCAGGTGAATGCGGACGCGCCGGACATCGCGCCGCTGAACGAGATTTTGCAATGGGCAGCGCTCAGCGAAGAGGTCATCCACGTCGCGCAGCGAGGCCAAGAGATCGACAGCGATCGCGAAGAAACGCGGGCGAAATTTAAGAAATATTTCGCGGATTCGGGGATGAGAGGTTTTTACGCGCGCCCGTTGAATGACGATACCGGCCGGGTGGGCATGCTGGCGATGGAAAGTCAGGACCCGGATTTTCTCGGACCGGCACACATTGAAATTCTGGAGGTGTTGGCGGCGCAGGCGACGGTCGCGCTGCGCAACGCGCAAATGTACAAGGAGGTGCCGTTTATTTCCGTGCTGGAACCGGTGCTGGTACGCAAGCGCAAGTTCATGGCCATGGAGAAGCGGCGGCGCACCATATACGTGACCCTTGCTGCAGCAGGGCTGTTTTTCCTCGTGGTGTGCCCGCTGCCGCTGCGCCTGGATGGCGACGCGGTGGTGGCTCCCGGCCGGCGAGCGCTGATTCAGCCCGAAGTCGAAGGAGTGGTTGGCAAAGTGTTCGTTCACGAGGGGCAAGTCGTAGAGAAAGGCCAGGTGCTCGCGGAGATGGAGGCCTGGAGCCTGCGCTCGGCGGTGGCGGAAGCCGACGCAAGGTACGAAACCGCGATGCTGCAGATGAATCGAGCGCTTGCGGCGAACGACGGTAGCGAAGCGGGAGTGCAGCGCGTGCGGGCCGATTTCTGGAAAGCGGAGGTGGAACGTGCGCGGCAAATGCTGGACCACGCCGAGTTGCGGGCGCCGATCGACGGGGTGGTGGTAACGCCGCATGTGGAGAATTTTGCCGGACGAAAGCTGCAGCAGGGCGATTCGTTTGCGGAAATTGCGGACATATCACATGCGGTTGTGGATGTGGCGATTGATGACGAAGATGCGGGATTGCTGAAAACCGGGCAGAAGGCGGTGGTGAAGCTGAATAGCTACCCGTCGCGAACATTTCACGGAGATGTGTTGATCGTGAGCCCGAAAGCGGAGACGCTGCACGAATCGCCAGTGTTTTTCGCGCGCGTGGGTGTGCAGAACGATGATGGCGCGATTCGCGCCGGGATGGAAGGCCGAGGCAAGGTGCGTGTGGGGTGGTACCCGGCTGCATACGTGTTGTTCCGGCGGCTGTTTTTGTGGGCTTACGCAAAGGCGTGGTACTGGGTCGGTTGGTAAGTCCGAGGCGGGTGAAGTATGCGAAGTTTGATCGCATTTATCGCATTGGGTGCGGCACTGTTTGCTGTGAGTTGCGGGGATAGTGGGCCTACGGGGTCTGGCGTTACGAATGCCTCTACAAGCTCACCGCCAGCCGCTCCCAAGCGCGCGCCGACGTCGGAAGGGGCAGACCCGGGGCTGATCGTTTCCGGACCAATCATTGTGGAACATCAGGTGGAGATTACGGCCCAGCGCGACGGGGTGCTGGCAAAGATTTTTCTCGACGCGCCGACCAGGGTGAAGCCGGGGACAGTGCTGGCGCAGATGGATGACCGGCAGATCACCGCCAATCTGGATGCGGCGCGGGCGAAATCTCGCAGCATCGCCGACGATTTGAAGAACTGGGAAGCGGAGGCGCAAGTGCTCGAAGCGGATTACGGTCGCGCCAAGCACCTGTGGGATCTGGGACTGATTTCGGAAGAACAGTTGCAGCACGCGCAATACAAGGCGGAATCGGACAAATGGGATATCAAGCGCATGCAGGAAAATCTGAACACGGCGAGGGAAGAGGAGGTCTCGCTGGAATTGGAGCTGGAGAAGACAAAAGTAACCGCGCCTTTCGACGGGCTAATTGCGCGGAGGTACGCGCACGAGGGACAGACGGTGGTTAAGGGCGAGCGGCTATTCTGGGTGACGGCGGAGGCGCCGCTGTTGATGAGGTTTACGCTGCCGGAACGGTATTTCGGCCATGTGCGGTCCGCGGAAGTGTTCGAAATTACGTCGCCAGATGTGCCCGGGGAGAAACACGCGGCGCGAGTGAAGGAGATCAGCCCGGTAATCGATCCATCGAGCGGAACTTTTGAAGTGCTGGTGGAGTTGCGGGGCGACCGCGGTTCTTTGCGCCCGGGCATGACCGCGAATCTACGAGTCGAGAACTTCCACTAGAGCCACCATGAACCTTACTCGCGTGCTCAACAACGCTTTACCGGACATTCCGGCGCGGATGTTGTCCCAGCGATTTCCTAAAGCTCCACCGGATGCAGTATTCAAAGAACATGTAGAACGTGGACAACCGGTCGTTCGGGTTTTCATCCCCAGTCAGCAGTTGCAGTATAGCTTTACCCCTCAAAATTGGGCTCTGATTCAGCTTTTCGACGGTCAACGGTCCTATGAAGAAATCGCCGGACTTTACTCAAGGCAGTCCGGTTCCGAATACAGTATGGAGGAGGTGCGTGACTTTGCAGATTCTATCGAAGCCATAAAGTTCTGGTACAAAACCCCGCAAGAAAAGAACGTGCAATTGATGCAGTTGAGCGTTGAAGAGAGGCGTAAATTACTGAAATCCCGGAAGAGCAAATTCGGAGACCTATCAGAAATCACCTTTCCTGCGGTTAACCCGGACAAATTCCTCACCTGGCTTCATAGCTGGACTAGTTTCATTTACACTTGGTGGTTTTCGCTTCTTACGCTTATCGCATTTGGCGTTACTGCTTGGATCTCGATCACCCACTGGTCCGAGATTGGCCGGGATACGCTCGAGTTCTTTACGTTTACAGATAAGACCTGGGGCGACTTTCTTGTCTTCTACATCCTGGCTATTATCTGCCTTTGTTGGCACGAACTGGGCCATGCTCACGCCTGTAAGCACTATGGCGGGCGTGTCCATGCCATGGGTTTTCTGCTCATTTATTTGACGCCTGCATTCTACACGGATATCTCGGAGGGCTTAGTTACAGGTACGCCCTTGCAGAGGTTCATCATGACTCTGGCGGGCGCCCATGCCGAATTTTTGATTTGTGCAGTTGCCACACCGATCTGGTGGGGCACTCCGCCAGGTACGAGTATTCATAACACTGCCTACCTGTTGATGCTCATGACCGGGATCGCCGGGGTCATGCTCAATTGGAATCCTTTGATGAAGCTAGATGGATATTACATGTTGTGTGACGTTGTGGGCATACCGGAGTTGAAAGAAGATTCGACGGCGTATGTTTCGGCGTGGGTCAAGCGCCACATTTGGGGCCTTCCCGTAGAAGTCCCATACGTCCCGAAGTTTCGGCGCCTGGGATTTGCAGTCTATGCGCTCCTATCGGGAGCCTACAGTTACCTAGTGCTTTTTGTTGCTGCCCGTTTTGTTGGGAACGTATTCCGCAATTTCAATCCGGAATGGTCTTTCATCCCCGAGATTGGCACCGCATTTCTGATTTTCAAATCTCGATTACGAACATTGGTGAATTTTATGAAATTCGTCTATCTCGACAAGAAGGACCGTGTCCACGCCATGTTCAGAAGCTGGCAGGCTGCAGGCCTCGCCATCATTTTCTTGGCCTTGTTTGTTCTTCCGGTGTGGCATGAAACTGCGACCGGGCGGTTTGTTCTAGAGCCCGCCACAAGGGTAATTGTCCGCGCCATGGTCCCCGGCAAAATAACGGATGTGTTCGTAAGGGAAGGCATGGAACTATCTGCCGGGTCGCCTCTTCTCCTCCTCAGTAATCAACGACTCCAATCGAGGGTTGGCGAAAGCAATGCAGATTTTTCTGTTGCTTCCGCACGGGTTAATTCTGCCTCTCTTCACTACGCCAACGTGGGTGCCGCCAAAGCGGAGCGCGATAGCCTGCTCCAGCAAAGCAAGCAACTTGAGTCACAGGCCTCTGCGCTCGAACTAATCAGCCCGATATCCGGAACATTATTAACGGCACGATTGAGCGACCGTGTGGGCTCCTACGTCCCGGAAGGCACGGAACTTGCCGAAATAGCTGACCTGACTAATATGCGCGCGCGCATTTACATCTCGGACCATGATATGGGCAAATTCAGCGTGGGCGCGGCGGCTAGACTGCAAGTAGTGGGACAGCCCAAAACATTAGATGCCCGGGTTGTGTCCATCGCCCCAATCTCCTCCGAAATCGCTCCTGAGCTCGCTGAGAAATCAAAATACGTCGGGCTGAATCCGCTGAATTTCTATGTTGTTGACCTACTCCTCTCTAATCGCGGATCCAGCTTAAAGCCCGGTATGGTTGGATTTGCGAGGATTTACGGTCGGCGGCGAAGCTCGGCAGGACTTTTATGGACGGAAATAATCCGATTTTTTGGCCGAAAGATCTGGTAATAAAAAAGGGAAGGCCGCCTGCTGGCGGCCTTCCCGCTCTCGAATTCTCTAATCTTTAGCCTCTTATAGCCGGCCGAGGAGCAGCCTTCGTGCCGAGCCGATGAGAAGACTTGATACCGAGCCTAGCAGCAGGAGCCTTACCCGGCCGAGGACCAGCACTCTGCCCAGCCGCTGGCGTCGCGAAATCTTTTGCTACGTTGGCCTTTTTGGTGGTCTTCAGGGTGCTGATTAAACTCTTCTTTTCGATGGACATTTTCTTCTTGTGCTCCTCGTTAGAATTTTGCCGTTAGAATTTTGTCTTTGGCAGACTCGTGAAAGTAAGGCACGAGGCGTGCCAAATCTCCATGAGAAGCTGCTGAAAATGGGAAGACTGAAAACAGGTGAGTTAGTACCAAAGTACTGTCGTCTTGGGCGTACCTGCCGGGTGAAAATATCTCTGGAGGCTAAAATTTAACCTTCCGACGGTTAAAAATTTACCTTTCTTCCAGATCTTTTGCGCGCCTTTGTGTAGGAACGACAGCGATCCAGTGACGAAATGTAAAGTCGGGGCGTGGTTGAGTGGGCGGCCTGCCTCCGCGATCTGGTCGGGAAAGCGTTCAGGAACCTGCTTTGGACGGATCGGCATTTACGCAGGCGACTGTAGGAGCCGCGCGATTCTGAGCAAGCGTTACGCGTTGAATTTGGAAATTGATGCTGCCTTTGATCGCAGGCTACACAAATTGCAATCAAATTGCCCAAAGCATCGTCGCCGAGCGTGCTACGTCTTAGTAGATGAATGTACGTCCAAGTCTTTCGACGAGCCGCAATGTTGACACCGCCATCCATCTCTTCCTAGCACCTGGTGGCGAAGCTGAGTGTCTTCTCATCCGCTTAGATTCCTTCGTGGTCGCTTTTGGCGAATTTGCTGCATTGTCCCTTTTAGGCGCAGCCCATGAGCAAGAGCAGTTGGCACACTACGTAGGAGATCTAACCTGGTCGATAAGGCTCTGGAAACTACGGCCCTGATGCTGGGAAAGGACAAATTCCCGGGTCAAAAATGTAGTCTTGCGGGAGGTCTGTCTACATCTGCCTGCGTTTTATGAATTGCCTGTTCCGTTCGGCTCGATGTGGTACTTGCGGCAGAGGTATTTCATGCGCTGAGGATCGATTTGGAGCAGGGCTGCGGCAGCCGTTTTCTTGCCTCCAGTGCGGCGGAGGGCGGCATTCAGGTAGGCCACTTCGATTTTTTCCATTTCGGCATCGAAGTCGACGCCTCCCTCGGGGATAAGAATCGCCTCCTGGCTCGCGGCGCTGTGTTGCAGCATTTGCTGGGGGAGATGCTCGGCGGAAATCTCCTGCGTGCTGACCATGACCACCAGGCGCTGGACGATGTTTTCGAGCTCACGGACGTTTCCCGGCCAACTGTAGTCTTCCAGAATCTCGAGCACGTCGGGCTTTAGCGTCTTCAACGGCTTCTTGGCGGACGCGCAATGGATGCGCAGGAAATGATCCACCAGAATGGCAATGTCGCCGTGGCGTTCGCGGAGCGGCGGAACGAAGATCGGCACGACGTTAATGCGAAAGTACAGATCCTCGCGGAAGCGGCCCTTACGGACGCAATCTTCGAGGTCGTCGTTCGTGGCGGAAATCAGGCGGAAATCGATTTTCTTGGCGAAGCGGCCGCCGAGACGCTGCACAGAGCGTTCCTGGAGTACACGCAGAAGCTTGCTTTGTAGATTTGGGTTGAGGGTCGTGATTTCGTCCAGGAAGACGGTGCCGCCGTGGGCCGTTTCAATCAGACCGGGCTTGGCGGCATCCGCGCCGGTGAAAGCGCCCTTCTCAAACCCGAACAGCTCCGACTCCATGAGCGTTTCGGGCAGCGCGGAGCAGTTGAGCGCCACGAACGGCTTGTCCGCGCGGTCGCTGCACTCTACGATCGCATTGGCGATCATTTCCTTACCGACGCCGCTTTCGCCGCGCAGCACCACGCTGGCGCTTGTGCGTGCCACAGCTTCGATGGCCTGATGTACCCTTTGTATAGCCGCGCTAGAACCTACCAAGCCGTAAAACGCCGCTCCGCTTTCGACCTGCTGAATCAGGCGGCGACCTTCCAGTTCGAGTCCGCGCTTTTCAATGGCGCGAAGCAGCACGATCTTCAATTCGCTGTAGTTGATGGGGAACAGAAAGTACTCGTCGGCACCGGCCTGGCTCGCTTTCAGAGGGATGGAACGGCTATTCGTCTTGGTGAAGGCGACGATTACGATGTCGTCCCGGAGTTTGCGAATTTCCTGAAGAACGTCCAAGCCGTCATGAGGGCCGTCGCCGATGCAATCGAGATTAAAGAGAATAGCGTGAAGACGGGAAAGCTCCATGGCGGTTTTGATTTCATTTTCGGTGGTGGCCAGAGAGGTGCGGAATTCGCTGCCAAGCTGCTTGCGGATCTCCGGGAAGGATTCGCTGTCGTCGGTGATAACCGCGAGAAAATAACGCTCTGGACTAATCGCAGCTTCAGGCAAGGCCAAGGCTCCGTAATCGAGTGGCGATTATAGGGGAGGCGCGTTGGTTGGGGAAAGGCGAAAGTGGAGCGTGGATGGGTCACGAGTAACCCGGTCACGCGAGCGGCAGGGCTAAGACCCGCCACTCGGCAGAAGCCTTCTGGCTTTAGAAGCGCAGCGTTGAAAGATACTTGTAGCCGTCGGTGAGGGTGGCCCAAGGATCTTTGGGGGCGTCGTGTTCGAGGAAGTAGTGTTTAATGCCTGCGACGTCCGACGAAGCAAAGATGCGTTTCCAGTCGATGACGCCGGACCCGGGTGCGGTCATGTCGTCTTCTACAAGATTGTCGGCATTAAACGTTGCAAGCTGGTCCGGCTTCAGATGCGGCAGAGACTTGAAGTCCTTTACATGGACTAACGGGAAGCGTCCAGGATAGCGCTTAAAATAGGCGACCGGGTCTTGCCCGGCGACGCTGGCCCAGCCGAGGTCCATTTCCATTTTCACGAGATTCGCGTCCGTCGATTCGAGCAGGTAGTTGTAGGGAAGCTTGCCACCGAGATTGGCATCGGGTGCGAACTCCCACCAGTGGTTGTGATAGGCGAATTGAATCCCGGCTTTCCGGCTGGTTTCCCCGGCTTTATTGAAAAGGTCGACCGTACTCTTCCAAGCGTCGGCGGAATTACGCTTGGTTTTCTCGATGAAGGGGCAAACGACGAAGCTCTGGCCGACGGCGTGGGCCGCTTCAATGGTTTCGGGCCACTGCTTCTCCACGATGTCGTAGCTCACATGGGAGGAAGGAGCGGCCAAGCCGTTCTTGTCGAGAAGGGAACGAACTTCCGCCGGGGAATGATCGAAATAGCCAGCGAACTCGACTTCCTTGTAGCCGACGGAAGCGACTTTCCCGATGGTGCCGGCAAAGTCGGACTTCATGAGATCGCGAACGGTGTAAAGCTGGACGCCAACCTTGGCGATCTGATGGGTGTCGGCGAAAGCGGATGAGGGAAAAGAGGCAAGAACTCCTGCTGCGAACGATGACTCCACAAAGGTGCGTCGATTCATGCAGAAATTGTACACGCAATTGAATCCCGCGAGCTACAGTTCCGGAGGAAGCCATGCGCCGCGAGCCTGTTCGAGAGATTCGCCAACGGCGAGCAAAAGTTCTTCTTCGTGAGGCCGCCCGATAAGTTGCACGTTGATGGGCAATCCTTCGGGCGACCTGCCAAAGGGCAAGGAAAGCCCTGGGAAGCCTGCGAGGTTCAACCACTGGCAGAAGCGCATGGTGTCGCGATAATTATACGGATCGCCGGGCAAGTAATTGCCGGAGCCGTGTTGGAAGGCGGGAGCCGTAGAAACCGGCGACAGCAGAATGGGAATGTTGCGAACCTGGCGCAGCAGATCGCCGCGCAGAATATCGCGTTCGGCGCACGAATCGAGCAACGAGTCGAGCGTGACGGGCGGTCCTGAGGCGGCGATCTCGAGATAACCATTCAGCATGCCACTGAGAAGTTGCTCTTTGCCTTGAGTGTCTTTGCGAATCAGATCGGCCACGACCGGCCCGAAGAAAAACCACCAGAGTTCGAGGGCACGATCGAGGCGTTTGAGGGATAGCGGTGCAACGCGGTAGTCCAAATCGCAGAGATGTTGCGCGGCGCGGCGGATGGTGGCGAGCGTTTCGGGAGTGGCGCGGCCAAGTTCCGGATTTTCGAGGATGCCGATGCGCAAGCCGCGAAGCTCCGGCGCAGAAATTTGCCGGATAGGAACGGGAGCCGAGAGCGCGTCTCCCGGGTCCGGTCCCGCCATGACTTCGAACAACACGCGCAGGTCCGCCACCGTTCGCGCCAGCGGGCCGACCACGCCAAGCCAATTGCACGCACCTGCTCCCTCGGGAAAATGCCCGATGGCGGGAATGCGGCCGGGCGTGGGCTTCAGCCCGCAGATGCCGCAGAAATGCGCCGGTGTGCGAATCGAACCGCCGCCGTCACTGCCAACTCCGCCCATCGAACAGCCGGAAGCGATGGCCGCCGCTTCGCCGCCGCTCGAGCCACCCGCGGAATACGCCAGATTCCAGGGATTGGAAGTTTTGCCGTTGAGCACATTGTCGGTTTCATAGGCCATTAAATATTCAGGAGCGTTTGTATTGCCAAGCAGGATGGCGCCGGCAGCCTCAAGCCGCGCGACCAGGGGCGCGTCCGCCGTTGGAACGTAGTCCTGGCGCGCAAGAGAACCTGCGGGACAAGGCCAACCCGCCACATCGATGCAGGATTTTATGGTGAGGGGAATCCCAGTGAGCGGCTTCAGCGGTTCACCCTGCGCAAGCGCAGCTTCCGCGCCGCGAGCGCGCGCCAACGCCGACTCCGCATCCCGATGAACGAAGGCGTTCAGCTTCGGTTGCAATTGCTCGATGCGTTCGAGGTGCGCGGCGACTACCTCAACAGGCGAGATCTTTTTCCTGCGGTACAGTTCCGAAGTTTGCGCGACGGTGTCGTAAGGGCGGGAAGCCATGCCTCTATTCTAACGGTTCCCCAAGGAATCACGAGGCCGACCCCAGAAGAGCGAGCTACCGACTGGGAACTGACTTAGAAGAGACTCACTTGGAAAACTTCATGGGCCTGGTGGTCCGTCAGCTCCGAATACCAAACCGAACAGCCATTAGCGGAAGCGGAAAGCCAGAACGAATCCCGCTCGAACGTGGCCAACTCATGAAGGCTGTGGGTCGCGAAATCACCGGAATTGGCCTTCGTCCGTTCGTTCAGCATTTTCATTCCTTCCGGCAGTTATGTTCTCTTGGTCGGCGGGCAGAGAGACCCTCGAGCCCGAAAAACCAAAAACGCGTTACAAAAACGATTGACGATGACTGGTACAGCCCGGACAATCAACAAGACGATAATCTGCCTGTCAGGGTCGTAGCGCGTCCAGAAAGAGCTTTCCTCGATGGCATCCTTCAAAAAGAGTTTTCGGCATTGGATTTCGTTTGTCGCCGGTGCTTTTGTGTTTGTGGCGCTGCTTTTTTCACATGAGCTGCATTCCCGCGCTTGGCAACCAACGGCGCCCGCTCCGACAGCAAGAATCTCGGCCGAGGCACTGCGGCTCAATACGTTGGGCGTAGCGTACATGAATCAGGGCAAGAACATCGAGGCGCAAAAACAGTTCGAGAAGGCGCTGGCGGCGGACCCGAATTTCGCGCAGGCGAAGATGAATCTGGGCATCTCCCTTCTGGCGCAACAAAAACTGGAGCCTGCGCGTGCAGCATTAGAAGACGCCACGAAGAAACTGCCGGACGATCCCTACGCCTGGTACAACCTCGGCTTGGTGTACAAGGATTCGGCCGACACGGAGAAAGCGATCGTTGCCTTCCAGAATGTGGAAAAAATAGCGCCGGATGAGCCGGATGCATTTTACTTCGAAGGCTTCCTTCTCTCGCAATTGCAGAAATACGACGAGGCGATTACGGCCTTCAAAAAAGCCCTGGCAATCGCGCCATATCACGCTTCCGCGCAATTCGGCCTTGCGCGCGCCTATCAACGGAAGGGCGACACGGACGCGGCGCGTGATGGCATGAAACATTTCCAGAAACTCACATCGGAACATCTCGGAACGCCCTTCGGCGCAGGATATGGAGACCAAGGGAAATTCTCGCTGGCGGAATTCGTGCACGGCACAGAAAGCAACGCGCCGGCGGAAATTCCGGTGCACTACACAACGAACAGGCTTGCGGAAGCGATGGGGGCGAGCAATGGGGTTTGCCTTTTCGACTATGACGGCGATGGGAAACCGGATTTGTTTCTCGTCGCGGCGGAGGACGGGAAAAGTCGCCTTCTGAAAAACCTGGGTGGCGGCAGGTTTGCAGATGCCACGGAGAAGGCGGGATTGACAGGAATAGGCGGTGGGTTTGGGTGCGCTGCCGGCGACTTTGACAATGACGGCGCAACCGATCTGGCGGTATGCGAAACAGACGGCGTGCGACTGTTCCACAATGCAGGCGGAAAATTCGTCGATGTGACACAAAAAGCTGGGATCGTGCGGGAAAAAGGATGCGTCGGTACGTCGTTTGTGGATTACGACCACGACGGCGACTTGGATCTGTACGTGACGGTGACACCCGGGGCCGAGAAAAAAAACAAGCTGTGGCGGAACAACGGAAATTCCACGTTCACGGATGTTTCAGAAGAGTCCGGGCTCGGTGTGGACGCTACCGGCGCCGATGTGGCGGTCACCGACTTTAACAATGACCGCGCGATCGATTTTGTTGTTGCAGGAGGCAATGAGGGAGCGGCGATCTATCTGAATCCGCGTGAGGGAAGATTCAAGCCGTTTCCCGGAATTGATTTTGCGAAAGAAAAGCTGCCGCCGGCGGTTGGCGTAGCCGTTTTCGATTTCAACAAAGATGGATGGATGGACCTGGCTTTTACGCATGCCGGCGCCCCCGGAATCAGTTTGTGGCGCAACGTGGAAGGAAAAAAACTGGAGCGCGTACCGTTGCCGGATTTCGGTTGGAAGCAGGGCTGGGGCATCACTTCGATCGATTACGACAACGATGGATGGTTGGATCTGGTTGCGGTGGGCGAAGGTGCGAGCGGCGGGGAGATTCGCGTGCTGAGGAATCTTGGCGATGCGGGGTGGGCCGACGTCACCAAGAAGTTGCAACTGGACGCCGTAAAACTGGATCAGCCGCGGGCCGTAGCGGTCACGGATTTCAAGGGAGATGGTAGTCCGGACATCGTGGTGACGCAGGCGTCCGGCGCACCGTTGCTGTTGGGGAATATTGGCGCGAACAAAAACCGCTGGATGAATGTTGACTTGAAGGCCCTGAACGACAACAAGAGCGGCATTGGGACCAAGGTTGAGATCTACGCCGGTGCGCTCTATCAGAAATTTGAGGTGGCGGGATCGTCAGGATATCTCGGGCGGAATTCAGGGATGTTGTTCGTTGGACTGGGATCGGAAAAAGTCATCGACGCGGCGCGATTGCTTTGGCCCACCGGTGTGCCGCAGGACGAAATCGACTTGGCTGCCGATAAAACGCAGAGGATCGGCGAACTGGACCGGCGCGGAAGCTCTTGCCCGGTTTTGTTTTCCTGGGATGGGAAAGAATACGAATTCATTGCGGACATGATCGGGCCCGGTGTGGTGGGCCACTGGATTGCGCCAGGAGAGCGCGATGTGCCGGATCCCGACGAATACTTAAAAGTGGCGGGAAAGAGTGTGAGCGCCAAGAACGGGTTGCTGAGTTTCCGGTTCATGGAGCCGATGGAAGAGACGGTGTATCTCGATCAGGTGCGACTGCTGGCTGTGGATCACCCGTCGAACGTCGAAGTGAATCCGAACGAGCGCTTCCTGAGCAACCCGCCGTTTCCGGAATTTCGCGTGATTGCGACGGAAAATGCGCGCGTGCCCGCAGGCGCCTGGGACGATCGCGGAACCGACGTTTTGCCGTTGCTGGCCAGGCGCGATCGCAAATATGTCACGGACTTTGAGGTTTTGCCTTTTGCGGGATTTGCCAAGCTGCACTGGATCGAACTCGATCTCGGCAATTGGAACAGAACCGAGCCGCTGCGATTGCTGCTGGACGGCTATACGGACTACTTCACGGCCACGTCGATGTATGCCGCCGATCAGGCCGGGCTCAAAGTAATCGCGCCTTATGTCGAAGCCCAAGACGCGAACGGGAAATGGGTGCGAGTCGTGGACGACATGGGATTCCCGGCGGGGCTGGCGCGGACGATGATCATCGACTTGACGGGTAAGCTACCGACGGGGACGCGACGGATTCGCATCGTCTCGAACTTGAAGATTTATTGGGATCGCGTGCGTATCGATCAGACGCCGGACGAGAAAGATGTGCGCGTAAGCGAAGTGCCGCTGGCTACTGCGGAATTAGCATTTCTGGGCTATCCGAAAGAAATCCGCCTCCGGCCTGCGAGCGATACGATGTATTCGTTTTCGCATCGCAGCCTGACCGGACCGTATGCGCATGCAGCGGGAAACTACACACGATACGGCGACGTGAAGAATCTGCTGACACACTCTGACGACAAGTTTGCGGTGTTCAGCTCGGGAGAAGGCGTGAAGCTGGAGTTCGATCCTTCGAACATTCCGATGCTGCCAAACGGTTGGGTGCGCGATTACTTCTTCTACGCGGACGGCTTCGAAAAGGATTTGGACTTTTATGCAGCCAACGCTTTCACCGTCGAGCCGCTCCCGCGGCACGGATTGATCCCGTATCCGTATCCGGAAGAAAAGGAATACCCGACCGACGCCGACCACCTCGGCTACGAGTTCGACTATAATACGCGGCAACGGTCGGATCGCATGCCCGGCAATTTGCGCTACGAATACTCCGCACCAAAATGAGGAAGCCTACATGCGCAAGAGTGGGGCCACCACTATACGCGATGTGGCACGGGAGAGCGGCTACTCTGCGTCCACGGTCTCGATTGTCCTGAACAGCGCGCCGCTTTCGCGCTACATCCCCGAGCAAACAAAAGGAAGAATTCGGAGCGCCGCGCGGCGGTTGGGCTACCGGCCGAATCCGCTGGCGCGTTCGCTGAGGAGCCAGCGGTCGAATATCGTAGGCGTGATGGTGTTCGATATCACCGATCCGTTTTGCACGCCGATTCTTCGCGGTTTGGAGAATGCGCTTTATCAGTCCAACTATCTTTCCTTGCTGGCCGATGCACACAATGACGCTCACCGTTTCGAGCGCTACCTGGAAATGCTGCTGGACCGTCGCGTGGAAGGGTTGATTGTCATCGCGAATTGGCTGGTGACGGATATCAAGCTGCTTGCGGACTTGACGGAAAGGCAAGTGCCGACGGTGATCGCGGGTCGCGCATTCGAGATTGAGAATGTCAGTACCGTTTCCGTGGACAACGAACATGGAGCGGCGCTGGCGCTCGAGCACCTGCACCGACTCGGACACCGGGACATTGCCTTTCTGCGCGGACCGAAGACGTTGGCGAGCAGCGGACAACGGTGGAAGGGCATACGCAATTTTGCTCAATCGGTCGGATTGCGCCTGGATGCGAAGCGGATCGTGGAATTGCCGGAATCGCTCGATCCGAATTCCAGCTTTGAAGCAGGCGGACAGTTGACTACGGAGTTGTTGCACGGAGGAAAATCGTTTACGGCGTTGATGGCTTATGACGACGTGACCGCGCTTGGAGCGATGCGGGCGCTGAAGAATAAGGGGCTGCGCGTTCCTGAAGATTGTTCCGTGATGGGATTCGACGATGTAGCGCAGGCCGCGCTTTCGCTGCCGTCGCTGACGACCGTGCGCCAGCCCATGGAAGCGATGGGATCGATGAGCGTGGGAATGATGTTGGATGCAATTAAAGCGGTGGAACAGAAGCGGGACATTCCGGTGGTGCGGCGGAAGATTCCGGCGGAGCTTGTCGTGAGAGAGTCGACGAGGGAAGGTGCAGCGCACTGAAGGAACGTGCGAGGTACGGGGGCTCAAGACCAGAGTCGCGAGGGTCGAAGCGGAAAAATCAAGCGCCGACGGTTACCCAGGATTTGCGTTGAGCGCTTTCGGCGATAGCTTCGCAGAGTACCAATTCTTCGTGACCTGTTTCGAATGTCGGGAACGCGCGAGGCGCACGAAAATTACCCGCGGCGATGTAGGCGTAAACATCCTTGAAGAGTTGCACGAACGTGTCCGGATAACCTTCGGGATGCCCACCGGGATAGGCAGCGTATCCGCGCGATTCTGGTGTTTGCAACGCCGGATCTTTGGGAAGAACCTCACACGCACGATCCCGCCTGCCAATCCACAACTGGTTTGGGGATTCCGAGTCGAACGACAAGGATCCTTCCGTGCCGTCAATTTCAAACCATAAACGCGTTTTGCGGCCGGGGCTGACTTGAGAAACGGTCATGACGCCGCGCGCTTCGTTTTCGAAGTGAAGCAGGACCGAAGCGTAATCGTCTGTCGAGATCATCACTTCTTCGGTCTCCGCCGAGCTCACTTTCTGAAATGTTTCCACGCGACCTTTGGGCCGGCGGCGCGTGGGAAGAACCGTCGCCAAGTCCGCGCAAAGCGCGGAAACTTTGCTGCTGGTCAGCCAGGTAACCAAGTCCAGCCAGTGCGTGCCGATATCCGAGACAGCGCGAAGTTCGCCGCCGAGCTTTGCTTCGAGTCGCCAATTCCAGTCGGTGGGAAAAAGCAACCAGTCTTGCAGGAAGCTGCCGTGAATCAATTTGACCTGGCCGATGGCGCCTTTGCGGATCAGCGAGCGTGCTTCATGGCACAGTGGGTAATAACGCAGATTGTAGGTCACAGCACCGACCAGACCGGTATCTTTGAGCAGGGAGACGAGCGCGGCGGATTCGCGGGAATCCAGCGCTAATGGTTTCTCGCAGAGCACGTGCTTTCCTGCGCGCAGCAGTTTGCTCGAGTCTTGAAAGTGCAGATTGTTCGGGGTGCAGAGGTGGACAACTTGTACGGAAGTGTCGGCGGCAATTTCGTCGAGAGATTTGTAGGCGTGCGGGAGGAGAAGCGATTCGGCGGCGGCCTTTGATCGTTCCGGAGTGCTGCCGAGAACTCCTTGCACGGAAATGCCGAGGCGGCGCAGGCCTTCCAAGTGAGCACGACCTACAAATCCCGGACCAACAATTGCCGCATGCAGTTGCATCGGAGCTCCCTTGAGACGGGGATTACAGACCTGCGTATTCTAGCCCGGATTTGCGGCAATTCGATGCAATAGGAGGGCAGGAAGGCCGGCGCCACAGAAGGCCCGAGGCCGGCAGTCTCGCTCGGCACTCCGGGTGTCGACGCAACCCGCCAAACAGCTGCATTCGCAGTATCTAGTTACTGGCAGGCAGAAATGCATCGATTGGATCGAGGTAGCTTTGGGACCAGAAGGCATCGCGGGTCAGTGCGCCTGAAACAAGTCCCTGGATGTTGGCGAGCGTCGCTCCTGCGATTCCGCCATCGGCGGAGTCAAAGATCACCACAACGCCTTGTGGAACAGGAGTGACGGAAGCGGCCTCCCGCAATCCCTTCTCAAATAGTGCGAGGGAGTACTCCACGCGCACGGCCGGACCAGATTCTCTGGGATTTTGCGAAAGGGGCTGGACGGTGTAAATCTTTACGGTTTTGCCTTTCAAAGACGGCCAGTCGCCGGGGAAGGCACTCATTTCCTCGCTTTCTATGTGAAAACCCCTGAATTTCTCCTCGGGCCCGTGTTCTTGCTTCGCCATTCTTTGGACAACAGATTCCGGCAAGAGCACCGCATCTTGCCGGATGTATCCGCGCGAGTCGCCGGAAATTTCGACGTGAATCCAGCCTTTTTCGGAGTCCAGGAATTCGAACTCATCATCAACTGCTGCTTTGAAAAGAACCCGGGATTCCTCGGAAGGCTTGGCGTAAACAGGCGTTCCGGAGATCTTGAGGGAGACCAGGTTTTGCGGGTGCGCCTGGTTGTGCTGGATGTCTTTCAGGCTACTCAATTCGGTCGTGAGTTGCTGCACGCGCCGTTCTTCCAACACCCGCTGATTTCGAAGAGCGTTGACGTCGTCGGGCGTTTTTGCAATGGCCGGAGCCGGTGTCGAGACCGCGACGCCCGGAACTCCGGATAAGTCGAGTTTTGGGAGAGGAGTTTGCACGTTGGACGCAGGCGTGGCGGGAGGATCGACTGGCTTGCCGGTTAGTTTTTCCTGCAGCCGATCCAGCAAGTCCAATTCCAACCGGCCATTCGAAGGCAGCACATCGTACCCGGACTTCGAGACGTCGCGATCCACAAACCATGCAGTGATTTTGGCGGAGACGCGAACGATGGTGGCGCCGCTTTCGCCCGGAACGAGCTCGATCGAGAATTGGTAGAAACCGCGCTCGTAGCGATCTAGAGCTTTTCCGACAGGAGCAACGAAGCCGTCCAGGATTGGGAGCTTCTGTCCGGAGTACGCTTGCAGATCTTTCAAGGCTTGTTCGACCGCAGTTTTGGGCTGCGGGTAGCTGCGAGCATAATTAACGGCCTGGCCCTCGGACGTGGCCGAGAGAACGACAAGCATCAGGTATACGCAAAGAGGCCGCACGCAGAGTGCAATCTGTCTTTTCATGGCAACGGCTCCAGCTTGTCCACGGGAAGCCAACCGCGCTGGCCTTCCGGGGTCTCAATGCCAAGCCAGTGAGGCGTGACGATCAGGATGACAACCTCTGTGAGAGCCGGCAGGGCCTTCAGATTGGCAGCGGACTGAAACGGAGCAGCCTTCAAATCCGCGCCGGGAGCTTTCACGCGGCGTTCCAGTTCGTGTCGAAGGGAAGCAATCTGCTGTTGCATTTCCTTCTCGCTGACTTGCGCGTTGTTTACTCGATTGGATTCTTCGTCGCGTTGCCGCGTGTAACTCTGCTTCACGAGTTCGGCGCTGAGCGCGCGGCGGCGAGTATCCGCAGCTTCCATGGCTGCTTGTTGCAGGGAGTCCAGCGCGTCCTTAATCTCCTGCATTTCGGCTTTTTCGACGGAGCCGTCCGAAGCGTGAACAACCTTGTGCGCGGACTCGATATAGACGGCGTCCACCTTAACGCGAGTGCGATCTTGTTCGACGGAGATTATGACATAGCGGACCGCGATCGTACCCTGGTCGGCGCTTTCAAGGAAATGCCTCGGGGCGATGGCTTTCTCGCGAATCTTGTAGTAAACCTCGCCGGGTCCTTGCCATGGATCGAAGAGCGAAGTGGATGGAACGTCTTCAGCGTCGGTCAACGTAGGCTCTTTGTCGAAAACGCGAGTGCCGTGAATGATATGGTCTCGCTGGACAGACTGGACGGCCTCGCGGACGTCACCGATAGGAGCCAAGAATTCACGAACCAGACCTGGCGTGGTCAGTTCTTTGGGCGGCGTGGCAAGTAACGCGGAGACAAAGGGAAAAACAATGAAAATCAGCCAGTCAAGCCGCGGATCAAAGACACGATGCGATTTTTCAATGGTCGTCCGCACGAGAATTCCTTGGTTTGGCAGTTTCCTTGTTAACGCGAAGCGCCGCTGCTGTCAAATTTGGCCGAATTCCCGATTTGAAACTCAAGTCAAGGAATCTGGTACCAGAACGGCACTGAGAGTCCGTCAAAGGAATTTTTTGAATGCTTCTAAGAAAACGCTTGCATTCCAGAATGCACTCGGAGTAGCATCCGCTCCGGTTCAGGGGCCAAGGATTTCGCCAGTCTCTTTGACGGAGAGGCATGGTGGAAATCTTGGTAAGCATGGCGGAGCGGTCTGGAAGACGTTTCCCGTGCGGTTTGGGGTAAACCGCGGGTAGACCTGCCGTGCTGGGTGTTTTGTTCGCACTCCCTCAAAAAATTGAATAGAACGAGACCCTAGTTGTCTGCTCGACGTCCGCTCGGGACGTCCGTAGGAGGCAGTATGGAATCTTTGCGTTCAAACGAAGTGCGCTGTGGTCTTATCCGTGCTGGCAAGGCTTTGCTCTATGCCGCAGTGATCGTCATGTTTATTTTGGTGGATTGTCGTCCTGCAACGGCGCTACCCGCTTTTGCCAGAAAATATGGGTTGCCGTGTTCTTCCTGTCACGAGGCTTGGCCGATGCTCAGCCCTTTCGGTCAACAATTTAAAGACAACGGCTATCAGCTGGGGAACGATCGGGACGCTCCCATTTTCCAGCAAGCGGCGTACTGGCCGGTGACGTTTCGAATCACGCCGGTCTGGCACAGAGAAAGCGTTGGTTCGGCTCCGGTAGACACCATCGCGGGGCCGGGCGCGGGACTAGCAAAAATCACTACGCAAGGTTTCGATTTGAGCGGCCTGGACTTTCATACCGGTGGAACGCTGGCGAACAATTTCTCGTTCTATGTGCTCCCCTCTTCCGATTCCACGGCGTCCTTTCACTTCGAATCGGTTTGGGCCCGGCTGGACAATGTGTTCGGGACGCCCTGGATCAACATCAAGTTGGGCAAGTTCGAATTGGACAACCTGCTGTCGGAAAAACGTATCCTGACGCTCACGAACGTAGGCGGCGTTTACGAGAATTACCACTTCCAACCTTTCTCCTCGCCCGGTGTTGCTGAGACTTACACCTTCGGAATCGGAGACAACCAGTTGGGCCTTGAGTGGATGGGCCACTCTGCGGACGATCGCACGCGAGTTTCGGCCTCGCTGCTGAGTGCCAGCGATGGCACTGTGGGTCTGCCGACGAGTCGCGGCTACGGCGGGTACTTTACTGCAAGTCGCGCGTTCGAGATCGGTAGTCTTGGCTTGCAACGCGTGGGAGGGTTTGCGTTCCTGGGCGAGGAACCGACCTACTACCAATACAATCTGACGACAACGGCTCCGATCGGGGTCGATAGCGTGACCGGTGCGACGGTGAATTCGACAACGGTTACGCCGTACCTTGGTACTGGAATTGGCAACAAGCTCATTCAGCGCTACGGGCTGATCGGCATGTGGTACATCAAAAAATTCGATATCACCACGATCTATTTCCATGGCAAAGACAACGCCTGGTTGGGCACGGATACGCCCGCCGTACCACAGGCGGTTCTGCCTGCCGGGGCGCACGCACCGTCTTGGAATGGCGCGCTGTTTGAAAGCCATTACATGTTCAACCCGCAGATTATTCTCATACAACGCTATGAACTCGACCGAATGAGCCAGCAGGCTTTTTCAAGCAACCCCGGCAATCTCAGCAATGCGGACGTACTAACGTTCGGCGCTCGCTACTATCCGTTTCTTTCAAGCCGTGCGGGATTCGCGTATCACGCGGAATACTCGATCATCTGGCAGAAAGGCGCGTCGCCTGTTTTCACGCCGTTGGCGACAAGCAGCTTGCTGTTCGGCTTTGACTTCGACTTCTAAGGAGGAATGAAAATGCTGAACATCAAGAAAACTTGCTTGAATGTTGCACTCGCACTCATCGTTCCGTCCGCCGTGCTTGCGCAGTCAGCCGCCGACCAAGCTCCCGCGGCTAAACCGAATCCACACATGGAATCGCATATCGGGAATTTGACCGGACATTCCGAGGCCGGGGCACAGTTGTACTATCGCTACTGCTGGGGCTGTCATGGCGCTCGTGGCAATGGTGATGGCGAAAACGCCCCTTACCTCAACATACTGCCGCGCAACTTCGTGGCGGCGGCATTCAAGTGCCGATCGACGCCTACGGGTACACTGCCGTTGGACTCCGACATATTCAATACGCTCTACCGCGGCCTTAACTTCTCGAACATGCCTTCGTGGAAGGCGCTAACAGCGCAGAACCGCGCCGACCTCGTGGCGTTCATCAAGACCTTTTCGGCGCGCTGGGTGACGGAAAAGCCTGGAGATCCCATTCAGGTTCCACCGGAACCCGCGCTGACTGTGGCCAGCATCAAGCATGGAGGCGAATTATTCCAGAAGCTAGAATGCTGGAAGTGTCACGGACAGGAGGGGCGCGGCGACGGACCGTCGGCATCCACGCTGACCGACAGCAACGACCAGCCCATCCGGCCTTACAACTTCACTTCAGATAATCGCTCGAAGTGCGGAAAAACGAATGCAGATTTGTACAAGATCTTCATGACTGGGCTTGACGGCACACCCATGCCCTCCTTCGCCGACGTGGTGAAGCCAGAAGATGCCTGGGATCTCGTTCACTATCTTCGTACGCTGCAATACAACAATCCCAGTCCCGAACTGGCGCTGTGGATGAGCACACCGGAAGGCAAAGCCATCGTCGAGGCCAAGAAAGTGGAGAATACCAACACCGGCTCCGGAGTTAGGCCATAAAGAGATAGCTCCAAATTTTTTGGGAGGGAATCGAATGCAAACGAAGCGCGTAATTTTCGCAGGACTGGCGATGCTCGCGGCTTCGGCCGTGACTATGGCCGGGCCGGTGCCCGCGGGAGGCACAGTCAGCGGCAAAGTGACCTATGAGGGGACACCTGCCAGGATGAAACCGATCGACATGTCGAAAGAACCGTCGTGCGCGAAGATGTACCCGACACCGCCGTTGGCAGAGACCGTTGAGACCGGCGCGGGAAACAGCCTGGAAAACGTGGTTGTATATGTTTCCGCCGGCGCACCAGATGATGCCGCGCCATCCACCGCAGCGGTTTTCACACAGAAGGGTTGCCGGTACATTCCACACCTTCTGGCCTTCCAGGTGAACCAAGAATTGAAAATTCAGAACGAGGATCAGACTTCCCACAACATCCACCCACTGCCGAAGCTGAACCGCGAGTGGAATAAATCGCAGCCGCCGGGGACGCCTCCGATCAGCGAGAAATACGATAAAGCGGAAATCTTTCCGGTGAAGTGCAACGTTCATCCCTGGATGCACGGCACGTTTGCGGTTCTAAAAAACTCACATTATGCGGTGACCGGCGACGGCGGCACATTTACTTTGGCGAACCTGCCACCGGGAAAATACACCATCACGGCCTACCACGAATCTTACGGCGACCAGTCGCAGGAAGTAACGATCACGGGATCGGAAACCAAGCCGGTCAACTTTGTGTTCAAGGCCAAGCCCTACTGACCGGCTTGGTCTCTGCCGGCGACGCGGTCGGATTGCGCTTCAGCAATTTGCAGAGTGCTTTTGTCGCCCAAATCGGAAACGGAGAGGCGAGATTTCATGGGGAAATTATTAGCGATCGTGCTGGTGATTATTGCGGTTGCCTCCGCGTATCCGATCGTCACCCACATGTTCCCTCTGCCTGAAGACATTTCGACGCACGGCCATGCCATTGACGAACAACTGAACGAGACCATGTGGGAGGCGGGCATTTCCTTCGTTGCCGCCCAATTGGTGCTGGCCTTTTTCGTGTGGTCGTTCACCGGCAGAAAAGAAGGCAGCCCGCTGAAGAATTTTCCGGGTGGGGCGCGTGTGATGGTGATCGGTGCGTTTTTGTTGGTTGGCACGGAAATTCTGGCGTTGGGGGTCCTGGGACAGAAGGCCTGGGCGAATGTGTACTTCACGCCGCCGAAGCCGGATGCCATCCAGATTCAGGCGCAAGCCGAGCAGTTCGCGTTTTATTTCCGATATCCCGGTGCGGACGGAAAATTCGGAGGCCTTCACCCAGACAAAATCGATGAAGGTAACCAGAACTATTTCGGGCTCGATCCGGCGAACGACGTGGACGCGCGAGACGATATCGTGTCCGGTGCCCTGTTCATTCCTGTAAATCGTGAAGTGCAGCTTCTGATGCACGCCAAGGACGTCGGACATTCGTTTTATGTTCGCGAGTTGCGAATACAACAGGACTTTGTACCTGGGTTGGACCTGTCCGTCCATTTCACGGCGACGAAAATTGGCAAGTACGAGATTGTCTGCACGCAACTGTGCGGATTAGGTCACTACAACATGAAGGCCTACCTGAACGTGGTGTCGGAGGCCGATTACGAAAAATGGCTGAAGGACCAGGCAGCGCAGTAACCTAATGATTTGCTGCACCGGCGCGAGAGGGAATCGCAGGCGGTGCGGCTGTTCTCGGGCGAGGTGATTCGATGGGAGAGGGTTCCGTTCAGCAAGCGCATGTGCACGCGCCACCGACAGGTTTTCTGCGCAAGTACGTGTTCAGTCTGGACCACAAGGTAATCGCAAAACAGTATTACGCCCTAGCACTAGTAGCAGTGTTCACCGGAATGTTCCTTTCCTGGTTGATGCGCATTCATATGGTGTGGCCGACGGCAAAAATTCCGCTGCTCGAACATCTCTCGAGCGCCGGAGCGCCCGGAGGCGTGATCACGCCGGAGTACTATCTTTCGCTGATGACCATGCATGGGACCCTGATGGTCTTTTTCGTGTTAACCAACGCACCCTTTGCAGCATTCGGTAATTACTTTCTACCCATTCAGATCGGCGCAGAAGACATGGCCTTCCCGCGCTTCAACATGATGTCCTTCTGGACCACATTTCTTGCGTGGGCGGTATTGATGCTGGCCTTTTTCATTCCGGACGGCCCGCCGATTTCCGGATGGACCAGCTACGCGCCGCTCAGCGCGCTAGGAAAAGACGCGGGTCCCGGAATGCAGTGGGGGATGAGCCTTTGGGGCTTGTCCATTGGCATTTTTTGCATTGCTTCGTTGCTTGGAGCACTCAATTTCATCGCAACGACATTGGATTTGCGAGCCAAAGGCATGACGCTGATGCGCATGCCATTGAGTACCTGGGCGTGGTTCATCACCTCGTGCATTGCCCTGCTGGCGTTTGCGGTGTTGCTACCAGCTTGTATCCTCCTGATTCTTGACCGCCATTTCGGGACGAGTTTCTACGTTCCTGGTGGATTGGTAGTGAGCGACAGGTTGCAACCGCATTCGGGGGGCTCGCCGCTACTGTGGCAGCACCTGTTCTGGTTCTTCGGCCATCCCGAGGTATACATCGCGATTCTGCCGTCCATGGGCATCGTTTCGCACATCCTGATCAACAGCATGCGCAAGCCGCTACTGAGCGCAAGAGTGGTGATCTACTCGATGATGTCGATCGGATTCCTCAGCTACATGGTTTGGGGACACCATATGTTCCTCAGCGGGATGAATCCGGTGTCGGCGCTGGCGTTTTCGTTTCCGACACTGACTATCACGATTCCGGCGACGATTTTAACTTTGATGTGGCTGGGCAGCTTGTACGGCGCCAATATTCAGATTAATTCGGCATCGCTGTTCGCGCTGGGGTTCATTTCGATGTTCGTGGCGGGCGGCGTGAGCGGTTTCTTCCTCGCGCAACCATCGATCGATATCTACCTGCATGCGACCTATTTCGTGGTCGGGCACTTCCACATGGTCATGGGCGTCGCGTCGTTGTTCGGAGTGTTCGCGGGCACGTATTTCTGGTTCCCGAAGATGACCGGGCGCATGATGAACGAGACCCTGGGCAAGTTGCATTTCTGGATCACGTTCGTCGGCACCTACTGCATCTTCATGCCCTTCCACTATCTGGGATTGATCGGCAATGTTCGCCGCTATCAATCGTTTGTCGACGACTTCATGGCGCCGTACGTCGGTTTGCATAAACTCGTGACGATCGCGGCGCTCATCACCGGGGCGGGACAGTTCATCTTTCTCTACAACCTGATTCACAGCCGGTTCTGGGGCAAACCCGCTCCGGAAAATCCGTGGAATGCCACCTCGCTGGAGTGGTCGATTCCTTCGCCGCCGCCGTGGAACAATTTCGGCGACAAGCACCCGATCGTGTATCACGATCCCTACCAATATGGAGTGAAGGGCGCAAAAGGCGACTTCGTGATGCAGAATTCCCCCGAGCAAGTCGTGGCAGCGAGTGGTGATTAGCAGGGGACGCGGCGCGAGGTCCGCCATGTCCTTCGCGCCGCGAAAAGATTCAAGAGGAATAGGCGAATGTCTTCGACCATTGCGTCACCGGTAGGTTCGCAAACGAGTGCACTCCCTCCGCCAAAGCGCGCCGCCGCCCCGGCCGCCCTTGTATACGGAGCGCAGGCGCGCGGTTCGAGCAGCGGGATCTGGGTAGGTGTGTTCGCAATCACCATGGGATTCGCCGCCTTCACGAGCGCGCTGTTTGTGCGAGAAGGAACGGCGGACTGGAGCCACCTCGCGCTACCCGGGGTGCTGTACCTCAACACGTTGGTTCTTCTAGCCAGCAGCCTGACGCTGGAAAGAGCGCGGAAGGCACTCGAGGCGGTCCGGGAGGGCAGCGCGCACAAGGCCAGCGCCTGGGTGATGATCACCCTGCTTCTTGGCTTGGCGTTTTGCGCCGGTCAGCTTTACGCTTGGCAGGAGCTTCGCGCCGAAGGCGTTTACCTGGCGACCAATCCGAACAGCTCGTTCTTCTACTTGCTGACGTTCTTACACGCGTTGCACCTTTTAGTAGGCGTTTTTGTGCTCGTCTATCTCGCCGGGCGCTTGATGGTCAGCCATCGCATGTTTCGCCGAAGCTCGTTCAACAACACGGCGGTGTATTGGCATTTCATGGGCGTGCTCTGGGTTTATTTGCTTCTGTTGTGCCGCATGAAGCTGTGACATAGGAGAGAAACAGTGGGCGAAACCGAGCCAACGGTACACGGCAACAGCGCTGTGATGGAAGGATCACCGTATGCGATTCCGTCGCGCAAGTTCACGATGTGGTTGTTCATCATCTCGGACGCGGTGACCTTTGGCGCCTTTCTTATGGTTTACGGCTACCTCCGCGTGGGTAGCCCGAATTGGGTGCGCCCGTTTGAATCCGGAAGCGTCGTCAATGTGATCATCATGACCATTGTGCTGATCACCAGCAGCTTGACGATGCTCGGTGCCGCAGATGCCGCAAAGCTGGGAGACAAATCCAAGGCGCTGCGGTTTCTTTACTCCACGATGTTCTTGGGTACGGTTTTCGCAGTGCTGCACCTCCGCGAGTGGTTCGAACTTTTTCATCGCGGCATCACTCTTAGTTCCGGACTGTTCGGGCAAGTATTTTTTACCATCACCGGGCTCCATTTGCTGCACGTGATTAGCGGCGTGATCGCGCTGTTGGTGGTGGCGGGAAAGTACTCGAGCGGCCGGCTGACGCCGAGCCATGTGGAAACCACCGGCTTGTATTGGCACTTCGTCGACCTGGTGTGGATGTTCGTCGTCCCACTGGTCTATCTGACGAACTTTGCGCGGTGAACGCCAAGAAGACAAGGAGAAAGCATGAGCGCATCCGGAAACGTTATCGGAAAATATCTTCCTGTTTATTTTGTGCTGATCGGCATCTTCCTGGTGGAAGTGTTCCTGGCGTTTCGCAATTTTTCGACCGTCTCGCTAGTGGTGATTCTGTTGCTGCTGGCGCTCAGTAGCGCAGGTCTCGGGCTGATGTACTTTATGCACCTGGCACAGGAACGTCGCAGCCTGTTTCTGACGCTGATCCCTGCGACGATCTTCGTGCTCATCATGATGAACATGTTCTGGGGCGACAGCGTGCGGCTGTTGCACCTACGGAGCTTCGCGCAGTAGGCTATAGAGAAAGCGGTTCGCCAAATGGCATGCGAGCATGAAGCAATGATCAAGAAAGCTCGATGGAGCGTTCTCTTCGTATTCTTAGCAGTCCCCTTATTTGTGCCCGCATTGGCGTTCGCGCAGGGCTGCGCGTTGTGTTATACGCAGGCTGCGGGATCCGGGTCGCGCATGATTGCCGCGCTTCGCAGTGGAATCTTGATTCTGATGATTCCACCAATGTTGATCAGCATCGGGATCACCTGGATGGCGTACAAGAAGCGAAACCAATTTAACGATCCCGACGGCACACCTCCACCGGAAGAAGACTAAAATTGATTTTCGCCTTTAACTTGGGCTGGCAGCCAAGCCGCTAGCCGCGAAGGACTGGATGGCAGCGTCCTCATCTGGCTGTAGTTCGAAAACCTTGTTCATGCTGGTCGCGGTAAGAACCTCGTTTACCATTCTGCTGACATTGGCGAGCTTCAACTGACCGCCTTGCTTGCGGATGGCCATGTGGCTGCGCACGATTTCGCCCATGCCGGAGCTATCGACGTAATCGACTTCCTTCAGATTGAGAACAACTTTCTTGGCGCCGCTGGCAACCAGATGCGCAACCGTTTCCCGTAGTTTTGTAACCCCTTCGCCAAAAGCGATTTTTCCTCTGGCATCGATGACCGTCACGTCGCCCACCGTTCGCATGGCGCTTTCTGGTTTCGACGCTGAAGGAGCCTGTTTCCCGAGCCCGAGCTTATCGAGAACGCTGGAAGCCGCCGCGGCGACCTCCTGGAATTCCGTGCGCACGACGATCACAGAACGTCCCTGGTTCAGCACCTCCAGCAAATGAGCGCCTTCTTCGCCGGATTTCTCCGGAGTAGCGACTTTTGGCGCTTCGGTGTCTTCGGAAAGGCCTTTGGCGAGACTGCCGCCAACCTTCGAACCCAGAAAGCCGAGAAGCGCCGCTCCGCCGACTCCCAAGGCAAAGACCTGACCGAAGCCAGGAATCAGCGCCAGAGCCGCGCCAACGCAGCCAGCGGTGGTCCCAACGGCCCCGCCAATGAATCCACCGGCGTAGGTGCCAAGTTCCTTCCCAAAACTCATGGCCTCGCTCTCAGAGCGGGTCAAGAAAACAATCGACTCCTGCGGAACGTGCTTTTGCAGCAGTTCCTTGACGGCAGTTTCCGCGTGTTCACGGGAATCGAAGACACCAATAGCGGTTTCCATCCAATCCTCCTCTGAACCAACCGCATTCGTCGCCTACGCGAGCGTCAATCGAGAAACTCGCGTCCCCAAACTTTATCGACCGAAAATCTGCGCCCAAAAGGGCCAGTTGTCAAGCAAAAATAGGCATTTCTCGAAAATCTCGCGACGCTTCACGAGAGACTTGTATTGTTAGTACTGGAAGTTCTGAATGGCCGGAGGGAGAAAGCACCCCATGGACTCAGCATGGATCCCTGCATAGCATCCGCTCCATCTCGGTCGCCTTTTCGAGGCTCAATGCCCACGCTCGCACGCAAACCAACGCTTTGGAATTATTTCGCGCTCGGAACGTCGATGGCCACCGGGTTGCTGGTTCAGCTGCGGTCCTGAACGGCTTGTCTGGCATGCTCGTGTATACTTTTGAAGAGTTACATTTGCGAACGAATGATTCCCTACCTTCATCTGGGCCCGTTGACGATTCCCACATTCGGACTGATGGTTGCGCTGGCATTGATCAGCGCGGCGTATATCCTGCAGGCCGACTTCGACCGGCGCGCGATAAAAGCGGATGCGTTCTTGATGATTACAGTGGCCGGGCTGGCGGGCATTGTTGGAGCGAAACTGTATCATCTGCTCGAAGAGCCCAGGGTATTTTTTGCTGATCCTTGGGCGTTGCTGTTCAGCCGATACGGATTTGCATGGTTCGGAGGATTTCTCGGCGGCTTTGCGGCCATGGTGCTGCTTGGACGACGCGCCAAGCTACCGCTCTTCGAGTTTCTGGACGCATGTTCGCCGGCTGCTGCATTCGGCTATGGGATCGGGCGCATCGGATGCTTTCTTTCGGGCGACGGCGATTACGGCAAGCCAACGTCACTGCCTTGGGGAATGAGTTTCCCCAACGGCGTAGTGCCAACGACTGACCGCGTGCATCCGGCGCCGCTCTATGAACTGATTCTTTGGTGTGCGATCGGCGCGTTTCTATGGCGCATGGGTGGGAAAGCGCGCAAAGGTTCAAAAAAAGATGGAAGAGTTTTCTGCACTTATCTGATTCTCACCGGAGTTGGGCGCTTTCTGGTGGAGATCATCCGCATCAATCCGCCTTGGATACTCGGAATGTCCAATGCGCAAGTCGCGAGCCTGGCATCCATTCTTGCTGGCGCGGTGCTTGTTTTTTTCTTGAAGTTCAGCGGCCGACCAGGCCGTGCCCTTAAGACCTGAGGTCTTGTTGAGACCATAGATCCGACCGAAAACTACTGCAACATCTGGCGGAGTACGTACTGCAGGATGCCGCCATGACGATAATAGGAGACCTCTTCGGGAGTGTCGACGCGGATGCGTGCCTTGAAGGTTTTCCGTTTCCCGTCGGCGAATTTTGCCAGGATGGTGACTTCCTTGCGAGGGGCCAACGCGGCAACGCCCGCAATGTCGAAAACTTCGTGGCCGGTCAGGCCCAGCGATTCGCGCTGTTCTCCGGGCAGGAATTCGAGCGGAAGCACTCCCATGCCAACCAGATTGCTACGATGAATACGCTCGAAACTTTCCGCAAGCACCGCGCGGACACCGAGCAGGCGTGTGCCCTTGGCGGCCCAGTCACGGGATGAGCCGGAGCCGTACTCCTTTCCCGCAATGACCAGAAGCGGCACGCCGTCTTCGCGATATTTCACCGAGGCGTCGTAGATATACATTTTCTCGTTGTCGGGGAGGTGCAGCGTCCAGCTTCCTTCGGTGCCGGGTGCGAGTTGATTGCGCAAACGAATGTTGGCGAACGTGCCGCGCATCATGACTTCGTGATTGCCGCGGCGCGCGCCGTAGGAATTGAATTCGTGCGGTTTCACGCCGTGAGCGATCAGATATTTTCCAGCCGGGGATTCCACGGCAATCGAACCCGCGGGAGAGATGTGATCGGTGGTGACGCTGTCGCCCAGCACGGCAAGGACGCGAGCGCCGGAAATATCCGCAAGAGGGGCGGGATTCTTGGGCATGTTTTCGAAATAGGGCGGGAGCTTAATGTAAGTGGAATTGGCGTCCCACTGATACAGATCGCCCTCGGGCACCTGCATGCCCTGCCACTGAGCGTTGCCTTCAAAAACTTCGCTGTACTCCTTGCGGTATTGGTCGGTGGTCACGGCGGCACGCACCGTGGCTTCGACTTCCTGCGGAGTCGGCCAAATCTCGCGGAGAAAAACAGGCTTGCCCTGGCTGTCATTTCCCAACGAATCTGTGGTCAGGTCCAAGTCCATGCGTCCGGCGAGCGCATACGCCACGACCAGGGGTGGAGAAGCCAGATAATTTGCGCGCACCAGCGGATGCACGCGTCCTTCAAAATTGCGGTTGCCACTGAGAACAGCTACGGCCACCATGTTGTTATCCTTGATGGCCGTACCGATCGGCTCCGGCAAAGGACCGCTATTGCCGATGCAGGTCGTGCAGCCGTAGCCCACCAGATGGAACTTCAATTTTTCGAGATACACGATTAGACCGGAAGCTTGCAAATAATCCGTCACAACTTTCGAACCTGGTGCCAGGCTAGTCTTCACCCACGGTTTCACTTGCAAACCGCGCTCCACCGCTTTTTTTGCGAGCAATCCTGCGCCGAGCATCAGCGAAGGATTCGAAGTGTTTGTGCAACTGGTGATGGCGGCAATCACCACCGCGCCACTGGAAAGTTGAAAGGCATCGCCGTTATTTTTTACGGAAACTTCTTTGGTGGACGCGCCTTCCACCACCTTCGTGAACGATGATTTCGCATTCTTGAGCGCAACACGATCCTGTGGCCGCTTCGGTCCCGCGACCGTGGGTTCAACGCTGCCAAGGTCCAGTTCCAACTTGTCGCTGAAGTGCGGATCGGGCGTGGAATCCGTGCGGAAAAGCGCCTGTTCCTTGCAATAGGCTTCGACGAGCGCGATCTGTTCGTGGCTGCGCGCGGTGAAGCGCAAATAGGAAAGCGTTTCGTCGTCAACAGGGAAGAAGCCCATCGTTGCGCCGTACTCCGGGGCCATATTGGCGATCGTCGCGCGGTCTGGAACACTCAAGCTCGAAAGCCCCGCGCCGTAGAACTCTACGAATTTTCCGACGACGCCCTTCTTGCGCAGGATTTCGGTAACGGTGAGAACGAGATCGGTTGCCGTCGAGCCTCCCGGCAAGCGCCCATCCAGTTTGAAGCCGACCACTTCCGGCACGAGCATCGAGAGCGGCTGGCCAAGCATCGCTGCCTCGGCTTCGATGCCGCCGACGCCCCACCCGAACACGCCAAGGGCGTTCACCATCGTGGTGTGAGAATCCGTGCCGACAAGAGAATCGGGATACGCTTCGAGCCGATTGCCGTTGGGCATGGAACAAACCACCCGCGCGAGATATTCGATATTCACCTGGTGACAGATACCGGTATCTGGCGGAACTACTTTGAAATTACGGAACGCATTCTGTCCCCAGCGGAGAAACTGATAACGCTCGATGTTCCGTTGAAACTCCAACTGGGCATTCAGGCCGAAAGAATCCGGCTTCCCGAAACTATCTACCTGAACGGAGTGATCGATCACCAACTCGGCAGGGAAGAGCGGGTTGATGCGTTTCGGATTGCCGCCGAGTTTTTGCATGGCCTCGCGCATGGTGGCCAGGTCGACGACGGCAGGTACCCCGGTAAAGTCTTGGAGAAGCACACGGGCGGGTGCGAAAGATGTTTCCTGCGGCGCGGCGTTCGGAGCCCATTTGGCAAGAGTGCGAATATGATCGGCGTGCACAAAGCGGCCGTCTTCGGAACGCAGGAGATTTTCGAGAAGGATTCGGAGGGAAAAGGGAAGATGGCCGATGCTGCCGAGACCCTGCTGTTCGAGTTTTTCCAGGCGATAAATCTCAAACACTTGCGCGCCGACGTTGAGCTTGTCGCGGGCATGGAAGGAATTTGCTGCGGAAATGGGCATTCTCGACTTCCTTTCAAAGAGGGAACCGGCTTCTATGATAACCGAAATCACGAGCGCGGGCGGAGCGGCTATAATGAAACAACGTGAAGATCGTTCTCATCTCGACGTACGAGCTAGGGCACCAACCGTTTGGTCTGGCGTCGCCGGCAGCGTGGCTGCGCAAACGCGGACACGCGGTCGCGTGCATGGACTTGTCGCGCGAGTTGCTGAACGAGGAAGCAGTTCGCGAGGCCGGCTTGGTCGCGTTCTATGTGCCGATGCACACGGCAACACGCCTGACACTGGAATTCCTCGAACCGGTCCGCCGGATCAACCCCACGGCGCATCTTTCGGCGTATGGACTGTATGCCACTCTTTCGGCTGATATTTTGCGTGAGAAGGGAGTCAGTAGCTGCTTGGGAGGAGAATTCGAGCAGATGCTTGTGGATCTTGCCGAACATCTTTCCGGGCTTTCCGCGCTGCGGCAAATTCATGCTTTGGATTCGACCGTCTCGCGAAGCCGGTTGCGGTTTCAAGTGCCGGACCGTTCCGGGCTGCCCCCGCCACGATCCTATGCGCACCTGGTGCTGCCTTCCGGAGAGCAACGCGTAGTCGGTTACACAGAGGCGAGCCGCGGCTGCAAGCATCTTTGCCGTCATTGCCCTGTCGTCCCGGTATACGAAGGAGTCTTCCGCATTGTGGATCGCGAAGTTGTGCTTGCCGATATCCGGCAGCAGGTGGGCGCCGGGGCCCGGCACATCACGTTTGGCGATCCTGATTTTTTCAATGGCGTGGGCCATGCGATTCCGGTGGTGGAAGCGCTGCATCGGGAATTTCCAGAGATGACCTACGATGTGACCATCAAGATCGAGCACCTTCTGAAGAATGCGGAAGCGCTGCGCACGCTCCGTGCGACCGGTTGTCTTTTCATCATTTCAGCGGTCGAGTCACTTGACGACGCCGTCCTGCAAAAACTGGAAAAACATCACACGCGAGCTGACTTTTTCCGTGCCGTGGACCTATGCCGCAGCGCGGGAATAACGCTGCAACCGACCTTCATTCCGTTTACGCCGTGGACCACGTTCGACCAGCTGTTGGATTTGTTTGAGCAACTCAACCAAGCGGATTTGATGGAAGCTGTCACACCGGTTCAGCTCGCGATCCGGCTGCTGATTCCGGCGGGCTCGCGCCTTCTGGAATTGCAGGAAGTGCAGGGCCTGATCGGTCCCTTCGATGCGAAGGGTCTAGTCTATCCGTGGAAAAATCCAAATCCTGCCATCGATCGATTGAGCGAACAGCTGCAGGACATTGCGGCTGCAAACGAAAAACGGAAGCTCGGCCGCTCGGCGATATTCGAGCTCATGTGGAGAGCAGTCAGCAAAGCGGCAGATCGCGTTTTCGAACATCGCGGCGAGCCGCTTGTTGCCTCACCTGCCGCGGTGCCCCACCTCAATGAGCCTTGGTATTGCTGTGCGGAGCCGACGCGAGAGCAGCTGCTGCCGATCGCAAACGGCAAGGAAGCGGTTCGCAAAGCAGAAACCTTCTTATAGAAATCCGACACGGACGCGATGCTCATCCACAAGAAAATCCTGCTTTTTGCCGCAAAACTGGGCTATCAAACGCGCTCGTTTGAAGCCGCAGCGGACAAGCTCGGTGCGGAGATTCTCTATGTCACCGACCGCTGCCACCGGCTGGCTGATCCCTGGAACGATCATGCACTCGCGGCACACTTCGAATCGCCGGACCAGGCGGCCAGCACAGTGTTGGAAGCCGTGCGTGGGCTGGGCATAGAAGGGATTTTGGCGGTGGGCGACCGGCCTACGATTACCGCGGCGTACGTTGCCCGAGGATTGGGGATTCAGCACAATCATCCGGCGAGTGTGGAGGCGTGCCGAAACAAAGCACGCATGCGGGAAGTATTGAGAGACGCGAGTGTTGCATGCCCCTGGTTTCGAAGCGTGGGCCTGAATCCCCTACCGGAGCCGTCGCTGCTCGGGATTCGCTATCCCTGCGTGTTGAAGCCCTTTTCACTTTCCGCGAGCCAGGGCGTTGTCCGCGCAAACAATCGGGAGGAATTTCTCGAAGGTGCAGCGCGCCTGAAACGTTTGTTGGATTCACCGGAAATTCGCGCCACCCGCGAGCTGCACCTCGATCAAATGCTGGTGGAAGGCTATCTGGAAGGTAGAGAAGTGGCGGTGGAAGCCCTGTTGACCGCGGGAGAACCGCGGGCATTGGCGATTTTCGATAAACCTGATGCGTTGCCAGGACCGTATTTCGAGGAATCGATTTACGTCACCCCATCGCGACTATCCGTAGCCGAACAGCGGGCGATTGAAACTTGCTTGGTTCGTTCCGTTCGAGCACTGGGACTCTCTCACGGCCCGGTCCACGGCGAATTTCGATTGAATGAGCACGGCGTCTGGCCGATCGAAATCGCCCCGCGCCCGATTGGTGGGCTTTGTGCGCGCACATTACGGTTTAATGCGACCGGAAAGAAAGATAGCTTCGGCCTCGAAGAGCTTCTTTTGCGTCACGCTTTAGCACTGCCGGGCGCAGACGCGCTGCGCGAGACTGAGGCGTCCGGGGTGATGATGATACCCGTGCCACAGAGTGGAATTCTGGAAGAAGTGGAAGGGATCGAAGAAGCAAAAGCCACGTCGGGCGTCAGCGGCCTGGAAATCACCGCGAGGTTGCATGATTTCATCGCCGCGTGGCCCGAAGGATCAAGCTATTTGGGATTTTTGTTTGCGAGAGCAGCCGAACCAGGCGCGGCAGAAAACGCCTTGCGTGCTGCCCATCAAAAACTGCGCTTTACATTGACCCCTAGGTTACCGGTAAAGCACCCTGTCAGTCAGACAATTCCGCCTGCGGATCGCGGATAAAGCCTACCCCTTCGCCTTTGGCGCGACGTACCCTTCGGGGAGCTTTGCGCCTTCGCCGAAAAAGAATTGCTCCATTTGCTCTTCCATGACTTTCTGGGAGTTCGGATCGAGGGGATTTAGACGGTACTCGTTCATGACCATCTTGGAATGCTCGACCCACAGCTTCCAGGCATCCTTCGAAACGTTTTCATAAACGCGCTTGCCGAGTTCGCCCCTCCAGGGCACGCGGTCCAGCCCCGGCAATTCCTTGTCGAATTTTACGCAATGCACCATACGCGTGCCGGGCTTGACAGCTTCGCCAGCGGACGGAGTGGGTTCACACGGATCGTTTGCCATGCATTCCTCCAGGAGAATCCTCATTGTGCGTTACCTAGTAGCGGCTTGCAACAGGGGTGAGAGGTTTTGAAAGGATAGCTGGAGTTTCTCGATGGCGAGTCAGTCGCTCGATGTGCTGGCAGTTTCATTCTGGATTTTGAACGTTTTTTTCCTTCCGTCACGCATCTGAATCTGATATTTCTCGTTGGCTTATCGGGAGGCCGTGAATTGCCGGACATAACCTCGGTTTTTTGGGATATTGGCGGAGTGATCCTGACCAACGGCTGGGACCATAATTCGCGAATGGACGCGGTCAAGGCGTTTGGTCTGGACTGGGAGGAATATCGCGAGCGGCACGACCTGTCTTTTCCCGCGTTCGACTCTGGACAGATCACGCTCAACCAGTACCTCGACCGCACGCTTTTTTACCGGGCACGCTCTTTTTCGCGGGAGGATTTCACCGCATTCATGTTTGCGCAATCCAAGGAGTACCCGGAGACGCGCGCGGTGCTTTCGGATGTGGCACGAAGCAAAAGGTATTATGTCGCGTCCATTAACAATGAGCCGCGGGAATTGAACGATTACCGCATTGAGGCATTCGGGCTGCGCAAGGAGTTCCAGGCGTTCTTCAGTTCCTGCTACTTGAACGCCCGTAAGCCGGAAGAAACCATTTATCGGATTGCCCTCGAGGTTTCGCAACGCCCGGCCGAGCACTCGGCTTATATCGACGACCGGCCCCTGAACCTCGAAAATCCTCGCCGCTTGGGCATGCATGCGATTCATCACCAGAACGCGACGCAACTCCGGAGCGACCTGAAAGCGTTGGGAGTTGAGGTATAGTTCTGGACCGGTTCGGCATCCAATTCTTGCTTTCAGATCTCCCGGAGGAAAAAACATGAGTGAAGAAACCGGACGGCGTGGCTCGATCTACGGCGGAACCTCTGAACCCTGCGCCATTGTTTTGTTCGGAGCGTCGGGAGACCTCGCCAAGCGCAAGGTCATCCCGGCAATGTATGACCTGGCGCAGCACAATTCTCTTGGAGAACGCTACGCCATCCTCGGTTTCGCACGCACTCCGATGACCGACGGGTCGTTTCGCAGCACGGTGAGCGAGGCGGCGAAGACCATATCTGAGGTTGCGCCGATCGATCCCGTTAAGTGGGAGGCCTTCTCTTCGAACCTTCACTATTCGCCCGGCGATTACTCGGATCCCGATGCCTACGTGAAACTGGCCAAACGCCTGGCCGAACTCGACTCCGAGAAGAAATTGAACGGGAACCGGCTGTTCTACCTTTCCACGCCGCCCGAAGTATACAGAGACATCGTCGAGCAGTTGGGCCGCTCCGGATTGTCAAAGCCTTCCGCTCCGGGTTCGTGGGTCCGCATCATCATCGAAAAGCCCTTCGGGCGCGATTTGGCGTCCGCCAAGGAACTGAACCAGTTTGTCCACGACTTTTTCGACGAGAAACAGGTCTACCGCATCGACCATTACCTCGGCAAAGATACGGTGCAGAACCTTTTGGTGCTGCGCTTTGGCAACGGCATTTTCGAGCCCCTATGGAATCGCAATTACGTCGATCACGTGCAGATTACCGCTTCGGAGACGCTCGGCGTAGAGCGACGCGGCGGTTTCTATGAAACCGCCGGCGCCTTGCGCGACATGATCCAGAGTCACGTGCTGCAATTGACCTCGCTCGTGGCCGTTGAACCGCCGGCTTCATTCGACGCCAATTCCGTACGAAACGAGAAACTCAAGGTGCTGCAGTCCGTCCGGCCATTCAACCTGGAGATGGTGGCGCAATCCGTGGTGAGAGGCCAATACGCACCGGGGAAATTGGGGGACAAACCAGTCGAAGGTTATCGAAATGAACCGAACGTGAGTGAGGCTTCGCGTACGGAAACTTTCGTCTCCATGTGCCTGCTGATCGATAACTGGCGCTGGGCTGGGGTGCCATTCTATCTACGCACGGGCAAGCGGCTGGCAAAACGCACGACCGAGATCATGATTCAGTTCAAACGAGCTCCGCACATGGTTTTCCGCGACAAGGACATTCAGGCAAACCGGCTGGTGTTGAACATTCAGCCATCGGAAGGGATTCGCATTTCCTTTGGCGCCAAGAAGCCCGGTACGGAAATGAACATTGGGAATGTAGCCATGGATTTTGACTACATCAAGGCGTTCGGCAACGGATCGCGAAGCGCCTATGCCACGCTATTGAATGATTGCCTGCGCGGAGACGCGACGTTGTTTGACCGGGGCGATTCGGTGGAGGCTGCGTGGGCCCTGATTGATCCCATCCTGGATGTGTGGAGCGCTGCCAAGACCGCCACCGTGCCAGAGTACTCTTCTGGTAGCTGGGGACCAAAGGAATCCGACCGGCTACTCGAAAGAGACGCTAGACAATGGTATAACCATTAAATCGGTTTAATATCCAGTTTTGCCTGGGGGGGCAAGGTGATACTTGCAGGCGACGTGGGTGGTACCAAGTGCAATCTGGCTCTTTTTGCGGAAAACAACGGCAAGCTGGAATTTGTATTTCGCGAACGCTTTGCCAGCAAGGAATTCGCTAAGTTCGACCTGATCATTCGAGAATTTGGCCGTCGCGCCGCGCCCTACCTCGGCCAAGAGAAAATTCATGCCGCCGGATTTGGCGTCGCCGGACCGGTGATCAACAACCGCATTCATGCCACGAACCTGCCTTGGATTGTGGACGCCGAGACTCTTGCGGAAGAAGTGGGCGTCAAGTCGGTCGTGTTGTTGAATGACCTGGGAGCCACGGGACACAGCCTGGAACATCTTCGGCCGGAGGATTTTTGCGTTCTGAACGCGGGCACACCGCTGGCGGGTGCGTCGCGTGCCCTGCTGGCGGCGGGCACCGGCTTGGGCGAAGGCATTCTGTTCTGGGAGGGCACTCGCTACAAGGTGGTGCCGAGCGAAGGCGGACACTCCGACTATGCGCCCCACTCCGATCAGCAGATTGAGTTGCTGAAATTCATGCGTCACCGCTATCCACAGGTGAGCTGGGAACTGATTCTTTCCGGGCGAGGTTTTCGTACGCTGCACGAATTCATCGCGCCCAGTGTGAAGCACCCGATCTTCGAAGACCCCGACGCGGATCCAGCGCCATTTATCAGCAAGAGCGGATTGGACCGTTCCTGTCCCGTATGCGTCGAAACGCTCGACCTTTGGACCAACATCTACGGTGCTGAGGCCGGCAATCTGGCGCTGAAGGTCTTGGCGCTCGGAGGAGTTTACGTGGCCGGTGGTATCGCGGTGAAGATTCTGCCCAAAATGAAGGATGGAACTTTTTTCAACGCCTTCAAAGACAAATGGCATTTCGAGAAAATGCTCCTCGATGTACCGGTCTCGGTGGTCCTAAACGAATCAGCGCCTTTGATTGGCGCCGCCTATGAGGCCTACGCCACCGTCAAGTAGTGACACCCGCGGGAACTCGTAAGACTGGAACTAGAAGTCTCAAATCCTTGGGGCGGCTGACGTGACACATCTAATTCTGCACATTTTTGATAAACTGCTCCTGTAACGTGCGGTGCAGTTGGCCCGCTATCCTTCCTATCGAAGTCCTGCCGTCTGCTTTAGAGCAGATGGAGGCACGGAGCCCTGGCATGAGCAGCACAGCAACCACCCCGGTTACGGAAATTCTGAATTATTTGGGCGGGTCCTGGAGTAAATCCACCGCTACCGAATTTGTCAATGTGACGAACCCGGCGAGCGGCGACCTGATCGCGAAAACGCCGCTCTCTACGAAGGCGGATGTCCATGCGGTTGTGCAGGCGGCCGCCGCAGCTTTTCCTGCCTGGCGTCGGACTCCTGCTGGCGAGCGCATCCAGTATCTGTTCAAACTGAAATTCCTTCTCGAAGACCATATCGACGAAGTGTCCCGCCTGATCACGCTTGAAAACGGAAAGACCTTTGGCGAGGCCAAGGCGGAAATGCGGCGCGGGATCGAAAACGTGGAAGTGGCCTGCGGCATTCCGATGATGATGCAGGGCTACAACCTGGAAGACATCACCCCGGGTGTGGACGAAATGTTGATCCGCCAGCCGCTCGGCGTGGTGGCGGCGATTGTGCCGTTCAATTTTCCGGCGATGATTCCGTTCTGGTTTTTGCCGTATGCCATTGCATGCGGCAACACCTTCGTGCTGAAACCGAGCGAGCGCGTGCCGACGGCCGTTCGCCGCATCGTGGAGTTGGTCGAAAAGACGGGAATTCCCAAGGGCGTCGTTAACGTCGTGAACGGTGGGAAGGAAGTTGTCGACGCGCTGTGCGACCATCCGGCGGTGCGTGCGATCAGCTTTGTGGGTTCGACGCCGGTGGCCAAGCATGTTTACCAGCGTTCCGCTGCCGCCGGCAAACGCAGCCAGTGCCAGGGTGGCGCGAAAAATCACGTGATTGTGCTGCCCGATGCCGACATGGATTTAGCCAAGCAGATCATCAGCGATTCCGCGTTTGGCTGCGCAGGCCAGCGCTGTCTGGCGGTATCCGTCGCGGTGACGATCGGGGAAGCGCAAAAGACATTTCGCGATGCGATTGCCGACGCGGCGACGTCCATCAAGGTTGGTTTTGGTTTGGATCAGGGCGTTCAGATGGGCCCCGTGATTTCGAAAGAAAGTAAGTCGCGCGTCGAATCGCTGATCGCGACGGGAGTGAACGACGGCGCGAAAGCCGTGGTTGACGGGCGAAACATAAAAGTTTCTGGCCACGAAAATGGCAATTTCCTAAAGCCCACGATTCTCGACGGCGTCCCTGCTTCCAGTTCTCTGGCCAATACAGAAATATTTGGGCCGGTGCTGAGCTTGATTCATGCCAACAATATTGACGAAGCGATTGAATTCATCCGCAAGAGTCCGTACGGCAATCAAGCTTCGCTCTTCACCACCAGTGGCGCGGCGGCGCGCAAGTTTCGCTACGAGGCTCCCGCCGGCAATATCGGGATCAATATCGGCGTGGCTGCGCCGATGGCGTATTTCCCCTTTAGTGGTTGGAAAGACAGCTTCTTCGGAATCCTCCACGCCCAGGGCAAAGACGCAGTGGAGTTTTACACGGAGTCGAAGATCGTCGTGGAGCGCTGGTCGCGCCAGGAAACGCGGAAGTTCTAAGACCGGTGGCCTTGCGCATTTGGCCGGAAGCAAGACACGCGTGGCAAGCCAAAGCTGCCGCTCCTGGCTGTAGACCGCCGACTCTGCTAACTTCTTGCCATGCAGAATCGCCTCGAAGTAAACCCACAGCTCGAATGCGCCGAAACACTGGCTTCGCGGTATTATACCGATCCCGCAGTGCTGGCCCTCGAAAAAGAACGCATTTTCCGTCGGACATGGCAGCTGGTCGGGACTTTGCATCAGGTTTGCAGCGACACGGATGGGGCGAAACGAACGATCGCCGATCCGGAATCGTTTTTCACCTTTGATCTCGCCGGCGAGATGATCGTGGTGGTACGCGATGCTCAGGGTGCCCTGCGCGCCTTCAGTAATGTCTGCCGCCATCGAGCCGGGCCTATCGCGCAAGGTTGCGGCAGCAGGAAAGCTTTCAACTGCGCATATCACGGCTGGACCTACACGCTCGACGGCCGCTTGATCGGAACGCCAGAAGTGGGCGGCATGGAATTTTTTGATCGTTCCACGATGGGTATGGTGCCGCTTCGCTGCGAAACCTGGGAGCAATTGATCTTTGTTAGCTTTGCCCCGGAAGTGCCTTCGCTTGCCGAATACCTCGGCAACATTCCCGAACTGTGTCGTGACTTTTCATTCTCCGACCTTGGTTTTGTCGAACGCCGGGATTACATCCTCAACTGCAATTGGAAAGTCTACGTCGACAATTTTCTCGAGGGCTACCACATCCCCATCGTGCATCCCGGGTTGATGAGGGAAATCGACTACCCACGCTATAGCTGCGAGACGTTTCGTTATCATTCGCAGCAACATGGGCCGGTTAAGGAAGTGAAGTCCGGTGAGGCGCAGGAACGCGTTTATCGGCCGGGCGAGCGGCTCAAAGAAGCCCTATATTTCTGGCTTTTCCCAAACATGATGCTAAATTTCTATCCCGACAACATGCAAACGAACTTGATCGTGCCGCTCGCTCACGACAAGACGCTAACAAGCTTCGAATGGTATTTTCACGACGCCGGCTCAGAAGAGGTTCGCGCGCGCGCGGCCAAAGCGATCGCTTTTAGCGAAACCGTGCAGCAGGAAGATATTCAGATTTGCGAAGCCGTGCAACGCGGGCTGCAATCGGCCACCTATGACCGCGGCCGTTATTCCGTGAAACGAGAAAACGGCGTTCACCATTTTCATCTACTGCTGGCGGAATTCCTAGGTTGACGGCCAGGAATAACGCATGCACAACTAACCAACTGCGAGTTGCCAGAATCCAAATTAGCGCGAGTTCCTGAGGAACGAGTGCCAGGAGGGAGCATGGCGGTTCAACGTCGCACGGTTGATCTTTCGGCTTACCCCAATCTCGTGGTGGTCTACCTCGGAATGCAGGTACGAACCCTGGTCGGCCTCAAGACCCTTTTCGGCTTCGGCCCGAAGATCGCCAAATCTGCAGCCGACCAACCGGAAGGATTGCTGCTGCACGAAAACTTTTTTTGGTCGTTTTTTCCACCGCACGCAGGAATACGCCAGTACTGGCGTGATTTTGAAGCTCTCGAACGCTGGGCAAGATCGGACCCGCACCGCGCCTGGTGGAAGAATTTCCTTCGCGATTCCGGCGGCACCGGCTTTTGGCATGAAACCTATTTCATCCAAGGTGGAATCGAAGCGGTCTATGACGATTTGGCGCGGCCGACCGGGTTGCTGAGTTTCGCGCCATCGCTGGCCGCGACAGGTGCGATGTTCTCGTCGCGGCAGCGAGCCCGTCGGGCAGGCGTGGCCTCAATCGCGCCAGCGGTTTCCGAATCCGAACTGAACGAGGACTGAGCCATCGTTCAACCGGAGACAATCGGCCAGTCGGTGACGCCGAATGGAATTCTTGGCGGAGCTCTCCAGGAAACCAGAGGCGGCTACACCGCAAGCCGAAACTAGGACTTTAGTTCCAGCCATGAAAGTCTCAGCGCCTCAACCGTTTGTCTGTCAACTGACACGAACGCGCGCGTATTTTCGGCAAAAGGGAGAAGCGGAGGGCTCTCGCCCATCGGATTTGGCCCTGATTCGCTAGGCCTTACGCAACCCTGTTTAAGGGTGAGCCGGTGCCGGCGTAGGAGCGGGCGTCGTTAGGGGCTTGTTGAAATCGAAATTCACTTTGGGAGCCGTGCGCGCGCCCTCCTCGGTCTTAAAGTAAGCGTCATTGCGCGTGAAGCCGGCGAAGCCAGCGATCATGCTGTTGGGAAAAAGGGAAATATAGGTGTTATAGTCCTGCACCGTGTCGTTGTATCGCTTGCGCTCGACGGCGATGCGATTTTCCGTGCCTGCCAGTTCATCCTGCAGGCGCATGAAATTCTCATTCGATTTCAATTGCGGATAGTTTTCGACGATAACCATCAAACGGCTCAAGGCCGAGTCCAATTGCCCATTGGCCGCGATCTTGTCAGCAGGCGTCCTGGCTCCCATCATGGCTGCGCGGGCTGCGGCGATATCGCCGAAGACGGTTTGCTCCTGCACGGCGTAGCCCTTGACGGTTTGAACCAGGTTCGGAATCAGGTCGGCGCGGCGCTGCAACACAACATCCACCTGCGCCCATGCCGCATTGACCGCTTCTTTCTTGATCGCCATCTGGTTTCGCCGGCTGAAATAAGCAGATCCGAACAAGAACGCCACAATCAGAAGCACTACAAGAATTACGATTCCTGCTTTCATATACACCTCGATCGGCTGAGTTTCGAATCTCTACTGTGCCACGCGCTTCCACTCCTTCTTTGGCACCAGGCGGTCCATCGCGATCACCACTTTTTCAAGGGCGTGGATGTAATGATCGTAGACGGTGAAGGAATCCTCAGGCAGCCCTTCGCCCTCATGAAAGCCGTAGGCGGCTTGAAACGCTCCGGCGTTTGCGCCGGTTGCCGCGGCAATGCGCGCAAACAACTCCGCTGCTTCTGCTGGTGGTTCCTCGCCGAAGGCCAACAAAGTGTGACGCAGCAGGGTCATCGCGCTGGAAGCGGTTTTCTTTAAGATGGTCGTATACTCAATTTCATTGTTTCCGGCGTGCAACACGTGCTGGCGCAATCGCAGCAAAAGCAGCCGAAGGTCGCGTTCCACTTGCACGCGATGCAGGTTCATGGGAATGTCCAGGTCGGCCACCGGGTCTTTTCCAAACAACACGCGATGGGATCGCTTGACATCGAGGCTCTCGATCGGAAAAACATCGGTGGAGCCCTGCAATTCTTCGCTGAGAAAGAAGAGAGGAGTTGGCTCTTTCTCTTCGCGGGTCCACCAGAGGACCACCGGCGCCAGCAACTGCAACTCGTGGACGTCGATAGTCACGAGAGTGCACAGCACATTCAAGTCAGAGGTCCCCGGGCGGTATGTCCCGCTGGCTGCCGATCCGTAGAGCACCACGGACTCCAGATTTTTCCCGGCAGCTTCTTTCAATCGGCTGACCAGTTCCCCTAGCTTCGTTTCCATAGTCACACCCGCGCGCTGTTTAATCTTCACTTACCAACTGCCGCCTGCACCACCGCCCCCGCTCGATCCACCGCCAAATCCTCCGAAGCCGCCGCCTCCACCGCCCCATCCGCCGCTGCCACCACCGCCCCAACCACCACGGCTTCCGCCCCAGCCTCCGCCGATGACGGGGCCGACCCACCAGCCGCTGCCCAGGCCCCCGCCGCGCCGGTTGATATTACTGCCAGAACCGCCGGAACGCGACAACAAGAAGACCAGCAGGATGATTCCAAGAAAAATCCAAATGCCCAAGTTGGAATCCTCTTGCTGCTTGACCGGTCGCAATTGCGGGGCGCCCGTCAGCGTGACGCCTTTATCGTCCGCAACGTACTTCGCTAATTTCCATGCTGCCGCCGTGATGCCGCTGCTGTAATCCCCCTGGCGAAAATAGGGAGTCATGAGGCGGCCCGCATCGCCGGCGCGCGCGTCATTGATGATAGGTTCGAGGCCGTAGCCGACTTCGGTCCAATATTTGCGGTCGTTCGGTGCAACCAACAGCATGACGCCGTTGTCCTGCTTTTTCTGGCCAATGCCGAACTGTTTGTAGAGATCGTTGGCGTATGGCTGAATTTCGTTGCCGTCGAGAGACTTCACGGTCACGATGGCCATTTGCGTGCCAGTCTTTTGCTCGAGCTCCGTGCACAGAGCTTCGAGTTGTGTCTTGGTTTGTGCGTTGATAATTCCAGCGCGGTCGGTGACGTAGCCTGTTGGCTTGAAATTCTTGAAATCGTCGGCGCGTGCCATGGCTGCCACGACGAGTAAAAGACTCGCGACGCCCGACACCAGTGTCGTTCTGCGGAGTTTCATCGTTTCCCGTGTGAGTCTGACGAACTTGCTACACCAGCACCAAGAATGAGTACGCAAAGCTAAGCTATTTTGTAACGCCAGCTGGAAAGAAACAATAAACGCGGCCCGGGCGAATTCTCTCACAAAAACCGCGTAAGAATGTCCGAAATTCGTTGTCCAGGCCAGACTTGTCGGGCGACGGATTGACCCCCGTGGCATCGAATCATACTCTGTACTCGGCATGGACACGCTCACACCCAACGCCCCTCGGCGCCTGTGGAGTCTTATCCCGCGATCCGTGCTGCTCGCGCTATCGGTGATTTTGAGCGCGGCTACTACCGTGTATGCGCTTGTCTGGATCGCTGACGCTCGCCACATCAGCATTTCTCAAGTCGAAATTGGCATTAATCAAACGGCCGATACGTTTTTCGACCCATCTACGGGTTCTGTCCCGATCTTCAACGTGATGCCGGGAAGTCCTGCGGAAAGCGCCGGCCTCTGCGCCGGCGATCAGATCGTGGCACTGAACGGGCAGGCACTGAAGTCTTACGACCTGCTGGGGAAAATATGGAGCCGTTCCCGGCCCGGAGATTCGGTCGACGTTACCGTGCGCCGGCCGGGTGTCGAAGAGCCTTTGACGTTTCACACCGTTTTTCGTCCTACCAGTACGGGCAGAAGTTCCGAAGGTGCAGCGAGAACCTCCGCTCGCGAGGTCTTGAGTTTTTTCCCGATCTTTTTCGTACTGGTCGGATTCACGGTACTTTTCCTGCGTCTCGAAGACCCGGACGCTTGGCTTCTGGCTTGGCTGTTTATCTGTTTTATCGCCGTTCCGCCGTTCAATAATCATGGCACTCTGCCTCACGGTCTCCAGCAGTTTGTTTCTGTCTTTCAGACCGTATTTCAATCGCTGACTCCGCTCGTGTTCTACCTCTTTTTTGCATTCTTTCCCCAGAAGTCTCCCTTAGAGCGCCGCGCCTCTTGGCTGAAGTGGGTCGCTTTGGTGATTGCTGCCGCACAAATGCTACCGGGTTTGACGGGTGGTTATGGCGTGCGCTTCCCTTCGTTTGTAAGCGACGTGGCTAGCCCGGAAGGTTCCGAACACATTCGGCTCGCGTGCACCTACCTATTCGTGGCGCTTGGTCTGACTTCCTTGCTCTGGAACTGTGCAAGCGCAGAGACCTCGCCCGAATCGCGGCGAAAATCGCGCGTCCTGCTCGCGGGCACTGTCGTTGGTGTGCTCCCCTGGATTCTTGAACATATAATGATAGATTTTCGCGGTTACCGGCCGCCTTTCTGGATCGATAGAACGGTCAACCTGCTCGTCCTTCTCTATCCTCTGTCCTTTGCGTATTCGATCGTCAAGCACCGAGTGCTGGAGATTCCGGTGCTTTTCCGGCGCAGCCTTCGTTATGTTCTTGTGCAGCGTGGTTACTTTCTGCTGCTTTTCTGCGCGGCGTTGCTCGCCATTCTCTTGTTTTCCCGCGTCTTCTCTGGTCTATTCGCGGAAAACTCGCAGTTCGGCATGGCGCTGAGCGCGGCGTTCGGCGTTGCGATGGTGTGGGTCTCCGGACCGCTGGTGAAACGCGGCACGGATCGCATCGACCGCGCCTTCTTTCGCAGTTCCTATGACGCTCGCGTAATTCTGCAGGGCCTGGCGGAAAAAACACGAACGGTGTCGTCGCGGCACGAGTTGGCAAGGTTGCTGGAGTTGCACATCGAAGGTGCGTTGCATCCAAAATCGCTGGCGTGCTATCTCGGCAGCAATAACGGAAATCTAAGCGTCGAACGCGCAGATGCTTCCGGAGGAGCCGGCCCAACGGCTTCCGCGATCCCTCGTCCGGGCTTTCCTTTCCGCTTCGGAACCCACTTTATCTCGCGAGATGCTGACACCGTTTCGGAATCACTACCCCTTCTCGCCGAGCTTGCGCGAAACAATAAGGCGTGGGACGTCCCGCCGCCCGCTTCCGATCAACCGCCAGGCGTGCTAGCGCTCACTCCGGAATGCCTGGTGCCGATTGTTGGACGCAATAATAGATTGCTCGGCTTACTCGTCCTAGGGCCACGGCTTTCAGAAGAGCCGTACTCCGGCGAAGATAAATATCTGCTGGAGTCCGTCGCCGGACAGGCCGCCGTCTCGCTCGAGAACATGTCGATGGCCGAGCAAATCGCCGATCGCCTGGAGCTCGATCGCCGCGCGGCGCGGGAAATGCAGATTGCGCGCGAGGTGCAATCGCGCCTGTTCCCGCAGACGATGCCGGCGCTCACCACGCTAGAGTACGCGGGCGCCTGTTTGCAGGCACGCCAGGTCGGCGGCGACTATTACGATTTCGTGGACCTGGGCTCTCGCCACGTTGCCTTCGTGCTGGCGGATATTTCCGGGAAGGGAATTGCCGGCGCGCTGCTGATGGCCAGTCTCCAGGCAAATCTGCGCAGCCGCTATGAGGTCGCGCGCGATGATCTGCCGCGGCTGCTGAACTCCGTAAACCAGTACTTCTACGAAAATACGCCCGACGATCGCTACGCCACGATGTTTCTGGGAGTGTACGATGACCTAACCCGGGAGCTAACTTACGCGAATTGCGGGCAAAATCCACCGCTCGTGTTCCGTTCCGACGGCAGCGTAGAGCGGCTTTCGGCAACCGCAACGGTAATCGGGCTGTTTCCCAAGTGGCAGTGTGACACGCGAGCCATCGTGCTCCAGCCGAACGATGCGCTTGTGATTTATACCGACGGCGTGACGGAAGCAAATGACGCCGGCGGAAATGAATTTGGCGAAGAGCGGCTGAAACACACCGTGCAGGCAAAATTGCGAGGCTCACCGCAGGAAATCCTGACCGCAATTCAGGACGCGGTGCGACAATTCAGCCCGAGCGAACAGTTCGACGATCTGACGCTGGTCGTAGCCCGCGCTCGTTAGCACCCGACCGCGTCAGCCAGCCAACGCTGCCAAAAGCGCAGTACCATTCGGGCTTCCGAGGCCCGTGCACGCGTCCCATCCCGGGCCTGCAGAGTAAGTTCCATTGTTCCCTACGGTAATGTCATGGAATGTCGCTTCTGTCGTGGCGGTATACAACAACGGATTAACATAGCCCAAGTTCGTGCCGAGCGACTGATTGATGAGCGCGAACAACCCGGCCCACAAGGGAGCCACCGCGCTCGTGCCGCCAATCACCGTGGACTGACCATCCACAACGACGTTGTACCCCGTTTCCGGATCGGCATCGCCCGCCACATCAGGCACGCCGCGGCCCATAAATCCATTCGGCGCCGCGGGCACGCTGGCGCCTTGCTGAAAGGGCGGCCGAGCAAACAGTTCGCTCACCCCGCCGCCGGTCGCTCCCTCATCGGAGGACTCCTCGTTCCACACCTGCTCGCTGCCGATTGTTGTGCCGGAGAGTGTCAGCGTCGTGCCACCGCATGCGACCACATAAGGACTGGAGGCGGGAAAATCCACTTCGGGCTGGCCGCCTGTGCCTCCGTCTGACGATCCGTCGTCGCCAGCCGCAACGAGAACAGTGACACCCATCGTCGAGGCATCCTGGCAGGCGGAATTCAGCGCGTTCAGTGACTGCTGTGTCCAGGAATTTTCCGGACCGCCCCAACTGATGGAAACGATCGAGGGTTTCAGCTTCGTGTCGTGCACCGCCGTCGTAACCGCATCGATAAATCCCTGATCGGTGTTGGGAGCGAAATACGCGGCGAGCTGCGCTCCCGGCGCGACTGCGCCCGCCACTTCCAGGTCCAGCTCGACCTCGCCGTCAGCGCTGTTGGGATCTCCCGAGGGCGAATTGGTCGCGCCATCGACGGAAACCGCAGTAACTTGCGGCGAAGTAATTCCGAGATTGCGGAAAAACGAATCGAGATCGTTTGTGCTATAGCCGCCGCCGAGCTCGATCACCGCAATACATTGTCCGGTCCCGTTCACTCCGGACGGGAAGTTATACGCTTCCGCTACTTGCACAGGCGAATAGGAAACAGCTTCTGCCTGCGCGGCGTGGACCTCCGGTTTTTTCTTGCGCAGGCGAAAATGCGCCTTCGCCTGCGGGCGATTGTCGAGCCCGAAGACGCCTTCGATGATCGATTGCAGCTCGCCAGGAATCGTGAGCGCGCCGGTGCGGCAGCGGTACACGCCGGCAGTATGTTGATAACGGCGCAACTCGGTGCCAAAGGCGGAGTTGAACGCCTGCACCGTGCCGCTGAGCTTTACGGTTCGCCGAGCGCGGTCTTCGCTTACGACGCGCAGCCCAAATTGCCCGGCAAACGCGCGAATTTTTTCCAGATCGGCGGTCGACGCGCCGTGCTGACGCGCAAACTCTTCACGGGTGAGGTATTTTCGCTGGCGCGGAGGAAGTGTTCCCATCTCGGCAGTGGAAGGGAACTTCGAAGGCAGGGATCCGCGCCGCAAAAACACGCTGACTTCGATCTGCTCGTGCGCATCGGACGGCCCCGCATCCTGACCGCCCGGCAGTGCGGCGCGCCGGCTGCCCGTCAGTTCCACCCGGTCTTGTCGCTTAGCCATAAAGTGCCCCCCCAAGGAAATCAGCTGCAGCAGCCGGGTGAAAAAAGTATATCCTGAATCCTGTGCCCCGCCATCCCATGGAATGGCCGACCTTCCGGGGCAGCACCGCTCCTGGTTTCGCCCTTTTCTTCTCTCCTGCAAAACCCCTTTGACAGCCACCCCCGAACGTCATACAAGAACAGATGGCAACTCGCTAAGGAGCCACCATGTCCAACGACCTGACCCGCCGGAAATTCCTAGAAAAACTCGGAGCCGGCACCGCCGCCGGCATGGGCTACTCGCTCCTAGGAGAATGGGCCGAGGGCCGACCCGTCAACGCGAACGCCCTGCCGACCCGCACCCTCGGGCGCACCGGCGCAAAAGTTTCTATCCTGGCTTTCGGTTGCGGCAGCCGCTTCCTGATGTATGAAAACGAAGTCGAAGCCCAGGCCATCCTGAATCACGCCATCGACAGCGGCATCACCTATCTCGACACCGCCTATGCTTATGGCGACGGCAAGAGCGAGACCCGCGTCGGCAAGGTCATGGCCACGCGCCGTAAAGAGGTTTGGCTGGCCACCAAAATTCCCGATCGCTCCCGCGACGATTTTATGCGCCGCCTGGACGCCAGCCTGGAGCGCCTGCAGACCGACCACGTGGACCTGCTGCACATCCACAGCTTGGGTCACGCCGAGGACCTCGCCAAGATCGAAGCGCCCGACGGCGCATTGAAAGGCCTGCTCGAAGCGCGCGAACAGAAAATGACTCGGGCCATCGGCATGACCAGCCACACGAGCGGTGAAGTGCTGGCTCAAGCGATTCAGAAACACGATCTCGATTGTGTCCAAATGGCGTTGAACGCCTCGCAAAACGGCCGTTTCGAGGAACTGGCGCTGCCCGCAGCCCAAGCGAAAAATCTCGGCGTCATCGCCATGAAAGTAACCGGCCAGGAGTTTCTTCTGAAAAGCGACGTCGGCAAGGAAGGCATCGATTCCCTGCTCCGCTATTCGATGAGCCTCCCCGTGACTACCGCGGTCGTTGGCATGCCGCGCAAGGAAATGGTCGACCACAACATCGCAATGGCGCGTACCTTCACGGCTCTCCCGGAAAGCGACATGGACAGCCTGCGCAAAACCCTACAGCCGTCCCGCGACGCCCTCGAGAAGAGACTGACCGGCCACTACGATGGCCCCACCCTGAAGCCCGACCTTTTCTGGGCCTAGTTCAGAGCACGATAGAGGCGCCCAACTCAGAAGGCAGCCCGACACAAGGCTTTCAGCGGCTCAGGGGCTAACCAGCAAGGAAAGGTCGGGGTTAGCACCGGCGGTTCCTGGCTGCTGAGCGTGGCTGGCGTCAGCGGCGAGCTGAGATTTGGCTTGATTGATCTGGGCTCGCGACAAATGGTGAGCCACGGACTTGAGCGGCGTGACAGCGGCTTTGTCTCCCGCGGCTACGGCGCGCGAGTACCACAGATACGCCAGGACGTAATCGCGGGGAACGCCTTTACCCTGCTCGCAAAGGTAGGCGTAGTTCGTTGCTGCGTGCGGCAGGCCCTGCTCAGCGGCCAGGCGGGACCAGCGCGCGGCTTCGCCGTAGTCGACGGGAACACCCTCGCCATTGAAATAGAACAGCGCCAGGTTGGCTTGGGCGGCGGCGAGGCCGTGCTCGGCGGCGGCGCGGAACCATTTCACGGCTTGCCCCATGTCCGGAGCGGTGCCATAGCCGAGACGATAAAAGGTCGCTAGGTTGTATTGCCCCATCGCATTGCCGTGCTGGGCCGAAGCACGATAGCACTCGAACGCGCGTGGTATGTCTCTGGAAACACCGTGGCCGTACTGATAGAGCCCGCCGAGGTTGTTCTCCGCTCCCGCATGACCCTGTTCGGCGGCAGCCCGATAGTTTTCGGCGGCTAGGGCGTAGTCGACGGAAACGCCGCGGCCGTGTTCGTAGAGATAGCCCAGGAGGAATTGCGCCGCTGCAAAATGCTCCGCTGCCGAGGAACGCAGAAGCGTAATCGCCGAGGCATAGTCGGCAGTTGCATGAGTGTCGTAAAGCAGGGAGTAGGCGTGCCGGTAGTCCGCTGAAGCGTCTGCCAACGCGTCGGGCCGGGACTCAGGCACAGCGGGTAGATGGCTAAGGTATGGGCTTTGCCCGAGCGGCAAAGCAACCGTGGAAGGTGGAGCTGAAAACTGTACCAACAGAGGGAACGCAAACAGTAAGGATCTGGTCAAGAGCCGGAACAAGATAACCATAAGTGGCCCCCTAAGAAAGTATTCGAGGCGACTCGCCCTCTCGCAGCAGCCGCTGGCGCAACTGCTGCAAGAAGGCGGGGAGGCACACCACAAGCCAGGCGTGAAGAAGGGTAGGAACCGCAGTGAACGCGGAGCGAAGCACAGCCCTTTCGAGGCACGCGGATGTCGTGATGCCCTACTGGACCACTTCGCTCGCACGAGGCGATATCGAATAGACGGATGAGAATCCTCAAAAGTTCGCCAGGAGACAAATTATTTACAATTGGCGTAACTGAAAGAATCGGCAGTGGTTCCATTTTGGGATTGGGACGTCCTGCAACGTGCGGCCATGGCGGATTCAGCACACGGGCTATTCGAAGCCCAAGACGCTATGCTCAGATGGTGGAATGTACGAGAAAAGGCAGACCGAGCGCCGCCGCACACGCCGCGTGCGGATGAAGCAAGGAATGAAGGTTCGTTCCACGAGCCCGAAGGGCGGTCAGTTTGAAGAGATCGGGACGACGACCAACGTTTCGCAGGACGGCGTGTACTTTGTAACGAAGAAGGATGTGTATCGCGAAGGCATGCGCTTGTATGTGACCGTGCCCTATCACTCGCCTTTCAGCTCGCAGAATTATGAATACCTCGGGCAGGTTGCGAGAATCGACGAGATGAAGGATGGGCAACGAGGGATTGCGGTAAGGTTCTTGTCCTCAACAAAGAAGCAGCCTGCGGCGACTTGGGATCTTGTGTAGCTGCGACGATTTCACAGCGCGAAGGGTGGCGGAAATTCGGCGCGTCGGCTATCCTTAATTGTACACACACCGTGGTACACGATCCGTCCCTCTAGAAACAGGAAATGCCAATGAATGAGACGAAAACCACTACGCCGGTAAACAAGCCGGTGCGGCCAGTATGGAAGCCTGCAGGCAAGGTCCATGCCGTCGAACAGCCGTTTCACTACCCCTCGAAGCGAGAGTTTGTCGAGCCGGATTGGCGGCGCTTGCCGGGCTACAAGAACGTCAGCAAGGAAGAGTGGGAGACCGCGCTATGGCAGCGGCGGCACACGGTGAAAAACCTGGGCGAGTTGAGCCAGGCGTTTGGTGAGCTGCTACCGCAGACTTTGCTAGCGAGCCTCGAGCGCGATGGCAAGGAACGCGCGACCATGTCGATCCTTGTTCCACCTCACATGCTGAACACCATGGACGAGCGGGACCTGTGGAACGACCCGGTGCGGCGGTACATGCTCCCGGCGTTCGATGACCGTCATCCGGAATGGCCGAGCCATCCGAAGGCGAGTCGCGACTCTTTGCACGAAGCGGACATGTGGGCGGTCGAAGGGCTCACGCACCGCTATCCATCGAAGGTGCTCGCGGAGTTGCTGTCGACCTGCCCGCAATATTGTGGGCATTGCACGCGAATGGATTTGGTGGGGAACGATGTGCCGCAGGTAGTGAAGTTGAAGTTTCAGATTCCGCAGAAAGATCGCTACCAGCAGATGCTCGATTATTTGCGGGTCACGCCATCCGTGCGCGACGTGGTGGTGAGCGGAGGCGACATCGCGAATACGCCGATCGGCGCTCTGGAAGATTTTTGTTCGAAGCTGATGGACATTCCCAATATCAAGGACATTCGGCTGGCAACCAAGGGGCTGATTGCCATTCCACAGCATTTCTTACAGAGCGAGGTGCTGGCGGGCCTGGAAAGATTGTCGAAGAAGGCGCGTGAACGCGGCGTCGACATTGCCGTGCACACGCATGTGAACAATGCGCGGCAAGTCACGCCTCTCGTCAGGAAAGCGGTGCAGGCGTTGCTCGATATGGGCTACCGCGACGTGCGCAATCAGGGCGTGCTTCTGCGCGGCGTGAATACGAGCGCGAACGAACTTTTGGATTTGTGCTTCACGTTGTTGGATTACGGAAAAATTATGCCTTATTACTTCTACCAATGTGACATGATTCCCAACGCGGAGCACTGGCGGCTGGCGATTCATGAGGTGCAGCAACTGCAGCACGACATTATGGGATACCTGCCCGGCTTCGCTACGCCGCGCATGATTTGTGATGTGCCTTTTGTCGGCAAGCGCTGGGTGCACCAGGTGAAGGAGTACGACCGGCAGCTTGGCATTTCCTATTGGACCAAGAACTATCGCACCGGCATCGAATCGGATGACGCGGAAGCGCTGAGCCGCCGCTACGAATATTTCGACCCGATCTACACGCTTCCGCAACTGGGCCAGGATTTCTGGCGAGACAAGACGGTTCAGCAGACGCTTTCGAAATAGCACGCAGCGGACGATCGCGGACTTACCGTCCCCTTAACCCTGATTTACCAGCTTCTGCCTCATGGCAAAGCGCAAAAGCTCAGAATTATTTTCCAAGCCAAAATCCTGCATGATGCGATATTTGTGAAAAGCGACCGTACGCGTCGCCACATTCAGAATCGCCGCGGCTTCCTTCATGGTGTGACCTTCCGCGAGAAGTTGCAGGACCTCGCGCTGGCGAGGCGTGAGCGTTCGGGCGCTGGAGGAACCTGAATCGCGCGCAGCGATCTCTGTGACGGCCTGTTTGAGCGCGGGCGTTACGTATTTGCCGCCGAGCAAAACATCGCGGACGGCCTTCAATAGTTCGCTGCCTGCGGACTTCTTGAGCAGATAGCCGGAAGCCCATTTGTTCATGGTTTCCGCGGCGATCTCTGGGTCCTCGTTCATCGTAAGGACGACGATCTTGATTTTGGGCAGGGCTTGCTTGAGCTGCTCGCTGGCATCGAGCCCGTTCAAGAGTGGCATGTTCAAATCCACCAATACCAGGTCCGGCTTGAGCAAGGGTGCCTGCCGCAGCAGCGCACGCCCATCGCCGACCGTGCCCACGACTTCACATTCCGGTTCGAGGAGGCGCTTGAATGCTTCCGCGACGAGCGTGTGATCGTCCGCAATCAAAATTCGCGCTTTCGCCAATCTGGTGTCTCCGTGGGAACTTGTTTTCGCGCTTGAAATCGTATCAAGTTTTGCGGAAAAGCAAACTATTGGAATGAGCAGCTACTTAGGATAGCCCGCAATCGTCCACTTCGAAAAGAAAACCAAGATGCCGGCCTCAAGGCGCGGTGGTTATGAAACGAAAGGAGGCTAAAATCGCGTGCCAACCATCGAGCAACCCAAACGGCCCCAAAAATTCTCCGCCCAAGAATTTCTGATGCACTCCGCCCCGTTAAAATAACGAAACGACTCTGCGTACCGGCTGGGCTGCTCGAAGGTTGGCACCGCCCAGAAAGAAAGCTCCGCTGGCTCCAAGATTCGTGGCCAAGAGAATGCCGCAAGAGGAGGGCGAAAGGAACTGTCAGTTCTTACAGTTCTACGGCGGCGGGCAAAATGAGTTTTGGCGGCCGTAGCGGGAATATTCAATCGATTAAACGCTGAGTTTTTCAACGAGTAAGAACCGCACACCCCGAAAAATCTGCCAAAGCGTCCTTTTCCGCCGGAGGGCCTGGAACAATTCCTCTGCCGGATTTGGCTTCGCAGTTATACTTGGCACATAGGAGCTGACCTAATCCGGTGCAAACGCGGGCGAATCCCGTTCCCGAGCTTTCTCAAAAATTTGTGGCGCTTTTCGGAGCCGAGGCACGGTTTGTACAGGCGCCAGGCCGGGTCAATCTGATCGGAGAACATACCGACTATAACGACGGCTTTGTGCTGCCCGCAGCGATTCAATTCCAGACTACCGTGGGTATCGCGTCGCGCTCCGATCAATCTCTTCAGCTGCTCTCGGAAAACTACGCTGAGCAGGTGGAGTTCCGTCTAGAGAACTTGCCGGCGGGTCCGCAGCAGCATTGGAGCGACTATGTGATCGGGGTGGCGCACCAATTGAATGAGTTGGGAGTTCGCCTGCCGGGGGCAAATCTTTTGATTCGCGGTGAGGTGCCGCAAGGGTCGGGATTGAGTTCCTCTGCTTCGCTCGAGGCCGCAGTCTGCCAGGCGTTTCTCGAAGTGGCCCACCGTACCATGGGAATGACGGAAATCGCGAAGCTTTGCCAAAGGGCCGAAAATGCTTTCGTTGGAGCACACTGCGGGATCATGGACCAATTCGTTTCGGTTCATGGCCGAAAAGACCACGCACTGCTGCTCGATTGCCGGTCTTTGGAGTCGCGCCATGTGCGAATTCCGGAGGACGTGCGCCTGGTGATCTGCAACACCATGGTGCGACACAGCCACGCGGGAGGGGAATACAACAAACGGCGGCGCGAGTGCGAAGTGGCAGCGCACTATTTTTCCGGGGTGGTGCCCGGGGTTGAGGCGCTGCGGGATGTTTCGATGGAAGACTTCGAGAAGCATGGCTCCCGGTTGCCGGAGGATGTCCGTAAGCGGGTTCGCCATGTCATCACCGAAGATGCGCGTGTGACGGATGCTGCCGACGCTTTAGCGAGTGAGAATATGACTCGGTTTGGACAACTGATGCGGGAATCCCATGCCAGCTTGCGCGATGATTTTGAAGTGAGCTGCCGCGAACTGGATGTGATGGTCGAGCTTGCGGGCAGCATCGAGGGCGTTTACGGCGCGCGCATGACCGGCGGAGGATTCGGGGGTTGCACGATTAACCTGGTAAAGAGCGAGAACGTGGGAAAGTTTGAGGCGCGCGTAACCGAAGGTTACGCGAAAGCAATCGGCCAGAAGCCGGAGATTTACATTTGTACCGCCGGCGACGGATTGCGGACTCTGCCGTGAGAGCAGAAGTTACCTCGGCAGGAACGCGCGGGCTCAAAATGTGCGGAGATTTCGCAGGATGAGGCTGCTTGTCACAGGCGGCGCGGGATATATCGGGAGCGTGGTTGTAGGCCAACTGTTGGAGGCCGGACATCATGTGACGGTCATCGACAATCTGAGCCACGGTTACCGGCAGGCGGTGCCAAAAGGCGCGGATCTGATTGTTGGCGATTTGGCCGACAAGGACAAGCTTGCTGGGCTCTTTCGCGCTCAGTCGTTCGATGGAGCATTGCATTTCGCGGCTTTCATCGAAGCGGGCGAATCCATGAAGTTTCCCGAGGTGTTTTTCCGGAACAATACGGCGAATGCTCTGGCTGTGCTGGAAGCGATGCTGGCTGCTGGTGTGAAGAGGTTTGTGTTTTCATCGACGGCGGCTCTTTACGGCAATCCCGTCAAGACTCCGATTGAAGAACAGGATGCACTGCAGCCGACAAACGCTTACGGCGAATCGAAGTTGCTGGTGGAGAGAATGCTCGAATGGTTTCACCGCATTCACGGGTTGCGGTATGCCAGCTTGCGGTATTTCAATGCGGCCGGCGCGGCCGCGCCTGATCGTGGAGAGGCCCACCGGCCTGAGTCGCATCTGGTCCCGCGCGTAATGAACGTTGCTCTGGGCAAGGACAAGCACGTCGAGATTTTCGGCACGGATTATCCGACGCGCGACGGGACTTGTGTACGCGACTATGTTCACGTCGTGGATTTAGCCGCAGCGCACTTGCTTGCTCTCGACGCGCTCGATCGCGGTGGACGGCTGATATATAACCTCGGAAATGGTCAAGGGTTCACGGTGCGGGAGGTGATTGAAGGTGTGCGCCGTGTGACCGGGCGCGAGATCCCGGTGATAGAATCGCAGCGCCGCGAGGGCGATCCGGCGGTGTTGATTGCCAGCTCCGATAAAATCCGAAGAGAGTTGAACTGGAAGCCGAGATTTCACGAGCTGGACTCGATCCTGGGAAGCGCGTGGCTGTGGCACAAGAACCATCCCGATGGATACGCCGGTAGCTAGGAAGAGTCGCGCGACGTTCGGGCGGGCGACGCAAATTGCTTGGCAAGAGGAACAGGAATCCGAATGGGTCCATTTGATTTGGGTGTGCACCCGCACCGCCGGTTCAATCCGTTGACGGAGGAATGGGTGCTGGTCTCGCCGCATCGCGCGGAACGGCCGTGGCAAGGGCAGATTGAGGCTACCCCTTCGGAAGCTTCGCTTCCGTACGATCCGCAATGTTATCTCTGCCCGGGAAACACACGAGCGGGTGGGACCAGGAATCCTCCGTACCCGAGCACGTTTGTTTTCGACAATGATTTCGCCGCGCTCCGGTGGAACACTCCGAAAGGAGAATTTCGAGAAGCGGAACTGCTGTTGGCGCAGAGCGAGGCCGGTCGGTGCCGGGTGGTTTGTTTTTCTCCACGGCATGATTTGACGCTAGCGCGGATGAGCGTGAACGACATTCGAAGTGTGGTCGATACCTGGAGCGATGAATTTTCAAAACTGGCAAGCCAGTCGCATGTGCGCTCGATCCAAATCTTTGAGAATCGCGGAGCGGTGATGGGGTGCAGCAATCCCCACCCACATGGACAGATTTGGGTGAATGAGAATGTACCAGATGAGCTGGCAAAAGAGGTGACCACGCAGCAAAGCTATTTTCAGAAACACCATTGCAGCCTGCTCGAAGATTATTTGCGGCTGGAATGGGACAACAAGGAGCGGGTGGTTTGCGCGAACGATTATTTTGCCGGGGTAGTTCCGTTCTGGGCGGTTTGGCCCTATGAGACGCTGCTGATTAGCCGGCGGCGTGTTGGCTCACTGCCGGAATTGAGTGCCGAGGAACGGAATGGCCTGGCGCAGATTCTCCGGCAGATCACCATACGTTACGACAACCTTTTCAAGGCGCCGTTCCCGTACACCATGGGCTTTCACCAGCGGCCGACGGACAGCGCGGATTATCCGGGATTTCATCTTCACGCGCATTTCTATCCGCCGTTGCTCCGATCGGCGACCGTAAAGAAATTCATGGTCGGGTACGAAATGCTGGCGATGCCGCAGCGGGACATCACGGCAGAGTCGGCGGCGAAACAATTGCGCGCCTTACCCGACATCCATTATCTGGACAGATTGTAACGAGAGTCGCAGAGCAAGCTTGGTGACGTCGCCACGCAATGAAGATTAACGGCTACCTTTTGAGAAGCACGATCGTCGCAGCGCTCGGCGGCCTGCTGTTTGGGTTCGATACTGCGGTTATCGCCGGGACCACCAGCGGCTTGAGCGCCGCGTACCACCTCACCGAAGGATCGCTTGGCACCACGGTGGCGAGCGCTTTGCTTGGAACTATTTTCGGAGCGATGCTGGCGGGAATCCCCGGGGATCACCTGGGGCGCCGCGACAGCCTGCGAGCGACCGCCATTCTCTATTTGGTATCCGCCGTGGGCGCGGCGATTGCGTGGAATTGGCATTCACTGCTGCTATTCAGATTCATTGGCGGGTTGGGCATTGGAGCTTCTTCCGTTTTGGGTCCCATGTATGTCGCGGAGATTTCGCCGGCGCGGTTGCGCGGACGGCTGGTCGGATTTTTTCAATTCAATGTCGTGTTCGGAATCCTGCTGGCATATCTTTCCAACTATCTGGTCAGCCTCGGCGATCTCGGGGGCGCGGAATGGCGTTGGCAACTGGGGATTGCGGCGTTTCCCTCCGTACTTTTCTTCCTTTTACTGTTCACGATTCCTCGAAGCCCGCGCTGGCTGGCGGAAAAGGGACGTTTCGAGGAAGCAAGAGCGGTACTGAAGAAAACGGGTGAACCTGACTACGAAAAAGCACTGCAAGAAATCATTGACTCGATCGGACGGCAGCAAGGGCAGGCGAGCGAACCCCTATTTCAGAAGCGCTACCGTTTCCCGATTTTTCTGGCGGTATCGATTGGTATGTTCAACCAGCTTGCCGGGATCAACGCCATCCTTTACTACCTGAACGATATCTTTGCGCATGCGGGATTTGGAAGATTGTCCAGTGGTCTGCAGGCAGTCGCGGTCGGCGCGACGAACCTTGTATTCACGATCATCGGTATGGCGGTGATCGACAAGGCGGGGAGAAAAATTCTGTTGCTTATCGGTGCGGTGGGTACAGCCGTGTGTTTAGCGGGGGTTGCCGTGATTTTTGCGACTTCGCGGCATCAATCCTTATTACTTTGGCTGCTGGTGGCATACATTGCGTTTTTCGCATTGTCGCAAGGCGCGGTGATCTGGGTTTACCTGAGCGAGGTGTTCCCCACACTGGTTCGCGCGAAAGGGCAAAGTCTTGGGGCGTTCACGCACTGGATCATGAACGCCATGATTGCTTGGACATTTCCGACGATAGCCGCAATTTCGGGCGCAACTCCGTTTGCATTTTTCGCGGTGATGATGGTCGTCGAGTTTGTTGTGGTATTGACGCTGTATCCGGAGACCAAAGGAGTCTCTCTCGAGGAAATGCAGCGGCGGTTGGAGGGGGCGGCGTCCTCCCGATAAGCAGGCGAGGAGACTCGTCGGCAGTTACCGGGTGAGGAATTCCAACTCTTCTCGGAGCTGCCGGCGCGCCCGAAACACTCGCATTTTAGCGGTAGCCTGAGTGACACCCAACCCTTTCGCCATCTCACGGTGCGTCCAACCCTGGTGTTTGTGAAGAAGAAAAGCGTCTCTCAGAGCGGGGCTGAGACGGTGCATGGCCTTCGAAGCGAGTTCACGGTGCATCTGCTGGCGCTCGCTGTTCACGCGAACATCCTGAACATCGTCGATGCCGTTTCGATTGCCGTCCAAAGCGCAGAGTTCCACGCGATGGTCGCGGTGCTGAGACTTATTCCGGCGCAAGGTCATGAGGGCTTCATTAAATGTGACGCGGAACAGCCAAGAAGAAAAACGCGAGGACCCTTTAAACCCGTCCAGACGCTGGTATAGCTTGACGAGCACGTTCTGAAGGGTATCCTCGGCGTCCTCATGATTCTTGAGGACGCGCTTCGAAATTTTATAAATCATGCCCCAATGGCGGCGAACGAGCTCGGTGAAAGCGGCCTCGTTGCCTTTTCGCGCCAGCGAGAGCAATTCGCGCTCAGGACTCGATGCGTACTCGATGATCATGTTTTCGCTGTCCTTCTGCTAACAAGGAAGCTGGTGAGCCAAACGGGCGATCGACCCTGAGTAATTCTTACCGCCGAGACAAGAACTCGCCATCGGGAAAACACCGTATGCCCCAGATCTCATTGCTGTATCGTGCGCTAAGTGCATTTCAATTCAAATACTTTACGATGGCGACCTCGTTTCGAGATTCATTGAAAACGATTTCGTCCACGAGGGATTCTGCCAGCTTGATGCTAAAACCGTCGGGGCGCGAAGCAATCCCCTTTCGACATTGATCGAATGAGGGTGTTCTCTGCAATTCGGGGTGAAAGGAGCAATACTTGTCTGTGGAAGGCTCGAATCCCGTTCCGGGATCGGCGATACGGCACATGACAAACTTGCGGGTGCGCAGATAATCCATACGGGCTTGCGCCTCAGGGCCGGAACGTCGGCCCCATTTGACTGCGTTTATCAACAACTCATGCACGGCGGTTTTAACGGATTCCCTGATCCGCGAGGGCAGGCCCAAATTCAGCTGATCCACAACGCTTTCAATGCGATCCGCGGCTTGCATCGCGCAGGGAAAACGAAGTTCCACCCAGTTGGGATCGGCCGACAGAACCTCGATCGCGCCGCAATCGGACGGCCCTTCAAGCGTCCTCCGCACAACTCGCAGAAAATCCTTAGGGTTTATTGGCTTGCTCACGAAGCGATAGGCTTTCTCGCGGAGGGCCTGCAGGAGAACTTCCGGCGATTCGTCTCCGGTGATGACGAGCGCTCTGGGGCGCGAGTCTTCGGGTAAAAGTGCCAAAAGTTCGATACCGTTCATGCGCGGCATCCAAATATCGACAAGCAGCAGGTCGAAAGCACTGTCTTGAACCGTTTGAAGGGCTTCCACGCCATCAGCGGCGGAGCGCACGTCGTAGCCGGCTCGTTCCAGAAGGCGGCAGAGGCCGTTGCGCTCGTTCGAGCTGTCATCGACGACCAGGATTTTGTGCATATACTCTCGCGTCAATGGGTTCCTTGGCTCGGAGGTAGATGTGAGATGCAAGAATTCGTCCAAACTCGTTCGAGCAGAGAAGAATCCGCACTAAAACCTTCAAATCACATGAAATAGCCGACTAGCAGATACGAAGGCGGATCAAAACCAGAAGTACTAGGGCGCGTAAGAACTGCCATGCGGCAGGGATTCTGTTAATGCGAGTCTCGCGCCACGTGCGCGCCGCTGCGACCGACCAGAAAATCCAGGTCCGCTCCTTTGTCCGCTTGCAGGACGTGTTCGGCGTACAGTTTTAGCCAGCCGCGGTCCGGAACGGACGGGGCTGTCCATCTTGTACGCCGCTCGGCGAGAGTTTTTTCATCTACCTCCAGATGGAGGGATCGCTTGAGAACGTCCAGCGCGATCACGTCTCCCGATTGAACAAGCGCGAGTGGGCCACCGGCAGCGGCTTCGGGAGAAATATGAAGGACTACAGTTCCATAAGCGGTGCCGCTCATGCGCGCGTCGGAAATGCGGACCATGTCCGTGATGCCTTTGCGGAGCAACTTGGGAGGCAGCATCATGTTTCCGACCTCCGCCATGCCCGGATAGCCGCGGGGTCCACAGTTTTTCAGGACCATGACGCAGGTTTCGTCGATGTCCAACCCTTCATCATTGATGCGCGAATGGAATTCTTCGATCGTTTCGAAGACAACAGCCCGGCCGCGGTGCTGCAGCAGTTGCGGACTAGCCGCCGAGGGTTTAATGACCGCGCCGTCGGGGGCCAGATTGCCGCGCAGGACGGCGATTCCAGCACTGGCTTTGAATGGTTCGGCAAAGTTGTGAATGACTTCGCGGTTCCAACACTGGGCTTCGGCGACGTTTTTCCAAATCGATTGGCCGTTTACGGTGGTGGCGTCTTTGCGAAGGACGTTGACTTCTCCAAGCTCGCGAAGAACGGACGGCAATCCCCCGGCGTAGAAGAAATCTTCCATGAGATGTTTTCCTGAAGGTTGTAGATCGACGAGACAAGGTAGGGAAGATCCCAACCGATCAAAATCATTAAGGTGCAAGGGCACACCGATTCGGCCGGCGATCGCGATCAAGTGAATCACTGCGTTCGTCGATCCACCGATGGCGGCGTTGGCGAGGATTGCGTTTTCGAAGGCCTCGCGTGTGAGTATTTTCGAAATGCAAAGATCATCTTTTACCATCTCCACGATCCGGCGGCCTGTCATCTGGGCGAGCGTGCTGCGGCGCGCATCGACAGCGGGAATCGCGGCGTTGCCGGGCAGGCTCATTCCAAGCGCTTCCACCATGCACGCCATGGTGGAGGCGGTGCCCATGGTCATGCAATGGCCTTTGGAACGGTGCATGCAACTTTCGGCTTCAACGTACTCTTCGATTTTCATTTTTCCGGTGCGCAATTGATCGGTCATCTGCCACAGTCCGGTGCCGGAACCCAATTGCTGACCGTGAAATCTTCCGGAGAGCATGGGTCCGCCCGAAAGACCGATCGTGGGTAAATCGCAGGAAGCCGCGCCCATGAGTAGCGACGGCGTAGTCTTGTCGCAACCCATGAGCAGAACGACACCGTCGATAGGATTTCCGCGGATCGACTCTTCCACATCCATGCTGGCGAGATTGCGGAAGAGCATCGCGGTCGGACGCAATTGCGTCTCGCCGAGCGACATGACAGGGAATTCGAGAGGGAAGCCGCCCGCCTGCCAGACGCCGCGCTTCACGGATTCGGCGAGTTCGCGGAAATGCGCGTTGCAGGGCGTGAGCTCCGACCAGGTGTTGCAGATGCCGATCACCGGCCGGCCATCGAAGAGATCGGCCGGCCAGCCTTGATTTTTCATCCAACTCCGATAGATGAACCCGTCGCGGTCTTTTCGTCCATACCACTCCTGGCTGCGCAGCTTCTTCATAATTCAATCCTCGAGAAAATAGTCTCGTGCAAGTTCGCGGAACGGGTCTGAGGGCCACCACTACCTTAGCGCTCAGCACTTCGACCTTGCGGATCATAGCGCAAAATCAATGAGTAAACGTAATCTTGAAAGAAAGGTTTCGCTTGACGAAGCCGGGCGCGGGGACCGATGATCGCGATGCCTCATGCTTGGAGAATCCGAAATCATGGCTCGTATTTTATCCCCGTACAAAGTCCGGTCGCGTTCTTCGACGCTCGGAAAAGCCTCCACCGCGATCGTGATATTCGTCTTTCTACTAGTCGAACCCGCCGGACACGCGCAACCGGCGCAGAAAGCGCTTCGCGTCGTTTTTGTGGATGTAGAGGGCGGGCAGGCCACGTTGTTCCTGACGCCTGAGGGAAAATCGTTGTTGATCGACACGGGCTGGCCTGGGAACGACGGCCGGGACGCGGACCGGATCGTCGCGATGGCCAAGAAATTGGGGATTCAGAAAATCGACTACGTTCTGTTGACTCACTTTCATATGGACCACACCGGTGGCCTGCCGCAGCTCGTTGAGCGAATTCCGGTGGGAGAGGTGGTCGATCACGGAGATAACCGGGAGAGTACGGATGCCCCGACGGTTCAAGTTTGGACCGCATACCAGCAGACATTGGCGACGAAAAAGCTGAAGCGCGTCTCCCTAAAACCAGCGGACCGCCTACTGCTACCTGGGATGCACGTGACGGTGCTGAGTTCCGATGGCGTTATCATCGACCATCCGTTACCCGGCGCAGGACAGGAGAATGCCGCGTGTCAGAATACCGAACCGTATCCAGCCGACCAAACCGAGAACGTTCGCTCCTTGGGTACGCTTATCACTTTCGGGAAACTCCGCATTCTGGATCTGGGTGATCTCACTCGCGATAAGGAGAGGGAGTTGGTCTGTCCGAAAAACAAAATTGGCAACGTCGATATTTTCATCGTTTCCCATCACGGCTCGGATCAAAGCAACAGCCCGGTCTTCCTGAATGCCATTTCGCCACGCGTCGCGATTATGGACAATGGAGCCAAGAAGGGAGGTGCTCCTGCTGCATGGACAAACATTGAGAACATCGCGCACCTCGAAGACTTGTGGCAGTTGCACTTTTCCGAAGAAGGTGGGCCCACGCACAACGTTGCGCCGGAATTTATCGCCAACCTGGAGAGCCCGGATGACGCCAACTATTTGGCATTGACCGCGTGGCCGGATGGGAGCTTCGAAGTCTTCAATTCTCGCACGCTGAATACCAAGAAATATTCAGCCCATTCGAACTGAGCGATGTGCAACGTACTCGATCGGAGCAATGTCCTGGAAGTGCAATGCCGGGAGGCCGAGTGAGCCAGTACAAAATTGCGGTCATTGAGGGTGACGGAATCGGACCGGAAGTGGTGCCCGAAGGTTTGCGCGTCTTGGAAGCTGCCGCAAAGCGCTACAACGTATCTTTTGCTTGGCACGAGTTCGACTGGAACTGCCAGAGGTATCTCAAGACGGGAAGGATGATGCCGGAGGATGGGCTCGAGCAGTTGCGCGGTTTCGACGCCATCTATCTTGGCGCCATAGGTTATCCCGGCGTGCCCGATCATGTTTCCTTGTGGGGATTACTGATTCCGATCCGACGGAGGTTCAAGCAATATGTAAACCTGCGACCGGTGCGGTCACTGCGCGGGGTTGCATCGCCGCTACGAGGTTTTCCTCCGCGGGAAATCGACATTTGTGTCGTCCGGGAAAATAGTGAAGGTGAGTACTCGGAAGTGGGGGGCCGGCTCAATCACGACACGGATGCGGAGATCGTGCTGCAGGAGACCGTGTTCACCCGGCGGGGATGTGACCGCGTCATGCGCTATGCCTTTGAACTGGCGCGAAGCCGCAAGAAACACGTCACGTCCGCCACAAAATCGAATGGGATAATTCACACCATGCCGTACTGGGATGAGCGTTTCGCGATAGTAGCGCGGGATTTCCCGGATGTCCGTACGGACCAATACCACATCGACATTCTGACCGCTCACTTTGTCCGCCATCCTGAACGGTTTGACGTGGTGGTTGGATCGAATTTGTTCGGAGATATCTTGTCGGACCTCAGCGCCGCGGTTGTCGGCTCCATCGGGTTAGCGCCTTCGGCCAATCTGAATCCGGAACGCGAATTTCCTTCCATGTTTGAGCCCGTCCACGGTTCGGCGCCAGACATCGCGGGAAAGGGCATCGCCAACCCCATCGCGCAAGTCTGGTCGGGGGCCATGATGCTGGACCATCTCGGAGAAACCAAAGCAGCGCGAGCGATCGAGAAAGCAATCGCGTCTGTATTGGCAGGATCGGAAGTGCGTACTCCCGATCTTGGCGGCAAGGCGGGCACGCGCAACGTGGGAGAGGCGATCGCACGTGAAATAACGGCAGTGGCCCAAGCGTAATGGACGCGACACACGAGTCGCCCGTCGAACGAAGTGCCAGACGCCGAATTGCAATTCGTATCCTTCCTTTCCTTTGGTTCCTTTATGTGGTCGCTTTTCTCGACCGCGTAAACGTGGCTTACGCTGCCTTGACCATGTCTCATGATTTGGGTTTCAGCGATCGCGTGTTTGGGATGGGCGCGGGTATTTTTTTTGTTGGTTACGTTGTGCTTGAAATTCCCGGAGCGCTGATTGTGGAGCGCTGGAGCGCGCGGTTGTGGATTACCCGCATCATGGTCACCTGGGGAATCATCACGGTGTTTGTCGGGTTTATGCACACGGCTCATCAATTCTATTTCTTGCGATTTCTTCTCGGCGCCGCTGAAGCCGGTTTTTTCCCCGGCGTGATTGTCTATCTCACACATTGGTTCACGCAACGCGACTTGGCGAAGGCTGTCGCGTCCTTCATGGCTGCTCTTCCGCTAGCAAATTTCTTGGGCTCGCCGCTGGCAGGCATGATTTTGCGGATTCACTGGTATGGCCTTGAAGGCTGGCGCTGGTTGTTCATCCTCGAGGGAATTCCCGCCGTTTTACTGGGAATTGCTACCTATTTTTTTTTGACGGACTGGCCCAGTCAAGCGGCATGGTTGCCGGAAGCTGAACGCCAATGGATTGCGAACGAACTTCGGCGGAGAAGTTTGGAAAAAACTGCCGTTCGTTCTTATAGCATTGCACAAGCACTACGGCAGAGAGACGTGATTCTGCTCACGTTGATCTACTTCTTCAGTGTCACCGGTTATTACGGATTCACATTATGGTTTCCAACGATCGTGAAGCGCGCGTCGGGATTCACTACATGGAAAATAACGATATTGGTTTCCCTTCCTTATTTAGCGGCCCTTGCCGCGACGTTGCTGAACAGTTGGCACTCGGATCGAGAACAAGAGCGTCGCTGGCATACGGCCGGTCCTCTGTTCCTGGGCGCGATCGCCATGTTGTTGGCAATCCTTGCCGGCTCGCAACTCTGGGCGCAGTTTGGATTTTTTGCACTGTTCGCAGCGTGCGTTCACGCGTATCAGCCGAGCTTCTGGGCCCTCCCAACAATTACTCTTGGCGAGTCGGCGGCAGCGGCCTCGATAGGAATGATTAACGCGATCGGAAACTTGGGAGGCTTCGTGGGGCCGTTGCTCATGGGATACCTGGTGACCAAGACCGGTTCATTCACAACCGGTCTAGGGTGGCTACTGGCGAATCTCGTGGTCGCCGGAATTTTGATTTTCTTTCTGCGAGGCTACGCGCTTAAAGCTAAAACGATACCTCCAGCGGGTTTCCGTTGAAGGAGATGGTTCGTTTCGTTTCGGCCAATTGCACGATGATTGGACGCGGGGACGCTGGAAGCATGCGCGAGCCGTCGGCCAGGCGGAGATCGAGTTTCTTGGCGGCGTCATTCCAGGTCATCTGGATGCCCATCCATTGGCCCTTGCGGTGGTTGAAGGAAGTGCCGTCGTCTTCGTAAAGCAAGAAGGAGGTATCGGCACCGGGGTAAATGGAGATGGAAAGCGGTTCATCAACGTTTTCGGAGGTGAACTGCTTCACCGGGCCCGATGGCACGATCGATCCCGCACGCACGTAGAGGGGCATGGTCTCGAGGTCGACCGGGCGGCTGATTTCGCGCCCACCTTCGACGCGAGCGCCAGTCCAAAAGTCGTGCCAACCTCCTGGCGGCAGGTAGACTTGGCGAGTCGTGGCTCCCTTTTCGACAACGGGAGCCACGAGCAGGCTCTGGCCCCACAGATACTGGTCGCCGCACGCGACTGCTTTCGGATCGTCGGGAAAATGTAGCCACAATGCCCGCATGATTGGCATGCCCGTGTTCGTGCATTCATAGACCGAGCTATACAGATAGGGCAGCAAGCGGTAGCGCAGTTCGAGATACTTCCTGCAGATGGGTTCGACCCGCGTGTCATGCAATTGGCTGGAATCCGGAAGGGCCGCCCCATTGTAATTGTTGATTTCCGCCGGGCCGGTGTCGCCGGTGTTCCAGCCCCAAGGCAGGCGCAGTTTCCAGGCGCGGCCGTGCGAACGAAAGAGCGTACAAAACGCGCCGAACTGAAACCAGCGGAGATACAACTCGGCGGTGAATTCCGCCATCGGCACAAAGCCGCCGATGTCCGTGCCCCAGTAAGGAATACCGCTTAAGCCGGTGTTGATCGCGATCGGGATGTGAGTTTTCAATGTTTCCCAGGTGGAATAAACGTCCCCGGACCACAGGAAGGAAGCGTATCGCTGCATGCCAGCATAACCGTTGCGGTGCAGAGCGTAGGGACGCTCGTTCGGGCGATCGATCTGCGGTCCTTCCCAGTACATGCGATTGCGAACCAGACGGGAAGCGATGTCGAGTCGGTCACCCTCGTCCGGCCACCAACCGTCAACACCGGTCGCGAAGGTTTTGCGATGCGCGTCCCAGTAGCAACTTGCTTCTGATTCGTCGTAGCGCGCGAGATCGCATGGATCGTGGACCGTGCCGGAAAGCCTGTCGGACAAGATCACCGTATGCACGACAGGGTGAAAATGATCGTTTCGCAGTTCGTCCATCATTTCCTTCGGGTCGGGAAATACCCGTGAATTCCAGACGAAAGAACCGTTCTCGGTGTTCCAACCAGAAGGACAAAAACCGGTGCTCAGGTAGATCAGCGCGTCGCAGGGCAATCTCTTCTCGCGAAAAGTTTTCGCCTCCCCGAGCACTTCCTCGCGGCTTGCCAGTGTGCGGTGTGACTGCTGATAACCAAAACTCCAAAGTGGAGGAATCTCTGGATGGCCGGTGATGCGTGCATATTCGGAGAGGATCGTTGCGGGATCCGCAGACGAAACGAAAAACAGATCGAGGGGTAGAATTGCGGTGCCACCTGCGGGTTGAAATTTTCCTTCGGCTCCAGAAAGGTCGAACGTGCCATGGGGCTGGTGAAGGAATATTGCCCACCCCGCCGTGCCGATGAGCCAGGGAATGGGGACACGCGCCCCATGAGTCGCCAGTTTGTAACCGCCTTGCCCGTTTCGCGTGGAGTCAACGGAGCCACGGCGGTCGAATTGCGGTCCGCCTTCACCGAGTCCATAGAGCGGCGACTTCCCGGCCAGGAAGGAAAGAACGCCCGAGTTTTCGTCGAGCTCGAGCTTCTGAATCGCTTCACCGTGCGCGTCGGTTATCGTGATCGAGAGAGGGTCGAAGGAAATCCGCAGATGGGAATCTCCCACGATGATTGGGTGGTCAGGCTGCGACCGAAGCTTTGCAAGGGGCTCTCCCCAGGATTCTTGTACCAGGGATCCGTCGAGAGGAATTTTTCCAGTCGCTGCGCTTTCAAGTGGAAGCCAACTCAGGCGGATCGTATGGGGACTGACGGAGCCGATTTGCAGCTCGACGGCTCGCGGGGACGCTCCCGGCGAGTCTGCCGCATGCAGTTTGGCCGGAGGAACGATCATCGCCGTAGACGCCGCGGCCAGTCCTTTCAAAACATCGCGACGGTTCCACTTGAGACTCATCGGTTTCGTCCCCCAGGCTCAATTCACACGTCGGAATGAGGGATTGTAACGGATCGCGGAATCGGAGTAAACGTTTTCTGTAATCCGTGTATAATTTCACCTCGGCGGTCTCGGAATCGCGTCGCGTGAGGAGGAACCGGATTGCGATGGCGCATTGCCATTCTGGCCAGTGCTGCGATCGCCATCAGCTATCTGGATCGGCAGACGCTTCCGGTCGCAGTGAAAGCGATCAGCGGCGACATTCCCCTTACCAATGAGCAGTTCTCTACTTTGCAGTCGGCCTTCTTGTTCGCCTACGCACTCATGTACGCCGGGGGCGGGAAGGCGGTGGATTTGCTCGGAACACGACGGGGCTTTACCGTGGCGATGTTATTTTGGTCGTTCGCTTGCGCGAGCCACGCGCTAGCGAACGGATTTCTGATGTTAGCCATCAGCCGATTTCTGCTTGGTGTCGGAGAAGGTGCCGGTTTCCCCGCTTCTACGCGCGCGGTCGCGGAGTGGTTTTCGCCGGGAGAACGGGCCACGGCGATGGGCATCATCAATGCCGGCACGGCGGTCGGAGGTATCGTCGCTCCGCCGTTGATTGCGGCCGTTCTCGGTTTTACGAACTGGCGCTGGATCTTCGTGATCACCGGAGGATTAGGCTTGTTCTGGGTGGCCTGGTGGAGAAGGTCGTATTCTCGTCTGGCGGAAGGTTCTGCGCCCGATATGGTCGCAAGGTCCGCCACGCCATTGCCCTGGGCTCATCTTTTTCGTATCCGGGAAGTGTGGGGATTGCTGACCGCCAAATTCCTCAGCGACGCGGCTTGGTTCTTCTACCTCTTCTGGTTGCCGAAATATCTCTATGACGCCCGTGGCTTTGATATAAAGGCAATTGGCCTGTTTGCGTGGATGCCCAACGCCGCCGCCGGAATCGGTTGCCTGATGGGCGGTGGATTCTCGAGTTACTTGGTGCGGCGTCATTTCTCGATCGGCGTGGCTCGCAAAGTTGCTGTAGGCGCCAGCGCGGCATTGATGCCTTTCGTGATTCTGATTCCACACTCACCCATTTCCTGGGCGATCGCGCTTTTCTGCGTCGCGTATTTCGGACAGCAATCCTGGTCGACACTGATCATGGTATTGCCGACGGATCTTTTCCCTCAGGAGATTGTCGGCTCCGTCGCCGGACTCGTCGGATTCGGTGGAGCAATGGGCGGCATTGTCTTTGGGCAACTTGTCGGGTACATGTTGGACCACGGTTTCGGGTATGGAGCCGTGTTTGCTATTGCGGGTACGCTCCATGTTATCGCGTTTCTGATTATTCTCGCGGCTATTCCCGTAATGCTGCCTTTGCGAGTAGAAGGAAAACTGAGTTACGGTAAAGTGCAATGAGAATCAAGGAGATTCGCACCCGAGTTCTGCGCTGGCGTGGGAAGACAGTTTCGCTTCCTTCCCATTTCTGCAGCAATCCGATGGATCTCATGGAACTGCCCGTAGCGACCATGCGGACGTTCACATTTCACGAGTGGCTGTTGGTGGAAGTGTTCACCGACGATGGCCAAGTTGGATTGGGGAATGCTGCGCTGGCGCCTCAGGTCACGAAGCAGGTGATTGATCTCTATCTGAAACCATTGCTGATCGGCCAGGATCCTTGGGATGTCGAGCGTTTGTGGCAATGCATGTATCGCAAGACCATGGCGTTTGGCCGCAAGGGAATCGGCATGGTGGCGATCAGCGCGGTGGATATCGCGTTGTGGGACTTGCTCGGTAAATCCGCCAAGCAGCCCGTTTTTCGTTTGCTGGGTGGCAGAACGAAAACGCGCATTCCGGTTTATGCGTCACGCCTCTACAGTGTCGAGCTCAGCGAACTTGCCGCGGAAGCCAGGCAGTATAAAAAGGAAGGCTATCGCGGCATGAAACTGCGATTCGGTTGGGGACCTGCCGACGGGGCGAACGGGATGCAGCGCAACGTCGAACTCGTGCGAACCGTTCGGGACAGCGTCGGCGACGATATCGATGTGATGGCGGATGCTTATATGGGTTGGACCCTCGATTACGCCAAACGCATGTTGCCGTTGCTCGAGCCCTTCCATCTGCGATGGCTGGAAGAACCAGTGATTCCCGATGACATTCACGGTTATGCCGAGCTGAAATCGCACGGGAGAATACCGATCGCAGGTGGCGAACATGAATTCACGCTTTCTGGATTTCGCGAGCTACTGGAGGCGCATGCCCTGGATTACATTCAGTTCGACACAAATCGAGTTGGCGGAATCACACAAGCGCGCAAAATCGCGGCTCTCGCGGAAGCTTATTCCGTGCCGGTGATTCCTCACGCGGGGCAACTGCACAATTACCACGTTGTGATGGCCAGTTTGAATTCGCCCATGGCGGAGTACTTTCCGAATGTCGATGTGGAAGTGGGCAACGAGTTGTTTTGGTACATTTTCGACGGCGAACCGCAAGCAAAGGGTGGTTACGTCGATCTAGATGACAGCGTTCCAGGCCTCGGACTGAGCCTTCAAGAATCCGGACTTGAGCGCTTTGAGTTGATCGAATAATCGACCGGTGGCCGGATGACTCGACTGATCCAAATCAAGAAGGCAGATGTTCGTCGCGTAGCACTCGTCGTGGAGCCAAACGTTCGTTTTCTGCGAGATTGCTCCTCGATTTACGAACTCGCACAAATTGCCATGGAGTCAGGCAAAAAGCTCGGCGAACTGGCGCACGCGAGGCTTCAAAACGAGCTGGTCGAGTATGATCCCATCTACGGTGGCCGCTCCGAATGGCGGCTGCTTCCACCCATTGACCATCCCGGGGAGCCGGCTCGATGTCTGCTTTCCGGCACCGGTCTCACTCACATCGGAAGCGCTTGCGACCGCCAGTCGATGCACGTCCATGCCAGCGAGCAGATCACCGACAGCATGAAGATCTTTCGCTGGGGCGTCGAGGGAGGCCGGCCGGAGGCGGGTGGCGTCGGGATTTCTCCGGAGTGGTTTCACAAAGGCAATGGTAGTGCTTTGCGTGCGCATGGCGAACCGCTCGACATTCCCAACTATGCCGAGGACGGCGGTGAAGAAGCGGAAATCGCTGGCGCATATGTGATTTCGCAGGATGGCCGTCCGTATCGTGTGGGCTTGGCGGTGGGCAATGAATTTTCGGATCATCAATTTGAAAAGAAAAATTATCTATACCTTGCAGGATCGAAGTTGCGGACGTGCGCGCTCGGGCCGGAACTCGTAGTCGACTACGAATTCGAATCGGTTCCGGTTACCGTGACAATCTTGCGCGACGGAAACACCCTTTGGTCAAAGACCTTTCGCACCGGTGAACGCGAGATGTGCCACAGCCTGCAAAACATTGAACATCACCACTTTAAGTTTGAAGTTCACCGGCGGCCGGGAGATGTTCATGTGCACTACTTCGGTACGGATTGCCTCAGTTTTGGTGATCAGATCAAGCTTCGAGATGGCGATATCATGCAAATCGCCGCCGACGGCTACGGACGTCCCTTGCGTAATCCCGTCCGCACGGAGAAATCAACAGATACGCCGATACGCGTCATTCCATTGCGATGAGTGAAACCATGTCAAAACCATCTGTCGCACTGATCGGGCTGGGCATCATGGGATCCGGAATGGCCCGGCGCCTGCTATCGTCGGATTTTTCGGTTGCGGTTTATAACCGGAGTCGAGAGAAGGCCGTTTCCTTGGGTGATGCGGGAGCATTTGTTGCCACCACGCCTAGAGAAGCGGCATCTCGCGCACAAATCACGCTGAGTATGGTGGCCGACGACAACGCTTCACGCGATGTATGGATGGGTGCAGAGGGCGCGTTGAGCGGCGCGGCGCCGGGGTCGCTCTTGATCGAGTCCAGCACCTTGAGCATCGATTGGGTGAAACAGCTTGCCAAACAAGCGGACCAACAGAATTGTAGGTTTCTGGACGCACCGGTCACGGGAACAAAGCCTCACGCCGCATCCGGCGAACTTCTGTTTCTGGTGGGTGGCGCTGCCGAGGCATTAGACGCGGCTCGGCCTGTGTTTTCTGTGCTCGGCCGTGATCTGATTCATCTCGGCCCGATCGGAAGCGGTGCGCTCATGAAACTTATCAACAATTTTCTTTGTGGCGTACAGGCGGCATCGCTTGCGGAGGCCCTCTCGCTTATCGAAGCGGGCGGTTTGGATCGTAGCCAAGCGCTCTCAATCCTTACGGCGGGCGCTCCGGGAAGCATGATTTTCAAGAGAATCGCCGAAAAAGTCCAAGCAAATGACTTTGCACCTGTCTTTGCGCTGCGGTGGATGGCGAAGGATATCGCCTACGCGATTCAGGGCGCGTCCCAAAAAGGACTCTCGCTGCCGACCGCAGCAGCCGCACTGGCCGAATTTCAACAGGCCATCGCTCGAGGTCTGGGTGATGAAGACTTTGCCGCGATGGCTCGAATTCCTCTCCCTGGCCGCACAGCTTCGTGAATGGTGCGTTTACGCGCGGTCAACTAGTGATCTGGATGCGCGGCCGGCGGACCTGAATTCCCCTTGGGGTTCCGTCGCTGAAATCCATTCCATCCTCGCCAAATGGTTTTCCGCGGGCTGCGGCATTCCGGTTGTCTGGAGTTACTGATTGGATTAGGATGCTCCTCCTGGCTCACGGCCACAGGCGGAGTGCTATGCCATGGAGGATCTCTCCCTTGAAGCTCCGTTTCATCCATGAATCGACTTGCATTCTCCTGATGAGTGCAGCATCGCTCTGTGCAGCGACCGAATCGTATGGGCAATCCGAGACGCCCTCTACGCCAGGGCAGGCAATTCCCGGAACATCCGGAGTCAGCCCGTTTGCCGGCAGCGTGATGTCGAAACCCGTTCCAGGCGTGCTGCCTCTTTCGCTTCAGGACGCCATCAACCGCGGATTGAAGCAGAATCTCGGTGCGCTGCTTTCGAATGCCGACATTACGGCCGCCCGTGGACAGCGTTGGGAGCAATTGAGCGCGCTTCTGCCGCACGTGACGGCAGCGCCTTATGTCGACGTATCGCAAATCAATCTTTCCGAGCTCGGCTTTACATTCAAGTTTCCCGGTTTCAATCTCCCAGCTTCGATAGGGCCTTTTTCTTACTTTGACGCCCGCGTCGGCGTCAACCAGTCGCTGTTCGATTGGAAATCGATCAACAATGAACGCGCGGCTCGGCAGAATTTGAAGTCCGCGGAGTATACCTACAAAGACGCGCGCGATCTTGTCGTACTCGCTGTCGGCTACACCTACCTGCAGGGCATTGCCGACGAAGCCCGGATTCAGACCACGCAAGCACAAGTCGAGACGGCGCAGGCGCTCTACGATCAGGCTGCCGATCAGGTGAGTGCCGGAACGTCCCCGGCCATTGATGCGTTGCGGGCTAAGGTAGAGCTGCAGACACGGCAACAGCAGTTAATCCAGTCAAGGAACAACTTTAAGATCCAGAAACTCACCATTGCGCGTGTGATCGGCCTCGCGCCTGGCCAGGAATTCGAACTGACTGACAAATCGCCTTACCAGCCCTTCGAAGCCATGGCCGTAGACGATGCGCTCACGCATGCATATGCTTCGCGTTCGGATTACCAAGCCGCCGTTGCGGATACCCACGCGGCGGAGTACGCAAAAAAGGCCGCTGCCGCTGGTTACTTGCCGTCGCTTTCCTTCAATGCCGACTACGGGACGGCTGGCGAGCATCCCTCGAACGCCACGCAAGTTTACGACGTGAAGGGTACGCTGACCATTCCGATTTTCCAGGGCGGCAGCGTTCACGGCGACGTGCTGCAGGCGGATGCGCGATTGCAACAGAGCCGAGAGCGTCAGGAAAATCTGCGCGCTCAGATCGACGCCGATGTTCGGACCGCACTGTTTAATCTGCAATCGTCAGCAGATCAGGTGGCCGTTGCCCTCAGCAACATTAACCTGGCCGAGGAAACGCTGGCGCAATCGCGCGACCGGTTTACCGCGGGCGTTACGGACACGGTGGAAGTGGTGCAATCGCAGGAGGCCGTGGCGAGCGCTCACGAACAATATATTAGTAGTTTGTACAACTATAACTTCGCGAAGATTTCTCTGGCTCGCGCCCTCGGTCTGGCGGAAGAGGGCGTCAAGTCCTACTTCAAAGGAAACTGATCATGCCCGAACAGAACGCGGCATCTCCGTCGCTCGGACCCGACAAGGAATCATCGGGCCGTGGCCCGTCCCGGGCGGAAACGGCTCCCCCGTCGCGCCTGACTTCGCGCACCAAGGGCCGCCGCAGAATCATTTTTGTTGGCGCCGCATTGGTCTTGCTGATCGCTGGTTTCTTTCTGTGGCGCTACCTGAGCAGCTACGAATCCACGGACGACGCTCAGGTAGACGTTCATCTCTCGCCGGTCAGTTCGCGCATTTCCGGTTATGTGATTAAGGTCAACGTGGGCGACAACCAGTACGTCGAGAAGGGTGCGGTGCTGGTCGAGATCGACCCGACCGACTACGAGGTCGCCGTGGCCCAGGCTCGCGCCAATCTTGCCAACGCTGAAGCGACCGCTCAGTCCCTGAATATTACCATTCCGATTACCTCGGTCAGCACGGACAGCCAACTGAAGTACACCGCTTCTGACGTCGAGACCGCTGCGGCCGGAATTACAGCCGCACAGAAACAGCTGGTGGCAGCTCACGCCCAGGTGGAAGAGGCTGAAGCAAACGACGTGAAGATCCAAGACGATCTGCGCCGCTACAAGCTCCTCGTGGACAAAAAGGAAGTGGCCGAGCAGGTTTATGACCAGGCGGTGGCTGCCTCCAAAGCGAGCACCGCGAATGTGGCGGCCGCTCGTGCCAATGAGGCGGCAGCACAACAAGCGGTGCAACAGTCGCAAAGCCGCCTAGCAGGCTCGGAAGCGAACCACCGATCCGCGGAAACCGCGCCGCAACAGGTGTCATCGACCCGCGCGCGAGCTCGTGCCGCCCTCGCCGACGTTGACCAAAAGCGCGCCGCACTCCAACAGGCTGAGCTGAATCTCCAATACACGAGAATTCTTGCGCCAGTTAGCGGCGAGGTAACGAAAACCGTCGTAGTCGGATTGAATGTGCAACCGGGTCAGCAGCTCCTCACCGTGGTTCCGCTCGATGAGGTTTGGGTTACCGCGAACTTCAAAGAGACCCAGCTGCGTCACATGCGGGTCGGACAGAAAGCGGAAGTGCACGTGGATTCCAGTGGCCGCACTTTCAAAGGGCACGTCGATAGCATCGCCGGCGCGACCGGCCCGCTTTTCAGCTTGCTTCCACCGGAGAATGCGACAGGCAACTACGTGAAAATCGTCCAGAGGATTCCGGTGAAGATTGTGCTCGAACCGGGCGAAAACCGCGACCGTCAGCTTCGCCCAGGCATGAATGTGGTGCCCAGCGTTTACCTCCAATGAGTTCACCCGGACCAACACTTGAGCCGGAAATCTGGCGGCCTAAATATAATCCCTGGCTGATCGCCGTGATCGTGGCGCTCGCCGCGTTCATGGAGGTGCTCGACACCAGCATCGCGAACGTGGCCCTGCCGTACATGGCCGGCAACCTGGGGGCGAGTAACGATCAAAGCACATGGGTTCTGACGTCCTATCTGGTCTCAAATGCCATCATTCTCCCGATCAGTGGTTGGCTTGCAGGCGCTCTGGGACGCAAGCGCTTCTTCATGATCTGCTTGAGCGTGTTTACCGTTAGTTCGTTGCTTTGTGGCGTGGCCCCGACGCTGGGGCTTCTTCTTCTGTTTCGCGTGCTGCAGGGCGCGGGCGGTGGTGGCCTACAACCGATGGCTCAAGCTATTCTCGCGGACACTTTTCCGCCGCAGCAACGAGGCTTGGCATTTGCTCTCTATGGCATCACTGCCATCATGGCGCCAACTATCGGTCCAACCTTGGGTGGCTGGATCACCTTCAATTATTCCTGGCGATGGATTTTTTTCATCAATCTCCCCGTGGGTGTCATCACCTGGTTTCTTCTTCGCCGTTTTGTTGAGGATCCACCCTACCTCCGCCGTCTCAAAGGAGCCGGTGTCAAGCTGGATTACATCGGAATCGCGCTGCTGACATTCGGTATCGGAGCGTTGCAGATATTGCTCGATAAGGGTCAGGAGGACGACTGGTTCGGCTCCCGCTTCATCACGACACTGACGGTCATAGCGGTCGTGTGCCTGGTGTCGCTGGTGATTTGGGAGTGGTTTCAGAAGACTCCGCTCATCGACGTCCGGATGTTTAAGAGCTTTAATTTTGCCAGCGCGAGCCTGATGATGTTCACTTTGGGAATCATGCTGTTCAGCAGTTTGGTCCTGATGCCACAGTTTCTCCAGACGCTCCTTGGATATACCTCGCAATTGGCGGGACTGGCGCTCTCCGCCGGAGGCCTCGTCTTGCTTTTCGAGATGCCGATCATGGGCCATCTGACGAGTAAATTTCAGGCGCGATATCTGATTGCATTTGGCTGGCTGTCTTTGTCGATCGCAATGTTCTATTCCACGAAACGTATCGACCTGCAGATCAGTTTTGCTGCCGCGACTTGGCTTCGTATCGCTCAAGTCATCGGATTGGGATTCTTATTTGTGCCGATTACACTCGTCGCGTACATCGGAATCGCTCCTGAGAAGAACAATGCCGTCGCCGGAATCGTGAATTTCATGCGCAACATCGGAAGCAGTGTGGGAACCTCGATGGTGACCACGTTGATCGCGCGTCGCTCGCAATTCCATCAGGAGATATTAAGCGACTACGTTCGCGCTGGGAGTTTCACTTTCCAAAACGCTGCCGACGGCATAACCCAGCTTGCGGCTAACTCCGGGTTGAGCGCGCCTGACGCACAAAGGCATGCCTATGCCATGATCTATCAAGCGGTCCAAGCGCAGGCGGCCAGCTTGGCGTATGTGGACACGTTCATGGTCCTCGCGGTGGGTTCCGCGATCATGTTTCTTCTCGCTTTTGTCTTGAGGAAGAACGACCCAGGCGGCGGCCGTGATTTGGTGCTCGAATGATTCGGTATCGGAAAAAAAGATGATCAAAATTGTCACAGTGGAACGCGAATACGGCTCGGGTGGCGGCGAAATCGCTCAACTGTTGTCCGAGCGTCTCGGATGGAAGCTTTGGGACCAGTTGTTGACCGAGGAGATTGCGCGGCTCGCGCAGTGCCCGAAAGCGGTCGTGGAAGTCCGCGAGGAACGAACCGATCCTCTCTATTACCGGCTGTTCAAATCGTTTTTGCGTGGCAGCTATGAAGGCAGCATTAATGCGCACAAGCTGAAGCTGGTGGACAGTGAAAGTATTTTGCGAATCACCCAGCGTGTGGTGCTGCAGGTTGCGGACACCGGAAATTGCGTTATCGTCGGACGGGGATCGCAGCATTTTCTCGCGAGTCGCGAGGACACCTTGCGCGTGTTTCTATACGCTCCGAGGGAAGACAAGCTGCGGCGCCTTATGGCTCGCGGCAAATCGGAAAGCGAAGCCAACGAGCTCGTCGACACCGTGGATCGCGATCGCGTCGACTTTATTCAAAAGTATTTCAACGTCGAATGGCCTTCCCGTGCTGTCTATCACGTCATGCTCAACACGTGCATCGGCGACGACACGGTTGCCCAAGCGATCCTCAATTTCATGGAAACCGTCCAATAGAAGACCGGCATTTTTGCAGGTGCAAGGTGAACGCTCAAGCCATTTCTCTTTCTGGATTTGATTTGATCAATTCTCCCCGTTGGAACAAGGGCACTGCCTTTAACGATCGCGAGCGCGACGTTTTCCATTTGCACGGACTATTACCGCCGCACGTCGGGAACCTCGATGATCAGTTAGAGCGCCGAATGCAGGCCCTAAGCAATCAAACCGCCCCTTTCAACAAATACAGTTTTCTTCGCGACCTCCAGGATACGAACGAGACGCTGTTCTACGCGATGCTCGTTCGCAACGTCGAGCACATGCTGCCGTTGGTTTACACGCCAACCGTTGGAGAAGGCTGCCAGCGTCTGAGCGAGATTTGGAGAAAGCCCCGGGGGGTATTTCTCAGCTATCCGAATAAGGAGCGCATCTCGCAAATCCTCGGCCGTTCCAACTTTGACGGTATCAAATGCATCGTCGTCAGCGACGGCGAACGAATCCTCGGGCTTGGCGATCAGGGCGCAGGTGGGATGGGCATTCCGATTGGCAAGATGGCGCTCTACACCGCGCTCGGGGGGATTCATCCGGAGAACTGTCTCCCGATTCTGCTCGACGTGGGAACAGACAATGAAGATAGGTTGAAAAGCCCGATTTATATCGGATGGCGACATCATCGGGTGCGCGGTGAAGAATACGATGCATTCGTGGATGTATTCGTCCAGAGTGTCAAAAAACGCTGGCCGCACGTTCTCCTGCAGTGGGAAGACTTTGCCGGCGCGAATGCCGCCCGCTTTCTTGCTCGCTATAGAGACCAACTCTGTACCTTTAACGACGACATCCAGGGCACGGCCGCAATCGCAACCGCTACGCTGATTTCTGCGATCAATGTAACGGGCATCCCTCTCGAACAACAGAAAATCGTCGTAGTTGGCTTCGGAAGCGCGGGCATCGGTATCACTAACCTTCTGGTGCAATTCATGCAAGACCGTGGCCTGTCTCAGCAAGAGGCCCGCAGCCGGTTCTGCGGGATCGACCGCCAAGGTCTTATTACTGAGAGCACCAAGGATTTGCGGCCGGAACAACTTGTCTACGCTCGGAAAGATGACGAAGTGCGCGATTGGATGCAACCGAACGGAGAAATCACGTTGCTCGATGTGGTCCGCCACGTAAAGCCAACCGCGCTCATCGGCGTGTCCGGTCAACCGGGAGCGTTTACTGAGGAATCGGTGCGGGAAATGGCAAAGTACACAGCTCGGCCCGTCATTTTTCCGCTTTCGAATCCCACGTCGCGCAGCGAAGCGACTCCTCAGGACCTGATGAACTGGACGGATGGGAGAGCGTTGATCGGCACGGGGACTGCATTCCCCCCCGTACATTTTGGAGGGAAGGAGATCCACATCGCTCAAACCAACAACTCCTACATCTTTCCAGGCCTTGCCTTGGGAATCGTGGCCTGCAAAGCCAGGCACGTGAGCGATACGATGGTGAAAGCCGCAGCGCAGGAATTGGTGCGTCGCCTTCCCACGCAAAAAGACAAGCACGCAAGTCTCCTGCCGGCGCTCTCGGAAGCACGAGAGCTTGCTCGCTCGATCGGTCACGCGGTGGGAAAACAGGCCATTCAAGATGGGCAAGCGCAGGTTGCCGACGAAGACACCCTAAACCACGAACTCCAGGCAAATATTTGGGAGCCCGTGTATGTACCGTACGAGCTTCAGCGGCAAACCCAATCATCTCGGAGTGCGGGTTAGCCTGCAACTATGTCGTTCGGTCTGTGAGGAATTCCGATGACCTTGGAGGAGCGTTCGAACCTTATCCTCGCCCTTGCCCGAGTTCTGTTCGTCAACGGACAGTCCACGGACCAGATTCTGGCTGCGGCCGGCCGATTGGGCCATGCGCTCGGTCTGAAGGTTAAGGTATTCCCGCGCTGGGGCGAGCTACAGCTGGTAGCGCAGGAAGGCGACACCACAATAATCTCTACAGTCGAGGGCGATCCCACCGGAGTGGCGATGAATCGCGTGGCCTCGGCCATGCGCTTGGTAGACGACCTCGGCACCGGCGGGATTGCGCTTGCGGGCGCAAACGAGGCCATCCGCGCTATCGCACAAGCGACGCCGGCGCCGACCTGGCTGTTCACCCTCGCGGCGGCATTTGGCGCCGTGGCGTTATCGATCCTTTTCGGTCTCGAGCATCGAGTGGCTGGTGTTCTGATCTTTGTGAGCGCTGCGGCCGGCGCCATTCTTCGCCGCACCCTCGCGCGCTATAGTGCAAACGTCTTTCTGCAACCATTCAGTGCGGCTTTGCTAGCCGGAATCGTTGGCGCGCTGGCCTTGCGCTACCAGTTGAGTTCGTCTCTGCAACTCGTCGCGGTGTGCCCATGCATGGTCCTCGTGCCGGGACCGCCGGTGCTGAATGGCGCGCTGGATCTCGTCAGAGCCCGCATCCATCTCGGTGCAGCCCGCCTGATTTTTGCCGGGTTGCTCGTTGTGGCGATCTCCTCGGGATTGCTGCTTGGCCTTGCGCTGCTGGGTGTCTCCCTAACCGTGGATCAAATCGGCCGGCCTGTACCGCTATGGCTCGATACCGTTTCGGCTGGCGTGGCTGTTGCCGCTTACTGCATTTTCTTCTCAACGCCGCTGCGCATGATCGCCTGGCCGGTTGCAGTCGGCATGCTCGCGCACGCGTTGCGGTGGTGGACACTGACTGTGCTCGGCACTAACCCTGCGATCGGGGCCTTGATCGCCTGTTTCATCGTAGGGCTCATGCTCACGCCGGTCGCACGCCGTGAACACATGCCATTCGCTGCCATCGGGTTTGCCGCTGTAGTCTCGATGATTCCCGGTGTCTACCTTTTCCGGATGGCCAGCGGTCTAATGCTACTGGCCGCTGGGTCCCATACGGCGCCGGCATTCTTAAGCGCAACAATTGCCGACGGCGTGACCGCGATCTCCATTATCGCGGCAATGAGCTTCGGCCTCATCGTTCCGAAGTTATTCATTGACCGTATTGGCGGACTTTCAGCAGGCCATCGCTCAAGGCCACGGACTTGAAGACTCACCGCCTCGGCGACCGACTGCCTGGGAGTGGGCAGAATCTCCTTGCGCGGCGGCCTTGCCCATTCGCGCGCAATCAAACGGCCCAGATCGTGAATTCGAGGCGACAGGCTGGCTACTGCCCCAAGCTTAGCAAGTCTTGTGGTCGGTGAATTCGCCGTCCACCAGCCGCCAAACACCAGAAGGATTGTCGTCTTGCAGTTCGCATGGTAGCGCCGATTGCGGGCAGTCTTGATAGCAAACTGGTCTCGCGAACCGGTTTATCGCGAGCGCTCCAACCGATGTGGTCCGTGAGTCCGTCGTCGCGGGATAGGGACCGCCGTGGATCATGGCACGGCAAACCTCCACACCTGTCGGATAGCCATTGAAAATGATTCGACCGACCTTCGTCTCAAGTATGTGGATAAGCTCAGCGTACTCCCTCAGGTCGTCGGCCGTGGCGTGAACCGTGGCCGTGAGTTGCCCGCCAAGGCTCCGCGCGCAATCCAAAATTTCCTGCTTCTGTTTGTAAGCAACTAAGAGTGTCGAAGGACCGAAGTGTTCTTCGGCGAGATGAGCTTCGCGAAGAAAAGAGGACACATCGGTTTCGAAAAGCGTGGCAACAGCGGATGTTTCGATTGCCTCCGAAGCGATGGTCCCTTTCGCCAGTGTGTGCAAGCCGGTTTTTCCCTCCCGAACCATGAGTTCCTTCCCATACGATGTTGCGATCCCTTTCGTGAGCAGGACGAATGGTGTCGTCTCTTTCACCTTGCCCTGAAGCAACGCCTTGAACTGGTCCGCTGTTTGGCCTTCGTTCAGAAAAACCAAGCCGGGTTTCGTGCAAAACTGGCCGGCTCCGAGCGTGAAGGAGCCGAAGAGTTCTCCTGCGATCTTTTCCGTAAAAGCGGCCAGCGCCTCGGGCAGAATGAACAAAGGATTGGTGCTGCTCATTTCTCCGTAGAACGGAATGGGTTCGGGCCGGCTCACGGCGAGATTGAATAACGCCCGGCCCGCGGCGAGCGAGCCCGTGAACGCCGCCGCCTTCACAAGTTTGTGTTGCACCAACTCCGCTCCGACACGGACGCCGGAATCAAACAGCAGCGAGAAAACTCCTTCGGGAAGCCCACACTCCGCCACGCTTTCGCGAATCGCAAGAGCCACCAGTTCGCTGGTGCCCGGATGCGCCGGGTGAGCTTTCACAATGACAGAATTTCCCGCGGCAAATGCCGACGCTGTGTCGCCTCCTGCGACGGAAAAAGCGAAGGGAAAGTTGCTCGCGCCGAAAACGACTACCGGCCCGAGAGGGCGAAGCATGGAACGGACGTCCGGCTTGGGCAGCGGTTTCCGCGATGGATCGCCGCGATCGATGCGCGGTGTAGTCCACGCCCCTTCTTCGACGACTTGAGCGAAAAGGCGCAGCTGACCGCAGGTGCGAGCGATTTCTCCACGGAGACGCGCCAGAGGAAGCGCCGACTCCGAGTTCGCGCGTTCGATCAACTGTTCCTGTACGGATGCGATCTTTTGGGCGATGAGCCGGAGAAAATCCGCCCGGGTGCGCGGCTTCGAACGACCGTAGGCTTCAAAAGCGCGAGCGGCCAGTGTTACCGCGCGGTCGATATCTTCAGACGAAGCGGAATAGAAAAGCGGCTCGAGTTCGGTGCCGGTTGCTGGAGCTGCGGCACGGAACCCATCGTCGTTCTCTGACCCGCGACGCGATCCGATGAGGGACGTTCCTAATAGATTGAGCAATGGTTTAGTCTCCTGAAAAGCGGGGACTCGCCCGTTGGGGCCGAGTCCGCATAACTCTTATGAATCGCATTGCGCGCCGCTTCAAGCTCCGGCCCCACAACTTCTATTCGCGGAAGACGAACGCACGCTGCCCACGCCGGGCTCCTATCCCACCAGTCTAACGAGTTGGACGAATTTCGGCACCGTAGCCGTTCGCAGCAATGGCAGGAACCAGTGGTGGAACTCGGATGGCGACTGCGAACCCCACGTCCGCAGAACTCACCCCAGCACAGGAATCATAACGAATGAGGCTACGCGATTTCGCGTACTGCCAGACTTAGAAAGGTGGGAACGCGCATACAACGAGGGCCGTTCTCGTCTTGCCCTCGAGGAAGACCCAGATGAGCGAGTTCGCTTGGTCTGAAGCTTGCCGAGTTTAGGTCTTGACTAAGACGGGATTTTGTCTCTTCTCTTTCGTAATCTCCTCAGTGCACGCCGCGACTTCGTCATCGATGGCTTTGATCTTCACGCCAAGGCGGAGGTCATTCGGGTTCTTGTCAAATTCCCTAGCCAGTTTATCTCGTTGCGCTATTAAGATTTCGCGCTTCTTCCTCCAAACACTTGGAACGGATGACACGGTGATAACCTCTATGTAAGTATGCACCCCAAAACCGATTGAGAAAAGCTGCAAGAGAGTCAGTGAGCGGTGATATGGGCCAACACGGCCTAGGCCAGTTTGAGAGATTTTCCGCACTCAAGACAGCGTGATTGATTGCGAGGAGTAAGGAGTCCACAAAACGGGCATACTCCAGCGAATGAGAGACCCTGAGGGAGCGTTCTCATTTTCGGGCGCTTTTTTACTGAATTAACCATTCGCGCAAAGACACTTCGAACGCGGTCCAAGAAATCGTTCAGTGAAGGCATCATAGCGGAAGCTCAGAGTTTAACAGCCCAATAATAACACGTTTTGTAACCGATAGGGGTGCCGTACTTTGCATTCGAAATAGGGTGCCGCGTTTTCAAATCGGTCGTCGCCACGCTTTCGAGCAGTCCGGTCGCGTAAGGTCGGAGTTGACTTTTGGTATCGCCCGTCCATTCGGCCAGTATTCCCGCAGCCGATACTCTCGCGATGATTGCTCTGGAGGCCATCATGGCCAAGCTCCCGGGCATCCATCAGGTTCCAGCCGATCTCTTGAGGGCGACTGAGAAACATTTCGAGGGATTGTCGGAAGACATCAAACAAGCATGCGACTTTCTTGTAGCCCGTGCGGGCTGGGTTTGGCTCATTCTTACGATCGGTTTGATCGCTGGTGTGTTATCGACGACTTGACGCGATGCGCAGGTGCGTCGGCAAGATGGTTAATCTAGAGAGCGGGGAAGAAGAGATCCGTTGAGTCCGTGCTCCATCCATGGATGGACCGCGGTTTGATCAAGCTCGGAGTGTGACCCTCGGCTTTGTTACTCATCAAAAGCGAATAACCGTTTGCAAGATAAGAGGGGATCTCCCGGTAATCGGACAGCGGAATGTAGGGACCTGCTTTCCCCAGTTGGACGCGATAACGATTATCTTTGAATCGATGCGGAACCAATCGCGTTCCAAGTTTTTTTCCGCGCGACACAGTAGCGAACAGCATGACCCACTCCATAATGCTTGAGATCACGCCCATTGTATAAACGTGTAGGCATGCGAGTAAGGGGCACAACTGTGGAAATGTGTGCATGGCTGTGCATTTCTCTCGAGCTTCTCTTGGGGCTCAGAAATGAGACATCGTGCGGCGGTGCAAATCGGCCATGGTGCCAGAATCCATGCGAGTGGTTTTCTTCCTCTCGGTCCAGTTTCCGTATTCGTCCTATCTGCAATATTTGTATTTGTGTGGAACGCCCGTCTGGGAGTGACCGGAAATGCTGCCCTCTTCAAACGTTACACGTGTTTCGGTCCTGTTTCCCTGCGCGTTGTAGCGGACGGCGGTAATCATTTCGAAAAGGCTGCTGCTGCGCCGCACTTCACGGCTTCGATGAGAGCCTCCAATTCTGCTGGGTCGACCGCGGCTCTCTGCTCGGCAGACAAATTGGTCAACAACGACTCATGACCTCTCCTTCTCTCCTTTTCTTCGATGATCCGGCCGTTCGCGTCATTCGTGCGAGCCTCTTCGTCGTGAGGTTGCCTTGCTCGTGCCCGAGATCGTTATAGGTCGGCCTGAGAGTCGTTCCGGAATACGCTCCATCCGTTCGTCCAGCGGAGTTTCTCAAGGCATGTCGATTGACACACCCATCGTTTGTTCTTTGAATCTTGGATTGCTCGGGTTCTTGCGGACGCAGCCCTGTGTGACGCCAAAGGTGCGGGGCGGAATTGCGGCCAGATGGCGCCCCCAGCGCCAAACTCAGAAACGGACCAGGCTCAGCCCAGCCTGAGAACATGTTGAGCCATCTGTCTTCGTGAAGAAGTTCGGAAGGACCGTTACTTAAATTTCGTCCGACTTTGTTCCATCATCTGTCGCATGGCCGCCGTAGAGCCGGGTGCGCGCTTTTCCCGCCAAAGTTCCAGCCGTTTGCAAGCTTCCTCGATTCCCGCAAACAGAGAGGGATTCTTGAACGCGGCGCGCCATGTAGGTACGATTGAGCGCATGCGGTCCCACACTACCCAGATCTCGCCGTTGCTCTCAAAAAACAGTTCATCGTTGATCAGACCGCGATTGACAATACTCGCTACCATTTCCCAATAGCTGATGACCATGCGAATAAATGTGTTTTCCTGGCTACCCTGCGGATACTTCACCATCAACTCCTCGGGGGTCCCGGCGTGGAAATGCTCGACAAACCACGAACGCGCCTCTCGCAGCCGAGGTTCACGCCGAAGTTCATAAAGCCGCAGCATAAGGTTCACTTCATCATAGCTAACCTGGGACATCGCAATTCTCCTTAGACGATTCAGGCGGAATGGGCGGGCGCGTCCGGGGGACGCGATCCAGACGAATTGACCAGCTCCACTCGCTGCACATTCGACAGGGGGATGCCCTGCCGTTGAAACTCTAGTTGAATCCTGCGCCGTAATTCCCGCGAAACATCCTCATGGCGCGCCGGTGCGGTGCGAACCTGCAACCGCACGGTAGACGTGCTTTGGTCGTAAGATTGTAAGCCAAGAATCCGCGGCCCATCTACGAGCGCCTGGGACCACGACGGATCGTTGCGTAATTCCGCCGCCGCCGCATCCAGCACTTGCAAGGCGCGTTCTTGCGGAAACTGCGATGAAAGCGCAACGTCAACAAACGCCTGCGACCAGTCGCGACTCAGATTGCCCACGGTTCGTAGTTCACCGTTGGAAAGCGTCACCAATGCTCCCCGGCCATCGCGGATAACCGTTCGCCTTAAAGTTAGATGCTCGACACGCCCTGCGGTGTCAGCCACCTGGATGACATCGCCCGTGGCGAATTGGTCCTCTAACACAATGTAAAAGCCCGAGATAACGTCACGAACCAGGCTTTGCGCTCCAAAACCGACCGCCAGGCACGCGAGTCCGAGGACCACCACGACCGGCATCACGTTGATTCCAAACTCCTGCGCCAGCAGCAGCAGTGCGAGGATCCAAACGACCTTGCTGACCACACGGTACGCTAACTCCCCCAGCGCCCGAGTCTGCTGCTCATGAGCCTGAGCCGCGCGCGTCTGCGAGCTAACCGCCTTGGCGATCTGCTGCGTAAGCACTCGCAAAAGCCGGTTAACGATGATTGCGACGACGACAATACCGACGATGTGTAGCAGGTTCGAAACCGACAGCGTAGGGATTTCCGACAGGAGACTGGACATAGGCTTATCGGAAGGGGAGTATAACATTGGTGCGGGCATGGCGCAGCCTTGGCTCGTGAGCGGACAAGAGGAGAAGGGCCCATGAAAGCACAAAGACCAGTTCTGTTGAGCCTGTTCCTGTTGGCAGTTTCCTCGGGTTTGACGGATCGAGCGATGCGCGCGCAAAACCCCATGCCGAAAACGCCGAATCCCGCCTCCGCTCAGGGCAGCGATTCGGACGCTCCACAACCACCGAATGCGGACAAGAAGCTGCTGGAAAGCAACAACAAGGACATGAAGAAAAAAGTCCAGCAACTGTACGAATTGGCGTCGCAGCTAAAAGAAGAGGTGGAAAAAACAGATTCAAGCAAAGTGCTAAGTCTGGATCTGGTGCGGAAAGCCGAAGAAATCGAGAAGCTCGCCCATGACATAAAGAACCGCACAAAAGGCTAACAAGGTCGGGCGGGCCTTGCGGGCAGGGGCACGGTGTAATTTTTTTCGCCGAGCGCAGCCTTAAATCCGCCCTCCCAGTTGTAGCGCCGTGCCTGAAGGACGGCATCTTGGGTTTCTGAATTCTCCTCTTTTAGCGGCCGTCTTCTGCTCGTCCTGAGATTGCAAGGGCTTGCCCCGATCTGCGAAGCGAAACGGGCGCTCGCTCATCGCTCGAGAATCCGGCAATCCGGCAAAATCAGGCAAGTGACGACTAGCGGCGCCGCCACAGAACAGCTAAACTGATAACCTAGCAGTTTGTCCTTTGCGCCCGTAGCTCAGCTGGATAGAGCGCTTGCCTCCGAAGCAAGAGGTCCCGAGTTCGAATCTCGGCGGGCGCGCCATATTTCTCGGGTTTGCACTCAAACAGTTGTGAGGGCCCCCCGGAGAGTTTCGAACTCGTTGAGCACGTCTCGAATCGCAGAGTCGTGTTCGGCTGGTCGTCAGGAGGCAAGCGGGGGTGCAGGGTGGACTTGCAACTCGATTTCGGAGACTTTTCCCGAACGCCTTGACGCCTCAAGATCGTAAAAATTCTGCAGATTGAGCCAAAATTCAGCGTTAGTATGGAAGTATCGTGCCAGTCGTAGCGCAGTCTCGGCCGTAATCCGGCGGCGCTCGTGCACAATTTCACCTATACGCGTCGCAGGCACGTGCAGTTCAAGTGCCAGCCGGTTAACGGTCAGGCCAAGCGGTTTCATGAAATCCTCACGGAGGATTTCACCCGGATGCACAGGAGGCATAAGACTCTCGGTCTTCTTCATGGATGTCTACTTCTCCTTACTAATGATAATCGACAACTTCCACGTCATAGCAGTGGCCATCGCGCCAAACAAAGCAAATGCGCCACTGATCATTAATTCCGATCGAATGTTGGCCTTTGCGATCCCCTCGCAGCGCCTCCAATTGATTGCCCGGAGGCGAAGCCAGAACCCGCAACTCCGTGGTGGCATGAAGTTGGAGCAACTTCCGCAAGGCAACGCGCTCGATTGCGCGGAAGCGCTTGCTACGATGGTAATGGAAAAGTTCCTCCGTCTCTTTCGAGCCAAAGCTTTGAATCACCTGCTAAGCATACTACGCTTGACGTTATACGTCAAACGTATTCGGGGTGGATTCAACCCTATGGCAAACATGACACCAAATCGGAGAGAAAAGTTCTAAGATCGTCCCCTTGGGCGCACCACCTTCACCAAAGGCGTCGCAGGCCATATTTTTCGAAAGATACTTCATTACTGATGATGGGCACATTCTCGGCCTGAGCCTGGGCGATGAGCATCCGGTCAAATGGGTCCTTGTGCGGGCCAGGTAAAAGTCCAGCTCGAATGCCATGCTCTGCAGAAATGGATAATAATTGAAAACCTTCGCGTTCAATTAGACCAGAGAAATCCGCCGCCAGGTCAGTCGCTGTTGGCAGTTTCCCCAGTCTGACCTTGATTGCGATTTCCCAAGCCGAGGCAGCACTTACGATGAGTGTGTTCTTGGTTTCCGCAATGATCTTTCGAGCGGCTCGCGTCAATGCTGGATCATCGGAAAGCCACCACAGCAGTGCATGGGTATCGAGTAGGGCGAGCAACTGACCTACTCCCAGGCCGTCAGTTCGCTCGTCGGGAGGGGCTCAAAGAATTCGGGTCCGACACGCAACTTGCCTTTCAACGATCCTGGCTGGCGTTTACCCTTTACCTCGCCGAAGGGGACGAGTCGGGCTACGGGTTTGGACCCACGTGCAATGATCACTTCCTCCCCTTCGGAAGCTTTCTCGATTAGCCGAGAAAGGTTTGTCTTGGCTTGGTGAATGGTGACGATACTCATTACAGCTCCTTAGCTAACCAATGTTAGCTCACTGGAGAGGCCTTCGCAACACCTCCTGGCAGCCGACACGTTGGCACAGAAGGGAAGTCAATTCCGTGGCAAGGCTGCCACGAAATCGGCCAGAAATGTTCTAAAATCGTCCCCCCGGGCGCGCCACTTTTATTCTGGACCGGAACGATTTAACGGGTTGACAACGCGAAGCGGACCATAGGTCTGCCCATCTGCCAAATCTTCTGAATAGACGACCGTAGCACCGGAACTTCCGGCTGCTTGAATGATAAGCGCATCCCAGAACGAAATATTGTAACGGTGCTCGATGTCAAGGGCCTCGATGACAGATTCGGCCGTGTTGATCACGATGTTCCAGCTCAAGTAGTCCTGAAGCAACCTGCGCGTCTGTTCGATAGACAGTGGCTGGGCAGTCTTACGGCGCAGATTTACACAAAGCTCCTGAAGAACCTGCGTGCTCAACACCCCACCGCCGGAATTCCAAAGCTTTTCGATCAACGATCGTGCCCGCTCGTGCTTGAATCCTGCCGCACGATCGTGCGCGTACACCAAAATGTTGGTGTCAATGAAAAATTTATCGCTCATGAAGTTCGTCGCGTGAACGAGGAGGTGTCCAGCCGAGGTCAAATCCTTTGCGGAGTCGCGCTACAGCACGTCTTCGAGAACGATCGTATCCCTTGCGCTGCCGCACGATTTTCTCGAGCGTTGTAGCAAGCAGGCCACTAATCGAGACGCCCTCTTCGGCCGCCAGTATCCGGGCTTCGCGCAAAATATCCGTATCGAGCTTCAGTGTGATATTCGTTTTCATCGCCGGCACGAAATTACGTGCAGCACTATTTTACGTGCTAGGGCCAAAACAGCGCAAGCTCGGAATTGGCCGGCCGGACATGCTCGTGATCCGGCTGTCAAGCCTTTATAGCCGCTCCATTAAAATTGTCCCGGCGCCCCAGCGTGAAGATTGAAACCGGCAGGGAAGCCTTCCTGTGGCAGTGTTGACATGAAATCGCCGAGAAAAGTTCTAAAATCGTCTCCTTGTGTGTCCATTATCGTTCCCTATTTGGGTCGGCAAATCAGTAGCGAATTTTGCGGGCTGACGGACGTCCCGGGCGGCGCTGCATAATCGGTTTCGTCCTGCACCGCATTCGATTAACTAAAGAGTAGGTGACAAATTTTCCGCCACTCATGCAGAATGCTGTCGCCGATGAGTAGCCTTCAACCCAGAAATATAGACGAAGGTGGTTAGGGACCCGACAATCAATGCGAAAAGCACAGCGACAAAGCCCCTCACAGATGTCGCGTGCCCTGAAACTTCCCCTCGCTCACCTGCGTAAACTCCTTCGGAGGTCCTGAATGCTCTGGTTCTACGAATCGTTCTTTCCCGTGGTCTGGATTTTCTTTTTACTCTACTGGCAGATCAAAGCCACCAATACGAAAGCCACGCAGCGCCTCGAGCCAGCTGCCTCCCGCATCCTGCGCATCTTCATTTTCCTGATCGCGATCGTCCTCCTCTCGACAACTCGCATCCCGCTGCCCTGGCTTTACCTGCAGCTCTGGCCGGTTGGCTTTTTGCCCTTCTGGTTGGGAGCTGCCGTCACCATCGCCGGCCTTCTGTTCGCCGTCTGGGCGCGCGAGCACCTCGGCAGCAACTGGAGCCGCTCCGTGACCATCAAGCAGGGCCATGAGCTGATCACCACTGGTCCCTATGCCGTGGTCCGTCACCCCATCTACACCGGCATTCTGACCGGTTTCCTTGGCATGGCGATTGCCATCGCCCAAGTGCGCGGGTTCATCGTTTTCGTTCTCATCTTCCTCACGTTCTGGATCAAGCTCCGCATGGAGGAACAGTGGATGCGTTCCCAGTTCGGCGAGGCCTATGCCACCTATGCTCGTCAGACCGCTGCCCTGGTGCCTTACCTCCTCTGATCGCTGCGTCACGATCTCAGCCCCATTTCTGCCGAGCAGTCGCTCCTGTTGCATGGCGAGCGAACCGTCATTCCCGATCAGGTTGTCGTGAACAGCCCCAAAGGCGCGAACAATACGGTGAAGCTACTGTTCGGCACCTCGCTTTACGACCTGAAAATCCCGGCCATGCCGCCGAAGGAAAATCTGGTCTTCCGCGACGGCCTGCGGCTTTTCTCGCCCGCGGCCGCGCTCGTCGATGTGGCGGAAACCTTCTTCGCGCGCAACCCTGTCGAGACTCAGGTGGTGCTCGCGAGCCAGCCGGACGCGACGGACCTGCTGCGGCTCTTGCTGAACGGCGGTCATTCCGCGAAGGCAGGTCACCTCGCCGCCGCGCTGCGTGAAACCGGCCGCGAGAAACTCGCGGACGAGATCGTGAAGACGATGAAGGACGCGGGCTACGATGTGCGCGAGCGCAACCCGTTCGAAGCGGGCCAGGTATTCGCCCGCCTCCGCCCCTCGGCGGCGCCAATCGCCGGCCGCCTGCAGATGCTATGGGAAGCCACGCGGGAACATGTCGTCGCCGGTTTTCCGAAAGCTCCAGGCCTTCCGAAAGACAAGGCCGCGTATCTCCACGATGTGGACGAAATCTACAAAAGCGATGCGTACCATTCACTTTCCATCGAAGGATACTCGGCGACGCCGGTGCTGATCGAGCGCGTGCGACGGGGAAACTGGAATCCGGAAGGCGTCGCGAAGGACCGCAAGGACCGCGACGCGCTTGCGGCGCGTGGCTACTGGCAGGCATTCCAGCTCGTGAAGAAATCCGTCGACGAAGTCATCGGCGGTGCGTCCGCAGGTGCCGTCGCGCGCGCGGAGCACATGGACTGGTACCGGCAGCTCTTTCAGCCGCAGGTGACCGCGGGCGCGATGCGTCCGGGCGACTTCGCCGGATACCGCAACGCGCCGGTTCACCTGCGGACGTCGCGCTATGTTCCACCGCGATGGGAGGCAGTGCGGGACGGCATGCCTGTATTCTTCGACCTCCTGGAAGGGGAGCCCGAGGCTTCTGTCCGCGCCGTGCTCGGTCACTGGCTATTCGGCTATATCCATCCTTACCCTGACGGCAACGGCCGCGTCGCGCGCTTCTTGATGAACGTGATGCTCGCCTCCGGAGGTTATCCGTGGACGGTGATCCGACATACGGACCGCAAAGCTTATCTCGTGGCGCTCGACCGCGCCAGCATAGATACGGACGTCAGGCCGTTTACGGCATTCCTCGCGCAACGGGTAAGTTGGTTTATGGAAAAACACGATCTGGAGTTTCCAGACAAGACCGGGAAGGAGGATTTCGATCGCGACACGGTCGTTTTCTTCGGGCGGGACGGCAAGAAGCGCGTGCACTGCGCTATCAGCCGCGAAGCTCTTGACGACGACTTCGCAGGCGACAACGGTGACAAGGTCGAAGTGTTTCTGGAGAACCGCAAGGTCATCGAAGAGGCCGCGCGCCGGAAATATCTGGCCGGTGACACGGAAGAAGACGGCTCCATTCTCATTCATTCCGGAGATAGCGCCCGCGCAAAGCACTAGCCGGTGGTCGCGGCGCGAAGGCGACCGGTGTCGGTATGGCGTTGTTCATAGGAATTGATCGCTACGCTTCGCCGGGTGTGAACTGGCTAAGCTGCGCTGGGCGAGACGCGAGGGCGCTACACGCTCTCTTTACCGACAGCTTTGGTGGCGAAACGACGCTTCTGCTGGATGATCAGGCGACGGTTGCAGAAATCAGCAGGCGCTTTGACACGCTGTCCGCCCTGCCATCCCGAGGACGTTGTCGTTATTACATTTTCAGGCCACGGCACGAACTCTCACGAACTGGTCACGCACGACACTGATCCGCGCGACCTGACACGCACGACTATCCCGCTCACGACCCTCGGCGAGTGGTGCGCGCGCATCCCGGCCCGCCGCTTGCTGCTGGTCCTGGATTGCTGCTTCTCCGGAGGCATGGGCGCAACCTTCTGTTGGTCACCTGTTCGGCGCGGCCTCTAGGTCCCTCGCCGCCAATTCTCACTGAAGGCTCATGTCCCCTAGAATCCTGAGTCCAATTCCAAAGAGCCCATTCGAGAGGGAGTCACGTCGTACTACCTCGGCCAGATATTCGCATGCCATTTCTGCATCCTCCTCGCCGTAAGGTGTGGCGACGAATAGACGCATGCCCACCTCGTAGTCGGGTTTGCTTGAACGAAAATAAAATCCCGTCTGCGAAACGCTGAGCGTCTTGCGGATATCTTCGAATGGCTCGAGTTGTGGATCGGAGGGACGTATGCGCATCGCTTGCGCTATCTTGCAACGGCGGCTCGAACGCCTGTCCCAATGTGCGCGGGCCGCCTGACTTCCGACCAATGTGAAATTTATGTTTTTCGGGAGACCGGAAGCGGAATTCATTCTCGTTCACCTTTCCCGGTTGGAATATCTCTAGTAGGTGAGGGTAGATGGGTTACCGCGCAAAACCTATAGGGAGACAGTACCCATGAACAGGTTATCGATTCATCGGACCCGGTAGTACGAAGGTTTTGGGACTCAAATCTTGTTCGAGAGTATGTCGCGTCGCGGTCACGAATGGATTGCGGGAAGATCAACGTAAAAACCGCGAACTCTACGTAGGTCAGCTCACCTGCGTTGGCTCGCGGCTGATTGCGCGGGCCCGCTATCGTCAAGGAGTCTGCGCCTGGGCTGTGCCCTATATCCCGACGAACAACCTTCGATCTTTCTCGTCCGGAAGACTCGAGGATAGCGAAGCAATCCAGTACAGGCACGATTCGAGTCGAGAGATTCGACAAAGTCTGCAGCGGGGTCGCAACGATGGCCGTCGAGTTCCCGCCTCATTTCGAAGACGCGGTGAAAGCCGGGCTCAACTCAAGAACTGGATCTAAGAGGTACTGGGCCGGAAGTACAGGTAGGGCGGGCGCGATTTCGGTACGGGTCCGCTATTCGTTTTCGCTTAAAGGCCCCTTAGGATGGCAATTAAATCCGAGCCCGGTCCATATCGGCGCTCCCAACAGTATAGCGCGTGCAGAATGTCCAGTTCGGCATGCTCTCTTGGTAGGGTGCGCACAATTCGGAACCAGGTTGGGACAAGAGTCCCCGACAGTCGTTGAAGCAAATGGCTTAGGGAGCTCGCTGAATTAGATGAGCGTTTGTAAGTCACAATAGCGGAGCTTTGCACAATGACAAGAAACGATTCAAGGGATTCCGATTCTACTGGGGCGCCCGGATGGTATGCGCTGTGCACGCGCCATCAGCACGAGAAGGTCATAGCGAGCGTGTTGTCGACGAATGGTTTCGAGGTTCTTCTGCCTCTGTATAGCGCTGAGCATCAGTGGAAGGACCGAAAGAAGCAACTGTCCCTGCCCCTGTTTCCCTGCTATGTCTTCGTCCGTACATCTCTGAGCGAACGTGTCGAGATCTTGCGGACTCCCGGTGTACATCAATTTGTCGGATTTGGTGGCACGCCGTCGGTGATACCCACAGAGGAAATCGAGGTGGTACGAAGGGCGGTCGATAGCTCACTCGTAGTCGAACCTCATCCGTTTCTGCAATTCGGAGATCGAGTGAGAGTCAAATCCGGCCCGTTGGAGGGGTTTCAAGGCATTCTGGTACGGCAAAAGAACACGTGCCGCCTCATCCTGTCGATCGAAATGCTAAGCAGGTCCGTTGCCGTCGAAGTGGACATGACCAAGATTGAAAAACTAGCCGCCTAACGCAGTTCCTTCCCGGTGTCGACATAAACGAATTCCAGGCGGGAGGCCGAACGATTTCGGCCAAACGCTGAGGCTTATATCAATTGTTTGTGTGAGGTCTCGTGAAAACGAATCGCTTTTTATCGGCAGTTTATGGGCTCTGTATTATCACGTTGTCGTTTTTTATGCACGGCTGTTCGTCCGTTGCTATCCAACCTGCGCCGGGCAGTTCTCGCGCGACGAGTTTGCAAGCTATTGTTATCTCCACAACGCAAGGCTCCACGACACCCGCTGTACCATCTCTCGCGAAAGGTACCTCGTTGCAGTTGTATGCCACGGGGGTGTACGGAAATAGCGACAGCAAGGACCTGACCACATTGGTGTCCTGGATCTCGACCTCCGACACTGCGGTCAGCAATGGCAATGGCAGTCCGGGTTTAGTCACCGGGGATGCCGTAGGAACTTCGACGATCACCGCGACCTTTGGATCGGTCAGCGGGACGGCAAAGGTTACTGTAACCCCTGCAACTTTGAAAGCCATCGCCATCGCCACGTCGAATGGTTCCCTCGCGAAAGGCACCAGCGGGCAGTTCACCGCTACGGGAACTTACAGCGACACGAGCACCGGGGAGATCACCAGTCAGGTGACCTGGAACTCGGCCTCACCAACCGTGGCCACAATCAGCGCGGGGGGAGTAGCGACGGGCGCAGCTACGGGAACGTCGAATATCACTGCGAGCATGAACGGAGTAACGTCGAACACGCTTTCCTTGACGGTAACGGCAGCGGTGCTGAAAGCCATCACCATCGCCACGTCGAATGGTTCCCTCGCGAAAGGCACCAGCGGGCAGTTCACCGCTACGGGAACTTACAGCGACACGAGCACGGCGGAGATCACCAGTCAGGTGAGCTGGAACTCGGCCTCACCAACCGTGGCCACAATCAGCGCGGGGGGAGTAGCGACGGGCGCAGCTACGGGAACGTCGAATATCACCGCGAGCATGAACGGAGTAACGTCGAACACGCTTTCCTTGACGGTAACGGCAGCGGTGCTGAAAGCCATCACCATCGCCACGTCGAATGGTTCCCTCGCGAAAGGCACCAGCGGGCAGTTCACCGCTACGGGAACTTACAGCGACACGAGCACGGCGGAGATCACCAGTCAGGTGAGCTGGAACTCGGCCTCACCAACCGTGGCCACAATCAGCGCGAGGGGAGTAGCGACGGGCGCAGCTACGGGAACGTCGAATATCACCGCGAGCATGAACGGAGTAACGTCGAACACGCTTTCCTTGACGGTGACGCCAGCCGCACTGAAGTCCATTGCCCTATCGGAGGGATCGACCAGCGTCACCGTTGCCGAGACCTCGCAGTTCACCGCTACGGGAACTTACAGTGACACGAGCACGGCGGACATCACCAGTCAGGTGACCTGGAACTCGGCCTCGCCGGCGGTCGCTACCATCAGTGCCAGCGGTTTGGCCACGGGTGCCAGTATGGGCGCGTCGAACATTACCGCGACTTTGGATAGCATCATTTCTCCGATAGTTGTTCTCACGGTCAATGCTCCAATTCTTCAGAGCGTCGTGATCACGGCGACGAGAGGGTCGACGATTCTGGCGACTCCGTCGGTCGCGAATGGCACGTCGGTCGAGTTGTACGCGACAGGGGTATACAACAATAACAGCACGCAGGATTTGACCACCCAGGTGTCCTGGACTTCGAGCAGCGGTGCTACGGTCAGCAACACCAGTGGGAGTCAGGGTTTGCTAACCGGTTCTGCGGTAGGAACGGCCACAGTGACGGCCACTCTGGGAACGGTAAGCGGGAATGCAACCGTAAACGTGACGTCGGCGATTCTGAAATCGATTGCCATTAGTCCGACGACGATGAGCAGCTGGCCGCAAGGAACCACGCAACAGTTCACGGCGATCGGCACATTCACGGACGGCAGTACGCAAAACGTCACGACGACGGTGAACTGGAGTGCCAGCGATTCCTCGGCCACGATCGTTGCAAGTGGCACAAATGCGGGCTTGGCTACCGGGGTCAGCCAAGGGACGGTGGTGATTTCGGCAACCGCGGCAGGAGTTCCGACGGCTTCTACGCAGACTCTAACGATCGGGCCAGCCGCACTGGTTTCGGTGACGATCAGCCCAGCGAATGCGTCCGTTGCGCTCGGCACGAGTGAAACCTTCAAGGCAACCGGTAACTACACCGATAGCTCGACGCAGGACTTAACCAGCGCGGTGACTTGGACGGCAACCCCGAATACCACGGGAGGCGCCACATTCCCTGCAAATTCAAATGTGGCCACCGCCACCGCTGAAGGCATGGTCACCATCACGGCCACATCTGCTTCCGGCCCCGTGGGCACCACGCAAATGACCATCACTGCTCCGGTGCTTGCGTCCATCGCCATAACTCCAACCACAGCTCAGATCTATCAAGGTTCCACGCAGCAGTTCACCGCCATCGGAACTTTCTCCGACAACTCCAGCCAGAACCTGACCTCCACCGTAACTTGGGGCACCAGCAACGGAGCGGTGGCTACCATCAGCACGTCGGGCGCGACCTCGGGCTTGGCCTCCGGAGTAAGCGGCGGTGGGCCAATAGCGATTTCCGCGACGTACGGTTCCATCGTTAGCACGACTACGGGCGGCGACGGTGCTCTGACCGTTGTAGGCATTAGTGCCGTTGTGGTGACGCCGGCCAATCCGACGGTGTACTTCGGGGACGCGAATCCTGCGAACCCCACGGGAACGCAGAACGACACGGTGCAGTTCACGGCCACGGTGAACTATGCGGACAACAGCAATGCGGTGGTAACAACCACCGCGAACTGGAGTTCCGGCACCACGACGGTGGCGAGCATTAGCAACACCACGGGAAGTCAGGGGCTTGCTACGGTCCTGACGTCAGGCAGCAGCACGATTACGGCAACGTATGCGGGTGTAGCCGGCACCACGGTACTTACCATTTCGCCCGCACTCCTTGAATCGATTGCCATAACGCCTCCCAGTGTCTCGCTCGGCCTTTTAGGCACCGAGCAATTCACGGCCACGGGAACGTATAGTGATGGCTCCACGCAGAACATCACTGCAAGTGTGGCTTGGACGTCAGGCACCCCGGCGATCGTCAGTATCACTTCTCCGGGCGGGCTGGCGCAGGCGCTTGCCTACAACGCGGGGATCTCTATCACTGCGAGCGAAACAAATGCTGCCGGGACCTTGATCAGCTCTCCGGCGGCCACAGTACTCGTGCCCGCACCGACGCTTCTCACCATCACCGTTGCACCACCGACCATTTCTCTGGCCGCTGGTTATACGCAACAGTACACGGCAACCGGCAATTACTCCGACGGGAGTACGCAAGACCTGACGGCCTCCGCCACCTGGGCTTCAAGCACTCCTTCTTTTGCCTCCATCGTTGCTGGCGGGATGGCTTCGACTTTGAAAGTAGGCACAACAACAATTTCCGCAACCTCCGGAAGCGTGGTTGGTTCAACCACCCTCACCGTTACAGCACCCGTCCTTCTCTCCATCGCGATCACACCGGCCAGTGTCTCGCTGGGTCTCAACGCCACTCAGCAATACGTGGCCACGGGCACTTACAGCGACGGCAGCACGCAAGTCATCACCAGCCAGGTAACCTGGACATCCGGAACCCCGACGATCGCCACGATCAGTTCCACGGGACTGGCTACGGTGGTGGCCACCAGCAACGCTGCCGATGCCATCACTGCCAGCGCCACCAACTCTGCCGGCACCTTAATTACCTCTGCGCCTTCCTGGCTCAGTGCTCTTTCGACTCTGCCGATTGTCTGCTCCTTGCCAACCATCGATATGAAAATACTGGTGGTGAACAACGCGGCGGCGAACGGCGGTGCGGGCTATGCGGACTTCCCGGCAATCCAGCAGATCCTCAGCTATGTGGGTACTCCGTATGATGTCGTGGATGTTTCGGCGGCGGCACCCACACTTTCTGACAGCGCCACCTGCCACGCCTACTACCAGGGAGTGATCTTTGCTTATGGTGGTGATTACTACAGCATTAGCGCCTGGCAGTCGACGTTGATCTCCTTTGAACAGACCTTTAATGTGCGACAGGTGAACTGGTATGACTCGCCGGATCCGAACTTCGGACTGAGTTATACCGGAACACAAATACCGTCAACCGAGACCTACACCACCAACTTCACGACGGCAGCTGCGCCGGTCTTCTTCTATGCCAACACGGCTACGTCGCTCACCATCACAAACGCAAGCGTGGACCTGGCAACTGCGGATCCAGCCAGCGGCGGCACTTTGACACCACTCCTGCAGGACGCTCAAGGAAACATTGTCTCTGCGATCTACGACTACAACGGCCAACAGTTTCTTACCCAAACCTTCGACAGTAACCAGTATCTTATGCACGACCTGATCGTGGCCTACGGACTGCTCAATTGGGTCACCAATGGTGTTTTCCTCGGTGATTACCACGTGTACGCCACGCAGTCGATTGATGACTTTTTCATCGATGATTCGGAATGGATACCCAGCACGGTATGTCTCTCCGACCCGCAAACGCTTGACCGCACGGCGCCGGATGCATCCAATCTGCCGGTTTTCCGGGTCAACTCGAACGACATGAGTCAGCTAGTGGCCTGGCAAAAGACCAAGCAAGCTGATCCTTTGCTCTCACAATTCGAACTGACCATCGCTATGAACGGTGTGGGCACAACCGGGAACGGCGACTGGACGGGTCTGGTCGCTCCTATCGTCTCCTCTTCGGCAACCGGTGGGGTAGCGACCTTTACGGCTCAGGGGTTCTCAGGCCAGCCGGGGCAGTCCGTCACCGTGACCAACACCACGAACGCCGGCGGTGCGCTCAATGGAACCTGGACGATCACCTCGGTTACCTCGAGCGCCACGACCACTCCCGGCACGACGACCTTCACGGCGAACGTTACCTATACGGGCACCGCTGCTCTGAAGGCCGAGAATGGGGCAGACGACAACCCGCAAACCGCGAGCGCTTCTGTTCCCGACGACCTGGTAGCGAATCTGCAAAACTACCAACAGTACTTTCACTGGATCAGCCATACTTACAATCACCCAACCACGCTGACGGGTCTCTGCCAGAGCACGCCGACCGGCACGGGCTGCGGCGACATTTACAACAATCCCCCCACCGACTACATCGACTTAGAGGTATTGACCAACCTGTACGTAGCCTCGAGCGCTGGTGGAGTGAACCTGGATACCGATGCCAGTGACACCGTCAAGCAGCTCGTGTTCACGGACTTCAACCCGGCCAATATCGTCACGCCAGGGGTTACCGGTCTGAACGATCCGAATGTTCCTTCCTACCTGTACAACGATGGCATCCGTTACGCGGTGAGCGACACATCGGTGGCGACAACGACCGATCCTCCCAACAACAACGGGCCCAATCCGACCCCGAACGTGGGTATCGTGAACAGCTATGCAACCGGAATCTACGAAGTACCGCGACATCCCAATGACGTGTTCTACAACGTAGCCAACTGGGCCGACGATCAGGCGGAGTTCGATTGCGTGTACTCCTACTACGTGCCGCCCGGATCCACCGCGACACCGGCACCGGATCCGCCGTTCAACACCTACAATGCCGCGCAAGTGCTGGACTTCACCAGTTCGGCGTTCGTGACCAACATGCTGATGGGCGATATGGATCCAGAAATGTTCCACCAGCCGGACTTGCATTTCTCCGACAACTTGGCAAACCTGACCAACGCGGTCCCGAGCGGCACAATACCTGCCAGCGTCACCGCTTTCCTCGGTAGCGGCCCTTCGCATGTGTCCTCGCTGATTTCGGACACCTACGATCTGACCTTCAGCAAGTACGAAGCGGTATACAAGCTGCCGGTTCTGACTCCACCCATGGATCAGATCGCGGGGCTGATGCAGAACCGCAATTCGTTCAACTTGTCGGGGATCACCGCGAGCATCGTGGGCGCCGGCACCGCAAGCGCGCAAATCACCATCACCATGCCGTCGACAGCGACGATACCGAGCGCGGTCATTCCGATTACCGGAGTGACCAGCACGGGATCGGAGGTCTACGGCGGCCAGAACATCTCCCATATCACCATGACGCCGGGCCTGACCCTTACCTTACCGCTGCCATGACGAACAAGGGCAACTCTTCGAGAGCGAGAGAAGGAGGAGCGCAGTGAGCGAGATATTTGAGGCACTGACGATCGCGCATGACCGGGCCGTAGAAGAGCTGGTGGAGCGACGGGTCGAGAATGACGAGACGATCGTAAGGAACGCGAAGCCGGTTGCATTCACGCATCGAACGATCAGGAATTGTCTGATCCTGGGGTTTTTTGCGGTAGGGTTGGCTCTGCTGGCGACGAACTATGCGTTCGAAGGGAATGGAGTCCTGGCCAAAAGCCAACCAATCTACGGCGTGACGTTTGAAGCCACAGTACATCCGGCAAGCGAGTTTGCGATAACGGCGGACCTCGGCGGCACGGTGTCAGGCCTTTCGGTAAAGGTAGGTGACACGGTGCAGAAAGGACAACCGCTGCTGCACATGGATGGGCGGGAAGCGGAGTTGGCGCTGCAACAGGCCGGGGTGGAGTTGCAGGCGGCGCAGTCCAACCTGGAAAAATTCCGGGCACAGTTGGCGGAAGCCAATGCCCGAGTGGCGGTGTCGCAGCGGGAAGAGCAACAGATTCCGACGCGGCAGTGGCGGGACTCACCGGAGCGGGCTGCAGCATCCTACGAGCTGGCGCTCAACAACTACAACCGCGCTAAGGCGCTTTTCGACGCCGGGGTCACGCCGAAACAGGAGCTGGATGCGCGATCCACGGAACTGCGCATTGCCAAGGATGATCTGGAGAATGCCAAGAAGCTGGCGGGGGCATCGACGAAGCTGGAACACGAGCAGACGGTGCAAGCGAACCTGCAGGCAATGGTCACGCGGGAGGATCTGCAGGAGCAACTGCGCCAGGCGCAGTTGAAGTATCAACAAGTGAAGGAGCAGGCCGAGCACAAAGTGGTGCGGGCGACGCAGACCGGGGTGGTATCGGAGATAACGGTGCACCAGGGAGATCACGTTTTTGCGGGGACCGTTTTAGTGCGTTTGGCTGAACTGGACCACATGATTGCGGAAGTTCCGGTGTCCGCGCGGATGATTGCGGAACTGAAGGTGGGAGAGTCTGCGGAAGTGGAACTGCCGTCGTCACCGCCGCGGCCGGTGCAAGGGAGAATACGGGTGATCAATCCGCTGCCTTCACCGAACATGACCCATACGGTCGAAGTGGAATTCGATAACCCCACGTTGATGCTTCTGGCCGGGCAGTCCGCTGAGGTGCGGTTCTCGAGGTGAACGTGCCATTGCTTCGGTTGGTGTTGACTATGACGATCGCGACATGCAGCTTTGTGTTCGCTCCAAGAGCGCACTCAAACAATTCAGTTCCGGTGCATTTAGCGATCTATTATGGCTATCCTAGCCTTGTCAACGGCTCGCGAGGAGATGTAGACAAGGCGGCCAACGTTTTCAGTGAATATGATGTAGTGGTGTTAGGCGACGGATTAGAATTCGCAGACAAGCAGACCGGACGTTATCCCGAAGGAGACCCAGAGGAACATCGGAAAGTACTCCAGATAATTGCCGCTGTCCGCAAGCGGAATCCGCAGACGCGGTTTTACGGCTACGTTTGTCTCGGTGAGATACCTTGGCCGAAAGGACAACAAACGGCGTTGTCTCCAAAACAACTCGAAGAGCGCATTCAGCTTTGGAAGCAGCTGGGTGTTTCGGGGATTTTTCTGGATGAGGCAGGCTACGATTACCCAGTGGTTACTCGAGAGCGCCAAAACCTAGCCGTGCGTATGATCCATGATCTTGGCTTGAGCGCCTTCATGAATGCTTACTTTGTGGAACATTTGTTCAGCCTGGAAGATAAACCTGCCAACGCAAATGGTTCGGGAAAAAACGCAAAGGGCCTAGCGCCACTTTTGGATCAGCGCGATCTCTTCTTGTTGGAGTCTTTCGCAGTGAAAAATGGAGCCTATGAAGACCAGGGAGCTGGGCAGGCACGCCTAAACCAGGCTCTCGCTTACCGCAAGAAGTATGGAACCCGCATTTTTGCTACCACCACGACAACCGAGCAGCAGCCTTTCAGCGCTGAAAAATTCAACTATGCCTGGTGGACTGCTCGACTTTATGGTCTCGATGGTCTCAGCTGGGGAGAACCCGATTTCGCGGCCCTGAATAATTCATTACCGGATCGGCGGTGCGGCGGGGAAGGCCATATGCTCCCGGCGTTTGAGGCGTCATCCGAAGTGGCTTCGGACGGCACGAATCTCTGGAGAAAGGCGGGGGGGTTCGTTGTGATCATTGATACCACCACCCATTCTGTTCGACTTCTTACTGCAGCCGGTCCCATAGAACCAAGAAAGATCAAAGCACTGCTCACTTCGTCAACGGGGCAATCCGCATTGACGTGTGATGGAAGGAAGTAATGGCGCTCAATCGTCATGAGATTGAGGAGCAATTGCGGAATGGCGAACACGGAACACCGCGATTTGTGCATTCGCGCGAGGTTGCAGCCCTGCTCGAATCTATGGGCTATAACGATAAGTCCGCGAAAGAGCTGGGTTACACCACTATCTTTTCCTTCGCCACAGATCTTTTTGGCCGCCTGCAGCAGGATTCTGTGCTGGAAAGCCCAGTTGCCGGCGAACGTGAACGGCCCCCGGTATTCGCGGGCCTGTTTTACGCCTCGCGCAAGTTTTCACTCAGCCTGGCTTACGCCATACCTTGGATGGCATTGCTGACTTTGGAGTATTTAAGACCCAACGCCCTCAACGTACCGCCCGAGCTCGGGGGCGCGTTGAGCTTAGCCCTGATTGCGAGTCTCATCACCACCGGTGGTTTCATTCAGATGATCTCCCGCAGTGGCAACTTTTATTACGGTTTAAAAGAGCCCCATCTGGCACGCCACGCTTGCATGAAAGTCTTAAACGTGGGACTGACGACGAGTCTGCTTTTGGGATTGCTGGGCATGATTGTGGGGGCGTACTTCCATCTCTTCGCGGGCTTCTATCTGTTGCTCGGTTCCGTCAACTTCGTTGCGCTGAGCGTGCTGTGGATGTTCTGCGCTGTACTGTCGGTTCAGGGATTTGGCTGGTGCGTACTGGTAGTTTTTTCACTCAGCGCCATAATGTGCTGCTTGATCAAAGTCTTGACGGGCGCCGGAAATACGCTTCTGTTGACGCTCTGGCCGCTGATGGCTGTATTGTGCGCGTTGGGTTTCGTGCTGGGGGGTTTTTATCTTGCCGAAAAAAAGTCCTCGGACACCCCAAACAGTGCTCGCCCTCGATTCGGAGTGATGTCTATCTCTCTGGTACCGTTCTTTCTCTATGGGACGTTCTATTTCAGTTTTCTGTTTGCGGATCGGCTCGCGGCAGGCAGTGCCGTCCCCTGGATTTCCGGTCTAAGCTTCGGCATAGCCCCGGCTTATAAAAGAGGTATGGACCTGGTTCTGCTGGCTTTTCTGATTACCGCGGCGCTTGTGGAATATTTAAGCGATGCGTTCCTGCGGTTCTGGCGCCGACTGGCGGCAGAGCTACCCCAGGCCAACAGTGAGGAGCTTGTCGCAAGACTACGTAAGCGGCACTGGAAAACGATCTCTTTGATTTTTGTCATGTTTATTTGTATTTCACTGTGTGCCTGGTTCGCTTTCTCTCACTTGAGCGGCGCCCCGCTGCCTGATGAGTTATTGCAAACGGCTGCGCTAGGGGGGCTTGGATATCTGATGCTCAGTATCGCCCTCTACGAGATCGTGATTCTATCGAGCGTAAACTCTACGCCACTCGCGATGGTGGCTGCGGCCTTTGGGCTTGTCGTAAACCTGGTAACAGGATATGGGCTCAGTCATATCTGGGGAGTGCAGTACGCCGCCGCCGGATTGTTGACCGGGTCTGCCGTTGTGTTGTGGACCTGTAACGCGGCCGTGAGACAGGTTCTTCGTCGACCCGATTATCACTATTCCATCTCCTAAGTGATTCTTGTGCAACTACTGGACGCATTTCGAGCCGCCTGGATTCTGATTGTGTTTCTATTGGTGTTTTTGCTTTTTCCAGCATACGCATTCTCGAGTCGGCAGAATTCTTCGACGGCGCTGCGGGTTGCAGGCAACTTTGCACGTGGGCTAATGATGATTACGATTAGCGCTTTGCTGCTGGCTAACTTGAAGTTATTCAACACCTCGACCGTGTTATTGCTTTTCCTCGGAGCGACAGCGATCATCTGGGTCCGCAAACGTGCGCGAACCTCGCGGAATTGGTTGACCGCTCTGCAGGAAGCTACCATAGGACTGGTCCATCGGATCGAAGGACAAAAGGTTGTCCGTCATGCCGGTCCAGCGGACTCGACGACCCAGCCCGGGTCAAGTCGGTGGGCCAGAGCATTACAGGGCCGAGAGTTGTTGGTCGCCGGTTTTGCGCTTGTCCTGATCACAACTGCCGCCTTAGATTTTGAGCATCCATTCCGGGAGCTTCGCCTGGATCGCCCCGAACAATATGAAGTGCTGCTTCGCGGGCGAGAGTTGATGCTCAATCTCCATACCCATGAACCACCGGTGGTATTCCCCTCGGTCATTGCCACGATTGCCTTCCTGAGCAGCTCGGATCCAATGCAGGTAACGCGATTCCTGTCCCCGGCGCTGGAACTTTTCATCGTCCTAGCGGCCGGATTGGTGATTCTGGTATGCGCGCGTGGCGCCGTCGCTGCCATTGCGGTCATTTACTGCATGGGGGCGGCTGCCTTTGGACTAGCGAGAAATGGCGCTGCCGTTCCGGTTTCCACAATGGAGAAACTCGAGAGCATTTTCCGAATCTCTCTGACAAGGACTCGCGCCACTCCGGAATTTGAAATTGGGTTGCTCTGCCTTTTGTTGGCGGTCGCTTTTCTCGCGGATTGGTACAGGGATTCACGCGCGTGGGATTCTCTGCTGGATGCCGCGTGTTGTCTGGTGTTGGTGGGCGTCGTCTCGAAAGTCTTGCTGCTCGGCTGTGTGATGGCGGCCGGTGCCGTCCTGCTCTGGCCAGTGCTGGGTGTGATTGTCTTTATCTTGACGTCGTATGGCTTGGCCGTCTACGCAATGTTCTCCGGCCATCTTGGGGTGTCCAGCGAAGTGCAGCTCATGCTCTCGGTCGCTGCCGCGCTCGCTCTCGGTTGCCTCCTGGGCCTCATCGAAACCATGCTGATGACCTCTATGGGCAGAGTGGCTGAGGGAGTCCTGCTGCTTGCCTGTATGGCCATGGCGATCGTGTGGTTCCGTCCGCACCCGATCGCTGCCCAATTCCTCGAGTATGAAAACGCGGCCAGCGAAACCCAGGCAATCGCCGATCGATTTCCTCGTCAAACGTGGGTAGTCGTAGCTCCTACGGAGCAATTGGCGGAAACCCTAGGTGTCGGAGGTTATGAAGATTTAGCCCAATTTGTGGAGAAATATCAAGGCCAGGTCTCCGATCCTAAGTTTCGTATCCCCAACGCGCCGGAAGATTTGTTCGTCTACGTGGAGAAGAGGCCGTTTCAGTTCTTCTCTCGGGAACCTGAGGTTGTGCCTTTGGGGGTGCTGGCGGACACCACTTATCGAAGTTACCGCTCTCCGGCCGGCCGGGCCAGTCTGGAGGTGGCTGCGCTCAAGTTCTGTGAAAGCTACCGAAGATCGCATAGCGACACCGATGTCTTTTTCGAGGATAGAGATCTTCGCATCTATCACATACATCGACCGCCATCTCGGATGGCCGGAACGAGCGGGTAGGGGAACCATGGCCCTACGGGTTCTCACGTTTCGCTGATATTTGCTGCGGGTTCAAATTCACTCTCCGAACATTAGGAATCCAAAAAAAACATGTACACTGACTTTTACAAGTTGAACCGCAATCCATTCGAAATAACTCCCGATCCCTACTTTCTGTATTCAACAAAGCGACATAAAGAGGCTCTGGCGGCGTTGTACTACGCGGTTCGCCAGCGCAAAGGGTTCGTGGTATTGACGGGCGAGGTAGGCACCGGCAAGACCTTGTTGGTCCGTTGTCTTCTGCAGTTGTGCAAAGGGACGGACATCGCCAGTGCCTATGTCTTCAACAGCCGATTGTCCACCCTGGAGTTTCTGCAGTACGCCGCTACCGATCTGGGTTTGGCAGTCGCCGGAAAACACAAGGGGGAAATCCTGCATGAATTGAATCGGTATCTGCTGGCACGCTATCAGAAGAAATTGACGACGATGATCGTGGTGGACGAGGCGCACCACCTATCGACGGAAATACTCGAAGAGATTCGCCTTCTTACGAATCTGGAGACGGCGGAACAGAAACTGCTGCAGATCGTGCTGGTGGGACAGTCGGAACTGAGCGACAAACTGGATTCGTATGAATTGCGGCAGTTAAAACAAAGGATTGCCCTGCGTGCCTATCTGCAGCCATTGGAGTTGGAGGACACGACAGGATACATCCATTGCCGGCTGCAGCTTGCGGGAGCGAATTCCGAAGACGGCAACCTGTTTCCGGGTGAGACCGTAGCGAGGGTACACCATTTTTCGCGGGGGATTCCACGTTTGATCAACACGATCAGCGATAACGCGATGATCACCGCTTTTGCACGGCAGCTAACGGTTGTGCCGCCCGGCATCATCGATGAAGTCGCCGACGAACTGCGATTGCGCGTGAGCCGAGCGCGCACTGTGTCCGTGTCGATATTGGAAACACGGAAGGGAGCCGATCAGACACTGTCTGTCGGACAAAGCCTGCTTCAGGTGCGCCATCCGTTCTGAAGCGTGAGGAAAGAGGCTCGGGCTGCGTCAAGGGAAGATCGCAACACTCGCCTCGACGTATTTGTCAAAGAGCCCCTTTGCTATCGCCCCGTCGGTGTTTCGATTTTCTGAGCACACAAGTTTCTTACTCCTGCGCTCCCCGTGAGACCTCAAGAGTTCCTTGGATCTTCTGCCATTCTCTCCTTCGAGATTTTGAGGAGATCCGTGTCTGTCGAAATTGGGCTGAATGAGGTCGAAAGACTGTGCGCCCAACGCAGCCCGGCCTTCATATCCACCGGAAAAGACCTAACGCCTGCGACAGAGAACTTGCGATTCCGGGAAACGAAAACGCTCCCCGAAGCTGAGCTCATCAATACGACGATTTTTCCGAGATGGGGTATCGACGTGGTACGGCACGTGCGGGCTTCAACACTCTTCTGAGCAAATGAGGTTCTAATGAAATTAAACCGACGGTCCCGTGTATTCCTTGGACTCTTGGTCCTTACGCTTTTATTGGTCGCGTTGTCCATTCCAAGCGCTCAAGCGCAAGGCGTGACACTCTCGGCCACGTCAGTCGCCTTTGGTTCGGCCGCGGTAAGCGCGACGAGCGCTACGAGGGCGGTCAAACTAACCAACGGCGGTACGGCTGCGCTCACAATCGACAGTATTGCGTCGAGCAGTAACTTCGCCGAGACAAACACTTGTGGAAACTTGCCGGCATCAATAGCGGCAGGCAAGAGTTGCACCATTTCGATTACCTTCACGCCAACGGCTATCGCCACCTATGGGGGGTCCATTACGATCACCGACAGTGTGGGCACACAAACGATTGCCTTATCGGGCACCGGGACAGCACCTATCACGGTCTCGGCGACCTCACATGGGTTCGGTTCGGTGGCCATCGGACAGACCAGCGCCATCGAGACGCTGACGGTTACGAACAGAGGAAAAGCCGCGCAGCCCATCAGTATCAGTTCGTCTTCGGCAGAATTTGGCGATGCGAACACATGCGGCGGCTCGCTGGCTGGGAGCACTTCCTGCACCATCAGCGCCACGTTCACACCGGCGACCACGGCATCGGGTCAACAGAAGGGAACAATTCAGATCGCCTATAGCCTAGGCACGATATCCGTCAGCTTGACGGGAACGGCCATCGAGCCGATCGCGATTTCACCGTCGTCGCGTGCTTTGGGTTCCGTGGCAATTGGACAAACGAGTGCCGCGAAAACGTTCACGGTCACGAACAAGGGCACAACGGCTCAGGTGCTCACGATCACGCCAAGCGCGGGATTTGGGGAAACGGATAGTTGCAATCCGAAAGGCGCCGGACTAGCGGCCGCCGGGACGTGCACGATCGATGCCACGTTTACACCGTCCGTTACATCCACAGCAGGTGTTCAGCAGACGGGGACACTTCAGATTGCCTTTGGGGTCGGAACAATTACGGTGAGCTTGACAGGAACACCCATTGCGCCAGTCACCGTTTCGCCGGCTACGATCGCCTTCAGCACAACGCTGGCTGTGGGTACGCCGAGCGCAGCGCACACCGTCACGATCACCAACAAAGAGGCGGTGTCTCTGACGAACCTGACCATTGCGTCCAGCAACGCAAGCTACGCTGTTACGAGCACGAGCTGTTCGACGACACTCGCGGCTTCTGCGAGTTGCGCGGCGACGGTCGTCTTTACTCCGGCGACATCGGGAACTAGTTCAGCAAATCTTACAATTTCCGATTCGGCCGTGGGCAGCCCACAAGTTGTGACCATGTCGGGGGGAGGGGAACTGGACAACTTGGTCTCGGTCGCGATTACCGTTCCCGATGTGTCTCTACCCAAAGGTACAACCGAACAACTCCAAGCGACGGGCACCTATAAGAGCGGAAAGACAGGGAATGTTACTTCCAGCACAACTTGGGGTTCTTTAAGTGCAGCCATCGCCACTGTGAGTTCAGCCGGGGTGGTTACTGGCATGGGCGTAGGCAGTACCACAGTTACTGCCGCCGTGGCGGGTACAACGGTCACGGGCTCTACGTCACTGATCGTTGGTGCGCCGTCGCTGACTTCGATCGCCATTTCGGCGCCATCAACGAGCCTCGACTATCCCGCAACACTGCAATTCACCGCGACCGGCACATACAGTGACGGGACCACGGCAGACATCACCGGCACAGCGGCGTGGGCATCGAGTAACACCGCGGCAGCCACCATCGCGACCGGAGGTATGGCCACAGCCGTGGACCCGCCGATCCCCGCTACAACCAATATCACCGCGGCGTTGAACGGCATTACTTCCACCGCGTTCAGTCTCACCGTGATGAACGCAGCCCCGACACTCCAAAACATCGTCATCACCTCCACGCAGGGCTCCACTACACCCGCAACACCATCCGTTGCAAGTGGCATGTCCACGCAGCTTTACGCGACAGGGGTATACAACAATAACAGCACGCAGGATTTGACCACCCAGGTGTCCTGGACTTCGAGCAGCGGTGCTACGGTCAGCAACACCAGTGGGAGTCAGGGTTTGCTAACCGGTTCTGCGGTAGGAACGGCCACAGTGACGGCCACTCTGGGAACGGTAAGCGGGAATGCAACCGTAAACGTGACGTCGGCGATTCTGAAATCGATTGCCATTAGTCCGACGACGATGAGCAGCTGGCCGCAAGGAACCACGCAACAGTTCACGGCGATCGGCACATTCACGGACGGCAGTACGCAAAACGTCACGACGACGGTGAACTGGAGTGCCAGCGATTCCTCGGCCACGATCGTTGCAAGTGGCACAAATGCGGGCTTGGCTACCGGGGTCAGCCAAGGGACGGTGGTGATTTCGGCAACCGCGGCAGGAGTTCCGACGGCTTCTACGCAGACTCTAACGATCGGGCCAGCCGCACTGGTTTCGGTGACGATCAGCCCAGCGAATGCGTCCGTTGCGCTCGGCACGAGTGAAACCTTCAAGGCAACCGGTAACTACACCGATAGCTCGACGCAGGACTTAACCAGCGCGGTGACTTGGACGGCAACCCCGAATACCACGGGAGGCGCCACATTCCCTGCAAATTCAAATGTGGCCACCGCCACCGCTGAAGGCATGGTCACCATCACGGCCACATCTGCTTCCGGCCCCGTGGGCACCACGCAAATGACCATCACTGCTCCGGTGCTTGCGTCCATCGCCATAACTCCAACCACAGCTCAGATCTATCAAGGTTCCACGCAGCAGTTCACCGCCATCGGAACTTTCTCCGACAACTCCAGCCAGAACCTGACCTCCACCGTAACTTGGGGCACCAGCAACGGAGCGGTGGCTACCATCAGCACGTCGGGCGCGACCTCGGGCTTGGCCTCCGGAGTAAGCGGCGGTGGGCCAATAGCGATTTCCGCGACGTACGGTTCCATCGTTAGCACGACTACGGGCGGCGACGGTGCTCTGACCGTTGTAGGCATTAGTGCCGTTGTGGTGACGCCGGCCAATCCGACGGTGTACTTCGGGGACGCGAATCCTGCGAACCCCACGGGAACGCAGAACGACACGGTGCAGTTCACGGCCACGGTGAACTATGCGGACAACAGCAATGCGGTGGTAACAACCACCGCGAACTGGAGTTCCGGCACCACGACGGTGGCGAGCATTAGCAACACCACGGGAAGTCAGGGGCTTGCTACGGTCCTGACGTCAGGCAGCAGCACGATTACGGCAACGTATGCGGGTGTAGCCGGCACCACGGTACTTACCATTTCGCCCGCACTCCTTGAATCGATTGCCATAACGCCTCCCAGTGTCTCGCTCGGCCTTTTAGGCACCGAGCAATTCACGGCCACGGGAACGTATAGTGATGGCTCCACGCAGAACATCACTGCAAGTGTGGCTTGGACGTCAGGCACCCCGGCGATCGTCAGTATCACTTCTCCGGGCGGGCTGGCGCAGGCGCTTGCCTACAACGCGGGGATCTCTATCACTGCGAGCGAAACAAATGCTGCCGGGACCTTGATCAGCTCTCCGGCGGCCACAGTACTCGTGCCCGCACCGACGCTTCTCACCATCACCGTTGCACCACCGACCATTTCTCTGGCCGCTGGTTATACGCAACAGTACACGGCAACCGGCAATTACTCCGACGGGAGTACGCAAGACCTGACGGCCTCCGCCACCTGGGCTTCAAGCACTCCTTCTTTTGCCTCCATCGTTGCTGGCGGGATGGCTTCGACTTTGAAAGTAGGCACAACAACAATTTCCGCAACCTCCGGAAGCGTGGTTGGTTCAACCACCCTCACCGTTACAGCACCCGTCCTTCTCTCCATCGCGATCACACCGGCCAGTGTCTCGCTGGGTCTCAACGCCACTCAGCAATACGTGGCCACGGGCACTTACAGCGACGGCAGCACGCAAGTCATCACCAGCCAGGTAACCTGGACATCCGGAACCCCGACGATCGCCACGATCAGTTCCACGGGACTGGCTACGGTGGTGGCCACCAGCAACGCTGCCGATGCCATCACTGCCAGCGCCACCAACTCTGCCGGCACCTTAATTACCTCTGCGCCTTCCTGGCTCAGTGCTCTTTCGACTCTGCCGATTGTCTGCTCCTTGCCAACCATCGATATGAAAATACTGGTGGTGAACAACGCGGCGGCGAACGGCGGTGCGGGCTATGCGGACTTCCCGGCAATCCAGCAGATCCTCAGCTATGTGGGTACTCCGTATGATGTCGTGGATGTTTCGGCGGCGGCACCCACACTTTCTGACAGCGCCACCTGCCACGCCTACTACCAGGGAGTGATCTTTGCTTATGGTGGTGATTACTACAGCATTAGCGCCTGGCAGTCGACGTTGATCTCCTTTGAACAGACCTTCAATGTGCGACAGGTGAACTGGTATGACTCGCCGGATCCGAACTTCGGACTGAGTTATACCGGAACACAAATACCGTCAACCGAGACCTACACCACCAACTTCACGACGGCAGCTGCGCCGGTCTTCTTCTATGCCAACACGGCTACGTCGCTCACCATCACAAACGCAAGCGTGGACCTGGCAACTGCGGATCCAGCCAGCGGCGGCACTTTGACACCACTCCTGCAGGACGCTCAAGGAAACATTGTCTCTGCGATCTACGACTACAACGGCCAACAGTTTCTTACCCAAACCTTCGACAGTAACCAGTATCTTATGCACGACCTGATCGTGGCCTACGGACTGCTCAATTGGGTCACCAATGGTGTTTTCCTCGGTGATTACCACGTGTACGCCACGCAGTCGATTGATGACTTTTTCATCGATGATTCGGAATGGATACCCAGCACGGTATGTCTCTCCGACCCGCAAACGCTTGACCGCACGGCGCCGGATGCATCCAATCTGCCGGTTTTCCGGGTCAACTCGAACGACATGAGTCAGCTAGTGGCCTGGCAAAAGACCAAGCAAGCTGATCCTTTGCTCTCACAATTCGAACTGACCATCGCTATGAACGGTGTGGGCACAACCGGGAACGGCGACTGGACGGGTCTGGTCGCTCCTATCGTCTCCTCTTCGGCAACCGGTGGGGTAGCGACCTTTACGGCTCAGGGGTTCTCAGGCCAGCCGGGGCAGTCCGTCACCGTGACCAACACTACGAACGCCGGCGGTGCGCTCAATGGAACCTGGACGATCACCTCGGTTACCTCGAGCGCCACGACCACTCCCGGCACGACGACCTTCACGGCGAACGTTACCTATACGGGCACCGCTGCTCTGAAGGCCGAGAATGGGGCAGACGATAACCCGCAAACCGCGAGCGCTTCTGTTCCCGACGACCTGGTAGCGAATCTGCAAAACTACCAACAGTACTTTCACTGGATCAGCCATACTTACAATCACCCAACCACGCTGACGGGTCTCTGCCAGAGCACGCCGACCGGCACGGGCTGCGGCGACATTTACAACAATCCCCCCACCGACTACATCGACCTGGAGATTCTGACGAACCTTTGGGTAGCGAGCAACGTTAATGGAAAAAATCTGGATACCGATACCAGTGACACCGTCAAGCAGCTCGTGTTCACGGACTTCAACCCGGCCAATATCGTCACGCCAGGGGTTACCGGTCTGAACGATCCGAATGTTCCTTCCTACCTGTACAACGATGGCATCCGTTACGCGGTGAGCGACACATCGGTGGCGACAACGACCGATCCTCCCAACAACAACGGGCCCAATCCGACCCCGAACGTGGGTATCGTGAACAGCTATGCAACCGGAATCTACGAAGTACCGCGACATCCCAATGACGTGTTCTACAACGTAGCCAACTGGGCCGACGACCAGGCGGAGTTCGATTGCGTGTACTCCTACTACGTGCCGCCCGGATCCACCGCGACACCGGCACCGGATCCGCCGTTCAACACCTACAATGCCGCGCAAGTGCTGGACTTCACCAGTTCGGCGTTCGTGACCAACATGCTGATGGGCGATATGGATCCAGAAATGTTCCACCAGCCGGACTTGCATTTCTCCGACAACTTGGCAAACCTGACCAACGCGGTCCCGAGCGGCACAATACCTGCCAGCGTCACCGCTTTCCTCGGTAGCGGCCCTTCGCATGTGTCCTCGCTGATTTCGGACACCTACGATCTGACCTTCAGCAAGTACGAAGCGGTATACAAGCTGCCGGTTCTGACTCCACCCATGGATCAGATCGCGGGGCTGATGCAGAACCGCAATTCGTTCAACTTGTCGGGGATCACCGCGAGCATCGTGGGCGCCGGCACCGCAAGCGCGCAAATCACCATCACCATGCCGTCGACAGCGACGATACCGAGCGCGGTCATTCCGATTACCGGAGTGACCAGCACGGGATCGGAGGTCTACGGCGGCCAGAACATCTCCCATATCACCATGACGCCGGGCCTGACCCTTACCTTACCGCTGCCATGACGAACAACGTGATTGCGGAAGTTCCGATGGCCGCGCGCATGATTGCGGGGCGCCAAGTGCAAGAGTCTGCGGACGTGGAATTGCGCGTCGTCACCATCGCGGTAGGTGCAAGCGAGGATACGGGTAATCAATCCGCTGCCCTCGCCAAACGTGATCCATACGGTCGAAGTAGAATCGATAATCTCAAGCAGATTCTCGTGGCAGGCCCATCGGCGGAGGTGTGGTTCTCGAAGCCATGAACAAGCACAGACCCATATCGGTTTTGCTGACCACGGAAGGGACCTATCCCTTTTATACCGGTGGTGTGAGCAAGTGGTGCGACCTGCTGACCCACGGTTTACCGGATGTCGAGTTTCATGTGCAGGCTATCGTGACGAACCCGTATCCTGAGTCGAAGTACGAGTTCGCGCCCAACGTGCGGCAAGTAACCAAGGTGCCGCAATGGGGCTTACTGCAGCCCGCAGAATTCTCGCGGCACCAACCAACTTCGGTGGTACTCCGCAACATGTGGGATACCACGCAGCATGTGATCGGGGCCCGTTTCAAACCAATCTTTGAGCGATTTCTTGCCCTGGTGTTCTCGTCGCAATGCGACAAAGAAGAACTTGGGCAGACGCTGCTGCAACTGCAAAACTATTTTCAGAAACACGATTACGCAAGGACAATGAACTCGGCGGACGCCTGGGATGTGCTCCACCATGCGGTGCATGCTTCCTGGGAGTGCCGTCCGGAGGCCACCGAGAACCCGACGCTCGAAGAAGTGAAACAAGCCTATCGGTTGCTGTATCACCTGTTGATGGTGTTGCACTTTCCGATACCAGAAGCGGACATCACCCATTCGTCGGCGGCCGGCTTTTGTGGGTTGCCCTGCGTGTTGGCTAAGCTCGCGCATGGTACTCCATATTTGCTGACTGAGCACGGCGTATATCTGCGTGAGCAGTACTTGAATTTGCGGCGTCAGATGAAGTCATTTTTTGTACGCTGGTTTCTCTGTCGCTTAGTCGAAAACATAGTGGAATTGAACTATTACTTTGCCGACCAGATATCGCCGGTGTGCGCCTTTAATTCCCGATGGGAAGAAGAGATGGGCGTGGCCCGGAACCGCATCAAGGTTATCTTTAATGGCGCGGACCCCGAGAAGTTTTATCCCTATGATCGGGAACCCAGGGACCGGCCACTGGTTTCGACCGTTGGACTGATCTATCCGTTAAAAGGGCAACTGGATCTGATTCAAGCGGCGGCCGTTCTCAAGGCCAAGTTCAACGATCTGGAAATTCGGTTCTATGGTGCGCCTAACGATCCCGAATACTACAAGAATTGCCAACGCAGCGTCGTGGAGTTGCAACTGGAGAACAACGTGACCTTCGCGGGATCCACCAAGGAGCCCTGGAAGGCTTACAGCAATGCCGACATCGTGGCCATTCCTAGTATCTCCGAGGGATTTCCGTTCGCGGCGCTTGAGGCCATGTTGTGCGGCGCAGCGATTGTCGCTACCGATGTAGGAGGCGTAGCCGAAGCGATCGGAGACTGCGGACTACTTGTGCCGGCCAAGACACCGCAAGCAATGGCCGACGCGATCTCGTTTCTCCTCAATGATGCGGCAGCACGCGAACGACTCGGCCGCAGTGCACGAGCTCGTGCACTGGAGCACTTTACGGAGGAGCAATTTCTGAATTTTTACGAGAACACCTACCGCGAGATGCTGTCCTACGGCCCGTACAAGCTCCTGAAGGCGTGACATACTCCCCGGGCTGAAGCCGCCACGGATAACCTTTCCCAATCGTTACGCTCGGCCGTGCCCTGCGCAGAATCGATCTACTATCCTCGCGATGGCCTGTAAAGTCCCCTTGGCCGTGCCACTTTTTTCAAGTTGCCTACGTGTCGGGTCGCTCACAAGAAATCTTTAGCAGTCAAACAGAACGCTAGCCGGATGATTCAAGAAAGGGATTACGAATGGTGAGTTGCGCATCAATTGTCTGGCCAACGCGCAGGTCTTCGGAATAGAGAGTCGTGCATCCAGCTTCGAGTGCCGCGGAGACAACTAGCGCGTCGTCGATGTTGTAGCCATGTCTTTCCGCAATTTTGAGCGCTGCCTCGTGCATCGCAGCCGTGACGGGGAGCGGGGATGGACAGAGCACTCGAAAAGCACCGACGGCCGCAGGCAACCGCACCGCCAGGCTATTGCCCCATTTGGATACTCGCACCAGGCCTGAGTTTGACATGCGTGTCTCTGCAGTTCAGACACTAACGGGCTATCGCATGCGTAGCCGCTTAAGTAGGGGATGTCGGTAACCCCTCCCTGACATTTTGCGTCCAGCCTACGATTTTTGGTATTGACTGACCTTGTCCTGCATGTGATAAAGTATAATCGCATGCAGGGCAAAAAGCATGACCAAAAACTCAGCCGCTTACGTGTCGCCTTGCTCGCGCTTTTGGAGCAGCTACGCGAGGTGCTGAACGTCGCGCTTGCCCGCACCCCTTTGGTCAAAGGCAATGTTTACGAGATCGCCCGTCGTTGCAGTACCCCCAACTGCAGTTGCATGCGCGGCCGGCTGCACCGCAACATGGTCCTGACCTGGAGTGAACAGGGGCGGTCCCACATGCGTTCTATTCCCCCGGCCCAGTTAGCGGAGTTGCGTAAGAAGAGTGCAGAGTATTTGCGCTTTCGTCGGGCCCGCGCCGAGGTCTCGGTGCTGCACAAGAAGATTCTGAAGGTGCTCGATCAGATCCAGGAGTTGCGTCGCGAGGCTCCTTAAGATGAGTGAGTCGGCACTGTCGACATCCGCCGCCATGCTGTTTGAGCGCAATGATGCGCGGGTGCTCGAAGCGTTTCGTCGCGGCGAGTTTGATTATGTCGATGCCATCGGCGAAGTCAGCGAAGCGGACTTCTTCCGGGTCATCACCGAGCGGAAGATCCTGGACAAGCTGGCCGAGAGCTACCCCTCCCCCCGCGAGCGGCACGATGTGCCCTTGTGGGTCTATATGGCCAGCAACCTGTCCATGCGTTTTCATGGCGAGCATCACTTTCATGCCTTTCCCTTCCTAGTGCGCTCCAGCAGCATGATCGAGGCTTTTGGCCCGGCCATGGGCCACAAGGCCACCCATCCGGAGACCGGCGACATTTCCCTGCGCTGTGCTGGGTTTAACGATAAGAATGAATACGATCGCCAGACCCCTTGCGACCAGGACTATTTGCGCAAGCTGGCCGGCGATACCGATGCGCAGTTACTGCAGACCTGGTTCAACCGCGAGGTCGTGGGAGTCTTTAAGCAACACCACGCGTTCGATGCGGAAGGGATTTTTATTGGTGATGCGAGCTATCTGTTCGTGCCCGACAACGAGAGCTATGAGGGCTCTTCGCGGCTACTTTTTGATGAGCAGAATCATCCGGTCGATTCCGCAAAGCTGACGCAAGAGCAACAGAAAGCCTACGACTGGCGACGCTGTTACAAGCTGGTGAGCTTGCTGCATACCAATCGTGCAGGAGAGTTTTTCCTGTATGGGGGGCTGCGCCTGACGGCCGGCAAGGACCATGAAGCTCCAGTGCTCTATGAGTTGGTGGATGAATTTGTGGAAAACCATGGTCGCGGGGTGATGAAGCGTTTAATTCTGGATCGTGGCTTTTTGGACGGGGAGAAGATCGGCCATTGCAAGCGCGATCTAGGGATCGACGTGCTGATCCCGGCGCGCAAGGATCTGGAGATCTATAAGGACGTGGTGGGCTTGGCCGAAGGTGGGTTGTTATCGTTTCAGCCGGTGCCGACTCCTTCCCCTCGTGCGCCGACGGTCCCGGTGCACCGACCGGAAAGGATTCGTAAACGGGAAGAAGCGCGCCAACGCACCTTGGCCAAGAAGAAAGCTGAGGCAGCGCAGAGAACGCAGGAAGTGCAGAAACTCCGCAAGCCGAGCCCGACGGGAACGCCGCCCCCGGAACAGGCACGCAGCGAAGTAGCCGCCGTGATGGACCTGCGAACGTTGAGCACTTGCCCGGTGCCGATCCATGCGGTGGTCAATCGCGAGATCGACCGTGACGGTCACCGGGAGCACTGGGTGTTGCTCGATACCGCTCCGATCCCCGAGCCCCTAGCCACTCGTGAGGAATATCGGCTGCGCACGAGCATTGAAGAGCGACATCGACAGCTGAAATGTTTTTCCGATCTAGCCGGGTTCACCTCGCGAAGGCTTTCCCTGGTTGTCAATCAAGTGGTGTTTGTGTTGCTGATGTACAGTTTGCTGCAGTGGTACTGGCAGCGGATCCGACGGCCGGAATTCAATCCGCGAACCACGGCTCGGGCCTTGGATCAGCTGCGGCCGACCATGAGCGTGATCCTAATTTTTTATCAGGGTTATGTGGCGCGGTTAGCTCCACTCGAATATCAGGAGTTGTTGCTGACGCTGAAGGAAGAGGCGCGCTTAAAAATCCTGGCGAAGACACGACGACTTCGTCGCGGCCTATCGCATCAGCTCGATCACGCTCGCGCTCCCTAGGCTCACTGCGTATCCAGAAGCGCGCTCCGAAAATTTATCGCTCCTCAGGCAAAGGCTACGCTTTCTTCTGCCGTGCAAGTCTTTCACTCTCGCGACTCGTGAGATCAGCGCCGCGACCCTCCCTCCTGCCTCGAACCCGTTCCTCGCTTATGAACTATATCGCTCAGCCCGAAGGGCCTCACCCGCTCGCCTTGCTCCCTGTTATGTCTGAACTGCAGATGCGTGTCTTGCTCGCGTTGACTTGCCCCCGGCCTCAAACTAATATAACCGCCACATGCCTGACACTCAGTCTCTTCTTGGCCAAACCGTATCTCACTATCACATCCTTGAGAAGCTCGGCGGGGGCGGTATGGGTGTGGTCTACAAGGCCGAGGACGCCCGCTTACACCGGTTTGTAGCACTGAAATTCTTGCCGGAAGACGTGGCGGGAGACGCGCAAGCGTTGGCGCGATTTCAAAGGGAAGCGCAGGCGGCGTCGGCGCTGAACCATCCGAATATCTGCACAATCTACGACATTGGCGAAGCCGACGGAAATGCGTTCATCGCCATGGAATACCTGGAAGGGAAGACGCTGAAGCATGCGATCCATGGGCGTCCGATGGAGATGGAGACACTGCTGGACGTGGCCATTGGAGTAGCGGCCGGGTTGAATGCGGCCCACGCGAAGGGAATTGTGCACCGGGACATCAAGCCGGCGAATATTTTTGTGACCGAGGGCGGTCATGCGAAGATTCTGGACTTCGGCTTGGCTAAGGTGCGTGGGCAGAAGGTTGTAACGTCGAGCGGGGACAGCCTGGCTACGCTCGGAGTGGATCCGGATCAATTGACGAGTCCGGGGAGCACGCTCGGGACGGTGGCGTATATGTCGCCGGAGCAGGTGCGCGGCAAAGAGCTGGATGCACGAACGGATCTGTTTTCGTTTGGGGCCGTGCTGTACGAGATGGCCACCGGGCGACTGCCGTTTCGCGGAGAGACCTCGGGGCTGATTTTCAAGGCGATCCTGGATGGAGCACCCACGGCGGTGGCGCGGGTAAATCCGGAGGTGCCGTCGGAACTCGAACGCATCATCAATAAGGCGATGGAGAAGGACCGGGATTTGCGGTATCAGTCCGCGGCGGATATGCAGTCGGATCTGAAGCGGCTGAGGAGAGACACGGATTCGGGAAGGCTTTCGGGTTCGGCGACGGCGGCGGCGCTGGAAGCGGCGGAAGAAGTGCCAGCGGCGGCACAGGCGAACAGCGCGTCGCGAGTGTCGGCAGCAAGTGCCAGCGCAATCGTCGCGGCAGAGAGCGTCGCGGGCAAGAAAAAATTGTTTATTGGTGGAGCGGCCGCAGTGGTGCTGCTGGCGGTGGGATTCGGCGCGTATCACTTTGGCGGAGCGGGGAAGAACAGCAGCGCGCCGGGGAAGATTACGCAGATCAGTCACTGGGATAGGCCGATGGATCGGGCGCGTCTTTCGCCGGACGGACATACGGTGGCCTTCAGTTCGCCGGTCAACGGGATCATGCAGGTATTTGTGATGTTGACATCGGGAGGCGACCCGCTGCAATTGACGAATGACGAAGACGATAAGTTTGTGTCGAATTTCTCCGCTGACGGGACGGAGATCTATTTCGTAAAAGTGTTCGGAGGGGAAACGTGGTCGGTACCGACGTTGGGGGGAAATTCGAAGAGAGTGCTAACCGGGTTTTCATCGGCGCCATCGCCGGATGGCAAGTCGATCTACTTTTCGAAGACGAGAACCAGGGCAATTTTCCGTGCGGATCGCACCGGGATGGGAGACGAACAGGTCGCAGGGCTCGATGTAAAAGCGTGGCCTGTGGCGCGCATCCTGCCCTATCCAGATGGGAAGCGACTGCTGGTCATTACGGCGAGCGGCATATCTTCGCTCGAACACTTCCATGCGTACCTGATCGAGCTCGGGAACCAAACAGTGGAAGACTTGGGGCAATCCGAGGGCGAAGGGCTAGACGTGGTGTGGAGTGAAGCGGGAAAGAGCGTGCTGTACGGGCGAACGGTGAATGGACTGACGAACATCTGGAAGATGGACGTCGGAGACAAATCTTTGGCGCAGGTGACGTTTGGACCCGGACCGGACCGGTCGCCGATGCCGGACCCGAGCGGCAAAGGGATTTACGTGGTGAATGGGAAGTCAACAGGATACTTGACGGCGTACAACACAAAGACGAAGGCGTCGGTGGATGTCGCGGCAGAGAATGCAACGCAGCCGGGGATCTCGCATGATGGGAAGAGATTGATGTACGTCACGATCCCGTCCCGGGACCGCAACGAATTGTGGGTGGCGGATGTCGACGGAGGGAATAAGACGAAGCTGGCTCAGGGCTCGTCGCTCGCGACGGCGACGTGGGCACCGGACGATTCGTCGTTAGCGTTTTTCGCGGAAGAAGAGGGAAAGCCGACAAAGTTTTATACCGTGAAGCCGGACGGAAGCGGAATGAAGACCTACACAGTGCCTGAGACGTTGACGGTCCAGTCGATCATGTGGAGTGCGGACCAGAAGACGCTGTTCGTGAATGCCGCGGAGAGAGGCTCGAAGGCGATATCGATCTGGCGGGAAAGTGCGGAGGGATCGACGCTGGAAAAAATGGTGGAGGACTGCGGTCTTGCCTTTGACGTAGCGCCGGACGGGAAGTATCTGCTGAGTTGGACTAGCGGCGAGAAGCTAGGGATTTATGCGGTGTCGGTCGCCGAGCGCACCTGCACGATGCTGGTGCCCGGAGTGGCGACGTTTGGAATCAATGGTGAAAAGGACGGGAAGTCATTTTTGTATGCGATCCCCGCGAGAAAGGACGTGACGATTTACCGGCAGAAGTGGGAGAAGGGGAAGGCCGCCGGGCAGCCACAAGTGGCGTTGACATTGCCGTTTGCGTTTCCGCTGACGTCGGGCGGGAATGCGTACGATTTTTCGAGGGATTTAACGACGGTGGTGTATGCGCGGCCGGGAGGCCACGCAGATTTGTATTTGCTGAGCGAGAAGTAAACGAAGAGAAAAACTTCGGAATTGTGAAAATGCATCCAGTCTCGATGGGGGCCTCCTTGGTGGCGCTGGCTGAGTTCAGTTTTTTTCACCGAATGCTCCCCCCTCAACCTATCCATTCAAACTTGCCGGGAGTCATCCAGTGAGTCGGGTCGAACCGAGACTTTTTCTGTTCGAGTAGGTGTAGTATCGCCAGCAGAGTAAGGAAACGTCACCATGCTCGACGCAAAGACGTTTCGGGTTTGCTTCGCCTCTTGACGGCCGCCAAGCCGAGCCGCAATCGCTTCCCGAATGGCCTTTTGATAGACTCGTCCATACCGCTATGACTCGCTACAGTATTCTCTTGCTGTTTTTGGTCAGGTTGTTTTCGGGACTGCCCCTAGCCGGCCAAACTGCCCAAAGCCCGCTGCCTAATTCGGAGCTGAAAGAGCCGCCGGGGAAAAAGGTCGTGTTCCAGTTCCAAACGCTGCCCACGAGCGTCCAGATCTACACCTGCCGGCAAGCCGGTCAGGGCTTAGCCTGGGTGTCGGATCCGGACGCGATCATGACGAACTCCGACAAGACCTTGTTGGTCCACCATTACAAGGGCCCGGTGTGGGAAGCAATCGATGGTAGCGTGGTGCGCGGCGATGGCCCTCAGGCAAAACACTATGTGCCGAAGAATCCTGATGCGATCCATTGGTTGGAATTGCCGGCCAAAACCACGGCGGGACAATTTGCAACCGTTTCGTTGATTCGCCGCATCGATACAACCGGTGGCTTGCTTCCCGCCGGAAAGCCGTGCGATGCGCAGCATGCGGGTGATCAGGAACGGGTCGGTTATAGCGCGACCTATCTGTTCTACGCAACTAAGTAGTGAGCCATTCGCACGCAGCCTCCCCCACACGCGCGGCTGATTCGCCGGCCCGGCGACCCTAAAATCGACTGGTGCGTCGATTGATGTTTCCAGCCCTGTTCATTCAGTCACGAGCCCGATTTCGTTTCCCCCGGGATCGTGCAGGGTCAGGTGAACGCATCCTACCTTGGAATAGCTATCCTGGAGATTGCCAACAAGGGACCAACAAAAGCTATGTCCTGCTATAAGATTGACCCTGCCGATGCCCAGACGCCTCAAACCCATCAGCCAACCGTCGCTTTTTGAATTCGACAAAGCCGACGACGCGGTCCCCAGCAAGAAGCTGGAGCCTCAACGGCCTGAGCGTTCCTATAGTGACCCGCACCTCATGCTCGGCACATCGGCATTCATGGCGTCTGGATGGTCCGGCAGTTTTTATCTCGTGGGCATGAAGTCAAGCAACTACCTCACGCATTACGCTTCCAGGTTCAGAACAGTCGAAATTGATTCGACCTACTACGGCACTCCCGCAGCGTCCACGGTCGAAAGCTGGTATCGGAAAACGCCAGCGGATTTCGTCTTCGCAGCCAAGGTTCCGCAGGTGGTGACTCATGAAAAGCTCCTAGTCGGTTGCGAGGCAGAGTTTATTGAGTTCGCAGAACAAATGAAATTGCTCCGCCAAAAACTCGGACCTCTACTTTTGCAGTTCCCGCGTTTCACCAAATACGAGTTCAACGGCCCGGACGAATTCTTGAAGCGGTTGCGATTGTTTCTCCGGAGAGCGACCGACATGTTCTGTCTTGAACTCGTGGTCGAGATTCGGAACCCGGCTTGGCTGGCAACGGACCTTCTTGACACGCTGAGAGAGCGCAAGGTTGCACTAGCCTTGACCGACACGTCCTTCATGCCAAGACCGTGGGAACTGAAGAAGCCGCTCGACTTGATTACCTCAGATTTCGGTTACGTGCGGTGGCTCGGAGATAGAAAGGAAATCGAGACGCACACAACGACTTGGGATAAGACCATCATGGACCGGACGGAAGACCTACGGCATTGGGTGCAACTATGTCGGCAGTTCGTTGAGGAAAGAAAAGTCAAAAGGCTGTTTCTGTTCGGGAACAACCACTACGCGTTATGCCGACGTCGGCATAAAGCGTATAATGCCGCCTTCCGAATTATGCCGAATTGAGTCTCGTCGCCAACCCCATTTTTTCTCGATAGCTGGCTGTTGAAGCCCCGCGATGCTTGATTAAGTCGGCATAATCCCACTCACTTCTCTGGACGGTCCTGCAGACCGAAAGGAGAAAATTCACATGCAAAGTCATTTGGATAGGCCTTCGTCTGTCTCTCTTAAGCAGACGAGCGGCCCGCTGTATTCCTACATCCCCGGTTTCACAGCTTCGCTTACCAGCCGAGGATATTCCAGAGCTTCCATCGCCTATAGACTCACCCTGCTACGAGATCTGGATCAGTGGATGCGGCAACGCCGAAGAGCAATAAAGGAATTCAGTGAGGAGCGAATCCGGCAATTTCTCCGCTACCGACGAAAGCACGATAGCAAGCGGCGAGGAGATAACGCTACTTTGCGATCTTTGCTGAAACACTTGCGGGAGGTAATGGTAGTTGGGCCTCCCATTTCCCGAGAGCAGACAAGTCCAGTGGACCAACTGCAGGCCAGGTTCGCACAACACCTGAGGGAGCAACGGGGCCTCAGGCCGGCAACGTTGGAGCAGTATTTATTTCACACCCGACGGTTTCTCTCTGAGCGCTTCGGAAAAAGCGCCCTTTCATTGAGCGAACTGAATGCCCAGGACGTTGTCCGATGCATACTTCGTCAAGCCAGAACCATTAGCCCGCATGCCGCTCGCTGTATGGGCAAAGCCCTCCGAAGTCTGCTCCGATTTCTGCATCAACGGGGAGACATCTCCACGAATCTGGCGGTGTCCGTTCCATCGGTAGCCAAATGGCGTCTGGCAGAGCTACCCAAGTATTTATCGCCTCAACAGGTCGAGCTCGTGTTGAAGAAGTGCAAGCAGGACGACCCTACCGTGCAACGGGATCGGACGATTCTGCTCCTACTCGCTCGACTCGGTTTACGCGCCGCTGAAATCGTGCGTATGACACTAGACGATATCGATTGGGAAGCAGGTGAGCTGACCATCCACGGCAAAGGAGGACACCAGGACAAATTACCCCTCCCGAAAGATGTGGGCCAATGCCTCGCAAATTATCTGAAGCAACTGAGGCCCTCGTGCGCATGCCGGAGAGTCTTCATTCGATCGGCGGCTCCCCACGAAGGATTCTCCGACTCCGCGGCCGTCGACATTGTCGTGCAGCGAGCTCTCCGACGTGCTGGAATTAACGCGCCCACCCGAGGGGCGCACCTGTTTCGCCATTCGCTCGCTACCCAGATGCTCCGCAATGGAGCGTCCATGTCCGAGATCGCCAAGATATTGCGCCATCAGTGCGAAAGGAGCACCGCCATCTACGCCAAAGTTGACGTGGCGGCACTGCGCTCCATTTCCCATCCTTGGCCCGGAGGTGTGGCATGAGCGAATTGAGGAAATCCCTCCGCGGCTATCTGGCGCTGCGGCGAGCGTTGGGTTTTAAGCTTAAGACGCAGGGTTACCTCTTGCACAGGTTCGTCGATTTCGCTGACGAGCAAGGGGCATCGTTTATCACACGCGATCTGGCCCTCCGCTGGGCCATGGCGCCACCCCACGGGCGGCCGGGTCAATATGGAAGGCGGATGCATGTCGTCCGCATGTTTGCGGAGTATCGAGCGAGCGCAGACCCTCGAACGGAAGTTCCGCCGCGAGGATTACTGCCTGAGAGCTACAGAAGGAGGTCGCCCTATGTGTACAGCGACGATGATATCCGAAAGCTCTTGGAAGCAGCCTTGCAACTCCGTTCACCCCAGGGGTTGCGGGCCACGACATTCACCACGTTGTTTGGGCTACTGGCTGTCACCGGTCTACGGATCGGCGAATGCCTTGCACTGAATCACCAGGACGTAGATCTCGTCGACGGTATCCTCCATGTTCGTGAAGCCAAGTTCGGAAAGTCCCGTTTGGTGCCACTGCATCCGTCAACATGCAATGCGTTGAATCGCTATGCCAAATTACGCCGTCGAATCTTCCCACAGCCCAAAGACAAGCGCTTCTTTGTTTCGGAGCTCGGCACAGGACTGAGCCTTTCGTACGTCCAACATACGTTCTGGAAGCTGGCTCGCCGGACCGGTCTGCGAGGCCCGGTTGGGCAGCGCGGTCCACGAATCCATGATTTTCGACACGCATTTGCCATTCGGACCCTTGAGCGCCTCTACCGTGCCGGTGCGGATGTTGAGCGGGATCTGCCTGTGCTCGCTACCTATCTCGGCCACGTCGACGCGGTCAGCACGTATTGGTATCTCACAGCGACCCCAGAACTCTTGCGCTTGGCGTCGCGCCGTCTAGGTCGAAAGAGATAGGGGGTTGGGCGATGAACACCTACCTCCAGTTCTCAGAGCTCCTGCAAGCCTTCTTCACCGATGGTCTGATGCATCAAAGGCAAGCAAGTCCCAATACCATCGCGAGCTATCGCGACACTTTTCGCCTGCTCTTGCAGTTTGCACAACAACAAACTGGCAAGCCGCCTACGAAGTTGACCATGGAAATTCTGGAACCCGCCTTCCTCGGGGCCTTTCTGAATCATCTGGAAAGAGATCGGGGCATATGCGCACGCAGCCGGAACATTCGGTTGGCCGCGATTCACTCGTTCTTCCGGTTCGTAGCTTTCACGGAACCGTCCTTTGCTGCCTTGGCCCAGCGTGTTTTGGCTATACCCAACAAACGCTTTGACCGAAGGCCCATTGAGTATCTGACCCGGCCCGAAATAGAAGCGCTACTCTCTGCTCCGGATCGAGCTACGTGGGGAGGCCGCAGGGATTACACCCTGCTGCTCGTCGCCGCTCAGACCGGACTCCGCATATCGGAACTCATTGGTCTTCGTTGCGATGACGTTGTCCTGGGAGCCGGAGGTTCAGTGCGGTGTCAAGGTAAAGGACGCAAGGAGCGCTCCACACCGCTGCGTAAAGATGCAGTGACAGCTCTACGCGGTTGGTTGCGAGAACGTCTCGGTGGCCCCGCTGACCCTCTGTTTCCAAGCGCACGGGGCGGGCCACTCAGCCGTGATGGCGCCGAGCGCGTCCTGGCCAAGCATGTCGCCACCGCAGGAAGCCAGTGCCCCACGCTCGCTAAGAAGCGTATTTCGATGCATGTGCTGCGTCACTCCGTCGCTATGGATTTGCTCCAGCAGGGTGTGGACCGCTCAGTGATCGCTCTTTGGCTCGGCCACGAATCAATCGAGTCCACCGAGATGTATCTCCACGCCAGCATGGCGATGAAGGAGAAGGCACTTGCCAAGGCCACTCCCAGCAAAACGCGAAATGGCCGGTACCGACCCACTGACCACTTACTCGCTTTTTTGAAGAGCCTCTGATAACCAGACCAACTGCCCTTACCCGCATCGCAGTCGGAGAAGCATGCATTGGGAACCAACTGTCCGTGCAGGGAAAAAGCTCGCTTTGTCGCTAATATCTGGCACTTGGACACTGCGGCTGCCGACTCGCGCGATAAAATTACAGGGTTTAGCAATTGTGCGCGAAAGGCCATGCAGGTGCGATGTAAACTCGCAATTGAGCTTGGTTTTATGCGACCTCTTCGGATGCGTGTCTATCTTCAGGTTCTGATGTTTTCCATTTGCCTTTCTTCGGAAAGTCTTGCGCAACGCCCTGTTCCGACATCCACCTACACCTTGCACGCATATAAGGAACCTCGTCCATGGAGCCTGGGTGAGATTCCACTACCACCATCGACCGTTCTTGCCATAACTCCAGCGGGTGCGCTGCTAGTTCTGATCCCGCAGCCGGAACGGAAGTGGTTGCTCAAGGAACTCATTGGCTGGAGCACGTTAACTCCAAAGGAAAAGTCACTGGCCGTCGGCGGCAGCCACGTTGGGCCTGATGAAGACGTGTGGATAACTGGCGACTTGACTGTGTCCAGGGACGGTAGGTACGTTGTGGTCCGCATCACAACACGTCGGCGACTATCCAAACCCGATGTCTTTGATGTAGAAGCCTCTGTGACAGTTGTGGACTTGAATACGTTCAGCATCAGAGATAAACGAACCACAACAGACCCACTGATCGCCGGAGCGCAATGGTTCTTGACAAAGGATAACCTGCTGGTCAGCAATGCAATCACAGGGCTTCCTCGTACGAACCAGCAGAGCACCTCCGCCGTCACTGAAAATTATCACGCGGCAGTTTTGGACTTACCTGACCTGAAAAGTGCGGGGACCTGCTCTTACACTAAGTTTCTTGAATTTGACGGCAGCAGATGGCGAACAGAAGAGGAAAAAACCACCAACGTCAAATGTGCCGCTGTACTTCAGGCAGCGAACGTCGAAACCGTCAATGACCTGCCGGGCGAAAATGGTCTCGTCGTGAAGCTAGCAAAGGAGCTCCACGCTCCATCAAATTGCAGCATAACCAATGTCAGCGATGACCAACGATTCGCGCTCTACGATTGTTCCGAAGGTCATCAAGCGTGGGATGCCGTCATAACGACTTCACGTTCTCTCTTGGTTCTGTCCACAGCAAACAGTACAGCAGCCCTTTCGATAGCCTTGAGAGTCAAGCAACCGACCGTAGCTACACTCGCAACTGCGGACAACCAGCAGTATCTGATTTTGGTGCGAGAGGGAATCAAGGTGGAAGCCTATCGCGTTCCGTAAGTCCGAGGGTTGCGAATAAGAAGTTGAAATGTTCTTCCAATTCGAGAAAGTGCCAGGTTAGTCGCGAAATCGGGAAAGTGTCGCGGTACGGACACCAGGTACCGCACGGAGTTTTCATGCATAGCAGCTGGGAGTCAGTCCTCGCTAGATTATGCCGACTGAATCAAATATCGCGGTGACGCAAAGGGGGTTAATCTAACGGAAAAAGAGCAGACGAGGTGACTCAACTCGGCATAATTCGGAACGCGGCATTATATCAGGGACATGGACCGGACACGGTGAGAGCGTTCTGGCAGTTGTGGAACAATTAGATTCTGAGGCACACTGCGAGCTCTTCCCCTGTACAGTTGGTCTCGAAACAGTTGCGAAATTCACGGGTGCACACTGTGCAGCTTTTCAGGCCGGAGTTAGCTAGATTTCAAAAAAGCTCAGCCCATATTCAGGGAACCGGAAATCCTCACACAAGAGGAGGCGACCGCCTTGGGGAGAACGATCGCCTCCGAGTCCTGCAAGCCTAGCCTCGAACTGTCAGCACGGGACAATTCGCGTGCGCAATCACCCGATGAATCGTCGCCGTTGGAAGATGCGTGGCTGCGCCGGTGGCGCCTTGTGATTTGTGCGCGCCGAGGACAATGAGGTCAGCCCCTACTTCCTGCGCACGATGCAAGATTTTGTCGGCGGGTTGGTTTCCGTACTCAACCATAAAGTGCGGAGTGCACCACAGTTCGGCGTCCTCTGGTACGAGTCCGCGCAGTTCCTCTTCGCACGCTTCGGCGATTTCCTCCTTCAGACCGCCCTGCTTATCATCCCGGTCCGGCGGAAGAACGGTCAGTGCCGTCAACTTTCCCTGATATTCCTCGGCGAGCGAAACGGCGATGCGAGCTGCCGTCACAGATGCATGGCCGAAGTGGGTTGCGTAAAGAATGGACGTGATCTTCCCGCGTGTTCCGAGCGTGGCGGGCACGTCGGGACCCACGGTGAGAACGGGACAAGGAGCGCGGCGCAGAATCTCTTCGGCCTTCGAACCCAGTAACACCTTTTCAAATCCAGTGCGGCCCCTAGTTCCGAGGACGATCAGGTCGATCTCGTAGGTCTCAATGGCGGTCGCCAGGGCTGTTGCAACGTCGCCTTCGGCTTCGATGATTCTCGGAATGCTTTCTGGGAAATTGCGGCGCAGTTCTTCTCGAAGGTGTTTTTTCTCCGTTTCCACCGCGGTTTGCGTAGCGACCCACATTTCGGGCGGAAGCGCATAGTTGATGGGTTCCGTAACGTGCATAACGTAAAGATTCGATGCAAAGCTTTTTGCGAAACCCACCGCGTAAGGCATGGCCGCGTTAGCGGCAGGCATGAAATCGGTTGCGAACAAGATATTTTCGAACCCCACGCGTGGTTTGGTTTCTTTTTTTGGCTTTGTGGCTAGCATATGGAACCTCCTTCGAGGCTCACATTACGCCTTAGAAGCTTCCCATTCTGTGACCACCGTCTCCCCTGGCCGTGACGTGTGTCACAAACTTCGGAGAGTTGTATAATCTCCGTAAAATGAAAACGCCCTATGGTTTAAATGTCATCGAGGATTGCATTGCCTGTCCAATGCATAAGGACAGGCTGTTCTGCGACTTGCCGGAGACGGCCTTAGCGGGGCTGGACGCAATTTCCTCGTCGGCCACCTATCCGCGGGGTTCGCTCCTGTTCGTGGAAGGTCAATCGCCGCGAGGGGTGTTCATTCTGTGCAACGGAAAAGCCAAGCTCTTCGGAGCCTCATCGAGCGGCAAGGCTTTGATTTTTCGCATTGCCGACCCCGGTGAAATCATCGGCCTGCCAAGCACTCTTTCGGGCAAACCTTACGAGTTGACGGCGGAAGCGCTAGAGCCGATTCAAGCGAATTTCATTCGTCGTGACGATTTTCTGTCGTTTCTACGCAAGTATGGCGACGCGGCTTTAAGAGTCGCGCAGATGTTGGGTGAAATTTATTATGCAACTTGTCGCGAGGTCCGTTACCTTGGTCTTTCTAGTTCCGCCGCGGAAAAGCTCGCTCGCTTTATATTGGATTTGAAACCAGCAAGAAACTCGGAGCCGGGTAAGACTCGCGTGGTCCTCGCTTTGACCCACGAAGAAGTTGCCAACATGATTGGTACTTCACGGGAAACGGTAAGCCGCCTCTTTACGGGCTTAAAAAGCAAAGAATTTGTCGATATTCACGGGACGACTCTTACAATCCTAAATAAGGAAGCGCTCGAGCAATTGGCCGGAGTCTAGCCTCGACGACCCGTGATCAAATAGGTCAGGTCTGAAATATCTTGAGCGCCAAATGTAACGGCCTGGCTTTGCGTTGACCGGTGCATGATGAAAAAACTCAAATTCTTGGTTTCTCTTCATACGCGGGAGAACGATTACCAAATGGCACAGGCCCGCTCTGCAGAAGAGGCCGCGCACAAATTGGGGATCGATGTGGAAATCAGTTTTGCGGATAACGATGCCGTGAATCAAAGCACGCAGATTCTGAAGGCGATCCAGAATCGTATCGAGTCCAGGCCGGACGCGATTGTATTGGAACCGGTGAGCGGTACGGCACTGCCGCAGGTAGCCCGGGCTGCCTCGGCAGCTGGGGTTGCCTGGGTGGTCCTGAACCGAAATCCGGATTACATGCCGGAGCTCCGCAGAGCGGCGAGCGCACCTATCTTTGCGGTCGGTTCCGATCACGCTGAGATCGGCCGCATACAGGGAAAACAATTTGGAGCGTTGCTTCCGCAAGGTGGTTCGATCCTGTACCTTGAAGGACCGTCGCAAAGCTCTTCGGCCCAGAAACGTACGGCGGGGATGCTGGAGACGAAACCGTCGAATATCCAGGTCAAGATGTTGAAGGGACGCTGGACCGAGGAAAGTGCTGAACGAGCAGTGCGTTCTTGGTTGCAGCTCGCCACATCACAAACCACAGTGATTGATCTTGTTGGTGCGCAAGACGACTCCATGGCCATGGGTGCGCGCAACGCCTTTCAGAAGATCACCGACGACGAAAAGCGCAGGCGATGGCTCAGCCTGCCATTCACCGGTTGTGATGGTCAGCCAACGGCCGGCCAAACGTGGATAGGCGATGGAAGGCTTGCCGCGACAGTTTATGTCCCGCCACTTGCGGGAAAGGCGATCGAGATTCTCTCAAGAGCCATTCAGGAGAAAACACAACCGCCAGAACATACCGTGACGGTGTCATTTTCTATTCCGCCCCTGGGCAGGCTAGCTTCGCGAAAATCATAACCTGCCTCTGTGGTGGCCCCCATCGTGGATCTCAGTCGAGACAGACCAAATCTAAATTGGGGCGTTTTGACTTCCTCAAGTCTGGCGGCGGTGTGTAATCAATACGAGTTAGTAGAGCACTTCGTTCTCGCCTTTTTCAGCAATGAGCTTCTGGAAGTACGCCACGATCTTGTCCCGCCGCGCCATCACGGCTTTCACTTCATCCTTGGTCAGATACCGCTTGGTTTTTTCTGTCAGCTCGTCTGCATTCAGAGCCTTCAGCTTTTCAAATAATTGGCGGTCGCAGCGTACCAGATCCTTGGGGTCCTTCAGTTCTTTGTAGGTCCGGAATGCGCGGCTGAAATCAATCCGCCAAAGTTTCCAATCCTCGCCAATCAGGACATTCGTGAGGTTGGCATCGGTGTCGTAAACTAGCTCGTCGAAGACACGTATTTTGTACATCTGGTTGTTCCAGGCGTCTTTATCAGGCGGTTCTAGCTTCTGTTTCATGCGTTCCGCGTCATCCATCTTGATCGCCAACCACCAGCTGAGCGACCCTGGGTGGCCTTCCCAATCGCGTTCGACGTACACCGGAATCATGTCATCAAAACCGATCAGCTCCGCCAGGGCATAAGCCGCGATATTGTACTTGTAAGAGTCCACAAAGTGGACTTCGGTGCGGCCGTCGGCAAGCTGCTTGGTACTTTTGTGCTCGTCGATAGGTTGGAAAGAAGCATCGTGTGTCAGCGTGCCGTCACTCAGCGTAAGCCGCGAGGAGTTGGTGATACCTTTCTTCGATTCGCGACTTTTTACCACCTTAGCCGTAAGAAGGAATTGCTTAATCTGCTCCTTGCTGAGAGTGGGTTCGTCTGTGGCGGTTAACGTGACTGCCGAAATCACACAAACCGCCGCTACGACAAACAGCCTTAGCCAGGGTAGTTGGAATTTGTACATGGAACGAACCTCCGTAAAGTGTTGCAGCAACTCTACTCACATTAGACCCATTCAAACAACTCAATAATTGTTTGGCTCACGACACCTTAAAACGCTAAAGAACGGCCAAGCGCTTCGTTGCCAGCCAGCCGCAGGAGTAGTACTGGCTCAACTGCTTGCCAAGAACTTTCTTGATCGGCGCGCTGAGTTTACGCTTTCGCCGTAATTTCCTGCAGGCGCAATTTGGCAGCCCGTGCGGTTTCTCGCAGCAACGGATCGGAATCACTCAGGCAGCGATCTAATTCCTCCTCCAAAGACTTGATCCCGAGGCTTCCGATTGCGTAGGCCCCGCATGACTTCAACCACGAGTCCTCACTCGCTACCAGCGCTGCCACGGCCTGTTCCTGGCTCTCGATCTTGGTACGCACCAGCCGTTCCGCTAGCTGCGCCCGTTCCGCCACCGTGATCTTGCTATCCAGCAGCGGCACGAGCATGTCCCGCACTTGCAACTTGAGCACGTTATCGAGAAATTCCAAGGCATTGTCGTGCACGGAGACGCTCGAGGACTGCAGGCCAATATAGGCATCATTTAAGTCGAGGTGGGGGTGCAGGAGAGTGAGCAGACGAAAGATACGCTCCAGCTCACGTTGCATGGACTCCTTCAGTGCTGGAGCCACGACATCTCCGTTCTCTGGCATGGTGCCGATGGAGGACAAAATCTGGTATGACCGATAGTGGCCCAGAATCTCGGCGGCCAAAACGGTCTCTAGCATCTGAAGGTCCAGTTCGATCGCGGGGTGCACACTGTGAAGTTTGTTGAGACCGGCGATCGTGCGATGGCGCAACGTGGTATCGCCTTCCAAAAGGTTGTCCACCAGCGCGCGAGAGGCTGCCAGCGTTCCGATGCTCGCTAACAGGTCGGGGATTTCTCTGCGAACTTCGATAGGTGAAGCTGGATCGCAGAGATGGTCGCGTAACGCTCCTGTGATGGAGTCCCCGAATCTGCCCAGTGCTTGCACAACTGCGGCGGCAACCACCCTATCGTGTCCGAGTCGCTCTAATAACTCATGGACCAGCCGGCGTTTGCGCAACATTCCGACCGAACGGATGGCCGCGCACACGACCTGAGTGTCGGGATCAGAAAGCAGCTTGGAGAGTAATGGATCGAAACAGTCCGGCACCTCTCCGAGCAGTTGGGCCGCTTCCAAACGGCTACGCGTACCTTCTGCTCCTTGCGCGTTGATCATCGAATCCAGAATCGTCCGCGCGGCTTCCAAGTTCTGGGCTTCGCCGGGCTGCGCGAGAAAGGCGACTATCGACGCCTGGACCGAAAAGTCGGGGAAATCGCCGAGTTCCTCGATGGCCCTCAGCGGATCGGTGTGTCCATGGTGGCTCAGAAAGAGCATCGCTTCGGTGCGCACGCCGAGGTCCGGGTCTCGCAGTAATCGTTGCACTGCTGGAAGGGTGGCTTTGTCGCCTGCGGCGGAGAGGATAGCGATCGCCTTCTGCCGCACCTCTGGTGAGGAATGGCTCAGCAAAGCACGTATTGCCGGATGAGTAGCTCTCTGTTGCTCCACCTCAAATAGAGCAAGTGCATAGAGGATGTCCTTGGGATCGGATGCGGAAAGGTTGGTCGCCAAAAGGTCCGCCGTTGAACGGTCCAGCACGGGTGTGGTGGTTTGCTCCGCGTCGACGCGATGTTGGAAAATACCTTCCTTTAGGGTAGAGACGTATTGTCGTCGCGCGACAGAGACCGCCACGACCCAGCCGCCGGCCAGCAGCAGCACAACCCAGCTGATCTGACGGGCCGGTAGGTGCAGCCAGGTGGCAAAGATGAGAACGATTAGCCCGGACAGCCCGTCGCCCAGGCGCCAGATCACGGTATCAATGAGCCATTTCACTTGTAACTTCACACGGGTTGCGATCGGGAGGTACAGCAACTCGGTCGTGGACTTATCGAGGGAATAGCGCAAAATCTGGTCGGAGCCTTTCAGCGCCACCACGGCGCCCAGCGTGCCAAGAGCGAGCAATCCCGTCGAACCTAAAAATACAGTGACGGGAAGCACAAATAGCGCCGCGCCAATATGGAATCTGCGCAAAAATCTTGCCGTCAAGAGCAACTGAAACAGCAGTCCAAGCACGCCCGCGTAAAAGTAGAAGTTACCAAAAAAAATCGCCATAGCGTCTTTCTTCACCAAGAACTGCTGACCAATGGCGAGGAACTGCCAGCCCGTCAACGTGGCAATCAACGACGAAATGCAGATTACGGCCGCGATGGCTCGCAAATAGGGCGATGAGAATAAAAGCCGCGTGCTCGCGAGCAGGTTCCTCGCGGGGGGAGTGGCGGGTCCCCCCGCCGTTTCTTGCGCATCGCCGACCAGCATTCGACTGCCGCGCCAGACCATAATCACCAGCCCGGCGCAGATGAAAACGAGCAACGCCATGGCCAGCAGTAGACTCTCCGTTCCGAACCTCTTGGCCATGGTCTTCGAGAGAAAGCCTGCAAAAATCCCTCCCGTAATGGCACCCCCACCTACCATTCCAAAGACCCGTTTGGCCTCGCGCGTTGTCAAAATGTAATTCGCCAGCGTCCAGATCTGCGTAGCCCCGAGTACGCCGAAAGCTTTTACCCAGACGTATAACACCGGGGAAATCCAGATCATACGCGAGTGGTAATGGGCCAGCCCCCAGAACAACGCGTAGGTTGTGGCGAAAACTACCATGCTGCCTACGAGCAGATCGCGCAGAATCATGCGCCTCGAAATACTCACGAATCCCGCTACGGCAACGGCTACCAGAACTGAACTGGAAATATCGGCGTAGGCAAGCTGACTCGCCGGGAACCGCGACAGGAAGAGAGCGTTTGCGGCTACTCCACCGATCTTGTAGCTGCTGATGACCAAGAATAGGCAGGAACTCAGGAGAAGCCCACGCCCCAGATCTCCGGGGCGTACATTCAGAGCACGCTCAATCCAGCGCTTCATCGGCAAAGCTCCCTGATTGCGGCCCTATGGCGGCAAACCCACGGAATCTGCCGCGATCAGCTACCGACCTGGCGATGCCCTACGTCACCCGTACCCATCCATACATTCTGGGACTGTGTGTAGAGCGGCTTCTCGACGCGATCACTGGTTGCTTGGCACAAGTGCCGATTTCCCCTCGAGCAACACCACCCGCTGGTCCAAATACACCGCTGTGAACCTACCATCGTCGTTGATTTCCAGCGCGGACGGTTTGCCACCAGGGTAGTAGCTCGACAGCATGCCGGTATCGATGAGCATGACTTTTCCACCAAAGCGAGATCGGATGTGCGCAGTCGTTTGAACGGTGTGCCCTACGACAATGCTGGTAGCGTCGTATGCTTTTAGGATCTTTTCCATTTGGGCCACACCCTCTTCCTCGCTCCACGTGTCATAACCGCGGAACCATAGTGGGCCATCCTCGCGCACGCAGAGCCAACTGCTAAACCCAAGAAATTTTAGGATCTTGGCTTGGCGCGCCTCGTTCGACAGCGTACGAGACTTGCGCTCTGCAATTATTTCTGCTTGTGCCACTGCGGCGGCCTCTTGCAGAGTAAAAAACGGTAAAAGCACGTCGTCGTCCGTCAGACCCTGGCGAGCCTCATCGAATTGCTGAATCTCGCTGCGAATGCGCGCGTTGATCTCATCGAGTTTCATGGAAATTACAGCGGGACTGATTCCGCCGTGCAGGAAGATAATCCCTCCGACCTTGGCCAGCGCAGACCGTTGTCGCACCCACTTCCCGTAAACTCCCTTCGGACTAAAGGCGTCGCGTTGCTCGATGAATCCAAGCGGGTGCTTCGTCATCCACTCCGCTTCGGTTTCCGGTAGCACAGGCTGGTACAGCTCCGCCAACAGCTGCGGATGGCTGCTGCGCCATTTGAGGTATCTCTCAAAGGCAATTCTGCGGCGCTTCTCGGACTCGCTATCCGCAAAACTTGCGTAGTTTTGCACAGTGACGTAGCGAAGGTCGCCCATGAGATTCATCACCTCATGGTTGCCGAGCAAGGGTATGACCCGGCCGCCCGCGTTCGCCGCCTTCTCTTCGAGGGACATCACGAGGTCCATAACTTCGCGTGGCTTTGGCCCTCGGTCTATGAGATCGCCGACCTGAACAAGCGTGGCTTTGCCACCGGTCCAATGCCGCTGCTCGTCTCTGAGCCCCACTCGTTGCAAGATAGTGCAGAAGTCGTCGAAGTCGCCGTGCACATCGCCGATGGCCACCAGTGACTGTGTGGAGTCCGGTAGCGTCTCGGCTCTCGCAGGCGGCCGGTTGGCCAACGCCAGTAGCGATGCAGTTAGGAAAAATGTACCTAGGAAAACGCGAACCACGAGGCGAAACGGTCCCCGTTTGTTGCCAGAGCGGCTCGCTAAGTGCATTCCCGGTTGTTTGTGAATACATTGCTGTCCAAATTAGCTGAGAACACGGGTCGATAATCACAAAAACACAGCAAAACTCACCGTCCGGTCGCTGCGCGGAGGGCAGGTTGGCCATTCCTGGGTACGGCTTTTGGTCGCTGCTGTCTAAGTTCGCTCCTCCGAAATGTCGTAACTGCCCTGCTTTTGGAATGTCAGATGGTTTCTGCTGTCCAAATCTTTTATCCGCTTAGCCAAGCTGCAAGGCCAACTGTTCTGGCAGCCCTTCTGGTATCGGGGGAGGCTGGAATGGATCATCCATCCATGTCCACAGGTCACGATAGACAAACAGTTGCTGCCGCAGCAGCGCCACGAGATTGGATAGTGACCAGCCAAAGCTAGACTTCAACTGTAAGTATTTCACCAACAACATGGCGATCAGCGCCGTCCAGAGTTGGGTTTTCAGCGCATTGGCCGAAGTCCCCACAAAGGTTTTTACCCGTAGTGATTGCTTTAGCGCTCGGAAAAATAATTCGATCTGCCAGCGTTCCTTGTACACCGCAGCGATGGTGGCTGCCGCCAACCCCATGTGGCTGGTGAGAAACACCAGCACCCGATCGTTTTCTTCATCATAGAATTCAATGCGCCGGAAGTATGCATCGATGCCTGCTTTGGCCAACTTGTAGAAAAAGATTACTTCATCGCGTCGCACGCCCCGTCCCTGCGGAACGGCGAGTTTCTCAACCACTCCGTAATCGGCGTTTTCCTTCAGTCGCGTCACGAAATAAACTCCTTGCTGAATCAAGTTCGCAAACCACTCGTAGTCCGTATACCCGCGGTCAAACACCAGAATCGTCCCCGGCGCGAAGCGCATCTGCCGTGCCACGCGCACCTCATGTTTCTTGCCCTCGGTGATGACTGCATAAGACGGCAAATACCCATCATGATCCAGCAGCAGATGTAGCTTCACCGCCCCTTTCGTCAAACGAAACTTGGCCCAGTCAAACATCGTGGCGCAGAGATCGATCACCGAGGCGTCCAGGCTCAGCAGCGGGTTCTTGAACCGGAATTTTCTCTTCTTCCTCGTTCCTGGTTGGCTGGCCGCCAAGGTCTGGCACTTCGCCAGCAGTTGCTCAAACACCGTTTGGCACAACTGCCAAGGGCGATGTTCGTTGGCGTAGGCCAACGTGGAGCGAGCCGGAGCTGTGGGCAAACCCAGATGACGAAGTTTTCCTTCGCTGGCGGCCAAGCCTCCGCATATTTCGCGCAACGACTTGGCATGTCCCAGCTGGCAAAAGAGCATGGCGATGAACTGCCCCCAACTACTGAAACCACGGGCATGTCGCTCGGCGTCGTGCTTGCGCACGGCAGATTCAAATTCGAGGCGAGGGATTAACTGCAAGATCTGTGAGAAAATACTGCTGACGCGAGTCAAGGCTGAGCCTCCTTAGCATTGTGATTGGCTTTTCCAGAGCCCAATCTCAAGCTAACAGATGCTCGGCCTTTTTTCTTTCACAAATCAGAATCCTAATTTGGACAAGCGTGTTGTGAATACTCAAATAGGCCAAGCCCTTATTGGCATATCGCGTCTCCCTGCGGGTAAGTCAATAAGTGGCCCCCCAGGATAAGAGAAAACTGATTCGAGCTACCGGCACCGTACTCGTCTAATGGGAGTGGGAGAGGCGCTTAGAGATCAGAGTTGCGTGGAGTACGCTGCCCTTGTTCTTGTCCCAAGTACCCGTGCAAATCACATAGTCCCCGTCTTTAACCTGGCTGGCATCAATGTCGTTGACCTTGGCGTCGCCGTGATACTGACTGACCCATTTAGTCGAGCTGTCATACTGAATGGTCCTCTCGTCGTTCGTCGAGCCTTTCTTACGAACAACCAGACTAGAGTCCGTCGTACTGCTTCTTATAATGGTGCCTTCCCAGCGCACCCCCGCCGGAGCTTCTTGCGAAAACACCGTCGACGCCAGCGGGAAGACAACTACAAACGCGAACAACAGAATGAGCAGCTTCTTTAGCATGTCTATCTCCTTATCACCGGGTTACCCGGAAGACGTGCGGTATAGCAAAAACACATAGTAACTTGGGTCAGACACACGACCACTGCCGGAAACGAGCCCGAGCAGATGAAGTGTTTTCCGCAGAGTTACACCTACGAATTGGTGCGACTCTACTCCTTTCCGCTGCTTTGGGCAACATAAAATAGATGGGATCTGCCACAGACCACAGCTCCGGAACTCCTGGGCATACCATGGCAGCGTATGGCATCCCGCGCCGAGACTGTAATCGGTACGTAGCGGCACTCGCCAACATCGCGCGCAAAACTCCTACAGTTAGTGGCTTTCCGGCAATTAAGGTGCTCTGAACAAGACGATCTCCAGGCCTACGTGCGGCTTGTTTACGCGACCCATGCATTCGAACCGATCATGCGTCGTTGACTGCGGCATAATGAGCGAATGCTTGTAATCGATATCGACCATGTTCAACTCGCAGCTCCAATGGGATGCGAGGACGAAGCCCGCCGATTCTTCGTCCACGTGCTTGGACTGGAGGAGATCGAAAAACCCGAACCGTTGCGTTCGCGAGGCGGGTGCTGGTTCAGAGTAGGTTTGCGTCAACTTCACATCGGGGTTGAGGAGTCTTTTCGGCCGGCTGCCAAGTCACATCCAGCGTTCGCTGTTGTTGACATCGAATCCGTGTTCGTAGTCCTTGAAAAAGAGGGAGTTCATTGCGTGTGGGACGACGCGGTTGCAGGTGTTCGACGTTTTTACGCAAATGATCCGTGGGGGAATCGGCTGGAGTTCACAGAACCGACCTTCTGGGGCCTCTGACGACGGCGCAGTTGAAAAAGCTTCACCTCGTACATGGACTGCATCATGTGAAACAGATTCGAAGGCTTCGCCGGGCGGGAAAAGTGCATGCATGCGCTTGATCGTTAAGGCTCGCGGCGCAGCTACCGACGAATTCCGTAGGGCGACTGGATTCGCGGGTACGTTGTTGGCCCGAGCGCGCGGGCTAGCGCCAACGCTTCAGTTCTGGCCACCACTCGGCCAGAGTGCCGAATTTCGCACGCCTGCACAGGAACACGTCGATTTGTTTTTCGAGAGCGTAGGGGTTGTCAGCAGACGTGCCTACGTACTCCACATGCTCCCGCAGGCGTTCGAGAACCTCTCGGCGGTCGTCGAGGACGATCATGCAGTTCCCGGAGTAGCCACGCGGGCCCCAGAGGAACCAGGTCTGGTGACCGCTGAGGGCCGGTGGGAGGCCGTCGCGGCCACCGAAGAAATCGATGGCCCCAGCCTGGCCATAGTCCTGGGCGAAGATGCCGCAGTCGTGGCGCTCCTCGGGTGGGATGCGATTCCAAGCGACAGAAGCTTCGTCGGCGATTTCTTTCCAGCCGAACTGGTCGGAGTACCATTGCGGCAGTGCGGCCCGTGCGTGGGAGTGTTCCATGACGGGGAGCTTGAAGGGGAGATACTTTGTGTATGCGAGAAAACCGTCAGGAGAAGAATCGGCACAACCACCGGAGCAAGATATGCGCCGCTGGCCAGCAGAAAAAAAGCGATGACAGGTTTCAACCAATGGCGGCGGGTACGCGCATTTTCACGACGATGCATCGCGGACTCAACCGCGACGGCGCCAGCAGCCAGCAGCATGGGATAGACCGGAGCGAGATAGTAGTTCTTGCCGTGTAGGACGAAGAAGACCGTGCAGCAGAAGAGATAGCACCAGCCGAGCGCGCGGTAAGGCTTGAGACGTGCTGAGAACAGCAGAGCGAGCAATCCCGCGAGCCAGATCAGAGCGGTGAGGGGGTTTACGAGCAGGGTTTGCTGGAAGAAGTAGGGAAACGGTCCCAACACCACATCCCTGCCCTCGGCGCGGATGCCCCGCATGAGTTGAACGAATGGCCAGTCGTGCCTGATGTTCCAGAGCAAGTTGGGCAGGAAAATGAGGAAGGCAGCGAGTCCGCCCAGCCAGATCCACTTATTGAGGAAGACGCGGCGTTGTTCGGTCAACAGCAGGCCGACGACGATACCAAGGCCGAAGACGGCAATGGAATATTTCTCTTCCAGGCCAAGACCTGCGACCAGGCCAAACCAGAACCAGTTGCGTGGCTCATTGTGCTTGATGGCGCAGATGGCGAAGTAGGCACAGCCCATCCAGAGGTTAGGTTCCAGACAGTTTGTCCCGAGCAGGCTTCCGTTCGAGAGGTATTGCGGTGCGATGAGCGCACAGATGGTGCTCAGGAGAAGTGCGAACTGGCGGCCGCCGAGTTCGCGGGCGATGGCGGCGGTTTGCACGATCAGAAGGGAAGACGCCAGAGCTGGGATGAAGCGAATGCTGCGCAGCGAGTCGCCAAGCGCGGCGCGGCAGATGTGAATCAGGAAGGGGATGAGCGGTGGCTGGTCGACCTACCCCCAAGCGAGGTGATTGCCGCACGACATGTAATCGAACTCGTCGCGGAAGTATCCATAGCGGTTGTTGAAGTAGACGTGGAACAGCAGATTCGCCAGGGCGATGGCCCAGATGGCCGCCATGCTCGTTGTGAAAAACGGTTGTAGGTTGGTGCCGGGAGCAGTAGGGCTGGAGGCGGGACTCGCCATACAGGGTGGCTAGGATAGCAGAAACGCGGTCGACAGTTCGAGCATGCCTCTTGGCGAATCGCAACCAGCTGTCTCGTCAGATCAACGCTGACTGCATCTTGAACTTCCAAGGCCTGATTGATCTCACGTGACCTTTGAAGACGGAACCTGGGTCCGTTGGTTGCACCATCTGCTGCAGCCTCACGTGACACGAGTTGTGGCTTGCGATCCGCGCAAGAATGCCCTGTTGAAAGCCGGGAACACGGGTGACCGCATGGAAGCCGACGCCGAAAGGCGTTTCGCTCGCCCACCTGTGCCAGCACGGCCGACCTGCTTGCTCCCCTTGACATTCTACTGGAGAGATTCTAGCATCACCTAGAATGTCTACTAAAGAACAACGGATGGAACTGCTTCGAGGCACGCTGGACCTGCTGATTCTGCGCACGCTTTTGTTGCGGCCGGCCCACGGGCACGCTATCGCTAAGGCAATCGAATCCAATTCCGACGAGGTCTTGCAAGTGGAGCAAGGGTCGCTGTACCCGGCGTTGCACCGGCTCATCAAGCGGGAATGGATTTCTGCAGAAGAGGGTACCTCAGAGAATAACCGGCGCGCCAATTTCTACAAACTCACCGCAAAAGGTCGCAAGCAATTGACGCTTGAGACCAGCAAGTGGGACAAATTGGCGGGAGCCATCGCGCGAATTCTGCGGCCGACGGAGGAGCGGGAATGATGAAGCGCGGGAAACGCTTGCTCGATGATCTCGATCAAGAGATCCGCGAGCACATTGAACTGGAGACGCGGGAAAATATCGGTCGCGGGATGGCCCCCGAAGAAGCGCGTTTTGCAGCCTTGCGAAAGTTTGGAAACGTAACGCGGGTCAAGGAAGACGCCCGGGCTGTCTGGAGTGTCGTATGGCTTGAGCAATGGATGCAAGACGTCCGGTTCGCCTTCCGCTTGCTGTGCAAATCCCCTGCTTACACCGCCGTCGCCATCCTTACGGTCGCGCTCGGCATCGGTGCAAATACCGCGATCTTCAGCATCTTCTATGCAACGCTGCTCGCACCGTTTCCCTATCCCGAACCCGACCAACTCGTGGTCGTGTGGTCCAACGTGGATGGAAACAGGCGTTCCGTCTCTACCGGCGACTACCTGGATTGGAAACGCGAAAGCAAGGTCTTCGAGAGCCTGGGAGCTGTTTACGGGGATGAATTCAACTTATCCACGGGTGAACGTCCGGAACAGATTGAGGGCAGCTATCTAACACCGGGCTTCCTGGACCAGTTAATTGGTGACAAGCCGTTCCTAGGCCGCTATGTCCTGCCGGAGGAGGCAGAACCAGGGAAGGATCACGTCGTCATCATCACCCACAAGCTATGGCAACGATATTTCGCCAGCGATCCGAATATCGTCGGCAAGCAAGTCCACCTGAACGGTGAGCTCTACACCGTGATTGGGGTTCAACCTCCGGGGCAGCCGGACCGGCTTGGCAGACAACTGGTGGTACCGATGGCCTTTTCGCCCGAACAGATGAACCACGATTTTCATTGGTTGGTCGTCTTAGGGCGCCTCAAGCCGGGGGTAACGCTCGCGCAGGCCAATGCGGATCTGGATACCGTGGCGCGTCACATCGCGGAGGCTTATCCGAAATCGAACAAGGGCTGGAGAGTGAAGGTCGAGCCGCTCAAAAACGATTTTCTCAATCGCGAGGTGCAGATCATGCTGCAGCTCCTTCAGGGCATGGTGGCTTTCGTTCTTCTTATCGCCTGCGTCAACGTGGCCAATCTTTTGTTGGCGCGGGGCGCGACGCGTCAGAAAGAGATCGCCGTCCGCGCGTCCGTGGGCGCTTCGCGCCAGAGAATCTTCGGACAATTTCTGATCGAGAGTCTCCTGATGGCGCTTATCGGAGGCGTGCTCGGCGTAGCCCTAGCCTATGTTCTGATGAAATTAATTGTGGCCGCGATGCCGCCGTACACCCTGCTTTCGGAGACGGACGTGCGCTTGAGTGTTCCCGTCCTGCTCTTCACATTGGCCGTCACGGTACTGGCTGGCGTTTTCTTTGGCTGCGCTCCAGCGTGGCATGCGACGCGGATCAATTTGAACGAGGTGCTGAAGGAGAGCGGGGGAGCCGTGCGCGGCTCGGGACGTCACCGCATGCGTCGCGTGTTTGTGATTGCCGAGTTTGCATTGGCTCTAAGCTTACTCGCCGGCGGGGGACTGGCGATGCACAGTTTGTGGAACCTGGAGCATCTGGATCTAGGCTTCCGTTCCGACCATCTGCTTACCTTCGATCTCCCTGTGACGAGAGGCCACCTGACCGAGGCGCTTCAGATCACAAGCTTCTATCGGCAACTGATCGACCAGATTCAGGCGCTTCCTGGTGTGACCTCTGTCTCGGTCTCCACAGGCATTCCACTTCGCGGCAGAACTTTCGTTATGCCCATACAAATTGCCGGCAACGAAACGGCGGACATGTCCCGGCGGCCTCCGGCGCGCTTCAACATGGTTACTCCTCAGTTTTTCAAGGTCTTCGAGATTCGCATGCTGCAGGGACGCGGATTCACCTATCAGGATTCCGCCGGCAACGCGCCGGTCGCTGTGATCAATCAAACCTTCGCGAGAAAATACCTTACCGGTGTCGATCCGTTGTCCCAGCACATTCTTGTCGAACAGTTAATTCCAGGAGTCACGAAGTTCGGCCCGCAAATCGCCTGGCAAGTCGTGGGCGTCTACCAGGACATTCGCAACGGCAGTCCAGACGAAGACTTGCCCGAAATTGACGTGCCATTTTCGCAGAGCCCCTGGCCGCAAGCGCAAATCGCCGTGCGCTCGGCCGAGGACCCGGAACTTTTGGGCAAGAGCATTGCTGGGATCGTTCAATCCATGGATCCGGAACTGCCGTTGAGCAACATCAGAACCATGGATCAAGTACTGGACGAAATATTATCGGGGCGCCGCTTCATGGCCCTTCTGTTTGGAGGCTTCGCCCTGCTGGCACTCTTGCTGGCGGCGGTGGGAATTTATGGTGTTATGTCTTTCAGCGTCGCGCAGCGGACTCACGAGATCGGACTGCGCATGGCTCTCGGCGCGGGTCGCGGCCGCGTGTTCTCGGTCATCCTGAAAGAAGGGATGTTCCTGGCCGGAGTGGGATTCGTCCTGGGCCTGTTCGGGGCTTATGGCATCGGAAAAGCCATGCACGGCATTTTTTTCAATGTCGCTGCGTTTGACTATACCGCCTTTGGCGCTGTCGCCGCGGGGCTCCTGCTTGCAGGACTGCTGGCGTGTTTTATCCCGGCGCACAGAGCGACGCAGGTCGATCCGATGCAGGCCCTGCGCCAGGAATAAAACCACGTCGATGGGAGATGCCACCAATGGATATTCGTGCGGTTGCTAAGCGTGCTGCCGTTTCGATAGCTACCGTATCGCGCACCGTGAACCGAAATTCCACGGTGACCCCGGCCTTAGCGAGGCGTGTTTGGAAGGCCGTTCGGGAGTTGGGATATTACCCAAACACACAGGCGCGGGGGCTGGTCTCCGGACGAAGCCGGATTTTCGGGCTGATTGTCTCCGACCTGACGAATCCTTTTTTTCCGGAGATCGTGCAGGTTTTTGAAACCCTCGCTGTCGAACATCACTTTGAAATTCTTTTGGCGTCCACGATGAATGATCAGGAACACATGAAAAGCTCCGTTCGCCGCATGCTCGAACGCCGCGTGGAAGGCGTTGCCATCGTGACGTTTGGGATGGAAGAAGTTCTACTGGAAGACTTTAAATTGCGCGAAGTGCCGGTGGTGCTCATAGATGTGGTTCCTACGCGGCGCGGCGTAAGCACCATCCGCATCGATTATCTGAACGGAATCCGGCAAGCCGTTCAGCACCTAGCCGCCTTGCGCCATCGAAATATAGCGTTTATCAGCGGCCCGCGAAATTTGAAGTCCGCGGCGGCCCGGCAACAGGCATTCCTGCAATCGATGGAAGAGATCGGCTTGCGCCCCGATTCCCGCTTGATTGTCGAGGGAAATCACACGCTTGAGGGCGGACATCTCGCTTGCGCCGGGCTTTTGTCGGGGCCAAAGAGGCCCAGCGCCATCGTTTGCTCCAATGACCTGACGGCCATGGGAGTCATGCGGAGGAGCTACGAACTGGGAATTCAAATTCCCAAAGACCTGTCGGTGATCGGTTTTGACGACATCCGCCTGGCGCAATTCTGTCTTCCTCCTCTCACCACCGTGCAGATGTCGCAATCGGAGTTGGCGCGCCTGGCCTTCCATTCGCTGTTAGCGGAAGTCGGAAGAACGAAAGATTCGATGAAAACCTCCGAATACGAACTCAAAACCTCCCTGGTTCTTCGCAAATCTACCTCCATCCTTGGACCCGGAGACTGAGCGGTAGCACCCGCGACGTTTTGCTCATTGTTCCGCGACTGTGCGGCTTATTTTTCCGGGAACGCAACATTCTCCGGAGTCAGAATCTTCATAAATACCGCTGAAGACTTCGCTCGCGACTCAATTCCTTCGAAGCAGTTCGGGCAATTGGGCGGTGTTGTATGGCCAGCCTGCCAGGACCTGAGCGTGCCGTATGTCGTTGCCTTCTTTCACCGTGTCAAAGGTGTCCGCGTGCACGTGATGTGTCTGGTCGTACTCGTAATCGAGCGGATTCCTCTGCAAGGACTGCGCCGACCGCCAGCATCCGGGATTCGCTCGGAATGAGAATCCCAGCCGCGCTGGCTCGGGAATTGTGAACGCGGGATAGACCGGTCTCTCAACGGAAATCCGTACTTGCCAGCGCCCGCGTTGCCGCGTGGTAGCCGCACATTCCATGCACGCCCCCGCCGGGCGGTGTCGACGCAGAACAGAGAAACAAGCCTTTCACCGGCGTTTCGTACTTACCGAAAGTAGGGCGGAAAAAAAGCTGCCGCAGGGAGTTTGCGCCCCCGGTAATATTCCCGCCAACGAGATTGGGATTTTCGCGTTCCATTTGCTCCGGTGATTTCGCCGAGCGAGCAAGAATCAAACTCCTGAAGCCGGGAGCAAACCGTTCTACCTGAGCTTCGATGCGGCTGGTCATGTCCGACCTGCTGCCGTTCGGAACATGGCAGTAAGCCCATGCCGTGTGGCAACCCGCAGGAGCGCGGCTGGGATCGAAGAGGCTTGGTTGCGATAGCAGCACAAACGGACGCTCGGAATCCAGCATTCCGAGCAACCCGCTCTCGGCATCGACAATTTCGTCGAGACCGCCGCCAATGTGCACCGTGCCAGCCTGAGCGCAATCCGGCGCTTTCCACGGAATCGGTCCACTGAGCGCCCAATCCACCTTGAACGCGCCAGGGCCGTAATCGTATCGTTCGAGTGCTCGCTGGTAGTTGGTCGGTAAGCTTTGCCCCGCAATTTCCAGTAGACCCTGCGGTGAAAGATCGCAAAGAATGACACGGGAAGACGGCAGCTCCTTTAGTGAACGAATGCGTAATCCCGTAACGATTTCTCCACCCAAGGATCGAAAATAGGACGCCAAGGCATCCGCAATCCTCTGCGAGCCACCTTTCGCGATAGGCCAGCCGTTCACATGCGCTTGAGCCCCTAGCACCAGACCAATCGCCGCCGTCCCCCAACCGTCGAGCGGCATCATCGAATGCGCGGCCAGCCCCGCGAACAGCGCTCGAGCCGGATCGGATCGGAAATGGGACTCGGCAAAACGCTTCGCAGGTTGTATCGCCTGAAGGGCAAAGCGAGCCATCAGCAGAGGCCGCCGCGGAACACCAATCGGGCTCAGGATGACATCTTCGAGCAACTTCCAGTTTCCCGCCAAACTGCCCACCTGGCGCCGATAGGCCTTCGCGTCTGCGCCGAGGCGTTGACACGTTCTATCGAGGTCATGCTCCAGGATCGCCGCGGAGCCATCGTCTAGTGGGTGGGCCAGCGGATACGGCGGATGAATCCATTCGAGCCCGTGCTCGCGAAGCGGAAGTGTGCGGAAGAAGGGCGACGCCACCGCCATCGGGTGCACGGCGGAACAAACATCGTGAGTAAAGCCAGGCAGTGTCAGCGCTTTCGAGCGAGTGCCGCCGCCAACCTGTTCCTGAGCCTCAAGGACAACCACGGACCGTCCGGCCCGAGCAAGAGCAATTGCTGCCGCCAAGCCGTTCGGCCCCGAACCAACGACAACGCTGTCATATTCGCGTCTTTGTATCCGCATGCGCCCAATTATCCCCTCTCGATCAAGCCCAACGGGAAGTTATAGGACAGCCGTTTAGTACCCGCTGGTACCTCGGCTCTATTCACGCAACATGTGCGCCCTCTCATACTGTTTAGCGGTTAGCTACGTCATCCCAACCTTTCGTATTGAGCAATGGATGAGCATGACTGAGCAAAAGCAGTCTTCCCATGCTGGTGGCATAGAGCCGGTACAAACGCAGACCGCTCAAAATGGCGTGCGTTATCCCGTGCTGGATGGCTTGCGCGGCTTAGCCGCGCTCGGAATCGTCATCGTTCACTATTCCTCTGGCCTTTCGTGGAGGTTGCCGGTTGTGGCTACTGCGGAGCGCTTCTACGAAATGAGCCCGCTATGCCTGGACGTCTTCTTGATCCTATCCGGGTTCTTGATCGGTGGCATCCTCCTCCGCACGCGAAATGCGCCCGACTACTACAGAACATTTTATCGCCGCCGTTTCTACCGGATTCTTCCCTTGTACTACGCCTGGATCGCGATCTTCTTCGTTTTCTTTTTTGTGGGCCAGGGCTGGGGACTGACGCCGCCAAGAAACTTGAGTGACACCCTCTACCTGGCATCGTTCGCCCTTCTCTTCCAGAATTTCTTTGTTTCTATTATTGAGAGTACGTTTATCGTCGCGCCCACGTGGACACTTGCGGTGGAAGAACACTTTTATCTGCTCGCTCCGGTCTGTGTTCGTCGTCTGAGCCTGCGACGCCTGGTCCAAATGCTTCTCGGCGTTATCCTTTTGGCGCCCCTCTTCCGTGGAGTCCTCTTTCGGTTCGTCGCCCATCGCGAAAAATGGGCCGATGTCGCGACCCGCATCTGGTCTCCCTGTCGCGCCGATGCCCTGGCCATGGGCGTCCTGCTCGCTGTGATCTGGCGTTCTCCGGAGGTGCGTGATTGGGTAGACCGGCACATATCTCTTTGTTTCTGGGGAATGTTTGCCGGCTCGGGATCAGCGATGTTGCTCTCTTGGATGGCCAGAGCCAATGTCAGTTTCTGCAGCTTCCTCAGTGTCGCTTTCGGCCGGACAGGCGTGGAATTCGCATCGTTGTCCGTGATTGTCTATCTACTCTGGCGGCCGAAGTCCGCAATAGCCCGGTGGTTCAACTCGAAACCCTTGCTCGAATTGGGAAAAATCAGCTACTGCCTGTATCTCATTCACTGGGGCATCCTGTGGATGATCTACAGATTCATCCTGCACACCCGCTTTGGCGGCCACCTGCGCCTGGACGTGGTTGTTGCTCCGATCGCACTGGCTATTTCCATTGGCATCGCCGAACTATCCTGGAAGTACTTGGAATCTCCTTTAATCCAGCACGCGCATGGTTCGGGCAACAAGCTCGCGACTTACCAATTCAACGCGGGCAACCGCAAACCGATTGAATCTGCATCTTGAGCCTGCGTTACAATCACCCGCGCCCGAGGCTGGCTCTTCAAACGTAAATCATTTCAGCACACCTGTCCTTCGGTACGGTGTACCATTCCGCCCATCCATTTCAGACTTCATTCATCCCTCCGGAGGCGGAAATGACCCAACGAAGCAGCTTCGCCGACATGAAGGCGGAACAGCAAAGAATGACCGCCAGCTGGAAAGCCGAAGGCCGTCAAAGCGAAGCGTGGGCGGTCGCCGATCCGGAGGTCGTCGAGATTTTCAGTGCGGGGATCGCGTTCGGTTTGAAAATGGCGCGCCGTAAGGGACACCGCGACCCGCTATACTCGCCCGACGAGTGGCGCAGAGCCCTTCGCGAAGCCGTTGATAAAGCGGCTGACCTGGAAATCAGTCTGCAAAAAGCCAAAGACGGGATGCAAAAAGCGAAGAAGTAACCTACTTTCCGCCGCTCTTGTTCGTTTCCGGTTGCGCCAATCCTGCCTGCCAATACCGGTTGAAGCCGATATAATCGGAAGGCAAATACGCCAAAACCGTCCGGCGCAGTTCGAGCATGTCAACCGTTCCAATTCGTTTGTAGAGTATCTTCCCGTCCGCATCGATCAACACGGTGTAGGGGACCGCGGATTCCCACTCGGGGTCAAAAGCCTTCTGTAGCGCCGCAGTATCATCCGACGCGAACAGCAGATTGCGGCTGGTCGCATGCTTTTTCTCCAGCATTTTCATAACGCCGTTCTTTTCGTCGGGCATGTTGGCCGCCACCGTGACCAAATCGAAATCGCGCACCTTATACATCTGGAAGGTATCTTGAAAATCGGCAAATTCATCGATGCACGAACCGCACCAAGTAGCCCAGAAACTCACGAGCAGCATGTGCTTGGTGGGATTTGCGCGAAGCTTCTTCAAATCCTCCGCCGTAGCCATCTCCAGCTTTACCGGCTCCTCTTCGATTTTCTTGAGCGCCGCCTCTCGCGCGGCGGCCTTCTCTTGCCATTTCGTCGAACAACCAAAAACTCCCGTGTGCTTCACTTGCACTTCGCCCCCGGCAAGCAACGCATCAATCGCGTTCCGCGCATCCTGCGTCTTCACCTGCTCGATGCGATAACTATTGTCGATGCGTCCTTCGTAGCGCAGCTTGCGGTCCTTATCAAAAATGAAAATATGCGGCGTGGCTTGCGGTCCGTAGGCGCGCGTGACCGATTGCGTCTCGCCGTCGTAGAGATACGGATAGCGCAGGTGCTTGAACTCCACGCGAATCTTCATCTCCTCGAGCGAGTCGCTCGTGTCGGAAGAGTCCAGTTCGTCAATGCGAATGGCTTTGGGGTCGTTCGGTTCGATAGCAACCACGGCGACACCCTTATCGCGGTAATCATCCTGCAGTTGCTGGATGCGTTGCTCATACATTTGGGAAATCGGGCAATGATTGCAAGCAAACACAACCGCAAGCACCGGCCGGGAAGCGTAATCGCTCAGGCGGTGGATCTTGCCGTCGACGCCCGGCAAAGCAAAATCCGGAGCCGGAGATCCCAAACCAAGAATCGGATGCGCCGTTTGTCCGCACGCCGGGGATGTGAGTAATAAGAGTAAAATCGCGCGCCACATTAGGTCAGAACCTCCAAAGCAGCTACCACAGTTTCCATGTTACGCTCAACGCGCCGCCGCTGCTGGGGCAGCCACCACGCCGTCGTTGTGTCTCTCGCTCGACGAAGTGGGAAGCGGTCGCGGGGTCACATCCGCATTCACAAGCCCCATGGCCCATTTGATGGCTTCCAGATACATCTTCTGCAACCGCGGGTCCTCCCAGTTTTGCTCCACATGCCCCAGCGTGGAGTAATAAACGCGTCCCTTGCCATACTGCTTCGCCCACGTGACCGCGAAATCGTGGTCCTTGCGATGAACCCGCGCATTGTTCAGGTCCAGTTTGGAAGCATCCAGCCGCATCAAGACACGAACCTTGTCTCGTGAAAAATCCTTCATCTGATAAATCTCATCGCGCAACGCGAACGACTTCCCCCACGGCTGCATGCCCGGAAAATCCGGGTCTTCGACGATAATCGGCGCATCGAAGGTCCCCCACGGATGCTCGTCGAAATAGCCGCCGATCATCTCCCCATACTCCGGCCAGCTCGTAAAAGTGATTGTCGCGCTGTGCACGCCGACAAAACCCTTTCCGTCGTCGTGTACAAAGGAAAGGAGCGCGGCTTTCTGCTCATCATTCATTTCCAACTCTCCGCCGGTGTAGAACAGAACGGCGTCGAAATCGTTTAGGTTCTTCGCGTTGTACTCCAACTTCTTCTTGGTGAGCACTTCCGTATCGGTTCGAATGGTGGTGTCCCACAATCCGGAGTCGCGGCCCATACGTTCGATGGTAGCCATGGCATGAGAAACCGCTTCATGCCGATAACCTTTTTCTTCGCCGAGCACCAGCAGATGCTTCTTTGGATGAGCGTCGGACTGACCGAAACAGCGGCCGCCCTGAGCGAGCGCCGCCAGCACAAATAGAATCACGCGAAATGTCTTCATCGGCAGGTATCCTTTGTCACCGCGATCTATTTCTTCTTCCCCAGCCACATGATGGCGTTGGCAAACAACTTGTTTTGCGTGGCGTCGCCGAAAACATTCTCGCCATGGCCCATGTTCATGTAAACCATCCTGTATTTCGTGTTGGTCCACACGATGGGCATGTCCCCCTGGGTAATCACGTCCTTCACGCCGATCGGATAGTTCGAAGGATCGAGGGTCACCAGCACGCGCACGCTTTTATTGAGCCGCGGGCTGGGCTTCCACTGATACCACTCGTTTGAGGGAGCCACATAGCTCTCGGGCATACCCGCCGTTACCGGATGCGCGCGATCGTCGACCACCATTTTCGCTTTCTGCACCGGCCAATTGTTCGTATAAAACACAGCGCCGCCGAGGAAATCCACGAACCACGGCCACTTCGTCGACTCGTCGTTGTATCCGGCAATGTGCAGCCCCAGCCAACCGCCGCCCTGTTCCATGTATTTCTCGAAAGCGGCGCGTTGTGCGGCCGTGTGTGGGAAATCATTCATCCACAAAATCACCTGATAAGGTTTCAGATCGTTGTCGTTGAGTTTGTCCCAATCCGTCGTAGTGTCGAATACAAAATTGTTCTTCGTCGCCAGATCGCGAAAGAAAGCCAGTCCTTCATTACCGGTGCGGACATGATCGGGTTCCACGTTGGTCGAATAAAAGGCCAAAGCCCGGAACGCAGGCTTCTGCGGCATAGCTTTGGCAGCACCCACACAAAGAAAAACGACTACCCCACAGAAAATGCGTAGCGCAGTCGCGAAACGTTTTTGCTTCATGGCAGGAGATCTCCTATTGGCCGGCAGCCCAGAGGATGGAGTTCCTCACGATTTCGACGAAGGCCGGGTTCCGGAACAGCTCGCCATGATGTCCCATGAAAATATAAATGTTCCGTGCCTTCACGTGCTCGTTGGTCCAAATCACCGGATGATCCCCCATCTTGATCGCGGTCGTTGGCGTATAGGTCTTCTCATCCACACTCGCAAGTACATGCACGTTCGGGCGCGGTGATTTATCGTAGGTATAAAACTCTTCGTTCTCGATCACAAAGGGAGACGGCACGCCCTGCATTGCCGGATGATCCCGGTCCTCGATCGTCACCGTCCCGGTGACAAACGTAGAGATGTAATTCTTAAATCGGATGCCCCCCATGAAGTCGCGGAACCACGGCCAAATCTGGAAGCCGTCGAATTCTCCAAGCAGAGTCGCGTGATGAAATCCGATCCACCCGCCTTTACCCTCTTCCACGTATTTTACGAATGCAGCTTTGGCCGTGTCCGTCCAATTGTACGGAGGGTAATTCAGCTGAAGGAACAGTTTGTATTGCGCCAGAAAACTGTCATTAATCTTTTCCGTATCTTCGATGTAGTCCACCGCAAAATTGTTTTCTTTCGAAAATTGTCCCAGCCAGATTTTCGCCGCATCGACAAACGGTTCGTGTATCCCACCATGCTCCGCCAGTGCAATCACACGGAAGCGAGGAGTCTTTTCCTGAGCGCACGCCTTGCCCATGGTGCAAACGGATGCGAGCGCCAGGAAAAAAAACGCCGCGAATCTTTTCCGCCAGAATCTTTCGACTGGGGGCATCTTCTAACCTCGATGGCCTTTGCGGCCCGAAGCCAGCCGCGGAGACGCCGGGAGCTCCGAAAAAAGAAAGGAAGCGCTCAAAATGCAGCTTCACCGCGAAAATACCAATAAACAATCGTTCGTTCAAGGACTAATTAATGATTGTTCACAAAGTCCGAGAACCTGCCGTTCGCTCCCGTTTTGATCATTCCATCTCAAATGTCAGGAAGGTCAGCTTGCCATTGCGCTCCACTTGCAGCGCGGCGGGATCGCCCGGCTTGAGCTTCCCGAATTCGGCGCGAAGTTCATCCATGTTCTTAATGGGAACGCGGTTAAAGGCGTGAATGACGTCGCCCTCCTGCAGCCCGGAATCCACCGCGAGCCGATTCGCGACCGTCGCGGTGACCAGAACACCAGAAGCAATGCGCAGCGGTCCCACGAGTTCCTCAATTTCCCGATTGATCGTGGTTCCAATAATCCCGAGCCGTGGGATCAGGTCCGTTGCCGGATTCGAAAGGTCCGAAAGCCGGCTGAGATCATGCACAGGTTCAAGCACAGGGACTGTCATTTCAAGCCGCTTCGTCCCCCGGACAATTTGCAGGGCCACTTTGTCTCCGGTGGTTCGCAAATACAGGCTCAACGTGAACAGAGCGACATTGTCAACCGGCATGCCGTCGATCGAGGCAATGACGTCACCGACGCGTAGGCCGGCGTGGGCCGCAGGACCACCTTCATCCACGTCAGCAACAACGACGCCGGGAGTTTCCGTCAGTCCCAATCCACCCGCCAGGTCCGGCGTCAGCGATTGCAGATCCGCGCCAATCGTCCGGCGTCGGACGCGGCCGTACTTCCGAATCTGCTCATACGCATAGCGAGCAATCCCGCTCGGAATCGCGAAACCAATCCCTTCATTCCCTCCGGATTTTGTGTAGATGAAGGTATCGATGCCTACCACCTCACCTTCGACGTCCACCAGCGGACCGCCGCTGTTGCCCGGATTAATCGCCGCGTCCGTCTGGATGTACACCATCGGATCATCGGGATCGGGTTGCCTCAGAACGGAACTGACCAACCCAAACGTCACGGAGTTCTCGAGCCCCTCGGGGCTCCCAAATGCCAAAACGACTTCTCCTTTGTGCAAGCGGTCGTAGTGAGCGAACGGAAGCGTCGGTAACCCCGTCGCCTCGACCTTCAACACCGCCAAATCAATCGTCTTGCTGGCGCCGACAATGCGCGCATTCAGAATGCGCCCCTTAGACTTCAACATCGCCGGTGCTTCGCCGTCTTCTCCCGCCTGCGGCGTCAACACAACGCGAACGCGGTCCGCGCCTTTCACCACGTGGAAATTGGTAACAATATATCCGTCCGGATCGATGATCACTCCCGATCCAAGACTGCGTTCCCGCCCGAACGGGCTGGGGCTGCCGCTCTTGTCGTCCTCATCTTCATCGCCGGAGCCGTATCCCGTGACCAACACCTCGACGACCGCCGGCGAAACACGCTTGACCAGTGATTCAAACGCAGCGCTCATGTCATGAATTACATCTACGCCTGCCTTTGCGGGAGGCGTTTGCGGAAATGCCGCGCCGCCGGCCAGAAACACGCCGGGAAGCGCCAGAAAAAATCTACGCACGGAGCGGAGAGCACATCTTTGATGGAATGCCATGAAACTCACGAGAGTTCACCTTTCGGAGACGGGGCACCACTCAGGTCATGCCGTTCCGTCGAACCTTCCCACTGCACGATTTTCAGGTCCAGCACAAAAATGGAATAAAGCACGGGAACAAGCAGCAGCGTAATAAAGGTCGCCACCGCAAGCCCGCCAATCTGCGCGTAACAAAGCGGCTGCCAGAGCGGCCCGCCATGCATGGCAAGAGGGAACAGGGCAAGAATCGTAGCTCCAACCGTGATCATCACCGGCCGTAACCGAACGATCCCTGCATCGAGCAACGCCAGTTCGAGCGGCTCGCCCTTCGCATGCATTTCCTCTATGAAATCAAACAGCACGATCACGTGGCTAACAATAACGCCAATCAAGCTGGCGACGCCAAGAAACGCCATAAAACCGAACGACGATCCCATCAAGTACAGCGCCAGCAGCGCGCCCACAACGCCATACGGCGCCGCTGCCAAAACCAGGATAGGCTTGACGGCATGCTTGAATTGAAACGCCAGCGCAAGAAAAATCAGCGCAATCGAAACCGCCATGACCAGCGCCAAATTTTTGAACCCCTGTTCCTGCTTGGCCTGCTCTCCGCTTACGTTGATGCTGTACCCGGGCGGCAGCGTCTTTCGCAACTCCGCCAATTGAGGCGCCACCGCAGCGAAAACTTCGGACGGCAGCGTGCCCGGCATTGGAAAGCTCTCGACCGAGATGGTTCGAAAATGTTCGAGATGCCGGATCCGCAGGCCTTCGAGAACATTTTCGATGGATGAAACCGACAACAGCGGCACTTTGTTGTTGGACGACGACGAATACACATAAAGATTCTGGACGTCGGAAAGACTGGCGCGTTCCTCCATACGCAGACGCGCAACCACAGGAATTTGCTGGTCCCCGCGGCGAAGCGTCGTCAGAGCAGATCCGTTCAGTGCGGAGCTCGACGATTGCGCAATATCCTGATTGGTTACGCCAGCCATGTTCGCCCGGTCCGGATTAACCTTAAGAGTGACCTCGAACCCGTCCTGACCCCAGTCGTCCCGCACGCGGGCGGCGTTCGGCACCGCGCTCAAAATCGCGGCAACTTTGCTCGAAATCGACCGCAAGTTCGCAATGTCCTTTCTTTCCTCGAGCGGATTCACGTCGGCTAGGCCGGTCACGCGCAACTCCACGGGATAATCGACAGGATTGGTTTGTAACTGGCGCACATCCACCCGCGCACCAGCAACCGTTTGCGATACGGCCGCCTGCAGCAGGCCGACCAGTTTCGGAGTATCTTCTTTTTCGTACAATTCGACGATGATCTGCGCGTAGTTCAGTTGCTGCAATTGCGGCGTCACCGAAAACCAGAATCGTGGGCCACCTCCTCCTTCAAATGTGGTGATGGATCGCAACACCGGCCGCGGCTTTCCATCCTTTCCGGGATGCTCCCGCCCGTATTTTTCCGTGGTCGCACGAATTGCATTCTCCACCTGTATGGCCGTCAGATTCGTAACGAAGAGCGGGACGTCGTTCGGTAGCCACACATCCATGAACGACAGGTATTGCACATCGTCCGGGAAAAATTGTGTCTTCAACTGGTGACCCACGAACCCGCCCAGCGCAAGAAACAACAGGGAACCCGCGAAGACGAGCCAGCGATGATCGATGGCGAACTTCCCGATGCGATAATAAAAGCCGCTGAAGCCGCGGCTTCGCCGCTCCTCCATGGATTGCTCCGCCTTTTTCGTCGGACGAAGCAGGTAGTAGCCCAAAAAGGGAATAAATGTCATGGAAACAAGGCGCGAAGCCACCAGCGCGCAGGTCATCACCACGGGCAGGCTGAACAAAAACTCCCCGGTAGTACCAGTCAGCAGAAGGAACGGAATGTACGCGACGATATTTGTGATCGTCGCAAACAGAATCGCGTGCGCCAGCCGGGTCGGCCCGAGCCACGACGCAATCACCGGCGCATGGTGCTCCGCCAACATGCGCTTGATGGAATCGCCCGCAACCACCGGATCATCCACAAGCAATCCCAGTGCGATGATCAACGTGGCGATGGACACCTGTTGCAGATCAATCCCGAGCAGATGCGCGAATCCGAACGTCATCGCCAGGGTGATGGGAATCGACAGGGCCATCAGTAGCGCCGATCTCCATTCCCAGAAACCGACCAGCGAAACAATCACCACCAGCGCAATCGCTTCGTACAGCGCGTCCATGAACAGGTCCACATTTTCCTTCACCTGCCGAGGCTGATCGGACGTGGCGGCGATGATCAGGTCTGCCGGCAACAGTCGCTTGGTCTCGGCGAGCTTCGCCTGAACGTCCTTGGCGAACCGGTCGATCTGTTCCCCTTCGCGCATCTGTACCGAGAGCGTCACGGCCCGCGTCCGTTGCCATTTCCCTCCGGCGTCTTTCCAGGTGTAATAGTTGAGATAGCGCGCCGGGCTTTGATACCCGCTGCGGATATCGACCAGGTCGCGCAGATACACCGCCGCACCAAAACCGGAAGTGCCAACAATGACATTCCCGATATCTTGCGGTCTGACGAATTCCCCCGATGGGTCGACGAGGATATTTTTCGAACCAGCTTCGAGCGTCCCGCCGGGCAGCGTGATGTTGCGGGCGTTCAGAATACTCTTCAGATTGGACGGCTGCAGCCCATAGGAAGCCAGGCGCTCCTGCGAATAATCGAGATAAATCTGTTCCGCCAAAACACCGGACGTATCTACCCGGGAGACTTCGGGCGCCCCGCGCAGCGCGCGCGAAAGTAAATCGCTGAAGTTATCCAGTTCATGGTAGGTGTACTTGTTTCCGGGATTTGCGGCGAGCGTTGCGCCCAACTGGTCTGGATCATGAACCAGCACGGGCGGCCAGGCATCCGGATGAATCTCGGACTCATGCACGCGAGTTTGCAGAAAAGACTGCCCGGCTCCGTACAACGTCTTGTCATCCTTGGTTGTAATACCATCCGCAACCACAAAGCCGGCCCCTTCGAGCAACTCCATCTTTGAGAGCAGGCCCTGCGCTTCCGCGTACTCGACAAACAGCCGCATCGCCCGCCCGACCGATTCGACCGGCACTGACTCCGGGAAACAGGTAATCACGGACACCGGCGTCCCCGCGGGTTTTCCGTTTCGTTGCTTGCGGACTTTGGCAATCGCAGTTTCGATGGCCTGTGCTCGAACCGCGATCGTCGTCATATCCTCAAGCGGGCTTGCCACCGTCAGCATCAGTGCCGCCGTGTCCCCAAAGTCACTGTTGAACTTGATCGGCCCGGCGCCTTGTGGCAGGCTCAGCGAATTCAGTTTCAAATTCATGTCGCTGAATTCCTTTTTCGAATCCGTGATGTTGTCCGCAAGTTGTACTTGGAGGATCGACAATCCCGGCATGGACAGCGACTTCAGACCGAAGTCAGCCCCCAGGGGCGCCCGGATATGCGAATTTTCCGCGATCGTCGATTCGATCGGGCGGGTCACCAATTGTTCGACTTGCTCTGCGGTCGCTCCGGGCCATTGTGTGATAACCGATGCCACGCGCACCGGAATATTCGGATCTTTGCGTTTCGGCATCTGCGTGTAACCGTAAATCCCGAGGGCCACCGTCGCGAGCAGCAATATCCACGAGATTTGCCGGTTCTCGACGAAGAACCGCGCCGTGTTGTGCTCGTTTTGGATGTAGTCGCTATCCGTGCGGTGTGCCATGAATTGTTCTCAAATCGCTCGTAGCTACTTTCCGGCGCAAAAATAAGGACCGAGGAGAAGCAATTCCCTGAGCCCGGCCCGTGGGTTCCTTCCGGGCTGCCATTTTATCTACATCTTTTCTCTTTGCCCTTGTGGTGATCGCCGCTCGCGGCTTGATCTCTATCCGCTGTTCGTTACTGCCAGGAATCGACCGATATTGATCAGATTGTCTGCAATCACCCCCAGGCCCACCCACCGTTGCATGCCAGCCTCTCCGCGATAACGACAGCGATTCAGTCCGTGGCGCCGTTTGAGCACGCTGATGCGACCCTCTGCTCCAGTTCGCCACTTCTGGCCTCTACGAAAGGATTTCTTCTTCTGATGTCGTCGTCGTTCGGGACTCTTCGTGGAACGGTTCGGAACCGAGATTTGTCTCACGCCCATCTTTTGCAGCTCAGCCTCGTTGTCCGCAGAGTAGAACCCTGCGTCACCGGCCACGAGTTGTGGTACACGGCCGAATTGCTGTTCATGCTTCTGAACTGCTGGCACCAGTAGGTCCGCGTCATTGGGCCGCTTCTCGAACACTTCGTAGTGGGTGATGATTTGGTTCTCCGCTTCTTGAACCTTAACCATCTTTCCAAATTCGGTCGGCTTGCTGGCTTTCCCCTTACGGATCACTTCCGTACTCGGTTCAAACACGCTCACCAGTTTCCCCACTACATGGACGTTTCCACCCAGCACGCGAGCCCTGGCTTGCCGAATCACTTGTTGCACGCGAGGCAACATGGTTTCCAAATCTTTCCGTAGTGCTGTCAGAACCAAATTCTGCTCATGGTCTTTAGTGCGCTTCACACCGCTGGCGATCTCCTCCCGGAAGCGCTTTGCTTGGTTGACGACCTTGCGTGTCACGGTCAACAGCTTTCGATAGCCCTGCTGCAACTTTTTCTGCACTTGCGGTCCCTTGCTGCGGCTGGTCCGCGCAATCTCCATCGCCCGATGCCCGATGGTGCGCATGCGGTTACGCAACTTCGTTCCCGCTCGCCCCGTCAGCTCCGTAATCTTCTTCATCGTGCGCATCAGTACCCGCGCGCCATCGCTGAGCAAACTGCTGTCCGTGGGGTAGTGAATGTTGCTTTCCACGACCGTCGTGTCCAGCCGCAGCCTGCGTCCCCGCACGACCTTCTTTTCTTGGGCTACGGCAACCAGTCGCTGATGCACCTGTTGGATCACTGCCGGACCCAGCGCTTGCACCAGCCGCCCCAGGGTCTTGGCGTCGGGAACTTTTTCCGCGCCAATCCGGGTAAACTGCCGGTACACCACATTCGCCCGTACTTCTCGCTCGGTTTCTTCAAAGCTCCAGTTCCGCACATGCTTCAACACCGCTAAACGCAGCACCACCTCGGCCGGCGTTTGCTTCCTTCCACGACAACCGCTCTTCGGTCGTCGCTTTCCTTGGGCTTGGTAGACGGCCTCCAACAGCTCGTCATCGTCCAGCAGTTGATCGGCCTGCCTCATCCATTCGTCCCACCATCCTGCTGCTTGTTCCGGAAACCATCCCTCCCACACCAGCCGCTGGTGATGACGCAGTTCAACCATCGGCTTTCCTCTGCCTGGCCGCGGACTCTTGTCCCCGCATGCGCTCGCGCAGCTGTTCGCGGTTCCCGGCGGCCAACTCACAAGCCACCTCCCAAAACTCTTTCCAGGCGGCCTGAGCCTGACGAGCCTGCTCAGCGTGTTCGTGCGGTACATACAAAGCGCGGCTTTTGCCTTCGCTGCGATAGGTCAGGTAGAGATGCGGGCCATGCCGTTGTGTTGGGTCGCGGTGGCAGATGCAGTTTCGGTTGCCGCAGCGGCGTGTGGTCTCGGACAAGCCGCCCTGCACCATGAGGCGTGCGGTTTTCAGGAGTCGACGTAGAAGTGGCTGCTTGCTTTGTGACTTACTCATATACAGATAGTAGGCACATCTAGAATTCTGTCAAGCAGAAAATGATGTTCCGGCCATAAAATCAGACGAGAATATGCACCAATCTGCTACTTTTGGGCTCTATTTTGCGCCGGAAAGTAGCTAGGGAATAACCCGGACGACTTGTCCATCCACCAGTAGGGGCGCGCCGTTCGAGATGACCCTTTCACCGAGGGCTACGCCGCTCACAATCGACACTTTGTTTCCGAAGGCATCGCCGGGCGTCACGTTCTTGCGGCGCGCCACGTCCTTCCCGCCTTCCTGGTTGACCACGAACACGCTGAACACCCTGGTCCCGTCATTCACCGAGACGATGGAACTCAACGGAACCACCAGCGCCGGGCGTTCAAACTTCGGTTGCCCAAGGTCCAGAGTCGCCACCATACCGGCCTTCAACAACTCCTTCTCGTTCGGCAAAGTTATTTCGATCTGAAACGTCCGGCTCTTCTGGTCTGCTTGCGGAGAGACGGCCGTGATCTGTCCGACAAATTCCTGCGGATAGGTTTCCGTCACCACGGCCTGCTTCTTTCCGAGTTTTACCGTGCCGAGAACGGTATCGGGCACGCCAAAGATCGCTTTGAGAAGGTGGATATCCCCAAACGTGAAACCCGTGGTACCCGCGGCAACAAGCGCGCCAATTTCTATATTGCGGCTGAGGATTGTGCCGTCGGTCGGAGCTCGCAATTCGCAATCGGAAAGGGCTTGCTGCGCCTGGCTCTGCATCGCCTGCGCCGTGACCAGCGAGCCTTGCGCCGAGTCATACTGCGCTTTCGCCGCATCGTAATCGGGTTCGGTCATCGCATTCACCGCGTACAACGCCTTGGCACGATGGAAATCCTCCTCGGCTTTTTGCGCGCCGGCCTTGGCCTGTTGCACTTGTCCGGCATACTGCTCAACGGTGTGGCGATAGTCGTCCTGTCGCACTGTCGCGAGCACCGTCCCCTTCTTCACATCGTCGCCTTGCTGGATATTTCGCACGCGTCCGTCGGCTCCCGTGCGCTGTAAAATACTCACCACATACCCGCTCGATTTAAACGATAGGGAGACCTGTGTGTAAGGAACCAGACTTGCCGAGTAGTTTACCGCTTCGTTCCCCGCGTACTGCTCGACGGGCGTAGCCGCGACCGGAGTCGGCGGATTCTCGGTTGATTTTTTCTCTTCCGAACAGCCGCCATAGCATCCGAAAAGAACGCAACCGAGCGTGCTTTGAACAATTTTTCTCGTGGTGCTTCGATGCATCTCTTAATCCTCACCGAGCGACTTTTCGAAATCGGAGCGGGCCGTCCAAAATGCGGCGAGTGCCTGAATGTACTGCGCGTCGGCTTGCGCCATGCTGGCCTGTTCCGCCAGCGCATTCGTCAGCAGCGCCGCCTTTTCCTTGTACTGATCCGTCACCGCCTGGAGTTTTTCCCTTTCCGCTTGCCGCGCCAGTTGTGCCACCTTCACGTTGGCACGTGCTTCGCGCAGTTTCCGGAAACGATTGCCGAGATCGACGGCAACCTGGCTCTCGGTTTCCGTAAGACCGAGCGAGCTCTGTTCCATCGTTCTCTGTTTTTCGTCCATCAAATGCCGTTTGTAGCCCCAGTCGTACAAATCCCACTTGAAATTGATCCCGATGGTATTGATGTAATTCGGCAGGCCTTGAATGCTGAACGGCGAAAAGAAAAGGTACTGAAGGCCGACTTCCGGAATGTACGCGGCTTTCTGGATTCGCCGCGAATACACGGCTTGATCCAATTTCAATTTGGCCTGTCGAATCTCTGTGCGATCATCCAGCGCTTTTTGACGAGCCGCATCGAGATTCGACTCTTCCGGCAATTGCTCCGGCAGAGCGGCCGGCCGAAACTTGATGCGAATGTCCCTGGCCAGAAGCACATTCAGATTTTCCTTCTCGGAATCGAGCGTATCTTGCAGCGTCAGCACCTGCACTTCGGCCTGCGCCAGTTGCGTTTTAACGCCGGTGCTCTGATAGGCGAGAACCGTTTTCTCCTTTAAGGATTCGTCCGTCGTGCGGTCGATTTCGTGGAGCGACTTTACGTTCTCCTCCGCGGCGTCGAGCGCGCTCTGCGTCTGCAGCAAGGAATAATAAACATCCTTCACCGTATTCGCGATCTGTTGCCGTTGCTGGCGAGTTTGTTCTTCGGCAAGTTTCTTGCCCACCTGCAGCGCTTCAATGTTCAAATGAATGTTGTAAAGCTGAGAGAGCGGTTGATAGGCCTCGACAATCCCCATTCCTGTCGCCTTGACCCCGGTGGTAATACCCTTATTCCCGTTCGGGACCGGCACTCCGTCGACCGTTCCAAATACTCCTTCATCAAACTGGACGGTCACGGGCGTCAGAAGGCCGCCACCGGTCAGTTGCACATTGAATTGAGGATACCGCTGGGTACGCGCCGCAAGAATCTGGTCGTTCGCGGATAGTTCCGCTTGTTTGGAGATCTTAATCTGCCGGTTATTCGCTTGCGCGATGGCGAGCGCTTGCTCGAGCGTGAGGGTCTCTTCCTCGGCAGGTGCGCTCTCCTGGGGATGCACGGGCACACACCCTACCGCCAGAAGAAAAAAGACGCTCCAACTAAGGATTTTCAACACCCGCTCCTGACGGATTTGTGTGGTGAAACGGTCTGTTCTCGGGACGGGCGAAAACAGAAGTCGCCGCTAACGAATATATTCCTTCGATACTTGAACTTGCGGCGGACTTTATAACCCGCCCGGCGGTTTTGTCAACGAGAATTGCCCGATTCGCAGTCGAAAACCGTTGCTCCATTTGTGTGTCGGTGTTAGATTGCCCGCCGACCGATTTGGAAGAAAGAATGTCCAGCCAATTTCTTCAGGCAAATCCTCGAAACACTGTTTTCTGAAATCAGCGGGACGCTCCGATTCATCGTTGATCGAACTCACATGGAGGATCCTATGAAGCAGCCCATTCGAAACTCATTCGCAGCTTTTCTCGCGGTTGGTCTCCTGTTGGCTTGCGGCTTAGCGCTGGCAGCGGACGAACCGGCGAACGTTGCCGGCACGTGGACGGTTTCTGTAAGCGGCGGCGCCGGAAGCGCCGAGCAAACCATCGTCCTCAAGCAGGATGGCAACAAGATTACTGGAACTTTTAAAGGCCCTCGCCAGACCGGTTCTTTGGAAGGAACTGTCGACGGCAAGAAAATCTCCTTTCATGTCTCGACTCGCGTTCCGCTGGATTATCAGGGCACCGTCGATGGCGATTCGATGAAGGGCACGATGACGGGGAATGGAAAAACCGGCGGTTGGACCGCCGCTCGCGCCAACTAGCGAGCAAACAGGAAATCGTGTCAGGCTTTAGCGGAAGCGGCGAATCACGAGATTGTGTCGGTCCGAACGATACAGGCCCAGCACATACAAAATCACCGTGCCTTTCGTAGAGTAGATGACCTGTCGGATTCGTAGCAGAGGCTCGCGTCTGGGCACACCCAGAAACTCTGCTGTGCGTGGGTCGGCCGCCGTCGCATCCACCTCTTCATCCGCGTAACCGAGCACGACACCATAACTGCGTTCCAGAATTCCGAACAACGATTCGCGTTCTAGTGGCTCGGAGAGCAACCCGCCGTATTGTTTCGCTGAGAAATAGCAGGTCTCGAGCGCGAAAGGCTCTCCAGCCGTGTGCCGCAACCGCTCGAGCTTCAACACTTGGCTCTTCGGAGCGAGCGAAAGCCGCGCGGTGGCTTCCGGCTCATCGTCGACGACCTCGGAGAAGAGCACCTTCGACCCGACGGTCAAACTTCGCGTTCTCATCTGCTCTGTGTAACTCATCAATTTGTTGAAGTGAATCTTCGGGGTAGAAACAAACGTGCCCACGCCGCGCCGCCGCTCAACGATTCCTTCTCGTTCGAGAGTTGCCAGGGCATGACGCGCGGTCATAAGGCTTACGGCGTGAACTCGAGCCAGCTCGCGCTCCGAAGGCACAGCATCTCCCGGGCGCAGTCCTCCGGATGCAATAATTCTACGGACCGCTCCCTGAATCCTTTGGTACGCGGGAACTCCATTGCGGGTTTTTACCGGCATCAGCTGTCCCTCGACAATCCGCGGTGGCCTGGGTAACCGATTAAAAAATCGATATTCTTCAAGCGAAACCTGCCGTGCAAGCCCACACCAATGGCGCTAGGTCTCTTTTCGTGCACACCCTTCTGGCCCAATTCGAGTACCGATGGCAGCAAAGGTGCACCCCTTCCCCGCGACCAATCCCTTGGAGCAGACATGATTCACTGGTGCTATAGCGCACGTGTCGTGTTTCTCTTATAAATTAAGAATTTCTGCTTGACAAGCATTTCTTGGTGCTATATAGCTAGTCACACTGCGTGCGTCAGCTTTTGCTGACTTGGGGTGCTTGCTGTTGACTCTATTCGTTCCAAGCCGGGGAGACGCTGCTCGTGGACCACGAGCCAGCATGGGAGGATCTTTATGAAGAAATCGCAGTTAGTGGTGTTGGCGCTTTGTTGCCTTGCGCTCATCGTCTCAATTTTTGGCGCTAGCGCCACTTTCGCTCAAGAAGTCACCGCAACCATCACTGGGACTGTCACGGACCCCAGCGGTGCCGCCGTTGCCGGGGCTAACGTCACGGCCACCTCAGTCGAGCGCGGCATTAAGTATGCGGCGGTCAGCAACGACGCTGGCATCTACCGGATTCCACTGCTGCCGGTCGGTAATTATGACTTGCGGATCGAAAAGACCGGCTTCCAAACCGCGCTCTATCCGACATTCGCTCTTGTTTTGAACCAGATTGCTCGGGTTGACGTCGAATTGAAGGTCGGTCAAGTCAGCCAGACCATCGAGGTGACTGGCGCCGCACCGATTTTGAAAACCGAAGCGACTCTGGTGGATACCGTCATCGACGCGGCGACAAACGACGCCTTGCCTCTGGCCACTCGAAACTATGTCGAGTTGACTTTGCTGTCGCCCGGAGCCATTCATCCCGACCCCAGCAGCTTCAACAACGGTGACAACGTCAACAGCGGCGCGCGGCCGTTTATCAACGGTAACCGCGAACAGGCAAACAACTTCTTGCTCGACGGTATGGACAATAACGAAGTCTCAGACAACCTCCTCGGTTACACGCCAGCGCCGGACGCCATCCAAGAATTCAACATGATCACCAATAACGCGCCCGCGGAATTCGGTAACTTTATGGGCGGCATTGTCAGTGCCTCCATCAAATCCGGGACCAATGGCCTGCATGGCGACCTTTGGGAGTTTTTCCGCAACAACGTACTAAATGCCGACCAGTGGGAGAACAAAATCAACCCCGCCGCACCGCCAATTCCCGTGGCGCCGCTGCGCTGGAATATGTTTGGCGGCACGCTCGGTGGCCCGGTCATTAAGAACAAGCTGTTCTTCTTTGTGGACTATCAGGGACAGCGTTTCGACCATCCGCCCGCGGCCAGCTTCATTTCGGTGTTCACGCCGTTGGAGCAGGGTGGCAACCTTGGTGCGCTCTGCACCAACGGATTTACCGCTGGCGTCTGTAATGATAGGGTCGTTAGCTCTTCGGCACCCAAAGGCACCACCTGCGCGTCCGGATCGGCAAGTCCCAACTGCATCGTTACAGACCAACTGTACAACCCATGTGCGAACGTTGCTTGCACTGCAGCTTCCGCGCCAACGAACGGTACGCGTCCGATTTTCCCGAACAACGTAATTCCTGCCAATATGATCAGTCCCGTAGCGACTGCATTGTTCAAGTCGCCACTCTATCCGACGACGATCAACAATAACTTGGTCGACAACGCGTATCAGTTGACAGGGCAACAATACAATTCAGACCAAGGCGATATTCGCATCGACTACAGAATCTCCGATTCGGACCAGGTTAGTGGGCGCTTCACCCGCGCCTTGCAGACCGATCCTTCGAACAACTCACAGCCTCTGTTCGGCAACGGTCTCGTCACCGCTCCCATCTGGAGTACCGTCGGTGATTGGACTCACACCATCTCGCCAACACTCGTGAATGACTTGCGCTTTGGCTGGAATCATATCGTGCTCAATACCGGGTCGACTTGGGATCCGTCCGTAGGCGCCTTCGGCGAGTCCATCGGAATCGCGAACTCCAATCCGGGTACCTTGGCAGGCCTGATCGGCTTGGCATTCGGGGGCGGCACGCCATCGGGCCCGACCTGCGGAACCATCAACTGCATCGGAAACAGCCTGGTGACCCAGAGCTTCAACAGCCAAGTCTGGCAGTTTGACGATGGCGTCACTTGGACAAGGGGCCGTCATACACTGAAACTCGGCGGTCAGTACATGTTTGACAACATCACTGTGTTCTACTCCGGGAACAGCGGCTCTTTAGGCAATATTACCTTCGGTCCTAACTTTACTGCCTCTTCCGCCACCACGACCCTTGCCGGTGCAGCTCCCTACGGCGGCAACGGAATGGGCGATTTCCTGCTCGGTTTGCCCAGCACCTTCGGCCGCGGACTCAGTGGCGGCAACTGGGTGCAAACCTCCAATATTTTCGCGGGTTATGCTCAGGACACCTGGCGGGTCTCTGATCACCTCACTGTGAACTACGGCCTGCGCTACGAAGCGCACACTCCGTGGATCGAGCGCAATGATCAGCAGGTGAACTACAACATTCGCCTTGGCGAACTTCAGTATGCGAATCAGGATGGTGCCAGCCGTGCTCTCTACAACGGGACGTATGGCGGCAAGGACTTCCAGCCACGCATCGGTTTCGCCTACACTCCGGGAGGGCGGTTCGAGGGCAAGACCGTGATTCGCGGTGCCTTCACCATTTCCGATTACCTCGAAGGGACCGGCACCAACCTGCGCTTGCCGATTAACCCGCCGTTTGACGGTGGTGCTACGACAGGTGGCGAATTCCAGACGCTTTACACTCCAACCGGGAGCACAGTCTTTGGTTTACCGACGACGAACTTAGCGCAGGGCATCATCGCGCCGCCGGCGACGGGTCTTTCCTGCCCGAACTTCTCGTGCTATCAGGGTGGAGTATTTCGTCTCTGGGATGCCAACGTTCAGCCGGCCATCGACGATCAGGTAAACCTGACCGTTCAGCACCAATTCTCGAATACCCTGACCTTTCAGGTCGGTTATGTCGGTCAGGTCGCGTATCACTTGATGGTACCTTTCAAGTACAACCAGCTTGTCGCGCAGCCGGATTCGGCTTGCGCAACGCCTCCCTGCAGCTCGCCGAGCCCCTATTTCCAGAATGGCATCGGGCCGGAGTTGGCCGCTTCGATTGACTCGACGGGCGGTACGGTTTCCGGCACACAGTCGAACGGCAGAATGATGTACAACTCGCTGCAGGCTGTACTGCAAAAGACCATGAGCAAGGGACTGCAGTTCCAGGTGTCCTACACGCTCTCGAAGTGCATGTCCAACAACACCGGCTACTACGGTACTTGGTCCGGAGCGAGAGGCTCGAACACAGCTAGCCCGTATTGGCAGAACATTTATCAGCCAGGAGCAGAATGGGCGCCGTGCTACTACGACGCTGCCAACACATTGACGAGCTACGCCATCTACGATCTGCCGGTCGGCAGGGGCCGGCAATACGGCAGCGACATGAACCGCGTAGCGGACGCCATTGTGGGAGGCTGGACAGTCAGCCCAATTCTCTCTCTCCACACGGGTTTCCCGATGGCCATGTACAACCTGGGTGGCGACCCGACCGGTACGTTCTCCGGCGGTATCCGTCCCGATTGCGACGGCAAGAACACCGTTTACGGGCGTCGCGACTTCACCACAGCCGGTCTCGGCGGCGGTTACATCTGGTTTGATCCGAGCAACTACACCAACAACACCAGCGGCTTCGGTACTTGCGCACCACAGCTTGGCGCACTGCGAGGACCGGGGTACTACAACTGGGATATCAGCTTGCAGAAGAACTTCCAGCTAACGGAACGGTTCAGATTGCAGTTCCGCTCCGATTTCCTGAACGCCTTTAACCGCGTCAATCTCGCGGCTCCCAATACGACCGTGGATCAAAACACCACCGGTCAAATCACCGCTTCGCAACCTGCGCGCAACATCCAGTTTGCTTTGAAGCTTTACTTCTAACTGCTAGAACAACGTATAATGAGGCAGGCGTTCACCCCCGCCTGCCTCATTTTTATTTCTGGGGACGCTTTGCGGCAAACCTCTGTCTGCTGCAACGGCGTCAAAATCGAATGCCTCGAAACACAGCTCCACTGTTCGCGCTTGTAGCCAGCGTCTTGCTCTCTGCTATCCCGCTCGCCGGGCAGGCTCCGAAGGCCGCATCCGGAGCAAGCGACGCCGCTTCAGTTTCAGTAGCCGAAAAGGCTCTGGCGATGGCCCAGGAGGGCCATTGCAAAGAGGCGGTTCCCGCGCTCAAACGCACCCTGAGCGGTCCAGTCCCGGAAGAAACAAAAAAGAGAGCCGCCATCGCGGGACTGAACTGTTCGCTATCCTTGGATAATCGCGACTCGGCTATGGACTTCATCCGCTTCCTCAGCAAGCAATTCCCCCAGGATCCCGAGGTGCTGTTCATCCTTACCCACGGTTACTCCGATTTGTCCACACGAGAGGCGCAGGATCTGGCCCGCACGGCGCCGCAGTCGATCGCCGCGCACAAACTCAATGCCGAGGCGCTCGAGATGCAAGGGAAGTGGGACGACGCGCAACACGAGTACGAGGGAATGATTGCGAAAGAACCGAACTCGCCTGGGCTGCACTTTCTGCTCGGCCGGTCACTGCTCTCGCGCCCCGACGCGGATGCAAAGATGACCGAACGCGCGAGGCAGGAATTCCAGAAAGAAATCGAAATTGATCCGAAGAACCCCGCGGCCCATTACGTCCTTGGAGAATTGGCGAGGCGGGACGAAAACTGGGACGAAGCCATCGCCCAATTCTCGACCGCGGCAAAACTCGATGTTCACTTCGCCGAAGCCTATCTGGGCTGGGGCTTCGCTCTCGTCACTGTGAAACGCTATCAGGAAGCGATTGCCCCTTTGCGGGTTGCCGAGCGGCTGACGCCCGGAAACCCGTCGGTGCACTATTCTTTGGGCACCGCTCTTATTCGCACCGGACAGAAGGAGGAAGCGGAGAAGGAATTCGCGATCCACCGCACGCTCACTGCTTCTGCGCCGCCCCCGGCCGGGGGCGACAAGCCGCAATAGCCCCGTTTTTTGGTTTGATTCCAGACGAAAAGGAAAGGAAAATCGTGCCATGCAGGTCCCGGGTCCGGGCCCAATTTGGCCCTGTTTGTACAGGCGCGCTTTCCTCTCGGCATTGGCGGGGGCGATGGTTATGCCGAAATGGTCCGGTTTTGGCTCACCCGACCTCCCGCGCTATCCATTTCAAGAAGTTCCCCCGGGAAAAAGTGGCATTCGTTGGACGCATTCCGCCGAGAAGTCCGCGGATAAATATTTGCCGGAAACCACGGGTGTCGGTTGCGCGTTTTTCGACTTCGACAATGACGGCTGGATGGACATCTACCTGGTGAACAGTGGCAAATGCGACTTCTTCAATCCAGATCCGCCTCTGCGCAACGCCTTGTACAAGAATAATCGCGACGGCACGTTCACCGACGTGACGGAGAAAGCCGGCGTGGGAGCCGGCGGATTCGGCCAGGGTGTGGCCGCCGGTGACTACGATGGCGACGGCTTTCCCGATCTATACGTCACGCAATACGGGAAGAGCATTCTCTACCACAATAATGGCGACGGAACCTTCACGGACGTTACCGAGAAAGCGGGTGTTGCCGCACCCGGCTGGGGCTCGAGCGCGGTATGGTTTGACTACGATAATGATGGTCGACTTGATCTGTTCGTGGGCCGTTTCGTGGATTTCAGCAAGTCACTGAATCGGGCCTGCGGTGTCGAGGAGGATGGCCACCGCCACTATTGCATTCCCCAGACCTACTCGCCGATGCCAAGCTGGTTGTTTCACAACAACGGTGACGGCACGTTTACCGACGTCAGCAAGGAATCCGGTATCGCCGGCCATCTCGGAAAGGTTTGGGGCGTGGTTGCGACGGACATCAACAATGACGGATTAATGGATCTGTGGGTCAGCAACGATACCATGGCCGATTTTCTTTTCGTCAATCAGGGCAAGGGAAAATTCACCGACAGCGGAACAGCTGCCGGCGTTGCCTACAGTGACAGCGGGCGCCCGCGCTCGGGAATGGGCGTGGATTCCGCGGATTTCAACGAAGACGGCTGGATGGACCTCTTTGTCGCCAACATTGATCGCGAAACGTTCGCCATTTATAAGAACAATCGCGACGGAACGTTTGACGACATCTCGGTTCCGACCGGCATAGGCAAGGCCACAAGGCTCATGAGCGGATGGGGATTGAAATTTCTCGACTACGATAATGACGGCAACCTGGACCTGTTCCTCGCGAATGGCAACCCCGATGATCTGATCAACTCGCTGCACGGTGAGGTCACCTATGAAGAGCCTCTGATGCTTTTTCACAACACCGGCAAGGGATTTCAGGATGTGAGCCTGTCCGGCGGCCCGGTCTTTGCACGCAGGATTAACGCCCGTGGCCTCGCGGTGGGAGATTTCGATAACGACGGCGCGGTCGACGTGCTCGTCGCCATTAACAACGCCGCGCCGCTGCTTCTGAAGAACACAGCCGCGGCCGGCAATCACTGGCTGGGTGTGCGCCTCGTCGGCAAAACGTGCAATCCCGACGCGGTTGGCGCGCGCATTACCTACCAGGCGGGAGATCTGAAGCGTGGCCGCATGAAGGTTGGCGGTGGAAGTTATCTTTCCTACCACGATCCTCGCGTGGTTCTCGGTTTGGGGAGCCGGGAAAAGCTGGATTGGCTTGAAATCAAATGGCCCCTGCCCAGCGGCAAAATGGAACGATTCACCAATCTTCCCGTCGACCGCTATATCACGATTGTCGAAGGCCAAGGCAAATGGACTTAGTCTCGAGCCCGCGGATTTCGAGGGCCATGCTCACCCCAGCTCATATTATCTTCTCGATAAGTAACCAGCTGTTTTAGCTGAAAAAGGCCCGTTTTCTGGTGCGAAACCTCCGTCAGGATTGTGCGCATGCCGTCCCTCTAAAGGGTGTATGTTAAAAAAGAAATCAACTCTCTTGGGGCGTCCATGCGAAAGCTACGGTTTCTTCTTGCTCTCACGACGAACGACAACGATTACCAGACCGAACAGGCGCGCGCTGCCGAACAAAGCGCGAAGAAATGCAATGTAGACCTTCAGATTATTTACGCCGATAACGATGCGATCAACCAAAGCACGCAAATTCTGAAGGCCGTCCAGGTATCGCCCGAGGATCGTCCGGACGCAATTATATTCGAGCCCGTGGGAGGCACGGCGCTGCCCCAGGTCGCGCGTGCGGCCGTTGGCGCCGGAATTGGCTGGGCGGTGCTAAATCGCGATGCCAATTATGTTCCCGAGCTCCGGCAATCTAGCGCCAAGACGCCGGTGTTCACGGTAAGTTCCGATCACGTCGAAATCGGCCGCATTCAGGGACGCCAATGCGCCGCGCTGCTCCCGACGGGCGGCTCGGTTCTTTACATCCAGGGGCCATCCGAAAATTCCGCGGCCAAGGAACGCACGCTCGGAATGCAGGAAGCGAAGCCGGCAAATATTCACCTGGTGATGCTCAAGGGCCAATGGACGGAAGAAAGCGCGCAGCGCGCGGTGCGTTCGTGGCTGAAGCTTACGACCTCGCAGAAGGCCAGCATTGACCTCATTGCCGCTCAGGATGATTCGATGGCCATCGGCGCCCGCAAAGCGTTCCAAGAATTGTCGTCCGAAATGGAGCGCGACCGCTGGCTCGGCCTTCCATTCCTCGGCTGCGACGGGTTGCCGAACACGGGGCAAGCCTGGGTTCGCAGTGGCCAGCTTGCGGCCACGATTTTTATTCCGCCGAACAGCGGTCAGGCGATGGAAATGCTAGTGGATGCTTTGCAGAATGGGAAGAGGCCACCCGAGCGCGCCTTGACCAATGCGGTTTCCATCCCCGCTCTCGAATCCCTGCGCCCCCGCAAATAGTCGCCCTAAATAATCGCCCTCTAAATAATCGATTGTTTCATTTCCCCCGGTCGCTCGTCCGGGCGTATAATTTTCCCGTCTCGTCGCTCCACCCTTTCAATTATCCTTTTGGAGGCTCTCGCATGAGCGCACGCCATCCGGATCGTCCAGATTCATCCTTCGGTTTCGATCGCAGGAGATTTCTCACAGGGACGGGCACGGGGTTGCTCGCTGCCGCCATGCCGGGTGCTCACCGCGCGGAAGCGGCCGCCCTTCCTTCAGGCAATTCCTCTCGTTCACCGCAAGTCTCGGCCGGTGCAAAAAAGAAAATTCCTATCGGCGTATTTGATCCCGTGTATGCGGATCTTTCGCTCGACGCGATGATCGACAAGATCAGCGCGCTTGGCCTCGAAGCGGTAGAAATCGGCACGGGAGGTTATCCGGGAAGCGGTCATTGCCCCGTAGACGAACTGCTCGCCGATCCAGCAAAGGCCAAAGCGTGGGTCAAGAAATTCGAAGACCGCGACATTAAGGTCGCTACCCTCAGTTGTCACGGCAATCCCGTTCACCCCGATCCGAAGCACGCCGCGCGCGATGCCGAAAGCTTTCGAAAGACGGTGCTCCTTGCAGAACGCATTGGAGTGAAAGTCATCGTGGGGTTCTCGGGCTGTCCCGGCGGTTCTCCGACGGATACCCAACCGAACTGGATCACCTACCGCTGGCCGGAAGAATACGACCAGGCACTGCAATGGCAGTGGAAAGAAAAGGTAGTGCCGTACTGGAAAGAAGCGGCCAAATTCGCGCGTGATCACGGCATCCATCGCTTGGCGTTCGAGATGCATCCGAATTTTGTGGTCTACAATCCGCGAACGCTGTTGCGGCTCCGCGAGGCAGTAGGCGAAGAAATCGGGGCTAACTGCGACCTCAGCCACCTTTTCTGGCAAGGCTGCGATCCGGTGGAAGTGATCCACTTCCTCGGCAGGCAGGGCATGATCTATCACGCGCACATGAAGGACACGGTTCTGTATCCGGAGAACGTCGCGAAGTATGGCGTCTTGAATTTTGTGTTTGAAAAGGAGGATTTGCCACTGGCCTCCGATGCTTTCCGCGCGGTCGGTTATGGCCACAGCGCTTCGACCTGGAAAGCCATTCTGCAGGCGTACATGGACATTAATTACGAAGGCATTCTCAGCATCGAAAACGAAGATCCAATTTTGTCCGGTGAAGTGGGTGTAGAGCGGGCCGCCTACGTTTTGAAGAATGTTCGCAACGAGATCCTCGGAGCCTGAAATGAACCGCCGCCAATTTGCTGGAGCCTGCGCTGGCACCGTGTTCGGCGCCGCAGCGGATCCGAGGCAGGTTTCGCTCGCGAGAGAGTTCTTTGCCCCCGCCCCCGATGTGCCTGGAAGTCTTTTTTCCGTGATGCTGTGGACCATAGAGCCGAAACTCCCTTTTGAACGCCGCATCGCAATCGTGGCGGAGGCCGGCTTTCACGCCGTCGAACTCGTGGGGGAATACGACGCATGGAGTGGATCGGACCTTACCCAGGCGCGCCGCCAATTGCAGCAACTGGGCATGGTGGTCGATGCCTCGAGTGGCGTCAAAGGAAGTCTCTGTGATCCGGCCCAACGGGAAACGCTTCTCCAGCAAATTCGTGAAAAATTGCCTGTTTTTTCCGAATTAGGTTGTCCCCGTCTCATCCTTCTTACCGGCAATCTCGTGCCGGGTCTGAGCCGCGAGCAAATGCACGCCAACTGTGTCGAAGCGCTCAAGCGCGCCGCCGACCTTTGTGCTCCGCAAAACGTGGAGATCCTCCTCGAAAATATCGATCCGGAGGAGAATCCGAAGTATTTCTTGACCTCGGTTACGGAAGGTTTTCAGATCGTTCGCGAAGTGAATCTGCCTGGCGTGCGATTTCTTTACGACTTTTTCCACGAGCAGATTTCGGAAGGTAACCTCATCGCGAAACTTGAAAAAAATAGCGATATTGTCGGGCTGGTTCATATCGCGGACGTTCCCGGCCGCCACGCGCCGGGCACCGGTGAGATCAACTACGGAAACATCTATCGAAAGCTAGGCCAGCTTGGCTATTCGCGGTACATCGCGATGGAATTTCGTCCCACCGGCGATGCCGTCTCCGAACTGCGCACCGCGCGGGAATTCGCGCAAAAGTGTTATGCCGAAGGTCGCCAGAACAGTGCTCAGAAGTCCGATCAAGAGCCATCCTGTACGTTGGCGTGACGTTCTCGCTCGACGCGGAAGGCAAAGTGTAGTCGCGCTATGGCTCAGGTAATTCGCTCGCCAAAAACATACGACGTCTGCGTGATTGGCTCGGGTGCGGGCGGTGGCATGGCCGCGAAGATCCTCACCGAAGGCGGCCTGACAGTGGCGCTGCTCGAAGCGGGCCCCACGGTTAACCCCGATACCGATTACAAAATGTTCCTGTGGCCGTACGATCTGCCTCATCGCGGAGTTGGGGTTGCGGGAAAAGCGGCGGAGAATTTCGGCGAGTTTCTGGCACCGAATGGCGCTTGGGAGATCGCGGGCGAACCCTACACGTCCGCTCCCGGCTCAAATTTCCAGTGGTTTCGCTCGCGCATCGTGGGAGGTCGGACGAACCATTGGGGCCGCATTGCGCTCCGCTTTTCCCCGGTTGATTTCAAATCGCGCACTCGCGACGGCCTCGGTGAAGACTGGCCCATCGGCTACGAGGACATCTCGCCCTACTACGACAAGGTAGAGTCCTACATCGGCGTTTTCGGCTCGAAAGAAAATCTTCCGAGCGCGCCGGACGGGATCTTCCTCCCTCCTCCTAAGCCGCGCTGCAACGAGCTGATCATTAAGAAATCCTGCGACAAGCTGAACATTCCCTGTATTCCCTCGCGGCTCGCCATTCTTACGAAGCCATTGAACGGCCGTCCCTCCTGCCACTATTGCGGCCAATGCGGGCGCGGGTGCGTGACGGCTTCCAATTTCAGCTCCAGCCAAGTGTTCCTTCCTCCCGCGTTGCAAACGGGAAAACTCACCTTGATTCCTCAGGCGATGGCGCGCGAAATCCTGCTTGGGCCAGATGGTAAAGCCAGCGGCGTCTCCTACATTGACAAGACAACCCGCAGCGAGCAGAGAATTTCGGCGCGTGCGGTGGTTGTGGCGGCCAGCGCTTGTGAATCGGCGCGACTGCTTTTGAATTCGAAATCCAAACTGTTTCCCGATGGCCTCGCGAACTCGTCCGGGCAAGTCGGTCGCAATCTGACCGACTCCGTGGGTAGCTCCGGCGAGGGCTACATCCCTCGGATGGAAAAAATTCCGCCGCACAATCACGATGGAACCGGCGGTATGCATCTATATGTTCCGTGGTGGAAGTACGATCGCCAGAACGGTTTTCCCCGTGGCTATCACATTGAGCTCGGCGGCGGGCGCGAAATGCCGGCCGCGGGCATGTTCGACGATGTTTGTGAAGAGTTCGAAGGATACGGCGCCAGCCTGAAGGCCACTTGCCGCAAGCGCTACGGAACGACCATCAGCTTTGCCGGACGCGGCGAAATGGTCTCGAATCCCGGCACGTATTGTGAGATCGATCCGAATGTCGTCGATCAATACGGGATCCCGGTGCTGCGTTTCCATTTCAAGTGGAACGACAGCGAGCTCGAACAGGCGCGTGATATGCAGGAAACCTTTCGGGCGATCGTGGAAACCGCCGGCGGCCAGTATCTTACGAAGACGGCGAGTGATGGCCCCTACCCGTTCGGGATCGAGGAAGGCGGGAAAATTATTCACGAAGTCGGCACTGCGCGAATGGGCGCCGACCCCAAAGTCTCCGTGCTGAACGAATATTGCCAGGCACATGATGTGAAGAATGTTTTTGTCACAGACGGCGCGCCGCTGGTCACCAATCCCGACAAGAACCCCACGCTGACGATCATGGCGCTCTCTTGGCGCGCATCCGAATATCTGCTGGATCAGGCCAGGAAGGGAAATGTGTAAGATGAGCGACACAAACGAAAAACGAGGCCACGCAATTTCCCGGCGAGATATTCTCCGAAATCTGGCGATCGGCGCCGCGGGCGGATCGGTCCTCGAAGTGATTCCGGCGCAGGCCGCCGAGCTGGCGCACAAGATGATTCGGGAAGAAAAGGCCGGAGCAGGGAGCTACACGCCGAAATTTTTCCCCGCGCACCAGTATCAAACGCTGCTGCTTCTTTCCGATATCATCCTTCCGAAGGATGAAGTCTCCGGCGGCGCGCTCGAAGCGGGCGCGCCGGAATTTATCGACCTGCTCACCAGCGAAAACAAACATTATCAAGCGCTTCTCGGCGGAGGACTGATGTGGCTCGACAATTTCTGCGCAGACCGCTTTCAGCGCACGTTTCTTGCCTGCAGCCCCGAGCAGCAAAAGGAAGTACTGGACCTGATCGCGTTTCGCAAGAACGCAGCGAGCGATCCGACACTGATCCCGGGCATTGCGTTTTTTGCAAAGCTGCGGCTGATGACCTGCGATGGATTCTATACTGCGAAAATCGGCATCGAGGATTTAAGGTACATCGGAAATACAGCGCTCGCCCAATTTCCTGGCTGCCCGCCCTTGCCGGAGTAACCCTCTCCCACCCGAAGAACAAGTCTGGTACCATGGCGTTCCCGCCTTAGGAATCGATTCCACGATTTTGAAACGGTCCGTGAGGCCGCGAGTTGAACAAGCAAAGGAGAAAGACCATGCCGAAGGAAGCCACAGCACCAGCCAAGGAAAAGCATCACGCCAATCATCACGAGATACCGACGGATCTGAAGCGCGAGGGCGTCGATGAGATTTGCGCCGCGCTACGTGAAACGCTGGCCGACACGTTCGCGTTATACCTGAAGACAAAGAATTTCCATTGGCACATGACCGGCCGGCATTTCCGCGATTATCACCTGTTGCTCGACGAACACGCCGACCAGATCTTCGCCATGACCGACGACATCGCCGAACGGGCGCGGAAAATCGGTGGAACCACGCTGCGCTCCATCAGCGACGTCTCGAAGCACCAGCGCTTGAAGGACAGCAACGAGGAAAATGTGTCGCCGAAGGACATGCTCTCGGAGCTTTTGGCCGATAATCAGGCGCTGACGCGCTATTTGCGCGCCGCTCACGAAACCTGCGAAAAATATGACGACATCGCTACGGCCAGCCTGATCGAGGTTTGGGTCGATCAAACCGAACGCCGGACCTGGTTCCTCGCGGAGATCGCGCAAGGTCTCTAAACGCCAAACCCGTAGTTACAAGCAGGTTGCACGTTACGCGCGCGCGACGAGTTACGCTACGACCGCGTTTCTCGGGTCGACTGAGCCCCGTGCGAAAATTGCGCCTCGCTGGCAGGACCGGGCGGTCGTAATCACCAACTCCGCAGTCGTCCTCATCGCCTTGGTCGTAACGCTCGTCACTGCCCGGTTTGGGGCTAGGTGCAGGGGCTGGAAACGAACGTAACTTTCGCGGATACGCTGTTCTCTAGACCAGTAGTCTCGGCCTTGAGCCCTCCTCCACCATGGAGGAAGGAGGCTATTTCTATGCCCACAAAAACAGACCCGATCGAAATGGTCGTGAACTCTCTGACGTCCGAGCAGGTCGCCGAGCTTGCTCATGTTTTGAAGCAGCCGGGCGGACAGGAGTTACTGAGGAGAGCGCTGGCAGAAGAGACCAAGCGGCGAAATCAGTAGGGGTTCTTGGCAGTTGCCGGAATACCTCAGTTCGTTTGCGGAAACCTTGCCTTTTCAGTTCTTGCCGTAGTGCGGATGCCATTTTCCGGGTGTCGCAGAACCTTGAAGCCGCCTCTGCAGCTCGAGCGGTAGGTGGCCGCGTTTTGGGCATCCTCAAACGGTACGCCCCAGCGTCTCAAGACGGCTGTTGCGAGCTCTTTCCTGAGCCCCATTCTTGTCGGAAATTCGCATCCGGCCAGGTGCGGGACCTATTCGCAGCCGAATCTTGGAGTTGGATTAGCATTCCGTGAACTGAACCCTCGCTCCTTCCCCACGCTGAAAAAGTGGTTACTCGAAGCGATGAGGCTTTCCGGCACTGAAACCGTCGAAAGGGCGATAGGCGTACTAATGACGCTCAGGTAGTTCGCACGCAGCGTGATAAAATCACCCGAGGGGCTGTAGCTCAGATGGATAGAGCATTGGTTTCCTAAACCAAGTGTCGGGAGTTCGAATCTCCCCAGCCCCACCAGAAGACCCAAAGTAAAGTAAGGATTGATGTAAGTGGCGAGCGGAAAGCAGATGGTGCGTTTCGCTCTGGATGACAAGTGGTTGGGCATTGGTGGCGAGGGTAGCGGTTTTAAGACGCTAAGGTCCTGCCGGGAAGTCCCTCCGGCGTACAGGCAGAGTGCCTGGGCCACTGACCATGCCGGGCTTCGGTTTGCTACCTGCGTTTGCTGGGGCGGATGGACTCGTTGTGATGTTGCGAAAGCCGCTCGCCCGAGCCCTGCACTTCCTTCAGCGCAAAAAAGAGTCGGTCGCTGCATGGCGGCTAAGCCTGGACTTTACAAGGGAGGCGGCAACGGATTAGTCTCGAGGGAGTGTGGTATTATCCAGCCTCACACGAGTGGGGCGCCCGCCTACGCCTTGCCTCCCGGAGGCCTTCATGAAAGCTCTAAAATGGATCGCTATCGTTGTCGTCGTTCTAATTGTCATTTTGCTAGTCCTGCCCTTTCTAATTCCCGTGAACAGCTTCCGCCCAACCATCGAGGCAAAGGCTTCGGACGCGCTTGGCCGCAAAGTCTCGCTCGGCAATTTGAGCCTGTCCATCCTTCGCGGGTCGGTGGGAATCGATAATCTGTCGATCGCAGACGATCCGAAATTTAACTCCGGGCCGTTCCTGACCGCGAAGAACGTCAAGGTCGGCGTGGAATTGATGCCGCTGATTTTCTCGAAGCAGCTCAACGTGACGGAAATTTCCATCGTGGACCCGCAGGTGACCATGCTGAAGGATCCGAGCGGAAAATGGAATTTTTCGTCGATCGGTGGTAGCTCGAGTTCGACGCCGGCGCAGAAACCAGCGCAGCCAGCAAGCGGCAGCAAAAACACCGAGGCGGTGTCCATCGGGGAATTGACGCTGGAGGACGGACAGATCACGGTCGGGAACACCAACTCCAGCAAGCGCAGCGTTTATACGAAAGTGAATCTGACGGCCACCGATGTAGCGATGACGAATAGCTTCCCCGCGAAGTTGTCGCTCGAATTTCCCGGTGGAGGGACTATGACCGTCGATGGAAAAGTTGGCCCCGTCGATCAGACCAACGCCGCGTTTACGCCGCAGAATGCGAAGTTGAATATCACCAGCCTGGACTTAGCGAAAACGGGTTTTCTCGATCCCGGCGTGGGGCTTGCGGGCGTGGTGGACGTGGACGCGAACCTGGTCAGCCAGGGCGGTCACATGCAAACGAAAGGGCAATTGAAGCTTTCGAAAGCGGTGTTGGTCGCGGGCGGAAGCCCGGCGGGTACGCCGGCAGTGGTTGATTTCGACACGAACTATGACATGGCGGCGGGGAGCGGCGTGCTGAACGCGACTACGCTGAAGATTGGCAAGGCCACGACCAACTTGAGCGGTACTTATAAATCGGTAGGAGACGAGGTTGTGCTGGACATGAAGGTTAATGGGCAGAATTTGCCGGCGACGGATTTGGAATCGTTTCTGCCCGCGCTCGCGATCAATTTGCCCTCGGGTTCCAGGCTTTCCACGGGAACGCTCAACGCCGATCTGCACCTGACCGGGCCGACGAACAAGCTGGTGACCGATGGCACGATTGGACTGTTCAACGGGAAACTGGCTGGCTTCAATCTGGGCCAGAAGCTCGCCGGCGTTGGCGCGCTGGCGGGGATCAAGACGGGCAATGATCTCGAGATACAAAAATTCACGAGCAACGTTCACATGGCACCGACGGGATTGCGCGCGGATAAACTCGACCTGGTGGTGCCGTCGCTCGGGACGGTTGTGGGCAACGGAACACTAGACTCGAAAAACAACATGGATTTCAAGCTCGTCGCGACGGTGACGGCCCAGTTGGGCGGGGCTGCGGGATCAGCGATTGGCGGAATCGCCGGGCAAGCGCTGGGCGGCGGCGCTACCAACTGCAAGAATGGCGCCATCAAAGTGCCGCTGCAGGTACGCGGGACGACCTCGAATCCGCAATTTGTACCGGACGTCGGAGGAGCTGCGGCTAGTATGTTGAAGGCGGAACTCGGCTGCGCTGGCGGAGCTGGCAATGTCGAAGGCATGGCTAAGGGACTCGCCGGCGGAGCTGGTGGCGCGAATGCCAGCGGAGTGGCTAACCAGCTGGGCGGTTTGTTGGGCGGCAAGAAGAAACCGTAGGGCGGAAAAGTTTCTAACGTTGTGACATACTCCCCGGGCTAAAGCCGGGGGCTTCTCAAGCAACCGTAGCTAAGTGCCTATCTGTTTGCGCTGAAGGCGTAGTCCACGCCCGAAAATCACCAAAGCTGCCGCGTGGTCACGTCCCATCGTTAAGCCGCAGTGGCAACGATGTACTCGTTCGGGCAGTGCTTTCTTTCTGATGGCCTGACACTGCGGACATTCTTGGCTGGTATACTTCGGGTCTACTTCGATCAGTTGCCTACCAGCGTTTTCAGCTTTATAGCGCAACATGGCAAGGAAGGAAGACCAGCCGACATCGTGAACCGATTTCCTAAGCATACCGCCGCTCAAGCCTTTCACGTTCAGGTCTTCAACGACGATGGTTCCGAAATCGCGCACCAATTTAAATGCTTCTTGGTGCTGAAACTCTTTGCGTTGATTCCTGACGTGTTGATGCGCTTTCTGTAGCAACAGAATGGCCTTGTGCCGACGCTTCGATTGCTTATTCTTGCGACGATCTACCTTGCGTTGCGCACGACCAAGTTTTGCTTGCGCTTTCTTGTAAAACTTGTGGTTCGGAATGGGCTTGCCATCGGACTGAGTCGCAAAGTTCTCTAAACCCATATCGAGTCCGATGGCGTTATCCTTCTTGGGAAGGGGCTTTGCTTCGTACTCGACCGAGAAGCAGGCATACCAATCTCCCGCTTCACGACGAATGGTCAATGTTTTGATTTCTCCTTCGATATCCCGATGCTGTTTTATCTTTACGTTGCCGATTTTCGATAGTTGCAATTTTCCATGCAGTTCGAATCCACTTTGCGGATAGGTGAAACTATTGTAGCGATGGCGACCTTTGAATCTCGGGAAACCGGGATTTTGTCCACGCTTCACACGTTGGAAGAATGCTTTGTAGGCCTTGTCCAGACGACGCAAGGTATCTTGCAGGACTTGGCTGAATACAAGAGCAACATCCGGGCGAATCGCTTTGATCTCTGGCAACTGGTTGATTTGATCGAATGCGCGAACCGGAGTACGGTTCTTCCAGGCTTCGATTCGTTCTTGTAGCCCGGCATTGTACAGTTCCCGACACAGGTCGAGTGTCTCGGTCAATCGCTCTCGCTGATGGCGATTCGGGTAGATCCGGAATCGGAACGTCTTTCTTGCCATTTTCCGAACCGTAGCACACGTAAATGAGATTCGGCACGGTATACATTGTGTTCTTTAGCTTCACCTTCCTTTGGTCTTCGTCACCAGACGCAAAGTCACCTTCGAGAAGGCCTGTGGAGGCTTCGCAGCACAACGGATCCGAGAGGAATGGCGAAGGAGACCAGGTTCACTTGCTTGTGAACTATCCAGCTAAGCGCGCGATTTCGACCTTGGTCAACCACCTGAAAGGCGTATCCAGTCGGTTGCTAGGAATCGAGGGTCCTGACATCGAACGCAAGTATTGGAAAGACGTTCTCTGGTTGCCTTCGTATTTTGCTCCTAGCTGCGGCGGTGCGCCAAACCGCATTCTCAAGGAATACATGGAGCAGCAGAAAACCCAGCTCACTTAAGTAGTGCCTTATATCCTCGCCCTGAACGGCGAGGTTTTACGGCACCACGGATAACCGGTACCCCTCACCGCTGCAAATAGCTGCGTTCGAGCCAGCAAATCGCTATACTTAGCCAACTGCTGGTGTGCGCGGCGTGCAAGCTGTTTGCCCGCGTATTAGCGGTCAGGTGTTTGAAGCTGCATGGACGATTCTAAATCCAAAAAGGGTGCCGGTGGTCCGCAAGGGGTAGGTGTGCCCGCGAAGGGCGACAGTTCCGCGAGCAACGCTCCGTTTGATCCGCGGGAAGGCGCGACGATTTCTGACGTACCGTTGCCGACGCCACCCCCGCCACCTGCCAAGCCGACCACATCGGTAAAGTTGCCGACCCAGCCGGTAAAACCACCCGCCCAGGCGCAGCCGCTTGGGGACGCTACGATTTCTGACGTACCGGTGACGCCCCCACCACCTGCCAAGCCGCCCACATCGGTAAAGTTGCCGACCCAGCCGGTAAAGCCACTGGCCCAGCCGAAGCCGCTTGGGGACGCTACGATTTCCGACGTCCCGGTGACGCCGCCACCGCGTGTCAAGCCGACCGCATCGGTAAAACCACCTAGCCAGCCGGAGTTGCATCCGGACGCCACGATTTCCGATAGTCTGCCCGAGACACCGGCTTCCTCGCGCGGGCCCGTGCTTTCCGGCATTTACATGAAGGAAGCCATTCTGCAGCCGGGTGACCTGATCGGCGCGCGATACGAAATTGTGGCGTTGCTCGGTGAAGGCGGGATGGGCGCGGTGTACAAGGCGCTAGATCGCGAAGTGGAGCGCACGGTCGCCCTGAAACTGATTCGCCCGGAGCTTGCCTCGAATCCTGCGATTCTTGCGCGTTTCAAGCAGGAGTTGTTGACGGCGCATCAAGTCACGCACAGAAACGTGATCCGCATTTATGACATTTCCGAAGCGGATGGCGTGAAGTTCATCACCATGGAGTTTGTGGAAGGCGACGACCTTCGGCGCATCCTGACGGACGAGGGGAGGCTGTCTGTTGAAAGGACCGTTGAGATTATTCGCCAGGTGTGCCACGCGCTGGACGCGGCGCACAGCGCGGGCGTCATTCACCGCGATTTGAAGCCACAGAACATCATGCAGGAAACAAAGACGGGCCGAATCCTGGTGATGGATTTCGGACTGGCACGCACCATCGGCGGCGATGGGATGACACAGACGGGCGCGCTGCTCGGAACCATTGAATATATGTCTCCGGAGCAGTCGATGGGGAAGGCGCTCGACCAGCGTTCCGATATTTTCGCAGTGGGATTGATTTTCTACGAACTGCTGGTGGGCAAGACGCCGTACAAGGCCGACACGGCGATGGCCAGCTTGCTGCGGCGCAATCAGGAACGCGCTGTTCCCGCAGCGGAACTCGATTCGTCCGTGCCGAAGGCGTTGAGCGACATCGTTTCGAAGTGTTTGGAGCGCGATCTGGAGCATCGGTATCAGAACGTGCAGGAGATTTTGTTTGACCTGGACGCGGTTCAGGGCTCCCGTCCCACGTTGGCTTCAATTTCTCTTCCTGTTCCCGTTCCCGTTGTTCCCCCGAAACCTGCGACAACTTGGAAGTGGGTTGGTATTGGTGCGATCGCCCTTGTTGTCGTCGGAGGAGGTTGGTTCGTTGTACGCCCGGCGTTGAACCACTCGAATTCGACGGGCGCTGCGGCGGAGGCCAAAGGGCCGGAACTTTCGCTGGCTATTCTGCCGTTTCAGAACACGTCGGGGGATCCTTCCCTGGATCAGTGGGGATCGAACCTGGCGGACATGTTGACGACAGCCGTCGGGCAATCGGCGCACCTGCGCATCGTTTCGCCTGACCGTTTACATCAAGTGCTGACGGATTTGCGCGTGACGCCCGGAACGGCGGTGGACTCGTCGATGCTTACGAACGTCGCAAAATTCAGCAACGCCGATACGCTCGTGTGGGGTAAGTTTTTCAAGAATGGCGACAAGATTCATATCGAAGGAACCGTAAAGGATCTGAAGTCGGGCCGCGACAATCCGATTAGCGTAGATGCGGCGAGCCAGAACGATATCGGCGCGCCCGTGAATCAATTAGCGGAACTGATCCGGCAAAATCTCACGGTTTCCTCCGATGTGCAAAAGGAATTGAAAGCCAGTTCCTTCCAGCCGACTTCGAAGTCGGCCGCCGCTTTGAGTGCGTATCTGCAGGGATTGCAGATGCGGCGCCAGGGGAAGAATCTGGAAGCGGTGAAATTGTTCCAGGCGGCCGTGCAGGCTGACCCGGACTTTGCGCTGGCATATTCCAGACTGGCGGAAACGAACTCCGCTCTGGGGTATGATTCGCAGGCGGAGGAAGCTTCGCGCAAGGCCATTGAGTTGGACGCGCAACTCCCGCTGGCGGAGAAATATCTCATCGAAGCAAATCACGCGCGCGTAATGAAAGACAGCAACAAGGCCGTGGAGACTTACCAGAAGCTGGCCGCGAGCCAGCCGGGAGACGGCGACGTGCAGTTTGCTCTCGGGAACGCGTATCTCGACGCCGGACAATTTGACAAAGCGCGCGCGCAATACGCGAAAGTGCTGAAAAACGATCCGAAGAATCTCGCCGCATTGATACAGACGGGCTGGCTCGAAGTGGCGAATGGGAAACCGCAAGCGGGTTTAGATCCGCTGAACAGTGCGTTGACTTTGGCCGTCGAACTCGAAAACGAAGAACAGCACGCGCAGGTTCTTCAGTTCCTCGGGATTGCGTATGACGGCATGAATAAGTACGACGAAGCGCTGCGAAACGTGAACCAATCGCTGGAGATCAACAAAAAACTGGGTGACAAAAGCGCGGAAGCGAACAACTATTCGGAAATCGGCGACATTCAGGCCAATTTAGGCAAGCCCGATCTGGCCTATGCGGCCTATAACCAGGCGCTGACCCTTCGGCGGGAAATTGGCGCAAAGAAAGATATTGCCAATTCGCTGATCAGCATCGGGGGTCTAGAAGAGGATCGCGGTAACTACGACAAAGCGCTCGATCTGTACAAACAGTCGCTCCAGACGCAGCGAGACGTGGGTGACTTGGCGCTGCAAGCGGTCTGCCTAAACAACATCGGAAGCATCTACCTTGCCAAAGGACAAAACGACGATGCGATTGCGTATTACAAGCAGGCTCTCGATTTGCGAGAGAAACTGAATAATCCCGTCGATACGGCCGATACATTGCACAATTTAGGAGAAGCGTACACGATGACCGCGCAGTACGACCAAGCGATGCAGGCGTATATGCATGCGCTGGGACTGCGACGTTCCGGGAACGATTCCCACAACGGCGCGTTGGAACTGCACAGCATGGGCATGGTGTTTCTCGATCAGGGACGGTTCGGCGCGGCGGTGAGTAACCTCAGTGAATCCGTGAAAGGCTTCCAGAAAGCAGAAGATCGCAGCCGCCTGATGGTTCAGGTACTGATCGACTATGCCGAAGCGCTGGCGAAGGCGGGCCGGAGCGCCGAAGTGGGGAAGAGTTTGGACGAAGCGCGATCGCTGGCTACGGAATTGAAAAACGACAAGCTCATTGCCGACACGCACAACGCCGAGGGCGATATTGCTTTTTACGCCGGTCAAACCAAAACGGCCAAAGACCAATATCAACAGGCGCTGCAACTGGCGCAGCATGCCAAGGCTCCGGAAACGGTGCTCACCGCCAAATTGAACCTGGCTCGCGTTGCCATCGCCGAGGGTCGCTCGGCATCCGTCGTCAGTGATTTGCGCGCGATTTCACAGGACGCGGACAAGCAGGGCATGAAGTATCTGGCGCTGGTCAGCTCCGTGGATCTTGCCGAGGCCCTCATCAACAGCAAGGATTATGCCCATGCCAAGGAAGTGCTGGATCAGTCCCTCAATACCAGCGAAAAACTGGGTGTGCGGTTGCAGACCGCGTTGATACATTATCAACTTGGCAATCTGGCGAAGCAAAAGGGCGACGCGAGCGGTGCCGCCGGCGAATACCGGCAGACCACGAGCATTCTGGATGAGATTAGGAAAGAGCAAGGCGCGGAACACACTATGGACCGCGCCGATTTGAAGGCCGTCTACACGCAAGCCACACAGGGCGCCGCAGCGAAGGGCTAGTTTCCTCAACATTGTACTGCCAAAAAAAGAAGCTCCGGTTTCCCGGAGCTTCCGTCGAATAGGTTAACTTGTTCTGGCTGCCCGCCTGGAACGTCTCGTCTAAAAGATGGTGTATGTCTGTGTAACGGTGTTGTTTCCTGGCGTCGGATCCACCCCGGAGGAATTAACTACTGATGTTGAGGTGAATTTCCCCGTTTTCGAGTTCTTGGCCACCGGGACGATGATTTCCATCCACAGGCCGGTCTTTGAAGAGACTGCTCCGAGGGTCGGAACGCTGCAGGTAACCGTTGGCCCCGATACGCTGCACGAGGTCGTGGTTATGGTGACGCCCTTCAACGTGCATGGGCTGTTCGAGCAAGTGACGGTGGATATCGTTGCAGTGGGCGTGCCGAGAACGACTCCGCTCGGGAGGCTCGAGAAAGTAGTTGTGACCGTTACGTTGTCCGCAGTAACGGTGCTCAGGTTGGTGATGGCCGCGCCGAAGGTCACCGGGATCAGGCCGGGAACGCCGGTGCTGATGGTTAGCAGCGGAATGGTGTTGATTTGCAGATTCTCGCTTGGCGCCACGGTGTAGCTTGATGGCCGTTTGTGCCGGTGTTGCCCGCGCAGTCCATGGCGGTCTCAGTAAGACTCTGAGGCCCGACCGGCCCCATCGTGGGAAGCGCGACCGTCACAGGCGTAGGTGATGTCTGACAAACTCCGTTTACCGGTGGAATCGTTGCCTTGGCGCACATCTGGATGCCCGAAGCAACACTGTTGGTGAGTGGGTCGTTGCACGTGTAGGTGACGTTGACCGACTGGCCCTGGTAGAACGTGCCCGCCGGGGAGCCCGGTACTGACAAAACGCCACCGATTGTGGGAAAAGTGGAGTCAACATTAATCGTCGTTGTGAACAGATTCGTGTTGTAGCACGGCCATGTGAGGTTTGGATAGTTTTTCGGGTCCGGATTGTAGCACGCGGGTGGGTTGAGGTTGGTCGAGCTCGGCGGCTCTATTAGCTGGATATTTTTCTCAGAGATACCAACGTTATCGACAGCGGACCAGTGCAGTGTGTAAGTTCCGTCTCCCCCGCTGGCGCCGAGGCTCTCGAGCACGCTCGCGATCGACCCAGGATCGACGGTCCAGGTGGCCGCAAGCCCGCTGTTGGCATTGGAGGCATCGTTTGAAGCAGGAACTATGGCGGCGTTCAAGCCATAAGTAATCGAAGCTGGTGGTGCGGCAACGAAATTGTTGGTCGGAGCTACAGGCGCCGCCTCGTTGACGACGTACTGCAACTGACACGTAGCATTGAACCACGCGTTCGAGGCTGCAGGATTATTGTTAAGTTGAGTCATAGGAGTCAAGCACTGAGAGCCGCCTGCCAAAACGTACCACGCCGTAGTCAACATCGGCACGTTGAAGACGGTTACAATCCAGCCCTTCTTTGGCTTGCTTCCACGTGTGGTGGTTTGGTCGCCATAGACAACGGTAAGGGTGTCAGAAATGTCGCAATGAAGTGGGTTGACGCTCGTGCAAACCGGGTTGGGGTTCTGCCCCATTTGGCTTGCGGTCCACAGCTCTCCCGGAGTGCTTGGCACGAAATCAATCAAAGAAACCGTTGTGCCCGTTGCAATCGTGGGCTTTGGATTGAGAGGATCCCAAGTGTCATAGAGGGTGATGGTTCCATTGTTGTTGCCAGGCGTGACGCTGGGGCAGTAGTAATCGTCCGCTTGGCTTTGGGTAATGTTGCCTCCGAAGCAAGCATTGACGAACAAGGAACACAGATCGCCCGTGCCGCCGTTGCTCGGGCGTGCCGCGCAAACCGATGTAGCCCAAGGGGTGCCGTTCACGTATTGCGGCCACGTTGCGCTTGCCGAAACGTTGTTGTTGGTGGTAATCAAGGTAATCGCCGGGCATGCATTGTTCTGTTGTCCGTTGCAAGTCAGGCTGGTCGCAGTGCTTAGATCGAGTGTTTGCTGATTCTCTCCTCCAGGAGTCGTGAAGTTCGAAGTCGTCGGTTGATTCGTATTAAAAGTCTGGATAATAGTCGTGGAACTAAAATTCCAGCTCAGAATATCCTGCGTTTCGAAACTACCTCCGGTAGCCCCGGTGAAACCCACATACGCGGCGCCGCCGCTCGTGAGGCCGATGGTGGAAAGATCTACATAGACAGAAAGGGCAGGAGTCGTCGTCTGATCGATATAGATGCAGAGATTGTTTGTAGAAACAGGGGTACACGGACTGCTTGGAGGATTGTATTGGATCGTTACCGTGTGCATCTGCCCGTCTGCAAATGAGCCTGACACGCCACTAATGCCAAGGGTGGAATCGGAATTGAGGTTGGAATTGGGGTTCGTAATCAGACAACTGTAACCGTGGTGAGAGGTATTATATCCGGTCCCGCAGCTTTGCACAGCCACATGATTGTTGTTGGGATCCCAGCCATTTTGATAGCTGTCCAGTTCTATCGCTAAGCTGCTGGAGATTCCAGTAGTTATATGTTGATCCGCGTCGTCGTCACCATAACCAATTGCCCCGCCATTTCCCCCGGTATAGCCGATAGCCGCCAGTCCAGTGGGAGCGTTCTGGATCACGAAAGCAATGCCGTCGGCTGGAGTCGGACTGGGATTTGTGAATTGAAAGGTGAAGCTAGTAGAAAACCCGTTTATCACTGTTTGGGGAGTAACCGCCCAAGCGGACCCAGTTTGATTTCCACTGCTGGGCGTCAACTGGAGGGCGCCCACCCCCGTCGACAACGCTGTGCCGTTCGTGGCCACTTGGCATCCACTTCCGACCGAAGAACTCTTACACACAGTGCTCGAAGTAAAGCCACCTGTCGAGATGTTGACCTGAGCAAATAAAGTCGGCGCAAGTGCGCCAAACGCCAAGAGGACTAGAGCAGAGAGGATACAGATTTGCCTTGGGGTGAATGCGTGCGACCTAATCATCATGGATCAAGCCCTCCTCCGGGCCAACGAATTCGTGCGCGTATGATAAAACTCAGAACTTCCTCTATTGTAAGGATGAGGAATAGGCACCAGCGCCCACCTCGATGGGCGCAAAACTCCGCTTATTCTGACTGTCCACACCGGAGGTGTCAAGGAAATAGCCAGTAAATACGCGAGGTTTTAGAGGTTTTCCGGATACATTTTTGGATGGGAATCCCGCTTTAGGAATACTGGTACTTTCTATAGGCACACAAGTAATTCAGGAAATTTTAAGACGAGAAAATGCAGTTACAGAAAAACTTTCGCAACGTTTTACCCGCTCACGCAACATTTTGACCGGGAGTTCGTATCCTAGAAGGACACTATGCGCCGCGTATCCTCGCTATTGCTGCTCATTGAGCTTTTGCTTCTGTTTCCCGCTGTCTGCCGCTGTCAGGATGCTTCCAAAATCATCGACCAATATGTGAAAACTGCTGGCGGCAGCAAGGCGCTGAGCAAGGTTCGCACGGTGCTAATCGATGGCGCGGTTCAGACGCAAGCGGGCAACGACAGCAAATCTGGTACCTACAGCTTCCGCGTGAAACTGCCTAACCGCTATTACACGGAATTGCGAAACGGGGCAAAGACGGAGATTGTCGCCTACAACGGCAAATCCGTGTGGCACCAGCGCAATTCGGGACAGATTGAGACGTTGCTTGGCGCAGAGGCGCTCGAAGTGGAAGCGGCCGCGGAATACTACAACTTGCGGTTCCTGGGACTTGCCAAGCAAAAGATCGGCGCCGCCTACAAAGGGACGGTTGCGCTGCGCGGTCACCAGACTTATCAGATCGAATTGACCTACCCGACCGGCGTGCAATGGGAGGTTTTTTTCGACCAACAGAGCCGTCTGATCGCGGCGGAGAAAGGGACACTGGCGGGAGTTCCGCTCGAGATTTATTACGACGATTGGCGGACAGCGAACGGCATAAAGATTCCTTACAAGATGGAAATTCACCGCGGCGCAGAGGTTTACGCGGTCAGTGTCACGCGAGCGGTTACCGACGAAACCATTGGAGAAAGAGTCTTCGACTTTCCGATGAAGTCCCAGGTGCAGCTCCCTGATTTGAAGAGGCTGTTCGAGGAGATTGACGCCAATCAAAAAGAGATCGACAAGATCAAAGAAAACTACGCCGGCACCCAAGTGGAGGAAGAAACCGAGTACGACAAGGCTGGAGCGGTAAGCAAGAAGGAAGTCAACGAATACACTTTCTTCTATTTGAACGGAGACGAGGTGACCACGCTGGTAAAGAAGGACGGCAAGCCTCTCGGCGAAGCGGACCAGACGAAAGAGAACGAGAAGACCCAGAAGCGAATCGAAGAAGCGCAAAAGAGGGAAAAGAAAAAAGAGGAGAAAGATGAGAAAGCAAAGGAAGAAGGGAAGGAGTCGAAGGACGACGACGAACCTGGCATCGAAGTGTTTCTACGCGTGAGCCAATTCGTGAACCCGAGAAGGGAGCGATTTCGCGGGCAGGACGTGCTGGTCTTTGATTTTGAGCCCAATCCGGAGTACAAGCCGAAGAATATGGAAGAAAAAGTGGTCAAGGAATTGGCCGGAGTGGTTTGGATCGATGAAAAAGCAAAAGACGTGGTGCGGCTAGAGGCGTACTTCGTGGGCGATTTACATATCGGCGGCGGCGTGCTGGCCAATCTACAAAAGGGAACTAGCTTTGTTTTTGAACAAGAGTATGTGAACAACGAGGTTTGGTTGCCGACCTATATGGAAGCACACATCGGACTACGGCTGTTGCTCGTAAAGGGTTTCAAGATGAATGTCACAACGAAGTACTCCGACTATAAGCGTTTCAACGTTGAGACGCTGAATACCATCAACAAGCCGAAGGAATCGGTTGACGCGCCTTCGAAACCTTAAGCAGCTGGTGTCTGGGTGAGGATTACGCGGATTTTGCGATTGATTGATCTTGGGAACTTGCCGCAGACGTGTGCTGCGATTTTTTTTCCCGCTCGCCAGTCCCTAAAGCCCTTCCTTTGGCATTCGATATTGCGCAGGTAGATTTTACTCGCATAAGCGATCTCATCGCTGCGAAATGCTGGCTTAACGTTTTATGAAGATCTTGATTCCGAGATAATCCGCCGCAGGTCCTTAAGCAAAACGAAGTGATGCATCGGGTCTGTGGGCGAGGAGATAAAATCGAAATGTTCGTAGCAGCGCCTCGCTTCTTCATCTTTTGCGTGCACGGCAAAAGCGCGTATTCCGGCTATGTCCGCTGCTTGCAGCGTGCGCTGCATCACGTCTCGCAAGAGTGCCTTGCCAACACCTTGGCCCTGCCAGCGGTGATCGATAGCAAGACGCGCGAGTAGCATGATGGGTACGGGATGCTTTGCCGGACCCTTCTTCAGACGCTCGGGAGCATTTTCCAAAGTCACCTGGCCTACGGCTAGAGTGTAGTAGCCAGCAATGACTTCACCCACGATACCCACATAGGTTTGCGCGGCGCCTGCCTGTTGATTCTGCCAGGCATAGCGTATGAGATACCGGTTGAGCTCTTCACGACCACAATCAAAGCTTTCGACCGGATGGTCACGTCGCAGTTTTTCGACGCGCCTCGTCTCACTCACTGGCGAGTGCCGCGTCAAAGAATCCAGGTTCCCTTAGAAGACGTTCTAGATGGGGCAGGGGACGCGGAGGGGCATCCAGCGCTGCCAAGAATGCTTTCCATTGCGCTCGATTCAGCCCAAAGGTACGCCGATCCGCCAGTGCTTCGTCGGCACGGGCAAGCGCGCTCTCCAGAACGAACTCGCTCACGGAACGATTGGACGCCGCCGCCGCGGCTCTCAACGCTGTCTTAGCCTTGCGTGTCAACCGGAGATCCAGTTTTTCACTACGGAGAGAACGGGATGGCATAGTCACCCCCTCGGTCTCCAAGTTACGTTGTCTGCCCGACAATGTCAAGACAATCGGTAATGAGCGTCATGGATCCTCTGCGTGTCCTGTCCAGTTGTGCGGCAAGTAAGCATTCACGACTTCCTGCGCGAGCCTGTCCGCAGCTCTCAAATATTCTTCCGGCGAGTTCATTCTGCCCTCATGGCGAGCATAGCTTCACTCATTCACCCACCATGGCACCGAGATAGAAGCCGTGCATTTCCCTTTTCGCACAGTTGAGGGTCATGGTCTGGTCCCTGGGTCGAACACAACACGCCCAAGTCCGTGTCCATTGGCAGGAATGACTTTTCGCTTGCGCCTCTTGATGGCGCCACTGTTGATTGGGTTACACTCCGAGAGTCCAGAGGATCTCTAGCCTTTTTTCAACATGGGCGAAGTCTTTGTCGCTGGTAGCGAGGGAGGCTTTGCGATTGACAGCGAGGGCCGCAGCAAAACAGTCGCTGTAGGGCAATTTGTGTTCCGCTCGCAATTCAGCTGCACTGCGAGTCAAGTCGAGATCAGCGTCCACGATTTCCAGCGGCAGTTGTGCGATATCATTGAGAACCTTCCGCGCGACCCCGGGTCCCTTCGCACGCCACGTGGAGTAGTACACTTCGCCCCAATTCACCACGGACATGAGCAATTGGCGTTTGCCTTCGACGCCCAGACGAATCAAATCCTCGACTTTATCGGCCCCAGGCCGATCTTCAAAGAAAGTCATCAGCGCGCTGGCATCGAGGGACGGTGCGCTTCATAACTTACGCTCCCGTCTGCGGTCTTCCAGCAGAGCTTTCAGTGCATACGGTTCGCCTTTAAGGGAGCCGCGGAGGCTGCGGATGAACTCTGGTGTGAGGGGCTGCAGCACCAGGCGGTTCTCTTGCTCCACGAAGGCCACCTGGGTTCCCTCTTTGATCGAATGCTTGGAATGAATGACTAGCTGGCCTTTTGTCGTGACGGTGGAGACTTCTGTTTTCATGCGAACTCCGAGGCGTGGGATTCGAGATAAGTATAGCCACAGTCTGATTGTAAGTGACGATCTATCATGACTTACATCACAGTATCCGTACTTCCCTTGTGAAGGAGGTACAGTTTGCGTTGGCGCCCCTGAACAACGAGGTTTGGTTGCCGACCTGTATGGAAGCACACATAGGACTAAGGCTGTTGCTCGTAAAGGGTTTCAAGATGAATGTCACAACGAAGTACTTCGACTATAAGCGTTTCAACGTTGAGACGCTGAATACCATCAACAAGCCAAAGGAATCGGTTGACGCGCCTTCGAAACCTTAAGCAGCTGGTGTCTGGGTGAGGATTTCGCGGATCTTGCGAATTAGGACTGCGGGTGAGAACGGCTTTTGCAAGAACGCTAACCCATGTTCGAGCATCCCGCCGCTGGTCATGACATTTTCGGTGTAGCCGGACATGTACAGAACGCGAATTCCCGGGCGGCTGATCAGGATGCGCGAAGCAAGTTCTCGACCGCTGATGCCGGGCATGACCATGTCGGTCAGCAGCAATTGGATTTCTCCGGGGAATTTACTGGCGATGGCCTCGGCATGCTGGGGGTCAATTGCGACGATCACTTCATAGCCCTGTCCGGCAAGGATGGTACGTACCAAATCGCGAACCGCTTCTTCATCTTCGACCAGTAGGACGACTTCACTACCGCGCTTTTCGACCAGAGGCACTTGTTTGGATACTTCGGGTTCGACCACCTCATCCACTCGTGGCAGATAGACCTTGAACGTGCTTCCTTTTCCTGGTTCGCTGTACACCCAGATGTAGCCACCGCTCTGCTTGACGATGCCGTACACGGTCGAGAGGCCGAGCCCGGTGCCGCGTCCGCTTTCCTTGGTGGTGTAGAAGGGTTCGAAAATGTGTACCACGGTGCCGGCGTCCATTCCGATTCCGGTGTCCGATACTGCCAGCATCACGTAGGGGCCGGGCTTCAGGGGATGGTGGTCGGCAGCGTAACCGGAATCGAGTTCTACATTTGATGTTTCAATCAGCAGTTGTCCGCCCTGCGGCATGGCGTCGCGAGCGTTCACCACCAGGTTCATGATCACCTGTTCGATTTGCGCGGGATCCGCCTTTACCTTGCCCACGTTGTCCTGAACGCAGGTGACCATTTCGATGTGGTCGTCGATCAGCCGGCGCAACAGTTTTTCCATGTTGGTTACGATCGCATTCAAATCCAGGGTTTTCGGTTGCAAAACCTGTTTGCGGCTGAAGGCGAGCAATTGACGAACCAGGGCGGCTGCGCGGGCCGATGCACTCTCGATGCGTTCGATGTCGCTTCGTAGATCGAGGGGCACCGTAGGCCGGCTCAATGCCAGGTCGGTATAGCCGGTAATGATGGTCAGCAGATTGTTAAAATCGTGAGCGATCCCTCCGGCGAGGCGTCCCACAGCTTCCATTTTGCGCGATTGTTGAAGCTGGGTTTCGAGAATCTTGCGCTCGGTAATGTCCAGGATGATTCCTTCCATCACCGGATGCGAATTGTTGCCTCGAACGACGACGCCCGTATCGTTGAGCCAGACTTCGCGGCCATCCTTCCTCTTCACGCGGAATTCAGCTTGGAAGGGTTCGCCTCTTTCGCTCGCGGCTTCCGCCGCTTCGACGACCGAAAGATCATCCGGATGGATAAGTCCGGCCCATTGGTGCGCGATGGCCAGCCATTCTTCCGGTTTGTAGCCGAGAATGGACTCGATCTGAGGGCTGACATAGTGCCATTGGCCATGGATGCCGATCTCCGCGATGTACGTGATTGCGTTCACCTGCTCGACCAGCGTACGGTACTTCGCTTCCGCCTGTGCGCGCGCTCTTTCGGCTTCCTCGCGCTGCGTAAGATCACGGCAAGCGCACATCGTTCCGCCACCAGGCAACATAGCCACGGTCATTTCCGTAGAGAGTAGCGTGCCATTTGGTCGCAACAGAGTAAGTTGCGATGACCATTTGCCGCTGTGCGCCAAGGCGTCGCGAATCTCGGGTTCCAGTTTGTGGAGATCCTGAAACGCGTAAACGACCCGCCAAGGCTGGCCGATGACCCGATTGGGGCTATCGAAACCAAACATTCTTGCAAAAGCCGAATTGGCGTAGATGTGGACGCCTTTTTCGTTGATCAGCGCGATTCCGTCGACAGAGGTGTCCATCGCCAGAGTTTGCCTGCGTACGGTCTCTTCATCCTGCTGTTGGCGGAACTGCATCAGGGCGATTCGTAGCGCGTAACAAGTAAAGGAGACGAACAGCAGACTGTAGCGGACAAGCTTCCAGCCAGGGCCGAGCTCAGACACCACGAAAAGAATTGCCAGCGGCACAAAGGCAAACATTCCGTTCGTAATCAAAATGCTCGTGAGAGACTTTTTGCGAATGCCAGATTGAGAACTGCTCGCCGCTTCCGGTTGCCATCTTGCAGCCCAAAACGCGCCGTAGAGCAACGGCAGGGTCCAGGCAAGGTCATACCAGGTGCCTGTCGGGATTTCCTGCTGTGCTTGATACGCGTCGAGAGAATGGGAGCCGATGGTGTAGAAAAGGTGATAGAGAGCCAGCCCGCCGTAGAGCTCACGGACTTCCGGGAAGCGTGCGCGACGCCACTGCAGAACGGCCAAAAGAATGATGCCCAAGTCGGTCCAAAAAGAGATGGTCATTTCCCGCGCGAACGCCGTCTGTTGGGTGAGGTTCAGCGAGGGCAAGTAGTAGGTCCGGAAGTAGAACAGAAAGAAGAGAATCCCCACCTGAACAAAGTCTAGCGCTTCTTCTGTTTCGACTTGTGAGTCGTTCTTTTCCTGATTCAAGAAAATGGCCATCACGAAAAACATGCCGTGGGTGTCGAAGAGGAAGCGAATCAAGGAACCCGTTGGCGGCTCGCATCGGTGGAACACTTCGTAATAGATCCAGCCGAAATCGGCCACGCCCCAAACGGCCATCCCAAAACCGATCAATGTCCAAAAAGACTGACTGAAACCGGCAGCCTTGCGAGAGGCGCGAAAACACATGGCCGCGGCAAAGAAACTGGAGAAGATTTGCAGCCCGTTGCCGACTACCGAACCGGCAGGAGAGATGCCGAGAAAGACAATCGAGCAAGCCTGGGCCACCACAACGAGGAGGGCCACAAAAGCCAAAGAACGGGGAAATGGCTTAAGACTCAAGGGTTCTAGTACCTAGCCTCGTAGTTTAATGGGCGGTTCAGTGCGTGGAAAACGTTCTCTGATGCGGTGTGTCGGCCTTGTTATCGCCCTGCTGGTACACCCACATGGAGTATTGTTCCGCTTTGGAACGGGGCCCGGTACTGAGTCGATGGTTGACATCCTCCCCTCCTAAAGGGAGGGGATTCCGACTGGCTCACCCTTCTAGGCGGGGAAACCTTCGGTGGGTTCCTGACACGACGGACTTACCTCGTCCGAAGGTTGCGAACAGGCTAACGAGGCGAGTCCCGCCTCTTTGATGTTTACCGCTCCAACAAAATCCGCATTGGCCGAGAATCCGCATGAAACGCAAACGAACCTTGCTTGCGACTTGCGGTTCTCTGCCGATACCTGCCCACACGCAAGGCACTTGCGGCTGGTATTTTGCGGCGGCACAACAACCAGCAAACCGCCTAGCCACTGCGTCTTGTATTCCAGTTGGCGGCGCAACTCGTACGGACTGGCGTCCAGGATGGCACGGTTTAGCCTAGACTTTTGCGCTACCTTCTTGGTTGCCGACTTGCTCAGGTTTTTGACTTTCAGGTCTTCGACTACGACAACGACGTGGTTTTTGCTGATGTCCCTCGAAGCCTTGTGCACGAAATCCTTTCTAATGTTGGCGACCTTCGTATGCACTTTGCTGATATCGGCTTTCGCCTTGCGCCAGTTCTTGCTGAACTTCTTTTTCTTCGCCAAACGGCGTTGCAACTTCGCCAGTTTCGGCAGAAACTTTTTCAACGGTTGGCACGGCTCGAGGACTTCACCATTGGACATGGTTGCGAAGTTGACCACGCCCCAGTCCAAACCAACGGCAGAGGTCGATGGGTGCTGCGGTGTTTCGACTTCCCGTTCCGTTTGGATGCTGACGAACCATTTGCCAGCCGACTCCGAGACGGTGACGTTGCTAGGCTCCCCGAGGATGTCCTGCGACTTGCGGTAGCGCATCCAGCCGAGTTTCGGCAGTTTGATACGTCCGTTCTGGTTGTCTACCTCAAAACCTTGCGGGATGCGAAAACTTTCACGCTGGCCCTTCTTTTTGAACTTCGGAAAGTTGCCTCGCTTTTGAAAGAAGTTCGTGTACGCCCGTTCCAGATTTTTGAGTGCTTGCTGCAACGCTTGCGCTGGTACCTCCGACAGAAATTCGTGCTCCATCTTCCAGTTGGGCAACCAGGCACACAGTTTGGCGTAGCCGAGACGCTTCTCTCTGTTCTCGTAGCGTTCGACGGTGAGAGCAAGTGCTTTGTTGTAGACGAAACGGCAGGACCCGGCAAACTGGCGCAGGCGGCGAGGTTGTTCGCCGTTCGGCATCAATGCGAATTTGAAGGCTTGCCGTCGCAACCTAACCCCATTGAACTATTGGTCGATAGCACTGTCAAATGATATTCGACACGGCAGACATTGCACATTCGCATTGCATGTCCACTTGGTCTTTGTCAGAAAGTATCGAAGACACGTTTTCGACGGAGACGCCATCCAACGGCTCGAAATCATCTTCGAAAAAGTTTGCCGCGACTTTGCGGCACACCTGGTCGAGGTCAACGGGGATGCCGAACACGTACACCTGCTCGTCAACTACCCGCCGAAGCGCTCGGCGTCGAGCCTGGTCAACAGCCTCAAGGGTGTTTCCAGTCGGCTGCTCCGAATAGAGCGACCTGATATTGAGAAATGCTATTGGAAAGGCATTTTATGGTCGCCTTCGTACTTCACTTCTAGTTGTGGCGGCGCACCGCTAGGCATCATTAAGCAATACGTCGAGCAACAGAAGACCCCGCTTTCAGGGCCTTATATCCCCGGCCTAAAGTCCGGGGCTTTGCGGCCCTACTGGTAATAGGGGGAGCGGCTTTCTCGGGAAAACCCTTCTAGCGACCCTCAAAGGGGTAGCGATCCTGCGCTCGGACGGCTGCGGCGACCGTCCGGCGGAGCGCGATGGTGTCGACGACAGGCCGCTTGCCAAATCGCTTCAGAACCGCCAATTGCGTGGTGAGCATATCGCCTTCGTGGACGGCGGCGACGGCGCGTTTGGCTTCGTGGTCGACGCGATCCGCGGCTTCGGCGATGAACACCCGCGCGGCATCGATCATGACCGCCGCAGCGGATTCACCTTTGGTTGCCGCGGCTTTCTGTGCCCGAAGCAGGCTAGATTCCATGGCGTAGATTTCCATGACGATATTGGCGAGCGCGGCGATCAGTTCCTGCTCTTCCGCCAACTTGTCGCGGTATTTTTGCAATGCTCCGCCAGCGGACTGTAGAAAAATCTTCTTGGCGTTCGCGATGATGCGCGCTTCGTCGGCGAGAACGCCTTCGGGAGCCTCCTCGAAGGAAGGGCCTGCCAGGATCTCATCGGCTAGCTTCATGGCGGCTGGGATGAGCGGGAGTTGTCCTGCCATGGCGCGCTTCATCAGCATTTGGATGATAAGCATGCGGTTGATTTCGTTGGTGCCCTCAAAAATGCGATTGATGCGGGAATCGCGATACGCGCGGCAAACGGGATAATCCTCATGGAAGCCGTAGCCACCAAAAATTTGCACCGCTTCGTCTACAACGAAACTCAGCATTTCGCTGCCGAACACCTTGGCGATGGAACTTTCAATGGCGTATTCCTCAAGGACCTTCATGGTGTTCTGCGTTTTGTTCCCAGAACCGGCGGCTGCGTTCATGGCCGCTTCGATATACCCGGCGCTGCGATAAATCATGGATTCGACGGCGAATATACGGATGGCCATCTCCGCCAGCTTTTCTTTTACGAGGCCGAAATCGCCGATTTGTTTGCCGAACGCTTTGCGTTCCTTGGAATACTTGGAGGCGGTCATGAGGACGTGTTTCGAACCGCCGACACACGACGCGCCCAGAGTAAATCGCCCGGCGTTCAGCACATTGAAGGCGACAATGTGGCCGCGGCCGATTTCGTGCAGGACATTTTCTTTCGGCACAAGGCAATTTTCGAGGAACACGGGAGTCGTCGAACTGCCGTGGATGCCCATCTTGTGCTCTTCATTGCCGGGCTTGCATCCCGGAAAATTACGTTCGACGATGAAGGCGGTCAATTTTTCGCCATCGACCTTAGCGAAAACGATATACAAATCGGCGAAGCCGCCGTTGGTGATCCACATCTTCTGACCGTTCAGGACGTAGTGCGTACCTTCCTTGTTCAACACCGCGCGGGTCAGCAGATTCTGCGCGTCGCTGCCGGCTTGCGGTTCGGAGAGGCAATACGCTCCGATCAGTTCGCCGCTAGCCAGCTTTGGCAGATACTTTTTCTTCTGCTCTTCCGTGCCGAAATACACGATGGGGAGCGTTCCGATGCCCGCGTGCGCGCCATGCGTGACGGCGAAACCGCCGTAGACTGAAATTTTTTCCGTCAGGACCGTGGTCGCGATCTTGTCGAGGCCGGCGCCGCCGTACTCTTCGGGCGTGCCCCCGCTCATCAGTCCCAATTCAGCGGCCTTTCGAACCAGCTCAGCCATCAAGCCGGCCTTCTTGTTCTCCAAGTCTTTCACGACCGGCAGGACCTCTTTGACGACGTACTCCTCGGCGGTTTGACCGATCAGCTTCTGGTCATCGCCGAGGTCTGCCGGAGTAAAAACGTCTTGTGGGGAGGGCGATTCGAGCAGAAAGCTGCCGCCCTTTGCAGCGGAGTTGGTGAGAACGGAGGTCGCCATGATCGTCTCCTTGCCGGGCCGGTGCGGCTATAAAATTCAAACAAGTGTTTGAAAATTTGACGGGATAATTTTACCTTCCGGAATGGTGATTCGGCAATAGGACTCCGACGTGGCTGTGTGAATTGTCGCGTAAATGCCACCGAACGCCCAGCCAAGTGCAAAATCCGAATTCCTGTGGCAGACTCCTTGGCGCCGCGTGTGCTTGTCAGAGCAGGGAGGAACATCCTATGGGACGCCCAGTGGTCCATTTCGAGATCGGGTGCCGCGATTCTGCGAAGACACAGGAGTTTTACAAAAAAATGTTTGACTGGAAAATCGAAGCGTTCGGTCCCGCGGCAATGATTGCGGCCGAATCCGGCGGAATTGGCGGGCACATCAGCACGCTCGGGCATGAACCGTTCCACTACACGACTTTCTACGTAGATGTAGAAGACGTGGCCGCGGCTTTGAAGGAAGCGGAATCGCTTGGGGGCAAGACCGTGGTGCCCCCAGTCGACATTCCCACCGGCACGTTTGCCTGGATGCAGGATCCCGATGGGAACACCGTCGGTTTATGGAAAGCGAAACGCTGACGACGTTCTCGCCGATCAGAACCTAAAGGCCGGTTCAGCTCCCCGGATCGACGAAATCGAATTACAGGCGTTCGAAGATGCCGGCGGCACCCATGCCGCCGCCGATACACATGGTGACCATGCCGTAGCGGGCGTTGCGGCGTTCGAGTTCGCGGAGGAGCGAAGCCGTCAGCTTCGCGCCGGTGCAGCCGAGCGGGTGACCTAGTGCGATTGCGCCGCCGTTAGGATTGACGCGCGCGGAATCAAGATTCGCTTGCTCGATTACCGCGAGCGACTGGGCGGCAAACGCCTCGTTCAATTCGATCACCGCAAGATCATTCAAGTGCAAGCCGGCGAGATCCAGCGCTTTTGGAATTGCATGAACCGGTCCGATGCCGAATTCCTCGGGCGGGCAGCCGGCCGTTGCAAACGAGACAAATCTAGCTTGCGGGTTTAGTCCCAGTTGCTTCGCCTTCCTGTCACTCATGACGACAACGGCAGCGGCGCCGTCGCTCATTGGCGAGCTGTTGCCCGCGGTTACTGTTCCTTTGAGGTGAAACGCCGGTTTCAATCCGCTGAGAACTTCTATGGAAGTATCCGGCCGCGGCATTTCGTCTTTGGCAAAAACAAACGATTGTGTAGCCGGCTTCTGCGCGGGTTTGCCCTGGGCGCCGTTTCCGTTCGCGAGAGAAGTGATCTTCACCTCGACGGGGACCGTTTCGTCCTTGAATTTGTCCTCGGCGAGGGCCGCGACCGCCTTCTTGTGCGAATCGACGGCGAATTGATCAGCCTGTTCGCGCGTGATGCCAAATTTGCGGGCAAGATTCTCCGTTCCAAGGCCCATATTGATGTAGGCATCCGGATAGTGATCCACGAGCCAGGGATTCGGTGAAATTTTGTTTCCGCCCATGGGCACCAGCGACATCGATTCCGTGCCACCGGCGACGATCACTTGGGCCGATCCGGCGCGAATTCTTTCCGCGGCGAGGGCAATCGCCTGCAGGCCGCTGGCACAGAAGCGATTCACCGTCATTGCGGAGGTTTCCACAGGCAGTCCCGCGCGCAAAGCAGCGATTCGCGCGACATTCATTCCTTGTTCGCCTTCCGGCATGGCGCAGCCGAGAATGACGTCGTCGATTTCTTTGGGATCGAGCCCGGGCACGCGCGCGAGGGCTTCCTTGATCACCAGCGCGGCCAGATCATCGGGCCGGCTGGTGCGCAGTGAGCCCTTGAAACCTCGTCCGACGGGAGTTCTTACGGAGGAGACGATCACAGCTTCGGCCATGGCAAACCCCTTTCGGAGCGATTCACTCGATTTTCGGCCGCTGTTTCGGAAAAAGCAAATCGAGCGAAAGAGAGGCGCGGTTGGTTACTTCGCTTTAGAAGGTGCTCCCTTTTTCGGGATGAACAGGGGCACAGTCGGGGTGATTTTGTGGACCTGCGAAAAATTCCCTTGATTGATCGCCAGTCCCATGCGGCCGCGGGAATCCTGATAGAGCAGCGGCTGACCGACGGGGACCTCCATGAACGTTTTCGCGTAAGGAAGGGTGAAGGGCTCTTTGTCGAGTCGCACCGTGACTTTGTCGCCGAAGACGTAGCCAAGTTTCCTGAACTCGTCGCCCTGAATATCCGAAATGAGAGAGCCAAACGGATCGTCGAGGGCAATCACTTGGCCTGCAATCCCTTTGTCGGTGACCGTGGCAACTTTGGGAATCAGGCGTACGAGCTCGGTCACTTCCGGCCCCGCGAGCTTGTAGTCCCAACCGGTTGCGAGATGCGCGCCTGCGGGAGAAAAGATGTCGCGACCGTGGAAGGTGGAGGAAATCTTGTCTCCAATCATCCAGCCGACGTTCGTGATTTCTCTGGCGCTTTCTAGTCCGTCGTGATCGATGACCGGAGAAATCAGTCCATTGTCAGGCAAAACGAAATATTGGCCCTTTTTCGTCTTCACGATAACTGCTTTGCGCGATGTGCCCACGCCAGGATCGACCACGACCACGAACACGGTTCCCGCAGGATAATACGGCGTCACTGCACTTAAGAAACGCGCACCTTCTTCGATCGAGTAGGGAGTGACTTGATGGGTGATATCCATAATCCGGACGTCGGGCGCGATTCCGACCATGACGGCTCTGCAGATGGCCACGGCATCATTCGCGGTACCAAAGTCGGTCATGAAAACGATGGTAGGCCGCGCAGTCGCAGGTGCCGCGGCGCGGCGGACTTCGCTTTGTTGCGTGGAACAACCCAAGAAGAGAATACAAGCAATCAGAAACGCCTGAAAAACGCCAATTCGAACGATCCGTTTCAATGGGGTCACTCCGGATGCGCGTCAAGTATAGGCGATGGACGCCGCGCAAGGTCAACTAGAGAAAAATGACAAGAAGTAAGAAACGAAACGAGAACGGCGCCGCTTCCAAAATGCGCCGGCGGCTTCTTGTACTATCAAGATCCACGGGAGATGTGCCTCAATCCCTCGAGAAACAGTCGGAATAGCTTGTATCTCCGAGTCTAAGCCCAACCCGCAACGATTCCTCGGGCAACTTTCGACGCGTGACTATTCCAGAACTCGCGTCAAAGCGCCGTAGCCCCTCGGACGGTAATGAGCGCCGATCAAGATCGGCAATGTGCGTGTATTGCGTGTATCTGCAGTTCAGACACTAACGGGCTATCGCATGCGTAGCCGCTTAAGTAGGGGATGTCGGTAACCCCTCCCTGACATTTTGCGTCCAGCCTACGATTTTTGGTATTGACTGACCTTGTCCTGCATGTGATAAAGTATAATAGCATGCAGGGCAAAAAGCATGACCAAAAACTCAGCCGCTTACGTGTCGCCTTGCTCGCGCTTTTGGAGCAGCTACGCGAGGTGCTGAACGTCGCGCTTGCCCGCACCCCTTTGGTCAAAGGCAATGTTTACGAGATCGCCCGTCGTTGCAGTACCCCCAACTGCAGTTGCATGCGCGGCCGGCTGCACCGCAACATGGTCCTGACCTGGAGTGAACAGGGGCGGTCCCACATGCGTTCTATTCCCCCGGCCCAGTTAGCGGAGTTGCGTAAGAAGAGTGCAGAGTATTTGCGCTTTCGTCGGGCCCGCGCCGAGGTCTCGGTGCTGCACAAGAAGATTCTGAAGGTGCTCGATCAGATCCAGGAGTTGCGTCGCGAGGCTCCTTAAGATGAGTGAGTCGGCACTGTCGACATCCGCCGCCATGCTGTTTGAGCGCAATGATGCGCGGGTGCTCGAAGCGTTTCGTCGCGGCGAGTTTGATTATGTCGATGCCATCGGCGAAGTCAGCGAAGCGGACTTCTTCCGGGTCATCACCGAGCGGAAGATCCTGGACAAGCTGGCCGAGAGCTACCCCTCCCCCCGCGAGCGGCACGATGTGCCCTTGTGGGTCTATATGGCCAGCAACCTGTCCATGCGTTTTCATGGCGAGCATCACTTTCATGCCTTTCCCTTCCTAGTGCGCTCCAGCAGCATGATCGAGGCTTTTGGCCCGGCCATGGGCCACAAGGCCACCCATCCGGAGACCGGCGACATTTCCCTGCGCTGTGCTGGGTTTAACGATAAGAATGAATACGATCGCCAGACCCCTTGCGACCAGGACTATTTGCGCAAGCTGGCCGGCGATACCGATGCGCAGTTACTGCAGACCTGGTTCAACCGCGAGGTCGTGGGAGTCTTTAAGCAACACCACGCGTTCGATGCGGAAGGGATTTTTATTGGTGATGCGAGCTATCTGTTCGTGCCCGACAACGAGAGCTATGAGGGCTCTTCGCGGCTACTTTTTGATGAGCAGAATCATCCGGTCGATTCCGCAAAGCTGACGCAAGAGCAACAGAAAGCCTACGACTGGCGACGCTGTTACAAGCTGGTGAGCTTGCTGCATACCAATCGTGCAGGAGAGTTTTTCCTGTATGGGGGGCTGCGCCTGACGGCCGGCAAGGACCATGAAGCTCCAGTGCTCTATGAGTTGGTGGATGAATTTGTGGAAAACCATGGTCGCGGGGTGATGAAGCGTTTAATTCTGGATCGTGGCTTTTTGGACGGGGAGAAGATCGGCCATTGCAAGCGCGATCTAGGGATCGACGTGCTGATCCCGGCGCGCAAGGATCTGGAGATCTATAAGGACGTGGTGGGCTTGGCCGAAGGTGGGTTGTTATCGTTTCAGCCGGTGCCGACTCCTTCCCCTCGTGCGCCGACGGTCCCGGTGCACCGACCGGAAAGGATTCGTAAACGGGAAGAAGCGCGCCAACGCACCTTGGCCAAGAAGAAAGCTGAGGCAGCGCAGAGAACGCAGGAAGTGCAGAAACTCCGCAAGCCGAGCCCGACGGGAACGCCGCCCCCGGAACAGGCACGCAGCGAAGTAGCCGCCGTGATGGACCTGCGAACGTTGAGCACTTGCCCGGTGCCGATCCATGCGGTGGTCAATCGCGAGATCGACCGTGACGGTCACCGGGAGCACTGGGTGCTGCTCGATACCGCTCCGATCCCCGAGCCCCTAGTATTACTACGTTAAGTATTCAGGGACCTCGCGGGCGCTTTGCTTTCGCTCCGCAGTAAGCACAGAAGCCTGTCCAGGTAAAAAGCAGGTATTGAATTTCACGACGCGTCCGTGGCAGGGTCCAGCCAGAAGTTTTTTTTACTGCGGAGAGTTTCCAAGGTTAGAAATGCGTGAGCCAACATAACCAGCGTGGTGTGGTGGTGCCAACCGATCCAACTCCGCCCTTCGTAATGATCCAGTCCCAGTTCCGCCTTCAGTTGCTGGTAATCTTGCTCGATCTTCCAGCGACACTTCGCGAGCCGTACTAATCGTCGCAGTGTATAGGTGGCGGGCAGATCGCAAAGGAAGTACTTGGCCGGTTCCTTTTCCGACTCGGGCCATTCACTCAGTAACCACACTTCCTTGTGCGGTGGTTGCCCACGGACGAAGCCATGAGAGGGCTGAACTCGTAAGGCCACGAATCGTGATTCCAACCATCCCTTTGTGCCTTGCCGCCAGCGGATTCTCTTCCAACCTCTCGCTTGGACCGCCGCGTCCTGCGCGGAGGTCGGCCGTTGTTTCCCATAGGCGTAGCGCGTCGCTGGAGCGCCTCGCCCCTGGTAGCGTGGAACTTTTGCTTGTGGTGGTTTGCTCCATACTCCCGTCGTTGAGGAAATACCTAGAACATAAGAGAGTTGACGAGCTTCCAGTTCGTCGCGAAACTCCGTGGTATCTCCGTAACCAGCATCCGCCACGACAATGCGATTCGGTAAGCCCCAAGTGCGCACCTGATCGATCATGTCCAGGCTGAGTTGCCACTTCGTTTTGAAAACAACTTCTTCCGGAATGCCCGCTTCCTCACGACGCTTACCGTCCTTCGTCCAGCTTTCCGGTAGATACAGACGCCAGCCGAGCACCGTGCTGCCTTGTTCTCCAACATGGTGCAGGCTGACGGCCACCTGGCAATTTCCAACCTTGCCGAGCGTTCCCGAATATTGTCTTTCCACTCCCACCGAATGCTTGCCTTGTTTGGGGAAGCCCGTATCGTCGATAACCCAAACCGGGTCCGGCTCCAATTCCGCAGTCATGCGCTTGCCCAGACGTTCCCACAAAGGCACCCAATCCCACGGGCTTTGTCCCACGAACTGCTGTAGAGCTTGTACATTTCCTTCGTCCGAGCGATCGGCAAGCGGCTCGATGGACTTGCGTTCTCCATTCAGCAAAAGTCCACGAATGTAAACCGCACCCCAATGCCTTCGCTCGCTCCTGCCCATGGGCTCCAGCAAATCTCTCAGGAATTGTTCCAAGCGCCTTCGGCATTTCTCGACTTGGGCATCTGTCATGCTCGCGACGGTAGCACCAGCAAAACCAAACGTCAAGAACTTAACGTAGTAATACTAGCCACTCGTGAGGAATATCGGCTGCGCACGAGCATTGAAGAGCGACATCGACAGCTGAAATGTTTTTCCGATCTAGCCGGGTTCACCTCGCGAAGGCTTTCCCTGGTTGTCAATCAAGTGGTGTTTGTGTTGCTGATGTACAGTTTGCTGCAGTGGTACTGGCAGCGGATCCGACGGCCGGAATTCAATCCGCGAACCACGGCTCGGGCCTTGGATCAGCTGCGGCCGACCATGAGCGTGATCCTAATTTTTTATCAGGGTTATGTGGCGCGGTTAGCTCCACTCGAATATCAGGAGTTGTTGCTGACGCTGAAGGAAGAGGCGCGCTTAAAAATCCTGGCGAAGACACGACGACTTCGTCGCGGCCTATCGCATCAGCTCGATCACGCTCGCGCTCCCTAGGCTCACTGCGTATCCAGAAGCGCGCTCCGAAAATTTATCGCTCCTCAGGCAAAGGCTACGCTTTCTTCTGCCGTGCAAGTCTTTCACTCTCGCGACTCGTGAGATCAGCGCCGCGACCCTCCCTCCTGCCTCGAACCCGTTCCTCGCTTATGAACTATATCGCTCAGCCCGAAGGGCCTCACCCGCTCGCCTTGCTCCCTGTTATGTCTGAACTGCAGATTGCGTGTATCTCTGCGGTTGCGGGGAATACAAGGATTCACTAGAATGCTAACGCTAGTTTTTCAGTTGAGTTCAGGGGACGCTTCCCGTTCGCCCGCGTGAAGTCCAGCTCGTGTCCAGTTTAATCGAGACTGTAAGGAGGACGCAGATGCGTCGAAGTCTATTGTGTGCGCTACTCAGCGCGGTATTTGCCGCAGCAGGTATGGCCGATCAAGTTACGTTGAAGAATGGAGACCGCCTCAGCGGGGATATCGCCGCCACCTCGGAAGACGGCAAGACTCTGCTGCTGAAGACCGACTATGCCGGTGACATTACGATCCAATGGGATGCGATTGTCGGGATTGAGTCAGCGGAGAATCTCAACCTTACGCTGAAGGATGGCACGAAGCTTTCCGGCAAAATCACGACCGTGGACGGAAAATTCGTCGTGGCTGGTGCGCCCACCACGGCAGCTCCTGCGACCAAGGACGCCATTGTCGCAGTCCGTGACGATGCCGAGCAGAAAGCCTTCGACATCGATACCGAAAAGATGGCGCATCCGAAGTTCTATTATTTTTGGAGCGGCTTGTTTGACACCGGCTTGGCCTTGACCCGCGGCAACTCCTCGACCGCCAGTTATACACTCGATGCGAAAGCGGTTCGTCAAACGCCGCGCGACAAGCTGACGCTCTACTCCAACTACATCTTTGCCGACAATCAAGTGACCGTTCCGGCGACTACGACCGCGAACTTGTTCCAAGCCGGCGTGCGCGGCGACTTAAACGTTGGTCCGCGGGTCTTTGTCTTTGCTTTTGGGGATTTCATGACCAACCAACTTCAGCACTTAAGTCTTCGCCAGGATTATGGCGGCGGCGTTGGTTATCACATCATCAAAACGGACAATACAATTTTTGATGTCTTTGCCGGCGCCGACTACGACCGCGATGCGTTCTCGAGCTACTCCTACGTCAACCCGACGCCTCCTCCGCCGGTTCTCCCTGTTGCGGCTTACTACATGAATAGCGCGGAGGCGCTGGTCGGCGAAGAATTCGATTCGAATATTTCGAAGCGCACAACGATAAGCGAACGCTTCTCGTTCTTCCCGAACCTGTCGCACACCGGGGAGTACCGTATGCAGTTTGACGCAGCAGTTGCTTTACAGATGAAAACTTGGCTAAGCTGGCAAACCACGTTCAGCGACCGGTACATCAGCTATCCGCCGCCAGGCCTTAAAGGCAATGACTTGGTGCTGTCCACCGGCTTCCGCGTGACGTGGGGAAAGGTCAAACTGTAGCGACGTTTACCTGAACTAGAATCCACGGATCGGAATACAGGAGACAAATATTTATGAGCTTTCTGACTTGGATCGTAGTGGGTCTGATCGCGGGCTGGCTGGCGGGCCAAGTAATGAAGGGTGGGGGCTACGGAATTCTCGTGGACATCATCCTTGGAATCCTGGGCGGATTGGTGGGTGGCTGGATATTCGGGATGCTCCACCTCTGGCCAGGCGGGGGAATTATCGGGTCGATTATCGTTGCATTTATAGGGGCGGTAATCCTGGTCTGGATAACCCGGTTAATCAAGAAAGCCTGAACGCCGTAGATCAGGAAGTCGAATTTCCGCGCCGGGAGCCTCGAAAAGGAGCCCCGGCGCGGCCTCATTTTGGGGACAATTCGAACCTGTCCCCTGTCCGGCAGGGCAAGTTTTCCACAGCCCTCGATAGCGCCAAGTTCGCTCCCAGGGCGAGGTTCAGCCAATCATTCTAAGCCCCACTAAATCATGTGATTACGTACATTTGAGGCGGTCTCGTGACGTACTAGAGCGAAGGTTTAAGGGCAATTTTGGTGCTCCTGTACCATAGGTTTCCTTTTCCCATGCCTGTCTAATGGGACAGGTTGGGAGGCCATCCCTTTCGGTCAGGGGAGAAGGATCTTCCGAAGCTTCTCAATCCGGTCCACGGGAAAGAGAGAATCAGTCGAAATGAAGATCAAAGATAACCTGCGGAAATGGATGTGGTTGTTTCTGCTCGTCATCGCGGCTCTTCAGGTCTATGCGGTGCGCGAGTTACTGGCGGCGTTCGCTATTTTCATCCTGGGGTTTGGAGCCATCGCCGTTTGCGTTGGCGGAGTCTATTTCCTGCACAAGACTTGGGAGACGGGAGTTGTGTGGCTAGCGGCCAGCAAGCACCCAATGATTTTGGCGGCACGGCGGAGCGTGTCCGTTCTTGAAGATTTTGCACGGCGTCCCATCCGGCGTCCGGATTCGGAGCCTGCCCGCTAAGGCTTTTCTGCTTCACGGTTGTTAGCCAGAGCATGCCAAGGCCAGCCGTCCTGAGAGAGCGGCTGGCCCTTTTGTTGTTTTTCGAAGAGCGGGATTAGAAGAAAGCGCCGCCGCCGTCGACGTTGATGGATTGTCCCACCACGGCGCTGGACATCTCCGAACACAAGAACAGAGCCGCCTCTGCGATCTCCCTCGCGGTCTGCCCTCGCCCCTGCAACAGGGAACTCAGAAAGCCCTTCAGCTGCTCTTCCGGACTCACACGCAAGTTCTTGGCGAGCGTTTTTCCGAGTTCCTTGCTCATGACCGTCTCTGTGACCGGCCCGGGGCAGAGGGCATTGACGCGCACGCCCTGGCGCGCCGCCTCGGCGGCCATCACGCGGGTCAGTCCAAGGAGTCCCGCTTTGGCCGCTGCATACGCCGAGCCCCAGCCAAAGGCGGATTTAGCGGAAAGGCTCGAGATATTCAGGATAACGCCCGATTTTCGCGCATACATTTCCGGCAAAACCAGCTTGCTCAGGATAAACGCGGCGCGCAAATGGATGGCGACGACCTTATCGAATTCCTCGAGCGGATATTCTTCGACGGGAACAACCGGGCCATAGTGACCGGCGTTGTTAACCAAGATATCGATGCGGCCGAATTCTTGACGCGCGGCTTGCACAATGCGAGAACAAGCCGCCTCCTGCGAAAGATCCGCCGGAAGATAGGCCGCTTTTCCGTTCGCGGAGGTTATTTCTTTCGCGGATTCGGCCAATTCCGATTCCGTGCGAGCCGACAAGAAAACGCTCGCGCCTTCCGCGGCAAAGCACCTGGCGATCTCGCGTCCGATTCCACGCCCCGAACCGGTGATCAAAGCAACTTTGTCTTTCAAAAGCATAGTCCTCAAACGATACCAGCCTTTTCCTCTCACATACCACACCGCACCGAAACTTCATTTGCGCGCTCCCTGCAACGGTGTGACAATTAAAAGATGTACAAAACAACTTATTGCGCCATGACGCTCTCGCTCGCCGGCACGCTGTTCTGCGGAATTGCTCTTGCCCAGCAGACGTCCACCCCTTCAACCAATCCACCCGCAGGGTCGACCACCACTGCTACGCCGAAAACACAAACAACGGCCAAGCCCGGAACCGCCACCGCAAAAAAAGCGCCCGTTCCCCTGACTTTGAAGACCCAGAAGGAGAAGGAAAGTTACGCGATTGGCTTGAATGTTGGAAAAGGCCTGAAAGACAGCCTGAAAAAAGATGATGTCGATATCAGTTCCGATATTCTCCTGCGCGGCATGAAGGATGCTCTCGGAGGCGCCAAACCGCTGCTCAGCGAGGCAGAGACGAAGGCCGTTCTCGAAACTCTTCAGGCCGATATGCGCAAACATCAGAAAGATGTCCATGATGCCGCGGTGGCGAAAAATACGACCGAAGGGCAGGAATTTCTGGCTGCAAACAAAGCGAAACCGGGCGTGGTAGCGCTACCGAGCGGCCTGCAATACAAAGTCATTACCGAAGGGAATGGACCGAAACCGACGGCCGCCGATGTGATTGTCTGCAACTACAAAGGGGCGCTGCTCGACGGCACGGAGTTCGACAGTTCCTACAAGCGTGGGCAGCCTGCAACCATTCCTGTGGGACGCGTGATCAAGGGTTGGACCGAAGCTTTGCAATTAATGCCCGTCGGCTCCAAATGGGAACTGTACATTCCTCCGTCGCTCGGTTACGGCGAACAGGGCACCAACGGCGGTCCGATTGGTCCCAATGCAACCCTGGTTTTCGACGTTGAGCTGATTTCCATTCAGCCGAAAGCAGAATCCAAGCCGGCGCCACCTGTCATGAGCAGTCCCGACGGGCAGACCAAGACGCAGCCGGTGCCGCAGCCGGCGACGCCACCCCCATCGCAAGCGAAGCCCCAATAGACAAATATCACCTGCCGTGAGCAGTTCAGGAAAATCAAAAAAAGCCGGAAAGGGCGGTCTCCTCGACCCTTTCCGGCCTTTGTAATTTTGCAGTTCGGGACTACTTAACCTTGAATCCCTGCAACAGGTGATTGACCGCCTCTTCCGCCTGGTATGGCGTAATGGTGGGTTTGTTCTTCAGTTCCTTCTGGCTGATCGCCCGGTATGCCAGCTTTCGCGGAGACCGCAGTGCGATGTCCAGCACGAAGGTTCCTTCGTGCCACCGCACCGTACGATACTCGACTTCCGGCGGTCCCCAGCCCCAACCCGACCAGCACCCGTATGGCCCGCAAGCCAAGCCTCCTGGGTAGCCGGGATAGACGGTGCCGACGGTCGCCTTCTGTGTTTTCACCGCTACGTGATAGTCAACCAGGAAATCGGCGGTCGCCGGATCGGGCGTTTGCACCAAGCCTTTGGACTTGAGCGCATGTTCAATCGCGGATTTGAGCTGATCGCGATTGGCCTCGGTGTTCCAATCCCGGTTGCTTTCCATGTGCTGCTCCGGCGGTGGCGCCGTCGTGATCACATCCCGCGACACCACCGGACGGCCATCGGCGTCGCGTGGTCCCTGAGCGGTTGACCCGGGGGGCGATACAGGGCGCCAGGCCCAGGTCATCCCTTTCGCGACGCGTACGTCCGGATCCCGCAAAATCTCGACATTATCATTACAACTGCTGAGTACCATGCCCCCCAAAAACACGGCTGACATCAAACCTGCACTTACTCTACGGTTCCCCAATCGCACGTTACGTACCTCCACACGATAAGAAACACCAATCTGGGCAAAAAGTTGGCCTTTCCTCGAACTCTATTACTTTACCTCGGAAGCTACCCAATCGGCGGGGGGAAACACAACCGGCCAGAAATGCGCAGCCGGGCGGTCGAATTCAAACGCCACTTTGAAGAAGTCCAACCCGTCTTCTTCGGTGCGTACGACCCGGCAGCTCATTTCCATGGCATTTTGCGGATTACTCAGAAGAAAGGACTGCCCAACATGTAGGTGTTGGCGCATTTTGAGGAGGCCGCCGTGAGCATTGACGACCTGGGTTTCCGCCTTCTCCTGGATCTGTTTGCGGTTCTCGTCTTCCGCCACGACCATTACACTCAGACGCAATAATACACGTTCGCTTCTGCGGCGATTCTGTGGCGAGAGCATGGATTAGCCCCTTCCATTGCATTTTACTCTTTTCAAGCGTTTGTGGACTGTACCAACAGGCAGGACCCACAGACCGTTCGGGGACGGTTTTCGCGAAACCAAAAGCGTCAGAAGAGTGACTTTGATATGATAGAATTTTGAAAATTCAGTAGTTTAAGGAACAGATGGCGACACCAACTGAGGCAAAAACTCTTCTTCGCGTCCGGCCTCGCGGCTTCTGCGCCGGCGTCGTTCGTGCAGTCGACATCGTCGAACTGGCGCTAGAAGCCTACGGCGCGCCGGTGTACGTACACCACGAGATTGTGCACAATACCTACGTTGTCGAGCAGCTCAGGCGTAGCGGCGCAATTTTCGTCGAAACCATTGCCGAGGTACCTTCCGGCGCAGTGCTGGTCTTTAGCGCCCATGGGGTGCCTCCCACGGTTCGGCTGGAGGCCAAGGAGCGCTCTCTGCGGGTAATTGACGCGACCTGCCCCCTTGTGACCAAGGTCCACTTCGAGGCGCTGAAATTCGCCCGCGAAAATCGCACGATTATTCTCATCGGTCATAAAGATCACCAGGAGATTGTCGGCACGTCCGGCGAAGCTCCCGACCGCACTTTGGTGGTGGATTCCATCGAAGCCGTGGACGCGCTCGAGGTCGAAGACCCGGAAAGGCTTGCGTTCCTGACCCAGACGACGCTGAGCCTTTATGACACGCAAGAAATCGTGGGGCGGTTGCGCCAGCGATTCCCCAAGATTGTTGGACCCGCCAGCGACGACATCTGCTATGCCACGCAAAATCGCCAGGAAGCCGTAGAGCAGGTAGCAAAAGACGTGGATTTGATCTTGGTTGTCGGATCGCAGAACAGTTCCAACAGCAATCGGCTCGTGGAACTTGCCGAGCGTCTAAGCGTCAAGGCGCGCCTCATTGATTCGGCGGCGCACATTGATCCGGATTGGCTCGACGGCGTCCGCCGCATTGGTTTGACTGCCGGCGCTTCGGCGCCGGAAGTGCTGGTCGAGCAGGTCAGTGAACGGTTGGCCCAATTCGGTTTTACGGACCAGCGGGATTTGGACCTGATCCGCGAAGACGTGCGCTTCACTTTACCTGCTGAGCTGGCATCGATCGCGCCGGCTCCACGCCGCTAAAGCAGCGGAGGAGTTGCAAGAATTCGTGTTTTGCCGGGCAGGGGAATTCCCGGCGTCATCGCGGGCGTTCGGCATGGTCACTCGTTTTAAAAGGAGCGTATCTTGGCGATCAAAATCGCCCGTCAACCGAATAAGATTGCCCTGATTGGAGCGTCATCGAGTGCGGCTGCGTTCGGCCCCGGTTCGGAGAAGGCGCCAGCCGCGATCCGGGCCGCCGGCTTGGTCGAAAGGCTGCAATCCATCGGATATGAAGTAGCAGACTTCGGCGACTGCGCGCCGCGTCAATTTGCCGATGACGATGAGCACAAGCGGGCGCGCAATATCCCGCAAATCGTGGCGGGACTGAATGACCTGAAGCCTCGCGCCGAACTTGCCGCAAAAACGGGCGGACTGATTCTTGTTCTTGGCGGCGATTGTGTTCAAAGCATTGCATTGCTCACCGGTGCGCGACGCTACTATAAGCAAATCAGCCTGCTTTGGTTCGACCGCCACGCCGACCTGAACACCCCGGCAAGCACGCCTTCCGGACGCCTCGACGGCATGGCGCTCGCCGCCATTCAGGGTAGAGGCTCGGCAGAGTTAGTCCGCTTCTGGGGAGAACCGCCGCTCGTTCGGGAACCGGATACGCTGATCTATGGCCTCGAGCAAGTGGACCCGGCCGAACAGGATTTTCTGACGCGTTCTCCGGTTCGCCACATGCATGCCGCCGACATTCAGTTAAAGGGCGCTAGCATCGCGGCGCAAAACGCGCTGTCGCAGCTGCACGCCGACACCCGTGAGTTCATACTGCATCTGGATTTGGACGTGATTGCGCAGGAGGAATTTTCCTCCACCAACGTGCCAGGCGGCGGCGGCCTCTCCTTCGCGGAGGTCCAATCGTCGCTGATGGAATTTGCAAAGCAGAAGAATCTGCTCGGCGTGTATGTGGCTCAGTACAACCCGGAAAAGGATCCAGATGGTTCGGCGGTGAAGAAACTGATCGGTCTACTTGCCGATGCCTTGACGGCGCGCTTCGAGGCTCTCGTTCCACCTGCCACGCCCAACACTCCGGTTCCCGATCCAACACCATCGGAATCTTCCACATCGGCGTAAATCAGTTCGAAAACGCGACGACTTCGCCACCGCGAAACATTTTTTCGCTGCATCCCTTGGCAAGAATTACCGAAACAAATGATTGCTAGAGAATTTTTTCCTACCATTTCTTTCGCGATGATGTAATCTGTCGGCGAACAGAGCGACTAAACACGAGAGCGGGAGCAGTGGCGCAGGGAATGCTTTTTTCGGCGAAAATCCCATCAGGGGGATCCCATGTCGACAGCAGCAGCGCCCCGAATCGGGGTTTGCGTGGAATACCAACGTTTACTCGACTCCTGTCAGAGAACCTTAGCGGCGTGGCAGCAGCGCGCGCTCGCTGACCGGCATTCTCTCGGCAGTCCGCGGATGCGAGTACAGTTGCAGCGCCTGCAGGCTGAATACGCCGAAGCCTATACCCGGCTAGAAACCCACGAGGGGTCGTGCGTCGTTTGCCAGTACATTTCAAAGGTAGGTGGTTTGGACTTTGAGAGTCTGTCGACGGCCCTACACGAGCACGAGCGTTTTGGCTGAAGACGCCGACCTGCAAACGGTAAGAACGAGCAATCCATCCATATTTATCCATCCCGTTCGTTTCCGGTAGCTTGCCCGTTCCCGGGTTGAAGCCTTGCCCCGTCCAGCGTTCCTTGGTCGCATCGAAGAAAATCCTCAGGCCTCGAAGGCTTGGACTTCAAGAGCGGTTGTCCGATTGCAACGGTGGCGGCAAATTCCGCTCCGCGAATCTCATGCCCCAGATAGAATGGAAGATTACCCGCGGAGCGACCGGGTGTGCCAGAAAATCAGCCCTAACCAAGGAGCGAAATGAAGTCTCGCCTGCAAGTGATGAAGTTTGGCGGAACGTCGGTCGGCAATGCGGAATGCATCCTGCGCGCGGCCAAGATCATTTGCCAAAGTGCACGGCAAGGCCAGTGCGTGGCGGTGGTATCGGCCATGAGCGGCGTAACGAACCGGTTGATCGAAGCAGCGAAAACGGCGGAGACGGGAAATCGAAGCGGGGCGCTCGCAGCGATTCAAGATTTGCGGACACAGCATGAAACCGCTCTGACCACACTGGTTAAGAACGAAGACGAGCGCACGCGAGTGCGTGCGAAATTGGACGCGGTACTGGCAGAGGGCTCGCGATTCTCTGAAGGAACGGCGCTGCTCAGGGAACTTTCGCCGCGAACGATGGATGCCATTTCGAGCCTCGGCGAGCGATTGTCGGCGCCTTTGGTTTCCGCGGCAGTAAGAGCGCTGGGCCTGAAGAGCGAAGCGGTGGAAGCGACAGAATTAATCGTAACCGATGACTTTCACGGCGGAGCGGAACCGCAGATGCAGCAAACCAGGGAAAAATCCCAAGCCCGGATACTTCCGCTGCTCGATCGCGGAGTCGTGCCGCTTGTGACGGGCTTCCTCGGGGCTACGCCAGGCGGCGAGCTCACGACGTTAGGGCGAGGTGGATCGGACTACTCCGCGACCATTCTTGGAGCGGCACTGGAAGCCGATGAAGTCATCATTTGGACCGATGTGGATGGCGTGTTAACCGCCGACCCTCGCCTCGTGACCGAGGCGCAAACCATTTCCGAGATTTCCTATCGCGAAGCCGCCGAATTGGCGTACTTCGGCGCGAAGGTGTTGCATCCGAAAACGTTAAGGCCCGTGGTCCAAGCTCGAATTCCGGTGTGGATTCGAAATAGTTTTGCGCCGGAGAAACCGGGAACAAAGATTACGCCAGAAGGCCAGAACATCGGCGGAGGAGTCAAAGCCCTGACGGCGATCCGCGACGTCACGCTGATCAGCGTGGGCGGGCCGGGGATCGTGGGATTGCCGGACGTGGTGGCTCGGACATTTTCGACAACGGCGGAAGTTCGCGCCAACGTTCTGCTGATTTCCCAATCGTCTTCACAAAATGACATCTGCTTTGGCGTCTCTTCCGCAGATGCGCAGAAGACCGTTGAAGCGCTGCGGAAAGAATTTGCGCAGGATCTCGATCACCACAAGGTGGAACACATTCGAGTGGATCCGCAAATTGCCATCGTGGCCGTGGTGGGCCAGAACATGTGCGGCACCCCCGGAATCGCCGGCAAGACGTTTGATACGCTCGGGAAAGAAGGCGTGAACCTGATTGCCATCGCCCAGGGCTCCTCGGAAACCAATATTTCCTTTGTGATCGAAGAACAATCTGTTGTGCCGGCGTTGCGCAGTTTGCACCGCGAATTCGGCCTGCATAAATCCGCTCATTGAATCTGCAACAACTCTCAATTCGCGGAAGGTGACAGAGGCGGAACGGGAGCCTGGTTGCGTTTGCGATGGTAGCGGGACAATCCCATCCAGGAAAGATTCAACGCGCCATTGAAGACGTAATGGGAGAGTTCGTCCGGAGAAAGAAACTGCGCCGCTTCCGCGACGACCTCCCGCGCGAAACGGTGCATGGCGTCCGAGTCTGCGAGATCCCGGGCAAGAAGGCCGGCGGAGAGATCGCGCCAACGATGCAAACGCTCGCGATATCCCGCGATATGAACGGCTGGATTGTCCGCGAAAGAGAAATGAGTCAGAAATAACTGCTTGGGATGCAGGCCGGCAATGGCATCAAGCGAGTCATCCCAAAGTTCCATGGAAATGTCGGGCGGAGGGGTGACGGGAAGCACAAAGGAGTGCCCGTTCATGGAAATGCCGGCCGTGTCTCCGACGAAGGCGACGCCCTCGGCAGGGTCGAAATAGGTGACATGATGCGAGGCGTGCCCGGGCGTATAGAGGACTTCGAATTGCCGCGTTCCGAGAGCGACCGTCTCGCCGCCCTGGAGCGAGTGAATATTCGAAGAGGGAACCGGCAAGAATTCCCCGTACAAGGGCCGTAGGTTTTCTCCATACAATCGCGAAGCGCTCTGAAGAAGTTTCGAAGGATCTACCATGTGCGCCGCGCCGCGCGAATGCACGTAAACCTTCAGTTGGGGATTCTCAGCGACGAGCGCGCCCGTAGCCGCAGCGTGGTCCAGATGGATGTGCGTGAGGAACACCGCGCTGAGGTCGGAAACACGCAAGCCGTGCTGTTCGAGCTGCTGGCGGAGAGTATCCAGAGTCGAAGCAGGTCCGGGATCCACAAGCGCCGACTCTTGCTGCGAGCGGAGAAGAGCGCACGCGATCGAACGCGGATGGCCAACCCATTGAAGATCGAGCGCGGTGGTCGAATGCACGGCAAACTTGAGTGTAGCGCAGGCCGAGAAGCATTCCCAAGTTGGGCAAAAAACAGGAGGCGGGGTCCTAGGACGGGGGGCCCGGGGTCCGAGAGGAAATACTTGCAGAATGATGAACTTATAGAATATGCTTCTGAACCACAGCGACTTGTTCTATCCGTCTCGTGCTGAGCGAGTGATTTTTTTTCACGCGGAACCGCCCAAGGTTAGAGAACAAGCGTCACGCTGAGGTTGTCCAACGACGCCGTTTGGCAGCACGACTGGTGGTCTAAGGGCAAGGCAAATGAAGCACCAGGGATTTCTTTAGTAATTTTATGGAGGAAGAAACTATGCGCAAATGGTGTGCAATCGTGGCTCTGGGAGCGCTGTTAGCCCTGCCGCTCTGTGCGCAGCAGAAGGACGCAAGCACAGCTAGTAATACCAACGGAACGACAGACAGCACGGCAACGGCCAACGCCCCATCGAGCGATTTTGCTATCGCCCCTGCATCACCCACGCTGTTTGCCATGCCCGCAGCCGCGGCCGCCAGTCCGGCGGACATTTTCTCAGATTGGGACAACAACCCTTGGAATCGCCACGCCTGGGGCTTGCTGACTCCCAAATTCGAACTCGCCGGGCTGTTTCAGTACATCAACTTTGCTCCCGGCTCTGGATTCCCGAACTTCAACACGTTCGGTGCCACCGGTGCGTTCACGTATAACGCGAACAGCTGGCTCGGCCTGACTGCGGAGATCGGTGGGTATCACTTTAAGCGGCAGGTTTACGGCCCGCCCGACTCGGCTGGGATTTCGTTGCTCGAATCGAGCTCGGGCAGCTTCCAAAGCTACCTGTTCGGTCCGCGCATCAACTTCCGCAAGTTCGACCACTTCGTGCCCTTCGGCGAAGTGCTGTTCGGAGCGGTGCGCTCGGGCTCGCAACTGACTGGAACAGCAGAACAGTCGACCTTTGCGCTGGCCGCGGGTGGCGGCGTGGACGTCGTTCTTTTCAAGAACTTCGCGTGGCGCTTCTTCGAAGCGGATTACTTGATGACGAATTTCACGGGCACTCTCGTGGGGGCGAACGGACGCCAGAACAACTTCCGCATCGGTACCGGCGTGGTTCTCCGTTGGGGCTATCCTCCGGAACCGCCGAAACCGAATCATCCGCCAGTGGCTTCCTGCTCCGCGTCACCTACGTCGGTCTATCAGGGTTCGACGAATGTGGTGGCGGTTCATGTTGCGGCGACCGACGCGGATAACGATCCGCTCACCTACACCTATACAGCGACCGGTGGCACGGTCGATGGGACCGGCCCGGATGTGCGCTGGAACCCCTCCGGATTGGCCATCGGTTCCTACACGGTCAATGTCAAGGTTGACGACGGTCGCGGCGGCACGGCGACATGCTCCGCCGACCTTGCGGTCAACAAGCGTCCGAACCGACCGCCGGTAATCTCCTGCGCGCCCGAACGCAACCCGATCATCGCCGGCGAACGCGTGGCGATCAATTCCACCGCGAGCGACCCGGATGGCGACCCATTGACCTACAGCTACTCCGCGACGAGCGGCCAGATTTCCGGCAACGGTCCGACGGCGCAGTTTGACTCGACCGGACTCTCGGCTGGAAATTACACCATCACTTGCACAGCCGACGACGGTCAAGGCGGACGCACCAGCGCCACAACCAGCGTTGACGTACAGCAGCCGGCACCACCGCCACAGGCGACCAAGGTCGGCGATTGCGGTTACAACAAGGTCGGGGCAGGCCGCTTCGACAATGCTTGCAAGCGCGTTGGAGACGACGTGGCCCTGCGACTAAAGAACGAGCCGAACGCCAAGGTGGTCATTGTTGGCTATGCCGACAAGAAGGAACCAAAGCCAGACAAGCTCGCGCAGCAACGTGCCGATGGCGCCATGAAGTACCTGGGCGAAAAGGGCATCGACGCTTCGCGCATCTCGACCCGCGTTGGGCAGGCCTCAACCGAGAAAGGCACGGAGAAGGAAAACCGCCGTGTCGAGTTCATCTTCGTTCCGGAAGGCGCGACCTACTAACAGCCATGGCCGCGACGAGTGTCCTGCACTCGCGTCGGTCGCCAAACAGTAACCGGAAACGGGCTCTCCGAGGGCAGCTTCGGGGGGCCCGTTTTCTTTAGCGCGGGGGAAACCGGACGAGCATGGAGAGCGTGTTTTGCGACGGAAGATTTTAGCCGCAGCCCTGTTGGCGCTGTTTGCAAACGCCCGGATTTGCGCGCAGACGTGGCAAAGACTGGGGCCGGAAGGCGGCATGGTCGTTTCCCTGGCAGCCGCTGGACCCGACGAGGTCTATCTGGGCACGGCGGACGGCCATGTTTTCGCCTCGAAGGACGGCGCGAAGTCCTGGGAACTTCGCGGCCGGGTCGGAAACCGGCTGGACACAGTTATCACGCGGATTTTGGCCGATCCAAGGCCAAGTCATCGACTGTTCGCTGGCGTTTGGTATCAGCAGCCGGGAATGGGCGGGGGAGTCTTCGAGAGCGAAGACCAGGGACAGAGTTGGAAGTTGTTAGGGCTGCAAGCCGAAGCCGTCCGCGCTCTGGAGATCGCGACATCGAAACCAGACGAGCTTGTCGCCGGAACGCGAAACGGAGTGTTTCTTTCTCCTGACGGCGGCAAGAACTGGCGGCGTATTTCTCCCGAGGGCGACGAGGAAATCAAGAATCTCGATTCTCTGGCGATCGACCCGCGCGATCCACAAGTCATCTATGCAGGGACCTATCACTTGCCGTGGTTGACGCGCGACGGAGGAAACACCTGGAAGGCGGCGATTGCGGGAATAATCGACGATTCGGACATTATGAGCTTGCGTCTCGACTTTCTGAATCCCGACCGTCTGTACATGAGCGCGTGCTCCGGGATCTATCGCAGTGAAAATCAGGGCCGAGAGTGGGTCAAGCTGCAGGGGATTCCGTACGCGGCGCGAAGAACCCAGGTGATCGTTGAAGACCCGGCAAATCCGAAGACGATGTACGCCGGGACGACCGAAGGATTGTGGGTGACGCGAGACGGCGGGGAAAGTTGGTCACAAACGACGCCGAAAGACTGGGTTGTGAATAGCGTCGTGGTACTCGACGGGAAGAACGGAGCGTCCGGGAGAGTCGTGCTCGGCACCGAAGGGCGGGGAATCGAGGTAAGTGACGATGCCGGAATGAATTTTGCGGAGGCAAATCGTGGCTTCACGCACGTCATTATAAAAAAGTTGCTCGCTGATGTGCACAGCCCCGGGCACTTGCTGATGATTGAGGAGCGTAGCACGGCGGAGATTCTCGAGAGTCCCGATGAAGGACAAAGCTGGTCGAATATTTCCATGGCCACCGAAGACCATGGAAAATCGACGACGTTGGACGCGGACGAAGTGCAGGACGCGCTGTCGAGTCCATGGGGCTGGCTCCTGCGATTCGAAAACGGGCAACTCTGGCTGTGGGAGGGGGACAAGAAATCGTGGAAGGAATGGAGATTCTTCCTGCCGGCCTCCATTCGACGGAGCACGAAAGCTATGACCGGAAGGAAAGCGCAACCGGAACCCACCCGAGAGCTCAAAACCGGGGCGGTGCTGGCCTTTTCAGAAAACGACGCCGTGGTGTCTACGAAGGAAGGTCTGCTGCTCTGCCACCAGAGCGGAATCTGCACTTTGCTGAAGGCATTTCCATCCGGACAGATTCACGCTGCATGGATTTCGTCTGTGGACGGGCAAACAATCGCCGCGGTGGCGGATCGTAAGTTGGGGCTCTCCTCGGATGGCGGGAAAACCGCCGTGTGGCGCGACCTCCCCGTTGCGGCGGAACAAGTAGATGGGCTCGATGCCGACCAATCTGCGGATCGGATAACGCTGTACCTCTTCACAAAGGAAGGCGTCTTCGTGTCACGCGAGGCAGGCGAACCCTGGCGGCGCATCGCCGGTGGGTTGCCTGCCGGTCAGGTCGATCAGTGGCTGCGTTCCGGTTTGTTGGCGGTGACCGAGCGGGGCGGCGGATTTTATGTTTCAGAAGATCGCGGCGCTTCCTGGAACCGTGTCGACGGGGACCCGGAACGGAGCCGCTTTACCGGGCTTGTGGCAACGCCAGACGGAGCAATCCTGGCCGGCTCGCAGAATGAAGGCCTGCTACGATTGGATTTGCGCAGGAAGCCGCCAAAAACCGACGCGCGATGAGCGAAAGCGGACGGACGCGGAGCCCGAGCGCACCTGAGTCCTCTGACGAATGAAGCGGTTCGGTCTTGGCTCCATTTCGATCGAACGAATCCGTGCGGCACGGTGCTCAGGAACGGAAGAGCACGTCTTCCCGCTGGAACATTTTCACCGCCAGAAACAGAGCGATGCCGGCGTAGACGCAGGTGGAAAGAAAGATGATGGCGATAAAGTTCCAGTGATACGTCCCGGTGACGAGTTCCTTGCACAGCAAGCTGGCATTAAGGATGGGAACGAAGGCGAGTTTGGCGTCCAGGTCGATGGGAAGCATCGCGGCTACGGCGGGAATGATCACCACGAACATCAGCGGACTGATATAACTCTGCGCTTCCTTATAGCTTTTTGCGAAGAGCGCAACGGTCATCAGGCCAGCGGCAAAGAGCACCGCGATCGGCAAGACCATGATGAAGATGGAAAGGACCGTGCCGAGACCAATATGGAGCTGCAACTGAGCGGCGTCTTCTCCGGCTTTGTCAAAGGCATGGAGATGACCGAGCACCGCGAACGAGACGCCCATGGAGGTTACCGAAAGGCCAGCGGTGACGAGCGCGGTGGTAAGAACTAGAAAAAACTTGCCGAAGACCAAATCTACGCGGGAAATCGGGCTGGACAAGATCGTTTCCATCGTGCCGCGTTCTTTTTCGCCGGCCGTCAGGTCCATGGCCGGATACATGCTGCCCACCAGGCAGAGCAGGATAACCATATAGCCAATCACGCCGCCGAAGGCCGCGCCGCCGACTTTTTCGGGAGGGGCGACGTTGTTTTCCTTGATCTCAAAGGGTTTTAGGGCAGTTTCCGGCACGTTTCGGGCGGCGAGATTATCGTGAACGATGCGATCCCGGTAGTGCTCCAGGCTTTTCTGGATGTTGTCGGTGGCGATGGACGATTTCAAGTCGCCTTCGTAATTGTGAATGAGAAGAGTGGCGTTTTCTTGCCGGGCGACGGCGTCCTGAAAGCCGGGTGGAATCTCGACGGCCGCGCGAATCTCCTTGTTGATGATCTGATCCTTCCAGTTCGGCTGCGTCGGGACAATTTTGATTTTGCTCGAACCGCGCAACTCCGCGACAATTCCGGGCGAGTCGTCTCCCCCGAGAATCATGATCGCAGGGACTTCCTCTTTGGCCTTGCCGATTAGCGCCGAGATCGCGGCGCCAAGTCCCGCCGTGAGAAGAGGAAAAAGGATCAGCGGCACCAGAATCGAGGAGACCAGCGTCCGCCGGTCGCGGAGGGCTTCGCGGAGTTCCTTGCGGTAAACGACGGCGATATTGCGCAGGTTCATGTCAGCTATTCTCCTGCCCGGCGTAAAGCGGAGCGACGATTTTGACGAAGATTTCCTCGAGGTCCTGTTCGCGGTAGCGGTCGCGCAGTTCGGCGAGCGAGCCCTCGGCGAGCAATTTGCCGGACTGAATGATGCCGATTACATCGCACAGTTTCTCGACCTCGCTCATGATGTGCGTGGAGAAAATGACGGTTTTGCCGCGCTCGCGGCATTCCCGGATGAACTCGATGATGGTGCGCGCGGTCATAATGTCCAGCCCCAGCGTCGGCTCGTCGAAGATCATCACCTGGGGATCGTGAACCAGGGTGCGGGCGATGGAGGTTTTCTGTTTCATGCCGGTGGAAAGCTTGTCGCAGCGGCGGTCGCGGAAAGAGTGCATATCCAATCGCGAGAAAATGTCATCGATGCGTTTTTTCAGGGCGGCTTCGTCGAGACCGTTCAAGCGGCCGAAATATTCAACCATTTCCTGCGAGGTAAGTCGCGGATAAAGGGCGGTGGCGGTTGAAAGGAAACCCACGTTAGCGCGGACCTTTTGGGGCTCCTCGATCACGTCGTAGCCGCAGACCGTGGCCTCGCCGTCGGTCGGCTCGAGAATCGTGGCCAGCATGCGGAGCGTGGTAGTTTTGCCGGCCCCGTTGGCGCCGAGGAGGCCGTAAATCTGCCCAGGCCTGCAGGTGAACGTCACATGGTCCACGGCGCGGATTTGCCCGCGCTTCTTGTCTTGAAACACTTTGGTAAGACCACGAGTTTCAATCATGAAGGGACCTCTTGTCACACAAGCAGCAGGCAACCAGTCTAGAAGAAATACGCAAGCGTCTGGCGAATAGTATCAAAAGAAATGCGAAAATGCGTCGCTCCGGAAGCCCTGTCCTTTGTGGCGGTTTGGGCTCTGTTTGGCATCGAATTTACCAGTGGATACGCGAAGCATGTGGTCGCACTCGACGATGTCCGACCGATGGCCGCCATTCACCACCTGGAGCACTACCAAATGGCAACATCCCGGTAGTTGCCAAAGGCATCAGGAGAATTGGGCGCGCTCGGCCGGAAGCGGTAGAGAAATGGAGTAACCTCCTGATAGACTTTAGGTTAGCCGCCGACCGCCAAAACAACGGGCCAGCAAGCTCCATCCATTGACGAGACGTCCCGGCATGGGTGGACCGGAAACCTGAAGGTGCGGCTTGCTTCCGCGAAAAAGACAGAACGTTAACGGCGAACCCTAACCGTGGACTTCTAATCGTGAACCATGGATAAGAAGCTGAGAAACCGGACGCTCTTGCTGCTGGGCCTGGCAGCGGTGGCGGCGTTTGTGTTGATTCGCGTGAGCGGACGTCAGCCGGTGGCGAAAATTTCCGCGACCCGGCCGTTCCGGCAGAACATCATGTCTTCTATCACAGGGAACGGGAAGGTCGAACCGATTTCGCCCGACGTTATACGGGCGCAATCGGACACCTTCGTCGAGAAGGTGTACGCCGTCGAAGGGCAAAAAGTAAAGAAGGGCCAGCTACTCATGATCCTCGACGTGAAAGAGGCGGCCGCACAACTGGCAGCGGCCCGGCACAAGCTCCTGAGCGCGCAGGAGGAATTCCGCGCAGCTGAGGCCGGAGGGAAGACAGATACCGCCGCGCAAGTTGCAAGTGACTTGACCAAGGCTCAAGACGAACGGGACCGGCTGCAGCGTGACCATGACGCCCTCGAACGGCTCATCGCCAAGGGCGCGGCGACCAAAGACGAGTTGGCTGCGAATGAACTCGCTTTGGACAAAGCCCGCTCGGATGTGGACAAGTTCGCCGCCGCCAAGCAGGAATTCGCGCGCCAAGCAACGCTCGACAGGTCTACTTCGGCGTTGGCTGTGCAACAGGAACAGAGCGACATAGCCGCGTATGAAGAAAAGGTGCGCCAGGGGCGAATCACGGCGCCGGAAGATTGTACTTTGTATTCTCTTCCGACAAAAACAGGAATGTTCGTCAAAACCGGTGATCTGCTCGCGGAAATGGCCGATCTGCACAAAGTGCGCGTGCGGGCCTTCATCGATGAGCCGGATCTCGGCGGCCTCGAACCGGACCTGCCCGTGAAAATTACTTGGGATGCCTTGCCGAACGATTCCTGGCAAGGCAAGACCGAAGTCATCCCCAAGCAAGTGGTTCAGCACAATTCGCGTAGCGTAGGCGAGCTTTTATGCTCGGTGGACAATGACAAATTACAGCTGCTGCCGAACAACAATGTGAACGTAAGAATCAATTCCAAAGAACGGAGGAACGTCATCACCCTGCCGCGCGGGGCGGTCGAAACAGAGAACGGAAAGCGCTATGTGTTTGTCGTGAAGAATAGCGGCGTGGGCACGGAAACACTCGAAAGGCGCGAGATTCAGGTGGGAATTGCCGATGCCACGAATTTTGAAGTTGTCGGCGGATTGCAGGGAAATGAGATCGTCGCTTTACCGGGCGACGTGGACTTAAAAAACGGCATGACGGTCAAAGTCGTGAACATGGACAATTCGAATGTTGAGGGAGCAAGGGATGCAGGCCTATAAAGCGACTCTTGCCGCAGCAGTGTGTTTGATTGCTTTGCAAATGCCAGGCACCGCGCAGGACACCTCTCTCGACGCGGCCAAGAGCGCGTACGAAAAGGGCGATTATCACAAGGCCATCGATCTGCTGAATGCCGCTGCCGGCAAAGAGCCTGGGAACGGGGAAATTCAGCTGCTCTTGACGAAATCGTACCTCGAAGCCCATCAGTATGATGAGGCCATCAGCAGCGGGGAAAAAGCCGTAGGCATTGATCCGAAGAATTCCGAATATCACCAATGGTTAGGAGAATCGTACGGCGAGAAGGCCGATCATGCGAGCATGCTGAGCGCTTATTCCTGGGCTCGCAAGACGCAGAAAGAATTTGAGGCTGCCGTCGAACTGAACCCCAGGAATTTCGACGCGGACCAGGACCTCATCGAATACGATTGCACGGCACCTTCGATCGTCGGTGGAGGAGAAGACAAGGCGCAACCGGTGATGCAGAAAGTGATGGGCATGGACCCGGCGGAGGGTCATTTTGCCGCGGGAGTTTGCAAAGCCGTGAAGAAAGATTACGCCGCCGCGGACGTAGAGTATGCAAAAGCCCTGGAGAGCAAACCCAAAACGGCCGACCGCATCTACGATATTGGAGATTATTTTCTCCAACGCGGCCAAGGGGACAAGCTGCTGGAAGTCGCTTCGGCGGGAGAAGCCGTGGCGCCGACAGACCCACGCGGGATGTATTACCGGGCCATCGGCTGGATTCTGAAAAGCGAAAAATTACCGGACGCAGAAACGCAGTTACGGGGATACCTGGCGGCGTTGCCGCTGCGATCGACCTATCCGAAGTCTTGGGACGCACACTACTGGTTGGGCCGTCTCTACGCCGCGCAGAAAAATATGGACGGTGCAAGAAACGAGTATCGGGACGCTCTTAAATTGAATCCCAAATTCAAAAAGGCCCAGGAAGCGCTGAAGCAATTGGGCGGGCAGTAATCCGGGCGGATGGATGAGGGCACAAAATGCAATTAAAAGAATCCTTAACCGTGGCAGTGGATGCTTTGCGCGCCAACAAGTTGCGCACCGTGCTCACTTCGATTGGTGTCATCATCGGCAGCGCTTCCATCGTTTTGGTTGTGACCGTGGCGCTCACGAGCAGAAAGTACGTAATTTCCCAGATCGAAGCGGTGGGCTCTAACCTCGTGTGGGCGGAAATGCAGCCGACGCCGGACAAAGTCCAGCCGCTCAGCCACGAATTGACCGTGGGAGATCTCGAAGCCGTCAGGGCCGGAATTCCCGGTGTCATAAACGTTGCGGGGCTCTCCGATATGCCCATGTCTGTGGTTGTCGCAGGTCAGTCGCGGCCGGTCGCACTGATTGGCGTGACCGAGGGTTACCAAAAAATACGGCGGCTGGTAATTTTGCGCGGCCGATACTTTGATTCCGGAGACATGGCTTCGAGGAGCAAAGTATGTCTGATCACCCAACCGCTGGCGAAGCGCGTGTTCGGTGTGGAAAGTCCCGTCGGCCGAAACATTCGGATGGGGGAGCTATCCTTCACGGTGATTGGCGTGTTTAAAGAACGAGTGACCACGTTCGGTTTGACCGAGGTACAAGAAGATTCCGTGCTGATTCCGCTGCCATTGATTAGCGTCTACAAAGGTCGCGAGGTGCTGAACTCCCTTTATGCCCAGGCGGCGGCGCCCGACCAAGTGCCAAGCGTAAAGACTCAGATGGAGCGCCTCCTCAAGAGCAGACACCCTCCCGACGCCAGTTACAACGTGCAGACCCTGACAGCGATTTTGACGGCTGCGCGTTCGATCTCTCTGGGATTGACGATCATGCTGGTAGTCGTGGCGTTTATTGCGATGCTCATCAGCGGGATCGGCATTATGAACATCATGCTGGTCACGGTGAGAGAGCGAACGCGGGAAATCGGCGTGCGAAAAGCGATTGGAGCGCCGCGCAAGGAAATCATGGCGCAGTTTCTGATTGAGGCGTTCCTGATCAGTGGCGGCGGAGCGGTGCTTGGAATCTTGATCGGGTTGATCATTCCCGTTGCGGTGCAGCAGCTCTTGCCCGGCAATCTTCGCGTGCCCGTCTCTTCGTGGAGCGTGGTACTGGCGTTCCTGGTGTCCAGCCTGACGGGTCTGTTCTTCGGATGGTTGCCGGCCAGTCAAGCAGCGAGGCTCGACCCGGTGGAATCCCTGCGGTACGAATAGCTCATGGTTCTTCGAACCACAACGAACCATGAAAATAATGGAATTCGCGAACTGGAGCAAGCGGGAGGAACCGATATGGCGTGGAAACGTCGTGTTGCCTGTGCAATTTTTTGCATCGCGGCAAGTTGGTTGCCGATGCGAGCGCAAGAGACCACCGAGACGGTGCCCACGGGCGCGCCGACGGTGCTGACTTTGAAGCGCAGCGTCGATCTCGCGCTTCAGAACAGCAAGGACATTCAGCTAGCCAAGATTCGCGCGCGCGTCGCGGACCAATCCACGAATTTGACCAAGGCGGAGTTTCTGCCGAATTTCTATGCTGGTTCGGGCGCGGGCTATACCTACGGTTTGCCGGAAACTCCCGGCGGAAGGCCTCCGGAGATTTTCAGCCTGACGTATACGCAAGAGGTTCTGAATGGCCCGTTGCGCGGGATGGCCAAAGAGCAGCAGGAGCAAGCGAAGTCACAGCGCTTGCTGCTTGAAGATACGCGGAACGTGGTGATGGAACGCGTGGCGTCGGCATATCTCGAACTGGTGAAGGTAAGGCACTCACTCGAGTTGCTTCGCAAGGAAAAGGACAGCGCCGATAAGATCGTCGATGTCACACAGGAACGCCAAGGTGAGGGATTTGAGTTGCCCCCCGAAGTAACCAAAGCGCAACTGACAAAAGCTCGCGTGGTTCAGCGGATTCTACAGCTCGAGAGCCGGCAGGACGAACTGGAAGTGTTCCTGCGCGATCAGCTCGGACTCGGAACGGACCAGCCGTTCGAACTGACGCCCGAGGACTTGCCGGGCTCCGCGGAACAGGAGGGTGCCATCCTGGTGGCCATGGCCACACAAGGAAACACCAGTCTAGCATTCGCGGAATCCGACGTGAAAGCCAAGCAATTCCGCCTGGCCGGTGAAAAGAAGGGCAACTATCCCACGCTGCAGTTGGTTGGTATTTACGGCGTGCTGGAAAAATACAGCTTCCGTAACTATTCCAACATCTATAACAATTTTACGTACAATAACCTGAATGTCGGTATAAATGTCAACGTGCCCATCTTCAGTTCGAAGACGCGCGCAAATATCGCTTTAGCTCAGGCCAGTCTGGACGCGGCACAGCTCAACCTTCGGAACAAACGTACGCAAGTCAGCGCCGAAGTACGACAGCGGTCCAGAAAAGTACAGGAGGCAGATGCGGCGAAAGAAGTGGCGCGACTGGAGCTGCAATTGGCGCAGCAAACTGTGGCCGTTTCGCAATCTCAGTTCAATGAAGGCAAAATGAATCTGCGCGACATGGAAAAAGCCAGGCTCGACGAAAACGAAAAGTGGATGGCATATCTCGATGCGAATTTTCAAAGGCAGCAGGCGCAACTGGAGCTTCTGCGCACAGCCGGACAACTCGAAAAGGCGCTGGAATAGTGCATGTTGGAAAAGGACAGCCTGAAGATTCTCGAGCAGGCGCTGGAAAAATTGGACTCCGGTTTCCGGGCGCTGCCGGTGGTCCCGCCGGCCGCTCCTGGGTTCGAGCGTATGGCAGAAGTCCTGGCGACAACCGCCGAACGTTTGCAAGACAACTACCCCTACTTTCACCCGCTCTATGCCGGGCAAATGCTGAAGCCGCCGCATCCCGTCGCGCGGCTGGCTTATGCGTTGGCGCAGTGGATTAATCCCAATAATCATGCGCTCGACGGCGGGCGCGCATCTTCGGCGATGGAGAGAGAATCCGTCAGCGAGTTGGCGCAGATGTTCGGCTGGAGCGAACACCTCGGCCATCTGACGAGCGGCGGAACGATGGCCAACCTCGAAGCGCTCTGGGTCGCGGGGCAACTTAGTCCAGGAAAAACGGTTCTGGCCAGTGAGCAAGCTCACTACACACACCATCGGATCAGCGGCGTGCTGCAACTTTCGTTCGAGTCCATCTCGTCGGATGCCCGCGCAAGGATGGATCTGGAAGCCTTGAAGAAGCGTCTGGCTCAAGGCGATGTCGGAACCGTCGTAGCCACTATGGGGACGACCGCAACTGGCTCGGTCGATCCGCTTCTGGAAATTCTTGCCCTACGAGAAAAACATGGATTCCGCGTGCATTGCGACGCGGCTTACGGCGGATACTTCGCACTGGCGGAAAATCTCTCGGAAGAAACGCGTCAAGCATTCGAACACATGCGAAATGCGGATTCGATCGTGATCGATCCCCACAAGCACGGACTTCAACCGTATGGTTGCGGGTGCGTTTTGTTCCGCGATCCGGACGTCGGCCGCCTGTACAAACACGATTCGCCCTACACGTATTTCAGTTCGAAACAGTTGCACCTGGGTGAAATCAGCCTGGAATGCTCGCGCCCTGGAGCTACAGCCGTGGCGTTATGGGCCACGCAAAAGCTGTTGCCCCTAGGCAGAAATGGAGAGTTCGCGAAGGGATTAAAAGCGTGCCGGGAAGCAGCCCTCGATCTTCACCGAAGAATCGAGAGCGACAATCGCTTCTGGGCCGGGTTCTCTCCCGAACTCGACATTGTGATCTTCGCGCCCCGCGCTGCCTGCATCCGCGAGACCTCTGCGCAGAGCAAAAAGATCTTCGACGCGGCGGCCAAGAGAAACTTGCACCTGGCTATCGCAGAGTTACCCACGAAATTCTTTGCCATACCCCTTGGCGTACAGCAGGACCGAACGACTCTCACATGCCTGCGCTCGGTGCTCATGAAGCCCGAGCATCGCGACTGGCTTCCTCGCATCTGGAATCTTCTCTCCGAATCGACAGACGCAGTCCAGCTCGGTTGCTAACTCCCACTCGATGCAGGGTTTAGCTGTTGGATGCCTCTTTGACCCACTTCACCAAAAGGTGTGCCATCGTGCCACCAACTCCGGTAAACTAGAATCTAGAGGTAATGGGTAGCAAAACTGGCCGCCGGCCCGTGCTTTGGCGTGGGCCGCCGGGTCGAATCTGAAACACTCTGAGGGTGAAGAATGCCAGATGTATTGAAGACCTTGCTCCTAAATCCGCCGAGTTTTGCAAATTTCGACGGCGGTGCCAGTTCGCGCTGGCCGGCTACGCGCGAGATTGAATCGTATTGGTATCCCGTTTGGTTGAGCTATCCCGCCGGATTGATTCCCGGCAGCCGGCTCCTCGACGCGTCTCCTCACAAGATTAATTGGCAGCAAACGGTCCAAATCGCGAAGGACTACGAGTTCCTGGTTCTGTTCACTTCGACGGTGGGTTTCGAGAGCGACGTCAAACTGTTGAGGAAGATCAAGGAATCGAACCCGTCTATGAAAGTGGCGTTCGTCGGACCGCACGGACACATCAAGCCGGACGAAACGCTGAATTCGAGCGAAGATATCGATTTCATCGTGCGCGGCGAATTCGATCACGCCGTAGCAGAATATGCCCACGGCAAGCCGCTGGACGAAATTTTGGGAGCGAGCTACAAAAAAGACGGCAAAGTCGTGCACAACGCTTCGAGACCGCAGCTGCACACCGAAGAGCTGGACGCGCTGCCGTTCGCGACGGATATCTACAAGCGCGATTTGCAGATCGAGCGGTACAACGTACCGTTTTTGCTCAATCCCTTTGTCTCTTTCTACAGCTCGCGAGGCTGTCCAGCTCTGTGCACCTTCTGTATGTGGCCGCAGACGCTCTCCGGCCACGCGTGGCGCGTTCGTTCCGTGGACAACGTGGTCCAGGAGGTAAAGAACGCTCTCGGATACTTCCCACAAATGAAGGAAATCTTTTTCGATGACGACACCTTCAACATCCGCAAGGATCGCGCCATCGAAATAAGCAAGAAGTTCAAGCCACTGAAGTTCCAGTGGTCTTGTACCGCACGATGCCACAGCAAGTACGAAGAGTTGAAAGCCATGGCCGATGGTGGTGCTCGCCTGTTCATCGTGGGCTTCGAATCCGGCGATGCGCAGATCCTCAAGAACATCAAGAAGGGCGCGACCACCGAGATGGCTCGCGAATTCATGAAGAACTGTAAGAAGGTCGGGATCAAGGTCCACGGCGATTTCATCATTGGCTTGCCGGGTGAAACCAAGGAAACCATCAACCAGACCATCGATTTTGCCAAGGAATTGGATTGCGAGACCATCCAGGTGTCCCTCGCGCATGCCATGCCAGGCACCGAGCTACACGAGCAGATGTCCAAGGAAGGTTTCCTGCGCGTGGAAGCTCTTGCCGATCAAGGCGGCCACCAATTGCCGCACATTGAGTTCCCACATCTCTCGAAGGCGGATATGATGGCGGGAGTGACGCGGTTCTACGATGAGTATTACTTCCGTCCGAAAGTCGTCTGGCGCATCGTAAAAGACGCGCTATGGGACAGCCACGAGCGCAAGCGCCTGTACCACGAAGCCACGGACTTCCTTAAATTGCGCGCGGAGCGGCTGCAGTGGGTGCGCAACGGTGGAGACACGCCGAAGACGATGGTGGCGGTATCCGGAACCTCTTCGGCAAGCGGGAACGACTAACCAGAGAGAATGACTCACGAGCGCAGTCTTAGGATCAAGACTCTTGTCATGGTCCTGCTTATGGTGGTGTGCGCAAACACCGGCGACCTCATGTTGAAGTGGGGAATGCTGCAAATTGGCGCGGTAGAGACCACCCCGGCGGGGATCTGGCACGCGCTCCTTTCGACCATTCATAACGGCACGATCTGGCTGGGCATCCTCTTTCTCATCGGTTTCACCTTCTGCTACATGACTGCGGTAAGTTGGGCGGACTACAGCTACGTGATGCCCGCCGGCGCGTTCGGCTACGCGATTCAAACGACGCTTGCGGTTGTTGTTCTACACGAAGCCGTGAATATCGAACGATGGATTGGCGTCGCGCTGATCGTGGCCGGCGTGTTGTTGGTTGGCCAGACGCATCCGAGCACGGCCGAGGCGAAGACGGTGACCGCGTGATCAAGGTAGGCCTGATGCTGGTGTTTTTCATCTGCTGCACCACCGGCGGCGAAATCGCGATGACGCACGGAATGAAGCAGGTCGGTGAACCCGCAAGTTTCCGGCCGTTGGCGCTTCTGCGGTTTGTCTCGAAGGCCGTGCAGAATAGCTGGGTTTGGTTTGCGGTGCCGCTCCTGGCCGCGGCGTTTTATTCTCTCCTGATACTATTTTCCTGGGCACCGTTGAGCGTAGTGATCCCGGCTTCGGCGTTCAACTACGTCGTGGGAACGTTTGGGGCGAAATACCTGCTGCGGGAGCAGGTATCGATAAAGCGCTGGATGGGTGTGATCATGGTATGCGTCGGCGTGACGTTGGTGCTGCTCACCGGCGGCAATTGAACGCCCGGTCGCAAGTACGAAGATTGATTTGACGGAATGACTCCTCACCTTGCCATCTGGCGTCTCGTGATTTTGTTGTTCGCGATTGCGCCTCTTGCCTATTACCTCGTCGCCATCCTCGCCGCCTTCCGCTTCTTTAGGAAAGAGAAGAAAAAGCGCCTTCCTGACTTTTGCCCGCCGGTTAGTATCTTGAAGCCCGTCCATGGCGTCGATTTCGCTTCCTTCGAAAACTTTTCGAGCTTTTGCCGACAAGACTACGAGGACTATGAAATTCTTTATTGCGTAAACGAAATGTCCGATCCTGCGGTTCCTATCATTCAAAACGTGATGGCGGAATTTCCCCAAAGAAAGATTCGAATCCTTTCCGGCGCGGCGCAGTACGGCACGAACCGCAAGGTGAACAATCTAGTTTTGCTGACAAAGGAGGCTCAACATGAATTTCTAGTACAGAGCGACGGCGATGTGCGCGTCGGGCCTAATTATCTGCGGGAAGTACTGGCGCCTTTCGTGGATCCTTCTGTGGGTGTGGTGAGTTGTTTTTATCGCGGCGTTGCGCAGCCGAGCCTCGCCGCCGAACTTGAAGCCGTTGGCGCCGCCAGTGATTTTTTTGCGGGGGCTTTAGTCGCGGATTGGATGGAGGGCGTGACCTTCGCCCTGGGAGCTTCGGTGGCGACAACCAAAGGTTGGCTCGCGAAAATCGGTGGCTATGAGTCGTTCGCGAATGATCTTGCCGACGACTACGAGATCGGCAATCGCGTCCATAAAGCCGGCGGCAAAGTACTGCTTTCGCGCGAAGCAGTCTGGACCATGTATCCTGCCCAAAGCTTCCGCCAGTTCTGGGAGCACCAGGTGCGCTGGGCGCGAACGGTGAGATTGGTGCGACCCGCTTCTTTTCTTGGTTTGATTGTGACGCACGGACTGCCCTGGGCGATCGCGGCCGCTCTGGCGGCGCCCTCGGCGTGGATTTCTGCGACCTATCTTTTGGCGTATCTTTTCTTGAGGCTGACGCTCGCCTGGGTAGCCGGCGTCTGGGGTGTCGGCGATGAAATTCTGCGCAGAAGGTTATGGCTGGTTCCGCTGAGGGACGCCATTCATTTTGTCGTCTGGGTGGGCAGCTTTGCATCGAATCGAGTGAAGTGGGGTGGCACAGAGTATGCCATCGAAAACGGCAAGATGAAGGAAGTCAACTCCTAGCTCTGAAACTCAGGAGCCGGAGCAGGAAACCACATGGCTAAGCCCAAGCTGAAACACGTCCACAAGTTCATCAAGCCATACATCATCACGTCAGGAAGGAATTTTCGCCTCAAGGATTTCGATCCGGGCGATACGCACCACTTGAATTCCGAAGACAAGCCGGAAGCCAAGGAGTGGCTCGAGGAAGGAGTATCGCTGCTCTCCGATCTTCAAGACATGCTTTACGCGCAGGGCACTTGGGGATTGCTAGTGATTCTTCAGGCCATGGACGCAGCCGGAAAAGACAGCACGATCCGGCACGTCATGACCGGCGTAAACCCCCAAGGGGTCGATGTACATTCCTTCAAAGCTCCATCCGCGGAAGAACTAGCACACGATTTTCTCTGGCGAACGAGCCGCTGCATGCCGCCGCGCGGCAAAATCCACATTTTCAACCGCTCCTATTATGAAGAAGTCTTGGTCGTGCGCGTGCACCCGCAACTCTTGCAGAAGCAGCGGCTGCCGGATGCAGTGCTAGGTGATCATTTCTGGAAGGACCGCTACGAGGACATCAGTGCATTTGAGCGCCACGCTGCGCGAAACGGGATCGCCGTTTGCAAGTTCTTCCTTCATCTTTCCAAAAAGGAACAAAAACGGCGGTTCCTGCAACGGCTGGAAAAGAAGGACAAACATTGGAAGTTTTCCCTGGACGACTTGCGAGAGCGTAAATACTGGGATGAGTACCAGGACGCTTACGAAAAAATGATCCGCAACACCGCCACGGAATATGCGCCGTGGGTGATCGTGCCGGCGGACAACAAATGGTTCAGCCGCCTATTGGTTGTCGCCACAATCGTGGATAGGTTGGACGGGCTCAAGCTCGAATATCCAAAGTTGACGGCAGGGGAGCGCGCGGAACTGAAAGAGGCGCGCAAGCATCTGGAAAGGGAATAGCCGGACAGCACCAAGAGGGTGGCCAGCGTTTGGGTTACTCCGCCGGAGGCGGATTGGGATTGTCCGGTGAACCGGGATCGGGAATGACCTTCAGGTGATTCAGTCCCATGCTGTGAAACAGGGTCGGCCAATAGTTCTTGAACATACTTCCCGCGAACCTCCAGGCCAGGTCCGTTCCGAAACGCTCGGCATTCTTTCCCGCGGTTTGCTCCGACACCGGGAGATATGCATTTGCTAACGCTTCCGCCGCCGCCGTGCCCAAAATCCCTGAGCTGTTAAAGGTGTCCCTGCCGGAATCGGTTCGGGTGACGAACAGCCGTACCACCGAGTACTTCACGCTGCCCCAAATCGTGGGATGGGTCTGCGGAAAAAAGCGCGGGTCCTGATGGAAAGCAGATGCAAGAAGAAAGCTCGCGAAAAAACTGTTCGAATCCGCGCGGGCAACGTCGGCTCCGAACCGGTCAGCGTAGGCATCCCAACCCTGCCCGTAAGCCTTCGGAGTATTTCTCGCCTGGCCATATGCAGCGCTTACGGCTGGCGCCAGAATGTAGGGCGGAGAAATACTCTGGTTCACGAAGAGCCGGAATTTTTGGCCTGCCGACAGAGAGCCCTCGCTACTGGCGATGTCCGGAAACACGATGGATCTGTTCGTTACGTAGCCGATGAATTTAGTGGTCGTGCCCACAGCCGGATTTGTGGCCCCTTGTGGCTTGGGCTGTGGCGAATCCGGCAGGGAAGTGCTTCCCGTGCCGGCGCCCGCTGGCGCTTGCGCAGAAATCACGATGGGACACGAAAGACAGACGCCAACCAGGAGGTGCACAGATCGTATGCCTCTCATACGAACCACTCCGGGAAGAAGCTTCACGATGCTTTCCTTTTTCGCTGAGGGAGTTGCGCCCCGCTGGCTAGCTGTTTGGGGCGGATGTTTCTTGTGTGCGTTTTGCACATCACGGCGTTGGGGTCTTGCCTAGGATCGTTTTGACTCCGCCTGGACAAACACGCAAAGAAATCCGATGCGGCGAAAATATCACGCCTGGCATGCTCCTGCAACCAGCTTCTGTGGCAAAAGCGTCGATTCCGAACGGTTTAAAAAACTAAAGACGGACACAAAAGCGATTTGAGCAAGTAGACAGAGCATAAAGTTCCCGCTAATCCAGAAAGGTTGAGACAACCATCGGCTGGTAGGCAGCCCAATTGAGAACATCAGCGGCTTTCGTCTCTGCCAAATTCTCGAGGCAAGGAGAAAAAGTTGATTTGGATGCTGCGATGATTCGGTTCGAAGAGGATCAAACAAAGAAGAGCGAAGCCCGTATTGTGCCAATCCCTGAGGTTCTCGTGGTTCTTTTGACCCAGGTCGATTCCAAAGACGGTTTCGTATTCGATACCATGTTTAGGCAAGGAATGGCACAAGGTTTGTGTGAAAGCCGAACTTGGGTAGTTCATCGAGGTTGAAGGTAAAACAGACCCACGATATACTGGGCTCATCATTCACGATTTGCGCCGATCAACATCAAGAACTTGATGAGGGCCGGGGTGAAAAAGTGGCGACAAAAATCAGCGGTCACAATAACAGGGCTGTATTTGATCGCTACGCCATGGTTGACGAGCAAGATGTGGTTGAAGCAATGCGCCGGGTGCAGGGAAAAGATCTGGTTTCAAACTGTGAAAGATCGGTGAAGACCAGTCGTAGGAGCCCTCGGCAAAGGCAACTAACCTCATAGTGCTCAACGTGTTGGGAGGTCGTCCAATTGGTAGGACTCCAGATTCTGGATCTGGCTATCTTGGTTCGAGTCCAGGCCTCCCAGCCAAATCTTTTCAACGACTGTCTCTGCTTCAAGTGTGCTTTTCTTCGTTCTCCTTGTCGTCCACAGCAAACCGTCTGCAGCCGACCGGAATGCCAACGCCGTCGCCGCGCTGACTATCACCGGCGGAAGCTCGAAGCAGATCCGGAATATCGCCAGATCGCCCACGACAGCCAGAAGAAGTGGCGCGAAGCTCATCCCGACTATCTTTCGCACTACCGCGCGGAACATCCGGAAGCCGTCGAACGGAATCGCGAACGACAGCAAACGCGGGACCAAAAGCGCCGCATCCGGCGGCTTGAAAGAAGAAGAAAGCTAAACACCCAGCCACAACGCAAGGGGGGTAAAGCGGGCCGCATTTGCTTCGAGCAATCGTACCCTACAGCGGGCCCTTGAGTGCCATACGAACTGTTCGTATGTCGAGAAACATCCGTTGAGGACCGCTCTCAGCGACACCTTCCAGGGCGACGAAACCATAGCGTGCATACCATTCGACCCGGTCCCGATATGCGTTCGTAATGATGCAGCGGCATCCCACATCGTCTGCAACTCGAAGTGCGATTCTGAAGGCTTCGGAAATGAGGGCATGCCCGAGGCCCTTTCCTGAGAATCGCCGGCATACCGCAAGGCGTGCGAGTAAGATTAGCGGCAAGTCGTATGACGGAAGCCCGCGCACATATTTCTTTGGGAAAGCGTCTCGTGGCACACTGGCTGTCGCAAGAGTGAAATATCCGATCGCGCTCAGCGGAGCCGCCTCATCGAGGGCCACGTAAGTCGCTCCGATGGAGCTTTTCTGCTGATTCGCCCAGGCATGGCGCTGGAGATAATTGTTGAGCGCCTCATCGCCGCAGTCGAAAGCCGTGACGTCGTCCTGCTCTTCGAGCCGACGTATGAGAACGGCCACTCAGCCTCTCATCGCCCGGATGAGGGTTTCCGTTGGATTGGCGGGTTCTCTCGATGCGAGATCTGCAAGACTCTCTAACTCGCGGGGTGTCCAAGGAATCTCGACACGCGGGAGTACGAGGTCAGGAGCGACACGTTCCAGGCGCGGAAACACCAATTCCTTCCGCTCACCCGTTTCAGTTTCACTAAAAATGCGATGACCGCGCTTTCTTTCCCATACTGCCCAGCGGAACAACGCCAGGGCATCAGAAAGAAAATCCGTGTTGCTAGTAAGCTGCAACTCTTGCTTCAAACCGCGAACCATGCGGTCCTCAGCAGGAGCCAAATCAGCCTGAAACTTTGACTTGCGCACAGCACGTTTGATTTGGGGCTGCTTCCCGATTTGCTTGGTTTTCAACGCCATTGTTGAGCTATCCTTTTATATTCTATATCCACTCTTATACTACTACATATTGAATGTAGTTTCGAGTCCTTACTGGGTGTGGGACTTGTGCTTTTCACTCCATCACCAAACGGAATAAGCGAACTGTTAGGTGATCTGGGTGGCTACTTCACCTGCGATACCCGGAACATCGAGATGCTGACCGACTCTCAGCCCGCGAACGCGGATGCCGATTCTGCGCCGAATTGGCTACCCAGAGGGGTTGCGGGCGGCTCAAACGTTTCCGAGGCGATGGAGGGCTTTGTAACCACCTTGTCACGCATGTCTGGTGTCCGCGATGATCGTCGTTGCAGCAACCGTTTGGGTACTGGCTTTTTGTCCGTGAGCTAACCGCCGCATTAAATGGATGTGGCTTCTGCCTTTTGGGGCTGGGCGAGTTGTTCGGAAATGGAGTTCGCGCCGGCAGTCACGTGCGAGTTTTCCGGTCGCGACGCGGCGTCAGCAACTCTTTGAATGGCCTGAATCACCAGTTCCGGCTGGTCCTGCATGATCCAGTGGCCGCTGTTCTCCGCTGAGATGAACTCCCCATGCGGAAGCCGATCGGCCATCGCCGCGTGTTCCTTCCGTCGATGTCCCGGGGACGTCTTCGCTGAGAGGATGATGACTGGCTTATCGCAAATGCTGGTGAACTTCGCGAGCTTAGCTGCGCTGGCCGGAAGATTCTCCAGTTGGCTGGCAATGGTGACCGCGAACTTTTCCTGAATCCAGAAAACCGCGGCCATTTCTCGTTCTTGCGAAGGAAGCGCCGAAAACCACGGACTCGAGACCGTTCCAGATTCGCCCGGAGCGCCCCGGCTGATAAGGCGACGGATTATTCCGCCCGCGGCGGGAGTGTCAGCGAACTGGACAACGTGAAGGTCAGCGGCGTCTCTGCCGGGATTTCGATCTGCTTGTTCCCGGTCAATGCGCCTCCGACCAAACCTCCGGCCGCGCCCACCAGCGCGCCAATCCCGGCTCCTTTTCCTCCACCCGCTATGCCGCCGATCAATGCGCCTCCCGCAGCTCCGCCGCCGGTTGTGACGGCCGTCCGCTTACCTTTTCCTTTAACCGTGCTGTCAAGCGCGCCGGTCTGAATGTTGTAGTTTTTTCCGCGAATGGTGATGCTGGTCAGGGCCAACGACAGTTCGCCCTCTCCCTTGATCTTGCCCTTTTCTTTGGCCGCAATCACAGTGCCTGTCACACTCGCACCCTTTGGTATCGCGCTCTTTCCGTCAATCGAAATGGGCCGTGCTAGCGTAGCCAGGAATGTTTGCCCGGCTTGGCTGGTCTTCGAGCTCAGAGCCTGGTCCACGGTGACAGTCAGCGACGTACCCGTAGGAACAATAATGGGCTGTGGTGGAGGAGGAGCTGGAGCTGGTGCTGGCGTCGGCGCGGGGGTATTAGCAGCTTGGTCCGCCATGGCCGCTGCTCCGGCAACGACCGCAGTCTCATCGCTTACACCCGTGGCACCGGGTTCATCGCGCGCGATCTGCTCCATTTTCTGTTGTGCGGCGGTGTCTTTCGCCGTGCCTTTTAATGTCACTTTGCCGTCCTTTGCAGCCACGGTTACGGCGGAGTCTTTGGTCACTGGGTCCGCTGCCACTTTGGTTTGAATGTCCTGAGCAATCGTGTCGTCGCTCGCGGTGGCTTGTTTCTTGCAACCGCCCGCAAAGCCCAACATTGCGCCTAGCAGCAGAGTTGCCACCGCTTCTTTGGAATACTTCGCCATAAAACCTCCTGAATTGAAAAAACTCTCCGCTCCTGCCAGCCGCCTCATGGCCATCAAAGCCTGAAGGAGCGGCCGGTATCAAAAGCGGGCGGAATTAAATAAACCGTCTGAATAGGCTGCTTTAATTTGAAATGCAAAACCTGGCGGTTCTCTGCAGGTTCAGTCCTGCAGGCCCAGTAAACTACTTCCTAATCCGATTGTCCAGCAGATTGGAATGTTGCAACCTCGTCACTCAGCAACTTGTGAATCACGCCAAAGCAAAGCCTCACGCGGTCGAAATCGCGTGAGGCTTTTGCGGAAACACGATGGCTTGGTCGGTTGGTTCTACTTTGCGGTAACGCGCAGGGAGATGCGGCGATTCTTCTGTCGGCCTTCGTCGGTGCTGTTGTCCGCGATGGGATGATCCTCGCCGTATCCCTGTGCGTCCAGACGATCCGACGCTACGCCGAGCGTTACAAGCTCGTTCATGACGTTGTTTGCGCGATCCTGGGACAGTTTCAAATTGGCCGCTTTGTCGCCCGTGTTGTCGGTGTAGCCGCCAATCTTGATCTTCACTTGGGGATAAGCTTTCAGAATTGCAGCGATATTACCCAGTTGCTCGTTCGAGGCCGGTTGGAGCGTGGCGCTGCCGGTGTCGAACAGCAGGCGATCGAAGTCGAACCAGGTGTCCTTGTCGACCGGCTTCGAGCTGTCTTGCAAGTATTGAATCAGTTTATTCTCAACGCCATACTGGGGAATGTTCAATTCCGTCCCGTCAGGCAGCTTGGTCTTGAAAAAGGAGCCAAGCGCAGCCCACGCGGAGTTCGCGGCGTTGCCGGCGGCCGTAGCAGCGTTAGCCACGGGCTTCGTGTCGACTTTCGCGCCTTGCAAGGCGCGATACACGAACCATACGACGAGCAGGGCTATGAGCACGCCGAGAATAGCCATCCAGTTCATGCCCTTGGCCTTTTCCTCGACTGCGTGTTCGGCGGCAACAACTTTGCTGCCGACGCCTGACGCGGCCGAAGAAAAATTACCCAGGAACCCGGAGGGAAGGAACTTCTGAAGATTGGGAGCTTCTGCCGACAACATGCCGGCCAAAGAGCCGGCGCTCAGTGAACCGCTTGCATGCATTTTGGCGAAGAACCCCAGAATCAGCGGCACTGCTGTCTGAAGGAGACTCGTCGCGGTGGACGCGCTGATTCCAGCCTTTTGCGATATGAGACTCGCCGCTTGATTTTGCTGGCTGCCAAAAACCATCGGCAGAAATCGACTAGCTAGATCGCTCACACCGCTCGCTTGGCCAGTCGATCCCACACTCGATAGACTGCTGAGAATGTTCTGACCTGAGGAACCACTCACCAACCCGATAATCTGATTGAGAAAGCTGCTGTCGCCAGCTTTACTGACCAACCCTCCGAGAGTCGCCGCCGCCGCCGTCCCCAAGCCCGATTGAATGGCCGTTGGAGATTCGCCCAGTCGCGAAGCAAGAACCTGCTTCATTTCTGGAGTCACCAAAGCCAGAACCCCGTCCAACAAAGAACTAGCCATATAGATTCTCCTGAGACTTGTCTTTTGATGAGAGAAGACTACGGGGCGGAATACAGGTGCATTATACTCTCCGAAATGAAACGGGAGAGGTATAATTCACGCGAAGATGGTTCGAACCTTGACGCGCGGGTGAACCGGGTGCTACATTTCGGTCTCTGCCGAGGAGTTCCGAGGGAGCATCTGTCTGAGCAGGTCGCGGAAGCAACATCGTCCCGTCGATTTAAGCCGCCGCAAATTTCTCCAATACGTCCAGGGAGTACCGCTTGCTTTTTTCCCGGCGGACATGCCATTCCGAATCCTTCTCTCTGTAGCCTCTGACGAAAAGGCTGCGGCGCCGGTTGAATTGCAGCTTCATCCCGAATACCGCGTGCAGCGGAGCATCGAAGGGCTATTGCGCAAGGTGCCTGCGGGCTTCGACGATTTCGTCACCGAGAAATATCAGGATGAAATCGAAGGCATTTTTCGGGAGTGGGCAGGTCAATTGCTAGAATCGCCGCAAGAAACTGCGGCACTGCGCAAGGTGATTTCTGTCGGCTTCGAGGGCAGTTCCTTGCAGCCGGCTCAGGAACGCATTGTGAATGAGAGTTCCGTGATTAAGGCGTGGAGAGTGCAGTATCCGCCAGAAACCACAGTAGGAAGCGAGACTTTTCTCGCGGGTTTGAATTCCTCACTGACGTCGTTCTCAAGAATTATTACGGCGGAATTTCAAATCGTCGGCATTCGCGCGGAGACAGCTTCGACAGATCTTGCTTCCTTGATTGCCACGGTTCGCTTCGAATTGCTCGGCACCGGCACCGGATTCCATCGCGAGCAACGAGTAGGGCACTGGGAAACGCGCTGGGAAGGGCTCGCTTCGGGCAAGATGCGACTCCTGAGATGGCGCGTCCTCGACGAAGAGCGCAGCCGCGCAGCGGTCCCTGTTTTTCAGGATATTACCGCACCCTCCTTTGGCGGCAATCCCTCTTACGCCGCCCAATTACTTCCCGGGGTTGATTATTGGCGAACTATGCTGGATGGCGCCAGCGGCATTGATATTTATGGCCACAATGGAATCTCGGTTGCCGATGTCGATGGAGATGGCCTTGACGACATTTATATTTGCCAACCAGCGGGACTTCCCAACCGGCTTTTTCGTAATCGCGGCGATGGCAAATTCGAAGACATTACCGACCCCGCCGGAGTCGGCGTGCTCGAATATTCGGCCTGCGCTTTGTTTGCTGACGTTGACAATGATGGCCGGCAGGATCTGATCGTTGTGCGCAACGACGGCCCGCTCTTGTTTCTCAATCAAGGGAACGGGAAATTTCGTTTGAGGCGCGACGCATTCCAATTTGCGAATCCACCTCAGGGAACATTCACCGGCGCAGCCATCGCCGACTATGACCGCGACGGCTACCTGGACATCTATTTCTGCCTCTATTCCTACTACCAGGGTGCCGATCAATACCGCTACCCCACGCCCTATTTCGAAGCGGAGAATGGGCCGCCAAATTTCATGATGCGCAATCATCGCGATGGAACCTTTCACGACGTCACGGCGCAATCCGGATTGGATCAAAACAATACGCGCTTCAGCTTCTGTTGCACCTGGGGTGATTACAACGGTGACGGCTGGCCGGACCTTTATGTCGTGAACGATTTCGGAAGAAAGAATCTCTATCGCAACAATGGCGATGGCACATTCACGGACGTGGCTCACGAGCTGGGCGTGGAAGACGTCGGCGCAGGCATGAGCGGCGCTTGGGTCGATTTCGATAATAATGGCCGCGAAGGGCTTTACGTCGCCGATATGTGGACCGCGGCCGGAATGCGCATTTCCGAACAGGATATTTTCCAAAAGGACGCCGGTGCGGCGACTCGCATGCTCTACCGCAAGCACGCCATGGGCAACGCGCTTTTCAAAAATAAGGCCGATCACTTCGAAGATGTCAGCCTAGGCTCGGGAACGGCTATGGGCCGCTGGTCCTGGTCCAGCGATGCTTGGGACTTCAACCACGATGGATTTTCCGACATTTACATCGCCAACGGAATGATTTCCGGTCCCAGACGCGACGATTTGAACAGTTTTTTCTGGCGCCAAGTCGTAGCCAATTCGCCGAACAAATCCAGGCCAAACCAGAAATATGAACAAGCCTGGAATGCCGTCAATGAACTGATTCGATCCGACCTGACATGGAGCGGCTTTGAACGAAACGTGCTGTACCTCAACAATCGCGACGGAACTTTCTCCGACATTTCCGGAATTGCCGGGTTGGACTTTGTCGAAGACAGCCGTACTTTTGCGCTGGGAGACTTCGATTCGGATGGACGCCTGGAAATCGTGTTGAAGAATCGGAATAGCCCGCAGCTACGCTATCTGAAAAATGTGTTACCGGACCTTCCGCCAATTGTTTCCTTTCGCTTGTCGGGGAAGAAGAGCAACCGCGACGCCATCGGTGCAAGGGTCACGATCGAAACAGCGTCCGGCCGTCAGACGCGCACGATCAGGTGCGGGTCGGGCTTTCTTGCCCAACACACCAAGGAGCTTTTCTTCGGCTTAGGTGACGCGAAGTCGCCTGTCCAAGCGACCATCGATTGGCCGAGCGGTCTTTCGCAAAAGCTGCACGATTTGCCCTTTAATCACCGGATCTATGTTGAGGAAGGGCTTCCCCCAAGCAAGCAAGAGCCATACGCGAAGCCGGTAATTTCGGTGGAGGATACGGCAACCTCAGCCTTCGGGGGCGTATTTCGAGAGACCTTTGAAACCTGGTTGCTTGTACCGGTTCTCGCTCCTGATTTTTCTCTTCCGGACGCTTTCGGTCAGGTAAAAAGGCTTTCCGCTTATCGAGGCAGAGCAGTGCTTCTCCATTTCTGGTCGGCAATCTTGCCGGATTCCGAAAACATGCACGCTAAACTCCAACGCTCGCACGAAGAATGGGCGCGTGAAGGTCTGCAACTTATCGCCATCAACGTAGACACGACCCAAAAGGATCCCAACCGGCAAGCGCAAGCGCTACGAGGTCAGAATTCCTTCCCGACACTCGAGGCCTCGCGCGACGTCATCGCCACCTACAACCTGCTCTTTCGCCAGTTATTTGACCGCCACCGTGATATGAGTGTTCCTCTTTCGTTCCTGCTTGATCCCGCGGGAAAGGTCATCAAGATTTATCAAAACTCTTTTTCGCGAGAGAACATCGAGGCGGATTTCCAAAGCATCCCGAAGACGGATGCCGAGCGCCTCCGCAAGGCGCTGCCTTTTCCGGGCCTCACGGAAACTTACGACTTCGGCCGCAATTATCTTTCCCTTGGTTTCGTTTTCTATGACCGCGGCTATTTCGAGCAGGCGAAGGAATTTTTCGGCCAAGCTTCGAAAGACGATCCCAATAGCGCCGAAGCTCTTTATGGCCTCGGAAGTTGCTACCTCCAGCTGCAAAAAACGGGCGAAGCGCGCGATTGTTTTGAGCGGACGCTCAAGCTTCACGCCAGCTATCCGGGCACGCTTCCGAATTGCTGGAACAACCTTGGCATTCTGGCGGCGAGGGGAGGGAACTACGATTTGGCCATCGAAAATTTTCAGCGCGCCCTTCGGATCGATTCGGAGCACTCCATCGCTTTACAGAATCTTGGAAGCGCGTACCGGCAGAAAAAAGACTGGCCGCAAGCAAAGTCCGCATTCGAGCGTGCCCTCGCATTAAATCCCGACGATGCCGAGGCCAATTATGGTCTCGGCATTGTGTACGCGCAGGAGAACGATACGGACGGCGCCTACGTCTACTTGCAGAAAGCCATCACCTTGCGACCTGCATATCCGGAGGCGCTCAATAACCTGGGAATTTTGTACCTTCGCACGCAGCGTCCCGGTGAGGCTGTCAAGAGTTTCGAAGAGTCGATTCGCGTCGCTCCGGCATACGATCAGGCGTATCTGAATCTCGCCCGCGTTTACATTATCGAGGGAAACCGGGAAGGGGCAAAAACCGTTTTGCGGGAACTGCTCAAGCAGCGCCCCGACCACGCGAAAGCAAAAGAAGAATTGAATCAATTGGGAGAATAGCATTACATCTGGCGCGCATTGCATGGGTCACAAACCGCCGCTAGAATGAAGCTTCATTCTTACTCCTGACGCGCGGCGGCTCATGAATGCACTTTCAACCAGGAAACTCTCGATTACCGGCGCATTCACCCTTCTGCCGATTCTGTGCGCGCCGCAACTTTACGGTCAGACGCCCGTCAAAACCGCTCCCTCCGTCGTCGAAGGCAAAGTGCAGGATTCTCAGAACGGCCCAGTCGCCGGGGCGGTCATTGCACTCGAAGGAGCAGATGCTAATCACACGGTTCAATCGACTTCGAACTCCGAAGGGCAATTTCACTTTGCGGCCGTCACTCCGGGAACTTACACGCTGCGCGCGAAGCTAGCCGGATACCGGGAATGCTTGAAAGGGCCGTTCGTCGTGAATGACCACGACACAAAATCTTTCGTCCTCCAGCTGGCAGAATTGCGTTCCGCAAACGACGTCGCGACCGCCATCCCGTTCTCGGATGAGCCTGCCTTCACAGTTGCCGGGCTCACCGATACAAGCGCATTGGGCGGCCACGGCTCCGGTCCGGTCCTGCGCACCAGCAACACGCTATCAAAGGAAACGGCTTCCCTGGCGGCAGGCAGCCCGCCCGGGAGCAAGTCGCCAAGCGCGCCAGGAACAGATCTGGCAGCAAAGGAAGCCGCTCTTCGGAGCAAGCTTGCCCGCGAAGAAAACGCCGATCTGCGCGCCGAGCTTGCGGAGATGGAAGAAACGGAAGGCCATCCCCTCGATGCCGTCGGCGACTACCAGCGCGCCGCCGAGATGCAGCCGACTGAGCCACATCTGTTCTCCTGGGGCGCGGAGCTTTTGCTTCACCACGCTTCTGAGCCAGCCATCGAGGTTTTCGCGAAGGGCCATCGTCTCTATCCGCAATCGAGCCGAATGATGCTCGGTCTGGGCGCGGCGCAGTATGCGCAGCGCTCGAGCGAGGAGGCCGCGCGGATTTTCATGAAAGCTTGCGATTTGAATCCTGCCGATCCCACGCCTTATCTTTTTCTCGGCAGGCTACAAGTGACGGAAGAACGGGTGCCGCCCGGCTGGGCCGATCGAATGAAGCGATTCGTCACCTTGTACCCAGAGAACGCCATGGCGCATTACCTCTACGCCATGTCCATCATCAAAAGCGGAGAACCCGCGCCGAACCTCGCTACCGTGGAAGCGGAACTGAATGCTGCAGTCAAGCTTGATCCGCGTCTCGGCGACGCCTATCTCCAGTTAGGCATTCTCCGCATGCAGCATCCGGATTTTCCGGGTGCAATTGATGCGCTCGAGAAGGCGGTCGAGACCACGCCTTTCCCGGAGGACGCGCATTACCGCCTGGCTCAGGTGTATCGGCGCATGGGAGACACGGAGAAGGCCAGCCGCGAAGTCGCGGAATACCAGAAACTCACAGCACAGAGGGACGAACAAGCGGAACGCGAACGCCACGAGATTCCGCAGTTTGTCTATACGCTGCGGAGCCCGAGCCCGGCGCCCGCAACGCCCAGTCCCCAGTAGGCCGCACATGAGCGGTGCTCTTTCCTCCACCTGGCCATCATGCCTCCGCCAGCCGAACACTTTAGACTGGCAAACCTGAACTACAGCTGCCGACATCCTGACAGAAACCGCCCCATCGGGGATCCGATGGGGCGGTCAATGGAGTCGGGTTGTGGTTAGACTTAGAACGTGAGTTTTAGGCCGAACTGCACGACGCGAGGGTTGTTCACGGTAGAGTTTACGGAGCCAAAGCCCGGAGCGTTGATGTCATTGACGGGCAAGCCGAACTGAGCGTGGTTCCACAGGTTGAAGAACTCCGCCCGGAAATTCAGCCCCATATTCTCCCAAGGCAAAGCAAACTGTTTGATGACGGAAAAGTCCGTATTCACGAAGTCAGGACCAAACGCCGGGACGCGGTTGGCGTCGCCGAGTGTACCAATCGGCGGTGCTACGAAGCAGGAAGCATTGATGTATTGGAGTTGCGCGTGGCTGGCGGCAGAAGCATTGCAACCGGCCACCTGGTTCGGACGGTTGAAGTTGTTTCCGTTGCCGCCGTTGTTGAAGAAAACGCCTGACTGGTTGTTACTGTCAATCAGAGGGTCAGGAAACCCGGAAGTGATTTTCTGAATCACGGTCAGTTGCCAACCGCCAAGAAGCGAGTTGGTCACGTTATTCCAGTCGTTGCCAAATTTCTTGCCTCTGCCGAAGGGCAGATCATAAATCACGCTGGCGGTGAAGCTATTGTCGAGGTTGATTTGAGACAAGGCCCAGTCGAGCTTGTTCCAGTTGGGAAGTGGAAAAAAAGGCGCGCTCAGCAAGGAACCCAGCCCGTCACTCAAGCCATTGTCATACGTCTTTGAATACGTGTAGCCAATCAGGGCGTAAAGGCCGTATCTCGGCGTTTTGGTCTCGGCCTTGATCTGCAGCGAATCATACGTGGTCTTGCCGTAATCGCCGAACGCCAATACGGCGTTGAAATCGGGTACGGTGATCGGCGGCACATAGGGAGTTCCGTTCGGATTGCAACCGATGGTACCGACACTGCAATTCGTCGGGCCGTCGGTATTAAGGCTGTTCCCGGCCACCAGGATGTGACTACCGCGGGCGCCGGCATAGCCGGCCGTGAGCACAATGTTCCCCGGTATTTGATGCTCCACATTCACATTGAACTGCTGCACTTTGCCCAGTTTGAAATTGGTGGGCTGGTAGAACAACGTTCCGGTGAAGGTGGAAAGCGTCGGGGCGGTGGGAAGCAGTTGGAATCCTTGAGAAAGTCCGACACCACTCGGACTCTTTCCAAGCACGGTAGCACAGTACGAAGTCGCGAAGGGGCACCCCGCGGTGGCGAAAGCGTCGGACTCGGCGAAGAAGGGTGGATTCTGCCACAGCCCTTGGGCACCCATGCTCCAGGCCGAATCGTGATAGATAGCTGCGCCGGCTCGGATCACGGTTTTATCGCTACCGAAAAGTTTGTATGCCAGGCCGAGCCTTGGTTCAAATGCAGTCCAGTTCTTGTTGACACCTGCCGACTGTGACACTCCATTCTGCCCGGCAACGAGAAGTTGGCCGGTATAGGGATCGAAATCTGCCAAACGGCTATCGGATTCCGAGATTGGATTGGTTATATCCCAGGCTAAGCCAAGATTCAGGGTCAGGTCTTTCGTCGCTCGCCAGTCATCCTGGATGAATGGCCGGTAGATTTTCCAACGCCGGCCACTGACCGGGCCGTTGTAGGTTTGGTCGTGTTCTGCCAAGCCCGTTATGCCGAGCAAGAAATCCGCCTCCGGGTTGCCGGAAATAGTCGTGGCAGTGGTCGCAAGACCGGTGAAATTGCCGCCGGTGGCACCGCCCGGGATCCAGAATCCATCCTGGAACGCCTCGGTGCCCACATTCATCTGATTCGCGCGGATGCCAATGCCGAATTTGATATCGTGCTTTCCACGAATCATATCGAGCGTGTCATTTACGGTGAAAATGTTAGTGCCACCCTGAAAGGGGGTGTAGCCACGATCGCCGAGGGACCAGTAGCCGCCGGTCATTAATGTCATCACCAGTCCGCAACTGTATGCCCCGGGCGTGCAGGTGGTGCCACCGTTCGGACATCCGAGGTTTGCGCCAGGGATACCCAGCTTTGCGGATTCGCAACTCCCCGTGCCCTGCGAAGTGATGTAGTCGAAAATGCGGTTGTAGCCGAAGCTGAATTGATTCACGGTCACGGGCGAAAAGATGTGAGTCTCACCGATGGCCACGTTGCGTGCATGGTTAAGAATCCCCTGGTTACTGCCGAAGGCATTCTGTTCTGCGAACCCCGGGGCGCCGCCCGGCACGTAGGAAGTGGCCTGGTCGTAGCTGAAGCGCGCAAACAGAGTATCCGAAGTCGAGATGTTCTGATCCAATCGGATGTCAAACTTGGTCTCATCGAGCGTGCGGACCGGTACGTCGGCAAAGTTGTAGCTGGAGTTGCCGGTAACGTTAGGCGCAGGATACAGGTTTATCATGGCCTGGCCAATCGAATTGAAAAGCCCTGCGGGGATTTTGCTGCATGGGATTCCCGGCGCCTGACTTCCATTGGCGTTCACAGGAAGCGGAGTTCCACCTGGACTACACTGGAAATAGACGTTGGGAGTGGCGGCTGGGTTCGTCGACGCTCCATACATATTGGGGTTGATGATCGCGGGGACTTGAACTTGCGCGCCACCCACAGTCGTTGTGCCGAAAACAGGATTGCCGAACGGATCATCGCTAAAATCACCGCCGCGCATAGCTTCGGAAGGAACTAGTCCCGTGAAGGGAATGCCATGGCGCTGGTATTTCTGCTCGCCATCCAAAAAGAAGAACGTCTTGTTCTTTCGAATCGGACCACCGACAGAACCGCCAAATTGATTCAGGTTGAATTTCTCCCTCGAGGAAGCGAAAAAGCTGCGCGCATCGAGGTCGGTATTGCGCAGGAACTCAAAAAGGCTGCCGTGAAAACCATTACTGCCCGATTTGGTCGTAAGTAGAACCGTCGGTCCCGCGCGCGTTCCGTACTCCGCCGAATAGTTATAAGTCAGGACCTTAAACTCCTGAATGGAGTCGATGGAAGACAGAATCGCAATGCCGCCAGCCGTCAATTCATTGTTATCCACGCCGTCGATCAGCCAGTCTGTGCTGTTCGGACGCGACCCGCCGACCGAAAGCGAAAACGGGCCGCGTGCAGCCACTTCGCTGCTCGCCGCACTGGTGAAGAAGCTGTTCGGATTGGTTTCCGCTGTTGTTCCGGGAGTGAGGGTCGCAAGCTGCACGAAGTCGCGACCGTTCAACGGGAGTTGCGAAACTTGCTGCGTGGTGATGACCTGGCCGAGCGTGGGATTGGAGGTTTCAACGGCCACTGCGTCGGCGGTGACTTCCACCGAAGAACTGACCGTGGCGGGGGACAAGGTGAAATTCAATTCGCGCGCCTCGTCGACTTGCAGCCTTAGATCCTTGGTTTCCACAGTCTGGAAACCCTTAAACTCTACGCGGATGGTGTACACGGAAACGGGCAGCAGGTTGATGTTGTAGTGGCCGGCTTCATCCGTAATGGTCTGCCGAACGGCGCCGGTACTCTGGGACGTGGCCGTGACGCTGGCTCCCGAAATTGGCGAGCCGGACTTGTCTGTAACCGTTCCGAGAAAGCTGCCGTTTGCCTGACCGTACGCGTTTCCTCCAAAACAACCCAACACGACAAGGCACGCCACAACCGCAAACAAAAGTCGCTTACTCATTCTCCTCACCCCTCTCCCCGACAAACGAACCCTCCAGAATGTATGCCGCAAAAAACGAGACGCCTTTCCCCCAATGATCGGAATGAATTGGATTCCTTTATCGAGAGCGGCGAACCGAGTGGGCGATTCCAGAATTTGGCCTGCCGACAACACCCCTGCTTCGGAACGAATCTACGATTCCTAAAACCTTGAGGAAAACTACTTCTCATCTGCGTTCCTGTCAAGCAGTTGTTGAGGAAACTCTGTGCAAGACTTTGAATGTTAATGATTTGTTTTCTCGACCGGCCCCAGTTTTGAACCCGCAGTCACATCCTCGTCAAAAGAAAATTAGCGGTTCGCAACCTGGGAAAGAGAACGCTCCGGTTCTTCCACTGGGCATTTCTCGATGGTTTCGAGGGCCCGTCCGGTGCGGCAGCCGCAGCCGCACTCAAGCGTGCTTCGCTCCTTGCTTCCGGTCCCTCGAGGTCCCTCGAAGAGATTCTTTCGACAAACGGTCCGTTTTCGGTACACTCGCTTGGGCCGTTTTCCCCGCTCGGCTCGCAATTGACCTTCCGAAGGAGACGCCAGCCAATGAAAGTTCTTGTGATCGATGTGGGGGGAACTCACGTGAAGGTGCTATTGAGTGGTGAAGAAACGCCTCGCAAATTCGAATCCGGGCCCGCCATGACGCCGGGCGAAATGGTCAAGGGTGTAAAGCAGGTCACCAAAGACTGGAAATATGATGCTATCGCCATGGGGTATCCCGGGCCCGTGGTGCGGAATCGTCCGCTCCTAGACCCTCACAACCTCGGCAAAGGTTGGGCGGGATTTCATTACGGGCAAGCCTTCGGGTGCCCGATCAAGATCGTGAATGATGCCGCCATGCAGGCTTTGGGAAGCTACAAGAAAGGCCGGATGCTTTTCCTTGGCCTGGGCACGGGTTTGGGAACCGCCCTCGTCGAGGAGGGCATTGTCGAGCCGATGGAGTTGGGGCACCTTCCTTACAGAAAGAAAACCTACGAAGACTACGTTGGGCTGCGCGGCCTGAAAAAACTCGGCAAAAAGAAATGGCGTAAGTATGTTGCGGATGTGGTCGAAAAGCTGAGCGCCGCACTGGAGCCCGACGAAGTCGTTCTGGGCGGCGGTAATGTGAAGAAACTGAAAGAAATGCCGCCCCATTGCCGTGCGGGAGACAACTCCAACGCTTTTCGCGGAGGTTTCAGACTTTGGAACGTTCCGCCTCCAAAGAGCATCAAACCCGCGCAGCCAACGGACGAGAAATAGTTTCTAAATCATAAAGGAGTCCCCACCATGCCAACACGCGCGAAACGCACCCTGAACGCTCCGACTGTAAAGCCGCTGACCAAGCGCAAAGCTTGGGCCGCGCTCAAAGCTCACCACAAGCAGATCAGTCGCACGCATCTGCGAAAGCTATTTGCCGACGATTCGAAGCGCGCGGAGCGTTTCACGGTGGAAGCGGCGGGCATCTACCTGGACTATTCGAAGAACCTGATCACCGAAAAGACCATCAAGCTGTTGCTCGACCTGGCGCGGGAATCGAAGGTCCAAGAGCGGCGGGACGCAATGTTTCGCGGCGAGAAAATCAACATCACCGAGAACCGCGCGGTGCTTCATGTGGCCCTGCGTGCCCCGAAAGACGCGTCCATCCTTGTGGATGGAAAGAATGTCGTACCGGAAGTGCACGAGGTCCTCGACAAAATGGCGGACTTTTCGAACCGTGTTCGCAGCGGCCAGTGGAAGGGCCACAGCGGAAAGCGCATCCGCAACGTCATCAACATCGGGATTGGCGGCTCCGATCTCGGCCCGGTGATGGCCTACGAAGCCTTGAAGTTTTATAGTGAGCGCAGCATGACGTTCCGTTTCGTTTCGAACGTGGACGGAACGGATTTCGCCGAAGCGGTCGTCGGCCTCGATCCCGCCGAAACCCTCTTCATCGTCTCGTCGAAAACCTTCACCACGCTCGAAACCATGACCAACGCCCATACCGCTCGCGATTGGTCACTCAAAGGCCTCGGTGGAGACGAAAAGGCAGTCGCCAAGCATTTCGTCGCCGTTTCCACCAACGCAGTGGAAGTCTCCAAATTCGGCATCGACACCGCCAACATGTTCGGTTTTTGGGACTGGGTCGGCGGCCGCTACTCCATGGATTCCGCCATCGGGCTGTCCACCATGCTCGCGATTGGCCCGGACAATTTCCGCGCCATGCTCAACGGCTTTCACGAAATGGACGAGCACTTCCGCACTACCGCGCTCGAGCGCAATCTCCCGGTCCTGCTCGGCCTGCTCGCCCTTTGGTACACCGATTTCTTCGGCGCACAGACCATCGCCGTTTTGCCTTATGAACAATACCTGAAGCGCTTTCCCGCTTATCTGCAGCAGCTAACGATGGAAAGCAACGGCAAGCACGTGACGCTGGACGGCACAAAGGTGAACTACGACACCGGCCAAATTTTCTGGGGGGAACCCGGGACCAATGGTCAGCATTCCTTCTATCAGTTGATCCATCAGGGAACGCGCCTCATTCCATGCGATTTCATCGCTTTCGGAAAAGCATTGAATCCGCTCGGACGTCACCATGACATGTTAGTCGCCAACGTGTGTGCGCAGAGCGAAGCGCTGGCGTTCGGCAAGACTCCCGCGCAGGTGAAAGCCGAGGGCACACCGGATGGGCTTGTGCCTCATCGCGTATTTGAAGGAAATCGCCCGTCCAACACGATCCTGCTGGAACGCCTGACGCCCGAAACGTTGGGCAAGTTGGTTGCTCTCTATGAACATGCCGTCTTCACGCAAGGCGCGGTCTGGCATATCGATTCCTTCGATCAGTGGGGCGTCGAACTCGGCAAGGTTCTCGCGCAGCGCATCATTCCCGAGCTCGAGAACAAAACCGAGCCGCCGCTCAAGCACGACAGCTCGACCAATGCGGTGATTCGGCGCTATCGCAAGCTCAAAGAGTAATTGCCGCGATGCCTCGCGCCGCTGTCATTGCAGCGAAGCTTTAACGATCTTCGCGTATTCCTTGGCTTTGGCCATCGCCTGAGCTTCATCGACGGTTCGCAGCTTGCCGTCCTTAAGCAAAGTCTTGCCGCCGACAACCACGGTCTCAACCTCGCTGGCTTTCAAAGCGTAGACAATCTGCGAATACACGTTGTACATCGGCACCGCATTCGGCACATCGAGACGGAGAATCACAAAATCGGCTTTCTTGCCGGGTTCGAGCGAACCAATTTCCTTTTCCATATGAAGGGCGCGAGCGCCTTCGATCGTGGCCATTTCCAATGCCCCTTTAGCGCCTAACGCGCGCGGATCAACGCGCTCCGTTTTTTGCAATTTCGCCGCCAGGTCCATCTCTTCCATCATGTCCAAGTCATTGTTGCTTCCGGCCGGGCCATCCGTTCCTAATCCGACGCGCATACCGGCAGATCTCTCGTCGACCACCGGCGCGACGCCGCTTGCCAGCATCATATTGCTCGAAGGATTGTGCACGCAGCCGACTTGGCGGTCCGCCAGGATCTTCATGTCCGTGTAGTCGACCCAGATACAGTGCGCCGCAAGCACGTCCGGCCCCAGAAACTCGATTCGTTGCAGATATTGCACCGGAGTCGCCCCATTCTTCACCAGGCTATCGTCTAGTTCCTTTCGCATTTCCGCAACGTGGATCAAGATCGGCGCGTGATATTTGCGTGCCAGAGCTGCGGAATCCTTCAGCGTCTTTTCCGAACAGGTGTAAATCGAATGCGGTGCTACCGACGCGTGAATCAACGGGTCGCCCTGCCATTTCTTGAGGAATTTCTCGGTGTACGCCGCCATTTCGGCTTCGTTCTTGTTGTCCGGTGCGGGAAAGTCGATCCACGTCTCGCCGAGAAAACCACGCAGACCGGCCGCCTTGGTTTCTTCCGCTTCGGTGTCCTCAAAGTAGTACATATCGGCAAAGGTGGTCGTGCCTCCGCGGATCATTTCCGCCAACGCCAACCGCGAGCCCCATCGCACGAAGTCCTGCGTGACGTTGCGCGCTTCGGCAGGAAAAATATACTTGTGCAGCCATTCATCCAGCGTCACGTCGTCGATCAGCCCACGCATCAGAACCATCGGAATGTGCGTGTGCCCATTGATTAAGCCTGGAATGATCAATTTTCCGCCGACATCCATTTTTTGCGGCGCATCGAATTTGGCTAAAACATCCTTACCAGCTCCTACGGCCACAATGGTGTCGTCCTTCACGGCGATCGCGCCATCCTCAAAAACGTGCCTTTCCCCGTCCATGGTCACGATGGTCGCGCCGGTCACCAGCAAATCTGCCGTTACCTTCTTCGTCTGCGCATGGGCAGCCGGCACGACAGAGAGAAGCAGGATCGTGCCCAGTCCCGCGACAATGAGTCTCTCCTTCATTCGTTCCCCCTCAACAAGGTCATCCTGTAACGCTGCGGTTGCCGTCCGGCTTCGTCACAGATTCGAAGAATCGAATGGTTTCGGAAACAATTGGAGCATCCGAACTACCTCGACCCTTCCTTTCAGATTCGCCATCACCACCGGCACGTCTCCGCAAAATTCCCAAATCAGCTGCCGGCAAGCCCCGCACGGGGGCGTCAGCCCCTCCGTATCCGTCACTACGGCAATGGCATCGAATTTCCGTTCACCCTCGCTAACCGCCTTAAAAATAGCGATTCGTTCGGCGCATACCGTCAGTCCGTAAGTCGCATTTTCCACGTTGCAACCGCCATAAATCTTCCCCGAAGCAGTGCGCAGCCCGGCCCCAACCTTAAAATTAGAAAACGGCGCGTGCGCATTTTCGCGAGCCTTCTTCGCTGCCGCAAGCAACGCCTCATACTCGGACACAATCACCTCCGAACACCCCAATGGTCATTCCGAACGGAGTCTCGGAAGTGAGCAACCCGCTGTTTCCGAACTCCGGTCCATTGGCACCTCACAGCGCGGCCGCAATCCCCGGAATCACCGCTCGCAACAGTCCAATGAACTGCCCCTGAATGCGCTCTGCAGTTTCCAGCACTTCTTTGTGATCGAGGGGTTGATCCAGAATGCCCGCCGCCGCGTTGGTCACGCACGAAATGCCCAGTACGCGCATTCCGCTGTGCCGCGCGGCGATGACCTCGGGAACTGTGGACATGCCCACAAGATCCGCTCCAATGCTGCGCAAATAACGAATCTCAGCGGGAGTCTCGTAACTTGGTCCGGCGAGCGCCGCATATACTCCCTCGCGAAGATTGCTTCCGAGTCGCCGCCCTTCCGCCAGAGTCAGTTCGCGAAATTTCTTGTCATACGCTGTGCTCATATCCGGAAAGCGAGGCCCGAAATGTTCGTCGTTCGGACCAATCAAGGGATTCACGCCTTGCAAATTAATGTGGTCACGGATAACCACCAGCCGCCCTTCGGTAAAGTCCTTCTTGATTCCGCCGGCAGCGTTCGTCAGAACCACCGCCTTCACTCCCATGCGCACAAAGACGCGGATGGGAAACGCCACATCTTTGATGGAATAGCCTTCATAAAAATGCACACGGCCCTGCATGCCGACGACGTCGACGCCTTCTACGCTTCCGAGGACCAGCTGTCCCGCATGGCCGACGGCCGTGGCACGCGGGAAGTGGGGAATTTTGGCGTAAGGAATGCGCAACGCATTCGAAAATTCATCAGCAAATGCGCCAAGGCCTGAACCCAGAACCAGCGCGATCTTCGGCCGAACCTTGGTCCTCTGTTGAATAAACTTTGCGGCCGTGTCCGCATGCACAAACTCCGGGCCGGGCCGCGGCGCCGATTTCTCCTGCTTCCTCACGGTCATGAAAGGATTCCCACAATGCAAGCCGACATCAGATTCGCCATGGTTCCGGCGAGCATGGCGCGGATGCCGAACCGGGCAAGTTGCCCGCGCTGCTCCGGCGCCAGCGCCCCGATCCCCCCGATCTGAATGCCAATCGAACTGAAGTTAGCGAAGCCGCAAAGAGCGAACGTGGCAATGGTGAAAGAACGCGGATCGAGCGTATCCTTCATCTGTCCGAGCTTTGCAAAGGCCACGACTTCATTGATTGTCATGCGCGTACCCAACAGATAGCCGATGCTCGATGCATCTTTCCAGGGGATGCCGATCAACCAGGCGATCGGGGAGAAAACCCAGCCAAAGAGTTGTTCCAGGCTGGCGGGAAACCAGCCCACGTGGTGTAACGCCAGCCAATTGTGCGCGCCCCCGATCAGATAATCGACCAGCGCCAGTAACGCGATAAACGAAATCAGCATGGCACCGACATTGATCGCAAGCTGCAAGCCATCGACCGTGCCACGCGAGATGGCGCCAAGAAAGTTCGCTTCTTTTTCCATCTCCGGCATCTGTACCTTTCCCGCCGTCAGCGGCTGCTCCGTCTCCGGCACCAGCATCTTGGCCATCAACAGTGTGCCTGGAGCCGTCATAATTACCGCTGTCAGTAAGTGCTTTGCTTCGACGCCCGAAGCAATGTAGGCGGCCATGATCCCGCCCGATACATGCGCCATGCCGCACGTCATCACGCACATCAGTTCGGATTTCGTCAGTTTGTTCAGAAATGGACGGATCGTCAGCGGCGCCTCGGTCTGTCCCATAAAAATACTGGCGGCGATGTCCAGCGATTCCGCGCCGCTCGCGCCCATCACCCGCGTCATCACCCAGGCGAATGCCCGGATGAAAACTTGCATCACCCCAATGTGATAAAGGAACGCAAAAACCGCCGCGATAAAAATAATGGTAGGCAACACCTGGAACGCGAAAATAAATCCCAACGTCGAGTGCTGCACGCCCAGTCCGCCGAACACAAATTCGGACCCAACGAACGCAAAGCTAAGAAGCTTGTTGACCACATCACCCAAAAACTGAAAAATCCTTCGACCCAGCCCGAAATTCAGCACAAAAACGCCAAAGGCAAACTGCAGTCCCAGGCCCCAAAGGACCGTTTTGAGCTTGATGGCTTTTCTTTCCGTGGAAAAAAGGTAGGCAAGCCCCAGGAACACAGCCATTCCCAGCAAACCCGTTATTCGGCCCATTCCGTCTCCTTCTATTTTGCCCCGGGATGACCAAAAACCTTTGCACGGCTATCCGCCAATGACCTGACGAATCAGCGGAAGCAGTAGTGGTTCCCCTTCTCCAAGAATGAAACTCTCTTCGATCAGTTTTTTCACTTCGCCAAACTTCGCCTCGGAATTGTATTGGATTGTAACGAGTTTTTCGCCGGTCTTAACGTAGTCACCGATGCGCTTGTGGAATTCCAACCCCACCGCCGGATCAATCACGTCTTCTTTTCTGTTGCGGCCACCTTCGAGGACGGCCAGCGCGAGACCAAAGTCGCGGCAGTGCGTAGCGACAAGGTAGCCCGACTTCGAACTTGTGATGTCTGTCTCGAATTTCGCCGCCGGCATAACCGAATAGTCGTCAATCACGCGTGCGTCTCCGCCTTGCAACCGAATGCACTCGCGAAACCGATCCAGTGCTTTGCCCGACTGGAGCATCTCCTCCGCCAGTCCTCTCCCTTCTTCTACCGATGGCGTGCGCTCGCCGAGATAAAACATCCAGGCGGAAAGCTCCAAGCTGAGTTCGCGCAAGTCGGCCGGTCCTTTTCCCTTCAGCACCTCGATCGACTCGATGACTTCGTTCGAATGGCCAGCCGTACGGCCGAGCGGCTGGTTCATCTCGGTAAGCAAGGCAACGCATTTCTTTCCCATGCGGCGCGCGGTGTCGACCATCAGCTCGGCCAGTCGAATGGCCTCTTCCTCCTTGGTCATGAATGCACCGGAGCCGGTCTTCACATCGAGCACGAGCGCATCGATTCCTTCCGCTAGTTTCTTGCTCATAATCGACGCGCAGATCAGACCGATGTTTTCCACCGTGGAAGTCGCATCGCGCAGTGCATAAATTTTCTTGTCCGCGGGGGCAATTTCCGACGTTTGGCCGATCAATCCCATGCGGCATTCCTTCACGACGCGCCGGAAATCCGCAAGAGAAAGCGCGGTGTTGAAACCGGGAATGGCTTCAAGCTTGTCGAGCGTGCCGCCCGTGTGCCCCAACCCGCGCCCGCTGATCATCGGCACTGCAAGACCGCCAGCGGCTACGATCGGAGCGAGAATGAGGGAAGTTTTGTCTCCGACTCCGCCGGTGGAATGTTTGTCCACTTTTTTCATCGGCAATTCGAAATGATCGACGATCTCACCGGAGTACAGCATCATTTCGGTCAGCGCGGTGATTTCGGCATGGGTCAGGCCGCGAATCCATACGGCCATCAACCACGCGGCCATCTGATAATCGGGAATCTCGCCTTTGGTGTAACCGGCAACGAGATAGGCGATCTCTTCGCGGGAATGTTCCCCGGAATCTCTTTTTTTTCGGATGAGGTCGACGGCGCGCATGCGTTTTGAAACGAAGTGCGAGACTAACATCGGCGCATACAGCCGTCAACGAAACGCCGCCGTAGTCTTCCATCTAAGTACTGATTTCGTCATACTTGCTCATTCTCGTGCGCTGTTATACTTTCGCCGCTTGCCACTTACAGAGGAGAACGCATGGCCAGGTCACCCCGCATTGCTGTGGTCGGCAGCGCCAACACGGATATGATCACCTTCTGCGACACTTTCCCAAGACCGGGAGAAACGATTTTTGGAACAGGCTTTGATCTTGGTTTCGGTGGCAAAGGCGCGAACCAGGCGGTGGCCGCGCGGTACTGCGGAGCGGACGTGCTGATGGTGGCCAATGTGGGCAACGATCTTTTTGGCGAAGCCACGGTCAAGAACTTTCGGTCACTTGGTATTGATGCCTCCCATGTGCGCATTGTCGATGGCGTTTCGAGCGGCGTGGCTCCCATCTTCGTCGAGCCCAACGGCCAGAACCGTATCATCGTGGTGAAGGGTGCGAACGACAGGCTGAAACCTGCCGATGTCGATGCCGCCGCAACCTCGCTGCAAAATGTGGACGTCATTATCCTTCAGCTCGAAATTCCGCTCGCGACCGTTTATTACACCGTGGATTTTGCGCGAAAGCATCACATCCGCTGTATCGTGAATCCCGCCCCTGCGCAACCGGTTCAGCTTAACGCGTTAGCAGCGGCAGACTATTTCGTTCCTAACGAAACGGAAGCGGAAGTGATTGCCGGGCTCCCCGTCCATTCTCTCGAAGAAGCGAAGGCGTGTGCGGCTTCTTTTTTGCAAAAAGGCTTCCGAAAAGTCATTCTGACCCTCGGCGCGCGCGGTTCCCTGATTGCAGGTGACGGCTCTGCGGAACTCATTCCTCCATTCCCGGTCACGCCCAAGGACACCACCGGGGCGGGAGACGCTTTTATCGGAAGCTTTTCGGTATTCTTGGCGGAAGGACTGCCGGAAAAAGAAGCGCTTCTAAGGGCGAATCTGTATGCCGGGCTTTCCACGACGCGCGTTGGCACGCAAAAATCATTTCCGAAGCGCGACGAATTTGAAGCCGAGTGGGCGCGTCGGGGTCTGCCATCTTGAGCTTGTAGCGCAGGCCTCCGAATTTGTCCTGACGCAGGAAGGGGTCTGAGGCTTTTCTCCGCCGGAAGTCCCTGTTTAACGCGATTCGGTGCAATTGCATATAACGCACGGGTTTTAAAGGAGCCAAAATGTTCGTTCTCGAAAGCTATCCGTGGGCGGTTGTTTTTTGCGTGATCACCATGTTTTGCTGGGGTTCCTGGGCCAACACGCAAAAACTCGCAAAGAAAGGGTGGCGCTTCGAACTGTTCTACTGGGACTACGCCATCGGCGTATTGCTTCTGACGCTCATCCTCGGACTCACTCTCGGTAGTCACGGCAATGTGGGTCGCTCATTCCTCGATGATTTTAATCACGTTTCGCATTCCAGCGTGTATTCGGCTTTGCTCGGTGGTGCGATTTTCAATCTAGCAAACATCCTGTTGGTGGCGGCCATCGATATCGCGGGAATGTCCGTGGCGTTTCCGGTGGGAATAGGCATCGCGCTGGTTTTGGGCGTGGTATTGAACTACTTCGCCGATCCGATCGGAAACGCGGCGTTATTGTTCATCGGCGTGGCGCTCGTAGTGCTTGCGATCATTCTGGACGCGGTGGCCTACCGCAAAATCCCCGGCGGCGCGGCGGGAGTCAGCACGAAGGGTTTGCTGCTCTCGGTTGCCTGCGGTGTTTTGATGGGATTTTTCTACCGTTTCGTCGCCGCTTCGATGTATCCGGACTTTACCCGACCGGAGGAAGGGAAATTCGGTCCTTATGGCGCGGTGTTTGTTTTCGCGATCGGTATTTTCCTGAGCAACTTCGTCATCAACACCTTGGCCATGAAAAAGCCTTTCGTCGGAGCGCCCGTGTCGTACCTGGATTATTTCAAAGGCGGTTTCGGAACGCACCTTACGGGCGTCCTCGGCGGAATCATCTGGGGCGTCGGCATGTCCTTCAACATCATCGCCTCGGGCCGCGCCGGCTTTGCGATCTCCTACGGACTCGGTCAGGGCGCGACCATGGTCGCGGCCTTGTGGGGCGTCTTCATCTGGAAGGAATTCCGCGCCGCTCCTGCTGGTACATCGCGGTTAATCGCGGCGATGTTTGGCTGTTTCCTGGTGGGCCTGGTGCTGATCATCCTGGCGCGCACGTCCTGAGCGACCATGCACTGGCCAAAATTGACGGGAAGTCCTGTGTTGGACAGTGTTCGCTACGCCATCGAATGCTCCCGTGACGTGCGAACGAATTACGACAAAATCGTGGAAGTCGCGTCCTGGATGGCGTACGAGGAATTGCCTATGCCGGAATTTGTCTTACCGCACGGCGTCGGCCAGGGCGACCCGGACGAAGCCATCGACTTCATTCTCGTAGCCGACCTGATTGATACGGCCTTCACCGATTTCGATCGGCATGAAAAATTCCAAGTGGACTATGCGGGGAAGCACTGGTCGGATTCCGAAGCGGAGTTCGCATGCATAAAACGCGCCTTGGATAACGGCATCCCATTTCTCGATGGGAATTACCTGGCGCGAATCTCACGCGCCGAGCTGCAACAGGTTTTCGAGGGTCGCATCGAAATGCCGATGCTGGACGAAAAGCTGGAAGTGCTCCGGCAAGCCGGCAAAGTACTGGCAGAGAAGTACGGTGGCCGGTTTAATCGCTTCGTGCACTCCTGCTCCCCACGCTTGTATGGCAACGGGAACGGCCTGATCGACCGCCTGGTCAAGGAGTTTCCCCGGTTCAATGACTCGAGCCTGCTCGATGGCCGCGAAATCAAGTTTTACAAACTCGTGCAACTGGGTATTTGGATGTTGTATGCCACGCTGAATCGCACCGGTAAATTCCGCTTGGACGACATCGCGGAAATGACTGCTTTTGCGGATTACATCGTTCCCGTCGCACTACGCCTGCACGGGATTACGAGTTATTCCCGCGAACTGGAAAGCGCCATCCAGTCTTACCAGCTGATTCCGCGCGATTCGCGCTGGGAAATCGAAATTCGCGCACATTGCATTTACGCCACTGCGTTGCTGACGGAGGAAATCAATAAATTGCGCCCGCCCAATCGACAGGTGTTGATTCCGCACATCGACGCGCGTTTTTGGGTCCCTTTTCACACGACGACGTGGCCGCATCACTTGACCCGAACGATTATGTATTAGGATTTTTATTTTTACACCCAGAGGGAAAGGAAGTTTTATGAACTGGCGGAATCGAATCTGTGCTCTGGCAATGCTACTTTGCGTTTGCAGCTTGGCTTTACATGCGCAAGGAAAGCGCAAAATGATTATCGACCAGGATGCAGCCGGGCCTGGCGGCACGGATATGCAATCTATCCTCGCGCTGGTGAATTCGCCAGACACGGACGTTCTCGGAATCACCGTGCTCACCGGAGACGCGTGGCGCGACGAAGAAGTCCAGCACACGCTCCGCCTGATGGAAATTATTGGCCGAACCGATATCCCCGTGGTGCCGGGCGCAGTGTTTCCGCTCGTCAACAGCAAGGAATACATCGCCAAATGGGAAACCTTGTACGGCAAGCTGGTTTATCAAGGAGCGTGGAACATCCCTCGCGGCGGCCCAGTGCATGGTCCATCCGAAATCCCGCCGATGCCCGAGGGAAAACCAACGACTAAGCCGTCGGCGGAAAACGCGGCAAATTTTCTGGTGCGTATGGTACGTCAGTATCCACACGAAATCACGATTTATGCCGCGGGACCCATGACCGATCTCGCGCTCGCGATCGCTCTCGATCCACAATTTGCAGAGTTGAGCAAGGAACTCGTGGTTATGGGCGGAAGCATCAATCCGCACACGGAAAATCCGGAGTTCTCGCTATCACCAGGTCACGAATTCAATTTCTGGATGGATCCGGAAGCCTCAAAAGTCGTGCTGCATGCGCACTGGCCTCATGTGGCGGTGACCACGGTGGATATTTCCGTGAAGACGCGCATGGAAAAGGACCTGATCGAAGAAGTCAGGAAGAGTCCGACACCGGCAGCGCAGTACGTGGCGAAATATGCCCAAGCCAATTTCCTATGGGACGAACTCGCGGCCGTAGCCTGGCTCGATCCAACCGTCATCACCAAGTGGAAAAAGCTCTACATGGACGTCAACACCGACCGTGGCCCGGGCTATGGAAACACGCTGGTCTGGCAACCGGGAAATCAGCCGGGTTGTGAGGAGATTCTCGTGGATGTGCAGGACGACCTGGACAAAGCAAAATTCTACAAAGAATACGTGGACTTGCTGACGCGCCCGACGCCAGGAGCGAAAAACCCAGCCGGGAAGTAGCACTAGGCCACCCGTCTTTCCGAGGGTGGTGTTCGCCCGACGAACCTGCCCCTCCCGTCCGCCACGCGCACGCAAAAAACTACGGACGCCGGCGGCTTCCAGCACTCCCTCCGGCGCCACGGTCAGATCCCGCACCGCGATTGTTGTTCTGCTCCAGTTGCGCGCCGCGATCGCGGCTGCGGGCGTCGTTCTGCAGCTGGCCCATGGTGCCGGACGAACCGGGATTCGCCGCACCGGGCTGATTCGGCGAAGGAGTGGTACCGGGAGCGGTTTGCGCTTGGCCCCGTTGTCCCCGTTGGCTCGAATCGGGCTTGTTGCTGTTTGTGGTGCTTCCCGGAGCTGTGCTGGGATTGTTGATTGAGCCGCCACTCTTCGAACTCCCAAGGTTCTGTGAATTCCTGGTCTCGGCCGCGCCCGTCGAAGGATCAACCGGAGTCCAGCTCCCGTTGTCATACTTACTCCAATTCCCGCTCGAATCCTTCTTGTACACGTTCCCGTCGGCGCCCGCGTACACATTGTTATTGTTCGCGTCTTTCGCGACGAAACCGCTGTTCCCGCCCGCTCCCGAAAATCCCGCCCCCGCGCTTCCTCCGGAAGTCCGGAACGAACCGGCACTGCCATTGGCGTTCGACCCGTGCTGGGCTTCCGCCCAATTGTTACCATTATTCACAACCGTGCTACCCCAGGAGCCGTACTGGTTGTGGCCTTGTGATGTCGCGAAGGAAGTTCCGGTCCAGGGACTGTAGCCCGACGCGTAGGTGCGGCCGCCATACGCATTCTGCGTCGTGACCGCGTGCCCGTACATTCCCGTGGCGGGGTTATACCAGGCGGCGCTTCCCGCGGAACCATAAGGGCCATAAACAGACCGTCCAACGGCGTACCCACCGGTATAAGGGTTATAAACCGCGGCCACTCCGTAGGTGCAGGGATACGGATAGTAAATCGGGCGCGGTCCCCAATAAACGTAAGGCGGATAGTAGTAGCCGGTCCCATAGACAATCGTCGCGCCGACCGCCATGCCCATCACAAACATTCCCATGTAGCCGCTCGAATAACTCATCTGCACCGTGGTCGGAGTGGGATTGGAAACGACGACGTAAGTGACGTTATAAACCGGCGAACTCGGCGGAATGCCGTAAATCACGGCCGGAACGCTATCGGCCGTTTTCCACGGCCCGTTGGGACTCATCGAAACAAACCAAACGGCTTGATAGCACAGATAATACGCATTGCCGACGCGAATGATCTTGTATGGAGTGTTGACGGCATAAAACATCGTCGTGGTTTCAATGGGCACGAATTGCGGCTCACCGGCGTAAGCTACTTTCACCTGAGCTTCCGCCTGCGCGCGATTCACGATGGCGGTCGTGGGCACTTGAGAAAGCAGGACCGCGTCATTGGCTTCCTGCGTGCCGGGCACCGCCGAAAGCACTACCGAATAAGACTGTTTTCTTGGCAATCTGGAAAAATCCGACGGAAGATCGTTGCTCGCGAAGGTCCAAGGCCCTTCGAGACTGTGTGCGCGAAACCATCGTCCCGACAGCAGCACGTAAATCTGATTGTTCGGCGTGTACAGAAAAACATTCGATACCGTGTTGGTTGCGTACTGTAGCGCTGTGCCGGGAATCGTCGCGTAGGCTGCTGCGCCCTTGAAGACAATCAATTCCGCCGGCTTGTCCGTGAACATAATCCTGGAACCGGGACTCGTACCCGCGGGAGGCGGAACCGCCTTCGATACATCATCCCAATTCTGCCCTTTGGGAATCTTCGCAAAATCAGGCGGCAATTTGACGGTAACGCTCCACGCCCCGCTCAGTTCCTTCGATTTCAGCCAGGTTTTGCCGTTGAGCAGATAATAGTCGGAATTATCGAAGAACAAATCCCAGTTCGTATTAACGACATAGTGCAAAGTCGTGCCCGGAACGGGCGCCAGCACCGGCTTTCCTTCGACGAGCAGCAGAATCGCAGGCGTACCGCTGACGAAAATCGGCGGCGCCTGCGGATTGGCCGTAATGCTTTGCACCGGAGCGTTGGCTTTTTCCACGCCGGCTATCATGCGGTCCAGGCTGATGGTGAAGGTCATCGTGGGATAGACCTGGCGAACGCGGGCCTGCATGGCCGCTTCCTCGGTAGCGTCAAGAGATGGAAAGCGCGAACTGATAACTTCGATATTTGCGACAAAAACGGTGCGAGCGCTGACATCGGTGATGGTATCGGCGTGCCAGGAAATGACGCCGAGGATGGGCTTGGCGTTATTCTGTGCGATCGAAATGGCCGTGTCGGCGATCAGCGAGCGGTAGCTTCTCCAAGTCCGGATTTGCGGCTGGTAAACCACGACGTGCGCGCCGTTTCTGTCGAAAACTCTCGGCCAGGGCGCGGGGGAGGCGGAGATCGCGCTCGCGGCGGGAGCCGCAAGAGCCGGCGGCGGAACGCCGGGCCCGAAAGTCAGTGTCAAAGTAACGGCAACAACCAGGATCGAATTGAGTTTCTTCACGGCGCACACCTTTTCGGAGATCGAGTTCTGGAGATTCTCGTTCGTGTAACATCCGGGCGGCGGTCACTCGTTCAGATTGTGCAGTTCTCAATTACAGCCCAATCGGGTCTTGAACTTGGTTTCTGCAAAAGGATTGACCTGAAATCTCACGACGCCGGAGCGGCGCATATTATATATCCGATTCAGCTCGCCGCAGAGCCGCGAAGTTTCGCTTTGCGCTCCCTTCTAGAGCCGAGGCGTTGTACACGTATGCCGTGCGCGCTCATCTAACAAAATGCGAGACTGGCGTCGAGACAAACACATGGCCGACACTTTGATTGAAAACGTTTCCGACACTGCCTTCTGGATCGCTCACTATCGCGCCGTCGAATCCGCGCGGCCTGATGCGCTTTTCCATGATCCGTTTGCCGGTTTGCTGGCAGGAGAGCGCGGCAAGAAGATCGCGCAAACGATGCCTATGTCGTTCATGACCGAGTGGGTCGTCGCAATCCGTACCTGCATTATTGATGATTACGTTCGAACCGCGATCGCCGAAGGCGTCGATACCGTCGTTAACCTCGGCGCTGGACTCGATACGCGTCCCTACCGTATGGATCTCCCCGGAACTTTTCTATGGGTCGAGGCGGATTATCCTCGCATGATCGAATTTAAGGAGACTAGGCTTTCCCGCGAAGTTCCCCGGTGCAAGCTGGAACGCGTCGCCCTGGATCTCGCGGATCGAGCTGCGCGCCAGCGGTTGCTTAGCGACGTCGATGCGCGATCAAAGAAGCTGTTGGTCCTCACCGAAGGCGTTGTTCCGTATCTGAGCGCGGAAGAAGCCGGTTCTCTTGCCGCTGACCTGAAAGCGATGCGGCACATTTCCTATTGGATCGTAGATTACCTTTCGCCAGAAGCCATCAAATTCCGGGCCACAGGCAGGCTCACGCGAAAGACAAAGAATGCTCCGTTCAAATTCAAGCCTGCCGACTGGTCCACCTTCTTCCGCGAGCATGGCTGGTGCGCGAAAGAGATGCGCTACCTGTCGGAAGAGGGCGACCGGCGGAAACGGCCGGCACGGGTGCCTTTGTTCCTGAAAGCCGTGATGCTGTTTCGGATGATCTTCGCGTCGAAACAGCGCCGCGCACAATTCAAGAAACTCGCCGGTTATGCCTTGATGGAACCCATACGCTAGCGAGCGAAAATGATATGCTCATAGATTGTGAATGGCCGCCGTCTAAGGTCAGCCGTGGTTGGTGTAGCGCCGGACTTCTTGCCCTGAGCGTCGAAGATCAGGCCGGCATCTTGGGTTTTTCTCTTGTGAACGGACGCAGCCGGGGCCAGGAGAGAGCTATGAGCGGAGAAAGCAAACCGCGGCTGGAAATCACGGATCGGCACGGAAACCGGATTGTGGAGGCCCGCGAGCACTCCCCCCAAGAAACGTCGGCCTTGCTGGGCGGTCGTCCCCTCGCAAGCAACCGCGGGACATCGTTGAACCTCGACTGGGTGGAAAACATTCGGGTGAACACAAGCGCTGTCGAGCGCCGTGCCGCGACACTCGTAACGCGACGCACGGTAAAGAAAGACTGGCAAATTGCCTGGCTGCTGCGCGCGATCACGTGCATGGACCTGACCACACTCTCCGGTGACGATACCGACGAGCGCGTCAAGCGCCTTTGTGCCAAGGCGAAGCAGCCCATTCAACCGGAAATTGTAGAAAAATTGGGCATCGAAGAGTTGCAGATCCAGGTCGGAGCGGTCTGCGTCTACCACTTGTTTGTCGAAACAGCGCGCAAGGCGTTAGAGGGAACAAAAATTCCAATCGCAGCAGTGTCCACAGGATTTCCCGCAGGGCTGAATCCATTCGAAGAACGGCTTGCGGAGATTCGACGTTCGGTCGAAGCCGGCGCCCGGGAAATCGACGTGGTCATTACCCGTGCGCACGTGTTTGGCGGGCAGTGGCAGCGCCTCTACGACGAAATTGTGACCTTCAAGGACGCTTGCGGCCCTGCGCATCTGAAAGTGATTCTCGGTACCGGCGACCTGCTGACGCTGCGTAATGTGGCAAAAGCCAGTCTTGTCGCGATGATGGCCGGCGCCGACTTCATTAAAACGTCGACAGGTAAGGAGACCGTGAACGCAACGCTTCCTGTCGGTCTGGTGATGACCCGCGCGATCCGGGAATACGCCGAAGAAACAGGAATGGCCGTTGGATTCAAGCCCGCGGGAGGAATCCGCACCGCAAAGCAGTCGGTGGAATGGTTGATGCTGATGAAGGAAGAATTGGGAAACAGTTGGCTCGAAGCAAAACTGTTTCGCCTGGGTGCCAGCAGCATGCTGGGCGATATTGAGCGCCAGTTGGAGTTCCATGTGACTGGAAGATATTCGGCGGAATACCGACATCCGATCGCCTGACCCCGCAGGAGGCCGCAAGCCCTGTCCTTTAGCCCGGGGTGAAGCCGACTTTTATCACTTGCACACGCACCGCGTTTATGATGCCTTTGGATTAGGGTCAAAGAAACCCGAGCCGTTCGCATCATCAAGGAAGCGAAGAAACGGAGGAGCTATGGCGAAAAGAGCGAGCGGACGCGATGCGCAGCTGATCCTCGAGCTTTACGACTTGCGGCGCGAGCCCGAAATGCGAAAAGCCCGCGAGTGGTGGGCGACAGATTTCTGGCCGGACAACGCGGACGATTTTATGAAGGTGGCCTGGGCCCCCGGTACCCAGGAGAACCGCTGGCTGCGCCAGGTGGCCGGGTATTGGGGAATTGCCGCGTCCTTCGTTCTACAGGGAGCGTTAGATGAAGATCTGTTCCTGGTACCTGGCTTCAGCGGTGAGATGTTCGTCATGTTCGCAAAGGTCTATCCCTTTGTGGGAGAACTGCGAGAAAAGCTTGGCGACGCAGAGGTTTTTCTGGATATCGAGAAGGTGGTCATGCGCACGAAATGGGGCCGGGAACGATTGAAGTTCCTTTTGAAGAGGCTGGAGTCGTGGCGAGAGAAGATGGCCAAGAACGACTAGCCCGCATTGTTGGTCTGGAATCACGGGGATCGAGATCGTGGAGAAACGATGAGCGTTGTCGAGAAATTCAGGACCATGGAATACGGGCCGGCCCCGGAAGATCCCAAGGAATCCCTGCAGTGGCTCGATCGGCACAAACGCCGCTTTGGCCATTTCATTGGCGGAGCGTGGAAGGCTCCCGCGGACGGAAAACACTTTCAAACGAGCGACCCGTCGACGGGAGAGAAGATCGCGGAAGTCGCTCAGGGAAGTCCCGCGGACGTAGACGCGGCGGTGAAGGCAGCGCGCGCCGCATTAAAGGAATGGCAGGCGCTGACCGGCCATGAACGGGCAAAGTTCTTGTATGCACTGGCGCGCCAAGTACAAAAGCATTCGCGCCGGCTAGCGGTTCTGGAAACCATCGACAACGGCAAGCCCATCCGTGAAAGTCGCGACATCGACATCCCGCTGGTCGCGCGACATTTTTATTACCACGCCGGCTGGGCGCAATTAGTCGAAAAGGAATTCCCCGGTTACCAAGCTTGCGGCGTAGTAGGCCAGATCATCCCGTGGAATTTTCCTCTGCTGATGCTGGCATGGAAAATCGCGCCGGCATTGGCTACGGGCAACACCGTGGTGCTAAAGCCCGCAGAATACACGCCGCTGACCGCGTTGGCATTTGCCGAAATTTGCAATGAAGTGGCACTGCCAAAGGGTGTGGTGAATATTGTCACGGGAGATGGATCGACAGGCGAGGCACTGGTGAAGCACGCGGGAGTCGACAAAATTGCCTTCACCGGCTCGACCGAAGTGGGCAGAGCGATTCGAAGGGCAACCGCACCCACGCACAAGAAATTGTCCCTGGAATTGGGCGGCAAGTCGCCTTTTGTCGTCTTCGAAGACGCGGATTTGGACGGAGCGGTTGAAGGCTTGGTCGACGGTATCTGGTTCAACCAGGGCCAGGTGTGTTGCGCCGGTTCGCGCTTGCTAATGCACGAAAGCGTTGCCGAAAAGCTCACCAAGAAACTGCAGGCGCGCATGAGCACCCTGCGAGTCGGCGCGCCGCTCGATAAAGCCGTCGACATCGGGGCAATTGTGGCGAAAGTACAGCTGGAGCGAATCGACCGCTTGGTGAAGCAAGGCGTCGCCGAAGGTGCGACATGCTGGCAACCGGAAATCGTGATGCCGGGGCGCGGTCTGTACTACAAACCGACACTCCTCTCTAACGTGCACCCAACGTCGATTGTCGCGCAACAAGAGATCTTCGGGCCGGTGCTGGCGGCGATGACATTCCGCACCCCGAAAGAAGCCGTAGAACTAGCGAACAATACGGCCTACGGACTAGCCGCTAGTGTTTGGAGCGAGAGCGTCAACGTGGCGCTGCAAGCAGCGGCGCAAATTAAGGCTGGAGTCGTCTGGGTAAACAGCACGAATCTTTTCGACGCCGCCTGCGGATTCGGCGGCTACCGTGAAAGCGGCTACGGCCGCGAGGGTGGCAAGGAAGGCTTGCGCGAGTACCTGGAGCCTGTCTGGTTCCGAAAGGCGCCCGCCCTCGAGAATGGCTCGGCAAAACGCGGCGAACCAGCAGAAGTCGCCAGCCCAAGCGTCGACCGCACCGTGAAACTCTACATTGGCGGCAAGCAGACCAGACCGGACTCGGGCTACAGCATCGAGGTTCGCGCGAAGAATGGAAAGTTACTGGGGGAATCGCCGCTCGGCAATCGCAAAGATATTCGCAACGCGGTGGAAGCGGCGCGCAAGGCGGAGTCTTGGGCGAGAACCACGGCCCACAATCGCGCACAGGTCCTCTATTACATCGCAGAAAATCTCTCGCAGCGTGCCGGCGAAATCACTGGACGCCTGGCGGCAGCGGTCGGAAAGAAACAAGCTGCGCTCGAAGTGAAACTCAGCATGGAGCGCCTGTTTAGCTATGCAGGCTGGACCGATAAGTTCGATGGTGCGGTACACAATCCGCCGTTCAGGAACATTTCCATTGCCATGAACGAAGCGCTGGGAACGGTGGGCGTCGTCTGCCCGGCACAAGTTCCCCTTCTCGGATTTTTCTCGCTGATACTTCCGCTCATCGCCGCCGGAAATACGGTGGTGGCGGTTCCCTCGGAAGACTATCCGCTAATTACCGGGGATCTCTATCCGGTTTTCGAAACAAGCGATCTGCCGGCTGGAGTCGTGAATCTCGTGACGGGCCGCTCGACCGAATTGCTGAAGGTCCTCGCCGAGCACGACGATCTGGACGCACTCTGGTGCTACGGGGATGCGGATGCCTGTGCAACAGCGAAAGCACTTTCCGTCGGCAACCTAAAACAGGTTTGGACCAACGAAGCCCGCGATATCGATTTCTTCGACCGAAACCACGCCGAAGGTCGCTGGTATCTCGAGCACGCCTACCAAGTGAAAAATATCTGGGTACCCTACGGCGAGTGACCGCTCGCCTCTTTTCGAATGCCTGTACCTGCTGCACTCCGGTATCTTGTGCCCGTAGGATAAGAAAAGAGGGGTGGCCACCCCTGTTCGTCGAACTGAGTTCCTCGAAACAACCCGGCCGTTATTTTTCTAACCGTCAGCGCTGGTCAGGGAGCGTCGTAGACGTTACATGCTCGGCGCCGATTCCCGCCGGCACCGCCGTATCGACCGTCAATGTCCCGCCACTGCCAATGGTGAAGAGCGAAATGGAGCCTGGGGTCGGAGTACTTTGTAAGTTAGAGTTGTCGATTGCGAGCAGCACGCCGGTCGGGTCTATGGCCATGCCGGTTGGAAGTACACCGGTGGGAGCCGGGGTTCCGGTAATGGGTGTTGTGCTTGGCGCGCCGGATGTCAGCGTGAAGCCGAACACCTGTCCGTTGGCGGTGCTTCCGTTGTCTAGCACGTAGAGCACCTGATTGTTGGGAGTCACCGCGACGTTCACGACCGACGCGGCCGCTGTGACGGAGAGGTTTCGACCGAGCGGGGTCAGAGCACCGCCGGTTGCAATCGAGAAGCTGGCCACGGAGTTATCCCCGTTGTTAGCGACATACAGGTACGTTCCGGTTGGGTCGAGTGTGGCATAGAGCGGTGCGCTCGCCGAGGTGCCCGTAGAGATGGTTGCCCCTGTCGTGAGTGGAGTCAGGGCACCTGTCGTTTGGTCAATCTGGTATGCGCTGACGGTGCCATTCCCGCTGTTGGTCGCATAGAGATACTGCCCGGAATGGTCGATGACCACGCAATAGGGTGAATTTAGATTGGTTGTAAACGGCGAACCGGTAACCGCAGTGAGGCTGCCATCCGTTTGGCTGATCTGGAATGCATAGATGGTGCTAGGTTCGACCGTGTTTCCGGTGTCGGTTACGTACAGGAACCGGCCGTAGGGGTCAACAAGGCCGAAGTTTGTGTGGCCTCCCCCTCCGAGCACCGAAGGCTGCCCGGCGAAGCTCGGCGCGCCCGAGGCGGTAATATCCCAAACCCAGACGCCACTCGCGTCGTCGAGGGTATAGAAATACTTGCCGTTAGGATCGAGAACGGTCTGTTGACTCGAATTATTCGGTATGTTGACGGTCGGAGGAGTGCCCGCGCTCAAATACGGACTCGTCGACGCGGTGGCAGTGTAGAACCCGAGTGTGGGTGGATTGTCGCTGTTGTTCGAAATGTAAGCGTAGTGCGTCGAGCCGGTGACCACGGTCAGCGCCGCGATGCCTGTCAGTGTGCCTTCCGTGGCTTTGATCGTCGGCGCTCCGGCAGCAAAACCAGCCGCCAGGGCGGACGCCGCGCCATTCGAGACCACGCCCGCTTGCGCAGCCGAGCTGGAACTCCATGTGACCGCGCCGGAAGGCGCATGCATCGTTCCGTCGCTCCACTTCTCTTGAACAGTAAAGGCGGTGGCATTACTGATCGCAAGGGTGACCGTCGCCGGAGAAATGACCAGCGAAACGGGACCGTTCCCCCCTTTGAGGTTGGTCTTCCCAGTAATACCGTCCAGCGCGGCATCAATCGTGGTCGTCCCCGAGCCCACGCCCGTAGCAAGACCCGGAGTAGTCATGCTGAAGGTAGCAATCGATGCAGTACCCGCGGTCCAGGTAACCTGAGCGGTGATGTCCGAAGTCGTCGTAGTCCCGCTCGCACTCGCAAAAGTCCCGATGGCCGTGAATTGCTCGGTGGCACTGGCAGCAATGGTTGGATTGGCGGGTGTGACGGTGATACCGGTGAGCTGATTCACATTCAGAGTGGCGGGAGAAGAGGTGACGCCCGACAATGTCGCCGTGATCATCGTAGTGCCGCTTCCAACCGCGGCAGCTACGCCCGACGAGGAGTTGATCGTCGCAACGCTGCTGTTCGAAGAACTCCAGGCGACGGTGAGATTCGGCGTACTGCTTCCGTTGCTGTAAAAACCTGTCGCAGTGAATTGTTGGGTGGTAGGCACGGAAATCGTCGCAGAGGACGGACTGACCGTGATGTAGCGCAAGACCGGCATGGCGCCAGTGCCGCAAGCAGCCAGGACCGACAGGGAAACGAGCGCAGCCATCACCAGCGTCAGTTCACAGGGCTTTCTTTTCATAACGCCTCCGAGCGTGGTAACGGAACCAATCCTATTTCAGAAGTAGGCTGGGACAATTACCTGACAGATAGGCGGCAAGGTTGCATCAGCGGGCGAGGCTACACAGCAAGCTTGTTTCGTCGGAATCCCAAGTTTGCCTCTGCACCGAGAAAGATACTTGAATCCCGCAGTCGGCGCAAATATTTGTTCCCGGCATGCTGTACTAATAAACAAAAAGCCCAATTTTCTAGGGCTACTCCGGTATCAACTGACATTCTTTTTACGCCTACGAGCCCTTCCGCCGGCAACCTGGTTTTTCCTCGCTTGCTTTCTAGGACACGCCCAAATTCCGGACCTCCCGGTTGGACCCGGCTAGCACAGGGAGAACCTTCTGCTGTGCGCCGTCGTACCGTTTTGAACCAATCATCCCGCCCAAAAACAAACTCTACTTCTCTTCCGCCGCTTACCAAAATGATGCGAATATGTAGGTCCTACTTTCGCAGGAAGGGGCCCGTCATGGCCGGACCGCTGACCACCGAAGACGTTCGCCTGGAAGAAGCCAGGTTGCGCAAGAAGCATTGGAAACGATGGGGACCGTATCTATCCGAGCGCCAGTGGGGCACGGTTCGCGAGGACTATAGTGCCGAAGGCAGGGCGTGGGAATCCTTCCCCTTTGAGCATGCGCACGCGCGCACCTACCGCTGGGGCGAGGACGGCCTGGCGGGCATCAGCGATCGCCATCAGATGATCTGCTTCGCCTTGGCGCTGTGGAACGGTCGCGACCCCATTTTGAAGGAGCGCTTGTTCGGGCTGACCGGGAACCAAGGCAATCACGGCGAGGACGTAAAGGAACAGTACTTCTACCTCGATTCCACGCCCACCCACAGCTACATGCGCATGTTGTACAAATACCCGCAGGCAGAGTTTCCCTACCGTCCATTGATCGAAGAAAATCAAAAACGGGGACGGGGCGGCGCCGAGTTCGAACTCCTGGACACCGGCGTCTTCAACGAAAACCGCTACTTCGATGTGTTCATCGAATATGGCAAAAGCGATTCGGAAGATATCCTGATCAGGATTACCGCCCACAATCGCGGTCCGGAGGCTGCCGATCTGCACCTCTTGCCGACGCTGTGGTTTCGCAACACGTGGTCCTGGGGAAAGGACCTGAGGCGCCCGATCGCCCGCAGGACCGCTGACCGTCCCGGGGCTGTCTGTGCGGAGATCGAGCATTGGCAGTATGGCAAGAGATGGCTATTCGCCGGCGGCAAACCGGAATTACTTTTCACGGAAAACGAAACCAACTACGTCAAGTTGTTCAATTACCGCGAACGCGTTCCCTATGTCAAAGACGCTTTCCATGAATATGTAATTCGTGGAAATAAAGGAGCCGTAAACCATGCCGCAGCGGGCACCAAAATGGCGGCCTATTACGAATTTCATCTTCCTCCGGGAGAATCTACGACGATTAAATTGAGACTGACGGATCTTGATCCTCTGGGGAGCCTGGATCCGGAACTACCGTGGGTTGGCGGCAACACGGGCGCTCGGCAACATACTCCGAGCGCCGGAGTGCTGGCCCCCGGAGATTTTGGCGATCAATTCGATGGTCTGTTCAGCAAAAGGAAGAAGGAAGCCGACGAATTCTACGATTCGCGTATTCCTCAGAATCTTTCGCCGGATGCTCGCATGGTGATGCGCCAGGCGTATTCCGGGATGCTCTGGTCCAAGCAGTTCTATCACTACGAAGTGGAAGCCTGGCTGTTAGGAGACCCAGCCGGCCCGGCGCCGCCCGCGGAGCGTCTGAAAGGGCGAAACAAGGACTGGACACACCTCTACAATGACGACGTCCTCTCCATGCCGGACAAGTGGGAATACCCGTGGTACGCAGCGTGGGACTTGGCCTTCCACACCATTCCACTGGCCATCGTCGACTCCGATTTTGCAAAAGAACAACTGATCCTGCTGCTCCGCGAGTGGTACATGCACCCCAACGGCCAGCTCCCGGCCTATGAGTGGGCCTTCGGCGACGTAAATCCTCCCGTGCATGCCTGGGCCGCGTGGCGCATCTATAAAATCGATCGCCGCATGCGCGGCGTAGCGGACCGCGAATTCCTCGAGAGAGTGTTTCACAAGCTCTTGTTGAATTTCACCTGGTGGGTAAACCGCAAGGATCCCGATGGCCACAACATTTTTCAGGGAGGATTTCTAGGGCTCGACAACATTGGCGTGTTCGACCGGTCCGCTCCTTTGCCGACCGGCGGCCATCTCGAACAATCCGACGGCACAAGCTGGATGGGTATGTTTTGTCTGAACATGCTCGCGATCGCCCTCGAATTGGCCAAAGACGACATGGCCTACGAAGACGTGGCCAGCAAGTTCTTCGAGCACTTCGTGCACATCGCGCACGCTATGAATGACATCGGCACCGAGGGAATGTCATTGTGGGACGACGAAGACGGTTTCTACTACGACTTACTGCATTTGCCGAACGGCGAAGATCATTTCATGAAAATCCGCTCGATGGTCGGTCTGATTCCTTTGTTTGCGGTGGAAACCCTCGAACCCGAAGTGGTCGATCGCCTGCCCGGATTCAAACGCCGCATGCAGTGGTTTATCGACAATCACGCGGACATACCGGAGCACATCGAAATGACGCAACGCTCTCCGCGCGGAGTCCGCCGGCTGCTCGCCTTGGCAAGTCGCAAGCAACTGAAGCGCATTCTGAAACGCATGCTGGACGAAGCGGAGTTTTTCTCGCCCCACGGCATTCGCGCGCTCTCTCGTTACCATCTGGACCACCCTTACGAAGTCCAGGTCGACGGCCACCTCAGCCGCGTGGACTATGAACCCGCCGAATCGTCTTCGGGCCTTTTCGGAGGGAACTCCAACTGGCGCGGCCCGGTATGGTTTCCCTTGAACTATCTTCTGATCGAATCGCTGCAGAAGTTTCACCATTACTACGGCGAAGACTTTAAGATCGAGTGCCCGACCTATTCGCGCCAGGAAGTGGATCTGTGGCAAGTCGCTGCTGAAATTTCGCGCCGCTTGACGCGCCTCTTCTTGCGCGACAAAACCGGCCGCCGTCCCTTCACCGGCAGTAACGATTTATTTAACAAGGATCCACATTGGCGTGATCTGATCCTTTTCTTTGAATACTTCAATGGCGATACCGGTGCGGGCCTTGGCGCCAGTCACCAGACCGGCTGGACCGGACTCGTCGCCAAACTGTTGGAGCAGAGCGGAGAGTGAGAATGCCCCTGGTCGCGGAAGTGCAATTCGGTAGGGAGGTCTGTGGAAATTTGGAGGCCGCAGAATCCCGGGAGTGGCTGGTCACAAACGGCCTGGGCGGCTATGCCAGCGGCACGGTTGCCGGCACAACCACCCGGAGATACCACGGGTTGCTGATCGCGGCCCTCCAGCCGCCCGTGAAGCGCACCATGTTGGTCAATGGCCTGGACGAATCCGTGCGCTATCTCGGCACGAATGCATCGCTCGAAACCAATCGTTGGAAAAGTGGCTTTATTTCGCCGAACGGCTATCTGCAGATAGAAAGCTTTCACCTCGAAGGTTCGAAGCCCGTATGGCGATACGCGCTCGAAGATGCCTTGCTGGAAAAACGCGTCTGGATGAAACAAGGCGAGAACACGACTTACGTGCAGTTCAGCCTCATTCGTGGTCGTGCGCCAATCGAGCTGGATGCCAAAGTTATCGTGAACTACCGCGACTTCCATCACACCACGGACTCGCCGAATTGGCGAACGCGGGTCGAGACAGTGGAAAACGGCATGAAAGTGGTGGCATTCGAAGGCGCCACGCCCGTTTACCTGAAGAGCGCGTCTGGCACCTGGGCTGCACGAGAGGAATGGTATCGGAGTTACTTCCTGCCCGTTGAGCAGGCCCGCGGCCTGGACGATGAGGAAGACCGTCTCTACGCCTCGCAGTTCCACTGCCAGCTTCGCACCGGCGAGAGCGTCTGCCTGGTTTTGAGCACCAATCCCGATACTGGGCTGGATGGCGAGGAAGCCCTCACCGCTCAGTCAAACTACGAAGTAAAGCTGTTTCAAAACTGGCAGGCTCAGCACGAGCGATGCTGCGCAACCTCTGCCGAAGACGAACCCAGTTGGCTCTGGCAACTGGTGCTGGCGGCCGACCAATTCATCGTTCAAAGGGAGTTGCCGGAGCAATCCGATGGCCGCAGTATCGTCGCCGGCTACCACTGGTTCAACGATTGGGGCCGCGACACGATGATCGCTTTGCCCGGGCTGACGTTGGCGATGGGCCGGCCGGAAATCGCGCGCAAGATTCTGCTTTCCCTTACTCGGTATGTAGACAGAGGAATGCTTCCGAATAATTTTCCAGACGCTGGCGAAACGCCCGCCTATAACACCGTGGACGCGACCCTCTGGCTCTTCGAGGCTTTGCGGCAATACCTTGGGACCACGCCGGACCTCGAAATCCTGGATCAATTGTTTCCGACGCTCGCGGGCATCATCGACGCCCAGGTCCAGGGCACTCGCTACAACATTAAGGTGGATCCTGCCGACGCGCTGCTGTGCGCGGGAACTTCGGAAGTGCAACTGACGTGGATGGACGCCAAAGTCGGCGATTGGGTGATCACGCCCCGCACAGGAAAGCCCGTCGAGATCAACGCACTCTGGATCAATGCGCTCGAGAGCATGATTGGCTTTGCGGGGTTGCTGGCGCGGCCCCGAGAAGGCTACGAAAGGCTCAAGGAAAAGGCCACGCGCAGCTTTCAGAAATTCTGGAACACGGAGCGCCAGTGTTGCTACGACGTGATCGACACGCCGTCTGGCGATAAAGACGCCTCACTCCGACCCAACCAGGTTTTCGCGCTCTCCCTTCCAGCGACTCTTCTCTCTCCAAACCAACAGAAAGCGGTGGTGGACATCGTCTCATCGCAACTGTTGACCTCTCATGGCCTGCGAAGCCTCGGTCCGAATGAGCCAGGCTACAAAGGCCAATACGCCGGAGGGCCTCGCGAACGCGATTCTTCCTACCACCAAGGGGCCGTCTGGGGTTGGCTGCTCGGCCCGTTCGCGCTGGCTCATTATCGTGTCTATCAGGATAGAGCCACGGCACAGAGTTTCTTGGAACCACTGGGAAGGACCGTCGCTAGCGCGGGACTGGGCACGCTCGGAGAGATTTATACCGGCGATGCGCCGTTTACTTCCGTTGGCGCGATCGCGCAAGCATGGACGGTAGCCGAAGTCGTGCGTGCATGGCAATTTCTAAGCGCTGCCACGGCCCCGGTCAGCGCAACGGCGGCGCGAACGCTCGAATCAACCCGGGAAGCAGCTTCGTGAAATTGCTTCGGGGCTGCCACAAATTCAGGTTATGCTCCGATCGCTCCGGGCTCCTTGCGGCGCCCTGCCAATAACGAAACGACCGTGGCAATCAGCAGGATACCGGCCACCACACTCAACGAAACGTACACCGAGATATGTATCCACGGTTCGGCCACCATTTTCACTCCGATGAAGATCAAAACCAGCGCCAGCCCGTATCCGAGGTAGCGCAGATACTGCAGCAAATCCGAAAGCAGGAAATAAAGGGCACGAAGCCCGAGGATCGCAAAAACGTTGGAGGTATAGACGATAAAAGCATCGCGCGTAATTCCGAAGATCGCCGGGATGGAGTCTACTGCGAATGTGACGTCGGAAATCTCGATTACCAGCAGGACCAAAAACAAAGGCGTGGCAAACAGTTGGCCACCCTGCCGTACGAAGAAGTTGCCACCGTGGTACTCCTTCGTGACGCGAAGGTGCGTGCTGGCGAATCGAAAAATGGGATTCCGTTCGTAATGAACCTGCTTGCCATGCTTCCAGAGCATGTGCAGTCCGGTGTAAACGATAAAAATCCCGAAAACCGGAAGAATCCAGTGAAAGCGGGAGATCAACACCGCGCCGGCGGCAATCATGATTCCGCGCATCACGAGCGCCCCAAGAATCCCCCATTCGAGCACGCGGTGCTGCACCTGTTCATCCACCTGGAAGGCCCGGAAAATCACCAGGAAAACAAACAGATTGTCCATGCTGAGCGCTTTTTCGATGACGTACCCGGTGAAATATTCCAGTCCCCGCTGCGCGCCATACCAGTGCCAGACAAAGTAGCCGAAAGACAGCGCAAGCGCGATCCAGACCACCGTCCAGAACGCCGCTTCGCGAATCTTTATCTTGTGAGCCTTGCGATGAAAGACGCCCAGGTCCAAGGCCAGGGCAAAGAGCACGAACAGGTTGAAGCCGACCCACAGCAGCGGGGAGCCCATCACCGCAGCATATCGCAACTCGGTGAGATGCCCTACGGCGAGGTGTTCGCGTGCATATCCGTGGCGTTGAGATTGCTCAAATCCAAATGAACGGTGCGCCCCGCCGGAACCGTAACGGGAACGTCCCAAAGAAGCCGCCGGTCACCCGCGGTCGCATACATGCCCAGGCTGCTGACCCAATAATTCCCGGCAGAAAGCCCGTTGACAACCGCGTGGCCGTCCAGGTCGGTTTGCACTTTTCCGGCGAGATACTTCAGTTGGGCGGTTTCCGGCGCGTATCGCGCGACTTTGGCGTTATGACGCGCATGCAAGTCGTCCCAGGGCACCTTGGGATTGACCCCGGTCAGCTCCAGCTCGATACCCTGAACCGAGGAAGGATGGCTCTCGATGAATTTTCTGGTCGTGCTCAGGAATTCCTCTTTTTGCTTCTGGTATCGATCGGGATTCGCTTCCTTGTCGGCCTCACGGTACTTCGGCATAGGAAATCCCTTGGTGACGCCCCCTGCGTTGGAGCGCTCATAAGCGGCAAAAAATTCCGGGACTTTCATAATGTCGTCCACGGTAATTGCTTTGTCCAGATCGGGCGAAGTAAGATCGATCAGGTCATGTTTCTTGAGCCAGTCCTGCAATTCCGGAGAAACCTTCAGGTCGTCAATAAACTTGTCGCGGGAAGGAAGCACATCCTGGCCTTCGACTTCCTTCACGACATCGGCATAGCTCTTGGTCAGAATGTAAATCGGAAACTGCCGAACCGGTTCTGGCTGCGCCCCGGTTGGCGCCACGCGAGCGGAAAGGTCAACCGCTCCGGTAGCTCCCTGAGCGAAAGCCAGAGCCGCAACGAAAAAACAACTGGCCGCAAAAACCGACACAATGTGCAAACAATGTCGCATGTGGGTCATCGTAGCAGATTACTTTTGTGCGCCGGCCACAAACAACGACGCGTTGTCTAATCCGCCTAGCAGAGGCCCGGCCGTACTGCACCCCATCTCCGCAAGGTTTGCCAATCTCGGCGGGCATCTTGTGGGCTCGAACCAGCTGACCTCATGATCGATCGTTAGGACCTGAGTCGCCGGAGGCACTCGAAGGCACAACGCACTCGGGATCCTTTTGGACGCGAATATCCATCTCTACGGCTACGATCTCGGGAGATTAATACAGGCGGAAATTCACTTCGAAGGTGACAATCGTAGGAACTGGCTTGCCCGAGGCGCCCGTCGCTGCCTTGCAGCGCCAAGTCTTCAGAGTTGTGAGAGTATTTTCGTCGAGTCCAAGTCCAGGGCTCTTGATGAGCTTCAGATTCGACAGGTGGCCATCGAGATTCACGATCGCTTCGACCAGCACAATCCCGGAATATTTCGCCTTGCGAGCCTCCTCCGAATACGGCGGGTTCGGCATATAGAAGCAACTTGGCATGCCCACGCCATTCACGCCCGCGTGAAACGCGCCACCGCCCGTACCCCCGCCTTCACCCGGCCCGAGACCGCCGCCGCTGCCACTGCCAATGCCGCCAGCTTCGCCCGAGCCAATACCGCCGCCTCCGCCGTTGCCATTCGACATATTGACTTCGGCCGCCATGGGATCGCCAAAATTAGACAGATTCGGATTCGCCACTTTTAAGTCCGGCGGTCCGAGCAACGTCGGATCCATCGCCAATTTCGGGTTGGGATTCTTGATAACCGCTGTCGGAGGCGTGAACTGCGTCATGCTGAACCTCGGCGCCTTGCCTTTGGTTGCGGGAATGACGGAACGATCGCCACCGCCACCACCACCGCCAGCCTTGTCCGCGCCCGCAGGCAATTTCGCGATGTAAGGCGAAATGTCCAGGGGCGTCACGTCGATCTGCTTGTTCTTGGCCTTCGTCGGGGTAGTCAGACCAATAATGAAAGGTGTGATGAGCAGCAGGATGATGCCCGCGTGGACCGCGAAAGCAATCGCTTGGGTCCAGCCGAAATTCTCATCTTTACTCCAAATGTCTTTTACCTTGACGGGATGAATACCCGGAGGCAAGGGCGCCTGCTTCGGAGGATTGAAAACATCCTTGATGCGGTCGACAAATCCACCAAAATTGCCACCCCAATCCACTTCCAGGCGTTTGTTGACCACCTGCTTCGGAGCGGCGGGCGCCGACAAAAAGAACTTCAGGTTTTCACGCAGTCCCGAGCCAAACGTATTCTTGTGAAAGGGGACGTCGCTGCGTTCGATGACCTTAACCGGCTTCTCAAAAAGGAACTGTTTGAGGTTCGACCAGAAATTATCGGGGATTAGAATCTCGGGAGTGCCGAAATCCGGCAACGCAGAGTTGGGCACAGGAATAACTTCTTCCGGCCCCGCCCGCTTGGGCTTGCTTATCTCATCGGGAAGGAGGTTTATGAAACCTTGCACCTGTGTCTGTCCCTCTGCTCGCTAAGACGCGGTTCAAGCGTCAAAAGTTCGCATAGCCGTATGATTCGCGTCAACTGGGAAAGGTTGCGCGCGTCCCCCCATGGCTGACACTTCTTCTCGGGTTATTGTAACATAGGTGTTTACACTGCTTTCCTTAATTTCCCGCCGTACAAGCAGAGGCGTGCAACCTTGAGCCGGCCCTCAGAAAGTGGCGGCGTTAGAAGGGATACAACCGAACTATTACTATGGCCGAGCCACTCGAACTGAAGCAGACCCTCAACTTGCCGAAAACAGACTTTCCCATGAAGGCGAGCCTGCCGCAAAACGAACCGAAGCAGCTTGCCGTCTGGCAGGAGTCGAAACTGTACGAGCGCATCCTGCATGCTCGCGAAGGTCAGCCGCTCTTCGTTCTTCACGACGGGCCGCCATACCCCACGGGAACGATCCACCTCGGTACGGGTCTCAACAAAATCCTGAAAGATATGATCGTCAAATCCAAAAGCATGGCCGGCCACTACGCGCCGTATGTGCCTGGATGGGATTGCCACGGCCTCCCCATCGAAACGCAGGTGGAAAAAGAACTGGGTGGCAAGGGAAAAGTGCCCCCAGCGGAGTTTCGCCAGCGTTGCCGCGACTACGCGACGAAGTACGTCGAACAGCACAAACGCGATTTTCAGCGCCTCGGTGTGTTCGGCCGCTTCAACGATCCGTATTTGACCATGAGTCATGGCTACGAAGCGACGACCGCCAACGCATTTCTCGACTTCATGGAGAAAGGCTACGTCTACCGCGGCCGTAAGCCGGTCTATTGGTGCATCTACGACAACACCGCGCTGGCGGAAGCGGAAATCGAGTACGAAGATCACACCAGCCCATCGATCTGGGTCACGTTCAAGATCGTCAGCGGAGGAAAGGGCAGCGCTTCACAACTTGGGCCTAGCGTTTCCGCGGTGATCTGGACAACAACGCCGTGGACCATCCCGCACAATCGCGCGCTCGCCTTCCATCCGGATTTCGAATATGTCGTGGTCCAAACGGAAAAAGGGAAGTTGCTGCTGGCCGCCGATCGCGTAGCGGCGCTGCAGTCCGATTGCGAACTCAAGCAGGCCGAGGAGATCGGTCGGTACAAGGGCCAGGATTTTGAGGGCATGAAATTTCAGCATCCGTTTCTGCCTATGCAAGTGCCCGGGGTGCTGGCCGAATATGTAACTCTCGATCAGGGCAGCGGCATCGTCCACACCGCTCCCGGTCACGGCGCCGACGATTTTGTGACCGGCCAAAAATATGGAATCGAAGCTTACGCGCCGATTGACGACCACGGCGTGTACCTCGAAGGCCTGCCCGAATACAAAGGCAAGGATGTTTTCACCGCCAATCCCATCATCGTGAAGCTGTTGGGCGATCGAGGCACCTTGCTCGCAAATCATCCCTACAAGCACAGCTACCCACACTGCTGGCGCTGCCACAATCCGGTGATTTTTCGCGCCACCGAACAGTGGTTCATCAAAATGGACCAGCCGAAAAAAGGCGCAACGCAAACATTTCGCCAGGAAGCTCTGGCGCAAATTCCCACCGTGAAGTGGCTTCCCGCCTGGGGCCAGGATCGTATGTACGAAATGATCGAGAAGCGCCCGGACTGGTGCGTCTCTCGCCAGCGTTTCTGGGGCACACCGATCATCGTCTTTTATTGCGACGCCTGCGGCTCGCGCCTCGAAGATTTCTCCGCGCTGCGAAATGTCGTGAAGTGGTTTGAAAAGGAAGGCGCGGACGCGTGGTACAAGCGCCCGGCCGAAGAATTGCTGCCACCCGGAATAAAATGCCATTGCGGCGGAGCAAAGTGGCGCAAGGAAAACGACATTCTCGATGTGTGGTTCGATTCCGGCTCCTCGCACCTCGCGGTTCTCAAAGGCAACGAATGGCCCGCCGATGTGTATCTCGAAGGCCCGGACCAATATCGCGGCTGGTTCCATAGCTCGTTGCTCATCGCCGTGGGCGTAAAGGACAAGGCGCCGTATCGTGGCGTGGTCACTCACGGCTGGACGCTCGACGAGCAGGGCCGCCCGATGTCGAAATCGCTGGGGAACGCCATCGAGCCGAACGAGATCTGCGAAAAATGGGGAGCGGACCTGCTGCGGGTTTGGGTAGCGTCGGTGGAATATCAGGCCGACGTGAAGATGAGTGACCGCGTCATGACGCAGCTCAGCGAAGCCTACCGCAAAATCCGCAACACCTTCCGCTTCGCGCTGGGCAATCTGAACGATTTCGATGCGAGCCGGAATGTACTGCCAAACGACCAACTGGACGAAATGGACCAGTGGATGCTCGAGCGCACTGCGGACCTCGTCAAGCGCTGCCGCGAATGGTACTCGTCCTACGAATTCCACCGCATCTACCACGCGATTCACGATTTTTGCGTGGTCGATCTCAGCGCCTTTTACTACGATGTACTCAAAGACCGTCTCTATACCAAAGCTCCGAACAAGAAGTCTCGCCGCTCCGGGCAAACCGCCGTATGGAAAATCACAAGCGCATTGTTACGGCTGGCGGTGCCGGTCTTGGTCTTCACCTCCGAGGAAATTTGGAAATATTTCCCGAAAGCTGCAGGCCAGCCGGAAAGCGTGCACATGGCGCTTTTCCCCGAAGAAGCCGAACTGCGTACGACCATCGCGGCAGGCAAAGTCGACACCTGGGAACTCCTCAGCCGTGTGCGCGGCGAAGTTCTAAAAGCCCTGGAAGTTGCTCGCAACGAAAAGAAACTCATCAACTCCGGCCTCGAAGCCAAAGTCCTACTCAATGCCGATCTGGAGTTGAAGGCTAAACTCAAACACTATCTCCCGCAATTGCCGGGACTTTTCATCGTCTCGCAAGTGGAGTTGATCAACGCCGGCGCCGGCGAATTCAAATCAGAAACCGTGCCCAGCCTGGAAGTGACCGTCCAGCGCGCCGATGGCAAGAAGTGCGAGCGCTGCTGGAACTACTCGACCCGGGTCGGCGAAAATGCGCGCTATCCCACCATCTGCGAACGTTGCAGCGAAGCCATCGCGGAGATCGAGGCGGGGAAATGAGCCCGGTCGCGGAACGGAAAGGAAGCAAAGAAAATAAAGGAAGCAGAGGACCAGAACGAATCCTCGCGCTTCGCAGCGCCTTTTTCCGATTGTTTGCTTCTTTTACCTCCTTTACTTCCCGAACTCTATGATGATTCCCCGCCGTCTTCGTTGGCTCTGGCTCACGCTCGCCGTCGTCTTTCTGGACCGCGCGTCCAAGGCGTGGATTGAATGGAAGCCGGAAGAGTATTTCCCGCATCCGCTTATTCGCAACTCCGTCGAAATTATTCGCTCGCACAATCCCGGCATAGCCTTCAGTTTTTTTGCCGACGCTTCCTCTCCCGGCCGTTATTTCCTGATCTTCAGTTCCGTCCTGATCATTGGAGTCATCGCCTGGATGCTGGTGGCCAGCCGTCATCTGAACTCGCTCAGCGCGGCGGGGCTGGCCTTGGTGCTGGCGGGTGCCACCGGCAATGTCACCGACCGCATGGTCCACGGCGCGGTCACGGACTTTCTGGAAGTGTGGTTGCATTTCTTGCCCTGGCGCATTTTCAATCCCTGGCCAACGTTTAACGTGGCGGACTCCGCCGTAACCATCGGCGCCATCCTGATTATTTTTGATCTGTTGTTCCGGCCGCAAGCCGCCCCACCGACGGAAGCGGCAAAGTAAATCGTCGAATGCGGTACACTCTCGGCGTGACGGAGCACACCCGACAAGAATTTGCGGTGACGACAGAAGAGGCTGGCCTGCGCCTGGACCGCGTGGTCGTGCAACACTGCCCGGAACTATCGCGTACTCGCGTGCAGGAACTGATTGCCGAGGGGCTGGTTGTTCTGAACGGCAAGCTCGCGAAGGACTCCCACAAGGTTCGTGCAAACGATGTCATCCAGGTAGTCCCGCAGGAAAGGCCCGCCCTGCGCGTCGAGCCTGAAAGCATTCCGCTGGAGGTTCTCTCGGAAGACGACGACGTTGTGGTCATCAACAAACCTGCGGGCATGAGCGTTCACGCCGGGCCAGGGAATTCTCATGGCACGTTGGTCAACGCCCTTCTCGGCCGCGGCCAATCGCTTTCGCAGCCGGATGATCCCTTGCGGCCCGGCATCGTCCACCGGCTAGACAAAGAAACGTCCGGTATTCTCCTTGTCGCCAAAAACGATTTCGCCCACGCCAGGCTCGCCGAAGCATTCCAGCAGCGTTCCATCCGCAAAATGTACATCGCGCTGGTGCAAGGAAGAATGGAAGAAGATCGCGGTCGAATCGAATTGCCCATTGCGCGCGACCCAAACCGCCGCACGCGCATGACCGCAAGGCGCGCGCTGCTCCTCCCCAATTCGCGGCCGGCGCGCACGGACTGGCGGGTACTCCTAAGGATCGATTCGACCAGCCTGCTTGAAATTCAACTGCACACCGGTCGAACCCATCAAATCCGCGTGCACCTTTCCGCCCTGCGCCATCCCGTCGTCGGCGACACGCTATACGGCGCGGCCGGACAATTGCACGTAGGAGGGACGAAACTTCCTTCCTTAGGACGAAACTTCCTGCACGCTGCTAAAATCGCCTTCGCGCAACCGCACACCGGCAAACTCATCGAGCTTTCGGCGCCTCTCCCCGCCGATCTAAGGGACTACCTCGAGAAACTCAGCCTTGCCGCCGGCGAGACCCCGCCGCGATTTGACGCTGCACTGAAGGGCTTTTTATAATCGATCCACATGCGAACCACATCTCTCGCGTTGCTTTTGATCGTCCTCTGCGGCGCTACTCCTTTCTCCGGTCAGCAATCCCAAAACCCCGCTCCACCAGCGCCGCCGCCCGCCGCAACTCCCGAGGCGCAACAAGCCCCTCAAAAAAGCCAGACCACGATTCCGGTCAGCGTCAACCTCGTCGACGTTCTCCTCACCGTGCTGGACCGTCGCAACAAGCTGGTTCCGGACCTGGAAAAGCAGGATTTCAAGGTTCTCGACGACAATGTTCCCCAGGACATCCGCTACTTCAGTAAGCAAAGCGACCTACCCCTGCGCATCGGCATGCTCATGGACACCTCCAACAGCATCCGCGACAGGCTGAAATTCGAACAGGACGCCGCCAACAATTTTCTTTTCAGCGTCCTGCGGCGAAACAAAGATCAGGCGTTCGTCATGACCTTCGACGACGAACCGCAACTGCTCACGGGATTCACCGGAGATACCGGCTCGCTCCGCGACCATATCCTGCGAACGCGCGCCGGTGGCGGCACCGCGGTCTATGACGCAATCTACACGGCATGCAACACGCAGCTCAACCATCCCCCTCGTCCTCCCGGCGATCAACCCGACGTCGTTCGCCGCGTAATGATTCTGATCAGCGACGGCGAAGACAACCTCTCAACGCACACGCGCGCTGAAGCCATCGAAATGGCGCAGCGCACCAGCGTGGTGATCTACACGATCAGCACGAGCACGCAATGGATCACGTTGGATGATCCCAGCAAGGAAAAATCAGGAAACCGCAAGTACCACCTGACGGAAGGCGACAAAATCCTGCAGGATCTAGCCGACGAAACCGGTGGCCGGGCCTTCTATCCGTATCACGTCGACGACCTCGATCAATCCTTCCAGGACATCGGTGAGGAACTCCGCAATCAATACTCGATAGCGTATAATCCTGCCAACCATGCCCTCGATGGCCGTTACCACAACATCAAAATCGATGTTCCCGATCACAAAGGCTACCAAGTCCGTGCCCGCCGCGGCTACTACGCCCGCGCCAATGGCGCGGGCGCGGTGCAATAGCAACCGGCGCCGCCAATCCGCCTATTTTCCCTGGTCATGTAACAAAACCGCATCGGACTCGACCGTCCCCGACTCGATCGCAATCTGCGACCCGTCCGGCGCAAATGCGAAGCGCAACACGACGTCCTTCTTGAAATGCGTCAGCTGCCGGCGTGCCCCGCCGTCAAGCGCCTGAGCCCACAGATTGTCCACGCCCTTCTCCCGCACGATGTATACAACGCTCTTCCCATCAGGCGTAAACGAGAGTCCATTCGGCAAGGCGCGCTGATCGACATCGCTATAAGCCGCCTTTTGCGTTTCCACGTTGTCGATGCGGAGCGTTAGGTTGTGATCCTGTTCGCGAACTTCCAACGAAACGATCTCCTTGCCGTCCGGTGAGAGGTTGAAGTTGCCGATGGAGTGTTTCACCACGGTTTGCGGCGAGCCGCCCAGAACGGGTATCCGTTTCACGTTCCGATTGTCCTTCTCGTCGACAAAATAGACCCACTGCCCCTGTTTTGCGCACACCGGTTCGCGATCATCGATGCCGCCGCTCAGTTGTTTCAGATTCGTGCCATTCAGGTCCATGCGCCACAAATTGGCGGAAGCTGCGCTGCTGCCGCCAAGCACCCGGAATACAATAAATCGGCCGTCGCCGCACACCGCGACTTGGTCCGCAATGCGCTTCGTGTCATAGCGTAATGTTGTCTCCTCGCCCTTGGCGGTGACGGCCTTTAGGCTTCCGCCCTGCGGAAGGAGCAGCCGCCCGTCCGGCATCCAACTCCAGAGCCACAGCCGCAAATCGGATTGCAAAGGGACGGAGACCAACCGGTCCGGTTCTCCCGATGGAGCCAGACTCAAATTCAAGTGCAGTTTGGTCTGCAGTGCTACCAACGTCTTGCCGCTCTTTTCGATGCCCACGTGGCTGTAGTCATTGGTGTCCTCGGTCACTGCCCGATATTCGCCGCTAGGATAGTTCACATACCCGATTTGTTCCTGCATGTGTTCGGCGTCGAGTTGAACGGCGCTCACAATCAACGCCCTCCCATCTGGCATCCATGCGGGCCCGTAGTAGTCACGGTCGGGGGAGACCGCCAGGACTTGTTCCTTACCGGTGTCCGGATCAATCGCCAGGAATCCGCCGAGAGCATCCTTGGTTGGCTGGACGATGGGAATTGCGATGGTCTTTCCGTCCGGAGACCACGCCGGGACGTGGCTATCGCTCGCCAGGGGATGATTGCGAAAGATGGCTTTCTCAATCGTGCCGTCACTGTTCGCAAGCCACAAATCCCAGTTCGGCGAATCGTGCAATTCACGCAGGAAAACGAAGTGCTGGCCATCGGGAGAAAAGCTGACCGGACTGTCCACATCATCAATAATCACGCGTGGAGCACCACCGAGAACCGAAGCGCTATATAACTGCGATTCGGATTCGTTTTCTTCATCACGCCGCAGAAAATAGATGTAATTGCCGTCCGGCGAAAACGAAAGCCCTTGATAGCGAGTCAGCGCCGGCGCCAGAACTTCTTTGTTCGTCATCGACGGAATATGGCGCAACCAAAGCGACTGCTCCCCGCCGTCTTCGAGCGCTTGCAAAAGATATTTTCCGTCGGGCGAAATGGCCACCTGGGCGATATGCCCATTGTTTGAAACGTTTTCGATCGAAAATTTCTCAAACGGAAGCGACTTCGGCTTTTGCCCCATCTTCACAAACGTGTAGAGGCCATAGGCGGCCGCGGCTGCCAGAGCCAAAAGTCCAACCGCAATCACGCCCGCGCCGAACTTGTTTTTCTGTGCCGCTTCGACCAGTACTTGCCCGCTTCCCGTCCGCGGCGAAGCCGGCGCGCTGGCCGCCGCCCGGACGGCGCTGGTTGAAGCCCGGCTGGCAGTTACCGAGGAATCGGAACTCGCGCGCACGGGTTCGAGCTCGCGCTGCAAGCGCTTTAGGTCCGCGCGCACCTCGGCGGCGACCTGGTAGCGCAGGTCCTTATCTTTTTCGAGAAGCTTGTTCAGGATGCGCTCGAGCTCCGCGGGCACGCTGCCGTTGAGCTGTACGGGAGAAACCGGGGCTGTGTGAAGAATATTCCCAAAAATCACAGCGCTTGTGGATCCAGGGAAGGGCAAAGCGCCTGTCACAGCTTGGTAGAGAACAGAGCCAAGCGAAAACAGGTCGCTGCGAGAATCAAGAACCTCGCCGCGGGCCTGTTCGGGCGACATATAGGCGATCGTGCCGACCGTCGTGCCGGGATTGGTAAGGAGGGTGGCCTCGGAAGGCGCAAGAGTCACACCTTCATCCCCTCCTTCGGGCTCAAGCAGCTTTGCCAGGCCAAAATCCAGAATTTTCGCCGTGCCGCGATCGGTAATAAAAATATTGGCCGGCTTGATGTCGCGATGGATGATTCCTTTCTTGTGAGCTGCGTCCAGGGCCTCGGCGACTTCTATACCAATCGTAAGGGTCCGCGCCACGGGCAGAGGCCCACGCGCCAGAATTTGTTCGAGCGACTCGCCCTCCAGCAGTTCCATAGCAATGAAGGTCTGGCCTTCATGTTCTTCGATCGCATAGATGGTGCATATTCCGGGGTGATTCAGCGCGGAAGCAGAGCGCGCCTCTCGAAGGAATCGCTCAACCGCCGAGGTGTCCTTGGTGCTGTTTTGCTGAAGAAACTTCAACGCAACGTGCCGGCCTAACTTTGAATCCTCGGCTTCGTAAACCAAACCCATCCCGCCACTACCCAGTTCGCGGACGATACGATAGTGACCAACGGTTTCGTTGAGCATAGGGACGAGCCGGAAAAGCGTTGCCTTGCGATACTAGCCAAGGCACCGTTCCCGGTCAATCTGCGCTTTGCTCTGTTTGCTCGGTAGCGCCGCGCCTTGCGGCCGGCTTCTTGGGGTTTCCCCGGCGCTTCTCCTGCTTTTCTCTTTTTCTAGGGGCGCAGCACTGTTTGCCCTGCGCCTCGGGCGCTGCGCCGCATCTCGGCAGCCAACGCCACCGGGCCGACGCCCTCGGTAGGTTTGATTCTTGGGCGATTTCGAACAAAGAGACCAACAACCGGCTACCCGCGCGGCGCCTTCGGAGCGTAATAACCCTTGCGCGCCAGCACCTTGTAATCCTTGTTATCCACGTCCACGTGGATCTTCCTGAATTTCCCGTCCTTGGTCGTATTGCTCGGGTAGTAGCCGAGCGTGTATTGACTACGCAGTTCCTCGGAAATCTGGTCGAATGCTTCCTGCAGCTTCTTCTCCGAATTGACGACGATCATCCGTCCGCCGGTTTCCTCGGTCAATCTGTGCCCTACGCTCGTGTTACCGCCATACCGCGGGTCATACACAAGCAAAAGATGAATGACGGTATCGGTTCGTTGCGCCGCTTCGATGGCTTCTTCCAGTCTGGTTTTGCTTCCTTCGTCTTCGGCGTCGGTAACGACTACAATCGCCTTCCGCCCGGTCTCGCCATTCAGCTTCTCGCCGCAAGCCAGATAGATGGCATCGTACAGCGCCGTGCCCGTCATATTTCCCCCGACTGGGCCAGGGTTACCGGCGATGTAGCCACCGCCCGGTACGTTGATACGCGCCTTGTTGATGGCGCGAGTGAGAATCGAGTGATCGTCCGTGAAATCGGCGAGAAGGTCAACGTCACTGTCAAACGACATGACCATGGCCTCGTCGCCTTTCCTCAACACCCGCCGCAGGAAGGCCGCCCCGGCATCCTGAATCGCTCCAAGCATATTCTGTTCGCTGCCGGAGGTATCGAGAAGAAGCCCGAGAGTGATCGGCAGATTCATTTCCTTCGAGAAGAAGGCAATGGACTCCTCGTGGTTATCTTCAAAAATCTTGAAATCGGTCTGCTTCATGTCCGTAACGATGCGTTTATTTTTGTCGCGGACCGTAGCGAACAGGTTGACGAGGTTGACTTCGGCCTTGATCGTTGGCGTCTGACCCTGGGACGGCTGCCCTTGAGACGGAGACTGTCGCGGACCTGGAAGCGCCGGAAGCGCGAGAGCGACAGCGGCCGCCCAAGCCAATCCTGGCAAGCAGAATTTCTTGAACCATCCCATATTCACATTCCCGAATTTCACGTTTTCTCGGTATCCTTATGAAGTCCTGGCCAAGCCGCTTGACTTGGCCAGGCCGTAGCTTAACGCCGCGGAACGCTTAGTGGTATGCAATGATTCGATGCAACGACCAGCCCCGCGGGATGCGTCTTATAATTGCCGGAGGGTAGCGAGTTCCAGCCCACGAAAGTTTGGCCCGTTCACTATGAAAAGTCTACGAAAAATCACGTTTATCGCCCTGGGCGCCGCGTGCCTTCTCGGTTCGAACGTTTACGCGCAAAGTCCGGCAACTTCGGCTCCTCCGCCGGCGTCGGGTCCGGTCCAACCAGTTCAGGGTCAAACACCCTCAGCACCTCCAAAGAGCGAAGCCACCATCTCCACGACTACTTCGCTCGTCGTGGTTCCCGTGACGGTCAAAGACCGAAACGGCAACCTGGTGGCGGATCTCAAGCGGGATGAATTCCGGATCTTCGAAGATGGCGTGGAGCAGCAAATCCAACGGCTCAGCACGGAGGCCACACCGATTTCGATGGTGGTCCTGATCGACAACGATCTGAAGTCCAAGGACATGCAACAGGTTGAGCCCAGCCTGGTCTCGATTGTCGGGGGATTAAGTGCCAACGACGAAGCCTTCATTTGCCGCTTCGATCAGTTTTTTCACGAGGGCAAGGGATTCTCGAAAGATCAGGATGTCTTAGTCACAGAACTGCGCCGGACCGAGCTTGCCTCTACGCCCTCCGCGCCGCCCTCGGGCGACCCGTTCAGCGGCCCGACGATCAATAATCTTCCTGCCCCGGGTGCACCGGACACGACGGCCAACCCCTCCCTGTTGGCGATCAAAGGCCAGCCTACCAAAGCGCTCGACGACGCGGTCTATGACGCGGCATTGCTGCTGAGGGATCGCGACAGCTTGAAACGGCGAAAGATCATTCTGCTGATTTCCGATGGCCAGAACGGGGCAAAATTCAACACCCACAAATACGACGTTGTCCGCGAGGAGCTGCTCCGCCAGGGCATCACCGTCTACTGCGTGGCCACCGGTAATTCCTACTTCGATCGCAAGTTCAGCCGCCTAGTCAGTTACGCTCACGATACCGGCGGGGACATCTTTTACGGCGTCCGACAAGATGCCTTCTCGGAGTTTTACTCGCGCATCACCGAAGAAGCGCGCAACCAATACATCCTTACCTATTCACCCCGGGGCGACAAAAAAGTCGACTACCACGCTATCGAAGTCCGTGTCCGCCGCGAAGGCTTGACCGTCCTGTCGCGCGACGGCTACTACGGCGGCACCTTCGCCAGCATTCCTCCAAAATAATTCGGAAAATACCCGGGAATCGCGGAATCTTCTTGACACTCAGCGTGCGCGCTCGTATAGGAATGTTACGAGGCAGGATTGCACGCGGTACGCACTCCCCGCCCGAGCAACGAACGTGAGGAGGAAAAGGTAAATGGCAAAGAAAGCGAAGAAACCCGCGAAGAAAGCCCCAAAAAAAGCGATGATGATGAAGTAGTCCGGCCCGCAACGAATTTTCGCAAAAGGCGCATCGACGTCGTCGAGGCGCCTTTTTTATGCTCGGGCCATGTAGCGCCGTACCTCCTTGCCCTGCGCTGCGAAGGGCTGGCCGGCACCTTGGGTTTTTCTTGCTCTTGTAGGGCGCGCTTTCTGTGGCCCTGAGGCACCAACCGAAGAGGGCCGCTGCGAGGTTCCCTCCGTCTATTCCCCCAACCCGCTCAACGCCTCCTCGTGTGCGGGGCAAATTAACGTGTACGCGCAACTCCTGCACGCAAACCCTGGTCGCGCCGGGAAATGTTTCGCTCGAATGTCCGCCGCCGTTTCCTCGATGATCTTCTCGGCGTCGCTAATCTGCTTCGCGTCCCGCGACGTCACCACCGTAGAATTGTCCTGCAAATAGTGAAACACCAATCGTTCCGGGTCCCACTCGAAGATCTCCTTCGCCGCCAGCGCATATATGCTGAGCTGCAAACTCTTCCGCGCATCGGCCTCTTTGCGGGGCTTACCGGTCTTGTAATCCACAATTTCCACCTTGTTGCGTCCGAGGGTGTTCACCTGGTCCATACGCCCGGCGAGGATCACGTTGTTTTCCAGCGGCAAATCGAATGGCTTCTCCAAGTCCAGAATATTGGGAGCGTCGGCGAGCACCGCGGCATGAAAGACCTTAAGTTGCTCCAGGCCATCCTTTTTGTATTCCGCTTCCTGGTATTCGTCTTCATAGCCGGCGCTGCTCCACTCGGTTTCGTAAATTCGCTGGAGTTCCTCGAACGGCAGGATCTTTCCCTTCTTCACTTGTTCGAGGAACCGCTTGATGGTTGTGTGCATGACGCTGCCGAACGTCAGCGTCGCATGCGGACCTTCCTTCAAAGACCAAAGGTAGCTGAAAGCATATTGCTGAGGGCACTTTCGGAAATTTTCGATCGCCGAACTGCTCAATTTGAGGGGTTCAGGCACGGAAGGATGGAACACCTCCGCCCAATGCGCAATCCGCGCGAAGATTTTGGGGGGAGTCGCGCGGGCCGGAAAAAGCTCCGTTTCCGTAGCCGCGGTTGGTCGAGGTGCATCTTCCTTGTTCCTCGCCTTGGGCGCGAGCAGCACAATATCGCGCCGCTTGACCGCCGGATCCATAACGATGTCCTCAATGAACACCGGAACTTTGTTCTTCTTCTCCGTCAGGGTCGTGATCGTCAACCGGTCCTCAGCCCGCGTCAAAGCTACATAAAAGAGCCGCCGCTCCTCCTGAATATGGAAATCGCCTTGTGGCAACTCTTCCTTCATCAAGCGCACCGGAAATTCGAACAGCGGCGCGCGATCCCGGGCAGGAAACGCCTTCGAATTCACGCGCAGCAGGAAGACATGAGAAAACTCCAGCCCTTTGGCCCCGTGGACGGTCGTTAACTGCACCGCGTCGCCCGGCGCCTCCTCTTCCAGGCTCAAAACCCCGCCAGCCTGAGCGAAGTAGTCGAGATACTCCAAAAATTCCGCCAAACCGCGGGTCTCGCTCTTCGGTTCCCAATCCTTTACGAATTGGCAGAGCCGGTTCACATACTTCCGGTCCTGGGGCGCAGCGCGCTGCGCCACTTCGAGCCACTCAATCAGCTCACCCAGAACTTCCCTCGCGGTACGCCGGCGCATAGCCTTGCGCTGTCTCGCCAGGAATTCCAGCAGCTCTTTACATGCGGCAGGCGAAGGATCGAAGGGCAACTCGCCTTGAGGTGCCTGTAGCACATCGTGAAGCGATCTCCCGCGCTTTCTGTCGGCGCGCTCGGCCAGGCGCACTACGTCCGGCGCCGTAAGATGCCATGCCGGAGAAGAAAGTACGCGAGCGCAAGCGATGTCGTCGTGAGGAAACGCAATCAGCCTCAAATAGGCAAGTACGTCGCGAACCAGGAGATGCTCGAGAATCGAAAGCCTACTGATCACAAATGGAATTTTGCGTTGCGAAAGCTCTTCCACCAGGAAGTTTCGGTGGGCGTGCTGGCGATACAGAACGGCAAAGTCTCTCCACCGCCGTCCGGCATTGTGAAGCCGCTGCAGTTCTGCCGCAACCCAACTCGCTTCCTCCTCCGGTGATTGCAATTCCACGATGCGAATCTTTTCGCCCTCGACCCGGTTCGGCTGCAGCAATTTCTTCGGGAATTCGGGGCTAACCTCGTTCATGCCGATGGCTTGCGTAGCCACCCGAAGAATGTTCGGTGTGGACCGGTAATTGTGCGTCAGCGAAACGCGGTAGGGTGTAGAGTCCTGGTTTTCGCTCCAGTCTGTGAATCGCTCCAAGAAAAGTTTGAAGCTGCCGAAAGATGCTCCGCGAAAACGATAGATCGCTTGATCGTTATCGCCCACCACCACAATATTCCTGGAATTGTGACTGAGAAGGTGAAGAAGCTCGAGTTGCGCAATGTTGGTGTCTTGAAACTCATCGACGAGGATGTGCTTGTAGCGTTCACGAAGCCGGCGCAGGCGCTTCGCATCGCTACTGAGCAACGCGACCGCCTCGGCGATCGACCCGTTGATGGCGATTGCGCGCTTGTCGCGCAAGATCTCTTCGCTCGCCCGATATGCCCGCGCAATCTCTTGCTGTAACGCCACCTGCTCGGCGCGCTCCTTGTACGTGTCGTCGTCCAGAGCCGTCTTTTCAGCTTGCAGCTCCGCGGCAAGCTCGTCGGCGAAAGCCTGGTAGTCTGTACTCGAAACCAACTCATCCTGGCAACGCGAAAAGAATGCGATGAAATCGCTCAAGAACTGCCCGGGCTCCGCCAGCCGCCGGTACTTTTCAAGCTTCAGTCGCGCCAGATTCCGCCGCAGCAGGATCCAATGATCGACAGATTCCAGAGCCAACCGGTTCGGATCCACCTCCTTCAAAATCGTCTCGCAAAAAGAGTGAAACGTAGCGAGCACAACATCTTTGCCGCGCTCGCCAGCAGTTTTCACTACGCGAGCCTTCATCTCCCCCGCGGCTTTGTTCGTGAACGTCAGTCCAAGGATGTTTTCGCCAAACAGCGAAGCATCGGACTCAAGCAAATGCCGGATGCGTTCCGTGATGACGCGCGTTTTTCCGGTACCCGCCCCGGCAATAACCAGAAGGGGTCCGTCTCCATGCGTGATGGCTCGCCGCTGTGCCTCATTGAGCTCGAGACCAGCGCTTTCCGCCTTCCCCATTTCGAACAACGTCTTTTGCATCGAAGGCATCTTCACCAAAGCATAAGGCAGATTCAGCCGCTTTGACAGGCACGCCAAAATCGCGTGTGGAAATGCTAGTGGGCTGAATATGAATTACCGCGCTCCCCAAACGAGCAGAACCCGCTGGTAGCAGATTGCCCGGCGTTCCAATGGTTTTTCCCAAGTCTCACCGTGGGTAAGAATGGTTTCCGTTAGGCATTCCGCGGACTAAGCGCCATCGGATTCTTCTAGCACTCACAAGCGCGCTTACCTGAACTGGACTCATCGACCGTCCTCACGGAACCGCAGCACTCGGGCCAGGTTCGCGCAATCACTCGCGGAACATAACTCGCGGGACCCCTCCATCGTTTAGCGCTGCGAAGCTTCTCCCGACGCCACCCGCGCATTAAAATCCGCCGATTTATTTCGCGGCACGGTGACCGCCGTCCATTTCCCCTTGAGGGCCGCAAAATGCTTCGCCAGAAAAACAATCTGCCCCATGTGATAGGAATAATGCGCGATCTGCCGATTGATCGCCTGCGTAACCGAATGCGGCTCCGTGCGAATTATGACCGTTCGCGACGAATCTGCGTCCGTCAATGGCTCCAGCGCGTCGAACAGGTACTTCCAGCCCTGCTCCCACAGCGCCAGCAACTCCCCGCGCGTCTCTGGCGGCGTTTCAAACTCCGCGTCGCGGTTCCGGTCCGGTTTTTCTCCATCGCTCGTCAAGAAATTCGTCCAGCGAGAGCGCATGTTACCGGCCATATGCTTTACGATAACCGCGATGCAGTTGGACTCCCCATCGAGCGCCTCAAACAGTCCGCTGTCCGGGCACTGTTCGAGAGCGCGTTCCGTCAAGCGCTTGTAGTGCCGGAACAAATCGATGGAGTCTTTCACATGAGACGTCGTGCATTGGTGTGCCATGCCTGCATTCTCCGCCCGTGTTCCGCCTAACACAACGGCCATCGAATTGGTGTAAACTCAACACCCGTCCGAAATACCTCTGCCAAATCTTTTCAGGAGAATCCCATGGCAATTGCACAAGCACTGTTACCCGAGTTCGATCACGAGATGGCTACCACGCGAAAAATGTTGGAGCGCTTCCCGGAAGATAAAGTCGACTGGAAGCCGCACGAAACTTGTATGACCCTGGGCCGTCTCGCCGGCCACGTCGCGGAAATCCCGGCCTGGACCATTCCAACGATCGCCCAGGACAAACTGGAGCTAGATCCGAGCACGTTCACCCCGTCGGTGCTGAATTCGCGCAGCGAGACGCTCAAGAAGTTTGATGAAACCGTGAAAGCGGCAAGAGCCACGATTGCCGGCGCAAGCGACGAAGCCCTCGTGAAGCCGTGGAGCCTGGTGGTCGGCGGCAAAACAGTGATGACTCTGCCGAAAGCCGCGGTGCTGCGCTCCTTCGTGATGAGCCACATGATCCACCACCGCGGCCAGCTCGCCGCCTTCTACCGTATCGCGGGCGTTCCCGTGCCCTCAATCTACGGCCCCAGCAAAGACGAACAAGTCTTCTGACACCACGGCAAATCGCAACGTCGTGTCTTTCGCCCTGACAAGGGACGGGGCCGGCATCTCGGGGTTCACTTCGTCGTCGGGGGTCTTTCGACTCGTGCCCCAGCCCCACCCGTTTCCTTTACACTGGAAGGAGCATCGAACTGGTCGGCGTTTCTTCGGAGGTCTTTCATGGATTCCGCTGTGATCCTTTCTGCGGTCCGCACTCCCATCGGGAAATTTCAGGGAGGGCTTTCCGGTTTCTCGGCGCCTGAACTCGGCGGCAAGGTCATCGCCGAAGCCGTCCGCCGCGCCGGACTCGATCGAAAACAAATCGATGAAGCGATCATGGGAAACGTGGTGCAAGCCGGCCTGGGGCAGAATCCCGCGCGTCAGGCAGCGCTGAAAGGCGGTTGCGATCCCCGGGTGGCGGCGATGACGATCAACAAAGTGTGCGGATCGGGGCTAAAAGCCGTAGCCCTCGCGGCGCAAGCGGTACAACTCGGAGAGAGTGAAATCGTGGTAGCCGGCGGGATGGAATCCATGTCCAACTGCCCCTACCTTTTGCCAGAAGCACGCACCGGCTACCGCATCGGCAACCAGAAGGTCGTGGATTCCATGATTTCCGACGGTCTCTGGGACGCCTACGAAAATTTCCACATGGGCATGACCGGGGAGCTGGTGGCGGAGAAATACGGAATCACCCGCGAAGAGCAGGACAAATTCGCGCTCAACAGTCACCAAAAAGCAGTTCGCGCGCGCAAATCCTGTTTCTTCGAAGCGCAAATCCTCCCGATCGAGGTCCCGCAGAAAAAGGGCGATCCGCTAATCCTCAAATACGACGAATCTCCCCGCGAAGACACCACGCTCGAAGCACTGGCCAAGCTGAAGCCAGCCTTCCAGAAAGAGGGAACCGTGACCGCCGGGAACGCCCCGGGCACAAATGACGGCGCAGCCGCGCTCGTCGTAACCAGCGAACGCGTAGGCGCGAAATTAGGCAAGCAACCCATGGCGCGCATTGTGGCCCAAGCGGTCAGCGGCGTTGAGCCGAAGTGGGTCATGATGGCGCCCGTCGACGCCATCGAAAAGTTGCTGACCAAGACAGGCTGGGACCGCGATAAAGATGTGGATCTGGTGGAACTGAACGAAGCCTTTTCCGTAGCCGCCATCGCCGTCACGCGCCAACTCAAACTCAACCCGGAAAAAGTAAACGTAAACGGCGGCGCAGTAGCGTTAGGCCATCCGATCGGTGCCTCGGGCGCCCGCATTCTGGTGACACTCCTCTACGAACTGCAGCGCCGCAACCTGCATCGCGGCATAGCCGCCCTCTGCCTCGGCGGTGGCAACGCCGTAGCTCTGGCCGTCGAACGCCTGTAGCTAACCCCTTCTCGACGCTCGGCGCCCAAGATTTTTCTGAACGGCAACCGCCTCGGCGGCGAGGCCGCGACACGAAATTAGTCGAGCCCATACCGGTTGGGCCGTCGCCGCACCCAGTGACGAGCGCCGTAGGCGCGGCACTCCCGCGAAAAAAACCTCATCCGAGCGGTTGACTTCCAGGCGCAACCTCCGCCAAAGGCTTCGGCGCATGATGCAATTCTGTTGCGCAATAAGGGCAAAACTTATCGTCGTCGGAAACCTCCCGCTGGCACTGAGGGCAGGCCGGGTGCAGGTTGTATTTGCAGGTTGGGCAAAAATTGAAGCGCGCATTCACCGTAGCCGCACATTGCGGGCAAGTGTAAGGAAGCGGCTCCCTCACCAGTAGATAGATAATCAAGCCGATAAAAAAGTATCCGCCCGAAAGAATCAGAACGAGCAGTGTCCAAAGGGCTGGGTTCATCCCACGCCGCTTGGCATCTCGATAGACATAGCCAAGCATAAAAAACAGGCAGGAAAGGGCAAACGCACCAGCGGTAATTATCCCGGCAAGAGCGAGGCAAGAAAGAAACGGCTCGCTGCGAAGGCTTTCGTCCCCCGGAAAGACCGGACCGTTGCTCTGAAGGTTATGGATATTGACGGACAATCCGATGATGAGCGCCACAACGTAAAGGCAGATACACATCCAGACAAGCCACTTGGGAATGATGCGAAGCTCGTCCCGGAAGCGCGTACGCTCCCGCTTCTGGCGGAAGCGAATCATGCGAAGTCGTTCATTCAATGCGTCAGGCATAGTTTCCTCTCGTACTCCGAACAGCAACTCCTACCAAGACGGCCGCGACAAAGAGCCGCGACCCGCAAAGCCTCTCGCCGCTCCCCGCTGATGAAGAACAACAGCCACGGCAATCAACGCCGGGACCGTCCACCAAAGCACAAATCCCATCTCGAGAACCAGCTTCGGCAGATTCAACTCCGACCCGGCCCACACAAACACGCGCCAGACAAGCGGAGCGCTAAAAACTCCGAGCAACCAGCTGGCAGCAGTGATGACCCAGAGCAGCGCGCTACCGCCAGAAACCTGCGCCGCTTCCTGCGCACGAAGCCGGACTCGGAACTGCGTGCGTGCGGCAAGATCGCGCGGCACAGAAACCGGCACGCTGCGGAACGCTCGCAACAACTCTCCGGTACGCGCGGCGTCCCGTGCGCAATCCGCGCATTCGCGAAGATGCGCATCGAGCCAGCCCTGGTCGGCCGAACCGAGTTCCTCCACCAGGGATCGCTCGAAAAGCTGTCGCGCTCTGACGTGCATGTTTTCACTCATGCGGCACCTTCCGGCAAAGCGGTTTTCAATGCCTCGAGCCCGCGGTACAAACGCGACTTGACTGTCGATAGCGGCGTCGACAGAACCCCGGCAATCTCTTCGAGCCCAAGTTCTTCGTGAAAACGCAGTAACAGCACTTCGCGATAGTAAGCGGGAATTTTCATAAGAGAGATCTTTACCGCGCGCTCGTTTTCTCGCGTCACCAGGATTTCTAACGCGGAACTGGCGTGATCGTCGCGCGGCTCGTAAGGCTGACCCGATTCCGGATCGGCCAGATCTTCCAGACTCGAAAATCTCTTGCGCCGCGAAAGATCGATCACCAGATGCCGTGCAATCGCGAACAGCCATGATTCAAACTTGGAGTTCGCGTTGTACTGGTGTCCTCTCTCGAGCACGCGGATCCAGGTCTCCTGAAAGAGATCCTCCGCCAGAGCAGGATCGCCCGTGAGAAACAGCAAATATCGATACAGCCGCTGCTGGTGCTGTTCGATTAGCCGGTCGAGCAGTTCCGGATCGCGTCGGCGCAAGCCCGCAGCGATGGTTTGGCGTTCCTCAGTCATGAGCCCGGTAAACAGGACCGGGATCCTCGAAATCGTAAAAGTGAATGCCTGTGCGCTCATACTATCTTGGATACGACCGAGACAGGCGAAAAGACGCAGAGCCGACGAAACAAGACACCAGGGAACTGACCATCAAGCCTATTTCTATCAATCAGTTACACATATCTTGAATATCTCCTAGCGGCCATGTTTCGACCCCGCCTGTCGCAGGCAGGGTGGGCTCGGCGAAGGGCCGTAGCCCGATACCTCTCGAACCTCGGCCAACCCGCGGGTTGTCAACCGCGAATTTTCCGGCAAAATAGACTTGTCCAAGGGGAACACTGCGCGGCCAACGAAATGTTCTGTCCCAAATGCCATGTCGAGTATCGCCCGGGCTTCACCCACTGCGTCGATTGCGACGTGGATTTGGTCTCGGAACTGCCGAAACGCGCTATTGAAATGAGGCAAACCGGCGAGGACGGCGAATACCGTGTAGCCGGAGGTCCCGGCGATCCCAACGAAGACCCATTCTGTTCCTTTTGGAAAGGCAATGACCCGCGCGTCCACGCCGAATTATGTGGCGTGCTCGATGAAGCGGGCATTGCACACACCACGGTCTTTCGCCGCGACCATCTCTTCAATTTGAGCAACTACGCGGCCTATGAAGTGGGCGTGCCATTCTCCATGTACGAAAGAGCAGGAAACGCGGTGAAAGAAGCCTACGGTACGGACGACGTCACGGACGTAGGCGCGCAGGAAGTCCAACTGAAGGCGCTGCCAACACGCTCGGAACATCCACTTCGCAAGTTGCCCGAAACATTGACGCCTGCCGAAGAGCAAAACATCCCCGGCCCACCAAACGCAGGCGACGCCGCGGATTGCTATCCCGAAGAAGCCACCGTCAAAGTCTGGTCCACCGAAAATGGCGAGCCCGGCGACTTCCTGGTCGCCGCACTGCACGAAAACGCGATTCCCTGTCGCCTGGCGCAAAATGGTCAGAAAGCGCAGTTGTACGTGTTGCCGGAAAACGAAACGCGCGCCCGCGAAATCGTGCGCGAAATAGTCGAAGGCACGCCACCAGAGTAAACTCTGTCGAATCCAAGCCATTCCCGTGTCCGAAGAATGGGGTTCGAGCGGCTGCCTTACGAGGCGGGCAACCTTCTCCCCGCTCTACGGCGGCAAGGAATCTTCGACCGCCAACGCCTCAGCGGCCGAATCGCGCCACAATTTGCAACAATCGTCCATCCGACACGGCAAGGGATCGCACTAGCCCGCTAGCCCGCAAGAACTTGACATTCTCTTCGCCGGTCACGACGATAAGACTCCTCCGTTTCCCCCTGGAGATTCCCGTGAAACAAGCGGCGGTGGGATTTTCTGTGCACTCGGGATGGAGCGCGGTAGTTGCGCTGTGTATGGCAAAGGACTCCCCTGCGGTGTTGCATCGCGATCGCATTCGCCTGGTGGAGGAATTCACATACAGGTTCAGGCAGCCGTATCACACAGCGGGGAAAATGGCGTTCGCGGATGCGGGCGAATTCATTAGCAAGGTGCAGACAGCCGCCGGAAATCTGGCACATCGCGCTATCGGGGCGATGCAGGCGCAGTTAGAACAGCGCGGCTACAATTTAGGCCGTGGGGCGCTGCTTGTGGCTTCCGGGAAGGCGCTGCCGGTGCTCCAAAAGATTCTCGCATCGCACGCCCTGGTTCACACCGCCGATGGTGAGTTGTTCAGGGAGGCGTTGGCCGAAGCAAGTCGGCGACTGGGCATGCCTTTATTCCGGGTTAGAGAGAAAGACCTTCTGAAGCAAGCGGCGTTAAGGTTTGCAAAGACCGAGGCGGTTCTCTTGCAGCAGGCTAAAGAATTGGGGCGTCCGCTCGGTTCGCCTTGGTCGCGGGATGAAAAGTTTGCGGCGCTCGCCGCGTGGCTAGCGCTAGCAGCTGGTGAAGAGAAAGGCACGCGTTTCGCACAAACGGCGCAGCCTGCTTGACCGGCAGTTGCGGCGAATGCAATTTGAGCGACAATATAATTGACTGACGCGGCGACGGAGGATCATTCGTGACCGCGCAGGAGGCCGCAAGCCCCGTCGTTTAGGGCGGGGTAAGGCCGTCGGTCATGGGACTCCGCAACGAAGCAGGAACGCACCGAGGGCATGGTATGCGAAAGCGTATAGAGCCGGTAGGAATCCCCCGCATTCATACGGGGGAGGATGTCAAGATTGATTCGATCAAGACAGTGGCTGTCCTCGGCGCTGGCACCATGGGCAACGGCATCGCCCACGTGTTTGCCCGTGCCGGTTACAGCGTAATCCTGCGTGACGTGGAAGAGCGCTTCCTCGAACGCGGCATGGAGACAATCGGCAAGAATCTCGATCGCGAAGTGAAAAAAGGAAAGCTAACGGAAACCGAAAAGCCCGCCGTCCTGGCGCGGCTGAAGCCGATAACGGACATGGCAGCGATTGCGGCGGCAGATTTCGCGGTAGAAGCGACACCGGAAAGACTCGAAATCAAGCGTGCCGTACTCGCCGAAGCCGACAAGCTCTTGCGCCCAGAAGTGATTCTGGCCAGTAACACGTCATCGATTTCGGTGACGACACTCGCTGCGATGACCCAACGCCCGGACCGTTTCGTGGGTATGCACTTCATGAATCCGGTGCCGATGATGGTCCTGGTAGAGGTGATCCGCGCCCTGCAAACAGGTGACCACGCCTATGCCACAACGATGGAGCTCGCAAAAAGGCTAGGGAAAACCCCCGTAGCCGTGAACGACGCGCCTGGCTTCGTTTCCAATCGCGTGCTCATGCCGCTCATCAATGAAGCGGCTTACACTGTGATGGAAGGCGTCGCTACGCCCGAGGCCGTTGACGCCGTAATGAAACTCGGCATGAACCACCCCATGGGCCCGCTCGAATTAGCCGATTTCATTGGGCTCGATGTCTGCGTTGATATCCTGAACGTACTGCTCGAAGGCCTGGGCGATCAAAAATATCGCGCCTGCCCGCTCTTAAAAAAGTATGTAGCCGCAGGCTGGCTAGGCCGCAAATCCGGCCGCGGCTTCTACTGCTACGAAAAATGAGACCTACCTCGGCCTGGTCCCGTTCGTGACCACAATGGTCATTCTGAGCGAAACGAAGAATCTGCTCTTTCTTCGGGTGCCCTTACCTCAGAATCTCTACGAGCAGCACCCAAACACATTCAGTGTCGAAAAAATGAAGATGGCAATCGCGCCCGCGGCAACACCGTAGTATCCAGAGGGACGGCCGGTCAGCAACAAAATTCCTCCCGACACGAACGGAAGCAACTGGACCTCCCAGACCAGGATCAAGATGTCGGGCGCATTCTTGAGTTTCCAGATCTCCCGGCGCGGTCCGCCGCGACGGTTGCGCGAGCCCTGAACGGCGAGGTTTTACGGCACCACGGGCAAGGCGAATATTTGTTTGCTTTTTGTTCGCCTTAGTGTATTCTGCCGTTCGACGCGGTTTTCAACAGGTCCTCTCTGTTCCCTGCGGTTCTCTGTGCCAGCCCGCATCGAACATGAGAGACTCAACTTCGAGCCGTCGCTTTCGGCCGAAGCCGTTGAAAGCTCGCTGTAGCACCGTGCCTCAAGGCCGGCATTGGGGAGATGGTTGATGCTCTAGGCCAAACGGACAGCCGAAAGCCGGTCGATAGGAAAAAAGGGCTGGCGTTCATTAAGTAGAATCGTAATTCCAATAGCGGAAAATTCTTAACTGCTGCATCGAGGTGAGAAATGGCTGATGAACGGGCGAAGTTGTTGGAAGCGGCGATCTCGCAGATCGAAAAGTCCTACGGCAAAGGCTCGATCATGCGTCTGGGCAGCAAAGACGTGCTTGTGCCGGTGAGTGTTATTCCCTCCGGCTGCTTGTCGCTCGATGCGGCTCTTGGCGTGGGCGGATTCCCGCGCGGCCGCGTAATTGAGATCTATGGCCCAGAATCGGGCGGTAAGACCACCATGACGCTTCACATAATTGCCGAAGCCCAGAAGTTGGGCGGCCAAGCTGCGTTCATCGATGCAGAACACGCTCTCGACCCGGTCTATGCGAGAAAACTGGGCGTGGATGTGGACAACTTGCTGGTCTCGCAGCCCGACCACGGCGAACAGGCCCTGGAAATCGCGGAAACGCTGATCCGTTCCGGTGGCGTGGACGTGGTTGTCGTGGACTCCGTCGCAGCACTGGTTCCGAAGGCCGAACTCGAAGGCGAAATGGGCGACCCGCAAATGGGTTTGCAAGCGCGGCTGATGTCGCAGGCGTTGCGTAAACTGACGGCCATCGTCTCAAAGTCAAAGACCTGCCTGATCTTCATCAACCAAATCCGCGAAAAGATCGGGGTCATGTTCGGTAACCCCGAAACCACCACCGGCGGCCGCGCGCTGAAGTTTTACGCCTCCATGCGTATCGACATCCGCCGCATCCAGGCGATCAAGGAAGGTGATCGTGTCGTCGGCTCGCGCACCCGCGCCAAAGTAGTAAAGAACAAAGTCGCCGCGCCGTTCCGCGAAGCCGAGTTCGATATTCTCTACGGCGAAGGCTTTTCACGCGAAGGCGATCTACTCGATCTTGGCGTGGATAAAGGGGTCATCGAAAAGAGCGGCACATGGCTCAGTTACGGCGGCGAAAGGATGGGCCAGGGTCGCGAGAATGCGCGTGTCTTCCTCAAAGAAAACGCCGACATCCGCGAAAAAATCGAAACGGCCTTGCGAAAGAAAATGGAAATCCCAGGTGCCTCGCAAAACTCCGCTGCACCGGCACCAGGGCCGAATGGACACGTCAACATCGCGTCGGAAAAGCCGCCATTGAAGGCCGCCGCCGCGTCGGCATCGGACGGCAAAGCGCGTCCATCGCGCTAACGGGAATTCTTTCGAAGGAGTGGAGCCGGCGGGGATGGGTGACCGCGCCCATCGCTAAGTTTCGCGACCGCCAGTACAGGCCCGGCGAGACTTGCTGCACCGCCGGTCAGTCGTTCAAAACAAAGCACATAATTTCGTACTGGTCCTATTTAACTATTGTCAGCCATGCAGGAATGCCGTTAGACTACGTCTCAGTTTGGGACACGTCGGCCTCTACAGGTGTGATACCGACGCTCCTAGATCGGCGTAAGTACCTTGGAATGAATCGGCAAGAGATGTGGAAGGCGGAGTGCATTGTTCGAAGGACGTTGACCGGGTGTGTCGAGTCAGTGTAGATTCCCGGTGCGCCAATCGAAATCGCTACAGTGGTTTGAGAGTTTAGGGACCGCATGATCAAGAACTTGTGCAAATCTGTATCTGTAGCATTACTGACCGCCACGCTCGCCCTGCCTCTGCCGGCAGCGCCCGCGGGCAATCCCATCGTTGTCAGCACAAGTTCAAAAGCCAAGTCCAAGAAATCCAAGAAGCGTCTCGTGCCCTCGAGCTATCGCGGCTACGCTCCCACCTACGCGGATTCGGTGAGCGCCGACGACCCGACATACGACGACCCTATTGTTCGCCAGGCGGCCGTCGAAGCCCTCGGTCGTTACAACGGTTCCGTCGTCGCCGTCGATCCGAACACCGGACGAATTCTAACCGTCGTGAATCAGAAGGTGGCCTTCAGCGACGGCTACATTCCTTGCTCGACGATCAAACCCACCATCGCCATTGCCGCTCTTGAAGAAAACGTCATCACCAACGACACAATGTTGAAGGTCGGCCGCCGCAAATACATGAATCTTACCGAAGCGTTGGCGCACTCGAACAACGCGTTCTTCGAAGAACTCGGTCGCCGCATGGGTTTTGACACAGTTTCCAAATACGGCCGCCTGCTCGGACTCGGCGAGCTCTCCGGATACAACCTCGCCGACGAACATCCCGGCGCATTTCCATCGCAGCCTCCCGTGTTCGGCGGCGTAGCCAGAATGTCCAGCTTTGGCGAAGGCATCCAGATCACGCCGCTCCAGTTAGCGGCGCTGGCAGCAGCATTCGCAAACGGCGGAACACTCTACTACCTGCAGTATCCCCACACGCAGGAAGAAGTGCAGAATTTCGAGCCAAAGATAAAGCGCGATCTGAATATCGCCAGCGTCCTTCCTGAGGTCCGTGAAGGCATGCTCGCAGCGGTCCTCTATGGCACCGGCCGCCTGAGTTACGACAAGGGCGGCGAGGAAACTCCGCTCGGCAAAACCGGCACCTGCGACGACCATACCAATCCCTCCCGCATTGGCTGGTTTGTCAGCTACGCCGACGAAACCCATCCCAAAATCGCGCTGGCAGTTCTGCTCCGCGGCAACACCCGTCGTGTGAAAGGTCCCACCGCAGCGCAAGTAGCAGGCGGCATCTACCGTCGCCTCCGCGAACAAAACTATTTCGCGCAAACAGCAACGACCACAGTTGCCGCCGGCTCCTCGACCGGCAAGTAACCATTTCCTCGTTCTGAGCCCCGTGCGTTCCGTGTTTACCCTGATGCAGGAAGGAGCAGGCATCTTGGGTCTCTCTCTTACGTAGCGCCCATACCTCAGCCGCCCGTATTGATTTGAGCGCAGCCTCAGCATCAGTCATTGACGCCGCCGCCAGTTTGGGACAAAAGAGAGCGTGCGGTATCCTGAATATGTCATGGGGTGACGATTCCGAAAGGGAATCGGCAAAATCATAAGGGCAAACGCTCTGGGGGAACGATTGAGCAAGGGATTTTGGTGCGTTTTGACAACCGTGGTCTTGGCAGGGATTGCGGTTGATGGCCACGCCCTCCGCCAACGCCAGTCCGTCGAGCGAGAATTTCAATCTCAAGCGGAACAGGCGCGTGCCGAAGCGAATCGCATCCGCGCTCTGGTGGTTTTGCCAACGACAAACAAATTGCCCCGGGGCGAGAAGTTCGCAGCCGCGCTCGAACGATTTGGACTCACCTCCGAGGAAGCAGGCGGAGCCACGGCCGCGGCAGAGCGCGCCTTTAATTTGCGCCAACTGCGCGCCGGCAATACGCTGATCGTCGGCCGTTCCGTGCAGGGTGAACTGCGGGAAATCAATTACAAAATTGATCCGGACCGTATGCTGCACATTGTTCCCGCAACCGATGGCTACTCCGCCGAAGTGCAGAAAATTGTTTCGCACCTCGAAGTTAACACGGTAAGCGGCCGCCTGGAGGGCTCTCTGTTCAACGCCGTGGAAGACGCCGGCGAATCCGCCGAAGTCGCCTTGCGCTTGGCGCACATTTTCGCTTACGACCTGGATTTCTACACCGATCCTCGAAAAGGCGACACCTTCAGCATTGTTCTCGAAAAGAAGAAATACAAGAACGGTGAAACCGCTGCTTACGGTAGCATCCTAGCCGCCGAATATATCAACGGCGACAAAAAGTATCAGGCGTTACTATTCCACGACGATCAGGGCCATCCGGCCTACTACACGGCCGAGGGCAAGTCGCTGCAAAGAACGTTTCTCCGGTCGCCTCTGAAATTTTCCGCCCCCGTAACGTCGCACTTCAGCAAAGCCCGCTTCCACCCAATCTTGAAGGTTTACCGGCCTCATCTGGGCACGGATTACGGTGCGCCAACCGGCACTCCAGTGCAATCGATCGGCGCCGGTCGTGTGGAGTTTGCCGGACGCAAAGGCGGCGACGGCAACCTGGTGAAAATCGCCCATTCGCAGGGTTACGAAACGATGTACCTGCATCTTTCCAGAATTCTCGTGCACGTCGGCGAGCACGTCGAGATTGGCAAAACCATCGGCCTCGTCGGCATGACCGGACTGGCCACTGGCCCGCACCTCGATTTCCGCATCTCACAAAAAGGTCAGTTCCTGAATTTCGAAAAATTGGGCCTGCCGCCGTCGGACCCGGTCTCGAAAAGGGATTGGCCGGAATTTACCGCATTGCGCCAGCAGTGGCTGCCGCTGCTGGAAAATCCAGACGAGCAACAAGCAAGAGCAGCTGCGGAAGCCTCGCCGAAATGGGGAAAATAGTTAGGGGAATCGGGCACAACCGCGGACAACGCGAACAGCAGGAATGGATTCCAATTCGTGTGTCTGCGGCGCCGGCCGTACGTGGCCAACCGGAAATTCCAGTATGCAAGGCCTGAGGAGGCTGAATGGATCGTCGTTCTTCCTGTGCAATGCTTTTGGCTGTGCTGTTCGCCGGTGTCCAGATCGCAGGTTGTAACAGCGGCACCGCCACCACCCCTCCTCTAGCGGTCACGACCACGGCTCTTCCGAACGGCCTGCAAAACACGCCCTATTCGGCAACGCTCCAGGGCACCGGCGGCACATCCCCGTACACTTGGTCGCAAACCAGCGGCGGCGCCATGCCGCCCGGAGTGACGCTAAGCAGCGCCGGCATTTTCTCCGGTACGCCAACGAAGTCCGGTACTTTTGGGCCCTATACGTTCAAGGTTACAGATACAGATAGTAATGTCGCCACCTCCCCAGGCATCAGCATCAAGATTGCCTCGAGCTCCCTCTCGGTTAGCACCACGTCTTTGCCGAACGGCGCCGTCGGAATAGCCTACTCGACAACGCTTTCGGCAACCGGAGGAGCTTCTCCCTACAGCTGGTCGGAAACCTCGGGTGGTGCTTTGCCTCCGGGAATCGCCACGATCACCGGCGCCGGAGTCATCGCCGGCACTCCCACCAGCGCGGGCACCTACGGCCCCTACGTGTTCACCGTGACCGATGCCAAAAATACGACGGCCATCTCTGTTGCCATGATGATCTCCATCACGGGCAGCGCCACGGCGGTCTGCACACCTCTTGGCAACGAAGCGGCACTCACGTCGGCAACCCCCTATGCCTTCCTGCTCAAAGGTACGGACGGCAGTGGCAATCCAATCGATATTGCCGGTAGCTTCACTCCGGACGGCACGGGAGCGATCTCGGCCGCGGCCGCGGACTACAACGGATTCACGAGCGGTCCGGAACCATTGGCCGTCGATTTGGCCTCAAGCTCGTATGCGTTTGGTACCTCCACGCAGGGTTGTTTATATCTCGCGTTCTCTGGCCTCGCCTCCGCGGACGTCCGCAAGGCCCACTCGACCACGCCTTCGCAGCTGCAGCTGGCGGCCTCCACGCCCACAAGAAAAATCAGAAAACCTGCCATCACCGCGGTTACTGTTCCGAGCGTCCTGTTCGCCTTTTATATGAGCGGCTTCGACGGAACAATCTACCATACCGGCAGAATCATCGAATCGGACAACACAAACGGGAAGGGAACCAACGCCTCGGGTTTCGTCCAGGTGCAAACTCCCGCTGCCTTCGCTCTGACCTCTCTACAGGCAAACTATGCTTTCGGCGTGGATGGATGGACTGCGACTCCAACCATCATACGAACCGCAATGGCCGGAACATTCACAAACAGTTCCGGCACTTTGTCGGCGGGCTACGCCGACCTGAACGCCGGTGGCACAACGTCAGGCGAAATGACCGGAGGTTATGGCGTTCTCAACAGCACCATCGACACCACCACCGGCCGCGGTACGGGCAGCTACTTCACTACCACGCCTACAGGCAATCTGACCTTCGACTTCGCGTTTTACATTCTCAACGTCTCTGATCTCATTCTGTTGTCAACGGATCTGGCCGAAGACGATAGCACCACGCCGTTGTTGGCCGGCCGCGCCTTGGCGTCGAACGCAACCTTCAGCACCGGCTCGCTCGCCGGCTACTACTTGCTGGCCTCCCAAGGGCTCCAGTCGGTCGCAACAAGCACCGGCAATCTTGCGGAACTCGGCACGCTGAACGCCGACGGCAACGGCAACATTCCGACCGCTACGATTTATTCGAATGACGCCGGAACCTATACCACCAATCAATACCCCGGTGGCACCTATTCCGTCGAAGCCGCTTCAGGCCGTGTTGCAATCTCCGGACTGACCGCGTCTGCGCCCGTTGTCTACCTGACCGCCGGCACGGGCACCGACGACGAAATCGCGGGCTTCACCGTCGGAACGGACCGACAGACAAGTTCGGGAGTCGTTGTCCTGCAAACCGCCACGATGCCAGCCTACATCGTCGGTAGTGTCACCGGAAATTACGCAGCGAGCACCGAAGAAGACGTGGACGGGGCGAACGGAGCATTCCTCGGCGAGTTTTCCTTCAATGGAACGGGTGGCTACACCTTGACTCCAAAAACGACAGGCAAAGTCCCAAACGTCCCAAGTCCCGGATCCATTGCCGTCAATACCGATGGCTCCGGCAACCTGGACGGAGGAAAATTCCCGCTGGTGACCAACGGAACCGTCGTCTTCGCCATTCCAGAGTCGGGCGATCCCCTGCTCTTCGTCCTCGTGTCGGGCACAACCCCCTGACCTTTGGTGTTCTGCCAAAAAGGTATCCCGTCGTTCTAAACGGAGTCCGCTTGTAGCACCGTGCCTGTTGCCCTGAGCCTCGAAGGGTTAGGCCGACATCTTGGGTCTTCATTCTTAGTGTCACGAACCACCAGTTGACCATTCCGGGCCCCCGCCGTCTAAGAACCGGGAAGAGGTTCCATGAACAAAAGAATGGTGAAACGCACAACGTGGCTCGGTGCCCTGTTGTTGGCAGCAACGTCCATGGTCCGCGCTCAAACGCCCAGCGAAGCACCCGTCGCCGAACAACAAGCCAAAGCCTGGCTGGCCGCGTTCGATTCCGGAGACCGTGCCACCCTCTTGGAATATCTCAAGAAAAACAGGCCGTCGTCAGTGGATCACATCGACGATGAAATGGCTTTCCACCAAAGAACCGGTGGATTCGATTTCATCAAAGCGGAAGTGAGCACGCCCGCGCGCTTCACGGCCTTGTTAAAAGAAAAAGACAGCGACCAGTTCGCGCGAATCGAAGTCGAAGTCGAACCCGATCCGCCCCACCGCATCAGCAAACTGGGATTGGAGGCCATCCCTCGTCCTGCGGAATACGCTATACCACGCCTCAGGGAAGCGGAAACGCTCGCCCTCCTGAGCAAGCAGCTTGAGACCGAAACCGCCGCCGATCATTTTTCAGGCTCGGCCCTGGTCGGCAAAGACGGAAGGATCGTTTTCGAGCACGCTTACGGCATGGCAGATCGCGAACGGAAAATCCCCAATCAGGTAAGCACGCAATTCCGGATCGGCTCGATGAACAAGATGTTCACTGCCGTATCCATCATGCAATTGGTGGAGGCAGGCAAAATTCAGTTAAGCGATCCCTTTGGGAAATATCTGCCGGATTACGCGAACCAAGAGATGGCCTCCAAGGTGACCATCGAACACTTACTGAGCCACACCGGAGGGACTGGGGATTTCTTCGGCCCCGAATTCGATGCGCATCGGCTGGAGCTAAAAACGTTGCAGGATTACATTAAGCTGTATGAAAAACGTCCCTTGAAATTCGAGCCCGGCAGCAAGTGGGAATACAGCAACTACGGCTTTCTCTTGCTTGGAGTCGTGATCGAGAAAGTGACCGGCCAGAGCTATTACGACTACGTCCGCGAGCACATCTGCAAACCCGCGGGCATGACCCGGACCGATTCTTTGCCGGAAAATGAACCCGTGCCGGGCCGTTCCGTCGGCTACATGCAACCCGGCCCGGGACCGCTCACTCCGAACACCGACACATTGCCGTGGCGCGGCACCTCAGCGGGCGGAGGCTATTCGACGGTCGAGGATTTGTTTCGGTTTGGACTGGCATTGGAGAATCACAAGCTTCTTGATGCCGAGCATACCGACATGCTCGTGACCGGCAAGGCAGATCGGCCGGGCGGCGAAAGGTACGGATACGGCTTCGCGATTCGCAATGAAGGTGCCATACGCTGCTACGGCCACGGCGGAGGCGCGCCCGGAATGAACGGCGACCTGAATGTTTGCCCGACTTCCGGCTACATCGTCGCTGTGCTTGCCAACCTCGATCCGCCTGCCGCGGATCGCGTCTCGCAATATGTTTCCGCACGCTTGCCGGTCAAATGATCTGCTGGTGTTTGCCGCTTCCCTTCCACCTCCGCTGATTCGTCCAAACGCGCTAAACTGGCAACCCCTGGAGGCCAACATGTCCATTCGACCCGTAAAGCGCCTGGTCCGCTCAAAACCAACACGCGAAGGTGCCGGCGTACACCTGCGTCGAGCCTTCGGCTTTGGCAACACCTCGGACTTCGATCCATTTCTCCTGCTGGATGATTTCCGAAACGACGTTCCCGAGGATTATCTGGCCGGATTCCCGTGGCACCCGCACCGCGGCATCGAGACCATCACGTATGTTCTCGCGGGCACAGTCGAACACGGCGACAGCCTGGGCAATCACGGCGCTATCGCCTCCGGCGACGTGCAGTGGATGACCGCTGGCAGCGGCATCATCCATCAAGAAATGCCGAAAGGCGATCCCGCTGGCCGAATGCACGGCTTCCAGTTGTGGGCGAACCTCCCGTCCTCGCTGAAGATGACCTCGCCGCGCTATCAGGAAGTGAAATCTCCGGACATCCCCGAAGTAACCGATGACGACGGCACACATGTGCGCGTAGTCTGCGGAAATTTCTGGGGCACAAAGGGCCCGGTCGACGGTATCGCCGCCGATCCAATCTATCTGGATGTCTCGGTGCCGCCGGGAAAACGGAAAGTGCTGCCCGTCGAAACCACGCGCCACGCCTTCGCTTACGTTTTCGCCGGAGGTGGAAAATTCTGCAACGCCTCCGACCCTCTCACCGTGCCGACCGAACCCGTCAGTTGGATCGATACAAATCCTCCATCGGAGGCCGACAATCGCTCTCTGGTTCTATTTGATCAAGGTGACGAGGTGATGGTCCAAGCGGGAGACGATGGCATCCGCTTCCTCCTGGTTTCCGGCAAGCCGCTCGAAGAACCGGTCGCGTGGTACGGCCCGATCGTCATGAACACCCAGGAACAGCTCCGCGATGCCTTCCACGATTTGGAAAAAGGCACCTTCCTAAAATCGAAGTGAGTGGCCTGAGCATTCCTGCAGCTCCTAAACGGCGAAAATGATAGCTCAGAACCGAGCACGTTCGAGGTGGTAATACTGTTTCGGGCAGGAAACAGCTATGGGGAAGCCTAATAAATGATCGGGAGTTTGGAAAAATCCTTCTCGGGATCTTCCGTCACGCGCAGAATCAGTAGTGTCCGGTCGTCATGCGCCGGTCGCCCGACGCCAGTGTGTTCGTCCGTCGCCCTAACGATCCGCTGCGCCACGGTGTAGCCAGGATCCTCAGGCACAACCGTTGCCAGAAGGTCTTTCAGCCGTTTCAAGCCGAACTCTTCTTGATCTCTGTTCATGGATTCGTGAATGCCATCGGAAGCGAAGACCACAATGTCGCCGGGAAACAAGGTTATCGTCTGCTCGTCGAACTCCGCCTCCGCAATAAGCCCGAGCGGCATGCCCGTCACGTTGATCTCCGTCACCTCGCCCTTACGGACCAGTAACGGCAAAGTTCCGCCGGCGTTGGCAACATTCAGTTCGCGCAGCGCGGCATCGTAAATCGCGAATTGCATGGCAACGAATTTCGCGTCCAATCGCGCCGCTAACAGCCGCCCGTTCAATTGCTGAAGCATTTCCGCCGCGGTCGCCTCGCTCTCATGCACCAACTCGCGCAAAATGCCGATGGCCAGCGAACCAAACAGCGCCGCAGCCGTGCCTTTGCCGGAAACGTCGCCGTTCACGATGGCCAGCCGGCCAACCCCGTACGGCAACAAATCGTAAAAGTCTCCGCCCAATTCGCGCGCCGGCGCATACGCGGTCGCCACATCCAAGCCCGGCACCCCGCGGGCGCCGGACGGCAGCAGTTGCCGCTGAATCTCTCGCGCCGTTTCCAGATCGTTCTGAAGGCGCGCCTGATTTTCGCGCGACTGTTCGAAAAGCTTGGAGTTTTCCAAAGCCACGGCGATATAAGAGCCAAGAATATTCAGCAGCCTCTCGTGGTCTGCGGTAAACGCGTGCGGTTCGGTGCTTTCTAGGTCCAGCACGCCAACCAAGCGGTCCTGCCGCAGGAGAGGCACAACCAACTCGGAGCGTACCTCCACATCGTTTCCGCACCGCACGTAGCGCGGGTCCAGTCGCACATCCACGACGCGAATCGTGCGCCGCTCCGCCGCCGCCGCGCCGGTGATCCCCTGATGCAGAGACATTTGAAATCGCGAAGGGATGGCATTATCGAACCGCATGGAAAAGCCGCTTTCGAGCACCTGGGCTTCTTCGTCCCATAGCATCACCGTGAATACATGGTAGTCGACGAGTTTTTTTACCCGTTCCGCGATCCGCCGCAGCAATTCCTCGCGATCGAGGATTGCTGTCAGCTCATGGCTGATCTCATACAGCAGTGCAAGCGTCTGCGCCTGCTCCGGCTTCTCGACATAGAAGCTGGGCGGCGCGGGATCGGCCTCCCCGCGCAGCGAAAACGGAATCATTTTGGGCGTCGAATCCATTGGGAAGATTGTAACTGCATCCGTTGGATGAAATGCAGGAAAGATGGTTTCATCCAATCGAAGAATCGTCTCTCGAGAGATGGACGCGATTCCCGTGCAATGCACGGAATCGCCACCGGATCAAAAAATATTACCGAACAATGCGATTTGGCATAGCACCGGCGCTAGACTTGCTCTGACTGAGGAAGGGCTCGACATCTTGGGGGTTTTATTCCTACCGCTGCCCACGGTTGGGTTGTAAGGTTTGGTCTTGGGTTTTCTATCCTAGAGCGTTCGTTCTGAATCCTACTTCACTTCCCAGGTATCGCCGGCCCTCAGCAACTTCGTCAAGTCCCCGGGACCCTTCTTCTGGATCACCGTTTGTACCTGCTCGTTGATGACGTCCTCATAACGCGGCAGGGCGTCCCACGCGCGAAGAACACCAATCGGCGTCGGGAACCCGGGCCGTTCTTCCATGTGCGACAACAGAAAAGCATAGGAAGGCCGCGGGTGATGCGCATCATGAACCAAAAGATCGGATTCGGAGATGCCCTTCCCTAGTTCTACCACTTCAATGTCGCCGTCGGGCTTGCGTCGGATGCCCTTGTCGCGATTCTTGCCGAAAACGAGCGGCTTGCCATGTTCGAGCTGAAGGACGCGCTCACTGCGAGCCTCTTTCTCGGTCAAGCTGTTCCACGCGCCGTCATTAAAAATATTGCAGTTCTGCAGGATCTCAACAAAGGCCGACCCGCGATGCGCCGCGGCAGCCTTCAACGTATCCTTCAAGTGCGCTTGGAAAACGTCCACGGAGCGTGCCACAAACGTGGCCTCGGCGCCAATCGCAAGAGAAATGGGATTAAACGGCCGGTCCGCCGAACCGTAGGGTGTTGACTTCGTGATCTTGTTAAATTCCGACGTCGGCGAATATTGCCCCTTGGTCAAACCATAAATGCGGTTGTTGAACAGCAGCACCTTGATACCCACGTTGCGCCGCAGCATATGTATGGTGTGGTTGCCGCCGATCGATAGCGCATCTCCATCTCCGGTCGCCACCCAGACTTCCAAATCCGGCCGATTGGCCTTGATCCCGGTGGCAATCGCCGGCGCGCGCCCGTGAATCGTATGGAATCCGAACGTGTTCATGTAATAAGGAAACCGGCTGGAGCACCCGATACCGGAAACAATGACGAAGTTTTCCCGCTTGATTCCTAGTTCCGGAAATACCATCTGCACCGCCGCGAGAATGGCGTAATCGCCGCACCCGGGGCACCAGCGAACCTCCTGGTCGGTTTGAAAATCCTTCTTCGTCAAAGTTGGCAAAGCCGTCGTGGTCATCTTGGTCTCCTACAGCCCCAACATTTCTTCGATCTTCTGGTCGAGTTCCGCTTGTTTGAAAGGCCGGCCCTGAATCTTGTTGAGGCCCACGGCATTCACCAGGTATTTGGCGCGCAGAACCCACCGCAGTTGCCCCATATTGAGCTCCGGTACAAGAACTTTCTTGTAGCGTTTCAGAATGTCGCCCACATTCCCGGGAAGCGGATTCAGATACCGCAGGTGCAGATGCCCGATTTTTCTGCCCTTCGCGCGCTGCCCGTTCACCGCCTGCGTGATGGCGCCAAACGTCGAGCCCCACGACACGACGAGCAGGTCTCCTTCGGGATCGCCATTCGGCAACACGTTCGGAATGTCCTGCACGATGGCTTCGACCTTCGCGGCGCGAATGCGCACCATGTTTTCGTGATTCAGCGGTTCGTAGTTGATGTTGCCGGTGACGTCCTGCTTTTCGAGTCCGCCGATGCGATGTTCCAGTCCGGGCGTGCCGGGAATAGCCCACGGCCGCGCCAAAGTATCTGGATCGCGCTTGTAAGGCTGGAAACCCTCGGGATCGCTCGCAAATTTCACCTTGAACGACGGAATTTCGTCGACGTTCGGGATGCGCCACGGTTCCGCCCCGTTTGCCAGGTAGCCGTCCGATAACACAATCACCGGCACCATGTATTTCAAGGCAATTCGGCTGGCTTCGACGGCAATCCAGAAACAATCTCCCGGAGTCGCGGCGGCGAGCACCGGAATCGGCGCTTCAGAGTTTCGTCCAAACAGCGCCTGCAACAAATCCGCCTGCTCGGTCTTCGTCGGCAAGCCCGTCGAAGGCCCGCCGCGCTGGATGTTGCAGATCACCAGGGGCAGCTCGGTCGCAACCGCAAGGCCGAGTGCTTCCGTTTTCAACGCCATACCCGGGCCGGAGGTGCTGGTGATGGCCAGCGCTCCCGAGTAGGAAGCCCCAATCGCCGAAGTGATTGCAGCAATCTCGTCCTCCGCCTGAAACGTCAGGACTCCGAAGTCCTTGTACTGTGAAAGCTCGTGCAGAATGTCCGATGCCGGCGTGATCGGATAACTCCCGAGGAAAAGCTTCAGTCCCGCCTTGTTCGCCGCGGTCACAAATCCCATGGCCAGCGCCTGGTTCCCGCTGAGGTTACGATACAGCCCGGGGCTCAACTGCGCCGGCGGGATTTCATAGCTGATCTGAAACGCCTCGGTGGCCTCGCAGTAGGAATAACCGGCTTTCAGCGCCAACTTGTTGGCTTCAACCAGCAAAGCCTTTTTCTTGAACTTGTCCTCGATCCATCGAACCGTTGGATCCATGGACCGGTTATAGAGCCAGTAGCACATACCGAGCGCGAAGAAGTTCTTGCATCGGTCGACGGACTTGGTATCAAGTCCCAGATGCGCGAGCGCCGCACGCGTCAACTTCTGCAATTCCACCGGGAACACCCGGAACTTGTCGAGCGAGTGATCCTCCATCGGATTGACGCTCAGCTTGGCCTTGCGCAGGTCGTTCGCTTCGAAGCTGTCGGAATTGACGATCAGGATGCCGTTGGCCTTCAGGTCCGCGACATTTACCATCAATGCGGCGGGGTTCATGGCGATCAACACATCGACGGAATCGCCTGGCGTGAGCACTTCACCCGAAGAAAAATGCAGCTGGAAGCCGCTAACGCCCGGCACGGTGCCCGCAGGCGCGCGAATCTCCGCCGGATAGTCGGGAAAGGTGGCGATATCATTGCCGTAAAGCGCCACAGTGTTCGTAAACTGGTTGCCCGTAACCTGCATCCCGTCACCGGAATCGCCGGCGAAGCGAATCACCGCCTGCTCCAGGACCTCCGGTTTGGCTTTACTTGCAGGAATTTCCGTCAGTGTAGACATCTTGCTTAGTCGACTCCCGTCCCTATGGACTCCGCCTGTGCTCGGAGGAGGATAGCCCCTCGAGTGTAGCTGCACGGTTGAAAGGTAACGGAGCGCTCCCGGCTGCCAGGGGCTAACTTCCTAAGAATAACACAGAGGGTTCACCCGGAGCGTCCGAGGTACCTGCGTTTTTCCGGGTCATTCACGGGAACGGTGGGTTTTCTCTCGGCTCTTATCCTGGTTCATCCGGAAGGAACTGCTGTTTGACGCTCTTCATGCGGAAAAGAAACAACCACCACACACTGGCAGGCAGCGACAGCACGACAAACGCAATCACGATCAATTGTTTCAGCGATTCCCCAGGTCCGACAAAGCGTTCAGAAATAAAGAAAGTCTCAAACGGCCGCAAGGCGATGATGCTGACGCACAAACAGAAAGCGATCGCCGCCCAAATCAGAGCTGCAATTCGTGCCCAGGCTCGGAGTTGAAACAGCCCGATTCCCATGCGAATGCCAAGCGCAATCAAGGCGGAGGGAACAAGCGCAACGGCGAGCACGAACAGCGGATGGGTTTGGTAAACATGATTGCCCAGGTCGTCGGCTGGAGAATTCAGCAGCGTCAGCAGAACATAGCCCCAAAAGAAAAACGCGCTCGCGCAAACAAGAATGGCGAACGTGGCTGCGGCAGTAACAGCGGCGGAACGAGGGTGAGGGTTTGCCATCGCTCTCACAATGACAACATAGACAGCGGAGCGTGAATAGTACGAGTGGCGTTGCCGTGTTTGCAAAACGCCACTTGACGTTCGCTTTCTTTTCGCCTACAGTAGGGATGCTCTCGCTATGCAGGCCTCGAGCAGCGCGGCGGCCTGGCGTTAGAAACAAACGGAGGCTCCGATGGCCCTGACCAAACGGCAAAAGGAAGTTCTCGATTACCTGGTTTCCTTTGAGACTCGCCACGGCTATGCCCCGAGCTTCGAGGAAATCGGTAAAGGCTTGAAGCTCACCTCGCTCGCCACCGTCCACAAGCACATCACTACGCTCGAAAAGAAAGGCTTCATACGCCGCGGCTACAACCAGAGCCGCTCGATCGAAATTGTCCAGTTGCCAAAAACCCCGAAAGAGCAAGTCATCGAGCGGCGGGTGCAGGAGCTCCCGCTGGTCGGGCGGATCGCCGCGGGGCGCCCGCTCGAAGCCGTGGAAGAACGCGAAACCATCTCTCTGGGCGATTTCGCCCGAGGCGGCAACTCCTTCGTCCTCCAGGTAAAAGGCAATTCCATGATCGAAGACCACATCATGGACGGCGACTTCGTAGTCTGCGAACAAACTCAAGTAGCCAACGCCGGCGATATCGTAGTAGCCCTGGTCGGCGAAGACGAAGCCACCCTGAAGCGCTTCTATCGCGAAGGTTCCGGAAAAATTCGACTGCAACCAGCCAACTCCGACATGGCTCCCATCATTCTCTCGGCCACCGACGTAAAGGTTCAGGGCCGGGTAATCGGCGTCCTCCGCAAGTACTGAAACCACCGCACTCTTGCTTTTGTAGCGCCCGCCTCTGGCAGGCTGCTCTTAGACTCCCCCAAAATTCCTGTATCCAACCCCCGGCCTTCGCATGTCTAAACAATTTGGGGTAAACTTCCCGCTCCCACAGGAAGGTCGCTCTTACTGTGTTAACGCCGTTGGAGGGCTTTTGTCTTCTTCCTCGCAAAACGTATTGCTGGTAGCGGCGGACCCCGGCTTGCGCGCCCACCTGCGTGCCCTGCTCGAGTCGGAAGCCTATGTGGTCACAGAAACCGACTCGGCGGAACATGCCGCGTCGCTGGTCCACGGGTCCGAAATTGCACAAATCGTCATCGCCGCCGAAGGTCTGCAAGATGCCACAATCCGCGTCGTCGTCACCTCTCCGCAATCTGTCGCCGACGGCGACAAGTCCCGCATCCTGGTCCTGACATCAAACGATCCGGCGCAACGTGCTCTCTGGATCGATCAGGGTGCCGACGACGTTCTCTCCATTCCCTGTGATGATCAGGAATTCCTCGCCCGCGTGCGCGCGCAGCTTAGACAGAAACGAACCATCGACGACCTGGAACGCCGGCTGCGCACCTCCGAAGAGGTTTTCCAGGTTTCACAAACCGCTTTCCAGGCGCTCGCAGTCACCGAAAAAATGACCCGCGATGCATTTTCTCTGGAGCGTGCTCTGAAAATCGGCGTCGGAACGCTCTTGGGTCTGGCGATCGTCATCGCCGGAATCTTCTTCGTCTTTTCTCACAAAGCCGACAAAGAATCGCGCCGTGCGTACACCCTGATCTCGCAACTCGAGCACAATGCCCAGAATGAACAGCAGCTCCTGGCATCGGCGCGGCGTTTACGCGAGGACCCCAGCAATGCCGACCTCATGCAACAGAAGGAACAATTGCAACAGCGCACCGACGAGCTGCGCAAGAAACTTTCCGCTCCCGATGGCGCCGATGTCAGCGACCTCCGCCATCAGCTTGCCGAAGCTACCGACCGCCTGACCAAACTCGAGGGCAGTTCGCAGGCAACGGAAACGGTCATCCGCGACTACGCCCCAAGCGTCTGTCTCCTCCACGTCTCCGTGGCCTTCAACGAAAAGGGCTCCGGCATGCGCTTGCGCTACGGCGGCATCAACGCCGACGGCTCGCCCCTCAAAGATAGCGACGGCAACACCGTTTACACCACGGAGGGTAAGGCCCCCGAAGTCCGGGCCGACTTCTTCGGCAGCGGCTTCATCGCCGGCGAAGGCAAAATCCTGACCAATCATCACGTCGTTCAACCGTGGTGGATGAACGATGAAATGGCCGACGCCGTGAAGCAAGGCCTCGAGCCTGTAATCGCGGACATGACGGCATATTTTCCCGGCGTAGCCAACGGCGTTCCGGTCGGTATTTCCCAAATTTCTCAGGACGCTGATCTGGCGGTCGTCCACGGCGATCTTTCCGAGCTAAAGCGCCCCGTCCTGAAGTTGGACAATCGTAAGGAAGCCGCCATCAGCGGCGACGCGTTAATCAGTTTCGGCTATGCCACGGGCATTGATGCGATTCTCGCGCGCGCCGGGGACGACACCGTCAAAGAAATTGTGAAAGTTAGCGGCGGCGATCCAAAGCTGATCCTCCAAGAACTCGCCAAACGCAAACTCATCCGGCCGCTGGTCACGCAAGGCCACGTCGGTGATGTGTTGACCGACAAAATTGTTTACGACGCACAGACCACTTCCGGTGGCTCGGGCGGTCCACTGCTCAACCGCCAAGGCGGCGTGATCGGCGTAACGTTCGCAGTAGTAAAAGGCTTTGGCGGTTCCAATTTCGGAGTGCCGATCCGTTTCGCCTCCCCGCTTCTAACCCGCTGACGAACTTTCCTTCAGGGCTCGAACGTGATTCCGTTAACCTGCGCCATTCCCCCCACTCATCAATTTTGTCCATACCATAAATCAAAATTATCGACCCTGCGTGGTTTTTCCCGCAAAACAATGTAAAATTTCGCATTACCTTATAGGCATAATCGACATCTACGCATGAATAAAATTCGCACAATCCGCAAACTCCTCGCCGCCAACCGCAGCGAAATCGCCATCCGCATTTTTCGCGCGGCAAATGAATTGGGCCTGCGCACCGTCGCGATCTACTCTCAGGAAGATCGCCTGGCCCTGCATCGCTTCAAAGCCGACGAAGCCTACCAGGTCGGCGCCGGGAAAGGCCCGGTGGAAGCCTACCTCGACATTCCCGGTATCATCGCCATCGCAAAAGAACACGAAGTCGACGCCATCCATCCCGGCTACGGATTCCTTTCAGAAAATCCAGCGCTGGCGCGAGCTTGCGGCAAAGCCGGCCTCACATTCATCGGTCCTACGTCCGAGCTCCTGGAACTCCTCGGAGATAAAACCGCGGCAAGGCGCCTGGCCGCCGCGGCCGGCGTCTCCGTCCTCCCGGGAACGGAAAATCCCGTTTCTTCCCTGGCCGAAGCCCAAAAAATCGCCGCGGAAATCGGCTTTCCCGTCATCGTAAAAGCCGCAATGGGCGGCGGCGGCCGCGGCATGCGCGTGGTTCAGGAGCCCGCCCAACTCGAAGCCCGCCTGGAAGAAGCCGAGGGCGAAGCCAAATCCGCCTTCGGCGATGCCTCTGTCTTTCTCGAGAAATATCTCAAGCGCGCCCGTCACATCGAAGTCCAGATCCTCGCCGACGAACACGGCAACCTGCTGCACCTGTACGAGCGCGATTGCTCCGTCCAGCGCCGCCACCAGAAAGTCGTTGAAGTCGCGCCTGCGCTGAATCTGCCGGATCGCGTTCGCAAGGAAATATGCGACGCGGCGCTGACAATTATGCGCCAGGCCAAATATCGCAACGCCGGCACGGTGGAGTTTCTCTACGACGTCGACGCCGAAAAATGGTATTTCATCGAGGTCAACCCCCGCATCCAGGTCGAACACACCGTCACCGAGGTCGTCACTGGCATCGACATCGTCCGGGTGCAAATTCTCGTAGCGCAGGGGCACAAGCTGCACGAAGAACCCCTGTCGCTTCCAACGCAGGAAAAAATTCCTCTCTATGGCGCTGCCCTGCAATGCCGCGTAACCACCGAGGACCCGGAGAAAAATTTTGCCCCGGACTACGGGCGTATTTCCACCTATCGTTCTCCTGCGGGTTTCGGCATCCGCCTCGACGGGGGCACCGCCTACGCCGGCGCGCTCCTGGCCGCTTATTATGATTCGCTCCTGGTGAAAGTCACCGCTTGGGGCGCGAATCTTCCGGAAGCCTGCCAGCGCATGGACCGTGCCCTCCGCGAGTTCCGTATCCGCGGCGTGAAAACCAACATTCCGTTCCTTGAAAACGTGGTCAACCACAGCCGCTTTCGTGCCAGCGAAGCGACTACCTCGTTCCTCGATGAATCTCCTGAGCTCTTCCGTTTCTCCGGACGAGCCGACCGCGCCACTAAACTCCTCTCCTACCTGGGCGACGTGATCCTCAACGGCAACCCCGAAGTAAAAGGGAAGAGCCTGCCGTCGAACATCGAAAAACCGCCGTTACCGGCGGTCCCCGGCATTGTTCCGCCTGCAGGCTCGCGTCAACTCTTGCAGAAGCTCGGCCCGACAAGATTCGCAGTCTGGGCCCGCAAAGAGAAGCGTCTGCTGCTCACGGACACGACATTTCGCGACGCGCATCAATCGTTAATGGCCACGCGCGTCCGTACTTACGACCTTCTCGCTACGGCGAATGCGGTCGCCCAACGCCTGGCAAACCTGTTTAGCCTGGAAATGTGGGGCGGAGCAACTTTCGATACCTCGATGCGCTTCCTCCACGAAGATCCCTGGCGGCGCCTCCGTGAACTGCGTCGGCTCGTGCCGAACATCTGTTTCCAGATGTTGCTCCGCGGTGCAAACGCGGTCGGCTACACCTCCTATCCCGACAATGTGATCATCGACTTCGTCCGCGAAGCTTTTGAGCAGGGAATCGACATTTTCCGCATTTTCGACTCGCTCAATTCCATTGAAAACATGCGCGTCTCGATCGACGCGGTTCTCGAAACTGGCGCGGTTTGCGAACCCGCGATCTGTTACACCGGCGACCTCTTCGACAAACATCGTCCCAAATATTCGCTGAGCTATTACGTAAAGATGGCCAAGCAACTTGAAAAACTCGGTGCCCATTTCCTTGCCATAAAAGATATGGCGGGGCTTTGCCGCCCTTACGCGGCCTATGCATTGGTGAAAGCACTGCGCCAGGAGATCGGCATTCCCATTCACTTTCACACGCACGATACCAGCGGTATCAATTCCGCTTCTCTGCTGAAAGCCGCGGACGCCGGCGTTGACGTCGCCGACGCTGCAATCGCCTCCATGAGCGGCGGGACCAGCCAACCCAATCTAAATTCGGTCGTCGAAGCCCTCGCCAACACTCCGCGCGACACTCACCTCAATATTGCTGCCCTTAACGAATGCTCGGATTTCTGGGAAGTCGTGCGCGGCCATTACCTGCCGTTTGATTCCGGCCCGAAATCCGGCTCCGCGCGGCTCTACGAACATGAAATCCCGGGTGGGCAATTCACCAATCTCCGGGAACAAGCCGCAGCCATGGGTCTTGGCCAGCGCTGGCCAGAAGTCGAGAGAACCTACGCGGAAGTGAATCAACTCTTCGGCGACATCGTAAAAGTCACGCCATCCAGCAAAGTCGTCGGAGACCTGGCCCTGTTTCTTCTCGCCAACGAATTGAAACCCGCCGATCTTCTGAAGCTCGACGAACACCACGACATCTCGCTGCCGAATTCCGTGGTCGAAATGTTTTCGGGCACGCTCGGCGTCCCGCCGGGCGGCTGGCCGAAAAAATTGCAAAAAATTATTTTGCGCGGCCACGCTCCGCTAAAAGGACGCCCCAGCGCCAGCCTGCCACGCGCCGACTTCGACGCAACACGCGAGGATTTACGGAAAAAGGTAGGTCATTCCGTCGACCGCGACGCTATGTTGAGCTATCTTCTCTATCCCGACGTTTATGTGAAGTTTGACGCCTTCCGCCAATCCTATTCCGACGTCAGCGTTCTGCCGACACCTGCCTTCTTCTACGGCTTGAAGCCCGGCGAAGAAATCACCATCGACATCGAGAACGGAAAAACGATGATCGTGAAATTTCTCACCGCGAGTGACGCCCATCCCGACGGCACGCGCACTCTGTTCTTCGAATTGAACGGCCAGCCCCGCGAAGTCAATGTGCGCGACCGTTCCCTGCGCGTCGTCGAACGCAGCCATCCCAAAGCCGACGTCGCAAATCCCGGCCACGTAGGCGCACCCACCGCCGGTTTGATCAGCAGCATCGCTGTGCAAGCAAACCACGCCGTCGAGCGGGGAGCTAAACTTCTCACACTGGAAGCCATGAAAATGCAATCCAACATCTACGCACCTATCGCCGGAAAAATCAGCAAGCTCCTGGTGACACCGGGCCAACATGTCGAGGCCAAAGATCTGCTGGTGATCATCGCTCCGTGAGTTCGCCCCGCCTGATCAAGCACGAGCAGTTTCCTTCGCGAGTCCTGCGCAACAAGCGCGATCTCATCGTCTACCTTCCTCCCGGCTACGACGCGCGCCTCGCGCGAAGCTTTCCGGTCCTCTATCTGCACGACGGCCAAAATCTTTTCGATGGCGCCACGTCCTTCCTTCCCGGCGTGGACTGGCACGTAGGCCAAACCGCCGACGACTGTATACAAAACGGCCGGGTCGAGCCGCTCATCATCGTAGGCATCTACAATGCCGGCAAACAGCGCCTCGGCGAATACACGCCCACGCGCATGCCGCGTCTCGGCGGGGGCCGTGCAAATCGCTACGCCAAATTTCTTCTGGAAGAGGTTCGGCCCTTCGTGAACAAGCAGTATCGCGTGGAGCAAGCGGCAGAAAATACCGGCATCGGCGGCTCCTCGCTGGGCGGCCTGGTGTCCCTGTATCTCGGTCTGCAGCGTCCGCAACTTTTCGGCAAAATTGCGGCGCTATCCCCTTCCGTCTGGTGGAACGAACGCGTCATCCTTCGTTTCGCCGCAACTTCCTCGGTTCAACCGCTTCCCCGCATCTGGCTCGACATCGGCACCCGCGAAGGCCCGCGCATCGTCGACGACGTCGAGCGCTTCCGCGACATCCTCATCCACAAAGGATGGCAACCCGGCGGCAATCTCCACTATGAGCGCGTCGAAGGCGCCGAACACAACGAAGCCGCCTGGTCCCGGCGCGTCGGCCCTTTCCTCCAATTCCTCTTTCCCGCGCGCTAGCGATTGCCTCGGTAGGGCCTGTCTTCGGCTCGCCCTGAGGTACGAAGGGAGGCGGGCTGGTTCCGCCGCATACAATCCGACCAAACGCATATATAATCCGCGGACCGATGCGCCTGGTTGTAGCGCCGCGCCTTTAGACCGGCATCCTCGGTGACACGGCGCGTCGAAGGACACATGAACGTCACGCGGCCCATCACAATCCTCTGTGTCTCCTCGTACGAAAAAGGCCAGGAATTCCTGCGTACCTGCAAAAACCTGGGCTCTACCGTCCTACTTCTCACCGTCGAAAAGCTCCGCAACGCCGACTGGCCCCGCGACGTAATCGACGAAATGTTCTTCATGCCCGATGAGCTCCCGCTGATCGATCTGATCCACGCCGTAAGCTACGCCGCCCGCACACGGCACATCGATCGCATCGTGGCCCTCGACGAATTCGACATGGAAAATGTCGCCGCCCTGCGCGAACACCTCCGCCTTCCCGGAATCGGCCTCACCACCATCCGCTACTTCCGCGACAAACTCGCCATGCGCGCGCAAGCCCGCGAATCCGGCATCCTCGTCCCCGAATTCACCCACATCCTCAACTACGACGACCTCCGCGAGTTCATGGGCTACGTCCCTGGCCCTTGGCTCCTCAAGCCGCGATCGCAAGCCTCCGGCATCGGCATGAAGAAAATTCAATCCCCCGAAGATCTCTGGCCTTGGCTCGAGCAGCTAGGGGATCGCCAATCCGACTATCTCCTCGAACAATTCATCCCCGGCAGCGTCTTCCACGTGGACGGCATCGTCTCCGATCGCGCCGTCCTATTCGCCGAAGCCCACAGCTACGGCGCCCCACCTCTCGACGTCTCCCATCAAGGAGGTGTCTTCACCACGCGCACCATGCAACGCGATTCGGCCGACACGCTCGCGCTGAAAGAAATCCATGCCAAACTGATTCTAGGTCTGGGCTTGGTCCGCGGCGTAACCCACGCGGAATTCCTGAAAGCTCGCGGCGACAACCGCTTCTATTTCCTCGAAGTCGCCGCCCGCGTTGGCGGCGCCTACATTTCCAATATGGTCGAAACCGCCACCGGCATCAATCTCTGGCGCGAGTGGGCCCATCTCGAAGTCACCGCAGGCAAGATGCCCTACGAACTCCCACAAGCACGCGAAGACTACGCTGGCGTGATCGTCTCTCTGGCCCGCCAGCAAGAACCGGACACTTCCGCCTACAACAATCCCGAAATCGTCGAACGCATCAAGAAATACCATCACGCCGGGTTCGTCCTAAAATCCCCCTCCTCGGAACGCATCGAGCAACTCCTCGCCTCCTACTCCGAGCGCTTCGCCTCCGATTTCCTTGCCAGCCAACCCGTCCCCGACAAACCCACCACCTAACCGCAGCGCCTGAGGCACCGCTCCCAGCTGCATGTAGCGGCGTGCCTTCGGCTTGCCCTGACGCAGGAAGGGGCAGGCATCCTGGGTCTTCCTCACCATGCGGTACTCACGGCTCCGAGTAATACCCCTGGCGGGTCCGCGCAGTCGCTCCTTCTTTCGCCATACGCACTTCGAGGTGATGATACTCATCCCGCTTTTGATCGAGCGCCGGAACAAAGGACAACTCGTAATACGCCTGCGCATCGGCCACACATTCCTGCAAATAGGCAGCAAGATCATTGCCGGTCGTGAGCGCCAGCCCGCCGCTCTGCACCGCCAGTACTTGCAACGCCAAATCCCCGGGATCCGCTTGGTAGGGCTTGCTCGCTCCATTGACAAACGCTTCCCATCGAAACGCGCGCCCCGCGAAGTCAGCGGTCCCCAATGGATCGATACTATAGAGTGTGATGCGACCCTCGCGCAGCATCGTCGAGAGCTGCACAACTTCCGAAAAGATTTCCTGCCTTTGCTTGTTGTCAAGTTGCTCCTCGACGGACGGGCCGGAAAGAATAGGCCAGCCCGGAGATACCCACACGATAAACTTCCGTCCCGGCCGGGCAGACTCATGGCTTACAAGTTCGTAGAGAGCTTTCAGCGAAACCTGAAATCGTTCGGCGGCGCTATAGATTCCACCGGAACCTAAAATGGAATGCAGCCCGACCGGATGCTGATCGAGCGAAGCAGCAAGCGCGTTGCCATCGTTCGAAAAGCCTTCTTGCACCTTGAGGCCTGTATCCGCAAGGAAAGCCAAAGCAGTAGGATTCGCCAAGCGGCCGCCATCGACCTTCAGGAACTTGTCGATCTCCGACCGCTCGTAGGCCACGTGCTCCACCCCGGTGTTCACATCATCGACAACAAGAATTACTTCGATCGGAGCCTCGCGCCCCCGAAATGCCTGGAAGGACGCAATCGTCTGCGGCGCTTTATTATCCAAAATGATGAAATCTTGTTGCGGCAGCCCGCTGATCGGTGGGCCGGATTTGGGCGTCACAACCACATCGAGCGTGATCGCGCCGGGCTGGCCTTTGGCGATGGTCTCGGGTTGCTGCGCTTGAACCACGGTCGTGAAGAACAGAGCAAGCGAAAGAAGAACACCGGGTACTCGATCGTCGAACATGGGACAACCTCCACGCCCGGGATCGCCGGAATCGGTTTCCGCCCGGATGCTGTTCCGATGGACGCCGCCCAAGCCAACGATAGGTACAAAACAAAAGCTCGATATTCGCTTCAAGTTCGCCCGGTTCTTGCGTACAGGCGGGCACCTGTTCCTCTGTCCAAGTTACCCTCTCGCGAGACTTTCACATATTGTCTTGCTACTCTCTTTCCGCGGGTCTATTGTTTCTCTACCCCGGGCCGGAAATCGCGTGGGGTTGATTTGTCCCTTTGGGAGGACCGATGTGGGGGAATAAGAAACCGGATACGCCTCAACCAGCGCAGCCGGAGCAGAATCAGAAAAGTTTTCCAGTCAATCCGCCGCCTAAGCCAGCTGCGGCAACTTGGGAGGGAACTACCGCAATGAGTACAGATGCCATGCGTCCGTTGGGAGCAACCGCAGACCGTTCCACGGCTCGGCTCGGTCCCAGTTTGCACGTGAAGGGCGAAATCTCCGGTAACGAAGATCTCGTTATTGAAGGATCGGTCGAAGGGTTGGTTCAATTGGACGAGCGCAAACTCACCGTTGGCGCCACGGCCAAAGTTACCGCCGACGTGATCGCCCGCGAAGTCGTCGTCTACGGCACGGTGAAAGGTAATCTCCGCGCCAAGGACCGCATCGAAATCAAGAAGGATGGCTCGGTCAACGGCGACCTCACGACCGCGCGCATCATGATCGAAGACGGTGCCTACTTCAAGGGCTCCATCGAGATCGACAAGACCAGCGACAAGGAATCCGGCGCCAGCTCTTTCGGCCGCAATACCCAGGCCGCCGCCGTCGGTCCCAAGACCATTTAATTTTTTCGAAGCACCCGTGTGTTCTCCGAAATGGCGCCCCGATCGATCGGGGCGCCATTTTTTGCTTACTACCTCTCACCGACCACTGTGCCTACCGTCAGCCTCCGCGGCAGCGGCTTCCTAAGCCTCAAGGCCACGCTCGCCGGAACGTCTGCATCCGTCACGCCGACCGACAGGAACACCGTGGCGCTGACTCGTCCCAGCTCTTTGCTGCGGCCCGCAGGAACTCGTTCTTAGCAACCCTGATGGCAAATCCGTTTCCCTCGTTGCCGCATTTGTCGCGCAATGAAAATGAGTTAACCTGTATCTGGTCATTTTCATCGTACGGATGCGCCCCGCGTCCTGGGCGGCTTCCCCCGCAAATCAGAGAGAACAGAACAATGGACATTCGCAAACTAGGAAATTCCGACCTTCGAATTACATCCGTGGGCTTTGGCGCCTGGGCCACCGGCGGAGGCAATTGGGAGTATGCCTGGGGCCCGCAGGAAGACAAGGACTCCATTGCCGCAATCCACAAAGCCCTCGAGTTGGGAGTCAACTGGATCGACACCGCCGCAGTCTATGGCCTGGGCCACTCCGAAGAGGTAGTCGCGCAAGCCCTGAAAGAATGGCGCGGCACGCGTCCCTACATTTTCACGAAGTGCGCCCTCGGCTGGGACTCCGAACGCAAGGTCTCGCCGAGCCACGCCAGCGCTTCTATCCGCCAGGAATGCGAAGACAGTTTGCGCCGCTTGCGAACAGAAATCATCGATCTCTATCAGATCCACTGGCCTCCCTCGGACAACGGCGTGGGCCTCGAAGAGTCCTGGCAAACTCTCGCCGCCCTCCAGAAGGAAGGCAAAACTCGCTGGATCGGCGTCTCGAATTTCAACCCGCCGCAATTGGATCGCAGCGAACAAATCGCCCCCGTCACTTCCTTGCAGCCGCCCTATTCCATCCTGCGCCGTCAAATCGAAGCAGAAGTTCTGCCCTACTGCGAAAAACACAACATCGGCGTAATTGTCTATTCCCCGATGTTCTCCGGTATGTTGACGGGTGGCATGACCCGCGAACGTGCCGCGTCGCTGCCCGCCGACGATTTCCGCAGCCGCAATCCGGAGTTCAAAGAGCCAAAACTCTCTAAAAATCTCGAACTCGTCGAAAAACTCGGCGAAATCGGCGCCCGCTATGGCCGTCGTCCCGGAGAGGTAGCCATTGCCTGGACCCTTCGCAATCCGCGGATCACCGGCGCAATCGTCGGTGCGCGCACTGCGAAACAGGCCGAAGGAGTAATGCGCGCAGGCTCGTTCCGCCTGAACACGGAGGAAATTGCGGAAATCGAATACTACTCTGCTGGCATCGCCAAAATGTCAGCAGCATCGTAGCCCCAGGAAAAGCATAAGAAAGCAATTCGTGGAGAACTCGAAATGAATTTAGGTCTTCAGGGGAAACTGGCTGCGGTCACAGGTTCGACGGCCGGCATAGGCTACGCCATCGCCGCCACGCTAGCCGAGGAAGGCGCCCGCGTCGTCATCAACGGCAGAACGCAAGCCCGCGTCGACTCCGCTCTCGAAAGACTGCGCATGAATAATCGCGGCGCCGAATTCACTGGTGTGGCCGCCGACCTCGGCACCGTCAAAGGGATCGATGCGTTTATCGAAGCCGTCCCCGTGGCCGACGTCCTGGTCAACAATCTCGGTATCTTCGAGGTCAAACCTTTTCTGGAAATCACCGACGACGATTGGCAGCGCTTTTTCGACGTAAATGTTCTCAGCGGGGTTCGCCTCAGCCGCCACTATCTTTCGAATATGCTCAAGAAAAACTGGGGCCGGATTATCTTCATTTCCAGTGAATCCGCCCAACAAATCCCTTCCGAGATGGTTCACTACGGCATGACCAAAACCGCCCAAGTAGCCATCGCCAATGGGATAGCTCGCTCCTACGCGGGAACCGGTGTGACCACGAACTCCGTCCTGGTTGGTCCAACGGCGTCCGAAGGCGCAAGCACCTTCGTTGCGCAAGCCGCGCGCTCCCAGGGCATCAGTCCGGCCGAAATGGAAAAACAATTCTTCTCCACAGCGCGCCCCACTTCGCTGCTCAAACGCTTCGAAACCCCAGAAGAGATTTCCGCCGTAGTAGCGTTCCTAGCCGGCAACCAATCTAACATCATCAACGGCGCCGCCCTCCGCGCCGACGGCGGCGTAATCCAAAGCATCCTATAGCATCTTCCTGTAGCGCCGCCCCGGAAGGCCGGCATCTTGGGTTTTTCCCGCCTTTGTAGGGCCGTGCTGCTCTGAGGCGGTCCGCACCTTTTAGCGTACCCTTCAAGCCCGTAAATGATCCGCCCGCCAATGCTCCACCATCTGCTTGATCGTCTTTACATCCGTCAATTTGTCGTTCAAAACCTTCCGCGCCAACCCTGGCAATTCATCATCCCCCGCAAACCGCAAAGCCACCAACTGCCCCGGCGTAAACTCCTCAATTCGTCCCTGCAAATCCTGCGGCAACAGCTTCGCCATACGCAGCCGTTCCTCCAACCGAATGACGCGATCCTGGACGCGCAAAGCAAATTGGCGCGCGTTAAAAACAAAAATCAACAGCGCCGTCGCCGTCAGCAGATGAATCACGTTGTCCCATGTAATCCCCATATGGGCCACCCGAACAATCGCCGAAACGAAATTCGCTAGCAAAACCGGAATCACAAAAAAGTGGAACGTAGGTACCCACTTCGTATGATGTGAAAAATTTTGCTCCGTCATCCTAAGCCTCCTTGCTGGCCTCGCATTCTAACAGACCTGCCCGTCGGGACAGTGATCCTCACGTTACGCAGGCTCCTGTTGCAACCCGATCGCGTCCGCCCAAGCGCACAATGGAGGAATGCACGGAGCTTCCCCGGCGGAAGCGAGGAGCAAGCCATGACCAACCTGAGCTTCGCCAGAATCATGTACGGCACAAGCGAGGATTCCCAGCATTCCACGAACATGAATGCGTCCGTTCTCTCGGCCCTCGCCACACCGCCCTCGAACAACGGCGCGGACAACGCCGTCGCGTCCGAGACGCTGGGCCAGCTTCTCCACAGAGCCTGGACTACCCTCTCCGGCAAGTCCTGATCGCCGCATCTTACGTCCCCAAAAGATTGCTCTCGATACGGGCATAACCGTTTTCGTGCGCCCACAAGCTGAGAGGAATCGCCGCCAGATCGTCTACGATGGGCACGGCGTTACCGTCTTTCGTGAGGTCGATGGTCCGCAAGAAATGCTTGCAGCTTTCGCAGCACTCCACGCGGACATGCGGAAACTGCTCGGCAACATACACCGGAAGCTTCTGCTCCTGCTCCTCTCCGCAATGAGCGCAGAGAAGCCGTCGAAATTCCCACTCCTGCGAACAGAATGCACATTGCAAAAACCGCTTTCCGCCATCCCCTTCCGGTCGCAACACGCCAAGCAAGGGACGGGAATTGCATCGCGGACACCGGCAAACCGTCATTGGCAATACGGGAGGTGACAAAGCGCCGGCAAGAAACTCAGCATAAGGCTGCAGGAACGCGCGCGCCAAAAACTCCGTGACCGGTTCTACTGACTCCGATTCGAGCAATCCCGACTTCCAAAATTCCGTCAACACCTTCGCGCGCGCAGACTCTTCCCGCATCTTCAATTCCTTTGCGCGTCCGCGGAGCGGCCCCGGCCCGTGTGCCTCAACCACGGACAAAAGCATGCGGAATGCCGCGAGCAAGGTGGCAACATCCAACTCCGCACGAAGATTGCCGCCGACCGGAACAACCGCCCGCTTTCTCTGCGGGTTTGCCAGTTGTTCCGAGAATTCCTTCTGAAATTGTGCGATGTGCCCGTAAAATTCAAGAATTTGCCGGGAACCGGGGTGTGCTTGCGCAAGCAAATCCGCGCGTGCCAAACGTGCGCGATAATTCACTTTTCCGGCGGGAAGAAAACTCATTTCGGCCGATCAGACGATCCAACAATCTCCTCATACCAGCCTGGATGGAATCGCTTGGCGAAGGCCAAAGTCACATCCCCGCGAATCACGGAACCAAAAGCGCCGCGTTCCGCAAAAACACCCATATAAATGTGAATCATGAAATTCGCAATCGTCACCAGCGCCGCGATCGGGTGCACCAGCACCGCAACATACCGCAACCACCGTAAGCTCCAAGGCAAATAATCGGTGAACCAGAGCACCACTCCCGACACCAACAGAACCAGCCCGGCCCAGAAAAATGTCCAGAACAACATTTTCTGGCCGGCATTGTATCGCCCCGCCGGCGGCATTTTATCGTCCTGGTTCGTGATGTAGTAATGCAGCGACTTCCACCATTCCCGGTCCGCGGCCGTGAAGTGCATCTGCTTGTGCCACATCATGAACATGTAGATGACAGCGGCTACAAAGACCAGGCCTACCCAAGGATGCAGGATCCTCGAGATCTGCCCTCCACCAAACACAACCGCCAGCCAAAAAAGCCAAGGCGACCAAAACGCGAAGCCGGTTAACAGCAAATAGATATAAGACCCCGCTGCTACCCAGTGCGTCAGCCGCTCATAGAACGCATAGCGCAGCACACGTCCGTGCGGCAGTACCTGCTCCAGGTGCGTCATCGCTGGCCTCCTAAAGGGCGAGCGTCGTCCTCGTCGTGCGCTTTCGGTCCGAAGCGCAGGTAGTGCACGAACAATCCGATCAATCCGCCCGCGATCGCCAAATTGCCAATCCACTTCAGGGGGTGCTTCCAAAGCTTGACCGATAGCGGAATCGACGGATTACTCGGCAGTCCTCCATACAGCTCCGGCTTCGTCGCATCGTGAAGCACGTAAATCACGCCCGTGCCTCCCACACCCGGCGGATCGTAAACTCCCGCGTTCGGAAAGCCGTAATGATCCTTCAGTTGCTTCGCGCGTGCCTCGGCCAGATCCTTCATGTCCTCCTTCGTTCCAAAGTGCAGGCAACCCGTGGGACAAGCCTTGATGCAAGCCGGCTCGAGCCCCTGACTCACACGGTCCGTACAAAGCGTGCACTTGTACACGCGCTTCGTCACCTTGTTGAGTTTCGGAATATTGAAAGGGCAGCCAGTGATGCAGTATCCGCAGCCGATGCAATGATCCTGCTGGAAATCCACCACTCCATTCGTGTACTGCACGATCGCGCCATCGGAAGGGCAAGCCTCCAAGCAACCCGGCTCCGCGCAGTGCATGCACTGATGTTTCCGCATGAGCCATTGCAGTGACCCGTCTTCGCCTTCATGCTCATTGAAAAGAATCAGGTTCCAGTAATTCCAACGCGTCTCCGGCATGGTCTGATAGGTGTTATCAAACGACGTCGGCGAAAAGGGCATGTCATTCCATTCGACGCACGCCACTTCGCAAGCCTTGCAGCCGATGCAAGTCGTGGTGTCCACCAGCTTACACACCAACGGTTGCCGCTGCGTCCCCTCGCCCGGCACGCTCCCCGCGTGCCCGCTGATCTTCTGAATGCGTAGTGTCGCCTGGCTCATCGGTGCCTACGCTTTCTCTACCTTCACAAGAAACCCCTTGAATTCCGGCGTGTACGCGTTGGGATCCACTACCGTCGGCGTGACGATGTTCGCCAGGGTCTTCGCGGTCTTACCCTCATCCTCCGAAATGCCGCGGAAGCCCCAATGAATCGGGAATCCGACCTGATACGTTTTCTTCCCATCGATCATCATCGGCTTGATTCGCTTCGTGACCATGGCCTTTGCGATGTACGTTCCCCGAATACTTGAAACCTTCACTTTCTCTCCGCCGCGGATCCCCAGGTCCTCTGCCAACTGCTCGGGAATTTCTACGAACGGCTCCGGCACAAGTTGCACGTTCATCGGATTATTCTTGGTCCAGTAGTGATAGTGCTCGGTCAACCGGTAGGTGGTGCAAACCACGGTGTAGCCCTGTTCCGGCGTGCTGTACTTGTCGTCCGGCGTCTTGAATCTCCTTATCACCGGATTGTGTGTCTGTTGTGGGTGCAGCAGATTGCCCACCGGGCTTTCCGTCGGCTCGTAATATTCAGGAAGCGGTCCATCCGAAAAAGCTCCGAGGGGAGCGAAGATGCGTCCCACGCCTTCGGGATTCATGATGAACGGACCCATATGCTCGGCCGGCTTCGAATCGGCCTTGAAGTCCGGCACGTCGTTGCCCACCCACTTCTGCGCCGATTCGCTCCACCAGATTTGCCGCCGTGAAGAATCCCAGGGCTTGCCATCCGGGTTGCAGGAAGCGCGGTTATACAGCACGCGCCGGTTGGCCGGCCACGACCACCCCCAGTTCTGATGTACGCCCATCCCCGAAGGATCGCTGGCATCCCGCCGCATCGTAAGATTGCCCGCTTCGGTGTAGGCGCCACTGTAGATCCAGTTGCCGCAAGCGGTATTTCCGTTGTCCTGCAGCCATGCAAATCCGGGCAGCTGCTGTCCGGCCTTCAACTGCTGCTTCGTTGCAGGATCCTCGGCATCCACGAACGTCTTTCCATTAATTTCCTTCAGCACCTCCACCAGCGAAGGATTTGCCGGGTCGGTGTAGGCCCACGTCAGCTTTAGAATCGGATCGGGGTACTTCCCGCCTTCCGCCCGGTACAAAGCGCGAACCTTCAGAAAAATCTGCGCCACGATGGCTTGATCCAGCTTGCAGTTCAGCGGCGTAGGCAACGCTGCGTTCTTCCATTGCAGCCATCGCGCGGAATTGGTAAACGTTCCGTCCTTCTCGGCAAATCCCGCGCAAGGCAACCGGTAAACCGTCGTCTGAATCTGTTTCATTTCGCCGGTGGTGATTCCCGGCGACCGCCAGAACTCGCTGGTTTCATCCGGATAAATCTCGCCAACCACCAGCCAGTCCGCTCTTTTCAGCGCGTCGATATTTTTCTTCGTGTCCGGCCCGATGGCCACGCCGTTCATGCCGAATGCGAATATGCCTTTGACGATGCCGTTGTACATGTTGTCCCAAAGGTAGGTCCAGGAATAGTTGCGATCCACCTTGGGCAAATAGTCGTAGGCCCAGTCGCTCTGTTTCGTTGCGGCATCGCCATAGAATGCTTTGAGCATGCTCACCGCGAACTTGGGCGTGTTGCCGTAATAATTGAAGGAAGCCCACTTCTCCGGTTTCGACGGAGTGGGCGTGATCCGCTTCATCCAGCCGTCGAACGACCCGTCCGCCGGCGTGGGCACTTTCAGGTATCCGGGCAGGTTGTCGAAAATACCCGCCATATCCGTGGCGCCCTGGATATTCGAATGCCCGCGAAGGGCATTTACGCCTCCCCCCGCGCGTCCAACGTTGCCCATGACGAGTTGCAGAATCGCAGCCGTGCGAATGATTTGCGTTCCAAAGCTGTGATGCGTCCAACCCACTGCATAGATGACGCTGGCGACTCTCTTCATGTCGCCATCTTTGCGAACGGAAGTGAACAGGTCTGCCGCCTGCAAGTATTTTTCCTTCGGGATTCCCGTGATGCGTTCCACCATCTCTGGGGTGTAACGCGCATACTGCTTTCGCAGAAGCTGGAACACGCACCGGGGGTCGTTCAGCGTGAGATCGTAAGCGGGCTTCTCGGGAAGGGTAGGAGCCGGCGGCGGTGCTCCGCCGGCGGGATGGGCGGCGGGCATTGCCTTTCCCGTAGTATCGCCGTTCGCGTAATTCCAGCTCGCCCGGTCGTAGGTCTGTGTCTTCGCGTCGAATCCGGAGAATACGCCGTCCTCGTCCGAGAGCTTGAAGTCGTCCTTCACGATGAACGCCGCGTTGGTGTAATTCAGCAGATAGTCTTTGGCGAACCGGTTATTCTCGATGGCGTAGCGAATGAACCCGCCGAGAAACGCGATATCTGCGCCGGCTCGAATCTGCAGAAACAAATCGCTCACCGCTGCAGTCCGCGTGTAGCGTGGATCGACCACAATCAGCTTGGCATTACGGGTGCGCTTGGCCTCGATCACCCATTTAAATCCGCACGGGTGATTTTCCGCCGGGTTTCCACCCATGACCAGCATCATGTCGGCATTCTTGATGTCGACCCAGCCGTTGGTCATCGCCCCGCGTCCGAAGGTTGGTCCCAAACTTGAGACCGTAGGTCCGTGTCAAACCCTGGCCTGGTTTTCCAGGTGCACGACCCCCAGGGCGCGCATGGACTTTACAACAAGATAGTTGAATTCGTTCGTATCCGTGCAGCCGCCGGTCCAGGCGATCGATTCGCACCGGTTCACGCGGTGGCCGTCACTATCGGTTTCAATAAAACTGTCGTCGCGGGTCTTCTTGACCTTCTCCGCAATCTCCGAAAGCGCTTGATCCCAGGAAATATCTTCCCAATCCGTACCGCCGGGCCGCCGCACCTGCGGTTTTACGATCCGTCGATCGTTCATGATGTCTTGCTCAAGCGACGAACCCTTGGGGCAAAGCGTCCCCCGATTGATAGGATGGTCCGGGTCTCCTTCGACATGAACTACCTGGGGTGTGACGTTCTTCGCCCGGTCACCAATCGTGTAAATGATGACCCCGCAACTGACCGAGCAATAAGGACACGTCGACCGCGTCTCATTCGCGCGTGCGATCTTTAAGGATCGGAGTTCCGCGTAGGCGGGTTGAAGATCAAATCCAAAAACGGCGGCAGCCGCACCGCCAACCGTGGCGAACTTCAGAAAATCCCGGCGAGACGCTTCCATAATCCTCCCCTTGGACCTTTATGCTGAAGCGGTGGCGAAGGCGCCGCGAACCCTTTCTATTCTGCCAGTACCTGCTCTGTCAAGCGGATTGACGCTTGCAGCCCCAAAAAAGATACACCGGTGATTACGGTAGGGTTTGGCTCGAACAGGGCGGTAATCGTTACGGCGAAAGAACGTCTTTTTGCCGGAATTCGTGCAACAGGCTGGTTCGGGTGCGCTGTACCAAAGTGCTAGTTTCGGTCGCGGCACATCCTCTGGATTTCCCCGCCGCTCCTGCCCCGGATGCCCAAGAATAAAGGTAGGTGCGGACTTCGTCCGCCGACGCCCGGGTTCTAGCGCTCCATTCGATTCCGGCAACTGAGGTCTACCCAGCTTCTTTCGAGGCTCAAGCTCGTGTCTCTATGGCGGACGGAACCAATCTCGCGCAATCGCACGCCCCTCTAGAAGCTCCCTTCCGGATGGCCTGGCGCGTCGGAATCATCTTGGGTCTCACGGTACTGCTCGGTTCCGTGATCGCCGCCCTTCTCCTTCCAAAAGGATTCACCCTTGCCGCCATTGGCGACTCTGTGCAGGTCGCACTGGTCACCGCGGCAACCATTCTCAGCTTCCAGAACTTTCTGCACAGCCATTCGCGCGTGCGCATTTTCTGGTTCCTGATCCTTACGGGATCTTTTCTCTGGACCGTGAGCAACGGCATTTGGGCAGTCAACGAATTGAGGTCCGCTCATCTCGTGCCGGATGTTCCACTGTCGGATATTCTCCTTTTCTTGAAGGTGGTGCCGCTGACTGCCGCCATTGCCATCGCTCCCGACCGCGAGCAAGACGCGCACTTCCGCGCCTTCGGCCTTCTGGACGTCTTTGTTCTGATGATCTATTCCCTCTATCTTTTCGCGTTCGGCGTCTTTGCCTTCCGGCTCTTGCCCGGTGCGGCGTCCAATTACAATTTCTATTTCGATGTAGCCGACGCCATCGGCAATCAAACGCTGGTAGTCGTGGTCGGCGTCGCGGTTTTGCGCGCGCAGGGCAACTGGCGCGGCCTCTACCGACTCTATTTTTGTTGCGCCGCATGCTACGCGTTGGGTTCGAACCTCAGCAACGTTGCCATCGACACGGGAACCTACTACACCGGCAGCCTCTACGATGTTCCGCTCGTGGTTTCTTTGGTGGCCTTCATTTGCATGATTCTTGCCGGCCGCACTTCCTGCCAGGATCAGCGTCTCCAGCCGGCTTCGACGCAATCGTCCGCGCCTTCTACTCCGGCAACCTTTTTGTCCGAACATCTGGCTATGTTTGTGGCGCTGTCCACTCCAATGATTGGACTCTGGCTGCTCTCTCACACCTCCGCTCCTCCGCAACTTCGCTCCTTCCGCCTCACAATCACTCTGCTCACTATTTTCCTGGTCACGTTCCTCCTCTCCATCAAACAAGACATCCTCGCCGAGGGACTCTTCCAGTCGTTAGAACGGCTCTCGGAAAACCGCAGCAGCATCGAGCGATTCAAAACCCATCTCACGCAAAGTGAAAAACTCGCTTCCCTCGGAGAACTGGTCGCTAAGGTAGCGAATCAGATCAAGAGTTGTATGACATCGATCCTCGAGGCTTCGACACGGTTCACTTCTCGGGCGGACGTAGACTCTCGAATCCAGAACATGGCGGGAAAGATCGGCCAATACGCCAAGCGCACGGACGTCCTGGTCGATCACATGCTTCACTTTGCCCAGGAAACGCCCTTGCAGCTGGTTCCCTTGGACGTCAAACCCGTGCTCGAAAGCGCCCTACATCTAAGCCGCATTGCCAAGCTTCCTGGCGTTCGCGTGGATATTACCGAGGAGGGAAACTGCCCGCCCGTGCGCGGCGATTCCGGCCAGCTCCTCCATGTCTTTCTCCAATTAATCTCGAACGTCGTCGATGCTCTGGAAGAAGTGAACGGCGGAACATTGGACATCACTCTTCGCCGAAACAGCTCGCAACTCATGCTGGAATTTGCAGACTCCGGTCCGGGTCTCAAGGAACCGCAGCGCGTCTTCGAGCCGTTCTACACCACGAAATCGGTAGGGAAGGGGACCGGCCTGGGTCTCAGCACCTGCTACGGCATCATCCAAAAACACGTCGGCGAAATTTCCTGCCACAACCGGGCCGAAGGCGGCGCCGTCTTTACGATTCTGCTTCCGCTCGCTCTAGAGTCACTTCCGCTCGGTAGCCAGGCAACCGCTCCTGCCTTGGTCACGGAGGGCGCACGGTGAACTACGCTTCGCGCCAAAAGTTTTATTTTGTTCTGGCCACCATCGTTTTCTTGTTTCACTTGTGCGTTGCCGCCGTGGCCAAACCTTCCTTTCTGCTCACAATGTTCGGTGATGCGACCCCCTGTGCGCTTCTCCTCCTCGCCATATTGGCGGTCCGCGAGAATCTCCGCCGGCGCATCGGAATCCTTCCTCTTTTCTGGAAACTCTTTGCTTGCAGTCTCGGCGGTATGTTGCTCTCGCAGGTGTACTGGTTCTATTTTGACTGGCGCAGGCTCACCGGCTCCCCCAGCCCGATCGCGGGCGACACTCTCTTTCTTCTGTCGAACGTTTTTTTCCTTACCGCGCTGGCACTTCGTCCGCATTCCGCTGCCGCCGGCCGCAATCTGCAAATCCGCTTCCTCGATCTGATCCTGCTCAGTTTTTGGTGGCTCGCGCTATACGGCTACTTCAGCCTTCCGTGGCAAATCGGCCGTCAGGATTTTTCTCACTACAATCCCACCTATTACACGCTCGCGTTTCTCCAGCATCTGGTGATTATCATCGCGCTTGCCGTCTTGTGGATCAGAAACTCGGCTCCTTGGGGAGGATTCTATCTCCGGCTCTGTATTGCCTTCAGCCTTATCGCGGGCGGCAATCTGCTGCTCAGCGTGGCGATCGATTCGGGCTGGTATTATTCGGGAAGTTTTTGGGACACTCCCTTTCTCCTGGCGATCTATCTTCTTCTTCCCATCGCGGCTTCCGGTCCTACTTTGCAGCCCCGAGCAGACAGCCGCCCGAATCGTGAACTCAGCCAAAGTGTCTGGACCGCCCGATGCGCGATGCTGGGGGTTCTCTCTCTCCCCGTCATCGCCATCCTCGGACTTTACGAGCAATACGTCCCCGCCGATGTCGCCACGTTCCGTTTGCGGCTGGTTTTTTGCGCCATGTTCCTGCTTGGCGCTTTGGTCTATTGGAAATTTAATCTTTTGGCGCACGAACTGCGCCATCTCGTGAAGCTGACAGCCGACTCCATCGAAAATCTCAACGCCGTTCAGCAACAGGTCACCCATTCCGAAAAATTAGTCGCCCTCGGCCGCCTTGCCGCCGGGGCCGCCCACGAAATCAGCAACCCCCTGACGGCCATCTTCGGCTATTCCGAACTGCTCACCGATATCCCGTGTCTCACGCCAGAAGATCGCACCCACGCGCAACTCATTCAGCGGCAAGTTCACCATGCGCAAGCCGCTGTCAACAGCCTGCGCAACACCTTGCGTCAGCAAACTTCTTCGAATTCTGTAGTCATCGATAAAAAATCGGCTTCTTGATACATTCTGTTCGCCGCGCCATGCCAAACCTACTCTTGCTCGCGTTCGAGTTCGTTCTCCTCTTTTTCGGCGCTCCTCTGCTCGTTTTCTATCGCGTTCTTCCCAATCTTCCCATTCTGTATCTGCTGGTAGCGGGTCTGGGCACGTTTCTGTTCTTGCACCACGATCCCGCCTTCGATTCCGCCCAACTGCTCTCCGTCAGCGGTATCCGCGCAAATCTTCCGCGCCTTTTGCTGCGCGACGCCGTCTTGCTGTTACTCCTCGGCCTCGCAATGCGCTTCTTCGCGCCCCAACTCCTGTTTTCCTTCGCAAAACGCGCCCCAGCCTTCTGGGCCTTGGTTATTGTCCTGTACCCGCTCGTTTCTGTTTATCCCCAGGAACTTCTCTATCGCGCCTTTTTCTTTCATCGCTACCAACCTCTGTTCGGCACCGGCTGGGCGATGGTGGTTGCCAGCGCCTGCGCCTTCGGTTTCGTTCACATCATCTTCGGCAACTGGCTATCCGTGGTGCTTTGCATCATCGGCGGATTCCTCTTCTCGCTCACCTACCAACACTCGAGCTCGCTCCTCCTGACCTGCATCGATCACGCCCTGTTTGGCAACTTCATCTTCACCATCGGCCTCGGCCAATTCTTCTATCACGGCTCCCGCTCCTAATCCCGTTCCTAAGCATGGCCAGCTTGTCTAGCGACCACCCTTTTACCCTGAGGCTGCCTGCGGCAAGCAGGCCAAGCGGTCCCGGGCGGGATGTCTTCCGCGTGCGCCCCAATGATCGTGTCATCCCGAGCGAAGCCAGGGACCTGTTTTCCGCCGGTCTTCAAGCCCGCAGGCGCGACACCCATGTGCGTACTTTTTTGTCCCAACCCATTCCCTTCCGTCTTGCTAAAATAGCGTGTATCGAATCCGCCCGCCCAGGAATCGATATTTTCAGCAGCGCGGATACGTATCCACCCCAGGACCTCTGTGAACAATCAAGGAGCACCCGGCGCATGGCGACGCCACCGAAAACTCTAAAGCCAGACTTGTCCTCCTTGAGGATCTCCGACACGAAGCGTAGCAATCCGCGCTCCGGCAAGCGCTGGATCTGGGCGTCCCTGTTCGTAGTCCTCCTTGGCATGGCGGGCGCCGCTGCCTTCGCGTTCAGGAATCGCAAAGTAGAAGTCGAAGTAGCCACGGCCACAAAGCCTGCCACTGGTCCAGCCGGCGTGCTCAACGCCAGCGGCTATGTCACGCCCCGCCGTCGCGCCACGATCGCCGCGAAAATTACCGGCCGCGTCACCGGTGTATTTTTTGATGAAGGCACTCGCGTCCGGGAAAATCAGCTTCTCGCCACCCTCGACGATTCCGACGCTCGCCGAGCCCTGGATTCCGCCAAAGCCGACCGCGACTCCTCGCAAGCCGCCATTTTGGACTACCAGGTCCAGCTCAAAAACGCGGAAATCGAATATCACCGCACCCAGCAACTCGTAAAAGAAGGGGTCTCCACGCAGCAAGCTCTTGACTCCGCGGTCATGACCGCGGACAGCCTGCGTGCCAAAATCGTTTTGGCCAAGCAACAAGTTGTTGCCGCGGATGCCCGTATCAGAGAGCAGCAGCAAGCCGTGGACAATTGCACCATCCGCGCCCCCTTCGCCGGAATCGTAGTGTCGAAAGACGCGCAAGTCGGCGAGATGGTCTCGCCCGTTTCCGCCGGAGGCGGTTTCACGCGCACCGGTATCGCCACCATCGTCGATCTTCACTCCAACGAATTTGAAGTGGACGTCAGCGAAGCCTACATCGCCAGAGTTTTCGACAATCAAGCCGTCAACGCGGTCCTCGATGCCTATCCCGGCTGGGTCATACCTGCGAAGGTTCGCACCGTAATTCCTACGGCTGATCGCCAGAAAGCTACCGTTAAAGTACGAATCTCGATAACTGAACCCGATCACAAGAAACTATTTGACCCGGCCAAAGACCCGCGCATCTTACCGGACATGGGTGTGAAGGTGACTTTCCTCGAGAACGAAAGCAAGCCCGGCGCGAAACAGAACAAAACGCCCGCCGTGGCGCTCGTGCCGCAAAAGGCCATTCGCCAGGACCATTCCTCCAAATACGTCTTTGTCGTCACCGGTGACACGATCGAGCGCCGAGCTGTAACGACGGGTGAAGCCCGAGGCTCCGACGTCGAAATTCTCGCGGGTCTGCAACCCCAAGCGGTGGTGGTCGTCGCCGGCCCGGATACCCTTCGCGACGGTCAATCCGTCCAGATTCAAAAATAGGAGCGCGTTCCTATGGTCAATGTTGACGGCAGTGGAGGCAAAGGCGGATTGATTCAAGTCCGCGACCTCGATAAAACCTACCGCCGCGGCGGCGAAGAGATCCACGTCCTCCAGGGCCTGAATCTCGACGTCTCCGCCGGTGAATTCGTTGCCTTCATGGGCCCGAGCGGTTCCGGCAAAACCACTCTACTGAATCTTCTCGGAGGTCTGGACGTTCCTACGCGCGGCAGTATCAACGTCGCCGGCGATGAAATCACCAACATGTCCTCCGGCAAACTCACCGAATGGCGCGCGCGCCACGTCGGCTTCATCTTTCAGATGTACAACCTGATTCCCGTCCTGACCGCTTTCCAGAATATTGAGCTTCCTCTCCTCCTCACCAAGCTCTCCAAATCCGAACGCCGCGCCCACGTCGAAACGGCCCTTTCCATCGTCGGTCTCACCGACCGCATGAGCCACTTCCCCCGCCAACTCTCCGGCGGTCAGGAGCAGCGCGTCACCATCGCCCGCGCCATCGTCTCCGATCCCACGTTCCTGCTTTGCGACGAACCGACTGGCGACCTTGACCGAAAAAGTGCCGACGAAGTCATGGCTCTGCTCGAGGAACTCGTCGGCCAGCACCACAAAACGGTCCTGATGGTCACACACGATCCTCTGGTCGCCGCCCGCGCCCACACCACCCTGCATCTCGACAAGGGTGTACTAGTCGAAGGCTCCAAATTTCCGAATAGCATCACCGCCGGAGGTGTCGCATGAAATTCGCCCGCATCATCTGGGCCAACCTGCTTCGCAAGAAAGTTCGCCTGCTTCTGACGATCGGCTCCTTCGCGGTCGCTCTCTTTCTCTTCGTCTTTCTGGCCGTTGTTCGCGACGCCTTTAACCGCGGGGCCGATGTCGCTAGTGCGGACCGCCTCGTGGTCATCAACCGCACTTCCATCATCAATCCCATCCCGCTGTCGTACCGCGACAAGATTCTCCGCATTCCTGGCGTGAAAGCCGTTACTCACAACAACTGGTTCGGTGGCATCTACATCGAAGAGAAGAATTTCTTCCCGCAATTTGTGATCGACCCGGAGAATCAGCGCACGGTCTTTCCCGAGCTCGTGGTTCCGGATGATCAGTGGAAAGCGTTTGTGAACGACCGTCAGGGTGCCATCGCCGGCGCCAAGCTCGCCGAACGCTTTCACTGGAAGATCGGCGATCGCATTCCCATCAAGACCACCTTCTATGGCGGCGCGTCCTGGGAATTTAATCTCGTCGGGATCTATCACGGCAACAAACCTCAGGCGGACGAAACTCAGTTCTGGCTTCAGTGGGACTATTTCGAAGAAAAAGTGCCGGAAACCGACAAGGGCCGCATCGGCTGGTACGTTCTCCGCATCAACAACCCGGACGATTCTCCCCGTATCTCCCAGGCCATCGACGATGAATTCGCCAATTCTCCCTTTGAAACCAAAACTCAAGCCGAATCCGCCTTCGCCGCCAACTGGGTAAAACAGTTCGGCAACATTCAGAAGCTCATTGTCAGCATCGGCGTGGTCGTCTTCTTCACTCTCCTGCTGGTCACGGGCAACACCATGGCCATCTCGGTCCGCGAACGTACGTCCGAACTCGCGGTCTTCAAAGCCATCGGCTATTCGGACCGTGCCGTACTTTTCTTCGTTCTCGCCGAAGCCCTCACCATTGCCTTGATCGGGGGCCTTCTCGGCATGCTTCTGGCCATGGTTGCCGTGCCAGGCCTGGCAACGGCGCTTAACGGACTGCTCCCGAGTATCGTGCTGGCGCCCAAGATGCTCTTGTTTGGCCTTCTCGTTGCCGTCTTCACTGGTTTCCTCAGCGGCTTCCTGCCCGGCATGAGCGCCATGCATTTACGCATCGTCAACGCGCTCAGGAGAGTCTGACGATGGCCGGAAAATTGGTCTTTTTCTTTCTCATCACCATTGCGGCGATTATCGCCCTCCTGCTCATTCTCTTGGTGGTTTTCGGCGTGCTCGCAGGCTTGCTCGCACCATTCCTCGGCAACGTTCCTATCTCCTACAACTTCCGCAGCATCCGCGCGCGCTGGACCTCCACGATCGTCGCCGTTCTTGGAATCGCCGGAACGGTCGGCGTGTTCGTGGCCATGCTGTCCCTGGCGCGTGGCTTCAAAGCCACGCTTGTCGCCTCCGGTTCTCCCGGCAATGCCCTCGTCATGCGCGCAGGTTCTTCCTCCGAAATGATGGGTGGCATCACTCTGGACTCGATTAAAGTCCTTCAGGACGCTCCAGGCGTTGCCCGCGATGCCGCCGGCCGGCCGCTCCTCACGCAGGACGTGGTCGGAGTCATCCCCGTTCCTTTGATCAGCACCGGCACAGACGCCAATGTCCAAGTCCGCGGTGTCTCGCCCAATGTTCTTGAGATTCGCAAATTTGTAAAGATCACCAAGGGCCGCATGTTTCAGTCCGGCCTAAACGAACTGGTTGTCGGCAAGAATGCCGCCACCACATATCAAGGGCTGACCGTCGGCAACACGATCGATTTCGCCAGCGGCCATTGGACCGTAGTCGGCGAATTCGACGCCGGCGGTTCAGCATTCGATTCGGAAATCTGGTGCGATTCGCAGATTTTCAATCAAGTGTTACAGCGACCGGCCGATGTTTTCCAATCCGCCACGGTCCATCTCGCTTCGCCCTCCACATATCAGGAATTTAAGGACGCCGTCACTTCCGATCCCCGCATGAACGTAGACGTTTACCGCGAAATCGACTACTACGCCAAACAATCAACGACGATGACCAAGCTCATCACCGTACTCGGCGGCCTGGTCGCGCTCATCATGGCCATCGGCGCAATCTTCGGTGCCCTCAACACCATGTACTCCGCCGTCGCCGAGCGCGGCCGCGAAATCGCCACCATGCGCGCCGTAGGTTTCTCCTCCTGGAACGTAATCCTCTCCTTCCTCTTCGAAGCGCTGTTGATTTCATTCCTCGGCGGAATCATCGGCTGCCTGGCGGTCCTCCCATTGAACGGCCTGACCACCAGCACCATGAATTTCCAAACCTTCTCGAACGTAGCCTTCGCCTTCAAAATCACCTTCGACCTTCTACTGATGGGCGTCCTCTTTGCCCTAGTCATGGGCGTCTTAGGCGGCCTTCTGCCGGCAATCCGTGCCGCGGTGCAACCCGTCTCGGTAGCCCTGAGAGAGCTCTAAACTCCACTTTGTAGCGGCGTGCCTCGAGGTCGGTATCTTGCGTTGTTCGTGTCTTTGTAGCGGCCGCGTTCTGAGGCGGGCCGCTCTTCTCGGCGTAGGGTCGAGCGCGCGCGACTCATGTCCGCACGATCCACTTTCTGTCCGTAGCCCTACCGGAAATTTCAGAACGCACATGCTAAACTGCTCGCTTATGCAGGAGAAATCATGAGTCGATGGCTCCCGGCTTGGTCCGTCCGTTTGCAAACTGTCCTGTTTCTTTCGTCTCTGTTCCTTCCCGCCCTGGCCGCCCAACAACTCTCCCCCGAGCAAGTTCACGGTCTCACCTGGCGCCTCGTCGGCCCGCATCGCGGCGGTCGCGTCACCGCCGTCGCCGGCATCGCCGGAAACACGCAGACCTACTACATGGGCACTCCCGGCGGCGGCGTCTGGAAAACCATCAACGCAGGCCGCACCTGGGAACCCATCTTCGATCAAGCCCACGTCGCCTCCATCGGCGACCTCGTCGTTGCCCCCGCCGATCCCAACGTCATCTACGTCGCCTCCGGCGAGCAAACCGACGGCAACGGCCTCTGGAAATCCACCGACGCCGGCGTCACCTGGAGCAATCTCGGCTTCTCCGACTCTCCGATCATCCCCTCGGTTCTCGTCGATCCTCACGACGCCAATTTCGTCTACGTTGCCGTCGCCGGCAAATTTACGCCCAGCGAATCACGCGGCATTTTCAAATCCACAGACGGGGGCCGCACCTGGCGCAAGGTTTTCTACAAGGACGATCACACCAGCCCCACCGAGCTCGATTTTGACCCCGCCGATTCTCACACCATCGTCGCGGCCATCCGCCGCATTCCTGCGGCTCCCGGCGAAAAACCCGCCGAAGGCGTCGACACGCTACTCCTCCGCTCCACGGACTCCGGCGAATCCTGGCGCCCCATGGGCGAACAGGGTCTTCCCGCCGCCAACCGTCAGCGTGTCGGTCTCGCCGTCGCTCCGAGCCTCCACGGCAAGCGCATCTTCGCCTTGATGAATCAAGGTCTGTTTCGCTCCGAAGATTCCGGCTCCAACTGGCAGAAAATCACCAGCGACCCGCGCATCCTCGGCTCAAACTATTTTGGCCGCGTCTTCGCCGACACCCAAAATCCCGACGTGGTCTACGTAATGCAAACCTCCACCTACCGCTCTTCGGACGGCGGCCGCACCTTCGTGGCCTGGAAGGGAACTCCGAGCGGTGAAGATGACCACGTCCTGTGGATCGATCCCAAAGATCCCAATCACATCGTCGAAGGTACCGATCAAGGCGCAGTGATCACCTACGACTGCGGCCGCACCTGGAGCACCTGGTTCAATCAGCCCACCGGCCAGTTCTACCGCGTCTCGACCGACAGCGGTTTCCCCTATCGCCTCTACGCCTCGCAACAGGACTCCGGCTCCGTCGTCGTTCCCAATCGCACCGACTTCGGCCTCATCACCGATCGCGACTGGTTCTCGAGCGGCTCGTTCGAAAGCAGCTTCATCGCTCCCGATCCCCTCAATCCGGACTACGTCTTCTCTCTCGGCTGGTACGGCAACGTCATTCGTATGGATCGCAACACCGGTCAGATCGCCACGCTTTTCATCGCCCCGCCCAACTATCGCGCCAGTTGGGAAACGCCCATCACCTTTTCGCCCCGAGATCCCCACGCGCTGTACTACGCTTCTCAATTCCTGGTGAGAACCGCGGACGGCGGGCAAACTTGGAAAGAAGTCAGTCCGGATCTCACCGTAAAACCTTCCGCAACGTCTCCGGCGCCAAAATCCGACGCTGCCGGACACATCCCATCCAAAGACGACAACGAAAACTCCGGCTCATTTTGGGATGACGACAGTGATGAGGACGCGCAAGGCGCGCCCGTCCGCGGCTTCATTCAGTCCATCGCGCCTTCGCCGCTCGATGCCAACCTGATCTGGGTCGGCACGTCCACCGGCCTCATCCAGGTCACTCACGACGGGTCAGCCTGGTCCGATGTCACTCCAGCAAATCTCCCCGAACATTCCTACGTCAACTCCGTCGAAGCCTCTCCGCAAGATTCGAACGCTGCCTACGCTGCGGTCTTCGTTCGCCGAGACACCCATCCCTATTTCTACCGCACCCGTGACACCGGTAAGACCTGGGAAAAAATCGTCACCGGCCTTCCCGAAGCCGGCATCGCTCGCACAATTCGCGAAGACCCCAAGCGCAAAGGCATGCTCTTCGCCGGGACAGAAACCGGCATCTACATTTCCTACGATTGCGGCGATCACTGGCAATCGCTCCAGCTCGGTCTTCCGACCGCCTCCGTGCGCGACATCACCATTCACGGTGACGATCTAGTCGCCGCCACCTTTGGACGAGGCCTGTGGATTCTCGACGACATTTCTCCTCTCCGTCAGTGGAACGACACCATCCAAAAGTCTTCCGTCCACTTCTTCACCCCACAAACCGCTATTCGTACCCACTGGGACAATCACCCCGACACGCCTCTCCAGCGCGACACAGCCGCCTCAAAAAATCCTCCTGACGGCGCCATTCTGTACTATTTTCTGAGCTCGCCACCAAAAGGCGAAATCACTCTCGACGTGCTCGACGAAAAAGGCGCACGCATCCAGCACTTCTCGAGCATCGAAAAAGAGGAATCGCTTCCTCCCGCGAACGTTCCCGAATATTGGTTTTATCCTCGAACCATCCTGCCCACCACCGCAGGAATCAATCGCTTCGTCTGGAATTTGCAGTATCCGCACCCAACCGCCCTGCCCTTCGGCTTCTTCGGCGAACGCCTCGAATACACCGAATACACACTGCCCGATCACGCCGTTCCCGGCGAAACGCCCCGCTTCCAGCCGCCCGGCCCGTTCGTCTCTCCCGGCGCGTATGACCTGGTCTTGACCGTCAACGGAAAATCCTACCGGCAGAAACTGCAAGTCATTCCCGACCCGCGCATCCACATCTCCGCATCGGATTACGCCGCGCAATTCAGTCTCTCCCAAAAATTCTGCGACCTGATGGAGGCCTCCGCCGCTTCCTTCCACGGCGTCGCTCCCCTCGACGAACAACTCGTCGCGCGCAAAAAATCTCTGCCAACCAACGCGCCCAAAGAACTGACCGACGCATTCGCAAACGCTGAAAAGCGGGCCGACGAACTCGAATCGGGCAACGAAAGCCGCCCCGGTTTCGGTACCATCAATCGCGACGCCGGCCGCTACCTCGAAATGGTCCAAGCCGCGGACATAGCCCCCACCGACTCCGTCCTCAGCCTCTACAAACACACTTGCGACGCCTTCACCGCCGACACCAGCGCCTCCCAAAAGTTCGCCACCGACACCGTGCCGGCCCTGAACAAACTTCTCGAATCCCAAAAGCTAGCCCCAATCCATTACACCCCAGCCCCTGTAACCGCCCCATCCTGCACTCCGTAGCTTGTTTTGCCTTTGTAGCAGCTTGCGAGCCGCTCCCTCGTCGTAGCGGTCCAGCACTGCCGGACCCCGTGTCCGGACGATGGCAACAAGTCGAATCACTCCCGCAACAACAAAAAACGCGCTGACCCGGGGTAAGCGCGTCCATCCACGTCTGCGCGCTATCCCGACGCCAGAAGGGCTACACCCCTATCACTGCTGATGAATTTTCCTAACCGATTACGCGCTGCTAGATCATCCGCGTTCGCTTTGCATCCACACGAGACACATTCGAGCGTTTCTTGTGTCTTGCGGTTCAACGACAATCTCGGCTGCTATAGGCTTCCGATTGGTATTCCACCAGGCCGCCTTGCCAGAGTTGCTTGTACTCTAACTGGCGACCGAGTTCTCCCCAGCCTTGACGAAGGATGGAACGATTGAGTCCTGATTTCCGTTCGACTTTTTTTTCCGGCTTCTCTTTCGTTCCGGTGGCTTCCCCAGCAACGATTGTGCCGGATGGGTGCTTGTGGTCCGCAATTTCGACCTTGCCCTGCAGTCGGCCTTACTCCGCCCTCGGCGGGGCTTGCGGCCTCCGTTCGAGGTCACTCAATCATTCGCTGCTGCATTTCGCGTTCCAGACGCATCGGTCTCCGTCACCACACTCCCTACGGCCCGGAACCGCACCACCAATATCGTCAAATCATCCGCCTGCCGTGCCCCCCGCGCAAAATTCTCTACCGATTCGAGCACGGTCTTCTGAATCTCATCGAGCGTCATCTCATTTTTCCCGAGCAGCACGGCTCTCAATCGTCCCGTGCCATAAAGCTGTTCGTCCGGGTCCATCGCCTCCGTCACACCGTCGCTGTATAGCACCAGCGTGTCGTTCGGCTCCAACTGCAACGTAGTTGTAGAAAACTCTGCCTCCGGCACCAATCCGACGGGGAACGATCCCTCCGTGAAAGCCTCCTCCGCCGTCGCCCCGCGCATCAACACAGGAGACGGATGCCCGGCATTGATATATTCGAGCTTCCCGGTGTCACTCATAATTCCAAAAAACATCGTCGCGTAACGCCCTACCTCGGCGTGATCACACAAAAACCGGTTCACATGATTAAACACGCGCGCCGGATCGGTCCCGAGCGTCATCCCGGAAAGCGCCCCCTGCAACATGGTCGTAAGCAGAGCCGCTCCCAATCCTTTTCCGCTGACATCAGCCAACAAAAACGCTGTGCGCCTGTCGTCCAGCGGAAACACATCAAAGTAATCTCCACCAACCGACAAGCATGGAAAATTCACTCCAACCACGGCTAAATGGGGAAAATCGCGGAAATTCTTAGGCAAAAGCGCTTGTTGAATATCCCGCGCAATTCCGATCTCCTGCTCCAGCCGCTGCCGCTCGCGCTCGCGTTCAACCAACCGCGCATTGTCCAGGATGCTGGCTGCGTCGGCCGCCAGTGCATCCAAAATCTGCCGGTCTAGCTTGGAAAAAGCCGTAGGCCTCTTCGAATCCAGATACAGCACGCCAAGAAATTCGCCCTTCGATACATTGGTCGCCGATTCGCTGCTGGCGCGCGACGACGCATAGAGCGGGATCACGACCACCGCGCGCAAACCCTGCGCCACGATGCTGGCCGCAGCCTGCAAGTTCATTTCCGCCTGTTCGATATCCTCGGTAATCACCGGCAGCTGTTTCTTCATCGCCAACTGAATCGCCGTCTGGCTTGGTGTCATGCTTTCGGGAGGCAACCGCTGCCCGCCGCTGCGGCGCGCCAAGCGCACGCGCAACCGCTCCGACGGGCTCGCGGAAATGGTTTCCACCGCCTCTTCCAGCAGTCCGCGATCCGCGTCCGTTACCGCCACGGCATGATCGATCATCTTCGCCAGGACCGAATCGAGCGGCAATTGCGAGTGCAGCAAGGACGTCGCCTCGAGCAGCAGGTTCAACTTCCGCAACCCTCCGCCCGTCGACTCCGAACTCGTCATGTGATCGATCCGGGTCAACAACTGCGGAATGGATTCGTCGGAAGTGCCGGTCGCGGCGCGGAAAATGACTTGATAAGAATCCTCGAGCCCAAACGTAATAATGTCGCCGTCGGTCAGCGCGCGGCTCTCCACTTTTTCGCCGTTCACAAAGATGCCGCGACGCTGTCCGCGGTCCTCCAGGTAGTAACGGTTCGCCTCGGTAACAATCGCCCCGCAGTTTCGCGAAATGCGGCGGTCGGTCAGTTGTAGATGGTTTCCGGTTTCCGCTCCCCGTCCGATCAGGAACGGCGTTTGCGTCACGCGCACGTACTTCCGTGCGCCATCCGGCGAGATGACTTCCAGTACCGCTTCCGCTTGTGCCAGCGCTTCCGTCATTCGTTCTCTGTCCTGACTTGCCTGCCAAACCGCGAATTGTAACACGCATACGCCTGCCAGCGCCTTACCCCTTGCTTCCTGTCTACGTCCCCGCCAAAATACCCCCGCCGTCTGGTCCGGTATGCCGCTCCCCGGGAATCTCCAGGAGTTTACCGATGTCCGCGCTGTGCTTTTTGCCTTCTGAGCAACCCTGCATGTTCATGGGCGGCTTCTACTCCGATCCTGGTCTCTCCCACGCGGATCCCGTAGTTCCCATCCTCATCGCCTCCATCTTTATCACTCTCGGCGCCGCACTCGGCGGTTTCTTGATGAGATGGATGAAGCAACCCGCCGTTCTCGGAGAACTCCTTGTCGGTCTTCTCGCCGGAAACCTCGGCTACTATTTCGGCAACCCCACCCTCGCGGTTCTCCGCGAAGGTGAGACCCTCTCTCGCATCGCTTCGATGGCCCTCACCACACAGTACAGCCTTGGCGAAGCTGCCTTACAGATCCTTCCGTCCGGTCCCCACGCGACCTACCTCGCCAATCTACTTTCTGGCCCTCAAGGGCAAACCTACATCTCCGTCTACGCGTTCATCGATGTCATCTCCCGTCTCGCCATTCTCGTTCTCCTCTTCATGGTCGGTCTGGAAATCAGCCTCGTCGAAATGAAGCGCGTGGGCAGATACTCGACCTACGTCGCCCTCCTCGGCATCATTCTCCCCATGCTCCTCGGCATGGGTGTGATGAGACTCCTCCATCCGCAAAATCCTCTTGCCGTCGACCTGTTCGTTGGCGGCACCCTCACCGCCACCAGCGTTGGCATTACCGCCCGCGTCCTCCGCGACCTTAACCGCGAAACCACCGAAGAGGCGCGTATCGTGCTCGGCGCTGCCATCATCGACGACGTCCTTTGCCTCATCGTTCTCGCCGTAGTCAGCGGCCTCGTCGCCACCGGAACGGTCAGCTTGGTCTCCATTGCCGCCACCACCGGCAAAGCCGCGCTCTTCCTCGTGGCTTCCCTCGGCATCGGCATCTGGCTTACTCCAAAACTCGTTCGCCGCCTGGCCCATTCCGGCGTCAGCAATTTAAAACTTCTCTTCGGCGTAAGCTTCGCTCTTCTCTTCGCGTGGCTGGCCAACATTGCACAGCTGGCCACCATCGTCGGCGCTTTCGCCGCAGGTATGGTTCTCAACAGTTTCTTCGACAGGGAAGTAGAAGGAACCTCCCTCCATGAATTGTTGTCGCCGATCGAATCTCTTTTAGTGCCATTGTTCTTCGTGTGGATGGGTATTCAAGTGAAGCTCGAAACTATGGCTAATAAGGACGTGCTCATCGCTGGCCTGGCTCTCACCATCGTCGCCATCGTCGGAAAAGTGGCCGCAGGTTGGGGTTGCCCGCGCACGTTAAACCGCCTCGCCGTCGGTTTCGGCATGATGCCCCGCGGCGAAGTCGGCCTGATCTTCGCCGGCATCGGCCGCGGCATCGGCGTAGTCGACGAAGGGCTCTTCTCCGCCATCGTTCTCCTGGTCATGGTTACCACAGTGCTGGCTCCAATCCTGCTCCGCGCGACCCTAGGCCAAGGCCCAGCAGCGGCGCAGCGCTCTTAGCGGGCAGGCATCTTGGGTTTTTCTTGCCTTAGTAGGGCCTACTTTCTGTATACCCTGAGCTTCAGGGGGCTCGTCCCGAGGCACCAAGGGAAGCGAGCCGTTTCTCCTGCGCCCGGGCTCGCAGAATAATCCTCTTCCAAGTAAACGTTTGCGCAATATAATCGCACTCAGCCCGCTAGTTCCAAAAGGAATTGATCGCTCATGCCAAAACTCAAGTTCCTGGTCTCCCTGATGACCAATGACAACGACTACCAAATGGAGCAAGCCCATTCCGCCGAAGAAACCGCACGCAGGCTGGGAGTCGAAGCCGAAGTTCTCTTCGCTGAAAACGATGCCATCACGCAAAGCACTCAGATCCTGAGAGCCATTCAAGTCCCCGAAAAAGATCGCCCCAGCGCCATCGTTTTCGAACCAGTCGGCGCCACTGCCTTGCCTCAAGTGGCTCGCGCCGCCGTCGCCGCGGGCATCGGCTGGGTGGTCTTGAATCGAGAAGCCTCCTACATCGCCGAGATTCGACCTTTAACGAAAATCCCGGTCTTCGGCGTCAGTTCCGATCAACTGGAAGTGGGCCGCATCGCCGGCGGCCAATGTGCCGCTCTGCTCCCGAGAGGCGGCGCGATTCTCTACATCCAGGGGCCGTCCCAGACCACCGTCGCCAAAGGCCGGGAAGCAGGTCTACACGACGCTATACCACGAAACATCCACCTCTCGGTTCTCCGGGGCCAGTGGACCGAAGAAAGCGCCCAGCGCGCCGTGCGTTCCTGGCTGAGCCTGTCCACTTCAAGGAAAGCCATCATCGACCTCGTGCTGTCGCAAAACGACGCGATGGCCATCGGTGCGCGAAAAGCCTTTCAGGAATTGCCAAATGAATTGGAGCGCGAGCGTTGGCTCACGATTCCATTTCTAGGCTGCGATGGAGTTCCAAGAACCGGTCAAGCCTGGGTCCGCAGTGGCCTGCTGACCGCCACCATCCACATTCCAGCGAGCAGCGGGCCGGCGCTCGAAATGCTTGTCGATGCCTTGCAAAACAACAAATCCGTCGCCGAGCGCGCCTATACCACCGCCCGTTCCGTACCGCCTCTCGAGAAACTTTCCCCCGCAAAATCCGCCTGATCGCCGTCGTAGATGTAGCGCCGCGCCGTAAGGTCGGCATCTTGCGTTTGCGTGCCCTGGTGTGGCCTACCTTCTGGTAAAGTTTATGGCCTCTGGGAGAGGGCCATGGACGAACCGGAAAAGCTTGGGACTCATCAGAAAGCGTTGACCATTAACCTGGATGCGGCGGTGTTCGGGTCCTTCGCAGAAATTGGCGCGGGCCAGGAAGTTGCGCGATGGTTCCTGACGGTGGGTGGCGCGTCGGGAACGGTCGCCAAGACCATCTCTGCCTATGACAAAGACGTCAGCGACGACTTGTACGGTACGGGGACGCGCTATGTCTCGAAGGCCCGGCTGCAGGCGATGCTGGACAATGAGTGGGCGCAGTTGCTGAGCCAGTTGCACGCGGCACGCGGAGCGACCACCAGGTTTTTCTCTTTCGTAGACACGATTTCGGCACGGAATTTCTCCGGAACCAACGATTGCCATGGTTGGATCGGTTTGCGTTTTCTGCAGCAGCCGGGCGGGCCATCAAATGACGTGATTGTCCATGTGAACCTGCGCGATCCGACCAACCTGCAGCAGCAGGAAGCCGTCGGGATCCTTGGGGTAAACCTGCTGTATTCCGTGCGACACGACTTGAAAAATGCGGGCCAGTTCCTCAGAAGCTTACTCGAAGATCTCAGCCTGGAACGCATGGAACTGGATTGCGTGGAGTTGCACGGACCGGCATTTGAAGCCTGGGATCGCAATGAGCTTCACGCTACTCTGGTGACCGAAGGCCATGCGGAGGCGGTGGTGTTCCCGGCCGACAATCAGTTTTTGCCGTCGAACGAACTGTTTTATAAACAGGCGGTGGTCCTGGCACCGGGAAGGTTCGCTCATCTGGACCAGCTTCACGCGGACCTAATTCGGATTACCCTGGCGGAACTTCCTGCGGAGGAACTGAAAGAGAGCAAGGGCGCGCTGGGTTTGTTTTGTTTGTCGGTGGACCCGGTGCTGGCGGACTTGAAAGCCTTGTCGGCCGCCGAAATTACGAAAATTGTCGCCGAGTTGCAAAAAATGGGCTATGGCGTGATGTTGTTTCGTTCGCCGGAATTGTATGCAATGAGCGCGTTTTTGAATCGCTACACGAAATTCCGCATACATTTCGCGGTTGGGCTGTCGATACTGGTGCGGGTGATGGAGGATCGCTACAAGGGTCTTGCCGGGACACTGCTGGAGGGAATTGCGCGGCTGTTCAGCCAGAATGTGCGACTGGTGGTACATCCGATGCCGACCGCTGATCTCGAGCGATGGGTGAAGGCAGCCGGGATCACCGGATGGACCTGGGACGCTACCAATGAGTTGGTGTATGCGGACGGATTGCATCCGGCAAAGCCGCTGGATTATTTGTACAAGTATTTGTTGAGCGAATTTTGGATTCTGCCAAGTCGAACGGCAGCCGCAGGAAACGCGTAGTGGCGGTCCTTAGACCCGTTCTTTGCACCCACCGGGAAGCGTGCGCAGCGGCGCGTCAGGGTTTGGAAATGCCGGATTCGGCGTGGGCAGAGACTGCCAAGATGTACCACGCGCCGTGCGGTAGCCATTGTTCCTGCCAGCGCCAGTCGTTGTCGGCTCCGGTCTGATGGTAGGTTAAGTTGTAGTCGATATCTTCTTCATCCTTAAAACCACCCGTAATGCCATTCGAAATGCCGCCTGGAGCGTTGGTGTATTCCCAGGAGTCGAAAAACAGATATTGCGGGTTATTGCGTCCTATTCCCTTCATCATCGATGAGTCGAAAGGATTGAGTCCGAGAATCCAGTTGAGCTGGGCCGTGGCAAAACTCTCGAGCCGTTTTTGAAATTCTGCATCGTTCGGGAATTGCTTCAGAGCCAGCCTGGCCGCGGCGGCGAGCGAAGCAAGACGCGCGTTTTCGCCTTGCCACCAGGGAGCAACTTCGGTGTTGTGAGGGAAGAAAAATGTGATGTGGCGATTGCCGTCTTTATCCTGCGTGAGCTGGCGGGCGTAGCCGAAAGGATTGTTCACGTTCTGATTGATGTCGAGTTGGAATTCGAGTGACTTCTTGACGGCTTCGCGAATTTTTTGCTGTATTTCGGGACTGGCGATTTCCGCGTAGTCGAGAAGGCTTACGACCGGGAACCCCGCGTCGGAAGCGTGGAAGAAAGGGCGGACGGCGTCGTCGGCGCGCCAGTAATTGGTGTAACCACCGTCGGTAATCAGCCGGGACATCAGTCTCGCGGCACGCTTGTCGGCGGCTGCTTGGTACACCGGCTTTTTTGTAGCTTTGTAGAGTTCCGTGGCGGCCGTGAGCGCGCAGTAATCGTCGACGATGTTTTCTTTGCCATCGTTGCTCAGCTTCAAATTATTCTTTTCCAGAAAATCGAAAGCCTCTTCCGCTGCTTTCAGGTAATCGGCATTCTTGAACTCACCGGAGAAAGGATAGCTGCTGGCAATGGCTAGTGCGGCTACGGCAATTCCACCCCCGGAACGGTAACTGACTTCGTATTCCAGATCGTTGTTGGCTTCCTCCACGATCCCACGGGGGGAATCTTCGCTGGACTGGTAGATGCCGAACTTTTTCATTTCGCCGGCCACCTTGCGCAGCTCGGGGACTTGCTTCGGGCCTCCCGTCGAAATGGATCGGTAAAATGAACCATTCGGGACTTTCACTCGGACCAGATAGTCGGCTCCATACATGGCTTCGTCCTGCATGCGGTTTTGGTAGCGGATCATGTCCGGGACGTTACGAGCGGTAAGCAGTTCGGCGCTTTTGAAGAAACTGTAGGCGACCAGCGGAATTTGTTGCGGGTTGAAATAGGTCGAGAAGGAGAGGTGCGAGAGGTGCTTGCCAAAGTCACCGGTCGCGTCCCACCATGCGCCGTGGGCGTCGAGAGTTCCGGTTTTTTTGCCATCGAAGGGGAGATGGCGGTCGGCTTCGTCCATGCGGCCGCTGCTGCGTTCTTCTTTAAAGAAGTACACGGCGTCGGAGAGCGTGTTGCGTTCTAGGAGCAGCCGCTGAACGTTGAACGGAGAGGATTCGGTGGAGTGATCGCCGGAAGCGCAGCTTAGGTAGTACCTGCCTTCGGACGTGAAAGCGTCGAAATCGAGAGTCCAGAAATCCCAGTCGCGCCATCTTTTTACAGGGCCGACGTGCTGAGCGGGCACGTCGAGGACTTTGTGATGATCGGTGGCGTCATTCAGCGTGCAGGCGGTGAATTGGTCGTGAGCGTTGCCGACAATCACGGCATGTTTCGGACCGTTGGCATTGTAGCCGACTTGGTTGGTGAGAATCTTTGCTTCGTCGGCGCGGGACGGGAGTACGTAAAGAATGGAAACGGAGAGAAAAGCGATTGTGATCGATCGATGCATGAGGCCTCGTCGCTGCTGTTCATTGATTGCGAGTAAAGCATACCTCAACACTCGTGCTTTTCTCCTGTAGGGGCGCGGCACGGTCTACCTTGAGCCTCGAAAGCCGCGCCCCAAGTCCGCACGATCGACTGATTCATGGACTCGTTAAAACAAGAAATCTAAAATGGTAGCCGGGAACGTTTGCGCCACGCTCGTTGACAGGCCGCTCGGGGCCTTCCTACAATGGCGTCGCGCTCTTCATTTACGGAGATGACTTTTCTTTTTATGTGCCACAAGCGTTTTCTTTGCGCGCTCATTTTGTTTATGTCATGCCTCCTTCCCGCGAAGATTTCTTCTCAGAATTTTTCGGATATTAAACCTGCTCCTCAGCAGCTCGAATGGCAGGATCTCGAAATCGGAGTGATCTTTCATTTTGGGACGAACACATTTTTGGATCGGGAGTGGGGCGATGGCACCGCCGAACCCAATGTTTTCAATCCGGGCAAGGTAGACGCCGAGCAATGGATTCAGGCGGTCAAGTCGGCAGGTGCGAAGTACGTGATTTTGGTCGCCAAACATCATGACGGATTTTGCCTGTGGCCCAGCGAATTAACGGATTACAGCGTGAAGAGCAGTCCGTGGCGGGGCGGGACAGGCGATTTGGTCGCCGAGGTGGCCGAGGCGGCGCGGAAGAACGGGCTGAAATTTGGAATCTATCTATCCCCGTGGGACCGCCACGATCCGCGTTATAAAGATGCCGCGGAGTACGACAAATATTATTTCGCGCAGTTGGACGAATTAGCATCGCGTTACGGCGAACTGGTGGAATTCTGGATGGATGGCGCCGGTAGCGGCGGACACACCTATGATTTCGACAAGATTGTGCAGGAATTGCGGATGTGGCAGCCGAACACTTTGGTGTTCGCCGATGTGGCGCTGTATAAGTACGCGGATTTGCGTTGGGTAGGAAATGAGCATGGACGGGTTCCGTACGAGAACTGGAATGTCGTGGATCGCGCCGGCTATTTGCGATGGCGGCCGGCGGAAGCGGACACCCCTCTTCGGAAATTGCATTGGTTCTGGCATCCGAATGACGAAGCCAGCCTGAAGAGCCTGGCGGAATTGGTTGAAGATTACGAGCAGAGCGTCGGGAGGGGTGCGCAGTGGATGCTGGGGATTGCGCCGGATCGCAATGGGCGCGTGCCGGACGTGGATGTGGCCCGCCTGAAGGAATTTGGCGAGGCCATACAGAAAATCTACGGCAACAATTTGGTAAAGGAAAAGCAGGGGCAAGGCATGGCTCCGGCTGCCTTGGACGGAAACCCGGATACGTTCTGGTCTGCGCCCGAGGGTTCGCACAGCGCGTTGATTGAAGTGAATTTTCGCGAACCGGTGACCTTTGACCGGGCCGTGACAATGGAATGGCTGAATGACGGGCAACACGTGCAAAAGTACGCGGTTGAGGTGTTCGAAGGCGGAAGCTGGAAGCGCGTGGCGGAAGGGCAGGCAATCGGCCACAAGAAAATTGATGTTTTTCCGCCGGTGACCGCGGAACACGTGCGGTTGAATTTGCTCGCGACATCAAGTGCGGCACACATCCGGGAGTTTCAGCTTTACAGTACGGCGGCAAAGCGATAAAAGACTCATGGGTAGTTCTCAATTATAGGATCCATCGGCTGATTCCCTGGTTTACTCTGCCTCGTTCACGCACGTGATCGGCGGTACCGCCTATGCAACCTCAGGACAAGCGCCGTAGCCGGCGCATTCGAATCGGCCAGCCGATGAAGATTCGTTTATCCTGTGCGAAAGACGCTCAGTTCGAGGAAGTGAACGTCACCAAGAACGTAGCGCGTGAGGGTATTTATTTTGTCAGCTCGTCTGCGGCGTATCAGGAGGGAATGCGACTTTCGGTAACCGTTCCTTACCATACGCCTCGCGAATCGCAGGACCGGGAGTATCTGGCACAAGTTGTGCGCGTGGAAAGACTGACAGACGGCCAGAACGGCGTGGCCGTACAATTCCTCACCGAAGTGAAACCCCACTAGACAACGCCAACGCGGAAAGGTCAACGCGGGTTAGTTTCCGGTACAATTTGAGTGTGTCGAGTGACGTTGCCACTGGGACGGGTGAGCTGTGATACATCGCTATGTTTTTCATAATGATGCAGTGAAACCGGTCGAGAAAATTCGCTGGTCGCCGGGGCAAGCGGGCTTGATTTGCGGATGGGGCCTTTTTACGACGGTCCGCATTGTGCGCGGCGAGGCGTTTGCCTATGAACGGCATTGGCGGCGGTTGGAGAAGGATGCCGCGCTGACGCGATTGCCTTTGACCCACACAGGCGCGAAAGTGCGCGTGATGCTGCAGGATGTGATCCGGTCCAATCAAGTCAAGGATGGCTGTGCTCGAATTTATCTGGTCTGGAACACCGTGGGCGGTTGGCGAAGCGACGAGAAAATGCCGGATCTCGATTTAGTGATTACGACCGCGGACCTGCCTCATTATCCGGATACCGTCAGGCTGACGGTGCGCGAGCACGGACGGCACGCGGCCTCGCCACTGTCCGGTGTGAAAACGATCTCGTGGTTGAACAGCGTATGGGCCGTAGCTGAGGCGCAGCGCGAGGGATTCGACGAAGTAGTTCTCCTCAACGAACGGGGCGAGGTCAGCGAGTGCACCGCCGCAAATATTTTTGCCGTGCGGGGAGAGAAGGTGTTCACGCCGCCTCTGAGTTCGGGTTGTTTGGAGGGCGTGACACGCGGGATCCTGATGGAGATTGCGAGTGAAGCAGGTACAAGCGTAGTGGAACAAACCATGCGGCTCGAAGATTTCTACGGAGCGGATGAGGTGTTCGTGACTTCGACGAACCGGAATGCCATTGGCGTGAACGAGATTGCCGGACATAGCATCGCGGATGGCAGGATGGGGCCGCTTACGCGGAAACTCGACGAAGCGTTTGAAGCATACATGAATGACTATGTCGAGCGCCGGTTGGCGTCCAATCCGCACCAGGCATGAGTCGGTCCAGCATTTGTGCCGTGCCAGGACGTGGCCTTACTGCGTTGCGGTCTGCGAGTTTTCTGGTGACTGCACTTCCGACACCGTGTCGGTCTTCGAAAATCGCGTCGGTTGCAACCGATACCCATTGCGCGTCCTCACGTGGCATTTCTTCAACCGGTCCGGGGTCAAATTCACCGTAATGCTTCGCCAACCCCGGTTCGGATTGGGCTGTGGGTAGTAACTCAACGTATAAAGATGCGCCAGATCGTCGCGAATCGACGCGAATGCCCGCTCCTCGTCCTTCCAGCTTTTTGCAAAATAAGCCTTCCCGCCGGTAGCCGCAGTCATGCGTTCAAACACCGCCGTCGAAATCGGCTCGAGTTGTGCCTGCCGCGTGCACACCATGTAAATCGCGATTCCTGTCGATTGCGCTAGCTCCGCTACGTCCTCTGGCGGCACGACGCTCGCGTTGTCCGGCCCATTCGAGAAAACCACGATGACCTTGCGGCCCGTGTGTTGCGCGGCATCCTTTATCGTCAGCAACAAGCAGTTGTATAGCGCCGCATCGTCGCCAGCCACGGTCGTTCGCACGCCGCGAAGCACCTGCGCTCGCTCGGCCGTAAGCTGCGCCCCTCTCGACAAATCCCGGCTGTAGGAATAGAACGCAATTCGATCGGCGCCATCGAGCGAGCGTATGAAATCCGAGATCGAGTCCTGCGCAAACACGAATCCGCGATACATATAGTTGCTGGTATCGAAAAGAACGAAAACATTCGCCCCGGCCACTACCGAACTCAAGTCCGCCCCGGTCACGAGCCCACCAGAGCCATTCTGTTCGCGGTCGTTTTTGTCCGTGCCAACGGAAGCGCTATTCGCACCGCTCTCCGGCGCCGAAGCATCCAGGAGCTTTCGAGTCGGCTCATTGCCCTCGCCGAACGTGGCAACTTTCTGTGGGATCCCATCCTCTACGACGGAAAAGTCACTCGGCTGCAGCCCGGTGACATAATTCCCGCGGCTGTCCGTCACCGCAACATTCAGCTGCACCAACTCCACCACCACGTGAATCTGAGGATCCACCGGCGGCGATTGCTGCGCAGTTGCGCGTTGCCCTACCGAAAGATAAAAACCAAGACATCCACACACCACCAAGCAATAGATTTTCTTGAACATGGCATTTTTCCTAACGCGTGCGACCATAAATCCTCTTGGCTTCAGTCTTTCGCCGCGGCGTTTCGAGCCACGGTCGAAAACTTTCCTTGCCGGAACTCCTCACCGGCGCCTCGCAACGCGCGCAAAGTCGCCGGCCAGTCTTCGAGGTCGCTGGCGTAAATTCTTTCCACCATGCGCAGCGTCAGCTCAGGCACAACGCGGTTCAGTACGACAGGGTCATAACCCATTTCATCGGCCAGCCGCGCCCAGTAAAGATTTCCAGAATCCCAGCATTCGCTCATCAGCCGGCTGTAACTTCCCCCGAGCGCCGGAAAGGGCCTCACGCTAATGAATTCCCGCGCATACGTCTGCGCAAAAACCGGATGGATCACGCCAAAATCCCGCGACAGCCGGTCCCAACTGACCTCCTCTGCTTTGTCGCGAAGCAAATCTTCGAGCTCCCGCCCCGAAGAGCCCCGATTGCTCAGTTCTCCCGGATATTTCTGCCGGAACTCCGCGGTCAGATAAAAGGTATCCGCCGGAGCCGTTCCTTCAATCATCTCCGTGGTTTTACCCGCCTGCATGGTCTGTTCGAGCCAGGCGCGCCTCTCCGGAGGCATTCGATCCGAAAGAACGGCCATAACCTTGCCGCGCAACTCGTCGTCTTTCGCCCCCGCCGTCAACAGCTCTTCTCCAGCCTTTTGATACAGCGCCACAGCGTGCAGTTCGTTCCGGCTCACGCCCCACCACCGCGGCACAACTGCATTGCTTAACAGTCCTGGAACGAATTGCTGCCAAATCAAGGCCTGCACGTGATCTGGCGCAATGAAATCCTGCTCCGCCTCTGCCAGCACGTACGGCAAGTCCGCCAGCGACCCGATCAAATGCGCGCCGCCGCCGGCTGGCGAACCCTCGCCAAACAGGTGCGGAGCCTGCCATAACCGCTCCACTCCCATCACCGTGTCCCCGGAAAAATCGTGCGAACGAACAAACAAGGGATTGTTGTGCAAAACTTGCGAACCGGGTGGCTCGTAATAGGCGTAGTTCATGCCCACAAGCGTGTCTCTCAGAAACGTAGCCAGTTTCCCTCGCGCTTCTTCCTTTTGCTTGGGTGTCGCCGACGAGTTGACAACCTTCACCAGGTCGGTCTTCATCTCCAGTTCCGTGTGCCGGTTGTTGTAGGTACCGGCCGCCCAGTTCGTCCGCTCACTACTGGTAAATATAGGTTGTGGCATTTCGAATTCACGAAGTCCGCTCGCCAGCGCTGCCAAATCCTTATTGCCTTGTCCTTTTAGCCCATCGTCCAGGGCAAACAGCGTATCGACCGACACCAGCCGCTGATCCGCCATCACCGACATAATCCGGTCGGCTATTTCCGTGTGCATTTTCTGTCCGTCTGGAGTGGATTGACGCGCACCGGCCAGCAGGTCGACCATTTCGTTCTGCGTCACTTTCCCTTTGCTCGTGGCCGCGTGAAACACTTGTTCGACCGAAGTACGCCCGGCGGTTACCAGTTGCGGGGCCGAGGAAACATCCGCGAAAGGCTTGATGACTTCCTGCCACGATGCATTCATCTGCCCGCGATCAATTTGTCCCTGCCGGGCCAGGATTTGCCACAACCCAACGTTGGCCTGGAAAATTCCCATGGCGTTCCCGCGTACCGTGTGATCGGAAATCTTGCTCACGGCATCGGCGGTAGTGATGAAACGCGTAATGGAATCTTCACTCAGCTCCGGAAATTCCGAAAAGATCAGGTACTGATCGCTGTAATCTGCGTACCTCTTGGCCATCAACGCAACCGTCGCGTTACTCAGCCGGTGCGTTGGTCCGCGCCGAAAGTCCAGCTCACTCAATCCGAGATAAGCCTGCAACGGCCCCGCGTCCGTCTCCTGCCGCGAAAACACGAACATCGCCTCTGCCAACTGATCCGGATTTTTCCATCCGCCAAAATGCTTCTCCCAAACGTGAATGTATTTCGCATCCGAATTCTTTTGCAGGATTTCCGACCACGTCTGCATGCTTCCCGGGACATACGGATCGCCATTGCCGTCCCACTGCATCCGCGCGACCAGCACCATCAGCGCGGGCGCCGGCCGGAATGCCAATCTCGCTGCCGGCTCGGCCCCTAGTCCCGGCGTCCGGAACGCCGAGTAATACCTTTTCAATCGCTGGTTTTCGGCAAAGTGCTCTTGCTGGCTATGGCTGGTCCGTGCCATGGCATCAAAATAAGACGCGAACCACCCGCGATCCTTGGTCAGCAGGGCATAAATAAATTCTCCCGGTTTCTTCGGATTCGCGCCTACTAAGTCTTGCCACTCCTTGTCCGCCTTCTCTCCGCCGGGCAGCACCACCGCTCCGTTCCGCACGCAGATCTGGCTCCCGTAAAGATCCACGATCGGCGCCACCGGCAATAGCTTCGTCAGTCCGATCTCCTTCTTGATCAGCATCCGCGTTTCCGGCTCGATTCGCGACAATCCCCAATACAGGCGCGCCACATCCGCCTCATATAACAGCGCGCTCAAAATGTCTTTGTTCTCCGATTTCTTCTCCGTCGCTACGGTGGCCCAATCCGCGGGCGCAAACAGCGCAGGCACCGTTGTTCCCGTGTATCCATAAGTGAAAGGCGCATCCTTCTGTAACGCTTCCTCGAGGTCCACTAGCGGAAACCCCGAATCAACCGCCACAAAGGCCCTCTCGGGATCGGCCGTTACCAGACTCATGCCTGTGCGCGCGCATTCTCCCTGTATCCGGTATCCGAGGATACGAAGCAGCGGTTCGGAATTCTTACAGCCGCTGATGCGTATATTCCCGTCCGGCCCCGCCAATGCCCCCAACTCTTTCGCCTGCACAACATACCGCCGCAGCAAAATCAGATACTCGGTCGCTTTTCCCCTTTGATATCCGAGAAGAACCAAGTTATGCGCAAGCGTCGATAGGACTTCCCTGGTCGAAATTTCCTGGCTGGTTCCGCTCATGCGGAGGAAGGAACGCAACGGTCCCGGAATGGTCACGGCATACTCACCCTGCAAAGGAGGGGCATTCTGGTCCGCAGTTGCCGCGCAAGCACTCGCACCAGTGCCTGCCTGAAAAAGGCCAGCAGCAGACAACGCTAGAAACAAAAGCGATAGTTTCACAAACGCCCCCTCGACGCGGAAGCCAGGCGGGGTGCCAACGGCGTCAGTCTCGTGCCCGGGAGTTTACTCCTCCGTAGTCACACTTCCAACTGCGATTTTGTCAAAAGGATGTCACGAAAAGGGATTTCAAATGTGGCCCAAAAGTTTCCTCATAGGCCTACTGGTCCTAACCGGCACAGCGCTCCTGTAGCGCCGTAAGGCCAGCCGGTTGGGCTTTCTGAGGGTGCCGAATCCTCTTCGGGAAATCGCGCTCGCGATGCTCCCCGAAAAAGGAATTGTCATCCCGAGTGAAGCGAAGGAGCAGCGTCGGCAGCCGATTTCAATTCGGCATGAAACTCTCAGGCCATCGCCATTTCCAAATCAATGCCCCAGAAATTTCTCAATTTTCGTCAACTCGGTCTCGGCCATATCAAAGTACTTCTCGGCATTCTTCAAATCCTGAGCTTTCAAAGCGTTATTCCCCTTGGACATGTACAGCTGCATGCGTTCCTCCGATGACGCAATATCCGCCCGCAGGTTATACCCGGCCGCCTGTTGCTGCTTCCGGAGCGTTTCCACACTCTGCGTCGCTGTCTCCGCCCGCACATTCAATTTGTCCGCGTCATCCGCGGCTTTCGCAATCTCATCCGGCGTAGGTCCCGGCGGCGGTCCCGCCACCGGCGGCGCATCGGCCCTTGAAGGCGCGGGATTCCCGCTCGCCGCATTCTGGCTAGCCTTCGCACTCGGTTTCCCGGACATCGTCACCGATCCGGTCTTCGCATCGACATGCATGCTTCCGTCCGGGCCGTTGACCGAAACACTTCCGTCCGAATCAACCTTGAGGCTGCCCTGATCCCCCTTCAAATCAACAATCGGCTTCGAAGGGGTCGCAGGCGTGGACGGCGTCTCCCGCGAGTCATTGGCATCTGCACTCGGAGTCGAATTCGATGCATCGTGCGGACCGTTCGCCGGGAACATGGCCTTCTTCGGATCAGCATGCGTTCCCATGTGTCGCGGAATATAGATCCCGCCCGCGATCAAGACGCTGGCTCCCAGCAGGGAACCGATCGCGAGCCACACACCGCGGCTCGAACTTGGTCCCGTCGCTGGCGGTGGCGCCGGGGGCGCCATGGCCGTGGCTGGCGCGCCAGGGGAAGTCATCGGCACGGTCGGCGGCGCAGGTGTCGCGCTCCGAACGGGTGTTGGCGCGGGAGCAGGCGTGCGTGGCGTCGGAGTCGGAGCGATGCGCGGGGTCTGCGGTGTGTCGACGAGCGTTGTCGCACCGGACGATTTCGGCGTTGGCGTAACCGCCGTCGTGTTCGACGCCGGTAAGTGGCTCACTTCGACGCTGCTCAAAGCGGCGCGAACCGCATCGGCGGACTGAAACCGGCTGGCCGGGTCCTTCGCGATCGCCATCATAATGATGGTGTTCAAACCTGCCGGTAAGTCACCCCGCAGCGTTATAGGCTCGGGCGGTGTCTGGTTCAAATGCGCCGTCATCAAGGAGTATTGCGAATCGCCCTGAAAGGGAAGTTTGCCGGTCAGCATTTCATAAAGCGAAACGCCAAAAGAATAAATATCGGACCGCGCATCGGCCGCTTCTCCGCGCACCTGTTCCGGTGGCATGTAATTCAACGAACCCAACGTCGTTCCGGTGGAAGTGAGCGATCCGTCTGTGGCCGACCGCGCAATCCCGAAATCCATCAACTTCACCACGCCATGTGGTGTCAGCATCATGTTCGCCGGTTTGATATCCCGGTGAATAATGTTCTGCTTGTGCGCATAACTCAGCGCGGAAAGCACCTGGTCGGAATAATTCACGGCGTCGGCGGTGGAAAGCGGTGCCCGCGCCGCGCGGTTCGCCAGCGTCTCCCCTTCCACAAACTCCATAATCATCGCCAATTGATTTTCGTAAGTTAGAGCCGTGCGCAAGGCCGCGATGTTCGGGTGATCCAAGGTAGCCAGCAACCGGATTTCCCGCAGGAACCGGTCCGCCAAGCCCTGATTGCTGTTCAAGTCCGGCAGCAAAATCTTCATGGCCTCCACGCGGTCGGAAATCACATTGCGGACTTTATAAACCTTGCCCATACCGCCCATCCCGAGGATGGACAGAATCTCGTAGTCGCCAATATGCTGTCCCACATTAAATTCAGCAGTCATAAGCCCTCCGCACAGCGTTCACCGCGTCTCAGCGAGGATACATCAAAAAACGCACCCAAAATAGAACCAGCCCGCAGCGTTCGGCTGCGGGCTGGCGCTTCTGGTAACTTACTAAAAATAAATCAGTTTTTGACTACATCTCCAACCTTCGCCTGTCCCGTCCCGTTAAAAGTTGCCGTAGCCGAATCGTCATCCACTTCCGTCACCGTAGCGTCGCCAACCTTATCCTCGACGGACTTAATGACCTTCCCTGTCGCCGGATCCTTCACGACGCGCACCTGCCGCGTCACCGACAATCTGTCGCCAACCTTCACTCCCGCTTTCTTGCCGACATTCAGGATGAGCGTATTACCGGTAGCATCAGCCACCAACCCGGAAATCGTCAAAACGCGCTCGGGAATCTTCTCGGCCTCGTCGTCCAACTTGGCGCCGACATCGTCGACAGCCTTGTGCGTAGCCTCTCCAAGAATCGTATTTGCAAAGTTGCTGCTCCCCATATCGAGCGCGCCGCCCCCGCCGCCACTCCACCCTCCGCCTCCACCCAGCAGGGAAGTACTGGATCGCGTCGATTCGCCGGTACCTTGTACCGACGCCAGAATCTCGCCAGTCGAAACATTGATCACCCGGGCCGTGATCGCCACCACCGCCTTGGCTTTGCCGACCCCCACTCCGCCAAGTCCAAACTTACCCAGACCGTATCCGCCTCCGCCTACATTCGTGTGCTGGTCATCCCTCCCAAACTGTGTGATCGAGCCGATAATGATCGCGTCCACGCCAAGCACCTTCCCGATCTTCGCCGCCGTATTCGAGTCCGCGCGATCGCTATTTGAAAAATTCTGCTCCGTTAAGATCTTGTCGAGCGCAGACCGTTCGATCAGCCGGTACTTCCCGTCCTTCAGCAGCTTATCCACCAGCATGTCGGAGATGCCTTTGCCAATGTCCTGGTTCGAACCAAAAATCGCCTGTACGTAATTCTGCACTGTCCCATAATCAAAATTCATGATGGTCACAAGCCTCTTGGGACCCGCCGCTGCCGGCGATGCGACCGCCGGTGGTGCGGTGGTGTCTTGTGCCGGCGCCGGCCGGCACATCCACGCGGCTGCCAAAACACACAAACCTATCCGCGCAACTCGGGGAAACGACATAGGGAGCTCCTTGCTGCAGGCGGCCGTTACATTTGCATCTGGTTTCGAGGATCCGATGCCCGCCTGCCCACTGCGGCTATCTTAAATGAAACCCCCGCAAATCTAGCAACGAAGATTTCGCATCTGTAACCTCTCAACAAACCGCTCTTCGTAGTGGCGGGTCTTTCGACCTTGGTCTTGTTTTCTTGCTCCTCTGATCCGGCGCGTGTCTGTATTAAACTATCCCGCGCTGCACATCGAAAATGCCCCATCCACCCCTACGCGAACCGCGCTGGCCCGCCTTCATCGCCATGCTGGCCGCTGCTGCTATCTACCTCGCTCTGCCAGAACCACTGACCCTCGGCCCAAGCTGGTTCTTGCTCGCAGTCATTGTTCTCCTGATGGTCCCAATGGTCATCTCCGACCGGCGCGGCGATCACAAAGTCACGCGCATCCTCTCCTTCACGGTCAACGGCATCATCACCATTGCACTGATCGCCGCGCTTATTCATCTGGTCGAAGGCATCCCGCAACATCTGGAAACACCAAGAGCGCTGTTGCGCTCCGCCCTTACCCTCTGGATAGCCAACATCTTGATTTTCGCTCTGTGGTACTGGAAACTCGACGGCGGCGGCCCAATGTGCCGCGAACGTCCCGGCGGCCTCGCGAGAACTTCCTTCCTCTTTCCCCAAATGATGGGGCGCGAAAATCAAGACCCTTCGTGGACCCCGCATTTCATCGACTACCTGTTCCTGGCCTTCAACACCAGCACGGCTTTTTCCCCAACCGACACCGCCGTGCTCTCCCGCTCGGCCAAGCTCGGCACCATGCTGCAATCCCTAATCTCTCTGGCCATCATCGCCCTTTTGGCCGCCCGCGCCGTAAACATCCTCTAGTTCATCCTTTAGTTCATCCTTCCTGCTTCATTGGGTCTGTTCGAGTACATCGGAACTCGACAGTCCTTTTTCTCGATTGGCCTCGAACCTCTCCATCGCCGCCACGCATTCCGCTTCGCACTTGTCTGCCGTGAACGGGTCGCCGGACTCGAGGGCTCGCACCCACGCTTGTGACATTCGAATCACTTCTCCGAGCAACTCGAGAAGCCTTCTGTCCATTTCCTGCCGGGACTCTGCCTCTCGAGAGGCCTTGGACTCGCCGAGTGTGCGAAGCTGTTTGTCCGGCAAGACGCTCGAGTTCTTGGCTCCCGGGTGCATCGCGGTCACCTCCGCGCGAAGGCTACAACAGAGCGAAGCCTCGCGCAACGGTACTCCACCACGTTCACCAGGTTCTTCGTTGCTTCGCCATCGATCCGGCCCCATAGACCATTTCACTCGATCACGCAATCCCATCTCTTTTCCGAATCGGCTCGGCGCGCCCTGGCCCTGAATTCCGCCGTCTTTCGATACTTCTGTTCCTGCTCCACGAAGACTTCTGTCGCGATGGAACAGTTCAAGGCTGATCTTCTGGTGTTTGTCGACGGAATCTCTACGGGCTTCGCACCCGGCAATTCAGCAACCCGTTGTCGTCTCTCGGCTAAGCCCTCGACGGATCAACACCGCGCCCACCGCGTCGCTAACTCGCTAACTTCGTTGACAAAGCCCGGCTCACGCTCTAAGCTTAGATTTTGTCTTTACAGGGAAAGGTGTGACTGATCGCAATGAGGACGTATGTAGCCAAGGGAGAGGAAGCAGAAGCGCTCAAAGTGGGCGCTCAGTGGTTCGTTTTGGACGCCACCGACAAGGCGCTCGGCCGCCTGGCGACTAGAGCCGCGCGAATTTTAATCGGCAAAGACAAGGCCGCTTTTACGCCCTATTTGGATTCCGGCGATCACGTGGTCGTAATCAACGCCGACAAGATCAAAATGACCGGGAACAAGGTGGAACAGAAAGTCTACTACTCCCACAGTGGTTACCCCGGCGGCTTGAAGGCCGTTCCCGCCAAGCGTGTACGCGAAAGCAAACCCGAATGGGTCGTTCGCGAAGCGATTGTTGGTATGCTGCCAAAGAACAAGCTGCGTGCCCGCCGCGCCAAGAAATTACGCGTGTACCGCGATGCCGCAGGTTTAGCGCGTCACGCGGGGCAGAAGCCGCAGCAAGTCGCGGTCTAAGAGTTTCCCGGCGCCGCCGGGTTGCACGAGAGTTTCCGCACGTTGGTTGTTCCTTCTAAGTGGTGCCTTAGCGGGGAGCCTTCCGAGCGTGAAGTTCAAGAACTAGCGGACTGGTCTCGTCATTTTGCAAGTTTTTCAGCAAGGGTATGCGTTTTTTGGAGGAATGATCCATTGAGTACTTCGAACACGCCCGCACTGGGCAATAAGACCTGGTTTCACGGCACGGGCCGTCGCAAGGAATCCATCGCCCGTGTTTTCGTCCGCGCTGGCAGCGGAAAATTCACGGTGAACGGCCGGCCGCCCAAGGAGTATTTCCCGAATCATGCCTGGGAACATGACGCCACCGAGCCGCTAAAGTTCACGAGCCTTATCGACCAGGTCGACGTGGTCTGCACCGCCAAGGGCGGCGGCGTAGGCGGCCAGTCTGGAGCGGTGCGCATGGGCTTGTCGCGCGCGATCAGCCGCTTCAACCCGGAGTTGCGTCCGGCGCTGCGCAAGAACGGTTTCCTGACCCGCGATTCCCGTATGAAGGAACGCAAGAAATACGGGCAAAAGGGCGCGCGCAAGCGCTTCCAGTTCACCAAGCGCTAAGAACTGGCTCGGAAAAGTTTGGTGCGGAACAACTTCCGCACGCATGGGCTCTGGAGCTTCCGCTTTGCGGAGACTTCAAGATCATGGCCGGCAAGAAGCCGGCAAGAGGCTGCTGCGTAGTCGCCGTTGTAGTGCCGTGCCTTCAGGCCTGGCAGCTATCGGCGTCAACTACGAAAAGCATCCATCTCTTAAGGAGGAAAAGTGGCAGTAGAAATCACCATGAAGGAGCTGCTGGAGGCCGGCGTTCACTTCGGTCACCAGACGCGCCGTTGGAATCCCAAGATGAAGGAATATATCTTCGGGGAGCGCAATGGCATTCATATCATCGATTTGCAAAAAACTTTGAAGATGTTCCGCGAAGCCAGCCGTTTTGTCACAGAAATCTCCAGTCACGGCCGCACCGTTCTTTTTGTCGGCACCAAGCGTCAAGCCCAGGAAGCCATCGCCGAAGAAGCCAAGCGCGCGGGTGCCTACTTCGTGAATCATCGCTGGCTCGGCGGCACGCTGACGAATTGGGCCACGCTGCAAAAGTCCATCAAGCGCCTGAAACTCCTGAAGGCCATGACCGAAGACGGCCGCATGGAGCAGCTCTCCAAAAAGGAGCGTGCGCGCCTGGACCGCGAGATGAAGCACCTGCATCAGAATCTTGAAGGGATCGAGAACATGGCGCAGTTACCCGACGCCCTGTTCGTCATCGATTCGAACGCCGAGGAAATCGCCGTGAAGGAAGCCCGCCGCATGGGCATTCCGGTCGTTAGCGTGGTAGACACCAATTGCGATCCCGACGTGGTGGACTGGATCATTCCAGGCAACGATGACGCCCTGCGCGCCATTCGTCTGTTCACCACCAAGATCGCCGACTCCGTCGCCGAAGGCCGTTCCCTCTACGAACAATCCCAGGTGGCCGACCAAAAGGTTGCCGCCGACCAGGCGCAGGAAGCCGGCGTCGACTACGTCGACACCAGCGCCTACGAACAGTACGAAAAACAGGAAGGCGACTTCGTCGAAGCCACAGAAGCCGATGGTTCGGAGGCCTTCATCGAAGCCGCCGAAACCACCGTCCCTCCCGACGAGGTCAAGCGCTAACTCGCCTCTTGGGTGTGCGGGCCCGCCTTCTGAGACGGGCCGTGTCGAAACAAGCAGGTTTTGTTGTGGCGGGTCTCGGACCCGTTTGAGAAGCGTAGGGCGAGTCTGACTGCCGCAGCCAGGTTCGCTCGGCGGCGGTTCCAGAATTTTAGGTTCAATCGCGTAGTTTGCCTAGCAGAGAGAAAAGGATGAGCACAAGCAAACCCGTCGTGGATATCCCAGCAAAGCTCGTAAAAGAACTCCGTGAACGCACCAATGCCGGCTTCAGCGATTGCCGAGCCGCCCTGGTCGAAACCAACGGCGACATCGAAAAGGCCATTGACGTCCTCCGCAAGAAAGGCCAAGCCGCCGCAGCCAAGAAAGCTTCGCGCGAAGCCACCGAAGGTCTCATCGGCCACTACATCCACGCCGGAGGAAAAATCGGCGTGATCGTCGAGCTCAACTGCGAAAGCGATTTTGTCGCGCGCACCGAAGCCTTCCAGCATCTCTGCCACGACCTGGCCATGCACATCGCTGCCGTCGATCCGCGTTACGTCCGCCGCGAGGACGTCACCAGCGAAATGCTCGAGCGCGAGCGCGAAATCTACACCGCGCAGGCCCGCGCCACCGGCAAGCCCGAACAGGTCATCCAGAAAATCGTCCAGGGCAAAATGGAAAAGTTCTACGAGGACACCTGCCTCTACGAGCAGCACTACATCAAGGACGAAACCCAAACTATCGGTGAAATGATCAACGCCGCCATATCCAAACTCGGCGAAAACATCACCATCCGCCGCTTCGCGCGCTTCAAAGTCGGCGAAGGTTCCGGTCCGGGCCCGTCCGCAACGCCCACCCCGGAGCCCGAACCTACAACAACCCCCGAAAGCGCCTAAGCGCAGTGTCCCTCGCTGCAGGTTGCCGGAACGCGAGCAAGAGGGATTCCTCACTCCCGAGACTTTGTTCAGAATGACGGCTGTTTTTGCGCCGACGAGCGAATCCTCCCTGGCTCAGGTCCCTCCATTTGGGATTGCGCTCTTCGATTCGTTTGACTTTTTTCGTTTGTCTATCAGCCTTGGCTCTGTTTCTTGCGGGCGACCCACGTCCTATCTGCTACAATCCTCAAGGCTTCGCCCAACGCGAACGGACAGACATGGCAAGGAAATCCAAAGCAGCGACGAAAAGCACCAAGAGAATCCCGGCGTATCGCCGGATTTTGCTGAAAGTCTCCGGAGAATCGCTGCAGGGTCCGCAGGGCTTTGGCATCGATGGCCAAACGATCTACGCTATCGCTCAGGAATTACGCGACGTGCTCAAACTCGGGGTGCAGATCGCCATCATGGTCGGCGGTGGAAACATTTTCCGCGGCGCGCGCCAGAAGGGTTTTGAGATTGACCGCGCGACCGGCGATTACATGGGCATGCTCGCCACCGTCCTGAACGCTCTGGCGCTTCAGGACGCTCTCGAAAAACTCGGTGTGCACACCCGAGTGCAAAGCGCTATCGAAATGCACCAGGTCTGCGAGCCCTTCATTCGCCGCCGCGCCACGCGCCATCTCGAAAAGGGCCGCGTGGTGATTTTCGCCGCGGGTACCGGCAATCCATATTTCTCGACCGACACGGCGGCCGCTTTGCGCGCCATGGAAATCAAAGCCGACGTTATCCTGAAAGCCACGCGTGTCGATGGCATCTACGACGCCGATCCGGAAAAAGTCAGCGGCGCCAAATTCTTCGCGGAAATTACCTATCGCGAAGTTCTGCATCAGGACTTGAAAGTAATGGATTCCACCGCCATTTCCCTGTGCATGGACAATGGCATGCCCATAGTGATTTTCAATATGCACAAGCCCGGCAACATTCGCCGCGCAGTTCTTGGGGAACGCGTGGGCTCAACCCTGCTGCCGAGCTAATAGGAAAAGCCGTTTGCAGTTTGCGTCTTCCGTACGGAGTTTCGGATTTCCCCAGGAGGTGGGGGTTTCGGCCCCCGCGTACCGTTTGATCGGCATTGCCTTTCGCCGCTCGAGCGCCCTGATGATTTTTCAAGGATCGACACAATGAGCACAATCAGCAATACCAAAGAAGCGCAATCGGCCGCGAAAACCCGGATGGAAAAAGCCGTCGAGGACTTCCGCAAAGAGCTGGCCTCCGTGCGCACCGGCCGCGCCAACGCCGCCATTCTCGATCACGTGCGCGTCGACTACCACGGCACGCCCATGCCCGTGAACCAGCTCGGCAGCGTCACCATTCCGGACGCCGGCATGTTGGTCATCTCTCCCTGGGATCCCAGCGCGGTGCCGCTCATCGACAAAGCCATCCGCTCCTCCGACCTCGGTCTGAATCCGACCAACGACGGCAAAGTCGTCCGCATTCCCATCCCATCCCCCACCGAAGAGCGTCGCAAGGAACTGGTCAAGCACATCCACAAAGCCCTCGAAAACCACCGTACCGCCATTCGCAATATCCGCCGCGACCTGAAAGAAGCCATCGACAAACTCGAAAAAGAAAAAAAGATCAGCCAGGACGAACAAAAGCGCGCCCTCGACGAGCTCGACAAACTCTCCCAAGCCGAAACCAAAAAAGTAGAAGAACTCTCCGCCACCAAAGAAAAAGAAGTAATGGAAATCCGCTGACCTATCAATTCATTCCTTCGCGTGCTCAGCGTCCTAGGCGCGGCACTTTGCCTTCAAAAGGCCGCGGCGGCGGGCGCCTTTCCTCAGACATTTCACATACGACCGCCCCTTTTGAAACTTTCAGGGTTTGCCCGCCGTCGAAGGAACTTTGGGCAGGGCCTCTGGTCCAGCCGCAGGAATCAGAATCAATCGCTGCGCCTGATCATTCTCGACCGCGTGCAGGAACGCGTTGTAGTCGGTCGCGCGATCCGCGGCGATTTCCCGCTTCATAAAATCAATCTTCCTCGTGGCCACGACGGTATTCTGTGTACTCGAATATCTCGACGCATACGTCGCATAATCCCGCGCCATCGATGTTCCCGCCGGGGTTTGTACCGTGGTGCCCTCCGGCAATCGCAACGTCATCGCCGTCTGCACGTCGAGCGGTGTCCCCAACTCAATCTTTGCCGCCTTCCCCTCGGACCGCACCGCCGGCAAATCCGGCAAACCAATCTGCGGCAACAGCGCCGGAATCCGTACCGGCTTCTTCGACCAATCCACAAATTTCAACTGCGCCAGCTCATACTCGACCGTAAACGCTTCCTCCGTCGAAAGCGGATCGGAAGCCTTGGCTTCCGTAACTTGTCCGCGGAATCCATCCGAAATCGCCAGCAACGTAGCGATGTCCTTCCACTTATCCTTTGGCGCCTGGTGAAAGGCCACGCGCAACAGCAATTCATTTTCCCCGCGCACCACATAGTTCACTTTCGCCGTCAGTTGCCCGGTATCGGAAATTGTGGCGTCCACGCTGACTCTCTGGAACGCCGCAAATGGCAGCGTCGCAGGCGCGTTCACCCATTCTTGTCCCGCATTCGTCGCCGACGCATCGCGCCGCAGCAAAAACGCGCACTTCGCCTCCGACGGCGAGATCATGCCAAACGGCGCTACTTCTACCGCCGGATCAAGCCAGTATTGCCGTTCCTTCGTCGCGCCGATGACCACCAGATGCTTGAAGGAAGCCGGATTTGCCGGCGCCTTGCGGTCACAAAATCCCGTCAGCACCGCGTCCGCCCGCAAATTCACCGCCGCCGCCAACGCCGCCAGCAAAACATATTTGTCTTCCCCCGTCGCATATCCGGAATTCAAAATGTCCACCGCCGGACGCGAACGAAATCCCGCGCTGCCCAGCGGCAAATCCACGGTGTTCACTTTCGTCGACACAAATTCGTAGATCGCTTTCATTCGTTCCAGGTCACTCTTGGATTCTTTGGTCAGAGCGAGCGCTTTTTCCCGCACCGCCTCGGCAACTTCCGGCCGGCGGCCTAGCTCCTTCAGCGACTCCTCGTGCGATTTGATCTCCTCGAGCGGCCTCGAGCCGGGCAGGAGCAACTCCTGAAGCCGCTCCGACAACCGCTCCCACGTAAATGTCGACACACTCACGTCCGGAACGGTCGAACTGGCTGCCACACCATCTTCCCCTTCCTTCGACGGCGAAAAGGTCCTCTTCCACTTATAAACCGTGAATGCATCCGGTCCCGATCCGGTATTTTCCTTCGAGCTGACTGGCGCATCCGCGCTGATCGGCGGTTCCACGTTCCGCGAGCTCGGCAGATCCAGCTCGTAATCCTCCTCGAGCACTTGCCCCGATCGATCAAACGTGTGTTCCAACCAAAAGTCCGGAGCCAACGGATGTTTGGTCGTATTGGTAACCACGCGATACTCGACCGTGTCTCCTTCCTGCAAGCCAAGAATCCGCACCGCCTTGACGCGCACATCGTGATACGCCGGAAATTGTTCGACCGCGGCGTTCGGCACGTCCGTCACCGCGCTCGGTAGCACCTCGGAAGTTCCCCCGTTCGCGTGACTGACGCGGATCAGCGGAATCTCGACCTTCTGAAACGACCGGTTGTAATCAAACGAAATGCGCCCAAACTGCTGCACGCCCAGCACGTTAATGATCTTGACGATCGTGTGCACTTCCTTGCGCGAATCCCCATTGGCCTCAAACCGCATCTGCGTTTCGAGCAACTGAATCTGAAATGGAAGTTGCGGCTTCTGCGCCGTCTTCTCTTGCCCATCTTTTTGTGCGAGGGTTTCCTCCCTGATCGGACCGGTGGGTTTATCGGCAGGTTGCTGCGCTTGCGCAGCAAGAGCGCCGCCACAAAAAAGCACAATCGTCGAAACAAAAGCCGCGTGTCGCAAAAGTGTCACGTTGAAAGTTTAGGCAGGACCGCCCCAATGGTAAAGCCGCGTTTACCCATGGTTTCGCGGCAGCCACAGGCCCCATCTGCAACCGTCAGCCAGATCCTTCGTCTAAGGCGAAGAGGGTTGTGTCGGGTCTGCAGCGCAGGGCCAGTCCGCGGGTCCTTCGGCGGTTCCCGGACGCTCGTCCGGCCCGCAGCTGCCAGGGTCGTAGAGGCCGCCGTCTGCGGCGGGCTCTTTTTCGCTGTGTTAGAGTCAAGGTTTCTCGATGCACCAATTTCCGCGCAAGGAGCGGACATGAAAAAACGGTTGCTGCTAGCAACATTTGCCGTCGGACTCACAGGTTTCCTCGCGGAGGCCAAAGATTCCATCAAGCCCAAAGGCCCCGAAGAGGATGGCACCAAGCCCGCCCTTACCAGCATCGCCGGCCAGGGTTTCTATAACTCCAACGCCTACGCCTACCTCACCGAACTCAGCGACAACGTCGGCGGCCGCGTGACCGGGTCGCCCGCCGGCGAAAAAGCCATCCACTGGGGCCTGGATAAAATGAAAACCATGGGCTTGTCCAACGTCCACGACGAAAAATGGTCCATGTGGAAGGGCTGGACGCGTGGCACCGCCTCCGCCGAATTAGTCGCTCCTCTCAATCGCACTCTTACCGTGGACGCCATGGGATGGACCGGTTCGACTCCCGTCGGTGGCGTCGAAGCGGAAGTCGTCACCGCAAACCTCTTCGACCTGGACTCCGAAATCGCCAACATCTCTCGCTTCCGCGGAAAAATCGTGATGATGAAACCCGAAGGCGCTCCCAAGAAGAATTTCTGGCCGCTGTTGGCGCAATACGGCGATTTCCTGAAACATTTGCGCAAAGCCGGCGCTGTTGCCGTGGTCGGGGGCCAAGGCGGCTTCAAAGCCGAAGGCATGCACCTCACCCATACGGGAATTCTCGGTTTTGCTCAGGATTTTGATCTTCCCGTCGTCGATATGGCCATGGAAGACGAAAGTCAACTCGAGCGTTTCCTCGCTTCAGGAAAAACGGTGCGTGTCCGCATCAGTGTGCAAAACGCTTTCACGGGCGGTCCAGTCGAATCCGCAAACGTCGTCGGCGATATCGTCGGCCGCGAGCACCCCGAAGAAATCGTAGTCCTCGGCGCACACCTCGACTCCTGGGATCTCAGCGAAGGCGCTACCGACAACGGCACCGGCGCAACCGCCGTTCTCGCCGCCGCCGAAGCCATCCTGAAAAGCGGGCAGCGTCCTCGGCGCACGATCCGTTTCGTTCTGTTCACCGGAGAAGAACAAGGCTTGCTCGGTTCGCTCGCCTACGTGAAGCAACACGCCAACGAAATGAAAAATCACGTCGCCGCCGTTGTTCTCGACGACGGCCAGGGACCCATCAAGGAATTTCAACTCGGCGGCCGCATCGATCTAGTCGATTCCATGAGAGCTTTCGCCGACTCGCTCGACAACATCCGCGAGATTTCCGTCAGCGACAAGCGCGAGTTCGGTACCGACACCGGTCCGTTCATTCTCGCGGGCCTTCCAGGAATCAACCTCGATCAGGATTCCCCCGATTACAAATTCACGCACCACTCCGCCGCCGATTCCCTGGAAGAAGTCAAGCCGGACGTGCTCACGCAAGACGCTACCATCATGGCCCTCACGGCCTTTTGGCTCGCCGACCGCCCGGAGCGCTTCGCCTCCCCTTGGCCCGCGGAGCGCACCGCCAAGATGCTCCGCGAAAGGGGTGATTACGACATGCTGAAATCGTTCAACCTGTGGCCCTTCGGCGAGATGGGCTTAGGCTCGGGCCCTACCACTAATTAGCTGATACTATGACCTTTAGCTAGCTTGCGTGGTGTCCGCCGGGTGCGCCGGAGCATTCCTTGGGTTTCGGCGGTTGTAGGGGCGGGACGCGAGACCGGTGCTTTTCCCGCTGGCGATGCACCCCGACCGCCGCTTGCTCGTTTTCCACACCTTTTTCTAGCAAAGAGATTTGACAGCTTCACTTAAGTTCTTTATACTTTCTGTTTTGTCAGGGGTATTTTACCCGTGTAGTACGGCCTTCCGCTTCGTGGGGGCAGGCTGGTTGGAAGGAAATTCTTCGGTCCCAGAACATTGTTCGACGGAATGGGACAGAAGAGCGGCCGGAATGGGGCGCCAGCCCCGAAAAGCCGAGTAAGCCTCTCCGATTCGTTCACCGGGAGCGTAAGTCTGTCTCTTGGATTGTGCGCGGAGTTTCTTGCTGCTTCTCTCCGGATTCGCAGTACCTTTCAGCGTTCGTGTGTGCTCTCGCGCATTGGTCCGCGCGCAATGCGAGAGCCTGCAAATTTGTCTGCGCGCAAAGGTTTGTCAGGTTCGAAAAGAGGATTAACCGTGCCGACGTTTTCGCAACTGGTAAGAATGGGAAGAGAAGGGGTTCTCTCGAAGACCAAATCTCCCGCGCTGATGGGCTGCCCGGAAAAGCGTGGCGTGTGCATTCGCGTCTACACGCAGACCCCGAAGAAGCCCAACTCCGCCCTGCGCAAAGTAGCCCGCGTGCGCCTGACCAATGCCGTCGAAGTCACCACGTACATTCCCGGCATCGGCCACAACCTCCAGGAGCACTCGATCGTGCTCGTGCGCGGCGGCCGCGTGAAGGATCTTCCCGGCGTTCGCTATCACATCGTCCGCGGCACGCTCGACGCAGCGGGCGTGGAAAACCGCAAGCAGGGCCGTTCGAAGTACGGCGCCAAGCGTCCGAAAGCCGGCGCCGCTGGGAAGTAAGATTTTTTTGGGTTGCCAGTGGCCGAAGTTTAGCTCGGCCCACGATAGAGGGGGGCGCGAGCCCTCCCGCCGTTTGCAAAGCAGGATCGATTTTCGAAGGAGCGAGAAACAGAATGCCTCGTAAAGGATTAGTCAGCCGGCGCGTACAAGCGACCGACCCGGTCTACGGTGAAGCCATCGTCGAGAAGTTTATCTGCTCGATGATGTGGGAAGGCAAAAAGAGCACCGCGCAGCGCGTGTTCTACGGCGCCATGGATCAGGTAGCAAAGAAAACCAACGACGACGCTTTGAAGATTTTCAAGAAAGCCATCGAAAACCTCAAACCGCTCGTCGAGGTAAAAACACGTCGCGTCGGCGGCGCCAACTACCAGGTGCCCGTCGAAGTAAATCCCTTCCGCCGGCAATCGCTGGCGATTCGCTGGCTCTTGCAGTATTCGCGGGAACGCGCGGGGAAAACCATGATCGACAAGCTCGCCGACGAGCTCGTCGACGCGGCCAACTCCCGCGGCGGCGCCATCAAGAAGAAGGAAGATGTGCACCGCATGGCCGAAGCCAACAAGGCTTTCGCGCATTATCGCTGGTAAAAATAGGCGCCGGTAAAGAATTGGAGTTGTTGTGAGTGAAGCGGTTGCAACACGTACAGGGGAGAAAAGGGCTGTTCCGGGAGCAATGAGTCGCGTATTCAAACTCGAAGATACTCGCAATATCGGGATCATGGCGCACATCGACGCCGGAAAAACGACCTCGACCGAGCGCATCCTGTATTACACGGGCGTGACCTACAAGATCGGTTCGGTGGACGAAGGCACGGCCACCATGGATTGGATGGAGCAGGAGCGTGAGCGGGGCATCACCATCACGAGCGCCGCTACCACCGCCAGTTGGACCCGTTTCGACAAAAAGTATCGCGTCAACATTATTGACACGCCCGGCCACGTAGACTTCACCGTCGAAGTCGAACGCTCTCTGCGTGTGCTTGATGGCGCGGTTTGCGTGTTCGACTCCGTTGCCGGAGTGCAGCCGCAATCGGAAACGGTATGGCGCCAGGCGGACAAATACCGCGTGCCGCGCATCTGCTTCGTGAACAAGATGGACCGCATGGGTGCGGATTTCGATCACGTGATCCGCACGATACGTCAGCGCCTCGGCGCGCATCCCGTGCCGCTGCAGTTTCCCCTCGGCCGCGAAGATAATTTTATCGGCATTATCGATTTCATCGAAGAGAAGGTGGTCGTGTGGCTCGAGGAAACCCTCGGTGCCAAGTACGAGGTTTTTGAAGTTGCCAAGCTGTGGGATCCCACTTTCATCGCCACTCGCCCCGATGTGGCGGCGGCCTTGAAGGGTTCGGCGATCGATAAAGCCTTCTACGACGAGCACCGCAACAAGACCGTCGAATATATCGCCGAACATGACGACGCCGTCCTCGACAAGTACCTGACGGAGGGCACCTTGTCGGTCGACGAAATGCGCAAGTCCGTTCGCAAGTCCACACTGGCGCTGAAAATCGTTCCCGTACTCGCGGGTTCTGCCTTCAAGAACAAGGGTATTCAGCCTTTGCTCGACGCGGTGGTCGATTATCTTCCTTCTCCGGTCGACGTTCCGCCGGTCGAAGGAATCAATCCGGAAGACGACGAGCCCATTCTTCGCCGCGCCGCCGACGAGCAGCCGTTTGCGGCGCTGGCCTTCAAGATCATGTCCGACCCGTTCGTCGGCCACGTTACCTACATCCGCGTGTATTCCGGTGTTCTGAAATCCGGAAGTTATGTATTGAACTCCGCCAAAGGTTCGCGCGAGCGCATTTCCCGCTTGCTGCAGATGCATGCCAACAAGCGCGAGGAGATCGACGAAGTCTGCGCGGGTGACATCTGTGCGTGCGTCGGCTTGAAGAGCGTGAACACCGGCGACACTCTGTGCGACGAAAATAAGCCCATCATTCTCGAATCGATCGAATTCCCGACGCCCGTCATTTCCGTCGCCATCGAGCCGAAAACGAAGGCCGACCAGGACAAGCTTGGCGTCGCCCTTCAGCGCTTGGCGCAAGAAGATCCGACCTTCCGTGTTTCTACCGAGCCGGACACCGGCCAGACCCTGATCTCGGGCATGGGCGAACTGCACCTTGAAATCATCGTCGACCGTATGCTCCGCGAATATAACGTGCAAGCCAACGTCGGCCGTCCGCAGGTCGCCTATCGCGAAACCATTCGCAAGAAGTCCCTCGCGGAAGGCAGGTACATCAAGCAGACCGGCGGTAAGGGGCAGTACGGACATTGCAAGATTGAATTGCATCCGCTGCCGAGTTCCGATCATGAAAACATGAAGGAACTTTCCACCGACGATCTCGACGAACTCGCCAAGTCCGTCACCGGCGGCACTCCCGGCAAGTGGAAGTTCGACAAGGAACACCGCTTCCTGTTCATCGACAAGATTATTGGCGGCGCCATCCCGCGCGAATTCATTCCCCCGATCGAAGCGGGGATTCGCGAAGCGCTCGATAACGGCATCCTGGCCGGATTCACTATGGTGGATGTCGCCGTGGTACTCATCGACGGCAGCTACCACGACGTCGACAGCAACGAAATGGCCTTCAAGATTGCCGGCTCCATGGCTTTCAAGGAAGCTTGCGCCCGCGCCAAGGCGGTTCTCCTCGAACCCATCATGAAAGTCGAAGTGGTGGTTCCGGAAGAATATATGGCCCAGGTGTTCGGCGACCTGAATTCCCGGCGTTCCGCGATTCAGGGTACGGAAAACCGCGCCGGCAGCAACGTGATCCGCGTGGAAGTTCCGCTGGCGCAGATGTTCGGTTACGCCACGGATTTGCGCAGCCGCACCCAGGGCCGCGCCACGTTCACCATGCATTTCTCGCATTACGCGGAGTTGCCCGCAGCGCTTGCCGAGGATGTCATCAAGAAGCATCGCGGGGAGAAGTAAAGACTTTCGATTTTGCAGCATGATCGGATGAGGAGTAGGAGAAGCAATGGCTAAGGAAAAATTTGAGCGTACCAAGCCGCACGTGAACATCGGCACCATCGGTCACATCGACCATGGCAAAACCACGCTGACCGCGGCGATCACCAAGGTGTTGTCGAAACACAATCCCAAGGTGGCCTTCCGCGCGTTCGATTCGATCGACAACGCTCCGGAAGAGCGCGAACGCGGTATCACCATCGCGGTTTCGCACGTCGAGTATGAAACCGCGAACCGCCACTACGCGCACATGGATTGCCCGGGCCACGCCGACTACATCAAGAACATGATCACCGGCGCGGCGCAGATGGACGGAGCGATTCTGGTTGTTGCGGCGACCGACGGACCGATGCCGCAGACGCGCGAGCACATTCTCCTCGCTCGCCAGGTCGGCGTGCCATACATCGTCGTATTTTTGAACAAGTGCGACATGGTCGAAGACGCCGAATTGCTCGAACTCGTGGAACTCGAAGTTCGCGAACTGCTGAAGAGCTACCAGTTCCCCGGCGACACCGTTCCCGTGATTCGCGGCTCCGCGCTTCAAGCGCTCAACGGCGACGCCAAATGGGAAGCAAAGATTGACGAGCTGATGGCTGCGGTGGACGAAAAGATTCCACTGCCCGTCCGCGATGTGGACAAGCCTTTCGCCATGCCGATCGAAGACATCTTCTCGATTTCCGGACGCGGTACCGTCGTGACCGGCAGAATCGAGCGTGGCAAGGTCAAGACCGCCGAAGAAGTCGAGATCGTCGGCTTCAGGGAAACCCAGAAGAAGGTTGTCACCGGCGTCGAGATGTTCAAGAAGCTGCTCGATGAAGGAATTGCCGGCGACAACGTTGGTTTGCTCCTGCGCGGCACGGAAAAAGAAGATGTCGAGCGCGGCCAGGTGGTTTGCAAGCCGGGTTCGATCACGCCGCACACCAAGTTCAAGGCCGAAGCCTACGTGTTGACCAAGGAAGAAGGCGGACGTCATACCCCGTTCTTCTCTGGTTATCGTCCACAGTTCTATTTCCGCACCACGGACGTCACCGGCGATATGAAGTTGCCGGCTGGCGTCGAGATGGTCATGCCGGGCGACAACGTGAGCTGCGAAGTCACGCTGATCACCCCGGTGGCACTCGAGAAGGGCCTGCGCTTCGCCATTCGCGAAGGCGGCCACACGGTCGGCGCAGGCGCCGTCACGGAGATCATTGAGTAACGCCATGAGACAAGGAGACAAAATTCGCATTCGCCTCAAGGCTTACGATCACCGCATTCTCGATCAGTCCACTCGCGAAATCGTGGAAACCGCCAAGCGTACCGGCGCGGACGTTGCCGGTCCGATTCCTCTGCCGACGACCATCAACCGCTGGACCGTGCTGCGTTCGCCGCACGTGGACAAGAAGTCCCGCGAACAGTTTGAAATGCGCACGCACAAGCGCCTGATTGACATCCTCGAACCCACACCGGACACGGTGGACGCGCTGATGAAGCTCGACCTGCCCCCCGGCGTAGACGTAGAAATCAAGGCCTTCGGCCACGCGGCGAAGTAGAGGTTTTGTAGGGCCCGCTTTCTGCTTGCCCTGAGGCGCGAGGGGAGGTGGGTGCAGTGGAAACGGCAAGAACTTGGATTCGAGCAGCCAATACCAAAACGGCAAGCTGCTAAGAGAGAGAAAAAATGGCAGTCGACGGAATCATCGGAATCAAACTCGGCATGACGCAAATCTTCGCCGAAGACGGAAACCTCGTTGGGGTCACCGTCCTTCAAGCGGGTCCTTGCGTCGTCGTGCAGCGCCGCACCAAGGAAAAGGACGGCTACGACGCCGCGCAACTCGGCCTCGTGGAATTCGTCAAGCCGCAACGCGTCAACAAGGCCATGACCGGGCACTTCAAGAAATCCAACGTCGCGCCGGTCAAGATTCTTCGCGAAGTGCGCTTGCCGGAAGCGAAGGACGAGACCAAGGTCGGCGACCGCGTGCTCGTGGAGAATTTCAAGACCGGAGAACTTGTCGACGTTTCCGGCGTCAGCAAAGGCCGTGGCTTCGCTGGCGGCGTCAAGCGCTGGCACTATGCCGGAGGCGACGCCACGCACGGTTCCATGTTTCATCGTGCACCCGGCGGCATCGGCGGCAGTTCGTTTCCCTCGCGTGTGTGGAAGAATCAGCATTTTCCGGGGCACATGGGCAATGAACGTGTCACGGCAAAGAATTTGAAAGTAATCAAGGTGGACACGGACGAGAACCTGCTGTTGGTTCGCGGCTCGGTTCCCGGGCCAAGTGGAACTTACATTTTCATCCACAAGGCCAAGAAAGCAGTAAAGAAAGCAAAGTAGGTTCGGTAATGGCGGGTCTTCGGACCCGTGTTCAAGTGCGGGCCGCGCTTGCCTGCGCCAGGCAGGTCTCTGAGCCCTGCGGAAGATGGAAGAAGCGAATTTAGAAGTATGAGAGAGAAGAAACAATGCCGGTCGTAGACGTAGTCAATTTGGATGGCAAGAAAGTCGGTCAGGTCGAACTGGCGGATGCCGTCTTCGGTGCGGAGATTAACAGAAACCTCCTGCACGAAGCTTCTCGCTGGTATCTCGCGGGATTGCGTCGCGGCACGGCCAAGACCAAGGACAAGAGCGAAGTTAGCGGCGCGGGCCGCAAGCTTTGGCGGCAAAAAGGCACGGGCCGCGCGCGTGTCGGCTCGATCCGTTCGCCTCTGTGGCGCCATGGTGGCACGGTCCACGGACCGAAGCCGCGCTCCTACGCCTACGCGCTGCCGAAGAAAATGATTCTCGGCGCGCTGCGCTCGGCGCTTTCGGCGAAGCTCGCGGAGCAGAAACTCACGATCGTCGACGCCTGGTCGCTCGACACCCACAAGACCAAATCCTTGCGCGTGGCCCTCGAGAAGCTCAACGCGGATAGCACCGCGTTGCTCGTCGCTTACGGCGAAAATCGCAACCTCGAACTCGCCAGCCGCAATCTCGAAGGCGTGAAGCTCTCGGCCTCGAACGTCCTGCAGGCGTACGACGTGCTGCGCCATGATCGCCTGGTGGTCTCGAAAGATGCCGCCGCGCGTTTGATCCGCACGCTCGACCCGAACCACGATCCAGCGGCTGCGCCGCAGGTCGAATCCATCGCTCCCGCGCCGGCTCCTAAGAAAGCAGCCGCGCCGAAAGCAACGGCCAAGAAACCGGCCGCGGCAAAAAAGCCGGTCGCCAAGAAGGGCAAGGAGTAAGCCATGGCAGCCCCACACTATCAAGTCATCCGGCGTCCGATCATCACCGAGAAGGGACTCGGTGTGAAGGAGACGCAGCACACGGTGGTTTTCGAAGTCAACGCCGCCGCCACCAAGACGGAGATCAAGGAAGCCGTGCAGCAGATCTTCAAGGTCAAGGTTGACGGGGTGCGCACCGCGAACTTCGTCGGCAAAATGCGCCGCCGCGGGCAGAACGTAGGCTATCGCCGCGACTGGAAGAAGGCCTACGTCAAACTCGCCGAAGGCGAGAAGATGATCGAATATTCGGAGAATTTGTAATACCGGCTCGTTGGTTCGGCCGCCCAGTTGGCGGGAGATTTAGAAGGTAAGAGGCAGAGATGGGACTCAAGAGTTTTAATCCATACACGGCGTCACGGCGCTTTATGACCGTGCTCGACAAGAGCGAGATCACCAAGCAGACGCCCGAGAAAAGCTTGCTCGAGCCGAAGAAGCGCTCCGGCGGGCGTAACAATCAGGGCGAGATTGTCATCTGGCACCGCGGTGGCGGCCACAAGAAGCAGTATCGCGTGGTCGATTTCCGCCGCGACAAGGACGGCATTACGGCCAAGGTCGCGGCGATCGAGTACGACCCGAATCGCAGCTCCAACATCGCGCTCTTGCATTATTCCGACGGCGAGAAGCGCTATATCCTTCACCCCGTGGGCCTCGAAGTCGGCGCAACGGTTTCGACCGGCGAAAACGCGGATATTCTACCCGGCAACTGCCTGAAGATTCGCCATATTCCTCCGGGCACCACGGTGCACAACCTGGAGCTCTATCCCGGCCGCGGCGGCCAGGCCGTTCGCACCGCCGGCGCGTCCGCGCAGTTGCTCAGCAAGGAAGGCGATCTCGCCTTGGTCAAAATGCCTTCGGGCGAAGTTCGCAAGTTTTCGGTCGATTGCAAAGCGACGGTAGGGCAGGTCGGCAATCTCGACCACGAAAATGAAACCTACGGCAAGGCCGGACGCACGCGTTGGCGCGGAAAGAAGCCGACGGTCCGCGGCGTGGCCATGAACCCGGTCGATCACCCGCACGGCGGTGGTGAAGGCCGCGTCAAGGGCAATCACCCGCAAACGCCATGGGCCTTCCCCACGCTCGGCAAGAAAACGCGCGGCAACAAGCGCACCGATCGCATGATCGTGGAGCGCAGGAAGTAAGCGGCACGGTGTACTAGACCGTTCGGAGAGTTTGCATAGGTTCTAAGTTCCGGGAATTTGCTTAGAGCTTGGAACTGGTAACGAAGAACGTTTTTTTTTAGACGGGGCGCGATCCTGAACGAGAGCGCCCAGGGTAGAACGAGAGACGACGCAGAATCCGGCCGCAGGCAACTTGGCGGCTGGGAGGAAGCGACAACCATGAGAGCGACACGAACACGAACCACACGTTCCTCGAGGCGCAGAGCGCGTCCCGCGAAACGAACCGTAAAGCGGGCGGCGGTGAAACCCGTCGCCAAACCGGCGGCCAAAACGGTCGTCCCGCCCGAACCGGTGCTGTACAAGCTGTGCAAGCGGGGCTGGGCGGTGATCGTCGAACGCATACCGAACGCGCTCGGCACTCGCTTTGTTTGCCCGTTCTGTCCGAAGTCGCATCGTGTGCCTGGTCCGGTGCGTGGGTTTAGAAAGATGCGGCATGCCCAGTGGGGCCGTTTGCGCCGCGTGGAGGAATAAGGAAGCGATGGCACGGTCAACGAAAAAGGGTCCATTTGTGGACGGTCATTTGCGCGTCAAGGTCGAAGGGCTGAACGCGCGCAACGAAAAGAAAGTGCTGAAGACGTGGTCGCGGCGGTCGACGATCGTTCCGGATATGATCGGGCACACCATCGCGGTCCACAACGGAAGGAAGTTTATTCCCGTGTATGTGACCGAGCAGATGATCGGGCACAAACTCGGAGAGTTTGCGCCGACGCGCCAGTTCAAGGGCCACGCCGTTAAGGCCGCCCTCGAGAAGGCCGCCGGAGCAGCCCCCGCAGGAGGCGGTGCCGCGCCAGCAGTAGGGGCGCCCGCGCCGAAGGCATAAGAAATGGCTGACGTACAGACACCAGCAGGTTCGATTGAAGCTCATGCCATTGCGCGGCATGTGCGTATGTCCCCGCAAAAGGCGCGCCTGGTAATTGATTTGATCCGCGGGCAGAAAGCGCAGGATGCGTTGCAGTCGCTTCGCTACACGCCAAAGCGCGCCGCCAAGCACATCGAAAAAGTGCTGCGCAGCGCCATCGCCAACGCCGAGCGCAAGGCCGAAGACACCGGTTCGCCGCTCGATGTCGATCAGCTCTTCGTGAACAAGTGCTTCGTGAACGAAGGCGCGCGCTGGAAGCGGTTGCGTCCCGCGCCGATGGGCCGCGCGTTCCGCTACCAGAAGCGCACCGCGCACATCTGGGTGGGTGTCGCCGAGCATGACCGCGCCGCCGCCGAGCGTGTGGCCGCCAATCTCGCCGAAGCCGAAGCCCAAAAGGGCGTTCGCGGCACGGCGCGTCGTGTTCGCAAGGCTTTGACCGGTAAGCAGGGTCCAGCTAAGAAGGGAAAGAAGTAACCATGGGACAGAAAACACATCCGTACGGATTTCGCCTCGGGTACAACAAGCCGTGGAAGTCTCGTTGGTACGCCGACCGCGAATACGCGGACCTGCTGCACGAAGACGTCAAACTCCGCAAGGAGCTGAAAGATCGCCTGAAGAGCGCGGGCGTCAGCTCGATCGATATCGAGCGCGCCGCCAATAAGCTCGTCGTGCGCATCGCGACCGCACGTCCCGGAATCATCATCGGGCGCAAGGGTGCGGAAATCGACAAGCTCAAGCAGGAAGTCTCGAAGCGCACCAAGCGCGAAGTGCACATCGACATTCAGGAAGTGCACCGTCCCGAACTCGATGCCACGCTGGTCGCCGAATCGATCGCGCTGCAGCTTGAGAAACGCGTAGCCTTCCGCCGCGCCATGCGCAAAGCCGTTGATTCTGCTCTGCGTTTCGGCTGCAAAGGCATCAAGGTTCGCGTCGCCGGCCGTTTGAACGGCGCGGAAATCGCGCGCAAAGAGTGGTATCTGCAGGGCCGCTTACCGTTGCAAACGCTCCGCGCAGACATCGATTACGGTACCGCCGAAGCGCATACGACGTACGGCGTCATCGGCGTGAAGTGCTGGATCTACCAGGGCGAAAACATCCCCCGCCGCGTTAAGCGCGAGGACGATAAGCCCCTGGCCGCCGCCTTGGCGTAGGTTTCTAGCGGCGGGTCTTTAGACCCGCCGGCAGTTCCGAAGGTTTTTTGCAGGGCCCGCTTTGCGAAGCGGGCTGTTGAAGCGCAGAGGAAACCGGAAGCGAGAAGAAAACGATGTTGATGCCGAAGAAAGTCAAATACAGAAAGCAGCAACGCGGCCGCCGTAAAGGCAAGGCCTGGCGCGGCGGAAGTTTAGCTTTCGGGGAATACGGACTGAAGGCCCTCGAAAACGCCTGGATTACCGACCGCCAGATCGAAGCCTCCCGCGTGGCGATCACGCGTTACATCAAACGCGGCGGCAAACTCTGGATCCGCATTTTCCCGGACAAGCCCTTCACCAAGAAGCCTGCGGAAACCCGCATGGGGAAAGGCAAAGGCGCTCCGGAGCGGTGGGTCGCGGTAGTAAAGCCCGGACGCATCATGTTTGAAATGGCCGGCATCGACGAATCCACGGCGCGCGAAGCCCTGGGGCTCGCGGCTCACAAGCTGCCGATTCCCACGAAATTCGTCAGCCGCACAGGAGGACTCTAGACCATGCCCCGGCGTATTGAAAAAATTCGCGAGGAAGGCACTACGGAACTGGCCGCCCGCGAGAAGGACTTGACCGAACAGATTTTCCGGTTGCGTTTTCAGTTGACCACCGGACAAGCGGAAGCACTGAAACGCCTCCGCGAAACCAAGAAGGATCTCGCGCGCGTGAAAACGCTTCTCCGCGCACAGGAATTGACGGCCGGCGCGAAGCCGGCGAAGGCAGGTAAGGCGGTATGACAACGGAAACGCAAGCGGCGCCCGAACAGGCTGAGCGCGGTGAGCGGCAAGAGCTCATCGGCAAGGTCACCAGCGCCAAGATGGAAAAAACCATTGTGGTCGAAGTACAGCGGTTGGTGCAGCACCCCAAGTACCGCCGCGTGGTCCGCATTTCGAAAAAGTTTTATGCGCACGACGAAAAGCGCGAAGCCAAGCAGGGGGACACCGTCCGCATCGTGTCCGCGCGGCCGCTTTCGCGACTCAAGCGCTGGCGCTTGAAGGAAGTGCTGACGCAAAAAGCGTCGGCGAAGTAACAGGGACAGGGGAGCGAATCATGATTCAGATGCGAACCTGGCTGACGGTGGCCGACAATTCCGGAGCGCGCAAGCTCATGTGCATCCTTCCGATCGGAGGCGATGCGGGGTTGAAGGCCGGACTCGGCGACATTGTCACCGCTTCGGTGAAGGAAGCAACGCCGGAAAGCCAGATCAAGGAAGGCAAGGTTGTGAAGTGCGTGATCGTTCGGATGCGCAAGGAGTGTCGCCGCAAGGACGGCACCTACATCCGTTTCGACGATAACGCCGCGGTATTGATTAACGACACCGGTGAGCCGGTGGGCACCCGCGTCTTCGGACCGGTGGCCAGAGAGCTGCGCGAAAAGAAGTTCACCAAGATCGTTTCGCTCGCTCCGGAGGTTTGGTAGTCATGGCACGACAGCAAGCGAAGCGTTACACCATGAGCATTCGCAAGGGCGATACTGTTCGCGTCATGAGCGGGCGCGACGTCGGCAAGAACGGTCGCGTGTTGAGCGTCAACCCGCGCAAGAACACGGTGATCGTGGAGCACACGCACCTGATCAAGCGCCACACTCGGCCGAACCCGGCGAAGAACATCAAGGGCGGCATTGTCGAACGCGAGGCGCCCATCAACGTCTCGAATGTTTTGATCGTGTGCAGCAGTTGCAACAAGCACGCGCGCCTGGGCCACAACACCTTGCCGGACGGCAGCAAAGTGCGCGTCTGCAAGCGTTGCGGCACTACGCTGGACAAGTAGCAGAATTCTAAGTTGTCGGTTGGAAGGAACAGAAGGAAATGAAGAGTCGATTACACGAATCCTTTAGCAAGCAGACCGTCCCGGCGCTGATGAAGCGGTTTAACTGGACCAACAACATGGCGGTGCCCAAGTTGAAGAAAATTACCGTGAACATCGGCCTCGGCGAGGCCAGCCAGAACGCCAAACTGCTGGACACTGCTGCCGTCGAACTCGGCCAGATCACTGGCCAGAAAGCCATGATCACGCGTGCCAAGAAGTCCATCGCCAACTTCAAAATCCGCAAGGGCATGCCCATCGGTTGCGCGGTCACGCTGCGCGGAGAAAAGATGTACGAGTTTCTGGACCGCTTGTGCAACGTGGTTCTGCCCCGGGTGCGCGATTTCCGCGGATTGCCCTCGAACGCCTTTGATGGCCGCGGCAATTACACGCTTGGCCTGAAAGACCAGTTGGTGTTTCCCGAAATTGATTACACCCGCGTGGACAAAATCAAGGGCATGAACATCACCCTGACCACGTCCGCCCGCAACGACGAAGAGGGCCGCGAACTTCTCAAGGGCCTCGGCGTTCCGTTGCGCGAAAAAGGAGCCCCACAATAAATGGCACGCACCGCAAAAATCGCCAAGACCCGCAAGAAGCCGAAGTTCAAGGTTCGCGTGCGCAATCGCTGCCGCGTCTGCGGACGCGCCCGCGGCTACATCCGCAAGTTCGAAATGTGCCGCATCTGTTTCCGCGGCATGGCGCTCAAGGGGGAAATCCCCGGCGTCGTGAAAGCCAGTTGGTAGGAGCGAAATAGAATAATTATGCAGACCGATCCCATTGCAGATTTTTTGACCCGCCTGCGTAACGCCGCGGCGGCCAAGCACCAGCGCGTGGACGTGCCGGTCTCCAAGCTGAAGACGGAGATCGCCCGCATCCTGAAAGAAGAAGGCTACATCTCGACCTACAAAATGGTCGACGAAAACAAGACCCGCAAGACGCTCCGCATCTTCCTGAAGTATACGCCGGATCGCCGCAGCGTCATCAGCGGCCTGAAGCGTATATCGCGCCCCGGCCAGCGCAACTATCTCGGTGCAACGGAAGTAAAGCCGGTCGTCGGCGGCCTGGGCATCAGCATATTGACCACGCCCAAAGGCCTCATGACCGGGAGGGCGGCCCGCAAAGCCAACGTTGGCGGCGAACTGCTCTGCGAAGTGTGGTAGCGCATTGTAGCGACCGCCTTTTATCCCGAGCTTGCCTGCGGCAAGCAGGCAAAGCGAAGGGCCGGGGCGGACGGTTTGCAAAGCTTGGAAGATTGTAATTCGAGAGAGAAGGGCGAGACAGATGTCACGTATTGGTCACAAACCGATTCCAGTGCCCGCGGGCGTGAAGATCAACTCCACCGGCGGTACGGTCGAAGTGCAAGGCCCGAAGGGCAAACTGCAGGTGCTCGTGCCGCAGCAGATTCGCTTGGAGCAGAAGGACGGAATTTTGACCGCCGTCCGCGACAACGAAGAACACCGCGCCTTGCATGGCTTGGCGCGCGCGTTGCTCGCCAACGCTGTTCACGGCGTCACCCAGGGATTCAAGAAGGAGCTCGACATCGTCGGTGTCGGTTACCGCGCCGAAGTGAAGGGTAAAGCCGTGGCGTTCGCGCTCGGCAAGTCCCACCCGATCGAATTTGCCATCCCCGAGGGGATCCAGATCTCGGTCGACAAGCAGACGCACATCGTTGTCAGCGGCGCCGACAAGGCGCAGGTAGGCCAGGTGGCCGCGGACCTTCGTTCGCTGCGTCCGCCCGACCCGTACAAGCAGAAGGGAATTCGCATCACCGGCGAGCGCTTGAAGAAGAAAGCAGGCAAGGCCGGAGCCAAAGCAGGCGCCGCTTAGGTTTTGTAGTGACGGATCTTTGAACCCGTGGGTTTGCTAGGGAAAGAGATTTTTGGGTTTTGCTGAAGGAGAATCAACGTGGCATCGGTACCAGTCAGGAAGCTATCGAAAGACGAGCAGCGGCGCCGCATTCACTCGCGCGTGCGCACCCGCGTAACCGGCACGGCGGAACGGCCCCGGCTTTGTGTCTATCGCACCCTCGGGCACATCTACGCGCAGATCATTGACGACCGGAGCGGGCGCACCCTGGTGTCCGCCAGTTCCGTCGACAAGGAATCGAAAAAGAGTTTGAAGGGTGGTGGCAACATCGCCTCCGCGAAGGCCGTCGGCAAATTTATCGCCGAGCGTGCCAAGGGGGCCGGGGTTTCCAAAGTGGTGTTCGACCGCGGCGGGTACAAGTATCACGGCCGCGTCAAGGCGCTCGCGGATGCGGCGCGGGAAGCGGGGTTACAGTTCTAACTTATGTCGAAACAAATTTTGCGTGACAGTCTGGCGGTACGGCGGATCCTGGAGGTGAATCCTTCAGACCTCAAGGACGATGTCGTCGCCATCAACCGCGTAACCAAGGTCGTCAAGGGCGGCAAGAACCTCAGCTTCTCGGCTCTGGTCGTGGTCGGCGACAGCCGCGGCCACGCCGGCTTCGGGATGGGTAAGGCTCGCGAAGTCCCCATGGCCATCAAGAAGGGAATCGAACAGGCGAAAAAGAACCTGATCAAGCTGAACGTCAAGGGTTCCACGATTCCACACCAGGTAACCGGCTGGTACGGGTCCGCGCAGGTGCTGCTGAAGCCCGCGCCCGAAGGCACCGGCGTGATCGCCGGCGGCCCGGTGCGCAAGGTGATGCAGGTGGCGGGAATTCAGAACGTGCTGACGAAGTCGCTCGGCACCTCAAACCCGCACAACGTGATCAAGGCCACGTTCGCGGCGCTGCTGGGCTTGAAAGATGCGGCGCAGGTTGCGGAAACGCGCTCGAAGACCGTGGAAGAGATGACCGGCAGACCTCCGAAGGTGCCGAAGCAGGAACAGCCTGTAGAAAAGGCGGCGGGGGAATAAATCATGGCGGCAGAGAAAAAAGGCGCAAAGAACGCCGGAACAGTAAAGATCAAGTGGGTGGTCAGTTTCATCGGCTGCACCGACGACATGCGCGCGACCATTCGCGGCCTCGGCCTGCGCCGAATGCAGCAGGTGGTCGAGCGGCAGGACACTCCGGAGACGCGCGGCATGATTCACAAGGTGCGTCATCTTGTGGAAGTAGTGGAGTAAGACATGGCGGATAAGTCGAAAAAGAAAGAACACAACACGATTTCGCTCTCGACGCTCGGACCGGCCAAAGGCTCGCGCAAGAAGAAAGTGCGTGTCGGCCGCGGCATCGGCTCGAAGCTCGGGAAAACTTCCGGGTCCGGAAACAAGGGACAGAAATCCCGGCGGGGCTACTCGCGCCGCCGCGGTTTTGAGGGCGGGCAGATGCCGCTGCATCGCCGTATTCCGAAGCGCGGTTTTCACAATCCGTTTGGCGTGGAATTCTCGGTCATCAATATCGAGGAACTGAATGTGTTTCCCGCCGGAGAAACGGTCACGCCGGAGCTGTTGCGCGCGCACGGTTTCGTTCGCCGCGCCACGGGTCCGATCAAGATTTTGGGCGACGGCGAATTGAAGAACAAGCTCGTCATTCACGCTCACGCGTTCAGCTCCTCGGCGAAGGACAAGATCACCAAGGCGGGCGGGACGTTTGAGGTGGTCAAGGTAGCGTAGGCGGTCGGCATCGGGGAATTGCAATGAATCGTTTTTGGCAAGCATTTACGAATCTCTTCCGGATCGAAGATCTGCGCAACCGGCTGTTCTTTACGCTGGCGCTGCTCGCGGTCTATCGCTTTGGCGCGCACATTCCCACACCCGGAATCAACACCGGATTGATGGAAGAACTCTTCAAGCAGGCCGCTTCCAGTTCCATGCTGGGCATTTTCGATCTGTTCAGCGGCGGCACTTTCCGTCAGATGACCATTTTTGCCCTGGGCATCATGCCGTACATCACGGCGTCCATCATTCTGCAGTTGATGCAGGTGGTCTTTCCCTACCTCGAGAGGCTGCAAAAAGAAGGCGAGTTGGGGCGGCGCAAGATCACGCAATACACGAGGTATCTGACGATTGTGTTGAGCATTATCCAGTCGTCAACGATCGCTACGACCTTGCAGGCGCAAACGTACTCGGGGCAGGCGCTGGTCTATCATCCTGGTTTGAGCTTCTGGCTGATGACCGTGCTGACGCTGACCACCGGGTCCACGTTCATCATGTGGCTCGGAGAGCAGATCAGTGAACGCGGCATCGGGAACGGCATGTCGCTGATCATTTTTGTCGGCATCGTGGTCGGCCTGCCGCGCGCCATTCTGGATTTGTATGAAAAGGTGAAGACCCAGGCGTGGGGCGCGTTCACTCCCATGGCGGCCCTGCTTCTGATCGCGTTGATGATCGTTGTCGTGGGCTTCATCGTCTTTGTGGAGGGCGCGCAACGCCGCATTCCGGTGCAGTATGCGAAACGCGTCGTGGGACGCCGCGTGATGGGCGGGCAGGCTACTTACCTTCCGTTGCGTGTGAATTCCGGCGGCGTGATTCCGCCGATCTTCGCAAGCTCGCTCCTGGCCTTTCCCGCCACGGCCGCGCTGGTGCTCGGCACGCGCTGGCCGTTCTTGAAGGGCATCTCGGACAGGCTGAAGTGGGGAGAACCTCTCTACACGCTGCTGTACATCGCGATGATCATTATTTTCGCGTTCTTCTATGTGGGAATCGTCTTCAATCCCACGGAGCTCGCCGACAACATGCGCAAGAACGGCGGATTTATCCCCGGCATCCGCCCCGGACGCAGCACCTCCGAATACGTCAGCACCATTTTGAAGCGCTTGACGTTTATTGGTGCGGTCTACCTGGCGGTGGTTTGTATCTTGCCGGAATGGATGATTGCAGGTATCAATCTGAACCATTTACCCACCTGGCTCGGTGGCGATTGGTTTGACCGGCATTTTCCCAGTTGGATCCTGCATGGTCTGGGCGTGAGGTTTTATTTCGGTGGTACTTCGCTCCTGATCGTGGTGGGCGTGGCGATGGATACCGTGCAGCAGTTGGAGGCGCAACTCGTCATGCGTAATTACGAAGGCTTTGCGCGCAAAGGAAGAGTGCGCGGCCGTCGCTAAGGAGCGAAGGGAGACGGCATCGTGGCGCTGGAACAGCGTCCTGTCGGAAAACTCGACCGCGCGGTCATTTTTCTGGGTCCCCCGGGATCCGGGAAGGGAACCCAGGCGAAAGTTCTGGCGGGAAAGTACGGAGTGCCGCATCTCTCGACGGGCGACATGCTTCGAGAGCACATCGCGCAGGGTTCGCCGCTCGGCTTGAAAGCCAAGCCGATCATGGAGCGAGGCGAGTTGGTGCCGGACTCTCTGGTTTTGAAAATGGTCGCCGACCGGATCGAGCGGCCGGATTGCAGTCACGGTTTTGTGTTTGACGGTTTTCCGCGGACGGTCACCCAGGCGAGGTATCTGGGTGAGCTGCTGAAGAGGCAAGGCTTCAAGCAACCGTTCGTGATTCACATGGTCATTGGCCACGAATTATTGCTGCGGCGTTTGACGGGCCGAAGGACCTGTAAGGTTGGCGGGGAGATTTATAATATTTACGACCGCCCGCCGAAAGTAGAAGGGATTTGCGATGTCGATGGCGGCGAGCTGATTCAGCGCCCGGACGATCGCGAGGAAGTGATCAAGCAGCGGCTGCATGCGTACGAGAAGCTGACGTCGCCGCTGGTGAGCTACTACCGTAGGCACGGCTGGCTGCATGAGATCGATGCCAGCAAGAGCGTGGCGGAGGTAGAGCAGGATATTGAACAGGCGGTGGCGGGCATGCGCGGAGTGCGTTGAGATGGCGATTCAATTACGCAGCGCCGCAGAGCTAGAAAAGATGTACCGCGCCGGGCAGATCGTGCATGAAGTTTTGAACGCGCTTCGCGAGCAGTTGAAGCCCGGAATGACGACCATGGACCTCGAGGAAGTCGCCGTGAGGCTCATCGCGAAGTGGCCGGGTAAAGCGGCGTTCAAAGGGTATCGCGGGTATCCCTGCGTGCTGTGTACTTCGGTGAACAGCGAGATCGTTCACGGGATACCGTCGCCCAAACGCAAGTTGCGCGAAGGCGACATCGTCTCGATCGACTTTGGCATGGAAGTCGACGGGTATTACGCGGATTCGGCGGTCACCGTGCCCGTGGGGAAGATTCGTCCCGAGCTGCAAAAGCTTCTGGACGTGACCCGCGAATCGCTGGACCGCGCGATCGACAAGATGCGCCCGGGGAATCGGCTGGGCGACGTCGGATACGCGGTGCAGAGTTGGGTCGAGCAGCACGGCTTTTCGGTGGTACGGGAGTTCGTCGGACACGGCATTGGCACCAGGATGCACGATGAACCGAATCTTCCGAACTACGGCGAGCCCGGACGCGGGGCGCGTTTGCAGGAAGGTATGGTCATCGCCGTCGAGCCGATGGTGAATGCAGGCCAGCCGGAAGTGCGGATGCATGGCGAATGGATGGCAGAAACAGCCGATGGCAGTCCCTCGGCGCATTTCGAGCACACCGTCGCGGTGACCACGGACGGCCCTTGGATTTTGACCCGGCCGAGAGAAATGACCGGGCCGAGTTGGTAGGAAGCTGCAAGGAATCGGTGAGTCGAACAACGGCCGTGCTTGATAAGGATGACTTAGAACTTAGAACGATTTTGGAGAGTTACACAGGAACTTATGGCAAAGCAGTTTGACGACAAGAACAAAGGCAACAAGGGCGACTCCGGAAATCCGAAAGAGGACGCCATAGAAGTGATGGCGACGGTGCTCGAACCGTTGCCGAACGCGATGTTCCGGGTGGAGCTGGAGAACAAGCACAAGGTGTTGGCGCATGTCTCCGGCAAAATGAGAAAGAACTTCATCCGGATTTTAGCGGGAGACAAAGTAGCGGTGGAACTTTCGCCCTACGATCTGACCCGCGGCCGCATCGTATACCGCTACAAGTAGCGGCAAGGTTTGTACTGGCGGGTCTTGAGATCCGTAACGATTCTGTAGCGGCCGCCTTTCGAAGGCGACGGCTCGTGACAAGAAGGAGACAGCAGTGAAAGTCAGGGCAAGCGTTAAAAAGATTTGCGACAAATGCAAAGTCATCCACCGCCGGGGAGTGGTTCGGGTAATTTGCGTCAACCCGAAGCACAAGCAGCGTCAGGGATAAGGGAGCGAGGGAACCATGGCACGTATCGCAGGTGTTGATCTTCCGCCGCAAAAGCGGCTCTGGGTCGGGCTGACCTCGATCTACGGCATCGGACAGGTTCGCGCGAAGTCCATCGCCGAAAAGGCCAACGTGGATTTCACGAAGAAAGTGCGTGACCTGACCGAAGACGAAGTGAACCGCATCCGCACGGTCATCGAGCAGGAAGGGCGCGTCGAGGGCGATCTCCGGAAAGAGATCCAGATGAACATCCGCCGCTTGATTGAAGTCCAGGCGTATCGCGGCATCCGTCACCGGCGCAATCTGCCGGTTCGCGGACAGCGCACGCATACCAATGCGCGCACGCGAAAGGGTCCACGCCGAGGCGCCGTCGCCGGCAAGAAGCAGGTTAAGGGCAAGAAGGGCTAGAAGCTGTGACTCGTGATCCGTAGCTCGTCACGGAACATGGGCCACGGGACCGGATCATCGTAGCTCGAGAGATTTTGGAGCGGCCGCCTTCTGAGGCGGGCGCCAGTCGAAGCAGAAAACGGAGTGAAACGTGGCTAAAGAGCAGCAGAACGCAGGGCCGGACGCAGGAGCACCCGCGAAACCGGCCGCGGCATCAAAGAAGAAGAAGGAATTCAAGAAAAAGAAGGAACGCCGCACGGTTCCGCACGGTCTGGTGCACGTCTCCGCGTCCTTCAACAACACGCAGATCACCATCACCGATCCGGATGGCCGCGTGGTGTGCAACTCTTCGGCAGGAGCAATCGGCTTCAAGGGCTCGCGCAAAGGCACGCCGTACGCCGCGCAGCAGGCTTCGCTGGCCGCTGCCAGCGCCGCCCGCGATCAGTTCGGCATGAAGAGCGTGGAAGTGCGCGTCAAGGGGCCCGGTTCCGGCCGCGAATCCGCGGTGCGCGCTTTGGCCGCAGCCGGGCTGCACATCGTGGTGATCCGCGACGTGACGCCGATTCCGCACAACGGCTGCCGTCCGCCGAAGCGCCGGCGTGTCTAACGATTTTGTAGCTCAGGCCTCTGGGCCTGAGGGTTTCGAGGGAGTTTAGAAGCTTTTGGGAAGGGAGAATCGAAGTTGGCAAGACATCGAGATGCAGTCTGCCGCCTGTGCCGCCGGGAAGGGCAGAAACTGTTTTTGAAGGGGCTGCGGTGCTTCACGGACAAGTGCGCGATTGAGAAGCGCAACTTTGTGCCGGGACAGCACGGGCAATCGCGGCGCGCCAAAGTCGCAGGCTACGGCCTGCAACTGCGCGAGAAGCAGAAAGTCAAGCGCACCTACGGGCTGCTAGAACGGCAATTCCGCAATTACTTTGAGAAGGCGGAGCGCTCCAAGGGTCCCACGGGTGAAAACCTGATCATCATGCTCGAGCGCCGTCTGGACAACGTAGTCTGGCGGGCCGGCCTGGCGTCTTCGAGGGCCCAGGCACGGCAACTCGTGCTGCACGGGCACGTGCGGGTGAAAGGGAAGAAAGTCAACGTCCCGTCATACCAAGTGAACGTCGGCGAAGAGATCACCATGAAGGAAAAGATGCACCAGAACGCCATGGTCCTCGAAGCGCGCAACGTCGCCCAGAGCCAGAGCACGGTGCCGTGGTTGGAGCAGGAACGCGATCAGTTCAGGGCTAAAGTTGTGGCGTTGCCGAAGCGCGAAGATGTGCAGACGCCGCCGATCAACGAGCAGCTGATCGTCGAGCTCTATTCGAAGTAAGGGGTTTTGTAGTGGCCGGTCTTTCGGCCGGCCATCACGCCGAGGAGTTTCGGGCTGTTTTGGGCAGCCCAGAAGGAAGGAACACAATGTGGAAGGGATTTCAGAAACCGAAGCGTCTTGCGCCAGAGTTTGAATCGCTGACCGAGAAGTACGGGCGGTTTTCCGCTCAACCGTTCGAACGCGGCTGGGGCACCACGGTCGGAAACGCCCTGCGGCGCGCGCTGCTCAGCTCGATCGAGGGAGCGGCGATCACCGCGGTGAAAATCGACGGTGTGCTGCACGAATTTTCCTCGATCCCGGGCGTCGTCGAAGATGCCACGGACATCATCCTGAATCTCAAGCAGGTGCCGATCAAGCTGAACAACGACCTGCCGAAGACCATTTATCTGAACGTGGAAGCGCCGGGTGTGGTCACCAGCGCGCAGATCGAAGAAGACGCGGACTTCGCGGTTCTCGACAAGAGCGTGTACATCGCCACCGTCAGCGAAGGTGGCAAGCTGCGGATCGAAATGCGCGTGAAGAACGGCCGCGGCTATGTGGCGGCGGACCGCAACTACGACGAAGACCTGCCGATCGGCTACATTCCAGTGGACAGCGTGCACTCGCCGGTGCGCAAGGTGAACTTCGCCGTGGAATCCGCTCGTTTGGGCCAGATGACCGACTACGAAAAGCTGATGCTGGAAGTGTGGACCAACGGCGCGATCACGCCTTCGGACGCGGTGGGCCTGGCCGCCAAACTGGTGAAGGACCACATGAGCATCTTCATCAACTTCGAGGAGCCGGTGGAAAACGTGGAAGTGCCGACGGACACGGTACACGATCCGCGGCTCGAGCACCTGGATCGCTCCGTCGAAGAGTTGGAGCTTTCCGTGCGTAGCTACAACTGCCTGAAGAACGCCAACATTCAGACCATCCGCGAGCTCGTGCAGAAGAGCGAGAACGAAATGCTGAAGACCAAAAACTTCGGCCGCAAATCTCTGAACGAGATCAAAGATATACTAGTGAAGATGGGCCTCAGCCTGGGCATGAAGTTCGACGAGCACGGCCGCATCATCTGGCCGCCGCTGCCGAGCCAGACGTCGATGCCAAGCCCGGAAGAAAATCTGGGACTGTAACGGCGGTTGTGTACGTTCTAAGCTTTGAGTTTTTGGTTAGATCGACGGCCCGCCGCAGAAGGCGGGTCTACACAACCAAGAATTCGTTCAAAGGAATCTCCAAATGCGACATCTGAAGTCGGGATCAAAACTAGGGCGCAATCCGTGGCACCGCCGCGCGACCATGCGTAACCTTGTGACCAATCTTCTCGAACACGGACGGATCACCACCACGCTGACGCGCGCAAAAGCAACGCGCCCGGTGGCGGAAAAAATGATCACGCTCGGCAAACGCGACACGCTACAGGCGCGCCGCCTCGCCGCTTCCTACATCATGACGCCTGCCGTCACGAAAAAGCTCTTCAGCGAAATCGCGCCGAAGTTCGCCGATCGCGCTGGCGGCTATACGCGCATCATCCCTGTGGGAATCCGCGTGGGTGATGGCGCAAAGGTGGCCATTCTCGAACTCGTGGGTTACGAGTTCAAGAAAAAGGAAAAGAAAGAAAAGAGCAAGCTGCAGGAAGCAGTGGACGCCAAGAGTTAACCCGCCTCCGCAGAGGCACCAAAATAGCCCGCTCCGGGAAACCGAAGCGGGCTTTTTTTTGGGATTCGCGATGCGTCGATTGCCCTCACAGAAAGCCCTCCGGCCTGAGCGGCCTCAACTACAGGATAGGTTAAGCAACCTGGAGCGAATCCCAATTGACACCCTCGGGTCGCTGGCCGATGCTTGGGTTATTGTCCTCAGGAGCAACTCGATGAATCGCCAACTGTTTGTTGTGTGGCTGATTGCTGCGACACCTGCTCTTCTTTTCGCCCAAGAAACCAAACTTGTGAATTGCCGCACGCTCGAAGCGGCCGGGAATTTCGTCGGCCCCGACGAAGTCATCGACGGCAATATGGTGTGCCAGAAACGGAAGCCGGGTGCCATTGTTTCTGCGCCGGCGAAGGTAGAGACGCCGAAGCCGCAGCCGGACGCGGTGGTTGCTCCCGAGCAGCCAATCAGCGTTGCGGAAGCGGCACGATTGAATAAACAGCGGTTGGCGGCGAAGCAGAACGCCACGAGCGCGCCGAGCGGTCTGCCGGTACCGGCTGTAACTGCTCGAGTGCCGGTCGCGGAACCTGCCACGACCGTGCCGAAGCCAGCGACACCGGAGGTAGTTCGAGAACCTGCTCCCGTAGCGGTGCCCGCTCCGGCCGTCGCTGCTTCAGCTCCCCCAGCCGCCGAGCCAGTGGTGGCGACGCCCGCTGCTCGTCCGCTCACACCCGCTCCTGCCGAACCAGCGGCGGTGCAACCCGTTGCTGCCGCATCGGCGGCGCCGGAGGCGCCAGCGATGCGTATAAAGCGCGACGCACCCGTTGCTGCCGGCACACCTTCCGAACCTCCGGAAAAGGATTACGGATTCTCCGACGCGAACGCTGTCGAAACTCCGGCCGCAGCTGCCGCGCGCGCGGAGGCCGCATCGCGCGGAACCGTGCCGGCCGCGGCGCGCATGCAAGTGCAAGTGGGAGGCTTCGACAAGCCGAACGATGCCACGTCCGGCGCGACATCACCAACCGAGAACACAAACTCCGCCGCTGGCTTACAAGAAGGGCAGCGTACAAACTGCACGAAGAATATTACCTTGGGCAGTTTGAAAGAGGAGAAGCTCGACTTGGGCATGGCCGGATGGGCTCAAACGTGGATCGCGAAAAATCAGAAAGCGATAGCGAATGTGTGCTTCTCAGGGACGCCGATGCGCGGCGCAAGAAATTATCTGATCGTGTTTTACTTGATGCCTTCCGGCAGCAATTCGAACGCGGCGATGGCCATGCCTGATTCGGCATCGCCGGGCGCGTTCACGGCGAAGAACGGTTCGCCGTGGAGCTATACGGGTGGGGTAAGTCAGGAAGTCAGCCAGGGACAGGTGTGGTATGCGACGGCGTACTCGGAAGACGGCGCAGCCGTGGCCGAGGAGTGGCCGGAACAAGCCAGGCGCGGGGACAACGAGCGCGTGGCCGAAGAGTTGCTGAGCGGAATCGTGGAAGACCTGCGCAAGCGCTAGGGGCAAAAAATAGAAATTAGAAAGGCGCCCGTGCCGGAAAATCCGCGCGGGCTTTTGTTTTTGGTGGTCGATCCATGCAATACCTGTAACCGACGCCTTCGAGGCCTGGAGATTTTCCGTGCGTGCGATCGAGTTTGCCGGCGCCATAGAAGCCCCAACCCGGAACGGTGTGAGCTACAGGTGCCCGGTGCGAGTTGTACAATCTTTGCGGAGGAAACGCGAATGGAATTTCCGGAGTTTGGGCTGAGCGGGCAGGTGGCGTTGGTGACGGGCGCGGCGCGCGGATTGGGCCGAGCGATTTCGCTGGCGCTGGCCAATGCCGGAGCGGATGTGGCGCTCGGATTGCGTGACGTTAAAGCGGACGCCGGCGTGGTGGCGGAGATTCAGAAGATGGGGAGAAAGGCGCTGCCGCTACAGATGGACGTTAGCAGGATGGACCAGGTTTTTCGCGCCGTGGATGCCACCGTGAAAGAGTTTGGGCGGATCGACATCCTGGTAAACAACGCGGGGATTGCGCCGGAAAATGCGGCGGAGAATGTGCGCGAAGGAGATTTTGACGCGACGCTCGCCGTGAATTTGAAAGGCACGTTTTTCGCGAGCCAGGCGGCGGGGCGAGTGATGATCAAACAGAAAAAGGGGGCGATCATCAATATGAGTTCGCAGGCGGGTTTTGCGGCGTTGCCGACGGAATCGATTTATTGCATGACCAAGGCGGGCATCGCGCACCTGACGAAATGCCTCGCGGTGGAATGGGGCAAATATGGAATTACCGTGAACGCCGTGGCGCCTACATTTATTAACACGCCGGGCACGGAGGAGTATTTGTCGGATCCGAGGCACCTCGTGGAGACGGTGGAACGCATTGCCGGGTTGCATCGCATCGGCGAACCGATGGAAGTCGCGGGCGCGGTGGTGTTTCTAGCGTCGCCGGCAGCGTCGCTCATTACCGGCGAAACAATTTTGATCGATGGGGGATGGACAGCGCGGTGAAGGGAAGTGGCCAGTGGTTGGTGGCGAGTAGCGAGAAATTCGGAAAATAGAAATTGGAAAATAGGACAAGCAGCGGGTTCGAGCGAGTCGCCACTCCTCGCTCGCCACTGCCTTCACTGATTCAAATAATATTGCACGGTGGTGACGACGCGGACGATCTTCATTAGACTGGCGTCGCCGGCGAAGCTCATGTCGCCGCCTTCGCCCGGTTCTCCGGTGGCGGCGCCTTGATCCGCGGCGAGGATCGAGAAGATGCCCTGATTCGCCTGGCGGATGGCACCGACTTTGCTACCGGAATCGGAGGCGAAGCGATCGGCGGCGGCGCGGGCGTTGCGCGTGGCTTCGCTGATCATGTCCGGCTTGATGGAATTGAGGCCAGTGAATTTATAGGCGAGGCCCTGGCCGGGATTTCCGCCGAGGACGATGCCTTTTTCAAGTAGAAGCATGGTTTTTTCGGAGGCGTTGGCGACTACGTCTACGCGACTGGTGCGCACGGTGATTTGCTGCTCGACGATGTAGCGATGCGGCGCGCGCTGGCCGCCGTATTCGTTGGCTTGCGTGTCGACAACGCGGATGATGCCAAGTTCAATTTCGTTCGGCTGGATGCTTTGCTGCTGCAAGAAATCCAGGATCACTTTCTTGTCGGCTTCGTTTTTGGCGTACAGCGCGGTGAGGTCATCTCCCGCTTCTTTGTAGCTGAGCGGCCAGATCGCGAGATCGGATTTTACGTTCCGTTCGACGAGGCCTTTCACGGTGACGTAGCGGTCGGCGAGTCGGGTGTTTTTGATTTGTACGCCGAGCACCCAGCCGCCAAGGATCAGTCCAAGAGCGAGCAGGACACCGAGCAGAGTTGTGCCGCCGCGTTCCTTCGTAGTCGTGTCACGCATGTTGGGAATTCCTCAGGATTCTCCGCCGCGCTCCGGCGGGATCGCCGGAGCACTCTAATTTACCATGAAGAAGATTGCGGGGCGGCCCGGCGCGGCGCTACAGGTCGCAGAAACGGGATCGGAAAATCCTCATCCCGGATGGGGTGAGCTACAGGTGCGGGAATGGACTTGCACGTGGAGGCCGTGGCGGGGGCGCAGGGTGATGGAAGGGAGGGGAACAATGGGGTGGTTAGGGAGTAGGGCGAAACGGAAGTGTTGGGCGATGGTGGCGAGAACCAGGGTGGCTTCCATCAGCGCGAAGGCGTTGCCGATGCATTGACGGGGGCCGAAGCCGAACGGGAAATAGGCGAAGCGGGGGATTTTTTTGAGCAGGTCGCCTTCCCAGCGTTCGGGGAGAAACTCTTCGGGATTTTCATACCAGCGGGGATCGCGGTGGACGATGTAGGTGACGGCGGCGATGCCGGTGCCTTTCCTAACCGGGTAGCCGGCGAGTTCGTGATCTTCGATCGCGAGCCGGGCCATGGCCCAGGCAGGCGGATACAACCGCATGGATTCGGAGAGGATGTGGCTGGCGTAGGGGAGGCGTGCGATGTCATCGAAAGTCGGGGCACGGCCGCCGAGGACGGAGTCGAGTTCCGCGTACAGTTTTTGTTCGACGCGGGGATTTTGCGCGAGGAGCAACCAGGTCCAGGAGAGCGTGCTGGCGGTGGTTTCGTGTCCGGCGAGGAATAGAGTAAGCGCTTCGTCGCGAAGTTGCTGGGTGGTCATGCGCGAGCCGTCTTCATCCTGTGCGTGAATGAGCAGAGAAAGAAGGTCGCCAGCGTCGTCATTGGAGTCGCGGCGCTGCTGGATGATGCGGTCGATGATGCGGGTGAGTTCGCGGACGGCGCGATCGGCTTCGCGATTGCGGCGGGTCGGAAGCCAGCGGGGCGTGATCAGCAGGCGGCGAAAATCCATGGTGTATTCAAGAAGCGTGTGGAGATTCTCTCCGACTTGCGGGGCATCGCGTTCGACATCGGCGTGGAACAGAGTTTTGCCGACGATTTGCAACGTCAGGCCCATCATGGCCTCGTGCAGGTTGAGTTGCTGGGCGTCCTTCCAGAGGGCGACGAGGCGCGTAGCCGAATCGGTTATGGTGGTGGCGTAGTTGGCGATGCGGTTACGATGAAATGCGGGTTGCATCATGCGGCGCTGGCGAAGCCAGAAGTCGCCTTCGCTGGTTAGCAAGCCGTTGCCGAAAAGATGGCGATTGGCGCGCAGAATGCGGCCTTTGATGAATTTGCGGCTGTTGTTGACGATCACATCTTCAATCTGGTCGGGGTGGAAGAGAAGATAGGTGCGCAGGTGGAAGAAACGCAGGCAGACGATGTCGCCGTAGTCGCGGGCGGCGCGGGTCATGAAGCCGAGCGGGTCGTGGCGCAGCGGGCTGTGCAGTCCATCGAAAAACCCCTGTTCGGGACCTGGCGGGTACGGGGGCATGGAGAGATGGTAGTGGAGTAAAGCGGAAAGAGAAAATTGAAAATGGAAATGTTTTGGCTCAGGCCTTCGAGGCCTAGGGTTTCCCTTGGGGTGATCGAATTGCGGCCGGAACGGAAACCCGCACCCCGGCGAGGGGTGTGCTCGAGGTCGGTTATCGTTTAGCCGGGAATTTGATCTGCCCGCGGAGAACGGTGATCGAGGAGGGCGGCAGGTCGACGGAAGAGTTTGCGTCGGCGTTCCAGGTGGAACTTCGAATGGGGCCGTCGGGATCGGCGGATAGAGTGGCGGGGTGCCATTGGTATTGCGCTTTGCCGAATGTTTTCACAGACACTTGGCCAGCGAAGGCGCCTGATCCCGATTTATCTCGATCGTCAAATGAAATTTTCACGCTGTGCGCGTTTTCCTGATCTTTGTTGATGATTAAGAGCGACCAGTCGCCATCGGGGCGATCGACGGCATACGCAGTTATGAGGTTGTTGCCCGCTCCGTCGAAGACGTCGCTGCTGGCGTCGAACAGCTTGTGTTCGCCGCTGCCGGGCTGGACCCATTCGAGATTGATGAGCTGACTCGAGAAATATTGCGAGAGCGGCTGAATAATTTTGTAATCGCGGGTGGCGGAGAACATCGCAAACGTGCCGTGGGAATTGTTGAAGCCGTGACCGATGGCCTCTGGCATGTAGTGGAAGAAGTACACCGCTTGGCCGCCGCCATTCAGGAACGAGCAGATGTAATCGGCCAGCCACAACCCGCCGAAAATATCGGGGAACGCTTCGGAATCGACCCAGGAAAGATTGGATTCGGTAATCAGCAGCGGAACGTTGTCCGGAACGCCGTCCTGTCGCCAGATTTTCATGATGCCGGTAACGAGTTTCGGTTCGTCGTAGAGATTGCTCCACTGAATGGTGCCTGGCTGGAAGGGATAGTGCTCGAAAGAGAAGAACGCGAGTTCGTCGATCTTGTTGTGAGACTTCAGATAGTTGATGAAGCGGCGCGTCCAGGACGTCTGGCCACTGGCGTCGGGCCAGGTTTCGATGTCTTTGTTGACACCGGTGTAAATCGGGCCGCCCAGCTTAAGCTTGGGATCGACGCGATGCAGCGCAGCCGCGAACTGAATGTAGAACTCCGCGTAATCCTCCGGATTCATAAAATGGCCGTCGGGTTCTTCGCCCATTTCAACGTGAGAAATGGGATAGCCGCGCGTTTCGAGATAGGTAAGCTGGTTGGCGGCATCTTCGGGGGTGCTGTAAATCATGGCGATGGGAATCATTGCGGGAAGGCCACGGGTGTAGCCATCGGGCATGAAGAAAAGATCGAAGCCGACTTGCTCGCCGGCTTGTTCGTCGAGGTCGCTCGGTTCGTGCCAGGGATCGACGGAGGAACAATACGTCATGGTTTGATCCTGGTCGGGCGTGTGGCGGACGAGGTCGTGGAACTTTCCGTCGCGGGAGGTGGTGCCGAGGTAAATTTCCTGGATGGCGTAGCCGAGACAGTTGCGCTTGTCGGCGGAGCCGTGGGTGTCGCAAGTGTTGGAGGAGGCGGTCAACCAGATGCGGATGAATCGCGCAGTAACGGGCGCGTCGGCGAGCTGGAGAATGCCGTTGCCGCCTTTGCCGTCGTTGATGGCGCCGCCGGGGAATGCCTGCCAGACGCCGAGCGTTGGCTTGCGGATGGCGTCTTCGCCGGTGAAATATTGCACGACGAAATGCGTAGCGTAAGGCTCGGCCCAATCAATACGAATGGCGGACACTTCGCGTGGTTGGGCGAGATCGAGAATTACCCATTGAGGATGCAGCGAATCGGATTCGTGCGTGAAGGGTTCGGCCAGGTACGGATTGCTCTTCCAGTAGGAGTTCGTGTCGCCGTCGGTGAGCCGTGAGTAACCTTCCGTGTCGGTGCCGTCGTCGCGAGTTACGCCGCGATGCGGAAGCGGGTAACCGTAGGAATGACGGATCGGTTGCGCTCCGGGAGTGGCGTCGCCGACGAAGTAGCCTTTGCCGGCGGGATCGCTCCATTTGCCGTTGGGATTCCAGTGCCAGGCTTCCATGTGCAGTTCCGTGTTCTGGCGGTAAGTGATCGTCTGCCAGCCGGCGGAAAGAACCTGTTGGATGGTGTCGGGAACGTAGAGTTTGTCGGCGGCCCCGTAGGGGAGTCGGTCGATGCCCGCTCCGAGCGCCTCGCTCGGACGGATCGTGTTCGTCGAGTGGGCGGGCGTGGCATCGACGCGGATGGTTTGCGCGAAGGCGAGCGGCGCGGTAAGGGCAAACGCGGAGATTAGCAGAAGCTGTTTCATGGCGGATTCCCCGGCGGGCGCGACGGTTGGCGCGCGCGCAAAATTTATCGATTTAAAACGGTTCAATGCGCAGAAAATGTAACGCGCTGAGCCCGGTGCGTCAATGGGAAAAGCAGACCGGTGCCGGCCGAAAGGCTCGGCGCTACAACGAGAATCAAGCCGGCAAGCACTTGGCGATGATCAGCGTGATGTCGTCGTGTTGTTCGTGGGGGCTGAATTGGCGGACCTCGTCGACGATGGCGGAGCGCAAGTCCTGGCAGCAGAGATTGCGGTTACGGCGGAGGGCGTCGACCAGGCGTTGTTCGCCAAATTCTTCCCGGGCGGGATTAAAGGATTCCGTGATGCCGTCGGTATAGAGGACCAACGTGTCGCCGGGACAGAGTTGGCAAACAGCGAGCGAGCAATCCCAATCTTGAAATGCGCCAACGATTGTCGCGGTTGCTTCCAGGCGTTCGAGCGAATCGTCGCTGCGCAAAACTAAAGGGGGCAGGTGGCCGCAGTTGGCGTAGCGCAAACGCCGCGTGGTGTCGTCATATTCGGCAAAGAAGAGCGTGGCGAAAGCGGCGTCCGCGGTGTTCTGGCAGAAAAGCTGATTGACGGAGCACAACAAGCGCTGTAATTGATCGAGCGCAAGGGCGCATTGGCTGCGAACGTTGGCTTGAAGATTGGCCATGAGGAGCGCCGCGGCGATGCCTTTGCCGGAGATGTCGCCGATCACCAGGCCGAGGCGCTCTCCGCCGAGATCGAGAAAATCGTAGTAGTCTCCGCCAACGTGCCGGGCGGGAAGACACACACCTTCAAATTCAAGCGTTTTGAGCGACGGCATGTTCTGGGGAAAAAGACGCGCTTGCACCTGCTTAGCGATTGCGAGCTCCTGCGCGGCGCGAAGCTCGGCTTCCTGCCTTTCGGCGATGGCTTGGCGCTCGGCTTCGATGGCGCGGGTGACTTCATCAAAGCTGACCAGCGTGTAGATGTTGCCGTCGGGATCCTTGAAGCGTGCGAAGACGCCGCCCCAGACGGTCGGGCTGTCGGGCGCCACCGAAGAGGATTCTACCGCCGACGCGGGCACCCGCGCGCCATGTCGCAGGTGGCGAAGACGAGGCGTGATGTGAAAGAGGACGCCTCGGCGGCTCCATTCGCGGAACTTCGCGAGGACATCTTCGGTGATGAAGGAGATCTGCGTGTTGCGGCCGATGAGCTTGACTTGTTCGGAGGTGGATTCCGGCGCGACCAACGCGACGTTGCTGGTGCCGTCGGGAGGCGCGACGACGGCGTAGGCGCGTCCGACGAGGGCCCGGGCGTCAAAGACCAGATGAAAGCCGAGGAGGTCGACGAAGAAATCGATGCTGCGGTCAAGATTGTGTACGAAGACGCTAACCGCCTGCAGACGCAGGTAGGGATTTTGCCGGTCGAGCCGGACCGTCGGAACATTGGCGGGATCGCGAGGAGGGTCGAGCATGAGAGAGCATTATACGGCGGGCAGGCGGGGAAATTAGAAAATCGAAAGCAGAAAATATTCCGTCAGGACGCAGCTTCGATCCGCGCTGCAAAAAACGCAAATGCACACGGCTTTTAGGCTTGCGGAAAAAAGCCGAACCACAATTCCTCCGGGGGCGGAAGCCGAATGGATTGCCAAGCTCCCGAGCCCGTGCGGAATCGTCTGAACGAAATAGGCTTCCACCCCTGCCGCTAGTTGGACCGCTTGCGGAGAAAACGACGGTAGAGAAAGAAAAGTACCACAAGCGCGCAAAGAGCCGCGACCGAATCGAGCAAGGAGTCCCAGGCGGATGCGCCACGCGACGGGACGAAAATTTGGTGGATTTCATCGAGGGCCGAGTAACAAGCGGCAATCAGCCAAGCGATGAAAGCCCAGGACCAGTGCCAGGGGCGGCTGTCGCGGTGGGAGGCGCGAAATCCGTGGTAGAGCAGCAAGCCAAAAACGAAGTATTCGAAGAAGTGCGCGCATTTGCGAAGGATGTGATGCATGAGTTCGACGCCGTCGACAGAGAGCGAGGGGAAGAGCCAGCGGAAAAACGGCTCGATGATCCGGCTTGTATGAGCGGAGGAGAAAGAGTCGGTCGAGAGAAAGGAAATGATTGCGGCCCAGAGAAGGGCGGGCCACCAAGCGCGAAGCCATGTAGCGAGTTTGGATTTTGGCGGAGCGGGAGGGCGTGACTGGTAGACATCGGTCGGGGTTTGTGCGGTGCGCCAGGATTCGGTCGAAGCCATGAAGGATTTAGGTTCCTATGGCCATTGTAAACGAACCATGAATGAAGTGCAGGAATGGCGACTGGACGTCGTGCGCTACAGGGGATCGCGTGCCGGTGGGGCAGGCGCGATTACTCCATGCGGTAGTTGGGGGCTTCTTTGGTGATGACTACGTCGTGGACGTGGGATTCGCGAAGGCCGGCGGCGGTGATACGGATGAAGCGGCTTTTTTCGGTGAGTTCGCGCAGAGTGGTGGCACCAACGTAGCCCATGCCGCTTTTCAGGCCGCCGACGAGTTGGTCGGTGAGACCGGAGAGCGGGCCTTTGTAGGCGACCCGTCCTTCGACGCCCTCGGGGACGGACTTGCCACGGTCCGCGCCTTCTTGTGAATAGCGATCCGCTGAGCCCGCGTCCATAGCGCCGGTAGAGCCCATGCCCCGGTAGGATTTGAAGGTGCGGCCTTGATAGAGGATGGTTTCGCCTGGAGCTTCTTCCGTGCCGGCGAAGAGGCTGCCAATCATCACGGCGCTGGCGCCTGCGGCGATGGCTTTCGTGATGTCGCCGGAATATTTGATTCCGCCATCGGCGATGATCGGGACGCTGGTGCCTTCGGCGGCGCGCGCCGCTTCCATGACCGCGGTGAGTTGCGGAACGCCGGCTCCGGTGACGACACGCGTGGTGCAGATCGAACCGGGGCCGATACCAACTTTCAGACCATCGATGCCGAGTGCGATGAGTTCCTTCGCGCCGTCGTAGGTGGCGACGTTGCCGGCGATGATTTGCATGTCGGGCAAGCGATGACGGATGGCTTTGATGGCTTCGATGACGCGCTCGGTATGACCGTGCGCCGTGTCAATGGCGAGAACGTCGGCCCCGATTTTGGCCATGTCGACGGCGCGTTCGAGGAAATCGCCGGTGGCACCCACGGCGGCGCCGACGCGCAGGCGGCCTTGCGGGTCTTTGGCAGAACGTGGATATTCGAGCTTTTTCTGAATGTCTTTTACGGTGATAAGGCCTTTGAGGTTGAAGTCCTGATCGACGACGAGAAGTTTCTCAATGCGATGTTTCTGGAGAATTTTTTCGGCTTGATCCAGGGTGGTGCCGACGGGAACGGTGACGAGATTGTCTTTGGTCATGACCTGGCCGACGAGTTGGCTGTGATTTTTTTCGAATCGCAGGTCGCGGTTGGTGAGAATGCCGGTGAGCCGCGTGCCCCGCGTGACGGGCAGGCCCGAGATGCGGTATTTCGTCATAATCTCCAGGGCCTGGCGGATGGTGATGTCGGGAGAAATGGTGACCGGGTCGACGATCATGCCGGATTCGGAGCGTTTCACGCGATCGACCTCTTCGGCCTGGCGCTCGAGCGAGAGATTGCGATGAATGATGCCGATACCGCCCTGTCGTGCGATGCCGATGGCGAGGCGCGATTCGGTAACGGTATCCATGGCGGCGGACGCGAGGGGAATGTTGATGGGCAGTTTGCGCGTGAAATGCGTGGAGGTGTCGACCTCGGTCGGAAGGACGGACGAGCGCCCGGGTTCGAGCAGCACGTCGTCGAATGTGAGACCTTCGGGGATGGGACCGTCAATCATGAATACCTCGCGGTGGAGTGGGTGGTGCGGGATGCACGCGGAAAACCACGGGTCGGAAGTCCCGCCACGACAGGAGCGCGCAAAAACGACGCAGCCCAGCGGGTAGGCGCTGGGCCGGACAAGGAATTCAGCAGATCAAAAATTTGCATCACGGTGAAATTTCTATTTTAGGGTTGGTGAGGGATTGGGTCAAGTTTGAGGGTGGACTTTGCCTGGACGGCGCTGTAGCTCAGGCCTTCGGGGGCTCGAGGGTTTTTCTTGCCTTTTGTAGCAACACCGGTTGCAGCAGAAAGGCGAACCGGAAGGGGTGAGCGATAGCTTAGAGGGCGCGGAGGATGACCAGAGTCATGTCGTCGGATTGCGGAGCGCCGGAGGCGAAGGCGTCGGCGGCTTGCATGATTTTGCAGATGGCCTCTTTGGCCGGGAGGCCGTCACAGGATTTTACGGTGTCGAGGAGACGTGTTTCGCCCCATTCTTCGAGCTTCGGATTCATGGCTTCGCTGAAACCGTCGGTGTAGATGACGAGGAGGTCGCCTGCGGCGAGATCGACCTGCGCTTGACCGTAGCTGGCGTCGGGTACCAGGCCGACGACGGTGCCGCCCGCTTTGTCCAGGCGTTCGATAACGGCTTGCGCGCCACGCAGCAAAATCGGAGGGCAATGCCCGGCATTGACGTAAGTCAACCGGCGTGTCGTGGGATCGAACTGCGCGTAGAACAGGGTCGCATAGCGATCCTCGGTTGAGGCGTCATAGACCATATTGTTGACGCGGGCGATGAGACCGGCGAGATCGTCACCGGCGCGCATGGCGTCGGCACGCAGAGAGGCTTGCAGGCTGGCCATGGTGAGCGCGGCAGCGATGCCTTTGCCGGAGACGTCGCCGAGCGCGACGCCGAGTTTGCCATCCGGCAGGGGAAGAAAATCATAGTAATCGCCGCCGACTCCAAGAGCGGTGCGGCATTGGCCGAAGTAGCGCAGACCTCGGACCTCCGGCAAGCGCTGCGGGAACAGGCGCTCCTGGACTTCACGGGCAATTTCGATTTCGCGATTGAGTTTTTCGCGGCGAGCCACTTCTTCGGCGATGACCGCGGAGAGTTGCGCGTTCGAGAGCGCAAGAGCGGTCTGCGAGGCGACGGATTTCAGCAGGCGGAGATCGCCGCTTGAATATGGTTCTTCGGAGCGCTTTGCGCCGAGTGAAATGAGGCCAAGAAGTTTGTCTTTGACGGCAAGAGGCAAAAGCAATTGCGCAGACAGCGCCGCGAGATTCTGCCGCTCGTCTTCGCAGAGTTCCGTGTTGACCCAGGATTTTTCGTCGTCAAGATAAACGCGCGCGGGTTCCGGCTCTTTCTGAAGTCGCTCGATCGTTGCGGCGGAATCGCGAAATTCGGACGGAGGCGGCGAATCATAGCCGAGGGCGTACGCCGGACGATAAAAACCACCCTGCGGGAGGAAGACGGCGACGCGCGGGACGTGAAGCGATTCGACGATTTTGCCGGCAACGCGCTCAAGGAGCGGACGCGTTTCGACGATGGTCCGCACTTCGTCGCCGAGGCTCGCGAGAATCTGCTCGGAGTTGTAGGCGTCCCTGAAAAAGCGACGGTCAATCCAGGCACGGAGTCGGACGGCGATTTTGCCTAACGAAAAGATGGCCGCAAACAGGAGAGCAATGATCGTCAGCCTGCGCGCGTTGCTCAGCTGCTGGCGGTTCATGTACGTGATCGCGACAAAGAGCATGATGGCGGTCAAGATGACCTGCACTACGCGAACTCCCTTCGTCGCGAGCGTGTACTGAAGGCCCTGGCGGATGACGACACGGACGTCGAGGGCGCGATGAACGACGATGACGTAGGCGAGCGTGATGGGAAAGAAAACCATCAGCAAAAGAGCGGGAAGAACGAACCACTCGGGAAACATTTTTTCGACGTAGCCGCCGCCTTTGAGCGACTGAGTGACAAAAAGAACGCAAGCGGGCGCCATGCTGATGGTGGTGCCCCAATAGAGAAGGCGCAGACGGCGTTTCGCATCGGGAGTGACGGCCGAACCCAGTTTTGCCGCAGTGGCAGCGAAAAAACAGCCGGTAGCCAGGAAACTGACAGCGAAAGTGAACTTCGATATGCGCTCGAGAAAAAAAGAAAGCGCGGTGACCGAGGAGAAATTTTCAATCTGGCCGACACTTTCGATAACGGCGGCGACGCTAATCACGACCAGTAGGGGGATGAGCGTGCGCTTGGTCCAGTTCCAACGGCGCGCCTCCTTTTCGGGGAACGGCTCAGGAAAATACAGGCCGAAAAGGAGCATAACGATGGGCCAGGCCGAAAGCAGACTGTCGCGGTAAATCTGCGCAATATCGCGAACGACCGGGCCCCAGCTTTCGCTGCCACCGCCGGCAATGACAGAAAAGAACTGCATGATGAAGAAGAGCAGCCAAGCGGAAATGTCGCGCGGACGGATGGCGACCACCCAGCCTCCCAACAAAAGGCAAAAAGCAGGCATGAGGAGCTTGATCGACACCAGCAGACCAGCCGCGAGGAGGTTGCCTGGCTGGCGGCGCTGCGTAAGCGGGATGGAGACCGTGCGAGGAGCCGGTTCGCCGGGAGTTTCGACTGTAACCGAGAGGCAGTCGCCCGGCTTGGCGAGGCGCACGGCATCGCCGAAGACCGCAAGGCCCTTGAACGGCCGGCCGTTGACGGCGACGATCACGTCGTTTTCCTTCATTCCGGCGTGAGAGGCGGCTTCGTTTACAAATTCAGCGAGCGGTTGGCCGTGTACATACGTAGGGACGAGGGGCCACTGCACCGCCGGGATACGCAGGTAGTCCGGGAAGGAGTAAATGACGGCGCGAATCTGGTAGCCGCAAGCAATCGCAAGCACGATCGCCAGGCAGATGTAGGAGAGAGTGGATTGCTTCTTGGCGCCCATGTGCGGCAGATTCCGGTCCGACCTGTGGTAAGCAAGGTAACACTGGTAGGCGCGGACTGGCAAAGTGAAGTGTGCCCGGCGTTCGAGGGGTTGCCGAAGGGTGGTCCTATTGGTTATATCCAAATGGCCGCAAGTGGTTATTGCGGCAGACCACTTTGTGCGCGAGACTGTCGCAAATGTCGCGATTCGTCGAGAGATGGGAGCGCCCGTGATGCGAGGCGAGGTTTTCTGGCCCTATTTTGCGGGAGCCGCGATTCTGCTGGCTGGCATAATTGCGACCAGGGGAGAAGTATCGCTCGAACGTGGGCAGGACAAGATTCAGCCGTGGGGGCCGGTGTTTTTTGCCGTGCCGTTGGCGGTGTTTGGGGCCGAACACTTTGCGTCCGCCAAAAGCATAATGCAACTGGTGCCGTCGTGGATTCCAAAACCCTTGTTCTGGACTTATTTTGTGGGCGTTGCACTGATCGGTGCGGCGGTCAGCATTACGTTGAAGCGCAAAGCCTGGCTTTCGGCGCCGCTGCTTGCGCTGATGCTGTTTCTTTTCGTGGTGCTGATCAGCGTGCCGGCCGTGGTAGCGAAGCCGGGCGACCGGATCGGATGGGCACTTCTGTTGCGCGATCTGGCGTTCAGTGGCGGCGCGTTAGCGCTGGCCGGGACAGAAGCGCGGGATTGGCCGGAGTGGACGAAGAAGATTGCCATCCGCACGGGACAGAACTTTATCGCGGTCACGACGATCTTTTTTGGCGTGATGCAGTTGTTGCATCCCGATTTCGTCCCGGGTGTTCCGCTAGAAAAAATCACGCCGGTGTGGATTCCCGGCCGAATTTTCTGGTCGTATCTTGCAGGAATCGTCTTTGTCGTTGCCGGCGGCTGCCTTCTGGTGAATCGCAAAATGCGGCTGGCGGCGACGGGCCTGGGCGCCATGGTGCTTCTGCTGCTCGTGTTTGTGTATCTGCCGATGTGGGGAGCAAGTCTCTCCGACATCGCCAACGGGCTGAATTATTTTGCGGATACGCTGATGTTCAGCGGAGCCGCGTTACTTCTGGCGCAAGCCATGCCAAAGGAAACTCCATCCCATGTTTGAGAAAACGATAACGCTGGACATTCATCCTCATGCCATGGAAGCCGTGCTTGCCAAGCGGGCGCGCATCGCGGTCAAGGCCAAAGGCAAGATTTTGTTCCTGGATCCCGACGAGGTTCGGGCGGTAGAGGCAAGGGGCAATTACGTTTTGCTCGAACGGGCGTCGGGATCGGAACTTCTGCGCGAGTCCATGGCCATGGTCGAGCAGAAGCTTCGCCCCTATGGATTTGTGCGCATTCATCGCTCCGCGATCGTCAACGCTTCGCTGGTGGAAGAGATTCTGACCTTGAGCACCGGAGATAACATCGTGCGGATCAAGGGAGGCAAAGAGTTCGCGGTTTCCCGCACCTACAAGAAGAACCTTCGGTCCCTCACGCCACTCTGGATCGGGACAACGAGTTTCCAGACCGGGTGACATCCTCCCCCGGCTGAAGCCGGGGGCTTCTCAAGCAACCGTAGCTAAGTGCCTATCTGTTTGCGCTTGAAGGTGTAGTCCACGCCCTAAAATCACCAAGGCTGCCGCATGGTCACGTCCCATCGTTAAACCACAGTTGCAACGATGTACTCGTTCGAGCAGGGCTTTCTTTCTGATGGCGTGACACTGTGGGCATTCTTGGCTGGTATACTTCGGGTCTACTGCGATCCGTTGCCTACCAGCGTTTTCAGCTTTATAGCGCAACATGGCAAGGAAGGAAGACCAGCCGACATCGTGAACCGATTTCCTAAGCATGCCGCCGCTCAAGCCTTTCACGTTCAGGTCTTCAACGACGATGGTTCCGAAATCGCGCACCAATTTAAATGCTTCTTGGTGCTGAAACTCTTTGCGTTGATTCCTGACGTGTTGATGCGCTTTCTGTAGCAACAGAATGGCCTTGTGCCGACGCTTCGATTGCTTATTCTTGCGACGATCTACCTTGCGTTGCGCACGACCAAGTTTTGCCTGCGCTTTCTTGTAAAACTTGTGGTTCGGAATGGGCTTGCCATCGGACTGAGTCGCAAAGTTCTCTAAACCCATATCGAGTCCGATGGCGTTATCCTTCTTGGGAAGGGGCTTTGCTTCGTACTCGACCGAGAAGCAGGCATACCAATCTCCCGCTTCACGACGAATGGTCAATGTTTTGATTTCCCCTTCGATATCCCGATGCTGTTTTATCGGCTCTGAGCAGGAATTCGTAGAGCCACAATAAAAGAGCGGGTTTCCGTCGGGGGGATGATTCGGCTAGACTCGGCGGAATGCGCGACAACGAATTCACGAAAATCCTGGGATGGCCGGGCTACCGAGTCTACCAGCACGAAATCAATGAAGCCGCCAAGACGCTGCGTTTATGGGTACGGCGCAAGCGAGGAAACCGCAAGCTGATCTGTTCGGGTTGCGGAAGAAAGTTTAGCGAGGCCCATGATCACAACGAGCGGGAAGTGCGCGACCTGCCGTGGGGCGAGTATCGCACAACGGTGGTCATCGAAGTGTACCGGGTGTGCTGTCCGCAATGCGGGGTAAAGATCGAGAAGGTGCCGCAGTTGCCGAGTAAAGCGCCGTTTAGTAAGCGCTTTGAAGAAGCCGTGGGGTTAGCGTGCGAAAGCGCATCGGTTCGCCAGGTGGCCAGGCAGTTCCGGCTGGCCGCCAGCACCGTGCGAGCGATCGACCTGCGGTATTTGCAGCGGTGGAGTGCGACGCGTCGCAAAGACCGGTTGGTGCAAATGGGCGTGGATGAGATGTACTTCGGCAAGCAGATGAAGTTCATCACCGTGGTCAGCAACTTGGATACCGGCGAACCCTTGTGGTTTGGGCAGGACCGCAAACAGGAAACCCTGGATGAGTTTTTCCGGACGCAACTGAGTGCCACGCAACGGAAACGAGTCGAGGCCGCGTGCGTGGATATGTGGCGGCCATTCACCAACAGCATTACCCAATGGGCCCCGAACTGCCGCATTGTGTACGACAAGTTTCATGTCCTACAGCATGCCAACAAAGCCATCGATGAAGTGCGCCGGGCGGAGTTCTTCCGCAAAGGTGGGCGCATGCGCGGTGTGGTGAAGGGCAAACGCTGGCTGTTGTTGACGCGCTGGATGAATCTGAACAGCCAAAAACGCCAGCAGTTAAACGAGCTGTTCGCCCTCAATCGACGCGTGATGAAAGCCTACCTTCTGAAGGAAAGCTTGGAACGGTTGTGGACCTACCGCTATGAAGGAGCCATGCTGCGCTATCTGCAAAGTTGGATCGATCAACTGCGCTGGCAACGGTTGAAACCCTTTCAAGATCTCGCTTGGATGCTGCTGGACCACTTGGACGGGATCCTCAATTATTGCCGCACCAAAGTACCCTTCGGAGTGGTGGAAGCCATCAACGGCAACATCAAAACCCTGCTTCGAAGGGGCCGTGGCTACAAGAATCTCGGCTATTTGTTGCTCAAGGCCCAACGCATGGCGGTCACCAAGACCGAATTCATCGTTCTTCAGAAAGCAGCCTAAAATGCGCGTCTCTACGAATTCTTGTGCAGAGCCGTTTTATCTTTACGTTGCCGATTTTCGACAGTTGCAATTTTCCATGCAGTTCGAATCCACTTTGCGGATAGGTGAAACTATTGTAGCGATGGCGACCTTTGAATCTCGGGAAACCGGGATTTTGTCCGCGCTTCACACGTTGGAAGAATGCTTTGTAGGCCTTGTCCAGACGACGCAAGGTATCTTGCAGGACTTGGCTGAATACAAGAGCAACATCCGGGCGAATCGCTTTGATCTCTGGCAACTGGTTGATTTGATCGAATACGCGAACCGGAGTACGGTTCTTCCAGGCTTCGATTCGTTCTTGTAGCCCGGCATTGTACAGTTCCCGACACAGGTCGAGTGTCTCGGCCAATCGCTCTCGCTGATGGCGATTCGGGTAGATGCGGAATCGGAACGTCTTTCTTGCCATTTTATGAACCGTAGCACACGTAAATGAGATTCGGCACGGTATACATTGTGTTCTTTAGCTTCACCTTCCTTTGGTCTTCGTCACCACGTATCGAAAAAAGGTATTCGAGGCAGATGCGATCAAACGGCCGAAAGTCATCTTCGAGAAGGTATGTGGCGACCATACCTTATATCCCGCCCCCAAGGGCGAGGTTTTACGGCACCACGGATAAGCAGCCGAAACGGCAAAAAATCTGACTAAGCCGCAGTGCGTCCCGAGGTACCGGTTTGGGAGGCGCAGCGCTGGCGGACCGCTTCGATGAAGGCGAGCTTGTCCTTTTGCATTTCGCGAACCAGTTCTTGGTTGCCGGTGCGTTCGTGCGCCGCGGCCCAGAGAACCATCTCGGTGAGGACCGGGGCGAGGTCGATGCCTTTTTGCGTGAGCAGGTAGATGAGTTTGCGTCCATCGGTCGGATCGGGTTCGCTTCGGATGATGCCGTAGGATTCGAGGCGGCGGAGGCGGTCCGCTAGAATATTGGTGGCGATTTTCTCATAGCCGCCGAGGAATTCCTTGAAGGTGCTGGAGCCGCGAAGCAGCATGTCACGAATGATCAGCAGCGACCAGCGATCACCGAGCATCTCGATCGAAGCGTTCAGGGGACACCCAGAACGGCGCTTTCCGTTTGGCTTCCGGTTGGGCATGAGGTATATTGGCATAATTTACTTGCAATACGCAAGTGAGTTGCGGCAGACTTCGGGGCGAGAGCGCTAAGCGGCAAAGGAGAGAAGAGATGAGCAGAGTGAGAGTGTTGGTGGGGACGCGGAAAGGGGCGTTCATCCTGACTTCGGACGGGAAGCGGGAGAGCTGGGACATTGAAGGGCCGCACTTCGCCGGTTGGGAGATCTACCACATGAAAGGTTCACCCGCCGATCCGGAGCGGCTGTATGCGTCCCAGACCAGCGGATGGTTTGGTCAATTGATCCAGCGCTCGAATGATGGCGGCCAAACCTGGGAGACCCGGGACAACCAGTTTGTATACGACGGAGTTGCGGGAACGCACCAATGGTATGACGGCACGCCACATCCGTGGGAGTTCAAGCGCGTGTGGCATCTCGAACCGTCACTCGATGATCCCGACACGGTGTATGCCGGAGTGGAAGACGCGGCATTGTTTCAGACGAAGGATGGAGGGAAAAACTGGACGGAGTGGAGTGGATTGCGCAAGCACGGCTCGGGTCCACGGTGGCAGCCCGGCGCCGGAGGGATGTGTTTGCACAGCATCATCCTCGATGCGAAAAACTCCAAGCGGATTTACATCGCGATTTCGGCGGCGGGGGCTTTCCGTTCCGACGACGGAGGCGAAAGCTGGAAGCCGATTAACCGGGGCTTGTACTCGAAATACATTCCTGATCCGACGGCCGATGTGGGGCATTGCGTCCATCACATCGCGATGCATCCCGCCCGGCCGGGCGTGTTGTTCATGCAGAAACACTGGGACGTGATGCGCAGCGATGACGCCGGTGAATCCTGGCAGAAAATCAGCGGCAACCTTCCGACGGATTTTGGATTTGTGATCGACGTGCACGCGCACGAGCCGGAGACGATTTACGTGGTGCCGATCAAGAGCGACTCCGAGCATTTTCCGTTGGATGGGAAGCTGCGTGTGTATCGCAGCCGGGAGGGCGGGAACGAATGGGAAGAGTTAGGGAAAGGGCTGCCGCCGAAGGACTGCTATGTGAACGTACTACGAGACGCGATGGCGGTGGACAAGCTGGATGAATGCGGCGTCTATTTTGGCACGACGGGCGGGCAGGTGTACGTGTCGGCCGACGCGGGAAACACGTGGACGGCGGCGGCGCGGGATCTTCCCGGAGTTTTGTCGATCGAGGTTCAGACACTGCCATGATTCGCGTGGTGTTGCCAGCTCATCTGCGGACGCTGGCGAAGCTGAAGGATGAAGTGCGGCTGGAGATTCCCGGGCCGGTGACGCAGCGAACCGTGGTCGATGCGCTCGAAGAGAGGTTTCCGATGCTGCGCGGAACCATTCGGGATCATCAGACCGGGGAGCGGCGGCCGTTTCTGCGTTTTTTTGCGTGCGAGGAGGATTTATCGCATCAAGGGCCGGATGCGTTGTTGCCGGAGGCGGTGGCGGATGGGAAAGAGCCATTGCTGATTATTGGGGCCATCGCAGGAGGATGAAAAACCTGTAGCTCAGGTCTTTCCGGCCGGTGGTTTTTTCCTGACGCCATCGAGGTTGCCGGCAGGCTTTGAAAGGCCTCACCCCCGGGAAGGGGTGAGCTACAGGCTTAATCGCTGCTCATCGCTAGGAGCCAGAAGACCAGGGTGCCGATAGCGCAGACCGGAGCCAGCCAGCGTATGGAGTTGGGACGACCGGTGCCGGCGACTCCGAGGGTGATACCGATGATCGAGAACAGGCAGCCGATGGCATAGATTTTCATGAGCGTTGGATCGTCGGAAGGAAAATTGTGCACGAAACGCGCATAGAGATGCGTGGCGATGGCAAGCGTTGCGGAAGCCGTGGCGAGCGAAAACCCAATCAGAGAGCAGGTAGAAGAGCGGGTGCGGGGATAGCTTTTGTCCTTCGACCAGCGGACCCAGCCCCAAAGGAGCATCGGGGGGATAAAGAGCGTTACCGCGACCGCGATAAGCCAGAGAGTGGAAGCAAGCATTCTGCCTTGGCGTAGACCTCAACAATATTATGGCGCGGTCCGGAGGGAATTCCTAACGCGAGTGGGGAAAAGAGAAAATAGTCCTTGACATATTCCCATATAGGAATATATTAGGGGCATGGCACGAGCGGCAACAACTTCGGATGCGTTCAACGCCGTGGCGGAACCGCGGCGCCGGGACATTTTGAGTTTTCTGGCGCTAGAAGCACGTCCGGTGGCAGACATTGTGGATCGATTGGGGCTGGAGCAGCCTTCGGTCTCCAAGCATTTGCGGGTGCTGCGCGAAGTGGGACTGGTCGAAGTGCGCCGCGAAGGAAGACAGATGTTTTACCGAACCAATGCGGAAGCGATCCGTCCCTTGCACGAATGGACCGCGACATTCGAGCGTATATGGCGGCATCAACTGGCTCGGGTGAAAGAGCAGGCAGAGGCCAGCAGCAAGAAGCAGTAAAGATGCAGCGATTTCAATTTTGAGGAGGAAGCATGGCTGGGACAGCACAGAAAATCGAAGACTTCACGTTGACGATCACGATCGACACGCAGGTGAACGCCGGAATTGCAGCCACGTTTGCAGCGCTGCTCGATCAGGTTGGACCGCTCAACGAAACCCCGGAGGGGGTCTCGCTGAAGATGAAGCTGGAGGCTTGGCCGGGCGGAAGGTGGTTCCGCGACTTGGGAGACGGCAACGGACATTTCTGGGGCCTGGTGCAGGCGATCAAGCGACCGACGCTGCTCGAGATGTGCGGGCCGCTGTTTGCGTCCTATCCGCTGATGTCGAATGTGCAGTACCGCTTGAGCGAAGAAAAAGGCGGGACGTTGATCAAATTTCGCCACACCGCGTTTGGATTCATAGAAGAGCAGCACAAGATGAGGGTGAACACCGGCTGGACGTACATGATGAACCGCCTGAAGGAGCGGGTGGAGGGGTTCGGTACGCATTGAGTGAGCGCGGGCGTAAAGGTCAGCGATACAAAGGAGCGAAGTATGTGCCCAGCGTGCCTGGCGACCATTTCGATGATCCTAGCGGGAGCGATTTCGACCGGCGGTGTCACCGCGCTGGCGGCAAAGGCGCTCCGGCGAAAGAAGACTCCGGACAGTGACCGTGTTCGAGTTCGAAGAGGTGAAACGTTTCCCAGTCTAAGAGAAAAGGAGAAGCAGTCATGACACAGAGCAGCGTAGAAAGTCCGAGAATTGTTTCGCAGTTGGAGTGGTTGGCGGCACGCAAAGAACTGCTGGCGAAAGAGAAGGCCTTAACGCGGCAGAGCGACAGGCTGGCCGCGGAACGCCGCAATCTGCCGTGGGTCAAGGTTGAGAAGGAATATGTGTTCGACACCCCGAGCGGGAAGAAGAAGCTGGCGGATTTGTTCGAGGGCCGGAGCCAGTTGGTAGTGTATCACTTCATGTTCGCTCCGGAGTGGGAAGAGGGATGCCCGAGCTGTTCGATTCTGGGTGATCACATCGATGGAAGCGTGACGCACCTGGCAAATCGCGACGTGACGCTGATCGCGGTGTCGCGTGCTCCGGTGGCGAAGATTGAGGCCTTCAAGAAGCGCATGGGATGGAGATTCAAGTGGGCGTCGTCGTTTGGGAGTGAGTTCAATCGCGACTACCACGTCTCGTTTACTGCGGACGAATTGGCGAACAAGGAGATGTATTACAACTTCAAGATACAATCTTTCCCCAGCCAGGAAGGGCCGGGACTCAGCGTGTTTTACAAGAATGAGAAGGGCGAAGTGTTTCACACCTATTCGACCTATGGACGCGGCGGCGAACCGATGATGGGCGTGTACACGTATATGGACGTGACTCCCAGGGGGCGGCATGAGGAAGGGTTGCCGTTTCCGATGGCGTGGACCCGGCATCGTGACCGCTATGAGCAGGATTATTATGCCGAGATGTGGTGCGCCGGCGCTGCGCGCACGATGCGTACGGGGGCGGCGTGCTGCGGCGAGGAACACCAGGCGAGCTAAACGGACATTTCCTGTCGCACCGGAAGGTCCGACCCCTGTTGCCGTAACAAGAAATCACATTCGACGAACAGAGCCGGGGCGAAAGCCCCGGCTCTCTTTCCTGAGACCCCATGCCGAACGAGCGCTTCCTGTAGCTCCGGCTTTCGAGGCCTGAGGGTTTCGCTTGCACTCGATCGATCTCGCCTGCGTGATGGAACCCCTTCTCCCCTCTGGGGGTGAGCTACAGGCTACCGAGATAGCGGAAAAGGCGTTCCCGGCGCGCTTGCTCGGTTGTTTCCTGAATCATGGAGATGAGGATGGGTTCGAGGAAGCGCGAATATTCGAGGAGTGTGACGCGATCGCCGTGGATGAACGCGGACTCGACGACGTGTTCGGTGGTCGGCGTAATGAGTTCGAGGCGGGCTAGGAAAACCCGCGTGGTGTTGGCCGGAGCAGGATGGATGTGGAGCGGGAGAACGGAATCGACGAAGGCGCGCGGGACGACGTAGATGAGCCGCGAGCCTTCTTCGAACCAGGAGTTTTTCCAGGTTTCGAGCATGGCGTGGGCTTCGTCCGGGAACAGGCCTTCGGAGATGAGCATGCTTTCGAGCGTGGAATAGAGAGCGTCGAGTGAGCCGTCGAGCGCCGGAGGAGCGAGGCAGGCTTGGCCCGAAACAGGTCCGAGGACGCGGTAGCCGACTTGCGTGCCGCGGCGCTCAAAGAGGATGACGCTCGGAATTGGCTCGGAAGAATCGTTTTGTAGACACACGGTGTTGTCCCCGGACAGACTCGCGGTGAGCGAGGGAGAGAAGGCGGCGACGCCGCGATAGAAGAGAAATTTTTCGCGCTGCGTGCCACCAGGAGTTGAAACTTCAATCGGAGCGGAAGAGGTTTGACGCGCGGCGTTATAGTGATTTTCGGATTTGTCGGAAGGAAAGCCTGACGCTAGGTGCGGATCGACGTGCACCGAGTTCCAGGACACGCCACCCGGAAATTTCATGGAATAAAGGGTGTAATCCTTTGCCGTAAGGTTATGGTTTGCAGAATCGGCGTGGGGATACCACTCGGTGATCAGTCCCTTCGGGAAAGAGACATCGACCGACACGGTGGATTCCTCTCGAGAATAAAAATAAACGACCGGGGTTTCCATGCGCACGGTGCCGCGCAAGCCTCCCTTGAACTTGACGTCGCGAAAATGTTCCACGAAGGAGGGTAGATCGGTGGAACCAGTGAGAGGGAGCCAATCCATGGCGCGGCCTTCGCGGTCGGCGATGGAGGTGAAGGTGCCCCATTCGTGGACGGTGAGATCGTTTTGCGACAGTTGTTGCGCGGCGGCGTGACCCAGGCAAAGCGTAAGCGCGAACAGCATCGCGCTAAAGAGCATGCCGAAAACAAAAAGAGACAAGAGCCGCGGTGAGGCGGCTCCTTTTATCGCCCGTGTCATGGTTGGGCAACTTTTACGTTGGCGTTGCGGGTGATCAGTTGCGCCATGGTTTCAGATTGCGGGCTCAGGAAGTGATCGCCGAGATTGCGGAGAAGGAGCGGATTGGACGGCGCGCCTGCGAGGGCCAGCTTGGCATGCGCGTTGTGTTCGTCGCTCGGGCCGTCCATGGTGATGAGGGCGGCGGCGAATTCCATTTGCGGGTCGTTGCCACGGAGCTGGATGGCTTTCTTGATGAGGCCGTTGCCGTCGAGACCTTGCGCGGGGTTAGCGAAATCTTTGTAGACCAAGTGGAGCTCGTGGAGCGTCGCGACGAAATAGCCAAGGTCAAAGAAGGCGCTGGCTTGGTCCTGTCCGACGGCATCGGAGCGGCCGACCAGTCTGACCAGGAGCTGCTTCAGCGCTTGCGGATTTTTCTGGCCATAGAGAGCGGCGCGGCGCAGAGTTTCCATGTGGACGAGTACAGTGGAATCGCCGTCGAGAATGGCGATGGTGTCGGCGGGAAGATTGTTGGTGTTGTAGGTTTCACTGCCGCTGAGGTTCCAGTTGTGGCCGATCCAGGGGAGAGATTTGGCGTCGCCGATGTCGAAGGTGTGGCAGAGGAGGGCGGGACCAGCCAGCGCGGATGTGGCGCAGAGTGACATGGTGAAGAGAAATGCGGCAATTGATTTTGTAACGCGAGTTTTCATGTTGGCTCCTTTGGGATGGGCGTGCGGTCAATGGAGGAGACGCTGGGGGAGCGGGAGGTGTTAACCGAGGGCCCGATCGGCGAGCACCGGTGCCGTTCCCGCAACCTGTAGCTCAGGCTTTCGAGGACGGAGGTTTCCTCGCGGAGGCGTGATTGTCGCCGACGAGAAACGCCTGAGCCCGGAAGGGGTGAGCGAGCAGGTGGCCGGGATTTACCCAAGATGCCGGCCGGAAGGCGCGGCACTACCGTTGCCCAAGATTTGGAATCCTGCCGACACGGGTGCAGCATGCTGGACCCCTACGTGGAGTTGGCGGAACCGGAGAATGGCTAGGGAGATTTCTTGAGGAGCAATGCTTTTTTCTGGAGCTGTTCGGGTTGCGGCGTTCGATGCGGGTTCGAGGATTGTTCCCAGTAGCGCCAGATGGAGATGTCGCCGAGGTCGAGAGCGTTCCAGTAGAGGTCGAGCATTTGGGGATTGAGGGCGAGTATGCCTGGGCGGCTGACACTCGGCGGAGGCGGAACCAGCGCGGCGAAGCGTTGATAGACTTGGGCCCGTTCGGTGCCGTCGGTGCGAGAGAGGAGATGCCAGAGAGTGAGGCCGTCTTTTGCGCGCGCTTCGGAAAGAACGGTTCGGAGCGCAGTGGAAGCGGAGCCCGATCCAGGCTCGGACTGATCGAACGTGTGCACCGCTTGGCGGAAAGATTCGGTGGCGTCTTCGAAATAGGGAGTGCCCGGGCCGACCTTCGGGCGCGTAGAGCACATGGCACCGGCAGGAATGAAGGAGTCACGTCCGCTGAGATGGAAGCCGACCCAGCCGAGAGTGGTGCGAATGGTGCCAGAACCATCGGGCGTAACGTGAAGAGTGTAGGCGCAACCGAGATCTACGGCGATAGCCGAGGGCGTGTCGACGACGAATTCGCCGGGAGGTGCCCAGATGGCAGCGTGGATGGTGCCGACGTCGAGTTGAAGGTGTTTATGGTTAGGGCCGGACTGAAGCAATCGCACACGGGAGTTCGCATCGATCTGAATTTCGCCGAGATCGTTTTCCGAAAGTGAGGCGCGAGAAGAAGAGTTCGTGGTCAGCGTTTGGCCGACGTAGAGTTTCCGAGGGGATTGATCGGAGAAAACGGATTCCGAGCCGATTTGCGGGGCGCCTTCGAGGTTTGCCACGTCCCAACTGGGGCCGGTTGGCGGCGCGATGGTCGGAGTTGTCGGAAGGAGGAAGGGAATGACCAGAGCGAGAAGGATTACCGCAGCGGCGGCGAGTCGAGGCAACCAGGGAAATTGCAAGAGCCAGCCGCGAGGCTTGGTTTTTGCGAGCGGAGTTTCCGCAGGAAGAGCGAGCGGGCGTCCCGTGTGACGAAACTCGCAGAGGAGCGCTTCGAGACGCTCGATTTCGGGATCGCGCGTGCCCGAGCCGTCCCACAAGTAATCATCGTCCGTGGGCATTTCTTTTTCGGGATCGTTCGGTATTGTCATAGCTCACCCCCGGTGAGCGGAGCGGCCTTGCGGCCAAGAATTTCGCGGAGTTGGTTCATGCCGCGATGAAGATTGACGCGCACGGAACCGTGGGTCAGGCCGGTGCGCTCGGCGATTTCCGGGCCGGTCATGCCTTCGACCAGGCGAAGGATGAGAGTTTCGCGATACGTTTCGGGAAGAGAGAGGATGGCGTCGAGCGCGGCATGAGCTTCGGCGCGCGAGTGGGGCGCGAGATTCGAAGGCGGCGGGTCGATTTCTTCGCCGGTGGATTGTTCGGAAAATTCGTCGTGCGGTTTGCTGCGGCGATGAAAATCTGTGGCGCGGTTGCGAGCGATGGAGGCGAGCCAGCCGGGGAATTTGGAAACTTCGCGGAGAGAGCTAAGACCAGGGAGCGCTTGGAGGAAAACGTCTTGGACCAGGTCGTCGACGTCGGAATAGGGAACGCGGGAAAGAAGGATGCCATGGACCATTCGGGAGTAGCGCGAATAGAGCAGGCCGAAGGCGGAACGGTCGCCTTGTTGCGCGGCGCGGACCAGGGCGACATCCGGGCTAGAGTTCATGGCGAACCTGCCGCGGAATGGAGTGCGCAGTTCAAGTTGCGTGGCCACGGTCGTGCCAGTCGGTGCCTCTTCGGGTAGACGCAGCAAACAGGGGCAGTGTTAACAATACGCGCGGCGGATCGAAGAAAACAGCTCTTCGAGGAACTGCTAAAGTAGAAGAGGTGGGACGGGAAATGCGAGAGTTTGAGCCACACCAATGGCTCGTGAGCGGGCACGCGCAGACGATCGGGTCGGCGTTTCTTCGACGGAAGTTTGCGTTGCCGGCCGGAGAAGAGCGGCTGTTTCGCGTCGATCCGTGGACCGGGTTGAAGGGAGTTTGTCACTGGCAAGCAGGGAAGCGGAAGGACTTGCCGGTAATCGTGATCGTGCACGGGCTGGAGGGCTCGTGCGATTCGAATTACGTGCGAGGAATTGCGGATAAAGCCTGGGCCCGCGGATTTCATTCTGTGCGGATGAATCAGAGGAATTGCGGAGGGACGGAGCGGCTCACGCCGACTTTATACAACAGCGGACTTAGCGGGGATTACCGCGCGGTGCTGATGGAATTGATGGAAGAAGGATTTGAGAACATTTTTTTCGCCGGGTACTCGATGGGCGGAAATTTGGTCACAAAAATGGCGGGGGAATTCGGCGAGGGTGCTCCGAAGGAGTTGCGTGGAGTGGCAGGTGTGTGCCCGGCACTCGATTTGTCTCGTTGCGCCGACGCGCTCGAAGAACGGCAGAATTATTTGTATCAATGGCATTTTGTGCGTGGATTGATGGAGCGGTACCGGAGGAAGTGTGAATTGTTTCCCGGGCGATACCCGCGGAATGGGTTTGGGCGCGTCCGCACGGTGAGAGAGTTTGATGATGCGATTACAGCGCCGTGCTTTGGGTATAAGGATGCGGAGGAGTACTACGAAGCGGCGGGAGCGAAGAGCGTGATTGGAAAGGTAAGGGTGCCGTTGCTGCTGCTTACGGCGCAGGATGATCCGTTTGTGCCGTTCGTTTCGTTTTTGGCGGCGAAGGTCGCAGACAACCCTTCGGTGAGATTCTTGGCGCCGGAGCACGGTGGGCATTGTGGGTTCGTGTCACGGTTTGCGGGGGCCGAGAGGTTTTGGGCCGAGGAGAGGATTGTGGAGTTTGTGGAGCATATCGCGAAGTGAAGCAGGCGAAACCTAGAGACGCTCTAGTACGCTCAGTTGGAGCGCTGAGAAGAATGGAACAGGTTCTTTCGAGTGCGACGCCTCGCCGCTCCGTCGAAAGTTAACCGAAGGGTTTTTCTAGCGAGACTTGCAAGCCGGGAGTTAATCGCTCGGCTGGGCCATCGGGAGTGATGGCCATGAGGTCTTCGCAGCGGATGCCGAATTCGCCCGGAATGTAGATGCCCGGTTCGTTCGAAAAGGTCATTCCGGGTTCGAGGACGGTTTTGCTGGCGCGCACTAGATAAGGATGTTCGTGGCCGTCGAGGCCTATGCCGTGGCCTAGGCGGTGGGTGAAGAATTTGTAGTCGGGGCCAAAGCCGGCGGAGGTGATGACGCCGCGTGCGGCGTCGTCGACGGAACCGGAAAGTTTGCCAGCCCGGGCGGCGGCCAGAGCTGCGTCCTGCGCTTTGCGAACGGCGTCGTAGGCGCGCAGCATTTTTTCCGTGGGCTTTCCGACGATGCCGGTGCGTGTGACGTCGGACCAATAGCCCTCGACCAGGCAGCCATCGTCGATCAAAACTACTTCGCCTTCCTTTAGTTTTTGCGGTTCGCGGGTGCCGTGCGGGAGCGCGGAGGCGGGCCCGAGCAGAACGAGCGCGTAGCCGGGGAGGCCCATTTTCGCGTAGCCGGCCAAGACCATGCGGCTGATGTCTTCTTCGGTCATGCCTTCACTTAAACTTTCGAAAACCAGGCGATAGACATCGCATGTGGCTTCGCACGCGAGGCCGATGAGTTCGCGTTCATGCGGGGATTTGCGCGCGCGGCAGGCGATGGTAACGGGGTCCGCGGAGACGCATTCGATTCCGGGGACAGCGGCGCGGAAGTGATCGTAGAAAGTGAACGGGAGAGCTTCTTCTATTCCGACGCGGCCGGTGCGGATACCGCGCTCGGCGAGGAAACCGGCGATGAGCGCGGTGGGGCTTTCGTCTTCCTGCCAGACACGAACTTCGATGGGATAGCGCATGAGCTCGCGCATGCGGCTCTCTTCGAACGCGGGAGCGATAAGGAGTGGCGGACCGGTGCGCGGAATGACAAGTGCAAGGAGGCGTTCGCTCGGTCCCCAGCGGATGCCGGTGAAATAGTAGAGAGAGGTGCCGGGCCCGAGGAGGATGGCGTCAAATTTTGCATTGAGCTGAGACATGAGTTCCTGGGCATGGAGGAGCCGGGCGTGGAACTCGTCGGGAGTGATGGGATGGACGCGATCGCCGAGCGGTTTCAGGGCGGAGAAAGAAGAGGGAAGTTGGGATTGCGCGTTCGCGGACGTTGACGGCAGCACCAGCGCGGACAGGCCGGCGGTAGATTGCAAGAAAGCTCGACGGTTTTGGCGGGTCATGACGTTAGAGGATGCCAAGAAAGGACGAAACAAGCAAAGAGCGATGAGTCCGAAGAAAAAAGCAGCCCCCTCGCGTAGCCCGCGCATGACAATTGTGTGGCGGGACTCGCGACGAGAAAGAATCGGCGTACGGCGGGACGGCAGCTGTGGCTCGGGTGGTTTTTTCTGGCGCAATCAGGGCTTCTTGCGTGGTGGAAAAGCCGTGACCCTGAAAGGGTGTGGTCTTTGGCGAATGGAACGCGACGCGAGCTCGGACTGGGATCGAAGCGAACGCAAACCGAGATGGGACGGATCAACGGAAGCCAAGTGCAAGGCGATGTGGAAGAGGGGTAAACACCATATGAAATTTCGTATAAAGCTAGAAACATACGCAAATTCATAGACCTTAGGGAAAGGAAATGCTTGTAGTTGGCTGCACATTGATGTAAATACAGGGCATAAATCGGGGCACGTTTGGTCGGTCAATTGCCAATAGGTTTGTGATGGTTTCGTCCCTGTGGTGGGGGAAACTAAACGCAAAATTTGTAGTTTCGCGGCTCGAGGATTTTGAGCCGGTTTGTTCGATTTTTCGTGTTCATAAGTGGGCGTCCATTCTTCAGGGTGGCGTTATATCAAGGAGGTTTGAATGAAGCTGCTTAGAATGGGAGTTGTGGTGGCTTTCCTTCTAACGCTGGTCTTCGCGAATGTCGTTGCGGGCCAGTCGTTGACGTTGGGTGGCATCGCCGGGCGTGTGACCGACCCGACCGGAGCGGTGATCGCGAATGCGTCGGTCGGTCTGAAGAGTCTTGATACGGGGGAGACTCAGACAACGACGACGAATTCCGAAGGCGCTTACCGGTTCAACCTGCTGAAGACCGGACGCTACGAGATATCGACGTCCGTGTCTGGTTTTGCGAAGACGTTGCAGTCGATTCAGGTGGCAGTAGGTCAAACGACCCAAATTGACATTGCACTAGAAATCTCGAAGACAGCCGAGACGATTGAAGTCTCGGGCGCGGCACCGCTGATCAGCACGGAGCCTGGAAGCGCGACTTCGTACACTCCGGAAGAAGTAGCGCTGCTGCCGGCGGCTGGAGGCGACATCACCACCTTAGCCTTTACTGCTCCCGGAGTGGTTGTGGCTCAGGGCACCGGCTACGGAAACTTCACGGTGAACGGCCTGCCGGGCACATCGAACCTTTACACGGTGAACGGCGAAAACGACATGGACCCGTACTTCAATATCAACAACTCCGGCGCGTCGAACCTGAATTTGGGGTCGAACGAAGTACAGGAACTGACTATTTCGACGAACCCATACTCTGGCGAATACGGGCAGCTGTCCGGAGCGCAGGTTAGCTACGTGACCAAGTCCGGCACGAACTCGTTCCACGGCAATGCGCAATATTTCTGGAATGGGCGCCTGATGAATGCGAACGACTTCATCGCGAATGCCAGCGATGCGCCGCGTCCGTTCTCCAATGCCAACCAATGGGCCGCCTCGGTCGGTGGGCCGGTGATCAAGGACCACACATGGTTCTTCGTGGATACCGAAGGACTGCGGTTTATTCTGCCGAACGTCGATGTGCTAACCGTGCCGACACCAGCGTTTGCGTCGGCGGTTATGGCGAATATTACCGCGAATGATCCTTCGCAAGCTGCCGCCTATCAGAACATGTTTAGTCTTTATTCCGGTGCAGCGGCAGGAAAGCAAGCATCGCCCATAGCTCCGGCTGGCACAGAGTGCGCCGGACTCGTGCTGCCGGGATTCCCGGGCGGCGCCCCGTGCCAAGAGAACATTACCGTCACGCCCACTTCGTTCGCCAAGGAATGGATCCTGGCGGGCCGTATCGACCAGAAGCTGACGTCGAAGGATGATCTGTTCTTCCGTTTCAAATTGGATCATGGTTTGCAACCGACAGCGATCAACCCACTCAGCTCGGCGTTTGACGCGAATTCCAATCAGCCGGCGTGGGACTATCAGGTCAACTGGAGGCACGTTTTCAGCGCCAACCTGACAAATGCCTTTACCGCCACGCTGAGCCATTACGACGCCCAGTTTGCCCAAGACGTATCCGCATGGCAGAAGGCGTTTCCCTATGGCGGGGTAAGCTTCGCTCAAGACATTGGCTTTACCGGCATCAACTCGAGCGTCGGCGCATTTCCTCAGGGCCGCAACATTACGCAGTACCAATTCATCGATGACCTCTCGTGGGTGCACGGGAAGCACAACTTCAAATTTGGGGAAAACTTCCGCCGCTACGATGTTAGCGATCATAACTTCTTCAATACCTATCCAACGAGCACCTTCGGTGACCTGAGTTCGCTCGAACTCGGTGGGACGGCGGCAAGCCCGGGTATCAGCGGGATGCAGGCATTCACGCAGGGCCTGGCCTACTCCTTTACGCAAGCGTACAGCCCGCGTAATGACGTGCCGATCGGCATTTGGGGCATCGGCGCCTATATGGAAGACGGGTGGAAGGTGACATCGAACTTCACGTTGACGGCCGCGCTGCGGTTTGAGCACAACGCGAATCCCACATGCAACGTCAATTGCTTCTCCAACTACAATGCGCCGTTCAATGACCTCACCAGCGTCCAGGCAGGACCTGCCGCAGCGGGAGACGTGCCCTATTCAAGCGACATCAATACCGGCCTACGCCACCCATACGGGAGCGTCGACGCCATCAACGTTTCGCCCCGCCTGGCTTTCAGTTGGGCGCCGGGAGGAGGCGACCACTTCCCCTATTTTGCGGGAGCGAACAAGACCATCATCAGCGGCGGCATCGGGATCTTCTACGACAACCCGGCGGCCGGTATGCTGGACTACGAACTGGGCAACCCGGGAAATCCACCGGCAACCACGCTGTTCACGATTGCGCCGCTCGATGCAATCGGTGGTTCAACGGGTATTGCTCCCTTTACCGCCGGTCCCGCAGCATTTGCCGCGGCATCTTCCGCTTTCACGTTGAGCAAGAGCTACAATCAATTGTCCAACGTTCTGGACCCGATCATTGGGTTCAATCCTCCGGTAAGCTTCAATTCCATCCAAGGCACCATCCATTCGCCGGAAGTGCAAGAATGGAACTTGAAGGTGGACCAAGAGGTCACGAAGAGCGTGTCGGTGTCCGCCAATTATGTCGGAAACCACTCGATTCACATCCCATATAGCAACTATTGGTGGAATGCCGTCGCAACAAACGGCGTGTTCGCCGATGTGCCTGGGATCAAGACGGCTGCTACGGTGCTGCCGAACTACGGGACCGTATCGACCTTCCAGAGCGGGGCGGTCTCGAACTACAACGGTATAACCGGCTCCGTGCGCGTGCAGTACCACTCCTGGTTCATGGCGCATTTCAATTACACGCTTTCGCATGCGCTCGATGAAACCTCTAATGGCGGACTTTTCCAGATCGGAGGCTGGCCCAACGGTTACAACATTCAAACGCAAATCAATCCTGGTAGTTTGAGAGCCAGCAACTATGGCAACGCAGATTATGACATCCGCAACCTGTTCAACGGCGACTACGTAATCACGCCCCCAGTGCACGTTGAGAACCGCTTCCTTAAGGCCGCGCTCGGTGGATGGCAATGGTCCGGAAAGATCTTTGCGCGTTCCGGACTGCCGTACACGGTGCTGGACGCGTATGCCTTCGGCGATCTGGCCCAAAACAACACCCTAGCGGTCGTGGCGTCGGTGCCTGGCAACTACACTTCCGGTTCCTGCGGCGTTGGAGCCGTGGTCACAAATACCAAACTCAACCCCTGCGTGAGCGCATCGACGTTCACGAATAGCGGAGCCACGGGCTTTGCCTACAGCAGCTATCCGAACCAAACGCGCAACCAATTCCGCGGCCCCAGCTATTTTGATGTCGACATGGGACTGTACAAGACGTTCTCGATCCATGAACGGCTTACCTTCGGATTGGGCGCAACCGCGTTCAACGTGTTCAACCACCCGAACTTCGATCCGCCAGATACGATTCTCGGCAGCCCGACGTTCGGACAGATCCTGGGCATGCAAGGCGTGCCGACGAGCCCCTATGGAAACTTCCTCGGGTTTGACTCCTCCGTGCGTGTCGTGCAGTTGTCGCTCAAGATGAGTTTCTAAAACCGTTCCGCGAAGACGCGGTAGAAAAGGGCGGCTCAGGCCGCCCTTTTTTTGTGTGCCGAGCACGTTCGATAGCTTGAAGGTGAGAGTCCTTTACCCATCCCGATGGAGGAGAAGGGTTAGTGAAGCGCAAGGGCTGAGCCGCGAGGCGACGTCTGAAAGAAGCGTGGAACAAAGACGCGAGCCGATGAACAAGAACCGGATAGGAGGCCTACGGTGCCGGGCGAGCGGGCAAATGACCGCGAAGCCCACATCCATCAAAGGCATCGGTGGTAAATCCGGCGGTTGCGCGTGGAAGGCGGTCGAACTTACCTCGGGAGATCTGCTGCATGTCACGGAATCGTGACTGGGGGTGGAGCAATTCACTCTGACCATGCGGCAGAAGTCAGCAGCGGGCGTAGTAGTCGCGCAAGCGATGAAGGCCCAAACCAACGTGCATGTCCGGTGGCCTCCATTCCCACCCGCACGCTGACTCCTCTCTGTTTCAGATCGCGGTAGAACTTCTCCGCTTCTCCCTCGCTGTGGTTCAGTCGCCGTTCGCTGCATTCCCCAGTTTCTTGGTCTACAAACGCGATTTGCTGATCGCTCGGGTGATAATCACATCCTATAATCATCATCTTCGGCTCCTTCCTCCCGAGCCTTAGGTCGTCGATAAACCAGAGTCTACTCGGGTCGAGGGGGCCGACATTGTTATGAAATCAAACAGTAGGGAGCGACAAGTAGGACGCAGGACTCGATGAGCGACAAGCGGCAGAAGAACCAGCTAGTGCTGGCCTTTACTGAGGAGGGGAGGAGTGAAGCTCCAAAGGCTTCTCAGGAAGGGACCGAATCGCGCACGGCGAAATGCGAAACCGAACGTCCAGCTAGTCACGAGCAGTTGATGGAAGAAGTCTGCGAGCGGGGAAACTGCTGGCAGGCGTACAAGCGAGTCAAAGCGAACAAAGGAAGTCCGGGAATCGACGGCAGGAAAGTCGGAGAGCTCTCGGGCTACCTGAAGCAGCACTGGCCCACCATACGGGAACAGCTGATAAGCGGGACCTACCAACCACAACCGGTACGACGGGTGGAAATCCCGAAGCCGGACGGCGGGGTGCGAAAGCTTGGCATCCCGATGATGATTTCATAATGCACTCCCCTCCAATCACGGTTAGGAATCCGAATGAATTCTGCTTGAATTTTGTACCCAATCGCGCAGTTTTCGCTCGTCCGCTGCAGTGAGTGTAATCCAACAAGGCATTCCAGGGTTGAGCCGCCGTGCATGGATCACCTTGTGCTCGACCCAGTAGTAGACCACACCATCGCTAACACCGAACTGTTTGGCGACCTGTTGAACAGTCAACTCCCCAGACTTCTTGAGCCTTGCAAGTGGAATCTGATAGCGCCAACGGATCCACCGAATCATTTTTGCAGTATACGATTTACCTTTCGCACTAATGCAGCCTTCTCGATTGAGTTGGTCAGCGATCTGTGCATCGAGCAAACTGCAAGCCAGGTCGCGGACGCGATCGACAATCGGAGAACAATAACGATGACGACCTGCGGACCCGCATGTCAGGTGGTGTGGCAGGGGTGAGCGGGCGACCGCTCCCCCTATGCCGATTTGCGTCTGCCGAACAGGGTCGATCGCTTGGAGATGAAAGAAGTCCTCTTCACAGCCTGACCGAGGTGAAGTGATAGCGAAGCGCAAGGGCGTCGTCAGAAGGTGAGGTCTGAAGGAAGCGTGGAGCAAACACGCGAGCCGATGACAAGAACTGGATTTGAGGCCTACGGTGCCGGGCGAGTGAGCACATGATCGCGAAGCCCACATCCATCAAAGGCACTGGTGGTAAATCCGGCGGTTGCTTGCGTGGCAGCTTTCAGGCCTTCGCCACACACAATGCGTTGACCCCCAAGATGCCGGCTCGAAGGCGCGGCGCTATAGGTGCGAAGTTCGGGGCGAGAACGCCGGGCGGTGCGGTCGGGAGGCTACTCGGTGCGGATGGCCAGGATTTGCTTGCCTTGGATTTTGATTTCGACGCCGAGGGGAGGCCGAACGTCACTGCCCTGGACGATGGCGCCGCGGATCCAGATGTCGCCGGGGAGATTCGCGGTTTTGAGCGGGTCGTACAAAGTATGGCTGCAAGGATTTCCGACCAAGGGATGATTGGCCGCTTGAAATTCGTATTCGCCGCGGAGCTTGCCGAGGTCGGTGACGTATTCGAGCGGGCAGCTGCCGGAAGGAGCCTTGCGAGAGAATGCCCAGTAGCCCGAGAGGGCGTTTGGAGAACCCGTGGGGAGGCGCACGATCGTTGCGAGGACGCTTTCGTCGGTGGTCAAATCGTGAATATAGAAATCGACCGAAGACCAGGGCTTCGAGAGCGCGGCTAAATTGGTAACCTCCGGATTGGCTTTATTTACATGCGGCAACAAGGACGCAGGATCGGGTGGTGGAGGCGGAACTTCAATTTGCGGCGGCGCAGCAGGCTCGGCCTGCGAAGCCACGGCCGTCGGATGTGGACGGGAGAACCAGCGAACCACCAGAAGAAGCGCAACTCCAAAAACGACCACGCCAACGATCAAAGGCAGGAGAGGATTGGATCGCCCGGGCCGGACCAGAGCGGGCGAAACGCCCGGGATTTGCGGCATGTCCGCTTTAAAACGCGCGGGTGAAGATTCATCAGCCATGAGCGGTCCTGAACACGGGCCAATTGGCGTCACCCCACCAAGAGAGAGAATGACGTGATCTGCGCCCGAAGACTTCAGCAAGCAATCGAACCAACACCTTGCATTGTACGGAGCAGGTGACGGAATGAGCAAGGTAAACAGGGGTAGGATGTTTCGAGAAAGAAAAGATTAAAGAGTAGGGCACGTTCCGGACGCCATGAGATGCTGTCGGGATCGGGCCGCAAGGGTGTCCTGCCCCTGCCAGACCGGAAGACCCGCCGGGAGGTCAGGTTGCTCATAAGGCTACGAGAGGCACAGGGGGGCTTGTTTTGAGGGGCTGGGCAGCCGTAGTGTAAAGGGAAGGTATTAACTGGGGAAATCCGCAGAAAATGGCCACCGACACACGACAAGCGGCGCGGACATTCGTTCACAGCCTGAACATATTGCTGAAGTTTGCGCGCTTATACGAATTTGGCCACGTGCGCACGGCGGCGCAGTTTGAAGTAGCGTGGAAGGAATTGCGTTCGGCGCTCGATCAGGGCGGAGACGCGGGACTGCTGCTGGGAGCTTCGGGCAACCAGATCGTGCTCGACGGAGTGCCGCTCGGTGCGGCGGCAGCGGAGAAAAGCTTCGCACATCTTCTGACGAGTTCCGGCATCGCCAGCATTCATTTTTCTCCAAACACGACACAAGGCAACTTTGCGCGATTCGTGCGGGCGTTTCCGAGTGGAAACAACAAGCCGAGTCAGCTGGCCGAACAATTGAAAGCGGCGCTTGCCGGAGAAAGCACCATCAAGATCAACGAAATTCGTTACGTGGCGGAAGATGGATCGGTGGCGGGAATCAAAGTAGCCGCGCAATTGACCGCAAAGCTTTTGGGCGGTGCGGGCGACAAGTACCGCGACGTGTTTGAAGATCCGCAAAAAATGCTGCAGCTGATTCTGGCGGCGGAAAGCAGCCGTACGCCCGGAGGCGGCGGAGGGTCGGGGGGATCAGGCGGCGGCAGTGGGGGCGGCAGCGGCTCAAGTTGGAGCGGCGGTACCGACGGCAGTGGAAATTTGTGGGATGCCGGGAAAGCGTCCGGAGGCGGCGGTGGCGGAACGGGAAGCGGAGGCTCTGGCGGTGGAGGAGGCGGTGTAGGGACCGGTGCCGGAGGCTCTGGCGGTGGCGGGGGAACGGGCGGAGGTTCGGGCTTTGGCGGTGGCGGGGGAACCGGCGGAGGTTCGGGCTTTGGCGGTGGCGGGGGAGCGGGAGGGGGTGGAAGCACGGAGCCCGGCCGATGGATGAGCGCGACAGCGATGTTGCGCGGCTCGATGATGGGCGGAACCGGACTCGGCACGTTGTCGGGCGGAGCGGAGGCCGGAACGGGTGTCTACTCTGTAGCCGAAGAAGACGTCCGCTCGATGATTGGGCTGTTCGCGCAATTGGGAAAGGCGCGGAAGGACCCGGAAAGCCGGATGGATTCGACCACCTTTCAATCCCGACTGTCGGCACTACCGGTAAGGGCGCAGTACACGTTGCAGCAGGCTCTGGCAGGCCTGGCAGCGCAAGCGCCGATGGATAAGCCGGACAAGCCCATGCTGCTGAAGCTTGCCGAGCACGTGGCGATTCGCTTCGCGCTCGACAGCTACGAGCGCGGCGAACTCCGGGTGAACGCGGTGAAGCAGCTTCTCGACCGCATGAATTCGGAGATTGAAGCGCTGCGAAAAATCCTGGGGCAGCAAGAAGAGACCATGGCGAACGCCGGCATTTCGGTGCAGTCGTACACGGAATTGCTGGACCAAGAATTCTGGCAGCAGGTTCCGGAAGAGAACAAAAAGGAAGTGTTGACGTCGGACGAGGCATGGTGCGTGCCGCCACGCAATGTGCGGGCATTTCTCGAAGAGATGCTGCGGCGCGGAGAATTGAAGTCGGTCAACGAGATTTTGACCAAGTACGCCGCTTGTGTGGCGCTGGAAGCTCCGGAAGCGCGGAGAACCACCGCGATCGGCTTGGCGGACCTGGCCGAGTTTTATGGAAGCGGCGACGGAAGCTCGTTGATCGACGTAATCCAGAGGCTCGGAAACCAGTTGGCGATCGAACGTGAGGGAGATTTGCAGACGCTGGTCGGCGCGGCGTTCGTGCGTATGAGCCAGGAGGCGGGCTCGAAGCGATTCTATCCGGCAATGCAGCAGGCATTGGCATCCTTGGACAGCGTCGAAGCGCTGCGTCCGGGATCGACGAGCAATTTGCGACAAAGAATCGGCGCGGAAGACCGGCTGCCGGAATTCGTGGAAGACACGATGCGGACGGGGCAGATTCCCGACGGGTTGCTGGATATCCTGACGCTGATGCCGAAAGCCACTTTGCACTACATCACCACACGGTTTGCAAATTGCGGATTCCGCGAAGATTGCGAATTGCTGGGGTCGTTGATTTCCGGACTGGGGGAAGATGCGGTGCATCGCCTGGCGGATACGCTGCAGAACGCGCCGGCGAATGAAGCGACGGAAGTGATCGGACTGCTGACACAGCTTGACGCGGACTCGGTGGAAAAAATACTGCCCACGCGGTTGACTCAGTGGCCGCGGGCTTCGCACGACCGCACGGTAAGGCAGCTCTCGAGCGCAACGGCGGAACAGAGGGCAAGGTTGCTGGTGTCGTTGTACGACTCGCTCGATCTGTTGATCCGTCCGCTGGCGCTTGACGAGATGGGCATGAGCGGACGCCCGGAGTGTCTGACCAAGATCGTAGAGCTGCTGCAGGATGACAGTAAGCCCGGGTTCACGCTGATCAAGGCGATTGAAGCCGCAGGAAGGCTGCGGTCGAGCGCGGCAAGTCCGATGCTGCAAAAAATACTGGAGACAAAACAGGTCTGGCGGTGGGCCTATCACAACGAATTGCGAATTTCGGCGGCGCAAGCGTTGCAGAAGATCGAACCGACGATGGCGATGGAGAAAATCGCGTCGAGCGGGCTGGATCGCAGGGAATTGGTGCTGGAGCCGACGGACCCGGAGCCGAATGCGCCGGTGATCCGCCAGCGGCGATACGCACGGTTGAAATTGACGAAGCATGTGCCGGCGATAACGACGAATTTGCGCGAAAACATGAGATTGTCCATCGCGGAATTGAACATGGGCGGCGGAATCGGAGCGGCGGATCGCCACCTGGCGCCGGGATCGTTGCTGACCTTGAAGCTGTCCCATGGCGTCAGAAACATTCGGGCCCAGGCGGTCGTGCGCGGTGCGCGGCCCCAGGCGATGGCCTTTGAATTTGTGGACATGGAACTCGACGAGAGATCACGACTGCGGAAGCTGCTGCTCGAGTTGGGTGGATTGCCGCAGCCAGCGCAAGTGTCCAACCGAAGCCGGCGGCAAGGCCGCATGGCCGTTTCAAAATAGTCTATTTCACGAGACTGCTGTCCTCAAAAACCTGACCTGTCCGGCCGATCGAGAAACCGTCCCGCGGAACAGGTGTCGATACTGTCCAAGAGTCGCGATATCGTGAGGGTCACATGGGACGACTGTACCATTGTGAGACTACTTCAACGGTCCTACCGTACTAGGAAGGGGTGTATCGGACGAAAAACGCCGGGACGATCGACGGCATAAAGGCGCGAACCTCGAATGAAAACGGACCCAAAAACGACCGCCGCCCGCGCATTCGTTCGAAGCTTAAACATCCTATTGAAGTTTGCCCGCCTCTACGGGTATGACCACGCCCGGACCATCGAACAGTTAGAGATTGCCTGGGGCGAATTGCGAACCGCAGTGCCGGAGAATGCGGAAAGTGGGCTGCTGCTGGGTGCGACCGGGACGCAACTGCTCCTCGATGGTGTTCCGCTCGAAGGGTCGCCGGCGGAAAAGCAGTTCGCGCAATTGTTGAGCGCCGCGGGACTGGCGAGTTTGCAGTTTCAGCCGTGCGTGACTCAGGAAGAATTGGCCAAATTAATCCACGCCTTTCCGACGGGGAAAGCCAAGCCGGCGGAGTTAGCCCAACAACTCAAAGAAGCGATCACAGGCGCGCGGGGCATCCACGTGAATGAGGTTTGCTTCGTGGCAACGGACGCGCGATTGAAGGATGCAAGTCTGGCGGCGCAAATCGCCGCAGCGTCGTTCGGAGACGACCAGGACTCGTTCAAGAGAATGTTGAACGATCCGCAGAAGCTGCTGGAATTGATCGCGGCGGCGGAAGGCTCGCAGTCGAGAGGAACCGGAACAAGCGGCGCAGGGAACGGTCCAGGAACTGGAGCGGGTGGAACGGGCGGAGTCGGAACAGCCGGAGCGGAAAATGGTAACGGAGGCGGAAACGGCGCGGGACCGGGCGTCAACGGCGGCGCCGGTGTGGGAAATGGCGGCGGTTGGGACACGGGCCGAGGAGCAGGCCTGCCCGGTGGGCTTGGAACAGGCAAAGCCGCTGCCTCGGGGGGCGGAATCGGAGCTGGAACCGCAGTTGGAGGCGGGTCAGGATTTGGCACGGCTGCCGGAATGGGTTCCGGCATGGGAACTGGCGAGGGCACGGCATCGGGATTTGCATTAGGGAGCGGCACTGGTAGCGGAAAGGGAGCGAGGCCCGGTGAGAGATCGGGCGAACCCACGGACGATGAGATTTACGCGATTTTGCGTGCCTTGACGACATTCGGAAAAGTGGGCAGTGGACCAAATCCGGCAGGCGCGGCGGTGGAATTCCAGGGGCAGGTAGCGCAAATGCCCGCGCGGGCGCAGGACGTGCTGCGCAGCGCACTGGCGGGAATTGCGGAGCAGGGGAAGAACACCAAGCTCGATCAGAACATGCTGGTGAAGCTGGCCGAGCACCTGTCCATCCGGTTTGCTCTCGAACGATTCGAGCGCGGCGAAGTGAAGGTGAACGCGGTGCGGCAGATGCTGGACCGCATGAACCAGGAGATCGACGCACTGCGAAAGATTCTGGGACAGCACGAAGACAAGATGATGGAAGCGGGGCTTCTGGTGGAGTCCCACAGGGAATTGCTGGACCGGCAGTTCTGGGCGAGCGTGCCGGAGAATGCCAAGAGGGAAGTGCTGCTGTCTTCGGAGGCATGGTGCATTCCACCGAAGAACGTGCAGTCCTACGTGGCGGGGCTGATCGAGAACGGGGATGCGGCCGAAGCCATCAGCATCCTGAAGAATTATGCGAGCTGCGCCGACAGCGAAGAGCCCGATGCGCGGAAACGGGCGGCGACGGGATTGTCCGAACTGGCAGAGTTGTACGCGCAAGCCGATCCGAAACTGCTGGTCGAAGCGCTGCAGCATGTGGGCGTACGGCTGAGCGTGGAGCAGGATCAGGATTTGCAATCGCTGGTAAGCGCGGCCTTCGTGCGGTTGAGCCAGGAAGCCGCTTCGAAACGGTGTTTCCCGGCGATGGAGCAGGCGCTGAACCTACTGGCGGGAGTCGAAGCACAACGACCCGGGATTGCAAAAACGCTGCGGGCGAAAATGGGAATCGAAGATCGCGTGCCGGAGTTCGTGGAAGAGGCGCTCCGGGCGCGCAAGCTCTCCGCCGGACTCACCGGTGTTTTGAAGCAACTGCCACAGACCGCGATGGAGCAGCTGGCGATGCGGTTCAACCGATGCCAGTACCGCGACGATCTCGAGAATATCGGAAATCTCGCGCACGACCTCGGAGAAGATGCCGTGCAATACCTGCGCAGCACGGTGCGCGGCGGAGCTCACGCGGATGCCGTGGAAATGGTGGGATTGCTGGTAAAGCTGGACCCCACGGCGGCGGAAGTATTTCTGCCGGCTCGCATCAAGGATTTTACACGCGCGGCACAGGACCGCATGGTGAGGCAGATCGCATCGTCGGGCGCTCCGGAGCGCTGCCGGATTTTGTTGAAGGTGCTCGATCACGTGGACCCACTGATCATGCCGTTGGTGGTGGATGAGGCAGGTATGACGGAAGACCGGGAAGCGCTTCCCCGGCTGCTCACTTTGGCGGATGGAGATTTGCCGGTGGGAGCGGCGCCTTACTTGCGAGTGAAGGCCGTCGAAGCGTTGGGACGAGTGAAGGCGGCGGAATCGATCAATGCGCTGAAACGCATTCTGGAAGGGCGCAAGATTTTTGGGTGGGTACACCCACAGGAATTGCGAATCGCCGCGTTGTTGGCGCTCGAGAAACTGGACGCTCGGTGGGTCAGCGAATACCAGCCGAAGAGCGGTATTGAGCAGGACGACCTGAAGCTCGCGCCGCTCGAAGTGCCGCGCAATTCCAAATTTGTGCGCCACCGGCGTCACCGCCGCGTGCGTCTGCACAAATCGATTGCTGCGGTGAGCACCAACCTGAAGCAAAACTGCCGGTTGGATATCAAGACGGCCAGCTTGAGCGGCGGACTAGCGACCACCAACATGCACCTGGCTCCTGGGACGCAGGTGCAGTTGCGTATGCAGGTGGGATTGCGCAACCTGCAAGCGACGGCGCTGATGCGGGATTACCGGGCGCAGGATATGTCGTTTGAGATCGTGGATATCACTCTCGAAGAGCGGACGAAATTCCGCAAGCTGCTGCTGGAAAATATGGCCAAGGGCGCGAGAAACAAAGAGCTGAACCAGGAGCCGGAGAGCCTAGCGGCCGGCTCGGCAAGAACCGGGACCGCCGAGCAAGGCAGAGAAGAGACCCTTTCGGTGCCGAAGTAGTAACGATTCGCTGGTACTACAACTGGGTACCTTTGTTGGATTTACCCCCTACACAGACGTAGCTTACTCTGGATCATGACGAAGGACTGGTGTGCGAAACCGCCCCCAAAGCCACAAATCCTTTGTGTCGGTCTAAGACTGTGACCGTAGCACGTAAAATCGGGTTCCTGGTACTCCTGTGCGCTCTTGCGTGTGTGCGCGGGACTGCGGCTACGGAAAACCCGCGCGTTACCTTTCCTGATCATCCCCGTTTTACAGTACAGAGGCTGGCCGATCAGTTTGGCTTGGGAGCGGTAACCGTCACTTCGATGGGCCAAGACTCCCTGGGATTTTTGTGGATCGGGACGCAAACAGGGTTGTATCGCTATGACGGCGCGCACGCTCAGAAGATGACGGAAGTGGAAGGGCTGATCGGGCACTACGTTCTGGACATGCTCATCGCGCCGGATGGCACGCCGTGGTTCGCGGGGAACCGCGGAATTGCGTACTACAAAGACGGGCGATTTGAGGGATTGACGATTCCCGCATCGGCGTCCGCGCTGGCCAGCGCCTCGCAAATCTTCGCCGTGGATAGCAAAGGCATGGTATACGCGCTGCTGTTCAATCACGGAGTACTTCGCGTCGATTCACACAATCCGGCACAGAACATCGTGCTGGCCGAAGGGACCAATGAGCCGGCCGCGGCAATCGTGAGGGCAGAGGACGACTCGATCTGGTTCACCTATGGAACACACTTGGCGCACGTCCGGCCCGGCTCGAACAATGTGGACGTCGACCCGGGAATAGAGTTGCCGAAAGAGCGCGTGGTCGCGCTGTTGTGGGACGGTAAAAATGAATTGTGGATGCGTTCGATCACCAAACTGGCGCGGCTGAATCCAGGAACGCACAAGCTGACGATGGAAAAAATTGAGGTTGGACCGGCGGACGATGTGGAAGGCAAACCGGCCTTGGACCAAGCCGGACGATTATTGGTGCCGTCCATGACAGGACTGTTCTGGCAGGGCGCGGACGGGCATTGGCAAGTGATCACGGACAAGCAGGGAATTTCGAGCAACGATATTCAATTTGCGATAGAAGACCGCGAAGGGACTTTGTGGATCGGCGAGTCAGGGACCGGGCTGGACCGACTGCCGGGCGTGCATGAATGGTCGGGTTGGACGACTGCGGAAGGGTTGCCTGATAACACGACATGGGCGACGCAAAGAGATCACCGCGGAAGGTTGTGGGTCAGCACGGCGCAGGGCTTGGCGGTGTGGGACGAACACGCACACAAGTGGGAGAAAGTCCCGTCGCTTGGAGGAATCGGCCGGGCGCAAGTGCGGCAGATGCAGATGGCGGCGGACGGGGCGGTTTGGACGCTGACCGTTACCGGCGCCCTGGCGCGGATTAATCCCGACAATTTTTCGACCGCGATTCATGCGAGTTTCCGAGGCCGGCCGTTCCAGACAGTGTACGCTTCGCCAAAGGGTGAGATCTGGTCCACAACGCGGGATCACCTGGTGAGATTTGACACCCGCAATCCAACTGCGGAACCCGAGGATGTGCCGTTGCCGCTCGGATCGCGAACGGAAGTATTCTACGTTTCGTTTTCTCCCGAAGGCGCAGTGTGGGTCAGCGGGACGGCGGTCGTGTACAGGTACGACGGAAAGAACTGGCAGACGCTGACGATGAAGGACGGCCTGCAGGGGCAAGAGATTACCAGCATGGCGGCGATGAGCGATAAAGAAGCGTGGGTGGCGTACAACGACGTGGTGGAAGTAACACGCATCGTGCTCGACGACACCGGCAAAGCGCACTTTGAAAATCACGCGTGGGATTGGTTGATTGTGGGACGCGACTCGCGGGGCCGCGTCTGGTTCGACGGACCGGACGGGTTGGCCATCCGATCGCCGAATGGAACGCTACAGACGCTGAGCCATGCCGATGGTTTGCTGTGGGACGACGTGAGCCCGTGGACGGGCATGCGCGAGGAGAAAGACGGAAGCTACATGATCGCGACCTCGCGCGGACTGGCGCGATATAAGCCGGAAACGAAAAAGTTCCAAGAAAAGCAGATGAATGTCGTGCTTACAAAAGTAGCTTTGGGCGGTCTCGATCGCCAGATCGATGATACGGCCAAGGTGCAAAGCGCGGATGGATCGCTGATGGTGCAGTTTGCGCCGATGATCCTCGGGAATCCGGATCACGTGGTGTGCCTCTATCAACTGAAGGGACTCGAACAACAAGCTACGGAAACGCAGCAGCGGGAGTTGCAGTACGGAGGCTTGCCGCCGGGAAACTACGAGTTTTGGGTTCAGTGCCGGCAGCCGGGAATTGCGCTGGCGTCGAAGCCCGCGACATTCCGGTTTGATGTGTTACCGAATTTCTGGCAGACGTGGTGGGCGCGCGTAGCCGGCGTTTTTGCTTTGCTCGGATGCGTGTGGGGATATGTTTCGTTGCGTACGCGAGCGCTGAACCGGCGAAGGCTGGAACTGGAAAAAGCGGTGGCGGAACGCAGCGCGGAGTTGATCCAGAAAAACAAAGAGCTGCAGGATATTTCGCTCACCGACCCGCTCACCGGGACGCGAAACCGGCGCTATTTCTACGAGACCATCTCGACCGACATTGCCCAAGCGCTGCGTTCTCACCAGAAGACCAATCCGACCCATCCGCACTGCCCACCACCGCCCAAGCAGGAATTGATTTTCCTGCTGGTGGACATCGACCGCTTCAAAAGAGTGAATGATGATCTGGGTCACGCGGCCGGCGACCGTTTGCTGCAGGAAGTAGCGAAACGGATTGAGTCCGTTATGCGGAAATCAGACGATCTGGTGCGCTGGGGCGGAGAAGAATTCCTGCTGGTCTGCCGCACGACGGACCGCGAGAATGCATCGATGCTTTGCAACCGCGTACTCGAAACGGTTCGAGAGTTGCCGTTTGATGTTGGCAACGGCGTAGAGATTCACAAAACCTGCTCGATTGGCTGGGCGCCGTTTCCATGGTTGAAGGGCGATGTGGGGTTGCTGTCGATCGACAACGTGATCGAGCTGGCGGACAAGGCCTTGTACCTCGCCAAGCGCGAAGGACGGAACCGCAGTTACGGCATGCTGCCTGGGCGGGATGTATACCGCTCGGAGAAGAGCGTGTCGATTGAGAATCTCCGGGATTGCCCTGCGGATTTGGTGCAGATTGTTTGAGGGACAGGAATTCTTAGCAGCGAGGACATCGCGGGCACGGTTCAGAACAGGTCCGCAGTGAAGGCGGCGGCTGGGGCTTCTTAGGTTAAGATTGGTGCGTGTTGCGCGCACTGCTGCTCTTGTTGGTGTTGAACCCGGTGTCGGCTCAGGCGCCAGGCGGAAAACAATATCAAACCAGGTTTTGTCCAAAAACGGCGGAGCTCGAACTGTCTCCGAGCAGCAAATATTGGTTTGACGGGTACCTTGGAAAAAAACATGTACGCATGTATCTCGAACGGGGCGGCGGTGGCGTGGTGGGAGTTCTGTACGACACGGCGGACTGGAATCCCCTGATACTCGGCGGCCGGTGGATCGCCGGCGACCAGGAATCGATTGAAGTGACCGCTCTTAGCGCTCGCGACGTCGCGGAAGCGATTTTGAAAGGGCACATTACGGAGCGTGGTTTTGACGGAGTCTGGAAGGCGGGAGGCGAAGAAAATGGCACCGCATTTCAGTTGAAAGCCGCGGCCCAGCCGAAGTGTGATGGAAGCGGCTCCTGGAAGACTTTCGAGGATGGGCAGTGGCCGGTTTCTTTTTCTTATCCGGCTTCCTGGCACGTAGGGGCGAGCGGCGACACCGTGACCTTGACGTGTCCAGATGCGTCATTGATGGCGTATGACGGTTATGAAATTAATCTGACGCAAGGGGCGGACGCGAACAACAGGACGACGGACTTCATTCAATGCGGTGAAAAATGGATCTACGGGTACAACTGTACATGTGAAAATGCGCAACGTTGCAAGGATGCGCCGAGTGCCGATCGCGGCGGAATGACGATCCTAGAGGGCGGCCAGGTGGAATGGCGCACGGATTGCCGGGGCGGCGGTTACGTCGGTGCGGGTCAGGGTGATCGGCGAATCGTTACGTTCGGAGATACATGGATCGTGGTGGAAGGGCAGGGGCCCGTGGCCGGGCTGGTGGAGAAGATTGTGGGCACGGTGAAGAAGAGGGGAAAGCCGTGAATCATTACGTGACCTGTGCCTCGCGTGGCCCGTGCGGTGTGACGTGCGACGCTAGAATCACACTTGCCTCTAGGATGGACGGCGCCGTAGAGCAACTAAAAGGTTGCGCTTTTTGATGTCGCGATGTATATATGCAACCAGGAGGTTGCATATGGCAACGGATTCCATCGAGAAGCGGATTGTATTGAAAGCGCCGGTGTCGCGGGTGTGGCGGGCGCTGACGGATTACCGGGAGTTTGGGGAGTGGTTTCGCGTGAAGCTGGACGGACCGTTCATGGTGGGCCAGGTTTCACGCGGATACATCACGCACCCCGGCTACGAGCACGTCCGGTGGGAGGCAGTCGTCGAGCAGATGGAGCACGAGCGGCTATTTTCCTTTACCTGGCCCCACGCCAAGTCGCTCGAGAAAGCGGACTACTCGCCGGACTACACGGGCGAACCAACCACGCTCGTCGAATTCAGGCTGGAGGAGACGTCCGGCGGCACATTGCTCTTGGTGACGGAATCCGGCTTCGACAAGCTTCCCGGCGATCGCCGTCAGGAAGCATTTCGCAGAAACGAGGGCGGTTGGACGCAGCAGATGAAGAACATCGAGAACCATGTCCGAACGAACTCGTAGCCGGACGGCCAGAGGTGGCGCGACGGCACCGGTATTTGCAGCCTTGGGGGACGAGACCCGGTTGTTGCTGGTTAGGAAGTTGTGCCAAGGGCGGCCGCATTCGATCCGTCAACTGACGGAAGGATCCAGGTTGACGCGGCAAGCGGTCACCAAGCACCTGCGAGTGCTCGAGGGCGCTGGAATTGTGCACAGCGTCCGAACGGGGCGCGAAAGCTTGTTTGCATTCGATCCGCGGGCGATAGAGAGAATCCGGGAATATCTGGACGACGTTTCAGAGCAGTGGGACCGGGCCCTGTCGAGGTTAAAAGCGTTTGTAGAACGCTGACGCGTTTCCGGACGGCGGACGAGCCACCGTATAATCTGGGTGTGATTTTTTGCACAGAGCTCGGTGCCGCTAGTCTCGGACCCCTTTCTGCGTCAGGGCAAGCCCGAAGGCTTGCGCTACAGGTCGCGTGGGAACTTTCGTGAGTGAGGACCGGCGCAAGATTGCGGTGGTAACCACCTCGCGAGCCGATTACAGCCATCTCTATTGGCCGCTGCGAACGCTTGCGCAGCGGACGGATGTGGATCTTCGGCTGATCGTGCTAGGCGCACATCTTTCTTCTGAATTCGGCAGGACCGTTCAGCAAATTGAGAAGGATGGTTTCCCCATCGCTGCGCGGATAGAGTGCTTGCTTTCGTCGGACTCCGACGTGGGCATGGCGAAAACGATTGGGGTTGCCGTTCTTGGGCTGGCCGAGCATCTTGGTGTGATTCGGCCGGACATTTTGCTCCTGATCGCAGATCGCTACGAGATGCTGGCGCCGGCTTCGGTGGCTTTGGCGTTGCGGATTCCGATTGCGCATATCGAGGGCGGTGAGACGAGCGAGGGCGCGATCGATGATGCCGTGCGCAACGCTCTGACGAAGATGGCGCACATTCACTTTACTTCCACGTTCGCGGCGCGGCGGCGGATTATCGCGATGGGAGAGGAACAGTGGCGGGTGCATCGTGCGGGCGCACCCTCACTGGACCATTTGCGGCGATCGAATTTGCTGACACCGACGCAGCTTCGAGAGAAGCTTGACTGCGATCTGGGAGTTGCCACGGTGCTGGTGTCGTATCACCCGGTTACCTTGGCGGACGACACGCTCGAAGAAGCGCAGGCTTTGTTTTCGGCGCTGTCGCAGATTTCCGGTCAACTGCTATTTTGTTATCCGAACGCCGATGCAGGGAGCCGGGCGCTGATCGAGCGCACCAGAAGTTTTCTTGGTGGGCGGGGAAACGGGCACGTATTTGTGAATCTGGACGCGGTGACGTATTGGAGTTTGCTGCGGCAAGTGGAATTGTTGGTGGGGAACTCGAGTAGCGGGATTATGGAGACGGCGTCGTTTGGGTTGCCCACGGTGAATATCGGAATTCGGCAGCAGGGACGAGAGCGGCCGAGGAATGTGTTGGATGTGGGGGCGGATGCGGCGGACATCGTTCGGGCGATTGGGACGGCGCGGCGAGGCGATTTTCGCGACGCGCTTCGCGGGATGGACAATCTGTATGGGGATGGGACGGCTTCGGAGAAGATTGTTGAGGTTTTGACCAGTGTGAAGCTTGAAAAGCAATTGCTCTTGAAGCGGGCGGTGCCGTTTTCGGCGGATTCGATATTGGATTGATCGTGGTTGGACCTCGCGATCCAGGATGCCGGGCTAAAGCCACCGCGCTGCACCGGTGAGTTTCATCCGAACAATCTTGCGAATCAGGGGTGCGGTAGTGCTGCGCCTCTATGGTTCGTTGTGGTTCGAAGAACCATGATTTATTCATAGCGGAGGGCTTGCATGGGATCGACGGAGGCGGCGCGGCGGGCTGGGAGTAAACTGCCTGCCACGGCGATGAGGATGAGGAGAGCGATGGCGGCGGCATAGGTGCCAGCGTCGTTTGGTTGGAGGCCGTAGAGCAGGGTAGCGGCGCCGCGCGTGGCGACTAGGGCTAGAAGGATTCCAATCAAGACGCCGAGACTGAGGGCGATGAGGGTTTGCCGCAGGACGAGGCGCACGACGTTCCAGCGGCTGGCGCCCAAGGCCATGCGGATACCGATTTCGTTGCGGCGTGTGACGACCATATAGGAGATGACGCCGTAGACGCCGATCATGGTGAGCAGGGCCGCCAAGGCGCCGAAGAAGCCGGAAAGCGTGGCCATCAGGCGCTCCTCGCGCAGGCCGTCGCGAATCGCTTTCTGAAAATCGAAAAATTCGGCGAGGACGTTGGGATGTTTTTCGGTGAGTTTGCGTTTCGCGGCGTCGGAGATGGTTGCGGAGGGAACATTCGAGTAAAGGACCATGGTGGTCCAGGGACCGGCGTCGGGAAACTGCGTTGCCGGCGCGAATGCCATTGGCGGCGTTTCACCGCGCAGATTGTTGTAGCGCGTGTCCGGAATGATGCCGACGATTTCGTAGACGGCGGAAGGATAGCTGGGCTCGGCTTCGGTGCGCAGGGTTTGTCCGATGGGATTGACGCCGGGTAGGTAGCGGCGGACGAAGGTGTCGTTTACGACTGCGACCCGCGGAGCAGACCGCGTGTCTTCGCGCGTGAAGCCGCGACCCTTGCGGATGGGAATATCCATGGTTTTGAAGTAGTCCTGGCTGACCCAGGTGAATTTCGAAGTTCCTTCTACGGATCCCACATGAATGCCGTGTTCCCAGCTTCCGCCAGAGAGCGGAACGTTGGTGGTGGTGGCGGCGCTCAGCACGCCGGGGACGGATTGGATTTCCTCCAGTAGCTCGCGGTGAAAGTCCGCCCAGCGTTCCCTGGGCATATTGGATTGCCAGAACCCGAGAAACGCGGCGGTGATGCCGCTTTCGCGCATGCCAGGATCGAAGGTCACGAGATTGCGGAAGCTGCGCACGAACAGAACAGCGCCAACGAGCAAAACGAGCGAGACGGAAATTTGCGCGACAACCATCAAGTGCTGGAGCGAGAGGCGTTCGCGGCCGGCCGTGGCGCGTTTACCGGATCGCATGGCGGCGAGGGGCTCGGTGCGCGTGGCGCGGAGGCCGGGAGCGATGCCAAAAAGAATGCAGGTCAGAGCGGCAACCGCGGTGGCGAAAAGTAGGACGCGCCCGTCGGTGACCATTTGCAGATTCACGGCGTTGTCTTGCGTCGAAATTTGCCAGACCAGCACACGACCAAGAAATTGTGCCAAAGCAACGCCGAACGCGGCACCGGTTGCGGCGAGCAGAACGCTTTCCATCAACAGCTGACGCACGACGCGGCCGCGAGAGGCTCCGAGGGCCAGCCGGACGGCGATTTCATTTTGCCGCGAGCCTGCACGGGCGAGCATCAGGCTGGCCAGATTGGCGCAGGCGATCAAGAGCACCAGACCGGCGATGCCGAGCAATAGATAGAGGGAGCGGTCGTACTCTCGGAGGGCGCTGACGCCGGTTTCGGCGGGGACGGCGGCGAGACGAAAGCTTTTGTAGCTTTTGATGAATTCCGGACTGCGGTCCGGAGGGACGGTGGCTTCGAACATACCGGCGCTGAGGGCGGTCAATTCCGCGGAGGCGCGCTCGACGGACCAGCCCGGTTTGAGGCGGCCCATCACGGTGACGTCGAAGACGTCCTTGCGGAGCGGCTCGGGCGGTAGACAGAAGGGAAGAGCGATATCGAAATTGTCGCCAACGACCATGCCAAAGAATTTGGGGGGAGTGACGCCGACGACTTCGACGAGCTCGTTGTTGGCGATGAACTGGATGCGTTCACGGAGGTCGCGGCCGCCCAACGCGGTTTGCCAGTATCCGTAGCTGACGACGACCTGAGTGACCGGGCAGGCCCCTTCATCTTGCGGCTGCAACAAGCGGCCGCGCCAAGGCTGCACGCCGAGGACGGAAAAAAAATCGCCGCTGACCCAAAGGCCTTTGAAGCGGCGCATTTCGGCGCCCCGGCCGGTGTATCGCTGGTTGACGCTCCAGGCGAAGGTGCCCGAGAAAGCGCGCTGCTTGTCCTGAATTTCCTGGTAGAGAGGGCGCGTGAGTACGCCGTAGTCCTGATTGAGGCCCATGCCGTGGTGGCCGCCTACGATTTGGATTTCGGCGAGTTGTTGCGGATTTTGGATGGGCAGGGAGCGGAGGCAGATGGCGTCGAGCAATTCGAAGATCGCAGTGTTAGCGCCGATGCCGAGGGCGAGAGTGAGGATGGCGACAGTGGTGAAGCCGGGGCTTTTGCGGAGAATGCGGACGGCGAAGCGGGCGTCCTTGGCAAGGGTTTCGAGGAAAAAGCCGGGGCGCTGCTCGCGGACGTTTTCTTTGGCTTTTTCGTAGGCGCCGAAGGCGATGCGGGCGCGGCGAAGGGCTTCGTGGCGGGGGAGGCCGGAGCGTTCGAGGTCGTCGGCTTGCTGTTCAATATGAGCGTGCAGTTCTTCGTCCATTTCGCGGTCGAGATGGGGGCGCTCGAAGAGCGAGGAGATCAGAGAGCGTAGATGGGCGAGTAAGTTCATGGTTCGTGCCTTTCCGCGCCGGGCGAGTCAAACCGCTGTACCCACACTACTCGCATCGCAAGGCAATCGTGGGATCGACTCTGGTGGCGCGACGGGCTGGCAGGTAACATGCCCCCAGAGCCACGAGCGTAAGCAACAGCGCCACCGCGCTCAACGTCAATGGATCCTTTGTGCTTACGCCGAAAAGGAGATTCGTCATCAAACGCGTTACGCTCAACGAAACGAGAAGGCCCATGAGGACGCCAATCAAGGCGATCTTCGCGCCTTGCGCGATGACCAGGCGCAGCACATCGGCGGGTTCAGCGCCGAGGGCCATGCGGACTCCCATTTCGTGAGTTCGCTGCCCGACCACGTAGCTCATCACGCCGTAGATTCCCGCCGCGGCCAGCAGAAGGGCCATGGCGGCGAACGCTGCTAGAAGAGTCATGGAGAAGCGCCAAGGGACCAGGGTTTGATCGACGAGTTTGCCGAGCGTGCGGGACTGGAAGACCGGTTGATCCGGGTCGAGCTGGCTGACGATTTTGCGAATGGTCTCGCTCATGGCCTCGGCATCGCCGTGGGTGCGCACGGCGAGCACCATGAAGCGGTATGGAATTTGGGCATAGGGAAAATAGATCGTTGGCTGGGGCTTCTCTGCGATGTCGGTCCGCACATCGCCCACGATTCCGACCACTTCCCAGGGACTTTGGTCCATGCCCATGTAAACGATGAGCTGCGCGCCGACAGCGCTTCGGCTGGCGTTCGGCCAATAACGCTTGGCCATGGATTCGCTGAGCACAATCGAGCGGGAAGAACCGGCGCGGTCATGGGGCTCGAGAGAGCGGCCGCTGCGTAGCGGGATTTGCAGGACATGGAAGAATTGTGGGTCGACGAAGCGAACCAAGGCATAGTCGCGACCGGAGCTAGGGGTAGTAGGACGGCCGACGACGTCAAAACTGTTATCGAAGTTGTGACCGGTGAGGGGAAGGAAGCTGATCATTCCGGCGGATTCCACACCGGGAGTTGCGCGGATGCGCTCGAGGACCGAATCGTAGAAAGACACCACCTGGTCATCGCGTGAGTATTTGTCTTCTGGAATGGAGATTCTTGCGGTCACGGTTTGGTCGGTGCGGAAACCGAGAGGAATGTTGCGAAGCTGAAGAAAACTGCGGATGGTGAGACCGGCTCCAACGAGCAGAACGAGGGAGATGGCAATTTCGGCGGAGACAAATATATTGCGCAGATGCTGGGTATTTTTGTTGACGGTTACGCTTCTGCACGAACCGTGCAGGGCAGGCGCGAGATTCAGTCCGGTGCCGCGGAGAGCTGGGACGAGGCCAAACAGGAGACCGGTCAGGAGGGAGATTGCGAGAGTGAATAAGAGCACCCGCCAATCCGTCCGGATGATGTTGAACTGCGGCAGGCTCTCCGGCTTGAGAGCGAGCAGGGCTTGGCGCGTCCAAGACGCCACGAACAGTCCGGCGCAACCCCCTGCGATGCCTAATAGAACGCTTTCGGTGAGCATTTGGCGGATCACGCGAGATTTGCCCGCTCCGAGCGCCATGCGAATGGCGAACTCCTTTCCGCGGCCGGTGGCGCGGACGAGAAGGAGATTCGCTACGTTGGCGCAAGCGATCAGGAGGACGAAACCCACGGCTACGAGCAGCAGGATGAGGGCTGGGCGAATTGTGCCGGCCAGATCTTCCTGCATGGTAATAACCACTGCGGCTGCGCCACTGTTGCTATCGGGGTTCTCGTGTTTTACTTCGGCGGCAATGCGGCTGAGTTCTTCGTTGGCTTGCGCCAGGGTGACGCCGGGCTTGAGGCGCGCATAGACATCCAGATAGTGCGAGCTGTGCCAGTGCATCTCCGGCGGGGAAAGGCCCTGTTCGAGGGGAACCCACAATTGGACATCTGGATCTGGAAACGTTAGACCCGCGGGCAATACGCCGATCACGGTGTAGGGTGTCATTCCGAGATGAATTGTTTTGCCGACAATGCCCGGATCGGCGGCAAAGCGACGCTTCCAAAGCCCATCGGTCAGCATCACCACGGGAGCTGCACCGCTCCGATCGTCGGTGGCTTCAAATTCGCGGCCAAGGGCTGGACCGAAACCGAGAAGCCGCAACATGCCTGCCGAGGTGGCGGCGCCCAGAACGCGCTCGGGCCGATCGGCCCCGGTCAGGCTGAAACCGGGGAGGTGGACGGCTGCGATCTGCTCGAAGACGTGATTCTGGTCACGCCAATCTAGAAAATTTCCGGGGGCGACGGCGTTGCGTGTGAGCAGGTCAGAGGGGCGATTCGATTCGGAGACAGTGACCAGGCGGTCGGGCTCGGCGTATGGCAGCGGGCGAAGGAGGACGGCATCGACGACGCTGAAGATCGCGGTGTTGGCGCCGATGCCGAGGGCTAGGGTCAGGATGGCGATGGTTGTGAATGCGGGATTTTTGCGGAGCATGCGGAGGGCGAAGCGCGCGTCGCTGGCGAGGGTTTCGAGGAAGAAGCCGGGGCGTTGTTCGCGGACGTTTTCTTTGGCTTTTTCGTAGGCGCCGAAGGCGATGCGGGCGCGGCGAAGGGCTTCGCGGCGAGGGAGGCCGGAGCGCTCGAGGTCGTCGGAGTGTTGTGGAATGTGGAAGAGGAGTTCTTCGTCCAGTTGGCGGTCGAACTGGCCGGGACGGGTGGGCAGGAGCGAACGGAGGTACGAGAGGAGACTCATGATGGTTCGGTTCCTCGGGTTGTGAGGAGCGGCGTGATGATTCGCGACGGGTTCGTTCGGAGTGCGGCTGCGACGAAGATTCGAATCGGTAGAGACTGTTCGGTGACGCGACGGTGAACCTCAAGATGCCGGGCGAAAGCCATGGTCCCGGATGGGGATGTCATTGGCCGCAGGCCGAGGAGCCCGGATGCGGCAGCCGCGTGGGACATTCGGACACAAGCACAGGCAGACGCGCCTGTGCCACGGATGGGGCGATTTGTCGTGCTGGTCCATAGCGAACGAGGATTCCTGTTCATACTTCCTCGGGTTCGGAGTTGAGGGCTGCGCCCATGGCCGCGACTAGGCGATTCCAGCCGTCTTGTTCTTCGCGGAGTCGCTTGCGGCCTGCGGAGGTGAGTTCGTAGTATTTGGCGCGGCGGTTGTTGTCGGAGGTGCCCCAGCTTGCGGTAAGCAAGCCTTGACGGACCAGGCGAAAAAGGGCGGGGTAGAGGGCGCCTTGTTCGACGAGCAGGGCGCCTCGCGAGATTTGTTCGATGCGGAGAAGGACGCCGTAGCCGTGGAGAGAGCCGAGGGAGACGGCTTTGAGTATAAGTAAGTCGAGAGTGCCTGGAAGGAGATCGGCTTGGCTGGACACGCAGCCTCCTAAGATAATTAGGAGGGTAAGGCACGTTCTCCTAAATTGTCAAGGAGAGAGGAATATCGGCAGGCTTTTTGGATGGCACAATCGACCTTGCCTGCGGTACGGAATGCCTCACCCTCTGAAGGGGTGAGCTACAGGGGTGGGTCTTTTGGCGGCGTTAACAGATCGCGGGCTGTGGTTGCGTCTTGCTCGCGTACGAAAAGCTTGAAGCCCTGGCCGGACCAGGCGAGATGTTCGCGCATCCCTCCCGCGGTGTCGGCCTGGATCATCGCAGGAATGCCGGCGGATTCGAGTTCGCTCTTCGCCAAGTCGGCCTCAGGGCGCGTGCCGTAGGTCCGCACGACAACGAGATTTGGATGCTCCATGCGGACAGTATACGCTGCTGCGGCAAGCAGGGCAGGTGGGCGCTACGAATCTACGAATCTTACGAATCTACGAATCGTGGCAATGGGCGCGATTGTTGGCGGGCCTGCGTCTAACCAGTTACAATGAGGTGTTGCGCTTTTGATCCGGGAATTCGTCTGTGTATTGGTAGAACGGCCCGCCTCAGAAGGCGGGCTCCTGCATTAAAAGCATAGCCACGAATGGGCGTGGTATCGCAAGACGCCGGTCTGCCCTGCGAGCTCAGGGTAAGACGCCACGGCACTACATGGTTGGAAAGCAGCGGAAAATTACACATGGATCCAGCGAAGATACTCGATCAGGTGGTCGCAAAGTTTATTGGGACCAAACACGATCGCGACATCAAAAAAATGCAGCCTGTTGTAGCAGCGATCAACGCAAAAGAGGCGGAGGCGCAAGCGCTGAGCGACGAGCAATTGCGAGAGCGCTTTCAAGCGCTCAAAACACAGGTACAGGAATCGTTGAAGGAGAGCGATCCGGAGGAGGACTCGTATAAGGATGAGCTGGCTCGGGCGCTCGAGCCCGTGATTGTGCCGGCGTTTGCCGTGGTGCGCGAGGCTGGCCGGCGATTCCTGAAGATGCGGCACTTTGATGTCCAGTTGATCGGCGGAATGGTGCTGAACGACGGGAAAATCGCGGAAATGAAGACGGGCGAAGGGAAGACGCTGGTGGCCACACTGCCGGCGGCGCTGAACGCACTGGTGGGACGCGGCGTGCACATCGTGACGGTGAACGATTACCTGGCGCGGCGCGACGCGGAATGGATGAGTCCGCTGTACAAGGCGTTGGGACTGACGGTTGGCGTGATCGTGCATGATCTGGATGACGCGCAGCGGCGCGCGGCGTATGGCGCGGACATTACCTACGGAACAAACAACGAGTTTGGATTCGATTATCTGCGCGACAACATGAAGTATGACCTGGCGAGCTGCGTGCAACGCGGGCATCAGTTCGCGATTGTGGACGAGGTAGACTCGATCCTGATCGACGAGGCGCGCACGCCGCTGATTATTTCCGGACCTTCCGAAGAATCCACGGATAAATATTTCAAGATCGACAAAATTATTCCTAAGCTGATTCAGGAGATCGACTACACGCTCGATGAAAAGCATCGCACCGCGACGCTGACGGAAGAAGGTGTGAGCAAATGCGAGCGGCTGCTGAATTTGGGAAATTTGTATGACCCGGCACACATGGAGACGATTCACCACGTGTATCAGGCGCTGCGGGCGCACGCGCTGTACAAACGCGACGTGGATTACGTGGTGAAAGATGGGGAAGTGATCATCGTCGACGAGTTTACAGGGCGACAGATGCCGGGGCGGCGGTGGTCCGACGGCCTGCACCAGGCCGTGGAAGCGAGGGAAGGCGTAAAGATCGAGCGGGAAAATCAGACACTGGCGACCATCACGTTCCAGAATTATTTCCGCATGTACGAAAAACTGGCGGGCATGACCGGTACCGCGGAAACGGAAGCGGCGGAATTCGGAAAGATTTACGATCTGGACGTGGTGGTGGTTCCGACAAACCGGACGCTGATCCGCATCGAGAATCCGGATATTGTGTACCGCACGGAACGGGAAAAATTCGAAGCGGTGGTGAACGGAATTCTGCAGGAAGATAATTCTCTGGCGCATGGAATCCGGCACTATCACGAGCGCGGACAGCCGGTGCTGGTTGGCACGATTTCCATCGAAAAATCGGAAACGATTGCGGAGTTACTGAAACAAGCAAAGATTCCGCATGAGGTGCTGAACGCGAAGCAGCACGAGCGGGAATCGCGCATCGTGGCGCAGGCTGGGCGCAAAGGCGCAGTCACCGTGGCCACGAACATGGCCGGCCGCGGGACCGACATTCTGCTTGGTGGTAATCCGGAATCGCTGACGCGCGAATATTTCTTAAAGAACAAGCTGGCGATGCCGTACGCTGCGGCGCCCGCGGTGATTGGAGCGGAAAGCACGAACGGAGATGGAACGCAGGCTGCGGTTGTGCCGATGGTGCTCTTCCAGCATGAAGGGAAGATTTTCCAGGTGCCGCAGCAGCAGTGGAAGCCGGTGTACGACCAGTTCGCGGAACAGTGCAAAGCGGAGCACGACGAAGTGGTGGCGCTCGGCGGGTTGCACATTCTGGGCACGGAGCGGCACGAAGCGCGGCGCATCGATAACCAGTTGCGAGGGCGAGCGGGACGGCAGGGCGACCCGGGGTCATCGCGATTCTTTTTGTCTTTGGAAGACGATTTGATGCGGATTTTTGGCGGTGAACGCGTGAAGCAGTTGATGTTCCGGCTGGGAATGACCGAGGGCGTGCCGATTGAATCAAAGCTGATTTCGAACCGTATTGAGAATGCGCAGAAATCGGTGGAAGCGCAGAACTTCGACGCGCGCAAACATTTGCTTGAATACGACGATGTGATGAACAAGCAGCGCGAGACGATTTATGCAATTCGGCGGTCGGCGCTCGAAGGCAAGGATCAGCGGGAATACGTGCTGGGGATTGCGGAAGAACTCGCGGGCGAGCTGGTCGAAACCTATTGCCCACGCGAGCAGCATCCGGGGCAGTGGAATACGGCTTCGTTTTTGGCGGAAGTGCATAGCGAGTTCGGGATCGATGCGAAAGCGGCGGCGGCCGATCCGACGACGTTGAATCACGACGAACTTTCCGGAGCGACGATTGAAGCGGTGAAGAACCGGTACGCTGAGAAGGAGAAGCAGTTCAGCCCGGATGTGCTGCGTTGGTTGGAGCGGCGGATTATTTTGGACGTGGTCGATACACAGTGGAAGGACCACTTGTTGTCGCTGGACCATTTGAAGGAAGGGATCGGGCTGCGCGGATACGGACAAAAGGATCCGCTGGTGGAGTTCAAGAAGGAAGCGTTTATTTTGTTTGAAGACATGATGGGGCGGATCGACAGCGAGACGATCCGGTATTTGTTCCACGTGCAGATTCAGCAGCAGGAGGCTCCGCCGCAACCGTCGCAGGAAGCAGTGGCTGCGCCTGCGAGACGATTGCAGGGTGCGGCGACGGCGGTGGCGAGCGCCGCGGCTCGCGCGGAAGAGGCTCCGGCGAAATTGCCGGATTTTGCGCGGGCGCTCGAACGAAAGCAGGAGAGGCAGCAGAAGGATATGCAATTTCAAACAGGTCCCGCGCGGGCAGAAGCGCCGAAGCCAGTGCGCGCGGGAGCAAAGGTGGGGAGGAATGATCCTTGCCCGTGCGGGTCCGGGAAGAAGTATAAGAAGTGCCATGGGACGAATGCGTAGGAAGTAGGAACCAGAGAAAAGGCAGACCTCGCGCTCGGCTCGGGATACCCACCTTTTTTGTGCTTGGTGGGCCAAGGCGTAGACCCTAAAGCACGAGTCGGAAGACCCGCCACTGTGGCCGGCGTACAAAGCAGGAAGCTCATTTTCAGCAACAGAGAAGGGAAACGGGACAATATGCCACCGGGAATGCCAGGACAGCAGCAGATGCCGCAGCGACAGCCGATTCCGGGTGTGAAGTATTTGGTGGCTGTGGCCAGCGGCAAGGGCGGTGTGGGGAAGACGACCGTGGCCGTGAATCTGGCGCTGGCGCTGGCGAGGATGGGCAATAAGGTTGGCCTGCTGGACGCGGATGTGTACGGGCCGAACGTGCCGATTATGTTGGGGTCGACCGCAGAGCCGATGGCTACGCCGCAGCAGCGGATTATCCCTGTGGTGGCGCAGGGATTGCTGATGATTTCGATGGGATTGCTGAATCCTGGGGACAAGCCGGTGATTTGGCGCGGGCCGATGCTGCACAGTGTGATTACACAGTTTTTGCGCAGCGTGGAATGGGGCGAACTGGATTTTCTGATCATCGATTTGCCTCCGGGAACGGGCGACGTGCAGTTGACGTTAATTCAGACGGTGGAAGTGACCGGGGCGGTCGTGGTGACGACGCCGTCTACGGTGGCGTTGGCGGACGTGCGCAAGGCGATTGAAATGTTCCGGCAGGTGAATGTGGAAGTGCTGGGAGTGGTGGAGAACATGAGCACGTTTGCATGTCCTCACTGCGGGAAGCCGGTGGATATCTTTGGGCATGGAGATGGAGCGAAAACGGCGATTGAGTATGGCGTGCCGGTGCTCGGTGAGATTGAGATTGATCCGAGGATCCGGGTTGGCGGCGATACGGGGAAGCCGGTGGCGGCGGAGGGAGAGGCTGCGCCGGCGGCGCAGAGTTTGTATCGCGTGGCGAAGGCGGTGAGCGCGCGTGTAGAGCAAGTGGCGGCGACGTCGGGTGTGCCGAGGGTACAGATTGAGTGATGTTTTGAGGACGGAGAAGAGTTGCCTCAGGGGCTGAAGCCCAAATCTAGCAAGCGCTTTATGTCGAACCGGAAGGTCCGACCCGGTGCCCTAACGAGAAGAAACCCAAGACCCACCCCCAAAAAACCACACGTAGGGCAACCGGTCCTGTGTCCCCACCTTCCCTGATCTGCTGTAGGGCCCGCCTCGGACGGCGGGCCTTACAGCCTGACGGGATAAACACACAAGCAAGAAGCGAACTCAAGATGCCGGGCGAACGCCGCGGCGCTTACGAGGATTTATTTTGTGTGATGGTGGTCGAGAGAGAGGCTTCGGAGGTTTTTATCTTTTCAAGGAGGCAGGTACGGCAGAGGCACCCGGTCGATTCTAAATTCGGTGGCAGGGGCAGGTGCGCAAGATCGGCGCACCAGCAGCCGCCTTCGGGTTGGCAGGTCATCGCGGCGCCGCATTTGGCGCAAAGCTTGTGCACCGAGAAAGTATGGCGCGGGTGAGGGGAAACGTAAAGATAAGACATGGATAAGACACGGCCTAGTCGACGAGGTCGACGAGGACATTTGCTTGTATTGGCGGGAGGCATTGAGTAGAATCCCGGCAGACCGTGGTTCGCCTTACGTTCCGTCCACAATTTGCGGTGCAATTCGAAAGGACATGGCTATGCCTCTATCGAAGAAACTGGCGGCTGAATTTTTCGGCACGTTCTGGTTGGTGTTTGGCGGTTGCGGCGCGGCGGTGTTGGATGCGGCGTTTCCGGGGCTTGGGATCGGGTTTCTGGGAGTGGCGCTGGCGTTTGGGCTGACGGTTTTGACCATGGTGTACACCATCGGGCACATCTCGGGGTGCCATTTGAATCCGGCGGTTTCAGTGGGACTGGCATTAGGGAAACGGTTTCCGTTTTCGGACTTAATCCCGTACATCATTGCGCAGGTTGTCGGTGCGCTGGCTGCGGGAGGCGTTTTGTATGTGATCGCCAGCGGGCGGGACGGATTTTCGTTGACCGGCGGCTTTGCTTCGAATGGTTACGGCGCGCATTCTCCGGGTGGCTATTCGCTCGTAGCGTGTTTCGTGGCGGAGGTGGTGCTAACGTTTTTCTTTTTGCTGATTATTCATGGAGCGACGGACACCCGCGTGCCCGGCGGTTTTGCCGGCATCGCCATTGGGTTGGGGCTTACGTTGATTCATCTCATCGGGATTCCCGTGACGAATTTGTCTGTAAACCCTGCGCGCAGCACCGGGCCGGCGATTTTTGTGGGTGGATGGGCGATTCAGCAGTTGTGGTTGTTCTGGGTGGCGCCGATTATTGGCGGTGCGCTCGGTGGGTTGGTTTATAACGGATTGTTTGAGGAGAGAAAGTAGGAGATCCGAAGAGCCCAGCCAAGAGTGGCTGTGCCACGGGAAGATTCTGGGTTTCGAAAAAACGGCCGGCCTGGAGAAGGCGGCCCTACAAAAAAACCGTAGCTGCGGCCGGATTCCTTGTCAGGTTGGGGAGGCGAATGCTATCTTGGATCATTCGCAGCCTGTGTGCGAGCCCGGCTTGGCATGCTATGTCTAAGCCCTGCAACTAGTTACGGGGATTCCGAAACTCCTTGAATCGCGTACCAGATATTCGAGGCTATCGCGGGAAATTTCCGCAGATTGCGGCGTCGGCGTATATCGACCCGGCGGCCGTGATTATCGGCGATGTGGTGATCGGGGAAGAGTCGAGCGTTTGGCCGATGACGGTCGTGCGCGGCGATGTGCACTTCATTCGGATTGGGAATCGCACGAATATTCAGGACGGGTGTGTGTTGCACGTGATGAAAGATCAGTATCCGTTGGTGCTGGCGGATGAGGTGACGGTGGGGCATTCGGTCACGCTGCATGGATGCACGATTGAGTCGCGAGTGTTGGTGGGGATGGGATGCGTGGTCTTGAATGGGTCGGTAATTGGGACGAATTGTATTATTGCGGCGGGAAGCTTGATTACCGAGCGGACGGTGATTCCCGCGGGAAGCATTGTGATGGGGTCGCCGGGTAAGGTGAAGCGGGCGCTGACGGCGGGAGAGCTTGCTTCGATTGGCGAGTATGCGGAGAGGTATGTGGGGTACAGCAGGATACACAAGAGCGAAGTGGCGAGTGACGCGTCAAGAATGGGGAAAAAGGAATAAGCGAGGTTTTCGCCCGAGAGCCTTGTGGAAGCGACTGACGCGAGAAGAGACAAGAAAGTGGAAGACAGAGAGAAGCCTAGGTCGTATAGAGGATTTGCTGATTTCGCGGAAGGGGATGGCGCTGGGGAAATTTGTTTACAACTATCTGGGCGGTTTCCTGTGGATGAGCGTTACGGATTGATTCCGGAGATACGAACAGCGGCAGTGTCGGTTCCGTCGAACATTGCCGAGGAGCTGGCGCGGCACACGACCAAAGAGTTCCTGCCATTTCTATCGCACCCGCAAGGATCGCTGGCTGAGGTGCAGGCGCAGTTGCGGTTGCGCGTGGATTTGGGATTTGCTAATCAAGAAAGGATCGCTCCTGGTCTGAAAGAAGTGGATGAGCTTCAGAACAGGATTGCTACTGTTAAACGGAAGCTGGAAGTCGCCTCGCCACTTGCCACTCGCCATTCGCCACTTCCAGCGGTGCGTCACTGAGTCATGGCCGAAAAAAGGAAATTTCAGGCGGTTAAGGGAACGCGGGATTTGTTGCCGCCGGAGACGGAGTTGTGGAACCGGGTGGAGGCGACGGCGCGCGAGGTGTTTGGGACGTTTGGATTCGGCGAGATTCGTCCGCCGATTTTTGAGCCGACGGAATTGTTTGCGCGGGCGGTAGGCGGGGACACGGACATTGTTTCGAAGGAAATGTTTACCTTCTCGGACCCTTTTGACCCCCGGCTGCCTGCTGAAATTCAGTTTGAGGAAGCCAAGGCGCGCGGCATGAAGGTTCAATCGGTCTTGGATGTCACCACGCTTGGGCTCGAAGGGTTTCAACAATTGAGTCTGCGGCCGGAAGCGACAGCTTCGGTTTGCCGGGCTTATATTGAGCACAACATGAATCAGTTGCCGGCGCCGGTTAAGTTGCATTACATGGGTCCGATGTTTCGGCGGGAGCGGCCGCAGAAGGGGAGGTACCGGCAGTTTTATCAGATTGGGGCGGAGGTGCTGGGCGGGTCGGATGCGCCGGGGATTGATGCCGAAGTGATTGACATGGTGATGACGTTTTTTGGAAGGCTCGGGTTGCAAGGCGTTCAGTTGGATATCAATTCCATTGGACACAATGCGCCGGAGTGCCGCCGCGGGTATGTCGAGAAATTGCGAGCGGCGTTGCTGGCAGTGAAGGACAAGTTGGGCGAAGATAGCCGGCGGCGGATTGAGACGAATCCGCTGCGGGTGCTGGATTCGAAGCTGGAACACGAGCAGGGCATTATTCTGACGCTGCCGCGGATTGGCGATCACTTGTGCGATGACTGCGCGAAGCATTACGCGGAACTGAAGCGGCAACTGGAGATGCGTGGCGTGGCGTTTCGGGAGAATTGGAGATTGGTGCGCGGGCTGGACTACTACATGCGCACGACGTTTGAGATCACCGCAGCGGGGTTGGGTTCGCAGAATGCGGTGTGCGGCGGCGGGCGTTATGACGGGCTGGTGGAATTGCTCGGTGGGCCGTCACCGGCCGGTGGCAAGCCGACGAAGGGGATTGGATTTGCCATTGGAGAAGATCGCTTGATTCTTTCCTTGCAGGAGGCAAGGAAAGGAGTGGCGAGTGGCTCCGCGGATCTGAGGTCAAGCGAGTGGCGAGTGACGAGCGGACTAGATGTGTACATTGCTTGGATGGGTTCGAGTGCGCAGAGTAGGGCGATTGCTGCGGCGCGGAAGTTGCGCGAGGCGGGGTTCATCGTGGAGTTGCCTGCGGCGGAGCAGAAATTTGGGAAGGCCTTGGGGCAAGCCGATAGACTGGGGGCGCGGTTTGCGTTGATTTTGGGGGAGGACGAGATAGTGAGCGGTTTGTGGACGGTGAAGAATTTGCGGGATGGGGGGCAGGTGAAAGTTGCTGAGGGGGAAGTGCTGGAGTTTTTGAAAGGGAAGAAGTGAAAGAGTGCCGGAGCGTCAATGTTGGGAGGAAAAGCCTCACCCCGGAAAGGTCTGGGCCACAGCAGAAAAGCAGATCCCTCGCTTCGCGGACTGCGCTCGGAATGACATGGTATTTGGGGGTATTTGTGAATCTTATTGTTTTGTGCGAGCCGGGAATGGGGGAGGGATAACGTGCTCGATTTCTTGGGAAGCTTGAAGAGAACACATTATTGCGGGGCGCTGCGGGCTGCGGATGCTGGGTGCGATGTGGTGACGATGGGATGGGTGCATCGCCGGCGCGACTTGGGGAATTTATTGTTTTTGGATGTGCGCGATCGTTCTGGAATCGTGCAGGTAGTGTTCAACAAGGAGACGCAGCCGGAGGCGCACGCGAAAGCGGAGCAGGCCCGCAGCGAGTTTGTTGTTGCGGTGGAAGGGAAAGTTGTAAAGCGCGAGAAGGCGAATCCGGAGATTGCTACCGGCGAGATTGAGCTGGTGGCAGCGAAGTTGCACATTCTGAATACGGCGAAGACGCCGCCGTTTCCCATTGAAGACGAGATTAACGCGGCGGAAGAGACGCGGCTGCGGTTCCGCTATCTGGATTTGCGGAGGCCTAAGCCGCACCTGAATTTGGCATTGCGGCACAAGATCGTACTGGAGATGCGCAAGGCGATGGACGAGATGGGATTCATTGAGGTGGAGACGCCGATGCTGACGCGATCGACGCCGGAGGGTGCGCGGGATTACCTGGTGCCGAGCCGCGTGCACCACGGGCAGTTTTATGCCTTGCCGCAATCGCCTCAGATTTTCAAGCAGATTCTGATGATCGGTGGGCTGGACCGCTATTTTCAGATCGTGAAGTGCTTTCGCGACGAGGATTTGCGAGCGGACCGGCAGCCGGAGTTTACGCAGTTGGATCTGGAGATGTCCTTTCCACGGCAGGAAGACATTTTCGATGTGATTGAGAATGTGATGGTGCGGGTGTGCTCGGTCGCGGGAATTGAAGTGAAGGTGCCGTTTCCGCACATGCTGTATAAGGACGCGATTCGGAAGTATGGCAGCGACAAGCCAGACCTGCGGTTCGCAATGGAATTGCATGAGGTGACGGATTGTTTTCCCGCCGAGGCACGGCAGAAATTGCAGATGGAAGGGAACGTATTTGCTTTCGCGGCGCCGGGCGGGGCGACCTATTCGCGCAAGCAACTGGATGAGTTGACGGAGAAGGCCAAGTCGGCGGGCGCGCGCGGGGCTTATTTTGTGAAACTGGCGGCGGAAGGAACGACGTCGACGGTGGAGAAGCTGATTGGCGCAGAAAATGTGAAGAAGCTGGCGGAGGCTTGCGAGGCAAAGGCCGGCGACCTGGTGGTGGCGGTTTCCGCGAAGGAGCAAATTCGAGGGACAGAAGCGGCGGCGTTGGTGGCCGGGCAGTTGCGGTTGCACTTGGGCGAAGCGCTGGGCGCGATCGACAAGACGCAGTGGAAATTTTTGTGGCTGACGGGATTTCCGCTGTTTGAATGGAACGAGAGCGAGAAGACCTGGGCGAGCGCGCAGCATCCGTTCACGGGGATCGTGGACGACGATTTGGAGAAGTTGGAGAGCGCGCCGTGGGAAGTACGGTCGAAGGGATACGACTTGGTGTTGAATGGGTCTGAATTGGGATCGGGCAGCATTCGAATTCACAGACAGGATGTGCAGGAGCGCGTGTTCAAGGCCTTGGGGCTGTCCCAGGAACAGTTGCGGAAGCGGTTTGGATTTTTCCTGGATGCACTGACCTATGGGACGCCTCCGCATGGTGGGATTGCGTTAGGAGTGGATCGCATTGCGATGCTGTTGTCGGGGGAGAAGTCGATTCGCGAGGTGATTGCGTTTGGGAAGACTACGGCGGCGCAGGATTTAATGGCGGAAGCGCCGAGCGATGTGGATGAGGGGCAACTGGAGCAGTTGGGCATTGCGATCAAGAAGAAGTGAGTTTGCCTTTTGCCTGCTTCAGGGGCGAAAGCCAGGGCTCTGGTCACAACCGAGGGGCTGCAGCCCGGCCTCCGAAACAGGGAGCGAAGGACAAGGATTGTCCAAAGGGTTCGGAACGGAATGTCGCTGACGGAGCCGAAGGTCCGACAGCCGGTGCGCTAGAAGAAAGAGAAGTATTCATGAGCCGGATACGGATATTGCCGGAGGGGGTGGCGAATAAGATCGCAGCGGGCGAGGTGGTGGAGAGGCCTGCGTCGGTGGTGAAGGAGTTGCTCGAGAATGCCCTCGATGCGGGCGCGACGTCGGTGCGGATCGAGACGGAGATGGGCGGGAAGCGCATGATTCGCGTGATTGACGACGGGCACGGGATGACCCATGACGACGCGCTGCTCGCTTTCGAACGACACGCGACGAGCAAGCTGCGTACGACGGATGATTTGCTCTCGATTGCGACGCTCGGATTTCGCGGGGAGGCGTTGCCGACGATTGCGGCGGTTTCGCGATTGTTGCTGGAGACGCGCGATGCGGCCGAGGCCGAAGGGACGCGCGTCGAGTTCGCGGGAGGGAAGCTGGTTGGGGTGAAACCTGCAGGATTGCCACCGGGGACGACGATCAGCGTTGCGGATTTGTTTTATTGCGTACCGGCGCGGCGGAAATTTTTGAAAGCGGAGACGACGGAGCTAGGGCATATTGCTTCGCTGGTGACCCACTACGCGCTGGCGAATCCAGGGAAGCAGTTTGCGCTGACTACGCCCACGCAGGAGATCATCCATTGCCCGCCGGTGGAAAAATTGACGGACCGCGTGTATCAATTGTTTGGGCGGCAAGCGCTCGAGGACTTGGTGGAGATTCCGGCGACATCAGTGGCGTTTCGCGCGGCGCTTACCGAGCCGGAGATGGAAGCTGGGGAGGAAAAGGCCACGCTGACGATGACGGGATTTACGTCGCGTCCGGCGGTGCAACGCCTGAATCGCAATGGGATTTATGTGTTTGTGAACCGGCGACTGGTGCGTGACCGGCTGATTTTGCACGCGATTCACGAGGCATACCGGAATATTCTGCCGCCGAACGCGTTTCCTCTGACGCTTCTGTTTCTGGAGCTACCGTACAACGAAGTGGACGTGAATGTGCATCCGGCGAAGATTGAAGTGCGTTTCCGGCGGTCGCAGTTTGTCCACGATTTTGCGCGCGATGCAATTCGGCAGGCGTTGATCGGCACGCGGCCGATTGCGAGCTTTGCGGCGGCGGCGAGTTCGGGCAATCTTGCGGCGAATCCGTTGACGCCTTCGGGGTCGTTTGATAGCGGATATGCGGAGACGAACCCGAACTCCGGCGTGCCACGGGCGATTATTCCGGAGGGGGAGACTGGAGGCGAGTCTGTAGTGGGATCGGATTACGCCGCACCGAGCGCGTTCGAGCTTGCGAACCTGCCGGTGCTGCAACGGTTTCCGTTCGAGCCTGGAAATGGATTTAGTCCGGGTGCGATGCCGGGCGCCGCATCGACTCGAGAGGCGAACTGGGCGGAGAATTTTTCGCGCGAGGGCGTGGATGCTCCCGCGACGTTGCCTCGGCCGGAGCAGATCGCGGATTTGAAGCCGCTGGGCCAGGTGAACGCGAGTTTCATTGTGGCGGTGAATGCTGAAGGATTGTGGATTGTCGATCAGCATGTAGCGCATGAGCGCGTGTTGTTCGAGCAGCATTTGGAGGCTCGGCGCGCCGGGAAAGTGGAGGCGCAGCGGCTGCTGATGCCGTTGCTGATTGAGCTTTCGCCTCGACAGCTAGTGACTTACGATGAAATTACGGAGGAGTTGGGCGCGAACGGATTTGAAGTGGAATTGATGGGACCGAAAAGCGTGGCGATTCAGGCGGTGCCCGCGGGAATCGCAGCGAACGACGCGGAACATTTGTTGATGGAGATTCTCGACGGGCTGGACCGCGAGAATGCGGCGATTTCGATCGATACGCTGCAGGCGAAAATTGCGGCTTCGACTTCGTGTCATGCGGCGATCAAGGTAAATATGCCGCTCGATCAGACCAAGATGGAGTGGCTACTGGCGGCATTGGCAAAGACGGATTGCCCGATGAGCTGTCCGCATGGGCGGCCGGTGGTGTTGCGGTATTCGGTAAAGGAGATTGAGAGGGCGTTTCATAGGATTTAATCGCGAGTGGCGAGCGAGGATTGGCGAGCGGAGAAGAGGAAAATGGAAATTGCAAAAATTGGCAGGCTTTCGCCCGCGGCGGCGGAAGCCGGTTGGTCCGGGAGGTTAGGGACGGCACGGCTAGAGTCGTGCCGTGAGGCGGAAAAAACGGGTACCTCGCTTCGCGGACTCCGCTCGCAATGACGGGATCCATTTTTGGGTTTTTGCGCTACGGAGGAGTAAGAGAGCTGAGAACGTTGCCGGGGGAAATGTGAGCGAAGGACAGAAGACGGCGGTAATTTTCGGGTTGGCGAACAAGCGGAGCATTGCTTGGGCGATTGCGCAGAAGTTGCACGCGGCGGGCTGGCAGTTGGCGATTACCTACCAGAACGAACGGCTGGAGCAGGAAGCGAAGGATTTGATTACGGATTTGCCGGGCGCCGAAGGGTTCATGTGCGATGTGAGCTTCGACGAACAGATTGCCGCGTTATTCGAGAAGTTGAAGGCGCGCTATGGGGTGTTGCATGGGCTGGTGCACAGCGTGGCGTTTGCTCCGGCGGAGGAGTTGAAGGGCGAGTTTGTGAATACTTCGCGGGAAGGGTTTCGTATAGCGCATGATGTGAGCGTGTATTCGCTGATTGCGGTGGTGCGGGCGGCTGCGCCATTGATGACGGAGGGCGGCGGGATTGTGACGATGACGTACTATGGCGCGGAGAAGGTAGTGCCGAAGTACAACGTGATGGGCGTGGCCAAGGCGGCGCTCGAGGCAACGGTGCGGTATCTGGCGAACGATTTGGGGCCGAAGGGGATCCGCGTGAATGCGATTTCGGCGGGGCCGATCAAGACGTTGGCGGCTCGCGGAATTTCGCAGTTGGGGGAGATGTTGAAGGCACATGCCGATCGGTCACCGCTGAAGAGAAATGTCGATCCCGGCGAGGTCGGTGGGACGGCGACGTTTTTGCTGTCGGAGGCCGCTTCCGGAATTACCGGCGATACCATCTATGTGGATTGCGGGTATAACATTATGGGGTTTTAACGCACAGGGATGAGTGGCGAGTGGGAAGAGCGGCAAATAGAAATTGGAAAATCGTAAATAGAGGGATTCCTCACGACACAGATTCCGTTCGGGATGACGGGGTGGGGGTTGCCCCGAACAGACGCATGTGACACGTCATGTTGCAGGGTAACGAGAAGGAAGTTTAGAAAATGGCGGGGCGGATGACCATTGCGATTGATGGGCCCGCGGGGTCGGGTAAAAGTACTGTAGCGCGGCGGGTGGCGGCGCTCCTGGGATATTTGTATTTGGATAGCGGGGCGATGTACCGGGCGGTTGCGTTGAAGGCATTGGAGCGCGGGATTTCCCCGGAAAATGGCGCGCAATTGGAGTCGCTGGCGCGGGAGACGCGCATTGAGTTGAAGGCTCCGACGGCGCAGCAGGAAGCGGCAGGGTTGAAGAACCGCGTGTTTATGGACGGGCGGGAAGTGACGGAGGGAATTCGCAGGAGCGAAGTCGCGGAGGCTGCTTCACGGGTGGCGATGATCGCGGGTGTGCGCCAGGTGCTTGTGGCGGAACAGCAGCGCGCGGGGCAGGGCGGCGGAGTGGTGATGGAAGGACGCGATATCGGAACAGTGGTGTTTCCGGAGGCGGAGTTGAAGATTTTTTTGGAGGCTTCGCCAGAGGTGCGCGCGCAGCGGCGGTGGAAAGAGCATCAGGAGAAGGGCGAAAGTTCGACGTTGCTGGACGTTTTGCAGGAAGTGCGCGAACGGGACAGGCGGGACCGGGAGAGAAGCGTTTCGCCGTTGGTGCGGGCGAAGGATGCGGTGTTGGTGGACAATACGGCCATGGGGATTGAGGAGACGGCGCGGTTGATTGTGTTTTTGGCGAACGAGCGCGTGCTGAGTGTGCGGTGATCCTGAACGGAAATCGAAGATTGAAATTCGAAAACTGAAAATGGGAAGAGAAGAGGCCTTTCTGCGAAAGGTAAGCGTGGAGCACGCCAAGCCGATACCTAGCCGACCGCCTCCCCGTAAAGCGGTCACTACAAAAGCAAGAAAGCCCTAAAGGTAACAGAAATCCAAGACCCACCCTTAGAAAAACCAAGGGTGGGGCGCCCGAATGGCAAACCGTGTAGGAGTTTCTAGAGGGGAAGCCTCAGGCCTCGAAGGCCCGAGCTACAGGTCGGCAAAATTAGACGGCGATGGCGGAGGCTTTTTGGAGGGCGGCCTCGTAGGAGTCCGGGACGGTTTCCTCGTTGCAGCCGAGTCGGCCTACGCGGGTGGACAGGTTGGACCATTCCGCACGCTCGAGCGCGAGCAGGAGATCGTATACATCGCGAAGACGATTTTCGCCGCCGATCAGTGCGGTCTTTACTTCCTCGGCGACGGGTAGAGATTTCAGGACTTCGGCGATGGGTTTGTCGAGGAGCGCATCGGTGATCGACAACAGGCCCAAGAGGAAGAAGCTGGATTTATTTTCACTCAGGCCTGCGGCGCGGGAGATTTCTTCACAAAAGTAGGCGCGGGTCAGCGCTGTGCGAATCAACTCCGGTGGTTTACCGCTGCCCATATCCAGAACAGCAAAAATGGAGACCGAGCGGCGAAATTCATTTTCGCCGAGCAAGGACAATGCCTGGCGCACGCTCTGGATTTCCCTACGCATGCCGAGCAAAGGCGCATTCAGATAACGGAGCAGGCGGTAGAGCAGAGAAGGCTGGCGGCTAAGCAGTTCCTCCATCTTGGCGTAGTCCAGCTCCGGCGCGGCGACAGCGTTGAGCAATTGTAATTGAAGTAGCTTGTCGCCGGGGATTTCGCAGGTTTCGATCATGGAGGGCTTGCAGAAAAAATAGCCCTGGAAATAGGAATAACCGAGATGGCGGGCCTTGGCGAGGTCGTGTTCGGTCTCCACCTTTTCCGCGAGAAGAGAGAGTTTGCCGTTTCCGTATTTTTTGGCGACGGAGGCGCGCCCGTTGTCGTCGAGCAATTGAAAGTCGACTTTCAGAAATTGTGCGAGTTCGACCAGGGAGCTCAGCTTCGAATCACCCGTGAAATCATCGAGTGCGAGCACGTAGCCGGAGGAACGCAAATCGCTGCAGATGGATACGATCTCTGCGGTTGGCTTCACCGTTTCCAGAATTTCCACCACGATGCGGTCGGGCGGGAGGAGCCGCGGGACACCGAGCTTGAGGGCGAGTTCATCCACGTTTACGAACGCGCGGGCGTGGCCTGTCAGGGTTTGCAGGTCCAAGAGGGTGACGGAATCCGCGATTACGCTCGAAGAAGCGTTACGGGAAGGTTGGAAATAGTTTTGCGGGCCACCGCGGAAAAGCAATTCGTACGCGTAGACCTGCAGCCGGTTGTCAAAGATGGGCTGGCGAGCGATGAAACGTTCGTGCATGCGGACGCTCCTCGGCGGACGCGGAACATACTCTTGCTAGTGCTTGGGGAGAGGAGTTCCTCAGGGGCTAACGACAGTATACTACGCCGATCGATGGAGAGGTTTTCTGAGTGCCTAAATCCTAGGGCAGGCTTCGACTGCCGTGTGCCGCGGATCAAAAAAGCGCGGATGTGCTACCCGCTCCGCAAACTGCGCGGAAGGACTGGCGCCCAAGGCGCAGCGAATATGCGGACACAGGTCCAGCAATGATCGAGCCCTACGAAGAGAGAACAGGATTGGCCTCAGGTGGGGGCGGACATGGAGCCCAAGAATTCGTTATTGGATTTCGACTTGGTGAGGCGGCTGAGGAGCAGTTCCATGGCCTCGACGGTCGAGAGCGGGCTTAGGACTTTGCGCAGCACCCACACGCGGCTTAGTTCGTCGGGTGGCAAAAGCAGTTCGTCCTTACGGGTGCCGGAACGCTGAATATCGATGGCGGGGAAGACGCGCTTATCGGCGAGGCGTCGATCGAGATAGATTTCCATGTTGCCGGTGCCCTTGAATTCTTCGAAGATGACGTCGTCCATGCGGCTGCCGGTGTCGATGAGCGCGGTGGCGATGATGGTGAGCGAGCCGCCTTCTTCGACGTTGCGGGCGGCAGCGAAGAAACGGCGGGGACGCTGCAAGGCGTTGGCGTCGATACCACCGGACAGGACTTTGCCGGAAGGCGGAGTGACGGCGTTGTAGGCGCGAGCGAGACGGGTTATGGAGTCGAGCAGGACGACCACGTCGCGCTTGTGTTCTACCAGGCGTTTGGCCTTTTCGAGAACCATTTCGGCTACTTGAATGTGGCGCTGAGGCGGCTCATCGAAGGTGGAGCTGATGACTTCGCCCTTGACAGTGCGCTGCATGTCGGTGACTTCTTCGGGGCGCTCGTCGATGAGCAGAACGATGAGGGCGACTTCGGGGTGATTCACCGTGATGGAATTAGCGATGGACTGCAGCATCATCGTTTTGCCGGTGCGCGGGGGCGCGTTGATCAAACCGCGCTGGCCTTTGCCGACGGGGCAGAGAAGGTCAAGAACGCGTCCGGTGAGGTTTTCCTTGACGGTTTCCATCTTCAGGCGGCCCTGGGGGTAGAGCGGCGTCAGGTTATCAAAGAAAATCTTGTTGCGGGCGACTTCGGGGTCTTCGAAATTGACAGCTTCGACTTTAATCAGCGCGAAATAGCGTTCGCCGTCCTTGGGAGGACGGACCTGGCCGGAGACGGTGTCGCCGGTGCGGAGGTCGAACTTGCGAATTTGCGACGGGGAGACGTAGATGTCGTCGGGACCCGGAAGATAGTTGTACTCCGGGGCGCGAAGAAAACCGAAACCGTCGGGAAGGCATTCGAGGACGCCTTCAGAGAAGATCAAGCCGCTCTTTTCGGTCTGCGCGCGGAGAATCTGGAAGATCAACTCCTGCTTGCGCATACCGCTGGCGCCCGGAATATTCAATTCCTTGGCGATCTTAGCGAGATCGGTGATGTTCTTCTCTTTGAGTTCAGCAAGGCTGATACTCACTTCATTTTTTGTTTCTGAGTTTGTTTCTTTTGCCATATGTCCTGACTTTAGTGATGTGGTGATGATTGAGATTGACCGTGTTGTTCCGGAACTGGACTGCGTGGTGGTGTACCTTCTGACGGTGTTGAGACACCGGCAGGGCGGGCAAACCAGACTGTCTTCAACCGGAAGCAGTTGCTTCAGACCTGAACCCAAACAGCAGCCCGCGGGTGCGGGCCGTGCCTGAAACGCTGCCTAGTTGGTCAAACTCGTGTCTTTATCGGCGCCGCTGTACGGCTCGGCCACAGGCGCAACCCCAGTGTGTTCAAGAGGTACAATCGGCCGCTCCAGCGCAATCTGCAACACCTCATCCATCGTTTCCACGGCATGTGTCGTCAGGCTGGAGAGTATCTCCTGGGGAACTTCCGTAAGGTCTTTCTCATTATCCTTCGGAAGTATGATGGTACGCAAGCCCATTCGATGAGCGGCCAGGAGCTTCTCCTTGACGCCGCCGATGGGGAGGACTTTGCCGCGCAGGGTGATTTCGCCGGTCATAGCCACATCGCAGCGAACTGCGTTGCGAGTAAGCGCACTGACGATGGAGGTGCAGATGGTGATGCCGGCGGAAGGGCCGTCCTTCGGAATGGCGCCTTCGGGCACGTGCACGTGAATGTCGAGCGTGCGGTAGAAATCTTTTTGCAGGCCGAATTGCTCCGTGCGCGAGCGGACGTAGCTCATGGCGGCTTGTGCGGATTCCTGCATGACTTCGCCGAGTTTGCCGGTCGGCGTCAGGCGGCCCTTGCCTTCCATGATGGTGGCTTCGACGGCGAGAACCGAGCCGCCGACTTCGGTCCAGGCCAGGCCGGTGGCTAGACCGACTTCGTTGTGCTTTTCGAGCCACATTTCGCGGAATTTTAGGACGCCGAGATATTCCTTCACGTTGGCCGGCGTGATTTCGATGGTTGTTTCCGGGCCGTCGGTTACCACGCGACGCGCCATCTTGCGCGCGATGTTCTGAATTTCGCGCTCGAGGTTGCGGACGCCGGCTTCGTGGGTGTAATGACGGATCAGGTGGAGCAACCCTTCATCGGTGAAACCGAGATTTTTCCCCGTCAGGCCAGTGGCTTCGCGGGCGCGCTTCACCAGGAAACGCTTGGCGATCTCGAGCTTTTCCTGCTCCGTGTAGCCCGGCAGGCGCAGGATTTCCATGCGGTCCTGCAGAGGCTGCGGAATGGTGTGGAGGACGTTGGCGGTGCAGACGAACATGACTTTCGAGAGGTCGTATTCGACGTCGAGATAATGATCGGTAAAGGCGTGGTTGAGCTCAGGATCGAGGACTTCCATAAGCGCGGCGGACGGATCGCCACGGAAGTCGGTGGACATTTTGTCGACTTCATCGAGAACGAAGATGGGATTGACGGTGCCGGCTTTCTTCATCATCTGGATGATCTGGCCGGGCAGAGCGCCGATGTAGGTGCGGCGGTGGCCGCGAATTTCCGCTTCGTCACGCACCCCGCCGAGCGAGACGCGGACGAACTTCCTGCCGGTAGCGTGGCCGATAGACATGGCCAGTGAAGTTTTGCCGACGCCTGGAGGACCGACAAAGCACAGGATGGAACCCTTGGGATTTTTCACGAGCTGGCGGACGGCCAGGAATTCCAGGATGCGCTCTTTGACTTTTTCGAGGCCGTAGTGCTCGTCGTTGAGAATCTGCTCGGCGGCCTTGATGTCGCGGATTTCCTTGGAGCGTTTTTTCCAGGGAACGGCGATGAGCCAATCCACGTAATTGCGGCTGACGGTGGATTCGGCGGACATGGGTGGCATGAGTTCGAGGCGCTTCAGTTCGGCGATGGCCTTTTCGTGCACATCCTTGGTCATGCCGGCAGAATCGATCTTTTTCTTGAGTTCCTCGACTTCGTTTTTCTCGCCGCGGCCCAATTCCTTCTGGATGGCCTTGAGCTTCTCGTTGAGGTAGTACTCTTTTTGGGCGCGCTCCATCTGACGCTTGACGCGGGTGTTGATGTTACGGTCGACGTTGAGTTTTTCCAGTTCGATTTCGAGAATGTCGGAGACGCGGTTCAGACGCTCCAGCGGATCGGCGGTTTCGAGCAAGTCCTGCTTTTCGTCTACCGGCAGCTGCAGATTGGCGGCGATCGTATCCGAGAGGCGCGCAGGGTCGTCGACGCGCGCGGCGGCGATCATGGTGTCGTAATTCAGGCTCTGAGAAAGCTTGATGAACTGCTCATAGAGGTTGGTGATTTTCTGGACGAGCTGTTCGACTTGGGGAGTGACTTCGATGCGGGCGGAGAGTAGTCGAAGATTGGCGCGGAAGAAACCTTCCTCGCTGCTGATCGACAAAGCCCGGGCACGCTCGACGCCTTCGACGAGAACCTTGATGTTGCCGTCAGGGAGCTTCACGCTCTGCACGATGTTTGCGAGGGTACCGACGGCGTAGATTTCTTCGGGCTTGGGATCGTCGATCGAAGCGTCATGCTGCGTGGACAGAAAGATCTTCTTGTCACCGGCGAGTGCCTCTTCGAGCGCGCGGACGCTGGCTTCCCGACCGACGATGAACGGCGTCATCTGCTGCGGGAAGATGACCATATCGCGCACCGGCATCATCGGCACGCGCTTCAACTCCTGTTTTTCACGATTAAACATGCGGGCCCCTGAAACTCCTATTGCCCGAGTCGGCTGTCATCCGACCTTTTCGAGCAAAGTCCAATTGATCTCGCGGCCACGCACCATATCGGCTGTGACGACGAAATCGCGCACTCTCTTTTGCATCGGGAGGTGATACATCAACTCTAGCATGAGGTCTTCGAGGATCATACGCAAGCCGCGCGCGCCAACTTTGCGCTGAAGTGCCAACTCCGCCACGGTCTCGAGGGCGTCGTCGGTGAAGCGAAGGCGGACGTTCTCAAACTCGAAGAGGCGCTGATACTGCTTCAGCAGGGCGTTCTTCGGTTCGGTGAGGATCTTCATAAGCGCGGACTTGTCGAGGTCGCTCATGACGCCAGCGACCGGCAGGCGGCCGACGAATTCGGGGATCAGGCCGTACTTGATCAGATCCGTGGGCTGTACCTGCTCGAGCAAATCCGTGTTGCGCCGCTGTGCGGTGGTGGGTGCCGCGTCGGTATGGAAGCCAAGCGAACGGCGACCGACGCGGCGCTCGATAATCTTTTCGAGGCCGACGAAAGCGCCACCACAGATAAATAGGATGTTCGTGGTGTCGACCGGAGTAAATTCCTGGTGGGGATGCTTGCGGCCGCCCTGGGGAGGCACGTTGGCGGTGGTGCCCTCGAGGATTTTCAAGAGGGCTTGCTGGACGCCTTCGCCGCTGACATCGCGAGTGATCGAAGGATTTTCGTCCTTCTTGGCGATCTTGTCGATTTCGTCGATATAAATGATGCCTTGCTGGGTTTTCTGGACGTCACCGTCGGCGGACTGGAGAAGCTTCAGTATGATGTTTTCGACGTCCTCGCCGACGTAGCCAGCTTCGGTAAGCGTAGTGGCGTCGACGATGGCAAAGGGCACGTCCAACATGCGCGATAGGGTCTGCGCCAAGAGCGTTTTGCCGGTACCGGTCGGGCCGATGAGGAGAATGTTGGACTTGCTCAACTCGACTTCGCCAGGCTGCTTGTTGAGGAAGATGCGCTTGTAATGGTTATAGACGGCGACGGCGAGCTTTTTCTTGGTGCGATCCTGCCCGATGACGTAGCTGTCGAGGAATTGCTTGATTTCGGGCGGCCGAGGCAAACGCCGCGCCGGAGCCGCAGCCTGCTCGCGCTTTTCGTCTTCGAGAATGGTCTGACAAACGCCCACGCACTCGTTGCAGATGTAAGCGCGCGGGTAGTCGGAAGGCGAACTGATCAGCTTTTCCACCTGCTCCTGCGTTTTGTGGCAGAACGAGCAGCGAAGCGGTTCGTCTGGGCTATATTTTTTCACGTTTGAGGAGACCTCTCCTGAAGGTAGTCACCCGAAGCCGATAAATCATTGTAGGACGAAACTTTCCGCGGCGATAGAGAATATCGCGGCTGTGCCGTCAATCAGGAACTCGCTGTGGAAAGATGGATTCAGGGTAGCCACCGCATTCTGAAAGCAGGAGGAAAGGAAAAGCAAGCTCCCGACGTCGCGGACTCCGTTCGGAAGGACAACTTTCTGAACAGCCCGGCAGATTGTAGTGCGGCCAAACCGCTAGCGATGCTTGAAAATGATCTCATCGACCATCCCGTATTCCTTGGCCTGCTCCGGGTTCATGATGTAGTCGCGCTCGACATCCTTTTCGATGCGTTCGACGGTCTGGCCGGTATGTTTGGACAAAATCTTGTTGATGGTGGAGCGCATGCGCAGGATTTCCTTGGCGTGAAGATCGATATCGGTAGCTTGGCCGCCGAGGCCGCTCATCCATGGCTGGTGAATGAGAATCCGGGAGTTCGGGAGAGAAAAGCGCTTCTTGGGCGCACCGCCGACGAGGAGAACCGCGGCGATCGAGGCAGCCTGGCCAACGCAAGTCGTGACTACGTCGGGTTTGACGAACTGCATGGTGTCGTAGATCGCGAAGCCGGCGGTGATGGAGCCCCCCGGAGAATTAATGTAGAGCTGAATGTCCTTTTCGGGGTCCTCGGCTTGCAGGAAAAGCATCTGCGCGGTGGCCAGATTGGCGACGTGGTCGTCGATCGGAGTGCCGATAAAGATGATGTGTTCCTTCAGGAGGCGCGAATAGATGTCGTAGGCGCGCTCGCCTCGACTGGTTTGTTCCACAACCATGGGAACTAGAGTGGTGGCACGATATTGCGGATCGTCGAAGTTTTTCATTTGAGAGAGTTTGCCTGTAAAGCCGAGGTTGGATTCACTTTGCGCTTGCTGCGACGGTTTTGACCTGCGCATTCTGCGCCAGCCAGTCCACAGTCTTGTCACTGCGTAGCTTAGCTTTCATCCTATCGAGGGCACCTTGCTTTGTCAAACGAGCGCGAATTGCTTCCGCGGATTCGCCACTATGGCTGGCCATATGGGCGAGTTCGTGCTGGAGCTCTTCCTCGGTGACGTCGATCTTTTCTTCCGTGGCGATGCGATCAATGACCAGTTCGGCCTTGACGTCCTCTTTGGCGCGCTCTTCCTGGCGCTTGCGGAGGCTGACCCAGTCGACGTTGACGGCGCGAGGGTCGACGCCTTGCTGGGCGAGTGACCGAACCACGCGTTCCAAGCGGACGTCCATTTGGTGTTCGACCAAGGATTGCGGCACCGGGAAGTCGTGGAGCTTTACGAGCTCGGCGATGATTTTTTCGCGCTGCAGCTCTTTCTGGCGGTGGTCGCGCTCGTGCTCCAGGCCTTCCTGGACTTTTGTCTTCAGTTCGTCGAGGGAGGTCGCGTCGCTGACGTCCTTGGCGAATTCGTCGTTCAGTTCGGGCAGCTTCTTGGTCTTGATGCCGAGAACGTCGACGCTGTAGTGGAATTTCTTGCCGGCCAGCTTTGCATCCGGATAGTCGGCGGGATAATCAACGTCGAAGTTCTTGTGGTCGCCGACGTTTGCGCCGCGGAGATTTTCGTTGAAGGGCTCCATGGTTTCTTCGGCGCCGACGTGGCAGAGGACGCTTTCGGCCTGAAGAGGTTCACCATCACTCTCAGCTGTGCCCAGGAGCTTGACCTGGACGAAATCGTCATTCTGGACGGCCCGGCCTTCGACCGGGGCAAATGCCGCGGCGCGCTGCCGCATTTCGGCGAGGGTATTGGCCACGCTCTCGTCGGTGATGTTCATCTCCGGCATTTCGATTTCGAGATTCTTGTAATTGCCAAGAGAGAATTCCGGTAGGACTTCGAAGGAAGCGCGGAATTTGACCGGTTGGCCTTCGTTGTATTCGAGCTTGTCTACTTGGGGCTGAGACACGGGCGTCAGTTTTTGCTCGGCGACGGCTTTTTCCACGTGTTCGGGCACCAGAGTTTGCAGCACTTCACCTTTGATGTCGTTGGCGAAGCGGCGCTTGATCAGCGAAATTGGGGCCTTGCCCGGCCGGAAGCCGGGCACGCGCGCTACCTTCGCAAAATCCTTGGCGACTTTTTCGGTCGCTTTTGTTACTTCGTCCGCCGGAATTTCCAGATCCAATTCTCTCCGGCACGTTGCTTCGGCCATTTGGCGTTCTCCCTGTTTTGCTGAGTCCAAAATCGCTCCATGGGCTTTAAAGACCGGTTCCTCAAGGGCTAAAGGCCATGGATGGTGGGCTCCATGATGTCGGAACCAAAGCTCCGACCACCGGTGCCAGAACGTAAAACGCGGCCGGTGCGGCAATTTGTGGGCGAATTACGAATTGCAGCTCTGACCCCGCACCGTTCCCGGAAAATTTCTGGAATCACCCTGTGGTCATCCGGCGGGCTATTTCGGCATAACCTGCATAAAAATTATAGGGGAGCGGCGAGCGGCGGTCAACGAATGCGGCAAGCGAAAAACGCTTCGGACAATGCGAACGTGCCTGCGCCCACTCCTGGGCTAGAGGCGCGGCGCTATCGCGTGGGAAGAATTACTCAGTCGGGCGTGTGGGTTTCTGCTAGGCTGGGCCGTGCGCGTATCCTAGGGCAGAGGAGAATTGGCGTGACTGTTGTGGCTGGAGTGGACCTCGGCGGGACTGCGGTTAACTACACATTATTGGATCAGGATGAACGCTTCTTGATCGAGGGGCTTTGCGAGCATCCTGCGCTAGCGAAGCAAGGGCCAGAGGTTTGCTTGCAGCAGATTGCGGACGGATTGAGGATCGCCGTTGGCCGGGCGGGTGTTGAGTTGGCGGATGTGGTCGCGGTCGGTCTGGATACGCCTGGTCCCGCGAGCGCGGGCGGCCGGCTGAGCGCGCGCGGTTCGACGAATTTTGTTCATGCGCATTGGGCAGGGTTCGATATCCGCGAAGGGCTGGCGCGAAAACTCGGAAAGCCGGTTTGCTATTTGAATGATGCGAATGCGGCAGCGCTTTGGGGACACTACGCCATCTTTGGCGCAAACAGCCGCGAAACTTCCATTTCCATCATCATCGGGACGGGCAACGGTGGCGGAATTATTCTCGATGGGAACGTGGTGAAGGGCAAAAACGGATTTGGCGGCGAGTTGGGCCATGTGCTGATTCCGTTTCAAAGCATTGCGGGAGTCCCCGGGATCAATCCACTCTGCAATTGCGGACGAACGGGCGATCTGGAATCGCTTTGTTCTTTAACCGCGATTGAGAGGAATATCCTGCCCTATCTTTTGCCGCGCTATCCCGGGCATGAACTGGCGAAGCACGATTTGCATCAGGCGGCCAAGCTTGTGCGTGGGATGGCGGATGCGGACGATCGATTGTCGAAGGAAGTTTTTCGCGTGCAGGCGCATGCTTTGGGACTGTTCTTCGATGAAATGGTAAATACGTTTGATCCAGATGCGTTGATCGTTGGCGGAGGAGCGATTGAGGCTAGCCCGGCGTTCCAGCAATGGTTCATCAGCGAGATTCGCGCAGGTATGCCTAGGCAGCGCGAAGAGCAAGCAAGCATTCCCATACACGTGATCCCCAATGGAGACACTGCAGGCGCGCGAGGCGCCGCTATTGAAGCGTTCCAGTTGGCCAAGGAAGGTGGCCTCTCGTAAAACGGCGGGGCCGCTGATATACACTTCGGGTGAACCGACGATTTATCCCTGTTTGTAGTGCTTCCCCGATTCTCGCAACAGTGCTCCTTGCACCTTTCGCGTCCACGATCTTTATGAGAGCCAACCGGCGAAAGCTGAGGGAGTTGGAGGCGCAAAGTTGTCTGAGGCGCCGTGGACACGGCAAATTCGGTTGCTGCTCGATCAGGCAATCCAAAGCGTGAATGCGCTGAGGATTCGGGATTACGAAGACCATGGAGTGCGCGCCGCCACGACTTTCCTGGCGCTAAACGCAATGCTCTTCGGTCCGGAAATTCTCATGAAACTGTTGCCGAGTTCGTGTGTGGCTCACGCTGGGAGTGCCGAACTGGCTCGATTATCCGTTTGGCTGTAAGGATGTTCCTTTTCCAGAGGGTTCCGGAAGCTATGTGGGAGGCAGGTCCGGCGACGATTGCATGAGAAGGCATTTTCACGGCGAAGTCGACGAAGCGATTACCCAATCGATCGCGAACGCGCGCGGGCGATACCAGCTCAGTTACGAAGCGCCAGCGCCAAACGGCAAGTATCACAAGATTCGCGTAGAGTGCTCCCGCAAGGATGCCCGCATCCTGGCCCCGCAAGGATACTATTCGGAAACGCCACAGCAACAGTAGTGCAAGCGGCGGTCCGTCAGATTCCGGGTGAAAGCGCCACTCGGGACTTTGCACGTCCGCCGTAAAATTTCGCGGGTTGAAAAAGCTAAGTTAAACTATTGCGGCTATGAGTGTGATTGACGAAGTGATTGCTGCAAACGAAATCTACGCGCGCACGCATGAATTGCGCAAACTTACCCCGCGACCGGAGCGCAAGCTCGCGGTGCTTACTTGTATGGACACGCGCCTTTCGATTATCACGTTGGGGCTGAAGGGGGCGGACGCGCATATTATCCGGAATGCCGGCGGCATTGTGACCGACGACACGCTGCGTTCACTGTTGATTTCGCACTATCTGCTGGGCACCGAAGAATTCATGGTCATTAATCACACTGATTGTGGCTTGATGCAGACTACCGAGCAGGATTTGCGTACGCGGATCCAGAACCGCACGGGAACCGCCGCGATTGCTCCGGCGTTTTTCTACGCTTTCCAGAACATCGAGGAAAACGTCCGGCACCAGTTGCAGAAACTGCGGAGCCATCCCTGGGTCCCGGAGAAAGTGGCAGTCCGCGGATTTGTATACGACGTGGCGAGCGGGCTGCTGCGTGAAGTGAAATGACCGGCAGTTGTCGTGATGAGAACCTTGACGGGTTTACGGACCCGCAATTACATTTGCGCGTTTGATTTTTGCTAGGATTTGCGGCGCCCTTGCGCTAACCTTTTTCGCAGATCAGTAAGGATTTCGGTGAAAACGGGAGGCTTTGTATCTTATGAAGAATCTGCTGCGATTTTTGGCTGTGGCGTCGCTGCTGATTTTCAGTGTGCGCGCTGCGGACGACGTGGTCAGTGCCGTGCATGGCACGATTAAAAAGTTGGATTCAGGAACGAAGACAATGGTCGTCAAGACCAAGGACGGTACGGAACATACTGTGCATTTTGCGGATAAGACTGCGGTGTGGGGAGCAGACAAAACCGCGTCCGGTGCGAAAGATTCGTTCAAGGGATTGTCGGAAGGTTCGGAAGTTGTCGTGCACTATACGGAGAAGGGCGGCGAGAAGACCGCGACCGAAGTCGACAAGGTCGGGAAAGACGGTCTGAAGTATGTGGACGGCACCGTCACCAAAGTTGGCAAGGATGGGAAGGTTGTGGTGGTAAAGGCCGCCGACGGCACGGAACACACTTTCAGCGTTTCGGGCCGTGACACCGCTGACGCTGCGAAGGATATCGGCAAGGGCGCGGATAAGAGCGGCAAAGTGACGGTCTATTACACCGAGGAAGGCGGGAAGAAAGTCGCGCATTTCTTCGAAAAGCTTTAAAACAGGACCAAAAGAAAAAGTGCGGCAGCTCCACTTGTCGCCTCCTCTGCGCGCACTCCTGCCGCCGGCGCTCTGAAGAAGGCACGAGAAACCCGATGTGCCGGGCTACCCTTCGAATTTTCAGTCGGCCCAGGCGGAACGGCCTAAGGCGGTCGTCATGTCGCGGTGCAGGAGGCGGTGGAAGAGGTGCTCGCCGGCTTCGCGGCGGACGGAGAGGCGGCCCGCGTTGTAGGCGCTCGAGGCTAGGCCTCGCTGCACGGAATCGCAGATGGCCATGTCTTCGTCCTGGACCTTTTCGCTAACGGCGATGCTGTCACGGTGTTGCTGCGCCGCGGCGGGGGTGATGTCCACGAAATAGTAGTCGAAGATGACGGCGCATTTGTCGACGCCGAGAGGCAGGACTAGATTGGTATCCATCACGCCGGAATAGGCGTTGATCATGAAGTTGGGATAGATCCAAAGATAAAACGCATGTCCCTGGCGCGTTGCGCCGATGGTAGAGTCGGCTGCACTTGAAGCATCGAGCGGGCTCGATTGCAGGCAGGAGCGTTCGAAATTTTCGATGGTGTATTTGGTGTACTGGACAACGCTGCTGAGGCCTTTGTGTGCGTGGGGGACGTGGTAGCCGCCGTCGAGGTAATTGTCCACGTAGACTTTCCAGTTACATTTCAGCCTGTATATGCGTCGATCGAAGTAGCGCAGTTGTTCGGTGAGCTTTAGGGGCGCTACAAGAGACGGAACCTTTTCGAGGAATTCGGTGAGCGGGGCGGCTTTACCGTCGAGGTTCACGAACACGAAGTTTTCCCAGGTGTCGACGCGAATCGGCACCAGGCCGTTGTCTTTGCGGTCGAAGTTGCAGACGCCTTCGAATTCGACCATTCCTTTCAATGTGCCGTCGTTACCGTAGGTCCAGCCGTGATAAGGGCAGCGAAACTGCCTGGCGTAGCCGGCAGCCTGAGGTTCGACGGCAGCGGCGTGATGGCGGCAAACGTTGTAGAAGGCGCGGAGCTTGCTGTCTTCACTGCGGACGATCAGGAGAGGTTCGCCGTTCGTGTCGATGGTGAAGAATTGGCCGGGTTCTTTCACTTGGTCGAGGCGGCCTACTACTTGCCAGTTTCCGGCGAAGACGGTTTCACGTTCGAGCTGGGCGATACGCGTGTCGAAATACCACGGCGCGGGAATGGTCGAGGCTTTCTCGAGAGGGTTGGCGGGACTGTATAAATTTAGAACGTCGCGAAGAGGGCGTTCGATCATGTAGGCATTTTGCTAGAGGTGTAGGGCCAGGGCAAGGGCGAGGCGAGCACTGATCGGGCCGCCGAGATCGGGCACAACGCTTCGAGGCTCAGCGTAAACAGTGCTTGCCCCCCTGCGGGAGTCCATCTGCAAAATGCGAGAAGCCAGAGAGAACGGGACGACCTCGTTGTTCGCTCTCTTCCGTTGGCTTCCCGTGACAGGACATCCGGCCTGCGACGTTCGTCAAAAGCTTAGCGTCTGTTTGCGGCCCTTTCGCTATTTTCGACTCTGCGAATTTCGGCCAGGAAGGTGTGGGCTTCGGCCGGCGGAGGTACTTTGCCGGTAAGAAGTTCGGTAGCTGTATAGTCCTGACCATACAGTGCGGTTATGGAATCCTTGTCGTGTTCGATCCAGGATCCGCTCAGGTCAATTCCTGCAAATAGACCATGCGCGCGGGAATAGGTGAGGATTTGCGTGCTGGCTTTCCAATCTGTACCGGCCGAAGCGTGGCGTCCGACTGGGCCTGCAGCTGCCGAGACAGCCGCGCCGATCTGGAATTTGTTTTGCAGCAGGTTCTTCATGCCTTCGTCGTTCATGATCAGCATCAGGAGTTGAATGTCTTCCACGCCGATTTGCGCGCCCCAACTTCCGCCACTCACGGTGAAGAACGCTGGTGCGCTCCAGGTGCCATCTGGCAAGCGGCAAGTCGACAAACCGCGGCCGTGCTTGCCGCCGAAGATGAATGCACCTTTGATCATGCTCGGCACGATGGCGACGCACTTCGCGCCTTTGAAAACCTCATCCGGGATGCCTTTGTCGGGGGCGTCGATGACCTGTTCGATCGTTGTCGTGGAACTTTGCAGCCGCTCGACTACAGCGGTCTTGGTTTGCTCTGCTTGCGCCGTTCCGATGGTGAGCATCAAGAATGACGATAAGATCGCGATTCGTACTTTCATTTCCGGGACTCTCCTTGGCGTTTGAATTTAGGAGAGTAGAACATGCACGGGCTAACGTTCGGAATCGAGAGAAAAGAGTAGTGGCACCGGAAACGCGTTGTAGAAACCTCTAGCCGCATACGCCGGGTTGCATCTGAAACATATCGGCTGGCGGTGGTAGGTGGTTCGCTGTAGGGACCCGTTAGAGCGGCCTGCTGCGTATCAATTGTTAGCGTTGAGACTTGCCGATAGGGTCCGCGGCGAATATCATTCGGCCACGCGCGATGTTCCGCAACCCCAATGCGATCGAACGGATCTTTGTCACATCTCCGGCATCTAAGGTGTTGAGTAAACCCAGACGAAAAGGTGTATGTTTCACCGGGTGGGGCGGAGTCCGCGGAGAGTGCGCGGATTTCATCGCAGGAGGATCAACACATGAGCGCTACAACGAGAAGGGTTTCTTACTGGCTGGTACTACTTGCGACTTTGGCAGCACTGGCTTGCGGATTATTTAGATACCGAGTGGCAAAATGGCCGGAAGATTCGGTTTTAGGCTCGGAAAAGGTGGCCGTGAACGTCGCGAAAAACGCCGCGCCGGTCAGCCTGGGGGATTTCAAGAATGGCTTTTCGTCGGTGCTCGGGCCGGCCCTGCCGGCTGTGGTCAATATTTCATCGACCAAGATTGTCAAATCGCCACAAGGGAATGTACCTGACTTCTTGAACGACCCGATGTTTCGGCAATTCTTCGGTAATCAGGTGCCGCCCAATGCGCCGCCGCACTCGCAACGCGAGTTTGGACTCGGGTCGGGCGTCATCGTGAATCCCCAGGGATACATTCTGACGAACAATCACGTCGTGTCGGAGGCTTCGGACGTGGAGGTGTTCACACAGGATCAAAAGAAATACAAAGCCAAGGTGATCGGAACCGATCCGCTCACCGATGTGGCTGTTATTAAAATTGACGCGACCGGGCTTCCGACGCTCACGCTCGGGGATTCGAGCAATTTAAAAGTCGGGGACGTGGTGTTTGCCATCGGCCAGCCGTTCGGCATCGGAGAGACCGCTACGATGGGAATTGTCAGCGCCACTGGCCGCGGATTTGGCGGCGCTATCGAACACTACGAGGATTTTATCCAGACGGACGCGGCGATAAATCCGGGAAATTCCGGCGGCGCATTGATTGACCTTCGCGGGAATCTGGTGGGAATCAACACCGCGATCCTTTCGGGGGGAGGCGGGGAAGGCGGCAATGAAGGTGTCGGGTTCGCCATTCCGATTAATATGGCGCGCAACGTGATGGATCAGATTGTCGAGCATGGCAAAGTGATTCGTGGCTATCTGGGTGTGGGCATTCAAGAAGTTGACCCGGACATGGCCAAAGCGTTTGGCTTGACTCACGGCGGGGGCGCTTTGATCGGAGATGTCACACCGGACAGCCCTGCGGCGAAGGCCGGCGTCGTGAGAGGTGACGTTGTTCTTGAACTAAACGGGCAAGCGGTCAACGGGCCGGACGACCTAAGTGTTCGTGTCTCTCAATCTGCGCCGGGGACGATGGCACACCTAAAGATCTTTCGGAACGGCGAATCGAAGGATGTGGATGTAACGCTCGGAGAATATCCGGAAAAGGCCGGGGCCAAAACAGAACAGGGAGAAGCGGCGCCCACGGGATTGAAGGGTATCCAAGTACAGAATTTGACGCCGGACATCGCCCGGCAGTTGCAGTTGCCGGCTTCGACGATGGGCGTTGTCATCGCTAGTATCGATCCGTCAAGTTCGGCAGCGGAGGCCGGGCTGCAGCGCGGCGATATCATTCAGGAAGTGAACCGCAAACCGGTGCACAATGTCGAGCAATATCGTGAGGCGTTGGCGGGCACTGACAGGCAATCTGTACTCTTGTTGATCAATCGGGCTGGGAATACTCGTTACGTAATGATCCAGCCGCAGTAGTTACGGCGGGCCATGCGGACCGCCGTGCGCGGCTTTTGAGATGCTACAATCCGGCAATGGTCAGGAGGGCTGCGTCGGAAGCAGGTAGGCAGCGGCACTTCAAATTCACCGTTCCTTTGGTGAAACTTGCAAAGCCCCGTGTTTATATAGTTGAGGTCCCCAAGAAAATCAGTGTTGCGATCGGCCGGCGCGGGCCCTTGCCCGTTGTGGTTACTTTGAATAAGGCCGTAGAGGTGCAGATGAGCATGGTGCCGATGGGCGAAGGAAGGCACTGGTTTCAGCTGAATGCTCGCATACGCGAGGAATTGGGGATCGAGCCGGCGATCGAGTGCAGGCGGCGGTACTGGTTCCGGAGAAGACGCCCGTGCTTCCGATGCCGACGGATCTGTCGGCGGCTTTAAAAGAAGTCGATTTCGAAGAAACTTTCGCGCGATTTCCTGCTGGGAAGCAAAATCACATTCTTCTTTGGATCGAGGAAGTGGCTCGTCCGCAAACGAGGGAGCGGCGCATCGCGATGACCATCGAAGTGACGTTTCGCGCGCGGGAACGAGCGCAGGAGCGGAGTGCCGGCGGCAACCGCACTGGAAATCGGACCGGGCGATAGAATGTAGGATTGATTCTTACGGCACACAAAGCGGTAGCGGCGCAAATCCGGCCACACGGTTCGAAGTGCCGTCGAATCAGTTGATTGCGGGTCAAAGCCAGCAGACCACCCATTTCGGCTCTACCTAACGGGTTTACAACTTTTTACAATCGTTTGCTACTGCTTGACACACCGGCTCTCGGGCATCTTTATAGTCTCGGAAGGCTGCTGGGTGTGCAGCGGTGGAACAGGCCTAACGAATGGCGATGAAGTGGAAGCTGACGGACCGCACGAAGATGCTCCTGAAACTGGAGCTGGCGATTACTCTGCCTGCGATGGCATTGATGGCCTTCGGCATCTGGAACCTTAAGAACCTGCAACGTGACAAATCGATCGAAGCGACGTTCCAGCAGAATTTTCGGCATGTGCTGATGATCGCGGAAGACAAGACGTGGGACAAAGCCAATGAACTCATCGAGCCGGCGCGCAAGCGGTTTCCCAACGTCAATGAAGGCGAGACGAAGATCAGAGAGGATCTCAACCGCATTCTGCAGGAGAACCCGCAGTTCGCCTATGCGATTGTCTACGACAAGAACTGCCACATCATGGTTGGTGCCATACAACCGAACCGTGAACATGATGAGGACTTCTGGGAGCACGCTCAGGAGGCAATCAATAGCGATGGGAGTTGGTTGCCTTTACAGGCTGCTTCGATAGCGGACCATCTTCGAATGATGGGCGAGAAGGGCATGCCCTACGAGTTTTACGGGGAATGGACGTTGCGCCATAGACGTCACGTGTATACGAACGAAGTGATCTTTATCCCGCCGGGCGTCGGGAAGGAAGAAGCCGCGCTCGCGTTACTGTCGTTCGATCAAGACTACCTCCAGGAGAAGTTTTTTCCTGCAGTCATCAAGGATGTGCTGAATAGCAAAACTGGACTCAAGCAGGCTACAAACCAGCCGGCGATCATGGTCCATACTCCGCGAGATTCTGAGCCGTGGGTGGCATCGGCGAACTGGGACGGAGGCAAGCCGGAAGTTGAACATAGTTCCGAGGAGATTCTGCAAGGGATGGTGTGGTCGATCAAGTATCCGGGGACGACCATCGCGAATATGGGTGCGAAGTTCCTTCATTACAACTTCACGATTCTTGGTGCTATCTCTTTGCTGATGATTGGGGGAATTTTTCTTACGTACCGGAATATTTCGCGGGAAATGAATCTGGCGCGATTGAAATCGGATTTCGTGGCGAATGTTTCGCACGAACTGCGAACGCCGCTGGCCTTAATCCGGCTTTACGCGGAGACTTTGGAACTCGGACGGCTGAACACCAAGGAGAAGTATCAGGAGTATTTCCGGATCATTCGTGAAGAGAGCGAGCGGCTGTCGTCGTTGATCAATAATATTCTCGATTTTTCGCGTATTGAGGCGGGCCGGAAGGAGTACGAGTTCAAGGAAACCGATCTTTCCGAACTAGTGCGGTCGACGCTTGATACGTATCGGTTCCAAATCGAGCAGAACGGTTTCACGTTTGAGGAAAACATTTCCAAGGATATTCCTCCAGTGAATGTGGACCGCGAAGCGATTGCGCGTTCGCTGCTCAACCTGGTGAACAACGCGTTGAAATATTCGAAGGACAAGAAATACATCGGTGTGAGCCTCTACCGGGCAAACGGCAGCGTGAAACTGGAAGTGAGCGATCACGGGATCGGCATTCCTGCGGCCGAGCAGGAAAAGATTTTCGAGAAGTTTTACCGTTGCGGCGATCCGCTGGTGCACAACGTGAAGGGTTCGGGCCTGGGTCTGTCGCTGGTGCGTCACATCGTTCGCGCGCATGGCGGGGACGTCAAGGTAGAGAGCGCGCCGGAGCAGGGAAGCAAGTTCACGATCGCGCTGCCGCTGGATCATTCGCCGCGAACTGGAACGGCACCCGCGTGAACACCGATTACCGAGTATGGTGGGGCGAGGCGTCGCCGGCAAGGTATGAGGGAGAGGTCATGAGTGCAACGAAAATTTTGATCGTGGAGGATGAACCGCACATGGTTTCGGGCCTTCGCGACAATTTCGAGTACGAGGGATTTCAGGTGATCACAGCGGGCGACGGCGTGGAAGGCTTGGAGAGGGCGCTAAAAGATTCTCCGGATCTGGTTGTACTGGACGTAATGATGCCGCGCATGAGCGGACTAGATGTTTGCAAGCAATTGAAGGCGAAGCGGCCGTCGATTCCGATCATTATGCTGACGGCGCGAGGACAGGAAGTGGACAAGGTTGTGGGCCTGGAGCTTGGCGCGGACGACTATGTCACAAAGCCGTTTTCCATTCGCGAGCTTCTTGCGCGCGTGAAGGCGGTTCTACGGCGGGCACACACGGTGCCGAAGGAGCAGGACAGCTATGCGTTTGGGGATGTTGTCGTGAATCTGCGCAGCTATCAGGTGATGCGTGGAGGGCAGCGTGTGGAGTTCTCCGGGAAAGAGTTTGAGCTGCTGAAACATTTTCTCTGCCATTCGGGAGAAACGCTCAGCCGCGACCGGCTACTCGACGAGGTCTGGGGCTATGAGAATTTCCCGACGACGCGAACTGTGGATGCGCACATCGTGCGTATCCGGCAGAAGCTGGAGCCCGTGCCGGATGAGCCTCGCTATTTTTTGACCGTACATGGAGTGGGTTACAAATTCATTGGATGAGATGACCATGATGGGATTTGCCGAAAGAATGCTGGAGGTCAAACAAACCGCGCCGCGGAACCCTCTGCTGGAGGCAGCGGCAAGCGCATGGGCTTCCGCATCCGTGCCATGTGATCGAGCCGAAGACATTCAGTCTCTCCGGGGGGAACTCTCGACGCTGCGCGGCGAACAATTGAAACTGCAGCAAGCGATTTTTGAAGCGGCGCAGATTCAGCGCCGGCTTTGCGCTCCGCGTGAATTGAATTGGGGCGAGTTCCAGATTGCCGGGGAGATTTTTCCCGTCCGTCATCTCTGCGGCGATTTTTTCAAGGTTATGGAACTTGGTTCCGTGCTCACCTTGGCCCTAGGCGACATCGCGGGCAAGGGACTCACAGCGGGCATTTGGCAGGCGCATCTGATGGCTTTGATTCAGCGTTCTGCGCGTACGCATTCGTATCCGTCGGACGTAGTGGCCGAAGTGAATCGCGAGTTGTGCCATGACGAGGGCGCGCCGCCGTTGACTGCGCTGTTCTTTGCGCGCATCGATCCGCTGACGAGTGAGCTCGTTTACTGCAACGCCGGACTGCCGACACCCCTGCTTCTGAGAGGCGACAAAACGATGGACCGTCTGGAAAAAGGCGGGCCGATACTCGGCGCTTTGAAAAATGCCGACTACGCAACGGGCAGTGTGGTTCTTCATCCTGGCGATATGCTGATTGCCTACTCGGACGGCGTTACGGAGTCCCGAAATACGCAGGATGACGAGTTCGAGGTGGAGCGGTTGGCGACTGCGGCGCGGACGGTCAGGAGTGTGAGCGCCAACAAGGCACTGTTTTCTTTGCTCGGAGCCGTTCTGGATTTCGCGGGTTCGTGCTCTCCGCCCGACGACTTGACGCTGCTGGTAGTCCGCCGGCGCGACGCGGCGAAGCCGGAGTTGTCGTGCTCGCGCGAAGAAGAGTTTTCGTCTCTCAACGGAAGTGTGAAGCGGTCTGGCGACCGAAGCACGTCTTCCGGGGAGGAGACAGTTCCGGATAGCTAAATAGCGGCACGCTGGGTCCAGGAGTTGCCTCCCTCGGATCCGTTACTGGGGGTGTGTCCAAATCCATCGGCAAGGGAGCAGTTATGGCGACACAGGTTATGGCACCTCAATCCAAAAGCTTCTTTGAAAGGACAGGCTTCGGCGCGAGCCTGGATCAGGCACTACAGACTTGTCCGGAGGTTTTGAGCACCATCTATACCACTCACTATCAGCACGTCTTGCAGGTCTGTCGACGCTTCTTTCGGCGGCCGGAGGACGCAGAAGATGCCGCGGCTGAGGTTTTCCTGAAACTGCATCTGGTGCTTGACAAGAAAGATTCGGAGCATCCGTTCCGGCCTTGGGTTTGTCAGGTTGCGGGGCGGCACTGCATCGATAAATTGCGGCGGCGGAAGCGCGAGAGGTGCTCGGTGGTCCCGGGAAGCGATTTGTGCGCGGTTGCGGATGCTTCTACGCCTTCGCCGCTCTCGCAGGTGTTGCACAAGGAAGCGAAGCGGTACGTGAGGGAAGAACTGAACCGGTTGCCGGATTATTACAAAGTTCCGCTGATGCTGCGCTACTACAAGCGCATGAGCTACTCCGAGATTGCCCATGCGCTGAATCGCCGCGTACCGGCAGTAAAGACGATTATTTTCAGAGCGAAGAACCGGTTGCGCAGGAATCTGGTGCATTTGGATAAGACGCGACTGGCGGCGGTTCATGTTGAAGAGTCGAGTGCGGGATTATCTGCCGACGCGTGAGAGCGGCAGGTTGGGCTAGATCCGTGTAAAACGGCGGCGCTTCGTTCGCTCCGGTGAAGAAAGCGTCGCGGACGCCGCCGCTACAAAAGCAATTCGCCTGTCGCGTTGCAGTCAAAAAATCCAGGTGGCATTCCTGACTCTGCGGCGCTACTTCTTGAGGTTGCTTCGGCTCTCTCTGAAACGGCCCGCCTCAGAAGGCCGGCTCCACATGACCCCACGACCCAATGGTCAACCGGCGGGGGAGACGGCTACGGCGGGGCGGGACTTCAGTAGGGAAGTGGCGAGGCGGTAGAGAAGCAGTACGGCCAGGATTGCGCCGTAGAGGAGTGGCAGGCGGTGGTCGGACTTTACCAGCCAGTAGTAGTGAATTACGCCGCAAAGTGCACTGACGTAGATGAGCCGGTGGAGTGCTTGCCAGCGCCTGCCGCCTAGACGGCGAATCCAGCCTTTGCTGGAGGTCAGCGCGAGCGGGATCAGCAGGACAAAACCGAGAAAACCCACGGTGATGAAGGGGCGCTTGGCGACGTCTTTCCACATGCCAGCTAGATCGAAGTTTTGATCGGGCCAGAGATAGGTAAGGAAGTGCAGGCAGACGTAGAAGAAGGCGAACAGACCGAGCATCCGGCGGAAGCGGATGAGATCGGGGATGTTCAGGAGTTTGCGGAGCGGCGTGACCGCGAGTGTGATGAGCAGAAAGCGCAGTGTCCAATCTCCTGTTAAGTGCTGAACGAATTCGACAGGGTTGGCACTTAGATTGCCGTGATACGCGCGCCAGACGAGCCAAGCGAGCGGCGTGAAGCAAGCCACGAAGACGACTACTTTGGACCAACGGCTTAGGAGGTGCTGACGTAGGAAATCGCGCACGTCAGTAATTCTTCTTCAGATCCATGCCGTTGTACAAGCTGGCCACCTGATCGCCGTAACCGTTGAACATCAGCGTTTTGCGTTTGAGGAATTCGCCGAGACGGCGTTCGGTGGCCTGGCTCCAGCGCGGGTGGTCGACGTTGGGATTCACGTTGGAATAGAAGCCGTATTCGTTGGGCGCGTAAATGTTCCAAGTAGTCGAAGGCATTCCTTTGACGCAGCGGATTTTGACGATGGATTTGATGCTCTTGAAGCCGTATTTCCAAGGAATCACGAGGCGGACCGGAGCGCCATCCTGATTGGGGAGTGATTCGCCGTACATGCCGACGCACAGCAGAGTCAGCGGATTCATGGCTTCGTCGAGACGAAGGCCTTCGACGTAGGGAAGCACGATGCCGGAGCTTGCGGCCCACGGCATTTGGCCGGGGTCGTAGTAGGACTCGAAGGCGACAAACTTGGCTTTATCGGTGGGTTCGGCGAGCTTGAGAATGGTACTCAGCGAATAGCCGATCCAGGGTACGACGATCGACCAGCCTTCCACGCAGCGATGACGATAGATGCGTTCCTCCAGCGGTGCCAGCTTGAGGATGTCGTCGATGCTGTATTTCGTTTTGTTCTTTACTTCGCCTTCCACCGAAACGGTCCAGGGCGAAGCGCGGAATTTCTGAGAGTTCTTCGACGGATCACTTTTGTCGGTACCGAATTCGTAGAAATTGTTGTAGTGGGTGACATCCTGGAAGGAATTTATCGTTTCTGTTGTGCTGAAGGCGCTTCTGGAGGCGACATTCAATTTGGTGCCGGCCTCGACTGTGGCGGCCGGAAACGCAAAATGAGAAAACGCTTTTGCGCCCGCAACGGCGGCTCCGGCAAGGCCCATCGCACGAAGAATTTGCCTGCGATTGAAATAGGCCGACTTCGGAGTTACGTCCGTCCGCGTCAGCTCGCCAAATTTGCCCACGATTGCCTGCCTCCTGGGCCAGTGAGCCACTGCCCGCACAGCCATGAGAGTCAAATCATGTCTTGAGGTTACACCTTATTAGATGCTTCGAAGGGGGATCGGGATGAGCGGTGGCCAAGGAGCCATCAGTTCACGGAAAAACGTGCCAGAAATTAGGGTTCTTGTCCTTTGCCGAATTCAACTTGACTTTCCATAAGGACGCGTACATCGTTATTGGCTTTGCTCCTTGTGGCACGTCACTCTGTGGGAGGGTCAGGCTTACTTCGCTCTATGACGAAGGTCCGGCTGTGTTTTCACGATCGATGCTTTGATGGGGCTGCTTCGGCCGCGCTTTTCTACCGGTTTTACCGGGAGAAATTCGACGGCAAGGCAGAATTCCATCTGAGCGGAATGACGCACAAGGCCAAGCACCCCTGGGAAGATGGACTGTTCGACGGGGATGAAAACGTCATCGTCGATTTCAAATATTCGAATTCGCCGAAGGTTACGTGGTGGTTCGACCACCACCAGAGCGCATTTCTGACTCCTGCCGACGCCGAATATTTCAAACGATTTCCCGGCAAGAATATGTATTACGAGCCAGATTACAAGTCGTGTACGAAATTGATTGCCACGGTGACGAAGGAAAAATTTGGATTTGATACCAAGCCGATGGCGGACTTGATTCATTGGGGCGACATCATCGATGGAGCGCAATTTCCCACGCCGCAATCGGCCACGGAGTTGATCGAGCCAGCGACGCAATTAGCGCTGGTGATCGAGGCGGCGCCGGAAAACGGAATCCCCGCGCAGATTGTGCCGGAATTCGCGTACCGGCCTCTGGCGGAGATGGTGAAACTGCCGATTGTTGCGAAATACCTCGGGCCGTTGCTTGAACGGCACCGTAAATCGATTGAAATTTTGCGAGAGCGGTGCGATTCGAGAGAGGGTGTGATTTTTTTCGATGTGAGTGACCTGGATCTGGAGGGATACAACAAATTTATTCCCTATCTGCTCCATCCCGAGGGCGTGTACTCCGTGAGCGTGAGCGCTTCGCCCGTGCGGGCCAAAGTTTCTCTGGGAACGAATCCGTGGAACCAGGCTACGGCCGATAAGAACCTGGCGACGCTCGCCGAGCAATATGGTGGCGGGGGACACCAACGTGTGTCGGCGATTTCATTTGATCCGCGGGACCTGGAACGGGCGCGAAAAGTAGCACGTGACCTGGCCGCGGTACTGCGCGCGAAATAAATCGCAGTTTTGCGCGAATGATCGGTGCACCTCAGCGTTCGTGTCGACAGAAAAATTGGAAATAGGTAAAATGCAGAATTGCCCGTGGACCGGTAGCTCAATGGTAGAGCAGTTGACTCTTAATCAACGGGTTGCAGGTTCGAGTCCTGCCCGGTTCACCAAAATCTCAATAAATATAGGGTTGTTTGAAGCTTCACTACTTCCTGACACTTAAGCTGCCGAAAAAAGTCAACACTGAGTCAACAGAACTCCGGAAAGGTCAAATAGCAAGGTCGAGAGGATTCTTCTGGCCCGCCCCAGAAAAGCGGGGGCAAGGCCAGTTGAAAAGTCCTCACCCCCGTCTTTGCACAGCCCTGCGACGCGGAGGAGACGCAAGGCATTTGCCGGGGAGGTCGGTCCCCGACAAAATCAGAAACTCTCAGCCAGAGAAGGGGCAGAAAAACTCTGCCCCATCCCGGTTTGAGAACACCTGGTTTTTTCTCCAGGTTTTGACGCTGAAACACCTGGTGATGACCCACCAGGCTTTGACGCGACCGGGTGTTTGTTCAGTCGCGGCAAACTCTTTTATGCGGCCTCGGGTTCGTCCGGCAGCAAAACTTCTTTGATGACCTTGGCCCTCGCCGCGTGCGCGAAGGCCGGCAACTCCCGAATCCAGTCCGGCGCTTCGATTGGCGCGGGCGAAGCTTTCACCAATGCCTTTCGAATTGGCTTCGTGCCCTCTTCGTTCAGCTCGCAAAAAAGCAGCATTTGTCTTTTGCAAATCACGAACATCGTTTCCTCCGTTTGACTCATGGTCGTGGCGTGCGACCATCAGTGTTAGACCGCTGCCTGTATCTCCACGCCATTTTCAAAGTAACTTTCACCGCTCAGTTGTGCGGCGAGTTTCTCTTCCTCGCCTGCGATTCGCTTGAGCTCCTCAACCAGTGGCGGAAAGACTGTCAGCTTCAGCGAGTTTAGGTGCTGCTGCACTTCGCCTTCGGCTGCATTGGCTGCGTCAAGTTTCTGCACGGCCTTTTCGAGTTTCACATCGGCGGCGGTAATCTCCGCTGCACTCGCGAATCGGCCGAGATTATTCCGCGCCTGGTCGACTGCGCGAAGGTTTGCGACTGCCCGGGCGACTGCGTCTTTTCTGTCAAACAAATTCCTCTCCCATTGGGCGAGGTCCTGCGAGAATGCGTCAATTTTCGCTTGCTGTTTTCTTCCTGCCTGTTTCAACTCCTCGTATTGCGCGAGAAGTGTTTCACGCTTTGAAAGCTTTTGACGTTCGAGAAACTCAGAACACGCTTTGTTCAGCTTGACGCGGCGCGCGATGAGCTGGCCGCATTCGTCCGCCTGGTCGATATCCATGAACATCGCAGACAATGCCGTGAGATACGGATCTGCAAGTTCTGCCTTCGCCGCTTCCCTTGGTGGCCAGACTTCGGCGACAAGAGAATTTGCCGCACCAAAGTCTGCCGGGGAAACTTGCGTCTCTTTTGTTTTGCGATACATTTTGCTTCTCCCTCGAATTCAAAGTCGAACGTTGCGAAGGTTATTTACGCTGCGAACTCACAGATGTTCTTGACAAAAGCGGACACACAGTCCCTCTCTTTTCGCGAGAGGTCACTGAACACTGACCCAGAAAATCTTTCGAGAAACCCGCTCAGCCCGGCATACAGCGCTTTGAGTTTCGCTGAGTTCAAATCGACATTGGTGGCAAACCTCGCGAGCCATTCATTCATGTGGTCGCTTGGCGCCGGCAGATATTTGCGATAATCCACTTCGCTTTTGGCAGCATCTTCGAGAGAATGCAAAGACTCTTGCTCCTCGCGTTTGCCATCGCGGGCGAATTTGCGACTCACGCGATCGAGAAGACGAATAATTTCTCTCCCGGCATGGTCGCGCGGGTTGGCAGCGTCTATCCATGAGTCGGGAAGCAACCCGCCGTTTTTGAAAGGGTCCGCTGCGGCTGCGGCCTCAGTCGTGGAGATGAGCGTTGCCTGGTAGGGGATTGCTCGCCCGCTCCTCATCGCAACCACGTTTGCAAACTCGATTGCGAGATTCTGATTCTTGTCTTCCGCCATTTCCGTCTCCTTTGGGTACAATTTCCGCTATTTTCTGACCTGTTCGAAAAACAAACCCTTACGTCTCAGCGCTTTGCCCTTTTGACACGTCCGAGCATTGGCCAGACGTTGCAATTCCTTGCAATGGCTTACCACCAGACAGGCACTCTTTTCTGTCCCGTTCCGCAGTCTCCAGTGCGTTTTTGATGAGGTGAGGCAAATTGTTTCCCGGGCGGCCTTCAATCCTCACGCACTCGGCGAACATATCCAGAACCTTATCGTGCGGACTGGTTATGAACGGGGATGGGTAGAACAGTTCCAGGTGCTCGTTTTCAAAACCTTCCCCCGGGCCGCACCAGTACGCGAGCCGATCTACTGCCGCACTCAAAAGTTTCACCTGGTCCGCCATGCTGAGACACAAAACGCGGGAGCTGCCATCGGCGAAGAAAAGAACCGTGTCGGAGATTCCCGACCTGGTTTCTAGCCGCTTTAGTCGAAGCATGAGAGATTCAAAGCGCTTCACGGTGAAGTCCTTGTGCTTCGAGTTTCGAAATTCTTTCTTCGAGCACTTCAAGACTAAATGCCTCGTGACTGAGACGGATTGTGCCGATGGCCGCTGAGACACGCGAAGACTGGTTAAACTTCCCGCGCTTGCACTTGAAAATCTCTGCGAGCACTACTGCGGCCTTCGCGGAATTTCTGGTCAAGATAGCGGAAGCCATGCGCAGACAATCCGCCTTGGCCTCCGCATACGCGCGCCTGAATTCGGGGTCTTTCATCCACCTGAGCAGGGTCGATTTTGAGATTTGCGCCTTCCGCGCGGCCCGTTCAATCGTTGTCTCTGACATCAGGGCATTTATGGCCTGCTCACGAAATCTATTTTTGTCTCTGCCGCTCATTGGTTCGCCACCAGGTGACACTCCGGGTTTGTCCTTTCGTGGTTTGATGTAGTACCCGTAGAAGCCTCTCAGCAACGTTTATTCCTTCCTGCTGCCCTTCTTCTCCTCCGGGAGCTGAACCTCGCAACTTAGGCACTGCAACTGGAGCGAAAAGTTAGCTCCTGTCGTCGTATTCACCACGAATCTCCCATCCGCTGTCGTCCCTCTAAATACCCCGACCTGCCCGACATAACCCGGTCGTAAAATTACCAAGTACTGTCCGACTCGGATTTTTGTCCCGCGCAGCACGGCTGCTCTTTCCGTCCAGTGGCTCCCCATGGCTTCCTCCTTATTACGTTGACCCGGTGTTGACTCTCTGCATCCGAAGAACCTGGATCACCGCGCATTTCCCTTTGGAATATGGTCATTTCGTGTTTCGTGCGACACCAGGGCCGCTGATTGTCCCTCAGCGAGCCTGCACTCCGCCTTCTTTTTCGCGGCGACTGCAGCGACATTTTTCTCCCAGTTTTCGCGCGACTCGCGATTCGCCTGTGCGATCCAATCTGCCGGAATCAATCCTGAGGTATTCGAGTTCTTCGTCTCTGTTTCGGCCGTAACTCCGGGCACGAACTCGCGCCGCTGAATTTCTTTTTTCCTCAGCAGAAGAATTTTGGGGTATCCGATCCCGCTTGCTTTGAGTTCCTTCAGCATCTTTTCTATGAAGTTCACCAGCGCCCACCGCTCTGCAGGGCATCCCTCTTCGAGCCATCGCTGCTCGCAGTGTTCAAGCGCTCGCAGGTCTTCGCATTGCAGGTACTTATGTTTTAGCTGGAGAGTTTCAGTCAAAGTCATCAGTCACCCATCCTTAAAATCTTTCTTTCAGGTACATTCTCCAAAACCGTGTGATCTTGAGTTGGGTATAGATGACTTTTCTTTTCTTCTGGGGTGACGGATGACTTAACTGGGGTAAGGATAGTGCCCTGGTTTTCAGTGCCCTGAAAATCAGGGCATCCAGCCGATTCCCTGAAATTCAGGGCATCGGAGGAAACAACATATTTCAGGCATTTGATCCAACGCCGAAACAGCAAATTTCCATTGCTCTCTCTGGAACGATCGATGAATTTCGCAAGCTCAAGCTCGCGCAGCAGTTTCTCTATCTTGTCGCGCCCATATCCCGTTTCCGACTGTAGTCTCGCGTTGCCCACGAAAGTCATCCCTGTCCGATAGTCCGCGAATGTAACGATAGTTGCGTACAGACCTTTCGCGTCGTGAGAGAGGCGTGTTGACTTGCGCCAGAATTTATCGGGGAAACGAACTTCATGCTCGCGCCGGTTGTCCGGGTCTGCGTTCGGTGATAAGTTTTTGGACATTCCATTTTCAATCGCCCGTGTTGCGACTCCTCAAACGAATCGCGATGCGGGCTTCTCCTTTCTAAACAGCTCGGGCCCGCCGTCTCTTTCCATTGCGGCTGCCATCCTCGCGAGCGCGTAGCCACTCCGAGACGGATTCGCAACGATAGAGAATCGTCCTGCCGATCACAGTTCGCGGTGGCCCGATGCGCAGGGCGTGCCAACGGTCGAGCGTCCTAACGCTCTTTTTGAGATCCTTGGCCAGGCAATCGGGGGTTATATATTCAGCGTCGATGATGGATTGGGCCGTCATCGCATCGTTTTTGCCATCGATCTGTTCTGCAACCTGCATTTCCGTTTCGCCTCCTCATTCGTCGCCACTGATGCGCACGTGTGCTATCCTGTCACGTGTGACTCCCTATGTCGAGACAGTAGGCGTAACTTCCTTTGGAGCCGGGAATGGCGAAGATCAGTAGTTACAAGCTGGAATCCCTCATTGCGGGGCTTTGGTTCAAGCGCGAGAGTCTCGTCTCATGGCTGAATAGCAACAGAGCCTCAAAAGCGCAATGTACCCGCCTTATTGAGGCTTTGCATGAAAGAAACACACTTGCCGAGAACGGAGACAAATCGGAAGAGGGAAGACGCCGCGGTTACGATCTGCATTTGGAAATATTGAAGTTGACGCGCCCTCTTCGCCGAACTTGGTGGGATCTTGCTCCGTCGCCGGAAATGTCCGATGGATTGGACAACGTGCGGCATTGGCATTTGGAACAACGGCCGCCCGATCAGGACAGAATGGTTTTGGGGATGGTCGCCAGCCTCAGCGAGTACGGACTATTGGATTCGGTCCGGAAATGCCAGAACAGAGCTTGCGGGAAGTGGTTTCTCGCCTATACGGGCAAAAGCAAGAATTGTTCACCTGAGTGCAAGAAGTCTTGGGCGGCCGCTCAACGCAAAACACCCGAAGGACGGAAGGAACGCGCGGATTATATGCGGAAACTTCGGGACGCCAAAAAGAGAATCAAGCCGCGAAAAGCTTCGAAGCGTTGACCCGCCACTGACATGAGTGAGCATTGTGAAACTAACTGAGGTGCCCGGCCCAATATCCATATCCGAGCGCGAAACAGAATAGGGAAGTCAAGCCGGCTGATTCCACGATTGCGCACTTGTATGGTCTATAGGATTCGAGATTGTGAAGATAGTTCTCGTAAAAGTTGATCACGAGGATGCAAAACAGTGCGGCGGAAGCAATGCTATATGCGAGGAGCAACTTCGCCGTGTAGATCTCCGGGCTTTTGGCGTCTATCCCCCCAAAGCTAATTGATGCCGCGGCCAAGCCGATCATTACCTTTGCCATCCCCACATATTGGGTTATGAATGGATCGAACGTCGCGTTCTCGGAATAGGCGGGGAGTTTGACGGACGGCAACGATTTGAAGTAGTCCTGCGGATTGAAATAGACGAAGCGGGGATTGCGTTCCTTGCTTTCGTCCCGATGATACAACAACAACAGTCCAAAGCAGATGACTGCAAAGACGAGGCTCCAGATAGATGCAACACATATCGGGCTTAGTTCGATCATGGCTCCTCCCGCTCCCGAAGTCTAGCACCAGAGTCCTTTTTGGAGCGACGAAAGCGCTGACTTCTCGTTGACTCAGCGGCCGATCAAAGTGCGCCGATAATCGTGATACCGGCATGAATACGAGGGAAAATGCACATTTCAGGATTAAAGATGCGCTGATATGTTGTCAACGGTCCTAGCAGCTCGTTGAAGAATTCGCGTTCGAGTATCCCTTCTTCCTAAATTTGATTTTTTGCGGTGGGGAGAAGGAATGATTTTGGGCCGTTCTAACTGCTGAACGGGCCCGAAGCGACACTACCTATCATGCTCTGGCCATCAAGTTTCGCAATCGGCAGAGGTTATAAGCGGCTCCGGTAAAGGTAAACAGCCACCCAACCTTGTCGATCCCTCGCAACTTCACTTTCTTTAGCATCCCGACCATCTTCATCCAACCGAACGACTGCTCCACTCGTTTTCGCTTCCGCTGACTAATCTCATACCCGACATGTCGCGTGGTCCGCTCATCCACCGCGCTCCTGCGGTTGGTATTGTTCTGCGCCACATGCGGAGTGATGTTCATCCCACGAAGTTCGCGGACCAATTCCTGCGTGTCGTAATTCTTATCTCCAGCCAAAGTCACCCGCTTCCCGCCGGGGATCGCCTCCGCCATCAGCATCGCGGCCTCTCGCTCCGCTCGGCCATGGGCCTCGGTCAAAAATGTCTGCACCAAAAGCCCGTTGCGGTTCTCCATCAATACATGTCCCAGGTAGCCGAGCTTGGCCTCGCTGCCTTTGGACTTCTTGAACAGCCGAGCATCAGGATCCGTCGTGGATTCGTGGGTCTGGTTCTTTCGCTTCTCTCCGTGAAAATCGACCTCCCCTCCCGCGCCCGGTGGGTTGCCCTTGCCGTCCTTGCGTCGAAAACTCTTCTGGCTTGCCCAAGCCTCGATCAATGTCCCGTCCACCGTAAAATGTTCATCCGACATGTGCGGCTTCGCACGTTCCAGCACCCGTCGGAAAAATCCCTCCGCGATCTCTTCATTCAGCAAACGCTCCCGATTCTTGCTGAACACCGCGTGATTCCATACCGCCTCGTCCATCTCCATCCCCACAAACCACCGAAACAACAGGTTGTACTGCAGTTGCTCGATCAGCATTCGCTCGCTGCGCACCGAATAGAAGATCTGCAACAACAACGACCGCAACAGTCGCTCTGGGGCAATCGACGGACGCCCCACATCGGAATACAACTTCCCGAACTGCGGTGACATCTCTTTCAGAATCTCATCTACCATCTTGCGGATCGGCCGCAAAGGGTGATCCGCCGGAACACGCTTCTCCGGAGAGATATAGCTGAAAATTCCTTCTTGCTGACTATCATCGCCGCGCATTCACTCGTCTCCTTCTTCTTCCTTTACTCAGACGAGATTTCTTTATTTAAAGTTGCAGCAAGACGGGATTTTTCAACAAACTGCTAGAAAACTTGGTAGAGTCTTCCCTAACCAAGCTCCATTAATTTCGCCCCCCACAACCTTTACCGGTGCTTGGCGCTCCGGTAGCCTTTTTGCGGCGATTCAGAAAAACATGCCATGACAAAGAACCCGGGTTTTCAGTCTCCGATGGTAACCGTTCGTACAATTGACACCTACTTGTCAAGCATGGTACTTATCTCTGCCGGTATACTGTGCCGTTCGAGACTCCAGCCGACCGCCAGGAGCATTACGACAAGCACCAGCGCGAGTTCCCGTTGGGAATGACTGTCGAGGAGTATGAAACTAAGGCCGAAGAATTTATGAATCAAGCGCTGACCCCCATTCTGGTTGAGTGCATAAGGAAGAGAGATGGTTGTCGAGCGAGGCTAAGCTTGGTCACAGACGAATTTGCGGTGATGGATCCTAGCGGAAATATTGCCACATACTTCATAGCCAACACCGCGATACATGGAAAGGCATCCAACTTGGAGTATCATCGAGATTGGTGCAGGTGACGCTTCCTATGGCCTATAGTTGCCCAGTATGTTACTTCCCAGATTTAGTTAAACCGCCGCAGGATTACTCTATCTGTCCCTGCTGTGGAACTGAATTTGATTACGATGATGCGACTACCAGTCACGCGGAGCTGCTCTGGCGCTGGATTGAATCTGGAGCTCAGTGGCACAGTCATGTCGTATTGCCAGTTCCGGGTTGGGACGCGGTGGCTCAACTAAACGCAGGCGCGTTCGACGGCCGAACCACGATTTCGAATCGCCTCGTCAATGAAACTGCGCTTGCCGGGCAGTTATTCAATCGCGCCTACGCATTTGCGTAGCGAGACAAAACCTTGGCATTTCCAACTATTCATGCGTGCTTGCTTTGTGATCTTGCCCGACAAGAATTGGGCAACAAGACCATATTGATTGGGTTCTACGGAGCCGCTCCCGATGCACGAATTATCGTCCAGGACTTTAAGCTGCCGGTTCAAGTGTGCCTCGTATTCTGCGGCGGTCCCGGAGAGGGACACTTCAAGGTCGAACTGAAATTAAGAGGCCCAAATGGCGAGGAGTTTCGAGCCATCCCAGTCGAAGGGAATCTAATTCGGCAAAATGCCGTCTCAAATTTCTTTATGGGAATGCAGCAAGTCCTTCCCGGTCCTGGGATTTATGAGGCTACTTTGCTCGCAAATGGGCAGGCCGTCTACGAGACTCATTTCTCGTTGGGGCAAATCCCGACTTCGACCTCGCCGGCGAGCCTTCCGCTAAGAATGCTGACTCCACCCGAAAAACTATGAGTGTCGGTCCAGTTTCCATAACGTTCCTCCGCTTCTTTGTGCTGACTTTCTGCTGACAGGCGATAATTGTCGTCGCTGACGACATTTGAAAAACCCGCATCAACACTAGCGAGATCAAGTCTCGTTGCGGGCGAGGCTCACTGATAGACGATCAACGGTCCTGCCAAGACCCAAATTTGGCCTTTGAAACAGCAGCAGGAAACTGCTTTTCAATCGACCACAACGCTATCTCTTTCCACCTTTCGAAATCGTCCATCGGTGCCCAAGGCTCAGGAGAATCATTTGGGAGACCAGTTCTCAGGGTCAGATTATTCTCTATTTCTTTGAGCACGTATTTCGCCGCTTTTTCGGGGGTATCCGCGTTCAAAACCTTGCCGTTCTTTAGATCGTCACAAGCTTTGCTGAATGTGGATTCGAGCATTTTTCTGAACTCATCATTTGCGTTGCCCATCTATTCACCCGCCGCGCGTTTCCGCCGCGCGTCCTTCCACTTGCTGTCCTTTCGTTCCATCGAAAATATTTCCGAAGTCGTTCGTGGCCTCGCGCAATGCGCTGGGGGCGAGGTGCGCGTAGCGCTGTGTCGTAGATGCTTGGGTGTGGCCAATCAACTTGCCGACGATGTGGAGAGACCTGCCCTTGCTTACCAGATGACTCGCAAACGTGTGCCGCAGGTCATGGACGCGCACCAGCGGCCTATACCGCGTAAGTTTCCTCCCCTTGCGCTTGCCATCCACGATAATCGCTTCCGCGAGCCCAGCGGTCTTGCAGACGGCCGTCCAGGGCTTCCTGAGGCTCACACGCGCCGCTTTCCCATCTCGGCCCGGGAAAACTGGCCCTATCGCTTTCTCGGGCTTCATCCCGCGCAACAGCGTTAGCGCAGCTTCGCTTAGCGGGATATGTTCCTTTTTTTTCTGTTTGGTGTGATGGCTGGGCTTCGTCCACACTCCGCGGTCAAGGTCAAACTCTTCCCACGTCGCTTTCAGGACTTCGCCCTTCCGGGATCCAGTCAAAGCAATCAAGCGGAGCGCATTGGCCGCTTTCTGGTCCGTATACTTGTCGAGAGCCTCGTGCAGCCTCTTAAGTTCATCGTCGTTCAGCCACCGCTCGCGTTTCTCCTCATCGTATCGCTGAACTCCAGCCTTTTTCCCTGCAGGATTCTCGGTCGTCCATTTCCACGCTATAGCTTTATTAAACATATTCGAGAGTAGGGCCAACACCCTATTGGCTCGATACGGAGTCGCCTCCAGCATTTTCTTCAGTTTTTCGATATGGTGCGTGTTCACTGCAGCCAGGCGCAACTTGCCGAGACTGGGATTGATGATTGTGTTGATGGCTGCTTTGTCGTTGCGCTTCGTGCTCTCGCTCTTGTCTCCGCGGTATTTCAAATATTCCTCACCCAGGTAGGCCAACGTGGGCTCTTCACGTAATTTCTGTTTTGCCTCTAGCGGGTCAAAGCCCTTATCGATTTTCGGTTTGAGTTCCGCCGCCTCAGCTCGCGAGGCTTCCGCGGTCCATTCTGGAGCGCGGCCGATTTTGTACCGTCTTTGCTGTCCGTGCGTCGTCCGGTAATTGAGAAAGAAGCTGACCGCACCTGCCGGCGTTCGCCGCACACCGAAGCCCTTCAGTTCAGAATCCCAAATAAGTTTGTTTTCGGCCTCCGATGAGGCGAGATTCTTGATGGTCCGCTGCGTGATTTTTTCTCTGCAGGGTGGGGCTTTTTTCTGGGCCTTGGGCTCGTCTGCTGCGAGTGGAAGTGGTGCTTTATCGAGCCGTTTCTTCCACTGCCGTGTCATCCGGTTCAAGTCATCAATCACAGGCTGCATTGCGCCCGTGTTTTTCATCGCCATAAGCCCTCCCGTGTCAACAGTTAGTCAACAAATAATGGCATCTCATGACGCCTTGTGTCCCTGAGTGTCAACGAACCTACTTTGTATGTCAATGGTAATAAAAGGCTTTGTGGATAAGTGCTTTTGTTTCGTGTCAGCGCTGAAAGGCGGGAACGTTGACTCGTAATCAACGGGTTGCAGGTTCGAGTCCTCCCCGGTTCACCACTTCTTTTCAATGACGTTTCCGGTAATCCGGGTGGTCTCAATGGGTCGACGCAACACTGCGCTCGAACCCAACTTACGTCCGTCCAAGGAAATTCTGGACATTCGCAATCACCTTAACTAGAATTTCGCCACGCTGCACCGCTTTTTCCGGCTGCAGCTTTTCCCGCCTCCCAGCCGGATCTTGATTCGGTCCGCGAAAGCCAGGAGCAGGCATGCGCCAAGCCCAAGAACTCACCAGACTCGAAGAAAACCGTACAGGTAAAACCCAGTGGAGAAAGTGGGGCCCATACCTTAGCGAGCGGCAGTGGGGCACGGTGCGCGAAGACTATAGTCAGGACGGAAATGCCTGGGACTACTTCAGCCATGATCAAGCCCGGTCGCGGGCCTATCACTGGGGCGAAGACGGTCTTGCCGGTGTCAGCGATGACAAGCAACTGCTCTGCTTCTGCGTAGGTCTGTGGAACGGCAAGGATCCAATCCTCAAGGAGCGCTTGTTCGGATTGACCAACAGCGAAAGCAACCACGGCGAGGATGTCAAAGAGTATTACTTCTACCTAGACAGCACGCCGACGCATTCCTACATGAAGTATCTGTACAAGTATCCGCAGGGAGAATTTCCATACGATGACCTGGTTGGTACCAGCAAACGGCGCAGCCGGGCAGAGATGGAATATGAGCTTCTGGACACTGGCGTCTTCGCAGGCGACCGCTACTTCGACGTATTCGTAGAGTATGCCAAATACACTGCTGAGGACATTTTAATTCAGATCAGTGTGTGTAATCGGGGGCCGGAGGAAGCGACGCTGCATGTTCTACCTACTTTGTGGTTCCGCAATACGTGGACCTGGTGGCCAGGCACACCAAAGCCGCTCTTGAGTGCTGCCGCCGACACAAAGGGCTACCACGCTGTTACCGCCTCTCATGCTCAGCTCGGTGAACGCTACCTGTACTGCGAAGGAGGCGCTCCATTGCTATTCACGGAGAACGAAACGAACAATAAGCGGATTTTCGGTACGTCCAATGCCAGCCCCTACGTGAAAGACGCAATAAACGAGTACGTCGTACATGGGAAACACGATGCCATCAACCCCGAGGGCAGAGGAACGAAATCTGCGGCCCACTATCAAGCTAACGTCGGAGCGGGTCAGACAGCAACGATCCGTCTTCGGCTTAGCGCTATCGCACCTGTTTCCATTGGCGATCCCTTCAGTGGCTTCACGGAAAGAATGCAGACTCGTCAGCGCGAGGCAGATGAGTTCTATCGAGCCGTAACACCGGAAAGTGTCAGCGAGGATGAGGCCCGCGTGATGCGGCAGGCGTTGGCCGGGATGCTCTGGAGCAAGCAATACTTCTGTTTCGACGTGGACAAATGGCTCAAAGAACATGGTGTCGATCCGATGCAGCCTCGCCCCAAACAGATTCGGAACAGCGAGTGGTACCACATGATCAACGACCACGTTATCTCGATGCCGGACAAGTGGGAGTATCCGTGGTATGCCGCGTGGGACCTGGCCTTCCACACCGTTGCACTTTCTACGGTCGATGTGGATTTTGCCAAGGAACAGCTCGACCTGATGCTGCAGGAGTTCTTCCTGCATCCGACGGGTCAGATCCCAGCCTACGAGTGGAACTTCAGTGACGTCAATCCGCCCGTCCACGCGTGGGCCACGCTCTTCTTGTACCGGACAGATCAGGCGCTGAAGGGCCAAGGCGACCTGGAGTTCCTAAAGCGGTCGTTTGCGAAGCTGACACTGAACTTCAGCTGGTGGGTGAACCGCAAAGACCGTTATGGCAACAACCTGTTTCAAGGCGGCTTTCTTGGACTGGACAATATCGGTGTCTTCGATCGCAGTGCGCCGCTGCCCACCGGTGGCCACCTCGAGCAGGCTGACGGGACGGCTTGGGTCGCGCTGTTCTGTCAGAACATGCTGGAGATCAGCGTCGAGTTGGCGGCCCAAGATCCTTTCTTTGAAGACATGGCCATCAAGTTTGGCGACCATTTCCTGTGGATCGCCCACGCCATGAATCAGATGGGCCCAGATGGAATGTGGGACGAAGAAGATGGGTTCTACTATGACGTGCTCCGGCTTCCCGACGGTAACGCGAGTCGGCTCAAGGTCCGCTCCATGGTGGGCTTGCTTCCCCTCTGTGCCACCTCCGTCATAGAGCCGTGGCAGCGCGAACGAGTACCACGAGTAATGAAAGTTCTACGGGAGCGCATCGAACGAATGCCCCAACTGGCCAAGAGCATTCATCCAACCGGGCCGGCCCATCTCGGGTACGCTGAACGCGGGCTCGCGGCGCTGGTTGGTCCGGAAAGGCTGCGTCGGATCTTGTCGCGCATGCTTGATGAGAATGAATTCCTTAGTCCTTATGGCATTCGAGCAATCTCCCGTTACCATGCTGAGCACCCTTACGTCTTCAATGTGAATGGCAAGGAATTTAGTGTGAATTATCTCCCGGCAGAATCTGACACCGGCATGTTTGGTGGAAACTCAAACTGGCGTGGTCCCGTTTGGATGCCTGTGAACGCGCTTCTGATTCGTTCCCTGATGTCTTTCCACCTCTATTATGGCGACAACTTCAAAATTGAGTGTCCTACGGGCTCAGGTAACCAAATGAACCTGTTCCAGGTGGCGAGGGAAATTGCCAATCGGTTGACCCGAATATTCCTTCGCGATAAGTCTGGCCGTCGACCTGTATACGGCGGTACGGAGAAATTTCAGACTGATCCTCACTGGAAGGATTGCATTCTGTTCTACGAGTATTTCCATGGAGATAACGGCGCTGGCCTGGGAGCGAGCCATCAGACCGGCTGGACTGGCTTGGTCGCAAAACTGATCGAGCTGTTCGGCCGGCTTGATGCAAACCAGTATTTGCAGGTCGGAAAAGCACAAGCGTTTGCGAAGAAAGCGGGAACCACGTAAGAATCGCTCGGAACGAGCCTCAACACCCCACATTGTGTGATGACTTCTAGCGTAGGTCGGATATTGCGAAGCCGCTTGACGATGCCTCCGCCGACGGATTGAAATGCCGCTCATGAATTAAAAGTTAAAGTGCATCATGACGGCCTGACTGCCCACCTTTCAGCGATTCGGACACTTATTTCAACTTCGCGTACTCCGCTTTAGCAGCGATGAAAATGGGAATGTCGGGGTCGGCGTCTTTCCAGAGTGTGAGGAAATCCTGATAGGCGGCCTTGGCTTTGGCAGTGTCGCGTTGCATGACATAGGCTCGGCCGATTTGGAGATGCGCGAGTGCTCCGATGGGTCCGTTGAGCACAATTCCGCGATGGTCGAGGACTTTCCGAAACTCAGCGGCGGCTGCAGTGCCCTGACCGGCGGCAAGATAGGCTTCGCCACGCAGGTAGGCGGGATAGAGAGCGGCTGCCGTCCCCAGCTCATAGGGTATGGCGACTTGAAGAATCTCAATGGCTTTCGATGAATCGTTACGGTTGAGCGCAATCTGGGCGAGCAGTGTCGGGAGGTAGGCGAACCGGACAAGAGTATCTTCTGGAGAGCGCTTGCCCAAATCATCGGCCAATGCCTGTGCCCGAACTTCATCTCCTGCCAAAGCGAGTGCCAATGCCGGCGAGTATTGGATGTCTTGTTCCGTCGAAATCCCCACTGAGGACCCTGTCTGTCGTCGGGCCTCCGCCGCGTTGCCGAACAACGCTTCCCGCTGGCCAGACATAGCAGAGTATGTTGCGGCAGCTTCCTTATCTCCGGCCCCTTCGGCGGAATCCATTGCCCGGCGCGAAACTTCTCGCGCGTCCCTAAGCCGCCCGTAATAAGCGGCGGTATCCGCTTCCATGCCGAGCAGTTCGTCCTCTATTCCCGGCTTTCCCGCCGACCATGACGCCTGCTGCGCCATCTCCGCCGCATTGTTCTGCAAGAAAGCAAGAGCGTAAATAAAGAAGCGCAGGTCTGGAGAATCGAGCTTTTTCGCTTGCGCCTCGTCCGCAGTCGCCCGAGCTTCCTGCAGGCGACTCAGGCCGAGATAGGAGCCCACCACGTTGGCATATTCTCGGGCGTCCGGCTTGAGGCGCAGAGACTTAAGGTCTTCTACGAGGGCTTTGTCATATTGCCCGAGTTGTGCATAAATGACTCCCATGCTGCGCGATGGGATGAAGTCTCGCGGGTAAGTCTGGGCCCATAGTTTATAGACCTGCCGCGCCTTTTCGAGGTCGCCGGTGACAATTTGAAAGTAATGCGAGTCGATGTAGAACTGCTCTCGCTCGCTAACGTTATCGAGCAATTCGTAAGCCTTCTTCGTATTCTCCACAGCCAGGCTGGTTTCCCCCAGTCCTGAATAGATATTCCCGAGTGAGGCATAAGCCATCGCGAAATTCGGATCCAGGCGAATGGCCCGCTCGAATGACTGCACCGTCGCCGCATCGTCCACTCCTTTATTGGCCCATCCCAAGCTGTAGGCCTGGAGGGCTTCGAGCGACGGTGTGGTCGCTTGTTCTAGCGGGGTATCAAACTTCTGCACAGTGCTGAGCGACTCACCCAGCTTTTTCCGCATCTCCGATGCCGTCTTTCCCAGTGCGTCGAGCACATGGTTCTTGTCGCTCGCCTGCGCTTCCGAGCTCGCCAGCGATTCTCCACTTACACAGTCGATGGCCTTGAGGGTCAGAAGGTACTGCGTGCCAATCTGCGCTATCGAACCGTCGAGGACCGCGGCGCTCGCCGTTCGCTGGCAGAGTTCCCGCGCAATCGCTGTTGTGAGCTTTGCATCCGACTTCTGGCCCATCATCTGCAGAGTCCGCTGCATTTGTTGATCAGAGATAATGCTCAGGAACGGCGACTGCTCCAGTTGCACGGAAAGTCCTTGTCGCAGGGTGCCATCGAACACGGGGTCTCCCGTTGTGTTTGCAAAGTCAGCCAGAACGATGGTGTCCTTGTCGGTGAGTTTCGGCGTGCGGTGGAAGTAGAAGTAACTGGCCGCGGCAAGCGCCGCAACCACGAGAGCAGCGGGGACGCCCGCTTTCCACCACATTCCTCGCGGCTCGCTTACAACAACTACTGCGCTTGTTGTTGCTGGCAGCCGCGCTGATTCTCTGTCCCGCTTCAGCCGTTGCAGGTCGGTACGAATATCGGCAGCACTTTGGTAACGCAGCTTGCGGTCCTTCTCTAATGCCTTCCCGATAATTTCGTCCAGCTTTGGAGGGATTTCTTGGTTGACATGTGAGGCTGGAACGGGTGTCCGGTTCAGAATCGCTTCGTAGATGACCGCAGCACTATTCCCCGCAAAGGCCGTCCGACCTGTCGTCATCTCGTAGAGAACCGCTCCGAAGGAGAACAAATCCGTCCGCGCATCCAGTTCTTCACCGCGTGCCTGCTCCGGTGACATATACGCCACCGTGCCGATCGTGGAGCCGGGGCTGGTTAAGTATTCTGCCCCTGTGGCGGTCGGCATTTGTGACACACCGACGCTCGCGCCAGCAGGGACAACTTTCGCCAGACCAAAATCGAGGACCTTGGCATTGCCCAGTTTGGTGACAAATAGGTTTGCCGGTTTGATGTCTCGATGAATGATGCCCTGGGCGTGCGCTACCCGGAGCGCATCGGCAATTTGAATTGCGAGTTCCAGCATCTCCTCGAACTGAAGCGGTTTGCCAGAAATGCGATGCTTCAGCGTTACGCCGTCGAGGAACTCCATAGCAATGAATTGCTGACCGTTCTGTTCGCCGATGTCATGAATGGTGCAGATGTTTGGGTGATTCAATGCGGAGGCGGCCTGTGCTTCGCGGCGGAAGCGTTCGAGAGCAGCGGAGTCATGGAGCATTTCGGCAGGCAGGAATTTCAGACCCACGGCACGATGAAGCCGAGTGTCCTCCGCCTTGTAGACCACACCCATACCGCCACCACCCAGCTTCTCGATGATGCGGTAGTGCGAGATGGTCTGACCAATGAGCGAGTCTGTGCCTGGCATTTCGGACAATGTTAGGTTTCGCCAGAAGGCAAGTCAACGAATAGGGAACGCGGGTAGTGTCCTAGTTTCGATCTCCAGCGCGATGAACGGTTTCTTGATTGGCAATAGATCGTAATAGTACAATTTTAGGCGATTTCAGTAGTTCAGTCTGATGATCACCAGCATCCACACCCTGATTTATTCCGACGATGCCCCCGCAACGCGCTCATTCCTTCGCGACGTCCTCGGCTGGCCCTACGTCGAGGATACGCTGGGCGGAGGCGCGGGTTGGCTGATCTTCAAGACCGGGCGGAGTGAGATGGGCGTGCACCCGACCCACAGCGTCTACGATGGCAAGACGTACGAATCGCCGCGGCACCATCTGATCTCTCTGATGTGCGACGACATCTCACAGACGGTCGCTGAACTGAAGGGCAAAGGAGCGGAGTTCCGCGGCGAATTTCAGGATCACGGGTACGGACTCGTGGTCATGATGGCCGTACCCGGCGCGGACGACATTATGCTTTACGAGCCCAAGCATCCGCTGGCGTATAGCCTTTGACCGATTCAAAAGGGCAACTAACTCACTCCCACCTTTGACCCGTCGTAAGGGATCGTTCAAATTGGGACACTACCGGAACACCCGTGCTAATGGCTGTGCCGCATTTCCTGGTACATCCGCTGGAACTCGCGGCTGCGGTACAAGGCGCGAATCTGGTTCTTATCCAGGGTGATCCCGAGGCGCTGGAGCGCAACGCGCAGGGAGGTCCCGTCGGCCATCGCTGCCGCCAGTTGCTCGAACCAGGTCGCCACAACCCGAGGTCGACTCGAACGGGAAGATCGGTTTGGCGGTTCGGGTTAAAGGGAGTGGCGACGGTGACTGCGCGATCGAGGCCGTCAAAAGTGACTTCCACTGATTCCGGTGCGTCGCCAAAATTCACGATGACACACGCGCGGGATTGACTGCCGGATTGGCTGGACTTGAAAACGGAATAGCGGATATCCGCGTAGCCTCGCACGCTGGCCCCGAGAGTGTCGTTAAAACGACCGTTGAAGAGAATATCCGCGAATTGTTTGCGAATGCGGATCAATTCGGCCACATAGTCGGCGAGAGGGCGAGTGTGCGGCTCGTCGACAGAGTCGTTGCAGTGCCGCTTCCTGATCGTCACCACGCCGCAGGAGCATTAGAATGCGCTCCAGTGGAAGCGCGTTATCTACCGCGCCACGGTCGAATTCCGCCCGTGCCAAGGGATGCACATTGCCGGTCAGCGTGACGCGCTTGTTGTTGTCGACTTTTTCGACGACACGTGGAGTTGCTTGACCGAACTCGCAATTTGAATTGAGGAGGAAGAGGCAAGAAAAAAGGAAAAGAAACGCAGGCTTCGAACCGCATCGCGTGTTGCGATCATGGGCCGTCCGACTTGCCATGGAACGGCATGTGTGCCAATTCCAAACTGTCTCAACGGAGGGGTTCACCCCAAAAGTCCGTCCCGCTGAGTGTGTCCACAGCCTTGCGTTTCGCTTCCATCCGGATGTGCGAGTAGCGTTCCATCATGGCACGAGAGACGTGCCCTGCAAGGGCCATAACCGTAGAATGCGAAGCCTGAGACTCGGCGGAATCGCACCGCGGCCGGTAACCGGAATACTTACATAGCAGTGCTCGTTCTCTGTACGCTTGAGTCGATACCGACAAACGGATTCTCGATGAGAATGCCAGCAATCCTTTGCCCAGCGTTTAGATCTTCCGACAGAATCCGAGTCGCACCGTTTTTTGAAGCAGATGAAACAATCAGGGCATCCCAGAAACTGATTCGCGATTCGTCCTCGATCCGAAATGCCGAGGCAATTTCGGTTGGAGTGGTTTCCGCGCACCAGATTCCATAGCTGTTCACTACAAGGCGTGCCAAATCCTTTGACAATGGGGAGGCGATCTTTCGTGTGACGTTGACATAGAATTCCTGGAGTACTTGGACGCTAAGAACGCCTGTTCGCTCGCTCCAAAGATCACGGAGAACCGTCTTGGCAATTTCGTGTTTCGCACCTGCATCTACGTCATGCGCATAGATCAAGACATTTGTATCGATGAACGTCTTACCGCTCATGGAGTTCATCTCGGCGGACTCGGATGACGCCGCCCAGGTGGAAGCCCTGATCGAGCAAGGTCATTGCCTGCCGCTCGGCCCGTTCGTAGGCTTCTTCCTCGCCCACGAGTATCTCAATTTGCTGAGCCAGGAGGCCGCTAATCGAAGTTGAACGCCGGGCGGCAAAGACCTTGGCCTTCTGAATTGTTTTACGGTCAAGACTGATCGTCACATTTTGCTTCCCGTTTCTCTTGCCACTTGCCATGATCGCTCCAATGCACGCAGTATACGTGTAGCACGTATCCAACGTGTCGTCAAGGCGAGGTAAACGTCGGGGACGGTGATGGGCCGTTGGTGAGCGTGCGCCGTTTCCAGACCGTGAGGTCGGTCGCCTGAATGGCGTGGGGTTTGTCCAAACTTGTCCAGCAGAGAGCGGTCCGAAACTCGTAACTGCCGCCAGGACAGCGACTTATGGTGATGTGTTCCTAGCTGGTCGGCTCAAAGTCCAGGTCACGCGGTGGGAGGAGAGAAAAGAAACGGACCTTTACTCAAAGGAAACGGCTTGACCCCTTCGGTGAGAGTAAGCTCCTGTTGGTAGCAACCGAGGTAACAACTACGCCTAAAAGCGCCCATTCTCGGCATTCTCGAAACGAGGAAACCGCTTGAAACATTGAGTATTTAGCGTTTCGAAGGTCGAACAACGGGTTGCAGGTTCGAGTCCTGCCCGGTTCACCACTTTCCCCAATAAAACAAAGGCGATTTGCAATCACGGCGCGGCCTTCAGTAAACGCGTTTCCTTTGTAACCACTTCTGTGCCCAGTCTTGCAAATGCGCGCTCGATCGATTCGGCTTGCGGGTGGATGTATCGCTGAGTGATGAGAATGCTGCTGTGGCCCATGATGGGGGCCAGCGTGAACACATCGCAGCCTGATTCCCCGAGCATTGTTCCAGCGGTGTGGCGCAGGCAGTAGGGCTCAAAATATTCCAGTTCTTTTTTTTCCTTGTTGGCCGTGGCGATGGCTGTCGCATGCGCCGTCTTCGGCGTCGTGAGGTGCCCACATTTTCGACTTGGAAGGAAACACCCAGCCCGTTTCCGGTTGTCCCGACGCTTCCCAGCGCGCCACAAGCGCAGCGTGAACAGCTTTCACCATTGGCAGGTATCGACGCGCTGCTTTGGACTTCCCTCCGCGATTTGAATCAATCCGCTGTTCTTATCGTTGAAGATGATGCGCTCCCAGCGCAGAGCCAAGACTTCCCCCGGACGCATCGCCGTGCCCAGCATAATCGTTGCTCCGTCTTTCCACGGCTGATTGCAGGCAGCAAGATAGATTGCCTGCTCGCGTTCATTCAGCACGCGGTCCCGCTGTCGCTCGCCTTTTGCCAGAGTGATTTTTGGCTTCCAGTCTATCATTCCCATTCCACTGTCAAGTTGATTGCTCGACGCAGCGTCCGAAGGCCACAGTTAACGGTTGACGGCGAGAGATTCGACAGCTTTGCTGCGTACTGTCTCGCGTGCTGGTCGTTAATCTCGTCCAACGGGAGCTTGCCAAGGTTCTCTGCAACTAGACTGGCCGCCCCAGCTTTGTAATACCGGAGTGTGTTCGGCTTGGCCGCGTGCGCGGTCTCAGGGTAGGGCAGGAAATCTTTCTTTAGGAAGACCGCCACTGTGGGGAATCGCTGGGGATGGCTTTCTTCTCCTGATGGCTATCCTTCTTTTTTTATGAACGCGGTGTTGCAAAGGTTCATAATGAAGCGGATAGACGACCTAGGGACTAGGGATTCCTCCAGTTGATTCGTGGCGGGCCTAAGTTTAAACAGGGCTTGCGAGGACAGCCTGGTGCGATGCCCTTGCGCGGGTGGATCGCTTCGGGTTGAAGCCGTAAGGGGGATGGCTTCTCCCTCATGATATGGGGCCATCCTCCTTTTGCCATGCTGCCGGGCTGGGCGGCTAGCCCGGCGCCTTCGAATGTGTAGAAATATACCCATTATCGTATAAATGCAAGCCATCACGAACGCGGTGTCCATCCGGGCTGCGAAGAGAGCGTGTGATCCACGGGGAGGAATGGTCGCACCAGCCTCGAAATGACTTGGATTAGTTCAAACGCAAGCCAGCACTCTGGTCAAAAGGGCCGCACTAGATGTGCAGTCTGCGGCCGGCCGTACAGCACATCCACGTGTAAAAAGGTTCCGTCTCGGGCGAACGCACCTTCCATAAGCATGCTTCACGAAAGACAGATTTTCAGATTTTTGGGATTTTCTGGCAGCATGATGCAAAGCTTACGACCAATTTCATTATCGCTGTCTTTCTGCGGCTGCGTGGTCCTCATGCTTTGTCTCGATTTGCATGGGCAACAGAACTGCAATGTCGAAGTCAAGATTCTGCTCTCCCAGGCGGAGACGCAGGCTGCCGTCGCAGCACTAGGGGCAACACAAGAAACATCCGGGCGGCGCATCTATTTCTTTGATACGGACACGCTCGATCTGCTATCTCTAGGAGCAATCGTGCGACTACGTCGTGGCGTTCGGAGTGATTTTACCCTGAAGTTGCGGCCGCCCAATGGGAAGAAGCTTCCTGTTCGCCCCGAGGGATCGGAATGCGAAATTGATGTAACCGGCGGTGGCGAGAATTATTCTTATTCAATTACGCGCCAATTCAACGCGGAACAGCTTCCTCAAACGGGATATGAGGTTTCGCGACTGCTGGACCCCTGGCAAATGAAATTGTTGAAGGACACGCAGGTTTCAATTGATTGGGTCCGCGTGAAACGGATTGCGGAGATAACATCGACCGTTTGGCAAATTCGAGCTCAACCACCATTGCGCAAACTCACATTGGAACTCTGGGAGTGGTCCGGCGGAGAGGTGCTTGAACTTTCGACAAAGGTTCCTCCCGGCGCAGCAACGTCGACCTATTCGGAATTGCAACAGTTTGTGAAGACCAAGCAGCTCTTGATGAGCTCCGACCAACGGCTCAAGACGACCATCGCTCTCGAAGCGTTCACGAATTACAGGTAATGGGACGAAGGTGTCCGGTAACCCAACGGAATCAGGACTTACTCACGGGGCTTGTCGTTTTTCTTCATACTTATTGTACATTTGACCTATTTTTCGAGGTTGTTGTCTGCTTGGATTGTGGCTCCGTCGAATTTGCTATTCCTGAAGCCGAACTGCGCCAACTCGAACAAAGCGACTCTGCTGCTGCAGGATGACGCGGAACGGAATCTTGTTCTAGTCTACTTTGGGTGGTCGTAAGCCACAGTCGAATCTCTCGGTGGCACTGAGTTGCGAAACTTTGGGGATTCCACTAGGCCAGTGTCTCGTTCACGTTACTGGAGAAGTGAAGGGCTAGTCAGAATGGAATGACCGGCTCCGATTCGCAGTCGTGGGTTATGCTGCCAATCGGAAAGACAAGCAGTACAGAGCCACAAGCGAAGGAGCCGGTCGATGAAAATGATAAAGTTCGTTGGTCTGGATGTCCATGCCGAGACGATTGCAGTGGCGGTTGCTGAGCAGGAGGGGGAGGTGAGATCACTTGGTGTGATACCGAACCGGGAGGAGTTGATTCGGAAGCTGGTTAAGAAGCTGGGACCCCGTTGAGCAACTGCGGTTCTGTTATGAGGCGGGCCCCACAGGGTATGTGGTGTATTGGCAACTTACGGCACTGGGAGCGAAGTGCGAAGTGCTGGCGCCCACGCTGGTACCGGTGAAATCGGGCGAGCGGGTGAAGACCGATCGGCGGGATGCGCTGAAGTTGGCGCGGAATTATCGGGCCGGAGAGTTGACAGCGGTGTGGGTGCCGGATGCGGCCCATGAGGCCTTGCGAGATCTGGTACGAGCGCGGGAAGCAGCGAAAAAGGACCGATATCAGAGTGATCAACCGTCGCAATAGCCGCCTCGACCGCGACTTGCGCTGCTTTCCAAGGAAAAGAAAGAAAAAACAGAAAAAGTAGTTGACTGGTCATTCCATATCAGTACCCGTATTTCTAGTAACCGGGAACTTATTAACGGAGTTGAGGAAAATTCTGATACAGGACAATGGAAGGAACCGTTCCGCCGAGAACGCAGCCGTTGGGGGTAGATGGCAAAAACTCCAATGTCAACCGGAGCAAAACCAATCGTTATTCGGCACGAGGGTCGAGAGGCCGCCTATCAATACCTCGCTTCCATTGACGAGCTGAAGCAGACTGGCCAGCTCACCCGCTGGATCAATGACCACGACATTCTCTTGTACGAATATGAAGGACAGATCATGGCGATCAGCAACATCTGCCGTCATTTCGGTGGCCCGGTCGGTTACCACAAAGCGAAGGACGGCATATTTACTTGCCTCTGGCGCAACTGGAAGTATTCCTGCAAGGATGGCTCGTGCATTTCGCATCCGGGCCTGCCACTTCGCCAATACGCACTTAAAATCGTGGACGACAAAATCTATATTGATTTACACGGGTGAGCTTTAGCTATGAGACCTTACACATTAACGGCACAGTTTTGTGCGGAAATGGATTGCCCGAAGGAAATCGTGATGTGGAACTACTACGACCACGAACATCTGGTCGGCACGCATTTCAAGCTCTACAACAGGATCCGCGTGTTGGCGGAGCGAGACAACTGGTCTCTTGTGCTTCGCAGCAAGCGCATGCCTCTTTTGCCCATTTATACTTCTGGCATCGGCTTCCAGTACATGGACGGCAACACGATGAAGAGCTTCCACAAAGATACCATCGGGTTCATGTTGGAAATGGAAGCCCTGTTCCAAGACTTGCCAAACGACCGCTGCTCGGTCACCGTCACCTACCGCATTAACACGCATCCCGTCTTTAAGATTTTAGAACCGGTTTTAAAGAAGTTATTCAAAGGCTGGTTCTGGGCCACGTGGGAAGAAGATGCCCCGATGCGTCTGCGCCGTTGGAAGGTTCACAAACTCGGGTTCAAGGATTTCAGTGGCATCGAGTACATCAACAAGAAATTGCCCAAGCCCGAGCATTTCGAGCCCGGGGAATACGAATTCAATCCACCTGTCCGAAGTTCTTCCCCGATCAAAACGGTGGAGGGCATCGAACGGCCCTTCGACCACAGCACCGAGCTCGGATACGCGGATAAGTGAGCCCCTCCCGTTTCTCACGCAAAGAGACTTTGTTAACTCCCCGACTGCCATTTCTGAACGTTTTCCCGAATATCTGTGCGAAACACTCAGCCGTTTATTCTCGGTGAGAAGAAGACTCAATTCTAGGTTAATCTGCCGCAGCGGCGTCTCCCTTTGCGAGTTGGTGCAGTTCTTCTTCCGGCACAGCAAATTCAGCAGCGCCGCAATCCAAGCAGATAGCAAACTCAGGAAATACCCACACCGTGGGCTTGTCAATATCTTTTAGTCCGGGGAAATGGATACCCATCTCCGTGCTGAATTTCTTCTGGTTGACTGACCCGCACGACTTGCAGGGCATACTCCCCTCTTAGGACACATCCGTTGATGGAAAGCTCCTCTGTAAGGAAGGCTCAATCGACACCAATCCTTGCTTTACCGCAAACAAAACCAGGTCGGCGTTACTCCGAAGGTTGAAAGCCCTCATGATATGATGCTTGTGGAATTCCACAGTCTTTTCACTAAGGTTGAGCACCCCCGCCATCTGCTTGATGGGCAGTCCTTCAGCGACCAACTGAACGATTTCACGCTGTCGTTGGGTCAATTCCTTGGAGAACTGCCGCGCCCTAACCTTCATTGCAACCCAGTCTTCAGGTCTTAGCTTTGGGGTTATATAAGGCTTGCCATGCAAGACACTATCAATCGCTGTGAGCAGCTCCGGTCCGGTCGAGTGTTTCAACACAAACCCGATTGGGCCGAGTTCGAGAGCCGCAGCGGCAAGATTCGCGTCATCACGCATCGTAAGAAACATGAACTTGATGTTGGGAGCTTGTTCTTTGATTCGTCGCGCCGCATCTAGCCCATTCATGAGTGGCATTCCGATGTCCACAACAATCACGTCTGGGCGGAGTTGTAGCGCTTCTTCGACCATCGCGCGACCGTCCATCACCAACCCAACAACGGCATATGTCTTTTCCAAATAGACCCGCAACGTCTCAGCGAACATGGCGTGGTCATCTGCGATAAGGAGGCGTGGCCCGGTCGGGTTCACAGTTTGCATAAGGGGTCTTTCTGTGCGGTCGCACCGAGAAAGATGGCCCACCGCAACGTACCTCATAGATTGTTAACCCAACTTGACCAGTTGCAGGCGATTTTTGGCATTTTTGGCATAATTTTCGCGGTTAAGCCGTGCGTTTCCATCGCCTCGCTTTGAAAAAAGCGCAGAGTGAAGACCAAGCGTCTTCCCTTTGGCACCGGACTTCTGGCAGTCTGCAATGGACATGTTTCTGCGCAGCATCCATCGCATAAAAGACGGCAAGGATCATCGCTACTTCAGCATCGTAGAAAACCATCGCATCGCGTCCGACAAGACGGTGCAACGAACTGTTCTCTATCTCGGCGAGATCAACGATCAACAACAAGCGGCATGGCGCAAGACGTTGTCGGTGTTTGACGAACAGCAGCAAGAGTATGCGAACTTAAGTTTATTTCCCGACGACCGCGAGATTCCCGCCGATGCCGTCGACAGTCTGCAGGTTAAACTTAGCGGCCTCGAACTACGGTGTCCACGCCTGTTCGGCAGTTGCTGGTTGGGATGCGAGTTGTGGCGCCAACTGGGCCTCGATGAGTTTTGGAACGCTCGCCTTGCCGGAACACGGGAAGAAGTTCCTTGGGAAAAAGTATTGCAACTACTGGTCGTGAGCCAGTTGCTGGATCCGGGGAGCGAGTTTCGTGTACATCACCAGTGGTATCTGACCACCGCCATGGATGCGTTGCTCGGGACCGATTTCTCCGTGGCGGAGAAAAACCGCTTGTATCGCTGCCTAGATCGCGTGCTGGAGCACAAGCAAGATCTCTTTCTGTGGCTGCGCCAGAAGTGGGCCGATCTGTTTAAGGCGGAGTTCGAAGTACTGCTCTACGACCTGACCAGCACGTATTTTGAAGGTGCGATGGAAGAGAACCCCAAGGCCAAGTACGGTCACAGTCGCGATAAACGGACAGACTGTTTACAGCTGGTGATTGCGCTGGTGATCACTACCGATGGGTTCCCGTTGGCCTATGAAGTGATGGACGGCAACACCAGTGATCGCACCACCCTGCGCGGGTTTCTGGACAAGATCGAGAAGACTTACGGGAAAGCAAAACGCATGTGGGTGATGGATCGCGGGATTCCGACCGAAGAGATCTTGCAAGAGATGCGGGATCCGGCACGTGAGATTTTTTATCTGGTGGGAACGCCAAAAGGCAAGATCCAGCAGTACGAAAAGAAGTGGCTGGATCTGCCCTGGCAGCAGGTTCGCGAGTCGGTGGACGTGAAACTATTTGAGCAGGACGGCGAACTCTATGTGCTGGCCAAGAGTGAAGGAAGAAGAGCCAAAGAGACCGCCATGCGCCGCAAGCGTCTGGCTCGCTTGCTCAGAAAGCTCCGTGCCATGCGGCGCAGCCTGCCCTCGCTGGTGCAGTTGCTGATGCGTTTGGGCGCGGCCAAAGCAGCCGCGGGCCGCGCATTTCATTTCGTGCAGATGCAAGTACCGGAGGAAGGCCAGCCGGTCACCCGTGAGACCTTCCAGTTTCGTGTGGATAAGCAAAAGCTCCAGGAGGCGGAATGGCGCGACGGACACTACTTGCTGCGCTCCAACCTTACCGCCGGAGATCCCAGCGTGCTGTGGACCCGCTACGTGCAGTTGACCCAGATCGAATCGGTATTCAAATCTCTCAAGAGTGAACTCTCCATACGCCCGATCCGCCATCAATTGGAGCATCGCGCCGACGCGCACATTCTGATCGCCTTTCTTGCGTACTGCTTACAAGTGACGCTGAAGCAGCGTCTGTTGCTGCACGCCCCAGGGTTGACGCCTACGGCGGTGTTGGAGAAGTTGGCGGAAATCAAAATGATTGATGTGTGGATTCCTACGGTCGATCAACGATGGTTGATTCTGCCGCGCTACACACAGCCTTCTCCCGACAGCAAGCTGCTGATCGAGAAGTTGAAATTGCAATTGCCGAGCCAGCCGCCACCGCGCCTGGTCGCGCAAAAACAGAGCTACGAAATTGAGGTGCCAGCGGCACGGTAGAAGGCCGTTTTGTGGTGAAGACCTTTCCCTAACCTTGACTGATTCCAAAGCACTTAACGGAACCAGAAGTGCCCAAGTGGGAAAGTTCGGTTAACTGTGACTGGGAGGGAGACTATTGCACATTCGTCGCCTTCTGCTAACTGGCAGTTCTGACAGTTAGCGAGTACTAGATTGGAGAGAGTGGGCAAGCTCCGAGTTCAAAACGCGATCCTGGACGGAGAGATTATTTGTATCGACGGAAATGGCGTCAGCCAATTCGAGACGATGAAAGTCGCCGAAGCACGTTCTTTGTGCGGCGCATGCATCATCATGGGCAGATAGGATAAGTCCTGCGACGCTTTTAGTCCTGCGACTGCTCCAACACCCAATCGGTCATCAAGGGCATATACCCATCAGCGAATCTAAAGAAGAACCAAGGTTTTCCCTCTTCTGGAAAAATCATCAGACCGTGAGTAGCACCAGGAACTACTACGATTCTGTTATTCTTGTTTCCAGCTTTGCTCAGAGCCGATTGAGTTCTTGCGGCGATTTGTTTGGCAGGAGTCTCCGTATCCAGTTCTCCGAATACGGCTAACACGGGAATCTTCAGGTTCACCAAGTCAGAATAAGGGTCATATGAGAATTGCCCGGTCCAAGCCTCGCGTAGACCTTCCAGCGACCGCGGCGCATTTACGCTCTGAAACCATGATTCCTCGCTAGAATTCTCCATCAGAATTTGAAACTTTTCCCAGCCTTGCCCTGTTCGCGCCACATCGAACTTCTCTCTCATAAATGCATCGGCGCTCTTTATCGAGTCCTCTGAAAGCCCATTGGCACGTGCCTGAGCCGCGACGCGAAACACTTCTGATTCCCAACTTGGAATGCCGCCACCAGATATAACGATAATAAAGGCGACATCTCTCGAATGAGCAGCAGCATATTCAACAACCCACGCTCCGTTGCTCGGCCCAAACAAGCCGACACGTTTGGAGTCTATTTCACTGCGTGTTTTTAGGAATTGAACTCCTGCCAGGGCGTCACCTGCCAGATCATTGAAGCTGGATCGTCCCCAATCGAGTTCCGGTGAGGAGTTCCCCACTCCGCGCTTGTCATAAATTAGCGAGGCGACTCCACGGCGCGCAAAATGGTCGGCGTAAAAACGTGACAGGTCTCGCGTGTCTGGACCGCCGCCGTGAGAAAACTATCGCGGTGTGTACGCGGGGAGTCAACGGTGTCGTCAGCGTTCCCGCGAGAGAAACGCTCCCGTTTCGGAAACGAACCTCTTCCTGGCGGTATGGCAGAGGCTCATCTTTGGATCGCTGCAGATGGAACTCACCGTTCAGCCCAATGATTTGCAGGTTCCCATTAATGGTGTTAGTTCGAATTTCACCATCGAAAACGGCCGCAAGGTTTTCCTGCTCAAAATGCACTTTGGATGAACGATAAGCAATCTTTGTCAGCGGCTGCCGAAACATGCCGACTGACAGCATCGTCATCGTTCCTTCATGGGGACCCTGCTTGTCTTTGAAGTTGAGAGTCACTTTTGCTTCAGAGCCCTCACGCGACAAGACTCCCTCCCACTGGCCATCAAGCGATACTTGGGCTGCCCGAGAGAATCCAGCTAGAGAAGTACAGAGTAGAGCGGTTGCAATGATGTTTCGGCTTCTCATCATCACAGCAATTCCCCCATTGACATCCAAAGATACTGTATTCCGCAGGTGCGTGCCTACTCTTTAGACGGTCGGCTCGTACGACGGTTCCGGGGCGGCCTCAACGCTAAACGAAAAGCGAATCTGGATACGGTCTTCGAGGGTAGCAACGGCCTTTGCCTTGAGTGCAAACGCCCATGACTTTGGTATTGAGATGTCAGTGCTCGGTAAGTCGCAATCCTGCAGTGCGTTTTGAACCCGCGTCCGGATGCGCACCCACTGATGGCGGTGCAGCAACAGTGCACGCAGATCGAGCAGTTCTTTGCTGGGCAGCCAGATCGCCGGAAAACGGTTCTCTACCAGCAGCCTCAGAATCAAGTCCGCATCGCGCCGGTCATGTTTCTGCTTGCGGGGCTCTGCCGCTCGAATCGTGGCGGGATGTCCGCCTCGGCATTCGATCCCCAACTCCCCCATCAAGTTCAGAAACCACTGCATCGATCCGGTGGCTTCGATGCCCACAAGCACTGGGCGCGGAAGTTCAGCCTCCTTCGGTCCGAGCGCTGTTCGGGTGAACGCCAAACAGTCTACTCGGCTCGTCGTGAGGCCGACCTCGTTATGGCATCAATCGGAAAGGCTCGGACCAGTACCGACTTCGGTGGTAATGGCGATCGGGGGGAAAAACTATTCCCGCAAAAACGCGCAGGCCATTCTCATAAACCCCGGCCATCTAATCAGAGTCGAAAATAATTACGCCGGTGCTTGGCTGGCTTGAGGATTCGGTAGTTCGATCCGATAACCCAGATTTCGGAGTTGCCGAATCATTCTCCACGTGCGCTGATATCTGGATCGTTTGGTGACTGCTGGGCCCCGTTCTTCGTAGCGGGTTCCCTGATGGAGGATCAGCCAGATCAGACGACACTGTCGATGCGCAATGACCCCAATGGCTTGATTATGCCCGAGGCGCGGGACGCAACGGCGATAGATGATCTCGAAGATGCTTCCTTTGGCTTTTACGGCGGCGTTAGCAGTCTGATTGAGCAAGCGCCGCATGTGACGGTTGCCCTTCGGAGAGCGGTGACTGTAGTTCACGCCGGCGCTCTCTTCTTCGCCGGGGCAGGCACCGACCCACGAAGAGAGGCATTTCTCGGAGGGAAACGTCGCTGCGGCAGGGCCGACTTCGGCAATGATCTGCTGCGCGGAGTCCACTGCGAAACCCGGAACCTCCGCTAGCCGCTCGACCGCATCCTGGTGCGGATGGAGCAAAGTAGCCAGCTCTTGATCCAGTTGACCGATCTGCTGCTCGAGGATTTGCAAGTGCTCCAGGGTCATTTTCAGGAGCCGTCGGTACACGGGCTTGAGCTCCGTGCACGCGCCGAGCGCATCACACAATTGTTCCGGTGTAGCGCGCAACCTCTCATGGGCTAAAGCGGCCAGAGCTGCGGGATTGGTTTCTCCGTCAGCCAGTGCCTTCAACATGCGTCTGGCACTGACGCCAAGCAGATCGGAGACCAAGCTGGACAACTTGATATGGGCCTCTTCCAGAAGTGATTCCAGTCGGTTGTTTAACCGTACCACGTCGCGCCGCAACTGGTACTTCTTTCGCGTCACCGTTCGCCATAGACGCTGCTCCGTATCGGGCACAAAGCTCAGTGTCAATTCTCGGGCTACGAGTCGTTTCACCAGCCGCTCGGCATCGACGAAATCTCTCTTTCGCCCGCGCCGCCCGCGATTGGATAGCGCCTGCGCCAGATGCAACCTGCCGGACCTCCGCCTGGCTCCTTCCCGCTTCTCGCAGAGCGGCTTCCAATACCTTTCCAGTGTTTCCCATACGGGTTTCCAATATTGCGCCGTCGACTCCATGACTATTTCTTCGGCCTTTTGCTCGACGAGCCACGCAGCCAACGATCGCAGTTGTTCGGGGTTGCTGCTAAACATCCGTCGCTCAAATTGGTATTCGCTTTCGATTTCAACGTCGGACACAACTACAGCCAGCATCTTCTTGTGAACATCGATTCCCGCTATCCGGTACGACATAGACTCCTCCTGGCCGGGAGCGGAGAGCGTGCTGCGATTACTTTAACCAGAGTCGCGGGCTATCGCCGCTTCCCAGGGGAAGACAACGACGCCCAATTATTCGCTCAAACACGCACGCTCCGGATCAGACAGATGAACGGTCTCGAACTCTCCACTGATAAACGAGACCTCGCCGCTCCGGGCTGTTGCGATCTTACCACTGAGTGATTTTCATAAGGTTTCGCGGGCCGAAGGCCCTAAAAGGACAGATGAGATGAGAAGGCGCTTGGAAAACGCCGAATGCTAGTGTTGGCCACAAGCCACTTGCGATTTACGGAGTCAGCTTTATGGGCTTTTCGGCTTTTCGACAAGGCCGGCACTGAAGTAGTTGACAGTATTCTAGATTCCAGCCGACGATTAGTCTCTGACAAGCGTTCAGCTTGAGCGTGTAGTACGGCCTCAGCCCTCACCACCAGCCCAGCAGAACAAGTTCCGACATGCCACCGAGGGAGATTACAAAGATGGGTCTATTTAACCCGAGCTATTTCCTGCACGCCGCAAACATCCTGTTGTTGGTAGCGTACAGCGTTCGCGACATTCTCTGGCTGAGGTTGTTTGCGGTGGCGGCCTCGCTGATCGCGCTTCCGTATTTCATACTGCAGCCGGAACCGCTGTGGGCGCCAATCATTTGGAGTAGCGTCTTTGCTGCGATCAATTCGTTCCAGTCTTGGCGTCTTTTTGTCGAGCGGCGTCCAGTTAAACTGACGCTTGAAGAGGAGGAAATTCGCCGGCTCGTCTTCCCGGATTTGCCGTCTCGGAAAGTCCTGCGGATTCTGAGTATCGGAGCGTGGACTACCGTGGAAATTGGTGAGCGAATGCTGGAGCGTGGCAAAAGTGTTGAGGCAATCTCGGTCATTGTTCGCGGGAAAGTGCGGGTCACGAGAGATGATCGTGTCTTCGGGGAGCTCGTCGCGGGCCACATTGTGGGCTCAGCGCTTCTGTTGAGTGGCGTCCCAGCCGATGTAGATGCCGTGGTAGTAGAGCCTGTTCGGTGTATGCGATGGGAGGTTGAGCCGCTCGACCGTTATCTGGCCGCCAATCCCGAGACACGGATTGTCCTGCAAAAGTACCTCGCAAGTGATCTAGCCGGAAAAGTGTTAGCTGCTGGCGAACTTTAGACTCATCTAGAGCCACCAACTGTTGATAAATCGCCTTATCACCCACAATCGGCCCCAGCACCGGCAAACCGGAGATGTTCGGGCTGGCACGTACTTCGGCGGTTTGCGCGTTGCCACGACACACCTTCGCCCTCACTGCTTTGCGGAACTCGCCGCCGTAGGGTGCGGCTCGCCGAAATAGGGAAAATCCGGGCGCATCAGCCGCATATCGGGCGCCACCCCATCGCCGAGGGCCGTGTTCGTGACCAGCGTGAGAATCACGTCCATCACGTCGTCGCAGAGGCCGCGGCCGTTGAAGGCGGCAAAGCTGAATGAGGCGGGCGTGTCCAGTTCATACGGCAGGACCGATGGGCAGAGGCGCGCGAGGAGTTGCGTAGCGTAGGCGGATGGGTCGGCCGCTGAGTGGGCGAGCGCGGTGACTTTTTCCACGAAGTCGCGGATCGGTTTGGAGAACAGCGCCGCTTCGTCCGCCGGGACCGCTCGATTGTAGTTTTCCGATGCGTCGTGCAGCGAAGGATCGGAGAGCAGGATGTGGGTGATCATCGGCAGGCCCCAACGCGATACCTGCACCTCCGGCGCGTGCCCGTAGAGCGATGCGGTAGCCCAGGCATGCACCACACCTCGGCCGATCAGGCTGCTGGGAACCTCGAGGACGATGGCGGTGACATTGTTGCCGCCAAAGAAGTTCTGGCGATTCTGGAACGCCTCCGGGGCAAACCGGTTTTCGGACCACAGAGCTTTTCTGAAGGCACCGAAACCGGCGCCATCGGTGGCGAACAGATCGGGCGCGAGGCCTGCGTACGCCAGGCAGCCCTGATCCGCTTTCACGACGCGTCCCGTATTCCCGGAAACGATGAGTTCGCCCGCGGCACCCTTCAGAGCGTCCGCTCCGGTGGCGAGCCGGACCGCGAAGCTCTGAACGTGCCGGTACTCGCCGCCATCGGCGTGGGCGGGTGCGCCGAACTGGACCTTGAAGGCGACGTCTTCGCGAAGATCGCGATCCGTGTCGAAGCGAAAGGCGTAGAGACCTTCGTCGCGGAAGGTGTCTGGCGCGCCGACGCCGGCGTTCGGATTCACGGTCAAAGCCATGACCGTTGTGCCCGGGCGGCCGCGAAACAAGTAGAAGTCGCAGATGTTGATGCGGGGGTCTTCTTTTGCGGTAGGCGTATCGAAATGATGCGACATGGCGAATCTCCTCCTAAAGGGTTAGGCGCGAGGCCAAAAGGTCGATCGCTCGTATGCGCGCCGATGGGGCGATCATCCTTGACATCCTCAACCTCATCGGAAGATTTTTCAAGTTTGGAATGGAAAAAGCAATTCCCAAGTCCCGGTAAGCCCTAACTGCGTCTTCGACGCGTCGCTAGTGCCAGCTCAACCGGTCAATGCAACACCCTTCAATACGTTGATTCGACCATGCTTTCCTAGAGGAACTCTTCTGTTTAGTTGTATTCGCTCAAAACCTAGCTGTCGGTTCCGAAAATTCTGACCCTTTTCATTCCGGAAATTCTGAGCCGTCCGGCCATAGCCGGAGGGGCTAAAACTCTCTCTGTGCCCCCGGTCGGTGAACCGGTCGGGCGGAGGGCGGAGGATGTTAGGAATGTTAAAGCGTCACGAAGTCGAGATTCTACTGAAGGCTGGTCACCCCAAGGTCGAAGTGGCCCGTCTGGCGGGAGTTTCCCTGTGCTCTGTTAAGCGCATTGCAGAGGAAGTTCCGGTGGTTCATGTCGATGATGCCGCGGAACGAGAGAAGCGGCGGATCGGCCGGCCAAGCATCGTTGAGGATTTCCGGAAGCCCGTCTTAAAGATTCTGGAAGAAAAGCCCGACCTACCCTCTCTGGAGATCCTTCGTCGGGTTCGGGAATCAGGCTACCAGGGAGGCAAGACCGCTTTGTATGCTCTGGTCGCTTCTGTTCGTCCGAAAGAGATAAAACCGCTAACTCGCTTCGAAGGTCTGCCCGGAGAATTTAGCCAACATGACTTTGGAGAAGTAGACGTTGCCTTTCTCGACGGGTCGTCCCGTCGCATCCACTTCTTCGCTTCTCGCCTGAAGTACTCCCGATTGATGCGCGTCAGTGTGGTGAAGGACCAGACGGTAGAGAGCTTGCGGGATCAACGCGGCTTTGTCTGCGCCGGGCGCGACCTCACCACCTGGAAACTCACTCGCCACCCTTTTCCGTTGGAGACCAGCCTTCCGGGCGTTTTCTCGGCCGGTGACGTGCGCCATAACTCCATCAAACGAGTATCCAGTGGAGTGGGCGAAGGCAGCATGGCCATCGCCTTTATCCATCAATACCTGTCCCTATAGAAGGGATCGAACGAGCTTGCGGCCGCTGTCAGGACGGAGAAATCGAGTCTCCTAACCATGTCTCCAGGATTGGGTTTCATGCGTGACGTATATACGCCACCCCTCGCAGGTGTGGTCAAGTCCTTCCATCTGATTACCGGAAACATGGGAACATGGGTACTGACTAGCTCCACTTCTCCGGTCTGCGCGTTCAACGGGACTTAGAGGCGATTCTGGGCCGATCAAGATATTTGACAAGCAACACATCGTTACCCTTTTCGTCGTAGATCAGTTCATCGACGAGCTTTTTCGCCAGCAGTATGCCGAAGCCGCCTGGTCGCAAGCCCTGCTCTTCACGAACCGCCATATGGCTAAGCAAATCCTCCGGCGAGCTGCCGATGGCTGCGTGGCGAAGTTCTTCGAGCGAGAAGCCTTCACCGGGATCCCTAACGCGGCAGGTTATCGCGCGATGAGAACGGACGAATGAGATTTCCACATACTGATTGGGATCAAAATTTGCACCGTGCTCCATCGCGTTGATTAAAATTTCCCTGAAGGCGGTAATCACTTGGTCTTTGTCAGCCTGCGGAATGTCTCCGACCCCGTGCAGGAATTGCACCAAGCGATCCGCGGTAGGTAGGTCACATCTGGCCGTTAAGCGAACCCAGGTAGGGGTGGCGGAAAGGATTTCGATGCCGTCGTCCCAGTAGGGCTCGGTCATCGCCGAGCGCACCATTTCGGCAAGCGCAGAAGCCTCGAACGGAGCCGAGAAATAACTGAACGCGCCTTCGCGCATGGCGGCGATAATGTCTCCTGGAGTCCATTCATCAGTCAGAATAATCAGGCGAACATGAGAGCGAGCGCTCCGGATTTTGCGAAGAAGCTCAATATCCTCGGAGCCGCAGGTTTTCCGTCCAGTGATGATCATGTCGAACGGTTTCTCTCTTGAAAGGGAGAGCGCATCTTGATTATCAACAACGCGTTGAATGTTCCAACCTTCCGTGATCAAGATGCGCATGAGCAGTTCATCGATATCGCCGCCGGAAGAAACTACGAGCGCAGACTTTTGCGGAGTAGGAGCACCTGCACTGTTAGAGGCGTTTATCATAGGCCCCGACGAGGAAGAGTTGCCCAATCCGGACAGCCTTTAGACTAATGCGAACCATGAACCGAATACAACGCCGATATCAACGTGCGCCTTTAAGTGCCTTCTGGTTAGACCCCGCTCCGGCTCGCGGAGCTCGAGGTTTGTTGGAGCCGCATAAAAAAAACTCTTGACAACGCCGCCGACGTTATACACGGCACCTAGTGCAACTTCCGGGTCGACCAACCGCCCGGAATCAGCGTGAGCCTACAGGTCGAAAACAAACAATTCATTGGAAATGGGCACCTCATCGGCTCATCCCTTAGGTGAACCGCATACTTCTTTGCCTTAATATGCAATCGGACGGGTCACCGCATTTTCTAAGAGTGCCACAGGAAAGACCGATGTATCATTCAACATCAAGCCCGCGTACGTCACGTTTACCGTGCGAAGAATTATCGGGACCGAGGAGCGGACTTTCCGAGGTTGGGTCACCCACAAGTACACGAAATCCCATGACAGATTGGCAAATGCGAAAAAAGCGGCCGCTCCGAGGACCGGTGCGCGAGGAAGCGGGGCCGACACTCAAAAACTACATCACGCCCGCCGGGTTGCAGCGGCTGAAAGACGAGCATCTGTTCCTACTGAGCCGCGAGCGGCCCGCGGTGGTGGAGGTTGTAGCGTGGGCTGCTAGTAACGGGGACCGCAGTGAAAACGCCGACTACCTCTACGGCAAGCGACGGTTAGGCCAGATCGATTCGCGCATCCGCTTTCTCACGAAACGTATTGACGCGGCCGTGGTCGTCGATCCCGCTGCTCCGCGGCCAGGGTCAGCCGCTACGCGCGTCTTCTTCGGCGCAACCGTGACCTACAAGGACGCCGCCGGCCTCGAACACGTCGTCTCGATCGTCGGCATCGACGAGATGGACCTCGACCGCGGCTACATCAGCTGGCGCTCGCCTCTCGCCAATGCGCTGATGAAGGCGGGCCCCGGCGACCGTGTAGACCTGCGCGCGCCAGCGAAGACGGAGCATCTCGAGATCATCGAGGTCGAGTACTCGCCGATTCCGATGGATCCATTCCGCGAACCGCTAGGAGCTCAGTCGAAGATGTCCGGCTCGCAGGTTTAGAGCAGCAAGACGAACGGTGCGGAAAGAACCGCCAGAGTGTCCTGAACTCGCCGTTACGGCTTTGTGGGAGACGGGAACTCCGGGCTCACGTGCCATGTTGCCCCCAGGTGTCGATGAAGCGACTGCCCTGGTCATTACAGACACGCAACAAGCCGGGCTTCAGCCCCCGACGTATGCCTTCGCCCCCACCCCCCAAAAAATCGTCACCCGTGTCGATTCGGCACCTTCTCGTTCGACGTATCGGTAGAGCATCAATTAAGCTCTGAACTTGAACGTCAGACCAACTCAACCCGAAAGGACAAACAAAATGCGATTCATGGTCATCGTCAAAGCCACGAAAGACTCCGAAAACGAAGGCGCACCCCCCGATCCCCAGCTCCTGGCCGACATGAACAAATTCAACGACGAGCTCTTAGAAGCCGGAGTCTTGTTAGGCTACGACGGTCTTCATCCCTCCTCCAAAGGCGCCCGCGTCCACTTCTCCGGCAAGAACCGCACCGTCATTGACGGCCCCTTCGCCGAAAGCAAGGAACTCATCGCCGGCTTCTGGTTCTGGCAGGTCAAGTCTCTCGAAGAGGCCATCGAGTGGGTCAAGCGATGCCCCAACCCCCACGAAAGCGAGTCCGACATAGAGATCCGCCAGATCTTGGAGCCCGAAGACTTCGCATCTGCCTTCAACGACGAAGAAATTCAGAAGGAAAAAAACTTCCGCGCTCAAATGGCAGCTCGAGCAGCCAAGAAATAGTCCCAATTGAACTGACGTATCCAAACCGGTGCGATCGGTAGCACGCTGAATGTTCGAAAAATACAGGTTCGGTCGAAGTGTGAACGGAGAAGTAGAAAACGAAAAAAACAGGAGGGGTCGATGCGAACGTTCCTCGTCGCCATTCTTCTTTTTGCTGCTTCAAGCGCCAATGCTCAACAGGTTGCGCCGGCCCCGAAGTTCATTCGCGAGAACTCACCAGTGATCGCATTGACGCATGTCCAACTGATTGATGGCACTGGCGCGGCTGCGCAAGTGGACCAGACTATCGTCATCGACCACGGCAAATTTGCTGCGGTGGGTTCCGCGGCAAGCACGAACGTGCCGGCGGGCGCGAAAGTGATCGATGCGAGGGGCAAGACCGTGATTCCCGGCCTCGTGGGGATGCACGAGCATCTTTTTTATCCGGCCGCGAATGACGGGGAGCCGATCTTCATCGAGCAGCCCTTTTCTTTCCCGCAGCTTTATCTGGCGGGCGGCGTGACCACGGCGCGGACGACCGGCTCGATCGAACCTTACACGGATCTGCAAGTGAAGGCGCGAGTAGACGGCGGCCGATTGCCCGGGCCGGATCTTTATCTCACCACGCCTTACCTCGAAGGCGCGCCCTCAGCTTTCCTGCAATTGCATCCGCTTAAGGATGCAGCGGAGGTCCACGCCTTCGTCGAATACTGGCACTCCGTCGGCTTTACTTCGGTGAAAGCCTACATGGACGTGAAGCCCGATGAATTGCGCGCGGGAATCGAAGAGGCGCACAAGCTCGGAATGAAGGTCACTGGCCATCTCTGCTCGGTCGGTTACAACGAAGCGGCGGAGATGGGCATTGATAATCTGGAGCACGGTCCCTACGGCGCGCCCGACGGAGAACTTTATTCGAAAAAGAAGCCGGGCGTGTGCTTGGATGATTTTTCCGGGTACTTCGGCATGCTCGCGGAAATCATCAAAAATATCGACCCGGACGGTCCCGAGCTGCGCAAAACTATCGACACGCTTGTCGCCCATCACGTGGCCGTCACGTCCACGCTGGCCGTGTTCGAAGGCGCCTCCCGCCCGCCGATGAATTCGGGGATCATGAAGAGGTCGCACGAATTGATGAGCCAGCAAGCATGGTCAAAGGTGATGACCGTGCGAGCCAGTATGATGGATCTCGATCCATTGATTCGGGAGTGGCTTCAGAAGGAGATGAAATTCGAGCGCAACTTCGTCGCCGCCGGAGGAATGCTACTGGCCGGCTGCGATCCGACCGGCACCGGGCAAACACTGGCCGGCTTGGGCGACCAGCGAGAAGTGGAACTTCTCGTCGAGGGGGGATTCACGCCGGTCGAAGCGATTCACATCGCCACGCAAAATGGCGCGACGTTCCTCGGCGCCGCCGACCGAATTGGGAGCGTGGCGGCAGGCAAGCAGGCGGATCTGGTGCTACTCGATGGCGACCTCGCGAAAGACATCACGGTAATCGAAAACCCGGAGATCGTTTTCAAGAGCGGCGTGGGCTACGACTCAAACGCGATTTACGAAAGCCTCCACGGGCAGGTTGGACTGCAGTAACGGACTAGCGGTAGTTTACTGCTAGCGCTGTCCCGAACCTCTGGGCATTCCCACTAAATCATTCCATCCGTAGGAGTTAATTCGGTTTCTTTCTTTCCGAATGTGTATTACCCTATATAATTAGACTCGTGTGTGATTATTGTCTCATTTTATGCTTGACAGTTAAGAGCATTCCGTTTATGTATTACCCTTGATGGCCAGCCTTGTCAAAAAGAAAAAAGGCAATCGCCTCTACTATTACCTCGTGGAAAGCGCCCGTCGCGACGGCAAACCCCGCATCGTCCATCAGGCCTATCTGGGCACCGCCGAAAAACTCGCTGAACTCGTCCAGCAAAAATCCGCCCCGGTTCCCCTCTCCGCCACCTTGCGAGATTTCGGTCTCCCCGGGGCCTTGTGGCTCGCTGCAAAACAGTCCGGCGTGTGGCCACTGCTGGAATCCCTGTGGCCGGCGCCGCGTTCCGGACCCGGTCCTGCTCACTATCTCCTACTCGCGGCCATTCACCGTATTTGCGATCCCGGTCCGAAGACCGCCGTTAGCAACTGGTACGACCAGACCATCCTCGCTTCCGAGTGGGGTTTTCCTGCCGAACGCTTTACTTCGCAAGCTTTCTGGGACGCCTTCGAACAGATTCTGCCGGAGACCCTGGCTCCCGCCGAAGATCCTCTCGATCAGGCGCAGTTGCGTTTACTGGGTCTGTGGAAGGAAAAGCAACTGGTCGGTCGTCGGCTGCTGGCCTACGATACCACCAACTTCTACACCTACATTGCCACGACCAACACGCGGAACCAACTGGCGCAGCGCGGCCACAACAAGCAGGGCCGCCACAATCTGCGCCAAGTGGGTCTGAGCTATGTTCTGGACGGAGAAAATGGGCTGAGCTTATGCCACCACGTGTACCCGGGCAACGTGGCCGATGTCGAAGAGTTCTCTGTCGCCTTGGAGCGCATCGTGCGTCTGCTGGATCAAAACCAGATTGCGCGCGACACCGTCACGCTGGTCTTCGACAAAGGCACGGCCGCACTGGACAACACCGTGCAACTCGAAGAAGCGGGGGTGGGATGGATTTCCGCCCTGCCGTGGAATCAAGCGCCGGCGGAGTTGCGTGAGCGCGCCACGGAAGAACTGCCGCCGTGCAGTGCAGAACAACCGGGTGTGCGGGCCGCCGCGGAGAAGCTACTGGTGCACGGCCAGGAATATCTCGCGGTGGTCAAGTATTCGGCGCCTTTTGCCGCCGAGCAACTGCACAGCCTGACCACCAGCATCAGCCGTGCGCTGCAGTCCCTGCGACGCTTTACGAAGGAATTGAATAAACCGCGGACGCGTTGGACTGAGGAGGGCATCACCCGCAAGATTCAGAAGTGGTTGTCCGGGCAGTTCCTCTCCGAGGTCATTCGCTATCAGCTGGAATCTCGCGACGGCCAATGGCGACTCCAGTTTGATTTCGAGCAAGTGGCGTTTGAGCGCCTGCTCGGTCGTCGTTTAGGGCGAACCGTGCTACTCAGCAACCACCTGGACTGGACGGCGGAACAAGTCGTGGCTGGTTATGCCGGTCAGCAGCAGGTCGAGCGCGTCTTCCGCGGCCTGAAAGACGGAGAGTGGCTCGGCTGGGGACCGATGTATCACTGGACCGACCGCAAGATCCACATCCACGCGTTCTACTGCATGCTGGGCATTTCTCTGTTGCAGTATGTGCATCGCCAAGCCAAAGCCGCCTGGAGCGATCTTTCCATGGAACAACTCATCGAAGAATTGCAGCAGATTCAGCAGTTCATCCTGCTCTATCCACGACAAGGCGAGAAAGGCCCTGATCGTGCAGCCTACGTGCTATCGAAGCAAACTTTGGCGCAGCAGGCTTTGGCCAAGGCGCTGAAGCTGGACGAATTGCAGATCACCCAGCGTGGGTAATACCAACCGGACGCCTTAAACTCCAGAAAAAGGAACTCTTAGAAATCTGTCGACCGAATCCGCAGTAAACTCCCGCTAGGAGGCGTGTGTAAGAGTCGCCTTGATGCCGAAATGCTTACTGCCCTAAGAGCTAGAGGCCGCCATCATCGGGACGAGTTTCGCAAAAGCATCATTACGAGCGCCGAGACGCAGGAAGTATATAGTAATCTCTCCTTTAGCGAGCTATAGCTAGCCAACGACAACATGATGCCTGGTAACGACAAAATCGGAAAAGTCCGGTTAGCCATTTCTCCCATGCAGTACAAGGCAAGTGGGGCCAAGTCCTGCTAGTGTCTCAGTTTGAAATTAGGTAGGGTCTGACTTCGGATTTTCTGGGGTTGTTTGGGCAAAGTGCCACAGCACCCCCGACGGATCGAATACGTAGGCTACGGTGAGGCCCCACGGCTCGACCCGAGGCGGCGCCGGGGGTGAAACGTCGAATTGACGGGTAAGGGCCAGTGAATCGATATGTCGCCACCAGGCGTCGACATCCTCGACGAGGACATGCATCACAGTGTTTTCGGCCCATTCCTTCACGTAGTAGCCTTGGAGTAGGAAGGCGTGAGTCCCAAGGCTTAGTTCGGCAAGAGTCTCCCCGAGCGGATAGGCTTCGAAACCAATCGCCTTGTAGAAGCGCAGGCTCGTCTCGAATTCCCTTGCGGGAAGGAAGGGCCGAAACGCACGAATTTCGGCAACAAGACCGGTGACGTCGTCCACCGAGGCCTCCTTTCGACTGCGTCAGTATACAGAAAAGCCGGATTGATTTTCAGCGAGGCACAGCAGATTTTCAAACTCAGACACTACTAAATTCCTGATTAAACGGCATAATCCTGCATGTGGGCACTGGGAGGAGTTTCACGCTCATTTTTGCTGTTTGTGCCACCACTCCTGCAACGATTTACAGCGTCCTTCCTCGTCAAGAGAAATCACGAAGATTCCATCAAGCTTTGTTTGTAACCCCTGTGGGACGATAACAAACGACGCCGACCATCTGGCGATATTAAGCTCAGCATTCGCAACCAAGATCTCGTACCCGAATTCAATGCTTTCTTCGGTTCGGGCCACCTCTGACCAATAGTCGAAAATGGCTTTTCTCCCACAGATGGGTTCGAGAAATGGCGTGACTCGGTAGGTACCGTTTTCCGCGAACAGCGCCGACGCAGCTTCTGGATTACGGCTCTTCCCACGCTCGGCCGTAAGAGTCCAACCAGGATTTAAAGGCCACAACATCGTTGCCCATGCACACTCTCCGGATCGCTCAACGAGTCTATCCTAACGACACCCAGGACTTGTGCGCATAATCTAGATGTTTATGATGTATTGCGGGTTCTGACCTAATGAAAAAACATCTTTCGCTGATTCTCGTTGCTATTTCCGCCCTATTCGTGGCCGCTCCGTTCAGTTGCCTCAGCGACGAAATCCCGAAAATCGCCTGGCGCCGCCCGCTCGGCCAGCCGCTCGATCATCCCGGCGTGCGCAAGAACAACGTTGATATTGACGACGGCTACTGGCAGGGTGCCCCGGTCGGCGGTTTCGGCGCGGGAACTTTCTCCCGTACCTATCGCGGTGATTTCGCGCGTTGGCACATCAAAGCGGCGATTCACAAATACGAGACCGTATTCGCCAATCAATTCGCGATGTTTCAAAAGGCCGACGGCGACACCGAAGGAACCGCCCGCGTCCTCATGAACGGTCATCCAACTGATGGACAACTTTCCAGTTGGCAATGGGACTATCCCGTTGGCGCCGGGGAGTACGCCTCGCTCTACCCCAAATCCTGGTTCGACTACAAATGGGACAAATTCCCCGCGCATGTCGTTCTCGAACAGTTCTCTCCGGTCATTCCGGACAATTACACGGAATCCAGCTACCCAGTCGCGGTCTATCGCTGGCACGCAGAAAATCCCTCGAACCGCTCGGTGACTGTCTCGGTTTTACTTTCCTGGACTAATATGGGCGGATGGTTCCGGACGTTTACGCGCGACTTCAAGGGTGCGCCAAACCAGGGAAACTTCAATCACTTCGTCAGCCAACAATCCGGGTCAAACGGAACAATGAAGGGCATCATTTTCGACCGCAACCGTGCCGACAACGTCGAAAGCGAATGGGACGGCCAGTTTGTCATCGCCGCGATGGAAACGCCGGGCGTTGAGGTTAGTTATTTAACTTCATTCCTCGCGGACGGCGACGGCAAAGCCGTTTGGTCCTCTTTCGCAAAAGACGGGGCGCTGCTGAACAAAGACACGTCGTGGGTGAGCGCTGGCGAAAAACTGGCAGGAGCCATTTCCGTTCGTTTCACACTGGCGCCGCGCGAAAAGAAAATCATTCCCATGGTCATCGCTTGGGACTTCCCCATTGTCGAGTTTGGCCAAGGACGCCAGTGGCATCGCCGCTACACCGATTTCTACGGCATCACAGGCAAGAATGCGTGGGCCATTGCGCGCGACGGTTTGCAAAACGCCACCACGTGGAGTTCGGCGATCGACCACTGGCAAGCGTCATACGTCAAGGACGAAAGCAAACCCGCTTGGTACCGTGGCATGCTATTCAACGAAATGTACGTGCTGACCGACGGCGGAACTTTTTGGGGACGTCCCGCCGGAAGCGACCCCAAGATTGCTCCAACCTTCGCGCTCCTTGAATGTTTCGACTATGCCTACTACGGCACGCTCGACGTCCGCTTTTATGGCTCGATGCCGCTGCTCAAATTCTGGCCGGACATTGACAAGCAGGTCCTGCGTGAATTTGCTGCCACGGTTCCGCGCGAATGGCCCGAACTCGGCCTCTGGGTGTGGAAAACGCAGCAGACCGGCGAGCCCGTTCTCCACAAGCGCAAGAAAAAAGGCGCGGTGCCGCATGATTTGGGCATTCCGGAAGGCGATCCGTTTTTCTCTGTCAACGAGCCGGGCTGGCAGGACACGAACGACTGGAAAGATCTCAACACGAAATTTGTCTTGATGGTGTATCGCGACTACGTCTTAACTGGCCGGAAAGATAAGAACTTCCTCCAAGAAATGTGGCCGGCAATGAAGGAAGCGCTCGCCTACCTGCAGCAGTTCGATCGCGGCAGCGGCATCCCCGAAAACAGCGGCTATCCGGACCAGACCTATGATTCTTGGGTGGTCAACGGCATCAGCGCCTACTGCGGCAACCTTTGGCTTGCCGCTTTGCGCGCCGCCGAAGAGACCGCGCTGCTCCTCGACGACAAAAAATCCGCCGCTGAGTACCGCCAGATGTTCAAGAAAGCGCAGAAGAGCTACATCGAAAAACTCTGGAATGGACAGTATTTTCGATACGACATGGATAACCAGTCCAAGGACGCTATCCAAGCCGATCAACTCGCCGGACAGTGGTACGCCAACATGACGGGACTCGGCGACCTCGTGCCGCATGACATGCAGATTTCCGCGCTCAAGAAAATTTTCGCGAACAACGTGATGAAATTCGGCGACGGCCAAATGGGCGCTGCCAATGGCATGGCTGCCGATGGTTCAATCCTACGCGGTAACGAACAAGGCGAAGAGGTTTGGGCAGGAACGACTTTTAGCCTTGCCGCGCTGTTCCTCAGTGAAGGTATGAAGGACGAGGCCTTCCAGACAGCCTGGGGCGTCTACCACGTCGTCTACGAGACGAAAGGCTACTGGTTCCGTACACCCGAAGCCTGGAACGACGAAGGAAATTTCCGCGCGTCCATGTACATGCGTCCCGCTGGTGTATGGGCGATGGAAATGGTCGCTCCGTGACTTTACTTTACTGGTTGAATCGGCCTGAGGTTCGGCAGTGGTATGGAAATCAGCCGACGAATTCTGCAAGGTCCTTCCGCTACCCAAGATTCTTCATCTGTATCCTAATTTGCGCTTCGACGCCAAATATCTGCGGTAAGAGCCGCATGCGGGAATGCTGCACGTGCGGATCTCGGCGGGGGGCGTTGGGTAACGACGTTCCTACCGCGACACCTACTTGACGATGGGCTGCCCAACCTGTCGCAGGTTTCCGATCCGAACAGGTGCGCCTCCCAAATACTGCTGCTCGCGATAACCCCATATCTCACCTGTTCCGGGGTCTCCCGCGGGATGCTATACGCTCCCAATGTTCGACGTGCTCGAAGCACAATGAAAAAGGAGACCGGCAATGCAGAGGACTAGCACTATGCAGACAAGTAGGAAAAACCTTTTCAAAGGGCAGCTCACGATTCGTGTGGATCTGGGCGATCGCTCCAGTGCGTACTGCGTCTTGAATGAAGCAGGAGAAATTGTTTTGAAACACAAATTGGCGACCACACCCTAGGCCGAACTTCTCTTCTAAAGAGAGAAGCAGAGGACGCTAATCAGGTGGCAGCGCCTACTCAATCGAGAACACCCAACTTGCACCGAGCGAAAACCGCTCATACAAGAGTGCGGATGGAAGGGTGGCGACAGAGGTGGCTTGGCTGAGCGGGAAAGAGGCTGAGCGGGAAAAGAGAGAAGAACTCATGGAAAGAGCAAAACTCTCCCCAGGGACTGGTCTTCTCATGGAAGGCACTAGCTTTTTTATTGGTGCCGAGATTCAAGTGCCGCGGATTCGTTGACGGGTGCACCCCAAGAAAGTGGTAGGTCATGCGGCCCGACTTTCTGATCGGCGCTCCCAGAAGTCCTGAAAGCGACCACTGAGCTTGGCACAGCGGAGAGCGATGATGGCGTTGGAGCCGCGCACGGTCCAATGCATTCCGGCACGTTTGAGGCGTGTGCCGATGGCCACCTTGCAACCGGCCTCTACAACGCCCGTAGAAGTGCACAAGCCTTGGGCGTGAAACTCCGGATAGCGCATACGCTCGCGGTTCGTCTGGAAATAGTGGAGACAACGGCGAGCCTCATCGGAGCGAGGGACCTGGCGCCGGATCGCGGTGAGTAGAACCGGAAACTTTCCGCTATCGAGTTCTTCTTTCCTGCGTTCTACCCACTGAGCAGTTCGTGGGTTGATGGGACCGTATAGAGCTTTTCCGAGATCGCTCAAGTGCTGCTTGGCGTGATAGCGATCGACGATCTGCGTGGCATCCGGAAACTGATCGTCGGCGATGTTCCAAATCCAAACGGCCCCATCTCCGAGCACGACCCGGCGTGGTGCTTGGCAGAAGCGGCGACGCGTGGCCTCCCGCCAGACGCGCTGGGCGAAGGGAGAGCGTTCGGCAGCTGTGTCCAGCACGGAAGCACTCTCGAGAGCCGCCGAATAGGTGACCGACCCTTCATCGCGGATGGGGGTACCTTGTTCATCGAGCGATTCCGCGCTCCAAAGGGTGCAGAGCTTCACCTCGCCGGTCTTGGCGGATCCGTCCGGTTGCTTTCCACTGCGGCTCACGAGTTCCTCTGCGCGGAGAGGAATCCCTGTTCCATCCATCCCGAGATACAGAGTCTGCGGCAGAGGAAGAGAATCCAGTGGTTCGGTGTGCACGCGTTCATCTTCAGCGATCTCTTTTCCCAGATCCTCTGCAGTTCTCTCTACCTGCTTGGCATCCACCGCCACACCGGCCAGTTCGGTCAACAGGTCGCTACCTTCCTGGAAGCTGACCATGGCCCCTACGGTGCCGATCATGCGCACGACCGCCGGAGAGAGTGACGTGGCGTCCATTCCCAAGGCCCGGTCGCGAGGACAGAAGCCCCGCTCACATTCCCAACAGTAGTAGTAGGCACGCTCCAGTTTCAGTTCTCCGACCACGCTATGAAAACTTTTCCATCGTCGTTCGACATAACGCGCCCGGCGGCCACAGGCACAAGGCAACGAGCTGCCTTGGTAATCGCAATGGTCGCTGTTGAATCGCTGCTCGAGTAAGCGGGCGGCCAGCTGCAGGGCCCGGCGCCGCATCGCCGTTTCCAAAGCCTCGAAGTCGATCTCCTCCAGGGCTTGGGAACCGAACAGTTCTTCGATCTCCCGTGCGATCTCACCTTGCAGACTTGCGGCGATGGCGTTTTTTTTTAGTTTGGACTTCTCGAGCACCCTCGAGATCCTTCAGTCGTAGGTCACAAATCCGGTCGCTGATTTCGATCAGTTCTCGCGAGAGTTCACGAAAGCGCTTGTACTCGGCCACTTGCTGCTTGGATTGCTCGACCGCTGGTCCAGAGGGGATCCTCTGGGCCACCGTCTTGCCGTCCACAGTCCGCGTCAAAAGCCAACTCGGACCGTGTCCTCGCGATCCTGGCTTGGCACAGTGACAGGTTGATTTTCCACACTTTCCGTACGTCTCGCTCAGAGATCCCGGCCGCATATCCCCGATCCTGGCAAGGGCAGCTTTGAGATCGGCGCCTTTTACTTCGAGCTGTTCGAGTGAAGTTAGTGACATGAGGGACCCTCCTTCTTGTAGTGTCTACACTACAAGACACATAAGAAGAGTACCTTCAATCACTGCACTTCGTCAAACACCACAATGGTGACTTACGCCCTTCGTTGACTTGCCTCTCGCACGCGACCTAATATGACCGCACCGTGGCGGACTCCAACTCACTCATTGGCCAGACCATCTCCCACTACCGAATCGTCGAGAAACTTGGCGGTGGCGGGATGGGCGTTGTGTACAAGGCCGAGGATTCCGAGCTCGGCCGCTTTGTGGCCCTGAAATTCCTTCCGGATGACCTCGCCAAAGATCCGAATTCACTTGAACGCTTCCGGCGTGAAGCTCGCGCCGCGTCCGCATTGAATCACCCGAACATTTGCACCATTTACGAAATCGGTGATCACGTTGGCAGGCGCTTCATCGCAATGGAGTATCTGGAAGGCAAGACGTTAAAGCACACCATCGCTGGGAGGCCAATGGAACTGGAAGTGTTACTTGATGTGGCGATTGGCGTAGCGGACGGGCTGAATGCCGCGCACTCGAAAGGGATCATCCATCGAGACATCAAGCCAGCGAACATTTTCGTTACTGAACTAGGCCACACCAAGATTTTGGATTTCGGATTGGCCAAGGTGAGTTCCGCAGCGGGCTCGTCTGTCAATGCAGAAACGCTGGCCACGCAAGAGGTTGACCCGAACCAACTGACGAGTCCGGGCAGCATGTTGGGCACTGTTGCTTATATGTCGCCCGAGCAAGTTCGCGCCAAAGACCTGGACGCGCGCACAGACCTGTTTTCCTTTGGCGTTGTGCTGTACGAGATGGCAACAGGGCAATTGCCATTTCGGGGGAATAGCTCGGGTGTAATTTCCAGCGCGATTCTCGAGCGAACGCCGGTACCTCCGGTTCGACTGAATCCCGATCTAGCGGCAGACCTCGAGCGCATCATCCACAAGGCGCTGGAAAAAGACCGAGACCTGCGCTACCAGCATGCCGCGGACGTACGCAGCGACTTGAAACGCCTCCAAAGGGATACCGGTTCGGGCCTACCGCCACAAGTGATTGCCTCTTCTTCGAACGGCGAAACTGAGGTGGCACCAGCTGCTTCGTCGGCACGCGTCACAAACGGGTCTACCGTGTCCGCCGCTGTGCGTCAGCATAAAGTGGGAGCCGTGATCACTACCGTGGTTGCGATTCTTCTGGTCGGCGCGGCAGCCTATGGGATACACGCTTTCCTCATCCGTGCGCAACCGGTACCGTTTCAAAATACTTCTGTCTACAAACTTACGGATACCGAAAAAGCGGGGCTGGTCGCTATCTCTCCCGATGGCAAATACGTCCTGAATGTCGAAGAGGAAAACGGCCAGCAGAGTCTATGGTTACGTAATATCCCCGTAGCCGCCAAATTTCAGTATCAGTTGGCGAACAGCAGCACGCAAGTCATACCCCCCGGGCCGTTGCGGTACCTCGGTCTACGCTTCTCTCCTGCAGGAGATTATCTGTACTTTGTCCGAGCGGAGAACGGCCAGAAACTGCGTTCCGTGTTTCGGGCGCCCGTCCTGGGTGGCACGCCACAAAAACTTGTCACCGGTGCGGACAGCAACATCACTTTTTGTCCCGACGGCAGAAGTTTTGCTTATGTCGTTTCGGACAGTCCAGAGATCGGCAAGTTCCGTCTCGTGGTTCACTCCCTTGAAACCGGCGACGAGAAAACGCTGGTCACCAGTACGATGGATCAATTCTTGAGCGACCCGGCCTGGTCGCCTGATGGAAAGACGATCGTGTGTGTAATCCTTCAGGCATCGGGAGATGCCCTGAACAGCTTGGAAGCGGTTGATGCGCTTACCGGCAGACAAAGCCGCTTCTTTGGGGCCGTAGGTTACCTGAGTAAACCGACATGGCTATCCGATGGCCACGGTATACTCGCCCTCTTTAGGGACAAAGAAACCAACTTCCTGCGCTATCGAATCGTGGAAATCTCATACCCAGGCGGGACGCTCCGAGCTGTAACCCACGACGTTGGCGATTATTTCGATCTCAGCCTCTCCGCTGACGGACATACGTTGGCCACCGTTCTCAAGCAACACCACTACGACCTTTCCGTGACGTCGGCATCGGCCTTGGACAGCGGTCAGACGGAGCAACTCGCGTCCTATTTCCCCTTCCCTGGCTTTTCCTGGACACGGGATGGGCAAATGGTCATCAGTCCGGATTTAAGCTTGAGCCTTTTCAATGTTGAATCGCGCAGCAAGACACCACTAACCTCGCTAGAGCAGGACGTCCTTGCCTTCCAACCTTCTGCATGCGCCAATGGCCATTTCGTTGTGTTCGTTATGGCAGGCCATGCTGGGGCGGGCACAACGACTATCTGGCGTATGGATTCCGGAGGGGGTAACCTGAAGCAATTGAGCAGTGGCAGACTTGATCAGAATGGTGTGTGCTCGCCCGATGGACAATGGGTGTTTTACTTGGATGAAGCGAATGGCGCAAAGCTGACCAGAGTGCCTTTGCAAGGAGGCAAAACTGAGCGGGTCACAGAGCTTCCCGTGGTTTTTGGATTTGATATATCTCCCGACGGCAAGCTCGCGACCTTTCCAACCGTGGCTTCTTCCAGCAGTTCGAAGGTGGTGCTGGCGTTAGTGCCGCCCGATTCTCCGGGAAACGCGAAGTTCTTAGCGGTGCAGCAGCCGATCCGAGGAGCGCCTCGCTTTGCACACGACGGCAAAGCGGTGGTTTATCCTTTCCGAGACAAGGACGCCGACAATCTCTGGCTCCAGCCTTTCGATGGCTCCCAGGGAAAACAAATCAGCAATTTCAACTCGGAACGGATCATTGACTTTCACTGGTCTCTCGACGGCGGCAAGGTGGGAATGATTCGTGGCCACTCCGATTCCGACGTAGTCCTTCTCCGCGACTCCCAGAAATAGGTACCGGCGCACGTAACTCCTTTTCATTGTGCTTCGAGCACGTCGAACATTGGGAGCGTATCGCATCCCGCTAGGAGACCGGCCTTCTCATCCCATCTGTCCTTTTAGGGCCTTCGGCCCGCGAAACCTTATGAAAATCACTCAGTGGTAAGATCGCAACAGCCCGGAGCGGCGAGGTCGCGTTTATCAGTGGAGAGTTCGAGACCGTTCATCTGTCTGATCCGGAGCGTGCGTGTTTGAGCGAATAATTGGGCGTCGTTGTCTTCCCCTGGGAAGCGGCGATAGCCCGCGACTCTGGTTAAAGTAATCGCAGCACGCTCTCCGCTCCCGGCCAGGAGGAGTCTATGTCGTACCGGATAGCGGGAATCGATGTTCACAAGAAGATGCTGGCTGTAGTTGTGTCCGACGTTGAAATCGAAAGCGAATACCAATTTGAGCGACGGATGTTTAGCAGCAACCCCGAACAACTGCGATCGTTGGCTGCGTGGCTCGTCGAGCAAAAGGCCGAAGAAATAGTCATGGAGTCGACGGCGCAATATTGGAAACCCGTATGGGAAACACTGGAAAGGTATTGGAAGCCGCTCTGCGAGAAGCGGGAAGGAGCCAGGCGGAGGTCCGGCAGGTTGCATCTGGCGCAGGCGCTATCCAATCGCGGGCGGCGCGGGCGAAAGAGAGATTTCGTCGATGCCGAGCGGCTGGTGAAACGACTCGTAGCCCGAGAATTGACACTGAGCTTTGTGCCCGATACGGAGCAGCGTCTATGGCGAACGGTGACGCGAAAGAAGTACCAGTTGCGGCGCGACGTGGTACGGTTAAACAACCGACTGGAATCACTTCTGGAAGAGGCCCATATCAAGTTGTCCAGCTTGGTCTCCGATCTGCTTGGCGTCAGTGCCAGACGCATGTTGAAGGCACTGGCTGACGGAGAAACCAATCCCGCAGCTCTGGCCGCTTTAGCCCATGAGAGGTTGCGCGCTACACCGGAACAATTGTGTGATGCGCTCGGCGCGTGCACGGAGCTCAAGCCCGTGTACCGACGGCTCCTGAAAATGACCCTGGAGCACTTGCAAATCCTCGAGCAGCAGATCGGTCAACTGGATCAAGAGCTGGCTACTTTGCTCCATCCGCACCAGGATGCGGTCGAGCGGCTAGCGGAGGTTCCGGGTTTCGCAGTGGACTCCGCGCAGCAGATCATTGCCGAAGTCGGCCCTGCCGCAGCGACGTTTCCCTCCGAGAAATGCCTCTCTTCGTGGGTCGGTGCCTGCCCCGGCGAAGAAGAGAGCGCCGGCGTGAACTACAGTCACCGCTCTCCGAAGGGCAACCGTCACATGCGGCGCTTGCTCAATCAGACTGCTAACGCCGCCGTAAAAGCCAAAGGAAGCATCTTCGAGATCATCTATCGCCGTTGCGTCCCGCGCCTCGGGCATAATCAAGCCATTGGGGTCATTGCGCATCGACAGTGTCGTCTGATCTGGCTGATCCTCCATCAGGGAACCCGCTACGAAGAACGGGGCCCAGCAGTCACCAAACGATCCAGATATCAGCGCACGTGGAGAATGATTCGGCAACTCCGAAATCTGGGTTATCGGATCGAACTACCGAATCCTCAAGCCAGCCAAGCACCGGCGTAATTATTTTCGACTCTGGTTTGTCGGCATTACCGGTAAGGTTGCTCATGGTACTCCCCGCGAACTGCATTCTTTCATCCATTACCGAACACTCCTTCCAAGGCATCACTCCCTCCCCATTAAAGCGAGAAAGTGTCACCTATGTGTCCGGCACAATGTGTTACCTAGCTACCTATGTCTTGCGCCGCTCATCAATAACCTACACCCAATGCTGCCTTCGGTTATTTTTGGCTCTGTAGCGAACCGTAGCGGGCGTGCCCAATAAAGGAGTAGCGCAAAATGGCAAGTCTCGTTGCTGCGATCTTAGACCAACAGCGCAACGACTTGGTCATGCTCAAAAGCGGTCAAAGCCAAGGTTTCTTCCCCGGGCCTAACGGTTACTGAAATTGATCCGGGTAGTATGCTCACTTGCCGTCTGGCGCACAGACCAGCAAAAATTCACTGTTTCCGCTCGTGAGCTGTTTTGGGTGCGACCCATCGGCGTAGACGTGTTAGTAGAGCACCTCGTTCTCGCCTTTTTCAGCAATGAGCTTCTGGAAGTACGCCACGATCTTGTCCCGCCGCGCCATCACGTCTTTCACTTCGTCTTTGCTCAGATACGGCTTGGTTTTTTCCGCCAGTTCGTTAGCGTCCAGCGCCTTCAGCTTCTCAAATAACCGGCGGTCGCAGCGCGCCAGATCCTTGGGGTCCTGCAGTTCTTTGTAGGGCCGGAACGCGCGGCTGAAATCAATCCGCCAAAGTTGCCAATTCTCGCCAATCAGCACATTGGTGAGGTTAGGATCCTCGTCGTAAACCAGTGAGTCGAAGACGCGTATTTTGTACATCTGTTTGTTCCAAGCGTCTTGATCCGGTGGTTCTAGCTTCTGCTTCACCCGTTCCTCCTCATCCATCTTGACGGGCAACCACCAGCTGAGCGAACCTACATGACCCTGCCATTTGCGTTCGACATAGACCGGCATCATGTCGTCAAGACCGATCAGCTCCGCTAGCGCATAAGCGGCGATATTGTACTTGTAAGAGTCCACAAAGTTCATTTCGGTGCGACCCGAGGCAAGCTTCTTGACCCTTTCGTGCTCATCGATAGGTTGGAAAGAGGCATCGTGTGTCAGCGTACCGTCACTCAGTGTAAGCCGTGAGGTGTTAGTTATGCCTTTCTTGGATTGGTGACTGTTTACCACCTTGGCCGTTAGAAGGAACTGCTTAATCTGCTCCTTGCTGAGGGCGGGCTCGTCTGTGGCGGTCATCGCGACAGGACAAATCACATAAACCGCTACTACAAAAAGTAATCCAAGCCAGGGTAGTCGGAATCTGTACATTGAACTAACCTCCCCTACTTAAAACGCTGCCCCCAACTCTACTCACATTAAACTCTGCCGACAACTCAAAATTGTTTCGCTCACGGAATGATCGCCCCGCAGCCTAACCAGACAAACAAAGAAGAGCAATCTTCGTCGGAGCCCGGAGAGAAAAAGGGCGCGGACCAGGGAGAACGTCGTTCCACCCAACACCAGCCCGACACGGTGCGGGGAAGTGGGTGTACCACGGATTGAGCAGTTGTTCGAGTAGCGGCACTACTCGCCAATCATCCAAGGTGGGAGCCGTATGCGGTAATGCCGCTCGTACGGTTATGTGCGGGGGCGATCAGCGATGATCGTCCCTACCGGGATGTCCGGTAACCATGTCTTGTCCCAGTAAAACCGGATTGCCCAACCCTGACATGCCGATATATGCTGTGACGTGATTCACCGGAAGCTTGCGGAGCCCACCATATAATGGCGTGATTTTTCAGCGGGCGTGCTCCTCTAACTAGATCTTCGAGAAACGAACTTGTCTGCCCCAGCCCTCATCCCCAGTGATGTTGCCCGGCACGCCCGTCGTCGGATTACTCTGCGTCTTCTGCCGTATGTGTTTCTTCTTTACGTAATTGCTTACTTGGATCGCCAGAATCTTGCGACCGCGGCCCTGCAATTGCCGCACGATCTCGGCTTTGACGATCGCATAATTGGGTTGGGAGCAGGCATCTTCTCCCTTGGGTACGTCATTTTAGAAATCCCCGGCACCATGATCATGGAGCGTTGGAGTGCACGGCGCTGGCTAACGCGCATCATGATCTCTTGGGGGCTGGTCACCATGGCGACAGCCTTCATCCGTACACCGCACCAGTTCTATACGCTACGGTTTTTACTGGGATTGGCGGAGGCGGGGTTTTTCCCAGGGATCATTGTGTATCTCACCCACTGGTTCGTCTATGAAGATCGCGCCAAAGCCGTGGCGGGTTTCATGGCCGCCATTCCCTTATCGTTCGCGGTCGGTTCCCCCATATCGGGCTTGCTGCTGGGCGTCCACTGGGGTGGCCTACGCGGCTGGCAGTGGTTGTTCATTCTGGAAGGCGTGCCTGCGCTGTTCTTCGGCGTTATGACTTGGTTTTATCTGACCGATTGGCCGCGTCAGGCGAAGTGGTTGCCTGCCAATGAGCGGGCGTGGGTTATCAATCAACTGGAAAGCGAGAAGCGGGCCAAAGAATCCGTCCGCACTTATACCGTGTGGCAAGCGCTGCGGCATCGCGACGTTTTCATTCTGACTGCGGCGCACCTGGTGCAGAATGGCTCGGCCCACGCCTTGGCCTTCTGGCTGCCCACCATTCTCAAGCGCGTGTCGGGACTAAGCGATTTCAAGGTAACTCTGCTAGTGGCCTTGCCTAACCTGCTTGGTTTTGTTGCCATGCAGGTGAACGGTTGGCATTCCGACCGGACCGCCGAACGGCGCTGGCACTCTGCAGTTCCGCTGTGGGTGACGGCGGCTGCCTTAACCGTGCTGAGCGTGGCGGATTGGGGGACCGTACCTTCACTTTTCCTCCTCTCCATTGCCGCGGCAAGCCTGCTCGCCTTTTTGCCCAGCTTTTGGGCCATGCCGTCTGCATTCCTTTGTGATTCCGCTGCGGCGATGGCTACCGGCACGATCAACTGTCTCGCGTCGGGACTCGGGGGATTTCTCGGGCCGGCTTTGGTTGGGCTCCAGGCGGCACGAACCCACTCGTTCAGGTCCGGCTTCGGGATTCTGGCGGTCGCGTTGCTGTTCGGAGGTGTGCTACCTCTCACCGTCCGCGTTCGTGGCCACGTCGTGGCGCCTTCAACCGGGCACTGAAAAGGATCGTGCGCACCGGTCCATAAGGAATTGCCGTAATTTTACATATTCGGTCTAAGCTCGCTTCGGGGTGGAGATGTCATGAAAGGCGTTCTCCCACTGTGGGGATTGCTCAAATACGGCCGAAACCGCTCTTTTTTTTGAAGTGCAGGTCTGAGTTTATGCCTCTGCGATAATCTATCGGAGGCGCATTTTCGCAGCGCGGGCCGTTTCGCGCAGCAGAGGGTCTGAATCAGTCAGGCATCGATCCAATTCCCCCTCCAAAGATTTTATCCCAAGGTTTCCGATTGCGTACGCCCCGCATGACTTCAACCACGGATCCTCGCAAGCTACCAGTGTTGCCACGGCCTGTTCCTGGCTTTCGATCTCAGTATGCACCAGCCGGTGCGCTATCTCGGCCCGTTCCGCGACCGTGATCTTGTTATCCAGCAACGGCACTAACATATCTCGCAGTCGCGCCTTCAAGACGTTATCGAGAAATTCCAAGGCGTTGTCATGAACGGAGACGCTCGTGGACTGCAGACCTATATAGACACTGTGTAGGTCGAGGTGGGGATGCACGAGGCTTAGTAGTCGAAAGACACGTTCTAGCTCTTGGTGCATGGACTCTTTCAGCGCTCGAATCAAAGGATCGTCGCTGTCTGGCGCGGCGCCGATGGTAGCCAGAATCTGGTATGACCGGTAGTGCCCCAGAATTTCGACCGCTAATACCGTCTCCAACATCTGAATGTCCAGTTCGATCTCCGGATGCAGACGGTGAAGCTTGTTAAGCGCGGTAATTGCACGAGTGCGCAGCACGGTATCGCCTTCCAGCAGGTTGTCCAGCAGCACGGTTGCGGCTGCTCGCGTTCCGAGAGCCATCAGGACGTCCGGGATTGCTCGGCGTGATTCGATGGGCACGGAGGGATTGCCAAGATGGTCGCGCAACATGCCTACAATGGAGTCGCCGAATCCGCCCAATGCATGAGAGGCTGCGCTGGCAATCACCTTGTCTTTTCCAAGGCGGTCCAATAACTGCGGGACAAGGGGGCGTTTGCGGAGGATTCCGATGGAACGAATGGCCTCGCACACCACTTGAGGATCGGGATCGGAAAGCAGCTCGGAGAGCAAGGGATCGAAACAGTCCGGCAACTCGCCAAGCAAGCGGGCCGCTTCCAGACGGTGACGCAGGCGATCTTCTCCTTCTTCGCTGAGCATCGAATCCAGAATCTTCCGCGAGGCTTCCAGATTCTGGGTGTCCCCGGGTTGGGCGAGAAAGGCGATCACTGCCGACCGGACCGAAAAGTCTGGGAAATCGCCAATCTCCTCGATGGACGTCAGGGGATCGAAATGCACATGACGACTCAGAAAAAGCAACGCCTCGGTGCGTACACCGAGCTCGGGGTCGCACAATAATTTTTGCACTTCAGGAACAGCGGCATGGTCACGGGCGGCGGAGAGAATGGAAATGGCCTTCTGGCGCACTTCCGGCGCGGAATGACTGAGCAGAGCACGAATTGCGGGATGCGCCGCTCTCTGCTCCTCGACCTCGAATAAACCAAGTGCATAGAGGATGTCTTTTGGAGCGGATTCGGAAAGGTTGGTGGCCAACAGGTCCGCAGTTGATCGGTCGAGGACCGGTGCGGTGGCGTTTTCCACATCGAAACGATGCTGGCGAATGCTTTCCTTCAGGGTAGAGACGTATTGGCGCCGCGCCACAGCAACCGACACAAGCCAGGCGCCTGCCAACACCAGCACGACCCAGCTGATGTGGCGCGCGGGCAAGTGCAGCCAGGTGGCAAAGATGAGAACGATTATGCCGGAGAGCCCATCCCCGAGGCGCCAGACTACGGTATCAATAAACCATTTCACTTGTAACTTTACACGGGCAGCGATGGGCAGGTAGAGCAACTCCGTTGTGGATTTGTCCATGGAATAGCGCAGCACCTGGTCGGAGCCCTTCAACGCGACGGCGGCGCCTAGAGTGCCGAAAACCAGCAATCCGGCCGAACCCAGGAAAACTGCGGTGGGAAGCGCGAAGAGGGCCGCGCCAATGCCGAAGGTGCGCAAAAATCTTGCGGTCAAGAGCAACTGGAACAACAGCCCAAGCAAATTAGCGTAAAAATTGAAATTACCAAAAAAAATCGCCATGGCGTCTTTCTTGACCAGGAAATGCTGACCAAAGGCCAGGAACTGCCAGTTTGTCAATTGGGAGATCAGTGACGAAATGCAGATTACAACTGCAATGGCCCGCATATAGGGCGAAGAGTACAACAGCCGCATGCTGGTGAGCAGGTTACGCGAGTTTGTTTTCTCGGATTCACCAGCGGTTTCTTGCGCATCGGCGATCAGCGCTTGATTCTCGCGCCAGATCAAAACCACTAGCCCGGCACAGATCAATACGAGCAGAGCCATAGCCAACAGGAGGCTCTCGGTTCCGAACCTCTTGGCCATGCTCTTGGCGAGAAACCCCGCAAAAATCCCTCCCGCAATGCCCCCGCTGCCCACCATCCCAAAGACCCGTTTGGCCTCGCGGGTCGTCAGAATGTAATTCGCCAGCGTCCAGATCTGCGTGGCCCCGAGCACGCCGAAAGCTTTTACCCATACGTACAACGCCGGTGAAATCCAGACCAAACGAGAGTAGAAGTGGGCCAGTGCCCAGAACAACACGTACGTGGCGGCGAAAACCACCATGGAGCCTACGAGTAGATCGCGCAGTATCACCCGCCTCGAAATACTCACGTATCCCGCCACGGCAAGGGCCACCAGAACCGAGCTGGAAATATCGGCGTAAGCAAGGCGGCTCGCTTGGAATCGCGACAGAAAGAGGGCGTTCGCCACCACGCTGCCGATTTTGAAGCTACTGATGACTAAAAATAGGCAGGAACTCAGAAGAAGCCCACGTCCCAAATCTCCAGGACCTACGTTCAGAAGGCGCTCAATCCAGCGTTTCATCGGCGCAGCCCCCGCCTGCAACCCTTGTGCGGCAACCCACCCAAACTGCCACGACCGGCTTCCGAAGCGGGCCGAGTTAGGTGTGCTCGGCGTTTTAGACCACGCCTATGCCGCCGCCGAGTTTCTCCAGGATGCGGTAGTGTGAAAATTGTTTTGCCGAGGAGCGGCTCGGTTTCCGCCATGGTGGGGTCATCTTAGAGTGCGACTGCAGGCAAGTCAACGAATCGAACCCGAAGCAGGTGAAGAATTACAGGTGAAGTTTTCTGAGGGTTCAGGCCAAGTGATTGTGAGCAGCCCGACACATAGGTGATGAGCGGCCTGAGACATAGGTAACCAATGGTAGCCCGTGGGGCTCGATTTACGGTACTTTCAGAAATAGCCAGTGTTTATGCGGCGTTGCACGCCACGGCCTGATTTTAATCATTACGTTTTATTACCTTGCGCAATCGGGGAGGGCAATGACTGCCGGCGGCCCATGACATTTGTCGTGGAGCGCCCCGCACTCGCCCCGCCTATCGTTATCATGGGCAAACGACAGCGAATCATCGTCAATAGATGTGTTTTGAGATGTGTTTGGGATGGTTCCGGTGGGCGATTTCGCGTGTTAGAAGCTCCCAGGTAGCGGGGCGAGGTGTTTTAGACGATGCCCAAATACCCTTCCAAGGCGCCTACGGTCTCGTACCCGAGTTACCGTTTACCAGAAGGAGCCAGACTGGAGTCTTGCGGTCGAAGAGTCGGAATTTACTGCAGTTCAGACACTAACGGGCTATCGCATGCGTAGCCGCTTAAGTAGGGGATGTCGGTAACCCCTCCCTGACATTTTGCGTCCAGCCTACGATTTTTGGTATTGACTGACCTTGTCCTGCATGTGATAAAGTATAATCGCATGCAGGGCAAAAAGCATGACCAAAAACTCAGCCGCTTACGTGTCGCCTTGCTCGCGCTTTTGGAGCAGCTACGCGAGGTGCTGAACGTCGCGCTTGCCCGCACCCCTTTGGTCAAAGGCAATGTTTACGAGATCGCCCGTCGTTGCAGTACCCCCAACTGCAGTTGCATGCGCGGCCGGCTGCACCGCAACATGGTCCTGACCTGGAGTGAACAGGGGCGGTCCCACATGCGTTCTATTCCCCCGGCCCAGTTAGCGGAGTTGCGTAAGAAGAGTGCAGAGTATTTGCGCTTTCGTCGGGCCCGCGCCGAGGTCTCGGTGCTGCACAAGAAGATTCTGAAGGTGCTCGATCAGATCCAGGAGTTGCGTCGCGAGGCTCCTTAAGATGAGTGAGTCGGCACTGTCGACATCCGCCGCCATGCTGTTTGAGCGCAATGATGCGCGGGTGCTCGAAGCGTTTCGTCGCGGCGAGTTTGATTATGTCGATGCCATCGGCGAAGTCAGCGAAGCGGACTTCTTCCGGGTCATCACCGAGCGGAAGATCCTGGACAAGCTGGCCGAGAGCTACCCCTCCCCCCGCGAGCGGCACGATGTGCCCTTGTGGGTCTATATGGCCAGCAACCTGTCCATGCGTTTTCATGGCGAGCATCACTTTCATGCCTTTCCCTTCCTAGTGCGCTCCAGCAGCATGATCGAGGCTTTTGGCCCGGCCATGGGCCACAAGGCCACCCATCCGGAGACCGGCGACATTTCCCTGCGCTGTGCTGGGTTTAACGATAAGAATGAATACGATCGCCAGACCCCTTGCGACCAGGACTATTTGCGCAAGCTGGCCGGCGATACCGATGCGCAGTTACTGCAGACCTGGTTCAACCGCGAGGTCGTGGGAGTCTTTAAGCAACACCACGCGTTCGATGCGGAAGGGATTTTTATTGGTGATGCGAGCTATCTGTTCGTGCCCGACAACGAGAGCTATGAGGGCTCTTCGCGGCTACTTTTTGATGAGCAGAATCATCCGGTCGATTCCGCAAAGCTGACGCAAGAGCAACAGAAAGCCTACGACTGGCGACGCTGTTACAAGCTGGTGAGCTTGCTGCATACCAATCGTGCAGGAGAGTTTTTCCTGTATGGGGGGCTGCGCCTGACGGCCGGCAAGGACCATGAAGCTCCAGTGCTCTATGAGTTGGTGGATGAATTTGTGGAAAACCATGGTCGCGGGGTGATGAAGCGTTTAATTCTGGATCGTGGCTTTTTGGACGGGGAGAAGATCGGCCATTGCAAGCGCGATCTAGGGATCGACGTGCTGATCCCGGCGCGCAAGGATCTGGAGATCTATAAGGACGTGGTGGGCTTGGCCGAAGGTGGGTTGTTATCGTTTCAGCCGGTGCCGACTCCTTCCCCTCGTGCGCCGACGGTCCCGGTGCACCGACCGGAAAGGATTCGTAAACGGGAAGAAGCGCGCCAACGCACCTTGGCCAAGAAGAAAGCTGAGGCAGCGCAGAGAACGCAGGAAGTGCAGAAACTCCGCAAGCCGAGCCCGACGGGAACGCCGCCCCCGGAACAGGCACGCAGCGAAGTAGCCGCCGTGATGGACCTGCGAACGTTGAGCACTTGCCCGGTGCCGATCCATGCGGTGGTCAATCGCGAGATCGACCGTGACGGTCACCGGGAGCACTGGGTGTTGCTCGATACCGCTCCGATCCCCGAGCCCCTAGCCACTCGTGAGGAATATCGGCTGCGCACGAGCATTGAAGAGCGACATCGACAGCTGAAATGTTTTTCCGATCTAGCCGGGTTCACCTCGCGAAGGCTTTCCCTGGTTGTCAATCAAGTGGTGTTTGTGTTGCTGATGTACAGTTTGCTGCAGTGGTACTGGCAGCGGATCCGACGGCCAGAATTCAATCCGCGAACCACGGCTCGGGCCTTGGATCAGCTGCGGCCGACCATGAGCGTGATCCTAATTTTTTATCAGGGTTATGTGGCGCGGTTAGCTCCACTCGAATATCAGGAGTTGTTGCTGACGCTGAAGGAAGAGGCGCGCTTAAAAATCCTGGCGAAGACACGACGACTTCGTCGCGGCCTATCGCATCAGCTCGATCACGCTCGCGCTCCCTAGGCTCACTGCGTATCCAGAAGCGCGCTCCGAAAATTTATCGCTCCTCAGGCAAAGGCTACGCTTTCTTCTGCCGTGCAAGTCTTTCACTCTCGCGACTCGTGAGATCAGCGCCGCGACCCTCCCTCCTGCCTCGAACCCGTTCCTCGCTTATGAACTATATCGCTCAGCCCGAAGGGCCTCACCCGCTCGCCTTGCTCCCTGTTATGTCTGAACTGCAGGGAATTTACTAATGCTTGGAAAGAAATGGCCGGTTGATATATAGTCTGTAGGATTAGCTATGAAACGAACGTCCCGCATCTTCTTAACTCTGCAAAGAACGTTCGGGGCATGGGCTTGCCTGCTGGCAGTGGTACTTTTCTGGGCTCCATTTTGGGCCGCGGCATGGCAGACACAGGGAATGGCCTGTTGCGAGGGCGGTATGTGCGCGGCTCATGCACACGGGAAACCAAATCAATCTCGCCCGAAACAAGACTCCTCCGCAAGTTGCGAGCACCAGGGCAGTGGAAACCCCAACTGCTCAATGTCCTGTGGTCAGGAGAGCAGTCATTCCCTGACATCGGCGGTGATTTTTGTTTTGCCAGCACCCGCAATAATTTCCCAGCCAGCCCTTGACACGGTTGCTTCACCTAGCTTAGCACCCGCAGAATTTATGCAGTCGTTTGAACCGCTCGCACCCCCTCCTCGCACTTCGCTTCTCTCCCTGTAGTTCCGTCCCACTTTTGTGTGATTGAACCTCGTTCCGGGCCCGTCGGCCCGCTCCGGACTTTTTCCGGCTCTTGTGGAGAAGAATTCATGATGCAGCGAATTTCTCTTTTTGCAGCAGTCGTAGGTCTCTTGGCCAGCGGGGTGTTTGCCACTATATTCGGGACGGTGCGAGGCGTCGTGCACGATCCGCAGCACCGACCGGTGGCGGACGTATCGGTAAAAATTAAGTCAGCCACCTCCGACTGGGCGCAGGCAACGCAAACAGACCCGGATGGGGCATTTTCCTTTACTTCAGTGCCGCTCGGAGATTACATCGTGTCTGTAACGAAAGATCGCTTCGCAGATGAGAAGCAAGCGGTCACCGTAACTTCCGGCTCTTCGCCCACACTACATTTTCAACTCAAGATCGGCACCATGAATGAGACCACTACCGTTGTCGCGCCACCACCAGGAGCAGTGGAAAACGTCGATTCGGTCACACCCACGACGCTAGTGGATCGCGCCGACATCGCCCAAACTCCCGGCGCGGACCGCTCCAACAGCCTCGCGATGATCACGGATTACGTACCAGCGGCGTATGTGACTCACGACATGTTGCACATGCGCGGAGGCCATCAAGTGGACTGGCTAATTGATGGCGTCCCAATCCCCAATACCAATATCGCCACCAACCTCGGTCCCCAGATTGACCCCAAGGACATCGACTACCTGGAAGTTCAACGAGGAAGCTACGAAGCCGATTACGGAGACCGCACGTATGGAATCTTCAACATCGCGCCTCGCACGGGCTTCGAGCGAAACAACGAAGCGGAATTGGTGGTGAGTCTCGGGAATTGGTATCAAACCAACGACCAAATCAACTTCGGTGGCCACACCCAGCGCTTTGCCTACTACGCTAGTGTGAACGGAAACAGCAGCAACTACGGGTTGCAAACCCCCATCGCCGAAGTCGTTCACGATGCACAGAACGGTTACGGGGGGTTCGCGTCCTTCATCTTCAACCAAAATCCTCAGAACCAATTTCGGCTCGTGACGTCCTTGCGCCAGGACAATTATCAAATTCCAATCGACCCAGACGCGAACTCGTCCGGCAACCAGATATATCCAAGCTATGGCCTTAACGACAGCGAGAAGGAAACCGACGGCTACGTTGCTTTTTCCTGGATACATACTTTCAACCCGAATGTGCTTCTGACCGTTTCCCCCTTCTATCACTACAGCAAGGCCAGCTACCAGGCTTCCCCCAACGACACACCCGTGGCGACGAATGTAGATCAAACGTCCAATTACGGTGGACTACAGGCCAGCGTGACAGCGAGCATTTGGAAAAATGACCTCGAGGCAGGCGTGTACGGCTTCGCCCAGAATCAGAGCAACTACTTTAATAATGTGTTTCAGCCCTGCGTTCCGCCTTGCCAGAACTTCCCTGCGTCGTCGGCTTCCATCACCGGCGGACTCGAGGAATTGTTTTTTAGCGATAAGTTCAAAGTGACTCAATGGTTGACCTTAATCGCTGGCTTTCGTCAATCGCATTTTACCGCTGATATTACGGAAGGCACGGTGGACCCGCGTTTCGGAATTGCTGTGAAGATCCCGAAAATCAACTGGGTCTTCCACGCGTTCTACGGGCATTTCTACCAGCCGCCTCCACTCTTGACGGCTACTGGGCCGCTTCTAGATCTGGCGAACAATCAGGATCTGACGTTTGCTCCTTTGCATGGCGAGCGCGATGAGGAGTATCAGTTCGGGGTGACGATTCCATTTCGCGGTTGGACCCTGGACGCCGATCATTTCCAAACGAAGGCCCAAAACTGGCTCGACCACAGCAATATCGGAGAATCCAATCTTTTCTGGCCGATCACCTGGCAAGCCGCCCTAATTCAAACCTGGGAGCTCACGCTGCGTTCTCCGCGACTCTGGCATCGTGGTCAATTTCACTTGGCTTATGCGAATCAGATCGCGCAGGCAACTTCACCCATCACCGGTGGCTTGATCTGCCCCGCGCCGGTGACACCGTCGTGCCCGCTCTATGTTCCGCCGGGATATAGCCCGGTAGACCACGATCAGCGAGACACTTTGAACCTGGGATTCAATGCCACTCTCCCTTGGCAGTCTTTTGCCTCATTCAACGTGTATTATGGCTCGGGATTCACCAATGGTCTTCCCAACGCGCAATATCCGGGAGCCTATCTGCCAGCGAACACCAACTTAGATATTTCCGTGGGGAAGACCTTCGCGGAGAAATACAGCCTTTCCTTCACGGTGCTGAATTTGACCAACGAGCGCGTGGAGTTGGACAACAGCTTGACCTTTGGAGGATTCCACTGGAACGAACCGCGTCAAATATACGCCGAATTTCGCTACCGGTTTCATTACTGATGGTAGCGTGGTCCGTGGTGTCTGTCCGCGCATTCCCTCCAGCGGCCCGGCACCACGGATTCCAAAGCATAACGCTCACAGCCGGATTTTGCGGATTAGAATCCTGATTAACGCCGCCAGCTTAACCGGTCGATGCAACGCCCTTCAATACGTTGATTTGACAATGCTTCGCTAGGTGAGCTCATCTATTTGGTGGTATTAGGTCAGAACCCAGCCAGGGCAGTGTTCCAACTGATCCGACCCTAGCGAGCGACTTCAGCCTTGGTTTTATTGCAATTGGGTTCGAGCTGAGTGTTGCGTCGACCCATTGAGACCACCGCGGAAATCGGAAAAGTGGGCACCAGGACGGAATTTGCTTTCCGGATGCTACGGAATCCCTACAATTCGTACAATCGGAATTCATTTTGTATCCTGCCGGGAACAAACAAAATCCCCAATCGAGCCTGTGGGGTTAAATTGCTAAAGTCATGTACCCTTTTTCCTGCAAGCGAGTAAGCTACCAAGACAAGAAACAACTCTGATCTAAATCGCGGGGTGTTTTGATGCGATGGATGCTGGTCATTCTGATCCTTCCGCTGCTCTTGCTGATTTTCTATCCAATCGAAAATGCATGTTCGCAAACGACGGCCTCTGGGGGGTTGACGGGGGTCATAACCGATCCGAGTGGCGCGGTTGTTTTTGGAGTCGGCGTAGAGATCAAGGACAGCGCCAAAGGGACGACGCAAGCGACAAAAACGAATCCGGAAGGCGTGTATCAGTTTTTCTTTGTCGCACCCGGGAAATATACTCTGGAGGTGACCCATGATGGGTTTCGCACGGAGAGTCGAACAATAACTATTCTGCCGGGCCCTCCTGGAACTGCGAATGTCAGCGTCGAGATCGCGAAAGAAAGCTCGACGGTGAAGGTGACAGGAGAAGCCTCCCTGCTCCAAGGAGAGAATGGTGCGCAGAGTCAGCGGGACGCGCTGGCGCAGACGCCACCGATGGGATGGAACAGTTGGAACAAATTTGGCTGCAACGTGAGCGAGGATTTGATCAAGTCCGTCGCCGACGGCATGGCCACAAACGGAATGAAAGAGGCGGGCTATCAATACGTGGTGGTCGATGATTGCTGGCAAGTGAGCCGCGATGAAAACGGATTTATCTTGGCGGACGCGCAGCGCTTTCCTTCCGGGATTAAGGCCCTAGCGGATTACGTGCACTCCAAAGGATTGAAATTCGGGTTGTATTCGGATGCCGGCACGAAGACCTGCGATGGACGCCCGGGGAGCCAGGGGCACGAGTACCAGGATGCGCTGCAATATGCGCGCTGGGGTGTTGATTATTTGAAGTACGACTGGTGCGACGCTGGATCGCGCGACGTGGAAGAGGCGTACACGACGATGAGCAACGCCCTGCTGGCCACGGGCAGGCCCATCGTGTTCAGCATGTGCGAATGGGGCACGGCGAAGCCCTGGCAGTGGGCTAAAGGCGTCGGAAATCTGTGGCGTACTACGGGAGACATCGGTGACAAGTGGGAAGGGGTGGGTAAGTCGCCCGAGGGTAATTGCTGCCTCTACGGCATGGTTGACATTCTAGATTTGCAGGTGGGACTCGAGGCCTTCGCCGGGCCGGGACATTGGAACGATCCGGACATGATGGAAGTGGGCAACGGCGGAATGACGATCCCGGAATATCGTGCGCAGTTCAGCTTCTGGGCTTTACTTGCTGCCCCGCTGATTTCCGGGAATGATGTGCGCTCGATGAGTCCGGAGATTAAAGAGATTTTGACGAACTCCGAAGTCGTCGCCATCAATCAGGATAAGCTGGGCCGCGAAGGCCGCCGTATCCGCAAGAATGGTGACCTCGAGGTCTGGGCCAAGCTTCTGAGCGATGGGAGCCGGGCAGTAATTTTGTTCAATCGCGGCAGATCGGAAAGGGAAGTAAGCGTCAACTGGGAAGAGCTTGCCTACCCAGCTAACCTTTCGGCCAAGGTGCGCGATTTGTGGTCGCACCAGGATGTTGCAGCCTTTACGGGGAGTTATTCCGCCAAGGTTGCTTCCCATTCCGTTGTGATGGTGAAGATTGCGCCGTAAGACGTCGGCTGGACCGGCTTCTCAAGCAGCGGCGCCACTGTGTCACTGATGGCCTGCGCGCGGCGCGACAAGCAAAATACAAGGCAGAAGCGCACACTGCGCGTTGCGTCGAAATGATTTCATGATCGGCCTCACGGCTCGCGCTGCGCGGGATATCCTCTGGACGCGTACATCTTGACCATGGCTTCCACCGATTCGCGCCATTGACGGCCGTCGGATTCCGGAATGACTCCGGGCCATATGCTCACGTAAATATATCGCAGGGCAATGTCGCCGACATTCTTAACGTAGTGATTCGTATTTTGCGGGATGAAAGCCGCAGCCGGTTCCGAAGTGTCGTTCGTTTCCGTACCGATCCAGACGCGCGCCTTTCCGGAGACGATGAAATACATCTGCACAAAGTTCTCAGGTGCGTTCGGTGGAGTGACCACGCCCGGTTCGATCGTCTCGAGTACCGCCTCGAAGCAGCGAGTTACATCGCGAGGATAAGCATGGTGTACAGGCTTCCGGCACACCAGAACTGCTCCCCCTCATCGATCGTTTGACAGATCATGTTGCCTTCGCAGGTAAATCCGCTTGCGCCAGTGGCCAGCAGGTATCGCGCTTGATGAGGGTGGTGGCAAGCAACACCTCCGGCAAGCGCCGGCCCTTGGATTTGATTTTGGCAATGGCCATTTTTGCCAATTGCCGGCCGACTTCCGTGGCTTCGACGCGGACACTGGTCAACGACTGCAGCCTACCCATGTTGTGCTGGTCGTCAAAGCCGATCAAGCTTATGTCGCGGGGCACCTCCAAACCCGCTTTCAACAATCCTTCCCAAGCTCCATGGGCGATTTCGTCGTTGCCGGCAAGCACCGCAGTCACGCGTCGATCTTGCTCCCGGATCATCTGGATGCTGTGCAATCCATGCAGAAAACGATCGTCGGAAAGGCCCAGGGTTTGCGCCAGCGGCTCCAGTCCCGCTTCCTTCATGGCCTTGCAATATCCTTCATGGCGCTGGCGATACCAGGGCACGGAAGTTTCGCCGATGAACCAGATGTCTCGATGGCCCAGGGAGATCAGATATCGCGTGGCCTCCAGCGCGCCGCTTAGATCATCGAAGCGTACCTGGTCAAACGGCTCGCGGTTCTCCTTGGCAACAAAATTGTTTGCCATCAGCACGTAGTGCAATCCGCGCTTGTCGAGGCTTTCGGTGAAGTTTTCGAAATTAAAACCGGCCAGGATCACGCAGTCCGCGATTCCATGGCTTTTCAGGACGCTTGGTAACTGCATATTGCCGGGAGTGACCGATGGGGAATAACGGAATCTCGTGTAGATCACGAAGTAGCCAGACTCTTCGCAATACTCCTCCACGCCTTGCAGCACGCGCGAGTGGAACGGGTGCAGGAAATCACGGTTGCTGAGAATGAACGAAACCACCGGAGAAGAATTTCGCGCGAACATCTGCGCCCGGGCATTGGGACGGTATTCCAGTTCCTTGAGCGCGAGCAGGACCCGCTCCCGGAATTCCGGGTGGACGTCCGGCTGATTGTTCATTACGCGCGAGACCGTGCCGACGGCGACACCGGCGCGGCGGGCGACGTCGCGGATGGTCACGGCCACGGGAAGTCCTCCCCCGCCGTTGGTTCGGCGTTCATGAAGCCAATCATGAAGCCAATATACTATAGAAAGGACGAAGTGCAAATCAAAGGTGGCGCTCCCGGGTGCTGCTGGGTTTCTAAAATGAAATATAAGCGCCTATATGGGGCCTTTTTCACGATTATTGAAAAATTGCTCTTGACAAAGTTCGGGTAGAGCTATACAGATATGAACCAGTTCATGAAATGAACTCGGCTACGCTTACTCCCCAGGTGCAGGAAAAGCGGAATTTGAAGCCAGTTCACACGGTTTGCCGGGCCTTACCAGTTTGCGTTGGCCGTCCAAACGGCAAGTCGGTTTCGGTTCGCGGCAAACCGTCGACAGAAAATTGCTGCTGGGGTGCAGGCTTTCCAAAATTCTGGGGTGATTCTGACGAGGGAAAGATGGAGGTAGCGGCTATGCCTATTGGGTGTTCTCGCTCTGGTGTCCTCTGTTTTAGTGCACAAATTCAAGACTTCACGGTTCGTTCCGTCAGAAAGGTCTTCTCTCGGTGTTGGCGGCGAGAGAGAAAATCAATGCTGAGCGCAGCCAGTTTAATACTGGCTGGTTTGCTCGTAATCCTTGGCGGTCTAGCGGCCCGTACTGCCTCGGGCCAGGCGGTGTACGGAAGCATCGACGGCAGGGTGGTGGACTCCTCGGGTGGCGCCGTCGTGGGCGCCATGGTGACCATAACCGACGTCAATCGCGATGCCGTCTTAAGTGCAAAAACCGATGCCAGGGGTGAGTTCCAACAGACTCACTTGATCATCGGTAAATATCGCGTTCAAGTGGAAGCGCCGGGCTTTAAGATGGCCGTTGAAGACAACATCGAAGTCGCCGTGGACATGGTCCGCACGGTCGAAATCTCCTTGCAGCCAGGTGATATCAAGCAGGTCGTTACGGTCACGGCGGAAGCGCCCTTACTGAAGGTTGAACGCACTGACGTGTCCACCACCCTCTCAGAGAGGCAGGTGGACACGTTGCCCAATTTTGGCCGGAATTTCTCGAATTTTCTACTGCTCACGCCCGGCACGGTTCAATTCTGCTGGGGCGACACCTCGACGGAGAATCCCCAGGGAGGAATTGCCGTCAACGTGAACGGCCAGATGTTCGTCGGTGTCGGATCCATCTTGGATGGCACGGACAACCGGGACTTCTTGTACGGCAACATGCTCATTGTGCCGAATCTCGATGCCGTGGTGCAGCTGAAGGTGACTAGCGCGGATTACGACGCGGAGTTTGGCCAAGTCAGCGCGGCCGTGGTTTCGACTTCTACCAAGTCTGGCACAAACGAATTCCACGGTAGCGCTTTCTATTACAACCGTAATAATTCGACCTATGCCCGCGATCCCTTCGCCCAGGCGCCACCGAACAACGTCATCCCGCATACAAACTGGAATCAGTTCGGCGGTTCGACCGGTGGTCCGATCATCAAGAATAAGTTATTTTTCTTTGCTGACTATCAGGGAACCAGGGCTGCAGACGGCGGTTCCGGAATAGCGCAAGTTCCGACCGCGGCCATGCGCGGCGGCGATTTCAGCGCCTGGATACCACTAGGAGACTTAATTTACAATCCGTTCCCGATTGACCCGGTGACGGGACTTTCCGTCTCACCCGGTTCGCGCCAGCAATTTGTGGCTACTCCCGCAGGACCCAACGCCAATCCGCTGTGCACCCCGGCCTCCCCGGACTATGTCGCGAGCCGCGGTGGCTGCCCAAACATGATCCCCACGAGCATGATCTCGCAGGTTTCGCTGAATCTGATAAAACTCCTGCCCATGCCCACAAATCCGAATGCCCCACCGGGGGTACCCAATTATTCCGCAAGCGTCACAGATACCTATGATGCCAATTCGGCCGATGGCCGTGCGGACTATTTCTATAGCGACAACTTGCACTTCTTCGACCGTTACACTTACACGCACTTCTACAAGAGTGCGCCCGGTATTTTCGGACCGATAATTGGAGGTCCGGCGAGCTCGCTTGGCTACACGGGGTCGGCACCAACACAGCCGCAAAGCAATGCCTTCGGATTTGACTATACGCTCAGGCCCAACCTGATTACGGATTTCCGGTTCGGGTGGTACAAGCAGCGCATTAACGTCGAGCCGTATACGTCGGGAGATTTTGCGACACAAGCTGGGGCCATGGGACTGAATATTCCAAGCGATCCATCCACTAATGACTTTCCGCACTTCGGGATCCAGGGGCCGGATGGATTTGACATCGGCGACGGGCTGGCGTTCAACTGCAACTGCCCTCTCATCGAGCGAATGCAGCAGTTCCAGTTTGCCAACAACTGGACCTGGACCAAGGGCAAACATACCATCAAGTTCGGCCCCGATATTCGACGTTTGCAGAATTTGCGCGTGCCGAGCGACATCCACCGTTCGGGTGACGTCTACTTCTCCAATGCCTTCACGGAAGGGGCGAACGGAACTGGGCTTGGCACGGCAAGCTTCCTGCTGGGCGATGCTTCCAACATGGGACGGTACGTTTCCACTTCTACCGATGCCGGAGAGCGCCAATGGCGTACCTTCTTCTACGGGGAGGATTTTTGGAAAGCCACTTCCAAACTGACGGTAACCTTGGGGCTTCGCTGGGAAATCTACTACCCACAGACTGTCACGGGGAAAGACCAGGGGGGCTGGATAGACCTGAACACCGGCGAGGTGCTGGTAGCTGGAGTAAATGGCATAGGGCTTAACGGAAACGTGCAAAACACGTTTAAGAATCTCGCCCCGCGGGTGGGTTTGGCCTATCAAATCAACCCCAAGACCGTGGTGCGGATGGGTTATGGCCGTTCGTTTGACGTCGGAATGTTCGGTTCCATTTTCGGGCACACGGCGACGCAAAACTTGCCGGTGCTGGGCATTCAGAGCGTACAGTCGCCGGAGGGAAACGCCTGGGACCCGGCGTTCCAGTTGTCGGTTGGACCGCCGCTGATAACTCCTGCCCAGGTTTTGGCTAATTCGCCTCTGGGCCCGGGCGGAAATCACCTGCTACCCCCAGGGATCACTCCGTGGGTGTTTCCCCGCAAGATGCTATTGCCGACCGTGGATGCCTGGAACGCAACGGTACAGCGGCAAATTACGCCAACCTTCTACATCGAAGCCGCCTATGTGGGAAACAAAGGCACCCACGTTCAGACGGGTGAGAACAACTGGCTAGACATCAACGCGGCGACAACTGTGGGGTACTGCAATTCGGCTAATCCTGCATCTCCTACGACGGGATGCCTTTCGTATAATGAACGCCAGCCCTACTTTGCCAAATATGGCTGGACGCAATTGTTGAGGTGTGTGTGCGACCCGGGCGACAACCATTATAACTCCCTGCAGTTGAAGGCAGAAAAGCGCATGTCGTATGGCCTCTCCGTTTTGGGGGTTTACACGTTCTCGCACGCTAAAAACCACGACGCTCCCGACTTTCTCTATGACCCGTCGATCTATTATGGGAGACCCAATTGGCAACGCAACCAGGTGCTTTCGGTGGCGACGATCTACGAACTGCCGTTTGGCAGGGGAAAGCAGTTCCTCAGCAATGTGTCTGGCCCCCTGAATTACCTCGTAGGCGGTTGGGAACTATCCAACAACACCACCTGGATGAGTGGCTTGGGCTTCAGCGTAAGCTACAGCGAATGCGGCCTGGATACCGATTCCGGAGTCTGTTTCCTGAATAAGGTAGGAAACACAAGCGTTCCTACCCGGAACCAGTACCATTGGTTCGCCGTCGCCTCCGTTCCTCTGGCGGCTAACGGTCAGACGAGCGGACCGTGGCAGCGCCCGCTGTTCGGCACGTTCGGGGATTCCGGCCGCAACACACTTATCGGTCCCGAGTGGTTCGACAGCGACCTTTCGGTCATCAAGAACTTCCCCGTTAAGGAACAGATGAGCATCCAGTTCCGCGCGGACGCTTACAACGTCTTCAACCATGCCAACCTTGCTAATCCCAATAGCTGCGTGGACTGTGGAGGCGCAGGGCAGATCTTTAGCCTGGCCAACAACGCGTCCATGCGGAAGATGCAATTTGGCTTACGCTTCGAGTTCTAGATAGGAAGCGTATCCCTGCTCTCTGAGCACGCAGTCCGCGGCTCAGAGGAGAGCATTTCGGTGCAAAACAAGAAGAACGCTCTACACCCCCCTGCGTGGGGAGTTCCAAAGACCTCCCCACGCAGGACCGTTTTTCGGCTCTTCGTTGCGACCGCACTTGTTTCCGCCTTTGCTTCTCTCGGCCAGGGGCAAGGTGCCGACGCCGCACCCGCGCCCAAGTCGCCTTTCGCACCAGCGGACTCCTTGCTCAACGAAGACAAGCCGGAAGCGGCACTGGCTCACCTCAGCGAAGTTGCCGCAAAAGATCCAAAAGCCCCCGGCCTAGAAGGAATGCTTGGCAAGGCTTATTTCCAATCGAAGAGATTTCCACGGTAACCGATATGATCAATCGCCGCAGTTTTCTGAGCACTCTTGGGGCCTCGGCGGTTCTGGCTACGGTACCGGCAACAGCCGGCCAATCCGAGCCGGGCACCCCAGACTCTAGAAAACGCATTCCCCTGAATGGGGAGTGGGAACGTCGTATCGATGGGAAACCGTACGACACGGTGGTTGTTCCTTCCTCCCGTCGCCCAAGCGGATATTACACGCTGGCCCGATCTTTTGAGGTACCGCGTTTGGCTCTTGGCCTGCGAGTCTTTGTTCATTTTGAAGCCATCACCTACTGGGGGCGAGTCACGCTTAACGGCAAGCAGCTCGGAACCATGGGGCCTTACGTCCCCTATGAGTTTGAGTTTACGACTGCGAAAGAGGGAAAGAACAATATCGAGGTGGAAATCGCAGACTTGGCGCCGTTGCCCGACGGGAGCGGAAAAGCCGAGATTGAGTTGGGCGTTCATCCTGGATGGGAGGCGTATGGAGGAATTATCCGAGATGTGTTCGTCGAAATACGTCCCGCGGCGTTCGTTGAAAACGTGCGGTTGGCCTACAAGCTGAGCGATGACTACAGCGGGTGCACCTGCCGCCCGAGAGTGACGGTATCGAGCTCTGAGGCGATGGGCGGCCTGGTGGAAGTAATTCTCAAGCATGGCGAAGTTGAGGTGGCGCGAGCCAGCAAGAAGGTACAGCTCAAGTCCGGCGCGAATGAGGTCGAGTTGGCGTTTGAGCTCAAAGCCCCCACGCTTTGGTCGCCAGAAAATCCAGATTTGTATGAAATGACGGTGCAACTGAACACGGCATCCGGAAAAGATGGTTTGGCATGCAGAACAGGTTTTCGCGACATTCGAACGCACGGGCGAGAATTCAGGTTAAACGGCCAACGGCTGGTATTGAACGGGGTGTGCCGGCATGACATGTGGAAAGAACAAGGGTTTACATTGTCGCGGCCCCAGCAAGAACAAGACATGCGGATGATCAAGTCGCTGGGTTGCAACTTTGTCCGATTGGTGCATTATCCGCACGACCGCAAAATCGTTGAGTTGGCTGACCAACTGGGACTGTTGGTGAGCGAAGAACCGGGCTACTGGGGCATGGATTTTCAGAGGATGGAGAAACGCCAGATTGAGTTGGGATATAGCATTCTGGAAAAAACGATCCGGCGGGACTGGAATTCTCCTTCGGTGATGGTGTGGTTCCTCTCCAACGAATGCACCTTGACAGAGGAATTTTTGCGAATCGGCAAGCAGCGATGCAATCGACTGGATCCGATTCAGCGTCTGGTGTCCGCTGCCAACGACAAGGACTCGGAAAAGGTGAAGCCACTCTTCGTCGCCGCGGATATGGATTTCTTCGACCAACATCCATATACCTTCGCACTCGATGAAATGGATGAAGAGGCCAAATTCGACGGCACGAGTAAACCACTGACCTTCTCGGAGTGGGGTGGGAAATCCGTGGCACAAGATGAGCCGATCATGGGGCAAACCGTGGATCGTCTTATCGATCTGGTTGAATCCGGTGCGCTGTCCGGTCACATGTTCTGGAGTTGGCAAGATGTGCGGGAATACTCTCGCATCGATAGCGAAATGCGCGACGGAATTTTGGAATCGGGCGTGGTCACAGAAGCGCGCGAAAGCCGAGAGGGCGTGTGGGCAGAGCTTTCACGACTCTTCGAAAGGCGGCGGCATGGCCGTCGGGAAGAGTCCGCGGACCGAGACGATCTAACTGTATTACCGCTGCGGTCGATTCCCTTTGAATCGGGAAATACCTTTCACAGTGTGGATCTACAAGCCTTGGCCGATTCAGCCGTTGGCTTTCAATCCTGGAAGGCGCTGGAGGTGAGTCTCAAAAAATATTGGGCCGGTAGCATTGCGCATGATCAATGGAAACGGACGGGATCGCATTTTGACCTGTGGCAAAACCCGGAAGTAAAGATTGCCGGAGTCTCTTTTTGTTCGCCAGTCGTTGGCGGCCGAGTTCGGCCCATAGTGCTAACCGCTCCGGTCCCTGAGATGGTGATTCCAATCCATCGGGCGTGCACTAAGCTGCACATTCTGGGGCAAGTTTCTTTCCCCGTTGGCTATCCGCTGAACGGCAAGCAAGGGGAGATCGCCGCCGTATATACGTTGGAATATGCCAGCGGAAAAACACAAATACAGCCAGTTCGCAACGGTATTGAAGTCGCGCAATCCAATCGCATTCACGCAGCCACGCGCATCGATCCCCTCGCGACCGCCGCTCAACCAGCGCTTGAGTACATCAAGGACATCGTCCGCGAGCAGTATCAAATCTTGCTGTGGTCGGTCGAGACCAAACCAGACAAGCTCGTCAGTCTGCGTTGCAAATTGAATAGCCATCAGCCGGCGCTGGCGATCTTTGCGATTACCGGCGAATCCGCAGGTTGAGCATCCAGATTTGAACGCTTATCGGCCGGGGGGAGAAAGCACGGCGTGCTGAGACGCCTGCGGGATCCTGCTTTCCATGTCGTATGGATATCGCTGTCGTGTGTCCTTGGGCGGTGCAGGATCTTCGCGAGATTCTCGACGTTGCAAGATGGAGCTGATTGACCTGGAAGGGTCATCGGAATACGATTGTTTTGGCGTGTCCCCGTTTTGTTATTTGCCTCGGTGTACAGCTAGTTCTTCCGCCTTATGAACCTTAAGCCCAGCGTATGTCTGGCAACACTACTCCTCGTGGTCGGTAAGATCGAGGCGAACGAACAGCCTGCCCCTTGTGCCGTGTATTTCACAGTACTCGAAAATGATGAGGTCCCCGCCCACCTCTCCATATTGACGATGAATAAAGCGCAGAGCAGTTGGTACAAGAAGTACGGCAACCGAGACAAGTATGCGGGAATTTGTTACGTCGAAAATGGCGCCCGCGCACCGGCCGATGAGCCACTCTACGCGATCGTATGGGGCGAGCATTTGGTGAGTGAACCGTACACTTACAGTTATGAAGCAACTGCGACGGCCAAAGGGGATGTGAAGACGACCATAACGGATCAGAATGGCAACACAAGCGCCGTTTCAGGCACGACCAGTACCAGCGTGCCTGTCGGTCACTCAAGCTCAGAGACAAAGAAGCACTATGTGGCGGATGGATGGTTGGCAGTTTGGAACGTACAAACAAGCGAGAGCAAAGGAAGATTCGTGCCCATCGCACCTCTTCATAATCACAGCCGTGCTGACTTGACCTCAGCTTCCACGTCACTGCTCAAGGACGCAATGGAACAGATTGAACAAAGAGAGAAGGAAAGACTGGCAGCCAATGAAAAGGGCTGGGCTGTGGTTACCATCAGGCCAATAAATAACCCGCGGTCAGCGCCAAGCGAAACTCCCTCAACTGCACCTCAGAGTCCCCTCGACACTGTTCCGTCGACAGTCCCATCCGCAGTTCAGGCGACCGCACTCAAACCCGCTCCGGCCCAATCATCCGCGGTAGCCTCCACTGTGAGCGTAAGTTCCACCCTGCCCGGAGCCGAGGTCTTCGTCGATGACGATTTCGTCGGTAACACACCCTCAACCATAAATGTCACGGCCGGAAAGCACGTCATAACCGTGAAGAAATCTGGGTTTCAAGATTGGGTCCGTACAGTGAATTTTTCCGGTGGATCAATCACCTTGGACGCCGAGTTGGCCGAGGTACCTAATGAAATGAGCGCAGCCGACCCGCCCACGAAGCCCGACCGTTCAAAGGAATCGGCTGCAGATCGAGTATCAACACGCCCGACACAAAAGCCCGTCGGCTGGATAGGGGTCTCCACGAAAAACGATAGTGAAGGAGCGTTGGTGATCGACGTGACCGCGCAAGGTCCGGCAGCGCTAGCGGGAATACACGTGGGAGACGTAATCCTGGCGCTCGATGGACGGCGGGTCAAAGGCAAAGAATTGCAAACGGCGGTGGCAGCTCTTAAACCGGGAACGCGAGTTCCAGTCAGCTACGCCAGCGGTTCCTCGACTCATGAAGTCTGGATAACCGTGGCCTCACGAGACTGAGAAGCATTGACCTTAGCTTTTTGTTTCGGAGTGTATGAAAAGATGCAGTGTGAGCCAGACCGTATGGCAGCCAAAGATGCTCTCAAGGGTCGCTTCGACCAAACAGATTCAAGCAGCGTTGCCCCAAAACATGATTTTGGGGAGCGCCAATTAGTGAATCTCGATCTCCTAAAATGAGTGGGTTGCAAGCGCGGAGACCTGGAGGTTTTTGGGCAGCTAAAATATCTCATGCTTCTGAGCTACCCTTCCAATCTCGGTACCATTCCCATTTCCCCGAACCCCGTTTCGGTGGCGACATCGAGCCAAGCCTCCGGTTGGCTGGCCTTCCTGCCACATTGTAAGCATGCCGGCGTAGAGACCTCGAGGCCTTCTCCCAAACTCCTGTTGACACCCAATAGGAATGTGCTACTCTTCCTCTCCTGTTGAACGTCTAAAGGAGTATATGTCATTTTCCAAATCGGAAGTCCTTCAGGGAACACTCGATTTGCTGGTGCTGAAAACGCTCGATTCCATAGGCCCAATGCACGGCTTCGGGATCGCCCTGCGCATCCAGCAGGTCTCCGAAGACCTGTTGCAATTGAACCAGGGAACCCTCTATCCCGCCCTGCTGCGGTTAGAGCAGCGCGGCTGGATCGCATCGAAGTGGGGTGTTTCGGAGAATAATCGCAAGGCGAAGTACTACTCTTTGACGCGGGCCGGGCGCAGGCAACTCGTGGAAGAAGCGGAAAGCTGGGATCGTATGTCCGGGATGATCAATCGGGTGCTAAGGACGACCTAGCCTATGCGTCAACTTCTCCGCACCTTCGTTCAGCGTCTCGCCGCACTCTTCCGCCGCCGGCGGCTCGAAGACGACCTGGATGAGGAGTTGCGTTCGCATCTAGAGATGGCCATCGAACTCAACGAGGGAAAGGGCATGTCTGCTGCTGAAGCGCGCCGCGAAGCCCTTCGCAGCCTCGGCGGCGTCGAGCGAACCAAGGAAATGTGCCGCGACCAGAGGGGACTGCCGATGATCGAGACGGCTTGGCAAGACCTCCGCTTCGGCTTCCGGATGCTCCGGCGCAGTCCGGGTTTTTCTGTTTTGGCCATTCTCTGCCTGACCTTGGGTATAGGCGCGAACGCTTCGGTCTTCAGTTGGATCGAGGGGATCCTGTTCCGTCCCTACCCGGCGGTGGTTGATCAAGAGCAGCTCTTTGCACTTACCGGAACGGCCCTTGGAGAGGCCGATCCGACTTCCTGGCCGGATCTCCTGGATTTGCAGAGAAGTTGCACGCTAGTGGACTCCTTTATTGTGACCAAAATCACGGGCACTACCCTGAGCATTGGTGACCGGGCCGAGGTCACGACGGGGAGCATCGTATCCGCGAATTACTTTGATGCCGTCGGGGTCCACCCGATTCTTGGGCGCGGATTCGAGACCGGCGAAGACTCCGGACGAAATGCGCACCCCGTGACGGTGATCAGCTACCAGCTATGGAAAGGGCGATTCAAGGGCGATCCACAAATTATCGGGAAAACGCAGCGGCTCAATGGTGTGATGCACACAATCGTCGGCGTCGCGCCAGAAGGGTTTTATGGCACGTTCGTAGGCTGGGCGATGCAGTTCTGGGTTCCCGCATCAATGGAGGAGATTTTTGACGCTGGCGGCTACAAACTGGAGGATCGCGGCGCGCGCTGGATTGAAGCTTACGTGCGGCTCAAACCTGGTGTGACTCTCTCGCAGGCGCAGCAAGAGATTTCCGCCGTGGCCAAGAGGCTCGAAAATGACTATCCGGCGACCAACCGCGGCCGCGGCATTAAGCTGTGGCCGTTATGGCAAACGCCCTTCAACAATGCACGTACTTTGCTTCCCACACTCGAAATAATGCTTGCCGTCGTTGTTTTTGTCCTGCTCATCGCGTGCGCGAACGTCGGCAATTTGCTGCTGATGAGGTCGTTCACACGCCGAAATGAGATGACCGTCCGGCTCGCCATCGGTGCAGGACGTGGTCGGTTGTTGAAACAACTTTTCACGGAAGGACTGATCCTGTCGGCTTTTGGCGCAGCCGGGGGACTCCTCGTGGCGCAGTGGTGCCGTCACGCGCTGGTACTGCTCTTCCCCGCGCGCGGTGGTGTGGCAATGCACCTGCCCGGCGAAATCGATTGGCGCGTTCTGGCGTTGAGTGCCGCAGTTTGCCTGATCACGACGCTTCTGCTCGGGCTGGTTCCCGCAATACAGACTGGCAAGATCGATCTTGCGGGCGCGCTGAAGTCCGATGCTGCGGGCGTTGTTGGAGGCGGTGGAAGACAGTGGGTCCGCTCGGGCTTGGTCGTGGTTCAAGTGTCGCTGAGTTTCGTACTGCTGGTAGGGGCGGGGCTGCTGCTGCAGAGCCTGCAGAGAATTCGCAATTTCAACCCGGGTTTTTCCACTCATGATGTGCTGTGTACCGCCGTCAATTTGGTATCGGTGGGATACGATGCGCAGCGGGCCCAGAGTTTCCAGGACGAACTTCTGGAGCGTGTGAAAGCCTTGCCTGGCGTGGAGTCGGCAGTGTTCGCCCGAATGACGCCGCTGAGCTATGGAAGTTATTCTTCAACGCCGATTGCCGTGGATGGCTATCAACCGCCGCCTGAAGAGCAGCCCACGGTGCAGTACAACGAAGTAGGGCCGAACTATTTCTCGACCATGGGCATTCCACTGTTGTCTGGCCGCGAATTTACCCGCGCGGACGACGAAAAATCTGCTCTGGTCGCTGTGGTGAATGAAACGATGGTGGCGCGGTATTGGCGCGGCAAGAATCCGATCGGCGAGCGCCTTCAGGTCAAGGGACGATGGATGCAAGTAGTCGGCGTGGCAAAAGACTCCAAGTACGAAAGTGTTCGCGAAGCACCGAAACCTTTTTTCTATGTGCCTCTGCGCCAGAATTTTTCACTCTCTGCCGGGCTGTATATCCGAACGGCACTGAGCCCCGGCAGCATGGCGACAGCTCTGACGCGTGAGGTGCATGCGCTCGATGGGAATCTTGCCCTGTATGAGGTGATAACGCTCCAAGAGCAGGTAGATCGTTCAACATCGCCACAATTGGTGGCGGTAACTTCAGTCGGGGTCTTGTGTGGACTGGCGCTGCTGCTCACGGTCATCGGGTTGTATGGCGTGATGTCGTATGCGGTGTCGCGCAGCAGGCGCGAGTTGGGGCTGCGCATGGCGCTTGGCGCGAGTGCATCCAATCTTTTGCGGCTGGTGTTGTCGCGCGGTTTGGCTTTGACCGCGGGCGGCATGTTGCTGGGCGCCGCGGCGGCACTTGGATTGACTCGATTACTTGGAAATCTCTTGTACAATGTCAGCCCGCGCGATCCGCTGGCGTTCGGGTCGGCACTCGTCGTGATGACCGTGGCCGCTCTGGCAGCGTGCTTCGTGCCGGCATGGCGCGCCACACGCACCGATCCCGCCAGGGCTTTGCGGGATTGATTCTCTACATCCAGATCCAACGGGATTTGAACTCTAACTACTGTCGTGAAACGTGCACTGTTCGCAGACGCGAATCGAACGCCAGGGCCAGAAGTGAGGTCTAAAAACGAGGTCCTGCATTGGCGGGGAGCACTACAGTGCTATCGCTGTTCCTCACATACTCTTCTCCGCTCCTCTCCGTTGACTTGAATCCGTTCGGAACCTAACATGTGCATCGACTGGCAGGCTTTCCAGCGTGGTTCGAGATGAGCAGGATATCCCAGCCTATGAAGTATCTTTTTGTCTATCGGTTTTTGCTGGAGATTGAAGCAGAGGGAACGGATGGCTGCCCAGAACACCTTGAACTTTCTTTTGGTCGGAGCGCTGGTTGCCTGCGCGATGTCCTCGCCCATCGCAGCGCAGTCGAACTCAACTCTGACGAAAAAGGTCATGGCACGGTCGACTGCGATCGCGGGTATATCTGGATATGACAAACCGCCGAAAGACCTTCTAGACGCGATGCACGAACCCTCACCGCCAGTGCCAGAGGTGAGCCCGACACAGGAATCCCTTTCGATGGGCCCGGCGCGATCTGCGGCCGTCCCGGCCAAGGTGAATGCGGTGTGGGTTTACTCGGTTAGTTCGCTCCCCAATCCGGTAACCGACGCGCCCACGCGCGCCGCCTTGGTCCAGGACAGCTCCGCGAGCGGCGCAAACATCCTGTATGTCAGCGTCTATAGCTCAACACCGAACAGTGCGGGCCGTTATATGTACGCGGACAGCGACATCGCCTCCCTCATTCAGTCGGCCCACGGACATGGCATCCTGGTTTACGCCACTTACGGCGATACGGATTGGCCCACTCTGGGCTGCTCTTCCTCCGCCTTCCCAATGAAGCGCATGGCGGAGGTGATCGCCTACAACGCGGCCAACCCATCAGCAACGCTGGATGGCGTGATGCTGGACGTGGAGCCCGGCAGCTCGCCCGATTACATCGAGCTGTTCGAGCTGTACCAATGTTTTCAGCAACAGGCGCAGGCCAATGGAATGGGCCTGTCCGTAGCCATCAGCGCCTTCTGGACCGACACCGTAACATACGGGCAGGTCACCGCACCCGCCTACGAACAGATTGTCGATTTGAGGCTGACCAACATCGTCGTGATGGGTTACCGAAACTATGCGGGCACTTCGGATTGCACCGCAGGAGACGGCGTGGTCTGCCTGGATGAAGCCGTCATCGCCTACGCGAACAGCGTCTCGCAGGCCAACACGGTGCTGGTCGGGCTGGACACGGATAACCCGGCAACCGACGGCAGTACGGCCGAGGAAACCTTCTATACTTTGGGACAGACGGCCATGAACGCGGTGGCGCAATCGGTCGTCCGCCAATTCTCCGCCGTCAACATGACCTTCGGCGGTTTTGCGGTCAACAATTACCGCGACTCGTATTTGAGCGGAACGATCTCCGGGTGGCCCACCACTAACCCGAACTCTCCCCTGACGATTCACCTCTTCACGCACACTACTGGTGACTTTGACGGGTATGGCCGATCGGACATAGCCGTCTGGCGTCCTTCGAACGGAACTTGGTTCATCATCCCGAGCAGCAATCCGAGCATTCCGATCATCCAGCAGTGGGGTGAAACCGGAGACATTCCGGCGCCAGGAAATTACGATGGCAGTGCCAAGGCGGACTTCGCCGTGTTTCGACCCTCCAGCGGAACTTGGTTTATCGTCCCGAGCGGCAACCCGAGCGTTCCAATCATCCAGCAGTGGGGTGAAAGCGGAGACATTCCGGTGCAGGGAGATTACGATGGCGACGGGAAAACCGATTTCGCCGTGTTTCGACCCTCCAGCGGAACTTGGTTCATCATCCCGAGCAGCAACCCGAGCGTTCCGATCATCCAGCAGTGGGGTGAGAACGGTGACATACCCGTTCCTGGGGATTGCGACGGTGATGGGAAAACCGATTTCGCTGTGTTTCGACCCTCCAGCGGAACTTGGTTCATCATCCCGAGCAGCAACCCGAGCGTTCCGATCATCCAGCAGTGGGGTGAGAACGGTGACATACCGGTTCCCGGGGATTACGACGGCGACGGGAAAACCGATTTCGCTGTGTTTCGACCCTCCAGCGGAACTTGGTTCATCATCCCGAGCAGCAACCCGAGCGTTCCAATCATCCAGCAGTGGGGTGAGAACGGTGACATACCTGTTCCTGGGGACTACGACGGTGATGGGAGAACTGATTTCGCTGTGTTTCGACCCTCCAGCGGAACTTGGTTCATCATCCCGAGCGGCAACCCGAGCGTTCCAATCATCCAGCGGTGGGGAGCCAATGGCGATGTGCCGGTGGAGAAACCGATTGGACAGTGAGACAACCCCTTATATCCTCGGCCTGAACGGCGAGGTTTTACGGCACCACGAATAATTCAATACGGGTCGGCGTGATGGAAAGCAATGCCTCGAACTGCCAGGTAAGCTCCGGCCCAGTCTTTGCAAGACCCATCGCTATTGACGAGGCTCGCTGACGGCGCGTAGCATCACTAACGGAACCGTAACGGTATCATCAGCTAACTTTCCATGACTCCGAAGCACACCGGCGCAGCGATCCGAGTGGACTCCCACCCGGATGCGAACAATCCTGCGTGGTTCCTCGTTAGCTGTCTCCTTTTGCTGGCCGTCGCTCTCCTGCTGCTCATCGTTGCGCTCAATGACCGCGTGTATGCTTCGAATCTGTTCGCCCCTATGCTTGCGGTCCTCATGCTCTCGTTCGGTTGCACTGTTTTTCTGCAGGTCCGCGCCTGGCATTTAGGCCGTAGAGGGTTTCACGCGACGGAACGTCAATTCACTTCCATTTACCAACATGCCCTCGAAGGCATCCTGATTCTCAATAATGAAGGCGTCTGCCTCGACGCAAATCCCGCCGCTTTCGCACTTCTCGGAGCGCCTCCTGCTGTGCTTGTCGGCCATTCCTTTGCGCAATTCTACGCCGAGCCCCACGCGTTCGAGCTCGAGTGGCGCAGTTTTCTCGAGCGGTCTTGCCGAAGAGGACCGGTGCGGCTCTTTCGTCCAGACGGTTCGAAGGTCTTCGTCCAGTTCACTGCGACGGCCAACTACGTTCCCGGTCGTCACGTCGTGATTCTCTGCGACACAACCGAACGTATCGAGGCCCAGGATTCCCTGCGTGACAGCAACGAACGCCTCGGCCAAATGGCCGATAACATCCAGGAGATATTCTGGCTACTCGACGCTTCGACCAAAAAGGTTCTCCAGATCAATCGCGCCTATGAGGCCATTACGGGCCGTTCTATCGAAAGTCTCTCGCAGAATCCCACTTCCTACGCCGATGTGATTCACGCAGACGATCGCGTTCGTGTGCTCACGAAGCTCGAAGACGTCACTCGCTCGGGCCTTCTCAACGAGGAATTCCGCATCATCCGTCCTGATGGTGAAATTCGCTGGGTCTGGATCCATGGGTTTCCTGTGCGCGGTCACGACGGCACGATTCATCGACTGGCAGGAACGGTCCAGGACATCACCGCCCGGAAACTTGCGGATGTTCAGATTGCCAAACACTTGGCGGATGCTGAAACCGCTCGCGATCAGGCCGATGCGGCCCAAGCAGAAGCTGACGCTCTCCGCAAAGCCACTCTAGCCCTCACGCAAAACCTGCGCATGGACGTTGTGCTCGATACCTTGCTTGCTTGCGTTCTCGACATTATTCCTTACGAACGCGCAAGCGTGATCCTTACGGAAACGGATGGACGCTTGTTCGTGGCCCGCGAGTCACCTGCTGCCCGGGCGAGAGGGGTCGTTACTCTCGAAGCTAGTGAGAATGTATTCTTCGAGCGTGTACTCGTCGAGAGGAGGAGCGTGCACGTGAGCGACACGCGCGAGGAAAACGATTGGCGCAACACCAAGGCGCTGGTTAAGGTTCGCGACTGGATCGCAGTGCCCCTGGTCGTGGGGGATTCTGTGCTCGGATTGCTTTCGATTGGCGAGTCTCGACCGCGAAGCTTCACGACCGAACATTTCCGTCTTGCCAAGTCCCTGGCCATCCCTGCCGCCGTGGCCATTCACAACGCACGGCTTTACGAGTGGGCGCAGATTTACGCCGCCGAGCGCGCAAGTCTTCTAAGAAAGGCCGATTCGACGCGTTCGTCCGATCCCACCGGACGCGATGGTCTTCTCCAGTAACGAGCCCTGCTGTCTGTTTTCTAGCTCTTACATGCACTTTCGTCGCCGAGCAGGCGCGGCGCGAACCGCGGGAAGCGCTCACGGCGCCTGGCGGCTTGCCGCATCTCCCGGACTGCACTTCGCCCTGGCCGACGCCTACTTCGCCTCGCTCGGCATTCCGCAACTGTTCGGCCCGCAATAGCTTAATCCGCCGAACCGCCGTATACGCAGCCCGCCCCTAGGGTGGTGTGACAGGGAAACTGGGCGACCACCTACCTATGTCGATTTTTGCGTGGCCGCAATTGCGGCCGCAAAAAGAAAAACTACCTCTTATACGGCCTCTTCCGGTATATGGGCACCCTGGTTTTCCGCTCTCTCCTTCTCGGGAGCGTGAAGTCCTGGGGGTTGCCGGCTTCGTCCCCACTGCCGGCAGCAGTTCTTGCAACACACGATTGGTTACGAGCGCCATCGATAGCGCGGCATCCGCTTCCGCCCGGGAGCACCGTGATGAGCCGAGAATCGACTTGCCGCTGTCTGGTCTGCGATCTCGAACGCACGTTGAGTATCGAAATCGCGGGAAGCAACCTCGAGGTGTGCTATCGCGTGTTTGCCCATTCCCACTCCCTGCTGGCCACATTTCCGTCCGCTTCGGACCTCGTCGCCTTCCTGCACACCCGGACAACGAACAACGGAATTCCTATTTCCGACCGCATCGTTCGCGACCTATTGCAGACCTCCGCGACGAACGGCGACGCCGGTGGATTGCGTGACCTGCTGCTTCTCGCGTTCATCCCCATGCTGCATTCAACCTCGCGCCAAGTGGCCAACCGTTATCCTTCGCTTTCGCACGATGACATCTCCCAGCACGTCGTTCTGTCTCTGCTCCAGATCCTCGGCTCAGCAGAGTTCTATGGGAGGCGTTCCCACGCCGCCTTCGCCATTTCCCGCGTGCTCAAGCGCAATGTGTTTGAATGGGCCGCACGGGAATCGCGCTTTTCAGTTCGCTCGGAACAGCAGGAGACGGCCTTAGATTCCGTGTTTGTTCGTGACGCAGCGGAGCCCATCGAGCGAGCGGTACTGCTGCGCCATTTCCTCCACCGTTGTCACGAGCGAGGACTCCTGACGGGCGACGACCTAGAACTACTGGTCCAGTTCAAGCTCGACACCATCCGAGACCGAAAGGCAGGTGGCTCCGTCGCCGTGTATTCGAACGCCTCGCGGCAGCGCATGAAGCGGATACTCGGAAAACTGCGACGCATCGCTCGAAAGCCTGCTGCTGGCACGCAGCTACGGTTGTTTTAGGTAGTGGGCCGCTCTTTGCTCGAAAAAGAAAAATATTTTTCTTCCGTTGCGACACATTTTGCCCGCTCGAACACAGATTAGGTACATGTGGGGAGTTCTCGCCGGAAATTCCGGCGCTCGACGGATGAAAGGAGATTTCGCGGAGCCACACTGTTCCTGGAGTTCCTGCTCCCAGTGTTTCCCGGAGGAGAGAAACATGCTGTCAACAGGTTTGGCGCGCGGATAATTTCTTTCGCTTGCGGGATCGGTAGGGCGAGAACTCCCTTCCTTCGCACGTCCGGACAGGAGATGCTTTCATGAAGCCATTTCTCAGGTACGTCGAGTCCTTCCGCCGCGCCGGGCACAGTGTCAGGCTCGCGCTCACCTTACTTGTTCTCGCCGCACCTGCTCTTGCCCAGACCGGAACTTCTCCCTGGGAAAACGCTGTGAGCGTGCTCCAGACAGCCTTTACCAGCACCATCGCCCGCGGCCTATCGCTTGTTGCCATCGTCGTCGCCGGCCTCACCTTCGCATTCGGTGAAGGCGGGTCGAAGCGTGTGCTAGCCGGCGTGCTCTTCGGCGTTGGCATGGCCATCGCCGCCGTTAATTTCCTGGCTTGGCTTTTTCCAGGCAATTGATTCGCATCCTGTGGAGAAAACGCTTATGCAAGAATCCAGACGAATCAACAAGGTGCATCGGTCGCTGTCGCGGCCACTCACGATCCTCGGGGCCGAGCGAAAACTTTTCTTCTTCGCCATGTGCCTTGGTGCCGGCACGTTCAACCTCTTCAATAGCTTGCTCGGTGGTTTGCTGATGTTTCTGCTGCTGTATTTGTTGGCTCGCTGGGCCACCCGGAGCGATCCGCAGATTCTGCGATTTCTGCTGAGGGCCGCGAGAGTTCGCACCCGGTACGACCCCATGAAGTTCAATCCGGTTCGAGTAGCAAGGGGTGGATATGCTCAGACTTAGTCGCATCTTCAAGAACTACAACGAGACGGGTTCGCTCAACGAGCAGATCAATCTCTTTGGGTTCATCAGCACTAATGTATTTCTTACGAAGACGGGCGAGGCCGGCGTCATCCTGGAAGTTCGCGGCGTCGATTACGAATGTCTCGACGCCGCTTCGGTCGACCATTTCACGAAGCGCCTCGAATCCGCCTTGAAGCTGTTCGATGAAAACTACCGCGTTTATCAATATCTCTTCAAGCGCAACAACGAACCGATCCCCTACCGGCTCTATTCGAACCCCATCGTAGACGCTGCCATAGAGAACCGCATTGGCTATCTCGACGGCAAGGCGGAGAGGCTTTTTTCCCTCGCCATCTACTACGTAATCCTGTACCAGCGATTTCAGACCTCTGACGAAATCGGTAGCGCGCTCGCCAGGTTCATCACACAACCGAAGAAAGCCGTCGCCGGGCTGTCGGCGCATTTCTCCTGCGAAAAGCAGTTTGTCATTCTCGGGAAGCATATCGAGCAACAGCAGGCATCGCTGCTGCAGAAGGCCGGCAGTTTCCTGGTCCAAGTCAGCGACTTTGTGTCCGTCCGGATGCTCGACAAGCAGGAAGCCTTCCAGGTTCTTAAGAGGACCCTGAACTTTAACCCGAGCAAGCTTGAATTTGCGAAGCTCAAACACGACACCTTTCTCGACTACTACCTTCCCGAATCTGCCGTGGAATGCCACCGCGGGCATCTCCGCGTCGACGACTATTACGTGAAGGTTTTGACGCTCAAGGAGCCTTCCGCACAGAGTTTTCCACTCATTTTCAAACGATTGCTTGAAGTCGAAGCAAATTATTACGTCGTCACGGAATGGAAAAAAGAAGATTCCGGTAAAATGCGCCGGGTGATTCAGGTCAAACGCCGCCACTTTCACAACACCAAGCGATCGTTCGCTAGCCAGGTCAATCTGAACGACGCTCCGACGCAAGATGTGCTCCTCGATGACTCCAAGGAATCCCAGGTGCGGGAACTCGGCGAGGGCATTGCGGAGATCGAGCTACACGGGAACTATTTTGGACAGTTCTCGCTTACCATCGTCATTTACGATCTCGACCTGGCCAAGGTGGATCGGTCGTGTGCCGACTTCTATAAGGTGTTCAGCGTCCAGGACGCCCAGCTTTACGAAGAAAACTACAACCTTCTGAATGCGTTCCTCGCGGCGGTTCCCGGCAACCACGTGTTCAACCTGCGCTCCCTGTATCTGCTCAACACGAATTATGCGGATTTCTCGTTCCTGTTCACTCTTCACCGTGGCGAGCCTCTAAATAGCCATCTCCGCAAGGAGTATCTCGCGGTCCTTGAGACCAATCACCACACCCCGTACTTCCTAAATCTCCATTACCGTGACGTGGCTCACACCATGATTCTCGGGCGAACCGGTGCCGGCAAATCGTTCTTACTGAATTTTCTGATCACCAACCTCCAGAAATACGATCCCCACACGTTCATTTTCGATCTGGGCGGAAGTTTTGAAAGCCTCACGCAACTGTTCGCTGGCTCTTATGTCCGCGTCGGCCTCGAGTCCGAAGATTTCAAGATCAACCCGTTTTCCTTGCCCCCGACAAAGGAAAATCTCGATTTCCTCACGCTCTTTCTGAAGGTGTTGATTCAGGGACAGCGCCCGAGTGAGCTCGATGCCGCCGCTGAGCGCGACCTTTTCCACCAGATCGAAAATCTGTATCAAGTGGACCCGGCGGTGCGCACGCTGGGTGTGCTCGCGAACACACTAGGACACGACGTTTCGAACCGCCTCGCCAAGTGGACCCGCGGCGGTCAGTTTGGGTTTCTCTTCGATAATGTGGAGGACACGATTTCCTTCTCCCGCTTTCAATGTTTCGACTTCCAGCGCATGAGCCAATACCCCGATCTACTGGAACCGCTGCTCTTCTACATCCTGCATCGCGCCAATGCGATGATCGCCGACCGCCAGATTTCATCTGTATTCAAGGCATTTTTCATCGACGAGGCCTGGGTGTTTTTGAAGAACTCGAGCATCCAGCGCTACATCGTCGAGGCCCTCAAAACCTGGCGCAAGCACAACGCGGCCATGATCCTCTCGACGCAATCCCTCGACGAACTCAAACGCTCGGATATTCTCGACGTCATCATCGAGAGCTGCGCCACGAAGATCTTTCTCGCAAACCCCGACATGGACCGCGAACTCTACCGGCGCCAGTTCCATTTGAACGACACGGAAGTCGAACTCATCCCCTCGCTCATCCCCAAGCAGCAGTTCCTCGTCAAGACACCGGAACTCGCCAAGGTCGCCAATCTCACCGTGGACCCGAAGAGCTACTGGCTCTACACTAACGACCCCTACGACAACAAGAAACGCCGAGAAGCGTTTGAGCAGTACGGATTTGAACGGGGCCTCGAAATCCTGGCCGGCGCGCAGCCATGATTGTTCACTGCTTCTTTCATTGTTGGATGTCCGCGAACGATCCGGTTTATGCATTCTTGCCCCTCGCGCTCGCCGGACTTTCGACCGCCGTCATTCTCTCTGTTCCGTGGTTTGTTGGACTTTTTTCGATCACAGACAAAGTTTCGAACAATACGACAACAGGAGCACTTCCATGAAAAGGTATTTTTTCGTCCCCTGGAGTAGGGTTTTCCTTCGTGCGTGCGCCGTGCTCATCGTGGGCACGATGGTCCATTCTTCGCCGGGGTTCGCCGCTGCAGAAGCCTCCGCCCGTGTCGTGAAGTATGGAAAGGAGGATATTGTTCCCGTCCATGCCAAGCTTCGCTTTTCGACGCTCATCGTCTTACCGGAAGACGAAGAGATCCTCGATTTCACCACTGGCGACAAGGAGTTCTGGGTCATCAATGGTTCGCACAACCTCTGCTACGTTCACCCGGCCCAGGCCGGTATCCGCAGCAATTTGAACCTTATTACCGCGAGCGGTCACGTCTATTCGTTCCTGCTGACGGAAATCAGCAAACAGCCAAATGCCGAGCCCGATCTGAAAATCTTCGTCGAGCCCAAGGAAGGTTCCGGCATCGCCGTCAATCGCGGGCTGCGCGGCTATGTCAGCGCCAGCGAAGCCGATGCATATAAAAGGGAACTCGAAACGCTCCGTTCCGAGACTGCCGACCAGATCCACGCCGCAGAAGCCCAATCCGCCGCACGCGTCAACCAGTTCCGCTCCGCTTATGCAACCAAACTTCAATTCGATTACCCGCTCGATCCGAAAGCCACGCAGGAGCCGTTCCTCGTCTCGCTGATCTACCACGACGATGCGTTCACCTACATCCGCTGCGGCGCGCAGGAAAAACCCGCCCTTTATGAAATCAAGGACGGCAAACCAAACCTGGTCTCCTTCCAAGTGGAGAACGGCGTCTACATCGCACCCAAGATCATCGATCGCGGCTACCTCAGCATCGGCAAAAAGAAACTGCCGTTTCAGCGGCGGGCGGCAGCGCACTGAGGGCAGCCCATGGAGCAAACCACACCCACTGTTTCGATCCTGGAAAAAGCGCCGAAGCCCCCAGGCCTCCTTCCGAAGAACGTGCAGTCCTGGCTTCTCGTCGGAGTCGCGTTTTTCATGGTCGCCATCATGTGGTTGACGGGCGGCAAGAGGCCACCGACACCACCCAAAGCAGCGCAGTCCGCCGCGTCCGTGCAGGCACCCCTTGAAATCAATGAGGCTAAGATCGCCGAAATGCAGAACCGCATTCAGGATCTGCAGCGCCAGCAACTTCTTGCGCAAACTGCGCTCGCACAGCAGACTAGGCAGCTCGGCGCTCCAGAGCATGACCCCGCAGAATCTCAGCAGGCTGGCGCCGGCGGCGCGGGCGACCAGCGCCCGGCAGAAGACCCTATCGAGATGGAGCGGAAGCGACGTGCTTACGTTTCTCTATTTTCGTCCAATGTTGCGTTGAGCTACCGCAAGGCTCCAATGAGTTCCCAAGCCTCGGCAAGCGAGGAGCCGCTTGCCATTTCCGTACCGATGCCATCTGCAGCCCCGGATACCTTGCCGTTGCCTCAAATCTCGAGGGACACGCAGCCGAGTTCGATTTCTTCCTCGCCAGCACACGACGATTCCGCGCAAACGGCCCAGGATCGAAAGGAGGAACCCAAAAATCCTGTAGCGGCGTCGGCCGCCTCCGCTCATGCGGCGCCGGGAAAAACCTACATGCTGTTGGAAGGAGCCATTCTCGAAACCATTCTCGTCAACCGTCTCGACGGGGGCTTTGCTGGCCCCGTGGAGTGCTTGCTCTCAACTGACGTTTTTTCGAACGACCGCCAGCACCTGCTTGTTCCGGCCGGATCGAAACTACTCGGCGAAACCCGGAAAGTGAACACCTTCGGCCAGGCCCGTTTGGCCGTGGTCTTCCATCGCCTGCTCATGCCCGACGGGTATTCCGTCAGTCTCGACGGATTCACGGGACTCAACCAGACCGGTGACACCGGCTTGCGCGATCAGGTCGACAACCACTACCTGCGGATCTTCGGCGTCTCGCTCGCTATCGGTGCCCTCGGAGCCGTCGCGGAAGGCGGAACGGCTGGCGCGCTCACCGCGAACGGCGCCGACCTCATGCGTCAGGGATTCGCGCAAAGCACGGCGCAGTCTTCCGCGCAAATTCTGGACAAATTCCTGAACATCATGCCCACGGTGACCATCCGCGAAGGTCATCGCGTCAAAGTCTACCTCGCGGGAGATTTAGCGTTGCCCGATTACCTCAACCATAAAATGCCCCCGGATTTGTGAAGGCCGAAACGAAAGGATGAACGTTCGATGAAGAAGAAGGTTCTGGTTCTCTTACTCGTGATCGCGTTGTGTGTCGGCACCGCCTCCGCGCAATTTGGGAGCGGGATCGTCTACGACCCGACCAACTACCAAAATGCAGTGCTTCGCTACCAGCAACTCCAACAGCAGCTTCTCCAATTGCAGAAGAGCTATGCCCAGATCACGAGCCAACTCAACCTTGCCATCCAGATGGCGCGGTTCATCCGGAACATGCCCGCGCGCTACCGCGCCCTGTTTTCGCAATGGCGGAATGTGACGTCGCTTAACACCTTCGGGAATACCGGCTCCTGGGTCAGCGGCATCAACTCTGGCCTTCTGCCCACGATCTCGGGCGGATACCAGAAGTCCACAACCCAACTGCTCCCCTACAGCTCCTCTCAGCTTTCCGGCATGGATCCATTTGAGCTCGAACGCGTGCAGTCGCAATACGCCTCTGTGCAACTTGTAGACGGCGCGAACGTGAACGCCATGGCTACCATCGGCTCCATTCGTGGCAGCGCTCAGGATGTTCAGACACAGATCAGCAACCTCGAACAGGATTCGCTCTCGGGCGACCCCGACCTGAACACCGAAGTCTCCATACTCAATAAAATCAACGCCGCGGGAGTGCTGACGCTGCGCACCCTCCAAGACTCCAACAAGCTTCTCGCCTCGCTGCTGGAACAGCAGACGATCCTCGCCAAGCAACGGCGTGAAGCCACTACCAACACCATCAACGCCGACATCGAGCGTCAAGCCAGCATGGCCGGGAATTTGGCGCAGGTGACCGGCACCCTGACCAATTCACTTCAAAACTTCCGCATGCCGTAGGCGTGTGGAGTAAGGAAGCCCGAGCGCCGAAGGAGCTGACGGCAATGCAAACCGACTATCTCCAGTACATCTTCGAAGCCATCAACGCCCTACTCACCCAGAACCTCGGTTTCTTCGACGCCATGGGCCAAAACCTGTTTCGGTCGTTCGCCACCATCCTCGTGGCCTGGTTTGGAACGAAATCCGCGCTCTCCGCCGCCAGCGGCAGATATGCCTTCCAGTTCGACGATTTCGCGAGCCTGCTTCTGACCATCAGCTTTGGCTTCGCCATGGTCAACTACTACAGCACACCGATTCCCGGCGTGGGGACGAGTTTCCACAGTCTCGTGACGAACGAAGCGCAATTCCTGTCGAGCCAGATCGACCAAGCAGAGCTCCAAACGGTGATTCAGGGTGTGGCGTCCTTCGAGTCCCGGATGGATTCGCCGACCTGGGGAGACATTCTCGGAACGGCCGTCTACGTGGTCGTCACTATCTTGCTCGCAGCCGCCCAGGCCGTTGCGTTCGTGGTCATCGCCTATGGATTCGTTGCCACGGCGGTTTGCGTGCTGGTGGGGCCGATCTTTGTCCCGTTTTTCATCGTTCCTGATATGGAGTGGCTCTTCTGGGGCTGGTTTCGTTGCTTCATGCAATATGCCTTCTACCAGGTCATTGCCGCAGCCATCGTTTTTATTATCGGAAACCTCATCGTGGGCGTTTTGCGTCTGCCCCCTGCGGGCGCCCTTTCGACGGTTCAGCTGATCGCCTGGTTCCCGGTCCTCATTATTACGTTTCTCGCCTCGATTTATACGCTCCTGCAAGTCCCTAGCCTGACGAATCACATCTTCAGCGGCACGGCTGGCGGTTCTTCGGCCGGAATCATCGAAAGGCTCCTCGGATGAACAACGACCGTAGTTTCTACGACGCCAAGCGCCTCTATCTCGAGTCCTATGGGGATCCCATGGTAACCAATACCTATCTCAAGATTGCTCTCGCGCTGCTATCTCTTGTTTGTGTGGTGCTGGCGCTTATCGATCTTCGGACCGTTCGTACCTTCCAGAACTTCCGTCCGCTCGTCATCCGCATTGACGACCTGGGCCGCGCCGAAGCCATCAACTACCACAATCTCGAATACAAACCCCAGGACGCCGAAGCGAAGTATTTTCTCTCGCAGTTTTGCACCCTCTATTACCGGCGCAATCGCTACACAATTCAGGATGACTTCTCGAAGTCTCTGTACTTCCTCGATGGCAAGCTGGCCAACGGCATTCTCGACGCCTATCAGAAGGACGACATCATCAAGCGATTCATCACGAACACGGCTGCGCCCGAGATCGATGTGGACGTCAAGAAAGTTGCCCTCGAAGAGATGCAAACGCCTCCCTTCCGCGCTCGCGTCGACTTCTACCTTGTTTACTACTCACCCGCCGACCACGCCGAGTTGAAGCGCGATCTGTACACGGCAAGCTTTATCTTCCTTTTCAAATCTCAAGTCCCCAATGAACTCATCCCCATCAATCCGTTGGGACTGAGCATCACCTATTTCCGTGAAGATGAGGCGTTTAAATGAAAAGAGTCGATCCTTCGTTCGAAATCAGAATCGCAGACAGACGCCTCGCATCCTTGGCACAACCTTGGCGTGCCACTTTCCCCGCAGCCCGGCGGCCTCGACACGCGCCAGAGCCTTTCCGATCGATCTTTTCCCTCGATGCCACAAGCGCGCCTCAGGAGGGCCTCCGGCGCTTTCCGGATTTCCGCCCGGTGTCAAACCCCGCAAGCGACGTGAGCAAAGATCATTGGATGTTTCCACCCGGGAGGAACCAGGAATGATCGCCAACGCCCTTTTCCTCACCATTGTCCTCCTGCTGGCCCTGGGCTTTTGGCTCATGGGCGAACTCAAATTTTTCATTCCCTACAAGGCTCTGCTGATCCACGAATACGGCCAGCGCATCTTTATCTATGCTGGGGTTTTGTTCGTAAATCTCTTCGCCACCACGCTCGCCATTATCCGCAAGTTTTTCTTGAAGAACACCGGGCGCAAGCTCTCGCATCTCGACAAACAACTTCATTGCGGTGAAGGTGAAATCTCCCTTCCTCGGTTCGAAGAGGACACCCACTGAAATGGAATGCGGCTACCATCCCGAGGAATTCAACGGCGGACACGAAGTCTCCGGAGAGCTTGAACCCCAAGCTCCGCAGCCATCCTCTATCAATGAACATCTCGAACCGTTGAAGGAAGAGCGATCGAAGGGTCCCGGCACCGAGACGAGCACTGTCGAAGCCCACTCCAGGGAGACATGGAAGATCTATGAAATCCGAGGCCGCACCTATCGTCTCCGAAGCTCCAAAATCCAAACCATGATCGAAGTTGGCAAATTTCGCATGCTCGCCTTCGAGGATCTTCGAGAACTTGCCTATGACGGCGACTACGACCGCTTGCGTGCCGATATCGAGAACCTCATCCGTCCCGCGGGCAAAATCGAGCGAGCGGTAGGACGTAATCTCCGCGTCGTGCTCGATGACCAGCGGGAAAAACGGGTTTACCACGACTTGGCGAATCTCGCGCCCGATCGCATCTCAGCCGAAAGCAAATGCTCCGCCGCCGAACGGCATGGGTTTCAAGCCGTGCGCGGGGAGATCGCGCTTCCCGATGTGCGCATCGCGTACGACACACCCGATGGTGAGGGATCCCGCGTGGATGTCGCACTTACCACGAACCGTAACCGCCTTCGCGAGCAACGCGAATTCACCACGGAAATATTCTCGCCATGAACTTCCCGGCCGAACACATCGAGCGCATCAAGGAACTCGGATACACCGAATCGGAGGCGCGCTTCCTCTACATCGTCGCCATCCACTCCGGTTACTTCACGCTTGGCCAGTTCCGGACTTTTGCAAATGCCAGTTACGGTAATCGCACTACGTCCTTTGCAGCGAAGGTCTTGAAACAGGGTCACGCCACCGTACGCGACTACATGCGTCGCGGCTCCATTTTTCATCTGTTCTCGAGGATCGTCTATGGCCAGATCGAAAAAGACAACTGCAACCGCAAGAAGCATTCCTTTGATTTTGTACGGGCACGACTCGTGGTTTTGGATTTCATCCTCGCCAACCAGGAATGGACGTACTTCGAAACCGAACAGGATAAGGTCCGTTTCTTCTGTGAAGAATTGGGCATTTCGAAGAGTTGCCTTCCCGTGAAGGTTTACGAGGGCGGTTCTCGTTCGAAACCAACGCTCCGTTATTTCGTCGATCAGTTCCCCCTCTTTCTTGCTCCACCTTTCCCCGGTGCCCCTCCCGTGGTCACCCTGTCCTACGTCGACTCTGGTTTTCAAACGCCCTCGAACTTCGTCGCGCATCTTGCGACATACCAGGGGATCTTCCGCGAGCTCAAGAGTTTCAAATTCCTGTATATCGCCGCAAAGGACGCTTATTTCCGGAGAGCAGGTGAACGTTTTCGGGCTGTGGTAAAGACTCCCCTCGAACGTAATGTATCGAACGAGATCCTGCGCTATTTCCAGATCAGAGCGAAGTGGGAACGTCACGAATACGTCGTGCCGGTAACGGAAGACTTTGAATTCCTCAATGAGGCCCGCAGGCGCTTCCACGGTGATCGCTTCGACGCTCTTTATCAGTCGTGGGCAGCGGGCAATATTGGGGAAAGTGAGTTGCGCCTGGAATTCTCGCAACTCAGGCCCAACCGCCATATATTCTTCGACACTTTTATAGTGAAGCAGGCGGCTTCGCGTCGCGTCGCGGTGACGGGTTTGACGCGAAGTGTCTCGAGAGCTTAGAGGTTGCGCATGGCGCAACGTTTGGTTCGGACCTGGAGGAAACACCCGGCGGGGCGGAAGCCACGCTGCTTTCGTTGCCACGGAAACCCTGGCCGTCGCTCCAGCCCAGGGAGCAAGAAAAGGCCCTGTACGTCAGTGTTTGCACGCGGCCGGAAACACCCGGAAGAATTCGTAAAGGAGAAATCATGTCGATCATTGACAAACCGCCCGAGATGGTGAAGCGCGAGTACGAACTGCAGAAACCGATTGCAATGGTGGTCGAGAAATATGCCACTTTCCTGCAGAGTACACCGGATCACGTCGTTAATTCTGCGCTGAAGATGGTGATTTGGCGCGACGCGGAGTTTCGCGGTTGGCGCAAGCAACAGCGAACACCTGGGGACAAGAAGGATGGTCATGCTGCGGCAACGGCGGCGCGGGCATGATCGAGCGCATTCTTCACGCGAGACACTTCTTCGCCAGCCTGCTGGCGGCGGCTACGGGAATGGCGCTCTACTTCCGGGCGCCATTTCCCGAGTGCAATCTCTTTCTCCAAGTGATGGCCGTGCGGGCGCACTATTCATTTCTGTTTTTCAAGTACTCTTACACCCTCTTCCTGTATTCGACGCCGTACATTGCGTATTCGATCCTGCTTTCCGGCGCGTACATTTTCACCCTCAAGGCCGGGCGCAAGATTCGCGCCGGCCGATTGCCGCGCTATCCGGACGCTCGGACACGAACTGAACTTTCCCTGGTGTTGGGCGAGGTCCATCATCCCGGCAAGCAACTTCCCTCCGAAACGCCGCACTGGTTGGTCATCCCGGAGCGAGGGCTTTTCACCGGCATTGCTGTCGTGGGCGCGGTGGGATCGGGGAAAACCGCCTCGGCCATGTATCCCTTCGCTGAACAGATTCTGGCGTATCGCGCGCAAGATGCCGATCGGCGCATCGGTGGCCTAGTCCTTGAGGTCAAGGGCGACTTCTGCCGAAGGGTGAGGGAAATCCTGGTTCGCCACGGCCGCGCCGACGACTACGTCGAAATCAGCCTCACCTCGGAATTTCGCTACAATCCGCTCCACAACGACCTCGACGCCTATGCGCTTGCCTATAACATCGCGTCCCTGCTCAACAATCTCTTTGGCCGGGGTAAAGAGCCTTTCTGGCAACAGGCATACACCAATCTGGTGAAGTTCATCATTCTGTTGCACAAGGTCGCGTTCGATTACGTCACGTTCTTCGATGTCTATGAATGTGCGATCAACCCGGATCTACTCGAAAGCAGAATTAAGGAAGCGCAGCGCCGGCTGATCGAGGCTGACTCCGCGCTGCTCTGGAAAGAGGAGTATCTGAAGTGTCCCCGCGAGCTCGACCCATTTCACTTCCGTCTCGAGCAGAAATCCAACCGCTACCGCGCACCCCTGACGCCTGGTCTTGTTGCCATGTTGAAAGACAAGCAGCTGCAATGGGAGGTGGAGAATGCCTCGTGTAAGAACCCTGTCTTAGCTCAGAAGAGAGCGCAACTGGAGGCCGTGGAGCGCTGGTTCTTTCAGGATTGGAGAAGAATCGAACCCAAATTGCGCACCTCGATTGTCGAAGGCATCTCGGTCTTTCTTTCCCTTTTCGATGACAACCCCGATGTCAAACGCACCTTCTGTCCTCCTGCGGAATGCTACGACCCACAAGCCAACGGGGATTTCAAATTCGGGAAGCCGCTGCCGTCGCTTGCGTGGCTGATCGAGAAAGGGAACTTATGCTGTCTCAATTTCCCGGTTGCGATGAATGCGGGCCTCGCCAAGGCCCTCGGGGTAATGCTCAAGCTCGACTTCGAGCGCGCCGTGCTCAACCGGGTGCCCCTGATGGAGAAGAATCCGGAAAACCATTTCCGTCAGGTGCTGTTTCTGTGTGACGAGTATCAGCACTTGGCCACGGTCGGCGAGAGCGAACCTACAGGCGATGAGCGGTTCTTCAGTTTATCTCGACAACCCAAATGTATTCCGATTATCGCGACACAGAGCATCAGTTCTCTCAAGTCCGCGCTGCCCGGGGAATCCTGGCGTTCCTTGCTGCAGACGTTTCGGACCAAGATTTTCTTGTCCCTCTCAGATGACTTTTCCGCGCGCATCGCCAGCGAGCTGTGCGGGCGAGAAGAGAGGCTGAAGGCAAGCTACAACCTTTCGGAAAGCAGCCACGACGCGAATGTCAGCTTCCTTACCGGAAAGGCGCTCTCGCACAAAGCGAATGTCACGGCCTCCAAGAGCTACAGCCCCCATCACGACTGGCGCTTCGATACCAAAACCTTCATGGAACTGAAGAACGCGCAGTCGGTAACGCTCGCGTATGACGGGACAAATCCTATGCCCCCGACGTTTTGCTACCTGAAGCCTTATTACAACGACGTGAACAAATCCTATTTCCGCCAACTTGCGGACGGAGAACTTTGATGAATGGATTCGAAACCATCCTGCCGTTTTTGAAACCCATCGAGCACCTCATCCTCGACGACTCCATCAGCGAGGTGATGGTCAACGGACCCAGCCACATCTTCATTGAAAAGGCCGGATTCATCGAGCCCGTTCAAGGTATCAGTCTGGGCGAGAAATCCCTGATGATCGCGGTCAAGAATATCGCCCGACGATTGGGCAACGACATCTCGGAATCGAGACCCATCCTCGATTCGCGGCTCCCCGATGGCAGTCGTGTCGCCGCGGTCATACCGCCTTGCAGCGTGAACGGCGTGACGCTGACGATCCGCAAGTTCAACTCCCGCAACTTTGGGATCGAAGACCTCATTCAGGCGGGAACTCTCGAACGCTGGCTCGCGCACCAACTCGAAGGGTATGTCCTCGCGCGGAAAAATGTCCTTATTGCAGGCTCTACCGGGTCGGGTAAGACGTCAATGCTCAACGTGCTGGGGAAATTCATTCCTTCTGATGAGCGTATTGTCTTGATCGAGGACACCTCGGAAATCCACATGTGCCAAGACAACCTTGTCCGCTTCGAGGCGCGGCAACCGCAAAACGGACTGCCCGCCGTCACCATCCGAGATCTCCTCAAAGCTTCTCTTCGTCACAGGCCTGATCGACTGATCCTGGGTGAAATCCGCGGAAGCGAGGCTTTCGATCTTCTCCAGCTTCTCAATACAGGACATTCCGGGAGCCTCACCACAGTCCATGCCACTTCGGCCAAACAGGCCTTGGCCCGATTCACGAGTTGCGTGTTGCAGAGTGGGGTAGACCTGCCTTACCGCTCGGTTAAAACAAATGTCGGTGACTCCGTAAATGTGGTCGTGCACCTTGAACGACGGCCCGGTCGGCGTTTCGTGTCCGAAGTGATCGAAATCCACGGCTACGATCCCGACAGAGACGAATACAACTACGGCTTCATTTTCGACAGCCACAAGGAGCTGCTATGAGCCCCGACGAGAACGCGAGTTCTGTTCCGTCGGCGTCGGGCTACATTCTCGACAACTTCGAGACGCCTCTTTCGCTGTTCGGGCTGCAAGCACGGCTCGAACACAGCTCCGCGAATTCCGCCCAACCCTATGCGCGCATCAGCCCCGCGAAACTGGCGCGTTCCTATGCTGACGCTGCTTACTTCCGACGCAACTTGCGCAACATAGAAGTATTCATCGATCAAAAGGTCGTGCGAAGTGGGAAGGCCGATAGCGAGCCCTGGCGTTTTTGCGACTTGGGACACCCTTGAAGGCAAGAAAAATCTGCTTCGCCTTCAGCCAGACATCTCCTGAACTGAAGCGGAGACAAATGCCGTAGAGGATGGTGTGAACGCTTCCGAAAAGGCCCTCGCACAGCTTACGGACGTTCCGACTCCGGCCGGTCCTGCTCCCCGGCAGCTCCAAAGCGGACTCGTCCCGATCGATCCGACAAAGGAAAGGAGGGACGGATGCAAGAGGATTGGGTTGACTTCAAAAGCGTGAAAGCGAAAGTCTCCATGGAGACGGTTCTTTCCCACTATGACGTTCGTCTTCGGCGAGTTGGTGTGGATCAGTTCCGTGGAAGATGCCCTCTTCCTACCCACTCTTCCGCCAGAAGCAATAACAGCTTCTCCGTCAGTTTCATTCGGAACGTTTGGTCCTGTCAGTCCGCTTCGTGCATCGCGGCTCGTTCGGGCCGCGTCGGCGGGAACGTCTTCGACTTCGTCGCCGAAATGGAACGCTGCTCGATCCGGGAGGCCGCCCTGCGCCTGGATCGTCCGCTCGCAGAAAATTTCCTCCCTCTCTGCACATCCGTGTATAAGGAGCCGGTTGCTTATACCTCAGAAAATCGGCCTCTATCTTTCACTCTGCACAACATCGACCACCAACATTCTTACGTCATGTCGCGTGGACTAAGTGAGCAGACGGCTCGGTATTTCGGTGTTGGCTACTACGATGGCAACGGGTTCCTTCGTGGGCGGGTTGTGATTCCAATCCACAACGAGCACGGCGAACTTGTCGCCTACTCGGGTCGCGCGATCGATCACACAGAGCCCAAATACCGCCTTCCCGCAGGCTTCCGCAAATCTCATGTGCTGTTCAATCTTCACCGAGCCATCCTATCGCGCGACCATATGCTCATCCTCGTGGAAGGCTTCTTCGACACTTTCAAAGTCCATCAGGCCGGGCATCGCAACGTGGCCGCCCTCATGGGCTCGAAGCTTTCCGACTGCCAGACGGATCTGATCGCGACCTACTTTAATCACGTAATCCTCATGCTCGACGCTGATCAAGCGGGGAAAGCCGCAACCACCGCGGCCGTGACGGCACTCTCCTCGATAGTCAGGGTGCAAATCGTTGAACTCGGTCCCGGAAGCCAGCCCGATCAACTGGCTTCAAAAGAAATCAACCAGCTCCTAGGAGGCCTCCTCCAGACCGGATAAAAAGTCTTTCCGATTCCACATGATTTAAGCAGAGATGTCCGCAGTTCGACGCGCACAAAGGATGACATTGCATCTATCCGGCTGTAACCTTTCGCTTGTCTGCTCGTCGAACCAGGTCAGCAGGTCACGTCTCGTTGCAGTCCAATTCGTGTGTCCAGGAGCACATCGATGGAAAAAATCGTCACAATGGGGCAGCTTTTGTTCGGTATTGCCGTAGTGGCATTGGGAGTCGAGAATCTGTTTTGTGCTCACTTTGGGCTGACGGACCCCGGCGTCCCTTGGTTTCCAGTAAACCCATTTTTCGGTTATATAAACGGTATCGCTCTGACCGCGGCTGGTCTAAGTATAACGGCCAAGCTCCATGCAAGGTTGACGGCAATGCTCTTGGGATACTTATTTTTGGGGTATGTGCTTTTCGTTGAGTTGCCACTGGTAGTCGCACATCCCGCGGATTGGACCGTGTATGGGGTCCTCTTCGAAGCATTGGCCTTCGGCGGTTCGGCTTGGACGTTCGTGCAAACTCTGCCACGCGCCAGTTCGCGATGGGAAAGTGTGTTGGGTAAGGTGACCGCCTCAGGTCCTTACTTGTTCGCCGTGTCCTCAATCGTTTTCGGTAGTATTCATTTCGTCGTCACGCGTTTCATTGCCAGCCTGATACCTGCTTGGATTCCAGGTGGTTTGTTCTGGGCCTATCTGACCGGGACGGCTCTCATCGCGGCAGGAATCAGCATTGCCATTCGGCGGTTGGATCAGTGGGCTGGGTTCTTGCTCGGAGTCATGTTCCTGCTCTGGGTTGTGCTTCTCCACTCGCCAAGAGTTGCGGCAGATCTCCATAATCCGGACGAGTGGTCCAGCGCATTTATCGCTCTCGGGATGTGCGGTGGCTCCTGGATTGTTGCCAGCCATGCTGGCGTGCCCAGCAATACATAGGTCCCATGGGGGGCCTCCTTCGTGTTCTGAATCAACGTGTCCGCTGAGGTCAGCTTTCTTGCACAGCGCTCCTCATTTCGACCTATACATTCAAACTTATCGGACACTCGCTTAGGCACATCTTCTCACTTTCTATGTTAGACTCTCGCTCCTCCGCTCACTGAAATCCAACGGGATAAGAATATGAACAAAACGACTTTTCGTGCCTTATTGCTCCTAGCCTTTTTCGCTTCTTGCGTTGTGCTGAGTTGTCCGACGAAAGCCGCAACATCAACAACGACCAAGCTGACCTCGTCCGCAAATCCGGTCGTTATCGGCCAACCCGTGACTTACACTGTCACCGTAACCGCGGCTGGTTCGGTGCCGCTGACCGGTCCCGTGCGAATTACGTTCAATGGTAACAATGGTCCTGACTACTCTCTGCACAATGGTTCTGTTGTGGTAACCACAACTGCCGCTGGACCGCCGCAGACCATTCAGGTTATCGCCAGCTATCTTGGCGATGCGAACACCGGACCATCCACTTCGGCGACGCTCAACGAAGTGGTAACGGCAGGCGTAGGCTTAACTCCTACGTCCATTTCCGTTGCGATTGGCATCAATCCCGCTTACCCGTATCAGACCGTCACGTACACCGCGACGGTAACTGGCGGAGTAACTCCGACCGGAACCGTCAAATTCTATCTCGGCTCTACAATACCGTTTTCGGTTCCTCTTTCCGGCGGAACTGCTACGATGACCAACGCATACCCGTCGCCCGGAAACTACCCGATTTCCGCCACCTATTCTGGCGACAGTCATAATCAGGGGACGACTTCCACTACGATCGAACAAGTGGTTCTAGCTGCCGCCGCGCAGCCCCCATTACAGTTTGTGCCAATTACGCCGTGCCGGGTCGCAGATACACGAAATCCGCCGGGACCGCTTGGTGGTCCTCTCCTCTCGAGTGGCCAACCCCGTAGCTTTCCGATTATCCAGGGTGCCTGTGGCATTCCCCCGACGGCGCAAGCTTATTCGCTCAACATCACCGCTGTTCCAACTGGGCCGCTCGGGTATCTGACGGTGTGGCCGACCGGGCTGCCCATGCCGACGATCTCGCTGCTCAACTCCCTTGACGGGCGCGTGAAGGCGAATGCCGCTATCGTTCCCGCCGGAAGCTCCGGAGCAGTTAGCGTAGTTGCCAGCGCCTACAACAACCTGCCGACCTTGACCAACGTCATTGTCGATATCAATGGATATTTTGCGCCCCCTACTTCGACCAGCCTGGCTTTCTACCCGATCACACCCTGCCGCGCCGTAGATACCAGAAACGCAGCGGGTCCCCTCGGCGGACCGTACATGGCCGCTGGGCAGACGCGATCCTTTCCGCTCTTGTCGTCGACGACTTGCAATCTGCCCGCTAACGCCCAGGCCTATTCCCTGAACGTCACCGCGGTGCCTGCCGGATTTTTGGGCTACCTCACGGTGTGGCCCTCCGGACAACCACAACCAACGGCCTCGACCCTAAATGCAACCACGGGAACGGTTACTGCAAACGCTGCCATTGTACCGGCAGGCTCAAGCGGAGCCGTCTCTGTCTTCGTTCAGGACGACAGCGATGTGGTGCTGGATGTGAACGGATATTTTGCTCCGCCAGGAGTGGGCGGTACGTATCTCTACACGACTACACCGTGCCGCGTGTTCGACTCTCGCAATTATCCTTATAGTCCCTTCCCGGGAACGTTCATCATAGCCCCGATGCAAAGCTATTGCAGCTTGTCGAATGCCGTGGTGGCCTATGTCTTCAATGTCACCGTTGTTCCGTTACAAGGAGTTCTCAATGTTCTGGAGCTTTGGCCAACGACATCAACGCAGCCTCTGGTCTCTACCCTGAATTCGTTCGACGGAGCTATAACTTCGAACATGGCCATCGTACCTACGAACGACAACGATGTCAGTGCCTACGCTTCACAGGACACTCAGCTGATCATCGACGTATCGAGCTACTTTGCCCCCTGACACGACGCTGCGTGGTCCGTGCGCATCAATCACGCTCAAACATCAACTGCGTCGGAAAACCGCTAGTGTTTATCGGGAGTTGACCAAGTTCAAGGTTCGACTCTCCCCGCTACTTCTGGCTACTTCTGCGGATTCGTTGACTTGCCTCAAGTCGCAACCTAAGATAGCGACATCTATGGCTGATACCCAGTCGCTTCCAGGCCAGACAATCTCGCATTACCACATCGTTGAAAAACTTGGCGGGGGCGGGATGGGCGTGGTGTATAAAGCGGAAGACACGCGCCTGCACCGATTCGTTGCGCTGAAATTCCTTCCGGATGCGGTGGCCAAAGATCCACAGGCATTGGCACGGTTCCAGCGCGAGGCTGAAGCCGCATCGGCGTTGAACCATCCCAATATTTGCACTGTATACGACGTCGGCCAGGAATCCGGCAAAGCCTTCATTGCCATGGAATTTCTCGAAGGTAAAACGCTGAAGCACACGATCGCAGAGCGTCCCATGGAACTAGAGAAGCTCCTGGCGATAGCGCTCGATGTAACGGAAGGACTGGACGCCGCGCATTGCAAAGGCATCGTTCACCGGGACATCAAACCGGCAAACCTGTTCGTTACAGAACGAAGTCACGCGAAGATTCTGGATTTTGGATTGGCCAAGGTGAACACGGCAAGAACAACGGCTCCGCCGAGTGCGGACAGTTTCGCAACGCTCGGCGTGGACGCGGAGCAACTCACCAGCCCCGGCAGCACCCTGGGTACGGTCGCCTATATGTCCCCCGAACAGGTCCGCGGGAAGGAACTGGACGCGCGCACAGACATTTTTTCGTTTGGCGTAGTGCTGTATGAAATGGCGACGGGGACGTTGCCATTTCGCGGCGAAACCTCGGGAGTGATCTCCGACGCTATCATGAACCGGCAATTCGTCAGTCCCCTGCGGCTGAACCCGGACCTGCCCGCGAAACTCGAGGACATCCTTAACAAGGCGCTGGAAAAAGATCGCGATTTGCGCTACCGCTCCACGGCGGACATTCACACGGACTTGAAGCGCTTACGTCGGGATACCGACTCCGGGCGAATGGCGGCTTCTAGCAGCGCGGCGAATCAAGCGGTTTCCGCGGACTCAGTAAAAGGATCCAAGGGCAAGAAGGGATACTTATACGCTATCGCCGGTGCAGCGCTGCTTGCGGTGGCATTTACGGTCTACCATTTTGGATTTGTCGCGAAGAGTTCCAACGGTCCAGTGAAGGTTACGCGCATCAGCCATTGGAACAAGCCGATGTATGATGCGACTCTTTCCGCGGATGGCCGTACGGTTGCATTTTCCTCACCTATAGGAGGCTTGGACCAGGTCTTCGTGATTCTCGCCTCGGGCGGGGAGCCACTGCAATTGACGAGCGACTCGGAGAACAAAGCGGTGGACAGTTTTTCGCCGGACGGCACGCAGATTTATTACGAAACCACACGGGGCGCGGGGGACGTTTGGGCGATTCCCACTCTCGGCGGCAGTCCCACGCGCGTGGTAGCCGGCAGAGGATTGATCAGCTCACCGGCGGATGGGTCACTTTTCTTCGTGAGAGCGGACACTGGCACGATTTGGCATAAACCAAAGGTGGGAGTGGGTGAGGATTTAATCCTGAATTTGGGCGCGCGGGGAATGCTTCCGTGGGTAGCATTGATATATCCGGACGGGAAGGACCTTCTCGTAGGAATTGCATCGGGCAGCGACATCCTGAGCGGTCCACCCACTCTTAATTTTTCCAAAGTGAATGTGGAAACTCACAGCGAAGTGAAGTTAGGAGCGGTTTCGGGAAGCCCAACGGGAGTTGTCTGGAGCAAGCCCGGCAAGTCGCTTTTGCTCAGCCGGACGGTGAACGACGTCACCAATCTGTGGGAGTTCAACCTCGTGGACGGCGCGTTGAAACAGATTACCTTCAGCGCAGGACCAGACCTTTCTCCCATGCCAGATCCCAGCGGAAAAGGGATTTATTTCGTGACCGGGAAAGAGTCCGGGGCGCTGACGATTTATCACACCGCGACAAAGCAGACCTTTGATCTGGTGAGCGAAAACGCCACGCAGCCGGTCCTTTCTTGGGATGGCCGCCGCATCAACTACATCACGATGAACGGAAGTGGACACCAGGACCTCTGGGTTTCCGATTTGGACGGAAACAACAAGGTCAAACTCACAACCTCGGCGAGTTTGGTTACCTTGGCATGGTCGCCGGACGGCTCTCACCTGGCGTTCGAGGATGTGGGACCGACCGAGTCGAAAATGTACATTGTTCGAGCCGATGGCAGCGGACTGCGGCAAGTTCCCTGGACTGGAGTAAACATCGGATGGGCGATATGGGATCCGGATGGAAAGACCGTGTACTTTACCGGCTATGAGAAAGATCCGGCCAAGATTGTGACCTGGAAAACGACCACGGAGGGGACGGCTGTCGAGAAAGTCATCGAGTCTTGCGGATACGCTCAAGACATTACCCGCGACGGGCATTATTTGCTAGGGGGATATGCTCCGAACGGTGGTCTAGGGATTTACGAGTTCTCGCTGTCCGATGGCAAGTGTACCCCATTGCTTCCGGAACTGCTTACGCTGGAGGTTCACTTTGCTCCCGATGCGAAGTCGTTCCTGTATATGTCGCCGTCGCAAGGAGAGATGATTATTTACCGGCAGCCGTGGCACGAGGGCAAGCTCACAGGACCGGCGCAACCTGCGATGAAGCTGCCGTTTACATTCAAGCTGGGGTACGCCGGCAATGCCTACGATTTCAGCAGTGACCTGTCCACGATCGTCTACGCCCGCCCCGGTGGCCAAGCCGATATTTTTCTGCTCGAGCAAAAGTGAGGCGCGCATACCCTGTCTGTGCCTGGTTTGTTCGCGTTACCGGCCCTTCTCATGGAGAAGTTGGCCAAATGTGTGAACGGTGGGGTGTTCAATTTGAGTCGCGTCTAACGTGATGGACTCGCGTTTCGCGACACGGGTCCCGTCGTTTCGTTGACTGTCCTCGAGCCACCGTCTAAGATGAACCCCAATGGCCGACGCCCAACCTCTGCAGGGTCAAACTGTCTCTCATTACCGCATCCTCGATAGATTAGGCGGCGGGGGCATGGGCATTGTCTACAAGGCCCAGGACACCCGCCTCGACCGCTTCGTCGCCCTCAAATTCCTCCCCGAAGACTTGGCGAGAGACCGCCAGGCGCTCGAACGTTTTCGCCGCGAAGCCAAAGCTGCTTCCGCGCTCAATCATGCCAACATCTGCACCATTTACGACATCGGGGAAGACAGCGGCAAAGCCTTCATTGCCATGGAATTCCTGGATGGCGTCACCCTCAAGCACACTATCTCCGGGCGCCCCGTCGAATTGGACATTTTGCAGGATCTCGCCATTGAAGTCGCCGATGCTCTGGATGCGGCGCACGCTCAGGGAATCGTCCACCGGGACATCAAGCCCGCCAATATATTTGTTACCAAACGCGGCCACGCCAAAATCCTCGATTTCGGCCTTGCCAAGGTCAACACCCCAAAGTCCACCTCCACCGAAACCAACCCGGATACCATGGCCACGCAGGGAGTGGGTTTCGACCAGCTCACCAGCCCGGGCAGCACCCTCGGCACCGTCGCCTACATGTCTCCGGAACAAGTCCGCGGCAAGGAACTCGATGTGCGGACCGATCTTTTCTCGTTTGGTGTCGTACTCTACGAAATGGCCACGGGCCAGCTTCCATTCCGCGGCGAAAGCTCCGGCCTGATCTTCAAATCGATTCTGGACTCCGTTCCTGTCGCGCCCGTTCGCTTGAATCCCGATCTTCCCGCCGAATTGGAACGCATCATGCACAAGGCTCTCGAAAAGGATCGCGAGTTTCGCTACCAGCACGCCTCTGAAATGCGCGCCGATCTTAAACGCTTGAAGCGCGAGACCGAATCCGGCCGTTCCGCCGTTTTTGCGGCCCCAGATAGCAACGCAGGCTCTCCTCCTCGGTCCCCCTCTTCAGTCAAATCTGCAATCGCCAGCAACCCAACAGGCGCCCACGCAAGTTCCGACACGCAGCTCGCCGTCTCGCTCTTCTCTCGCAACAAGAAAACTCTTTTGCTCGCCGCAGCCGCCGTTCTTGTCCTCCTCGGGGGTCTCGGCTATGCAGCCCACCGTTGGCTTTCGCCGAGCTCCTCCATCGATTCTCTGGCCGTTCTACCTTTTACAAACGTCACCGCAGACCCCAACACCGAGTACCTCAGCGATGGCATCACCGAAAGCCTGATCGGCAGCCTTTCGCGCCTCCCGAATCTCACCGTCCGCCCGCGCAGCTCCGTCTTCCGCTACAAATCCAAAGACCAGGACGTCCAAAAAATCGCCGCCGACCTTCAGGTCGGCGCCGTAGTAACCGGCCGCGTCACGCAGCACGGAGATTCTCTCGACATCAGTGCCGAACTCACCGACATCGCCAAGAATCGCAGCCTCTGGAGCGAGCAGTACGACACTAAGCTTTCCGAAGCTCTCACCGTGCAGAAACAGATTTCCTCGGAAATTGCCTCCCACCTCCGTGAAAAGTTGACCGGTGAGCAAAAAACGCAGCTCGCCAAAAGTGGCACCGACAACCCGGAAGCCTACCAGCTCTATCTCAAAGGCCGTTATTACTGGGACAGACGCACCCCCGAAGCCCTCGCCAAATCAAAGGAATTTTTCGAGCAAGCCATTAACAAAGATCCCAACTACGCGCCTGCCTATGTTGGCCTCGCAGAGTATTACGGCGTTCTCCCCGAGTACACTTACACCCCCAGCAAAGACGCGGAGCCCCAAGCAAGAGCCGCCACGCAGCGAGCCTTGGCTATCGATGACTCCCTGCCGGAAGCACACGCCATGCTCGCTGCATCCCATGCCAGGGACCATGACTGGGCTGCCGCGGAGAGGGAATTCCAGCGTGCGCTCGCACTCGATCCAAACTCCGCTCGCACGCATGTTCTCTATGGCATCTTCCTTGAGTTTGTGGGAAAACTGAACGAAGCCCTCAGCCATTTCCAGCGCGCCGTCGAGCTCGATCCTTTGAACATGAATGCCCTCGACAACGTCGCGGAACTTTACATCTACACCAAGCAATATTCGCAGACCATCGAGCAAGGCAAGAAGATCATCGAACTGGATCCCACGTACGCCAACATCCACATCCATCTCTCCCAGGCCTACTACTGCATGGGCAAATATGATCTCTGGCTCGACGAGTGGGAGAAAAATTCAACGATGGCCAACGATCACGAGGATCTCGCGGTCGTCCGGATTGTGAAGCAGGAATACGCCAAGTCCGGAATTCACGGAGCTTTGAAACGCTTCGCCGAACTCCAGGACGAGGAAGCCAAACGTCTTTACATCGACCCAGCCCTGCTCGCCGGCAACCACGCCGCCGCCGGCGACAAGGACAAAGCCTTCGCCCTCCTCGAAACCGCACTCAACGAAAAAACCGACTTCCTCAACTATGTCACCATCGTTCCCTACTTCGATTCCCTCCGTTCCGACCCTCGCTACGCCGCCCTCCTTAAGCGCATGAACCTTCCATTCTGAAACAACCCAGGACTTTGCATGAATTTCTGACAGTTTTACGACTTCAGTGTGCGCTAGCCGCTCGTGTATCATGGCGCTCCGTAAGTTTCGAGGAGGGCTCGTGAGAGAGTTAACGGCAGACTTGTTCGTGTCGATGGATGGGTTCGCATCAGGTGTAAATGAACCACCTTTCTTCGGATACTTCGGTGATGACCTCGGCGTGTGGATAAAAGAGAATTTGGAAAAGCCTCAGATGCTAATTATGGGGCGGATCACCTACGCGGCCCTGGCACAATTTGCAATTGACTCCACGGATGAGTTAAACGTCAGAATGACCGCGCTGCCCAAAACGGTATTCTCACGAACCCTGGACGAACCCCTTGCTTGGAAAAACACACGCTTGGTCAAAACCTCGATGGAGCAGGAAATTGCGAGGCTCAAACAACAAAACGGCGACCCGCTTCGTTGTGTTGGGAGCATCAGCTTGGTGAGGAGTATGATTCGATTTCAACTCGCCGACAGGCTCCGCCTCATGATTTTCCCCTTGGTGCTTGGTACGGCAGGCAGAGAGTCCATCTACACCGGGTACGAGAAGACCAGCCTCGAACTGATTGGTTCAAAAATCCTTGATTCCCGAGTAGTTTTGCTGGAATACAGGCCACGGAAGCAGACTTCGCAGCGCTAGGTTCTATGCACTAAGCCGTTTAGACCCATGGCCGCGGCTCTTGTGGATACACGGCGCCGCCTTCTCAGGTGGGGTTGGCTTGGAACAGGTTGGCGTTGACCGTGCGGCCGAAGCTCGATGAGGAGAGCCGGGATTGGTTGGTTGCGGTCTGCAGATTGACCTAGTTGATTTTGGCCAGGATGATGAAACCGTTGGCGGGGATCACGGCGTTGATCGCGCCATCGTTCACCTGCAGAGCGGCACCGCTATTGCCAATATTGTTGCCGCGGTAGATCGTAGCGTCGCTGTTAAAAACTTCCTGCCATTGTCCCGCGCCGAGCCGCGATGGATCGGTGGTGATGACATAGCCGTGGTCGAATGGAGCATCATTCAGGCTGGCTAGAACCAGGAGCTGCTGGTCAGTAGAATTACGGGTGAAGGCGATGACGCGATTGCCGTCGTGACGATAGATGACATCGATCGCAGTGGAGCGCGCGGCGGTGCTGGAGATGACGAAACGGATGAGGTCTTGATAGAAACGGAAGAGGAACTGCCCGTCAGCCGTACGTTGTCCGATCAGATCTTCTTTTTCTGACAGAAAACTGTTGTATAGAAAATAATTTTGCGCGCCGATTTCTTCGCCCATCAAAAAGAGAGGAGTTCCCGCGGATAGTGCGGACATGCCGAAGACGAAGCGGCTGCGCGCTTCGGCATATTGGCGGGTGCTACCAACCAGAGGAGCAAAATTGACAGCGGTCATGATGGTGCGCTCAGTATTGGGGTCATTCCCGGCTTCATCATGATTTTCGTGATAGACGATCTTGTTGTATCGCGTGGCTAACAACGCATCGGTGAAATCGTCCAAGTTGAGTGGACCGGGAACACCGTAGCCTGCGATCTTCAAGAGGTTGGCGTAGCTGTCGCCGTAGTCTCCATCGCCGATGAGCTGATGATAGAAGTCCGCGTACCAGACGGCATCAAAACCAATGCCGCCCTGAGTGAGAGGTTGCGTCATGGCCAGCCAGCCAGTGTGGTCTTCGGCGATAAGGAAAGCGTTGGGATTGACAATTTTGACGGTGCGAGCAAGTTCGCGAAGAAACTTGATTCCATAGAGATTGGCGGCGGGGACGGGCGGCGCTCCGGCGACGTTCATCGTATTGTTCTGGTGGATAGCGTCGGTGAGGTCGACGCGGAACCCGTCAATGTGGAAGTCGTCCAAAAGAGCAGCGGCGCTGCTGGTAAAAGCCTGACGAAGATTTTCCTCGTTGAACCGCGGAGTCCAACCGGAGGAACCGTTGTTGACGTAGCCGCCGTTGGGATTTCCGGGGTAATCGGAAGGAGCGCCTTGATACCAATACCAGGTGTTGTCCTGAGGAGTGAGGTTGGGGTCGCAGTCGTAGCCCCACTCGGAGCGCTCGTTGTCATTGGGGGCAAAATGGTTGTAGCAAACGTCCAAAATGACGGCCAAGCCACGCTGGTGGCAAGCGCGAATGAAATGCTTAAGTTGGTTGGCACCGCCAGCGCTGGTCTGCAAACAAAAGAAGAGGGACGTGCCGTAGCCCCATTCCGCGTCGCCATCAAATTCCAGTACGGGCAAGAGTTCCACCGCGTTTACACCGAGGTCGACGAGCTTGTCGACGAAGGCTATGGCATCCGCGAAGGTTCCAGCAGAGGTGGAAGGATATCCGAGGGAGCCCACGTGTAATTCATAGATGACGAGATCCTGGAGGTTCTTGGGCAGGGATTTTCCAGGCGTAAATTCGTTGGCCCAGAACTGTGCCACTGGAATGAGGCTCTGTTTTTGAATGGCCGCGTCGTTGAAATTGGCAGTGGCCAGGTCCGGATCAGAAACCACCGAGCAACTGACAATGCCGTCGAGATCGACATAAGAGCCGGTGTAGTGTGCGCCGGCGGGATTGGTGTTGCCGCGGCCGACTTGATTGCGGGAGAAAATATCGACCTTGTAGGTTTGCTGGCCTTGTTCGTTCGTGATTTTGTACATATAGAGTCGGTTGAGCCAGGCACTGAAATTCGAGAGGGCAGGCGCGGCAGCGAAATCACTTTCGAAGATGCCACCGGGCTGCGGGGAAAGCGGAATCATGGGGGCCGTGGGGTCGATGCCGGTACCATCGTCGGAAATGTAACCGGTGGGAGCGCCTTGGCTGAGATCGAATGGCGCAAAGACAACTTGCGCGGCCGCGGCGTGGGGGGCCCAGACGGAAAAGCGCAGGCCGGGATTTGCGGCGTTCGCGGGAGTCCACTTTTGCGCGCCAAACCTGCGGCCGGTGACGAACCAATACTGTTGTTGAGTCGCAGCGGGAGACAGAACAAAAGTGCGATAGCACTGGCTGGAGTTTTGATCGGGCACTTCCGTGACAATGAGCCAGGTGTTTGGAGCACCAGCGATATCGGCGAGAACGCCCCATTGAAAAGTCGCACCGGATTGCGAGGAGTCGAACGAGACAGTGGCTTGAAAGGCGTCACAGCCAGTTTCGTCTTGGGAGGCAGTCATGGGCTGTTGTGTCCATTGATTCGAAAATTGTCCATTGGCATTCCAGCTTCCGGATAGGCGGACGTGGGTAAAGAGATGACGCTTTATGCCGCTGTGGAAAGTAAAGGTGATGCTGATGTTCGGCATTTTGTGGCGTTCCTGCCGGTGAATTACCGTGGCGTGAGAGCTAGGAGCATCTCACAGTTTGCGTGGGAATGGGATCAGGGTTTTTGATTGGTTGCGGGCGCGCCAACGTAGCATAGATCGAATATCTCGAGTGGACGGAGAGCAATGACCTGCGTCACTTGTCGGTTCCGAAAATTCTGACCCTTTTCATTCCGGAAATTCTGAGCCGTCCGGCAATAGCCGGAAGGGCTAAAACTCTCCCTGTGCCCCCGGTCGGTGAACCGGTAGGGCGGAGGGAGGAGGATGTTAGGAATGTTAAAGCGTCACGAAGTCGAGATTTTACTGAAGGCGGGTCACCCCAAGACCGAAGTGGCCCGTCTGGCGGGAGTGTCCCTGTGCTCTGTTAAGCGCATTGCGGAAGAAACTCCGGTGGTTCATGTCGATAATGCCGCTGAGCGAGAGAAGCGGCGGATCGGCAGACCAAGCATCGTTGAGGACTTCCGGAAAATCATTGTAAAGATTCTGGAAGAAAAATCCGACCTACCCTCTCTGGAGATCCTTCGCCGGGTTCGCGAAGCAGGCTACCAAGGAGGCAAGACCGCCTTGTACGCTCTGGTGGCCTCGGTTCGTCCGCAAGAAACAAAACCACTGATTCGTTTCGAAGGCCTGCCCGGAGAATTTAGCCAGCATGACTTCGGAGAAGTAGACGTTACCTTTCTCGACGGGTCGTCCCGTCGCATCCACTTCTTCGCTTCTCGTCTGAAGTACTCCCGATTCATCTGCGTCAGTGTAGTGAAGGACCAGGCAGTGGAGAGCTTGGTGCGTAACCTGGCCGAGCATCTCGACAGTTGGGGTGGCGCCCCGCTGATGTGTGTCTTCGATCGACCGAAGACGGTGGCTCTGAAGTGGCGGAGGAACGGCGAGGTGACGGAATGGAATCCGATCTTCGCTTACGTCACGCTCGAGCTGGGCATCGGGGTGGAATTGTGTTGGCCTCATAGTCCGCAGCAAAAAGGAACTGTCGAGAACCTGGTGGGCTTCGTAAAATCTTCCTTCTTCAAAGTGCGGTGCTTCCACGATCAGGAGGATCTCGAGCAGCAACTCGTCGCATGGCATCGCGAGGTGAACCAGGAGCGTCCCTGCCGCGCGACGGGCGTAATCCCCGCCGTGCGTCTTAGCGAAGAGGCTCCTAGGCTTCGTTCCTTGAAGGTGCACCCGAAAGATCTAGCGCTTCGCATTCCTGTCTATGTAGGCCCGACGGGCACCGTCCTGCACGATGGCCATCCCTACTCCATGCCTCCCGAGGCCATTAGTATGCCGGCGACCCTGTACTTGTATGCCGATCGCGTGCGCATTGTGGCGGGCAGATATGAAGTCAACCATCCACGAAAATTCATTGCGCACGAGGGGTCCACGCTCGCCGTGCATCGTGCGGCCATGGTGGCGGCGGTATCGGGCAAGCGCGGCAAGCGTTATCTGAAGCGCCAGCAGTTGCTCGAACTTGGAGAGCCTGCGTTCCGCTACCTCACCGAGATCGTTCATCGCCGGCCACGGCAGTGGTACTACGACGTGGATCGGCTGCACGACATCCTGCAGAGCCATGGAGCTGAGGTTCTTCGCCGCGCCATGGAACAGGGACTGCAAGAGCAAGTTTTCGGTGCCGTCTACATCGAGCGTTTTCTTCAGCGTTCACTAGTTTTCCAGGAGGAGATCCCATGAGCAAAGAACAGGTTAAGAAAAATCCGCGAGGTGCATCGATGACGCCAAAGCAGGACGACAGCACACCCAAGAGTCTGGAACTGTCTGAGGGCCAGCTCGAGGTTCACTTCCGGCGTCTCAACCTGGCGCACACGCGCCGGATCTACAAGGAGGTTGCCGTTCGGGCGGAAAAAGAAGGTTGGTCGTATCGAGACTTCCTGGCTCTGCTACTGGCTGAAGAAGTAGCGCGAAGGAAGCAGACGCGACTGCAGCGCTGCACGCGGAGCGCACACTTTCCGTTCTTCAAGACCATTGAAGAGTTCGACTTCACTTTGCAGTCGACGCTCCGGGAATCCCTGATCGGCTCCTACCTCGGGCTGGACTTCGTCGCCGAGGGGCGGTCGCTGATTCTGCACGGGAAGACCGGTAGAGGGAAAACTCATCTGGCGGTGGCCGTCGGGTACCGCGCCATCCAGAACGGCTTCGAGACTCTCTTCACCACCGCGGCGGAACTCATCGAGGACCTCTCGAACGCCAGCAAGCGAGGACATCTCCAGGAATCGCTGACAACCTACACGCACCCTCACGTGCTGGTGATCGACGAGGTCGGCTATCTGACCTACGGGCCGGACGCTGCCAACGTGCTCTTCCATGTGGTGAACGATCGGCACCTGAGAAAGCGGCCGATGATCTTCACAACCAACAAGCCGCTGAACGAGTGGGGCAAGGTATTGCACGACGAAGATATGGCGGCAGCCATCCTCGACCGGGTGCTAGAACGAGGGCGCTTTATCCATCTCGACGGACCCTCGGGACGAACGCGTCATCTCAACTTGGAAGAGACCTTGCAAGAAAATACAAAACGGCTCAGAATTTCCGGAATTGATGGCTCAGAATTACCGGAACCCACATCACTCAAAGTTCACTGGGTTGATGTAAGGCCGCTCGTACAGCGATCAAAGAGGATGCTGTCTAACGCTGAGTGTTAGGTTCGGGCCAACAGGCAAGTGAACGTACCTGCCCAAAGACCATGTCCGATACGGTCATTCTTGACAGTAGATACCGATCTTCTCGGTCGCAGTTCAGTCCGGCCGACAAAACGTAGAAACGCGACAACGCGATCCGCTCATTTTTATTCAACGGCTGCCGGAAATAGAGCCTTTTATCCTTGACCCATGCATCGCATTCAACTACTGTCCGCGTGTATCAAGGAAGCCCAGCTCTTGATGCCCATTAAGGTTGTATCTTGTCTGGGGCGCCCACCAGTCAAATCCTCGCAAAAACAAGTTGCCCGCCCAGAAAGAAAGTACTATGACTCCAGATGAACTCAACAACATCGCGGTTGAATTGAAACGACTCGGCGGAGAACTGAACCTATCTGACGAGCAGAAAGATAAACTCAAGGTCTTTCTGACGGAGAAATACCAGAAGCTGCAAGAATATAGGAAGCAGAATCCCAATGTCTCGAAAGAGGACGTTGTTCAGTACGTTGCCAAGAATCGAACTGCCGGCCGGGAGAAACTCGAACAATTCCTGACGCCGGAACAACTTAATAAATTTGACGCCGAGATGGCTAAAGCGAAGGACTTTTTTGGTCAACGAGCTGCAAGCGCTTGATCAGTCTACCTTCTTAATGAGCCTGAAACTGGGGGCGACTGTCGATTGCAGTCGCCTTCCGCATGGCGTGTGACACCGGTAAGCCGACTGGCGATCAATCTCGTTGGTGCCGCCCTCGAAGGAGCGAAATGTATCCGGCCAATCGAAGGAGTTGTTCTACCATTTGCCCAAGTTGCGGAAGTGGGTACATCGCAAAATCGAGGAGAAAGGGATTGAGAGATTTCCTACTTCACAGGCTCTTATTTTGGGGCGCCGTATCGCTGCATGGATTGTGACCTGCGATTTTTCCACTTTCAGCACTCGCATGCCTCGCGGCGCGTCTCTGCAAAACCAGCCATCTAATTTTGCGGGGATTGCCCCGTGCCTTCTTTGCCCAAAAACAATACGACGTGCCACCGTGCCCAAGAACCTCTCGCTTGAGGCTCGCAAGTCCTTGTTTTCCGTTGCCCACAATTCGGGACGCAGCTTGCCCACAAACAGAGTAAAGGTTTGCCATGCAACTGGAGTTCGAGCGGGGTCACGCTGAAAGGCGCGAACCCATAGTCGGACTCCAACCCATTGTTCTCAACAGAATCGGGAAGTAGCTGATTCTTCCAGCCTTCAGCCGTGTCATGTCACGGTTTTAGAGGGTATTGGGGGGCTGCTCTCGTTTTGTTCCCGACTTGGAGCCTCCCAAGAACCCTAATTTTCTTGAGAGCATTTTGAGCGCACCACGAAGGTTCTGCTCTCGATTTATTCTCGACTTGTGAACCCCCTAGGCTAGATTGCTGTCTCACAAAGTGTCTCTCTTTTAACCTGATGGGAACTCGACTGAGTACACTTGATAGTTCCATGGTCATGATATAATGACCATGGATAGGAGAAATGCAGTGAAGCACATAGCAGCAGGTACCTTCAAGGCTCGCTGCCTTGCCGTGATGAAAAAGGTTCAAGCGACAGGCGAACCGGTCATCGTCACTAGGCGCGGAACGCCAGTCGTAAAGGTCGTGCCCGCCCAACCGGAGAGGAACGACATCTTCGGATTCATGATGGGAAAAGTTAAAATCGTCGGTGATATCGAATCTCCCATCCCTGCTGAGTGGGAGAGCGCGACAAGGTGATTCTCCTGGACACCCATGTGCTCGTTTGGCTCACCGCTGAACCCACCAAATTGTCTAGGCATGCTAGCTCCGCCGTCCGAAGAGCGAGCCGAGCTGGCGGCATAGGCATCTCTGCGATTTCTCTCTGGGAGTTGGCCTGGCTGGCGACTCACGGCCGGTTGCTTCTGACGGGAACGGTAGAGGCATATCTCGAAGAAATTTCTTCGCGGGTTGCCGTACTTCCTATCACCACCAAGGTCGCTGCGTTGGCCAATCAATTTCCGATAGACTATTCAAAGGATCCGTGCGACCGCATAATCGGGGCAACGGCTCTGGCAGAGGGCATGGTCCTAGTCACCAAAGACGCGAAAATCCGCGATTGCAGGCAGCTTCAAACGCTTTGGTAGTACCTGCATCCGTCGCCTGCATTCAGCTGGCAGTGCGAGCCTGATAAAGTTTGAGCCGACTATTCCAACCGATTCCGATCTTGGTTCGATTCCAGACCTTCGGTTTTGCCCCGTTCACAAAACCTGGAATGACTGGCGAATTCGCGATCGCCTGTGTCGCAGCGTTGCTGGCGGCCACGGCTGCGTTGGCTGCCGGGTGTCCCGGGAAAACTCCATTGTGCGATATGCTTTTGTTGACCCGGATTGGCGCACTAGAGAGCACGTCCATCCAGGTCCGCTTTTTGCTTGACAACTTAAGTTATAGAGGTATAGCGTAAGTGAAGAAGACGTACTCAACAAAAGAAGCAGCGCGGCAGGCAAAGATTCACTGGGTGACCTTGTTTCGATGGCAAACTGATGGAAAAGTATCCGCGTCGGAAGAGATTGGTATGAACGGTGGTAAGCATTGGCGCTGGACCGCAAAGGACATTGCAAAGATTAAGGATTACAAGAGAGAACATTTTCGCGAGGGCCAAGGACGAAGAAAAAAGAAAGTTGCAAAGATTACATGAATTAAGCGGGACGCGCTGGCGTTAGTAGCACCAACGCGCCCCTGACCAAAGTCGCACCGGAGGTGCAACAATGGCTGCAAGAGAAGTTATCCATTTCCCATTGTGGGCGCAACTCTCCACGCGTCTATGGTTTCCGGCTGTCTTCCCTCCTGACCGGGTTACGAAATCCCCTCCATAAATAGAACCATTTCACGTTCGCGCACTGAAGTCGCCATTCAGGTAGCCCCGGGAGTTGCCGACGGTGCTTACGCCAATGGACGAGATGATCCCCCTCTGCCAACGCGCGACGGATGCCGGCATTTGGACCGGCCAGATCGCCACGCAGCATATCGCGCGCGTCGAATTACTTCGCGCGAAGTCGAATGCGGATTTCCGAGAACTCATTTCTTTGTATGAACGCGCCAAAAAAAAATCCTACACCGGTGCTGTAGCTGTGAATACGCCGTAGGCATGCTGCGAATACACACACTGCAAGCACACAAAGAATGCATTGTTTACTTTGTTTGCTTTCGTTGCATGACGTACTAAGGAGTGTGATGGGTGAGTGGAAAGCGCCGCTGAGTTTGAGAGTTCGACAACAACTGCGCAAGGGACTCGAGGAGGCCGCGGCCCGCGATAAACGCACACTCGGAAATCTCGGCGAAGTTCTCTTGGAGTGGAGTTTCGAACAACTCCAAGTTGTTGGATCTACGGAGCGCTTGCTGAAGTATCGGGTCCGTACCACAGGCGAACGCCGGCGCAGAGCTGAGAATTCTTGACGCCCTCGTGATGATCCACATATAGAAACGGAAAAGAGATTGGCTCTGCTGTTGTTGATGAATGTTTGTGAAGAAGTGGTGGTGGCGGGTGCCAGTGACCCAGGACAGGCTAGGCAGGGGACAGACCGACGGGCTGAGAGAACAGCGGCAAGCCGCACAGTGCTCTCCCGCGCACGCGGATCATTCTTTGACACTTACACCTCATGGTCGGTTTAGATAGCGATGTCGAGCTCCTTCCCAGCCGCCCGCTTTCCGGCCTTGCCTCTCAACCGAGAGAAGGAGGCTGAATCTGAATATATTAAGGATACGCGCGCCGTATCTGAGGCTCCCTCCGATGAGGCCCTGATTGCCCGGATCTGCAGCGACGACAATGAGGCACTGGGGTTGCTGTTTCGGCGATATGCGCGCCTGGTCTGGACCGTGGGTCGCAGGATTCTCCGGAACAACGAGGAAGCCGACGATCTGCTGCAGGAGGTCTTCCTTTTCGTCCAGCGAAAGGCAACAGCCTTTGATAGTTCAAAGGGCAGCGCGCGCTCCTTTCTCGTGCACATTACCTACCAGCGCGCCATTTCCCGGCGGCGCTATCTCAAGTACCGGCACTTTTATTCTCCGAGGGACGACGAAAAGGACTCGACTGATCGGATCGCGGCGCACGATGGGCCGGGATACGACGCTTCTCTCGAAGCGCATTTCGGTCGGGAAAGATTGCAGACGGCTCTTGCGGATCTGTCCGAAGAGCAGCGTGAAACCTTACGCCTTCATTTTTTCAAGGGATACTCTCTCGAAGAAATAGCCGCCCACACGGGAGAGTCTTACGGCAACGTTCGCCACCATTATTATCGTGGTTTGGACAAGCTGCGGAGGCATTTGCTTACGTCTGGTGATGCCAGATAAGAGGCAAGACGCGCAAGGTGGCCGCAAATGTGGCCGGTTGGAGAATGAAATGGAGGCTGTGTTGAGCCGGTGGTAGGGTAAACTCTCTCCACGTTGGTAGACCTCCGGAAGATCTTGAGTTGGGGCATGGCAGTGCGAGTTCAAGAGACACTATGGTAGCGGGGCAGGGAACACCGAACGACGACGTGCGCTCAGGCCCGGAAACGCACGAGGAGTTCCTCAAACTGTGCGCTCTTTCCACGTCCGGCAGCCTGAGCGAAGAAGAGCAGAAAAAGTTGCGGGAGCACTTGACGGTCTGTCCCGGGTGCCGCGACGCGAAGAAGCAGTTTGAAACTTTGGTGGATCACAGCATTCCGGCACTCGCTGCAGAACTGGCAGATGCTTTTCCCGAGGAAGAGCCTTCCTTTTCCGTCGACGCGGCGGAGACCTCGTTCCACAAACGGCTGTCGGAACAGGACAAGAAATCGCGCAGCGGTATCGCCGATACGGAGCCCTGGCTTTCTCCGCTGGTAATCCGGCAGAGCCGGAATTTCCGGCGGAGATTTGAACGCTATTACTTCTGGTTGCCCATGGTCGCCGGCATTTTACTCTGCGTGTCGCTCGGAATCATTGCGTACCGGACCGGCATTTACCGTGGCGTGGAAGTCGGCAGGCTCGACCAGGCGAAGCCGGCGATCGTGCCGGCGAGTTTCGCGGCAGCGCTCGAGACCGCCAGTCGAGATCGCGATGCTGCCAACGCTCAACTGGCAGAGCAAAATAAAGCGATCTCGGATCTCCAACGCGAAATCGCACGGCAGCGAAGCGAAAACACGGAACTTAAGGCGTCCCAATCGGAACAGCAACTCGCCTCACGCAGCAAGGCAGACGAGCAGAAAAAGCTGACCGAAGAGCGCGATCGCGCAGTGCAGCAGGCAACGGCCGATAAAGAGCGGCTTCAAGCGAAACTTGAGAGCCTCGAGCGGGAGCATTCGGGAGATGTGATCCGGGCCGCAAGCCTCGAGGCCAAGGTTGCGGAGCTGTCTCGCTCCTTGCAGGAGCAGGAACGCTCGAAGGCCGAGGAGGACGAGTTACTTGCGAAAGACCGAGACATTCGGGAACTCATGGGGGCGAGGGACCTCTATGTTGCAGAAGTTCACGACGTAGCAAAAACGGGAGAAACACAAAAAGCTTTTGGCCGAGTCTTCTACACAAAAGGGAAGTCTCTGATTTTTTACGCCTACGACTTGAACGATCAACCGGGACTGAAAGACGCGAGCGCATTCCAGGCGTGGGGCCGGCGAGGGCCGGATTGGACTCAGGCGTTCAAACTCGGGATGTTCTACGAAGACAATGTTTCGAAGAAACGCTGGGTCTTGAAATTCAACGACAAGAAAACCCTGGACCAGATCGATGCCGTATTCGTGACCGTCGAGCCGCATGGTGGAAGTGATCGGCCGACTGGTAAACCTCTCCTTTTTGCCTACCTGAAAGTCGCTCCGAATCACCCCTGACACCTAGGTTACAGGCGACGGGTTACAGACACGGTGGCCACAATTGTGGCCACTTTTCATGAAGAGTCCGTCCGCACCTGAGCGACGAAGATAATTGGGCGTCGCGGTATGGATCCTAAGCGTATTTGTGTTGGTACACGGCCAGGGCCGGATGCGTTAGCACGCGCAAATCTGCTGTTGCGGCTATAGGAGACCTTTCGTGCGTTCAATTTTGGCTATCGCTCTGGCGTTATCGCTCTTCGTCCTTGGGAGCAAAGTCCTGCCGCAGTCGCCGAACGGATCGATTCGTGGCATCGTGCTTGACCCGGACACAAAGGCTATTCCTGCGGCAGAAATCATCGTCGTGAACGACGCCACCGCTATGCAATACCAAACCAAGACAAACGGCGAAGGCATTTACAACGTGGAAAATCTCCCGCCCGGTCCATACCGTATCCAGGTTTCTAAGTTTGGTTTCAAGGCGATGATCAAGCCGGACATTATCCTGAACGTTCAGGACGCACTGCTGCTGAATTTCACGCTTGAAATTGGAGCGAGCTCGGTTGTCGTGACAGTGGAGGGTGGAGCACCGTTGATTAACACCACGGATGCAAGTGTGAGCACCGTGGTCGACCGGCAATTCGCGGAGAATCTGCCCATGAACGGAAGAAGTTTTCAAACGTTGATTGACCTGGCCCCTGGGGTTGTCGTGGTGGCTACCAAGCCAGCGGATGGCGGCCAATTTAGCGTCAACGGGCAACGTGCCGAATCCAACTACTGGATGGTCGATGGCGTGAGCGCGAATATAGGTATATCCGCTGGATACGTGCCCGGCAACGGAATGGGGGGAACCCTGGGATCTTTTAACGCCCTCGGGGGGACGAGCAGTTTGGTGTCCGTGGATGCGATGCAAGAATTTCGAATCCAAACCTCCTCGTTTTCGCCGGAATTCGGGCACACGCCGGGCGGCCAGATTTCCATCGTTACGCGTTCCGGCACGAACCAGTTTCACGGGACGGCCTTCGATTTTCTCCGCAACAACGTTTTCGATGCGAACAACTGGTTTGCGAACAGTGTCGGGTTGCCGAAACCAGAAGAGCGCCAAAATGACTTTGGTGGAACGTTAGGTGGACCAATCGCGAAGGACCGCTCTTTCTTTTTCTTTTCCTATGAAGGCTTGCGCCTCCGAGTTCCGCAGACAGCGCTCACAAACGTACCCGATCTTGCTGCTCGACAAGCTGCCGTACCCGGAATGAAGGTCTACCTCAACGCATTCCCACTGTCGAATGGCTCAGACGACCCTTCGACCGGAATAGCCAAATTCAATGCGAGCTACTCAAATCCTTCATCGCTTGATGCCTACAGTTTGCGTATCGACCACAAGTTGAACGACAAGTGGTCCCTGTTCGGTCGCTACAACTATTCCCCTTCGGAATTTACCGTCCGCGGGACGCTCGATGAGTTTGCCGCTCTGAACAATCTTCAGAGGGTTCAAATTGACACTCAGACAGCGACCGCTGGTGCCGTTTGGAGGCTGTCGGACGTTGCGACAAATGATTTCCGATTTAACTACAGCCGGACCAGCGGGGACGCCCTAAACTATCTAGACAACTTCGGAGGTGCGGTCCCATTCACAACGCTTCCTTTTCCGAATCCGTACAACGCACAGAATGGATTTTTCGATTTATTCGCCTACGGTATGGGTGTGGGAGGAGAACTTGGTGTAGGGAAGTACAGCAAGAACCTACAGCGCCAACTTAATTTCGTCGACAGTTTTTCGTGGCAGGAAGCGTCACATACCATCAAGTTTGGTATTGACGTGCGGCGGCTCACTCCGATTTTCGATCCCGCCGAATATAGCCAATCCCCAGAATTCGATACCGTCGCCGATTTATCCTCAGGAACGATCGTCTTTGGAGAAGTGACTGCCCAAAAGGGGGTCACATTCTTGTTCAGAAATTTCGGCGCATATGCGCAAGACACTTGGCGGGCTACGCGTTTCTTGACACTGACGTATGGGTTGCGGTGGGAAATTGATTTTGCTCCGTCGTCGCTTCATGGTCCGAACATTCCTGCGGTGACCGGGTATACGCCGCCCGATTTTGCGCAACTAGCGCTAGCGCCCGTTGGTACACCTCCGTACCAGACGACCTACGGGAATCTTGCACCCCGCCTAGGCGCAGCCTACCAGATTTCCCACAATCAAGATTGGTCGACTGTGCTTCGCGGGGGCTTCGGCGTCTTTTATGATCTTGCCAGTTCCCAGACAGGAAACCTCCTGGCGCAGATATCGGCGAATCCACCGTTCGGGAACAGCAGCTTTCCCTCCAGTACGGTGTTCCCCTTCACCCCTGCCGAGATAGTCCCTCCTCTGATCCCGCCGACTGCAAGTCTATCGAACCTCGCCAGCTTCAATCCAAATCTTAAGCTTCCCTATACTCTTCAATGGAACTTGGCCGTCGAACAATCCGTTGGGAAAAATCAATCCGTCTCGGTCTCTTATGTTGCCGCTGCGGGGAGGCGTTTATTGCAGTCAATATTTCTGTTGAACGTTCCTGCGAATCCGAATGTGAATGGGACCTTCGTGGGCAACACCGCCGCGTCAGACTTCAACGCGCTCCAGGTGAAATTCGAACGACGCTTGACGAGAGGACTCCAGGCTCTGGCTTCTTACAGCTGGTCCCATTCGATTGACGATGCTTCCGCCGGGTCTGCCGGGGTCAGTTCTAATCTAGCGGTGCCTGGGAGTTCCGCGAACAGCAATCGAGGCGATTCGATTTTCGACATTCGCAATTCATTCAACGCGGGGCTAACCTATGAGATTCCGAAACCCCATCTTAACAAGGTCACAAGCTTAATTTTGGGAGGTTGGTCTGTCGAGAGTCTGCTATTGGCTCGTACCGCGCCACCCGTTGACCTCTCGGATATTAGGTTCTATGAGATTCACGGAGTGTACACAAATATTCGGCCAGATATTGTTCCAGGACATCCATTTTATCTATACGGGCCACAATTTCCGGGTGGCAAGGCATTTAACCCAAGCGCATTCACAGATCCGCCGACGGATCCTGTAACCGGAATACCGACACGCCAAGGAGATCTTGGAAGAGACTCGTTGCGGGGATTCGGTGCAACACAATGGGACCTGGCAATCCATCGCGATTTTCCGTTGAGAGAATCGGTCAAGTTACAGTTTCGTGCGGAGCTGTTCAATTGCCTGAACCATCCAAATTTCGGACCTCCCAATGGGCAATTTGGCGGGGCGTCTTTCGGAGTCTCGAGTCAGACACTTGCGCAGAGCCTCTCGAGCGGAGCCATCGGGGCGGGCGGCTTTAACGCGCTGTACCAGATTGGCGGGCCGCGGTCCATACAGCTTGCCCTGAAATTGACATTCTGAGTGTGCCGAACGAGGCAATCACCCATCTTCCGATGAAGTTTTGCGCCGCCCTACTCTCGGAAGTGAAAAGCAGTGTAAGCGGGGGTCGAGACGGCCTGCGAGATAAGGAGAACACTTGCTGCAGAAGAGCAGTTTCGATTCCGTCGTTTACAACCTTGTAATTGTTGGATTCGTTTGCACCCTGATTTGTTCGGCGACCGTGTGTGCGCAACAGACGACACCTTTGCCGGTCGCCGATAGCCTTAAGACATTCTCGTTCGGAGATGTGTCGCGTCTCGCGTTTTCCCCGGACGGCAGCATCATCGCGTACATGGTTCGTGACAATTATAGAATTCCGAATCAAAAGGTACTGAACGAAAATGACCTCTACTTACAAACGGGAATTCTCGCGGAGAATCAAGGCGGCGATCTGTGGCTGTCGGACATCAGAACGGGCAAGACGAGGAATCTTACCGGTGGGAAAGGGAGTAACTGGCAGCCCACCTGGTCACCGGACGGGCGCCTACTTGCGTTCCTGTCGAACCGCGATGGGAAGGGAGAGGCCAAGCTGTGGGTGTGGGAAAAGTCCAGCAATGTTTTGCGCAGGGTTTCCGAGGTTCCGATTCGTGCTTTTGCAGCCAATGAGCTCGAATGGAGTTCCGATTCGAGAAAGATTCTGGTGCCTACCGCGCCTCAGAGATTCCGCAGCCACCACAACGTCGGGGAGTCAGCTCATCCCGGGCCAGCGGGCACGCGGTCGGAAATTGCTTCCGATTCAACGGTGATTTTGTACCGATCCGGTCTAGCTGAATCAGCGAGTCCCACGGTCGGAAGCGCCAACCCGTTGAAAGACGACGCCCCTTATTTGCACGACCTGGAATTCATCGATGTACGCACGGGCGGGAGTACCGTGCTGGTGCGGGATAAGCCGATTACCTGGTATACGCTCTCGCCCAGCGAAAATGAACTGGCCTATGCGGTGCCATTCGACAATGACCTGAAGATGGCGCGGGCACGGTGTGACCTCATGATCGTTGACCTCCGAACGATGCAGGAAACTCGGGTTGCGAGCCATGTAGTACTCGGAACATTCAGCTGGTCGCCCGACGGCAAGTTGCTCGCCTACGGTGCCTTTTCAAGCGACAAAGAGTACGACTATTTCCTGGTTGCTGCGGCGGGCGGGGAAGTCCGGAAGGTTTCGTCGTTAGCGCCCAAGCGTACTTGCTGCTTGCCTGCGCAAATGCCGATGTGGCAGGAAGACGGCCGCTACTTCTATTTTGTTTCAGACGGAGCTTTATGGAGAGCCTCGGTATCCGAGGGAAAGTCCACAGAATTTGCGCGGATTCCCAACCGGAGGATTACCTTTAGAATCGCCCAATCGGGAAACCTGTTATGGAGGGCTGGCAATGGGGGCAACTCGCTTATCGTAATCGTTCATGACGATAGTCAAATACAGGATGGTTTCTACTCGATCGATCTGGGTTCCGGGCGCAGTACGAAGTTACTCGAAGCGGGAGAATGTTACAGTTGCAAGTGGCCGGCTACGGACATTGGGTCTTATTTGACTACTGTCTCTCCGAAAGCCCAGAGCTTAGCTTACATTGCCGAAAGTCCTCGACATCCGCCGGATCTGTGGGTGAGCGACGCTCTTCTAGAGCATCGACGACGGTTAACGCACCTGAATCCGCAGTTCGACAAATACACGATGGGATCGGTCCGTTTGGTTCAATGGCAAAGCGAGGACGCTCGGCTAGTGGGCGCTGTACTCCTGCCATCCGATTACCAGCCAGGCAGAAGGTATCCTTTAGTCGTGTGGGTCTATCCGGGTGGTGCCCTGTCGAATGGAGCCGACCAGTTTGGAATGGGTACATTTCCGGGTCCCAATAATGCACAACTGCTTGCTACACGAGGCTATGCCGTATTTTTTCCAGACGCACGCGAGACAACCGGCGATCGGATTGGAGGAATAGCGAGGTCGGTTCTTCCCGGCATCGAGAAATTGGTGGAGCTTGGGATCGCAGACCCCGCTCGCATGGCGGTCATTGGACATAGCCAGGGTGGATATGCGGCGCTAGCCCTGATCACACAATCGACAGAATTCCGCGCGGCCATCGCCATGGAGGGCTGGGGAGATTATTTTTCCTACTACGGAATCATGCGAAACGGCCTCGGCCCGCGTGTTAGCCAAGCGGAACGGCAACTGGGTGGACCGCCCTGGCAGGATCCTACGACGTATATTCAGAACTCTCCGATCCTGCTATTCAACAAAGTAGAAACCCCTCTCCTGCTCGTTCACAGCACAGGCGATCTGGACCTTCCGCCGGCACTCGGCGACGAAGTGTTCGTTGCGTTACAACGGATGGGTAAACCGGTCGAATACGCAAGGTATGAAGGCGGATCCCATGTGCCTCGAGATTGGAGCTACGCGAACCAACTCGATCTGGACAACCGGGTCCTCGGTTGGCTGGAGAAATACGTCCAGGGGGGCGCAGCCCGATAACTACGACTTGCTCTGGAACACCCCTTCAGAAAGGGAAATTTCAACCGGAGCGCCTGAACACAAACAGACGCTCCGGTTGTTGGTGTTAGTCACTTATTCATCGGCCTCGTACGCGGCTCCGGTGGTCTTTTCGTGAGGCGGTCCGGGGCAGCCTGCCACGCTGTCAAGGATGACGCCAGCCTTGGCACCGGTACAGCTGATCGCGGACATTGCTGACGCTAAGACGACCACTGACGGCTTTTGATATTTCATTTTTTTCACCTCCTTTCGCTTTTAGGTTTCGCTTTTTCAGCTAGCTGAACTCTGGCCCGGCCTGCCCAGCCGGTGACTTGGTCGCTCCCGATTTTCTTCATTGTTCCCACTTCGGATGAGCGGAGAACTGCTCGACATATTTCTCCAGATCGAGTTTTCTAAATTTTCCTTTGGCCAATGCCCGCCGAATCTGCAGCGGATTCTTTCCTTTGTTGTACTGCAGGTAGCAGAAGATCGCCTCCTGCTGGCAAGTCCGGCATAAAGCTCCATGGGTGCCCGTGAAGCAATCGAGCAGGCTTGTATGCTTTTGTTCCTTGTCACAACCGCAGTAGCAAGGTTCCTGATACAGCGTTGGTGCGATTCGGGAAGCCAATTGGTAAGCAACAAATGCGCGGGAATTGCCGCTGAATTCTGCAGGATCTAGGGTAGGTGGCAATGGCTCGATCGGAGGGTGTTCGTGATACGAGGGAACGTAGCTCCTCTCGAATGTCTGAGGTGCTTCTGAAGGCGCATCCGCTGCCAAGAGGATGATGACTCCGAAGAAAATTGGAACAAGCAAGAAAATCGCAGGACGAGGTTTCATCATGCCGCCTCCGTTCATGTGGCTTCGACGCTCGCTTTTGTTGCCGGCTGGTGTGTTGGCTGGCAAGCCGACCACGAAATGTGAATTAAGTTCCGTTCTCTTAGCCCGCGGAGCCAACCTTCGAGAGCAAGCGTGCGCATCAAGGCGACCAGATGGATTTCTTGACCATGGCGTGCTTTTTCGAGCGCGTCGGAAAACGCTTGCCGATCGACGATTCCCATTGCGTCCGTCATCAGGTTCTCCGTCATTTCCATGAGTTTCGGCCACGCTGCGGATAAGTGACGGAGGGGGGTCCGGACGACGAAGGCTTTCCTCCTCCGGTTTAAGATATCGTTCGGGACGATTCCAGTTAACGCGCGACGCATGAGCGAACGACGCTGGCCGGGACGCACGAGCTGTTCGCGCGGGACGTGAAAAAGGAATTCGAGCAGGTCGCGGTCCAGATAGGGATAGCGCGTTTCATAAGCGGGATCTCGGGAAGCGCGCGAGCAAGCCAGCTGGCGACGGATCATGTCGAGAACGTGCATGTTTTCCTGGAAACTTGGCAACGGCCCGAAAAGTTTTAGGCGCGCCTCATATCCGCCTAAAGCTCGATGCTGGCGCTTGAGGAAAGCCGGCTTGAGCCAGACCGTATGGCGAGCTTGGCCCGGTCTCCTGCCGAATCGCGACGGCAAGAAAGCACCGACCATCTCACCCAAAAGGCCGAGAATGGTTTTTCTGTTCGCGAGAGCCCAAACGATGAGCTGACGGCCAAGCTTTGCTACGCGGCCAGTTCGAAAAAGATCCGTCAGTTCCGGCAAGGGAGTTGGCACTCCGCCGAGAAATTCGTCTCCGCCGACACCGGAGATGAGCACGCGGTTTTGCTGAGAAATCATGCATGTCGCAAACCGTTGCTGGGGCGCATCGCCACGACGGATGCGGCCCGAAACCACGTCATCCGATGTGCCATCGATCTCGAACGGTAGGGAGTTTGAGGAACCAACATCAATGTGACACCCCGTTCTGCCGCGTCTCTGTTCCACCATGCTGAAGTAGGGGCGTTCGTTCCAGTTGGGTTCGGAGTCGTCGTAGTAGGAGACCGTGTCGAGGCGCTCCGTTTCGGCCGCTCCACAGGCCAGAATGTTGTCCGCGAGACAGACGACGGAAGAGGAATCGCACCCGCCACTGAGTTCGGCAAGAATCGGCCGATCCGAACGAAGTCTGCGCCGGATCGCTTCTCTAAGAACAGTACGGAAATGCTCCTCGTATTCACCATCCGTGCGGTAGTGGATGGTCCTGGCTGGAACGAAATCCCAGTATTTGCGAATAACGTGCCTTTCGGGAGCGAAGAGAATGTACGAGGAGGGCGGTACGGAGCAAATCCCGGCGTACGGCGTCAGATGCGTTGCGGGAAAGAACGAAAGCCAGCCTGCCAGATACTCTTCGCACAAAGCAAAAGGCTTCCCGGTGGGGAACACCTGAGGATCCAGGATTGTGCTCCACACGACCTGGTCTTTGCCGAAGGAGTAGAACAGAGGGCGGGTCCCGGCGAAGTCTTTTGCCAAAATGAGCGAACGGTCCCGCGAGTGCCAGATCGCAAGCGCCCAATCGCCGGCCAGCCTGGCGAAACAGCCGGTTTGCCAGCGCTGGTAGGCCGCGGCGACGATTTCGAGGTCGGTAGAGCGGGTTGTCAAAGTTTCACCGAACTCCCGTAGCAGCGCCTCGCGGTTGTCTAGGCGACCGTCCCAAGTGAGGATCGCGCCACAAGGTGAACGGTAAGGCTGTGTTTCTCGGCGGGATTCCTTGGTGGTGTGGAGGGCGTGATGCAAAATGAGAATGCCGTCTTCGTTGTAGAAGCCGCTGCGGTCCGGACCGTACGCTGCGATTAGGGAATTAACCTTCTCGAGATAACCGGGATCCACCGGCTCACCATCCAGGTTCCATCTCCCGAACTGCACGCTCATGTTGGTCACCTCGATCCGAAGAAGAAGAGTCGGTCCGGCTAGCAGCGCTCCAAGACCGCGTATATCTCTGGCGTGTACGGCTTGTCGTTGACGACAAGACCGTCCACTTCGACCCAAGCGTGGGCCTTGAAAGGCAGGTGCTGGGCACCGAGTACCATCTGCGCGGCTATGCCGCGTCGCCTCAACAGACAGGTCGTGGCGGCGGAACGCTGCAGGCAGAGTGTTTTCTTCCAATACCAAACACAAGCCATGTCTACCGCCTCACAGGCGCGCCCGATTGCGTCCGGGGCGGCAACGCGATTTCTTACCGGGTAATTGCGAACTTTTTCATAGAGGGCGGCGAAATTGCCGCGTGCCAGGTAGAGATCGAAATAAATTAGTTTCATGTAAGCCTTCAGGACCGATAGCATCATGCTGCAGACCCCCACTCACATCGTCAGTTGCAACTGGTGACTCAGAAAAGCTACCCGATCGACCAACGCGTTTACTCGCTCGCTGAGCGGAAGCACTGGGGAGTGTCCGCGATGCTCGCTGTAGTCCAGGAGTATCGGGTTGGCGGAGGAGTTTGCGGCCTGCAGGCGTGCCGTCATCTTCCGGGAGTGCATCGGATTGCACTTTTGATCCGCGTCGCCCGAAACAATCATCGTGGCGGGATAGCTTGTTTTGTCGCGGACCCGGTGGTAAGGGGAATAGCCCAGTAGCGCCAGGAAATCCGATGGGTCGTCGGATGTCCCAAACTCCTTCTTCCAAATGGATGCATGGTCAAACAGGTGATATCGCAGCATGTCGAACAGTGGAACAATGCAAAGTGCGGCACAGAACAACTCAGGCTGCTGCGTCAGAGCTACCCCGACGAGCAAGCCGGAGTTTGAACCGCCGAAAATGGCCAATTTTTTCCTGTCGGTCCTGCCGGTGTTCACGAGCCAGTGAGCCGCGGAGAGGAAATCATCAACTGCGATTTGCCGCTTGCGCCGCTTGGCAGCCTCGTGCCACGAGGCACCGAATTCTGATCCCCCACGTATATTGGGCAGGGCGCAGAGACAGCCAAGTTCCATCAGAAATGCGACCAAGACACTGAACTGCGGTGTGGTGGAAACACCGAAGCCCCCGTACGAGGTCATCACCGTGGGGCGATTGTCTTTCGAGAAGATGTCGCGCCGTCCGGCGAGGAGCATGGGAATGGGTGTACCGTCTTCGGCCGAATACCAAACGACTTCCTGGTGATAGTCGGACGCAGGAAAAGGCACCTTGCGCTCCGCGCAGACGGAGGTGATTTTCCCTCGGGGGTCATAGCGGCAAAGCGACGGAGGCGAAGTCAGCGATTCGCGCTCGAAGAGAATTTCCTCCCGCTGTTGGTTACCAAAGACCAGCCGAACGGTGTGTCCTTCGCCATTCGGCAGAAAGCCCTCTTTGTCGCCGAATACCGTAAATATGGCGACTTCCGTTTTCCCGCGACGAATGTAAGACACAAAGATACGTCCTCCGGACACCACCCAGGATTGGACTCGAGCGTCGGATTCCGGAATCAGATCGACAAACAGAGGCTCATGGCCATGTCGATCGACGACTTCCACGATGCGGCCATTCGGAGCATGGAGGTCTGTCTCAGCGAGAATGCGTCCCTCGACAAAAGCGGGGATAAAGCTGTATTCGGCGGGTCCGAGTATTCTGCGCGGCGCGGACTTGCTACCGACTTGCCAGAGATAGAAATCCGTGCCCGGGTTTTCCAGGAACCGGTAGACCAAGAAGCCGAGCTGCTCTTGACCCGCAACGAGTGCCAGCCGTAAGCGAGCATCGTCACCGGCGCAAAAGATTTCACGATCATCGTGAAAATTGCCTCCGAATTGGCGATGGTACACAGCGCGATGACAACTCCGCTTCGCGTGCGTGGCCTCATGCACATAGTAGAAGCCCTTCCCATCCGGCGCGAACGCAAATCCGCGAAGATAGCCGTGCGGGAGCGAGTCTGGAAGAATCTCGTGCCGGGAAACGTCGAAGATTTCGAATACTCCGGTGCCTTCGCCCCCTTGTTTGACCTCGTAGAGAAGCAGTTTTCCATCGACTGAAACAGAGAGAGGCCGCACTGCCGTATAGTTTCCGGTTCCGCGCCGGGCTGGATCTATCAGGAGCCGATCTTGGCCATTGGCACCCTCACGCAGGTAAATGGAAGGTTGCTCCTGGCCGGGAACACGCTTGCGGAAGAAATATCGGTCTCCAGTGGACAGGAAGGAGTCATAGGTTTCAACGTCGAGCAGGCTTCGAATCCGTTCACGAATTCGATTTCGCCCCGGAAGTCCGTCGAGATAGGATCGCGTGCGGAGTTTTTGCGCTTCAATCCAGTCATGCGTTTGAGGAGAGTTCTGGTCTTCCAGCCACCGGTAGGGGTCGCTGACCGGAATGCCATGAAGGAATTCGACGACGCTTTCGACGGGCGTGCCAGGCGGGAAGTTCACGACGCGCATACGGTACTCCGTTCTGCGAGGGCATCGACTTCCCGCTTCATACGCCGTGTGAGACTGCGCAGAAGCGCGGCGATTTCAGGGCGCGACCGGCTCGACGGGTCGCACCAAGTTCCGCCAGCGACGGCACATGTAAATACGGCCAGCAACGGAGACACTCTCATGGCTTCGGAAAATGTTTGGAGACCGACGAGCGGCCGCCAAGCTTCTGAATAGGCGGACGCCAATTGCGCCTCCCATGCTTGCGTTGGTTGAAGCTTTCGCAGGTGTTCGAGGAGATATTGGAAGGCAACCAGCGGATACCCTACACACGCCTCGGCCCAATCCAAGAACGCACATTCTGAGCGCGACACCAAAATATTTCCGGGATGAAGGTCGAGATGGCTCAGTGTATTCGGAAAGTCAGATTGCGCAAGTTGCGAAAAGATCTTATGCATTTGCGAGCCGAGCGCCAAGAGCTCCGCCGCCGATAGGCGCGATGGGGAGGTTTTGATCTGTTGCTCCATCAGCGCCGCGACGACTTCGAGGAACGGATCGACAAGCTCCGCCAGCGTGCGAATCCGGGTGTCGTGGCAACCGACATGGACGAGGTGAAGTGACTTTCCGTGAGAGGCAACCTGCAGCTCCGCGAGCGTTCTTGCGACCGCGATCCACGTTTCGACGCCGGAGTTCGCGTCGGGATGTGCCCCGGCGACCTCTGTCGTAAGCCATGCATTCCAGTCAGGACGTGTTGCAACCATCGGCGGGACATGGGCCGCTAGCAATTTCGCCAAAGTGCAGGTGATGGGGAATTCCCGCACGTTGGGTTCGCCCACGGCTTTGAACCACAACGCGGTGCCATTGGTCTCGAAGCGAAGCAAGCTGAATGCGGGCCCGGCGTTAAATTGACGGAATTGCCCGGTTAACGAGACACCGGCGCCACGGGCCTGCTCGTTAACCCATTCTGTTACCATTTCGAGCCAGCCTGGCTTTCCGAAAGCGCCGGAAAGTTCGCCCCTTCGATACTGATCTAACATCGTCAATGAGTTCTGAATCGCCTCGAAATCTTGGCGATCGTTGAAAGCGTCAATGGCAAGCGAGAGCGCCCTAAACCACTGCATTCCGGGAGGAACGTCCTTCTCCGGCCCATAGATTTCTGCAATCTGGTAATGAACGGGAGCATGGGCTGGTCCGCCGTCCCGAAGACGAAAGAGGCAATAGACTTGGATATTCCATGAGCTTTTGGTCCAAGCGGTGACTTGCAGCGATACTCTCGAGTGCGCCGGAATGGAAGCTGCCGGCAGCCGTAATCCCGCCGGGGTGGTTTCCAGGAGAAGGTCAGTGGCATTGTTCCGATAAAGCAGGATGCGATAGATGTTTTGTCCAAGTTGTGTTGACATACACATCGGAATTCCCGTCATAGTGCAGAAGGTATCCGTGACGGTCCAACCTCAAGCAAGCGATGTTTTTCGAGATGAAGAAGAAAATCGCGGAGATCGATCTCGACCACCTCTCGGGCCGCGCTAAACTCGTGGCTGATTTCGTCGGCGATCTGTGCTTCCGTACGGCCCTGCTTTAGGAGCTCCAGCATTCGTGATCCGACCAAATTCAAACGGAACATCTGGCCGTGGAGGATGTCGAGGACGACGGCGCCGTCCTGGTTGTGGGTCGAACGCACTTGTTCCCTGAGCCTGAGCATCGAAAAACTCCGGTTTCACAGCCTCTAGCGGTACCTGATGTGGCTGAGGGTGTCAGAAACAAGATTGCAAAGCCACTGTTTCGGCGAAAAATTCTAGAACTGACACTAGCATCGCGGGTAGCGTTGTTAACGCGATGGCAAAGGCTTGGCCCGGATGTTTCCGCCCGTCTCCGTTCGCCTTCCGACTCTATTCGTTCGAGAGAACGGAATCGGAGCGACTCCCCGGCGATAAAAATGTTAAGCAGGAGATGGAAGCGAGCGGACCACGGTTACGATCTGGCCTACGACTTCAGCATCCGTACTTTTCTGAAAGCGTTGGGGCGGAACGAACCTGTCCGTGTAGGGGTGCAAGACGATTGTTCCGTTCTCCATGCTGCAACTAGCCATGAGATAGGATTCGTCCCGCTTTCTCAGGAGATAAATGGGCTGTTCCGAGGCCGCCTTGCGCGGAAAAATGCGGGGGCGTCTCTTCCGGCGGTCGACGATGACGAACAGAGCGCCGATGACTAATGGGTTCATGACATCCTGGTGCCCACCCACCCAGAAAACATCGCGCAGCGACATGTCTTCGAAACCGGACAAGGATGGGCAGGCTTCGCGCACGAAGAGCGGTAGTTCGGCTAAGCGGTCAAGAGTGTTTACGAGAAAGCTGCCCGAGGACGTTTTCCCTCGCAGAATTGAGGCGGACTTTTTTTCAGGAGACTGCGACGCCGCAGCCATCCATTCGGACGGAATTGTGGCCATGCGGGTCTGCTCCTCCCCTAATCCGAACCAATCGAGCAGCTCCCCGAAACGGACGGAATAGAGGATCGAGAGGGTGAATAACTTGTGAATGTGGCGCGGCGGACTGTTCCTTGCTTCATATTCCGACAGCGATCCCGGCGAAGCGAAGTAGCGCCTGTCTCTGCACGCGCGCGCGATCTCGCGGCTCATTTCCGAAGCCTGACGGAGGGAAAGACCGGCACGGAGGCGAGCGTTATGGATCCGAAACGCAGGCTCCCTCACCGTGGATCCCTGATCCAAAGGTGCTGGGGTCCAGAGTCTTGTCAGATCGCGAGCCAGTTCGGGCTCGGCGCACCGCGGGGTTGCCGGGCGCTTATAGTTGGGTAGCGGGCGCAGTTCGAGGTCCACGACACCAAGGATTCTTGCTTCCGAGCCGAGTTGCAGTTCCACGTTGGTAAACGGAAGCTCTGTGGCTCTGAGGGTGATTCGATTCTTTGTGCCGAAATGAAGTCGGCTGCAGCAGAGACCATGACTGTGTTCCACCAGGAAAATAGCCTTCGAGAGTTTGCCGTTCGATTTTCGCGTTGTCCGATCCGTAAGTCTCGAGTCCACCCGGACAATGCTGCCAGGAGCGAGGTCCGGGAAGGCATAGGCATCCGACCGGCCGATCTTGGCATAGAGATACGGACTGGCTCCCTTTGCGATGAGACTTCCTATGGGTTGCGCGCCCGCGCGTTCGAGCATTTGACTCAATGGTGCGATCGGAGGGGCGGGCACGCTTGTCGAACGGTCTCGAAACCACGGGATTCTCGCATGCACGTCGTAGATGGTCGAATCGAGCAGCACCGTACGCGGTTGACGGAGACCGACTTGAACCCTCGATATATCGTCCAGGCGAAAGCTGAATACGGCAAGCCAATCGACCAAGCGATATCCAGACAGGTGCGTGAGTGCGATCAACTGGTGAATGGTGGGGCTCCATGCTGCGCATCGCAGCTGAAAATAAAGATTTCGGGGAATGTGATAGCTCGGCCGCCCGAGATAGTTGGCGCGGGTGAATCGAGAGGCCTTGTAGAGGGTCAGATTTCTGGCTGAAAGAATGCCGCGGACGCGATCCGTGATCGCGATTCCGGAGGTTTCTTCGCGATCGGGCGACGGCGAGGGTTTTGAGCGCGGTTGCTCGGTCATGAGGTGCCGCAAGGCAAGTGGGCGGAAGTACCATCGGCGTGGCAACGATGAAGGAGATTGCGAATTTCGTGGGAAACATTCTGGAAGTGGCCGCAATTGTGGCCATTTACAGGCGATGTTCGGTTGTTGAGAGTAAATAATATCTTTGCTACCTGTCTCGACAGATACCATGATCTGCAGTACTATTCCGCGCAAATGACCGACCCCGACCTCCTGCGACAAGGCGGCGCGAAACTCAAGAAGATACGGTTGCGTTTGGGGCTCAGCGCCCGTGAGGTGGAGCGGCGCAGCCTGAAGCTGGTCGTGGACCAGCAGAACCCGGACTATCATCTTTCGCGGAGTTGGATTAGGGATGTGGAACGGGGAAGGTTTGCGCCCGGCACGTTCAAAACCGTAAGTGTCAGCGTCATTTATCACCTCACCGTTGCGGAGATTCACGGGTTCTTCGGCATCAAACCGGGCGACATTGCGAAGGAACGCGGACTGTTTCCTCCGCCGAAGACGCACTTGGTCACGCCGCCCGACGAACGCGACCCCGTGGCCCGAGTTCCGTCTGAGCCGGCGGATGCGGCGAGCGTGCGCGAAAACACCCATCTTGTCTCCCGCTTGATCGACATCTGGGGCGACGTTCCCGTTCCCGTATTGCGAGAGTTCGCTCTGCGCCGGTCCCTGTTTGGGCATATTGGGACTCAAGACCGAACGATGTCGCCCCTGATCCGGCCGGGGACCTTCGTCCAGATCGACGCAAAGCAGACGCATATCAGGAACGACGCGATCCAAAAGGGCTCGGGGCCGTTTGCACGGCCAGTCTACTTTTTGGATATCCGCACTGGGTATGCCTGCGGCTGGTGCCAACTCGAGGACGGTATCCTCACGCTCATTCCTCACCCGGACTCCGGCGTCAAGGCCCGGAGCTTTCACCATCCGAGCGAGGTCGAGATTGTCGGACGCGTGACAGAGATCTACATGTGCATCGAAGAGGAACGTCAGGCGAAAATCGAAGAGCCGATGGGGCGGAGAAATCCGCCGAGGAAGTAGGGTGTCCCTTAGCTTCGTCGCATTTGTGAGATTCCGTCAACCTGTCCGGACGCCTGCGAAAAGGGGGCGCTATGCTTCAACGGTCTTCGCGCTGCGAGCCTTTCTTGTCTTTCATCCCTAGGTTCTCGGGTCGGCAGTGTGTGCCGGCAGCTAGAGTGGACGAGTGGACCCCTATGGCCGCGTTACGATCGGCACCGCGAAATTACTGCCAGTTAGAGTAAATTCAAAAATACTCTTCATAGGCGAGTCGTCGCACTGCGGCAGCCTCACGTTGATGGTGCCTGATGCAAGCGACTTACCTTCGAGATGAATCCTGTAGCGGGTCACCACGAAGGGCGCCTGAAATCGCACACGCCCGGCGGTACCTCGGGCCGATTCTCACTCCACAATAATGCGGTCTGCCCACTCCACGAGCGAGACAAAGATCGCCGGATTGCCGAATTTCGCTCCCCAGGTAATCAAGTCTGTTTCCGTCACCCCACGGGCCCGGGAGCAAACCCCGCAAGAAAAGACCGGAATGTGTTTAGCTACGACTTTCTCGCGCATTTCGCTCAGCGGCGGCCAGCCCATCGGCATGACCGCATCCGCCGTCGCCTTACGCATCAGATAGGTTGCTTCGCCCGTAAGGAAAATCTGCACTTCGTGACCGGCATCCGCCAACGCAAGTCCGTGCGCAAAGGCAAATGAGGCTCTTGTTGGGTCATCCGATCCCCACGCACTTTTCATCATGATCTTCAGGGGCTTCTTCGATTCCTCCACTTTCATTCCGAAGGTCAGAAAAGGTAAACCCGCCAATTGGGCCAAGAATCTGCGTCTCGCCACGTTGTTCTCTCCTCAGTTGGGATTTCCCCTGGGGGGCAAAGGCCGCAAGTCTACACCTCTTTTTCTTCCGTGGCTCGGGTGGCAGTCGCGCGACGTCGCTATCGAGCAGCATCCCGACAAGACCTGGCTGACGCCATATCACTAGCTCTCCCGTTGTGGTGTCCAACATCGCCAACGTTTGCTGGCGAGCGTGCAACACGTCCTATCATTCGCACCTCGGCCTCCTTCGGTCCGAGCACGGTAGGGTGAACACGGAACAGTTTACTCGTGTCGTCGCGAAGCCGGGGTCGTTATTGCATTTGCAAGACGGGAGCATCGAAAGGGGCACCTTTGCTGCCACCTGGGCGGTCCTGAAACAACCTCTTCTCTGCGGGTAGGTCGGCCCATCATCGTTTCCCGACTCAGGATTTGCCCGCACCTCGCACGAGATTGGTATTTTTGACACTAGCGCGCGCACTTGACAGTCTCTAGGATGCACAGCTGGACGGCGAGACAGGGCGATCTTGGCCAGAAGGACGGGCGGTCCAACTGGGCGGTATCAACTTTCTCGCCGTCCTTCTCTCCTGAACCTTGGAAAACGGCCTTCCATTCCAGGCTGCGCGAGATAGAGGAATCCTTGAGTCGGTCGCGAGCAACCCATCGGGTGTCGCAATGCGCCAGTTTGTTTTTGGGACTGGGACTCATCCTGCGTTCCTACCACATGCGGGAACTTCTGGTTTGCTGGCTATGCTTCAGCATAGCTTTTGCCTCGCTGACTCTTGTAATTTTGGCGGCAGTACTCGCTTGTTATGCGGGAGGACACTTTATCCAATGGGCGAGCGCAGTAGTGCGAGTGGCCAGACTCCGCTCGTTAACGCACGCCAAATTGCCTCAGAATGAAATCTATCTCTTTCCTTCGCGGAGCGGCATCGTCGGAACAGGAGTGGGAAATGGCTCGGGGACCGATACAACCCTGTAGCCCCGCATCCCCGATTGCGGCGCGCGGGAATGCACATTTGAGTTGAATGAAGTATTAATTCCCTGTTACAAAACCGTACTGTAACTACTGCCAGTGTCCAAGACGGTCGCATTGCGTCACCATATCTAACAATTCACCCCCAAAACTAACCTGACCCGGGGACGCTGAAATTAAGGCGTCCCTCTCACCTTCGTCCCCGACGGTGATCGGAAGGCCTACCCAAAATCAGGCGTCCAGGGCCTTAGCTCAAATCGCAGCGGGCGACGCCGACAGCAGGCAGTATCCGCTCCATCCTCGTGGGTACTGTGAGCAACATTATCGACGTCGCTGAACTTCAGGCGCGTCAACTCGGTGTTTCGGGCTCCGGTGGCGTAAAGCGTCATCAGCAGGGTGCGATGGAAGGAAGTGCCGGCGGCCTGGATCAATCGAGCGACTTCTTTCTGGCTGAGGATCGCTCGAAGGCCATGGCCCTTTTTCGGATCGGGAGTCTCGGCAATGCTCCAACCCCTCTTGAGCGTCTTAGTGTAAAAGAACCTCAAGACTGCCAGACGGACCGCGACGCTGCCCGGTGACAACCTTCGTTTTTGAAATAATTCGGCTTGGTATTCGCGAATGTGCCGAGGACCTAAGCGATCGGGGGAATAGTGGAATCGCATGGCAAAATCTTCGACTGTGTGGAGATAGGAAGGTGTGATATGTTGTGCGTAATTACGAGCCTGGAGTCCTTCCAGCATCATTTTTCCGAGATGGGTCACAGGGACCTTGTGACCCAAAACTTATCTCAGCCACCAAGCAACCACTGCTCCGGCGAGCATAGTTCTTTCGACCCTGGATTTCTCGCCACACTTCTATCGGCGTAGCCGGTCCGCTTACGGGACTTACGGGAAAAGTTGGTTTCAGTACCGCTTTCGGACGAGTACAATAGGCAGCACCATGAAGGTCGAAATCGTTCACTGTCCAACGTGACAGAACAATAGTGCCAAGGTCGCGAGTCTCGTGACGCTAATCAAGCAGCGCCTAAACATTGAAGCTGTCTGTACGCCTGGCAAGACGGGCCAGTTCGACGTAATAGCGGGAGGCGAAAAAATTGCCGAGCGCGGCGGGAACTGGCTCACGCGGAGCTTTGGCGTAGGGTATCCAGACCTCGAGAAAGTAATCGAACAGCTCGTCGAAAAGGATCGTGCGGGAACGGTCCGGTAGGTCCTTCCGATTGATCGCGGACTAATCACGAGTGTCTCGTTCTAACTTCTCAAGACCGAGGAGGGCTGAGGCACGCATAGTCAAACTGTTGTCGCCTAGTGCCTCTTTCAACGCAGGGCAAGTTTCCCAGGAGTTAGCAGCATTGTTTCCCGGATATTGACAATCACGACGGTACGAGTGGTCACAAAAGCGTAAGGTCACTTGGGTTTCAACGGAACCTGTTTGCGGCGATGTGCGTATTAGAGGCTGTGGAGACTTCCGAATCATCAATCCATTCCAGAACATACTTGTTAGAGAAATAATGTATTCGTTTAGATCGTAAAAGCGGCGGCTCGCCGCCACACTCTAAAAGGGCCTTAGATGACGCGCATAACGGTTGTGGTTTTGGTGGTGATTGCAGCGCTGATTGCCGCGGGAGTTTGGTTTTGGGTAGAGGAGGGACCGGGAATTCGTGTGGGGACGGCGGTGGTGAGCCAGAGGTTGTGTTCGGGTGAGTTTGTGTCCGGCCTGGACCCGGATAAGTTGTATGCGGAGGCTGTGAAGCCGATTCCAGGACAGGATTCGCTGGCGAAGCACCTGAAGATCGATGTGGACCGAAAAAGGCGAGAGGTTACGACGAGATGGGCGGGGATATTTGAGAGCCGCGCCGTTTATCACGAAGGATTCGGCTGCAGGCTGGTGCATGGCGATGATGCGAAATATGCGCAGAGGTGGGCTGGCTCGGAGGTTACCATCGAGAAACCTGTTGCGACCGACCCGATGGGGTCGTTAGAAGTGGCTGCGGCTTCACCGCGGCTGGAAGCCGCTTTGGGTACGGCGTTTGCGGAGCCAGAGAAGCCGCGATATCGATTCGTGAAGGCGATTGTGATTCTGCACGACGGAAAGCTAGTGGCGGAACGATATGCACCGGGCTATAGCGCGGAGACGCCGGTGCTTGGATACTCACTGTCGAAATCGGTGATCAATGCGCTGATTGGAATTTTGGTGCGGCAGGGAAAATTGTCGGTGGAGCAGCGCGCGCCGGTGGCGGAGTGGGCCTATGCTTCGGACCCGCGGCACGCGATTACCATTGAACAGCTGATGCGGATGAGTTCGGGACTGGCGATCGAGGAGGAGTCCGACACGGGATTGGATCCGGTTTCGAGGATGCTCTTTCTGGAATCGGACATGGGGGGATTTGCGGCACGATCGAAATTGAAGACGACGCCGGGCACGCAGTGGGAGTACACGAGCGGAAACGCGTTAATTTTGTCGCGAATCATCCGGGATGCAGTGGGCGGGCACGGGGAAGATGTAGCGGAGTTTGCGCGGAAAGAATTGTTTGAGCCGTTGGGGATTACGACCGCGACGATTGAATTTGATGCGGCTGGGACTCCGGTGGGATCGACGAATGTGCTGGCTTCCGCGCGGGATTGGGCGCGGTTCGGGGAACTCTACCGGAACGATGGCGTGGTCAATGGCAGGCGAATCTTGCCGGAACGATGGGTGAACTATTCCACCACGCCGACGCTGAATACCGATTACGGAGCTGGGTTCTGGACCAATCGCGGCGGTCATGGTCACGCCAAGGGTCGCATCGAGGCCAGGATGCCGGAAGATGCGTTCTATGGCTCAGGCAATCTTGGGCAACGCGTGGTGGTGATCCCTTCGGAAGGGCTTGTCGTGGTGAGGCTGGGATTGACACATAGCGACGACTTCGACATGAAAGGGTTGTTGCGACTGATTTCCGATGCGAGGGCGGCGCTCCAGAATCCTCCAGATGAGTTTTATTAGAAGTTGAATTTTGCGGATTGGTTATGGGGATTTCGGTAGACACCTCCTGTGGTGAAAGTGCAATGCTGGGAGTGGCATTCTGATGTCCTGGTTAACGGGGTGGATTCAATAGGTAGTTGCCCAACTGCGAGGAAAGGCAAACGGCATAACCTCCCATGTAAAGTTCTAGAACTTCTCATGGAAGGAGTTGAGCCAGAGGCGGGTGATATCGAGCCACGCCGTTGCTATAATTAGCGCGTCATTGTCGATGGGACACGGCAGTCTGGATACATCAGTGCAAGTAGGACTATTTCTTGGCTGCGTTCGCTGCCATTCGAGCGCGGAACTGTTTTTCCTTCTGAATTTCTTCGTCGGTGAAAGCAGGTGCGAACTCTTCGGGCTCGAAGACCTGGCGGATCTCTATGTCGGTCTCGCCTTCATTGGGGCAACGCTTGACCCACTCGATCGCCTGTTCGAGAGACTTGACCTGCCAGAACCAGAAGCCGGCGATGAGTTCCTTGCTTTCGACGAAGGGGCCGTCAATGACGGTGGGGCGGTTCTTACCGGAGAAGTGGACGCGGGCGCCTTTGGAGGAGGGGTGAAGACCGTCGTACCCTATCAAGACTCCGGCTTCCAAGAGCTCGTCGTTGAATTTGTTCATGTCGACCATGAGCTGGGGATCGGGGGCTGCGCCTTCGTTTTCGGAGTCTTCCGCGGCTTTGACGATGACCATGAATCGCATTTTGTTTGTCCTTTCGGGTTGAGTTGGTCTGACGTTCAAGTTCAGAGCTTAATTGATGCTCTACCCATTAGTCGAACGAGAAGGTGCAGAATCGACACGGAGAACCGAGAAAATTCTGGTAACGACGAAACCGTCCATTTAAAGTCCTAGAACTTGACTTGTCCGGTTTCGCGACTTATCAGGCAAGTGGAATTGAATAGGTAACACTAGCGCGTTTGCTGGACTAATATTGAGACCGGTAAACACTGGTCGCTGGGCGCATTCGGCCAAGGGCCGGTTGGCCTGCCTTTTTCCCACTTCAGTGAACATCCGGAGAGGCGATACATCTGAAGGGGGATAGGAAGCCCTTCGCCTCAACGCTCAAAGGAGAAAAGAGATGAAGCGTTTTTCCAGATTTGCGTTGGTATGGTTGGCTGTGGGTTTTGCATTGGCTCCCCTGCGGGCGCAGGAAGCCCCGAAGCAAGCCCCGGGGCCGGCTCTCAGCCAGTCGGAAGGCGTGCTGGAGGCGTGGAATGACATCGGACGGAAATTGATTGCCATGGCGCAGGATTTTCCGGAGGACAAGTTTTCGTACAAGCCGCAGGCGGAATCTCGGACGTTTGTCGCGAACCTGGTGCATGCTTCGGCGTCCATGTACTTCTTCACGGATACCGCCGCGGGGAAGAAACCGCGGCCGTCAAGCTACGCCGACGACCCTAAGGACGTCGGCGTGAAGACCCGGGCGGATCTTGTGGCCTTTGTGACGAAGTGCGTAGAAGACGGCGCCGCGGAGATCAAGGCCAAGGGCGACAAAGGCTTGATGGAAACGGTCGATGATGGCGGGCCGCATCTGGACCGGCTGTACGACCTAGCTTACGGCCTGATCGGGCATTCGAACGAACACTATGGCCAGCTGGTGGTCTACTACCGGATCAACGGCCTGGTGCCGCCGGAATCAAGGCCCAAGAAATAGGGAAGTTCTCCGGATCTCTGAACTCTGGCACCAAACGACAAAACCGTCCATTTAAAGTCCTAGTGAACTTGACTTGTCCGGTTTTGCGACTTATCAGGCACTGACAAGGTTTGTGCGTATGATTTCACCAAGAACTACTGCAGCTTCGCGTGTTCCGCTTTAGCCTGCTTCAGGATCGGAATGCCGGGTTCGGCACTTTTCCAGAGGGCGAAGAAATCCTGGTAAGAAGTTTTGGCTTTCGTGGTATCGCCGGACAGCACAAAGGCACGTGCCATTCCGAGGCGCGCCAGTGCGCCGATTGGTTGATTTCCCACCACGCCTGAATGATCAACAATTTTTTGAAACTCGCTCGCAGCCGCGGTGCCCTGTTTCGCGGAGAGATAGGCTTCGCCGCGTAAGTAAACGGGATACAGAGAAAAAGTGAAGGTAGTATTGCACTGTCCCAATTCATAAGGTACGGACGGAACGAGCGCCTCAATAGCTTTTGCCCCATCGCCACTCCGCAGGGCGAGAGCGGCATGAATCATCGGCAGAAAATCGAACTGAACGATCGTATCTTGTGGAAATCGTTTGACGAGGGCCCCTGCCAACTGCAGAGCCTTCGCGGAATCGCCTGCGAGCCCGAGTGCAATCGCAGCGAATCCTACTATCTGTCTGCCATTTGCCTGTGAAAGAGCAGACTGCGCCTCCTGCTTTGCCATGGCCTCGTTGCCAGCCAGCGCCTCGCGGACCGCGGCGTGCGCCTGATATTCTGCTGCCGTTTCTTTTTGATTAGCTCTTTGCGCAGAATCGACGGCGCGGCGTGTCAACTCCCGGCTCTTGGCAAACTCTCCGCCATATGCGGCTGTTTCGGACTCGAGGAAGAACATTTGATCCTCAACTCCGGTCTTCCCGGTCATGGTGGCCGCCTGCCTCTCCATCTCGGCGGTGTCGTGCCCAAGGAAATTCACGTTGTAAAGAATCAGAGGAAGCCAAGGCGAATCGAGTTTATGGGCACGCGACTCCTGAACTGCGGCCTTGGCTTGATCGAGCTGGTTGAGCCACTGGTAACTGTAAGTCACACTCACATAATTATTACCACTGCCGGGATTGAGCTTTACTGACTGCACCGCCGCGGCATAAGCCTTCTCGTAATCTCCCATGAAGGTATACGTGAGCCAGAGGTTCATCTGCGGCTCCTCGTCGCGCGGGTAAGTTTGCGCCCATAACTGGTATGAGGTGCGAGCCGCCTCAAGATTTCCGGTGACGACAAGCTCGTAGAATGAGGAAATGGCTAGCTTTTCGCGCTCGCTGGTTCGCTCACGCAATTCGTAAGCCTTGCGGGCATTTTCTGCAGCGAGGCCATTTTCACTCAGGGGTTGATAGCTCTGGGCCAATCGCAAATAAGCCATGGCGAAATTTGGATCGAGGGAAACCGCCCTTTGAAACAGGGGGACCCCGGCTGCGTAGTCGTTCGCAACGTCTATTGTTTGATTGCCTAGGGTGTAAGCCTGTAAAGCTTCGAGCGACGGTGTGGTTACATTCTCTGGTGGAGCGTCGTACTTCTGAATCGACGCCAGCGATTCACCCAGCTTGGTACGCAGTCTGGTTGCCGCGTCACCAAGCAATTTCAGAACCTGCTCTTTTCCATTCGCGGTTACCTGCTCATCCGAAATTACTTCACCCGTGCCGCAGTTCACCGCCTTCAGCCCCAATACATATTGGCTGCCCAAAGTGGAAATGGACCCTTCAATGCTGGCAGCGCCACCCGTACGCTGGCAAACCTCGCGAGACAGTTGATGCGTTAGCTTTGCCTGTGCCGGTTGATTCATCAGCGACAGCGTCTGCGCGATGAGTTGATCCGAAATCAGGTTGAGAAACGGAGATTGCTCCAGTTGTGCGGAAAGTCCTTGCCGTAATGTGCCGTCGAACACCGGATCACCTGTCGTGTTCGTGAAGTCACCGAGAACGATCGTATCCCTAGCCGTAAGTTTCGCCGCGGGCTTACGCAGTAGCAAATAGCCGACGGCTGCTGCCGCCAGCGCCAATGCGGCTACCCCAGACATCCACGGCCAATGTTTGACTTTCTTAATCTCCGACGGGCGCGTTGCTCCAGATATTGTTCCCGATTGGCTGTCTCGCTTCAGTCGCTGCAAATCCGAGCGCAAATCTGCCGCGCTCTGGTAACGAAGATCGCGGTCCTTCTCCAGAGCCTTGCTGATCACTGGTTCCAATCCAGGCAGAAGATTCGCGTTGATCCGGGATGACGGCACAGGCTGCTGGTGCACAATCAAGCCGCAAATTTCTCCAGCGCTGGCACCGTCGAAGGGAATCCGTCCGGTAGCCATTTCGTAGAGCAACGTTCCGAACGAAAAAAGGTCGCTGCGCGCATCGAGATCCTTTGCGCGGACCTGCTCGGGCGACATATAAGCCACGGTGCCGAGCATCGTGCCCGGACTAGTCAGATAAACGGCATCGTGTTCCGCCAGTGTCGTTTCTCCGCTTACTGGCACGGCCTTCGAGGCCACCTTCGCCAAACCGAAATCGAGAATCTTCGCGTGACCGCGTTCCGTCACGAAAATGTTCGCGGGTTTAATGTCGCGATGAACGATGCCTTTGGAATGGGCGGCGTCCAATCCATCGGCGATCTCGATGCTCAGGGATAACAGCGATTCCATATCCATCGGCCGCCCGTCGATGTGGTGCTTCAACGTCGTGCCATCCAAATATTCCATCGCGATGAAGGCGCGCCCATTATCTTCGCCAATGTCGTGAATGGTGCAGATGTTCGGATGGTTCAGCGCCGATGCAGCTTTGGCTTCACGGCGAAATCGTTCGAGCGCTTGCCGGTCATGCGCAAGCTCTTCCGGCAAGAATTTCAGAGCAACAAAGCGTTCGAGTCGAGTGTCTTCGGCCTTGTATACAACGCCCATGCCTCCGCCACCGAGCTTTTCGATTATTCGGTAATGAGAGAAGGTTTGGCCTATGAGCGGAGCCGAATCCGGCATATCGCGCTCATCTTAAGTTGGGACAGACGGCAAGTCAACGAACGGACACGAACGTGACACGAACGGGAACAGCTTGTGGGTCAAGTCCTGATAACGAGGAAATCGGAAAGGTAAAGTACTGGGAGCAAAATTACCGGTTGATGTCGCGACAAATCGGGAGCTGTTCAGCCTGTTCTCAACAAAATCCCGTTTGCTCACTCGTAGCGCAAGGCCACTATCGGGTCAATTCGCATTGTCAGGTGCGCGGGTAGCCATACGGCCAGTACGGCTGCGCTGAGCAGCAGCAATGGCACAGATAGAAAAACCAGTGGATCCCAAGTCGTTACGCCGAAAAGGAGGCTGGCAATGAAGCGGGCAAACCCGACTGCTGCGCACACCCCAATCGAGACTCCCACGATGGCCAATAGCATTCCCTGGCGCAAAACCAAATTACGAATATCGGCTCGACCAGCGCCGAGAGCCATACGAATGCCTATCTCGCGGCTACGCTGAACAACGGAATAGGACACGACGCCGTAGATTCCGACGGTGGCTAATATCAGCGAAGAAGCGGCAAAGATCGTGAGTAGGAGCATGTTGAAGTTCTGCCGCGAAATTGAGCTGCCCATCACCTCATACATCGAGCGGATATGTCCTACGGCCAGGCCGCCACTCGCTTCGGTCAGTTGTTTGGCAATGAGAGGTGCCATTTCGTGCGGCGCTATTCGTGTGCGCACCAGCCAATAGGCAGGGCCAAACTGCGACCAGAAAGCCGTCATGTCATTGGAGACTTGCGCTTGCGGAATGATCATCGCCGGGGCAGGAGGGGTGCTCAAATCAACGTCGCGGGTATTTGCGACTATGCCGATGATCTGCCGGGGTACATCCTTGAATCTGGGGCCTAATCCGTTGCCAATGACAATTTGTTGACCCAGCGGATTCTGGTTTGGCCAAAATTCTTTTGCCATCGCTTCGTTGATGAGAACCACCGGGGGCGCAGCTTCGTCATCTTGCTCCGCAAAACTGCGCCCACTCAAAACTGAGATTTTGAATACATCGAAGTAGCCTGGAGATACGTATGTCCATTCGGCGTCCATGCTGGAAGAATCTTCCGAGCGACCAACCACTTTGAAAGGAAGGCCGAATCTACTTGCAAACGGTGGACAGCATGTCATCGCGGAATCTTCTACGCCGGGAACGGCGGCAATACGAGTGCGAGCGCTGTTCACAAGACGAGACACGTCATCGGTCTTCGCAAACCGGCTCTCCGGAAGCGACAGGTCCAGGGTCATCACGTTGTGGAAATCGAAGCCAGGCTTCACTTCACGCAGCGCTACAAACGTGCGAATCAAGAGTCCCGCTCCGATGAGAAGCACAACAGCCAGAGACATCTCTGCAACGACGAACCATGAGCGCACGCGGTTATGTCGAGCACCAGCACCCTGCTGATTTCCGCCTTCTTTGAGGGCACTGTTGAGATCTGGCCGCGACGCAGATAGAGCTGGAAAGAGCCCGAACAGGATTCCCGTAAGCAATGAGAGCCCGACGGTGAACGTCAAGATCCGCCAATCGATATCGACTAAAGCACCACCTTCTCCGATTCGTGGAAGATTGCCAGGATTCAACAGTAAAAGTGTGCGTACCCCGATCAGTCCCAGCAGGACTCCCAGGGCACCGCCGATCAAGGACAGAACAATACTTTCTGTGAGGAGCTGGCGGACGATGCGAATGTGCCCAGCTCCGAGCGCAGAGCGGATCGCGAACTCACGTGTTCGGCCGGTGGCGCGAACCAGAAGCAAATTCGCCACGTTTGCGCAGGCAACAAGAAGAACGAGAGCAACCGCCACAGCCATCACCAGAAGTGACGAACGCGCATCGCCGACAATCATGTCGCGGAGAGGTTTTACGGCAAAACCGAGATTGGAGTCAGAAAAGGAATAGCTTCGCAAGGCTTCCGCCGCCGCTGATTTCAGTTGAGCATTGGCCTTTTCAAGAGAGATGCCCGGCTTCAAACGACTGGCGACCTGGAAGTAGTGCGCGGGATCATCGCTGTTGAGAGCAAACTGAAAAGGAATCCAAAGATCTGCGGCGGGATCGCAACGAAAACTCGCGCCGGTGACGCCAAGTACTGTGTAGGAATCGTTGTCTAACGAGATAGACTTTCCAACAGTATCGGGGTTGCCGCCGAACCTGCTCTTCCAGAGGCCATAGCTAAGGACGACGATTTTACCACCAGCCGGGCTAGCTTCTTCCACGGTGAACGTGCGCCCCAGTGACAATGGGGCGCCAAACAATCGAAAATAGTCAGAGGTGACGTGGATAGCGCGGACCTGTTGAGGAGGTTCGCCGCCCAAAGTCATGCCATTCGGCGAGAAATCGTAAGCGGAAACTTGCTCAAATGCCTGCGTCTGCTGTTGCCAAAGACGGAAGTCGGATATGGAAGCGCTGGGCCGGGGACCTTCCGGCAGTGTCAACAGGAACTGCACGATGCGGTTTGGCTCTGGATAGCTAAGGGGCTTGAGAAGCACAGTATTGATCACAGAAAAAATCGCCGTATTTGCACCAATTCCGAGTGCCAGTGTTGCGACCGCTGTGATGGTGAAGACTGGCGATCTGCGAAGTTGATGGGCTGTGAGTGTTATGTCTGCCCAAAAGCTTTCCAGAGTTGGCCACCGCCAAGCTTCACGGCACCGCTCTTCAATCACGTCCGAGCGCCGACGCAGGGAGAGTTGCTTCAGCCAGTTCATCGTTCAGTCGGTATAAAACACTTATCATGCGCCGCACCTGCTTCGACCACAACTGCAGAAATCCCAACGACCGACGCTCACGTATTGAAGCACCAGACTTGTGGTGCATGGATTCGGCGAGCGCATTCTTCGTCGAGCCATTACCGAATTAGACACCATAATTGGCGTATTGGGTCCTGATCAACCGGTAACGTCAAGTACTAGCAGGAACATTTCCGATTCCAGGCTAATCGCCATGAAATCAGGCGTTGCTAGGCTAGTAGGGTCTTTGCAGATTAGCGTCAGTGCACTGGACGGTGTTCAAACACCTGACTCCCGAGCTGGCGGTTTACACGGCTAGCCTCGTATCGGATGCCGAGGAAAGCGTCGTAGCCAACTGCTTTCGTGCTCTAAACAATCTTGAACGAATCGCGCCCGGCGGCACTTGCAGTATCGCGCCGACTTCTTCGGCGGTGTATTCATAAATCTCGCAGAGAAGAAGGACAGCTCGCTGCCCCGAAGTCAAATGGGAGAGTTTGCGCATTAGGGCACTGGCACTTTGCTTCTGAGAAAGGAGTTGCTCCGGATTTGGTCCTGGGTCTGGGAGCAAGTCCGCTACCTCCCCTCGTTCTTGAGGGATCGAGCATTCGGAGGAATAGGTTCGCTTTCGCTTGCGAAGAATCGTGATCGCTTCGTTGACGAGTATCCTTGCCAGCCAACCGCGAAACGCACCTTCGTACTTAAAACTCTCCATCTTGCGGAAGGCCACCAGCGAACAATTCTGGACGGCATCCTCGGATTCCTCGTGGTTGCGCAGGATGCGTTGCGCCAAGCGGTAAAGGATTGGCCGATACCGTGAAAACAAGGTCTCAAACGCGTTCCTATCCCCTTGCAAGCCATCCGAAATCAATTTGCTGTCATCCAGATGTGCCTGCACTTCTCTATCGTTCGCGCTTTTGTCCTTCCACGTTCCTTGCACTTTTGTTTCCCTCATTTCCTTATTTCCCGGAACACATCAATATCCGGCATTCCGCCAAACGGCGCACCCGGGAAGTAAAGCCGTGATTGGGTGCTTGCTTCTATATTCGATTCTCAAACAGTTCTGGCGTTTACATGCCAATTTGTCATCTCTCCTGTAACGGTCTTCGGGTGCCCTGCCTTCACTATATAGTCGAACGGCCGGACCGGAATTCGACAAAGCGCCCAAGAAATTTTCCGGCCGCTGCTTCGCAGTTTCCTCCGAATAGGTCCTGATGAACGACAAAAAACCGTCCAAGTACGTATCAGTACCGATTTATCCACCAAACGCTGTATTGCTTTTCAGGATGGCCGTAGGCAAAGTGCGCTAAGTCAAAATTGATTGGCCACTCTCCGTCAGGCCAGTCAGAGTTTTGAGGAGGCAGAAAGATCTGGTCTGCCTCCCTTTCTGCTTTTGTACGGGCTACGGGATTAAATCCAAAGGTGACATCAAGTTCCCCAATGAGAGAAAGGGAGCATCATGACTTTATCTACAAATTCTCTCGTTCTAGATAAAAGCCAGCCCGCGAATCACACCATTTCCGTAGCGCGAGTGTTGAGCGACGCGAAGCGTGTCGAACCAGAAGCCTTGGAGGCGCTCTACCGAACTCTCAGACCACGTTTACTCAAGATAGCGCTCCGTATCACACGAAACCGCGAAGACGCCGAAGACGCTGTGCAAGACTCGATGGTGAGTGCCTTTGTGCACCTTGACAACTTCCACGGCAACTCCAGTTTTTCCACATGGCTAACGCGCATTGTCATGAATTCGGCCTTCATGATTAATCGCAAGAATCGTAGAGCGCGTCACATTTCCGCGGACGAGTTGCCCGGCGAACCTGGATTGTATTTCCAGATCCCGGATCGTGCCCCCAATCCTGAGCAGACCTACGTGCAGCGCGAGCGCAGAACCATTCTTTACAGCGCCATACGTAGACTCCGCCCGCGTATCCGGGCGGTCATCGAAGTAGCCCAATTTCAAGAACTGCCCATCAAGGAAACAGCGAAGATTCTGGACATCTCCGTTGCTGCAGCCAAGGGTCGCTTCTTCCATGCTCGCGCCGCTTTGCGTAAATCCTTCGCGCTCCGTGCTGCGGTCCAGGCTAGGACGGAACCCGCAGCATAAATTTTTGGTGCTCGAAATAACTCGGCTGGTTCTTGCTCTGCAGCCAGCTGCGTGAGTCCTGATAAACGGGTTACCGCCGAAGTCGGTCCCGTACCCTTGTTTAGGAAGGAAAAACAGTATTATTCAGACCCAACAAATGTGGCGGCCCGGTGCCCCAGTCCCTGCAATGGATTTTCAGCATCGTGGCCAATGGCTTTCGTACGGCATCCAAAGCAAGCAGGAGGTACGCGAATGATACTGCACATGGGCACGGTGCTTGTCGTTGGCCTGATGTGTGGCAGTGAACTGAATGTGGCACTGTTCAGCCACCCGGTGCTGAACCGACAACCGCAGGAGACACACGTATTGGTTCGTTCGTCTCTCGCTGCGTTGCTTGGACGCGTCATGCCGTTTTGGATGGCTGGTTCCACGCTTCTCAATCTCTTGCTGCTCCTACCGTTCGAGCAGTTGAACGAGTCCGCCTGGCGCTTCGCAGCAATCGCCTTCGCGATTCAACTGCTCGCTGTCGTATTCTCACTCGTTGCTCCCGTACCTATCAATAACAGGATCGCCAAATGGACGCCGACATCCCTTCCGGACGACTGGAGGTCGCAGGAGCATCGCTGGGATGTCTATCACTTCGTCAGAACGTGTGGACTTGTGCTGGCTTTCGCGCTTCTTGTCCTCAGTTTTGGTGCGCGCTGAGAGAATGGCTAACCCCAGATGATCGCTGGGTCCTGGTAAACGAGGTGGTCTCAATGGGTCGACGCAACACTCAGCTCGAACCCAATTTGCAATAAAACCAAGGCTGAAGTCGCTCGCTAGGGTTAGATTAGCGGGAACACTACTCTGGCCAGGTTTTGAGCGAATACAACTAAACAGAAGAGTTCCTCTAGAGAGAGGGGAGTAAAGGTCGATTATCAGGTGGCAGCACTTACTGAACGAGTACACCCAACTTGCACCGAGCGACAATCGCTCAACAAAAGAGTGCGGATGGAAGGGCGACGACAGAGGCGGCTTGGCTGTACGGGAAAAATGGAAGAAATGACGGAAGAGCAGAAAAAACCATTGACAGAGATCGGCCTTCTCATGGTTTAAGGAGCTGACAGGTATTTCGCCTGTAGGGGGCATTTCAGTAGCGTACTAGAGAGCGAGAAGTATTTCCGCAGACAGGGATGCACGCCTGCGAGGTTGCTTCCCCGGGGTGGACTACGGGTGGCGATGCAATACATGTATGGCGATATCCGGCCAGAATTCGCGGAATACATTCGTGAGCGCATCGCGGCCAATCGCGTATGCGTACTTTGAGGCGAACCCACTAGCCGTCCGAGTCTGGCTGGGGTAATACGATAGTGAAATCGCTTGCGCGGTGCCCCTACCGATCACCTCCGACGCATTGAAGACATTCTTTCCTTCATAGTTTTTAGCGACGGCAACACGAGAGGCTGCGTAAAAAGCTCGCTTCCAAAAACCGCCCGTGCCCATTGCGTAATAACGCTCGTCCTGATGCAGCATTGTGGGGAAGGCAAAAATCACGAGATAGTTGCCGTCCGTTTTGTCCACAAACCCTCGCCAGTAATATTGGCCGTAGCCTGCCATGCCCTGGCCCAGCTGCGGGTGGGCGTTCGTCCACTCAGCGAGGGCTGAGGTCATTCCCACAAAAATGAACGATGAGTAGTCAAAGCTGTTCTTCGTAGCGATTATGAAAGCTTGCTTGGCGGTCGGGGGCGGCGGGATGGTGCCGGCACTGACCGCTCGAAAATTGGGCATGATGCCCATAATTCGCTTTGGTTGCTGTCCTGCGGGAACGGCGCTCTGCGGCTTAGTCTCCGGCGATGCTTGCTTCGGATTGCTGGCGGTTGGCGATGTTCCGGACTGCTCCGACGACGGATCTTTGGCGGGAGCCAGCATCTCGAGCGACGTAACCCTGGAGGATTCCCACAAGGGAAGTGCAATCGAATCCGAAGCGGCATTTTGGCCAAACGCGCTCGCAGCAGCCGCCGCCAGGAAAAACAAAAATGACAAGAAAAAACGCAAGTTACGCCTCCGCAGTCTAGATCAGGGGATTCCCATTGCAAATTATAGCGCGGCGAATTTCCAAAAGGCGTTCAGCGCACGTGACCGTGCCTAATCACACGCTTACCGAACATGTTCGGTAAGGCGATAAATCAGGCCTTGACCATCTTTATGGTATAAATGAGTTGGCAGAGAGTTTCCGATCACTTTAGCCCCACATGCCTGATAAACGTTATCGGAAAAGTGGAGGCCAGCACCCATATTTCGCAAGCACTGAGAGCGAATCAGCCTTCAACGAGGGAGTCGACTGGAGACCTCGGAGAGAATAACGGGATGACTGAGTCGCGCCCCAATACGAGGAACGAGAAGACGCCGAGGACGGTGCCGTAGGGGATTTCAAGACAACCGATTCCAGCAATGACCATACAAAATACTCGCGACTTACGGTGCTTAACGCACCAAGCGGCGTGAAATCTGGCGGCTGCCACGGCTATCCCGATGAGGAAGAATGCCAGCCCAATGAAGCCGAAAATCCACCCAACAAAAGCTGGAGGAGCCTGGGCCGGATTTGCGGGATTTTGAGGTAAGCGAGAGAAGGTTGTGGTCATCATGATGCCCATGAACACGTACAAGAGGCCGAACATTGAATAGAAAGCGCTGACGCAAGCCGAGACCACGTAGCCGAGAGACAGTAGCTTGAGATGTTCTTCATCAATGATGGATTGGCGGGTTTCTCCCGGCATGTACGACCTCCTAGTTACCGCCGACGTCATACTTACGAACACGCTCGATGACCGCGAGTAGTTCTGAAAAAGCGTCTTGAATTTCACTTGTCATTGGGTACACCTCAAGTTCTCGCTGGTCTTCGCTAGGTTGTTTCTCGATGCGCGTGACCATCCTGCGAAATACACAGCCTGCGCAGGGACATGTCGAGCGGTCACTCTCTGTGACATTGCTCCGTTCTGACTCGGGCAAGACTGCAATCATCCAGCACGGCATTTCTTCCGCTATCTTCTTGAATCTAGCTCGAATCTCTTCGTGCCGCCGACGCTACTGCGGCACCTCCACCATCGCTTCCCGCACGGACATCCGCCCGCCCTCTCCTTCCCGGACCAGTTGCCGCACCAGATATCTGCCTGGCTTGACCGTATATTCCGCCCGCATCGGCACGCCCGTATTTAGAAAATTCTCGTAGGTCGGTGCCGTCAGCCGCAGTTCCAAATCTTTCTCGCCACCCATCATGTAATTTCCGTCGTCGTCGAAAATCGCCACCGAAGTCATCAGCACGTTGCAGTTGCGGTCCTGCTCTTTTCGGAACGGTACGTCCTTGATCCCCAGCATCACCGTGATCTGGATCCTCGTCTCTTCTGTCGCGTTCTTCACCGCCGCCAACTTCAGGTCCATCGGCATATCGAGCGGTTCGGTCCCGGAGTAGAGCACTCTACGAATCTCTGCTTCCACCTGCTGTTTCGAGTCGCCCAATTTCTTTTCGTCGTAGTATCCGTTTCTCGCCACGATCTGGTAGTGCCTATTTTCCGTCAGCCCCACATTCAGCTTGTGAAACGCTCCGTCGCCCTTCGCCGCCGTCGGCGAAAACGTCAGGATGTAGGTAATCGCCGGATCATCCCCCAACTGCTTCAGCCTGCCTGCGATGTCGTTCGAGTAGAGGTAGTGCGTTCCTCCTGTGCCATCCGCCAAATTGATGAGCAGGTCTGACTGTTCCGTCGCTTCCTGCGAATTGAGCGCCATGGCGCGGGATGTTTCCGACGCGCCGCTGTCGCCGGAGAACTTGCCCTCCGTGAACACGCCCCGCGCATCCAGCGTATTGATCACGATCCTTTGTCGGTTCGCCTCTTCCACCACGCGCTGCAACCGTGTCCGGTCATTCGTCAGCGAAACCCCCGGCGAAATGAACACCACGGTGCGCCGGCCCGGCTTCGTTTCCATCCATTTCACGATCGCCATCAACTGGTCGTACACCTGGTTGTTGTCCGCCTGTCCCAGCGCCATCGCCTGCTGCACTGCGTTGCGCGCCAGCATCTCCGCTTGAGCCATCATCTTCGGGTCATTGCCGTACGCGCAGTGCAGCGCGTCGTTCACGATCAGTCGGAAAGCGGTCTCGTCTTGAAGCGTGTCTACCTGGTTCGCCAGGTAATGCGACACCTTCGGGCAATCTCCTTGCCGGCGTACCATCGCGAAGTGCGACGACAGCCCCGCCAGCGCTTTCTTTAACTCTTCCTTGCTCGCCGTGAAATTGTGGTTCAGGCCTCCCGAGACCGAGTACAGCCCGACGCGGTCCCCCGGCTGCAGCCCGTCCAGGAACCCCGTCGCCGAATTTCTCGCGTACATCAGGTCCGCGAACGAAAGATGTGTGTCGTCAAACACCAGGGCCACGAAACGCTCCGGAGCGGTCGTTGGCATCAACTCTTCCGTGGGCCCTGCCGATGGAGCGGCTGCCGCCTCTGCTGATCTCACCTCCGGCGTTTCCACCGTGAAGTTCGCGATGGTCTGCGGCTTGCCGTCGTCGTACAGATGGAAGTCCTCGCGCGAGAGGTTCGCCACCGGTTTGCCGTGCTCGTCGCGCACCACCACGCGCACTTCCACGACATTTACCCGCACGCGAATCGGCGCCGGCGCTTGTGCCGGTTGTACCTGTGCAACGTGCCCTGCCTGTCCCGCCATGCTCAGAGCAGGAAAGAGCACCACGCTCAGAACTGCGAGCCACTCCTTCCCCTGTGTTCGGCCCACCGCTCCTCCAACCGCGCACACTGATTTACGCAGTTCTGTTCTCTCCGGTCATCGTGCTCCGTCACGATAACGCCACTCAATTGAACTCGCCTTTACTGCTTAGATTAACGGCAAACTGGATATAGGCGTTAGCAATTGCTCCGGCGTAGGTGTCGGAAACGCCTTGTTCGTGCGCCCGCAAATCCTCCGGTGGGATGCCAACAGGAACTCCAGGCAGGAAATACGACACCCACGCCGCTCAAATCATTTGTCGCGAGTGTCTTCGCTCCTGCGTGTCTCCAGACAGTCTAAATGCGGCGTTTCAATGAAAGAAGGCTCGCAGCATCCACGATCACAGGCGGGCGGCCAAGCCGTTTGGCTTTCGCTCGCGCATCCCGTAATCGGATGTTTCTTTTTTGCCCCTGGCGTCTTACGGATAACCAAAAAGGGTTGCGATACAACCACTACAACGAGAATCTCTGTGATCTTCGAAGGATCTGATTCCGCGTCGAACACAGCACCCCGAACGGCCGGGTTCCAGGCCTGGCACGGGTTATTGGACATGATCCGTTCTAAACAATTTTTGCGCTTAGACACGTAGAGAGTTTTCAAGTACTCTCCGCGAGTCAGGGTGGCCAGGGCATACTGGCTCCGGACGACGCTTCCTTTGGGTAAGGACACAAATATGAATCGCACACTTTCGACTATGGTTTTTGCAGTCAGTTTTTGTACAGCCATCTGCTTATGGGGAAACTCGCGCACTCAGGCGGGAACCGCGCCAACGACAACAACGCTAACCGCATCGGTAAATCCCGTCGTTATTGGCCAACCGGTGACGTACATGGTGACGGTCTCGACGACCAGCGGGGTGTCTCTAACAGGTCCCGTAGCGATCAGCTTCAATGGCACCTATGGACCAAACTACTCGTTGAACAATGGAACTGTCGTGGTGACCACGACCGCGGTGGGCCCACCGCAGACGATGCAAGTCATCGCCAGCTATCTGGGAGATGCCAACACTGCACCTTCCACCTCGGCGATTCTCAGCGAAATAATAACAGCGGGAGTCGGTTTAACTCCTACCACTATTTCCATCGTGTCGAGCGTCAACCCGGCCTACCCGTACCAGACCGTAACCTACACGGCGACGGTGGTCGGTGGAACAACGCCCACGGGAACAGTTAATTTCTTTCTCGGCTCAACCACTCCCGTTCCCGCGACTATTTCCGGCAACGGAACAGCCACGATTATAAACTCTTATCCGGCCCCAGGAAACTACCCCGTGTATGCTAGCTACTCCGGCGACAGTCACAACCAGCCGATAACATCGTCCACGATCGACCAGGTCATTAACGAGGTCGGTGTTCAACCTGCATTGCAGTTTGTGCCGATCACCCCGTGTCGGGTTGCCGACACGCGCTCACCCAACGGAGCGCTCGGCGCTCCTCTGCTCTCGAGCGGCCAGCCGCGGAGTTTCCCGATTCTACAGGGAGCCTGCAATATTCCGCCTACGGCCCAAGCTTATTCGCTCAACTTGACTGCCGTTCCAACCGGTCCGCTCGGTTACCTCAAGTTGTATCCGACCGGGCAGCCGATCCCGATGGCCTCGCTGCTCAACTCCTTGGATGGCCGAGTAAAGGCGAACGCGGCGATCATCATGGCAGGAACCGGCGGTGCGGTTTCTGTCGTTGCCAGCGCTTACAATAACGCTCCGACCTTAACCAACGTGATCCTCGACATCAACGGATACTTTGTGCCTCCGGGCGGCAACAGCCTGGCGTTTTATCCAATCACACCTTGCCGAGCAGCGGACACCAGAAACCCGGCAGGGCCACTCGGCAAACCTTATCTTGCCGCTGGGCAGACGCGAGCCTTCCCGCTGCTGTCGTCTGCTTGCAATCTGCCGCCGAGCGCCGTGGCTTACTCTCTTAACGTCAGCGTGATACCCCAGGGGTTTCTAGGCGCCTTGACCGTCTGGCCCACCGGACAGCCGAAGCCAACAGCATCAACCCTAAATGCAACAACCGGAGCAATCACGGCGAACGCCGCGATTGTTCTCGCGGGCCCGAGTGGAGACGTGAATGTCTTCGCGGAGGACAATACCGATGTGTTCATCGATGTGAATGGCTATTTTGCGCCGCCAGGGGTTGGTGGTACATCTTTCTACCCGACGATACCGTGCCGGGTTTTCGACTCGCGCACTTATCTTCCTTTTATTCCCTTTCCCGGTAGATTTACCGTGGCCACGGCGCAGAGCAATTGCCCCCTGTCGAATGCCGCGGCTGCCTACGTGTTCAATGCAACGGTTGTTCCGTTACAAGGAGCGCTCGATGTTTTGGTGCTTTGGCCCACGGGCGAATCAGAACCCCTCGTCTCTACGCTGAATGCGTTCGATGGAGCGATAACCTCGAACATGGCGATCGTGCCCACAAATAACAACGACATCGATGTCGACGCCAAGTCCCAACAAACGTTCGTGATCCTGGACGTCTCGGGCTACTTCGCTCCCTAGCGAAAGTGCTGGGCAGACATCCGGCAGCCTCGGGTGATTCACACTGAGACCGCCGAGGAGAAAAGTGCTGTTCTCAAACGCATTCTCCCTCAACGAGATGTTCGTAGAAATCAAATCGTATTTTGTCCGAGGGCTAAGAGGCTGTCGAATTCCGTGCAGCGACTTTTCCCATACGGTCCTGGTGCCTCGCGTAACCGCCGGTAAAACTATTGAGGATCACATAATATAGTGACCAGAATAGTTCCGCTTGTACCCAGAAGCCAGTGACCAGGGTAGTTCGTCGACGCATGCGGCGAAGGGCCTTGCGGGCATAATGGCTCAACTGCAAGAAAGTCAGCGGGCAGAAGTTTGGCAGTTCGTGTTGTTTCCAGTGTGACCAGAGATACTCGACCGGATTTAATTCCGGGGCGTAGGCGGGAAGAAATTCGAGCCAGAGTCGTCCTTTCTGTTCCCGGATAAAGTCCCAGACCAAACGGCTTCGATGCGTGCGGGATCCGTCCCAAACTACCAACAGCTTGCAGTCGAGATGACCCAGGAGATGTTTCAGAAACTGCACGACCTGCGGGCTGCGAATCGAGCCCGGGAACAACCGGAAGTAAAAGTTCCACCACGTTACACCGGCCATGGCCGACAAAGTTTTCCAATTGAAGTGATACTGCAGCACGGGAGTTTGTCCTCGCGGTGCCCAAGTTCGGCAACGATGCGGTCTCTGGCTCAGTCCGCTTTCGTCGACGAAAACGATCACCAACCCTTGTTTTTGGGCTTTTTTTTAATCTCCGGCCAGCGTTTTCGCTTCCACTGGGCAATGGCTTTTTCGTCGCGTTGCAGAGCTCGTCCGGTCGGACGTTGGCAACTCCAGCGGAGTTGCCGCAATAAGCGCCAGACATGTCCAGGGTGATAGTCAATCCCACATTCCTGTTCAATCAAATCCGCCACTCGCGCCGAGGTCCACAAGCCAGTGTCATAGCCAAACGCTTCCGGTCCGCGCTTCAGAGCGCGTTCGATCCGTTCTAGATCCTCGGCGCTCAAGCGTGGTTTCCGTCCGGCTCGACCGGCTTGCTCCAGACCCGTTCGGCCTTCCTTTTCCAGTTGCTGCGCCCAGCGACTGACCGACTGACGATGTACACCGACTTGTCGAGCCACTTGCGACTGACTGACGCCCTTCTCGAGTAAGCGTGCCGCCCGCAGACGCCGCTCCTCTAATGCTGTGAAGTCGCGCCGTACTCCTTTAGGGTTTCCCATGCACGAACCATAGCACAGAATAGCCAGAATGTCACTATATTATGTGAACGTCAATAGATTTAAGGGAACACTTGCCCAAGTGCAGGCCTTTTCGAAGGGGCATTCCACTGCCGAGCTTGATATTGTCCTTGACAGCGTAGTGCTGAAGACCGGGGAACAAATTTCGGATCATTTCGCCATCTTTGCATTGGCCGCCAAGCTGGAGAATCAACCAGAGGACATCTACGCATACGCATCGGGAGGAAAACTGGCAACTTCCGCTAGTATCTTTGGGCACACGGCCGCCGCACTGCAAGATCTTGACTTGACCCCGCAATCGACGGGTTCACCGGTGTGGATCTCCATCCCCTGGTGCGGATGACGCCGCCGACTGCCACTATTAACTCTAGCAGCGGAAACATTGTCCTGGACAACGGAACGAAGATCGTCTTGGAGTCTGTGGGTCCGAGAATCTAAGGGTAGCGCTGCTTCCTTCTTGCAAAGTTCCTTTCACACCGATTGCGGCTGCGTTTCGTCGGCTGTTGGAGCTCAAGGGTGACGCAATCAATAAACGCTGCGGTTATCGGTAAAGTTGGTTGGGATACTGACTTCCTGATGGTGGCTTCATGATTTCTCGAGTCGGAAAGTCCTCTTTTCGATAGCTTTGCGAATCGAGCACATCAGGGTGATAGCCTTGAACTCGGCGAACGCTATAGACTAACCCGATGATGTTTTCGCAAAGCGGCACGCCATCCTCATTGTTTTGGGAATTGTCGCGGTTTGGCTTGCCATCACGATTCTGTCGAGAGGCAAGCTATGCTACCGACTGAAACCCATTACACGTCCAAGGCAATCGCTGTTGATTTTTCTACTTATTCTGTTTTTGGCATTCGTTATTTGGTTTCCTGTTTGGATGACTTGGCCTCCTGCACTGCGTTTGGAATCACATTTGCGGCCTTCCGTTTGGCTTACGGATTTCGATTGCTCGTCGATGGGGGCATCAAGCGCAAGGGTTTGCAGCGATGATTTTGTGGTTTTGCCCGATTAACGCTGCGAACCGGCAAAGACCACCTTTGCGGTTACCCAACGCAATCAGGGCCTTGTATGGCCAACCCAGGGTACCGAGACATTTTCTGTGTCATACAGTCTGCATGGAGACGCAAAGTCCTTCCGAAAAAGTACTCCCTATCCTCTCAAAGAAGGTCGGCTTCTTCGCCGTGTTTCAAGGACAAGTCCCAAGATCGACCTCGGCTTATGACCGGTTAAAGGAGCAGTATGTCAAAGAATAATTATTCCCGTCTTGCGCGACGAGAATTCGTGTCGACAGCGGTGGCTGCCGGCAGCGCGATGCTGCTCGGGCCGGCATGGCTGAATGCGGCGGCCGATGGAGTTGATCCGCGCGTTGCGCAGGTTGTATCGAAGACGATTGGTATCGACATGCACAACCATGTCTATCCTGCGGGGACCGCACCGCATCTGCCCGGTGAGTCGCAGCGGCCGGAGGAGCAACGGCACGCTCCCGCCCTTTTCATTGCAGAAGAACTCAAACAGTCAGGGCTTACCGCCGTCTGCGCCAGCTACGTTCTGGATTTCGCGCAAAATGACAAGCCCGGTGATGCGCGAGACAACTTCCTTCGCTGGCTTACGGCAATCGACGCGCAGTTGGAAAAGGGGCACATACAGCGCGCGCTGAACCTGAAAGACCTACAGACCGCGCACGACCATAGTCAGCCAACCATCGTCCAGACGGTCGAAGGCTCACACTTCATCGAGGGGCACCTCGACCGCGTGGCAGAGGTGTACAAACGCGGTGTGCGGAATCTTCAACTGCTTCATGAACGAGATGACATGGTGTCACCGTTGGGCGACACAAACACGGGCACTGCTCACCTTGGTGGTTTGACGGCGTTCGGCGCAGAGGTGGTAAAGGAATGCAATCGATTGGGTATCCTCGTGGATTTGGCGCACGCCAGTAACGAAACGGTGCTGGGCGTGTTGAAGGTGGCCAAGCAGCCGTTCATCGTGTCGCACACGAGCCTCGATAGCCGAACAGGCGGGAACCCAAAAATGGCGGAGATCATGAGGCCACGGCTGATCAGCAAAGAACACGCACGGGTGGTGGCCGACGCCGGTGGCGTGATCGGCGTGTGGACTCATCTGGCCGACTCGCTGAAGGAGTTCGTGGAAAGCATCAAGGCGATGGTGGACGCGGTGGGCATCGACCACGTCGGCATGGGCAGCGACACAGACCTGCTCTCTTCGCGCATCGGCCAGGGCACCAATATCGCTTGGCAAGGCCTGACCGGAGGATTTTTCTACGCGGTTGTAGGCGAGATGCTTCGACAAGGTTTTAGTTCTGACGAGATCGGCAAAGTCGGCGGCGGAAACTACTGCCGCGTCTTTGGCAAGGTCACGGCTGGCCACGCCTAGAGGTTGCCATCTGTCGCACCCGACGGGTAATCTCGTGGAGCTCAGCGTCGCATCAAGTCCCCCGGTCGTACTCGCATCTGTCCGATTCAATCCGAATCCGCGCAATGAAGACAGCAGCGCTATCAGTGGTTACGATGCACCTGAGATGTCCTCCGCGTTTCACCACTATTTTTCGGTCGCTTTGGCCGACTTGACCATTTGATTTGCGGGCTGGGCTTGGGCCTAACCCACGGCTTTCTTCGCTTGGGCTCTGACCTTTGCCCAGCGCTTCTTGGCTGCTTTGGCAATCTTGGCTCGCCCTGCCTCAGATAACACCCGTTTCTTGATGCCGGTCAGTTCGCGACTGGTCGAACGTCCCAAGGCCTTTCCTGCGGCTCGCACACTTTCCAATTGATGCTGCAATTTCTTCACCTGCTTTTCGATCTTTCGTTCTTCTCGCCGGATTGTCGCTAAAAGGTTCATTCCATTCCTCCGTAAGGAACTTATCGTAAAGAGTAAGCACTATACCAGCCGTGCCCGAAAAGGGAAGTAACTCCGGCGACCATCACGGAGAGCCACACCGAGCAGTTCGTAGGAAAGCTCGAGGCCGCCGCCGGCGCGCCGGAAAAAGCGAATGCTACCGGGGTTGCGGGTTGGCCGCGATGGCGGACGTACCGACCACGAGGAATTCGTATTTTTTGCCATTGGCTTTGAACTTCATCCTGTCCTTGTCGAGGGTGAAGTCGATAGGAGTATTCGGCTCGAGAATGTCCATCTGGGCGGGTTTCATCTGGCGGATCTGAAATTCAGTGGTGGATGAGTGAACGGTGTACTGGTGGCACAGGATCACGGTGGACTCTTTCTTGCCCTTGTTTTTGGTGCCGCACTGGACGGTGGTATGAGAAACGATCGTCGCTTGCCCTTTGTTTTGGGCAGCCAGGTTGAAGGTAGCGCCAAGAATTAGGATTGCCAATAGCGATAGCTGTTTCCGCATCACGTTCTCCTTTGCACCTAGGATTCAGCATGCCATGATTTTGCTTTGCGGGCATAGCGAATTGCCTGCTGTTATGATTTCCACATGCCGTGCCCTGAAAGACGCGTGGTTTTTGCAGGTGAAGGTCCTGTCCGGGAAGACGCCGGAGTACCCGGCGGCATACTCCAGTCGGGAGGAAATATCCGCCCGAGCCGCCCGAGCCGACAGCTCTACGGCATAGACCTGCATCGGCTGCAGGATACCGTGCGCTACCCGGCGCAAGCCACACCTCGAAGATCATCGTTAAGCCGTGCGCCGGAAAACGGCATGCACGGTTGGAAAGGAGGATTCGATGGCTATGGATCAGCCTGGCTGACCCTGACCATCTTCTACCAATGAGCCTGGAACTTACCGAATCTGAAGTGCGGGTGCTCGGGGCGCTGGTGGAGAAGGAAACGACCACGCCGGAGTACTATCCGCTGTCGCTGAATGCGCTGGTGAACGCTTGCAATCAAAAATCGAATCGCGAGCCGGTGATGGCGCTCGACGAGGACGCAGTTAGGAAAGCGCTGCGTACGCTGATGGAGCAGGCGCTGGCGAGGGCCGCGGGTGGAGACTCGCGGGTGGCCAAATTCGAGCACCGGCTCAATGAGCTGTACAACTTTCACCGGCAAGAAATTGCGGTACTGTGTGTACTCATGCTGCGTGGGCCGCAGACGCCAGGAGAGTTGCGGACGCGTTCGGAGCGAATGTATGAGTTCGAGGATCTGGATGCGGTGCATGGGGCGCTGAATTTGCTGATGCGGCGTGAGCCGCCGCTCGTGAAGGTACTGCCGAGACAAGCCGGGACGAAAGAGGCGCGGTATATGCATTTGCTTGCCGGAGATGTGGCGCAGGTGGGCTGGACGGAGGAAGAGAGCGTTCCGAGTGAGCATGGTTCAGGAGATCGCATTCGCGAGTTGGAAGGGGAAGTGCGGCAATTGCGAAGGGAATTCGAGACGCTGCGGGAGCAGTTTACGGCATTTCAGAAGCAGTTTCAGTAGAGGCTGTTTCGGCGATCGGCCGCAAAAAACAGGTTCCTCGCTTCGCACGGAATGGCAAATGCCCCAAAATTTAACGCTTGGGTTTACTTGCGGAAGATGGCTTGGATCACAGAGGCGGGGCCGCTGTGCATGGGGCCTTCGCTGATTTGAGTTTCTTTCTCTTCGAGAAGGAGCGATTCGGCTGGAGCGAAATCGCGGCGCAGAGCTCCGGCGGTGTAGAGGAGTTCGATCTGCTTGGGACCGCCGGAAGAGTGTTGCAGTTGGGCGGGAGAAAAGGCTTCGAGGAGGATCAGGCCGCCCTGTTTGACCGCGCACAGCATGGACGCGTGGACTTTAGGGCGAACGTCGGGTGGCAAATGGAGAAAGATGGAAAAAACTCCATCGAATTGATCGATGGGCCAATTCCATGTAGTGAGGTCGGCTTGCTCGATGGTCATGTTGACGCCTGCGGCATTTGCCCCCTTCAAAGCTCGTTCCACGCCCACTTGCGATAAATCCACGGTGTGGACTTTGAAGCCTCGCTTGGCGAGCCAAATGCCATTGCGGCCGTAGCCGTCACCGGGTACGAGCAGTCTCATTCCGGGCTGGAAGCGAGCGGCTCGCGCGACTAAGAAGGCGTTGGGCGCCTCGCCGTAGACCGGTTCATTCTGTGAGAAGCGCTGGTCCCACATTTTTTGCGGATTAGCCCATTTGTCCGCAGGCATGCGATTACACCTCTCCTTGTAATGACTGCTTATGATATTCCAGAAAGAGAAGCGCGAGGCTGCCCTATTGCATGCGTTGCTAGGAGTTTCGAAAATGGTCTTGAATCACGTGGGCTTTTCCGAGTAGCGAACGAAATTTTGCGCTTTGATCCAGTGGCGACGGGGATGTGAGCGGTGGGGAGTATACGCTAGGCCGAGGGATTGAGGAGAGGCCGCTTTGTTGGTAATTTTGCGCGCAGACGGTAAGATACAGGCTGGTCCAGGGCGCACGGCGAGCGAATCGCCGCGATCAAGAATGAACCGGTCTAAAGACCGGCCACTATCATGGTGACTTACGACGAAGGCGGGAACGCCTCTCCATCCACCGGCTCTGGGCTATTTGCGCGCATATTTTCGACCCGGCACAAGACCATCGGGCGGCAGTATCTGTGGCTTTCGCTGGCCAGTGTGCTGGTCGGGATGGTGTTGTCGACGCTTTTGCGGGTGCACAGTTCGTGGCCGGACGCGGCGATCCCTTTCCTCGGCGGGCTGGAAAGCACCCCGGAGCGATATGCGGCGGTGCGGCTGCTGCACGGTTCGCTGATGGTATTTTTCGTTTTGACGGCCGCGCCGCAGCTGGGATTTGGCAATTTTTTCCTTCCCTTGCAGATTGGCGCGGAAGAGATGGCGTTTCCAACGCTCAACTGCCTGGCGCTGTGGCTGACGGTTGTATCGCTGGCGGGGATGACGACTTCGTTTTTTTGGCCGATCCGTCAGGGGATCGATCTTTGGCTCGTGAGTGCCGCGATTTTTTCGCTTGGCGCACTCTTCAGCGCGTTGAATTTCTGTGTCACGACAATCGAGCTGCGCACGAAAGGCATGACGCTGCCGCGCATGCCGGTCACGGTGTGGGCCTGGTTCGTGAATGCCATCCTTAGCTTGTTGATCTTCAGCGTGTTGCTAGCGGGATGCACGACGGTTCTCTCGGACCGCCTGCTTGGTTCGAATTTTTTCAGTTCGGCGGCGTTTTTTGGGCAACAGCCGTTGAATCTGGTTCGCGAGGGGAGTCCGGCGCTGTGGCAGCGGCTGTTCTGGTATTTCGCTCAGGCGGAAGTCTATGTAGCGATTCTGCCGTGTTTTGGAATCATTACGCACTTGGTGGCGACGTTTTCGCGCAAGCCCGTTTGGAAAGAGAGGCTGGTGGTTCTGGCGATTTGCGGAGTGGGCGTGATCGGATTTTGCGTGTGGGGCTACCACATGTTTGCCACGGGAATGAACCCCTACGCGCCGCTGGTTTTTTCCGTGCTGGCTTCGTCGTTGGGCGTTCCGGCAACGTTGCTGCTGGCGAGCTGGCTTGGGACGCTTTGGGATGCGCGGATCCAGTTCACCACCGCGATGTTGTTCGCGATCGGGTTCATATCGTTATTTATCGCCGGCGGCCTTTCGGGAATTTTCCTGGCGCGGCACGATCTTTCGCAAGCGGCGGTAAGCCAGGACTTTGTGATCGGGCATTTCCATTTGGTGATGGGCGTTGCCGCGACGTTTGCGATTCTTGCCGGGCTTTTCTTCTGGTTTCCGAAGCTGTTTGGCTGCCGGATGAACGAGACCTTGGGTACGGCGCATTTCTGGCTGACATTTGCAGGCGTGTACTGCATTTTCATGCCGATGCACTGGATGGGGCTCCTGACGCAATCCACGATCTTTCCGGAGGCACAGCGGGTGGCGATGGCCTCGGCGGGAGAATCGATTCGCACGCTGGTGACCGCGGCGACGATTTGGACAGTCGTGGCGCAGGTGTTGTTTGTGGTGAATTTTCTTGGGAGCCTGTTGCACCGGAAAAAGGTGGAAGCGGACAACCCATGGGGCGCTACGACGCTCGAATGGAGCGTGGGTTCACCTGTACCAGAAGAGAATTTCGGCGGGCAGGTTCCCGTGGTTTACCGCGGAGCGTATGAGTTTGCGCCACAGCACCTCTCGCCCGAGCGGTTGGCGCAGAAAGCGCAGTGAACGGGGAGAAGCACAGTCATGCCGGGCACAATTGTCAGCCACGAGATCGAACTGATCATTGAGAAAAAAGGCGGAGGGGGAGGAGGAGCTGCGCCTCCCGCGGGAGGAGAGGGAGGCGGCGGCGACGACGGGAAGAAGCGGCCGAACCGCCGGGTTTCGCCAGGGCGCTATTACACGGGAATCGCGATCGCCATTATTTCGGTATTGATGTTTTTCATGGCGTTGGCGAGCGCGTTTCTTGTGCGCAAAGGGGGACCGGATTGGGTGCCAGTGCAGATTCCCTCGCTGCTGTGGGTGAACACGGTTGTGCTGTTGGCGAGTAGCGGGACTTTGGAGCTGGCAAGGAAGAGGCTAGCGCGGGCGGATGTTGATGGGTTTAAGAGATTCTGGCTGGTCACGACGATTTTTGGCGTGATTTTCTTGATCGGGCAAGTGGTGGCGTGGCGGATTCTGGTTGGGCAAGGAATTTATCTGGCCAGTAATCCGGCGAGCAGTTTCTTTTTCATTTTTACCGGGGCTCATGGATTGCATTTGCTTGGCGGGGTTGCAGGTTTGCTTTATGTGGCGCGGAGGAATTTCGACAAGGCGAAGATAACGCGGACGGTAGCCGCGGAAGTGACGTCGTATTACTGGCATTTCATGGATGGGCTTTGGTTGTTCCTTTTGGCGTTGATGTATCTGGGAAGGTGAGAGTGGCTGCGTGCCAAGATGCGGCCCTGCCGCAAGGCAAGCGGAAGGTACGGCATCGGAATGGCCCCGCCCGGAATGACAAGTTTTTGTGGGGCGCGTCTCATGACGCCTTCGTTACTTGTCAAAAAATGAGTTTCAGGGCGAATTGGACTTGGCGCGCGCTGGTGGTGCCGTCGGGCCGGACGATGGTGGAGAGGGATTCGCCGAACGTGGTGTCGCCCGGAATGAAGAAATTGTAGGGTTGGGCGAACTGCGCGTGATTGAAGAGGTTGTAGACTTCGGTACGAAATTGGAGCTTTAGTTTTTCCGTCAGCGCGGTGTCTTTGATCGCGGCAATGTCGACATTCGAGAATCCAGGACCATAGAAGAAATTCTTGCCCGTGTTGGGCTGAACGTCGAAGGGCGTCGTGAAGATGCTTGCGACGCTGGGGCCTGTGTAAGTTTTGTCCGTGCCCGGCGGTTGGGCTGTGCTGCCGGTGCGACTGACGCGGGCGTACTCTCCCGTGTGATCGGCGTCGGTCAGGCCGAAAATGTCGTAAGGATGGCCGGTTTGGGCCGAAATGATTCCGGAGAGAGACCAGCCTTCGAGAGCGCGACCGGCTATTCCTTCGTTCAGGTGACCGCGCCCACGGCCGATGTTCGGTTCGTAGATAAAGTTGATCACCGCGCGATGGCGGATATCGAAGTCCGAGTTGCCGCGTTCCGCCTGCAAGTCGAAGGAATTGCGAGGTAGATTTCCATTTCCGGCTGCGGGTACGAGAGGGTCATTTACGTTGTCGATCGCATGGGAATAGGTGTATGCGAACTGGAATTGGAAGCCGCGAGAGAACTGCTTCTGCAAGTTGACTTGCAGGCCGTTGTAGATCGAGTTGCCAATAGATTTGTACACAAAAGCGCCTGGGCCGCCGCCGGCATACAAGGCGTTGTTGTTGACGGCGATGAACGGAAGGTCCCCTCCGTCCCAGAGATTGCTGAACTGCAGAGTGGAGGTGGAGCACCCCAAGGCATTGCCGGGAGTGCAATAGGCCAAAAGCTTCGAGACCAGACTGGGCTGCGGCGGATTTCCGTCGACGACGCGGAAAATATGTGTTCCCTTGACGCCGACATAGTTCACTTCGAGGGTAAGGGTCGGCGTAATGGCATGCTGAACGCCGAAATTCCAGTTCTGGCTGTAGGGTGTCTTCAGGTTAGGGTCGATGAGAGTGACATACTCGAACGAGCCATTCGGAACAAACGCGGGATCGTTCGGCGTGATGGCGGCGGGCGGACTCACCTCGGAGAGCGCGAGATCGGGCGTGTTGAACGCGGTTAGAGAGAAGGGAGGATTACCTCGCGTGTTCCCCATCAAGTTGCCGTAGACGCGATCATGGAAGATGCCATACCCAGCACGCACGGAAGTGCGGCCTTTCTTGAAGGGATCCCAGGCGAGGCCGAGGCGCGGTTCAAAATTGTTGTACTGATTGTTGTAGAGAGTGTGGCTGGTGCCAGGTCCGACGATGGAAAAGGTAAAGGGACCCGGCCCGCTCGGGTCGGCAAAGAGATTCGAGAGGTTGTTGTTCACTTCGAAGGGGACACCAAAGTACTCATAGCGCAAACCGTATGTGGCAGTGAGATTCGGCAACAGTTTCCAGGTGTCCTGGGCGAAGCCGGCCCACTCGCGCTGACGGAAGCCGCGCAAATCTGTGGAACTGCGCTGCTGATTCTTGTTGAAATATTGAGTTTGCGACTGGTAATCCACATATCCAAGGAGGGTGAGCACGGCATTTTCCGTCGTCGTATCGCTCACGAGCGGCGAAGTGGCAGGAAGCGCAGTAATTTGCGAATTCGTAAAACCCTGAAAGTCCAAAAACGTCCTGGTGCCGAAATCATCGTAAGAATTGGAGTAGATGTCGCGGAATTCCGCGCCCCATTTGAATAGATGGCGGCCGAGAGAATGCGTCATGTAGTCCAACGTCTGATAGGTGCCGGTATAACGCGCCTGGGCGTCGGCATCGCCCAGATTGATGCAGCCGAAACCTTCATAGCCGTTTTGCTGACCGAAAGGTATGCCATAGTCTGCGCCGGTGCCGACGGAATCAATCTGGCCAAGGCTGTCGAATAGTTTTGAACCGTCGCAGCCGTATTCCTGATGAGAGCGATTGGCACCAAAGCGGAATTCGTTCACGAGGGTGTCAGAGAGGGTGGTAGTTAGGCCGATGGCTGCGTTTTGATTGCGCAGATACAAACTGGTGGCCCCCAAACTGTTTGGGAGGAAATCCATGTGGTCGAAATTCGGATCGCTCTGCTGGTTGATAGCGTAGCGGACGCTGAGAGTATTTTGCTTGTTGAGGTTGTAGTCGACTTTGGCGGTGCCGCTATCGGACTGGAGGCGCGACGTGCTGGGATAGAAGAGAGTGCCGGAAATGCCGGGCACTACGGCAGGGCCGTTTGGAGCGGGAAAGTAGGAGAGGATCTTCTGTACCGTCGGATCGAGGGAAAGGCCGAGGACGTTGTCCGGACTGGAGGGAGTGCTGACGTTGACGGCAACGGGCGCGCCGGTATTGGGATCGGGCGCCGTGAAGATGCCCGTCTTCAATTGTGGCGTCGGCACGGTGCTGACGTTGGTTAGTGTGGTGACGAAGCGCTGGCCTTCGTAGTTCAGGAACCAAAAGGCCTTGTCCTTGATGATCGGTCCACCCATGGAGCCGCCAAAATCGTTACGGGTATACGGGTTTTTCGGTCCCGTCGAAGCGGGATTGAAGAAATCGCGCGCACCCTGAGCGTCATAGCGGCCGAACCAGTAGGCGTCGCCGTGGTAGTCGTTGCTGCCGCTGCGCGTGAGGACTTGAACGATGGCGCCATCGTTGCGACCATATTCAGGAGCAAAATTGCTAGTGATGACGCGGAATTCCTGAGCAGAGTCCGGGTTCAGGGCGTTCAGGCCCTTGGGCGCACCGGGTACATCGGTGTCATTGTTGTCGACGCCATCGAGGAAGAAATTGTTATCGCGCTGGCTAGCGCCGTTGACCGAGAAACCATTGAGGCCAGGGTTGTTACTTTGGATGACGCCGGGGCTCAAGAGAACCAATATGTAAGGGTCCCGCGTGAGAAGCGGGAGTTCCTGAATGCGTTTGGAGTCTACCAGATTGCTGATTTGCGCGTTGTCGAGGTCGATCGGAGGAAGCTCGGAGGCTTTGACTTCCGTGGTTGTGGCGACGGGACCCAATTCGAGATGAGCTTCAAAGGTAAAGGATTGGTTGACGCTCAGTGTAAGATCCTCGATGTGAATGACTTTGAAGCCGTCGCGTTCGACGGTGATCGAATACGGGCCGGGAGCGACGTTGGTGAACCAGAAGAGACCGTCGTCGTTGGTCGAGACATCGCGGGAGATGCCGGTCTGACTATTCAGGAGGCTGACCTTGGCGCCGTTGACCACTTTCTCGGTGGGATCGCGGATAACGCCGCCGACGCTGGCGCTTTGCGCGCGCGATAGAGCCGGCAACAGGAGAGACAAGAGCAGGCAAAGAGCGATAGAAACGAGGAGAAGAACGCGCTTCATTGAATCCCCCAGAGAAACTTGTCCTGACCGTGGACGGTAAGGAGCCTGGGGTTCACACCTCAAGGAAGGGACAGCCCCCCAGGCCATTCAGATGCGGGCAGTTTAGCACCAAGTTCACGGAGTCAAGCCGTTTCGTTTTCGCGTTGTGACCTATCGGAAAGGAAGGGTCAGGGGAGTCGGCCGCTTGAGGCGGAGTTCCGCACCCCTGGTGATCGTTATTCGGGGGCTCGGTGATCCTACCCTTGCGGGCTGGCCTGGCCGATGGGCGCGTCTGCGGCGCTCTAGCGAGTTAGCCGCGCAAGTTTTTCAGTTGCGCCAGGCGGAACGGGGAGCCCAGATTCTCGCGGAGTTCGAGCCAGTGCTGCTCTGGGATGGCGAGGAAGACTTCGACTACCTTGGGATCGAATTGGGTGCCGGAACAACGGCGGATTTCTTCGCGAGCGTGGCTCATGGGAAGCGCTTTACGGTAGGGGCGATCGCTGATCATGGCGTCGAGAGCGTCGGCGATCGAGAAGATGCGCGCGCCGAGGGGAATTTTCTCTCCGCGGAGGCCTCGGGGATACCCGGTGCCGTCGAAGAATTCCTGGTGAGCGAGAACGATCTCGGCGGCGTCTCGAAGGAACGGGATGCGCGTCAGGACGTTATAGCCAATTTCGCAATGGGTACGCATGATTTGCTTCTCGTCGTTGTCGAGCGGGCCCGGTTTGCGGAGGATGGAATCGGGAATGGCCATTTTGCCGATGTCGTGGAGAAAGGCGGCGCGCGCAAGGATCGGCAGATAGTTGGCGGGCACCGGAACGGCCCTGGCGATGGAAATGGTGAAAGCGGTGACGCGCTGGCAATGGCCTTCTGTCTCTGCATCCTTTAAGTCCAGGGCGCTGCCGAGGGCTTCGAGCGTGTCGTCGTAGGATTGCTCCAGTTGAACGTTCTTTGCCTCGAGGGCCGCGGTGCGTTCTTCGACTTTCCTCTCAAGATCGGCCTGATAATTGCGGACTTCGACCACCAGGCGTCGGTGCTGAAGGGCTCGCTCCACACCGTGGTAGAGCTGGTCTTTCTCGAAAGGCTTGAGGATGTAATCGTAAGCACCGCGACGAATCGCTTCGAGAGCCGTCGAAATGTCGTGGATAGCGGTGACCATGATCACGGGAACTTCGGGATCAAAGCCGTGCAGCCAATCGAGCAGCTTGATACCGTCCATTTCGGGCATGATCATGTCGCTCAGGACCAGGTCAGGGGTTTCCTTGCGAACATAGTCTTGCGCGGAACGGCCGTTGCTCACGGCAGTGCAGCGGTATCCGCGCGACTCGAGCATCGTTGAGACGACTTCGCGGATCGCTTCTTCGTCATCCACTACCAGGATATGGTCGGAGTCCACGGTGATCTTCTCCCAACAAGCATTATAAGGGACAGCACAGAACCTTTTTCGTACCATTGCCCAGTCAGAAAATAGCGTGTTAGCGTCAGCAGAAAGCAATAGAAAACGCGCCTGCCCTCTTGGTGAGGGTAGGCACAGGGCTCCGTTTCACATTTCAACCCGTTCGCCACTTGGGAGGATCAGCGGTGGTGCCAAACCAAGGCCTCCAGGGTATTGCCTTTTTTGAGGGAACGGTCTCGCTCACCCTGCTGGTGTTGTTTGTCCACTTGAAGCGGGATAATCCGCGGATCTTCTACCGGCTGTGGCTGTTTGGCTGGATCGGCCTCACGCTGTCCTCCTTCGCCGAGTTGGCCATGTTTTATCAACCGTATAGGCTGCTGGGAGTGGTTCATTCATTCGCCGGAGCAGGGGCGCTGGTGCTTTTTCTGTCTTCCATCGTTCAATACGCGACGGCGTCGAACCGGCTGTACTGGCCTATGTGGTGGCTGACCATTTTGATCGCACTGACGGTGTGCTATTACCAGCAGAAGATGGCGCGTTGGGGTGAAACGGGATGGGAGACCAGTATTCTAACCAGCGCGATTTGCCTTTGCGCCGGGTGGATTCTTTGGCGCGCCTCTGGTACCGAGAGCGGGAATGGCGGCAAGCTACTGGCCGGAGCGTTTTTACTGTTGGGACTAAATAACCTGGATCGCAGAATTTGGACTCAAGGGGAGATTCATCTTCTCCGTTTCGCGTTCGACCATTTTCTGAATGCCGGATTAGGGATTGGGATGATTGTCATGCTGCTGGAGTCTGCGCGCAGCCGGTCGGAGGAAATCAGCGAAAAGATGAGGCAGTTCACGATGCTGACGGCCTCGAGCAGCCAGTCGGTGTCGTTGCAGAAACTTCTGCAGAGAGTATTGGAGCAGATTACCGGGAGCGTAAACACCAGTCATGGAACCATCCGGCTGCTCGTGGGCAAGGGAGACACGGTGGAGTTTGCAATCGGCGCCTCGGTTGGATTTACACAAAGCTACCTCGAGAAGTATCAACGGATTTCTCTGCAGAGCGAGTGGGTTCAACAAGTGTTGAAGGAGGAGTACCAGATCGCGCGTTTTGAGAATGAGAAAGACGTGAAGGTGCGGAGGAAGATGGCCGAAGCGGGAATCACGCAACTGGTGACGGTGCCGCTCTGCGGCAAAGAAGGCCCCGTCGGACTGCTGAATGTGGGAGCGCTACCCGGAAAGCGATTTCAGGAAGACGAATTGGCGTACTTGGTGAACGTGGGGAATTTCCTGGGTACCACGATTGAGAATGTAAACCTGTTTGAGCAGATCAAATCGGTGCAGCAGCAGTGGGTCTACACGTTCGATTCCATCGGGGATCCGATCCTCGTTCATGATGAAGAAGGTAGAATATTGCGCACTAACCTTCGCCTTGCCGATCTTCTTGGCCGAACAACGCATGCGATGTTCGGCCGAACGGTCGCGGAGCTTTTCAAGGCACGCGAGGAACCCTTTACGATCTGCCCTTACTGCGAAGGAATATCGGGGGAGGGAGATTATCCTGATCCCTGGCTGCAAGGTTATTTTCTGGCATCCAATTCGCAATTCACCGATCCGGGCGGGCGCAAGCTCGGCACGATTCACGTGCTGAAAGACATCACCGAACGAAAGAGGGCCGAGGAAAAATATCGCACGCTAGTGTCGAGCGTGCAGGAAGGCGTGTTTATCGGTACGGCCAGCGGCCGGTTCTTGGATTTCAATGACGCTTTGATGCGAATCACCGGCTATGAGAACCGTGACGAGCTCCTCAGCCTCGATATTGGCCAGCAACTTTACGTGAATCCGACTGAGTATGAGCGGCTGAGAAAGCTTTTGCACGAGCACGGTTCGGTGAATGACTTCGAATTCGATATAAAGCGCAAGGATGGTGAAATTCGGACGGTGAGCGAATCATCGACGGCCGTCCGGGATTCGGCGGGAAGCGTCATTGCCTATCAAGGCTTTCTGTTGGACGTGAGCGAACGGCGGCGCGCCGAACACCAGATTCGGCGAAGGAACCGAGAACTCGTGGTGCTGAACTCCATTGCCGAGACGCTTTCCTATACCCTCGACCTTCGCGAGTCCGTGCATCGCACTCTGTGCCAGATGCTGGAGCTGTTTGAGCTCGATGCAGCGTCCCTTTATTTGTTCGAGAAGGACGACGAGACGGTCCGAAGGGTTGCCGCGGTCGGACATCGGTCGGAGCATGCCAAGACCTTCCCGGTCCTGAAACTTCCCGCCGGTTTAATTCAGCAACTGCGCGCGACTCATGCAACGTTCCTGTCTGTGCAGGGGCTTCCCCTTCCGGGCCTGGCCCGAGAAATGCTGCGAAAGGAGGAGATCAAGTCCGCCTATGTAGTCACGCTCTGGGCCAAAGAAAAGATCATCGGGGGATTGGTGGTGGGCAGTCGGAAAGTTCGCGAGTTCTCCGTCGCGGACATCAGCCTGCTCACGGCCGTAGGCAGCCAAGTGGCCAGCGCAGTCGATCATAGCCGGTTGTACGAGGAGACCCGCCAGGCGTACGAGAATTTGCGGCGCACCCAGGAGCAGCTGGTGCACAGCGAAAAGCTTGCAGCAGTCGGCCAGCTCATCTCCGGTGTTGCGCACGAATTGAATAATCCGCTGACGGCAATCCTGGGGTACAGCCAACTTCTGTCGTCCAGCGGAGAAGTCGGACCACAAGCGCTCGGATACAGCGAGAAACTGTACAAGCAGGCGCTGCGAACACATAGGATCGTGCAAAATCTGCTGAGCTTCGCACGGCAGCACAAACCGGAGCGCGTTCCCGTGCGGCTCAATTCGATCCTGGAAGACACACTGGCCCTGCGCGACTATGACCTGCGGATGAGTCACGTCCGGGTGCACTTGAATCTTGCCAGCGAATTGCCGTCGGTGCCTGCCGATCCGCACCAACTTCAGCAAGTTTTTCTCAACCTGATCAACAACGCGGTGGACGCCATCTTGGAAGAGGGTGCGCAAGGTGATTTGTGGGTGCACACGGGTACGCAAGGCGGGAGGGCCTTCGTTGAATTTCGCGACAGCGGTCCCGGCGTAAAGGATACGTCGCGGGTTTTTGATCCGTTTTACACGACCAAGCCAGTGGGGAAAGGAACCGGCCTTGGGCTGAGCATCTGCTACGGCATCATCACGGAGCATGGTGGGAGCATCGAGGTCAGGAATGCGCCGGAACGAGGAGCGATTTTCCGCGTTGAACTGCCGTTGCGGTCGGATGTCCGCGGGACGAAGAGCCTGGACGTGGGAACGCAGCGGGCGATGAAAAGCGGTCGGATTCTGGTGGTTGACCGAAATGAATCCGTATTGGAAACAGTAGCAGAACTGCTGAGCGGAAATGAGCACCTGGTAACGATTTCGAAGTCGCTCGAAGAGGCGCGCCGTTTGCTGGGCGCGAAGGAATTCGATTTAGTGGTGGCCGATTGGCAGATGGTTTATGAACAGGAATCCGAGCGTGCCGATGAGGATCGATTGAATCAGGAACACGGCTTGGGGCCGCGCGTGCTATGGACCACCTCGGTATCCGCGATGGAGAAGGGTGCCGCTCAATTCCTGCCGGCGGATGCCGCCATCCTACAGAAGCCGTTCCAAGCGGAGGAACTGTACGCCGCGGTCGAAGCAAAACTATTTCGAGTCGCGGCTCCGATTCTCCAGGAATGAAGGAAACTCCCCAGCGATTGCCGCGCGTTCACCGATACGGGTTGCGGCGGCCTCCAGCCGAAGTGTCATATCCCCTTCCATATCCGAAAGGACGCCGAAAACATCCCATGGCTGCAGGCCAAGCCACAAACGCCAGCGCAAGTAACGGCACGAGAGAACGAAGCGGACGTTGAGCTTGAAGCGGTCAAACTCCGCCATAGGCGAGACCTCCGGCGCGACCCTGGCCAAGATGCGCGACGTCTCGAGAAGGAGTCGATATTCATCCTCAAGATAATTCAGGTAGCGAAGCGCAATGCGCTTGCGCTCGCGGCGCAAACGGTCCGCTAGTTCGTCGTGGCCCCGGGCATAGAGGAAATCCGTGTCTTCGTGGCGGAGAGATTGCAGGATTTGCGGCAGCCGCGCATAGTGCCTTTTCTCCGAGAGGGCATTGAACACATCGTCCACGGAAAGCTGAGATTTCCTGGGCGGCCGAACTGCCCATGCCAGCAAGAGAATGAGGAGGACCGCAAAAGAGATGAAGAGAAGGAGTGGGAGACTCATGGGCGGGAATCTCCGGAGCGGAAGAGGCGGTCCAGGCGATGGTTGAGCAGCTGCAGGCGAGCGTTCAAGTTTTGGGAAAGCTCCGCATAGTGTTCGGGAGTCAAAGCGGGCTGAACGGCGTCAACCTGCGATTCCGAGTATTTTCTTACTGCGCCAATCCAGAGAAGAAGGGTAGCGATGAAAGTGAGCATGTCCAAGTAGTTCCACATGGCGGCAAACGAACGGCGCAAGTGTTCGTAGATCGCATTGTTCATGACGGTAAAGCAGGAATACAGACAGAAGCCAATGGCCAACATGCGCTCCAAATTGCTGACGGGAACCCGGTAATAACGGAGGAAGAGCAACAGGGTAACGACAAAAGTGGCGATGCACAATTCTTCAGCGCGATCGGAGGTAAGGACGGCAAGGTTCCAGCGGTCTTCTGAAGACCAGATGGAATAAACGAGCGCGCCGGCGGTCACCACGAACAAGACGCGGATTGCCAGTTCCCAGATTCCGGACAATCCGGCAAACGCTTTCTTTGCGATATCGATCACGGCAAACCAGCGAGCACAAATCACGACTGCCTGTGTGCTCCACGCGATGTTGAAGGAGGTCACGCTATGAACGCCGAAGTACCTATAGCAGGCGGCGACGATTCCACTCTGAAGAATAACGGCGAGAATGTAAATGAAGAAGGCAAGATGAGTACGGTACAGTTTTCGACGAACGACGTAAAACAACAGCACAAATTCAAGAAGCGTAGTGAGGGCCCAAAAAAGGTTCTGAAAAAACTGGGGCTCGGTCATTTCACGCAGGCTATCATTACCTAGTTCACAAGTAAATCAGCCGAGACTGTTACGCGTGAACCGCCAACGCTTGTAGATGGCTGAACCCCAAGTTCTCGCCGTTATCCTTGGTAATTCGAGCCCGCGATCCTGCCAGGAGGAGGCGGCGGAGGCAGCGGCTCCGGTGGGGGCAAAGGGACGCCATCCGCCAAGAGCGTTGCTTCCGGATGGGGCGGGGGCAGAGAAGAAAGATAAGCAGGGACGAAAGCAAAAGACGAGACTACACTGATGGGCAAAAGGATTGCCCGGGTCCAAGAACGTATTTTCATGGGTACCCTCCTGGCGCGGAGGGTGTGGCTAAGCCCCACGATTCGTTTTTTGGGCGAAGAAAAGTTCTGAGGACGGAACAGGGATTAAGGTGCGACGCCGCTCATGCTCGAGAAAATCCAGACCTACCAACAGGTTTTGTTTGATCTAACCGCGAATTATCTAGAGCCCATGAGCAGCGCGTATCAGCGACTGGCCTATCTTTGGAGTTTGCGAAGCGATTCGACCGGTAGATATGGCCACGTCGCGTTGGCCGGCCTGTATGGGGAAGAGGCTGTCAACCAAGTGATCGCGCATTGTCACGAAGAGGTGTTTGAGAGGCTGTTGGAAATGCCGCTCAACGCGCAGGGAGAAGAGCTGCGGCTGCACCTCGGAAGTTTGCCGGGAACGGTTGAGGAGAATGCGGTTCGTTGCAAGAAAGACTGCCGGGATTGGGTTCCCCGAGGGGCGCCCAGTTATCTTAGAGAGCTTTATTGTTCCAACTTGGACGTACTTCTCGAACTGCTTCTGGACGATAGGCCCACGTCACGTCCGAATAGCTAACGATTCCCACCACCTGTCCGACGACTTCGGCCTCATCCGGGGTAAGCCAGGTTTCGGGCGCGCACCGCGAGAGCGTATGCGGCTGCATGATGAGACGGGATTTGTCCTTCTGGAACCAGCCGCATCGATAGCCATTCCTGATCTCCACGAAATACATTGGCCTGTCGTATTCATTCGACCATTCGGCATCCTCGATACGTCGCAACGTAGTGTCGATGAGCACGGTGCTGCCCGGACGTAATAAAGGCATCATGCGCCGGTCCGACAAACCCACGAAACCATAACGGTGTTTATTTTTGACCGAGGTTTGGAAGTGTGGCATCGGGACCGGGGAGGCAGGGCGTTGCTGCAGAAGTTCGGTATTTTCAAACGCGACGGGACATGAGGCCTCGGAGGACGGCGCGGTTTCGAGGGGCGATGAACTCAGATGGGTGCGCGGGGGAGGGAAGGAGGCGCCATCGGTGGAAGCTTGATCCAAGGGAGCTTCGTACCAGGTCGAAATTTCAAGGGGATCGAGGTGGAGAATGGCGGCCAGTGAAAAGAGCTTGTGCAGGCTCGGTACGACGCCACGGTTTTCAATATCTGCCAGCCGGCTGATGTGCAGGATGAAGTCCTGGCGGCCACGGTTGACGGCGATCTGATAGCTAGCTTTTTCGACGTCGCGATAGGTAAAGCCGAGCGCCTCGCGTGTCTGTCGCAACCGAAGGCCTGGTGGAAGCATGCGGCACTCCTTACGGAGAAAAACATCTTATTCACAGTATAATCAGTACCAGTATGTTACGAACACGAAACATTGCATTCTTCGGAAAATCGGAGGAACGCGGGGGCCGACGGACGAGTCTGAGCCAGTTGCGTTCCCGTTGACTGACAACATTTGTCTCATCGGCCGCATCGGCGGAGCCGAGGGGTTAAAGAGCAGAATCTGTTATTCTGGCGTTGTGATGCGTTTCCTACCTGGATTCCGCCGAGTTCTCCCCTTTCTAGCCATTTCTTTCTTAGCCTGGACGAGCATTGCCCGGTCCGGTTCGCAGCAGGCGGCGCCTGCTCCCGCGCCGCCGTCTGGCGGAAGCAGCAATCCAGAATTTCTTGTGACCGCCGACGAAGTGATGAGAGACATGAGCGAAATCACCGGATGGCGTCTCAAGGCTCCGTTGAAAAAGTCCATTCGCACGCGCGAGGAAATCCGCGCCTATGTGGTTTCCGAGATGGATGATGAAAAAGATGCCAAAGAGCGCTACGCCTCCGCACGGAGCGCCGAAGCGTTCGGCTTGCTCCCCAAGAACTTTGATCTGGACAGTTTCATGGTGGATCTTTTGACCGAACAAATCGCCGGTCTCTATGATCCGAAGAAACACGAATTTTATATTGCCGACTGGATTCAACCCGATGAGCAGCGGATGGTCATGTCGCACGAGCTCACCCATGCACTGCAGGACCAGTATTTTCACATTGACGCCTGGACGCGCGCGGCCAGGCCGAACGACGACGCGGAGCTGGCGCGAGACTCCGTGCTGGAAGGCAGCGCCATGGCCGGAATGCTGGAATACGAACTCCGGGACAAAGGATTCAAGCTGCGCGATCTGCCAGACTTCGATCCGTCGGTTTTTCTTGGAGACCTGACCGACACCCCGATGCTTAAGAAAGCTCCTCCTTTCATCAAGGACTCACTGATGTTTCCTTATTTCGACGGACTGCGTTTTTCGATGTCGGTGTTGAGGACCGGAGGTTGGGGTGGGTTCGATGCGATTTTCGCGAAGCCCCCGGCCAATACACAGCAGATCATGCATCCCGAGCTTTACCGGGCGGACAAGGTTCCAGCGCCGCTCAAAATCGACCTTCCCGATGGAGTGCCGGCGGCTGGTTGGAATAAGTTGGAAGAGAACGCCATGGGTGAGTTTGGCTGGAAGGAAGTGCTGAAACAGTTTCTGAACGAGGAACGAGCCGGGAAAATAGCCGCGGGATGGGATGGCGACGATTACGCGACGTTGCAACAAAAGGACACCAAGCAGTCGATGTTGTTTACGCGCGAACGATTCGATAGTGGGGCGCATGCGTCGGCGTTTTTTGGGGCGTACGCGGAAGCCTTGAAGAAGAAATACCCGGAGCGCAAGGCGGTTGCGGACGCCGAAGAAGATTTGGAGTTCAGCACGGCAGACGGCGGTGTATTTCTTCGGTGTGCGGCGAAAGAGTGCGTGACGCTGGAGGGCGGGGATGAGAAGTTGTTTGTAGAGTGGATGAAGAAGATTGGGTGGGTTGCGGCAGCGCCGGCTCGAGCGGCGGTCCAGTGAACCCGGTCGAGGGAGCCAAGATGCCGGCCTGAAGGGCACCGGGCTACGGAGAAACGTGGCTCAAACCAAGATCGCCAAATCGTTGCGACACGATACCGCTACGAAGAAATGCCTTGTCGAAAACGATCCCGTACGGGAATGAGCCGAGCACGACAAGAAGCGCACCAACGGAATCGGCCATGAGCAGTTCCTCTCGAAAAGCCTCACCCCTTTAGGGGTGCGCTACACGGCGCGGTGCAGGACCAGCAAAGTCAGGTCGTCCGTTTGTTTTGTGGTAGAGAATGCGCGAATTTCGTCGAGGCAGGCGCTGAGGATGGCTTGGGGTTCGGTAGCGCCGTGGCGTTTGGCTAGGGAGTGCACGCGGGCTACTCCGAATTCGTCGCCGGCGGCGTTGAAGATTTCGGTTAGGCCGTCGGTGTACAAGAGCAGCTTGTCTCCCGGAGCGAGAGTGAGTTCGCAGACGGGAAAATTGGTGGAGCAAAACATTCCCAAGGGAACGCCCGTGGATTCGCGCGCGCGCACGCCCGATTCGGAAATATGGAACAGCGGCAAGTGGCCGGCGCTGACGTAGGCGACTTTTCCGTTTTGCTTGGCGCTACCGACGACCATGGTGGCGAATTGACCGGCGTTGGTGCTTTCGGCGAAGAGGCGGTTGGCGTGTTCCACCAGCTCTTGAAGAGACAGATTTTGCCCGGCGAGGCTGCGAAACGTGGCGTGAAGGTGACTCATGAGCATGGAAGCGGCTACGCCTTTGCCGGAGACGTCGCCCAGCAAAAACAGAAAGCCATCCTCATTTTCGATCAGGTCGCAGTAGTCTCCGCTGACTATGTTCGCGGGCTGGTAGTGATAACGCGCTTGCCAGCCGTCGACGGACCAATCCACGCGAGGAAGGAGGGCCTTCTGGATTCCAGCGGCGAGGACGAGATCTTTTTCAAGGGCGCGCTGCTCATCGGCGGAAAGATGGTCGAGACAGAAGCGGATCAAGGGATTGCAGACCAGGCGGTCGGCCTCGATCGTATCGTGGCATTGTTCGCAGATGCCGAAAGTGCCTTGTTGGACGCGAGAAAGCGCGTCGTCGACGCTGGCCAGCAAGTTGCGCAGTGTGCCATCGGCGCTGTTGGCTTGCGAAGCGGCCAGCAGGCGCTCGCGGCGAATTTCGAGTTCGCTTCGAAAATAGGCATTTTCCGTGGTGACCATGACTCCTCCATGCATAGATTGCCGAGCCGTTCCTGGGAAATCCATCCGCTTTGTACCTCCAAATCCGAGCGGGTCAGCGAGGTCGCGGACATTCAGCGCGTGCCTTTCCGAAGCTTTGCAATAGCCGGAACCGGAGCTAACAACAGAGCGCGAGCGGCGTCCGCGCTCTCTTTATGCGATGCCGCAAACGCTCGACGCGGCACATCAGTTTGGCGGCGAGGCGCGTTTGGCGGGCGGCGGCAAACCGATCGCGGGAGCGGCCAAATTGGCGCCGATGAGTTTTCAGACCTAGTTCGGCAAACTCCATGGCGCGGGCAAAATCGCGGACATGGCGCTCGTAGTGCATCGCCAGCTGTTCGCAGGCAAAAACGGCTTCCTGCGGATCGCTGACCAACTCGTGCCACAGGCTGGCGGCGCGGGCGCGATCGCCGCGGCGTTTGGCCATCAACGCCAGTTCGCGTGTTGCTTGTGGACGGAATTCCTCGGGAAGGCCGGCATCGAGGGCGAAGGCGCAAGCCGAATGGGCAAGGTCTTTTTCACCTTTTCGTTGAAGGAATTTCGATAGACCAAAGAGGTCGAGAGAATCGGTTTGCGCAAAGCAAGTTTCGCGGGATTCGAGCAGGGAATTGATTTTGCCAAACAGAGCGCCGAGTCCACGCAGGTCCATTTGATTGTGTTTGACGACTCCGGCGAGCGGTTGACCGGGACCGCCGCGCAGATAATCGAAGTAGAACTGAGGGATCAGGGCGGAGGCGATGTCGTCTGCGCGGCGCCAGCCGAGGTGGGTGGCGTCGAGGACGTGGCGCTCGAGTTCGATGAGGCGGACCGAACCCAAGCGCAACCGCCATAACGCTCGCGCGGGATGCAGCAGGTCGAGATGTGCGGCGAGTTTCGGAACGCGCATGGAGCGGGTCATGGTGAAGCGATTTTCCAGGAGCGGCCAATCGAAGGTTTTGCCGTTGAAGGTGACCAGCACTGGACGCTCGACGATGCGCGCCGCGAGTTCGTGAAGAAGGGAATATTCTTCGTGCAGGTCGCGGAGGAAAAGTTGTTCGACTTGCAGGCCGCCGGCGTCCCACCACGCGAGACCAACGAGGAAGGCGTACGTGCCGGTTCCGCCGGCTAGGCCGGTGGTTTCGGTGTCGAGGAAAAGCCATTTTTCGGGATCGCTCATGGCCGCGTGAGCGCGGCGTGAAGTTTTTTCGTCGTGCGTGCGAGAGAGGAGCTCGAGGGCGGCGGCCGACGGAGGCACGAATTCCGGGGTGGAGAACCAGTTTCGGATGGCGAGATGCTCGCCGTAGTGATTTGTGGCGATGCCGCCGCCGAGGAGCAGGCTGATGGGATCGCTTTCGTCGGGGAGCCGCAGCGGACCGGGCGTTTGCGGCGCGGAACGGGCCGGTTTTAAAGCGGCGAGTCGCGAGAATCTGTCAGTGGCTCTGTACATACGGCGCGATCAGGCTCCTCGAGGATGGGTCAAAAACGGGCACACAGGCGATCCAGAATGGCAAGAGCTGCTTCTTTGGCTCGCGGAGCCAGGTCCCCAGCGGGGCCGACACAGGAGGGGCAGCCTGCTTCGCAGGGACACGCGTCGATGAGTTCTCGGGTTTTACGGAGGAGCAGTTCGTGTGCGCGAAAGAGCGGTTCCGAGAAGCCAATTCCGCCCGGGTAAGCGTCGTATAAATACAGGTTTGGTACGAAGAATTCTTTTTGTCCGGTGATCCATGCGTTCGGGTTGCCGTTTTTCATGTCGGTGAGCTTCGTCGGCTCGCTGGTGTCAACAGAGGGAGGCCGCTCGCCAATCGCAGTGCCCAAGTCGCGGCCGTCGCACATCAACAACAACGTGGCCACGGATTCTATGCCGTGAAGCAAGCCGAACATGCCGGATTGCCGTTCACTGATGGAGTAGGGCAGAGACTCGAGGAGAGGACGCTCGAGAGTCATCCAGTACGAAGTGGTGTGCATTTCATTTTCGGGGAGTTCGAGCTTTCCGGAACCGATGTTTTCGTTGGTGAAGAACTTAATTTTCTTGAAGCCGACGACCTGGGAGCGGACCAGGACATCACCGTGTGAGTGGGAACAGACGGATGGGGAAGGAGAGAGAGTTTCGGCGATTTCGAGGAGGCCGACCTGGGTGTAGCGGATGGCATCAGTGTAGTAGTCGATGTTGACCTGTTTGATGTAGGCTTTGCGTTCTTTAAAGTCGAGATGCTCGACGTGATATTGCTGCCCGCCGTGAAGGTAGATGGCTTTTTCGTGGACGGTGGTCAGGGCGCTGACGAAATCGACTTCGCCGATGACGACGGGAGCCGCGGTGATATCGATGATGATGAAATTGTCGCTGGTTACGGAGCGGAGGCTGATGGTGTCCGCGGGGTAGGCCTCGTGAATCCAGTGATAGTTTTCTCCGGCGCGGTGCAGGTAACCCGCGTCGGCGAGCCGCGAGCAGAGATCCTGAACATCTACGTCGCCGAATTTCTCGTCGGGGGCGACGGGGAGTTCGAACGCAGCGCATTTCAAATGATTGATCAGAATTTCCAGATTGTCCGGCTGAATGAAAGCGTGCTCGGGAGTGTTGCCGAAGAAATAATCGGGATGGCGCACGATGAACTGATCGAGCGGCGCGGAGGAAGCGACCAGAACGGCGCAGGAGCTTCCACTGCGGCGTCCAGCGCGGCCAGCCCGCTGCCAGGTGGCCGCAATTGTGCCGGGATAGCCGGCCATCACTACGGCATCGAGCGAGCCAACATCGATACCGAGTTCCATGGCGGAGGTGGTGACGACCCCGCGAATGCGGCCTTCGCGCAAGCCGCGTTCGATCGCACGGCGTTCCGTCGGAAGATAGCCGCCACGATAACCACGAATGGTTTCCGGTTTGCCGGGGAATTGCGGGTTGGCCCGCTGAAGATAGGTGAGGATGATTTCCGTGTGCAGGCGGGAATTGGCGAAGACCATGGTCTGCAGATCGTGCTTCAGGAATTCCTGGGACACGCGGGTGGCTTCGTTGATATAGCTGCGGCGGATGCCGAGGGCGCGGTTGACGACGGGGGGATTGTAGAAGACAAAAGTTTTTTCGGCCGTCGGCGCGCCATTTTCCGATTGCACTTCGACTTCATCCTCGATCAGGCGAGAAGCCAACTCCCCCGGGTTTGCGATGGTTGCCGAGCAGCAGATCACTTTTGGCGCACACCCGTAGAATCGCGCGATGCGGCGCAGCCGCCGCAAGACGTTGCAGAGATGACTGCCGAACACTCCGCGATAGGTGTGCAGCTCATCGATGACGATGTAGCGCAGATTTTCGAACAGGCGTGTCCAGCGTGTGTGATGGGGAAGGATGCCGGCGTGGAGCATGTCCGGGTTGGTCAAAACGATGTGGCTTTTTTCGCGAATGGCTTTGCGAGCGTCGCTCGGCGTGTCGCCGTCGTATGTGAAAACGCCGAAACGATTCTCGAGGCGCTGGTTGAGCTCTTGGAGTTCCGTCAACTGATCCTGCGCGAGCGCTTTGGTTGGAAAGAGATAAAGGGCGCGAGTGTCGTTATCGTGCAGGATCGCATCGAGGACAGGCAGGTTGTAACAGAGTGTCTTGCCGCTGGCGGTAGGCGTCACGATCACAACGTTTTTTCCCGCGCGGACTGCTTCTGCGGCGGCGGCTTGGTGGACATAGGGCTGGTGAATGCCTTTTGCGGCGTAGGCTGCTTGTAAATCCGGATGAATCCATGTGGGGAACTCTGCCCACTGCGCGGCCCGGGCTGGATAGTGGCGGACGGCAGTCAGAATTTGGCCGCTCGAATCGCGCTGAGCTAACGCGTCCAGCACCTGAGAGACGCGGGCAAGAGAACTCCGGTTGCGCACAGGCTCGGGTGGAGGAATCGCGGCCAAACGAACGGCAAAAGAATCGGGCATCGAGAGTGGCTCCAGTTGTTCGCCTTTTGTTCGCTCAGGCTAGCATGACGGCTCGAACCCCGCAACCGCGATTTTTGCAACGTGTGGAAACCGGCGTGATCTGGGATAATGCCCGCGAAACTGCACTTCGGGGGAATCGCAGAATGTCGACAGGCAGTGAGGAACCAACAGGCAGCAGGATAGCAAGCATTTTCACAGACATTCACTTTTGGGTGCCGGCGGCGGTGCTTTTGGGCGGGTTGCTGCTGCTGAAGCTTTTGCGCTGAGGTTGCCCTGACAATCATGCCTGTCCATTTGGCGCTAGCATCCACGACAAATCCATGATCAAGCGCGGCAGCAGAGCCTGCAGCTTTTGGGGATTTTGGGGCGTGGACTACGCCTTCAGGCGCAAACAGATAGGCACGTAGCTACGGTTGCTTGAAAAGCCCCCGGCTTCGGCCGGGGGAGTATGTCACCTATGGCTCTCTCGAGGAGTGAGTGGAGTGGCCGTTACAGCGCCAGCTTGAGTTTGCCTGCGCCGCCGCCGCTTTGCATTGCACGGCCATAGGGGCGCGCGGCGGCATGCCGTCTGTGCAGAGCATTGCGCAGCTCATGGAGAAGAACGCAAAGTATGCGGCCGCGTTTTAGAGGTTGTTCCGAGCACGGACAGAAGCCTGCCTACGGCAGGCAGGCAGCACTCGAGTGGCCTATGGTTGTGCGCTGTGGCCTTTGCATTGCAAGACACCGAGGAACTTGACCCAAGGACCTACCGACGCGCGGTATTGGTGGGCCATGACCCGGGAGATTTGGTGCAGGTGAGTTAGGTCATGAGCCGCCCAGGTTGCCAACAGCTCTGACAAGGTGACTGTTCCGAGGGCGGGATGTTTTCCGCGTTTCTGTAGATCTTCCGGTTTGAGGTTCAGCGCGCACAGTTCGCCCAGGTTTTGCGAACGCAACCGGGCAAAGTCGTCCAACAATTGCGGAAGCGATTTGCCCTGGCTTTCACGTTCTTGCGCCCAACGATCGAAGCGGTCGAACGGCTTCGTTTCGCCGAATTGCAGGATGATTCTTGTCCGCGCCATCCAGTCCGTGCGTTCGCCGTGAATCAGATGACCGACGATATCGAAAACGCTCCAAGTGTTTTCATCTTCGTTTCGAAGCGTCCACTCCTCCGGTAAATCGCGCAACAGCGTGTTGAGGGCTGCGGGGGTACGGGTAAGCAGCGCGATGGAATTTTGCAGATTGTGCTCCATGATGCTCCTCGATTCTTTGATGATATTCAGACGTGGCGGGCGTAATCGGCGGTGCCCATCAAGTGAATGGAAACATAAGGCTCGTCGCCCACGACCCAGCTATCGTGACCGGGCGGGACGTGGAAGAGGTCGCCCGCTTTCATTTCATAGATGCTGCCGTCGGTCATGGCAGCTGTGGCTTTGCCGGAAACGACGAGGCCGACGTGTTCGATTTGGCATTCGCGGCTGCCGGTTGCTGCCCCGACGTGTTCCGACCAGCGCCAGCCGGGTTCGTACGTGGCGCGGCCGATGGTTAGGCCTGCTAGGTGGATGATTTCAAATTTGCCTTTGGGGAAGGTGCGAATTTCGTCGGGTTTGTCGAATCGTTTGAGAATGACATCGAGCATGGTGGCGCCTCCCGGCGGTTTCTGTTTGATTGTGCCGTAGCAGTGGCCAGGTTCAACAGGCAAATTGGCTGGCTCGGAGGAAGCGCCTTGGCCTCTTTTATCGGGGTTCGAGGAGGCCGTAGACTTCGACGGCGTTGCGGGCGGCGAAATAGACATGGCCGTTGACGACGATGGGGATCACGAATCGGGTGGCTGTCGCGGCACGGTCGCGCGGGCTGTTTTGTTCGGAGGAATAGATGGGTTGATCGATTTGATTTGCGTCGAAGGCGTAGAGGATGGCGGGCCGGTCCGCGCCATCCCATGTTTTGGTGGCGATCGTCCAGACGATCGCACTTTGCGTCCCGTTTGCGGAAACGGTGGGTGAGGCGCCGGGATTTTTGAATTTGGTGTTTGAGGATTTGTTGGGGGTGACATGCCCGCCCGCGATTGTGTAATCGCGGAGGAAGTCATCGCTTGTGGCGAAAAATACGTGGCCATTCCAGTAAGCCATTGCGCCATAGGCCCCTTGCCCGCCCATGCGGAGCCGTTGCACGACGGCGTCGCCGTCTTTGCTGAATTGCCCCATCTGGTCTCGATCGATCACGTACAGCGTCGAATTCTTTGTGGGTTGAAGGAGCAGGTGACGATGCGCTCCGGGCTGGTCTGGCAGAAGAAGCGGGCCACTCGACCCGAGGTCGGCGTCGGCGTCGCTTAGTTTGGCCTGATCAAATGGCGTGAAGTAATCGTTGATCTCGATCGCTGAGTTTTTCAGCGTCAATTTCAGTACGGAATCGCCGTAATCTCTGCCGCCGGACGAGGCATCGAAAGTGCCGTTGCCCGTGGGAATGTAGATGTTGCCCGCGGAATCTGCCGCTGGCCCGGTGTCGCTGGCCCAGATGCCGCCTTGTTTTCCGTCCGGCGTGACGTTCAGAACTGCTTTCTGCCCGAGAGTTGCGGCGTCGTAGGCCATGACCCAGCCGTGGTAGGGATCGACATCGCAGGAGGAGGCCCACGTGAGGTAGACAACTCCTTTGACGAGCAGAAGCGAAGCGCGGGGATTTTCGCGTAAGGGATCAAAGTGCACCTGACCGCTTTTGGCGCCGTCGCCATGACCTTGAACCGAAGCGGTTATGATCTTCGGACCGCCGAATTTTTCCGCACCTGTGGTGACCGCCAACGCATGGAGGAACTGGAAATACTGACGGTCGACCGCGGTGCGGGCCAGGACATAGAGAGTTCCTGTTTTCCGGTCAATGACCGGAGTGGGAGTGATGCCCACTTCCGGTTGAATGAAGGGGCAGGCCACGGCGCGCGCAGGAACCGGAGTTTCGCCTTTCCTTTTGTCGAGCAAGCTGACCTGCCACAGCGGCAGATCGCTAGTGCGATAGGCGTCGAAGGCGTAGACGCTGTCGTGTTCGGTGGCGATGAACAGGATGTCGTGTCTTCCTTTGCCCGGGACTTCGACCTCAGGAAGGAATAGCGGCTGGGCGTAGACGGCGCCATCCACTTTGAACTCGCCCAACTTGCCGAACTGCTTTGAGTTTACGTTTTGCGCAGTCAGGAGTTTTTCGTTCAGTGCTGCGCCGGCGCGCTGATTGTCGTATTGCGAAGTGGTGACTTGCGCCTGAGTGGTTGTGTGCAGAAGCACAAGCTGAAGCGCGACGGCCGAAACTACCTGGATGAGCCATTGAAACAGGTTTTGTTGATTCACGTTGGACCTCGTTGGTCTGGGTGCTTTACTGCGCCGTGTTGTTGGCGAGGGCTTCGATCACAGCAATGTTGGGTAGGAGATTTGCTGGGAGATTGTGGCGATACTGGAGGTAGGCAGGCGTGTTGTAGGAAATCCAGACTTTGCCCGCGGCATCTTCGGCGATGAGAATCTTCAACGGAAAGTCCAGGGCAACGCTCGGAGAAGCAAGCATCAGAGGGGTTCCACTCTTGGGATTGCCGAAAATCAGCAACTTGGTATTGGGCATGCTCAGGCCGGCTTTTTCCGCCTCGCCGCTATGATCGATCACCGCGAAGAGCTTGACGTTTTTCGCCTGCAGCATGGATTCGAGCTTGGAAACGGAGTCGGCAACGGAGTGCTGACTGGGAATTCGCACCATGCCATTTTCGGGATTCGGGGACATCCGGACCTCCTCGCACACGGAAAGATTCACGGCGAAGACGCAACGCGTGGCGAAAAAATCATAGCTCATGAGCAGGCCGCGTACACACCACAAATATCAGTTTGGTAGAGGAGCGGCCGGCCTCAGAAGCAGCCCCTGCAAGCGCGAGATATCGCGCACGATTCCGGAGGGGAAATGCGTTACGGCGCGATTTTCACCATAACGACAGAATGAGAAGGTACTTTGGCGGAGTAGCTTCCGGTGAATGAGCCCTGATCCTTGTGGGACCACAGGTCGCGCACTTTAGCCGGGAGATGATTGGGATAGCCGATTTGTTCCCAGGAGACATTGATGTCACTTTCCGATGGGCCGCGGTTAAAGAGCATCACGGCGCGGCTGCCGTCGTTTAGAGTTTTGGCCCAAACTTCCAGGTCACCGTTCTTTGCGACGCGCTGGCCTTCGCGGCCGAGTTTGTCCTGGTTGACGGCGATGACTTCCGCATTGGTCAGAATCTCTTTAATTTCCGGGGTCATGGAGCGGACATCGTTTCCGGCGATGAGCGGTGCGGCAAGCAGAGCCCAAAAACTGAAATGTGCGCGATACTCCGGGATGGTCATCCCGCCATTGCCGACTTCCAGCATGTCCGGGTCGTTCCAGTGGCCCGGGCCGGCGAAAGACTCCAAACCGACCTGCAGATCCAGGATCTCGAGAAAGCCGAGTTCACAGCAGCTGCCATTGGGCCATTTCTTGTTGCTGGTCCAGTGATCGCTGATATCTCCGGTAGTGCGCCAGAGGTTGCCAATGCCGTTGGCCCAGAGCCAGGGCTTGGCCGTACCCCACTCGCACATGCTGAACACGATTGGCCGACCCGTGGTCAGCAGGGCGTTGCTCATGGTGGAGTACGCTTCCTCGGCATTGCGCTTGCCCGTGCTGCACCAATCGTATTTCAAGTAGTCCACGCCCCAACGCGCATATTGCAGCGCGTCCTGATATTCATGTCCTTGGCTGCCCGGTCTGCCAGCGCAGGTCTTCGAACCGGCATCGGAATAAACACCGAATTTTAATCCCTTCGAGTGCACATAGTCCGCGAGCGCTTTTATTCCGGATGGAAAGTGTTGCGGGTCCGCCACGATAAATCCATTTTCATCGCGATTCATCTGCCAGCAATCATCGATGACCACGTACTGATAGCCGGCATCCTTCATACCGTTGGTTAGAATGGCATCGGCTACGGACTTGATCAGGTCTTCGTTCACGTTGCAGGCGAACTTGTTCCAACTGTTCCAACCCATCGGCGGCGTTTCTGCCAGGGAGTTGCGCGCGATTTGCGCATCTGCGCCTGGGGCAGAGAAAATGGCCGCGACTAATGCCAAAACGAGTGTTGTTCCGTGCTTCCAATTGAAATTCATCAATCTTCTCCTGCGGACTTTTCCATCAAGTACAGAGCGAGAGCCTGGTTCGCTTGGGTCCATGCCAACGGCGTATGAGTATTGTGAATATATCTCCCGTTTTTCAGAAAATAAAGCTCCGGACAGGCTCCCGCGACGGTTGTTTGCGCCAGGGAACGGTTGAAGTAATGAACTTGTTTACGATAGCTGGCGCGATCGGAGCGATCTGCAAGAAAACGCAGGCCGTAAATGATGGCGAGCAACGGGTCGAAAATGCACCATTGCGCCTCGCAATCGGTCTGTAGATGCGCGTCGCGGAAATCCAATGTCTCGTTGAATGCGGTACTCATCTGCTCCGGTGGGAACCATTCGTCATAGTCCTGGCAGAAATAGGAATCGCCGGGGTAGCGTTTGATGCCCACCGCCCCCTTCAATCGCGCCTGCACCAGATTGAGGATGGCATCTTCCACTTCGCGCGCTTGCACTACTGCCAGTGGGTGAATCAGGAAGAGCAGCGCAGAATCCACCTTTCGTTCCGGCGGGGATTCGAATGGCAGTGTGGCGTCCAGACGCTGGCGGCCTTTTGCGATCAATTGGGGCAGTTTCGCAGCGTCCGCGGAGCCGGGCGAACGAGCGATGTAATACTTTTGCATTTCCTCGAGCCCAGCGAGAACCGCGCCCACGCTCGAATTGTTTATCTTGCTGCCTTCTTCCCACACCCCGCTGTCGGGATCCTGCCAGTACTGGATGGCCGCAAAATACGCGGGGAAAACACGATAAATCTCATAGTCCGGGGGATCCATCGGCAGCACATCGGTGTTTGCGAGCAGGAAGCGAAACCATAGCGCTTCCCCGAGCGCATCATTCTGTGCATGCGTCCATTTTTCCGGCAGTTCCGCCAGGGTTTGCGCTGTGAAGCGAATGTGCGGCCGGTCGTTGGCGTCGTTGTGCAAGACGCGCTTCGGGTCGGCAATGATTTTGCGGAATCGCGGCAGCTGCGTGGCGAAGAATTTCGTCAAGCCCTGAATACAGGCGATGGTCGGTGCAAATTCGCCGCGGCGGCGAAATGAGTCGGCGACCATAATATTGTCGCGGACCCAGACGTTTTGATAGCCGGTCGGCGAATCGGGCGCCTGGCTCGAGCTGGCGGCAAACAGGCCGTTGGCGAGGGGAGAGATTCGATGCGATCCGTGTTCTCCCAGGACTTCCTTGATTTTCGACAACCTAGTTTTGGTATATGTATCTGCAAGGAGGGGCCGCAGTAAACTATGTTCGAGGGACACGTTTTTACCTTTCGGTTGCTTCCGAGCGGAGATCTTATCTCAGTTTGTCGCGTTTCCGTTCGCGAGTCATGGGTTGAGCTGGTCACACTCCATATCTGAGTATCGTTCGACACCGGGCCGCAGCCCTTTTCGAGGGAACCGGAAGATGCCGGGCTAAAGCCACGGCGCTTCAATGGGTTGCCGTAAAACAAAGGGATTTCGATGGGTGTTGCACTTGTGCCTAAAACGGTAGATGGCGGGAACAAAACATCGCTTTGCGGTGTCTGAAACATCGGCTGTAGTTCCGTCGTATCTTCAGGGCAGAGGCACGCTGCACGGGCTCGACCTTTGCGCGCCAATGATTAGCTTGGGGTGCCGTTGCCATGAACATGGGGGAATGGGAACGAAACCAGCAGGAGCGTCGAAGAGCGCCTCGCTACCGGTATGAGGCGTTGTTGGAAATCGAGTGGGGTTCCGCTCGATTGAGGGCTCGCACGCGGGACATCAGCGAGAACGGAATGTTCATTGAGGCCGACGACGTTCTCTGGGTCGGCGCCGGTTTTCGCGCACGACTTGCGGTGGAACGTCCGCTCTGGGTGGATTGCTCGGTGAAGCGCGTGGAACCGGGGCAGGGCATGGGTGTAACGGTCGAAGTTCGGGAAGATCAGAGCCAGCGCTACAAAGACTTGCTCGCGAAACTGGCGTCGAGATAGTCATCCCGCCGTATACTATTTTTCATGACGCGATGTTTGGATTGCGGTTCGCCGCGGATGAGTGACCAGTGTCCGAATTGCGGCCTGACCTCCGCTGCCGCGGAGCTGGTGTTCCGGAGACGGCTTTTGCGGCAAATGGCTATTTTCCTCGTAGGATCACTGCTTTTCCCTTATGTCAGTCAGGTTTATCCTCCGCTCGATCTGGATGCCATGCTGGTGTTTTTTGGGTTACTTTTCTTCGTGGCGCTGACTCTGGCGATATTCCTCGATCGCCAGGCGCGGGGTCGCAAGGACATCGAGATTCTGCGGCATCTGTTCACGGGCTTGCTTCCGATTCCATTCCTCCTCTCTGCGGCTTTGTTCCTGAATGGCAAGCTCGATTCGCCGAAGAGTGTGACTTATCACCAGTCGACCGTGGTGGGGCGATACTTGATGAAGGGCGTTGTGCGCGGGACGCGCCGGCTGTTCGTCTCTTCCTGGCGCGATGGCCGAAAAATCGAGAGGCTCGCGGTCGACCCCGACGATTTTGACCGCTTCGAGGAAGGGGACAGAATCAACGTGGGTGAAGAGCGGGGCGCGCTGGGCATTCCATGGTTTTATGGCGTGTATCGGGTTGGGCAAGTGAGAGTGGAGTTGCCGTCGCAGACGCACATGAAAGCGAACCCGCCGAAAAGTCCGGCAGAAACGAAGCCTGAGCCGCCGAATCAATAAATAGGCCGGCCATTCAAGCCGAGCGGAATTTGCAATTCGAGTAGATGACCATTTTTGCCGAGGTGGAAGCGGATGCGCTCCATGGAGCCGACGTTTCGGCCAACAAAATCCGGTGTATCGATAGGCTTGTCGGGGATGTCGGCGAGAGACCATTCGACGGCGTCCCCCGATACTTTGATTTTTTGCGGGTCGATGTCGAAGACTTCCTGGTCCTGGACGTTCACAAGCAAGTAGCGCTTCCAGAGGCGGACGAGCAGCACACCTTTTTTCTCCGAATGATAAATATTCCAAGAATTGGGCGCGTTGTCGTTGTAGCGGACGATGGCGAATTCCAGCGTATGCCAGGTGAGCTTCTTTGAGGTGTCGGGCGGAGTTTGCGCGCTTGATGAGATGGCAACGGCGAGCAGGAGCAAAACGGGCGCGACACGACGAATGCCGTTTCGGGAACAGGTGTTCATTTCCCGAAACCGCGTTCGCGCCACAAGGTGCCCCATTCCCACAAGGCAAATCCCGCTTTGGGTGGCAACGAATGACCCACCTGGCGGGCCAGCATGGCAATTTGTCCGCGATGGTCGGAATCGTGGGAGATCAAATAACCAAGCAACGCCACGACATCGGGTTTGCAATTCGACACTTTGCCTGCGGGATCGTTCAGGGCCTTCTCTAGAAGCGCGCCTGCTACTGCCCGTGCGGCCTTGTCGGTGTCCAACGTGGCGGGATGTTTGCCAGTCTTGTCCGCGGCCTTCAGCCACAGCCGCCGTACCTGATGGATATGCACGGCCACCGAGCCAATCGAGCGCCCCTTGCCGGTGGGGGGCGCAACGCGCCAGGCAGCTTCGGGAACGTGAGTTAGGAGAAGTTGATTAACCTTTTCGCTGATCGCGAATGTCTCCAGGAGAGACCTGCGCAGATCGATGTTGGGCGATTTGGATCCGGGATGGGCGGATGGGGGCATGTTCTGATCCTCAGCAGGACGGGATAAGGAGAGTGTACGACAAGAGGTGAGACCGGCGGAAAGGCTGCGAAAAAAATTGAGGGCGCATGAATCTGGTGATTCTTGCGCCCTCGTTTTTGTTGTGCCGCGAAGTCTTCCAGGCTCCCCGGCTCAATCGGATGCGAGAGTAGAACTACTGCCTGGCCTTAGCAAGAGGGGGCCACGAGATTTGTTGTGGATTGCTGTGTATGACTGTGCAAAAGACTGCGGACAAAGGCGGGCGCAAAAAAATTGAGGGCACAGGAACCTTGCGATTCTTGCGCCCTCGTTCAATTGTGCCGCGAAGTTTTTGAGGCTCCCCGGCTCAATCTGGGTACAAGGTAAGCCTCGCGCCGGGAGTTGGCAAGAGGTCTCGAGCAGATTTGCTGTGGATTTCTGTGGACGAGTGTGGAAAAGACCAGGCCTTCGAGGCCCGAGGAATTTTTCTCTGCGGAGCGCAAGTTGCGAGCTGTGTCGAAAAGCCTCACCGCTCGAAGGGGTAGGCTACAAGTTCGTGAAGACGGCTTTGCCAGGATTGCCCGCGGCTACGTAGGAATAGAGTTCGCGGGCGTTCTCGAGCGTGCCGCGTTTGGCGATGGGGGAAGGCTGGAGGCGGTTCGATTCGAAGAGGGGAGCGAGGGAGGAGAGGAGCTTGGCACCGTCAGTTGCGGTCAAGGCCAAGGAATCGACACCCAGCAGAGTCAGGCGACGGTGGTAGAAACTGGCGAGATCGAACGTCACGCGTGTCGTGCCCACAGAGGTAATGGCGACGTGACGGCCGAGTTGACGAAGAGTAGCGAGCACGGGCTCGAAGAGTTCGCCGCCAACGCAGTCGTAGACCACATCCACGCCTTGGCCTTTGGTGATTTCCTTGATTGCTTCTTTTAGATCGGATTTGCTGGTGTCCACGTAGCCGAGCAGGTCGAGCCCGGCGAATTTCTCGGGCTGCAGGGGCCCGCGATCCACGGCGATGAGTTTGGCGTTGTGCGTTTGGCCGAGTTGAAGGATGGCGGAGCCAACGCCGCCTCGTGCTCCGGTGACGAGGAGTGTTTCGCCCTGCTGGAGATTGGCGCGGTGGATGAGTCCTTCGCAGGCGGTCAGAAAATTCACGCCAACGCATGCGGCTTCTTCAAAAGAGAGGTTACGCGGCTTTGGAGAAACTGCGGTGGCCGGAATCATGAGGAATTCGGCGTGGCTACCGTCGCGGGTGAACCCGATGTCGCCACCGCTGCCCCAGACTTCGCTGTTAACGAGGCTTGGGGGACCATCGACGACGATGCCGGCGAAGTCGCGGCCGGGGGTGCGAGGAAGCGTCGTAACGGAAATTTTGCCTTGGACGTTTTTGATGTCGCTCGGATTGAGACAGGCGGCGAGAATTTTGATTTTGACCTCGCCCGGACGGAGTGGAGAATCGGGTAATTGTTCCAGGGAAAGATTTTGCAGATTTTCAGCGAACGTGGAGAAGCGAAGGGCTTTCATGGTGTGTTCCACTGTCTGCAGTGGCGCGTGCGAGAATAGCACGACGAGAATTTGAATAGATTGATAGTTTTGGGCGGCAATGGGCGAGAGAACAAGATGCGGCCAGGTCCTTCGAGAAAACGCCGTGACCGACGGGTAGTCACAATGGCTATAATGCGAAGGGAGTGAGGGGCGAATTGGGGAAGCGAGTCTGGCGAATGTTGGGGCGGGTGTACCCGCGGTGCGGCACGCTGACGCAGGCGATTGCGTACAACGTGTTTCTGGCGTTTTTCCCGATGCTGCTGCTTGTGGTGGGATTTGCGTCGACGTGGATCGGAAACAAAAGCGGGACGCTCGATGCGTTTCGGAATTTCACGGACTTTTTGCCACCCGGAAGCCAAGGAATCGTGACGGATTTTCTGGACCGGCGCGCGCCGGACGTTTGGAAATATGCGCTGGCAGGGGCTGCGGGAGCTTTGATCGGCGGAACGCAAGTGATGAAGCTGTTGATGCAGGGAATTCACCAGATTTACGGAGACGAGGAGAATATTGGACTCGTGCATCGACAGTTGCGAGGGCTCCTGCTGCTGTTGATCACCATGCTGCCGATCGTTGCTGCGGGAATTTTAGGCGTGTTCGGCAGGCCGTTGCGTCATTGGTTGACCGGGCAGTTGTGGACGAATGCACCAGTGCACGGGATGTGGCTGGTGTTTTTCCCCCTTATGGCGATGGTGTTGGCGATGCTCGCACTCACGGTCATTTATTGGGTGGCGCGGCCGAGAGAGAAGCATTTGAGCAGCGTACTGCCAGGGGCGGCCTTGGCAACGCTGTTGTGGTGGCTGGCGAACGCGCTGTTTGGATTTTATGTGAGGCGCATGCCGGCGAACGTGGTGTATGGAGGTTTGGCGGCGGTGATCGGTTTGCTGGTATGGATGCAGATTTCGGCGATCATTGTTTTCTTCGGAGCGGCCTGGAATGCGGAATCCGCAGTGGTCAGGAGCAACGGAGATTAATGTTCCGTCCAAGATACCGTCTGCGGGCCCGGCCATCGGCGGTGGAGCGACGCGCCTTCGCTTTGAGAATTGGCTTCTGAGCAGCTCACCTCGTATACAGTGCGGACTGAGCGATACGGTGTAAGCTCAGTCTAGACACAACCAGATCGGTCCTCGTTCGAGCGCAGATTCTTAAATTGCGGCACTGTTCTCGTGGAGGGATAACCCAAGTGTGACCTCTTCGAACGATGCTTGTGCCATAGGCCGCCCCGTCTCGCGATGCTGCCCTGAACCGCATTTTCATGCTAGGTGACGAGCTGACGGCGCATGAAGTCTTTATAGACCGAACCGGGAGTTCACCCCAACCCGGCATTCTCGAACGGTTCAGCGGGCAAATGCCATCTTGTCTGGATTCAACATTCGCCAAAAAACCGCGCACGCACTTGTTCGTTTAATGGCAGGTCGGGGCCGCTAAAAATGTGATCAGGAACGCGTGTGGGATCCTCGGCAATCCGTGGCATGGCTCTGGCCCGCAATGCCGCCGCTTCCGGTGCGGGATCCTGAAAGAGGTTGCGTAACCATCTCTCTACAACGTGACATGCATGAAAACTATGCTGATGTTGTTCGGCGTAGCGGTGCCCTGCGGCATCCCAATCGGAATTATTCGTAAGTTCGTCGCGAAGCACTCGCGCACCGCGCAGAGCAAAAGAAAGCCCCTGGCCGTAAGTGGGGTCGCTGGTGGCCGCAGCATCGCCGAGCAGCACCACACCATCGCGATAAGGGTGTTCGACCCAGTTATCGCTCGCATCAAAACTCGCTAGCGGTCCGATACCTTTCGCGTCGGCGCAGTAATCGGCTATCGGAGCATAGGCTTTCGCGAACTCACGAACGAATAGACTGAGCATGGATTCACCCTGTAGACGGTAGCCCATCGTCTTGGGATAAACAAAGTAGGCCCGGAATTGGTCGCCCGCCTGGGGAATCAGACCGGTCCATGTGCCAAGCTCAGGGTTGAAGACAGCATAAAAAATCTCCGTGGACATCTGTACATTTGTCAGCAGCACACCGGCCATGTAGTAGCCGTTGCTTTGTTCGCAAACCGGAAAACCAGCCCATTTTCGGGCTGCAGATCCACGACCATCGGCGGCAACCACGAGACGGGCTAAGATCCGCTCGTGGCCGTGCCCATCAACAACCACGGTAGGCGCGGCCCCGCACTCGATTTGCTTAACGCTGACGCCGCGGCGCACTTCCGCGCCGGCATTTTCCGCAGCCGCAAGCAGTGTTTCCTGCATCACCTGGTGCGGGAAGGAAAGTAGAGGTAACTGCTGCAGCGTCGTCGTTCTGAGGTCTCGTAACCCCGAACCAGCCTCAAGGTAAGGCACATCATGGGCGCACTTTTCCTTGAGCAGGCGGCAAATTCCGAGTTCATTCGCTTCGGCCACACCCCAAGACACAACAGCCTCTCCGCGTACGCGGTCTTTGAATCGCTTTTCCCGCTCCAACACCAGGACCCTGGCGCCTCGCTCGGCCATCGCTCTGGCCAATGAGGACGCGGCGATCCCGCCTCCTACCGTAATGATGTCGTAGCTTTGTGCCGCCATCTCGAACTCCTTCTGACGTGGCCCCCGGGGTTCCAAAGTAGAATCGAACGTCGAGTTGTGCACGCGTCCTGGTGAAGCTGTCAGCGACGAGTCAACATGAGAATATTTCTGTGTCTCTCTCTGGGTTTGTACATACTCCTGCTCGGCAGCGGCCCTATAATCCTGTTTGTGCAAAGTAGGAGAAATGTCCGCTTTCATGGAAGGCCGAGGGCCCGATGGGTTCCTAACAAATCAAGATTTGACCGATTTGCGACAACCCCCGAACGCATTTTAGCCAGCGATTCTGCTAGCATCTCAACACCGCCTAGTAGGACCATGTTTCGTATGAGTCTCTTTCAGTCATCTCCCAGCGAGACTCGTGAAATCGCCAAGCAAGCGTATATCTACGGGTTCCCCATTGTCGAAGAGTACCTGACGATGTACGCGTTTTCGATTGACAAAGGCACTCCGCCAGACGGTCCTTTCTATTCAATTCTCAGGCTCTACATGCCGGCCCCCGAAGCCCTGAACGGCACCTGGAGAAAACCCCCGATGCAGACCACGAAATAGCAATAGCGTTAGCTTCTGATCTTGTAAGTCCCAAGTACGTATTAGTACCCAGGTTTTGCCATCGATTCGGTAGGAGGCGGCTCGCGGCTATCAGGTCTCGACCCGCGAACCGTCGAACAAAAGCAGCCGGTAATGATTAGCAAGGATGCGGCACCGATCATTTCGTTTCCGATGAAGAACCCCACCATCGGAACAGTGAATGCAGCCTGAATCAACACAGCGAAGCCGCAGATCAGAGCGACAGGCTTGCTCAAACGCGTTTCCCCGAACGTGACGACCAGCGCAATGAGTGCAAGGACGATCCAACTCCACGCCATCGAGAGAAAGGCAACCTCGAAAACAGATTGCAGAACAATCGGCAGATTCGACGCATGCACCGCCGGGGCGGAGAACTTTAGATATGCGAGGCAATGTACGGTGGCAGCCACAAGCAGCACAACGCAACCCAGCGTTACCAATGTGCGCGACACCGTACGGCGAGTAATCATCTGATTCGGCATTTCATCGTCAGGAAGAATCCATTCATAGTTGCAGAACGAGTGGAGGATGCCTTAAGAGCGCCACTGCGTCAATAGTGGCCACGGCAAGTGGGCGATAACGTCGATTATCGTCCGTGTGGATTTTCGTACGGGTGCGCCGGGATAAACCGGCGTGGAGGTGTGTCCAAGGAAGGCTGGCGTATTCAGTGAGGAAAAGTCTCACCAGGGCAAAAGCCAGAGCCCTGTAGCTTGGATCACGCTTGTCCAAATTAGGATTCTGATTTGTGAAAGAAAAAAGGCCGAGCATCTGTTAGCTTGAGATTGGGCTCTGGAAAAGCCAATCACAATGCTAAGGAGGCTCAGCCTTGACTCGCGTCAGCAGTATTTTCTCACAGATCTTGCAGTTAATCCCTCGCCTCGAATTTGAATCTGCCGTGCGCAAGCACGACGCCGAGCGACATGCCCGTGGTTTCAGTAGTTGGGGGCAGTTCATCGCCATGCTCTTTTGCCAGCTGGGACATGCCAAGTCGTTGCGCGAAATATGCGGAGGCTTGGCCGCCAGCGAAGGAAAACTTCGTCATCTGGGTTTGCCCACAGCTCCGGCTCGCTCCACGTTGGCCTACGCCAACGAACATCGCCCTTGGCAGTTGTGCCAAACGGTGTTTGAGCAACTGCTGGCGAAGTGCCAGACCTTGGCGGCCAGCCAACCAGGAACGAGGAAGAAGAGAAAATTCCGGTTCAAGAACCCGCTGCTGAGCCTGGACGCCTCGGTGATCGATCTCTGCGCCACGATGTTTGACTGGGCCAAGTTTCGTTTGACGAAAGGGGCGGTGAAGCTACATCTGCTGCTGGATCATGATGGGTATTTGCCGTCTTATGCAGTCATCACCGAGGGCAAGAAACATGAGGTGCGCGTGGCACGGCAGATGCGCTTCGCGCCGGGGACGATTCTGGTGTTTGACCGCGGGTATACGGACTACGAGTGGTTTGCGAACTTGATTCAGCAAGGAGTTTATTTCGTGACGCGACTGAAGGAAAACGCCGATTACGGAGTGGTTGAGAAACTCGCCGTTCCGCAGGGACGGGGCGTGCGACGCGATGAAGTAATCTTTTTCTACAAGTTGGCCAAAGCAGGCATCGATGCATACTTCCGGCGCATTGAATTCTATGATGAAGAAAACGATCGGGTGCTGGTGTTTCTCACCAGCCACATGGGGTTGGCGGCAGCCACCATCGCTGCGGTGTACAAGGAACGCTGGCAGATCGGCGTGTCCAGAGTAAGGGCACATCAACCAGTCGGTGAAAGTCCGACCGGGGCAAAAAGACTCAGGCCCTGTAGCTTGGGAGGCGTCGTGGAGCAAAAGCGAGACGACGGAGCCCTCCGACAACATACTCAGAAAGGAGTATGCGCAACTCACCAGGTTGCAACGTACAGTGAACGCAGACGTAGCCTCGTTACACGAAACTCCGGTGGCTGAGACGGTCTATAACGCGCGAAGGCAGCAAGAGCTGACGGAAACGAGTCCGATGCGGCAGCTCTCACCGGCGGGGTATCAGCGACGACATGGTGAGAAGGAGGATGTGTCAACTGGAGAAGCCCTCGATGCCCGGCGGAGAAATCTCGCCGAAGAGACGCTTGCTATAACCCTGAGCGGGAAATGTGAGCGTAGGCATCAGGGTGACGGATCGGGTCGTACTACCGATGATGAGCGTGCAGCAAAACATGCTCGGAGGAAAGGGCCCGGACCGGTAAGTACTCCGTTCGCCAAAGTGAGGCAGGGGTGAAATGATAAAAACACCCATCAAACTGCAGGATCTGAGGCGACGGATCTATCGAAAGGCGAAGTCGGAACCGTCACATCGGTTCTGGGGGCTCTTCGTGCACATTGCGAAGATGGAGACCCTCGAAGAGGCTTACGGTAATGCCAAGAGAAACGGCGGCGCCCCGGGTATCGATGGCCAGAGCTTTGAGGACATCGAGATCCAAGGACGAACGATCTTCCTTGCGGCCTTACGGGAAGACCTTGTAACAGACAGGTACAAACCCATGCCGAACCGCCGGGTAGATATTCCAAAAGGAAACGGCAAAGTCCGCACGCTTCAAATTCCTTGCATCCGCGACCGCGTGGTGCAAGGAGCAGTGAAGCTCATCCTCGAAGCTGTCTTCGAGGCGGATTTCTGCACAAACTCCTACGGGTTTCGTCCTCGGCGCTCGCCACACCGCGCACTGGCGGAAGTCAGACGCAGTGTGTTGCGACGCATGTCTACGGTGATAGATGTTGATCTGTCGCGCTATTTCGACACGATTCGACATTCGGTACTGTTAGACAAGATCGCGAAGCGAGTCCAGGATCCAGAAGTGCTGCATCTCGTAAAGCAGATTATCAAAGTTGGAGGCAAAATCGGTGTCCCACAAGGGGGACCGTTCAGCCCACTGGCGGCGAACATCTACTTAAACGAGCTGGACTGGACCTTCGATGCGATACGCCACAAAACGGCACAAGGACCCTACGAGGCGGTGAACTATCATCGGTTCGCCGATGATATCGTCATCACCCTCAGTGGACACCACACAAAGCGAGGCTGGGCCGAACACGCCCAACAGCGGCTCCAAGAACAGCTCACACCCCTCGGTGTGGAGCTGAACCAGGAGAAAACCAAGGTGGTGGATCTATTGAAGGGAGAAACCTTCGGGTTCTTAGGATTTGACCTGCGCCGCGTTCGGAAGCGTAAGGGGAACGGGCATTACCTCCAAATGACTCCGAAGAAGAAGGCCCGCAAAGCAATCAAGGCGAAGGTACGCGACATCATCCGGCACAGCGGCGCAACCCCCATGCCGAAGGTGATCGAGCAGATCAATGCCTCGCTTGCCGGCTGGGTCCAATACTTCCGAGTTGGCAACTCAAGTCGTGCCTTCAGTGAAGTGCACGAGTATGTGGAGATGAAAGTCCGCACCCTCTTAACGCGGCGGAAGCGGCGGCGAAAGACGAGTATCGGATGGCGGCGATGGAGTAACGAATACCTCTACGGTGTACTCGGGCTTTACTGGGGCTGGAAGCTCCAGCCACTGCCTGGGGTGGAGGACCTGAAGTGAAAGTCTCTGTCACTCGACCCGACACATAACCCTTTTGATGAAACCTACCGGGTGAGCTGCTTGAGGGAAAACTTCACGAGCAGTTCTTATGGGGAGGGACTGGAAACGGACCCCCAATCGGTGCCGCGCCAGCCCCTTACCCGACAATTATTTTTCCGAGCGCTAAAGCAATCACTACGGGTAAAAACCTTTGTGGGGACTTCGGCCAATGCGCTGAAAACCCAACTCTGGACGGCGCTGATCGCCATGTTGTTGGTGAAATATCTTACAGTTGAAGTCTAGCTTTGGCTGGTCACTATCCTAATCTCGTGGCGCTGCTGCGGCAGCAACTGTTTGTCTATCGTGACCTGTGGACATGGATGGATGATCCATTCCAGCCTCCCCCGATACCAGAAGGGCTGCCAGAACAGTTGGCTCTTGCAGCTTGGCTAAGCGGATAAATAGATTTGGACAGCAGAAACCATCTGACATTCCAAAAGCAGGGCAGTTACGACTCTATTTCGGAGGAGCGAACTTAGACAGCAGCGACCAAAAGCCGTACCCAGGAATGGCCAACCTGCCCTCCGCGCAGCGACCGGACGGTGAGTTTTGCTGTGTTTTTGTGATTATCGACCCGTGTTCTCAGCTAATTTGGACAGCAATGAGCTTGGATAGCAAGGAGGAAGGGAACTGAATCCTGAAAGCCTATCGACAAAGCCATCTTTCGGATGGTGAGCGAGTCATCGGGCCGTAACGAAAGTGAACGCAGGAATGGCCTCGAAACGGGAGCCCCAGAGGCCGAGCCTTCCTTCATGAGGCGAAGGCAACATGGATCGTCGCAGACTGACTGAAGCGGCGAGACACTCTGGCGGGGTTATAGCGACAGCACGATGACAAGGATGCGCTAAGCAACTGGAGAAGCCCTCCTCGTCCCGCTGAGAAATTGGTGGAGAAAAGGAAACCGTATAACCGGAGACACCGGGAAGTCGGTGGAACGACGAGAGGGTGGCGGAGGGGTCTGTAGTAGCTGCGAAGCGGGGTAATGCCCGTGGAGCGAAGAGACCCTGCTGTTTGCAACGACTCCAACAAAAAGGAAGGCAAGGGTGAGATGACAAAGGCACCCATCTGTTTGCAAGACCTGAGGAGGAGTCTATACGTCAAGGCGAAGGCTGAACCAACTTGGCGTTTCTGGGGACTGTACGTTCATGTCTGCAAGATGGAAACGCTACACGAAGCCTACCAGGTGGCAAAGAAGAACGATGGAGCACCGGGAATTGACGGTGTCACGTTCGATGCCATCGAAGAGGGTGGAGTGGAAAGTTTTCTTCGGCAGATTAAAGACGAATTAGTCTCAAACACGTATCGGCCCATGGGGTTACGGAAGAAGGAGATACCGAAGGACGGCGGCAAAGTCCGCATTCTTTCGATTCCGTCAATTCGTGACCGTGTGGTCCAGGGAGCTCTTAAGCTCATTCTGGAACCGATCTTCGAAGCTGACTTTCAATCGGGATCGTATGGATATCGACCCAAACGAACTGCACATGAAGCGGTGAACCGCGTGGCACACGCAATCGTCGAGGAGAAGACTCGAATCATCGACATCGATCTCAGCGCTTACTTTGACAATGTTCAGCACTCGCTGCTGTTGGAGAAGGTAGCGCGAAGGATAAAGGATGGAGAGGTGATGCATCTTCTCAAGATGATTGTGAAAGCGACGGGGAAGAAGGGAGTTCCGCAAGGTGGGGTGATATCGCCTTTGCTCAGCAACCTCTACCTCAACGAGGTGGATCGGATGCTAGAGAAGGCGATCGCTACCACGCGACGCGGAAAATACACCCACGTTCAATACGCACGTTTTGCGGATGACCTGGTGATATTGCTGGACTCCCATCCGCGGCATGGATGGCTCGTGAAAGCGGTAGAAAAGCGATTGCGAGAGGAGCTAGCCAAACTCAACGTGACGATCAATGAAGAGAAGAGTCGGACGGTGAATTTATCGAAGGGAGAAAGCTTCAGTTTCCTGGGCTTCGAATATCGTCTCATCTTAAGTCGCAATCAGATGTGGCGACCGCAGTACACGCCCAGGTTGAAGAAGCGTAAGGCGCTATTCGTAAAGCTCCGAGAGATCTTCCGGCGATTTATGAGCCAACCCGTGGAGCGAGTGATCGAGTTGATCAACCCGATCTTGCGGGGATGGGTGAACTACTTTGCGGTGGGGCACTCAAGCCGGTGCTTCGCGTTTGTCAAAGACTGGGTAGAGAAGAAGATTCGACGGCACCTGATGCGATCCCGGAAACGTCCAGGGTTCGGCTGGAAAAGGTGGAGTAAGACGTGGTTCTACGAGGGGCTGGGACTTTATAACGATTACCGGCTTCTCCGACTAGCACCACTGCCGAAAGCCTCTCCTGCTGGAGCGGTCTCATAACCCTTGACTAGAAGCGAGCAGGTAAGCCCATTGCTGGAAATCGGCACGATGGGTTTGATGAGGCGGGGGCTGGAAACGAGCTTACGGTTCGGCTAGTGAGGCACTCCCAGAGGAAACGGGGAGCAACTGATAGGCTGAACCTTTGGAGCATCGCGCCAGTCCTCGACCCAACGTGCGGATGAAAGAGCCGTACGGTGAAGGCCTAGCAAGCCACACCGGCTCCGAGTCATGCGCGTGGAACAGTCGCAAGGCTGCACGCGAGCATTGACAGGAGCACAGGTAGGCAGGGTATTGAGCCGCGAAATAGACGTAAATCAGAGTGCCGACGCAGTCCGTACACGCGGAAGGCAACATCGCTTAGCCACGCCCTCTTCTCTGCTTCAGGACAGCGAGCAACGCCCGGCTGACGATTTCGCTCAGCGATAGACCCGTGGTGTTCGCGAACGAGCGCACTCGTCGTACCAACTCTTGGGAGAGCTTCACGGTGAAAGCGATCTTGGTGTCGCCGATGGGGACTGGTTGCTTCAAGCGGCGGGCCTGCTGCAGATAACGATAGGCCTGTCGAGGTGAAACACCGCGGTCCCGCACCATCTGCGCTACCGCATCTGGCAGTCGACATGCCGCGCGACTCTGAGTATTGACGGATGACTTAACGCTGATTCTCCGTCGAATATTGTTGGTGCTCGGTGGACATTCGGAGATACTCAGCTGCCCGGCGCGTTTCATTATTGTTAGGCAGCAAGTCTGGGTATCCCCTTGCCCTTCACACTAATAAAAGGTGTAACGTACTCCCCCGGCATTTCGTAGCAATGAATTATTGGTAAGAGTTTCGCTTTGTCTCACTCGTCAAAGATTGACAACCAAAACATAGTGAAGTGCCCATATCCCTGCAATGATGGGTTTATATCGAGCCGAAGAAGGGTCCATGCCACGCCGGTTCCTGACAATCGCGGCTGTAGCGTTGCCAGCCTCAAAGGGACCTATGCCTGGCGCAGGACGGGCGTGAACAAATCCTTGGGTGGCCCTATTGCCGAGATGGGCCTCGACGTCTTTAACGGAGACGGGAAGCGCGGCATTACTCGCTCGACCGGAATCAGCTACGTTCAATCCTACGACTGGACCAATGGCCCGTGGCCGGACGGAAGCTACACGGTCGATCCGGATTGTACCGGCTCGCTCTTCGATGCAAATGGTACAAAAGCCAACAACATCATCGTCCTTGACGGAGGCAAGAGATTCTCCCTGATCAGCTTTGAGCCGGACAGGGTTATCACGGGAGAGGGAATAAGGCTGGAGGAGGAGAAGGACTAACGGTGCGCTGGCCAAGTTGGATGCACACTTCTCCATTTGAAACGAAAGAAATTCGTGTTTGTATAAATCTTTATGACTATGTGTACTCCGCAAGGGAGGGGTTTGTTATGCGAAGATAACAGCCATACAAGCTGAGCTCACCGGTCGGAATCTGCGTTTTTGTTCCGGAGCGTGGCTCAATAATCTCGGCATTTTCAACAACTGGTGGGCACACGACGGCGATTCTTTGGATTACTCACTTATTGTAACGATTCGTTCAACATGCACCACGGCCTCAGCGGTACTGCGCTGCTTACGGCTCTTCCCAGTCGAGGGCGTACACATCGGAAGTACCGGCGTCGCGAAATAGCAAGGGCGAGTTGTCTGGGGCAAGGGAAAGTGAAGAATCGCTGAAGCGTCCGGTGTAAACAAAATTGGTCAGGTCCGCGACTCGCTCTGTCTCATCGTCACTGAGCCGAATCTTGAACACGCCGCTGGTTAGGCCCCACCGCAACACATACAGGTACTGTCCGTCCTTCGAAAAGTTGGGCCAACTGAAGGCGCCGGTTCCCAACTGATTCCATTTCTGCGACTGCATGTCGAAGACAACCAGTTTGGTCTCATCGCTCGAGAGCGCTGTGATGTAGCGGCCCGTCGGGGACCAGCGGGGAGCGTACAAGCCCTGCGATCCCGGCAAAGCGGAGATCTGGTGAGTGTTCAAATCCAGAATGTTGATCTTTGACGTTGGGTTTTCGGAGGACCCACCGAAGACGATCTTGTTTCCGTCCGGCGACCAATTCGGGTCCCATTGTGGATTGGGATTGTCTGCCATCAGTTGCCTGGGATTGCCCCCGTCAACAGAAACCTGCCAGATTTTCGCAGGCTGATCTCCAAGTAATTCGAAGAATACGATGTTCTTGCCATCCGGCGACCAGCGGGGAATTAAGGCGTACGCCGGGGGGTAGGTCAGTTGCAGACAATCGGTCCGGTCGGCTCTGCAACGCCACAGCGTGCCTTCGGGAAACGAAACGTAGGCCAGCCATTGGCCGTCTTTCGAAAACTCGATGTACTCCGCTGATATTCCCCCGAGGAATGGCGATAACTGTGCGGACTTCGCGTCGTAGCGCACCGATTCGCCACGGAACGTGCGACCGACTACGAAGAGCTTCTTGCCATCTTTGCTGGGCAGCGGCGTGCCCAGGGACATGGGGCTGGAAGTCAATTGGATCGGTGTGGGCTCAGGGTGAAGGAAGCCGGACATTCGCGGGAGGGCCCAGATTTGCTTGCGCGATGCGAAAACAAAGTACTTTCCGTCCGCCGTCCACTTGCCGCAGCAGTCCCGCTCGGGCGGTTTGCTCCAACCCGGAAGCACTGGATGTAGCTCTTTCCCGTCCCGGGAGGCTTGCCAGAGCGACAGTGCAAACCGGCTAGTGTCCCACAGGTCGAATCGTATGTAGCTGTCGTCCGGCGACCAGGCCAGATGGTCTAAACCGGTGGCGTCCTTAATCGAAATTAGCTTGTGTGGTTCACTTCCGTCGGCCTTCGCCAGGAATAAATCGTTATGGCTGGTGTACGCCAGCATTTTGCCGTCACGCGACCACGCGGCGGCGTTCCCCTCGGTGTCCCCCAGCCTGCGCGGGGAACCGCCAAGAAGGGGCAAGCTCCAGAGCGGCCCGGCAGGTGGGTCGCCCTGGGCCGCCACCAAGAGAAACTCCGAGCCATCCGCGGACAGGCCTACCGGGACCATCTTGGCAGAAGGTGTGGGAATCGGTTTAGGCTCACCGCCAGATACCGAGATCTCACCGAACGAGTGGGATAGCTCTGTGCCTAATAACAGGTAGAGCCTCGAACCATCCGTTGCGACCATCTGCTTCGGACGACCGTCATGCGTAAGCTGGACGTAGTTAGAGACCTTCGGCAGCGCATCGGGCCGCAACCAAAAATACGCCAGCAGAACGGCGCCAAGGAGTGCCGCACTCAACAATCCGGCGAGAACGTAAGGAGATTTTGGTCTGACTGGTACGTTCGTGTCTTCAACCGTGGGCTGTTTTCCGCCGGATGGCGAATCGGCCGCTGAGATTTTGCCGGAACTAGCTGTGACCTTCAGCCTGTCCAAGACCCTTGCGCGATGACCTCCGCTCTCCGTGTCGCGCTTCAAGCGTTGCAGATCCGCGCGCATTTCCGATGCGTGCTGGTAACGCAGTTCGCGATCCTTCTCGAGGGCTTTATAGATGATGCGCTCGCACTCGGGAGGAAGATTAGCGTTCCACTGGCCGGGGGGAGCTGGAGCACGGTTCAGGATGGCATCAAAGATCAGCGCGGTGCTGTTGCCCGGAAACGCCAGTTGTCCGGTGACCATCTCGTAGAGCACCACACCAAAAGAAAACAAATCCGTGCGCGCATCCAGTTCCTTGGCGCTGGCCTGTTCCGGCGACATGTATGCGACGGTGCCCAAAGTGCTGCCAGGGCTGGTGAGTTGGTCCGGGTCCACGGCATAGGTGGCCAGCGTGTCTGCACTTACGGCAATGCCTGTGGCACTTTTCCCGCTGCTGACTTTGGCGAGGCCAAAGTCGAGAATCTTGGCGTGGCCCCGTTCGTTCACAAAAATATTGGCGGGCTTGATATCGCGATGGACGATGGCTTTGCTGTGTGCGGCGTCGAGCCCATCGGCCACGTCTATGGCTATGGTAAGAAGCCGGTCCAGTTCCATCGCGCGGCCGCCGATGGCGTGCTTAAGGGTTTGCCCGTCGAGATATTCCATGGCGATGAAAGCTTTGCCACTTTCGTCACCGATTTCGTGAATGGTGCAGATATTGGGGTGATTCAACGCCGAGGCCGCTTTGGCTTCGCGGCGAAACCGTTCCAGAGCTTGCGGGTCGTTGCCCAGGGATTCGGGAAGGAACTTCAGAGCCACAAAGCGATCGAGCAGAGTGTCTTGCGCTTTGTAGACTACGCCCATTCCGCCGCCGCCGAGTTTTTCCACAATGCGGAAATGGGAAATCGATTGTCCGATGAGCGAGTCTGGGTCCGCCACAGTCGCCGTCATCTTAGGTCGCGCACGTCTGCGAAGTCAACGCGCTGACACGCGCTGTCACGCGCTGGCATCCTAATTTATGCGTGAAAACTCGCCTGCTCCTGATTAACGTTAGCGCTTTACCGGAGGCGCGTTCTGGTTGGGAAGCAAAGGGTGCGGGAGTTCTGCGCGCGTCCGGTAAAGTCGTTTGGGCGTGGCCGCCTGTGAATGCGACGGACGCGCGCCTTATGCAAATTCAATTGAGGGAAGGGGTGAGTCTGAGGTGTGCCGAGACTGTGCTGTCGGGCGCAACCCACGACGCGGCACGCCCCGAGAGTTGCCTAGGAGGAAAGAGTATCGCCCAGGCTGTGGTGGAAGGGGCCGGAAGAAAGGATCTGTTTGGCCGCAGGACAGAAGGGTAGTTAGCGCACCGAAGCGCGTAGAGTTTTCGCATTGGGGAGAGTGCTTCATGCGGCAGCGGCGACCGTTTGTGGAGAACGAGGCTGGAGTTCTGCAGCGGTGAAGCGTTGGATGGCAGTGCGGGAGAGATTGGCGGTTCAATAGCTTCGACATCTCAACCGGCTATAGTTGTGCCGGAATTTTGGGCTGTAATCGCGCGGTTGTCTAATACTTCATATCCATGAACACGCCGGTTTTTTTGCGCTATTCGGGAAGATTGAGCTGGCGCATGAAGTTGGTGTAGCGGGGATCAGTGTGGATGGCGTCGAACGCGGGATAACGGATAACGAAGGGGAGTTCGTCGCTTCTGGTGTCGTAGGCGTTTTGGAGATATTGGAAAACGTGGTCCTTATCGCCTGCAAAGGAGTAGGCGACGGCGAGTGCGCCAGGGGTATCTGCGTCCGTGGGTGTAAACGTATCGAATATGGCCTGGGCATATCCCTTGGAGTCGGGTGTTTCGAGTTTGGGATTGCTGCGGTGGGTTTTTACTAAAAAGTTCGGAACCACGCAAGAAACAATCACTTTGAAAACAAAATGCACCAGATTTCGCCGCGAAAGGACCTTCCGTCGCGCGGTTGGGATGCGCGTGGGGTGCAGCGACGCGAAAAGGGTAAAAAGAGCAGTTTCGCTCTAGCCTATCCTCTATCCCCCAGGCGCGTTGACACGAAAAATGGCTGGGCCTATAGTCGGGATGTCCCACCCGCGTCGTTGTGACCGGCCAGTCTGGCGGGGAGCCAGATCAGGAGGTCGCCATGGGGGCAAGGGAGGGGTTCACGTTCGGGCCTACCTACCTGAAGTGCAGCTGCCGTCGGATTAGATGGCTGTCCGTTCTGGTGAGCTTGTTCACCTGGATGCCGGCAGCCCGCGCGCAGGAACCCACCGGGACGCCCGCAACAAGCCCATCGAGTGGAGCGCCGTCCACCGAGAAGGCCTCAAGCAACACTCCCGCCGCAGATCCGGTCAGGACAACCGAGCCGAAGATGGAGCTTTCCACCAAAGACACGGAGACCACGTTCAAGGTGCGCGTGAACCTGGTCCAGGTGAAGGCCGTGGTGCGCGACGGCAAGGGCCAGTTGATTCGGGACCTGAAGCGAGAGGACTTTCAGCTGTACGACCAAGGGAAATTGCAAGTTATTACGACATTTGGAGTGGAAACGCCCGAGACCCGGAAGAAGAGGGTGGAGGCGCTGCTCAAGACTCAACAAAACGCCGATGACACTTCGGGAGACAAGGTGGCGCTGCCGGAACGGTTTGTGGCGCTGGTCTTTGACGATATTCATTTGAAAATGGAAGACGCCACGGTCGTGCGGTTGGCCGCGAAAAAGCTTGTGCAAGGCATGGCTCCCACGGATCGCATCGGAATCTTCGGGACCTCCGGGGAGTTGGCGCTGCAATATACGAGTGACAAGGCAGCACTGGAGCGAACCTTGGACCAGGTTTTGCCGCGGCCAAAGATGGGGAAAATCAACGAAACGTCGAATTGCCCAGACGTGTCGCACTACATGGCTGACCAGTCGATCAACAAGAGTGACCCCAACGTATATCCGGTAGTTACGCAGGAGGTCTTGCAATGCATGTTTCAGGGAAACCCTCAGATGCTGGGGCAGGCACAGCAAATGGCGCGCTCTGCGTTGCAGCAGGCGCTAATGGCCGGGGACACGGATAACGAGTTTACGTATCGGGCGCTCGAGGACGTGATCCGAAGGTTGGCAACCATGCCGGGAGAGCGCGTCCTGGTGCTGGCGTCGCCGGGATTCCTGTTAAGCACGCAATACTTGGACGAAACAGGAATCATCGATCGGGCGAACAAGGCGAGTATTGTGATCAATTCTGTAGATGCGCGTGGACTTTATACGCCGAACGTTTTGGGCGACGTGAGCCAACCTCTGACCGATACGCCGCAGACGACGGGTTTGAAGACCAGCTACCGTTCGATGGAGCAGACCGAGAATGGTTACGTGCTAGGCGATTTTGCGTACGGCACGGGTGGAACCTTCTTTCACAACTCGAATGATCTGGCGGCCGGATTGGATCGAGCCGGAGGCACACCCGAGGTTTCCTACATCCTCGGGTTTTCGCCCCAGAATCAGAAGATGGATGGAAGATACCACGCGATCAAAGTGGTGATTACAGAGAAGCGGAAGTATGAGGTCCAGGCGCGGCGAGGGTACTACGCACCCAAGAAGGTGGACGACCCGAAGGAACAGGCGAAGGTGGAGATGCAGGAAGCGGTGTTTTCGCAAGATGAGATTCAAGACCTGCCGCTGGATTTACAGACTCAGTATTTTAAGACGGCTGACGCCGGAGCGCATTTAAGTGTGGTTTCAAGGATCGACTTGAAGGGAATGCATTTTCGCAAAGCGGAGGGGCGAAACTACGACGATCTGACGGTGGCGACGGTAATTTTTGACGAGAATGGGAATTTTGTAACCGGGGGAGAGAAGATTCTCGAAATGCGGCTGCTCGACAAGACCTACGACAGGCTCAGCCAGACGGGCGTGGTGATGAAATCCAGTTTTGAGTTAAAACCGGGCAAGTACATGGTGAGACAGGTGATTCGGGATTCGGAAGGGTCGCAAATGGCGGCGAAGAACGGCGCCGTGGTAATTCCTTACTAGGACCGGACGAAGGCGAGAATGGGGGCGGTTATGAACGTTGCGCGGAATAATGGCACCTGGAAATTTGCGGGCTTGTTGGTGGTGGCCGGATTGCTTACGGGAGCATCGCAGCCCCAGGCACAATCACAAACACAGGAAGCGAAACCGGGCGCCGGCGCCGGGCAGGCAGTTCCGACCGACACCGTGATTAAGACGGAATCGCGCATCGTGCTGGTCGATGCGGTGGTGACGGACAAGAAGGGGCACTATGTCACGGACCTGACCCAAGGAGATTTCAAAGTTTTCGAAGATAACCAAGAGCAGACGGTCACAAGCTTTTCGTCCGAAGCGAACCGAACGGTGCAGGCGGCGGGACAGAAGCACTACATGATTTTGTTTTTCGACAATTCGTCGATGGAAACTGGCGACCGGATTCAGGCCCAGAGTGCCGCGCAGAAATTCATCGAGAGTGATGCAGGACCGGACCGGCTGATGGCGGTTGTGAGTTTTGGGGGAAGCCTGGTGATCCAGCAGAATTTTACCGCCGATGCCAAGCTGCTGACGGCAGCGGTGCTGTCGAACAGGGCGCCGCACGTCAATTCAAACGCACAGGCGGCCAGCGGCGCCGCCGCACCGAGTCCGGCCCCGGTTATGGTGGCTATGGCGGGGGCTCCTTCGTTGAACAATGCGGAGGCGGATTTTGGCGCGCGTTCGATGCTGCTCTCGGTCCGGAGCCTGGCCAAGAATCTGCGAGGCGTGCCCGGGCGGAAAATGTTGATCTTGTTTACGGCTGGCTTTCCCCTGAGCAACGAAAACATGACGGAACTTACCGCCACGATCGACGCTTGCAACAAGGCGAATGTGGCGATCTACTCGCTGGATGTGCGCGGATTGGTAGCGCCGAGTGTGAAACTTTCTACTCCGGCCGAAAAAGGAGATGCCAGCGCGGCGAGGAACGGGGTACCTCGGCTGGTCTTTGCAGCCTATCACCCTGCCTCGATGCTGGATCCTCAGCACACGGGTGGGGGCGGAGGTGGAACAGGGAGCGGGGGCGGCGGGGGTACGGGCGGCGGAGGAGCAGGTGGACACGGAGGGGGAACAGGCGGGACCGGAGGCGCCGGCGGCGGCTCGGGTGGCGGCAAGGGCGGAACGGGCACGGGAACGGGCACAGGAACGGGGACGGGAACCGGGACCGGTGGAAAAGGTGGAGCGACCGGAACGACCGGAACGACGGCCGGCTCCCCGTACTCAAATTATTACAACAATCCCGCGAACCAGCCGCAGGTGTTGCTGCCAAAGATTCCGAATACCACTACGACGAACCAGCAAGTCATGCAGATGCTGGCGGATGGCACCGGTGGATTCGCGATTTACAACACCAATGACCTGCTTGGAGGATTGCAGCGAATTACGGCCGAGGCGAATCAGTTTTACGTGTTGGGGTATGTGCCGCACGCGACCGAAGAGGGTACCTGTCACACGTTGAAAGTGAAATTGAACAAGGGCGGCATGGAAGTGCGATCGCGCACAGGGTATTGCAACGTCAGGCCGGCGAACCCTCTGGACGGGAAGCCGATCGAGAAGCAGATGGAGGCTCAAGCAAGTGGGACCGGGCAAGGTACGATCCACGCGAGCATGGAAGTGCCCTATTTCTATGCGGCTCCGAATGTTGCGCGGGTCAATCTGACCATGGAGATTCCGGGAGAATCGGTGGTTTTCAATAAGGACAAGGGAAAATATCACGCCAACGTGAACATTTTGGGAATTGCGTACAAACCGGATGGAAGTGTCGGAGCGCGCTTCAGCGACACGCTAAACATGGAAATGGGGAAAGACGAATGGAAGGTGTTCACCAAGTTGCCCTACAGATACCAGAACCAATTCGATGCGGCGCCGGGAACCTACAAGCTGGCGGTGGTGCTCAGCTCGGGCGGAGAAGGCTTTGCTAAGCTCGAAACGCCGCTGACGATCGACGCGTACGACGGGAATCGATTCGCGCTCGGAGGGGTGGTGCTGTCGACCAACATGCAGCGAGTGGACGAGATTCCGACAGAGATTGACGCGACACTGTTGGAGGATCGCAAGCCCCTGATTGTCAAGGGCATGCAAATCAACCCGGCGGCGAGCTACCAGTTTAAAAAGACCGACAACATCATGTTGTACTCGGAATTGTATGAGCCGCTGTTGAAGACGGAACCGACAACGAAGGTCGCGGCCGGCTATCGAATCTATGACGCCACGAATAAGGAGATTTTCTTTACTGGCGCCATACCGATGGACGGATTTATCGAAAAGGGGAATCCGGTGGTGCCCTTTGCCTTGAGGGTGGATAGCAGCAAACTGCCACCGGGGTCGTATCGACTGGTGCTTTTGGCTGTCGACGGAAAGAACAATCAGGCGCCTCAGAGACCGGTGGAATTTGCCGTGCAGTGAACCGGACTGTGGAAGGCCGAAGTAGAGGCTATCCATAGGTAACACCTGCCCTTAGGAGCAGCAACTTTCCGCGTTTAACAGGGTTAGTCTGAGGTATATGCGGAAAGACTTCGTCCTCGATGGTGGCATCCGCGCGAGCGCTCTCGCGAGGCCGCTTGTCAGCCTTGTTTCCTGCACTCCGCAGGCCTTGTTGGCCTTCCTGCTGACGATCTCGTGCATGGTCACGCTTGTTGTGGACTTGCCGGCACTAGCCGCCGCGACTAGCAAAGACAAAAAGAATCAAGATCCCGTCTTGAAGGGTCTGCCGATTACGGAACTGAGCGCGGACGAAGCCATCCAGCATGCGTTGAACCGGTTGGCCTATGGACCGCGGCCGGGAGACATCGAACGAGTGCGTCAGATGGGCTTGGCCAAGTGGATCGACCAGCAGTTGAATCCAAAATCGATCGACGATGGCGTGGTCGAAGCGCGCTTGAATGCATACCCTACGTTGAGGATGAGTTCGGCGCAGTTGATGGCGGAATACCCGAATCCCAAGCAGGCGGCAAAACAAGCTGAGCAAGCAAAGCAGGACCCTACGCAGGTGGCACAGAAACAGGCGGACGAAGGCATCGCGGCAATGGCACGGGATATGGACCGAGGCGGCAGTGGCGCGACCGAAACTGCGGGAAACAACGGCTCCGTGACGAGTGCGGCGGTCGCCGACACGCCGTCTCCGATGAAGTTGAACCCGGCGACGCGGGGCGCTGGGAAAAAGGATCCGTTGGGCGTCGATCCGGACGCAGTGCCACGAGCGATTTCCGACGATAGCAAACGGCCGCAGCGCGTGGTGGAAGAGTTAGCGATGGCGAAAATGACGCGGGCGGTTTACAGCGAGCGGCAGCTGCAGCAGGTAATGGACGATTTCTGGTTTAACCACTTCAACGTGTTTGCTGGGAAGGGTGAAGTGAAGTGGTACTTGACGTCGTATGAGCGGGACGTCATCCAGCCGAATGCGCTCGGGAAATTCAAGGACTTGCTGACGGCTACGGCGAAAAGCCCGGCGATGCTGTTCTATCTAGATAATTTCTTGAGCGCTGATCCGAACGCGGCCGAGCGCCAAGCGATGCTGCGGCAGATGCGCCGAGGCCCGTACTATCCGCCGCAGGCGCGGAACAAAAAGCAACAGCGGGGTCTGAATGAGAATTACGGGCGCGAATTGATGGAGTTGCACACACTCGGTGTGGATGGCGGCTACACGCAAAAGGACGTGACGGAAGTGGCGCGATGCTTCACGGGATGGACGATCGAAAAACCACGGGAGTTGGCTCATTTCAAGTTTGATGAGAAGGTACACGATCCATCCCCGAAGGTGGTATTGGGAAAGAAGATTCGCGCGGGCGGGATGAAGGACGGCGAGGAAGTCATCGATCTGCTGGTGAAGAATCCCAACACGGCGAAATTCATATCCACGAAGCTCGCGAGGAGATTTGTTTCCGATACGCCGCCTCCGGAGCTCGTAGCACGAATGGCCAAGAGTTTCCAGAAGTCGCATGGAGATATCCGGGAAGTGATGCGGACGATGATTTATTCGCCGGAATTCTGGTCGCGAAATACGTTCCGGGCGAAGGTGAAGACGCCGTATGAACTGGTGGCGTCGTCGGTGAGGGCGCTCGGGACGGACGTGGATACGCCGATGCCGCTGGTGCACTGGGTCGGGCGCATTGGAGAGCCGCTCTATCAGTGCCAGCCGCCGACGGGATATTCGGATAAGTCGGAGACGTGGGTAAATTCGGGAGCGCTGCTGAACCGCTTGAATTTTTCGTTGGCGCTGGCGGGCAATAAAGTGCGCGGATCGCGAAGCGATGTGGCGGCACTGCTAGGAAGCGATTCCGACGTGGATCCGAAGCAGACGTTGCATCGGGCTGTTGGAGTATTTCTCGGCGAGGCCGCGCCGGGAACGGTGGACACCTTGCAGAAACAGTTGGAGAACCCGCAGGTCTTGCAGGCGAAGCTGGATGATCCCGTGAAGCAGGTCGACCTAGGAGTCTTGACAGGATTAGTGCTGGGAGCGCCGGAGTTTCAGAGACGGTAGTGTGGGAGACGAGTTCCCGGGCAGATTAGTGAGGAACCATGAGTAACCAATGTTGCGAAGGCGCGAGGCCAAGGAAATTTTCGCGGCGCTACTTCTTGAAGCAGGGTGGAATTGGCTTGGTCGGGCTGAGCACAATGCCCGCGTTTCTGCAGCGGGCGGTAGCGTCAACTCCGACCGATGGCAAGAAGCAGCTTGTCGTGTTGTTCCAACGTGGCGCGGCGGACGGACTAAACATTGTGGTGCCGTTCGCGGAACCGAATTATTATCGGATGCGGCCGACAATTGCGATTCCGGCGCCGAGACGCGGCACGGGAGACACCGTCCTCGACCTGGATGGATTTTTCGGGTTGCATCCCGGACTGGTGGCGTTGGCGCCCTTGTTCGAGAAAAATCAGTTGGCGATTGTGCAGGCGGCGGGATCTCCTGATCCGACGCGTTCCCATTTTGACGCGCAGGATTATATGGAGTCAGGGACACCCGGAGTGAAAGCCACCGAAGACGGATGGCTGGATCGTGCGATTGGAACCGTGCCGGAAGAACATGCTTCCCCGTTTCGGGCAGTGGCGATGGGTCCGAATCTGCCGCGGATGCTGCAGGGCAGCACCGGCGCCGTGGCGATTCCGGATTTGCGGCAATTCAAGGTGCAGCCGCAATCGGCGGCGATGGCGAACGTGGCGGAAGGCGGGTTTGAAGCCATGTATTCGCAGAGCGTGGACCACGCGCTCCACGGCACCGGCGCGGAAACGTTCGAAGCGATCGACTTGTTGAGAAAGATCGACACGACGAAGTATCCACCGGATAACGGCGCCGATTATCCGAAGAGTACCGTAGGGCAGCGATTGCAGCAGATCGCGGTAATGATCAAGGCGCATATCGGCGCCGAGGTGTTGTTCCTGGATTGCGGCGGCTGGGACAACCATGTGAACGAAGGTGCAGCGCAGGGACAGCTCGCGAATTTGCTGAAGGATCTTGGGCAGTCGCTGGCGGCATTTCATCAGGATATGGGCGACCGGATGGCAGACGTCGTGGTGGTAACGATGAGCGAGTTCGGACGCACGGCGAAGGAAAATGGGAACCGCGGCACCGATCATGGACATGCAAATTGCATGTTTGTGATGGGCGGAGATGTGAAAGGCGGCCGGGTGTACGGCAAGTGGCCGGGATTGGACGATCACCAATTGAATGACGGCCGGGATTTGGCGCTGACCACGGATTTCCGCACGGTTGTCGGAGAGATTTTAACGAAGCATTTGGGAGTGAAGGATCTGGGACCGGTGTTTCCGGGATTTGATAATAATTCGAGGAAGTTTGTGGGATTGCTGCGGGCCTAGACAGGTTCGGCAGGAGTTCGAGCCGAGGAAGTCCAAGATGAATGTCGAAGTCCTTCACGGAACATGGCACGCCTGAAGTTTCGAACCTCACCAGCGAGAACGCGTTGATCCGGTGTCCGAAGCGCCCGCCGGAGAAGGCGGCCGCTCGACCGCCAGGAGGTCCAATCGTTTCCTGCTGCTACAATTCGCGGATCCAGATATTGCGGTAGCGGACGGGATTGCCGTGATCCTGAAGGGCCAGGGGCAATTTGTCTGGGCCGGGCTCGTAGGGCGGGCGCACGCCGTGTCCGGTAGGGCCGGTGGGTTCGACATTGTCCTGCACCAGAACGCCATTGTGGAAAACAGTGATACGCGCGGGCCGAAGCAATTTGCCGGAACTGTCGAAGCGCGGGCCGTGGAAGACAATGTCGTACCATTGCCATTGGCCCGGTGGGCGAGACGCGTTGACGAGCGGCGGATATTGCCCGTAGACGGCGGAGGCCTGGCCGTCGGCGTAGGTTTTATTCTCGTAGGAATCGAGCACCTGAATTTCGTAGAGGCCCATCAGGAAAACACCGCTGTTGCCGCGATCCTGGCTTTCGCCTTTCGGCGGAACGGGTTCGGAAAACTCGACGTGAAGCTGGCAATCACCGAATGGCTTTTTCGTGTGGATGTAGCCGGTCTTCGCAACGACCTCCATGTAGCCGCTTTCCACTTTCCACTTGGCCGGACCATTTTCTTTGTCGAGCCACGCGGAGAGGTCTTTTCCATCGAAGAGAACAATCGCGTCCGAGGGAGCTTTGCCCGGACGGTCCTGGGTGCTGGCAGTGCCGGGAGCAACGACCGGAGGCACAGGACGATTCATGTCGTGGATTTTCCATTTGGCGTCGACCTGCGCGTGAACGGAAACAACGGAAAACAGCGTGAAGGCAAGCGTGAGGACTGAATGTTTTTTCATTAGTTTCACCTCGACCGAACCGACCGCGATTCTATCACTGGTCTGGCGAGCTGCGCTTCGGCAAAACTCCGGATCCTTCGAGGCTCCCGGGCACTCGCGTTAGTTCGAGCCGCGGATGCGCATACCGTAGAAGGAACGGTAGACGAAGAAGAACGAGACCATGAAAAAGGCGGCGGCCAGGAGATGCGACAGGCCGGCACCGGAATTGGCGGTGAGTTTCACGGCTAGTTCCACGGCGAGGAGGCCGAAGAGCGTGGTGAACTTGATGACCGGGTTCAGCGCGACGGAGGACGTATCCTTGAAAGGATCGCCGACGGTATCGCCCACGACAGTGGCGTCGTGGAGCGGCGTGCCTTTCTGCTTGAGTTCGACTTCGACAATTTTCTTGGCGTTGTCCCAGGCGCCGCCGGCGTTGGCCATGAAGATGGCCTGGTAGAGGCCGAAAATGGCGATGGAGAAGAGATAGCCGATGAAGAAAAAAGGCTCGACGAAGGCGAAGGAGAGAGTAGCGAAAAACACTGCAATGAAAATGTTGAGCATGCCTTTTTGCGCGTATTGGGTACAGATGGCCACGACCTTCTTCGAATCCGAGACGCTGGCTTTGTCAATGCCCTCAAGCTTGATGTGCGCTTTGATGAACTCGACCGCGCGATAGGCGCCGGTGGTGACGGCCTGGGTGGAAGCGCCGGTGAACCAGTAGATCATGGCGCCGCCTGTGATCAGGCCGAGAACAAAGGGTGCGTGGAGGAGCGAGAGATTGTTGACGCCGGAGGTGAGGCCGTTGGTGAGCGCCATGATGATGGAAAAGATCATGGTGGTGGCGCCGACGACGGCGGTACCGATCAGCACGGGTTTAGCCGTGGCTTTGAAAGTGTTGCCGGCACCGTCGTTGGCTTCGAGCAGGTGCTTGGCGCGCTCGAAGTCTACGTCGATGTTGTAATCCTTCTTGAGTTCCTGCGTGATGTTGGGAATCTGCTCGATGAGCGAAAGCTCATAGACCGACTGCGCGTTGTCCGTCACGGGGCCATAGGAATCGACGGCAATGGTGACGGGGCCCATCCCGAGGAATCCGAAGGCGACCAGCCCAAAAGCGAAGACGGGCGCGGCGACCATTAGGCTGCCGACGCCCATGGTGCTAATGAGATAGCCGATGGACATGAGAGCGACCATGGCGAGGCCGAGGTAGTAGGCGGAGAAATTGCCGGCGACGAATCCGGAAAGAATACCGAGAGACGCGCCGCCTTCCTGCGCGGAAGTGACGACTTCCCTGGTGTGGCGGGATTCGGTCGAAGTAAAGACTTTCACCAGCTCGGGGATGATGGCGCCGGCTAAAGTGCCGCAGGAGATGATGGTTGCCAGCTTCCACCAAAGCGAAGAATCGCCGCCGAGAACGGGAATAATGAGGGCGGAAACGGCATAGGTGAGAGCGATCGAAACGAAGGAAGTAATCCAAACGAGCCAGGTTAGGGGCGTTTCGAAGTTCATTTCCTTGGCCGTGGCGTAGCGGCCATTCTGGATGGCGCTGTTGATGAAGTAAGCGACGGCGCTGGCGATGAGCATGATGATACGCATAACGAAGATCCAGACCAGGAGCTGAACCTGAACGGTCGGGCTTTTGACGGCGAGAAGAATGAACGTGATGAGAGCGACTCCGGTTACACCGTAGGTTTCGAAACCATCGGCGGTGGGGCCCACGGAATCTCCGGCATTGTCGCCGGTACAATCCGCGATGACGCCGGGGTTGCGGGCGTCGTCTTCCTTGATTTTGAAGACGATTTTCATCAGGTCGGAACCGATGTCGGCAATCTTCGTGAAGATGCCGCCCGCGATACGGAGAGCCGCGGCACCGAGGGATTCGCCAATGGCGAAACCGATGAAGCAGGGGCCGGCGTAATCTCCCGGGATGAACAACAGAATGATGAGCATCATCAAAAGTTCGACGCTGATGAGCATCATGCCCACGCTCATGCCCGCTTCGAGAGGAATTTTGTTGATGGGATAGGGAATGCCACGCAAGCCGGCAAAAGCGGTGCGGGAATTAGCAAAGGTGTTCACGCGAATGCCGAACCAGGCGACGCTGTAGCTGCCGCCCATGCCGACGAGGCTAAACAGAAGGATGATCGGAAGAGTGATGAAGACGGATTTTCCCGGAACGGGAGAGAGAACACCGAAATACAGGACGATGACGATGGCGATGAAAATCCAGAGGAGTAAAAGGAATTTGCCCTGGTTGATGAGGTAAGTCTTGCAGGTTTCATAGATGAGCTCGGAGATGTCTCGCATGGAGCGATGCACGGGCATGTTTTTGAGGCGGTTGAAGATGGTCATGCCGAATAACAGGCCGAGGATGCAGACGCCGATTCCGTAAAGGAGAAGCTTATGGCCATCGATGCCGAGGAAGGAGACCGAAGAAAGATTTGGAAGGCGAAGCCCGGCCTCACCACCAACTTCATCGCCTTGCGCAGCGAACAGTGCGGCCCGAGAAAACAGCGAAAGAGCAACGGCGGCAGAAAAGCGCTTCGCCAGAGTGCTGATCTTGCCCCACGTCGGGACGATCGAGATGCGCATGAAAATTCCTCCAGAAGTTTCCCGATGCATATTTTGGGGGCAGAACGCGCGAGCGGGAAGCCCGTCACCGCCCCAATTACTACCAACACACACACCGACAGGTCAACGGGAAACGAAATCCATTGAACCTCTAGCGTCGTTATCCACAAACAGCGGGGGAGCGTCTCTCCGGCGTCGGCAAGAGTCCCTATAACCTGAACCGGACAGGAACCCATCCGATCGCCCGCGATACCCCTCAGACCTCTGGTTGGGTCCAGACTACCCCGGCAAATCTGCGTCGCAGGAGAGCGAATGGATGACTTCGATTTATAACATTTCGCTAATGTTGGGTCAAACGCTTTGGAATACAGGAAAGGGGGGAGAGAAACGAAACCGCGACAAATGGTCTGAAGGGAATGGCTAATGATAGTATGAGGGGCTACGAAGTGAGTGATAGATTCAACCGGGCCAGGTGAGACCTACAGAAATGAATACGGAAATGGACGCGTTGGCGCAGGCAAGAAACGGTGGCGCCCTGCGCTACGACTGGGCCAAGGGCGATGTACAAGCAATTTACGACACGCCGCTGCCGGAATTGGTGTACCGGGCACAGTCCGTGCACCGGCAATTCCACGAGCCAGACCGCGTACAGACGTGCCAGCTGATTTCGATCAAGACCGGCGGATGCCCGGAGGATTGTGCGTATTGTCCACAGAGCGCTCACTACGATGCGAACGTGGAGCGGCAAGGTTTACTCGATCCCGCGCATGTGGTGGGAGTAGCCCGGGAGGCGGCGAAGCGAGGCGTGACACGATTCTGCATGGGGGCGGCGTGGCGGGACGCCCCTAAGGGCAAGGAATTCGAGAAGGTGCTCGAGATGGTCCGCGGCGTGTCGCTCGTCGGAATGGAGGTATGTTGCACGCTGGGGATGTTGACGGATGAGCAGGCGGTGTGTTTGAAGGAAGCGGGTTTGACGGCGTACAACCACAATTTGGACACGTCGCCGGAATTTTATGGGTCGATCATTACGACGCGGGTGTATGGCGAGCGATTGAGGACACTGGCGGCGGTACGGAAAGCGGGAATCACTGTGTGTTGCGGCGGGATCCTCGGGATGGGTGAAACGGCGAGCGATCGCGTTGGTTTATTGCATCAATTGGCCCAATTAAAGCCGCACCCGGAAAGCGTGCCGATCAACATGCTGGTCAGAGTCGAAGGCACGCCACTGGCATCGATGCCGGCTCTGGATCCGCTCGAGATGGTGCGGGCGATTGCGACGGCGCGCGTACTCATGCCGTCCTCGCGCGTGCGATTGGCTGCGGGGCGCAAGCAATTGTCGCCCGAAGCGGTCACGCTCTGTTTTCTGGCCGGAGCGAATTCGATTTTTGTGGGCGAAAAGCTGTTGACCACGCCCAATCCAGGGCCGGATGAGGATGAACATTTGTTGCAAAGCCTGGGGATGAAGGCGCTGGAGTTCCATGCCGGATGACATCCTAGCAACGTGGAAGGCGACGCTCGGAAAAGGGCTGAAAGCCCTCGAACAACAGCACCAGCGGCGAAGCCTCGAAGAGATTCGAGGGATCGATTTTTGCTCGAACGATTATTTGGGATTGGCGGAGCATTCCGGCCTGCGCGAAGCAGTGCTGCGAGCGGTCGGCAGCACTACAAGAATGAGCGGAACGGCATCGCGACTGCTTTCGGGGCAAACGGAAGGTTGGCGCAAACTGGAAGAGCAGTTTGCGGCCTTTGCAGGAACAGAAGCGGCTTTGTTTTTCGGCAGTGGTTATGCGGCCAACCTGGGACTGCTCTCTGCGCTGGTCGGCCGGGACGACGTGGTGTATTCCGACACGTTGAACCATGCAAGTCTCATTGACGGAATGCGCTTGTCGGGAGCCCGGAAAGTCATCTATCCTCACCTCAACCTAGACGCGCTGGAAAACTCATTGCGACAGGATGCCGGCGCGCCATGGCGGAGAATCATCGTCACGGAAAGTGTTTTCAGCATGAACGGGGATGTCGCTCCGTTGAAGGAGATGGCGTGTCTGGCGGAGAAGTTCGGTGCCGCGATGATCGTCGACGAAGCCCACGCTACCGGCGTGCAGGGTAAGGCGGGATGCGGCCTGGCGGCGCGCGAAGGGATTCTGGCGCAGGTGTTGGCGACCATCCATACGTGTGGAAAGGCGCTGGGAAGCGCGGGCGCGTTTGTGTGCGGGCCGGCAGTGATGAAAGACCACCTGATCAATCACGCGCGGACATTCATCTTTAGCACGGCTCTGCCGCCGTACTTCGCAGAGCAAATCAGTATGGCTGTGAAGTTGTGCGCAGAAATGGACACGGAGCGGCAGACTTTGCTCGATCGCGCCAAGGGATTGAATCAGTATCTGCAACGAGCGGGATTCGATACCGGGGGCAGCGCGAGCCAGATCGTGCCGGTGATTTTGGGGAGCAATGAGGACACACTCGAAGCGGCCGCGCAATTACAGCGCGATGGATTTGCGGTGCGGGCCATCCGGCCACCGACGGTACCCTTGGGCCGGGCGCGGTTGCGATTGTCTCTGACGGCGCGAGTTGCGCCGGAAGAGCTGAAACGATTGGTAAAGTCGCTGGTCGAGTGGCGCGAGGGAAAATCCTCGGCCCTGGCGGCGAAATACGCATGAGACGACACTTTTTCATCACTGGCACAGACACGGGAGTGGGAAAGACGACGCTGGCCGCTTTGCTGTGCGCTGCGCTCGATGCGGTTTACTGGAAGCCGATCCAAACGGGAACCCTGGAGGGTTCCGACCGTGTGACGGTGATGCGGCTGGCGGGCATTGGAACGGATCGCACGCTCGAAGAGGTGTACAAGTTTGTGCCGCCCGTGTCGCCGGATCTGGCGGCACGATGGGCGGGCGTGGAAATTGATTTGGCGCGCATCAATCCGCCGACGAGTTTGCTGAACGACTGGCTCATCGTGGAGGGCGCCGGCGGCGTACTGGTGCCCATCAACGGAAAACAGTTCATCCTGGATTTGATGGTGAAGTTCAAGTTGCCGGTGATTCTGGCGGCGCGCAGCAGCCTGGGCACGATCAATCACACGTTACTCTCGCTGGCGGCGCTGCACGCCGCGGAATTGCCCGTGCATGGCGTGGTGCTGATTGGCGACCAGAACCGCGAGAACCGCGAAACCATCGAGAAATTCGGTCACGTTCGCGTGATCGGCGAAATTCCCAAACTTCCCAATCTGCATCGCACCGCGCTCATGCAGGTTTTCCTGAATCACTTTGATCGATCCGCATTTGCTCAATGAATTCTCCGTTGCACATCTGGCACCCGTTTACGAATGGTGCGCTTGATCCCGCCCCGATCCTGGTGCGCAAGGCGGAGGGTGTGTACCTGTACACCGCGGACGGGCGGAAAATCATCGATGCGGTTTCCTCGTGGTGGGTGAATTTGCACGGTCATGGGAATCCGCGGATTGCGGCGGCGATCGGGGAGCAGGCGAAGAAACTGGAGCAGGTGATCCTGGCGGGATTTTCGCACGAGGCTGCGGAGGAATTAGCGGGTTGGCTCGGTAAATGGCTGCCCGCTGATTTGCGGCACCTGTTTTTTTCCGATGACGGGTCGACCGCGGTGGAGGTAGCGCTAAAACTGGCAGTGCAGCACTTTCAGAACCTGGCGCGACCAGAAAAAACGGAGATTGTTGCGCTGGCGCATGGATACCACGGGGATACGGCTGGCGCGATGTCTGTGAGCGACGAATCGCCCTTCACACAGCCATTCCAATCGATGCGTTACGCCGTGCATAGGGTGAATTCGGCGTATTGCTACCGGTGCCCGGTGGGATTGAAGAGGGAGAGTTGCCACATCGAGTGCGTAGGGCAACTGGAAAAGCTACTGGAGCAGCGGGGCGAACGAATCGCCGCGGCCATTGTGGAACCGCTGCTGCAGGGCGCGGGCGGGATGATCGTGCATCCGGTGGAGTTTCTGCAAAAGGTGCGGGCACTGTGCACGAAGCATGATGTGCTATTGATCGCGGACGAGGTGCTGACCGGGTTTGGGCGTACCGGGAAGATGTTTGCGTGCGATTTGGCGAATGTCGTACCGGATTTGATGTGCATTTCGAAGGGAATCACGGGCGGATTTCTGACCATGGGAGTGACGCTGTGCACGGACCGCGTGGAGAGAGCGTTTCGTAGCGAAAACCGGATGCACACGTTTTATCACGGGCATTCGTATACGGGGAACGCACTGGCGTGCGCGGCGGCGAATGCCAACTTTCAGATTTTTGACGATGAGCCGGTGTTTGACCGGATCGCGACGATTGCGAAGATTCACGGCGAGCGATTGGGTCTATTGCGCCGGATGCACCAGGTCGGAGAGACGCGGCAGGTTGGGACCATGGGGGCGATCGAGCTGTTGGCGGAGGATGCGGGGTATCTTTCGGGGCTTCGGCCGAAGCTGTACGGATTTTTCCTCGAGCATAGTGTATTGCTGCGGCCGCTCGGGAATGTCGTGTATGTTTTGCCGCCGTACGTGATTGAGCCAGACGAGTTGCATCGCGTTTACGACGTGATTGTAGAGGCGATCGAGACGCTACTATAGTTTGGGTATTGGCGAGACGAACGAAACGGACCGGGCGTTGTGGCATACTCGACGGAGTATGCAGAGCTGTGTAACACGTTCGTGGACCGTGCCCGAGATCCCCGACCTCGAGTGCTTTCGAGTCGTGAATTTTGTCCATGAATATCCCCGCCATAGCCATGCGACTTGGGCGATTGGCGTGGTCGATGACGGGACCGGAGGGATCTGGTATCGGGGCGCGGATGAACGCGGCGGCCCTGGAGAGTTGATCGCAATCAATCCGGGCGAAGTGCACACTGGATATCCACTACAAAAGGGCGGCGTCAGCTACTCGATGCTGTATATCGGCGAAGATCTGGTGAAGGAGATATTGCCGGGCGTCAGGGAATTGCCGATGTTTCCTGGGATCGCGCTTCGCGATTCTTTGCTAGCCCCGAAGTTGCGACGTGTTTGCCGCGCGCTGGAATTTGGCGAGCCCTGCCTGGAGGTCGAAACACAGCTTCTTTCGAATCTTGGGCAAGTTTTCTTGCGGCATGCGCGCGCGTGCGTGCGGCAGCCAGAGGGCCGCGAATCAAGGCATGTTGGATTGATCCAACAGTATCTGCGCGCGAATCTTCATCGTAATGTGGCGTTGAACGAACTCGTGACACTGACGGGTTTGTCGAAGGCGTATGTGATTCGTTCGTTCCGCCGCGTCGTTGGCATGCCTCCTTACGAATGGCTGCTGCAACTGAGGATCGAAGAAGCGCGAAAACGGTTGCAGAAGGGCGGCTCGATCAGCGATCTGGCGATCGAATTGGGATTTGCGGATCAGAGCCACTTTCATAGGCGCTTCAAGAGCGTCACGGGCATGACGCCGGCTGCCTACGCCCAGGGTCACTATCCTTCAAGACAAAATATCTCGCGGCTGAGAGGATAGCAAGCTTAGCAGTTGATGCGACCTGTGGGGCCGGCCTTGCAGTCCTAAAGCTTTTTGCCTTTGATTGGGAGGTATCTGGTTCAGGCTCGAAAGGCCTTGCCCTGGAAGGCGTGAGCTACAAGCTTTGCATCCGCGTGACTCGTTCGCGTCGGGAGGGACGTCCGTGGGAATTCGTTTAAATGTGAATGGAGTGGTACATGACGTAGACGTGGAGCCGGATGCTCCGCTGCTGTGGGTGATTCGCGATGAATTGCATTTGACCGGAACCAAGTTCGGATGCGGGATCGCGGCCTGCGGGGCCTGCACGGTGCACGTGAACGGGAGGGCTGTAAGGAGTTGCCGAGTTCCCGCGGGATCGGTGGAAGGCGCAGAAATACGGACGATCGAGGGGCTCGGCGCGGGAGGGTTGAACTTGGTTCAGGAAGCGTGGATCGAGCACCAGGTGCCGCAGTGCGGTTATTGCCAGTCCGGGATGATCATGGCAGTAAGCGCGTTTCTACAGACGAATCCCGCGGCCACCGACGAGCAATTCGCCGCGGCGATTACTAATATTTGCCGTTGCGGGACACTTTCGCGCATTCGCGCCGCAGTGCGTGACTTGGCGGAACGCAAGAGCACAGCCGGTGCCCGGTCATGAATCGAAGGAAGTTTTTACTTGGAGGCGCGACGGCGGCCGGGGCGCTGGTGGTCGGCTACGCACTTTGGCCAAGCGGAAGACTCGGCAAGGCGGATTTGCTGGCTGCGAAATCCGGCGAACGATTTCTCGCGAACTGGCTCAAGCTTGCCAACGACGGAACGATCACAGTGGTCGTGCCGCACTGCGATATCGGCACCGGGATTTACACGTCGCTTTCGCAGATGGCTGCCGACGAACTTGACGCCGATTGGAGCAAGGTGCGGGCAGAAACGGCACCTGCCGATCCACTGTTTGCAAACAGCGCGATGGCGGAGGGCTTCGCTCTTGAAGAATTGAATGTACCGGGCGATCGCGTCCCGACGTATCTTCGGGGAACGACCGTCAATTCCCTGCGCATCCTTGCCGAGTACATGGATTTGCAGACGACGGGCGGTTCCTCTGCGGTGCGCTTCACGGGCGTTTACGGAACGCGCGTCGCCGGGGCCGCTGTACGGGAAATGCTGGTGAAGGCGGCTGCGGCGCGAATGAACGCGCCGATAGCGGAATTTCGCACAGAGATGAGCCGCGTCATCCACATTCTGTCGGGAAAAAGCTTCGGCTACGGCGAACTCGCGGCGGAGGCGGCAGGCTTTAGCCCCTCTGCGCATCCGAAATTGAAGCCGAGGAACGCATACAGGTTGGTTGGACAGCCCGTCCAGCGCCTGGACATCCCGGCCAAGGTGAACGGGGCCATGCAATACGGCATCGATACGCAACTGCCGAACATGTTGTATGCGGCCATCCGGATATCACCAGCGTTCGGCGGCAAGCTGGTTTCGGCGGATGCATCGCGCATTGCGCAGAGTCGCGGCGTCCAGAAAGTCGTGAAGCTGGACGATGCTGTGATCGTGGTCGCCGACCGATTCTGGCGGGCGCGCAAAGCGATTGACGCGCTCGATCCAGTTTTTGATAGCGGGGGGAAGGGTGAGGTCTCCTCGAAAACCATCGGCGAGATGCATCTCGCCGCGTTGCAAAACGGAAAAATCAAGCAAGACATGAAGACCGGGAGTGGCGCCGAGACGCTGGAGGTCAGCAGCGTTATCGAGCGAATCTACAACGTGCCGTATCTCGCGCACGCACCGATGGAACCGGTGAACGCGACGGTGTTCTACAAAAACGATGGAACGCTGGAGGTTTGGGCCGGCACGCAGGATGGCTTGGGATCGCGAGCGTTTTGCGCCAAGGCGGCCGGGCTGAAAATGGAGAAAGTCACGTTTCATTTGATGCCGAGCGGGGGCGGCTACGGACGACGCCTGCCGGACCTGTGGAATTTTCTGACGTACGCGGTCGAAACGGCCAAGGCCATGCCGGGCGTGCCGGTGAAGCTGATCTTCAACCGAGAGCAAGACATGCAGCACGATTACTATCGGCCCAACGTTACGAGCCGCTTTCGGGCGGCGCTGGACAAGCATGGTTTGCCCAAGGTTTGGGTGAACGATTACACCACCAACGATGATCCGAATCCCGAGTCGCATATTTTGTACGGGGTGACGAACCAAGCCTATGGCACGGTGAAGCTGCCCGCTCACGTGCCGACGGGGCCGTGGCGCAGCGTGGAAGCTTCGTGGCACGGATTTTTTGTGGAGTCATTCATCGACGAATTGGCTCATGAGGCCAAGCGTGATCCCCTGGAGTTTCGCTTAGCACTTTTGAAAGAGAAGCCACGGCACGCCGCTACGCTGAGTCTCGCCGGCGAAAAAGCGAGATGGGGCACTCCGCTGCCCGCCGGCCGCGGGCGCGGAATCGCGATGGTGGAATGCTTCGGGACGATTGTGGCGCATGTCGCTGAGGTCGAGATCAAGGATGACGGCGTGAAGGTTCGCCGCGTCACAACGGCTGCGGATTGTGGCATGGCGGTGAATCCGGATGGTTTCAAGGCCCAGATGGAGGGAGGAATTATTTTCGGCCTCAGCGCGGCTTTGCATGGCGAAATCACGATCGATCATGGAGCCGTCGTGCAGCAGAACTTTCCGGACTACGAGGTGGTGAGACTGGCGGAATGTCCCGAGATTGAAGTGCACATTCATGAGAGCGACGCTCCGCTTGGTGGCGCCGGTGAGCCGGGAATCCCACCCGTAGCGCCAGCCTTGACGAATGCGATTTTTGCAGCCACAGGCGTGCGGATCCGCGAATTGCCCGTCAAAAAACACGCGGTGGGGAAGATCGTGCAGGCAAGTTAAGCAATTCCAACTGCAAGCTGTCGACGGACGGAAGCCCGTCAACGCCTCTGTTAGACTCCTGAACGGTATCGACGGAGGAGCTATTGTTGACCACGCAACTCGGCGGGTGGAGGCAGAAGATTGTTGCGTTTGCGGGCGCATTGGGAGCACCCGGATTGTTCCTGATTTCCTTCCTTGATTCTTCGGTGCTGACCTTCCCAGTCATCAATGATCTGCTTTTGATCGAACTAAGCATCCAGAAACCACTGCGGATGCCGCTGTATGCGGCGATGGCCATGACGGGATCGGTGTTGGGGTGCGTGTTGTTGTATTTCATCGCGAAGAAGGGCGGGGAAGCATTTTTTCGGAAGAAGGCCGGGCAGCGCGGGCAAGCGATCCGTGAGTGGGTGGTGAAAAACGGGTTTGGAGGAATGCTGGCGGCGGCTCTGCTGCCGCCACCCACGCCATTCAAAATATTTGTTTTTGCGGCGGGGGTTTTCGAAGTGCCATTCGGCAGTTTCGTATCGGCGATAGGATTGGCACGGGCGATCCGATATTTCGGGATTGGTTATCTGGCAACCAAGTACGGAGAACAGGCGATGCCATTTATTGCGCAACATAAGTTGCAGGTGGCGGCTGGAGTGGTCGTGTTTGTGGCGGTGAGTTATGGGTTGTCGCGGTTGATTCTGCGGGAGAAGACGGACGGCACAGACGAATAACGAGCACAGGCGAAGTGCCTGTGATACCCGGCAAGGATCAGTGCAGGTGGACGTCGGTGGCCCAGATGAGTTGCTGGTCGGAGATTGCCAATTTCGCATCGAGGAGAATGAGGGCGGCAACGCGGTGGCGTACCTCGTCTTCGGCAACGTCGCGCATGGAACGAACGACCACTTCGTAGCCATCTTCCGTTTTGGCGACGATGGCCCGCGGGAACGGCGCAACACGGAGATACTCCTTCGCGACGTCTGTTTTTTGCGCTGCGTCCAGTTCCGGCGACGGATCTGGCTTGTGGAAGCATGCGGCGCTCTCTGGATCGAAGTTTCGTCCAAGACCAGCCGGGACCTCGGCGGTGCAGAGAAGCGAACGGGTTTCGACCACGCCGCGCCAGGTGAAAATCGAAAGCGCGTTGGGGAAGGAGCCGACGGCGCGCGCCGATTCGCCTTGGTACAAATGGGGCTCGAGTGAAGCTATGCTGCCAGCATGGAGCAGAGCGCGAGCAATGATGTAGAGAACCAGGAAGGACAAGTCGACGATCGCGCCGTTTCGGCCTCGCGGACTCTTGTTCTTGATCCCCATTTCGGAGCTCACCAGGCGCATCAATTCTGGGAGCAGAATTCCGGCAATGAGAATGGCGAGAATCCAGGGATCGATCGTTGGGAGCCAATCCATTGCAAATCGGGTAGGACGAAAGGGCCAAACAAGCGCGACGCCCTCGGATTGCAAAAGATCCAGGACGATGTGGAACAGTGCCGCGGCGGCAAGCGGCAGAAGAAGCGTGGAAATTGGCGCAGGATGTTTTCTAACGAGGTAACGAATCAAAAGCACAGTCAAAAGAACCACAACAATGGTGCCGAGAAACGAATGAGTGCAGGTGCGGCGCAAGGCGAAATACGCCCCGGGACCGAAGAAAGAGCTTAGAAGATCGACATCGGCAATGGTGCCGGCGATGAGCATGCCGACAACGAGCGGCCAACGGCGGCGAGGAAAGAATCCGCGCGCTAGAGCAAATGACGCGAGGGCATGGGTGGTGATGTCCACGATTTACGAAACAGCACCGGCGTTGTATGGCGCGGAAGCGCGGGGCACAAGCAATTTCAGGGCCCGTGGCACAATCGAAAATTCGATGGGCAGACGAGCCAAAGGTTCGCCGTCGACTTGAGCATAGACGGGATTGGCGTCCAGCGGTTCGCAGACGAGAGATTCGGCTTTCCAGAAGTGCACGCCTTCCTCTTTACGAAGATTTCCCATCCAGAGAGTCGGCAAATAGCTCAGATAACGGAAACCGCTCTGGGTGGTGAGCGCCATGACTTCGAAACGGTCTTCGAACAGATCGGCTTGGTCGGTAATCTTGAACGGGCCGCCGTAATTTTTTGTGCGGCCGACAACGACAAGTGTGGCTTCAATTTGACGGTCGCCGGTTCGCACACGGAAGCGCGGGAAAGTGTAGCGAAGAACTTCGCGCGCGCCCTGCCACCAGTAGGCCAAGATGCCAACACGGGCTTTCAGGCCCAGATCTACGGAATAAACAATCATACCGTCCGGACCAGCGCCGGAGACGGAAAGAAAATAGCGCTTGCGATCGGGCTGCTCAAGTGGAGTCGCCAGGCCGAGAGCGATTTCGCGAATTTCAGCATCGACGAGGCGGCGCGCGGCGCGCGGGATGTCCCAAGGAAGATCGAGTTCCTTGGCGAGAATATTGGCGGTCCCTCCGGGAAGAAGCGCGAGAGGAACGCGATGCCCATTGGCATAATTGGCGAGGCCATTGACGACTTCGTTGAGCGTGCCATCGCCTCCGCAGGCGATGACGAGTTGACGCCGATCACGCACGGCCTGCTGAGCAATTTCCGTAGCATGTCCGGGACCGGTGGTTTCGGCCAGGTCGGCCTCGATACCATTCGAAGCGAGAATCTGGCGCGCCTGGTCGATGAGGCGACGACGCCCATTGCCGCCATTGCCGGCGTTGGGGTTGTGGATCAAAACCGCGTTTTGGAGAGGCGCGTCCATAAATTCCAGATGGCCGTCGGTCAAACTTTAATTCTAACCGAAAAAACAAGGGACCACGGAAAGAAGAGAAGGCAAACAACAAAAAAGCAAATGAACAGCGCGATTCTGGCTACTTTTTGCCTTTTTCCGAAGCGGGAGCAAAGTAGCCGCGGCGGGCCTGAATTGTTAAGCCGGGCTGATTCACTTTGACTTTCAGATTGTGATAAGCGCCATTGGACTTCATGTTGGCGTTAGAAAACGCCAGGAGATAGAGATACTCCGGCCCGGAGATAAGGGTGCCGAGACCGGCTTCGAGATCGTTGTTGTTATGAAAAAAGGTTCCACCGGTTCCATCCGCCAGCTCTGCCAACACGTCTTGATTGGCGGCCATCGATTCGCGACGGTATTGGTCGAGAAGGCGTTGTGCGGCTGGATCGGTTCGCATGGGAGCCGAAGCATCCTGATTTGTGGTGTACAAGCCACGCGCATCGAGAGTGTTGATGACCACGTTCGCCCGTGCAGCGATGTCTAGAATATTCGATTTGACGGTCATGGCCTCCGCGTCGGGAGTTAGGAATCCCGAGGAAACGAGAATAATGACATGCTGTCCCGGGAGAGGTCCCATTTGGTTTAGAACCACTCTCAGGAAATCTAGATTGCTTCGATAGTTTTGTTCACCCAATTCTACCGCTCGCTGTGCGGCGTTTCGCGCCATGGTTTCGGCGACGGAAGGTTCACTCACGCCGGAGCAAGACATAACATCGGCTACAGCGGCTTGGAAAGCCATCGAGTCGTTCTTGTTGAGAATCCGGTCGCCCTGGTAGTAGTCGACATTGGGGCACTCATGCTCGTCGTGGTGATACAGACCTTTCACTCGCAAACCCAGGATTGCTTGCTTCAATTTTGCGCGATCGCGCGTCAGGCCGCTGTTGGTTCCGGAGGTGGAAAGCACGGCTGCCACATCGGCCGGCGACAAGGACGAGTCGAGTGCTTTTGTGGCAGCCTCCTGCGCTTGGGCCAGATCGGCGAAACTCAAGTCGAAGTCGTCGAACAGGAAGATGACAAATCGTTGAGGTGGAGGAGTTGGCTGCGGCGCGGTCCGGGAAGTAGCGGTAGCTGGATTCGCGGTGAGAGAATCAGCCGCGGCGGTCGCGGTGACGCGTTTAACGATCGTAAAGCCGGTGAGTGCTTGTGGCTTGCCGTTGTCGAAAACCTGGAAATCATCCTTCGCGAGGCTGCTGACGGCTTGACCTTGAGGGTTGCGGGCCACAACGGTCACGAGCACTTCATTTACGTTGGATTTGATGACCGGAGCAGTCGTCTGAGCGGGAGCTGGTCGCGCCTGCTGCGCCGTAAGTTCAGAAGAAGCGGCGAGAGATACGCAGCAGAGGAAAACTGCTCCAGATCGGCTGAGACTAGGGCGTGAGCTTCTAATAGGACATCCCTTGCAACCGGGAGAGGTATATTTATAACACGATTTAGAGCAAACGGGCTTGCTCGTGGAGCCAGGTGTTAGTGACTTTTTGAAGTAATCGAACGCTGTGCTATGTTGGCGATTGCTACGAAGGCGCGCAGTTTGCGGGTTAATGAAGGGGAATCTCTCCTCCCGGACTCGTCCAAAATGTCTATCGCCGTCACGGCCACGACCACAAAGTCACGTTCGGGTGGTTCGCTTTTCGTGCGAACAATAATGATCGGCTTGTTACTTTTCGGTTCTGCGAAGGGCGGTTCCGGAAAGCCCGGTCTGACAAAACCAAGCGCCCAGGCCTCGTTTCGCGGGGACAAAAACGAAAAGAATCCCGACTCCGACGTCCATCCCTATCTAGAAGACGCGCCAAAGCAACTGACGAAACATGTTCCGGAATTGAAGGGTTTTCACCCGTCCACGGACCAGCAGGCGTTGCCGTTGATCCTAAAAAAAACGGGAGAGAGAGTGGATGAGTTTCTCGACGGCGTCGTTGATCTTGTGGCGCACGAAGAAATCAAACAGGAGAGAAACGGGATTCGAAGCGCGGGCAAGCCCGCGCAAGACAACTATTTGATTCTGCGCCATGGGGAAGGCGCTCAGGCAGGTTTCGATGAGTTCCGGATGGACGAAGAAGGGAACCGGCTGGACGCAAGTCCACGACGAGGCTTTCTCATCACTTCGGGGTTTGCACTGACCTGTATGCAATTCTCGTCTGCGCTTCAACCGGCTTCGACTTTCCGTTATCTTGGCGATCAAAAGATTGCCAAACGGGACACGTACGTGGTGGCATTCGCGCAGATGTCCGGCGAAACCGGCCTCGAAGTCACGTTGCGAGGATCCGGCGGATCGGAGGTGCACATGGAACTCCAGGGAATCGCGTGGGTGGACAAAGAGAATTTTCACATTCTGCGAATGAGGACGGACCTTCTGGCGCCAGAACCAAAGGCCGGTTTGGACGCGCAGACCACGAAAGTGGACTTCGGCGAAGTGCGGCTACAGGACCTTGCCACTCCTTTGTGGCTCCCGCAGGATGTGGTCGTATATCTCAAACTGGGGCCCGTCCTGAACCGGCCTTTTGAAGTGGAATTCAAAAACGCACATCGTTATACGAATTATCGACGGTACCGGGTTTCCACGAAGATGGTCGCGCCCCAATAATGCTGTGGATGAGCAGGTATAATACGAATCGCATTGCACGCCGCGGAGGTAGGCTGCATGGTGAAGGCGCAAATGGCGAAGGCCAACGGAACAGTGAAACGGGAACTGGAAAAGCTGCGGGAGCAGATCCGGCATCACGAGTATCTGTATCACGTGGCGGATGAGCCCGAGATTTCTGATGCGGCGTTCGACAAGCTGATGAACCGGTTGAAGGACATGGAGGCTGCGCATCCGAGATTGGTGACACCAGATTCGCCTACGATGCGCGTAGGAGGCACGCCGCGCGACGGATTTACCAGCGTAAAGCACGCGCGGGCCATGCTGAGCCTGGACAACGCATTTTCGTTCGATGCCCTGAAAGATTGGGACCGACGCGTGCGAGAGGCCACGGGCCGACCGGTGAACGAATACATCGCTGAGCACAAATTTGACGGGCTAAGCATTTCGCTTCAGTACCAAGATGGCGTTCTGGTACGCGGCGTAACGCGAGGGGATGGAACGACCGGAGAGGACGTTACGCCGAATGTGAAGACTATCTGGTCGGTTCCATTGCGCGTCGACGCGGCGACCCTGAAGAAAGTGAAGTTGCCGGCAGCGTTCGAAGTGCGCGGCGAAATTATGATGACGCGGAAGTCGTTTGAGGCCCTCAACCGTCAGCAGGAGGAGAGCGGAGGAAAGATTTTTGTGAATCCGCGCAATGCCGCGGCGGGAGCAGTACGCGTGTTGGACCCGTCCATCACGGCGCAGCGGAAGCTAGATTTCTTCGCCTACTACCTGTACGTCGAGGGGAAAGTACCCTTCGCGAAGCATTCGGATTCGCTTGAGGCGTTGAAACGGATGCGCTTCCGCGCGTCGACGGATTGGAGATTGTGCGACGGCATCGATTCAGTGATTGCGTATTGCGAGACCTGGGACAGGAAACGCGAAAAGCTGCCCTATGAAATTGACGGCGTGGTGATCAAGCTGAATTCCACGGCCCAACAAAATGAGCTGGGATTTACGTCGAAGGCACCGCGATGGGCGATTGCGTATAAGTATCCCGCGCGGCAGGAAACGACGGTGGTACGGGACATTCTCGTGAATGTAGGAAGGACCGGCGCGCTGACGCCGGTGGCGATGTTGGAGCCTGTGCAGGTGGGCGGCGTAACGGTAAGTCGCTCCACACTGCACAACATGGACGAGATCGAGCGGCTAGGAGTGCAGATCGGAGACACGGTGCTGATTGAGCGCGCCGGCGAAGTGATCCCGCATGTGTTGAAGGTGGTGAAGGAAGGGAAGGATCGCCGGCCGTTTCGGATGCCGAAGAAGTGCCCGGAGTGCGGGAGCACGATTCATCGAGTGGAAGGGGAAGTAGCTTACCGGTGCGTGAATTCGGCTTGTCCGGCAAAACTGAAGGAGTCCGTACAGCACTTCGCCGGCCGGCACGCGATGAATGTTGATGGCTTGGGCGAAAAGATTGTCGATCAGCTGGTCGAAAAAGGAATGGTGAAGGACGTTGCGGACTTATACGCGCTGAAAATGGAGGAAGTGGCGGAACTGGAAAGAATGGCGGAAAAATCGGCGCAGAATTTGATGGATGAAATTGAGGGCAGCAAGAAGCAACCGCTGGCACGGCTGATTTACGCGCTGGGAATTCAATTTGTGGGGGAACGCACGGGCCAGTTACTGGCGCAGCATTTTTCGTCGGTGGAGGAGTTGGCCGCGGCCACGACTGAGGAACTGGAGAACGTGCCGGAAGTGGGGCCGAAGGTGGCGGCGAGCATTGCCGAGTTTTTCAGCGAGCCGGCGAACCGAAATGTGATCGACAGACTCAACAAAGCGGGCGTGCGACCCACGACGGAAAAGCGCGAAATCAAGAGCCAGAAATTGGCGGGGAAGTCGTTTGTGTTTACTGGTGGGTTGCTGAATCGATCGCGGGAAGAGGCGGGCGTGCTGGTGCAGCAACACGGGGGGAAGGTTAGCGGCTCGGTGAGTAAGAAGACGGATTACGTTGTGGTGGGGACGGACCCGGGGTCGAAATATGACAAAGCGAAGGAACTGGGCGTGGAGATTTTGACGGAGGCGGACTTCGAGAAGTTATGGAAATAGCGGTCAGAACTGTTCTCATATGGTATTGAGTGAAGCTTGTGTTTCATCCTCTTCGTATGGAGCGCCCGTCGTGCCCGCGGCCTATGAGAACGCCTTCCCGATCCCGCAGGGCGATGGGCCGCCAGAGGATTCTCCTTCTTCAAACGGCGTGAGTATGACGCATGAATTTGCAGATTTTGGCTTCGCGCACTCTGCGGAATCGTATTCGGCCTCGAAAGCATGGCTTAGTGCGTTCGGATCCTCCGGCATTTCGCCATCTTCGGTTGTGCTGGTTCAGCCGGAAATGGAGAGAGGGCGCTTTCCGTTAGTGAGTAATCCGCCCTTTCGGGCAAGGTTATTGTAGCCCCACATGTCCATCGGTCTCAACTAC
>CAWAPN010000003.1:0-895275 GCA_963783955.1 Candidatus Acidiferrales bacterium | reverse complement strand
TAGCCAGGCGGCCTTGCGGCCGCCCGGCCCTCTCAGAACTGGGCGTGAAGGTTTCCTTTCACCCAGCTCAAGCCCTTCGAACGCCTCTTTGGGGGAGACGCGGTTTCGAAACGGGGAGACGCTGACGATGAACCCCGTCATGGCACTCGGGATGTAGTAAAACGCAGTTCGTGGCACCAGTGGAACCACCCTTCACACGGGGGACGCAGTAATGAAGGCGCCAGCCCGTGATCCGAGTGATTTTTGTATGGCACTGCGTGCAGAGTCCACGTTGCTCATACCAGAGATAGCGAAGAGTGCGGGTACCCCGAAACGTTTCCAGCATGTGAGCCCCTTCGCGTTCTTCGAAGTAGGTTTCATAGGTTGGATCGTACGGGTTCGCTTCGCCTTTAACCTTGACGTGTCGTTTGATGGGAGTGCTCATGGCGTAGTACAGCCAGACTTTAGTCGGCCGTCCTTCGTCATCGCAGGTTTCACCGAAGAAGGACCAGTCACGATTCCCACGCCGGTCAAAGTATTTCGGTTTGAACCAGCGCGGGCTTTTGTTCGGGTGTCTTCGTCGTGCCCATCTCCATAGACTAGCGAAGAGGGTGTAGTCAACGCGTTTGAACGTGCGTTTGCTCACCACATGCCGATGATAGTTGGCCCAACCGCGAATCTTGGGGTTGAGTTGATCGATCAGATCGGCGGCAGACACGCCATGTGCGTCTTTGATGATTCTGCGGATGCCCTTCAAGAAGGTTCCAACATTCTTCTTGGAAGGCTTGATGAGCAGTTTTCCGTTAGGATATCTGCGCACGTTTTGTCCGAGAAAATCAAAGCCGTGCTCCACGTGCGTAATGACGGTCTTCGTCGGAGAAAGTTCAAGACCTCGTTCTTGCAGGAACTGCTCGACCAGGGGCTTGATTTCTCTTGCCAGTAATTCTTTCGATTTACTGGTGATGACGAAGTCATCCGCGTAACGGACGAGATTCACACAGGGTTTTTCACCTCCAAGAGACTTGAGACGTTTTCCTGCGGGATACTTTTCCTGCAGGAGTCGTTCAAGTCCATCCAGCGCGCGGTTAGCGAGCGCAGGAGAGATAATTCCACCTTGTGGAGTTCCGTCCGCGGTATCGTGAAGGACGTGTTTTTCCATGTACCCAGATTTCAGCCACTTTTGGAGAATGACTCGGTCCATCGGGACGTGAGCCAAAAGCCATTCGTGTGAAATCTTGTCGAAACAGGACTTGATGTCGCCCTCCAGAATCCACTGCGTGTTTGCGCTTCTCAGTGCTTTGAAACACTGTTCCATCGCATCGGCGCAGGACCGCTGCTGACGAAACCCATAAGAGTTTTTATCAGCAGTAGTTTCCACAACGGGGGCGAGTGCCAGCAGATACAATGCTTGCTGCGCTCGATCCTTCATCGTGGGGACGGTTAACGCAAACTGCACTTGAGCACAGCGAGCATTTGGGATGGGCGGAGATCCGCCACCCGTACCATCCGCTGCGCGGCCAACGGTTCCCCGTACTCAAGAAGCGGCGTATCGCTGGCAAAGACACGCTCATTCTCCGTGGACTGGATTGTGGCACCTTCAGCGTTGCGCGGGAGTGGACCGATTGGGGCGATCCTTCCCCGGGAGACTCGTTGCAGCTGCGGCGGCGACTCGATGCCGACTCCCTTCTTGCGTTGGTTACCCTCCTTGATTCGCTAACCCAGCGATCTACAGAAAAGGGTTGATTTATGAATTCATTTAGAATATGGTCAGACCAGTCTTTTAGATGGTCTGCTAGTTATGAAGAAGAAATCCTCCGCCGCCCTACGAAAGCGCCGGCAAGCCCTACTAGGCAAGCTGCCTCCCCTCTCTGTCATCCTTCGCGGTTCTCTCATCGAACGCTACAAGCCCTGTGGCAAGCCTGGCTGCAAATGCGCCAAGGGCCGCGGTCATGGCCCCAAGTATTACTTGTCCGTGAGCTTCCCGAAATTGCGGCCGCAAATGGACTATGTTCCGCAGAACCGTCTTGCTCAGACCAAGAAATACCTCGCCAATTATCAGCGCGCTCGCGAAGTGTTAGAGCAGATCTGCGAGATCAACCGCGAGTTGCTGCGCCGCCGAGAGGCGCTTTGAAAGCGCACGATGGGCACCGCTTCTTCCTCGCTCATCGTGCCCACGGATTTCCAATTAGCAAGCATGATCGTCGCCAACATGCTCGAGAACTGGCTGGACTTTCCATCCAATATTTGGACACCTGCGGAGGTGACCGATGAACTCGAAAATCTCGGAACAGCAACAGAGCAAGCCGGCGTACATTTATGTGCGTCAGTCGACGCTTGCCCAAGTGCGCCACCATCAAGAGAGTACCGAGCGTCAGTATGCGCTGCGGCAGAAAGCTGCGGAACTGGGCTGGAGCGAAGCGTCGATCCGCATCCTCGATCGGGATTTGGGAATATCCGGTGCCCATACGACGGGCCGTACGGACTTCAAGACCCTGGTAGCGGATGTTTCGATGGGCCAGGTGGGCGCGGTGTTTGCGTTGGAAGCTTCCCGACTGGCGCGATCGAATGCCGATTGGCACCGACTCCTGGAGCTATGTGCACTGACTCGGACACTCGTGATCGACGAGGATGGCTGCTACGATCCGGAGGACTTCAACGATGGTTTATTGTTGGGGCTCAAGGGCACGATGGCGCAAGCGGAGTTGCACTTTCTACGCGCGCGCCTCCTGGGCGGTAAGCTCAACAAAGCGAAGAAAGGGGAATTACGGTTTCCTCTACCCGTTGGATTCTGTCACGACGAGGATGGTCATATCGTTCTTGACCCCGACGAAGAAGTGCGCGGCGCCGTATCCTTGGTGTTTCGCTTGTTTACAGAAACAGGCAGTGCCTTCGCCGTAGTGCAGAACTTCGTCAAGCGCGCATTGCGTTTTCCCAAACGCGCTTATGGCGGGGCCTGGAACGGCAAGCTGATATGGGGTCGTCTTACTCACACACGGGTGTTATGCATTCTCAAAAATCCATCTTACGCCGGCGTGTATGTTTTTGGTCGCTACCAGTATCATCAGAAAATCAGCACGACCGGCGAGATTCAGAAAAAACAGCATGCCGTCGCTATGCCCGATTGGCGCGTCCAATTGAAACAGCATCACGACGGATACATCAGCTGGGACGAATTCATCGAAAATGGCAAGCGCTTGGAAAAGAATCGCACCAATGGGGAAGCGACGATGCTAAGCGGCCCGGCTCGTGAAGGCTTGGCCTTGCTTCAGGGGCTGCTCGTATGCGGTAACTGTGGCCACGCAATCACCGTCCGCTACACCGGCAACAGCGGCATTTATCCGACCTACCTTTGCAACCGACAGCATCGCGAAGGACTGGCGACCAAGGATTGCATGAGCTTTCGTTGTGGCCTACTCGATGCCGCCGTTTCGGAGGAAGTGTTGAAAGCGCTGCAACCAGCTGAACTCGAACTCGCACTTGCGGCTCTACGGCAACTCGAAGTACGCGATCAAGCCATTCTGCATCAATGGCAGATGCGACTCGAGCGCGCTGAATACGAAGTTGCTCTTGCCGAACGGCGTTATCAGGAAGTAGATCCATCCAATCGGCTTGTAGCCAACACGCTGGAACGCCGTTGGAATGAAACATTGCTTCATCTGCAGGATCTGAAAAAGCAAGCTGAGGAATTTCAACGAAAAGAAGCACGCGTCTTTACACCTGAGCAAAAAGCGAAGGTGCTCGCATTGGCTAGGGATTTCCCGCGTCTGTGGCATGCACCCAGCACGCAAGCCAAGGACCGCAAGAGGATGTTGCGGCTACTCATTAAAGATATTACGGTCAACAAATTAGTCGAGCAAAGACAGCTCTCCGTTCACATCCGCTGGCAGGGCGGCGCTTGCACCGAATTCTTCGTGCAGATTCCACCGAGTGCGGCAGGTCGTCATCGTTATTGTTCTCCGATTGTCGATCGCGTCCGCGACCTGGCTTGCAGTTTGCTCGATGCACAGATCGCTGACCAACTCAATCGAGAAGGCTGCATTAGTGCGAAAGGTAAATCGTATACTGCAAAAATGATTCGGTGGATCCGTTGGCGCTATCAGATTCCACTTGCAAGGCTCAAGAAGTCTGGGGAGTTGACTGTTCAACAGGTCGCCAAACAGTTCGGTGTTAGCGATGGTGTGGTCTACTACTGGGTCGAGCACAAGGTGATCCATGCACGGCGGCTCAACCCTGGAATGCCTTGTTGGATTACACTCACTGCAGCGGACGAGCGAAAACTGCGCGATTGGGTACAAAATTCAAGCAGAATTCATTCGGATTCCTAACCGTGATTGGAGGGGAGTGCATTATGAAATCATCATCGGAATTCCGAGCGGGCGCATCGTTTTGCCGTCCGACTTTGGGATGTAAACACGTCGCAGGGGTTGAGACTGATAACCCCTACGTTTCAGTGCATGTACTGCCTGTGTTTTCTTCTCTGGTGTGTCCCAAATTTCTTGGTCCACACCAGGGGTTTTCTTGCCATCGTTCTCCGTCACTCGTCGAACAGCGAGAACTTTGCCGCTATACGAGTGGGTCAGCAGGCGTTGCAGGGCTCGCACCCTGCCCCATCTGCTTGCCTTCGTTGCCTGCACGATACGCACTTGGAGTCGGCGAACGTTGCGGTTGATGGTTGGCCAGTTGATGGCGTACCATTCCGCCGCTTCGCGTGAGACCGCACCAACAGCTTGCGCTGTCGTCATCTGCTTTGCCTCATGAGTCGATTCGTCAAGTTCTCTCGTGTGAAGCACCATAAAGGGAAGTCAGCCCGCTTTCGCGTCCGGTGATGTTGTCGATGATGCTGACGCAACCGATATCCACTCCATTACAGAGTGGCCTTCGCTTTCTCCCTCATCTGTTATCCGCACCGCCATCGGTGTATCTCGCGATGCACTTTCCCCTTGCGGGGAGCGATATGGATTTACCCTGTTCCGCTGGAATGACACGATAGGTTAGGTCTGTTCTATGCGCCGGCAGTGTTGTTTACCCATGAACGAGAACCCGGAAGCCTCGGTACTCACTGCAAAAAGAGCCGCTCAGCATGTTAGGCTCTCTCGAGCTAACGACGCTTACGAACATTTGTGTATTCTGACCCTGCTACCAAGCCTAGCCCCTCTCCACCTTATGCTGGCAGATACACCGTGGCCTCACGGTTCCGATGCCACTCTTGCGAATGTGGGTCCATTGTCCGAGGGCTTCGAACGGTCTGTTGCCTCGCCGCTCCAACCTCGTAGGCTACGTGCGATGGGACGCACGGTCTGATCGATTTCCTCCTTGCCAGACAATCATTCCAACAGCTTTCAGGTCGCAATCCGGATTGCTCGTCATACGACCAGAACACGGATCATCCAAAAAAACTGGGCAGCGGGACAAGTGAACTTTCGTCTGTGATACCTCGTACTACAAGCGGTATGCGTTTCCCCATAGGATTAGGATGGTATCCATGGCAGCTATAGGGAATGCTCACAAGATCAAACCGGACCACGTTTCTACGTCCGGGATGATGATTGTCCTCTGCCTCGCCGCAGCCAAGCTTCTTCTTCACCTTCTCACGGCCGCACGCTACGGCATCTTCCGTGATGAGATGTATTACCTCGCATGCGCAAAGCACTTGGCGTGGGGATACGTGGATCAACCGCCGATGATTGCTCTCATCGGCTGGTTCGCTCGCCACGTGTTTGGCGATTCATTACTGGCGATCCGCCTCCTTCCGGCGATAGCAGGAGCAATGGTGGTCTGGTTGACCGCGCGACTGGCGCAAGAGATGGGTGGAGGCCGCTTCGCCCAAGTGCTGAGCGCACTTGCCGTCATTGTTGTGCCGACCTACCTGATTCTCGACCACTGGCTGACGATGAACGCCTTCGAGCCGTTGATCTGGATGGGTTGCCTTTGGTGCGTGCTGTCGGCGATCAACCGCAACGATCCGCGGCAATGGCTCTGGTTCGGCCTGCTAGCTGGCGTTGGTTTTGAGACTAAATACTCGCTAGCGTTCCTTCTGTTGGGTGTTCTAGTGGGGCTAATCCTCACTCCCGAGCGTCGTTTCCTGAAGTCGGGTTGGTTATGGCTGGGCATGTTTGTGTGCGGCCTCATCGCGCTCCCGAACTTTCTCTGGCAACTGCACAATGGTTTTCCCTTTCTGCAACTGATGCACAACATCCGCTTGGGGCACCGCGATATCGTGCGCGGGCCGGTGGCATTTGTGGCAGACCAAGCGGCGATCATGAATCCAATTCTTGCGCCCCTCTGGGTTGGGGGTGTGATCTGGCTGCTGTTCGGCAAAGAGGGGCGACGGTATCGTGTGTTGGGATGGACATTCCTAGTGGTACTGGCGACGTTCATCGCGCTGAAGGGAAAGAACTATTATGTCGCACCGATCTATCCGATATTGTTCGCGGCGGGCGCGATAGGATTCGAGCGGGTCACCCACGCAAAGTTCAGATGGAGCCGGACTGCGTATGTCGCAACCGTGGTCGTTGCTGGCACCCTGCTCACACCGATTGTTTGTCCGGTTTTTTCGGCGGAGAACTATTTGCGATATCAGGCCCTGCTGCACATCACGCCGCCGAAGGCGGAACGGCAGAACAACGGTTCGCTACCTCAATACTTCGCCGACGAATTCGGTTGGAGCGAAATGGTGCGACAGGTAGCGCAGGTCTATAACAACCTGCCACCGGACCAAAGGGCGCAGACCGCGATCTTCTGTAATGACTGGGGTGAGGCGGCAGCGGTCGACTTTTACGGCCCGCACTATGGCTTGCCGCATGCTATCAGCAAGCACAACAATTACTGGATCTGGGGACCGCGGGATTATACGGGTGACATCATGATCGTGCTCGGCAGCGATGGCCGAGACGACCGTGAGCACTTTGCCAGCGTGGAGCCAGCCGGAGTTGTGGGCACTGAATATTCTCGCCGCGACGAGCACTTCACCATTTGGCTATGCCGGGGCTTGAGATGGAAGCTGCAGGACGTCTGGCCGCACGTGAAGGAATTCGATTGAAGGTTTGACCAGCTCAACCTGAAAGGCCCTCCGTGAGAAAGCCGGTCGATGTCAACCTTCGGTATCGAAGAGGTGATTGGAGACGTGTTTGTCGATGCCTCCTGGGTTGTCGGCAACCTTACCTAATCCCGCGATGCCGGCCTGTTCCGTATTCTCCGCTGCACCTGATTCGAAATTCCTATTGCCTATTGGCTGCCAGCGCTTGCTGCACGCGGCTATGCCTTCTGCCGTATCCAAAGTAGACGATCATCCCCAGGACCAACCAGATGATAAGACGCAACCACGTAATGCCGGGCAGGTTATACATCCAGTAGGCGGAGACCACGATCCCCATGATGGGAACGAATGGCACCCACGGCGTTTTGAACGGACGCGTCAGGTCAGGATTACGACGGCGGATTACCCAAACGCCGGCGCAAACAATCACAAACGCGAGTAAGGTACCAATATTCACCATATCACCCAGCTGGTTAATGGGCAGAGATGCCGCCAAAAACGCTACAAACAAACCAACGGTGAGCGTAGAAATCCAGGGCGTGCGGAAGCGGGGATGGATCACATTGAACAACCTGGGCAACAGGCCATCCCGGGACATGGAAAAGAAGACCCGAGACTGTCCCAGCAGCATAACCACAATCGTGCTAGTCAGGCCCATCAAGGCGCCAAGTTTTACTAGGAAGCTACCAAAGCGATTCCCGGTAGCGTCAATTCCGATGGCCAGCGGATCCGGAACGTTCAACGACTTATAGTTGACCAATCCGGTAAGAACACCCGCCGCTAGAATATACAGGACGGTACAGATGATCAGAGATCCGAGGATGCCTATGGGCATGTCACGCGCAGGATTCTTCGCCTCCTGCGCTGCAGTGGACACGGCATCGAAGCCGATATAGGCGAAGAAGATAATGGCAGCCCCATGGCTGATTCCCGCCCATCCAAACTCTCCGCCTGTGCTGGGCGGAATAAAAGGATGCCAGTTGGCCGCCGTCAACTGCGGATGCCGTAGCAAGTACTGGGTACCGAGTCCGATAAACACCAGCAATACACCCACTTTGATAAGAACAATCGTACTGTTGAAATTGGCCGACTCCTTAATTCCAATGACTAGTACCAGAGTACAAAACACAATCGCGAGAAAGCCGAGAAGATTAAAGACGCCGTGCGCGCGCTGCAACGTCGATGGGTCAATGCCGAGAACCTTCAACTTGGGTCCGATTCTGGCAAGGTTCTCCCAATGGTTGTTGTAGTAGACAAACTCGTCCCAATGGGTCCCAGCGAGAGCCGACGGCAATTTGATCCCGAAGTCACCGAGCAAGCTGATGAAATAGCCGCTCCACCCGGACGCCACTGTGGCAGCGCCAAAGGCATATTCCAAAACCAGGTCCCAGCCGATGACCCAGGCAAAGATCTCGCCCAGAGTCGCATAACCATAGGTGTAGGCCGAGCCGGCTACTGGAATCATGGAGGCGAACTCGGCGTAGCACAGTCCGGCAAACACACAGGTCAGGCCCACCAACGCAAATGAAACTACGATCGCAGGGCCGGCGTGCAACGCAGTAGCAGTTCCGGTCAGGACAAAGATGCCAGTTCCAATAATGGCCCCAATACCCAACGTGATCAGGTTGGTAGGGCCGAGTGCGCGGCGAAGACTGTGCTCGCCCGTTTCTCTGGATTCGTCCAGAATCGTTTTCAACGGCTTGGTTGCAAGCAGGTTTCCCATCCAGAACCTCTCATTGGCTTTTGGCTCGGGCTGTCCAAACGCGGTCTAAAGCGGCAACAAAGTCAGTTTGATCCTCATGAGATCCTCGCCTGAGAACAGTGCGTAAGCCGGCATCTCCTTGTTGACTTCAGAAACGGTGTCTTTTCTATGCCCATCTCGCCTGTTCGCAACGTTGCTAAAATGACTTTCATCCGGAGCGCCCTGATCCGTTTGCATCCTTACCAGGAGAATCTATGTATGATCCGCAAAATAGTTTCCGGCCTCACGCTACTGCTTGTCTGCACACTGTGTAAAGCTCAAACTTCTACTTCTACCGCGATTGGCAGCGGGTACGTTGACGTGGGTGGCTCGAAGATCTGGTACGAGGAGTGTGGATCGAGCGCACCCAGGCCTGCAGTCGTTCTGCTCCATGACGGCTTGATGCACTCCATCACCTGGGATGACGTCTGGGCGCCGCTCTGTTCCAAATATCACGTTCTGCGGTATGACCGCAGGGGATACGGCCGGTCGGAGCCAGCGAAGACTCCGTTCGTCCCCGAAGACGACCTCTCCACGGTCATGCATCGGGTGCATATGGACCGCGCCGTGATCGTTGGAAACTCTTCTGGAGGAGGTCTGGCAGTAGATTTTGCTCTGGCGAATCCGAAAATGGTCGAGGCTCTGTTTTTGATCGGGCCGGTCGTCCACGGCATGCCGAGCTCGGACTATTTCAACGAGCGCGGCAGCCAAAACAGTGCACCCTTGGCTCATGGCGATGTGAAGGCCACTGCGGAGAACTGGTCGAGGGACCGCTTCCTGATCGCAGGCGACGACCCGCGGGCACGTAAGAAAGTTTATGATGCCTTAGCAGAAAATCCGCAGAACCTGAGGGTCGCGGGAGAGCTAGAGATCCGTCCTTCACCACCTGCCGTACTGCGCCTCGCCCAGATCAAGGTACCTACGCTTATCTTGGTCGGCGAGGCTGACATCGGTGACGTGTTTGCAAATTCTGGCGCGATTGAGGCTGCCCTGCCCTTGGCCTCGTTTGAAATCTGGAAAGATACGGGCCACCTGATCCAGATCCAGCGCCCCGCGGAGGTGGTCTCCCGTTTCAACCGCTTCGTCGCCCTAGCAAGTCGCAAAGAAGTCAGCTTGACCGAGCGCAAGCTTGCGGAATATGTCGGCCACTACAAGCTCTTCAGCCGCTCCGCAACTGTGACCCTCAGGGAGGGCCACCTGGTTCTGGAATTTCCCGGTGACCCTTACTATTGGCTTTTTGCCGCCTCGGAAACAAAGTTCTTCCTGCGCACGGAGGAAACAGAAATCGAATTTCAAAAGGACGCGGACGGCAAGGTCGCGGAGATTGCAATCCATAACTCCGACGGTAGTGTGGTCCGAGGTCCACGCCTGGATGTCGCAAGCCCTCGATAACCCCTAATCCTACGGAAAGCGCGGCGGTTAACGACGATTGGAGCCTGCGATTTTGGGCGTACAATGCTTACTGTTTTTGAGTCAATAAAGGAAATGTCGGTGCCCGCGGTTCAACTCAATTGTTTGGCGTCCTAGCCTATTGTCTGAACTGCTCGGAGATCATCCATGCGAGTACTACTCTCCTTCCTCGTTCTTGCGGCATCCGTTACTGCGCAGAATTCGCCTGCGCTCGACCCAGCTAAGGTCTTCGACTACGACGCGAGTAAGCCACTCAATGTGAAGATGGGCAAGACCGAAGAGGTCGAGATGATGCAAGTCACTGAGATCTCCTATGACTCACCGAAGATCGGACGTGTGCCAGGTTACATAGTCGTCCCGCCGGGCAAGGGACCGTTCGGGGGAATCCTATATATGCATTGGGGACAAGGAAACAGGGGCGAATGGCTGTCAGAAGGTGTGGAAATGGCCAAGCGCGGCGCAGTTTGCATCATGATCGACGCGCCGTACTGGCGGCCGGACGTGCCTCCGCCCGGCCCAAACAATAAGGCGGAAGCCGAACGTGATTACTACATCCAGATGGTGGTGGATCTGCGCCGCGCCGTGGACGTGCTGGCGGCGCGCAAGGATGTCGACCTCAAGCGCATTGGATACGTCGGCCACTCCCTGGGCGCGACCTGGGGCGGGCCGCTGGCAGCGGTAGAGAAGCGGATCAAGATGTTCGTGCTGATGGGTGGGCTGCCGTCGCTGACGAATTACGACGATGACAGTTTTTACGCCGAGGTACAGCGCGCTTCGACGCCAAGGGATGAGTTCCAGAAATACGCAGCCGTGATCGAGCCGTACAATCCCGAGCACTTCGTCGTGAACACTGGGCCGGCGAAGATCTACTTCCAGTGGGCGACACACGACATGTACATCAGCAAACATTCCGCGGACGAATACTACAAGGCCGTCGGCGGCCCGAAGGAGCAACACTCGTACTTCACCAGCCACGAGTTCAACGATACTCAGTCATCTCATGACCGTCGTGAGTGGCTGACGAAAGAACTGGGGTTGCGCGAGAGACCTGGGCTTAGAGGTGGCCGTTAAGGGACTCGAATAGTCTCGTATGCCCGACCCAGGGTTTCAGCCCTTTTCACTAACAACAATTGTCCGTGTTTGTACGGACGCGGCTCCTGTGTTGTCGATTATTACCGGCCAATATTCTGAATCACACCGCTAAAAGCTGCAGGCCAGAAGGGTTATTCTCTTCCAGTTGGATTTTTGTTTCAGGAGGAAGGAGCTCCGCTTCCCGGCTGAGATCTTGGCGGGTCAACGCCGGAGGGCAGAGCCCCGATGAGCTACGGTTCTGTTTATCCCACTTTCCGCACCGCCGCACAAGCTCGAAACGGATTGGGCCGTGAGCTGCGCCGAGGTTATTCTGCGAAGATGTCCGGCATGTGAAATTGATTCGATCATCGGCCACGGACGCCGCCGCAAGCAAGCAGTCCCTCCCGACTCAGCACCCGCCACACGCTGGCCGGACTCACCGCCGCGACGTCGGCGTCCAGCATCATGAACGTCAGCCGCCGGTAGCCTTCCAGCGGATTCTTCAGGTGGAACGCAATGATCGCCTGCTTCTCCCAATCCTCCAGCCAAAAGTCGCGGGGAATCCAACCATTATGCTCGTTGACCCTGCCGTACCTCTCGCGCCAGCCGTAAAACTTGCTGCCCGAGATGCCGAGCCATCGGATAAACCGTCCGGCGTTGATCTCGGTCTTCTCCGACCAGCGCCGGACGAAATCCACGATCTCGTCCTGCGTATCGTGCGGAACCCAGACCCTGGTCAGAGTTCCCCAACTCTTTTTTTTAGGGCCACATGCTCCGCCATCAGTTCGGCCAACACTTCATCCTTCGTCTGGATCTTCTTTTCCAGATACGCGATTCGTTCCTGTTCAGGCTGATGGTTGGTGCGGCCTCTCTGCTGGAAAGCGGCGGCCCCATTCTCGAAGAACTCTTTCTGCCAGCGGTAGAACACGGTTGGCTGGAGTCCCGACTCGTCGCACAGGTCCGAGATCGGCACTCCTTCCACCAAATGCCTCCTCAGAATGGCGACCTTCTCTTCCGGCGTGTAGTGCTTCCGTCGTTTCTTCATGTGTTCGCTCCGTTATCTTAACGGACGAACGCTTTCTCCATTTCCAGCTGAGCCAGGACACGGTGAAATACATCCGAATGCGGTGTCCTGTTGTTTCAATGTCCAGCGGCTGGCCGGGCGATTCGAACACGCCCGCTGCATCGGTTAGCCTCGCTGTCAGCCTTTCAGGATTCATGTCGGCATGGTCTCATTCCTGCCTGAATCCCCTGAGCCTAGAATGGGCTTGATCCGTTGTGATTCGCGATGTGAAACTGGCGCCAAAGCCAACATTCTGGTGGACAAAGCACGATATAATAAATATGGCGGGTGAGCTGGATGATCGCTGGCTTGACTGCGCAAGCGGTTCGGCGGGAGGAAAGTCCGGACACCACTTTGCGAATGAAAGTGCCGGGCGTAAGTTCGGCGCTACAGGAGCAGGGTAAAGGGCGACGCGCCTGGTAACGCCAGGGGAGCGGTAGCGTCAAGCTACTGTTTACGGAAAGTGCCACAGAGAAAATACCGCCGGCGGAGCGTATCCCGGTGATAGCCCGGAGGAAAACCTTCGGGATGTCTTCGAATGGAACGCGACGAAGGTAAGGGTGAAAAGGTGGGGTAAGAGCCCACCGCTCCGACAGCAATGGCGGAGGCAAGGCAAACCCCGCGTGGTGCAAGACCAAATAGGAGGGCAGAGCCAGCCCGGCTCGTTGAGCGAACTCGAAAGAGCAAGCTCCCTTTTTGTGCCGCGCCATCTAGGTGGACAAGCGGCACGAAAGGATGAACCCTCGGGTAGGTCGCTCGATCCCGGCCGCGAGGCCGGGGCTAGAGGAATGATCGTCGCGGCGCGTGCTCCGAAAAGCAGCGGCGCACAGAATCCGGCTTATAAGCACACCCGCCAAATCTTTATTGTTTTCAGTAACTTGCAAAGACCTCATCTCGCGACTGTGACGCCGGACAACATCTCGTCGCCTGATGCCTCTGATGCCTTCCACACGTCGACTTGGCTAATGGTCGAACCTAAGATTGCGCCAAGTCTCTTCCCCTGATTGGCCAAACAGACTCGCACTACCGCATCGTCGGGAAACTCAGCGGCGGGATGGGAGTCGTCTACAAGGCTGAGGACATCAAACTCCCTCGCTTCGCGGCCTTGAAGTTCCTCCCTGACGGGTGCGCACCAGATTCACAAGCTCTGAACCTCTTCGACCGTGAGGCACAGGCTGCTTCCGCTTTGAATCATTGCAACATTTGCACGATCTACAAAATCGGCGAACAAAACGGTCAGTCTTTCATTGCAATGGAGTTCCTTGACGGCCAAGCTAGGCACCGCATTTCTGGCAAGCCACTGTCAGTTGAGGAAGTGCTGGTATGGGACATTGAGATTGCGGACGCACTGGGTGCTGCACATAGCAAGGGAATTGTGTTCATAGGGACATCAAGCCCGCAAACATATTTGTGACCGAGCGTGGTGACGCCAAGGTTCTCGATTTCGGCCTTACGAAATTGCCTCTCATTGGTGCGAATCTCGGCGTTTCGTAGTGCCAACCACCACGGCGGGGGAACTCTTGACCAGTCCCGGCGCGGCTATAGGCACCATCACTTACATGTCGCCAGAGCAGGCAAAGGGCGAGGAACTAGATTCCCGAACGGACTTGTTTTCGCGTTCGGGGCAGTTCTCTATGAGATGGCAACTGGCCGGACGGCTTTTCCGGGTAAGAATGCTGCGGTCATTCGTGACGCGATTCTGAATCGAACGCCTACCCCGCTCGTACGAGTGAATCCTGACTTGTCGCTGGAGCTAGTGCATCGACCCTGACCGCTGCAGTCAGCCGAAAGTCCAAGAGCCGTGCCGCGATGGACTTGAGCGTCCGGCCATAATGTGGTCTATGTACATACAGATGTATTGACAATTCCAAATGAAGACCATATGCTGTGGTGATCGCGACCAGCCATGCGATTTGAATGGGATGAGCACAAAAACCAACAGAACCTACGCAAGCACGATGTTCGCTTTGAAACGGCCATTCTCGTTTTTGACGATCCCTACGCTCTTACGCAACGCGACTTCACTTTTGAAGAAGAAGAGCGCTGGATAACAGTTGGAGCCATAGGGTCTGGTTCGATTCTACTAGTTGTGCCTACTTTCTATGAGAAACAAAGTGAAGAAATCATCCGTATCATCTCGGCTCGTGCTGCTGAGTCGCGTGAAAAGAGCGCCTATGAGAAAGCTCACAAAGGAGCAGAAGCGAGACATACACGCCATCGCCGCAAAAAGAGACGAGGACATTGATTATTCCGACGCCGCCCCGGTTCACGATTGGAGCGGAGCCGAAATCGGCAAGTTCTATCGGCCAAAGAAGAAGCCCGTGACTATGCGTCTGGATTCGGACGTCATCGCTTGGCTTAAAGCGGATGGCCGCGGTTATCAAACCAAGGCGAATTGGCTGCTGCGGAACGCCATGCTTCATTTCACGAAAGAAGCGAGCGTCGGTCGGCGGAAAGTGATTCCGCGACGTCCTAAATCGAACGGGTGAAGAGAGGCTTAAGTTCCTGTGCAAGCTCCCGACGAGTTGTAGTACGAGAAAGACTTCGCAGCGATAGCGTGGTTCTGGCCAGAAGAGCGTCACGTTAGCCGTCTGCTTACACCCTTGCTACGATGAATGCCCAATTGGGCGACAAAGAGCAGGCCGTCCGGTGGCTCAACACCGCGCTTCAGGAACGCGCTGAAGATGTAATGGGTTTGAAGACTGACTTTTTGCTCGCGCCCATACGTTCCGACCCACGGTTTGCCGAGTTGGTGCGCAAGGTGGGGCCGCAGCAGTAGGGCAGGACGCCGACCCCGACATCCCCATCCTCAGTGCTGCGAAAGCTGAGTATGCGAAGCTGAAGTGATTTCGGTGCTCAAAATTGTGACGCCGGTGTGACGCAAAACCTGCCAACTCTGCCAAAGTTGACATCATTGACAGACAACGAGGATTGATTCCAAACAACTTGTTTGTTTGCAATGCAGCCCGGACAATCCGGCTTATAGGCTCATCCCCCAAATCCAAATCTTGCTTTTTTTTTTCGCTGGCTTACAAAACTTCACCTCACGACTGTGACGCCGGTGCGTCGGAATCACCGACAACATCTCGTAGCACTGATGTTGAACTTTCCGCACGTTAACCAGACTCTTCTTTAATACCCTAGATTCCGACGCCTTCAACCTATGACTTGCACCATGTATGAAATCGGTGAACACCATGGTCAGCCCTTCACTGCCGTGGAATTTCTCGACGAGCTGACGTTGAAGCGCCTCGTGGTCCTCTGACCCCAGAACAGATTCCGGAATTGAGATAACGGAGGCGTTCGAAGCTGATGTCAATGCTGACTGGGAGTGGACTGCTGGGGCCCGGAATCGGCTTCTCCAGACGGGTGCTGGCGGTGTTGGCTTGACAATTGCGGGCATAGGCTTGTCAGGTTAGATAATTAACCTTGACAAAAAAAGTAAGACGGCAGAAACAAGGACGCTTGACAATCCCCATAATAAACTTGACAAAATGTAACATAACCTTGACAATATACTAGTCCCTTCCTGTACAGCGGAGAGAAGCAGAGGCCGGACTCTATGAGAACGCCAACGGACGCCCGAGGGCAAGAGATTCGCCAGTTTATTTTGGCACGGGTTGACGACCATCCTCACGATATTGCTCAATTGACCGCGAAGCAGTTCGGTTTGACACGCCAGGCTGTTAATCTCCATTTACAACGTTTGCTTGCCGATTCAGATTTGATTCGACAAGGAAAGACTCGGCGAACTCGATTCTTTCTTGCTCCGAAAAAGACTTGGCAAAAGCACTATGCTCGTAAGCAAAGCGAGTCCGATGTTTGGGAGAATGATGTGCTCCCGCAGATTTCAGATTTGCCTGACAACGCTTTGGATATTTGGCGATACAGTTTCACTGAAATGTTCAACAACGCCGTGGACCACTCTTCGGGCACACGTATCACGGTGCAGTTGAAGCGCACCGCCGTTAACGTGGAAATTGCCATCATCGACAACGGCGTTGGCATATTTAAGAAGATTCAACGTGCGATGAATTTCTCCAACGAAAGGTATTCGGCGCTGGAACTGGCGAAAGGCAAGTTCACAACGGACCCAGCACACCACACAGGGGAAGGCATCTTCTTCACGTCGAAAATGCTTGACGCCTTCGACATTTCCTCGGGCGACGTGTACTTCACCTCAGTGTCACCGTTGAAAAACCCAAAGGGCACGGCTGTCTGGATGAAATTGAAAAACACATCGGACAGGTCTCGCAAGGAGGTTTTTGATGCCTACGCATCGCCGGAAAACGACTATGCATTCAGCAAGACAGTCGTGCCGGTGAAAATGGCGGAGCAAAGCCCGAACGATTTGATTTCGCGTTCCCAGGCGAAGCGCCTTCTGCTGCGCATCGACCGGTTCCTAACGGTGGTCCTCGATTTTCAAAATGTCAACCAAATCGGGCAAGCATTTGCGGACGAAATTTTCCGTGTTTTCGCGCGTAGTCATCCCGGGATAGATATGCAGTTCATAAACGCGAATGAGGAAGTGCTCAAGATGATTCGCCGAGCGCAGAACGCTTAGAAAGGAGAGAAGTAAGAAACAATAGAAACTCCGCCATCTGCAGCAGAACAGCCTGCGGACAAGAGGTCGCAACTTCAAGCCGACTCGCCGACGAAAAGTCTCGACGCCAAACCGCGTATGCGAAGCTGAAGTAATATTGGTGTTCGGAATGGTGGCGCCGGTGTGACGCAAAACCTGCTCACATTGCCAAAGCTGACATCGTTGACACGGCCAGCTCTTCATTGCGATGCTTACGACGCCATGGATTTGCTTACCAAAGGTGCTTCTTTGACGGGAACCTAAGAAATCACCTAAAGGACATGTTGTACGGCGAGTTCGACGCTGACCGCATTCGAGAACGAATTAAGCAAGTGGACGCAAAGCAGTGTCGCGCAGAATTAAAAGACAAGTTACCCGATGTGTGCTGGTTCAGCCGGAAATGGAGAGAGGGCGCTTTCCGTTAATGAGTAATTCGCCCTTTCGGGCAAGGTCATTGTAGCCCCACATGTCTATTGGTCTCAACTACCGAGTAGCCAGGCTAGCCAGGCGGCCTTGCGGCCGCCCGGCCCTCTCAGAACTGGGCGTGAAGGTTGCCCTTCACCCGGCTCAAGCCCTTCGAACGCCTCTTTAGGGGAGACGCGGTTTCGAAACGGGAAGACGCTGACGATGAACCCGGTCATGGCACTCGGGATGAAGTAAAACGCAGTTCGTAGCACCAGTGGAACCACCCTTCACACGGGGGACGCAGTAATGAAGGCGCCAGCCTGTGAGCCGGATGATTACGACGCTTACAAACATTTGTGTATTCTGACCCTGCTACCAAGTCTAGCCCCTCTCCACCTTATGCTGGCAGATACACCGTGGCCTCGCGGTTTCGGTGCCACTCTTACGAATGTGGGTCCATTGGGGATTCCGGACGATGCCGATCAGTGTTCCGGGGATGTCCATTGTCCGAGGGCTTCGAACGGTCTGTTGCCTCGCCGCTCCAACCTCGTAGGCTATGTGCGATGGGACGCACAGTCTGATCCGTTTCCTCCTTGCCAGACAATCATTCCAACAGCTTTCAGGTCGCAACCCGGATTGCCCGTCAGAACGCAGTGGGCAACGGCAAACAGAGAAAGGCAAGGAGCGCTGACAGAGAGCCGCACGACTATTGCGGGGAACCCGTTTGATAGAGAATGGCTTTGTGGCGCGGGTCAGGTCTGTAGGTCGTATACTGGAGCGCCTTTACATCGATAACTGCTTGCCTTTAACAGTGGAATTATTTCATCAGCTTGCCTTTTTCATTCTGAGCTGCAAGCCCATGTCGTATGGCCGCTTCAAGCGTATCGATGTTTATATCCTTTAAAGCTTTAAACCGAATGCAATATCCGGTCACGCTCGCCTTGCCTAGTTTTTTTCCATACGTTTTGGCTAAGTACTTCTTATCTTTGAGACCAAGAATAAAGACAGAGATTCCGGTTTTGTTTCCGCTCACACCAATTTGAAAAAACTCTTTACTTGTTCCGTTGGCATATTTTATCGTGTGAAATCCATATCCAATCGTAGGGTTGGAAACAGTATGATTTTTGCTGTCTTTACCATCGAAGAACCATAATTTGCATTCTGGTGACACTTGAAGTGTGAGCCGATGCAACTCTCGCATGTCACTGCGTTTTGGCTCCGGTTGGCTGGTAATATACTTCTTGATTTGTTCTTGTACGTTCATATGTTCCGCTGCCCAGTTGCCCGCACGAGATTATACGACGTTTAATCCTTTTGAACCGCTGCCATTCTCTGTCACACCGGATACTACAGCCTTTGGGTCACTCGACCGCGAGGGCGCCTCGCAAGCCGTTGTTGCGTGGGAGCTTTTCAGAATTCCCCAAAGGCTTGAAATGGGTGGAGCGCCGAGAAGCGGGCAGAGGGGCTGGAGTACATGCACCCCAAGCCGAGTTCACATTCCGGACGTATTGTCGACTTAACCGGCCAATCTCTGCCCGCCTGCGTGCTCCTACTTAGGACCGACGTTTCGTGGAGTGACCAGCAAATCGTGCACAAGGGAAGATCTCCAATGAGCTAGCGACTTACCCGCTAACCTGTTATTTCTGACAATATTCATCGGCACCTTAAGGTGAAAGCATCTGCAACTTCAAGGCCGTCGCCGCAATTTACGTTTTGGAGGTTTCATGAAATTCACTGTTCTCTGCCTTTTGGTGTCCGCCATGCTCCCGTTCGTAAGCCGCGCCCAGGCTCCCGTCTTCGCGATCACCCCGGAACAAAGCGACGTAAAGTTCTTCGTCAAAGCCTCGGTGGCCATCGACGGTAAGTTCAGCAAGTGGGACGCCACGCTGACCTTTCCATCCACGGATGCTACCTCGGGTGTACTCGACATTAAGATTTATGCCGACTCCGTGGATACCGGAAGCGGCATGAAGGACGACAAGTTGAAGAGCAAGGACTTCTTCAACGCCAAGGATGATCCGTACATCACGTTTCACTCCACCAAAGTTGTTCAGACCAGTCCGATTACCTTTGATGTGCAAGGCACTTTCACAATCCGGGGCGTTTCCAAGCCCGAAACACTGACACTGACACTTGACCCCAAGAAAAAGGGAACAGGCAACGGGCAAGTTAAGGGCACCATGGCTTTTGACCGCAAGGAATTTGGAATGAACAGCGGGATTCCATTCATCAAGATAGCAGACCGCGTCGAAGTCGATGTTGTCCTCCAGGCCCATCAGCTTAGCGGACCTCGGCTGGTTTTTCAGCAATAGCGGAATGGTAGACGACTGCTGCAGGGGTTTCCCCCCTGTCGCGCATTTTGCATTTTCCCAAACAAATCCTGAAAAGTCGGGTGGTCTCAATGGGTCGACGCAATACTCCGCTCGAACCCAACTTGCATTGAAAACAAAGGCTAAAATCGCTCGCTAGGGTCGAACAAGTCGGAGCACTACGCTGGCTAGGTTTGACTGAGTACCGTTAAACAGATGGCCTCTTCTGGAGAAGCATTGTCGAATCAACGCATTGGATGGTGTTGCGTCGACCGTCTGAGCTGGCACGGGAAACCGGACCTTTTCGCCCGACGCAACACCGGTCCCCAAAACGCGCCTCCGATAAAGCTCTGACGTTCATCGGGACCTGACTCGTGGATACGGCAACCTGCCCTATAATCGCAGCGTGTCCATGTTCAAGAATCTTCTGATCCTTTCGGTTGCGCTGTTGCCAGTTCACCAGTTACAGGCGCAGCAGCATGTCTCGTTTGCAACTGAGGATGGCGGGAAGATTTGCGCGGATGTGTATGGAAAAGGGAAACGGGCTGTCATCCTGGCGCACGGAGGAAGATTCACGAAGGAGAGCTGGCGACCGCAGGCACAGGTGCTTGCCGCTAAAGGATTCAGGGTTGTTGCATTTGATTTCCGGGGCTTTGGGTGCTCGACGGGACCTGGGGATAAGGATATGTTCACCGCTCCGATGGCAAATGATGTTTTAGCAGCGGTGCACTATTTGAAGAAGCATGGGGCACAAACGGTTTTTGCGATTGGCGGGAGTTTCGGCGGCGCAGCAACTGGGGATGCTTCGATTCAGTCGAAACCGGGTGAGATCGATCGGATCGTATTTCTTGGCGCTGCCCCGAATCTTCCAGCGGACCAGTTAAAATCGCGGACGCTTTTTATCGTTGCACGCGATGATGCAAACGGCGACGGCCCGCGACTGCCGGGAATTCGAGCTCAGTATTTGAAGGCTCCGGAACCTAAAGAGCTGATAGTGTTGGACGGCCACGCTCACGCGCAATTTCTTTTTCAGACGTACCAGGCCGACCGCGTGATGGATGAAATTTTTCGTTTCCTTTCCGCTCCCTAATCTGCCACGGCGGAATCGGAGTAGTTCTTGGGCACAATTCCGGCCCAATATCCACGTGGACGATTGCGCGTTTGTGCCCAATCTCCGAGCAGCCGACTACTCCGTGAATCGCAGGTGGAACTCAGGGGCGCTGTTTTGCGTACTATCAGAGGATGACGCTAGGCGCATGAAGGTCAAAACCCGTTCCATTGCCCCGTTGGCCCTAACCGAGTTATCGGTACGAATGGGCGAGTGCTGGCCATGGAGGAGGAAAGAGTGAACAGATGAGGAATCGATTTCAAGAGGTGCTCAACCGGCTGCGGTCATTCTTCCACAAGCAACCGCCTGAGCACGAACTCGACGCGGAAATGGCAACGCACCTCGAAATGGCAATCCAAGCGAACCTTAGCCGCGGCCTCTCACCTGGGGAGGCCCGGCGGCAAGCTCTGGTGATCTTTGGCGGAGTGGAGCAGGCAAAAGCAAACCATCGCGAAGCGCGAGGATTGCCGGGCTTGGATGTCCTCAGGCAGGACTTGCGCTACACCTTTCGCACGCTGCGGCGTGATCGCGCCTTCACCTTGATTGCGCTGCTGATTGTTGGTTTGGGCATCGGAACAAACGTTGCCGTTTTCAGCGTCGTCAACACCATCCTGTTGCGGCCGTTGCCTTTCCAGGATCCGCAGCGGCTGGTATGGATTGAAGGGCCGCCCAAGGAAGGCGGCCTCTCCGGCGTCACGTATTCTGTAGATGCATTTGAGGAATATCAGCAGCGCAACAATTCCCTCGAAAGGGTCACAGCCTACATGCCCTTCTACGGCCCTTCTGACTACAAGCTGATGTGGCGGGATGAGTCTCAGCCGGTGTCCGGAGTGATGGTGCAGTGCAATTTCTTTCAGACGCTGGGCGTGCATCCGATCTTGGGGCGGCCGTTCACGCCGGAAGAATGCCGGAAGAATGCCGCACCCGCAGTACTGTTGAGCTACATTTTCTGGCAGCGGCAGTTTGACGGAGACAGTTCCATTGTCGGCCAGGTGATTACCCTGAATAATGCTCTCGTGACGGTGGCCGGAGTGCTTCCGTCAACCTTCGATTTCGGCTCGGTGTTTGCTCCCGGCGCCAAAATGGACATTTTCCTTCCCGCCACTTACGAAATGCGCAATTGGGGAAACACGCTCCTGTTGATCGGCCGCCTGAAGCCGGGCATGACCCTGGCACAGGCGCAGGCTGAAGCCAATCTCCTGTTTCCGCATTTCGATCACGACGCCGGGCATCCGGAACGGGGCATTGGCTACGAGGCGCAAGTGCAGTCGCTGAAAAATCATGTTAGTGGCAGGTTGCGCGGGTCGCTCATTGTGCTGTGGTCCGCAGTGGGTCTTATCCTGCTTATCGTCTGCGTAAATCTGTCCAATCTGGCTCTGGCGCGCGCGGCGGCTCGCAGCAAGGAATTCGCCATGCGCAAAGCACTGGGGGCGGGACGAGGAAGGCTGATCCGCCAGTTCCTGACGGAGAGCATGCTCCTCTCAATGGGCGGCGCGGCGCTGGGGCTGGGCTTTGCCTTTCTCATGACGTCTTATCTGGCACGCCAGGGATCCATCGCGCTGCCATTGCTCGGTGCACTGCGCGTGGATGGCCCCGCGCTGGTTTGGACGCTCCTGGTTGCCACGGCCAGCGCCGTTCTCTTCGGGTTGGCGCCGGCGTTGCAGATGGCAGGCAAAAACATTCAAGACGCCCTGAAAGACTCCGGACACGGAACCACTGAAGGCCGCCAGCATGACCGCGTGCGCACCACGCTGGTGGTCTCGGAAGTGGCGCTTGCGTGCGTACTCCTGGTCGGAGCGGGCTTGCTGTTGCGCAGCTTTCTTCGCGTCCTTGACGTCGATCTGGGATTTCAGCCTGACCATGCTGCAGCTATCCGCGTGGACTACGACGACAAAGGAACAAAGGGAGCCGAACCGGGGGCCCGAAGAGGCGCGATCTTCGAGGAGATGCTGCGACGCGTTAAGGCTATTCCTGGCATCGAGGACGCCGGCATCTCAGACATGCTGCCGCTCGATCGCAACCGCAGCTGGGCACTGGGCGCGAAGGGAGTGGTCTTTCCAAAGGATGAAAATCCTGAAGCATTTGTCTACGTGGTGACGCCAGGCTACATCGGAGCTATGGGTATGCACCTGCGCGAAGGGCGCGACCTAAGCTGGTCGGACAGGCCAGACACCAAACACGTAGTGCTTCTCAACGAAGCGGCTGCGAGCAGGCTGTGGCCGGGACAGGACCCGTTGGGGCGCATCGCTCAAGTCGGCGGAGATGACGCGATGGTAGTGGGTGTGGTTTCTAATGTTCGCGAAACCAGTGTGGAGGATTCGTCAGGTCCGGAGGCCTATATGACGGTAGCGCAGGACGGACCTGTCGGCGCAGAACTGGTGGTACGCACCAAGCTGCCGCCGGATGCGCTCGCTTCAAGTGTGATGCGAACGCTGCGCGCGCTCAACCCGGGGCAGCCCGCTACTGAGTTTCGCCTCATCCAGCAGATTGTGGATCATGCTATTTCGCCGCGCCGCTTCTTCGTGATGCTTGTGTCCGGCTTTGCGGCGCTGGGCCTCATGCTCGCTTCACTCGGCATCTATGGCGTCATCTCGTATTCGGTCACCCGGCAGACTCAGGAGATCGGCATCCGCATGGCCCTCGGCGCAACTCAGACCGGCGTGCTGCTGTCCGTACTGACCCGGACGCTGCGCCTGACGCTGATGGGTCTCGTCCTCGGGACAGTTGCCTCGTTTGCCGTCGCGAGCCTGATCGCTTCGCTGCTCTTTGATACCGCTCCAACCGATCCGGTGACGTTCGCAGGGATGGCGGTTCTGTTGTGCGGTGTTGCATTGATTGCCAGCTATATTCCCGCGCATCGAGCCTCGCGCATCGAACCCATGATCGCTCTCCGCAGTAATTAGCGATTCCGGCCGGGCAGGGAAGAGTTTCTGGCCGCCTGGGCCGTTGTGTTCAACGTCTCAACGGGATCACGGAGCAACCCGAACTTTTTTCGGCTGAGAGTCTCTCGTAATTCCACTTGGGGAGTCCCTAATCGCGGCCCATCTGGTTCGTCTATATAGCTGAGTTCAGGTGGCCTTTGGAGGCATGAATGAATTGTTTGGGAATGAGAGCTCGAACGGCTGTTGTGCTGGGGGCTGTCGTTGTGGTTTTGCCCGTTTTTTCGCCGAGCTTGCGGGCAAAGTGGGGGCCCACGACACAAACTGGGGCAACAATTCTGCAACTGGAGAAAGATGTTCCTGAACTAATGAAGAAAGACGGTGTGCCGGGCCTAGCAATTGCCGTGATTCGGAGCGGAAAGACAACGTGGCTACACGGTTTCGGGATGAAGGAGATAAAAACGGGCCAGCCGGTGACGGGGGAGACAGTTTTTGAAGCGGCTTCGCTGAGTAAGCCGGTGTTTGCCTATGCCGTCCTGAAACTGGTGGAACAGGGGAAGCTGGGGTTGGACGTTCCGCTAACAACGTATTTGCCGAAGCCCTTTGTCGAGGGTGATGAGCGCCTTGCAAAAATTACGACGCGGATGGTCCTGAGCCATCGAACCGGATTCCCGAACTGGCCAGCAGATGACGGTTCCGTCTCAATTTATTTCATCCCGGGAGAGCGGTTTAGCTACTCGGGCGAGGGCTATATCTACCTGCAACGCGTGGTCGAGAAAATCACCGGTAAACCACTCAACGAATATATGACGCAAGCGGTGTTCACGCCGTTGGGCATGACCAGCAGCGGTTATGTTTGGCGGCCGGACTTTGATGCACTAACCGCTACGGGTCACGACTCAGACGGGAAGCCGACCGAGTTATGGAAGCCAGCAGAGGCGTTAGCTGCTTCGACGCTGAACACAACAGCCAAGGACTACGCGCTATTTGTCGAGGCGGTTCTCAATGGGAAAGGGCTCAAGCCGGCGACTCTGCGCGAGATGGAAACGCCGGAAATCGCACTCGATCCGGAGTGCAGGATTTGCATTAAGCACGAGCCGAAGCAGCTATCGAAGAATCTGTTTTGGGGACTGGGATGGGGCATCGAGCGCAAAGATGGAACCGATGTGCTTTGGCATTGGGGAGACAACGGCTCATTCAAGGGATTCGTGATGGCAGATCCAAAAACGAAGTCAGGTGTGGTGATGTTCGCAAACAGCGAGAATGGACTGGAGGTCGCGAAGCCATTGGTAGACGAGGTGATGGGTAGGGGCTCGCTGGCCTTCGAATGGCTTAAATAAGAAAGCCGCAGCGCTCTCTTTTTTCGCAACGACTGCATAGAAGTGACCCGACCTTCATCTCTTCTTCGTTCATATCGCAGTTATGTGGTGTGTTTGTAAGTAGTTATTGGTGTACGTAAATTTGCCGATTTTGCGCTTGACGCGACCGGTAAATTACCGTACAGTTGAGGAGAGGTGGAAGGGAGGCAGATATGGCCGTCGCACTGAGAGCTGAGCGTGTTGAAATCCGGATGACACCGGCACAGAAGGAGAATATCGAGCGGGCCGCCTGCCTGCGCGGAACTTCGGTGACGGATTTTATTCTCAACGAGGTACAGCCCGCTGCGACCGCGACGATCGAAGAGTTCGAGCTGTTGGAACTGCGAAATGAGGACCGCCGAGTATTTGTCGAAGCGCTGCTGAATCCGCCGGAACCGAACGAAGCAATGAAGGCCGCCATTGTTCGGCACAAACAAATGGGTCTTTAATCATTGTCCGAAAATTTTAAAATAGAGCCGCTCGGTGAGCATCATGACCGAGCGGCTTTTTCTTGCGGCAAAGATCCCCTGGACCAATATTTGAGAAACCAGGCCGGCCAGGCAGTCGCAAAGAATTTAGCCGCTGTCTTTCTATTGACTCCAGACGGAAAAAAGATAGCAGGCTACTACACGCTATCGTCCTACACGGTGAAACTCGACGAAATTCCAGAAAGAATCGCTAAGAGACTGACGAGGATGCAAGAAATCCCGGCGACTCTTCTTGGACGATTGGCGAGGAGCATCGAGTTCCGGGGACAGGGAATCGGTGCAGTTCTGCTGGTAGACGCACTCAAGAGAGCCCTACAGAACAGCACGCACGTAGGCTCTTGGGCAGTCGTCGTTGACGCAAAAGACGCGAAAGCTACGGAGTTTTACAGACATTATGGATTCGTTGCGCTTCCTAGCAAACCAAATCGCTTGTTCCTGCCGATGACTTCCCTACATAAAATGTTTCCGCAAGAAACGAAAAAAACCAGCCCGGACCTCTGAACCTCGCTGCATTCGGACTTCTATCGGTTATTTGGCGATGTTCCAGGGCTTCGCTCAACAATAGTTCCATTCGCTGTGGGAAGCTATCAGGGCTGCATACTGGTTTACGGCGTCAACGTCTTTCGCAACGAAAAGGAATATATATATTCTTTTTCGTAGATGAACCTAGCGGAGTAATCCCGGAGAGAAAGTCAAACGGAAATCAGGACTCAATCGTTCCATCCTTCGTCAAGGCTGGGGAGAACTCGGTCGCCAGTTAGAGTACAAGCAACTCTGGCAAGGGGGCTTGGTGGAATACCAATCGGAAGCCTATAGCAGCCAAGATTGTCCGAAATGCTCCCATCGCTCTGCGTTGAGCCGCAAGACACAAGAAACCTTCGCCTGTGTCTCTTGTGGATTCCAAGCGAACGCGGATGATGTGGCAGCGCATAATCAGTTAGCGAAATTCGTCCGCAGTGATAAGGGTGTAGCCCTTCTGGCGTCGGGATATCGTGCGTCAGTGAATAGCCTGTGGATGCGGTCGGTCATGGGATGCCGCAACGTGTCAAGAAAGGGGGACTCGCCAAGAAATTCAGTTCCAGGAATCCCTAGGCTTGCCTATTTTCTGACCTGTATCCACGAAAAACACCCGGTAGTCGCTATAAGTGTGCCGTGCAACCAAGCGTGTCCCTCGCAACTCGACGGTTATTTCAGCTACGTGTGGTAACCACAGGCTAAGATCCCGTTCGGCGAAAACAACAGAGCCGTAGTCTACAGACTGATGTTCCCGTTCGAGCCTCATTTCGGGGATCGGTTTCAGCAGGTCTGTTTCGAGGTGGACGATCTGATAATTGCTGCTGTCGATCCAGGCGGAACCCTTGAGCAAGATTTCGAAATAATGGCCGTCAACTTTGATATTCGTCATCGTGGCCGGACGGTCCAGGCGTTGCTCGAAATATACCTGCCACACACTGTGGCCCTTCCAATCAGCCTGGGCCTCACATGTCATGTCGAATTCTTCCATGTGGGATGGATGAAAAATTAAAGCAAGAGCCGGGGCCCCGGTGGCCCAAACGCTCCCCTGAAGCCTGGCCTCTCCGTGTCTGTCATTGCGATATTCTTCCACGACGAACACTCCAGTAATCGCTTCCTTATTAATGGTGGCGACGTAATTGGATTTGCTTTGCGCCTTCTCTTTAAGTCTTCCGGCTTTGTTGCGCCGTTCGAGATCGAGTACTTCGGTAGCGCTGAGCCGATTTACGTTTTCAACGAATTCCTTTACGTGCGATGCTACTCGAGGCAGCAGTTCCCCGACTTGGCAAGAACTATTTGAACCAGATAGCGGTAAACTCTCACCGTTAAGAAGCGCTTGCGGGTAGCTGCTGGAAAAATGCCCAATGCCCGAATGAGTCGGTACAATGTTGTTGGAATCGCGCGCCGGCACGCTGAAGTTGAACGCGGTGCCAATGGTGGCCGCTCGAGACGGCAATACGGAGTAAACACCCCCCCTTGATGCGAGCGTGAATGCGGTCGAACTGCTCCGGCTACTTCCATCGCAAGCATGGAGCAGATACGCACTGCAGATCAGAGTTAAGAGCAAAAGAGATTTCTTCACGGCCCCACCTCAAAACCAGCCGTTCACGCGTTCGGGCCCATCGCATTCAGCGCGGGTAAATGCACCAGGTGATGGGAGTTTAGCGAGGCCGATACCGCGCGAAGGGTCCGGTGATCCTAGAACCCGTCGATGGCGCAGAGGGACCAAGGCGAACCCTCGGGTCCGCCTATGCCTGATACGCGAGGATGGCCTCGACTGTGCGCGCGGCCCAGACAATTTACTTTTGGCCACGAGCCGCAACGAGAGCCGTCCCTCCGGGGTCGATGCTTACAACCACCTCCGGCTTCCGGGGACTCGCATCGGCTAACCGCTTCGCTTCCGTCGAAACCTTGAAATAGTAAGTTGACTCCCATGATCCGTCGGACACGGCGGTCAGGAAATATTGTTTGTCATAGCGGTGGAACACCAACCTTATCTGCCCGTTTCCTTCCTTGCGTGATTGCGCAGGTTGTACCGGCTGAAACGCCGAGGCGTGATCGTTCAGATTACTGACCGAGAGCAAGAACAGTGACTGTCGAGTGAACTCATAATCGCCCGCCGCGAACGTCTGGTTATCGATGCGGAACGAAAACGGCACATGAAATTGAAGTTTCAAGTGGGTGGCTTGCGCGTGCATCGTTGGTGTGATCAGGAAAAGTCCGAAGGTAACTGCTGCAAGAGAAAAAGTGCGCTTCATGGGAACTCCTCAACTACAGGGCCGTAAATTGAGCTTCGCGGCTTCGGCGATGCTCACCCCGTGAGGTTCGACCGTCGCACCACTGGGGACCTTGCTCAATAGACGCCGGGAGAACTCGGCGTGTATTCCAAGTTCACCCGCGAACTGCGTGAGCCAGCAGAAGTTAGAGGAAGGGTGAACTCGAGAGTTCACCCTTCTCAGGTTCCGAACTGACCTATCGGGCAGACCAATTGTTGTCAAACGGAGCTATACTGCCCGCCAAAGGATGGGAGCTTCGATGGCCACCTCAAATTCCTTTCCCGTCCGTGCGCGATTCGACCAATTCCACGTCGATTTCAGCAGTGGAGTGCTGCAACGCTCCGGTGTCCGCGTGCCGGTGCAGAGTCAGCCCCTGCAAGTGCTGCGTTTGTTGCTGGCGGCGGAAGGAAAAGTCGTTACCCGCGAAGAACTGCGCAAGGCTCTGTGGCCGGAAAATACCTTCGTGGATTTCGAACTGGGTGTGAATACGGCAGTCAAGAAACTACGCCAAGCATTGCAGGACCCGGCGGATCATCCCAAGTTCATCGAGACCTTACCTAGAATTGGGCATCGATTCATGGTTCCGGTGGAGTGGGTGACCGAGGATTTTCAGAAAGGAACCTTGGCGAAATCTGCGAATTCCGTGGCGGCTGGCGGAATGGCGGTTGCTTCCGCGCCAGAGCGTACCAGGATCGGGTTGTATTCCGTTGGGAATTTGAGGTGGATAGCGGCAGGGTGCACAATCCTGATGGCGTTGTGCGGAATTGCAGTCTGGAGATTTGTTCAACTACGAACGGCGCTACCGCCCATCGAAGTGGTGCCCCTGGTTGGTCTACCCGGTATGGAGCGCGACCCGGCTTTTTCGCCCGACGGCAACCAGGTTGCGTTTGCCATACTGGAGGAGGCGAACTCTGGAATTTACACGACGGTGGTCGGCGGGGAGAAGTCGCTGCGCCTGACCGCCCATTCGGGCGACCGGAATCCCAGGTGGTCACCCGATAGCCGGCAGCTCGCCTTCCTTCGTTACTCCAAGGAAGGAGTAGCGATTTATGTCATTCCGGCTCTCGGAGGCACGGAGCACCGGTTGTACTCCAGCCCCACCGGCATCGATTCTCGTTCCTTCGATTGGTCCCCCGACGGCAAAGTCCTGGCCATTACGGAGATTGATGCGGACAGGATCCACACCTGGATTGCATTGCTTTCGCTCGCCGATTCCACCACACAACGACTTACCTCACCTTCGGATCAGGAGCAAGATTGTAGTCCTGCTTTCTCCTCCGACGGCGGCACTGTGGCTTTTGTTCGAGGGATCACCCCGGGCGTGGTTTCAGACGTGTATGTAGTTCCCTCCTCAGGCGGCGAACCGAGGCGCTTGACGCACGACAATACCTGGATACTGGGGGCTCCCGCCTGGACTTCCGACGGCCGCGATATCGTGTTCTCTTCCACGCGTGCGGGCCTTGCCAGTTTGTGGCGTGTCTCCGCTTCCGGTGGTACGCCGCGCCCGGTGGTCGGCGTCGGCTTGAACGCCTCGGGCCCTTCTGTCTCGCGTAAGGACAACCAACTCGTCTACCAGCAGACGGACTTCAAGAACAATGTCTGGCGATTGGATCTGAGCGATGAAAAAACTCGCCAGGGTCCGCCCTCGATCGTCATATCGGGGAAAGGCCCGAGTCTAGCGCGGCCTCAGTTCTCTCCCGACGGAAAACGGATCGCCTTCGAATCGGACCGCTTGGGGTACGCGGATCTTTGGACTTGCGATAGCGATGGATCGAATTGCAGCCAGTTGACCTCCTTGCACGGCACCGCGGGAGCGGTAACTTGGTCCCCGGATGGTCGCCAGATCGCTTTTGAGTTTCGACCGAAGCAACACAGCGAAGTGTATGTTGCGGAGGTTGGAGGGGGCCCGCCTCGGCTTCTTCAAACCTTCCCCGGATCCGATAACGGTGGACCCAATTGGTCGCGAGATGGAAAGTGGATTTATTTCTACTCCAACCACGGTGGCTCGCTTCAAATATGGAAGATGCAACTCAACGGAGGATCTCCTGCCCAGGTCACCACAAAAGGCGGTGTAGTTGGAGCAGAATCTTCGGACGGACGCTTTCTTTACTTCGCGAAGCTCGACGTCCCAGGCCTATGGAAGATGCCACTCCATGGGGGGCAAGAAACTCGCATCTTCGAGCAACCTTTCGTGCCATATTCCTGGTGGGACTGGGGCCTGACCGAGAAAGGAATTTACTTTATTGATTTCCGGACGAGTCCCTCTGCGACTGTGGCATACTTCGAATTTGCCACAAACAAAATCTTTCCCATCTGGGATCTCACCAACCGGCCTTTCGTCGGCTTGTCCGTATCCGCCGATGGTAAGTCCATCCTGTACGCTCAAAACGAATACTCGCAATCCGATATCATGTTGGTGAAGAATTTTCGTTAGGCGCAACCCTCAGCACGGGGCTTCAGCCCGAGCGACGGAGCCGTGGTAGGGTGATCGACGGAGCGGGCTGGAGGGGCGTTTAACGACGCTTCGCTCTATCCATCGTGGCGGCTGCTTTTATTCTCTGAATATGAATCAGAGGGATTTCATCAGCAGGGGCAGTGCAATCCTGACCCGGATCAGCCTTGCATAACGGACAGCCAATGCTCAGGGGACTCGTCGGAAGCGGGTCAGGTACCGCAGGTTTAGATTTTGCCATGTAGTAAGCATGGCATATATACATTACAGATCCCAAGTCCTTACAACCAGTGGCCTTGGTTTTTCGGTTTTCTCCAAACTCTTCTTCTGTACGGTCATGGCCGCTTCCTCGAATCGAGAGGAAATAGGGATGCCGCGGCCTTTCGCACGAATGAACTTCAGCGCGATACCGTGCCCGGGAAGCGCCCGGTGCGAGGTCTTCGGGTGCATCCCGAGGTGTTCGGCAACCCGCCGGGCGGATCGTAGTTTTTCGATCCGTTCAACCTTTGCAACGGTTGACTCCGTAGGGGCGGCCAACGGTGTGATAGGAGATCGCCCCATTGGCCTTCGCGATGGTTCCACTCACGGTTCTGGCAGACGACAGAAAGGCGTTGTATGTCTGGACCAGCGGGCTCGACCTTCCGTTTGCCCTGTTCGGTATATCGCAGGTAGTATGAGCTTGCTCTGTCAGGTTCGACCGGGCGGCCTTTTTCGATTGCCACGAAATTGGGCAACAAATTGTCAACAGGGTCTGATAAATCGTAGAAAATCCAACAAAACGCACTACGGTTGCATCTACGATAGACTCGCCCAAGAGCTGAATTGCCATTTGCGCGCCGACTATGCTCATCCATCGAAGCGAAATACAGATTGCGTGGGGCGATTGCGATCCCTTCGGGATCGTCTTTTTTCCCCGCTATTTTGAGTACTTTGACGCCTGCACGAACGCGCTCTTTCACCGCGCCCTCGGAATGAAGAAGGCCGAGATGCTGCGCCACTATCAGATCGCCGGCATTCCGCTGGTGCAGGCCAGTAGCAGCTTTTTCGCGCCGTCCTCGTTTGGCGATATTGTTCATGTGGATTCCTGTGTTACCGAGTGGGGCAAGAGCAGCTTTTCCTTAAACCACAAACTCTTCCGCGGGAAAACACTGGCCGTGGAGGGAATTGAAAAACGCGTCTGGACCGTGCGCCTGCCAGGCGACCCTCCCGAAGTGAAAGGCCAGGCTATCCCCAAGGAAGTGATCGAGAAATTTTCCTAGTCTCTGTCGAGCAATTGCGATCCGAATGGCAAAAATTCGCACACAAGTCGGGATTGTTGGTGCCGGACCTGCCGGATTGACACTCGCGCACCTGCTCCAGTTGCAAGAAATCGAGTCGGTAGTTCTCGAACGCCATTCGCGCGAATACGTCGAGACGCGTGTGCGTGCCGGAGTGCTTGAACAGGGCACGGTCGACATTCTCTGCAACTCCGGGGTCGGTGAGCGTCTGAAACGAGAAGGTCTGCAGCATGGAGGCGTCGAGCTTCGCTTCGACGGAAAAGGCCATCGTATCGATTTCGAGGAGTTGGTGGGCAAATCGATCACGGTTTATGCGCAGCAGGAAGTTGTCAAAGACTTGATTGCAGCGCGGTTGGGTTATGCCGCGCCGCTCCATTTTGAAGCGGAGGCGATGCGCGTTGAAGGCTACGACACGGAGCCGACCATTCACTATCAGCACGGCGGATCGAGCCACGAGATCTCCTGCGATTTCATCGCCGGTTGCGACGGATTTCACGGCATCTGCCGGGCCGCGGTTCCCGAAGGGCAGCTGCAGATTCACGAGCGGCATTATCCGTTTTCCTGGCTGGGTATTCTTGCGCGTGTGCCGCCTGCTTCTCACGAACTGATTTACAACTATCACGAGCGCGGCTTTGCGTTGCTCAGCATGAGATCGCCGGAAGTTTCGCGGCTTTACTTGCAGTGTGAGGCGGACGAAGACATGAACAACTGGCCAGATGACCGCATCTGGGAAGAGTTACGCACGCGCATGGCGACACGCGACGGATTTATGTTGAGGGACGGGCCGATTTCCCAGAAGGGAATTACACCCATGCGAGCCTTCGTCACGTCGCCCATGCAGTTCGGGAAGCTGTTTCTGCTGGGCGATGCTGCTCACATCGTTCCGCCCACGGGTGCCAAGGGACTTAACCTTGCCGTGGCGGATGTCCGCGTTCTGACGCGAGGGTTGGTGGAATTCTATAAGCACAAAAAGCACGAAGCGCTTGCGCAATTTACGGAGCGATGTTTGCGCCGGGTCTGGGAATGCCAGCGATTCTCGGGATGGATGACTGCGATGTTGCACCGCTTTCCGCAGGAGGACGGCTTTTCTCACAAGATTCATCTTGCGGAACTCGATTACGTGACCGGCTCCCGCGCCGCTTCTACCACCCTTGCCGAAAACTACGTAGGCCTTCCGTTCGACGCACCCGGGCTGTTCTGATCGCGGTGTCGCTCGTCGGAGACGCGTATACTCGAAGCCATTTACGACACCGTCGGTCGCAGCACAGGTTTCCGCTTGTTTTCTTGGGTCCCGAGGTCAGCATCAGAAGGGGAGAATTCCATGAAGAGCCTTTTCTGTTTCGTATTCTTGCTGTTTGCTCTGGGAGCAAGCGATGCTGCGGCGCAAGACGTCACCTATAATTTCGACCGGGATACGGATTTTGCCCATTTCAAGAGCTACAAATGGGTCAGCATCAAGAATGCGCAGCAGGTGGATGACTTGACCGCGCGGCAGATCACTGCTGCACTCGACGCGGAATTAGCGAAGCGCGGCCTGGGCAAGACGGAGGCGGACAACGCGGATCTGTACATTGGCTACCAGACGGCAATTGGCGAGCAAAAGCAATGGAACGCCTACAGCACGGGTTGGGGAGCCGGACCAGGTTGGGGCGGCGGCACGGGTATGGGCACTGCCACCTCTTCTACCATTCGCGTCGGGCAGTTCGATCTCGACATGTACGACTCGGCCAACAAGCGCTTGGTGTGGAGAGGCACGGTTACCAAGACCCTCGATCCCATCGCCAAGCCCGACAAGCGTCAGAAAAACCTCCAAAAAGCCGTTGCAAAAATGCTGAAGAATTACCCGCCGAAGAAGAAGTAGCCAGGCATCGTCGTTACAATTTAGAACCGTGAAGGCGTTTTCGATGGTTTATCACTTGACCGCGTGGGGTCGGGCAGGATAAGTTTGCCGCGAGCAAGATCGAACCCAACCTGTGAAAACTATCAATCGTAGCAAGTACTCGTCGAGGATTCCTGTGTACCGAGGTTGGGCGGTGCTTTTGCTCGCGTGGTTATTTGGGCCGATCCTGGCGCAAGCACAGGAGCTCGTTCACGCTGCCGAAGCGCCTGTCTCGGTTAACCCTGGCACCGCGAATTTCGCCGGCTGCGGCATCATTTATCTTGGTTTTGTCGGAGCATTGGAACCCGCCAATAACAAGAATTCCGGGGTTGTTCAGATTCGCAAGACACTGCAGGGAAGAGCATACCCCGATGTTTGCGCGAACTCGTTTTCGCCCTACGCGTGGACCGAAGGGCGCGCCTGGCTGCTCAAGCATTTCCCTTCGCATTCCGGGCAGTTAACAGCGGCAGAACTGCAACATTTGCCAAAAGTGATTCTGGTTGGCCACAGCATGGGTGGATGGGCAATGCTGAGCGTGGCGCGAGAACTGCGCAGCCGCGACATTCCCGTAGAACTGACCATTCAGGTCGATAGCGTGGGCATCACGGACTACACCGTGCCGAAAAATGTGAAATCCGCGGCGATCTTCCATGCGAATGATGTGTTGATGTTCATGACAACCAAACGCGTGCGACGAGAGGATCCGGCCTACACCAAGCTCGTGGCGAATGTGACTGTGGCTGGAGCCGGTCACGAATCCATTACGCGCGATCCACGCATTCGTAGGCTCGTGATGGATACGGTGGAGAACCTACGTACGATTTCGGCGGACAAAATGGGATCCGGAGCGGCTCCGACGGCGGCGGAGGCCGTACGCGCGGCGGAACAGAAGTAGCCTGCCCATTTCTTAACTACAAGCGCAAAGAAAATCCAGATTACCTCACCAATTCGTTCGGTCGTGCGGCATTCAGACGCAACAGTGCCGCGCCTCTAGGAAAAAGCTTCTACCAACCTTGCCGATACTGCCGGCTTAAGTATTGGTTGGCTCCGGGCACATTCGTCACGCGCATGTTCGCGCCGTCATACAGAATTTTCTTGCCAGTGCGTAGGGCGACCACGCCGAGTAGCATCACCTCCGTCAGCTTGGCGGAGTACTCAAACGGAGAATCGGTTTGCCCTTTGCCCTTCGCCGCGTCCACCCAGTTCAGTTCATGGGCCTCGTCGGGTATCCGCGCGAGTTTTTCGGGCGGTTTGCCGACGGAATTCTGCAATGATTGCGGAAGCAAGCGCGGGTTCGCACCATAGGTGTTGTGCATCAGCTTGCCCTTGCTGCCAATCAATATCGCTCCGCCTTCCTTAATCAGTTCCTCTTCGCCCAATTCTTGAGGTTTTTGCGGCATCAGCCCACCGTCATACCAGATAAGTTTTACCCCTGGCATGGAACCCCGTGCCGGGAACTCGTAGAAGATGATTTCGGAGCTTGGATAAGATGCGCCGTTGAAGGGGGTGGAAACGGTTTCGATCGATGTCGGCAAGCCAAGGTTCAGCGCCCACATGGAAACATCGAGCAAGTGCGCGCCCATGTCGCCGATCGCTCCGCAGCCCCAATCGGTCCAGCCGCGCCAGTTAAATGGATGGTAGATCGGATGGTACGGAATCACCGGACCAACCCCGAGGAAAAGGTCCCAGGAAAGCGTTCCCGGTACAGGATAATTCCCCGCCATCGCTGCCGCCAGCCGCTCGTCGACGCCCGCCTGATCCCACTTCAGCGTGTCGACAGGTTCTGTCGCCGCTTTCGGGCGGGGCACGCCCTGAGGCCAGAAGCCTACAGGACGGTCCGTCCACACGTGAATCTCGCGTACCTCGCCGATTGCCCCGGACCACACGTACTCAACCGCACGTCGCGTGTCATCGAGCGAGCGGCCCTGGTTGCCCATCTGTGTGGCGACTTTCGTTTCGGTGGCGCGTTTCGCTAGTTGGCGCGCTTCAGCGACCGACCAGCATAACGGCTTCTGGACATAGACCGCTTTCTTCAAGTCCATGGCAGCCAGAGCAATGGGCGCGTGCATGTGATCGGGCGTGGCCACCACCACGCCATCAATGTCCTTTTGTTCTTCGAGCATCTTCCGATAGTCGGAGTAGCGCTTGGCCTTGGGGATCAGATCGTTTTTCAGGTGGAGGATGCTGGCGAGCCGCGCCTTCGCCTTTTCGGGATCGACCTTCGGGGCGGGGTTGGCGCCGGCAGGCGCGGCGTCCGGGTGATCGATGTGCGCTTGCAGGTTGGCGACGTCCGTATCCAGTCGCGAGAGATTCTTGTCCGTGTATCCCCAGTCCACGTCGCAGAGCGCGACGATATTTTGACTGGCGAGATTGATCAGGTTGCTGCGGCCCATGCCGCCAACGCCTACACACGCGATGTTGAGCAAGTCGCTTGGTGGAGTAAACCCTCTTCCAAGTACGTGCCGTGGAACGATCGAGACGGCTGCACCGGTTACCGCGGCATTTCGGATAAAACTACGGCGGGAAACTTCATCGTTCGAGCTCATTCGGGCATTCCTCCATTGGCACGACGTTTGGACGCGAAAAAATCGTTATTGCTACGACCAGACCGACACATCTCATGGCTTATTTTCGGGGACCCAGGAAGAGTCACTTGGATTGCAGGGAACTTCGGACAAGAAGCTGGACCTCCAATGTGCAGATGGGGAGACAGTAGCGGGTTTGCCAAAGAACGTCAATGGTAGGAGCCATGAGCGTTAGCCAATGAGAAAAACTAAGGAAGCCGCGCCGCCGAGATTGCACTCGGCCTACTTCGATATCCAAAGGATGCAGAAAACCGTTTCGGGACCCGATGCCAATACCTCGAAGAGTAATTCCCAGCGATCTGATACCCCGCGCCGCGGACGGTGCGGACGAGCGGGCGCTCGGAACCGACGTCGATCGCGACGGTGTTTAGATTTTTCTCCCGCCACTTTCTTAAGCCTTAGCCGCCCAGGTCTCAGCCTGGCTCATCTGACGCAACATACTTTCACCCTTAGAAAACCAAGCGTGGAGCACAAGTGAAAGGCACGGGTCTGGAGACCCGCCCCTACGAAGCGAACAGGGGTTCGATCTATACTGGCGCGGCGGGTAGCTCACCCCTTCTAGGAGCGCGGGTATTAGCTTGAGGCGGCTCGGTTGACGATTTGCCAGGCCTGGAAGACTTGAGCTACAGGTGGGCGAAGATTGCGGTGGGGGTGAGCGATGAAGACGATTTTGGCGAAGGCAGTTTGTTTGGGGTTGTTGTGTGGGGTGCCGTTGTTTGCGCAGAAGCTGCCGCAGGGGATTTGGCAAGGATATGACGGGGAGTGGAAGCATGTATCGGAGCAGTTGGTGGCGCTGGCGGAGGCTACGCCTGGGGAGAAATTTGCGTGGCGGCCGGCGCCGGGAGTGCGCTCGACGAGCGAAGTGTTCATGCACATTGCGGAGGCGAATTTTTATTTGTTGAGTGTCACTGGGCCGAAGATGCCTCGGGACATGAAGGAAGACATGGAGAAGGGCGTGACGTCGAAGGCCGAGGTGGTGGCGTGGCTGAAGCGATCGCTCGAGGCGGTGGAAGAGGCGCACTTAAAGGAGACGCCGGAGGATCTGCGGCGGAAGGTAAAGATTTACGACCGGGAAGCGACGGTGGATGGGATTTTTCTGCGAATCCTGGTGCATGACAATGAGCATATGGGCCAGTTGGTGGCGTATGCGCGGATGACCGGGGTGGTGCCGCCGTGGACGAAGGCGGAGTGAAGAAGGACCCGAAAATCGAAATTGGAAATTGCGGGGCGAAGTCTCGGGGTTGACGCCCAGTTGCTGTCGAGAACAGCGGTTGGGCGAAGCAACCAACGCAGGATCTGTTGCTTCTACATCGAACGCAAGTATTGCAAAGACGTTCTGTGGTCGCCATCGTATCTCGCCGCTAGCCGCGGTGGTGCGCCAATCAGCGCCAATCAGGGGGGATTCTGGCCGCCGAGCGTAGTTCCGATTGCGATCTTTGCTCATGGCACTCAGATACTCGTTGCCGCGGAAGACCCGCCACTACGCCAACAGACACGGCTATGGAAACTTAGGGCACTCAGGGGTTGGCGGCAGGGATGGTCGTGTGGTTGTGGGTATACGATAGAGATTCCAGCCAACTCTTTGGGGAATGCTTGGGGGAGTCAAACTAGGAGCTGATATGAGGAAGAATTCGAGATTACCTTGTAGTGGGCGATTTGTTGCCGGCTTGCTTGGGGTTGCGGCGATCTGTTGTTCGATGGCGGCCGCTCGCGTTGACGCTCGGGATAACAAAGTTATGGGCGCAGTTAAGTTTCAGGGGTCGTCAAAGCTAGAACGGGACGCGGGGGTTTGGGTGGATGGCGAGTATTTGGGCTATGTGAAGGAGTTGAAGGGTGACAAGAAAGTCTTGCTGATGCCCGGGAAGCACCAGATCATCGTTCGCTCGGCGGGGTACGCGGATTTTGTGCAGGATGTTGTGGCCGAGCCGGGAATCGAACAGGTGGTAAGCGTGAAGTTGAACCTGGCGCCTGGGGCGACGGTACCGAAGGTGACGTCGATGCTGAAGATTACGGTGCAACCTCCGCGCGCGGCGGTGTTCCTCGATGAGAAATATGTAGGACACACGGGGGAGCTGGGAGGCAGCGTGCACGCGCTGCTGGTTGCACCGGGAACGCATCGCGTGAAGATCGAGCTGCCGGGCTACCGGACGTTCGAGACGGAAGTGACGCTGATTGCCGGGCAGAAGTCGGAAGTGAAGACGGAGTTGGTGAAGGGAAGTATTGAGCAGGCTGGAGCGGAGATTAAGAAGGCGGAGTAGAAACGAACAAGTTTCAGGTTGAGAGCTTTGCGGGTTGGGCCGGGGCCGGGTTCGCAAAGCTCGTTTTTTTTGGGTTGTGGTGTGGGACCAGGAGCTCCGATCCGAGGTCCTGAAGAAGGAAGTAGAGTAAACCAAGACCCGCCCTCAAAATACACGGCTGGGGCACGGTTCGCTCGGAAGGCGAAGAGCAAAGCCCGGGTCTCGAGACCGGCCACTACCGGGAAAATGAGGGTCGAACGTCCCGAGGAAAGAGAAGGGCGCTTCGCGGAACGAAGCGCCCTCGAACAACGTTGAGGTTTGCTTCCGCTTAGCGCATGCCGGTTGGGGCGGCGCTAGCGGACTTGGCGTTTGGGTCCAGGCTCAGGAGGCCTTCGGTTGCGGAGACGGCGACGATCGAGCCATCGTGGCGTGTCCAGATGGCCGGGAAGTAGCTCTGCGACAGAGGATCATCCAGTTTCTGCCAGGACTTTCCGCCGTCGAAGGAGGCTACCAGGCCGTGCTTCTGGAGCGCTGCAACCAAGGCGTTGTTGTTGCCGGCCACGGACTGGAAAGAAAGTTCGCGAACGTCGGCGCGGTTCCAAGACTTTCCGCCGTCGCGCGTGCCGTAGAGGCCGATGTTGGTGGTGATGAAGAGTTCGGAATCGTCGATGCGGTGAATGCGGAGGTTGCCCGCAGCGGCGAAGGAGAGTTCCTGGGCATCCCAGGTTTCACCTTTGTTCGAAGAGAAGAGCAGGTTGTGTTCGACGATGGCCCACACGGAGTTGCCGTCGGCGGAAACTTCGACGGATTGCGCGAGCTTGTGCGCGAGAGGATCCTTGCCGTCGGACTTCCAGGTTTTGCCCTGATCGGTTGAGATCAACAGGCCGCCGGTGGTCGCTGCATACCAGGTGTCGTTGCCAAAGGCCATGTCGTTGATGAGGAACGCGGAAAGAACCGGAACCGATTTCTTGGTTGCCGGAGCTGGCGCCTTCTTGCCCTTGGTGCTGACCGTCTTGGTTGCGGGCGTGTTGGCATCCGGAACGTAGAGACCGGCGCGGGTCCACTTCTTAGTGGTTTCGTCGTACTTGGACCAGCCGCCGTTGGTGAGGGTCGCCCACCAGCCGTTCGGGGTGGCGTAGACGTGGCGAACTTCGGTGCGCTTCAGGCCGGGGCCGAGCGTGGTCCAGGAGTTGCCGGCGTCGTTTGTGGCGATGAATGCATTGTTGTCGAACGTGAGCACGACGAGCGCGCGGCCCGGACGCTCGCGGTCAACGGCAACGTCGGAGATGTGCATGTGGTGGAAGCCGACGTTGGCGGAGGTGAAACTTTCGCCGCCGTCATTGCTGATCTGCACGCCTTCGCGTTCGGTGCCGATGATCAGCTTTTGCGGATTCTTCTTATCGACGATCATCGCGTTGATGATCCAGTCGCCCGGAGTCACGCGGCGGAAATCTTTCTCGTTGACGGTCTTCCAGAGACCGCTGGTGGTGCCGGCGTAGAGGATCTCCGCGTTCGTAGGATCCATGCGGATGAGCTGTGTGCGGCGGAAAACGTTGGGAATGCTCTTGTACTTCACCCAATCCGTACCCGCGTCCAAGCTGTGGTAAATGCCGGAGCAGGCCACCGCGTGGACGTTATCGGAGTTGTTGGGATCGACGATGATGTTCATGACGTCGGAGTCGTCGATCATGCCCTTGACGACCGGGAACCAGTTCTTACCGCCGTCGGTGGTCTTCCAGGGCAAGTGATAGGTGCCGGCGTAGATCACGTTGTTGTCCTTCGGATCGAAGGCAACGGAATCAAAACGGTTGAGGTCCGGGTGATTGTCCGGAGTGATTTTCACCCAGCTTGCGCCTTCGTCTTCGGAGCGGTAAACGCCGGTGAGCGAGCCGGCGAGAAGAAGCTTGGGGTTGGTCGGCGATTGCGCCAGAGCGCGAACGGTTTCGTGAGCGAGGCCGACGATGTTCCAGCTACGGCCGCCGTCGTCGCTGCGGTAAACCCCGCCGCCGCCGGAATAGAGGGTCCAGGAGCTGGCATAGAGGCGATTCGAATCGCGCGGGTCGACGATGATGTGCGTGATGATATCGTCCTGTCCCGCCCCGATGCGGCTGATCATTTGCCAGTGCTGGCCTTCGTCGCTCGAGGTGAATACGTGACCGTCGGAACTCCCGAGAAAAAGCGTACTGGCGTTATTGGGGTCGGCGGCCAGGGAAATAACGGTACCCCCTGGAGGGCCGGCCTGACGCCAGACCTGTGCTTGCACGGAACCCGGGTAAATAGCGGCTACGGCCGCAACTCCCAAACTGAGAATTAGTCGTTTCATATGATGCGATTCTCCCCTAAGGGCAGCTAGGCCCACAAGGAAGAAGTGTACGTAGGAATAAGAAAGAAGGGTGCTGGCCGAGAGTCCAGAATGGGTGCAAGGAGGTTCCGTACTAGTACTGTTCCTATTGCGGTGCGTCGGGCGTAGCAAGATAATGGCAACTTCTTTCCTGAAGTTGTGTTCTACCTTTAGGGAGTCTCTCCGCGCACGTTGGCGAAAGGCTTCCGGAGCCCGCAGCAGCAGTTGGGCTCTTTCAGGGGAAATCAGGTTATGCGCAATACTTCCATACGGTCCGAGGTCGGTGCGGTGGCGAGTCTGGCGGCGGCGTTGCTTTTCTTCGTTGCGCCCGCACTACGCGCGCAGGATCAGACCCAGGAACAACCGCAGCAACCACAACGAGTCGAGCAGCCGGAAGCAATCGGTCAAGGACAAATGCAGCCGAACGACCCGAATGCAAGCATGCCGGACATGCCTGCGGTCGACGACAACATTACGAGCGATGAATCACAAAATCCGCCTTCGCGCGTAGCGCGCATCAGTTTCACGGACGGTTCCGTCTCTTTGCAGGCTGGCGGCGCCGGTGATTGGGGAACAGCGCAGAGAAATCGACCGGTGACGATTGGCGACAAGATCTGGGTCGATAAGGATTCGCGCGCGGAATTGCAGGCGGGGCAGATCGCGATTCATTTGGGCGGCATGACGGCGCTTTCTTTCCTGAATCTTGACCAAAACGTTACACAAATCCGGATGCCTGAAGGAAAGATGAATTTCCGGGTTCGCGAAATCCGGCAAGGGGAGAACTACGAGGTTGATACACCGAATCTGGCGTTCACGGTCAAGGAAGCCGGTGCCTTCCGGATTGAGGTGAATGAGAACGGCGATTCTACGAGCGTGACCGCGATTCGCGGAGCCGGAGAAATTGCGGCTTCAGGTCAGGTGTATCCGGTGAAGGCCGGCGAGCGCGTGGATGTTACGGGAAGCGACGGCAACGTGAAAGCGTCGAGCAGTCCCGCACAGGCGCCTGACCCGCTCGATCAGTGGGCGCAACAGCGCGACTTGGGCGAAGACAATTCGGCTTCGTCGAAGTACGTGAACCGCGACACCGTTGGCTACAGCGACCTCGACGATTACGGCACCTGGAAGCAAGACGACACTTACGGTAACGTCTGGTATCCGAACAACACTAGTCCGGATTGGGCACCCTACAGCAACGGCAACTGGGCTTATGTAGCGCCGTGGGGCTGGAGTTGGGTTGGTTACGAGCCGTGGGGTTTTGCGCCCTATCACTATGGCCGCTGGGTTTATGCCGGCGGATGGGGTTGGGCACCTGGACCTATTTACTCCTATCCTTTCTATGGGCCGGCGTTTGTGGGCTGGCTCGGCGGATTTGGATTCGGATTTGGATTTGGCTGGTTTCCACTTGGCTGGGGAGAGCCGTTCCATCCGTGGTATCACTGCGGCTACGGCTACTATCGCGGCATCAACGTACACAACGCTTACTTCCACAATTTCAATGGAAGGCCGGGCGGCTATAACCACTTCAATTATGCGTATGCCCACAACACTCGTGCGGTGACGACAGCTTCGCGCAGCGCGTTTACGAATGGCCAAGCGATCAATCGCAGCGCTCAGCATTTGAGCGAAGCGTCCTTGCGTGGGGCTCAAGTAACGAACGGCATACATGCTACGCCGACACGCGCCAGCTCGCTTGGCGCCGCGAATATGGGTTCTCATGTAGCGACTCCGTCCGGCAGCGTGGAAAGCCGCAGCGTGATGGCGCGCACTACGCCGTCGGCAGCGGCTTCGCATTCGAAGGTGCACACGATGAATGCGTCCGCGTATGCATCGCGTAGCGCCAGTTCCACCTACGCGCATTCGATGACCAGTAGTACATCGAGGGGTTTGAGCAGCAGCCGGCAGTCTGAACTTTCATCGAGCCGCCCGCCGTACGCGACGCAACCGGGCGCGCGAACCGGGGCAAGCAATTCCGTGCGCTCCTGGAGCGCGCAAGGCGGCACGACAGATTCCGGCCACGCACCGCAAGGGTTTGCCTCCGGTCGCGCGAACAGCACCATGGGCGGCGCGAGCCGCATGTCCGCGAATCGTCCACCTTGGGCGGGCAGCGGAAACTCCGGAGCGTCTCAGCGCTATTCGTCGAACCGACCTCCGGCTTCTTACAACGGCGGGCGGTCGTATAGCCCACCCTCTTACAACGGCAGCCGAGGTTACTCCGCCCCACGCTCGACGAGTGCGCCGCGCGGTTATTCTGCGCCGCATGGTTCGAGTGGTGGCGGCAGCTCTCATGGCAGCTCCGGTGGCTTCCATGGTGGCGGTGGTGGAGGCTCGCACGGCGGCGGAGGCGGCGGTCACGGCGGTGGCGGCGGGCATCGCTAATTTGATTCTCTGACTTGACTTTGCGCCCGCTTCACCTCCCCCGAGGCAGGCTGTTTCTTTCCTTTTGCCGTGCCTCTTTCGCGACGTACATTCTGGTTTACACAACTCTTTTGCTTCTGTCGTGTTAGACATAAAGAAGCGGGTTTCCAGGTCAGGTTCCCCATCCAGTTGGGAGCATCGATGCATATCGGGAAGGCGTGCGAACCCCGATACACGAGTTCTGACCCGTCCCTGCGCTGGTTTCTTGCGATTGCCGTTTTGACGCGGGGAACGTCTTCAGGAGAGACCAAGACCAATGCAAACACGTCTACAACACGGACTGATGTTGTTCAGCGCGCTCGTTCTGCTCGTCATGGCGGCTCCCAAACGGGCCGTTGCCGACGGGGATGATCCTCCTTCGCGGGTTGCCCGGCTTAGTTTCACGGAAGGGCAAGTCTCTTTCAGCCCTGCCGGGACGGATGATTGGGTTGCGGGTGAGCTGAACCGGCCGATCACGACGGGCGATAAACTGTGGAGCGATCAGAACGGCAAGGCCGAACTTCACGTGGGATCCGCTGCGATTCGACTCGGCGATACGACTGGATTTTCCTTTCTCAATCTCACCGACCAGATGATGCAGGTGCAGCTTACGGAGGGCACGATCAACGTGCGCGTCCGCAGGCTCGCGCAGGAAGAAGCGATCGAAATCGATACGCCGAATCTTGCATTCTCGATTCTTCGACCCGGCAAGTACCGCATTAACGTAAACGAAGCGGGAGACACGACGATCATTAACGTTCGCGACGGAGACGGGGAAGTGACCGGAGGCGGTTCGTCTTACACGGTGCATCCTGGGCAGCAGGGAATTTTCACGGGAACCGATACGGTCAACGCGGATATCGAGCCGCTACCCGAAGCGGATGCCTTCGATTCCTGGTGCGATGAGCGCGACCTGCGCGAGGATCATTCAGTGGCGCGGCGCTACGTTTCCGACGACGTGATCGGTTATGAAGACCTCGATGATTATGGCGGCTGGCGGCCGGTGCAGGATTATGGAACGGTGTGGTTTCCGCACGCCGCGGTAGTGGGTTGGGCGCCGTACCGGTTCGGCCATTGGGTTTGGATTTCGCCGTGGGGCTGGACGTGGGTCGATGACGCGCCGTGGGGATTCGCTCCTTTTCATTATGGACGATGGGTCTATGTCGGCGGAGCTTGGGGTTGGGTGCCGTGCCCACCTCCCGTGGTTGCGGTCGCTTACGTGCGGCCGGTTTATGCGCCGGCGCTGGTTGCCTGGGTCGGCGGTCCGCACTTTGTTGCAGGATTCGCAGCCGGAGGATTCGCTGCCGGTGTGAATGTTGGCTGGTTCCCGCTCGGACCGCGCGAGGTGTTTGTGCCTTCCTATCCGGTGAGCCGGGTGTATGTGAACAATGTGAATATTTCCAACACGACCGTGAATCAGACGGTGATCAACAATTACTACAACACGACGATCGTCAATAAGAGCGTGACGGTCAACAACGTGAAATATGTGAATCAGGGAGTTGCGGGCGCCGTTACCGTCACGTCGCCGCATGCGTTCACTTCGGCGCAGCCCGTGGGGCGGAACATGGTGGCGGTCAATCAGAGTGAAGTGGCGACCGCGCCGGCAGCCGTTCGCGCGCCGGCGGTGGTGCCTCCGAAGCAAGCGGTTTTGGGAGCGGGCGCAGCGGCGACGGTACATCCGCCAGCGACGATTCAGAACCGCGCGGTTGTGGCGAAAAACACGCCGCCACCGCCGCCTCCTTCCTTTGCGACGCGGCAGGCGGCAATCCAGAAAAATCAGGGAAGGCCGATTTCGGCGGTCGAAGAGCGGCAACTTCAACCCGCCGGTCCATCGCATGTTGGGACACCGCGGGTAAAGCTAGCTCCGCCGGCGAATCCCGGCACGCCGCACTACAATGCCGTGCAGAGCGGGGCAAAAGGAAATGATGGGCCAGGTCCGTTGAACACCAATCGACCGCCAAAGAATGCCGCAGCGACGAATGGGCCGGGCAATCCTCCGAATACCGGCGCCTACACCGACCGGCCGCAGGGTTCGCGCCCCGGGGGCACGAACGTAAATGAGCAGCTCGAACAGAAACACACGCAGCAGATTCAACAGTTGCAGCAGAAACAGGACCAGGAATATCAAAAGCTGCAGCAGAAGCAGAATGGCGAGCAACAGAAACTACAGCAGGATAAAGCGGACGGGCAAGCGCAGCAGCAGGTTCAACAGAAGCAACAGCAACAGCTCGAGCAGCTACAGCAGAAGCAACAGCAGCAACAGCAGGTTTTGAAACAGAAACAGGAAGCAGAGCACGCGAAAGCCTATAAAGAGCCGCCCGCCAAGCCGAAGTCCGACGACAAGCCGCACAAGTAGGCGGATCACAACATCCCTTCTTGGCGGAGGGCAAGCCGGAACCGGCGTGCGAAACCCGAAAACCCACGCTCAAGAAAAAAAAGCCCGGGGCACTGGTCGAAAACTCAAGTGCTTGCGCTGTTTTAGGCCTGTTTGGCAGTCGGCCTTCGTGCTGTGATATCTTCGACGTTTGACTATGCCTAGTTCTTTGTCTCCTGAATTATTTCGGCGGGTAATGGGCAGTTTTCCCACCGGGATTGCTGTGCTTACCGCCGAACGCGAAGAGCATCAAGTGCACGGAATGACGGCGAACACGCTCACTTCCGTTTCGCTCGATCCGTTGTTGATTTTGGTCTGTGTTGATCAGAATGCGCGGTTGCTTGCCCATTTGAAGACCCAGAGGCGGTTTGGTGTGAATATTTTGAAGGATTCACAGCAGGCTATTTCTGAACTTTTTGCCAGACCGGAGCAAGACCCCGTGGAAGAAGCACGGCTTGGCGTGCGATTCCGGTGGACCTCCACGGGAATTCCGATGCTCGAAGAGGCCTTGGCGCATCTTGGTTGTAATGTGGTGGCGCAATACATGTCGGGAGACCACACCATTTTTGTGGGGGAAGTGGAGAGTTTGGAGTTGAAGGACGGGGAGCCCTTGCTGTATCACCGCGGGAAGTATCGGGGGTTGTGAAGCACGCGGAAGGCGCGGGGATTGCGCCCAGGAAGTGAGAGGCAGATCCTTCGCTTGGCCTGCCGCGGGCGCGATTATTTTGTTTTTTGTGTGGCTAGCGTTCGGAGCTGCCGCTGGGGCGGGCTGGTTCGGCGGAATCGCCCAGTTCTTTGCGGTGGCTTTTTACTTCGCGCAGGGCGTAGATGGGTTTGTTCTGGGATTCGTAGTAAGTGCGCGAGCTGATTTCGCCCAGCAGGCCCATGGAGATGAATTGGATGCCGCTCAGAAAGAGCACGGTGGCCAGCAGCATCAGCGGGCCGTGTTCGGCGATCACATCGATGTGGAAGAGAATTTTCTTGGCGACGAGGAAACCGCCGACGAGAAGACCGGTACCTGTTCCTGCCAAACCGAGCAAACCGAAAAACTGCAGCGGGCGTGTGGAATAGTCGAGCAGAAACTTGACCATGATCAGGTCGAAGAAGACCCGGATGGTGCGGCCGATGCCGTAATTGGATTTACCGCTCTTGCGGATCGGGTTTGAAATCGGGACTTCGGCGATCCGCGCGCCCGTCGAGCTCGCAAGAGCGGGAATGAAGCGGTGCAGTTCGCCGTAGAGTTGAATCTCCTGCAAAATCTCTTTTCGATAGGCTTTGAATGTCGTGCCGAAGTCGTGCAGGTCGATGCCGGAAAGCTTGGCCATCATCCAGTTGGCGACGCGGCTCGGCAAGCGGCGCATCAGCCAGTGATCGCGGCGGTTGGCCCTCCAGCCGCTGACCAGATCAAAGCCTTCTTCAATTTTTTCGAGGAAGCGGGGGATTTCTTCAGGATCGTGCTGCAGATCGCCATCCATCGAAATGACCACGTCGCCGCGGGCGAAATCGAAACCGGCTTTTAACGCCGCGGTTTGTCCGAAATTTCTGCGCAGGCGGACGATATTCACGCGGCGGTCGTGCTCGTAAATATCGGAGAGAACACGGTAGGAGTCATCCTTGCTGCCGTCGTCGACGAAAACCATTTCGTAGGGCTCAGCGATAGAGTCCATCACTTCGGTGATTTTCATGTACAGCGTCGGGATGTTTTCCTGTTCGTTGAAGAAGGGAACTACGACGGAATAGTGGATGGGTGAATCGCTTTGCATACGGCTTAAGCCCGTGCCTTTCTCATGCTCCTCTAGCAGACGTAGCCTTTGGGTGGACGTGCGCGGGATTTTGGCCTTGGCGCGTCCCCAGCCGCGGTTTCAGGCCACTTCGCCCATCAGTCGATAGGATATCAGGCGAATACCCCGCGTGGCGACAAGTTTTCTGATGTGGCTGTCGGTAAAGATTTCGAGTTCGCTCTGCCGGGATTCCTGGAGCCGGGTTGGAGAATTGTGCAGGGCATCGTCGGCATAGCCCGGGTGGCACATCAGTTCGGTGGTGCCTTCGGGAAGATGGTTGAGAAGATTTTCCACGCCTTGGCGAGTCATGATGCCGGTTTGCGCGATACCGCAGAAATAGTCCGTCGCGGCCAAGCCCGCGTGATCGGCCATTTCACGAGCATCGCGAGCGAGGAGTTTCAGACCGCGAGCTTGCACTCCTTGCTTCAGCGCGGTACCGGCCCTTTGGTCGCCGCCGGTAGAGAGTAACGCTCGCAGCTTGGATTCTTCGTGCGCGACGCGGATGGCACGGATGCCGTGCTTCTTGGCGAGGCGCAGAGCGATCTCGAAAAGACCAGGAAGCATTTGGACGTGCTTGTGGCCGTCGAGGTGCGTCGGCGCGATACCGGCATCGCGGATTTTTTGAATTTGCGCGTGCCACTCCCGTTCTACTTCGTCGAGGTCCAGGCTGCGTGTAGCGATTCGAAGCAGCAAACCTTCGGTGCCCCCTAGGAATTGGCCAGCGGGATTCAGAAGGCCACGCACCTCTGCGGGATCGGCAGTCGGAGGGCCATCGCTGAGGTTCAGGTGCACGCCCACGCCCAGCTCTGGATTGGCGCTTCTTAGCTGCAAGGCCGAACCGAAGGCGGGGCCATTGGCGAGCAGGGAAGCGCTGGTTACCAGGCCTTTGCGGTTAGCCAGGGCGATGCCTCGATTGACCCCTTCCGTCCAACCCAAGTCGTCGGCGTTGACGATGAGGCTTTTCAATTCGAGCGATTCTCCTGTCCGTAGGGCCAGCTACTCTTTCGCGGGCACGCCTAGCTGCGTACCATTGACCACGATTCCTTCTAACTTTAGCATGGCCAGATAGAGGCAACGATGTCGGTTAACTTGCGCGAATTGAAGCAAGTAGGGATGAAATATAGGGAAAAGCGGCGCGGGCGAAGGATGAACTCCCGCGTCGAGATCCGGCTCGAGTGGGATGTTGCCGAGGGCCAACGCCGGTCCCTGGAAGTTTGCACGCGCATCGTGAATCCTTACGGCTGCATGGTCGTGCTCACGGAATCGCTCGAACTGGAACAACGGCTTGCGGTTACCAATCTCGCCACGCAGGCCAGCAACGCCGGGGTCATCGTCTGGAAAGGGCATAACCAGCCGGAAGGCTGGGAATACGGCGTGGAGTTGATCGCGCCGGATATGGACTTCTGGGGGCTCGAACTGTGACACCTTTGACGAAACCACCTGCACTGGCGGTGAAAGGGAATACGCCGGCGGCTCCTGCTTCACAGACGCAAGTGAAACGCAGCGCGACGACGGCGCGTGCGCAAACGAATGAAGAACGGCGACGAGCGCAACGCGTGTTGCTGCGCATGCCGATTTTGATTCATCTGCCGGGGAAGGCGAATCCGTTGCACGGATTCACGCATACAGTGAGCGCGAGCGGGGCGATGATCATTTTGCCGGAAGGATTGTCGCAGGGAACGAAATTGTCGATCGAGAACCCCAAGACGCAGAAGACGGTGGAAGCGCACGTGGTGCGGCCGCCTCAGATGAATCCGGAAGGGTCGTTGATTCCGGTGGAGTTTACGGCGCCTTCGCCGCAGTTTTGGAATATATTTTTCCCGCCTGCGCAGGCGTAGATCCAGAAATAGAGAAAGGCAAGTGCCGCGCCTCTGGCGCTCAGGTTCCTTGTGTCGGTTCCGGAACCCTTGCGGGTTCGAGCAACCGCCGAATCGAGCCGAGCTCAGCAGGCAGTTTGCGCTCTTATCGATGCAGTTACGTCAGGCTACTTATCGGAAGGAAAAAGGGCGCCTCGACAAATCAGAGGCGCCCGACAGAAAGAAAATGCGGATCTACTGAATGGTGATAATGGTTGTTCCGCTCGAGGATTTGTAGTTGGCGTCGCCGCTGTAGGCGGCGCCGATGGTGCGGCTGGTGCCACCGCCGCTGCTGCCTCCGCCACCGCCGCAGCCTGCGGCCAGGCCTACGAGAAGCGCGATGAAGAGCAGGCTGACATAGGCGTAAGCGCGCCAGCGCGCCGGTGAAATCCAACGCAAGCTGAGCGCGAAGAGCAGAAGGCTCAAGAACGCGATGAGCAGTGGAATGCGCGGGACCGCGGGTGAACCCGGCCTGCCCGTGGGATAGAGCGCAGAGATGGCCGTCGAGAGCGTGGCCTGACACGAAGCACCGGCGGAGCTTGTCTGACCCTGAGTTGGGGTGTACGTCACGGTTCCCGACAAGTTCGAACCATTGCTCGTGAATTGCACGCTGCCGGTGCTGCCGGTGCCGCACGGAGCATTTCCGTTGCTCGCGGTATTGGGCGTGATGACTGCGGTCAACAGAACCGTGGCGCCGGAGGTGATGCTGGACAAGCTGCTGCCGACCACGGTGGTTGTAGCCACTTGCTGGATGGTAATCTTCAGCGTGTTGCTGGCAGGGCCCGCAGCGTAGTTTGGATCACCCGAATAGGTGGCGACGACGTTGTGCACGCCGGGCACGGAGCCGTTGACAGTGGCAGACAGATCAATGGGTTGGTTTTCGGCGATGCCGAGATTGTTCAAGGACGTGACGTTTGTGGCCTTGCCGTTGTTGAGAAAGTTATTCAATGGATTGCCATTGTCGGTGAGCGTGACGGTGCCCGTGGGGCAAGGAATCGCCGGCTTGGTGTTCGGATAACCAAAGGCGCAGCTGACGCCGTCGGATCGACTCACGACCACCTGCAGATAATAAGGAGTGCCGTAGGGGAAATTCTGCGGCGAAGTGGTGATGTTGGTAGTCGACGCGAAATTGAGAGTGGTCTTGGCGGTATAAGGTGCCCCCGCTACCGGTACGCTGAGCGCCACCGGAGCGGACGTGCTGACGGCGTAGGTTGTATTGCCGCCGTAGGTGGCTGCCACGTAAGCGGTGTTAACGGGGAGCAAGCTTGTGCTTACGCCGATGGTTCCCCCCGATAAAGTAAACGGTCCGAAGGAGCCAAGGACGGTCGATTGGTCGCTCTTGAGCGCGATCAAGGAGACATCGCCGGCGGCGCTGCTTGGTGTCACGGTCACAGTTGCACTGAAGGCCGTGCCAGCGGGCGAACCACCGCTCGCCGCAGTAAGAGTGGTCGTGGTTGTGGTGCGAAGGGCAGAGGTCCACTTGGTCAAAAGATTTCCGACATTAATGGAGCCGAGGCCGGTGGCCAGGTCATAGATCGGGCCAGACTGAAAGGCCGGCTGTCCGTTATCGACCGCAGGGCAGGCCGGGGCTGTGGCGGTATCGCAAATCACCACGCCATAGCCACTCGAGGAGCTGTTGTTGCAGTTCGGCGAGCCGGCGTCGCAGGCCACGGCGTTGTTACCCTTGGTCACATCGTTGAAAACGCAGGCGGCGGCAGGCGTTTGTCCTAACGAGGATTCGCACTTTTTACTGGTGTAGTTCGTGTCGGTCAAGGCAAGGTTATAGAGCACGTAGTTCGCATTGCCTTGCCTGGGCGTAGGACTCGATGCGGTCGCCTGGGACTGATTCACGAGCGCCATCACCGCGGCAAAAGCCGGTGTTGCCGCCGATGTTCCACCGACGAGCGCGAAGTCTTGGTACGGAGTGCTGAGATCGCAGGCAGCGCCCGTGGGTGTTGTGGAGTTCTGCGGGTTCGAATCCGATTGGCAGATGACGTAGGCTACACCGGCGCCGCTCGAGGGCGGTCCACCGTTGCTAGCGAAGAAGGAAACGTCCGGGATGTCGCGGACATTATCGCTCGGTGTGAGCGTGCTCTGGAACGCCGGTTTCGGATAGCCGTAATTCGGGAAGCTGCTGTTCTTAGCGCAAGAGACGTTGCCGTTGCTGGCCGCGGTGGCGACGACGCAGTTGCTCGGACCGCCGCTGCCGGCACTGATGTCGCTGCCATTGGTGGTGTCGACGTTTGCGCAAGTGGCGGGATACGCCAAGGCGCAGGCTGAATCGTCCCAAGTTGTTTCCGGTATGTATTTGAGAGCGGAACTGATGGTGTCGGCGGTGGTGTTCCAGTAGGTCGCAGCCGCGCTGGCCGTGCTGCTTGGATCGAAATCCGTGCCACCGACAGCCACGTTGAATGGGGTCGAGGCCAGTCCGTTTACGGCGACACCTTGCGTTGCCGCGTAGGGATCGATCGAGGAAATTGGGTCACATCCGGCGGAACCAGAGTCGCCGGCAGAGACCGAGACGGTGATGCCTTGCGAGGCAGCCTGCTCCCAAAGGGAGTTGTAAAATTGATTTCCCGCCGTGAGCAGTCCGGCTTCGCAGTTTCCGTAGCTATCGCTGAGCACCGCAGCGATGTTGTTGTCCACGGCAAACAGCGCCGACAAGTCCACACCTTGAGAAACCTGCGAGGGGTTGGCGAGCGTCGATTGCGACACAACCAGATAGATGTTGGCAGCCGGAGCGACTGCGCCCGCCCACTGCGTGTCCAGGTCCGATTCAATTTCGTCATCGGTGGCGGAATCCGGGCCCAGAATGCCCGGATCGACTCCGTTTACGAGCACGCTGAATTGGCACGACGGAGGCAGTACCGAGGTACAGACCGAAGAATACGCGGGAAGGTTGAACATGGCACGAAAGTTGACGACGTCCTGGGTGTCGATGTTGGTCTGCGCCACGATGGCAATGGATTGTCCGGCGCCCGTTGCGGTCGAGGGAATATTGTAAATCGTGGCAAAGTCCTGGGGTCCGAGGGCGTAGCGCGCCGGGTTTCCGAAGGTGAACAGAGGTTCGACTTCGTTCGAACCTTTGCTGCGGCGATACCAGCCGCTCTTGCGAATGTTCGGATGCTTGGGGAAATTGTGCAGAGCGACGACGCCTGCCACGACCGGGGAAAGAGCCTCGGGAATTGCAGGGTCGCTGACGTTGGCAAAGTGCGTTTCGCCGTTTTCGACGAACTTGTGAATTTCCGTGTGGAACGCGTTGCGGACCTGTCCGGCGTTGCCATCAAACTCGATCACCGATTTTCCTGCGGCAACATTTTTTACCTGAAAACCTTGACGCGTCAGCCAGTCGGTGACCGACTGCACGTCGGCATCCGACACGCCGAACTGACTGCCGAATTGCGCGGGAGTGAGCCAGGCGTGATAGCTTCGAGAACCCTTGGTTTGTTGGGCGTCGAGCAAGTCGTGCAAGGAGAGTTCCTGCGCGGGGCTGCGTTGCAACAGAAGCATCATGCGCGTCATCGGTTGAGAATCCGGTACGGCTCCCTGGTCGTACGCGGCCCTTGCCAGCGGGTGCACGTTTCCCGTCAAAATTGTCGTTTTCGCGTCATCCACGGTCTCCACGACCCGTGATGGCACCAGCGACTTTTGCGCGCGCAGCGCCGCACTTCCGCCAAGCGCCAGCACTCCACACAGCAACGCCCGCCAGAGATGTAGTCCTCTGTTCATATTGGCCTCGTAGCTCCCCCACTTGATTTGTTTCGCGCATGACTTAAATTCGGCAGGAACCGCGTCTCCGGCCCCCATGACGCGGTGACGGTCCATGCTTGATACAGATGCAACACGGTGGAAAACGGTTTGCTTCCTGCCGGTTGCCCGGAACCCCTACAATCTACCCCTCAGGTATTCAAATCACCACGACGGTAAAGCTCACTGTTTCCGTATTGTCATTACTCGTTCCTGAAATCTCGAGTGGCACCTGACCGGTAATCATCTGCGCGATCGGCGCCGACGTAGAGGCCAGGGTGCGGGCGTCTCCTCCGTACGTCGCCGCGAGGTTGTGCACGCCCACGGGCAGAGTGGTTGCCAGATAGATCGCAATACCGGCACTGACTTTCACGGCGCTTCCGTACACCTGGCCATTATCGTAGAGCTGAACCAGGCCCGTGGGCGTCACCGAGCCGCTTGGTTTCACCGTGACGGTAAAGGTCACCGGGGTGTTAAATGGCACGTCGAGACTTGTCGACACGATCGTAGTCGTCGTAACGTACAGTCCCCCGCCGCTACCTCCCCCACCGCAACCCCACACTACGCCTGCTACACAAAGTATTAACCCGCAAGCGGGCAAAAAGTTCCTGCTATTTTCCTGGGCGCCCACGCGGAAGACCAGGATTGCCAAGAGCAATAAGCCGGCGCCAAGGCCGGCTCCCGAGAGCGAACTGCTAAGTGCCGTTGCGCTCGCGCGTTTCACGGAACCAGACGGTATCGAGGACGACGAGGGAGTGAAGCTCAGGGTGGTGGTAGCACCCGCCGCGTTGTTGACGAGCACATTCGTCTGGCCGAATGCGCAGGCATAGCCGGCGGGAAGGAATGTGCCGCCGCTCGCGCAGGCCAGTGTAACGGTGCCGGCAAAGCCGCCGGAGGGGGTGATGGTCACGGTGCCGCTTCCGGTGCTGCCAGGGGCAAAGGCCAGAGGATTCGGGGAAACGCTGATGGTGAAGGAAGGCGTGGTTTCCAGTGGCGTCGTGTTCTTCCACGCCGTTGCCAGGTTTGTGGCGTTTACGGATCCGAGTCCAGTTACTAAATCGTAGCCCGCGCCTGCCGCGTAGCCCGTCGTGAATCCGTTCACGCCGGTTTGTGTCGAAGAACAACCGGGCGAACCGCCGGCGCAGAGAACCTCATTGTTGCCGGTGGTGATGTCATAAAATACGCAGAAATTGGGCGACGACGGATTGCTTTGCTCGAAGGAGTTGCAACGGTTGCCCGCGGTGCGCGCGAGTTTGTAGAGGAGATCATTCACTTGTCCTTGCCACGCGCCATTCTTTTGTTCGATCAGCGCCAAAATTCCGGCCAATGCCGGTGTAGAAGCAGACGCGCCGCCGACTCGTGTCAGTCCGACGACGTCCTGTTGTGCATTTATCTGGCAGGGAGTGCCGCGGAAGCGAGTGCAAAAAACGGTTTCGTTGTGACCTGTGGACAGGGCCACGTCGGGCAAGTCTCGCGCATCGTCGGCGGGGACGCCCGGTCCGCTTTGCCAGGAGGGTTTTCGATACCGATTGCTCGAGCCGCCGGCGCTCGCGAAAAGAGGGAAGCGCCGGTTGGCGAGAACGCAATTCGCGCCGGAGGCTGCTCGCGTAAGATCGCAACTCTCATTCCAGGCGGTTTCCGGTATGTAGCCGATGACCGAGGAATCGCCGGTGAACTCGCTTTGCTGCGAGTACGTCGATGCGGGTGAGCCATCGGCAAAAATCGTTGCGCCTACCGCGACGTTATATGGCGTTGAGGCCAGGCCGTTCACTGCCAAGCCGTTCGACGCAGGCGATAACGATGCCGGGTTGTCGCATCCGGCAGAGCCGCTGTCGCCCGAAGAGACCAGCACGGTGATACCTTCGGCCGCGGCTTGCTGCCACAGAGCGTTGTAGAACGCATTTCCCGCCGAGCCCAAATCTTGCTCACACGTTCTATAGGTGTCGGACACGATGGGCGACACTCGATTGTCGATGGCGTAGGCGGCCGCCAAGTCGGCGCCGCTGGTCGTGTCCGTGCTGCCCGCCACCAACAGATTGATTGTGGCTCCGGGAGCTGCGGCTCCGGCCCATTCCATGTCGAGTACGGCTTCTTCCGAATCGGCCAGGTTGCCCATGCCGGGATCCGGGCCGCTCAGCAGCAGATTGGGTTGGTTCGGTTTCAAGCCGAAAATCCGGCGGAATTCCTGAACATCGGCGAGTTCCACTTGGCATTGCGCGACAACGGCGATGGAGATGCCGGAGCCATCGACGCCGCTATTCAGCAGTCCTCGGGTGCCGTAGATCGCGGCAAAATCTTCTGGAGCCAGGTACGTTGTTGTACCTACGGAGGCGAGGTTCGGGCTGAGAACCGTCCTTTTTCCGTGTGCGTCGCGTCCCGCAAAGCCGCGGAGTTCGTGAACGGGTGCTTCCCGGCCAAAACCATGGAGCGAGAGCGGGCCGCGCGTAATTCCGGCAATATTTGCGGGAACGGCCAAATCGGTGGAGTTGGCGAGAACCGTTTTTCGATTCGCACGGTAATACTGCAGCTCGGTGTGAAATGCATTTTCGACTTGTGACGCCGTGCCGCTGAACTCCACCCAACGTTTGCTTGCGGCCACACGCTCGACGGCGAATCCGCCACTTTGCAGCCACCTGAGCACGCTTTGTAAAGCGGCATCCGACGCTCCGAAGCGCGTCGCAAATTCCGAGGCCGTGAGCCAGTGATGGTAGTTCGGGGAATTGGGGTTCTGCTGGTCGTCGAGAAGTTGCTGCAACGCCGCTTCCTGGACAACGGATGGAGATAAAACCAAGAGTATACGCTCGAGCGGGCGGCCAGCTTCGACGCGGCCGAGGGCGTTCGCTTCAATGGCTAGAGGATGTCGGGTGTGTTCCAGTAGAACGAGAGATTGTTCGCCCTTGCCGTCCGATGCTTGCGCGGGAGTCTGGGCATTGCCGACGACAGCGATTGTGACCAGTACAAAGCAGAGAAATATAGTCCGTTCGAACGTTCTTCGAAAAGGCAATTGTACCTACCGATGCGCGGCTCCTTGAGGTCCGAGGAGCGCACAGGTCAGCGAATGACGCGAGGCTCGAGCGCGAAGCCTCCATAAGAGTCTACACATCGACTGCTAGTCGCACAATTCTAGAGAAGGACACGGCTCGAATATGTTGCCTGCCTGAGCCCGAAGAAGAACGTTCCGTCCGTTACGATTTCAATTCCACATTTCCGCCAGAGAGGATGATTCCAATTCTTGGTGTTCCGTCGCCCGGGCGTTCGGCCACAGCGATCTCCCGGAAGGCGCCGCTACGCAGCATTGGCGCGACGGTCACGGCGCTCGAAGGCTCGATTACGATCTTCATGCGCTCCCAGATGAGTTTCATTGCCGCTACAATTTCTGCTTCGCTCACCAAGAGAATGCCGTCGACAAGTTTTTGCAGGATTGCGAAGGTTCGCGGGGCCAAGGATGCACGCAATCCGTCGGCGATGGTGTCGCTTGTTTCGAGTGCTTGAAGTTTGCCGGTTTTCAGAGAACGATAGGCATCGTCGGCACGCTCGGGCTCACAGCCGAAGACCTTGACGGCGGGCTTCACGCCCTTTGCTCCGAGGCATGTACCGCTCAGGAGGCCGCCGCCGCTGACCGGGGAGAGAACGACGTCCAGGTCCGGGACATCTTCGAGGAGTTCCTTGGCAGCAGTGGATTGTCCGGCGATGATGCGGTCGTCATCGTAGGGGTGAATCATGACGGCGCCGGTTTCCGCCTGGATGCGCGCTGCGGTCTCCGAGCGCGAGGTGACGTTCGGCTCACAAAAGGTGATTTTGCCTCCGTAGCTTTCGACTGCGCGGCATTTCACTGCAGGAGCATTTTTCGGCATGACGATGGAGGCTGCGATTCCGCGCCAGCGCGCGGCGCAGGCGATCGCGGCAGCGTGATTGCCGCTCGAGTGGGTGACGACGCCGCGGCGGGCTTCTTCGTCGGTGAGCAGAAAAATTGCGTTGCTCGCTCCGCGAATTTTGAAGGAGCCGGTTTTCTGGAGGTTTTCACATTTGAAGTAAAGGCGAGCGCCGGCCAAGGCATCGAGAGATTCGCTGGTCAGTACCGGGGTGCGGTGAATCCTGGGACGAATGCGTTCGTGGGCTTCGACAATGGCAGCCCAGTCAACGGGAGTGCTTGCGGGGTTTCTGGTGGCCATGGGTCGAGTGTAGTGGATTTGCGAGTAAGGGCCACGGCCAAAGTGGTATGTCGGATCGACCAGAGTTCGCGGAGGGAAGGGCACAGACGACACGGAGGATGGCAGGCGTCAGAAAGGGGGCAGGACCCAGGGATCGAAGAGGGATTGCCGGGTTCGCCCGCAAGGACGGTTTCCTGGTTAAGGGGTGCTCGAGGCGGGTTCGGACTTGGGGAGGTTGGGGGTGAGCCGGCGCATGACAAATTCCTGGAGGAGGTTGACGGCGGCGGTCTCGCCGATGCCGATGAGAGCGTTTTCGAAGGTGAGGGCCGCGTCGCTTTTGTCGCCGTCGGGATAGTAGAGGTTCGAGATTCCACCGGAGGCCAGGCTTCCGGCTATGCCGGAATAGTTTGGCTGCCAGCGGCCGTTATCGCCTTTGCAGATCACGGCGTTCGCGATCGCATACAGGACGCGGGACCGCACCGTGCCGGTTCCTTTGTAAAAGTAGCGTGGATCCTGTTTCAGAACTGAAGGCAGGATCGCTCCCCCGATAAAAGTACCGGTGACCAAGTCCGCATAAGCGGCGCCGTAGCGTTTAGCGTACCCTTGCGCCCCCTGGCCGTAGCCGGAAAATTTGTCTGTCGCTTGCTCTACTCCGGCGACGACTCCGATGACGCCGAAGGAGACTGGGTCGATCGTGGACTTCCAGGCGAGCTGGAATTTTTGTCGGGATGTGAGCGGAGCCGCATTCGGAACATAGGTGACATAGAAATTTGGCACTACGCCGAAAAGGCGCTGCTTTTCCTGTTCGGTGAGCTGGTCCTGGGCAATCTCGACCGTGGAGAGTTCGACGCGAACCTCGGTGACGTTGGTTGCTACGGCCAGAGTTAGCTGCGGTACCACGCAGCTTTCGCCAGAAGTCAGTTTTCCGGAGACGGTCTGGATGGCGAATCCGGTGGAACGGACCGAGAGATGAAACGGCCCGGGAGAAACGTTTGTAAAAGAGTATTGGCCATCGTCGCGAGAGAACTGCTCTTCGGGTTGCGATTGATTGTCACGCGACAGCGCGACTGTCGCGCCGGCGACACCGCTGCCGGTAGGATCGACGACGATGCCGGTGATGCTTCCCGGCAATTCCTGATCATTATGTTGGTCGACGCCACACACAACGGTCTTGGGCGCGTCCGTGGCGGTATGTTCCACGGCAGGATGCGAGGAGGATTCTTGCGATTGCGCGAGAGTGGGAGAGCTGCTTAGGAGCAGCAGTCCGGCGGCCAACCAGGGAAGACTTCTGGCAGCAGAGAGCGACTTGCGGGCGACTCGGCGCAGAGGTTCCTCCCTTACCGATCAGGCTGCGAATGAAAACTCGCGACCCTAGTTTACAACGTGGCCCTGTTCCTACCGTAGAAATTTGAGGCTGTCCGGTTGCGTAAGGTTGGCCGTACCAAAGTACAGTAAAGGTCGTACCTCCCAAGGCGAACGCTTACAGGGGATTTCGCGCGGTTTCGAGCATGGCACGCTGCAAGGCCGGGGAGCCGGCGCGATTTTCGGTGACCAGCTTTTGCCTGATCTGCGGCTGGCCGTGCAAGCCATCGAGATAGGCGGAGATTCCACGGTAAAGGCCATCGGCGATGCGTTGGCGCTGGCCGCCCTCAAGGAGCAGGGTTTCGTCGCTGGCGTTGCTGACGAAGGAAATTTCCGAAAGCACCGCAGGCATGTTCGCTCCGGTCAGAACGATGAAGGGCGCTTGCTTGACGCCGCGGTTTCTTTCGCGGCGGCTTACGAGCTGGAGGCGCTCGGAAAGCGTGCCTTGAATTTCGGCGGCCAGGAGCTTGGATTCCGCGATTTTTTCGTTGCTGGTAATTTTCTTCACAAGATCCGGAAGATCGTGGAGGGATTCCTGGCTGAGGGCGTTTTCGCGGATGGCCAATTCCTTGGCCTCGTTCGTCGTAGCCAGGCTCAGGTAGTAAGTTTCGACGCCGCGGACTTCGCGGATGTCGCTCGAATTTGCGTGGATGGAGATGAATAGGTCGGCGTCGGCGCCGTTGGCGATTGCGGTTCGCTCTTCGAGCGGGACGTGACGGTCGTCCTTGCGCGTGTAGACAACCTCGGCACCCGGGATATCTTGCTCGATCAGTTGGCCCAAACGAAGCGCTACGTCGAGGCAAAGATCTTTTTCGAGCAGGCCCTGCGGACCCTTCGCTCCGGTGTCGAAGCCGCCGTGGCCGGGATCGATCACGATGCGGTTAATTTTCAGACCGAGTTCGCGTGTCAACGACAGTCGAGCATCCTCGGTTGTGTTCCGTCCGAGCAAAGCTTCGGCTGTCTTACCCTTTGCCAAAGATGGGCTCAAATTTATCGTTCGAGGTGCGCCAGGCCCGCCTTGCGCTTCAAGTGGCGAACGGTCTGGATGCGAAATCGATTGTGGCAATGGTGCCTGTTCGACCGAGCTTGCCGGCACGGAGATCTCGGCGTGAATCCAGGGAGGCGTGTTCTTCGACATGGCGTGTGGCAGGACCAAGCCGGCGGAGAGCAGAACGCCAGCGGCCGCGGCGATCCAAAGGCTGGAGCTCCCTGAACGAAATTGCCCCGGCGCTTTGGCCGCCAACAGCATGGGTACGCGAACGGGGCGCGCCGCGCTCGAATGAGTATCTCCAAGGTTGCTCAGCATTCTGTCGTCGACGGCTGCGACGGCGGTCAGATTCCGCTCCGCTTTTTCGACAATGTCCGCCGTGACGACTTGCATTCCCCGGGCATAGGCCTCCAGCAAAGCGCGAGAACAGATCTTGTTGATGTCTCGAGGAATCCCGCGGCTCAGTTCCGCGACCACGGTCATGGCATCGGCGGAGAAAAGAGAATGGCCGCGATGGCCCGCGACCATGAGCCGGTTGCGGACGTAATCGGTGGTTTCCACCGGAGAAAGAGGTTCCAATTTCTTGATTTCGGCGATGCCCTTGCGCAATTGCGCGAACTTACCGCTTTCGAGTTTCGTCAATAACTCCGGCTGGCCACACAAGACCATTTGCAGCAGCTTTGATTTGGAGGTTTCGTACTTTCGAATCTGTTGCAGGGTTTCGAGCGTCCGATCGTCCAGGGCTTCCGCGTCGTCGAACATCAAAATGAGCTGTTTGCCCGCGAGTATCTCGGCAAACCAGACTTCGTTCAGTTTGTTGAGCAGGGACGCGCGTTCGAACTCTGCGCATTCGACTCCAAGACCGCTCAGAACGAATTGCAAGATCGCTCGCGAATCGCATCCTTTTTGGAAGAGCAATGCCGCGCGGCCTTCTTCGCGCAAATCCTCGTAAATTCTCTGGAGCAATGTTGTTTTGCCGGTACCGGCTTGTGCGACGAGCGCCAGATTTCCGCGGCCGCCTAACAGGGCATCTTCGAGCGATTCGAGCGCCTCGGTGTGAGCGCGACCTGGAAACGCTTGCGCTGAATCGGCCAGCAAGCCAAACGGCTGCTCCTTCAGCTGGTAGTAATCGAGAAACATGGACGGGACCTCCGTACAGAGAACACACGGGTGGGGCGGCTATTGTGCGCTCCAAGCTCCGAGTTTGCAACGTACATAGAATCAGAGAAGACGCAGATTCATCCAGCGGGAGATTGGCGGAGCAGGAGGGAAGGGCGCCCTCTTCGCCGGAGCTCCCCGGCTAGATCTACTTTACGTCGGACGGCCGGTGCTGGCAAATGGAGGCTCATAGGAGTACCCCCTCTTAAGCACTAGCAATCCCGGCTTGACGCTGCGTCCTTGTTTGCTACTCTAGGGAGACTAGCCCAGTTGCCGGGTCTGGCTGGCCTCTCGACCCGGTCCGGAGATTCACGTGCCAAGTTCAGAACGGAGACATTTGGAGCGCTTTCGAATCCGTGTCCCACTCCGTTTTCGTCCACTGGGATTGGCGTCCGGTCCAGCGGAACATTTCGCGGAGACGACAAATATTTCTCGCGGCGGATTCTTCTTTGTGACTTCAGCTCCGTTGCAGGTGGGTATGCCGATTGAGGCGACCTTGGTGATGCCCGCGGAAGTTACGGGTGGGAAGTCGGACGAGACCCATTGCCGTGCCCGTCTGGTGCATGCGAAGGCGGATGCGTACAGCGACGGCCGGATGGGTTTTGGGGCGGAGATTGAGATGTACATTGACCCGAAGAAGAATGAACCAGCGCGGGCGGCGCAGCCGGCGGGGGCGCCTGTGTCTCTGAAACCTCGGATATAGTTGGGGGACGCGCGATGCCGGCCCCTTCAGTCGTGCCCGGACCTTCTAATTTCCACTAGTGACTTGGATTGTGGTTTTTGAGGCGCCTACGTTTTCGAAGCGGTCGTAGGCACGGACGGCGATGGTGTGTTCGCCTGCGCCCAGGCCGCGCACGGTGAAGGAATAAGTTTCGGTTTTGTAGTCGCTGATACCGGTAGTTGGACGAACCAAGATCCAGTTGCCGCCGTCGACGCTGTACTGGGCTTTATCGATGCTGCTCGTGGCATGGCTGGCCGTGAATTTGAAATCGTAGGAGACTCCCTTCGAACGGTCCGCGTTCGTTCCGGAGGGCGAGACGTCGATTTTGCCGATGGTTGGCGTGGAATTGTCCACTTCGAAGCGCTCGCTTTCGCGCTCGGCTTCGAGAGCCTGGTCGGGAGCATTCGAGGTGGCATCGTTGGCCACGATTTTCAGATAGTAGGCGCCATCGGGCATCGCAGTTGTGTCCCAGGAATAGAACCTTTGCTCGAGGTTATCTTTGAGGAGCAGCCAATCCTTTTGATTTTCTCCGCGGAAGTAGACCGCGTACTTCAAGTCATCGTCGTTGTCGTCGTGCGCGGACCAGAGTACGGACTGGTAGCCTTTCTGCTGCGTTCCTTGCGGTTGGGCCTCGAATTTTTGTACAGGATTGGGATTGCTGATGACCACTCCACCTTGCGTTGGATTCGGCGCGGGTGGTTGCTTCAGGGCCACGTTTCCACCGATGGTGATTCCGACCGGGGTTTGTACGCGCACTCCGGCATCCTGCATGGCGACGCCATCGATCACCGGGGCGACATTTCTTGGTTCGTAGGCGACGCTAACCCAGTCGACACCGTCGCCGGGACGGCCATCGTGGATGACTGCCTTCCATTGAAGGAATCGCGCCGCGGGAGCCTCGATCGGCGTGTCCGTCGAGGTGTACGGTCCGAACCACGCGGACCATTCTTTGCCGGGGTCTTCGGTGTTACCGCTTCTCACGAACAATTCGAGGCGCGGCTGGTTGCTTTCTTTTGCGTTTCCCGGAGTCGCGCTGGCTGCCGGAGGTCCCCACCACTCGATACGTCCCCATTCCGAGTAAAGTTTGGCGTCAAAGGATTGAGATTCGAAGGTGCCTTCGGCTTCGTATTCCGGCCCGAGAGAGAACACTTTTCCGGGATTGGCAGTGCACAAGTAGACTTTGCCGTTCGACTGGTGGGAAATACCCGTGATTTGGGCCGAGCCGGCTTTTGCGAGTTGCGCGTAGATGCCGCGGCCGTCGATCACGAGCAGCGAGCCGTTGTTGCCGGTGCCGGCCAGCAGACGCCCGTCGGAGTTTATTCCGAGTGCGTAGACGACGTCGTCGCGCGAGGTCCAAAGTTCCTCGGGCGCACCATCCGGCCGAATGCGGTAAATGCTGCTGGAAATTGCTTGCGGAAATGCAACGAAGGGAGGGGCGGTGGCCCCGGACGGAACGCCGGCATTGGTGAACGTTGTGGTGCCCTGCGGGGAGGTGATCATGTTCGATTGGCTCAGGACTCCGGCGCGGGGTTTCTCTCCGATGGCGGCGACGTAGAGGTTGCCGTCGGCGCCCACGGCGAGAGAAGTGATTTCGCGTTTGGCGGTCTCGTAAATTACGAAACCTTCGGCAGAACCGGTTGCCGGTTTCTTTTTTGTGGCTGGGCTGATTCGCAGGACCCGTCCGTTGGGTTCCGTGCCCGCGAGGAGGTTGCCTTTCTTATCGAAACCGAGGACTTTGATGTGGGCTTCGTCGCTCGCGTAGTAGATCTCACCCTTTCCTTCGGATGACACGGCATAAATCTGGCCTTTGTCGCCAGTGGCTACGTACAAAGTGCCGTCCGGAGCGAAGGCTAAATCCCAAATGTATTTTGTTTTTGGTTCGAAGAAGACGGTCTTGTCGCCGTCGGCTGAAACCTTATACACCTTGCCGTCGGGAGATGTCCCGACATAGAGAGTACCCTTGGCATCGAAGGTGAAGCATTGCGCCAGCAGGTCGGTCGATTCGAAAACGGTTTTCGGCTTTCCGCCGGCGTCGAAGCGGAATACTTTTGCGGGTGAACCGCCGCCCGCATACAAATTGCCTGCTGCATCTGTGTGTAGTGACCAAAGATAGGACGCGTCCGCGTCGGCGAGCAAAGTGAATTTCGGCGCCAGCTCTAAATGGCCATCGCTGCGCACGGCCACGCCCTTTGCTGTGCCCTTCAGGAATTCTTCATAGGTCGACTGAGTCCAGCGGCGGGTGTGGTCGGCGACGCTCGGGGTGACGGCAACCGAGAGCAGCAACGCCAGGAGCAAGAGCTGTTTCCATTGTTTGGACATAGAAGGGGTCACCGAATTTGTAGATTGAGCGAAATGAGTCCTGCCACGGGTCCACCGAGTTCGATGGACGACTCGCTTGCCAAGGATTCTCGCAAGACCTGCACGCTGCCCGGCGTGGGGCGCCCGTCGACCATGTTGATTTGCGACAGCGGCACGTTCGGGAGTTCTTTGTCGTCCCACACCATGGTCGGAGCGGGAACAAAGACACCGACGTAGAGGCGATCGTTGTTGCGCTCACGATTTATCAACGCAATCAATTGGTCGAGCCCCTCGGGCCCCGAGGCGCCGCCGGGAACAGCTCCAAAATTGAAGCCCCGCGAGGCGCGATTCATCCACTCAGCGTCACTGACCAGCACACGCAAGGTTCCTCCGCGCGCGATCTGGTCCGGCACGTGGACGGTAGTTTCTTCGATGCGCGGCGCCCCGCGAAAGGGGCGAAGCTGAACGCGCACTTTGACGTTTTCTCCCGGGGAGGCTTCGCCGGTTTCGAGCCAGGCGCTGTCGATCGTGTAGGAATTTTTTCCAGGCTGGCTTTCAATGCGGAGCGCGACGTGCTCGACGTCGGGGATTTCGAAATTGTTGGTGAATAAACGGCCGAAGACATTTTGCACGGCGATGGCAATCGGCAGGCCGTCCGGCACCAGGGATTCCGACGGCGCGAAGGTGTTTTCGAGCTTTACGGGGACATGGCCTTTCAACTGGATTTCGCCGGTCATGTGCAAGGTGCTTCCTTCGCCGTAGATGGAATTCTGCGTCAAGCCGTTGTAGGTGGTGATGGCGACGAGCAGCGGCGTGAGTTTGGGATGATTGACCATCTCGAAGTGCAACTTTTTTTCGTTGGTGCCGGTAACGAAGGTCAGATCGAGCGGGATCATTGTCGGCGGTGCGCCAAGTTTCCCGGTTACCGCCGTGAGATGATCGCTCGTGATCGTTCCGATGGCTCCCCCGGCATTGACGATCTTTGTAGAGGCCAGCGAAGAGGACAGGGTGGTGACGACTTCGCTGCGCGACATGGGCATGTGGATGTCGCCCAAATTCATGAACGGATGTCCGCACAAAAACACCCGGTCGCCCTCGACAGCGGTGACCGTGCAGGCGGAGTTGATCGACATATCACCCCGCACGAGGACCATTCCGGCCATGTCCCCCGGCGCAAGATGGGCGTGTGGGTCGTCTTTCTGGTCTGCGGCCGAGCCCCCCTGCGTGGCCACCAGGCCGTAACTTTGCAATTCGGATGCGAACTGTTGAAGCACACCGGGCTGAAATCCGGAGAACACGAGCGGGGTTTCGATTGGCTCGAGAGCGGAGCCGATCGGAAGGGTATTTTGCAGGACGGTCTGTTTCGGCAGTGCCAAGGGTTGTTGCGCCGTCTCGACCCGAGCATCTTCGACCGGCGGACGGAGGACATCGGCGATCGGAGTCACGCCAGCGATGGCTTCCTTTGTGAAGATGCCCAGTTTCAGGGACAGGGCTCCGGCAAGTTTGCCATCGAGATAAACGGGGCTACCGCTCATGCCCGCGACAACCCCGGTGTGTTCCACCTTTGGGCCCTTGAGTTCCACGAGAATGATGGACTGTTTCGGGCCGAGGAAATTGGGCATTACGCCTATGACCTCGAGATCGAATTTTTCGATCCGATCGCCAGCGAAGATTGTGTAAGCATAGCCCTGCATGCCAGCATGGACTTGGTCGACGGGGATGGTTTCCGTGGTTTGTTGAGGGGCGGCCAAGGGCGCTACGGTGCAGAGAAGCAGGAAAGTCAGAAGGAACGCTGTGAATCGCTGAAAATGTTGGCCCATAGCAGGATAGACGCAGCTCCAGAAGGAAGGCAGCATGATACCGGGCGGAGGGTGGGAGAGCAATTGAACCTCCAGATGGGTCTGCCTAGCCCTTTGGGTTTAGAAGTCCTAGTGCTTGACTTGGTTGTGAGAGGGAGCGAAAGGCACGGGTTTCAAGACCGCCACTACGCGAGGATCCGACGATCTTGGCTCCTAGCGTGTAGCTTCTGGTTTGTGCGAGGATGTTGGCAGCGGAGGGGCTATGACTGAACCGACGAAAGAGGAATTGCTGGCGCGGATCGCGGAACTCGAGAAGAAGGCCGAGCGGCCGAAGAAGGGTACTTTAGATTTTCGCGTTGGGGAGAAAGGCGGCGTCAGCGTATATGGACTGGGGCGCTTCCCGGTTACGCTTTACTACGAACAGTGGATTCGCTTGCTCGACGTATCGAAGGATTTGCGCGATTTTCTCGAAGAGAACAAACATCGCTTGAAATTGAAAGATCAGAATGGCTAGTGGTCCTGTTGAACTTGCTCGCTCGTCCCGAAACTCTTTGGTCTCAATCGTGATGGTGCATGGCGAAAATCTTCGCGGTGGTGTCTTCGTAGGGGTACACGTGGACCATCCAGCCGAAGATGACCGGGTAGAAAGTGCCGCCGGCGGCATGGCATGCCGATTCCGAGGTGATGGAACCGCGAAGGCCGAACTTCGTCCAGTCGGCGTGGCGGCGATCGCCTTTCGGGGGCATGCAGAGATTTGTGTGCAGGTGCCAGCTGGCCACGCTTAGCGGGACGCGCTCGTTGAGCTGCTCTTCGGTGGCGCGCTTGGGCATCGTGTACATGGCGCCGACGAGTTCGTATCCGCTTGCGGTTTTCTTGTACAACAGGGAAGTGGGGCGCGCCGGATCGAAAGCGAAAGCTTCGAGGAATCCGTTTTCGTAATTCGTGAAGTGGTACTCCTGCTGCGGGATATTCGGCATGAAGATTTTGTAGCCCTCGTTCAGAGCCACGCGGTAATCTCTATATTTTTCGATGCCCGCGCGGAGTTGCGCAGCGATTTCGTCGGCGCGTTTTTCATCGCTGGCATTGGCGGGACGCGGGGCGGTCATATGCATATGCGGCGTATCGCCGTGGTGCATGTGCTGCATGTCGATCATGGCGTTGTGCTCGCCTACGGAGGCGTCGTCGGCGTCCATGGTCATGCCCGGCATGCTTCCGTGATCGGTGCTTTCTGAGTCCTGGGCGCGCTCGGCGGTGGCCGTGGCGACTGCCGGCGTATGATGATTTGGCATTGCGGCGAGAAGGACTCCTACAAGAAACAGGGCGGCAATGCCGAACGCGGCGTTGATGAAAAGCTGTCGGATTGTCTTACGGGCGAACATACATCCTCTCTCTGAGTTTTTGTCCCTTCGGTCTTCGATCGTTTTGGGAGAAGCCGCAGGGTTACAATTTGCGCCTTCGTTTTTCGCGTCTACTCCATAATACGCACGCGGCTCCGGATAACTTACCGAGGAATCGGGCAGCGGTTCGCAGAACAAACTGGCCGAGCGTACAGCGCGATTTCTTGTCCACACGGCCATCGGCTGGTTGCGCTCTTCGCGGGCCTTTCCGGCCCTCATGCTAAACTGGCAAACATCGTGAAATCTGAAACGATTCAGCCGGTGAAGGCTCTTACCGGCGGTTTAGAACTGCCCGGCGACAAATCGATCTCGCACCGTTATGCCATGCTTGCCGCTCTGGCCGATGCCGCCAGCGAGTTGCGCAATTTTGCGGCAGCGCGCGATTGTCACAGCACGCTTGGGTGTGTTCAGTCGCTGGGCGCCGGAGTCAAAGTCGACGGTTCCACCGTACGGATCACCGGCCATGGCCTGCGCGGGCTGAAAAGTTCGTGGCGCACGCTGGACGCGGAAAATTCCGGCACCACCATTCGACTGCTCTCCGGCATTTTGAGCGGGCAAACTTTTGCCAGCAAAATTACCGGCGACGCTTCTCTCGAGAAGCGCCCGATGAAACGGGTGATGACCCCGCTGCGGGAAATGGGCGCAGACATCCGCGGACGAGAAGGAAATTTTCCTCCGCTGGAAATTCGCGGAGGCAAGCTGCGCGGTATCCACTACCAGATGCCGATGGCGAGCGCGCAGGTAAAATCGGCGGTGCTGCTTGCCGGGCTGTACGCGGAAGGCGAGACTTCCGTCACGGAACCGGCGGCTACGCGCGACCACACCGAACTGGCGCTCGAAGAGTTTGCTGCGCCGGTGCGCAAGAACGGTCGTACCATCACGATCGAAGGGTTAGCTGCCGAAGGCAACGGCAATCCGGCGCTTCGTCCGATTTCCGCGGATATTCCGGGCGATCTTTCTTCGGCGGTCTTTTTCATTGCCGCGGCGTCGCTGTTGCCCGAATCCAATCTTTATATCGGCAACGTTGGACTGAATCCCACGCGCGCGGCGATTCTTGATTTCTTCAAACAGATGGGCGCGGCGGTTACCGTTGCTCACCTGGAGACGCGGCAAGGCGAAGTTGTCGGGGATCTCTCGATCAAGGGCGCGGCGCTGAAGGGCGGCGTGATTTCGGGGGAGCTTGTGGCGCTGCTGATCGATGAATTGCCGATGCTGGCCGCGCTTGGACCGTATACCGAGCAGGGAATTGAGATTCGCGACGCTGGCGAGCTGCGCGTGAAAGAGAGTGATCGCATCGCGGCGCTGGCGGAGAATTTGAAGCGCATGGGCGCAAGCGTTGAAGAGCGACCAGACGGGCTGCGGGTTGAGGGACGTAGCGCGGGAAAGCTTCACGGCGCGGTGATTGATCCTCGCGGAGACCATCGCATCGCGATGGCCTTTGCCGTTGCGGGATTGCCGGCGAGCGGCGAGACCCACATCGTCGATGCAGATTGCGCAGGCGTTTCCTATCCTACATTTTTCTCCGAGTTACGCAGGCTCGCGGGTTAAATGGCAGCAGTTTACTGCTCGGTGAATGGGGGAATCGGCGTTGCCACTTTCGGCGGCCTGGACGGGACCGGCGGCCTTGGCGGAGCGGGAATGTTGATGGCGGTCCGGCGAAGTTCGATGTTGCCGTAGCTGGTTTTAAGGGTGATTTTCGGGCCTTTGCCGGAGCCGTATTTGCCTGCCAGGTGGGAATCGCCCGATTCCGATTTGGTCTGGTCCAGACCATCAAATTCGGACTCGATGTCGCAATTGCGGCAGTCCGCGACGATTTCGAAGCTGGAGCTGCCCGGCAAGGTGAGAGAAATTCCGGAGGATGAGTTTGTGATGGTTACGTCGTCTTTCGGCGGCGTAATGTAGCGCACATTGGTTTCCGCGTTGCGGTTATCGATGTTCACTTTGCCGCCGGGATTTTCCACGTTGATTTCGGTGTCGCGCGTCCGCAACGTCACATTGCCCGGCGCATCAATCAAGTCCAAATTTCCGCTGCCGGCTTCGAGGTGGCCATTGAGGGAGGAAACTGTCAGGTCCGTTTTTGGCGAGATGATGTGGATGCCCTTGGTTACCTGATCGGTGCGAACCGGGCCGTAGAAATCGCCTTCGACGGTGAGGGTGCCGGTGGTTTCGGTCACTTCAATCTCGCCGCCTTTTCCGGAAATCTTGACGTTGCCTTTGGTGTCGGAGATTTTGACGTCGCCTTTTCTCATCTCAACCGAGACTTGCCCATTGGTTCCACGGACCTCGACGTCGCCTTGTTGGTCGGTCACGTTCACGTCGGATTGGAAATCGGAAACGGTCACATCGCCCCGGTCGGTCTTGACGATGATTGCGGATTTCTGCGGAACCGATACCTCCAGGTCCACACTGATTCGCGCGTCGGAAGTGTCATAACCTGTCGGACGAACTTCGTAGGTGTCGCCATTCTGGGTGATCTCGACGCCGACGGGCTTTGCGATGCGCTCGGCTTCCGATTCTTTCCAGGCACGCACATTTTTTTTCGCGGAGACCTGGATTTGCTGGTCGTCCGAGGCACGAATGGTAATGTCGCCACGGGTGTTTCGAACCAGAACGGGGGCGTTGGCAGGAATCGTTCGTGGAGCAACCTCGGCGTCATATTCATAGTTGTCGCCGGAGACGTCGATGACTCCGCCCAACCGATCCTTGCCGTACTCGACGCCCACTACGATGCCCATCAGCGCGAGCATTCCGAGGACCAGCAGCACTTCGCCGCCGGTGATGCCGCCACCCGTGCCGCCGAAGCGGCGCCCTACGGTTCGTTCGTAGAGTTTGATGACCCCCCAAAAAATGATGAGCAGCGGCCACCAGCGAGTGAAAAAGCCGCTGAGTTCGAGACGACCGTAATTGTGCAGCAACAGAAGAGTTCCGACCGAGATGAGAACCAGGCCGGAGAACAGGCCGCTGCTGCGAGGACGGGTGCCCGCCATAGTTTTCCTATTGCCCCTGACCGCGGACCGGAGACTGCGGAGGCGTATTTGACGGCATGCCCGGTGCATTCGGCGTCGTCACCGGCGGTTCGACGTGACCATCCCGCGGAGCCAAGGAAGATGCCAGCAGGAGCAGGCCGATCACCATCAAAAGGACCGGCCAAGTATTGCCGAAGTCAAAATGCCCGCCGCGAACCTGATGCAGCAGGAACAGCAGGCCAAGTGTGATAAGGATCGCGGGTCCCATCATTCCGCGAATCGTGCAGCTCTGGCAGCGGCATCTCACCTGTGTCTGCGCGCTCATACTTTTCCTCCCCTCAAGTCTGCCCGCCCATGCGACTGCGCAGCAACCAAATGCCAAGTCCAATCAAGATGAGCGGGAAAAACAGCTCGCGCATCCGGAAGAAATCGAAGAATCCGAAATTTCTGAGAAGAAACAGGCCGCCAAGTGCGATCAGCAGAATCGGTCCGAAAGCCTTTTGTTTGGTCCAGTTCTCGAGCGGATCCTCATAGTTCTCGCCAGTCTGCTTCGCTCTGAGCGAGCGGACGGCGTCGATGGCCATGTAGAATGGAAAGACGACTAACGCGCAGATCAGCACGGCTTGCGCGCCTTCTCCCAAATCCAGGTTGATGCCGAGAATGATGCCCGCGAAAATCACGATGTGCAGAAGTGCTTTGTTGTACTCGCCGTTGTAGATGGCGCCTAGGCCGGGTATCAGGCCCAACAGAAAGGCCAGTACCGGCGACCCTTGCCCCGGCGGAGGTGCCGCGGCCGGCAATAACGGTGCATCGACGCCATCCGGGGTCGCAGCCGTGGGAGGAGGGGCTAGGCCTACGACCTTGGCCAAACAGTCTTCACAATACAGAACATCTCGCACGGGCCGAACGCATGCCGGACACATTGGTTTCCCGCAGTTGCGGCAAAAACCCGATGCCTCCACATCTGGATGCACCGCGCATTTCATCGATAATTCCCCCCGAACACCGCGGGACACTCGGCGGCCAGCATTTCCATCCGGCGACTAATTTCGTTGGCGCGATTCTGCTGTTTCGGTTGCACGCGGGTGTGGTCGTCGCCCTGGCCGGGTTGTTTTTCCGGCGCAGACTTTGGCACATTTTCTTCCGGCACGACCTGGAGTTCGTTCTGGTCCTGCCGCAGACGGGACTGGATTTCATACACAACGCGCAAGTCACTGACGTACTTTACTGTGCTCGCATATCCGAGGACCGAGCGGCGAACCGCATTGCGATACACGTTTGTCGGAGAGAGGTCCGCCAGCTTCGGTTTGCGGAGCGAGATTCCCGAAGCGCCCAGAAGGATGACCAGAGTGGCCATGACGCTGGCAGCGCCGTAAACGAACTTCGGCGAAGCAAAGCCACTCAGGAATTTCCGAAACGTCTGCCAACCGGTGACGGTTTCGCGCGGGCCAAGGGTGTTGTCCAGGATCGCATAGACCAGTCTTGGGGGTGCTTCCACTTCTCCCATGGACTGAAACTCAGTCAGTAAGCTTCGCACGCTGGCGAGCAACGGGGCACACTCGGCACAGCTCTCCAGATGAGCTTCGAAGGCCGCGCGATCGGACGGTTCTAACCGCCCGTCTAAATAGTCACTCAACTGCGCTTCAAATTGATCGCATGTCCAGGTCATGATCGAACCCCCACGAGCAGAGCGTTCTCGGCCCCTAGAGTTACCAAAATCTTTTGTGTTTCGCCGGTCTTCATGAGGGCCTCACTCCCATTTGTTGCAATATCTTTGCCAGTTCGATACGGCCGCGGTTAATGCGCGACTTCACGGTTCCTTCCGGCACCGCCAAAACCTGTTGAATTTCCGCATATTCCAATTGCTGGAGGTCCCGCAAAATTACAGCCTCGCGAAGCTCCGGGGAAAGCCGCGTCAACGCCGATTGCACCTGACCGCTCAACTCGTTCAGCAGCGCCTGCTGGTCCGGGCGCCGCGCCGCCGATTCCTTGTTCTCGACAACGGGCATGGCGTCGTCGAGCGAGTCGGTTTGGCGATCGCGCTTGGTTCTGCGGTAGTGGTCGATCAGCAAATTTCTCGTCACGCTGGTCATCCAGGTTGCAAACCCACCGTGCGCGGAACGATAACTTCCGAGCGTCCGGTACACGCGCAGAAAAACTTCCTGCGAGATATCTTCGGCTTCGCTGCGGTTACCCACGAAGCGGTAACAAACGTTGAAAATTCGGCGCGAGTGCCGGCGCACAAGTTCCTCCCAGGCCGAGCCATCGCCCTGGAGGCAACGCTGGACCAGTTGGGCATCCTGCTCCAAGCTTTCCTAGCCTCATTCTCCAGTAACCTGCTCAGGCATAACTCTTTACGAGAGTTACTCGGCCTGTCATCTAATGGAACGTAAATTGCCCCGCAAATGTTCCCCGTCACGGGCGACCCCGAAACCGACCAACGTGCGGAAATCTTACTCGGGTCCGGCGGGGATGACAAGCCTATGGGATTGAATTATTTAGCGGACAGCAGGGGAGCGGAACAAAACGACGAAGACTTTCGTAGTAGAGCCTATGAAAACGCCTGGATTGCTCGTTCTGCCCTTATGCTTGCTCTTTTGGCCATGATTTCTGATCCGGTCGGTGCACAACCGGCGAGCAATATCTCGTCGAAAGCCAAGCCAACGGTCGAGGCCGGCGCTGACTCAGCGGGGACCGAACGACGGACGAGTGCCGATTGCGGAGAGCGACGAGCTTTACCGCACCCTTACGACGAATGGAGTCGCGTGCGAGATGATTCGCAACCCCAATTCCTGGCACGACCCGTACTCACCGAAGCTCGGTGAAAGACGGGTTCCCGCGCAACCCGGAATGGTTTGACGATTACGTGCTGCCCCTGAGAGGCCGGAGTGGCAGGCTCTCAAATAGACGGAAGTTCCTCCGATTGCAAGTTGTCTCGAATCTGGCTAGGCTCAATTCATATGCCCTTTTCGTCGAGGAAGAAGTGGTTGCTCGCTGCCCTTGCGCTTCTGGTGGCGTACCTTGCCTATCGTTCCCGTGGATTGCTGCATCTCGGCGAATTTAGCGGCGCGAAGCTTTGGGCGGCCATTCACAGCGCGAATTACCTGTACCTGTTTTTGGCTCTCATCACCATCTACGGCTGCTACGCGGTGCGGGCGCTGCGATGGCAACGGTTTCAATCTCATGTTGGCGCCGCGCGATTCTGGCACATTTATCCCATGACCCTGGCCGGATTCAGCGCTGTGTTTCTTTTGGGCCGGGCCGGCGAACCGGTTCGTCCGCTGCTGATCTCCCGAAAAGACAAAATTCCGATTGCCGATACCTTCGGCATCTATGCTCTCGAACGAATTCTCGACGGGGCATCGACCGCGGTTCTTGCTTCGATCGGTTTGTTGGTTTTTGAATCTTCGAGCCACCTGCTCGGAGAAGGTACGGGATCTGCGTTCGAAAAGGCCGCGCGGACGGCAGGATTAGCCTTTTCGATTGGGGCGATCGTGGCGATTTCCGGTCTCCTGTACCTTCGTTTGCATGGGTCGGCGCTGCTCGACCGCCGCATGGGAGGTTGGCTGGCCAGCCACGGTTGGCGCGCCAAGGTGGCGCGGATCCTGCTAGGTTTCTCCCGCGGAGTTCAGACGGTACGCACCTCGAGCGATGTATTTGCGGCGGTGTTTTTGTCGCTGCTGCACTGGTTTCTCGTGCTCTTTTGTTATTTTTTGATCATCAAGAGCTTCAGCGGGCGGTTGGGCACACTTACATTTTCCGACGCGATGATGGTGCTGGTGTTCACGCTGGTCGGGTCCGCGGTGCAATTGCCCGGAGTGGGCGGCGGATCGCAGGCGCTATCCATTGTGGCTTTCACGCATTTGTATGGAGTCGGGCAGGAAGCAGCGGTGGCCGCGGCGATGGTGCTCTGGCTGATCACGTTTGCTTCGTGCTCTCTCGCGGGTGTTCCCTTACTTTTAAAGGAGGGATTATCGCTCGGGGACCTTCGGCGCATGCGCAAAGAGGAAGACGAAGAGATCGATAAGGAAATTCTGGAGCACCCTTCGACAGTCCCATAAGCGGATGGTGTCGTCTAATTTCTGATATCCTTCTTCCTTCTTCGTTACATCAAGGAGAATCTGCCGAGTGAAGTGTCCCTTTTGTGCGCATGTGGACGATAAGGTGATCGACTCTCGCGAAGGCCGTACCGGAGACACGATTCGCCGGCGCCGCGAATGCCTGAAATGCTCCCGCCGATTTACCACTTACGAGCGCATTGACGAAATCCCATACATGGTGATCAAGAAGGACGGCAGGCGCGAGAGATTCGAGCGCCAGAAAATTCTCCAGGGATTGCTAAAGGCTTGCGAAAAACGGCCGGTGCCGACGCCAAAGCTCGAAGGCATCGTGGATGAAATCGAAGGCGTGGTGCACGACGCGACGGAGAGGGAGCTGACCACGACCGAGATCGGCGAGATGATCATGCACCGGTTGAAGAAGCTGGACAAGGTCGCCTACGTGCGGTTTGCCAGCGTGTACATGGACTTCAAGGACGTGCAGGAGTTCATGTCGGAATTGAAAAATCTTTTGAAGGACCGAGTGGGGAAGAAGTAAGAGCCCACCCTGACGTAGCAAGGTGCCGGTACCCTCAAGTCCTGTCGCGGTGCACTACCAGATGCGCACGCGGTCGTCTGGAGCCAGATAGAGTTTTTCTCCCGGTCGGGCATCGAACGCGCCGTACCAGGCGTCGATGTTTCTGACGGTGTCGGCGCGGTACTCCGCGGGCGCGTGTGGATCGGTCATTACTTGCTGGCGTAGCGCCGCTTCGCGTGATTTCGAGCCCCAGTTTTGCCCAAAAGCGATGAAGAATTGCTGATCGCCGTTGAAGCCATCCTGTTCCGGCCGCGTCTCCCCGCCGAGGGCCATGTGGTAACCGTCGTAGGCGGCGGAAAGGCCCGCGACGTCGGCGATGTTTTCTGCGAGCGTTTGCTTTCCGTTGACCGATAAATCTGGAAATGGCTTGTAGCTGTCGTACTGCGCGGCCAGCCTTGCTGTGGCTTCCTCGAAATGCCTGAGGTCGGCTTCCGTCCACCAGTTGCGCAGGCGCCCTTTGGAATCGAAAGCGCTTCCTTCGCTATCGAAGGTGTGGCTGATTTCGTGACCAATGATCGTTCCGATTGCTCCATAGTTCGCGGCGTCCGGGGCTTTCGGATCGAAAAACGGCGGTTGCAGGATGGCGACCGGAAAATTCAGCGCATTCTGTAACGGCAGATTGACGGCATTCACCGTTTGCGGCGTCATGGACCACTCTTTGCGGTTCACCGGCTTGCCGAGTCGCGCCAAATCCTTCTGATAATTGAATATTCTGCCGCCGCGGACGTTGCCGAAGATGTCGTCCGGCTTTACTTCGTATCCGGAATAATCCTTCCAGGTTTCGGGATAGCCGATGCCAACGTATAGAGTCGCCAGCTTCGCTTCCGCCTCCGCTTTTGTTTTTGGGGCCATCCAGGCGAGCGCATTGACGCGTTTGCGAAAAGCGGCGATCAGATTAGCGACCATCGCATCGGCCCGCTGTTTGGCTTCCGGAGGAAAATAGCGCTGCGCGTAGATTTTGCCGACTTCATCGCCGAGAAAAGTGTTCACAACGCCCACGCCGCGCCGCCAGCGCGGAAGTTGTTGAGGCGCGCCGGTCAAGGTCTTGCCGAAGAAAGCAAACCGCTCGTCGGCCAGCGCCTTGGGCAGAAAGCCCGCGCCTGCTTCGATTTCGTGATAGGCCAGCCAATCCTTCCAGGTTTCCAGTGGTTCGGAGGTCACCAGCGCGGACTCGCCGGTGAAGGCGGTCGGCTGCCAGACGATGAAGCTCGATTGTTCGCTCAACCTTGCACCGCGAAAATACTGTGCCCAGTCCAAGCCCGGCGCCTTCGCCGCGAAGTCCGACTGGCTCCAGGTGTTGTTGGCTTTGTGAATGTCCTGGTTTTCCGCGAGGCTCAGATGCGTTTCCGCGATGGCATGTTCGAGTTCGACGACGCGTTTCGCGCGTGCGCCGGTGTCTGAGAATCCCGCGAGATTCAGCATCCTAGAGACGTGAGTTTCGTATTCGCCGCGGATTTGTTTCATGCGCTCGCTGTTCGCCAGATAATAGTCGCGGCTCGGCAATTCCAGTCCGCCTTGCAACAGGTAGGCGGTGTAATGCTCGGAATCGTTGAAGCCAGGAGCAACCCAAAGACCGAACAGATTCGGCGTGTAGAAATTGGTATTGTTGAGCGCGTCGACGTCGGCGCGCAGGGTTTTACCGAGCGCGAACGCCAGCTCGCCTTTGTCTTTTATCGCGCGGATGGCATCCAATTGCGGTCTGAGCGGTGCCAGTCCTTTGGCCTCGATTCCGGCTTCGTCCGTGTAGGAGTTGTAGAGGTCAGCGATTTTTCGCGTGGCTGACCCGGGCGCGGCGTTTGCTTTGGCGGACTCTTCGATCAATGCCACGGTGCGCTTACTGCTGATTTCATCGAGAGCAGTGAAGACACCGATACGGGACCGGTCGGGGGGAATTTCGATTCGTTTGATCCATTCTCCGTTGGCGTAGAGATAGAAATCGTCGCCTGGTTTTACGGAGCGGTCGAGGTTGGCAACCTGGATGCCGTGAGTCTCCGCTTTGCGCGAGTCCTGGGCACGCCGGCTGTTTATGGCCGCGGCAGTCGCGAAGAGGATGGTGACGCCGGCAATTATTTTCGAAATATTCCTTGTTGATTTCATTCAGGCTCCGGGCTCGAACCACGACCTACGAGTATAGACGCGCCTCGGCATAACCAGGTAACCCGCCTTCCGGAGGGGGGCGCTATACTGTCGATACCATGCCTGCGATTGCTTGCATGCTGCGCGGCGTCAATGTCGGCGGCCACAACCAGATGAAAATGGAGGCGCTGCGCGCTTTGTGCGGGTCGCTCGAGCTTGCATGCGCCCAGACCTACGTGCAGAGCGGCAACGTAGTGTTCTTTTCGGACGAAACGAACCTCGCCCTGCTTTCCAAGCGGATTCAGGATGGAATCGAACGCAAGTTCGGGTTTCGCCCGGACCTGCTCCTTCGTACCTCGTCCGAGTTGCGTAGCGTGATTAGGACGAACCCGTTCACCAAGGGGAGAGACATCGAGCCCGCGAAACTGCTTGTGGTGTTTCTGGCCGTCGCTCCTGCCAAGGCTGCGCGCGATAGCCTTTCGAAATTCGATACTCGGGGTGAGGAATTGCATATTCAGGGGCGCGAACTGTACCTCTATTTCCGCAATGGAATTGGCCAGACCAAGCTGTCGTGGCCTGCGCTTGAAAAAACGTTGCGTTGTTTTTTTACTGGGCGCAATTGGAATACCGTGACGAAGCTTCTGGAGATGGCGGAATGCCTCGATAGCCGATAACACGGGAAGTACCAGGCCACTTCCGCTGTGCCCTAGGAAGAAAAGACGGGTGGGCGCTCGCCGACGACGCCGAAGGCTTTTTCGAGCGCGATGCCGGCACGGCCAACCGTGCCTTCGTCGAACAATCTGCCGATCAGAGTGACTCCATGCGGCACGCGGCGCGGGGAAGAAAATTTCGGGATGGGCCGGGAAGGATCCGGCGCCCAATCGCTCCTGGCTTCGAAGACTTCGACGAAACCGGCTCGCATCGTCAGTGAGGGGTGGCCGGTGTTGTTGGTGATGGTCAAAATTTCGTCGCGCAGCGATGGAACCAGCAGCAAATCGACGTTGTCGAAGACGCGAGCCATTTCCTGGCAGACCTTTCGGCGGAAGCGATCGCTTTGCACAAAATCCACCGCGGACAGGAACCGCGCTTGGCGAAAAATATTGGGCCAAGCGTCGTAGGTCTGCTCGCGCAATTGGCTCAAGCCGCCGTTCCGTGTCAACTCTTCGAAGGAGGCTGCGCTTTCGGCGAATAAAATGAGGTTGAGCGAGTCGTAGGGCCAATCCGGAATGGCGACCTCGACCGGTTCCATGCCGACTTTCTTCAGCGCTTCCAAGGCCATCCTATCCACGTCCGTGGCCGGGGCTTCTTTCATCCATCCCGGAAAATAGCCGACGCGCAATCCCTTTACGCCCGCGTTCGCGTCGAAGTCGAGCGTACTTGGCACACTCGAAAGATCGCCAGGGTCGGGGCCGGAGATGGCGTTCAGCACCAGCAATGTGTCTTCCACGCTTCGCGTCATCGGGCCGAGCTTGTCGAGCGACCAGCAGAGCGTCATCGCGCCGGTCCTTGGCACGCGGCCGTAGGTAGGGCGCAAGCCGGTGACGCCGCAACGCATGCTTGGGGCAACGATGCTGCCGCCGGTTTCGCTGCCGATCGCGAACGCGACCAATCCTGCGGCGGTTGCCGCGCCTGGTCCGGCGCTTGAGCCAGAGGCGCCTTCCTCGAGGAGCCATGGATTCATCGTTTGGCCGCCGAACCAGATGTCGTTCAGAGCGAGAGCACCGAGACTGAGCTTGGCAATCAGAACTGCGCCTGCGGCGCTCAACCGCTTCACGACGGCGGCGTCTTCTTCAGGGATGCGATTTCGATAAGGTTCCGCGCCATAGGTCGTGGGGATTCCGAGCGTGTCGAGAAGATCTTTGCCGCCCCAGGGAATGCCGTGGAGCGGCCCGCGATAGCGGCCGGCGGCGATTTCGGCGTCGGCCTCTTTGGCTTGCTGCAACGCCAGCTCACGCGTCAGCGTAATGACGCAGCGCAGCCTGGGATTGTACCGCTCGATGCGCTCTAAATAGATTTCTGTCAGGCGCTCGGAAGTTAGTTTTTTCTGTTCGATCCAGCGCGCGAGTCTGGTTACCGGAGCGTAGGCGATGTCTGCTTGGTTCGAAGGCAAAGGGCCGGGGTCGATTTTCGTGCGGACGAATTGATTTTTTCGGGGGGAAACTGGTTGGCCCGGCAGGACACTCCGGTATAGCGAAAAAGGCGACAGATTTGTTTCCAGCGCAATCTTTCGCGGGCCCGTACGGCGCTCGTAGAGCGATGCCATGTTGCCGCGCCAACTCGAAGCGGCCTGCTTCCGTTCTTCTTCGTTCAACTGAATCTGAACCAGTTTTTCCGCCTCCGCGAAGGTGCCCGGTGTGACCTCCGGACCAACCGCCGGGCCCGTGCCGAATGCCGGGGGCGCTCCGGCCGGTTGCTGCTGGCCGGGATCCTCTATGTGATTTGCGGTGCCTGTTGCCAATGGCGCTATGCCAGCGACTCCTGCGGCCACCCCGATCGATGCCTGCGCCAGGAATGCTCTCCGTGTTTTCCGGACCATTTTTCCTCCGTCGGGCATTCTACCCGAGTCTCTGCCGCAAGGGTTCTCGGGCCAAAATTTCACCCCATGCGATGGCGACATCGCCTACAGGGTTGTAGAGCGGTGGTATGATTCCGCCCATGTCGGCACAGTTTCGCTTCTCTCGCTTGCGGTTTCTGTTTCTCGCTTCGCTGTTGGCATCTTCGGTCGCCGCGCAATCGACGGCAGCGCCCAACGCGTCGATGGTTTTGCACGCCGCGCGTTTGCTTGAAATTGACACTGGGAAGGTCGTTGCTCCCGGTGAGGTGCTGGTACGGGGCGATCGCATCGTGGAAGCCGGTTCGAGCGTAAAGCGACCGGCTGGAGCGCAGGTGATCGACCTCGGCGACACGACGCTCTTGCCGGGCTTGATTGATGCGCACGTGCATCTTTTTCTGCATCCCGGTGCAGAGGATCTGCAGACCGTCGAGGAATCGGTGTCCCAGCGCACCATTGTGGCGACCTTGGCCGCACGCGATGATTTGATGGCCGGATTCACCGCGGAACGCGACATGGGCACGGAAGGCGCCGGCTCGGCGGACACTGCGGTTCGCAACGCTATTCAGGAAGGCCTGATTCCAGGGCCGCGCTTGCGAATCAGCGGAAACGCCGTCGACATCCTCGGCGGGCACGAAGACGCCATGCGGTTCAATCCCGAGCAGCGCGTGCTTTCGAACGCCACGTACGCGAATTCCGCGGAGCAACTGGTGAGCGTGATCCGCGAGCAAGTGAAACAGGGCGCGGACTTCATCAAGATTTATGAGACCGGGCCGGATTCGGTCCGTGACGGGCGTTTGTCCACGCCGTATCAGTACAACGAAGCGGAACTTGCCGCTGCGGTGCTCGAAACGGCTCGTACCGGAAGGCGCGTGGCGGTTCACGCTACCGGAGAGCCCGGGACGCTGTATGCGGCGCAGGCGGGAGTCGCTTCGATCGATCATGGGTATCAACTGAGCGACGAAACCATGCGGTTGATGAAGGAAAAGCAGATTTTTGCGGTACCGACGTTTGCCGTTTCCGAATATTTCGAACAGCACGCCGCTACGCCCTCGGCGGCTCAGCGCGAACAGGAAATACGCAAGCTTCACGCACGGGAATTTCGCAAACAGCTTGTCGCTCGTGTGCCCATGGCGGTTGGTTCGGATGTGGGGCCATTCCCCCACGGCACACAGGCGCGCGAGTATGTGTTGATGGTGCAGTACGGGATGAAGCCGCTCGAGGCGCTGCAGGCGGGGCTGCTCAACGGGGCGAAACTGCTTGGATGGCAGGATGAAATTGGCGCGCTCAAGGCTGGTTATTTTGCGGACATCATCGCCGTTCCCGGCAATCCGCTCGACGATATTGGCGCGCTCACGCACGTTGTTTTTGTGATGAAGGCTGGCGTGGTGTATCGGAAGCCGTGAAACTGGGAAACGGGAGGGAAGAGAAACCCAAGACCCACTTACAACCGAAGGGTGGGGCGCCCGGTTCTGGTGCTAGCGCAGGTCTTTCGAAAGGGTGGAGAATTTTCGCAATGAGATTCGAACTTCGCTCATTTCTCGTGGTGGTATTTTCCTTCTGCTTATTCGCTTACTCGAAAATGGCGACGGGAGATCGACGGAGCAGCGCTTCGGACAAGGCGCTCGATGGAAAGTCTGCGTTCACGCTTCTGCTCGGACGCATCTGGCGGGTTTCGCATGCGCCTTACGGACCGGCATCCGGCTCCATTTACATCTTTCAGCCGAACGGCACGCTGCTTGAAACTTCCTGCGTAGAGACGTATCGCGTTGCGGTTTGGTCCGTGGATCGATCACAGCCAGATACGTTGCGTGTGGTCGAAGAGCAACAAGCGGTGTTCACCGCGACGCTCGGGGAATCCACGGCCAATACTTTGCACTTGCACAAGAAGCTGCTGCGGAGTGCTGAGGTCGAGGACGTCACTCTGTCCGCGGTGGATTCCGAGTTTGTTTGTCCCGACCTCCGCAAATGACCAGGGCCACGGGAAAAGTTCCAAACAGCATTTTCCGCAATCGACGCGCAGCGGATAAGCGCTCGACAATCGAAAACAGAGTCCTTACTATGCTGTAACCCAGCGAGAAAGATTTCCTGCGCTCGAGAGCGCAGAGCGGCAAGGATTTCTGAGGACCAGCCATCGGCACTCTGACGCATTCCACCGAATCGTCTGTGGTAGGTGATTCATTTCGTTCGGAGATGAATGGACCGGCGCTTCAGGCGACGGTCACCGCGTTTTTTGTGCTTTTTTGCATCGTGGGTCTGGCGCTTTGGGGGCTTCCTTATTATTACGACTTCATGGTGCGGCAATTGGGTTGGACGCGCGCGCAGGTTACGTCGGGAAACGCCTTGAGCAAGCTCGTCGTGGCGCCGGTGTTTGGATTTTTGGCCGGATGGCTTGTGGATCGTTTCGGTCCGCGAAAGCTGATGATGGCGGGAATTTTGATGGCGGGAGTGGCGCTGGTTGGATTGGGCAGCGCGGCTTCGCTTGGATTATTTTACTTTTTCTATGTTTTCAATGCGCTCGGTTACGTGTGCGGTGGTCCGTTGCCGAATCAGGTTTTGCTGACTCGTTGGTTTAGCAAAGCGCGCGGGAAGGCAATGGGGATCGCTTATATCGGAATAGGAGTTGGGGGCGCCGTGGTTCCGTGGATCTCCCATTTCCTGGTGCAGCAGTTCGGATGGCAAGCGGCGCTACGATTATTGGGACTGCTGATTATCGCGATTGCGCTGCCGCTGGCATTTTTTGTGAACGAGCCGCCGGCATTGCGGCGCCAGGTGGCTTCGGAGAACAACGGCGCTCGGTTGAGCAGCGCTTTCAAGAGCGCGCCTTTCTATTTGTTGACGCTCGGGAGCATGTGTTCGATCGCGGCGGTAAGCGGAACGCAGCAGAACCTGAAACTGTTTCTGACCTTCGATGTGCACTACGGGCAGGAGCAGGCGGCGCGGATCCTGTCGTTGGTCTTGGCGTCGAGCGTGGTGGGGCGTTTGCTGATGGGTTGGCTGGCCGATCGATTTGCCAAGAAGCACGTCATGGTGCTGATCTACCTGATTGTCGCGGGCGCGATTCCGTTTTTGTTTGCCAACGGATCGCCGCCAATGATGTATGCGTTTGCGATCCTGTTTGGCATTGGGCTTGGCGGAGATTATATGATCGTGCCGTTGCTCACCGCGGAGATTTTCGACGTAGGTATGCTTGGAAGATTGTTGGGAGTGATCTTGACCGCGGGGGGTGTCGCGGATGCCGTCTCTCCGTGGATGGTCAGCTATATTCGCGATGTTACTGGAAGCTACGAGAAAGGATTTGTTTTCTTGATCGCGATTTCTTTGTTGGGCGTGGCTGCGGCTGCGTTCCTGCCCAAACGCGCGGTGCCGGCGTGAGTACGCTTCCTGTTCTGCGGCTTGGTGCGGTGAAAGATGTGCAGCGGTTGAAGGATCATTTGCATTCCCTCAACCTGAATCTTCCTTGTGATTCTGAATTGCTCTCGGGGTCGGCATCTCCTTTACGTTGGCCGCTCGAGCGCGGCGGATACAAATTCGACAACCGGATCGCCGTGCAGCCGATGGAAGGTTGGGATGGAAACGCAGATGGCAGCCCGAGCGAGCACACCATTCGGCGCTGGCGGAGGTTCGGAAGCAGCGGCGCGAGTTTGATTTGGGGAGGCGAAGCCGCTGCGGTTTCCCACGAAGGCCGGGCAAATCCGAATCAGCTTGTGATTGCGCTGCACACGCATGCGGGTTTGGCGAAGCTGCGAGCGGCGCTGCTTGAATCGCATCGCCAGGCGAGCGCCGGTGGGGCAGAGCCGCTCATCGGATTGCAGCTTACCCATTCGGGACGATACTGCCGTCCGAACGCGGTGGACCGGCCGGAGCCGAAGATTGTTTATCGTCATCCGATCCTGGACGGAAGACTTGGGCTGGCGGCGGATTTTCCGGTGCTGACCGACGAGCAGATCAGCGACATCATCGAGAGTTTTTGCCGCGCGGCTCGTGCGGCCCGCGAGCTGGGCTTCGATTTCGTCGATGTCAAGCATTGCCACGGATATCTCGGGCACGAATTTCTCAGCGCACACACGCGCCCTGGAAAATATGGCGGCTCGTTTGAGAATCGCACGCGGTTTCTGCGGGAAGTTGTTGCAGGTATCCGGCTAAGCGCGCCCGGTCTTCCGATTGCCGTGCGGTTCTCCGCATTCGATATCGTGCCATTCCGGCCTGACCCGAAGACATCCTCGCCCGGAAAAATGGGCGTTGGAATTCCCGAGCTGCACGACCATCTGATTCCATATCGGTGGGGTTTCGGAGTGGATGGTTCTCATCCGACCGAGATGAATCTTGCCGAGGCAAAGCAATTCCTGGCTTTACTGGAACAGCTGGATATCCGGCTGGTGAATCTGACCGCCGGCAGCCCTTACTACAATCCGCACATTCAGCGTCCCGCGTTTTATCCGCCTTCGGACGGCTACCAGCCGCCTGAGGATCCCCTCGTTGGCGTCGCGCGGCAGATGGGAATGGTACGGGAGTTGAAAGGAGAGTTTCCGCAGTTGATTGTTGTGGGATCGGCGTACAGCTATCTTCAGGATTTCCTGCCGCATTTTGCCCAGGCGGCGATTCGCGAAGGATGGGTGGACTTTGTCGGGTTGGGACGGATGATCCTGTCCTATCCCGGACTGCTGCGCGATGCGGCGGAGGGGCGAAGGATCGAACACCGACTGGTTTGCCGAACGTTCAGCGATTGCACGACCGCACCGCGGAAGGGCTTGCCGTCCGGCTGCTATCCGCTCGATGAGCATTACAAATCGTCGGAATTTGCAGAAAAACTGAAATTGGCGAAAGCGAAGCGGCCATGAGCAGCGCGTCTCCGTTCGACCGGCCGCGGACGCATCGCAAGGTGCAGGGAATTGCGGCGGCGCTGCTTCCCTTTGAGAGCGACGGCCGCGTGGCCGTTGACGCGTTTCAGAAGCATTTGGCCGCTACCGAGCGGGCGGGTTTGCAGAATGCGGTGAACATGGACACCGGCTACGTGAATTTTCTGTCGGACGCGGAGAAGTTGGCGGTATTGCAGTGGACGCGGGAAGCTCTCGGAAACGATGTCCCGTTTGTGGCCGGGGCGTATATCGAAGGGCAGGCGGGTGAGGCCGTTACGCTGTATCGCAAACAGATGGATACGATCGTCCGGTTCGGCGGCACGCCGATTCTGTTTCAAACCCGGCAGCTTCATGGAAAATCGGCGAAAGAAAAAGGGGAGATTTATCGGGAAACATGCCGCGGGTATTCCGGCGTTTTGGCGTTCGAACTGGGGCGGATGTTTGCTCCGAACGGGGAGATTTTTGACCGCGAAATGATTCAGCGTCTCATGGACATTCCGGAAATCGTGGGAATGAAACATTCCTCACTCGATCGCCTGATTGAGCTCGAGCGCCTGGCGTTCCGCGATGCGCATCGTCCCGACTTTCGGATTTATACGGGCAACGACCTGGCCATCAACATGATCGAGTATGGCTCGGACTATTTGCTGGGACTGGCGACGTTCGCGCCGGAGAAATTTGCTGAGCGCGACCAGCTTTGGGAACAGGCCGAGCCGCGATATTTTGCGCTGTCGGATGCCCTGCAATACTTGGGAAGTGTGGCCTTCCGCGAACCGGTACCGGCGTACAAGCATTCCGCCGCCGTTTTTTTGCGTTTGACCGGAAGAATTCCGACAGCGAAGACCCATAGAAAGAATCCGCAGCGTCCGGCTTGGGAGGAAGAAATGCTGCGAGACTGCGCCCGCCGCATAGACCAGTAGCACGGTGGTTTCCCTGACATACTCCCCGGGCCAAAGCCGCTTCTCGTAGCTAAGTGCCTATGTGTTTGCGCTTGAAGGCGTAGTCCACGCCCGAAGATCACCAAAGCTGCCGCATGGTCACGTCCCATCGTTAAACCGCAGCCGCAACGATGTACTCGTTCGGGCAGTGCTTTCTTTTGGATGGCGTGACACTGCGGGCATTCTTGGCTGGTATACTTCGGGATCCGGAAGCGCATGAGGTGAGTGCGTTGCTGTTCGTCCCTGGCCCATGGTTATGAATAAACGCCCGTTGCCGGTAACCATGGTCAGCGGGATCTATGTTGCGGTAGGTGTGGTCGGATTGGTCTACCACGCGAGGGAATTCAGCGCACAAGCTGTGTTTCCGCTGGACGTGATTGGGGTCCTGCTGCTCCCGCTGCTGGCGATTGCGGCTGGCGTGTTCCTGCTTCGCGGTCGCAGCTGGGCGCGCTGGCTTGCGGTCGGTTGGATGGCCTTTCACGTGGTTGTGAGTGGTTTCCACTCTTTTGAGCAATGCGTGATCCATTTGGTGCTGCTGACGTTATTTGCGTACTTTCTGTTCCGGCCGGAGGCCAAGGCGTATTTTCGCGCTGCGCGAACAGAAGCGTCCTAACCGAGACGCCTTCCGGAGACCCTCCCTGCGCCACTTAACCGTGTTACAGTTTTCTCGGATTTTCTGATTCGACGAGGAGAAGGGATGCGTAAAATTCTGACCGCATTTTTGACGATGGTTTTTGTTACGGCAGCTTTTGCGGACAAGTCTGCCGCGCCAAAGTTTGCTGCTGAGAAGATTCGCGCGCACGTGAAATATCTGGCCAGCGATGAACTGGAGGGGCGGGGGATGAACCAGAAGGGAGGCGACCTGGCAGCGGAGTATATTGCCGCACAGTTCCAGAGCTACGCTCTGAAGCCGGCCGGCGAAAATGGAACTTACTTTCAGAAAGTGCCCATGGTTGCGGTCAGGACCCTTCCGGACACGACGTTTGCGCTCGCTCCCAAATCCGGCTCGCTGCTTGTGCTGAAGTCGCTCGACGACTATGTGACGACCAATGAGCGGCAAATCGAATCGGCGGAAATCGATGCACCGATTGTGTTCGTGGGCTATGGCATTTCCGCGCCGGAATATAAATGGGACGATTACAAAGGCTACGACCTCAAAGGGAAAGTTGCCCTGCTGTTCGTGAACGAGCCGGTTTCCGAGGATGCAGACTTTTTCAAAGGGAAGGCGCTGACTTATTACGGCAGGTGGACGTACAAGTTCGAAGAGACGGCCCGGCGTGGCGCGATTGCCACGCTGATTATTCATCGGGAAGACCTGGCAAGTTATCCCTGGACCGTCGTGCGCAATTCGTGGGGCGGAGAGAAATCGTTCCTGCAGCTCGACGGAACACCAAAGCTCGAAGCGGCTTCCTGGATTGAGCAGCATGTGGCGCGCAAGCTCGTGGCTATGGCGGGGCTCGATCTCGATGCGCTTTTCGAGCGGGCACAATCGCGGGATTTCAAGCCGATTCCGCTCGCAGTGAATCTGAAAGCGCACATCGTGAGCTCGGTTCACCCTTACACTTCACGAAACGTGTTGGCGATGGTGCAGGGAAGCGATCCAGCGAAGAAGGGCCAGGCGGTTCTCTACACGGCGCACTACGATCACTTTGGAATCGACAAATCGAAACCCGCCGGTAGGAACATCTTTCATGGAGCCGCGGACAACGCCACGGGATGTGGCATCTTGCTTGAACTGGGCCGCGTCTGGGCCAAGACCACGCCAGCGCCGCCGCGATCTATTTTGTTCGCGGCTGTCACCGCTGAGGAACAAGGTTTGCTTGGCTCCGAATATCTTGGCAAGCATACGGCGCGGCTTCCCGCGCGGCCCATTCTCGATTTGAACTACGACGATCTGCCGCCGATCGGTATTCCCGAAGAAGTGGAAGTTATGGGCGCCGAGCGCACCAGTTTGTATCCTGAAGTGGAGCAAGTCGCCAAGGAACTGAATCTGACGGTTCGGCCGGATTCGCGGCCGGAAGCCGGGCACTATTACAGGTCCGACCATTTCAGCCTGGGTCGCGTGGGAATTCCTGCTTTTTCGATCAACGAAGGGATGAAATACAAGGATCACGATGTTGCCTGGGGGCAGGCACAAGCGAAGGATTATGTGGAGAACCGGTATCACCAGCCGGCCGACGAGTACAAGCCCGACATGGATTTTCAAGGGGACGCGCTGATGGCGGAATTTGGATATGCGTTGGGGCAAAAAGCAGCCAGCGCGCCGCATACTCCCGTCTGGTTGCCCGGCGACGAATTCGAGGCGGCGCAAAAGAGGTTACTCTCGAATGCGCGTTGATTTCGATCGAGGAAGTGAATTGCTTACCTCGGCCAGACTCCGGCGGTGAAGGATTTGATGGTGGTGAAGCCTAGGCGTTCGTAGAGATGGACGGCGGTATGATTTTCCGCTGTGACCGTGAGCGACAATTCTCTGAAGCGCATGCTGCGCAGGGCGTTTGCCGCTGTTTCCATCAGCGCCCGGCCCAAACCGTGGCCCTGAAATCCCGGTTGCACACAGATTTGGGTGGTGTGGCCCACTCCTTCGGCGACTTCGCTGGTTAGAACCGCTGCGACAAGATCGTCGCTCCCGGGATGCCGAAGTACGAACGAGGCCCCTGGCTGGAACTGGCCGCAGCCGGGCAACAGGATGATGTTTTTCAAGAATTTCAGAGCGCCGTTCCGCGAGCGGTATTGATCGTTGATGTCGCCGTCGATGTGATTGGCGTAGGCGAGATAGATGAGCTTTGCGCAGGGCTCGAAATAGCGGTCATTCCAGCGATCGAGGCGCAGTCCGGAGTTGATGCCGGGTCCGGGCTCGGACTTTTTCGCGAGGTCCAATAGCATGAATTGCCTGGTGTGCAGCCGGAATCCTTGGGACCGCAACGCTTCGTCTACCGGGCCGCCAAAGGGCATCAGTTGCGCCTCGATGCGCTGCATCTGGGGGAGCGAGCGCATGCTGTAGAGCATCTCTTCGAGCAACCGGCGCCCGATGGGGCCCTGATTTTCCTGCGGCGAAACGTACATGCCGCCAATCAGGCCTTTGTGGTCTTCGAGTACATAGAAGGAATAGCCTACGGCAGATCCGTCCTCGAGCGCCACGCAGCCTGACAACGCGTGGGCTTCGAGGAAACGCTTGATGAGTTCGAGGGCGCTGCGGTAGTCCCAATGGAGCTCGTCGCGCCAGTGCTCGGCCTCCTCTTGCAGGAGCGGCTCGATCTGTCGAACAGTCGCTTGGCGAAGGTCGATGATGTTCATAGACCGGGTCTTACGAGAATCCTCTATGCACCTGTCATCATAGCCGATTCGAGCAACTCCCTGCCAAATCCCCGTGGCCGGGCAGATATAAATCGGGCACATCCCCCAGAGAAGACTGGTAATCGCGGGAAAGGCACATGCTAGCCTAGTTAAGAGTTCGGGCAGCGGCCGTTTTGTGCACGTGGGTAAGGGGAAGGCCAGGCTGCTGGACCGAGAACCCAAATGGCCATGTCCGTATCCATCGTGGATGAACTGCGTTACCCGAGACGCTGGTACACCAAACTGTCGGTTGTCGTGCTGACGCTGATCTTCTTTGTGGCGCTGGCGACGGCGGCAATCGCGGGCGTTTTGACCTACTGGATCGTAAAGCCCCAACGCACAAGTTCTGAAATCAATATGGCCAGCTTTCCCGGGCGCCCGGATGAGGTCGATTTCACGGTGACCGGAATGTCGCCGGGAGACCGCAAGGGCTGGTTCTTTCCGGGGTTGCGCGGCGCGCCCACGATTGTTCTCTGCCACGGCTACCAATCGAGCCGGGGCGAATTGCTAACGCTGGTTTCGGCATTGCAGGACCACGAGTACAATGCCTTTGTGTTTGACTTTGCGGGCCATGGAGCGAACGGGGGGAAGACGACGTTCGGGTACAAGGAAGCCGATGAGGTGCGCTCGGCGATTGACGTGATTTCGAAACGCAATGATGTGGACCCGACGCGCTTTGGGGTTTGGGGCTACAACCTTGGTGCTTACGCCGCTTTGCGTGAGGCGGAAACGGACCCTCGTGTTCGAGCGCTGGTGCTCGATTCGGTCTATGACTATCCGAAGCAGATGGTGAGAATTGGCGTGGAGAAGACCGGCGTCGGTGGTTTTCCGTTTATGGTGAAATCTGCCCAGACCACGTTTGAATGGTTGAACTATGGATACAAGGATGATCCGGCGCTTTCCTCGAGGCTGAAATCGTTGGCCGATGTGCCGATTTTGTTCATACAGGCGACCGATGATCCGGAGTTAGGCGCGATCACCCGGGACATGTTCCTGAAAGCGCCCGAACCCCGCGAGCAAGCCATCATTGCCCACGGAAATTTTGTCAATTTGCCCGATGAAGAAAAGCGTACCTACGAAAATCGCGTGGTGACATTTTTCTTAACGCGGCTGCCCGTCAGTGCCCTTCCCTCCGCCGCTTCGAGCAAGCCCGTCAAGAGCGCCAAAGCCGGCCGCTAAGTCGTCCCGTTTGCAGGGAACCACCGCGAAACCGATGGAACTGTCTGCGCAGGTGAATCCCAGTGCGTGTGCGTCCTGCCGCCGCGCGGGATCAATGAACAACCATTCCGGTTTTGCGTCGGACGGCGTCCAATCTGGCAGTTCCGCATGAGTGTAGAAATCGAGCTGATACCAGAACGAACGCTTGATGTGCCAGACTCGGGCGCGGCTGGCGGAGAATTCCGGCCATTGCTTGCGCACTTCAACTGCGGCGGCACGCGCCGAGAGGTTTCCGTCGAAATATGCGAGAAGATTGCCTGTTTGCATGACGGAGAAAAGCAGGAACAGGATGGTCAGAAAGAGCGCGACCGTGTTGCAACGCCAGAGGCCGAACAAAAGGGCGATGACCGCCGCAAATCCGGCGGCGAATGCCAAATGAGTAAGAATTCCGGAGGCAGCGGAGGGTACGGCGAGGTGGCCAGACAACCTGCCTGAAGCGAACAGGAACGACAACGAGGCAATGGCGATAAGGCTCGACGCGAAAACAAGGCCTGGCCAGCGTGGGGACCTCGCTGTGCCTTGCATCGCGGCGGAAATCGATTCGGCAAAGAGCAGGACCAAAGGCGGGACTGCGGGCAGAATGTATCCGGGCAGCTTCGACTGGGAGATGGAAAAAAACAGAAGCGGGAACGCGGCCCAGCAAAGCATTAAAACTGGGAGCGCGAATTCCGGCAGGTGCTCTTTTTGCTCGCGGATCGATTTGTAAACCGTTGCAAGGAGCAGAAGAGTCCAGGGAAAAACGGCCACGAGGATGATCGGAATATAGAACCAGAAAGGCTGGATGTGCTGGAATTCGGGGGTGAGATAGCGCTTGAAATTGTGCTCGATGAGGAAGACCCGGAAAAATTCCGGGTTGCGGCGGGCGCAAAGGATATACCAGGGAAGAGCGGCGAGGCAGAAGCCGACGATCGCACGGGGATGAAAGCAGCCGAAGGCGTCGCGCCAACGCTCGGTAAAGACCGTCCACAGGAACACGGCGCCGCCGGCCAAGACAACTGCGGCGGGGCCTTTGGCGAGAACCGCGAGACCGAGGAAGAAACCGAAGAAGAAGGAGATAAAGGAGATAGAAGAGGTAAAGGAGATAAAGGAAGAAGCCGGATCCAGGCGCAGGAGTCTTGCGGCGAAGACCATGGCGATTGTAAGCATAGCGGTGAAGAGCATGTCCGTGGCTGCCGCGTGGGAGAAGCCGATCATGCCGACCGTGGTGGGCAGCAGGAGGAGCAGCCATCGCGCGGTTTCGGCGCTCGAGACCCGCCAAGCCAGCCAGGCCATGGAGAGAGTGGCAAGAAGCGCGGCCACGGCGCTCGGCAAGCGGGCGGCCGCATCGCTAACTCCGAAGAGTTTGAAACTGAGCGCGGCGGCCCAATAATAGAGAACCGGCTTTTCGAACCAGGGGTTTCCGTAGAGGCGCGGCGTGACCCAATCGCCGGTCTCCGCCATGTCGCGGGCGATCCAGGCATAACGCGGTTCGTCCGGACCCACGAGACCGACGGCGCCGATATTCTGGAAATAGCAGATGTAGAGTGTAGCAAGAATGAGAATCGTCCAGGCCGTGCGTGCCAGAGGGAAACTAGAACCGCGAGTTCGAGAGTTGTCGGTTTGCGCCACGGAAGGATGAGTCTAGCATTGTCGGTGTATCTTCGGATGGGCGGGGGCGCAAGGGCCAGCGGCAGCAAGAAGAAAGCGGGTCCTCCGGCGGAAAGGCCTGAGCTACCTACTCGGGATGGCATTGCTCGAACGGCTTGTATGGACGGGATAAACCGGAAATGAGTGGCGACCATAAGAGCGGGAGAATAGACCCCGCACTCTAAAGATGATGGAACGGCTGCAGTATTCGGTAGCTTGGACATTTGTGAAGATTCTCGGGGCGCTGCCACGGCCGCTCGCGCGAGCGCTTGCCGCTCGGGCGGCTCGCGTGTTGTTGTTGCTCATGCCGAAGTTGCGCAGAACGGCGGAATTTAATTTGAAGCTGGCGTTTCCGGAATGGACGGAAACGCGCCGCCGGACGGTGAGGAAGCAGATGACACGAAATCTCGGTTGGATGGCGGCGGAGTTTGCGCGGCTTCCGCAATATACGAAGAAAAATATCGAGAAAGTGCTGGTGCTCGACGGGCATGAGAATTTTCTCGAAGGACAAAATCGTGCGAAGGGGGTGCTGTATCTTACAGGCCACATTGGGGCCTGGGAGCTTTCCTCTTACGCCCACGCGCTATACGGGTTTCCGCTGCACTATATGGCGCGACCGCTCGATAACACGCCGTTGGATGCGTTGGTCAATCGATACCGAGGCCAGTCGGGAAACAAACCGATCTACAAGAATGAGGCGGCGCGGATGATGCTGCGGGTTTTGAAGGACGCGGGCACGGTGGGGGTGCTTGCGGACCAGAACACGATGCCAGAGGAAGGCGTATTTGTGGATTTTTTTGGAGTTCCGGCGTGCACCACGACCGGCATCGCCCGAGTGGCACTGCACACGGATGCGGCGGTGGTTCCGGGCTATGCGTTTTGGGACGAAAATCTACGGAAATACCGGCTACGGTTTGAGCCGCCCGTCGAATTGCTGCGAACGGGAGATACGGAGCGCGACGTTTTTGAGAATACCCAGCGGTTTGCCAAGGTAATTGAAGGAATCATCCGAAAATATCCCGAACAATGGGTTTGGATCCACGCCCGGTGGAAGACCCGGCCGAAAGGCGAGCCGCCGCTCTACGGTTTCTTGTCTTAGGAACGGAGTTTGTCACTGGACGCAGTCGCATAGGGAGGCCGCGATGAAGCTGACGGCGAAGGAATTGGCGGAGAAGATCGGCGCGCGGTTGGAGGGGGATGGGACCCTGGAGCTGGTGGGCGTCGCAGCGCCAGAGCGCGCCGGCTCGAAGCAACTCATTTATGTCGAAGCGGCGAAGCATGTTGAGCGGGCTGAGGCTTCGCCGGCAACGTGCGTGGTGGCCGGTGAAGGAATGGTTTTGCCGAACAAGACGGTGTTACGAAGTGCCGAGCCAAAGGTGGCGTTTGCCAAAGCAGCCACGCTATTGCTCCCTTCCGCGTTCATCGCGAGGGGAGTGCATCGAACGGCGATCGTGGCGCCAAGCGCGCATCTTGGCCGAGACGTCGGCATCGGCCCGTACGCGGTGATTGAAGAGGACGTACAGATCGGCGATGGCACGCAAATCGGGGCGCACTGCGTGATTGGAGCGGGCTGCCGGATCGGTGAGAATTGCCGGATTCATCCGCGCGTGTCGCTCTACGCCAATGTGCGGATTGGAAACTTTGCAGAGATTCATTCCGGCGCGGTGATTGGCGCCGACGGCTTCGGGTATGCGTTTGACGGGGAAAGGTACTGGAAATTTCCGCAGACCGGAGTCGTCGAGATTGCGGACAACGTGGAGATTGGGGCAAATGCAACGATCGATCGCGGGTCACTCGACGACACCAGGATTGCGGAGGGCGTAAAGATCGACAACCTGGTGCACGTTGGACACAATGTGCAGATTGGGGCGCATACGGTGATTGCGGCGCAGACCGGGATTTCCGGCTCGAGTACACTCGGGCACCATGTAGTTTGCGGCGGGCAAGTGGGCATTGCGGATCATTGCACCCTCGAGGATCAGTCGATTGCCGGAGCCCAGGCGGGTATTCCTACCGGCAAGACCATTCGCACGGGGCAAACGGTGTGGGGTACGCCGGCACGGCCGTTGCATAAGTTCAAGGAAGCCTATGTTTGGTTTGCAAGGTTGCCGGAGTTGGGCGAGAGAATCAGGAAGTTGGAAGAGAAGAGATGAACGGCCGGATGGCAAAAGAAAGGACTTTGTGGCGCCTGATTCTGGTGGGCGGCCACACGCGGAATATTGGGAAGACGCAGTTGGTGTGCGATGTGATTCGGGGGTTTCCCGGGACGGAATGGATTGCCGGGAAAGTGACGCAGTATGGGCACGGAGTTTGCGCCCAGAACGGAGAGGATTGCGATTGCGCACCGACCGAGCATGCTTGCGCTTTCGATTGGGAGACGCGCCCGGACACAGGCACCGATAGCGCGCGGTTTTTGGCGGCGGGTGCGAAGCGATCCTTTTGGTTGAGGACTAAGCAGGGATACTTGGCGGAGGGGTTGCCGCTGTTGCGAGATGCGTTGGCGGAAGTGGCGCGTGGCGCGTTGCGCCTGGCGAGCCAGGAACGGAGAAACCGGGCGTCGGCGACTTCGGAACCGGTCGATAGGGAGCTCGGTCCGCGAAAAAACCTGGCGGTGATCGTCGAGAGTAATTCGTTGATGCAGTTTGTGAAGCCATCGCTTTATTTTGCGGTGATGGATCGATCGAAGGACGACTTTAAGGAATCGGCGCAGATGGTGCTCGACCGGGCGAGCGCGTTGGTGATGCGCGGGGATCGCGGAGACCAGGCGTCGCCCGCCCCGTTGTGGATGGCGTTGCCGGCGCGGCTCATGCGGGAAAAGCCGTCGGTATTGCAGCGCGAGGGGGAAGCGCTACCTGAACTATTGTGGGAACTGGTGCATCGAACGTTAGAGGCGCCGGCGACGGCGGCCCTCTAGGGTGCTCTCGAACCTAGGTGTGCTCGATCGGCATCTTAGAGATTGACCCTCTTCGCTCGTGAGGAGATAATGAAAGAGTACTGGGGGTACCCCAGCTCGCGGGGCTCACACTTCCTTCGGAAGTGTAACGCAACAGGCAAGTTAACATGGGTTTTTCGACGGCGAGACGTGGTGTACCCGAGCGGAACTGTGGAAATTCTCTGAGGAGCGCTGATGGCGTCGTTTGTCCGAGTCGGAGAAGAACTGCCAGTCGCACCTGCGCCTGCTCCGTGGCGGCAGGAGAATTGGGCCGGGCGCGTTGAGACCGCGGTTAAGAGTGGCGCAGAGTACCTGCTTTCGGTTCAGGCAGAGGAAGGGTATTGGCTTGGGGAACTCGAAGCCGATACGACGCTCGAATCCGACTATATTTACTATCTCCACGTTCTAGGCCAGGCCGAGCCGGAACGCATCGCCAAGCTTGCAAATTATGTACGCCGGAAACAACTGGACAACGGCGGCTGGCCGATTTATCCGGGCGGACCTTCCGAGCTGAACGCCACCACGAAAGCGTACTTTGCGTTGAAGCTGGCGGGCGATTCGCCGGATGCGCCGCACATGGTGAAGGCGCGCGAGACCGTGCACCGGTTGGGTGGCCTCGAACACACCAACTCTTACGTGCGGTTTTATCTGGCGTTGGTCGGGGCCGTCGGCTGGGAGCTTGTACCGGCGATTCCGCCCGAGTTGATGCTCCTGCCGAACTGGTTCTACTTCAATATTTACGAAATGTCCTCGTGGACGCGCGGCATTGTGATCCCGATGGCGATTTTGTCTTCGCTGCGGCCGGAATTCCGTTTGCCGGAACACGCGCGGGTCGACGAACTTTTCAAGGATCCTTCGCGAAAGACGGCGGCATTCCATTGGAGCAAGCAGATTCTGTCCTGGAAGAACATTTTCCTGGCAGTGGACCGCGGACTGAAGCTGTATGAAAAACTGCCCTGGAAACCGCTGCGGCAGAAGGCCATCCGCGAAGCGAAGCAGTGGATGGTGGAACACCTGGACCGCACCGAGGGGCTGGCGGCGATTTATCCATCGATGATGAACTCGATCTTCGCGCTGCTGGCGCTCGGTCATGGGCCAGATGATCCGCTGACATTTCGCGAGATCAAGGAATTTTCGCGGTTCGAGATTGAAGAGGAAGACACCATCCGGCTGCAGCCCTGCGTGTCTCCGGTGTGGGACACCTGTATCGCGATGGTAGCGCTCGAAGAGGCCGGGCTGGCGGCCGACCATCCCGCGTTAGTGAAAGCGGCGGACTGGCTTCTGACCAAGCAGATTCTTGGCGGCGGCGACTGGCAGATCAAAAACAAGGATGCCGAACCGGGCGGCTGGGCGTTCGAGTTCCGCAATGATTTCTATCCCGATGTGGATGACACCGCGTTCGTATTGATGGCGCTGCAGCGCGTGAAGTTTCCCGACAAGAAGCGGATGGAAGGCGCGATGCGGCGAGGGATTCAGTGGCTGCTGAGCATGCAGAACCGGGACGGCGGCTGGGGAGCATTTGACCGCGACAATGACCGGAAATTGCTCTGTAGCATTCCGTTCGCGGACCACAACGCGATGATCGATCCGTCGACCGCGGACGTAACGGCGCGAGTGCTCGAATGCCTGGGGCGGTTTGGCTGGGCGGCGGAGCATCCCGTGGTGCGGAGAGCAGTGGGCTTCTTGGAACGCGATCAGAGCAAGGATGGATCGTGGTTCGGACGCTGGGGAGTGAACTACGTATACGGGACCAGCGGCGTCTTACGCGCGCTCGAAACGGTCTCCATGACGGCGCAGGACTGTTGCGTGAGAGCTGTGAATTGGCTGCGCCAGGTGCAAAAGGCGGATGGCAGCTTCGGCGAATCGCTCAACAGCTACGAGGTGGTGTCGAGCAAAGGGCAGGGTAACAGCACGGCATCGCAAACTGCGTGGGGATTGATTGGATTACTGGCCGGTGCGGACCCGGATGATCCGGCGATCGCGCGTGCCTCCGCTTATCTGGTTGGGCAGCAGCATGCGGACGGTTCCTGGGGCGAAGAGGATTTTACCGGAACGGGATTTCCGGGCGTTTTCTACTTGAAGTACCACCTGTATAAGAATTCGTTCCCGGTGTATGCGCTGGCGCGCTACCGTAACCAATCCCGGCGTGCGGCGGAATATTGCGCAGCAAAATTCAATCCTGGTGATTTCCGGCTGCGCAGCGGCCTGTACACGGCGCGCGAGCGGCGCGCCTCCTAAGCAGCAATGCGGTACCCCTTCGGGCTCGTTTTCAACTCCACAAAACACCTGGCGGCGAAGAAGTTGCGAGGCGAACGGAAGTTTCCACTCCTGCTCTCGCTTGAGCCGCTCGGGAGTTCGGCTGGTTGCCAAGCGAATGGCAACGGCACGGGCGCGGAGCGGCCGATGCTCACGGTCGAACAATGCTTGACGGCGATGAAGGAGTGCCGCACGCCGATCGTGTCGATCAACGGAGCAGAACCCCTGGAGTATCCGGAGATTGCCGCGCTGACGCGAGCGGTCCTGAACGATGGTCATTATCTTTTCTTGTCCACCGATGGAATGCTGATCCGGCGGCGATTGCACATGATTCCGCCGTACACGAATTTTTTCTGGAATGTGAATCTGGAGGGAACCGAGGCGGTGCACGAGGCGCGGACGAAGAGATCCGGGCTGTTTGCGGAGGCGCTGGACGGGATAAAAGCGGCGAAAAATGCCGGATTTTTCGTGGTGGTGAACAGTACGATCTATCCGGACACGGATGTGAAGGATCTGGGCGTTCTCTATGAGCGCTTGCACGCCATGCACGTAGATGGATACTTGCCGGCGCCGCACTATCCCGAGCAGAGGTTGTGCCGGGAGGGCAGCGCGAAATTCCATGAGAAGATGCATCAAACGTTTCGCGAGGCCAGCGAACGTTTGGACGACTACAACCTGCTGATTTCGCCGATCTACCTGGAATATTTGCGCGGAGAGCGAGAGTTGGATTGCAGCGTCTGGGGTTCGCCGGTGTACGGGCCACAGGGATGGACCAGCCCGTGCAGCTTGTTGAAGGCTGGCTATAGGGAGAGCTACAAAGCACTATTGGACCATACGGTTTGGGAAAATTACGGGCGTGGGCTGAATCCGCGGTGCGAAAACTGCCAGTGCCACGGGGGATATGAAACGGCGGCGTTGCTCGGAATGAACCCGAAGGCGGGCGATTTCTGGAAACTGCTGGCTTGGCAGTTTGGCGGGAATTTGGGAGAGAAACGCGTGGGGAAACCGAAAGCGTGACGACGCTCGTGACAGGCGCGACAGGCTTCCTCGGGAGCCATGTGGCCCGGCAACTCGTGGCCCGGGGAGACCGCGTGCGCGTCCTGCTACGGCCTTCGAGCAATAATCGCGCGATCAGCGATTTGTCGTTGGAGTATGTGACCGGAGATTTGCGCGATGCGGCTTCGCTCGACCGGGCGATGGGGGGAGCGAAGCGCGTGTTTCACGTAGCCGCGGATTACCGGCTTTGGGCGAAAAACCCGCAGGAGATTTACGATTCGAACGTAGGCGGGACGAAGAATCTTCTGGCTGCAGCCGAAAAAGCGGGAATCGATCAATTGATTTATACGAGCACGGTGGCGACGATTGCCGTAGACCGGCCGGAACTGCCGAACGAATCGACGGATTCGAAACTCGAAGAGATGGTCGGGCACTACAAAAGGTCGAAGTGGATGGCGGAGCAGGAAGTGCTGCGAGCGGCGAAGCAAGGATTGCCGGTGATTGTGGCAATGCCGACGACGCCCGTGGGCCCGTGGGATTGGAAGCCGACGCCGACGGGGAAAATAATTCTGGATTTCGTGAACGGCAAGATGCCGGGGTACGTCGAGACGGGGCTGAATTTTGTGGGAGTGGAAGACTGCGCGGCGGGACATTTGCTGGTGTCCGAGCGCGGAAAGATCGGAGAGCGATATTTGCTTGGGGCGGAGAATCTGACGTTGAAGGATTTTTTGGATGTTTTGGCGAGCATTACCGGTCTGCGGGCGCCGGCGATGAAAATCCCGCACGGCGTGGCGTTGGGTGTAGCGTATGTGGAGAGCGCGTTTTCGCGGTTGATTGGGAGAGAGCCGGGGATACCCGTCGAAGGCGTGAAGATCGCAGAGCACAAGATGTTTGTGGATTGCTCGCGGGCGAAGACCGAGTTGGGGTTTCAGGCCGGGCCCGTGGCGGCGGCGCTCGAGCACGCGGTGCGGTGGTATCGGGCGAACGGGTACGTGAAAGCGGGACGGGCAAAGAAGATGAGATTGGCAGCGTGAGGAAGGAAGCTCGGGAAGGTAACGACGTAAATGCGGTACGGGAAGCCACGAGCCAAGGAATAGCGAAATGAGGGTACTGGTGACATTCGCGGTGCAGGCGGAGTTTGCACCGTGGCGGCGGTCGAGAAAGTTTATCGAAACGCACCACGGACCTTGCCCCATCTACACCGCCAAGTTCGCCGAATGTTCCGTTGCTGTACTGCTGACCGGAATCGGCGGAAAGAGTGATTGGTTGGCGACTACCAAGCGCGTTTGGGACCGCGACGCCGATATTTGCATATCGAGCGGGTTGGCCGGTGCGCTTCGTTCGGACTATCGAATTGGCCAAGTGCTGGCCGCGAAGAGGGTGGACTTTGCGGGTTCGACCAGGACGATACCTGCCGACCAGAGCCTGTTGCGAAAGGCGGTGGCAACTGGCGCCCGGGAGGTTGCGTCGTTTTACTCAGCCGACCATGTTGTTCTTTCGGCCCGTGAGAAGCAGGAGCTCGGGAAACACAGCGATGCTGTGGAGATGGAGAGCGGCGACGTACTCTGCGAAGCGGCTGCATTCGGTGCCAGGGTTATTGCGATCCGAGCGATCAGCGACAGTGCGGAAGAGGATCTACCTCTAGATTTCAATCGCGTGACGACGGCGACCGGTCAGGTCAGCCTTCGACGGGTGTTCGGCGAAGTTGCACTCCATCTGAACGCCGTACCTGCTTTGCTTCGCTTTGGACAACAAAGCCGGATGGCAGCCGAAAAATTAGCAGAATTCCTCGAGCGGTACATCGCAACCCTTGCGGGAGAGTGCCAGGCATTCGCGAACGAGGCGGTCGGTTGATGAGTGGGGCGGGAACAGTGGCGGAACCGGAGCGGACGCTCGGGCCGATACCGAAGACGATGCGGGCGGGGGTGTATCGCGAGAAGGGTGTGGTGCGAGTGGAGGAGGTGCCGGTGCCGGAGGTGGGCGACGGGGAGGTGCTCATCCAGGTGGCGGCGTGCGGTATTTGCGGGACGGACATTAAGAAGATTTTTCAGCGGTACGTGGAGCCGCCGCAGATTCTGGGGCATGAGTTGGCGGGAACGGTCGTGGCTGTTGGCAGAGGAGTAACCAAGCAGAAGCCGGGCGATCGGGTGATGAGCTTTCATCACATTCCTTGTGGCGGCTGCTTTTATTGCGAGCACCGGCTGTTTTCGCAGTGCAAGCAGTACAAGACTACCGGGCTCACGGCGGGGTTCACACCGAATGGCGGCGGATTCGGCGAATACGTGAAAGCCATGCCTTGGGTCGCCGAGCGGGGCATTGTGGCGCTGCCCGCAAATGTCGGCTTCGAGGAGGCTACCTTCATCGAGCCGATCAACACGATTCTGAAGGCTGTGCAAAAGGCACGCGTGGTGCCGGGAGAAACCGTCCTGATTCTCGGATGCGGCCCTATCGGATTGCAATTACTGATGGTTACCAAAACCGTGGGGGCGCGCATCTATACCAGTGACCCGATGGAACGCCGACGGAAGAAGAGCCTCGCGCTTGGTGCGGTAGAGTCATTTGACCCGTTAAGTGGTAAGCTTGTGGAAGAGGTAAAGACCCGGTCGGGGGAACGTGGGGCAGACGTGGTTTTGGTTGCAGTGGCGCATCCTACTGTCGTGGTGGAAGCGTTAGCTGCGGCGAGGCCTGGGGGAAGAGTCCTTCTATTTGCTGCAAACGACCCTGTGACAAAGATCGAGTTTTCTGCGGCTGCCGTAGGGATTGACGAAAAAGAAATCCTTGGCAGCTACAGTGCGGCCGTAGACATCCAAGAGAGTGCGGCGGCGCTGGTGCTGGAAAAGAAACTGCCGGTCATGGAAATTGTCTCGCACCGGTTTCCATTGGCTAGAATCCAAGAAGGGTTGGAGCTAGCCAACCGACCCACGGAAGAATCACTGAAGATTCTGATAACGCACTCATGAGAGCAGCGTCCACAAAGAAAACGGACACGGGGCTGGAAGAACTCGCGGCGCCAGTTCGAATTTCGGTTCCCTCAAAAATGACCGCTGCGGTTCTGTACGGCAGCGAAGATCTGCGCATCGAGCAGATCGAAGTGCCTTCGCTGGCCGCCGATGAAGTTCTCCTGCGTGTCCGGTTGGCGTTGACAGACGGCACGGACCTGAAAGTCTGGAAGCGCGGCTACCACGAGAAAATGATCCAGCCTCCGGCGGTGTTCGGACATGAAGTCGTAGGCGAGATCGTAGCGACAGGAAAGCGCGTGGATGCCAAGTGGCGGCTGGGAACGCGGGTGATTGCCGCGAATTCGGCGCCTTGCTTCCGTTGCTATCACTGCCGGCGCGGGCAAGAGAATCTTTGCGACGACCTGCTGTTCAATAACGGTGCTTACGCGGAGTACATGCGAATTCCAGGACGGATCGTTCGGGAGAACATGCTGGAAGTTCCGCACTCGGTCGACGATCACAGCGCGGCCTTTGTGGAACCGCTGGCGTGCGTGTTGCGCGGAATTCACGAGATGGAAGTGCGGACGGGCGATACCGCCGCGGTAATTGGGTGCGGCCCAATCGGCTTGAAGTACGTGCGGATGCTTTCCCGCCGGGGAGTGCGCGTGATTGCGCTGGCTCGGCGCGAAGGGCCGCTCGAAGTGGCGCGAAAGCTGGGAGCCGCCGTGACCATCAATGTGACCGAGATACCGGATGTAGTCGCGGCCGTGCGGGATTTGACCGAAGAGAGGCGCGGGCCGGATTCGGTGGTCGAAGCGGCAGGGAATCCGGCGACGTGGCAGCAAGCGCTGAAGATGGTGCGCCGCGGAGGGGTGGTGAACTTCTTCAGCGGGTTGCCCTCCGGGACGCGCGTGGAGATCGAGCCGGCGGCGATTCACTACTCCGAGATCAAGATGATTTCACCGTTCCACCACACGCCGCGGTTTATCCGCGAGGCGTTGGAGGCGGTGCGGCGCGGAGACGTCTCCGCCGAGGAATTCGTGACGGAAGAGATTCGATTGGAAGACCTGCCGCAGGCCTTCGAGCGTATGAAAGCGCGAAGTGGAGAGATCAAGCTGGCTGTGCGGCCGTAAGAACTTGACCCGTCGATTGTGATTCGTGAAAACCCAGCACGAGCGTAGTCCAGTCCAACTAGACAGAGGAAGAAGCGACTCTCCGACTGATGCTGCGTCCAGGTGAATTATCGCTGATGGAGAAATTGCCCGGGGACGGGTGTACGCCGAAGGCTGCGCAGCAGTACACCAAGTGGCTGGCGACCCATCACTATGAAAATTTCAACGTGGTTTCGTGGCTGCTTCCGAAGGACCTTCATGAGCATTTCTACAACGTATATGCCTACTGCCGCTGGGCGGACGACTTGGGCGATGAAATTGCCGATAAAGGCCGGGCGCTCGAACTTCTCGACTGGTGGGAAACGGAATTGGATGAGTGCTATGAAGGAAGGCCTTCGCACCCGGTTTTTGTGGCACTGCGAGAAACGGTGAATGCGAAGGATGTGCCGAAGCAGCCGTTCGCGGATTTGCTGAAAGCGTTTCGGCAGGACCAGGTCGTGAAGCGATACCCGACTTGGGATGCGGTGCTCGATTATTGCAAGTACTCGGCAAATCCGGTCGGAAGATTGGTTCTGTACCTTTGCAGCTATCGGGACGAGGAGCGGCAGAAGCTTTCAGACGCAACGTGCACGGCGTTGCAGCTTGCGAATTTTTGGCAGGATGTGTCGCGCGACCTCGAGAAGGGCAGAATCTATATTCCACTGGATCGGGCGGCGGCCCATGGAGTCAGCGAGCGGCAGATCGCCGCACGGAAATGCGACCAGCGCTATGTGGCGCTGATGAAGGAATTGATCGCCTACACCCGAACGCTGTTTGAGAAGGGCAAGCCGCTCTCGAGCATGGTTTCCGGAAAATTAAGTGTGGATTTGGCCATGTTCAGTCGCGGCGGCGTGGCTGTGCTGGATGCGATCGAGGCGATTGGCTGCGACACGTTGAACCGGCGGCCGGAAGTGAGCAGGGGGAAACAGGTGCGCTTGTTGGGGCGGGCCATCGTGACCCATATGTGGGGAGCCACTCCGACGCCGATTACCCAGTTTCAGCGGCAGCCCGACATTGCTGCGCGGCGAGAGCCGATGTTGGACGTGGTCGCTTCGTACGAAGCGTGTCACCGGATCGCGCGGGAAGCGCACAGCAGTTTCTACCCGGCGTTTTTTCTGCTGCCGAAACCGAAGCGGGATGGAATCGTTGCGTTGTACGCCTTCATGCGTTGCATTGATGACGTATCCGATGAAGGCGCGGATGTGACAAGGAAACACCGCGGTTTGGCAAGGTGGCGCGCGGCGCTCGATGAAGCAATCACGGGACATTCCCAGGCGTTCGATGGCAATGCTGTCGTGCCATTGCCGACCGGATATTTAAAGGGCGAACGAGAAGTGATCCCCGCGCTCGTGGACACCATCGAGAGGTACAAAATGCCGACTCGCTATCTCCACGATCTGATTTCCGGCGCGGAGATGGATTTGACCATTCAGTCGTACACGTCGTTTGAGCGGTTAAGGGAATATTGTTACCGTGTGGCGGGCACGGTGGGGCTGACGTGCACGCACATTTTTGGATTCGACGATTCCAAAGCTCTGGAACTTGCGGAGAAGTTGGGGCTGGCGTTTCAGCTCACCAATGTCATTCGCGACGTGCACGAGGACTATCAATTGGGCAGGGTGTATCTCCCGGAAGAAGACCTCGAACACTTTCATGTCGCCAAGGAAGATTTTGTGCGCGAGGAAGCCAGCCTTGGCGTAAGGGAGTTGTTGCGGTTTGAAGCCGACCGAGCTTGGAGATTCTACGAAGAGGGCGCGCAGCTGTTGGGAACGATCGAGGAAGACAGCCGCGCGACTTTGTGGCTGCTCGTGCATACCTATAGCGCCTTGCTGGCGCGGATTGAGTCCGTGGATTTTGCCGTTTTTGGCGGCCGGGTGCGGCTGACGAAGGCGGAGAAACTGAAGTTGGTGGCCAAGGCGCGATTCGGGCGCCGGACGAAAGAGAATATTCTTGCCAAACGTGATCGTGATCGGGGGCGGGCTCGCGGGGCTGTCGGCGGGCGTATCGCTGGCTGAAGCTGGTTGGCGTGTGCGCCTCTTCGAGCAGAGACCCTTTCTTGGCGGACGGGCAACTTCCTATGTGTTGCCGAACGGCGAACATGTGGACAACTGCCAGCATGTAACTTTGGGCTGCTGCACGAACCTTGAGGATTTTTACAAGCGCATTGGAGCGCAGGACAAGATTAAATATTTTGACCGGCTGCTGTTTCAGGATCCGCAAGGACGGACGGGAACGATCCAAGGGGGATTGCTGCCGGCGCCACTGCACATGGCAGGATCGTTCCTGGCGTTTCGACCGCTGAGCCTGGCCGACAAGAAATCCATCGCGGGCGCGTTGCTGGATATTTTGCGCGGGAAGGGGCGGACCCTGGACCTCGACACGCCTGGGGGAATTTCGATGCTGGAGTGGCTGCGGAACAGGAAGCAGACCTCCGGAGCGATTGAGCGCTTCTGGCGGGTCGTGCTGGTCGGCGCGCTCGATGAAGAGCTGGACAAGACCGATGCGCGATTCGGCGTAGATGTGTTTTGGAAGGCCTTTCTTTCAAACCGGACGGGCTACCGTATGGGTGTTCCCGCGGTGCCGCTGGCGAAACTGTACGACGGCTGTAGAGCGGAAATCGAACGGAGCGGCGGGGAAGTGAGCTTGCGGATGCCGGTGCGCGCGATCCACACGCAAGACGGCGGCCTGACGAGCGTTTCCTTCGATGGCGGCCGCCAGGAGACCGCGGACGCTTACGTGCTTGCGATGCCCCAGGATGTTTTGGCGGAGTTGCTGCCGGAGCAGATTAAACAGCTTGAACCAAAGCTCGCGCTGCTCGGAAACATCAAGGCATCGCCCATCACCGGAGTGCATTTCTGGTTTGATCGGGCGGTGATGCAAGAGCCGTTTGTGACACTGTTGGACACCACCACGCAGTGGATCTTCAACAAGACAGCCCTGTATGCGGGGAGCAATGGACCGGGCGAAGAGAAAGGGCAATACCTGCAGCTGGTGATCAGCGCCTCCTACGACCTGCTGCAAAAGCCGCGGCAGGAGATCATAGATATCTGCCTGGCGGACGTGCGGCAGGCACTACCGGCGGCGCGCGAAGCAAATTTGACGAAGGCCACGGTGATTAAAGAGGCGGCGGCCACATTTTCCCCGCAACCCGGAGTGGATCGCTGGCGTCCAAAGCAAGAGACTTCGGTGCGAGCGATGTTCCTGGCCGGGGATTGGACCGACACGGGTTGGCCGGCTACGATGGAAGGCGCGGTGAGAAGCGGCTATCTGGCTGCAGAAGCCGTTTTGCGAGCGGCGGGAACACCCAAGAAAATCCTTCAGCCTGACCTGCCGGCCGATGGGTTGGTGCGCTTGTTCGGCTAGGGAGGGAAGTGGAACGACAGGATGCGGCGCTCCTGCAGGGTAAGTCCCGCCGTATCGCGGTCCAGTTCCTGGTACCGAGCGCGATTGTTCGCGAGGAACTTCTTGTAGGCGGTTTCGGAATCCCAGAAGTCGATGGTGAAGTAGTAGAGAGGGCGGGAGGGATCCCGCCGGAGTTGCGTGCCCCGAAAATGGGGATCGCGTCGGAAGAGTCGGACCCAGGCGCCATTGGGCCCATAGACTCTTTGAAAGCGGCCTTCACTTCCCGGCTTGACTTCGAACTCCCAGAGGATTACAAACATAGATGTCCCATCTTCTGTTCTCGCTCACTGGCATTCCAGGATAATTCAAAGGGAAAGACTGGTGTGCCGGGCGATTGTAGCGTTCTGATTGGATACATCGCGGGAAAAGACAAGATTGCATGCAGTTGTTGGGAAGCGTGTAGTTACAGTCCGTTGCGACTGACGGACGGAGGCGTTTGTGGATCGCAAGTACGGTCACCGCGGCTATCGTGATGCCGAAAAGCAGGACAAACGGGAGAAAAAAGACAGGGAGCGGAAACCGCCGCAGGGTGGACCGCGAGGCGCGACAGACCACCTCGGTCCGCGCACGCCGCGGATGGTTGGGACAGTAACACGAGCGCGTTGTTCGAACTGCGGCGCGGTGCTCGTGGCAGGGTTCGATCCTACGGGAAAATGTCCGAAGTGCAATTTTGAGCTGCATTGCTGTAAGCAGTGCCGGTTTTTCGATACCGGAGCGCAGTTCGAGTGCACGCAACCGATTCCGGCGAGGATTTCGCCGAAAGACACGAAGAACGACTGCACGTTCTATGAGTTTCGGACAACGGTAGAGAAAGATACGGCTCCGACTTCGTACATGCAACCAGCCCAGGTGCCGGTGGAGTCCCCCACTCCCGGCCGCCCATTGGACGCGCGGCAGGCGTTCGAAAATCTCTTCAAGAAGTAAATCCGTTTATTTTTTTGCTCTTGGCAAGCCCGTGGGAAAAAGTGTGGGCTGAGCCGGCATTTCGTTGGCGATTTGTTCGAGCTGCGGAAAGCGTTCGCGGAGCGGTTCGGGCACTTTCACTTTTGTTCCTTTCAAAATACCGAGCAGCTCCAAGGCATTGACAACGGCCTTGCCCTGGTAATGGTTGTTGGTGATCACATACGTGTTCCGGGTCAGTTCGCGGACGGTGCGAATGCGATCCGCCCAAGGTTCGAGTTCGTCGGCAGAGTAGAGGTAGTTGTAGCGTTCGTGGCCAGGCGTTGCGGGATCGTCGCTAAACCAGGTGTCGTAGCGGCGGCCGTGCAAGCGGATGTAACCGACCGGCGAGGTGGCGACTGCCGACGGTTGGACGGAGTGGCCGATGATGGGTTGGTCGATGTTGCAAAAACCGACGTGGCGGTCACGCAGGAATTCGAATGTTTCCGGAATTTGCCAGGAGGAGTGGCGCAACTCGACGACGAGTGGGTAATCCCGGAAGCGAGTGAGCACGGTGATAAGGTAGGTGAGCGTCTCCGCGGTGCGGTGAAAGGAAAAAGGGAACTGAAGAAGGACGGCTCCCAACTTCTCGGCCTCTCTGAGAACGTCGAAACCGACGCGGACGGCGCGCTCGTCTTCTTTTGTCGCCGAAGGATCGTGAGTGAACTTTTGCCAGAGTTTGGCGGTGAAAATGAAAGCGGGATTGCCAGCGACTCGCTGGAGCCAAAGTTCGGCGTGATCGGGACGCAGCGGTTGGTAAAAGGACGTATTGATTTCGATCGTGTCGAAGAACTCGGCGAGATACGCGGCTTCGTGAAAATTCTTCGGACGGCGGGATGGGTAGACGTAACCAACCCAATCGCTGTAGGACCAGCCGGCGGGGCCGATGCGCAAGCGGCCTTGGCGTGCGGTTCTGGATGCGTGTTTTTTCATGAGAGAGGAATCAGAGTAAGGAGTGTCCTGGCTCATGTCAACGCGCCGTGGGATTGCACGGGACTGCACGGAGTGCTAGGCTGAGCTTGCCATGCGGTGCAGAAGACTACTGCGTCGCGGTCCTGCCTCAGCTCGAATTCATTCTCACAGGTGCAACTATGAACGTTTCGATCAGCTACAAGCACGTAGATTCGCAAAAACCAGTCGAAATGGAAGTCTCGCGCCGTTTGGATAAACTGAACCGGCTTTTGAAAAGCTATGAGCCGGACTTGGTGCAAATCAAAGGTGTTTTTTCAAGGAATCAACGGACCGAGGAGCGGTCCCTTATTTTGACGCTTTCTCTTCCGACCGGGACATTGCACGCGACCGGCAACGGGAGAAATGTCCTGGCGGGTTGCAAGAAGGCCTTCAGTGAAATTGAAATGCAGATCAAGAAGCACCAATCCTTGTTGCGGCGCGAGCATGAATGGAAACGCAAACGCCCCGTTCGCGATTGATTCGAACGCGGGTGCGGCCCACAAGGTTTTTGCTCGTTCAAATCAAAAATTTGACGCGCCTGAGTTTCGCGAATGGCTGGGAACTCCTTGCGCGAAAGCGCCGTGGCCTGTATTGTAGCCACCTTTACCTGCCTTAACTGGAAACGAAGCGAGTTCATGCCCGACAACGTACCGGTGCGCGCGGAAACTGGCGGATATGGATTGCGGCGCGAAGTTCTCTCGCCGATGGAGACGTTGGCGCAGTCGGTTTCGACCATCGCGCCCACCACTACGCCGGCGGCAACCATTCCCCTGGTGTTCGCGTTAGCCGGGAACGGCACCTGGCTGGCTTATGTTCTGGCTACGGTCGCGGTGTTGCTGGTGGCGCTGTGCATCGGGAAGTTCGCGCGATATACCGCTTCGCCTGGTTCCCTGTACACCTACGCGGCGATGATTCTGCCGCCGTCGCTGGGCGCCACGGCGGCGTGGAGCCTGCTGCTGGCCTACATCGCCACCGGTGCGAGTGTCATCGGCGGTTTTTACCACTATGGAAACTTGCTGGTGAAGGATGCGACCGGACACGGCGCTTCTACCGTAATTCTGGCATTGTTGGCGACTGCGATTTCCGTCTGGATTGCGTGGCGTGATGTGAAAATCTCAGCGCGTTTGATGTTGTGGATCGAAGCGGTTTCCGTGTCCTTCATTTTGCTTGTCGTGGCGCTTGTTCTTGTGCGGCAGGGCCCGGCGGTGGACATGCAGCAACTGAAGTTGCACGGGATGAGCGGAAGCGGGTTGCGGCTGGGACTGGTGCTGGCGTTGTTCAGCTTCGTTGGATTTGAGAGCGCGACAACACTGGGGGCCGAGGCTCAGAATCCCTTGAAGACGATTCCCCGAGCGGTGATCCAGAGCGCGCTGCTGGCTGGGGCGATGTTCACTGCGTGCGCCTATGCGGAAGTGCTAGCGGGAGTTTACTGCGGATTCGGTCGACAGATTTCTAAGAGTTCCTTTTTCTGGAGTTTAAGGCGTCCGGTTGGTATTACCCACGCTGGGTGATCTGCAATTCGTCCAGCTTCAGCGCCTTGGCCAAAGCCTGCTGCGCCAAAGTTTGCTTCGATAGCACGTAGGCTGCGCGATCAGGGCCTTTCTCGCCTTGTCGTGGATAGAGCAGGATGAACTGCTGAATCTGCTGCAATTCTTCGATGAGTTGTTCCATGGAAAGATCGCTCCAGGCGGCTTTGGCTTGGCGATGCACATACTGCAACAGAGAAATGCCCAGCATGCAGTAGAACGCGTGGATGTGGATCTTGCGGTCGGTCCAGTGATACATCGGTCCCCAGCCGAGCCACTCTCCGTCTTTCAGGCCGCGGAAGACGCGCTCGACCTGCTGCTGACCGGCATAACCAGCCACGACTTGTTCCGCCGTCCAGTCCAGGTGGTTGCTGAGTAGCACGGTTCGCCCTAAACGACGACCGAGCAGGCGCTCAAACGCCACTTGCTCGAAATCAAACTGGAGTCGCCATTGGCCGTCGCGAGATTCCAGCTGATAGCGAATGACCTCGGAGAGGAACTGCCCGGACAACCACTTCTGAATCTTGCGGGTGATGCCCTCCTCAGTCCAACGCGTCCGCGGTTTATTCAATTCCTTCGTAAAGCGTCGCAGGGACTGCAGCGCACGGCTGATGCTGGTGGTCAGGCTGTGCAGTTGCTCGGCGGCAAAAGGCGCCGAATACTTGACCACCGCGAGATATTCCTGGCCGTGCACCAGTAGCTTCTCCGCGGCGGCCCGCACACCCGGTTGTTCTGCACTGCACGGCGGCAGTTCTTCCGTGGCGCGCTCACGCAACTCCGCCGGCGCTTGATTCCACGGCAGGGCGGAAATCCATCCCACCCCCGCTTCTTCGAGTTGCACGGTGTTGTCCAGTGCGGCCGTGCCTTTGTCGAAGACCAGCGTGACGGTGTCGCGCGCAATCTGGTTTTGATCCAGCAGACGCACGATGCGCTCCAAGGCGACAGAGAACTCTTCGACATCGGCCACGTTGCCCGGGTACACGTGGTGGCATAAGCTCAGCCCATTTTCTCCGTCCAGAACATAGCTCAGACCCACTTGGCGCAGATTGTGGCGGCCCTGCTTGTTGTGGCCGCGCTGCGCCAGTTGGTTCCGCGTGTTGGTCGTGGCAATGTAGGTGTAGAAGTTGGTGGTATCGTAGGCCAGCAGCCGACGACCGACCAGTTGCTTTTCCTTCCACAGACCCAGTAAACGCAACTGCGCCTGATCGAGAGGATCTTCGGCGGGAGCCAGGGTCTCCGGCAGAATCTGTTCGAAGGCGTCCCAGAAAGCTTGCGAAGTAAAGCGTTCGGCAGGAAAACCCCACTCGGAAGCGAGGATGGTCTGGTCGTACCAGTTGCTAACGGCGGTCTTCGGACCGGGATCGCAAATACGGTGAATGGGTAAATTAAAAAGAAACAGAATTAATTTTAGGATGGAGTTTTGTGGGATGCGGGTGGAAGTTAAGTAAACTACCGCTAGGCTGCGCACCGCAGGGCAAAATCTGGGAACGAGCGAAGCACCGATGCGCACTCTGGCGCAAGTGGGCGGGATTCCGATTCTCGGCTTGTTCATCGACATCGGCGCAATGATCAGCATGTTCGCGGGAACTCTGGCGTGCATCACCGCGGCGGCCCGCGTATTACTGTTGATGTCCCACAACGGCCTGGCGCATCGGACGTTTCGCAAAACGCATTTGCGCAACGAGACGCCGAGTCTTGCCGTGCTAGTGACCGGAGTTGCCGCGGTTTTGCCGGTAACGGTGCTGGCCGCCCGGGGTGCCAGCGGCTTGGATGTGTACGGTTGGTTGGGTTCGCTGGCGACCTACGGATTCATTGTTACCTACGCTTTGGTGAGCGTGGCGTTGCCACGCTATTTGCGCGAACACGGCGCTTATCGACCGGGCGCGCAGATCGTTCCGTGGCTTGCTGGCGGGGCGATGCTGCTGGCCTTGGCCGGTAATCTGTATCCTGTGCCTGAAGGTCCGTACGGAAAACTCCCCTATGTCTATCTCGGATATCTCGTGGCTGGACTCGCTTGGTTCTTCCTGCGCGCGCGGAAACGGAAGCTAGCCGGCGCCGCAGGTTAGGGCTTTTCCTCGGATTCAGGCTGTGTCAGCAGAAGCAGAACGATGCCGATTATCGCAAACATGCGAAATGCGGCTTCCTGACCGTTCCATGTTTTGGACTGCCACATCAGGAACCATTCTCCGCCGACGATCAGGAAGGCAACGAGCCACAGGAAAAGACCCAAGATCAGACCGGCGATGGCAATGTTCTTCGCCTGACGGAACTGCCCCGCTTCTTTCTTTAGCGATCGTGCAAGCTCTAAGGCTCCCCACCAGCAGAGAACCGCGGCCATGGATTCCCAGACGATGATGGCCCAATAAAACGCGACATGCCACGCAGGCGAGTTGAGGGCGCGCCACATGGCCTGATTGTTGGGAGAGGTGGAATCCATCATCAGGACGTGGCGCACGAATTGATAGTTGGAATCGTGGTCGGAGAGATTGTTGAAAACGATGAGAGTGAAATACAGGGCGACACCAAAAACGGGGGCGGTTTTGGCAACGCGCAGAATCATTGTTGGTCGTCTGCCGAGAAGCTTTGGAAATAGGCGATCAGGGCTTTTAGCGTGGCGTCATCGTAGTTCGGGTTGCCGGGCATCTGGGCGTGCGGGTTCATAGCTTTGGGATCGCGAACATAACCCGAAAAATGGTCAGGAGCGGAATTTGCCCAGGTGGCAAGAACCAGCCAAGACCGGCCTGCCTTTGTGCCGCCTTCCGCGCCCAGGTTGTGGCAGCGAAGGCAGTTTTGTTGGGCAATGCGGTATCCGTTCTGCACCTCAGGGTCACGGGTGTGAGGACCGCGAGGCGCTATCGCTGCCAGGGCTTTTTGTTCATTGCGAAATTCCAGGCGAACGACTCCCCAAGGAATTTGCGGTTCGTCGGAGTGCGACAAAACTTTGAAACCGGGAACGAACTTCGCATGAGAAATCAGGTAGGGACCCAGGGAAGGGTTCATGCCATCGAAGTCCTTTGGCCAGCCGTCGGGCGGCTTTCCGTTGATGGTCAAAACCAAGATCGGATGATGGACCGCGATGTAGGAGCGCGGATAGTTTGCGCGATATTTGTCGCGGCAGATGGCGACGATCATATCGGACGGGGGGTTGGCGCTGACGTGCTTCGCCAACGCTTCGAGGAGTATGCCGCTTACCTGTGTGGGACCTTTGAAATTCGCGTCCTCGGTAACCGTCAAGTTGATCTGCGGCAGCTTCAGGAGATCTTCTCTCCAAAGGTAACGAAGCGATCCGGACGGCACTCCAGCCAGATCGCCGGCGACTTCCAAATCGAGCGGAGAATTTCGCTTTTCGTGCAAAGGAAGGCTGGAATCCGAAGCGGTATCGGCCGGCGCTCGGCTAGGGAAGACCCCAGCGGGTAAGAATTCCACAGCCATCGACAGGAGAAGAGTTGCACGGAAGAATCGCCAGGCGGGGAATCGTAGTAGCATGACTCATCTTATCGTACTCCCGATTCTTGGTTCATACCTGTAATCGAAAAATGAATTGAGGAAAACGAAAGTTTGCATTTCCGGTTCTAGGCTTACCTGGAATAGGGTCCTGGACACAGTTCATGGATCAGGTGGGGGCCAAGCCGGGGAAACCTGATTGATCAAGGTAGCTTGGCTCATTTCTGCAGGGTGCTTGCAGCAACGCCTGAATCGAATCCTCGGAGGCGTTACAAAATGGCTAAGATCGGTAGAAAGGCCGCCACCCTCGTCGTGGTGTGTTTGTGGTTCGGTTTGCTTCTGTTCTTTCCGCTCACCGCCTATCCGCAGCAAACGCTCGGAGGCATCACCGGAGAGGTGACCGACGCATCCGGAGGAGCGATTGGCGAGACAGAAGTGACCTTGGTCGCGGACGGCACCAAGCTCACGCGGGTGCAGAAAACAAGTGGCGTCGGCACCTACGATTTCGTAACTCTGCCGATCGGATCCTACACGCTGACGTTCACGCATGAGGGCTTCGTCACGTTGCGAATCCCATCGATCGTAGTGCAAGCGGACCGCACCGCCACGGTAAATGCCAGCCTGAAGATCGGACAAGTGGGCACCACGGTTACGGTGGAGGCGACACCGCTCATGAACTCTGCCGACACCACCAACGGATACATCCTTGAAAAAGGCGAAATTGAGACCGTACCTCTGCCGACGGGAAGCTTTACCGGCCTCGCCATACTTTCGCCGGGTGTCAATGCGGAACTTCCCTCCGGTACGGGAGCAAACGCCGGGCTTGGCAACCAACCGATCTGGTCGAACGGCCAGCGCGACACGAGCAATAGCTTTCTGCTGAACGGCGTGGATGCCAGCAATCTTTTCAACGGCAAAAGCACCAGCCAGGTGGCTTCCGCGCGTGTGGTGAATAATACCGGGGTAAGCGGCGCAGCCAGCAGCAGCGCCGCCATCATTCAGAGCACGGCGTCACCGTACCTGGCCATCGGCCAGGCTCTTCCAACGCCTGCTCCGGAATCCGTGCAGGAGTTGCGGGTGAATACGTCGATGTACGATGTTCAGCAGGGCTCTACCAGCGGCGCGCACATTGACATGAGCACGGCTTCCGGCACGAACACCTTCCATGGCGAGGCTTACCTTCACCGTGGCACCAACTGGATCAATGCGGCACCGTTCTTTTTCAAGGCGGACCCCAACATCCCCGCGGACGAGAAGAACCCGCAACTCCACAGAAATGTCGGCGGCGGCACGTTCGGCGGTCCGATTCTCAAAGATAAGCTCTTCGGGTTTCTCAGCTATCAGCATATTCACTCTTCCGACCAGGAGATTGGACTGTCGCGCATCACCGTGCCCTACGGGCTTACGAGCGACCGCACTGCGACGGCGCTGGCCAATGTAGTGAACGGCAATTTTCCGGCGACGGTTAACCCCGTGGTCGGTAACGGGCCTGGTGATATAAACCCGATCGCGTTTGCGCTGCTGAACTACAAACTTCCCGATGGGCAATATCTGATTCCGTCGGCGGACGGAAATACGCCCACGGTAAATTTCCCGGAGAACGCGGTGGTGCCTGGGACGGCGGTGTTCAAGTCCGACCAAGCGGTTGCCAATCTGGATTGGAATGCGACTTCGAAAGACACCGTCGCCTTGAAGTATTACTACCAGCACGATCCCACCGTAGCGCCGTACGCCTACTCGAGTGTTGCGGGGTTTGCGCAGCACCTCGACGCCGGCAGCCAGGTTATGTCCATCATGAACACGCAAACATTGCGTCCGAATCTGAGCATCACGGAAACGTTTGGCTTCATTCGAGAAAAAGTGTATAGCACAATTTCACAGCCGTTCGGCCCATCCGCGTTTGGCATCAATACATTCGGTTCCGGCGTTTTTCCTGGACTTACCATCGTTGATGATTTCGGGAATGAAGCGGCTTACAACACCGGCTGTCCGAACAACAATCCGAATTGCGCCGACCCGGCGCCGGTTTCGAACGCGGCGCTTTCGATCGGGCAGGGTTCCGCTTCTCAGGGAGCGTTCACCGGCGTATTTCAAAATCGCTTTATGCCATCGGCAAACGCGATATGGACACACGGCAAACATACGATCACCTTTGGTGGGAGCTATGCCTACACGCAATTGAATACGCGCGACCAGCGAACCGATCAGGGGAACATTGGAATAGCGGATTTCTCTCAGTTCGTCGAAGGCCTGGTAACGCCGTACACGCCCGATGGCTTTGTAACCACCGCTTATCTGCAAGGCGACGCCAATCGCTACTTGCGCGCGGGCGATACAGGGCTTTATATCCAAGATCGCTATCAACTCCGGCCCAATCTCAGCGTAACTTTGGGATTGCGCTATGACTGGAACGGAGCGTTCACGGAGAAGTACGGCCGGATCTACAATTTTGATCCATCGCTGTACAGTTATGACGAAACTACGGGCACGGTCGCTTCGAGCGGATTCGTCGTTGCCGGCAACAACACGAAATATCCAAGCAAGGGGGTCAGCAACAGCACATTGACGGGCCGTCAATGGGGATTTGCTCCGCGTTTAGGAATTGCCTGGAGCCCGGAAATGTTCCATAACAAAGTCGTGGTACGCGCGGGAACCGGACTGTATTACGACCGTGGGCAACTTTTCACCTATCTTTCGCCGGGGTTCGCTGCCGGCGTGATCGCAGGCGGGCCGTTCGGCTTCAATCAAGCGCCACCGTTTGTGAACTCGCAGGTTTGCACCTCGGTTGGCGGTTACTATCAGGGATACATTCCCACGTGCGATCCCGGATCGCCAACGGGCGGCTCGCTCGCCGCGCCATGGGGCAGCGCTTTGCAACCGCCGCCGACGGGCAATCCCGCGAATATTCTGAATTACCTTCCGTCCGCAGCTGAAATTGAAGCTGGGTCGCCTCTTTTTGCGTTTGCCGTGTACAATCGCAACAACAAGCTTCCCTACAGCATCAATAACACTCTGGACATTCAGTGGCAGCCCCGCAACGATATTGCGATTCAAATCGGCTACGTGGGAAACCTGGGACGCCATCTCGTGATTCCTGTTCCGTTTAACCAAGCGCAGGTTGCGTCGCCGTCTCACCCGATCCACGGCCAGTCCTATAGCTATGGTTACACCATTCTTAATTCGAGCGGCGATCCTATCGCGCTTCCGGCGTTGCCGGGCTCGACTACCTCGCCTGGAAACTATCTCGCGACATACGAAGGCGGGAACATCGACCTCCGCGTTCCTTATGTAGGGTATTCGTCCGAGTCGGAGAGCTACGATGCCGCTGGAATTTCCGCGTATAACGCGCTGCAGACGCACGTTGAGAAGCGCATGAGCCATCATGTGCGCGTTGGCTTCTCCTACACCTATTCTCACGCCACCGATGAGCAGAGCGCGCTCGGCTTGTTCTACAACGGCAATAACCCGTTGAATCTGCGCGATGCCTATGGCACGTCCGACTTTGACCGCACGCACGTGTTCAACTTCAGCTTTGTGTTCGAAGTGCCGAAGCTGGCACAAGACGCGTCGATCGCCGGGAAATTCACGAATGGCTGGTCTTTGCAGGGCATTGGAATTTACCAGAGCGGCCAACCATTCAGCGTGATTGATTACAGCGGTGCCGTGGGCAGCTTGTATTACGGCGTTTCCGACGGCATCACCAATCCGATCGTGCCGCTGGCTCCGGGCTGCTCGCCCAAATCCGCGTTGACTGGGCAAGTCGGTGTGAATGGTCCGGCGCTGAAGGCCTCGTGCTTCACGATTCCGTTGTTGGCGCCAGGGGCGCTCGGCGACGCTATTCCTTCGAACGATCCTTACGAAACCGGCTTTACCACCGGGCAGCGCAACATTTTCCGCCAGTCCTGGCAAAAACGTTTGGACCTGTCGATTGTGAAGATGACGCAACTCAACGAACACTTGGCGCTAAGATACAGCTTCGACGTGTTCAATGTGACCAATACTCCTAGCTTTGATATTCCGATTGACGATGTGGAGCAGAACCAGTATTACAACGGGTTCCCGGTTCAAGGAACGCTCCCGGTGCTTCCGTCCGGTTGCGGCACTGCGAACGAAACGAGCGGGTTTTACAATTGCCCCTTTGGGCTGGGTAATGTGAACAAGACCATCGGTAGCGCCCGGCAAATTCAGATGAGCCTCAGCCTGAAGTTCTGACGGGTCCTGACACAACCAGCGTTCACGGCTTTCCGCGTGATGGTCAGACGGACTATCCTTTGTTTCGGCGGCGTCGCCTCTCATGGTAATAATCGAGGTGGATACCCGAACCGGAGGCCTCCATGAAGCTGGACCGCGGTGTGCTGAAGACTGTCCCCAAGGTGCTGTTGCACGAGCACCTCGACGGCGTATTACGGCCGGAAACGGTAATCGCGTTGGCAAAGAGCGGGGGATACGGGCAACTGCCGAGCGAGGATCCCGAGGAACTCGCGCGCTGGTTTCATCAGGGAGCGAATCAGGGAAGTTTGCCGAAGTATTTGGAAGGTTTTGCGCACACCATTGCGGTGATGCAGACCGAGGAAGCGCTCGAGCGAGTGGCGTATGAGCAAGCGGAGGATTTGAATGGGGACGGCGTGGTTTATTTCGAGACTCGCTTTGCGCCGTTGTTTCACACACGAAAGGGATTGACGCACCAGCAAGTGATTTCGGCGGTGCTCCGCGGTTTGGAGCGGGGCCGGAAAGATTTCGGAGTGTCTTCCGGGCTGATCATTTGTGCGATGCGCAACATGGATGTTTCCCTCGAAATGGCGGAGCTTGCCGTGGATTTTCGTGGGCGCGGAGTCGTGGGATTCGATTTGGCCGGCGAGGAGGGTGGATATCCTCCCAAGAAGCACGTGAATGCGTTTCATTATATTCAGCGGCAGAATTTCAACATTACCGTTCACGCCGGCGAAGGTTTTGGCAAGGAATCGATCTGGCAGGCCATTCAATATTGCGGCGCACACCGCATCGGTCACGGGACGCGCTTGATCGATGATATTGCTATCGCAGATGGAAAGGCGGTTAAGCTTGGCGATCTTGCGCAGTATGTTCTGGACAAGAGGATTCCTCTGGAAATTTGCCTGCTGAGCAACGTCCAGACGGGCGCCGCGGCGAGCCTGGCCGAACATCCGTTCAAGATTTTGTATCAGGAGAAGTTTCGCGTGACTTTGAACACGGACAACCGGCTGATGAGCGACACGACCATGACGAAGGAATTCGAGGCGGCAGCGGATAGTTTCGGACTGGCCCTCGATGACTTTGAGAAAATCACCATCAATGCTATGAAAAGCGCTTTTCTGCCTTACGACCGGCGCATCGAGTTCATTTACTCCGTCATTAAACCTGGCTATGCGAAGATACGCGCTTCGCTTCGAGCGAACCAACCATTCGGATAGCAGGATGCGATGCGACGTTACGTAGCGAGCATGGCAAGCGTATCGGCAAGCACAGCAACCCCGCGCTCGATGTCTTCCGGGGATGCGTACTCGTCGGGACGGTGGCTGTAGCCATTGCGGCAGGGTATAAACAGCATCGCGACCGGGGCGATCCGCGACATAAAAAGGGAGTCGTGATACGCGCGGCTGACCATGGGAAGAAACGCATCTTGGCGATTCCGGCAGGATTGAGAAAGCGCTTCCACGATCGCAGGGGCGCATTGAGCGGGCGCATCCGCGTTTAACTGCACTGCTTCGGTCAAGACTTGCCTCCTGACTGAGATCGCTTCCCGGGCGGTTTCGATCGCGCTTAAGACCGCGTCGCGGCGCTCGAGGTTTGTGTCTCGAATGTCCACGCTCAATTGTACGCGGCTGGGAATGCTGTTGACCGCTCCGGGAAACACGTCGCACATGCCCACGGTGGCCACGGTATCCACGGCACCGCTTGTTTTCGCCGCGTTCTCAATGAACAGGATCAATTCCGCGGCGGCGCACAGTGCATCTTTTCGATCAGGCATTAGCACTCCGCCAGCGTGTCCGCCGCTGCCTTCCATCGAAATACGAAGTGCGGCGGGAGCGGCGATTTGCGTGACGATTCCCAGGGGGATATTTTGCCGTTCGAGCAGCGGTCCTTGCTCGATGTGTAGTTCCACGAAAGCTTGGTAATAGCCGTCGGGTAGTTTTATTTCTTCCAGTCGCCCCGTGAGGCCCGCTGCCTGCCGCACTTCTTCGAGCGAAGCGCCATCTTTGTCCGTCAGCCTGCGGGCCGAATCCGCGGTCATCGTTCCGGATAGCAGGCGGCTGCCCAGGCAACCAATTCCAAACCGTGTCGGTTCCTCCGATGTAAATAAAAGCAATTCAATCGAACGGGTCGGGCGAAAACCGCTGCTCTTGAGCACTCGGATCGCTTCGAGGCCACCGAGTACGCCGACAACGCCATCATATTTTCCTGCGTTGGGTATGGCATCGATATGAGAGCCTGTACCGACAGCCGCGGCAGCAGGGTCTGATCCCGTCCAGCGAGCGAAGATATTTCCGATCGCGTCCTGCCGCACGGCGAGCCCAGCGCTGTTGCAGCGGGCGATCAGCCAGCCGCGCGCTTTCCGATCGGTCGGCGTAAAGACAATGCGTGTCACTGCAGGAGCCTCTGCGTCTGAAATGGACGCGAGTTCGTCGATCTCTTTCGACAGACGCCCTAGATCCACGACGAACTTCATGGCTACGCTCCCGACAAGGGATGACGATTCGAATCCTTATAGATGAGATATTTTGCGGGTACTTTTCCGATCGCGCCGAACCACTGCGGGCACCACGGGCCCATCCAGAGGAAATCGCCGGCCTTGACCGGGTACCAGGAATCGCCGAGGCGATAGATGCCGCCGCCTTCGAGCATCAACAAGCCGTGTTCCATAATGTGGATCTCAACCAAGCCAAGGGCGGCTCCCGGCTGATAGACCATGGTGTTCACGGCGAAGTCGAAATTCATGTTGTCGGGCAAGAGGCATTTCACTTGCAAGCCGGGATCGTCGTTTAGAGCATGCGAGGAAATTGCCGCTTCGCTCGAAATGATGGCCGCGGGAGAATCAATGGAAGCAAGAGGCTGGTACGTTTTCTCGATGACGGCGGCGCGGCTGACTTTTGTGGCCACCATACGGTGCGACAATCCTTGTGGTAGGTAGGCGTAGCCGCCCGTTTGCAGTTCATGGTGGCGGTGATCGGCCTCTAATTTCAGGTTGCCCTCAAGCACGAAGACGAAGCGTTGCGCAGACGTGCTGCCGAGTTCACCGCCGGCTTCGAGCTCGGCGGTGTACTGAGTAAACTTTGCGCCCGCCGCCGGACCGACATGCACGATGGCGGAGCAGGATTTCATGCCAGGCAAAGTGGTGCGAACGAATGTGTCCGGCGTCAGGAGAAAATGATTGGGTTGCTGGGAGCTGCGTGTTTGACCGAGATTATGCACGGCACATCCTTTTTAGAAAGTGTGGAGCGTTCGCCAGCTGTTCGAGCAATTGCAGACCGCATTCTAGCGCTTTTGCCACGTCGCCCACCTCCACGGTTTCCGCCGGGTCGTGACTGATCCCTCCGGGACTACGGAGGAAGATCATTGCCGCGGGCACCTTTTCCGCGAGGATCATGGCGTCGTGTCCGGCGCCGCTCACCATGCGGAGCGGTTCAGAACCGACGGCTCGTATCGCTTCTTCGATCTGGTCGACGAGAACTCCGTCCATCTTGACGGCCTTCTGCCTTAACAGCTCGCTCCAGGTCAGGGTTAACGCGCGCCGTTCGGCAATTTCCTGCGCCTGCCGAATGAGTCGTTCCGCAGCCTGCGCACAGACCTCGTCCGAGCCGTGGCGAACGTCCAGAGTCACGCGAGCCGTTCCAGCGATTGCATTGACCGCACCGGGGTTCGCTTCGATCTGGCCAACCGTTGCCACGAGCCCGGGGGAATCTTGCGCCGTGCGCTCGACGGCAACGATCCACTCTGCCGCTCCGGCGAGGGCGTCGCGTCGAAGTTGCATTGGTGTCGTGCCGGCATGGTTCGAGCTGCCGGAAAAAACAAGCTCCCGGCGCGTCTGAGCCACAATACACTCGACTACTCCGAGCGGACGTTGCCGCCACTCGAGTACCGGCCCCTGCTCGATGTGAAATTCCAAATAGCCCAGCGTATCGCCGGTGATTGTGGCGCGGGGGATCTCCGTCGGATTTAGACCGAAGCTTTCGATCGCCGCGCGCACGCTAATTCCATTCACGTCCTGGCGATTGAGGAGTTCCTCATCGAGCCGGCCGACGAGCGCCCGGCTGCCGATAAACGGCTTCCCAAACCGGACGCCTTCCTCATCGGAAAATCCCACGACTTCCATGGAAAATGGCAGACGCCTGTTTTGCAAAGATTCGAGCAAGCCGATTGCGAGCAGGACGCCGAGAATACCATCGTAGGCGCCTGCATTCGGGATCGAATCCAGATGCGATCCGATCAACAGCCGTGGGGAATCCGATTTTATCGCAGCATAGAACCCGCGCAGATTCCCAGCCGGGTCTACGCTCACTTCAGCTCCCGCTGCCGTCAGCCATTGGCCGACTAACCGGTGACAGTCCCGCATTGCGGGAGAGAGAAACGTACGGAGAATTCCTTGACGATCTTGCGAGAAAGACGCCAGTTGTTTGCACCGAGCGACGATTTCCTTTGCGCGAGCGTTTTGGTTTCCAGCTCCTAACACGAAGGGTCACCCGCGCCGGCGAAGACGCGCCTCGATGTAGCCGCTCGGCTCATCGATTGGCACGAAGATTTCGTTGGGATTGTCTTGCCCAAAGCGCGAAAGGTCTGCAAGGAGGCAGTGAATGTTCGGCATGGTCAATTCGATGTCGTGAATGTCCGGGATATTGGCAAGTACGGCCTCGCCCATGGCGTACAAGGTATGTTGCACCGATTTGCTGTCATGAGCGGCAAAAACGTTCAGTAAAGTTTCGCGGATTGTGGACCTCAATGTGGTGAACGGAAGTGTTGGCGTCGAATACTTCCACTTTGCGCGGACCGCTGTGCCGAGCAGGCGATCGCTGGCCTCCGGAAGAGTGGTCAGCAAGTCCTGGACGAAGCCAAGGAATGCGGACTTCGCGGTTTTCAGAATCACCAGGTCTTCGAGTCCGGAGCGGACCGAAAGTCCGTCATTTCTTGTCGCCGCCACCTCGGTGGTCTGGCGTTCTCCGCTCGATTGCACAAATGTCGTAGGATGAGGCGTTCCGCCGGTTTGGACGTGCTCCCAGCGCTTTTCGGATACGGTTACGCTCGCCGCAGAAACCTGAAGGTTGCGGTCCATCAGAAACGTGACCAATTCCTTTGCAAACTCCTCCATGCATTCCGACGAAGATTTGCGCGCCAATGAATACACGGTGTTCTTCATGGTGTCGGTGGCGAGGATCTTACTGTTGTCTCCTTCGACAAAGCAGGAATCGAAATCGCCTTCGAGTAGAATCTGTAACGTCCATTCGCGGACGTCGTGCCATTCCGCTCGACGTTTGACTTTGACGAGCCGGATTCGCGACTTGCCGTACCTGTTTTCCGCCAATAGGCTCATGGGCTCAGTTTCCCCTATAGGTCGTATAGCCGTGCGGGCTCAAGAGCAACGGAATGTGAAAATGCGATTCACCTTCGCGCATGTGAAACGTAATCTCGACGATCGGATACAATCCTTCGACGTTGTGAGCGAGGTAGTAGCTCGCAGTGTCGAACGCCAAACGGTACAGCCCCGGTCGCAGCGTTTCTTTCTCCGGCAGCAGTTCGGCGCAGCGGCCGTTTCCATCCGTGCGCGAAGAGCTCAGACACGCCCATTCACCTGGGTTTTCCCGTCTTTCCAGCCGGACCGGCACGCCGCTTGCCGGTTTACCTCGAGCGGTATCCAAAACATGTGTTGAGATTCGTGTCATCAGACGAGCCATTTCCTCAGCCGAAGCTGGGTGATTTGCCGCTGCTGTTCGGCTGCTTCGTGAAGCTCCGCTGAATCGTCGTTTCGCAGTCGCCGGCTGAGAATCCCCAGGATTTCCTGCGGCGATTTACCGGCGGCACAGACAATGAAGACGCGATGGAAACGTCGCTCATAGGCGAGGTTGCCGTCCGCGAGGGCCCGCTTGAGGTCTTCGCTTGCGCTACCAACCTTCTTTTGTTCTTCGCCCGACCAAACTGCCGCCTTTGCGGAACTAGGAGTTTCCGAGCTCGCTTCGCCGATCCGCGGATGGCTGCGAAACGCTTCGACCCACTCGGATTCGTTCAAACCTTTCCAGACTTCGTCACTTGCGGACAATAACGCGGCTTCATCAAAGAGTGGCCGGCGCGATGCCATATGGTTTGCCCAAGCTTTTGAACCGCAACAAGGCAAGATTTCCTCCGCCGCTTGTCTCGGGGCCAAGTCGTTCCATCGTGCCAGGACTTCGTTCATGTTCGAGGTCTGTCCTCACGCAGCTTTTCCAGAAATTCGGCGACCAGGTTTCCCGCAACGGCGGCGCGATAGCGTGCCGTGGATCGGGTGTCGTCGATCGGCCGAATCTCCGTGACCGCTGCCGTTCTTGCGGACTCGATCAGCCGGGCATCGAGCGCTTGTCCGCCGATTATGCGCTCTGTCTCCTTCAAACGAAGTGGCACGGGCGCGACGCTTCCCATCGCAAGCCGAATATGCTGGACGACGCCATCCGCGACAAGCCCTAAGGCGGCCAGGCACACTTTGGAGATCGCTTGCGCGTTACGAGCTCCAACCTTTCGTGCGTGGGCATGATACTCCGAAAATCTTCTCTTCAAGCAGATAGCTCGAATTAGTTCATCGGGACCGAGCTGCGTCTTTCGGTAACCCATGTGAAAGCTGTTGTATGGCACGCGGCGTTCACCGAGCGCCGAAGCGAGAATCAATTCTGCCTCATAGACGAGAAGCGCGGGAAGGGAATCGGCCGCTGGCGAGGCATTCACGATGTTTCCGCCGATCGTGCCGCGATTCTGGTTGGCGATTCCGCCGGTCCAACGCGCGGCAAGGGAAAGCAAACTGAATTCGCGCTTGATGAGTTCATGTCTTTGCAGGTCGGAATAGGTACTACCCGCTCCAATGTGAATTTCGTCGTCAAATATTTGGATCGCGCGCAACTCCGGAAGATTCCAGATGCTAACCAATTTTCGTGCTCGCAGCATGCCGGCGGAATACTGCACCATGACATCGGTACCGCCGGCGATCGGCAGCCATGCGCCCGGCTCTTCGGCCAGAAGCGACAACACCAGAGGCAAGGTGCGTGGAGCGACGAGTTCGTATTCGGCTGGATGTGCTCTCATGGCGCGGCTTCCCGGCGTGCCGCTTCGACAACGGCTTCGAAAATCTGCATGTAGCCTGTGCAGCGGCAGAGATTGCCGGATAGCCCTTCGCGAACGTCATCGAGGGAAGGGTTGGGGTTCTTGCACAACAGATGGCGGGCGGCGAGGAGCATTCCGGGAGTGCAGATTCCGCACTGTGCGCCGCCGCACTCGAGAAAGGCTTCCTGCAAAGCAGTCAAACGGCCGTCGGTGGCGAGTCCTTCGATGGTGACGATCACCGAGCGATTTGCTTGCAGCGTTGGAATCAGGCAGCTGTTCACCAATTGTCCGTCCATTAATACCGAGCAAGAGCCACACTCGCCTTCTCCGCAGCCTTCTTTGGTTCCCGTTAATCCCAACTCGCTGCGCAGCACATCGAGCAAGCGCTCCATGGGGAATACGCGTGCGGTGACCGGTTTACCGTTGACGGTAAGAGCGAGTTCGCATTTTGCGAGATCACGCGAAAGTTCGCTCATTCGCGACCCCTTGCCGTCGAGGTGACGTTGTCCGGCGTTGCCCGTTCCGAAAGGGCGATGAAAATGTCTTCCGGGAGCAATGGAATCGAGTCAAATCGCGTCCCAAGCGCGTCTTCGACGGCGTTCACGACGGCGGGCGCGGGTCCGTCCATGGGCAGTTCGCCGATTCCTTTGGCTCCGTATGCGCCGTGGTCATTGCCCAACTCCTCGAAATACACGCGGATGTTGGGAAGGTCGGCCGAAGTCGGCATGATGTAATTGGTCATCTGGCCGTTCTGCATCCTGCCTTTTTCCCAAACTACCTTTTCATACAAGGCGAAACCGATGCCTTGCGCCACACCGCCGATGATTTGTCCTTCTGCCAGAACCGGATGCAGCACTTTGCCTACCTCCTGCAGCGCGACGAAATCGTCGACCGAAACGCCATAGGTGTTTAAGTCGACGGTGACTTTGGCTATGTACACAGCCCAGGCAAATGCGGCGTAGGCCGCTCCCTGATATTTTTCCTCGTCCCATACGATGTCTTCCGGCTGCTCGTACTGCGCCAGGCTGCGAAATGTTCCGTGTTCTCTGACGTAGGCGCGGCACGCTCGGCGAAACTCGTCCGCTGAGTAGGCAACCCGAAGCAAACCTTTGGCGATGAGCGTTTGCTTGATTCCGATGGCGGCGGATTGAACCAGCTTTCCGACGACCATGACCGTTCGCGATGCGACGGTTGGCCCGCTGTTGGGCACTACCTGCGTATCCGGTCGCGCGATGCCCACATCTTCATAGCCGAGGCCGAGGGCTTCCGCGGTGATCTGGCAAAGCACGGTGTTTGTGCCTTGGCCGAACTCGGTGCTCGAGACCAGCACACGGACACTGCCGTCGGCGCATGCTTCCACTCCGACCACCGAGGCCAGGTAACGTTCCCCGGAGCCAGTGAATCCGGCACCGTGCAAGACCGTGGCGATGCCGATGCCTTTCTTGCTTCCGGTCTGAAGGTTTTCTTTCGCGAATTTCTGTTGCTTTGCGTGGTAATCCGCCAGCTCCAGTCCTCGATCGAGAAGCTTGCTCAGATCAATCTCTTCCTTGACAGTCTGCCCGGTGGTCGTCGTCTGGCCCGGTTTCAGGAAGTTTCGCCGGCGAATTTCGACGGGCGACTGGCCCACAACCTGGGCGATGCGCTCCATGTGGCGTTCCATCGCGAATAGCGATTGAGGCGCGCCAAATCCGCGAAACGCACCCTGGGGCGGAGTGTTTGTCGCTACGGCCTTGGCGTGAATGCGAATGGACGGCCAATAATAGGGACCACCGGCATGAATCGCTCCGCGCGAAAGCACCACGGGCGATAAAGTTTTGTACGCTCCGCCGTCGATGGTGAAATCGATCTCTCCGCCCAGGATTCTGCCGTCCCCGGTCACCGCGGTGCGATGCCGCGTGCGTGAAGGATGTCGCTTTGTGGTAGCCACCATGTCTTCCATGCGGTCATAGATGATTTTCACCGGCTTGCCCGACTTTCTTGCCAATAACGCGGCGTGGCCTGCGATCATCGAGGGATAGTCTTCCTTCCCGCCAAAAGCCCCACCGGTTTCCATTTGCACGACCCGTACGCGATCGGCAGGCAGGTCGAAGAGCTTCACCAGTGATTTGTGCACGTAATAGGGGCATTGCAGCGAACCCCACACCGTGACACCCTGCTCCTGTTCAAATGTCGCGATCATTCCGTTGTTTTCGATGTAGAGCTGTTCCTGCGCTCCCGTGCGGTACTCGCCTTCGACGATATACTCGGCTTTTGCCCAAATTTCCTCGACGTTTCCTTTTTCGATCAGGTAGCTCTTGAAACGGTTGTCTGTTCCCCAGATGATTTCTGCCAGTCGCTCGCTCTCTTCGATGGTGAAGATGGCGGGAAGGGAATCGCACTCCACCGAGACGGCGGCGACCGCTTTCGCAAGGACGTGGCGATCGGGATGAGCCAGCAAAAGAATCGGCTCCTCCGGGTGATTGATCCATTCACCGGCTAAACAGGGTTGATCGTCTTCGATGAGGGCAATGCAGTTCTTCCCGGGAATGTCTTTTGCAGAGACCATGACGAACTCGTTCCAGTCGACACCCGGGCCAAACGTAATGTTCTTGATCCTGCCGCGGGGAATCGGGCTGCGAACGGTTGCGCCGAAGAGCATGCCCGGCAAAACCATATCGTCGACATACACTGCTGCTCCCGTGACTTTGCCGCGCCCTTCGAGGCGGGGAACGGATGTGCCGACGATGCCGACCTTATTCATAGTAAGAAGGATGCCATGTTCTGCTAGGGCCGATGCTCCCGGCCGTGCGGCCTTCCGGTGAATTGTCCGTCTTTGAAAACCAGATCGCCTCGAAGATAGGTTGCTTGGACTTTTCCGCGGAGCTTTTCTCCGAGATACGGCGACACCGGGTGGCGGTAATGCAACCGCTTCTCGACCACCGTAAACTCGGCCTCGGAGTCGAAGATTACGAGGTCGGCGTCGAAGCCCGGCGCGATTCGGCCTTTGCGCTCCTCCGAACCCGCCAGCTTGGCCGGAGTCTCGGCCATCCATCGAGCAATGTCACCGAGCGAAAAGCCGCGTTCGCGCGCTTCGGTGTAGAGGATCGGCAAGGCCATGGACAAGCTGGCAATGCCGCCCCACGCGGTTTTGAAATTTGCTTCCGTGAGGCGTTTCATCTCTGGAGGGCACGGGGAATGATCCGTAGCGACGAGGTCAATGACTCCGTCGCGCAGGCCTTGCCACAAGGCTTCGCGATTTTTGCCGTTGCGAACCGGCGGCGCACACTTAAACAGCGTTGCTCCGTTGGAAATGTTTTCTGCAGTCACGTGCAGATAGTGGGGACAAGTCTCCACGCTCACGGCTAGTCCCTCGGTTCGCGCAGCGCGCAATTCGGAGAGCGCCTGGCTGGCCGATAGATGCACAATGTGCAGGCGGAACTTGTATTCGCGACATAGCGACAGCAACATTCGAATTGCGGTCAGTTCCGCTTCTTCCGGTCGCGATGCCAAATACGTTTCGTAGCATGTCCAGTCCGCGCCAGCCAATCGGTCCGTGGCCGCATCGATCGGGCCGGGAAGCTCTGAGTGTACAAGAAGCGGCAAGCCGGTGCGCGCAACGTGCGGCAATGCCGCGCGGAGCTGTTGCTCGGTAACCATGGTGAAGCCATCAATGCCCGGATTTACCAGAAAGCACTTGAATCCGGCCACGCCTGCCGCCGCGAGCGGCTCGATACATTGCTGATTGTCTTCGACGACTCCTCCCCAAGCCATCCAGTCGACCCAGCACCGGCCCTTTGCGGCTCGGCGTTTGGCCTCGAGCGCGTCGACGTCCGTGGTCGCGGGCAGGCAATTCAGAGGCATGTCGACTAGCAGCGTGTACCCTCCCGCGGCCGCGCTGCGCGTCCCAGTCTCAAATCCTTCCCAGTCCGCGCGGCCGGGATCGTTCAAATGAACGTGGGTATCCACAAGGCCGGGGAGTATCGCCGCGTCGCCAAAATCGTTGGTCTCCGCCGCCTCCGGCGGTACCTGGTCCGGAGGCACAATGCGGCGGATGCGGTCTCCTTCGACGAGCACGGCAGCCGGGCGCACCCCCTCCGGCGTCACAACACGGCGGGAGAGGAAGGCGCGCAGGCTCATGGTCGTAAAGGCTGGTGCTAAAAGAGATTGTGGCACGAGCGTAGCCGCATGGCTTCAGTTTTTCAAGTCGCGAAAATCGATAATTCAACACGAAAATTGTGCTGGGACGTGCCGCTCCGGGCTTATACTTGCGCCCGGCGAACTGTGTCTCGGACCACGAGTGCATGACGAATCCTTTCATGACACGGGCTATTCGGCTCTCGATTGAAGGGGTTCAGTCTGGGCACGGCGGTCCTTTCGGCGCGGTGATTGTGAGAGCCGAGGAAATTGTCGCCGAGGGTGTGAACCAGGTTACTTCCACCAATGATCCGACCGCGCACGCCGAAGTGCAGGCCATCCGCCAGGCTTGCCGGAAACTTGGCGTCTTCGAGCTCAAGGATTGCGAGCTTTATACCTCCTGTGAACCCTGCCCGATGTGCCTCGGGGCCATTTATTGGGCGCGTATTTCCCGAATTTATTTTGCCAATACCGCCGAAGACGCTGCTTCGATCGGCTTTGACGATTCCTTCATCTACGATGAGCTGAGGGAGATTCACTCCGAGCGACGCATTCCCGCCATTCAGATGATGCGTGACGAAGCCCTCGCGGGGTTCCGCGCATGGATGGAGAAGCCGGGAAAGATTCCGTATTAAGCCTTTTGCGATTTAGCGAAGCAACTTGGTTCGCTTGGCAGGGTGTGGCCGAAGCAGGCGGTTTTTCTTGCGGTCTGGATTCGCGCGAGGGGCTGATTGATCGATCGTTACTTCAAACTTTCTCTGAACAACACGACCGTGCAGCAGGAGCTGTTGGGCGGACTCACCACATTTGTCACGATGGCGTATGTCGTGGTGGTCAATCCGCAGATTCTCTCCCAGGCTGGCATGCCTCCTGAAGGCGTGTTGTTTGCGACCTGCATTTCCGCAGCCGTGGCCACACTGGTGATGGGACTGTATGCCAACTATCCGATCGCTCTGGCGCCGGGAATGTCTCTCAATGCCTACTTTACTTATTCCGTGTGCCTGACGATGCACGTACCGTGGAGGGTAGCGCTGGCGGTTGTGTTTTTCTCAGGCGTGCTCTTCCTGATTCTGACGGTATCGCGAATTCGCGAACAGATCGTCAACGGCATACCGGAATGCCTGAAGCATTCGACGGCGGCGGGAATCGGTATGTTCATTGCCTTTCTGGGGATGAAAAATGGCAAGCTCATCGTCGCTAACTCGGTGACTTTTGTGGGCATCGGCAGCTTCGCGGATAAGGAGGTGCAGACCGCCTGCTTCGGGCTGGTGCTGACGCTTATCCTGATGTCGCGAAGAGTGCATGGCGCCATTCTGCTGGGCATCCTCGGGACCACGCTTCTCGGCATTTTCCGCGGCATCTCCACTTGGCCTTCTAATTTTTTCGCGATGCCTCATCCCGCGTCCACCTTTTTGCAGTTGGATTTTCGAGGGGCGCTTCACCTCGGTTTCCTGGAGGTTGTGTTCGCGTTTTTGTTCGTCGATCTCTTCGACAATGTAGGCACGCTCGTGGGCGTTTGCCAGCAGGCGGGCTTCGTCAAGAACGGCAAGATTCCGCGTGTGGGCCGGATTTTGCTGGCGGATTCGGTAGGAACGATTTTCGGGGCCATGACCGGCACTTCCACGGTGACCAGTTACATCGAAAGCGCCGCCGGTGTCGCGGCCGGAGCGCGCACGGGCCTCAGCAACATTGCGGTCGCAGCGCTTTTCCTGCTGGCGATGTTTTGTTCGCCGCTAGCGGCTGCGATTCCGGCTTACGCTACCGCTCCAGCTCTGATTCTGGTGGGCGTTCTGATGTCGCAGTCTTTGGCCCAGATCAAATGGGACGATTTCAGCGAGGCCTTGCCGGCGTTCATCACCATGCTGGTCACGCCGCTGTCGTTCAGCATCGCCACCGGACTGAGTCTCGGTCTGATTTCCTACACGGTGGTCAAAGTGGCGACGGGAAAACTGGCCGAAATCAACGTGCTCATCTGGATTCTGACCATCCTGTTTATCCTGCGCTATGTTTATCTCGCGGCGGCGTGAGTTCTGCCGTTGGGCGGCGACAGCCGAGCGCGTGCGGCATTTACTTTGGCCCGAGGATTCTAAAGTTGACCACTCTTGTTGATCCACCGTCAGTTCACCTTGTCATGGTCGCGAGTTGCGGCCAATTCGTGTCGTCTCAGATGTATTCACAGAAACCGCTTCACTAAATTCGGCTTTCGAACAGACGGTTTTGTCACATATTTGCCCTGGCAATAGAGAAAGCGCCGTGACGGTCGTGCGAGGGCAGTTGGCTACTGGTTTGACGATAACGCCACAGGCAAAAAAGCCAGCTGCAAGCTGTCACACCAGACCTCCGTGGCAGGTCAAAGCTGAGTAATTGGGCGGATGCAGTCGCAATACTCACGACCCTGGCAAGTTTGCGGCTCGTTCTCGACCCAAAAAGAGCACGCAAGCCGGGGTGGGCCTAGCTCACCCCCGTGCTTGTCTTCTCGAAGACCATCCGGATTCACGCATGGCATATACCTTCGAAGTCGATCCTAGAGCACTGATCCGCGAGCGGACAGAGCAGTTTGCGGGACTTGGTATTCCGCGCGACGTCATTGCCCAAGTGGGTGTACGAATCAAGAGTCTATGGAACGACGAGCCGGGAAGTTGGCCGTATGAATGGTCCGTTGCTGCACGCCGTGCATTAGGAACCAACGATCCTTTACTCGCCTCCTTGTTGTACGGAATTGGGAAATATCCTTGCCTCGGAAACAATGTGCATAGAGCGGTTTATCAAAAGCAAATCAAGTCGTATCTCCTTGCGGCCAAGCAGTTTCCTCAGCGATTTGAACGAAAGTTTTTGAATGTGCCCTATGGCGGCGGGAAGACAAGAGTTCCTGTGCACCTTTTGAGCGACAAGACAGTGACTCGAGAGGCTCCGGTGGTTGTCCGGCTTGGTGGCGTGGACACTTGGAAAATGGACATACACCACTCGGCTTGCTACCTAAGCAAGAAGCTTGGAGCACACGTCGCTATGGTCGATATGGCTGGAGTTGGAGAGTCCGAGGTGCCAAATTCTCCAGATGCTGACGTCATTCTGAGTGGCGTGGCCGAGAAACTACGAGCCTTGGGCAACGGCCGCGTGGGCATGCTTGCTTTCAGTTTTGGTGGCCTCTGGGCAGTGAAGTTGGCTTTGACCGGACGGATTGATGCGGCAGCTGCTGTAGGCGCACCGTTGTCTGCGAGCTTCGAGCGGGATAGCTTGAGCAGAATGCCGAACGGAATGCCTGGAATTATAGGGAATTCGTTATTTAGAGACGCTCCTTTTGCGAGTTTGGACTCGCTGGCAGAAGCGATGTCCCCATTTTCGTTGCGCTCAGAGGGGCTCTATGACTCGCGATTAAGCGAGACTCCACTTTTGCTTGCGAATGGGTCGGACGACCCCTGCGTGCCCCAAAGTGACGTATTGGATTTCTCCAGTCGACCAAACACGATAACGAGATTGTTCGAGAATGCCACCCATTGTGCCAGCGAGAAAAGCGCAGAGTTGATGCCTTGGATCGTGGACTGGTTAGCCCAACAGCTACATGGAGGGCGAACCAACCTACTATAGTTCTCGAACTATGTTAGTGCCGCTGCTATCGCAGGTGTACTGGAGCGGTTCCAATCCATTATGTGACTGGTGGGTTTGTCGGTGGAGTATCAGGAATTGCCCCTTTATTAGGGCCGGGAAGGCATTTCTGGGGCGGGAGTTGGATCATCAATCAAAGTGACTCCGGCTGTGCCTACGTAGGTCCAGCCGCCCGTTGAGTTTGCGTTCTTTATGACCATAATCACAACTCGCGAGAATTGCGGCAAGCAACAAGACCATCCACAGGTTTGGGCGCTTCATGACGGAGACGCCACCCAACGGCTCAAAATCATCTTCGAAAAAGTGGCTCTGCACAAGAATTCGTAGAGACGCGCATTTTAGGCTGCTTTCTGAAGAACGATGAATTCGGTCTTGGTGACCGCCATGCGTTGGGCCTTGAGCAACAAATAGCCGAGATTCTTGTAGCCACGGCCCCTTCGAAGCAGGGTTTTGATGTTGCCGTTGATGGCTTCCACCACTCCGAAGGGTACTTTGGTGCGGCAATAATTGAGGATCCCGTCCAAGTGGTCCAGCAGCATCCAAGCGAGATCTTGAAAGGGTTTCAACCGTTGCCAGCGCAGTTGATCGATCCAACTTTGCAGATAGCGCAGCATGGCTCCTTCATAGCGGTAGGTCCACAACCGTTCCAAGCTTTCCTTCAGAAGGTAGGCTTTCATCACGCGTCGATTGAGGGCGAACAGCTCGTTTAACTGCTGGCGTTTTTGGCTGTTCAGATTCATCCAGCGCGTCAACAACAGCCAGCGTTTGCCCTTCACCACACCGCGCATGCGCCCACCTTTGCGGAAGAACTCCGCCCGGCGCACTTCATCGATGGCTTTGTTGGCATGCTGTAGGACATGAAACTTGTCGTACACAATGCGGCAGTTCGGGGCCCATTGGGTAATGCTGTTGGTGAATGGCCGCCACATATCCACGCACGCGGCCTCGACTCGTTTCCGTTGCGTGGCACTCAGTTGCGTCCGGAAAAACTCATCCAGGGTTTCCTGTTTGCGGTCCTGCCCAAACCACAAGGGTTCGCCGGTATCCAAGTTGCTGACCACGGTGATGAACTTCATCTGCTTGCCGAAGTACATCTCATCCACGCCCATTTGCACCAACCGGTCTTTGCGACGCGTCGCACTCCACCGCTGCAAATACCGCAGGTCGATCGCTCGCACGGTGCTGGCGGCCAGCCGGAACTGCCTGGCCACCTGGCGAACCGATGCGCTTTCGCACGCTAACCCCACGGCTTCTTCAAAGCGCTTACTAAACGGCGCTTTACTCGGCAACTGCGGCACCTTCTCGATCTTTACCCCGCATTGCGGACAGCACACCCGGTACACTTCGATGACCACCGTTGTGCGATACTCGCCCCACGGCAGGTCGCGCACTTCCCGCTCGTTGTGATCATGGGCCTCGCTAAACTTTCTTCCGCAACCCGAACAGATCAGCTTGCGGTTTCCTCGCTTGCGCCGTACCCATAAACGCAGCGTCTTGGCGGCTTCATTGATTTCGTGCTGGTAGACTCGGTAGCCCGGCCATCCCAGGATTTTCGTGAATTCGTTGTCGCGCATTCCGCCGAGTCTAGCCGAATCATCCCCCCGACGGAAACCCGCTCTTTTATTGTGGCTCTACGAATTCCTGCTCAGAGCCGAAAAAGTTTGCCGCGACTTTGCGGCACACCTGGTCGAGATCAACGGGGATGCCGAACACGTACACCTGCTCGTCAACTACCCGCCGAAGCACTCGGTGTCGAGCCTGGTCAACAGCCTCAAGGGTGTTTCCAGTCGGCTGCTCCGAATAGAGCGACCTGATATTGAGAAATGCTATTGGAAAGGCATTTTATGGTCGCCTTCCTACTTCGCTTCTAGTTGTGGCGGCGCACCGCTAGGCATCATTCAGCAATACGTCGAGCAACAGAAGACCCCGCTTTCAGGGCCTTATATCCCCGGCCTAAAGTCCGGGGCTTTACGGCTGGTAACTGATGAGGATGTCTGAAGTCTCCCGGAAAAATCTATTCGAATAGCGGCCCAGAAATACTAGACACAGCAGAATTCCTGTATCGATAAGACACATGTGGCCACGCAGTGGTCACACGTGGCACTACCTCACCTGTCACACCTACCGACGGCGAAGAGTTCGAGGTTGCACGGACCGGCCCCCCGTGGGGTGGCACAGCCCACGGCAATTACGTTGGCAGAAGTACCGTCTCATCGTAAGCAAGGCTCAGGTCAACCAGGGAGTGCGGATTGAATGACACGATTGATAAATGGGCAAGCGCTCAGAGGTTTGCGGCACACCTCACGACCATTTTGCTCCTCGGCGCCGTGCTGCCTCTGAGTGCACGATGCGCAAATAACCCGCGGCCCCACGTTGAAAGCGTACAGCCTATTTCGACTCCTCCTGGTAATGCGGCCGTTGTCTTAGTCGTAGAGGGAGCCGGATTCCAGGCAAGTTCGACCGTTACATGGAACGGGACCGCAGTCACTACTACGTTCAGTAGCGTGGACCGCTTGATCGCGACGATTCCGGCCGCCCTCGAAGGCAATCCGCAGAGTGCGCGGGTCAACGTGGAAAATCCTGGCCCAGGAGGAGGGACTTCAAACCCGTTTTATGTATCGATAACGAATCCAGAACTGGCAATCAGTTTCGTTTCATCTATGTTGCCAACAGGTTCGCTAGCTCAAGCGATCGCAGCCGGCGATTTCAACGGCGACGGGATCTTGGATCTAGCTGTGGTCAACTCGGGGGATGGAACGATCTCGATTTATATGGGCAGTGCGAACGGATCGTTTCAGCAACAGACGCTAGACTGTTCTTGTGATCTGCCAGCGGCGATTGCGATTGGCGATGTGAACAATGATGGGAGGCAAGATCTAGCGATCGCAGTATCCGGAGACGACCAAGCAAACGTGCTCGTGTTTCTCGGGAATGGCGACGGGACATTTCAAAGTCCGCCGAAAGGATATGTTTCTGACTCGCCGGAATTCGCTTACGCGTCCGCGATCGCAATAGGCGATTTCAATGGAGATGGAAACTTGGATCTGGCTGTAACGAACTCGAATGACGGCAATGTTTCGATTCTGCTAGGAAATGGGGATGGAACGTTCGGAACGAGTCAGGATTACGGCACAGGCGTTGGGCCAGAGGCCGTAGTTATTGGTGACTTTAACGGCGACGGCGTGCTTGATTTGGCGGTAGCGGACACTCTTGATGGCAGCGTCTCGATTCTATTGGGGAATGGCGATGGCACTTTTGAAACACAACAAGCGATTGCTATTGGCCAGATAGCAGCACTCGCCGCTGCTGATTTCAACGCTGACGGAAAGATCGATCTCGCCGTAGCGGATTCAAGTGCGAACGCGGCTGGAGTGCTGCTCGGCAATGGCGATGGGACATTTGCACCGGTGGTGCTTTACGACGTGGGTACTTCTCCGTCCGCGGTAGCCGCAGGGGACTTCGACGGTGATGGAAAATTGGATCTAGCGTTGACGAACGCGGTAGATGGAACCGTGTCGATCCTGACGGGAAAGGGGGATGGAAGCTTCAACGCACAGAGTGTCTTCAATGCCGAGGACTATCCGGTTGCTTTGTACGCGGGCGACTTCAATAACGATGGTCGAACGGATCTAGCGGTCGTGAACGCGATCGGCGAAAGCATTTCCATCCTTCTGCAGCCGGTCACCCAACTAACGGCTCTACCGTCGGAATTGAACTTTGGGAATCAGGTGGTTGGGAGCGTGAGTGGTCCGCGAAGCATCACGGTAATAAATACAGGAACAAACACGATCACGTTTAGCGCAATCGGGGTGACCGGGGACTTTAGAGTCGTTGGTGGATCAAATTCTGGAGAATGTCCCCTCACGGGGAACCTCGCCGTCGGTAGCAGCTGCATCGTGAATGTGACATTTACTCCCTCGCAGACGGGGGTACGTGTCGGGTCGCTCAGCATAACCGGCAACGCGAACGGCAGTCCTCAGCTTATTTCGCTGATGGGAACGGGTATCTCGGCCGTCGGAGGAATCGTGGCTACGCCGACTAGTTTGATTTTCGGCCCGCAAAACATACGTTCGACCAGCGCGGCTCAAACGATCACTGTTTCGAACACCGGTGCAACCGTTGTTTCGTTAAGCGGCTTAAGTGCCACGGGTGATTTCGCGGTTTCCGGAAGCGTTCCTCGGAGTTGTACTGCGAGCATCAGCCTTTCGGCCGGTGGTAGCTGTTCTGTAGGTGTCACGTTCACTCCGATCCAGACCGGAACAAGGAACGGAACCCTGACGATTTTCCTCTCGAGTGGCGGAAGTCCGGTGTTGGTTGCTTTGTCGGGAACTGGAGTAGCGACGACGGGAATGCTCGTGGCCTCACCGATGGCGTTAACTTTCGGTCCGCAGAATCTGCAGTCGGCCAGCATCCCCAAATCGATAATGGTTTCAAACACCGGGACAGTTGCAGTCACGGTAGGCAGCCTAACGATTAACGGCGACTTCTCCATTCTGAGCGGCACAGGTGCGGGCAGTTGCGGCGCGAGCCTCAGCCTAGCGGCGAACAGCAGTTGCACCGTAGGAGTGGTTTTCGCACCGACGAAGCCGGGAGCGAGTATAGGGGCGGTATCGATTTCGAACTCGGATGGTGGAAGCACGATTCAGGTGACGCTGCAAGGTGTCGGTGTCGATTTTTCTCTTTCGGGTCAACCAACCGAGCGGCAAATTCACGGCGACGATGGAACGAATTTTGTAATCAGCGTTCAGTCGGTTGGTGGCGCGTTCAATAGCGCCATTGGCTTAAGCGTATCCGGGCTTCCGCCAGGCCTAAGTGCCGCATTTAGTCCCATGACGATCACACCGGGATCGGGTTCAGGAAGCTCGACTTTGCGCTTGAACAAAGTTTCGCAAGCAAGTTTTGTTGGCGAGCGGTTAACGTTTGGACGGAACGGATGCACAGCAATTGCGGTGGCCTGCTTCTCCCTAATGCTCATGGCCGTGTCGCATGGCGTTAAGACGTCCTGCGGGCGGCGCTGTTTTACGGTTCTCATCGTCTCGCTCGTGGTCCTCCGGATCTCAGGATGTGCAGGTGGATTTCCAGGTGTTAATCCCGCCGAGCAAGCGAAGACCTACTCGCTGACGGTGAGGGGAAAAGCAGGAACTTTACAGCATTCAACGGTTGTACGGTTAATTGTTCCCGAGCCGAAATGAGGAGCCAGACGGTCATGATTCCAAAATTGCTCATTGTTGCGCTTCTCGTCATGGGGGGAGGCATTTCGACATCGGCTCAGAGCGTTCCAAGCTGGGAGTTATCCGGACAGGTTTCAGGTGTGCGCTCCGAGCTCGTCGGTGGGGACGGTTGTTGTTTTTGGATGAGCGGAGGAACGGTTTCGATGGCTTGGAACGGTACGAATTGGTTTGCCATCGTAATAGAAGGGGGCGGCTACCGCGCGGGGCAAGTCGAGAGTACGGGAAAAGACTTGGTCCTCCTCACCAATCTGGCAGGGCCACGGATTTCCTATCGGAAGCGGAACAGCTTCACTCTATTCGGGCAAGGCTTGTTGGGTGCCAGCTACGTGCGCGGTTCTCTGTTTCAGGCGAGCACCGCAAGCAGCGGATTCAATGCTGGCCCGGCTTTCGCGGTGAGCGCAGGCGGAGGCGTGGACCTAGATCTGAAACCGAATGTTTCCGTCCGGCTGCTTCAAACGGACCTTTTATATACGGGACTGCGGAATGGCACAAATGACAGGCAGTTTAGCCTGAGTCTTTCCGCTGGTGTCATCTTCCGCTTCGGCAAGCCGCAACCTATGTAAGCAGTTCATAAAAAAGACGTTACACTCTGCAGTCACAGCTCGTCGCCCGCCCATGTCTATAGGTACTAGAACGAGGTAAGTGATCGGCCTCGCCTTTCTCGCGAGTGTTGGGAGGGAACCCGTGACTTACGCACCACGCGTCGATCGTCAGATTCTGCTCTTAGTCTTGAACGTAGTCCTGCTTGGCTTATCGGCCGATCCGGCAAGAGCTACGAGCGTCGGCGATACCGTTGCGGCGTTCAACCTCGACCAGCGAGAAGCCGACATCCAGGCTTTAATCTCGCGCTATGGCGACCAATATGTAACTGGCCAGGCGGACCTGGCGCTTGTCGCAGAGATCCGTTCGCTGCTTCGGGAAGCCGCCGCCGATCCGAGCAACTCTGATTCTCTGAACAACCAAGCGCTTGATCTCATGGAGGAATTGGCGGATAGAACTCCTCCCTGGCTCTATGGGAACCTGACCCCAATTCCAGATCGAATTATTTACGTTGACGATCCGACGAGCTATTCACAGGCGATCGTACGTTCCGAACCCGGGGATGAAATTGTGATCAAGAATGGGTTTTACGAGTTCGTGAAGAATCTGGATTTGAATGGCACGGTCGTGAAGCCGATCATCGTGCGCGCGGAGACGCCGGGAGGAGTTCAGTTCTACGGAACGTCGCAACTATCGTTTCAAGGAAGCAACTTCATCGTCGAAGGTCTTGTTCTTCGGGAGACAAATGGCTCCGGAATCATGATTTACGGTAACAACGTACGGGCAACCCAATGCGTGGTGATGGGCGGTTCGGACGCCAGCTGGTTCTCGGGGAGCAACCTTAGGATGGACCACATGTATTGGGGAGCCGGAACCGCTCGCGTGCGTCGGTTTCACCTCCCGGGGGGCGGTTCGAATCGTTTCGGCAAGAACATTTTGGACTCAGATTTTTTTGGCACGCGTCGATTTCAGCCCGGAAATGATGGACTCAACGACGAAATGATTTTTATGAATACGAACACCGATGGAAGGCTGCGAAACAACCCTTACGTTCATATCGTGAACAGTTTGATCGACGGCTGGTATGGCGAAGGGGACATGGCCATAAAAGGTGGCATTCAGATGTTCAACAGCACCGCGCAGGATGTCCCCAACCAGCTGATAGGTCACAGTTGTGAAAATGTGGTATTCGAGGGGAACTATTTCTTCAACCAATTCCTTCGCATGCCCGCCTGCTTGGGCAGGGTGTTCACAAACAACTATATGGATGGGGGGTGGATCGACTACGAGAAGGTGGCCTACACAAATCCACAGAGTGATTTGACCATGTCGAACAACACATTGGTGAACATTCACTATTGGACTCGGTATATCTCCGGACTGCCGGCGTTCAGTGGAACGATCACAAACAATCTAACCATCGGAATGTTGCACAAAATGGACGGTGCATACGACACCAGTGGTTGGACGCAGGAGGGAAACGTCACGAATGTGTCGATCCCGAGCTTGGGCGCCGGCTGGGCTGTAGAGAGTGTTGCAATGCAGCAAGATCAGTTTGGTGTGATGCGACCAACGGCCCCGGTCCTATTTGGTTTTCAGCGGACCGATCCTCCGTATACGAACTACGACAAGCGGATCGCGCCGAGCTACCTCCCCGCATCTGTACGTGCGAACCGCACACTCGTATCCGACTATTCCTTCGACGCCGACCTTGCCACGGGCAAGACTTCGAGCACGGCGGAGAGCAGATGGGGAATCGTTGTCCGCCATTTAACGATGTACGCGAATGGTCAGCCTGCAGATCTGCACAGCAAGGCAGGAATGGGGGTATCTGGGAGCCTCAACGATTTCTCGTTTGACAATACAGGGGCATCCTCGATGGGATCGAGTGGTGGAGTTGCAGTTTCGGACTCCCTGGAAATTGGGGAGAGCCGCGGGTTCACCATTCTCGGCTGGTTCAAAACCACCGGCGAGCCCATCGGAAAAGGAGCGGTTCTGTTCGAAAGCGGTGACGTGACGGTCTCCGCGGAAGAGCAGGGAACTCTGCAGTTAGCACTTGGATCGACAAAGGTATCCTCACCTGCCGCTTACAGAGACACAAATACGTGGATCTTTTTTGCCGTCACGTTCGAAGGTTGTGATGTTGATCAAACCAGTGGTTGCCCAAAGCATGTCAGCTTTTACAAGGGAGGGAGACAGATGCCTGTCACTCTTCAAGCGGACGTGCCTGTAGACGTTCTTTACGTTTCTATGGACAAGATCAGCATTGGCGCTATGCCAGACGGCAGCGCGGCGTTTTGTGGCCTGCTCGATGACTTTAAACTTTATGCAGGAACACTTTCTGACCCCTGGGGTCCGGGAGACTTTCTTCGGAGGTCCGTGGCGTCTCCGGCGGTTTTAGAGGAAGTGCGACAAAACGACCTTCTCAGCGATGGCATGGTTTTGAGATTGCCTTGAAGCAGGATTCAACCGCGACCAGAGAGAAGCGGACATTAGGGCTTTCATCTCTCGGTTTGGACCTCTCCACCCGGAGCTAAACCACAAATGACAACACCAAACCAGACAAGTAGCAATCGCACCAGAGAAACCTCCTAGCAGCTAGTGGAGAGACTCGGCAGCAACTAATTACTTCCCCGACTGGCTGTACATAGCTTATCGATCCTCACAAAAAGTCGAAACACACCACGCGACAAGAGCGGCGTAGATTGGACCAGTCTCGGCGAATTCTAGGGCTGTAAGAGCGCACGCGGCAAAACATGCAATTGACATCGGAAGTCTCCTTTAGGGATTAAGCTTTCTGGTGCTGATTCTTCATATCTCTCCCCAAGTATCAGAAATGTTTCTGCAGTCTCGTGCGCAAAAACTCTGAGTCTCTGCGTATCTCAGAATATGGCGTGGGCTCTTTTTCGCTTCAAGTTACATTCTTTCAAGAGTACGTTTCGTGGTGTGTGACAATTGGTGTTGTCGCGAAGGCCGTATGCATCCTTCTTGGACCGGTCATTAACCCTGGTGCCGCAAAACCTCGCCCTTCCGGAGGAGTTCTTTCCGACACCTCGGGACCTGGCGATGTTTTGCGCGCCTGTCAAAATGCCCAGCGGCATCCTTCCCAGCAATTTACGGGCGATTGCGAACATCCGGACGAGCTGAGCGCCCGGGACTGCGGTTCAGTTCCCATATCAAGCATTTGCAGACTTACGTTGCCGTGATCTTCCCACTTTTCGAGATGTCGCACTACTTGGCGCCAAGTAATTGTTGAGAGTTCACCAAAACGTCCAAATCTGCTGTGGCGCGTTCGAGCACGGTAGTACGAACCACAAACTGCGGCCCGTCCGATAACAGGACATAGTCCACCGCGCCGGCCATTTCTTGTATGCCGTTAACCGCACGATTCGGAAACAACTCCTGAGGCTTGGTGCCGAGAATGCCATTTTTCACAATGAGATCCATTCTCATCATTTGATTTAGCCGGCTCAGAAAGTAGATGGACTTTCCAGATCGACCCCAGGTCGGTTCGCCCCCACCTTCGACGGAAACTTGGTATTTGGAGTCGCTTGCTGCGGGGAATGGGCTCACATAAATTTGGCTCATTCCGCTCTCTGCGGAAGTGAACGCAATCCAATGGTCGTCGGGGGATATGGAAACGGTCGCTTGTGGTCTCACTCGAATCGTTTTTAAGGTCAGATATGGCACTCGCGGTTCGGCGAGTGGCAAAACCATATAATCAACATTGTTGTCGCCAGTGGCCACACTGTAGACTAAATGTTTGCCATCATGGGACCATGCCAACGGTAACTTGTCCTGCGCCGAGTGATACACAAGCTTTGTTGTGCCACCATTCGCAAAATCAGTTTCAAATAAGTCGGTGTTACCGTTCACTCTTTCGCTGAACGTGATACGTGTTCCCCCTGGATTCCAAATACCTGCCATAGACGATCCGTTTCTTGTCAAAGGGAAAAACCGGCTGGAAGCGATCTCGTAGATCCACACGTCCGATCCCGTGCTACCTCCACGACCCGCCGCACGAGTTACAGCGAGGCGCGTACCGTCTGGGGATAGGTTAAGATCGGTGAAACTCTCGTCAGGGGAAATTCGAAGGTTCTTGCGTACTCTTCCGTTCTCGTCGTAGATAGCGAGTTGTGTTTCTGCGCGGCCGATGGCTCTATAGACAATCGTCCCATTCTCGGAGGTTGAAAATGCCGCATGGCCGAAGCTGGTCGGGATGCCGGTTGCAATTTTGATGACCTCACCGCGCAACCGAAAGTGAACAGGATCAAACCGCTGAGCAACCAGATTGTCGTCGCGGTCGAAGAAAAGATACCCTACTTCGGAGTATTCCGCTCTGGAGGAATCCGGCAAGATCGGTATCAATCCAGCGTTGTCCAAACTCCCGATGTAGATGCCGTGCTCGGTTCCCCCTCCGAGAACCGTCAAGAGAAAGTGCCTGCCGTCGGGAAGAAAGCTAGGCCAACGATGCGACTCGAAAGAGTCCAGCTTTGGTTGGGTAACCTGTCGAGGGACTTTGTTCTGAACTGTCACAGCAGAAAGGGCCCCTTTGAAATCAGGGCTAAAGAGGATTGTGCCATCCTTACTCCAGGCACCTCCACGCGGATCTGGGGCATCACAGATCACAATCGGTGGTGAGCCAGTGATATCTACAATCTTCAGTTTTCCATCCGCAAAGAACCCAATGGTTTGATTGTCCGCAGACCAGAAAGGATAGGAGGCTCCCTTTGTGTCCGTCAGGCGCACCGGAGTGCTGTCTCCTAACGATCGAATCCAAAGGGTTGGAATATCATCCTTTGTTGCGATAAATGCGACGTGGTGCCCGTCGGGCGATACCGATACCATTCCACCCGTCATGCGGACATTCAACGAACTGCCTTCTGGGGCAGGAATGGAAAATCTGACGAAGCCACGTTGACCAACATCTCGTCGAGGAAACAACAATGCTAGAGTGATTCCCACGGCGATAGCAAACATTGTCAGGATCACGGCGGGCACCCATTGACGGCGCCACTGCGGTATTTGGTTTTGCGGTGGATTGTTTTGAGACGCCGCGATCCATTGTAGCTCTTTGGCTAAGTCGCGCGCACTTTGCCATCTGTCATCCGGATCTTCCTCTAAAGACTGCTTAATAAGATGATCGAGCGCCGGAGGAGAAATCACCTTCCGCTGTTGAGTTGCTTCGGCCAAGGCGGTGGCCGGAAGTATCTTCGACCTGGTGCCTACGCTTCGTTTGAGGGCCCTTTCCCGGGTCACCATTTCGTACATGACCGCGCCCAGAGAGAAGATATCTGTTCTTGAATCCACTTCCTTTGCTTCCATCTGCTCGGGAGCCATGTAATCGTAAGTCCCCACGATCTTTCCTGCGTCGGTGAGTTGCGCCAAGTTCCGTCCCGCACCTTCAGTTCCCGAATCGGTCGGAGGCTGAAACAATTTGGCGACACCAAAATCCATCAAGCGCGCCCCATTTTTCGTTAGCATGATATTTGCAGGCTTAATATCTCGATGCAGGATTCCCCTGCGGTGAGCATGATCGAGAGCCTCGGCCATTTCTATGGCAATGCGTAGGCATTCGTCGAGGGATAGCGGCTCGCGGTCAAGGCGATCCGCGAGAGTTTCGCCTTCCAAGTACTCGAGAACGAGAAAATGTTCATTTGCTTCTCGACCCACATCGAACAGCCTGCAGATGTTTGGATGAGAAAGGCCGGAGATGGCACGGCCCTCAAGATGAAATCTTTCAAGCAGTTTAGCATTGGTAGAGGAGTGGTGAGGCAACACCTTTATGGCCACCAGCCGGTCGAGTCGAGTGTCCCGTGCCCTATAAACCTCGGCCATCCCGCCTCTTTCTAGGAGTTGTTCCACTTTGTAGGGTCCCACTCGACTCCCAGTCTCAAACATGCGCACCTCTCGGATGTGCCTAATGGCTAGCATAGGAACCCCGCGGACGGCTCTCGTATTGTGGTCCGAGTGTGCCAGAATGACACTGAAGTGTCAAGTAGGAATGTGATAGTCATAATGAATGTTGTTTTTCATATTGACATTATTGGTGCACATGTGACCAAATAGGAGCAGATGACTCAGGCAGCAGCCCAATATGAACGCAATTCGCTCGGGGAAACTCTTCATTTGATTATTGTGGGCATTCATAAGCTTTCTAACGCGTACCGTAAGAGGTCTCAGGTGTGGACCAGAAACTGTGGGCTAACCCCTCGGCAGTGGGAATTAATGTCGGTGGCGGCGGGCGAGCGCAGGTCTGTACCACAACTCGCGCGACGTATGCGTTTAGTTCGACAGACCGTTCAGCGCTCCGCTGACCAACTGGTGGCGCTAGGCTTGGCCAACTTCCATCCGAACCCAGATCATCAGCGATCGCCCTATTTGGCTGTAAACGACCAGGGCCTTGAGATACTGTCAAAGATTGAAGGAGAAATGCGGGAACAGAGACAAAAATTTATCGACAAGAATGCCTGCCTCGAGAAGGATCTGGAAGTAACGCTGTCGGTTTTAGAGTCGATGCAACAGTTTATTGATTCATCCCCGCCTTGGAGATGAGTAATTTGAACAGGAATTTTCTGGATTCAAACGCGAGATCTCGAAAGATTTTCAACGAAGAACTCCGATGTTTGGCGGATGAGTACCCCGCTTCAAGAATTGTGGCGATTCGGAACAGTCACGGCGGGACGTAGTCAAATGGTCCGGTCAACGCCAGTATTCGTATACGATCATTTATCTGTGGTGCCACAAAGCGACGAGACTCTGCCTGCGTCTTACTCGTTCCCATTCGAGCGCAAGACTTCCGCGATTCGCTCGCAAAGCTCGCTGCCTGAAAAAGGCTTCGGAAGACAAGGATATTCGACGCTTGCTCCTGGGATTATCGGTCCTGACAGGTACAACACCATCAGGCTCGGGTGATACCTTCTTAGCCGGTTCGCAAGTTCTGGGCCGCTCATATATCGCATGGAAAAATCTGCAATTAAGAGATCAAGGCGCTTGATCTTTTCCGAAGCCAACAGCGCTTCCCCTGCATTGGACGCGTCGACGACGACGCAACCGCGCCGACGCAATGCTTCGCACATAAAGGTACGGACAACCTCGTCTTCTTCCGCCACGAGTATGGTTCCCGAGATCTGGGAGACCTCGCCGCCAAACACCGGGAAAATGCCTGTACTGCGCGACGCTTCGCCGTCCACTCGCGGAAACAGTAGCGTGAAGGCAGTCCCAGCCCCAAGTTCACTGTCCACAAATATGTCGCCGCCATACTTTTCTACCAGCGTGCAAACGGTTGACAGTCCAAGTCCTGTACCCCGACCCGGCTCCTTCGTCGTGTACAGCGGTTCAAAGATGCGATCTAAGTCCTTAGCCGGTATTCCCTTGCCGGTATCGTGGACAGACAGTAGTACATATCTCCCCGAGGAAATGTCGAGTCGGGCAGCTTCGTTCTCGTTCATTTTGAGGTTGAGTGTCCGCACCGTGATGGTCCCGGCGTTAGATACTGCATCCCGGGAGTTGGCAACGAGATTCATAACGATTTGTTGAACCTGACCGGAATCGGCCCTGATGTTTCCAAGCCGTTCGTCAAGATGAACGGAGAGTTTGATTCCGTGGCCAAGCATGAATCGGAGCATCTTCTCCATGTCCTTGAGGATGTAGTTCAGATTTATTGTTCGGATGTACGGCGCTTCTTGCCTGCTAAAGGCCAGGAGCTGGCGAGTGAGGCCTGCTCCCCGGACCGAGGCCCTATGGATTTGTTCGATCTGAGAGCTGTCGATCCCTTTGCCGGAAGCAGTTGCCTCCAATAGGCACTCGCTATAGCCCTTAATCACGGTAAGAATATTATTGAAGTCATGCGCGACTCCCGCGGCCAGTTTCCCCAGGACCTGTAATTTCTGGAATTGGGCGTCTGCTTCCTGGTTTCTATGAAGTTCGGTAATATCGGTGAGGCTGCCGAAATAAGCGATCTTCTGATCACTCGTATCGCGACTGGTCGTTGCACTTTCCGAGATCCATACCGTTGTTCCGTCGCTACGTTTCACTTGATTCTCAAACCCATCCGCTATCCCATAGATCTGCAACGCTTTTCGAAACTCAAGTCTTCGAACCGTATCAACGTACCTCTGGTCCAAGACCTCCGGTGCCATTGTTGATAGCTCCTCCGCCGATGCGACTCCAAAAATTCGTACCGTTTCTGAATCTGCAATCATGTATCTCCCGTCTTGCGATAGGGCAAAGGTCCCTGAAGCTTTTTGGCGAGCGTCATGGTGTAGGTGCGTGGCGTGCTTCAGTTCGGGGGGCGCAAGGCGGTTCAGGGGCAAGGGAGTGATACGCGTGCTTTTCTCGCGGTTTCGGTTTTCCTTTGAGTTCTCATTGGCCATGGGTGATCTCTCCCGCAGACCCTGCCCAAGCGCGCGTGAAACCAGTGCGGAGGCGGGGTCCAACTCACATCCTTCCATTTGCGCAAGTCTTGCCAGGGGGCCACTAGGTTCCAGGACGTTTTTATGAATGTGACAATAATACGCGGGTCGCACCCGGTCAACAGTTGGAAACGGGTGACCGCAAAGAGTGCGACGAACGGATGCCTATCGGATAGTGTCCAGGCGTTTAAAGAGAGAATGCGGTTGTTTTGTGTATCGATTTTGCATGAATTTAGATTTTGTGCTTGAGGTGGCTCGTAATGGCACAGCCCTGGGACTGGACTATTATGACATCATTATGTCACAATGACATTGTAGATTCAGTATGGAAACAATGGTCTGCATAGGCATAATCTCGATACTTAGGCAGGATTATGAAGATAAATCGCCCGAAAGAAGGGATATTCCATTTGCTTATCACGGACATTTTCTATCTCGCGGGTGTTTTTCAGAAGCGCGGGGAGAAAATATCCAAGAAGGTCGGACTGACGCAACCCCAGTGGGCGCTCCTGATCGCGGCTGCATCAGAAAGGAGGACCGTCCCACAAATAGCGCGGCGATTGGACGTTGCGCGTCAAACTGTGCAACGAAATGCCGATCAATTAGTAAAGCGGGGTCTGGCTGGGTATTCGAAGAATCCGGACCATCAGAGGTCTCCTTTTTTTCTTCCAACCGTGGATGGTGAGGCAACTCTCAAGCGCCTCGAGCAAATAGCTCAACGTGGTCAGATAGAGTTCATGGCCTCACACCACGTTGCAAACGATGATCTCCAGGTTGCCCAAAGGGTTTTGCATGAGATGCGCGAGTACCTAGATCCTGAAAGGAGTGCAGCCGACAGGTGAGGCGGTTTCGTCGAATCGCCATCAGGAATGAGCCGTCGCGGATCTCGCGCTTAGATCATCCTGCAGTGAGTCGCAGTGGACGCCATTTTCCCTATCCAGGAATTCGACTCCGTAGAAGCACTCCATCCGATTACGGACTACGGCTGCGAGCTGGAAACTTCCCAAAGGTCTTGGCAAGTGGAATTCGAGAGTGACCCTACTTCCCAAGCTAAGCTCCACCGGCACCAGCACGGCGAGCCCTCCTCGTCCAATGTCGACACCCTGGCCGAGAACAGAGACGGTTCTCGCCTTTTCTCGAAATACGATTCTCACGGGTACTTTCACTTTCGCTCGAGCGAAACGTCTCGCATGAGGCGTTGGGTTGACGAGCGAATTTAGTTGATTGCGCATGGCACTCCTCAACTTTCTTGCCATTTGTGTCGTCAGGCAGAAGGCGCGATCTAGACGGAAGCTAACTCACGCTTCACTGCTGTGGCTCTTTTGCTTTGACCGGTAAAAGCACAAAATGTGACAGTTCCTCGTGTACCGACAACACCTGATTCTCTAAAATTTAATGATTTCCACGAATTCCGAGCGGCCTCTGAGCTGCCTCAGGACATCGTCTGACTCTGTCGTGATCAGAGACGCTCGACAATGCTGATACTCCGCGCACATCTCCTCGAGGCGTTCGGAAAGGCCTTCGGCGGCTTTACGGACTTCGTTTAGGCGCTCCTGAGAGAGCTCGTCTGTTCCTTTTTCCAGATAGCCTAACCGTCTAAATCGTTGTGTTTTCCGTGGGCAACAGCATGACCCCGAGGGATTTATCAAGCTGCACTCGCCATTCATAAACTGCTCAACATCCTTCCGGGCCCTGGCCACCAACTGCCGGAAGTTGTGGCGTGAGACTTCCATCAAAGTTGCTCCCAAGTTGTGATCTACTTGAAGGCTCTCCGCCAGAAGCAGTGCCAACCGTTGACGCTCTTCGAGACAAGCCAGAACTGCGATCATTCTCACAGTTTTTGCTTCTTTCACCATCAGCTGGAAATCACTCGGCAGGGCCGTGGCGGTTGGCATAAACCCAATTTCCGAATCGTCAAAATGCTCTGCAACAGGAATCTCGCAGTTCTTCGCAATCTGCTGTTTCTTAGAATCAATTACGCAGTTCACTGCGACCCGATACAACCAGGTCCGAAACTTACTATTTCCTGCAAACGAACGAATATAGCGCACCAATCTCCACAGGATTTCTTGTGTCGTATCTTCCGCGTCCGCGTGATTGTTGAGCGCTCGTACTGACATTTTCATGATCCACGGTTTGTGGCGCTCAATGAGGAGTGTAAGGGCGTCGGAATTACCAGCTTTCGCCTGCACGGCCCATTCGTCGCTCACTGACGGCGGACGTTGCCTCAAATCCGACATTTCACCCAGTTCCTCTCCTTAATTGGACACCGCAGCCCTCGTCGTGTGACGGTTCGCGGCGCCGAGATTATCCCACTGAATACCTGACATTTAGGACAGGCAGGGTCTCGGTGGCAGCCGAGCAGGGCCTGCTTTATCGAAAAACCACATCAGAATCGAGCCGCAGGCACGAATAGGAGCTGTGTAACCTCAACGCTCCAACTTGACGAGGCGACAGGCTTTTAGCCAGCAGATCCCCGACGGACAATTGTCCTTGCAAACTCGAAATGCTGACCAATTAGTACGCTCGTACTAAGCGCCAGGCGTCACACTGCACACCGGCTTTTGTCAAACCATAGCGAAGACAAAAGAAATCTACGGCAGAACTCTATTCGAGTTCCATTCAAGGTAACGCAGGGTATTGCCCTGTAAGAGTAACCAGGTTGAAAAGATCGAATAGGTTGACTGCTGTGCGAAGGAACGAGGATTCGATGCCATCCAAGGCGGCTCACTCAACAAATGCGGGCTTCAGTTTACTGGAAATCACGATTGTCGGTGCGATTCTTCTGGTCGCTTCGAGCATGGCGATTCCCACATTTAACAGCACGATTGAGAGTTGGCGTGGAGACGCCGCCTATACTGGCGTTTACAACGAACTGAAACTTGCCAGTCAGTTAGCGATCAACAATCGCCAAGAATATGAAGTCGTTTTTACGCCTGGCAACGCCACTGTTACACCGCCGCAAAGCGGAACCGTCGAGATTGATTCCCTAACGCCTCTGCAGAATCCGCCGAATCCGCAATTTCCAAATCAAGTTTCTATCTACACCCTTCCCCCAACCGCCGTGTTCACTGTTCCTTCGGGCGCAGCCGGCATCACCGGCCCGGACGCGTTTGGAAATGGTTCGGCCGCCATCGATTTCAGCTATCCGAATACACCGAATGGTCTGGTTGTCTATTTTACGGCCGACGGCCGCGTATTGGATTCCCAGCGCGGAGCTCCGGTTAGCGGTGTTGTCTATATCTCTCAGTCGACGCTTGCGAACTGGGGAAGGGCAGTCAGCGTTTGGGGATATACGGGCAAAGTTAAGGGCTGGGACCTAACATCGGCAGGATCAAGTTTTCAATGGACTTCACATTGAGAAAGCCGCAAGAAATGAAGAGCATCCCTAAAGACAACCAAGGGTTCACCCTGATCGAAGCCTTGATCTCCATGTTTCTACTGACCGTCGGATTGACAGGTCTCTTGGGGCTCTTTGCCTTCGGAATTAAACATCAGCAGATCGAGAGAGAAGACTTCATCGCGAAAGAAAAAGCCAGGGAGTGCTTTGAAAGCATTTATGGCGCCCGCAACGCGGGTCAACTTACATGGGCTCAAGTCAACAACGTCGGGGGAGATGGATCGGGAGCGTTTGTAACCGGATTCAATCCGTTACTCGGCCCGGGTGCTGATGGAATCCTAGCCACTGCTGACGATTCTGGTGCGGAGACATATACGCTTCCGGGGACGGATGGAGTTTTTGGCACGAGCGATGACGTGAGCGTGACACTTTCGAATTTTACCCGCGAAGTCGTTATTTCTCCCATTTTAAATAATCCGACCCTTAAGGAAATCACGATAACTGTTCGTATAACTTCTACCACCGGACAGAGAGACTACGTTGTCGTCGGATTTATCTCCGAGTCTCACTGAGGACAATCAAACGTGACGCACAAGAAACAAAAAGGATTCACACTCGTAGAACTTCTCGTTGCCCTCGTCGTCACTCTCGTTGTAGTCGGCGCCGCGGTGGTGCTCTTTGCTGAGTCGCTCACCTCTGCGCATTTCATCACTGCAGGCGTGGACGTAGAGCAGAACGCCAGAGTCGCGCTCAATGCAATGGCCAAGGAACTTACGGCGGCTGGCACGAGCATTCCAAAAGGGGGCATTACCATTCCGCCCGGCAGTTTAGCTGGCGTATCTCCGCAGTTTGGATGTGCTTCGACAACTCCCGCTTGTCTGCTCACAAACAACCACTACATCAACGGAGTGCTCTATTCCGTAATGCCCGGGCACTCCAGTGGGCCACTCGTTCTCAATTCTTCCTCAGACGCTGTCGCGCTTCTTTATTCAGATCCACTGCTGAGCACTCCGAATCCGGACATCAATCCGCCGCCCCTGACGTGGAACTCTTATGCAATCACTGCGGCTGCGGCACCCTGTCCCGCTTTCGGAGACATTTCTGCCGATGGCCGAACGGTGACCATGCCCGCCTACACGATCATCAGCAATGGGCCGGACCAGATTCGCTGCACAGGCGATGATGTTACGCAACCTCTGACGCCTTTGTTTTCAGATCCCGCGATCGACCTGCAGGTCGGCGACATGATGATGCTCTCCACCGCGAATGGAGCTGCGATCGGAGTGATCACTGCTCTCAATAGCGGTACAGGCTCAATGACATTCGCTGAAGGCGACCCGCTCAACATGAACCTTCCCTACAACGGCTACAGTCCGATCGCGAATCTGGCCACCCCACCAGGATCCGGCAGCTATCCTCCGGTAACTGTGTCACGTGTTCTCTTGGTGTCTTATTTCCTCCAGGGTCTTGATCAAAACGGACAACCCGTAGCTCCAGATGTCACCCCAGTCGATTCTCGACTGATGCGGCAGGTCAATGCACAATTGCCGGCCCCGGTTGCAGACCATGTCGTGGGTCTCAAGATCAGCTACGACATTGATTACCAGAATGCGGAAGGAGTTGTAGCCGAAACCTCTGACGCTTCACCCGATCCACCGGACCTGCAAGGGGCGCTGCCGAGTCAAATCAGGAAGGTCCACGTTACGGTTACCGTTCGCTCCACCCATGTCGACCAGCACGGTAGTTACAGCTATTCAGCGTTGACCACCACAGTTTCTCCCCGGAACCTGGCGTTTTTGGGGACTCAGTAGAAATACCTGACGAATTCCCTCGGAGTAAAACGTATGCGTCCACAAAGAACAAAGAAGAACACACAGGGTTTCGCGCTAATACTAGCTCTGCTCCTCTTAGCGGTCATCCTCGTACTCTCTATCGCAGTGTTCGCCTTCCTCAATACCGATCAAAAGGTCCAGCGCGGCGACAAGCAACACACGGAAGCCTTCTACTCCGCCGAAGCCGGGATGGAAAAGCTGGTTAGCGACTTGGATCAATTGTATGCGACCGAACTTGCTCCAAGCGCTTCAGACATCCAATCCGTTGGGCTGCCCAATGGCAGCCCTCCTGCCATCGATGGCACGACGTATTCCGAGTACACTGCGGATGCTCTGAGCCTAAGCGGAGGAGCGCCATCGTCATTCCAAAGCACGATCAGCACTGGTCCTGAGGCAGGTCTTTCAGCGCAGATTGTTCCTGTACAACTGCAGGTCACCGCCCAACGCGTCTCCGGAGAACAAGTTCGGATGATACGGTCCGTTCAAGTTGCCTCCATTCCCATTTTTCAATTTGGGCTTTTCTCCGACCGCGACTGCATCATCAGGCCAGGCAATAACTGGCTGATGGGAGGTCGGGTTCAAATCAATGGCAATCTTTTCGTGGATATCGGCAGCGCTTATTCGGTTACTTTTCAGGCTCCAGTCCGAGTGGCTAAGGAGATCGTCAGAGATCGCTATACGACCTCACCGGGACCTGTTTACTTTCCAACTCAAACGAACGGCTGCGCGGTCCCGGGTACACCCTCAACCACTTGCCGCTCCCTCGGAATGACGGAAGGAAGCTGGTTGGACGGAACTTGGCCTTACTACGGATTTAACCCCGCCCAGAATCCACCCGGAATCCCGAACAGTGCAGGAAGCGCCAACCAGAACTGGTCAACGCTCTCCCTATCAATCTACAACGACTTTGTCGAGAACTATGCGACAGGAGCTGAAACCCTTTCATTGCCCTTTGTTCAACCAGGTGTAAATGGCATCGAACTTATCCGTCGCCCTCGGCCGAATGAAGACCCGACGAGCGGCATCGCTCAATCGAGAGAATACAACAAGGCTTCGATCCGTATCCTCATCTCGGACGATCCATATGATTTGTCGCCGCAGGGGCCAAACGACTCTTCAAATATTCGATTGGCGAACGTACTTTCGGGAGGAATGGATAATACGAGCGGCGTACCGCTTACGACTCCATCGCTAAAACAGTACTTCGCTGAGGCCAATAGCACCACAGCCCTGAATGGCACAGAAACTTGGAGCGCCCCGATTAACCCTGTCACGAACACTCTGTATCCGACATGGAGCCTTTTAAGTAGCGAGTTTCCCGTCGATTCCGCGGATACGGCATGGTCGGGACCGGGTGGCTGGCTGCGCGTCGAATATCGATCAAACGCAAACTCCGCAACCTATACGGGGATAACTCAGGAATGGCTCAAACTCGGTTTTGCGCGTCAACAAGAGTCAGTTGCAAACTCCGAGATCGGAATCCAAAATCTCGTCAATCCAAATGCGATTCTGATCCTCCAAGAAACGCGCTTGCCGAGTAATAACCCAGGATTGGCCCCAGCCGGCAGTTCCGCCTCGAGGAACAATTGGTATCCCATCAATTTGTACGATACTGCAGAAGGCGAATTTACCGCCTACCCTTCGCCTACCTTTACGACGTGTTCGTTCAACGGCATCATAAACGTGGTCGAAATCGATGTTCGCAACTTGAAACAATGGCTCTCTGGGGCGATTCCTGGCTCGGGAAGCGCCGTCGATTCCACGTCCCAAAATGGATATCTTGTCTATTTTTCTGACCGACGAGGCATGTTGACATACCCGAATGGCATGAAACTTGGAGAATATGGCTTTGAAGACGTACAGAATCCCTCGGCTCCCAATCAATTGCCAAACAACCAACTCGATCCAGGTGAGGATACTCAAACGAGTGGGGAACAAGGTTACGGAACTCTCGACGTATATGGCGCCGGAAACTTGGGTCTCGGGTTTGCGTCTGCGGTCCAAACTCCTCAGACAGGGGCGGTAGGTGTAGACGGTCAGCTCGCCTCCACGCGAGTCTCTTGCGAATCCGCTGCGAAGCCGAACTGGGTTTCGGGGGCCCGCCACGCCCTTCGACTCATAAACGGATCGCTCGGAAACCTTCCCTCGTCACCAACCGGTGGGGGCTTTAGCGTCGCTAGCGAGAATCCCATCTACGTCTTCGGAAATTACAACGCCAATGCTGCCGGTGGTTCCAACTTCAACGACAATGCCGGAATGACCCACGTTCCTGCAGCAATCTACGCAGACAAGATCACCACGCTTTCTTCGGCTTGGGTCGACGACAACAGCTTCCAGTATCCAACCGACGTCTGGGGTTCAAAGAATCAGCAAACTCCAGGTTTTGGGCGACAACCCGTTGCAAGCTACTACCGATTTGCCGCTGCATATGGAGTGACAGCACTTAGCTCGACGGATTACGATACGGTCGCGCCTCTCCTCCCCTCTTCGCTCCTCGAAGACTGGAACAAAATTCAAATTAACTACAAAGGATCCATAGTAATCCTCTTCACCGCGCGTTACGCCACAGCACCAGACAAGATCGGTGCTACTCCGCCATCTCAGTATGACGCTCCGATCCGAAATCTTTCCTTCGACTCAGACTTTCAGAATTTGGCCGAAATGCCTCCTGGAACACCGTCTCTGCGCAGCGTAGTCAACGCTGGATTTCAGCAAGTGTATTAGCCCGATTGTTCTTAAGAGTTCAGCCCGCGATTCGGGAGTTCAAGAATCCACGATATAGCTTGGCGTCACACAATCGAAACGTGCTCTGTCTAATCCGATGAATGAATTGCAGCGCTCTGTGAGAGAGCGCCTCAGGAGAAAGAAATGGCCGTATCGCAGTTCCGCATGTCTGACGAATCCGTCTTAAGAAAATCCGGGAGTCTACCTTACCACGCGAAGACCGAGGTTTCCGTCTCGACAGGCGCTCACTTCGTCGGACAGGCAATCGGTATTTCGATGGCTAGTGTCTCCCTATGTATGGACGAACCCCTCCGCCTGCACGATATGGTGCAACTCCAACTGCCTTTGCTTTCCACCGGACAAAGCCTGTCGGTGACCGCAACGGTGGAACAAAAGACGGGAAGTATGTATCTGTGTCATTTCATGTGGCTAAGTCCGGAAGACCATAAAGCCTTGGCAGGTTTTCTCCGACGCTTGGTCGTACAAGCTGGTCCTCCGAGACCCTTTATCGGTCTTAAGAGTGGTGGCTACCGAAACGCTTTGCCTCTTGCTGCACATTCAAATCGGCGCAAACCAAGAATTGCCTCGCTGTGGACGACTGCGATTGCGTTTTTGAAAGCTTCCTAGTTAGGACCAACTTTCCATGGCCCTCTGGACCGACGAATTGCTCGACAAAATGGGAACAAACAAAAACAGAAGCAGAACTTTGTCCCTCGACAAGCTTGTCGAATGGCCGGCACAACTTAGTCTCGTCGGCGACTTTCGAGGGAAAGAGATCCTGGATGTCGGATGTGGTCTCGGGGAGAAATCGAGGTATTTCGCGACTCACGGGGCTGCCTCTGTCCTTGGGCTCGATTCAAGTCTTGCATTCCGTGGGCACTGGTCGAGGCAGGCACGTATTGCTAATTTGTCTGCGGTCTTGGGGGACATGAACGAGCTCGATCAAGTTCCTGAGCTCCCCGGAAAGGATTTTGACCTCATCGTCGCTTTTCAGACGCTCATGTTTGCAAAAGATTTGGGCCAGGTGGTTAAAGAGATCGCGAGCAAATTGAAGCGCGGCGGGATTCTGGTCTGCTCGGTTCCGCATCCGTTTCGGTTCGTCGCACTCAAGAAGGAAACGGATGATATCGAATATGGCCGGGCATACTCTTACGCTCGGACGTATACCTACGCTGTGTTCGGAAATCCGTTTGTCACCCTTTCGCATCATGTGGCTCGTTTCTCTGAGTATTTGAACGCATTAGCCGATGCCGGCCTCACACTCGAAAGAGTAGAGGAACCAGTCGTAACAGATCACCTCAGAGCTCTAGCGCCAGAGAAGGCTGCCTGGATGGATCGCTATTTCGGAATTGTGCTATTCCGAGCGCGGTTCCAAGGACGCTGAACAGTATCGTGGTCACAACGTCGAGACGTGGCGTGGCCCACGAAGCGAGCAAATCTGTTGGGAACTAGGAGTCCATTGTGCAATCGAGCCGAACTCTAGAGCTGTTCTCGTCAACTCGTTGGATCCATACCGCCCAGACGGAACGCCGCCGCTGGAATCGTCACTCCCTATGTCTTCAAGTGACGGTTGTAGGCGTTTCACGGCATGGATTTCAGATCTTCTATGGTCAGGCACGTGACATTTGCCAGGGCGGAATGTCGGTCTATCTTTCGCAAGTAACGCCGCTAGAGGTAGGCGAATTGATCCTGTTGGAGTTCTCAATGACGCATGCCTCGGATCTAATGCGCATTCAAGCGACGATTCGGCAGCGGCTGAATTTTCTGTACCGGTTCGAATTCTTGCGCCCAATTTCTCGAGAGAGAATCATCCTCGGGAGGGCCTGGAACCTCCGGCGGTCGCAGGGCGTCGTAATTGCGGGCCGATAGAGAGAACCGCCTTTCCGTAACATCGTCGGAGCTGGAACCTGTCGAGAGGACGTCGGGCCGGAACAAACGGCCCGCGTACTGTCACACGTGACGCTACGCCCGAGTCAAAGTTCAGAAAAGGGAACTGATTGCGACTTGGAGCGGTTCCGTTCGGCTGTGGAGAGAGTCCGGCAAAAGGAGTCTTGCAAGCATGGCTTTCACTTTTGACGCAAATCCGCAGGCATTGATTCGGGAACGGACTCCCCAGTTCGTCGGATTAGGTGTACCAAGAGATACGATTGAACACGTTGCTCCTTACGTGAAGGACCTATGGAGCGACGGGCCAGGCGGCTGGGTTTATGAATGGTCGCTCGCCGCTCGTATCGCGCAGCGAATCAAGGATCATTTGCTTGCCTCACTGCTATTCGGAATCGCGAAGTATCCTTGCCTTGGCAATGCCGCACACGAAGAGGCCTATCACAATCAGCTTGGAGCTTATCTGCGGGCCTCCAAAAGTTTTCCGCAACATTTCGAGCGACACGTATTGTCTGTACCTTATCGTGACCAAATCACTCGAGTTCCGGTTCACATCCTCAGGGACCAAAGAGTCCAAGGTAGAGCTCCGGTAGTGATGATGCTCGGTGGCGTCGATACCTCGAAGATGGATATTCACAATTCAGCCACGTATTTGAGCAAGGTTCTGCATGCGCACGTGGCTCTGGTAGATATGCCCGGTGTGGGAGAATCGGCCGTACCTAACGCTCCGGATGGCGATGAAGTTCTCAATAGCGTTGGAGAGCAGCTGCGGCCGATAGGAAATGGACGTCTTGGGGTTCTCGCATTTAGTTTTGGTGGATTATGGGCAGTGAAGCTCGCTTTGATGGGGCGCGTCGACGCGGCAGCTGCGGTAGGCGCCTGCGTTTCGTCCTGTTTTGAACGCGAAAATCTCAAAAGTATTCCGAATGGCATGCCGGGGATCTTGGGAAATTCTTTCTTTTTGGACGCACCTTTCCCAGACCTGAATTCGTTGGCGACTGCAATGGCGCCATTTTCCCTTCGTTCGCAAGGGCTCTACGAATGGAGCCTGAGCCGTACTCCGCTCTTAGTCATAAATGGTTTTGACGATCCGTACGTTCCTCAGTCGGATGTATTGGACTTCTCGAGTCGCCCCGCCACCGTGGCCCGGTTGATTCCGCACGCGACTCATTGTGCGGCAGAGAGAATGTCGGACCTGATGCCATGGATCCTCAGCTGGCTCAGGCCGCACCTTCGATATCTTTAAGTATTATCGAAGTATTCTTGCGCCGCCGACAGAATCGTCACACGCGGCTGAATCGTACTACTTGAATTTGTATCTACCTTTGATCGGCTAAACTGTTTATAAATTGGGCTAAGTCGCGCAAAGGGCGTTCTTGGGGAGTTTTCCTTTTAGGCCTTCCACACCACCCTCTCCTTCGCGCCTTTGCGCGATTGAACCGCGCCCGCGCCCTTGAGGGCGGGGTAAGCGAGTGGCACTTAGGGACCCCCACTCCCACTGTCACACCTAAGGGCCGTTGCTTGTCAAACTCAGCTAAGAGCTTCTAGTTTCCATGAGTACGCAGATCGAAGCAGACAGGACAGCGGTGGCGACAATACTCTGCATTGAGGATTACTCCGAGATCTTGGAGGTCCTGCAAAGAACCTTACAAGCGGCGGGTTACAATGTTTTGGCGGCTTCGAGCGGATCTCAGGGTCTCGACTTGTTCGCGCTAAACGGTTCCAGTATCAATGCCATAGTCCTCGATCTTCAGCTTCCCGACATGACAGGCAAGGAAGTCGCCATCCTGATTAAGAAGCAACACGCACGTCTACCAATTATTCTTTTCTCCGGTTGCGCCCACGAGGTCTACTTGGCATTGCCCGAGTGCTTCGATGCCTTCGTTGAAAAGCCGCGGCTGGACGATATCCCGCGAGTCCTAAAAAGACTCCTGAACGCGCGGCCCACCCGTCAAGGCGAACAAGCCATCCATCGGGATGTCCTGCGGATTCTTATGGAGCTGCACCGCAACGATATTAGTATTCGGCTGTTGGGCGACGAGACGTGCGCGACTACAGTTGAATTTGCTTCACATCCAGGACCGTGCATGCTTCCACTCTCGGACTTTCTCGCCTTGTGGAACGATTTAGTTCAAAGGGCCCTGCGCGCAGGCTTACTCTCCGAGATGGACTTTGCGGACAATCGACCGCCTTTTCTTGGGAGGCTGGACCAGTAGTAATCGAATGAAATGTTGGAGACTATCTCGCCGGATCTTCAAATATTCGCCGCAGTTTCTCAACGCCTACAGTGTGCGTTTGCTGAATCGAGGGACAGATATCTAAGGGAGCGGTGGAACTGGCGTTCGTTTGTAAAAGAGATTCCAGTAATACCATGTCGATAGCGTGAAGACGCCCTTCGGTGGATTTGTGAGAACCAGCTCAAAGTCCGCATCATCGAAATATTTTCGCGCAACAAGCACATCGCGGACACTCCCCCGTGCCATCACATTCGCAAGAAACAGGATAGGACTTTCTAGCGTCAACTCTGGCGCCTGGTGGACGCACACGCGCGAAGCGATCTCTCGGAGACACTGCACTTGATACATATTCAGCCCTTTATAGTCAGACTGCCAATGTTCGGCGGTGTGACAAGTCGTGCATCGGTTGTCTTAATAGCTTCTAGCCCTCGGTAGAGGAATTCCAGGACTTTAGGCAGAGTCCGAAACGATTGTCACAGGGTATGAGGAGTACTAACGAGAGATTATAACTGTCCTTATTTTTGAGGCTCGGTTATATACCTGCACCGCGAATCCATGCGCGGTGAATGGAGAAAAACATCCGTTATGGAGAGGAAAAAAAGTATAGCGAAACATCTATGCCGGAAGGCCCGGCGGGACCCCGAATGTCGGAGAGAGATCCTGTGGCAGAGCTTCAAGTTCTTCGAATCTGAACAGTTCGAGGAGGGTCTGGAGTTAATGCGAATATTCGTACAAACTGGCAAACGAGCACAAAAGCGAAATCCAAAATCTAGCTTTTTTAAGGAAGATTGCAACATCCCCAGTGTTTGAGGTCCCGGGAATTAAACGGAGGTCTGGGTCGCACGCCTTCTGTTTCTAAAGATTCCAAGTTGAGCCAAGCGCATTCGGATGTAACGAATGCGCACGCGGGCTCCCCCCCGATCGGGATCCAAACCAATGGCACGGATGATCGCAGCGTTGCCGTAGCCGCTCTCAATCATCCGTTTGATGGTCGGGAAATGCCTATGCAGAAAACCGGCGCGATGCGCCAGATTATCCTGGACTCCGCACCTCTGGCAGATTGGGCGTGTTCTTTGTACCATTACTCCTCCGTAGGAAGAGACATGCCGACGTGGACAAATGTGACAGCAGAGCTACGGAGCCGGTCGCGCTGCAACGTATCCGAAAGAGCGCCATCGAAGGCATTTGATCTCTTGTGATCTAGCCATCTATAATCGCGTCCGGTTTCTGACCGTCGACGAGGAGAAAAAACTCCGAAAGGTCATCGATACCAAGTGGGCTTCGCATCTTCCCGAGTAGATCTCGCCCAACACCGGTTTGCGGAAGGGGAGTCAGTACAGCCTGACATGGACATGGTAGACTTTAAGGGTCGGATGTTGAACATCCCGCGGACGAAGAACCCATAAACGTCTCCTTAAATGAAGCGGCGGTGGCCGGCCTCAGGGTTGTGCATGCCCGGGGTGAGGCGTGTGTTCCAGTCAGCGAAGACGGGGAACCGCTTGAGAATGAACGGTACTGGTTTGACGATGCGATGATGGGAGCGGGGATCAGGAATTTTCGTTGCCATGACTTGCGGCACACATTCGCGAGTCGTTTGCGAATCAAAGGCGTACCGCTGGAAGGCATAGCAGATCTTTTGGGGCACAAGAGTTTAAGGGTGGTGAGACGGTACGCACTTCTGGGGCCGAACAAGCTGCGAGTGGCGGTGTCTTTGCTGGGAGCAAGTGCTACCACAACAGCCACCGATGAAAATGGCTCCGAGGCGACCACCTCGCAAGTTGCTGTGCGGTAATCAGTTTAGGGGCGTAGCTCAGTGGTAGAGCAGCGGCCTTTTAAGCCGAAGGTCGTGGGTTCGATCCCCACCGCCCCTACCAAAAGTCCTGATGATTCTGTTGATCTTACATGTACCAAAGCATCAGCGCGTAGCATACTCGCCGAGGTTTCCCTGAAATTGTCCGTGAATTGTCCGTGTTCTCTCATTACGCCATCCAAGCCTGACTACTCTGGCCAGGTATGATCCATCTAGTTTCCAGCGTCTGTATCGGCGTTGGAGCTACCTGCCTAGCGAAAGTGAGTGCCAATGCGTCGGCATCATCTGGCGAGTCCAAGCCTCTTTCCTTCATATCGACTTTGCTTTCAAGCTTGATGCGGACTTTGTTGTCGAGTTCATAGCCTGGACCGGTCAAATCGCATTCGAGCCGGGGATTGTCGTCAATAGCGCCGGTAAGTAGCCAGTCTTTCAATTTTCCCCACATGTAGGCTCGCATGTTGGCGTACTTGACGTCTGGCGAATCGGCACCGAAGTTAATCTCGACTACGTTCCTGTGGCCTAGATCCCATAGCCGCGATGCGATAGCCCCTGAGATGCCGGCAGAATCGATGAACATCATTTTGATTTTGTGGCCCTTAATACCGTCTCTCAGCAAATCGGAGAGTTTCACCACCATAATCGCTGCGTCACGGGTTTTCTCTCCAGGGATGCGAATGGGCGGAATTGACCGAGCATCCTTCCCGCGACGAAAGCAGACTGAGTTCCAATCTTCCCCGCCCCAGGCTAAATCGACTCCAGCGATAAGTGCTTCATCTTGGAGGACGGTCACTTGGCGTTTTTGCGCTTCGACAATTCGCTCCAAGTCGATAAATTGCGAATCGTCAGCCCTCGGCGGCAAGCCGAGAACACGAACCCGGAAGAAATCCGAATCCTCGCCACGGTCCTGACGCCATTGCTCGATTAGCTCTTTGTTGCTGAATTTGCAGGCGCGGGAGTCGATGGATCGCACCGTCCACCTGTTTCGCTCGATACCGAACGTCACGCGATGGAAAGCGCCCCGCGAACGGGTAGGATTGCCAAACTGGAAAAACATGGGCTCGCCATCCGTTAAACCGCCCTCCGCAACTTCATGTATCTTGTCCGGCACGGCTGACGCCTCATCGAAAACGTAGAAAGATGTTGACGATGCCGCGTGCTGCCCGGCAAAAGCCTCGGAATTGTCCTCTTTGCAGGATTGAGCGCTGCAGAACCAAGACTCTTTGAATTGCGTGTGATACATGCGCTGGCCGGTGACGGTGAACCAATGGCCGGTTTTGCACCGCTTTGTCCATGTTTGGATCGTCGCCCAGGTGCGCGTGCTCAACTGCTGGAACGTGTTGGCCGTGACTGTTCCCTGGGAGTGCGGCCGCGTGGATAGTATCCAGTTCACGATAAAGGCCACTAGTACCGACTTTCCGATACCATGCCCGGAAGCTGTGCTAAAGCGGATGGGTAGAACTGGCGTGACGCCATCAAAGTTTCGCTTTCGGACTTGCTGCCCAAGTTCTTCCAGAAATTCTGCTTGCCATGCATCAGGACCGGAGTATTTCTCGAGTGGCCCAGGCTGACCCCAGGGATACGCCCACCGCACGAAACCCAAGGGGTCTTGGCGATAGGACGCCGCTTTGCGGCAGAGCAGTTCCTGCTCCACCATTTCGCGGGAAGGCAAATCTCCGATTGTGCTGGGCGCAACCATGCTTATCTTCTCCGCTTGCCTCGCACCTTCATGTAGTCAGACATGCTCATTTCATCGAGCGGAATTTCCGGCTGGATAATGGTGCTGCGCAAAGCCTTGAGCCGATCCGCATACTCGCGCATGTTTTGAGCGCTGCCGAGTAGCTCAGTCTCCGCTTTCTTGCGGCGCTCTTCATACTCGCTCTGGCGCCTTTCCTGGGACGCTCGGAAAGCTTCGCTTGGGTCCATTATTTGCCCCTCCTTGTATCACTGCTCTTGCAAAACATCGGCAAGTGAAATCGTACCGGCACCTGCGCCTGTAAGCGCTGGGGCTCCCATTGCGGCTGGGAGAACTCGCCCGGCGGACCTTTCCGCCAGTCCGACAAGCGAGGTGCCAATTTTTCCTCCGCTGATAACTCCACCACCGCGGCCAACCTCTTCGGCTTTTGCGAGCGTGTCTAGGTCGCTGTGCGCAGCTAGAAGATTTGTCAGCCGCTCATCGATCTGCGCGGCACCCGGGACGGATTGGTGAATGGCGTTCTTCAGACTTCCATAAAGAGCCCGATAAGCGGGCTTCACTTCATCGGTTACGGAGACGTTTCCGCCCCAGTTCACACGATTTCCGATAGCTTGCTTGATAACCTGCAATTGCGAAGGCGTAGCATCTGGCCCGAGTCCCTGCTTCACAGACTTTTGCAAAGCGCCAAGCTGGTTTAGTGCCGTATCTTTCTCAAGGTCCGTCATTGCCGGATTCATGATGATGTCGAGCGCAGCATCGTTTAGCGGTTTGTCGATTGCATCCTTGACGGGAATTGTCGCTTGCGACTGGGAAAGAAGATTATTCAGGCGCGGCGTCAGTTCGCTGATTCGCTGATTTACCGCTGCGAATCGTCCGCCGGCTGCCTGCGAAGCTTGTAGCGGAGATTGCCCAGCCCGCAAGGCTGACTTGTACGCTTCATAGTCACCCGTCGGAACGTCAGTAATTCCTTCTTTGGTGAGGCCGACGGCTGGGTTTCCATACGTCACATCTCTGGTTTGGGCGCCAAGACTCTGATTGATTGCGGATCGTCCCAGTTTCGTAAACGGTACTTGCCCGATGGCCTCGAGCGGAAGCGCGAGCGCTGCAGTAGTGCCTGCCACTAATCCCGTATCTTTCAAATTCTCAGAGGTTAGGGGATTTTCGCCGCCCAGTGCCTGCCCGGCCATTGTTCCCGCACCTGCGCCTGCTCCCGATGCGGTAGAGCGCAGAAATACCCTGCCCAGGTAGCCAAGTAACCCGCCGCCTTCCATTTCAGGGAGTAATTCAGGAGCGGCCATCGAGCCAAGAGTAGTGAGACCGATTTTCCCCGCTTGTGTTGCTCCCGCCTGGGACGCCGCTTCGTACTGCTGTTTATCTCCTTTCGGTACATCGACAGCCATCATGCGAGGCTCGCCCCACGCCGGGACATACGCCTTCTCCGTTTTGCCCCAGTCTTCCGCTGGCGCTTGGGTTTGCGTTGACTGAGCTGGAGGGGGAGCCACTACCGGTTTTCCGCCGACCGATGAAAAATCAATTGAACCAGAGGAAACAGGTTTTCCTCCGACGCTCGAAAAATCTATCGCGGGCGGTGGTGCGGCTGGCGCTTGCCCGGAATCTTGCTGCTGTTGAGGATCTGGCATTTTATTGAATCACTTTCAAATTCGGGTCGATCTTCTTTGCCGCGGCAATATTCCCGCTAGGAATATCGTGCATGGAACCATCGGACGCCTGAACCCGCGTAAAGCCCGCCGCGGGCGGTGGTGCGCTTGGCTTCGCACTGCCCACGTTCTGCATTTGCACTGGCTGAAAGCTCGATCCGTAATTTTGATTAATCACTCCTAGCTTGTTCTGATATTTCGTCTGCGCATTACTGGCAATTGCGCCGTGCAAGGTCTCCATGTCGTTCAGCACATCCGGGGGAATCGATGCGCCACTAGCTTTCTTGCCCAAGAATCCCATCACGTTATCAAATGCGGAACCGGCTCCGCCGTACGATGCGATTTCCGGCATGTTCACGCGCTTCACTCCCCGCGCTGTGTTCAACGTCAGAACGCCTTCCGTTGGGGAGTATGCATAAGCAATCTTGTTTCCCGATCGTGCAAGATCGATGAACGTTTTCATGTCGTCTGCCGCGGAAGTTGCGTCCGCATATTCCTGGGCAACCTTCGTCGCATCTGCGGTAGCTGGCGCAACAAGATGCGGGGGAACTTTGGCCAAGGCGGAATTGGATGAGTATTGGCTTGCCTGCGCTTGTACTTGTGCTATTGCACCCTGTTGCCGCGCGACGATTTCCGCGGGAAGTTTTGCATTTGCCTCTGCGCCTGCCACGCGGCCGGCTTGCGCTGCCTGTCCAGTTTGGATCTGCTGTGCGCCTGGAGCTGTTCCCATCGCTACCGCTTGCGGTGATGGAGCGTACAAGGGGCTCTGAGGATTCAGTTTTTGCTGAAGCTCGTTCGCTGCTGTTGTGCCACGAAGAAGGGAGCCTGTAGCGCTCATTTTCTCGGTAGCTTCTTTCGCGAGCACACTACCGAGCCCAAAGTGATCTGCGAATGCTTGCGCCGCTTCGTCTCCCGGGTAAACATTGGAAATTGTTCCGGGCTTGACCTGCCCTGACTGCTCTTCTGTCGCAATCTCTTTCGCCCAATTCGATTGCTTGTCGGCCTGTGGCCCGTTGACGATGGACATCAGTCGTCCGCGGTAGGAATCTAACTGTTTTTGCGTGGTCTCAAGGTTGCTTGCGTTCGTCGCCGCATCATTTTTGGCGATATTCGAAATGTGCTCTTGTGTCGTGAGCAAGCCGTTAGCAATAGCGCTCGCGGCCTGGGGGCTCGCATTGTATTTCCCGGCGAGCGAGTAAACATCCTGAGGAGTGGGAGCTTTCCCGGTAGACGCGGCCCGCTGCGACATGTCGTTAAGCATCGCACGGCCCGCCTGAATATCCTGGAGTTGCGAACCCATTATTTGCTGCGACTGTTGCTCACCCGCCTGTTGGGTGAGCATCCCTTTAATCCCAATGATCCGGGCGTAATTATCCAGCGGATTTTCCGGCGGTTTGACGGAAAGTGCGACGAGCGGCGGTGATCCCATTTTAGTTTTCCTCCATCATCATGTTGCACCTAGCTCCGGTAGCCGGCATTCGTGGCAGCCTTTTGCCTACGGCGTTCATGCTCCTGTTTCGGTCTTTCCGGCACCCCGGCGGCCTTGAGTTTTTCCACTTCAGCCTCAAGAGTCGTGGTTATGGCACGACTCGCGGGCTGGTTAGGGGGAAAGACGGTGTGCCAGTCATGGTAAGGCGCCCACTCGGCGCCATTATTTACGACAATATACTCGAGTGTTTTTTCGTGATATGAGGCAAGGAGGCGGGGATAGTCCGGTGGAATAACCGGCAATCTAGAGACCGTAGCAACATTCACTTCCGCTGGTTTCGGGTTCAACACGTCACACTTTTGTTGCTTTAGCGTCTCCCAGGTGACTGGAACCTGAAGACGGCTATTTAGCTTTTTGTCGATTTCGACAATCTCAGCTTTCATCACGGCTTCCTTGACCGCTTCCACAAGTTCGTCAAATTCCTTCTTGTCTTCCTTCTTGTCCATTTATCTTCCTCTCTTTCGTGCTCGTTCCTGTGCGTCGCGGACACGGTTGTACTCACGCGGCGGTAATTCATCAAGGGGAATAGTCCCGGTCGGTGTCGATGACGCTCCAACCGGACTAATCGGTGCAGGCGGTTCAACTTTGGGCTTGGGCTTGGTGAGTTGTCCGGAGATCTGCCCGAGGCGCTTAAGAGCTGCATCGGGGCGCATCTGCGCGATTTCTTTCGCAATGTCTGGGTTGCGTCCCAGATGCAGCAGAATGTCGGCGCCGGCACCGCCTTCGTCGGTAATCGCAGGTCGGAGAAACTCCGGCAAATCCAATAACAAACGCGGATTGAAATCCTTATTGTTCTGAAGCTCCGCAACCCGAGCATTGAACGACTGCCACGAGGCAGGGTTAGTCAAGCCTTCGAGCTCCAACACTCCACCAACACGGCGAATTGTTTCTGTGGCCTGCTGCGGGTTGGCGGAAATTTGCTGCCTGAATTGAGGATTCTTCGCAATGAGATACATCACGTCGGAACTATTGGGCAAGTTTTTCAAGAGCTGCATTGATTCCGCCGGCAGTCTGAAACCACTGCGATCCGCTTCCGCAAGCACGGCATCAAAGTCCGCATATTTACCGCGGCCCTGATTCATGCGTTGCTGGTGGGGAGTAGGCGGCTCGGTTCGCTGAGGCTGTGCTTGTGGCTGCGGCGCTGCTTGTGGTTCCGCTTGCTTCGCATCAGAGCTTGCTGGCGTCTGTGTTGGAGTGGGCGCTGTGCTAAGACGAGCCTTGAGCTCCCCTAGTTCCTTTTCTACTGCGATGCGCCGTGATTCTTCCATGCGCCAATTCTTTACCGCCTTATCAATGCGTTTTTGTGCGCCACCGCCTCTGGGCCTATCGCGGTCTTCGCCTTCCAAAAATTCCGCGGTGGCTTCCTTCTTAGCAGCAATTTGCTGCTCGCGCACTTCCGAGAATTTTTTAGGCGGTAAAGTATCGATGGGAATTTCGCCATTGGTAGCCGCCGGGCTCTCTTCCGGTTTTGCTGGCGGCGGGGTGCGCCACTCATCGCTAACCCCGTGCTGCAAGCTTTCGGTCGACTCCGTCGTGCTGGTAAGCGTGATGGCCATCTCCCGCTACTCCTCCGTCCCTTCCCACGTTTCAGGGGGAATCGTCACCAACCTTTTCTTGGTTTCCAACTGTTCCCTGAGAGCCTGAATCTCGCGGTCCTTCGATTCGCTAGTTTCTTTGTTCAACAGTTCGAGCCTGGCGATTTCCGCCTCGTACTCCTCGATGATCTCTTTTTGGTTTGCGATGATTTCTTTCAAGCTAGCCTCAACCTTCTTGTGTAACGGTTGAAAATCAGTGTCCTTTCGCGGACCTGCTAATGCACTCAGCGGAACCATTTCAGACTTTTCGGCAGGCAACCCAAGCTTGACTCTTTTTTGCTCAATCAGCTTGTCTAACTCCTCCCCCAAGCGCTCTTCCTCGGAGTCTTCGAGTTCGACATATCCGTTTTCCCAAAGCGAAATTGTGTCGGATGCTAAGTTCAATTTGTGGGCCAATTCCACTTGGGTAATTCGCCACTCGCGCCGACGGCGGGCTAAGACTTTCGCAACAACTGGATTCTTGGCCCGTGGATAGGGCAGCGCTTGTTCTTCCGAGCGAGCGAGCATAACTTCGCTGATGGCGCGTGAGATTTTCAGAACTGCCTCATCTGGCAATTTCACCTTTCCATTCTCCCAAAGCGAAATCGTGGACCGATGTATGCCTGCCAACTCGGCCAGTCGGCCTTGACGCAGCCCCAGGTCTTTCCTGACCTTGCGCAATACCTTGCGGTCCTTTTCGTCTTCGTCCATAACCCAGACCTCTCATCTTGGATTAAACCATAAGAGCATGCGGTTGTCAAACATAATTTAGATTGTGTATAAACTAATTTATGTTATGATTCGGATGATGATCGACAAATCGGTGATGCCTGATTTCGGAATAGTGGTGATGAGCGAGGCGGAGCAGCGTTTGCTCGACTTTGTTGCTGCGCTGATTCTTGATCTCGCGCACTCACACCCGCGGATGACTCAAGAGCACATCGCTGCATGGGTCGCACGGGTCGCCGTTGGGGAGAAGAGATGAGCACGGACTACGCGAAAATCATTGCCGAATACACTACCGAGCCACCGGCTACGGGTGCAGTGCTGCGCCGGCTAAGTGATATACCAGCAGAGAAGCTGTCATGGCTGTGGCCAGGACGGATTCCACTCGGGAAATTGACTCTCCTGGCTGGTGATCCAGGGTTGGGGAAGAGCTTCGTCACCCTTGATATCGCCGCCCGCGTAACCATGGGAACTGCGTGGCCGGATGGTACGGTCAATGGTCAGCCGGGCAGCGTCATTCTCCTCAGTGCGGAAGATGATGCAGCAGACACGATTCGCCCCCGCCTGGAAGCGGCCGGTGCGGACATAACCAAGATTCATGTTCTCCAGGCTGTTCGACATATAAAGGACAACGGCGAAACATCGCTAGACCATTTCAGTTTGCAAAGTGATATCACCGCGCTCCAGGATGCCGCCGTCGTGTTGGATGATGTGCGACTCATCATCATTGACCCGATTTCTGCTTACCTTGGTAGCACCGACTCTCACGTAAACTCTAAAGTTAGGGGCCTGCTCGCGCCGCTAGCACAGATAGCCCAGACCTTGCGAATCGCGGTAGTGCTCGTAGATCATCTCAGCAAATCGAATCGTCCCGCCCTGTATCGTCCTAATGGTTCCATCGCTTTCACAGCAGCTGCCCGGGCGGTGTGGTTCTTTGCTAAAAGCCCCGACGATCCTGCGCAACGTCTGATGCTGCCTGGCAAGATCAATGTAGCAGCTGATCAGAATGGCCTCGGTTACATGCTCAAGGAGCGGGAGCCCGGTGTGGTGGCCGTGGAATGGGGCGACGTGGTCACCATGACAGCTGACTCCGTCCTGCAGCCCGAAGACATTGAGGATAGGTCGGAGCGCCTTGAGGCTATGGATTGGCTCCGTGAACGACTTGCTGATGGCGCCGTCTCGCGCAAACAGATTATGACGGACGCCAAGGCGGCCGGACACGCTGACCGCACTCTACGCCGGGCAAAGGATGCCCTCGGTGTTGTCGTAAAGCACGATGTTGGTTTCCAGTCCGGATGGCTTTGGAGATTGCCGACAGCAGTAACGGAACCCCCAAAGGTGGCCACCAACCCCATAGGTGTCCAGTCAAAAATGGTGGACACCTATGATTCAAGTGGACACCTATGGACCAGGGAACAGGTACCGGAACTCCATCTTGATGCCGATGGGCCGGGGTGTACCTGCCGCAACTGTGAATGTCATTTTGGCACGGTCGCCGGGTGGCAAGCCCATATCGCCCGCGGTAGATGCATTGCGCGTTCAAACGGGGTCGTCGAATGAAGCTAATTGGTTACGCGGTTTGTAAAGGATGCGGGCGGGAGGGGATGTATAGCCTCGCCAGTCGGACCTGCTCCCGATGTGAGCGAAAGATTGGAAAGAGTGGATAGGACGGTGAACGGCGGAACATTCAAACCCGAAGATATCCTGCAGGCTGCGCGTGAAGCGGCCTTGGAGGATCTGCCGGGCTTGATTGGTCACTTAGAGGCAGCCAAAGCCACTGCATGGGCGCGCCTAACAGCGCCCGCTGCTGCCCTGCCGGAACACGATGAGTTGCTCAATGTTGCTAAAGCTGCCGACCGCCTAGGGGTCAGCGAAGACTATCTCTATCTCCATCACAAGGATTATGCTTTCACCCGGCGCCAAGGGCGCAAGTTGCTCTTTTCGGCTCAAGGTATCGAGAGATTCATCAAACATAAGACTTGATTTTTGTAATTACAAAAATGCTTGACATTTGTAATTACAAAAGTATCATTGGGGGTGCGAGGTTGAAGAAGCGTATGGGTCGTCCATTGAAAACCGCCGGTAAGCCACTGACGAAACTCGTGCAACTGAGAATGTCAGACACGGAATACCGGAAATTAAAAGAGAAGGCCAAATCCAAGGGATTGAGCGTTTCAGAATTTCTGAGACAGTGCGGAAAGGATTAAACCCATGAACACACGAGGACGAGGCCGCGTATTTGAACGCAAGGGCAGTTCATTTCTCTGGATTTCTTACTATGCCCACGGCAAGGAACAGCGCGAAGTTGCGCGGCACATCAGGGCTGGCGACAAGCTTGAAATCACCGAGAAAGGGCGCCATGAGGCAGAGCGGTTTCTGAAACGCCGGCTTGGTGAAATCGCTGCGGAGCAGCACGGTGGTCATGCTTTTGTCGGACCACAGCAAGAGCGTGTGACTGTGAATGACCTGCTAGATGGCCTGGGGCGTGATTATCGTTTGCGCGAAAAATGGAATGTTAAAGTCGCTTATCCTTTCAAATCGGTACGCGATCATTTTGGCACCTGGCGGGCGATCAATGTCAGTTCCGAAGCTGTGGGTCGGCACATCGAGGAATTACGCGCAGAAGGTTATAGCAACTCGACGATAAATCACCGCCTGCAGCTGCTCGCTCAAGCCTTCAAGGTGGGCATGCGGGACAAACAAATATCCTCAGCGCCACATATCCCGCGGCTTTCGGAACTGGGCAACGAGAGACAAGGCTTTTTCGAGACGGCGGATTTTGAAGCAGTAGTAACAAACCTTCCTGATTACCTCCAAGATTTCACCCGATTCGGTTTTATCACCGGTTGGCGCAAGGGCTCGATTGAATCGCTGCGCTGGGCAGATGTCGGCGAGGATGCGATCACCCTCCGGGCGGAGAACTCGAAGACCCGGAAGCGCGAAACCATGCCACTCGAGGGAGAATTGCGCGGCATCATCGAACGTCGCCGCGCTGCTGCAATTCTGAAAGATGAGAACGGCGGATCGCGGTTTGCCGAGTATGTATTTCACCTCGATGGTCAGCCGGTTGGAGATTTTCGCAAGGCGTGGGCAACAGCCTGCAAGAAGGCAAACGTGGGCCATCGGTTATTCCATGACCTCCGACGCACAGCTTCCCGCAATATGCTTGCGGCTGGCGTTCCTCAAGCAGTGGCTATGAAGATCACGGGACATCGCACAGATTCCATGTTCAGGAGGTATGCGATTGTCGACGAGAATCAAAAGCGCGAGGCTCTCGCCAGAACGCATCAGTACCTCGAAGCTTCTGCAAATCGAAAGGTTGTCGCAATAGGCTGAAAAAGCAGTAAAAGCGGGACGCACCGGTGCTTATAACACCGACACGCCCCTAACTCACAAAAGCGGAGGTACCCGCTCATGCAAGCTCGCCGTAGTCTATCACCGGCTCAACGCAACGCTGTCGAAGCGGCTGCGATGGGTACCAGATGTTGCAGTGCTTTCCTAGAATCCATCGAAGAAAAACTAGATCCTGACGAGAAGTTAATCGCTCGGAATCTCCGCGATTTAGCCAGGCTGTCCGAACGGAAGATCATCGAAGCTTTCCCCGAAGCTATCGAATGGTTCGAGATGTGGGAAAGCCGCGGTGGTGCCTGATGCCATGGACACGCACCCGCTGCATGAATCATCCGCCGGCACGCTGGATTGTATTCTTTGCAGGAATCCTCTTGGGCATCGCCCTGTCCTGGGTATGGATACGGCCATGATGCGCTACCTGCCGTATCTGCTGCTGTGGTTCCTTGCCGCCTGCGTCGTTGGCATGTTTTGGGGCTTGTTTGTTCACGCCGGCGATGACGAGAAATTCGAACCTCTGGCACCAGTAGAGAAATACATCCTCTGCCTTCTCGTTATGACGCTATTGGCCGGCATTCTCCTCGAGGTGATCCCGCAATGATCCCAAAGACATATTCACTCAGAGCTGCCGCAGAGCTTATCGATGTCAGTCGCCGCACCTTGGCAAATTGGTTGCGGCAAGCCGGTTATAAGCTCAATGTGCGCCGTGGCGCTAAGCTCTACCTAACTGAGGATATTTTAGAGCGAGTGCTCGATGCCCACATCCTTCAGCGCCCACAATCCATCAGCGAACTAACACCTCGTGAGCTGCAGCTCACATCGCTCCTTGTCCAAGGGTTAGCGAATAAGGAAATCGCTGCACGCCTAAACCTCTCCCTGCAAACCGTGAAAAATCATGTGCATAACATTCTGCAAAAGACGCAGTCGAAGAATCGGGCCATTCTCGCCCAAATAAGCCGCGGGGGTGTCTAATGGCTATACGCAGTCTAGATCATCCCGACAATTCCCCGAAACCCGAGAAGCAAAACTCATCACAAGTGCCACTGAATTTCCTGCTTGGCTGTTCCCAGCAGGATCTGGACAGCTTTCAATTGGCACGTCTGGCAGCAGTGGCCAATCTACGCAGCCAGCTTCAGGAGACGATCGACAAGCTGATCGATGAACTGATGCAAGCCGGCTTGGCCGCGTGGTTTAGAAAAAACGACAGAGAGACTCTAAAAACCGCCCTGGAAACAGAGGAGTCGGCCTTGGAATGGGCAAACCGAATGATTCGCGGCGGAGGTGAGATCATTCCGCGGATTTGCCTGGAGCCGGGAAAGTCTCATCGTATCGCGGCGCAGACTTACCAGGCACGCAATCTTGCAGAAGGAAAATGCAGGGTGTGTCCCAAACCCCTCGCCCTCAACAGTGTGGAGCTTTGCGAAAAACACCTCGCCATGTCGCGCGCCCGGGCGCAACAGAAGAAGGGTCTTTCGCTTCCCGGGACCCGTGAATATCTCTATTCCGGCGAAGTGACACCGACACGGGGCCGCAACCGAGTCAACTTGCAAGACTCGCGATGAATCGCGAGCAAAAGACCAGGGCGATTCTGGCCGAATTGGGCATCCCGCCTGAAAGCGCGGCCGTGAGTCTGAATGCAGCCAAAGAGGCGTTGCTCAAATGCATGCCGGGGCCAAAAGACGAACCCATGACTCAGGCAGAACTTTTCGACAAAGCGAACATTCCGACACTATCGACAGGGAAGGCTGCCTTAAAGGAATTGCTCTCGGTTGGTCGGATCGAGCGCACAGGAAAAGGCGGCTCGAGCGACCCTTTCCGGTATTCCCTTGCAGGCCCCGCCGAGCATCGGAAGCCGAACACCAAGAGCCGCGTCCGGCTCAATCAAGCACTTCAGGCGATTCTGAAAGGCGAGGCGGAGTGAAATGCCCGCGATGCGGCACTCCGCTAAAAGCCAGAGGGCCAACTAGAAAGTGGCAGCGGCATTACGCCTGCGATGAGTGCTGGCTTGCGTTTGAGTTAATCCGGGAAAAGCGGTTCGAGCCTACCGCGGCCAATCCTCCTGGCAGGTTCCTACATCGCACGGTTGCATTGCAGCCCGGACGGTCGCCAACCCAAAGATCGAAGGAATAATCACTTTTTATTGCCCTGTTCGGGCCAGAGAACTCTTAGGGTTCCAGAACGTGCGACCGCAACCATGAAGGGACCGTTATTGCTGCTTAGGAATTTCTCGATTTTCCCGTGGGCGCCAAGGAAAATTGCAGCCATCTCCTCCGCGGTAACTTCAGGGGCTGTCAGGACGAATGCTCGAACACCATGGGAAATTAAGGCGCCTAGCTCCCGGGTGTGATAGCGGATTCTCTGATCTTTTGTGAAGACAACCCATCCATCTTTGCCGACAGCGGCGAGCCAGTCTTCATCAGCTGCATCCTGCGCAAAATGGTCGTCGTGAACCTCGATGTTGAGACCCGCTCGGCGGAGCGCAGTCGCTAACTTGATTCTTCCAAGCGATCTATCGAGGAAGTAAGTCGGCGGCTTAGGCGGCTTCTGCGGCGAGTTCACACCGGATCGCTTCCTCGATGTCGAGGCGCTCTCGGGCATAATCCTTGGCTAGGTCTTCGACGGATTCTCCTGCTTTGTACCTCTCAACGACAATCGTCGTCCGAATCCCCGTGCCTGCTAGGACAGGCCTACCAAAGGATATTCGCGGATCAATGACCACACTTTTGGTTGTTCAAGCGTGCGCTTCCTGGTGAATGGGAATAGGCGACGTGCTAATCCACGCTCATCCCATTCAATCCGACGCAGATAGGAATCAATCAACTCCGGCATGGCGAGCTGACCCTCGCTGGATGCAGCTATGAGTTTCCCAAAGCTCCGGATGAATAGGTCGCGACCGTCTGTCTCGATCTTTTGTTCCGCAAGGGGCTGGTTAGAGTGAAACTCTCGACGAAGATAACTGATCGCCGATCTTACTTTTGGGAAGGCAACGCGAAATTCTCTGCGGGCGGCATCTAAGACATGGGCTTCGATGAGATTTACGAATGAGAGCAGCGTGGGGTTTTTTTGCGCCACTACGATAGGCGGATTGGAGAACTCTTTTCCGTCCTGCACTGGATAATATCGTCCCACAAACCAAGATCGTAGCGTCGCAACTGGAATGAGCAAGTAGTGCGAAGACTCGGAAAGCGTATATGTTGGAAGGTACCTTGGGTCGTGGCCAACTTGCGGGACTGTCTTCAGTCTCATAGGATTGGCCCCCTAGACGTTTTCTAGTGACCAATACTACCACAGTCCAGCTGTTCGGCTTCGATGGCTGGCTTTGATTCTATTTGATTATGCGGGCCATCCTGCGAAGCATCCAAGACGGCCGGGGGGTTTAGTTTCTTGGTGATCGAATCGAGTAGCAGGATTTCCTCATCCGTGAGGTTCTCCAGTGGACGCCAGAGACCATGTGCGTGGATGACGGCGCCGGACAGGCTGACGTTCTGCGCGGGACGCCCGTAAAGAGTGTCCCTGAGGAAAGCTAGCGTCTCTAGCCGCGTTCTCTCACTCCTGGCCTTCAGTAGTCCAACGATCACCTCTCCCACATCAATGTCTGCAGCGGCCCGGGCGATAGTGTCGCGAGTGAAGCCCTTCAGCAGCCGCTTTGCGAGGTTTGGTTTCCTGCCGGCGCCTGGACGTTTCCCACCACGCCGTTTTGATTCGGTCGATTGCACTCCGGGCGCAATTGCAGGCATCTCGGCTGAGTGAATTTGCTCCTCAATTTGCATGTTCGGCATTCTCCAACACACGGACACTATCACGGACAGTCGATACAACATCAATGCAATGAGTGAGTTGTGGTAGAACGCCGGGTGAACAAGCCGATGTTCCACGCGTTACGCTGCGATATTTTGCGTTTCCCTGGCCTTCGTCGAGGGCAAAAACACCAGGATGACCGCGATACTCAGCTTGATTGTTCGGCAAAAGTGAAAGGGGCCGGCGGCCGCTGAAACTTATGCGCACAGTCAAACGTACAGTTGGTTGAGGGTCTGGAATCACATGAGCAGCCCGCTCACCTATCCCCAAAAACATCCGTTCGATGCTATTGATTGTTTCGGTGCCGTTTTGGAGCGAGTCACCTGCGAAGCTTTCCTTGAGCTGTCGTTCGAATTGATGCTCGGCCTGTTGGAACTGCTGTAGCGCAAATTGTCCGTGTGATTGTCCGTGAACTGGGTACAATACAGTCATACGCCAACCGAAAGCGAGGCGCGCATTTCGTTGATTTCGTAGGCTGGTGTAGGCTGCTGTAGTTTGCTGTAGTCGCCAAATTCTGCCTTTTAAGCCGAAGGTCGTGGGTTCATCCCCACCGCCCCTACCAAATCACCAATGTTTTGATAGGTTTCCAGCTTCGTAATTCCAACAAGTACTAATCGCTACTACTTGGGTTCAAAGGTTCAAAAGTACTGATTCAATCGGCAACGGCCCTCTATCGGAATAATTCCGCAGAATATGGCTCAGACACCTCGCGCGAAACCCTGGGTAGAGCGTGTCCTGCGATACCTTCCGGATTACCGACGATACAGGAGTGGGTCCATTAGTGACGCCAAGACGCCAAGCGCGTTTCACAGGACTAATGTTGAGTTCGGTAAACATTGGCCGCTGAGCGCATTGGCCTGAAGGCAACAGTTGAGCCAAGGGTCACCTAGCCGGAAATGCGAGCTATTCGGCCAAGCGGCGAGAGGCCCGTTCTAATAAGCCTCCGCCGCCAGCCTTAGCTGTATCTCGCGCGTGACGATCATCAAAACTTCAATCTGTTATTTCGCCTGCGCCAGCTCCGCAACAACTGCGGCAATTTTATCGAGTATCTGATTCCAGCCCTCTACTTGCCCGCTGTTTTTTGCGTTCTCCATGGTTTCATTTCCAATGAAGGTGAGTTTTGTCTGGCCGTTTCCAAAATCCTCAAAAATAACCACGTCGTGCGCATCGTCTATGGCCTCATGTTCTATTCCATAGTGCGCAGGCTCAACCTTGTTTCCCTTCGAGTCGGAAAAGTACATGGAGGAAACGATCTTCTCGTGCAGAACAATCTCGTGATATTCCCCAGCATTCCAGAACTCCTGCCCATCCGGCGTTCTCATGCAGCAGAGAAATTTTCCTCCTACGCGAAAATCCATCTCGCAGAAAGGCGCAGTAAAACCCTTCGGCCCCCACCACTGCATCACATATTTCGGGTCTGTCCACGCCTTCCAAACCAATGCGCGTGGGGCATCAAAAACTCTAGTGATAACCATCCGCTCTGTCTCGTTAACCGTGTTTTTTGTCATCTCCAACCTCCGCTTTTTTCATTTGATTCACAACCACAGCCAACTTATCGAAACTCTCTTCCCAGAATCGGCGATAGCTAATCGCCCAGTCGCTGACTGTCTTTATCGCCTCTGGCCTAAGCGTGCACACGCTCTCTCTTCCACGCTTCGTCTTGATCACAATCCGCGCGCGCACCAGGTAGGCAATATGTTTTGAAATCATCTGCTGCGAGAGTGCAAACGGTTCCGTCAATCGATGCACAGAGGCAGGCCCATGGGAGAGCCGTTCGATCATCGCCCGGCGGGTTGGATCAGACAGAGCCGCAAATGTTGTATCTAACTTATCCACAACCGTATGGTAGTGAATTATTCGTCGATGTCAAGTGTGAATTTTGGAGTTCCCAATTTCTGTTTCCTGATCTCTGAACCCTGACACCTGAGCTAATTTATGCTTCCCCATGCGCCGCGTATCGCAGCTGGGTGCATGGTTTAACAAATAGGCTTCCTTGAGCAATTACTCATTAACATGACGATTAGAGTGCCACCGCAACCTGCGCAGGAGCGCGAGACCGAACTGCGATTCTTGACCCCAAACCTCTGCCGAAAGACGTGGACACGCTCGCTATCACGAGTGACGAATACCTCGATTGTCAGGAGTGGGCAAAGGTGATTCCCGGAGATGCCCCGAAAGAAAATATAAACAGAGCACCAGCCTACCGAATCCAAAAGATTTTGGAGCCCGGTGTTGCCGCTGGTAACAGGTGCTGACAGTTCCGAGTAAAAGCTAAGCCGGGCGAACTGATCTTCTTTGTCAGGCCTCTGACTTTGCTGGAAAAGATGCAACGGTAGGGACAGTACCCACACATTATAAAAGGGCGCCCCTTTGGAGTAGCTTTTGAGTGCGTTGCTGAAACCCTCCAGAAAGGACACCCTTTATGACCAGCACTAAATATATCGGCATGGATGTGCACAAGGAACATGCCGACTTCCCGATTATGCCGAATACTAACCGGAGTCAGCGGCTGGGAGGGGCTCGCGTGGCGTCCACAGTCGGCATAATCAGAGGCTTTCCAGGAAGGCCAACAGTTGGTCATCAGGGCGGTATCGCGCCGGTTTGATGCCGAGTGGCTCAGTGTGCGAGAGCGCTTTCTCTTTCAAACGCAGGTCCGCATGAAGATACATCTGCGTTGTCTCCACGGATTCGTGCCCCAACCAGAGTGCGATCACGGAACGATCAACGCCGTGTTGCAGAAGGTCCATAGCTGCGGCGTGACGCAGTACGTGCGGTGAGACTCTCTTCTGTTTGAGCGAGTGGCAGGTCGGTGCGGCAAGATGGGTGTACTTGGTAATGAGACACTCGATCGCATCGCGGCTGAGTCTGCCACCACGGATACTAGGAAAGACCGGATCTTCGGGCAGACCGTGGCGTTCCCGCAGCCACGCCTCCAGCATCTTTGCCGTTTCCGAGCGCAGTGGCGTGCAACGCTGTTTTCTGCCTTTCCCAAGGCAACGCACGTGGGCACCGGTGCCTAGCACGACATCTTGGCAGTTCAGCCCAATCAACTCGGAAACCCGCAGGCCGGTCTGGACCGCGACCAAAAGAAGGGTTCGATCGCGATGCCCCATCCAGGTGGAGCGATTCGGGACGGCGAGCAACGCGTCGATCTCTTCTCGGTTGAGAAAATCGATCGGCCGTTGTTCGTGACGTTTATTGGGCACCGCCAGGATCCGCTGGCAATGCAAGGCGTGCGCGGGCTCCTCTAAAGTTACGTACTGGAAGAAAGAGTGGATGGCTCCGAGCCGGACGTTCCGGGTACGGGCGCTGTTCTTGCGAGTGCTTTCCAGGTGATCGAGGAAAAGACCAATGAAGGGTGCGTCGAGATCCTCGATTCGGAGCTGGGAGGGCATTTTGCCGAGTCGTTCTTTGGCAAACTGCAGAAGCAGGCGGAAGCAATCGCGATATCCCGCGATGGTATGCGGGCTCGCTTGCCGTTGACGCAGCAGGCGATCGGTAAAGAAGGATTGAAGAAGAGAAGGTAAGCTGGCGGAAATCATGGCTGCATCTCCCTTGCGATCAGCCGGTCGGTAGCCAGTTGAAGGAGTTCAGGCACGGCTTCTAGGTACCAATAGCTTTCGTTCACGTGGACGTGCCCCAGATAAGTTGCCAGCTTGGGAAGTTCTCGTTCGACATCGAGCCCGGTGCGATACCAGTGGATCAACGTGCGGACGGCAAATCGGTGTCGCATATCATGCAGCCGTGGACCGCGGCCGTGACCCTTGGCCGATGCGCGGAGGCCGAGTTGTTGGGAGAGTTTGGCAAAGGTGTATCGAGCCGTCCCTCCGGGAATCCGTCCCCCACGCTCGGAAATGAAGAACGCCAGAGTTGGTGGTGTGGGAAAGAGACGACCCCGAGCTTCGGCGTACTTTTTCAGAGCCTCTAGCGTGGAAGGATGAACCGGCACTCGCGATTTCCAAAACTTCGTCCGCCGGATGTGAAGGACTCCACGATCGAAGTCGACATCCGGTCGGTCCAGGCTGAGAGCTTCGCTCACCCGCATCCCTGTTGCCACCAGCAGACCGAAGAGGGTCGTGAACGTGTGCGAGCGGAGTCCCTTGCGAGAGGGGAGTTGTTGGGTTCGACGAAGCAATCTCTCGATCTCGTTGTCGCTATAGATATGAGGAGGCTTGCGCCGGCGACGATGAGGGAGAAGCCCTTTCGGTGGGATCTCGGTGCGAGGTTCGGTGGCGCTGTACCAAATGGCGAAGCGCCGGACTCTGCCCAAACGCCAAGCCCAGGCAGCGGGGTGAGCCTTGGCGGGCTGAATAGCCCAGCGAAGCGCCAGTTCCGTGGTGATGTACGAGGCACCCTCGGCTCGAAGAAACGTCACAAAATTCCGTAAGGAACTTGCCTGTTGCTGGAGTCGAAATCCAAGACTGCGGCGAATTCTGATGTAGTCGTTCAATGCTTGTTCCAGGTTCACTGTGCACTTCCCATCGGCCAGGGGTGAGCCAGTGAGCGCAGGCCAGCGAAGTCGACCTTGGCGTAGATTTCCGTGGTGCTGGGGTCTCGATGCCGAAGAACTTCTCCGATTTCCTCCATCGTTGCCCCAGAGCGAAGCAGGGATGTTGCCAGACTATGACGGAGCAGGTGGGCTCCCTTAACAGGAGGATCTAAGTCCGCGCGGAGGAGTGCACGACGAATGATCGTCGACAGTGTCCAAGAGCGGGTAAAGCAACGGCGCGGCGCCCTCGTGCACACGAAGACCCGACGCGTTTGGCAGGCAGGACGGTCTTGCCGAAGGTAGGATGCCAGGGCCTCGCCCACATCTGCCGGCAGGGGCATCCGATCATGAAGCAGCCCTTTGCCCCGAACAAGGATTTCACCGGTTCTCCAGTTGATATCCTCGAGCTGGAGAGCAACCACCTCACCAGCACGGAGACCGAGACGGGCAAACAGGAGAAGGATGGCATAGTCGCGGCGGCCGATCGCCGTGCTGCGGTTGCAGGCTTTGAGCACACGTTCGACTTCCTCCGGAGTCAGATACTTTGGCACGGTGGCCAGCCGCCGATCCGCCACCGTGGGTACAGAAGCGGCCAAGTCGGCTTGCAGTTCCCCCGTCTGAAACAGGTATCGGAAGAAAGAGCGAAAAGCCGTGGTCATAATTTTTGCGCTTCCGACACTCATGCTGCAGCCACGCCGCAAAACAAAATCTGAAATATCGGAAGCTTTCATTTCTTTAAGGAGCAACAGCCCCTCTGGGAAGCGCTCGACGAGAAACTTACGAGCGAAAGACAGGTAATTGAGGATCGTGCTTGAGACGAGCCTGCGCTCCGAGCGCAAATGCTGTTCGTACCGACTCAAAATGCCAGCCAAGGGTGATTGGTCAGAGACCAGTTTTCGATCGGAAACAATGCCACGCTTTCGGAGATGATCGAGAAACTGTCGGAGCGTTTTTAAATCACCTCTCTGCATCCGCTGCTTGTGTTTGACAAATGCCTCCAGCAGTTGCTCATCAATATGGCTGGTGACTGCAAGCTCGGTTCGCCCGAGCCACAGCCCCAAATCCGCGACCAACCCTAATTTCGAATGCATGGCCCTGTCTAGATAGCCAGCCTCCCGCAGTGATGTAGCAAACGTCCGAAGATGGAACTCCAACGGATTGCCATGAATGCGTTTTTCTCCTGGCACAGACCTTTCCTGCATAGCCTCCTCCTTTTCCTGGCTTTACTGCCAGGCCAGAGAAGACCGCAGGATTATGCCGAATGCAATTCGTAGCTAGCTACTTTCCGGCGCAAAAATAAGGACCGAGGAGAAGCAATTCCCTGAGCCCGGCCCGTGGGTTCCTTCCGGGCTGCCATTTTATCTACATCTTTTCTCTTTGCCCTTGTGGTGATCGCCGCTCGCGGCTTGATCTCTATCCGCTGTTCGTTACTGCCAGGAATCGACCGATATTGATCAGATTGTCTGCAATCACCCCCAGGCCCACCCACCGTTGCATGCCAGCCTCTCCGCGATAACGACAGCGATTCAGTCCGTGGCGCCGTTTGAGCACGCTGATGCGACCCTCTGCTCCAGTTCGCCACTTCTGGCCTCTACGAAAGGATTTCTTCTTCTGATGTCGTCGTCGTTCGGGACTCTTCGTGGAACGGTTCGGAACCGAGATTTGTCTCACGCCCATCTTTTGCAGCTCAGCCTCGTTGTCCGCAGAGTAGAACCCTGCGTCACCGGCCACGAGTTGTGGTACACGGCCGAATTGCTGTTCATGCTTCTGAACTGCTGGCACCAGTAGGTCCGCGTCATTGGGCCGCTTCTCGAACACTTCGTAGTGGGTGATGATTTGGTTCTCCGCTTCTTGAACCTTAACCATCTTTCCAAATTCGGTCGGCTTGCTGGCTTTCCCCTTACGGATCACTTCCGTACTCGGTTCAAACACGCTCACCAGTTTCCCCACTACATGGACGTTTCCACCCAGCACGCGAGCCCTGGCTTGCCGAATCACTTGTTGCACGCGAGGCAACATGGTTTCCAAATCTTTCCGTAGTGCTGTCAGAACCAAATTCTGCTCATGGTCTTTAGTGCGCTTCACACCGCTGGCGATCTCCTCCCGGAAGCGCTTTGCTTGGTTGACGACCTTGCGTGTCACGGTCAACAGCTTTCGATAGCCCTGCTGCAACTTTTTCTGCACTTGCGGTCCCTTGCTGCGGCTGGTCCGCGCAATCTCCATCGCCCGATGCCCGATGGTGCGCATGCGGTTACGCAACTTCGTTCCCGCTCGCCCCGTCAGCTCCGTAATCTTCTTCATCGTGCGCATCAGTACCCGCGCGCCATCGCTGAGCAAACTGCTGTCCGTGGGGTAGTGAATGTTGCTTTCCACGACCGTCGTGTCCAGCCGCAGCCTGCGTCCCCGCACGACCTTCTTTTCTTGGGCTACGGCAACCAGTCGCTGATGCACCTGTTGGATCACTGCCGGACCCAGCGCTTGCACCAGCCGCCCCAGGGTCTTGGCGTCGGGAACTTTTTCCGCGCCAATCCGGGTAAACTGCCGGTACACCACATTCGCCCGTACTTCTCGCTCGGTTTCTTCAAAGCTCCAGTTCCGCACATGCTTCAACACCGCTAAACGCAGCACCACCTCGGCCGGCGTTTGCTTCCTTCCACGACAACCGCTCTTCGGTCGTCGCTTTCCTTGGGCTTGGTAGACGGCCTCCAACAGCTCGTCATCGTCCAGCAGTTGATCGGCCTGCCTCATCCATTCGTCCCACCATCCTGCTGCTTGTTCCGGAAACCATCCCTCCCACACCAGCCGCTGGTGATGACGCAGTTCAACCATCGGCTTTCCTCTGCCTGGCCGCGGACTCTTGTCCCCGCATGCGCTCGCGCAGCTGTTCGCGGTTCCCGGCGGCCAACTCACAAGCCACCTCCCAAAACTCTTTCCAGGCGGCCTGAGCCTGACGAGCCTGCTCAGCGTGTTCGTGCGGTACATACAAAGCGCGGCTTTTGCCTTCGCTGCGATAGGTCAGGTAGAGATGCGGGCCATGCCGTTGTGTTGGGTCGCGGTGGCAGATGCAGTTTCGGTTGCCGCAGCGGCGTGTGGTCTCGGACAAGCCGCCCTGCACCATGAGGCGTGCGGTTTTCAGGAGTCGACGTAGAAGTGGCTGCTTGCTTTGTGACTTACTCATATACAGATAGTAGGCACATCTAGAATTCTGTCAAGCAGAAAATGATGTTCCGGCCATAAAATCAGACGAGAATATGCACCAATCTGCTACTTTTGGGCTCTATTTTGCGCCGGAAAGTAGCTAGAGCAGGGAATCCTGCACCAGGCGGGAACCTGAGAAAGTGACTTGCCTAGAGTCGGCATAATCGGGAAGTCGGCATGTTCCTTGTAATGCCGCCCGCGGCATTACAAGGAAAGTATTTCGATTGCGGTGATGAACTCCGTCGGCAGAGGGAAGCCTCTCTCCGTTTCGCACGCGGAGGGAACAGGACTCTTGGCCTGAGAAAGACCACTCTCGGATCGAGAGTGCACGTTCAACCAGTTGGGCTGAATGTCGAAGTAAAAAGATCCGGCATCCGGCCGAAGGGGAGGTTTTTCTCTTGACATCCCTTTATATAGGACATTTCCGGTAACGCCAAATCTGGCACTAAGCGAAGAATTTCACTGCAAGTAGACTGTGGTTAGCCGGGAACTATCCTTAGCTGGCCGGTGTCCAAAAAAGCAGGGGTGGAACTACTTGCGTGATGGTTGCTCGTCAACTTCGTCTGTCGCTTCTACTTCTTGTCTGCCCGTTCGCCTACGGGCAATCACACGATACATCCAATAGTCAGGCAATTTCCCAGGCTCTAGAGATTCATTTTGCAAATCCTCCACACTGGAAGAACGCCTGCCTAGAAGTGAGCATCAGGCGCACAAATCGCTCGAAATCTCCCATCTTCTTGCCGTCCTTCGCAGGAGTGCTCATCTACTCCTCCGTGACGGACGCCACAAACTCCCTGGGGCAAGGAACTGGAGTGGCTTGGTTCACTGTCTACGGAATGGGCGACATCATTGACCGAAACGTGACACGCCTCGCAACGGGCGAGTCCAAGCGGGATACTTACTGCATTTGCGATACATTTCCCGTCGTGGATTCAGAAAAGAAAATGCGACGACAAGTTCGCTTTCAAGGAAGCCTTCGCATCTACGCCAGCTACTACCGAGAAGTGCCTAACTGGCAGATAAGCAAACAGCAGCGTGAAAAAATGGCGCAGACTCCTCCGTCAATGTGGAAGAATGCAGACCGATGGAACGGTGGCAGTGTTATGACCGAAATCCCCATCCCGTGCTCCGAGGGCGCCAGCAGACCAGATTGCACTATTCCTCCGCCTATCTTTCAAGGCGAACACGGTGTCCCCATTCCCAACGTTGGACAGTGATTTCTGACTCCGCGCTGGTTAATGGGATCGCCGAAGTTGGACCCGGTATCCAAGTTTCCGGTTATCACGGTCGGCCGTGGGTCAGGCCCCAGTAGATGAGCAATGCTCCTGCGGCGGCGAACCACAGTAGACTATTCTTCGTGAATGACACCGTTGGCAATTGCCAACAATCCTAGCCCACAGACTATGCAGCCAACAACGAACGACAAAGACCAAAGGTTGGGATGCAGAGGTTCGCAAGGAGAAGGTCCGGCGACCAAAGTAGACAACAGAAGCAGGGCTAATCCGACAGCTACCTTGACGAGGCTGGTTTTAAAATTAGTGCCATTGACTAAAACCAAAGAAGTTTTGCTTCGTCCAATTGCGATTGGGCATGACGCTTGTGAAATAGTTTCCGCAATACCGAAATCGCCCAATGAAACATTTCGATGACCGTCAGGGCGGCGATGACTAGGCCAAGGTACAAAGCAAATCCGGGCATAGTGGGTTTCGCGTTTGCGGCGTTGATGAGCGTCCCAAGTTTGGCCGACTACGCGGCGTGGTTGGGACCGTTGCTTTTCCGGTTGTGCATGCTAACGATGTTCTTCTTGTTCCAACAGGGATACCGCGCTCTTCGCCGCCGTAAAACTCAGTAGGTCATCCTCCGCCTCCCAACAGGAGGGGGCATCGCGATTTTCACAGTCCCTTCTGCGGTTTCCTCTAGTCTCTTACGAAGGGTACTGGTAGCTACATTTCCGATAACGCGACGCAAACCAGGAGTCACGTTCCACTGGTTCGCTGCCTGCCACTGTATTAGGCAACCGAAATCAGCCACAATGAATCGTTCCAGACAGGGTGGTCGGGCATGGTCCTTCATCCAACGATCCGCGTTGCTGTCCTCTTGATTCCCATTCTCTGTACGCAGCCGCTTCTCGCGCAGGATGAGTCACAACCCAGCGATAGAGATTTCAACCCTGTGGCGATGGGTATCGCTCCAGAGTCGCCGTACCGACCCTGTTTTCAACAACCGAATGGCGCAAAAGATGCGATTCACCGGCTTCCTACGAGCGCCCGTTATTGGCTGGACGAGGACGCCTTTTACCTCATCACTCCCGGAGAACGGTGCGTGTTTTTACATCTAGAGACGGACGAGGAGAGGGACTGGTTTATTGTGCAGTTTTGGTACAGCCGCACTGTCGACCCCGTTTCGCTGGGCTACGATTTCAAGGTAGAACACTACCGTCGCATCGTCGTCGCTAACGAAAGATACGGCGGTCAACTTGCCGGGTGGAAAACGGACCGTGGGAGAGTATATGTGTTGTTCGGCCCACCCGACTCCATAGCTGTGCACGCGGCACAGAGACCGGAAAAAACCGCGTCCGGCCCGACCACAGAAATTCAACTCGATCCGTCGGAAACGTGGCATTACCATTACATCAAAGGCCTTGGAGAGAATGTCCAATTCGACTTTGACTATCTGACTGACCACGGGGACTATCGCCTCCCGGCGGGGGAAAACGAGATGCTCGGTCGTGCCGACCCAAATCCTGACCGTTTTCCGGTGACTCCAGAACAGTTACAGCTACACGTCCCCGCCGACCGACGTGCCCAAGTAAGATTCAAAGATTTGGAAGCCATCGTTACTTCTCAGCTCGTATGCGCTCAAGTGAAATTCAGGCATCGCATCGAGTTCTTTCCTGCCACCGACGCCACCACTTTGGTCCGCATAAAGATTCAAATCCCTTGCGAGGCTTGCACACGTGCTGGCGAAGTCGCTCCGTCGGTGACGTATCCTCTATTTATTCGTACTTTCCAGCAGTCGGGTCGAGTTGTTAGCACTTCAGAGCTGACTGCGGACATTGCTGTCGCGGATAAGTCTGATTCCAAATTCAGCGTGGAAGCTGAACTCGACGTTCCCTTGGCACCAGGCACATATCAGCTTGCCATCGTGGCGAAGAATCCGGTCACAAGCGAAGCAGGCGTACTCCGTACGCTGCTTGATGTGCCAACCTATGAAGCGCTGGAAACAAAGAATTGAGAGAAAGGCGGTTTTGATTCTTTCAGACCCTAACTGCGCTCATCGCTTAGCCGAAGCATTATGCCTTTGAGTTCCGAAATGCTGAGCACGAACGGCACTTCCTTCCAATAACATGAAGATGAAGCGTGGCTCTTTCCTCGCCAAGTTTTATAAAATGAATTTGTGCCAAGCGTAGCTACCACCGCACCTGTCGATACTGACAGTAGACCGGCATTGGACATGTAGGCATTGTCTGGACCGAGGCTACTCATTTGGGTCCCATTCCTGCAATTCCGGCATTTAACATATTTTGCATAGACGACGACGGCCAACACATTTGGCACGGTGGCCAACCGACGCTCTACGATTCTATCTCGCGGGTACAGGCCCATGCCTGCCGCCCAAGCGAATATGTCATCCGCTGTCTGGAAACTGACCGCGAATTTTTTGTGAAAGTCGAGCACTGTTCGACCCGAGGGCTGCATTTCAGCTTACGGAGCGAACCGTCCAACTCGTCGGCCCAGCCTCCCAGCACCCATCACTCTTGAGAGTAACGCTAGCGCCCCGGACGGCGCCGTTCTTCGCAGGTATCTACGTGGCAGTGTGGTCGGGGACGGCAACCTGTAAATAGAGCCCTCGGAGGACAATCCAAGTCGCCGCCCCCGATTGTTGAGTAGAGGCGGGAGAAATGCTCCCATGTACTGGATTCGTCGAACATCAGGTAAATCACGTAATTTACCGGCGCAGTGTCGCCGATTTGGTTTTTGCCGAGCGGCACGTACGCCCGGAGTCTCTTCCGGTCTCCGTTACTTGGTTCACTATCGTGAATCACGTACTCATCGGCTAAAGCGAATCATGTATTGCTTCGCCTGCAACTTGAGTAGAGTTTTGGCAGAGGTTTCGTATCATGCGTGTCCTCATTGCAGATGACCAAGATTTTATTCGTCGCGGCGTGCGTGCGGTCCTTTCCGACGAAAAAGACATCGAAGTTTGTGCCGATGCCATTGATGGCCGCGATGCGCTCGTCAAGGCATTGCAACTTAAACCCGATGTCGTAATCATGGACATCATCATGCCAAGGATGGACGGGATTAAGGCGACACGGCTACTCCGTAAGGTATTGCCGGAAACGAAGATTTTGAGTCTCAGCCAGTACGGCAGTCCTGAACTGGTGAACGAAGTAAAACGAGCAGGTGCCGCCGCGTTCGTTTCAAAATTGTTGGTTTGGGATAAGCTGGTTCAGTCCCTCAGAAAAGTGCAAGTCGGCGAAGCGCTCTTTTGCTAAGTATGGACCGGGTTCGCTCTGGGATGCATGACCCGGTGCCAGCGCCCCATACGCCCCTCGATTACGTTCGAGCGAGTTGGCGTCTTCTGGCGGGTCCCCATTTGACACTAATTGACTCGGGGTGATGACAATAATTGTCATTACGGCGAGGCGTATGGACCTTTCTGTAGCGCTGGGAGCTAACTCAATCGGGAGAGTCCTCCTGTAATATGCTGAAATAAAGCCGGTTACAGCGATTCTGGCAGGTTTGGCCTGAGCGGCACCGGGTTGGCACCCCCATTGCACACTCTGATGGCGTGCTCTGGCACTAATTAACTCTCTCAAGGAGATTTCATGAAGAAGCAGAAGGGTTTCTCTCTTATCGAATTGCTGATCGTCGTGGCGATCATTCTGATCATCGCGGCCATTGCAATTCCGAACTTGATGCGTTCGAAGATGGCAGCCAATGAATCTTCGGCGGTCGGTTCTCTCCGTACGATCAATACGGCGATGGTTACCTATTCGACGAACTTCCCCACGCTCGGCTATTCACCCGACCTCGGTTCTTTGGGCAACGCCGGTGCGACCACGCCTTGCACTTCGGCGCAGGCGGCGGTTTCGACGGCAGCTTGCTTGATCGACAGCGTTCTGGCGAGCGGCACGAAGAGCGGATATAACTTCTTCGTTGGTGGTTTGACGGGCACCCCGGCCGTGACCTACACGTCCTCGGCGACCCCGGTGGCCCCGAACCAGTCTGGTACGCGCTATTTCTGCTCGGACCAGTCTGGTGTGATCTACTACAACCTGACGACTGCTTGCACCTCGGGCAACGGAACACCGCTGTAATAGCGAGGTTCCATCGGGATGCAGTTTACAGGGCGGGTCGGATGCGACCCGCCCTGTTTTTTTGCTGTGCCAAGATTAGTGACGACGACTGCCTGCACCTAATGACGACACCAGGGCTGAAGCGGTAGCAGCGTGTGAAGGTACCGTGAGGGCGTTCGAGGAAGTAACTCAAATGTACGAGTCGGTCAGAACAAACAGCACCTCAAGGCAAGCACGAGCGGATCGTGCCTCTGAGCTGGCGAGATAAGAAGAAGGGTTCGATCAAAATATTTTGACCGCCGAAGTCTCAAAGTCCAATCCACTGAAAGAGAACCTTCTTGCCCTCTTCTGTAACGGAGAAAAATCTGACAAGGCCTTTCGTCAGCAGGAAAAGATGGTCAGCGGGATGACCCTGGGTTTGTGACCACGGAATTGGCGACGAATCGCAGTCGCGTTGCGGCTGCCAGGATTGTATTGCGATCAGTCGGAGTCAGTCCATTGCGATCTCTGGCCCAGGGATACAGCAGCAATCCGCGCGGCAGGCATAGCTGACGTTAGGCCGGTTTTGTGAAGATTAAGGTCTTGCAAGACTCGCTACTTTCTCGGGATGTAAGCTTGAGGGCTCAATTCGGCTGTCGGCTTGAGATAAGACTGCCCTTTTCTTCCAAAGAACCGCCCAGCGTATCCCTTCCAGAAACAGAATGAACACAATGGCAAGAACAAGGATTGCCGCCATCAAACTGGCAAGTAGGAGGAGCACCACAATCGCTTCCTGCATGATATAGGGCTTCCCCGCAAAACCCATCGCTGCAACGAACAGGAACGCGAGCATGATCCGAACCCCAATCTGCGATGGTTGCTCTCGGATGCTGTCTCGATACGTTCTTGTGGGTGGCATATGGTCCGCAAATCAGATTCGTTTCTTCGTTTCTACGCACGGCAAAGCAAAGGGATAGGTGGGCGGGATGCATGTCTTGCACAGGAACCCCCACCCATGGCGAACGCGGCGGAAGGTGTCAGACTAGACGCCGGAAGTATACACCCGGCAATTCGTTTTGCAGCTAACTCCTGGAGCCAGGTCTGCTACCCCAGCTCAGTCACGATGGACGACCTCCCGAATCGGCACTGAAATTTGGAAGGTCAGTCGCTTGGAATAGTTGGACACAGTGCCCGAGTCGTTCTCACATTTATGAATCGCAAGCGACTGAAGAGCACCACCCGAGAGCAAAGTGGGGCGAGGATTAGATTGAAAGGCAAGCACTTGAAAGAAATCGTGCTAAAGAGCCTAATCGCAATTGTTGGCGCTATGCTTTTCGTTGCTCTTTTAGCGACGCATACTGTTTCAGCCCCGATATGAATTAACGGTCGCAAGTCCTTTGCTTTCAGAACTCGCTCCAGCTTCTCATTGCAGAGCATTTACAAAGCAACCCGTCTAGTACTCGTTGACTGTCAGAACTACCAGTTACAGCAAGCGACGAATATGCAATAGACTCCTTCCAAGTCGGACTTAACAATCTGCCAGGTACGTTGCGGTGGGCATCTTTTTGACCGCACAGAAAGGCCCCTATATGCGAACTGTGTCTCCGAACCCGACCTGGCCACGCCTCCTTATCGCAGATGACCACGCCATGTTCGCTGAGACATTGCGGGACTATCTGGAAAAGACCTATACCGTTGTAGGGTTGGTGATGGATGGTCGCGCCATGGTCGAACAAGCCTTACAACTCCGCCCAGACGTGATCGTTGTGGACGTCGGAATGCCACTCATGAATGGGCTAGATGCGGCGCGGCGAATCAAAGTACAAGCTCCCAGCACCAAGTTCGTGTTTCTGACAATGAGAGACGATCCAAATCTTGCGGCTGCGGCTCTCGAACTTGGTCCAATCGGGTTCGTGCTGAAACACTCAGCCGGAGAAGAACTACTAAAGGCGATTGATCATGTCTTGCATAGCAAATCCTATGTAACGCCCCGGTTGAGACCTGAAGACTGGGTTGCAACGAAGGCTAGGGCGCGGCAGTTTTCCAAAGACCTGACTCAACGACAGCGAGAAATCGTTCAGTTGTTTGCTGAAGGACTGCCCATCAAGCAAATCGCGAGGGCGCTCAACGTAAGTGAAAAGACTGTGGAATTCCACAAGCATCATATTAAGGGAGCTTTCAACCTTCGGAGCAACGCCGATCTGGTTTTATTTGCGGTAAAGCAGGGATTGGTGTCAATTGAGCCTTCCTTACGGAGAAGCGTTCCATCAACAGATGTGTCCTAAGGGGGGCGGCATCTGCGAGTCGTGCGCTTCAGTCAACCAGAAGAAATTCAGCGCGGAGATGGCCATCCATTTTCCCGAACTGAAAAATATTGACAAGCCTGTCGTGTGGGTATTCCCCGAGGTTGTTGTCTGTTTGGATTGTGGCGCTGCGGAATTTGCTGTTCCCGAAGCTGAGCTGCGCCAACTCGCAAAGGGAGGCGCCGCTGCGGCGGGTTAACCCTAGATTTTGAGTCTTATTTCTCGCTAAGAATAAACGGCTGAGTGTTCCGCGAAAATGCTCTGGAAAACGTGCTGGTGTTCCCCGTTGTGAAAGTTGCTCAGCGCGTACCCACAGAGGATATCCACCTCGAAGGTTTTGGCCACCTCGTTCCAGAGTTGTTCAAGCCGAATCGTGGCGTGCGCTTTGCCTTCCGCCTGCAAGAGATCCACAGCTTCACCGAACACAACAACCTGAGGCTCGTCTGATCGTGCTGCTCTAGCAGCTGCTTCAATGAAGCCGCCAATCCGCTCGAAAAATCGAACCGGGTCGGGTAAATCATTCACCATGATCGCTGAGAGCGTGTCGGCGGCATCCAATGAAATGTAGGTGCCTTCGTGAAGGGCGCCATCTGTATCCACACCCTCGGCTTTCAATCTCTGAAGAAGAATATCCCGGTGCGACTTCGTAGCGATCACAATAGCTGCGTCACCTGCTTTAAGAGCCACGGCAATAAAGTGAGTAACCCTGTCAAGCAGAACCGTATCATCGGAGTAGAACAGAACCTCGTGGCTGTGGGGCGCTTTCTCTGCTGGGGTGTCGGTGAGCAGGTAGTCTTTTAAACTGCTACTGACGAATTGCTTACCCCGAAGAACCGCATCCATGGCAGGCAATAGTTCGAGTCCGGCATCTGTCTTACGAACGTAACCCAACGCGCCCGTGGCCAAAGCTGTCCGGACGACGTCGAGATCACTGTTCTGACTTAGGAAGATGATCTCGGAGTTGGGGGAGCGTTGTCGTATCTGCCGGGCAGCTTCGATTCCACTCAAATTCGGGAGACCGACGTCCAGCACGATCAAGTCCGGCTTCAATTCTTCGGCCTTCTGAACGGCTTCTGATCCATCCGACGCTTCAGCGATGACCTGGCATTCTGGGCGGGATTGAAGCAGCAAACGGACTTGCCGCGGCCAATCCTTGAAATCGTCAACTACGAGAATGCGAATTAATGACAAGTCGCTACTCCATTTCTGTTTCTTGTTGGGAGCGCGGCAACGCAAATTAGTTGCATGGAATCTCCGAGTCCCTGCAGCTATGAAAGAATCGTGTGAGGGAGTAGTTCGAGGTAGACCAACTACTATCGCATTTGCACCATTCACAGCAACCCTGTTACCGTCCATGTCTTAACGGCGTATCTTTCCAGGGTTCTTGACAGTTCTAGTGGGCGGAGAAGCTCCCTTAATTGCAGCAGTATAAGGATCACATGCCAGCTGGTTGCCGTCGTTGCCTGCACGCAACCTCGGACTTGCTCTAGCGCAATTTCGCGTGTCGGTTGGTTAACAGGCTGGGTCGTGATAAGTGGGTAGTAGAACTCACTTCTCCCTTGCTTCGCGCTCAGACGCCAAACGAATATAATAACGTGCGCCTCCGACGCTCATCTGCATGTTCTGGGCAACCTGAATTTTGAAATCGTCGTCTGCATCGTCCGCTTTGGGCTTCCTTCCGTAGAGTTTCTCGAAAGCCGTTATGAATCTATCAACGCGCTCCGTGTCGTTTTGCATTTCCACCCGAACGTGCCCACCTTCCACAAGGAAATAATCATACCGCGAGTTGCCCGATAAACGTCCAAACGCGCTGACCCCCGAAGTGGGTACCGGTCCAAACTTCTCCGGTTTCGCGACGCGAATCAGGACTTGACCGTAGCCGCGATCACGGACTGCTGCCGACGTCGAACATTATTGGGCATCCACTCCCGCGAATTCGCTTGTCGGACACGTGGGTTTTCAGCAGAAATGTTGGTTGTTGAGCCTTCACCTGCTTCTTTGCGAAAAGAGCGTTTCATTTGGTCTAAGCAAGCTGCGCTGGCGTGCCCAGTCATCGAGCCGTTCGAGTCTTTCGCGAAGACTAAGGCCTTTCATATCGTCAGTAGCACATACGCCGAGCAGAAAATACGCTTTGTGGTCATCTTTCGGCCACGCTTCTTCAGGAAATTCTAAACCTGCAATCTCACAAAAACATTCTAACCGTTGCAGCAATTCGTGTTCATTGACGCGATGTGTTCTTCTCGTGGTGACCCCCGTCTCGTTAGCCTAAGAATGGCTCCTCCCTTTCGGAAGGAGCCATCTCTTTGCGAGTTCCGCGCACAGATCTCCCGGTGAATCGCATATCGCAAATTCTTTCCCGACTTTTTGAACTTAATCAGGTCTCCACGCAACTGGGGGAATCCCTAGTAACAGTAAAGTCAGCGCCAAGTTTCGCGAGCATTGGGTCGCGGGAGAGTGACCGCTCTTATCCAACGGCGTCCGGCCCTTCTGAATTTCGTATGACCATGCGAGAAAAGTTAGTTCAGCTCGAAGCGCATTGACTCAGTGGTCTATGCCATACAGCCCCTTTTGCCCTTCCAAAGGGTTTTTTCTTGTTCCAAAAATCGGCTCTGAGCGAGAATTTGTAGAGGCCCAATAAGAGAGCGGGTTTCCGGGATGGGGCTGTTCGGCTAGACTCGGGGGAATGCGGGACAACGAATTCACGAGAATCCTAGATTGGCCGGGTTACCGAGTCTTTCGGCACGAAATCGATGAAACAGCCAAGACGTTGCGTTTATGGGTGAGGCGAAAACGGGGCAATCGCAAACTGATCTGTTCGGGGTGCGGAAGGAAGTTTAGCGACGCCCATGATTATTACCAGCGTGAGGTGCGCGACTTGCCGTGGAGGAAGTATCGGACCACGGTGATCATCGAACTATATCGGGTGTGCTGTCCCGAGTGCGGGGTGAGGATCGAGAAGGTTCCGCAATTGCCGGGCAAAGCGCCGTTCAGCAAAGACTTCGAGGATGCGGTGGGATTGGCGTGTGAAAGCGCATCGGTTCGCCAGGTGGCCAGGCAGTTCGGACTGGTTGCCAGCACGGTGCGAGCGATCGACCTGCGGTATCTGCAGCGCTGGAGTGCCACGCGTCGCAAGGATCGCTTAGAGCAGATGGGTGTGGATGAGATCTACTTTGGCAAGCAGATGAAGTTTATTACCGTGGTCAGCAACTTGGCGACCGGCGAGCCCTTGTGGTTCGGACAGGATCGCAAGCAGGAAACGCTCGATGAGTTTTTTCGAACGCAACTGAAGGAAAGCCAGCGGAAGCATATCGAGGCAGCTTGCGTGGATATGTGGCGGCCTTTCACCAACAGCATTGAACAATGGGCCCGGAACTGCCGCATCATCTACGACAAGTTCCACATTCTGCAGCATGCCAACAAAGCCATCGATGAAGTGCGCCGAGCGGAGTTCTTCCGCAAAGGCGGGCGCATGCGCGGTGTCGTGAAGGGCAAACGCTGGCTGCTGCTGAGTCGCTGGATGAATCTGGACAGCCAAAAACGACGGCAGTTAAACGAGTTGTTCGCCCTCAACCGGCGGGTGATGAAAGCCTACCTGCTGAAGGAAAGTCTGGAGCGGTTATGGACCTACCACTATGAAGGAGCCATGCTGCGCTATCTGCAAAGTTGGATCGATCAACTGCGCTGGCAACGGTTGGAACCCTTTCAAAAACTTGCTTTCCTGCTGCTGGATCATCTCGACGGCATCCTCAACTACTGCCGCACTAAAGTACCTTTCGGAGTGGTGGAAGCCATCAACGGCAACATCAAAACCCTGCTTAGAAGGGGCCGTGGCTACAAGAATCTCGGCTATCTATTGCTGAAGGCCCAACGCATGGCGGTCACCAAGACCGAATTCATCGTTCTTCAGAAAGCAGCCTAAAATGCGCGTCTCTACGAATTCTCGTGCAGAACCCAAAAATCTTCAGTGTGTCTTCCTCGTCCATCACAGATGGGGCTAAGACACCTCTTGATGCCTAGTACCTTACCAAGGCATTTGGGCGCCAATTATTTGCTATTCGCGAATCGCGAATGTAGAATGGTGATATGAACTTGAAGCCCCAAGACGTCGTAGTGGCGCTGAAGCTCTGCACCTATCCTGATGCTCGTCCACCGATATCAATCATTGCGAGTGATCTCAGCCTAAGTCCTTCTGAAGTGCACGGAGCCATCGGACGACTTCGCAAATCGCGACTCTTGCATGGGCCAAACTTGAAAGACCGACCCAACATTTCTGCCCTTGAAGAATTCTTAGTCCACGGTCTGAAGTATGCCTTTCCGGCCGAACACGGGGAAGTGACCAGGGGCATTCCGACGTCATACGCAGCCGAACCTTTTAAGAGCGGAGTCTCGATGTCGAACGACCTTCCCCCCGTATGGCCTTGGCATGAGGGGAATACCCGGGGTGTAGGGTTTGAACCGCTCTACAAGAGTGTTCCGCGGGCGGCGCTACGCGATTCTAAGCTCTACCAACTCCTAGCATTGGTCGACGCAATACGAGACGGGCGCGCGAGAGAGCGAAAGGTCGCAGAGCGTGATTTAGTGCATCAGCTGCGGGCGACTGATGGCAAACCCTAATCTTCAACTCCTTGTAGATGCTGCCAAACTGCTGAAGCCGATTCTGGGAGAGTTGGTCTTCGTTGGTGGCTGCACAACAGCATTGCTAATTACCGACAAAGGGGCTGCGGACGTGCGGCCAACCTACGACGTTGACGCGATCGCAGAGATAACTTCCTATGTCGAATATGCTGGATTTTCTGAAAAATTGAAGGCACTTGGGCTTGCGAAGACACGCGGGAAGGCGCTCCGCTTTGTCGTTGGTGTCAAGCACGGGCCACCCGTTGGGGTGGTTGCGCGAACCAGAAACTCCGTTAGAGAAGCGCGGTGGCGTGTGGAGTACCTGGGTAGATAAGATCTGACCCACAATGTGGTTCGGCAGTTATGGCCGTTTCTTCTTTGGAGCGTTCCTGCCCGATGTCAAGCATGGCTCCGGTGTTGGCGATTACGTAGATGGTGGCGGTGTTGTCCCTGAAAAAGGACAATGGCCTGACCCCGCTGGAGAGATTGTGTAAGTGTTGCCGACCGGGCCGAGCCACGTTGAATTCAACGTGGAGAACTTAGCATGAAGCCTGATCAGCAAAACAAACCTCAGAAAGCATCCTGTCGCCCGGAACAGGTCAATTGGCAGCAGATGAATCGGAAACAGCGAGGCGAGATGACGCGAAAAATGCATACAGAAGATCTCAGCCTGGAGGTAGTACATCCCCACGCCGCGGGCATTGACATCGGCAATGAAGCGCACTACGTCGCCGTGCCGCCCGACCGGGACAACAAATCAGTGCAGCGCTTTGGATGCACTACGGCGGAGTTGAAGGAGATGGCAGCCTGGTTGAAGCAATGCGAGATTCGGACTGTAGCCATGCAATCGACTGGGGTGTACTGGATCGCGGTGTACGACATTCTGGAAGCGGCCGGTTTGGAAGTGTATCTAGTGAATGCCCGGGAGACGAAGAATCTGCCGGGGCACAAGAGTGATGTGCAGGAGAGTCAATGGCTAATGAAGCTGCACACTTATGGGTTGTTGCGGAACTCATTTCGGCCGCCGCAGGAGATTCGGACCATGAGGACATACTGGCGACAGCGGAATGACTTAATCCGAAGCGCGGCACGGCACATTCAGCGGATGCAGAAGGCTCTAACGCAGATGAATATCCAGTTGGCAAACGTATTGAGCGAAGTGAGCGGAGTGACGGGTCAGGCGATCATTCAGGCCATTCTGGCAGGAGAGCGAGACCCGCAGAAGCTAGCCGCATTTCGCGATAAGCGGGTGAAAGCGCGCGAAGAGGAAATCGCACGTAGTCTGGAAGGCAACTGGCAGGAAGATCAGCTATTTATGCTGAAGCAGGAACAGGATGGCTACGAGTTTTGTCAGAAACAAATGAACGAGTGCGATGAGCGACTACAGCAGTATCTGCAGCAGCGGGAGGACCGGAGCAAGGGAGCCGAGCTACCCAAAGAGAATCGGAAGGAACGGCTCCGGAAGAACAAGACGAATAAGCCGAGGTTCGACTTACGCACGGAGCTATTTCACATGACGGGGACGGACCTAACCCAGATTGACGGGATCGATGTCAGGACGGCAGCGACCGTGATCAGCGAAGCCGGTTGGGACATGAGCAAGTGGCGGACGGAGGATCATTTTGTTTCCTGGTTGCGGCTGTGTCCGGATAACAGAGTCAGCGGCGACAAGGTCATTGGGAAAAGACGCCTGCCGATGAATAACCGGCTGAGCGTGGCATTGAAGATAGCTGCCAGCACCTTACGTCAAAGCAATACCTATTTAGGAGCGCAGTTCCGCCGACTGAGGACGAGGCTGGGGCCGCCCATCGCGATCAAGGCCATGGCGGCCAAGCTGGCCCGCTTGGTCTACCGAATGCTGCGCTACGGGATGCGGTTCGTCGATCGCGGGGCAGAGTTCTACGAGGCGCAGCACCGCCGACGCCAGATCGACTCCCTCAAGCGGAAAGCCGCCTACCTCGGATTCAAAATCATTGACGCCCCAGCGGCCTAGGAGGAGTTTCTGGAGAGAAACGACCACCCTTGATGTGATGCCGCTCGATGGAAGCATCTTGGGGTTCAAAAACACATGGTACGAACCCGCGATTGCAACGGCGGAGGAGCGTGAGCTGGACCCAGGCCTAAAGATCTTAATGGTGAACCCGGTGTATTTTTGCGCGTCGAAATTGGAAGCATTTGGTGACCGAGGGAAAAAAATGATTACCGGGCGAGCCGTGACTTGGAAGACGTGATCGCTGTGGTGGATGGACGGCAGGAACTTGTGGGAGAAATTAAAGCGGCGCAGTGCGATGTGCGATCCTACCTCGGCAAGGAGATCACAAAATTGCTGAGCGCGCGGGAATTATTGGATGCACTTCCGGGACATCTACCGCCGGATTCGGCGAGCCAAGAGCGAATAACAACTGTCATGGCGAGACTAAGAGAAATCGCGCTACCTCAATAGGGTCTCAAGTGGCCGTGTACCCGCTGTGTACCTCGGTTCAGGGTACTTGGGGATTTTCGCCATTTTGTCTCGACGAAGGGTCACTAACGTACGCGTTTTCAACGCCACCAATAGTTCGATCCCAGCGCCCCTACCAAATTCTCCTTGATTCAACGGTCTTTACCGCAAACTACTTTCTAAATGGCGTCAAATCTTCTGTCACCTGTTTGATAAAGCCACGAGTTGTGATAATCCAGACCGATGCCTCCCTTTGCGCAATTGCTCTTCGTTGTCACCGGCACCTTTGAGGTTAGGGACGTGCTTTGCGTTGAGCCGCTGGTTCTGTTTGCGTTATTTGAGCGCGAACAACTTAAGAAAGGAGACAAGCTCGACCTCGAAAGCCGGACGGGACTGTGACTCTAATTACTGGATACGGTATGGAATGGGTACGTCCCTCTCAGGGCGCGCTTTGTATGACACTACCGCCGCCTCTCAGAAGAGGATGTTCCTCCGGGTACTGAAATCTGGAAGGTCCAGTCTGACACCATTTGACACCAATTAGATGAAGGGCAATGGTGCTACGCCTCTGACAACTCAGGACTTGTTTTATAGGGATGAACTTTCGATCCCCACCGCCCGTACCAACCATCCCATTTGCTTAGAACAGCTTAGCAATTTCGCGAGGCAGCAAAAGGCGAACACCAAGAAAATAGGGAATCCCGACGCGATGACTATAGCGACCGAGTTGATTGTTCCCCTAGGGTTTTGCCTTAAAAGGATTCAAGACCGAAACGCCGAGATGGCCGAAATCGCGTTCGTTCCGAGTGGCGACGGTGAGGCCGTGAACGCGTGCCGTCGCCGCTATCATGGCGTCTTCTGCCAGCATATCCGAACGACCGTACATCAAGCGCGCATATTCGCGAAAGCACGCTGAGTCCATAGGTAAAACCTGCGAGGCGCGTTCCAAATGGGCTGCCCAGGCTTCGATTTCGTTCGCTTTCAGGGGGTCCCGTCGGCGGGTGATCTCCACGCCCCTCTGAATTTCTCCGAAGGTTACCGCAGAGAAGAAGACTTGTCCCAATTCGAGGTTTTGAAGCCAGGCGAATGCACCGCCGTGCGGCTTCGGCTTGCGCATCTCAGACACGACATTCGTGTCGATTAGGTATCGAATCAATCGTTCACCGGAGGCCGGCGCGATTTCACCCTCCCACGATTGGGGAGGGGAATCTCGAATCGTGGGCCATTACCGAGGAGGACATCCCTCCAGGTCAGACGTTTCTCGTCCCTGAGTTTGCGCCATTCATCGATGGAAACGACGACAGCAGTGTCAATTCCACGGCGGGTAACGACTTGCGGTCCCTTTTCTATAGTGTCGTCAATGAGCTCGCTGAAACGTGCCTTGGCTTCCTGTAACTGCCATTTGGTCATGAACTACTCCTCAGGTTTCAGATTATATGGCTAGTCAGATGACTAGTCAAGCTAGCTTGTCCTGTGGCCCTGGTTCATCTTCGCGAATCGGACGTGGGCTTGTATCCGGCGTCCCAGAAAGCCGCCGACTTTATCCGTGGTGCCGTAAAACCCCGCGCTTTAGTGGGGATATAAGGCACCAGGGATAAGTTCTCTACCCTAATCGGAACTACATCGCCACAGCCTACCTCGAAACATTTAGACACGATTTTTCGCTCGTTATAGAAACCTGACACCATTTGACACCAGTTGGGGAAATGCAGTGGCGCTACGCCTTTGACAACTCAGGGCTTCTGAAAGTGGAATGCGATTTCGATCCCCACCGCCCGTACCAAAAACCTCAATGATTCTGTTGAGCCTACGCGTACCAAAGTGTCGGTGCGGAGCGTACTCGCCGAGATTTCCCCGAAAATGTCCGTGAATTGTCCGTGTTCTCTCATTTACTGCAACCGAAGTTCATGCGCAGCCAAAAAAAACCTCAAGCTTCGGAGTTCTGCCGCATCCGATTTGGCGATGCACTCGGCTATTCGCTCAGCGAGTTGCTCTTGGGACGCACCGGTCCAATCCATCACTGGATTCCGCTTTACCAGCCGATCGACGCACTCAAGCCCTATCGCCAACCGTTCGTCGGTGCTCATTGACTGTTAGGGGTCACATTGCAGCCAGGACGGTCGCGGACTACTTCTTACTGCCCTGCTCAGGCGGCCAGAGAACTCTTAGGCTTCCGGAACGTGCGACAGCAACCATGAAGGGACCGTTGTTGCTGCTTAGGAATTTCTCTATTTTCCGATTTTCCCGAGGGCGCGAAGGAAAATTTCAGACATCTCCTCTGCGGTAACGTCACGAGCAGTCAGAACAAATGCTCAAAAACCATGGGAAATTGGGCGTCTAGCTCCCGCGTGGTAGCAGATTTTCTGATCTTTTGTGAAAACGACCCGTCCATCTTTACCGACGGCGGCGAGCCACTCTTCATCAGTTGCATCTTGCTTAAAATGGCCATCGTGAACCTCGATGTTGAGACCCGCTTGGCGGAGCGCGGTCGCCCCGATGCCTCAAGTTCGCCTTCTCGTAGGCATCGGGCGTCGCGACTATCTACCGGAAAATTGTAAGTCGCGGGTAGATTGAGGCCGAGGAGCTACCGACTGTGTCAATCACGGAATCTCTGAAAGCGCAGTTGAAGACCTTGGAAGCCCAGCGGCGTGAACACGAGAAGGCCGCTAGCGCCATCCGTCGCAACGAAGTGAAGATCCGCAAGGCCCTTGCTTCGGTTGCGTCTCTGCCCCCAGCCGCACAGTTGTGAACCTGCTTTAATTCGTTTTGAAGTTGATGGAGAGTGGACGCGAGTTCACTCTTTTCTCCTTTGGGGACCGACATTACGTGGAGGTCGGGAAGTACGGCCATTGCTTCTCCCGATTCGGGAAGAGTATGGGCGGCTGGATTCACAAGCCTGAGTCCGACGCCGATTGGAAAGACTGGCAAAAGCTCTTGATTAGTACCTTTTTCGTGCCGGTTGTGCGCGGCGCCTATGGCGCGAACGGGACAAGCGACCTACCATGAAGAGAACGATAGTACTTTCTGCGAATCCACGACCTAATGTGTTTGAATCGCACGGCTTTGAGAATTCTTCTTGCACTCGCGGGCTTATCCGCGGGTTGCAAGCAGATGCCACCTTCCGCTACTACGCAGCAAGTGGCTGCGCGTGCTGCTGTACCCACATCCACTCCGGCGCAAGTCGCTGCGCTGCAGCGCGAAACTTCATTGTCAAACGCACCCCAAACAGCTCAATTGGCCGCATCTCCGGCCGAGCAGCCAGGAGTCAAAGACGTCGAAGAGCGCAAGGGCCCGTTTACGATTAAGGGGCAGACATTCACGGTTGTTCAGCACTTGAAGCACACGGGACCGCAGGGCGCCTTCGACGAGACCCTCGCGTTGCTTGAGATTGTCGACAGCGGTGGAGTTGTCCAGTATCGCGACGACTTCCCCTACGCTGTCGAGGCCGGCGGGTTCTGCGGGGCGAGTGTGAAAGTGATTTCGGGAAGCAACGGTGCGGGTTTCTTCCTGGATATGGCGTGCGACCCATCCGCGCCCGAAAGCGGTGGCCCTTGGCAGATCCTTAGTGTGACCAATGGGAAAATCTCGCCGCTCGGAAAGCCGGTTTCCGCAGAAGGGCAGGTTGGCGATTTCGTTCCCGGCGAGATCAAGAAAATTGGCAACCTCACCCAAATTCTCCCTGACGAGCTGAGGATTCGCCTCTTTACTGGATATTTCTACGTTTCCGTGACTCTTCGTGTGGGCTGGTGGGAAGGCAGACTCGCTTTGGCACAGCATTGTTTCTATCAAACCGGTCACGGACTTGCGCCAGACGGGTGCGAAATGCCCGTGGAAGATGTCGAACGCCTACCCAGTGAGCAGGAACTGACGTTCGCGCGCATGTTCAGACAGTCGAACGCCCAAGTCGGAATACCCGAGCACGTTGTCGTCAAGAAAGATTCACAAGTCGAAATTCTCGCCGGCAAGGTCTTCGTGACCTTGGAAGAATCAAAGAGTGGAATCAATCTGGGCGTTGGGCCTGATATCTGGGTTAAGGTCCGCATTGACGGCAAAGAAGGTTGGATTCACACCGAGGAAGATCTTCAGGCCGTCGGCCTTTATCGCCGCTGACTCCCAGCTGAAAGATTACCACCCGAGCTCTCAGACGATTGCATTCTTAATTGAGGAGACTGGTGAGTGTGGTGAACAGGAACTGAACCACATTAGTGGACAAGCAGAGAAATTCTATCGAGACCTGAAGCAGCGAGGGATCTGCGTGCGGATAGGAATGGAGGCTACCGGATATTCACGCTGGTTCGAGCGACTGCTGGCAGAGTTAGGGTTCGAAGTATGGATGGGCGATCCCGCGGAGATCAAGGCCAAGCGAGTGAAGAAGCGGAAGACCGACCGTGAGGACGCCCGACTCCTGCTGAGGCTGATGCTGGAAAATAACTTTCCGCAAGTCTGGGTACCAGGCCTGGAGAATCGGGATCTGCGACAACTGTTGTGGCACCGGCATCGATTGGTGCAGATGCGCACGCGGATCATGAATCAGTTGCAGGCGTTGGCGATGAACGAGGGCTATCGCTGGAAGAAAAAACTATTCAGCGAACAAGGGCGAGCACAGTTAGAAAAGCTCGCGTTGGCTCCTTGGGCCAGTGGACGCCGGCAAGAGTTGTTGGAGCTGCTGGACCGTATGAATCCGACGATTGAGGAGTTAACCGCAGCTGTCGAACGGGAAGCCAGGAAGCGACCCGAGGCTCTGCGACTAATGTGTCATCCTGGCGTGGGCCCGCTTACGGCACTCGCCTTCGTGCTGATCATCGGAACTCCAACGCGGTTTCAACGTGGCAAGCAAATCGGCGCGTACGTGGGGATGATTCCGTGTGAGGAGTCCAGTGCTGGCAAGCAGCGCTTAGGGCACATCAGCAAGCAAGGCAGTTCCTTGTTGCGTTTCTTGCTGGTGGAGGCGGCCCAAACAGCGGCACGTATCAACCCCGACTGGAGGCGTCGGTACATTCACCTGGCGATGCGTAGACACAAAAGCATTGCCAAGGTAGCGATGGGGCGCAGGTTGGCGGTTCGGTTGTACTGGATGTGGCGGAATGGATGTGACTATTCGCAGTCTTTAGCGTTCGGTTCGTACGTGGGACAGCTCGGAACCTAACATGGCGTGAAGTAGAGCGCCGTGCACATGACGGGGCATCCCGCTCCCTGCAAAGGGAGTTTGAATTACTAATCATGGTCGAAGTACGGATCGAAGAGATGTATAGGTCGGACTGAAACCGACCGAAAGATTACGAGCGAGCCGTGGTCGTCGATGCAGAGGTCAACAAAGAACAAGGAAGACCACCCTTCGGAGTGAACGGAGAAGTGTGCTTAAAAAGTGTTTGACGGGGCCGACTTTGTTAGAGATGTTAGGTTGCGACAGGAGGCAAGTCAACGAATAGGACAGCGGGCAGCGGGGCCGACGAGACAAGTCCCGTGTATAAACGACATCAACCACCGAAGTCCTGCCTCTACCTTTCTGGTAATCTGATCAATTGGGGCTTTGAGAACACCGAAGGATGGTGGCCGCCGCTGTGGCTCCTGGCCCCGCGAATAAATACGCGAAATGAAGTGAGTCTTTGAAAAAAAAAGATCCGATGCAGGACCGCGTGCATCCTAATCAACCAGGAGGAGAGAACAGATGACTAAAAAGGCCACTGTTGCTATCGTTTTTGGGATTCTGGCGGTATTCCTCCTGGAGGCGTTAGCGGTGTTGGCGTGGGCTTAGAAGCGTATCTTTTCAGCCCCATGGCGGCAGCCTCGAGGACATCCAATTGTCTCTGTGGGTCCATTCGATAGGTCCTGCTAACGCTAGTTAATTACGCCATCTCGTTTCCCCCCGACCAAAGCCCTGCGGTCACTGCACAACGAGCGCAGAGCCTAACGGATTGGGTGGTATTGCCGGAGGGTGGCCTTCACGGTGAGTGTGTAGGCTCCCGCCGGAGTGCCACGGTTGTGTGGACCTCTTGAGCCACCGCCGCCTCCACACGAGCAGAGCAGAATTGCAAGGACAGAGATGGCCCACAGCAACCGTAGAACAGACTGTTGTGAACCGGACTTGGTCAGAAAAACCATGCCAACAATGGCGAAAACAGCCAATGCCCAAGGCCACGGTCTGGTTCTGAATCCATGAGGAAAACCCGATGCCTGCATCGGCGCTGTCGTAGTCACGTTTACTTTAAAATTCGAAGCCGTAGTGGCGCCGACCGACTCCGTAGAGGGTACAGAACAAGTCGCCTCCGCAGGCGCACCGGACCAAAAGGCTCCGATTGGAATGAGGCGGCGGCGCTACGCCGTTGCTGTTGAAGGACTTGAAAGTTAGGGATGCAATTTCGATCCCCACCGCCCCTACCAATTTCCCAATGTTTTGATAGGGTTTCCGCTTCGTGGAGTACTCGCCCTGATTAGCTCTGCAGAAGAGCGGTTGGATTCTTTTTAGCAATCATCAGGAGCCGAAGTGCCGTGCTTTGCGGACGTCGCGTGCCCTGCTCCCAGCTCTGCACTGCCTTTGGACTGACACAGAGAAAGTGTGCAAATACCGCCTGGCTTGCGTGCAGGGCTCCTCGGATATGCCGAATTTCTCGCGGTTTGAGGACCTTGGGTCGTGCTGGAATCTCCGTCACCCGCAAGTCAACCTTCTGCCCACCCTCATACGCCAACGCGTCGGCCAGAGACTCCCGCATATCGTCGTAGATATTCAGCTTGATCTTCTTTGACATATTGTCAACCTCTGCAATTCCGCTACCATTAAGCGGAGATTTCTTCGCTGCTCAGTGGTCAAATCCTCCTGCTCGTCCTTATCCAGCAGAAAAAGCAAATGAAGGTGATCTCTGTGTTTCAGATATAGCGCAAAACCTCGTCGGCAGACGCCGCTAACTGATGGAGCCGGCGCGTAAATGCCTGAGATTCTACGAATACCACACTGTAGGATATACCACGTTGTGGGACTCGATGTCAATAGAGCATCAACTTGTCAAGGAAGATGTCAAGTTTGTATACAATGAAACTTGACATCAGGAATTTCTCCGAAGGTTACCGCAGAGAAGAAGACTTGTCCCAATTCGAGGCTTTGAAGCCGGGCGAATGCACCGCCGTGCGGCTTCGGCTTGCGCATCTCAGACACGACATTCGCGTCGATTAGGTATCGAATCAATCGTTCACCGGAGGCCGGCGCGATTTCACCCTCCCACGATTGGGGAGGGGAATCTCGAATCGTGGGCCATTACCGAGGAGGACATCCCTCCAGGTCAGACGTTTCTCGTCCCTGAGTTTGCGCCATTCATCGATGGAAAGGACGACAGCAGTGTCAATTCCACGGCGGGTAACGACTTGCGGTCCCTTTTCTATAGTGTCGTCAATGAGCTCGCTGAAACGTGCCTTGGCTTTCTGTAACTGCCATTTGGTCGTGAACTACTGCTCAGCTTTAGGGGGGATATAAGGCACCAGGGATAAGTTCTCTACCCTAATCGGAACTACATCGCCACAGCCTACCTTGACACATTTCGAAACCGAGGAGAAAAGGGGCTGCCATCTTCTCCCGCCCAAGAAGTTAACGGCAGCCCGTTTAGACGTCACGTCCGACTTGAGAATCTAGAGCGTTCCTGCCTCCGCAACTACTAGGGATTCCCCCAGTTGTGTGGGAACGCGGCCAAGTCTATAAGCTTGAGCGCGGGTAATTCGCGATGGGTCCGTGCAAACTCGCCGATCTAGAAGACACGGATTCGGGGATCCCCCTACACCCCACAAAATATCCCCGAATCCTCGCTTCCAGCGACGGCTTCGACAAGTTTCTCTCCCTCTTCATCTGAGTCTCGGCAAAATCTGGTCGAGGCTTACAAGCTTCTCTCCGATGTCTGCAATAATTGCTTTCTCGGGACAATTCTTGAACCGAAGAGGAAGGGGCTGCCATTTCTCCGCGCAGGAAGTCAACGGCAGCCCGAGTTCGGACGTAAGAAGGTCACGTCCAATCCGGGAATTTATAGCGTTACAGTCTCCGCTGCTACTAGGCCTTTCCCCAGTTGCAGGTCACATTGCAAATTCGTTCTCATGTACGTATGACCTTTGCCGACCGCCCAGAAGGACACGCAGTGTGTCTGCATACGTGAGTGGGCCGCGCCTCCTGATCGCAGATGCCCACGCCATTTTCGCCGAAGTATTGCGGGGCTATCTGGAGAGGGCTTATATCGTCGTCGGGGTAGTGTCGGATGGTCCCGCTATGGTGTCGGAAGCCATACGACTCCAGCCGGACGTGATTGTTGTAGATGTCGGTATCCCGCTATTGAATGGGCCGGATGCGGCCTGGAGAGTTAGAAAACAAGCTCCCAGCATCAAATTCATCTTCCTAACGACGCGAGATGACCCAAATTTGGCTGCCGCAGCTCTCGAACTCGGCCCCGTCGGTTTTGTGTTGAAATACTCGACCGGATCAGAGCTACTAAATGCGATTGATACTGTCTTGCGTGGCAAGTTCTATTTAACGCCCACGTTGAGAGCGGAGGACAGGGTTGCAACCAAGGCTAGAATACGGCAGTTCTCCAAGGAATTGACCCAACGACAGCGGGACATCGTTCAGTTGTATGCTGCAGGACTGCATATTAATCAAATCGCGGTGTTGCTCAACGTAAGTAAAAAGACCGTGGAATTTCACAAGCATCGCATCATGCGAGCTTTCAACCTTCGGAGTAACGCCGACCTGGTCTTATTTGCCTTCAAGCAAGGATTGATCTCGATCAAGCCCTAAATGTCCCGGCGGTTGTCATCCTCCCACAACTCTTCGATGGACTTGCGTAACCTTCGGAACGGCCCGATGCGGACCCGCTTGTCGGGTTGTGGGGCAGGGGAGAGCGGGCGACCGCTTCCCCTATGCCGATTTTAAGACACACGCCAAATCGCAAAGGTTGCTTATGGTACCGACTTCGGCGCTAGCGTTTATCGAGAGCTAGCCTGTTAACGATCCGAGATGCGAAATTGCGCTGGAGCAATCCCAAGGTTGCGTGCAAGCAACGACGGCAACCAGCTGGCATGTGATTCTTATACTGCTGCATTTAAGGGCTTAAGGTAAGCGTCAATCACAGACCGTCTTGACGATCTGGTTGACCGAAATCCTGCCTGGAGTTTTTCGCCAGTCAGCTAGGCCAAGTCGGGTAGCTCATCTCGTGAGATCAGCAGATGGATGGATCGGGCCTGCCCGGGGGTTCGCGTGATGAGTCCGCGCGCTTCGAGTGTCAAGACCATCTGATGTACAGCAGGCGGCGAGACCAGAAAGTACTGCTGCATCTCGGCCTCTGAGGGCGAACATCTGTGGATTTTGCTGTAGTAATGGATGAAGGCCAGGTACTGACCCTGTTTATCCGTGTAGGTCTTCTTCATAGCCACCACAGAACGTCTGAAACTGGAACTAGCCATCTGGCAACGAAGGGATGTGTGGTGTTTAGGGCTGGTGAAAGCCTGCGTGGTTCACCTCATCGGTGAATACATCTTCTGTCTGTGCTCTGGCGATGGCCAGGTCCAACCGAGTCAGTAACTGGGCCAGAGTTTCCCCTTTTCGCCGTACCAGCATGGCTAACGTGTGTTTCCCCTCATGCGCGACGGCCACGCATTCTGTTAGGGGAGGAACGACCCCGATACTGATTCCACCGAGTTCGATGATCTCGTTGACGTAGGGCAGGTCAGCGAAATTATCTGCAGCGTTTTCGTTCAGGCCGCCTCGGGTGCGGCGGGTAGGCTTGCGGCGACGTGCCATAGGAGCAACTCCTCGATGCGATTTACCGGGTGATCCGCAATGCGGGACAGTACGTTCCGCAAGTAGCTTTCCGGATCGATCCCGTTTAGTTTAGCCGTTCCGATCAGGCTGTACAGCGTCGCGGCGCTGACCAAAACGGGGCGGCTGTGGACCTACGTGCGCGACGATCGCCCCGCAGCAGACAAATGTGCGGGCGTCAGAGCCACCGTTCCGCTCGTCGCTTGTGGCCACGTGAATTTTCCTCGCTCGATTCTTTTTGCAAAAAGACAAAGACCATCGCCGTCCCACCACAACTTAAGATAGATGCCGGACGCGAACTACTGCTTGCCGTGGCCGCAGTTCTTGGAGGTAAGCAATTTCTCAGTAGTAGCTTAGAAGGCCACCAGTTCACCGACAGGGATATTCTTCTTCAGAGATTGAAAGCCGAGGGTGTGGATACAGATGGCGCCCTTCACGAAGGCACCTACATTTCATTGGATGCCGCCGACACGCTCTCAACGATCATGGTGAATGATTTACCCGACCCGGTTCGATTTTTCGAGCGGATTGGCGGCTTCATTGAAGCAGCTGCTAGAGCAGCGCAATCAGACGAGCCTCAGGTTGTTGTGTTCGGTGAAGCTGTGGATCTCTTGCAGGCGGAAGGCAAAGCGCACGCCGCGATTCGGCTTGAACAACTCTGGAACGAGGTGGCCAAAACCTTCGAGGTGGATATCCTCTGTGGGTACGCCTTGAGCAACTTTCACAACGGGGAACACCAGCACGTTTTCCAGAGCATTTTCGCGGAACACTCAGCCGTTTATTCTTAGCGAGAAATAAGACTCAAAATCTAGGGTTAACCCGCCGCAGCGGCATCTTCCTTTGTGAGTTGACGCAGTTCAGCTGCAGGAAGCGTAAATTCCGCAGCGCCACAATCCAAGCAGACAACAAACTCAGGAAATGCCCACACAGTGGACTTGTCAATATTTTTCAGTCCGGGGAAATGGATGCCCATCTCCGCGCTGAATTTCTTCTGGTTGACTGACCCGCACGCCTTGCAGGGCATAACGTCTCCGATCGGCGACCCAGTTCTCCGCCGGTACATTCTGCAGTCCCCGTTTGAGGTTAAGTATACAGATAAGTATGCAGGAAAAAACAAGCCCCTGAGTAAGTCTTGATTTGTCGCAAATCTCTAACGAGTGGGTCATGTCGCTTCGCGACACCCACGAAGCATGGAAATACGTGCGAGATGGGCTTAAGATCAACCCAGTTTGCGTGGGACGAAGGCCGATCGTCCTCGGAGCATGAAGCGGTGGACACCGACAGTCTACTCGGCTCGTTGTGAGGCCGACCTCGTTATGACATCAATCGGAAATGTCGCTCACAGTACCCGCTTCGGCGATTATCGCGTTAGGACGTAGCCGCCCGGCGGCGGACGCTGCGCGTGAGGTAGCCGAGCGTTGGTTGCTTGATGGCTTGATGTAAATGTGGGTCACAGGAGGTGTTCCTGTGACCCATCTTCGAAAAATGATGCTGGAAGAACTCCAGCGTCGTAGTTATGCAGAAAATACCATACGCCACTACCTTCGTGCAGTGGAAGATTTTGTTCGACGATTCCGCTGTTCCCCCGATCGCTTAGGCCCTCGACACATCCGTGAATATCAAGCGGAACTGTTTCAGAAACGCAAGTTGTCGGCGAATTCCGTAGGACAGCACCTGGCAGCGCTGCGCTTTTTCTACATCAAGACACTTCGCAGAGCCTGGAGCATTGCCGACACTCCCTATCCGAAAAAGACCCGTTCTTTGCCGACGATTCTGAGCCGGGAAGAAGTCGCACAACTCCTCCATGCAGCACGCACTCCTTGTGAACGGATTCTGCTTATGACCCTCTATGCCACCGGCGTCCGGAATTCCGAGCTGACGCACCTGAAAATCAGCGACATCGACAGTCAGCGTATGGTCGTTCACATCCGCGGCGGCAAGGGCCGCAAAGATCGCGATGTCATGCTCAGTCCCAGGCTCCTCACGGCACTACGCTCCCACTGGCGTTATTACCACCGCAAATCCAGCACCTGGCTATTTCCCAGCAACTATCGCAAGGATCAGCCCATCGATACGAAAACCGTTTGGTACGCGTGTGAGCAAGCTGCCAAGCGAGCGGGTATCCAGAAACGCGTGTATCCCCATTTGCTTCGTCATTGTTTTGCTACGCATCTCTACGAAGCCGGCACCGATCTCCGTGCCATTCAGATCCTGCTCGGTCATGAAGATCTGAAAGACACCTTGATTTACGTGCACCTCGCTATTCAGCGCCTCAACGCCACCGCGAGTCCTTTGGACTCGCTATCCATCAACGACAAGCCCATCGGCGAGAAATAGATGAGCCGGCCGCTTCTGGAGCTGGCCGATATCATCCGCGCTGTAGGAGATGCTTTCATCGAACGAAACCGCCATTGGCTTGGTTGGAAGCATGTCAAAGTGCTGTTAGCCATTGCGCGTTGTCGCACCGCCGCACTCGGCGGTCATCTCGATGAATGCACCCGCTGCGGGCATCGCGCCATCTCCTTCAATAGCTGCAGAAATAGGCATTGCCCGAAGTGTCAGACTGCCGCACGGGAACGCTGGATCGCCGCGCGTCAGCGAGAACTGCTCCCCACGCGCTACCTGCACGTGGTCTTCACCCTGCCCCGCCACCTGGCCCCACTGGTGCTGCAGAACAAAAAAGTTATCTACGGTCTTTTATTCCGTATCAGTGCAGAAACCCTTCTCGAAGCCGCTCGCAACCCGGAACACCTCGGTGCGGAGATCGGTTTCTTCAGTGTCTTGCACACTTGGAGCCAACAACTCCATCTTCACCCGCACGTGCATTGTGTCGTGCCCGCCGGCGGCCTCTCTCCCGATCACAGCCGTTGGATCCACGCGCGAGAAAACTACTTCCTTCCCAAAAAAGTGCTGCGCAAAGTCTTTCGCGGCAAGTTCGTCAGTGCTCTCAAGCAGGCTTTTCAGAATGGTCAGCTCAACTTCCCTGTCGATCTGAAGCTGCTGGCAGACCCCAAAACCTTCGCCGCCTGGCTACGACCATTGTTTCGGGAACCGTGGGTCGTGTACTTGAAGCCTCCCTTCGGTGGCCCCGCCTATGTGCTGCAATATCTCGGCCGCTACACCCATCGCGTGGCCATCTCCAACCATCGCCTGGTCTCTTTTGCCAATGGCCAAGTCACTTTTCGTTGGCGCGATTCCGCTGATGGCAACAAACAAAAACTGCTGCCCCTGTCCGTCAATGAATTCTTGACCCGTTTTTTGCTGCACATCCTTCCGCAAGGCTTCGTGCGTATTCGGCATTTCGGCTTCTTGGCCAACCGCCGACGCACCACCCTTCTGCCCCTGTGCTTTCAGTTGCTGGGCACAACCCCAGAACCACCAGCCGTAGAAAACCCTTCCTCTACGGAAGACCCTCCAGATCTTTATCGCTGTCCCAACTGTGGCGGACCCATGAAGATCATCGAAAGGCTCACGGCTGCCGAGATCCAACTCCGTTCTCCACCAGAGTTAACCGCTGCGGCATGAAACCGCTCTCCCCAACCCGAAAACTCTGCGTGCCTCGGCGCGCCCCGCACTTCTCTACCTCCCCGCCACACCTATTTCCCCTCCAGCCTCTGCAACGACCATCTTCGCCACGCATTTTTGCCTCCAGGCAGCTCTGGCGGTGCCAGTGTGAAGGGCCATGCTCCGCAGCACAGCCTCGGCACATCTCAAACTCACCCCTTCCCTCAATTGAATTTGCATAAGGCCCGCGTCCGTCGCACCCACGGGCGGCCACCTCCAAACGGCTTTACCGGACGCGCGCAGAACTCCGCCTCCCCGTTCACTGCTGAGCGAGAACGCGCATCCGGTAAAGTTCTAACGTTAATTACGCATGTCAATCAGCTTGCGAGAAACCCCTGCTATCATCAATTCAGATGCTGACTCGCAGTCGGTTCAAGTTGTGCTCACTATGTGTGCCAGTTATTCTCGGACTCGTCTTCGGGTCATGCTGCGCCCCTAGTTGTGCCGGTTACGCCGTCCTGACGCACGAAGCGATTATCGACACAGCGTGGAAGGAGAGCATCGTGCCAGTGCTTTTGAAACGGTTCCCCAACGCGACTCCGGAGGAACTGCTCAAGGCGCATGCGTATGCGTACGGGGGCGCAATTATCCAGGACATGGGCTACTATCCTTTCGGAAACGCGTTCTTCAGTGATCTAACGCACTATGTCCGGAGTGGGGATTTTGTTCTTGCGTTGATTGAAGAATCCAGAGATCTGAACGAATACGCCTTTGCGCTCGGTGCACTCGCACACTATGCTGCTGACGCTTCCGGTCATCCAATTGCGACCAATCGTGCAGTTGCTATGATCTATCCCGAACTGGCAAGGAAATACGGACCGGTCGTTACCTATGAGGATCAGCCCTCCGCGCACGCGAAGGTGGAGTTTGGCTTCGATGTGGACCAGGTAGCCGAGGGAACCTACGCGCCCAAGGCCTATCACGACTTTATCGGTTTTGAAGTTTCCGAGCCGGTTTTGGAAAGAGCGTTCGCAAGAACATACTCAGTCGAGATGGCGAGCATCTTTGTTAGTGTGGATCTGGCGATCGGCAGCTATCGCCACGCTGTTTCCACCGTTATTCCGCGTACGACAAAAGTAGCATGGCATCTCAAGAGGCGAGAGATCCAAAACGGTGACCCCAGTGAGACCAAAACAAAATTCATCTACAACATTTCAAACTCTGGGTACCGCAAGGAGTGGGGCGGCGATTACGAGAAGCCGGGCTTCTTCGCACGCTTCAAGGCGTTCCTTTCGCACCTAGTGCCCAAAATCGGCCCGTCCAGCACCCTCGCATTTCATCCACCCACACCTGCTGTGGAACAGATATATATGCACAGTTTCAACGAGAGCCTGGACCACTATCGATTGTTGCTCCTTGCGCAAGGGGAAGGCCGACTGCTGTTGCCCAACGACAACCTCGACACCGGTGGACTAACTGGGCCGGCTGTCTACCGACTAACAGATGAAACCTACGCAAAGTTGCTGGGCACGACGAGCGGAAAGCCTATTTCGGACGCGTTGCGCCGGGACATTCTCGCCTATTACGCGGAACTCGAGAGAGGGTTCGCAACCAAGAAAGATCCGCAAGATTGGCAAAAAGTACTCAATGAATTGGACGGGTTGAAAGGCATGCCGACGGCCGACGAGCCCAAGGATTGATTTACACGCTTAAGATGATGACTGTTTGGGACTCCAACCATTACGATCCACAACGAACTGGATGGTGTTGCGTCGACGGTCTGAGCTGGCAGCGCTAATCAGATGGAAGGCACATCATTGTATTTCGTTGCTAATCTCGCTGCTCGGCCAATGACCAGCCCGAGGTTTTGGAGTTAGTGCGAGTGATGTAAGAGAACTTTTATAATAGATCGCATCGGTTAGGGTTTTGGTTGAATTGCTGAATTGCATTTGAGTGGAGGGAACCTATCGTTATGGAAACTCCTGACGCGTCTGAAGTTCAGGTTGCTGCCGAGCAAGGCCTTCAGAAATTGATCGCCGGCAACCAGAGATTCATCCGTGGCCACGCTAATTTCCCGACGGTGTGCAAGGAAACCCTTGCTGACCTGGCCAGGGAGCAGAAGCCTTTTGCGACGATCCTGGGATGCAGCGATTCACGGGTACCTCCGGAATTAATCTTTGATGCGAATTTCGGTGAATTGTTCATTGTGCGCGTCGCTGGAAATGTGATCTCGCCGGAGGTGATGGGGAGTCTGCAATATGCAGGGGCGCATCTCCTTACGCCCCTATTTGTCGTACTTGGCCATGCCGGATGCGGTGCCGTAAAGGCTGCGCTGGAATACAAGCTGAATGGTGTCCAACTTGGCTCTCGGATTCAAATCCTGGTCAATAATATTCTGCCGGGGCTACCGGAATTTGATGCCCGGTCGTCGCAAGAGGGGAAGCTGGCCAGTGCCATCGAAGCGAATGTCCGATGGTCGATGCACCAGCTCTTGGAGACCCCCGAAGGGCAGAATGGCCTTAAGCTGGGCGTCAAGTTAGTTGGAGCGGTCTACGACATCACCACCGGGCAGGTCCGGTTCTTAGCCTGAGATGCAATCTTGGCCTATCGCGCTATCGGCTCTTTCGTGACGGCGCTCATTGACAACGTGGCGGGTTCAGAGTCAGACTCCCTTAAATGAGATTAACTCTACTTTTCCTCTTGGCATGCGTAGTGTTCCCCGCAGTGACTCCTGCGCAGGTTCCTGTGTTCGAGTTTACGAAGATAGAAAGCGCGATGAAGTTTGATGTGGAGGCATCGGTGGCCATAATCGGCAAGTTCGAGAAGTGGGACGCCACGGTAACATTCACGTCGCCGGAACTTTCGACAGCCGTTTTGGACATCAAGATTCAGGCTGCCACTGTGGATACGGGAAGTGGAATGAAGAACGGCAAATTGAAAAGCAAAGATTTCTTCGATGTCGACAACAATCCTTTGATCACGTTTCACTCAACGAAGGTTGAACAGACTGGCCCCGATACGGTCGTATTCGATGGCGACTTCACGATACGAGGAGTAACCAAGCAGGAGAAGCTTACGTTTGCGATTAGCGGCAAGGGCACAGGCACGGGCACGGTTAAGGGGACAATGGCCTTCGACCGTAAAGACTACGGGATGAACAAAGGAATTCCGCTTGTCAAAATTGCCGACCGTGTCGAGGTCACCGTCGACCTCAAAGGGAGACGAGTCAGCGGGCCACCGGTAGTCTTTAAACAATAGCCATCCCGCGTAAAGAATCCGTAACGAACGTGCCAATCGGTTCATCCCGGTCCGCATGACAACCGCTTCTGCAATCCCCCGGTGTTCTGTCCTGAAGATTGAACGGCAAGAGATGCTGCGCGTGCTTCACGAAGAACGTCAAAGGCTTCCCTCCGCTGGAACGTACCTTGACGCTGCAGGCAGCAGCGACTGGGCTGCGTACTGCGAATGCCTTGTCCTCCAGTGGCAGAATTTGGATTTCCCAATCAGAAAATCCATGTCCGGCACACCTGGTTGGACGGTCAGATCGGTTGGGTTTTCCCATCTTTCATGCTGCGTAGCCGCAAGCCTCGGACAGGTCCCATCATGGTGCAGGATTATCCACGTCCGCCAGGGCGAAGGCAGGGATACAAACACCAACCAAAACGTGCGAAAAAAGTCCGCCGCAAGCTTTTTCGATAGAGGCATAACAATGCTTGCGAGGTGGAGTCGTAAGGTAATGGGCTCCCCCTCTTTGAAGAACTTCTTAGTGTCCCAGAGCTAAGCGTAGGAGCTTGACTCCCAGCGATGCAGAAATTAGCAACAAGCCAAGGAGTCCGACCAGAGGCAGATTGCTTGCTGTCTTCGGCAGGTTCTGCTGAGGAGTCGCCGCTGTTTCCACGGCTGAAGGAGCAGGAGTGGGTTGTTCCTCAGCAATCAGTAGAGGGACATCTGCGGGTGGCGCCTGCGGGGGAGTTGGCATAGTCCCCGAAACATACTTGTGCTCAGACACTACAGTTTCCGGAACCTCGACGATCTTGGTGGCGGTGACAACCATTCCCTTTTTCAGGCCGAAGGCATCAACCTGCTGGCCGTCGATCGTAAATTTCTGGCCATTGGGAATCTTGAAGGACTGATTCGTTCCGTCCTCCAGTGTGAGGATCACCGAGTTAGGCGCCATGACGTGCCATACCTTCCCGGTAACCGTCTGGACGGTCGTGACGGTTTGAGGAGTGGACGAGGTAATGATTGCTCGCTTGAGTTTCATGCCCGGCTTCAGGTCATGAATACCAAATTGTTTGTCATCCACGGTGACCTTGGCGCTTTCCGGCACATTGGGGAAGTGGCGAATGGTGCCATCCTCCATTTTGACGACGAGGTCGTTGCCGTCCACAAGTACAACTTCCCCGCGTTCCATTTGAACTTCCATGGTGGTGCGGCCTACTGTCGTGGACTTTTCGGTTTGTATCTGCGCATTGGTAGACACCGCTAATGCAAAACAGAATGTTCCCAATATCAACACCGCTGCTGTTGTTGTCCAACTGCTGCTTGACTTCATTTCTTCCTCCCTAATTGAATTACTGATGATTCGTTGAATGTAGGCTAAATCAAGAGGCCACCGCGCCAGCACGTAATTCAGCCGAATCGGCGAATTCGAGATTTTCGCCTATGGTCATAGAAGCGCTATTGAAGCCAAGCAGACCAGCGCAAGCACCAGCATGCCAGCCCCTCCTCTGTCGGGATCGAAGTTCCTGTCCAGGAACGAACTGACGATCTCGCGTTGAGTCGTGTTGTCGGCCACATCCACGGGACCCGAGATACTGGCGAAGAACGGAACATCAGAAATCGACGGAGACCGAGATGCGTTTTCTCGTCGTTGAAAGACCTCCGCTTGGGGCGACTCCTTTGATCTCTACATCGAAGGGGAAATACCCGCTACGTTAGTAGACTGACGCCGACGCGAATACTACTAGGCAAATCCCTAGTGGCTGCTAACTCCCGGTAAGTTTGAATGAATGGAGCGCCTGGTGTAGAAAAGCTGCACTCAGCGACCAGCTGATTCAGAGTCACCAAGGAGGCTCCTCATGGAACCTATGAATTACATCGGACTGGATGTTCACAAGCAAAAGATCAGGTACTGCGTGAAGGGCGTTGGCGGCAAAATTCATGCTGAAGGGTGGATACCGGCTACGCGTTTTGATTTGGATCGCTGGATGAAGCCGCTGCCCCAGCCTGAGCGCGGCGCTGGAAGGCACGATGTTCTCCAGGTGGATCTATGATCACTTTGAAGCCTGCCCTCATTTGCGAGGTGCCGAGGAAGGCATGATGGAGTCGTCCGAATTGTCAGGTAAGCGGAAAAGTTCAGCGCGACGTTGGGGGTACCCATCATATGAAACCTGAGCTGGCGGAACATCTGAATAAACTTAGCGACGCCGTTGTGGAGCTGGATCGCATCCTGGAGCTTCACAAATATCCAAGCGATCCGCGCAATGTCGCGGTCACCGGTCTGCTTTCCACCGTCCTTCAATACCATCACAGTATCTTACAGTTGATCAATTCCGGAGCGATCCTGTCGGCGGTGGCTTTGATTCGCGATACCGTTGTCGGCATGTATTTCGGACTCTGGATTAATGCTTGCGCAACTCCGGAACAAATTCGCGGCCTAAAAGATGAGGATGCGTCTCCGCTGGTTCTACCAGAGATTATTAGGACCGTGGACGCCGCGTTCAAAGCCGACCCTTTGTTTAAGAACCTGATGAATCGTTGTGGCAATCCGTTGTACAAATCCAATCGTTTGGGAATCCTCCAGCTTGGCCGCTGGTCTCTCGACGCCGACGCTGGCCTTCATCACGACGAACGCGAACTTTGCGAAGTAACGACGACCGCTACCGTTTGCATTTTGTTCCTAGCTGGACAATTTCTCGCCGAGCAGAATCATCCGGCCGAACGCCAAGCGGTGGAAGCTCTCGCGGCTCACTACGTCAAGCACTCCTCCTAGCCGGATGTACGCTTACATGCTGCTCGATCACCTCGACGGCATCCTCAACACTGATCTGCGTATCCCGACTCGAAAAGCAGAACCATGGCGTAGGCTTCGGCGGTGCGATCTTCGATGGCGTAGTGGGAAAAGATGACACCGTGGACAAAGACCACTCGTTGTTTTTCCTCAGTCTGAAAGCAAACGCGATCGTTCACGACGACGGTGTCGGAAGATGGAGCAGGACGGACAAAAAGCTCCCTTTGAGGCGGAGCTGGACGCATGGTTTCTCAGCATGCTCTATCGCCATAGATCCACAAAGCGGACAGGTTTAGGTCCGCACCGTGCGAAGCGAAACCCATGTCAGTCGCAGCTCCGGAGGAATCCACACTCGTAAGAACTTGAAGAAGTTTCCATTCAGGCTCCGCGGCCCTCCAAACCCTGGACCCAATCATCGCAGACTCAAAAAGCGGACAGGTTTAGGTCCGCACCCCCGTTATGAAAAACCACCATTTTGGTCGCTTTTTTAAGGACTATGTCAAGGAGATCTGAACTTACGTGTTTGCAGTGAACTTGATGGTTCGATCCCCACCGCTCCTACGAAAACTCCTCATTCCTAACGGTTTATTTTGGGATCTGGGTGGCGGCTCCGTTGCGGTCAAAGACTCGCGAAATTCGTCCAGGTCATCATGGGGCTATCTTCTCGAAATATGTGGACACAAACGATGATGTGTTGCTGTACGCCAAGGTGGCATCTCCCTACGTGAATCGCTAGCCAGGTATATGGGGCGTGGATGAGCGCCGGGTGACAGTTCGTTTATTCCGTTTGGTGATGGGGTGAAAAGCACAAGTCCCACAATTTCTGCTCATCGAACGGCGCGGCAAGCGTTCGATAGTCGTATCCCTGCGCTCTTAGATTGCTTAGTACATGGGTCGGCACTGGTTCGTTCCAGAGCACGATCTGCGTTCCCGGCGAGATCCTCAACAAGCCGATTCCGGCTTGCGCCCTTTCCATGCCGGGCGTCAGCCCGAGCAAAGCGACATCGGGCTTAAACGTAGCCGCTCGATGAATCGCGCCTTCTGCCGTCGGTTCAATCGCGAGTTCGCAATCCCATCGACTCATGATCATCTGGATGTAACGCCTCATTGAAGGTTCGTCTTCCGCGAGCAGGATTTTAAGTTTCCCAAACATGAGATCGGCTCCTTCGCTATCAGTTAAGCCCAAAAACGTCTAATCGTAAATGCTTAGCTCGGTGTTGGCGTTCTCTACGAGGGCCTGGCGCCAGACCTCAATCAGTGCCTGCTCGAAGGAAAGTCCCATCCAAAACGCCTCTAATGCGGATTATGAAAGCTTAGTTGTGTTCTTCGACCTTTTGGAGAAAGCGGGCGCGGGTGTGGTTCCAGCGGTCGAGATGGCGGAAGCAAATCCAGTACGAGTCGCCGCCGTTCACGCCCATGTGGATTGTTCCCGATTCGGGGCATTGGTAATAACAGCAGGGGTGTTCTTTCATGGCTCGTTTACCTCCATCTGCACCACCCGCAGGTAGAGCGCCTGCGCATCCTCATGTAACCCTTGCTGCATGTAAATTTCCGCCAGCATCGTCAGGTTCTCGGCGGTCGGCTCCGTCACGACGATATTTCGGTATATCGCCGCAGCGCGGCAGGTTTCCCCCTGCGCCAAAAATGTTTGTGCTTGTTCTGCGGCGCTCCTTGCCCCTCCAAAACGCGCCAAGAATACTTGCGCTCGTTCTTGTGCTCGTTCTGCGGTGCTCATTGCAAGTCACCTCATCGCTCCAAAGCTGCGGGATACGGTTGGCGGTCGGGACGCCGCAGCGCCCGGCTCAGAAGAACTATCAAGCAGGGGAAGAACACGGCGAACGGAGCGATGGCAAAGTAGAACATCATGTTTCCGCTTCTCCTAGAGAGAGGGCTTTTGAGCATTCATGCCTTTACACATTCGAAGTGCTTCTTCTCTATGATGTGCTCGTAGGCCTCATTAAGTTGCTTCATCTCGTCCTCAGCCACCTTTCGCACGCGGTCATTACTGGAGCAAACTTTATCCGGGTGATAAATCTGTGCACGGTCTCGGTACGCTGTCTTGACATCCTTTTCGCTGGCGTCCGGCTTCAGTCGGAGGACGGGATAATACCTTAAACATTCAGGACAGCCCCCGCTCCCAATATTCGATGAGGGTTGGCTTGTGAATTGACCATTCGTATATGGTTCTAGCAAGGCGAGGTACTTGTCCTTTAAGATTTCAACCGGGCGTGAGCCGGGAAATTGGTCAGACACCGCAACGACCAACGAGCAGAATGCGAAAGCGGAGTTATTCTGGGCGGGATGGGCTTTTCCCATGGTCGGTTCGTACCCACTCAGCACTGTGACCGTGGCCGGAAGTCCGGTAGGCTCTCGGTCGTCTAAGACCATCTTTAGCCTCTCGTCGCAGTCTTTCCAGAAGTCACTGTTGTATAAGAACCGGCGCAGTAGACCTTCAAGCGGATGTCCCTGCTGGTTCGCAAGCGCGAGGTTGGCTAGCACTGGGCTTAATGATATCGCGTAACAAAAATCCACAAGGGTCTTCCAGCGTTCCCTCCCGATCTGTGACCACAATGGCTCTGAACCGCACCCGCTCGCTACAAAGAACCCGACCAAAATTTGAACCACATCATAATCAACGGCGTCGTCGAATTGGGTGGCGGACGTCCCAAAGCGAACCGCCAATGTTCGGCTCAGTTCCGACCACATTTCCCCGCAGGAGGAGTGTAGGGCGGCAAATTCGACGGCGATCTTTTTGTGCCCCGATGACAATTGGGCGAATCGTTCTGCTGCCTTGCGGCAGTCATTTAGTTGTTCCCCGAATCTGGCCGTAGGATAGGCGCCGTTCCCACGATACGCGAGCGGATGTATCGGGCGAGCGCCAACTAGCGCGCTCGGGCCACGCGCAACGCGGGCTTCTATCCCTAGCGACTTGAAGAGCTCGTCAAGCTTATTGAATCCGTCGATGTCTCCCGCCGCCAAACAAGACCGCATATCTGCGAGCACGTTGTTGAGCCATCCACGACCTACGCGGCCTTCGATGCTGCGGATGCCCACGGTGGCCCAATAGTCCCTGCGCATGCGCGTCAATCTGTCTACGGCGCACGAGTACGGATCGCCGTCCCTGACGTGGCCCCGGCGGTCTGTGTCGTAGACCGCTTCGCTGTCGATGCTATCTGCAGCGGCATCAAGCTCGTCGAAACGTCCGACGTTTCCGGTTTTGAGAGCATCCTGCATGCCCGCCGCGCAAGCATCCAGCCTTTTCGCCAGCCTGTCGTTCTTGCTGCCGCGGAGGCGATAAAGCAGCACGGCAACTACAGCGAGAACTCCAAGAATCATCTCCATGCGCCAACCCTCCGCATCGAACGCAGCTTTCTTCTCCGCCGAGCCTTGTGAACAGGACTGCGGCTCGGCGCTTAAACGCAGTCATATTCCTTGTCAATATCTGTCATCAGGCTGAAAATCGGCGCTCAGTCGCCTTCTCCGGCCATGCCTACCAGACGATTTCCGCTCCCAATCTTCGAGCCACCCGGTTTGTAAGTGGCATCGGTTCTCGGGTCATAGTAAGCGACGGTGTGTCCGGAATTGCTGAGCAATTCTTCTCGGCCACCAGCCATCTGGCGAATGATGCCTTGCGGTCTGCCGTTGCGGTCTTTTATTATTCGATCCATGCTTAATTCTCCTTTCAGACCAGACCTGCATCCTCCATCTCTTTGACCAAATCGCGGAAGTCGCGCATCACAGCGATCCAGACTGACTGTTCGGTGGCCTCACTCCACTTGTCTCGCACGGTAAACGCTCATGCCGCATGAAACAGCCCGTGGTCGAATCACACGTCCTCAGCGTTATGGTTGCCTTCTAAGTCTCATAGGGTCAACGGTACTTCGGTGCCCTTGGTGCTCAGTCAGGCAGCCCGGGCGGGCAAGAGTCCTCTTGGAGGCGAGGCTTTAGAACTTAGTTCAGAAGTGGGAGGTACGGTGAGGTACTTTACGGGTTTCGTCGTTTCCCAGGACCTTGGCTGGCAATTTTTTCCGTTTCATTGACTTGCTTATTGTTGCAACCTAGTATGAGCAGCGCATGCCCGCCTCCGATTCGCTTATTGGCCGGACGGTCTCCCATTACCGAATTGTCGAGAAGCTCGGCGGCGGTGGTATGGGTATGGTCTACAAGGCGGAGGACACGCGCCTTCACCGGTTCGTGGCGCTGAAGTTCTTACCGCAGGACGTGGCGCGGGACCCTCAGGCACTCGCCCGTTTCCAACGCGAAGCGCAAGCCGCATCCGCGCTGAATCATCCCAACATCTGCACGATTCACGACATCGGCGAGCAGGACGGGCAGGCGTTCATTGCCATGGAATTTCTCGGTGGCATGACGTTGAAGCACCGCATCAACGGAAAGCCTGTCGATACAGATGTTCTGCTCCCTCTGGCGATTGAGATTGCTGACGCTCTGGACGCTGCTCATGCCAGACGAATCATTCACCGCGACATCAAACCTGCGAATATTTTTGTGACCGAGCGCGGACACGCGAAGATTCTCGACTTTGGTCTGGCAAAGGTCACCTTCACAGGGGCTGGCTCTTCTGGAGCAACCGTTATAGGGCAAATGACCGAGGGCGTGAGTGCAGAACATTTGACCAGTCCCGGTTCTACACTCGGCACAGTCGCGTACATGTCGCCCGAGCAGGCGCGTGCGAAGGAACTGGATGCGCGGAGCGACCTGTTTTCGTTTGGGACTGTTCTCTATGAGATGGCCACTGGACAGTTGCCCTTCCGTGGGGACAGTACCGCAACAATCTTTGATGCAATCCTGAATCGCGCACCTGTTCCCGCCGTGCGGCTGAATCCTGACCTCCCGCCAAAGTTGGAAGACATCATCAATCGTGCGCTGGAGAAGGACCGCGAACTGCGTTACCAGCACGCGTCGGAAATGCGTTCCGAACTGATGCGCGTGAAGCGGGATATGGAATCGGGGCGGTCCGCTTCCTTGAGTTCGGGGTCGGCGGCTGTGGCTCAGGAAGGCAGCTTTCAAGTCACACCACAACCGTCGTTATCCCAGTCTTCGCCTGTGCCGGGTGTGCCTTCGTCATCGACGGGCGTGAGGGTCGCGGAAGTCGCGGGAGCGGCCGGGAGACTCTGGAAGATGCTGATTCCCGTGGTTGCGATTCTGGTCGCTGCGATTGGGGGATGGCTCTATCTCCGCTCGCACCAGACGGCGACGCCTCCCACTACGACGGCCCTCACGGAGAAGGACACGATTATTCTAGCGGATTTCGCCAACTCGACCGGCGATACCGTATTTGACGACACTTTACGACAAGGTCTTTCCGTACAACTGGAGCAATCACCTTTTCTGGAACTGGTTTCCGAGAACAGGGTAAATCAGACATTGAAGCTGATGGGCCGTCCCGCGGGGGACCGTTTGACTCCAGAGGTTGCGCGGGAGGTTTGCCAGCGCACAAGCAGCAAGGCGATGCTGACGGGTTCGATTGCGGGGCTTGGCAGCCAGTACGTGATTGGCTTGAAGGCCGTTAACTGTGACACGGGAGATGTGCTGGCGGGAGCGCAGGAGCAGGCGGTAGGCAAGGAAGCGGTGCTCAAGGCTTTGGACGCGGCGGCTGTCAGCCTGCGAAGCAAACTGGGCGAGTCGCTGAGTTCAGTGCAGACGTACGCTACGCCGGCCGAGGAAGCGACCACGACGTCGCTCGAGGCGCTGAAAGCCTACAGCGTGGGACAGAAGACCCGGTTTGCAAAGGGGGACACAGCCGCGCTGCCCTTCTACAAGCGAGCCGTCGAACTCGACCCAAAGTTCGCCGTGGCCTACCGCGCCATAGCGGTGTCATACAGCAGTCTTAACGAAATCGGCCGGGCAGCGGAGTATGCGAGGAAAGCTTATGAATTGCGGGAGAAGGTGAGCGAGCGGGAGCGGTTCTCCATTGAGGGATGGTACTACTTAATCGCAACAGGAGAACTCGATAAGGCGGCGCAGACTTACGAACTGTGGCAGCAGACTTACCCAAGGGATTTTGTTCCCGATGCCAATCTGGGATTCATTTATGCCTCTCTTGGAAACTACGAAAAGGCTCTGGAGGAAAGCCGCGAGGCGCTGCGCGTGGAACCGAATAATGTGGTCGCCCATTTGAACGTAGGCAGCGCGTACACGAGCCTGAATCGACTGGATGACGCGGAGGCGATGTACAAACAGGCGGAGGAGCACAAACTGGAGGGAGAGGGTTTGCTTCAGTACCGCTACCAGTTGGCTTTCCTGAAAGGCGATGCAGCAAAGATGGCGCAACTGGCATCAGCCGCCATGGGCAAGCCGGGTGCGGAAGACCTGCTGCTGGCCGCGGAAGCGGATACAGAGGGATGGTACGGCAAATTAAAGGACGCGCACGAACTGACGCGGCGGGCGATGGATTCCGCCCAGCACAACGACGCCAAAGAAAGTGCAGCAGCTTATCAGGCAGCAGCTGCGCTGCGCGAGGAGGAATCAGGAAAACGCGAGCAGGCACGCGCCGACGGGAATGCCGCGTTGAAGCTGGCTCCGAACCACGATGTGCGAGCCATTGCGGCGCTCGCACTGGCCCGGGCAGGCGATACGGCAGGGGCAGAGAAGCTAGCTGCCGAACTCGATAAGAACTACCCGCTGGACACGCTGGTGCAGAGGAACTGGTTGCCCACAATCCGGGCAGCCATCGCTTTGGAGCGCAAAGACCCAAACCGAGCCATCGAGCTATTGAACGAAGCGAGCGCAATCGAACTCGGTCAACCTACAGATTCCCTCTCTATTTTTCTATGTCCGGTTTATATCCGTGGAGAAGCCTATCTGATGCTGCACGATGGCAAATCAGCGGCGGCGGAGTTTCAGAAGTTCATCGAGCATCGTGGAGTGGTGTTGAACTTTCCGTGGGGCGCGCTGGCACGGCTGCAACTCGCCCGCTCCTACGCCATGCAAGGCGACACCACCAAAGCCAAGGCCGCCTATCAAGGCTTCCTCACGCTGTGGAAAGACGCCGACCCTGATATCCCCATTCTCCTCGCCGCGAAAGCCGAATATGCAAAGCTGCAATAGCCGCCTGAATTGCGGGAAAAGCGGGCTCCTCCCGGTGCCTATCGTTCTCGAAAACAACGTCGTGCTTGCAATAGGCTGCCAGTGAAGCCGCTCGACTCGTAGAGTGGCCTGAGCCAGCCTCCGGCCGGATGAGAGTCCATGTTTTACTTCAACGTCCCAAGGAAGGCCGCGAGGTTTTTGACCTGATCCTCCGTGAGACTCTTCAAGCTGGCATGCTTCGGCGAAGTGGAGATTTCTTTATGGATGTCGTCGGCGGTTTTGCCCTTGATGGAGGGCGATTTCACCGCGGGCTTGCCGGCGGCATCGGTGCCGTGGCAGCCGGCACACTTGGACTTAAACAGCTTTTCGCCAGCGGCCTGGTCCTGAGCGACTGCGGTTGTTGCCCATAGCAGGGCAACCATTGCAACTGCCAAACAAAGTTTCTTCATACCTGCCTCCTCTTTTTTGGTCCATTCTTCAACATCGCGGAATTCGCTCCTTTTCCGTTCACCGCTTCAAAACGCGAATCGCACCGACATCCTGGCGGTATTGCGGACAGATTCCTGCGTGCACACGAATCAAGGCTTGACCGCTTTCTCTAGAAGGACCTCGAGAGCGGGACGGCTCGCAAACTCTCGAATCCACCTTTAAGGCCGGTCAAGCCGGTAGTTCTAGAGAACAACGAGTTTTTTGAAAACGTTCCGGCGGCGAGCATATTTCGAAGTTTCTCTAATTGCAGCTAGGGCTTTCCCTAGTGGCGGTTCGGAGGGGAAAGCTCACGCTATTGGGTGACAGACTACGATTGGCGCAAGTGCGAAGCGAAACTGAACGCCCTGCCGCAGTTCATCACCGAGCTCGATGGGCTGGACATTCATTTCATCCACGTTCGTTCGAAACATGAAAATGCGTTGCCGCTGATCGTCACGCACGGATGGCCCGGCTCAGTCATCGAGCAGCTGAAGATTATCGATCCACTTACTAATCCTACGGCCTATGGCGGGAGCGCATCGGACGCCTTCGATCTGGTGATTCCGTCGCTACCGGGGTTCGGGTTTTCAGCAAGGCCCACCGCTTCCGGCTGGGGCCCGGAGCGCACTGCAAGTGCCTGGGTAGTGCTGATGAAGCGCCTTGGATACGCGCAATTTGTGGCGCAAGGCGGCGATTTGGGCGCGGGCATTTGCACTATGATGGCCAAACACGCACCTCCAGAATTGCTGGGAGTTCACACCAACTTCCCTGGGACTATTCCATCCGACACCGCGAGGGCGCTGCAGTGTGGCGATCCCCCGCCATCCAGCCTATCCGCCGATGAAAGGCGTGCTTACGAGCAGTTGACCAATCTATTTACGAAGAAACGTGCCTACGCACAAATGATGGGGACTCGCCCGCAAACGCTGTACGGATTGGCGGATTCGCCCGTCTGCCTGGCAGCTTGGCTCTTTGACCATGGTGACGGTTATGGCCAGCCAGCGGCGCCGATCACCTCGGCAGTGCTCGGGCGCACGATTAATGGATACTCCGCAGGTGACCTGACACGAGACGATGTACTCGACGACTTCACACTCTACTGGTTGACGAACACGGCGATTTCTGCGGCTCGTTTCTATTGGGAACTTCACCTCAATCTTTATAATGCGGCCAATGTTTCCATCCCAGCTGCTGTGAGCGTCTTTCCCGGCGAGAACTATCAAGCCCCGCGGAGTTGGACAGAGCGGGCGTATCACAAACTCATCTACTACAACCAAGTTGACAGAGGCGGGCACTATGCGGCCTGGGAACAGCCACGGCTCTTTTCAGAAGAGGTCCGTTGATTGACTGCAATCCGCGAGAGCGCTCGAATATGGTTTAGTGAACATTTGAAATCAAGAGCTGCCTGAGGTGGCTCTGCTACCTCGATACTGAAGCAGTGCCTACAAGGACATAGTGGATTTGCCAACCTTCCGAAGGGGAGACGGCGAAGACCTGCTGCGGCTGGAGCGTGAACCGTAGATCGACGGTTGCGCCGGGCACGACAGCGAGTGCACTGCTTCCGTTGTATTGCAAGGGCACGAGAAGCTCAGGCGACTCGCCGTTGCCCGTGAAATGAAGCTCCTCGACGCGGCCGTCAGCCATGAGCATGCAATTTCGGCGGTTATGGCCGCAGGAATTTTCGGAGCGTCGCGCATCGGGGTCGTCGGGAGTGTCCGGCAAGAATTGAAGGAGCAGTTCACGGTACGTGCCTGTGGGAACAGATGCGCTTTGAACCAGAATTTGTGTGGTCGAATCGAAGAGCAGGTCGATCTGGCGAGGTTCACGAAGAAGTTGAGGGGCAAGTTCGAGCCATTGCGGATTGTTTGGAGAGTCGGGGAAAACGGAGTGAAGTTGAATGCTTTTGAGGGTTACGAAAATATGTTGCGCTCGGATGGAGGCAGTGCAAATTTCGCAAATCTGCGATTTGCCAGCGGAGACGTTCATTACACCCATGCCCGTCGAAACAGGGCAGGCAGGAGGTGGAGTCGAGTTTTTAACGAGGATGATGCCGGTGCCATTGGCGAAAATACCGGCGACACAGGTAGTACCGCAAGACGTCAGAGCAAGGCATGCCAACACCACGGCGCTCAGAAATAAATTCCGGATACTACGAGGAAGGCATCGCATGGGTCTACTCCAAACGGCGTTCCCAACCATGCGCGGATGGAAATTCTGCGTGGGATTGTATCCTCGTGAGGGGTTTGGCACAAGAAGGGAGATTTTTTAGCGAGAGGCTGCTCACGGAACGGCACGTTCAACGTCCTGGGAATCCAACAATATTAATGTTAGTGTCAGTATTAGTATCTGAATAATTATTACGATAATTAATCAGCATTTGACGCTAAATAACTGGTAGAATCCGTGCTACGCGATGTCAGTAGTTCGCAACCGCCCACCAACTTTTCCGCCCGCAAAATCACTCCAGCAAAAACGATGATTGCGCATCACTTAGGTAATAATATTTCTGAGAACGTACGTGGGGACGATATGCCCTGTAAGTCCTGCGGGTCAGTCAACCAGAAGAAATTCAGCGCGGAGATGGGTATCCATTTTCCCGAACTGAAAGATATTGACAAGCCCGTCGTGTGGGCATTTCGCGAGGTTGTGGTTTGCTTGGATTGTGGCTCCGCCGAATTTGCTATTCCTGAAGCCGAACTACGTCAACTCGAACAAAGCGACTCCGCTGCCGCAGGGTGAGGAGGAACGGAATCTTGGCGTCATCACAACCGAATCGAACCTCGTGGCGATGAGAAGTTTTGCCTTTTTCAGGTAGCGCTGGACTTGTGCAACTTAATGTTGTGATGTGGCCTTACGACGAAGAATGGAGCAGCCCGATGCGACGGCGCAGCACGACAATCAAGGAAGTGGTCGAATTCTGAGAATCAGCCGGCTGTGCACTACCAAGTGCCGATGCGAACCACGGCCTGTGTCGATATTTTCAAACCTTCCTGGGGGTGGATCTGAGCTACGTCATTCATCCAGGAGTGAGTGTACTCAACGTTAAGCACTCGCCAGGCGAAAGGCCGCGTCACTACCCAGTCGAACCCCCCACCCACGGTGATGCTCGGGCCGTTCTGCGCGGTTTCGAACTCGTAAGCACTTCGCTTCGGATAGTGCGCGAGAGTGCCGCTGCCGTTATTCCATTCTTTCAGCAACTGTTTCTTCAGGGTCAGATTGTCGATTTCCTGGGTCACTTTTCTTCCGCCGAACAGGAGTTGGCCGAAGGGAGAGAAATGGCGAGCCGCCCTGGGGGTCCAGCGGAAACCGCCGCCGTAGAAGAGGGAGTCGGCGCTCATGTTGTATTGCGGCTGATGCATGATCAGACAGCCACTAACTTCGGTGAGCACCTGGAGTTTGGGATTGACGCGGGCGGCGCCTGTGCCCCCGCCTCCAATGCATGAACCACCGCCAAGAAAGGTTTCGTAGTAGGGGAAGGCCGTAAGCTCGATGTCCGCCTCTTTAGGATGCGGATGATTGAAGTCCACGCCTACTGGTCTCCAGGCATCCTTCACGTAAACAAAGGGTCTTTCCCCGCTTCCATCCCTGAATTCCTCGACCAGTTCTTTGCGAATCTCATAGTTGTCGCCGAACAGGCCTATTCGCGTATCGCGGCTCCACGGGGCTCGGAAGGCCATCATATTGGCGAAGGTACGGCCGGGATTCAGAAAACTTCGTGCCAGGATAATGAGCGGACGATTGGTGCTCCGATTTTCCAGGCCCATGATGGCATACCGATCAGCCGCGTCTTCGGCGAGCATGACCACGAAACCCAGGGTGGGCGTGTCTACAAGGCAAATGAAGCCCGGCGAAGCATGAAGCATCACGTTGCCAATGGAAGCCTCACTCGCTGGGCCGATTTTCCATTGCGTATGCCAGACCGCCGAGTATGCCATCGAGCGGAACATACTGATCCAGTACTCGCGCCCATCACCCCATTGAACGTATCTGTATTTGGGATCGTTTTGACGCTCGATGAATCCGAAGATGGATCCTTCGAGAGGATGCCCCACGTAGGGAGCCATAAACTTGTCGCTGTCGCTCCAGCCACGGAGTTCAGAGACCGAGGCCGTGTAATCTTGGAACCAGTGACCGTTCAGGGTGTCGCGCGTGCCAGCCTCCGTGGCAATGTTAAAGCTATGCATGATCCCTGTGAAAAGGAGGGATTCACCGAGAGCGGGCTTCCAACGAAAGGCGTCTTCGTTTTTCTTTTTATTTTCTTGTGTGTTGGGGTCGAGTCGGATGTCGGAGCTGCTTGGTTCCCTAAGTGGCTTGTCATTCGGATGAGCCACGGGGGAATGACTTGTAAGGGAGTCAGGGCCAAAGGGAGCGCCAGGAGTGGCTGACGAGAGGGGGGCATACCAAGCCTGATCGATTGAATGCAGCAAGTGCGACTGAGCGTAGAGAACGTCCCGATCGCCAGAGAAGATATCTGGCTCTCGCTGTGCAAAAAGAAGTGCCTCAGGTGTGCAAAGGCAGGCAAGCACCGCGGCAAGGACATATTTCAGAGCTATCTTCACTTCCGGAGAGCCTCCGTCGAATCGACCACGAATCATGCCTCTTTTCGCATTGACGGGCGGCTTGGGGTGCATCGTAAACAGTTCGCTGCAACATGGGCGTTCTTGGCTTTCACCTAGGCAAGTTCCTAAAAGTAGGTCGACTGAGATGAAAATGGTGAGTCGAAGCAGACCGTACAACCCAGCTCCGTACATCGTTCATTCGAGTGGGTCTCTACTGTCACATATGCGTTCAGGCAATGCCGTCCCGCGCTCTACGCAAAGAAAAAATGACCGCACTTAACGTTTCGATGCGAGCAAGCGCATTTACCTCGGACCGGGTTGCAATGCAGAACTTGCGGTTGGCCTCGGAAGCACGCGCATGGTCCCACCTCGTCTCCGAGGCCGGGCCATGCGCACTGTCATTCACGTCGTTCGCCAATGGAGCGGCTCAGCTTGAGGCTCTCGCCGCGAGTTTGGCTTCGATGACGTGACGAATTAAACGCTTTGTCCTTTCGACGAAGGCCAAATGGTCGGCGAGGCAGCTCTCGAGCAGCACACCGACGCCATGGTGGCCGGAAAGGTCGGCGGCGGCGACCAGCGTGACGTATTCCGCCGTGCGCATGTGGCTCAAGTGATTGGCCTTTGCCAATACGAAGAGGCGCCTTGCCTCCGGCGATTGGATCTCCGCAAGCTCTTTGCGAAAATCCTCGACAAACACATCGTGCAGCCGCCCGGCGAGGTTCACTGGTTTCTCTCCGATGATTTTGAACGCTTCGTCCAGCTTCGCTATGGTTTGCTGAGACACGAAAGCTCGTGCTTCGAGGGCCTCTTGTATTTCCGGATTCTGGGCCAATTCGCCCAACTCCTTGTAGATTGCTGCGGAACGGTCCGAGCCTTGTCGCACCTGGCTCAGAATGGTCACAAATAGTTCCTTCGGATTCTTAACTAGCACGATCGATTTCTCCTTCTCAAAGTTGTTTGGGGTTTTCGTTGGGCCTTTTTTTGAATTGCACGGCTGCAACGTTCTAAGAAAGGGTTGCCACCTTCCCCGCCGAAGAAGTCAATAGCAGCCCGAGTTCGGACGGTAAGAATGCCACGTCCGATTCCGCAATTTATAGCGTTCGGGCCTCGGCTGGCACTAGGGATTCCCCTAGTTGTGTGAGAACGCGGCCACGTCTACAAGATAGGCACAGGTCACGCCTAAAGAGGTGGATCGGATGAGCCAGCGAGACCCGCAGCGTTGGAGATCGCTCCCGTAAGATCCCACCGCCCAGCGGTCTCAAAATAATCCGGCCCAATGAAATCTTCTGGCTGAACAAACATCCGGAAGAATAGCCACGCAATCGATAAACAGGGGCTGGCGCAAATGCAACACAAGCCGCTTACATGTTCGATGGTTTTGATTGTCCTGATCTTTGTAGGTTTGGCTGGCCGCGCCAAATCACCCGCTCTTGAATCGCAACAAGACAATTCCAAGACTGCAGCGCAAACTCAAAAAAGCACCAGTGAGTCCGACGAGTCTTCGTATGTCGGCACAGAAGTCTGCAAAACCTGCCATGAAGACACGCCTGCAAAAGATTTCTTCAAGAATTTCGAAGCCTCACCTCACTTTGTTACCACCCTAGATGCAAAGAAGGGTCCCGAGTGGCACGGCTGCGAATCCTGTCACGGCCCCGGCAAAGAGCACGTGGATGGTGGAGGCGACAAGTCCAAGATCTTCACCTTCAAAGACGCTACTCCGCAGCAGACCAGCGCGCGCTGCCTGCGCTGCCATCAATATACCGAGGAGCACGGCAATTACGACCGCTCCATGCACCTGGCCAATGGCGTGGCCTGCATCGATTGTCACTCGCCTCATCACGCCAAGGAAAGCCAGTTCCTCATGAAGACGAAAGCGCCGGAGCTGTGCTACACCTGCCACTTGGACGTGAAGGCGCAGTTCGCGCGACCCTTCCATCACCGGGTCAATGAAGGCCTAATCCAGTGCAACGATTGTCACAGTCCGCACGGAACATTCCGTCCGGAACAACTGCGCACCAACGTCTCCGGCGACGAAGTCTGCTACAAGTGCCACACCGAGAAAGAAGGGCCGTTCGTCTACCAGCATGAAGCCAAGGTCGAAGGCTGCGCGATCTGCCACTCACCCCACGGCTCCACCAATGAGCGCTTGCTGAAACAAAACCAGGTCAACCTCCTTTGTCTCAGTTGCCATTCTCAGGCGGCTACCGCGGGACCGCCGGGTACTCCGAGTTTCCATAATCAATCGACCAAATATCAGTCTTGCACGATCTGCCACAACGCCATCCATGGTTCGAACACCAGCAGTGTGTTCTTTACGCCGTAAGGAGAAAGAGGATGAAGAACACGCGCAACGGCAGATCCCTGGTGAGCCCAAGCCCGAAGGACATGGCTTTCATCCTCGCGGCGTTTTTCTTCACGCTCCTCTTGGTTTCTGCAGCTCGCGCGCAACAGATGGAGGAACAAAAGGGCATCGACCAGGGCAATTACAACATCAAGCAGGCCGTCGAATTCGGCGGCCGCATCACCAGCATTTCCGGCGACCTGCAGACGTACGACACCATGGTGAACCTGCAGGACGGCCCTCGCCTGCTCAACTTCACCACGGAAATGCGTTCCCTCGATCACCATGCCACGTTCTTCGACCGATTTTACTTCAGCAATTTCGGATACGGCGGCGATCCCAACGTCGTCACCGTTCTGCGCATCAGCAAAAACAAGTGGTATTCGTTTGACGGCAATTTCCGTCACGACGAAAACTTCTGGGACTATTCGATCTTGGCGAATCCCTTCAATCCCGCGCCTGTTCAGCCAAATGCCCCGGCAGGTTTCAATCCTGTCGCGAATGCGCCCGTCAACGTTCTCAACACGCAAGTCATCGCCATGTCGCCGCACTACTTCAACACCCGAAGGAACATGCAAAACTACGGGCTGACGCTTCTGCCGGACGCGAAAGTCCGATTCCGTGTCGGGTACAACCACAACACCAATGTCGGTCCCGCGTACACCCCGATTCATGAGGGGACCGAGCAGTTCATCTTTGAGAACTTGTCCGCGGGTCTCAGTCAATACCGCTTCGGTGTCGATTTCCGTGTGCTGCCGCGCACCAATATCAGCTACGACCAGACTTGGAGCTACTACAAAACCGATCCCGGCCTGAGCGATCAGAACCAGCTCTTCAGCCTCGGTCCGGGTTCCCCCCCGGTTGACCTGGGAGTCAGTTGGAACGGGCCGCCCTGCAGCCCCACGTTTCAACCTGGCGGCCTAGTGAATCCCAGTTGCAGCGCCTTCTATAACTATCAGTCGCATTGGCGTTCGCGAATGAACGCACCAACCGAGCAGATCAGTCTGCAATCCAGCTACATTCCCGGGGTGCAAATCTCCGGCAAGTACAGCTACACCGGCGGAGATTTCACCAACGACTACCAGCAGGGCTTCAGCGGGCTGGTATCGAGGTCGAAGTTAGCGGACTATGCGGAGTCCGGGCCAATGCTGGGCCGGCATGTCGCCTCCTACGGGGATTTCGCGGCCACTTGGCAAATCACCCGCGAGTTCAGCCTCGTCGATTCCTTCCACTACGGAAACTGGAACGAGCCGGCACAATACGTCTCGACGCAGTGCTCGCTATTTGCCGGTAACCTTGTAACTCCGCCAGTTGTCTTTGTCCCGACCGCGTCGCTGCCCAGTAGTTCCTGCACCACTCCGCCAGGTCTTGCCACCGGTATGCCAACGCACGCTAGCGGCTCGGCTCCCGACATTCTGGTCAACCTCGACAGCAATTTTCTCAAGCAGCAAATCATCAGCAATCTGATTGAGGGGCAGGTGCAAATCTCCCCGAAGGTCGGCGCCTATTTTGGCTACGACTATACCCACCGGGTCATCGCCGACAATTTCTACAATACGCAAAACGCCATCTATTTTCCGAATAACGCGCAGCGCGGCAACTGCGCATTCGAGAACGGATTGCTGCCGAGCGGCTGCACCCAAAATGCCGACGGATCCGTTTCCTATCAGACTCCCAACCCCGTCTTTGATCCACCCGGTTTGACCACGATCGATTACAACGGCGGAGTGCTGGGGTTGTGGCTCAAGCCCGCGCCGCAGTTGACGATCAACCTGGACGCCGAAGTCGGGAGCGGCAATAACACCTTTACGCCTCTTGGCGCGCGAAATTATCAGGACCTCCGCGCACGCTTGCATTACCGCATTTCCGCGCTCGTGAATCTGACTGCCTTTGTTCGGAGCACGAGCGGACAAAATCCCGCCACGACTGTGAACGGCTCCCAACATGACCGCAGCGCGGGTTTCTCTCTTTCGCTGACACCTTCCGAGAAATTCTCTGCGCAGTTGGGCTACGACTACAATAACATCTACTCGGACCTGTTGATTTGCTTCACCAGTCCTTACGCTCAGCCGGGGCTCCCGGCGTGTCCCGGTGTTTCAGGATTGGTGCAACAGTCTTCTCCTTACACCAGCAACGTCAATACCGGCTTTCTTGATCTTGTGTGGATGCCCGTCAATAAACTGTCTCTCGAAGTCGGAGCGAACCTGTCGGGCGTTACCGGCAGCGACCTGAATTTGAATCCGCTCAGCCCGATGGCGCTGGCTCCGGCCGGCTCTCTGAACTCGAACTGGTACCAGCCCTACGGCGTGGTCTCTTACAACTTCGCGAAACAGTGGACCGGCCGGGCGCGCTGGGATTACTACGGCTATCACGAAGACTCCAACGGTTCGTATCAGGATCTGTACGCGCCGCGGAATTTCCGCGGTAACGTGGTCACCTTGTCGGTGCGCTTCGCGTTTTGAAAGACGGCAAGGGAAGCAGGTAAGTCTCCGCCGAAATTCGATAAGGAGGGAAACATGGCAAGAAGAATGAAACAACTGGGCGGGATGACCGTGGTGGCACTGCTTGCAGGCAGCTGCCTTCTAATCACACCAGCGAAGGCCGACGTCGCGGCCGCGGAGGCTACCTTCAAGGCAAAATGTACGGGCTGCCACGGGGCGGATGGAAAGGGAAAGGATGCCCTGAAGACCCAGGATCTTGGGTCGCCGGACGTTCAGAAAATGAGTGACGCAGACCTCAGCGGAATCATTACAAATGGTAAGGGCAAAATGCCACCTTATAAGTCTATGAGCGCGGATCAAGTGAAGGATATGGTCGCGTATATTAGGTCGCTGGCTAAGAAATAGTTTTGGAATGAGCGCACGGTCCGCAGCACGATAAGGGCCTGTGCACGGGATGGAGACTGATCAATGCCACACGCTTCAGTTCTGATCGTCTGTCTTATCCTTTTTAGTGTCGCGCTGATTGCTGTTCTTGTGGCCCGTCCGTTGATCACTACGAGCAAGGGCGGCAAAATCCTTGCCTTTGTCGCCCTATTTTGTTTGCCCATTTTTTGCGGCCTCCTGGGCGTTTCGAGCGAGATGGAACGTTCTAAAACAACAGCCTTCTGCCTGTCCTGTCACACCATGGAGGCATACGGCAAGAGCCTCTACGTCGACGACCCTACTCATATTCCCGCAGCTCATTTCCAAAATCGCCGCGTGCCCGTGGATGAAGCGTGCTACTCCTGCCACACAAATTACGCAATGTTTGGTGGACTAAAGGTCAAACTGTTTGGATTAAAGCACGTCGCCATCTACTATCTAGGTACTCCTCCAGCGCCGGAGAACATCAAACTTTATGAGCCATTCAACAATCGGGAGTGTCTACACTGCCATCTTGGTGCACGATCCTTTGAGGAAGGAGCGGTGCACAACGCCGATCCCGCCACTTTACCCGCAATCAAATCGAATCAACTATCCTGTCTCTCTAGTGGCTGCCATGAAATAGCGCACGATATTTCGCACCTGAAAGACGCGAAATTCTGGAAAGAAGGCAAATGATGCTGAGCACCAATCCACTCGACAAACGCCGCCAATTGGCTGGCATTTGCCTTGCTCTCGGCCTCGTCGTCGAGGCACTCTGTTTGATGTGGGCCACACCAATTGCCTTTGTCATCTTTGTGGCCTTTGGCGGTTTTCTCATGGTTGTTGGTATTTTGCTTTATCTATCTTCGCTGGTCGCACCTACGTAACCTGAGACATGCCGGACACCGATTCGAGCAAGCTTCCAAACCGGGAAGCGTTCGTAAATATTATCGCCGGGTTATATGCAGGCGCTAAACCTAAAGCAATCCGCAACTGGGTCAGCCAGGTGTGGCCATTTCGGAACTGTTAGGGATTTCCCCAGTTGCCCTTGATCTGGGACCAGCGTACACGGGAACCTGGAGTTTTTAGTCGAGTCGTGAGCACGACACCTCATAGCCCTCAGTGGACTGCCGCCAACCTCCGGGGAGGAAGTATTGCGATGAAAGTCAACATGATCGCCTCGAAGACCACGACCTTAGTAAGACGTGAGTACGGATACACAAGGTGGCCGTGATGCAGCACGAGGTGGGCGTCGATCCCAAGGACTTAAATGATGTTGAGTTGATCGCATTGGTGCGTGAGACGCAGGAAGAAATAGAGGCGCACGGCGAGTGGAATGAGTTGAATGTTCTGTTGCGCGTCTTAGCGGCAGAGCTAATAAGGCGGCGTGTGCTCTCAAGCGTGCAGTTCGTAGGGTGCATGGAGTTGAGCCGGCCAGAGTAGAGGAATTCTTGAAACAGGCAAACTCAAGACGCCGATACACGGAGAAAGTTCCAGATGTGGCCGTAGGGAGACCCACCTATGCCTGCGTCGCGGATTGCTGTTGCATTGCTGGACTTGAGATTACAATTCCTTGATGGATTGTCCCCGACTGACCGCGAGACGATCTTCGCGGCTGTCACAGGCCGCCGGTACTTCGCCAATTCTGTGATTACAAACCCGGATCGCTCGAGCGATCTTTTCTTGCTAACCAAAGGCCTTGTCAGATATCTCTCCGTTACGGAAGAGGGTAAGAAGGTGGTCTCTCAGTGGCTTGGACCAGGAGAGCCAACGCCGGCAAGGTGTCGAACCGCTGGTAGTAGAGTTCGGCACGAGACGTACGCCAGCTTCCGAAATCTTCGCAAGCCATTCCGCACGGTAGCGTGATGCATATACCTGCTGGCCGGCACAAGGAATCCCCCGAGTTCGGCAAATGGCCTTCAGCCGACTCATTACCCGTCTCAAATCACGGGTCGTCGTGATGTACCTGCGTGCCAGTACCTTCAGAGTGCGCATGTCCTGTTCGCCGTGGTGCATCGGGTTGAGCTTATTTAGATATTTAGATACAACAGCTCGCGTGCATCGATGCGGTCAGTCTTGTTCCCGGCTTTCAACAGGGCATTCTTGCGCGGATCGCGGGCGAGAACGCGTGTGACGTGAGGCTCAAGTAGATGGTACAAACCATGCGGCCCAGGTTCCTTCGTCAAAGGTCGCATGCAAACCGCAGCGCGGACCATATAAACTGCGATCGTTTCGGCTTTGGTTTCGAGGATAGCGAAACTACTCCAATCGGGCACCTTTTATGATACGTTTATCAGGCATTTGACTTGTTGAGCCATCCCACTTGTTGCATTTCGAGATTGTGCTCGGGCAAGCACAAAGTTGTGCAAAGGCAACGACGAAATCCACTTGGCATGTGAAGCTTGTACTGCTGCAATCAAGGGGGCTTCTGCGCCCATTAGAACGACGGCTGTCAAGGAGCCTGAAAGCACGATTCCGCCGTTTACCCGATACCGGAGGGCAACCGGGTTGCTGGGAATCATGTAACTGCGATCGTAGTTGGTGTGTGGCGAGCTGATGCTGGCGTCACAGATGGTAGGACTTCGGGATCCGTGCAACCAACCTGTGCTCGGCGTGTTCCTAATGCAAGGACGGAAATGGAGTAGCGACTGTTGTCATTGATTCGCATTCTGCTGGCTGATGATTTCGAAGATTGGCGACGGCAAGTCCGTTTAGTACTTCGGGCGCGGCCAGAATGGCAAGTCATCGCTGAAGCATCGGACGGACGAGAAGCCGTTCAGAAGGCCGAAGATCTGAAGCCGGACTTAATTCTGCTAGACATCGGTCTCCCCAAAATAAACGGAATCGAAGCCGCCCGGCGTATTCGACAATGCTGCCCGAGTTCCAAGATTATCTTCCTAAGTCAGAACAAAGACCTCGACATCGTCCGGGCAGCTTTGGGTACTGGCGCGTTGGGATACCTTCGTAAGACCGATGCCAGACGCGAACTTCTGCCTGCCGTAGATGCAGTTCTTCAAGGCAAACAATTTGTCAGCAGCAGCGTAAAAGGCTATGAGTTCACCGACACCTCAGCAAAGAAAGCCGCTCACCGCCATGAGGTTCAATTCTATTCCGACGACGCACATCTTCTCGACACTTTTGCTGACTTCATCGCTGTTGCCCTCAAGTCCGGACGTGCGGCTATCGCTGTCATTACCGAGTCGCGCTCGAACGGTCTTGTCAGGAGATTGAAGGCGCAAGGTGTAGATGTTGATGCCGCCACGCAACAGGGGACGTACATTCAGTTGGATGTTAACAAAGCGTTCTCCACGTTTATGGTCGATGATATGCCTGACTCGACTCGATTTTTCCAGGTTGTAGGCGGTGTCATTGCGGCAGCCGTCAAAGCGGCAAGGCAACAGCATCATGGCGTTGTGGCGTGCGGAGAGGGTACATCGGTCTTGTGGGCTGAAGGTAACGCCGACGCCGCGATTCGTGTCGAACAACTCTGGACCGAGGTAGGCAAAACCTTTGGGGTGGATATCCTCTGTGGGTACCCCTTGAGCAGCTTTCACGGCGAGAGAGACGAGCACGTTTTCCAGAGTATCTGTGCGGAACATTCAGCTGTTTATCCTCAGTGAAAAATAACACTCCAATCTGGTGTTAACCCGCGGCGGCAGCGGTTTCCTTCTGAGTTGGCGCAGTTCAGCTTCAGGAACAGTAAATTCCGCAGCGCCACAATCCAGGCAGACAACAACCTCCGCGAATACCCACACCAGGGGATTGTCAATATCTTTTTGTCCGCGGAAATCGATGCCCATCTCCGTGCTAAAGTCTCGAGCGCGAGGTGCCCTACTGGCCTTGGCTTTGCAGCGGTGGAAGCAGCGATGCCACCTCTACATCCAACAACATTTCGATTCGGCGTTCCAGTTGGAAGAATGCTGCCGTCTTTTTTCCCGGTAATATCTGGTTCACGAGCGGTACATATCTCCTCCGCAGCTGGATCACGGACTCGCTAATTTCCTCGGACCTTTTCAGATAATCCAGCGCCTGGTCGTTCGTAGCCGTATTCAGGTTCTGACCGTACTCCTTGATCAGCGCCAACTTTGCATCGCCGATCTTGGAATACTCAGCCTGGTATTGATCATAAATCGGCCAAAATTTTGTTGCCTCCGCTTCAGTCAAACTTAGGTTCTCGGCAACGAGCTGCTTTTTCTGTGACCGGATGTCCTTCCGCAATAGTTGTATATCTTGTTCGCTCGCTACCTGCTCGCTCTTGGTTGACGCCGCCGTTTCCTGCCCGGTCGCTGTCTGCGCGGTAACGCACAGAGAGCAAACCCCCGCCAATAGCAACGCCATTGCCGTTTTTTTGTTCACAATGATTCTCCTTAACAATCTACAGTTTTCCGATACCACCGAACGAACCATTCCGCTCACTACTCTGAAACCGTCCGACGCCATAAATCTGCTCTACAGCTTGCCAGTTCGATACGATCGATCACTTCGCGTCTGGTTCTACTTTAACGAAGCTGTATTTTGCGCTGAACTGGATGCGCGGGGCATTTGCCGATTGCCCATTTTGCAGCATGGTCCAGCCATATAAGAACTCGGCGCCGACGTTGAGCGAGCCGCCAGGATTCCAGATCAGGTTGGCGCCGGTGTAGGTGGCGTGGTTGTAAGTCGTTGGGGCTGCCAAATCGGTATCGTTCACCGCCGCGTAAGAGTAGATTGCGCTGGAACGCAACCTCTTGAACCAGTAGTGCTGGTAGGATGCCTCCACTCCCACCGCCGGAGTTGCCACCAAATGCGTATTCACACCTGAAGCTGGCTCAGCATCGATCCCCAATCCGGAGGTATCCTGAATATAGCGAGAAATGCCGTGCCCGAAGGCGACTGCCAAGATCAAGTTGTCTCTGTCGAAAGTATTCAAGCCGAGGGAGGTGTTTACCCCCCAGCCAAAAACGGAACCGGTTCTCCCGTCCGGCAGAAACGCAGCAATGGAACGAAATAATCCGGCAACCTGGAAGTGTCCGCGTTCGAATTCCTCGCGCAAGCGAATTGCGCCATCGGGACTCGGGGCGTTCGGCTGAGCATTAAATTGTGCCGTCGTGAAAATAATGTCTGAACTGGGCTTCTCCGCGGAAATGTAGAAAGTCGTCTGGGGACCGAGTGCGAATCCATAGCGAAATTGCGGATTCCGGATGCTAACCATGCCGTTGGGTCCCTGGAAGTCCAGACCGTCCGGGGAAGCATCGGGGTCCATGAAGTTTGTGAACGTCTGGCCGATCAGCAGGTTTCTCGCTTGCGCATAAGCGTGGCGGAGCCTGGGAGTGGTGGCATTCGTTCCGAAAAAGTCGCCTTCCACATAAAAGCGCACTTCTCCGACCTGGGTATAGGGAATCCTGAAATCCAAGCTCAGGCGCGTCGGGCGGACGGAAATGGTGCTGTTGTTTACGGAAGTTGGTTGCGGGATGGGAAACGAAGACGGTATGAACGAATCGAGGTTTCCCGCAGGCTTCAGGTCGTAAATGAAATCTGTCTTAAAGTAGCCTCCGATTTTCAGGATGGTCTGCGTTCCCGGCAACTGAAAAAAACCCTGGTACTTCGGGTCCAGAGGAACGTTATTGAAGCGAGCGGCTGCGAAGGTGTCCTCCGAGAATTCCCGGTAGTTGGCTGTGGCTTCCCCGAGATGCTCGGAGGTGGCGCCTATGCGCGGGGGTTCCGCAGCTTGAATGGTGCCATTTTGTCGAGGTGCAGGGACTGGCGGAGTAGTTGGGGCCTGCGTAGCCTGGGTGGGCTGAGTGGATGATACTTCAGTTTTCGTGCCCTTGAGCTGATCGATTTCCGCTTGCATTTTGGCCATCTGGGCCTGCATTTGATCGACAAGTTTTCGTAGCGCTTGGGTTTCGTCGGAAGAAGCCTGGGATTGGGCCATGGCATTTGGTAGGGTCATCGCCGCGAACAAAAAAGCTTCCGAAATAAGAAAAAGCCTTCGGATTTTCATTTGGTTCCTCCTGGTTCCTGAACGAACTGCTAAAGCGGTCTTCGGGCAGCTGAGCAGGTTCATGAATCTTTTGCGCCGGCAAATTCTCCTAGGTCATAAGGGAAACGATGATGGTTCCCCAGGTGGTCAGAAAAATGTGTCCGAAAGCCGCGGTGCACGAGTAACCCAGGATCGCAACAGGACTGTCCGACTTTTCCTGGGCGGCTGCGACGCCGGCGATCATGGTTTGTGCTCCGGCAAGGCCGCCAACCAGGAGTGCAGGGTTGACCTTGAGAACGTAATAGCCGAAGAAAAGACCGGTGATGAGGGGAAACATGGTGACCACCATGCCGCCGAGGAACAGAACATAGCCCTGGTCACGAACCGCTGTTATAAAAATGGGACCAGCCTTCAGACCGACCATCGCTACAAAGGCAGCCAACCCGATCGATCTCATGAAAAGAATGGCCGCGTCTGGGAACCTTGCAAACCAGGGCCGCACGGAACGCATCCAACCGACGACGAGACCCGCAAGGAGAGTCCCGACACTGGTGCCGAGAGATATTCTGAGACCGCCGATGGGGATGACGATTACGGCGCCAAGCAGCACCCCAACAAATACCGCCAGACCGAGGATAGAGAGATCGCTTTCTTCAGTTGGCCTGATGATCGTCCCGACCACAGGCGCGAGTTGTTGAACGGTCAGTTCCGATCCCGTAACCTGCAAAGTGTCGCCGCGTTCAATGACGGTTTCTGTTCCGATCGGAAGTACCTGGTCTCCGCGCATAATTCCGCGGAGAAGAACGCCATTCGCTTCGTCGAGATTGTCTGCAAGGTCCTGGAGGGTTCTTCCGGCGACACGCTTGCTAGTGACATAGAGGTCGAAGGACGCGACGGGAATCTGTAGCAATTCGGAATCAGCAACCTCGCTGGCGGTTGGGCCCAGGACCTTTACCAGCATCTCGGTGCGGCCCAGAATTGCCAGAGTGTCGCCCGCTTCGAGAATGGTGGTTTGCAGGGGTGAAAAGATCTCGCCGTTGCGGCGAATCCTTTCGACGAAGAGACGCGCTTCGGGCACGAATGTCCGGGCCTGCGCCAAAGTCTTTCCAACGATGGTGGCATTCTGCGGAACCTTGTAGGCGCGGCATCCCACCGATTGCCATGCCGATTGAACTCCGGCCTTTTCAGCATGGATGCCAAGACTGTTTTCAGCTTTCCTGGATTCCGCGCGAAGGTCAAAGCGGAGAAGTTTTGGGGCGAGGCTGCTGCAGCACCAGATAACGCCCAAGGTGCCAAATACATAGCAGATGGCATCGGCCACGGCGATATGGGCCAGCCAGAGATCTTTTTGTTCGGCAGACACAGACAATGCCCGAATGGCCTCGCTAGCTGTGCCGATTGCTGGAGATTCCGTGAGGGAACCCGAAAGCAAGCCAGCGGCATAGCCCGGATCGAGATACAGGAATCTGGCGACGCAATAAGCGGCGAGAAGTCCCATCACGGGAACAAAAACACCGAGCACACCCCACCGCCAACCATCTCCCTTGAGGCTACGAAAAAAACTGGGACCGACGGAGTATCCGATGCCAAAGAGAAAGAGGAGGAACAACATGGACTTCGCCTGGTCGGAAACAGGAACGTGAAAGAAATTTCCGAGGAAGATGCCACCGAGGAGAGAACCGGTTACTACGCCAAGCCCGACGCCATGGAACTTCAACTTGCCGATGACGTACCCGATTCCAATGGCGAGGTAAACGGCCATCTCGGGATACTTCGTAAGTAGGTGCGAAAACCAGTCCATAAGCAATCCCTTCGCTGGCGCCACCTACAGCGGACGCCTGAACGAATTCAGGAGTCCCGTCACGACAGCAAAAGAATCAGTACCATGCCCCAGATGGTGAGGAGAGTGTTCCCGACGGCGTAGGTTACGGTGTAGCCGAGTGCGGGGATTTGGCTGTGGGCGCGATCGCAGACCAAGCCAAGAGAAGCAGTGGTAGTGCGCGCTCCGGAAAGAATGCCGAGCAGAATCGCGTCGTGGAATCGGAAGATGTACTTGCCGACGTACATGCCGAGGATAAGAGGCAACGTAGTGGCGACGGCTCCCCAAAAGAAGAGGCTAATGCCCTGGGTGCGGAGGCCGTTGACGAATCCAGGGCCGGCGGAAATACCGACGATGGCGATGAAGATATTCAACCCGACGGAGTTCATGAACCAAACGGTCGGGGAAGGAATGCGGCCGAAGGTGGGACGCGTCGAACGCAGCCATCCGAGAACCAATCCGGCGATGAGCGCGCCGCCGGCGGTGGATAAGGTGAGTGGAACGCCACGAACTTTCCAGACCAGCGCACCAATCAAAGCGCCGACGGCGATTCCGGCGCCGATGAAGGCCACATCGGCAATGTCGGTCGGGCGATCCGCCACACCAAGCATCTTGGCGGTTGCCGCAGTGTCTTGTGTGCGGCCCACGATGGTCAGAATGTCGCCGCGGTAGATCTTGGTATTCGGCATGATGGGAATGGAAGTGGCGGTGGCGCCGCGAGTGATCTTTCGGAGGAAAACGCCGCGAGAGTTGGGAAGTTGCGCGAGTTCGGCCAAGGTCTTGCCGTCCACGGATTTGTTGGTGACGTAGGCGTCCACGCCCTCGACAGGGACGTTGAGCAATTCTGGATCATCGACCTCTCTCGCTCCTTCACCGGTCACCTTGACGAGGACGTCGCGTGCGCCGGCGACGCTGACAATATCTCCTTCGTGCAACACGGTGTCCGCGGTGGCATCCTCGACGGTACCGTTGCGGCGAACGCGCTGGATAAAGACACGCGCGTCGGGGACCAACGCCTCGGCTTCGATGGCACGAAGGCCAGCTACTTTGCCACCCGGCTGCACGCGGAAGCTGCGGGTCTCCCAACGGTGCCAAGCGGAGCCGGCCCCGCCGAGTTCACTCTTGCCACCAAACTTTTCCTCATACTCCTTGCAGGCGCGCACCAGGTCCATGCGAATGAGCGCGGGGCAGATGAGAGCAATGACGATGGCCGATCCGACCGTTCCGAACATGTAGGTTACGGCGTAAGCGACAGGCATGGAGTCGAGCAATTTCTTGGTTTCTTCCGCGGCCAGACCCAATCGATTGATGGCGTCGGTCGAGAGGCCCATGGCCGCGGAAATGGTCTGGGAACCGGAATAAAGCCCCGCGGCATAGCCGAGATCGTAGCCAACGAATTTAGCAATCGCGACAGGGATCACCAGACTGAAGAGACACTGGACCACGGAGAAGAGCGCCTGCGGCACGCCATCTTTGGCGACGCCGCGAACGAATTGCGGACCGACACCATAACCAACCGCAAATAAAAACATAAGAAAGACTGTGGCCTTGAGTGGCTGGGAGATGCTGATGCCGATTTGTCCGATGAGGACACCGGCCAGCAGAGTAGCGGTGACCGAACCGAGGCCGATTCCCTTGAAAGTGAATTTGCCGAAGTAATAGCCGAGAGCCAGAGTGAGGAAGATGGCGATCTCGGGATACTGTTGGAGGGTCGCAGCAAACCAGGTAAAGATGAACATCGTCAACCTCCTTAGGCAGGAACCTGAGCCTTCCAAGCATCAACCGCGACTTGCACCGCGGCGGTGAGTTGTTGGCCGATTTTGGAGTAAGCCTCGTCGGGCAGGTTGGCCAGAGAGACTCGCACGGACCAATCCGGTCCGGCAAAACCACTTCCATTGAGGAGAACGGTGGAGAATTTCTCCGCAAGAGCGAAAAGAACATCAAAGGGGTGGTAGTTTTTCTTCAGGAATTCGACAAACCTGGGGCCGTGCATCTTTTCGGCCCAGACCATGATGTCGAGTGTCGCGTAATAATCCGCGCGCATGGGATCCGGAGGAAGCGGCAGATTCATCCCGGCCCATAGGGCTTGCAAACGCCGCTGCACGATTTGCTTCGTAAGTTTCTTGTAGCGGTCGTCCTTGTCCATTAGAGCGAACAACGAGAACAAGGTCATCTGAACCTGCTGAGGCAAGGACAGGCCGGCAGTGTGATTGAGGGCCACGCAGCGGCTATCGGCGACCATGCGATCGATGAACCTGATTTCTTCCGGATGAAGGGTCAATGGACCGTAACGAGTATTCAGTTCCCGACGAACGGCTTCGGGTAATTTGGCGATGGCTTTGTCAAAAATATTGTCCTGATGAATTGCAACGACGCCCAATCGCCATCCGGTGCAGCCGAAATATTTTGAAAAGGAATAGACCCCGATGGCATTGTGTGGAACTTCGGCCATCAAGGAGCGAAAGCCGGGAACAAACGTCCCGTAGACGTCATCGGTGACGACCATAAGGTCCGGACGGTTTTTCTGAATCAGAGTCGCCAATCGCTCCATGGAGCTTGTGCGCATGGCGACGGAGGGGGGATTGCTGGGATTAACAAAGAAGAGCGCTTTAATGGAGGGATCTTTGAGCTTGTCAATTTCGCCGTCGGGATATTGCCAAGTGTGTCTCCCGTCGGTCGGAGAAACTTCGCTGGCGTTAATTTCGACGATATCGAATTGGAATCGATCAAGATGACAGACTTCGATGTACGGTGTAAACATCGGGAGGGCCAGAGCGACTTTGTCGCCACGATGCAAGAGGTGGTTCACCACTAGGGAGTCGAAGATGTAACACATGGCGGCGGTGCCACCTTCGACGGCGAAGATGTCGAAGGTTCCGGCGGGAGCATTGCCACCGCACATTTCTTTTGCCAGGTATTCTTGAACGACGCGTTCGGCATGAATCAGCATGCGATCCGGGGACGGATATTGGTCGCCGATGATGCTGTCGACCAACTCATGAACGAAGGCGTCCGGGTTGAACTTGAATTCTTTCACTGCATACGCGATGGCCGATTGAAGGAGGCTCACTCCTGGCGCATTGGGATTTGCTGCCAAGAAGTCTGAGAACCGTTTGGCTATTCCGCTTTTTTGAGGCATGCCGCCCAGATCGGGCTCGTCCCAGACTCGTTTCGACTCGTGGATCGCAAATGTACCCAAAGTGAAGAACGCATCGCGGGGAGTTGTGGCGATCCAGTTGGGGTTTCCACGGCCGGCATTCAGCATGGATTGGGTGCTTTGTCGAGATGTCTCTATGGCTAAATGGATCAATTTGTCTTTCAACTCAAATGGGCTGAGCTTTTCGAGTTCTTTTTGTTGTGCGAGAGTCACCGAGAGGCGACGTACTATCGGGGTTGCCATAGCTTTCCTCCTGAGACAAAGTGAAATTACCGTATCTTCGAATTTCGTTAGCGCAAGCCAGCTAAGAACAAACCACCTGGCACCTTAGTCTCCCGACGCGGCGCGGGCCGTTTTGGGCTTTCCGTGCTTTGCCGTATTTGTGATTGGTTCCCTGGCAGGCACGTTGACCGATTGCAGAAATGACGGATTCAATAACTTCAAACCGAGGGCCGCACTGAATCCGTGAATCTCCTTGACGTCGAGCTTGCGCATAAATTCAATGGTCTGAGCATTGATAACCTGACCCGGCACCATAATTGGAAAGCCCGGGGGATAGGGAATGACGAAATTGGCAGAAACCAACTCGGGGCCGTCCTTCAAGCGCTTGTCGATTTCAGGGCTGGACAGCTTCAGATGCTCGCACTGGTCGTCGCGATAAGCCGCGAAGAAAGCCGAGCGCATATCGCCTTCGCTCGTCCGGCTGGACGGACTTTCACGGAAGCGGTCGAAGAAGCGGCTGAAATTCGGAAGGTCCGGGACATCGGTCATCAGCGATTTGACGCGTGCGTCAAAGGCCGACTTCGCCGGCTTACCACCTTCGACAAGTTTCTTTTCGATTCCCTGGGAAATCTGGACGAGAACCTTGATGAGTTGCGCGATGTCGCTGCGCGTGTTGTTAATGTTGGTTTGCAGCAGGACGCTGTTGCGCGAGGTCTTGTTCAATTGAATGTCGAAGTCGGCAGCGAGCAGATTTTTGAATTGCGTGCCGTCAAACCCGGCGGAGCCGCACACCAACGTTAGGCGGGTGACGTCAAGCGCAAATTCGTCTTCTCTGAGGGCTTTCACGACGGTGGCCCAGTTGACGCCCGAGGCGAGATAGTCCACGAAGCCCGAATTGCGAAACTCGGCGGGGATCATCTCGTCGGCCCCAAGCACACGAAAGTATTTCGAGATGAGCGAGTGGGAATTGACTTCGCGACGGACGTCGAGCGCCAACTGGATGGCGCGATTCACGAGTTCGTATCCTTCCAACTCCATCTGACGTCGCGCTACATCCAGCGTGGCAATGATCTGAAGGTTGGGGGACGTGGAAGCGTGGGTGAAAACCGCTTCGTGGAATTGCTCTTCGACGGTGTGATAGTCCTGATCCTTGACCAGCACCATGGAACCCTGGCGTAAACAAGACATGGATTTGTGAGTCGAATTGGTTTGATAAACGCGCAGCCGGACTTTGTCAGGGTTTGCGAGCAGGCGAATGCCAAGCAGTGCTTTTTCGTCGGCCTTGAGGTCGGCTCCATGCTTCTTTTCCTGCTCGTGATAGGCAGCGCGATAGGCAGGATCCTTGAATTTCTTTTCCAAAGTGGCCGCGGCTCCCATGGCGGTGCGCCGGCGATAGAAGGGACTCCACCGCGCAAATCCGAACCACGCTTCATCCCAAAGAAAGATGAGGTCGGGCTTGATCGCCAGGCATTCCTCCATAACGCGTTCGGGATTGTAGATATGCCCATCAAACGTGCAGTTCGTGAGGACCAACAGACGAGCACGATCCAAACGGCCCTCGGCCTTCAAATCGAGTAGTGCTTTCTTGATGGTGCGGAGAGGAACCGCTCCGTACATCGAATATTGTGTGAGGGGAAAGGCTTCGACATAGAGGGGATAAGCGCCAGAAATGACCGCGCCATAGTGGTGGGACTTGTGGCAGTTACGATCGACCAGAACGATGTCGCCTGGGCCCAAGAGGGCCTGCTCCACGATTTTGTTGGAGGTGGAAGTGCCGTTGGTCACGAAGAAAACGTGGTCGGCGCCAAAAGCTCGAGCGGCCTTGTCCTGGGCCATCTTGATGTTGCCGGTCGGCTCCAAAAGGCTATCCAGTCCGCCGGTGGTGGCGGAGGATTCGGCGAGAAAGAGGTTGATCCCGTAGAACTTGCCCATGTCGCTGATCCAATTCGATTTGAAGATGGATTTGCCGCGGGCGATTGGAAGAGCGTGGAAAGTCCCGATAGGACGTTGGGCATATTTCTGCAAGTTGTCGAAATAGGGAGTATCGAAGCGGTCTGCGACGCCATCCAGAATGCTGAGATGCAGTTCCAACGGTTCTTCGACCTGATAGAAGACCCTTCGGAGGAAATTCGCGTTGACATCGCCGGCCACTGTTTCCACCTTCCGGTCACTGAGGAAGTAGATGTCGAGCTCAGGCCGCAACTGTTTCAATCCTTGGGCGAGCGCCATGCTGTAGTCCGTGGAATTCGGGGATGTGCCGCTGACGGCCAGGTGGCTGGTGAGAAACTCACGCAAAACGGGGCTGTTGTGGGATGAGTGAAGCGAGATGCCCTCGTACACGATCACCGCTTCAAGGCTTCCGTTCAGAATCGTTGCGAGTACGGCGTCCTCGAATGAAGATACGAACACCGCTTCATAGACAAATTTGTCTTGCGGTCTGCGCAGTTTGCGCAAGTCCTGCGCCAGCTGCAGCCAGGCGGTCCTGCGCGCCGGACTTACCACGAGCACTTCGAAATACGGCAGATGCGTTGCGGCATCCTCGCCCGCAACGGGGACGCGTTCGCCGAGATGGATGGGCACTTCATCCTCACTCTCCCAATCTCCAACGTTGGCGCGATAGGAATGCGTGAGCAGGGCGTTGCCGATCGATTGACTCAAGCGAGCCGCACCGCTGGCATCGCCCGAAGCGATGCGTTCTTCGAGCGAGGTGAGCAATTTTTGTCCCGGATAGGCAAAGAAATCTTCCCACTGCCGTAATTCCTGAAAAATGTTGGCCACAGCGGTTTGATGCTGCGCCTTATTGGAATCCTCTGCGGCAAACGACCGGTCCCACAGGCGAGACGCTTGGAGCAGGTCGCGCCAACGGTCGAACCTTGATTCCTCAGCCATGAAGAATTGGTCGACTCGAGGCGTTTCGGTTTTTGCTGGAATATTCATGATTCCTCCGCCTGCGATTGCCGGCTTCTACTCGCTCCGGACAAAGGCGCTGTACCCTGAGAATTCAGAGATGCGCCGCCGGTTTCCACTTGAACTTGCGTCATTGTTAGCCGCGGTGAAGAATCGCAACAACTAGGGAAATCCCTAACGTCACGCAAGAGGGACTCGTCACTCGCAACGAACAGGTGCAATTGCCCCGGTACGGGGCTCCGTATTTGGTGTTGGCGCGAGATCAAGTCGCGAATGGCCTTCAAACAGTGATTCCTGTTATGTCTAGCAGCGAGCGAAGGGTGGGAAAAACTCAACCGAAAAACAGGGCGCACAATCCAAGAAGTATGGTTTGAAAGATTGCAAAGACGATGACAGTCGTGACCGCAGGGGAGTCTGGAAAACTAGCTGTTTGCAATTACGAGAGCAACCCCCACGAGCCAGAGCAATTGTGTCAGCAGTCTTACAGAATGAATCCCGGCCGCCTCAGTATTTGTCAGGAACAAATCTACGGCCTTTAATCGACGCTTGATCATTATAGCTGTGCTTTTCCGCGCGTTTCGGGAGTTTTACTTTCTCGCGAGGGACTTTCTTGTACGGAATCGAGCTGAGCAAATGAGAAATGCAATTCAGACGCGCTCTACGCTTGTCGTCGGAGCGGACCAGAAACCACGGAGCATGTTTGGAGTCGGTGGCGGCGAGCATGTTGTCTCGCGCGCGGGAGTATTCATACCAGCGGCGAAAGGACTGTACATCCATGGGACTGAGCTTCCACTGGCGGAGAGGATCCTTGAGGCGTGCTTCGAAGCGGCGTTGCTGCTCCTTCTGACCGACTTCGAGCCAGTACTTGATGAGGACGATGCCGGCATCGGTAATATATTTTTCCACCGTGGGACAGAGTTTGAGGAATTGGCGATATTGTTCCTCGGTGCAGAAACCCATGACGTGTTCCACGCCGGCGCGGTTGTACCAACTGCGGTCGAAGATGACAATTTCCCCTGCAGCAGGAAAGTGCTGCATGTAACGCTGTAAGTACATTTGAGATTTCTCGCGATCGGACGGAGCAGGAAGTGCGACCAGGCGGAAGACACGAGGACTGACGCGTTCGGTAATGGCCCGGATCGTGCCGCCTTTGCCGGCGGCATCACGGCCCTCGAAGACGACAATGGCGCGGAGACCTTTATACTTGACCCAGTCCTGCAATTTGCAGAGTTCGGCCTGAAGACGGCGCAGCTCTTTTTCGTATTTCTTCCGTTTCAGGGACTTGTCCCCATCTGAGGAATCTTTTTTAGCCATTGGAAAGTGCTCCTCCGTCACGTCTTTTCAGGGTGAGGGCGCCGGTGCAACTGGGGAAGGCCCGGTGGTGCTCGTCCATTGCGTATCCGTCAGTTTCCAGCCGCCGCCGAGCGCGCGATAGAGGCTCACCAGGGCCACTTTGCGGCCGAGATCGTAATTGACGGTGGCGCTTTCAGCGGGATACATGGCGAGTTGCGCGTCGATGATTTCGAGATAATTGGAAAGCCCACTATCGTAACGAATGGTGGCGAGGCGCACCGATTCGCGATAGGCCTCCACGGACTTCAGCTGCTCCTGGTACGCCTGGGCTAACAGCTGATGCGCCGAGAGTGAGGTGGAAACTTCACCGAAGGCCTGTGTCACAGCTTTTTCGAAGGAGATTTTCGCCTGGTCGCGTTCAGCGAGAGAAGCACGATATTCGTTCTTCAAACGACCAGCGGTAAAGATGGGACCGGCGAGGCCTCCCGCAAGTGTCCAGGCCTTGCCCGCGGCAGTGAGTTCGGAGAGTTGAGGGCTTACGCCGCCGAGCAAACCACTCAGTGAAATCGTGGGAAAAAAATTGGCCTTAGCGACACCCACATTGGCATTGGCGGCAATCAGATTCTGTTCCGCTTCGCGAAGGTCCGGCCGCCGCTCTAGCAATGCAGCGGGTAGTCCGGCGGGAACTTCCGGAGGGTCATACTGCTCGGCCAGAGAGGCGCCCCGCGCAATTGGTCCAGGATTCCGCCCGAGGAGTATGTCGATGGCGTTTTCCTGAGCCACGATCTGGCGCTGGAAATCGGGTATTAATGCGGCGACGTTCGAGAGTGCCGCTTGCGCGCGCGCGACTTCGAGTCCCGAAGCCGCGCCACCCGCAAACTTGTTCTGAAAGATGTCCAGGGTATCCTGGAAACTTTTTACGGTCTCGCGGGCAATGGCCAGTTGTTCGTCCAGAGCTCGCAACTGGAAGTAGCTCTGGGCTACTTCAGACACGAGCAGGAGGCGAACGTCTCGCCGGGCTTCCTCGCTTGAGAAGTACGCGGCGCGCTGAGCTTCATTGAGTTTGCGGATGCGTCCAAAGAGGTCGATTTCCCAGAAGGTAGTGAGGTTGTACGAGTAGTAGGTGTGGTTCGTAATGTAGGGAGACTGCTGCCCGGAGATACTGGCGTCGTAACCGACCTGCGGGTAGTACTGCGAACGTGTGACACCAAGGAGCGCCCGCTCCTGCTCGACACGCGATACGGCCAGCCGCAGATCATAATTGTTGATGAAGGCCTCGTGAAGCAGGCCTTGCAAAACGGCATCCTTGAATAACTCCCACCACGCCAGATCGGCGGCAGAGTTCGCGGAAGGTTGCGTCTCAGTATAAAAGCCGGACGGAGGTTGCAAGGTAGGCTTATTGTATTTTGGACCGAGGGAGCAGCCAGCCATGCCAAGAACTAGGAACGGAAGGAGCGTGATGGTGATGAGCTTGCTCATCAGTCGTGACCTCCCTCCAGTACGACCGGATGAGCTACTTCTACGCGAGGTTTCTTCTTGGCGATGCGTTCAACGACTACGAACAAAACCGGCACCAGAAAGATGCCTAAGATTGTGGCGGCAGACATTCCGGTGATTACGGAACTGCCCAAAACTCTTCGGCCGATGGCGCCGGCGCCCTTGGCGGTCCAGAGCGGCACGCATCCCAGAATGAAGGCGAAGGAAGTCATCAAGATCGGGCGTAAACGCAGGCGGGCCCCTTCCAGGGCCGCTTCCACCAGCTGTTTTCCTTTGGAGTGTTCTAATACCGCGAACTCGACGATCAAAATGGCGTTCTTGGCAGTCAGTCCGATCAACATGATTAGACCAATCTGAGCGAAAACATTGTTGTCGAATTTTCGCAAGAGCAGTCCGCCGTAGGCACCGAGAACCGCTACCGGAACGGACAGCAGGACGCTGAACGGCAGTGACCAGCTTTCGTAAAGAGCAACCAGAATCAAAAACACGAAGACAAAGGACATGGCGAAGACCATGGCTTGGCCACCTTCGGCCTTTTTCTCCTGATAGGACATGTCGCTCCAGGCGTAGCCGAAACCGGCGGGCAGGACTTCCTGGGAGACCTGCTCCATGGCGGCCATGGCCTGCCCGGAACTGAAGCCGGGAGCAGGGGAACCATTAATCTGGATACTGCGGTAGAGGTTGAAGCGATTGGTGTATTCCGGTCCGGAAACTCGTCTAATGGTGACTAGAGAAGCTAAGGGTGTCATATCGCCTTTGGAGTTTCGAACGTAAAAATTATTTATCTTATCCGCACTGGTACGGTACTCGGGTTCCGCCTGGAGATACACCTTCCATTGGCGGCCGAATCGATTGAATTGATTGACGTAGGCACCGCCGAGGAAAGCCTGAAGAGTCTGATAAACATCGGTGAACTGCAGACCCTGCTTCAGGACGCGATCCTGGTCCACTTCTACATAGAGTTGAGGCACGGACGGGCGGAAGGTGCTTACGATGGAGGCAATCTCTGGCCTTTTTCGAGCAGCCATTGCCAGCTTATCGAGCATTTCTGCGAGCTGCGTGACAGTGCCACCGCTGCGATCCTGCAGCATGAAGGTGAATCCACCGGCGGTGCCGAGGCCGGGAATAGCTGGCGGGCCAAAGGCGAAACAAATGGCTTCCGGTATTTCCTTTAACATTCTTTGGTTGAGGTTGCGCATGAGCCCTTGCGCGGAAAGCTCGTCTGTGAGGCGCTCATGCCAAGGCTCCAGCTGTAGAAAATAGAAGCCGCTATAGGAGGCCGAGGTATTGGATAGAAGGCTAAAGCCAGAAATCCCGCTGAAACTCAGAACACCATGAGTATGTGTCAGCATGTCATCAATCTTGCGCATGACTGCGTCAGTGCGTTGCAGTGAAGCGGCATCCGGCAGTTGAATCTGAAGGAAGGCATAACCCTGGTCTTCTTCCGGGATAAAACTGGCGGGGAGTTGTCTGCCCATGCCGACGGAGACGACCGAAATTCCCAATAACAGCAACAGAGAGAAGCCCCAGCGCCGGATGAGCCCACCGCTCCAGCTAACGTAACCTCCGGTCATTTTTCCGAACCCGCGGTTGAACCAATCGAAGAACTTTCCGAGGGGACCTCTGGTTTTCTTCCGCGGGCGCAACAAAAGAGCCGAGAGTGCCGGCGAGAGTGTCAGCGCGTTGAACGCAGAAATTAATACGGAGATCGCAATGGTTACGGCAAACTGCTGATTCAGCAGGCCCTTGATACCACCCATAGCGGCCATCGGCACAAAGACCGAAGAAAGAATCAACGCGATACCAATGACCGGGGCGGTGACTTCTTCCATGGCTTTAAAGGTAGCGTCCTTCGGCGACAAGCCATGCTCGATGTGATGTTCAACGGCTTCGACAACAACGATGGCATCGTCCACCACAAGCCCGATGGCGAGGATGAGGCCGAACAGAGAAAGCGTATTGATCGAAAAGCCGAGCATCGGAAAAATGGCAAACGTACCGATGAGAGAAACGGGGACGGCAAGGAGGGGGATAAGAGTGGCGCGCCAGTTCTGGAGAAACAGGAACACTACAATAATGACGAGGACGATGGCCTCGAGAAGCGTGGTAACGATCTCTTTCATGCCTTCCGTAATGGGCAACGTGGTGTCCATCGCGACGGTGTATTCCAGGCCATCCGGGAATCGCGACTTCAAATCCTCCATTTGCGCTTTGACCTGTTTTGCGACAGCTAAGGCGTTAGAACCAGGGGCTTGGTACACGCAGATAATGACCGCGGGCTTGGCGTTGAACCGACCAATCTGCTGATAGACGAGAGAACCGAGCTCGATGCGGGAGACATCCTTGAGTCGCACGGTGGAACCGTCAGAGTTCTGGCGGACGATGATGTTGCCGAATTCTTCGGCGTTGCTGAGTCGCCCCGCAGCACGGACGGCGTAGGTGAATTGCTGGCCCTTTGGGGCAGGCTCTGCACCGATCTGACCCGCGGGGTTCACCGCGCTCTGTTGCTGGACGGCAGTGGTCAAATCGGAAACGGTCATGCCGAGTTTGGTTAACTGATCCGGCTTAACCCAAATGCGCATCGCATAATCCGCAGCGCCGAAGTTAGTAACCTGACCAACTCCCGGAACGCGCAGGAGCGCATCGTTAACATTAATGGTGGCGTAGTTGCCGAGGAATTGACCGCCGTAAGCCCCCGTGGGCGAGTAGAGGGAAAGGACCAGGAGCGGCAGGCCCATCAATTTTTTTACCGTGACGCCGTACTGATTGACGGAGGTGGGCAGATTCGGACTGGCTTGCGAGACGCGATTCTGCGTGTTCACCTGATCGATGTCGACATTGGTGCCGACGTCGTAGGTAACCTTCAGGGTCATGGTTCCATCGTTGGCGTTGGTGGACATCATATAGAGCATGTTGTCGACGCCGTTCATCTGCTGTTCCAAAGGCGTGGCAACCGATTGTTCAATGGTGAGCGCGTCGGCACCGGTGTAGGTGGCCGACACGTTGATTTGGGGAGGGACGATATCCGGCAATTGAGCGACCGGCAGTTTGGCCATGGCCACCAGTCCGCTGATGACAGTGAGGATGGCGATAACGATGGCGACGTTTGGGCGATTAATGAAGAATTTAGACACAGCTAGTTCCCACCGGCCACGGATTTGGCCTGAGTATCGTTAAAAGGTTTAGTCGAGACGGTGACGCCGGTGCGTACACGTTGCAAGCCATCGACGATTACTTTGTCGCCGGGTTGCAGGCCGGAATCGACAACCCACATGTCGCCAAAGAGAGGGCCGAGCTTTACGGATTGGATGGTTACTTTGTCGTCCGCGCCGACGACGCCGACCTGATAGATGCCCTGCAATTCGGAAACCGCCTGTTGCGGGATCAGGAGAGCGTCTTTAAGCAATTCGGTAATTGCACGGACACGTGCATATTGTCCGGGACGAAGCACGTTTCCCGGATTTGGGAATTCACCACGGACCTGGATGGTCCCGGTTCGCGAATCCACTTCGCGGTTCAAGAAAAGGACCCGGCCACGGCGCGGATAAAGAGTACCGTCTCCGAGAATCAATTCGAGACTCGGTCTGCCAGAGCCCGACGGTTTTTCCCGTTGGAATCGCAAGTAATCCTGCTCGGCGATGTTGACGTCGACGTAAATAGGATCGACGTTCGAGATCGTGGTCATGACGGTGTTCGGGGTCATCAAGTCCCCGATGGCCACCTTGGCAACGCCGGCAATCCCGGAGATGGGAGAAATCACGGTGGTCCAAGCGAGATTCAGTTTGGCGTTATCGAGGACGGCTTGGTCTGCATCCACCGTAGCGTTAGCAGCTCGCTCGGCACTCTGCGCCTTGTCGAGCTCTGCCTGGCTCACCGCTTTCTGAGCCACCAACGGCGTGTAGCGGCGGACGTCGATCTGAGCCTGCGCTAGTGCCGCGCGTGCGCGTTCGAGATTTCCGGTGGCTTGTTCTACCGCAGCTTGCCCTTGACGCTTGTCGAGCTCGAACAAGGGCTGCCCTTTGTTAACGAAAGAACCCTCGGTGTAAAGGCGGGTCAGCAGAAATCCATCGACTTTGGGGCGAATCTCCGCGTCCACGTTGCCCGACATGTTTCCCACCCATTCCTCGTGGATGGGCACCTGCTTTTGCACCACCGGGGTCACCGTGACGATCGGAAGGGGAGGAGGTGGTTTCTCTTGCTTGGAGGAACATCCACCTAGCGTGCCTAAGGCCAGTACGGATGCGGCGAATGACAGACGGCGGATGGCTGGATGACATGAGAGTGACGCGGTAGACGTACTTTGGCGATGCGGCCGCACAGGCGTATGGAAAACAATTTCTGTGGTCATTCGATTTGCCTCCGGACTGCCAGGTCCGTCGTGTAACTATCGTTCGCACACTTCGATTCAGTTTTGCGCTGAAACCGAGGCGTCCAACACATCCGGCGGCCAACTATCTTCCGTGGGGCTCCAGGATTTATCCGGGTTGTACAGCTCCATGTCTTTGAAGATCTTGAGGGTGTCCGGACCTAAGTCTTTTTGGTAAACGATACCGTTGTAACCAACGATAAAGGTTTTCACGCCCGTGACGCGATAATCGGCGGGGGCGGCGGCAAGCGCGAAGCCTCCAATCATTGCGCCTTCCACGACAAAGTTCATTTGGCCGAGAGGTGCCGCCGGGCCCTGACCTTTAAGGATTTTAAAAAAGTATCCGTGATACGGCTTGGCCTTATCGGTGTAGCCTTGCTGCAAAGCATCCGCGATGACTTCGGCAATGGGTCCACCTAGGGTGCCGTCGGAATTCCGCCAGACCAAACCGTCGTGTTTTCCTGGTGTGCTGATGATGCGTTGCGCGTACTGGTTCACTTCGCTGCCATCATGTTTGGTCATTGCGTATTCGTGTTGCGATTCCACGTATCCCCGGCAGACCTGGATGGCATCAAGTTCATTCGTACCGATGCGGCGGTAAAGTATCTCTTCCTTGCCCGCGTTGGTGTCGAAGAACCATGAGCCGTTTTTGTGGACGATGGGGATCGCCAACGGAAAATTGTCGTTGCCGACGAGCAAGGTCGCACGATTGGCGTTATTGGGGTCGACGCTGATCGAAGTATGCTCGTGGGCCTTTCTGGCAAAGTTAGCCGCAATACTTTTGTCGCGTACGGGATCCTCGGAAGAAACCAAATCTTCGCCCTGCGGACCGAGAATCTTCATCAAAGCCGGCACATCGAAAGTTTCGGAAGCCTGAATGAGAGCGTCAGCCGCTTTTTCTGGAGACGCGAAGGTCGTCTGCGATGAATTGCTCTGTTGCCCGGAAGCCAAGACGACCGGGACGAGCAGAGCTAGTCGGGAGGAAATCAAAAACATCAGTGTCATTCCCGCGAGTTTCGCAATGAATTGCAGCCTCATCTGTTTTTCCCTCATGCTTCATTTACCTCCGGCGTCCGCCGCCACCCCGAGAGCCCATACTGGAACTGCCGCGGGAACTGCTGGCACGAGCCGCACCACCGCTGCTCCCGCCGAGTGCGCTGCCACCGGACCGTGAGTTTGAACTGGGCGGCACACTTCGATTGCCAACACGATCTCCGCCGGCACCCGAAGAAGAACGATTTCCCCCACTCGAACCGCGATCGCTGGCACGAGGCTGTTCTCCGCGCGAAGAGGCATCGCGCGTACTTGCTTGAGGTCGGTTCCCTTGCTGAGAGATGTTTTGACGCGCGCCAGCCTGACGGTCGGAGGCCGACGCCCCGCGCGTCGTGCCCCCGTATTGCTGGGCGGTGGCTTTATTGCCGTAAGGAGTTCCGCCGCGATGCTGTGGATTGTGTTGCCAGTTGTTACCGCCAGCGCCGCCGCGAGCGGGTTGTGTCGACACGCGGTTGCCGCCGTTTACGTTGTTACGGTTGCCGCCGTTTATATTGGAATTGCGATTAAAATTGTTATTGTTGTTGATGGTGATGTCGTTGTTTCCGCCCCAACCGCAACCATATCCCCAGCCTCCACCCCATGCCGCGCCCATGGCCAGTCCAACACCAAAAGAAATCGCCACGCCCGCCGCGTAGTAACCGGGAGGCGGATAGTAAATGGGAGGATAGGGGTATACAGGTGGACCGTATACGACGGTGGGATTGTAGGTTGGGACGTACACGACTTCGGGATTTGCCTGCTGAACGACAATGACCTGTTTCGATTCCACAACTTTTGTTTCTACTTTCTGCTGTTCGGTAGATTTCAAGTTGCCCGCATCTTGAGCCTTCTTCCGCATTCGCTGGACCGCATCCATCAGTTCGGATTGCTGCGCTAAGAAGGCGTTACCGAGATCGGTGGTCCACTGGATATCACTTGCCAGGCGCTTCACCAGATCCGGCATTGCGGCCAGGCCTTGCACGCTGGGATCCCAAGGCTGTTTCTGCACGGCATCGGCGAGGGCCTTATCCTTCAATGTTTTGTTTTTCTCGAGCCATTGCTGGAGTTGGACAATCTCGAGCGGGTATGTCGAAGCGGCCAGCACTTGGGCAAGCATCGGGTCCGGGTATAGCGCGATGGGCGCGACAAGCGAATCAAGTTGATCGGGCGGAATCTTGACCGACGGTTCCTGCTGGTCCGTAGCACCGGCGGCAGGCTGCTCTTGCACCTGAAACGCAGGAACGACGGTATCCGGCAAGAGCAGAAGCGAGCACAGAACCGCGACTGAATTTCTGGCAAGGTTCCTGAGAACTGTATAGCTAAGACTTTTTTTCATCATGATTGAAATTCCCCGAATCATCGAATGCGCGAACTCCAAGGGGGTGAGGAGGAATCGACCGCATGCGACTCCTCCCGGTGGGGTGAAACTAGGCTCGCAGGTTCGCGCGAAGGAACTTGACTCCGAGCGAAGCGAAAATACAGAGAAAGCCGAGGAGACCAACCAAGGGCAGGTCGCTGGCTGTCTTGGGGAGTTTCGCTGGGGCTGGGGTCGAAGCTGGCGCAGCTGCGGGCGCGGGCGTCGGTTCTGCCGTCGCCACAAGGATTGGCACGTCGGCCGGTGGAGCCGGGGGAGGCGGAGGCATGGTTCCGGTCACTTTCCGCTGTTCGGCGACTACCGTCTCAGGTACTTCAACAATCTTCGTGGCGGTCACGACCATCCCCTTTTTCAAGGCAAAGGCGTCGACCATCTCGCCATTCACATTGAATTTCTGGCCCTTGGGAATTTTGAAGGACTGGTTCGTGTTGTTTTCCAAGGTGAGGATGACCGAGTTCGGCGGCATGACGTGCCAGACCTTCCCGGTAACAGTTTGGACCGTGGTGACCGTCTGAGGCGTGGTGGTGGTGGTGATGGTGCGCTGGAGTTTCATGCCTGGCTTCAGGTCGTGAATGCCGAGCTGCCTGCCGTCTACGGTGACCTTGGCACTTTCCGGAACATTGGGAATATGCCGAATGGTGCCATCTTCCATTTTGACGAACAGGTCGTTGCCCTCGACGAGCACCACTTCGCCGCGCTCGACGGTAACGTTCTTGCTGGCCAGCCCGGCCGTTGTGCTTTGCTGAGTCTGAACTTGAGCGATCGAAGACATTGCAAAACTGAAGCAGATTATCCCGATCGCCAGTACGAGCCCGATTTTGATCCAATTGCCTGACTTCATCTGTAATCCTCCAAATTGAATTGAGCTGAGATTTCTCGAATCCACACTCACGGCCGAGGCCCGACTTCAGTGCGAATCCAAGGCACTACGCTCCTCAGCCGGAGAGCGTAATCGCCCGGAATCCGCAAAATTGTTTGAATCCGTGCTGGTTGCACGTACGATGTAGCGCAAGGGCGCACTGCCAACAAAATAAAATGGATAACAAGTCACAAGGGTGAGAGCGGGCTTGGATCTCGCGGCCAAGACAGCCACGTCGTCGGGTGGAACGATCACAATCTCGTCCACGACATAACGAGAGTTTCCCTTTTCCGTGAAGAGATCGAGGGTGTCGCCAGGATGAATATCCCTGAGGGCCCGGAAGAATCCATCGCGGTGTCCCGCGATGCCGACATTACCGGTTTCGCCGGGAGCCGACGTGCCATCAATGTGGCCGACGGCACGATTGAGGGTCAGGTCGTCTGTACCTTCAAGCACGGGAACTTCGAGGTTGATCGCGGCGATCCTAAGCACACCCAGAGGATGCTGCACCGGGGCAATCAGGCTGGCCTGATACGCTTCGATGCGTTTTTGCGACCAGAAACGGAAATCGGGGATTGCAACATTCCGCTGGGGCGAATCGGCAGGCATGCGCGAGGAAGAGGATTGCGTGTTCCAGAATGCGCGCAGGGCCGCATGAGAGTATATGGCGTTATAGACGTGCACGGCAGTAAACAAAAAGACCAGCAGGAATCCGAAGGCGAACAGAAGGCGTTCGAAACCACCGAGGGTTTTGTGCGTGCTAATTCGAACCATAAGGTCGCGTCTCTGCCAAATGGGTAAAAGACCTTGCGCCCGATTTTGGCCGGTTAAAATTCGTAATACCTATTGATTTAGGCTGAATCGCCTAAAGGGACAACTAGGGAAACCCCTAACTAACAGTGGGAGACCGTGACGCGTTCCGGCGGATCAAATGGGAGAGGATGAAGCAATATAGGGGAGACCATCGAGGACGGCCTTAATGGCCGGAATCAGGTGGGAGCTCATTCGAGATTTCGTCACAAATCCACGAGCGCCTTGTTCTAGGCAAGCCTGGACGTATTCCTCACTGGAATGGATAGTAAGGAATATAAACTTCGCGGTGGAGCCCGACCGCACAAGCTGGCGGACCGCATCAATTCCGCTCACGATCGGCATTGTGATATCGGCTACAACCACGTCAGGACGAAGACGCAGAACTCCCGAGACCAGCGAAGCCCCGTCGGCGGCCGTACCGATAAGTTCAAAATGCGGCTTCAGGAAGGCCGTTTCGAGTTTCAAGAAGTCGGGGTGGTCATCGGCTAAGAATACGCGTGGACGAATCAAACTTCGCCTCCGTCCAAACCAATCAGCTATCCGCTAGGGATGCTGGGGTTACCGGCCCTGTACCGCTGGGGCCTGACACTAACAACCGCGTAGGGTCAGCGCTACTGGGGGAATCCCTAGCCACAGAGCCGGAGAATTGTCGTGCGAATTTGACCATTCTTAGAAAACCACTCGAGGATGCGCTTGGTTCGTCTAGCTGGCGGTTGCTTTTCTTGCCGCAGCCTTGAAAGGCACGGAGGCGGTGACCGTGGTCCCTTTTCCAGACTGCGAATGAACCTCGAATTGTCCATGCAAAAGACGTACCCGCTCTTCCATGCTTCGAATACCAAGCCCTTCGTTGCCACCGAGGTTCGCCACATCAAATCCGCGACCGCGGTCGCGCACCGAAAGTTCCAATCTTTCGGCGGGCATTTGCAGGTCCACTTCCGCCTCCTTCGCGCCGCTGTACTTCTTCACATTCCGCAGGGCTTCTTGAACGATTCGAAAGATACAAAGTGCTGCATCAGGATCAATCGACCGGGGAACCTCATCCGAGGTAAAGTCGACGCGGACTCCTTGCTGAACCGTAAACTCCTTGCACAACGCGGTGAGAGCGGGAACCAGTCCTAAGCTCTCGATCGTGGATGAATGCAGCCGGTGAGACAAGGTATGAAGATCATCGCCGAGCTGCATTGTAGAATGCAAAAGCTCTCGCAATTGCTCACGAACTTCATTCAATGCCGCTGGCGTGGCCTGCTGTGCATTCTCCAAACCCAGGGCCAGTATCGCTACTCTCTGGCTAAAGTCATCGTGAAGCTCCGACGCCACCCGGCTGCGCTCTTGTTCCTCCGCGTTGATCAGCATGCCGCTGAGCTGCATTTGCCTGTCCCTGGCTACCTTCAGTTGCTTTCGACTGCGTTGCAGGTAGGCGGCCAAGGCAGAAAGACCGAAGATAATCGCCAGGACCGTGATCCACGTCCATTTGGTGCGCTCCCAAAGGCTGGGTTCGCGAAGCATGACGATACTCCCTCGAGGGAGGGTCCTTTCGGGGATGTGCCAAGCTTGCAGTTCGTGCCAGTCGAACATGTAGACGCCAGCGATTGTCTGCATCGGAATTTCCTGTGGTTTTTTCCCATCGAGTAGCTCTGACACAATCTGAGCGGTGACCTTCCCTTGTTTTTCAAACGGCATGACGTAGCCGCCGACAATTCCATGTCCAATATATGTGTCGGACATGCCAAAATCCGGGGCATTGGAGGCTGCCGCGATTGCCGGGAGCGCCTTGGTTGAATTGAGAAATCTGTTTCCGGCGGAATCCTCGAAGAAAGAAGTATAGAGCTCGATGGAATGGCTGGGGAGTTCCCCGAGTTGTTTCAGCAATGCACTCATTTCCATGTCGGTGAGATAGCGAATTTCCGCTTTGCTATCAATGCCAGTGATTGCCGATTTCGTCAAAGAGACCGCGATCTTGTCGAACGAGGAGCTACCGCCGATTACGAATATGTGGCGGGTATCCGGGAAAAGGCGCAAGGCCAGGTCCAGGGTCTTACGAGGTTCAAGCTGCATCCATGTTCCCGTGAATCTGGAATCGAGCTTTGGATTGCTCAGTTGGGCCGGACTGGCACCGCAGATAACGATGGGGACATCCAAGAACAGGGACTGAGTGTACATCGAGAGAAAGTCGATTGCGCCGGGACCCAGCGCTACGACGACGTCCAATTTATAAGACCCGTACTTTTTGTCGATCCAAGCCCGTGCTTCATCCCGCGAAGGTTTGAGTGGAAAAGAAGATAAATCGAGGCTCTCGGAATAGAGTTCGACGTGACGATTCGGGGTTTCTTCCACACCGGCGTCAATTTGTTGCGTGATCACGGTGGTCAAGGAATGTGACAAACCCACTTCACTTAAAATGAGGACATTTCTCTTGTGTGCAGTTTGCGCACTAGCGAGAGAGCACAGCAAACCCGGGAAGGTGAGTAGCAGGAGCGCCGATACACGCCGTACGCGGATGCAGGAGCCATAAATCCGGCGGGAAGAGGCCCATGAATCAGCGTCAACTTGCGTGACGTGCACGTGCCCACCTCCGAATTCTAAATTGCGGTATATATACGGCGAATAAATCGTGATAGCAAGACAATAGTCACCACGGGGCTGCGAGTTTCTTCACGCTCCAGTCACATGAAAGACTGTTGCTCGAATGAACGCACCTAGGAGTTCTCCTAGGCGGGTGCTAACTGTCAATCGTACGCGTGGACTGTTGGACGTATTGTGCAACCGCCAGCTCAAGACTGAATTGCATTCGTTCGCGGCCGAGTGCCGTACCTAGAGGCGATCTCTGGACCACTTGCAACACGCCTGGGTTGAGTCCCACTAGCCAGAGTAAGACGCCGCCCTCACGCTGGCGTTTCTCACCCTCACTCAGCATCTTGAGGGCGGTATATTCAAGATCGGATACACCGCTGAGGTCGAGCGCAACGACGGTTGGCTTGACTTCGTTGACCAGCAGGTTGATCTTCTGTCCAATGTGCTGAGCATTGGCAAAGAACAGGCGACCCTCGAGGCGGAGCAGTAACAATCCGGGATAAGTCTGGTCCTCGGGATGCTCCCGTGTACGCGGTCGGAAAACATTTGTTCCTGGCTTGCGGCCGAGCACGTAGACAGGTGGATCGGCAACCTGGGCTGCCAGGGCTACAAGGGACAAAACGATGGCAGCAAGGATGCCTTTGAGTGTCCCGAGCAGCACCACGCCAACTAGCGTGGCGATGGCCCAGGTGAATTCAGTTCGGCGGATTGCCAAGATCAACTGGAACTCGGCCGGTCGAACCAATCCGATGGAATAGACAATTACAACGGCGGCGAGAGTGGCCTGGGGCATCAGAGCCAGAATGGGAGCGAGGAGGAGAATTGTGGCCAAGCCGACCGCGGCAGTCACGATCTCCGCGAACTGAGAACGCGCGCCCGCAAGGCGGTTGACGGCCGTCTGCGTGGTGCCGCCACCAGCCGGCATAGCCCCAAAGAATGCACCTCCGGCATTTGCGAGCCCCGTCGCGAGCAATTCACGATTCGGACGAAGAGTTGGCTCATCACCCTTGGCGAAGGCTCTGCCCGCGGCAATGCTTTCGGTGAAACTCATAAGCGCAATGCCCAGTGCTCCTGGCCACAGAGCCTGCGCGAGAGAAAATTCCGGGACAACGATCGAGGGCAGGCCTCGGGGAATTCGGCCCACTAGTTCCACGCCGTATGTCTGCAATCCCAAGAGACGGACGCCCAGAATGCCCACAGCTACAGCGATGAGCGGCGCGGGGGATCGCGGAACAAAACGCTCGAGACCGACAAGTAGGGCGATCATGATGAGGCCGACGGTCAGCGTTGGCAGAGAGGTTTCCGGAATGCTTCGGACGATGAAGAGTAGGTTATGGGAAAAAGTTCCCCTGGGAAAATGAATGCCGAGAATCTTGGGAAGCTGATCGAGAACGATAACGATACCGATACCGGCCTTGAAGCCGATTAAAACCGGCTCGGAAATAAAGTTGGCAATAAAACCCAGGCGTAGCAGGGAAGCAAGCATAAGGACGGCTCCGACCATAAGAGCCAACATGGCCGTAGCCTTGAGTAGCGATGATGGATCGCCGTTAGGCACGACGTCGCCGAGCTCGGCGGCTGTCAAGATTGCGATCGTCGTGGTGGTGCTGACGCTGAGTGGGCGCGAGGTACCCATGACGGCGTAAATTACCATCGGGACCAAGGCGGTGTATAGGCCGACCTGAACTGGCAGCCCGGCGATGGTTGCGTAGGCCATGGCCTTGGGGATGACCACTGCAGCCGCAGTGAGGCCAGCAATTAGATCCGGCCGCAACCAATCTTTCTGGTATTGGAATAGCCAATCGGCAATTGGGAGATATCCATGGCTTTGACCTTCCGTCGACAAGTCTTTCCCCACAGCAGCGAATGCTAGCAACCGATTTTCCTTTAGGCACCTAGGAGTTTGCCTAGTGGTGCTCGAATCACCGTGTGGATGCGCGTAAATTCCGCGCGCGTGGAAGAACAAGCGCAAGCGCTTCGGTGCTAACTTTCCGGCGCGTTGCGCCGGGAACTACCTAAGCCCTGACGATCCGCCACCGAGGCCTCGAGTTTGTCCTGTTGGTCGCTGAATGAGCGGTCGACCGTAGATCGCAGTCGCTCTTGCCATTTTTGAAGAGCGGGTCGCCGCTCTTCCGGCAGGACTTCGATCAGTTCAGTTACAAGCGCTTTCATACGCCTCATCACTTGAACGCTGCCGGCCCCATAGAGCCGAATTTCATCAAAGGCAAGCCGAAGAAAATCTTCCCACGCGGGAAAGCCAATCAAAAAACGCAGGCTACCTTGGACATCACGAAAGGCGCCGATTTCTAGTCGCCTGCGGCCCAGCCGGATGAGCAGGTCCTCAATCTGATCGAGGGCTTGCACTGCGGTGGTCGGATCGTTGACGGCGGGTGACAGGGACTTGATCGCAATATCAACCAACAATCGGATGGCATACTTGGGGTCCTGCTCAAAAGTACGTTCGGCACCAAGTTCGATCGCATCCCGCAAGCTCTTCTCGGACGGTGGGGATCCGACGCCAAACACTCGGAGAAGGGGTGTCGAATCCAGGACCGCATCACCGACGGAAACAAGAAGATCGATGATGCAATCGTTCTTGCTGGCAAGCTCCGTCATAAAGGGTATATCTACGGCCTGCACGACACGTGGATGTCCACGATAGAAAAGAGTCATAAGGCAGGTTGCCAGTGGTATTTCAGGGGGGCCGGAAGACGTGGGCGTCTCGAACGGCGGGTAGAGATTCTCAATGATTTCTCGCCCTTGATCGCCGGTGAAGATGAACATGCGAGTAACTTGCAGTTTTCCGACGCGTTCAATCAGGCAAATAAACAGGATCACACTGAGAATAAGTAGCCCGCCCAGAACCCCGATGCCTACAAGCGGCACGCGGCCCGTGCCGGCTCGGTCTACCCAGGCTAACGCAGCTAGAGCATACAGAAAGGTGGCCGTAAACACCCCGATTGCATGAGAAATCACGCGATCGCGGGCGATCCAGAGAACGAGTCTTGGAGAATAAGCGGTAGCGCTGAACTGCACCATCACGAAAGTGAGTGAGAAGACGATGCCGGTCAGCGCCATCATGCCGGAAGCAACAGCAGAGTAAATGCCGATCGCGGCGCTCACGCTGATCGATGAGACGAAGCCGGGAAAATGGCTGTGTGCAAGACGAGGAACGGTAAACCCAAACGAAAGGGCTGCCGTTGCGTACAGCAACGGAATGAGCCAGACGGTAATTTGAGTATTACGAAATCTGCGTTTCAGGAACATTTTCCGTTACCGACGCAGACGCGCGACGTCGTAATTCTACTTCTGCTTGGGTGGAAAATTCTTTAGTAGTTTCTGGACAGCTTTGCCGATGTTCTTTTCCTTTTTTTCTGGCTTAGCTTTGGGGTCCAAGGTCTTCGAAGCCACTCCCCGCCAAACGAGCTGTTTGGTGGCGGGATCGTACATACTGAGATCCAGTTGACCGACATAGACAGTGGAAGTGGAACCGTAAGTGGTCGTGGAAGTCATCCCGCCACCTCCGTACCATCCACCCCCCCAGCCCGGCCCATAACCCCAGCCGGTGTTATATGACGTGAACTGTTTCTCCGTGCCGATAGCGGTCTGATACGCAATATAGAGGTCGGCGGTGTCGCCATCTGTCTTAGTCAACCCCTTCGTGGCAAGTTCGGCATCGACGGCAGTCATGATGCGCTTGCTGGTCAAATCGTCTACATGATCGGCGTCCTTGATAGACACCCACTTGTAGGATTTGAATTTCGAGAAATCTTTGTCCTTGTCGTAATCGTAGCGAACGTCTTGCGCCACGGTAGCTGTGACACCGGCTACCAGAAGAGCGATAGCCAGAAGGATGGATCTCTTCATGATCTTTTTCTCCTTTTACCTAAGTTGCCTGGACGAGCTTTCGGAGCCGCCGCTCGGGCCGGTGAATGTCAGGTGTAGGCAACGCATGCAATCGAGCCGGTGCGATCGGCCTTCGAGCCTGAGCACAAGCCGGCTCAACCTCCCCGAAAATAGCACCGCTTGAAATTTGGGCGCACCTAGGGAAATTCCTAGTGCGTCCGACCTGGAGTCATTTGCTCAGTTGTGCAAGTAGGAACCGAAGCGAGTCTGCAGTGCTAAGGCCTACACACGAAGAAGTCATCATCGTGGCCTGGTTTTCGCACCACATCCCAACGGTTAGCGCTTCATAGCTACTTTCCGGCGCAAAAATAAGGACCGAGGAGAAGCAATTCCCTGAGCCCGGCCCGTGGGTTCCTTCCGGGCTGCCATTTTATCTACATCTTTTCTCTTTGCCCTTGTGGTGATCGCCGCTCGCGGCTTGATCTCTATCCGCTGTTCGTTACTGCCAGGAATCGACCGATATTGATCAGATTGTCTGCAATCACCCCCAGGCCCACCCACCGTTGCATGCCAGCCTCTCCGCGATAACGACAGCGATTCAGTCCGTGGCGCCGTTTGAGCACGCTGATGCGACCCTCTGCTCCAGTTCGCCACTTCTGGCCTCTACGAAAGGATTTCTTCTTCTGATGTCGTCGTCGTTCGGGACTCTTCGTGGAACGGTTCGGAACCGAGATTTGTCTCACGCCCATCTTTTGCAGCTCAGCCTCGTTGTCCGCAGAGTAGAACCCTGCGTCACCGGCCACGAGTTGTGGTACACGGCCGAATTGCTGTTCATGCTTCTGAACTGCTGGCACCAGTAGGTCCGCGTCATTGGGCCGCTTCTCGAACACTTCGTAGTGGGTGATGATTTGGTTCTCCGCTTCTTGAACCTTAACCATCTTTCCAAATTCGGTCGGCTTGCTGGCTTTCCCCTTACGGATCACTTCCGTACTCGGTTCAAACACGCTCACCAGTTTCCCCACTACATGGACGTTTCCACCCAGCACGCGAGCCCTGGCTTGCCGAATCACTTGTTGCACGCGAGGCAACATGGTTTCCAAATCTTTCCGTAGTGCTGTCAGAACCAAATTCTGCTCATGGTCTTTAGTGCGCTTCACACCGCTGGCGATCTCCTCCCGGAAGCGCTTTGCTTGGTTGACGACCTTGCGTGTCACGGTCAACAGCTTTCGATAGCCCTGCTGCAACTTTTTCTGCACTTGCGGTCCCTTGCTGCGGCTGGTCCGCGCAATCTCCATCGCCCGATGCCCGATGGTGCGCATGCGGTTACGCAACTTCGTTCCCGCTCGCCCCGTCAGCTCCGTAATCTTCTTCATCGTGCGCATCAGTACCCGCGCGCCATCGCTGAGCAAACTGCTGTCCGTGGGGTAGTGAATGTTGCTTTCCACGACCGTCGTGTCCAGCCGCAGCCTGCGTCCCCGCACGACCTTCTTTTCTTGGGCTACGGCAACCAGTCGCTGATGCACCTGTTGGATCACTGCCGGACCCAGCGCTTGCACCAGCCGCCCCAGGGTCTTGGCGTCGGGAACTTTTTCCGCGCCAATCCGGGTAAACTGCCGGTACACCACATTCGCCCGTACTTCTCGCTCGGTTTCTTCAAAGCTCCAGTTCCGCACATGCTTCAACACCGCTAAACGCAGCACCACCTCGGCCGGCGTTTGCTTCCTTCCACGACAACCGCTCTTCGGTCGTCGCTTTCCTTGGGCTTGGTAGACGGCCTCCAACAGCTCGTCATCGTCCAGCAGTTGATCGGCCTGCCTCATCCATTCGTCCCACCATCCTGCTGCTTGTTCCGGAAACCATCCCTCCCACACCAGCCGCTGGTGATGACGCAGTTCAACCATCGGCTTTCCTCTGCCTGGCCGCGGACTCTTGTCCCCGCATGCGCTCGCGCAGCTGTTCGCGGTTCCCGGCGGCCAACTCACAAGCCACCTCCCAAAACTCTTTCCAGGCGGCCTGAGCCTGACGAGCCTGCTCAGCGTGTTCGTGCGGTACATACAAAGCGCGGCTTTTGCCTTCGCTGCGATAGGTCAGGTAGAGATGCGGGCCATGCCGTTGTGTTGGGTCGCGGTGGCAGATGCAGTTTCGGTTGCCGCAGCGGCGTGTGGTCTCGGACAAGCCGCCCTGCACCATGAGGCGTGCGGTTTTCAGGAGTCGACGTAGAAGTGGCTGCTTGCTTTGTGACTTACTCATATACAGATAGTAGGCACATCTAGAATTCTGTCAAGCAGAAAATGATGTTCCGGCCATAAAATCAGACGAGAATATGCACCAATCTGCTACTTTTGGGCTCTATTTTGCGCCGGAAAGTAGCTAGCCTGAATAATTCGCGAATTTAGAGACACGAAAAGCCTCCCTCATGGTAAAAAGCTGTTGTCTACGCAGTCTTTACACCAATCCGGAGGCTTTCGTGCCCGAGCATACCACGACACAGTGTGTTCTCTTTCCGGGAATTTTTAAGCGACCTGTAATTGCCAAGTTCGATCAATCGCAAGGCAGCTCCGATGGGGGAGCAGTGTTGCTCAAAGCCGCCGACCGAGAGTTAGGTTTAATAACGGCGTTGGCAGCTTGTCTGAAAGATGACCGCCAAGAGGCTAAGGTCCGTCACGAAATCGATGAGCTGCTTACCCAGCGGATTATGGCCATCGCCTGTGGCTACGAAGATGCCAACGATGCCGCCCGACTGGCGTGCGACCCGGTGCACAAATTACTGGTCGGTCGGGATCCCGTGGAAGGGGAAGATTTGGCTTCGCAATCGACCCTTTCGCGGTTTGAAAATAGCGTGGATCGTAAAGAGTTGTTTCGCATGGCCGAAGCCCTGGCGGACACGGTGATCGAACGCCATCGCAAGCGGCTGCGCGGTCGGGCTCGGCTGATCACCCTGGATCTGGATCCGACCGACGATCCTACACATGGTGCGCAGCAATTGACGTTTTTCAATTGGCATTACGACACCTACTGCTACCTACCGATGGTAGGTTTTCTGACCTTCAACCACGAGGCGGAGCAGTATCTGGTCACCGCGGTGTTGCGTCCGGGGAACGCGCCGGGCTCGGCGGGAGCAGTGGGACTGCTGCGCCGTTTGATCGAGCGGCTGACGGAAGCTTTTCCGAAGACCAAGATCCGGGTGCGCTTGGATGGTGGTTTTGCGACGCCGGAAGTTCTGGATTTTTTGGACTGCGAGCCAAAAGTGGAATACCTCGTCAATTTCGCAAGTAATGCGGTGTTGAAGCGTAAAGCCGAGTCGGCCATGAAATGCGTCCGTCGTGATTCGAAGATCTCCGGGCAGACCGAGCATGTCTACGCTGAATGTCAGTACCGGACGCGCAAGACCTGGCCGTGGAAACGTCGCGTCATCTATAAAGCGGAGGTGGTGCGGGCGAAGGCCAAGAAACCCAAGGACAATCCGCGCTTCGTGGTGACCAACATGAAGCAGAGTCCACAGTGGCTCTACGAGGAGGTCTATTGTCAACGAGGAGACCTCGAAAACCGGATCAAGGAACTGCATTACGTGGCATGCCCCATCATCGGAGAACTGCCCGCTCGCCGCCATTGCTCGGAGCGAATGACCGCAAGCTATGATTTTCTTATTCAATTGGTCGTTCTGCAGGGCATCCGGTGCTATATAAGTAAGGCTCGCGCGCATGCTGACGTATTTGTCGTTCAGCTCCACCATATTCTGGAACTCGGTGCTCAAGAGCTGATAGGCACTGTGATCGGAAGCGGTCATGGCTGCGACAGAGGCTAAGTGCAGATTTGTTGTCGCTTGCGCACGATAGGGAGCGAGCAAACCCGCGGACAACGGGATTCCACTTTGAATCGCAGTCTGGAGTGCGGAGTGCCATTCCCGCAGGGTAGACATTTGCTCAATGCCTGCGTTCAGAAATTCTCGCGAAAACCCCGGGTTCGATGACGCCGTTCGAGCCGAGACCGGTGCGGACTCCGGCGACGAGCTTGTGGTGCTCTCGCTCGAAGCGCTATTTACCGAACCGACGGGGATGCTCAGAGCGACCATCTTCCCAGAAGAGCTAAGCGAACCTTTGAGTGCGGCGGCCAGCGCTTCCAAACCAACATAGGCATGGCCGTTCAAATGAATCAGAGGCACTTCTGTTGATTGACCATTGATAATCAGTGTGTGCCGTTGGCCGGAGCTCTGCGAAAACACGAACACTGGAAGAATTAGAAGCAGTGCAGTTAGACATCCCCCGACCGATGATCTTGAAAGCATAGGACGGCTCCTTTAGAGAGGGCCGCTAACCGGCTGGTACTTCGCTATGGGAGTCGCCTTCTCGAGGCCCAGCCGAGATCAATGCCCGAGAGGGTGCCTTCTAGCTGTGTTCAAGTTACTGAACAACTCGGCGAAGCCCAGTTTTCAAGCACCTTAAGTTTGATGAGACCTCCGCACCACTAGGAAAATCCCTAGGAGCCAACGGCTGGGCAATTTTGGTAGGTCTTCAAATGACGATTCCTACGGACGTTCTGGCTGGCCCTCGGCTCGTTGAGGTTCAACACGGCCGAAACACGATCAAGCTTCCGGGCCGTCGGTTGCACTGCAAATGGAGGAAGTATGGCCGCGCCGCGATTCTGCACCACGGAACTTCATCGAAACAGGGAATGGCTGCGTGGGTTGCAACCTAGCGAGGTAGATTTGATTCTAGCGGCTGCAAGGTCCTGCCGGTTTCGAGCCAAGTCCGTTATGACCTTCCACGGAGACCCTGCCGATCATCTCCTACTGATGTGGGAGGGCCGAGCTCGTTATTTTTTTGAGACTCCCAGTGGGAAAAAAGTCATTCTGATGTGGATTCGTCCGGGCGATGTCTTTGGCGCGACGGCGCTGGTATCCGAACCTTCTTTTTATCTAGCTAGCACGGAAGCCGTCAGGGACAGCACTGTTCTCGTTTGGGACCGGTCAAAAATTCGTGTCCTCGCACACCGGTTCCCGCAACTTCTCGAAAACGTCCTGCTCATCGCCACAAATTACTTTTATTGGTACGTCGCGGCTCACGCGGCGCTGGTTTCTCAGAGCGCTCGGGAAAGGCTGGCCCACGTGGTCTTCGCGCTGGCAGAAAGCATTGGCGAGAAAGTATCCGGCTTCGTCGAAATCGATGTCACCAACGAAGAACTCGCGAGCTCGGCAAACATCACTCCGTACACCGCCAGCCGCATGATCAGCAATTGGGAGAGAAGCGGAGTGATTCGCAAGAAGCGGGGCAAGATTCTTGTCCGTTCCCCTGAGAAGTTGTTTCTCAGAGCCGCCGGGCACTGAATCCCGACCCATCATTGTGCGATCTGTATCCATCAGGGACGGGGCAAGCTGCGGCTGACAAACTGTCGTCCATCGAGAACAGCCCTGATGCCAGGAAAAAGATCCTGTGCGAAATCGTGTTTGAGAATGTAGCCTGAACCGCCAACTTCGAAGGCTGCCTGAACGATTGCCGAGTCGTCAAGCATGCTCACGAATACGATTTTGGAACCCGGATAGCTATTGCAGATTTGTCGAGTCGCTTCAATACCATCGATTCCGGGCAGGTTGACGTCCATTAAGATCACGTCGGGCCGCAACTGGTCGACCTTTTGAATGGCTTCCAACCCATTCACCGCAACGCCGATGATTTTGTATCCGGTCTTGGTTTCAAAATATCTTACGACGAAACTAAGCCAATGAGTGGAATCATCCACGACAAGAACTTGTACCAACGCCATCTTGATTTTGCGCACCTCACCCGAAATGGTGGCCTAGCGGCCTTAGTCCGTGTTCCTAGTTAAGGATTTCATGGATCTGGCGGTCCGTCGTTGCGCTCCGTCATTAAGGAGTTTGCTCTGGAGCAATAAGCGGTGAGCCTGTGTACAAGGCAATTTCTGCCCTGCAGAAAACGGGAAAATATACTCGCGTCTTTGGAACACGACCCGAATGCATGCGCCGGGATCCTATGAAGCGAGAAGACCAAGCCAACCTCTTCTGTGACTTAAAGTTCCGTAGATTGTAGGTCCGGCTTTCATCGCCGGTCACCTGAGCGGACCGATATGTTTAGAAAGTCTTAGGGATGGCAAGGTCGACTTGGAGGTGAGCAGCGGAATCCTGGACCAACTCTATCGGTCTGCAGGTTTTGAATACAAACTGACGAGTCGCGCAACCAGGACTGCCAGAAAGAGTTGACCACCGACACCTTCGACGATTGCGATTCCACGCGCGATATCTCCGCGCGGCGCAATGTCGCCATACCCGAGCGTTGCGAGCGTGACAAAGCTGAAGTAGATGGCGCTGGCCTGGGTAAACATCCCGTTCAGGGTGAACGTACCGTGGCTCATCTGTTCGAGCAGCCAATATAGAAGGCCGAAATAAATGCCCGCGAGCAAATAAGCGCTGAGCGCCGCGTATAGGTGTTCCGCGTCGACCGAAGTCGCACGCATAGCGAAGCGCAGCGCAGCGGCCGCCGCAAGCAGGCCGATCAGCGTCCAGACTCCCAGGGTTATTCCGGAGACGGCGGGATGGTCCATCCAAACTGCCGCTGGGCGTGCAACCCAAACCACGACCATAACAACCAGCAGGTAATGGCGGTTTTTCGTCGAGCTTACCGGCATAATTGCCGCAAGCAGGCCGGCGCCGAGAAATAGGTCGAGCAGAGTTCCCGGCCACTTCAGTGCGCTGAGAATCGGCGCCGAAATCAGCGTAAGAACAAGGGTGTAGAACAGAACCTTGTAGCGACGCTCCAAGTACTTGCTCAGGACATCGCCGAGACTACGGTTCGCGTCGCTCATGGCCGCGCATTTCTAGCCCGTGGCATGTGAGGCGAACTCGGGGGCATCGGAACTCCGGTGAACCCATGCGAGGGAGAGCTTGTAGCCAACGGACAGGACGATCGCACCAATAAACAAACCAATTAGGCCCAACGCCACGAATCCTCCAATCGCGCCCAAGAACACGACGACGGTAGGAACCTCTACACCTCGGCCCAACAAAAGCGGCTTCAGGACGTTATCGATCAGGGCAACGAAGACGCACCAAATCAGGAAGATCACGGCCTTGGTAACACTGGCCGTCGTAAACATGTAAATGACCGCGGGAATCAGGATCAACACACCGGCTTGCAACACCGCGGCAATCAGGAACACCACTGCCCACAAGCCTGCGCCGGGCAGTCCCGCGATTAGAAAACCGAGACCTGCGAGAACCGATTGGATGAACGCGACTCCAAGGATTCCGGTCGTGACGCTGCGAATCGTTGCGCCGATTAATTGCTGGATCTCCGGGCCTTTGTCGCCAAAAAGACGGTTGCTCAAAGAACAGGTCACCTCATACGCGGCACGTGCGTTGGCCAGAAGCACTCCGGCTAACACGATGGAAAGTACAAATTCGAGGACTGTGACGCCGACTCCTGCAGAAACGGAGAAGAGCCCAGGTACGACGGCTTTGATCTGCGGAGCAAAACTTCTTACTGCCTCGCTCAGGTCCTGCGATGCCAGGCTCCACAGACTCTTCAAGGGCACTCCAATGATCGGCCAGGTTTCAACCCCGGTTGGAGGCGGCGGGACGATCAGGCTGCCTTCCTTGAAGCGAGCTGTAATGGTTTGAATACCGTCGACGAGTGTTCCTGCGAGAAGGATCACGGGAACGATCAGGAGAAGCAAAAGGACAACGGTGAACAGAATCGCGGAGAGGGCAGCGCGCCCTGCAAGGGCTCGCTGTAATTTCTGGAAGACCGGATAAGCCGAGAGCGCAATGATGATTCCCCAGGCCAGCAGAGGGAGAAACGGGCGCAGGATCAGCAAGCAGGCTGCGCTTAACAGAATCGCCAGCCCGATGTGGATAGATGCCTCGAGCGCCAGATTGACTTGCGGCAGGCCGTCTATGGATGAATGAGAGGCCACGGAAGTATCCTCCTTCTGGATAGATCGAATTCTCACGTTTGTATTTCCCCGGGAGCGGCGGCGCGCGACAAAGTCAGCCCGCACCTTAAATCGGACTCCCCGCCGCGATTTCCTAGCGCTCTGTAAACAAACGCGGATTCGAGGGAATGCAGCTCCGTAGCTGTTGCGCAAGGCCTCAAGCCGGGAAAGGCTGAAGATGTCGGAATAAAACCGGTGCCCCTGCCAGCAGGCAAAAACCGTTGACTCCTTGAGTGCCCATACAAATACGTCCTCCGCAGCTCCCAGCGCGCCGTCAGACAAATTGCGACGAGTGCGGGGACAGCGTGGACGAATCGCGGAAGGCGCGCAACTAGGGATTTTCACAGGGGGAGGGGGCCGCTCAGCCGAACCGGGACACGGGCAACGAGGAGGTCGGATGGATCATTAATCGATTGCTTAAGTCTCGGATGATTTTGCTGTTAAGGGTGCGGGTAGCGCTGGTATAGATAAGGTGAAGGTATGTACTAGAACTACTAGGACTACAGATGTCTTGGCAACCCTTTCGGCTTACGACTGCCGGGCTCTTGGCCATGGCCTTGGCCATCTCTCTGTCCGCCCGGGGACAGTTTTGGGATTTCTTGGGCTGCACCCAGATTGACCGGAGCAAGGACCATGGCCGCATCCAGATCACGCGTCGTGACGCTGGCTTTCGCACGATTCAGTTGCGGGTGAGTGGCCAGGCGATTTTTTTTGACCGCCTGGTCATTCACTTCGATAATGGCACTACTCAGGAAGTGATCGTCGGCGATCGGATATTGCCGGGTGGAAGCAACTATGTGATCGACCTTTTCGGCGAACGTTTCGTCGAAACCGTCGAGCTCTGGTACTACAGAGAGCCGTGGGGCCAAAATCCGACCGTGAGCGTCTATGGTAGCCGTTCGCTCGATCCCAGCCCCGAAGCGAATGTGCCAGAGCAGTAGCGATCATGCAATCCGTGGTTCCACGAGAATACGCATTTCTAGAGGAATGTGCCTTGCAGATTGGAAGGCATTCATCTTGCCTTGCTGGAACCGTAGTTTGATCGGTTGGTGGGCGACTTGCTGTTCAGTACCGATAGGAGTTCCAGCGCGGACGATGGCGGCGAAACTTCACCCTGCAGGACGATCGCTTTCGCGTTCACATCTTTTCCATAAAGCTTTCGGTTTGCATTGTTATCGGGTCGCAGCGTGGAACCTTCGAGCGACACCCCAGCAAACAGTCCCCTGGCACGTGAATAGGAAAGTATCTCTGCGCGTAGGAATAAATCCGTGGCGGCAGTTGATTCGCGTCCAATGGGCCCGCCGGCGGCCGACGCGGTCGCGCCGATCTTCACTTTGCTCGTCAATATACTGCTGGCCGCACGCTCATTCATGAGGAGAAGAACAAAGTCGGTGGCCTGCCCGCCGACCTGCAAGCCAAAGCTACCTCCGCCGAGCGCGATCATACACGGAGCGCTCCACGGCCCTTGAAAGTTGGGTCCTCCGCGGCAAGTCATTACTCCACGCCCGTAGCTTCCACCGACGCCAACAGCGAACTTGAGGGTTGAAGGCACAACAATAACGCATTCTGCCTTCTGGAGTACCGCCAAGGGTATGCCACTCCGCAGTTGCAGGACGTCCCTCATCACCATGCCAGAATTTGCTACTCGGTCGTTCTCTTTCGTGTGGGCCTGGACGGTCGCCACAGTAATCGCGACACCCGACCCGCCATTATTCGTCACTCCGGAGAATGTTGCCGTCACACGGTAGGTGCCTGCAGAATTTCGAGAGGTGTAAAGGCCAGTTGCGGATACCGAACCGCACTCGGGACTGGGATTGCAGGCCCATGTCGCTACGGATGTAACATCAAGCGTGCTACCATCACTCCAATAGCTCGTGGCGGTCATCTGCACATTGGCTGACGTTGTGATCGTATAACCTTCCGCCGTCTTGATTGCGTAACCGGCCGCCGCTACGCAGATGCCGCTGCCACACGGGCCCGAGCCGGTTAAACCTGCCGGCGTGATGGTGAAGGAAGTTGTGGCGATACTCCCTCTCGCATCGGTTATGGTCACGGCGGCCTGTACGCCAGTGATCCCTGTGGGCGTGCCGTTGATCAAACCACCGCCTAAACCAGTAGACATGGACATGCCAACTGGGAAGCCCCCGGTAAAGGCATAGGTGTATGGTTGTGCGCCCCCCGTCGGTGTAATTTGGCAATTCACGGCGATGTACTGCTTAACCTGGGAAATGCAAGGCGGTGCGTATAGGTTGAGAGCATTTGACGCGGTATTTGAACCGCTATCGGCAGTTTGGCCAAAGCAAGCCGCAGGAAGCCCAAGAAGCAAAAACAATTTCAGCCGACAAGATTGACGCCACATCATGACTGCACCTCCAGCCCTTCGGGCAGTTTCAATACTTCGACCTCGGGAAATCACTCGCGAAAGATCAGCACGCAAAGTTAAGTTGCGCAGCCCGGCATCTAGGGAGATCTCAGCGCTCTCGGAAAAGATCCTAGGTTCCGCTCGACCACCTCGCAACTAGGAAAACCCCTAGCTGTCCACGTAGGTGAACTTTCCGGTTGTCCCTTTTTATCCAGCGGTAGCCGCCCGTCTTCTAGGTACGCATTCTCGAACGTTACGGAATATGAATAAATGCCGAAAAGGGAGAAAATTTGCGACGAAAATGTAATCTGCAACGCGCAGGTTTCCGGTCAGACGCCTGATCTTGCATTCCCCTTGCATCTCCTCTCGACTGATGAAAGGCAAGCCATTTCCGTCAAGCTGGAGAATTTCACCTTCCAAGAGAAATGCGTCAATCGTGAACTGAGTTATGTTGACTTCCGAGACTCCGAACAAATGCAATGCGATCGGATTTGCGGCAACAAATCGGCGGTCAACGTTGGTCACAACAACGGCCTCGACGGAACTGGCCAGCAGTTGCCGCAGATCATTCTCTCTTGCGCGGCGTGCTTCCTGCAGGCCCCGGGTTTTTTCGACAACACTCTGGCCGAGTTTCGTGAGCGGGTACAGTGCCTGCCCTACATGTACCGGCGCTTCTTTCAAAGCGGCGAGAAGCTGCGAACCGAATTTGGAGATTTTGGCGTTGGCCATAACCAGTGCATCGAGGGAGCCTGCCAGTAACTCCGGTATTTTCTGGAGAGCAGCCTTTCCGCGTTCCGTGAACGGCTGCAGGGCGTGCCGAAGATGGAGCGTCCCGTGTTTCAAAGCGTTAAGAAGTTGCGAAGTGAACCTGGAGATTTTGGCGTTCGCTGTGACCGCTGCGTCCAGGAAGCCTGCGAATAACTCCCGGATGTTCTCGACGGCTTTCTTTGCGAGTTCCGTGAGCGGGTTGAGGGTTTGCCGAAGATGAAGCGTCGCTTGTTCCAAAGCGACAGAAAGTTGCGAAGTGAATCTGGTGTTTTCCATAGCGCGTCACTGGTCATCTTCCTTGGAGGGGACAAGCCGCACTCCGTGAGGAATGTCTGAGCTTCGAGGCGAATACCGATTTCCTCTTTCCCTTGGATTCTTCTGAAGCGAACCGAAGAGGAAAAGGGGCTGCGATCTCTCCGCCCTAGAAGTCGACAGCAGCTCAACTGTCCACAAACAGCATGGGATAGTCTTTAAAGCGTTCCGGTCCTCACTGCTACTAGGGATTTCCCCAGTGAGCTGGGGACGGGGATTAGTCGAAAAAACGCAGGATCTGGGACTCACCGAGCGGGTCATTTCTAGGGAACCCGCAGAAAGGGAATTCAGAACGCAAGCTTCAGGGCCAGTTGGATAACACGAGGATTGACAGCCGTGCTGCTGATAACGCCGAACGTCGCCGAGGTGAAGTCAGTATCCGGATTGGCAAACTGCGGATGATTCAGCATATTAAAGAACTCGGCGCGAAATTGAAGGCTACTGTTCTCGATCGGCCAATTGACCACCGCAGTTTTTGAAAGTGAGAGATCCAGGTTCGCTTGACCGGGACCGACTACAATTCCCGTCCCGCTGTCGCCAAACGCCGTTCCGATGCCATCCGCGCCAATGATTGGCGGACTGGTAAAACAGGCGGCGTTGAAATAGCCCCCCAATTTCGATTCGACCGACCCTCCCTTGACCAGTTGGCTTTTCAGACAGGTTCCGCTCAGTTGCGCCCGGTCTTCGCTGATCCCAAACACGTTGTCGGCATTGGTGTCGCTGATGGTGAGAGCACTGCCAGATTGAATCGTAGCTACCGCTGCAACCTCCCACCCTCCTAGAACCGCCCGTTCGAGTCCGGCTGACGGGCTCGGGAGATTCCATGTTGAGCTAAAAACGAATCGATGAGTGCGGTCAAAGCTGGCCCTTCCCCATCGTTGGCCTGGTGAGTTTTGGTTTCCCAGCGTCAGTGCATTTCCTGACGACGTAGAGTTAATCTCGGCACCATCCGTGTCCAGGGTCTTTGAGAAAGTGTAGGAAGCGAGCAGTTGCAGGCCATGCGCCAGTCGTTTCGTTACGCTTACTTCAAGCCCGTTGTACCAGGAACTACCCTCGGATTCCATTTCAACAAGAGAGTCCGCAGGCACGCCGAGCACTGGAACTCGCAGAGGGATATTGGCGACAGTGTCTGTCGTCACCCCCCTTATAGGATTGCTAAGAGAGGCTGATAGGGCTTGATTGAGGGAGCGTTGCCGTACCAAGTGTATTCCACGTGTCCCTACATACCCGACTTCGAGCAACCAACCTTCATGGAACTCAGTCTGAACGTTTAACGAATATTGCTGAACCATCGTGGGTCGAAAGCTGGGAGCGACACTATAAATGGTCGTAGCGGTGGTTGGTGAATAGGCGGGGAACATAGGGAAGGACTCCGGAGTAGGAAACGGCTGCGCAAAAGGCGATTGGAAAGTCGCACCTGCATTTGACTGACCGCTGTTCAAGCGAAAGTCGGAATACGGAGCGCCGAATACGCTTTGATAAAACGCTTGACCGGTTGGCTGGGAGTAATAAATACCGTAACCTCCCCTGAGTACCAAAGCGCTTGAACTCGGCAATAACTGCCAGGCAAACCCGATTCGTGGAGCTATCGTATTTTGTCCCACGCCGTAATTTCCAAACGGATTGTTCACCCGAGTGACGCCGGGAGGAAGGGTACCGGGAAAGTTGGAAGAGACGATATAACCCGCGAGGCTTCCGCCCGGCGGGGGGTTTCGATCGGCCTTGCTGAGATCGAAGCTCGAGTTTCTGCCGAGGTTGTCTCCGAACTGGCCGATGCGCTCGTATCGCAACCCAATATTGAGCGCTAAAGACTTGTCCACTCTGTAGTCATCCTGTGCGAATCCTGCACCCTGCCACGCCCGGTACGTTCGGTAAGTCAACCCGAAGTCATCAAACGATGCAAAAACATTGCTGAATTCCGTACCGTTGCTCTCCGCATTCAGGCCAAGCAGAAAATCCGGCCAGCTGAGAAACTGCACGAATGACCCCAATCCTATTAGGTCAATATTGTCTTGAAATCTGGTTATCGATCCGCCCAGTCGGAGGGTGTGAGCTCCATGGACAAAACTAAGACCATCACCAAAGACAAAACTGTTTTGAGTTATGGTGCGCGGGAATCCCGAGGCGAAACTGACGGAACCGTCTATATTCAGGCTTGGAAGCTCATTGTTATAGTTCATCTCTCCTTCGGCAACTCCCACGTCTGACCAGTCGAACGGGGTTTGCGCTTCGGTGCTGGTCCTCGTTCGGACGTAGCCAAACTGTGCCTCGTTGAGCCAGCCGTTACGAAAAGTATAGGTATGGGCGATGGAGAGGACTCTAAAGCCAGAATCGCTCGGACTCGGAAATCCAGGTATGTTACCCGCCGGGTTGAGTCCATTCCCCGGAAACGTGATCGGCGCGTGTCAACGACTTTGAGACAGGTGGTCATAAAATTTAGTGAGTTTTTCATGCATTGGGTTTTTCACAAAGAAATTTCGCGCCAGGATCGCCTAGGAACGACGATCGCCAACTCGGTTGACCCACAGTATCCCGACTTTTGTTTTCCTCAGACGCATTTCGCTTTTCCAAAGTAGATTGCTGTTGGCGACTGGCCGGCTTGTTAATCCAGACCTCGCTGGGAAGAGCCGGTGGTTTGGGACCGCCTCGTACGAATCGCTCCGGGTGACGTTGGTAAGCAACATCGAGCACATCCTGGCGTTGCCGCAAGACGCTTTCCGCTTGGCCATAGTGAACCGTGGCTGGCGTCAACAAGCCTATGCCGGAATGACGGTGCTCGTCGTTGTACCACCGAAAAAAACTCTGACAGAAAGCACGACTGTCTTGGATACACCCAAAGCGGTCCGGGAACTCCGGCCGATATTTTAAGGTTCGGAATTGGCTCTCGGAAAAGGGATTGTCGTCCGAGACGTGCGGCCGACTATGCGTTTTCGTGACCCCCAAGTCGGCGAGTAGAAGAGCTACCGGCTTGGACCTCATCGAGGTGCCACGATCCGCATGGAGCGTAAGTTGACCGGGCTGGATGTTTTGTTTCTTGCAGCTCTCTTCGATCAGCCGCTTGGCCAGCTCGGCGCTTTCGCGATAAGCGACCATCCAACCGGTGACGTAACGGCTGAAAACATCGAGGAGGACGTACAAGTAGAAATACGTCCATTTCGCAGGGCCGAGTAGCTTGGTTATATCCCAGCTCCACAATTGATTGGAGGCGGTGGCCATGAGCTCGGGCTTCTGATAGAGCGGATGCGTCAACTGATCGCGGCGCTCGCGCACCTCGCCGTGCTCGTCGAGCAAGCGATACATGGTGCGAATCGAGCAGTGATACTCGCCTTCATCGAGCAACGTCGCATAAACAGCGGCTGGAGAACGATCCTGGAAACGTTCTTCGTGTAGACGCGCCAGAACCGCATCCTGTTCCGCCGGGCGAAGTGCGCGTGCCGGCGAAGGCCGCGACGCGCTCACCGCCGGAGAAGAAGCCTTACGGCCATCCCGGTAGTAAGAGGCGCGAGGCATACACAGAGCTTGGCAAGCAGCGCTGGTGCCGACGTCGTTCGCTAGCTCGGCAACAGCGGCCATCAGGATTTCTCCTCCGGGTCCTGCTCCGGAATCGGATGACCCAACAGCGCAGCCACTTTTTTTTGGACGTCGATGATGATGTGCGCCTTACGCAGATCTTCGGTCAAGCGAGCGTTTTGTCGGCGAAGTTTCTGGACTTCTTCTTCCAACGGGTTGCGCTTGGACTTCGGCCCGCGTTTCTGTGGGGTCAGAGCCTCGAGAATTCCCTGGGCCCGCTCTCGCCGCCAGTAGGTCAGCAGAGACGAATACAGACCTTCGCGGCGGAGAAGGGCGCCAAGGCCACCTCGCGTCGTCGCAGCGACTTCGGCTTCTTGTAAGATGCGTTGTTTGTACTCAGCTGTGTAGGTCCGCCGCTTCGGTTTAGCAACTACTTCGGGATCCGGCCGCAAAGCCGGCCCCGGATCGGCGCCCGCTTTGGCTGCCGCTGCACTCTGCTGCGGCTCGCCAGGAGGCGAGCCTCCGCTCCGTTCCGCGGCAGCCAAACCCCCAGGGGAAAGAACAACACCAAGAGAATTCCCGCTCATCTCTAAGCTCTGCTTTCTCGCCCTTCTGCTCATTAATTAAGAGTACTAAACCTGTCTCAGAGATGTTGGCACGGAGGGGATCGTCTCGTCATCATCAGCAAGAAAGAAGCGGGCGGAGATTTTGCTGTTAGCACTTATGAGGTAATCAGCATTAGTCAAAAACTGATCCTCGTTAAAGTGACAGGGCTCCGCAAAAACCGAAAAACCCTGCTGCGCGAATGGTTTTGTTGTATCCACCGTTTGCGGAGTCGGAATCAAGAAAGATCCATCGGGAAGCTTGAGATTTAACAAGTTCAAAGCCACCGGGTTGATATTGGAACCATCCGCTTTGATTGCAACTCCTCCCAAAGCGCCTGTCATCCCGCCAAACAGCCTCCCGAGCGCCGCTGGAGACCGATCCTTTGTTAATGGCGGCTCGGTCAAGCTGGAGGTGCAGGCAATTCTCGACTGACCGGCCGCTATGCCATTGATCTGGCGCGTTCCTTGATACGAGGCGAAGAAAAGGAATTTCTCCTTCTTTATTGGCCCGCCAAACACAAACCCAAACTGGTTCTCTTTGAGGGCCGGGCGCGGCTGCTCGGCTCGGTTGAAGAAAAAATCGTTTGCATTGAGAACCTCGTTCCGAAAAAACTCAAAGACTGTGCCATGGAAATCGTTCCCGCCCGTTCTCGTGATCAAGCTGACGTTGGCACCGGCGTAGCGTCCAAAGCCCGCATCGTAGAGTCCCGTTTGTACTTTGAACTCCTGTATGCTGTCGGGGTTAGGTATAGGAATTCCTCCGCTCCCTGCAGCACTCCCCTGTACGTCACTGACACTTATCCCGTCGATCTGAAAGTTGTTGTCATAGGAGCGAGATCCATGCACGAAGATCCCGTCGTTGGATTGGGCGATCTGAGACAGCGCGGTGCCCCCGAGACCGAGCTCTCCGGCGTTATACACCCCGACAGCTACACCAGGAGAAAGCCCGGTGATTTGCGCAAAGTTTCTTGTCACTAGGGGTAGCTCACGGACTGAGCTTTCATTCACCACTCTTCCCAAAGCTGCGCTGTCGGTTTGAGCCATCACCGCCTGGGAGGAGACCATTGCACGTTCGAAATGTGCCGCGAGTTGCAGGCGCGCTAGAATTCTGAGTGTTTCGGTAAGAGAGATGTGCAGTTCCGTAAGGCTCAGAGTATCGAAATCGGGTTTGCTGGCCAGTAGTTGATACGTGCCAGGGGGTAAGAGAAGAAAACTGAACCTGCCATGTTCGTCAGAAGTTGCCGATTCCGAACGGCCTGTTTCGCGATGGTTTAGGAGTAAGACCACGCCGGGCAACTCGGCACCGGATGGGTCTAGCACTACACCAGCCAGTGCACCGGTGGAGGTTGTTTGCCCATGTAAACAAGTCGAAAGCAGCGTTGCAATGGCCATTAGGCCTGCCGACACGATGCCGGGCCGCGTATGGCGCTTGATTTGTGAACCCTGACTCATCGGGGTCGCCCAGATAACAGCAGTGGGGAAGACTATTCCCGAGTCTTACCACTTGTGCGAGGAACTTCCACTTTAACGCCGTGCGGGGATACTAACCTAGGCTCGCAGTTCCCGCTAGTGCTAGATTTCCGGTTGACGGGCCGTTTCGTTCGCCCTCGATAGACATACTCGAAATAAGCGGATCAGCGACGATTTTGTCCAGGTGACGTTCGTGTCAGAAGTGTTAGACTCGCTTCGTTAAGAATCGCCTTGCAGGTTGTTTGTGCAGGCTCTAACGGAGCACAGCTTGTCAGGTGAATTTAGACACCCTAGTGGGCTCGGTTCCGGCCATGATCCTCAAGGGTGGCCAGGACGGCTAAGGCTTGTCCTCGCGCTAATTGTCGTTACCTTTTCGCTTTTTCCTCAATCAATTGGAGCTCAGGAAACGAAGGCAGTCCGGCGCGTCCTCATTTTCAATGATTTCAATTTTATCTCGTCGCCAGGAATTGCGGCTCTCGATCAGGAGATCGTCACTGGCCTAGAAATTTCTCAATATCGGATCGAACTCTATAACGAAACCCTTGAAGCAACTTTATTCCCGGACGAGGCTTCCCAGCGCAGGTTTCGCGAATCGTACATTCGTAAATATGCCGATCGCAAGCCGGACGTGATCATTACGGTCGGACCTGCGTCTCTCAAGTTTATGGTGGAATCCCATGAAACGTCATTTCCGAACACTCCGGTGATCTTCTGCGGCACTACGGAAGCAATGCTAAACGAGTTGAAGCCCGACTCGCACTTTACCGGTGTTTGGGGGGTAGCACAGCCAGAAATGACCCTGATCGCGGCGCTGCACTTGCAACCCGACACGAAGCACGTGGTTGTCGTGGGTGGTGTCGGTGCGTTTGACCGGTCTGTTGAGGCCGTGGCCAAGGAAAGTTTCGCTAAGTACGAGTCGCAGCTCGAGTTCACATATCTCACGAACCTGGACATGCCCGCGCTCCTCGATCGGCTAAGGCGGTTGCCGAGCAAGACCATCATCTATCACACGTCCATTGTGGAGGATGCTGCGGGAGCACACTTTATTGACGCGTCCCAAACTGTTCCCATGCTCGTCGACGCTGCGAATGCGCCCATCTTTGTCACTGATGACGTGGATATCGGAAAAGGAACTGTGGGCGGCTATGTGGTGAGTTGGGCTGCCGACGGCAAGGTCGCTGCTCGGATGGCGGTGAGCATCCTCGACGGTGTGAAACCGCAGGAAATCCCCATAGTGAGAAACAGCGACGTCTATATGTTCGATTGGCGAGCTCTACGTCGGTGGGGATTCAAGGAAAGCGACCTTCCACCCGGAAGCATAGTGATTTTCCGCGAATTGTCGGTATGGGAACGCACCAAACGGATCTGGATCAGCGGGCTATTGATCATTCTCGCCTTGTCTCTTCTTGCCGCTTACCTTCAGCACAGTCGAGCGGAACTGAAGAAGTCGCGAGACACCCAGGTGCAACTCAGCGGCCACTTGATCGACGCGCAGGAGAAAGAGCGAAGCAGGCTGGCATCAGAACTGCACGATGATTTTAGCCAACGTTTGGCGCTGCTTGCATTCGGATTGCAGAATGCTGCGGAAACGCTTCCTGACTCACCGGATGCGCTGAAACAGACGCTCGACGAGTTCAAGCAGTCCGTTAGTGAGCTTGGCGACGATCTTCACAGCTTATCGCACCGATTACATTCCTCCACGCTGGACACTTTGGGATTGGTCGTCGGATTGAGGTCTCTGTGTCGAGAGTTTGCTGCCAAGCAAGGTATCGAAGTCAATTTCACATCCGAGGATATTCCCCAAAACGTCAGGCCTGATGTTGCTTTGTGCTTGTTCCGCATCACCCAGGAGGGGCTTCAGAATTTAAAGAAACACAGTGGCACGAAAAGGGCTCAATTGAGTTTGCGCCATATGGGCGACAGATTATTTCTTTCTTTGCGGGACGAAGGTATTGGATTCGATAAGACGGAGAAACCCGGGCTGGGAATACTCAGCATGCAAGGACGCGCACGCCTCTTAGGCGGAGAATTCGAGATTCATTCGAAGCCTGGCGAAGGAACGCGAATTGAAGTCTGGGTACCTCTCCAGCCGGTTACAGACCAGGTCAACGCTTGAGTTTGCGAAATGGAGGGCACGAATCGTCGAACAGGCTTTGAAGCCGGGCGCATCGGTGGCACGCGTGGCGCTGGCGCACGGAGTAAACGCCAACCAGGTATTTACCTGGTGCCGGCAGTATCGGCAAGGACTGCTCGGTAAGAGGAATGCTGGGCCGGTGGACTTGCTGCCGGTGCATGTGAGTGAGGCGCAGGCCAGCAAAGCGAACCGACCGGGAAGCCGGCCGGTCACCGCCGAGGTAGCGGGCACGATCCAGGTGGAATTTCCCCAGGGACAAGTTTGTGTCACAGGCAGTGTAGATGGAGAAGCACTGCGCATTGTGCTGGAGCATTTGCTGCGATGATCGGGTTGGCAGCGGGGACGCGGATTTGGATCGTCGCCGGAGTGACGGACATGCGCCGGGGATTTGTAGGGTTGAGCGGGATGGTGCAGACGGCACTCAAGGAAAGCCCATTCTCGGGCCAAGTGTATATCTTTCGTGGGAGACGCGGTGATTTGATCAAAGTTTTGTGGTTCGATGGCGATGGGCTGTGTCTTTTTCCGAAAAGACTCGAGAGAGGAAGATTTATCTGGCCGCAAACGACGAGCGGGACCGTGTCCTTAACGCCCGCACAACTGTCGATGTTACTCGAAGGGATCGACTGGCGCCGACCGGTGCGCACGCAGACCCCACAGCTAGCCGTGTAAATCGTGACTGTTTCACCTTGCGCAATTTTCTTTACTGATTTTTTGTTTTGATACACTTTTTTCTTGCACAGGAAAACGTTTCTGGCATACTGCGCGCACGATGACACATCGTGCGGCCCTTCCTGATCTCGATACGCTAAACCCCGAAGCTTTGAAGGCATTGATCGTCGCGCAGCATGAACAAATTCTTTCCCGAGACTAACAACTCCTTTGCAAAGAAGAACAACTTGCCTCGCGAGACGAAGAGATCGACCGACTGAAACTGCTGATCGCCAAGCTGCGGCGCATGAAGTTCGGGTGCAAGTCGGAGAAGTTGGACCGGCAGATCGAGCAGTTGGAGTTGCGGCTGGATGAACTGGAGACCAGCCGCGCGCAGCAGTTGGCTGCTTCCCCGGACCTGCTGGCCGCATCGGACGTGAATCGATCTGCAAAACATGCGCGGAAGCCGTTGCCGGCGCATCTGCCACGGGAGACGCACGAGGTTCTGCCGAAACAGGACGCTTGCCCCGACTGCGGTGGCGAACTGAAGCCTTTCGGAGAAGATGTTTCCGAGATGCTGGAGTGGGTTCCGGAACATTTCAAAGTGATCCGACAGGTTCGGCCGAAGCTGAGCTGTGCGGGTTGCGACAAGATCGTACAAGCGGAAGCAGCGAGCCGTCCGATCGTGCGCGGAATGGCGGGCTCGGGACTTCTCGCCCATGTGTTGATTTCGAAGTATGCGGATCATTTACCTTTGTACCGCCAGTCGGAGATTTACGCACGGTACGGAGTGGAGCTGGATCGTTCGACAATGTCGGAATGGGTCGGGGGATGCAGCCGGTTGCTGGAACCCTTGGTGGAAGCGTTGCGACGCCACGTGATGAGTGCCGAGAAGTTGCACGCCGACGACACTCCGGTGCCGTGCTGGCACCCGGCAAGGGCAAAACCAAAACGGGGCTACTTTGGACCTACGTGCGAGATGACCGACCTTGGGGAGATGAGAGCCCGCCGGCAGTGTGGTTTGCCTACACGCCGGATCGCAAAGGTGAGCATGTGCAAGCTCACTTGCGCGAGTTCACGGGCAAGCTGCAGGCGGATGGTTACGCGGGGTACGATGCGGTTTATGAAGATGGCCGAGTGCAAGAAGTCGCATGCATGGCGCATGTTCGTCGGCCGTTCTACGATCTGTACGAGGCGCACAAGTCGGCGGTAGCTAAAGAAGCGCTCGAACGGATCGCGGCCCTCTATATCATCGAGGACCAGATCCGTGGCCGTTCCGCTGAGGAGCGGCGTGAGGTCCGGAACGCACGCAGTCGGCCGTTGCTCGAATCGCTGAAACAATGGTTCGAAGAGACTTTGGGCAAGCTATCGAAAAAATCCGATACTACCAGGGCCATTCGCTACGCGCTGGGGCGGTGGGAGGCAGTGATGCGCTTCTGCGACGATGGCCACCTCGAGATCGACAATTCTGCTGCGGAACGCTCGTTGCGCGCCGTTGTTTTGGGAAGAAAAAATTACCTATTTCATGGATCGGACGCCGGAGGAGAACGCGCAGCGGCAATCTACGGCTTGATCTGAACAGCAAAACTTAACGTCTGAATCCCGAAGCGTATTTGCGCGAGGTGCTCTCACGCATCGCCGATCATCCTATCAACCGCATCGAGGAACTGCTGCCCTGGAACCTCGTCGCAAACATATCCGTTACAGGGAAACCCACAGTATGAAAAAAACAAATAAAGAAAAGAAAACTGGCGCGGTCTTGTCACTGCGTCACATCTCGGAATTGATTGGTTATGGCGAAATCACGGTTGGCGAAAAATTTCCGATGGGTTGTATCGCCGTTGCTCACTACGGGCATAACTCCTGGACTCGGGGAACTTGGGGTGATAGCCGGGCCCCGAGTCCTGTTGTGTGTCCCAACGCGGCAGGGTGGACCGGCCGCTACTTTGTAACCTGTGCCTACCTTCTTAGACTCGATGGAGGATCGCTACTGGGGAAATCCCTAGCGATGCTGTTCTGAGATTTTCTGCGCCATCCCTGCTGGTAAGAATCTTGTTTGTGAGTCTGCGCTCGGACAACCTTGAACATTTACGGCTTGATCGAGACCAATCCTTGCTTCAACGCAAATAAAACTATTTCCGCGTTGCTGTGAAGGTTGAACAAATCCCGGATTTGGTGTTTGTGGAACTCCACGGTTTTTTCACTTAACGTTAAAATACTGGCGATCTCCTTCATGGATCGCCCCTCGCCTATCAACTGGACAATTTCCTTTTGTCGCGTGGTCATCTCTTTCAAGTAATGCCGCGCCCTGGTTTTCGTCGCAACCCAGTCTTCCGCTCTCAGCTTGGGGGTTAGATAGGGCTTACCATGCAAGACCTGGTCGACCGCCTTCAACAACTCCGGTCCCGTCGAATGCTTTAGCACAAACCCAATTGGGCCAAGTTCGAGCGCCGCGGCCGCAAGGTTTGGATCGTCTTGCATCGTCAGGAAGATGAACTTGATGTTGGGAATTTGCACTTTGATTTTTCGCGCTGCATCCAGGCCATTCAACACCGGCATACCGACGTCTACGACAATCACATCCGGTCGGAGTCGCATGGCTTCGGCAACTAAAGCGCGACCATCCATAACCACGCCAACGACGTTAAACATCTTTTCCAGATAGACTCGCAATGTTTCGGCGAACATGGCGTGGTCATCCGCGATTAACAAGCGCGGGTAGGTCCCGCGCGTAGACACGCTATCCATAGGTGTCCTTCCTGGGCGGTCAACGAAAGGTAGTCGCAGAATTGCTATCGTCGGACTCGTGGGTGACAAGCATGTGGCGGTGGGCGGTGAACCATACTTACATTTGCCGAGTGACCGAAACGACTGCGAATCAAGCACATGATATTCGCTCTGACCTGCTTTGTCAGCAAGAAACCGCATCAAAGGCTAGGGAAAGCCCCAGTTGCTCCGCAGCAGGTTTTGGCCGATCCTCCGGGTTGCTCACAGGACGCAAGGAAGAAAGGAAGGACCACGACCTCGTCTGATTCCTTTGCGTGATCGTTTTGCTGCAGCGGCCTGCGTGCCCGGAAAATCGGCAACCGTAGTCATACAGCTTCATCCCTTCGATAGCGTTGAGAAAACTATTGAATACATATCGCAGAATCGTGATAGTCATCGCACTCTCGGGAGCCTGTCTTTTTCTCGGTTGGAAGGCCTTTGGGCAAATTTACGATAAAGACGCACCTCCACCGCAATTGAGGCTCCGTGGGATGTCCCCGCAAGACTTGCAGTTGATGCGGCAAGACCTCAGAAAGCAGAAACAGACGTTGATTGCACAGAATCTGAGCATGACCGAATCGGAGGCCATCAAGTTCTGGGCTATTTACCAGAGATATTCGGAAGAGCTAAAAGAGATCAACGACGAGAAATTTGCGATGCTGTATTCGTACGCACAGAATTGGCCATCGATGTCGGACCATGATGCATTGATTTTTACAAGACGCTGGCTGGAATTGGATGAAAAGGTGGTTCAATTGCGCTCCAGATATTTCCCTCTCGTCAGAGATGTGCTGCCAGGCAAAAAGGCAGCCACCTTTTATCAGCTGGACGAGAGGATCAGCATGATGATTAATCTTGAGTTCGCCTCCGAGTTGCCGCTGCTTAAGGGGGCAACTGGATATCAAAAAACCGTCGAGGCACCGCAGTAACCAAACCTTAAGACCATCCGGTCAAAACCAAGACGTGTTTCTCGATGCCTGTGCGAGACCGCCTGCGAGTGATTTTCGTACGGAACCAGAACGCCATTTCGGAGTTTTAGGGATTTCCCTAGTTGTCCGCAATCTGGAATGAGCCTACACGTGGACCTGGTGGTCTCGCTGAGTCGAAAGCATGCACGCAAGATTCTCAGTTGACCAATCGCCTTATCGCCACGATCGCAGAAACTTCGGGAGGGGAGCATTCCGATGAAAGTGAAGAAGATGACGGCCTCGATTCTCGCCATGACAATGCTGTCCGCAGTTATGTGCATGGCCGCAGATGACAACGATGAAAAAAGGCAGAAAACCCGCAAGATGGCAGCCGAAGCATTGCAGGATTTATACAAGCTGGAACCCGCTTCTCAAGCCGCTGTCCAGAAAGCGGCGGGATACGCCGTTTTCGACAACATGGGGGTGAACGTATTGCTGTTGAGCACGGCACGTGGTTCGGGACTGGCCGTCAACAACAAGACCAAGGAAGAAACCTTCATGAAGATGGGTTCGGCCGGTGTCGGTGTGGGCGTGGGAGTAAAAGACTATGCCGTGGTGTTCGTCTTCGAGAACGATAAGGCCCTGGCACAATTTCTGGATTCCGGCTGGTCTGGTTCAGGGCAAGCGGACGCTGCGGCCAAGGCAGGTGAGAAGGGCGGGGCTTACTCGGGAGCGGCTGAAGTTGCCCCGGGAGTATGGGTCTACCAGATCACCAAGAATGGTCTCGCACTGCAGTTGACCCTGCAGGGTACGAAGTACTACAAGGACGACGACCTGAATAAAAAATAGGTGTCAGGGTCGCGGCGAAGTGACCAGAGTTCACTAAGTCGAGTGCGTTCTGCCAGCGAAGAACTGCGCGCAAGGTTGCCGAGATGCAGGATAAGGCGGAAGTTGATCGCAGAGTTTCAGATGCTGAGTTGATGGCCTTGGTGTCTGAAGCGCAGGAAGAGATAGAGGTACAGGCTGGCGTAAATGAATCGAATCTCCTGTTGTGTGATTTTGCACGCGAATTACTGAAAAAGCGCTTGTGGATGATGAAGCGGATGCAACCATGATTATGAAGCAACAGTCGTCCACTTTTGTCAGCGGACAAACGGCGCCGGGGTTGCTGGCAACTTTAACAACCCACCGTCGCAGGAGATGTCCTTACTGTCACGGTGAAGTATACCGAGAGAAGCGCAAGGGGCTCTCAAGCCTGACTCTCGTGCTCGCCGTTCGACCATATCGGTGCATTGACTGCGACAGGCTCCACTACGGTTTTTGTTTTTAAGCATCGCGCGATCGCCTCGCGGTTCAATTGTGTTGTCGCAGCAAAGCGGGCGGGAAAGACGTTGCTCCAGTGAGTGGTCGGAGTTCCATCGGTTTCTATCGGCCCGGTCCGTTTGAATGCAACAGGTATAAATCAGGTGGGGAAATCCGTGTGCAACGCGGCGAAGGAGATCGGAACATGATGCTAACGAACAGTTGGAAGAACAAACTCGTACTGGCTGTAGGAACACTTGGTGTTGTTCTTGCTCAGGGCGCGGTAGCTCAGGTACAGACCTCAACGAGCATACAATCCGGGCAAAGTAAGGAAGTAGTCCGAGTTGACCGCGGCACGGTTATCGTTGTCGAAGGCAGTGATTTGATTGTGAGAATGGAGGATGGCTCGATGCGGCATTTCGACAACATTCCGCAGAGCGCCAAGGTTACGGTTGGTGGAAAACAACTCGGGGTTCACGACTTGAAGCCGGGAATGAAGCTGCAGCGCACAATTACCACGACAACTACACCGCAGGTCGTTACCACCATCGAAACGGTGAAAGGAAAGGTTTGGTATATCGCGGCACCGAGCACAGTGATTCTAACGCTCGAAAACGGAACGAATCAGTCGTTCAAGATTCCCAAGGATCAGAAGTTCAACGTGGATGGGCAAATGGTTGACGCGTTTGGCGTGAAGAAAGGAATGGTGATCACGGCGACAAAAATCGTGGAGGTTCCAACGTCGGTTGTGTCCCAGGATAGGAGCGTGACGGGCACAATGCCGGCGCCCCCGGTCGCTCCAGAGACGGTGGCCGCGCCCCAGGAGAAGAGTCTGACTGCTTCAGAGGAAAAGAGTGTAACTGTCCCGGCGCCTGCACCCGTGCAAACGCCAGCCGAGGACGCTCCTTTACTGATCGCTGAAGGAGCACCCACGACTGCGCCGCCGCCGGAGGCCACGGAAACGCCGGCGCCGCCGGAAAAAACGAGTCCAATGATGGGAGGCTACCTTCCGTTTGTCGGTCTGGGATTGCTGCTGATTACTGTTTTAGCCGTGGCCAGGTCGGTTCGCAGCCGCTCCAAAACTTAGGATTCTCGACGAGGAGCGCCAGGCTCATCGTCGCAGAGCTTTTTTCATAGCGACACACCTCTGGTTATCTGGTCGACGCCTCAGATCATGCTCAGGTCGCTTACCGGCACGCTTTCTTTGCTCTACGTACAATGCGTCTGCTGAAGTCTACAACACGGGTTACAGTGACCGCTTGTCCCCTGAAGGGGAGCGCCAGAAAAACGCAGGTCAAGTCGGTTCTATCGAGATTCCCTCACAGAACAAAATGCCACAGCGATGATGCCTGCGGTCCCGCCTTCCTAGACGTTTCGAGGAGGCTCGCGATGAAGCGAAATAGAAGTGCATTTTCGGTTGGTCTTGCCATAGTCGTGGCGGCGAACTTGGCAATAGGTCAAGTACAACCTGACCCAAAGAAAAAAGCACCGAAAGATGAAAACAGCAGTCAGGAGATCGGGAAATCCTACTCGAAATTACTGCCTGAGCAAAAAAGTCTGGTCGACGACTACATCAGGCATTACAACCAGACCACCGGAAGCAAGCTTGTACCACAAGAAGCCTATGACAACGCCCGGCTGTCGGTACGAACGACGTTTGACGCCGTGACTCACGCACTCTTGAAAGCTAAGTTAACGGATGGCAACCGCAAGAATCTTGGTTGTGCGATCGATCTTGTGGACGCGGTTGACGAAGTGATGGGAGAGGAATCGACAGCAGGAGGTGACCGTCAATTTCGCATCTACGTTTATCTTAAACCCAACGCCGTAGACATCCTCATGAAGAGCCAAGAGTTCTATCGCGATCGTGACAACACCATCTATCACAAAGGATTTCCAATCTGTTACCGCCTGAAGAACGGCCCACCCTCAATTCAATTTTCGATCTCTCGCGACAGCAAAATGGCGGATGTTGACGTGGATTACCGCTCCTCGGGTTTTCCGAAGAGTCTAGTCAACGGGCATCTGACGGCCTCGAACTCAGACGTCCGTGCGGGCAACAATCTCGACAAACATGACCAAAGATGGGCCGGCCTGAACGGATGGTGGCGCGAGGTGTTCGGACTTTTGGGAAGTGGAGGAAAACAGCCAAAAGAAGAGGCCACGGATCGCCTGGGCCACATCCCCGTGAATCCGGCCATCAAAGGGAATCAGGGAATTGACAAGAGCGCGCACGATTTTCTGAAGAGTTGGGTGGTGGACAAACAGCCGAATCTCTCTGTTGCATATTTCTCACGGCGTAGCTACCCGTGTTTGGAGGTCATCACGGCAAAGAAGCCGATAGCCCCGGGCATGATGAGGCTGGGCGTAGTATCGGCAATGAATAAATTCAACGCGACCACGGCTACGGTGAATTCTGTTGGAGACGTCTTCGAGCCTGCCGATCAATGGTTGCCGGAATTGAAAGAAGCCAAAAACGCATATGCTTCTGAGTTTCGTTTGGTAAGCATACCATCGGATATAGGAGCGGATGTGGAATGCGTGGCCGTCCCGGAGGATAAGGAAGGAAAACCACCGCAAGAGAAGTATTACGGGACGGCGTTCAACGCGAAGGTGGGCGGAAGCGGCCACAAGATGATGTCGCTACTTTGGGCCCAGGAAGGAGGGTATTGGAAGATCATAGCCATCCGCATCGAAGACAGCAACGATGCGGGGATTCTCCCAAAGCAGGCTGCCGTCACCGTACCCGCCGACGAAGAGCCGCAGTCTATTTCGGGCGATCCGGGCGCGGTGACAGACATTACCCAGTTCTATGATACCTGGATTGTGAAGCGGGATAGCGCGCGAGCTTCCAAGTTTGTGTCGCAGCGGGCGTACCAGTGTTTGGGTGCCTCGCCCGCGGCAGAGAAGAGTTCAGCGGCGACACGGACAAGGTCGGCCCTGGACCGGGTGCTCCAGAGAGTTGCGACGGGGAACAAACTCTCCAGCTTGATGTCCAGTGTCCAGCCGGTGAACGACCTGCTGCGACCGGTAGAGCAGGAAGACTCACAGGCATTCGCGATTATGGCTGTACCGGATCAGAAGGCGGACAGTTTCTTGTGCCAGAACCGGCATCTGTCAGAAAAAACGCAGGAGTTGAAGCTGGAGGAAGCGAAGTACGGTACATACTATTTGTCCGCGAGCCGACTAAACTTCGGTGAGGAGCAGTCACCAGCGCTTCTCTTGCTGTGGACCAAAGAACAGCCAGGATGGAAAGTAGTCGCGTGGGCGGTAGAGGTTCCGTAGCCGGGCTCCGCCCGGCGTGACGTTTCCGGTTTGAGGGCAAGGGCGTCCCGACGATCCGAAGCATGAACAGATGGCGCACTTGCGCAACACTTTGATTGGCTCCTACAGCTTCAACCCGCAACTTAATCCTCGCACGTGCATCCGGCGATGACAGGATTCCCGCGTTCAACCTCATCTGGCAAGGCATCCCTTGTGGTTTTTGTTGGGCCAGCGCTGGTCTTTCAAGGAACCAGTTCATGTCGCCCCTCTCTTTCACCGAACTCGCCGGGTGACTTCGCCCAACGGGATCGTATCGTCGTGGCGCTAGCAGATGACATTGTCAAATGTTCCCAGACAGCTTATTGTTCTTTACCCAATCGACTGGGTTTGGTTCGCTTGCGGCGGGACAGCCAAAAGACGGCCCGTTGTGTTGGTCGGCAGTCTTTGGGAGGAAGTCTTCTATTGAACCAAAGGCCACCTGCCATGACTTCGTTGGTGCGGGGCTTGGAGATCCGTGCAACTAATTTGTGCTCGGCGTGTTCCTATGCAAGGACAGAAATGGAGTAGCGACTGTTGTCATTGATTCGCATTCTGCTGGCTGATGATTTCGAAGATTGGCGACGGCAAGTCCGTTTGGTACTTCGGGCGCGGCCAGAATGGCAAGTCATCGCTGAAGCATCGGACGGACGAGAAGCCGTTCAGAAGGCCGAAGATTTGAAGCCGGACTTAATTCTGCTAGACATCGGTCTCCCCAAAATAAACGGAATCGAAGCCGCCCGGCGTATTCGACAATGCTGCCCGAACTCCAAGATTATCTTCCTAAGTCAGAACAAAGGCTTCGACATCGTCCGGGCAGCTTTGGGTACTGGCGCATTGGGATACGTTCGTAAGACAGATGCCAGACGCGAATTATTGCTTGCCCTGGATGCGGTTCTTCGTGGTGAGCAATTTAACAACAGCTCAAACGGCTTCAAGTTCACCGATACCTGAAAAGCCAAAGCGTTTCATTGCCATGAGGTTCGATTCTGTTGTGATCACGCGAAGATTCCACATCACACTGCAGAAGCAGAATCGCGTTGTTCGAGTTGACCTAGTTCAGCTTCAGGAACAGTAAATTCCGCCGCGCCACAATCCAAGCAGACAACAACCTCGGGGAATACCCACACTACGGGATTGTCAATATCCTTTTGTCCCGGGAAATGGATGCCCATCTCCGCGCTGAACTTCTTTTCGTTGTCTGACCTGCACGACTTGCAGGGCATACTGCCCTCTCAGGATACATCTGTCGATGGCACCTAACTCTGTAAGGAAGGCTCAACCGACACCAATCCTTGCTTGACAGCAAATAAGACCAGATCGGCGTTACTGCGAAGGTTGAAAGCTCCCATGATGTGATGCTTGTGGAATTCCACGGTCTTTTCACTTAGGTTGAGCACTCCCGCGATTTGCTTGATGGGCAGCCCTTCGGCAAACAACTGAACGATTTCACGCTGCCGTTGGGTCAGGCATTTGGAAAACTGCCGCGCCCTGGCCTTCGTTCGAACCCAGTCTGCAGGTCTCAACCGGGGCGTTAAATAGGACTGGCTATGCAAGACGTGATCGATCGCCTTTAGCAGTTCTTCTCCGGCCGAGTGTTTCAGCACAAAACCGACTGGGCCGAGTTCGAGAGCCGCAGCCGCAAGATTTGGATCGTCTCTCATTGTCAGGAACACGAACTTGGTGCAGGGAGCTTCCACTTTGATGCGCCGGGCCGCATCCAGCCCATTCATGAGTGGCATACCGACGTCCACAACAATCACGTCCGGGCGGAGCTGCAGGGCTGCTTCGACCATGGTGCGACCGTCCATCACCAGCCCTACAACGGTATAAGTCTTTTCGAGATAGGCCCGTAATGTCTCAGCAAACATAGCGTGGTCATCCGCAATAAGGAAGCGTGGCTGGCCCGGCTGCGAAGATGCAGTCCGCATAGGGTCCTTTCTGCGCTCAACACAGGATCTTCGGCAGAGCGACCTGCGCATGGAGCGAGGTGACTTGAGCAGTTAACTATCCCACATACCTGGCCTGGGGGAACTGACAGTTCTGACAGTTTACAAGTACTAAAACTGGTTAGCTTCTGGGGACGATAGCCAGAGCGTGGGCTGAGCGCAAAAGACAACAATGCGTGCCCCCGCAGGCAGATTCCCGATCAAGCGGCGAATCTGGTCCTCCACTACCACTACTAGGGATTCCCCCAGTTGTTTGTGAACGTGGCTAAGTCTAAAAGACGATGGGGGAGAATTTGCGAGTTGCGATTCACTGGACGGGTGAATCATAGGGCGAGAACTCGCAAAGATGGCTTCTTCTGAAAGGGAGGAGCCACGCTTGTTTAGGACACAGACGGGCGAGCCGGAGCGGCAGCCCAACCCCGTATTAGTTTGAATGTATAGGCGCCGGGGGCATGGGTAGATGAAGGGTTGGATTGGTTCAAGGATCGAAAGGAGAACGAACACTATGCATAAAAAGCGAACGAGAATCGTAGTCGGCTTGCTGGCTGTATGCTTTGTGGCAATGCTCTCGGCTTATGCACAGGGCGAAAAGGCAAAAGTTAAGGGCCTGATCACCGCTCGTACCGGCGACACGATTGTCCTCAAGACTACCGACGGAAGCACGATGACCGTTACTCTCGATGACGACACCAAGGTGCAGCAACCGAAGGGGCTGGGCATTCGCAAAAAGCAAATGTCTGCTGCTGTGCTGATTCCCGGCCTTAAGGTTTCGGTTGACGGCACAAGCCAGGATGCCACGCACGTCCTTGCCAAATCCATTACCTTCGATGGAGACGATTTAGAAACGGCCGAGATGATCCAGGCCGGTATAAGTCCCACCGAACAGAAAGTAGCCGCCAATCAGCGGGACATTGAAGCAAATCAGCAGAACATCGCGGCGAACAAACAAAATATCGCTTCCAACAAGGCGAGCATTGACGCTAACGCTGCGGAAGCTGCGGAAGCCAGCAAGCGCTTCTCGGAATTGACCGATTACGACACCAAGGCTCAACTGGAGGTCCACTTTGCCAGCGGCAGCGGCGACATCTCCGAAGCGGACCAAGGGGCGCTTAAGAAATTAGCCGAGAATGCCGTCAACCTCACGGGGTACATCATTCAGGTGAAGGGTTTCGCCGATTCCAGCGGCAACGCGGCGATGAACCAGAATCTGAGCATGGAGCGGGCACAGAACGTAATCGCCTTCTTGCTTCAAGACTGTAACGTGCCAGTTCGCCACATTGTGGCGCCAGGCGCCATGGGTGAAGCGGCACCGGTAGCCTCGAACGAGACCGCGGCCGGACGCGCAGAAAACCGCCGCGTTGAGGTCAAGGTACTGCTGAACAAAGGGCTAGCCGGTGACTAAACTCACGCTTATTTCTTTTTTCTGTGGGTCTCAAATCCTTAGTCATCTCCTGGTCAGGGTCAAGTTCCTAGAGGATGCCCCGGGTTTAGTTGAAACTTGAGAACAAGAAGCAGCGGCTCTCGCCCGAACTCAGATAGAGTTCGGGTTGCGAATCCCTTTTAAAGGAGAGAGCCGCCGTGAGAAACAAATACCAAAGGAAAGAGCGCAAGTCCAATCACAAGTTCGAGGTGGTGGGAGGGCAAGAGTTGCTGGTGCGGGTGCCGTTGCCGATCGCCGAGGTGTGGGCGGAGATGCAAGCGCAGGTGGAAGAGCTGACGGGGAAAGCTGGGCTGCAGATCTTGCGCGCCATCTTGGAAAACGAAGTCACGCATCGGGTCGGACCTCCGCATCGGCCGAATCCTAGTGCGGGCTGCGTGCGCTGGGGGAAGCAGCCGGGTTATGTGGTTTTTGCTGGACAGAAAATCCCGCTGGAACGGCCGCGGGTACGAACGCGGGAGGGCCAGGAAGTGGAACTGGAGAGCTACGGGCAGTTGCAGCAAGACGGCAAACTGCAACGGGCGGTGCGGGAACGCATGGTGGCCGGACTGTCCACACGGAACTATCGGCGAGCGGTAGAGAGTGTTGTGGAAGGCTACGGGATCGAGAAAAGCAGCGTGAGTCGGCAGTTTGTTGCGGCCAGTAGCAATCAGTTGCGGGTGCTGTGCGAACGGCGCCTGGAAGATCTGAATCTGGTGGTGCTGATGATCGATGGCATTCACTTTGGCGGTCAGGTGCTGGTGGTGGCCCTGGGGATCGCGGAAGGCGGAGAAAAACACGTTTTGGGAGTGTGGCAAGGAGCGACGGAGAACACCACGGTGGTCAAAGGGTTGTTGGAAGATCTGGTGGACCGAGGACTGGATCAGAAGCGGCGGTATCTGGTGGTGATGGATGGATCCAAAGCGCTGCGGGCCGGTGTGGAACGGGTTTTCGGTGACCAAGTGGAAGTGCAGCGTTGTCAGATTCACAAGCGGCGGAATGTGAAGGAGTATCTGCCGGAGAACTGCCAGAAAGACTACGACCGGCGGATGAGGAATGCGTACGCGATGAACAACTATGCGGAGGCTAAAGAGGCGTTGCAGAAAATCTTCCGGCAACTGGAGCGCATCAATCCAACCGCTGCCCGGAGCCTGGAGGAAGGGCTGGAAGAAACACTGACGGTCCATCGCTTAGGTATCGGAGGGGTGTTGCGGCGGAAACTGGCCACCACCAACCCGATCGAATCGTGCCTGTCGACAGTGCAGCGGGTGGCGCGAAACGTAAAGCGTTGGCGCGAAGGAGATCAGCCGCTGCGCTGGACTGCGACAGGACTCTTGGAAGCGGAGAAGAAATTCCGACGCATTAAAGGCTATCAAGAAATCCTGTTGCTGAAGGAACGCCTGAATCCGTCACGCATTCAGCAGAAGGAGGTCCGGACCGTAGAAGTCGCTTGAACCTCGATGATCGTGTCCCTTCTATCATCACCGTCATGTGCCGCGGTCGTGATTGCAAAACAGGGGATGCTATAGGTTGAGCGAGATGGGAATCGTTGCTCCTAGGGCATCCTGGCGCGAAATTGTTTCGAAAAAAACAGAAATCGGCGCAAGAAAGGAAAAACGGAGCATTTCTAAAAAAGTTTGACCGGACAGTAGAAGTCGCTTGAACTTGGTTGTAGGTAGGCTTACAGTGCCGAACATCGAGAGTCGCTGCAATCAACTAAAACTCGGACATCCTCAGTTCCTACGGGCGCCTACTTAATTTTCCGGTAACTGCTTACCGAGCATTTGTGAGCTCGCTTGTGGGCAACCAAGTTAGGAGATTCCCGGGTGCCCCCCAGGCGCGTTGATGAACTTGCACTCACTCCTTCTTACTCTCTGCCCGTATGCCGCAAATTCGTTTTCGGTATTTGCAAACAGGGGTTGGGGATTCGAATCCCCTATGAGCAGTTGCGCTCCTTTTTCTGCTGCACCATTTTGGTGCAATTCGACGCGACAACGATCTTCTAGCCTCATCGCCAGCAGAACAGCAATTGGATTCGGTGGGCGGTTGCAACGCCATCAAATCGCGGGACTTAGAAATAAGGGGTCGTCTTCGATCCCCACCGCCCCTCGTTGCGCCCAAGTCCTCTAACCGCTGGCACGTGGATCCACAAGTACTGACGCAATCGCCGAAATCGCATCGCCGTGGTCGTTCCCGAGAACGTGATCGTAACGTCCCCAAGGGTTTTGGAGGCGTCAGAATGCTTCATTTGTCTCTGGGCTACTGCAACTCCTGTGCTTTGGAATATCGCCTGTGGCGCGATAGCTCCGGACAGGCTCGTACCACTCTCGAGAGAACTCTGTTCAGGCAGATTCAACCGAGAGTGCGCCGTGTCCCTTATTGGTGGGACGAACAGTTATCTCAACGTGCTGACGCAGAGCGGTGAGGAATTCCATGAGGCGTCCAACGGAAAAGTTACCTGCGCGGTTCCGCATCAATAAAGGAAACCCGAGGCTGCCGAACGCCGAGGATTTTGGCGATCTCGACCTGAGTCACGCCACTGTCCTTAAGGATTGCGTAGATTTCCAGGGTAAGCTGCACCTTGAGAAGTTCGTGTTCAGGATTGCGAAGGCCGAGCTTCGCAAAGGCGTTTCCGCTGCCCCCGGTTACCCGAGCAACGTGGTTGCGTTTTTTTTGTGTTTTGTCAAGGATTCTCATGTCAAGCAGCGTCGGGGACTTATAACATTGTGGGTCAAAGTCCCGGCAGGTGGTTGCCAATGTCCAACAGAAATACCGTGGTGGAAGTCTTATCTCAGAAGTTGCCTGATTTGCTTCGTTTTGCCTTCGTGAGGGTTTCCTCTGCTCCCCGTCGCAACATCTGCTCTTGGATGCTGGTTCCCCCCCTCTCTCTGCTTGCGTTCGTCGGTGACGGAGCGAAACCTGTGCAGAATGGCGGATTCGAATCTGTAAACCCAGCGGACTCCTGGCTGATCGATCCCTCGGAGGCCAAGCAGGCCTTTTCTTTGAGTGCAGATAAGACCGACGTCAAGGAAGGCGCCCAGTCGTTGCTCATTTCTGCCGATGAGCCCGTGCATCTCACTCTGCGTCAGCAAGTTTTTCTTCCCATCGGCACGTTGTGGCGTTTGACCGGATGGGTGAAGTCATCGGCATCATCCGTGTCGGCCGACGCCAAGCCCTCGGCCGACGGCCCCGGAGCCGGCCCCCGGATCGGCATTGAAGCGCAGGTCGGCGATCAGGGATTCACCATACCAATCGAGAGTTCTGGCCAATGGCAGCACGAAGCTTTTTTGTTCCGTGTTCCTTCGCCAGGCCGGATGACCGTTGCACTTAGAGCCCTTAACAATCAAAGCGGCAAGGTATGGCTCGATGACATCCGCTTGGAGCACGTGCCGGAGACCTTGCAGGAGGAATCGGCGACCATTTCTGACGAACGGCTCAGTGAGCGTCCCATTGATTTGAAACAAGGCGGCCAATTCATCGAGCCGCTGTGCGATGTAATTCCCTCGATGCTAGCGCAGCAGGTACGGTCGACAAGCTTTGAAGAGGAAACAGCTTGGAACCAAGCCTACAAAACAGAGGTCGATAAGCCGTACCGGCCGTGGTATCCCGACGGCAGCGTGCACGCTGCGACTTATTCTTATGACACCAACAATCCCTACAACGGCAAGCGCTCGCAGAAGATTCTGTTGCCGGTGGCGAATACATGGGCTGGTATTTCTCAGGACGGTTTCTATTTGGAAGCTGGGCACTCCTATCGCTTGAAGTTGCACATGCGCGGCGAAGGCAACGTAGCTGTGCGTGCTTTTTTGCATGGAGATGGCGCAATGAATGCCGGTCCAGTTTCGCTCGGGCGCGCAACAGCCGACTGGAGCGGCGCCGATGTGCTGCTTAATACAAACCGCACTGTGCGTAATGCCACCTTAACCATCGAATTCGAAGGGCCTGGAGCGCTCTGGCTGGATCGCGTGTATTTGATCGATAAAGCCGCTGTTTTGGGCCTCTGGCGACCAGATGTTGTGAGCGCGCTTAAGGCGATGAATCCGGGCATCGTCCGCTTCGGAGGCAGCGCGATCGAGCCCTACGAATGGGAAGACGCCGTCGGGAACTGGGACACGCGTGTCCCCTTCGCGGATGATCCCTGGGGCGGCCTGCAAGAAAATTTTGTCGGCCCGGAGGAGTTCGTACAGCTAGTCAAGTCCATTGCAGCCGAGCCGCTGGTTTGTTTGCGCTGGACGGGTAAGAGCCCGCAAGATGCTGCCAACGAAGTCGAATACTTCAATGGCACTGCCGATACGAAATGGGGCCAGAAGCGGGCGAAGAACGGTCATGCCGAACCATATCACGTCAAGTATTGGGAAGTGGGCAATGAGGTTGGCGGCCCGGAATATGACGCATCGCTGTCAGGATTTGCTGCAGCGATGCGGAAAGTCGATCCCTCGATTAAAGTCCTCACCTCGTATCCCAGCGCAAACACAGTTCGTTTGGCTGGAGATGAGATTGATTACCTAACGCCTCATCACTACGCAATTGGAGATTTGAACGGAACGGAGGACGACTTCAAACAACTCCAGAAAGAAATCGAGCAGGATGGCAAGGGAAAAGACATCCGGGTCTCCGTCACTGAGTGGAACGCCACTGGCGGCGAATGGGGCCTGACGCGTGGAATGTTGCAGACGATGGGAAACGCGCTGGCTTGCTCGCGTTACCAGAACATGCTGCATCGTTATGCCGATCTCGTCGAAATTTCAAATCTCTCCAATATGTCGACGAGCTTCGGAGGAGGTCAGTTCCAAACAGGCCCCGGCTGGATTTACAAAATCCCCAGCTACTATACTCAGGGCCTTTATCAGCGGGCGGCCGGAAGCTTTCCGTTAAAAATCAGTCGCAGTAGCGCACTTTCATTTTATCTGCGGGAGCCGGACCTCGATGCGACCTTGAGTGCAGACCGAAAAACTCTTCGCATCTACGCGGTGAATTCGACCAGCGACGTGCGCAAAGTTAAGTTTTATTTGCCCGAGTCGCTCGGATCAGTGGAGAACGGGGAGGCGTTCGTAGTGAGTGACCGCAATCCCGTCCCCGACTCAGAGGCCATGAACTCGCAGGATGACCCTAACCGCATCGGAGCGAGAACGCAAACAGCCGACCTAAGCGGCTCCCAGTTCGACTATGGGTTCGCGCCTTTCAGTGTGACTCTGCTCGAACTCCTGTTGCATCGCAAACCTTGACTCCCCGAAACGGACACCCTCGTATCGCTCGGCAAGCTGAACGATGGATTTAGACTGAAGGACTGAAGGTCTATTAGCACCATTCGGTGTTTCTGGCATCTCCGCACAGTCTGCACCACTTTGCTGCTTCTGGCATCTCCGCACAGTCTGCACCACTTTGCTGCTTCTGATTCCGTCTTCCGCAGGAGCGTTCCGTTCTCGCACGAAGCTGAAGTCGACCTGGCCGTCAATCATTCGCAGCAACTGATTAGGTCGAGCCCTCAGGGAAGACGCGATTCGGAATAGACACGTATCCAATGATTACGGACATTTGCTGGCAGTCGCGTATCGTCGGTGTCTACGGTCAGAAGGTTGGAAGCTTGCACGGGCATATGGCAATCTACACAGTTTTGGGCGATCTGCGGCCCGAGCGTGGCGAATGCTCCGCAGCTTTTTTCGTTATGGCATTTCAGACAGACCGCTGAGTAACTTGCAGCCGGCTTCTCGCGCGAGTGAACATCGTGGCAAGTTGAGCACGACATAGTGGGCGAGGATTGAAAGCAGCGGCTTCGTTCGAGCAGAGCCACTTGATTACCGTGAACATCGACCGATTCCGTTGGGCCGGGTTGCCGCAGAACGATGTAGTCAGAGAGTAGTTGCCCTGGCCGAAATGAGAATGGGGGAGCGACTGCGGTACCTGGCCCCCCGTGGCATTGAGCGCAAAGGTCAACCTCTCTGTCGCGAGACAATCCAATCGGTGGCAAAGCCGATACCGCTGCGCGGGTTTTGGGATTCGAGGCGCGGTATTTCGCGTGTTGATCGCCCGAGCCGTGACAACGCTCGCAAGAAATGCCCAGTACAAAGTTGGACGCGTTGTATTCATTCGTTCGCGGCGAAGGGCCAAGAGGCTCGAAAAACGTGGAGTGACACTCTAGGCAGCGGGGAGTCACTGGTCGATCAAAATCGGCGGAGCCATCGACGTAGCCGGGGCTGTTCACCCAACGGCCGAGTGCGGTCCAATAAGAAACCGGGAGTTCGTAGAGACGGTCTCCCTTCCAGTAAAGATAGGTTTGTCCACGGGTGGCCGAGCCGACGACGATGGCGATCTCTTCGGTTCTCCGAACCAATTGGCCGGATTTCCGCCTCAACGCACTCTCGTAAAAACGACCACCTTGGGCTTGCATCAGAAACGAAAGCTGAGGGTTAAAAGTCGTCATGGTATTTTTACCAAGAGAAAAAGGACCCAGGATCGAGTCTTTCGTGGGCAAGCGAGAGGTGAGATGGTGAGCTGTCCGTAAGTACGAGTTGTAGGTGTCCTCGTGACAAGCAGAGCAGCCCTGGTCCTCAGCAACAACCGTCGGTTCGACGACCGATGAAGTTCCGAGATGGTCGGGCGAAGCCTGACTGTGGGCGAAACCGGCGGCAGAAAAAGTCAGCGCGCAGTAGAAACCAAAGATAAAGAAATTCCGCAAGTTGGGGTCTCCACGGCAGTGCGCAGGATATAACAGACGCGGCGTTGTCGGAAAGTCACAAAGATGGCATGCGCAAGGGGAGTAATTTGAAACGATTTAATTACCGACTCCGATGCCAAGAATAACGCCTCGCTGCCGATCGGTTCTCGCAGGCGCGTTATTTGGCGGATTGCGCATTTAAGAATTCCTGAACGTCTTGCTCGGATGGCATAGAAGGTTGAGCGCCATGCCGGGTGACGGAAACGGATGCGACCGTGCACGCCCACCTTGCGCTCTCGATCGGATCAAGTCCTCGCAATAGGGAGGATGCAAATGCGCCATTGAACGCATCTCCCGCCGCAGTGGTGTCGATGGCCTGCACCTCGCGTGCCGGTACCAATGCCCGTGTCCCATTCGCCAGCGCCAGGCAACAGCCGCGGCGTCCAAGCTTCAGGATTACATTTCGGCACCCAAGACGCAGCAGCATCTCTGCGGTTCCTTCGAGTCTATCTGCCGACAGTTCCCGGGCAGGCAATCCCAAGAGAGTGCAGGCTTCCGATTCGTTTGGAGTAAGCCACTCGACAGCATGCAAGAGCGATGCCGGCAACGGTTGTGCCGGAGCGGGATCGAGAACCAGGGGGATGCCGTACTGGCGGGCGAGCAATCCCAAGTATTCAACCGTCGCCAAAGGGATTTCTAGTTGCGTCAAGATCATCGAGGAACGGCGAATCAGGTCGGCATGTCGGTCGAGGTCAACGGACAAAAGATGGCTGTTGGCCCCGGGAATGACAACGATCACGTTCTCGCCGTTTGCGGCGGTGGTGATTTGCGCGATTCCGGAAGAAGTGCGGACCACCTCGACAGCGCTCGTATCAATGCCGACGGACTGTAGATTTGCGCGAAGCTCGGCGCCAAAAGCGTCATTGCCAAGCTTCCCGATCATACTGACCGGGGTTCCGAGACGCGCGGAAGCGTATGCCTGATTCGCGCCTTTCCCGCCAGGGAAGGTGCTGAAGCTGGTTCCGCAAATCGTTGCTCCGGCATGGGGAATCGCCGGCGCAAAGGCCACCAGATCCAAATTAATGCTGCCCACCACCAGGAGACGCTTCATCGGTTTGACCACCGTTTTCTAAACGGACGCTGCGCGTTCGATGGGCCAACGGTGTTCACTGCGCGAAAGGAGCGGGTCGTCGGCCAGCGCGTATCGTGCTCTTGGAGTATCGACAGAAGTGCATGATGGCAGAAAAAAAACCTCTTGACAAATATTTTGAAACGTTTTAATTTCCCGCAACATTGAGGAAATTGTAGATATAGAGCCAAAGTCTGAATGTTTGTGGGGTGCGGCGAGCAGGCACTTCTGGTGTGCCTGAATCGTTTCAAAATGGGCTACGGGCGGCGAACCGTGTTGCCGGTGCGCAACGGGGCGCGGGCCCGTGTGCCAGGGGTGAAACGTGGCTAACTGTCTTCGGCTCAATCCCTTGGGCCGGCATGCGTTCGCCGGCCAATTGTTGCGTACGTTGCTCCACCGCTGCATCGGTGTCGTCACGCTCTACTTGATGCTCTTGTCTTTTAACGCCGTCACCCTGAGTTCGCAGACGCCTGCGGCAACCCCCAAGCCCCGCACTCCGGCCGGACGTGATTGTTATCTCAAGGGCATGGAATTTGTGCGCCAAGAGAAAGTCGCCGAGGCCATCTCTGTCTTTGAGGGGTGCCTAGCCTACGACCCGCAGGACCCGGTATTGCTCGACGCCACGGGAGCGGCGTACATGATGGAAGGTGATTCCGAGCAAGCGCAGCGCTATTTGCTGTCCAGCCTGCGCGCAAACCCCACCTTCGTTGCGGCTCGCAAGAATTTGGCCATCTCTTATTTCACTTCCGGCAAATATGAACTGGCGGCTGCCGAGTTTCAAAAACTAGCGAAGCTACCCGGTCCAACGCAACAAATCGCCAGCCTGTTTCTCGGCATGATCGAGGAAAAGACTGGCAACTACGCGCGCGCGGTCGTCTTCTTCGGCCAATCGGGTGCGCTTCTGAATCGCTACCCGGACGCCCTGCTGTGTCTTGCGAACGCGGAGTACCAGCTAAAGCACACGCAAAAGGCCCAAGCGTCTGTTCAATCTCTGGCTGCCATCCCGGATTTGACAGCAGAGCAGCACCTCAAAGCCAGCCAGCTCTATTCGCAGCTCGGCGAAGACAACGCCGCTCTGGCGGAGGCCCAGAAAGCCGGGGAAATGGACGGCAGTCTCTCAGGGCTAGCGGTTCAGCGTGCGGTCACCCTCGACCGTGTGGGCCGCACAAAGGAGTCGTTTGAAATATTGCGCGCCGAGGCGCAGTCGAACCCAAACGCCGATACGCTGAATTTGTTGTCGCACGTTGCTCGAGAGAACAACGAATTTGCCCTGGCCCTGGATGCTCTTCGCCAGGCCGCCAAACTCGCGCCGGAAAAAGAGGAAAACTATCTCGATTTCAGCACCTTCTGCGCGGACTACGGAAATTATCCGCTCGCGCTCGAGGCCGCAGACGTTGGGCTTCAAAACATTCCCGGTTCCTACCGCTTGCTGGTGCAGCGGGCGGTGATACTCGAGAACCTCGGCCGTGCCGACGAAGCGGAAGTGGCGTTACGCAAGGCCAGCGAGCAACAGAAGGACAATAGCGTCGCCTTGCTTTCTCTCGCGATCGTCGAAACTCATGACGGACATTTGCGCGAAGCGGAAGCCACGTTGCACTCCGCCATTCATAATTTTCCCAGTAATTATTATATGCATTATCAGCTGGGCGTCCTTTTGGTCGAAATGCAAGGCAACTTGCCTCCGGACGCCGAGCTGCAGGCCAGAGCAAGGCAAGCGTTCCGGGAAGCAATTCGTCTGAATCCGTCCTTTGCCGATTCGTACTACCAACTCGCGAAACTCTACACCGGAAATTCTCCGAAGCTCGAGGAACAAAACCTTGTTGCGTGTTTGCGGGCAGATCCGAACCATGCGCCTGCGCAGTACAAATTGGCGCGCGTATACCTGAGCACGGGAAGAACAGCAGAAGCGCAGGTTCTGATTGACCGCTTTGAAGCTCTGAAGCAGGCCGCGAAAGACAGTGAGATGCAAAGGCCAAGGATCGAGCCGACGGCCAGGTGAGTTTTGTCGACGAATCCAAGGAGGGGTAACCATGGTGTTTACGCGTGCCAGACTCCCAATGCTGTATGCGGCCCTGGTTTTGCTGATTCTGTGCGCCATTGCGTCTCCGACTTACGCTCAGTTCAACAGCGGTTTCACTGGCGTGGTGGTGGAGCAATCCGGGGCCATGGTTCCCGCTGCACGAGTTACGGCGACAAACCAATCTACCGGTGTAAGCCAATTCACGGTCAGCTCCGATAGTGGGAGCTTCCGCATTCCATCACTGCCGGAGGGTCGCTACACGATTGCAGTGGAGGCAAAGGGATTCAAGCTCTGGAGTCAGAAGGACGTGCAACTGGAATCGAACGAGGTAAAGACGATTTATCCGACGCTCGTTCTGCCGACGCAGAATGAGGTCGTCGAGGTCTCCGCGGCGGTAGCGGCGGTCGAGACGGATCGCAGCGATACCTCCCGCGAACTTTCGGAAACCACCATCGAAACCGCGCCCTTGCTCGGACGGAACGTCTACACCAGCATGATTCAATTGGCCCCAGGCATCACCGGTTCGGGCATGCCAAGTGGTGGAGCGACAGGCTCCGGATCGAACAACAACGACAGCTTTGAGCAGGAACAGGCCTATCAGATCAATGCCGCGGGTCAGCGCCAGGACAGCAACGAGTACGATGTTGACGGCTCTTCCTTGAACAGTGCTTCTCGAGACGGGGTTGTGAACTTGGCACCGGAACCTGACACCATTGAATCCATACGCGTTTCGGGAGCGACGTTCGACGCCTCGAAGGGGCGTTACAGCGGTGCCTGGGTACAGGTCTATACGAAATCGGGAAGCAACGAATTTCACGGCAACGTATCGGAATACCACACCGACAACGACCTTACAGCTCGTACTATCTTTCAATTCTGCACGCCCGGGGAAACGGGTTGCCGTGCGATACCGGCATTCCGGCGGAATGAATTTGGAGGCACTTTCGGCGGTCCGATCTTGAAGAACAAACTGTTCTTTTTCGTGAGCGCCTTTGGTTTGCTTTCTTCCAACGCAGCCACGGACGTCCAAGCTGTCGAAACACCCCAGTTCGTACAATTTGTAGAACAGAATTTCCCGACCAACATTGCGACTACTTTCTTCAAGGCCGCACCGGTCGGATCTACTCCGCCGCTCACGAATGTCCTTACCGTTGCCCAGGTGGAAGCCGCAAATCCCGGTTTCTATCCGAGTACCGCGTTTCCGGCAAGCTTGCCGGCGGTTGGAATCGGCTATTTTTCGCAGAGTCTGGCCCACAATGCCTATCAATGGCATGTTCGATTGGACTACAACGTTACCAGCAAGGACCGCTTGTTCTTTGATTTGTTCAGAACCTTTTCAGACTCACAAACCGAGGATCCTCGTCCAATTTATCAGGTCCTCATTCCGAACTATGGCTTTTTCGCTAAGGTGGATTGGACACATACGTTCTCTCCTACGCTCCTGAACGAGGCTGGATTCACGATTCATCGGGCCATCGGCAGCAACCCGTCGGCGGTGAATAATCAGGAACTTCCCAACGCGTATATCACTGGAGCTGGTTATTTTTCCCAGTGGGGCCCTGCTGGCTGGGTTCACGAGAATTTCAACTGGCACGATGTGCTAACCTGGACGCACGGGAAGCACACGATTTCTGCGGGTTTTGACTTTGACAGGCACCACGACGACGATAACTTTACCTCTCCGTTGGTTCGCCCGTCGTTCAACTTCGCTAACCTGATCGACTTTGCGCAAGACGGCGTTTACTCGCAGAGTGGGCCGGCCATCCAAGTATCGAGTTCTACGCTGGCTACCAATCTGTATCAGGTACTGCGCTGGAACTATATGGGACTCTATGGCCAAGACGATTGGAAGATAACCAAACGGTTCACTTTGAATTTGGGACTGAGATACGACTATTTCGGTCACTGGGGTAACTATCACAACTCGACGACTCCGTTCCCCTTCTTTACTCCGGGAGCGGGCAGTGATTTTGCCGAGCAAGTGGCGAATGGGGTGATGGAATTGCACGGCGGGCAAGAAGCCTACGTCACCGAAAATCGGCCGCAAGGCGTTTCACCGCGCGTTGGTTTCGGATGGGACGTCTTCGGAAACGGCAAAATGTCTGTGCGAGGAGGTTATGGTCTGTATTATAACAACGTGGCAGACGGTTCTTGGTCATTCCAGTCCCGTGCCAATCCTCCGGTTTGGGCCAGTCCGTCTTTTGGCCTCTACAACACCTCTCATCCGTTCAGTTACGGCTTAGGCAACGCGCAAGGACTCGGCTGGGCAATTCCTGCCGTGTCTTTCGAAACCAATCCAGCGGGAGGGATCGTTGGCATTCCGGTGCTGACCTCCGGTGTGCAGCCGGACGTGGACCAGCCGCGAACCCATGTCTGGATGCTAGGTATACAGAAGGACGTCGGACATGGAGTGGTCGTCGAGGTTGACTACAACGGCTCCCACAGCGACCATCTATACGTCCAAACGGATGTGAATCGGTTCCCCGGAGATCTGATCGCCAACGGCGGCATTCAGACACGTCTGAATTCGAGCTTCGGTCCGATTATCTATGGGCGAACGATTGGCGTTGCTGACGGAAACTATGGCAGCGTCATGGTCAGTAAACGCATGAGCCATTCTTGGCAGCTCAGGGGTATCTATACGTTCGGCAAAGCCACCGATGACCTCAGCAGCAACGACAACGGGTCCTATTCCAACACAAGCGAGTCGGTCATCGATTCGCTCAATGTTTCTGCCCAACATGGTCTCTCTGACTATGATGTGGCCCAGAGATTTACCATGGACAGTCTCGTCATGCTTCCCTCGCCCTTCAAGGAAGGGGTGGGGAATGTAATTTTAGGCGGTTGGCGGTTCTCAACCATACTGGTATTGCAAGGGGGACTTCCTTTTACTGTTTACACCAGCGCACCCTTCAACCCAATCCTCAGTCCAGGTGGCGCCGTCATCGGGTTGAAACCAGGCAGTGGAGATTACAACGCCGACGGTTACGACTTCGACGTGCCCAATCGACCGCCGGCTGGTACCGTCAAAACCGGGAACCGAACGGACTTCATCAACGGGTTCGCGGCGGCTTCCGCATTTCCGATCCCGGCATTAGGAAGTGAGGGGAATCTGGGGCGGAACACTTATTTCGGCCCCGGGCTGGCGAATATCAACGTACAATTCGCCAAGGTGTTTACCTGGGAGCGTTATTCTCTCGAATTCCGAGCGGACATTTTCAACCTCTTTAATCGTGTGAATTTGACCAATCCGATCAGCGACCTCTCGAGCTCGCAATTCGGGATGTCAACATCTCAGAACCTGCCCCGTGCCACACAGTTCGGGCTGCACCTGAACTTCTGACACCGGTGAGTCGGCTAGCCGTCCGGCCAACTATGCTCGGCGGAATGGCCGAGCTTTCGTTTCAAGTGCTCGCCGTGCGTCAAACGGACTTCGCAGTAGCCTCGATCGAGGCGCAGAGGCGTTCGGTTGTGAGACAGATCAGCTCCATCTACGTCGTGGCGGTTCAGAACCGATGTGCGATAAGGGAACTCGGAGGATGACGTGAACGCTTACTCGGCCCGCCTCACAATTCTCGTCCTGTTTTGTGCAGTTCCGCTACTAGGCCAAGACACAGCGTACGTGTCTGGCGGAGCCAAGGGGTGGGACGCGGATTGGCAACAAATCCCGGGTCCCAAGTGTCTTGACATGCACGGAGCGTGGGAAGGTGGTTCCAGTGCTTGCTCACCACGACAGCATGAAGACTGGCTCGCCGATATCACTCACTGGCGCGCGGAGCGGCTGATACGCATTGGTTACGACGGTTCGCGCTACGACATGCCGGAACTGAAGTGGACACAATCGAGTTTCATGCAGCCACAAATGATGGTCCAGGATCGCTATTTCTACGACCCTGTGGCGGGCAAATACACCGTAGACCGTTACCTCGACGATCTCCAGAAGCGGTATGGCGGAATTGACGCTGTCCTTATTTGGCCTACTTACCCCAATATGGGCATCGACAATCGCAATCAGCATGACATGATTCGCTGCATGCCTGGCGGTGTCGACGGTGTCCGACAGATGGTTGCCGACTTTCACAAGCGCGGCGTCCGCGTCCTTTTCCCGATGATGATGTGGGACCAGGGTACTCAGAAACCCGACAAATCCTGGCCCGACGCAATTGCCGAGCTCATGAAGCAAATCGACGCGGATGGCATCAATGGCGATACGCAGGACGGCGTCCCTCGGGCCTTTTCTGAAGCCGCCGACCGTGTCGGTCATCCCCTAGCATTTCAGCCAGAAGGCGGGCCTCACGATGAAGCGGTGGCTTACAACGTCCTCACTTGGGGGCAGTACAAATTTACCCAGGTGCCTCGCGTCGACCGCGACAAATGGCTCGAGTCCAGGCACATGGTTAACATCTCCGACCGCTGGAACCGCTCCAAAACCGATGACCTCCAGTTCGCTTTTTTCAATGGCATCGGCTGGGAGACTTGGGAGAACATCTGGGGAATCTGGAACGCTATCACTCCCCGCGACAGTGAAGCCACTCGCCGTGTTGCGACCATGGAACGCGCCATTGCCCCGTTCCTGGTTTCCCGCGACTGGGAACCTTTCTTCCCCATGTTGCGCTTTGGCGTGTATGCCAGTCGCTGGCCGCTCGGCGGCGAAACCGTTTGGACTATCGTCAATCGCAACCAATACGACGTGGATGGCTCCCAACTGGAAGTTCCTTTTTCAGACGGCATGCACTACTTCGATCTCTACCACGGAGTGGAATTGACGCCTGAACGTCGCGGCAATCAGTCGGTCTTGGCCTTTCGGATCGATGCCAAAGACTACGGGGCGATATTGGCTACAAAGCAGGCCTTGTCCGACGCACATAAGGCTCTCATGGCGCAGATGAAGACGCTCACGAACACACCGCTGTCCACGCTGGCCGACAAGTGGACGTTTCTCCCGCAACGGCTGGTCGAAATCGCGTCCACCAAGCCGGCCTCTGGCTCGCCGCCGGGCATGGTGAAAATTCCGGAGGCTGATTTCCTGTTCGACGTAAAGGGTATAGAGATCGAAGGATTCAACGATATCGGTGTTGACCTTCAGTTTCCGTGGGAAGATTCGCCACGCCGTTATCATCAGCACACCCTTCACGTGAAATCCTTTTGGATCGACAAGTTCTCCGTCACCAACGCGGAATTCAAGAAGTTTCTCGATGCGACCCACTATCACCCCAAGGATGACCTTGCCTTCCTTCACGACTGGAAAAATGGCACTTACCCCGATGGTTGGGCGAATAAGCCCGTTACCTGGGTGTCCCTCGAGGACGCGCGCGCCTACGCGGCTTGGGCAGGGAAGCGACTGCCGCATGAATGGGAATGGCAATATGCGGCACAAGGGACAGATGGGCGCTTGTATCCGTGGGGCAACGGCTGGGATGCTTCGGCCGTGCCGGTTCCGGATAAATCGCGCAGCATGCGCGGTCCGGACGCGGTCGATAGCCATCCAAAAGGCGCCAGCCCTTTCGGCGTCATGGACCTGGTAGGAAACGTTTGGCAATGGACCGACGAATTTACGGACGAACACACACGTGCCGGCATTCTCCGCGGCGGCAGCTACTATCAGCCGCAAGGATCCATTTGGTATTTTCCTCAAGCATACAAATTGAATGAGCACGGTAAACTATTACTCATGGCTCCAAGCATGGATCGTTCAGCGGCTCTAGGATTCCGTCTGGTGCAGGACGCACAGTAGAAAACCAGAAAAGGACGAACCTTTTGTCGCTCAGGACAATTCCTACGGACAGGTGCCCCGACTACGAGAACAGGTTGAACAGTGGGTCCTAATGTAACAATGCGGCAAATCGCCGAGCGTGCCCAAGTCTCCATCGGCACGGTCTCGCATGTCGTAAACAGCACCGCTCGAGTTCGCCCGAAACTCCGCCTTCGTGTGTTGGAAGCGATCCGTGCTCTGGGCTTCCAGCCGAGCGCTATTGCGCAAGGCTTACGCTTGAACCGCACCAAGACGCTTGGCATGATCATTCCGGACATCACCAACCCATTCTTCCCTAGTGTGGTGCGCGGAGCCGAAGATGTCGCCTTTCGGCATTCCTATCGCTTGATTCTTTGCAACACCGACAATGATCCTGCCAAGGAAGCTTCCTATCTTGCAGAGCTCCGTTCCTTTCGTGCGGCCGGTCTTCTGATCATTCCGGCCGCCGGCAGCAGCCTGGCATCGGAGGTCCTTGCGGGGACACCCGGTACTCCGCCGGCGGTTTGTCTCGATCGTTGCCCGGAAGGCTGGACCGGCGATGCTGTCGTGGTTGCGAACGAGCGGGGTTCGTATCGAGCAACGAAGTATCTCATCGAGTCGGGCCATCGCCATATCGCCGTGATCACCGGGCCCGCGCTTTTGGCCAATGCCTTGGAACGGCTGAATGGGTTCAAGAAAGCCCTACGTGAAGCGCATCTGCCGCTGCCTCCCGAGTTCGTTCAGGAGGCCGAGTTCAACACCCGCAGTGGATTCCGGGTGGCCAAGCGGCTATTTCGGATGTTGCCACGTCCCACAGCCATTTTTGCCTGCAACGACCTGATGGCACTGGGCGTGTTGCACGCCGCGCATGACCTCGGCTTGCGTTGCCCGAGTGATCTATCGCTGGTTGGCTTTGACAATCTCGAGTTTTGCGAATACACCAGTCCTGCACTCACCTCGGTGTTCCAGCCGGGTTATCAGTTGGGAGCTAAGGCCGCGGGTCTGCTCGTGGAGCGCATCAACGGACTGAAGAAAAAGCCAATGCGCATCCTGCTCGAGACCGAACTCAAGATTCGTAGTTCTGTATTAGCACTGGAACGCGAGCCCGAATCGATCAACAAGAATGCCCCTAGCCTCGGAAACAGGCCCAGAACAGCACTCGCGAAGAGCTAGTTTCAGGCGATCAGATTGGGCAAGCCGCTGTACCGGGCCGGCCGATTGGGCCTTCGCTTCTACGCGAACTTGGCGAGCTGCGTAATCTACGTCCCAGCAAACGGAACTTTCGGAGCCATCAGGCTCTCGCAGTTCTGAGCAGGATGCTACTGCCCGTTTCGCAGCCTCGTCGCTGGTCACGATTGCGGCCAAACATCCGATCCTGCCACGAAGCTCTTCGGCAACCGCTGCGTTAATCGAGCCATCACTCACAATCTCTCGCATGAGACAATCTACCGGGCCGATGAGATCGCCAATCTGCCTACTGATCTTTACCGGCTACGATAATCGCAGACGAGTAGGAGCTAGTCGGGAGTCCTGATGTACCCAGGGTTGAGAGATTTCTTTTCGACTATTCTGGTTCTTCTGATTGTGGTGGGAGCGGCCTTGACACAGGAGCCTACCTCCACCTCGCAGAAGACCGACTTGTCGCCGAACCAAGCGAGCGAGACCCTGGAGTTTGGGAAATCCTACGAGACTTTGCGCCCGAAGCAAAGGCAACTCATTGACGATTACGTTCGCAATTACAACAGCACCACCGGCACTCAGATTCTTGCTCCCTCTGCCTACGACGCCGCGCGTCTTTCGATCCGCACCACTTTCGATGCCGTGACTCATGCACTCCTGAACGCCAAGATCACTGATGAAAATGGCAAAAGCCTCGGCAACGCGATCGACATCGTCGCGAGTGTCGACGATGTGATGGGTGAAGAACCCGGCGTGGGCGGCGATCGCCAGTTCCGCCTGTACGTCTACCTGAAGTCCAACGCATTCGAGGTACTCAGTCAAAGCCGCGAGTTCAAACGCGATCGTGACAATACGATGTATCACAAGGGATTTCCCATCTGTTTTCGTCTCGAGAATGGGCCGCCCTCTATCCAGGTTTCCATTTCTCGCGACCGCCGCATGGCCGACATTGACGTCGATTATCGCTCTTCAAGGTTTCCCCAGGCGCTGTTCAACGGACACCTCAGCGCAGGAAATTCAGATGTACGCGACGGAAACAACCTGGACCGCCACGATGGGCGCTGGCAAGGGTTGAACGGCTGGTGGCGCGAAATCTTTGGGTTTTCCCTCGGAGATGTTGCCGGCAAACCTCCCAAGGAATTACAGACACGGAGCGCGACCGCCGTACCTCTGGATCCGCGTGTGAAATCGAACCGGTCCGTCGATGAAGCCGCGCACGATTTTCTGAAAACTTGGGTCGTCGACAAGAAACCCAATGATGCCATCGCCTATTTTTCTCGTCGCAGTTATTCGTGTTTGGAGGAGATCGCCACCACGAGGAACAAGCCGGTCGCTCCCGGCATGGTTCGTCTACGCCTGAAGATGGCGATGGACGAACTGAACAAATCTGCGGGGGTGGTAACTTCCGTCGCTCAGGTCTTCGAAGCGACCGACATCTGGTCCCCGGGTCTAAAGGAAGTCAAGAATGCATACCCCACGGAATTCCACGTTGTTTCTGTCCCGACAGATCTTGGTTTGGCGAGTGAGTGCGTTCCCGAACGGAACGGCGAAAACACGCAAAAGTCCAAAGAGAAGTTCTATGCTACCGAATTTCGAGAAAAGGTGGCTGGCCGGAACACGGTGGTGAATCTCCTCTGGGTCGAAGAGCGCAAGTACTGGCGGATCGTCGCCATCAGGGCACTCGACGCCAGCGCCGCCAACATCACGCCCCATGTGCCCATCGCGCCAGCGGTTACAGAAGCCGCACCGCAGAAAATCTCGGGCAATGCCAGAGCGACCAAAGACATTACCGAGTTTTATGACCTATGGCTCGTGAGGCGCGACGTACCCGGCGCTATGTGGTACGTCTCTGCACGCTCGTATCGGTGCTTGCCTCCGAGCTCCGATGAGAAAACCGGCGGAGGAAAACCTTCAGAGCGTATCCAACTTGCATTAGCACACGCGCTCACGGAATTGCCTCGCGCAAAGAACTTGTCGGACATGATGTCGGCCGTTCAACCGGTGAACGAGTTGGTGCGCCCGGTCGATCACGATAACGCGAAGGCCTTTGCAATTATGGCCGTACCAGACCAGATGGCTGCGAGTTTCTCGTGCGAACGCCGCCATCTTCCGGAGGTCACCCCGAATCTACAACCCGGGCAAGCGAAATACGGAACCTACTACACCACAGCGAGCCGCCTGAATCTCGGAGATGAAGAATCGCCCGCCCTGCTCCTTCTATGGGTGGAGGAGGAGAACCGCTGGCAGATTGTAGCTTGGGCGATCGAAGTTCCCTAGCATAAGCAACCCCCCGTAGGTGCATGAACGCATCTTCGTCCATCCGAGTCCCATAGGCACGATAAGCGCGGTGGCTCAACAGGTTGATGCAACATCATCTGATATAGATCTTCACTCTAAAGGCGGCGTTGTATGTGGGTTTGTTCCGGCAGTCCGTCGACATGCACTCCTGGCAGTCACACTGCCTGAGCGAGAGCTCATCTCTCGAAGGATCACTTCCGGTTCGTCGGGGCGTTATCGTCGGCTTCCCTTCGCAAGGGAACAGATTCCAGTGAAAGTCCGTTACCGGGTCTGTCAGTAGGTGACGATGACCGCTTCGTAGTCAATGTCCGCACTGTCGGCAGAGTTGTTCGAAACCAGTTGCACTCGTATCTGGCCATCAGTACTCCGGACGTAGTTGGATAACGTTCCCGAGACATTGAACGTCAGTATCTTCCAGGCTCCCCAATCGGGCGCACCCGAATTAGTTCCGACGGTCACGTACGTCGCATGGATCCAGTCGTAGATCTGCCAAGTCCAGGTCTGTGTGCTCGTGGCCGGTCCTTGGTAGTTCACCTCAATTTGGATGTTGGTCACCGAAGCAGGTGCGATGCTGGTCGGCAGAGTGAGAACTTGGTAACCCGCGTACAGGCCATCAAACTCGACATACTTGCTCCAGACGTTTTGCGTCCCTGATTCATCTAGCACATCGATCGAGGTTGCCACCGCTTGACCGCCGGTTGACCCGGCAGTCGTGACATAGGACGAGGGCACCAAGGTAACTGTGGCACTCTGGCCGCCTATGGCGGTGTTGGTGAGCGCGAAGCTGGCTGGTGCGGTTCCTCCCGCCACACTCGCGGAAACGGTGTAGCTTCCCGCTGTGGCATTCGCCGTGAACACTGCCGATGTCGCCACTCCTGAGGCGTTCGTCACCGCCGTGTTCACCCCGCCCGCAAACGTACCGGACGCGCCGCTGGTCGGAGCCACAAACGACACCATCGCTCCACTCACAACGTTGCCTCCAGAGTCCTTCACCGTAACCGTGAGGGGAACCGCGAATGCGGTGCTGACCGTGGCGTTCTGCGGTGTACCGCCCGTTGTTGCGATGGATGCTGCCGGACCGGCTGTGTTGGTGAGCGCAAAGGTAGCTGGCGTAGAGACGCCCGCTACGCTCGCGGTGACCGTATAGCTGCCTGCCTGGGTATTGGCGGTGAACACCGCCGACGTAGCCACACCGGACGAGTTTGTGGTGGCCTTGTTCGCGCCGCCCGCAAACGTTCCGGAGGCGCCACTGCTCGGAGCGCTGAACGTTACAGTTACGCCGCTCACGCCGGTTCCGCTTGAATTTACCACCGTGACCACCAGCGTGCTCTTGAACGCCGTACTGATGCTTGCGCTCTGCGGCGTACCGCTTGTGGCGGTGAGCGATGCTGCAGCACTGGCTGTGTTGGTGAGCGCAAAGGTAGCTGGCGTAGAGAGGCCCGCTACGCTCGCGGTCACGGTATAGCTGCCCGCTGTGGCATTGGCGGTGAACACCGTCGACGTGGCCACACCGGATGAGTTTGTGGTGGCCGTATTCGTGCCGCCCGAAAATGTGCCGGAAGCTCCACTGCTCGGCGCCGTGAATGTAACCGTCACTCCGCTTACGCCGCTGCCGCCCGAATTCTTCACTGCGACTGCGAGCGGACTGGCAAACGCGGTGCTGATGGTCGCGCTTTGCGGCGTTCCGGTCGTCGCGGCGATCGACGCTGGACTGCTGCCGGCTTGGTTGGTGAGTTTGAAGCGCGCCGTTCGCGACACTCCGGCTACGCTTGCGGTGACCGTATAACTGCCCGCCGTGGCATTGGCGGTGAACACCGCCGACGTAGCGACCCCGGAGGAGTTTGTGGTGGCCGTGTTCATGCCGCCCGCAAACGTCCCGGACGCGCCGCTGGTCGGTGCCGTGAACGTGACGGTCTCTCCACTCACCGCATTTCCGTTTGAGTCTTGCACCGTCGCCACCAGAGGACTGACGAACGCAATACCCACGGTCGCGGTCTGCGGCGTTCCACTCGTGGCGGCGATCGAGGCTGGGTTGCCCGCGGTCTCCGTCACCGTGAAGCTGTACGTAGTAGAGACGGAAGGAGCCACGAAGGTTCGCGGATTCGCCGTTGATCCATCGCTCCAGCTAGCGAAGACGTACGGAGTCGATGGCGACACCTGCACCGTGCAGCTCGCACCAGCCGTCCAGGGAAGTGTGATCGGGGTAATGTAGGAGCCGTCGCTGCAGCCGGTGCCCGTCACGGTAAAAAACATGGTTGCCACATTGGAACTAAACGTAACCTCAGGCGGAGCCGATCCGTTGTAGAAGCGCTCCGCCGAAGCGATCCCCGCCCCATTGTTGTTAGTAAATGTTCCTCCGGTCGCCAGCGCCGTACCGTCGCTGAGCGTTGTCAACGTATGCCCATACCGTGGCTGCGTCATGCTCGCTGTCAGCGACCATGATTGTGTCGCGACAGCGAAAATTTCCGCAGTGTTCATGGTGCTGTTCGGTGTAGAGCAGCAGGAATAGCCTCCAGTCACCAACGCCTCGGTGCTACCGGAAAGGACTGCGGCAGCCTGATAATAAGCCCCTACACTCATTGCTGGCATTGCCTGCCATGCCTGTGAGGCTGGATTGTAGAGCTCCGCGGATGAGAGCCCGCTGCAGCAGCCCCCGCCACTGCCCCCGGTTACCAATACTTGATCGTCTGTCAACAAGCTTGCAGTAGCGAAATATCTGGCCGTGATCAGATTTCCGACCGCTGTCCAAAGCCCGCTCGCAGGATTGTAAACCTCAGATGCATTGATCGTCTCCGGCCCAGGTGGTAGTTGGAGAGACGTACCGCCCTCCACGAGCACGTTCCCATTGCTGAGCACATTGGCTGTGTGGAAGGCATGCATATTGACCATATTGCCGGTAAGCGTCCATTGCCCCGTTGCGGGGTTCCACAACTCACTGGAGGTAAGGGCTTCGGAGACCGGCTCGCTATACCCTGGAACACTGCCCACCGTACAGCAGCCTCCAGCGACCAGCACCATCCCATTCGCGAGCAGCGACGCGGTGTGGCCATAGCGGGAAGTGTTCATGCTGCCAGTCACTGTCCAAGTCTGGGTGCTCGGATCATAAATCTCGGCAGTCGTCCCAAGGGCATCACCTCCCGCCACCAGAACCCGGCCATCACTCAAGAGCGTTTCCGTATGCCTGTAGCGTGGATTCGCCATGCTGCCAACCGTCGTCCAGCTGTTCGTGTTCGGGTTATAAAGCTCGGCTGTTGCGGTACTGCTGGTCGTCGAATTAACCCAGCCGCCCGCTACCAGCACGGTTCCATCGCTGAGCAGTGTGGCTGTGTGATACACGCGAGCGGTGCTCATGTTGCCAGCGGACGCCCACTCAGCCGTCTGAGCCTTAGTCGTTGGTGGGTCGAACAGCAGAAGGCTTAGCGTGACCATCCACACCAGCTTTGAAATCTGGTTAGAGGGGCCAATAGCGGATTTGCGCATGGTCATCACCTGGGAGAGAAATACGTAAGGGCCCGATAGGTCTCTTCGCCAACGTTCCGCTGCGGCGAAGCATTGCAATCACGTGATCGCCCGGCCGTGCGTCACCAAGAAAACTCGACGATCGTACACGGGAGGTCACGGCCTGGTACACACTGGGAGACACGGGAACCATACGAATGTCCCCGCTAGGTTGCAAGGAGCGGATCCTCCTCTCTGCTGCGGGACTTTGTGCCCTAGGAAAAAAGCTGGCAAGAGTAAGAGGCCGTGGAAGGCTTGGCTCAGCCAGGCAAACCACACTCTGGTCGGCACCTGGACGCCGGTATCCTCCAAGGATGTGACCGAGAAGGGTGAAGTGAAAGACTCATAGGGCCGGAATCGATGAGCTGTGAAAGCCCGTAAATTAGGATGCCGGCTTCCTTCCGAGTCGGAAGAAGGCAACACGGCAGGCGGGCTAAAACGTGAAAGATCCACAGAGTCAGAGACGCTGAACCCTTGTGAAATGGCTTGACGCTATGCCGGAGACCAGCAGTTGACGCGAAAGGACGGCTGGCATATGTTTTGCGCGAGGGCAAACTCTAGATCATCATCGAGAGAAACGGTATGCGCTGCTTCCGTGCCGCCATAATCCTTACGCTATATAGTCTTCTTGCGGGTCTATTGACGCCTGCACAGGTCGACCAAACGAAAACCCCAGCAGACTCGGACTTGAGACGGATTCAAAACATTGCGCCGAAGGAGATGTGGAACCGTGTAACGAAAGTGTGCTTTTCCTAAGTATCCCGCGTTGCCCATCGATTCTCACATAACAGGTACGGTAGATATTGGCCTGAGCGTTTTGCCACAGGGTGATCCAGGCAAGAATTCTCGAATCGGGAGGAATGGCGAAGTACACCACGTTCACCTGCTTGTGAAAATGGTGCCTTATATCCCCGCCCTGAACGGCGAGGTTTTACGGCACCACGGATCAATATACGAGACCGCGTCAGAGATCCTCGTTCTCGGCGGTGAGACGGTTGCCGGAGGCGAGCTCACCTCGGTCGATCATGATTTGGGCGATCAGACCGGTCCAGCCGGTTTGGTGGCTGGCACCGCAACCGCGCCCGGTGTCGCCATGAAAATATTCGTGGAAGGGAATCAGGTCGCGCCAGTGAGGATCGCTGTTGAAAAGGGCGTTGCCGCCAAAGACCGGGCGGTTTCCATCCTTGTCGCGCAAAAAGATATGGCAGAGACGACCCGCAAGCTCGCGGGAAACCTCGGCAAGCGTCATCGGATTGCCCGATCCGGTAGGGCATTCGATTTTGAACGCATCGCCGTAGTAACGGTGATATTGGCGAAGCGCGAGAAGGATCAGATGATTCACGGGAAACCAGATCGGGCCCCGCCAGTTGGAATTGCCGCCGAAGAGTTCGGTCGTCGATTCACCCGGCTCATAGTCCAGGCGGTATTCCTGGCCACCCAAATAGAGAACCAGCGGATGGTCCAGGTGATAGCGAGAGACGGCGCGCACGCCGAACGGTGAAAAGAACTCATTTTCATCGAGCATGTAGGCGAGAAGGTGGCGCAGTTGATCTTCGCGCACAAAACCGAGAAGCAGGTTGTTCGCTGCGCCGGGGGTGACCATGGGTTGAATGCTCTGAATGAGATCGGGGCGATGGGTGATGAACCATTGGCGGCGGCGCTGGAAATCGGGATAGCGGTCGAACGTGTTAGCGGCCACGGTCGTGCCACCGAACATGGGAACGAATCCGACCATGTTGCGGGCGCGCACGGGGAAACTCTCACCGTTCTCCGACAGGAGATAGTCGTAGAAAAATCCGTCGTGCTGATCCCAAAGCGATTTGTCCGGATTCACCGGATTATTCATGGAATCGGCGATGTAAATGTAGTGCTCCCAGAATTTGCTGGCTAGGTCTTGGTAGACCGGATCACGCTCAGCGAGCATCAGCGCTATGGAAAGCATGTTTTTGGCGAAGGCCGCCATCCAGCTGGTGCCGTCGGCTTGGCCGAGCAAGAAACCAGGGGGCAGATGGTCGCGGTCGAAGGCTCCGATATTGTCCATGCCGAGAAATCCGCCCTGGAAAATATTTCTTCCGAGAGCGTCCTTGCGATTCACCCACCAGGTGAAATTGAGGAGCATTTTCTGAAAAACTCGTTCGAGGAAGGCGTAATCGGCGACTCCGGTGCGGTCGCGCTCTACTTCGAAGACCGTTTGCGCTGCAAGCGACAAAACCGGAGGATTCACATCTCCGAAATTCCATTCGTAAGCGGGAATTTGCCCGTTGGGATGCGTGTACCACTCACGCAGCATCAGGAGAATCTGCTCTTTTGCATATTGCGGGTCGACATAAGCCAGCACAACACAGTGAAAGCCCAGATCCCACGAAGCGAACCAAGGAAACTCCCATTTGTCCGGCATGGAAAGCACGTCGCGCGTAAAAAATTGCAGCCAGTCGCTGTTGCGGCCACGCAAGCGTTCCGGCGGAGGCCGCGGCTCTGTCGGGTCGCCGTGCAGCCAATCCGTCATCACGTAGTGATAATACTGTTTGGACCAGAGCAATCCGGCAAAGGCCTGGCGGGCGATCAGCCTCGCATCCGTTGGGAGAGCGGAGGGCAGGACGACGCCATAGAATTCATCCGCTTCTTCCCGGCGCTGCTGAATATTCGCGTCGAAATCGGCGAAGGGATCTTCGAAGGCATGATCGTCGACCATTGCGGCGAGCCGCAGATGAAGGGAATTGGTTTCGCCGGGATGGACCTCGCGATAATAATGCGCGGCGGCCTTGGTGCCTGTTTGCGCAGGGTTGACGGCTTTGCGGTTACCGCCGATCAGATACGAATGAAATGCGTCTTTCACATAAGGAGTGCGCGAAGGAATACCAAACAGCCGCTCCTTGTTCGTCTCGTTTTCAGTGAAGAGAAGTTCGTCGGCATCGGAACAATAGAGGATATACTCGCCCAACTGCCAGTGTTTGGCGAGAATGGGCAGGACCCGCGGATCGTTGCACTCCGATTTAGCTGGGACAGAGAGGGAAGGGAGCTGATCGTCGCGTCCCCAGCTCCAAGTGTTGCGAAACCACAGCGTGGGCAGACCGTGGATACGCGCCGCTTCCGGGCCGCGATTTGTAATGTCGATGCGAATCAGAATGTCGTCCGGAGCGAGTTTTGCGTACTCGACGCTCACATCGAAATAGCGGCTTTGGTCGAAAATACCGGTGTCCACCAATTCGTATTCGCGATCGGCCCTGCCACGGCGGCGGTTTTCCTCGAGCAGTTGTTCGTAGGGATACGGCGCTTGCGGATATTTGTAGAGATACTTCATGTAGGAATGCGTAGGCGTGTTGTCGACATAGAAGTAGTACTCCTTCACGTCCTCGCCGTGATTGCCTTCATGCGCGTTGAGCCCAAACATGCGCTCTTTTAGGATGGAATCGCGTGTGTTCCAGAGCGCAACTGCGAAACAGAGATACTGGTGACGATCGCAAATTCCGGCGATGCCGTCTTCATTCCAGCGGTAGGCCCGCGAACGCGCGTGGTCGTGGGGGAAATAGCTCCAGGCGTCGCCGTCCTTGCTGTAGTCCTCGCGCACCGTGCCCCAGGCGCGCTCGGCCACGTAAGGGCCCCAGCGATTCCAATGGCCCTCGCGCTGCTGGTTCATCTGCAGGCGCACACCTTCGACTGTCTGATAGATGTTCATTGTGGTTTTCTCAAAGAGCTGCACTAACCATTGGACTGAACCGCAACACAAAAAGATGCACGAAACTGGCCGCCCGATTCAAGAATGCGCAGTCCTTTGCCCGACTGAAGCGCATTGGCCGGGGCCGTCATCGGTTCGAGGGCGATGAAATCCTTTCCGCTCGGCGCAAACACCTGAGCGTACGGGAAACCTTCAAGAAATCGGACCGTGATGTTTAAGCGGCCGCCGGATAGCACAAAAGAAGATCGCTCATCGGGTAGCGCGAAGCCGTCGTCATAACTTTTGTCGCCAAGCGGCGTGTCCATGGCCCGGAATAATTCTTCGACGCCGGTTGGGATTCCGCACGAATCGAGCGAAAGTCGCTGCATCGCCGGGGTTTGCAGTCGCCATTCCGCCCGGGAGAGATGGGAAATTCCAAAATAAGGGTGAAAGCCGAAACTGATCGGAACGGGGGAGGCGGCATTCGCGAAGACCGTCGTTTGCACGGTCAGGGAGTCGGAGTCGACCTGAGCCGCTATCTGGACACTGTGTCTAAACGGGAATACGGCGAGAAAATCAGGCCGCTTCCAATCCAGGCGAGCGAGCAGAGAATCCTTCTTGGCCTCGAGGACTTCCCATTTCAGTTGGCCCCAAGGAATGCCGTGCATTGGCAGACCGTGCTCGTCGAAATGCAAAAGCGTAGAGGCGGGATGGAGTTCGACATGCTGGCCCGCCGCGCGATAGTCGAGAGACGCAAGCCGGTTGGCCCACGGGTAGAGCAGTGGAATTCCGGCCGTGCTTCCTTTTTGCCTGGCCGATTGCAGTTCATTGATGCGGCGAAGCAATTCTTCACCACAATAACGAAGCGAGACGCCCAACATGCCGGCGTCCGGCCAGAACTCAGCGCACAGATTTCTTGAAGTTATGGAGAGGGTGGGCTCGCCGGTCATTTTGTTCTTCGAAGACGGAATCGGTTTGTTAGTTAAACGTCCCGGCCTTCGCCGCCACCGCGGGATTGCCAACGACCGGATTTTCCCACCCACCCGGAGGCACAACCCGAGTGGCTGCTTCTTTCGGACCCCACGTGCCCTGGTCGTACTGATAAACGGGCGTGGCTGCTTTCAAGACGGGATCGACAATGCGCCAGGCTTCTTCGACGTAGTCCTGCCGCGCAAATAGCGTGGAGTCCCCGGCCATGGCGTCGCCGAGCAGCACTTCGTAGGGCCCCATTTCCGACGGCTGGGTGTGATGATGTGCCAACATTTCCGCCGGCTCGCCAAGCATTTTTTCTCCGGGCGCCATCACCGTGATGCCCATGGCGATGTCGACATCGGGACTGATCCGAAAGCGCAAATAATTTTGCGTTAATTTCCCATCCTCAATCACCGACGGAGGTTTGCGCAATTTGGCGACAACTTCCGTGCAAGTCACGGGCAAGCATTTGCCGGCGCGGATGAAAAAGGGCACGCCCTTCCAGCGCCACGAGTCAATCTCGAGTTGCAGCGCCGCAAACGTTTCCACCTTGGAGTTCTTGGCTACGCCCGGCTCCGCGGTATAAGCACGAAATTGCCCGCGAAGAAGATTCGCTTCCGGTATGTTTGGAATGGCCTTCAACACTTTGACTTTTTCGTCGCGCACGGTTTCGCTGTCGGTGCGCACCGGCGGCTCCATCGCCAGATTGGACATGATCTGAAAGAGGTGATTCTGGATGACGTCCCGAAAGGCGCCTGTCTGGTCGTAGAATGCGCCGCGGCCCTGGACACCGAAATCCTCGGCCATCGTGATCTGGACACTTTCGATATAGTTACGGTTCCAGAAGGGCTCCATGAAAGCGTTGGTAAAGCGGAACACCAGCATGTTGTTCACCGGGCGCTTCCCTAGGAAATGGTCGATACGGAAAATGTCTGTTTCGTCGAATGAACTGAGAAGAATCTTGTTGAGTGCCTGAGCGGAGGCCAGGTCATTTCCGAAAGGCTTCTCAACGATGATTCGGCCGCCTTTCGCGCAGCCGGATTTCACGAGCTGCTCGACTACGGTGCCAAACAGAACCGGGGGAATGGCCATGTAATGCGCGGGATGTTCCGAATTGCCCAATTCTTTGCGCAGAGTTTGAAAAGTAGCGGCATCTTGGTAATCGCCGTCGACGTAGCGCAGCAAACCCGAGAGTTTTTCCCAAGCGCCCGCATCGACACCACCACTATGTTCCAGGCTGTTTTTCGCGCGCGCCTTCAGCTGATCCAGATTCCAGCCGGCTTTCGCCACGCCAATCACTGGAACGTTGAGGTGTCCCCGTTTCACCATTCCCTGCAGAGAAGGGAATATCTGTTTGTAGGCCAGGTCGCCGGTCGCTCCAAAAAAGACGAGTGCATCTGACTTTACGTTGCTCATAGCCGAATCCTTTCCGGGGCGGGCCGTGGCCTTCGCGTCAGTTGGGTTCAACCAAGCCGCCGGCCCAGCAAGATTGCGAGTTTATCAGCAAATCGGCGTCACCTCTACGAGTGCTTTGTTCGGGCACCTGCTTCGAAAATAGATGGTTCCGGGAAGGCAAAGTGGTCGTCTGATTCGACCAGGAAATTACACTCGGAGGATGTTTCGAATCGTGATATTTTAGCCGCTCTCGAAACTCCAATCGAGGCACAGTACTGGGAGGCTCAACATGAGGAGTCCCATCCATTGCTCCCGGTTTATCGTCGTCACGCTGTGTGGCTTGATCGGAGCTGGAATCTTTGTCGCCTGCAAAGAAACTGTCCCGGCGTCCGCTTCGATTCCGCAGCAACCTGCGGCTTCCGGTTTCCAGACCCTGACGCCCGCCGGGATTTCCGCTTTGCACGCGATTGCCGACTCCGCGCGCCATCCCGATCTCCGGTGGCCGGACTTCGCGCCGTACAAAACCGAGTTTACGAAATTCTATCGAGAGAACGGCTACACGCTCAGTTGGTTTCGGAACAGCGAACTGCGTCCCGAGGGACTCGCGATCATCGAGGTCTTGAAGAACGCGAATTCCCGGGGACTCGAACCGGAGGATTATGACGGCCCGCGCTGGACGGAACGGATCGCCAAGTTAGGAAAAACTCCATCGGAACAGCAACTCGTCTTCTTTGACGCGGCGCTCACAATATCGACGATGCGCTACATCCGCGCCGTGCACGCCGGCCGCGTAAACCCCAAAGAATTCAACTTTCAGCTGGATGTAGAGGAAGGCCAATTCAGTTTGGCGGATTTTATGCAAGCCAGACTGACCAACTCCAGCGATCCCGCCGCCGAAATTCAAAAAACCGAGCCGCCCTTTTTGGGCTACAGAAAGCTACTCGCTCTTTTGCCCGTGTACGAGGATTATGCGAAGAAAGCCGACGGTCAGAAGCTGCAAACGACGACCAAGACCGTGCGCCCGGGTCAGCCCTACGCGAGCGTGCCGTATCTCGGCCGATTCCTGCAAACCATCGGAGATATCCCTGCCGACACGCCGTTAAATCCGAACGCGACGATTTACGAAGGCGCGCTGGTTGATGGCCTGAAGCATTACCAGAGCCGCCATGGCGAAAGCCCCACGGGCCTGCTCGACGCACGAACGATCAACGAACTGAATACGCCGCCCGATGCGCGCATCCGCCAGATCAGGCTCACGCTAGAAAGGTGGCGCTGGCTCCCGCATACATTCTCTCAGCCACCGGTGGTCGTGAATCTTCCGGAGTATCGTTTGCGGGCCATGAACAAGGATGGAAGCGTCGCCTTCTACAAGAACGTCATCATTGGAAAAGCCTACGGGCACAAATCACCGGTGTTTCAGAAGGAAATTCAATACGTCGTTTTTCGCCCGTATTGGGAAGTCACGCCCAGCATTCAGCGCGGAGAAGTCGTGCCGCACATCCAAAAGGATCCGAGCTACATCGCGAAGCATAATTTTCAGGTGATCACTCCCAAAGGCGAGGTCGTGACAGAAAATCAGGTAAGTCCCGAAGTTCTGGAAGGAATAAGGACCGGCCGCTTGCTTGTGCGACAAAAGCCCGGACCCACGAATTCTCTGGGACTTGTGAAGATTATTTTTCCGAATCCCGAGAACGTTTATCTCCACGGGACTGACGTCCCGGAACTGTTCTCACAGGATGTCCGCGATTTCAGCCACGGATGCATTCGCGTGGAACAGCCGGCCGATCTCGTCGCCTGGGTGCTCAGAAACAATCCTGGTTGGGACTTGGACCGCGTGAAAGCCACAATGAACGGCGACAAAGACAATGTGCAGATCAATCTCACTACGCGAATCCCGGTCCTGATCGTGTACGGCACCGCAACGGTGAACGAGGAAAATCAGATCCGGTTCTTTGACGACATCTACGGCTACGACGCCGCCCTCGAGAAAGCGCTGGCGGCGGGTTTTCCTTACGCCTGGTAGTTGGTTTTCGCGAGTTGCGTGCGGAGCTACTTGCGCACCAAAACCTCCGCCGGTTGCGCTTTTGTAGCCGGAAGCAGGGCGGCATCGACCTGCGCTAATCCCTCTTCGATAATGTCCAGGCCCTGGCGAAGTTCTTCTTCGTTGATAATGAGCGGCGGGCAGACCCACAGCATGTTGAAGCGGCTGAAGGCATAAAGATGTTTGCTTTTCAGATGGCCGGCAAGCTTGGCCATTTCCGGGCTGCTGCCGTTGAAGGGCGCCAGCGGTTCACGTGTGACCTTATCCTTGACGAGTTCGAGCACGCTGAACAGACCCTTGTAGCGAACATCGCCAACGCAGCGATACTTGTTTTTCATGGCTTCCAGGCGCGAAGAGAGATGGCGCTCCTGGCGCTCGACGTTGGCGAAGATGTGTTCTTCTTCGTAAAGCTGTAAGTTCGCAACCGCGGCGGCGCAACAGACCGGGTGGCCGCTATAGGTGAGTCCGCCCCACAGCATGTTGGTTTCGAAATAATTTGCGATGGCATCGGAAACCAGGACCGCGCCGAGAGGCAGGTAGCCGCTCGTCAAGCCTTTGGCGCAGGTAACGATGTCCGGACGGATTCCGTAGTGCTGCGTGGCAAGCCATTTGCCGGTGCGGCCGAATCCGCTCATCACTTCGTCGTCGATCATCAAAATACCGTGCTTGTCGCAGACGGCGCGGAGCTTCGGATAGTAATCGTCGGGTGGAACAATCAGACCGTTTGAACCGGTGATTCCCTCGGTAAGAACTGCGGCAATGGTGTGCGGCCCTTCCATCTCGATGACCTCTTCGATGTGGGAAACGCATTCGCGATGGCAGGTTTCGACTTTTTGGCCGAAGGGACAGCGATAGCAGTACGGATCGAACACGCGCACGATGCCGGGAAGGCTGGGTTCGACGGCCCAGCGGCGCGGATCGCCCGAAGCGCTCATCGATCCCATGGTCGCGCCGTGATAGGAACGATAGCGCGTTATGATTTTCTCGCGCCCCGTGAAGAGCTTGGCCATCTTCATGGCGTTTTCGTTGGCTTCCGAGCCGCCAAGCGTGAAAAACGCCTTTGCTAGCCCGGTCACTTCCGCCAGTTTCTTGCCGAGAAGGCCGCGAGGTTCCGTTGCGAAGCTCGGCCCGGCGAAACAAAGTTCGTCAACCTGTTTCTTTATGGCTTCCAGCATTTTCGGGTGCTGGTGGCCGATGTTGAGATTGATGAGTTGCGAACTGAAGTCCAGCCAGCGATTGTCGTCGCCGTCCCAGAACCAAACGCCCTGACCGCGCTTCATGTGAACGGGAGCCGACGCACCCTGCACGGACCAGGAAAACATCGTGTAATCGCGATTGTCTTGCACGATCTTGCGGGAATGGGAGTCCATAGGTGCCTGCTTTCCGTCAACGTGCGACTTCCGGCCTACTGCTGGATCCAGGCCATCGTTTTCGAAGCCAACCGATCGAGCGCCGCAACAGACATTTCGAGGTGCTCTTCTTTCGTATCCTCAATTTTATTATGGCTGATGCCTTTCAACGATTGCACGAACATCATAACAGTGGGAATTCCCGCGCGCGAGACCTCCGCCGCGTCATGGAGCGGACCGGACGGCATGCGATGCGAGCTGCGCGAAGTTTCGCGTACCGCCTGTTCGCAGAGATCCAACAGGTGAGGATGAAAGGGAATTGGCTCGATGCTCCACAGACGCGACCAGTCCACGGTGCAGTGTTCTTCCGCGGCGAATCGCTGGCTGGCTTCCTGCGCCTCGCGATACATCTCGACAAGGACCTTGGCGTTCAAATCCCGCTGGTCCAATGTGGCTTCGCAGCGACCCACAATGGCGGTGACAATTCCAGGGAAAGTTTTCACGCTTCCCATGGTACAAACCGCGTCCTCGTGCTTTCTTGCAATGGTGCGAATCTCCAGGGCCAGCTTCGCGGCAGCGGCGAGCGCGTCCCGCCTGGCATTCATGGGAGTAGACCCGGAATGAGCTTCCTGGCCGTGAAAGTTGATGATGTGCCGTTCCACGCCTTTTGTGCCGAGCACGACGCCAAGCGGAAGATCCATGCGTTCGAGAACCGGGCCCTGTTCGATGTGTAGCTCCAAATAAGCGGCAGCGTTGGTTTGTTCCTTTTGTGCATCGGGGAATCTGTCGATTTCGACGCCGCAGCGGCGCAGGGCATCTTCGAGTTTCACACCATCCTTGTCGGTGCGAACGCGGTCCGCTTCGATCGAATGCGTCCCGGCAAACGCGGAGGAACCTAACAAGCTACGGCCGAAGCGCGCGCCCTCTTCATCGGCCCAATCGACGAGGCGAATGGTGATGGGAGGATGCCCGGAATATTCGGCGGAAATCCGGCGAAGCACTTCAAGTCCGGCAAGGACGTCGAGCACGCCGTCGAGCCAGCCGCCATTCGGGACGGAATCGAGGTGACCTCCGAAAAGTAGCGCTTTTTCAGACTTGCCGGGAAGGGTGACCCAATTGTTTCCCGCAGCGTCTAAGTGCTGCTCGACCGGAAGATCTTTGATTTTGGACAGGAACCAGTCGCGCGCTTCGAGCCAGGTGTCTGTCCAGGCTACGCGCTGAGCGCCATTTTCGTCGCTGGTGAGTGCGCGGATTTCCTTCAATTCGCTGACGGTACGTTTGGGATTCAGGCTCATCGCAGTTCACTCAGAAGTGGCTGGGTTCGCGTTTCAGAAATTTGCCGCGGCCACGTTCGCCGACGAAGTTCCCGTCGCGCACCTGGATTTTCCCGCGAACGGTGACGATGGACGGGCGGCCTTCGAGCTCCATGCCTTCGTAACCATTGTAGTCGTTGTTGGTGTGCTGGGACTTTACGGAAATCACGCCACGATAGTCGGTATCATACACGACGAGATCGGCGTCGCTACCTACGGCAATGGCGCCTTTTCTCGGGAAAAGGCCAAACAATTTCGCGGCGCGCGTGCTCGCGGCATCGACAAAGCGGTCCAGGTCCAGCCGATCGCGCTTTACGCCGCAGGTGTACATCAGGTTGACGCGCTCCTCGATTCCCGGAATGCCATTTGGAATGTTCACGAACGAATCTTTGCCCAACAGTTTCTGGCCGATGTCAAACGGGCAATGATCCGTGCCCACCGTGTCGATAGACCCGTTTCCCAATGCAGCCCACAGCGCTGCTTGATTGTGTTTTGCGCGCAACGGTGGAGACATGACGTGCTTCATTCCTTCGATGCCGGGCCGCTCCGCACGGGTCTTATCCAGGAGGAAGTGCGGCAGAACGGACTCGACGGACAGTTTTACGCCGCGGGATTTCGCTCGGAGAGCGGCCTGCAAGGCTTTTTCGCAGGACAAATGAACGACATACCCGGTTGCACCCGTATTTTCGAGAAACGCGGCGAAGTGGCCGGTGCCATCGGCTTCGACCGATTCCGGGCGACTGGGCTCGTGCCACTCAGGACCAGTTCTGCCATCGGCGAGCAGTTTTTGTTGAAGGCGCGCGACCAGTTCCGCATTTTCGCAGTGTGCGGTGACAATCACGCCGAGGCGCTTGGCGAGTTCCAGGGTCTGATACATTTCGCCATCGTCCACCCCGAAGAAATTCTTGTAGGCCAGAAAGATTTTGAAGGACGCGGTGCCGTCGGCAACGATTTGTTTCAGTTGCGCTTCCGTTTCCTTGACGAACTTTGTTACCGACATGTGGAAGGCGTAATCGCAGGCGCTTTTTCCATCGGCCTTTGATTTCCAGAGTTGGTAGCCCTCGAGCGCGTCATCGTTGCGATTTGGGCAGCACATTTCGACGAATGTGGTCGTTCCACCGATCAGCGCGGCGACGCTAGCGGTCTCGTGCGTATCCTTGGCGAACGTAGCCATGAACGGCAGATAAATGTGCACGTGGGGATCGATGAAGCCCGGGAAAACGAGTTTTCCGCCGGCGTCGATGGTCTCCGTGTTCGGCGGTGCTTGGAGGTTTTTGCCAATTCCTGTGATCGTTTCGTTTTCGATGAAGATATCCGCCTGTTCCCGCGAGCCTACGTTCACAATGTCGGCGTTTCGTATCAGCAGAGGCATCTCTTACTCCGAGCGAGGTCCTGGCAATCTCAGTGAATGTGAATTCCCATCTTTTCGCGGTATTGCTTCATTTTCTCCCAGTCCTCGGTCACTTCGCGCCGGGAATCGGAGATCTCCTTCCAGGTAACCGCTGGCCCCTGCGGGGGCTCTTCGATCATCTGAATGCAATCCTCCACCGGGCAAACGTTGTAGCAAAGCCGGCAGCCCACACAATCCTCTTCGCGGACCTGAACGCTCGGACGCGTCGCAACTGCCTCCTCTTTGCCATTCGCGCGCATGTCGTAGGAATGAGGCTGAACGACGCTTCCATCTTTGGCAACCAGGTCAATGCACTGATGCGCGGTGTCGTTGCAGGCGACATAGCAAAGATTACACCGGACGCATTTCTGCTGGTCGATACGAGCAACGGCGCGAAACGAAAGGTCGAAATTGTTGAAGTCCGAGACCCGGTGCAGACTTCTTGCAACTACGTCTGAAATTGTGGAAAACCCCTTTTCGTCCATCCAGTTGGACAAGCCATCGCACAAGTCTTCGATGATGCGAAAACCGTAGTGCATCACAGCCGTGCAGACCTGCAGACTGCTCGCTCCGAGAAGGAGAAACTCTGCGGCATCGCCCCAGGTAGTGATGCCACCCATTCCCGAAATCGGCAGCTTCGAGCGGCTCACAACGGAGTCTCTGCCCAACGCGGCCAGCATATTCAGCGCGATCGGTTTCACGGCCGGGCCGGCGTAACCGCCGTGGCCGCCTTTGCCGGCAATGTTGGGAGTGATCTGAAGCGTATCGAGATCGATTCCGATGATGGAATTGATGGTATTGATCAGCGAAACCGCGTTGGCGCCGGCGGCAACCGCGGCGCGAGCCGGCATCACGATATCCGAAATGTTCGGTGTGAGCTTCACGATCACCGGAATCTTGGCCACATCCATAACCCAGCGCGTGATCTGCTCGCAGTATTCCGGCACTTGCCCCACGGCGCTGCCCATGCCGCGTTCGCTCATTCCGTGCGGGCACCCGTAGTTCAACTCGATTCCGTCCGCGCCGGTGTCCTGAATCCGGCGAATGACGTCATGCCAGGCTTCCGGTTTGGATTCGACCATAGCAGAGGCGATCACCGCACGATCGGGCCACGCGCGCTTCACCTCCTTGATCTCGCGAAGATTCACTTCCAGCGGGCGATCGGAAATCAGCTCGACGTTGTTGATCGCCAGCATTTTCTGGCCGCCGTAGTGCCAGGCGCCGTAGCGGTTCGAAACATTCAGCACCGGCGCGCCAATCGTTTTCCAAACCGCGCCTCCCCATCCGGCTTCAAACGCGCGATGCACTTGCAAGCCGGAATTGCTCGGCGGCGCCGAAGCCAGCCAGAACGGATTTGGAGATCGAATGCCTGCAAAATGGATGCTGAGGTCAGCCATGCGCCACGAACCTTTCATGAATCGAACGTGCCGCCAACTTACCGTCCTCGACGGCCATTACCGTAGAAGCAGCGCCACGCGAGCGAACGCAGTCGCCGCCCGCATAGACTCCGGGCAAGCTGGTTTCGAATCCGGCGCTCACCTTGATAAAACCTTTCGCCGTTTCGAGTTTCAAGAGTGACGCCAGGCTCGGTTTTTCCTGTCCCGTCGCTTTGACGATTTGATCCGCGGGTAGCAGAAATTCTGAGCCTGCGACCGGTTCAGGCGACGGGCGCCCGGAGGCATCCGGACGCCCCAGGCTCATTCGCACGCATTTGAGGGCCTTAACCATCCCGTTCTCAACCTCAAGTCCGACCGGTTGCGTCAAAAACGAAAATCGCACGCCTTCACTTTTGATGAACCCGTATTCGTGCGGATACGCCGTCATTTCCTTTTCCGAGCGGCGATAAACCATAGTCACCAACCGAGCGCCCAGCCGTTTTGCAATCGTGGCGCAATCGATGGCGGTATTTCCCGCACCGATGACCACAACATTTTGCCCGACGACCATATGGTTCACGTCCAGCTTGCTCTGCTCAATATATTCGAGGCCATCCAAAATATGCTCTTCAGCCGGAATGCCCAAGGTGGTGGTTGTCCCCAAGCCTACACTGAGAAACACGGCGCCGAATCGCGCTTGCAGGTCCGACAACGTGAGATTCACTCCCAATTCTTTGCCTTTCTCAAGGCTCACGCCGAGCTTGGTCAGCATGGTGACTTCCGCGAGCGCAATTTCGACAGGCTCACGAAGGCCAATGATGCCGTATGTGGAAAGTCCACCGGCCATGTCGCGTTTTTCGAACAGCGTCACGCTGTGGCCACGTTTGGCGAGTTCACCGGCGCAGGAAAGACCCGCGGGTCCGGCACCGATGACGGCAACTTTCTTTCCCGTGCTTTTTGCAGGTTGAAAAAGTGTCAAACCCTGCCCGTAGGCAAAGTCCATTGCGTATCGCTGCAAGCGGCCGATGGCGATGGGCTTGTGCTCGGCTCCCAGCACGCACGCGCCCTCGCACAATTCCTGCACCGGACAAACACGCGCGCAAGTGGCACCGAGCAGATTGGACTCTAAAATCGTGCGGGCCGAACCGCGCAGGTTGTGCGTGCTGATTTTCTTGATGAATTTCGGGATATCAATGTGCGTAGGGCAAGCGTGCGTACAAGGAGCGTCGTAACACATCAGACAGCGCGACGATTCAACCGCAGCCTCATTGCGGGTCAAAGGGGGCAAGAGCTCGCTCAGGGCATTTGCACGGGAAATACCGGATAACGTTTCCGCCAACACATCCTCCCGATCTTCAATCCTTGTCGAGTTCACATAGCGCAGGATAAAGGCTCGAACCAACAATTTATCGCGTAACGGCAGTCTCGGCCGGTGAGCCTAGCCAGAGAAAGATGTCTGTCGTCTCATCCATAGAGAATATACTCCTCCGGCAGTCACGAAGCCTACAAACCAGGCGTAGTCGTAAAGCCAGTGCAGAGCGGGCGTTAGCAAGCCGACCAAAGCGACGGCAATACCCGCAAGCAAAGCGAAAATCGCGCTGCGGTTGAATCCGCTGCGATACTCATAGGCGCCGCCGCGGCGATACAAGTCTTCGACCGTGAGTTCGCGCTTTCGTACCAGGTAGTAATCGCAGATCATGATTCCCGCAATCGGACCAAGCAGGGCGGAGCAGCCCACCAACCATCCAAAGATATATGCGCTGAATGTGCTCAGCAACTTCCACGGCATCATCAGAATGCCCACCACGCCCGTGATCAGGCCGCCGGTGCGGAAGGAGATGAGGCTCGGCCGGAGATTCGAAAAGTCATTCGAGGGGGAAACCACATTGGCGGCGACATTGGTGTTGAGCGTGGCAATCAGCAAGGCGACCAGGGCTATCAAGGCTACCGTGGGCTGATGGAAGCGGGTCAGCAGCACGACCGGATCCCAAATCGCTTGGCCGAAGATCACCGCGGAAGCAGACGTGACGGCCACTCCGATGAAGGAATACAAAGTCATCGCCGTTGGCAATCCGAGGGCCTGTCCAAGCATCTGCGCGCGCTGCGATTTCGCGTAGCGCGTAAAGTCCGGAATATTCAGCGCCACGGTTGCCCAGAAGCCGACCATGCCTGTCAGAGAAGGGATAAAGAAGTGTAGAAATTCAGAGGTGCTCCGGAATTTGCTCTGCATGTGCAGCACAGGGCCCAGACCACCGGCTTTGCGGGTAATCCACCAAAGCAGCAGCAATCCCACAATGAGCATGAATGGAGCGCCAATTCCTTCGAGGAATTTAATGGTTTCGATGCCCCGCCAGATCACAAACATGTTCACGGCCCAGAACAGAAAAAAGCAGATCCAGTGACTGCCCGGCAGATTCGCCGCGCCGGCCCAGACAATGAGCAACATCGAATAGATGGCTTGCCCACCGATCCAGGCTTGGATACCAAACCAGCCGCATGCCACGAGCGCGCGCAACACCGCGGGAATATTCGCGCCACGGACGCCAAAGGATGCGCGCACAAAAACGGGGAATGGAATTCCGTAGCGCGTACCGGCGTGCGCATTCAGGAGCATCGGAATCAAGACGATCAAATTTCCCAGAAGAATCGTGCCGATTGCTTGGATCCAATCCATACCACCGGCGATGAGACCCGACGCCAGCATGTACGTCGGAATGCAAACGCTCATGGCTACCCAGAGAGAGGCGTAATTGTATGTGTTCCAGGAACGCTTTTCGGGAGCAATCGGGGCGAGATCGGGGTTGTAAAGGGATGCATCGACCGGTGTAAGTTCCATGTGAGGCGTCAGACTATAGCAAGCGGCCGGGAAATTCCACCGAGGAGTAGCCGGCGTCAGGTTAGCGTTTTCCAAGCAGCCGAACGGCGTTTTCGCGATACACCTTGCGCAAAACATCGTCGGGCAAGAACAGGCCGTAGATATTCCAACGACCTTGGCGGGAAGCATGCGAGGGATATTCAAAATACTCGTCACGCGTTTCCAAAAATCGGTAATGGAGCCGGTACATAGAGACCTCGGGAATCAGATCGGTGCCAAACAAAATGCGATCGGGAAATTTCAGAAAAAATTCGCGCGCGGTATAGGGTTGACGGCCTAGTTCGGCGCAGCGGGCTCCGATGTCCACATGGAGGTTGGGATTTTTCTCAAGAAGCGTGGTCACGTAGGCAAGATCTTCGGGATGCTCCGCCACATGCGCGCCAACAAACGTTGTTTTCCGATGACGGGCGATCACACGGTCGCGCTGCGCCAGAAGTTCGAGCTTGCCAAAGTGCGAACCGTGGTAGCTCCATTCCGGATGGGCGGCTAACTCCTCATAGCGTTCGTTGGACGCATCGATCGGCAGGAAAAAGGCGTCGGGGTCCGCGATGTGATACATGATCGGCACGGCGAGCTCGGCCGCTTTTTCGTAGACTGGGTCTAGGCGTTCATCGTCGATGCGCAGCAGGCTTCCGTCCGAGTCCCGAACCTTGGTTCCAAGATCTTTCCAAATCTTCAGTCCGCAGGCACCGTGTTCGATCAGTTGTTGCAGTCGAACTACGCTCCGCTGGTAGAAACCGGGGGACTGTACGTCGCTCCAGTCCATCCAGCCATACGTCGCGAACCGGTCCGGCGCCACGGAATGAAACTTGCGAATCATTTCGAGCGCCATCTTGCCCGTATGCATAGTGATGTTGACAACACGCTCGATGCCGCACGCATCCATGATGCGCAGCACTTCGTGGGGCTCCTGGGCATCCAGATGATTGTGATAATCAATCACCGGGAACTTTGGATTGACAATTTCATGCCCGGGAGTCGCGAGCATGGAACGCGGGTGAAAATCACTGAGCCGTAAATCGACCTCGGCACGCGCCGTTACCATCTTTACGAAAGGATCCTTGGCCGCTCGAGAATCACCCATGTGCGCTCCTCGTCTGCTCTTGGCAAATGATAGTAACAAATGGTAGGTGAGATTTTCTTGGCTTCCAGTACAATCCGAATCCTGAACCTTCAAGGGAGTTTTATGAGACTGAGGGAGATCTTCTTCGGCACGGTCTTCGTTATTTTATTCTCCGGCTGTCCTGTTTCTGTGGTTGCGCAACAAGGTTATCTATACGGTGTGCAGCCTGGGCAGTCTGAAGTAAGTATCGACGCGAATGAAGTTGTTCTGAAAAACGGACTTCTGGACGCTACGTGGTCCTGCGCAGACGGAAAATTGAGAGGCGTCTCTTTTGTCGCCGCGACAGCACGTCAACGGGTGCCATTGCCTGAAAATGTATTCACGCTCGTGTTCGCCGATGGAAAGACACTCAACGCCACATCGATGCGAACGAGTGCAGCGCCTCGCATCGAAGAGCTAAAGCCGAATTCGGAAGCGGCTAGCCGCGAGCAACGTTTTCGAGGAAAACGCGTTGTTGCGAAGCTGGAAGATCCTGAATCGAAACTGGTAGTGATGTGGACCGCGGAACTGCGAGACGGCGACAATTACATCCGTCAGGAAGTTTCCATTACTGCTGCAAGTGACGCGTCCATTCGCGAGGTGCGGCTCTTCGATTTCGAGCTTCCGGCCGCGCGAGTCTCCGGCACCGTAAAGGGTTCCCCGGTCATAGCGCGCAATGTGTTCCTTGGCTTTGAGCACCCGCTCAGCCGCTGCGTTGTTCGCGAGCAGCTGGTGCGCTGTTCGATCGGGCGGGAACTGCCGCTGAAAGCCGGCCAGAACATCAAATATTCATCGGTCATCGGCGTGTCTCCTCCCGGACAAATGCGACGCGGATTTCTCAACTATGTGGAGCGCGAGCGCGCCCATCCTTACCGGCCTTTCTTGCACTACAACTCGTGGTTCGACATCGGGTTTGGGGAACGTTACGGGCAGGCCGCCGCTGTGGATGCGATCCATGCCTTCGGCGAAGAGCTCAACGTGCAACGCGGTGTAAAGCTCGATTCCTTCCTTTTCGACGACGGCTGGGACGACCCGCGTTCGCTCTGGAGCTTCGCTTCCGGTTTTCCGGACGGTTTCACTGCGGTCAAGGAGGCGGCTGCGAAATACGGGGCAGCTCCGGGCATCTGGCTCTCTCCGTGGGGTGGATATGACAAAGCCAAAGAGGAGCGTATGAAGTACGGCGGAGAGCAAGACTTCGAAATGAATAAAGGCGGATTTGCGCTTTCCGGCCCTAAGTATTTCGCCCGCTTTCGCGACGTCACACTTGAATTCATCCGCAAATATGGAGTCAATCAATTCAAGATCGACGGAACCGGCAACGTGAACAGCGTCTTTCCCGGCAGCGAGTTCGACAGCGATTTTCACGCGGCCATCAGCCTGATCGGCGAATGGCGGGCGGTGAAACCGGATATTTTCGTGAATCTCACAACCGGAACGTACCCTTCACCTTTTTGGCTGCGCTATGCCGATTCCATCTGGAGGGGCGGCGACGACAGTAATTTTGCGGGCGTCGGCCCTTGGCGTGAAAAGTGGATTACCTATCGAGATGCGGATACCTACGCCGGCGTCGTACGGAAAGGTCCGTTGTTTCCGCTGAATTCGCTGATGCTGCATGGAATCATCTACGCGCGGCAAGCGGAACATTTGAGCGACGACCCAGCGCACGCGTTTGCGCACGAAGTTCATGATTATTTCGGTAGCGGCACGCAGTTGCAGGAACTGTACATCACGCACTCGCTGCTGACCGATGCCGATTGGGACATTTTGGCGGAGGCGGCGAAGTGGTCCCGGCAAAATGCCGCGACCCTGGCCGACACGCACTGGATCGGCGGTGATCCTGCCAAGCTACAGGTGTACGGCTGGGCCGCGTGGTCCCCAGAAAAGGGCATTATAACGCTGCGAAATCCGAGCGACCGCCCCCAGACCTTTTCTCTGGACGTCGGCAAAGCCTTCGAACTTCCACCAGGCGCGCCTGGCAAGTTCAGCGGGCATTCGCCCTGGAAGGCGGACGCAAAACAGGGACAAATTCCTCTGGCTGCCGGGAAAGCACACGAATTGCGACTGCAGCCATTTGAAGTCTTGAATCTCGAGGCGGTCCCGGGTACCTGATCCAGGAAAAGAAGGCTTTCGAATCCATTCTTTTTCTTTCTTTTGCTTTCGTTCGCGGGTACACTCCTTCCTGGCAAATGCCGGGGTATTCACGATGATGCATCCCGGTCAGGGACGCCGCATGATCACGGGATGGAATTGCCAGATCGCGTGCCTGAGAAGGTCTGCCACAAGAACGTTGATCGCATCTTTGCGCAGTTCAAAGGAACCGACTGAGATGATGCACAACAAGAAGTCTCGAATGGCAATCGTGAGTTTGTGCCGGCTGATTTTCGCCGCAATCGCGTTACTCTGGTTCGCAGGCTGCCAAAATCAGAAAAACGCGACGGTTACGGATTCCGCCCCCGCTGCCAAATCGTCGGTTCAGGCGACCATTTCTCCTGAAGGCGTCGTGGTTCGCACACCCACGGCCGACTTTAACCTCTCTCCCGCTGGCGTGTTGCAGAGCACGCTTCACAAGGACGGCGCAAAATACACCCTGGACGCTCCGGCGGCAACCGATGCCGGCCAGACGATTACCGTGGCGGGTAAGGAGATTCAAGGTGTCGCGCTAGACCTGACCAACGCGAGAGTGCAAGAAGCTACAGGCAAACTCGGTAGCCTCGGCAAGCAAATTAACGTGGATGGCAAAATTCCCGGAAGCGGCCTCGAAGAAACTTTGACGCTCGAAGTGTACGACACCTTCCCCAATCTGGCTCTTCTGTCGCTGCGCCTGCGCAACGGCGGCGACAAAGAAATCGACATTGAGAACGTGGACCTTCAGCGGCACGTTTTTGCTTCACCGGAAGGCGGCGGAGGCACGGCGAATCCCCTTTGGACGTTCGAAGGCTCAAGTTTGCAATGGGGCAAGGACGAAATGTTCCCCGTTCCTGCCAAATTTTCACAGGAAAATCCCTTTGGCGCGCCGGTCAGCGTGAAGGACGACCACGTGGGTGGGGGCATCCCGGTTGTGGCCTTCTGGTCGCGCAATGTTGGCGAAGCCATTGGTCACATCGAGACCTTGCCTCTTGTGTTGTCCGTGCCAGTTCACACAATGCAGGAAGGCAAAGTGCAAGCCGGCGTACGTGTACCTGCCAAAACAGTTCTGAAACCCGGCGAAGTTTATTCCACGCCGCGCACTTTTGTTGCGGTTTACAGCGGCGATTTTTACGAACCGCTGAAAATGTGGTCGGATGCGATCGCAAAGGAAGGTCTCAGCAAGCCCGCGAACAATAACGAGAACTATGCCGTCGCCTGGTGCGGCTGGGGCTATGAGTTTGCAGTCACTCCGAAGGAGATGCTCGGCACGATTCCCAAGCTGAAGGAACTCGGCATCCATTGGGCAACACTCGATGACGGCTGGTTCAGCAATTACGGCGATTGGCAGCCGCGCCCCCCGGCGTTTGCGGGGACGGCGATTCAGGACATGGTCAAAAGCTTTCACCAGCAGGGAATCAAGGTGCAACTCTGGTGGTTGCCTTTGGCCGCCGAAGACGGCAAGTACGGTTACGGCGATCGCAAGTTCGTCACTTCGGATGTCGTGAAGCAGCACCCGGATTGGCTTGTGCTCGACAAAGAAGGGAAGCCGGCTCGCATGGCGCGCAATCTGGCAACGCTTTGCCCCGCGCTGCCGGAAGTTCAGGCGTACTACCAGCAGCTCACCAAGCGTTTCATCCGCGATTGGGACTTTGACGGCCACAAGCTGGACAATATCTACACTCCTCCGCTTTGCTATAACCCGAAGCACCACCACAAATCGCCTTACGATTCTGTGTATGCCATGGGGGACGTGTACAAGACGATCTTTGAGACCACGCGGGCTCTGAAACCGGACAGCGTGACGCAAAGTTGCCCTTGCGGCACTCCTCCAAGTCTGGCGTGGTTCCGCTACATGGATCAGGCCGTTACGGCCGATCCCGTAGGCTCCATTCAGGTGCGGCGCCGGGTCAAGATGTACAAGGCCCTCTTGGGTCCGCGAGCCGCGGTGTATGGCGATCACGTGGAACTGACACGCATCACGGGTGCTTCGAGCGACAATGAGCAGGATCTCGGTAATGATTTTGCCTCGACCCTCGGGACTGGAGGTGTTCTCGGCACGAAGTTCACCTGGCCCGACTATGGCCCAAAGTTCAAGAATGTCGAATTGACGCCGGAGAAGGAAGCGCATTGGAAAGAGTGGATCGGTCTTTACAACCAGAAGATGTTGTCCAAAGGGAATTTCCTGAATCTATATGTCTATGGATTCGATGTTCCCGAAGCCTATGCCATCGAGAAAGATGGCGACATGTACTACGCGTTCTACGCGCTGTCCAAAGCCGACACTGGTCAGGGTGAGAAACATCAGGCCGCGCGCTGGAGCGGCGAAGTGGAACTGCGGGGATTGGCTGCAAAGCCCTATCGTGTGACCGACTACGTTCATCAAAAGGACCTCGGCACGGTCAGGGGGCCCGTCGCAAAGCTCAAAGTGAATTTTGCCGATAATTTGCTGCTGGAAGTTGCGCCGGCGCCATAACGTCAAGCTTTGCTTGCGCTACCGCTTCACGGCCGTTGTGCCGCGCGCGTCCTGATGGGATGGGCCCGAAGAAACGAAGCCCGGTACTCGGTATCGCGAAACGCTTCGGTTCCACCGGGCCGCGTCACGGAGAGCGCGCCGATCACATTTCCAAACGCCAGGCAGTCTTCGATGTGCCCGCCGCGAATGAATTGGTGCAGGAAGCCCGCATCGAAGCTGTCTCCCGCGCCAACAGGATCGATCGCTTCCACCCAGGGCGGCATCGCCACGAACTCGTCCCGGGAAACTCTGGCGAGAACTCCGCGCGATCCTCGCTTGATCACCACCACGGCCACTTTCTCGGAAAGAATTTCAGCCGCGCGGTTTGCGTCGTCAACCTGCGCCAGTTTGCAAGCTTCCCGTTCGTTCGGTAGAAGAACGTCGACGTACTTTAGCAGTTCCTGAACATCGAGCGACCAGCGATCTTCCGGGTCGTCATTTGTGTCAAGAGAAGTGGTCAGTCCAGCCTGCTTGGCCCTTTTGAAAATATCGCCCAGCGACGCTTGCAAACCTTTTTGCAAAAAGTACGAAGAAACATGCAGATGTCTCGCGCTCAGAACATAATCGAGGTCCAGATCCTTCTCGCTCATGTCGAACATCGTGCCCGGATACGTCAGAATGTAGCGCTGCTTCCCCTGCGGCAGGATCACCGTCAATCCGGTGGTTTTGCCGGCCATGTGGCGAACGCCGGACAGATCGACACCGCTCTCCCCGAGCCGCTTCAGGCAAATCTCGCCCAACGGATCACTGCCAACGGAGGAGCTGAAGCCGACTTTGTTCCCTATCGAGGCCAGATTGTGGGCGAAAATCGCAGACGAGCTTCCAAGTGTAATGCTCAAATCCTTGGCCAGATGTTCGCGCTCAAGGTTCAATTCCGCAGGCAGCCCGGACAGGATAAGGTCCAGGTTCAGCTCGCCGATTACACTAACGTCGAACGTGGCCAAGGACATTCTCCTCTGTCAATCCAATATCACCACGCGGCTGAGGTTTTTCGGCTTGTCGGGATTCAACCCTTTGGTCATAGCCGTGAAGTATCCGAGAAGTTGGCAAGGGACGATGCTCGGAACGAGGAACGCAAGCTCATGGCCGTCCAAACCAAGCTCCACCACCAGATCGGAAGCGTGCCGGATCTCGCCGTTCGCGCGATTGCAGATCGCGACGGTCACGCCTCCCAGTTCCTTCATTTCTTCAAGGACTTCCGCCTCGGCCTTGCCGGCGCTCTCGCTCAGCAAAAACGTCAAACAGGTCGCCGGGCTGACAATCGCTTTGGGCCCATGGCGAAACTCCAAAGCATGGAAGAACTGGCTATAGGAACAGGACATTTCCATGACTTTCAGCGCTGCCTCTCGGGCGAGTCCATGGAACGGCCCCTGTCCAAGGAAAGCATAATCGGCAAAGGTATGCTGCCCGGCAAAGGCTTCCATTTGTTGCGCGATCCCGGGAATGCGGGATTCGAACGTTTCGGCCATGGCGCGCAGACTGTCGACAAACTGGGAGTTGCCCGTCCGCCGCGCCGCGACAACCTGCAGGCAGAGCAACATGCTCGTGAACGAACGCGTCATCACCGTGCTCTGCTCATCCGCCGCGCCCAATTTGATGGTCGCTTCGCAGGCTTGCTCTAGCTCGGAATTTTCCGCTTGGCAAGTGATCCCAACGGTTGGAACGCGCAGTTCCTGTCTCAAGACGCTTGCAGCGCGCACCGCCTCCGACGTCCGTCCCGAGCGCGAGATCACAACAGCCTGCAAATCACTTCCTTCGGCCTGAATCAATTTGGGGAAGAGCAGCACTTCCGATGCGGGAATCGCCCGTGCCGGCTGGCCGGTCAGCAAGGTCCAGGAAATCGCCGCGGCTTCCGCAAGATAGAAGCTCGTGCCGCATCCAATGAAAAGAAACGCGCGTTTGCGACTGCTCTTCTCCAGAATCTTGGCGATCACCGGGCTCACTCGTGACTCGTCGAGTACGGTCTGCCAGACGCCGCCCTGCGAGAGAATTTCGTTCCACGTATGTGAGTCGGTGTGCCGCGCCTTTTGTATCGTCATAGTTGTCGTTCCCGAAGCAAAACCTGCCGGCCTCCTGGTTCAAACAAGCGTGACCTCGACTTTCGCTTCGCGCAGCATCATCAGGTCGCGCTTGGAAATGTTCTTGTCCGTGACGGTTTCGTGGACTGCCGAAGTCGGCAGGATAAGCGACAAGCTCCGCCGGTCAAACTTGCTCGAATCGCATACCACCACGGTCCGCCGGGCCGACTCCGCCATTGCCCGATTCACGCGGGCCTCCAGCAAATTGGGTGTAGTCAATCCGTAAGGAATGTCAAATCCGTCCACGGCCAGGAAAAGAAGATCGGCGCTGAGTTTCCGCAAAGACTCCTCCGCCAAGGGACCCACAAGAGAAAACGAATTTTTTCGCAAAGATCCGCCAGTCAGGATGACTTCGACCGGCGAATCCGCGAGTTCCGCGCCGATATTGATCGCATTGGTGACAACCGTGAGGTTTTTCACGTGGCGGCAACTGCGAGCGATCGCTGTCGTGGTGGTTCCGGAATCGAGAATGATCACCTGGCCTTTGCCGATCATTCTAGCAGCCGCCGCGGCAATCCGCGTTTTCTCTTGCCGGTGCAGGCGTTCCTTCTCCTGAATGGAGCTATCCATCAACGCGCCCGTCTTCACCGGCAATGCGCCTCCGTGGGTTCGCTCGAGCTGCCCCTGGTGATGCAGAAACTCAAGGTCCTTGCGAATGGTGATCACGGAAATGTGGAAACGCCGCGCGAGGTCACGCACCACTACGCGCCCGTCTTCGTGAATCACCTGCAGGATGGCTCGACGGCGTTCTTCGCTCAGCATAGATGCCTGCTGTCCTCGGTGGCTTCGCCACCGCCGCATCCAACTGCGTACCGGTAGCGGTCGAGGACTTCCAAAATCTTGTCGTGTATCAACGCGGACGGCTGGTTCCTGAGCAGCCCCGCTCTCACCCTGTCGGCTTGCCGTGGAAGATATTGGCTGAGCAAGGATTGCGGGACGGGATGGGTGCTCAGGTTGTGCAGGAGGCGCTCTAACGATGTGGCAACAGCGGGTTCGGGCCAATAATAACGCACGCGGTCGCTATAGCTGTACTTCCTGGCAATCCGCAAGTCTTTCTCCTCGCCGTGGTAGTAACTCTTCCAGTGTGCGGGATTGTTCAGCATGGCGGTTTCCAGAATTTCCGCCAAGCAGGATAGAGAAACGCCCGCCCGGTCGGACAACCATTCCTTCTCGATCGCGCCTAACGCAAGAACCGCTTCACGAAAGGCAAACGTCAGCCACGGACCAACTTTGAGGATCGCAAAATGATCCAGGACCATTTGCCGCAGCGCGCGGGACGTCTGATAGTCGGTAGAGTGCGCTTCGTAGACGCCGGTCCGAGTGCGAGAAAGAAAGCGGCTCAGGGGCTGCGCCTTCTTGGCATCGTAGGGGAAAACGGTTGCATCTCCGAATTCCACGCCGGGCTGAACTACGACTGCGATCACTCGGTCCCAAGCGGAAGCGAGCCCGCGCGACAGGAAAGCCTTCTTTGCCGTGCTCAGTGTCTGCTTCAGATCCTCGGTTGTCGTTACTGCCGGAGCATGCGAACCGGCCAACTCGCCGCCCGGAACCGGAACTTCCGTTCCGATCACATACAGCGGTGCCGAGGCTGAGGGAGAAAGGGTTCGATACGCCTGCTCCGCGACGCGGCATAAGTCTGCGGCCCGGTCGGCCACGATCTCATCGGGAAGCGAACCCTTCTTAGCGGGACGGTCGTCGGCACAGGGCATGCTGGCATCCAGGTGAATCTTGCTAAATCCGGCGTGGACGTAAGCCGCGACCATTTCGCCAGCCTTCTCCATCGCCGCGCTCGACGATACGTTGCGCCAGACATGCGGCCCGAGATGATCGCCGCCGAGGACCATTCTTTTCCGCGGGAAACCCGTAGCGCCGGCCACTTCTTCAACGAATTTTACAAATTCTGCAGGGGTCTGGCCGGTATAGCCTCCAAATTGATTCACCTGGTTCGAAGTGGACTCAATCAGTAGAAGACTTGCATCCCGTTTGGCTTGTAGCATTCCTGCTTCCAGCACAAATCGATTCGCGGAGCAGATGGAATAGATGCCCACGCCCTTGCCACGGCGGTTTGCAGCGAGAAGTTCGCGCAGCTTTCCCGTCGCGTCGCCGCGATTCTTTGCGCTTTTCCTTTGCACCATGCGCCTCGACCTTACTTCTGTGCACCGACCCAGACAATCGCGCCGCGTTCTATCGCAGGCAACACAAACTCAACGTTATTGCCTTTTTTCTCCCCAGATACAACTTGCGCCTCGCCGAGGAAGGGAAGGATGGTCAGCACCTCTCCTTGCGTGGCAGCTATTCTTACACGAATTTCGTTGACGGCAGTGGGAATTACCACTTTGCTCGGAAGCAAACCCGTGAAGTTCGCCAGAAATATGTGCGGCGTCCCATGGACTGACGCGAAGTTCGCGGCCACGGTGGGCGGAGCCTCTAACTCGATTTCCCCATTGCTCGGGATGGCCCGCAGCAGTTGTTCCGGCGGTTCTTTGGACCCTGCAGCGAAGTCGTGTTCGAGAGCATGCAGGTATCCGCCTGCGGAATCGCCGAGAACAGTTACGGTTGATCCGGTAAGCCCGGTCGCATTTTCGCCAAGAACGATCAATCGTCCGCCGCGATCGAGAAGGCGCTTCAAAGACTGCTTTTCGGGTTCACTCAGAACGCTGACTTCCGGCAGCACCAGGGTCTGGCCTTGAAATTGTGTCAGGGTTCTCGGCGTCACCACCTGAAATTCACGATGAGCCCTAAGAAGCGCAACCAGGGTCCCTCGATAGGAAGGCAGAAAAGTCTCGGCATCATAGTTCCGGCTCTTCGGCGAAAAATACACCCCCACCGGTCGCATCGGTAGCCGCGGCAGATACAGCTCCTTCTCGTTTTTGGCGATCCATGCGAAAATCTCTCGGCGTGTGGCAGGATCGTTCGATCCGCCCATCACATGTCCGGGCGCGTCCCAGAAATTTGCTCCGTCCATGACGATCGACATGGCCAGATTCTTCATGGCTTCGCGCTTGTCCACTCCCTTGTCACCATCCCACGAATAATTCAGGATCCAGGTGGCCTTTCCCTGGGCGAATGCGCGAAACGACAGCATTCCGGCTTGATACAAGAACCACTGCAGTTGCGTTCGGGAGGCGGCCATGTGCTCCCCTTCGCCGAACTCATATTCATGGGCAATTGCATCTACCACCGCGTACATTTCGTAGACATCCGCGCCTACGCGCGTTGCTTCCTGCTCGATGCCGGGATAAATTTCCGGGATTACCGCAATCTGTGGGTTAACACTCCGCGCATTGTCCCGAATGTCGCGCAGGAACTCCGTCATCGTGTCGATGCGGAAATCAACCCACTTCCGGAAATTCTCGTCGTGGAAATTTCCGAGCTTCAGATCCTTCTTCGCGTCCAGCCCTGTTTTCTGTCGAAACGCCGCAACCGTAGCGTCATCGAAGCTGGCCCAGGTGTCCTCCCACCCGTCGAAATGGGTCATCCAATACGGAATATCGACGTAGATTCCGTCGATCCCCGTTCCTGCAATTTGCCGAACACGTTCCATGTACACCTTGCGCCACTCTTGCGCGTAGGGACTGACCCACACATCTTCGTCGCCCGGCCGGATCCAGAATGCCGCCTTGGCCGTAAACAGCGCCGGTTCGTCCTTACCGTTCCGCTGTATCCAGTCCGGATGGTCTTTCATCATGGTGTGCGGTGATTTGTCGGCATTTGCCGTTATGCATTCCGTTCCCGCAATGTAGACGAACGCCTTGTTGCTTGCGCGATGCGCCGCCTGGGCCACATCAGAAATGGCCTTGAGTTTTTCGCGGGGGTCAAGAAAGCTCTCGTACCGGCCGGGGATATCGTTGTCGACCTCGATGCCAAACACGAGCGAATTCTGCGCATCGCGCACGATACCGTCGGCGTTGCCGGGTTTTAGCCCGTATCCGGCAATGCGCACGTAATTCGTCCAGTTCTGGACGGGAGCCTCGGCTGGCGTTGCCGCACACAGCAACGCCGCCGAGCACGACGCAAAGATGGCTGCTGTTTTCAATCGGCCGGTTTCCATTAGAACTGGAACCTCATTCCGAATTGCATCACGCGAGGGGTGAATCCCGGCGCCGAGGAGGTAACTTCGCCGAATGTTGCGCTGCCAACGCCGACATCGGGGAAACCGAAGCGTTCCGTGTTCGTGAAGTTGAAGAATTCTGCGCGGAGTTGCAACGTCTTCTGCTCTTTAATGTTGAATTCTTTGGTGAACGAAAGGTCGAGATTGCGAATTCCGTCGCCTCTCAGGTTCGAGAAGTAGCGCGGAGCATTTCCCGGCACCTGGTCACCGGGATCGCCAAAACACGCGGCATTGAACAGCGAGGAATTTGCGCTGCCATTGAGAGCAGCGGCGGCCGCCTGATGGTAGCTGAGACCGCTCGACAACTGGTTGCAAAGTATGTTCGGCCTTTGGTTGCCGTCATCGAGCCGTGGCACGGCCATGGCGATCGGAAGCGGCTGCCCGCTTTGCAGCGTTATGATTCCGGAAATCTGCCAGCCACCAACTACGCCATCAACGATGCGATTCATGTCTTGCCCGATCCAGCGTCCCCGTCCCACCGGAAGCTCGAAAATGGCGGCAAGGACAAGCCGGTTCGGCACGTCATTGGCGCTGATGGCCCACTCATTCTTCAATCGATCGAGTTGCTGCGGATTCCCCACGGTGTATCCGTACACCGTATTCAGGTTTCCGACGAATGCGTTGAACCCGATCGAGGAATCATCCTCAGATTTCGAACGCGTATAATTGCCCTCAAAGCTGACGTAATGGTTCATGCGCTTCTGAAAGCGCACCTGCAACGAGTTGTACCAGGAATTCGCGCCAAAATTGGGCAGGCCCTGGAATGTCCCAGGGAACTGCGGATACGGGTTCAGCAGGTTAGAAAGCGAAATGGGAAGTGGCGCGCCGGTCGCATCGGTCTGCGCGTACAACGATGCAGGTTCATTGAAGATGGCATTGGGCCCGACGAAAAACGGCGCGAATGGATCGGAAACCAAGGTGTTGAGATAATTCGAGACGCAACTGTCCACATCACAGTTCGGATCGAGCGCGTGCTGCTGCGCGGAAATCTGGGCCAACTCGCTCGATGGAATGAAATTGCGATTTCGCGTGCTCGAATAGCCGCCCCAGGGCAGATGGGTGCTGCGGTTCGCCGAGTAGTCCACGCCAATGGTGATTTCCCACGGGAACAGGTGCTCGACGCCTAGGTTCCATTGATAAATGTCGGCGTTCCGCGCTTGTTCCGTGCCGAGGTTATTCTCATTGTCGTAGCCCCACATGGCGAGCGCTCCGTATTTTTCGCCCTGCGCCTGCGAAATTCCCGCGGGAAATGGATTCTCGAGCGTGGCATATTGCGTCACGTAGTTATTTGTCGAAAAAAGAATGGGGTTGGTGGCGCTGAATGCACTGCCGGGATACTGGTAATTCGTAGCGGGGCTCAGTCCGTAATAGACTCCGGCGCCGCCGCGAATGACGGTGGTTGGAGCAAAAGACCACGCGAATCCTACGCGAGGCGCAACGTTATTGCGGTCCGTCGGAACGCTGCGGCCGAGCCCACCTTGCTCCGGAAACAACGTGGTGCCCTTCAGTGCGGTGGCAATCAGATCGCTCGGATTCAACGGGTTGGGTAAATCAACCGTGATTCCCGGGTTCCCCCCGAAATCGCTGTACTGCTGGCGATTGAATCTTTCGGTGTAGGGTGAGCTCCACTCGTACCGCAACCCCAGATTGACCGTCAGCCTTGCGTTGACCTTCCAGTCGTCCTGCACGTAAAACGCGGTCTCCCACGACTTGTCAGCCACTGTCGGTTGCACATTGATGAAGCTCGATCCTTGCGCCCCGGACACCGCGCCATATCCCAAAAGCAAGCTGGCGAAGGAATTCCCCTGGGTGGTGTCGGTGGTGATGGGCGTGGATGCCGTGGCGTTTTGCGGAAAATAGAAATTGCCCGTCGGATAATTGGGCTGCCAGAAATTGTTGAAGAATTGCCGCTGTTCGAAACCCACTTTGATCGTGTGAGCGTGCTTCACCCAGGATATCGAGCTCGAATAGCTGTACAACGTGTGTGCAAAATCGGTGTCCGTGCAACATTGCGTAAACATCGACAACCAGTCGTTGGTTCCGTCGAGCTGAATGCTGGGCATGCGATTCAGGCCATTCGCAGCCAGGATGGACGGGAATCCCACGCTCTGGAGGCTCGGAAAGGCCGAGCTGTTCGGCGCCGACACGCGGTCCACGGCGAAGCGGTTTGTCCACACGGCGTTCGGCGTAAACGTCCAGCTATGCTCGAGCCCGATGTTGTGTACGGTAATGGAAGAATCGAACCCGTCGTTGAAGTTGGCGTTCGCCAGCACAAACGGGACGTTGTATTCACTGTAGCCCTGGCTATAACGGACCGCCACGCGCTGTTTGTCATTGAAATAATGATCGATCTTCACGTCGAACTGATGCGCGGGGGCGTCCGTCAGGACCGAAGCCCGGAAATTGTCCAACCCGAATTGATCGCCGGTCGTGTTCGGCTGGGGATATAGATTCAGCAAAGCCTGGCCGATAGGGTTTATATCCTTCTGTGGGATCACATTGCCCTGAAACTGCGGGCGCGCGCAGGTGCCGTTCTGCGGCACGCAATCGAACGGATTATAGATGGCTTGCACCACGGGATTCCCGTTTGCGTCGGCCGTCATCGTCGAAGAAAAATCTCCTTGTCTCTCAGCGTCGGTCGGCACCGTACCCGTGAAATTCACGGGGTCATGTTCGCGCGTGAACTCCAAGTCGATGAAGAAGAAAGTCTTTTGCTTGCGAATCGGGCCACCAAGCGAAAATCCGTACTGGTCGCGGACGTGGTCCGGTCTTGGAACTCCGGCCGCGTTGTTGAAGAAATCATTCGCGTCCAGGGCGCTCCGCTGGCCAAACCACCAGCCGCTTCCATGAAAGTTATTGCCGCCCTGCTTTAGAACCATGTTCACCACGGTTCCGCCATTGTTCCCATACTCGGAGGAAAAACTATTGTTCTCGACCTTGAATTCCTGAACGATTTCAACCGACGGCTGGTAGTAGACGTTGGTGGTGCCGCCTTCGCCCTGTTCCGGAGCGCTGGTCAAAGCTCCGTCCAGACGCACTTCGGCTGTGGCATTGCGCTGGCCATTCGATACGAAGTTTGTTCCCGAGGGATAGGAGTCTTGCGTGCCCGACCCGGTCGTCTCCGTGACTCCGCCGGCCAGGAAAACCAACCCGAACATGCTTCGGTTGATGAGAGGAATATCACGCACATATTCGTTCGTCACATCCGTGCCGAGCGCGGCGTTACCTGTATCGAGCAGTGGCGCTTGCGTGGAAACCGTAACCGTTTCGGCAACCGTCCCCGGCGTCAGCGTAAAATTCAGCGTGGCCTGTTGGCTCACGGCGAGCGTCAACCCTTTGTGCTCCTGCGAGGCCAATCCTGTCGCCTCGACACGGATTTCGTACGAGCCGGGTCTTACGCCCGTGAATACATAGATCCCGCGCGCATCGGTCTGGGCGATTGTGCCTACCGCCGTGCCTTCGTCGGTCAGCGTGACCTTACTGCCTGGAATGACTGCGCCGCTCGAATCGGTCACTACCCCGCTGAGCTGCGCAGTGTAGGTGGCCTGAGCCCAGGCCGCCGGAGCAGAAAGGGAAAGAATCATGAACGCGCTGAACAGCAACGCGCGAAAGTCGACACGAAAACATCCGGCGGAAAAACCCATGCCTCACCCCCGAGCTCCCACCCATTCCGGACCGTGGCTTGGCGGAAGGCTCTATTTCGATTCATTTCTTTTACTTTCCTTTTCTTTCTTTGTCAATCCTTGTGTTTCGGCCGTTTCGAATGTGCATTTTCCCCTGGCAAATTCCGTCTCCTGGCCTCTGCCGATGACCCTCGTCCCATCGAAAACGGCCGCCAAATTGTGCCGACGACGCAGGACGATACGCGAGTCAAAAAGCTAGGGAGACCCAGTATTTCTGACGGTCTTGGGCCACGGCCGAGGGTGAAAAGACCTTGTTGCCAAGCCCTTTTGCCCGTAGTACTGTCCCCGGATGGCCGCCAAGCCGCATCGCCGCAAGAAGGGGGATCGTAAAGCCATGTCTGCCGAACACGAGGAAAAAAACACCGGGAATGGTGAGCTGCGCGAAGGCGCAAACGTAGATAAAATCCGCGATATTCTTTTTGGCTCAAATATGCGCGAGTACGAGAAGCGTTTCGCCCGGCTCGAGGAGCGCTTGACAAAATCTTCCGACGCGCTCCGTGACGATCTGAAGAAGCGCTTCGATACGCTCGAATCCTACGTCCGCGAGGAGATCGAGTCCCTCGGTCAACGCCTGAAAAACGAAAAGTCAGAGCGCACCGATGCGTTGAAAGAACTGACGAGAGAATCACGCGATTCTTCGAAAACCCTGGAGAAGAAGCTCTCGCAACTGGAAGACACTCTCGAAAGCGCTCAGGGAGAATTGCGTTCGCGCATTCTGGAGCAGTCGAAAGCACTCGGCAATCAGATCCAGAAATCCAAGGAAGAGCTGGAAAACGCCCTGGAGACGGAAGCCGAGACGCTGCGCAACGAAAAAACGGATCGTGCCGCGCTGGCCGACTTGTTTACCGAGGTTGCCTTGCGCTTGAAGGACGAACTGGAACTGCCGGAGAAATAGCCGGACCGGCAACCTATGGGCTCCGCCCCAAAACCAGCTGCGAACCCCCGGGACGCCCGTTCCTCCATGGCCGACACGCCGAAAAGTCGATCCGCAAACTTACCTGACGGCGAGTCTTCCGCTAATGGCTCGGGCGCACTCGAAGAATTGCGCCACCTCATTCTGGCGCCGGAGCAGGAAGCTCTGGAGCGCCTGCACGAGCGCATCGAAAATCCCGAATCGCGAACCGAGGACGTGAGCGGAGTCGTCGCCGAAGCGATTCAGCGCCGCCGCGACCAGGGAGGCAGTGATGCCCTCAGCGAGGCCCTCGCGCCGACCATAGAAACCGCTCTGCGCGAATCTGTGCGCAAAGACCCGAACACGCTGGCCGCCGCCCTGTTTCCGGTGATGGGTCCGGCGATTCGGCGCTCCATTCTCGAAACCCTTCGTTCGTTTCTCGATTCGTTCAATCAGATTTTGGATCAGAGTCTTTCCTGGCAGGGCATGAAATGGCGTATCGAAGCGATCCGCACCGGCCGCTCCTTCACCGAGGTGGCCTTGCTGCACAGCCTGGTCTTCCGCGTCGAACAGGTTTTTCTCATCCATAAGAATACGGGTTTGCCCATGGCCCATGCCGTTGCGCCCGCCATTGCCATGCAGGATCCCAGCCTGGTATCGGGAATGCTCTCGGCCATTCAGGATTTTGTACGCGATTCGTTCGGCACCGGACAGGCCGCGCCGGTAAACCGCATGAACGTTGGCGATCTCGACGTCTGGGTCGAGAATGGTCCCTATGCGATTCTCGCGGCGGTGATCCGCGGGGTCGCCCCTCGTTCACTGCGCGATCAGATGGCCGAATCCCTCGAAAAACTGCACGCCGAATATGCCGCGCAGCTCGAACACTTCGACGGCGACACCGCCCCGTTCGCGGACGCGAACAGAGAACTCTCACGATGCCTGGGGTCCAAATTTAAAGAAAGCGCGCAACCGCGCGGTCACCGGTATGTACTCGGGGCCGGAATTCTTTTGCTCGCAGTCATCGGGGGTTGGCTCGGCTGGCGATGGTGGCAATATCGCCGATGGAGCGAACTGGTGGAAACTCTCGGAAGCCGGCCCGGGTTGATCGTCACCTCGTTCGCCCGCGAACGCGGTCGTTTTGTCATTCGAGGCCTTCGCGATCCCCTTGCTCCCGATCCAACGAAAGTCGTCGAGGAGGCGCAACTCGATCCATCACTCGCGGAGTTTCACTGGGGCTCCTACTACGCGCTGGATGATGCTTTGGTCCAACAACGGGCAATCGCCGCGCTCGCCCCTCCTGCGGGCGTCACTCTATCCGTGAAAGATGGCCTCCTGCATGTCGACGGCTCTCCCTCGGCGAAATGGCTAAAGGATCTGCGTTCGCGAGCCCTCTGGATACCGGGCGTTCGGGCCTTCGATTTGGGGAATCTGTCTCCGGAGCAGATCGCATTCAATGAAGCCAGGAATAAACTCGAGCTGACCGTCATCCGGTTTCCGTTGGCCAGCACTTCATTTTCTTCGGCGGAACGTTCCAGCCTTCGAAACCTGCTTCCGTTTATTCAGGAGCTTCTGAAGCCGCCCGTTGTGCTGCACCAAGCCGCAAGAATTGAAATTGTCGGGCACAGCGACTCCACGGGGGCGGAATCGTCCAACGAGAGCCTAAGCCAGCGCCGGGCGGATAGGGTGGCCTCTGAACTCCGCCAATTGGGCGTCGTTGATCGAGGCCTCGAGTCGAAGGGTGTGGCTACAGCTGAGCCGGTTCGGCCCGAGGACAACGAAGAAAATCGCCAGTACAATCGCAGCGCGACCTTCCGCGTGATCGTCATTCCTTCCAACCAGCCATGATGCAAAAGAAAATCTGCATGCTGGGTTCTTTTGCAGTCGGTAAGACCAGTATGGTGCGGCGTTTCGTCGAAAGCATTTTTTCCGAGACTTACCACACCACCGTCGGCGTGAAAATTGACAAAAAACCGATCCAAATCGATGGAGCCCAGATCGATCTGGTCCTGTGGGATCTTTACGGCAATGACGACTTCCAGAAAATCCGCTGGTCTTATTTTCAAGGGGCTTCCGGCTATCTGCTTGTCGCAGATGGCACGCGACGCGCCACCATCGACGCGGCTGTCGAACTCGAAGAACGCGCCCGCGCCGAAATCGGGCCTGTGCCGTTTATCTTGGTGATCAATAAAGTTGACCTGGTCGAAGACTGGGAGTTCGATCCTGAGATGGAAGCGCGACTTGCCGCGAAAAATTGGACCATTCTGCGTTCGAGCGCCAAGACCGGTCAAGGGGTGGAAGAAGCATTCTCTCGACTCGCTCGAAGGATTGTAGGCTGAACATGTCTGGCCCGCTTCCTCAGTTCCTCTGCGAACTTGGATTTGTGCTTCTGCAGCATCGCGCCCATGGGCGATTTGCATTACTTTCCCCGCTGCCTCCCTGGCTCGCCGAGCTTTGGGAAATACCTCGGGCGGCTCAAACGGAAATCCCGGTCGCCGAAAAATCGCCATTTTTGGAAAATTTCCTGCTCGATGCCGACGCCTTTTGGAATTCCAACGACCAGGGGCTCTGCCGTTCGGAAATGTGGATCGAGAAATCACCTTCCGGCCGGGAGATTCCGCTCGAAGCAATTGCCCTTCAATTGGAAGGTGTGCGCTTTCTCGCACTCCATAGTCCTGAGCCCCAGTTTCAGGAGCGTGTGCATCTGCTCCAGACCGCCCGCGATTCGCTTTTGGGCCAGGAAAAGCTTCAGCGCGAAGTCCAAAAAAAAGAGATCCTCCTCCACTGCATCATTCACGACCTTTCGCAACCCCTCAGCGTCATGAGCGCCGCTTTTGACACGATGTCCGAGGAGATCTTGAGCGACCGGGCAAAAGGTCTCCTGGAGCTTGCAAAGACGGCCAGCGACCAGCAGCTCGCGATGATCCGCGACATCCTGCAAGTATTTTCGGCGGACCTGAAAGCTGCGCTCTCGGAGGAAAGCAAAGCCGAAGCATCCCCGGATCTCTTGGCCTCTGCCAAGTCCGTTCTGCATGCGTTCATTGCGGTTTATGCCTTGAAAAACGTCAAGCTGAAGCTCGATGAAGGAGCCGACCCGCGCGCGGCATGGCGAGTGCACGGAGAAGCGACGCGCATCGAAAGAATTTTCTCCAACTTTTTGGAGAACGCGCTGCGCTATTCGCCTGCCGGCTCTACGGTTGCAATCGGACTCGCAGAGGACGGCGAGTTCGTCAAAGCATTTGTGGACGACGAAGGCCCGGGGCTCCCGGCCGATATGACCCCTGCCCGCATCTTCGCACTTTTCTCGAAGGGGAAAGAGGGCGGCGGAAAAGCGGGATTGGGCTTGTATTTCTGCCGCCTGACCGTAGAGCGGTGGGGCGGCACAATCGGTTGCGAATCATTACCGCAGCGAGGTTCCCGCTTCTGGTTTCGCCTTCCGAAAGCCGCGGTGAAAACTGAACCTGCATCTCCTATCGCAAAGCAGCCCGCTCGAAAGACAACGGCTGAGGGGAGCGCTGCCAGGCCCATGCCGGCCAAGAAATCTCCCGTTCGGGTCCTGCTTGCGGAGGACCAGGACGAAATTCGCATGTTGACCACGATGCAGCTGGAGCGTCGCGGGCACCAGGTGGTTGCTGTCGCCAACGGCCAACAAGCGCTCGAGGCACTAAAACGCGAACCATTCGATGTCGTTCTGCTCGACGAAGACATGCCGGAGATGACCGGTCTCGAGACGATGCGGGTGATTCGGGGACGCCCAAAAGATTTCGGTCCGATGCTGGTTATCGCACTGACCGGCTACAGCAGCGAGCCCGACCAGGAAAGGTTGCTGCAAGCCGGATTCGACTCCGCCATCGGCAAGCCCTTTCACATTGACTCACTCGACGCAGTTCTCCGCGGTACATGCGAAGCGGCGCCGCACGCAATGCCGAGGGAAGCGGCCGCCGCGCCAACGCCCACGACGCAAACGCCAACCGAGAATCTCCTTAGCCGCGTCGGCGGAGACGCGCAGCTGGCGCAGAAAATCATCGCGACGTTTTTGCAGGATACGCCAAAGCGCATGGCCGGAATCCAGAAAGCACTAAAACAAAAACACGGCCAGAACCTGGCCTCGTTGGCTCATGCGTTGAAAGGCTCGGTTAGCATTTTTGACGCAAACGCAGCTCGCTCCAGCTCCGAAAGACTGCAAGATCTGGGCCGCGCCAACGACTTTCAAGGTACCGCTCCGGTCTACAAACAACTTAAGGAAGAGATTGCGGAGTTGGAAGCAAATTTGAGACGATACGCCGTACAGAATCGTTCCCGAAGCCCGGGAGCGAGTCCCAAGACCAAGCGCCGGAGCTCCAATCCTAAGCAAAAATCGCGATAGGATTTGCGCCAAGGACGCCGCAGCCAGCCCATCCAGCCGGAGCGTAAGACATGCCGAGTATCCTGGTCACCGACGACGATGCCACAACGCGGCAGATGCTGAGCGGCGTCCTGAAAAAGGGCGGGTATTCCGTTACCTTGGCATCGGATGGCATGGGAGCACTGAACGCCGTCCGCAAAAAAAACTTTGACCTGGTGCTTTTGGATATTTGGATGCCGAGGATGACCGGCCTCGGGTTCCTCGGCCATCTCCATGGCGAAAAGCACATCCCGAAAATCGTGGTTATGACGTCGGACCAGACCTCTGACACTCTTCTCGCCGCTCTCAGAGGCCGCGTCTATCAGTTCGTGAAAAAGCCGCTGGATGCCACCACATTGCTGACCGTCGTGGAAAACGCACTGTCCACGAGTCCCGAGGTACCGGCAATCGAGGTCATATCAGCCAACGCGCAATGGGTTGAATTAATGGTCCCGTGCGAACGCTCGGTGGTGAGCCGCGTGCAGAGCTTCCTCATGCACATGGACATGGATCTACCCGCCGAGGTCATCGAAAAAGTCGGCTATGCCTTCCGCGAACTCTTGAACAACGCGATCGAATGGGGCGGCCATCTCGACCCTAATTTGAAAGTGCGCGTCTCCTACATCAAGACCAAGCGCATGCTGATGTATCGCCTGGACGATCCCGGCCCCGGCTTCAAGCTGGAGGAGCTGAAACACGCCGCCATAAACAATCCGCAGGACAATCCCATGGCTCACATGCAAGAGCGGGAAGCCAAAGGACTTCGCCCGGGCGGACTGGGCTTGATGCTCACGCAACAGCTTGTGGATGAATTGGTCTACAACGAGTTACGCAACGAAGTTGTGCTGATCAAGTATCTGTAAGCGCCTGTCCTCGAACTGGCCTTCGGTCCAGATGCCTTTCGCGCCTGAGAGTCGTATCCTGGCTATGTTAATCGCCCAGGCAACCTGTCCCCTGACGTCTAGCTTATTCGGGAGAAGCTTGTGCGTACACGCGGCCGTGCGCTTGGCACCCTAGGATTTCTCGCCTGCATTTGCCTCACGATGGCCTTAGCGGGATGTTCCGCTTACACCACTTCCGGTTCCGGCAGCAATTCCAAAGCGATCGCGCCCTCCATCACCACTCAACCGTCGGCGCAGACCGTCGGCGCAGGCCAGAGCGCGACTTTCAGCGTCGCCGCCGCAGGGACCTCACCGCTCTCTTATCAATGGCAGAAGAACGGATCGAATATCAGCGGGGCCACGGCTGTCCGTTACACCACGCCGGCCACGACGTCGGGCGATAATGGATCGCTGTTTGCTGTGGTCGTCAGCAATTCCGCAGGCAGCGTTACGAGCCACCAGGCGGCCTTGACGGTAAGTGGGACAGCTTCAGCTCCGACCATCACTACGCAACCCGCGAGCCTGACCGTCACTTCCGGTCACACCGCCAGTTTCTCGGTCGTGGCGAGTGGTACCGCGCCGCTTTCCTATCAATGGCAGGAAAATGGAGCAAATATTGCTGGAGCAAATGCCGCGAGTTACACCACCACCGCGACAACGCTCGCTGACAACGCGTCGACCTTCGATGTGTTCGTCAGTAATAGCGCAGGGAACGTTACCAGTCATCCGGCTACGCTAACCGTCACCGCTGCGGCTGTCGCGCCGACCATTGCTTCTCAGCCGGCGAACCAAACCGTCAGCGCCGGACAAACGGCGACCTTCTCTGTCGTGGCTACGGGTACTTCGCCGCTCACGTATCAATGGCAGCTGAACGGCACCGCGATCCCGGGAGCCACTTCCAGTTCTTACTCAACGCCTGTGACAACGACCGCGAACAGCGGCGAACAATTCCGCGTCACGGTCACGAACACGGTCGGAAATATCGTGAGTAACATTGCCACATTAACTGTGAATGCCGCGACGGGTGGGTCTTCGATCGACGTGGTCACCTATCACTACGACAATTTGCGCACCGGCCAGAACACCAGCGAAATGACGCTGACGCCAGCGAATGTAAACGTGAAGACCTTCGGAAAGCTCGGCGAATTTGCCGTCGACGGGCTCGTCGACGGCCAACCGCTCCTGCTTTCGAACCTTGCGATTCCAGGTGTTGGAACCAAGAACGTTCTCTACGCGGTAACCGAAAACGACTCGATTTACGCCTTTGACGCCGACAGCATTACCGCGACGGGAGGAACGGTGTTGTGGCAAACGACCGCGCTGCTCTCCGGAGAGACTCCCAGCGACAATCGCGGCTGCGGCCAAGTTACCCCGCAAATCGGCATCACCTCGACGCCGGTCATCGACCGCTCCCGAAACGCCATTTATGTTGTGGCGATGTCAAAAGACAGCAGTGGAAATTATCACCAACGAATTCATGCTCTCAATCTGGGCACCGGCGCAGAGCTGTTCGGTGGCCCTATGGCGGTCCAAGCGACGTTCCCCGGTACCGGCGACAATAGTTCGAACGGATCGGTCGTTTTCGATCCGAAGCAATACAAAGAACGCCCCGGATTGCTCGAGCTGAACGGGATCGTTTATACGATGTGGTCTTCGCACTGCGACGACCGCCCGTACACCAGCTGGATCATGGCCTACAGCGCGGACACATTGGCTCAAACCAGCGTCTTGAATCTCGTTCCGAATGGCAGCGAAGGCGCCATCTGGATGGCGGGTGCAGCACCGGGCGCCGACGCCTACGGCAACATCTACATGATCCTCGGTAACGGTGATTTTGACACAACCCTGAATTCCAGCGGTTTTCCAGCGAACAGCGATTGCGGCAACTGTTTTGCCAAAATCAGCTCGACCACGCCGCTTACTCTGCTCGATTACTTTACTCCTCTAAACACCGTCTCCGAATCGGACTCGGATACCGACTTTGGCTCCGGCGGAGAGCTTCTGCTGCCCGACATTATCGACAACGGCGGCAACACGCACCACTTGGCTGTTGGGTCAGGAAAAGACGGGAACATCTATGTCGTCAACCGCGACGACATGGGCAAGTTCAACTCCAGCACCGATAACATCTATCAGCTGATAACCGGCCAGCTCTCCGGCGGAGTGTGGGCCAAGCCCAGCTATTTCAACGGCACGGTGTATTACGGCGCCGTCAACGACTCCATCAAGGCGTTTCCTATCGTGAATGGCATGCTGGCCACGTCACCATCCTCGCGCTCGGGTCACACGTTTGGTTATCCAGGAGCGACCCCAAGCATTTCCGCCAGCGGCACAACCAATGGCATTGTTTGGGTTGTCGAGAACAGTAGTCCCGCCGTTCTCCATGCCTACGACGCAACCAATCTCTCGAACGAACTCTACAACACCACCCAGGCCGCAGGTGGAATAGACAATTTCAGCAGCAACAAATTCATCACCCCCATGGTGGCCGACGGAAAAGTGTACGTCGGCACCTCAAGCAGCATAGCCGTCTTTGGCTTGCATTGATTCTGTTTTGTAGCTCAGGCCTTGCTGATCTGAAGTTTTTCCGTATCCCCGGGTAAAGCCGTCGCTCATTGTAAAATAAGGCTGAGTGAGGACACGGGAAATGGCAAAAAACTGGGGAAATTGCCCTTGGGAAGTCGATTTCGTCCCCACACGTAGGGAATTACCCGCAACATTGGATTTCGCCGTCGCCGGTGCCGGGTTCACCGGTCTGGCTGCAGCATCCTGGCTAAAAACTCTGGCTCCGGAGAAGATTGTCGCGCTGTTTGAATCCGATGTGATCGGAGCCGGTTCGAGCGGTCATACCGGCGGCATGGCGCTCGCGGAGACCGCGGTCGGAGATTTACCCGGGCTCGGCGATGTCCTCGCCGGATACCAGAGAATTCTCAGCCAATTGCAAGTGCATGCGGACCTCACGCTTCCCGGAGTTTATGAACTCGGGCGCAGCGAAGGCATCGAGCATTCCCGAATCTTCTGGAAGGACTCGGGCGACCTCTCGGTCGTCAAAGAAGTGTCCGGCGGCTCCATCCATCCCGGAAAGGTTGTCAGCGGACTCGGCCGGGCGGCCGAACGCGCAGGAGTCTTGTTGTTCGAGCATGCCGCAGTCGAAGATTTGAAATTTTCCGACGGCGTGGAGCTTCGCTCGGCCGCGGGAGTGACGAGGGCTAGCAATGTTCTCTTGGCTACGAATGCGTTCAGCCTGGAACTAAACAGTCTCAAGGGACGTGCCGAACCTGCATTTACGACTGCCGTACTGACCGAACCTCTCAGCGAACAAGTCCTCGCGCAAATCGGACTTCGGGAGTGCAAGCCCTTCTATACCGTCGATCTGCCGTATCTTTGGGGCCGATTGCTCGGAAACGCTGCGATTTTCGGCAGCGGACTGGTCCACTTCGAAGATTGGCGCGAGCTGCATGGCTTGAACATCAACGAAGGCCAAGCGCTGGCTCGGTTCGATCGGCTTGAAAAACGGATCGCCAAACTTCATCCGGCGCTTCAACACGTGAAGTTCACGCATCGCTGGGGCGGCCCCATTTGCATTGCGGAAGAATGGAAACCGGTGTTCGAATATCACCCGCAAAGCAAGAACGCCATTGTTCTCGGCGCTTATTCCGGCCATGGAGTCGCTCAGTCCGTCTATCTGGGAACCTGGGCCGCCGAGGCCATGCTAGGCAAAAGGCAACTGCCAGACTGGAAGTAGGTCCCAGCTAATGCGGCGCCGCAACAATCGATTTCAGCAGCGTGGATGCACCGTTCCACAGGATCTGCACCCCGATGCAGACGAGCAGGAAGCTGGACAATCGCATGATCACGCTCATGCCGGTTTCTCCAAGCACGCGGGCGAGACGGTCGGAGAATGCGTAGCAAATATAAACGGACGCTGCGATCAGGAAGGCCCCGATCACCGCACCCAATATGGAATAAATGATCCGATGGCCAACGTGCGGTTCATTCGCGCCGAGCGTAATCGCGACCGAGATCGAGCCGGGCCCCACGGTCAGCGGCAACGTCAGCGGATAAAATGCCTTCGTCGAAAGGTCTTCAGCGCTGACGCTTCGATGCACATCCGCTTTTGTGCTGTCCTCGTCCTTTTGTTTCAGCAGCGCCCACCCTGTCGCAGTGAGCACCAAGCCGCCGCCGACCTGTACCACCGGCAGCGAGATTCCAAAAAACGACAGGATGTGCGTGCCGATAAAATAAGAAACCACGATCAGCACGACACTGTTCAGAGCGATGCGGCGCGAAAGAATCTTGCGTTGCTCAGCCGAATAGTAATGCGTGAGCGAGAGGAAAAGTGGCGCGCCTCCCAGCGGATTAACGATCGGGAACAGCGTGGTAAAGACCAGAAAAATCGACTTGATCAATGGAGTCATGATATGCCGCCCAAGTATAACCGGGCCCCCCCGGCCGTCCGAATGGCCTCTTATCGCGTCGCCACCAGCTTCGCGGTCGTGATCGCCTGGCCTACGTGCCGTTGCGTATGATCGGCCACATGCACCAGTAGGCCGCCAATCGTAGTCGGCAATTGCTTCTTTCCAACTTTTCGCGGCGTTTCAAGATTAGCCGAGGCAAGCGCCCGCACTCGCCGACCAGCGCTCTCCAGCGCCAATTTCAACTCCTCAAAAGGTGCATCCTGTTTGGCTTGCGGCGCGAGTTCAGATTTGAGCAAACCCAATTGTGATTCGTCGAGCGCCCCACCTTCCGCATAAGTAAGCAAGCGGTCCAGACTTCGCGCAATGTGGCGCAAATGAAAAGCCACCGGCGCGATTCCGTGAGGGCGCTCGTTGAGCTGTTCCTCTGAAAGCGGCAAGCACCACTTCCACAAATCTTCTTTCGCGAGTTCGAGGGCGTGCAGCACGGCACGCGCCACGGCCGGCACTTCGCCGTGCGTTCCGCACAGCCACGGTTCCGGCAGATTCAGATTGCCTTCGTTCACTTTCCCCCGATCGGTCCAGCACTGCCTGACTCTAAGAATTGACAGGTGGGATAGCAGAACATAGGATGGGAAAACTTGCTCGCAGAATCAACAAGAACTTCGCACTGGGTAGAATGGACTCGCACGAGGAGCGACCAGCGTGGCCAAAAAGCATGCCGCAAGCATAACCAAAAATACGCCGGGCAATCGCCCTGGAGAATCCCTGCGGCCTCTAATCTCGGACGCGCGTGTCGAAACCCGCCTCAAACAATTGGCTAAGGAAATTCGCCGCGACTTCCCCACGGAACCGCTCCATCTCATCGGCGTTCTGAAAGGGTCCGTATTTTTCCTGACCGATCTTGCACGCGAGCTCGGTGGCGAAGTCTCCTTCGATTTCCTCTCTGTCTCGAGCTACGGGCACGGCACGGATTCCACCGGCGAAGTGAAATTGATCAAGGACCTGGACGTCAGCATCGAAGGCAAAACGGTCGTTGTGGTCGAGGACATTCTTGATACCGGTCTGACCCTCAAGTATCTTCTCCGTTTCTTCGAGGAAAAAAAACCGAAGCATCTTCGCGTGGTCGTTCTTCTCGACAAGGTCGAGCGCCGCATTGCCGACGTGCGGGCGGACTACACCGGTTTCGTGATTCCGAACGAATTTGTAGTCGGCTATGGCCTCGATTTCGACGAGCGGTACCGCAATCTGCCGGACGTTTGCGTCCTTGAGTTTGGCGCAAAAGGCAAGGGAAAATCCGCGTAGTCGTTTAGACGCAGAGTCCAAGAGACCCGCTTGCCCCTGCTATAATGAAATGATTCATGGAAGCCACTGATCCTAAAACACATTCTAGTGTGACCACGGATAACAGTCCCGAGGTGATTTCCACCCTCGCGGAGCTTGGCGCAGAAGTGAACGCGTCGCTCGATCTGGACGAAGTCCTGTCGCATGCTGCGGTCTTAATCAAGAAGCTCATCGACTATGAGTTGTTCGGCGTACTGATGATTGACAGCGATGGGATCCTGTTGACGCATCGCTTCGCGATCGGCTATCCCCCGGGTTTGGCCGAAAATCTCAAAGTCCCGATAGGACAGGGCATTACTGGCACCGCCGCCAAGACCGGCCAACCTGTTCGCGTCAGCGATGTGACGCAAGATTCTCGCTATATCAACGCGATTGACAGTGTGCGTTCGGAATTGGCAGTGCCTTTGATGTTCCGTGGCAAATGCGTAGGCGTACTCGATATTCAGAGCCGCCATCCGGATTACTTCACAAAGGATCAGCAGACGATTCTGTCCGTATTGGCAAACCGCCTGGCCGTTGCCGTCGAAAATGCCCGTTTGTTTCAGCAGGTGCGAACGCAAACCGAAGCGCTGCTTGTTCTCAACGAAGTCAGCCGTGAGATCAGTTCCATTCTGGATGTGGAAGGGCTTCTCCGCCGGGCCGCAGAGTTGGTCAAGCGCGTCATCGACTACCAGATTCTCAGCATCATGCTCTATGACGAAGAGCAGAAAGTCTTCCGCCATCGCCTGGATGTGAAACACGGTCAAAGGGTCCAGGGAAAGCTGCGAGCCGCTGCTACCGAAGGACTTGTGGGTGCTGCCGCGACTTCACGGCAACCTGTCGTAGTGCCGGACGTCACCGCCGACCCGCGCTATCTCATGGTGAATCCGGAAACACGGTCGGAACTTGCCATTCCGATGATCTACAAGGGCAAGGTCATCGGAGTGTTGGATCTCGAAAGTCCGCAGCTCAATTACTTCACCGAAGACCACGTTCAGACGCTTTCCATTCTTGCCGCAAATCTCGCGGTCTACGTGGAGAATGCTCGCCTCTACGAGCAAGTAGCCCAAGGCGAAGCCCGCATGGAGCGCGATCTGCAGGCCGCGAAGCGCATTCAGGGTGCCCTGCTACGCCCGGTTCCCACCGAGGATTATGGCCTTGATGTCGCCGCGCGATACATTTCTGCTCGCGAAGTCTGCGGCGATCTTTATGAATTCCTTCGCTATGGTCCGCAACAGCTGGGCATCGCGTTGGGCGATGTGAGCGGAAAGGGAACCGCCGCCGCACTTTATGGCGCTGTCGCCATCGGCATTATGCGCAGCTTGGCTCCGCAAAAGCTTCAGCCCGCCGAAATGCTTCGTCAAATGAACCAATTGGTCGGTGAGCGCCGCATCGAAGGCCGGTTTATGACCGCGTGCTTCGCTACTTGGCAGAAAGGTCGCCAAAAACTTCGCGTCGCCAACGCCGGCCAATCCCAGCCGTTGCTGTACAAAAACGGCCGATGCGACAAAATCGAATTGACGGGCTTCCCCCTTGGCATCTTCGAAGAAACCAGCTATGACGAATGGGGAGTGACGCTTGAAGCAGGCGATACGCTTGTCTTCCACTCCGATGGCATCGCGGAAACCGCCAATGCGGAAGGACAATTCTTCGGAACAACGCGGCTCATGCGTCTCATTGAGCAGCACCACGAACGAGCGGCCGCCGAAATCGCCGATCTCGTGCTCCGCGAAGTCGATTGGTTTACGCAAAACGCGCCTCTGTCCGACGATCGTACCCTCGTGGTCCTAAAAGTAAAATGAGCGGCCCCGGCGGAGCGCGAAAAAATCTGCCGTACGTCGATCCGGCAGAATTCACACCACAGTTTGCCTGGAAGAGAAGACCTCGCGGTGCCGGCCGCGAAGTCTTTTGCGAAGGCGTGTCTCTCGATGAAATTGCTTCACGCTTCGGAACTCCCGCGTACGTGTACAGCCAGCGCGCCATTGAACACGCCTTCGACGAATTGCACCGAGGCCTGCGCCAGCTGCCACATCTTTTGTGCTTCGCCGTGAAGGCCAACGGCAATCTCTCTATCTTGAGCTTGCTTGCCAAGCGAGGCAGCGGTTTCGACATCGTTTCCGGCGGAGAACTGGAGCATCTCGCTCATATCGGAGTGCCCGGCGACCGCATCGTCTTCAGCGGAGTCGGCAAGACGCGCGAAGAGATTCGAGCCGCGCTTGCCTACAAGGCAAAGGCAAACCATGCGCCCGGGATTTTGCAATTTAACGTCGAATCGCCTGAAGAATTGGATGTGCTCTTAGAGGAATCTTCGCGCAAGTCTGCCAATCGCCCGAATCTCCCCGGCGTTTCCCTGCGCGTGAACCCCGACGTAAAGGCCGGTGGCCATCCGCATATTTCTACGGGTCTTTCCGAACACAAATTTGGCGTTGCCTGGTCCGAGGCCCGAGTTCTTTATCTCGAACACCGCAGTTCGAAGCACATCCTGTGGCAGGGAATCAGCGCGCACATTGGTTCACAGATCCTCGACCTGAAGCCTTTCCGCGAAGCCCTGGATCGCCTGGCCGGTTACCTGCTGGATCTGCGACGCCAGGGAATTGCCCTCAAATATCTCGATTTTGGCGGCGGCCTGGGTGTGCGATACACGAAAGAATCGCCCATCCCACCGAGGAAATACGCCCGGATGATTTCCGAGGTGGTTCGTCCGCTCGGTGTCGGCTTGTTGCTCGAACCGGGCCGCTCCATCATCGCCCCTTCGGCCGTGTTGCTTTCGAGAGTCATCTACACCAAGAAAAATTCCGCGAAGTCGTTCGTGATTATCGACGCGGCGATGAACGATCTCGCGAGGCCGATCCTCTACGACGCACCTCATCCCGTCACGCGCGTGCGCCAAAGCAATTCCAAAGGACACGGCTCCGCAGAGCGCGCGGACATTGTCGGCCCGGTTTGCGAGACAGGAGACTGTTTCCTGCAAGGCTGGCCCCTGGGGCGCGTCGAACCAGGCGACACCGTCGCCATCTGGGCCGCCGGCGCCTACGGAATGGCCCTGGCCTCAAATTACAACGGCCGCCGGCGCCCTCCCGAGATCCTGGTTCACGGGAGGAAGGCGAAACTAATCCGCCGTCGCGAAACGCAAGGCGATCTCCTCGGAACCGATATACTCGCTTAGCCCCGGCACCTGCCACCGAGGGATCAGCGCCAAGCACCGTAGGCGCGCCACTCTCGGCCCTGCGCAAAAACAGGCAGACTCCGGCCAACGAGAGCTCACGCTTCTCCCCACTTCAACTTACTCCTCAGAATCTCAAAATAGCTCTTGTTCGCCGGATGAATCAGCTTCAATCGCTCGGCCGCGCGTGTAATGCGTACTCTATCCCCAGCGTGCAGCGGTACCCCGGTCTGTCCATCCAACGTGAGAAACACCGAATCCGAATTTTCTTCCATGCGTAGCTCAATCTTGGACGTATCCGGCACCACGATGGGCCTGTCGCTCAATGTGTGTGGGCAAATCGGCGTAATGAGGATGGACTCCACCAACGGATGCACAATCGGTCCGCCCGCGGACATGGAGTAAGCCGTGGATCCTGTCGGAGTGGCGACAATCAATCCGTCGGCGCGGTACCGGCAGACGAACCCGCCATCGATGTGCAGCTCCAGCTCGATCATGCGGGCCAGCGTCCCTTTGTTCACGACCGCCTCGTTCAGCACGAGCTGGTTTGTCAAAGCCTTGTCGTTGTGGGTGCGCTCCGCCAAGAGCATCACGCGTTCGCTGACCGGACCACACCCCGCAAGTGTTTGTTCCAACGCGGGATAAAGTTCCTCGAGCGTAAAGCTCGTCAAAAATCCCAATCCACCGAGGTTGATGGGCAAAATCGGCGTGCCATGGGGCGCCGCTTCGCGCGCCGCCGCTAGCAGCGTCCCGTCCCCGCCCAATACCAGCAGCAGGTCAGCCTCCTCGGCAATCTGGTGCCTCGTCTTGCCCATGTCGCTGCGATTGATCGGACCCGCGGTTTCAGAGTCGATCACCGTCGAGACGCCGCGCTCATTTAACCAGTCCAATAGTTTGGGTACAACTTCGGCAAGTGTGGATCGCCGCGGCCGCGAGATGATGCCAATCGTTTTGTAGCATGACGGGGATGACATGAAATTACTGCGATTCTACCCTAGCCGCTTTTCTGGCGTGTAGGAAATACTCCTGGTTGCCCTGCGCCCCCGGCAAACGGCTCGGCGCGCTGCCCAAGATGGTCAACCGCAGTGATTCGGCCACACTTCGCACACTGGCGATCGCCGTTTCATGGAGCTTCGAATCGCGCACAATTCCGCCTTTGCCAACGTCTTCGCGCTCTAACTCAAACTGCGGCTTAACCAATATCAGCAGATCGGCACAAGCGTTTGCGCAGGCAGCCAAGCCCGGCAAGACTTTCCTCACGGAGATGAACGAAACGTCCGCTGTCACCAGGTCGACAGGCTCATGAAGGTCGCTAGGAGTCAGCTGCCGTGCGTTCTTCTTGATCGGAATCACCCGACCGTCTTCGTGCAACTTCCATGCCAGTTGATCGGTGTTTACGTCCACAGCATAAACCCGAGTCGCTCCATGCTGCAGCAAGCAATCCGTGAATCCGCCCGTCGACGATCCCACATCCAGACAAACCCGCCCCTCCGGACTTACCTGAAAGTCTTCGAGCGCACCTTCCAGCTTGAATCCGCCGCGGCTGACGTACTTCTGCAACCGGCTGTGCACTTCAATTCGCGCCGATTCCGCAACATCCACTCCGGCTTTCTCGGCCTTCCTCCCGTCCACTGCGATCTCTCCGGCAAGGATCATCGCTTGTGCCTTCTGACGCGATTCGGCCAGGCAGCGCTCTACCAGCAACACATCAAGCCTTTTCCGCGTGGATTTGCCGCTCATGGATTTGTGCTTCTAAGCGCGGCGGAGAACCAGGAATTCCGCAATGGAGCGTAGCCGTTCCGCGCGCTCGCCGTACCCTTGCAACTCGGCAATCGCCTTACTGGACAGCTCCTCCGCAAATTGATGCGATCGCTCCAGCCCGAATACCGCCGGGTATGTGGCTTTCTGCTGCGCAATGTCTTTTCCGGCGGTTTTGCCAAGCGCCGCCGACGATTCCTCAACGTCCAGAATGTCGTCGGTAACCTGGAACGCCCAGCCAATGGTTTCTCCGAACCGGCGGAGACGTTTCACATCGTCCGTAGAAGCGCCCGCGCACAGCGCTCCCGAGGTCACGGAAGCTCGAATCAACGCCGCTGTCTTCGACCGATGAATGTACTCGAGCGTGTCCGGCCCGACTTTCTTGCCTTCATTCTCCAGATCTTCCACCTGCCCGCCGACCATTCCGTTCACAGTCCCGGCAGCCGTCGCGATTTCCGTCACCATGGCTACCCGCCGGTCGGATGAGACCGGTGCCCCCGCAACGGTCTGGAACGCAAGCGTCAGAAGTCCGTCCCCGGCAAGGATCGCCGTGGCCTCGCCAAATTTCTTATGAGATGTCGGTTTTCCTCTGCGCAAATCGTCGTTATCCAAGGCTGGCAGATCATCATGAATCAGCGAGTAGGTATGAATGAATTCAATCGCGCAGCCCGGATACAGCGCGTGCGAATCCGTCGCGTCAAAAATGCGCGCCGTTTCCAGACACAGGATGGGCCGGATGCGCTTTCCGCCGGCGAAGACGGAATATCGCATCGCTTGATGGATGGAGGATGGCTGCACGGATTCGGCTGGCAGCAAGCGCTCCAGATGAGCGTCAACCGCCAAACGGTCTTCTTCAAAAAAAAGGGGGAGTTTCATCGGCTCGAATTGTGTTTTCGCCCGCGCCAGTGAGGTATCCTCACGATTTATTCTCACCTTCGGCTTCGAACGCTTCCGCCACCATTTTCCCGTCCGCTTTCTTCAACAAAATCTCCACTCGCCCTTCCGCCTCTTCGAGCTGCTTTTGGCATTCCCGCGAAAGTACAACCCCTTCTTCGAACAGCTGCATCGCTTCATCGAGCGACAATTGCGGGCTTTCGAGCCTGCGTACCACTTCTTCCAACCGGGCCAGCGAGCGCTCAAAATCCGGCTTCTTCGGCGGTTCCGGTTTTTTCGGTTGATTCACGTATTCCTCTCGGACATTCACGATCAAATCTTTCTACTCATCTCTGACAGTGCGGACAGAAATACGTCGATCGGCCGCCCGCAGCACTTGCAAGGTAATCCTTCGCGTTGATAGGTGCGCAGGATTTTCTCGAGCCCCTCGAACCACCGCGTCGGGTCGCGAAATACAGGCGCCGGGTGCAAGCAGCATTCTAAAGCACGGCGGAGAACCGACACAATTGCTTTATGAAGTTTCGCGGCTTCTCTTTGACCGAGTGAGTTCGCGGGCCGCCGCGGATCGATTCTTGCGTGCCACCGTTGGCCTCGAGCTAGCGGGCCAAGCGTTCGCGCGATGGCCTGTACTTCAGGGAGTTCCGGCATGGAACGGGAGTATCCTCAAGCGCCCGGTTTCAGAATCAGTGTATGCCGGCGCACCTTGGCTTCGGCGGCGTCAGAGAAAGGCCCATAGATCGCCTTGCCCTCGAACCAGTAGGAGAATTGATCGCGATAATGTTCACTGCCGGCCTGGCCGGATTCTCCTCCGGTGATCAGCATAATCGATTGATCCCAATCCGCCAGGTTTGCCACGAATCGCTCCGAAGGACCGTCGTGTCGCGTGGCGGCTCGCGGGCTCCAGACTGTTCCGGATTGCGGTTGGTTCGTAATGCTCAGCAGTTTTTTCAAAATGCCTTCGCGGCCGATCGGGTGCAACATGTCCAGATAGTCGAAGCGCTTCCAAGGCCAGTCATCCGGATCGGCATCCTTGGTCTTGTCTTCCAAATACTTGACCGCTCGGTCCGCGGCCGCGCTGAGCAGCTCATCGTAGTTCTGGTAATCCGATGGCAACCATCGCGCCGGACGTTCCGTCAACACGCGCTGCAAGAAAGCCACTCGCCGCCAGTGATAGTCCTTCGCGTCTTCTCCGAGATGCGGTTCGAGAATCAGGTCCAACGCCTTCTCCAAGGCCGCATCCAGAAACGACACCACGGACGAATTGGCTTCCGCCATTCCATTCCAGTTCTTCGCCTCTTCAATAAGTTTCTGGGCCCGCGAGTCTTTCGGCGGAGCAACTTTCGCCGCGGCCGCTAGCTGACCGGCCAGGAACACGTGCGGATAGCTGTAAATGTCGGTCTGGATTCTCAACATGTCTTCCGGCCGCAAACCAGTTTTGTCGCGCAGCAGGTCGTAAATCCTTGCCGTGCGGTACGGCTCTTCCCAATGATCCGTCAGATACGGCTTGTAATTCGGTCCCACGACCCTGGCGTTCGCCGTCACAATCATTCCGCTTTCGGGATTGAACACCTGCGGCAGTTGCTCAAACGGGATGTATCCGGTCCACTCGTAATCGTCGGTATCGCCCGGCACCGGAACTTCTCCGTGTCCCTTTTTTCGCACCGGCACGTGGGCACCCAGCACGTAGCCGATGTTGCCATCCACGTCTGCGTACACCACGTTCTGCCCCGGTCCCCAAATTCCTTTCATCGTTTCACGGAACTCGCCCCAATTTTGCGCTTTTCCGAGCCAGTTAAAGAAATTACACAGCGCTCCGGGCTCCAGAACGGTCCAACGCATCGCGTAACTCTTATCGCCTTCTTGGCGCACGACAGGTCCGTGCCGCGTGACCAGCAATCTCAAATGTTGGTCCGGAGCACCCTTCACTTTGATCACTTCGTCGTAGACATCCGCCTTCTTCCAGGCGCCATTCACACGATATTCGTCGGGATTCGCCGGGTTGAACGTCTCGATGTACAGGTCCAGAACATCCGCACCGTTATTCGTGAATCCCCAGGCGATTCTGTCGTTGTGCCCGACAACGACCATGGGCGCTCCCGGCAGCGCAAATCCCTTTACGTTCCATCCAGGAGCAGTGAGATGCACCTCATACCAAATCGGCGGCAACGTAAGGTCCAGATGCATGTCATTCGCAAGCAGCGGCTTTCCCGTTGCCGTGCGTTCTCCGCTCACAACCCAATTGTTGCTGCCGAGCGAACCACGAATCTCGCGCGCCGATTCCCCAAGCCAGTGGTTGACTTCTTCCGCGAAGGCCAAACCAAGCTGCGTCCCTCCCGCGATCGTTGGAGCAGTCGGAAGTTCCCGCTGCGTCTTCTGCACGTTCGACGGGTCCATCTCCTTATCGTCTTCTTCATCGCCGTCCGACTGCCGCGTAGCGTGCGCGTCCTTGCCCGCGTTGGGACCCCCAACGACAAAACGATCCATCGAAGCCTCAGGACGATAGAGGTCCTTCGCCAACTCCTCCCCGACCTTTTCGGTCACCATCGCCCGGCCCAGCTCTTCTTCGCGCGTGTCGGTCAGCGTCCGGTACATGTAGCAGGCAATCACAAGCGAATCGGTGGGTTGCCACGGCTGTGGTTTGTAATTCAGAAGAGTAAATTCAATGGGCAATCGTGTGACGTGCTGCTGCACGTACAGATTGATCCCGCGCGCATACGCTTCCATCACGCGGCGCCCTTCCGGGTCCATCCTTCGAAACTCGCGGTCCACGGCGCGGCTGAAATTCAATACGCGAAAGTCTTTGTCGATTTCGAGAGTGGCCGGACCCAAGACCTCGGAAAGCTGGCCACGTGCGGCCCGGCGCAACAAATCCATCTGCCACAGCCGGTCTTGGGCCATGACATAGCCTTGCCCCTCGGCCAGGTCCTCGACAGAAGCGGCACGAATATGAGGCACGCCCCAATTGTCTCGCTCGACACTCACCTGGCTATTGAGGCCGGGGAGAACAATCGATCCGTCCAGCAGCGGCAACGGGCGGTAAACGAACCACCAGACCGCCGCGGCCACGGCCAGCGCCACCACTCCGCCGATCCACAGCAATAGCCGTAGGATTGTCCGCACTAGGAATCGCTCTCCATCGGGAAATCACAGTCTAGTGGACCCTGCCTACCCACGCAACTCGCTTCCACTCGACATTCCCGAGACAAGCCATTTCCGTTCCCGCGGCACTTCTCTTGTGCTGGTACGTTGCTTCGTTAGGGTCATCTGTGTGAAAAACCTGCTCATGCTTCTCTAGCCTCACGAACCCGACTCCCGCAAACGCCCGCCATGGCTGCTGTTACAATGCCGCTGAGGGCCATCTTTGGCATGTTTCTGCTACGCCTCATAGGCGTCTCGATACTCGTGGCACTGAACGGCTTCTTTGCCGCCGTCGAGTTTTCTCTTGTGGCGGTGCGTCTGTCGCGGGTCCGTCAACTGGTCGCTCGCGGCAATGCCCAGGCGAAAATCGTGGAGCACCTCCTCGGCGACCTGCATCGCGTCGTTTCCGGCGTTCAGGTGGGGATAACACTAACCAGCCTGGCCATCGGTGCCCTTGGCGAAATTACCGTGGTCACGTTGGTGCAAAGCGTGATGCCCACGCAAGGCTCCTTCCGTACGCTCCTGCTGATTCACGCCGTCGCTCTGACCATTTCCTTCCTCTTCCTGAGCGCGGTCCACGTCGTTCTAGGCGAACTCGTTCCCAAAACCATCAGTCTCGCTCGAGCCGAACGCGTAGCCTTGATGGTTTCTCGCCCGTTTTTGTGGTTTCTGAACACCTTTCGGTGGGCGATTGACTTCCTCGACGGAGCGTCCCGCCTGATCGTGAAAGCCCTCGGAATCATGTCGCCCGCCGGCCACGGCGTCGCGCACTCGACTGAAGAGCTGCAGATTCAAATCCAGCAGGCACGTGAACGCGGGTTGCTCGCTGCCGGGGAAGAAAAGTTCATCCTCAGCGCGCTCGAACTAAATCAGCTTCAGGCGCGCGAAATCATGGTCTCGCGTCCCGATATGCACTCGCTATCCATCGAAGCTTCGCTCGAAGAAGTGATGAGCATGTTCGCCACGACGCAACGTTCCCGCATTCCGGTGTACCGGGAAACCCTGGATCACGTCCTTGGTTTCGTACACATCAAGGACATGATGTGGGTGCTTCTCGACCGCGAGCGCCGGCTCGAGGAACAATTGCCACCACCTCCGCCGTTCGATCTCCGCCGCGTCCTCCGTGAAATCCTGATCGTTCCCGAGACCAAGCCTGCCAGCGAACTGCTTTCCGAATTGCGCTCGCGCCACGTTGGCATGGCCATGGTCGTCGACGAGTTCGGCAGTATCCTCGGCTTGGTCACCATGGAAGATCTGCTGGAACAATTGGTCGGGGAAATTCACGACGAATTCGACGTTGTCGAAAAACCACTAACGCTGTCCGATGGCGCCGTGATTTTTGACGCTGCCCTCAACGTCCACGATCTCGACAGGCAATACAACATCACGCTCCCCGAAGATCCTGCTTACGCCACCGTCGGCGGTTTCGTGATGGACCAACTCGGTTTCATCCCCCGTGGCGGTGAAAGCTTCGAGTTCGAAGGCCATCGTTTCACGGTGATCGAGATGGATGGCCGTCGCGTGGCGCGCGTCAAGATTCAATTGCTTCCACCCAAAAATCCAGCGCCGTCCGCCGCGGAATCGAGCGGGCCTGGCGCTTCTGCCGCAGTCGCCAAACTCAATTCCAGCAGTCGAAAGAGCTGAACCGACCGACTATGGCGCGCCACATCCTTCATCGCCTTCTGCTCACGCTCCCGGCCCTTTGGCTCGTTCTCACCATGGTCTTTTTCCTGATTCACATTGTCCCCGGCGATCCTGTCGAACAGATGCTCGGCGAAGGCGCCACGCCAATCCAGGCGGCGCAGTTGCGCCACACTCTGGGACTCGATCAGCCTCTCTACATGCAATACGCGCGCTATCTCGGCCAAACCCTCCGCGGCGACCTCGGGGAATCCTTCAAATTTCAAGCCCCGGTTCGCCACGTTATTTTCGAACGCTATCCCGCCACGCTCGAGCTCGCCTTCCTTGCTCTTCTGGTTTGCGCCGCAATCGCCATTCCCGCGGGAGTCCTCGCCGCAGATCGCCGCGGGTCGAATGCGGATCGTTCGATCGGCCTGTTCACTCTTCTCGGCCTGGCGGTTCCAAACTTCGCTCTCGGCCCTCTCCTAATTACTCTCTTCTCGATCAAACTCGGCTGGCTCCCGGTGTCCGGTCGTGGTGGCGCTCTGAACTACATCTTGCCAGCCGTTACGCTCGGTGCCGCCCTGGCCGCGATCCTGACGCGCATGGTGCGCAGCTCCATGCTCGAAGAACTCTCCAGTGATTACGTGCGCACGGCCCGCGCCAAGGGCCTTTCGACCACGGCGGTCCTTCTGCGCCACGCTTTGCGTAATGCGCTGATCCCCATCACCACCATTCTTGGTTTGCAGTTCGGCACGCTCCTTGCCGGTACCATCGTCACGGAAACCATCTTTTCCTGGCCGGGCATCGGGCGCCTCACCGTCATGGCCATTTCCTCTCGCGATTATCCGTTGCTGCAAGGTTGCATCCTGGTGATCGCGCTTTCCTATGTTCTCGTCAATTTGCTCACCGATGTGTTCTACGCTGTGATCGATCCTCGGGTGCGCCTATCGTGAGCGCCTCTCGATCCCTGCGCGATTTTCTTCGCCAAAGCCTGCTCGCGCGAGCCGGCTTTGCCATTGCGTCTCTCCTGGTGATCGTTGCTCTGCTGGCGCCCTGGATTTCGCCTTCTCAGCCTACGTCGCAGCATCTCGCCGCGCGCCTCCAGCCTCCCTCGCTCTCGCACTGGATGGGTACTGACGAACTCGGCCGCGACATTCTCTCTCGGGTCATGTACGGCGCGCGCATTTCACTCTTCGTAGCGATTTGCGTGGTTCTAGGCTGTGGCCTCACCGGTCTCACTCTCGGCATGTTAGCCGGCTACCACGGCGGTACCTTCGACCGCATCGTGAATCTCCTTCTGATCAACGCGTTTCTTTCGTTTCCAGGCGTTCTGCTGGCCATCGCCTTCGCGGCCTTCTTCGGTCCCGGCATCGGCAAAGTCATTCTTGCGTTGATCATCACCGGCTGGGCTGGCTACGCGCGTCTGGCCCGCGCACAAGTGCTCAAAGCCAAAGAGCTCGAATTCGTCCTCGCGGCCCGTGCCCTCGGCGCCTCGCACTTGCGCATCCTCGTCCGCCATCTCCTGCCGAACATTCTTCAACCCGTGCTGATCCAAGCCACCATCGGGCTCGCAGGCGCGATCCTGGCCGAAGCTACCCTCAGTTTTCTCGGCTTGGGTGTGCTAGCGCCGCTTCCGAGCTGGGGTGCCATGTTAAACGACGCGCGCAGCCATCTCTTCGACGCCCCCCACATGGTCGTGTTTCCCGCCCTAGCTGTCTTATCAGCCGTTCTTGCTTTCAACCTGCTCGGCGACGCCTGGCGTGATTGGCTCGACCCACGCACCCGCTCCCAAATGACCGCCCGCGATCAGTCCCGCTAATTTCAAAGCCGCAGGCATTCCTGTGCTTTGGGGTTTTTCGAGATAGGGGCGCAGCACGGCTGCGTCGCTTGCCCGCACCTATGCCGGGTCCTCGAAAATTGACAGGCTTTCCGATCAGAAGACCGGACCCTCAGGTCCGACGACGTACATCACTCACAATAAATATCTTTCATTTCGAGGGCGCGTCCGAGGCACCTGCTTTTTCTTTACCAACCACTCACTTCGTCAACAAAACCGGCGTCCCTCTTCCAGTCCCCAACGCCTTCGACGCATTTCCCTTATTCACCGCGATCTCCACATATCCGCTCGAACCCACATACGCGACCGGCTCTCCCGCATCTCCGCTGGCAAATGTGTGCACCATTCGCGCCACGGGATGACTCCCCACCTGCAATTGAATCTTCCCGTTCTCCATCGACGCCGCCGGCAAATCCTCGGGCCGGAGATTCGTAATCAAATTCCCGAATCCATCCACTTTCAAAACAACCCCCTTGAGCACCCCATCCGCCTCTTTCGGCTTCGGCAGCGCCAACTTCTTATAGTCCTCGATCTCTTCGCCCATGCTAGGCGGCTGCCAATGTTTCGATAGCCACCCGGCCACCGGAGCAAAAACATCGCGTCCATGAAAGGTCTTGCTCACCGGCTGGTTAAAATAATGCTCGCTGGTCAAATGGCGAACCACGACGTTTGGCTCCTTCTCGTAGACCCCCGAAAGCACGCCGTTATCCGGAGCAATAAAATACTGATTCTGCCCGCTGACGAGCAGCGGCCGCCGCGAGGTCCCAACGCCAGGGTCGACGATCACGACATGAATCGTGCGCGGCGGAAAATACTCATAGGCGGCCGCAATGGCCAGCGCTCCATCGAGCAAGTCGTACGGTGTAATTCCGTGGGTGATATCGATGATCGTAACTTCTGGATTAATGCGAAGGATGACCCCCTTCAACACCCCCACCAGGTGGTCATTGGTCCCATAATCCGTAGTCAAAGTAATGATTGGGTTGGTCAATTCCATCTCCCTCTCGGTCAGGAGAGCAGTGCCTCGGTTCGCGGTGTGGAGAGACACGCCGCATCTTCGACGCTAGCGGACCCCGGCCCGGATAGCAACAATTCGCGCAAAAAGCGCTACGCAACTGCTAACGCCACGTCCGGCATACAGGGACGGGTGGGACGGTCGCTAGAGTCGCTGGCTGCCGCTCCTTGCGTTCCCCCCAAGCCCATCGTACGATTTGAAATTGGTGTCGCGCGCGGATTCTCGACCGGTACCGTCCGAAGCCAGGGAGATGTTCTGAATGAAATCGGTCGTCGTTGTAGGTGCGCAATGGGGCGACGAAGGCAAGGGCAAGGTCGTCGACTATCTGGCCGGGTCGTTTGATTACGTCGTCCGCGTCGCCGGAGGCCACAACGCCGGCCACACCGTCATCATTGGCAATGATCGTTATGTGCTGCAGCTCATCCCCTGTGGGATCCTTCGGCCCAAGCAGCATGCCGTCATTGCTACTGGCGTCGTCATCGATCCCGCCGCGCTGGTTGCCGAAATCGAAACCCTGGCGAAAGCCGGCGTCGATGTTAAAGGGCGCTTGCATATCAGCAATCGTGCTCACCTGATTTTCCCGTACCACCGCGAACTGGACATGGCTGCCGAAGCCGCCCGCGGCGCCAATAAAATCGGAACCACTTCGCGCGGCATTGGACCCGCCTACGAAGACAAAATGGCCCGCCGGGGCCTTCGTGTTGTCGATCTCCTCGATCCCGGTCTGTTCCGAGAAAAGGCCGCCCGCGTGGTGGCGGAAAAAAATCGCATCGCCCAGGGTGCCTATGGCGCCCAGGTGGATTTCTCTCACGAAGTCGAAGCGTCCCTGGCCTTAGGCGAAAAAATCAAATCGTACATCTGCGACACCGCCGAGCTCGTCAATCACGCTCTCGACGAAGGAAAGTCCGTGCTCTTCGAAGGCGCGCAGGGCACGATGCTCGACATCGACCACGGTACCTACCCATTTGTGACTTCCTCGAGCGCAACTGCCGGAGGGGCTACCACTGGCGTAGGTGTGCCACCCACTAAAATTCGCCACGTCCTTGGCATATCCAAGGCTTACACCACCCGCGTTGGCGGCGGTCCGTTCCCGACGGAGATGCCGGACCTCGAGGCCAAGGAGGTCCGCGAGCGCGGCAAGGAGTTTGGCGCCGTCACGGGCCGTCCTCGCCGTTGCGGCTGGCTAGACCTCGCAGAACTGCGCTACGCTAAAATGATCAACGGCATCGATTCGCTAGCCGTCACCAAGCTTGACGTCTTCGACACGCAACGAGAAATCCGCGTTTCGACCGGCTATACCTATAAAGGCTCACCCATCCACGAAATGCCCGCCTCCGCCGAAGAGTACGAGCGGGTCACTCCGGTCTACAAAACACTCCCCGGCTGGTGTGCCGACACCTATGGCGCCAAAGACGCCTCCCGGCTTCCCAAGAACGCCATCGATTACCTGCGTTTCGTCTCCGACTTCCTCGAACTCGAAATCGGCATGATCTCGACCGGCCCCGAGCGCGACGCCACCATCATCCAGCCGGGCACTCTTCTCGCCCACTGGCTCTAGCGCCGTCTTTGTAAGGGGCTATCTTTTGCCCTGTGAAGGGCTGAGGCGGGCGGCTGGTTCGGTTAGAATGATCGCTCTGATGCTCTCCTTCTCCGACGCCCGCCAGCTCGTCATTGCGCAATCCAAATCTCACGCGGGCGTTCGCCCAACCATCACTCTTTCCATTTCCGACGGCCTCGGCCATATCCTCGCCGAGGAAATCCGCTCCGACCGCGAATATCCGCCGTTCCACCGCTCCACTCGCGATGGCTACGCCGTCCGAGCCGCCGAAGCCAGTCCAGGCTCGACGGTCCGATGCATAGGCGAAGTCAAAGCCGGAGACACGGTCTCCGAGCCTTTGAGCCCTAGCACGTGCATTCAGATCATGACCGGCGCAGCCGTCCCCTCCGGCGCCGACGCGGTCGTCATGATCGAATTCACCAGCCGCAAAGACGACGCCATCACTTTCGATCGCCCAAGCCAGCCCGGCCAGAACATCGTCGCTCTCGGCAGTGAAGCCCACACGGGCGACCTCGTGCTCACCCCTGGCCTGCGCCTGGGGTTCGCGGAATTAGCTGTCGCCGCTCAAGTCGGCGCCAGCACGGTCCGTTGCTACAAGAAGCCACGGGTCGCCATTCTCACCACCGGTGACGAAGTCGTACCCATCGCCGAAACACCCGGTCCCTTCCATATTCGTAACAGCAACACGGTTTCCCTCGGCGCACAAATCCGCCTTTCGGGCGGCGAGCCTGTTCCTCTGGTGAACGCCCTCGACCGCGTCGACGATCTGTCTGAGAAGATCGAACAAGGCCTTCGAGAGGACGTTCTCGTCCTCTCGGGCGGCGTCTCCATGGGGAAGTACGATCTCGTCGAATCGGTCCTGAAGGGATTGGGTGCCGAGTTTTTCTTCGACGCCGTCGCCGTTCGCCCAGGCAAACCCGCAGTCTTCGGCCGCTGCCGTGACACGCTCGTGTTCGGCCTGCCTGGCAACCCGGTCTCCACGATGGTCACCTTCCAACTCTTCGTCATCCCCGCCTTGGACATCCTCAGCGGTGCCGAACCTCGCCCGCTTCCATTACTCCAAGCAACGCTGTCAGAGGCTCTCGAGGAAAACCCAAATCTCACGCACTTTCTTCCCGCCCGCCTCGACTGGCAAGACGCTCAGCCGAGTGTCCGCGCTCTACGCTGGCAGGGTTCTGGAGACATTGCCGCCCTCACCCGCGCCAACTGTTTCCTGGTCGTCACTCCGGATCGCTCGCAAATCCCATCCGGCGAGAAGGTTTCTATTCTGCCGCGGTTCGACGTACTCTAATCCCTGCCTGTCGAGCGGCCGCCATCCGCGGCGGGCGCCTTTTGCTGTTGGTCTCGAGGACTTCGTGCCGAAACTCTCTCACTACACCAAGCGCGGCGAAATCTCCATGGTCGACGTCTCCGCGAAATCCGTCACCACGCGCACCGCCATCGCTCGCGCCTTTGTTCACATGTCCCCCCGCATTCTCCGCGCTGTCCACGGTCGGAAGAACCCCAAAGGCAATCCCCTCGAAATCGCCCGGATCGCCGGAATCGCCGCCGCTAAACGCACCTCGGAGTGGATACCTCTTTGTCATCCCCTCCCCATCACCCACATTGCTGTGACCCCACGCGTATGCAAAGATGGAGTGGAACTGGTTTCCAAAGTGACGGCCACGGCGCGAACCGGGGTAGAGATGGAAGCGCTGGTAGCCGTTACCTGTGCCGCCCTCACGGTCTACGACATGTGCAAAGCGCTCGATAAAGGCATCGAGATCACGGCCATCCATTTAGTTGAAAAGACCGGCGGAAAGAGCGGCGACTATCGCCGCGTTGCGAAATCGTCCAGGAGACCTAAGCCATGAGCGCGGCCGCCGCGGCCAAAAACGTCAAACTGCTTGTTGCCGAGGACAATCCCATGGTGCGCGACCTCGTCGCCAAGGGTCTTGAACCTTTCTGCGAAGTCATGATCGCCGCGGACGGGGCCGACGCCCTACTGAAAGTCATCGATGAGCCACCGGATGTGATCCTCTGCGATTACAAGATGCCCGGCCTTAATGGCCGCCAACTCTTTGAAAAGCTTCGTGCCCGGGAATCCACGCGCCACATTCCGTTTCTGTTCATGGCCAGCCGCAGCGATATCGAAGAGCGGCTCCGGCCACTCATCGAGGGCGCCGAAGATTTCATTTCCAAGCCATTCCTCCTCAAGGATCTGGTGCGCTCGGCCAAGAAAGTCGTCGATCGCTTGCTCTTAGAAAAGCTACAGAAACAAGCCTCGCGCCCCGGCGTGATTCAAGGCCGCCTGGAGGAAATGAGCATGATCGATCTGCTGCAATCGCTCGAAATGGGCCAGAAATCGTGCCGCCTCATGGTTCAAAAGGGTTCCGAACGCGGCGAACTCTTCTTCGCCAGCGGCCAATGCCGCGACGCCAGGATCAAAGACCTCACCGGTGATGACGCGGTGATGAAAGTTGTGCTCTGGACTGAAGGTGAATTCGAAATCGATTTCAACGCCGCCAGCGCTTCGACGGCCACCACCACGACGCGCACCACGACCGGCCTGCTGATGGAAGCCATGCGCCTTCTCGACGAAGCCAACCGCGACACCGTCGGCACAGGCTGAAAATTTTTCAGTTCTAAGTTTTAGGTTCCAAGTAACACAATCTCCGAACTCAAAACTTAGAACCAAACACTTCTTCATGCGCATCGCCATTCTCACGATCAGTGATTCCGTTTCTCGCGGTGAACGCGAAGACCGTTCCGGTCCTGCGCTGGTCGCCCGCTGCCGCGAACTTGGCTGGAATGTCACCGCTACGCTCCTTTCCTCGGACGATCCGGCCGCCCTTCGCGGTCATCTACGCGCCATAACCGACTGCGGAAGTGTAGACGTTCTGCTCACCACCGGCGGCACCGGCCTCGGTCCGCGCGATGGCACGCCGGAAGCCACCCTTGAAATCTCCAACCGCACCATCCCGGGTATTGCCGAAGAGATCCGCCGCAAAGGCGCGCAGAACAGTCCGACCGCGGTCCTGTCGCGTGGCGTCGCTGCGGTGTGCAACAGAACCATGATCATCAATCTTCCCGGCAGTCCGAAAGGCGCCATCGAATCTCTCGACGCCGTAGCCCATATCCTGGCTCACGCGGTGGAAGTCCTTCACGGCGCCCACCACGACTGAGTTTCTCGAGTGCTTGTCATCCTGAGGTACTGCGCCCAAGGACCTGCTTTCCTCTTCACCGACGAACCTAAATGGAAGCAATCCCGGTAGTTGACCGTCCGCCGCTCCTCCGTAACAATGTTCTGACCATGACTCCCAAACTTTCCGACAAGCATCTCGCGGTCCTCGGTACCGGCAAACTCGGCGGCATTCTTCTGCGTGCCTATCTCAAACAGAATCTTTTCTCCCCCAAACATGTCACTGCCACCGTCCGGCACGAAGAAAAAGCTGCAACGCTTTCCAAGGATCTGGGGGTGAACGTCACCACAAATAACCGCAACGCCGTCAAAGACGCCGACGTCGTCCTTCTCGCCGTAAAACCTCAAGTCGTCGGCGACGTACTGAAAGAAATCAAGCCCGGCCTTGGCAAAAACACGCTGATTATCTCCGTGGCCGCTTCCGTTCCTACCTCCTATATCGAGCAGCGCGTCGCCGAGAAGGTTCCCGTCATTCGTGCCATGCCCAACACCTGCTCTGCCGTGGGCGTCGGCATGGCCGGCATCTGCCGCGGTGCGCACGCTTTGCCCGATCACCTTGAAATTGCCAAAGCCATGTTCCAAGCGGTTGGCCGTGTTGTTGTGGTCGACGAAAAAAATATGGACGCGGTCACGGGACTTTCCGCGAGTGGTCCCGCGTTCATTTACATCATTCTCGAATCCCTGGCTGAAGCCGGCGTCAAAGTTGGTCTCCCTCGCGATGTCTCCACCCTTTTGGCCGCTCAAACCATGAAAGGAGCTGCCACGGTCGTCCTCGAAACCGGCGACCACCCTGCGCTCTTAAAAGACGCCGTCACCACTCCCGCCGGCTGCACCATCGACGGCATTCTTGAACTGGAGGAAGGGAAGTTGCGGGTGACGCTGATCAAAGCGGTCGTAAAAGCCACACAGCGTGCCGGCGAACTGCTCTTCGAAAAATGAAACTTCGTTCCGGAAAAACAAAGCGAAGCGCGCACCAGAAGCATCCGAATGCCATCCCGAGGCCGCGAGGTTCGCGGCCTCAAGGCCTGCTTTTCTCTCCCCCTTCGGATGTCCATTTTCGAATTTCCGTCCACGCTCCGTAGTCCTTGTGCTAGCATGCCCAAAGAATGCCGGCCGAATATATCCCGCTTTTGATCTTCGCGCTGCTGGTCCTCTCTTTACCGGTCATTGCCCGTCTCGTGTTCAAGCGGATCGGTTTCGAATCTCGCACGGGTCCCGCAAAATTCCTGCCAGACGAATGCCTGAATCCCGCCGAAAGCAAAGCCAGCGGCCCTTACCCCGCGCGCTTCTACGTCGTCGCCATGCTTTTCGCAATCTTCGAGGTCGCAAGCCTCTTCCTCTTTCTCTGGGCCATACTTTATCGGTCCTGGCTCGCCGCACACTCGGGGGGCTTCGCTCTGATTTCCCTGCTCGTATTCCTCGGGATTCTGCTAGTCGGCTACGTTTGGGTCTACAAGAAGGGCGCCCTCGATTGGGTCTGACACAGGGAGAGCTAGAACGAAAATGTTTGCGCTTATGAATTCAAGACTTTACTACTCCGCTCGTCCGGTAGTGGGTCATCAGTTTGAAACTGCCGTGGATTGACTATGGTGGGCCAAATGCTACGATTCGGGGTATGGGAAACAAAAACGCAAGGAAACGCGAAGTAAGAAAGCCGAAGAAAAAGGCCCCAAAACAAGCCCCGCCGAAGCGTGATGAAAATCAGATCGCAGCGCAGATCGTAAAGAACGCAACAACGGATCAATCCTAGTGGACTGTAACAGCTGAACTGGGAGTAATGCGACGTGTAGGGTCAAAGTAGCGCCACTTCACAGTCTTGGGCGCGTTGTTGTAGTGCCGGATGTACTTCATGAGCTTTCTCCGCAAGTCGGGCACCGACGTGAATACACCGCGCGCAATGACGTCGCGCTCGATCTTGGAAAACCAGAGTTCGATCTGGTTGAGCCAGGAGGAATAGGTCGGAGTGAAATGCAGGTGAACCTTGGGATGTCGAGCCAGAAAGTCGTCGACTTGTCCCGTCTTATGGGCGGAGAGGTTGTCGGCAATCACGTGGATCTCTTTGCCGCGCGGCTGGTTGACGACGATGTCCGCCAGGAAGGCGACGAACTCAGCAGAAGTGTGACGTACGGCCGTTTTGCCAAGCACCTCACCGGTCTGGGTGTCGAACGCCGCGTACAGGGACAGCGTGCCGTGCCGGAAGTACTCAAAGCCATGCCGCTCGGCGCGTCCCGGCGAGAGTGGCAACACCGGATCCTTGCGGTCGAGTGCCTGAATCGCCGTCTTTTCATCCACACAGAACACCGCCGCATGCGCTGGCGGGTTCAGATACAGCCCAAGGATGTCGGCGGCCTTCTGCTCAAAGTCCGGATCGTTGGTGGCCATGTAGCGATCCAGCCGCTGGGGCTTGAGCCCGTGCTTGGCCCACACCCGCGCCACCATCATGTGACTGACCTTGAGCTGCGTTCCCAGCCTGCGCGTGCTCCACTGCGTCGTCCCGTCCGGCGGCGTACGCTTGAGCGTCCATTGCAAAATGCGCGCCTCCAGGGCAGGAGTCAGCGTGGTGGCCTCTTGGCCAGCGTGCCGGCTAAACAGCCCGGCCAGCCGCTCTTCCCGAAATCGCTTGCTCCAGCGATTGATAAACGCATCATTGCAGTCCAGTTTGTCGCGAATCGCGGCCCAGGTATGATTTGCCTCCAGCAACAACATCAGCCGCGCCCGCCGCGCGTCATCGGCACGCCCGCTACGGCTCGCCGCTCGCTGGTTGAGTTCCAGACGTTCCGAATCCGTCAGCACGATGGTGTTTCCCATGAACACCATCATACTACCGTTTCAGCTGTTACAGTACACTAGTTGGCCGCTCCACTCTCATCCTCAGGAAAACAGAGCAATTTTTCGTAACCGGAGTAGATGCGCCCACCGGCTTACCCGTAGCAAGTATCACCGGCGATGCTGATTGGTAATAACATGCTGTTCGACTACTACGGAATATCGTTGGGGCTAAATTTCAAACTGATGACCCACTACCGCTGGTCCGCACTCATTGACGGGCCTTATCTCCTGTGTTAGAAACGCTTTGAATCCAGTCCATGGCAGACGAATCCAAGCCATCCCCAGAGCCTGAAAATACCCAATCGGACCAGAACGACGCGTCCATCGTCGTCGGCGAGGTGAACCGATGATACGGCCTGTTCTTTTCTCGCACCCGCCGCTGTTCACGATCGAAGAGAACCACTCCGGATGAACCCAACTCTTCAGACCCTGCTCGACTTTCTCGAAACCTGGTGGGTTGAACTTGTCAGCGCGGTTGTCATCGTCGCCATCGTTCCTCTCATCGCTGCCTGCCGCGTCCTCGTCGTGCGCAAAGTGAAGCGCCTCGAACGCACGTGCATCGCCGCTGACGGCGTGTTCGAACCGATTGGCGACGCCGGAAAGCTTGTCCTCAAAGAAGATGGCGTCCCCCAAGGCGCCGAGGCCTTCCTGGTCTGGTTCGCTCCGACGATTGCGATGGCCACCGCGTTTACCTCCATGGGTGCGCTGTACTTCGGCCCATCCTTCCGCATCGGCCGGGACATCAACATTGGCATCCTTTTCATTCTCGGTTTCAGCTCTCTAGGTTTCCTTGGTATCATCCTCCGCGGCTTGGTTTCGAGCAGCCACGATTCCGTCGGCAGGGCCATCCGCAGCACCGCCCAATTCGTCAGTTACGAAGTAGCCGGCGGTCTAGCCATTATCAGCGCGGTACTGCTCTCCGGCACACTCAAGATTCACGCCATCGTCGATGCTCAAGCGGAGCAACACGTCTGGTTTGCCTTCCTCGCTCCCATTGCTTTCCTGACGTATTTTGTTGCCTCGATGGTGGCAACCCCCCGATGCCCTTCGGATCTCCGCGAAACCGGTTCCGCACTCGGCGCTAGCCACAATACCGGGTACAGCGGTTTGCGCTGGTCGCTCTACTTCCTCGGCGATCTCGTCAACGGGATCGTGGTGGCCGCTGTCGCCAGCACTGTTTTCCTGGGTGGCTGGCTGCGCCCCTTCCCCAATGTTCGTTGGCTCGACTGGCTGGATTTTCTACCCGCCCTGCCGATCGCCGCGGCCGGTGCATACTGCGTTTACAGGGCAGGGAAGCAGCCTGTCAAAATTCAAACATGGTTCCTGGGGGCGGTCGCATTCGGCTGCTTCGCCGTCGCTTGCTTTCTTCTGATGGCGTGGATTTTCGCGCCTCTTCGCTTCAGCCTGCCGGCCCTCAACGGCGCTTTCTGGTTTCTCCTGAAAGTCTCGGTCTATGTTTACATTTTCATGTGGCTGCGCTTGACTTCGCCACGGTTCCGCTACGACGAGCTCATGCACCTCAGTTGGTACATGCTGATTCCCTTGACCATCGTCGATGTCTTCTCCGTCGCTATCGCCATGTTGTTCGAATCCGCGTTCGGCTGGAATCGCTGGCTGGCCTTTTTTCTAACGACCGTTTTTACTGTTGCCGCCGCTATATTCCTCGTGCATATGAATGACAAGCGCGGCGTGGCCGCCAATTCCGTGGCGACAGGAACGTCGGATTCCCATGCTGGATAGCATCCTGTTCTACGTTTTCGCCGGAGTCGCGGTTCTCAGCGCCCTGCTGATGATTACGCGCCGAAACGCCATTCACTCCGCCGTCTTTCTCATCTCGACGCTTCTCGCCACGGCAGGCATCTTCCTGCAACTTCGCGCCGAATTCCTGTTCATCACCCAAATCATTCTTTATGCCGGCGGAATCATGGTGCCGTTCCTCTTTGTCATCCTGCTGGTCCGCCGGGATGTCGTTCTCCACCAAGTCCGATTTCGCCTGCCAGCACTCGTAGCCGTCGCAGTCCTAATGGTCCTCGGACTCGAAGCAACGGCGATCCTTTCCTATGCGAGCAGATTGCCAGGCGCAGGCTTATTCGTTCCAAAAATTGCGGACGCCGACAAGCTGCCCCCCAATTCCGAGGAACTGGCGAAAAGTCTCTTCAGCAACTATTTATTGCCGTTCGAAATCGCCAGCGTGTTGCTGCTGGTGGCCATGGTCGGCGCCGTAGTTATGGCGAAAAACAAAAAGACGGCCGACGAAACATGATGTCCCCGGCGCATTATCTGTTCCTCAGCTTGGCGCTGTTCCTGATCGGCTGCATCGGCGTGGTCACGCGCCGCAACGTCATCGTCGTCCTGATGTCCATCGAACTGATTCTCAATGCCGTCAACATCAATCTCGTACTGTTCTCCCGCATCTTCGGAGATGTCGCCGGGCAAGTCTTCGCGCTCTTCCTCATCGCCGACGCAGCCGCCGAAGCCGTCGTCGGCTTAGGCATCATCATGGCCTTCGTGCGCAAACGCGAAACCGTTCAAGCCGACGAAATGGACCTCCTCAAATGGTAGCCGGCGTCCCTTCGGCAACCTTGTCGAATTGCAAGTCACGAAGCACGACCCGCGGAAGCCGTGTGGTCCGACCATGACTTCCTCCTATTTCCTCGATTCTCTGTGGCTCGTTCCGCTCTATCCGCTGGTCTCAGCCGCACTGATGCTCTTCCTCGGACGCCTTCTCCCTAGAAGCGCCGTCAACCTCTTCTGCGTCGGCAGCGTCTTCCTCTCCTTCCTTCACGCCGCCGGAGCCACACTCGCACTTTTCGCTCTTGATCCGGCTCATCGCGTCTTCCAGCAAATCCTGTTTGAATGGGTCACACCGGGCCCCATCCCCGCCGTCGGGGGCCCAGTTGAATTCATCGCCGATGGCGGTTACCTGTTCGATCCACTCTCCTCCGTCATGGTTCTTGTCGTCACCGGTGTCGGTTTCCTGATTCACGTCTACTCGATCGGCTACATGAGTCACCAAGGCGGCTATTACCGCTTTTTCGGCTACATGAACCTTTGCCTTTTTTCCATGCTGACACTGATTCTCGCGAATAATCTGCTTCTCCTGTTCGCAGGCTGGGAAGGCGTGGCGTTGTCGAGCTATCTGTTAATCGGTTTCTACTTTGTAAAAAAATCTGCCGCCGAAGCGGGCACGAAAGCATTCATCGTGAATCTTGTCGGAGACACCGGCTTTCTCCTCGGCATCTTCTTCGTCGCCGCCACCTTCGGCACGGTCCGTTTCACCTCAGAGGGTCTCGGTGATCCCATCGCTTTTGCCGGCATCAACGAAACTCTCTCCGCGATGCTCAGCCAGGATCGCCTGCTCATCGGCGGACCCGTCTTGACCGCTATAGCGCTTCTACTGTTCCTCGGCGCGGCGGCGAAATCCGCTCAGTTTCCGCTCCACACCTGGCTTCCCGACGCGATGGAAGCTCCCACTCCCGCCAGTGCCTTGATTCACGCCGCCGCCATGGTCACCGCCGGGGTGTACCTGGTTGTTCGCATGAACGCCGTTTATCAGCTCGCGCCCATGGCCATGGACGTCGTCGCCGTCGTCGGTGCGCTGACCGCCATTTTTGCCGCCTCGATGGCCCTTAGCGAGCCGGATATCAAGAAAGTTCTGGCCTATTCCACGATCAGCCAGCTCGGCTACATGTTTCTCGCCCTTGGCGTCGGCGCCTTCTCCGCGGGCGTTTTTCACCTGATGAGCCACGCGTTTTTCAAAGCGTTGCTTTTCCTCGGCGCAGGCGCGGTCATTCATGCGCTTTCCGGTGAACAGGACCTCCGCAAGATGGGTGGCCTCTGGAACACCGTTCCCGCCACGTCCCGGCCGTTCCTGATCGCTACTTTGGCCATCGCAGGTATGCCTCCGCTGGCCGGCTTCTTCAGCGACAACGCAATCCTCGATCACGCCTTTTCACGTTCCGCTCCGATCGATGGTTATCTTTTTCTCTGGCTCGCCGGACTGATCACCGCCGGCATCACGGCGCTATACATGTTCCGCCTGCTCTTTCTCGCCTTCTTCGGACTGTCTCGCGTTCCGCCCAAACTCGAGCGGCACATCCACGAATCACCGGTGACAATGACCATTCCCCTCATGGTTCTGGCGGCGCTCTCGATCGTAGGCGGCTGGTTTGCGCTTCCTTCGCTTTGGGGCGAAGGCAGTTCCTTCGAGAAACTTCTCGAACCAGTTGTTCGCGGAGTCATCCCGGAAACGGCTGCGGTGGGATTTTCCCATCACACACTGCTCGTCGAATGGTTCCTGATGGCCCTAGCAACGGGCACGGCGGGTCTGGGTATTTGGCTGGCCTACAATTTCTATCTGAGGCGCCCACAGCTCCCTACCAGAGCGGCCGCCTCCTGGCCGCGTCTCCACAATCTTTTGCTTCACAAGTATTACGTCGATGAAATCTACGACGCGTTTTTCGTCAATCGCATCAAGGATCTCAGCATTCTGTTGGGCCTCTTCGATAGAAAGGTGATCGACGGTTTTGCCGTCGACGGCGCGGGCTGGCTCGCGCGGGGCTTGTCCAGGCTTTCTTCAGGGTGGGACCGATGGATTGTCGATGGGCTTGTCAATTTTCTCGGTAACTTCATGCGTTCTCTCAGCCATCCGATTCGTATGGTCCAAACCGGCGTATTTTCGACTTACGCCGTCTTCATCCTCATCGGACTGGCCATTTTGCTTGCGTATTACGGCCTGCACATGCAAGTTTTAGTGCGCAGTTTGCACTGAAAGGGCGATGGGCATGTTTTCTCGGCATCTCTTGAGCGTGATCCTCTTCACACCCACGATTGGTGCGCTGGTTTTGCTCTTGGTCCCACGCGGTGCCCCGAAGTTGCACCGCCTGTTCGGTAATGTTTTCGGTGTGCTTGGATTTCTCGTTTCTCTTCCTCTCGTCTTCCGTTTTCCATCAGGCTATGAGACCTACACCTTCGTCGAATCCGCTCCGTGGATCCCTTCGATCGGCGCGCACTACGCCCTCGGCCTCGACGGCATCAGCCTGCTGCTGGTCATGCTCACTACCTTTCTCGGCATGCTCGCCATTCTCTCCTCCTGGTCCGCCATTCAAATGCGCACCAAGGAGTACTACATTCTTCTCCTTCTCCTCGAAACCGGGATGCTCGGCATCTTCCTGTCGCTCGATTTCTTCCTCTTTTACATGTTCTGGGAAGTCATGCTTGTTCCGATCTATTTTCTGATCGGCGCCTGGGGCAGCGACCGCCATCTCTACGCGGCCATCAAATTCTTCCTCTACACCCTGGCCGGCTCGGTCGTAATGCTCTTGGGCATCCTGGCGTTGTACTTCAACGCGGCAAAATTAACGGGCATCGCAACCTTTGCCATCCCGACGCTTCTTGCCACGGCGCAACATTTTCCAGACTCGCTGAAAGTCTGGCTATTCTGGGCGTTCTTCTTTGCCTTCGCCATCAAAGTCCCGCTGTTCCCCTTCCACACTTGGCTGCCGGATGCCCACACCGACGCGCCCACCGCGGGCTCCGTGCTCCTCGCCGGAGTCATCTTGAAGACCGGAACCTATGGCTTCCTCCGCTTTTCTTTGCCGCTGCTTCCGGCCGATCCAGTCGCGCGCGCCAAGATTATTCACATCCTCATCTTCCTCTCGCTGGTCGGCATCATTTACGGCGCTGTTGTTTGCCTCATGCAAAAGGACATGAAACGCATGATCGCCTACAGTTCGGTCAGCCACTTAGGTCTCTGCACGCTCGGCATCTTCGCGCTCACGCCCACCGCTCTTTCCGGCAGCGTGCTCCAGCAAATCAATCACGGCATTTCCACCGGCGCGCTCTTCTTCATTGTCGGTATCCTTTATGAGCGCCGCCACACGCGCCTCATCTCCGAATTCGGCGGCCTGGCTACCCCGATGCCGAATTTCGCCATCGTGTACCTCATCGTCACACTGAGTTCTCTCGGCATGCCGCTACTGAACGGCTTCATCGGAGAATTCACCATTCTCGAGGGAGCCTTCGCCGTCGACAAAGCCTGGGCCGCCTGGGGCGTCCTCGGCGTCGTTCTCGGCGCCGCCTATCTGCTCTGGCTCTACCAGCGCATCATGTTTGGTTCCGTCACCCAGGAGGTCAACAAGGCCATTCCCGACCTGAATCTTCGCGAGTACGCGGTTCTTCTTCCTCTGGTCGCCATGGCCTTCTGGATCGGCATCTATCCAAAACCCTTCTTCGACTTCATCAACAACCCAGTCGACAAAATCGTGCGCCAGGTAAACCCAACCTTCTACCAGCAACGCCCCGCGCAAATTCCCGCAGCGGCTCAGCACGGCTGCGCCCCGACGGCCCCGTCCTTGCCCCCCTCGTCCGCTTCCTTTGCTTTGACTTCATCCGCGCTGCCGGTACCCAGATAATCGCTCTCCCATGCCCTCCGCCCTCAACTCGATCATCAACTACATCCACGGTGATGGCCTAGCCATTCTTCCGCAGATGGAATTGCTTCTGTTCGCTCTGGGTATTCTCATTTTCGATTTTCTTCTCACCAAGAAAGAGAAACACTTCAACGCCTATCTCGCTCTCCTCGGCGTAATTGCCAGCGGCTTAGGGCTCTACATGCAGGTCCAGCGCTACAATGCCCTGCGGCTTGATCCGACCGGCGCTCCGGGCATCCTCGGTTTTCACGATACCGTCCTCGTTGACGGCTTCTTCATCGTGTTCGCCATTTTGTTGCTCGCCGCAACGGCCATCGTCATTCTCCTTTCCATCCGCTACCTGGAACTCGAGCGCGAGCAGGAAGGCGAATTCTACGCACTGATTCTGTTCGCCTGCACGGGTATGATGTTCATGGCTTCCGGCATCGACCTGATCGTGCTTTTCCTCGGTCTCGAAACCATGGCCCTCGGCTTTTACGTCCTTACCGGCTTCCTCAGCGCCAATCAGCGCTCGAGCGAAGCGGCCATGAAATATTTCCTTCTCGGAGGCTTTAGCACCGGCATCCTCGCCTATGGTTTTTCCCTCCTCTACGGCATGACCGCGTCCACAAACATCTTCGAGGTCGGCGACATGCTCGATCGCCGCCTGCGCTTCACTTTCGCCCACAATTTCGTCGACTGGCTGGTCGTCCTCGCCTTTGTCACCATCGCCGCCGGCCTTTTCTTCAAAATCGCCGCGGTCCCCTTCCATCAATGGGCCCCGGATGTTTACGAAGGCGCGCCCACGTCCATCACGGCGTATGTCAGCGTGGCCTCAACGACCGCCGGCTTCGCACTGCTGCTCCGCTTGATGTTCTACGTCTTCGGTGGCTCGCATCCCACCTGGCAGTTCCTTATCGCCGGAGTCGCCATCGCCTCCCTGACCTGGGGCAATCTAGCCGCGCTCACGCAAAATAATCTCAAACGCCTCCTCGCCTATTCCTCGGTCTCTCATGTCGGCTACATTCTTCTTGGTCTGGTCGCTTGGGACCCGACCATGCAGAGCAACACCGCCGTCACCGGCATTTTCTACTACCTCATCGCCTACGGCTTCATGACCCTCGGCGCTTTCGCGGTAATCATTATCCTGCGGCAACGTGGTGTGACCGGCGATACACTCGACGACCTCGACGGCCTCTACCAGCGCAATCCCGCCGCTGCTTTCCTGCTGCTCATCTTCCTGCTGTCGCTCGCCGGCATTCCACCCACGGCCGGCTTCATGGGCAAATATTTTATTTTCCAGGCGCTCATCGAAACTCATCATCCCGTGCTGGCTGTCTTTGCCGTCCTCTACATCATTCCCGCGCTGTATTATTACTTCCGCGTAGTGGTCCACGCCTGGATGCGCAACCCCGGAGTAGCACCTCCTGCGCATTTCACGAGCGCCGAAGCCGTAGCCTTGGGCGTCACTCTATTTGTAACCCTCGCGGCGGGGTTGTATCCTGAGCCCTTCACACGCTTGGCCCACTATGCCTTCGGACAATAACGACAAAGACGACGAGCTCACTCCGGCCGAGCCGAGCGCTGCCGGTTTCAGCCGGCAGTTCGCCATGGCCCTGGAGCTGCCGTTTATCCTCGTCGGCTCCATTGCCGTAGGCGGCCTGTTAGGCTATTTCCTGGACGACTGGCTTCACACGAAGCCTTACCTGATGCTCGTTTTCGGCTTCCTGGGTTTCTTCGGCGGTCTTCGAGACCTCCTCCGCCGGGTCTCAAAACAACCGTGATGGCCGGTTCCGTTCCTATTTCGCACGTCCACACGCACCGAACGTCTCCTTCCGGGCTGTAATCCAATGGTTGACGATCTCTACCGGAAATCGGAATTCCGAATCTCCCACCTCACTCTCCTCCTCGGTGCGCTTACCGCTGTTCCTGTCGCCTACCTCCACAATTGGCATTGGGGGGTGGGCATTTTCATTGGGTCCTTCCTGGCCTGGTGCAATTTTCGCTGGCTGAAGCAAGGCGCCGACGCCCTCACGGAACGAGCTACAGCGCAAGCGAATCAAAAAAAAGTCCGCGTTCCCCTGGTTACGTACTTCACCGCCGCGTTCCGCTACGGGTTGATAGCCCTCACCGTCTATGCTATTTTTAAATATCTGAACGTTCCCGCTTTAAGCATGGTCGTAGGCCTGTGCGCCCTGGGAGCGGCCACAATCGTGGTAAGTGTGCACAGTGTCGTGCGGCCCTCGGACTACGAATGGAAGAAGAGATAAAACGAATCACCGACTGCGTGAATCGATTTCTTGCCCCGCTGGCTCTCCAGCTTCTTCACGCGCTTGGCATCCAGCCCGCCGATTACGACCACCCTATTCCTCAATACGTGGTCATGTCCGTGCTTGTTCTTTTGATCGGCACAATCCTGGCCCTGATCCTGCGCGCGCGTCTGTCTGTCGAACGTCCCGGCGCATTTCAGCAGGCCGCTGAGCTTCTCATCACGAACCCCATGGGCTTTGGCATTAGAGACCTTATCGAGGAAAATGTCGACCACGGGGCAGAGCGGTACATTCCGTTCATTGGTGCCATCGCTATTTTTGTCCTCCTTGCGAATCTGCTCGGTGTCTTCCCCGGTTTCGCCTCGCCTACCGAGGTCGCCTATGTACCGTTGGCTTGTGCCTCCCTCGTTTTTGTCTATTTCAACTGGCAAGGCATTCGCCACCACGGTCCCCGCCACTACCTTTTGACGTTTGCGGGTTCCCCAAAACAGTTTGGTGATTGGCTCCTGGCCGTGCTGCTGTTTCCGGTGGAACTCATCTCCACGGCCGCGCGCCTCCTCTCGCTGACGGTCCGTCTCTGGGCGAATATATTCGCTAGCGATCTGATCTATGTGATTTTCCTGGGACTCCTGATCGGCCCATTCGAATGGGCTTGGAACAAGAGTCCCGCCCTCGGCATGATCCTGGGCATTTTCCCGCTATTCATTCCCATTCTGTTTATCGGGCTGCACATTTTCGTTTCGGTGATCCAAGCCTATATTTTCACGGTCCTCCCGGCCATTTACGTCGGGCTCGCCGTTGCCGACGAACACTAGCGGGCCAACGGGAGAACTTTAGATTTGTCATTTCGGGCGGCGGCTGTGAAATGCGCGTCGCTGGTACGCCTTGGCCGTCCGGAATCTTGGTTGTGCCGTTTAGCGTGAGACCGGTTTGTAGCACGCACTTCCGGGAACCACCCACTGGCGGCAATTCTCAGGAGGAAGTTATGAAGAAAGCAGTCTTGTTGTTGGCTTTACTCGTGGTCGTCTTGCTGGTTGCTCCGGCGGTGTTTGCTCAGGATACCGGCGCAACGTCAGGGAAGGGCCTGTCCGCGATCGCGGCGGGCGTTGGCATGGCCATTGCCGCGTTTGGCGCGGCACTCGGTCAGGGAAAGATTGCCTCGTCGGCCTGCGAAGGCGTGGCGCGCAATCCCGGGGCCGCTGGTGCGATCCGCGCCGCGATGATCCTCGGCCTGGTGTTCGTTGAGACCTTGGCGCTGTTCACTCTCGCCATCATCATGTTGAAGGTTTAAGGCAGGTCGATCGAAATCAAAACGCCCGCCGAGGTCGCCCCTCAGTGGGCGTTTTCTTTTGCTGTCGCATTCCTAAAACCTTCGAACTCTTCCACAGTTTTCGCGGCTTCTTCCCGGTGGCTCGTTTTTACCGCGCGGATAGGATGAGCGGCTGCGACAGCACAATTCCCAGAACGTGATTCGGTAGCAGTCCGAGATACAAAGTAATCAGAACCGCCACCGCGACCACGATTGCCGCCGTCCGGCTCATTCCTTTGCTCCGATCGGCCGGCACCGTGCCTTTGTACTCCCGCATGTACATCGTTACGATCAACCGGAAGTAATAGTAAGCGCCGATGATGCTGTTGATCGCGACGAACACCGCCAGCCAAAGCAGATCGGAGCGGATCGCGGCCTTGAAAATGTAGAATTTCCCGAAGAAGCCCGCGGTGATCGGCAGCCCCAGGAAGGACAGCAGAAACACGGTCAAGGCCGCGGCTGCAAACGGTTGGCGCGTGCCGAGGCCGGCATACTCGTCATAGGTCAGATAGCGCTCGCCTTGCCCGCCAATTTCCGAAACCACCGTGAACGCGCCGATCGATACCAGCGAATAGCTCGCCAGGTAGAACAGCACCGCCGCATACGCCGGGGCCACCGCCTCCGGGTCACCTCGCACCGACGTTACCGCCGCGAAGGCCACTAACGTGTATCCGGCATGGGCGATCGAGCTGTATGCCAGCATCCGTTTCACATTGTTCTGCACCAGTGCGCCCAAATTCCCGACAAACATCGTCAAGGTAGCCAGCACCCAGAAGGCCCAGAACCAGTAGTCGGTCGCCGCATGCACGGTGCTGAAAATTCTCAGCAACAACGCAAATGTCGCGGCTTTTGGTCCGGCGGAAAACAGCGCCGTTACCGGCGTAGGAGCACCCTCATAGACGTCCGGCGTCCAAATCTGGAACGGGGCAGCCGCCACCTTGAACCCCAATCCGACAAGGATGAGCGTCAGCCCCAGCGGCAGCAGCGTTCCCTTTGGACCGACATCCGCGAGTGCCGCAAGATTCGTCGATCCCGTCACACCATAGACAAGCGCGATGCCGTAGAGAAAAAACGCGGTGGCAAACGACCCCAGCAGGAAATACTTCATTGCCGATTCGCTGGCCTTGATGGAATCCCGCCGGTAGCCCGCCAATACGTAACTGGCAATCGACGACATTTCGAGCCCGATGAACGCGGTCAGCAGTTCCTGCGCCGACGCGAGCACGCCCATTCCCGCCGTGGCGAACAGGATCAGCGCATAAAACTCCGCCCCATCCAGGTTTTCCCGCTGCAAATAGGAGTCGCTCGACAAAATGACGAGAAAAGCCACCAGCCCGACGAGCCAATGGAAAAACAGGCTTAACGTGTCAAACTGGATCAGTCCTGAAAATCCGCTTCCTGCTGTCGTGAAAAACGTAACCAGGGTTCCCGCCGCGGCCCCCACCATCGCGAGAAAGGTCAACGCCTGCCGGTTCTTCACGAACGGCTGCAGCAGCATCAGAATCACTCCAAAGCCACACCACAGCAGTTCCGGCAGCACATGGAAAATGTTGCGGAACATGATCTGATTCAAGGATTCCATTTAGCGCTGCGCCAGCCTTTCCCTGCGGTTCGCTTCCTCGAGCCCGTCCGGTGGTGCGACCGCTCCCGGCAGAACCGCCTCGTGCATCAGATTGGGGTTCATCATCTCGATTACCGCCTTCGAAGGCGCTGCGAACCGCCGCGTGAAGAACGAGGAATGGATGCCCATCCACAAAATCAGCACCGATAGCGCCCACAGCATCCCGGCCTCTCGCGCGGATGTGTCTTTCAGATGGCGGTTCTGGTCGTGCGTAATGTCGCCATAGAAAACTCTCTGGTACGACCAAAGCAGATAACACGCCGACAAAATAACTCCCGTCGCCGCCCACGAAGCCCAGTCCCAATGTGCCTGGTAGGTCCCCAGCAAAATCAGGAATTCGCCTACGAATCCGTTCAGCATCGGCAAGCCCATAGACGAAAAGGCCACGAAAAGGAAGAATGCCGCCAGCTTGGGCATGGGCGCGCACAAGCCGCCGTACTCGCTGATCAGAAACGTGTGGCGACGGTCGTGCAGCATTCCCACCAGCAAGAACAACGCGCCCGTGGAAATTCCGTGCGCGAGCATCTGGTACACCGCCCCCTGCATGGAGATTTCCCGGAACGCAAAAATTCCCAGGACCACGAATCCCAAGTGGCTCACCGAAGAATACGCCACGAGTTTCTTCAGATTCGGCTGCACCAGCGCGACCAGGGCGCCGTAAATGATACCGATGATCGCCAGCACCGCCACGTAGGGCGCCGCTCTGTGCGCAGCTCCCGGAAACAACGGCAGGCAGAACCGGATCATGCCGTAGGTCCCCATCTTCAGCAGCACACCGGCCAGAATAATCGAACCCGCCGTCGGCGCTTCCACGTGCGCGTCCGGCAACCAGGTATGGAGAGGGAACAACGGCACTTTGATCGCGAAGGCCACGAAGAACGCCAGGAACAGGAGCATCTCGGCCCGCTCTGACAACACCAACTGCCCGCTGTGAATCATCGCTTGAATCGTCGGTAGATCGAATGTGCCCGTGGCGTTGTACAGCCACACGATCCCCACCAGCATCAGGATCGAGCCGGCCATGGTATAGAGGACAAATTTGACGGCCGCGTAAATGCGCCGCTCGTGGCCCCAGATGCCGATCAGGAACGCCATGGGGATCAGCATGATCTCCCAGAACAGGAAGAACAGGAACATATCCAGCGAGAGAAAAACGCCAACGACACCGACCTCCAGTAGCAACAGCATCACGTGGAATTCTTTAAGCCGGAAATTGATGCCCTGCCATGAAGCCAGCACGCAAATCGGCGTCAGGAACGTCGTCAGGATCACCAGAAACATGCTGATGCCGTCCGCTCCCAGGTGGTAATGGATCGGCGGCCAGGCGATCCACTTCGCAAATTCCTCCATGGGATAACCGCTTGCGCCGATCGGAATGGCCCGCAGCATCAACAAGGACGCGAGAAACTCCACCAGCGAAACCACCAGCGTAAATCGCCGAATCCAGACTTCGTCCTCTCCCCGCAGCCACAGCAGCGCCAGAGCACCCACGGCAGGGAAGAACACCAGAAACGTCAGCAGATGCCCGTGGAAAGCCATTACCACACCCCCCCGAACAAGGCCGGACGCAGGATGGGCCAGAAAATGATTGCGAACACGATGATTGCGCCCACCAGCACCCACACGGCATAACTGCGTGTATTTCCCGATTGCTGCTGGCGGACGGTGTCTCCGGCAGCGGTGGTCCCGGTCGCAATGCCGTTTACCGTCCCGTCGATGAGGCCAACATCGACGACTTTCCAGAGCACATTCCGCGAGATCCAAAGGAGCGGCCCAACCACCACGGCGTGATACAGCTCGTCCACGTAATATTTGTTGTAGAGCAGCTGGTGAAGCCCTTGTGATTTCCCTTGCTCGACATTCTTCGCATACATCCGCCACGCCACGACCAGACCGATCATTGCCGCCACCATGGCCACGCCGGAGAGCGTCAGCTCGAGGCTATGGGCATTCTCGAGGCCGGCAACCTCTCCCGAACCAAGAACCGGCAGAAGAAAGTCAGAAAAATAGTCCTTGCCTCCCCACAGCGCCGGCAAGGCTAGCCAACCGCCCGTCAGCGAAAGAAACGCCAGGATCATCAGCGGAATGGTCATGTTGAGCGGAGATTCATGCACATGTACGTGGTGCTCGTCGTAACGCTTTTCCCCGAAAAACGTCAGCCAGATCAGTCGGAACATATAGAACGAAGTCAGCACCGCGGCCAGCAGTCCGACCGCGTACAAGGCCTTGCCGCCCGGGGCAGAGTTGAACGCCGCGAACAGGATGGCATCCTTCGAGAAAAACGCCGCAAACGGAAAGAAGCCCGAAATGGCAATGGTGCCGAACAGCATGCACCAAAATGTAATTTTGATCTTCGACCAGAGGCCGCCCATCTTCCACATATCCTGCTCGCCGCCCATCGCGTGGATCACGCTGCCCGCCGCAAGAAACAGCAGCGCTTTGAAGAATGCATGGGTCATCAGGTGGAAGATTCCCGCCGTGAACGCACCCACGCCGCACCCAAGGAACATGTATCCAAGTTGGCTGACGGTCGAATACGCCAGCACCTTCTTGATGTCCGACTGCACCAGCCCGATCGTCGCTGCGAAGAACGCCGTGGCGCATCCGATGATCGCCACGATATACATCGCCGTAGGCGCATGCAGGAACAGAATGTGCGACCGCGCCACAACGTAAACGCCCGCCGTCACCATGGTCGCCGCGTGAATCAAAGCGCTCACGGGCGTAGGCCCTTCCATCGCGTCCGGCAACCACACATACAGAGGAATCTGCGCCGATTTGCCGGTCGCGCCCACAAACAGCAGGATGCATGCCACGGTTAGCACGCCGAACTGACCCAGCCGATCGGCAGGCATTGGCCCGGCCGCGGCGAAAATCGCCACAAAGTCCAGCGTGTGGAAGGTCCGGAACAGCAGGAACATTCCCAACATGAATCCAAAGTCACCGATGCGACTTACGATGAACGCCTTGTTCCCTGCGTTCGTGGCGGACTGTTTCAGGAAGTAGAACCCAATCAACAGGTAACTGCACAGCCCGACTCCCTCCCAGCCGACAAACAGGAGCGAATAATTCGCCGCCAGCACCAGCGTCAGCATGAAAAACATGAACAGGTTCAGGTAACAGAAAAACTTGTAGTAGCCTTCTTCGTGCGCCATGTAGCCGGTCGAATAAATATGGATCAGAAATCCAACGCCCGTCACGATCAGCAGCATCACCACCGTGAGCTGGTCCAACTGTAAGTCGTACCCGGCCCGGAAGCTTCCGGCCACGATCCAATCGAAAAATTCCTTTCTGAACAACTGTTGGCCATTGGCCACAAATTCGCGCACCGCTTCGACGGCGCACAGAAACGACAGACCGGTAGCGGTGAGCGCCACGGAGTGAACGATCTTATTCGGCCACTTCCATCCGAGCAGCCCATTCATGGCCGAGCCAAGCAAGGGCAACAGCGGAATGATCCACAGATGTTCAAGTATCGGCATTAGAGTCTAAGAAGGTTCACATTCTCCACGTTCAGCGATCGACGGTTGCGCGCGGTCAGGATAATGATTCCCAGTCCCACGGCCGCTTCCGCCGCCGCAACGATAATCACGAACAATACAAAAACTTGGCCATCGGGCTTTCCGAGCGCCTGGCTGAATGCCACAAACGCCAGGTTCACGGCATTCAGCATCAGCTCAATGGCCATGAAAATCGTAATGATGTTGCGCTTGAAAACGAACGCCACGACGCCCAGTCCAAACAGAATCGCGCTCAGCAAAAGATAATAATTCGTCGGGACCATCTTCAGTTCTCCCGTTGCGCCAATACGATCGCGCCCAGAATCGCCACCAGAATCAGGAACGAAGTCAGCTCAAACGGATAGACAAACTCGGTAAACAACAGCGTCGAAAGCGTCCGCGTGCTGGTCAGCGTCTCCGCTACGGGCGCGGGCATATTCGCCGCAGTCTGCGAACTTTCTATCGCCGCACAGATCAGCCCGGTCACGGCAACGGCGAGCGGAACCCCGGCATACAAGGCCAGTTTCGACTGGTCCGTGCGCTCTTCTTCGCCCGCGTTCAGCAGCATGATCACGAAAATAAACAGCACCATGATCGCGCCGCCGTACACGATGATCTGCACCGCCGCCACAAATTCCGCGCCCATCAGCAGGTACAGCCCCGCCAACGCCACCATCACCACGATCAGCGACAGCGCGCTGTGAATCGGATGGCGCTGTAGGATGAGGCTCACCGCGCCCGACACCGCAATCGCTGCCAGCACAAAAAAGATCATGAGAGGGCCGTTCATCAGTGCATTCTCCAAAGAATGACGACGCTCGTCAGAATCACATTGGCAATGGAAACCGGCAGCAGAAATTTCCAACCGAAACTCATCAGTTGGTCATAGCGGAACCGCGGCAGCGTCCCGCGCATCCAGATGTACACAAACAAAAAGGTGAAGACCTTCGCCAGGAACCAGAAAATTCCCTGAATCGCATCGTTTACCACCGGGAACACGATCAAGGCGGTTCCGATGGCGGTGATCACCGTCCCGACAACCGGCAACACCATGCGCCCAAACAGGCTCTCGTAGCGCACGCCGTCAAAAATCACCCAAAGTCCAAACGGAATCATCAGCAGCGACGGCAGGTAAAAGGTGAAGGTCCACGAAGCCGGGAAGGGCGACAGCCACCCACCGAAGAACAGTATCGTCGCCAGGCACGAAATCGTGATCATGCTCGTGTATTCCGCAATGAAAAACATCGCAAACTTCATGCTGGCGTATTCGGTGTGAAATCCCGCTACCAGTTCCGATTCCGCCTCCGGCAGGTCAAACGGCACGCGGTTGGTCTCTGCGATCGCGGCAATAAAAAAACAGACGAAGCCGATGACTTGCGGAAAAACGTTCCAGCTCGCCAAGCCATTTCCCGATCCCGCTTGCTGATCCACGATGTTCCGCAGACTGAAATCTCCGGCGATCAGCAAAACACCAACAACGGATAGGGTCAGCGCTAATTCGTAGCTGATCATCTGCGCCGAGCTCCGGAGTCCGCCAAGCAGCGAATACTTGTTGTTCGACGACCACCCGGCCAGCGCCACGCCGTAAACCCCCAGCGCGGTAATCGCAAAGAGCACCAGCAGGCTGATGTTCACGTCCGCGATAGCCAGGGACGTTTGGTACCCGAACACGGTGAAATGCTGCGGCCCAAACGGAATCACCGCGAGCGACGTCAATGCCAGCAGCAAGGTGATGAACGGCGCAAGAAAATAAGCGACCTTATCCGCGCTCGCCGGCAACGGATCTTCTTTGAAAATGAACTTCACCCCGTCCGCCAGCGGCTGCAACAATCCATGCGGCCCGACGCGATGCGGTCCCCAACGTGCCTGAATATGCGCAATGACCTTGCGCTCGATCCACGTCAGATACGCGTCGACCGTCAGTACCAGGAATACCAGGATCGCGACCTTTACAATCGGCACGATCAGGAACGCATAGTTGGTCAGGAATTCGGTCACGATTTGCCTTCGGCCTCCGGCAAGGACTGCATCATCGTGCAGTAACGGCTCAACGATCCGCTCGTGAACAGCGTGTCATTCGCCGAGCGGATCAATTGCAGCGGAACATCATAAGCCCCGTGCCCATTCCTTGAAAACTGCAGGCTGGTCGCCTCCGCGCCTCCCGTCAAAAGCCCGGCAAGCTGCACGTTGTATCCCGGCACAAGCTTCTGAATCTCCGCAAACACGGCCGCGGGGTTCTTGTAGTGAAACGCCTTACCGAGCCCCAACCTCTCCAGCTGATGCGACAGGATGCGCAGCAGATCGAAATCGCTCCGCGTGCCCATCACTTCGGCGGCTTTATGAAGCAGTTGAATTTCCCCCGCCGTGTTCGTCACGCTGCCGTCCTTCTCATAGGCCGAGGCAGCCGGGAACACGATATCCGCCTGCAACGACGTCTCCGTCAAGAACAAGTCCTGCGCGATCAACAGTTCGACCTTGCCACGTCCAAACCCAAGTATTCCGTAATGGGCCAGCGGGTTTGCTCCGACAACGTAAAGCGCTTTGAGCTTTCCTGCCTGCGCTGCTTCGACCATCTGTGGTGCCGTCAGTCCGGGCTTGCTCGGCAGTGGCCCGCCCCAGTGCTTTTCTAACGCCTCCGCGGCCGCTTGGTTGTCGAAGTAGGCGTATCCCGGCAAACGATCCGGCAGTAGCCCCATGTCCGCGGCGCCGCGCGAATTCGCGTAATCGCCGAGCGCCATGTAGCGCACTTTGCCCTGCAGTTTCGACCCGAACGCGACAAGATTCGCAATCGCCGCGCCGGTGAGAACGGACCCAAATACGATGGCAACTTCGGGCTCGGCTTCCAATTCCTGCCTGAGCGCTGTGAGTTGCGCCGCCAATTCCTCGGGGAGGTTACCTTCTCCGGTAGCCAACCAACGCACCGCCGCAGCCTCGAGCACCGGACCGAGCACGACCGACTGCTTTGCCTTGCGCTCGAGCCTTACTTCCCGCGCATTCACGAGGAATAGCTTTAGGGTGTGGTGCCGAATCCCGGTCCGAATCTGCCATGCCACCAGAGGATTCTGATTCGTTGCGTCATTGCCAATCAGCAGCACCGCTTGCGATTCATACAACTGCTTCATGGTCAGCAGGGAATCCCCCGCCCGCTCGCCGAGCGCGGTAATCAGGCCGGTATAGTCTGCGGTTCGGTGATGATCGATGTTGTTGGTTCCAAACGTGGCGCGCGCCAGCCGCTGCAGTAGGTAGTTTTCCTCGTTTGACGTCCGGTTCGATCCGATAAATCCGATGCTGTCCGGCCCGTTCGCCGCGTGAATCTCTCTGAGTCTCGTCGCCGCCGCTTGCGCCGCCTCTTCCCACGAAACGGGATAGAGCGATTCACCCTTGCGCAGCATCGGCTGCTTGATCCGCTCCGCGTGGTTCGTGAAATCAAACCCGAAACGCCCCTTCACGCACAGAAATTCTCCGTTAATGCCGGAAAGATCGCGGTTATTGGCGCGAATAATTTCGTGATTGCGGACGCTGAACGTCGTTTTGCAACCGTTCGAGCAATGCGTGCAGATGCTCGAGACGTATTGCATCTCCCAGGGGCGTGTCTTGTAGCGATACGTTCCGCTGGTCAACGCTCCCACGGGGCAAATATCGATGCACATCCCGCACTCTTCGCAATCCAGATGGTTGCCGCCATTCGGAATAATGATGGAGTGCGCGCCGCGCATGCCCACTCCGAGCGCGGTCACGTCCATGCCTTCATCGCAGATGCGCACGCACCGGTAACACAAGATGCAGCGGGGGGCATCGTAGTACACCAGGTTCGACCACTTTTCTTCGGGTCGGTGTATTTTCTCTTCGACGAACCGGCTGGTCTCGGCTCCGTAGCGGAACGTCATATCCTGCAACTCGCACTCGCCGCCCTTGTCGCACACGGGACAATCGAGCGGATGGTTCGTCAACAGGAATTCCAACATGGACTTACGCGCTTCGCGCACTTGCGGCGTATTGGTCCGCACCACCATGCCTGGGCCCGCGACCAGCGTGCACGCGGTCTGCAGCTTGGGCATTTTCTCCACTTCCACCAGGCACATGCGACACGCCGCGGCCAAAGAGAGGCCCGGGTAATAACAGAAAGAAGGAACTTCGATTCCGAGCTGCCGCGTCGTTTCGATTACCGTTGTGCCCGCGGGCACCTGGGCTTCGCGGTCGTCAATTTTCAACTGGATCATTTTCGTTTCGGCCATGGCACCCTATCGCGAAGTGAGCAACGATTCGGCGGATTTGTATGCGCACTTTCCCTGTAAATGATCTTCGAATTCCTTCCGGAATTTCTGCACGATACTGATCGTGGGCATCGCCGCCGCGTCTCCGAGCGGGCAGAACGTCCGGCCCAACATATTCTGCGAAGCTTCGCCGATCAAGTCGATGTCCTCGACGCGACCGTACCCGGCGTGGAAACGGTCCAGCATCTTTTGCAGCCACGCGGTTCCTTCGCGACAGGGGATACACCACCCGCACGATTCGTGGGCGTAGAAGTGCATGATGCGCCGCGCCATATCGACCATGCAGGTGTCTTCATCAATGACCACCATCCCGCCGGAGCCGAGCATCGATCCCGCTTTGGCCACGGCGTCGTAGTCCATGGCCACATCAATCTCGTCGGCCTTGAACAACGGGCACGAACTGCCTCCGGGAATGACCGCTTTCAGTTTCCTGCCGCCCCGCACGCCGCCCGCGACTTCCTCGAGGAAGACCTTCATGTTCATGCCCAGCGGAATTTCATAGATCCCCGGCTTGTTGACATGCCCGGCGACGCACAAAAGCCGCGTGCCGCCGTTTTTCGGCGTGCCGAGGTTGGCGTAGGCTTCGCCACCGTTCTTGATGATCGAAGGAACTGCGCTGAGCGTCTCCACGTTATTAATGATGGTCGGGCATCCATACAGCCCAACCACGGCAGGGAAGGGAGGCTTGATGCGCGGATTGCCGCGCTTGCCCTCGAGCGATTCCATCAGCGCGGACTCTTCTCCGCATTCGTACGCGCCCGCGCCGGTGTGGATCACCAGGTCGAAATCAAACCCGCTGCCGAGGATGTTCTTCCCCAGGTATCCGCGGGCGTAGGCTTCGCTGATCGCTCCATCCACGATGTCCAGCACGTAGCGATACTCGCCACGAATATAAATGAACCCGTGGTGCGCGTTAATGGCCTTGCCCGCGATGATGATTCCCTCGATCAGCTGGTGCGGATCCATCTCCATCAAGGGCCGGTCCTTGCAGGTTCCCGGTTCCGATTCGTCCGCATTGCAGATCACGTATTTCGGCTTCGGCGAATCCTTCGGCACAAACGACCATTTCATTCCGGTCGGAAATCCCGCGCCGCCTCGCCCGCGAAGATTCGATTTCTTCACTTCGTCGATGATCTGGTCCGGGCCCATCTGCTTGAGCGCTTTGTCGAGCGCCTGGTAGGCCCCGCCCTCGACCGCCACGTCAATGCGGTGCGAATCCTTCAAGCCCCACCGCTGGCTGATCAGCGGCGTTTCGAGCTTATTTCGCTCGTGCAAAGCGCCGCTGATAACCGGCACCGGTTCGGGCCGCCTTCCCTTGTCCAGTTCCTCGACGATGCGGTCCAGATTCCGCTCGGTGACGTTTTCGTAAAAATCGTAATTCACCTGGATCGCCGGAGCGCCGGTACACGCCCCGATACATTCCACTTCTTCGAGCGAAAACATGCCGTCCTGGGTGACTTCCTTGTTTCCAATCTCCAGCCGCTTCTTGGCGTGCTCCAGCAGTTCGTTTCCGCCGCACAGCATACAAGCGATATTCGTGCAAATCTGCACATGGTGCTTGCCAAGGGGCTTGCGGTGCAGCATCGAGTAGTACTCCAGGGTCTCCTCGACCTGCACGGTATTTAGATCCAGCCGCCGGGCGATCTCCGCGATGATTTCGTTCGTCACCGCCCCGTATTCGTCCTGCGCGTACATCATCATCGGAATCAGCGCACTGCGCTTGACGGGATAGCGATTCTCGAGTTGCGCAAACTTCGCCGCGAGTTGTGGGGATAGCTCCATAGGTCCTTACCTGTCGACCTCTCCAAGGACAATATCGATCGTGCCGATACAAGCCACCGTGTCCGCAATCAATTGCCCTTTCACCATGTTCGGCAGCGCCTGCAAATTGACGAACGAAGGCCCGCGGAAGTGTACGCGAAGCGGCTTGGGTGACCCGTCGCTCGCGATAAAGCACCCCAACTCTCCGCGCGGGGATTCCACCGTGACATAGGCTTCTCCCGGCGGGGGCGAAAATCCCTCGGTGAAGATCTTGAAATGGTAGATTAGCGCTTCCATCTCCGTCTTCATCTTCTCGCGTTCGGGCGGAATAATTCCTGGAGCGTCGGCCTTAAACTCACCCTCATCCGTAATCTTGTCCATGGCCTGTTTCACGATCTTGATGCTCTCGCGCATTTCCGCTACGCGTACCAGATAGCGCGCAAAGCAATCCGATTCGGTGCGCGTAGGCACGTTGAAGTCGAATTCCTCGTAGGACGAATAAGGAAACGCCTTGCGATTGTCGTAGGCCACGCCGGCAGCCCGCAGGCCCGGCCCCGTCGTGCTCAAGTGGATCAAGGTCTCGGAAGGAAGATAACCAATGCCTTTCAGGCGTCCTTGCCAGATAGGATTTTCCGTGAGTAGCGCTTCGTATTGGTCGATCCGCGCGGGGGTATTGTCGACCACGCGTTGTACCATCTCCCGCCATCCGGCCGGAAGCTGCAAGGCCAGTCCGCCGATGCGGATATAGCTCGTCATCATGCGTTGCCCGGCAAAACGTTCGAAAATCTTCAAAATTTCTTCGCGTTCGCGGAAGCAATAAAGCATCACGGACATCGCGCCCATATCGAGCGCGTGCGTTCCGAGCCACACCATGTGAGAGGAGATGCGTTGCAGCTCTGCCAGCATCACCCGGATGTACTGCACGCGCTTCGGCACCTGCAAATCAAGCAGCTTTTCGACCGCCAGGCAGTACACCAGGTTGTTTCCGAGAGGATTCAGATAATCTATGCGATCGGTCAGCGTGATCGCCTGCGAATACGTCTTGTCCTCGCAGCTCTTTTCGATTCCGGTGTGAAGATACCCAAGGTCAGGCACGGCGGAAACCACGTTCTCGCCATCCAGTTCGAGCAGCACGCGCAGCACGCCATGGGTCGAAGGATGTTGCGGTCCCATATTGAGGACCATGGTCTTCGCGGTGCCGACTGGCGTTTCAATTGTCGTCATGGCTTCCGTCCGCCTTCTGGGAACCTAACGCCTGCCTTCGACCGGGAAATCACGTCGCAGGGGCCATCCTTCGAACTCGTCCGGCAGCAAAATCCGGCGCAAATCCGGGTGCCCGTCAAAGCGAATTCCGAACAGATCGAAAATCTCGCGTTCCAACCAATTCGCTCCCCCCCAAACGGGGACAAGCGAAGCAACCACCGGTTGTTGCGCACTCACACTGGTCCGCAGCCGCACGCGATCGCGCCTCTCCATGGATACCAATTGGTAGTTGAGCTCGAATCGCGGCTCAATGGGAAACCGGTCGATGCAGGTCGCGTCGCTCAAAAGATTGAACTTCAGGTCAGGATTGTCCCGGCACTGCTCGGCGGCCGCGCGGAGCAGATCGCGCGGCACAATGATCGTAGTCTCTCCCCGATACACAAGCACTTGCGCAACTGCTTGTGGGTTCCACGCTTTCAGCCGTTCGACTACAACATTAGCGACTGCGTTGGCGAGTTGCGTCACGTTACTGTGATCCTCAAAGGGTCGAGCCGGCTTTACTTTTTTGATGTATGCCAGTCGAGGGCGCCCTTTTTCCAGAGATAGATGTAGCCGACCAGCAAGATGGCGACATAAAACATCATTTCTATGAAGCCAAACCAGCGCGTTTGCACATTGCGGGCCAGATCCTTGAAGATATAGGCCCACGGGTAGAGAAAGATCGCTTCCACATCAAACAGAATAAAGACCATCGCTACAAGATAAAACTTTACCGAGAATGGCTCGCGCGCATCCCCGGTCGGAGTTATCCCGCATTCATAGGGTTGTGCTTTGACTTTGTTCGGGCGTCGCCACCCAATGAATGTCGATACCATGATCAGCGCGCCTGCCAGGAACGCGGCCACAAGCAGGTGTATCAGTAAGGGAAAGTACGCATGCAGGCCAGAGGGGGTCATGGTCGAAGAGTTATAATAGCCACTGAGACGCCACGGGTCAAATGTTCCGGAAAATATTCCGGGAAGGCCATCGGTAGAACAGGTTTCTCGAAGCGTATCTTGCGGCCGGGAGCAAACCAGGATCATGATTTTCGGACACAACACGAATCTTAAGGTTGCCGACGCCACCTTTCACGTTCAGACCGAAGACCGTGGCGAATCGCACGCTCTCATCGACACTACGGTCTATTATCAGGGTCGCGTTCTTCATCGCAGAACCAACAACTATTTTGATCTGCTCCCGCTCGACGAGGACCGCCTGGAAGCCCTGAAGTTGCGCTTGGACGATCAGCACCGCACGGTAATCGAGGAAATTCGCAATGGAAGCGTGCAACTTACGATTCCACCGGCCGGCCGAACATCGCCAGCTGCGCCGAACCACCCCGGATCGGCAGAATCGCCAGAGCAAGCCAAGCCCCTTCGGCTCGAATTAACCAACGCAAATTCCTGGTTCTCTGGCAAGCAGGCGAAGCTGCTTCTCTCGGTTCGGGAGCAGAACGGCACTCCGGTTTCCGGGGCTCAGATCCGTGTCGAAGTCGAGGGCGGCGAAAACGCCACACCCATTCACGCCCAAACGGGCGCAGACGGCCTAGCGCAAATCGAATTTGAAATGCCGCGCATCACCTCTCTAAGCGCTGCGCTGGTCATTCGCGCCGAGGACCAGACCGGCAAGGGTTACCTTAGATTTGCGCTTCGCGCGAAACCTCGGGTAGCCTAAGACAGAGAGCCTTTATGCCAGATCCACTGATCGTTCAGGTAAACGGTGAGAATCGTGAAACGGCTGCGGGCACGACCATAACCGCCCTGCTGTCACAACTCGGCCTGCATTCCGGTCGGGTGGCCATCGAATACAATCTCGAGATCGTCCCCAGAGCGAAGTGGGACGACATACAAGTAGCCCAAGGCGATCGCCTGGAAATCGTCCAATTCGTCGGTGGCGGCTAGCCCTCCGGTGCCGGAGCCGCTGCTGCCGCCTTCAAACCCCTTGCAGCAGGTGCCCCATCTTGCTCTTCTTCGTCCGGAGATATCCCCGCGAAATCTTCGAAATCCGCGGCTCGCACGGCACGCGTTCCAGCACGTTCACCCCTGCCGATTCAAGCTGCTTCACCTTATCCGGGTTATTCGACAGCAGCCGGATCTTCGTCGCGCCCAGTCGTTTCAGGATCTTCGCGGGAAACTCATACTCCCGTGCATCGGCCGCAAATCCCAGGGAAACGTTCGCCTCCACGGTATCCATTCCGCCGTCCTGCAATTCATACGCACGCAGCTTGTTCATCAGCCCGATGCCGCGTCCCTCCTGCGGCAGGTATAGCAAAATCCCGGAAGGCGCCTTCCGGATCTTCTTGAGTGACAATTCCAATTGCGCCCGGCAATCACACCGCAGCGAATGCAACACATCTCCGGTCAAGCATTGCGAGTGCACTCGCACCAGCGGCGGCACCCGCCCGTTCAGATTCCCTCGCACCAACGCGACCGCTTCTTCCCGAGGTCCGTCTCCCTCGAATCCGTAAATCCGGAAACGTCCATACCGCGTGGGCAGCTCCGCCTGTGCCACCAGACGCGCTTCTCCCCGTTTCCCCCCATGATTCCCGTTTTGCAAGTTTTTCTTCGCCATGGAACACCCAGTATAACAGGGAGGGGAATTACGGCCGGTGCTACGTTCGTCAACATTCATGCAGCCTTCCAAGCGAATTTCTTTACAATAAGGGCGAGTCGTCATCGGGCCGTTTTCACGATTCGTCAGATGGAGACCACTCTGAGCATCCGCGAGCTTCTCTTCACCCTTCTCCTCAAGGTGGGTGTCGCCTCCTCGATCGCCGCCCTGCTCGCTCGCTGGAACACCTTCCGCCGCGTGCTCTTCACCGAAGAGCGGGATCCGGACCAAAAAGTCAAACTCATGCTCTTCCTGGTCCCCGCGCTCCTGGTCGGGGTCATCCTTCGCCTGTACCGTCCCGCCTACCAGTTCGCCGATCTTTCCCTCGAAGGCGCTTTTCTCATGGGACTCCTCGGCGGGCGCGTCGTCGGCCCGATTGGCGGCGCCATCATTACCATCCCCGCGCTGATGGCCCATGAGTGGCTCGCCATGCCGGCGGCCTCGACCGCCGGCCTCATCGGCGGTCTGATCCGACAGCTCATCCCGGACAAAGAAGACCTCTGGAATTTCGGCCCCTTCACCTTCCTGAACATTCCCAAAGCCGTCATGCGCATGGTTGGCAGTGGCGAAATGATGTGGGAAATGTTGCCTCTTATGGCCTGCGTAGGCTTGGAACTCGGCCGCGTGGCTCTGGTCATGGCCACCAAGACCAGATGGCTCTTTGCGCTCGATCCTCACTGGGATTGGAAGCTCTGTCTCGTTGTCCTTGGCACGCTCATGTCCGTCGCTGCCCCGCTGAAGATCTGGAACAACACCCGCATCGAAATGAATCTCGAGCGCCACCAGCAACTGCTCTTGCGTGCCCGCATGGACGCGCTCTCGAGTCAGATCAATCCTCACTTTCTCTTCAACACCCTCAACACGGTCTCCGCGCTCGTTCGAATGGACCCGGACACCGCCCGCGGCGTGGTCCTCAAACTGAGCAACATTCTTCGCCGCCTGCTTCGCAAGCACGAGACGTTCGTACCCCTCCGCGAAGAACTTTCCTTTATCGACGACTATCTCGACATCGAAGTCGCCCGCTTCGGCGAAGACAACCTCGACATCGTCAAGGAAATCGGCGAAGACACGCTGGAAACGTTTATCCCGAGCATGCTCCTGCAGCCCATTGTCGAAAACAGTCTCAAACACGGCCTGGCGCCGAAGCTCGAAGGGGGTCGCATTTTCGTTCGAACCGTCAACCGCGATGGCCGGCTGCACATCGAAATCGAAGATAACGGCGTCGGTATCTCCGAAGAAAAAATGCCACACGTTTACGTCGAAGGCATTGGCCTCAGCAACGTCCGCGAGCGCCTCCGCGTGCTCTACGGCACGGACTTCAACCTGGACATCTCGAGCCACGAAGGCCAAGGTACCAAAATCAAAATCGACGTCCCCCAATTGGTCCCGGTAATCCCCGAAGTCAGCGTCTTCTAGAGTCTTCCTCAGGGTGCAGCACGATTTGCCCTGGGCCCCGAAGGGTTCGCCCCGCTTGTCCCTGACGCACCACCACCCGAGTGTCTGCGGGCGCCCCATTGGGCCGATTGCGGTGAGTCTTGGGTTTCGCCCTCCATTCGCTTGACAGAAATCATTCATTCCTGTAGTTTCTGTTTATACTGAAATGACAGATAGAACCGCATCCACCGTCGCAGCCACCCACCCGCTCCGCATCGTCATTCCTGGGGGTGACGGCCATTTAGGGCGCCTCCTCGCCGAACGCTTCTCGGGCCGCGGGCACGCCGTAACCATCCTGACCCGAAATCCGCAACCCGCTCCGTCGACCAGATGGAACAGGGTGCACTGGGACGGCAAAACGATTGGCCCATGGACGGAAACCTTGCGGAAGGCTGACATCCTGATCAACCTCTCCGGCCGCAGCGTCGATTGTCGCTACAACCGAGAAAATCGCGAAAAAATCCTGCAATCCCGCGTTCTATCCACCACCATACTCGGAAAGGCCCTGGAATCCCTCGGTCGTCCCCCGGCCGTCTGGCTGAACGCCAGCACCGCCACAATCTACCGGCACACTTACGACCGCAACATGGACGAATTCACCGGCGAACTCGGCGGAAACGAATCCGACGCGCCCTCTTCCTGGCGCTTCAGCATCGACGTCGCTCGCCAGTGGGAACACGCCTTTTTCGCCTCCCACCTGCCCACCACGCGCAAAGTAGCCCTTCGCACGGCCATGGTCATGGGCCCGGCGGGAGAAGTTTTCCCGATCACGATGCGCCTGATTCGGCTGGGCCTCGGCGGATCCTGGGGCGACGGCCGCCAATACATGTCCTGGATTCACGAAACCGATTTCTTCCGAGCCATAGAGTTCCTCATCGCCTGCGAACGAATCTCAGGAGTCGTAAATCTCGCGGCTCCCGCCCCGGTTCCGAACGAAGAATTCCTGCGCATTTTGCGCCATGCGTCTGGCGTCCGCTTCGGCTTGCCTTCCGAACCATGGATGCTTGCCCTCGGAGCATTCTTCCTGCGCACCGAAACAGAACTTCTGCTCAAAAGCAGGCGCGTGGTCCCGACCATTCTCAAGAAGCACGGTTTCGAGTTCCGCTTCCCCACATGGCCTGAAGCGGCCGAAGACCTGGTCCGGAAGGTGCGGACGCAAGGGTCCATCGCACCGACCCGAGTTCCTCGAACTTTGTCGGGAGGTAACAAGTGAGCGAGCAAAACAAAGAACCACAAACGGCACTAACGCCGGTCGCGCAAAAATTCATCCTGCACTGGGGTGAGATGGGCACCAAATGGGGCATCAATCGCACCGTCGCCCAGGTCCACGCTCTCCTGTTTCTCGCGCCCAAGCCCGTTCCCGCAGACGAGATTGCCGAAACCCTCGCGGTTGCCCGCTCCAACGTCAGCACCAGCCTCCGCGAACTCCAAGGCTGGGGCATCGTGCGGGTGGTCCACGTGCTCGGCGACCGCCGCGACCATTTCGAAACTTTCAAAGACGTGTGGGAAATCTTTCGCATCGTCTCCGAAGAACGGAAACGCCGCGAAATCGACCCTACCCTCCGCGTGCTCGGCGAATGCGTGCACGAATCGAAATGCAACCCGCAAGGCGACACCTACACCCGCGAACGCCTCGAATCCATGCTGGAATTTCTAACCATCATGTCCGGTCTGTTCGACGAAGTCCTGCACATGCCGGTTGGCGCCCTGAAAGGCGTAGGCAAGCTACGCGGCAAAGTCATCACGCTGCTAGGCGCCGAAAAAAAGAAAGCGGGGTAGCGTCAGGGCACGACTCTCGTCGTGCCGTATATCGAGCGCGGGTGCCCGGGCTTTCGCCCTTGAGGGAATGCCAGCCAACGAAGAGGAAACGCACCGTGATCTCCCTTGCGAACGAATACACCGACACCAAAGGCCGCCACGCCAAGGGCTGGCTTTTCTACGACGCCGACTGCGGATTCTGCACGCGCCTAGCCCGATGGCTGGCACCAATCCTCGACCGTCGTGGCATGGCCCTCGCAGCGCTCGAAGACTCGCGCGTCGGCCCTCTCCTCGGTCTCGATCCACAGGAACTTCGCCTCGAACTCAAATTTCTCTGGTCCGACGGCAGGCAGTACGGAGGCGCCGACGCCGTACTGGCCGTAGCCGGCACGATCTGGTGGGCCCGCCCGCTGGTCTGGGCCGCGTCCATCCCGGGAGTTTGGCTAGTCCTCCAGGCCTTCTATCGCTGGTTCGCCCTACGACGCCATTGTTCCGGAATTGCATGTGCCCGCGGCGTGCATCGATCGGCTGCGATTCGATGAACGAGGAAGTTCTGGTTTGCACGATTTCATTCGGAACGGGTCGGTGAACCTAGGAGATTTCTAGAAACCGGCGTGCTTCTGCGTCGCCTGTTCATCCCGCACGTTCTCGACAGAGTGAGGCGTTCTTTTTTCTGTTTGCCTTCTTATCTTCGCGCCAACATCCCCACCGGCACGTCCTGATGTCCGAGTACCCGCTCGTAATACTGCTCATACATGGGAATAACGTCGTTGGCGCAGAACTTCTTCTTGGCATCAATCCGCGCCTGCTGCCCCATCGAGCGTCCGCGGTCCGTGCGTGACAGCAGATCGATCGCATACTTCCCAGCCAGCTTCACATCTCCTGGCTCCACTAAGTACCCGTCAACGCCGTGCTCGACCACCTCAGGCAGCCCGCCGGTGTTGGTGGCGATTACCGGAACCTCACACGCCATGGCCTCGAGCGCGGCCAATCCAAACGACTCCAGTTGCGACGGCAGCAGGAACAGATCCGCCTGCCCGAGCTTTTCCCGGATTCCATTTTGTTTGCCGAGGAAGATCACGTCCTTCTCGACGCCGCGAGTCCGAGCAAGCTCTTCCGCGGGCTCGCGATCCGGCCCATCGCCGATCATCACCAGTTTGGCCGGCATCTTTTCTCGCACCATCGCAAAAATCTCGACAGCATCCAGAATGCGTTTGACGGGGCGGAAATTCGACAGATGCATCAGGATCGCCTCGCCATTCGGCGCCCACCCCGCCCGGACGTCCGGATCGGGTCGCCGGCAATACAAATCGCAGTTGACGAAATTGGGTATTACTTCGATCGGCCGCTTAATTCCGAACTCTTCCAGCGTATGGCGATGCAGGTATTGCGAAATCGAGGTAACTCCGTCGCTTTGTTCAATCGAGTAGCGCGTAATGGGAAGAAAGTTGGGGTTGTTTCCGACCAGCGTGATGTCGGTCCCGTGCAGCGTGGTGATAAAGGGCAAACGGCGGGGCGCTGCCATCTGCCGCGCCAGCAGGGCACTCACCGAGTGGGGAATCGCATAGTGAACGTGGAGAATATCGAGCGATTCGGTCTCGAAAACCTCCAGCATCTTCACGGCCAACGAAAGCGTGTACGGAGAATGGTCAAATAGGGGATAAGAAACCACCGCAGCTTGGTGGAAATGAATCTTGGGATCGTCCGTCTTCATCCGAATCGGCGGCGCATAGGTGATGAAATGAACGTCGTGCCCACGAGCCGCTAGTTCCTGCCCCAGTTCGGTTGCCACCACGCCAGACCCGCCATATGTGGGGTAACCAGTTATCCCAATTCGCATTAGGTCCTCTTCCAGCGCCGCGCTTTCACGCCCTGAGTTGCAAAGCGTGAGGCCGGCATCTTGTCATACGGCTTGCTTGCGGGCCAGCAAACTCGGATGTTAGAGTCGCGAACCGCAGGCTGACACGACGACCCTGCGGAATGGTACACCGTTTAGACGCAAAGGTAGCGTCCTACGTGACACGGCTCAAAAAGAAAGCAGCCATCGTAACTGGGGGTGGGACCGGGATAGGCAGGGCCATTGCCTTGGCCTACGCGCGCGAGGGCGGAACGGTCGCGGTCCTTGGGCGCCGCCGCGAGCCCTTGGATGAAGTGGTCCAAGAAATCGCCGAACTCGGAGCTCAAGGCTTACCCATCGTCTGTGATGTGACCCGCAGTGACGAAGTGAAGCGGGCAGTCGGTGAGGTGGAACAGACCTTCGGTCGCCTGAATGTGCTCGTGAACAATGCCGGTGCTTTAAGCGTCTCCACGGTCGAAACGATCTCTGAGGAAGACTGGGATCACGTCATCGAAACCAACCTGAAAGGTCCATTCCTGTTCTCCCGCGCCGTACTTCCGGCCTTTCGCCGCGCCGGTGGCGGAGTGATCGTGAACATTGGCTCGGTTTTGGGAATGGTGGCCATGAAAGACCGCGCTGCCTATTGCGCCTCGAAAGGCGGCCTCGCTCTCTTGACGAAGGCCATGGCGCTCGATCACGCCCAAGAGAACATCCGAGTCAACTGCATCTGTCCGGCCATCGTCGCAACCGAATTGGTCAAAGGGCTCTATGCACAGACCGAGCAGGGTCAGGCGGCGCGAAATGCCCGAATCGGCACTCTTCCCCTGGGCCGCTTTGGGCAACCGCAAGACGTGGCGGAGTTGGCCGTTTTCCTGGCCTCGGAGGAATCTTCATGGATCACGGGTACAGCGATTCCAGTAGACGGCGGCTTGTCGGCCTATTGAAGGAGCGGAAATTCGATGCCAGGGAAACTGACCGCGGAAGAAAAGCGCATCACCGAGCTGGTCCGCCAGCGCATGAAAGAGAGCAAGTCCTGTGAGCTTCTGGGTTTCGAAGTGGAACGTGTTCACCACGGCCGCGCCATATTCCGTCTGGACGTTGCACCACGTCACAAACAGATCCACGGCGTAGTTCACGGAGGGATTCTCGCTTCGCTCGCGGATACCACCGCCGCAATCGCGGCTTATACCGTGGTTCCCCGAGGCGTAGAGCTGGCTACCCTGGAACTGAAGATCAATTTTCTCGAGCCCGTCAGGGGGGGCACGGTCAAAGCGGAGGCGCGGGTGCTTCGTAATGGACGGAATTTTGTGGTGACGGAGTGCGAAGTCTTCAATGAATCCGGCTCTTTAGCGGCCAAGGCACTACTAACCTTCACCGCCGCCGCCGGGCACAACCTCGAGAAGTGACCTTACTCGTCGCCCTTTTCGCCGTCTTCATTTTCTTTATGGACGTAACGAATGTGGCGCTTGAAAAGCATCAGATTGGGCGAGCCTTCGCGGGTCAGTTTGATGCAGTCACGGTCATACCACTCAATGATTCCGTGTAGCACTTCGCCGGAGTCCAGCATCACCGACATCGGCGTGCGGCTCTGCATCTGCTTCACCCAGTAGAAATTTTCCGCGTGGGTGATTTCCGGCGGAGCAGGCTTCTTGCTCGGAAGAGGGCCACCATTGTGCTGAGGGCGAGGTGCGGGCTGCTCCTTAGCGTCCGCGAAGCTGGGACGGAACATGCGGCGATTCACCATGACTGCTCCTTAATTTTAATGAGGGTGCTTCCTGTCCTTTATGATGCGCCCAGTGGGCCTTGGGTTTCGCCAATTATGTCGCCGAATCAGGTTCGAGGGAAGATAAAATCTATCTTCGGTTGGACTCCCCATCCTATCGCGGCACCAAAGCCAACGCAAGGGAGTCCAGCCCGAGTTGTCGATTCAAGTTGCGGCGGACGCCGGCCGCCAAGTCGTCCATCCCGTAAATCGCCCTGCCGATCCACGCCGGATCGACAAGCCGCGACAGCGCCTGCAATTCCTTCAAAAGGTGCGCATTTCGCAGCAGAGGATTAGGGATTCCAGCGTTTATCTCCAATAAATCGGAGAGCAGCCCATAAAACACGCCAATCAGGTCCTCAAACGAGGATTCCCGGTCCTTCGCCAGAGCCGCCGTAGCCGCGAACAGTTGCGCGAAGCCTTGCCCCCGAGCGGCACGCTCCAGTACGCGCAACGCCGCTTTCCTCTTCTCGACCGCTTCTTCGAGATCGAGCTCCAAGGCCAGTCCAGGACTGCCTTCGGAGAGTTCGGCGGCCAGTTTGCGTTCTGCCGGTTTTCGGTCGGAATGCGCTTTCAGAATCGTTTCCACTTCGGCGACCGGCAACGGCGCGAAATGGAATTGCATGCAGCGGGAAAGGATGGTAGGCAGCAGACTGAAAGGAGAAGGCGCGGTAAGAATCAACGTAGCCGAACCGGGCGGTTCCTCAAGGATCTTCAGGAACACGTTGGCTATGTCGGAGCGCATCGTTTCCGCCCCATCCACAAGGAAAACCCGGCGGCGGCCGGCAGGCTGAAAGTAGGCCGCCCGGCGCACCGCTCGAAGCTGCCCTATGCGCAGCACGGGGCGAGCCACCGGGCTCTTCAAACGCACTGGATCGGGCACGATCGCCCATACGTCGGGATGGCCCTGCAGGATTAACGGTATGCGCTCGACCGTCGAAGCATCCGCGCTCTCGCCGCGTTCGGCCAGGCCCTGTTCGAGCAATTTCTGTGGGTCAGCAAGTGTTGAAATCTGCAAGCAGGTAGGGCATTCGCCGCAGAAGTCATCGCTCATCCGCTCGCAGTTTGCCGCCTGGGCAAACATACGCGCCAGAGTGTACTTTCCGACGCCGCGCGGACCGGTAAACAGCAGGGCGTGGGGCACGCGAGAGGAACCGAGCGCTCCCCGCAAAGCAGCGACGATCTTCTCGTTCCCAAGAAATTCCGAAAATCCCACGTCAGACCTTCTCCACTCCATCGAGCAAAGGCGATACCGCCGACAAAACTTCGCCCGCAATGTCTTCGGGAAGGCGCAGCGAATTATTTTGCGCGTCATAACACTGGACCGTCGCCCAGGGCCGGCTACGCGAGAGCATGTCGTACATCTCAGCGGCGTCTTCGAGATGCGGAAGATTTTTTTCCAGAATGTCGTGCGTAGCCCGGGTGTAGGGCCGCTCGGGTTTCTGTGCAACAAGTTTTTGCGCCTGACCCGGCGGGACTCGCAAATACAGAATAAGATCTTCGCGGGGCATCCCGTAAATGGAATATTCCAGGTGTTCGATCCAGCGGAGGAATTCCGAGCGTTTCTCGGCGCTTGCGCGAGCAACCTGATGCGCAAGGTTCGAACCCACGTAGCGATCCACCAGCACGACCTTGCCTTCGTTCAGGACCGTTTCGATTCTTGGTTTCGCTTCAAAACGGTCGCCCGCATACAGCAGCGCGGAAAAATGAGGATCGACGGTCGGCAACGAACCGTAGTCGCCGTTCAGAAATTTCCCCACCAGGCTGCCGAACCACGAATCGTATTGCGGGAAGCCCGTGGAGAAAACGGAAAAACCCTTGGCCGCCAGTGAATGTTCTAAAAGTTTTGCTTGTGTGTGTTTGCCGCTGCCATCGATTCCCTCGATGGCGATGAGTAGTCCGCGTTTGGTCATTTGACTCGGTACGGTGCTGGGCTGCACTCGTGTCAGCCAGTGTAACCGGAGAATTCCTGGCCCGCAACGAAAGGCCTCGGGTCCCATTCTGCCGGTCCTGATCAGAACGAAATCAGGGAGCGAGCGGCTAGGTCGAGATGGCGTATCGCCAATGAGCGGCGGAGCCGGGCCACACGTTAGCCCAGCCAGAACGGGCTCGGTCACGACCGGGCTACAAACAAGCACCGTAGCTGCGGCACTTCCGTGGGCCGCGCACCAGCGACCCCATGTTACGATTTTCCTTTCGACCGCCATGGCCTACACGACGATTCAAGAAAACCTAGCGAGCTTATTCGAGCGAATTGCGAATGCTGCCAATCGCGCCGCCAGAAGCGCCGAAGAAATCACGCTGATCGGCGTTTCCAAAACCCAACCCGCCGAGGCCATCGGGCAGGCCTTCGAAGCCGGCTTGCGGCACTTTGGCGAAAATCGTGTTCAGGAGTGGGAAGGGAAGCGGGGCGAAATCGCGAATCTGGCCGCGACCTGGCACCTGATCGGCCATCTGCAAAGCAACAAAGCCGCAAAGGCGGCGACCCTGTTTCACAGCATTGATGCCGTCGACGACATTGCACTCGCGCAAAAACTCGACCGCGCTTCGGGCGCCTTGCCTCTGACGGAACGCCTTCGCGTGCTTCTCGAAGTTCACATCGGCGGTGAAGCTACGAAAAGCGGCGTCTCCGAGACCGGCTTGCCGGAACTAGCCGACCAGATCGAGCCCCTCGAACGCCTCGAATTGGCAGGGCTGATGTGCATTCCGCCCTTTCTCGAAAATGTCGAGGAAGTGCGGCCATATTTTGCACGGCTAAGAAAATTGCGCGATCAGCTGGAACTGCGTTTGCAGAGAAAACTGCCAGTTTTATCGATGGGCATGTCGCACGACTTCGAAGCGGCGATTCAGGAGGGCGCGACGGAAATACGTGTGGGCACCGCGCTGTTCGGTATCCGATCTGCATCACAGTGAATCGAATGACAGGAGAATGAGACTCACATACAACCAAGATGAATCTTTTCACACCTTTCCGCCTGCGTGGCATGGAACTCAAAAATCGAATCGCAGTTTCACCCATGTGCGAGTATTCCGCAAAGGAAGGCCATCCCACGCCGTGGCATGTCGTGCACCTCGGCAGCCGGGCCGTCGGCGGAGCTTCGCTGGTCTTCACGGAAGCAACCGCCGTCAGCGCCATCGGACGAATTTCTCCGGTCGATACAGGCATCTACTTGGACGCGCATGTCGACTCCTGGCGGCCGATTGTCGAGTTCATCCGCGAACAGGGTGCGGCGCCGGGCATCCAACTGGCTCACGCCGGGCGCAAAGCAAGCACGGGCGTTCCGTGGCTAGGCGGCGCTCCGATTGCCATCGAAAATGGCGGCTGGACGCCCGTGGCTCCCAGCGCCATTCCCTTCCACACCGGCTACGCTACGCCGAAGGAACTTTCCTACGCGGAAATTCAGCAAGTCGTGGCGGATTTTGTGGCGGCGGCCCGCCGGGCGCTTCGCGCTGGGTTTCAAGTGGTGGAACTCCACGCCGCTCACGGATACCTGCTGCAAGAGTTCCTGTCGCCGCTCAGCAATCACCGCACGGACGACTACGGCGGGAGTTTTGACAACCGCATTCGCGCCCTTCTTCAGGTTGCCGGCGCTGTACGCGAGGTCTGGCCAGAGGATCAGCCGATCTTCGTTCGCATCTCCGCGACGGACTGGAAGGAAGGTGGCTGGGACTTGCCGGATAGCGTCGAACTGTCGCGCCGGCTGAAAACAGCTGGCGTCGATGTGATCGATGTTTCGAGCGGCGGCCTCGTCTCCGGCGTCACCATTCCTGTCGGACCAGGTTATCAAGTGCGGTTTGCCGAGGCCATCCGCCGTGACGTCGGCATCGCGACCGGCGCCGTTGGGATGATTTCGGAGCCCACGCAAGCGGAGACAATCATTGCAACCGGTCAAGCCGATATGGTCCTGCTGGCGCGCGAATTGCTCCGCGATCCCTATTGGCCGAGACGCGCGGCGCATACGCTTGGAGTTAAAATCAAGCCGCCCGTTCAATACGAAAGGGCTTGGTGATTTTTTTGAGTCTTCTCGATCTCACCGTGGATCAGGCGCGCGGCACGGTCACTTTTCCGGTGCGGGTGCAGCCGCGGGCTAGCCGCGACGAAATTGCCGGCGTGATCGAGGGGGCCATGAAGATCCGCTTGTGCGCTCCGGCGGTGGAAAATCGTGCCAATGAAGCTTTGGTCGAGTTCCTTGCCGCGGTTTTGAAAACCTCCAAATCGGCTGTTAGAATCCGGAGCGGCGAACAAAGCCGCACCAAACACGTCGAAATCTTCGGCGTGACTCGCCTTCAGATTGAAGTTCTGCTTCAGACAGAAGCGTGACCGGCACTGCGCAAAGGAGAAGGGAATCGTTCCCATGAAGGTCGACATCAGCGAAATGCAGAAGGATTTGCGTGGCGCAAAACTCGACGGCTGGCTGTTCTACGACTTTCGCGGCCGCGATCCCATCGCGCAACGAATTTTGGATTTGCCGCCTGGCATGCGCACCCGGCGCTGGTTTTACTTCGTCCCCGCCAGAGGAATTCCCAAAAAGCTGGTGCACAAAATTGAGGCGGGCTCGCTCGCCGCTGTTCCGGGAGACACTCTTTATTATGCCGGTCAGGACGAATTGCGCGGCAACCTGAAAAAAGCCATAGGGAAATCGAAAAAAGTGGCCATGCAGTACTCGCCCAAGAATGCGATTCCTTATGTGGCTATGGTGGATGCTGGAACGATCGAGTTGGTGCGCAGTCTCGGGCCCAAAGTGCTTACTTCGGCGGACCTAGTCCAGAAATACGAAGCTTGTTGGAGCACCGAGCAGCTCGAATCGCATCTGGCCGCTGCACGAGAGATCGACCGCATCGTGCGCGAAGCCTTCGCTTACGCAGCGAAGTGCGTCAAGGACAAGAAGCCGCTTACCGAATACGACCTGCAACAATTCATCCTGAAAAGGTACGACCAAGCCGGAATCACCACCGAGGAAGGTCCGGACGTCGCCGTAAACGCGAATGCCAGCGATCCTCACTACGGTCCGACCCGCGAAAAATCCTCGCCCATGCGTGAAGGGGATCTGCTGCTTCTGGACATCTGGGGCAAGCAGAAGTCTCCGGACAGCGTCTACTACGACATCACCTGGATGGCCTATTTCGGAGCCACCGTTCCCGAAAAGTATGCGAAGGTGTTCCGCGTGCTGCGGGAAGCGCGGGATCGCGCCGTGGAATTGATCCGCTCACACGTAAGAGCCGGCAAGCCGCTGCAAGGCAGGCAGGTCGACCGGGCGGCTCGCGCCGTCGTCGAGAAAGCGGGTTACGGCAGATATTTTTTCCATCGCACGGGACACAACATCGGCACCTCGGTTCACGGCAACGGCGTCAATATGGACGGCCTGGAAACGCAGGATGAACGCCACCTGATCCCGCGGACGTGCAATTCCGTCGAACCGGGCATTTATCTTCCGGAATTCGGTATGCGCACCGAAGTCGATGTGTACGTCGACAACAAGGATGCGCGCGTCACCGGCGCCATCCAGACGGAAATTCTGCCGTTGCTTGCTTGAAGATCGGATCGATACGAATCGAATGAGCCAAGAAAACAACGAAACGCCGTCACCAGAAATCCCTCCCGTCATCGACGACGTGCCTCCGCAGGAAGTTCGCCAACCCGAGCCTTCCGAGGCAAAAGCCTGGAGCGTCGCGATCGCCGGGTGGCTTGTTCCGGGCCTCGGTCACGCGATGCAGCGCATGTGGAGTCGCGCGCTGGTTGTCTTTTTCGCCGTCGGACTTTTGGTGGTTGTGGGCGCATCCATGCGCGGCAATCTATTCACGTCGAATGGAAGCGATGCGTTTGACACGCTGGGTTATGTCGCGGATCTAGGCGCCGGTAGCTTCTATTTTCTGGCGCGCGCCGTGGAACGCACCGGGGCGGACGTTTCCCACGCCGGAGGCGATTACGGCACAAGATTTCTCGCGACCGCCGGTGTGTTGAACCTTTTGGCGGCGCTGCATGCCTACGAAGCCGCTCGAGGCCGTAAGGCATGACTTCGTTGCTCCCGGTCAGCTTGACCCACTGGCAGGCGTTCCTGCTTTTCGCCGCGGTCATCTCCGTCGCCTTCGGTTTTCTCGGCCGCCGCCAGCCCAAAGACCGCATCAAGTACATCCTTTGGTCGTTTTTCCTCTTCCTCGTGGTAGGAATCGGAATCGCTTGGGCCATGTTCCCGTTCTCTCATTGATCTTGTGGGCAGACTCAGAATCCAGCGGTTCCGCAACGAAGATTGTTAGCCGACCAAACCATCTGATTCCATTCAAGTTTTAGCCTATGCTGTGTTCGGAGCAAATTCGCATTGTCTATTTGCTCTTGACTATCGATCCAGTCTTGTACATATTATAGATATAAGAGATGAACGACCCCCTGAACCGCAGCAAACTCTCCGCCACGGAGCGCAACTTCCGTTCTCGGATTTCGCAGCTCTCTTCTGGTCAATGGTTTCTTCGAGGCACTCTCTCGGAACGTTCCGGCACCTGTGGCAAGCCGAATTGCCGTTGTGCCCGTGGGGAACTGCACAAGTCTTTGTACCTGGTGCAGAGCCAAGCCGGGAAGCTTCGCCAGATTTGTGTCCCAAAGGCCTGGCAGCAACGCGTTCGCCAAGCCGTCAACGACTATCGCCTGATGCAGGAACTGATTGAGGAAGTTTCCGAGCTGGAATGGAAACGACTTCAGGAAAAGAAACGATAATCGTTCTTCGCCGCCTGATCGCCTATTCGGGATTCGCGCGACGTTTCCCAGATGATGTCGCCCGGGAAACGAGCTCACAGGGAAGATTCAAACAAATCCAAAAAGGGAGTCCGTTGCGCTACATTGTGAAACAGCACCAGTACATGCTTCGCGCTCGATTTGTTCCGTAGCAGCGGGACTAGGGAGAGCACATAACAAAATACCAAGCATCGCGAAACAAACATGTACGCAGAATCCCAGGAGGGAAAACCAACTGGGGCAATCACGGGTCTCCGCGAGTAGACCGTTCCTAATCACGTTCTTCTCAACCGCAACGAGCGAGTTTCCTTATACGCCTAAAGCACCGGATGCTAAGACAATACATTAGTCCCGGTGCCAGCGCCCGGACGCCGCCGTTCTTCGCAGGTCTACGTGGAAGTGTGGTCGGGGACGGCAACCTGTAATAGAGGCCTCGGAGGACAATCCAAGTCGCCGCCCCGATAGTTGAGCGAGGTGGGAAAAATGCTGCCATGTGCTGGATTCACTGGGCCATCAGGTGAATCACGCAATTTATGGGCGTGGCGTTGCAGATTTGGTATTGCCCAGCGCCGCGTACGCTCGGAGTCTCTTCCCCGTTACTTGGTTCACTATCGTGAATCACGTACTTATCGGCTAAAGCGAATCGTGTATTGCTTCGCCTGCAACTTGAGTAGAGTCTTGGCACAGGTTCCGTTTCATGCGTATCCTCATTGCAGATGACCAAGAGTTTATTCGCCGTGGCGTGCGCGCAGTCCTTTCGGAAGAGAAGGACATTCAGGTTTGCGCCGAGGCAATTGACGGTCGCGATGCACTTATCAAATCATTGGAATTGATACCCGACGTCGTAATCATGGACATAGTCATGCCAAGGATGGATGGCATCGAGGCAACACGGCTACTCCGCAGGGCGCTGCCAGGAGCGAAGATCGTGAGTCTCAGCCAATATGACATCCCTGAAATAGTGAAGGAAGTAGAACAAGCAGGTTCCGCCGCTTTCGTTTCAAAATTATTGGTCTGGGATAAGCTAGTCCCGTCCCTCAGAAGAGTGCAACTCGGCGAACCGTTCTTTTCCTAAGCCTTAGAGCACTGGCTTGATCAAAATCTCCGTCTCCATGCACGGCGGCAAAATCGTCGACGCCGTCATCAAAGCGACCATCGACAAGATGGACGGTTTGCACTATCAGGTTGATTTTGGGAACGAACAAACCTCGCTTATTCGCGAATGGCAAATAGTGAGGGACTAGCGGCGTTCATTTTACGACCAGAACACCAGTCATACCGTCGGTAAATACAAGTACTTCGACAGAAGAGCTCGAAGCTGTGTTCACTCCATCGCGGACCTGTCCTTGCTGCCCGAACTGAACCGTCGGCAGCTCCGTGCCAAGGTACAGGTTGGGAAGCCCCTTGCCCAGCTGAACCACCCTTCGAGGGGGCGTAAGCCTACCCTTACCGTTCTCGGGGCCGTAACGACTGTAAGCACAATTATTTACGGTCCCTGTCGGTCCAGGCGCACTTTAGTCGCCAAAGACGGGGTACTACTCCCGGCGTGGTACACCCAGCCCAACCACGAAGGTACAGCTGACCCATTGGCCAGTGGTGCTCGCAAAATATAGGCTTGTCAGCGTGGTACAGGAGTTCCGAAATGAAAGGAACGAGACAGGCTCACGGGTTAGCGTTCAGCAGCCTACTGATGATTGTGGGCCTCTTCCCGCTTGGTCTGCTCTCTCCGGGCAAGGCTCCGAAGCCTCTTTACGCGCTCGCCTACTCTCCCGAGGATATACGCGCGGAATTTGCCCGCGAGCAGAAGCAGAAGGAATACAACCGAGTGGAACACATCGCACGGAAGCTCTTCCGTTCCTACGGTTGCCGAGGGGACCTGGCTCCGGCCACGGCGCGTAGCGCGGTCGACCTTGACCTGAACATCCGAATCCTCACGGCGCTCATTTTTGTCGAGTCTACTTGTCGGACGAACGCCGTGTCGAGTAAAGACGCAGTAGGGCCGACGCAAGTGAACTGGCGCGTTTGGCGCCAGCATACCCGGCAGCAGCTCCTCGACCCGGAGACGAACGTGCGTACAGGCTCGAAGATTCTCGCTGGATACGTTCGGCGCTACGGACTTCGTGAGGGCCTTCACGCTTACAATGGATTTGGAGACGCCACCAGCGCGTATGCGGACAAGGTTCTCTTAGTAGCGGGGTATCGGATTCAGTGAGTGGGAAATCGAACGGATGGTTGCCAAAGTTTGAACGGAGAATAGGATGATAGAAACACAGTCGCTTCAAACCAATCGCATCTACTCTATCGCGCTCATGAAAGAAGATTCGCAATGGTGCGTTTATCAGGTGAAGATTAAAGGCGTTATCCAACGCGACTTCTTTGTTGAAACTGTCGCTTCACGGATTCCCCGGGGTGATTCGATAAAACGTATCGAGTCTATGTGTGAATCGCATTTTGACAGGCTTCCCGGCGACGGCGGGATAATTCATTTCAATTTGAACGCTTAGAAGAGCGCAACTCAGCGACCGGACTAGGCTACGGCGTGCAGTTGGTCGCCAACAACGCAGTGGTCGTTAACACGAATTGACACTTCGAGCGTCGAGGATTGTTCTACGCAATAAATACAGAAAGACTAGATGGACGTCCGGGGATTTCTGCATCGTTTAGAAACAAGTCGAAAAACCAATTGGGAACTGGCGAGGAATTCTTTATGTAGTGATTCCGGACTCTGCCCCGCTTCTTTCCGCTTTGTACCGCTGCGTCTGGGAGCTCACCTAGTGCGTCGTGAAATGCTCCCGGCGCTCAAAGAAGGGAACTGCGAATGGCATGGATGGCACGGCTTCAGGCGCGGGCTGGCTACGCGGCTGCATGATTCCAAAGTGCAGGGATGAAACCATCCAGGCAATTTTGCGTCACAGCGACCCGAAAGTTACTCAAGATTCATACATCGTGATAAAATCAGACGGTACGCGCAAAGCGATGCAGCGCGTTGATGACGGGGAAGTATTAAAAGCATGGCGCAAAACCAGGTCTCAGAACAGCCGATGATTCACGCTTTTTGTGGAGACGTTAGGCCATATTTGGCGAGGGTTGGACGAGGATTGGACGAGGATTTTGAGCCTGTAACGCTAGATCGCTAATGTTTATGCGGTCAGGGCCGAGGTAGCTCAGTGGTAGAGCAGCCGATTCGTAATCGGCAGGTCGAGAGTTCAACTCTCTCCCTCGGCTCCATCTCCTTCAGGGTCCAGCCCGGACACATGGGTGACACAACGTACCTTTTCCTTGACTCCCCTTTTTATAGAACATAGGTAACACTTTTGGGCCGAACGGATTTTCGAGCGGTTCGAGCACCCGAGTCTCCAGATCGAAGTACCCCAGATCATAATCCATAAAGCTCACCAGCCAGATATCGTCGTGAACTTCTTTGATGCCCACGGCCTGCCCGGCAAAGACCTGACTGAAATTGATTTTTTTGCGACCCAGGCAAATTCTACCGCACCGGGTGACCACGATGGTCTTGTCGTGGAGCGGATAGTCGATGTCCGGCAGTCCGGTATAAGGATGCGTGGACGGCTGATAGACTTCGGCCGGTTCATGTCTAGGGCTTCGTGAGGACGTTCGTTGTTGAAGACCTCGATGAACTTGTCGAACTTAGCCTGCTGCTGGAGAAAATTCCGAGCGGCCGGCTTAGTGGCCTCTTTCTTCAGTGTGAGATGCATGCGTTCATGGCGGCCGTTTTGTTGCGGATGACCCGGTTTGATGCGTTCGATGCCGATGCCCAGCCGCAGCCACCAGACGGCGAGCTTACTCAAGTTGAACAACGCATGCGCGGACGCGAAGGGCACGCCGTTATCACTGCGAATGTTGGCGGGCAAGCCGCGCTCTTTAAAAAGCCTTTCAAACACAGTAAAAGCGTAGTTTTCTCTGGTGGAGGAAAGGGCCGCGCAGGTCAGCAGATACCGGCATCCCCGGAACACTGATCGGCATCGTCCGGAATCCCCAACCGGCTGGCATGATCGGTGACACAAGGGCGAGTTCTTGCTGGGGAATTATCAATACTGCTACCCGCTGACGCTCGGTGCACCACAACTCATTGGGCCGCTGGCCCAACGATAAAGCGGTTCCCTGAGCGCGAATTCGTGAATAATCCAGGCTAGCGAGCGATTTCAGCCTTTGTTTTCATTGCAAATTGGGTTCGAGCTGACTGTTGCGTCGACCCATTGAATGCACCTCGTTAACCGGGACCATTTTTAGAAGACAACGATTCGTTGATTTACCTAGGACCGCCAACTAACATTCCGGATTCAATGCGGTCAGGACAAATTGGAGGTGGTCATGAAAAAGATGATGCACATGAAAGCCATCCCCGCACTGGTTTTCTTGCAGCTGGTGTCAGTCCTATCGGTGGGGGCGCCCGGACTCACAGTAACGGGTAGAGTGGTTGATTCCTCAGGACGCCCTATACCCGATGCTACAGTGATGGTCTACCACGCGGGGGTCTTGAACGGTTACTCCACCTTTTGTCCCAGCTGTTATCGAGATTGTGGCAAGAGGACCACGACGAACAGTGCCGGAAATTACGTAATCGGCAAGCTAGACTCGGGACTTTGGTTTGACCTACTGGTGGTCCGTGACAGATACGCTCCCGAAATTATCAAGGTGAAGGACCCATCAGTTGGAACGGTGCCCTTGACGACTTTGAAAGCGCGCCTGGCTGCACCCGATCCCAGTCACGTGGTGAAAGGACATGTCGTTGACATGAACGGACGTGCGGTGCCAGGTGCCGTCGTGACCAGTGTGGGAGTTGAAGAAAACCATCTGAGGATCGAGATCGGGACAATTTCAGGGCTTGATCCTCTTGCAGTCACAAATCAAAGCGGAGATTTTGAGGTCTTTTATGAAAAGCCCGCGAGAAGGATGCTGGTTACAGTTGAAGCCCGAACACTTGCCCTGAGGTACGCGACCTTAATTACTGGCCCACAGCGTCAAACGATTGTGCTGTCGAAGGGAGGCGGAGTCAAAGGTCGTTTAGTGCAAGAGGGTAAGCCCGTGGGAGACGCTGAGATTGGCCTAATCGGTCAGCGAATGGGCGGGTGGGGACCCGCGCTGACAATTGTTGGCGATCCTTATCCCGAGATGAGAGTCGGTACACAACAGGACGGCGCCTTTTTGATTAGCGACGTGCCTGTGGGAGTTCAGTGGTTTGTCTATCCAAAGATGGAATCTGTCGCGCCGCGAGGGGCTTCGGAGCCAAGAGTCTGCTCGACCGCGAAACCGGGGGAAATAGTCGACATCGGGGATATCCAATTAAATCAAGGCTATCGTTTGCAAGGCAAAGTAACCCTCAGCGACGACAAAGCCATACCAGACGGTACGCGAGTTATGATCTACTCGGAGCGTGTATGGGACAAGGACAGTCAAACTGCGCTGTTGGATAAAGACGGGCGATTTATGTTCGTCGGTTTGCCGAAGGGCGAATATTTGATCAGCCCTGCTGTGAGAGGCTACCGCGTTGCCAGCGACGAACGTGGAACTCGGGTAGCGGTTGAGCGAGACATGGATGACTTTGTGATTCCGCTCAGTCCCGAACAACCGACACAATAGCAAACAGCACTGACAGAAAGGCTCCTCATAGTACGGGCCTACTTTACCCGTTGCCGGGAGCTGTTTGTTTCATTGATCCCGAGGTTATTTCCTTATTTCCGAGTTAGGGACCAGACTTCCAGCGTGGCGGCGCTATCCGAGCCAGGACAGAATAGGGCGTCCAGGTAGCGGACAATTGCCCGTCTAGAAACGGGGAAATCACGGTCTAGTGGGTAGACCGGAAGCCTGAGAACCGCGGATTGGTTTAGATGCCCACCTTGATTGTCTTTCTGCTCGAACAGCAAGGCATGTCTTAATTTTATTAATATTGTACTTGACAAAATCAAGTAATGAATTTAGTATTTTGATTTGTACGAGGCGCCCTATGGATATTTCTCTAGCCAAATGTCCCTCCTGTTCGCAACCGCTTAAACTCGCCAGGCTTTCCTGTTCGGGTTGCGGTGTGCACGTCGAGGGTGAATTCGAGCTTTCCCCGCTGGCCAGACTGTCTCCTGAAGACCAATCCTTTGTGATCGCATTCATTCGGCATCACGGAACCATCAAGAAGATGGAGAGCATCTTCAACATCAGTTATCCGACCGTGAAAAACCGCTTGAACGCTATCGCCGCCGCGCTGGACCGCGATTTTGAGGCGCCCTCGCCGAATCTGTACGTGCTGGAGCAAATCGCTCGTGGTGAGATCAGCGTGGAAGAAGCGCTCAACAAGCTTTCCTAGGACGAAGCTGGACTGAACTCGAAGGGAGTATCACCATGTCGGCCGAACGCAAGAAAGTACTCGAACTGCTCGCTACGGGCAGAATTACTACCGAGGAAACGGAAAAACTGCTAAACAAGCTGGATACGCTGGCAGGTTCGGAAAGCGCAAGCGGGCCGGCTGTGTCTTCCGAAGCCAAACCGAGCGGCAGCAAACCACTACGCTTCTTAAGAGTGGAAGTGGAAAAGCCCGGAAGCAGTGACAACGTGAACGTGCGCATTCCCTTGAGTTTTATTCGGGCGTCGGCCGGCTTGCACCTCCTGCTGCCACAGAAGGTGCAAGACAAGCTTTACGCGAACGGCGTCGACATCGGCAGCCTTTCGCGGCTCAAGGGCCAGGAACTAGAAAATGTCCTGAAAGAACTGAATGTACAAGTGGATGAGAGCGGCGGGAAGAAAGTTAGGGTATTTTGCGAGTAGGCACTCAACGCCGCACATAGCGGTGTCCCACACCATCTTGTGCAACTAATGGACAACCGGCAAAACGACACGCAACAGCACCGGAAGAGACTCCCGGCGTACGGGCGCTGGCACCGGGTCATTTTTCGAAGCATAAGCTACTCAGATAGACCTTCTGCCTACGGGCCTAGTGCAATAATTGCCAAAGGCCAGCGGCGAGGAACATACAGCCCACAATCCTAAAGACCGCTCTCGCATTGCGCCATTGCACATCCGCTTTTGCCGCTGATGAGTTTTGCATCCGCTTCTCTATGGTTACGACCATGTAATCTGTTCTGAAAACCGGAAATAGCCCCACTACGATACATATTAGGCTTGCTGTATAGTGTGGCAAATCTACTCCTCCGGGTACGCCAGAATTATCTCAGTGCGATGAACGACTCACGGACCAGACGGAGTCGCATTGGGTGGATGCGGGGGAGCACCACATTATTCTATCAGTGGGAATCGGGACGCGGACGTGGTGGCCGACTCCTACCGAACCAGTTCAAAGGTCGCGTCGTGCTTGGGTTCCACCCATACTTCGTCCCCGTTTTCGTCAAAAAACTGCAACGCAGGGTCACGAGGAAGTTCAAAATCGTACGCTTTGCCTTCTCGCGTTGTTGTTGTTACCTTTTCGGTCGTATGGCTACTCCAGCGCCCACGAACTCTACCGTGCTCATCCTTCAATACGAAATCCCGCGCCTCAACCGTCTTTGCACGAATGACGGTGGGGTCAGTAGTTTCTGAACGGCTCGCCCCAATGAGCACTAGAAGAACTCCGGCCAATAGCACCAAGACACTCAGTGCCCTCCATCGCCGGGCCTGGGCCTCCAACTTCGACACTCGTATTTGCAAAGCTCGAATTAATTCCTCGTTTTCTTTCACGCGATTACCCTCCATGGCGGCTCAGGAAAACTTCCCGCAGGTGATTTCTTTGGGCGGAGCATCGCTCTACGCAACGCAACATTTCTGTCGAAGTTCGGGTGATAGAGGCGGACGTGGGTGAATGACCGGTACTGAGGACCCGGGCGGAAGGTTTGTGCCATTGTGCGTAACCCTAACGGTGACGGTCACCTGCGGATTGGCAAGCTTACCTTCCAGTTTGTGCCGGATTAGGCCAGCCAGTTGCATCGCTGAGAGGCCCGAGACTTTCACATCGTCAATGAATGACAGACGAATATTCCCGTCGGCATTGACGGGAATGACCCTCGAAGTATCCGGCTCCTGCCACACATCGATTTGGACAACATCTCCGGCAACAATACGATATTCTCCCGTCGAAGCTGGTTCCGGTTTCTCCTGGGCTTGCAAAGGCCGCCCGCAAGAGACGGCGGCCATCAGCAGTGTCGCGCCGAACCAAATCCGAAGGACTTTGGATTCGAGCATGGTAACTGTTTCCTTAGGTGACGAGTATATACCCACTGGACGCTGTTCGTCAGGCAACGGCACCGGAAGAGACTTCCGGCGTATGGGGCGCTGGCACCGGGTCGTTTTTCAGAAGTAGAGCGACAATGAAAACCGAATTGCTACGATTCAACGGCGCTGTCGAGCGGGACCCCGCCATCGATGCGTGGATGAACGAACATGCCGGTGAACTGGGAGCCATCGCGCATCGGTGGTTTGAGGTGATGCGAAAGTGTGGGGACGAAGTCCGGGAGCTGTTGCATGACGGCTATCCAATTGTATGTTTGGGAGACGCACCCTTCGGCTATGTGAATGTATTCACGTCGCATGTAAACGTGGGGTTCTTTCACGGCGCAGCACTGCCAGACCCGGCTCGCTTGTTGCAAGGCACCGGCAAGTTCATGCGTCATGTGAAGCTGAGACCGGGAAAGGCCACAAACGCCGCAGCGCTAAGGAGGCTCATCAATACGGCGTACTCGGATATAAAAGCCCGCGTCGAAAACGGCTAGGAGTCCCTCGCTCCAGACCAAGAGGGACCCGCACAAGGGTTCGTGAAAATCGCGCTGCCCCCGGCCTGTTGGAAGGCGGCAGATGGCAGATGTTGCTGCGAGGGTGAGGAAAAAGAACGCCGCACGTGCCTCGTGCCCGCTTCTACCGCTCAGGACTATGCCGCTACCGCGCCCAAGGCTATAGTATTTCGGGAAAGAGAGGTGATCAGTTGAAAGACCAAATCGCCCAAGAAATCGTTAGCGAATTGCGCCTGATTCGGGAAGAACTGCAAAACCTGACAATGGCTGTTCGATCAGCTAGCACCAGCAGAAATTCTGAAAATTCGTACACGGGAAAATCACATAAATTCTACCCGCGACGTGCTGCGAATCCAACGGATGAGCGCCACTCTCAAGGGCATAAGCCACCGCGAAGTCCCCAACGTGGCGAGCCGCGAAGCCAATGGCATCAAAATGCTCCAAAGGACACGCGATAACTCTCAAAGGCAATTCGTCGCCTTCACCGACCGGGTCGGTTCTTTTCTGATCGAAACTTTTGAGTACGACAACTCCAGCAGTCCATTCGGAAGAATTTCCGAGAAAGGCTGATATGTCCGGTTGCCGGAAAAGTGGAGGCTAGGACTTCGGCAGTTATGCGTTATAGACAGGACTTGACGCGGAAAGCGGTCAGCGCCGTTAGGGCCAGGGCACACGGGGTCGTACCTTGCCTGACCTCTGTCGTCGTCCTATATTCAGAACGCGAGGTAGCATGCTTCTGGTTGCACCCGGCTTGTATTCCGCGAACCACAAGGCTTTCACGACTCTCAGATCGAAGCCGTTGGTCCTATTCCTGAAGTTTCTTACGACGATTATATTTGCTAGCTGCGGTAGCGCAGTTTTGAACGCAGGTCTGTCTGGTACGCAGGTCGCCAGCTATCAAATGCAGCTCCGGCAAAATAACACAGCTCCAACCGCGTCCTACGTCGATGAACCACTAGAACAACTGCTTCAGGCTATTCCGGAAATAAAAACTCTTTGGCCTGCCCAGGATCAGGCGCAGCTTGCGATGATCCTGGAACAGAGCGGCAAAAACGTAGATATGGAGTTCAAAACTTTTGGCGATCTAGTGGCGAAGGAGATTGTCTCGGAAATCCGGGCTAATCCGACAACAGACCTTTGGGGACAGCCGAAGGCCACCCTCAACAACCAACCCAATCTCTTTCAGAATGAATACAGCTACTTCGTCGTGCGGGAAGGCACACTGGTGGAAACGCGGATTCGCGAATACCGCCGAGATCGCTATGGAAGTGACGGAGCCAAGCCGGAAACCTCGCCATTGTTGGCAACCGCGCCAGGAATGACGTTTCTCTCGGCGAATTTCGTATCGAGTCTTATGTATTTTTCCAGTGACCTGCAAGTGGAAGAGAGGTTTCGCTATCTGGGGGAACAGCACGTGGGCTTACGAACCGCTCTCGTAGTAGCCTTTGCCCAGGTTCCGGGCGTCGCGACCGTAGGATCCACGATGAAAACTCGCAACGGCAAAGAGTCGAACTGGTTCGTGCAAGGGATTGCCTGGATCGATAAATCAACATTCGAGATTCTGCAAATGCGCACAGACCTGTTGGCGCGGTACAGCTTGTCGCCGACCTGTAGCCAGAAACAAGATCAGCTGCGGACTTTTATTCAATTCGCTGCCATGCGGCTCAATGGAATATCCGAAGCGCTGTGGCTGCCGACTGAAGCGGATGTCCACGAAACACTGGGTGATTGCAAGAACTCGATACAGATAGCCCACAACGTGCACCATTTTTCGGAATACCGACGGTACGACCACGAGGAAACGGATGCCTCCACCCCGAAAGAAACAGCGGCCGGAACTGCCTCCGCGCCTCAGCTTGTGTTCCATCCGTACCTGGAGCTGCCGCTGACACAACTGATGAAACGCATTCCCCAACTTAAGGGAATCTCACCCGCACCAAATCAAGAAGCATTGTCGATGATTCTTAGGCAAACCGGCAAACAAGTCGACGCCTTTTTTGCTCACCTTGCGGACTTAATCGCGCATGAGGACATCACGCAAGAGCGGCTGGGTAATGGAACGTTAGTTGGCGGAATGCCTGGTGGAACCATGCTGCTGGCTAAACAGAGCACTCAAGACAGCTATCTAATCCTGCGGCACACCGGCAGCGGACCGCCGCGTATCGAAGAATTTCGCATGGATGCGAAAGGGAACCGCCTGGACGAGACGACCCCGGAGAACAATTTCTTTATCACCTCAGGGTTTGCCCTGACGAGCATTCATTTCGCCACGGTGTTTCAATTCGACTCGCGTTTTCTCTATCTGGGCAATCAGAAAATCGGCGGCCATGAAACGTATGTGGTGGCCTTCTCGCAGATGCCCTCGGAAGCACGGGTGGCGGTTACCATGCGAGGTCGCGACGGAAACAACATCCGCCTGCTGACCCAAGGCATCGCCTGGGTAGACAAAGAGAGTTTTCACATACGGCATCTGCGAACCGATCTATTGGAACCGCAGCCGAAGATAGGGCTGGCGGAACAGACGACGACGATTAGTTATAGCGAAGTACGATTGGCTGAGACCGCGCCGCTGTGGCTTCCGCACGACGTCAATGTGTATATCAAATTCACAGAACTCCCGCCCGGAGGTGCGAGCGACTTGGGATCGCGCCTGACGGACCAAACGTTCCGCAATATCCATCACTACTCGAAGTATTTACTTTATCGGGTCTCCTCAGAAATGGTTGCGCCCCACTAATCCCGAATGGGTCAGGAGATTTTGCATGCTTTGGCCTAAGTCGCGTTACCGTAAAGATTCTTCATAGTACGGCCTACTTTTCCCGTTGCCCGTTGCCAGGAGCGGTCTGTTTGATTGATCGCGAGGTTTTTCCGAGATGGAGGCAATGCAGTGAGTGCCATGCGGTTAGTCCGGACGTACCTGGAATGACCTTGAGTTCGAGATGACTTCTAGTGGGTCGCGAGAGGGTATTGAGAGGGTAGTTTATCTGAGAAGTTTGAGGGCTTGATTTCACGCCGGTCAAGTGCTGTATTATGTGCATGTTAACAGGGAAGGCCCGGGGGGCTGGGCACCGCGGAAATGGGACCGGCCACCTTATTAGGCTTGGCTCCAGCGGCAAACCGCTCCCTTAGCCGAACTTTCCCACTTGGGCACTTCTGGTTCCGTTAAGTGCTTTGGAATCAGTCAAGGTTAGGGAAAGGTCTTCACCACAAAACGGCCTTCTACCGTGCCGCTGGCACCTCAATTTCGTAGCTCTGTTTTTGCGCGACCAGGCGCGGTGGCGGCTGGCTCGGCAATTGCAATTTCAACTTCTCGATCAGCAGCTTGCTGTCGGGAGAAGGCTGTGTGTAGCGCGGCAGAATCAACCATCGTTGATCGACCGTAGGAATCCACACATCAATCATTTTGATTTCCGCCAACTTCTCCAACACCGCCGTAGGCGTCAACCCTGGGGCGTGCAGCAACAGACGCTGCTTCAGCGTCACTTGTAAGCAGTACGCAAGAAAGGCGATCAGAATGTGCGCGTCGGCGCGATGCTCCAATTGATGGCGGATCGGGCGTATGGAGAGTTCACTCTTGAGAGATTTGAATACCGATTCGATCTGGGTCAACTGCACGTAGCGGGTCCACAGCACGCTGGGATCTCCGGCGGTAAGGTTGGAGCGCAGCAAGTAGTGTCCGTCGCGCCATTCCGCCTCCTGGAGCTTTTGCTTATCCACACGAAACTGGAAGGTCTCACGGGTGACCGGCTGGCCTTCCTCCGGTACTTGCATCTGCACGAAATGAAATGCGCGGCCCGCGGCTGCTTTGGCCGCGCCCAAACGCATCAGCAACTGCACCAGCGAGGGCAGGCTGCGCCGCATGGCACGGAGCTTTCTGAGCAAGCGAGCCAGACGCTTGCGGCGCATGGCGGTCTCTTTGGCTCTTCTTCCTTCACTCTTGGCCAGCACATAGAGTTCGCCGTCCTGCTCAAATAGTTTCACGTCCACCGACTCGCGAACCTGCTGCCAGGGCAGATCCAGCCACTTCTTTTCGTACTGCTGGATCTTGCCTTTTGGCGTTCCCACCAGATAAAAAATCTCACGTGCCGGATCCCGCATCTCTTGCAAGATCTCTTCGGTCGGAATCCCGCGATCCATCACCCACATGCGTTTTGCTTTCCCGTAAGTCTTCTCGATCTTGTCCAGAAACCCGCGCAGGGTGGTGCGATCACTGGTGTTGCCGTCCATCACTTCATAGGCCAACGGGAACCCATCGGTAGTGATCACCAGCGCAATCACCAGCTGTAAACAGTCTGTCCGTTTATCGCGACTGTGACCGTACTTGGCCTTGGGGTTCTCTTCCATCGCACCTTCAAAATACGTGCTGGTCAGGTCGTAGAGCAGTACTTCGAACTCCGCCTTAAACAGATCGGCCCACTTCTGGCGCAGCCACAGAAAGAGATCTTGCTTGTGCTCCAGCACGCGATCTAGGCAGCGATACAAGCGGTTTTTCTCCGCCACGGAGAAATCGGTCCCGAGCAACGCATCCATGGCGGTGGTCAGATACCACTGGTGATGTACACGAAACTCGCTCCCCGGATCCAGCAACTGGCTCACGACCAGTAGTTGCAATACTTTTTCCCAAGGAACTTCTTCCCGTGTTCCGGCAAGGCGAGCGTTCCAAAACTCATCGAGGCCCAGTTGGCGCCACAACTCGCATCCCAACCAGCAACTGCCGAACAGGCGTGGACACCGTAGTTCGAGGCCGCTAAGTTTAACCTGCAGACTGTCGACGGCATCGGCGGGAATCTCGCGGTCGTCGGGAAATAAACTTAAGTTCGCATACTCTTGCTGCTGTTCGTCAAACACCGACAACGTCTTGCGCCATGCCGCTTGTTGTTGATCGTTGATCTCGCCGAGATAGAGAACAGTTCGTTGCACCGTCTTGTCGGACGCGATGCGATGGTTTTCTACGATGCTGAAGTAGCGATGATCCTTGCCGTCTTTTATGCGATGGATGCTGCGCAGAAACATGTCCATTGCAGACTGCCAGAAGTCCGGTGCCAAAGGGAAGACGCTTGGTCTTCACTCTGCGCTTTTTTCAAAGCGAGGCGATGGAAACGCACGGCTTAACCGCGAAAATTATGCCAAAAATGCCAAAAATCGCCTGCAACTGGTCAAGTTGGGTTAGCGCCCGGCTTCTCGCCGATAGTTCAGCTTTCGAGAGCGCCGAAGGTGTGCGGTAGATTGTTTAGCGTAATCGTTAACAAACTACCGGACCGTTCCGTCTACGGAGGCAAGGAGCTTCTCAAAGGAGGCGGGTATGCGAATGCTAGTCGCTGCTGTGATATTTGCCGCTGCCTTGAACACCACTTTTGCGCAGACCGAGCACATCCTCGCCGGGGATTGGGAGAAGACCGCCGGCAGTCCGCTGGCACTCGACAGCGCTTCTGTCGAGCTAGCCACGTTCCCGGGGCCGGGGCCTAAGTGCTGGGGTACCGGTCCCCTGGGTCCCTTGAGTAACGATGGATATGGTCTCGATGGATTTGCCTTCGGATATCGCGATTGCTTGGTGTCCGACTACATCGAGTTCGCGTACAAGCTTTGGCTTGTGCCAACCCAGGAGCAATCTCTGCTCTCCCAGTTGCCGGGCTGGGCCGTCACTGATCGCTTCAGTATTCACCTGAAGGGGCCAGGTAATGCGACCAAAGATCAAAAGCGTCTGACGATGCAGTCTCTCCTTGCGGATCGCTTCAAGCTGGCGGTTCATTCTGAGAGCCGGGTAGTCCCCGTGTTCGCACTTGTTCTATCGACCCCCGGAGAAACCGGGCCGCAGCTCCAAGCGCATTCGGAGGGCGCATCGTGCTCCACCCAGGTGCCGTGGCCAAAGTTCGCCAGCTACTTCCCTCGCGCATGCGGGGTGATTATCGGCGGTGTACGAGAAGCCCAAGATGGCCGCTCGGATATCGGCGCACGAGACGTAACCATGGCTCAGATCGCGAACGCACTGACCCAACAGGATTCCGGGGTGGAACGTCCCATAGTGGACAAAACGGGACTCACTGGAAAATATGATTTCGCCCTCGTGTTCACGCCGACAGAACAGCCAAAATATGGCAGCGATTATATCCAAAGAGTCGGGGGAACCACGTTTGAAGAGGCCCTGAGGGATCAACTCGGCCTCAAGCTTGAACCAACAACCGGCCCGGTTGAGGTCCTCGTCATTGATCATGTGGAGCAGCCTTCAGCGAACTGAAAGGAGCACCCTAAATGGACAATGCGAAGTATATCGACAATACAAAGGATATCGGCATGGACGTGCATAAGGAAACCGTTACGATCGCGGTGATGAATTCCGCCGGCAAGCTGGTGGTGGAGTCCATCATTGAAACGAAAGCGGCAACGGTTCTGCAGTTTATTCAAGGGCTGGGCGGAAACTTGCACGTCACATTTGAAGAGGGAACCTGGGCCACTTGGTTGTACGAGCTATTGAAACCGCACGTCACGAAAATCGCGGTGTGCGATCCGCGAAGTCAAAGCCTCGTGTCGCGTTTCCCGACTGAGCTGGTTTCCGATCCCGGAGCGAAGAGACATGGGAGGGCGGAGTGCCCTCCCTTTCCTTCGTTTCTTGGTGGACTCGTTTCCCTGTGCCTTGCCGTGGCACCTTGGCGTTCCAGGCGCGGCCTGCCTTGTTGTAAGCCTTACCCAGCGAGAGGTTGTTAACAATGGGGCGCTGTTGCTTCAGCGCGGCCCAGCGCGGAACGGACCGAGGCGGCCGCGAAGGACCTTCCACGCGTACTCGAAACGCGACGACCTGATCGCAGCCGATGATGCGTCCGAAGAATCGACCGCTCCATCGGTGGGAGTGGCCAAATATCCATGGAAGTTGCCTTGGGTGTCGAAGGCCAGACCGATGATCTCCCCACGAGAGTTGATCGAGCAGGTGCTGAACAGATACAACTCCGAGTCCGCAGGGATCAAGGAGTTAACGTCCGCCATCTTCCCTCCCTTTGGCCGAATGAACGCCCGCGGCGACGCCGTTGGAACCGCTTCGAGCGAACCCGCTGGGAACGAGACTCCCCCTACATCTCCGAGGTCAGTGATCGAGAGACCCACGCTCGCAACGTCGCCCGTTATGGTCCCAACATCCTGGATAAGTGTTTCGGGGCTCCAGAAGAAGGCGTGCTGCAATCCGCCGCTCGTACCGGATGTGCCGACAACCTGGCCCGAGCTGTTGACGTAATACGCGAGGTTACCAGAGCCGAGCGGCGGTTGCGGTCCGGTCCCACCTAAATTGCCGAGGTCGATCACCGAACCGTTCCGCCACAGCGTGGCGTGGAGGGCGTTGAGATAAAAAAAACCCGTGAAGCCCGCGCATGTCCCTGTCGCACCCACCGCCAGGCCGCTGTCGTTAATCCTGAAAACCACACCATCGGGGTCACTGAACGCCTTCCCTTTCGAGTCGATGCCAGTTGTAGGAAGCTGCCGGATGTCGTCATATGTCCAGATGACCGGTTTGAACTGGAGCGTCTGATACTGGAAGGATGCGGGATCGTAAGGAGGGCAGGTGGAGTCCGGAGTGGTGTTCTCCGCCACGCCGGCAACCTGCCCCCAAACGTTAATCCCTTTGGCACCCGCATTCCGGCCCGCCATTCCGCTCTCGTCTTTCAGCATAGGCAGCGCCCGCATCACGCCATTTTGCCAAATGAAAGAGCCGCAAACGTGCTGGGTACCGTAGGCGCAGAAGTCTTCTGAATTGTACTCCGCGGTTTCCGCTTCCCCGGCGGCCTGTTCCAACACATTCACGCCAAAGGCCGCACTGTTTGGCCCTCCGAGACCGCCCGCCTTCGCCAGGTCCACCTGCGTCTTTCCCAAGAATGAGATCGCCGCGTGCCACGAATTCGAGATAGCCACCGACTCAGCGATCAGGCCATCGTTCGTGATAACGAGCGGGCCCGGTGACGGGCCCACGAGACCGAGATCGGTAACGGTGTACCGGGTCTGCGCTATCTTGTCCGATGGCAACTTGGTCTCTTCCTGCGCCCGGTTTGGGTAGGCAAAGGTGGCAAGCATGCTCGCCGCGATAAAAATCTGGATGATTCTGGTGTTCATAACCGCCTCCTGTTTGGATAGGCGCAAAGCGCGTGCGAAAACTATCATCCGGGTAGCATTTTGAGAGGCACCCAGCGTTATAATTCCGCCATATTGCCATGCCAAACCAGCCACAACCCGATGTAGCCGCTTGTGGCGATATAACCATGCTGCTGAAGGCTTGGAGTGAAGGGGATCAGACCGCACTCGAAAGGCTGACTCCCATGGTCTACAAAGAGCTGCACCGCCTGGCCGGGCGTTACATGAAGGGAGAGCGCCTCGGTCAAAGTTTGCAAACTACCGCGCTCGTCAACGAAGCCTATATGCGGCTCGTCGATTGCAAACGGATGCAATGGCAAAACCGTGCCCACTTTTTTGCCGTTTCCGCGCAGCTCATCCGGCGCATTCTCGTGGAACACGCGCGGCGGCATAACCTGAAACGCGGCGCGGGCATTCAGCATATTTCCTTGGACGAAGTCGCTGTCACCGGTGGCGGACGGTCGGCGAATCTCGTCGCCCTCGACGACGCCATGAAAGCGCTCGCCCAGATTGATCCACGCAAGGAGCAAGTCGTCGAAATGCGCTTTTTTGGCGGGTTGAGCGTCGGAGAAACCGCCGAAGTGCTCAAGGTGTCGCCCGTTACCGTGATGCGAGATTGGAGCACGGCCAAGGCCTGGCTCTATCGAGAGCTCGGCGTCAAAAAATCCCATGGACTCCGATCGATGGAAACAAGTCGATAGCCTTCTGCAGGCCGCGCTAGAGCGTCCTCTCGATGAGCGTGCGGATTTCTTGCAGAAGGCGTGCAAGGGTGATCAAACTCTTGAGCAAGAAGTGCGCTCGCTTCTTGCTTCTCAAGAGCAGGCCGGGAGCTTCCTCGAAAGCCCGGCAATGGAGGTGGCCGCACAGGCATTTGCGCGCAGACAAAGCCATGAGATCGCAAAGGGTGGAGATTCCCTCGCGGGCCAGCTGATCTCTCATTACCGAATTCTCGAGAAGCTGGGCGGCGGCGGCATGGGTGTGGTTTATAAGGCGGAGGACACCCGCCTTCATCGCTCCGTTGCTCTGAAGTTTCTTCCTGCAGAGGTATCCAGAGACCCGCTGGCTTTAGCCCGATTCCAGCGTGAAGCGCGAGCTGCCTCGGCACTGAATCATCTCAATATTTGCACGATCTACGACATCGGCGAAGAAAACGGCAAAGCCTTCATCGCCATGGAGTATCTGGAAGGCAAGACCCTGAAACACACCATTTCTGGTCGGCCCATGGAACTGGAGGCGTTACTGGATGTTGCGATTGGGGTGGCCGAAGGGTTGAACGCAGCGCACTTAAAAGGCATCGTCCATCGAGACATCAAGCCAGCAAACATTTTCGTTACCGAAGGCGGCCACGCAAAGATTCTGGACTTTGGTTTGGCCAAGGTCAGTTCCGCAAAGAACACACCTGCAGATGCGGAAACTCTGTCCGCGCAAGAAATCGACCCGGACTATCTGACGAGTCCGGGAAGCACCTTGGGCACCGTTGCTTACATGTCGCCGGAACAATCACTAGGAAAAGATTTGGACGCTCGGACCGATCTGTTTTCGTTTGGTGTTGTTCTTTACGAAATGGCAACGGGAACGCTCCCGTTTAACGGCGAGACGCCGGCAGCCATCTTCAATGCAATTCTTAACAAGACTCCGGTGCCTCCAGCACGTATCAATGGCGAAATTCCTCCGAAACTGGAAGACACTGTCAATCGTGCCTTAGAGAAGGACCGCGACCTCCGCTACCAGAGCGCCTCGGATATGCGTTCAGAACTGAAGCGCTTGAAACGGGACACAGATTCCAGCCGTTTGGGAGCAGCAACGTCATCAAGTGCCGCGATGCCGTTCGGTAAAGCAAGAAGGCACAGAGGAATGCTTGCGTTCGCACTCCTCGGAGTTTTGCTGCTTACGGCGGCTGCCGCTATCTATTTATACCTGCGAGCTGCACGAACTGCGTCAATGAGTGATAGGAAATGGGAGCAGCTGACTTTCTTTACTGATGCGGCGGTGTACCCAGCATTATCACCGGACGGTCGATTGCTGACGTTCATCAGGGGGAGCGGTACATTTTTCGGGCGGGGGACCTGTACGTGAAGATGCTGCCGTCAGGGGAACCGGTCCAACTGACACACGACAAGTTGGTGAAGTTGAGTCCGGCATTTTCACCAGACGGGACCCAGATCGTGTATGGGACGGCGGACCCATGGGATACCTGGGAAGTACCGGTGCTCGGAGGAGAACCACGCCTAATTTTGCGCAACGCGTCGTCGCTGACCTGGATTGAGGGTGGAAAGCGGCTTCTGTTTTCGGAGATCAGGAGCGGCGGGGTACATATGGGAGTGGTGACGACGGATGAGGGGCGTGGACAGAGCCGGGATGTGTATCTGCCCGTGGGAGACCGAAGCATGGCACACCACTCTTATCTGTCGCCGGACGGGAAGTGGGTGTTGATAGCGAATCAAATGAACGAGAAGGGGGAAATCGGGCAGTGCCGCGTTGTGCTATTCGATGGCAGCGGCAAGGAGCAGTTGGTTGGGCCTGCAGGCGCGACATGTACGACAGGAGCCTGGTCGCCGGATGGGAACTGGATCTACTTGAGCACGAACCAAGGCGGACGGTTTCACATCTGGAGACAACGGTTTCCTGGAGGAGAGCCGGTGCAGGCAACATCCGGGCCAACCGAAGAGGAAGGGCTCGCGATGACCGGGGATGGCAGGTCGCTTCTGACGTCGGTGGGGACACGATATTCAACGATCTGGATTCACGATGCAAAGGGGGAGCACCAGATGTCGTCCGAAGGAGACGCGTTATCCACGACATTCTCAAGGCACGGAACGAAGTTGTTTTACTTGGAGAAGGCTGGGCAGAACGACGTAGCCGAATTGTGGAGCATGGAGCTGACGCGCGGAACGAGCGACCGCGTCATTCCGGGATATGGGATAGAGGCAACTTTTCCCGACTACTTCGCGAGCTATGCTGTAACAGAGGACGGAAATCGGGTGGCCTTCATGAAGAGGGACGAAAAGGGAATTTCGCATTTGTGGATTGCTTCGACAGATCACCGGAGTTCGCCTCAGCAACTAGCGTCCGTGGAGAACGAGGACTCACCGATGTTTCTGCCGAATGGGAATCTGGTCTACCGGGCGAGCGAGGGTGGAAAGAATTACATTTACACACGGCAACCGGCCGGATCGGGGAGGAAGAAATTGCTTGAGGAAGCGATTCTGGATCTGACCGCGGTGTCGCCGGACGGGCGATGGATAGTGGTCTTTCAGAAGGACGACGCGGATAAGGATCATCCCTATCGTACGGTGGCGTATCCGAATGGGCCGGGGAAGCCGGTAATGATGTGCGCAGCATGTCTTGTAAACTGGAGCTTGGATGGGAAGTACTTGTTCTTGCAACTCGGACTGCCACCTAACTCACTGTCACAAACCTACTTCTTGCCTGTGAGTGGCGAACGCGGGCTCCCGGAGTTGCCGCCGGACGGACTGAGCGGTCCTGAAGATTTAAAAAAATCGAATGCAAGAATGGTACTGCCAAGAGTGGATTCGGCGCTTGGGCCCGAGAAATACTCGTACACAATAACGAACATCCGAAGGAATATTTATCGGATCCCGACTTCGTGAAACTGCCACACGGTGAAGCTTGCCACGCTTACGAAATCGCGATCGGTCCTGAGCTCGACGCTTCCGTCCGCCACTTCCTGCAGGAGCATCGGGCGTGTGTTTACCTCACAGTTCCCGGATGACGCTAGACCCAGGTTCGTCACTGAGAGGGCCAAAAGAGGGTTAAGTCCTTTCAAATCAGTTTAGGCTATGGCTGAGTTTTCACTACATTTTTGAATTCGTAGCGGCTCCAGACGCTCGGGCAGTGTTGTTTTCAGCTGCTGAAGAATACTTTGCTGCTGCTGGTCGAGTTTGGCGATGCGTCGTAGCCAGATCTCTCGCCCTTCCACCGTTGGCAGCACGATGTCGACACTACGGATCTCCGCCAGCCGTTTCAGCGCTTGCGAGGGTGAATACTCTGACCCACTCCGCTTCAGCAGGTGCTTGAGCGTCACCTGCAGTGCATGACCGAGAAACGCTACCAGCACATGGGCCTTTACCCGCTTTTCCAGCCGATGAAACGATGAAACAGCGGACGGATGGTTTTCTGCGCTGGCACCTACGACAATTTTGTGTACTCGGCCTTGGCTTCTTTCAGGATGGGCACGTTGGGGTCGGCGTCTTTCCAGAGGGCGAGGAAATCTTTGTAGGCTGCGAGCGCCCGAACGTGGGCGGCATCAGCATCCGCTCCCTGCGAGGTTCTCGCCTGCAAGGCATTGGCACGAGCCACTCCCAAATGCGCCAGCGCTCCGGTCCAGCAGTTCCAGACGAGACCGCTGTGGTCGAGAATCTTCTGGAACTCGGCGGCGGCGGCGCTGCCCTGTCCGGCTGCCAAGTATGCCTCTCCGCGTACGTAAACGTGATAGAGGCAAGAACCATTGGCGATGAATGCAATTGCCCCCAGCTCGATGGGGGAAGCGGCATGCAGGGCATTGATGGCGAGAGCCGCATTCTTTCTGTGCAACGCCAACTGTGCGTGAATCGCAGGAAGCCAAAGCGACTGCATCTGCGTGTCCAGCGGGAAGCGCTTCCCTAGGTCTTGTGCCAAAAACTCGGCTCGGGTCGCATCGCCCGCTATGGCAAACGCAAGCGCGGCTTCGACCTCAACACCCTGACTCGTCGGAGCAACCTTCAAAGCCTCTGCCGCTCTCTGTCGGGCCTCTGTGGTATTACCGTAACCGGCTTCGCGCTGAGCGGCAATCGCCTGCCATATTGCCCCAGTTTCCTTGCTGTCCGCTCGAACTGCGGAGGCCACAGCTCGCTTGGTCAGTTCCCGCGCCTTGCGCAGATGACCGCCATAGGCCTCGGTGTCAGATGCGAGCGAAAGTCCATAGTTCTCTTCGGGCTTGCTCGCATACCACTGTTGCTGTTCCGCCATTGCCGCGGAGTCCGCCCCCAGAAAAGCAAGAGCATAGAGAGCGTTGTGGAGCACGGAGTCATCCGCTTTTCGCGCCTGCGCCTCGTGGATAATCTGCCGCGTTTCATCGAGATGTTGCAACCCAAGAGCGTAGTTGGCGAGATTCTCGTAATTGCCTAACCGATCAGGTGCAAGGCGTGAGGCTTGCCTCATGGCCTCCGTCGCTTTCTCATACTGCCCCTGACGGGAGAACACTACGCCCAAATTGCTGTACGCTCGGGATTCTCGTGGGTAGCTTTCAATCTGCTCTTGATACGTCTGGGCGGCCTTATCCAACTCCCCGGTTACCATCACATAGTAGAGGGCGGTGATCGCCAGGTTTTCCCGTTCGCTAGCATGTTCCCGCAACTGGAATGCCTTGCTGAAGTATCCACTGGCCCGTCCTACCTCGCCGAGATAGGTGTATTCGACGCCCACTTCCAAGTAGCCCATGGCAAAATTCGGATCAAGCTCGATGGCATGTTGACTGAACGGCAGCGCTGCTACGGCGCCTTTCTCGGGAAGGATCTTGCTGCCAAGGCTAAACGTTTTCAAAGCTTCGAGCGAAGAAGTGGTGGCCTGTTCGAGCGGAACATCAAACTTCTGCACCGTGGCCAGCGATTCGCCCAGCTCCGTGCGCAGCTTGGATGCGGCCTCGCCCAACACGTCCAGTAGGTTTTCCTTAGACGCCGCCGTCATCTGCTCCTGCGCCAGTATGTCTCCGCTCTGACAATTTACGACTTTCAACCCCAGCACATATTTGCTGCCTAGATTGTCAATCGACCCGACAACGTAGGCTTTACTGACTGCCCGCTGGCAAAGTTCGCGGGCTACCTCGGGCGTAAGCTTGGTGTCAGCGGGACGGGTCATCTGTCGCAATGTCCTCGCTACTTCGCTGTCTGAAAGCACACTGAGGTAGGGCGATTGCTTCAGGGAGACGCTGAGCGCCGTCTTCAGAGTGTCGTCAAAGATCGCGTCGCCCGTGCTGTTGGAAAAATCCGCAACAACAATGGTGTCGTCGGCTGCGATTCGGTAAGTTGGATGACGAAAATGCCAGAATCCTCCAACGGCTCCGCCTGCCAAAATCAGAGCGGCGGCTAGCCAAAGATACGGATGTCGGCGGACGCGGGGCCAGATTGCGGCCCCGGCTTGCGGTTCGAGCGGCCAAACTACCGGAGCTACAAAACGGTAGCCCCGGCGGGGAACGGTTTCCAGAAACCGAGGGTTGTCTGCCGAATCGTTCAACGCCTCGCGGAGCTTGCGCACTGCCGTGTTCAACGCATCGTCAAACCCAACAAACGTGCCGTTCGACCACAGCTTTTGATGGATTTCTTTCCTGGTGACGAGTTGACCGGGACGCTCCAGCAGCATCGCAAGAATCCGGAACGGCTGCTCTTGCAAACGAATCCGCCCCCCCGTCTTGGTGAGTTTGCCTTCTTGGAGATCAGCCTCGAAGGATCCAAAACGAACAAACCGGGTTGCTGGTCCGTGCTGCTGCATGTGAACCCCTCGCTGCAGAGTAGGAGACTCTTAGCATAAGATCAGAAATCTGCGCAACTGCTTTCCTCACAGCGTGTTAGTTGGTTAGTCCAAAATTAGGAATGGTTTCGTTGCGCTTTGTTCAGCGTTCCAACAGATTAGTCCGCGGCACTTGAGCCGTAGTGTGCTTATCTGGACAGCAATCGCTACCCAGTGGACAGTTCAGCTAGTTTGCAGGTTTTAGAGCAGGAGGACGTCGCAGTTGGTTTCTAAAGGTTTAGAGATGCAGTTCGACTGGAGATAGCGGGATGTCGACATCTCAGCTAGTTCGCGTTCTCGTGGTGGATGATTTCGAACCTTGGCGCCATTTTGTTTCCTCAATACTCTTTGAAAAGCCGGAATTGCTGGTCGTAGGCGAGGCATCAGATGGAATAGAAGCGGTTCAGAAAGCGGTGGAGCTGAAGCCGGACTTGATTGTGCTGGACGTCGGTCTCCCGAATTTGAGTGGAATCGAAGCTGCCCGGCAGATACGACAACGCTCCCCCAACTCCGAGATTATCTTCCTAAGTCAGAACAGCGATCTCGACGTCGTCTGGGCAGCTTTGGGCACAGGCGCGTCGGGTTACGTTCATAAGACCGATGCCGGACGAGAACTACTGCCTGCCGTGGATGCAGTTCTTCGGGGTAAGCAATTCGTCAGCAGCAGCTTGAAAGGCTATGAGTTCACCGACACCTCAGCAAATAGCGCCGCTCACCACCATGAGGTTCAATTCTATTCCGACGACGCACATCTTCTCGACACTTTTGCTGACTTCATCGCTGTTGCCCTGAAGTCCGGACGTGCGGCTATCGTTGTCATTACCGAGTCGCACCGGGACGGTCTCGTTTCGAGATTGAAGACGCAAGGCTTAGATGTTGATGCCGCCACGCAACAGGGAACTTACATTCAGTTGGATGTGAACAAAGCGCTCTCCACATTTATGGTCCATGATATGCCCGACTCGACTCGATTTTTCCCGGTTGTAGGTGGTCTCATTGAGGCAGCAGCCAAAGCGGCGAGGCAACAGCATCATGGCGTTGTGGCGTGTGGAGAATGTTCACCTGTCTTGTGGGCGGAGGGTAAGGCCGATGCCGCGATTCGTGTCGAACAACTCTGGGACCAGGTCGGCAAAACCTTTGGGGTGGATATCCTGTGTGGGTACGCCTTGAGCAGCTTTCACGGCATGGAAGACGAGCATGTTTTCCAGAGCATCTGTGCGGAACACTCAGCCGTTTATTCTCAGTGAAAAGTTAGCTTCAAATCTGGTGTTAACCCGCCGCCGCGGCGTTTTCCTTTGCGAGTTGGCGCCGTTCGGCCTCAGGAATGACAAATTCGGCGCAGCCACAATTCAAGCAGATAACAACCTCCGGGGATACCCACACCGTGGGCTTGTCAATATTTTTCAGTCCGGGGAAATGGATGCCCATATCCGCGCTGAATTTCTCTTGTTTGACTGACCCGCACGACTTGCAAAGCATACTGCCGACGCCTTGTACGCTAAGGTCGGACTATTTTAGCGAATTGAATGAGCGCCTTGACTGGAGTTGTTTCTTTGCTTGCGATACCAAGCAACGCAATTCGGCGTAATTCGAGTTCGCTGCCGTACCTAACGGCGCTGATTCGCGAGTGGCGAGTTTTGAACCTTTCTCCAGCCGAATTGCGAGGAAAAGGACTCCGAGGAAGTGATTTATATGGAGTATGAGTAATATATACCAAAAGTTATCGCCGGACCCACAGAAGGGACTCGACGATAGCGCTTCAATCGACCTGGAAAAGAAGGCGCGAACCAAACGGCCCGCGCCTCTCCATTTAACTACCTAGCTTACTTATCGCATCCGGAACAGGAGGCACAACAGTCGGCGGAGGCACAGCATGTTGCGTTCGCTGCCTTCACCACTCCTGTAAAGCCGAGCGCGATTACTGCCATCAACAGAATTGCTCGAATGTTCTTCATTTTTTCTCCTTTGAAAAATCAAATTGGTTTTTGTGAACCGATGGCTATGCCATCAGCGTGAACTAAGGAAACACTTCTGGTGGTGGTTTCTAAATACGAAGCAGGCGTGTTTCGAGGAGAGTGTCTCTTCCGCTACGCCAGACAGGCGAAACAAATTCGATGGTTTGAGAGAACCAAGTTGTCCCCAAATCGAGATTGGAAGCCAGAACGAAGTGTTCTGGAGGAGCAACTCCCATCGTGGCTGCGTTCCACTTCGCAGCGACAGTTACCTCAAGAGGGCAGCACGACATCCCCTGGCTTGGAGCGGATTTACCGTCGCTTGGTTTTGAAGGGGACTTGTCGCTGGAATGGCAGCAGGGTTCCCCGGAATGCTGCTGCTCTACTAGAGTCGGCAGCATACAACCCATGAAGCACGCCAAGACGCCTATCCAGAGCGAAGTGAGTGTGGCCATCCATGCCTTGAACGTGTGCAACATCGCAGTTAGCCTATACTCCCGGTTCCTTCAGGACAATGTGAAAAGACGAGCAGGCGACGCCGGGCAACTGCACCGGAAGAGACTCCCGGCGAACGGGGCGCTGGCTTGAGTGGCCGGGCGGGTCGCCGCGTCTGGCACCCGCAACCGTGGTGAGCAGCGTGGGACCTTTGAACTGGCAGGGGCGCATAGGAATGATTGACCGACGTGTGTGCCGCTGCGGCGCGAAATCAGAGCTAATATTTTGTCCAGGCGAACGTAACCCAGACATGGAAGAGGAAGCAATATGAACTCACTATTTCGATTCTTTTTCAGCCCTTCGCGAGGTCCGGCGAGCATTCTACTCATCCGCCTTGCCGTCGGGCTGATTTTCTTGACGCAGGGGATTCTCAAGTATATCGACTCCAAGATGGGTGTGGCGCGTTTCACGAAGATTGGATTTCCGCATCCTTATTTCACAGCGCATTTTGTGGGAACCTTCGAGATCGTATGTGGGATTTTCGTGCTGTTGGGACTCTGGACAAGGGTGACAGCCGTCCCACTACTCATTGTGATTACAATGGCGATCGCCACGACAAAGGTCCCAGAGTTAGTCAGTGCCAGCCAGGGCTTTTGGTACATGGTCAGCGACGCCCGCACCGACTTTGCGATGTTCTGCTCATTGCTGTTTCTCATTCTGGCGGGGGGAGGAAGTTGGTCCTTGGATAGTCTAAAACGGAGGGAGAGCATTGGAGAGGCGAAACCATGACAGGATTGGCAGATTCGCGGCGCGAGTTTCTGAAGTCCCTTGGACTGGCTGGGGGAGCGCTGCTGCTCACCCCAACAAACCGATTGCTTCGCGGCGATGGCATGGTGCAAGGGGAATCCCCGGCTCCCGAGTACAAAATTCACATCACAGAATCCGTCGTGGAGATTGCCCCGAAGCGTTTCATTTCTACAGTCACATACAACAGCCAATTCCCCGGACCGCTTTTGCGTTTCAAGGAAGGCCAGCAGGTGAGTGTGGCTCTGTTCAACGACACCGATACGCCGGAACAACTTCACTGGCATGGGCAGAAGGTTTCGACCGACGTCGACGGTGCGGCGGAAGAAGGCACCCCGTTTATTCCCGCGCACGGGCAAAGGATTATTACGTTCAGGCCGAGTCCCGCGGGCCTGCGCTTCTACCACACACACAACCGAGCGGGAGCCAATCTCGCGGAGGGGCAATATAGCGGCCAAGTCGGGCCAGTCTACATCGAGCCGAAGGAGAACGCCGGGCGCTACGACCGCGAAATATTTCTGACGCTGAAAGAATTTGAACCAACCCTGAGTCAGGGTGGAGACATGGCCCAAGATTTCTTGTCTCCCAATACACCGGTAAAGGAGTTGGAAGAAGCAGGCGAAACGTCCATGAAGGCCTCGATTAGCAACGGAATGAAACACGGCTTTGAAGTCGGTTATCGAGCCTTCACCATCAACGGACGCATGCTCAGCCACGGCGATCCTCTCCGCGCGAAGCAGGGAGAGCGCGTGCTCTTTCACATCCTGAATGGCAGTGCCACGGAAATTCGCAGTCTAGCCTTACCCGGACATATCTTTCAGGTCGTCGCGCTTGACGGAAATCCCGTGCCGAATCCGGCGACCATACCTGTTCTGTGGTTCGGTACGGCAGAACGCATCTCCGCCATCGTGGAAATGAATCATCCAGGAGTGTGGATTATGGGTGACGTCGACAACGATGATCGCCGCCACGGAATGGGCATCGTCGTGGAGTACGCGGGACGCACGGGAAAGCCAATATGGCTCGCGCCGCCAGCTTTCAAGTGGAATTACACCCGTTTTTCAAAGGCCAACGCGACGGCTGCCGCGCCTGACGAGACAATTTCTATGACGTTTGCGAAGGACAACGCCGCCGTGGAGGGTTTTAATCGGTGGACGATTAACGGAATGGCTTATCCAATGAGCCAGGGAGTACTTCCCGCTTCGTTCCATTTGAAACAGGGGAAACGATATCGCATTCGCATGCGCAATCAGAGCGACGACATTCATCCCATCCATTTGCACCGGCACAGTTTTGAGCTGACCCGTCTTGGAGGAAAGGCAACAGCGGGAATCTTCAAAGATGTCGTGATGCTTGGCGGTTACCAGGAGACGGATATCGACTTCATTGCCGATAATCCGGGCTTAACGCTATTCCATTGCCACCAGCAATTGCACATGGACTTCGGTTTCATGACGTTGTTCGATTATGTCTAGGCGCCTGTGTGCTAGAGGCTGAGACGCTCCCAGATATTAGCCGTGCGGTACTGACTTACAGTTTCAAATTGCAGATCAGGTGACTGATCGGCGAAGGGATTGCCACTCGGATCGTAGTTGTAGCCATCACGCCTCACGAACGCCCCAAGTGTGAGAACCGTTTCTGTGAGTCTAAGGCTGTTAATTATTTGCGTAATATGCCCAAAGGCTTCTTGATGCAGTGCGTCACAGACATCAACTATCCTCCACGCATCGAAAAGCTGAAGCGCGAAGGAAAACTCTGGATACTAGTGGCCCGGGCTCAGAATGGAAATACTGCGGAAATCTCGCTGGACGACTCCTACAACGTAGAATCGGCCGATTTTGCAATTAGCTCGGCAGCCGTCTCACAAGGTGATTGCGGTCGATAGCCGTCAATGTCCAGGTAAGTCGGGAACCGTACAAGTTCCTCCCAGAATCCATATGGACGCCGTTACCAGGCACAACCCCGCCACGTTTCGTGGCGTCTTATTCACGGTGTAGTCGAATATATGCCTTGGAAGAGAAGCATCGCCACTTTTTTGATTTCGAGTCTTTTCTGTTGTGCTGGTTTCTCGCAGGAATCCAAGCAAACGCGAGAATTGCGCCAGAAAATTAGGGTCGAGTCAAATATCGTCGTTCTGACAGTTACGGTGAAAGACGGCAGCGACCGACTTGTCCCCGGTTTGGTGAAGGAGGACTTCCATGTTTTCGATGACGGCGTCGAGCAAAATATTATCTCCTTCACTGATGAAAGTCTTCCTCTTTCGCTGCTAATTCTTGTCGACGACGACCTGAAATGGAAGGAAGGAACGCAAATGGCTAGAAGTGTGCGTTCCATCATCGGCGACATCGCTGACCAAGACGAGGCCATGGTCTGCCGGTTTGACATGCTCTTCTATCCAGGAGACCAGTTCACCAGTGACTCACTCAAACAGATAGCTGCTTTGAAGTCTGCACAGTCAGCCGCGCAACCCTCTCGTCCATACGTTCCACAGCCGCTGATTACCGATCCGGTCTCGACCACGGGACCGCCGTCCGTCGCTGCCCCAATCTACGCCGGTTCTAGACCAAGCAAAGCGCTTGATGATGCGCTTTACTCCTCAGCGCAACTTCTTCAGCTGCGGCCCAGTGACCGTCGCAGAATCATTCTGATCCTTACCGACGGCTTGAACGAACCGAAGCTAAACCATCATTCTCACGAGGCCGTGCGCGACTTCCTGCTTCAAGACAATATCTCCGTCTATGCCCTGGTCTCGGGCTCTGGCAAATCAAAACGAAAATTCTTCGATTTGACCGACTACGCCTCGACAACTGGGGGCGGGATTTTCTACGCAACTTCAACTTACACCATGGAACTCACGTTAACGCGCATGACCGAACAAGCACGCCACGACTACACCCTCGCCTATGCCCCTGCGGGTAACAACCATTCCCCAAAATTACACACGCTTAGGGTCACTGCCGGCCCCGGCTATCGTGCCACGACCCGCGCCGGTTACTACACCACGGGATCGGACGCACCCAATCCCTAGCCACTGATTTTTCCAAAGTACTGAATCCAACCTCTGCGATAACGTCGTTTGGCCAGGCATTTGGTGCGTAAATCCTTCCGACTTCACTTTTTCGCATCATTTGCAAGTAAACGAGGTGCGAAATGCTCCGTCAAAATCGGGCCAAGAATGGAAGTACTAAGCACCAGAATGAGCACCACATTAGCGTTGGCAGAGCCAGAGCATGCGACCGTAAAAGTTCAATTTTGTTGCCAGTCGCTCTTGGTTCGATTAATGGCGCGTCCGAACGTGCCCAGCTCAGAACTCGAAAACGAGCCCGGCCTGGAAGCGGAAATTGTTTTGGTTGTTGTTCCCTGTGGTGAGGTTGTTAATGAAACGCGTCAGAAAATAATCGGCTTCGATCGGCCGGATCGCCAAGTGCGAAGTGACTTTAATGTCGAGACCACCCCCTAGCACCACATCCAGGGCCCAATCGCCAGGTGAGCCAAACGTGCATCCGGAGCAATTCTTATGAACATTTTGGTAAAAGTTCGTATGCGCGCCGCCCACCAGCCCCTCAAAGAAAGGCTGCACGCGCTTGATACGAATTTTTATTTGCGGCCCGAAATTCCCGGTGAACAGGTTTGCCTGCGCGGTTCCAGTGCAACCCGATGGGCACCTTATGCTGCCGGGCGGAAAGCTAAAGTTGATGTTTTGGCTGGCGTATCCTGCCACTTCCGCCTTGAGCCCGAAAAAGCCAGCAAAGTAAAGGACCGCAGATCCGCCTCCCCCGTTCAGGTTGGCCGTCGGGAGGTTGTCCACCGGCACGTAATGCATGTAAGAATAGTTGCCCGTCAATTCTCCAAGGTGCTGACCCAATGCGGCTTTTCCGGATACCAGCAGAACCAACCCAACGAGAAGCGTTTTTCTCATAATCATCTCCTCACTTCAAAGGACCCTCGCTGGGTACCGCGTATATTGATGGCGCGCGAGCAGAAAAAGAACTGTCTAGATTGACAGGTGTCAGTTTGGCGCGATGAGCTTCACCAGGGCGATCAACAGAGCCGCGCGCAGGAGGCCGATCCCCCTGTTTATTTTGATACGCATTCGGAAGCGTAGTGCACGATTGTCGGGAATGTGCAGGCTGGTACCCAAGTCTCCGATTTCCCAGGCTTGACCAGAAGTCGTGTTATTCTCGCTGCGATTCGGAGGCTTGTGTTCTGGAGCAGCGACGTCCCTAACTTCTGAAAGAAGCTCATCGAAAACCGAGGTCCCGCAAATTAAACGAAATCAGGTAGGACTCGAAGGAACTCAGTCATGAGAAAAGTTAATGTGCTTGAATTTGTCTCCCTTGATGGTGTCATGCAAGCCCCAGGCGGGCCAGAGGAGGATACCAGTGGCGGCTTCGAGTATGGCGGGTGGATCAGTCCACATTCCGACACTGTTAGTTCAACGGCCATAACAAAGCAGATGAACATGCCGTTTGACTTGTTGCTAGGGCGAAAAACCTTTGACATTTGGGCACAATTCTGGCCGCAACACAACGACATTTGGCCGGCCGTCAACACAGCAACCAAGTACGTCGCCTCGAATACCATAACTTCCCACGAATGGCAGCCGTCCGTGTTTTTAAACGGAGATCTTGCGGAAAAAATCACCAAAATCAAGCAACAGGAAGGGCCGGATTTGCACGTTTATGGAAGCGCAAATCTCGTTCAGACACTCCTCAAGCATAATTTGGTCGATGCGTTCTGGCTGAAAATATTTCCGATAACGTTGGGCAGTGGGCGTGTCCAGAGTAAGGGCACATCAACCAGTCGGTGAAAGTCCGACCGGGGCAAAAAGACTCAGGCCCTGTAGCTTGGGAGGCGTCGTGGAGCAAAAGCGAGACGACGGAGCCCTCCGACAACATACTCAGAAAGGAGTATGCGCAACTCACCAGGTTGCAACGTACAGTGAACGCAGACGTAGCCTCGTTACACGAAACTCCGGTGGCTGAGACGGTCTATAACGCGCGAAGGCAGCAAGAGCTGACGGAAACGAGTCCGATGCGGCAGCTCTCACCGGCGGGGTATCAGCGACGACATGGTGAGAAGGAGGATGTGTCAACTGGAGAAGCCCTCGATGCCCGGCGGAGAAATCTCGCCGAAGAGACGCTTGCTATAACCCTGAGCGGGAAATGTGAGCGTAGGCATCAGGGTGACGGATCGGGTCGTACTACCGATGATGAGCGTGCAGCAAAACATGCTCGGAGGAAAGGGCCCGGACCGGTAAGTACTCCGTTCGCCAAAGTGAGGCAGGGGTGAAATGATAAAAACACCCATCAAACTGCAGGATCTGAGGCGACGGATCTATCGAAAGGCGAAGTCGGAACCGTCACATCGGTTCTGGGGGCTCTTCGTGCACATTGCGAAGATGGAGACCCTCGAAGAGGCTTACGGTAATGCCAAGAGAAACGGCGGCGCCCCGGGTATCGATGGCCAGAGCTTTGAGGACATCGAGATCCAAGGACGAACGATCTTCCTTGCGGCCTTACGGGAAGACCTTGTAACAGACAGGTACAAACCCATGCCGAACCGCCGGGTAGATATTCCAAAAGGAAACGGCAAAGTCCGCACGCTTCAAATTCCTTGCATCCGCGACCGCGTGGTGCAAGGAGCAGTGAAGCTCATCCTCGAAGCTGTCTTCGAGGCGGATTTCTGCACAAACTCCTACGGGTTTCGTCCTCGGCGCTCGCCACACCGCGCACTGGCGGAAGTCAGACGCAGTGTGTTGCGACGCATGTCTACGGTGATAGATGTTGATCTGTCGCGCTATTTCGACACGATTCGACATTCGGTACTGTTAGACAAGATCGCGAAGCGAGTCCAGGATCCAGAAGTGCTGCATCTCGTAAAGCAGATTATCAAAGTTGGAGGCAAAATCGGTGTCCCACAAGGGGGACCGTTCAGCCCACTGGCGGCGAACATCTACTTAAACGAGCTGGACTGGACCTTCGATGCGATACGCCACAAAACGGCACAAGGACCCTACGAGGCGGTGAACTATCATCGGTTCGCCGATGATATCGTCATCACCCTCAGTGGACACCACACAAAGCGAGGCTGGGCCGAACGCGCCCAACAGCGGCTCCAAGAACAGCTCACACCCCTCGGTGTGGAGCTGAACCAGGAGAAAACCAAGGTGGTGGATCTATTGAAGGGAGAAACCTTCGGGTTCTTAGGATTTGACCTGCGCCGCGTTCGGAAGCGTAAGGGGAACGGGCATTACCTCCAAATGACTCCGAAGAAGAAGGCCCGCAAAGCAATCAAGGCGAAGGTACGCGACATCATCCGGCACAGCGGCGCAACCCCCATGCCGAAGGTGATCGAGCAGATCAATGCCTCGCTTGCCGGCTGGGTCCAATACTTCCGAGTTGGCAACTCAAGTCGTGCCTTCAGTGAAGTGCACGAGTATGTGGAGATGAAAGTCCGCACCCTCTTAACGCGGCGGAAGCGGCGGCGAAAGACGAGTATCGGATGGCGGCGATGGAGTAACGAATACCTCTACGGTGTACTCGGGCTTTACTGGGGCTGGAAGCTCCAGCCACTGCCTGGGGTGGAGGACCTGAAGTGAAAGTCTCTGTCACTCGACCCGACACATAACCCTTTTGATGAAACCTACCGGGTGAGCTGCTTGAGGGAAAACTTCACGAGCAGTTCTTATGGGGAGGGACTGGAAACGGACCCCCAATCGGTGCCGCGCCAGCCCCTTACCCGACAAAACGATTGTTTGCCGATGGCACGATCCCGGCGGCATTCAAGGTGACGGAAAGCACAGTCACCTCGAAAGGCGTCATTATCGTCAATTACGAGCGTGCAGGCGGCATTCGCGCCGTGTTGGGCATCTGACCTGACCTGCGCGGCTAGACTCGGACCTCGATTGGTGATGCAGCAAAAATGAGGTTCTTGCCCACTTTTTGACAACTCCCGGGATTACCGGAAAGGCTCGTACTAAGACTTTCGCCGTCAGGGTTATTGGAGTTCCGTCACCCGTCCAGTAGCCCCCACGCCAAGCCGCACCCAAGAAGTACAACACTTGATGTCACTAAGGCGACAAGCCCGTTCCAGGGAGTTATCGGCGTCAACAGCCAAACTAGGGCCGCGACCCCGGCTGTAGCCTTGACGACTTGCCGGAGTGCTTTTCGTGTTCTCAGAGTATTGGAGGGCTGGGCTGACCCAGCAAGGAAGCTGTATCCGCAATCGCACCGCTCAACGCTATCTGGAGCAACCAATTCGCAGTTGGGACATTCCTTCATCGAAGAAGCTGTCTGGTAAAAAAAAATTCCGTTCGCTACGACAAGCCAGCTTACACCGAAAATGCTCCTACGTGCCTGCTTTGTCGTGCGTTACCGGAAAAGTCCGTACTAAAACCCACGTGCCCGGTTTCCGGCGCTGTGGCCAATTGTCCGCCGCTTAAAGGCCCAAGAAGCAGCAAGCAGAAGGGGACCCAATTGCCCGATCACTGCGTTTTCAGCATTTGCGCTGATCGGAGGGTCCTGCTGTTTAGCGAGATGTTGGATTGACAACCCACGGAATTGAAGTGCTCGACACCGAAGTGGATCACACGATAGTCTCGGCAGTGTCAGCACGAAGCCTTCATTCACTATGAAAGCGTAACAACCATGTTATCGCTGCGTACGCTTGAGTTCGTACTCGTGTCCGACGATTACTCGACCTTTACCGCGGTTTCAGCAGGAGTCAAGAAATTAGGAGCCGCGCTTACGTTTGTTCCCAACTCCGAGACCGCACGTAATTGCCTGGCCCGCCGCAAGATCGACGCTGTGTTCGTCGATCACGAAGTCCCGGGGGCACTGTAGTTAATCGACTCCATTCGCAAAGGAACGTCGAATAGATTTTCGCCTGTGTTGCAGATTCCGGTGTGTCCACCGCAGCGGTGAGTGCGGGTGCCAATGTCGTGGTAAGAAAACCGATCACAGCGGACGGCGTGACCATGCACATCACTCTCGCCAAAGAACTGATGATGTCGGAGCAGCGTCGTTATTTCCGTCATCCTGTCAATCTTCATGTGCTGCTGAAAGACGAAGACTCTCAACAGCACGCTATGATCACCGACCTGAGCGACGGTGGTATGGCTGTTCGTACTGCTCGGCCACTGAAATATTCTTCGCTGGTGGAGTTCGCATTCGATTTGTCGTTTGGGACAGACCTGACCGGCAAAGGTCAAGTGGCCTGGACCAACACCAAAGGCGTGGCCGGAATCATGATCCGTTTCTTCCACGGTACCGGGCAGGTTCAGCTTAAAGCCTGGCTGGACACTCGCGAGCGACTATCATCCCCAGGACAGAGTGGCGGAGGTGCGGGGTAACCTGAGGACCTCTTATCTCTGAAGCATGCTTGGAACCACCACGCCGGTCGAACTTTGTGCGTAGGGTGAGTACTGGAAAGGCGTGGCGCAGGAAACAAGACTAAGATACTCTGTTCCGACTCCCCACGGTTCGAAGTCCTAGGGTATTTATGTCATCGCAGGCCCTCTCAGCCCGGGCGACGGTGAGGATGTGGCGCGGGTTAATCTCACACTTCGCGTTCGAATCCAAGCTCGCCCGATCCGGCCACTACAGACCTGACATTGATGGTCTGCGCGCACTGGCCGTGTTACCGGTGCTGTTTTATCACACGGAGTTACCGGGATTTTCGGGCGGGTACGTCGGCGTGGACATCTTCTACGTCATTTCCGGGTATTTGATCACTTCCATTATCGCGAAGGATATTTTAGCGGGCCGGTTTTCGTTCGTGTCGTTCTACGAGCGACGCATCCGGCGAATCTTTCCGGCGCTCTTTGGAGTGGTGTTCTTTTGCATTCTGCATTCTGGCTGGGGCGGTGTTCCTGGGGCCGAATGAATTCGCGAGCTTCGGGAAGAGCCTGCTGGCGATGACGTTTTTCGTGAGCAACATCTACTTCAAGCGCGCTGGAGGAGTGGACGGATACTTTGGGAACGAGGCGCACTCGCAAGTGCTGCTGCACACATGGTCGCTGTCGGTAGAAGAGCAGTTCTATCTGTTCTTTCCGACGGTGCTGATATTGCTAAGCCTGGTGGCGAAGAAGCGCGTGCGGGAATGCCTGTGGGCCGGAGTGGCGGTGTCATTTGCGATAAACGTTTGGGGAATGCACCATTCTCCGCGTGCGGCGTTCTACCTGCTGATACCGCGAGCATGGGAACTGCTGCTGGGAGCACTGCTGGCGGTGAGGGCGATTCCGCTGCCGAAGAGCCGGTGGACGCGGGAAATCGTGAACTTGACCGGCTTGGGGCTGATTGCTTGGGCAGTGGTGATGTTCACGCACACGACGGCGTTTCCGGGCTATGCGGCGCTGTCTCCCTGTGTGGGTGCGGCGATGGCATTTACGCCGGGGAGAACGGCGAGTCGGTGGCGCGAAAGGTCTTGAGTTTTCGCCCGCTCGTATTCATTGGAGTGATTTCCTACTCGCTGTACCTTTATCACTGGCCGATTGTAGTGTTCACGAAGTATTTGTCGGTGGGCGCGCTGAGCACTGCCACAACGGTGTTTGTGATCGTGTTTTCGCTGCTGGTGCCGTTCATTTCGTATGAGTTTATCGAGGCGCCGTTCCGGGGAAGCGATTCAGTATTCAACCGGCGCCAAATCTTTACGTTCGGCGCGGTGACGAGCATTGCGTCAGCGGTGCTGGGTATGACGATTTATGCGAATCACGGAATACCGGGGCGCTTCAACGCGCCAACGAGGGAGCTAATTGCGGCGAACACCGAACGCAAGAACGATTACGAGGAAGTGTGCTCGAACTGGAAGAAGGCGTTCGCGAGCATGGCGGACGTGACGTTCTGCACGGTAGGGGATCAGTCTGGAAAGAAAATCCTGTTTTGGGGAGACTCGCACATTCAGCAGCTCTATCCGCTGGTGGAGAAGGTATACGAGGAGAGGGCATTGCCTGACATGGGAGCGATCTTTGCGATTGCGGCGGGTTGTTCACCTGCGGAGCACATGAATCGAGTGACGCCGGGATTCGACTGCGATACGTTCACGCGGTTGGCGATTCAGCGCGCGGAACAGGATGACGTCGATACAGTATTTATGGGCTTTGCGGCACCCTATGTGTTGGAGTTGTGCCGTTCGGAGGGCGGCAAGTGCCTGGAACGAATTTCGGAAGACGAAGCGCACGAGCGGCTTTTGCAAGAAGTTGAAGAGCACATCCGGAAGCTGAAGTCCGAAGGAAAGCGTGTCATCGTGTCGCTGCCATTTCCGCTGTTCGACAAATCGATTCCGGACCTCGAAAAGCACAATGCGATTCTTCACCGGCTTGGCTGGGAAACGACGGCTCACGAAGTGGACCTGCCGAGCATGCGAGACCGGCTTGTGACGATTGCAAACAATACGGGTGTGGAAGTGTTCGATCCGCGAAAGAGCCTCTGCTCGGCGCAAGGGTGCGTCATCGAGTTGCATGGCGTATCCATTTACAAGGATCACAGCCACATTGCGGCCAGCCAGATCGAAATTCTGAAGAGCAACATGGAGAAGGTACTGCAAGGCAGGGCGGGCCCGGGAGCAAACGGGCCGCAGGGGCAAACTTGGGGCCGTTGAGTTCAGGTGCAAGACAGTAGTTCGGCGTCTGCGACTCCAAACCACGCGCCCGGGATGCAGGTAGATGATTTCATAGCAGAAAACTAGGGTTGGAGCTAAGGCTGGACTTTCTGCGCCATTTGTGTGCCGCTGTCGGTACCAATTCCTCTTACTGCAACCGTAGTTGCAACTCGCTGCTTCCAGCGAAGCCTCCAGGCCGCAAGATACGCCCCAGTTGCACGAGGTGGCGTGTACAACACATTACGCGTTCTCGATTTTTGACCGCCCGTGACGATTGATAAACCGTGGACGAAGGTTATTCGAACGGTATACCAGAATCGGGGAACTGGTCGGGTGAGAATCGTGAAACTCGTGGTGGACTGGAAGTGACCGCGCTAGCGATTGACGCACCTCTCGCTGTTTATTCTCAGTGAGAAGTAAGACTCAATTCTGCGTTAACCTGCGACGGCAGCGTCTCCCTTTGCGAGTTGGCGCAGCTCTTCTTGCGGAACAGTAAATTCAGCAGTGCCACAATCCAAACAGACTACAACGTCAGCGAACACCCAGACGACGAGCTTGTCGATATTTTTTGGTCCAGGGAAATGGATGCCCATCTCCGCGCTGAATTCCTTCTGGTTGACTGACCCGCACGACTCGCAAGACATACCGACCCCCTCGTGCGTTGAGTTACGCTCTCAGAATATCGCTACAAAGGTTATAGGTCAGTGACCAGCGTCACACGGGTGTGTGCCCAAAAGGTGAGATCAACTCTTGATTTGTTACCGGAGAAGTTCCTCACAGTATCCGCTCATTGCAGAACCGGGTGACCGATACGTACTTGGACGGTTACCTCGTTCAGCACGACTTGCCAAGGAACTGTAGCGGTGGCTCCGGGGAAAAAAAGCCGGTCGAAAGCTCGAGAGAGAATTTTGCAAAGAAAGAGGGAAGAAAGATGTCGAAATGGCCGGGGGCTCGGCGACTAAACTGTGAGGATGGCTCGGGACGTCCCGAGGGTGTAAAAGGCGGCACAAGTCGTGAAAGAGATGTCCGAACCGGGGCCATGTGTCCTGAATCGGACTAGGCTATCTCAACGCCTCTCAGTGACTTACAATCTAACGGCCTGAGATTGGCCAGGAGGCTGCCACTCAGACGCAACAGGGGTGAACGCATGTCATTCTTCCGCGACCTCAAATTTGCAATCCATTCGTTAACACGCACTCCGGGCTTGGCTTGCGCCGTGATCTTCACGCTGGCGCTGGGCATCGGCGCCAACGCCGCCATCTTCACGCTCGTGCGCGGCGTGCTGCTCAAGCCGCTCGTCAACCGCGAAGAGAACCGGCTGATCTACATCCGCCAGAGTGCCCCCGGTCTTCGCGACGAAAACACCACCTTCTCCGTCCCCGAAATCAAGGACATCGAATCCAGCGTCCACTCGATTGAAGAGTTCGGCGATTTCTCGGTTATCGGGTTCACGATGATCGGGCTCGGCGAGCCGCGCGAAATTCGAGGCGGTATAGTTGGCGGCACCTATTTCGACGTGATGGGCCTGCATCCCGTTCTCGGCCGCCTCGTCGGGCCACAAGATGACGGTCCCAATGCGGCCGGTGTCATCGTCCTCACGTATCGCTTCTGGTCCACAGTCTTAAGACAAGATCCGAATGTCATCGGCAAAACCGTTCGCCTCGGCAGCATCGGTGACCGTATGGCCACGGTTATCGGCGTTCTGGAACCCTCAATTCCGTATCCGGCAGACACCGATATCATGGCCAACATCGTCACAAGCCCGCATCACCTCTCCGCGAGCATGGTTACCGGCCGCATCCATCGCATGACCGACCTGTTCGGCAAACTGGCTCCCGGCGCCACTCTCGACCAGGCCCGCACCGAACTGCGCATCGTCTACGCGAGCATGAAGAAAGACCATCCCGACGCCTATCCCGCGAATGCTCAGTTCACGATCAGCGCGAAGATGCTTCGCGACCAGATCACTTCCGGCGCGCGCACGGTTCTCCTCGTTCTCCTCGCAGCCTCAGGTCTGGTGTTCATCATTGCGTGCTGCAATGTGGCCAACCTGATTCTCGCCCGCACTGTTCGCCGCGAAGGAGAACTGGCCCTGCGCGCGGCGCTCGGCGCAAGTTCGTGGGACCTGCGACGCATGTTGCTGGCCGAAAGCCTTTTGCTCTGCGGCGCCGGCGCAGCTATCGGCGTCATGAGCGCGCAACCGCTAGTCACAATTCTGGCTCGCTACGCCTCTCGTTTCTCTGTCCGCGCGCTTGACCTCACGGTCGATTCCAGCCTGCTCGTGGTTGGAGCCGCTCTCGCCATCATCGCGTCCATCATTCTAGCCTTCGTGCCGCGCCTGCCTTCGGCCGGCAAGGCCAATGGACTCAACGTCGCCAGCGGCAGCGTGCGCATTACCAGCAGTACAAGCCGGCGTCAGCGCGCCTTCGCGGTCACCCAAATCGCCGCCTCCTTCGTTCTGCTCGCGGGCGCAAGCGCCTTAATCACGACGCTGCTCTCGCTGCAAGCGGTGCAGACCGGCTTTGATATGCCCCATGTTCTCGCCATTGACGTCCCCGCGATGACCTACGGCAAAACGCCGCAGCAAGTCCTCGACTTCTACAAGGAAGCGATCCGCCAAATTGAAGCGCTGCCGGGCGTCACTCGCACTGCTTTCGGCCTCGTTGCTCCCTGGCGCGATGCTGATAATTTTGGCCCAGGCGCCGAGTACTCCGCCGATGGTCATGGTCATGGCAACGACGATCCTCGCGCGCAGTGGCGCACCATCTCTCCTGGCTTTTTCGCGGCCCTTGGCGTTCCTATCCTCCAGGGACGAGATTTCAACGACCTCGACACCAAAAGCACGGAACCTGTCGCAATCATCAGCCAGACGCTCGCGCAGCGCATGTTCCCCGGCCAGGACGCCGTCGGCCGTCATGTGTACTGGACTGATCCGGTCTTCCAATTCATCCCCGGGAGCGACGCCGAAAAGTCGCGATTCATGGCGCCGCACCGCATCATTGGCGTCGCCGCCGACGTCGACGATGAACACCTTGTCCCCGAACCTACAGCTACCATTTACGGCACCTTTGCCGATAATTTCCTGTTCGGAGGCCACCTCTTTGTCCACATGAATGGCAATCCGTATGCGCTTGTTACGCCGGTAACGCGTATCATTCGCAACCTTTCAGCCGACCAACCTGTCGAGCACGCCTCGACTCTGGAAGATATCCGGGCAAAAGTCCTGGCGCCGGACCGGTTGAACTCCCTCGTCTTTGGAGTTTTCGCAGCGGTCGCGCTGGCGATTGCAGTGGTAGGGGTCGCGGGCGTGCTGGCGTTTTCGGTTAGTGCGCGCACGCGCGAATTCGGTATCCGCCTCGCGCTTGGCTCGCAGCCCCAGCAGCTCTTGAGAGGCGTCATCACGCAAGGCGCAGTCATGGCCGCAGCCGGTGTCCTCGCAGGAGCGGCGTTCGGCTTCGCCGTGGCGCGTGTGGCAGGCAGCTATTTCGGCGACTTGAAAATGCCTGGCGCACTGCCGGTCATCGTGTCGGCCTTCCTGCTGCTTGTCGCCGCTGTGATCGCCTCGTGGCTGCCCGCAGCTCGCGCCGCCCGCGTCGATGTTATGCAAGCGCTGCGTTCAGAGTAACTGCGTCAGGCTGGTCGGCCAGCAGTCATGAGCGACCTAATGTCACAGCTAGTTACAGCTGCTTGCATAAATTCCTCGATCCTCGAAGACCCGTCTACAGGCGGGAGTATACCGTCGGTACGGCACATGAGAATATACCGTCGACGATAGTTGCATTGATAGACTGCTCAAATCGTGCCGTGCTTTGGGATAAGGGAGTTGCTGGAGTCGATTCCTGCCCAAGAGAGACTTCATCCTATTTGGTCCAGCTTCCTGCCAACCATCAGGAACTTCATGGCGGGTGCGATTCGGCGTATGTCGTCGATGCATTCAGGGCGGCCCATTAGCGGCTTGCTCATCACGAGAACTACGACGTGAGGCTTTAACTCCCGAACCTTTTCGACAGCTTCTTTGTGATCTTCGACTTCACAGCAAATTTCCCGCTCGGGGTTCCGAGCCAGAGGGCCTGAACACTCGAACTTATTTACCATGTGGCTGCCTACAACCAGGACTGGAACCCTATGCGCCATCGGAATCTCCACGAGTTGGCAGCTCGGGAATGCGCTATCGCCGTGGGTGTATGTCAACCAAACACCGACCGTCTGTTCTAAATTGCACACTCTATCGATGTGTCGGTTGCGGGTCTTCTGGTGCGCCAGCGGAGCTTTGCTTCATCTTGCTCGAGGAAGAGGATCCGGTCGATTTAGCGAAAGAACTCAGCTCTTGAGGAAGCCATTCCTTCGAGATCAGGGTGTTTTTGGCCGGATCCTCCTTATTGGTTGTTGGCAGGAGCATAGAAGCGAATTGCATGTGCTGAGAATTGTCAAAAGTACCAATTCTCTAGCGACCGGCGAATAAACTAGCCTGACTGAATTCGGGATCGTTTGGACCACTTTCGTCTAGCCTTCGAGGCCGCTGACGACCAGTGAACTGGTCTTACTGACATCCGCCCTCGACGGATTGGCCTCGATTTTCATTGCCGTGCCCCGACCGTTCGAGATGGCAATCAGTTGCTGCCGCTCGTGACAATCAATTCCAGGTCCGAATTCCCGCACATACCGTAAGTACTCCCGGGAGTGCAGGCGCCCACAGTGTATTTGTAGCATCCAGCTCTCTTCGTTACGACGGTCACGGGGCGATCGGAGCCTCCCATGATTGTGCCCGACGGATCGAACGGCGATGAGTCGCCAAAATCAACCATCACGCCGGTATTCTTGCCCGCTCCTTGCCACGTCACGTTCGCGCCTGTCTTGATGCAAACCGCACCCTCCTTCGGGAAATTTGCAATGTTCGGCGTAACGGACGCTTCGCTTCCACCATCCACACGCTTGACTTCGAGGACACAGGGAGCGCCGTTTGCGCCGCAGGTATTTGCGGCAGTGCAGAGTTGTTCAGACCGTGGGTTGGAGCAATACGACGTCTTTTTTTTCTTATCTTTCGCCACGGTGTGACCCGTCACCACGACCAACAACAACAACATCGCGAAACCCCACACAACCGCTGCGAAAATTCTCTTCTTCATTTCACACCTCACTCGCACCTGGACTACCGCTACTTCGAAGGCCCGATTCTGCCCCCGAAAATGAAAACTTTTCACCCGTTACGTCAGTTGACTCCGGCCGTGCCCTTCCAATCGAGCACATCCACCAGCTTCCACGCATTTTGGGTGAGTTGGATCTGCAGTTGGCCTTGCTTGTCGATCGCCAGTTGGCATTCCGGATAAAGGACTCCGGTGCTCTTGCTTTTGTCGGAGTCGTTGATGTCAAACTCTCCGCCCGTCAAGTTGAAAGCCGTCGACTGCGCGTCCGCCCAAACCTCCCCGAACCTCAGCATGCGGTTGGTGACGAAGCGAATTTTGCGGCCTGTCGGCGTAGGAATCAGGCGAACAAAAGCGAGGTCGTAACCTATTGTGCCAGTCACGGAAATATGGCCGACGGCGCGCATTTTGGTCAAGGCGTTAACCAGACCCTGGTTTTGCCCTTTGCTGAAGGCGTCGACAAGAATCTGCCGTTCCTCAGGGGTTGAGAAGTCGTAGATTTCCACCGAAATGCCTGCCATCTGTCCCATTTGCGTGCTCGTGCCCATGGCAGTAGCTTCAATGGTTTCGTATTTGTCGTGTCTGGCCGAAAGCGCCGGGAACGCGGAAAAGATAAGCAGTCCGGTTACGAGCAAGCCTGTGAGGACCCTCGTGTTAGACCAGGGATTCGATGGTTTCGTCGGTGGCATTGGTTTTTCTCTCCTTAGCGACTAGGAAGAATCAGAAATTGACGAGTGTTGCGCATGTTGAAGGAATTTGAAAAGGAGCGGTATTGTCAAAAGTAACGGTATTGTTTTAACGAGTGGAACGATTCGCGAATCCCATTGAACTGACGCGAGACCCTACCCGTCGGTACTGGACCCGCGCCAATCGCCACCGACCGTAAGCCTTGACAATATCCAGCAGTGGCGCAGTGGCAGGTCCAGCATGAACTTCTCCGATGAGCGGACAAGGGCTTGGCCTAAGCAGACGATCAAACACGTGGAAAGTGAGAGCCTGCGACTCGAACCTCAAAATCGCATTACGCAGAAGCAAGATTGCCCCTTGAGGAGATCGTACCCGTCCGGCCAACTCATCTTCCGCCCTTAAATCGTAAACGACAATAATGTCCGGCGCGGCTCAATGTGTCGCGGAAAGGCGGAGGTGTGGGATGAACAGGAAGAATCACGATGTCGAGAAGCAGCGGTATTGGCAGAGGACCATCGGGGATGCGGCCCGGAGTGGAATGTCGATTCGGGAATTTTGCCGGCAGCGCCGCGTGAAGGAAAGCCAGTTCTATTGGTGGCAACGCAAACTGAAAGGCGGCCGTCAGGAGCGGAACAAGCCGAGTGTTCAGGACAGAGCAGCCAGTTTCGCCCTTGTCAGTGAAGACAGTCTGGACATGCCGGCCGGATTGGAGCTGGTGCTCCAGGACGGTCGTCGGCTGCGCATCAGCCAGGGAGTTCAGGAAGAGACTTTGCGAGCGGTTCTCGCGGCCATGGAGTCGGGGAATAAATAAGGATGCTGAGTTTTCCGGCGGCGATCAAGGTGTACCTGTGTACGGTGCCGTGTGACATGCGCCGTTCCTTCGATGGGTTGTCGATGATGGCCGAACATGTAATTCGTTGCAACCCCTTTTCGGGGCACCTGTTGGTTTTCTGTAATCGTCGCACCGACCGCTTGAAGATTTTGTACTGGGATCGCGATGGCTGGGCGATTTGGTACAAACGACTCGAGGCCGGCACTTTTCAATTTCCTTTTTCAGAGACGGGACGGAAGGAAATCGCTGCCTGGGAATTGGGTCTGCTCCTGGAAGGGATCGATTTGAGCAAAGGCCAACGAAGGAAACGCTACAGCCTGCCAGAGACAACGACGCTTCAGGAAAATCAACCGATGGATATCGCGCAGAAGCGTTCCTGAAAACTTCCCGCCCCTTACCTAGCCCGCTGTTGAAACTCCGGAAAGCGCAGCGTGGGATTCGTCTTTGCATACTCCTCATCTACTGCGGTCCGAAAGAGCTGGTAGTGCTTTTTGAGGCGCTCCACGTAACCAGGAGACTGCAGGACCCACTTGAACAGATTCAGAAGCGCCGGTGCGTAGGGAGTCTGCTCACTCAGGGGATCAAGCTCCGGCCCCTGCCATTCGGAGCGATCCGAGGCGGGAGCTGCGGCCCATTTCTTGTAGAACTTCACACTTTCCCAGCCGTAGTTGATGACGGCCCAAAACTTCCAGCCGGTCTCGGGCCGGAGCACGACAACCACCACGCGCCGACAGTCACACTGCGGCTCATTGCAATAGAGTTCGATAAAACCGTACTCCCCGCTTGGTAGTAGATCCTCTTTGTCTGGGACGGTCACCGACCGGGTCTCACGAGCTCCCAGTTCTGGAAACCTATTCATGAACGGAGTCATGGGCATGGCGAAATTGTATCGCCGGTGGCCGCGGCGGCAAGGTGGCAATCGCCGGGGCTGAGGAAAAAAATCAAGAAAGGTCGAGATTTTGAAAGAAAGGGCTTGACAATATCCGATATCACTATAATGATATCGGATATGAAGAACGCCGCAATCGAACGCAAGATCGAGCGCCTAAAGCAGCAGCTCGCCGGGCTCGGGCCCCTGCATCCGGGCAGCCTGAGCGAGCAGTACAACGTATGCGGCAAGGTTGGCTGTCGTTGCAAAGACGCGAAGAACCCACAAAAGCACGGTCCCTACTATCAACTCAGTTTTACCTGGCGGGGCAAGGGCCGCACTCGCTTCGTGCGCTCCGAGCGCCTGGCCGAAGTGCGGCAGAAAGTCGCTAATTACAAACGTTTTCGGGAACTGATCGACGAGTGGGTGGACTGGATGGTGGAACTGGAACAACAGGAACGGGAGCAAAAGCAGTAGGACGATGGAAATCGATCCTCACAATCTGCCGTCGGAAGTGAATCTTCTGCAGCAGATCGTCTTGCAGTTGCTGCAGGCAGTGGAGGACAAGGACCAGCTCCTGGCGCGCGTACAACACCAACTGGCACAACTGCTGCGCTATCGCTACGGGCAGAAACGGGAGCGTATCGACGAAAACCAGTTATTCCTGTTTGCCGCACAGATCATTGCCGCCAGTCAGCGGGCGAGCGCTGCACCTTCAAGCGAAGAGCCGGCGGCAGATTCCTCTTCCCGTGTTGACGGCGGAGAAAAGAAAGAAAAACCAGAGCGCCGCGGGCACGGCCGCAAAGCGTTGCCGGAATCACTGGAGCGTCGCCGCGTGGTGTTTGACTTGGAAGAATCGCAACGCCAATGCGGGCAGTGCCAAACGCCCATGCACAAGATCGGGGAAGATGTCAGCGAGCGACTGGAGTTTATTCCCGCTTCCTTGCAGGTCATTGAAGAAGTTCGCCCCAAGTACGCATGTACGAAAGGGTGTGGTGTGGCGACAGCACAGAAACCGGCGGCGCCCATTGAGAAGGGGCTGCCAGGGCCGGGCCTGCTGGCGCACGTGGCGGTCAGCAAATATGCTGATCATCTTCCGCTGAACCGCATGGAGTCGATTTTCCAGCGTCACGGGGTGGAGCTGTCGCGGAAGACCATGTGCGACTGGATGGCCGCTTGTGCGGAGTTAGTCAGTCCGGTGTGGGAACGCATGAAGGAGGTGGTGCTGACTTCGAGGGCCGTCCAGACCGACGATACGCCAGTGCCAGTGCTGGATCGAGAGCGAACCCGCACGCGCACCGGCCGGATCTGGACGTATGTGGGGGATCGCAACCGTCCTTACATCGTTTACCACTACACGGGCAATCATAGTCGGGAGGGGCCGGAAGAGTTCTTGAAAGGCTATAACGGTTACTTGCAGGCGGACGCCTATCGCGGCTATGACGCGATGTTCAAGAATCGCAAGCAGAACTTGACGGAGGTTGGCTGTTGGGCGCATTCGAGACGATATTATTTTGAGGCCCTGACTTCCGACTTGTGTCGAGCTACGGTGATGCTGGCCTACATTCAGCTGTTGTACGAAATTGAGCGCGAAGCGCGCCAGGGCAACCTGAATCCCGAGCAGCGTCGGGAGTTACGCCAAACGAAATCACGTCCCATTCTGGAGGACATCAAGAATTACCTGCAGACGGAAAAGCCGAAGGTACTACCGAAAAGCCCGATCGGCGATGCTATCGATTACACCCTGTCCAACTGGGAGGCGCTGCTGCGCTACACGGAAGACGGCGAACTGGAGATCGATAACAACGGCGCCGAGAGAAGTCTCCGACCCATCGTGGTTGGTCGCAATAACTGGCTTTTTTATGGGAGCGACAAAGGCGGACGAACCGGAGCCGTGTTGAGTAGTCTGATCGCAAGTTGCAAACGTCTGCGCGTCGAGCCTTTTGGTTATCTTCGAGATTTATTCACGCGTATCAGCACCCACCCAAACAGCCGCCTCGATGAACTGCTTCCCGACAAGTGGCTTGTTGCGCAGAGGAAGGTCTCACGCGCTCACGAAGAAACGTAAAGTAGCTTCTGGAGTTTCTTCCTCGAGGCGGGCTTAAGGCTGGCTACATAGCCGCGGAGTTCATAGGGGTTGAAGATCTCCCACACAGCCGCTTGAAATCGCGGGAGCTCGGCAGCGAAATCGGGGTCTTGATCTGCTGCCCTCGCAAAGTTGACCAACTTCTCGCCGACCAGATAGTCCAGCGCGTTCTCGACGCCGAAACGTTCACGAATCGTGCGAGTGGCCGCGCACTGCTCTTCCCAGATCTTGTGAAAGTCCACGTGAAACTCCATGGAGAGTAACTATATCGCCGGGCACCTGCCATCAGCAAGAGGAGCAAAGAAATCTGCGGACCGTAATCTGCGTTCGCCGGACGGATACGGAGATCGCCTCCGAAATCCTTATTCTTAATTCGGGCGGCCCAACCAAGAATACTGCCAAGCTACGGAGACGTTCTGATAGTTTCCGCCGAAGATAATATAGGTGCCATCGCTATAGCTGACTTTGATGGATTGGTGTTTGCTGATCGGGAATGAAGCGGTGACTCCAATGCGCGAACCGGTCTGCTTGGTGGCTAGGTTCCGTACGCCGCTCAGGCTAGTAATGCCGCCCGACCAGAAGTTCCCGTCGAGCGACACCCAGAAACGCGGCTTCACGTCGTAGCTCAGATGCCCCTCGAGGGCGCCGATCGGCGCCTCCTCCTGTGGCTTGGTGACCGGGCCGGCGTAAAATGCCGAGTTTGTGGTGTAGAACCACACCCCAGCATAGCCATCGAGTACCCAATGGCCCCAGCGTTCGGAATACCCAAGTTCCGGTTTGAAAGCCCATCGGTTGCTGCCCCAGTTAATCAGCTTCGTGCCGCTGTATTGCCCAGTGGGGGCAACCATCTTTAGACTCAGTCCCAACAGCCTCTTTTGCTTCCACTTCGCAAATTCTTTCGGTTGCATCGCCGGGCCACCCATCAGGTTCACGGAAAAGCGAAAGCTCGAATCCAGCAGGCCCGAACGGTATATCGATCTGGATTGCTCGGCGACGTCACCCTGAAAGGTTCCCACTCCGTATGGGAGCGAGGCTGTGATGTTTGCCGAGCGTCCAAAAAAGTTCAGTGAGTGGTAGTAGCTGAAGATCGATACGTAGTAGGTACCGGTGGCGTTGGTGACCGGTATTGTTCCGTTGAAGTTGACGCCTCCATCATAGAAGGCCCAGGTGATCGTAATTGCGTTGGAATGCACTGCGGTTATTACATAGGCTCGAGGTGCCAGGTCTTGCGCGGAAAGCTGCGCAGCCGCCGACACGAGTGAAACGAGCAATGCCAGCACGAAACGAAGTCGCATGACCCGCCAATGAAACCTCCAGAAAGTCATGTCATAGTAGCCGAGTCGACGCTAACACCTCTTATGACCCGCTGTGAGGTCACATGGCGATTTTACTGTACTTCGACCGCAGGCGGCGGAGTCCAAGTCCCATCCGGAGCCGGTGACAACGGCCAGTAAAGACCGGAGGATACGAGACGTAAGATATATTGGATATTGTAAGAAATAACAATGTTGAAGTGCGTTCCAAGCCCTCCTAGGCTCGCCGCGAAGTAGGAGAGGAGGGCCACAAGGCCTGTTACCGATGCAGGATGGGCCGCTAGCACCGTCGTTTGACGCGATATACCTCATCATCTAAAACGCAAGCTGGGCAAGATACATTTTGAGAAGTGTCGAATTGAGAGGGACTCTGCATAAGTTTGGGCCTGCTAACAGTGAAGTCCCGGCGCGTGTCAACTCTTTCTTGCCCCCCGCGTGGCGACGCCGGATGGTATCTCACGGGGACCTGAAAAACATGCATTTATCGGGCCGCTTCTCTAACGTCCATTATCTTCCGGCGATTTCGACGGAGACCAAATCCTCGATTTGGCAAATTTTGCCGACCAGCTACAACTTCTGGTAATTCGAGTTTGTCGTAGTCACCACCAGCTCTTTAGCCTTCGCAGCAAGAACAGTTTGCTGCGCGTAGTTGGGCCCATTCGGAAGGGTGGCCATTTGCACATGGAGGGTCACGGCATCCTTCGCTTCGTCCAGGTAGGTATCGACGTCCAATGAAGTAATTTTCTTTGCGGCGGTGTCGAACCTGATGGTCATGCGATCACCGGGCTGAGCGTAATCGGTGAATACCAAATTCACCGCCCCCGGAACGGGATTCAACGAGAATTTACCCGCTTGATAAGCATCCTGCATTCTCTGGGGGTCGGGCGGCACATAGATAGAAAGCAAGCCCTTCACCTGATCCATGTAGCCCTTAATTTCCGCCTTCTTTTTCTCGATGATTCTTTGCTTGATCCGGCCGCCGCTGGGTTCAGGAGGGGGAGCGCCGATAAGAGTTTTCTGAACCTGGCCGTCGGGTCCGTACCGGCAAAGGCTATTCGACGGTGGCTTCGCATCTCCTTTCAAAGTGAGCTGGGTTGTTTCGGTCCACTGGTATTGGCGCAGTTGCTGTTTATTTTCTGCGGCAACCTGTTTGACGGCAGCGAGCTTTTCCTGCAGCTCGCTGTTTTGTGCAACGGCCGGCGCAATTGCCAGAAGCGCTATCCCGCCACCGATCATCAAGCGTTTACGAGTCGCGGCGAGGATAGCGGGGACAGACTGTTTCCCAAATGTAATTTTCGGTTTCCAATTCATTAAAACTCTCCGTAGTCCGAGTTGAAAGCCATCGAAACGACATGGTGCGAATGCAAACGATTCGTTTCTCTTAGGGAGTTGTCACCACGCGGTAGTACACACCGTTTGCACCATAGGATGCGCTGAACCAGGTGTTGCCGCAGAGATAGTAAGTGACCCCGTTAACGACCGGAGTTGCGCATCCCGCCGGAATGTGCGGGACGATTTCGCCCATGGTGTAGTTGGCATAGGCTGCCGCAGCATTGGCATTGGCGGCTGCCGCATTGGCATTCGCTGCCGCCGCGTTAGCGTTGGCCGCGGCGGCGTTGGCGTTCGCGTTCGCCACGGCGGCGTTGTTATTGGCGTTGGCAACGGCTGCTCCTACGACTACGCCCGTGGCGACCGCCCCGGCAACCGCCCACCCGCCACAGTTGTAGCAACCCGTGCTGTAGGAGTTGACGACGACCGGAGGATGATAGGCCCCGTAATAGGGAACAGGGGCTACACCCACAGCGACTGGCGGATGATACGCGGCGCCGTAGGTGCCGCCGTAGTAGTGGTCGCTGGCATAGGCAGTCTGACCCGAGGATGTTGTACCAACAGTGCCGACCCCGGCGTAGTGAGTCGCGCTGTCACCGTAGGCATTCGTCGCAGTCGTGGTACCGGATCCTTCGGCATGATACGCAGAGCCACCGTAGCCGTTCGAGGCGCTGGTTCCTTGCCCGGCGGTGTGCGTCGCGCTTCCGCCATACGCGTTTGACGCATTCGTCGTTCCGGAACCCTCTGCGTGTGAGGCAGAGGCACCGTATTTATTGGAAGCTGTCGTACCTTGTCCCGCTGTATGTGTAGCGCTGCCACCGTAGGCGTTGGTGCGCGTAGTCGAATCGCCCGTGTGGGCGGTGCTTCCGCCACCGTAGGCGTTGGCATGCCCCCAAGCGGACGCTTTCAGCCAAGGGATCACAGTAATGATGATGCTGAGTAAACTGACAAGAATTTTCTTCATGGCGATTATTCCCTCGTACCTCAATTTACAGGGCCGGAGCCTTCGGAGCTGCCCCGGGCTTGGAATTCCCCGCCGGAGGTAGCGGAGCGTCGGGGCGTCCAAACTTGATGTGTTTTGCTTTTGTCGCTTTTTCGGAAGTAAAGAAGTCCGCAGAAACATTCGGGTCGATATGCCAGTTGGAGAGTTCGAGCCGGTGGCGGAGCTGTTCTGGGTCATCCGAATAAATAGCGCGGAGCATACGCGGCAATTTATCTTCAGCGCCGATCCAGATTTCCACGAGGACGCCACCTGTGTCGTAAGCGATCATGTCGGTGGTAGTGCCGCCGACGACGTTCGATTGGCCAATAAAGAAGGCCATGCGAAGATCATCCGAGATGTCTTTGTAGGGATCAGAAACAATTACATCGTCGAATGGGAAATAGATGGCAGCGGTGTGATAGGCCACCTCCATGGTCTCATCTAGGGTAGGCGGAGCGTCGGCGATGGCGACGAGATCCTCCGCCGGAGCGTACGCCATCATCATTTTACCGTCATAGTAAAACTCCGAAGCGGGGCCATCACCCAAAGTGATGACGCGCAGCTTGTCCGGCCGCTGCATGACGACCTCCGACTTTGTAGTATAGGCAAGGGGGAAGCCCATGCGGCTGGGGCTTTCGTAGGTCACCTCGGCGGTGAAGGACATGGAATGAGCGGCTGCGAGACGTGCGCACGAGGCCTTCAGCAGCTCAATGGCCTTGGGTTCCAGCGCCGGCTTGGTTTGCACCGGAGCTGAAACTGTTTTTTCAGTTTGGGAGTTTTCTTTAGTCGTGGTCGCTGCGCCCTGGGCACTAACAGCCTCAGCACCGAGAGATAGGGCTGCTACGGACAACAGTAGCGCCCCTACAGACAGCTTGGGTCGGATGTTCATGACTTTCCTCGATTCAATCGCTCGAACTCTTTGGTCTTTGACTTTTACGGAATCATTCCGCAATCGAACATTTTGTTGGCGATGGGCGGCGCGATCTTGTTGATGAACGCCGCGCGCATCTGAGGATCACCTTTCAGAAATGTGACGACTTTCTGTTCTTCCTCGGTTGGCGGTGCCTTTTGGGACTTCTTCACCCATAGTTGCTCGCAGGTGGACTGTTGGTATTTCGTGATGATCTTATCGGCCACCTTGTCCATGATCGGGTACTGCTGAGGCGGACTGGCCTTCGCGTTGCTGATGCGAAGCAACGTGAGACCGAGGAACGACAGAAAGCACAGCGCGGGCACGACAATCAGTGGCAGAAAACGCTTAATCATGACTTTCTCCTAAATTCAGATTCGTAGCTCTATTCAACTAATTTCGGGACTACTATTTTGGTGGAGGCGGGGGATAATTCTTCAGGAGCTTGGCCACCGACTTGTTCAGCTTTTCCATGTCCTTCTGCTGATTGCCGCTCGGGTTCAGGGTCTTGGTCGCCGTGCCGCGCCAGATCAGATTCTTCGAAGTTGGATCATAAAAATCCACGGCGAGGGTTCCGTTGGATATCGTTGAGGTCGTGAGGCTCCCCATTCCACCCCCGATGCCCCTCATACCCCAGGCATTCAGCTGCCTTTCCTGATCGACGGAGCACTGATAACCCACGTAAACATCGGCAGTGTCACCGGTAGCCTGCGTGAGCCCCTTTGTGGCCAGCGTATTATTTACAGCCTGTTTGATCTCCTGGCTTACAATCTGGTTTGGATGTACGTTTTCCGGCAGATCTACCCACTTGTAAGTGTGATATTTCGAGAAATCGGTACCGGGCATGAAGTTATATTTCACGTCCTGCGCCGAAATAGCCTTACCCACCAGAAGCGCAAGGCCAACCAAGACCAGAAGCCGAGTTAAACTACCTTTTCTTTCAGGATTCATTCACTTCCTCCTTCGAATTGTTAGATTCAACTGCTCCGAGTCTGACAAACAACCACCTTCACTTGACGTTAAAGGTCGCGCCGATTACTAGGCCAGGCATATTCACGTCGTAAACGAATAGAGCGTTTCCATTCGGCCGATAATCCACGCTGAGGTATCGACACCCAGCCTCGACATGCGCAGAGGCATCGTGATCAAGAGCTCCAGACGTTCCATGCACACCGGCGAACCAAAGATAGGGTGTAATGCCAACGTGCCAACCGGTGACGGTTGAAGGCTGACTGTCCGTCTTTGGCGTCGGAGTTTCCGGGACTTGAGCCCAGGCATTTGCCCAAGGAATAAGAGACGCAAAACCAAGACTCCAGGCGAAGGCGGTGGCTTGCAGCAATCGGCGAAGCAGATTCATGCAGATCTCCCAATGACCTGAGTGGTTTCTTCGTTGACTGGTGTGCGTGCCTTTCTACTGGCGACCTCGCCCAGCCAACGGGCGCGATTGATGCTGCCGACTGGCGTGCTGTCGGGTGTCGAATTTCCGGTGACGTCGAAATAGATGGTTTCGGCGGCATTCCTTGAAAGCTGCGAATTCGCCAGTAGAGTAAGCCGTGCGACCGAGTGGAAAGGCGCTTGTGGTTCTCTCCACTTGATACTGGCGTTTTCGGTCCAGAAGCTTAAGTCCCGGTGCTTGCCCCAATAGGTCATTTTGGCGGGATCGAGGAACTGGACTCTGAAGTCGAACCTGCTCATCTTGCCGTCTTCTTTTAGGTGGCGGGCCAATTCGTCCTGCAGGGCATTCGGGTTGTCGGTTTGCAAAGGACGCGCCGGATTATCCGGAAGAGGCGTGCACGAATACTTCACAATGTCGCTCGGTCCATGACGAAACGGAGTGTTACTCCCGTAGCACAGTTTTTGATACGGCTGGATTTTCTGGTGCGCCTGTATTTGAACCAAGGTAAGGGTTCTCATGACCCGCAATTTGTCCTGGAAAGAAAGGGACCACAAGCCGGCGGCGGGGTTTGACGCGGTGAGCAGCTTCATGATCGCAAGAAATGCTGGCGCGTCGTTTATGGGAAGAGTTGTGGTGTTCTGCAGCGAGAAATCCTGTCGCGTAACGTTTGTGTCGGGAACAACGGCGCCATCGCGAGTAAGGTCAACCGAGAAAGACAAGGATCGGACGTCCGCCTTGAAGTCTGAGTTGACCTTCGAATCCGCGTTCCCGAAGCGCACGATTGCGGGATAGATGCCAGGTTTTGCGAATATTCCCTTCGCGAGCCGCGTTCCGAGCCGCGGCTCACGTCCTGCAGTGACGTCAAATACTTCGAAGTAGGCTCGGGCGGACGTGCCCTTTACGTGAGTACCCCGGCCGAGGGGCCGCTTTTGTTGAGCGGCAGCATTCTTTTGCATCAAGAGAACTTTTTCAACGATCTCCTCGATGACGGCCTTTTCCGTGGAGAGGTTGCGCTCCTCATCGCTGCCGGTCACGCCGAACATGCGGGTCAGGAACAACATAGAGGCTCTCGTAGATGGCAGCGAATCATAGGCCTGCTCCCAAGTTGGCGATAAATTTCATCGCTGTAACACTTGGCAGAAAACAGTAGGCCGCGGCTTTGGTTTTTACGAATGTGGAGAGTCCCGTGACTTTGACAGCCGGAGCGCCATTTGGCTGCGGAATTACGAAAATGCTTTCGGCGGGATCCTGCGTGCCGATCATTGGATCTTTCGATTTCGGATTCAGCCTGACGGCGCCGGCGAATTCGCTGTCATTTACCCAGTGGCCCAGAACGAATTCATACTGGTTCTCGATGTTTGAATTGATGAAGTACCCGAGAAGACCGCGAGGGGCGCCGTCATACGGTTTCGAAGGATCATACGTTGGGCCGTAGGGCAGGCCGCGACGGATCAGGCGGTGGGTATTGTTGCTGCCACCTGGCACTCCCTGGCCGGTTACAGGTTGGCCGCGTGGATTGATGCGACGCATGTGCGCACCCACGGGACAGCGCACGCCTTTCGGATCTCCTGAGCCATCGGCGTTTACATATTCGAAATTGTTCCACTGGTCGGGGGTAAGGCCGGCAGGGTTATCCGTGTCTGGCGATAACGCTAGGGGAACTCCGTTGCGCCATCGTCCGCACATCTTGGCTGCAAGGAGTTCGGGATCGATTTTGTCTTTGTTGGATTGCAGGAACTTTTCGAAGGCGACGACGTCGGTCTCGATCATTTTGAAGACCGCGAAGCTTCCGTTCAGGCCGAGTTCCTTCGGCTCCGGGACGATGTAGTTTTCGGCTTCTTCCTGCAAGACGAAGAGCCAGGGTTCGCAGGGTTGCTGGTGATCGGGATGATATTTTTCTGGGCCACCGAGAATGGTGGTCATGCTGATGCCGTCGGTATACCCGAAGTGAACTTTGGCTGTAGGAACAGGTTGGCCGTTTTGCATTTCGATCAGGGCCATGCCGTCCTGACGCCAGATTTCCCGAAACGCATTGTGTTCCGAAAACAGAGTGGCCAGGCGGGCGGTGTAGGTATTCATCGCATCTGGACTGATGGCGTGGAGCGTCACGATCGCGTGATCACCGTTTTGTCGGAAGGCATCAATCCAGTGTTCTGGTCCGCTTGGCCCGATATCGCCTACTAATTTCGCTCGTTGTGCTGCCCCTTCGGTGAAGGCATCAAACGACTGGAAAGAAACGGTCGGTACGTGTTGCTTTATTTCGAGCGCGATCATTCCCTGCCAGGTGATTGCAACGTTCAAGCAGTAGTCGGGCTTACGACGGGGCAGGGCCGCTGTATTGTCATGAGGGCCGGGTTCGAATCCCACGTGCCAATCTTCCGCTGTAGTCATTTGCGGCGCATCGGATTCGTCACCACTCACCAGGCGTCCAAGAAGCTTGCGTGCAGCCGACGGATCGACGACGGTCAGTAAGAAGTGGCGGACCATGGGCATGCGGTAGCCGCGGACGATAAATCCTTGAATGTCGGCAAGGTCAAGCGGGGATTTTGCACTGGGCGAGTGAGTATCGCCGCCGGCACTCTTCGTGCTGGAACTTCCAAACACGCGGCGGAACAACCCACTTTCTTTTACCTCCACGGTTCGCCTGTCCTGGCTCACTGTATATCTCCCGCATGAAAATCGTTTGTCGATTCGCGAACGATCAGGCTTCGATCCTCTTTCTCACCTGACGAAACGCATTCACATTCTCTGCGCCAGGGCCGCAATCGTTTGGGAGATATTGAACCGGCTTGACGAATGATGTAATCGTCAAAAGTAACAGGTGGGTTCTGCGAGAAAATGCGATTCTGGTGGAGCGATACGTTTGTACAGCACAAGAATCGCTATCGCCGTTACCGGTAAAGTAGGTTCCGGTACTAACCATGACTCAGCTGTCCCCGGCCCACAAACATGATTTTGGGCGGTCTCATTCCGCCGACTCCGACCTCTTCGAGCCAAAACAGGCCAGCTATAGCCATCTCGGCAGGCGGCCTGGTGGAATGGCGAAGAGACACGGCTCAAACGCCGGAAGTTCGAGAACCATCGACGTCAAAGAGCTCCCGCCCCGGCGAGGTCGATTTGCCTTGTGCGTGGTGTCCTTTGGGCGGACAGCTGCGGTGCTACGTGCCGTTTGGTTGCTGCGCGCGCATGGCAGACACCCGGGGCCTTCCGATCGAAGGGTTCAGACCAACCATGCCGAAGGCCACGAGGGGCCGACGCCCGTCGCACCGCTTTCGCTAGCGGGCGAAGCAGCCTGAGACGTCCAGAATCGCGTAGGTTGCTTGGGATTCGGCGTCGACGTTGATGTCGTTGTTATTTGTGTAGATTACCGTCTGGTATGGGTAGCGGGTTGACGTTCGACAGGACGGAAACGGTGGTCGGAGTTAAACCTAATCCCGCTGCCACTATTTCACTGAGAGTCGCTCGAGCTCGAAGCGGCGGTGTTGCGATAACACAAAACTGTGACGGAGCGTCGGGCATCGAGACAAACCGAGTCATCAGCGCCAGGCGCAGTGGACCGGGTCCCGGTCGATGGTTGCCGGGCACGAAAGCGTGGGTTCCAGTCGCTCCTATTTTGTGTCTACGGCGTTACCGACTTACGCCTGTCGCCGACGGCACTTGGCGCCCAGCGTACAGATGATCGCGGTTGAATACCGCATTGAGCATGGGCTTGAAGCTGCCGCGAGTTTTCCTGCCGCCACATCGGATCCCACACCATCGAATGGGATAGCTGCTTTTCAGACCGACGCAGCACACGAATCGTTCGAGAAGAGAACCACCGCGAAGCTGTCCCTTCGACCAGTCGTCGCTTAGACACTAAGGGCTAATTGACACACTTTACGCGCTTCGCTAATTTCGTCTTGGAAGACGGAGATCGTTATTCCGCGACGCGATTTCCTGCCCCCAGGCGCCCAGGCTCAATTTCCCATCCCTTATGGAATTGGAGGCCTACAGGATGGGAACGAACAGAAGCGTTGAAGGTCTACCCGTATTCGTGCGGCGGAGGCTAGCCCTTGCCACCGCGCTCGATGAGCAGTTTTGCCAGAAACAGATCCGAATCAATCCCGCAAGGTACAACGCCCAGGACGACACACGCAGGAGATTTCCGTGCGGACGTTAAACTCTTTCGCCGGGTCGGAAATAGGGAATCCCGCCCACGCATTCTTGTTCAGTACAGCGGGGCACGATGACCGGTTCCCGTCGCCCAGGCCTCTACCTCGCGAGCTGTTGGATGGGCGGGTGCGAAAAATCCTGGAAACCATCGAGTCCGGAAAGACCATCGCGATCCGCGATCTGGCGCTCGAATTCAACCTGAGCCCTTCCTATCTGCAGCGATTGTTCAAGCAAGAGACGGGAGTTGCCATGGGAGAGTGGTTAAGCGAGAAAAAGCTGCAGAGAGCCGCGCGCCTTCTGGAAAACAGCTACCTGAGCGTGAAAGAGATTGCCCACGGTGTGGGATACGAACACGCGTCCAGCTTCATCCGCGCGTTCGAACGCCGCTTTGGACAGGCTCCGGTGTGCTACAGGAAACAAAGCGAACGCGCGAAATGCGAATGAAAGGCACGGAATGCTAATGACTCTTTCTTGCTTCCGCGACGAGGCGCGGAGTATACAGAACGAACAACGATTATCTCCAGCCCGGTGATCCGAAGACACAACTGATTTAAAGGTCCGCACCCTGTTTGAGACGGAAACCGCGGGAGCGCTCGTGGTGTGTCTATTGGAAGATTTTTTGGTCAAGGAGATCAGGATGAAATCAATCAGGCTCACGGTGTTTCTCACCTTGTTCGCGACGCTATTTTTTGCCGGCACGGCGTCTGCGCAGACTGACCCAGGCGTGCGGCTGGGGCCGATCAACGGACAGGAAGGTGCTACTCCAACAAAACCAATGCCGATTGGTTCTGTGGAGAAGGACATTCCGCGAGGTGCTATGGAATTCTTCCAGAACGGACTGGCGCGGTTCCAGGAGGTAGAGTCGGTTTCGAACAGTCCCACAGGAAATAACGGATTGGGTCCGCGTTTCAACTTCAACCAATGCTCAGGATGTCATTCGCAGCCGTCGGTCGGTGGTAGCGGCTCCGCGGAAAATCCTCAATTTAAGGTGATCGCCAACGGCATAGCCAGCGGGTCGACCAACACCATTCCATCGTTTATCACCGCCAATGGTCCGACCCGCGAAGTGCGCTTCCCGTTCTTCTTTAACTCGAACGGCACTCCTAATACGAGCGCTCCCAATGGTGGCGTGGAAGACCTATTCACGGTTTCCGGGCGCAGTGACGCGGGGAACTGCAGCTTGCAGCAGCCGAACTTCAGCGCCGCCGAAGCGACCAACAACATTACCTTTCGCATTCCCACGCCTGTTTTTGGTGCAGGGTTGATCGAGAACCTTGACGATTCCACCTTGCTTGCGAATCAAGTGGCGCACTCGACGAATCATTTCGGAATCAGCGGAACATTCAATTACAACGGCAACGACGGCACCATCAGCCGCTATGGCTGGAAGGCGCAGAACAAGTCCCTCGAACTCTTCGCCGGCGAGGCCTACAACGTGGAAATGGGCATCAGCAACGAGCTTTTCCCGCAGGATCGGCCCCTGCCGGGCGAAGACCAGCAAGGGACCGGACTTCCTGCAAGTTGTCTGAACCTTAGCGGAACGGGCTATCCCGAGGATAAAACCAACTATGCGTCCACGGCCCACAGCTCGGATGTGTTTGCGCAGAACGCTTCTATACCGAGCGACATCGTGCAATTTGCCATGTTCATGCGGATGCTTGCTCCGCCAGTTGCGTCGAACACCACACCGGGTGGGCCAGCCTCCATTTCTCGTGGCCAGGCGATGTTTGGCTCCATCGGTTGCGCGACATGCCACACCGCCGCCCTCCATGCAACACAAGCGTCCAATTTCACGCCTGCCTTGGGAAATTCAGAGGTGAATGCCTTCACCGACCTACAAATCCATCATATGGGCAGCAGTTTAGCGGATAACATCTCGCAGGGCTCTGCCGGTGGCGACCAGTTCCGCACCGCCCCGCTTTGGGGATTGGGGCAGAGGGTTTTCTTCCTGCACGACGGACGCACCACGGACCTTCTGGCGGCCATTCAGGCGCACTCGAGCAATGGCTCCGAAGCCACCCAGGTGATCGAAAACTTCCAGGCGCTTTCCGCCAGCCAGCAGCAGGACCTTTTGAACTTTCTGCGCTCGCTGTGATCGCTTCGCCTCCACACGGCAGGCCGATGCACGCACGGTACCTCGCCCATTTTTTCAGGATTCCGTTCCTGCTACGGACGAGTGTGCTGTTGGGCTTGAGCCTGACGATCGTTCACGGGCAAGAATCCGCCGGCCCGACCCTTGCCGTGATCTCCAGCGTAGCGATCACACAGGATGCGCAACGAATCGCGATTCGAGTGCAAAGCGCCGGGCGTCTTGACGTGCGTGCGGCGCGGCTACAGAACCCAGAGCGCCTGGTTCTGGACTTCCCGGGAGCGCGATTCCATTTACAAAACACGTCGATTCCCGGAGCTTTGGCGCCGGTGCGTGCAGTGCGCACGGGACAATTCCGGCCCGACGTGGCTCGCCTGGTGATCGACCTGGCCTCTCCGGCCTCCTACCAGGTCGTTCCTTTAGAACACGCTGTCGTCGTCTACCTGTCCGCTCCGAACGACGGCGCGAACGCACCCGCCGTAGCGCCTGCCTTCTCGACAAGCGACAAAACTCCGACCGGATCGCTGGATTCGCCAAAAGCGACCCAGGCGAGAGTCGCTACGGGAAACGGAAGCGACGTTTCGCGCAATCCGGATCTGAAGGGCCTGCCGGCGGGAGTCATTCTTGTGAAGGGCGCGTGGTCGGCCGCCAGTGACTCCGCGACCGCCGTTCCGGAGGGTGGCAACGTAACCAACAACGTTTACAGCAATCCGTACTTTCGTCTCCGCTACACCTTGTCTTCGGGTTGGACGCAAAATTATTCCGGTCCACCTCCGTCCGACAGCGGCTATTACGTGCTCGCCCAGATCCGGCCTGCGCAAGCTTCCGCGCAGTCGGCCCGCGGGAGCATTTTAATCACCGCGCAAGACCTGTTCTTCACCTTGACTCCCTCGACCAACGCCGTCGAACTGATCCAATACACGAACGACACTCTGGAGCCGGAATACAAAGTGGAATTGCCACCGACCGGAATCCAATTCGCCCATCACTCTTTCGTCCGCTTTGATTACGGTTCGCCGGTGGCCGATCTGCACTGGCACATTTTGACTACGCAAATTCGCTGCCACGCGGTGCAATTCATTTTCACAAGCCGCGACAGAACAGTGGCGGAAGAACTCATTCGAACGATGAACACCGTCGGGTTGTCGGATGGGGCGAACCCGACCGGCGGGGTGAACGAGAACGATGCTCCGGTGTGCCTCAAGGACTACGCGAAAGGCGAAAACATACTCGAGCGAGTGGACCCCATCCTCACCGGGCACAAATTCAATTCCATTCCGGTTCGCATCATCATCGATAAAGAAGGCAAGGTGAAGCATATTCATTTTCTCAGTGCCTTTCCGGAGCAGCAGAAAGCCATCTCGGATGCGCTCTACCAGTGGCGATTCAAACCGTACCTGCTCGACGGGCAGCCAGCCGAGGTGGAAACCGGCATTCTGTTTGGACATTCGCCACACTCGATCCCGCGCGTCGAAGCGAGTCCGGTAATCGAATGATCCGCCCAAGCGGCACGAATTTGCTATCCTACGGCGCGTGAAACAATCTTTCCTGATTGATACCGATACCGCTTCAGACGATGCCGTCGCACTGATCATGGCGCTGCGCCATGGGCAGGTTGCGGTCCTGGCGATTACCACCGTTGCGGGCAATGTTCCGGTGCAACAAGCCACGCGGAATGCTCTTTATACCGCGGAGCTTTGCGGATCGAGCGCTCCGGTTTTTTCCGGAGCGGAAAAGCCGTTGCGGCGCCCGCGTTGCGGAGCGGAGTGGTTCCACGGGAACGACGGTCTTGGCGATCACGGCTACCCGACTCCAGGACGTCAAGCCGAAACAGAAACGGCAAGCGACGCCATCATTCGCACCATCGAAGCACATCCCGGCCTGGTCCTGGTCACGCTCGGGCCGTTGACCAACATTGCGCTCGCGTTGAACAAAGCCCCGCGCATCGCGGCGAAAGTCAGCCGTTGCATTGTCATGGGAGGTGCTCCGTGCTGCGAAGGCAATGTAACGCCGGCGGCCGAATACAACATCTGGTGCGATCCGGAAGCAGCCCGCATCACCATGCGTAGCGGACTTCCGATCGAGCTCGTTGGCTGGCAACTCTCCCGACACGACGCGGTGCTCAGTCCATCCGACATTGAGCACGTCCTGAGTTTTAACAATCCCATCGCCAAATTCGCGATCGAGTGCAACAGCTGTGGCCAGCAGGCCTACCTCGTACAGACTGGCGAACGCGGTATCTGCATGCCGGACCCTGTCGCCATGGCTGTGGCGCTCGATCCGTCGATTGTTACGGCGCAGTCGGAGCACTTCCTTGAAGGGGAAACGGAGAGCGAACTCACCCGCGGTATGACCGTCGTGGACCGCCTCAACGTCGCAGACGACGAACGCAACCGCGAGGTTTGGGCCGACGCCCTCGCCGGCGGGCACAAAGCAACAATCATCTGGAGCATCGACAACTCCCACTGGAAGCAAGCCCTCTACCGGGCGCTTCAGTAATGTCCACTCCTCCCTGTTCCGCACATCGGGAATATCCATGGTTAAATCGGGCGTCCTTGCTCCGCGACGGGTGGCACGCCTCGGCCGCTCCCGTTGCCCAGGATGCGACCGAGCTACGGTGCTTCTACGCAACGCTGCTCCACCTCAACCCGGTCTTAATAAATTGGTTGTCAGCCGCCTGAGAAAATGGCATGGTCTCTCCTCGGGTAGAAATTCGATCCCAAACGCTGCGGAGACGACACACCGGGTGCCTGCCAATAAGCCACAAAAGAGCATCAAAAAGCCGGAACCGCAGCAACACGCGGAACTGCTGCTCCGTTTGTCTCTCGAGAGCAACCCGGAGTCGCTCTGCCTGGTGCGAGCGACGTTGCAGCGTGCTGCCGAGGTCGCGCACTTCCAGGAATCGGAATCCCGCGCGATCGTTCGTTCCGTGGACGAAGCGCTGGCCAATGTGATTCGGCATGCCTACAAAGGCCGGGGCGGCCTGCCCATTGAACTCACCTGCCGACGACTGCTGTGTGGGCCTGAGTCCAAAACCACGCGTGGTTTGGAGGTGGTGCTCTCCGATTCCGGCGAAAAGGCCGATCCCAAGAAGCTGCGCAGCAGGCCCCTCGACGAAATTCGCCCGGGCGGTTTAGGGTTGCATTTTATGAAACAAAGCATGGACGTAGTAGAATTTCGCCGGAAGAATGGCAAGAATCTATTGCGTATGGTCAAATATCTGGCGCCTTGCAAGCCGGAAGAAGTGTCCAAAGGAGAGTAGATCGTGCAGATTGCTGCCCGTCATTCTGGAGGTGGAGTCATCCTCGATATCTCAGGCGATATCGATCTGGCCAATTCTCCGGCTATGCGCAAGACCCTCTTGGGAGAGATCAAGGACAAGCATTCCCCCAAGGTTTTCCTCAATCTCATCAACGTGCGCTACATCGACAGTTCTGGAATCGCCTCGCTCGTCGAAGGTCTGAAAGCCTCTCGCGATAACGGCGCGCGTATGATCCTCTACGGTTTGAGCGCTTCGGTGCGGGAAGTGATGGAGCTTTCCCGCTTGCAGAAAATTTTTGAGATTTACGATACCGAAGAGCAGGCTCTCGGTTCCTAGGGGCTTCCAGTTTCCGCAACCAGGTCGGCGGGCTATTTGGCGATTACTCAAAAAGTCGGTGCTTCTGTAATAGATGGGGTTGCCTATGTCGGCGCTCTGGCCACTTTGTCCGCCCGGGCCGGCTACTTCACGTTCATCGCTCCATTCCAGGGCAAGCCGGCACGCTTTCAGAAAGCCATTTCGCAAGCCATGGAAGCTGGCGTGCGCGCGCTGCCGATCCTTTCTCTGATTACATTTTTCATTGGCTTGATCCTCGCGCTGCAAGCGGCCTATGAACTTCGCCGTTTCGGGGCCATGAGCTTCGTGGCGAGCGCCGTGGCCCTTTCCATGACGCGTGAATTGGGGCCGCTGATCACGGCGATCATCGTCATCGGGCGTTCGGGTTCTGCGTTCGCCGCGGAAATCGGAACCATGAAGGTCACCGAAGAAATCGACGCGCTCGAAACCATGGCGATCGATCCGATTGGTTTTCTTGTGGCGCCAAAATTCGTGGCTATGATCGTCATGTTGCCCTGCCTGACGATTTGGGCCAATTTCATGGGCATTCTCGGTGGCGCGCTCTTCGGTGTGCTCAAGGCGGACTTCACGTTTCAGCGCTATATCTCGGCTTCTTTGGAAGCTCTGTTCTTGCGAGACGTGGTCACCGGCTTGATCAAGAGCTTCATGTTCGGCGTCACCATCACAGCCGTCGGCTGCCAGGAGGGATTCAACACCGGCGGCGGCGCTGAGCAGGTGGGGCGCTCGACCACGAAAGCCGTAGTGGTTTCCATTTTCCTGGTGATTTTGGTCGATCTCATCTTTACTATGCTGTTTTTCGTTTTGGCGGATTAGGACCGATGGCCGACAGACGACAAAGCCCCGCTGCCGCGGATGAACTGACCGGCCCGATGATTTCGATCCGGGATCTTCGGGTGGCCTACGACGGCGGCCGCGAAATTCTTCATGGAATCACCTTCGACGTACAGCGCGGCGAGACGCTGGTGATTCTCGGCGGGTCCGGCTCCGGAAAAAGCACGTTGCTACGCACCTTGGTGGGCTTGCAGAAACCGACTTCAGGAGAGGTGTGGATTCGTGGCAAGAATTTCACGGCTATTTCCGACGAAGAGCGAGATGAAATTCGAACGCGCCTAGGAATGTCTTTTCAGGGCGGCGCTTTGTTTGGGTCGATGACGGTTGGCGAAAACGTCGCCCTGCCGCTGGTAGAGCACACGAAACTGGAACCGTCGACGGTGGAGATCATGGTGCGCTTGAAGCTCGACCAGGTGGGATTATCCGGCTTTGAGGATTTTCTTCCTTCGCAGCTGAGCGGCGGCATGAAGAAAAGAGCGGCGGTCGCCCGTGCCCTCGCCATGGATCCGGAGATCCTGTTTTTTGACGAGCCTTCCGCCGGGCTCGACCCGATCATCGCCGCCGGCATCGACCAGTTGATTCTGGAGTTGAAGAAGGCGTTCCGCATGACGATCATCGTGGTCACTCACGAACTTGCCAGCGCTTATCTCATCGCGGACCGCATGGTTTTGATCAACAAGGGCGATCTGATCGCGATGGGCACGGTCCAGGAAATGCAAAACAGCAAACATCCCAAAGTCCGGCAATTTCTGGATCGCGTGCCCGAACCCGCCGTGGCCCAGGAACTCGATTATCTGCAAATGCTGACGGAGCCTTCCTCGAAAGAAGGCGAAGGACGTCAGGGGAAGAGCAGGTAGAGATGGAAGCAAAGCGTGAGCAAGTCGTTGTCGGAATTTTCGTACTCGTCGCCGTGGCGCTCATGGTCTTAACCGTGTTCGCCCTGGCCGGAGTGTTCGCCACTTCCACGCGAACCTTCCACGCGCAGTTTCACAACGCCGCGGGACTAGAGCCGGGCGCGACGGTGCGCTTTGAAGGCGGACCTAAAGTCGGCCGGGTCGAAAAGCTCAAGATCAATCCCGCCGATCCATCCCTGATGGATATGGAATTTAGCGTCGCCAGCGATGTTCCGGTGAAGTCCGACAGTCATGTTTCGATTTTGAGCTTTAGTCCGCTCGGCGACAATCATCTGGAGATAAGAGCTGGATCGCAAAATGCGCCACGAGCCGCCGATGGCGTCTTGCTGCCGTCCGACCCCTATGTTGGCTTCAACGACCTTACGGCGAAGATCAATCAATTGGCGCCCCAGGCCCAGGAACTCTTGGCTAATTTGAATGAACGCGTTACTCAGCTGAAGATCACCATCGATCGCGTGAATGACCTGCTCAACGACAAGAATCGGCAGAACATTTCCGCTTCCGTCGCCGATCTCCATGGAATCCTCGCGGAAAATCGGCCGCAGATCAAGAGCACCATTAGCCACGTGAATGAGGTTTCTGAGAGGTTGGGCCCCCTGCTCACCAAGATCCAGAAAACCATCGATCAGGCGAACACCACTTTGCAGAAAGTAGATGGATTGATCGACGAAAACAAGGCCGACGTTCGCGCTTCGGTGATCAGCCTCCGGCAGACACTCAACAATGTGTCGGCGCTCACGGCGCAGATACAAACTCTGCTGGATAACAACGACTACAACATTGAGGAGCTTCTGAATAACCTACGCATCGTTTCAGAAAACCTCAAGGAGTTTACCGACGCGATCAAGACCCGTCCCTCGTCGCTCATCGAACCCAATGGCCCGCGGGACCGCAAGCCTGGAGATAAGCCATGAAGACTCTTCGATTCCAGACTTTCCATCCAAGAATCCGGCCCTGGTTGGCGCTGGTAGCCATCGGCCTGGCGAGCTGCGGCAGCCCCAAGCCGATCAAGTATTACCAGGTCAGTTTTCCCACCAAGTCGTTCGTTGCAGCAGACGCCGTCAACACGGCGCTGACCGTTCGAACCTTCGAAGCTTCCCCTCTATACCTCGATAACAAGATGGTCTACGGTTTCGATTCACCGGAAATGGGCACCTACGAATATCAGCGTTGGGCTGAGGCGCCCGTCGCGATACTCCAGACGGCATTGGTGCGCGGCTTGCGCGCTTCTGGCCGCTTCCAAGCGGTTTATACCATGCGCGCCGATCCGAGCGCCCGGTACATCCTGGGGGGACAACTCTACGACTTTAAGGAAGTGGACGCCGCTGCCGTTGTGGCGCGTCTGAGCTTCGAGGTTCGGCTGCGAGATCGCAAAACCGGAACTATCGTCTGGGAACATTCCTACACTTACGATGAACCGGCCACGGAGAAAAGCGTGTCGGCATTTGTCATTGCCATGGACAAGAATATTCAGCGCAGCGTGCAGGAAATTCAGGCCGGCCTCGAAGACTTCTTCCGGGCCCACCCGGTCCAATAGATCGTTCTGACATCGCCTTTGGGTCGCCACGGGGAGCGCAGCAGGTCCCTGGTTTCGCACCGGATGACCAAGCTCTTTTGCCGGTGCCTTCGCTGCTGCCGATCCTGCCGTAACCGTAGCGAGCCTTCCGCGGTACCAACCCAGGATTTGCCTTACACTAGGTAAAGGGCAAATCCAGATGAGATTGCCAGCCACAGACAGAAAGGCAGCGGCAACGCCGACCGACCCAATCACGACGGCTTTTCCCTTCCTGGATCTGAAGGCGCAGTTCGCTTTGATCCGCGACGAAGTCCTGGCCGCGGTTACCCGTGTTTTGGATAGCCAACAATTTATTCTGGGCACGGAAGTAAAACAGTTTGAAGACGAGATCCTGAAGCTCGGCGCAAAACACGCCATTGGTTGCGCCTCGGGAACCGATGCGCTGATTCTTGCGCTGATGGCTGCGGAAATCGGCTACGGTCACGAGGTTATCACCACGCCCTTCAGTTTCGTCGCAACCGCGGGTTCCATTGCTCAGGTCGGAGCGCGACCTGTCTTCGTCGACATTGAGCCAGACACCTTTAATCTGGATCCAAGAAAACTCGAACGAGCGATCACGCCAAACACCCGAGCGATCATGCCCGTCCATCTCTTCGGACTTCCCGCCGATCTTGACGCTATCCTGGCCATTGCGAAGCCGAACAAGCTATGGGTCATCGAAGACGCCGCTCAAGCCATTGGCTCGCGGTACAACGGCCGGTATGCCGGCACCATCGGTGATTTTGGCTGTTTCAGCTTTTTCCCTTCGAAGAATCTTGGCGCCGCCGGCGACGGCGGTTTAATCACCACGAACGATGCCGCCATGGCGGAACGCTTGCGGATGATTCGCGTTCACGGCAGCAAGAGCAAATACGTTCACGAAGTGCAGGGCATCAACAGCCGCCTGGATGCGTTGCAGGCGGCCATTCTGCGCGTGAAGCTTCGCCACCTCAATCAATGGGCCGATTGCCGCGCCGGCCGCGCCGAGCGCTACCGCAGGCTCTTTGACGAAAAGGGCCTAACCCAGTTCGTCGAGTATCCGGCTCAACCGTCTCCGGCCTTTAAGCACGTCTACAATCAATTCACGATTCGAGCGCAACGGCGGGATGAGCTGAAGGATTTCCTCGGCAAGGCCGGGATTCCGGCCGAGATTTACTATCCGCTTTGCCTCCACCTGCAGAAGGCATTCTCTTCCTTGGGATATCGAACGGGTGATTTTCCCGTCGCGGAGAAAACGAGCCAGGAGGTTCTCTCCCTTCCCGTTTTTCCGGAACTAACAGACCAGCAGCAGGACGCCGTGGTCGAGGCGATCCGGAACTTCTATCTGCCCGGAGCATAGGCGGCGTCAGTACATGTCGGTCGGATCGATTTTCTTACCGGACAGTCCCAACTGAAGCACTTCGATGTTTTCCGGCCGGTCAAACACCTTTCCCGGCAACCAGTGCTTGATCAGGATTCTAAATCCGCCGAAAGCAATCCCTGTAACCGTGGCCACCACCAGGAACAGGCTCGTGAACAGGAAAATCTTGTATAGCATTTGTACCAGCGGTGGGTCCGTAGCCGACTGATGCGGTTCGTTCCAGGTCACTTGCGTTTCGTAATCCACCGCATCGCGGATGGCCTGTGCATGCGCGGCGGAAGTGGCGTCGAATACCACGGACAGCAACGAAGCTTTTCGCTCCACGGTTACGCCCGCTTGCTTCGCCGCGCCGGGCAGCGCCTCTTCGAGGTGATGCCGGCGATTTTCCGCAACCTGCGGTGTGGGATACTCGAGCAGCAGCAGAACCCCGCTTCCATGCTCCCCTCTATACTGCGCCAGAATCGCTTCGGCCCCGTCCTGGAACCCTACTTCGTTCGATAAGTCCGCATAAGCGCCCTGATGGAGTGAACGCATCGCCGATCGAAATGCACCCGGCCCGAGCGCGTACCTTTCCGACCCAAAAATCCGCCATGCCTTCGGCAAGTACGTCTTCAACGGTGGCATGGGAGTCGGATCGGCCTTCGATTTGAGCACTGGGACAAGATCCTTCAAGCTTTCGGGCTTCGTGTTCGGAGAGAGCGTGGCTTCGACGACAAAATTACCCACCAGAACGCGCCCGTCATACTGGCCGAGGGCGGAATCCTTTCCGGCTCCCATACTCCTCATGCCTGGCGCCAGCAAAAACGTATAGAACTCATAAGCGCTACTCGGATCCTTCAGGGTGAAGGCCCGCAAAGTGATTTCATCCTGCCCGTTGCGATAAACCCTTTGCTCGATGGCGCTCAACCCGGCTTCTTTGAGCACCGCCTCGGCATCAGCCACGGGAGGCCAATCAGCCACCAGGTCCTGTTTCGCGAGAGTTTTTGCGGGCAAATCGGCTTCCCACAAACCGAAGCGGTTCGGCAGGACGCCCGTCTGCGCGGGGGCAATGGCCGAGAGACCGGCAGACAACACAAATGCAGCGATCAGCTTTCGCATTCACAACCTATTCATTAGACGCTACCAGATTACTTCTGGTTCCTCGATTGTTCAACTGAGGCTACGGCGGGAGTGCGATTCGGCCGCACCGTGCTGTTCATCGCCACGCTATTCAGGCTCTGCAAATAAGACGACACGCCCTGGAACACGCCTTCGGCGATCTGCTGGCGGTGCTCCGGTTTTTTCAGCAACTTTTCGTCGGCGGGATTGCTGAGGAAAGAAATCTCGGTCAGGATCGACGGCATGTCCGCACCAATCAAGACCACAAACGGAGCTTTGCGAACTCCGCGGTCTCTCACCGGCTTGGCGGTCCTCTGGATTCGCTGTGAAAGCGATTCCTGCACGTCTTCGGCGAATTCCTTCGATTCATCGATCTTCTCTGTGCGCGCAATCTTCATCACCATGTCTTCCAGGTCATGAATGCTTTCTTGCGCCACAGCATTTTCTCTCGCCGCCACTTCCATCGCCTCGGGCGAACCTTTCATATTCAAATAATAGGTTTCGACACCGCGCGCTCCGTGGTCCGGGCTGGAGTTCGCATGAATCGAGACAAACAGGTCGGCTTTGGCCTCATTCGCAATGCGCGTACGATCTTCAAGGGGAACGAATGTGTCGTCGGAACGCGTGAACACGACATCGGCGCCCGGCAGCTTTTGCTCGATCATCTTACCAAGTCGCAGCGCTACATCCAGGCAAAGGTCTTTTTCCATCAATCCTGTCGGCCCGATCGTGCCGGTGTCGTGGCCGCCGTGTCCGGCGTCAATCACGATCCGTCCGATTTTTAGTCCGAGGGCGCGCGTCAAGGTGGATTGTCCGTCACGAGTCGGCACCGGCGCCGACACCGCTTGCACCAAATCCGGCTTGTTCCGAAACCCGGAACTCGATGGCCTTGTCAAAGAGGTCTTGCTCGGCTCAGGGATTGCTTTGGGCGCTGGTGCCGGAGGAGCAGGCGTCTGATCGCTAACGTCAACCGCGCCATTCACCTTTGCCTTGCTGGCGGTGGTTGGCTCGGTCAGATTGGCATCTTCGATTTCGACCGCACCGTCTGCAGCGGCACTCCGGCTGCGTGCGGTTTCTGTTGCGTTTGGCTTGCCGTTCGTCGCGGGATACAGCGCAATCGTCAGACGTGTCGGCCTCTTTGTCAGTGAAACTGCATATTCCTTTACCCCGGTGACGTCCAGCACGACTCGAACCACCCGCGACTGGTATTGCGCCACGCGCACTTTGGTCAAAAGCGTTCCACTCGCACGGATATTGGCCTTGGCCATCGCCGGTGTGAGCCGTGCCGCATGTAAATCAAAATAGATGCGATCGGGATTGGCAATTCGGCCGGAGGAATACAGCACGGAATCTTCCAGGTCGATAACCACTTCGGTGCGATCCGCTGTCGCGTTCGTACGAACTTTTTGCACGTGAGGAACTGCCACAGACCTGGGCGCCTCGCCGCCGTTCAGCATTTTGTGGGCGTCGGGGGATACCGCCGTGGACTTGGCGGCTGTAGCCGCAGCGCCGGAAGTTTTGGCAGTAGCTTCGCCGGTTTCCGTAGTTCTCATCAACGCCAGTTCTGCCAGTGCCTCTTGCACCTCGCGGCCGTGCGACGACCGCGGGTACTTTTTCACGAAGTCCTGATAGGTTTTCGCCGCAGCCGACGGGTCGCCCAGCTGGTCCTTCTGCAGGCTCGCCAGCCGCAGCGTCGCGTCCTGTACCTGCTTGCTGCTCGGGTAGTCATGAATCAGGTAAGCGTAGGTGTCCGCGGCCGTCTGATAATAATTCCGGCCGAAGCGGTCTCCCATTTCCGTATTCAATTCGCCTACCGCGAATAACGCTTCCGGCACTTCGATCGCACGCGGCGTGATCATGTACACGCGCTGGTATCCCGCCACGACCTTCTTGTATTCGGCAAGGGTGCGCTGATCCGGCGCTTTGCTGTTCAGCAGACCGCGCAATTCCTCGGCGCGCGCAAACTGGGACGTCGCCGCTTCCCGTCTTACGCTCGAGTCGGTTGGAATAGCCGTTGCAGGGCAGGGAATGAGCATGGCCGCGAGAACGCCAAAACACAGCGAAGCCACGGCGAACATCCCGTGGAAATTTTTCGCCCCCAAGTTCATTCTCGCCCCACTGCTCCCTGACGCTTTGCTTCAATCGTTGTTCGTGAAAATGATTCTTCCGCTCGGGTCCATTACCCGGTGAATCGGATTCGCCCGTCGGTAGGCATTCTCGAGCCGTCCCGACCCCGGCCGGTAATACGCTTGCTGCACCCGTTGCACATAATTCCGAGTTTCCCGGAACGCCGGCACGCCATGTGCTCTGTCTACCGCACCTTCGCCAGCATTGTACGCCGCCAGAGCCAGGTCCAAGTTTCCGTTGTAACGCTCCAGCAGAGTCTTCAGGTACTTAACCCCGGCGTCCACGTTTTGTTTTGGGCTGAACGCGTCGTTCACCCCAAACCGCTGTGCCGTTGTGGGAATCAATTGCATTAAACCCAAAGCACCCTTTCGCGAGACCGCTGACGGGTTCCAATGCGACTCGGTCTCGATCACCGCGCGGACCAGCGCCGGGTCTACCTGATGCCGTTCCGCCGCCTCACGAACCAGTTTTTCGACCCCGTCCCGATCGATACTGACCGCAGGTCTGTTCTCACCCATGAAGGAGAGCTCGCCGGGCATGTAAATGGTTGCGCGCGGCTTAGCTGGCATGAGCCTCACCTGAACCGGCTCGGCATTGACAAACATGCGTCGGCCGGATGCATCGGTTTCCGCGGCGATCTGAGCCACCGTGGACCGAGGCGTGGCAAGCCAGCCAGCAAAAGCGAAAAGCAAAAGTCCCGCACGCGACACCATGTGTGTTCGAGTTCCGCAGATGAGCCTGGGGGAAGGCATGGGCTTGTACACTAAATCCGAAGATGTGCTTCTGCTCGGCTTATGGCGAGCGGTGGCACGATTTGAATCTGGACTCTGTGTCCGCATGCAAGTAGTGCTGCTTCCGTGACTTGCGGAGACACAGATCCGGCGCTGTGGATAATTATAACAACGGTTCCAGGAGCGAGGGGACGCTTTGCAACGCACTTTTTAGGGCCGATGTGTCTTTTCCGCCAGCCTCCGCCAAATCGGGTCGGCCTCCCCCGGAACCTCCTACCTGCCTGGCCAGCGCCTGTATCAGCTTGCCAGCATGGACTTTAGCGGTTAGGTCCTTGGTTACCCCGGCGACGAGGGCGACCTTTCCGTCCTCAACCATGCCGAGGGCCACGACGCCGGAGCCTAGTTTCTGGCGTAGCGAGTCAACCAGTTGGCGCAGCCCTTCACGGTCGACGCTTCGAACCTCACCCGCAACGACTTTCACTCCCTTGACGCTTTGTGCCTGCCCAAACAGCTCATCGAGTTGGCCCAACGCGCCCTTGCGCTTTTGCTCGCTGAGTTCCTTCTCGAGGTGCCGTGCCGTTTCGCTCAGCTTCTCGACCGAAGCCAATAGCGCGTCCTCGGCTACGTTTAACTCGACCGCCAGCGCACGAAGGATGTGTGCCTGGTTCTGATAGTGCTCCATGGCGCCGATACCGGTGACCGCTTCGATGCGCCGCACGCCCGCGGCAACCGATTCTTCGCTCACAATCTTGAGTACGCCAACGTCGCCGCCGCGGCCTACGTGTGTCCCACCGCACAACTCCTTGGAATAAAATCCACGCGGCGACTGCGGATCGGAAATGGTTACCACGCGAACATTGCTCTCCGGGTATTTGTCGCCGAAAAACGCCAGGGCCCCGGAATTCAGCGCTTCCTCAAGAGACATCACTCCGGTCTCGATCACCGTGTTCAGCCGGATCTGTTCGTTCACTTGCTGTTCGATGTCGTGCAGCTCTTCCTGCCCCACCGGCGCGAAGTGTGAAAAGTCAAAGCGCAGCCGCTCCGGCGCATTTAGCGACCCGGCCTGCTTCACATGGGACCCCAGAATGTTACGTAGAGCCGCGTGCACCAAGTGCGTACCGGTGTGATTGCGCATGACGCGCGCTCGCCGCTCCGCATCGGCCACAACGCTCACACGGTCTCCTGTGCGCAGCGTCACCTTCGCCCTCACGCGATGTGTCAGCAATCCCGCCACGGGATAATAGGCCCCGGAAACTTCGGCCAATTGCGCCGCACCGGAAGCGTCGTAGAATCCTCCCGTATCGGAGACCTGACCGCCGGATTCCGCATAGATCGGGGTGCGATCCAAGACAACCTCGCCGCTCTCCCCCGCTTCGAGCGCGCCGACTGCCCCGTTCTTTGTGAGGATCGCTTCAATGCGACAGTCCTTGGCCCGCGTCGCGTGATAAAAATCCGGCTCCGTTTGAAACGTTTCCGCGAGCTTCGCGTACCCCGGATTCGCCGCCTCCTTGTGCACGCCTTTCCACGAAGCCCGTGCCCGCGTCCGCTGCTCCTGCATCGCTTTCTCAAAACCTGGCTGGTCAAACTGCACACCGAGATCACGCGCCGCATCCAGAATGAAGTCCATCGGTAGTCCGTAGGTATCGTACAAACGGAACGCGGCTTCTCCCGAATACACGGATCCTGGTTTTCCGGACAACGGATTCAATTCTTCTTCGAGCTTACGCAGCCCTACTTCGAGCGTGTGGGCGAACCGCTTTTCTTCGGTCAACACAATTTCCGGCACGCGCTTGGCCGCGGGCTCGAGCAGTTCGGGATACGCCCGGCCCATGAGTTTCCGCACCGTCTCGACCATGTCTGCCAGGAATGGTTTCTGTGCTCCGAGTAATCGTCCGTGCCGAATCGCGCGGCGCATGATTTTGCGCAATACATAACCGCGAGCTTCATTGGAAGGCATCACGCCGTCGGTAATCAAAAACGTTGTCGCGCGCGCGTGGTCCGCAATCACACGAAGAGACGCGGCCGAGCGCCGGTGCTCTTCGGCCTCGAGTTCGGTCTTCTCGCCGATCCCCGTGAGTTGCGCTGCGCGATGGATCAGAGGTGTGAACAAATCGGTGTCGTAGTTGGAAATAACCCCTTGCAGCACCGCGGTGACACGTTCGAGCCCCATCCCCGTGTCCACGCAGGGTTTCGGCAGCGGCGTCAACGTGCCACTGGCGTCGCGGTTGAACTGCATAAATACTAAATTCCAAATCTCCACATACCGCCCGCAATCGCAGGGAAATTCGCAATCCGTATGTCCCTCGTCAGACGCTTGCGGCCCCATGTCGTAATGAATCTCGCTGCACGGCCCGCACGGGCCGGTATCTCCCATGGCCCAAAAGTTATCCTTTAGCCCCGGGATCGCAAAAGTCCGTTCCACTGCAGCATTCTGTTCCAGCCAGTACTTCTTCGCCTCTTCGTCCACGCCCAGCACGTTGCCTGGCGAAACTTCCGCGCCTCCGAACACCGTTACGTACAGCTTGTTTTTTGCAATTCCAAACCACTCGGGCGAGGTACTCAGTTCCCACGCGTAAGCAATCGCTTCCTTTTTGAAATAATCGCCGAACGAAAAATTGCCGAGCATCTCAAAAAAAGTGTGGTGCCTCTTCGTGAATCCCACATTTTCGAGGTCATTGTGTTTCCCGCCTGCGCGCACACACTTCTGGGCGGTCGTGGCTCGCGTGTAGTCCCGCTTTTCGAGACCGAGAAACACATCTTTGAACTGATTCATACCTGCGTTGGTGAACAGAAGAGTTGGATCCCCGTGAGGCACGAGCGAAGAGCTCTGAACGCGGCGGTGGCCCTTCCCCTCGAAAAATTCCAGGAACATTTCGCGCACCGCGTTACCCGTAAATTTCTTGCTGGCTTCAGCCGTCACGTCCGCCTCATTCGAAACGAGTGTGGAAAGATTTGATTATCGCAGAGCGACTCCGCGCGCGGCAATCGCCCTTCCCCGGTGCAGGGCCGTTTTCTTCGTAGGCGCGGTTTGCCCCGGGGCTTCGCAGGGCGGCGCCCCATCTCGGCAAAACGTCAAACGGAACGTTGGTGTACAACTTCAGAGCTATGGGAAAATGCCCTTGGCACCGGGGGTGGGAGCCTGTCTCGAGAAGCTTTCTTACTCCTCGCCGCGCTCCACATCCACCTCAGGCACTTCTTCCTCGGTCATCCGGTGCAATTCCTGACGAATCAGGTCCGCAGGAAATCCCGCGGCAATCAGGGACCGGTAGAGCGACGCCATCTTTTTCTGATCGATCTCTCCCCGGAACAACCGCAGCTTCCGTGCAATGCGCTGCCGCACGATCGAGGCCGGATCGGTTTCCGCGGCGGAATCCTGCAACGCGGCTTCGATATGCTGGTCCGGCACTCCGCGTGCCCGGAGCTCCCGCGCGATCCGATATTGCCCCTGCTTCCGCGCGCCGGCCCGATGCTGCGTGAATTGCCTCGCATATCTTGCATCATCGATTAGATTTTCGCGCTTCAAGCGCTCCACGACCGACTTCACGATCGTTTCGTCCCGACAGCGTCGCGCCAGCGCCTTTTTCATTTCCGATACGGAATGAGCCCGACGCGTCAAGGTTTTGATTGCTGCGTCGTACAGCTCGGCTGCGGTCTCCATTTGGCGGGGCTTCCCAAACATGAGGCAAGCATAGCAGGATGCCGGGAGACCACAAATTCGTTATTCCGGGCCTTTTTGGCGCAGGAGTTCGGGGTTGATACTCCGCGCGACGGCACGGAACAAGCCGAGCTCGGGGCTTAGGGGGAAAAAACGCGAGCGCCTACTTCCGCGAAAAGCGCTCGAAATCCGCCATCTGCGAAGCCATTTCTTCGCGCGCGGCGTCGGCGGCGGAGCGAATACCCTGAATGCGCAGCTTGAACTCGTCCGGGTTGGACGCGCGCAGCAGCGCTTCGTCGAGCGTGATCAGTTCCTTCGAATACAAGTCGAACAGCGACTGATCGAATGTTTGCATTCCGTATTGCGACGTTCCCGCCGCAATCGCGTCATGGATCAAACGCGTCTTGTCCGGATTGATGATGCAATCCCGGATGTACGCCGTAGCGATCATTACCTCGACCGCCGGCACGCGGCCCTTGTCGTCGGCGCGCCGCACCAAACGCTGCGAAACCACGGCCTTCAACGTCGCCGCCATTTGCAAACGAATCTGTTTCTGTTCCGGAGGAGGGAAGACCGCGATAATACGCTGAATGGTTTCGGTAGCGTCCAAGGTGTGCAAGGTCGAAAACACCAGGTGGCCGGTTTCCGCTGCCAGCAATGCCGTGGAAATAGTTTCGAGGTCGCGCATTTCGCCGACCAGAATCACGTCCGGGTCCTGACGCAAAGCAGCACGCAAAGCCGTGGAAAAGTTCGCGGTATCGACTTCCACTTCGCGCTGGTTGATAAAGCTGCGCTTGTCGCGGTGCAGGAACTCAATGGGGTCTTCAATGGTAATTAAATGGTCGGATCGGCTGGCGTTGATGCGGTCAATCATCGCGGCAAGCGAAGTCGACTTACCGGAACCGGTGGTGCCCGTAACCAGCACCAACCCGCGTTGCTCCTCGCAAATCTTTGCAATGACCGACGGCAAATTCAACTCTTCAATGGTCCGGATCTTGGTAGGAATAACGCGAAGGACCATTCCAACGTTTCCGCGCTGCTGGAACACGTTCACACGGAATCGTCCGAGGCCCGCCACGCCGTACGCCATATCCAATTCGGCGGTTTCCTTGAATTTCTGCTTTTGCCGGTTGGTCATCATGCTGAAGGCCATCGACAGCATCTCTTCCGGGGTAATGCGCGGCACATCGGTAATCGGGGTCAGCAGGCCGTCGACGCGGAGGTAAGGGTGGTTACCGACCTTCAGGTGCAAGTCGGAGGATTTGTTTTCAACCGCACGGCGTAACAGATCATCAATGCTCAGAGCCATGTGCAGACACCCCACAAGTATGCGCTTCTACACTGAACCTAGCATTGCCGAGACAGGCCAACAACAAACCTGCCGGGGGTGGTAGCCGCTTAGTTACCTAGGCGGGGGTACAGGAAGGCGCACCGGCGGGCTTTTAATCCCCAGGTTTTCGGAGGTATAGGGAATCGTAGAGCAACCCGGCAAGGAATCCGCCTCCGAGCGGCCCAACCCAATAAACGCCCCAGTTCAACCAGTGGGTAGAGGCAACTGCGGGCCCAAAGGCCCGAGCCGGGTTGAGCGCACCGCCCGTGAGCGGGCCAGCCACCAGAATGCCCAAAGAAATCGTCAGCCCCATGGCAAATCCGCCAACCGAGCGGAACAGGCCTCGCTCGTCCACCATGGTTGCAAAGACCACCAGCACCAGGAAGAACGTGGCCACACCCTCGAGGGCCATCCCCGACCACCTGGGGAAGTCGCGCATCAGTTCCGGAGTCCCGAGGAATACGTTGTTGGCAATGTCCTCGGGAACCACCAGTTTCAGATAGAAAGCGGCCGCGGTCGCGCCCAGCAGCTGCGCCGCCCAATAAGCCAGCGAATCGAGCGTCGACAAACGCCGCGTCACCCAATACCCAATGGTAATTGCCGGATTGAAGTGTCCACCGGAAATGTGCCCCAACGCCGAAACCATGACCGCGTAGGCCAGGCCGCTGGCCAGCGCAATGCCGAGCATTCCGATTCCACCCGAACTGCGCAACTGGAAATCCACGCAGATCGCGCCAGCCCCGAAAAAGACTAGCGCAAAGGTGCCAAGAAATTCCGTAAACAGTTTCTGCGTGAGGTTGTACATCCAAGGGCCTCCGGGGGACATCCTGACAACGCAATGGAAGTCTAACTGGAAAGGCGCAACGGCGCTAGAAACCGGAACCGGGAATGTACGCGAAAGCCAGTGGCTACGCACCCGGCAATCGTAGGGCGCAGCACGGCTGCGCGCGAGGTCTCGACGATCGCCATGCTTAGAGGAATCTTCCGAAGCGGCAAATTCCCGCTCCCGGCACTCCGCATGCCGGCCGGAAAGCACGGCGCTAGTCGCCGTCAGCGCGAAGCCGCAACGGGCGCATTCACCGGCGTCAGCCAATTGTGCCGGTCCGCCTTCTTACCGCTGGTCAGCGCGAAAAACTCCTCTTGGATGCGGCGGGTCAGCGGCCCGGCAACCCCGTTGCCGATGGTGATCTTGTCGATCGACCGGATGGGTGTGACCTCAACGGCAGTGCCCACGAAGAACACTTCATCCGCAAGGTAAACCATTTCGCGCGGGATGACCGATTCCTTCACCGGAATATTCAAGTCTGCGGCGATCTTCACGATGGAATCGCGCGTGATGCCGGGAAGGATGCTGGCCGACAAGGGCGGCGTGATCAGCGCTCCCTCATGGACCAGGAAGAGGTTCATGCCGGAGCCTTCGCTCACATGCCCATGCGTGTCCAGGGCGATGCCCTCGGCAAATCCATTCAGGGCCGCTTCCATGCGGATCAATTGCGAGTTCATATAGTTTGCCGCGGCCTTGGACATCGCCGGCAACGTGTTCGGCGCAATCCGCGTCCACGAACTGACGCACACATCCACGCCCTTCGACAGCGCTTCGGGTCCGAGATAGGCGCCCCACTGCCAGCAGGCCATGTAGAGCTCGACCGGCGAGCTGAGCGGGTTCACTCCAACTTCACCATAGCCTCGCAGCGCGATCGGCTTCACGTAACAGGCGCTCATCTTGTTCAACCGCACCAGTTCGCAGGCCGCATTGCAAAAATCATCCAAAGAGAACGCAAACTCCATGCGATAGATTTTTCCGGAGTGAATGAGCCGCTGCATGTGTTCGCGCAGACGGAAAATCGCCGGTCCTTGCGGTGTGTCGTAGCAACGAATGCCCTCAAACACGGCGGACCCGTAGCTAACGGCATGCGTCAGCACGTGGAGCTTCGCGTCATCCCAGAGGATCCATTTTCCGTTGTGCCAAATTTTTTCGGTCTTCTGTACCGGCATGGTCTTGCCTCCCTAGGTAAATCCGATGGAACCAGCTCGCAATTCGAGAATAAGGCAGCCGCAGAAGAGCGTCAATGAAATCAACGCACGGTAACAATGCGTTTTGCAGCCATTTTGGCGGTGTATTTGTTCGTCAGCGGACCAATTTGGAGGGATTACTTCGTTTTCTCCGGCGGAGGTGCGTTCTCCGTAGACCGGCCCGAGAACATGGATGCCGCGGTGGCCAGCACTTTGCCATTGTGATTCTCCCAAATGCCGAGCAGGATGAACGGGAGAATCGTGGCCACCGCCCAGAGCTTGGCGTTGCGCGGGAGCTTGGCTTCCGGCTCCCAACGGAAAAGCACCGAGGAAATAAAAAACGCGAGAGCTCCCCAGGCCACCAGGGAAATAATCTCTACGCTCAGAAACCACACCGCCTGGTTATAAACCATGGCGCGCTGCATTCCGCTTACCAGGTAGGTCGCCGGAAGAAACAGCCCGATACGCTGCACGGCCACCGGCAAAACGCTGAGCGGGACCGTCGCTCCCGACAGAAAAAGAAACGAAAACCAGAGCAACTGATTGATGATCTGCGTTTCCTGCATGGTGTTCGTTACGCTGGCGACAATCAATCCGAGTGCTCCAAAGCAGGTAATGCCCAGAATCACAAAAACAAACAGAGTGATCCAATTTCCGAACTCCGTCACGCGGTAGATGTACCGCGCAAGAAACAATTGCAGAAACACGGTAGGCAGGATCAAGGCGTAGTTGGCAATGACACTCGAAGCGATCATGGCGGACGGCGAGATCGGCGCCAGGCGGAAGCGGCGCAGGATTCCTTGCTCGCGCCAGCTGACAAGTTGCATGCTCAAGCCCCAAAACGTGCCCATAACCGTCAGCGACAACACCGGACCCATCAGGAAGGTGACTGCCTGCACATTGCCCTTCGCGAACACGCTGCCGTACAAGAAAAAGAACACCATCGGTATGATGAGGCTGAAGAACAAGAAAGCCTTATTCCGGGTGGTGATGCGCATGCGCATCGCCGCAAGCGTCAATATCGTCTTCAATCGCGCAGCCTCCTTCCGGTCAGCTCGATGAACACATCTTCGAGCGACGGCGTGGTGATCTCCAGGCTCACCAGTTCGTTGTTCTCCGATTCCAGATGCTTCACCAGCGCAACAATAGCCGGCGCCGTCCGTTGGCAGTGCAGCACGTAGCCGTTGTCCATTTCGCGGGCGTCCACTACGCCGTCCAGGTTTTTCAACGTTCCATTCGAAGCGGGCTTGCTCAGCCGGACTTCGATCCGCGCGGTGTTCGCCGATCGCTGTTTCAACTCGCGTGGCGTTCCCTCAGCAATCAGCTTGCCGTGATCGACAATCGCCACCCGGTCGCACAGCTTTTCGGCTTCCTCGATGTAGTGCGTGGTTAGAACGATCGTCTTCTTCTCCGCTTTGAGTTCTTCGATGATGGTGTAAATCTCGCGGCGCACTTGCGGATCGAGGCCGGCGGTCGGCTCATCGAGAAACAAAACCCGCGGATCATTCACAAGAGCCATAGCCAGCGCCAGCCGCTGCTTCTGTCCTCCCGAAAGCTGGTTGTAGAAACTGCCGCGTTTTTCTTCGAGGCCGAAGCGTTTCAGGAGCTCGTCCGAATTCCGTGTTTTCTTGTAAAAACCGGCGAACAGGCGAATGGCTTCCGAGACGCGCATCTTGTCGGGAAGGGAAGTGGCTTGCAGCGTCGCGCCGATTACCGCCTTCAGCTCGTTCGGGCTTTTCTGCGGATCCAGCCCGCAAACAGACACACGCCCGCCGTCCGGCACGCGCAGTCCTTCGAGCACTTCAATGGTGCTGGTCTTGCCTGCTCCATTGGGGCCGAGCAATCCGAAAACCTCGCCTTCCTGCACCGAAAAGCTGACTCCGCAGACGGCGTGCACATCTTCGTAGCGCTTCTCTAGGTTTTCGACCACTAGGATCGCATTCGGCATGGTTGGTTCGGCAACGGATAACGCTATATGGTAACCCAAGCGGCTGGATGGCTCGACCTCTATCGCCGCCCCTTGCTTCTACGCTTCGGCGATGCCTTCCGTAGCACCCGCGCTTTCTCGGATTCGCCGGGAGACCAAAGGTGGCGTTTCAGGTCCACGCCTAATTCGACCAGGTGGATTCCTTCACTTTGCAGCAATTTTCGTTGCAGGGAACCGTACGGTTCGGGGATGAGCAGTTTCCCGTGGTCTCCGACCACGCGATGCCAGGGAATGCCTTTTCCAGAGGGCGTTGCCGCCATTGCTCTCCCCGCGGTTCTCGCCCCACCGCGCAAGCGCAAAGCTTTGGCTAACGCCCCATAGGTAGTAACCCGGCCGCGCGGAATTTGTTGCACCAATTTATAGACGGGATCCCAGGACACGCGGGAACCTCCTCGGCGGAAACGGCTTCCATACTAGCAGGTCCCGCAAAATTGGGAGCCTTACACGCGAAACCCACGGTAGATGCGCTAGTCGTTCGGCCAAGGCGCAAGCGTTTGGTCACCGGACAATACCCGCCGAGCGCCGGAGGCGCGGCACAGAGACTCTTTCCGCGCTCGAGTGTTTCATTAGTAGCGCAAGGAACGGTAGGCGGGAGGTGCCCGGCCGATCCGAGCAAAGCGCCAGGGAGTGCGGATCATGCGAGAAGAAAATCAAATCTATCCCAGCGAAAAAATAGTGAACAAAATGTTGACTGATACGCGTCGGCCTAACTTGACCTCTGTAGTGGAACACTCTTACACTACGCACAGGGGGCAACACTCCGCCGGCAACTGCGGACCTCGTTGCGGAATGCACATGGCTTTCATTCGCCGCAAAGGAAATTCCTACTACTTGGTGCACAATGTGCGCCGGGGCGGTAAAGTGCGGCAACTCCACCTCGCTCGGCTTGGCGAACGCGCCCGCATCACCGATGCCGTCGTTCGCGAAGTCACCAAGAAGCATCCCTTCGTCGAACTCAACTGGCGCTCGCTCCGCGAACAGTTGAACAGCCAGATCGATCTGGCCGATCCGCAGTCTCCGGCCGTCCAGAAGCTTGTTCAATCCTTGCGAAACCTCAACCTTGACCTTGCCGACCTGTTTCCACCGGTCCTGCGACTTTCCGAATCACCCGCTGTGGCACATGAACTTCTCGTGCAACTGCGTCTGCTCAATTCCACGATCCAGGTGAAGCTCGAACAGTTCAAACAGCGGAACGAACTGAAGCGCTTCGCCCGGCTCAGCGGGCGTTTGGGAAATGCGCATCTCTCTTTGCGGAATCGCTAGGAGGCGGTCATGGCCACAGGTGATTTATCTCTGAATCCCAACATACGCAGCGCGGAGACCGTTGAGTTTCAAAAGGCTCTGCGTGCGAAAATCGTTGGCCAGGACGAAGGTGTGCAAGCCCTCGTAGAACTCTTCCAGGTTTTCACCGCGGGCCTGAATTCTCCCGGCCGCCCCGTTGGCAACCTCCTGTTCCTCGGTCCCACGGGTTCGGGCAAAACGCGGCTCGTCGAAGCCGCTGCGGAAATCCTGTTTGGCAGCGCCCGAGCGGTCATCAAAATCGACTGCGCGGAATTTCAACACTCCCATGAGATCGCAAAGCTGATCGGTTCACCCCCGGGCTATCTCGGACATCGCGAGACCCATCCGCTGATCACTCAGGAAGCTCTGGCGGCCAACCATCGCGAGGACCTGAAACTCAGCTTCCTCCTCTTCGATGAAATCGAAAAAGCCAGTGACGCCCTCTGGCAACTCCTCCTGGGCATGCTGGACAAGGCTACTCTGACCCTCGGCGACAATCGCCGCGTTGATTTGTCTCAGACGGTCATCTTCATGACCTCCAACCTCGGCGGTTCGGACATTACCGATCTCTTCAGCGGTGGTTACGGCTTCGTCAAAGCCGAAGACAAGCCGCAAGCCGACATCAACATAAAGGTCGAGCGCACGGCCGTCGAAGCCGCGCGGCGCAAATTCTCTCCAGAGTTCATCAACCGCATCGACAAAGTGGTGGTGTTCCATCCCTTGGAGCGCGACGAACTCCAGTCCGTGCTCGATATCGAACTCGGTATGGTCCAGAAGCGGGTCTTGGATACCGCTACGGGCAAGTTTCTGTTCCGCGTTACCGATGCTGGCCGCGAGTTCCTGCTCCTCGAAGGCACCGACCAGCGCTACGGCGCGCGCCATCTGAAGCGCGCCATCGAACGATTTCTCGTTTACCCGCTGGCGAACCTCCTGGCCACCCAGCAGGTGCGCATGGGTGATCTCGTCCGCGTCGATTGGGACGGTGTTCACAAAGAGCTTACCTTCGTCCGCGAGCGTGAGGGAGCCCTGGTGAATTCGGAAAGTTCGACCGAAGAGCTGACCGCCGCCGCCCCCGAGGCTGACGGGCTCAGCAAGGACACTCCGGTCGAGGCAATCGCGGAGGAATCCGCGCGTCCTCCCGCGCTGCCTGCTTCCAGTCCGGCAGCCGCGCGGCAATCTCTGCAGGGACGCAAGAAGGATACGCGATCGAACAGTTAGTTGGTCTTCTGGCAGTTAGGCTTGCGGGCCGCTTTCGTGGCGCTTCGAACCCGGAGCGCCGCTTTTTGTCATGTGGGTATGGACACAAAGTGCCGTTCAGCTCTCACATTGGAACAACAGGACGGCTCTGTCTCACGTCTGAGACGAATTTCCTAACTTCAACATTCGTATGTTGTTGAACGTAAGGCTTTTTCTGTAGTAAGCCGATTCTCGCGAATTGGCATTCCTCATGCTCCTACGTTCATCGCTCACGTTAACGTTAAGTTGAGGTCGAGCGCGTGCCTGGCCCTGATGAGGCCTGACGGATTAAAGGAAAGAGCTGGCACGGTCGAGGACAGGGTTATGAAAGCAGCGGTACGGCATCAGCTAGACCCAACCATCCGCAGTAACGTCACGCACGACTTCCACGAGGCCCTACGCTCGAAGATTGTTGGCCAGGAAGAAGGCGTTCAAGCCCTCGTCGATCTCTATCAGGTATTTTGCGCTGGCCTCAACTCTCCCGGCCGTCCCGTTGGCAACCTGCTCTTTCTCGGTCCCACGGGATCCGGCAAGACCCGCATCGTCGAAGCCGCCGCGGAAATTCTCTTTGGCGACCCACGGCTGGTCATCAAAGTGGATTGCGCCGAATTTCAACACTCTCACGAGATCGCAAAGCTCATCGGCTCGCCCCCAGGCTATCTCGGCCACCGCGAGACTCATCCCCTCATCACTCAGGAAGCTCTGGCCGCCTCCCATTCCGATAAACTCAAGCTCTCCTTCTTGCTCTTCGATGAAATCGAAAAGGCCAGCGACGCCCTTTGGCAGCTGCTCCTCGGCATGCTAGACAAAGCCACCTTGACCCTTGGCGACAATCGCCGCGTCGACCTCTCTCAGACCGTCATCTTCATGACCTCCAACCTCGGTGGCAGCGAAATCACCGAACTCATGGGCGGCGGCTACGGTTTCGTCAAAGCGGACGACAAGCCCAAAGCCGATCTCGACCAGAAAGTAGAACGCACGGCTGTTGAGGCCGCGCGGCGCAAGTTCTCCCCCGAATTCATGAATCGCTTGGACAAGGTCGTGGTCTTCCACCCGCTCCAGCGCACTCAGCTCGAAAGGGTTCTCGATATCGAACTCACCATGGTGCAGGCGCGCGTCCTCGAAACCGCCAAGGGCCAATTCCTGTTCCGGGTCACAGAATCGGGCCGCGACTTCCTGCTCGAAGAGGGAACCGACCAACGCTACGGCGCCCGTCATCTCAAGCGTGCCATCGAACGCTACGTGGTCTTCCCCATGGCCAATCTCCTCGCTACCGATCAAGTCCACTCTGGCGACCTGATCTGCATCGAGCGGCAGTTGGCCGAGAACAAGCTCACTTTCGTGCGCGAAGGCGAAAACCTGGTCATGCCTGCTCGTCGCCCTGAGCCACCGACTCCCGCGCGCGCAGCGCAGGCCCGCGGCGGCCGTCCCGTCGAGGCTCCTGGCGCGCAGGTTCCTCCGGAAGCGACGCCACGCTTGGCCCGTTAATCTTCCCCCGCACTACCCCCTGACGGCCCGGGCGGTCACCACCCGCTCGGGCTTTTCCTCTTTCTAACTAACCCAGGTATGATTTGGAGACACCGGTTCGGAGGATTCCAAAGCGAGTTCGGTCTGGGGGACCATGGGTGGGAACAGGCGCTTTCCGATTGCGGTGTTTGCATGTCGGCTGGCCTTTTTGGCGTCGGCTCCGGATGCTTCGGCGCAGCGCAGTTATCCTCACGCCGGGGATGAATGCCTACTCTCCGCAACAAGATATCGAACTCGGCCGAAAGGCTGCGCAGGAAATCGAGCAGAAAATGCCCATGTGCCGCCGAAGTCGATGCTCTCGACGTCAAGCCTGCGGCAAGAACCTCGTGCAACGAAAACCTGCTTCGATCCTACCGTAAAGGGATTTTAGCAAGTAGGAACGGTGGGGGTGATTACTTTCCGGCGATGCATGTTTCCTTCGTCGCTGCTCGGTTCCCCGGCCTTCCAGCGAAGAACGGGTTTGCGGGCGGCGCCTACTTCGTCCAGCCTTCGAATCCGCGTCGTGTGTGGCGCACTCTTCACCAGTTCTGGATTCTTCTCCGCTTCCTCCGCGATCGATTTCATCGCATCAATAAAGTGGTCGCACTCTTCCTTGCTCTCGGATTCTGTCGGCTCTATCATCAATGCTCCGGGAACGATCAGGGGAAACGCCGTGGTATACGGGTGGAAGCCGTAGTCGATCAGGCGCTTCGCGATGTCCATGGTGTTGACGCCGCGTTTTTTCTGAATCGCGTCGCTGAAGACCACCTCGTGCATCGACGGCCGCGTATACGGCAGGTCGTACGTTCCTTCCAGATGCTTCCGGATGTAGTTCGCGTTCAGCACCGCATCTTCGGTGGCCTGCCGCACGCCCGGCCCGTAAGCGAGGATGTAGGCGAGCGCGCGCACCAACACGCCAAAATTTCCACCGAACGCCCGCACTCGTCCGATGCTTTCCTTCCGCTGATAGTCCAGAGCAAACCGGCCGCCCTCTTTTTCCACCAGAATCGGAACCGGCAGAAACGGCTCCAGCATCCTCTTCATGGCCACGGGCCCGGCTCCGGGGCCGCCTCCGCCATGAGGCGTTGAAAACGTCTTGTGCAAATTCAGGTGCATCACGTCCACGCCCATATCGCCCGGGCGCGTAATGCCCGCAAGGGCGTTCATGTTCGCGCCGTCCATGTAGAGCAAGGCGCCGTGCGCGTGCAGAATCTCCGCAATCTTCGGAATCTGCTGTTCGAAGATCCCCAACGTCGAGGGGTTCGTCAGCATCAACGCCGCGACGTTCTCATTCACCTGCTCCCGCAAATGTGCCAGGTCCACCTGTCCGTTCGAATCCGACTGGATATTGTCCACGTCGTATCCAGCGATCACGGCGGTTGCCGGATTCGTGCCGTGCGCGGAGTCGGGAATCAAGACCTTCTTGCGCGGGTTCCCCTGCTTCTCGAGGTACGCGCGAATCAGCAAAAGCCCCGTCAATTCTCCCTGGGCTCCGGCCGCGGGCTGCAACGTAATCGCTTCCATCCCGGTTATTTCGAGCAGGCACTTCTCCAAAAGTGACAGAATCTTCAAGCACCCCTGCGAAAGCTCCTGCGGCTGGTAGGGATGTTCCGTCGCAATCCCCGCCAATCGCGCTACAAATTCGTTTACGCGGGGATTGTATTTCATGGTGCAGGAACCCAGGGGATACATTCCAAGATCGATGGCGTAGTTCCAGGTCGACAGGCGCGTAAAATGCCGGATCACCTCTATTTCACTGACCTCCGGAAAGCCTTCCACGCCCTCTTTCCGGTGATGCGTACCTAAGCATTGGCCCGCATCCACCGCCGGCACATCCAAGGGAGGCAACTCGAACGCCCGTTTCCCCGCCGAGGATTTCTCGAAGATCAGTCCTTCATTCTGATTGGTATGCCGCCCAGCCTTTTTGATCGTTTCACTCATTCAGAACCTTGCTGTTTCCTAAAAAGAATTTGTCATGGCGAACCTGCCGGCCGCAAGCAGGCGAAGTCCACGCGGTGAGGATCTGTTTTTTCTTCAGCCTTCTCTAGAGCGGCGCTTCTAGAGCCGCCTTCACTCCCACAACAAATTTCTCAATCTCACCGCGCGAAGTCGTCTCCGTCACGCACACCAACGCATGCTTGCTCAACTCCGGATAGGCCGAGCCCAGCACGTAAGGCCCGACAATCTTGGACTTCAGCAGTTCGGCGTTAACCATCTTCACCGAACGCGGCAGTTCCACGGCAAACTCGTTGAAAAACGGCGCCGCGAAGCTTCGCTTCACGCCGGGAATCTTTTCGAGTTCGCGCAACGCGAACTGCGCCTTAGCCAGGTTCTGCAGCGCCATCTCGCGAATGCCTTCCTTCCCCAGCAGCGTCAGGTGCACCGTGGCGGCCAGCGCGCAGAGCGCCTGGTTCGTACAGATGTTGGAGGTCGCCTTTTCCCGGCGGATATGCTGTTCGCGCGTAGCCAGTGTCAGCACAAACCCGCGGTGTCCGGTCTGGTCCACGGTCTGCCCCGCCAGCCTCCCGGGCATTTGCCGAACGAATTTCTCCCGCGATGCCACCACGCCGACGAACGGGCCGCCGTAACTCGGAGCCAATCCGAAACTCTGCCCCTCCATCGCCACAATGTCCGCTTCCGACGGCGGTTTTAGCAACCCCAAAGAAAGCGCCTCCGCCACAGCGACCACCAGCAATGCTCCGGCTCCGCGGGTAGCCTCCGCCAAAGGCGCCAGATTTTCGATCGCGCCAAAGAAGTTCGGTGACTGCACCACCACCGCGCACACATCCTCGCGCAAGGCACTCTTCAGTCCGCCAGGATCGAGCGTCCCCGGCGCGGAATACGCAACCTCCTCTACCATCAGGCCGGAATTTTTCGCGTACGTCCGTAGCACTTCCCGGTATTCCGGATGCAAGGATCGCGCCACGAGCACGCGCCTCCGTCCCGTCAACCGTTCGGCCATCAACACCGCTTCGGTAGTCGCCGTCGATCCGTCATACATCGAGGCGTTCGCGACCTCCTGCCCGGTCAACTGGCACATCAACGTCTGAAACTCAAAGATGGCTTGCAGAGTGCCCTGCGAAATTTCGGCTTGATAGGGGGTGTAGGAGGTCAAAAACTCGCCACGCTGCAGAATCGCGTCGGTGACCACGGATCGCAGGTGCGAATAGATCCCGGCGCCAAGAAAACCGCTATACCCGAGCGAATTCTCCGTTCCTCGTGCCTGAAAATATTGAATGATCTCCGCTTCGGAGAAAGGTCCCGGCAGATTTAACGGCTTCTTGAGTCGGTACGCTTCAGGAATAGAGGAAAACAACTCTTCAATGGATTTCGCGCCGATCCGAGCCAGCATCTCCTTCCGTTCGGCGGGACTCTTCGGAAGATAGCGCATCAGGCCGACGCTTCCTTCTGCTTTTCCTCGATGTATGCCTCATACGCCTTTGCGTCCATCAGGTCGTTGACCTCCGAGGGATTCGTCAATTTGATTTTCACCAGCCAGCCGCCGGTGTGCGGATCACTGTTAATCGTCTCTGGTTTGTTTTGCAGCGCGGTGTTGGCCTCAACCACTTCGCCGTTCGCCGGAGCGTAAATCTCGCTCACTGCCTTCACCGATTCCACGGAGCTGAACGTTTTCCCGGCCACCAGGCGCGTTCCCGCCGCGGGCAGCTCGACAAACACCACATCGCCAAGCTCATGCTGGGCGTAATCGGTGATCCCGATCGTCGCCGTGTCGCCTTTCGCGTCGATCCATTCGTGTTCCTTCGTGTAGCGGTAATTCGTTGGATATGCCATGTCCTTGCTCCCTGCCGTCCGTCTGAATCCGGCTAATTCGCGATAGCTTTTCGCATGCGTTTATAAAAAGGCGTCGCTACAATCTGAGCTTTGCATCTCTGTGCGCGAATTTCCACGCAAATGATGGTTCCGATGGCCGAAAGCTGCGGAGGTATATAGGCGAGCGCAATATTCCTCCGAAGCGTCGGCGAGGGCGACCCGCTGGTCACCACGCCGATTTTCTTTCCCGTCTCGTCCAGGCAAGCATATCCATCCCGCGCGATTCCACGTTCCACCATCTCCAGCCCAACCAATGTCCGTTGTACGCCCGCCGCGCGAGCCTTCTCGAGTGCCGCGCGTCCCAGGAAATCACCCTTGTCCATTTTGCAGTAACGGTCGAGCCCTGCTTCCCAAACGTTAATGCTGTCGCTGATCTCGTGCTCGTACAGCGCCATTTTCGATTCCAGCCGCAGTGTGTTTCGCGCTCCCAGTCCGCACGGTACGATGCCGAATTCTTTACCCGCTTCGATCACCGCGTTCCAGACTCGTTCGCTCGTCGCTACCTCCGCCGGGACGTAAATCTCAAATCCATCCTCGCCGGTATAACCGGTTCGCGCAATCAATGTATCTTTCAGCCCGGAAACGGTTCCGTGCGCAAACCAGTAGTTCTTCACCCCGTCCAGATTGGCGTCCGTCAGTTTTCGCAGCACATCGGCCGCGCGCGGACCCTGAATCGCCAACTGGGTATAGCTGTCGCTGAGGTCTTCCACGGCGCAATCAAAATTCGCGGTGTTTTTCCGGACCCAGCTGACGTCTTTTTCGCGCGTGCCCGCGTTGATCACCAGCAGATAATCGTCCTCGCCCAGGCGGTGCACGATCACGTCATCGACGAACGTGCCTTCGGGATAGAGCATGGCCGAATAGTGCGCCTGGCCGATGGCCAGTTTGCAGGCGTCATTCATGGTCAAGTGCTGAACCGCGCGGAGAGCACCGCCCGGCTGCTTCGCCGTATGGATTCGAATGTCACCCATGTGACTGACGTCAAACATGCCCACTCCGCCGCGCACGGCCTTATGTTCGGCGACCAAGCCGCCGCTCGACGGATACTCCACAGGCATATCCCAGCCGCCAAAATTCACCATTTTGGCGCCAAGACGGCGGTGCAACGCGTTCAATGGCGTTTTGCGAAGTGCTGAATTGGCAGGAGGGTTGACGGATTCCATTCCGCTCGCTCGGACAATTTTCGATGGTAACACGCGATCCGGGTAGGGTCAAAAGTCGCCTACCGTGGGCCGTCGGTCGGGTTCCGGATCGCCGCTGTTGCTCCGGCAACGAAAAAGTGTCGATCGGAAAACCGCCAGCAGAATCCATGGAACGACCAGAAAAATCGAAGGTAACCGGGACGTGGGTGTCAGCGCATCACGTGCGCAGCATGGTAGCAATCTGGGAATCGAGTACACGCTTGCTCTTGCTGGTGGCCACACCCTCAGGTAAAGTCTTTTCCGGAGGCGCGATGGCGGCCAATCGTCAGCAGGTGGTTTGTTCGCAGTGCGAAAAATCCGAAGAATATTGCGTCTGCGAAAAATATTGCACGATCTGCAAAGGCCAGAGCAACGTCCGGCTCGGAGTCGACGGCTTGTACTACTGTCCGGAGTGCCGCGAAGCCTGCGACGTCGCGCTCGCCAACGATCGCTAACCGTGTCCACCCTACCCCATCAGATCTCCCTGCTGCTCGACCCGGACGAGCGCCTGGTCGCCGCCGTCGGTGGTGCCGCCCGCTATCTTGCGGATGCCGCGGGCTTGGGAAACGAAACGATTCTGCAGTTTCAGGCGTCGGTCGTCTCGGCCTGCAAACATTGCTTTCATTGCCATTCTTCGGGAACGCCTTGCGGAATTACGCTGCGCCGGTCACTCGATCGTCTGGAGGTCGAAGTAGCCCTGCCGGGTACCGAGCCTCCCGGCGATGAAAAACCAAAATGGGAAGGCATTGACGAAGTTGCATGCGAATCGCGGAATCACTCGGCGATTCTGCGCTTGACGAAATTCGTCGCACCGAATCCCCCGGCAGATTGATGCGGGAGAGCGCGACTCGAATCAAGCCGTTGTTGGAACAAGATCAATAGCGCTTTCGCCGCGGCGGCACTCTACATCTTAAACGCGAAGGTGTTCCGCCGAATCAGCGACGTCATCTGATCATCGCTCACCGACAACGCGATCACTACGCGATCTCCCGACGGAGAAACATTCGCCTGGTCGAGAAGCTGCGCCAGGTCTGGATTATCCTTGCTGGCTTGGTACTTCTTGTACAGCAACCCCGCCGCCATCAGTTGGCTCAAGGTGTTGGCATCTTGCGTGTTGCCGCAGACCGCCTGGAACTTTGAATCCACTCCGCTGCCCGCCGTTGCCGTGATAATCATCGCCTGCATTCTTTGCACCAGCGCCGCGGACTCCGGAAACTGCTGCACTTCGGGGGCAAGTTGGCTCATCGCCAGCCGCGTGTATCCGGGGTCCAGCACCGCCCAGACCACGTAGGAGCCGTTCACTTCGTTGATGAGGTTGTACATCGCCTCGTTCCGCAACAGCCCATCTTCTTTGCCAAGCCGGATATCCAGCAGTTTCTCGAGCTGAGGCTTGTTGCCGAACACCGCTTTGCTCGAATCGAGAAAGAAGAAATACAGATCACCGGCGTCTGATCCGGATCCGAACGCAAACAGCGTGTAGTTTTCGATCTTGCTGGTTGCCAGTTTTTGCTGCTTGAAGTACGCTTCGGTCGAATCCGGGTTGTAGTTCCCCATCGCAATTCCCACGGTCTGCTCGCTCGAAGGAACTCCCGTAGAAGCGCCCTTGTCGTCTTTGCCGGTGGCGTCGGGAACCAAGCCCCAAACCATTTCATCTACCTGGCTGTTCGGATCCACTCCTGCCGAAGCCAGAAACCTTTCGAACTGTTTGAACTTTTCCGGAAGAATTTGCTCGCGCAGGGCCGGGAACCACTTCTCGCCTCGCGCTTTTTTCAGATCCACATAGCCAAGCTCGCCCGTATTCTTCGGGAAAAGCGCAATCGTGTCGGCGCTGACGCCGCTGGCCATTACCGGCCTCGCCAGAGCGGCAAACGCGAGCCATAAGCCGCAAGCCGCCAAAACCTTCATGCAAGTCTTACTCATCCTCATCGCTTGCTCCTTTTGAGAGGCCGGGTACGTGCCCACTATTTTACGCTATCGGTCTTCGGCTAGACCAATCGGGTGCGCAGTTCGGCAACCTTGCTCTTTATCCTTCCCGCGTATTCCCTATCCTTCAGGCCCTCCAGGTTGATTTCCACGTTGGCCAGGGCCCCCTGCGCGGCCGCTACGGCCATTAGACGCGCCACTTGAAGGTCCGACTTCATAGATGCGGCGGAAATGGCTTCCAGTTGCAACAAGCGGCTGTTCAGTTGCACAGCCTTCTCTGCGACTTCGAACGGTACTTCGGCGGCGCGTTTTGTCGCGGACTCGATCGCGGCTTCGCGCGCGGCCGTCTCTTCGCTATTTCTTTGTGGCAGTTTGGCTGCCGCCATGACGGCCTCGTAGGCAGCCGCATCCTGGTCGATCGCTGCGGTCAGCTCCTCGGCTGTCGTTCGCATTGCCTCCAAGGCATCCGACAGCTTATCGACGTTCAATATCTGCGATTTCCTCTTTCGTGAAAGTCCGGCAACCATGTGCCCGAGCGATGCCGCCATGGCGCCGGCGTAGGCGGAAACGCTGCCCCCTCCCGGCGTAGCGGTCGGCGCCGCAACGGCTTCGAGGAACGGCCGCGCCAAGCCGGCAAGTTTACCGTCTTTCGATTCGATGGGCGCGCCAGTCAACACCGCTTCGAGCTTGTTTTCGAACACCTGCGACGGCGAGAAATTTTCCAATTGCAGAAAGTAATCCGCGGCCATCTCGATCGCTTTCTTCGGCACCAGCCCGACGATTTCGCTTCCGGCGGGCATAACTCCATATCGCGCAGCCTCGCGCTTCACCGCCTCGTACACGCGATGCATCGGAGTTTGCTCGAAATCCGTCAGGTTGATGGACACTTGTGCCAGATTTCGCGCCTTCAGTTCCACTCCCATGGACTTTACATACCGGAAGCCACCGCTCGAAAAGCGGATCGCTTTGGCGATTTTGTTCGCGATACTCACATCCGACGTGTTCAGGTTGACGTTGTACGCAATCAGAAATTTCCGCGCCCCGACAACGGTAACTCCGGCCGTCGGGTGCAACTTGGGCTCGCCCACGTCAGGCTGCCGGTCGTGATTCTTTTTCAACTCGTCGCGAAGCCCTTCAAACTGACCCCGCCGGACATTCTCGAGGTTCACGCGATCGGGCCGAGTCGCCGCTGCCTCATAAAAAAAGATAGGAATCCGGTGCCGTTTCCAGATTTCGTTTCCGACCCGCCGCGCCAAAGCCACGCAATCGTCGAGTGTCATGCCCGCAATGGGAATAAATGGCACAACGTCGGTGGCTCCCACTCGCGGATGCGCGCCGGTGTGCGTGGTCATGTCGATCAATTCGAGGGCTTTGCCGGCGCCTAGAATGGCCGCCTCGCCGACGGCATCGGGCTCGCCCGCCAGCGTAATCACAGAGCGGTTGTGGTCCGCATCCATCTCGCGATCCAGAACGTAAACGCCAGGCACGCTGCTCATCGCCTGGAGGATCGCATCGACTTTGGCCGGATCGCGGCCTTCGGAAAAATTCGGCACGCACTCAATCAATCGTTTCATCGTTTTTCCGTCTTTGTTTCCTTATTTTGTCTAGCCTGAACGAAAAATCTCGACTGCGTTTCCTGCAGCCAGCCCGCCGGAACTCCTCGCCGGAGGCTTCCTTCTCGACGGGGCCACCGACCACGGCTCACCTTTCCTTCAATCCTTCATGTACACGATTTCCCCGCCCTTCATCGTCATCCAGCACCGCTGCATACCAAAATAATAAGGAATTTCGCGGTAATCCTCTACTTCGAACACTGCCAGGTCCGCCTGCTTGCCGGCTTCGAGAGAGCCAAGCCTGCGCTCGCGCCGCAGGGCATAAGCGGCATTGATGGTGGCCGCGGCAATCGCTTCGGCGGGACTCATTCGAAGTTGCGTGCAGGCGAGCGACAAAATCATAGGCATACTCACCGTCGGGCTCGTTCCGGGATTGTAATCCGTGGCCAGCGCGACAACCGCGCCGGCCTCGATTAACGCCCGCGCCGGGGCATAGTTCTTCGAGCCCAGGTGAAAATCACACCCCGGCAACAACGTAGCCACCGTTTCGGACTTCGCTAGCAAGCGAATATCGGCGGAATTCACCTGCTCCAGATGGTCGCAGCTCGCCGCTCCAAGCTCTACGCCCAGTTGCGTCGCTCCGGTCCGCGACAATTGTTCGGCATGCAGCCGTGCCCCCAGCCCCTGCTGCTGTGCTGCGCTCAAAATTTTCCGAGATTGTTCGCGTGTGAACGCTCCCCGATCACAAAACACGTCGCAGAATTCCGCCAGCTTTTTGCTCACGACCTCCGGCAACATTTGCTCCAACAACACTGCGATGTAGCGCTCCGCGCCCCGGGGCTTTCGACGAAACTCGGCCGGGACAACGTGTGCGCCGAGGAAAGTCGACACGATTTCGAGCGGCTGCTCGCTTTTCAACTCTCGTTGCAACCTCAGGATTTTCAGCTCGCTCGGAACGTCGAGCCCGTACCCGCTCTTCGCCTCCACGGTCGTCGTGCCGTAGGAGGCAAACTCACTCAATGCCGCGCGCGCTCGAGCCTTCAGCGCCTGGGCGCTCGCGGCCGTCAGCTTCTTGACGGAATTGAGGATCCCACCGCCTTTTCTTGCCATCTCTTCGTAACTCGCGCCCTGAATCTTCAGCTCGTATTCTTCCGCCCGGCTGCTGGCGTGAATCAAGTGCGTATGAGAGTCCACAAACCCGGGCAGCACGACGCGCCCGTCCACGTCTATTTTCTCCGCGCGCCGCGCGTCCTTAAGCCCCTCAACTTTCGCGCGCGTGCCGACGGCGACGATCCTCCCCTCGCGCACGAGGATCGCCCCGTTTTTCACTAGGCCTAATTCTGAAAGGGAATTGCCTCGCCGAGGAGTGTCTCCCCACAGCGTCAAAAGCTGCGAAGCACCTGTGATGAGCAAGTTCGCGATCAAATCCTCATTAGCATTGCGTTGGTGTGACCAGAGCGTTCGCTTACGCGCCTACACCGACCCCATACGCGGGGACAAACACTTCCTTCACGAAAGTCTCAAACGACGTCGGGGTGGTGTTTTCCGCCGACCTCGGCTCGGTCGCAACCGCAATCCCGTCGTTCAACCCTTGGAACATTTCGATGAAGTAGGCAGCCGTCTTCGCCGGCGTTCCCATCTGAACGAGCACCTGTTGCACCTGATCGTACGGGAACTGTGCATACCGCAGGTCGGGTTTGTTCAGCCCTTTGCCAATGATCGCCGCCACTTCGCTCATGCTCAAGTCGCGCTGCCCGAGTAGATTCCTCGTCTGCTGCCCATTGAAATCGAGCTTCAGCAGCCGTTCCGCCGCATAAGCTCCGATGTCTCGGGTTGCAATCATCGGCAACGGCATGTCGGCCTTCAACGCGCCTCCATACAAACCCATCATCTGGATCATACTGATGGCCGCCAGGTGATTCTCGAAGAAGTACGCGGGACGTAGATGCAGGACGTTTAATTTTTCCACTGCGTTCAGCTTCTGCTCCGAGCGGTATTGGCCCGAAATTGGCCCGGTTCCGGCCGGCGCCTGCGCGCCGATACTGCTCAAGTTCACGGCATAGTGCAGCCCGGAATTCCGTACGGCACCAGAAATCGCGTCGGTCTCACGATCCTGCTGGGCTCGGTAGTCCGGCGAAGTCATTCCCGGAGGGGTCATCAGGAAGGCCGCGCGCGCATCCTGAAACGCCCGGGTCAGCGCTTCCACATCGCTCACATCGCCGATGAAAGCCTGGGCGCCCAGCTGCACCAGCGGCTGCAGCTTGGCCGTGCTTCTTCCGACGGCCCTTACCTTTTCCCCTTTTTCGAGCAGTTTCTTAGTGATAACAGAGCCGATATGCCCTGTTGCGCCCAATACGGTATACATCGTTGACTCCCTCGACTGAACTTCTCGCTTCCCATTGCTCGGAAAAATCGAACTCGACGCATGCACCTGCGTTCGGTTCGAAGTTGATTACTTAGCGCATCGGTATCTTTACACCGGTCTTCTTCGCGAACTCGACGGCCTCAGCATACCCTGCATCCGCGTGCCGCGCCACGCCCATTCCCGGGTCGTTCGTCAATACTCGTTCGATGCGTTTCGCCATCTCCCGGGTACCGTCCGCGCAGGTTACCTGGCCGGCGTGTTGCGAATATCCAATCCCCACCCCTCCGCCGTTGTGGATGGATACCCAGGAAGCCCCACTCGCCGTATTGACCAAAGCATTCAACAACGCCCAGTCGGCCACTGCGTCCGAGCCGTCCTTCATCGATTCAGTTTCACGATACGGCGAAGCGACCGATCCGCAATCCAGATGATCGCGTCCCATCACGATCGGAGCCTTCAACTCGCCCTTGGCCACAAGGTCATTCAACGCCAAGCCGAATTTGTCGCGCTCGCCATAGCCCAGCCAGCAGATGCGCGACGGCAAACCCTGGAATTTCACTTTCTTTTGCGCCAGACTGATCCACCGTTTCAGATGCTGATTGTCCGGAAACATTTCGAGCACCAGCTGATCGGTTCGTTGAATATCCGAGGCTTCGCCGGAAAGCGCCGCCCAGCGAAATGGTCCTTGGCCTTTGCAGAACAGCGGCCGAATGTATGCGGGCACAAATCCGGGGAAGGCGTAAGCGTTCTTCACACCTGCTTCGAACGCGAAGGTTCGAATATTGTTTCCGTAGTCAAATGTCACGGCGCCGAGCTTCTGCAAGTCCAGCATCCCTGCGACGTGCTCGCCCATGGCTCCGACCGCACGCTTCCGATACTCCTTCGGATTTTTCTTGCGAAGCTCCGCCGCCTGCTCCAGCGTCATTCCGTTCGGCACATATCCGCCGATGGGATCATGCGCGCTGGTTTGATCGGTCAGGACGTCCGGCACCACGCCGCGCTTCGCCATCTCCGGAATCAGGTCCGCGCAATTGCCCACCAGTCCAACCGAAGTTGCCTCACCTTTGCGTACCGCGTTCTTCAAAATGCGCAGGGCTTCATCGAGCGAAGTGACCATCACATCGCAGTATCCGGTCTTAACGCGCCGCTTGATGCGCTCCGGGTCGACGTCTATTCCAAGAAATGCCCCGCCATTCATGGTCGCGGCCAGCGGCTGGGCTCCGCCCATCCCGCCCATTCCGCCGGTCACCACCAGTTTCCCGCTCAAGTCGCCGCCAAAATGTTGTCGCGCCAAAGCTCCAAATGTTTCGTAGGTTCCCTGCAAAATGCCTTGCGTGCCGATGTAAATCCAGCTGCCGGCGGTCATTTGCCCGTACATCATCAACCCTGCCTGGTCGAGCTCGTTGAACTTCTCCCAATTGTTCCATTGACCCACAAGATTCGAATTGCACAGCAAGACGCGGGGCGCGTATTCGTGCGTGCGGAAAACTGCAACGGGCTTGCCGGATTGTACGAGGAGGGTTTCGTCGCCCTCGAGCGCGCGGAGCGATTTCACAATCGCGTGAAAGCAATCCCAATTCCGCGCCGCTTTCCCAGTTCCGCCATAGACCACCAGGTCGTCCGGCTTTTCCGCCACTTCAGGGTCTAAGTTATTCAGCAGCATGCGAAGCGCGGCTTCCTGCTGCCAACCCTTGCAGCTCCGCTCCGTCCCCCGCGGCGCCCGAAACGGTCCGCGGCTTGTCGCTGGATCATTGACGGCAGTGAATGTTGCTCCCATAGCCTGGCTCCTCTCGCCATATCTTAGCGCAGCTTCTATCCGGAGGATAACGCCAGTACCTCCGAATCCTCGCCGGTGATAAGCTGTTACGGTACACCGGAGGGCGCCCATGGCCGGTAGATATTATCCTTGGATCATCTTCGTTGGCTTTCTCCTCCTCCTCACGGCAAGCGCCTCCAGCTACGCGCGAGCGATGGATGCGATGCTTTGGCCGGTACGCCTCGGCCTGATCGGCGGTCTGTCCATTCTCTTGGTCTGGTCACGGTGGAGGCACCGGGGCGACTCCCTGGCAAATGGCACAGGCACCCCCCGCGATTCGGCCGATCATTTCCTTGCTTTCGTGCGTCGCTGGTATTACGGAGAACCAAAAAAATAACGATTGGGAACACCGTTAGACGAGCGGCCCGTTGCGCCCCTTTTCCATCTCCTGTACATTCAAAATTCGCATGAACTACAGTTCACTCCCTGCCAGCCTCCTTCGCGCCGTCGATGACCATCCTTCACCGCGGGCCCAGATGTTCCGTGGCCCCGACCGCTGGGAGAACATCTCCTCCAAGGAATTTCTCCGGCGCATTGCCGGCCTGGCCGACTCCTTGGTCGAATTAGGAGTCAAACCCGGCGATCGCGTCGGCCTCTTTGCTCCGAACTGCCCGGAATGGCACACCGCCGACTTCGCTATCAACGGCTCGGCCGCGGTTACCGTTCCGGTGTACTTCAATGAGTCTCCGGATCGTATGACGTACATTCTGAATCACAGCGGAGCGCAGGTTGTTTTTGTCGCGGGTCTCAGCCAGCTGCAAAAACTGCTCCAGGTCCGCGATCAGCTCCCGCAGGTCCAACACGTCGTCGTAGCCGGCGCCGGCAACGCCACGCCTTCGGAATTCCTTCGCTATGAAACGTTGATTGCCACGGCTGGTCCCGCCGAAATCGAGTCCTATCGCAAACGAGCAAGGAGGGTCTTGCCCAGTCAGCTCGCCTCAATCATCTATACCTCTGGCACCACCGGTGAACCCAAAGGGGTGATGCTCACGCACTCCAACTTCAGCTCGAACGTACAAGACTCCTGCGAAAATATCGTCCTCCGGCCGGAGAGCGACGTCGCCGTTTCTTTTCTTCCTCTGGCCCACGTCTATGGCCGCATGCTCGACTATCTTTACCTTTTTCAGGGCTGTCCCATTGCCTACGTGGCCGTGGTCGAGAATGTCGGGCAAGCTTTACTCGAAGTCCATCCGACCGTGGTCGCCGCTGTCCCGCGCTTTTTCGAGAAAATCTACGCCCGTCTGATGGAGCAGGGCAGCAGAGCCACGGGCACGAAACGCAAGATCTTCGATTTCGCCATGAGAACGGCGAACGAATCCGCCTCGTGGCGGTGCGGGGAAAAATCCGCCAGTTTGCTTGTGAAGACAAAATGGGCCATCTCCGACCGTTTGGTTTATTCCAAAATCCGTGCCGGCACAGGCGGCCATTTGCGCCTGGTTCTCTCCGGGGGAGCGCCTCTGTCAAAGTCGCTCGGTGAATTTTTCTGGGCCGTAGGCATTCGCATTTATCAGGGCTACGGCCTGACCGAAACTTCACCCGTCCTCACGAACAACTATCCCCACAATCGCGTCGGCAGTTCCGGCCGCCCGATAGCCAACGTCCAGATTCGCATCGCCGACGACGGCGAGATTCTTGCCAGCGGCCCTTGCGTTATGCAGGGTTATTACAAATTGCCGGAGGCCACGCGCGAAGTGCTTTCCGAAGATGGCTGGTTCCGCACCGGCGACATCGGCTATCTCGACAAGGACAACTACCTCTTCATCACCGATCGTAAGAAAGACTTGCTCAAAACCGCAGCGGGTAAGTTCGTTGCTCCGCAACCGATCGAAAGTATGCTGAAGACCAGTCCTTACGTTCTGAACGCCATGGTCGTCGGCGATCAGCGCAAATTTGTGGTTGCGCTCCTGGTGATCAATCCCGTGACCCTGGCCTCCAGACTGGCCGAAGAAGGGCTGACGTTTACCTCCAGTGCCCAGATGGCCGCGAATTCCCGCGCCCATTCCCTGATCGAGGACGAGATCGCTCGCCTCACCGCGCATCTCGCTCAGTACGAAACCGTCAAGCGCTTCGCTCTTCTTCCCGACGACTTCACCTTCGATAATGGCGCCCTCACCTTCACCATGAAGCTCAAGCGCCGCGTGGTCGAAAACCAATACCGCGACTTGATCGACAAACTGTACAGCGACGTCGCCGAACCCCGCCCCATCCTTCGCGACTAGCGCTCCTACAAGGGGTTCTTCGCGTTTTGCGTGGGGGAGAGGGTTGACAAAGCAGAGCGCCCCGGAAGGCGGTCCCTCGACACCAGCACTCGGTTTCCGGCCGCGCTCGAACTTCTTCTGCCCCTTTCTCCCGACCCACCCCAAGGACTACAATTCCTTTGGAGATCCCAATGTCCGATCAACTGGTCATCGCTGGACGCGCTTTTGCCTCTCGCTTAATCGTTGGAACAGGGAAATACCGCAGTTTCCAGGAAATGGCTCGTGCTCACGCAGCTTCTGGCGCCGACATGGTTACCGTCGCCGTGCGCCGCGTCAATCTCACCGACAAATCCAAAGAATCCCTCATTGACTACATCGATCGCGAAAAAATCTTCATTCTTCCAAACACCGCTGCTTGCTACACCGCCGACGAAGCCATCCGCACGGCGCGCCTTGCCCGCGAAGTCGGCCTTTCCAATTGGATCAAGCTCGAGGTCATCGGCGATCAGCAAACTCTTTTTCCAGATACCGAGCAACTCATCGAAGCCACCAAGGTCCTCGTCAAAGAGGGCTTCGTCGTATTGCCCTACACCAACGACGATCTCATTGCCGCCCGGAAGTTGATCGATGCCGGCGCCGCGGCGGTAATGCCCCTGGCCGCCCCGATCGGCTCCGGCCTCGGCGTACAAAATCCCGCCAACCTGCGCATACTTCGTGAACGGATCACGGAAGTCCCGATGATTGTCGATGCGGGAGTAGGCACGGCTTCTGACGCTGCCGTCGCGATGGAATTGGGCGCCGACGGCGTGCTGATGAACACGGCGATCGCGGAGTCGCCCGACGCGGTTCTTATGGCCGAGGCCATGCGCGACGCGGTGATCGCTGGCCGCAAAGCGTACCAGGCTGGCCGTATGCCCAAGCGCCTCTACGCCTCAGCGTCTTCTCCGTTGGCTGGCGTGGTCCGCTAATCTCATGGTGCTCGGTTTCGACGTCACATCATCTTGCCGTGGTGTCGTCCGGCTGGTTCGAACAGTGACAACAGGTTGGTCATGCTGAACAGATCGCGAATCTGCTGGCTCGCGTTCACGATCTCTACCTGACACCCGCGTGTCCTCCCGGAAACGTACAGACCGACTACGGTCCCAAGCCCCGAACTATCCACTTGCGGAACTTCCTTCAGGTCGATCACCAGCCTTTTGTGCCCAGGAATCTTGTCGCGCACCGAATCCTTCAGCGTCTGCGTGTTTTCAAACGTGAGTTTTCCATGGCATTCCGCAATCAGGACATTCTCACGTTCATAGCAATGCACACGGAATCCGCGCGTCGAACTGCCCGGCGAATCTGCCATCGTTGACCTCCTGACCAATCGCGAGCCCGCAACCCGGTTCCTCCTTCTATCGCACTCGGCCCGGATTTGCCAGCGAATCGCGTTAAACTATTGCCGTGCAACGCAAGATTTTCTGGATGACCTTCGCCGTCATCGGCCTCGGCGCCGATCTGCTCCTCCCCTTCTGGTGGGCACTCGCCGCCACTATCCCGATCCTGGCCTTCAGTTGGTGGTTCGCTTACCGCAGCGACTGGTTCAACTAACGCCTTTTGGGACGGCATTCTGAGGCCGTCCGCGAGCGGAACTTCGACTGATACTCGTCCGCCAAGCAACTCTTGCTGCTTGCTTCTCAACCTTCTGGGCGCGTTCACAAGGTGCGAAACAAAAAATGCCAAACCGCATCCACCGCACCATGCACCAGCGCCGAAGCAAAAATCGATCCTGCCTTGCGCCAGGTCCACCCGTAGAACAGCCCCGCAATCGTCGCTAAAATCACGTACCGCCAATTGGGAAACCCCAAGTTCGTGATGTGAGAAAATCCGAAAAGCACGGACGCCGCCCAATAACCCGCCAACTCGCTGTTCGAGGCCTCGGACAAAAAGTTCTGCAGCAATCCACGAAACAGCAACTCCTCCGGCCAAGCCGTAAACAGCAGGATCGCCAGCGACAGCCCCACATACGGGCCCCAACGGTTCGATAACGGTGCAAAGGTGATGAAGCGCAGCGCAGTGCCTAACGGAATGGCGATGCATGCGAATACCAGGAAGCTGCCGGCTGTATAAACGCCCCACCGCTTTCCCCATCCAATGGAATAGCCAATGCCTTTGGCCCGCCGAACCAGCAGAAATGACGCCAAGGCCACAACCACGGCAAGCAGCGAAGTCAGCACATGCGACAGCTTCCCGGCAGGGTAGGGCCACAACCAACCCCTCGGGCCAAACTTCACAAATATCCAGATCCCAAGCATGCTGACAAAATCCTGCCAGGCTCCAGGTGCAGCCGTGCCTGCCGAGAGCGCCAGGCAGATGGGCACAAAGATGAATCCGGCCATTACCACAACTCTGCTCCATTGCAAATTGGACGTTCCCAGCAGGTACAGAAGGTAGAAAAGCAAAGTGCCCACACCGAGAAAAACTCCGCCGCCGGCTCGAAACTTCGCGCTCGCCACCTCAGCCACACCACGAGCGGCAAGCGCCAGCATGGTCAGTAACAGAAACGCGAAGCACGTCACCGTTGCCGCAACGGCCCGGCCGCCATATCCCTGCCAGGCGGCAAAGAGCGCTCCGCCAAAACAAAACACTGCCCAAAAGCTCAAGATCGGCCACGGCCCCAATTGCTTCATCGTCGGCAATGCCTCATGCGCCTTTCTCCCATGCCCATATTTGCACATCCTGTGCCAAGTTGGTGGAAAGCCCTCAAAAAGCCGCTACACTCAGAAAAGAGCGTCGCCCTTGAAACGCCTTGCCTACATCGACTGGATGCGTGGCCTCGCCTGTCTGCTGATGTTTCAGACACACTGCTACGACTCCTGGCTGCGCCGCGATCTGCAGGATACGCAACTCTACAAGCTGTCGCAGTTTGCCGGGACATTGCCCGCGCCTTTATTTATTTTTCTTGCGGGCTTTTCCTTTGCGCTGGTTACCGAGAAGCTCCGCGAAAAGGGAATTGCGCGCTCTGCGATTGCCGGGCAGACCATCCACCGCGGTGCTGAAATCTTCGCGCTCGGCATGCTCTTCCGCATGCAGGAATACGCGCTCGGCTACAAATGGGTTCCGTGGAGCGATCTGCTGCGCGTCGACATCCTCAACATCCTCGGTATATCGATGATCCTGATGGGCGTCTTTTGCTGGCTCACGGCAGGGCCAACCGTTTCCGTATCGCGGTTGCGTGGGATTCCGTCGGCGCTGATCGTCGCTACGACCATCGCGATACTGACTCCGCCTCTGTGGACGAATTGGCGTCCGAAATTTCTCCCGTGGCCGCTCGAGACCTACATCGACGGCGTCCACACCTACGGCGAGCCGCAGCATTGGCTGTTCCCGATCTTTCCCTGGTGTGCGTTTGCCTTCGCCGGCTTAGCCGTTGGTTTCCTGGCGTTCAGTGATTTTGCGCAACGCCGCGAATCCCTTTTCTTTGCTGTTCTCGGGCTTGCCGGAGTTGGCGCCATTTTCCTGTCGCTGCTGTTCGATGCGCTCCCGATGCATCTTTATGCGGTGTACGATTATTGGCACTCGAGTCCCATGTTTCTTCTGGCGCGTTGCGGCGTTTTGCTGATCATCCTGTGGCTCGTCTATGCCTGGTGCAAATGGGGGTTTGCGCAGAACGGTTTCAGCCCGCTCCTTCAGCTGGGGCAAACCTCGCTTCTGGTCTACTGGGTGCACATGGAATTCGTCTACGGCAGACTTTCCATCTTGCCCAAGCACAATTGTTCGATCGCCAAGGCAACGCTGGGATTGTGCGTTATTTTCTTGGCGATGCTGGGGCTGTCGATCTGGCGGACGCGCTACAAAAAGGGAAGGGTTAAGGCCTTACGGCCGGCGGCGCCAGCGGCTCAGGAGCTGGCAACTTGATAATGATTTCTCCGGGCAGCGCCAGTCCCAATTCTTCCCGCGCGATCTTGCGGATAGTTTGTGGGTCGGTCTTCAAATCCTGTACGTCCTGTTCGAGCAGGGAATTCTCTTTGTTGAGCTGCTGGAGTACAGAACTGACCTTCTGAATCTCCTGCTGTTTCTGGCGCATGGCCAGGAAGCCGTGTGGGCCGAACACGTCGTGCACCATGAGAACCGCGACAAAAACCACGAGCAGGTGAGGCCCGTACGTGTGCCACAACTTCCTCGACTGTTCTTCCCAACTCATTTTACTTTCGGAACCGTCCTTGGATAGGCATTTTGCTCCACCTCGGCAGACACGCGGTACAACTTTTCCTTCAGGACGTGTCGAAGAATCCACGGGGGCGCCCTCGAGGTGTTTGCCTTCTCTTCGTCCGAAGCCGCGGGTTATCGGTCGCCTGGTCCGTCGACGTAATAGCCGGGGCGAGATTTCACCTTGGATTTTGGCTGGTCTACTGTGACTTTGATATCGTGGAATCCTTCTGCGCTTCCCGTGGGTATGTACAGCAGTAGGTACTGGGAGTGCAGCTCGCCGCCGATTTGATCGATGGCTTTTCCGATGGAGCGGTCTTTCCACACCGAAACGAACGAGCCGCCGGTGGCCGACGCTGCGATTTCCAGGGGATTGCCGGCGACTTGATCCCTCGCGTGCATCACCGCCCATTTCGCGACGGGAATCAGATTGTTGTCTCCGTAGCCTGGATCGCTTGGCTGCATCTTTTCTCTGTTTTCCATCAACGCGTGTACCGTCGACAGGCCCGCGCTGCAAATCGTGACGTTCTCCCGTTGCGCCCGCCGCAACACCGTGCCGAGCTTTGCCTCGCTTCCCTGATCGTCGGCTTCGGCGAGCACCACCATAACGCGGCGTCGTCCCGGTTCGGTCGGCGTGGGTTTCGGCCGCTCGCTCAGCATCTCGACTCCGAGCGCGAGCGCGTCATACAACTTCGATCCCGATGTCCCATAATCCAAATGCGAGAACACTCCTTCGATGGTATCCGAATCGTTCGTGAAGTCGCGCAGCTTGGTTACTTCGTCGTTGAAGCTCACCACCGCGGCTTCTGCGTTCGGGCCCATGACCGTCTCAGTCACCAAGACTCCGGTCTTTCGAAACTTTGCCATCAGCGCTGCGACCCGCGAACTTGTTTCTATCAGGATCACCAGCGAGATCCGGTCGCCTCCCACCTCGAAATGCGTGATGGTTTGTGGAACGCCGCTATCGGTAACGTGAAAATCATTGACCTCGAGATCGTGGATCATCATGCCCTTCGAATCGCGCACGGTTACCGGTTCGCTTACGAGAATGCTTTGCACTTCGATCTTCGGCAGGGATGGTGTTTGTCGTTGAACCGAGTTTGGCGCGCTCGGTTCCTGGCGCGCGTAAAGAGTATTGGCAGAAAGCGCGCCAGTCGCTAGCGCCAAGATCACCATGAACCGGCAGTCCCCCATCTCAACTGCCTAGATGCACATTGCCCGTTCCTGGTTTGTCCCGCCGACCAAGATGGCGGTCCTGGTCGAAAGGCGCACGCTACACCTGGCCGACTCGTAGCGCGCTCGAAGGGCTTCTAGTGGACGTAATACCCGCTCTTGGCGAGGATGAGGTAGTCGTGTCCCTTTTTGCCGAACGAGGGCGCCAGGTGCACATCCAGTTTGTGGGGCTTCCCGCTGGCGCCAGTGGCGTTGGTGTAATAGCCGACGGTGTAGCGCGTTTTGATCCGCTCAATCAAAGCGGCAAATTCACTATCGAGGTGCGCCACGTCGGGCACGTTGAAAATTTCTCCACCGGTCTGGTCGGTGACTTTTCGAATGTTGACCAAACCCGGAACCATGCTGGCGTAGAACAGCGTTCCGGGAGGGTTATACCCGGGAATTTTCAAGTTGTAGAGAACGGAGTCGGCCGCGATGGTTTCGGTGACGATATCGTTCGTGCCCTGCCCTCCGGCGTCGGTGCCGACGTCATCGCTGATCAGGATAATCACGCGGCGGCCCTTCGGCGGCGCGCCGAGCAGATAACGCGCGGCAACAAAGATGCCGTCATTGATGTTGGTCGCGCCGCCCACTTTGAACGCGTTGATCTGCTGAGCAAGCTGTGATTTGTCCTTGGTGAAGGGCACCCGCAATTCTGCTTCGGTCGAGAACGTGACGAGTGCCACTTCATCGTCGGGCTTGAGAGCGGAGAGTGCGGTATTCGCGGCCTCGCGCAAAGGTCCAAGAAAAGGTCCGATGGAATCGCTCAAGTCCAGCACCAGCGCAACACTGAGCGGCAGTTCGTCCCGGCTGAAAATATCAATTTTCTGGGGAACTCCGTCTTCGCGTAGCTCGAAGTCCTCTTTTTTCAGTCCGCCCATAATCTGCCCGGACTTGCTTTTCACCGTGGCATCCACCATAACCAGGTTCACATCGACATGAATCACGCTAGGCGCCTGTTCCTCCTGCGCCCGGGAAGCAGACAGATCGACCACGGCGACAAAAAACATCAGCACAGCAAAGTGCATCGCCATTCGGCCCAAGGTAGTCATTACTGCCCTAGTATAACCGCACCCACTCTTCGTGGGCCGAGCGGTACTTGCCCCGAGCCTCGGCGGGCACTGCGGTACGCAATTTCAAGAAATCATGCGCGGCAGAGTCTCGTCGCACGGTGCAATCGTCTATTTCGGTCTTCTATTTCGATTTTTCAAATTTCGTCACCCGGCATTCGGATGGTTGTGCCGCCAATTCCAATAATCGCGTTGTTCTTCGTGATTCAGGCGAGCGAATTCGCGATACGGGTATTGCCGTTCCCGAAGCCACACGCGATACGCGCGGTCCTCACGGCCGTTCCAATCGCGATCGTCGGAATGGTATTGGTCGTAAACGCGCACTCGGGCCGCGCACCCGCTGATGGCCAGAGGCAGACGGGACGTGGCCGCGAGCAACACGGTACTGAAACACCGTTTTGCCCGGAACATTTTCTATTCTCCTCGACTGGAAATGCTGTTTACGAAACGCACTGGGTGAAATGAGCGCTTCCCCGATGAACCAGCGATGGGGTAATCGCACATCGAGCCGCTTCTCTCGGGGAAACAAACACGAAAATAGCGGCAAAGTTGCGGCAGCACGCAAGCCGGATGCGCCGGGCTGTCGGGAAGCCTTTACCTATCGCGGAGGAAACGAAACGACCAGTTGATCGAGCGGCAAGGCGTTGTTGACATCGGCGACTGGAGAAGCAGCCATAATGGCCAGCGGAGTTCCGCTGGTTTCGGCCTCATCAAAAGCTTCCGTCCCGTGTGTTTGGCCTCGCACCTCGAAGGCGTCGATTTCATAGGGCAGCCCATTCGAACCGAGTGAAACGGGGCTGTCCATCACTTGAAAATGCAGATGAGGCACAAGCGAGTTGCCCGTGTCTCCGACCAGCCCAATCACCTGGCCTGATTTCACCGTTTCACCGCGATGAACCTTGATCGTTCCCGGCTGAAGATGGGCGTACAGCGCATAACGTTTCTGCCCCAGATCGAGGATGATGGAGTTTCCGTCGGCTGCATCGAGCGAAATGTTAGTGGGGTACGCGCTGGGGGTTTGTTCTGGCTGGCCATCCGTGACCGAGACGACCGTGGCATCCGCAACGGCGAAAACGGGCTTGCCAAAGATCGCATAGCTCTCGAGCTTTTCACGCGGGCCGGAATAGATGCGGCCGTTCGCGTCAAGCTGCTCCCAGTCAACCGCGTAACGCTGTGCCACCCACACGCGGCCGTTGACGGGAAGCGCCGCGCGAGTATGCCGCGTTGCGTCACAGCAGGAGTCCGCAGAGATATAGCGGTCGCCGCGAAGCGGAGGGCTGATCCGCACGACCGGGCGACGATCCATCGGAGCTGCGCCGCCCGTCTCGGTGATTTCTTGATGCCCCGGGGGCGCGGCGTTGATGTGAGCCGTCACGCGATGCGAGAGTTCCCGCGGAATCGTTGTATCGGGAGCGACAGAGACGTGGAGGAACAGAAGAGCGAGCGCGCCCTTCCGAAGTGTTCCTGCAGAATCGCGTTGGCCGGCAGGCTGAAGACGCTTGGCGATCGCGGCGGCATCGAGAGTCTCTAGGACTGCGCCGTCGCCAAGCACATCGACTTTTTGAACCGTCGCGTCGGCGCTCGAAAAATTGGACAGCCACAATTCATAGACAAGGTGAACGCGTCCGTCCGAACCGGTGAATGGCACGGGTGCATTCTGGACGGCGAGCAGGAGCGGCGTCAGATTCTCCTGCGTATTGGCGAGCCCAGCGAAGCAACCCATGGTCAGACCGGTGAGTGCCAAAGCCTGAGCGGGCCGGCGACAAGATTTGCGCATGGGAGCACCTCTTCCTACCGGCCAAGGATTGTACGCCAATCGCGAGGCGGGTTGCGCCGCCGGTCTCCGCGGGCAAAGAGGCAGGTCGTATACAATCGAGGGCGGAGAGACGCGATGAAGCGTGAGACCAAATACCGGGTTGTGCTGGTAACCTGCGCAACACTCGAAGAAGCGCGGAAAATCGCGCGCGATGTGGTGGAACGGAAGCTGGCAGCCTGCGTGAATATCGTCACGCACGCGGTCGAGTCTTTCTATTCGTGGGAAGGCAAGCTCGAAAACAGCAGCGAATACCTCTTACTTATGAAAACGACCGAAGAACGCCTCGAGGAATTACAAAAGCAAACCCTCAGCCTGCATTCCTACGACACTCCCGAATTCATCGTGCTGCCCGTCGTGGCGGGCTCAGAAGAATATCTACAGTGGCTAGGCGAGAGCTTGGACGCGAAGTGACGACCCTAGTGGCGGGTCTCCGGTTTCGACCGGCCGAGGAAGGCCCGTTCTTTTTTGAAGGCTAGATCCAATCAGATGTACAACAACGCCTGATCGATGTCCGCCATGATGTCTTCAACGTCCTCAATCCCAACCGATAGGCGAACCAGGCTATCGGTAATCCCGATCCGGTCGCGCACTTCCTTCGGCATGGAAGCGTGGGTCATCTGCGCGGGAAGAGAAATGAGGGATTCGACGCCGCCAAGGCTTTCCGCGAGCGAGCATAGTTTGACCTGATTCAGAAATCGCCGCGCGGCTTCCTCCGATCCGAGATCGAACGACAGCATGGCTCCGGGACCCTTCTGCTGGCGCCGTGCCAGCTCATGTTGCGGATGATGAACAAGGCCGGGATAAAAAACCTTGCGAACCTTGGGATGGGCGTCCAGATGGCGGGCGACGGCCTGTCCGTTGGCGTTGTGCTGCAGCATGCGGACCGCAAGCGTCTTGATGCCGCGAGAAGTAAGAAAGCAATCCATGGGTGCCAGCCCGGCGCCGGCGGAACGCTGGAGGAAATAAATCTTTTCGGAATCATCGGGACGCGTAAGCACCACGGCGCCGCCGGTCGCGTCGCTGTGGCCATTGAAATACTTCGTCAGAGAATGCACCACGATGTGGGCGCCAAGCTCAATCGGCCGCTGGAGATACGGGGTGAGGAAGGTATTGTCCACCACGAGTGTCGCGTGCCGTTCGTTGGCCAGCTTGGCCATCGCGGAAATATCGCTGATGCGAAGCGTGGGATTCGTCGGCGTCTCGATGTAAACCATTTTCGTATTCGGCCGGAAGGCGCCGAGCACCACGGCCGGGTCGGAGGTGTCCACGAACGAGAATTCAAGCCCAAAGTGCACGAGAAGCTGGGTCGTAAGCCGGTAGACCCCGCCATAAACCGCCTCGGACAGAACCACATGGTCGCCGGGGCGAAGCAGACGAAAAACAGAATCGATCGCCGCCATGCCGGAAGTAAAGACGTAGCTCGAGAGGCCACCCTCAAGCTTGGCGATGGTCCGTTCGAGCGCTTTCCGGTTGGGATGATTGCTGCGGGCGTAATCGTAGCCGCCTTTGGTTTTCCCCAGTTCTTCGTAAACGTACGTGGAGGTCTGATAGATCGGGACGACCACTGCGCCTGTGGATGGATCCGGTTCCTGGCCGACGTGAATCGCATTTGTGGCAAATCCCATTCGCATCTCCTTGATGGCGCATCTTGAACGAGCGGGAGGACAGTCGGGACTGTCCAACCTCAGGGGGATCCCTGCAAGCCGAGTCCAGAAAAAAGTTACAAGAGGCGAGGCAGCGAGTCAAATACCTGGCGGTCTTGACGTTCAGCTGGCTTCGGGTGAGGATGAACGGAGACGAACATGAGAAAGAAACTGCTATGCATTGGCTCGTCCCTGCTGCTCGGAGCACTCGCGATGACAACGGGAATCTGGGCCCAACAAGAGCAGGCGCCCCCGTCGAAAAAGGAACAAGCGCCCGCGCCGACAAACCGCCTGACGATTGAAGTAACCGGCGGAGACGCGAACAAGCCCATTGAAAGCGCCAGCGTCTACGTAAAGACCCTCGAAGAGCATCTCCTCAAAGACAAGAAATTTGAAGTGAACGTGAAAACCAACCCGCAGGGCGTGGCGCACGTGCCGGATGCGCCGTTGGGAAAGGTCCTGGTGCAAGTGGTAGCCGACGGATGGAAGCCCTACGGCCACTGGTATGAAATCGACAACCCGAAGCAAGTGATCAAGATCCACCTCGAGCGCCCGCCGAAGTGGTATTAGAAGTGTTTTCCGCAAAACCTTTCCGCTAAACGATTTGCTGATCATTCGATGCGAACTTTCCTTCCGAGACGCGCGGAAAAAAAGTTTTCCCGAAAAAGGCCATTGCACAAAAATGGTGCAAACCGCATCATCGCATTGAAAGCTGGCGGGTTAGTGGAGGATTTCCGGTTCTTTCCACAAGGTTTTCCACTTTTGTGTGCAAAACTTAACACAAGAGAAATATTTTTTGTTGCGCGAGCGCACAAGTCGTGCACCCGGGCTCTCAAAAAGTTTCCTCGGCGGGATTTTGACCGCCGGAATTCGTCGATGTTACAGTGAGAAGACGGAATTCCTTCATGAATGAACGTACCAACGGGCCTTTTTCCCTGATGCAGATGTTCTGGGGTAATTTGACGGCGCGTCCGCTGCGCTGTGCTCTCAGCATCCTGGCGATTGCCATCCAGGTCGTGCTGGTGCTGATGATCGTGGGCATGACCTCCGGCGTGCTATCCGATTGGGGGAAGCGCGTGGAAGGAGTGGGGGCGGATATTGTGGTGCAAGCGCCCAACGCGTCTATTTTCTTTGCCTTCTCGAGTGCAGTCATGCAGGAATCGTTCGGCGACGAGATCGAAAAATTGCCGGGTGTCGACGATGTCGCTCCTACCCTGATGATGACCGATCCCAAGACGTTGATGGTGATCTACGGCGTCGATTACAAACGCTACAACGCCCTGAGCAAGGGATTTATCTTTCGATCCGGTCGCCCGCTCGAAGCTGCCGACGAGACCGTCGCGGACGACATCATCGCGCAGACGCGGCACCTAAAGGTGGGAGACACCGTCACCTTGATCAACCGCCCTTTTCGGGTGAGTGGCATCGTGGTCCACGGGAAAGGTGCGCGGTTTTATATTCCGTTGAAGACCGCACAGGACATCATGGGCGCGGATAACCACGTGTCGGTGTTTTTTGTCAGGAGCAAGGGAGACACGGCAGCGACGCGAGCGGAAATTCTCAAGCTGAACCCACAGAATACGGTCCGGTCCATGTCGGAATATGTTTCCTTGATGAGCTCATCCAAGCTTCCGGAACTGAAACCTTTCATTCGCACCATGGTGGTGCTCGGAATTCTTGTCAGCTTTCTCGTTGTGCTGATGAATATGCACACCATGGTTATGGAGCGCACACGAGAAATCGGAATCTTGAAAGCGCTGGGCTTCACGCGCGCCGAAGTCGTGCAAATGCTCCTGGGGGAGACGGCGGTACTGGCAATTGCCGGCAGCCTGGTGGGTATCGCTATCGCTTTCCTGACGCAGGCGGTCCTTAAAGAAACCAACCCGTCTTTGCCGATCCTGATCTCGCCCGGATGGGTGCTAGCGTCTTTTGGGCTTGCCTTGCTCGGCGCAGCACTGGGAGCGACGGTGCCGGCGGTGCGAGCATCGAGCTACGATCCGGTAGAAGCACTGGCTTACGAATAAAAAACCTCTCCGAATCTTTCCTCACTTTTCCTCAACCTTAGGATTGCACCCGTTCACCGAAACTGATATGAGGAGGGAAGAAAAAGGGTGACGGCGCTCTGGTTCGGGTGCCCAGGAAACCGAGGAGAAAGCATGAAGCGCATGACATGGACGGTGGTGTTGCTGCTGGTGCTGGCGGTACCGGCAAGAGCGCAGATGGGCATGGATCTGTTCCGGAAACCGACCATCGCGAAAGCCTTCCATCCCGTCGTCGGAAAAGGTGCGGAGTATGAAACTACTTCGCAAAGAAACGGCAGCACCCGCACTCATGTTATGGAGTTTTCCGTTGTCGGTAAAGAGACCGTGGATGGCAAAGACGCCTACTGGATGCAATTTGTGAGCGGCGATGACAAACAGCAGATGGTTGGCAAATCCCTGATCACCATGGACGATTTCGAATTTCATCGCGTGATCGTCCTGATTCCTGGTCAAGGCGCGATGGAGATGCCGACGAACATGACGGGAAACGGCCGCGACAAGGTGAACCAGCAGTTTAACGACTGGCACTCCGTCGGGACCGAGACCGTCACCGTGCCGGCCGGTACATTCAGTTGCGAGCATTGGAAAAACGACAAAGAAGCCTCGGAAGTCTGGACCAGCGAAAAGGTTACACCGCTCGGCATGGTGAAACAGATGGGCAAGGACAGCACCATGGTGCTGGTCAAAGTGCTCGACAATGTCCCTGACCGCATCACCGGACCGATCAAACCATTCGATATGCAGCAAATGATGCAGCAGATGCAACAGCAGAGACAACACCCCCAGCAATAGTTGCCAGCCACGCCGTAAGGCAAGAGAATATGGACGGGCGGGATCGCCGAGAGGTCCCGCCCGGTCTTTTTTTCGGAAGTGCGACGTCAGACGGAGAACATAGAGCCGATGGCTACTGACAAATTTCTGCCGGCAAAGATCGTGGACCGCAAGGAGGTCGCGCCGGACTTGTTTCTATTGCAAGTAGAAGTGGAACCGGCGCTGCCGTATCTGGCCGGGCAGTACGCCACGCTGGGCGTTGAGATCAACGGGCAAAATATTGAACGCCCTTACTCGATCTGTTCTTCCCCCTACGAGAGCCGCTTGGAATTTTTCGTCGAGCGCGTGCCGGAGGGAGCACTGACGCCGCTTCTTTACGCTCTCGAGAAAGGATCGCCTCTGCTCCTGCGGCGATTCGCCAAAGGACGCTTCACGCTGGATTTGCGGAGCGGCAGAAAAAATCATTTATTGCTCGCGACGGTGACGGGCATTGCCCCTTACGTAAGCTACGTGCGCACGATATACGCCGACTGGAAGAAGGGTGAAGGCGTCATGCCTGGCGAACACCGGCTGTTTTGCATCCAGGGAGCCAGCCGTAGCGTCGAGTTCGGTTACCGCGACGAGTTGGAACGCGTAGCCGGCGAGGTTCCTTGGCTGAAATACGTGCCAACCGTCAGCCGGCCTTGGGAAGATGAAGCCTGGAACGGAGAAAAGGGACGCGTGGACGACCTGGTCCGAAAATTTACGGACCTTTGGAACCTTACGCCGGAAGAAACGTCGGCCTATCTCTGTGGCAACCCCACCATGGTTGAGAATGGACGCGGCATCTTGATGCGTGCAGGCTGGAAAAAAGATGCACTACACGACGAAGCCTACTTTCCGTTGGGTAAGTAGGGAACGATTCTGGCCGCACGTCTTCAGTCCGGAACGAGTGTACTTTAGATTGTCGGCGCGCTAGCTTCCAGCCGGTCGGCGACATCCGAAATTGTTTCCGCCGGGAAGCTGACGTGGACGTCTTCGGAATCCGTGACCGCGTCTACGTACAGCTTGCCGTCGCGCACCGTGATGCGAACGTGCTCGTTGGCATCGCGTACGTCGACCAATTCCGCATTCGGGACTGTATCGAGCTGTTTCGAGAGCTCGCGAAGCATCGGTAGGAAAGGACGAAGCTGGCGAGCGGCCTTCTCCAAATGGTGCCGCGGCACGACCGCCAGCCCCACCGGCACGGCTGTTGCCGGAACCCAGACGTGCACGTGGGAGCCGTCGAGGCGGTGGTCGTCCACATTTACGCTGATCACCCCTTCATGGAAAACATAAACGCCCGCAACCGCCGCGAAAGCCCCAAGTCCTAGAACCGTTTTGGCCAGCAAGAGCATCGGCATTCCCCCTTGAACAACAACGTTGAACAACCCGTCCGCGACCGTTCGGGGCCCGAGAAAGCGCCCCTCCGGATGTCCTGTGCTGCGAAATCAGTCGGAAATATTCTTCGAATCGATCCACACGTGGACGGTGTTCTCGTCATCCTTGATGCTGACCAGCTCCGTGTCGCCGTTCGATGAAAGCGCTTCGAGGGCCGCGACGATGTCGAGTTCATCTTTTCCCGCAGAAAACAAGGCGTCGACAACCCGTATCGGCACTTTGACCTCGACTTTCGATGCAACCTTCGCTGTCTTTTCGCCATGCTTCTTTTCCTCGACGTGAACATAGAGGTACCCGGCATGCTTGGACACGCGCACATTGTCCTCGTTGCTCTCTACGGTCACATATTCGCCATCCTTGGCGCTCCGCACTGCGTCGAGGAGCGCGCGAAGGTCGACATCCTTGAGGTCACCCTTCGAGATATGTACTTTGCCGCCTTGCAGCTGTTCGTGATGGATCGCGGGCAGGACCTTTACGGCCATCTCGACCGGCACATTCACCTTTACGGTTTCCCCGCTATTGTCTTTGCTTTCAACGCGCACGTGAATCCATTGCTCCGTTTTGGCTGAGGTCTGCGCGAGGACGGGAAGTGGAGAAAGGGCGCAAACGGAAAGCAACAGCGAGCCGCTAAGGCCGAGGCAACCGCGAAGCGATTGGTTCATGTCAAGCTCCTTTGGTCATAAGTACGGACAGGAAGGAGCAAAAGTTCCCGGAAGGAGGACAATAACGAGGCGTTTCAGCGACCCAGCGGAATTTCGCCTATTCCGATCTGAGGAAACAGAGTGAGCGGAGATACCGGGGAATTGGGCAGGCCGTCGTCATCAACCTCCGAGGGGTCATGGCGATGGCGGAGCATGTGAACGCCCATGCGGCCGAGATCAAAAGCGCTGTAGACGATGTTCCCCCGGATAACGTCGCTCTTATAAAGAAGAACTTCGTTGCGAAAATATCGCACCACCCGGGAACGCGGCCGGATCGGAATCAGCGGATTGGCGCGCGTGTACTCGATCGAGGGCCTGTTGCAGTCCTTCAGTTGCACGACCGTGAGCATGCCATCGGTCCGCATCTCGTCCCCACTGGAGTTCATCATCAAGGGATGGACGTCTGGTCGCGGCAGGAGGTAAACGGAATCGACGCAGCCGGACAGGGTCAGGTCGCGGACCAGCATGTTGACGCCATCGTCGAGATTCCGGTCGATATGGTGAATAAACTTGTGATAACGCACCGACAGGGCCGCGCTGGTTTCGCGCGTGTAAGCGCTGAGCCACGCCTGCTGATTCTCGATCGTCCCGGGCTCGCTCCAGACTCGCACGTGTTCGCGCTTGCCGTAGCTGTCAAAACTCTTCTGGTAGGTAAAATCCTGACGCTGCCCATTCAACAGCTGGTGCGAGACCGGCATCGTGGGGTAGCTGTTGAACGTCAGAAAAGCCTCAAACTGCTTCAAGAAGGCATGAGGCGAATTGGGATCGCCCGGGAACCAGCCGGCGGCGCGGAAGGCGTCCTCGACCTGCTGCTGCGCGCCAAGAAACATAATATTCACGAGGTCGGCTTCTTTGCCGTAGCTGGTCGTGGTCCGTACGGGGACATTCTGGAGCAGTTGCTCGATGTCGCCGCGTTCGTACTCGTCGAGCTGGAAAGACACGGGAGGAAGCTGCGGCTGGTCGGCGACGTCCAGAGGAGCACTCAGCTGAAGGCGAAGATCGGTGCCGGGCGGAAGATAAATCTCCGGTTCAGGAAGAACGCTGAGCGCGCGATAAACGATCAGAACCGCATCGCCGTATGGATTATAGGTAGGCAAGTGGATCAAGCCGCTGGTGATTCGGCCCTGCGGCGTGTTCGTCGAACGAACACCCTGAATCACGCCTTTCCGGACGACCTCGCGCGCATTGTCGATTTCGACGACCAGAGCGGTGATGGGGAGGATCTCGCCGCTCGAAGTCACCAGATGATGAAAGCGGATCTCGAGCGTAGCGGTGTCGTGCAGGAAACCCATGCCCACTTTGCGCACCGACACAACTTCTCCGTCGATTTCCAAACCAGCCGGAAAGACCGGCAGGGGGCCGCACTCGGGCGACTGAATCAGTACGGCGCGGACCGAAGCGCCTGGTTTTGAGCTGTACGAGGCGACCGGATCGAGCAGTCGAACCCAGAAAGACTTACCCGCCGGGATGAACTCGCAATCAGCTGAAATCAGAGGAGTTGACGAAAAGACGAAAAGCAAAAACAGCGCCGAAACCAAGGGCCAATGACGCCACAGAGAACGCTGCCAGCATTGCCAGTAGCGGGCTGCGGAGGCCTTCCATCTGGATTCTGCACTCATGAACACATACACCCTCAGCGGCGGATCACCCTTGAGCAGTGTGCCCTCAACCGCTGCGGGTGTGTGACTATCCCTCCTCGACGTTTGCGAAAGCCTTAACTGGTACTGTGTACAGGTAACCCGCTCCACACCTGCGGGTTGGCTTGCGTGGGCCGAAAAGCAAAACAGATTGTTTCTAAAGGCGGTACCAACAACTTAACTAACCGCAGCATACCCGAAATGCGGTGACAGTAACATGAAAATGCTTCCGCTATTTGACTTCCCGAACTGTGCCGATTTTCACCGTACTGCCGTAACGCTTGTAATTCGAATAGCGGATGGTCATGCGGATGTGCACGTCACCGCTGCGGAAGTGTAGATAGTCGTCGGCGCGGGTATACACCGGAAACCAGTAGCCTTTCTCGATGTTCTCTCGATAAGTGCGGAAGCGCGGAAACACGTTTTCCTGTCCATGCTTGACGATGTCTGGAACCGCTTTGCCGTCGGTCATGACGATTTGCATGTCCTTGTCATCGACCCACACGCGCCCTTGGAAATAGCGCTGATTCTTCTCGATGACCTTTGGGGCGACGTCGAAGACATATGTCGACAATTCATCGACCTGCTGGCGCCCTATATAGCTCACGTTGTATTTCGGAAGTTCCGTTGTTGTCAGCACGAAGGGCTGCACGTTGCGAACGTCGTCGTAGTCTTGTTGGCTCATGACGATGCGTTGCAGGGTATCCTGCGGGGCAAAAGTAACTTTTTCGAAGCGCTTGCCGTCGGGAGTGAAAATGATGTCGCTGGTCTCGCGGTGCTCGCCGTCAGGCCGGCCGTCATCGTCGATCGTTTGAATGGAAAAGTCCTGGGTATACGTGTAGTTGTCGCGCTCCAGCTTGAACTCAGCTTCCTTTTCGGCGAACCGCTTGATGACTTCCTCCGCAGGAACCGACGGAGGGTCTTTGCTGATTGGGTTGTCGCCGGGGGAGTGAATGTGCGCGGGAGGCGGGGACGTGTGATAGGTCGGATTCTGGGACGCAGGCGGAGGAGCAGCTTCGGTACGAGAAGCGGGCGCATTGGGCAATGGCCCGGGGTCTTGGGCCGAACTGGCGCAGACGAACCCCCCAGTCATTAGAACGGCAACGCAGAACCGAGCAACAGGGCTAGCTGATTTCCTTAATTGTGACACGGCCTTGCTTCTCCCTTTGAAGGACTGGGCTCAGAGGTATGAGTCTAACCGAAGACAGGGGGTTGTACGAAATGATTCGAAGCAAAGCTCGGGTGACGCCGCGCACTAGATTCAGGCCTGGCGCCACTTCAAATACACCGCCGCCAGCGGCGGCAAAGTCAGCCCCAGCGAATAACTCCGACCCATCCAGGCATGCTCGCTGGTATTCATTCCGCCGAGATTCCCTACATTCGAACCGCCGTAGACGCTCGCATCGGTATTCAAGATTTCGTCAAAATGCCCGGGGCGAGGCACGCCGATCCGGTATCCGTAACGGACCACCGGAGTAGCATTCAGAACGACGAGGAGCATGTCGTCGGGATTTTTTCCGCGCCGTACAAAAGAAAATACGCTGTTGTCGGAGTCGTTCGCATCCAGCCATTCAAACCCCTGCCAATCAAAATCCACTTGATGTAAAGCCGCTTCCGTGGCCAGGACCTTGTTGAGGTCCCGCACCAGGTTTTGCACACCGCGGTGAGACTCATGCTGAAGCAGGTGCCAGTCGAGACTGCGCGCCTCGCTCCATTCCTGACGCTGCGCAAACTCCTGTCCCATGAACAGCAGTTTTTTTCCAGGATGGGCAAATTGATAGCCGAAAAGCAATCGCAGGTTCGCGAATTGCTGCCACATGTCGCCCGGCATCTTGTGCAGAAGAGAGTTCTTGCCATGGACAACCTCGTCATGAGAGAAGGGCAGCACAAAATTTTCGGTGAACGCGTAAAGCAAAGAAAACGTCAGTTTGTTGTGTTCGTACCGCCGAAACACAGGATCCTTCGAGAAATAACTGAGCGTGTCGTTCATCCAGCCCATGTTCCACTTCAAACTGAAACCCAGTCCCCCCAGATACGTGGGCCTCGAAACGCTGGGCCACGCGGTCGATTCTTCCGCAATGGTCAAAATGCCCGGGAATCGCTGGTAAGCAACTTCATTGAGCCGTTTGAAAAAATCAATCGCCGCCAGATTTTCGCGGCCGCCATACTTGTTCGGAATCCACTCGCCCGGTTTGCGTGAATAGTCGAGGTACAACATCGAAGCGACGGCATCCACGCGCAATCCGTCGATGTGATATTTGTCCAACCAGAAAAGCGCATTGGAAATCAGGTAGTTCTGCACCTCATTCCGGCCGTAGTTGTAGACCAGCGTGCCCCAATCGGGTTGCGTGCCTTGCCGCGGATCTTCGTGCTCATAGAGATGGCTGCCATCGAACGAGGCAAGCCCGTGAGCGTCCCGCGGAAAATGCGCTGGGGTCCAGTCGAGAAGCACGCCGAGCCCGGCTTGATGGCACCGGTCGACGAATTCCATGAAATCGCTGGGCGAGCCAAACCGGATGGTGGCCGCAAAATAACCGAGGGTTTGATAGCCCCACGATCCATCGTAAGGATGCTCCATGATCGGCAGCAGCTCGATGTGTGTGTAGCCAAGATCTTTCACGTAGGGAATAAGCTGGTCGCCGAGCTCGCGATAGGTGAGCCAGCGATCGTGTTCGCTCGGAACACGCCGCCAGGAACCGAGGTGCACTTCGTAGATGCTGATGGGAGATTCCAGCCAGCTTTTTTGCTCCCGCCGGTGCATCCACTCGGCATCGCCCCAATGGTGCTTGTCGAGTCGCGCCACCACCGACCCGGTGTTGGGCCGGAGTTCGGCGGAAAACGCATACGGATCGGCTTTGAGCGGCAGAACAACATTGTTTTGCCCGACGATCTCAAATTTGTAGATCGCTCCTTCGCCCAGATCGGGAACGAACAGTTCCCAGATACCCGAAGAGCCGCGAAAACGCATGGGATTGATGCGGCCATCCCAATGATTGAAATTGCCCACAACGCTGACGCGGCGGGCGCTCGGAGCCCACACCGCGAAATGAACCCCCGCGACACCGTCAACGGTCTTTAGATGAGCGCCGAGTTTTTCGTAAGCGTCATAGTGACGCCCCTCGCCCATGAGATAGAGATCGAACTCCGTCAACAGAAACGGGAAGGCATAGGCATCGTAGTGCTCGATCGTTTCGTCGAATTGCGTGTGATGACGAATGCGGTAACTGGAAGGAGCGGGAGGAAATTCACCAACGCCGGGAAGGACAACCTCAAAAACGCCCTCCGAGCGAATCTTTCGCATGGAAAGAATTTCCGGCCCGGAATCTCGCGGCGGAGCACCGTCGGGTCGCCGAAATAAGAGAATCTCGGCTGTAGTCGCGCGTGGTTCGAAGAAACGCACGGCCCAGCGGCGTCCTTCGGGCGAATCGACCGGGTGCGGGCCGAGGACAGCAAAGGGATCGGCGTCTCGCGCAATGAGCAGAGAATCCAGTCGCGCTCGGAGCGCGTCGGCCGCCGTTGGTTTTGAAGACGGGTTTGCAGGCATCGAGGCATTCTATCGAAAGAACGCAGTCTGTGGAATCGGTAGCTTGCGGTAGCCATGTTCCCGCGCTAGAGTGCACAAGCGATTGTGGAATTTCGGAAGGATGAAAAATTTGCGTTTTCTCGAAGGGAGAATCGCCGAGTGGGCCATGTTTCGATCTTTCGAAAAGTATGGCTGGCCGTGGGAGCGCTGTTGATGGCTACGTTCCCGGTAATGGCGCAGGAGCGCTCGCAAGCGCGCTCCATGGTGATGTCACAAAATGGGATTGTGGCATCGGAGTCGCCTCTGGCCTCCGAAGCCGGCGTCCGTATCTTGGAGGCCGGCGGCAATGCCGTCGATGCGGCGATCGCCACCAACGCCATGATGGGTGTGGTGTCCCCGATGATGAACGGCATCGGCGGAGATTTGTTCGCGATTGTCTACGACGCAAAGGCCAACAAGCTCTACGGATTGAACGCCAGCGGATGGGCGCCGAAGGCTTTGACCATCGACGCCCTGCACAAACAAGGATTGCGGGAAATGCCGCAAGTGGGTGTGAACGCCATCACCGTTCCGGGTGCGGTGGAAGGCTGGCAGAAGCTCGCCGACAAATTCGGCCGCAAGAAATTATCTGAAGACCTGACGCCAGCAATCCAAACCGCAAAGAACGGCTATCCCGTGACCGAATGGGTGGCGATGTATTGGGCGGGGAGCATCGATTACCTCCGCGGAGACGAGCAAGCTGCAAAACTGTACTTGCGGAACGATCGGCCTCCAAAGACCGGCGAGATTTTCCACAATCCGGATTTGGCGTGGTCGCTCGAGCAGATCGCCGAGCGCGGCAAGGACGGGTATTACAAAGGAGAGATCCGTAAGCGCATTCTCGAGGCGATCAGGCGGCACGGCGGAGTGATGACCGCAGAGGACCTTGCTGAGTTTTCCGCCGAGTGGGTAGAACCCATCTCGACAACCTACCGCGATTGGACCGTGTATGAGATGCCTCCGAACGGGCAAGGCCTGGCCGCTCTGCTGATGCTGAACATGATGGAAACTTTCCCGCTTGGCGAAAAAGAGTACGGCTTCGGCTCAACCAAGGCGCTGCACGCGATGATCGAGGCGAAGAAGCTGGCTTACGCGGACCTGATCAAATACATTGGCGATCCGCGAGGACAAACCCTGCCGGTACAGACCCTGCTTTCGAAGCCGCGCGCTGCCGAGCGCGCCAAACGGATCGATCCCGACCACGCCAATTGCGAAGTCGCGACGGGCACTCTGCCGGGCGCCGGCGACACCACCTATTTGACCGCGGTGGACCGCGACGGAAACATGGTTTCCCTGATTCAAAGCAATTACGCCGCATTTGGGTCCGGCATTGTCGCAGAAGGTACGGGATTTGTGCTGCAGAACCGCGGCGCGCTGTTCAATCTAGATCCCACCTCGCCAAACGCCCTCGCCGGAAGGAAGCGTCCAATGCACACGATCATCCCCGCGTTCGCCCAGAAAGGCGACACGCGCGTGGCGTTCGGAATTATGGGTGGCTGGAACCAGTCGCAGGCACACGCGCAATTTATCGCTGACCTCGTGGATTACAAAATGAACATTCAGGCAGCCCTCGAGGCGCCCCGATTCACCAAAGGCACCTTCGAAGGCTGCGATGTGCAGATGGAGAACCGGATTTCGGGCAAAGTCCGTGATGAATTAACCGCAAAAGGCCACAAGATCCAGGTAATGGGTACATTCTCCTCAGCGATGGGGGGCGGGCAGGCCGTGCTCCGCGATTTCTCGACTGGCGTCAGTTACGGAGCCTCCGATCCGCGCAAAGATGGAGCGGCCGTCGCGGAATTGCCGTAATACTCTAAGCCGAACTCAGGGCTTGGCGGAAGAGTCCTTCGTCACAAAAGGACGCGGTTCAATGATGAGGAACACAAGGAATGTCCTGGCCGGAGGCTTGTCTTTTTCAAACGGCCGAACGTAAGCCAGAGTGAGCGTGGATTCGCCCGCTTCGATCGCTTTGAGCGAGAAGGTTTCGAACCCCGGCTCGCCGGCGCGTTCGGAAGCCCCTGGCTCCACATCGGAAGAAGTGATTTGGAGGTGGCTGACTTCCGGTTTGCTCCAGCGATAGCCGGTGCTCGGATTAGAAACCAGCTTGATCGTAAGCGTGTCGCCGACGTACAGGCAGAGGTGGGAGTTGTCGTCGGAATCGTCCAGCAGCAGGGTCTTGCCAGGAGTCACAAAAAGGAAAAGAGGCGAGAGTAAGACGAGTCGCACGAGAAGGCTGCGCGCGGTGGAACGACGCATGAGACGACCTCACAGGCGAAGGATTAGTGAAAGCACCATAGCGGGTACCCGCGGGATTGTAAAGCCCGCCAATCCCGGCGATTTCGCTGGCTGCGCGGCCTTGATTGCGTCACAATACATCCTTTCCCGTCCGGACCTAGGGAAGAGCAGACCCTGGGGGAGTTGTTCATGATGTTCCCGCGGATCAGCAAAGATCAAAAGTGTCCCAACTGTAGAGGTTCAGAATCCTATCGAATCAGGCGAGACGGCTTGTCCGTCAAGGTCGTTTGCAAGATCCTGAATCTACGCCCGCACTATTGTCCGGACTGCGACCTTTATTTTCTTGGCCGGAGGCATCGCGGAATGCAAAAAATCCGCATCCCGTCGCCGAGAACCTCCAATAAAGGTAACGCGCAGCATCAGACCAGTGCCTCGTAGTACGAGAGCGAAAATCAGGGACGGGGAGCGGCTACGCCCAGATCTTCAAAACGTACATTGAGGATCGCGTAGGATTTCCAGTCTTTGTCGTCGAAGTGCCACCACTCGTTTTCATTCACCGTAAAACCTTCGGATTCCATGGCGCGGCGCAACAAGTCGCGATGCCAGCGCTCGAGGGATGTGCCTCCTTGGAAATTCGGGAACGAACGCGGCGACATTTCGTCGTAGAGGCCGGTCATCTCGATGGCCTTGCCGGTGGCGAGATCGTACAGCGTAAGGTCCACGGCGCAGCCGCGATTGTGGCGCGAACCCTTCTCCGGATCGGCGACAAAAATATGATCTTCCCGGGGCGTGGCGTCCCAAAAGATCTTCGTGACGTACCACGGTCGGTAGGCGTCGTGGATCAATAGCCCGTATCCGAGCGGCTGAAGCTTCAGAAGCACCCGAAGCAGCGCTTCGGCCGCCGGCCGTTGCAGGAAGGCGCGCGCTTGTGTGTAAACGGGCGTGGAAAGGAAATTGTCGGATTGCGCGTAGCGAATGTCCAGATGGATCGACGGATCGAGCGCGGCAAGCTCAACCAGGTCGGGCTTGCGAAAGGGTCCGGCTTCGGCGGGTGGCTTCGCGGCCAGCGCCGCGGCACGAAGCTGCTCGATCGGCGTCGTCGGGGTGATGTGATAGAAATGCGCCGGGTCGGCTCCGGCGTCTCTACGCGTGTAATGTTCGAGGAGATGCGAGAGTTCGGCTACATTCCCGTTTGCGTCGCGGCTTTCGGAAAAGCCAATCTTGCTTCCGTCTCCTGAATCGACCCAGACCGTCCCGTGTTCTTCGCGGATATCTTGCGCGGGACCATTCAAACCTTCGGGTACGAGGAAGAGGCGTTGCGCGCGTTCCGCAAGGATGAAATCCTGTTTCGGATCATTGTATTGGTAGATGCCAACGAGCCGCCTCCATTCCAAGGGAACATCGGGAGGTTGTGGGCCCGGAAGAAGCGTGGAATTCGTTTGTGCCCTAAGTGCAGGGACGGAGATTAGCAAACCACAGCTGGCGAGAAAAACGAGAATTCGAGTACACCGTTGAGGCACGGCCGGATCCCATCGAAATCGACAGCCTTGCGGCTTCGGGACGACGATCACTCGTAACATAGGACTACCAATGTAGTGGGTTGCCGAGCGAGCGCAACAGGAAACCATTCCTCGATGGAGCGTTCCCTATAGCTCGCCCCTTACCGGGACCGAGCTTCTGTGCAGCTAGAAGGCAATAGCGGTTCTCGAAGGCCCCGCTGGACCTACTACTTCTTGGCGGAAGCCGCCGTCTCGGTGGCTAATCCCGGCGCGACGATCGGGTTGAGGAACGGCATCATGCCGCGCAGCTTCGGGCCGAGCTGCTCCACGGAATGCTGTTGCTCGGCTTTGCGCCTGGCGAGGAAGTTCGGGCAGCCTTTTTCGTTTTCCTCAATCCAGGCCTTGGCAAAGCTACCGTCGCGAATCTCGGCAAGCAGCTTCTTCATGGCTTCGCGAGTCTGCTCGGTGACAATCCGTGGTCCAGCGTGATAATCGCCGTGCTCGGCTGTGTCGCTCACCGAATACCGCATGTAGCTCAGACCACCGCGATAAATCAGGTCGACGATCAGCTTCAGCTCGTGCAGGCACTCGAAATACGCAACTTCGGGCTGATAACCGGCGTTGACCAGCGTCTCGAACCCGGCCTTGATCAGTTCGCTGACGCCGCCGCACAACACCGCCTGTTCACCAAAAAGATCCGTTTCGGTTTCTTCCGTGAAGGTCGTTTCGAGAACCCCAGCGCGCGTCGTGCCAAGTCCCTTGGCATAGGCAAGCGCAAAAGCCTTGGCCTGTCCGGAGGCATCCTGGTGAATCGCCAGCAGCGCGGGCGTTCCGCCGCCTTCGGTGAAAACCTCGCGGACGCGGTGGCCGGGAGCCTTGGGAGCGATCATGCTGACGTCCACGTTCTTCGGCGGCTGAATCGTGCCAAAACGAATGTTGAAGCCATGCGCGAACATGAGTGTTTTGCCGGACGTCAGGTTCGGTTCGATGGCGTCCTTGTACAATTTAGGCTGGCGCGTGTCGGGAGCCAGGATCATGATGACATCGGCCCAAGCTGCGGCTTCCTTGGGATTTTTTACCGTGAGGCCGTCGTTCTCCGCCTTGGCACGGGAAGCGCTGCCTTCGGGCAATCCGACCACCACGGAAACGCCGGAGTCGCGCAGATTCAGCGCGTGCGCGTGACCCTGTGAGCCATAGCCTAGGATGGCGACCTTCTTCGCCTGCACCAGCGTAAGGTCTGCGTCGTTGTCGTAGTAGAGATTTGCCATTGCGTTCGTTGTTCCTTTCCTAGACCGCGTTGCGGCCTGCCGAATCGGTTTGATTGCCGGTGGTGTTACGAAGCTTTTACGCGCGGCGGGTCGAGATCCTTTTCTTTGGTTTTGCCTTCTTTCGAACTGTTCTCAGCCGTAGTCGGCGGCCGCAACACGTCGCTGCCCTTGGTCATCGCGATTCGTCCCGTGCGGCCCATCTCGAGTACGCCGAACGGGCGTAGCACTTCGAGCAAACCATCGATTTTCTCGGTGGTGTCGGAAACCTCGACAATGACCGATTCCGGCGAGACATCCACCACGCGTCCGCGAAAGGCCTTCACCAAATCCATCAGATGCGGCCGGTTCATGTGATCGGCGGCGACCTTGATGAGCGCGAGGTCGCGTTCGAGCATCGAGCGATCGGAAATATTCTCCGCCACCAGAACGTCGACGAGCTTTTCGAGGCTGGCTTCCAGGCGCCGGGCGCCGTTTTCGTCGGTGTGCGCGCAGATCGTCATGCGAGCGATTTCCACATTTTCGGTAGGTCCAACGGTGAGGGAATCGATGTTGATGGCCAGGCGGCGCGTCAACGAGGCAACGCGATTCAACACGCCGGGCTTGTTTTCGACATACGCAACGATCGTTTGCATGTGCTCCTCGAATTTCTTCGTCGTGGCCGGTCTTTAGACCGGGTTCCGGTGGCGGCTACGCTAATTATGGCTCGGAAGCCGTTTCCACCAAAGGATTGTTGGGGCGCCGGATCATTTCGTGCAGCGCGGCGCCCGCAGGCACCATGGGATAGACGGAATCTTCCTGTTCGACGCGAAAATCGAGCAACACCGCTTGCTCGGTCTCGCGCGCGGACTCGATGATCGGTACAACTTCCTTGCGCGAAGTTACTCTCTCGCCGCGAATGCCATAGGCGTTCGCGAGCGCGGCGAAATCCGGAGCGACTAGCGGCGTGGCCACATAGCGTTTGTCGTAAAAGAACTCCTGCCACTGGCGCACCATGCCCAGATAGCCGTTGTTGATGATGGCGACGTTGATCTTGATTTTTTCCTGAACGATGGTAGCAAGCTCGCAGCTGGTCATCTGGAATCCGCCATCTCCGACGACAACCCAGATCTCCGAATCGGGTTTGGCGAATTTGGCACCGATCGCCGCAGGTAAGGCGAAGCCCATGGTGCCGAGGCCGCCCGAAGTGATCAGCGTGCGAGGCTCGTTGTGGTGGTAATACTGCGCCTCCCACATCTGGTGCTGGCCGACGTCGGTCACCACAATGGCGTTTCCCTTGGTCACTTTCCAGAGATCGTTAATCACGTGCGCGGCATACAGGTGCCCACTGTCCGGCAGCGACTGAATGTCGCGGACAGCCGAATCGCCACGGAGGCCCTTGATGTGCGCGAGCCAGGCGCTGTGGTCGCGCTCATGAACGTGCGGAAGGAGCCGCGCCAGGGATTCGCCGGCATCCCCGATAATCGCGGCATCGACCTTCACGTTCTTGTTGATCTCGGCGCGATCGACCTCGATGTGAATCTTGCGGGCGTTGCGCGCGTAGGTGCGCAAATCGCCGGTCACACGATCGTCGAAGCGCATACCAACGGCGATGAGCAGGTCGGCCTCCTGGATCGCCGTGTTGACCCAGGCCTCCCCGTGCATACCCATCATGCCGAGGTTCATCGCATCGGTAGCAGGGAAGCAGCCGATGCCGAGCAGCGTCATGGCCACCGGAATGTTGCTGGTCCGCACAAACTTCTCAAACGTGCGCATGGCTCCGGAAAGCAGGATGCCGCGGCCGGCTAGAATCACAGGGCGTTTGGCGGAATTGAGCAATTCCACCGCGCGGTCGAATTCTTCCTGGTCGTGATTGTCGCGGTAACGCTTTGGCGGAAGCTTCGGCGCGGCCGCGTCAAAATCAAATTCCGTAGTGGCCTGCTGGGCGTCCTTGGTAATATCGACCAGCACCGGGCCGGGCCTGCCGGAATTGGCGATGACAAAGGCTTCGCGAACGGTGCGGGCGATGCTTTCCACTTTGCTGACGACGACGTTGTGCTTCGTGATCGGCATGGTGATGCCGGTGATGTCGACTTCCTGGAAGGCGTCGGAGCCGAGAAGCTTGCTGCTCACCTGCCCGGTAATACACACGACCGGCGAAGAATCGAGCATTGCGGTCGCAATGCCGGTGACCATGTTGGTTGCGCCGGGACCCGACGTCGCCATGGCAACTCCCACGCCGCCGCTGGCGCGCGCATAGCCATCGGCCATATGCGTTGCGCCTTGTTCGTGGCGAACGAGGATGTGATGTAGCTTGGATTTGCCGATCGCGTCGTACACCGGAAGAATCGCTCCGCCCGGATAGCCGAAGATGTGGCGCACGCCCAGTCGCTCGAGCGTTTCGCAAAGGATTTGCGCACCAGTGAGCTTCATAGAGTTCTCCCCGTCGAAACCGGCGCGGCGCCGGAAGAAAAACTTGCAGGCACGGTAGTCACCGCACCAACCGATGAAGAAGAAACCAGCAAGGCATATTTGGCCATGACGCCGTTCGCGAAACGCGGCTTGGGGGCCTTCCATGTGGCAAGGCGCTTCTCTATTTCAGCGTTTGTGAGTTCGACGTTCAGCGTTCGTTTGGGCAGGTCGAAGACCACGGTGTCGCCGTCGCGGATGGCAGCGATCGGTCCGCCAACCGCGGCTTCAGGTGCGACGTGCCCGGCCATCAGTCCGTGTGTGGCGCCGGAGAAGCGGCCGTCGGTCAGTAGCGCGACGGAATCTCCGAGCCCCGCACCGACCAGTGCGGCAGTCACGGCAAGCATTTCGCGCATGCCGGGGCCACCGCGAGGACCTTCGTAACGAATCACGACGACGTCACCCGCTTTGATCTGGCCGTTTTCCACGGCGGCAAAAGCGGCTTCTTCGCTCTCGAAAACTCGAGCCGGGCCGCGAAAATTCACCGTGTCGTAGCCGGCAACTTTGACGACGCATCCTTCCGGCGCGAGATTGCCCTTCAGGATAACCAGGCCGCCGCTCGGTTTGAGCGGATTGGATTTACTGCGGACCACTTCCTGACCTGGAGTTTCTTTCGAGCCGCTTGCTTCTTCGGCGAGGGTGCGGCCGCTAACCGTGAGGCACTCCCCGTGGAGCAGTCCCGCCTCAAGCATGCGCTTTGCGAGCAGCGCAGTACCGCCGGCGGCAAATAGGTCCGTTGCGACAAAACGGCCTCCCGGTTTCAGATCGGCGAGAATCGGCGTCGCCGAACTGATGCGGTCGAAATCGTCGATGGAAAGCGAAATTCCGGCTTCGCGCGCAATCGCCAGCAGATGCAGCACGGCGTTTGTCGAGCCTCCCGTGGCGGCGACACCGGCAATGGCATTTTCGATCGCCGACTTAGTGATGATTTTCGACGGCGTCACGTTTTTCTTCAAAAGGTCGAGTGTAAGCCTTCCCGCCAGTTCACCGGCGTGCGCTTTACCTGCATTCGTGGCCGGAACGCCGGACAGTCCTATCGGGGCGACTCCGAGAAATTCCGAGACGAGAGCCATGGTATTGGCGGTGAATTGCCCGCCACACGCGCCCGCACCGGGACATGCCGTGCGTTCCAGTTCTCCCAGTTTGGCATCGGACATCTTTCCCCGCGCGTGCGCACCGACCGCCTCAAATACGTCTTGTATGGTTACCGAGTGGCCCTCGAACTTACCGGGCGCGATCGAGCCGCCATAGAGCACCAGGCCGGGAATATTCAGGCGCGCCAACGCCATGACGCCGCCAGGGATGGTCTTGTCGCAACCCACGAGAACGATCAGGCCATCAAACAGATTGCCGCGGGTGACCAGTTCGATCGAATCGGCGATCACTTCGCGGCTGATCAGCGAAGCGCGCATGCCCTCGGTGCCCATGGTGATGCCATCGGAAATGGATACGGTGTTGAATTCGAGCGAAGTGCCGCCCGCGGCGCGGATTCCGTCGCGCACGTGTTGCGCCAGCTCGCGGAGATGGTAATTGCACGGCCCGATCTCGATCCAGGTGTTGGCGATGCCGATGAGCGGCTTCTCGAAGTCGTGGTCCTCGAGGCCGGCAGCACGAAGCATGGCACGGGCGGGCGCTCGATGTGCCCCATCGGTGAGGGCAGAGCTGCGCGGCTTCAGCGGACGATCGGTCACGGAAAACCTTCCTTCTGGCGGGCAAAGGGAAACACCCCCAGCCAGCGAAGTACTAGAATGGAAGAACACCCTGAATCAGTCAAATTAATAGAATCGTATATGAAAATAAGAGTCAGTTATAGTAGAAAAATGGCCAAGTGAGCTCAGACCGAAGGAAATCACGCATTTGGTCTGATTCGAAGCAGAGCCTTCGACGCCGATTTGACAATCCGCTGACAGCCAAAGGCGAACGAAGCGAGTACAGTTGTACCGAGGAGCGGAACCTGTGACGTTCTCCCCTGAAACGACTGGCGTGTTTGTCATTGGCGGAGGTCCGGCGGGCCTGGCCGTGGCGATCGCGGCAGCAGGAAAAGGATTTTCTGTAACGGTGGCGGATGGAGCGGAACCGCCGATTGACAAGGCCTGCGGTGAAGGAATGATGCCAGCAACGCTGGCGGTCTTGAGAGAGTTGGGTGTCGAATTGCCCGCCGGCGCGGGATGCCGCCTTCGAGGAATCCGATTTGTTGAAAAAGATATCGAAATTGCGGCCGAATTCCCGGAAGGGCCCGGAATCGGGATTCGACGGACTTTCCTGCATTCGCTCTTGATTCAGAAGGCGGAAGAATGCGGCGCGGAGTTGCTCTGGAAGACTCCCGTCGTCGGGATCGAAGGCGAGCGAGTGATATTGCAGAACCGAACGGTTCGCGCGCATTGGATCGTCGGCGCGGATGGCACCCAATCGCGGGTGCGGCGCTGGAGCAGGTTGGATTCCGCAGTCACCCGACCGCACCGCCTGGCGAATCGCCGACACTACCGCGTGCAGCCCTGGACGGAATTCACGGAAGTTTACTGGGGACCTCGCATACAAGCGTACGTGACGCCGGTCTCGGACGAGGAAGTATGCGTTGTTACCATGGGGGATATGGCGGAGGACCCAGGTTTTGACCGGGCGCTCGGTCGACTACCGGGGCTTCGCGCGCGCTTGGCCCACGCGGAATTGTGCAGCCGTGAGCGCGGCGCCCTTTCCGCGATGCAGTCACTCGACCGAGTGTGGCGTGGAAGGGTGGCCCTGGTCGGCGACGCGTCGGGTGGAGTGGACGCGATTACTGGAGAAGGACTGAGGCTGGCGTTCGAGCAGGCCCAGTCGCTCGCGCAGGCCATCGACGCCGGCGATCTTCGTGCATATGAGCGCGCACACAGGCGGCTGGCACGGCGACCACTGCAAATGGGCAAACTCATGTTGCAATTCGGGCGACGTGACCGCGTGCGCTCCCGCATGCTTTGCATGTTGCGCTGGAATCCCGAACTGTTTGCGCGATTGCTCGCGATCCATGCGGGGCAAGCGACGGCGGGAGACGTGGTGACGACGGGGACGCAACTCGCCTGGCAGTACCTGGCGAGCTAGCGATGGAGAGTGGAATGCGAGTGAACAGCTGGAAATCGGCGGCTTATGCGGCTTGCGCGATTATCGCCATTTCCGTGTTCTTGTCTGCGCTTGCTGCGCCACCGAAACCGCAGGTCAGCGAAGCAACGCCGCAGGAAATTACCCTGGAGCTCGATCCGGCGCAAAGCAAGGTGCACTATACCGTGGGAAGCACGATGCACACGGTCGAAGGGAACTTCACGATAAAAAAGGGATCGATGGTTCATTTCGATCCAGCGACCGGCAAAGCGGGAGGAGCCGTCGCCGTCTACGCCACCAGCGGAGACTCGGGCAACAGTTCGCGGGATCAGCGGATGCACAAGGAAATTCTGGAGACGGAAAAATACCCGGACGCGATTTTCCGGCCGAGCCGGGTTGCAGGAAAAGTCTCGCGAAACGGGCCCTCTGACGTGAAGTTACAAGGAGTCCTAACGCTCCATGGGGGAGACCATGAAATTGTGGCGCAAGTGCACGCGGAGCTGGCCGGCGACCATTGGACGGGAACAGCGAAATTTGACGTGCCCTACATTCAGTGGGGAATTAAGGATCCGAGCAACTGGCTGCTGAAGGTGAAGCCGGTTGTGAATGTAGAAATCGACATGGCGGGGACAGAGACGGACGGGAAGTAAAAGCCAAGCCACGGCCAGGCGTCGACCGAAAAGTCGGTTTTCGTTTGCATATCAATATCGCTTCCCCCAGAATTGATAGTTTGGGATACGGTGTGCGAAATAAGCTGCTGTGTCCGTGCGTTGCCACCAACTCGAAACTGAGGAAATTCATGGAAAAGCCAAACAGGATTGCTCCGCCGCGGGGGAAATTGGGGGTGTTGTTGCCAGGAATGGGGGCCGTGGCAACCACCTTCATGGCGGGCGTGGAACTGGTGCGCCAGAAAAAGGCCGTGCCCGTGGGATCGCTCACGCAACTCGGAACGATTCGGCTGGGGAAGCGCACCGACGGGCGCTCACCGAAGATCAAGGATTTCGTGAAGCTCGCGAAACTGGAGGACATGATTTTCGGCGGATGGGATATTTTTCCGGAAAGCTCGTATGCAGCGGCGGCTAAGGCGGGAGTTCTCGATCCGCACCATCTGGCCTCGGTGAAACAATTCTTGTCGAAAATCAAGCCGATGCCGGCGGCGTTTGATCGCGAATACGTAAAGATGCTGGACGGCAAGAACGTGAAGAAAGGGAAGTCAAAGTACGACGTCGCGCTCGAGATCAAAGACGACATTGCCAAATTCAAGAAAAAGCACGGCTGCTCGCGGATGGTCATGTTGTGGTGCGGCTCGACCGAAGTGTTCATGACGCCACATGAAGTGCATGGGACGGCCGCATCCTTCGAAGCCGCCATGAAAGAAAGTCATCCTGCGATTGCGCCTTCGATGTTGTATGCGTGGGCGGCCATTACCAGCGGCATGGCCTACGCGAACGGTGCGCCCAACTTGACGGTGGACATTCCGGCCATGCAGGAACTCGCGCAGAAACACAAGGTGGCCATCGGCGGTAAGGATTTTAAGACCGGGCAGACCTTGCTCAAAACCGTGCTCGCGCCGGCGTTTAAAGCGCGCATGCTCGGCCTGAACGGCTGGTTTTCCACGAACATTCTCGGTAATCGCGACGGCGAAGTGCTCGAAGATCCCGGATCGTTCAAGACCAAAGAAGAGTCCAAACTTGGCGCCCTGGAATTTATTTTGCAGCCGCACCTCTATCCTGAGCTGTACAAGAAGATCCACCACAAAGTGCGCATCAACTACTATCCGCCGCGGGGTGACAACAAAGAAGGCTGGGACAACATCGACATCTTCGGTTGGCTAGGTTATCCCATGCAGATCAAGGTGGATTTCCTGTGCCGGGATTCGATTCTCGCGGCACCGATCGTGCTCGACCTTGTGTTGTTTCTGGACCTGGCACAACGCGCAGGTATGCGCGGAATTCAGGAATGGCTGAGCTTCTATTTCAAATCGCCGATGACTGCCCCACAGCTCTATCCCGAACACGACCTCTTCATCCAATTAATGAAGCTGAAGAACACGCTACGCTGGATGCAAGGCGAGGACCTGATCACGCACCTCGGCCAGGAATACTACGACTAACCGGAGTCTGAACCGTATGGATCCTGCCGAGATGGGGTCCAGTCGTGTTGGCCCCCTTCGAAGAGGACCCGGCCTCGCGCGCCGCGCCTTCTGGCCGGCATGGTCTTAGCAATGCTACAGACGCTCGGGCGCTTCCCACTTACCGGAATGCGCCGAGCGAAACAGCGCATCGATCACCGCCATGTTCGAAATAGCATCATCGATCGGATTGGGAACTTCGGTATTGTTGCGGATCGCGGCCGAAAACAGATCGGCCTGAATCGTGTACTGGTCACAAATGGGGAAGGACTCCATCACGGCATTGGCCCCAGCCAGGTCTTTGCCATCGTCGATGAAGATGCGCGTGTGCTTGTCCGTGGGCGCATTGAAAGGAATCTCGACATCGATGCGTCCGGTCTCTCCGAAAAACTGCATCCGCTGATAATTCACCATTTGCGTGGAACAGGTAAAAATGGACTGGGCCGAAGGAAATTCGAGGATCGCCGAACTGAGCCGGTCGGTCTTGAAATTCGGGTCGCGTTCGATAGAGGCAAAAACGCGAACGGGTTCCTCGCCGAGGACGAAGCGTGAAGTTTTGATGGGATAACAACCGATGTCCATGAGCGCGCCACCGGCATGTTCCGCAATATTGCGGACGTTCTTCGGATCGACATTGAAGTAGCTGAAGAAGCCAAGAACGGAACGCACTTTGCCGATTCGCCCGGTGCGTACAAGTTCGGCGGTGCGAAGCCACTGAGGATGCGTGCGAACCATAAAGGCTTCGCCAATTTTCACGTGAAAGTTGTCTGCGGCCTCGCGCAGGCGGCGAGCTTCGGCTACGTCGCGGCTTATGGGCTTTTCGCAGAGTACGTGTTTGCCGTGACTGGCGGCACGGACCGACCATTCCACGTGCAGGTGATTCGGCAAGGGGTTGTAAATGGCTTCGATTTCGGGGTCGTTCAAGAGTTCATCATAAGAACCGTAGGCCTTGGGAATGGAAAACTTGGCGGCCATGGCCTTTGCCGTGTCGAGCGAGCGAGAAGCAATCGCGGCAAGTTCGGCGTACTCAGAATGGAGCATTGCCGGCAGAACGCGGCGCTCGCCGATCGAAGCAGTACTGAGAATTCCCCATTGCACTCTTTTAGTCATGGTTGGCTCCGCAAAAGTATTGCAGAAAACTGCCCGTTTCGCCTAGCCAGCGAGAGTTTTTGCCGCCGGCAGTAGAGGTAGTGCAGACTTTGGCAACGTAACATTCTCCTAAAAAAACAAGGAAATTCGAATTTGGGATGCGGAAAATGGAAGAGAATAGTAACATTGCTGTGTAAGATTGCCGTCCGCAAGATGGTTCAATCCCCAAGGCGGGTGCGTCCAAATCGAAATTTGGACCGCGGGGAGCCTAAGTCATTTTGGCAGGGAACAGAAATGCAGTGTCTCCAGGGGGAGAGCAGGAACAAGTTTGTACTTGAGGGGAGCGCATGAAAATTATTGTTTTGGGTGGTGATGGGTATTGCGGCTGGGCCACGGCCCTGTATCTCTCGGCGAAAGGGCATTCCGTCGCGATTGTCGACAATTTCGTGCGCCGCCAGTGGGACCATGAACTGAGCGCGCAAACCCTCACACCGATCCAACCGCTGAGCGAACGCTTGCGGTCGTGGTGTCGGCTCACCGGCAGGACCATCGACTTTTTCGTAGGCGATGTGACGGACTACGACTTCCTTCTTTCGGCGCTGAAGAGTTTTGAACCGGAAGCGATCGTGCACTTCGCCGAACAGCGCTCCGCTCCGTATTCCATGATCGATCGCAAGCACGCGGTCTTCACCCAGGTGAACAACGTTGTGGGCACGCTGAACGTGTTGTTCGCCATGCGCGAGGCGCTTCCCGATTGCCATTTGGTCAAGCTCGGCACCATGGGCGAGTATGGCACGCCGAATATTGACATTGAGGAAGGCTACATCACCATCGAGCATAACGGCCGCAAGGACGTGATGCCGTTCCCGAAACAGCCGGGCTCCTTCTATCACCTGTCCAAAGTACACGACAGCCACAACATGATGTTCACCTGCAAGATTTGGGGATTGCGTGCAACGGACCTGAACCAGGGTGTGGTGTACGGAACCATGACCGACGAAGCCGCGCTCGACGAATCCCTGATCAATCGTTTTGATTATGACGATGTGTTCGGGACAGTTCTGAATCGCTTCTGTGTGCAGGCGGCCATCGGGCAGCCCTTGACCGTTTACGGGAAGGGTGGACAGACGCGTGGATTCCTCGATATTCGCGACACAGTGCGGTGCGTGGAGCTGGCTTGCCTGAATCCCGCGGCGCGCGGCGAATGCCGGGTGTACAACCAGTTCACGGAGCATTTTTCCGTGCTGGATCTCGCACACAAGGTGCAGATTGCGGGAAAACAGTTGGGACTCAACGTCGAAATCGACCACATTCCCGACCCGCGCGTCGAAGCCGAACAGCATTATTACAACGCCAAGCATTCCAAGCTGATCGATCTCGGCCTCGAACCGCATACTCTTTCCGAGTCCCTGCTGGATTCGATGGTGAATATCGCGGTGAAGTACCGCGATCGCGTCGATCCGGCGCTGATGCTTCCTCAAGTGAACTGGCGCGAACCGAAGAACGACCGGCGGATTCAGATCGGCATGGCCGCAAAGAAGGCGCTTGCCGGCGCGGAAGAATCTGCCGTTCCGGTCAGCAAAGGGCGCAAACGCTAACGCAGCGCGCGACTTGCCGCTTGCTGCATCCAGAGTGCGGAACGCTCGGCTACGCGTAAGGCAAACTGTAATCCAAAACAGAAACTGGCCCCGCGAGTCGCTGCTTCGACGTGCGCGATAAATCGTTGGATGATGGGCTCGTTGTTGGCCAAAAGATCGATTTCCGCGATTCGGCGATCGTCTTTGTCCAACCACACACGGCGTTCGTCAGGCTGCTCATAAGCGCAATCGATCTCGGAAATCTGCGCGTTCGGTACGCAGTACTCGTGGATCGAGAGAAGGTGTGATCCGAGGTTGTCCAGCGCAGACAATCCGATGTGATTCGGGCGGCTGATGGTCATACGGCCGCCGAAGCGCAAGCCCGATCCCGGGCTAAATTCGCGACGCCAGGATTCGACCTGTTCCATCATGCAATATTCGTAGTGAATCGCGAGCAAGGAGTTGCGCGCCTTGGCAAGAGCTTCGAGACGGTAGGTTTCTTCCGCCGGACACAGCCACGGCTTTTCGACGACGACGTGTAAGCCCGCTTCGATTGCCGCTCCCATCATGACGGGTATGTGGCTGCCCGGAGGCACGCAAAGCCAGACAATTTGTGCCTCCGTGGTTCGAAACGCAGTTAGAAGCCGCGCGTGGTATGCGAGTTCGCTTTCGGAACTGGCGCGGCGGCTTTGCTCGAGCGAAGCAACGCCGCGGCCTTGGCTCGTGAGGATGGCCTCGATCCGCGACGCCCAGCGGCCTCGGCCGACGATCAAGTATCGCGGCCCCTCAGTCATCGTGATCGATTCTTTCGCAAAGCAGCCGCGCAGCCTTGGCCGCGCTCACTACTTTTCCCGAAAAGAGGTGGATCTCCCGGGGAGCTTTTTCGATCAGGTACAAGGTGCGGCGGTCCTGCTCGGGATTATCCTCGACGACCCGCACCGTAAAGCGAGAGCCGGCGTAAACGGCGTCCTTCGCCAAGGGGACAGCGAGCGCGGCATCCGCACGCATGGCCTCGAAGCGCGAAAAGGGAACAGCATCAAACGTCGGGCGATTCAGAAGAGAAGCGAACGGCTCGGGGAAGGGCTGGTTGGGGTTCTTGGTGGTCCAGTGATTGGTATTTTTCGCCGATCCGAACTGTGAAAAGGACGAGTTGCCGTACGGATCAAAGGCGGTGAAGGGCCCGTCCACCACCACCAAGGCGACGCCATGCAGGGTTCGAGGCATTTCAATCAAAATCTTCTCGGCTACTTGATATTTTGCCGTGCTGAACATGCCACGGCTGGGGCCTAAGCCGTACGTCGCATAGATCACGAAATCGTACTTTCCGCGCAGTTCGGGATTGTAGAACTCTTTGCGGAAGGTCACCTGCAGCGCGCGGATGCGAGACTCGAGTAATCCGCGCAACGCCTGGGGATCGTAGATATTCTCGTCCACTTCGTAGCAGCGGTCGATGAAGCCAAAATTCATCCACTCCGGCGTGCAGCGCCGCAAGGGCAAACCGTGGCGAGCCATGATCTGCTCATAGGCGTCAGGCGCCGTATGAGAGCCTTGCCTGGGAATTGCGTAATAGTGTCTGGTGCCCCTGGCAATCGCGCCGGCGAAGGTGCCCATGAAATCTGCGCGCGCTTGAAGCGTTTCTTCTATGGTTTCCGGGCTGCGCGGGTAGTGATACCCGGAGTGAATACGGAATTGATTGATATCGGAGGCGGCGCGAAGAATACCGAGTGGATCGAAAAGCTCCACCGTGTGCCCTGACTCCGCAAGGCGAATCGCGGAATAAGCGCCATAAATCCCCGCGCCAACCAATGCAATTTTTGCCTTCACGATTCTATCTGTGGTGAGACGCTCTGAGAGCTCCTTGTCGTTGCCAGTTTGAGCATACCGTCTCGCAACGTATAGTCAACGCCGCGCCAGCGGATCGTTCTGCGGGTAAAACTCGCAAGCCAGATGAGAAACGCCGTGGCATCCCAGATCGGAATCATCCACATCTTTGGCCACAGCCCGGATTGTTTCAAGCCGCGAACGCCAAGCATCCAGGTCATCAAAACGCGGAACAGAAAATATCCGCCCAGATAAACGACGGCGGTCGTCAGAGACGGAGCCAGCGCGATTGCGAGAAGCGACCATGGCAAGCCGAAGGTAAAAACCAATCCGATATGTCCCCAGGGACGCATGTGGCGCATTACCGTCATCCAACGCGTGCGCTTGTAGAGAAGATCCTGCATGGAACGAAAATCGGGAGTAGTGCGGACAACGTAGGGCAGCAATTTTATTTCATAGCCCTGCTCCGCAACGAGCCTGCAAGTCAGCAGGTCATCCGCGGGACGGCTCTCGATGGCTTTGAAGCCGCCGAAGCCCTGGACATGAGCGCGCGTGGTCACGATGGTCTGGCCGAATCCGAATTTCACTCCATCGAGAAGCCATGCAACGAGGATGCCCGGGAAGAAATCGCACATCATGCCGAGTTCCTGAAGCTTTTCGATGAATGTCGTTTCCTTGGTGCCATAGTAGAAGCAGGTCACACCCCCAATTTGGGGATCTCGCAGGGGAGCGACGACCGTGCGCAAATAGTTCGGTTCCACGCGAACGTCACCATCGGTCAGGACCCAAACGTCAAAACGAGCTTCCTTGGACAGGCGATCTAACCTCGCGACCTTGTCGTTGATCGCGTCATGGTCAGGACCGTAGATCAAGCGAATCTTCGTTTGCGGATAATCCTGGATCAGCCGCTTCAGAACGGGCAAGGTCGGATCATTCTGGTCGACGCAAAACACAATTTCGTATTCGGGATAGTCCTGACGGCAGAAACTCGCAAAATTTTCGTACGCATCTTCGTCCAGTCCGCGGATGGCTTTGAAACAACTGACGGGCGGAGTGAATTCCGCCGCTTCACCCGGTAACCGATCTTTCTGCGCAAAATATTTCCAAGTGCCGTAAAGGGCGAGAAGATAGTAGACAAACGGAATGGCGGCGACGCCAAGCAAAATGTAAGTCGAAATCCTCAAACTGGACGTACCTCAGTTTTATGGCAATTCCGCGTCAACCGATCGGGCGAATGAACGGCACTCGCGAAGCTGGCTTGGAGTAGAACGTCCCGTAGAGTACCATTTAATGATAAGAATATCAGAAAGGGTCACACCCTCCGGACCCAATGCCTTGTTAAGAGTCCGGGCGAGCTGGCGATTGCATGAAATCGGGACCTGGGCTGCACCTGAAAACTTTCCTCGCCCTTTTCTTCATCGTGGTTTTCTCTCCTCTAGGCAATGTGTTGCTCGGCAAAGGGATGAAGGGCGTGGGTTCGGCGACAACCTGGAGGCGGCAGGACCTATGGCCTGTCGCCTTGCGGGTCTTGTCGAGCGGGTATATCTGGCTGGGCATCGCGTCACTGCTCTCGTTTTTCGTGGCCTACATGCTGATCCTGAGCTGGGCCGATTACAGCTACGTGCAACCGTCCACTTCGCTCTCCTACGCCACCGTTGCCATCCTTAGTCATTTTCTGCTGGGCGAACTGATTTCCCCGCTGCGGTGGTTGGGAGTTTTCGTGATCTGTGCCGGGGTGTTCATCGTAGGGCGGACCAATCCCCGCTCCCACGGACTGCCCCCGGTATGATCACGATCGTTCTATTTTTCCTGATTATTGCGTCTGGCACGGGCGGGGAATTATGCGTGAGCCGGGCCATGAGAGGCATGGGAGAGGTCCACGACTTCAGCCCGAAAGCGATCCTGAGCTTCGTTCTGCGCGGCCTCGCTCAGCCTTGGATGTGGATCGGTGTTGCCATGATGGGCATCGCTTTTTTCTCGCTGCTCGCGATTCTCTCGTTTCGAGATGTGAGCTTCGTGGTACCGGTCAGCGCCCTCAGCTATGCCGCTGGAGCATTCGGAGCAAGAGCGTTCCTCGGGGAGCGAGTTAGTCGAAGCCGTTGGCTGGGAATCGCGGTGGTGTGCGTCGGTGTGACGATCGTGTGGTGGAGCGGCAGGTAAGATGGTCTGAGGGAACGCGCGGTCTTGATCTTTCACGAAAAAAGGCCAGAGCCTCAGCGCTCTGGCCTTTCGAGTCTACGGTCGATGCTTAGCGGCCACCGTGCCCTTCGTGGCCTTGATGCGTTTCGTGCTCGGCGGGCTTGTTGTTCTCATGCGTCGGCTGAGGCGGCTTGGAGGTATTCGAATGGTTGTTGTTGGAGTTGTTGTTGGGAGGCCGGTTCGAATTGGACTGGTTCGTGTTTGTGTGAGTCGCTTCCGGACGCGCGGCAGTCTGCGGGCGGTCCATGGAATGGTTCGCGTTGTTGTTATTGTAAGAACTGTTGCTGCGCGCGTTCGGCGGACGATCCATCTGGGAATTGCCGCCTGGGCGGTTGGTGTTCGTCAGTGCGGCATGGGCGGCGACGATGCCTGCCCCGTGAAACTCACCGGCCCTAGCGGTTGCTGCGACGGCGGGGCTTCCATGATTGACGGACGCAAGCATCGTGCGATCGTTGCGAGCCATCTGTTCATGCTGAGCCTGCAGTCCGGTTGCTCGGACGTGCTGCTCGTGCATCGCGGCTTCCTCGGCGGCGTTCGGACGCGCTATTACTCCGCCGGTGCCTCCGTTGTAGCTCACGTTGTTCACGACCGTAGTCCGGTTGACGACCGTCGTATTCACGTAAGTGTTGTGAACGATGGTGGTGTTCACGTTGCTCACCGCCGTGTTGTAGTGAAAGACTCCGCCACGCCACTGGCCACCGACGAAGCCAACTCCGCCATAGCCGAAGCCGTAGTTAATGCCACCATAAAAGCCGACGTGAGGTCCCCAGTAACCGCCGTGCCAAACGTAGAGGCCGCCAGCCCAACCCCAATAGCCCGGGGTCCACAGGTAGCCGGGCGTAGGAGCAAGCACCCAGGTGCCGGGAACCCAGAAATAGCCGTCTGGCCCGTAGGCCCAGTAGCCGGGCGTCCAAATGTAGCCCGGAGCCGGGCACACCGGCTGCGCGTAAACGGGCAATATCGGAGGACCGATGTGAATCGACACGCCAACGGCGATTTGGGCCGGCGAAGTCGAAGGCAGCGCCAGTACCGCAAGAATCGCAAACAACAGCAAGCCTGCTATTTTTGTATGGCGAATCATATGGAGATTTCCCCTTGTACTCCTTGCTAAAATCTCGTTCTTGGAAAGAAAGCCGAGCCCGGGTAGCTCGGCTAGAGGATCAAACCCCGGTGGGTTCCGGAAGTTGCAACGAGCCGAGCCATTGGCCTGAAATCAAGCGTATCCGGCTTTTCACCGAACTGCGTCGGTTAGCGAGGGCAGGTCGCCAAGCACTAAACTGGCCAGAGGGACAGCTTCGTTTGCGTTACTAGGGATGGATCAGGGCTACAGACGAACTTTCTGAATTGCGCTTCAGTTTGCGGTTGAACCGCACTGAGCGCTCATGACGCTTGGTTTTGCTGGAAGGGGCAGCTCCGCGACTACCTCTGCGCCAAGATTCGGTTGGGAAGACACGCGCAGCTCACCGCCAAAGATGCGCAGTCTTTCTCTCATGCTGGTAAGACCAATTCCAGACGATTGGATTGCCGGATCAAATCCAATACCGAAATCCTTGACGGACAGGCGAACATTGGCAGAATCCTGCGACGCCTCGACTAGAATCTTTCGCGTATGACTGTGCTTAAGGGCGTTGCTCAGCGCCTCCTGCGTCACGCGAAAAAGGCAAAGCGACATGTCGTTCGAGAGCCTGGAATCCAGACCACGAACGGCAAGATCCACTTTGATCTGATGCGAATGGGCATAGTTTTCACACAGGTCCTTGAGCGCCACGCCAAGGCCGCAGTGCTGCAGGCTCGAAGAATGAAGCTCGTGAGAAAGATTGTGAATGTCCGTGCCAAGCTGATCGACGTGCTTCTGAAACTCTTCGAGACTTCCGTTTTCCCGCGGGGATTCCGTGTTGCGCCGGAATTGCTCGAGTTCGCACGCGAGTAGGGCCACCCGGTGGCCGATATCGTCGTGCAGTTCGCGGCTGATCCGGCTGCGTTCCGCTTCCTGGGCCGTGATGAGTTGTGCGGCCAGATGTTGCAGCTCCAGGTCTCTCTTGTGGAGGGACGCTTCAACAGTTTTCTGCGCGGTGACATCGCTGACCATGCCGATCACCAGCGGAGCGGTGCCATGATTTTGCTGCAACATGGACACGCTGACTTGTCCCCACATGATCGAGCCATCTTTGCGAAAGAAGCGCTTCTCGATTCGGTAGCTCGATCTGGCGCCTTGCCGCAATTCTTCAAACAGAACTTTCTCAACTTCTTCGTCGTCGGGATGACTGATGCGCCCGCAACTGAGGTCGAGAAGTTCCCGCTCCTCATAACCGATCATCGAACAAAATGCCGAATTCACATGAAGAATGCGACCTTCGATGGTCTCGAGGGCGATTCCGATCGAGGCCTGCTCAAACAGATGCCGAAAGCGCTCCTCGCCTGCTTGCGAAGCTTCCCGTGTGAGCTGGCGCTCCAGGACCGCTCCCAGGATGTTCGCGATACAGCCGAGCTGATCGATAAAATCCCCGGTCCACGCGCCTTGTTTCGAGTAAGAGGTTAATCCGAGCACGCCCTGCTTCTTTCCCCCATAGTTGGAGGGCAGAAGCACGAGAGATTTCACTCCGAGCCGCTGTAAAAGCTGCCGGTCCGTCTCCGCGCCAGCAGGGAGATCGTCTAACCCGCGCAGAACAACGGGTTCGGGCCGAGCGAGCGTCGCTGCAAGGAAGGGCATTTGCGAAGGGGCCACGATCGAGGGAGAAACGGGCGCGCTTTCCGAACTGGCGGCCGTGAACAAGCGAACCAATTCGTTGGAGCCGTTGTCGAATTCGTACCAGCAGATTCGCTCGGCGTCCGCGATCTTGATGATTCGTTGCAAACCCTTCTGAACGCCCGCTTCAATCGAATCCGGCGCGCTGGTGGCAAGATCCTGCCAGAATTCGGAGATCTCCTTTCCCAAGGCGCACCGTCTAGCCAACATCTGGCGCGATCGTTGATTTTCCCTGGCCCATAGTAAGAACAGCAAAACAACGGCGCCGAAGGACAGAAGCAACGGAACAAGAGAAATTTGGGCGGCCGCAAAGTGAACGACAGGGTAGAGAGCAACCATGGGGAGTGCGAAAAATCGCTTGCCTAGGGACACGGGCGAACTCCTGGCCTACGTTGTGTTGTTACCAAGCCCCCTCCATCGAGCTTATAACCTTCTGACTCGGGATTAGAACTAATATACCGGAAATCCCGGGACATCAACGTTAATTTTCTGATAACCGCGACCGGCGGCTACGCTCGCAAAGTGGGAACGGCGTCCCACCCTGCCTTTCATGCGCGGTGTCCTGCGGAAGGTGGCAGAACACTCTTCAGCCGTTGAACATGGTAGGGAACCTCGTCAGCGGAAACGCCTCCAAAACCCAACAGGAATCCTTGACGCCGAGGTTCTCCGAGATAGTAAGGAGAAAGTGGTGCGAGCCGCAGTTTTTCGCTTGCCGCGAAGTTTGCTAGCTCCACATCGCGAAATCCCTTCGCCAGCGCTACAGCGAGATACATGCCGGCTTCGGAACCGAGCGCCTCCAACGTGGCCGGGAGTTCTTCGCGCAGACACTCGACGAGCGCGGCTCGCCGCTCTCCATAAAGCTGACGCATTTTCCGAATGTGGCGAGCGAAATGTCCTTCCCGGATAAAGTCGGTGACGACGGCCTGATACAAGTAAGGAGGGGATATATTGATCGTCCGTCGAGCTTCCTGAAAATGAAGCACGAGATCTTTGGGAATCACCATGTAGCCCATCCGCAAGGACGGGAACAATACTTTGCTGAAGGTTCCGATGTAGATCACTCGAGAGTGGGAATCGAGACCTTGCAGCGAGGCAATCGGCATGCTGTCGTACCGGTATTCGCTATCGTAATCATCCTCGACGATCCAGGCTCGCGATCGGTCAGCCCAATCGAGCAGTTGAAGCCGTCGCGAGGCGCTCATGGTGACCCCGAGAGGGAATTGATGGGAAGGCGCCACGTAGGCTGCCCGGGCTTTGCGGCACCTCTTAATGCCGACAGCCACGTCCAATCCTTCGCAATCAACGGGAACGGGAACCAGACGGCATCCCGCGAATGTCAAAACACGCCGTGTCAACCAGTAACCCGGCTCCTCCATCCATACCGGGCTTCCAGGATCGAGCAATACCCGAGCGGAAATCTCCAACGCCTCTTGCGAACCGGAAACGATCATCACCTGTTGTGGTTCGCAGCGCACTGCTCGTGCCGTCCGGAGGTAGGTGCAAATGGCATCGCGCAACGGCTCGAAACCCATGACCTCCCCGTACGTAAGAGTGTTCGCCTGTAGATTTCGGCAATGACGCAGTGTGAGATTCGACCACACCTGAACAGGGAACTCATCGTACGCGGCCTCGCTGACACTAAACGCGCCAAGACCGAACCACGGAGCGGCCGCTTGAGCCAACGGCAGGACGGAAGTGCGCCGGGCCACGAACCTGGATCCAGGGCGCACGGGAATGGGCCGCGTCGAATTTGCATCGGCACGCGCGATCTGATCTGGCAGGGAACGGCACACAAACGTGCCCGAGCCCGTGCGCGCCTCGAAGTAGCCCTCGGCGAGAAGTTGGCTGTAGGCGGTCAGGGCGGGTATGCGTGAGACTTTCAGGTCAGACGCCAGGGCTCGTGTGGATGGGATCTGCTGGCCGGGCTGCAAACTGCCGCCAAGAATCATCGAGCGATAAGCGTCGTAGATCTGCCGGTGCAGTGGCTTAGCGCTTCCACGGTCAAGCGCAATGACCGGCGGCAAGGCGCTCGAAGCTTTTTGCATGTGCAAACTATAGTGGTCATATCAGAAACAAATCAAGTCCGCCTTGGCACCAACCACTCAGCGGGCGCGTAGACCAACCCGATCGCGGCCGAAGGAACGACCCACTCTTCGTTTGCCCGCCCTTGTAGGCCAACGCGTAAATCACTGCAAGCGGCGAAATGGCCTCCATCATGGCCACCGTTCCGCCCGGTACAACGGCCCTGATTCCTTCCGACTTTACACAGAAAACGCGAAGGGCTGCCTAAACGATTCTGGAAGTTCGCCCCGCGGAGAAAGTAGCGCTTTTTGAAAAGCTCGTCGCGACGCTTCCTGATATTGAGCGGCAAGGCGCCGACAATCCCTATACTTCCGTGAACGGCAACATGTTCTCGCTACTGCTTGGCCCGGATGGGCGAATGGCACTTCGGCTTTCCGAGGACGCGCGTGAAGAGTTTCTGAAAAAGTACAAGACAACTCTGTTTGTAGCGTACGGAGCGGTGATGAAGGAATATGTTGCCGTCCCTGCGTTGCTGCGGACGACGAAGGAACTCAAGAAATATATGGCATCGAGCTACGCGTATGCCATGGGCCTAAAGCGCAAAGCCACGAAGAAAAAGCGCTAGGCCGGCACGCGTTGCCCCGTCGCCTCAGAACTCTTTTGGAATTCCGCTGCCGTAGGCCGATCCTTCATCCCGCATCCAGAGATACTCGCCGCTCAGGAGGGTGGGATAGGAAATCACCTTGCCGCTGTTGTCGAGCATGGTGAGTTGCAGTCCGCCGGAAGAACCCGGGTTATAGGTGACACTACCGTGAGTGGTTGCATAAGAGAGGTTGAAATTTTCCCAGATGTAATTGGTCAGAGTTGCCAGTCCCGTGCTTAATCCGGGTCGCTCGACGATCCATTCGGCGCTATTTCCCTTCAAAGTTGTCCCCTTGGGCGCCGAGAAGCTGATGCTTCCATACGTGCCGGTGCGGTAGTTGACAAAATAAGCGTTGCCAATCGTCGCGCTGGTATTCCAGACCTCGACAAAAATATCGTCGCCGGCTGTAACGGGTATGTTGGTAATGATCGTCTCGGCGTTCGGGTACCATTCGATCCAGGCGGCATAATACGTCGCGATTGTGCCGGCTTTGCAGTAGGCATCGGAATTCGTTCCCGCCTGCAGGACATCCGACGAATCGTAGCCGTCCATGCCGACCCAACTGGAAGAATAGTTATAGGAGCCGGTACAGGTACCGTACGCTTGACGCGCCACAGGAACAACATAATCGTTAAAGACGTAGTAGAACGAAGTCTTGCCGTACGTGGTTGCTCCTCCGAAGGCCACGGCACCGCTCCAGTTGGAGGAATAGGACACGTTCGACGCGGCTGACTCGGTGACCGAAGACGAAGGCTCTGCGGGAATAAATGGCCTGTGGTAGTGATCTGTTACCTGGAGTTGCGGCATCACGCGCGTCGTGCCCGCGGCCATGGCGCGTCGCCAGGTCGCCAGTGCCTCTCCACCCTCGGGACGAGGAGGAAAACCATACAACTCCAAATCGCTGTCTGTCGCGATGGTGGGGTCGAACCCTGACGGTGGCTCGGTGTGCGTGGTGAAACCGGGCAAGTTCAGCGGGATGGCCGCGGTCTGGGCGCGCACGACAGGCGCCAGGCACACGAAGACGAATAGAAACAGAGCGATCGGACTTTTCTTCAAGGGTTTTCTCCTCAGGCCGCTCAAACGGGAAGTCGACTAAGAAGGCCGTACGTGTGAGACACGAATCGTGCGATTATAATCATCGTTAGCCAATTGTCAAAAAGATTAGTGGTTAAAATTCATTTAGCGGTCTGGTTTCTGGTCTGCTGTTTGCCGCCATGTGATGGCGGCCGCGCTTGCGGTACTGAGAAGAGCCTGCGACGCCACGTTTCTCGAAATCTGATTTGCTCTTCAACTTGACGTGGCCATGCGCCTTGCCGGTGTCTTAGAGAATTCTCTGGTGGTCCGGCGGCCGGCACCGCCGTGCGCGGGCATCGCCTACGCGATGCAATCGAAATCTCGTTGTCAGAAAAAGTCAGCGGAGACTTGCGGAATTGGGCCCGTTACGCCAAAATGCCTGCCTCTGAGGGAACTGAGGGAAGACCATGAAATTCTTCGTGCCCGACCAATCGGCCGAACACGCCGAGGATGTTTACAATGACTTCCGCGCGCTCCACAAGGCGGCCGACAAACGAATCCGCAGCATCACGTACTTCGACAAGGAACTGGCGACGGAAGTGCTACTTTGCGTGGGCAAGGACGAGCCGTGGCACGGCGGCAGGATCCTGCTGATTTTGTTGTCCTATCCGCGAGCTCTCGTCTTCACCAAAGATCGTGGCGTTGAGAGCGGAGCGCCGATCATGGTGCAAATCGCCGATGCGCGTATCGAGGAATTCGATTTTCTCAACCGGCCCAATTCACTGAGCCGCGGCGCTTAAGCTGGCCCGAGGTAAGGGTCGGTTCCGCTCGAACCCACACTTCTGCGATAAACATGGTTGGTCTGCCGTCGCGCTTCAATTCCTCGAAAAGCGGTGCAAAGCCTGCGCCACTTGCTGGATACTTGCGTGTTCCGGGGAGGTGCGTCGTTGCGAATTTCACGTCGGGAATTGTTGCTGCAATCGGCAAGGCTCGCTCCTGCCGCGGGCGTGCTTGGAAAGGCGAGTGGCTTGCTTGCTTTTCCGGAAGAGGCCGCACCGCAAGGGAGGAAGCTCAGGATTGTGGTCACAGGAGGACATCCGGGCGATCCGGAATGCGGCTGCGGCGGGACCGTTGCGCGGTATACGGACGCGGGGCACGAGGCTATGCTGCTCTACTTGAATCGCGGAGAAGGGTACTGCGGCCAAAGCGATTTGAAGGATTGCGGCAAGATTCGCACCGCCGAGGCGGAAAAAGCCTGCGCGATCCTGAAGGCCCGTCCGGTTTTCGCAGGGCAGTACGATGGACGGGCAGTCCTCGATCCGCCTCATTACGACGCGTTTTCCCGGTTGCTGCTCGAGCAGGAACCGAACGTAGTGTTCACGCACTGGCCGATGGACGCTCACCGTGACCATCGGGCGATGGCCGGGCTCGTGCTGGATGCCTGGCTGAATTCAAAAAAGAAGTTTGCGCTTTACTACTATGAAGTGGCGGAAGACACGCTGCTGTTTTCCGCCACCGATTTCGTTGATACCTCCGGCGTGGCTTCACGTCACCACGCGGCGTGCTATGAGCATGCTTCGCAACAGCCGGACAAATGGTTTCCGTTACAGATGGAGATTGCGCGCTATCACGGATTGCAAAACGGATGTGCGCAAGCGGAAGCCTTTTTTCGCGTTTCGCAGGGAGGAAGAAACGTTTTGCCGTGAGAGCGCTTTCGCGGCCTAAGACCAGTTCTTCCTACTTCAATAATTCAACGTCAATCTGAATGTCGATCTCATCCCCAACCGCGCCGGTCATGAAGGTCATTGCAAAGTCTCCACGATTGATCTTGGTGGTCGCGGAGGCTCCCATGCGCTGGCCGGGCCCCATGGGATTCTTAATGGGAGCGCTTGGGCCGTCGACGTTCAAGGTGACCTCTTTCGTGACACCGTGAAGCGTCAGATCCCCTGTAACGGTCAACTTGCCGGGCCCAGCGACGGAAACGCGCTTTGATTTGAACGTGATTGTCGGATATTTCGCCACGTCCAGAAAATGCTCGCTTCGAATATCGTTATCCCGCATGGTGACCCTGGTGTCGACGGAGCTTGCGTCGATGGTGACATCGACCGAAGCTTTCGCGGGGTCCGACGGAGAATAGTTTACTTCACCGCTAAGCTTGGTGAATGTCCCGCGGACAGTGGAAATCCCGAGATGACGCACCGAGAATTGCGCGGCAGAGTGCGGGCCATCCAAGTGCCATGTTTCAGAATCAGGCGACGCCCATGCATTTGTGAACCAAATCAAACAGGAAAGCGCAAAAACCGCGGCGGTAATTACTGACAGTCTCGTTCGATTCATCTTCGTAATCCTCCTTTTCCATGTGTCCGTCCTGGTCGCCGGAGCGAACCTTCCGTTTCTCAGCGATGCAGCTCGGAATCCAGGCCAAAAACATAGATCGTCGTGGAATGGAAAGGTTTGTCGGGCATCAATACGGTTGAGGGAAACGCCGGGTGATTGGGCGAGTCCGGGAAGTGCTGAGTTTCGAGGCAGAATGCGGCGAGTGTAGGACGTTTCACGCCATCCGCGGCCGGTGGCGGGGCGGGAAACCTCGGAACAAAAAGTTGCAAACCTGGTTCGGTCGTGAAGACCTGTAGCGTTCTGCCGCTCACCGGGTCATGGACTTCGGCGGCGATCTGGTCGATTCCGCCGGAGCGCAAAACAAAATTGTTGTCGTAGCCGCGTGGCGGGGCCTGATCGCCGATGTTGCGCATCGTGCGGAAATCGTAAGGAGTGCCTGCAACGGGTTCGACGGCGCCGGTCGGGATCCCTGTCTGATTTACGGGAGTGTACGAGTCGGCGCCAATTTTGGCGGCATCGCCCATCACGGATGTTTCGGCGTTGTCCGCCAAGTTGAAATAAGCATGATTCGTAAGATTCAATACCGTGGGCTTGTCAGTCTCGGCCGAGTATGAGATGCCGAGGGCAGGATGGCCGTGGCGTTCCGCCAGCGTGAAACTGACGTGCACGGTCAAAGTACCCGGGAAGCCCATGTCTCCATCGGGTGACACCAAGGTCATCTGGACACCCTCGGGAATCTCCTTGCCTTCCCAAACCTTGCGATCGAAGCCGATCGTTCCACCATGAAGAGCGTTGCCGTTGTTGTTCTTTGGTACTTGATAGGTGACGCCGTTTAGAGTGAACTCGCCGCCAGCGATGCGATTGGCATACCGGCCAACCGTTGCACCCATGATCGAAGTCCGGTCAGTCAAGAAGCCTGTCAATGCATCGGGACCAACGATCACGTTTGTCATTTGGCCATTTCGATCTGGGACGCGAATGCTGACGATGCGTGCACCGTAGGTCGCGACCTTAACTTCGATGTTTTTCGCAGTGATTGTGAAGAGCTCAACCGGAGTGCCGCTCGCGTCTTTTCCCCAAGGCGCTCGCGTTACCGTCGGCGTTGCCATGGCGGCTTGAACAAAGAAGATCAAAGCGGCTAGCAATACAGTTTTTCTCATGCTCCCTGCGGTCCTGTTAGGAACTCCACTCTTATACGAGATCCGTGCATAGAAGACCGGAGACCTTCGTTTGCGGCTACTTCGTTATTGTATCCAGAAGATCAAGCAAGCCGTTTACGATGGCTCCTTCCGCACAGCCAGGCTTCAAACGCGAACTGAGTACCTGAAAGGTCTCGGCGTTAAAAGCCGCGTCGTTCGGAATGTACCCGGAGTTTGCAGCGCCGTTCGCCAGTGTCACCATAAACGTATTTGCCATCGGTGACTCCCGCTTCAATCGGGTCGCAATGGAGCTGTATATTTCCGCATCGACCGAAGTCACGGCAATATTTCCGATGCGCATCGCTCCAAGTCGAATATTCACCGGGTCGCCATCCTCGTATGTGCCGGGCGTCCCTTCGCGGGCGGTATCGGTGCGCTTCCGTCCGGGGCACGTCACCGTTTTCTGCGCCGCCCGGATACTCCCCCTCGCGTCGAGTCTCTTGATATTGGTCATCACCCGAATCACTTCCTCGCCGAGCAGCACTCCTTCACTGTCCATCACGCGTTCGAGCGTCTCGCTTACTTTCGGGTCGACCGCAGTGGCCTTCACTTTTCCGTCGCGAATCGGCGCTTCCACCGGCTCGCGCGTCAGGACATATCCCGTGATCGGCACGCCGCTTTGTGACGCCATCGCATTGGTGCCCGCCCGAAGATACAGCGGATTCTGGTCGCCAGAGGCGCCTTGCACGAACACCGCGACGGTCTTGTCGTTAAACGCCTGCTCGACATAACGCGACGCCGCCCCCGCGAAGTCCGCGCTTGTCAGGCCGGCAAGAAATCCGTTCACCGGGTGCATGGCGTAATCCATATAAACCGCAATCGGTTGACCCGAGGCCGCCAGAAATTCGATCACCGCGACGGTCTTATCGGACGGCCCGTCCAGATTCGGCGCCTGCGTCCACAAGTGAGTTTGCGGATCCACTGCGTCGCGATTCACATTCAAGTAGGACTTTCCCGTGCCGAATCCGACTCGCGCGGGTTGCAGATTCGCCTTCGCCTGTCGCACCGCATCCAGAATTTGCGCAACGATCGGCGGGGGTGGTTGATTGGCAGCCGCGTCCGGCCGGAGTCCACGCATACCGGGAAAGCCTCCGGGGCCCCACCCGCTGTGCGTATGCGTTGCCGACATCACGATGTTTTCTACCGGACAGTTCAGTTCGGCGGCGATCTGTTTCGAAGCCGGTTGCCAGACAGCATCCGACAGTCCGCCCTGATCCGCGGCTATCAGAGCCGCTCTCGTTGAGCCGTCATCGAACACGATCGCCCGGACGTACAACCGCTCATGCGCGTACTTTCCGGAAGGAGGATGGTTCGCATCGGCTGGCGGCGTAATGTCTACGCGCGCGGCACCGGCTCGAAAGCTGCTCTGAGCCGTTGCGGCGGTTACGCACGAAAGCGAGAGGCAAAGCAACATGCACGACACGAGAGTCTGCGTTCTGGCCGTTTTCATAGGATCCATCCCCCTTTTTGAGGCTGACCACGCGGTTCCGGGCGCAAAAGAGAAAGCCCGTTTTGATCACGCGCAGTTTACACGATTCCGTACCCAAGGGGGGCAGGCACGCTGCGCTTCTCGGTACTGCTCGGAAGTAGCGGAGGGGGCATCTCCCGGTCTGTGCTACCGGGAGGTGACCGCCCTATTAGTGTGATTGTTCGGTGACGGTCTCGGTATTTTGGTCCCTTGAGAGAACCTGCATTTTTCCTTCCGGAGCTTGGTCGGAGAGGCTGCGAGCGCGTTGCATCTCGGCGGTTGCTTTGTCCTGGCGGCCTGCCTTCAGATAGGCGCGGCCCAATTGATAATGATAGCTGCTGTTTTCGGGATCCATGGCGACCGCTTGCGTGAGGTTCGCGATGGCGCGACGGGTGTCTGGAATTTGCAGATAGGCTCTGCCGAGAGTCGAGAGCAGCACCGGGGCGTCCGGGTTGCGCGCGATGCCTTTTTCGAGGACAGCAATCGCTCCGTGCGTATCGCCGAGATCCATGAAGAGCTCGGCGAGTTCTTTGTAAGCCCAGATATTGCCAGGGACAATTGCAATTTCTTTTTCGAATTCGGCCGCGGCCAAATCGAGCTGGCCCCGTTCTCGATTCAGCATTCCCAGATAGTAGTGCACGAAAGGGAGAGTCTTGCTGTCGGTGGCACGTTCGAGTTCGGACGCCGCTTTGTCCTGCTGGCCCAAAGCCAGGTAGGCTTTGCCGAGCAGCAGATGCAAATGCGGCGTATCTCCTCCCGCTTCGACCAGGCGCTCGAAGGTTCGTGCCGCATCATCCGGGCGATGCGACATCCCATAACTCAGGCCCAACATGAACAGGAACTCAAGGTCGTTTTGTTCCCGCACGGCCAGCGGTTCGAAATCGCGGACGGCGGAGGCATAATCGTCCATCATAAAACCGCAGACCCCCTTCAGATAGCGAGCCTGTACATTTTCCGCATCCATCGACAACACTTCTGCAAAATAGTTGGAGGCCTTCTTGAATTCCCGCCGACGGAAATAGGCGAGGCCCAAGTTCAGACGGATGCCCGCAACGCTCGGCGCGAGGCTTTTCGCCTTGTCGAGCATGGCAACAGCGGAATCCAGTTTTCCCTCTCGCAGATAGACCACGCCGAGATTCGAATACACCGCCGCGGAACGCGCGCCCTTTTGTAACAGTTCGTTATAGTCCTTTTCCGCGACCGAATACTGGCCTTCGGCGAAGGCGCTCTGTGCTTGCTGCGCGAGCGCCTGAGTGTCTTGTCCGGCAGGTTGCTGCGCCGGCAAACCGGGAAGGGAGGTCACGAGTAAGGCAATAACCGCCAGCTGCGATTTCTCAACTCGCACAATCATGGAAAGATGCATCCTAACACGCCGCCCGTTGCCTTCCGCGCATTTTCCCGCGCCAATGCGAAGAACAGTTTTCCGACAAAAAACGAGCGAATGACGATAGATTCGCAACGCCCTCTTGCTTACTCTTCCCGAAACAATTGGGGTGATCGAGACCCATCTATTCCTGTTCTCGGACGTAGAGAGGATCGCGATGAAACTATGGCGCGCACTGGCTGTGGTCCTGCTGCTGTTGGCGGCGGGAGGCCTGAAGGCTCAAGATCTGGCCACGATTGTCGGCACGGTGAGCGACGACTCCGGCGCCGCGGTTCCCGACGTTCAGGTGACCATCAGCAATGCCGATCGGGGGTTTACCCGTGTCGTCACTTCCGATTCGTCCGGCTTCTACTCTCTGAACCGTGTTCCCATTGGAGGCTATTCCATAACGCTTGAAAAGGCGGGTTTTCAAAGAACGGTTCGCACGGATATTAATCTGAACGTCGGACAAACCCTTCGGGTAGATTTTCAGCTCAAGATCGGCACGGTCGCGGAAAAAGTAGAAGTGTCCGGCAATCCCGTCGCCGTAGAAACAGAGACAAGCGCGATTTCCCACGTGGTGACGAGCACGCAGGTCAGCGAACTGAATCTCGAAGCCCGCAACTTCGCGAATCTGGCAACACTGGTTCCCGGGGCTGCGGCTCTCGCCAGCGGATTCGACCCCTCTTCGGTCGGCGACCTGGCGAACTCGACGATTTCCTTCAACGGCATTCCGGGAAACTATAACAATTGGGAAGTGGATGGCACGAACGACGTCGACCAAGGTTCGGGAAGCAACTCCTTGATGGTCTTTCCCAGCGTCGATTCCATCGCGGAGTTCCGCATTTCCACATCGAACTACAGCGCGGAATATGCCAAGTCAGGCGGCGCGCAAATCGAAGTCGTCACGAAATCGGGCACAAAGGAGTTCCACGGCGATCTGTTCGAATACGTCCGCAATGACGCGTTTGACGCCAACGACTGGTTTCTGAATCAGGCCGGGCAGCCGAGGGATCCCCTGAAGCGCAACAACTACGGGTTCACGCTGGGCGGACCGGTTTTCATCCCGAACCACTACAATAAAGAGCGCAACAAAACCTTTTTCTTTGTTTCCGAAGAGTGGCGCACCTATCGTCAAGGCACGATCATCCGCCAACCGGTACCCTCGGTTTTGCAACGGCAGGGCAATTTTGGCGAATGCGATCCGACTTCGTCTCTCTACAACAGCGCGGTCGCAGCCGGCTGTGCGGTTCCGATCAATCCGACCACGGGTACCCAGTTTCCGAACGATATTGTCCCGGTAAACCCGACGGCGAGCGCACTCTTGAATGGCCTCATTCCCCTGCCAAACACCGGCGCCAATCTCTACGTTTCTTCGCCCAGTCTCCCGACCAACTTCCGGGAAGACATGTTTAAGATCGACCAGAACTTCGGGGACAAGATTCGAATCTTTGTGCGCTATACGCAAGACGCTTATTCCCAGAACTTCATCCCAACCCTGTGGTCCGCTGCAAACTATGGAACGGTCGTGAGCCAGTGGTCCAGCCCGGCCAAATCATTGGTGTTCCATCTCACCCAGACGTTGCGCCCCAACCTGCTGAATGAATTCATCTTCAGCATGTCCGCCGACGTTAACCTGGTCAACAACGTGACAGGCTTTGACAGTCCGGCCAACTCCATCTTCAAGCCCACCGGTTTCGCGGTGGACACAATTTTCCCGGAGAACCAGAGTCAGCCATTCCTGCCCGGCATCTCCTTCGGTGGCGGTGTGCCATTCCAGGGAAACGCCGAATCGACCGGTTTCCAGTTCTACTTCTGGGATCCGCAAACTGCGTTCAAGGACAACTTGATCTGGTCGAAAGGGAAGCACACGCTCAAGATGGGGTTCTTCCTGCTGGACAATCACATCAACACGTCGACGAATATTGGCTTGAACACACAAGGTTTCTTCAATTTCGGCAGCTCCTCGAGCCTCACCACCGGCAACGCCCTCGCCGACATGGACCTCGGAAGGATTGCCAGTTACTCGGAGTACGGCCAAGTCGAGAACGGGCAACTGGTGGGTGGTCGCGGAGTGGGGCACTGGAGACAATGGGACTTCGAGCCTTACATTCAAGACGACTTTCGCGTGAATCGTCGTCTCACCCTGAACATGGGCGTACGGTATTACTGGCTTACTTCCTTTTTCGACGCTACCAAACCGACCAACGATTCCATTTTTGTTCCCGCCGATTACACCGCTTCGGCACAAGCTCAGCTCGATGGCGGGGGCAACGTGATTCCCGGGACCGGGGCGACTTACCTTAATTACGGCAATGGACTATACGAGTGCGGCGTGTCCCCGATTCCCAGAGGATGTTCGAAGGCCTACCGGGGCACCATCTCTCCGCGCTTCGGTTTCTCCTGGGATCCTTTTGGCGACGGGAAGACTGCGGTTCGTGGCGGATACGCATTGAACTGGGATTCGAGCAATCCTTTGTTCGCGGGAGCCGGATTCAATGGCAATGCTCCGACCACCGCCACGCTGAACATTTTCAACGTGCTCGGCTACAACAGCATTGGCCCAGGGCCTCTTGGAACGGCCAGCTTCTCGGATGTCCCGGTGCAGGGTAAATGGCCGCAAATCGACCAATACAGCCTCGGTATTCAGCGGGAACTGCCAGGACAGACCTTGCTCGGCTTGTCGTACGTAGGCACGCTCGGACGCAATCTGCAGCAGACTCTCAATATCAATCAGGTTCCCATCGGAGCGACCACGCAGGTCGTTCCAGCGTTAATCGGGACCGGCACGCCGGGATGCAACAATCTCACCGGCCTCTGCAATGTGCAGCAAGTTCTGATCAACGACGCGCAGCCCCCGCTCTTTTTTGCTCCCTATCGCGGCTATAACACGATCGAGATGCGCTCGCCGTCGGGCAATTCGAACTACAACTCCTTGCAGCTGAGCCTGCGTCACTCGACCGGTTACGGTTTGATGTACGAAGTGGCCTACACCTACTCGCACACCTTGGACAATATCGTTACGAACGGCATCGAGGACAGCGACGTTCGGCGTTGGTATGGAAATTCCAGCTTGAACCAGGCACAGATGTTAATCATTAACTGGACCTATCAACTGCCGTTTTACAAAAACACCACGAACGCATTTGCCAGGCAGTTGTTGGCCGGCTGGCAAATCGGAGGCATCAACACGTTCGTAAGCGGCCCGCCTCTGAACTTCACGTGCGGCATTAACGGGCTTTCCACCGGCATCGGCGGCAATGTGGGTTGTAACGCTCTGGGTCCGCTGGTAGTGAACAAGGCAATGCTGAACGATCCTAACTTGGGACCGACGCCCGGATGGTTTAACCCCGCCATCGTCGGACAGCCGACTCTGGGGCAACTCGCAGCCAACAATCAGCCGGGAATGTTCGGAGACATGGGCAAGAATACGCTCGTCGGCCCCGGACGAAATAACTGGGATCTCGCCCTGATGAAGAACTTCAAACTCCCGTGGTTCTCGGGCGAGAGCAGCACACTGCAGTTCCGGCTGGAGACGTTCAATACGTTTAACCATCCGCAATGGCAGGGCGTAAACACCGGGTGCAGCGGGCAGACAGCGCCCGGCGCTCCTTGCACGGGAGACGTTATGGGAGAGGTAAACTCCGCTTTTTCACCGCGAATTCTGCAACTCGGATTGAAATTTATTTTCTAGGAGCGAAGAATCAAGTTCGCGCAATCGGCAAAATTGTCTTTGCAAGGCTTGGTTCTTGACATAGCATAAAGCCCTGCGGGGCGCGCAACAAATGGGATCAGTCGGTTCAATGAATTGGGAGCACGTCGATTCGTTGGTAGACCGGCGTATCGACACGCAGAGAACTCACATCTGGCCGTTCCAGAGTTCGTTTCCCGTCGATGTGCGGTTTCTGATTCTGGACCGGCGGCAGGAAGTTCCCCTGCACCGGCCGGATCACCTGGAAGTGGTTGTCTTTGAATCGGGTGAACTTGGCTACGAAGTTGAAAACAGCACCTGCACGCTGGCAAAGAACGACATCGTCATCGTAGGAAGCCACATCCATCATCGATGTTTGCCTTTTCGGTCTCCGCGGCAACTGCCGAGGACCATCGTTCTTTCGTTTCTTCCGCAGACCGTGCACTCCGGCATTCCCCTGAACGACGATCTTCAGTATCTGATGCCATTCAACTTGCGGGTGCCCTCGGTCTCCAACGTGATTCGTGCCAATTCCGGCGTTTCGCGGGAGATTCGCGACCTAATCGACAGGATTCGCCAGGAGCTGCCGGGCGCGACGGATCGCTCGCAACTGACGATTCGTACTTATTTGAAAGTGATTCTCCTGATTCTCTCGAATTACTGTGCGGATCACAGCACGGGACGCGCGGCGTTTCACCGCCAGAGGGATGTGGCGGCGCGGCTGCTGGCGGCTTTTGAACACGTACAAAAACACTACGACGAACCCATCCGGGTTTCCGAAGTGGCGCGGATGTGTGCCGCAAGCACCTGCCGCTTCATGAATCTTTTCAAGGAAGTCACCGGGCGATCTTTTGTCGCGTACCTGAATAAATTTCGAGTGGAGAAGGCGAAGGATCTGCTGGCCAACACAAACAAGCCCATCTCCGACATCGGCCTCGAAACCGGCTTCTGCAATCAGAGTTACTTTGGCGTTGTCTTTCGCAGAATTACCGGCGAGACTCCGCTCGAGTATCGACTGCAAAGCGCCAACACGGTTAGGCGCGACAGCGTCAAATTGCAGTAAGGCCTCCGTCGACGGTAAAGACGCCTCCCACGCAATAATCCGAATCATCGGATGCCAGGAAAGCAGCGATTCCGGCGAGATCCTCCGCGGTGCCCAAACGGCGGGCCGGCGTAAGCTCCGCGTAGCGCACCCGGGCCGCAGGATCGGACAATTCCACGGCATTCATGGGTGTGTCGATGGTCCCCGGAACAATGGCGTTTACCCGGATATGATGCGGGGCATAGTCGGCGGCCATGGCGCGCATCAGGCCAAACACCCCGCCTTTGCTGGCGCTATAGGCGGTCAGCCTGGTAAATCCCAAAATGCCGGTTGGCGAAGCCACGTGGATGATCGAGCCACTTTTCTGCAGCAGCATGGTAGGAAGGACGTATTTCGAAGTCAGCCAGTAGCCACGTAGGTTTACGGCCATGGTGCGATCCCAGGTTTCAGTGCTGAGTTCGTGGGCCGGAGCCTCGTGCTCGAAAAACAAAACGGCGGCGTTGTTGCAGAGGACGTCAATTCGTCCAAAGCGTGAGAGGGTTTTCTCGGCCAGGGATTTGACCTGCGCTTCGTCGGAAACGTCGGTAGGCACGAAGAGCGCTAGCCCCGCGGAAGCCTCGATGGCCTGGGCTGCGCTGCGGCCGTTGTGCGCATCCACTTCGGCAATCACCACCGCCGCGCCTTCCCGAGCGAATCGCTCCGCGATAGCTCGGCCAATTCCGGCGCCGGCTCCGGTGACAATCGCTACTCGTCTTTCGAGTCGCATTTAGACCTGAGCCTTCCTAGTCGCTGTGCTCAATCTCAAAAATCTTTTCAACCACGCCGTTCCGCAGGCCATACATATGATGATGAAGTTGCATGGTTCCGTCGTGGTAATGAACGGAAATCTCAATCTTGTCGCCCACCTCGACGGTCACCTGGGGATCGACAATTTCAATCGGCGCGTGTTCCGCGTGCAGAGCTTTTAGCCGGAGCCCGCTCTGACCCTTCACGGCGGGAAGCCCGCGTTGCCCATTGAGCGCTTTGACACCGGCGTCCGCGACGATTCGCTGCCCCGGAGTTTTGCTGATCACCGTCGCCAGCACGGTAAGGGAGAGCCGGAATTCGGGAGCAAACGGCGCGTACCAGGTGTCCATCAGCAGATACGACCCCGCCTGGACTTCGGTCACCACGGGATGCTCAGCGGCGATGGCATAGTCGCCGGTTCCTGCGCAACTGACAATCTCAACGGGTAGGCCTGCTGCTTCGATGCGTTTTTTGCTATCGGCGAGGCTCTCGATGGCTTCGAGGACGCGGGTATTTTTTTCCGGACCCGGCTCGATCGGTTGCAAGTGCCCCTCGTATCCCATAATGCCTCGGAGCCGCAAACCGCAACCCACGACTTGGCGGGCCAGAGCTGCGGCAGGCTCGCCGGGCGGTACGCCGCAGCGCTCTAATCCAAGGTCGATGTCGACGAGCACATGGACCTGAGCGGCGTGTTTTCCGGCAAGGCGAGCTAAGTCCCGGGCGACGGCTAGGTTATCGACGGCAATCATCACGGGTGTTTCGCGGGAAAGCGCGATAAAGCGGCGAAGAGCGGCTTCGCCAGCGATTTCATTGGCGATGAGAATGTTACGGATGCCGAAATGAACGAGTTTTTCGGCCTGCCACAGGTTCGCACACGTAATCCCGATGGCGCCGTGCTCCACTTGCCGGGCCGCCAACTGCAAAACACGGTGGTTTTTGAAGTGCGGGCGGATTTTGCATTTCCGGTTTAGAAAGAACTGGCCCATGAGCCGCAGGTTGTGCTCCATCGCGTCGAGGTCCACGAGAAGGGCGGGTGTTTCGAGCTCGGATTTGGGCAAGCCCAATTGCGTAGACAAGTGATTGTCTCCGAAGGCTGTCGCGATCGTTTGCGTTTCGCTCTGGTCAGGATCAGCCGCCGACGGTCGCAGCCACGTCTGAGGTTTGTGCTTTGCGCCGACCGCGCACTTCCTCCTGGAGGAACGCAACAATTTCCTCCGAGATATCGAGCATTTGCTCGAAGTCGCCGGATGGCGTAGTCAGTGGAGGCTTGAACTTCAGAACATTGCTTCCGAAGCCGCCGAATTGCGTGATCAGGCCGCGGTCCATGCCGAATTCCCAGGCTTTCTTGCACGCGGCTGTCGCGGGAGCTTTCGTGCGGCGATCCTCGACAAAGTCCACACCAATGAACAAACCAGGGCCGCGCACGTCTCCGATGACCTCATAACGCTTGGCTAAATCCTTGAAACGTTCGGTTGCCTGGGCCCCCAGTTTCTTGGCACGCTCGGCAAGTTTTTCGTTTTCGAGGATTCCCAGAACGGCCAATCCGGCGGCTGCGACGATCGGTTGATTCATGAAGGTGAGCATGTGCCAGGCTTCGGACTCGAGCCCTTTCGGGATTAAATCCGGTCGGGTAATGAAAGCGCCGATCGGTACGCCTCCACCGAGGGCTTTGCCCGCAATCAGGATATCGGGATGGACGTTGTACAGGTCCGAAGCCCAATTCGTTCCGCACCTGCACAGGCCCGTCTGAATCTCATCCACAATCAGCAATACTCCCTTATCGCGGCAAACGCGTTGTACCGCTTCATAATATTCCTTTGGATAGACGCTGTGGCCGTTGGGGCCTTGGACAAGCTCCATGATCAGAGCGGCGACCTGCCCGGAGCTACCCGCGGATAGATCGGCTTCTAACGCATGAACTGCCGCACTCCAATGATTGGGCTGCTCGCCGAGAAGCGGCCTGTAGGCGTCCCCGGAAGGGATCTGGCGGAAATTGGGCCAACGGACAGACCCGGGGAGCCACTTCCGCAGGGCCGGCATGCCACCGAGACCCATGGTGGCGAGGGACTGTCCATGGTAAGCACCCGTAAGAGAAAGGACTTCGGCGCGACCGGTGATGCGCATTGCGAATTTAATTGCGGCTTCGACCGCCTCCCCGCCACCCACGCAAAGAAAGGTTTTTGTCAGGCCCTTAGGGGTGATGGACGCGAACTTTTGGCAAAATTCGATGACCGTGACGCTGTCATGCAGCAAATTGACGGTAGGAAGTTTGGCCATTTGCCGGGCCACCGCTTCCGCGACGATCGGGTTGGCATGTCCAACCATCGCCGGGCCAGCCGAGCCGGACATGGTGTCCAGATAAACTTTTCCGTGGATGTCCCACAGACGGGAGCCTTCGGCGCGCTCGAAGATCACGCTTTTCTCGCGCCGCAGGGCGTTCAGTACATACTCTCTCGACAGCGCCTCGTAGTCCATTCGCATCCTCCAGGAATCTGTGCCTGCCCGGTCGGGATAACCGCAACCTCGAATTGCAAGTTATCCATCAAAAAAGCCGGAGACTTCTATCAAGAAACAACAATTCTCTGTCACAAGAGTGGAGTCCCAGCCAGTATCTCGAAATCCTTGGAGCCATTGAGGATAAGCTGATTTTCTGACAAATTCCGATGGAAAACTTATAGACCAGGAGGGGGGCTGACCCTATGTTGTTACGCTGAAACTATGCGCCAAAACCTTGCTTTTGTAGTGCTCACTCTGCTGCTGTCGACGCCCCTTCTTTTTGCTGGGGAAACCTATCCGGTTAAGGTTGGCCCCGATCATCGTCACCTGGTGACGCAAAGCGGGGCGCCGTTTCTCGTACAGGGAGAGGCCGCCTGGTCGTTGATATCCGGCCTAACGAAAGAAGAAGCCGAAACCTACCTCGAGGATCGGCGGAAAAAGGGCTTCAACTCTATCATCGTAAATCTGATCGAGCACCAATTCCGCGGCCCGGTCAATCGCTACGGTCAGGGTCCTTTTCTGACTCCCGGCGATTTTTCGACCCCGAACGAAAAATATTTCGAACACGCCGACTGGGTGATTCGCAAAGCGGCGGAGAAAGGAATTCAGGTATTTCTGGCGCCCATTTACTTGGGCTACATCGGGACCAAGGAAGGCTGGGTCGAAGAAGCGCTCGCCAACGGTCCCGAGAAGAGCCGAAACTGGGGACGTTACGTCGGAAAACGTTATGCCGGCTTCGACAACATCGTATGGCTCATTGGAGGGGATCGGAATCCGGACACGGCGCGCGAAGATGTCGATGCCATCGTCCAGGGAATCAAAGAAGCTGACTCCCGGCATATCTTCACAGCCCACTGCCATCCCGAGAACTCGGCACTCGACCAGTACAGACAGGAGGGATGGGTCGATTTGAATACCACCTATACCTACAACATCGTCCATGGCATGTTGCTGCGCGATTATCACCGTGAGCCGGCGACGCCTTTTGTGTTGATCGAATCCATTTACGAGGGCGAACACAATGCCTCGGCCGTGCAGATTCGCCGGCAGGCGTATTGGGCAATTCTCTGCGGCGCGACCGGGCAATTCATGGGGAATCGGCCCATCTGGCTTTACGACCCGGGGTGGGAGGCGGCAATGAATTCGACGGCCTCTCAGGACATGCCGCGCGTGAAGGCTTTGTTCGATTCGCGCTCGTGGTTCGATCTGGTTCCGGATGACAAACACGAAGTGGTGGTCGATGGCCTCGGAGAATTCCGGGGGCTAGACTATCTGACCGCCGCAAGAACCGAGGACGGCGGAACGGTGATCGCGTATATGCCGACGACGCGAGTCATCGCCGTGGATATGACCAAGATTTCGGGCAAGCAAGCGACCGCATGGTGGTTCAACCCGAGGACCGGAAAAGCGGATTCCATCGGCCAATACCCGACGTCCGGAAAGAAGCAGTTCACTCCTCCCGGCGATGGGGATTGGGTCCTCGTCCTGGACGACGCCTCTCGCCATCTCCGAGCACCCGGAAGTCCCAAATGAGCGGAAAGCCATGATTTTCACGGACGGCCTCAGTGCTCCCGAGGGTCCAGTCGCCCTGCCGGACGGAACCTGGCTGATCGTCGAGGGAGGTGCCGAGCGAGGTTGCGTCACGCACATCCTGGCGGACGGGAAAACCAAGAGAGTCGTCAAGAAGACAGGTCGGCCCAACGGGCTCGCCGTGGACGCGGCGGGCGTGATCTGGGTAGCGGAGTCGAAGCATCCCTCGTTGGTTCGCCTCACCATGGAGGGAAAAGCGGAGGTGGTGGCAACAGGCTGCGACGGCCAACCCTTCTTATTCCCGAACGACCTCTGTTTCGGTCCCGATGGCGCGCTCTATCTTACAGATTCCGGTGTGTTCATTGAGGAGTTCGCCCCGAACAACAAAATCCGCCCGGATTACATGAGTGTGGACTACGACGGCCGTGTGTACCGCGTCGACGTTTCCCGAGGAAAGGTCGAGCAGCTCGACGGCGGCATTAAGTTTACAAATGGCATCGCTTTTGGCCGAGACCGATGGCTTTACGCGAACGAAACGCTCACCGGTAACATTTATCGTTATGAAGCAGGGCGACGCGTGCTTTTTGGCAATGTCATCCGGCCGGACGCGCCACCAGGATGGAAAGGCCCGGATGGCATGGCATTCTCCGCCGATGGCAACCTCTACGTCGCGGTCTTTGGCCAGCGCGATGTGACCGTCCTCGGAACGGATGGGAACGTGATCGAAAGAATTCCCACGGCGGGAATCTTGCCGACAAATCTTGCTTTTGCGTTGCCCGGACGAAAACAGATCTACATCACGGAATACCAACTCGGACAGATGGAAGTGGTCGATGTTCCGACCGATGGCCTGCCGCTTTTCACCGGCGAGCGGGCCAGCTAACAGGAGGAGTACTCCATCCCGCCATGCCAATGAAGAAGTTCATGAACCGGCCCGAAAACATTGTTCGAGAATTGCTCGAAGGGCTGGCCCTTGCCCATCCGAACCAAGTGCAGTTGGTTGGAACGAACCTGATCGCGCGAGCCAAGCCGAAAGCTGCGGGCAAGGTGGGAGTTGTCACTCTCGGAGGCAGCGGACACGAGCCGGGCCTGAGCGGCTTCGTGGGTGAAGGCCTGGTCGATGTGAGCGTTGCCGGAGAGATTTTCGCGGCTCCCGGCCCGCCGCGCTGCCTCGAAGCTCTACGCCTGGCGGACCGCGGCGCAGGAATAATCCTCGTCGTGCTGAACCATGCCGGCGATGTCTTGTCGTCGAACATCACGCTCGAGATGGCCGTTGGACAGGGGCTCAACGTGCGACGAATCCTGACGCACGACGATATTGCCGGAGGGCCAAACCCCGAAGATCGCCGAGGGCTCGTTGGTTTTCTGCCGGTGTACAAGATTACCGGCGCGGCGTCCGAGCAGGGTCTTTCGCTCGAGCGGTGCCTCGAACTGGCGGAACGCATGGTACAGAATACGAGAACACTATCCGTCGCGCTTCGTACGGCAACCCATCCGGCGACCGGCCAACCCATCTTCGAGCTGGGTGACGACGAGATGGAAGTGGGCATGGGACAACATGGAGAAGCGGGGACGGGGTGCATCAAGCTGAAGACCGCGGATGAAACCGCGGACCTGATGTTGCCGATGCTTTTAGATGATCTCGGCGTGAAACAGGGGGAGGAGCTGTTGGTCGTAGTCAACGGTGCGGGCGCTACGACGCTCATGGAACTACTCATTCTCTTCCGCCGCGTGCATCAGGTCCTCGCCGAAAAAAAGATCAAACTCGTACGCGCAAAGGTAGGCGAGTTCATTACCACGCAGGAGCAAGCGGGCTTCCAGCTCATGATTTCCCGCATGGATCCGGAATTGATCGGACTCTGGGATGCTCCGTGTGACGCGCCTTATTTTACGGTGCGATGATGACGGACCGGCTCAGCCGGACCGAGCTTCTGCGCATGGTTCGGGGTGCGGCGGCCGAAATCCGCCGGCATCACCCGTGGCTTAGCGAGCTTGACTGCGTGGCTGGGGATGGCGATCACGGGACCGCGATGCTGCGTGCTGTGGACAGCATGGAGAAAGCCGTGGCGAGCGGCCCAGCGAATTGCTTGAAACTCTGTTTCGAGCAAACCGGTTGGGCAGTGCTCGGAGCCGATGGCGGCGCCTCTAGTTCGCTGTTGGGTAGTTTCTTTCTCGGGATGCGGGATGGGATACCGGGAAACTTTGCGTCTTTGGACTGCCAGGATTTGTCTGCCGCCTTCGAAGCGGGTTTAAAAGCAATCCAGAAGCAGACCGCCGCGCAAATCGGCGAAAAGACCATGATGGATGCACTGATACCCGCCGTCCGGGCGTTTCGGGCCGCCACGCTTCTGAGCAAAGAGATCGAAAACGGTCTTGCACGGGCCGCTCGAGCGGCCAAGGTGGGAGCGGAAGCGACGAAGAATCTGACTGCGCGCTATGGCCGAGCGCGATTGCTCGGGGAGCAAACGCGGGGGCACCCGGATCCCGGCGCTGCCTCGATTGCGCTTTTATTTGAGGGCTTTTACAACGGCCTGCAAGAATCTAAAGGAGAAATTGGCGATGCCCGACGTTGAGGAAGTCCAGGACGGAAAAAATTACCACCTTGACGTTCCCGCCACGGCTGCGCCGTTTTTTCTGAAGGGCAGCAATTCGCTCGATTGGGGAATGCAAAACCGGCTCGCCCGTATCTTTAATTCTGCGACCGGCCGGACCGTCATGCTCGCCGTGGATCACGGCTATTTCCAGGGCCCAACAACGGGTTTGGAGCGCATCGACGTTTCGATTGTGCCGCTCGTTCGTTTTGCCGATGCGCTGATGATCACCCGCGGAGCGCTGCGCACGTCGATTCCCGCTGACATTTCCAAGCCCATCGTGCTGCGCGCGAGCGGCGGCCAGAGCATCTTAAAGGAACTCTCGAACGAACTCGTAGCGGTCGACATCGACGACGTCCTGAGGATCAATGCTTCGGCCATGGCCGTGCAGGTTTACATCGGGGGCGAGAACGAGCACAAATCGATCGGAAATCTAGTGAAGGTTGTCGATAGGGGCAACCGCTGGGGCATACCGACGTTGGCGGTGACCGGCGTAGGGAAGGAACTGGCGCGGGATGCAAAATATCTGGGCCTGGCCACGCGGATCTGCGCGGAGTTGGGCGCCCATTTCGTGAAAACGTATTATTGCGAAAAGGATTTTGCCCGTGTGACCGCGGCTTGTCCCGTTCCGGTCCTGATCGCTGGCGGTAAGAAAGTTCCAGAACTAGAGGCGTTGCAGATGGCGTACAAAGCAATTCAAGAGGGAGCCGCCGGCGTCGATATGGGCCGCAATGTATTTCAATGCCAGGCGCCCCTGGCGATGATTCAGGCGGTCCGGGCCGTGGTGCACCAGCAAGAGAAACCAGAGAGGGCTTTAGAGCTGTACCAATCGCTACGACACGATTTACCGGGTTCCGTTTCCCGAAGGAGCTAACCATGCCCAACAAAAACACCACGCAAATCGTCTGTGTCGCCGAATTTCGCGCCTTCGAAGGCAAGACCGACGCGTTGGTCGAAGCGCTGCACGTGCTCATGCGCCCGACGCACCAGGAGCAAGGGTGCCTTCGCTATGAGCTCAACCAGCGGATCGACGATCCTCGCTGGGTGACCTACATCGAAAAATGGAAAAACCGACAGGACTTCGACAGTCATTGTAACGCGCCGCGCATCACGCACTATTTCAACGTCGTGCGCCCGGAGTTGGTGGAATCCTTCGAAGTGAAGTTGTATCACGAACTCCTGCCGTAGCCATGCGTCTTGAAGGCAAAGCAGCGGTCATCACCGGAGGTGCCTCTGGCATAGGACGCGCAACCGCTTGGCGGTTTTGCCGGGAGGGCGCGGCGGTGGCGATCTTCGACCGGGATGGTAACCGCGGAGAAGAAGTGGCTCAGGAGATCAGAAGATCCGGGCATGCTGCGCTGTTTTTGGCTGTCGACGTTTCGCTAGAGGCCCAAGTCAAAGAGGGCATCGCGAAAGCGACAGCTGAGTTTGGCAATCTGCACATCCTGGTCAACAACGCTGCGGCTTTTGTTTTTGGAACTTACGATGTCCCGGAGGCGGAATGGGACCGGGTCCTCTCGGTGAACGTAAAAGGTGCGGCGTTTTGCGCGAAGCACGCCGCAGAAATCATGATCCGGAACGGCGGCGGCTCGGTCGTGAACGTGAATTCGATCAGCGGTTTCATCGCGCAGGAGCGAAGCCTGCCGTACAACACCAGCAAAGCCGCTTTGCTCGGATTGAACCGTTGTCTGGCTATGGACCTGGCGCGCCACAAAATCCGGGTCAATGCCGTCGCGCCCGGGTGCATCGACACTCCGCAACTGCGCGCCGACGCACAACGAGCGGGAATGACCTACGAAGAGAATCTCCGTCTGGAGGGTCCGCTGCACATGCTGAATCGCTTCGGAAGCGTAGACGAAGTGGCCAATGCCATTCTATTCCTCGCCTCCGACGAAGCTTCCTTCATAACCGGCACATGCCTGATGGTCGATGGGGGGTATACGGCGAAATGACGAAGTACTTCCGTGCGGAGACGTTTATGCGCTATGTCCGGCGCTCAGCTTTGCGAGGAAGTCTCCGGCAAAGCAACGGGGTTCGTGCCCTGCCGGCGAATCACAACGAAAAAATAGGCGATGCCGGCGAGGGTCCAGACTGTTCCTACTTTCATGGCGAGGGGCGAGACGCTGAGCCAAATCCAAAAACAGACGAGAAAACCGATCACTGGCGAAACAAAATATTTCCAGACAGAGACGCCGCTGCGCTCGCGCCGCCGAAAGAAATAATGTCCGATGACCGATAAATTGACGGCCATAAATCCGGCGCAGGCGCCGAAATTGACCAATTCGGCGGCTTTATCCAAGTCCAGCAGGAGTCCGGCGACCAGCGCGATCGCACCCATCAGGATCATGCTGTAGGTCGGCGTGCGCAAACGGGGGTGAAGGTAGCCGAACACCGCGTGCGGCAGTTTTCCGTCTCTTGCCATCCCGTAGAGCAAGCGGGAGGCGCTCGCCTGACTCGCAATGCCGCTGGCCCACGCCTGCGCCACTACCAGGAGTGCGATCAGATAGGCCAGGCCCACCCCACCGATCTTTCGGCCAATATCGCTGAATGCCGTCTCTACCGGCGAGAAGGTCGTGTAGTCTGGCCAAATCAGTTGCCCTAGATAGGTCTGTAGAATAAACAGGATTCCAGCGATGAAACAGACCAGGATGGTCGCCCGCGCTATGTTCTTCTCTGGTTCCTTGGCGTCTTCCGCCAAGGTGGAAATTCCATCAAAGCCGAGGAAGGAAAGCACGGCCACCGGCGTTGCCGCCATAACCGCTTTTAACGAGAAGTTCTGCGCCGAATAAAACGGCTCGAGCGAAACCAGAGTTCCACGGCCCACTCCGTGGGCGAGTGCCCACACGGCGGCCGATACAAACCACACAATCGAAATCGACAGCACAACGTTGAAAATTGTGGTGGCTCGCGACGTCATCTCGATGCCGCGCAGGTTCAGCGCGGTAATCGCGATGGCCGTTAAGATCACCCAGGCGCTGTAGGGAATTGCCGGCAAGAGTTTGTGGGAAGTGGCGCCGACAATGATGACGCAGAGCATGGGCATGAGGATGTAATCGAGAATCATGATCCAGCCCGCGAGATAACCCACCGTAGGATGAATTGCTTTGGAAGAGTATGCGTAGGTGGAGCCCGCTTCGGGAAAGGCCTTGGCCATTTTTCCGTAGCTCGCCGCCGTAAAGCTGACCGCGACCATCGCGATCAGGTAAACCAGCGCGAAGTGTCCGTGCGACTGGACGGCTCCGACGCCAAAAAATGTGTACGGAGCTGTCGGACCAACGAAGGCCAAGCCGAACAGCACAAGGGCCCACAACGTCAGGACAGGTTTCAGACCGGATCGCGAGTCTGCTTGGTCACCCGGAGCGCTTCGACCGGCCGAAGGCGAGCCTCGATCAGGGGACGACTGCGATTGGACCATAGGTGTTAGAGGACACGATCTCGCCAACGATTCTAGGCGGTTCGCGGTAGGAATCTATAAGATTTACGCGATTTTTTGTCGAAATACCGTTGCGCTTCGCTATCATGGCCAAGCGATGTCTTTGCCTTTTGGGAATGTTTCGAGCCTGTCGAAATACTCGTCCGCGGCGGTAATCCTGATTTTGCTTGTTTTCGGGATGGTCGGGCGCAACTCCGCTTCCGCCCCATCGGCAAACCCACCCATCCACTTCGCTTTCCGATCGATTCCTTTTTCACTGGACAGTTCCGAGACGCCAGACAGACACGCACCCGAAACCATGGCCGGAGGCGTCGCGGTCTTTGACTATGACAACGACGGCAGGCCCGACATTTTTTTTACCAACGGTGCGGATATTGTCAGTTTGAAAAAGACCTCGCCAAAATATTGGAACCGGCTTTTCCGAAACAATGGCGACGGCACGTTCCTGGACGTAACCGAAAAGGCCGGGCTCAGAGGGACCGGATACGACATCGGTGTCGCCGTCGGCGACTACGACAATGACGGGCACGAAGACATTTTTGTCGCCGGTGTTTACCGGAACACGCTCTATCACAACAACGGCGACGGAACTTTCACGGACGTTACCGAGAAAGCGGGTCTCTCGAAACCGGACACTCAGTACGGTCCGCTCTGGTCCGTAGGCGCCGCGTGGGTGGACGTGAATAATGACGGATTGTTGGACCTCTTTGTGGTCAACTACATGAGCTGGGACGTCAGCAAAGAGCCGGATTGCACGATCAACGGCAAGCCGGAATACTGCCACCCGAGGCTGTACCCGCCACTGCCAAACCAGTTGTTTCTGAATAATGGAGACGGCACATTCACAGATATTTCCTTGCACGCCGGGATTCGCGCGCATCCAGGAAAAGGCATGGGCGTAGGCGTCGCGGACTACGATGGCGACGGCCTGCCGGACATTTTCGTCGCCAATGATAAAGTGCCCAACTTTCTGTTCCACAACCAGGGGAACGGACACTTCGAAGAAGTCGCTTTCGAAGCCGGCGTCGCGCTGCCGGAACAGGGAACCGCAATTTCCGGAATGGGCGCCGATTTCCGCGACCTCAACAACGATGGGCTCCCGGACATCGCGCTGGTGGCCTTAGCCGACGAGACTTTTCCCATCTATCAGAATGACGGCAAGGGAGCGTTCACGGACGTCACCGCTAAGAGTGGCATGGCCTTGGTGAGCAAGCCGATGTCCGGCTACAGCGCCAACGTCGCGGACTTCGACAACGATGGATGGAAAGATATTTTTGTGAGCTGCGGCGATGTGCAGTCTCCCGAGATGGAAGGCGCTCGCAAGATCGCACAAAACAACGCGGTCTTCCGGAACCTTTCGGGCCTCCAGTGGGCCGCTCTAAGGGAGAGTGCCGGCTTCACCGCCGAACCACCGCGGCGTCATCGCGGCGCGGCCGTTGGCGACTTCAATGGTGACGGCAAGCTCGACATTGTTGTAACCGCGCTTGGAGCGCCCGCCGAGCTTTGGATGAACGATGGACCGAATGTCAATCATTGGCTGGCGCTGGCGCTCGAAGGAAGGAAAAGCAACCGCGACGCGATCGGCGCGCGAATCCGCGTTCTTGCGGGAGGGCACGCCGAATTCAATCATGTCTCGACCGCTTCCGGGTATGCGTCGTCGAGCGCGGGCCCCATCCATTTCGGCCTAGGTGCGGCCGGGAAAGCCGACGAGATTGACATCCGTTGGCCGTCCGGAATTGTGCAGAAGCTCAAGAACGTTCCGGCAAGCCAGATTGTCCATGTGAAGGAGCCAATTTAGGATTGGCTCTGGTTTGGTTCTTTCGTCGAGCACCGGCGCCCGTTTTGTCACGTCGCTCGGCGCACTACCGCTATGGCGAGGACGCACTGGCGTCAATGACATTCGTCTTCAGACGGATTGCGTCCCGTGAATCTCTTGAATGCGCGGCTGAAGTCGTTCGCATGAAGATAGCCCAGTTCGTAGGCGACTTCCTTTACCGCTACTCGACCGTCCTTCAACCACTGGCTTGCCTGTTCCATGCGAACACGGGTGTGGTAGGCGGTGACCGATTCATTGAGATGCGCACGGAACAGACGATTTAGCGTCACGGCAGACACTTGAAGGTATTCACAGAGGGGAGCGACCGGATTGCGTTCTCGCACATTTTGCGCCAGCCAACGCAAGGCCAGTTCGAGGCGTAAGGCTGGCTCAGGCACGGAAGGGTTCGGTGCCTTTAAGCGAGCGATGGCGAGATCCATGCGGAACCGCAGTTCTTCGAGCGCCAGTGCTGACAATGAGTCTGGCTTTTCCAGCTCCCGGCGGCATAGCGAGTGGATCTGTCGCAGCGCTCGAATGAGCGCACGATCGGCGCCGAAGGTTTGAAAGCCGTCGGCTGCCGGGCCCAACCCAGGGCAGCGCGGGGGACCGGTCCAGACCCAGGTCAGGAGGTCTGCCACGCTCTCAACCGACTTGGCCGCCCAGCCGCTGGCACAATCTGGGCCGAGCACCAGAATTTGTCGGGGTTGCACCGTGATTGCCCCAGAAACAAACCTCAAGATAGGGCTGCCTTGAAGTACCACACAGTAAACCCATCCATGGTGCAGAGAGACCGGGATGGCGGATTCGCCGAACCGCCGTTTGCCCCAGCTCAGGTATTGCAGGTCCAGCTTCAGGTTTTTCGGGCAGACCCAGCGAGGCCGGCCTGCCGGTGGCAAATGCAAGGTGCGCGGTAAGGGTTTGCTCGAGGCGCTTCGGGGCATAGCCGAATCATTCATGCGCGAACTGGCTAGCACTATGACATTGGCAAGGCTAGCTGTCTAATTCAAGCTGTGTGCATCCTATCTCTCCCAATGACCAATCCGTCCAAAAGTGTTGTGGCAATGATCGCAGTAGCCAAGGTGCCGGCGTGTTATTGACTCGGGGCGGATCGTCGTGCTCGTCGATCCGCGTGCCCGAAGACGCACAAGCTTCGACCGCTGACAGCGGGTTCCGCTGGACACTACTCGCCTTGCTCTTTATGGCAACGACGGTCAATTACCTGGACCGCGCCGTCCTGGGTTTCTTAAAGCCAATGCTCGATGCGGATCTTGGCTGGAATCAAATTGATTACGGTTGGATGGTCACAGCGTTTCAAGCGGCTTACGCGATGGGCTATGTTCTGGCCGGACGATGGTTCGACCAGACAGGAGTGCGAGCGGGATTGTTGATCGCCGTGACCGCGTGGAGTTTCGCGGCAGGGGCGCACGCCCTGGCACACACCGTGACCGGCTTCATCGTCGCCCGTTCTCTTTTGGGATTGGCGGAAGGTGGATTTTTCCCCGCGGCCGTGAAGGCTGTTGCGGAATGGTTTCCCCGACAGGAGCGGGCATTCGCAACCGGTCTGTTTAACTCGGGCAGTAATGCGGGTGCGGTAATTTGTCCCGTCATTGTGCCGCTTCTTGCCGCATCCTGGGGTTGGCGAGGAGCATTTTTGTTCTTGGGAGCGCTCGGTCTCGCTTGGGCCGGGTTGTGGATCGGTCTCTATCGAGTTCCAAAGAGAAGCCCGTCGCTTCTGCCGGAGCACACGCCAAAAGCTGGACGGAAGACACAATCGGCTGAGCCGCAGGCCATCCGATGGTTAGACCTGCTTGGTCGCCGCCAGACCTGGGCTTACATTGCGGGAACTATGGCTTCGGCCCCGATCTGGTGGTTTTACATCTTCTGGGCGCCCGACTTCTTTAACAAGCGCTACGGCCTGAATTTGGCCCAAAGCAGTCTGCCGCTGATGTTCATTTTCTTGGTGGCAGGTTTCGGCGGCATTCTCGGAGGATGGCTTTCCTCCTTCCTGCTACGCCGTGGCTGGACGCTCAATGCCGCCCGGAAGACCACCTTGCTGGTTTGTGGCCTCTGCGCCGTGCCGGTCTTCACCGTTCCGCTCGTTCCCAATTATATCCACGCCGTTCTACTGGTCACGCTGGCGGCGGCCGGGCACTGCGGCTATGTCGCCAATCTCTTTACCCTCGCGAGCGATACGGTCTCGCGGGCGGCCGTCGCGTCGGTTGTTGGAATCGGAGGCATGGCTGGGTCCGTTATGGGAATGTTTTTCGCGCAATTCGCTTCGCGAACTCTGTCGCTGACGCATAACAATTATATGGCGCCTTTCGCGGTTGCAGCTTTCAGTTATCTTCTCGGCCTGGCCTGGATTCATGTGCTGCTGCCAAACCTGGAACCTATGAAACTGGAACTTGGCGCGGCGCAGGAGATTTCAAACCAAGGGAACGATTAAATGTAGGAAACACACCATGTCTGCGTTAATGGAAAATCGATACGTCTTGAGCAAAGAAAACTCCGAGAGGGCCCTGGCCAAGGGGTTGGCGGACGCCGCTTGGTATACGACCCCGGTGCCGAAAGCGGAAATCCGGCAATTGCTCGAACGCCGGGACGGACCGGCCATCCGTGATACGTTGCTTTGGTTCACGTTGATTTTCGCCGCCGGTTATTGGGCTTGTAGCTGGTGGGGCAAGTGGTCGGTGATCCTTCCGTTCGCGATCTATGGTGCGCTATACGCTTCGAGTTCCGATTCCCGTTGGCACGAATCGGGTCACGGCACCGCGTTCAAAACGGACTGGATGAACAATACCCTCTATGAAATCGCGTCGTTCATGGTCATGCGCGAGTCGACCATCTGGCGTTGGAGTCACACTCGTCACCACAGCGACACCATTATTGTTGGACGCGATCCGGAAATTCAGGTGCCTCGTCCTCCGAATCTCGTCGACTTGGGAAAGAAATTCTTTGGGCTGGGAACCTTTCCCCGCTACTCGATTAGCGTTGCGAAGCACTGCTTCGGCCGCATGTCGGGACCGGAGAAAGAATTCGTGCCCGAATCCGAGTATCCAGGCGTATTCATTCGCGCCCGATGCTACGCAATGATTTACACGCTCATCATCGGCGCGGCAGTTTACTATCGAACGATTCTCCCGCTGATGTTCGTCGGATTACCCAATCTTTATGGTCCCTGGCTGATGAACGTTTACAGCCTTACGCAACACGCCGGGCTGGCAGAAAATGTTCTCGACCACAGGCTGAACTGCCGCACGGTGTATATGAGCCCGATCAATCGCTTTCTCTACTGGAACATGAACTACCACCTCGAACACCACATGTTCCCTCTCGTCCCTTACCACAACCTTCCGCGGCTGCACGAACTGGTGAAATGGGACACGCCCATGCCCTATCCCAGCCTGTTGGCAGCCTTCCGCGAGATCATCCCTGCCGTTCTGCGGCAAAGGAGAGACCCCGGCTACCATGTGAAACGGCAACTTCCCTCGCCGACCGTTCCTCGCGAGGCCTCAAGCGCGGTTGCGGCGTTTAAGGCTCGGACTGTCGCAACTGCGGATGGATGGGTGGACGTTTGTGATATTGGCGTTATTGAGAAGGAGGACGTGATCCGTTTTGATCACAACGGCCAGACGTTCGCGATTTACCGGACGATCGACAATCAATACTACGCGACCGATGGAATCTGCACTCACGGGAACGCGCACCTCGCCGACGGTTTTGTCAAAGGCAGACTCATTGAATGCTCCAAACACAATGGGCGCTTTGACATCACGAATGGTTCGCCCGTCCGCTTGCCGGCCTGCGCCGCCTTGCGCACCTACCCGATTAAAACGCAGCACCGCCGTGTTTACATGAACGTAGCCACTGCCATAGCCGAACCCCGAACTCACGTTTTCACCTTCGAAGTAGCCAGCAATGAAAACGTGGCCACGTTCATAAAGGAACTGGTGCTTGAGCGGGCGGACGGTACTCTGCCGTCCTACCAGCCGGGACAATACATGCAGTTGGAGATTCCGCCCTATGGAGAACTTTCCTTCGCTCAAATCTCAGTGAAAGATCCGTTCGCGGAGGTATGGCGAGCACACCATGTTTTTGATAACAAGTCCCGCGCCGACTGCAGCGTACGCCGCAACTACTCACTCGCCACAAATCCATGGCATGATCGCCAGCTTAAGTTCAACATTCGAATTGCCACGCCGCCGCGCGGCCAGGATTGTGACGCCGGGGTTGGTTCCACCTACGCTCACAGTCTTCGTCCCGGAGACATGGTCAAGCTGACCGGCCCCTTCGGCGATTTCCTGATCAAAAATACCAACAAGGAAATGATCTACCTCGGCGGCGGCGCGGGAATGGCTCCGCTGCGCTCTCACCTGTCGTTTCTCTTCGATACCCAGCAGACCACTCGTAAGGTGTCGTTCTGGTATGGCGCCCGCTCGAAGCAGGAACTCTTTTATCAGGACTACTTCGAGCGATTGGCAGAACAACATCGCAACTTCAGCTTCCACGCAGCGCTTTCCGAACCTTTGCCGCAGGACAACTGGACCGGACCAACCGGGTTTGTACATGAAATTTTGCGAAGTCGATACTTGAATCAACATCCCGCCTTGGAACAGGTGGAATTTTATCTGTGTGGCCCTCCGGCTATGATGCGAGCGGCGAAGCGGATGTTGATGGAAGATTTCAGCGTCGTGCCTCGGCAGATTGCTTACGATGAATTCTAACGGCATAGACTCAGGCGGGAGCGGCCCGCGTTTTCCCTGCCCGGGCTCCATTCGAAGGTCTGCGAATCCATTTTTTGCGAAGAGGAGAGTCTTCCCGGACCACCGGCGCTTCTTCTATCTCGCACTTTTGTTGCTTTCCGCTGGAATTCCAAGCTTCTCTGACCGCAAGAGCGGGAAGACTGAAACCTACATGTACTCTGCAAAGATCGCGAACGATTTTTTTGTGGAAGGAGTTACGCCCGCTGGGGAGAAATCGAATCCGAATTGCCTGCGGCGCGACCATGAATTCTGCACCGTTTGCGGCGTAGAAGTCACGACCGGCCTGTCGCTCGGGAACAAGACCAAGACGCCTTTGCTGACGTGTCGCGACATGAAGCCAGGGCCTGCCAGACTTATGATTGAGACGCACGCCGAGCCCACGATTTCCGGCCTTTGGGAGGTTGAGTTTGGTATTGGGTACCGTAATTCCGCAAGAGAGGAGTGCCCGCACCAATTCATTGCATCCGACAATCCCCCGTTGAAGACCGCGTATGAAATAGGTCCGCTTACGATCGAAAGCGAAATTCCGGCCGATGGCATGATTCAGGCCCTGGCGTGCGTCGGACTCTCGTCGGCGCGAGTAGGCCGAGAAGGAAAGGAGACGGGTGCCTTGCTGAAAGTGCGTAGGCTGCGTGTAGTCAGCCAATCGTTTGGCGGTATTCCACTAGGAGAGTAGATGAGATCATGTCGACGAGCCACGCGGGTCGGCGCATTGCTGTCGGTTTGGATCGCGACTGCCGGATTTGCGAAAGCACAGGCTGTCAGCGATACGGTGGCGCCGTTGCTTGAAAAGCAGGTGCAGCCAAAGGCCGTGACGGCGTATCAACTGCAAAAATATTTGATGAAGCAGATTCCCAAACCGGTAGTCCCGGCAACCGCCGAGCAGTGGAACTTAGAGGTGCACAGGCTCCGTAAACATATCCTCGAAGACGTCGTATATCACGGCTGGCCACAGGAATGGATCGAAGCTGCTCCACGATTCGAGCAAACGGAAGTGATTGAAACCGTTCACGGGTACCGCGTGCGCAAGTATCGCTATGAGATTGTGCCGGGTTTTCAATCCACGGCGATCCTTTACGAGCCCGAACGACTGAGCGGAAGAGTCCCGGCAATTCTGAATTTCACCGGGCACGAGCCTCTTGGCAACCTGACGGAATACGAGCAGAAACGCTGCATTAATTTCGCGAAACAGGGAATTCTGGCACTCAGCCTTGGCTGGCCGGGTTTGGGCGAACTCGGACAACAACAAAACAACCACGATTTCGCAGGTCAACTGGATCTGGTGGGATCGAATGCCCTCGGATATTTCTACCTGATCATGCGTCGCGGCCTGGACTTTCTGACGACTCTTCCGAACGCAGATACCAAGCGCATCGGCGTGACCGGCCTGTCCGGGGGCGGTTGGCAGACCATCATGATCAGCGCACTGGATGAGCGCGTGAACGTAATGGTGGAAGTAGCAGGCTTCGGATCGCTGGAATCGAATTTGACGCGTCCAACAGACTCTTCCGACGTGGAAGAGGATGCCACGGACTTGATGAAGGAATTTGACTATCCATTTCTCGTGGCCATGCGCGCCCCACGGCCCACTCTCTTGATCCATAACGAACAGGACGATTGCTGCTTCCTGGCGCCCCTCGTGAAACCTTACGTCTACGAGCAGATTCTTCCGTTTTTCAAGTTGTACAACTCGGAGAAGGCACTGCGATGGTACGAAAACATCGACCCAGGCACCCACAACTATCAACTCGACAACCGCCAACAGGCCTATGCCTTCTTTTCAGAACACTTTCACCTGGCGCCTGTCAGCAAAGAGATTCCGAGCGACTCGGAAATTTTCACACCGCAGCAACTGGCTGGTAATTTGCCAAAAGACAATCTGACGACCGCCGGGTTGGCGATACAATTGGCAAGTCAAATCCGTCGCGTTGCAGTTCCCGCGGTTCAGGAGCGTGATGCCTGGGTGAAATCCCGGCGGGAACAATTGAAGTCCATCCTCCGTTATTCGCCGGTTTCGGTGGACGCGGCATGGAAACTGGTCAGCACGAAACGTTCCGGCCTGCAATCCTTCTCTTACCGCTTCGACTTCTCGAATTCGCTTAGTGGAACCGGAATCTGGGTGGCGGCCGGGGCCGCTCCGACCGACGCGCCACTCACCATCCTTTTGAACGACGGAGGATACAAAGCGTCTGCCCGAGGCGTCGCCGAACGGGTAAATCGCGGCGAGCAGGTCCTTGCATTCGAACCTCTCTTCTTTGGTGCAACATCTCCCGACGAGACCGAGCCGGCCTACTGGGAAATGTTGGTGGCAAGCAGAGGAGATCGCGCCATGGGCCTCGAAGTCGCACAATTGATCGCTACTGCAAAGTCGTTCCGGAGTCGCACTGGTCTGAATAAAATCCGCTTGGAAACCGATGGAATACGCAGCCAGGTAGTCGCGTTGGCCGCGGCGGCATTCGAACCGAATTTATTTTCCGAAATCGAATCGGACAATGCGATGACTAGCTTGAGCTATCTTCTGGAGGCCCCAGTCCCTTACCGAACTGCTCCTGAGCTGTTTTGTCTGGACCTCTATCGGTATTTTGATATCGACAGCATGGCGATCCTGGCGTTTCCAGTGAAGGCAACCATCCGCGGTAAAGCAGCCTCCCTGCCGGCCGCCGCGGGCAATTCGTAGAAATAGGAAAATCCGGGGTGACACTCCTGTTTAAAGTTCCTCGTGGTTTGCCTCTGCGATTTTTGTGTCGGGCACGGACTTACACTTTACGACGCTGAAGTCCTTCACTTTGTCCAGAATGAACACGGGAGTATTCACCGCGCGATCGGCTTTGATATTCAAAAAGTCCACCCGCTCGACGCCATCCAGAAGAAAACAGGGCCTTGCGTCCCCGGCAGCAGTGATCACTTTGTAGTCGCTGATCTCAATGCCTTCTGCGTGGCGAATCAAAAGACCATGGGCGGGCGTATTTCCGAACATATTTGGCTCGGGATACTGCCTTTCCTTTTCTTGCAACTGCCGGGCCGCGTCAATTTTTGTACCGCCGCCGGAATGCTGCAAGAGGATATTGCTCAACTTTACGTTTTCAATTCGGTGTTTGGGAATTCCGACAATCATCGAACAGAACAGCGACGAAGCGCTGGAAGAAACGATATTTGAAATATTGACCCGCCGGATGGCACCAACCGGCGCTCCCGCGGGACCTCGCATGCGTGAACCGAGGCGAATAAAAATTGGCGAAGCCACAGTATCGCGCATGGTGATATTCGAAATGGTCACATCTTCGATGAAGGCTCCGTCGACGCTCAGAATGGCCAAACCAAAGCATCCGTCAAAAACGCAGTTCGTGATGGTGATGTTCTTGAAGCCACCGTTTGATTCCGTCCCGAACTTGATGCGTCCGTTGCGGTCAATATCGGCACTTGCGGGGAAGCGTTTAAAGGTCCCATCGAGGAGTGATCCCTCTTCAAAACTGCCGCTGACCATACAATCGCTGATGGTAATCATCTCGGCGGCGCGCGCGGAACCCAGCGCAAAAGAACTCTTCAGGCATATCGCGTCATCCCACGGGGCATTTATGCTGCAATTTGACACCCGCACGTTGCGGCAACAGTCCATGTCTACACCGGCGCGGTTGGTATCAATTTTCACGTTGTCAATCGTCAGGTTGTCCACACCCGTGGTCAGTATCCCCAAATGTCCGCCGTGTAGAAGTGAGAAGTCCCGCAGCAGTACGTCGCGGCAATTCTTGAGCGCAATGGCCTTGTTTGCAACTCCCGGAATCTCCGCAAGGGGGCCTTGAAACTCGCCTCGGCTGAGTCCCTTCCCCCAAATCAAGCCCGGGCCGCAGATGGAAACATTTTCCAAACCTTCTCCCCAGATTAGACTGTTATGCCAATGGCTGTGGCCGAAATCCTGATAGTCGTCCCATGGCTTGTTGAATTCGGGAAGATCGTAACCCTCCTGCCCTTTTTCCTTGGGCGGATCTGCCGCAAGAAGGATGGTTCCACTCATGAGTTGAAGCCTGACATTGCTCTTCAGGTGAATCGAATAGCACGCGTAAGTGCCGGCAGGCAGGTGCACAGTGCCCCCGCCAACTGCTGCAGCGGCGGAAATTGCCGTGTTGATCGCCAGGGTATCGAGTTTCTCGCCGTCACCCGTCGCGCCGAAATCACGAACATCAAAAGTGGCGGAGGCGGGATCCGCAGTACGTTTCGAGGCAACTGCGCTCGCTGGCTGCGCTCCAACCATGCCAAGGCCCGCTCGAGCGGTCAGCTTCATGAATTCGCGCCTGCTGTCCTTCCTTTGCTCCATGTGCCTTCCTCCCGAATTGCTTTGGATCAACTCTCGCTGGTCTAGGGAAAGTTTACTACTGCCCGGCTCGGAATCTAGCGAACCGACGATTCTAAGCATTCCCGCGGGCAGTCCGATGTGAGCCACAACATGGCCCCGTGCGTGGCCGACAGAGATGCCTGGCAATCCGAACGATAGGACGACAGAACTGCGTCATTCTGATAAGGCCATGGCGCTAAGCCGCGCCCTGTGATCGAAGCCTCGGAGCTACCCAGAACCACCGTTGAAATTGGACTTGCTCGAAAGAACCGTCATAATTGCTTTCCGTTCACCGATGCTTGGGGAAACCAAAACTTACGACTACGTCATTGTAGGTGCTGGGTCGGCGGGCTGTGTTCTGGCGGGGCGGCTCACTGAGGATCCGCACACGCAAGTCCTGCTGCTCGAGGCCGGCGGCCCCGCTTCGGCCCGCGAAGTCCGCATCCCCGCGGCCTTCTCGAAGCTGTATAAGACGCACGTCGACTGGAACTACTCCACGGAGCCAGAGCCCTGCCTTCAGAATCGCAAGCTCTATTGGCCCCGGGGAAAGATGATCGGCGGCTCAAGTTCCATGAATGCGATGATTTACATGCGCGGCAATCCGGCCGGCTACGACGATTGGGCGAGCCTCGGCAACGAGGGCTGGGGATTCCAGGATGTTCTTCCGTACTTCAAGAAATCCGAGCGACAAGAGCGCGGCGCGTCGGAATATCACGGCACGAGCGGGCCGTTGAATGTCGCCGATCTGCGCTACGTGAATCCGCTGACGCGGTCGTTTCTCTCCGCAGCCGAAGAACTAGGCATTGCCGCCAACTCGGATTTCAACGGCGCCACGCAAGATGGGGCAGGCCTCTACCAAGTGACGCAAAAGAATGGCCAGCGCCATAGCAGCGCCGACGCGTATTTGAAACCCGTGCTCGCGAGAAAAAACCTGACCGTGGTGGCGCATTCACACGCGACAAGAATCGTTCTCGAAAATCACCGCGCGGTCGGGATCGAGTACATCCGCGGCGGGGTCATCGAAACGGTGCGAATCGAGCGCGAAGTGATTCTCGCCGCCGGCTCAATCAACTCGCCCCAATTGCTTTTGCTCTCTGGCATCGGGCCCGCCGACGAAATCCGGCGCGCCGGAGTCTCTGCGTTCCACGATCTTCCCGGCGTGGGCAAGAATCTGCAGGACCATCTGATGGTGTCGGTAGGTTATCTCTGCACCAAGCCCGTCAGCATGGCCAACGCTGAATCGCTTACAAACCTTCTGCGATATTTAATATTCAAGCGCGGCCCGCTTGTCTCGAACGTCGCCGAAGCGGGAATTTTCTGGCGAACGCGGCCCGGATTGAATGAGCCGGACCTGCAGCTTCTGTTCGGACCTGCGTATTACGTGAATCACGGACTCAGTCCGCGCAAAGAGCACTGTTTTGGTTTTGGTCCGACGCTGGTCACTCCCGAAAGCCAAGGCGCGATTTCGCTGAAGTCCGCCAACCCGCTGGAGCCACCTTTGATTCGTGCGAATTATCTCTCCACCCCGGGCGACATGCGCGTCATCGTCGAAGGAGTGAAGCTCAGCCGCCAGCTCGCGCACGCGAAGTCATTCGAACCCTATCGGGGAGGCGAACTTCATCCCGGCTCAAGCGTGCAAGGCGATGAGAAAATCGCGGATTTCGTTCGGGCGGAGGCGCAGACGCTTTACCATCCTGTGGGAACGTGTAAGATGGGCGGCGGTTCGACGGCGGTGGTCGATGCCAGCCTGCGTGTCCACGGCATCGACGGCCTTCGTGTCGCCGATGCGGCGGTGATGCCGCGCATCACCTGCGGCAATACGAACGCTCCGACGATCATGATTGCCGAAAAAGCTGCCGACCTGATCCGTGCTAACCATTGATCGTGTGGGCCGTCGATTGTCGGCTGAAGACGATATGCCAACAGGGGTCTCTGATGAGGAATGGACTAGTACTTTTTGTAATTTTCTTACTGACAGCGATTAGCCCGGGATTCGCGCAGCAACGCCGGAAAGTCATCATCGACCAGGATTGTTCGGGACCCGGCGGTAGCAACATGCAAACGCTGCTGACCTTGATTCAGTCTCCTGCGGTGGACGTATTGGGGATTACCGTTGTCAGCGGGAACCAATGGCGCGACGAAGAGGTAGCACGCACAATTCGACTGCTGGAATTGATTGGCCGCACCGACATTCCGGTCGTGCCCGGAGCCGTGTTTCCGCTGGTACATCGTCGCAAGGAAGCCCAGTTGTGGCAGGCGCGGTACGGGAAAGTCGCATTCGCCGGAGCATGGGACGATCGCTGGTGGCACGAAGATGACGTAATTCCCAAACTGATCGAAGGCGAGCCCCACAGCAAGGCCGCCGACGAAGATGCTGCTCACTTCCTGATTCGCATGGTGCACAAGTATCCGCATGACGTGACCATCTACGAGGGAGGCCCCATGACGGACCTAGCACTCGCCAACGCCATCGATCCTCATTTTGCGCAACTCGCCGAGGGCCTGGTGTTCATGGGAGGAAGCTTGAATCCTCAGACCGACGATCCAGAATTTCTCAGCGCACCGCGTCACGAATTCAATTTCTGGTTCGATCCCGAGGCGGCAAAGAGCGTGCTGGCGGCACCGTGGAAAACGATCGTTTGCACGCCGGTGGACATCTCGGTCAAAACCAGAATCACGGATGCCATGGTTGCCGAGATCAACCAGAGCAACCGCCCCGCCGCACAGTATGTCGTGAAGTTCTTTATGAAGGATCAGGGCGGCTCTTACATGTGGGACGAACTGGCCGCCGCTGCGTGGATCGATCCGACGTTAATCACCAAAAAGGACGTGCGCTATATGAGCGTCGATGTCGACCACGGCCCTGCCTACGGGAACACGCTGACGTGGACCGATAAGGACAATCCGATGCTTGGTGCACGACTCGTCGAAATCCAGCAGGATTTGGATCTGGCAAGGTTCAACAAAATGTTTGTCGATTTGATGAAGGCACCGACCCCACAGGCACGTTGAGCGGGTCCGATGCAGATCACCAAGTCGGCAATCGCGATGGTCCGGTAGAATTATTGGCACGGTTTGTCAGACAGGTCGCTCACAAGCGCCGTAGAGTCGGTCTTGCCGACCACAGTCATCGGACGCAGTGCAGAGCGATCCTTCGAAAACACGTGGTGGTTTGCGTCAGGACTTGGACATCTGCGACTTGATGAGGCCGACAATGGCCATTACCACTGCGCCTCCAACGCCGCCGCCACCCACGCTAGAAAGTATGGACGACATGTCCAGCCCGGAACCTGTCACGGCAGAGGCCGCGGTTGACGCGGCACCACTCGACATCAGCATGCCCAATAAGTGGCCGCCGACGCCACCACCTACAATTCCTGCGATGGAGTTTCCGATAGGACCCAAACTAAACTTCTGCAGTAGAGCGCCCGCAATGTTGCCACCTACGGCTCCGCTGATTAGCTGAATAATCAAAGCGATCATCTGTTTTCCTCGATTCAGAACCGATTCTGGGAGTCCGGAAATAAACCGGGAGCTACGTTCGGGCGGAACGCCCGACGAGTTCATACATCAATCAGGGCGCGCGTGCAACTGCTTTCGGGTGCAGTCACTGTGCCCTCCGTCCAACTTCCGGTACTGGAACTTGGCTACGCCGAGTGTCCAGTGACGGTTACGGAGCGCAACGGGCAGCGTCTGAAGGCAGGCAAGCGAAACGGGCACCTGTGGCCCTTTCGCGATTTCTCGAAGCTGCCAAGATATTTCGCTTATCTGGTTTGACATCAGTCGATTAGCCCGCCAGCTGTGCCGAATTTGAGATTCCAGGGTGTGCTCCGGCAGAAAGGATCCTGTCAACACGGGCCGAAAGTTCAACGGCCCCGCAGATTAACTCTGCGGGGCCGCCGGTAGTCTGTCTGGGATTGGCTGAAGGCGCAAAGGCCTTTTGCGAATCCAACTTCGCCAGGACTTAATAGCTCGCGCCTTAAGCCTCAGCCACCTCACGTTTGTCACTACAATCAGAATTTTTCATTTTTTATGGATCGCCCTCCTTTCCCGTGTATGCCCATAATAATTTCAAGTGGCTGAGAATTCAACATGGAAACTGAGGGCTCTGCAAACCTCGTTGGTATTTCCATGGTGATACCTACCTGGGAAGTTGCAGTTCGCGTGAGACGGCAAACGCCGCACATCGGACGCATCCTCAAATGCTACATCCTGCGGCGTCAGGCGCTCCAATTCTTGGATTTGATACCAGGCGAATTAACGCAGGCCGAACACGGCCACGCTGGTCGAGGTGCCTACGTACAGTTTTCCATTGGCCACCACAGGGGTGATGAACTTGTTGGCGCTGAAATTATCTCTTCCGCCTGAGGCTTGCGTGGAGTTGTAAAGTTCGTTCGACAGGTTGCTTGCGTCATAGGCGTGGAGGACGGCCGGATAGACGTTCTCCACAACCCAGACGATGCCGTTCGTTGTGCCGCTCGCGGATATGGTTGGCGCTGCTCCCGGATAACTGAAGGTGTGCCCGGAGCGTGAGGACGGCGAGGTCGCGAGCATGCCGTTCACGATGGGAAACGCTTTGATGGAGTCGTTGTTGGCCCCGTAATAGACAGCGTTATTGAAATAGCTCGGTTTTGCCCACACTCCGCCGGCGAGCTGGCCGGTGATGAGTTGATAGATGTTGTCCGCCTTTCCGTTGAACTTGCCCATGTCGTCGCGATCGACGACGTAGATATTTGCGTCTTTTCCGGAGCCAACGGCGAGGTGGTGCGTGTTGCCGGCATTATCGACAATGTCCGGCAGCAGGAGTTCTCCACCGGATCCAAAGTCCGTGTCCGAGTACGATTCGGCGACGGTGTTCAGAGGAGTGAAGTAATCCAGCAGAGAAAGTGGAGTAGTCGAGCTCATTTTGGCGAAGCAGTTCCCGCAATCACCGTCGGTTGGAAACCCACTGGAATTCAGGGTGGTATCAAAATCTCCATTGCCCATGATGAAATAGATATTGCCAGAGGCGTCCGCGGCGGGAGCCGCGCCCGCCATCCAGATTGCGCCTTCGCTGCCATTAGGGACCAGATTCAAAACGCTGGTTTGCGCCAGAGTGTCCGCGCTGTAGGCAATGATCCAGCCGGTATACGGACGGTGGTCGCAGTGGGAGGACCACATGGTGTAAATGGTTCCGTTCAGTTCGAGGAGACCGGGACGCTCTTTGTACTGCTTTGCATCGAAAACGACCGAGCCGTTCGAACTGTTGTCGCCGGTGCCAGAGTAGGTAGCCTGAATGGTCGTTGGGCCGCCAAACAACTCTGCACCCGTGGCCAGATCGAGGGCGTGAATCCGCTGATAATAAATTCCGCTGGTATCCTTGGACATCGCGACTAAATAAATGGCATTTCTGAGGCGGTCGATGACCGGCGTAGAAGTGATGCCGATTTTCGGCTGAACCTGGCTGCAACCACGATTGTCGCTCGGAGTTTCACCGGAGAGCAGGGCGGTCGTTTGCCACAATACCGTCCCTCCTTTGGCAGTGATACTGTCGGCGTCGAACGCGTAGATCGAATCGTTCTCCGTTGCCGCGTAAAGAACGTTTTTCGTTCCCACGCCGGGAATCACCAGGTTGGAGAGCAGGAGCGGTTGACCATCCACGAGCCCATCGACCGCGAATTCGCCCAGTTTCCCGAAGGTATTCACATTCACGTTGGCCGGCGTCAACGTCAGTTCGTTCACGTTCTGACCGGTACGCATGTTGTCGTAGTGGTAGGTGATAACGTCTATGGCGGACCCGCCGGTCGAAGCATTGACGGTCAGTGTGCCAATGTTGCTGGTGACATTTCCGGCGGAGTTTGTCACCGTTACGCGAAACTGTTCGCCGCTATTTGCCGAGGTTATAACCGGCGTAACGTACGAACTTGCCGTGGCCCCGAAGATCGGAGCGCCATTCAGCTGCCATTGGTAGGTGAGCGGCGAGCTGCCGGTGGCGACAACTGAGAAAGTGGCCGTCTGTCCGGCAGGGACGGCTTGATTTGTGGGTTGCGTCGTGATGGCTGGGGCGGTGGCCGGGCTGATCGTCAGGGATGCCTGCTGACTGGTCACGCTCCCCGCCGGGTTGCTGACAATCACGGCAAACATCGATCCGTCATCGCTCGATGTTGTTGCCGGTGTCGTGTAGCTGGCAGCCAAAGCCCCGCCAAGATTCGTTCCGTTCTTTTGCCATTGGTAGGCGAGCGGTAAGGTCCCTGCGGCGACGACATGGAAAGTAGCGCTCTGGCCCGCTGTTACGGTCTGAGCCGCAGGTTGCGTCGTGATGGACGGAGCGGTCGCCTTCTGATTGCTCCCGGAGCCGGAGGTGGTAGAACTGGCGCAACCGGTCAGAGCCTGCGTAACGCAGATTGAGGCGAGAAAACCGAGGGTTTGACGCGCACGGCCGTATTTACGCACGAGCTTCTCCAGTCAGCGGGGGATTACGCACATGGAACAGGATGCTGGCGGAAAGCGAGCGAACCGGTAATACAGGAACTACTGCATATCAGAATGTCGAAGGCCTGGCACCTGTAATTCGCTTGCCTGCCAACGCCGCGGCTCCGCTATGCCTCTATTTGCCCCGAAACAAAGCTATCACGTCGAGCAGTACAAGGATGGCAACGACCACCTCCAGCGCAAACATACGCCTTTCGTTGAATTGATCCACCATAAACTCGTAAAGTTCTCCCGCCGTTTTCAATTTTTCATCGACGAGGGTCTTGTAATCGGTAACGCCAATCTTGTTTGCTCCAAGGTTGTAAACTCTTGCATAGTACGTGTCGCTGATAAATTTCACGGCGTATTCGGTTCTCTCGGCCAGGTCCATTATGTCCAGGCGAATTCGATTCAAACGGCCAGCCCGCCGGGATAATCGCCATCGTGACCAAAAGCTTTCACGCCCTTCGAGGGAACTGTAGACCTGCGAGAGCAGGTTGGTGAGCAGATCGTCATAATATCGGAATTCGAGTAACTGCGTATTTGTATATTCGAGAATGTCGACGACGGCCGGGATAGCCTCGGGTTTGTCATACACAAGTGCCACCGCCCACCCGACAACTACCAGGTCGTCGGGGTAATAGGAAAGGGCGGAACGTATGATCTCATCGCGTTCGGCAGCCGACAGCGAAACAACCTCTCCCCGAATCAGTTTGGTAATCTGATCCGCATAGAAATCAAGGAGATCAGCGGCAGTCGCCGAGTGGCCGTCCGAATGTTTGGCTGATTCGACGTCGATAATCAAGTAGTCCTCATCGAGCCATTTTGCGGACGGCTTAACGAGGGCTGGGCCGAAACGATCCAAATGATCGTGCAACAGCTTTTCTGCGGCTTCTTCGACCTCCGGCGCGTTCATCCAGCGAAACGAGGAAGTACACAGGGAATCTAAGTCGCATTCGAACGCCATAGTAAGCTCGACGACGGCAACTCCAAACCAATAATATTTGATTCGAGCATCCAACCTCTCCTGCGTCAGCAGCGTGATCGATCCTACCGATTCAACAATTGGAACCTGTTGAACTTGAGAATACTCAGGCGCACGGTGACGAAAGGCCGGCGCCCGCGGAACCGCTTCCGGGCCGAGCAGGGAGCGCAACTTGTCTAATTCAATCGCTTCTGCGACATCGAAGAAACTGAGGACCCGAAAGTAGCCTTGTAGAATCATCGACGATAGGATGCCATGAGACGCGCGCGTGCTTGGTGGAAGCCGGAACAGCCGTTGCCCCGAAACTGACCTCTTGACCAGTAGCACCCGCGAGAACGGAATTTCATTATAGGCCTCCCAATCAATCCGTCGGCTCCTTTCTCACCGCGAGGGGAGCGTTTCTGACGAAGGAGCGCCGAGCATGTCCCGTAGCTTACCCTCCGAACGCAATTTGGAAGATATTAAGAAGGAAGCAAGAGACCTGCTCCATGACTTCCGACGCTCGGACGCTGCCGCGCTTCAACGGCTTTCTTCGTTGGACAACGAAGCGGGAAGGCTCAATGCTAGGCTTGCCGATGCTCAGTACATACTCGCCCGGGAATATGGCTATAGCAGCTGGTTGAAACTAAAGGAACGCTTCGAAGCGACTCAGCGCGGCATGGCAAGCCGCGTCAGCGTTCTTCGGGACAAATGCCGCTGAGTCCTGTGTCAGCAGTTCGATGTCCGGAGCGCAAATTAACGCCGCGGAATTGCCGTAGCCCACGCATCCTGGAGCTTTGAAACCGGCCCGTTCAATCATTGTCGCGCATAGCCGGTCATGCGCGATGGGCATCATCAAGATCTCCTTCGCCCGCAAGTACTGCTTGAAGCGTGTCGTTCTTTTCATGGGGTATCGGCTCCTTGTTCCAGGCCCGCTGACTGGGGATGCGGAGGATCGAAGAAAAGCGCTGCGGTTGAGAGGAACGTATGTTTCTCCGCGCCGGTGCTACGCGTTCAATTTGGATGGTCGGCTCGAAGAGAATAACGGGAAGGTTATACCTCGGTGCTAAAACCATCGTAAGAGCCGAACCAATGCGATGAGAAAGCAGAGGCCGCTCGCGCAAGCGGCAACGATGCTTAAGACTGCAAAGATTCCTATCAACCATTTGGTTCGAGAATTGTCAGCGATCCGCAGAGAAATTCCGAATATGGTTGCGGCACCAGTTCCGAGCAAAAGCCAAGCCCACCCCGCGAAATCATGGGGGCTCGAGAGCAGGGCGAAACACATTCCGTAGGGGACAGATGCGGCAATGGACAGTAACGAAGTAAGTATGTCCATGGCGGTGGACCGGAGCATAAATGTCCAGCCTTAAACGGGTCAAGAAGAAACTAGCGGATAGGACCGCGGATCTGCGGACACTAGGTTGCATAACCCGGCTACACGCAAGTAGTGCCATGGAATGGACGTTTGTGGCCGACAAATATCCCGTGTGCCGGTGGCACTCCGTTGATACAATTCGCTAAATGGCCGAAAAACCTCACCCTCGGCACTCTTCGCTCGTTCGCGTGACGCACTGGCTCATCAGTCTATCGTTCCTGGCCCTCCTCGTCACCGGAGTCGAAATTCTCATCTCTCACCCACGCTTTTATTGGGGGGAGACCGGCAACATACACACTCAACCCTTGTTCACAATTCCGATTCCATCCTCGAGATCCTCCGTCCCAAGCGGCTACAACTATGTGCTTCCCGACCAGAACGGCTGGAGCCGCTATCTTCATTTCCAATCTGCTTGGCTTGCGGTAGGCACCGGCTTACTTTATGTAGCCTACGGAACGTTCAACGGGCATTTCCGAAGAGATTTGCTACCCGTTTCGTCGGACCGCTCCTTAAGAGCACTTACCGTTGCTGTTGGCCAGCATCTGCGTTTCAGGCGTCCGAGTGAGGAAGAAGCCTGGTCGTATAACACGGTGCAGCGTCTGACGTATTTATTTGTCATCTTCGTTCTCTTTCCCTTGGTGATCTGGACGGGCTTAGCCATGTCCCCGGCCATAGCGTCTGCGGTTCCTGCCGCGGTTACCCTTTTGGGCGGTCAACAATCTGCGCGCACCCTACATTTTTTCGTGTCTGGATTCCTGGTGCTCTTCCTTTTGATTCACATCCTTATGGTTTGCCTTGCCGGATTTAGAAACCGAGTGCGTGCGATGATCACCGGTCGCGCCATCGAACGCTTGGAGCAATCATGAAAAAGCTCTCACGACGTAGACTCATTACCACCGGTCTGGTAGCCACCGCGGGCGCCTCAGGGTTCGCCGTCGCTGCGAAGCTCGGTGAGCATTATGGAATTATTCCGCCGGATGGAGGCGGCCTTTACGGCGCTGGCGAAACCCTCACCTATGCCGCGCAGCGGTTATTGACGCGTCACTCCTTGGCGCGTGAATTTTCTCGCAGCCAGATTTCGAAAGATCCGTTCGCAAACGAAGTCGCTCCCTTGGGCGAAGAATTCCAGCGCCATCAACAAGAAGAGTTTGCGGACTGGCGGCTTGCCGTCGATGGCATGGTCACTCGTCCGGCATCGTTTTCGCTTGCGGAGATCAAGAGCTTTCCCCGTCACACGCAAATCACGCACATCGCGTGTGAGGAAGGCTGGTCCTATATTGCCGAATGGACGGGCGTGCCCCTGTCTCACCTCCTCGGCCTGGTCGAGCCTTTCGCTCACGTCCGTTACGTTGTCTATCGTTCGTTTCAAACCGACTGGTGGGATAGCATCGACATGGCCGATGCTTTGCACCCTCAAACGCTGGTCACCTATGGCATGAACGGCAGTCAGCTGCCCGTCGGATTCGGCGGACCTCTTCGCATGCGCGTTCCTCGTCAACTCGGCTACAAGAACGTTAAATACATTACCCGCCTCACCTTGACCGATAGCCTCAAGCACTTCGGAAAGGGGTTGGGCTCAGCGTCGCCAGAGAGCGGGTACGCGTGGTACGCCGGAATCTGACCAGCGCTCGCGCCGCGAATCGGACGAATTGCCATTGGGACCGTCTTACCTACGCAGTCGTTGGGCGATCAAACTCAATTTGACGATACCGGGAAAAGAGGCACGACCAATCGCCCGGCTTCGGAACCGTAGTTGCTTGCCCGACTGGCCGGAACTTCCCATGATCGGTGCCGCGGAACGGGTGCTCTGGCCCGTCGTTTCGATTGTCCGTACATGCGCAGCAGCCGGCGAGGGACAGCGAGCTTCGATGGAACCCCAATCGCTTTCGTTCCATCTAAGATTGTTGGTGCAGTACCGTTGTAGCCAACCCGTAGCTCTCACTGGAGGAAAATTGTGAACCTGCGCTTCGGTGGTCGGTCCTTACTCGCGACAATCTGTGCCACCCTGACTATGTGTGTAGCCTCGCGCCTGATCGCCCAAGATGCCCATTTTCATAATGCCCCAGTGGCCAGCGCGCAACGTAAGAACCCATTTGCCGGGCAGGACGCCGCCGTCACAACCGGTGCAGAACTTTACACCACGAATTGTGCTTCCTGTCACGGGGCGAACGGGCAGGGAACCGGCAACATTCCTCCCCTTACAGAGGGGCCGACGCAAACCGTTCCAGATGGCGAGGTCTTTTGGTTCATCACTACCGGCTCGGTAAAGAACGGGATGCCACCCTGGGGCGGTCTGCCCGAGGAACAACGCTGGCAGATCGTATCCTTTTTAAAATCGCTCAAGAATCGAGCGGGCGCTAACAGGACAGTTGTCCCGCCGGCAACTTTTTCAGCGTCAACGACGAATGCCCCTCCTCCGGCGGCACCGTTTACCGACTTCCGATTTGAGGAACCCGGCAAGATTCGCAAGATCACGGCAGAAAGCCTACCCGCCCCGTATGCCACCGATACGTCCAACAATGGGCCGAAGCTCGTCGCGCGGCCGGAGGATGCTTGGCCACAGGCTCCCGCCGGCTTCAAGGTGCAACTCTACGCAACTGGGCTGGACAATCCGAGATTAATTCGCACGGCTCCCAATGGCGATTTTTTCTTGGCGGAAAGCAGCAGCGGCAAAATCAAAGTTCTCCGGGGAATCAGCGAAGACGGCAAGGCAATGGAAGTCGGCGTCTTTGCCACTGGACTCAATCGTCCCTACGGCATCGCGTTCTATCCTCCCGGCGATAACCCGCAGTGGGTCTACGTCGGAAATACCGATTCCGTTGTCCGCTTCCCTTATAAGCAGGGAGACTTACGGACCAGAGGCCCAGCGGAACATCTCGCGGACCTGCCGCACGGCGGAGGGCACTGGACCCGCGACATACAGTTCTCCGCCGACGGCAAAAAGATGTTCGTGGCCGTAGGTTCAGCGTCGAATGTCGACGACACCGACACCACCCCGGGAGAAAAGAATCGCGCGGACATCCTCGAGTTCAACCCCGATGGTTCCGGCATGCGCGTTTACGCGTCCGGCATCCGTAACGCTGGTGGTGGACTCGCGATTGATCCGACGACACACGAACTGTGGTGTTCGGTCAACGAACGCGACGGCTTAGGCGACAATCTCGTGCCCGACTACATCACTCACGTGGACGAGGGTGGCTTCTATGGCTGGCCTTGGTGGTATATCGGCGCGCATCAGGATCCGCGCCATGCAGGCAAACATGCAGAACTGAAAGCCAAGGTCCTTGTTCCTGATGTGCTCCTGCAGCCGCACAGCGCTTCTCTCGAAATGATCTTCTATGAAGGTTTGCAGTTCCCCGCCGAATACAAGGGCGATATTTTCGCCACGGAGCACGGCTCCTGGAACCGCTCGGTACGCACTGGTTATGAAGTGATTCGCGTACCTATGCATCAGACCGGACGTTCCGGTGGCGAGTACGAGGATTTTGTCACCGGCTTTGTAGTCGACAACGAACACGTCTGGGGAAGACCGGTAGGCGTTGCGGTTGCTCCGGACGGCTCCTTGCTCATCACCGACGACGGCTCGAATTCTGTCTGGCGGATCAGCTATGTAGGGAAATAGGATTTTTAACGGGAATGCATGGTAGTGGAAGGAGTGGTGCTGGGAAGCCGATTGGCCAGGGATTCATCCGACAACCACCCGCTCGAAAATGTGCAAAACTGGACAGTCTTAGGAGGTCGTCTTGTCGCATGCTGAGTACCGGGTCCCCACTGTAGCGAAGGCGACATCAACTGCAGCGGAAACAAACATGACCAACGAATACATCGAGCAGGAACGGAAAAAATCAATCGTAAAGATGGCAGCCGCCAGAACGTTGCAGGATTCCGCCAAGACCAAGACAGCCCGGGATTCGGCCCTCGACGACTACCTTTTCTGGCAGAACAAATTGGCGTTCTTTGATTCCGAACTTCGTGCCAAAGCGCTGCGGTCCACGCCCTAGTAAGCGCTAGAAGACGGTGCGTCGGATAAAATCCATCGAAGGCAGCGACATACCTAGGGCAATTGTCGTACCGTCTGGGGAAAGAGAAGCGGTCATTGCGGTCATGACACACCCGTTGCCAAGGACGCTGTCGAGGAACTGAGCTATGAAGCCGCAACGACAACTTCAGGGTAAAGCACGAAAAATCGTTGGTTTTCACTTAGATGAAAAACTAGATTGGGTTGCTGAGCTCGAGTGCGGGCATCAGCAGCACGTCCGGCATAATCCCCCGTGGATTGATCGCCACTGGGTCACGACGTTCGAAGGCAGAAGCGCGCACATCGGACATGAACTGAATTGTTCGGCATGTCCGCGCATGTAGCAGCAGTTCAGATGCCAGGCCAACGCGGAAGCCAGACAATCGGGACTAGGACCAAGGTGTCCGATCACGCGACGATCAGGCGCCGGAATTCATCGGGACTTGCCTCGCTGTTTCTCATCCCGAACGACGTGTTAGGATCGTGGTCTTCTGTGAAACATCATCGATGAAGGCGGATCCCGATGAGCAATGCGATCGAAAACCTGCAAGCGGCACAGAAACGGGCTATAGCGATTCGACCGAAGGTCGGCGGATTTCCATATCTTGCGGAAACATTACGGCGCGCAGGCGTGACGCGCAACCAATGGTTCCTGCCGGCATGCGAAAGCCTGTACTTGACGAAGGATGGGCCCGTCGTCACCCAAGGCACGCCGCTAGTATCCGGCACGGTAGACGTACCGCGATTTGATCGCGAAGCATTGGTAAAAGCGCTGAGAACAGATCAAGCGGGAAACAGTACCTTTCCCGAATTCCTAATGGGCTGTTGGCGAGCCGGGATCGTTCGATACGATGTCGATTTCTCAATCCGCACATGTACCTACCACGGCGCGGAAGGCGAGGAGTATATTGAAAGCTATCCCGAAGTTTCGGTGCAGTAGCGTCGAGTGGCTATCGGTATTTCTTCACGCGTGGGTATTTTGCAGTCATCCTTTACTCGTCTCCTGAGTCAGTGATTTGCTTGTATATTGTGTTTGCGCCATTCCCTTTAGTTGCCACCGGCGTCCATTTTTCCGGTCTCCGCGTGAATCCCGGAACCAGGCCGCTTTTTCGAGAGTCGGCTTACTGTGCCTGAACGACTGCGGGCGGTTGCCACGTTCCTGAACCCGGTGGCAAGATCGAAGGCGGTGTTTCCTTTGGCCAGTATAAGCGCATGACCAGATAAATGGGGCCGTTCGGCGCGGGTAACCAGTTGGACTCCTTCGCTTTCCCCGGCGAGTCTTTCTGTATGTAGAGAGTCAGCGAGCCATCCTGATTCTTTTTCAGCTCCGGCAGCATCGGTGAGTTGATCAGATAACGATTAATCGGGTTGTCGATCAGGAACTGTGTTTTACCGTCATACATCGTCACCGACCAGAAGGCGTTCACCGGCGGCAGTCCGTCCTTGGCGAAGGTCAGTGTGTAGTTGTGTTTGTTGCCGTAGAGCGCCTCTCCGTTGGGAAGCACCCTCGTCAATGGATACATCGCTTCAATCGCGCTGTTGCCGAAAATTCCGCCTTTGGCCGCGGCGGCTCGCTTGAGCCAGTCTCCGTTGTAGAAAGCACGGTCGCCGAAGAACGACCCTATATTCCACCCGTTGATTATTGCGCCTCCGCTAGCAATGTACTTGTCTACCGCCTCGTCACCAGTCTTCATTCCCAGCAACAGGGCGGCCTTGTGCTCCGCCGATAGATCCTTCATGTCGAATGTCTTACCCGGACCGATACCGATGCTGGCTAGTTTCGCACGAATTCGAGCCTCTTCCGGGCTAGGCGGAATATACAGCAGCGCAAAATCAAGCACTTGCCAAAACGCCTTTTTCGCAATCTCAGCATCGGCCTTAAGATATTCGATCGTCGGAGGTGCGGCGGGTGCGGGTTGCTTCAGATACTTCGAGAGTGACTGAACTTTGTATCCGGCCTGGATCTTAACGACATTTGGCATATCCGCCGCATTGAATAGCTGCGTGCGAAAAATCACCGCCGAAAAGGGCGTGGTCGAGTGGAAGACTTGTCGAATGTGAGCAGGCGTCTCGCCCTTCCAATCAGGACCAACAACCATATAGTCGCCTGGACCAGTACCGGTAGTCCGGCTGCCCATATACCCGTAGTTGAAAGTATTTGCATCCGTCAATTGTACGGAGTAGTAGCGCGGCTTCGGAACCGCGGGAAGAGATATCACCGTTGGTTCGGAGCGCAAGTCTATCTCCATCAAGGAATATGGCGTGTCGCTGTTTGGCGTGATGACCGCAGTATCCTTTGGGGTAAACACCCGCGCTTCGTTGGTCAGTTGTCCGACCGGTGCCTTGTACTGGGAAGAGGTTCGATCCACAAATAATTCATACGCTGAGGTGTAGTACATCACGATCGGCAGCCCATAGACGAATCCCTCCTGCGCTATCGCCTTAGTCTCCGCAAGACTGGGCACCGGAACGCCGTTGATCACGTCCTTCTTCTCGGCCAGGCTGATGGCGTCGTTTTTCGACCCACAGCCCGAGAGGATGAGTACAGCGATAGTGCTCGCCGATGCCGCAGCAAGGAATGTCCGTTTGAGAGTCGTCATTTTGGGCCTCTTTTTTCTTATTCGAAGATGATGGCTTTCGAGCTTAAGAATGGCAGTGCACTGAGGTACAGCGGAGCAAGCGATTCCTCATACGCTCGATGGTATATGCGACATCCTTTTCGCGAATATTGTTAGTAATGACAAAGGGAAAGCGACTCGCTCGCCCGCTCAGCTCCCGATACGCTTGAATGTATAGGTCAAGGATGAGACAAGGCATTGCATGGACCTGGATGTGTGCGAGAGGACCATCCGCTACGGTGTGAAAGATGGCAGCGGCAAGGTTCACCCGCGAGGCGAGGTTCAACCGCTACGATCTGGATCGCTGGTATTCGTATTTTCTGCAACGGAGGCTTCTATTCCCTAGCCGAGACGCGTCACTGCACTTAGAAGCGGACAGGGGCTCCGGTATCGCCAGATGATACAGGGGCGTTCCCCGGGCAGATCCTGGGGGAGTCCGTAAAACGGCAGATAATACCTGCGGGGAGCCCTGACGAGGGGAGCACTATGAGCGGCTTTACGCATGGGTTGGGAGTTTTTGGCAAACTAGCCTCTGTCATTTCTGACAATGGCAATCCATAACCACGGGTGAAACTATCTTGCTGAAAGCCAACGTTCTCATGTTGTTAGTGTTGGGAGGGATTCATGCGATGGGCTGTCCTCTGCTTCTTAGCATTCGCTGTGTTTCCGTCGGTAAGTCGGGCGCAGGTTCCGGTTTTTGAAGTGACCAAAGCAGATAGTTCGGTTAAATTCAACGTAAGTGCATCGGTACCGATAGCCGGTACTTTCGATAGGTGGGACGCCACCTTGACCTTTACGTCTCCCGAGCTGTCGACCGCAGTCTTGGACATCAAGATTCAAGCGGACAGCGTGAATACCGGAAGCGGTGTGAAGGATGGAAAGTTGAAAAGTAAAGACTTCTTCGATGTCAAAGACGACCCGCTAATCACGTTTCACTCAACAAAGGTGACCCAGACCGGTCCGACCACGGTTGACTTCGACGGCGACTTCACGATTCGCGGCGTGAAGAAGGCCGAAAAGCTGACATTTACGGTTACCGGAAGGGGCACTGGCGCCGGGTCGATCACCGGGACTATGGCGTTCGACCGTAAGGATTATGGGATGAACAGCGGCATTCCGTTCATCAAGATCGCTGACCGTGTTGAGGTGTCGGTAGACCTCAAGGGGAAGCGAGTCAGCGGCCCTCCGGTCGTGATGAAGTAGAGCAACCCTGTCAGGCGTGGCGCGGGAAGCAACTCTCGGCGTACGGGGGTGGCGGCGCCGAGTCCGCTCAACCTCCGATGAATCGGAATTCTTCAGGACGGTTGTCCTTTCGGCCTGAATCGTACCAGTAACGGGCGTGGAGAGTATCCCGGGCGGGTCCTTACGCTTTTCTTTCGAGCTTGACGTATTCGGGAGGACTAAATGCACGCGGACGCTTCTCGGAAAACAAGTGTAAAACAGAAAGTTACCTATGAGTTTGAGCAATTCACCATCATCACTTTGTATCTCGCGTTCTTCTTTTGCGCCCTAGCGACCTACAGCATGCTCTTGCTGGACAGGTTTCACATCTCGTATTTCGCCTATGGCACCGCTTTGATCAACGCGCTCGTCATCGCCAAAGTGATTCTTATCGGAGAGGCCGTACGAGCCGGCACGAGATTCGAGGGAAAGGCTTTATTTTACTCAGTTATGTGGAAGGCGTTTGTGTTTGGCTTGCTTGTCTTTGCATTCCATGTTCTTGAGGAGCTCATCAAGCGTCTTGTGGATGGAAAAGGTCTCGCCGGAGCGCTTCACGACATACGCATCGACGAACTGCTCGCGCGCACGGTCGTCGTCATCTGCACTTTCATTCCGCTGTTCGCGTTCCGGGAACTGGGACGCGTGATGGGCCGGGATAAACTCCGGTCTCTGTTTTTCCGTTCCGCATCGTCGACGGAAGCGAATCCATCGAGCAACTCCTGAAGGTCAACCTGGTTTGTTCCCCTGTCGACGGTTTCGCTACCCGCTCCCCTTGCAAACGACACGCCGCCGAAGGATTCCAGGGCGGCGGACGTCCGAAGTAATCCGCAGGACCATAAGACAGGAAGATAGGAAAAAGTAGCGAGTCTGGCTTCCGCTGGAAGCCTGCCTTAGAGGCGAATCGCTCCTGTACACCGGGATCATGCACTCTTTCGACTTGGCAACCGAGGCCGAGACTCGGGATGCACTGAACGGACACTGGTTTCAGCACTATACAGAACTGGTTTCGGCACTTCGCGGATGGAGTGATAGCGATACGTTTATGGCCCCGTACGTGGGGAACCCGCTCGAAGGTTCCATCTTTGGATACATCGAACGTCAAAACGACTCTGGGGACATCCTGACGCGGGACGATCTGCCCACTCCGGCCGAAGCGGCCGCGGTCATGACCTAGTTGCTATTTGGATTCTGGCCGGATGATGTTTTCCTTTTCGAGTTCTTTGGTGACGATTTTGACCAGGTCTTTGATTACTTTTTTCACCGAGCCAGCGTCGAACGTGTTGGTGGTGCCCGTCCAAACCAGTTCGCCATCGGGCTTTGCGGTGGCATACGAATTCACTTCGACTTGCGCTTCTTTTTCGGTTTCCATATACCCGGGGGAATAGATCACCGGGGAGAGCGCGCCATAATAGCCGTAAAAGGTGCCGTAATAAGGGAATGGAGTGTAGGCCTGCCCGGGAACATAGGTGGTTTTTGTGTCTTTCTTGGTCAAGCGTGCCACCACGATGGCATCAAAGTTCTGCTCTTTTACCAGTTCTCTCAAGTCTTTTGTGTCAATCGGAGTGAGATCGGGCCGCGGCATAAATTCGTAACTGGGAAAGGCCTTGGCGCCCGGCCGGGAAATCGCCGCAACTAACTCATCTTCAAACTCCGCGCGGTTCACCGCTTTTCCATTGAGCGCTAACACCAGAATATTCTTGAAAGTTCCGCCGGTGTAGTCCGGGTTCTTCCAAGAGTATTCGAGTTTCGGCGCGGCAACGCTCAATAGCGCGAGGCCTGCTAGAACGGCAGCCAGAAATATAGATTTGTTCCTCACGTTTGTTCCTCCCTGTTATGTCTCATTCAGCGTACCGATGGAACGCTGAGGTTTCATGAAGCCTCAAAATGACCAGCCGAGGCCGGTGCTTATCCCTTGCGCGTTCTTCTTGGCGTTCAATGGCGGGCGGCTGTCGAAATTGTCCCAGAAGGAAACGTTCAGATAGAAATTGTTGGACAGTTTGATGCTGAAGACGTCATTGGTTGTGAAGCGAACGCGGCCAAAATCTGATAATCCCGGGAAAACCAAGGATTGCGATTGCAGCGTATAGCGATCGAAGTGGAAAAGCTGATACTCGGCGCCGAGCAGCAACTCCGCGTTTTGTTGCATAGGCTGGGCGAGACCGGATTGATAGCTTGCTTGGGTGAAGTCAGCGCCGACAAACCAGCGCAAGTAGTTTTGACTATTGCGGATGAAGTAGCGTCCATAAGCTCCACCGAGTGTGGTTCGCAGTACCAGATCCTGTTGGGAGCTGTGGAGGAAATCGGAAAGCGCAATCAGGTACGAATTGCGGTTGAGATAGCGCTGGCCGAACGCTTGGACTTCGAACAGGTTGGTAGAGGTACCACCGGATTGCCCGCTAAAGGAAGCGGTGTAGGAAGCTCCGGCCGCCCAATTTGTAGAAGGATACTGGGCGCTTGCGGACGAATTGAGCGAGGACTGGCTGTTGCCACTGGTGTAGTTATAGCCAAGATCGATACTGCCCTTCAGCTGGCGCCAAAAGGTTTGTTTCTGCGACTCGATCTCGACAACATCCGAGCCTGCAACGGGCACCTCGACACCCTCGGCACGGACGATTACGTCCTTGCCGGGCGCAGTGGCGGCTTCGACTTTTGAAATGGACCCGGTCAAGCGCTTGCCGTCGCTCAAGACAATCTGGAACGTGGCTTTGCTCTCGACTTTTTCGACCTGCAACCAGTCAACGCCTACAGAGCCGGAGAAGTAGTCGGTTTGAATGTAAAGCACACCCTCTACCAATCGTTTCACTTCGCCGGTCAGACGATCGCCGTTTTTCATAATGACGGTGTCATGACGGCTGACCTTGGCGAAACTCGAGGCAGCATTGGATAGGTAAAGAGAACCAGAAAACAGAAAGGCAAACGCGACTCGAGATCTGAGCGACATGGATGAGTGCTCCTGGCTTTTGGCCAACCCTGCAAGAGCCGACGGGGCGAGCGACTGGCAAACTGTACTGGACAATCCCATGTGGCTACAAGCCGAGCACTTGAAAAATGTTCTCCGGACACACGATCCGGTTCGTGTGGGCCCGAAGGTGAAGCTAGGGCCGCTGTTCGACCAAAGGAATTTGCGATGCCACTTGCAGGTCGATCAGGGTGCTGAGACGACGATCGATCTGGAAGAAAGTGGCGGTCTTGGTCCCGGGCAGGACTTGGTTGATGATCGGCACGTACTTGATGCGGAGTTCGGCGGTGGCTTTGTCGAGGGCCAAGGAACGATTGAGCAAGCTCTCGGCCTGAGCATTGGTCAAGGAACCGTAACCCTGTGCGTATTCCTTGATCAGAGCATACTTCGCATCGCCGATCTTGGTCATTTCGGCGGCGTATTGATCATAGACGGGCCAGAACTTTGTAGCTTCCGCGTCGGTAAGCGTTAAATTGGCCGCGATCATCTGTTTTTTCTTGGAACGGATATCCTGGCGCAATAGCTGGATGTCCTGATCGGTGACGGTAGGGGAATTCGTGCTGGATGGCGCTTGAGCGTGCGCCGCCGGGACACCCGACATCCATACACCAGCCAACAGCACCAGCGAAATTATTTTATTCTTCATTTCCACTCTCCTCGATTTGTTATGTGAACTGCGTTCACTGCTGCAGCGCGAACGCCGTCAGCTCTCGTGCTATTTAGGTGGGTAATTCTTCAACAATTTTTGCATGGCCTTGTCCAGATTTTTCTGCTTCTTTTCTTGATTCGCGCCAGAGTCGAGCGTCTTGGTCGCACGCCCTGTCCAAACAAGCTGTTTGGTCGTCGGGTCATACATATCGAGGACCAGAGTGCCGATGTTGATCACCGAACTTGTGGCTGTTGCCATGCCGCCGCCCCAGCGGGGACCGCCGCCCATGCCATAGGCGTTCCACTGTTTTTGCTGATCGATGGAGACCTGATAGCCGATAAACAGGTTGGCGTTGTCGCCGTCGGTTTTTGTCAGGCCTTTGGCGGCCAACTGTGAGTCCACGGATGCCTTGATCTGGGCATCAACAATCTGGTTCGGCTGGGTTGCGCCTTCGATCGCTACCCACTTATAGGTGTGATATTTACTAAAGTCCGTTCCGGGCATGGTGTTTGTGGTTACATCTTGTGCGGGCGTCAGAGTCGAAGCCAATAACGCCAGCACCAGGCCGATACCTATTCTAGCCAGTCTATTTCCTGATTCATGCAACATCGTCGATCTCCTTTTTGCACCGAGAATTCACTAACCAACCCGGGGTAGTGCAAAACTCGTTCCGTCCTATTGCGGCTGCTGTTCGAGTTGTTGCAGCTTTTTCTGCAGCAGCATCTCTTTCGTCATCTTGGGAAGGAGGAAGGCCATTTGGAGTCGCATGGTCCAGGAGGGTGTTCCTTCAGGATGAACGCCGTTACCGAAAAACTGTGCGGTAATCGACACCGGCTGGAAACCGATTTTCATGATTCTTCCCACACCGCCGCCGTATGGCACTACCCATTGGCTGCCACCGGGAGCATCCCAGTTCGCGGTGAGCGTGGGCTGCCAGGTGACATACCAGCGCTTCTTGAAGTTGTAGTTGATGAAGTACTGCAGCAGGAACTGGAAGCCGCGATTCACTTTTTCTCTCTTTGACTTGAGACACACCGAAAGCCGAGATGATTTGTTCCGGTACTGATTTCGCCTTTACCGCGCGTTCCAACCATGTACCGTGAACAGTACTGGTCGGTGCAGAGGAAGGAGCCGCCGCGATGAACTTTCTTCTTCTCGTGGGGTTCGGCGGGGTCGAAGGGAGCGTCTGGGCCCGGCGGATTGCGCACCACCCCTCCCGCCTCGGCCAATTGATCGTAGTAGTCCGGCCGATACCAGTCCGAGGTCCACTGCCAGACATTTCCGGCCATATCGTAGAGGCCATACGGATTCGGCGCATATTGGGCGACGGGCGCCAATCCAATGAAGCCGTCGGCACCCGTGTCTTTGTAAGGAAACTGTCCCTGATACGTGTTAGCCATCCATTTGCCGTTTGGCTTGAATTTTTCACCCCAAACGTAGGGCTTGCCGGCAAGGCCACCACGCGCGGCGAATTCCCATTCGGCTTCGGTCGGCAGACGCTTGTGGGTCCATTTGGCGTAGGCTTCTGCATCCGCGTACGCAATTTGCACGACAGGATAGGTCTCTTTTCCTTGAATGGAGCTTTGCCGACCCGTTGGGTGGCGCCAGTCTGCCCCTTTTACGTAACTCCACCACTGCAAGTGGTCGTTCAAAGAGACGGCGTGCTTTGGCGGAAAAAAGACCACACCACCCGCGTAGAGATTTTCGGCTGGCGCGCCCGGAAAATCCTCGGCGGTGGGAGTTTTTTCGGCAATGGTGATGTAACCGGTGGCTTTGACGAATGCGGCGAACTGGGCGTTGGTGACATCCGTCTGGTCCATAAAAAAACCGTCCACGTAGACCCGGTGAATCGGCCGGGAATCTCTGGTGGCTTGCATTCCGATCCTGTCCCCGTCCGGAGGATCCTGCGCGCCCATGGAAAATTCCCCGCCAGGAATCCAGACCATTCCCTTGGGGGCGGGGCGAGGGGCTGGGGCGTTGTTCGCCACCGTGGGGGCAAAAGCAGCGCCTGAGACAGAAGGTGGCTTCGATCCGGCGTGTATGGCAGACGAGAGCATTTGGAAAGCGCTCACCGAGAGCAGCGCCGAGACGAACAAAGGTGCAAAGCCAAGAATACCCGGACGTGCCCGAGACTTGCGTGGCCGAGGCGCTTCGGCCGATTTAGCGTCGCCGCGCGTGGACTTTCTATTTCTCAGATTGCCGCCTTATACGCGACGGAGTTTCCTGCGATGCATCATGCTTCGACAAGGAGGATGCGCCGTGCGGTTGGTCGCGAGAATTGTCAAAACTAACAATACAGCCGATTTGGATAGGGAAAGGGAGGCAGGAAGGCAGGCCAGTACTAGAAGACTGGCGAGGGCGTGACGTCGGTCAAGTCGGTCAAGTCGGTCAATGTGATGGGTGAAGATAAACAGGAATGCTGATAGAATGCCGGTACCTGCGGAGCCCGCGTCGCCGGCCAGAGTTGGAACCGCCTAATCCAGCCTAACCCGCGACACTCCACCGCCCATGGGGAGAGCCAAGGGCCTCTGAGAATACTGATCCGTGTGATTGAGCTTTATCCATTTTCGAAAACCTAGCTGCCCGTTTTCTGCTCGGTCGGTTAGTGCCAAGGTACGTATGGACTCTCTCTCGTCTCTTGCGGGAAAGCACAAAGGCGTAGACGTCCGCTTTTATGCCCAAGCGTCCAGGCGAGCCGAGGTGACCCGGGTCGTCCCGGCCGATCGTAGACAGGAAACAGCGACAGTTACTGGAAGGCGGAATCTTGAAACGCACACGAGTTTTGCTGGCCGATGATCATCAAATGTTGGCGGATGCCCTGAAGGGAGTATTGGAGCCTCAGTTCGAGGTGGTCGGCTGTGTCCGTGACGGACGGGCGCTAGTGGAGGCAACGGCAAGGTTGCAGCCTGAGGTCGTGGTTGTGGACGTCGCTATGCCGCAACTGAACGGGCTCGACGCTGCCCGGCAAATCAAGCACAACATGCCGGAGGTAAAGCTGATCTTCCTGACGATGAACGAAGACCCAGACCTGGTGGGCGAAGCATTTCGCGCAGGGGGTTCCGGGTTCTTATTAAAGCAGGGAGCGGCGCTCGAGTTGACGAATGCCATCAAGAAAGTACTGAAAGGCGGCTCGTACGTGACACCCAGAGCTGCGGAGGGTCAGGCGACCATCGCTTTGCGGGAGCCGCGGGCTCGGGATCACGCGCCGGAGCCTACCCTACGACAGCGGGAAGTCATTCAACTGTTGGCCGAGGGGCGCTCTATGAAGGAAGTGGCCTCTACTTTGAAGATCACAAAGCGAACGGTTGCGGCACACAAATATGCGGTGATGGAAGTATTGCAATTGAAGACCAACGCCGATCTGGTGCAGTACGCCATCAAGCACAGGATCATCTCCCTCGAGTCTTCTCGGTAATTCCTCGCGCACTGTAATTTCTACCAATAGGCAAGCACTCGAATCACGCGCAGCGTGGAGGCAGAAGCCTGTTTACACGGTGAAGAAATCATCGCTTGGCGGCAGGCGATTCGGGCGACCTAGCTTGGTCCGTAACGACGCCCAGGTGCTTGAAGCTGAAAAAAAAGCTCCGAGGAGAGTTGTGATGACTGGCAGAAGGGTTGTACTCGCGGATGATTTATGTACCGTGCTGAGTGCAATTGCCAAATTACTCGAGGGATCGTTCGAAATCGTAGGCCAGGCCAATGACGGAATCAGCGCGTTGCAAGCGATACTGAGACTCGACCCCGATGTGGCCATCTTGGACATTTCTATGCCTGGCATGAGCGGAATTGAAGTCGCGCAAGAACTCAGAAACCGCGGCAGCAGGTCAAGGATTGTATTTTTGACCGTTCATGAGGACCCGGACATCCTCGCAACGTGTGTTGCCGCCGGGGGCTTGGGCTATGTGGTAAAGGTGCTCATGGAAACGGATTTGATTCTGGCCATGAATGAGGCCCTGGCAGGGCGCGAGTTCATTTCTCATTTTCCTTCTGAGCAAAACTCTTTGAACCGCAACTAGCCCGCCCCCAAGCGGGTTCTTTACGCAGGCCAAAGGACCCAGTAACGAATCGCAACGATCTACCCGGAGGAAGGGTCGCCCACTGGGGCACCTTGCAGATCCACCTGGCTTGCGGAGAACCGACACTCCGCCTCATGGCAATTCCAAAACTATTGCGTGGTGCGCCGAAATTCAGCGAGCAGGGGTGTGAATGACGGCCAGGCGTGAGGACTGCCCGTCGCTACTCTTTGCGGCCAAGCTCTTTTCAGAGTCATGGTTTCGTCCGCCGCGGGCGTGAGTTTGCGGCTCCCGCAAATATCTACAATTCGCTTTCATTGGCGTGCTATGGCGACCGATGTGATTGCAGGATTTGTGAAGCGATATTCAGCGATTCTGGGGCACGAGTAAAGCTTGGCATTCATACCCCAGATTCGCGTGTCGTGGTGTGTGCCTGACGCGTGCCGCAGCTCATTTCATTGGCAAGAGCCGTCGTCGATGAATTGATTTGCGGAGGCCATGGAAGAAAGGGAGTGGGCGCAGGCGACAAACTTCTGATTGAGGGGATCATTCTGCAGCGAGTTGGGGTCGATGTAGGTCATATCCTTGGTCGTTTGCACATACTGATCGGAAAGGCTCTTCATGTTGTTGAACTCGTGGACCAGGAACGGGTAAGCGTTTTTGTCCGAGTCCGTGCTCGTGGCCACGGAGGCAAGACGCAGAGATTCGCGGGCTTGCGCGTAGTACGTACCGAGCCACTGATCGTTGATGGGCACGCCGTGTTCGATCGCGGTTCTTAAGGCGGTGTGCCACTCCCGAACCAGAGCCATTGCTTCGGTTCCGGCGGCGACAAAGGCCTTCGAGAAGCCCGGAGGAGAAGATGGTGCTGGCGCTGCCGCTTGTACTGCCGGCTGTCCCGCCGGCTGCGCCGGGGCGTTTGCGCCGGAGCCCGGCAGAGTCATGACAATTTGATTACCGACGAAACGGATCGAGCCTCCGGTAAGCCGTGAAAGGCCGTCGACGTCTACGTAGTTGCGGCCGTTGACCTGGATCACGCCCGCCTGCCCTTGCTGGCCGCTGACGACCAGCGAACTGGTCTGCTGTGCAGCGAGAGTGAGGGCCAGTACGCTCAGCGTCAGTAACGGTGCAAGTGCCCATCCTCTGCCGATTGACTTGAAGTTCATTGGCTTTTTCCTTCCTTCGTCGCCCTGACAGACTTGCCGGAGGGCGATCCGCACGACTTCTGGTCTTTCTTTTGGTCAACCGGCACTTTCGCCAGAGCTTTCCGAGGCAATAAGCCGAATCATCAAGCCCAGGAATGAAGTCTCGGCCTGATTTTACCGCCGAGCGATGGTCTCAGCTGGGGTCATGGGACGCAATTGGCAAAAGTGACGTGGCGCGGTACGCCCAGATCAAATACCCGAAGATCGTCTACCGCAAGATTGTCCAGCCCTCAACGAAGCGTTTCCGGGGTGGACTGTTACTTTTGACGATTCCATCCCGGTTGTGGCTCCGGCAATATCGGCGAATTCGAGAGGTCGCAGGAGAGAATTCATGGAGTGGTTGAAGAAGAGCACTGTCGTTGGTGCAGCGATTCTCGCGGTACTAGCACTTACCACATTGCCACGCGCAGCTTGGTAGCCAAGCGCTTAGAAGCGGAGAACAAGCGATGAGCCAGAGTCATTTTACTCTCAGCTTTCCGTTGAAATCCCCAGCGGACGCCAAGGCTTTGGCCGAGCAGCTTCCAACGCTGATGCCGGCACTGTTCAAGGCGGCGGATGCCATCGGCACGATTCACTACTCGCGATTCACTGTGCTGAGCGATAAGACCTTGCTTTTCCTTGGCGACTTCGACGGCGAGTTCGCTCCACTCATGGCCAATCTGGCCAAGGTCATCGGGCCAGTGTTCGACGCTATCTTCGAGCATGTCGAGAACCCGTCACCCTCGCCCGTGGGGTCGAATTCCGAGGCGTTCGTCGAATGGGCCGCCGAGCATCTGGCCCAAGCGGTCAATCTTTACACCGCATACCCAGACGTGACCGCCAAAGAGATCAAAGCCCTGGCGAAGGCCGCAGACATCACCGGGGCAGGCGAACTCAATCCGTTTCTCGTAATCATGCCCATGAAATCGAAACTTGCTTTCATCGAGGTAGAGCTGATCCTGCGGGCGAGGGGAAGTGGAACAACGAAAGACCTCGATAAAGTCGGCACACCGCATTTCGCGCAGTTCGTAAAGCTCGAAAACAACCAAATTGGCTTCTTTACCGTGTATGACGGTTCCTTCGACAAGTATATTTCGGATTTCACCATGAATATTGGATCGGTCTTCGATCTTCTCTTTAAATTTACGAAGGGTGCGCCGCCTTCGCCTTGCAGGAAACATCTCCAAGAGTTCATTGACTTCGCGGCCAAGGCCAGCCGCGCGCCGATTGGATTCTACCAGGCATATCCGGGTCTGAGTGTCCAGGACATCCATGCCTTGATCGCGGACAGCAAAGCACAATCGGCGGCGAGTGCATAGCCGCGCTTTTCACCAGCGCCCGGTCGTCGACAGTTTCGAAGGAATTCGGAGTTAGGGAGTAAATCCAGGGCAGCAGCACACTACGAGAAAGGAATCGTTCTAATTTCGCACTCTATTCTTTTGAAAGCTTTCGACTCGCACTAAGGAGAGTTCTAATGAATCGGAGATTAGCAATTACATCGGGGAGACAGTCTGCGACCGACCTGATCGGTGCGCTCGCGAAACGCTTGATGATTGGGGGTGGAATAGCAGTTCTGAGCTTTGCGCCGGCCATCGCACAAAATAACGAACTGCAGGAAAAAGTAGCAGCCGCGAAACAGAGCGCTGCGGAAAATAAACAGAAACTACAGCAGTATCAATGGACCGAAACAACTCAGCTGACCTTGAAAGGAGATGCCAAGCCAGCCTCGACATACCTGTGCCGCTATGGTCCTGACGGCCAAGTCCAGAAGACTTTGACCAGTCCCCCGCCAGAACAACCGAGTGGTGGGAGGATGAAGCAAAAAATCATCGCCAAGAAAAAAGAAGAGATGAAGGACTACATGGGCGATGTGAAGAGTTTGCTGAGTATGTACGTGCCCCCAGACCCGCAGAAAATGCAGCAGGCCTATCAGGCGGGGAAAGTCTCATTGAATCCCGCCGGGGGCGTGGTAAATCTGATCTTCAAGGATTATGCCCAGCCGGGTGATCAGATGACCCTCGCGTTCGATACCGCCGCACATAAAATCGTCTCTTTGAACGTCAACACGTACATGGGTGAAGCCAAGGATGCCGTGACCTTGCAAGTTCAAATGGGCAGCCTTCCGGACGGCACTAATTACACGCAACAGAGCGTCCTAAACGCAACCGCGAAAGAACTCGTCGTGACCACTACAAATTCCAATTACCAACATTTGTGATCCTGTTCGGTTTGTACAGCAGCTTCCGATTTCTTCTATTCGACAGCGAAAGGCAGGGAACAAAAGAGGACCTATGAACAACATACGATTGAGGATTCCGTTTCGGTTGGCTCTGGCTTCTGCAGCATTCTTGTTGTTAGCTGGCTTGGCCGGTGCACAATCTCAAGTGCAAGGTCTCATCACCGGTCGTAGCGGTGCGACCATGTCCGTCAAGACTCAGGACAACGAGACGATCGTGGTGGCCCTGACCTCCGACACCCAAGTGCAGGAAGTCCAAGGGGCATTCAAATTGCGCAAGAAGGAACTGGGAATGACAGCGCTAATCCCCGGACTACCTGTGCAGGTCAAGGGCACGATGAATGACAAGCACCAGCTCGTTGCCGACTCCGTCAAATTCAAAGGTTCGGACCTAAAGGCTGCTCAGGATATCCAAGCCGGGCTAACCCCGACCGCGCAGCAGGTAACCGCGAATCAAGCGGACATTCAAGCGAATCAGCAGGCGACTGCAGCCAACCAGCAGGAAATCGCTGCCAGCCAGCAAAAGATTGCCGCCAATCAGGCGGAAATCGCCGCTGCCAACAAGCGCTTTGGGGAACTCGGCGAATACAATATTTTGGGCGAAGTGATCGTATATTTTGCCAACGGAAAGGTAGATATTGATCCGAAATATGACACCCAGCTGCTCGATCTCGCGACCAAGGCGCAGACCATCACTGCCTACATCATTCAGGTACAAGGCTATGCTTCGGCCGTGGGATCCGCGGCGCTGAATCAGAAGCTCAGCATGGAAAGGGCAAACAACGTATTGGCTTTTCTCGAGCAGGACGGCAAGATTCCGCTCACGAATATCCTCGCCCCGGGAGCAATGGGCACTTCTGAGCAAGTGGCACCCAACGCTACCACGGAAGGTCAGGCGGAAAATCGCAGAGTCGTGGTGAGGATCTTGCAAAACAAGGGCATCGCCGGCACGTAATCGAATCGATGGCGGCGATCTCGATTACCCCAGGAACAAATGCCGACTCTGGGAAAGTTAGCGATAGCCGCCGCACTCGCACTGTGTAGTCTGGGAATCGCCAGGGGGCAAGATCTTGCTCCCCGTGCGTACGTCATTACCCCTTTGCACTGGAATGCGATTACTCTGACCTATACGTATAACGCCGGAAGCCTCGAGTTCGATGGTGCCGTACCGATTACCGGGGCAACCGCAAAGATAAATGTTCCCTCGATTACCTATTACCACTCGCTGAATTTTTTTGGGCGTTCGGCGAACGTCCTGGCCTCACTGCCCTATGGCGTAGGAAATTTCCAAGGACACGCGATCGGCGCGGAACAGCACGCCTACCGATCGGGACTGCTGGACTCGGTTTATCGATTTTCTGTGAATCTGAAGGGTGGCCCTGCATTGCCGCCCGAAGAGTATCAAAAATGGCGGCAGAAAACGTTGCTTGGAGTGAGCTTCAAGGTAGTCGCTCCCACCGGGCAATACAATCCTACAAAGTTAATCAACTGGGGAAACAACCGCTGGGCGTTCAAACCGGAGATTGGCTATTCAGAAAGATGGGGGCACTGGTTGGTGGATGCCTACGGCGCGGCATGGTTCTTCACAACGAACCAGGAATTCTTCTCGCACAACCAGTACTTTCCCGGGACGCAAACACAGTCGGAAAGTCCGGTGGCGGCGTTTGAAGGGCATCTCAGCTACGACTTCAAGCCGCGGCTGTGGGTTTCTCTGGACGCGAATTTCTGGCACGGAGGAGAAACGAGCTTGAGCGGAACGGCGAATCCGGTCACGGTCCAGAGAGATTCCCGGATTGGAGTAACGGCCGCGATTCCTGTCACGAAACACCAAGCGCTGAAGATCAGTTACAACAATGGCGCATACATCAGCTACGGTGGAAACTATCAGAACGTTTCCGTGGGGTGGCAATATTCCTGGATTGGGTGGCCGAAATGAAAATAGCCACGAAGAGCTTCAGTGGCAAAGTGCATGCCGTCACGCCGATCGGAGACGGGAAAGCTTTACAGGTTCGCAGTGTACTTTCGAAATGGATGATTCTGCTTTGTTGGGCCTGCTTGCCTGCTCAGGCACAGGAGGCCGAATTCCTGCCCGAAGTAGATACGCATCTCACGTTGAATTCGACTTTTCGAGCGTATCTTGAGGCCAAGGACGATCGAGACGGCGGCGACCCAACTCAGTTTGCTATCGGCCCTAGCCTTCAGATCTATCTGAAACCCCTGATCAAACTGAAGAAGGTGACCGAATTCGATCTGGACGATTCGAAGTCCAGATTCCTGGTTCTGGATTTCGGATACCGCTATATTACTGCCCCGGACGCTCCGCCTGAAAACCGTCTGCAGGGGGCCGCGACCATGAACTTCCCTCTGATTGCCCAGTTGCATTTATCCGACCGCAACCGCGCGGATCTAGACTGGAAAAACGGCGTTTTTACCTGGCGCTACCGGAATAGGTTGACGCTCGAACGCACTTTTGCGATCCGCTCCTATCACCTCATCCCTTATGTGGCAGCTGAACCCTTTTATGAGAGTCAATACAAAAAGTGGAGCACCACATCCCTCTACGTTGGGTGTTTGTTTCCCGTTGGCAAGCACGTGCAGTTCAACACCTACTACGAGCACGACAACAACACGGGTAAGCACCCAAACCAGCAAGTAAATTCGGCCGGGTTGGCCCTGTATTTGTTTTTCTCCCTCGAAAAGTAAGGAAACCTAAACGGATCCGAACTGGCTCGGCAGAGTCTGTCACTTTTGACAATTACGCCTGGCGCCGGTTGGCACTCATATTCTGTCTCTTCTGGTTTTACGGCTCGTGACACGATATGTGGCTATTTGTGACACAGATGAGGACAAACTCTCGTGTTCGGGGGTAGGGGAACTTCGGCTTCTCCAAAGGCAGCAGACACCCGGAGGACTGGCCGTTTGTTTGATTCTCCGGGCAGCGTTTTGCGCGGTCGAGGATTGTGAGCATGAAGAAGCAACGGAAATGATTGCACGGGCCATCGGGAAAGGTGTGCTTATGAACTGCCATGAATGTGGGCAAGGTGAGCAGAGACGGTCTCAAGTGACCAAGGGGATAGATACAAAGTTCGATAAAGATTCGAAGATAGTTGGAGTGAAGGCGACTAATTTTCTCGCGGAATCGTGTTTGACGGGACCGAGGCCATGATTCAAGAGCACGGTTGCGATCGGATCGGAGGTGCATCATGCGCGTAGCCCACACCTGGATGGCGGCGGGTTTGTCGATGGCGGCGGTAGTGCTGACTGATTTTGCAGCGACTCCGAGCAATGTGATGGTGCAGCCCGAATCGAGGGGGCAGCCAGCGACAGTGACCCAAGAGGCTCCCAATTCGGCATCCAGGGCTTCACTCGGATTACCGCTCACCTTCGCCCGGCACGTCGGGGATCTGGACGGCATGAAAAAGAGGCACGCGCTTCGTGTTCTTGTGGTGCCCAGCCATTCGGGATTTTTCTACGATAAGGGGATTCCACACGGAATCTACTATGAAGCCTTCGATGAGTTTCAGCGCTTCGCGAACCAGAAGCTAAAAACCGGCGCAGTGAAGATTACGGTGTACTTCATCCCAGTGAGGCCTGAACAGCTGGAACACGCTCTGCTCGATGGAGTAGGAGACGTGGTGGGCTATGGGGTGATCGTGACGCCGGAGCGCAAGAAAGAGGTGCTATTCGGCACGCCCATCGATTCCAATGTGAAGCAGGTGATTGTCACCGGGCCAAAGGCGCCGCGCGTAACAACCATGGAAGAGCTGAGCGGGAAAGAGGTCTACGTAAACCCGCTGACGGACTACTACCAGAGCCTGCAGCTTTTGAGCAAGCAGTTTCAAAAGGCCGGAAAGCCACCGATCGTTGTGAAGGCTGCTGATCCCAACTTGACGGACGAAGACCTGCTCGAGATGGTCAATGCCGGGTTACTTCCCGCGACGGCGACTATAAGTATTCGTGCAGAGTTCTGGTCTAAGGTGCTGCCGCATCTGACGCTTCATCCGAACATGGTGTTAAAGGAAGAAGGCCAACTAGCTTTTGCAACACGGACGGACAGCCCGCAGTTGAGGCAACTCCTCGATGAATTCGTGCAAAACCACCAATTGGGCACAAGTTTCGGAAACACCGTGCTCAGGCGCTACCTGCAAAATACGCAGTGGGTGAAAAATGCAACCTCGACGGAGGAGATGAGGAAATTCCAAGAATATGTAGGCTATTTCAAAAAATATGCGGCCGAATATGATTTCGACTATTTGATGCTGGTGGCGCAGGGATATCAGGAATCCCTTCTGGACCAAAGTCGCAGGAATCCGAGCGGTGCGGTGGGCATCATGCAGGTGATTCCAAAATATGCGGCGGCGCCTCCCATCAGCATTTCGAATGTGAATACGGCGGAAAAGAACATCCAGGCCGGCGCAAAGATGTTGCACAACATCGGGGAAACCTACTTCAAAGACGACAAGCTCGACGCTACGAACAAGACGCTCATGGTGTTCGCCTCTTACAACGCCGGTCCCAGCCGGATCGCGCGCCTGCGGAAGAAGGCGGCCAGTGAAGGTCTGGATCCGAATCAGTGGTTCGGGAATGTGGAGCTCGTGGCGGCGAAAGACGTTGGACAGGAAACGGTTCAGTACGTGAGCAACATTTACAAGTACTACGTCGCTTACAAGCTGACGTTAGAAGAGGCAGCCGCCTCAAAATGAGTGAACACGTGCGCGAGACGGCATCGGGCGCGAAGCACTGCAAGGACGACGACCCAAATCCACCAATTGCGCAAGCGCGTTGCCTGAAAAATTCCTATGGATGTTCAAGCCAATTCCTCCGTAAATCTTGCCGCAACTGAGGTTTCTCTTGTTCGTGGAGGTCCCTTTTATCGAGCGCGGCAAGCCACCAGACTCATGCGTCCGAATCAATGGAACCTCGGCCGGCGCATTCCAATTCTGATCGGGGTGGTTTGGCTTCCATTGGTGGTCCTCACGATTGTTTTGAACCCGACCGGCCTGGCTTCGTCGCTAAGGGCTTATCGGGTTTACTCCCGGCTTTTCCTTGCCATTCCGGTGCTTCTGGCAGCGGCGGTCGATCGACCGAAGCGCGGTGAAGTGCCTTGCGGTCGAGGACCAAACTCACCCGGCGGATACGACTTGGGGCCCCCCTGTTCCTTTTGACAATACCCGTCCCTACTTTCCAGCGCAAAAATGCCAAAAGTCCAGAATCGATCCTCGATTTCGACGAAGAAAGAGAATCTTATGCCGCAGACAAAAAAACAATCCATCCGCGAATCCCACAGGTGGTTTCCCATAAGCTTGCTTTTAACCGGACTACTAATCCTGGCCGCGTTTCCGGCGCTTTCCGCGAGGCACGATAAATATGAAACCGTCGAAGCTACGGCGATGGGCACGGGCTCGCAAATGGGCCAAAATGCGGGCGTCTCCATGGAGATTTACGACTATTCGACCCCTGAGGAAAGGCAGGTTCTTGTTGCGGCCTTCGGGAAGGGACAGAACCAGGGTCTGGTCAACGCGCTGACAAAAATGCGCGCAGTTGGTCACATTTCCGTTACCGGGACAATCGGCTATGACCTTGCTTTTCTTCGAATGATTCCAACGCCGACGGGCCGCAAACTTCGATTCGTCACGAATCGTCAGCTGAGATTCGGAGAAGTCTGGGCGGACGCTCAGTCTACGGCTTTCAATCTGACGGCCGGAGAGTTTGACATCAACGACACGGACAAGAGCAAGAGCACCGGGGTGCTCTATCCGGAGTGCCAACTGGCGATCGATAAGGAAGGTCAATTGCAGATTCAACTTACGCAAAATGTCTGGAATCTGGTCGATGTGCTCGACTGGAAAGGTACGCCGGGAGTCAATTGACGTTGCTTCAGAGGTTTGTCCGCCACACGCGGAGCTGATTGCGACAAGTAGCCTCGATTAGACGCGAGTCTAACCGGAGACCCGTCGACAGCCTTGGGAGTGGCGATTGCCGTGGAGGGCCTTCTGCGTCGCATGCCGCCCGATACAGCAAGCGGGAGCTGCACGGAACGGTGAGGCGGGGAATTCCGTGGAAAGCTACGGTGCACGGTACCAGATGAGGAGCATCTGTGATGTTGATCGAAAGGGAGATGAAATGAATTGCTTCTACAAGGCTAGAAGAACAGGTCTATGGGTTCTCATCTTGGGCGCTTTATTTTCGTTGCCCCGCGCGAGCGCTCAAACGCAAACAACAACGTCAACGAACATGAACTCGCCAGAACCAAATGGAACGAGCACAGATGATGGTTGGCACGTTGGAATTACGCCGTATTTGTGGTTCGCCGGTGTTAATGGGACTTCCGGAGTACTCGGTCATGACGCCGCGGTGCATGCCAGCTTCGGCGACATTTTCAATTATTTGAATATAGGTGCGATGGGGGTGGTGGAGACGCGGTACAACCGCGTGATTATGCCGCTCGATTTTATGTGGATGAAGCTGTCGGACAACAAATCGCTTCCGCTAAACGACGCAGGGGTGGAATCGATCAAAGCAAAAATGACCGAGACAATGCTGACGCCAAAGATCGGCTATCGCGTGGTGGACGGTAAGAAGGTGAAGGTGGATGCGCTGTTCGGGATCCGCTACTGGCACCTCGCAACGACGCTGACGCTGCAACCGCAAATCGACAATGGGTTCTCGCAGTCGACGAATTGGGTCGACGCGGTGGCGGGAGGAAAAATTGAATTCGCCCTAGGCCCGAAGGCATCGGCGACTGTTTTTGGGGATGCCGGCGGAGGCACGGCGCGATCGGACTATCAGGTTGGGGGAGCCCTTGGCTACAAGATCAGCCGCAGGTGGGTTTTGCTGGTTGGGTATCGATACCTGAGTGTGAATTACCGGCCGAATGGAAATGCACTATTCGTTTACGACGTGGACATGCCCGGCCTGGCGATTGGCGCGACTTTTAACGTGAAGTGATTGGGCGGTAATAAGAGGTTGACGCTGGCTCGCTAGGATTGCGAGCGAAGAAGGATTTGATCACGCAAAAATCGGCCGCACTCCAAATGAACTAACCCATGATCGCGATTCCAAAGGAGTTTGCCGTGAGATACGCAAAGATCTTTTTGGAAATTTTGGCGCTTGTGGTGACAGCTTGTTCGTGCACTTGGGCGCAGGATCCCGGGTGGCCGCGAAAGCTTGTCAAGCCTGCCGGCACGGTTATTGCCTATCCGCCCCAGGTGGATGACTGGCAGAATTTCACGAACATTAAGTGGCGCGAAGCGTTTCAGCTCACCCCGACGGGCGGCAAAGAAGTGGTGGGTGCGGCAACTTTTGAAGGAACCACGGAGGTGAACACCGACACACACACGGTTTTCATCTTCAACATCCAAACTTTGAATACCTACTTTCCTTCGCAGGACCCGGCCACCACGGCGCACTTGGATCAACTGTTCCGGTCGTTAGTGCCGCTGACGCTCAATGCTTCGCTCGACCGGCTCGTGGCCTACATGCCCAAGCCGGAATCGGTGAAGACTGTCGATTTAAGGAATGATCCACCTTTCATTTTTGTAAGTTACACTCCGGCAATACTTCTGGGTGTAGATGGCGAACCGGTACTTTCCGACATTTCAAAAACGAATTTGAAGTATGTGGTCAACACCACGTGGCCATTGTTCTTTGACAAATCCCAATCGCAATACTACTTGCTTGTGAATAACATCTGGATGAGCGCGGGCGACGTGCACGGCCCGTGGGCGCGCGTCAGCAAGTTATCGAAGGAGTTCAGTAAACTACCCGATTCTGGCAGATTCGCTGACGTAAAGAGGATGGTTCCGCCTCCGCAAGTGGCCAATGCCATCATTCCGCAGATTTTCTACAGCGCCGTTCCGGCGGAAGTGATCTTGTTCGATGGCCAGCCCAATTACACCGAGATTCCGGGGACGCAATTGGTGTACGCAAATAACACTGACAGTCCCGTGTTCGTCTACAGTCCAACCGAAACTTATTACTACCTGGCCGCGGGCCGCTGGTTCAGTGCGCAAAACCTCACCGGGCCGTGGACCTTCGCTTCGCTGAGCTTGCCGGCGGATTTTGGCAAGATTCCTCTTTCGAGCCCCGCAAGCGCAATACTCGCGTCTGTGCCGGGCACCTCGCAGGCGAAGGACGCGGTGTTAATCGCGCAAATCCCGACCGTGATGCTGCTGAATCCCACGACGGCGGCGGCGCAGGCGAAGGTTACCTACACGGGAACCCCTCAATTCGTGCCTATTGAAGGCACAACGCTCCTTTATGCAACGAATACCCCCGACAAAGTGATTCAGGTTGGCGATCTTTATTACCTGTGCTTGCAGGGCGTGTGGTTCATGTCCACGACTCCGCAGGGACCATGGACGACCGCCAGTAGCGTGCCACAAGTGATTTACGCGATTCCGCCGAGTTCGCCGGTATACAACGTGACTTACGTGACGCAGGTAACCACGTCAACTGGTTACGTGCAGTCCAGCTACACGGCGGGTTATCTTGGTGCTTTTGTGATGGGGGCGGCGGTCGGAGCCATCGTGACCAGCGGCACCGGCTACTACTACCCCCCGTACATTGGCTACCCTGCGTATGGCTATCCCGTCTACCACCCCTACCCCACGCCATACGGGGCTTATGGCGCCTACGGCACGTCTTACTACCACACTTCGACCGGCGCGTACGGTGTGTCACAGACTGCCTACGGAGCGTACGGCTCGGCAACTCGCACAGCCTCTTACAATCCTTATACTGGAACATCGACGCGAACCGCTTCGACGTCGACGGCCTACGGCAAACAAAGTGTGGGTCAGGCGTATAACCCGTACACCGGATCGTACGGCGCAACTCACCAGGGATCGAGCCCTACCGCGCAATGGGGTCAATCCTACGTTTCTCAAGGAAATAAGTCCGCTACCACCCAGCACTATTCAACCGCTAATGGAACGGTCGCTTCGGCCCAAGGATCCCAGGGTGGAAAAGGCTATGCCTCATCAAGCGCGTATGGGAATACAGCCGCAGGCAAAAGCTCGAATGGCGATATGTACGCCGGACATGACGGCAACGTGTATAAGAACACAGGCTCCGGCTGGCAAAAATCGAACGGTAACGGTGGCTGGAGTAACGTGAACACCAGCCAGCAGGACAAGCAAAACTACGAACAGCAGCATCCGAACAGTCAGGCGACCGCACAACAGGACAAGTCGACTTATCAACAACAGCATCCAAGCAGTCAAGCCACCGCGCAGAACGACAAACAGAACATGAGTCAGGATCGCTCTTCCGGCAGCTTCTCTTCGGAAAACCTGGACGCCGACAAGCAAAACCGGGAGAGCGGTTCGACGCAGAGCCAACACTACCAAAGCGGTGATCACAGCTCGGGCGGATTCGGCGGCGGAGGCCGCAGCTGGGGCGGCGGCGGGCGTAGTTTTAGTGGCGGCGGTTTCCGCCGGTAGTTGGGGCCGCAGACCAGGCCTAAGGTTCCTGGTAGCTAGCGCAAGAGAATCTCCTAATCGCGTAGCGGCGCAACTTGAGCGCGGCTTCGACCCGTAAGAAGGAGCTGGGAATGACGGCGCTGATTCCCGGCCTGCCGGTGCAAGTCAAGGGCTCGATGAACGACAACCATCATTCAAGTGCAGGGTTGCGCGTCCGCAGTTGGATCGGCGGCTCTCAATCAGAAACTCAGCCTGGAGCGGGCGGATGGTGTTCTGGTTTTTCTCGAACAAGACGGCCAGCTGACGAACATCCTGGCACCGGGGGCCATGGGCACGTCCGGCCAAGTGGCGCCCAACGCGACGACCGAGGGTCAAGCGGAAAACCGCAGAGTGGTGGTCAGAATTCTGCAGAATAAGGGCATCTCGGGTACATGACCTTAAAGGCTGGTGGCTTGTGCTCTGGTCTCAGCGTCATTCGTCGACGAATACAGGGGCGCTTCGACGAGAATCTCGGTTCCGCGCATGGGTTCCGACTTTACCAAGAACCTTCCTCCGACAAGCCGAATTCTTTCCTGCATGCCGATCAATCCGATGCCAGCTTCCGGTTTGCGATGTTCCGTGTCAAAACCCCTGCCATCATCTCTAATCCGCAAACTCACACCATCCGCGTTGGCACCGAGTTCGACGTGCCCACTCTTGGCCTGACTATGCTTGACGACGTTGCCGAGGGCTTCCTGGGCGATGCGAAATAGACAGAAGGCCACATCCTTCGGGATCTTGGTAGTAAGGTTCGACTTTGTGAAATGAATTTCGATCCGATACTTCTCGCTGATTTCCTTACAAAGGCCAGTTAGAGCCGGCACCAAGCCTACATGCTCTAGCTTGCTCGAGTGCAGTTGATGAGAGAGAGAATGAAGGTCGGATGACAATTCTTTGGTTCCCCGCAACATCTCCTCGACCCTGGTCCGTTCTTCCATGGCTGATTCCGGAAGCGTTTTCCAAAGCTGTCCGAGGCTGATGCCGAGGAGCGCTAATCGTTGGCTGAAATCGTCGTGTAACTCTCTCGCGATTCGGGTGCGTTCTTCGTCTTGCACGCGAATTAGACGGCCGGTCAGACCATGGAGCGTCTCGACGAAGGTTTTCCGATCTGTGATGTCGACGCAGGAACCGATATAGCCGCAAAATTTGCCGTCGGATTCAAACCTTGGCACGCCGTAATGGACGATCCAGCGGTACTGGCCGTCAAATCGCCGCAAACGGTATTCCATTTCGAAGTCGACTCGAGCATCAAATGACGCCGAGTAGATTTCGACACAACGCCGCACGTCTTCGGGATGCACACCCGAAACCCACCCTTCGCCCAACTCTTCTTCGATCGTTCGGTTCGTGAACTTTAGCCAGCCCTCACTGAAAAAATTGCAAAGCTTGTCCGTTCCGGACATCCAAATCAACACAGGAGCCGTGTCGGCCACCAACCGAAAGCGTTTTTCACTTTCGCGAAGCACCTGTTCGTCCTTGTTGCGCTCCTCCACAAGGGCGGCGAGAACCATGAATGGCACCGCCGTTGACAGCAAGAACAGTTGGAGCCACAGCACGTTGTTGATTGGGCCCACTTCAGAAAACGGGCCGCGCCCGTGCGCCGCGCCCCAAACCGACAGCAAGGCAATGATGGTTGCCGAAGTCCCAGCTCCCGCAGAGCCAAAACGCAATGCCGACCACAGGAGAAAGGGCACCAGAAAAAAAAGGAGTGTTGGCATAGTACTCGCCGAGCGAGTCACGAACGCGAAATAACTGAAGAAAAAGACGGCGGCGAACATCACGAATGCTTCAACGTAATGCGCACGGGTTGCTCGTGCCCATGCCCGCCGTTGGCCAACCCAGCCTAAAATCGCCGGCATTACGGTGAAATATGCGATCGCCTCCGAAAAAAAAGAAATCCGCCAACTTGTCCAGTAGTTTCCTCTGGTAGCAAGCGCGCCGAAAATGGCGCCCACGGATGGTGCGAGAATGCCAGCAAACAATGAATACTTTGCGAGTGCCTTGACACTGCTTAGCTGAGGCAAACCGTCGAAGAAATAGCTGAGCGCCAATGCAGCCGTTAGGATTTCAACTGTATCGGAAAGACCGAACAAGAAAATCGAAGGAATTGTCAACCCGGTTTGCAGGTTGCTAAACAGATAGGATGCGAGAGCGGTAGCCATGAGGATTGGCCATGTCCGGCGCGGTACGAGAAGCAATATCGACACGAGCAGCACGTTCCCCGGCCAAAATGGCCAGTCTGCCTGTGGAAGTATTTCGAGTGTTGTTCCTAATCTTGCGGCGAGGTACGACAGCATCGCCACGAGGCATACGAGGAGGAAGACTCGGAATCGCGAATCGAAACTCGCAACATTCCGCGATGCGTCTTTATAGTTGGTTTCCACGAACAGTTTCCAACACTGAGATTGATGATACGGGTGATTCGAGAAACACCAATTTGGAAGGCGGAACTTTCTAGTCCAGAAAACCTCAATCCAAGCAAACCAACATGCCAGGACCATTCCTATTCATGCATCCACTCTAAGGCAGGACCAATGTAACAGAAAGTTGCACGGAAAGCTCGGGGCGCGTCCATCCTGGTCGGCCCAGCCTAGCGCGGGAGTGTAGGGAATCAAAGAGCGCCAGACTGTGCAAAATTGCACACTTTGCTTGGGGGGCCGTCGCCCTGTGCCCGGGGGTATCTCTGGCACAATCCCGGGATCTTGATTGCCGTCCTCAAGTGGACTGAGTATCGGTTCCCGGTAGTCGAGCATTCGATCGAAATCTACGGCGGACTGATCGCGGCGACCTTTGCCATTCTTGGCATCTGGCTCGGTCTGAAGCTGACTAGAACTCGGCAAAGCATCGTTGTGAAGGAAGTCCCTATTCCGGCGGGAGGACCATCCGTCCCGGACGATAGAAAACGAGAGGATCTTGGCATCACGCGCCGCGAGCTCGAGATCCTGGAACTGATCGCCCAAGGCACGAGCAACCGCGAGATCGCCGCGAAGCTTTACGTCAGCGAGAACACGGTCAAGACCCATTCCAGCCGTGTTTTTGGCAAAATAGGAGCGAAACGACGGACGCAGGCCGTGCAGCTCGGCAAGCAATTCGGCTTGCTTCCTTGAACTCGTCATACGAAGGAACGATGTTTCTCTCCCGCAGCCAAAATCATCCGAAAGGATGACGACAGAGCCCCTGGTGGACGCGGTATGGTGCCTCCGCATTCGCGTTTGCACTCACAGGAGACACCTATGAAAAAGACGGTACTAACCTTCGGGTTGATTTCCGGTGCGATCCGTCCTGATAGAACCCCGCTCTCGCTCCTTGCTTTCGCTGGGGTGATCTATCGGCTGAAGGTAGGAAGATGCACTACGTCGGTCGACGGCACAGTCTCGAGTCGATGGCCGGCTTTGCGCCAGGCAGCCAGGCCACCGGCGATCACAAACGTAGCAAATCCCTGCTCGCGCAAAAGATGCGCTACGCTTGCGCTCGTGGCTTCTCTTCGGCAAGTGCAGTAGAGATACATCTCTTTGTTTCGCGGAAATGTTTTTATTTCGGCCGAGAGATTATTGGGTTCGATCCGGATCGATCCTGGAATGCGCACGGCGCCGGCGCTGTAGTATCCATGGCTGCGCACGTCGGCCAGAAGTATCTTGCCGGCGCCTTCGGAGCGCAATTTCGCCACCAACTCCTGGACATGTACGCGTGGCACCACACGATCCGATCGGTGCTTCCAGTAAAGCGAAAGGCGATAACAAACGAACGCAGCGAAGGCTACGATGATTACGATCTCGATGGCATGTCCGGCTGCACGAAATCCGCCGACGATCTTCGCTACGAAGTCGCGGAAGATAAAACCCGCAGCGCCATACGCGAGCGCATAGATACTCGCACCCAGGAAATCCAGCGCCAAGAATTGCGCGAGTGGCATTTTCATGCTTCCGGCCAGTGGCGCCGACAACGTGCTCACACCGGGAATAAATTTCGCGATTAACAGCGTGATTCGTCCGCGCTCGTAGAAGGATTCCGCCGCGCGGAGAACGCAGGTTTCTGGATCGGCCGATACATTGCAAAGAAATTTCAAAATGGTCCATCCCGTTAGGCGACCAAGAACATAGAGCAACGTGTCGGCCGAGAGCATCGCACAGATTGCCAGCAGAGCTACCGTGGGCCCGTTTAAGGCGCCGGAGGCAGCCGCAGCCCCACCCGCTACAAGAGCCACCGCACCCGGCACCGGGACTCCGATCGCTTCCGCAAAGACAAGCAGGCAGATGACGACGTATCCGTGGTGCATGATTAGCGCAAGTAGATCATTCATCGCGTTAAGTTTTGAGAATAGCACGCGGCAGCTTCAACCGACCGTGGTCGTTATTTCCGGATATCTCGTATATCTCTTTCGGCCGCTGAGCCGACTATTTTAATTTCAAGCCTCCAAGCGCGGATCGGGAACCGGGTATCCAATGGCGAAATGGTAGACCACTTGTCCGAACTCGGGGGGAAGTCCCAGATACTGATTCACTCTCTCGTCAAAAAATGCTCCGATGCCTGTCGCCCGTAAACCGAGCGTTTCGGCAGCAAGATACATTCGTTGACCAATCGCACCCGCCTCGAAATGCACGTATCTATACCCACGATCGCCGTAATGCCGCGCAGCATTCTCAAAATCGCCGATCATAGAAAATGCCACGCAAGCGTTGCCTGCCAGGTCTTGTCCCAGGCTGAGAGATGCTGCTGCCAGGCGTTGATCCCCCTCCATGATTTTCTCCAGCTCCACGCGCGCTGGCCAATAGCGGTAAACGCCTCGGGCCAGGCCTTCGACACGATGAACGTAAAGATACAGATGGACGAAACCGGCCGACGCAAAATCGGCGAAGAGAGGTTCTTTTGTGCTTGAGAGAAGAGTCGCAAGTTGCAACCGGGAGATCGACTCTTCCTCACCCTTGAAGTCCAGAGCCGAACGCCTGGTGCGAACCACGTCCCCGAAACGGCGACTTGCGGCTGCGTCGGACGGCAAGCTGATTTCGCCCTGGCCAGATACCTTCGGCTGATCGAGAGGCAGGATGGCGTCTTCCGTGGCGAGCTTGGTTGACGCGTGAATTTGTTCAATCACCGGATATCGTTTCTGCTTCTCCGATAGGCGGTTGGGCTGACCACCGAACAAGATCGTCTCCTGTGGAATAAGCGTCCTGACAGGAATGGATGGCCCGTAAAGCCCCACGATCAACATCGGCCACTCATCCGGGCACAAAAGCAACGATTCCGACACCTTGTTATCCGGGAAACGCCCAAGCGCAAAGCTTTCGCATCCAATGGATCGTGCACTGAGGGTCAGGGCCTGCCAGGCATGTCCAATGTCGTGCAGGCAATACCGGTATGCGCGATCCCGATATTTCCACGCTTCGCGCCAGGCAACACTGGTCAGAACAAAAATCAGCGGGATACGCGCACTTAGAAGCTGCTCCGCAAAATCTCCGATGCCGCGTTGTTCTGCCATGTGCGATGAAGGGCGGTAATGATAGAGACCATCGGGCCAACCAGCCAATCCTCGCGCACAAAAGTGAAATTCGGTCGGATGAAGATTTCCGGAAGAAGGATTGACGCGCAGAGCGTAAACAGCCCCCGTGGACGGCACTCGCTTGGACGCGCTAATCGAAGCGGAATAGAACATCAACTGAGACAGAAATTCCGCACCGTTGCGAACGGCAGTATTTTCTGTTTTGCCACCGAGTACTTCCTGAGCCGAAATCTGCGGCGCCGGCGGGTTCGCGGGCAAATCCAAGACCGGGACGCCCTCATAATGCCGAAATGGATCGGGCATATTGGCCCAGTCGAGGAAGTGCGGATTTCGGTGCAGTGATTCCACGCTGTGCTTCGTCAATTCATGGTATTCACGCCAGGTCATGAAGTGTGAGTTCCGAGGCTACCGCCTAGCCAACGCGGACATTCGGGTCGTGGATAATTATAGCGGTTACCCAAATGGCGGGTGCCCGTCGCGAGGTTGCAGGATTCAAGCTCGGCAAATGGAAAAGGCAGCCCGTCCGAGAGCTGCCCCATTGCAAAGTCAGAATTTCGTCAAATCCCGCCAAACAGGTTGAACCTACCGAGCAAGATATCGCTCACACCAGCCATCTGTCTGTCCACAATTGGACAGTCTGCCATGGTTTGATTTGCGTCAGTCGTGCAACACGACGCTCAAGAGCGAACTGTTGATCTGCAGACCGCCGTTATATTTAATGAAGCCTAATTTCCTGAACTTGTTCATGAAAAAATTTACTCGCGAACGGGTTGAGCCGATCGTTTCCGCCAGCATCTCTTGCGATATTTTGGGAATCATCCCGTGCGGCTCGTCCTCTTTGCCGTAGCGCGCCAGCAACAGAAGCGCCCGAGCTAGGCGCTTTTCACTGGAGTTAAAGAGCTGATCGACGAGGTCCTCTTCGATTCGAATGTTGCGCGTCAGCATATGGGCGATAAAGCGGTCCGAGAGTGCGTGTTCGGTCCGCAGCACGCGCATCATCTCGCCTTTATCAATAGATAGCACGGATGTTTGCAAGATGGCTGTGGCGGTTCCCATACAAACCTGCTGCCCCGCCAGGCATCCCTCACCGAAAAAATCTCCCGGGCCCAGCACTGCCACGACCGCCTCTTTACCGTCTTCGTTGATGACGGAAAGCCGGACGCCGCCCTCGCGGATGTATTTCACACTCTTCGCCGGATCCCCTTGGCAGTAGATCTTCTCGGCTCGCCGAAACTTCAAAAGCCGGCGTTTCGCGCCAGAAGTATCAAGAAAAACCTGCAGATCGAACGGAAACACCTGCGGACAGGTTGGGCTTTTCTTTTTGAGGGTTGCCTTGCGCATACTGAGTATCCCGCGCGAGCCATTAAATTGAGTTGACCAAACAGTTCAGAAACGAAACGGCAACTCCTGTGATTATATCACCGAGGTGAGAGAGTGCAGGACAGCCGTAGCACCTTCGGAAACTTCAAAAATGTGCACTAGTCAACAAATATGTGCGGTAGTAGGGGGTACTATGGTCTTGCCGTAAAAGGACTGTTTTTCTGGGCAGTCCATCCCCGAAGCGTATTCCTCACGGCGGTCACAAGCTTAAGGATATCGAAAGACAGCCTTAATTCAGGGCCTTGGTGTAGCCGATCGCGCAGGTTTCGCCTAGCCACGGCATGTCATCGGGTTGTCTGAGTGCGAAGATACACGCAGCAATTCCGGCCAGTCTGGAAGTATCTCGTAGTACGAAAACAGGAAGGAAAAGTATGCCTCTCATGCAAGTTCTAATAGCCCTGATCGTCGTGGGCGTTCTGTTGTGGTTGGTGAATCGCTTCATTCCCATGCAGGGGGCTATTAAATCAATTCTGAACGGGGTCGTCCCGACGGGCGGCCCAGGGCTCGTTCTTTTCGTCATGGTCATTCTGGTCCTCATCGGGCGTATTTAGCAGTTGCCACCCGACTCGGCTTACTCGTGCAGGACAACGGTCAGCAATGATTTGTTGACCTTAATTTTACCGTTGTATTCGATAAAACCTAATTTTCGGAATTTGTTCATGAAAAAATTCACTCGCGAACGCGTGGTTCCCACCATGCTCGCGAGGGTTTCCTGGGAGACTTTCGGCAGGACGCGGTCGGGTTGGTCCTGCTTCCCATAACGTGCGAGAAGCAAAAGCGTGCGCGCCAGGCGCTTTTCGCTGGAGTTGAACAGTTGATCCACCAGATCTTCTTCCACCCGGATGTTGTGCGCCAGCATATAAGCGATGAAATGATCGGACAACTTATGCTCCGCGTGAAGCACGCGCAGCAACTCGTCTTTTTGAATGACCAGCAAGGTGGTCGGTGTCACGGCGGTTGTCGTGCCCATCCGCTGGGTCTGGCCCGCCATGCAGCCCTCGCCGAAGAAGTCAGTCGGGCCAAACATCGCAACGACCGCTTCTTTTCCCGATCCATTCACAACGGATAATTTCACGCCGCCCTTCTGCACGTACATGACAGTTTCCGCGGCGTCACCTTGAGAATAAATAGATTCGTTTCGCCGGTATTCGCTTACTTTTCTGGCCACCCCGGCGGTGTCGAGGAACTGTTGCGCATCGAAAGAGGCGTTCTTCCGATTGTTAGTGGATTGTTTTGCTTTCATAGTCGTGTCGAACCACTGCTACACACAGACCTTCGCCGGCAACGCTGAGCGTATCATCTGGGTTTTTGCAAAACTGTCCAAAAGAGAACAGTTTGCGTTCGCAAGAATTTGTAATGTCCGAAACAGGACGGCGAGACAGAGCAACATGGACCGGTCTCGGCGGGCCGGGCAATGTGGTTCCACTCTCACCGTCCTATTCGTCAGGCACCGTGGTTCTGTTCGATCCGGCTGAGAAAAAACTGAGAATTTGTCAATTGACACGAAGGGGTTTCAATGTATGTCCCAAAAGGTTCTCTGCAGGACTGTACAAAACAGAACAGCGCTTTCATCTGGCGGTCTATAAGATATCTAACTGATCGGTGAGACAGTGCCGGTATCTCAGCACAAGCTGGCAGCTCTGGCTGAAGGAACATCCATGGGCGACACTTACGAGGTTGTATAATTCAACTTCCGCAACATCGCCGCCACTGCGGCTAGATCAAGAGTTCAAACTTGGTTGGTTTGAAGGCAAGCCCAGTCGGTCTGGGTGTTTCGAAATCGACCGGGCAACGGGGACACATGTACCTACCTATGGATGCGCGTTCTAACTCGAAGCCAGGGCCTCTCGCGTCGTGGCTAGATCCCCAATATTCCCTTGATCTTGTGCGCACTTCTTACGACCATTTAAGGCTGGTTATTTCCAAGGAGATCAACGCAGAAGTGCAAGCCGCCACGGCGGAAGCTCTGAAACTCGAAGAACAACGGCGCCCCGAAAAGGAAGCCGACGAGAGAAAAAAGGAAGCGGACGATCTGGAAACGGCACGAGAGAAGAACCAAAAGAGCTTTCGGCCGTAGCGCGGGACTCGTCTAGTAAGAGCAATTGCTTTTGTTTTTGGAATAAATCGAATGGGGGTCAAAGAAATGTCAGTAAATATTACTCCTCTGCACGACCGGGTTCTTGTTCGCAGACTGGAAGAGCAGGAAACCGCAAAGGGCGGCATTGTTATCCCCGATACGGCTAAAGAAAAGCCGCACGAGGGTGAGGTGATCGCCGTCGGCGCCGGCAAGATGGAAAAGGGCCGCCGTATACCGCTCGACGTCAAGGTTGGCGACCGGATCCTATTTGGCAAATATACCGGTAACGACATCAAGATAGAGGACCAGGAATACCTGATTCTCCGCGAGGAAGACATTCTGACGAAGGTCAGCCGGATTGCGAAGGCAGCAGGCAAGCGGTAGGTAGCGGCAAACTTAACTTTGATCGAACAGAAGTGTTCCATCACCCGGGAGGGTGCAGTCTCATGGCAAAACAAATTGTAACTGGCGAAAATTCACGGCAAGCGATTTTGCGCGGAGTCAACATTCTGGCGGATGCGGTGAAAATCACGCTCGGCCCGAAGGGGCGCAACGCGGTAATCGAGAAGAAGTTTGGCGCACCCGTTATCACAAAGGACGGCGTAACGGTAGCAAAAGAGATCGAGCTGCAGGATCCGCTCGAAAACATGGGAGCGCAGATGGTGCGCGAGGTCGCGTCCAAGACATCGGATGTAGCCGGCGACGGCACCACCACCGCGACGGTGCTGGCCCAGGCGATCTTTCGAGAGGGTGCACGCACAGTAGCGGCAGGCGCCAGCCCCATGGCTCTGAAGCGTGGCATCGACAAGGCCGTGGAGGTTGCCGTGGAAGAGATCAAGCGGCTCTCTCGCGAAGTAAAGGGCGATATGATCGCGCAGGTAGGCTCCATTAGCGCCAACACCGATAAGCAGGTTGGCAACATCATTGCCGAGGCCATGAAAAAGGTCGGCAAAGATGGCGTCATCACCATCGAAGAATCCAAAACGATGGATACCACTCTTGAAATCGTCGAGGGCATGCAATTCGATCGCGGTTATCTCTCACCGTATTTCGTCACCGATCCGGAGCGCATGGAATGCGTTCTTGAAGACGTCCGTATCCTGATCCATGAAAAGAAGATCAGCTCGATGAAGGATCTGCTCCCCTTGCTCGAACAGACAGCCAAAATGGGCAAGCCACTCCTGATCATTGCTGAGGACATCGACGGCGAAGCCCTGGCAACCCTGGTAGTGAACAAACTCCGTGGCACGCTGCAGTGCTCTGCCGTGAAAGCCCCGGGTTTCGGCGATCGCCGCAAGGCCATGCTCGAAGACATTGCCATTCTCACCGGAGGGAAAGCCATCACCGAAGATCTCGGTCTCAAACTCGAGAATGTCAAACTCGAAGAGCTCGGCAGCGCGAAAACGGTCACCATTGACAAGGACAACTGCACAATCGTCGCGGGCGCCGGCAAAACCCGCGAAATTGAAGGCCGCATCAAACAACTCCGCGTGCAGATTGAAGACACCACGTCGGACTACGACAAGGAAAAGCTTCAAGAGCGCCTGGCCAAGCTCGTCGGCGGCGTTGCCATCATCAAGGTCGGCGCGGCGACAGAAACCGAATTGAAAGAGAAGAAGGCTCGCGTCGAGGACGCCATGCATGCAACTCGCGCAGCAGTCGAAGAAGGCATCGTTGCGGGTGGCGGCACCGCTCTGGTTCGTTGCTTGCCGGCCCTGGAAAAGCTGAAACTCGACGGCGATGAGGCTGTCGGTGTCAGCATCGTGAAGCGCGCTCTCGAAGAGCCTCTGCGCCAGATCGTCCAGAACGCCGGCCACGAAGGCGCAGTGATCGTGGGGCGCGTCCGCGAATCGAAAGAAGAGAATTTCGGTTTCAACGCGGAGACCGCAGAGTTTGGCGACTTGGTCAAAGCCGGAGTGATTGATCCGGCAAAGGTTACTCGCCTGGCCCTGCAAAACGCCGCATCCATCGTTTCCTTGATGCTTACCACAGAAGTACTGATCGCCGAGTTTAAGGGAGATGAAAAAGCGGCTTCGGCAGGGGGGGCTGGTTACGGCGGAGGCATGGGCGGGTCCTATTAGGCGTTCTGCACACTCCTGAGTTCGATTGCCGCGGCAGGACAGACGTCTTCGCCCAAAAAAATAGGAAAAAATGGATGATGGGAAATCAGTTGAAATCTCCACTCTCCAACAAGTGGTCACGCTAGAGGTAGAGGAAGAGTCAGGCTCAGTTAGACCGCTACATCCACACCCGATCCTCCCCAGCAGGGTCGCCATCATAGGAATTACCTTCGGCCGATGAGTCCACTCGGAGCGCATATCTGGCTGGAGCTCTTACTCGCCGGACCTGCGGCATTGGGGCAGCCATAAGCTCATGCTGGAAGCCCGCCGTGGCGCATGGTGGGACGCCAATAAAATTGGCATGTCCCCACCGTTCCAACCATCGGAGTAATGTCCTTCATGAATCCAAAACGCGTCAGGCCTTATCGACCGCTTGTGTATCCCGAATCCTGCTCAGCGAACCGTTTTCTGCGTTCATCGTCGCCTGCAAGCAGAAAGGCTGCATGGTAATTTCCGTACGGAACCACGTGCGCTCCGCCCTCGATCATTTCCTGCTTCAGGCGCAGGTGAAGTGCCGGGAGTTCCGACCAATGAACCCTGGGATGCTCATGGTGCTCGAGGTGAAAACCTATGTTGAACATCGTCAGGTTGAAGAAATTTGACACAAATATAGTGGAGTGACTTACCGGCTTGGCGGGAGTTTTCTCGTCACATCCGGAATGCTGGACATACATGCCCGAACCCATCACGAACGCGTTGGCGATCCAGTGCGGCAACACCCAGAGCCATAGAGCCATTCCCGGATCGATCCAAAAGGGAATCGACCAAAGCGAAAGAAAGATGGCCAGTTCTCGGAGCGATTTCTGACGGAGGCTTCGGCGAATGGACAGATCCCTCCAGAGATGCGCCGCTAAGCGCCAGGGCCAATGCGTAAACAGGTATCGATGAAAGTTTTCAAACGAACCGTCGGGGCGCTTCTTCGGTAAAGTCCAATCCTCTGTCCTTAAGAGATTCGCATGGTGAACGGTAACGTGGCAGTACTCCCAAAAGAAGGACGGCCATGCGCCCGAAAATGTCCACAGTCGACCGAACCAGCGGTTGAGGAAGTGCGAGATGAAGATTGGGCGATGGGAGTGGTTGTGAAAGTTGACGCCGACATCTATCCCTGAGATCCAACCAAGCATGGTAGCCGAAGCGGCCACAAAGGCTATACGCGACGATGGGCCTGTGACGGCTACGAGCTTGGGGTGTTGGTAAAGCCAGAAGGCGCAGGCGTAGGCTGCGAGGCAAACGCAATGGAAAGTTATGCAATGCCAGTCCTGAGGATGGGCAAGAATGCGCCGACGACTTACTGCCGCCGGCACATCACGCGCCTCTGCGCTCAGATTGACCTCAATGCGACCGCGACCGCCAGAACCGTGACTGCCAGGCTCGCCCACGGACCCCAAAGCATCGCACCGGCGATGACCGCGATTGCAAACAGAGGAAAGAATGATCTTCCGAGCACGAGTCTGGTCTTTGAAATAAATTCGTGCCATAGACGCCGCATGTTGCGCTCTTTCCCCTGCGATTTAGCTGTACCTGTATCCAGAGCAGCGAACCGATGCCGTCCGGCACACCCAGAACGGACATCCTATGGGCTCACAAAACTGTGTGCTGTTCAATTTTGCACAGTTAAGAGGGAAGGACCGTTATCGATGCGTTAGCTCCGACGAGACGCTTTACCGGCAGTTTGCTTCCCCATAGTCGACTTTTCCGATTCATGCTCGGTTCATCACAGGACTTAAGGAGCGCCGTGAGAATCAGAGGAAGCTCACCAAAGCGTCGGTGGTCTGCTTCGGTTGCTCTTCAAGTATCCAGTGGCCCGAGCCTTTAACGATCACAACCGTGACATCGCTCGCCACTAATTTCATCTGCTCCCCCAACGCTGCCCCCAAGGATTTGTCGCCACCAATGGATAGCACCGGCATTGTCAACTTGGTCTTTGACATCTGTTCGAAATCTTTGGCAGTTTTCGGCCAAGAAACAAAATACTCCCACGACGCGCGCATTCGTCCCGCACGCGAATAGGCTGCGAGATAGGCTTTGCGGTCCGACTCCGGGATTGACCTATCTTTGTCGGCAGCCAGGTCGTTCCAGAAATAAGCGAAGTAAATATTCTCCCGCCCTTTCACCAGCGCTTCGGGTGTGGGCCCATTGAACCGAAAGTGCCAGTAGTTGGAGTTATCGTAGATGGGTTCCCAGCCCTCCACGCCGGGCAGAAACGCATCCATGACCACCAACTTGTCCACTTCAGTCGGGAACTGCGCCGCGTAGGCGTAGGCGACCATCAGGCCGATGTCATGCCCGACAACTCGCGCCTTCGTAATGCCGAGTGACCGCAGCAACTTGTGAATCTGAATCGCCGCAGTCTTCATATCTATTTCGCCGCTTGGAATTGAGGAATCCCCAATCCCAGGGAGATCCGGCGCGATTACGGTAAATTTCGCCCCAAGGGTCGGCAGAATCGGATTCCACATTCGCGAAGTTTCAGCAAATCCGTGTAGTAGCAGGACCGCGGGTCCCGATCCTCCCATCGTGTAGTGTATGCTGGCCCCATCGATGCTAGCATCGCGCGAGGCCAATTCTTTCGTGGCCGTCTGAGCACTCGTGGTGCCACAGAGCGCGGCGAAAATCCCTACGATGCAAACCGCGCAAACAACTCGGGCAGATATAGATCCGCGTTTCATGGGAAACTCTCCAAATCGTCAAGGTATACTCGAACTGTGCCAGAATCAACCTACATAGTTCTCTGAACTCCAAATTGCGATGTCACCCATTTTAAGTGCCACGGTTCTTTTTGCGATTTCCGATCGACGGACGCGACTCTTACGACCTGCTACTCCCAACGAAACACTTTCGCCGAGAGCGCCGTACAAGCCACAAACACCAGGATCAGTGCCGCTAAGTCCCCCACGTGTGCCGACCACGTCTCGCCTTTCCAGATCCCTTCGAGCAACGACACCGCATAGGTTAACGGTACAATTCTCGCCACAGAGCGAAGCACCGGCGGAAGTGATCCAACCGGAACGAACAGTCCCGAGACTCCGATCATCGGATACAGAATGAAGGCGCCGATCGGTTGTGCGAACCGTGCCGTAGGAACGATGCTCGCAATCAGAAACCCAATCGACAGAATGCTCCAAGTGCTGACGAGCAGTGCGATCGTGAAAGAGAACAATGGAGCATGAACGCCAGCCGGGTAGTAGCGCTTGCCCGCCATCATGAGCAACGCAAGTGTGGCGACGGTCAGCATCAGTTTCACGATCACATGGGCGGTTAAGATCGTCTGAGGGCGCAGCGGCGTCGCGCGAAGTCGTTTGAGAATTCCCCCCTCGCGGTAGATCGAAATGATCGTCACCAGCGACAGGACGGCGTTCACGGCGATCAAAACCGACGCGAGCACCGGCAGACCCACCTGCATAAAACTGTTCGCGGCCAATGAGCTGGGTGGGAGTCCGCGGCCGACCACTCGACCCAGCACGAGAAACACCAAAACGGGGATAACGATTGTTCCAAAGGCGCCAAGCGGCTCACGCAAGAATATCTTAATCTCGAGCCAAGTTAGTTTCCACAGTCCTCGGAGCATCATTTTCCTACCTATTCACGAATCGAGCGACCCGTCAGTTTCAGAAACACATCCTCAAGATTTGGCAGAATCGTTCGGAAATCCCTGACCCGAATCCCATTCTCGGACAGGCAATGAATCACCTCGGTCACCAGATCGTCGCCCCGGCCTCGAATGGTGAATCGCAGATCCGTGACCGTCACCGTCTCAACTCCTGGGATTGCCCGAAAGCGTTCCTCCGCCACCAGATTGTTCGTAGCAAGTATCACGGTTCGCTCCGGGCAGTGCCGGTTAACCAGGTTTTCTGGTCGGTCGATGTCGATGATCCGTCCGTGCTCGATGATTGCTACCCGGTCGCACAGCCGTTCGGCCTCTTCCATCAGATGCGTGGTCAAAAATACGGTCTTGTCGCGCTCGCGAATGTCACGAACCAGATGCCAGATTGCCCGACGAGACTGCGGATCCAGCCCGGTGGTCAGTTCGTCCAGAAACACAACCTCCGGATCGTTAATCAGCGCAAGGGCAATGAACAGCCGCTGCTTCTGGCCTCCCGAGAGGTTCATAAACCAAGCGTCCCGCTTGTCGGCGAGCCCCAGCTGTTCGAGCAATCGGTCACCGTCGATCGCTTTCTTTCGGTACAGCGAAACCCAGAGGTCCACCGCTTCCCACACTTTGATGCGCTTCTGCAGTTGCGCCTGCTGCAGTTGTACCCCAATCCGATCTTGCAGCTTGTACACGTCCTTGAAGGGATCAAGTCCGAGCACCGAGATGCTGCCCCGATCCGGTGTGCGCAGTCCTTCGATGCACTCCATCGTCGTTGTCTTTCCCGCGCCGTTCGGCCCAATCAAACCAAAAATCTCTCCCTCATTCACCTCGAACGACACCTCGTCGACGGCCACCGTCGTGCCGTAGCTCTTGCGCACTCCCAAAACCTGAATGACTGGACGCATACAAGTTTGCGAAATTATGGATTCACCGAACTGGTCGAAAGTCTATATCACGAATGTAGGTTAAGTCCTGATTGGTTCTCTAAAGACCGGATGTGCCGTCGGCACATCACCTAGCATGAAACTGTGGTGTGCTCGATTGCCGGGCACTGTACCGTTGTGGTTGGGGTTTGCTCTACCAGCGGTTTTCATCGCTGGTTCGCGACGAAGCCTGTCCGCTCCGAACCGACAAAGCAGAACGGTGGTCCATTTGCCGACCATGGTTCGATTTGGGACTCGTGACGGCAGCTCTCAGGCCCACTCATTTATTTTCATGGTTGGTTGTGGTTCGAAGAACCATGACTTATTCAGAACGCAGCGCAACCATGGGATCGACTCGCGTCGCACGCCGCGCAGGCACATAACACGCCAGCAACGCGACCAGTAGCAGAATCGTCGCCACAGCGAGCAATGTAATTGGATCGCCCGGATGGACATCGAAGAGCACGCTATTCAGATAGCGCGTCACACCAATCGCTGCCACTACGCCGATTGCCAATCCTACGACGGTCAGCATGATGCCCTGGCCGACAATGATACCCAACACGTTGCGCCGTGCAGCACCCAAGGCCATGCGGATGCCGATCTCACGCGTGCGCCGCGCCACCTCGTAGGAAAGCAATCCATAAAGTCCCACGCAAGCGAGAACGAGAGCCAGCGCACCGAAGAAAGTCGCGAGCCGCGCGATCAAGCGCTCTTGAAACAGTAATTCGGCAATGTTCTCGGATTCCGTTCGGATGTAGAAGACAGGCAAATTGCTATCCAAATGACTGACGGTGTCGCGGACCGCCGGAACGATCGACGAAGAGTTTATCGCAGTGCGCAATTCAAAATTCACGTTGCCGCCGGCGGAAGGCACGTACGTGGTAGGATTCACTTCTCTTCGCAGGCTGTCGTATCTTGCGTCGCCAACCACTCCAACCACGACCAAGCCCGGGTCCTTTCGCTGCGCGTCTGTCTCCCCGGGAGAATCAGGGTAAGCGACGCGTTGTCCGAGAGGATTTGCATTCCCGAAGAACTTGCGAACAAAGGTCTCATTCACAATTGCCGGTTTGGGCGCCGTGGGAATCGCAGCCAGCAGGGCCTCCGGACTCGACTTCGCGGCAACGATCGCCGCCGTCGTCTTGGAAGTAGCCGCGAAATCAGCAGGCGTAAAATCGCGGCCTTCGCGCAGGAGCATTTTCATAGTGGAGAAGAAATCTGGTCCGACCTGAAGAATATCCGTATCGATTCCCGATTTGTCGGACGAACCCGGAATTGTGAGTGTGGTCGTAGACAGGTCGCCACTCAGCAGCGCGGCTGAGGAGTAGCTGACCGAAGTTACACCGGGAATTGCGCTCAATCGCTTTTGAAGAATACCGATGGCAATATCTGCCTGCGTACCCTTGTATCCGGCGAGCGCCAGATCGACGCCCAGGTTCAAAATGTTGCTGGTGTCGAAGCCCGGATCAATATTCCTCAAATTTTGCAGCGTACGCACAAGCAGCCCGGCGCCGACCAGCACCACGATCGTCAGCGCCACTTGCGCGATCACCAGTGAATTGCCAAGGTTCAAGAAGTGGCTCCGCACGCGGCGTCCGGCGGCGGAACTTCCGGCGCCTACTTTAAGCGCAGGCGTCAAATCCACTCGCATGCCGCGCGCGGCCGGCGCAAGACCGAAGATGATTCCTGACAGCACAGAGATCCCGGCGGTAAACAGCAAAACGCGCATGTCCAGCGTGGCCTCAAATCCCAATGGCCTCGTCGAGTCGGCCGCCACGAATTTGACAATGGCGTGCGCTCCCCAATAGGCGATCACGATTGCGAAAGCGCCTCCGAAGAGCGAGAGCAGAACGCTTTCCGTAAGGAGCTGGCGCACAATTCGCCATCGCCCCGCACCGAGCGCCTGGCGCAAGGCCATCTCTTTTTGGCGGGAGGCAGAGCGGGCAAGCAGCAGCCCTGCAACGTTCGCACACGCAATCACCAGGATAATTCCTACTGCCAGCATCAAGATGTACAGAGGCGTCGAGTATCTTTCCCGTGCGCCGACCAGCCCGGTTTGCGCAGGAGTCAGATCAATGCGTGGCGCGTCAGATTCCGCGGACAGTGGCTTTTCTCCATACAGCATATCGTTGCGAAAGAGCAGACTCACAGCGGTCGCGGCCCTTTCACGCGAAACATCGGGCTTCAGCCGGGCGATAATCACCATCCAAATGGAATCCGCGCCAACGCTCTCCGGATTCCAACGAGGTTCGATCCGCGGCCGCAAGGAAATTGGCACCCAGGCGTCGGAGACGCTGCCCGGCGTCAGGCTCGTGAATCTTGGCTCTGCAACCCCCACAATTGTTGTGGGCACGCCGTTCAAGGTGACCGTTTTTCCAATCGCGGAAGCTGAGCCGCCAAATGCCCTTTGCCAATATCCATAGTTCAGCACGATCACTGCGTCGGCTGACAGCGAATCATCGGAGGCTTCGAGCATACGGCCGAACGCGGGACGCACACCGAGAACGTCAAAGTAATTGCCCGTGACGATCTGGCCGCGCACGATGCTGGCCGCGCCGTTCCCGCTCATGTTCAGCTCGATTTGACCGCCGAATCCCGCGACGCCTGACAGCATGTCGGCGTGAGCACGCAGATCATCGTAAAAGGGGCGCGAAAACGAGCAGCCCGAGGGGTTTACATCGGTGAATCTTGAGTTGCAGTCTCCGTAGGAGCTGGAGCTGTGAAATTCGGGCTTCTTGTGCGCGCTCCATTTCAGCACGACAAGTTCCTGTGGGTCCTCGACGGGCAGGGATTTCAACAAGAGCGCATCAATCAGGCTGAAGATGGCGGTGTTCGCGCCGATGCCAAGGGCTAGAGTGAGGACGGCAACGGTCGCGAAACCGGAATTCTTGAGCAGCATTCGCGCGGCGAACTGCAGATCCTGCCACCATGTCTCCACAAGGGACTCCCAGCCCGCAGCGCGGACGGCTTCCATCGTGACTTCGAGGCTTCCTCGCTCCAAACGTACCGCTCGAAGCGCATCCTTGCGGCTCAACCCCTGCCTCACCTTTTCTTCGGCCGCCATCTCGAGGAAACCGCGCAGCTCTTCATCCAACTGTCTTTCGAAGCGTTCCCTTCGGAACAAGGATCGAAGCCCGCTTGCCAAGTTTCGCAGCATGGACATCGCTCCCCCTTACGACGCTTCGAGAATCCTGGCAATCGCTGCCACCTGCCTGTCCCATTCTCGCGTTTCGCTGTTGAGCCTCGTTTGTCCTCGCTCGGTTAGGACGTAGTACTTTGCTCGCCTGCTATTCTCGGTGGCTTTCCATTCGCTCCTGATCAGTCCAGCTCGTTGCATGCGCTGAAACGCGACGAATAACGAACCTGCATTGACACGGAATACACCTTTGCTCATCTGTTCGATACGTATGGCAACCCCATATCCGTGCATGGGCTCTAGCGCCAGGGTTTTCAAAATGAGCATGTCTAGGGTGCCTTGGACGAGGTCACTCGACTTGTCCGCCATAAATGCACTCCTCCTGAGGATCAAGATGAAGAATACGCCCCTCCTACTGATTGTCAAGAGGGAGAAGCGATTGCAGCGATTGCCCGGGTGCCCAGCATAGCCCGTCCGTAATTTTGATTGCTGGCAGAGGCAACTATTCCTTCCGGTCGGGTCTGGTCATGTCGCAGCGAGCCTGATCCCCCTTTAGCACCAGACATCCCTCAAGGTTGTGATACATTTTTTCCGGACTGTAAGCGTCGCAATTTGGCGAGGAGAAGACATGGAAATCACACGCCGAGACCTGATCAAGGTCTCGACCGCCACGGCGGTTTTAGGAGCCTTTGCCAGCGTATCGGAAGCTTCTGACGACGCACTGCCCTCATGGAATAACGGAGCCGCGAAGAAAGCGATACTCGACTTCGTCAAAGAGACAACCGAGAAATCCAGCCCCAAGTATGTCGAGCCCAAGGACCGCATCGCCACGTTTGATCAAGACGGTACGCTCTGGACAGAACATCCGTTGTACGGCCAAGCCATGTTCGCGCTGGACCGTCTGGGCAAGCTCGCTCCAAAGCACCCGGAGTGGAAAGACACGGAACCGTTCAAATCCGTAATCGCCGGAGACAAAGAGGCAATGAGTAAGTTTGCCGAGAAGGACTGGATGGAAATTGTCGCGGTGACCCATTCCGGGATGGGCACGGAAGATTTCCAGTCGCTCGTTCAGAACTGGATTACTACGGCAAAAGCCCCGCGCTTCGATCGGCTGTATACCGATCTCGTCTACCAACCCATGTTGGAGGTAATGAAATGCCTCCGCGAAAAGGACTACAAGATCTATATCGTTACCGGCGGCGGCCAGGAGTTCGTTCGCGTTTACAGCGAGCGCGTCTATGGCGTACCGCCCGAGCAGGTCGTGGGCTCCAGCATCGTTACCAGGTACGAAAACTCCACCGGCAAGCCGGTGCTGATGCGCGAACCGAAGCCGTTCTTCGTTGACGATGGCCCCGGCAAGGCCATTGGTATCAATATGTTTATTGGCAAGCGCCCTTACGCGGCCTTCGGAAATTCCGGCGGTGACCAGCAGATGCTGGAATGGACACAAGCAGGGAATGGCGCGCGGCTGATGATGCTTGTTCATCACGACGACGCGACCCGTGAATACGCTTACGGCCCTGGCGGCGGTCTTCCGGACACCCACGTTGGCACGTTTTCCGAGGCGTTGTTGGCCGAAGCAAAAAAGAGCGGCTGGATCGTGATCAGCATGAAGGAAGACTGGAAGCGCATTTTCCCCTTCGACAAGTAAAAGGATCAGCGGCTCCCGCTCATCCCTGCCTTCTCCAAAGGTCCGAGAACCACTGCGTAATAACCAAAAAAGCGATGCCAGCGGTGGCCTGGAGAGATTCGATACGAACCGCTGAGCTCAACCGGCCTAGCCCAGGTGACTGCTCCTGAGTCCTGGGGCCCGCCTCCTGCCGCCTGAAAGGAGAACACCCGCTAGGCAGCAGGCAAATATTGCGCGCAAAAGACTGCCGGTGGAAGAATGGCGACAGAGGCAGCTTTGGAGGAATGGACCTCGAAGCTACCCCTGTTCGTTGACCCGACTGTCTTTGCAACCTAATATGTCCGGCACATGGCAATCTCCGACTCTCTGCTCGGCCAGACCGTCTCGCACTACCGCATCCTCGAAAAGCTGGGTGGCGGGGGGATGGGGGTGGTGTATAAGGCCGAGGATACGAGACTGGCACGGGCGGTGGCGATGAAATTCCTGCCGGAGGAATTGGCGCATGACCGCCAGGCACTCGAACGGTTTAAACGGGAAGCGAAAGCGGCGTCGGGACTCAATCATCCCAACATTTGCACGGTTTACGACATAGGTGAAGACGCCGGGCGTGCGTTCATCGCCATGGAATGCCTGGAAGGCCAGACGCTGCGGGATCGGATTACGCAGGGTTCGGTGCCATTCGAGCGGCTGGTTCGCTGGGGAATCGAGATCGCCGACGCGCTGGACGCGGCCCACACCAAGGGGATTTTGCACCGGGATATCAAGCCCGCAAATATCTTTCTAACGAACCGAGAGCACGCCAAGATATTGGACTTTGGCCTGGCCAAACAATCGTCCGGCGCATGGAATGTCGGAGCGTCCGCAATGCCAACGGCGATGACCGAAGCGCTGCTGACGAGCCCGGGAGTGGTGCTGGGGACCATGGCGTATATGTCACCCGAGCAAGCTCGCGGGGAAGAGGTGGACGCGCGAAGCGACCTGTTTTCCTTTGGAATGGTGCTGTACGAAATGGCGACCGGGCGGCCAGCCTTCCGCGGACAAACCACGGCCCTTTTGCATGATGCGATTTTGAACCGCGCGCCGAAACCGATGCGTGAGATTGTTCCGGAATTACCGCCGGAGTTAGAGCGCATCGTGGACAAGGCGCTCGAGAAAAACCGGAACCTTCGTTATCAGAGCGCCGCGGAGATGCGGGCTGACCTGGAACGACTGAAGCGCGACACGGACACGGGAGTGGGGACGAAGACGGGTAGGGCCGGCGCCACAGCGGGTGGAGGGCGGAGCTCGATTTGGGCGGGTGCGGCTGTGGCGGTGTGTGCGTTGATCGCGGTGGTCGGAACGGTTTTGTATTTGCGTAATATGGGAGCGGGAAAAGCGGCAACGGGGAAGTGGGAGCAGCTCACCTTTTTCACGGATTCCGCCGTGTACCCGGCGTTGTCGCCGGACGGGCGGATGTTGACGTATTTGCGTGGGGAAGACACGTTCTTCGGGCCGGGGAACGTGTACGTGCAGATGCTGCCGACGGGCGATCCGGTGCAATTGACGCACGACGATCAGCCGAAATTGCGTCCAGTGTTTTCGCCAGATGGGACGAAGGTCGCGTATGGAACGGTGGACCCGTGGGACATCTGGGAAGTGGGAGTGTTGGGAGGAGAGCCGCGGCTGATGTTGAGGAACGCGTCCTCGTTGAACTGGATTGAAGGAGGAAAGCGGCTGTTGTTCAGCGAAATGAAGGGCGGATTGCACATGGGCGTGGTGACGACGGACGAAGGTCGAGGGAACAGTCGGGACGTGTTTGTGCCGCAGGGAAACCGGAGCATGGCACACCATTCGTATTTGTCGCCGGATCAGAAGCAGGTGCTGATCGTGATGATGAACGAGCAGGGAAGGCTGGTGCAATGCCGCGTAGTGCCGTTTGACGGAAGTGGTCTGCAACAATTGGTGGGACCGGACGGAGGAGAATGCAGGAGCGGCGCGTGGAGTCCGGATGGAAAGTCGGTGTATGTGAGCGCGCAGAAGGACGGGGAGTTTCACATCTGGCGGCAAAGATTTCCGAAGGGAGATTTGGAGCAGGTGACGTCTGGGCCAACGCAAGAGGAAGGAATCGCGATGGCAGCGGATGGAAAGTCGTTCATCACGTCGGTGGGAACGATAGATTCGAGCATATGGATTCATGACAAGAAAGGGGAGCGCCAGTTGTCGTCGGAGGGAAACGCGACGGGCCCGAAATTCTCGAATGATGGAACGAAGTTGTACTACCTGAACCGGAGCGGACGAGAGACGAAAACGGAGTTGTGGAGGATGGATCTGAAGAGCGGGGAGAATGATCGCTTGCTGCCAGGATACGATGTGGAGAGGAGTGGGGCTTGGAAGGATTATTCGGTGTCGCGAGACGACAAGAACGTGGCCTTCGCGATGAAGGATGAGAAGGGAACTTCGCATATCTGGATTGCGGCGACCGATCACCGGGGATCGCCCGTGACGTTGGCGTCGAAGGAAAACCAGGATTCGCCCTTGTTGTTGCCGAACGGAGAGGTGCTTTACCGGGTGAGCCGGGACGGAAAGAATTATGTCTACAAGAGAAGGGTGGAAGGCGGGGAAGAACAACAGGTGGTAGAAGACGCAATCCTCGAATTAGTGGAAGTGTCGCCGGATGGGAAGTGGGTGGTGGTGGTGATAAGCGACAATCAGAATGCGGAGCATCCGTACCGCACGGTGGCGTATCCGGTGGCGGGAGGGCCAGCGGTGACGTTATGCCGGAAGCTGTGTGGGGTGGGATGGGACGAGAATGGAGCGCATCTAGTGATTAATCTCGACCGGGAGGCGTTTTTTATGCCGCCGGAAAAGGGTTTGGGATTGCCGCCACTAGGACCGGAAGGAATCGAACTGAGCGGGGAGTTGCAGAAGGTAGTGAAAGACGGTGGGAGTGGATATTTGGTGGTGGAATCGGCGGTGTCGCCCGAGGTGTATGCGTTTACGCGGACGAGGGTGAGGAGAAATTTGTATCGGATTGCGGTGGGGAGGTGAGGGGAGAAGCGGTAGCGGTAGGTGGCAGTCGGAAGTTTGGGAGGAAGACCGCTGCTGCTCCGACGACGAATACCATCGGGAGTTTGCTATGGCGTACCGTTTGGAGGATGAACCACGGCGCCTCGAATGCGGAGAAGTCCTTCGAGAACGATTAGCCGTCTTGCCTTACTAGTACTCAAGAAGTGTCAAAAAGAGACGTTTCGCGAATTATTATGGGCGTTGCTCCGAGATGGTCACCTAGGGCTTGACGGCGGGACCCCCGTCACAACTACCAATAGCGAACCGTGGGGCACAAGCGTAACTTGTCTCCTTCAGTTGAGAGGGAATCCGTGCGCAAACCCACACAGACAGGCCTTCGGTCAAACGAACAACTCTTCCGCTCGATTTTCGAGAATGCGCAGATCGGGATCAGCGTGTTTGGTATTGATCGTCGTGAACATTATTCCAACCGGGCGATGAGTGAAATGTTGGGTTACAGCGAAGAGGAGCTGAGTCGTCTGGAAAAATGGGATGAAATTACGCATCCGGACGACCGTGTCTGCTCCGCCGAACGTTACGCCGCACTCTTGCTGGGGAAGCGCGAAAAGGATGCGTATGAACAGCGCTTCATTGCACGCGATGGCAGCGTTGTGTTCGCAAATGGAAGGTTCACGCTGCTTCGCGACGCCGAAGGGAAGCCAGAATACGTCGTGGCCTTGACGGAGGACATTACAGAGCGCAAAGCGGCGGAGGATCTCATCCGGAAGCGCGATGAAGAACTCCGCCGGGCAAACTTCCTGGCGGAAACTGCGCTGGAACTGACTAAGGCAGGTTATTGGCACGTTCCGTTGGACGGCTCTGGGTGGTACAACTCATCATCGCGTAGAGTTTCAGTTTTTGGAGATATCCCGAGCCCAGAGCACCGTTACCGTCTCGACGACATGTTCGCCCACGCGGAAGAGGCGGACGAAGCCGCAGGCAAGGCTGCGCGGAAAGCCTTTAACGCCGCGCTCGAGGGCACTGCGACGTACGACACGGTCTTCGCGTATAAGCGTCCTAGCGATGGACGCGTCGCCTGGGTTCATGCGCTAGGGCACGTTCTAAAAGACACCGACGGGAAGCCAACCGATATGTACGGCGTCTCGCAAGATATTACGGAATTCAAGCGGCTGGAACTGGAACTCTCGACGGCGAAAAAGGCAGCCGAGGCTGCAACTAAGGCAAAGTCCGATTTCCTTGCCAATATGAGCCATGAAATTCGCACGCCGATGAACGCCATTCTCGGCATGACGCATCTGGCGCTTCAGACGGACCTGACACCCAAGCAGCGCGACTACCTTACGAAGGCTAAGGCTGCTGCACAGTCGCTATTGGCCATCATCAACGACATCCTCGATTTCTCCAAAATCGAAGCCGGCAAACTCGATATGGAGAAGACCGATTTCCGTCTCGAAGAAGTAATTGGGAACATTTCCAGCATGGTTTGCCAGAAAGCTCACGACCGGAACCTGGAGTTTCTCATCGCTTCTCCCCAGGAGATCCCGCCGACTCTCGTCGGCGATCCCCTGCGGCTCGGTCAAATCCTGATCAATCTCGTGAGCAACGCTGTGAAGTTCACGGAAAAAGGCGAGATCGTCCTGACGATCGCATTGTTGGAAAAAGTTCAGGACAGGTTGAATCTGAGGTTTTCGGTGCGCGATACCGGAATCGGAATGACGCCCCAGCAGCAGGCTCGGCTATTCCAGGCGTTCAGCCAGGCCGACAGTTCCACCACCAGAGAGTACGGCGGCACGGGCCTTGGGCTTTCGATTTCGAAAAGATTGATTGAAATGATGGGTGGCAACATCTGGGTCGAGAGCCGCTATGGCGCCGGCAGCACGTTTCATTTCACGGCGTGGTTCGGCATCGGATCGGCGGGCGCGAAACGCAGACAATTGATTCCCGACATCGCGGGAATCCGAGTGCTTGTTGTTGATGACAATCAGCATGCCCGGGATATCCTCACAGGTTTCCTAAAAGAACTCGCTCTCAGGGTGGTGTCAGCTTCCTCCGGCGAAGAGGCGATCCGCGAAATCGCTGCCGCCGATGAACAAGATCCCTACGAGCTCGTTATGGTGGACTGGCAGATGCCGGGCATGAATGGCTTGGAGGTGAGCCATATCATCAAGCGTGGTGGTCGTCTGAAGCATATTCCCAGACTCGTTATGGTAACTGCATTCGGCCGGGACGACATCCGCGCACAAGCCGGAGAGACAGGGATTGATGGTTATCTACTGAAGCCAATTACACCCTCCACGCTTTACGACACGCTTGTAGAGTTATTTGGCGTTGTTGACCGCGTGACCAACGTGTCGCACGTCACGAAATCCGCGGCAAATCCTCACGAAGCCAACGGAATCCGGATTCTGCTGGTCGAAGACAACGAGATGAATCAACAAGTGGCGATGGAACTTCTGGAGAGCGCGGGAGCTACCGTGAGAATCGCCAATCACGGTGCGGAAGCTGTAAGAATCCTGACCGAAGGCGAACAGCCGCCATCATTTGACATCGTTTTTATGGATCTGCAAATGCCTGAGATGGATGGTTACACCGCCACCAAGCTTATTCGGGCCCACCCTAGAACACAGGAACTGCCGATCATCGCGATGACCGCGCACGCGCTGGTAGAGGAGCGGCAACGCTGCCTGGAGGCGGGGATGAATGAACACGTCGGCAAGCCCATTGACCCCGACGCGCTGTTTGCCGCGCTGAGGCGTTGGGCGAAGCCCAAAGTGCGGGCTAGCGCGTCGGGTGGCAGACGCGCAGCTCCGGCCGACGACGTCGTTCTGCCCGAGATTGCCGGAGTTGACCTGGTCGACGGTCTCTCGCGTATCAACGGGAACAAGCAGCTTTACCGTGATCTGCTCTTGCAGTTCGCTGCCAGCCAATCTGGCGTGGATTCGCAGATCCTGGCCGCAATGCACAGCGGGGACTACGCTGTGGTGGAGCGAATCGCCCATACCGTAAAAGGTGTCGCGGGAAATATCGGACTGGGAAACATCTTCGCCGTCGCCGGGAAACTGGAGCACGCCACTCGCGAAAAGGATCCAGCGGTCCCCGCGTTGGTTGAAGAATTCAATCTCGTGTTGAGCCGCCAGACTCACGCCATTCGGCAGGCAATGCACGATCTAATTCCTGACAGACAAGCACCGGTCGAAGGCGTACCGGGCTGCGATGTGCGAACCATATCCGCAGCGATCGCAGAACTCCGGTTGCTCCTTACGTCGAGCGACGTCGACGCTCTAGATGCTCTTGCCGCTCTCGAGGGGGCGCTAGCGAACAACTGCGACACAGTTCGACTGAATGCTCTTCGTAGATCCATCGACGAGTTCGATTTTGAGGCTGCGCTCTTCCATTTGGATGAGATCGCAAAGGAATATGCTGCAGATCGGGAGCAAACGAAATGACCGCCGGTGCAGAGAAAAAGCTGGTACTCGTCGTCGATGACGCACCTGTCAACCTTCGGGTAGTAAGTTCAATTTTGAAGGACGACTTCAAGATCCGAGTCGCCACGAGCGGTGCAAAGGCTTTGGACCTCGTTAAGGCCAAACCGTTTCCGGACCTGATCCTGCTGGATGTCACTATGCCTGAGATGGACGGTTACGAAGTCTGCTGCATATTGAAGGCCACCCCAGAGGTCAGGGACATTCCGGTGATCTTCTTGACAGGCAAGACAGAAACTGAGGACGAAACCAAAGGATTCGAAGTTGGAGCTGTGGATTATATCCACAAACCGTTCTCACCGGCAGTGGTGAAAGCGCGCGTCCACACGCATCTTGTACTTCGCGAAGCGCGTGAACAACTGGCCCGCCAACTCCTGGACATAAACAATGAGATGGAGATGGCGCGAGAGATCCAGATGTCCATCTTGCCGCACGAGATCCCTAAGATCAGGGGCCTCGAAATCGCCGCGCGTTACGTTCCTATGAGTTTGGTGGCAGGTGATTTTTACGATTTCATCGTGGTCGACGAGAAACGCGTAGGGATTCTGGTGGCCGACGTTTCCGGCCATGGTCTCCCCGCGGCTCTTATCGCCGCCATGTTAAAGGTTGCATTCGCCGCGCAATCCCCGCACGCCGGTGATCCTGCGCGTGTTTTGTCTGGATTGAATAAGTCGTTGTGCGGAAAGTTCAAACACCATTTTGTTACAGCGGCCTATGTATTCGTGGACATGGAAAAAAACTCCATCAAGTACGCCGGCGCAGGGCACCCTCCACTCTTGCTGTGGCATCAGTCAACGGAGAGTGTCTCGGAGGTGTTGGAGAATGGCCTTCTACTCGGATTTTTTCCGGCTGCACCGTACTCCGTTGTCGAGGTACACGTGGAACCCGGCGACAAGGCGGTCCTTTACACGGACGGAGTACTGGAAACCCGGAGCCCATCCAAGGAAGAATTTGGCCCCGACCTGTTCAAAGTGTTTTTGGAATCAAACCATAATCTCAAAGCAGACAAATTTGCGGACTTGATACTCGATGAGTTGACGGGCTGGTCAGAAAATCGCAAAGGTAACGGACAGGAGGATGACATAACCCTTTTGGTGATCAACTTCGAGAGTCCCTGATTTGGACCAATCCTGGTCAATTAGGAAAAGCTCTGAATGGCGGCTTGCTCGTCCGTAAACACGGCGAAAACTTTGTCCAATTGAGTGATCTGCAGCACGCCATGAACCTTCTTCGTAGGGTTCAAAAACTTCAGCTCTCCGCCAATAGACTTCACGGGCATATAAGCGCCAGCCAGTTCACCAACTCCGGCACTGTCGATGGACTCCACTTCACGGAAATTGAGGATGATTTTGATCCGCCCACTTTCGACTAAATTGCGAATGGTGCGGCGCAGGGTCAGACTGCCTTCCCCAAGACCAAGGCTTCCGCGCAGGTCCACGATAGAAATCGCCCCAAATTGTCGATGATTGGTGACGAGGGATGGCATGTACGTCCTTCCATCTGGGCGGTCGTTCAAGAGTACCCAAGTTGCGCTAATTTCTTATCAAAGTAAAGCCAAGTTTCCTGACCAGATTGTCCGAATTCAGCCGTCCTGGCACCCCATAGGTCGGCCTACCGGGTGCGCCGTGAAAGGCGGTGGTCTATGGGGCACGCTTTGCACGTAGGCAGCGGGTTCTTTCGGTGTATAATCCCGGCAACTTACTGTGGACAGGTGGCACTTGGATACAGCGAAAACCGCGAACCTCTGGATTCCCGTTTGTTGCGAGCGGATCATGCGCTACAACATCTTCGTCCAAAGAAACGGTACGGCCTACGGGTCAATGGTCTGCACGGTTTGCAGCAAGAATGTCACGTTCGAACTGGAGCATCACGCTGACGTGAGCGCTTACGGTGACGGTGCGCGCGTGCTGAACATTCTGGGATCCCCGAAACCACCCCAAGGCGAGCGGCGAAAAGTGGATGGAGATGCCGCTCTGAACGATCAGACGCTTTGAGTTGGATCGCCGCCACATAAGCGCGTGATCAACCATGATTGGCCGGACTATCGCTCACTTCCGCGTTGTAGAGAAACTCGGTGCTGGTGGAATGGGCGTGGTTTATAAGGCCAGGGACACCCGCCTGGACCGCGCGGTAGCGCTGAAATTCCTCCCCGAAAACGTGGCGCAGGACTCGCAGACGCTCGAACGATTTCGCCGTGAAGCCCATGCGGCTTCTGCTCTAAATCACCCCGGGATTTGTACCATCTACGACATTGGCGAGCAGGAAGATATGCCGTTCATCGCCATGGAATTCATCGACGGCGAAACCCTGCGACAGCATATTCATGGCCAAGCTCTTCCTCTCGAAGGGATCCTGGAACTGGGCATTCAAATCGCCGATGCTCTCGATGCGGCCCACGCCGAAGGCATCATCCATCGGGACATCAAGCCGTCCAATGTGTTTGTTACGAAACGCGGTCAGGCCAAGGTGCTCGATTTCGGTTTGGCCAAGCTTGTTTCGAAAGATGCGATGCATCTCGGTCCCGAAGGTGCTTCATCGAAAGCAACCGAGGATCCTCTCTCGATTGTTGGTGTTATCAGCGGCACGCCCTCCTATATGTCCCCGGAGCAGGTTCGCGGGGATGACCTGGACCCTCGCGCCGATGTATTTGCTTTAGGTCTATTGCTGTATGAGATGGCCACCGGTCAACAGGCGTTCACCGGCAAAACAGGTGGTGCGGTTATCGAGGCGATCCTGACGCGCGCGCCCGCGCCCGTGCGAACGCTGAACCCACAGATTCCTGCATCGCTCGAAGAAGTGATCAACAAATGTCTTGAGAAGGACAGAGAGCTGCGCTACCGAACGGCCGCCGGGGTGCGTTCCGATTTGCAGCGACTCAAACGGGTATCGGAAACGGGGCAGATGCTTTTGTCCGCGGCAACCGCTCCACATAGTTCCCGCAGATTCGGTTGGATGGCGGTGGCTGGGGGAGCGACAATTCTTGTTGCATTACTGGCTCTAGCGAGCTGGTTCTACAACACGCGCCGCGCACACGCCTTGGGTCAGATGGACACGATCGTTCTTGCGGACTTCATCAACAAAACAGGGGACCCGATTTTTGACGACACGCTCCGCCAGGGGCTCGCGTCGCAGTTGCAGCAATCCCCTTTCTTAAGCCTGGTCTCCGAGCAACGCATCCAGCAAACACTGCGGTTGATGGGCAAACCGACCGACAGCAAGATCTCTCCTTCCATTGCCCGCGATCTCTGCCAGCGCACCGGGAGCAAGGCGTATTTGAGCGGCTCGATCTCGAGCATGGGCAATCAGTACGTCATCGGCGTCAACGCCATGAACTGCCAGACCGGCGATTACCTTGCGCAGGAGCAGGTCGCAGCCAACGGCAAGGAAAATGTATTGAAGGCGTTGGGGGATGCTTCGACTAAGCTGCGTGAAAAGCTCGGGGAGTCTCTCAAGATCGTGCAGAAACTCGACGTGCCTATCGAGCAGGCCACCACTCCGTCGCTCGAAGCACTGCAAGCTTACAGCCTGGCGCGAAAAACGTTGCAGGCCAGTGGCGACTACCCTGCCGCCGTGCCGCTATTTGAGCATGCCATACAGCTCGATCCTAACTTTGCGATGGCGTACGCGATCCTCGGCACCACATATAACAATCTTGGCGAAAAAAATTTCGCCGCCGAAAACACCAGAAAAGCTTACGAGCTTCGGGGCCGCGTCAGCGAATGGGAGAGGTTTTACATCGAATCCCACTACTATCACTTCGTTACCGGAGACCTCGAGAAAGCCCGCCAGGTTTATGAACTTTGGGCGCAACTCTATCCCCGGGAGTCGGTGCCACCCAATAATCTCGGCGAGATTTACACGTCGCTCGGGCAATACGACAAAGCCTTGGCGGAAATTCACGAGTCCATGCGCATCGCTCCCGTCGATGGCCTGAATTTCGGCAATCTCATGCTCGGCTACATCCATGTGAACCGCCTCGACCAAGCCAGAGCCACCGCCGACGCTGCCTTCGCAAAAACTCTTGATAACTCCCAACTGCACTTCAATCTCTACAAGCTCGCCTTCTTGAAGAAAGATAAGCCAGGAATGGCGCAACAGGTGGCCTGGGCCGCAGGAAAACCCGGAACAGAAAACATCATGCTCTATCTGGAAGCGGGCACGGCCGCATATGCCGGGAAGGTGGTTGCCGCGCGGGAGTTGTCGCGCCAGGCGGCAACTTCCGCCGAACGCGCTGGGGAAAGAGAAATGGCTTCGGGTTGCGAAGCTGGGGCGGCGCTGTGGGAGGCGTTGTACGGAAACCGCGAGGAGGCGCGGAAGCGAGTTTTCGGGACGCTCTCGAAATCAAATGGACGAGACGCTCAGTACGTGGCTGCGTTTGCCCTTGCCTTGAGCGGCGACTCGAAGGGCGCTCTAGCTCTTGCGGATGATTTGGAGAAGCGTTTCCCCGAGGACACCGTCGTCCGCTTTAATTACTTACCGACATTGCGCGCCCAGCTGGCTCTGAATGTTCCGAACGACGGACGAAAGGCTGTGGAGACGCTCGCCTCTACCTCACCCTACGAACTGGGCATACCTGGCGGGGAAACTTTCTGGACCAACCTTTATCCCGTGTATGTTCGCGGCGAAGCCTTTCTTGCTGCCCACCAGGGAGCTCAGGGCGCCGCCGAGTTTCAGAAAATTCTGAATTGGCCTGGCGTCGTGGTCAACGAACCCATCGCCGCGCTCGCCTTTCTTGGTCTTGCGCGCTCTTACGCCGTCGCCGGCGACGCGTCCAAGTCCAAGGCAGCCTACAACGAATTCTTTGCCCTCTGGAAGGACGCCGACCCCGACATCCCCGTCCTCAAAGAAGCCCAAGCCGAGTATGCGAAATTGCAATGATGATGGCGAAGTCTCCAAACAGTCTCAAGCACCCAAATCCCATGTACCTCGAGATCACCCCTAGCGAAGAGCGTGGACGCGGACATTTCCATCTGGCGGAAAACCGGACATCTCTACTTTGCGTTGACAACTCTTCTGCCCGCGTTGACTTGCTCCTGCGCGCAAACTAACATAGCCGCCGCATGCCAGACACTCCATCTCTTCTTGGCCAAACCGTGTCTCACTATCGCATCCTCGAGAAGCTCGGCGGGGGAGGGATGGGCGTGGTCTACAAGGCCCAAGACACGCGCCTCGACCGTTTTGTCGCCCTCAAATTCCTACCCGAAGGCGTTACCCACGACCAACAGGCCCTCGAGCGATTTCGACGTGAAGCCAAAGCCGCTTCGGCTTTGAACCATCCGAGCATTTGCACCATCTACGACATTGGCGAACAGGGTGGCATACGCTTTATTGCCATGGAGCTTCTGGAGGGCGAGACCCTGAAGCATCGCATTGCCGGGCGACCCATGGATGTCGAAACGGTGTTGGCGCTCGGTATCGAGGTCTCGGATGCTCTGGACGCGGCGCACAGCGAAGGTATCGTTCACCGCGATATCAAGCCTGCCAACATCTTTATTACCAAGCGTGGGCACGCCAAGGTCCTCGATTTTGGCCTCGCAAAGGTCTCCTCGCCAAAGACATCGTCGGCAACCGCCGACAGCGCCCGCACGCTGGGGGCAGGGGAGGAATATCTCACCAGCCCAGGAACAGCGTTGGGTACGATCGCATATATGTCGCCGGAACAGGCCCGCGCGCGGGAGCTCGATGCGCGCTCGGATATTTTTTCGTTCGGCACGGTGCTCTACGAGATGGCTACCGGCACGCTGCCCTTTCGTGGCGAGAGCACCGCGGTCATATTTGAATCGATCCTGAGCAAAGCTCCAATCTCGCCGGTGCGCCTAAACCCCGAGGTTCCACCGAAGCTCGAAGAGATCATCGAGAAGGCGCTCGAGAAGGATCCCGACCTCCGCTGCCAGACTGCCGCCGAACTCCGCGCCGATCTGAAGCGACTCAAGCGCACCCTTGATTCGAACCGTCACTCGGGGGCGGAAAAGACCGAGGCTTCCAGTCCGCATGTGGTTGTCGCGGCGCCCGCCAATAAATCGGTTGCCGTGCTCTATTTCGAAAATCAGAGTGGCTCGAAGGAAGACGAATACCTGCGCGATGGCATCACCGAAGACGTCCTCACCGAACTCTCAAAGATTCGGGGACTAAACACGTTTTCGCGCCCCACCGTTTTGGCCTTCCGGGACAAGCCCGTAACTCCCACACAGATCGGCCAGCAGCTTGGTGCCGCCTATGTTCTCACCGGCACCCTGCGCCGCGCGGGCACGCGCCTGCGGATCAACACACAGCTTGTGGATACCCGCACCGATTTTCCGGTCTGGTCCGAACGCTTCGATCGGGAGATGAAGGACGTTTTCGAGGTGCAGGACGAGATAGCGCGGAAAATCGCCGAGGCCCTGCGCGTGACACTTTCCCCTCAGGAACTGGAAGCCCTGGCCGTCAAGCCTACGGAAAACCTGCAAGCCTACGACCTTTATTTACGCGGTAAGAGATACGCGCGGCGGCAAACGCGCCAGGACCTCGAATTCGCTCTGCAGATGTTCGAAAACGCGGTTACCATGGACCCCAGTTTCGCCCTGGCCTACGCGGCCTGCGCCAACGCCTGTGCCATGTTCTACTGCAATTTCAGCCGCGATCTGGTGTGGGTCGAGCGCGCGCGCGAAGCTTCCGGAAAGGCCGTGGCGCTGCGCTGGGACCTGCCCGAAGTGCAGGTGAGTCAGGCTTGGGTCCTCTACGCAGCCGAACTGCATGATGAAGCCGTGCGTATGGTCAAGAAGGCCATTGAGCGCAAACGCGGCTGCGAAGGCGCGTACTACCTGCTCTGCCGATCCCTGTTTGCCGCAGGCCGTCAGCAGGAAGTTCTCGACGCCGCTGAGGCCGCAATCGAAGCAAGCGGTGAAGATTACAACGTCTATGTGCCTATCCTGAACGCTATGGGCGCCATACAGAAGGCCGAAGCTAGGCTCAACATGTCCCGCAGATTCATCGCCGCGCTTGAGAACCATTTGAAGCAGGTGCCCGAGGATCCAAGGGCGCGCGTCCTGCTGGGCGCTAACTATGCGAGAATGGGACGTGAGCAAGACGCCATGCGCGAACTCAACCTCGCTATTACTTTGCGGGCGAATGAAGCATCGATTCTCTACAACGCGGCTTGCGCGTTCTGCGATATGAAAAAAAAGCCGGAAGCCCTGGATACGTTGCGCAAGGCGTGGGAGGCTGGTTTCCACGATGCGGTGTGGGCGCGGCGTGATCCGACGCTTGCCCTGCTTCGCGGCGACCCGGAGTTTGAGCGCCTGTACCCAGAGAGGCACGCCCCACCACCCGCCCGCAGTTCCCCATAGTTCACCTGGATGAGATGGACCGTCGCAGGGCATCCATCCGACTATACGAGCCCGCTATGCGAGTCAGGTGATCCCCCAAGGTTGTCGTCTACCGATAGCATCGCCTCCCGTGACCTTGGTGGTGGAATCGCCCCCACCCGGTGCGCGACATCCTAGCCACAGCGCGTGCGGCGTCGTGCTCGTCATCTGGCACGGCCGTTGTCCTGATTGTGGCAGCTTGCCAGAAAGGCCCCCCGGGCAAGCGGAGCTCGCCTACAAGTTTCTGCGCTTCCTTCATTCTCGCTTTGTAAAACAGGGGCCTGATTAGGACCAAGGAATCGGAATCTGTTCACATGGGAACACTTTTTAGATTTGGTTTGTTGTGTTCAGCGTGGTGGCCTCCACAGTCCCCGCGACGCGGCAAGCACTTGCGCGACGGCAGAGCTTTGAGCGAGGTGGGGTCGGGAATCTTCCAGACGCCTTCAGACAAGGAAGGAGTAAATCTCGAGCGGCAATCATGAAAAACTCTAGACCGCTGTTCCGCAGTTAGATATCCGGTACCTCAGTTATGACCTCGTGTTTCCCAAATCCCACGGACTGTTCCGTACCTAAACAAGCGACGATTGCTCGGGCGACGAGCTTCGTCTCAGCGGGACCGCGAACTGCAATACACTGCACACCCGCCGCTTCGACCGGATAGTCGTTCCCTCCCACGAATAAGGCGTCTCCAATAAAGATCATCTCCGTCATCGAAATGCCCAGGATGTCTCGAAGTTTTTTTACTCCGTAGGCTTTGTCGATACCGGGATGTGTGACATCGAGGGAAGTAGTGCCGTCCATCCGGACAGAAAACTCAGGGACAGAGATGTCGAGAATTGCTTTGATCGCCTTCCGCTTCGTGAAATCGGGATCCCATTTCTTCTTTTCCTCTAACGGAGCCTGCTGGCCTAATGCGGAAAATGTTATCTGGCCTCCCCGGTCTTCAAGAACCGCTCCCCAGGTTTTTTCGACCTCGAAGCCGGCTCTTGCGACTGCCTTGTTTAAAGCACTGATGATCTTCTCTTTTTCGTCCGCAGTGAAATCCTCTGAATAGAGTTTCTTCCACCCACCTGTGTATTCGAAGAACTTTGTTCCGCACGTCGGAAGAAGAGCCAAATCTCGTAAGAGTTCGTCATGCGGGAGATTGGAGAGCAGTTGCTGCTCAAACTGTGGCCAATCGCCGCCGGAAATCACGGCCACTTTTACGATATCGAGCAGGTCATGCAGCAATGATGCCATTTCGGCATCAAGCGGCGACGTGCTCTCGGCGAGGGTGCCATCCAAATCAAAAACGACGAGTTTTTTCACTACCGTTGCACCATTGGGTTCAGGACGGAAGGGCGGAGGGTGATGCAGCGGGGTAATCTGTTTCGCCCTTGCAACCGTCATGTCCGCAGTGGCAATCGATGTCCGGCATCTTTGCCATTGTTTCGCACGCGATGCTGCAGAAAGCGCCGGACGTTGTCAAACACGAACAGATGGGGTGAGCACACTTCTGAGCTTCAGGAGGGGCCATTTCTATTCTCCTTACGACAAAACAGAAACTTGCAAATGCAAACCGAATATTAGCTACCAAGACCCCGTCTTTCTGTACAAAAAGGAACACATACCGAAAAGGGGGGCGCGCCCAGCATCAGAGTGCGGTACACAAGAACAAGGGCTAAAATGAGTCTTATTGAACAGATTTCGCAAATCACCTGCGTCATCCTGCGTGTGTCCCGTAGCCTTTCCGGATGGAGCGCGGAATACGCATATTTATTTCCTTGCCTGATCATCCTTCGCTTTCCCGATTTTGCTTTGCCGCTACGGGTTGCACTGATGGCGATCGAGCAGGCTTGCGAAGCCGAGCATGAGAGAGTTCGCCGCACACGTCAGCGCCAGGTTTCCGGGAGGAATCCGAAGCAGCAGTTCGCGGCGGGTAGTAATAAACGGTCGGAAGGCAGGGGCTGCTCTGTTCGCCATGAGCAAACCAGCCTTGAGATTGGTAAGCTCATACTGCACTCGACCAAGACGATTCCTCAAAACTGTGCCAAAAGGAACAGCGCCCGTTCATCGCGGTTTCTACTATGTCGGACGGGACGGCGAGAAAGATCGATATTGGCCGGTCTAGTCTGGGCTGGGCAGGTCGGCGGTATCAATCTCTCGCCGTCACGTCCACCTGAAGTGCAACTTGGTGATAGGCAGTTGTGGAATGCAGATCGCCTTGGAGACTCGGCCGCATCGAGGCAATCAGGTCAAAGACTTTGCAAGTCACGTGCAGGAGCGTACAGCGGTTAGCGCTTGGCTCCTCCTATGATGCTGCTCGTAAGTGAATCAGTGAACGAAAGCTGGGAGTCGGACCCGATGATGGCACCACGAGCAGACGGGAAGGACAAATCCGTGCGTTCGAATCAGGAGTACAGCTTGAAGGAAAATATATGAAATGCTCCGACTATCAGAAATTGCGAAACGCACTGAGTGACCTTGAGTTTTTTGGGATTCTCTTCGAAGACGAATTGAAACTCTATCAGGGTCGGCTCGAAGACCTGTGGCACAAGACCCACCAAGGAGAACGGCCAGTAACCAAGGATGGTGGGGCCTCCCCTGAGTTTGAGAGCGAAAAGAGCTAGCCAAAACAATACGTGGCGACCCGGATGAAGTCGGCGCTAGCCGTCTTGCTGGTGTCTGTCGCAGATTCGGCGACCGCCGCGTGGTCGGCCCATTTCCCGATGGTTGCCTTCGTCCATCCCGCCCCTGTAATGAAGCCCTACAGCCGAGGACCAGCCGCATAGCCGCGTGAAGGTGTGCGTGAAAACAGTGATCTTGAAGTGCCGCTCCAGTGCGAGCACGCGCCACTTGCGCAGCTTCTCCATGAAGCTTAGGAATGCCGGTCCGTCGATACCGGAACCGATAACAATCGCGCGGTAGTCAGACTGAGACGACAGGCGGCTCGTCTCAGTTCTTCACGAAACTCCCTGTATCGTAGGATACTCTCGGTAGTACGAGATAAATGTTCTGTTCTGAAACCAGCCCTCGAAAACCGGTCGGGCCCTCAAGGGCAGCACTCTTCTTTGGACTGTCGCTGTCCTCCGTCTGCCGATCTCCATGACCACCACAGCGCAACCCTCCCTGGCTTGAAACTGTCATCGACGACTCGAAGTATGCCGGTTCTTCGACCCCATCGCGCTGAGGTTTCTCCGTGAAACGTTGGACGAAAATACTGTTGGCACTAGTCGGTCTCGTCGTCCTGGGAATTGCGTCGATTCCTTTTCTTGTGGACGCAAACACTTTCCGGCCCAGCATCGAAGCGCAACTCACAACCGCGCTTGGCCGTAGTGTGAAACTCGGGGACCTGAGCCTTTCGCTTTTCTCCACCAGCCTGATCGCCAAAGACCTCAGTGTCGCCGACGATCCCAACTTCAATGCCGCTCCGTTTCTGACGGCGAAGGAGATCCGCATCGGTCTTTTGCCGCGGCCGCTGATTTTCTCGCGCAAGGTGATGCTACAAAGTTTTCAGATCACAGCTCCGCAAATCACCTTGATTCGCGGGGTGAATGGTACGTGGAATTTTTCAAGCATTGGCCGCCTCCCCGCTGGCGGCGCTATTGCCGACGCAGTTTCGAGAATTTCAAGAGGTTCTGCGAGCGAGTTTCCAGTCCTTACCGTTGGCCGCATCGTCATCGAAGACGGTCGCGTCGTGATCGCAAGTATTCCCGCGCACGGCCAACCCAGCGTGTATGAACACATGAATCTTAGCGTACGCGCTTTTTCATTCGACTCCGAGTTTCCATTCGAGCTAAGCGCAAACCTGCCGGCCGGGGGCAATGTTGCTATCAGTGGCCGCGTTGGCCCGTTGAATCGTGTCGACGCGGCAACCAGCCCTGCCGAGGTGCAAATATCCATCAACCGGCTGGACCCGGTCGCCGACGGATTTCTCGCTCACAACGCAGGTCTGTCGTTCCTCGCGGACATCGAAATGCGTTCCGCTTCCGACGGGCACATCCTCGCTACAAATGGCACCATGCATATCCAGAATCTAAAGCTTCGCAAAGGCGCCGCAGCTGCGCCGGAGCCTCTGGACTTCGCTTACCGTGGCACCCATCTACTGAAGGAAAACATCGTACAGATCGAGGACGCCATGGCAAAGATCGGCGACGGCGCCATCCATGTGAGCGGAGCGTATCAGCCTTTCGCCACAGGCACGGATGATCCACAGTTAAATTTGAAACTCGCTGGACAAAACCTGCCGATCGACGAACTCCAACATTTGATGACTGCGGCCGGCGTTCGTCTGCCAAACGGGGCGGTTTTGCGGGGCGGAATACTCGGTTTGAACCTGGTCATCCTTGGACCCACAAAATCGCCTGTCATTACCGGGCCGATCGCGCTCGACAACACCCGTCTCGTCGGTTATGACCTTGCTTCAAAAATTCACGGCATCGCGGCACTGAGCGGCCTGAAAACCGGCGACACGACAAATATTGAAAAGTTGCGAGTAAACGTGCGCATTACCAACGCAATCGTTGTTGTTGACAACATCGACGCCGTGATTCCGTCGGTGGGCGAGCTCACTGGGAGCGGGACGGTCTCTTCGGCTGATGAATTGGACTTCAAACTCGTCGCAAAAATCGATTCGGCACAAGGCATCGGCAAAGTCGGCGCGGGATTACTCACGAAGTTAAACGGCTCAGACGAAACGTCAGGAAACAAGAGCGGTGTGCCCCTGCGCGTCATTGGGAAACCCGAGGATCCTAATATCACCGCCGACGTACGAGGAATTCTCGAGAAGAAAAAGCAATCCATCGCCGGCTTCTTCGGCAAAAAGAAATAGCTCGCACCGTAGTCGTCTGGCATCTGCACTCAGACAGGTCTTGGCGCGGCATTTCCCGCAAAGGCACGGGAAAATGTCAATCCGCACGCAATGCCACAATCGGATCCACTTTGCCTGCGCGGCGTGCCGGCGCTAGGCAGGCCGCCAGAGAGCAGAGGGCAAGCACGCCCGCGACCATCCCGAGCGTGGAGGAATCGGTCGGATTTACTCCGAACAGAAGTCCCTGCAAGACGCGTGTTAGCGCAAAAGCACCGAACAGTCCTACCATGGTTCCAATCGCCACCAGCACAAAGCTCTCCGCAAGCACCATCCTCAAGATATCGGCCGGCCGCGCTCCGATGGCCATGCGCACCCCGATTTCATGGGACCGGAGTGCCACCAGGTAACTCGTTACCCCGAACACGCCGAGCACGGCGATGCCCAGTGCAGCGAGACTGAACGCGCCCAGGACGCTGGCGCTAAACCGCTGGCGCCACAAAGACTCGCTCAGGAGGTCCTCCATTGAGGACACATCCGTGATAGCGAGTTCCGCGTCAACGCCGTGAATCTTCTCGCCGACAGCCGCGAGCGCACTGGCAGGGTTGATTCCCGTGTTTGCAACCAGGAAAAGGTTGCGCCAAATATCTGGGTTCGCGTTTTCTTGAGCCATGGGAACCCACGCGGCTGGGTCGGGCTCCCGATCGAGCGCATACATGCGCGTATCTCTCACAACACCTACAATCGTTCGCGGAGGGGAATTGGGTAGTGCTTCCGCATGCCCGATCCAGATTTGCTTCCCCAGTGGATCTTCCTGAGCGAATTGCTGGTGTGCGAGCTTTTCGTTGATCACCGCCACCGGCAGCGTATCGTGGGTGTCCGCATCGGTCACCGAGCGGCCGGCTTTTAGCGGGATGCCCACGGCTTCGAGATAGCCGGGCGTGACCACCGTGTAGCGGACCAGCGGCAATTGCGAGAAGTTGTGAATGCCTTTCGGATCCCTACGCGTAAGCGCTTGCAGCCAGCGTGCGCCTGGACCGAACGGAATCGCCTGGCCTAATCCAACTTCACGTACCCCAGGAGCCTGCAACGTTTCTTCGCGAAGACGCGTTGCCAGGCGGGTGATTTCCGCCGGACCCGCATAGACACCTTTTGGAGCAAACACGGAAAGCGTAAGGCGGTGTTCAGGACTAAAACCAGGCGCTACCTCCTGCAACCGCACAAAACTCCGCATGAGAAGGCCTGCTCCACAAAGGGGAACGAGCGCCAGCGCAACCTGGGGCACGATAATCGCCCCCCGTAAACGGCGGCCCACACCGGCGGTACCGGTTACCGCTCCGCCCGATCCCAAATTCCTGGCTAGATCCGAGCGGGACACTTCCAACACAGGCACCAGCCCAGTCAGAACCGCAGCGAGCGACGTCAATGCCACGGAACCGAGCAACACAAACCCGTCGATGTGAGCGTGCAACCAGGGAATCTCTTGGGCCGGAACAAACGAAAGCAGCAGCCTCACGCCCGCCGGTGAAATTAAAATTCCAATTGCTCCTCCGATGCCAAACAGCAGCATCGTTTCCATCAACAACGCGCGGATCAACGCCATGCGGCCGGCGCCTAGCGCCACACGCAAGGCAATTTCTTTCCTTCGAGCTTCCAGATGAACGCGTCTTAGGTAGCTGATGTTGATGCAGAGCAGGAGCAACGCAAACCCCAAGGCTCCGGATAAGGCGAGGATGGGTGCGCGGAATTCGCCGGCTACGCCTTCGCGCATGGGAATCACCTGCGCACCGTACTCCTGGTCTTCGGGATAAAGGCCTGCAAGGCGCTCGGCTACAACATTCATCGTCGATTGTGCTGCTTCGGGCGTCACGCCTGGCCGGAGCTTGGCAGCAACGCGGTAACCGCGTTGCGATCGGTCCGGAGAGGACAGCACGGCTTGTGGGATGGCGGTCCAGACGTCAGCCTGGTCCTCTGGCGGAAAAGAGAATCCCGGCGGAGCGATGCCGACAACGGTGTGAGGGGCGGAATTCAGTGTGATCTTCTTGCCGGGGAGAGAGCGATCCGCACCATAGGCACGTTTCCAGAATTCGTAGCTGAGTACTACCCTGCGATCGCCGCTCGCACTGTCCTCTCGAGTGAGCAACCGTCCGGCGACTGGCAAGACGCCCGCCGCGGCGAAGACTTCCGGTGAAATCACGGCGGCACGAATGCGCTCTGGATCGCTAACTCCTTCGCCAGAGGCGGTATATCTCCATGGCAGCCACACGACAACATCGGAGAAGACAGAAGCGCTATCCTGCTTCCAGTCTCGAAAGTTTGGAACGGAAACGCTGATCTGATTCAGCGTCTCAGAATGCCTGCGATGTTCCCAAAGATAGACCCACTGGTCGGTGTTGACGCGACCGTATGGCTTTAGGAGGACGGCACGCACCACGGAAAAGACCGATGTCACCGCGCCGATCCCCAACGCCAGGGTGAGAATGACGACTAGGCTGTATCCACGCTTGTTCCACAACAGTCTGGCGCTGTAACAGAGCTCTTGAAGAAAATCGCCCATAATTCTCTCCGCGGGCATTTTCACATCATTCAAGAAAACAAGCCAGGGTGTGTCGGTCGGGACCTGGCGCGCGGCAACCCGCCGAAAACCTAGCTCCTCCGAATCTTCTCATTCGCATATGGCTCGTCGCAGCAAAGCAAGGTCGGCGCCCTATGAAGGAGCAGGAGCAAGGCAACGACGCTCTTCTTAGCGGCTACTGTTCGACAGGTGGACAGCTTCCGTGCCCGGCGCAACCTCAACAAGCGCAATGGTACTTTTCGCGCCAGACTTAACCGTCGTCGGAAGGGAACTGCCATTGGCCACGGCAACGATCCCCTTCCATGTTGGTGGCAATTCGATGCGCAGGGTCAACGGCAAATCGTAAATCTCTTTTTCGAGCGGCCACGACAAAAGTACATCGAATGAACCGTCGCCAGATTGTTTTGTTTCAAGCGAAGACGCCTTCCGTTCCTGGATATAGCGCACGGCATCGCCAAAGGACGCGGTCCATATCTCGGAATGGCGCTCGAGATACGCGGCCAGTTCGTCCAGGGTCTCGGCCTTGATCGCGAGCCATTCACCGCCGACTCCATGAAAGCAGTAGACTCCCCAGTTTCGTCCAACGACGGCCGGCTCCGCCATGGTAAGGAGCGAGACGAAATCTTTTCCTTCGGTCATACCCACTTCCCTGATGTTTAGAATATTCATGTCGTCGGGATCCTGCGCACCTCCGGTTCCGTAACCTCGAGCGGCAAAAGCGTAGCGGGACACATAGGTTAAGTAGAGTGCTTGGTTTCGCGCCTGCTCACGAGGCGGTCCAAAACTCATGTTTCCACACGGAAAAGCAAAAACAAGACCGCGGTGTGAACCAATGGTCTTCACGATTTCAACGGCGGCGTCTCGCACCTCTGCTTCCATCCTCTCCGGTGTATAGTCCTGCGAGTGCGGCTCGATTTCCTTCAACAGACACGGATGATTTACGGTGTGATTTCCGATTTCATTCCCATCCGTCGCGAGCTGTTGCCAGTCCTTCTTTCGTGTGGTCCATTCGTTTCGGCCCGTCGTAACGAAAAAAGTGCCGTTAAGTCGATGTTTTTTCAGGATTGGTGCAACGATGTCCAAGTGGGTGGCCATTGCGTCGTCGAAGGTCAACGAGATCGCCGCAAGCTGATCGCCTGGCCATCGCGCGATTGTGACCGTGGGTGTTTCCGACTGAGCGAGCCCAAGGCACACCGCCGTGACAACGACAAACAGGGCTGGCGCTGTCCACTTCATTTCACGTTTTCCTTCCGCGGCTTCAAAAAAATGACCATGGCGGTTAGGGTGTCACTTTCAGAACTCCGCGGAGCGAGATATCCGCCGAAGATTTTCCTACCATGATTTCGAACTCGCCAGGCACGACTCGCCAGCGCATGTCGACATCGAGCAATTGCAAATCCTCTGGCGTGAGGACCAGCGTCACGGTCTTTTTCTCCCCTGGCTCGAGCGCCACACGCGCAAAGCCACGCAGCTGTTTGACCGGAGTTGACACAGGGGCGTACCGCTCGTGTACGTAGAGCTGTTCCGTTTCGACGCCCGCACGCGGTCCAGTGTTCGTCACCTGCAAGGTGATGCGCGCCTGACCTTCTGGATGAATCACCTCCGGCTCCACATGCAAATTGCTGTCCTCAAATGTCGTGTAGCTCAGACCATAGCCAAAGGGATAGAGCGGAGTCGCGGGCAGGTCCACATACGATTTTCCCCGGGACGCCATCCAATACGCCTTCGAAGGTTTGTAATTGTAGTAGGCCGGCAATGCGCCGGAGTGGCGCGGCACCGAGATGGCCAGCCGCCCGGTAGGGTTGTAATTTCCAAAGAGCACGTCCGCGACCGCCTCGCCGCCCCGCTCACCCGGTTCCCAAGCCTCCAAGAGCGCGGGCACGTTTTCTGACGTCCAGCGCGTCGAGAGCGGTCGGCCATTAATAAGAACCACGACGGTAGGGGTTTTCGTTTCAAACACCGCTTGAATGAGCTCTTCCTGGACGCCCGACAGGTCGAGGCTGGCTACGTCGTTACCTTCGCCATCGGTACCGTGATCGACGTTGGTAATCTCTCCAACCACTACAATCGCGACGTCGGCGTTTTTGGCAGTCCGCACCGCTTCGGCAAAGCCGGCCTTGTCTGACCCGGACACATCGCAGCCGCGAGCGTACATGACCTTGGTTTGAGACGAAACCACACCTTTAATTCCCTCGAGCACCGTGGTTATATGCTGTGGAACCTTCAACGGCGAGTAATCGCCCAGTTGATTTGGTATATCGTCTGCGTTCGGGCCAATTACCGCCACCGATTTCAAATCTTTTTTTAACGGCAGCAAATTCTTTTCATTCTTCAGCAGGACGATGCCCTCGCGTCCGGCACGGAGAGCCAAATCCTGATTTTCAGCCGAATGCAGGACTCGAGCTGCCCGCTCGACATCCACATAGGGGGTTTCGAAAAGACCCAACTGAAACTTCAGTTTTAGCACTCTGCGGACCGCGCGATCCACGAGCGCCATTGGCACGCGACCCTGTTCGACGTTTTCGACGAGCGGACCCATGTAGGCGGGTTCATAGGTGATATCCAGGTCGACGCCGGCCTTCAGCGCCAGTGCGCCGGCTTCTTTCTGGCTGGCTACGATGTGCTCGTCGATCAAGGTCTCGAAGCCCCCGCCTTCACTTTCAACGACACCCTCGAATCCCAGCTCCTGCCGCAAGACATTCGTCATCCATTTCTCTGAGCCATGCGCCGGCACATCTTCGACTTCCGGATAAGCCGCCATCACTCCGAGCCCGCCCGCCTTGGTGATCGAACCAATCCAGGGAAGCATGTCGTTCTCCCGCAGTGAACGTTCTGATCCCTCGAGGGCCCCGCGCTCCATTCCACCGGCAGCCGGATTCTGCGTCGGAAAGTCCGTCAACACCGCGACGACCTTTTCGGGATCCCTCAGGCTCGCGCCTTGCGTCGCATGGACGATTGCCTCGCCGAGACGCATGCCGAGATAGGGATCTTCGGTGTAGGCTTCCATATTTCGGCCCATGCGCGGATCGCGATCCAACTCCATCACCAATGTGGAAAGCATGTGGATGCCGACGGCTCGTGCCTCGGCGGCCGCCCGTTGATAGACTTGCTCGACGAGTTCGAGGTCGAAGGAACTCCCGATCGCGAGCCCCTCCGGAAAAATAGTTGCGCCGGGAAACATCGCGCCGTGGGTGCCCTCCTCGTCCTCGAGCAGCGGGACCTTCAAACGCGTTTGAGTGCGAGCAATTCTCTGCAGTTCGTTGAAGAATTCGGCGGTATGGCGGGCGTCGCCGTCCTGCAACACTTCGTCCGCGAGTGTGAAAAAACCGCTGCCTGGCCCGATCTCTTGGGTGTAGGTGCCTGCCGCAAATCGCTTGCAGGCCTCTCGCTTCGACGGAATATCTTTCCCGAGGGCATCGACATAAACGCAAGGCAGATTCAGCTGTCCGATCTTTTCCTTCAGCGTCATACGACGCAACAGATCATCGACGCGCTCGTCGATAGGCCGCCTCGAGTCCAGATAAATTGCCAATTCCGTGGTGTTTTGTGCCGACAGCGACGAGTCCCATGCGAACATCGAACCAAGCAGCAGAGCACATGCAAGGAGTGATTTCAGACGCACGATGTTTTTCCTCCGCCAGGTTTTGTTCCTGCCTGTGGCTCAAAACATGAACTTGACGGCGGGTTGGCCCATGCGCGCGGGTTGCGCGCTGGTCACCACGCCGAAAGTCGAATCGTTGATGTTTCCATCCGGAACATGGAACTGTGCGTGATTAAAGTTATTTATGCGACGGCCTTCTGGACGCAAGAAACCATTCGACCGGACAACGTCTGATTTTACTTATATTCCGTGGCTTGGGAATAGGCAGGAGATGGTTGGCAAATATCCGCTGAAAATCACCTACCCTGTCGCCATTGACAGCGATTATGCGATCTGCAGAGCTTTCAACAATCAATACTGGCCCGCGCACTATTTCATCGACGGGTCCGGAACGATTCGCTTTCATCATTTTGGCGAAGGAGAGTACGACAAATCCGAACAGGTGATTCAGCAACTTCTCCGGGAAAGGAACGCAAACCTCACGACGGGTGGCTTGGTGCAAGTTTCTGCAGCAGGGGTACAGGCTTCTCCGGACATGAGTGACGTCCGGTCGCCGGAAACGTACGTAGGATACGAGAGGCAGCAAAATTTCCTTTCGCCGGAAAAGATCAAACGCTACGCTCCGGCTTCCTACTCGACGCCTGGCCGGATGGAAGTCAACAACTGCGGATTGGACGGAAAGTGGAACGTGGAAAACGAGCGCGCGACGTCGACTTCCGCGCCGGGCAAGATCGTGTTCCGCTTTCATGCTCGGGACTTACATCTCGTGCTTGGTCCCGGCAAGAACGGAAAGCCGGTGCGATTCCGCATGTTATTGGATGGTCTTACGCCCGGCGATGACCGCGGCGTCGATGTAGACACTCAAGGAGAAGGCGCCGTCAAAGAATACCGTCTCTACCAGTTGATTCGGCAAAAAGGCAAAGTCGAAGACCGTACATTTCAAATCGAGTTTCTTGATCCTGGCGTGCAGGCTTTCGCGTTCACGTTCGGTTGATCTCCGGAGGTCAAACCTCGGCAAGGCTCAAAGCGAACTCACGACTTTCCCGCGTGGTCTCCATATTCCCAGTCATAGGGAACGCCGGTCGCGCCGAGAATAAACCTGACCAGTTCGGCAAAACCTGCTTCGGAGCGGACATCATTCGAGAGGATCAAGACGCAACGCTGAGTGGACTCGAGGCAAACCATGGTGTTGGCGGTCTGGCCGTCGTGTCCGCCCTTGTAGAAACCGTGGCCCTGCGGTCCGTCGAAGACGGTGACACCCAGGCCCGAGTACAAATCTCTGCGCTGCTCAGCTGGCGGCAGGTCAGGGAGGAAAAGAGGAAACAGACTGGCAGTGGCTATGTGCAACACCGGCCTTGTGATCTCGGCGCGTGATCCAGGGCTTAGGCCATCGCCGCGTACGAGGGCGGCGGTAAACTTCGACAGGTCGGAGATGGTGGTATTCATTGAGCCGGCCGCGCGCACCTTGCTGCGCTTGTCATGTGGCTGCGGTTGGCCCTGATCGTTCCATCCATCGGCGACATTGGGGTCCTGACCATTACGCCACACCAGGCTCGTGCGGGTCATCCCCAGACGGTCGAAGTTGGCCTTGGTCAGATCTCCGACATCCAGTCCTAGACCTTGCGCCTTGCGGCCGTGTTCGACAACGAATTGCAGCAGAATGAAGCCTTCGCCCGAATAGCTGAAGCGCGTGCCAGGTTCGAAATGGATGTGCAACTTCTGGTCTGGCTCGATGAACCAGAAGTTACTGAAGCCGGTTGAGTGGGTCAAGCACATGCGCGGGGTGATCTTTTCCCAGCGCGCATCGTCGGCGAGGTCCTTGTACGGACCATACTTGTCGGGAGAAACCGGATCAGGCAGATAGCTCGGCAACGGCTTGTCGAGATCGGCCTCGATAGGAGTATCGAGGTTGAACTTACCCTGATCGACCAGTTGCATTACTGTGTATGCGAACACAGTCTTTGTGAGGGACGCGCCGTACATGACTGTGTCCGTGACCAGCGGATCTCCCTTGACGTTGCGGATCCCGTAGGACTGCACGTAGTAGGTTTTGCCATGATCGATAACCGCAACCGCCATGCCCTCGGCGCGCGTGTGGGTCATGATCTTGGCCACTTCGGCGTCGATCGCGGCACCGCTCGGGATCGTTTGCGCGACAACCGCAAACGGAAGATAGAAAACAGCCAAAAGCAGAAGGGCCCCTTTTTGCGCTTTCATAGCAACGGCCCTCTCACGACTGATCATGACCGATGGTTTTTTCCATGTAGAAGTACCTTCCTGAGCCTGCTTGTGGATTATCTCCGGACCTTCGGCTACAAGGAAGTTGGCCAGAAATGGGGTTCGAGGAGATTGGGGACTGGCGACGACCACAATCATCATAGCGCATCAAACCCGACTTGACGCGGACTAACGTCCCCTTGGCCCGTGATACGCTGTGTGTCATCGTGGGCCGTGGCCATCCGAGACGCCAGTATTCGCTTTTCGCCGGCGTGGCAAAGTAGTTTTGTACTCGACGAGAGCATTCCGCGCATAGTGAAATGGAACCCGGTCGAAGCGATCGCAGTTTTGTTGTCGGCCACTTTCACGAAGAGGTCAGACCATGGTTACGCGTGACAGGTGTGGTCTTATCTTCGTTGCCCTTGGCTTTGGGTTATCCTTCGCCTGCATCGCAACTGCGCAGGTCTCTACCGCACCGGTCGCGGCGCCTGCGGTATTCGCGCCTCCCGCACGCCACGTCAACGCTCCGTTGGGCGACGTTCTCGCAATGCCGGGCGACGGAGGCGGCGCCTACCAGACTCGCCAGTATCACGACCTCTTCGCCGAACAGGGACACACTCCAGAGGAGAGTCACAAAAAGATAGAGAAGGCCTTCGAGCAACTCTTTCACGGCGACGGACAGGAACAACGCCTCTACTTCGAAACCGGCGGCAATGCTAACGGTCCATTGGCCTATATCACCGACTGGGCGAACAACGATGCGCGCACCGAGGGCATGAGCTACGGCATGATGATCGCCGTACAGTTGGACAAAAAGCGCGAATTCGACGCCATCTGGAACTGGGCTTGCACCTACATGCTTATCACCGATCCAAAGAACCCATCCGTCGGTTACTTCGCCTGGTCCATGAACACAGACGGCTCGCCGCGGTCAACCGGCGCTGCGCCAGATGGCGAGGAGTATTTTGTCATGGCGCTTTATTTCGCAGCGCACCGCTGGGGCAACGGGAAAGGTATCTTTAATTATCGGGCCGAAGCGGACAAGATTCTCCGGGGAATGCGACATCATCCGGTGTTGAGAGGGACCGGCCCTTTCCGCATCCATCCTGATGATCCTTTCTTCATCCCGCCGACCCACCCGTGGCCCAGCCCCAACAACGAAGCTCGTCAGAAGGCCGCAGCCACGAACGAGGGCTCGGCTCGAGGTCCGTTCTTTCCCCGTGCTCCGCAAACGGAGACGATTGGCCCTATGGTCGACGAAGAGCACTTCATGATCCGCTTTGTGCCGAACGTGGAACTAGGTTTCACCGATGCTTCCTATCATCTTCCGGCTTTCTACGAGTTGTGGGCGCGGTGGGGACCGGTAGAAGATCGCGCATTCTGGGCCAAAGCGGCCGATGTAAGCCGCGACTTGTTCTGGAAGATAGCTGGTCCGGGGACCGGCTTGACTCCCGATACAAACTACTTCGATGGGACGCAGATGATCAGCCCGGATGGCACGCCTAGATCATTCGGCTATGACTCATGGCGAAGCGTCAGCAACTGGTCTATAGACTACTCGTGGTGGCGGAAGGACCTGCACGAAAATGCGCTGAGCGACCGCATTCAAAAATTCCTCTATGGCCAGGGAATCAGCACCTTCGCCGATCGCTATACGCTCGATGGCCAACCGCTCTCGACGCGGCACTCTGCCGGCATGGTGGCGACGACTGCTGTCGGCAGCTTCTCGGCAACAACCGGCCACATTTCAAAGGCCTTCCTCGAAGAGCTGTGGAATACACCCGTTCCATCGGGAGTACAGCGCTACTACGATGGCATGCTGTACCTCATGAGCATGCTGCACTGCAGCGGCAATTTCCACATCATTGAACCTATGGGAACAGATCGGTCTAGCGGTGAGACTCATTAGCATGTTCCGACCACCGCGTAACGTAAGGATGGCGTCAGTGGTCGCCTCCGACTGGTCTTTGAGGCGCTGAGTCCGTTTGCGAGCACTACGAGGCGGTGCGTTCGCTGAGGCCTACGAGTTTCTGGAATTCGTGGTCTTCGTGCAGACAACTGAGATCAGGGTCTTTGGCCGCCCAATTTGGGTTGCCGTATCCAGCCGCAAAGGCTTTTTTTAGTGTCTCGAGCGCCTCTACTTTTTTTTCGAGAATCCCATAAGTGCATGCAGCATTGTAGAGAGTATTGGAATCTCCAGGTCGAAGGGCGACGGCGGTCTGCAGGTGCCGGATACATTCGTCGTGGTCTTGCTCGAGGTAGGCGAGGTACCCAGCCAGTAGGATACGGGCGCGCACGTCCTCTGGCACCAACTCCAACTGTTGGCGGAAGATTTTGACCACTTGCTCCCTGCGGTACGCGGCGTCCTTTCTTCGCCCCAAACGTTGCAGTGAGTTGATATAAGGGAGATAGGTATTATAGTCGTCGCCGTTGGCTTCGATGGCGCGCTCCGTGAGCGCCGCGGCCTCTTCGAAACGCCCAGAGGAAAAATACGCTCGGCCGAGGATGCTCCAGGAACCTTCGCAGTCGGGCTTGCGCTCGATGGCGCGCCATGCCAACAGTGCAGCTTCGTCGTATTTCTTCTGGGTATAGCAGATGCGGGCCTGCGCTGTCAGAATCTCCGGCAGGTCGGGCACAAGAGCCGTAGCCCGCTCGCAGGCGTCCTTTGCTCGTTCAATCCATTTGGGATTCTGCTCGCGATACTCGTAAATGAGCCCGCAAACGTGGGCAATCCCCGCGTGCACGACAGCGAAATTCGGATCTAGCTGGATGGCTTGTTCGAACATCTGCAGGCCGTAGTCCAAATTTTCGCGGCGCATGTAACTCCTTCCGCGCAGGTAAAAATCATACGCCAGCGGGTTTTCCGTAGGCTTGCGCGCGATGGTTTGTTCTTCCTGCGGAGTCAGTGTGATGCGTAAGGCCTGGGCGATGCTCCGGGCGATTTCTTCCTGGATGGCGAACACATCTTCCAACTGCCGATCATAGCGCTCAGCCCAAACCGACTGCCTCGTCGAAACTTCCACTAGTTGTCCGGTGATTCGCACACGGTTGCCGACCCGGCGGAGCGAACCTTCGAGGACATACGCCGCGCCAAGCTGTTGGCCGGCCTGTAGCGCTGTGACCGGTTTGTCGCGGAATGCAATCATCTCCGAGCGCGGGAATATTTGCAGTTTTTTGATCTTCAAAAGCTCGGTGACAATATCTTCGGTAATCCCGTCACGGAAGTATTCGTCTTCTTTGACGCCGCTCTGATTTTCGAAATACAGTACGGCAACCGACTTCTTCGTCGGCGCGGAAGCAGCCGGTAGCACATTTGACGTAGCGCTCTTTTCGGCGCCGGGGCGGCGGTTCGAATCGATGTCTCGCTTGATGCGCTTCAGGTCGGCGCGAAGTTCGCCGGCTGTCTGATAGCGCAAGTCGGTATCTTTCTCGAGCGCCTTGCTGAAGATATTTTCGAAACCCGCGGGCAGCCGCGAATTCAATTTCGTCGCAGGCGTCGCCTCGGAATGAAGGATGCCGTCGAAAATCAATGCGACGGTCGATCCGGAAAAGGGAACCATGCCTGTCGACATCTCATACAAGACAACACCCACTGAAAATAAATCGGAGCGAACATCCAGATCTTCGCCGCGAGCTTGCTCGGGCGACATGTAGGCAACCGTGCCGATAGAACTACCTGGGCTGGTCAGCATATCGGCGCCATCGAACTGCGTGCGCATGGAAGTCTGGCTGACATATTCGGCAGCAGGCAGACGATTTCGAGCAAGTTTAGCCAAACCGAAGTCCAGAATCTTTGCCTGGCCGCGATCGACCAGAAAGATATTCGCGGGCTTGATATCGCGGTGAACGATTCCTTTCGTGTGAGCGGCCTCGAGGCCATCGGAAATCTGAATACCCACGTCCAAGATTTCTGATACTTCGACGGGCTTCCCGCTAATCCGGTGCTTGAGCGTCTGGCCCTCGAGCAGCTCCATAGCGATAAAGGGACGACCTTCGAATTCTCCAATATCGTAAATCGTACAAATGTTTGGATGATTCAATGACGATGCAGCGCGTGCTTCGCGGCGGAAGCGCTCAACGGCCTGCGTGTCGTGAGAAATGTCGTCAGGAAGGAATTTGAGAGCGACGCTGCGGCCAAGACGCATGTCTTTGGCCTTGTAAACGACGCCCATGCCGCCACCGCCGAGTTTTTCGAGGACGCTGTAGTGAGAAATGGTGCGACCAACTATAGAGGCAGTTTCGCTCATCGCGCCCGAAGTTTACCTCAGCGCCCAACAGCAAGCAAATGCGTCAGAGCCGACTCAGGCGTGCGTCTATTTGATGGTACGTTACGTAACCTGTGTGCAACTGCCTGCCGCAGAGATGCAAGCGAAAAACGAAGAATGGCAGATGGTCTGCGCCAATGTATTCAGCCTTGAGTGGAATCAGCGACTCCGGGCCAGGATGGATACCCGCTCGCTCTCGTCCCTATTCGTAGGTATTTGTTGCCCCGTGTACGGATGCCCAGCAACTTCTGTTTGCCACCGGCCGAGTATTCTCCCGGAACCATCCCCATCCAGGCGTACAGATCGCGCCCTTTTCGAAACGCGCTTCCGTTGCCGACCGCCGCGATCAAAACCGTTGCCGTGACTGGACTGACTCGAGCAATCGCCGTCAGTCAGCATGTTTGCCAGGACTCAACCAGGACTCAACCAAATACCTTGGAGAGAAGTTCTAAGCTTATAATCCTAGGCACCTATGCCTCTTGCTTCCGGTACTCGGCTTGGGCCCTATGAGATTGCTGCAACGTTGGGCGCGGGCGGAATGGGAGAGGTGTACCGTGCGAAGGATACGAGATTAGGACGGGAAGTTGCAATCAAAGTTCTACCTGCACACTTCTCGTCTGACCCGGTGCGAAGGCAGCGGTTCGAGCGCGAAGCAAAGATCATTTCTGGATTGAATCACCCAAACATTTGCGTATTGTATGACGTCGGTCATCAGGATGGAGTGGATTACCTGGTGATGGAGTACATCGACGGAGAAACGCTCGGGAAACGCTTGGAACGTGGACCGTTGCCCGCAGAGCAGGTGGCGACGATCGGACGGGAGATCGCAGGGGCGCTCGATCGGGCGCACCGCGCGGGAATCATCCACCGAGATTTGAAACCGGGCAACATTATTGTGACGAAGACCGGGGCGAAGTTGCTGGACTTTGGCTTGGCCCGGCCGACGACAGACACGGCGTCAATGGCAACATTGACGATGGCGGCGCCGGCGGAGTCTGTGACGCAGCAGGGAATGATTGTGGGAACCATTCGATACATGTCGCCGGAACAGCTAGATGGGCAAGAGCTAGATGGCAGGAGCGACATTTTTTCGTTGGGGGCGGTGTTGTATGAAGCATTGACCGGGGGAAAGGCCTTCCCGGGAAAGAATCAACTGAGCGTGGCATCGGCGATTTTAGAGAAGGAACCGGCGCCGATATTGACGTTGAAACCGATGACTCCGGCGGCGCTGGAACATACGATCCGGCGCTGCTTGGCGAAAGATCGAGAAGAAAGGTGGCAGACGGCTCGGGATTTAGCGGGAGAGTTGAAGTGGATAGGAGAGGGAGATTCGAGCAGTAGTTTGATGCTCGGGAAAGATGGGCGGAACCCATGGCGAGAGCGAATCGCGTGGGGGCTGGCAGCCACGCTGGCACTAGCGACGATTCTAATGGCGATCGGAGTGGGGCGACAAGTGACGCGAACGCCGCAGATTTTGCGGGTTACGCTACAACCGCCGCCGGGCGGGTCGTTTCTGCCGTATAGCTTTGCGATCTCGCCGGACGGAACCCGGTTGGCGTTTGTGGCGCTCGGAGCAGACGGGAGGACGGCGCTGTGGTTGAGAGGATTATCGTCTACGAATTCATTAGAACTCACGGGAACGGATGGAGCGACCTATCCATTCTGGTCGCCGGACGGGCAGCAGATAGGATTTTTTGCGCAGGGAAGAATGAAGGCGGTGGAGCTGACGAACTCGTCGGTGCGGAACGTTTGCGAAGCAATCCAGGGATTCGGAGGAACATGGAACCAGGATGGGATAATCGTATTTGCGCCGGGAATAACGGGACCAATGTACCGGGTATCGGCGAACGGCGGGACGCCGGAAGCGGTAACAAAGACGGGAGAGCGCGTGACGGAGGCGCATCACTGGCCGTATTTTTTGCCGGACGGAAAACACTTCCTTTACTTCGTGAATTGGAGCGGGCCCGAGAGCGCGCAGAGGAACGGGATCTACGTTGGGTCGCTGGACGGTTCGACGAAACTAGTTTCGGCGGACGTTACCGGCAACGTGCAGTACGCGCAGGGTCATTTGGTGTATGTGCGCGATCGAACCGTGATGGCGCAGCCGTTTGACGTGGCGAGTTTGCAGACGACCGGCTCGGCGAGCGCACTAACGCAACAGGAACTGGACAAATTTTTCGATTTTTGGCAATCGAGCTTCTCGATATCGCAAGACGGCAAGTTGGTGTTTGCTTCTGCGGCGGACGCGCCGGCACGATTGGTGTGGTACGACCACACCGGAAAAGAGTTGGGTCAATTCCCGGAGATTGGCTACGGAGGTCCGCAATTCTCGCCAGACGGACGGTTCCTAGCGGCGCACTCCGACGATGAACACAATGGAAAACATTTTATTCGCGTGTATGACCTCGAACGAGGAGTCAGTTCGCGACTGACGGAAGGCGGAAACGAGAGCAACCCGGTATGGTCGCCAGACGGAAAGTCGGTGGCCTACCGGGATTCGACTTCGAGCATCGCGGTTGTACCGGTCGACGGATCGGCACCCCCGAAGGTGCTGATAAGCCGAGTGAATGTAATTCCCTGCGACTGGTCGCCGGATGGACACCTGATCTTTATGAGTCTGGGAGGAGCGCCGTATCCAAGTTTGGAGGTGTTTTCCTTGCGAGATCAGACGACGGCGAATGCAGTGAAGATGGGAGCGGAACCGCAGTTCTCGCCGGATGGAAAATGGTTGGCGTATGTCGGGGTACCGATGAGGCAGGTAGTGGTACAGCGTTTTCCGGTCGCCGGAGCGCATATACAAGTTTCCAGCATAGCGGGATCAGCACAACCGCGCTGGAGCCGAGACGGGAAGCGGATTTATTTCACGCAGCCAGATCGGAAGATCATGGTGGTGTCGTTCGACGCGATCAAAGAATCAGCGAGCCCGCCGGAATTGGTGGCGCAAACGCGTGTGACTACATCGGCGTTCGGATGGTTTCAATATGGGGTGGCTCCCGATGGGAGATTGTTGGTGAACTCATTGCCAGCGAATAATTCGTCGCCGCTGACGTTGATTGTGAATTGGGGTCAAGAAATAAGGAAATAGGTTTATCCGGAGTTGCGGCCACTCTCGGACAGTCGCCCATCCTTTTGTCTTGTGAACCTGTATAATTCCCTCACACGATGCCTCTCTCCGCTGGCACAAAACTTGGTCCTTACGAAATCGTCACGCCCCTTGGTGCGGGCGGCATGGGCGAAGTGTATCGGGCCAGGGATACGCGACTAGGACGTGACGTCGCCATCAAAGTTTTGTCACCGCATCTTTCCGCAAGTTTCGAACTCAAGGAACGGTTTGACCGCGAGGCTCGCGCTATTTCATCCTTGAACCACGCCCGCATCTGCACTCTGCACGACATCGGTCACCACGACGGCGTGGATTTTCTTGTGATGGAGTATCTCGAGGGAGAATCCCTCGCGGACCGCCTGCGCAAAGGTCCGCTGCCGCTCAAAGAGACCATCAAAATCGGCATCGAGACCTGCGAAGCGCTCGACGTGGCCCACCGCGCCGGAATCGTTCATCGCGATCTAAAGCCCGGCAACATCATGCTGACCAGGAGCGGCGCGAAGTTGATGGATTTTGGTTTGGCCAAGGCAAGTCCGTCCAGCGCCGCAGGAAGCGGCAACGCGCCGCTACTGTCGGCCGCCCGTACAATGAGCGGAGCGAGTCCCATGTCGCCGTTGACCACTGCAGGCCAGGTGATTGGCACGATTCAGTACATGTCGCCGGAACAGATTGAGGGCAAAGAGGCGGACGCCAGGTCCGATATCTTCGCCCTCGGCGCAGTGCTGTATGAGATGGCTACGGCGAAGCGGCCCTTCGACGGAAAGAGCCAGATCAGCGTCGCCAGTGCAATCCTCGAAAAAGATCCAGAGCCTATTTCCAAGCTGCAACCGCTCACGCCTCCTTCGTTCGAGCGCCTCATCAACACGTGTCTGGCAAAAAGTCCCGACGATCGTTTCCAATCGGCGCGTGACGTCAGGTTGCAGTTGCTCTGGTGCGCCGAATCGCCTTCGCAGGTCACGCCTCAGCCCGCAACAGCGCTGCCACCAAAAACCATTACGAGGTTTCTGCCTTGGGCGATCGGTGCCCTCCTTGCTCTCGCTCTCGGCTCTGTTCTTTTTTCCATGAAACACAAGCAACCAGCCGCGCAATACACCACCATCGCTTCTCGCGAGGGAGTACTACAAGCCGCGCGCTTTTCTCACGATGGTCAGACCATCGTCTATAGCGGCACATGGGAGTACGAGCCTCCGCAAGTCTTCACCGCGCGCCTCGGCAACCCCGAATCACGCGCCTTGGGCATCCCTTCGGCAACGCTTGCGAGTGTTTCGACTGCTGACGAACTGGCGGTAATCCGCGGTTGCGAAATTGTCTTCACGCTCGATTGTGGCGGCACTCTGGCAACGGTCAGTCTCGCCGGCGGTGCTCCACGCGATGTCGTGGGCCATATTGCCTATGCCGACTGGAGTCCCGACGGCAAGCAACTGGTTGTATCCAAAATTTCCTATGATGGAGCGCAATTGGAACTTCCCCCCGGACATGTTTTGCTTGAGCAAAAGTCCGGTTGGTTTGGGCATCCCAGATTTTCTCCCGACGGCACCAGGATCGCTTTCGAAAACCACCCTACTACCTCTGGAGATGACGGCACGATTGATTTAGTGGATCTGACTGGCAAGGAAACGGTGCTCACCGAATATAACGTGAGCGTCGAGGGGCTGGCCTGGAGTGCCGATGGGAAGGAAGTATGGTACGCGACGGCCTCGCCTCACGCGGGTTGGGCCGATTCTATTCGAGCGGTTACGCTCGATGGCAAAGAAAGAACTGTGTTGCTCATGCCTTCCGTTCGCCTGCACGATATTTCGAAGGATGGCCACGTCCTGCTGAGCCATGAGAACTGGCGGCGACAGTTGGTCGGCTTTTTCCCGGGAGACAAGGAAGAACATCCTTATTCCTGGTTGGATGACACCGCCGCCACCGCGATCACTAGCGACGGTCGAGCGATCAGCTTTTATGAATCCGGAGAAGTGTTTTATATCGCGAAGGACGCGCTGGGTTATTACCGCGCCACGGATGGCTCGCCGGCGGTCAGCATAGGCCCCGGCATAGCCGTCGTCAGCCCGGATGGAAAGTGGATTGTGGTGTCCGGTCGCGGTTCTCAGAAATTACTCGTCCAACCCGTGGGTCTTGGGGAAAACCGGGAACTCGCGACCCCTGGACTCGTGGCTTTCGGAAATATTTCATGGTCCGATGATGGCCGCTTCATTACCTATATTGGACAGACAAAGCAGAAGGAGTGGAGCGCCTACGTCCAGGCGATCAGCGGTGGAGCGCCGATTTTAGTGCATGCGGGCACTGCCAATGCCTATCCGCTGATTTCCCCGGATGGTAGCGTGCTAGCTCTGCGCGATAATCGCGAAGGCATCTCGCTGTATGGCATGAATGGCGCTCCGCCGATTGCGTTAGAGGGTGTTCAGGACAAGGAGTACCCGGTGCGGTTCGTAAATGGAGGGAAATCCTTGCTCGTAGGGGAAGTGAAACGGAATGAACTCCTGCTCACGCAGGTCGATCTGGCCGGTGGACATCGCACGCCTTGGAAGAGCATCAAAACAGAGGTTCGCAACGGATTGGGTGTAGTCGCTACTCCCGACCTCAAATACTACGCATACGCTGTACCCCGCTACTCTTCGGACCTCTATATAGTAGATAACTTGCGCTGATCCGGCCAACCCGCACAAATGACGATGGGAAGGCTGGTTTCCCAGGTAGATCGAGCACGCAGTCTAGGCGAAATCTTCATTGCCACCTGTTTCTCCAAAGAATCAGCCAGGGTGCATATTGCCGAGCGAAGAACTGCAGACCTTCCGACCTCGTATCAATGCGGCTTGAATGTCTTCCCGGTCTCGAGCAGTGTCTTCAGGCGGGAAAGAATACGTGGCCATCCATCGGCGCAGGCTGCGTAAGTGAGGTCATCCTCGGCCCACTCGTCATGCGTGACCGTTACTTTTGTGGCTTCGGTCTCGGGCAGCAGTTCGATAGATACATGTGACGCCTTGTTATTCTCTCCCATTGCGAAAGTGTACTGAAGGACTTTCGGCGGCTCAGACCGCAGGACCTTCCCTCGGACGTAGGTCACGGGCTTGCCATCGGGTCCCTCTCCCACCCATGCGAGCGAGCCACCAGGCTTAAAGTCCGCTTGAAACTCAGCGCCCGCGAAAATGATGCGGTTCGACTCCGGCGACACAAAGCCTTCCCACACCTTATCCGGGGTGGCGGCAATGTAGAAGATGTATTTCAGCGGTGCTTGGTGGGACATGTTTGCTCCTGACTCCCTTGGGCCATCTTATATCCACGGGCAAAACCGCAACAAGGCAGAAGGCCAACGGTTCTCCCTGATTGTTCGCATCTGTCGGATTGTCTTTGCGGAAGCCATCGGCGTGTCGGTGCCGGGCGCGGTTGTCTTATTGCTCGAGAAGCCGCCGCGGCATCCGGCACGATGGCTGAAACGTTTTTGGCACTCCCGTCACTACTTAAGCAGAGCGATAAATTTCGCCCGGCCCTCAGAACTCGGGCTCTTGCCGGATTCTGTCGAGAGGTTTTAACGGTGCTAAACGCCGCCACCAGCAAGATAGACGGGGTGATTATCGTCCATCTCCGTGGCGCTATCTTTTTTGGCGAAGAATCAGCGTGCCTGCGGAATTTGGTGCAGAACTTATTACAGGAATCTCGTCAAATCGTGCTCGACTTGGGCAATGTTACCCACCTCGATAGTGGCGGCGTGGGTGTACTCGTGGCAGTGCACGCCTTGGCTCGAAAAGTTGGCGCCGAAGTCAAATTCGCTAACCTCGACAACCACACACGAGAGGTCCTTCAAACTACAAAGGTCTTAACAGTGATTGAGACATTCGGCGAAACAGAAGACGCTATCGCATCTTTCAGTAGATGAGCAGCTGGCGCATGCCCACGTAGGGAACTACTAAAGCTTCAGTTGGTGCATGATCGGTGGACCCTGCAATTCCGCGGCGAACTGTTCAACGTTTTTAACCATACGAACCTGGTAACTAACTCTGGCAGTGCAGAGATAACGCCAATCCGGAGTTCATCTCTGCAGCAAAATCTGGCAACCGAAACGTCCAACTCGCACTCAAGCTGATCTTTTGACGCGCCAAAGGGCCTGCTAGCACGAGTCGTTCGGGGCGGGTTTGCTCGTGATCTGTCCGCAATCGGAAGCAAATGCCAGTAGGACTTTCCATCTTCGGACTTCGGGGAAGTTTAGCGGAGATTCCGACTAGAACCACGGGATAGCGCCAATGAAACGTGAACAACTACTCGTAGCGCAACACGACGACCGGGTCGACGAGCATCGCGCGGCGTGCGGGAATGTAGGAGGCCAAGAGCGCGACGAAGATGAGCAGGGCAGCAACGGCGGCAAATGTCATCGGATCCTGCGCCGACACCCCGAACAGCAAGCTCCGCATCAACTCTGTCAATCCCAAAGCAGCCGCGATTCCAATTGCCACGCCGACGAGCGCCGTCCTGGTGCCCTGCGTTAGCACCAATTGCAGCACGTCTCTACGCTGAGCACCTAGCGCCAAACGGATTCCAATTTCGCGCCGGCGTTCTGACACGGTGTAAGAAATCACGCCGTAGATGCCGATCATTCCCAACGCCATGGCCATCGCGCCTGCGATCCCAAGCATCACCAGCGTGAACGAAGTTCGCGCGACCGATTTGTCATATACTTCCTGCATCGTCCGCACCGACGCCAGCGGTAAGCTCGAATTTACCGACCACACGGCTTGCCGCACCTCGTTGAGAAAAGCTTGGGTACCTGAGCGGTCGCTGCGGATCGCGAACGTCATCGTCCGCCAAACGTACGCCGTCTCATGAGCTTCACCCTGCAACGAAGACCAATACACGATTTCCGGAGCCTTTTCCTGCACGCCGTTCTCACGGACGTCCTGGACTACGCCGATTACCTCGTGCCACGGCTGGCTCGGGAATTCGCGCAGCCGTTTGCCGATGGCCGCGGATGACGTGCCCCACATCTCACGCGCCAGATTCTCGGAGACCATGGCCACGGGGCTCCGTCGATAGACCTCGGTCCAAGTCAGCTCGCGGCCGGCAATGATGCGCGTCCCGGAGGTCTCGAAGAAACCGGGCGAGACATGCTTGTATAGGCGGAGGGGAGGAATTTCGTCGGGAGAATAGTTTTTGTCCTGCGCGTAGATCGCGTCCCAGTCTGAGTCGAACCCTTCCATGGGCATCTCGCTCGCGAATCCCACGGATTTCACGCCCGGAACGGCCTCGAGCTTGTCGGCAATTTCATTCTGCATTCTCGTGACTCGTTCCGGTTCCGCCACCAGCGAATCGGGAATCGAGATTCGCATCAACTGAAGATGCTCGGCGCCGGTGAATCCTGGATCGACGGTTCGCAACGCCCGGAACGTGCGAATCATCAACCCCGCGCTCACCAGCAGCACCACAGATATTGCTACCTGGCCGATGACCAGCAGGTTGCGCACACGGTGCCGTTCCCGGCTCACGCTGATTGTTCGACCTGCGCTCCGAAGTGCCAGCGTGGTCCGCTGCCCGGCGTATTTCAGCGCAGGAATCAAGCCGAACAACAGACCCGAGAGTACGGAAAGAAATAAAGCAAGTCCCAGTGTCCGCGCATCCAACGAAATCTCGCTCAGGCGCGGTAGATTCGCGGGACCTGTAGCCACCAGGAAGCGTACGCCTGCATAAGCCAAGCCAACGCCGAGCGCTCCGCCCATCAGCCCCAGCAGCACGCTTTCTACGAGAAGTCCCCGCACGATGCGTATCCAGCCGGCGCCAAGGGCAGATCGAACCGCCAGCTCCTGCTGCCGCGACTCCACCCGTACCAGCAACAAATTCGTCACGTTGGCGCAGGCAATCAGCATCACCAGGCCGATGGTCGCCATCACCACCCACAACACTTCACTGACGTTGCCGAGCACTTCTTGTTTCAGAGGGCGAATCATGGGAGTGATTTTCCAGATTTCGTAAATATGCGGATTCGTTCCAGGCCCGTTAGACCACGAATCCATCCAGATCGGCAGCATCCGTGCCATGTCGGCATTGGCTTCCGCAATAGCGACGCCAGGCTTGAGTCGTGCGATTCCGTGATACCCGAAGCCCGCCAGGATCAACTTCCCGCGGTCAAATGCCAGCGGCACGATCAGGTCAAAATCCGTATCGAGGAAGCGAAAGCTTTGCGGCATGACACCGACAATTTCCCGAGAGCGCGAATCGACCAAAACGTTACGGCCAATGACCCCGCGGTCTCCTCCAAACCGGCGCTGCCAGTATCCATAACTCAACATCACCCTTTCCGAACCGTTCGGTTGCTGATCCTCCTGGGAAAGCCAACGCCCCACCGCTGGTCGAACAGCAAGCGCCTGAAGCACTCCATCACTCACGTTCATTGCGCGCACCTGTTCCGGCTCGGCCAGGCCTGTGACGTTCGCCGTCCCGGGTATCCATACGCCCAACGCCTGAAACGTCCGGTTTTGTTCTGCGTACGTTAAATACATCGAAGGTGAGAGGAGCAGACCGTTCCTAAAATCCGCGAGCCCTGCCGCTCCCGGCGCGAGCTGGTGTAGCGCCACCAGTTCCTGAGGTTTCGGATAATTCAGCGGTTTCAGCAAAACGCTGTTCACAACACTGAAGACCGCCGCGTTGGCGCCAATCCCAATCGCAATGGTCAACAACCCAACCGCCGTGAAAGCGGGATTGCGCCGCAGCATCCGCAATGCGTAGCGCACGTCGGCGAAAAAGTTCTCGACCGATACCCACCGCCAGATGTCCCGGGCGTTCTCTTCCGCCAAATGCACATTCCCGAACGCTCTGCGTGCCGCGTGCGCGGCTTTTTCTCGCGACATCCCGCCCGCAACCAGTTCGTCGGTCTTTTCTTCGAGGTGCTCTCGAATTTCTTCCGACAGCTCGGCGTACATCCGGCGGCGAGAAAATAATTGTCCGAACCAGTTCATGATTCGTCCTGTGCCAGAACGTGTGTAATCCCTTGGAACATGCGTTCAAAGCTGGACACTTCAAGTTCCAGGTGTTTTGCGCCTGCCCCCGTCAGTCGGTAAATTCGAACGCGGCGGTTTGTAGAAGAGACGCCCCACTCGGCCTTGACCAACCCTTCCTTGAGAAGGCGCTGGAGCGCCGGATAGAGCGACCCTTCTTCGATCTGAAGCAAGTCACGCGAAGTCCGTTTGATGTGCTGTACGAGCGCGTAGCCGTGCGACGGCTGCCGTCCGAGGGTTTGCAGGATCATCATCTCCAGGGCACCGGGAAAGAGGTCTCGCTTTGGGGTCTTCTTCATGCGAACGGGTCCTTACTTCTCAAGTTGTGTCACTCTAGGCCTAGAGCAACATAGTATGTGAAGCGAACGGCGTCAAGCCAAATCACGGGGTGTATCGTCAGAAGGAAGGGTGTTGGGCCAGTCGCCAGGACCACATGAGGAAGCTGGTGGACGTCAGGTCGATGGCCGGTTCCGTGGTGGAGTAGGACTGGACGTTGTCTTGATAGACGGCTTCGGCGTTGGGGTCAAAGGGGCCCGGGTTGCCATTGAATTTCTTAAAGGTGTCTGCGCCGCCGGCGGGACAGAGATTCATGCCGCCGACAACGCCGGAAGTGGAGTAGTTGTTGGGGCCTTCTGTCGCGGCGCCCCAAAGGACGGGAGTACCGCCGGAGGTACCGTCGAGTGCGCCAGCGAGGTTGGCAACCTGATGCTGAATGCAGTTGGGGAAGACCGTGCCATCGCCGACGATGAAGGAAGAACCCCACGGGTTTGTGCCGAGAATATTGGCCAGCCAGCGTTGAGAATAGGTGTCGTAGGTTCGGGAGCCGGTGATGTAACGAGCTTCGCTGGCCATGACGGCGAGACCTGCACCGTGAGAGGTGGTGTCGCCGGAACTCCATTGATAGCCGAAGCCAAAAGGATCGGCGGTGCCGAGAGAAATGGCGTCGGAGACTTGCTGAAGAAATTGTTTGCGAATGCCGGCTTGCGAGATCGCGAGACCGCTGGGATTTCCGGCCATTTCCATGGCGCGGTAAAGCTCGAAGTGCGCCAGGCCGCTAACGTCGTATAGATTGAGCGTGTCCGTGTAACCCTGATCGTAAACATTCGTGATGTAGTTCTGGGCAAACTGCGCAGCCTGACGCAGATAGTCGAGTGGATTTGTGTGCGGGAGGCCGGCAGGGAGATTCTCCGGGCTGCCACAGGAGGCGAGCGCCAGATAGAGTTCGCTAGCACCAAGTTCCATGTCGTCTTCCCAGACGTTTTCGGGATAGCCGTCGAAGGGAACGATGGTGAGCAGGCAGTTGCTGCAAGATCCCGAATTGACGGTGGGAGCCGGATCGGGGAAGGAAGTGTCCGCGAGAGCGAAGATGTCTTCCGCATCCTTGAGGCATGTGTTGGCGACAGCAGGATTTGCAGCGCGATTCAGTTGATAGCAGAGAGCGAAATCGGCGGCGAGGCGTCCGGCGAGATTGGGGCTGATGGGTGCGCCGGCGGGAGCGGCTAGATAGACGGGACGATAGCAGATGAAATAGGACGTGTACGGATCGCAAGGCTCAGGATCGCCAGGCTGAAGATAGTTGTCAGCGGCTTGCGGGAGAGTCCAGATGTCATATTCGGTGAAGAGGCAGTAGGGAGTGGAGTAGGTGCCGCCACAGTTGGGATTGCTGGAAGTCGGAGTGCCGTAGCCGTAATAGTTCCACTCCTGGGTGTTGTCGACCTGGTAGTAGAGAGTTTTGCTTCTGTCATTCCACATTTTAGAAAGCCAATTCACACCGAATTGCGCCTCCTTCGTGAAATCTGAAGAAGACGGAGCGCCCGGACTGTTTCCGGCGAAGGAGATGGAGCCCGGAGGGGCGGCTGGATTTACCTCGGCATAAGCGCCCATCTGATTGGGAAAATCGCGAACGCCGATTTGCATGAGAGCGGCGGTGTAGCTGACGGTTTCGACGTATTTCTCGTAGTCGCCGGCATCCCACCAGCCACCGGCTGCGTCAATCGTGGGAAGCTTTGCGGAGACCAAGGGCGGCGTAGGAGGAATGTTGTTTATGTCGTCGTTCACGTCGAGTGGAGGAGTCTGGTAGATGTGCGCATTTTCGTCCTTTAGATGGCCAGGGGCGGTGCGCAGGGCGTTGGGGATGTAGTTGGCGCCGTCGCGCTCGGTTTCGTAGAAGAAGAGGGTGTTGAGGAGAAGGCCGGAATAGAGATTTTGGGGAGTGTCGACGGCGAATTGGTCTGAGGTGGCGGAGACGGTGCCGGAGACTTTGATTTTGTAGAGATCGCCCCCGGGGACAACGAAATCGAGGGCGAAGACGCTGTAAGTGACGGTTTTGCTGTGAGACCAAGTGCCGAGGAGTGCGCCGACTGAGCCGGAGAAGGAGGCTTTACCTTTGGAATTGAGGACCTCGAAGGTTTCGGCGGAGACGGGAGTGGAGGACATGAGATAGGCGCGGAAAGGAGTGGCGCCCGATTCATAACCGGCTTGGCTGACACGCACGTGGGCGGATTGCGCGTGGGCGGACGGAGCGGAGGCGAAGAGCGCAAGAAGAACGCAAAGAAACGAAAGGCGGGAGTCGAAGGTGTTCATGGCTTCCTCCTTGCCGCGGGGGAGGCAAGTGACTATGAAAACTGTTCAAATCAGGCGGAAATAGTGAAGCGTTAGCGGAGAAGTGTCAAGACGAACTGGGCAGCGCGCCATCGGTTCGATACTTACTTGCCGTAAGGCAGGGGTCGTCTCCACAGGACAGAGATACTCATGTTGTCCCATTAAGTTGACGTTCTCCTGTTGTAAGGAATTCTCGGCGCACTTGGATCGGCAAGCTCTTGCGAGTTGAGAGCAAGCAGAGATTCCCTAACGTGGAAGTATGGAACGAACCATCGGCTATACGGAAGTTATGGTCGAAGCGAAGACGATTGCGGTGCCGGTGGGTTGGCGTAATAGCCTTTGCGTGCGTAGACCTTGTAGGCTTTGTCGGTTGCGGAAATCTGAACCTTGCGAAACTTGCCGTCCCAATTTTTGTTTTCGGGGTAATAGCCGAGGCTGTATTGGTGGTGAAGTTCGTCGGAGATTTCGTCGAGGGCATTTTCGAGTTTATCGATGCCGCGGACTTCGAGCATGCGGCCACCGGTAGCTTCAGTGAGTTTCTTGAGCACAGGGGTTCCGTCGCTATCCTTCTCGTAAACGTGAAGGACATCGCAATTGTCGCGCTTGGAGGCGTCGTAAACCTGCAGGACGTAAGCGATCACGTCGTTTTCGAGAAGAACTTCGAGGGCGTCCTGCATCGTGGACTCGCTGTGGGCATCGCCGGAGAGGGCTACGATGACTATAGCTTTGCGTCCGACTTCGCCGGCAAGGTAGCGGTGCGTGGAGACACGGACCGCGTCGTATAGGTGAGCGGAGCGGTTCTGGTCGATCCGGCGTCCGTTGATACCGACGGTGCCACCCCCGGGGATGGAGACGCTGGACTCCGAGCCATGATCTGGAAGCCCAATCGCCGCTGCTCCGTTGCCAATGGAATCGGCCGCTTGCCGCAGAAGCGCCATGTCGGATGTGGGCAACTGGACCATTTCGACGCGCGAGGCGTAGCTCACGAGGAACCCGAGGTCGGTGGGGCGCACGACGTGCCTGAGGAACATCTTGGAGGCTTCCGCTTCTTCGCCGAGGATCTGAGACATCATGGTGCCGGTATCGAGGAGGACGCCAACGTTGAGTACGACGTCAGAATGGTGGGCGAAGAACTTGATGGCTTGCGACTGGCCTTCTTCGGTAACGGTGAAGCCTTCTTGCGGCAGGTCAGTGACGAGGCGTTTCTTGTTGTCGCGGACGGTGAAGTAGGTGGAGACCAGATCCACTTGCGCACGAAAGGCGTTGTCCGGGCTGGGTTGTTCCTGCCCGAAAGCCGGTCTGGGCCAATGCAGACCCACCGATGCTAAAGCCAGAACGACCACAGATGCGCCGATGCGAATAGACATAAAGGACGCTCCTTGCGGTGCGCGAATGGATGTGCCCAGTTGGATGCTAGCGCATTGCGCTAAAGTTGTCGCGGGACTGCAGGCCAATCCGTGGTAAGGAGGCAGTCGATCCGCGTACTAGACCGAAGCTGATTGTATTGATCGAATCTAAGCGGCGGGCGGCGCCACCCCTGCCTAATAGAGCTTCGCGTGCTTGACCTTAGCCTCTTCAAAGACCGGCACGTCGGTATCCGCTTCCTTCCAAAGTGCCAGAAAATCTCCGTAGGCCGCAGGCGCCTTCGCCGTGTCACCTGGCAGCAGATAGACCCGCGCCAGACCAAGCCATGCTGCCCGCGCCCAGCGGCGATTGGATCTCGACCACAATCGTGCATCGGACTCTATGGAAGGCCCTCCGGATGATCATGCGTTTCCGACCTTGCAGCGTTGTTCGGTATACTCGTGCGACTTGTCGTAGACCTCCGTTATCCCCACTCTGAAGTAACTGTGGAGGGTTTTGTGAGAAGGGTCTTTTTCTTCACGTTAGCTTTCTTTCTCCTGGAGCCATCTCTAACCGCCCAACAAAACTCTGCCGCAAAACAGGGGCCGCTGGTGCTGACTCATGTCGCGGTGATCGACGTGGCGAGAGGACAGGCTCAGGCAGACCGCACGGTCGTGATCTTGGGCGGATATATTACAGAGATCGGCGAAAGCTTGAAAATCGCTGTGCCCAACAATTCGCAAGTCGTGGACGCGACGGGCAAGTTTCTGATCCCAGGGCTGTGGGACGCACACTATCACCTCGCGCACGAATACTCAGCAAAGTGGGCCAGGGAGGTTAGCCTGCCGCTCTTGGTAGCGAACGGCATCACGGGCGTTCGCGATATGGGTGGTGATTTCAACCTTATCCAGGCGCTTCGGAAAGAAATCGCCATGGGAGGGCTCCCCGGCCCTCACATCATAGCTGCCGGTCCGCAATTGATCGGGACGAGCAAGGATTCCGTTCAGTTCCTTGCTTCGAACAACGCGGACGCCGCGCGGCGCTCGGTGATTCATTTAAAGCAAGCTGGCGTCGACTTTGTCAAAGTCCAATCCCCTGTGCCTCGCGATGCGTATTTCGCGATTGCTGACGAAGTGAAACGACAGGGGCTCCCGTTTGTCGGTCACGTTCCCGAACTGATTACCGCAGTCGAGGCATCCGACGCCGGGCAGCGCAGCATGGAACACTCGATGGGAATTTGGCAGAGCTGTTCCACCGCCGAGCCTGAATTAAGAAAATTCATGGCCGAAGCGCTGAAGGATCCGAAGACGACACCTGATTATATCTGGGGTCGCGTTGAATTCGGACTGCCTCCCCGCGGCACGCTGGACACTTTCAGCGGCGAAAAAGCTGCACAACTTTTCGACCGCTTTGTGAGAAATGATACTTGGCAAGTGCCAACGCTAGTCGAAGAACAGTCGTTCGCCCTGCTTATCTCCGGTGGTTTGATGGATCAGCGCGGCATGAATTTGGTTCCCCAGGCGATGCAGAAGTCCTGGGATCTTCCTAATATCTTAAAGCCCTTGAGTGCCGAAGACCGGCAAGACTTGGTGAAGATCGTTCCGATGATGCTGGACGTAGTTGGCCGCATGCATCGGGCCGGAGTAAGGATTCTTGTGGGAAGCGACGCGCCCTGGCTCGTAGTCCCTGGTTTCAGTTTGCACGATGAGCTTGCCCTGCTGGTCAAAGCGGGGTTCACTCCAGCAGACGCATTGCGAGCTGCCACTTCGGATTCAGCGGAATTCCTTGGCCTGCAGAACTCACTCGGTACAGTCGAGACCGGCAAGCTCGCGGATCTGGTTCTGCTCGACGCGAGTCCGCTCGAGGATATTCGGAACACACAAAAAATCAGTGCAGTTTTTCTGCAAGGCCGTTATTTCAATCGGAAGGCTCTCGATGGTCTTTTGCAGCAAGTGAATACCGAGGGTGCACCCAGATAGAGCCCCAAGCAAGCGCGTCAGCTATTGACGGAACCGGTCGACTCCCGAATGCTCGCTAGCCCCGTCACAAGGTAACCAGAAGTACATGCACACTCGCGCCTTTCTCTTACGCGAAATTCCTCGTGCTGTCGAGACTCAGTATTGCTGGCTGCCCAGGGGTGCACCGTCCGTTTCTCGAAACCCATTCAACCTAGGGCACATTCGGCGGGCCGCATTGCGGCTTCCAACTGTTTGCGCGCACGAAACAGTCTGCTTCGAACCGTTTGTTTTGTCACGCAGAGCAGCTCTCCGGCCTCCTCCATCGAGTATTCCCGAATGTCACAGAGGATAACCACAGAGCGCAACGGCGTGCTGAGCCGATCCACCTCTTTGCTGAGCGTACAGATAGACTCCTTTTTTGCCATCGCTTGTTCCGGATTAAGTCCCGGTCCCGGCAGCCGGTCGAGTACGTCGCTATCGTCTTCCCGCGACACCCGCCCGACGGAAAACCCTAGTCTACTGCGCTTCTTGCGGAGAAAGCTGATTGCTTCATTGACGAGGATTCGCGCCAGCCAGCTACGGAAAGCACCGTCGTTGTTGAACTGTTCGAGACTGCGAAACGCGCGGAGCAAGCAGTTCTGCACGACGTCCTGGGCATCTTCCCGCCCGCCGAGTACACGGCACGCCAAGAAGTACAGAAAGCTGTAGTAGCGCGAAAACAACTGGTTCCGAGCGTCCTCGTCCCCCCGCAGAGCGCCGGAGAGGAGAACACGGTCGTCCGGCCTCGAATTGGATAGGCTAGCCATGGTTGCGGATTCCCCCTTTTGGAAGGCATTCCCGCAGAAGCGGGACGGCCTTGCGCGAGCGATGAAAACTGCATCGCACGACTCGAGACTAACGCCGGGCTATACATCAGTCCAATTGATTGTTAAGATGGGAATCATTCCTGCTGGAGATGGAGGAATCATGGAGATAAGACAACTGGAGATTTTTCGAGCCCTGGCGCAAGAGTTACATTTCACGAAAGCGGCGGCTCGAGTTCACTGTGTACAGTCCAATGTAACGACGCAGATCCGTGCACTGGAGAGCGAATTGGGCGTGCCTTTGTTCGACAGGTTAGCGAAACGCGTGATTCTGACCGACGCTGGGCGGCGCTTCCTGCCTTATGCCGAGCGGGTGCTCTCGACCTTGGAGGAAGGACGTGTCGCAGTGGGACAGAATGCAACCCCGTCGGGGCCGCTACGAATCGGCACTCCCGAGTCGGTGCTCACATACCGCTTGCCGCGGATTCTAGCTCGCTTCCGGAAACTCTATCCAAGGGTGGAACTCATCTTTCGACCATATCTGGACCAAGGCTTGGTTCAGTTGATCGAAAGCGGAGAATTGGACCTGGCGGTATGGATGGGGCAGGCAATCGAACGTGATCGCCTGAAGGCCTTGCGCTTGCGCAACGAGAAGCTCGTATTTATCGCCGCCCCTAAGCATCCCCTCGCTGCAAAGAAACGCGTTACGCCGCACGATCTTACTGGCCAAACCCTGCTATTGACCGAAGCTGGTTGCAGTTATCGAAAGAAACTGGACCGAGTGCTTTCTATAATGAGCGTTCGTCCCGAGAGTATTACAGAGTTCTCGAGCGTTGAGGCCATCAAGGAGTGCGTCTCGCTGGGTATCGGTTTAGGGCTGTTGCCGGAAATTGTGGTCGCGCGAGAGTTAGCCCTTAAGCAAGTCGTAGGTCTAGCCTGGGTGGGCACGGAAATGGATATCGCCACGCACGTCGTTTGGCACAAAGACAAGTGGATTTCACCAGCTCTCGGAGCCTTTATCTCGCTGTTGGAACAGATGTTGAAGGAACCAGCAGGCGTCCCTCGTCGGTGGCGCGCGAGTGTGGACAGTGGGCCCAAGGCAGCCTAATTCTGTCGAGCAACGCTCCGAATGTAGCTATACGGAAGTTAACGTGGCCGCTCGTCGGCAAACCATATCTACCTTGGCGGGGCATTTGAGAAGGGTTTGGACACCTATACCAACGTGGTGGGCACAAGTGAAGAATGAGAGTTCCTTATCTCAGGGCCGTACCAACTCATCCTCATCCACCCTTGAATTCTACCGTGAGCACGGTAATATCATCTTGCTGCCCTTGCCCACGGGGCTGCTCAGACCACCGCGATAACTCGTCGAGCAATCCATCGGCAAACTGATCTACAGCAAGCTGCTGATTATTTTCCATAAACTTCACGAATCGCGCCGTCCCGAATTCTTGTTCTTCCGGATTCTTTGTTTCGGGAATTCCGTCGGTATAAAGGACGACCCTATCCTTCGCTTGGATCGGTATTTGAAGCGAGGCATACGTTGCCTCCGAGAACATCCCTAGAACTAGGCCATTCTCCATTACCGGGCTGACTTTCTCGGTCAACTGGTGCCAGAAAAGAAGTGGAGGATGCCCTGCGCCGGCGTAACTCACGATTTTCTTTTCCATGTCGATGAATATGTAGGCCGCAGTTACGAAATTCTGCTCGAACTTTCCACACAGTGCCTGATTCAAGCCGGACAATACCCGTTCGGGGTCGGAAGCATGAGCGGCCTGCGCGGTTAATGCCACCTGCAGCATGGAGGCGATCAGTGCGGATGGCAGGCCGTGTCCAGACACATCCGCCACTAGAATCCCCACGCGCTTCTCGTCAACAACGATGAAGTCATAGAAATCCCCTGCAACCGATGTCATAGGAAGATATCGGGCCACGATACTCAGTCCCGGAATCTTCGGCGTATCGCGGGGCAGGATAGACAGTTGAATTTGCCTGGCCATTTCCAATTCAATGTTGATTTCCACGAGTTGTCGCGCAATTTGTTCATGGGCTTCCTGCAGCATCAAGTGGGTACGCACACGTGCTTTCACAACCGCTTCCGAGAATGGCTTGTGAATATAGTCGACAGCGCCAACCTCGAAACCCCTGGTCTCATCCTCAGTGCCGGTTTGCCCGGTAAGAAAAATCACCGGAATCTTCTGAGTGTTGGGGTCCGCCTTCAGCCGGCGGCACACTTCGTAGCCGTCCATAACCGGCATCATCACGTCTAGCAAAATCAGGTCGGGCTTCTCATCACCCGAAGCTATCGCCAGAGCCTTCTCACCATTGGTGGCAACCTTTGTTTTGTAAATATCTTTTAAAGCTCCTGAAATTACCCCAAGGTTGATGGGTGTATCGTCAACAATCAGTATTGATTTTTGCGGCGGTGTTTTAACCATTCCGTTTACTCCAGTGTGAGCGACAGGCGAGCCGCAATGCCGGAAAGAGAATTGAGCGCTGCCTCGAAATCGAAATTGCCGACTGAATCCGTGAGAGTTGTGATCTCGGTTTCCGTCAGCACCTTGGACAACGCAGGCCGAGCCTCCAGGATGAAGTCCGCGGCCTCGCCATCGTCATGCTTCAACAATGTTTTCAACCGTGTCAGCGGTTGCACGACAGCGCCGGGGTCCGAGGAGCTGGCGGCATCGGTCAGCACGGCTCGCTCCGCAGGCAAAGCGGACCGTATTGCCTCAACCACCGCCGCGAAGGAAGATGCGAGCGCGTCCAGTGTCTCCTCGACATATTTCCCACCAGAAACCGCTTGCTCAACCTTTGCGGCGTGTTCCGCCAACGCGGTCGCGCCAAGATTGGCGGCAGCTCCCTTTAACGAGTGCGCAGCTCGTGCGGCGGTCGATACATCACCCGCGGCAAGCGCGGCCCGAATTTCTTCCACTCCTCCTTGGGATGGCTGCGCGAACTTACGAAGCAGCGCTTCATAGCGCAAACGATTCCCGCCCGTCCGTCTGAGTGCAGCCTTGGTGTCGATCCCGGTGATTGTCAACATGCCGGCCGCGGGATCAGTGGCAGATCCCAGCGGACTCGATCCAGGAACCGCAACATCACTCTGTGCACGTTTACCATTGTGCGGCTCGATCCAACGAAGCAGCACGGCAAAAAGTTCATCCGGATCGATGGGTTTGGCAACGTGGTCATTCATCCCAGCGTCAATACACTTCTGACGGTCCGTGGCCATCACATTGGCAGTCATCGCAATGATGGGCAGCGTGCCAAGTCGTGGGTTCGAACGAATGGCCTTTGTGGCCGTAATCCCATCCATCACGGGCATCTGCATGTCCATCAAAACCGCATCGTACTCCCGCGTGCCCACCATCCGCACCGCCACTTCTCCATTCTCCGCAAAATCTATGGAGAGGTGAGCGTCCTCCAGCAGTCCGAGCGCGACCTCTCGATTCATCTCGTTGTCTTCCACCAGCAACACGCGTGCGTCGCGTAGCGGCCCCAAGTCACGAGTGGGGCCAGCCATCGTCTCCGGCACTTTGACCCGGTCCGCGCCCAAGACCGCAATAGCGGAGTCGAACAGCATCGAAGGAGTGACCGGCTTGATCAGCACGTTAGCGAAACCGTGGTCTTCCGCTTGCTTCAAAACCTCCTCGCGCCCATAGGCGGTAACCATCACTAGTTGCGGCCGCACCGTTAGATTGGCAAGCGCGCGAATGCGTGAACCCGTTTCGATGCCGTCAATGCCCGGCATTTGCCAGTCCACAAAAGCGATCTCATAGGGCTCTCCGGATTCCGCCGCGTGGCGAACCATCTCGATACCTTCCAGCCCTGACGGCGCTTCATGCACCACAAACGTCATGCTTTCCAGCATGTTTGCCACTACCGCGCGCGCCTGCGGATTATCGTCGATCACCAGGACTCGCCTGCCGCGAAGGTCCGGTCGCGGAGCAGGCGGCGAAGAAGAAGCTCCATTCGCCAGGCGCGCTGTGAACCAGAACGTGCTTCCGTTTCCCGCTTCGCTGCTCACACCCACGTCCCCACCCATCAACTGCGCCAGCCGCTTGGAGATGGCCAGCCCCAGCCCGGTGCCGCCATGCTGCCGCGTTGTGGAGGCATCGGCCTGTTCAAACGCCTGAAACAAACGCCCCATTTGCTCCTGCGTAAGGCCTATTCCCGTGTCGCTCACCGAAAAACGTACCAACTGGCTGTTCTCATCTTTCTCCTGGACTCTGGCCTTCACCACAATTTCCCCACGCTCGGTAAATTTGACGGCGTTGTTGCAGAAGTTGATCAGGATTTGCCCTAAGCGAAGTGGATCGCCCTTGAGCTGCCGCGAAACTGCCGGTTCGATGTCGAAAATAAGCTCCAGCCCTTTGGCCGACGCTTTCTCGGAAATAAGATTGCTCACATTCTCAAGAACCTTCTCCAGATCAAAATCGACGTTTTCGACGGATAATTTACCAGCCTCGATCTTCGAGAAATCCAGAATGTCGTTGATGATGCCGAGCAAGTGCTGCCCGGCCATTTGAATCTTCCGCACGTAATCTCTCTGGCGCGGATTGAGTTCGGTCCGCAAGGTCAGATGCGACATGCCGATGATGGCGTTCATGGGCGTTCGGATCTCGTGGCTCATATTTGCCAGGAAATCCGCTTTAATCTTCGTAGCTTCTTCCGCCACGTCTTTCGCGTGGCGCAGTTCGAGCTCCGATGCTTCGAGCGTCTGGTTGATGGACTCGAGTTCCTCTTTGCGAGCAGTGATCTGGTGTTCCGAGGCGGCCAGCGCTTCCGCTTGCGCGCGCGTCTGCTCCAGAAGGTTTCTGGTTTCGATATTGCCAGACAGGATTTCAGAGCTAAGGGCGACAGAGGGCAGAAGCGCGTCGAGTAAAGCTTGCTGGCGTTCGCTCAAATTGGAGACAGGTGCCAGTTCGAGGACCGCGGTGACCGCTTCCTGATTGATCACCGGTAGAAACAGAATTTTGCCAGGAGTCACGATTCCCATTCCTGCTGTAATTCGAACGCCATCGCCGGCGGTTACGGTGAGCGGACGCTTCTCAACCACAACTTGCCCGGCCAGCCCCTCCCCGGGAGAAAACTCGCGCAAACCTCCTGCATCGCTGATGGCGAACGCCCCAAGCCGGAAGAATCGTTTTTTGTTCTGATCCGCAACGTACATCGCTCCGTAAATAAGAGGAATGGATTCCGATATCTTCGATAACAAAACGTTCGCAAATCCTCCGAAGTTCTGCATCGCCTGCAGGCTCCGCAGCGTCGACGCCACCTCACCCTTCACCCATCCTTGAATCTCGCGTTCTCGAGCGCCATGTTGAAGCGTCAGAAGCGCGCGGCTGATCTCGCCGATTTCGTTCCTGCGATCGAGATAGGCGATTGGCTGTTCCAGCTTTCCATCGGCCAGCTCCTGGATGCTGCCGCGCAAGTCCAACAACTCTTGAACCACTTCGGTCTGGACGATGTAGAAGGCCGCCCCGAAAGTAGCTAACAGACCAAGGACAATGACGAGCCATGTGAGCAAAATAGCCTGACGAGTGTTCTCGGTCAGCAAGTCCGATTGCCGGGCCACCGATTTTTGTATTTCTTCAGCGACGTCGGCAACGCTCTGCCGTGCCCCCCGGAGTTCTGCATCCACGCTGCCGCGCATCAAATTCATGGGCTTTGTGTCATCGCCCGCTAAAGTCGCGGCACGTACTGGACCGGAGTCAGATACCGCTCGGTCGAACGAGGCTGCGGCCGCCTCGATTTCCTTGGCGCGCTCGGGAGCCTGCCGCGCGCATTCAGAGATTAATGTCCGATATCCGGAGGAGGTTCTATCCAGATCGCGGTCAATGACGCGCATTCTATCGGGGTCCATCTCGGCGATCTCTTCGTATAAGCGCTGGCCAAACAACGCTACTTCGGCCTGCGCCTGCGTCAGCCGCTGTAACGTCGAAACATCCCGATCGAGCAATTCGCTGTATCGCGTGTCGATCCTCTTGCTCTCAATCGACGCATACAGCCCGGCCACGATCACCATGAACGCCAGGGGAGCCATGGCGATCAGCAGTTTTCGTCGGATCTTCAGATTCATTAGGAAGCGGATCATCAACCTGTACCAGGGATGTTAAAGTTAGCGCTGGATTGCCAAAAAAGCACTCTGTTTCTGCTGTGAGCTATGGAACGCCAGTGCTGTGGCTCCGTATTACTCCTACGATGCGTTCATCCGAACCAACGAAACGCTGAGCAGCACTGTCGATAGTGTGTCGTGAATTCGTTGGGCCAGGGCTTCATGAACATCGGGCAAGTTTCCCCGTGAGCACTATCCGTGGTGGACCAACTCGATGCGGCTCGATATGGCTGAGCTGTAAGTAAGCATCACCGACTTTCGCGACTTTATCGCCGCTGCTATTCTGGATCGATAGTGGAATGTCCAAGCCAAACGAAATGAGCTCGTGGAACGATCACGATCGTTGGGCGGCGCTTTGTTCCGGCACGGCGTGCCCGATCTGTTGCCGCCGAGAACCACTGGACGTCGTGGCCAAACTAGAAGCTTGCTGGGTCACCATGCAAGAAGCAGCGCCGGTTCCTGGGTATGCCTGCCTCGTGTCGCAATGTCATGCCGTCGAGCTGCATGACCTGCCAGAGGTTGCTGCCTCTGCGTTCATGCGTGACGCACGAAGGGTATCGAGGGCGCTAACGGCTGCCACTGGGGCGGTGAAGTTGAACTACGAAATTCATGGGAACTTGCTGCTGCACTTACACATGCATGTGTTTCCTAGATATCGCGGTGACCAATTTGAAGGTCAACCAATCGAGCCTAACTCCAGGTTTCCAGACCAGGGCGCTTGGCCCACGCAGCCTAGAGACGTGTCTTTGGCCTGTTCGAGGTCTCATTGCACGGACGAGTCGCAGCTGTAAGGGCAGGCATACGACGGAAGGTTCGCTACTTGATACCGATGACCATCGAATCGGGGCCGGTCAGATGCTCGACTCGGGTTTCGCGGAATCCCGCTTCTTTCATCCACTGAGTGCAGTCCGCCCCGGTATAGTCAAACCCGCCAGGGGTTTCGATGAGCATATTCAGGCTCATCATCAAGCCAAATGCGTTCGTCGAGCGATCGTCGTCGATAATGCTTTCGTAGACGACGTAGGCACCGCCCTCCGGCAGCGCTTCATAGGCTTTGCGGACCAGCAGCCGCTTTTCTTCCAGGTTCCAGTCGTGCAGAATGTGGCCCATCATCACGACGCTGGCTTTCGGCAAGGGCTGATTCAAGAAACTGCCCGGCGAAAATTTCACACGACTCGAAAGTCCGTTGACGGCCACATAATCTTCGAAGATAGGCCCCACCTCAGGTAGATCAAATCCGGTTCCCTCAATATGCGGATTGGCCAGTGCTACCTGAGTGATCAGGTCGCCCTGGGCGGTCCCGATATCCACGGCAGTCCGATACTTGGTCCAGGGAAACTTGCGGGCGATTGCCATATTACTTCCATGGCTGATACCGGTCATGGCCCGCAGGAACTGTTTCAAACGCACCGGGTCAGCATAAAGAGTCGCGAAATAGTCGGGGCCGCCGTCTTTAGTCTCGTTTTGGTGGAGCCCAGTTCGCAACGCTGTCGTAAGGCGTCCCCAAAACGGATACAGCCGATGGTTGGCCAACTCGAGAATACCGCCAATGTAGGACGGCTTGCGCTTGTCGAGGAAGAAATCTGTAGACGGCGTGTTGTAGTACCTACCGTCACGGCGTTCGAGAAACTTCAGAGCCACGAGCGCATCGAAAAAATCGCGGGCCGACCGCGGATGGAGGCCCAACCGTCCCTGCAGGGTTTCGAGATCCTCGGGATGTTTGGCCAGTTCCGTGAACAGTTCCATTTCGACAGCACTCAACAGGGCTTTTGACGCCCAGAAACCCAGGCCCACTTGCAGAATGTGATCTGGCTGTGGCTCATTCATCGGGTTGCAGCCTCCGGATAGTCGTCGAGTATAGCAAGTCTTGGCGAGTCGTCGGCAAACCACAACTAATTCGGTAACTTGCGGGATTGCCCGTCCGGGATCGAGTCTTCGTCCGTAATTCCGCATTTCGAAATGGGAGTGGTTCAGTCGACTGCCGGGCCAGCAAAGAGGATGAGATTCTCATCTGGATCCGAAACTACAAAGGTTCTGGCACCCCATGGCTCCTTCTTAAGTGCCTGATGGAAGGAGACTCCTGCAGCCTGATAATTCAGAAACAGCTGTTTGATTTCGTTCGCCGTGGCAACTGTGATCGAAGCGGACAGCAAATGTTCGCGCTTGCGAACATCCGCAACGAATACAGGTCCGAAGACCAGCCGCAAGTTGAGTCGTACATTGTCGCGCACAACCTGCCCGCAGTATGGCGGATCGCCATAGATGAATTCGACCGCGAAGCCGAGCTTGTTTGTATAGAAATCACACGAACTCTTGATGTTCCGAACGAAGAGTTGTGCCTCGATTGAGCTGAGAACGGGACGTGGCGTCGCCTGTCTGGGTTCATCGGCCATGGCATCTGCTCCTGATTTGAGCGCCTGCCATCCGTCGAAACCCATTTGCCGCGCGACAAGCTCCTGAGCGTCGGCGAGCTTGAAGCTTGACTCCAGTATCTGCACGTCCTCGACGTTTCGAAATCGGGGTAGCGCGGCCCTGATTTGAGCTGCGACGGGATAGTACCGTTCACGATGCCAGCGCAGAAACTGTTTGGCTTGCTTTTTCAGGTTTTCGATATTCGGCATAGGCGCAGTGGTATTTACTCATCGTAGGTGGGCGTTGCCCTTCCGATCTCGACCGATGCGCCCTACGCAGCATCCAAAGGTTGCCTCGGTCGGCGCGGGATTGTCAATAGCCGAGGCTCATGAAGCGCAACCGGAGTTGTGGCGCAGAGGAACTATAGAATTCAGGCCGGATTAGCGGTTCGCGATGGAAACACCACGGCCGGTAGGTAGGCTGGGCAGAGGACCCGAATTGAGAATCGCGTTGCTGCACTCAGCAGGCTAGCGAACGATGCGGTTGGCGACATTCATCCCGGCGATCAACGGCGACATGAAGAAATAAAAGTATTGACCCCAGAAGCTCGCACGCCTGGTCATCATCTGATTCGCCAACGCGTACGGTTTAGCGCTCATTTTTTGCGGGCCGATAATAACACAGCCAGTTGAGTGGCTAGGCTCGGCGAACCTTCACAACGAGTCAACCTAAATCGACTTCTGGGTGGCCCGTTAGAACGAAGCCGCCGGCGCGGCGGACGCTGAAACATCGGCAGAAGGCGATCACCAGGCGCTATACTGACCGTCAACTTGGCACAAGAAGGCGGATGTAATTGTCGATGAAGACCAAACGAATTGCTTCGCAAGTCGATGCGACAGGTGAGCAGCAACTTGCGGGGTTCATCAAGAAATTTGACTCGAAGAACGCAGCGTTGATCCGTTCCGTGCGCAAAGTGTTGCGCGAGCGTCTGCCCACTGCCAATGAACTGGTTTACGACAACTATAACTTTTTCGTCATTGGATACTGCTCGACCGAGCGACCGTCCGATTGCGTCTTGTCCATTGCCGCAGGCGCGAGTGGAGTGGGGCTGTCGTTCTACTACGGAGCCACGCTCCCCGATCCTCATAAGTTGCTCCTTGGCAGCGGCAGCCAAAACCGTTTTATCCGGATCGAGTCCGCGGTGACGCTGGCGCGTCCAGAGGTTGAGGAACTCATCTCTGCTGCCATCGCGCAGGCTGAAAGGCCGTTGCCTGCGAGCGGCAAAGGCAAGCTGGTCATTCGATCCATATCGAAAAAACATAAGCCACGCCGTAAAGCCTCGGATTAGCACGATTCTGGGCGAATCGTCGAGCTAACTGGAAGTTAGCCCCACGGCTGCTCGACTCCGGTCCTTTATTATATGCGGCGCCACGGACATCCTCCTCGCCCTGTCCAAAAGGCTCTGTTGGGCGGACGCACAGCGCTTCGAACCCAGGTTGGGGACTTCGGGATGAAATTATTGGCCACGGCGCGACTTTCTCATCGGCTTTGACGCTACAATAGCGGCACTTCCTAGGGACACGTGAGCGTCCTATGCTGGGCACTCTCAACATCCCCAAGAAAGGAAAAGGAGAAAATCGCGTGAGCATGATTACGGTGAATGATGGCACCACGATTTCCTACAAAGATTGGGGATCCGGGCAGCCGATTGTTTTCTCTCACGGCTGGCCGCTTTCAGCGGACGACTGGGACACGCAGATGCTGTTCTTCCTCGACCACGGTTATCGCGTTATCGCCCACGACCGGCGCGGACATGGCCGTTCCTCCCAGACCGCTGGCGGTCATGACATGGATCATTACGCCGACGACCTGGCGGCGCTGACCGCACACCTCGACCTCAAGGACGCCGTGCATATTGGCCACTCGACCGGCGGTGGCGAGGTGGTGCGCTACATTGCCCGCCACGGCGAAAACCGAGTAGCAAAAGCGGCGATCGTGAGCGCGGTGCCGCCCTTGATGGTGAAGACGGCGGCCAATCCGGGTGGGCTGCCCAAGGACGTGTTCGACGGGTTACAAAAGCAGCTCGCAGCCAATCGGTCCCAGTTTTATTACGATGTGGCGTCCGGACCCTTCTATGGTTACAACCGACCTGGCGCGAAACCCTCTCAAGCGGTGATCTGGAATTGGTGGCGCCAGGGCATGATGGGAGGCGCCAAGGCGCATTATGACGGCATCGTCGCCTTCTCTCAGACGGACTTCACCGAAGACCTGAAAAAGATTACCGTGCCGGTCCTGGTGTTGCATGGCGATGACGACCAGATCGTGCCTTATGCCGATGCCGGACCGCTGTCGGCAAAGTTGCTGAGGAATAGCACCTTGAAAATCTACAAGGGCTTTCCTCATGGCATGCCAACGACTGAGTCCGACACGATTAACGCCGACCTGCTCGCGTTCTTGAAGGGTACATTCAAGGCGGCAGCGTAGTGCTGGTTTGCCGGGCCTTTCGGATTTCCCGCAAAGGCCGAGTAACTCCCATGGCAACCAAGCGGTGGAGCATTAGCGCAGGAGAATGGAGAGGCCAACGATGAGCACAAGGCCGAGTCGCAATGAAACAGAAGTTTCCTGGTGTAGTCGCTTGCTTGCGCGTGGACCTACCTACTCGTATCGCAGCGCGAAAATGGGATCGACGCGCATAGCGCGGCGCGCGGGTAGGTAAGCAGCAATCAAACCGACCGCGATCATTATTGCAGCGGCAACGACAATCGGAAGAGGGCTGGCGACTGGCAGGTCGGGGATCAGGCTGGCGGCTACTCGTTTTCCGCAGAACGCAAGGGGCGCTCCGATAACCAGTCCAGCGCAGACCATCCACAGGGCGTCGCGAAGGACTATGCGTATAACGTCAGTCCCTGCTGCACCGAGCGCCATGCGAACGGCGATTTCATGCGTGCGCCGCGCGACCGTGTACGCGAGTAGGCCGTACAGACCGATGGCTGCAAGCAGCGCGCCCAGGGCGCCGAACCCTGCGGAAAACGTTGCAATCAACCGTTGTGGAACGATGGACGAATCGATCTGCTCGTTCATCGTCATAATCCGAACGACGGGAACAGCCTTCAACACCGTGGCCTCGGTTTGGCGAACCGCGCCGGCAACCCCGCCGGGGTCGATCCTCGTGCGGATCGCGAGCTGAGAACCAATGAACCCCTGTTGTAGAAGGTCCGGATAGATCGTAGGCGGCGCGGCTTGCTGGAGATCGTTGTATTTGGCGTCGCGGACGAGTCCGACTACCTCATAGGTCCTTTCGCCTTTCGTCAACGTGATATGGCTCAGAGTGATGTGTCTTCCGATGGGGTTTTCGTCCCCGAAGCAGTCGCGAGCAGTGGTCTCGTTAATGATTGCAACAGGGGAGCCGGCCTGGTCGCGTACTGAAAAATCGCGACCGGCGAGAAATGGTGTGCCATACGTCTCGAAGTAGGCCGGCGCAACATAATTGATGGAGACCTGGGTTCGCTTTTCAGGATGGTCTTCCGCAAATGCGAAGCTCGAGGCTCCCGGACCCTCCATTGGACTCATGTCACTGAAGGTGGCTGAGCTTACGCCGGGAATGGCGTCCAGCCTCATAACCAGCTCTTGAGACAGCCCCGAGAATTGCGCAGCGTTATAGCCACTGTGCGCGAAATCGAGCGTGAGCAGCAGCAGATTATTGCGCTCGAACCCCAGATTCAGGTTCCGAAGATGCGAGAGATAGTCGACAAACAGGCCCGCCGAGCTCATCAGCGCGAGGGAGAGCGCCACCTGCGAAGCGACGAGGACCTTGCCGAACAGCCGCCGGGACTTGGATTCTCCGATGCGCGATGCCTGTTGCAGCGCGGACGCTGCTTCCGTCTTCGAGGCGCTCATAGCGGGTACCGCTCCACTCAGGAGTCCCGTGAGCAGCGCGATCGCCAGGGTGAACAACAGCACGTGTGCATCTGGGTTTGTCAGAGCCTCAAAATGCACCGGCGCCCCCATGATGAACCTGCCTGATGCGAAGACCCGGATCAGCGCGTAAGCTGCGAAGTAGGCCACGAAGATGCCGACGGCGCATCCCACCAGCGACAGCAACAGCGATTCGGTAAGGGTTTGGCGAAGCAAGCGAGCCCGAGGCGCTCCGAGGCAGGCACGCACAGCCATTTCGTGCTGGCGCGATGCTCCGCGGGCCAAGAGCAGCCCTGCTAAATTCGCGCACGCAAGGAGCAGCAGCAGCCCCACCGTTGCCATCAGGACCGTCAGCGGTGTCGAGAGCATCTGGCCCAAAGGCGTCGTAACGCCGTTTCCCGCCGGCTCGATGTGGAGTTTCATTCGACGGACAAAAGGATCGGCGTCGGAGCTGTTCACGACCGTTTGAAACACCACCGCCATTTCCGCCCGCGCTTGTTCTAGGGAAACGCCCGGTTTCAGTCGCGCTAACAGTCCGAATCCCCATCCAGAAGAAGGGCCAAGCGACATGGGCCACCAAATGTCTTGCTGCGCTTCGTAGCTGAGCCCGTAAAAGCCTCGTTGCGCCACGCCGACAATGGTAACCGGATCGTCACCGACGACAATTTTTTTACCGATGACTCCAGGATCCAGATCGAATCGGGACTTCCAGAATGACCAGCTCACGACGGCTACAGGGGCGTGATAGCCCATGTGTACGTCTTCAGGGCCGATCAGGCGACCTGCTGCGGCCCGCACCCCGAGCGCTTGGAAGAAAGTTCCTCCTACGCCTCCGCCGAACACGGTCTGTGGCTGCAGCTTATCGGCGCGGACAGTGAAAAAGTTCATAGTCCCGACGATCAGGTCGGAGAAAACATGATTGCCGTCGCGTATGGTCTGGTAGGCCTCCCACGAGAAGCCGTTGAACCCAGGTTCAGGGTCGCCGGGATAGTAGTGGAGGAGTTCGACGAGCTGCCCTGGATCGCGCACGGGGAGCGTATGCAGCATCAGGCCGTTTATCATGGTGAAGATAGCGGTATTGGCACCGATGCCGAGAGCGAGGGTGAGCACGGCGACGGCGGTGAAGCCTGGAGACTTGCGAAGCATCCTTAGCCCGAATCGGAAGTCTTGAAGAAGGGTCTCCACGTGGCCTCCCGTCTTTCAGCCAAGTTGCAAAGTAGACCAATCGTACTGCAAGAACGGTATTCCGTTCCAAATCATCCGACGGTTTCAGGCGAGTGGCGTTCGGAACAACTCGGGCTCATCCCTAAGTCGGCTTCGCTTCAACAATCCCAACGTTCCGAACCATAAGAGTGTCGTCCCCGACCGCGTACACCCGGGTCAGAAGGAATCCGGCTGGCTCAAGAAGTGCTCTCCACTCACGCTCGCTACGCTCTTTACCCCCGGTAACCGCAAGCATGTTCAGGTCGCTCATCAGGTGACCTTCCAGTTGCGGATCTGCACGCGAGACCAGCGGAGGAAGGACGAATTCCACGATTAACAAACTGCCGTTCTTCGGAATTACCGCCCGGCAATTCTTAAGAATCCTAATTGCATCCCCGTCTTGGCGCCCGTGCAGTACATGTTTCAGCATGTATACATCGGCGCCCGCCGGGACCGATTGCATCAGATCTGCGGCAATCAGTTCGCATCTCGAGCAAGTATCTCCCTCCGCGAAGCGGGATTTTGCTGCAGCCACGCTGGGTTCCAGGTCCACGAGCATGCCTCGCAAATGGGGGTTGAGTCCAAGCACTGCAAGAATCAGCGACCCACCGCCCCCGCCGAGGTCGGCCACCACCTTCGCCGCAGAAAAATCCCACGCTTCAGCGATAGGCGCGTAATCTTCTGCCGGAGCCGTACCCATCACCGCGCGAAAAATAGAATTGGCTTCGGCATCCTGCGACCACCGCGAAGGTATTTTCGGATCGCGCACGTCGGCGGCCGGCTTACCCGTCCGAACACAGTCGGTAAGTAGGGACCAGCTATCGGCGAGTAGATCAGCCCAGAAGACGACGGCTGCCCAGACGGACTGCGGCACGTCCCTCCGTAGCGGTCTGCCAAACGGAGTCAGCCGAAAGTATTCGGGCGTCGTCTCTTCCGTCACGCCGATGCTGGCGAGGGCGCGAAGCAGGCGGTACAGCGCATTGGCATCTGCCTGGCACTTTTCGGCCAGGAAGCCGACGCTGCGCACCTGGTCTCCTAGTGCATCGGCAACACCGAGACGCGCAGCCGCGCAAATCACGCGGCTGCGGGAATACGCCATTGCCATTTCCACGAGCCCTGCATTCGTCGTTACATTGCCGATGCCACCGCTAACTTGAACCACGAGACACCCCAAATTCAGACAAAGAATACCAGAGGAACCGCACGAGATGTTGGAGAAGAGCGTTGTTGCACTCAGGGTCTGCGCCGCGTTTCATTGAGCCTTCTTCGGATTAGGGGTGCCGGACAGAACAGGCGACCAGGGCAAGGACTTTCGCGAAGTTCGTGGATTGTCGGCAAGAACGAAGCCGCTTGTGCGGCGGAATTCGCTAACTTCCGGATGGCCCGGAATCGTTGTGACTCGAGAGACGGATACGCCGCAAGAATCTAAAGCGGGGTTTAGGGGCGATCACGCCCGGAAATCTGCAGCGTTATCGAGCGGCCGATCACGCGACCGATAGCAGACACCTGCTCGAATTGGCTCAGCGATTGGAGGTCCGGTCAGAACATATTCCGCTCCGGCGTGTCCGTCCTCGCACAGCGCGCGGACCGCGACTCTGGCGATGTCACGCTCATCGACCGGAGCCGTAGGAGCATCGAGATACGGCCAACGCACGACATCGCCAACGCGAATCTGCGGCGCCCACCAGTTCAGGGCGTTTGCGGCGAACATTCCAGGTCGCAGGAAGGTCCACTGGAGTCCTGAGGTCTCGATCAACCGCTCAATTTGCTCGAACATCGCTCTGAGCGGATTGGGCTGTTGGAAGAGTGGGTGTGCCGTTTTGAGCGGGGCTGAGAGGTATACGATGCGACGTGCGTGCTTCGTGATCCGTTCCAAAGCGGGAGCAACAGCGGCTGGCGGGGCGGTCCAGACCAGGAACACCGTGTCGATGCCGTCGAAGCATCCATCAAGCGTCTCGGGAAGAGTCAGATCTCCGCGAACCACCTCGACTTGTGGCGGCAATCGAGCCGCGCCTGGGTTGCGCGCCATCGCGCGGACTACAGCGGCAATCTGCACACGCCTGCCGGTGGCTCCGATGACTGGACCGACCTAATTTTCGTGTTTAGGAGATTCGGGAGGGGATGACTTCGATGTTGGAGACACACCCACCCGTTAGAACTATGGCAACGGTTCGCACAGGCGCCTCCAAGGTTGAGATTACCAGTCCTGCAAAATGCCGGGACTGGATTTCCGCAGACTCTACCTACGGGAAGCGTTCGCGTCAATTTGGGATTGCGCCTTACCTACTAAGTCTCGGTAAACGCCGAATCTCTAACGAGTTGGTGCAAACAATTTCACTCTTGGAGTCACAATCGCCTTGAGTGGCTTTTGCAATTCGCGCAGGTAGATCACTCAACTGGGTGCGGACTAAGGCCGGCTCTGTTCCGTCCGCTTCTTACCTACACGAGCCCGGTCAGATCATCCCGCTCGCATGATGGATATCCCCACGACGCTGCGAATCGTGAGGCGGTTACGACTGTGGTAGAAGGGCGAAGGTTGAAATTGACGCACGGCGGTTAATACTGGATGCTATTGGCCAAGTCGTAAGCAGAAAAGCGAGTTTCGAGGTGTCGGGGTATGGGGGCATTGGGCCACCTCTTTTTCCCTTGGGGAATTATTGTGCAGGGAATCGCGCTGTGGCACTTCTTGAGACGGCGGCCGGAGAACTACTGGGTGTACATCATCCTATTGGGAGGTGTTCTGGGAGCGGGAGTGTATGTAGTCGTAGAAATAATCCCCGATTTGGGCTTGTTGCGCGGAATGTACCAACGCATCGGGAGACGGTCGAGGATTGAGGCGCTCGAAACGCAGATTCTGGACAATCCATCGGCGGGAAACCTCGAGGAGTTGGCGGAGCAATATTTTGAAAAGGGGGATTATGCGAAAGCGCGGGAATCATTGAACCGGGCGATAGCAGCGCGTAGCGATTCGCCGCACGCGTTTTACTTACGAGCTAAGTCGGCGCTGGGGATGGGAGATTACGCTGCAGCCATACCGGACTTGCAATTCGTGGTGGGGAAAGACGGGAAATTCGATTATTACCGGGCGACCGGATTGCTCGGAGATGCATATGCCCGGACGGGCGACCTCGAAAAGGCGACGGAATACTTCCGGCCTGCGGTGCAATATTCCACAACGCCGGAGACGCTATATAACTATGCGAACTTCTTGAAGATCATGGGGAACTGGGAAGAGGCCCAAGAGTGGACGAATAAATTGGCGGCGAAGAAGAAGACTTTGCCACGGTATATGCAGAGAGTGGAGCGGCCATGGTTTCGGAAGGGGAAGGTTTTGCAGAAGGAATTGGCAGGCATAGCGGGGAAGTGAAGGACGATGCGCATGCCAACTCCTTCGCCTTGACCTGCTAAGAGACAAACTTCAGACGGGCTGACTTAGCTCAGCGCACCTGATAGAGCTAGTTCGACATGAGCTTCTGAGCGCTTACCCCAATGCAGCACACAAGGCATACCGTCCGCTACACCACAGGCAGAACAGGGGACGGTGGATGCACGTTTGGGAATTAACGGGGGATTAGTTCCGGGTACTACAACACGCCGTCTACAGATTTCTTCCTCGACGATTCGGCGGTCTTCTCGCGATCCACGGCCACGAGCGCATCGAAAAAATCGCAGGTTATTTGGTTAAGGGCGAGTATCCATCCCAATGAGCACTAAAACGATACGCAACCTCCGCTGAGGGCACAGCCCACGCTCTCGAAGAAAAGGCTTAGCGCCCCCACTTGCTTCACAGTAGAAATTTCTTGCGTGACACCGTCGTCGACCATGTTAATAACCGCGGTCGCCGAGTTATATTGGCCAGGTACGTATATCTCTCCCTTACCGTCAAACGCGGCCGCAGCCGGGACTAAGTCAGCGATGTAGTTGGCCAAAGCCAATGGGTACCCGTGCGCATCGCAGCAGGGACGTTCCACGATTTCCTCTGCACTGCTTCCGACCAGAGGCGGCCCTGTAAGATATTCAAGCGCAAATGTGCCATACCACCCTTGGGTAACGTCTTCCTCAAAAATATATTGGGTTGCGGCGTTGCTACCATAGGCAATGACAAAAAAAAGGTCACCCGGATTGACGACGCAGGCAACATCGACTTCGCAGTCGATTTCAAGGATCGGATAGCTTGGGTACCATTCTACCCATCCTATGTACTCGGTATTTCGCTCACAATCGGCATACGACAGGCTGCCCCCTTGGAGCACGTCGCCGCTAGTAAAGCCGTCGATCCCGTTCCAGTTTGACTCAAAAAACCCGGGAACACCGACGGCGCCGAGGATTCCGTTCGCGCAAGCGTGAAAAGGCGGCCGAGCGGCCGGCACAGTCCAAATGGACTCAACCCGGTCGAACGATTTCTCGGGATCCCAAGAGGTAAGCGGGTTGGTATTGGCGACGCCGTTCCAGTTGTAGGAAAAGTACTGCGTCGGTCTCCCGCTAATCGGCGATGCTGCTGGTTGCTGTTTGGTCAGCATCAAATTCTTGTTGAAGTCGGGTCTCGCCTTGACGTGCGCGGCGGCGCGATACTTCAGTGCTTGCATGCCCTTTGTCCATTTCGCAAAGCTATCCGGGTCGGCTTGTTGGTCGGGCCGCGGCGGCAGGCCGTATTTGCCAAGCTCTTCATTGCTCGCTGTTAGCGGGTCGAAGCCATTCGGCCGATCTGCAAGGATGCTCACGCCGGCGATGTTGGTTTGTTCCTTCGCGGCCGCAGCAAACATCGCGACGGCGGCAGCCGCCTGCCCTTGGGCCAGCGCGAAAGTCGGGAAGCCCACAAGCAACAGCGTCACAGCCGCTACGAAGCTTACTTTGCGAAACGACGGCCAATTCGTATCGTGCATAGGTTTTACCTCCGACCAATAGCGCGACGCATAATAGCGCCCTTTACTCCGCTCCACAAGCACTTGAATTATGTGCGATCGTTCCCGCTTGCCTCGTTGAGCTTCTCGGCGATGCCCAAAGGGTGGAGCTAGATCTGGCCGGCCGAACCGCCGGGGTCACTGAACGCGAGAAGTCGGGACGCGGCATTGTCTCAAGCAAGTAGTCCGACGGACCCGGCGCTTGGTCCACGCGAACGATATTGCCGAGTTTGTTAAAAATGCGAATCAGGTAGTTTAGGGCGGTCGAAGAGATGAGCAACGCCGAGAGGCGGATTGAGGCTCAAGCCTAGCGAAAATTTCTGACCAACATGATGTAAGAGAAGTCGAGTTCGGACTGACCGTAGAGAAGGGATTTGCCGTCGGGCGAGACGGCGAGACCGCCAAACATCGGGAATGGACTATCGAGCGTGAGAATGGGCGTAGTCTCTCTCGAAGCAAAATCGAAGAAGTCGATTCTGCCGTTAGGCGAGATGGTCGGATTGAAGAAGTAAATTCCTGACTGGACCATCCTCCATTCGCTCCACAGCGAGGGCTGATCCAAAATCCGCGTTTCATCCCCTCCCTCGATGGGCATTTTCCAGACGCCGCTCTGATCCATTTTGGTGAAATAGATGGAGCGCCCGTCATAGGACTCGGCGGCATAGACGCCACCCTTTTTGGTGACCTGGACGGGCGAGCCGCCTTTGAATGGAATCTTCCATAACTGTAAGGGTCCGCTCTCGTGGGCGGAATAGAAGTAAAGCCACTGTCCGTCACGAGACCAGTTGGGAGCCCCGTTATTGGAGCCGGGGAAGGTGGCGACAAGACGCGCCTGCCCTCCGGGGACTTCGATGACGAAAATCTCGTAAAACTTCTGGGAGACAGACTCATAGGAAATGTAATGGCCGTCAGGGGACCAGCGCGCATTTCCAGACACTCCATGAATGGAGGTCAATTGCGCGCAATTGGACCCATCGACGTCGCACGACCAAATATCGGAATATCCCAAGCGGTTGGATTCGAAGACGATTTTTTTTCCGTCGGGAGAGAAATCGGGCCGGCGGATGAAACCTCGGTTCGAAAAGAGCCGAGCCGGAGGGCCGAGGGAGTGTCTAGGGTCCTTGAGTGTAAGGCGCCAGAGTTTGTCTGAATGAATATCCTGCTGGTAAGCGAGCTGATTGCCCTTGCGAGAAATCGAAGGAGCGATCGCGATGTCGCCAACTCCCGGTATAAGCCGCGCGACGCCACCGGAGGCCGGAATACGCCACAATGTCTGCGCACCGCCCATCCCGGAACTAAAGATAAGCTCTTTGCCATCCTCAGTCCAAGCGGGCGAACCACTGAAATTCCCGGAAGTGAGCCGCCTGGGCTCGCCGCCCGAAACCGGCAGAACAAAAAGGTCTCCCACGGCGCCGCCCAAGAAGCCTCGTATGAAAGCCAGGTTCGAACCGTCCGGGGAGTAAGCGGGCACGCAATCAAATTCGTGGTTTTGAGGCGAGGTGAGCGGACGTACGGTGCGATCGGACAGAGAAAGCGAGGAAAGGCGAGAGCTCTGACCGCTGCCGACGGGTTCGGAGAAGGAGAGAACCTTTCCATCGGGCGCCCAGTCCAAGATATCGCAATAGGCTATGTTGTTTATTGGACCCGTATAAAGGAGATGCTCAGAAACCGCCGAGAGCCGGAATCGCGAGGAAACTTCTTGTGTTTTCGGAATCCGAGTAACGGACAAAGGCGACCTGGCGACCGTCCGGGGACCAGGTTGCACAGCAATCGTTCTCGTTTTTCGTGAGCTGAAGGGGTTTTTCACCGCCGACGAGCGTAGTGTAAATTCCAGCAATGTTGTGTCCGCCCGTCACGGAAAAGGCAACTTGATTGCCGTCGGGAGAAAAGACCGGTAAAGTCTGTTTTCCCTCCATCGAAACCAACGGAACCACTTCAACCGGCGGCAGAGACGCCTCTGGAGAAGTGCGGAAGTGGCGCCAAATCGCGAGTGTGGAGAAAAGAATCAGGAGCGCGGCCGGAAGCGAGAGCCAGCGTAAATTCCTGGTGAGCCAGGGAAACCGCAGGCTAGCCGAAGTACCCGGAGATAGCGGGGCAGCGGAAGCAGACGCGAGACGCTGACCAGAGCTGGTATCGTGTTGGAGTCGCTTGAGATCGGTACGGATATCGCCGGCATGCTGATAGCGAAGATGACGATCCTTTTCTAAACATTTGATGATGATGTTTTCCAGAGCGGGAGGAGTTTCGGGATTCAAACGAACTGGGGCGGTTGGGACTTTGTGGAGGATGGCGTCCAAAAGAGCGGCGGAGTTTTCGCCGCGAAACGAAAGCATTCCTGTGGTCATTTCGTAAAGAACCGCACCGAAAGAAAAGAGGTCGGCGCGCGCATCGACTTCCTGACCAAGGGCCTGCTCGGGTGACATGTAAGCCAAGGTGCCAAGGGTCGTGCCGGGGTGGGTGAGCTGGTCGGGAAGCGTGAGAGTCGAAGCGGCGGAAGCGCCCGGACCGTCCATCTGAACGGGGAAGAATCGAGCTTGGCCAAGCCGAAGTCGAGGATTTTGGCGTGCCCGGAGGTCGTGACGAAGATATTGGCGGGCTTGATGTCACGATGGATGATCCCTTTGGAGTGTGCCGCTTCCAAAGCAGCGGCCACCTGAATGGCGACATCCTGCAAGAGATCGAGAGGCATGGGGCGACCGTTAATGGCGTGCTTTAAGGTCTTCCCCTCCAAGTACTCCATGGCGATAAAGACTCTATTCTGATCCTCACCGATCTCATGAATGGTGCAGATGCTGGGGGTGATTGAGAGAAGAGGCGGCCTGGGCTTCGCGCTCGAAGCGAGCCAGCGATTGAGGGTCCCTGGCCACGTCGTCCGGAAGGAATTTGAGAGCCACGAAGCGACGGAGGCGCGTGTCTTCGGCCTTGTACACTACGCCCATGCCGCCTCCACCCAACTTCTCAATGATGCGATAGTGCGAGATCGTTTGGCCGATGTAGGTGTTGGAACTCTCCATGGTGCGGCAATGTTAGGTTGCGGGCCTAAGGCAAGTCAACGAATCGCGATAATGGGCATGATATGGTAGCGGGGCATTGGAAGGCATGGACGTCATGAACAGCTGCGCAAAGTTGATTTTCTTGTGCGGCAAGATGGCGGCAGGCAAGTCCACTCTCGCAAGGGTCACTACATCGAGGCCGGCCGCTCGAGGCCGGTCGGAAGCGCGGAAGCCGGCAACCCGCTTCCTCCCCCCGTCACGGCGACGAAGGGCAGTATCTCTGTCACCGGACCGCACGAGGTCCCTTCTATTCTATTTGTGCCGGGCTTCACAATGCCCGCATGGATTTGGGAGAACCAGATCGTGCATTTCTCTGCTCACTATCGCACGGTGGCAATGGATCCGCGGGCGCAAGGCGAATCCTCGAAGACGGGCGAGGGCGACTATCCCGCGGCACGCGCCCGCGACATCAAGGCGGTCATCGAGCAATTGCATCTCGCGCCGGTCGTGTTGGTCGGCTGGTCGATGGGGGTTATCGAGGTCGCGGCGTATGTGGATCAGTTCGGCACGAACGCCTTGGCGGGAATTGTCCTGGTGGACGGCCTTGCAGGGATCGATCTCACCCCTGAGTTCACTAAGGGCAGCATCGAGTTTCTCAAAGGGATGCAGACGAATCGTGCGCAGTTGACGGACGGGTTCGTGCGTTCGATGTTTCGCAAGCCGCAGACCGAAGAATATCTGCAGAAACTAATCAGAGCCTCGCTGGCCACACCCACCGATTCAGCGATCGCCATGGGCCTGGCTGGATTCACAACCGATAACCGGCCGGCACTCGCTAAAATCAACAAGCCGACCACGATTGTCGGCGCAAACAAGGCTTTGCTGCCCCAGTTTCAGGAGATGCAGAAGAGCATTCCCGGCGCGAAATTTGAATTTTTTGAGGATGCCGGGCACGGGCTTTTTGTCGATGACGCCGACAAGTTCAACACTTTGCTCGATGAATTCCTGTCAAGCTTGAGATAGTACGACACGACAAGGTCGCTAGGCTCATTTCGTTTTCAGTTCTGCCGGCCAGTTCACGACCATGTTCAACGGCGCCGACATTTCCTCCCCAGTCACCCGCATCCACAGCGACTGTGAGGCTAGTGCTATGTCCGCGGGGCCAACATAATGCGCGAGAGCTGCGGGTACGTCCCCTGATAGCTGCGCCAACGCGCTATCGGTGAGAGCACGCCAAAGATCATCCCTCAGCGGCAACCCAGCCCAGCTATTATTCTGAAATATGACGGCAATGGAGACACACGCGAAGACCCCGCATCGGACGGGCTTGCTCCGATCCCTAATTCGATGGCTTGTCGTCGGCGTGGTGCTTCTGTGGTCGCTTGCCGCGCTGATCCTCGTGGCCACCCGGTGGATTGACCCACCGACGACCGCGGTGCACATCCAGCGCCGCTTGCAGGCCTGGATTCACCACAGGCCGTATCTCGAACACTACAAATTCATTCCGCTCAGCCAAATTTCAGGCGATCTCCAGCACGCTGTAATCGCTGCAGAGGACGCGCACTTCTACCAGCACCATGGATTCGATTGGCACGAGATTCAAGTCGCCGCCGAAGAGGATTTGGAAGGTGATCGCACTCGCGGAGCTTCCACCATTACGCAGCAACTCGTAAAAAACCTATTCTTTGGAACCGGCCGCTCTATCCTCCGCAAGGGCGCAGAGGTCACACTGGTACCGGTGGCCGAATTGGTCCTCGGCAAACAGCGCATTCTGGAGATATACCTCAACGTAGTGGAATGGGGCCCTGGTATCTATGGTGCAGAGCCTGCGTGTCGTTACTACGACGAAACCGCAGCCCGGAATATCGGCCGTCAACAGGCGGCACGGCTCGCTGCAATTCTGCCGGCGCCTTTGAAGCGACGACCCGAGCGCATGAACAACTACAGCGCGATTATCCTTAAGCGGATGGGCCAAATGGGCTGGTAATTGCCCGTTCACTCGGGCGTATCAAGAGAGACCTCAAACGGCTGCGAGGCTCGGCGGGCCCCCTACTCCAACTCTTCCGCCACGACCGCAAAGTTGCGACCGCCGTCACTGGCTGACAAACGTTTCGGAGCGCCGGATGAGCGAACCGGGCCGCGATTCCGGAAGCGGGAAGAGCATTTGCCTCGACAATCGCAGTCGTAGCATACATACTGGTTGGTATGTTAGCAGATAGAAACAGGCCGAGACGCAGCGGGGCCACACCGCGCGATCCAGACCGCACCCGAGCGCGCTTGTTGCGGGCCGCCTTCGAGGAGATGCAGCGCTCAGGATTTCGAAGCGCTGACCTGGACTCCATTCTGGCCAGAGCAGGCGTCACCAAAGGCGCACTGTACTACCACTTCGATAACAAAGAAGCCCTCGGGTATGCGGTAGTGGACGAGGTCATCACGAGTATGACGCGCGAAAAGTGGGTGCGGCCTTTGCAGAATGCAAGCAATCCCATCGACACCTTGCTCCGCATTATTCAGTCCACATCGCTGAAGCCCGAAGACCTTGAGCACGGCTGTCCGCTGAATAACCTGTCCCAAGAGATGTCGTCCCTTGATGCGGGATTCCGCAAAAGGACGGCAAAGGTTTTTAGGGACTGGCACGATGCGATCGCGGTTGCATTGCGGGGAGGACAGAAACGTGGGGTGGTGCGGAGTGATGTAAACGCAAACGAAACGGCTACTTTCCTGATCGCGGCGTACGAGGGTTATATCTCTTTAACGAAAAATTCGCAGGATGCACGGATGCTGAAATCAGGACAAAGAAGTGTGAGTCGCCACTTGGAGTCGCTGCGCCCGGCGCACGGCCGGGCGCGACGGCGGGCCGAGACTAGCCCGCTGCTTTCCTGAGAGTTGTCAGATGATTTGTAAATGCCATAGTGCAACCGGCTTTGTGCGAGGAACAGATGGTGGGTTTGCCCTAATGCCCATGTTTTGTCGCTCCCAAGCATACGTACCGGTATGTATTATGAGCGTACAACAATCAGCCCTGTGATGGCCTCATCGTGGGTTTGCAGGAGTATTTAAGTCCGTAGCGAAGGGGAAAATCAATGAACCGAACGATAGTCAGGACGATCACACTAGGAAGCTTGGTGCTGGTTGTCGCGCTGATCATGGCGTGGCAAGCAATGGCACAGGCTGCCAAAGCGCAGTATCCGAGCATGGCCCCGCCCGACCAGTACCTGATGACGGATAGAAATGCCGAGATAGCCCTGGCGCGGAGCGCAGCCCCTGCGGCGATATCAAGCGACGCCGAGGTTTTGGTCCTCGGGCGGAATGGTTACGAAACCGCGGTCAAAGGGAAGAACGGTTTCGTGTGTGTCGTCGAACGATCGTGGATGTCCCCATTCGACCACCCGGGGTTTTGGAACCCCAGGACGCGAGGTCCAATCTGCTTCAATCCGCCAGCCGCACGATCCATCCTGCCCCTCACTTACAAGAGGACAGAATTGGTATTGGCTGGACTTTCCAAGGCTCAGATCATTGACGGTATCAAGGCATTCGACAAGAGAGAGCTGCCCGCCCTGGAGCCTGGCGCAATGTGCTACATGATGTCCAGCCAAGGGTACCTTAACGACTCCGTCGGGCACTGGGTTCCCCATCTGATGTTTTATGTTCCGCTAACGGACGGTATGACCTGGGGTGCCGATGTGCCCGGCTCCCCGGTTCTGCTGAATCCACAATTTAATGGTGCTCCGGAGCCAGTGACCGAGTTCATGATTCCGGTGCGCGAATGGTCGGACGGAACGCCGGCACCTACGGATGCTCACTGACGGTACGACCGTGGCTTTTGCCCGATTCCCGGGGGGCCTCCATGCCACCGATCAATCGGCTGTTCGAAGGGCCTCTCGACGGGCGAACCCGTCGTAGCTCATTCAGTCATTGGCGGAATTCCGATATACTCCGTCTCACACTCAGTCCGACGAAAACACGAAGTGGCCGCAGCTATCCCACGCTCGCTCACGCCCGCTACGGCCCATCTAGTGGACCGTACGCGGCGTCATATTGCCTTGCGGCTGTTGCCGTTTCTTTTCATTCTTTACATTACGAATTATCTGGACCGCACCAGCGTGGCTTATGCCGCGATCGGGATGTCTCGCGATCTTGGATTCAGCGATCGCGTATTTGGACTGGGAGCAGGAATTTTCTTCCTCAGCTATGTAGCCTTGCAGGTTCCAGGCGCCTTGCTCGTGGAACGCTGGGGCGCGCGGCGGATCATTTCTGCGACCATGATCGCGTGGGGATTGCTGACCGCACTGACAGGACTGGTGCATACTCCGACGCAGCTTTACCTGGCGCGCTTTGTGTTGGGAGCGGCGGAAGCAGGTTTTTTCCCGGGGGTCATAGTGTATCTGAGCCACTGGTTCATACACGACGACCGCGCGAAGGCAACGAGCAACTTCATGGCCGCAATTCCCGTATCCTTCGTCATCGGATCGCCAATCGCCGGCTGGATTCTCGGCCACAATTGGTTCGCCATTAAAGGCTGGCGATGGCTTTTCATCCTGGAAGGAATGCCGGCTATCCTGCTTGGCATCGTTGCGTTCTTCTACTTGACGGACCTCCCGGGCGAAGCCACGTGGCTTGTTGCCGAGCAGCGACAATGGATTAAGGGAAAGCTGGGCGAAGAAAATTCTGTCACAGCGCAAGCGATGTCTATCGGGCTTGCACTCAGGTCTCGGACGATTTGGCTGCTGGCCTCAGTATGCTTTCTGAATTATTTCGTGCTTTACAGCTTCTATTTCTGGTTCCCGACCATGCTGAAACGCCAGTCAGGATTTTCGGACGTGCATGTAGGCCTGCTCGGCGCTCTGCCATACTTGGCGGCTTTCGTCGCGATGCAGGTCAACGGGTGGCATTCCGACCAGAGCCATGAAAGGTATTGGCACTCCGCGATGCCTTTTCTTATCGCGGCAGCCGGACTTACGGGGCTCATCACTCAGCCTCGGTCCATTCCGTTCTCACTCCTGTTGTTCACGATGGTGGGCATGTGCAGTGCCTACCTTCCGGTCTTCTGGGCGATCCCGACCGAAATCCTGGGCCAGTCGGCGGCAGCTGCGGCAGTGGGAATGATCAATGCGGTAGGCAGCGTTGCGGGCTTTGCCGGACCTTACCTGCTCGGTTACCTGAACACTCGAACCGGATCATTTTCCTACGGCCTGGTCGTGATGATGGTTTCTTCGCTCGCCGGAGGGCTGCTGATGCTGCGCACTCCAAGGAGCGCGCGAAAGCAATAGTCCACTCAAAGAAGATTGGATAGAGCCGAAAAAACTGGCTGGGTATCCCGAGCTTGCCAATAACCGCACCAGATCTTTCGCTTCGGGCCGCCATGAGGTAAGTCCCGATGGGCGGGAAGGCATTCTCCTGCAAGGCCAACCAGCCGATCATGAAAGGAAGTTGCTGCTGCATTCGGTGGTAACATCCTCCGCGACAGGAGACGACTATGTACCAACAATTCCGCTCGCTCACGGGCGGAGCCATCTTTTTTCTTCTGCTTTCCCCTCTCGGCAGCATCGCTCAGGAAACTCCCGATCGGCTGGAACCCATGGATGTTTTCCGCGTTCAGGTTGCTTCTGATCCGCAAATCGCTCCCGACGGCAAGCATATCGTCTACGTCCGCCAGTCTGCAGACATCTCTTCCGATCGCCGTGTCTCGAACCTCTGGATCGTCAATTTCGATGGCTCCGAACATCGCCCCCTGACTACCGGGACATATGGCGACTCTTCCCCGCGCTGGTCGCCCGATGGCACTCGTATCGCCTTCGTTTCCGACCGCGAAGGCAAGTCTCAGCTCTATGTTCGCTGGATGGATTCTGGCCAGACCGCCAAACTGACGGACCTCGAAAATCCTCCTACCGGCATCTCTTGGTCCCCCGATGGAAAGCAGATCGCCTTCACCTCGCTTGTTGCTGCCGCACCCCCGAAAATCGCTTCGCTTCCCGCCGCACCCGACGGCGCGAAGTGGGCCGATGCCCCGAAGGTGTATGAGGATCTAATCTATCGCTTTAACGGACCTGGCTACCTGAAACCGGGCTATTCGCAAATTTTCGTTGTCGCCTCCGACGGGGGCGCGCCGCGTCAACTCACTACTGGCAATTTCCCCCATGGTCCAGGCGTCGGCGATTTTGGCGGCTCCTATGCCGTCTGGGCTCCGGACGGAAAATCTCTCATAGTTGCGATGAACGGCACCACCAACTACGAGTACGAACCCCTCCACACCGAACTTTACGAGCTCTATGTCGCAGACGGCTCACTCAAGCAACTCACTCACCGCAATGGCCCTAATCAATCTCCAGATGTTTCACCGGACGGCAGACTAATCGCTTACACCGGCTTCGACGACCGCTACCAGGGCCATCAGACCACCTACATTTACGTAGCCAACCGCGATGGCGGCAACCCTCGCGTGGTCACTCCCAAACTTGATCGTGATGCTTCCACGCCCCGTTGGACCAGTGACAGCAAGGGTATCTTCTTTACCTACGCCGATCAGGGCGACACAAAACTCGCTTATCTTCCTCTCGACGGTTCCCCAAAAGTTCTCGCCGACCATCTAAGTCTCGGGGCCAATTTCACCCTCGCTCAAAACGGCGCGTTCGCAATTCAGTACGACACGCCTTCCGATCCGGGTGACCTCGCGGTCGCGTCTCTTACGGATCCCAAACTCAACGTCCTCACCTCACTGAATCGCGAATTCTTTACAGCTAAGAAAATCGGCGCGGTCGAAGAGCTCTGGTACGAATCCTCCCTAGACAAACGCAGAATTGAAGGGTGGATCATCAAGCCTCCTGACTTCGATCCCGCCAAAAAATATCCCCTCATCCTCCAGATTCACGGTGGTCCTTTCTCGAACTACGGAGATCGTTTCGACCTTCAAGCGCAAATCTGGGCTGCGAAGGGCTATGTCATCCTTTATACCAATCCCCGCGGCAGCACGAGCTACGGCGAACAATTCGCCAACCTCATACACCACTCCTATCCCGGGGACGATTTCTACGATCTCAATTCCGGAGTCGACGCAATGCTCGCCGAGGGCTACATCGACAAGGGCAATCTCTTCGTTACCGGCGGCTCCGGCGGCGGTGTTCTCACCTGCTGGATGATCGACCGCACCGACCGTTTCCGCGCCGCCGCTAGTCTTTATCCTGTAATCAACTGGTATAGCTGGGTCCTCACCTCGGACCTCCCCTCCTTCGGTGCGCAATACTGGCTTGGCGCCAATCCCTGGGACGACACGGACAACTACATGAAGCGCTCAGTGATTACTTTGGTGAAAAATGTGAAGACGCCCACTCTGCTCATGACCGGCGAGGAAGACTTCCGCACTCCCATATCCGAAGCCGAGCAATACTACGCCGCCCTCAAACTCCTCAAAGTCGAATCTGCTCTGGTCCGCTTCCCTGGCGAACCGCACGGCCTCAGCCGCCGCCCGAGTCATCAGGTCGCCAAGGTCGTCTACACCCTGAACTGGTTTGACGCGCACCTCAAGAAACCCTAACCCCCTTTTCTCGCGCAAGTGCGCCCGCCGGAAGATGATGGTATTGCGTTCCACCGACAAGTGCTGGGAAGTGTCTATCCGATAAGGTGCGACCTCTCAGAGGCCACAACTCCAATTCCGAGTATTGTCGCTCGACTCTGATCCTTAATTATATGCAGCACCACGGACCTCCTCATCACCCCTATCCAAAAGGCTCTGTTTCGTGCTGTTTTTCCGGCGGAACTCGCGTTTCCGTTCGGTGCGCAACAGTCCCAAATCTAACTCTGCCGCTACTGCGCCCGCAGTTTCGCCAGTTGGTCGCGCGCACCGTAGTTCTTGGGATTCAATTCGAGTGATTTGCTGTAGTTCTGGATCGCTAAGTCCTTATCGCCGCGATCCATGTAAGCCTCGCCCAGGCTGTCCCAGGTATTCGCAGACTCGGGATAGATTTCCACGTTCAGTTTCAGCACCAGAATCGCCTGATCGAGCTTCTTAGAGTTTATGAAGCCATACCCCAATTGGTTGATTTCCGACTCTACGGTCGCGTACTTATGCAATGGGTCTCGGATGAACGTCTGAAGGGCAGTCTTTGCACCAGCATAGTCGCCTCTCTCCGCTGCGGCACGAACGAGTTCGACGATGCCTGGTCCCGGCTTGTAGTTCAAGATCGCGTCCATGGCCGGATCGCGGCCGGCGCGGTAATCGGCGAACGTTAGCTCGGTGGAAAGATCAGGCGCTTGCCAGACGCGTTTGTCGCGAGGATCCATATCCTGCCACCAGAGTGTGGAAAGCCGCACCGTCAATTTGCTGTTTGGCAACACAACCGGCGCGTTGTCACCATACATGTTGGGGCTCGAACCCGTCGGTTCTCCCACAAAAAGAGTGCTGGTGTTCAACTTCATGCGGTTGACGCAGTTCATCGCCGCGGAGAAGGTCTGGCGTCCGATGATGGTGAACAATTTGCCGGGTTGGTTCACCGTGTCAGAGCGGATGAATGCATGGATGATCGGCTGCAAAAGGTAATTGTTGCCCCCGCCATTCAAGCGCTCGTCAAGCACGAAACGATCCACCGGATGAGTGTCCGCGAACACCATGACCCGCTTGAAGAATGCCTCGATGGTCTCGTCAGGCTTCTGTGCCACGGCGTTAAATTGGACGTAGAGTGTCCGGGAGTCGTTCAAATATTCGAACCAATAGTGGTTGGCTGGATCCCGTTGCCATAAGGGCTGAGGAGCAGCGGGGTCGCGCGCATCCACCCAATCGGCGGGAAGAACGAATTCGTCCAATGGTACATCTCCCGTTTCGGGTGTGAGGACGACGGTCGTTTGCACCCCATCCTTTTCGACGGTGAGCGGAACTGCTTCCTGGTTGTCGACCAGACCGAGTCCGTCGAGGACCTCAGCCAGTGACATATAGAACGGCGCCATCCATTTGACCTGGGAAGGATTGTCGCGCGGAACGATCTGGCTCACAGCTTCGTAGGCATTCTGTCCAGAGAGCTTGCCCAACCTTACCATGCGACCACCCACGACCGCGGCGTAATTCTTGTCGGCCTTCACAACGTAAACTCCGTCTGGGAACCAGTAAAGCTTGAGCGGATAATGCCGAAAATTCGTGGGACGATCCTGGAGTTCCACGTAAGTGTGTCCGTCGCCAATCATTGCGACGATCCGCGTGATCTCGGCGATGATCTGGTTGCGAGTTAGAGTTGGAATGCGTTCATCGAGGCTCTTCACCGCGTCGTCGAACTGCTTTGGTGTCATGGAATGGAACAGATTCTTGTGAACCTGCGGTGCCTGTTCCGCGAAGTAGCGGAGGTCCTCTCGCCACCGTGCAGCCTCCAGAGGAGTGACTGGAGACGCATGACTCCGCAATGAAACAAGGACGATGAGGCAAACCAGAATCGCTCTTCTAGGCAACATGGATTCCCTCGGGAGGGCACGTAGTGCCCTGCATACACTTACGCCGAGCGACGGACGGAAGTTCCCGAGAAATGTTAACAGACCTGGACTTTAGCCTCTGTGAGACAGCTCCGCAATCGTCGGCTGCCCGGCGCCTCTGGCAAAAAAACGCTTACAGCCTTACCCCTGCACGGACAAGTGATGGTCTTCCATAGAGGATGCCCCGGGTTTAGTTGAAACTTGAGAACAAGAAGCAGCGGCTCTCGCCCGAACTCAGATAGAGTTCGGGTTGCGAATCCCTTTTAAAGGAGAGAGCCGCCGTGAGAAACAAATACCAAAGGAAAGAGCGCAAGTCCAATCACAAGTTCGAGGTGGTGGGAGGGCAAGAGTTGCTGGTGCGGGTGCCGTTGCCGATCGCCGAGGTGTGGGCGGAGATGCAAGCGCAGGTGGAAGAGCTGACGGGGAAAGCTGGGCTGCAGATCTTGCGCGCCATCTTGGAAAACGAAGTCACGCATCGGGTCGGACCTCCGCATCGGCCGAATCCTAGTGCGGGCTGCGTGCGCTGGGGGAAGCAGCCGGGTTATGTGGTTTTTGCTGGACAGAAAATCCCGCTGGAACGGCCGCGGGTACGAACGCGGGAGGGCCAGGAAGTGGAACTGGAGAGCTACGGGCAGTTGCAGCAAGACGGCAAACTGCAACGGGCGGTGCGGGAACGCATGGTGGCCGGACTGTCCACACGGAACTATCGGCGAGCGGTAGAGAGTGTTGTGGAAGGCTACGGGATCGAGAAAAGCAGCGTGAGTCGGCAGTTTGTTGCGGCCAGTAGCAATCAGTTGCGGGTGCTGTGCGAACGGCGCCTGGAAGATCTGAATCTGGTGGTGCTGATGATCGATGGCATTCACTTTGGCGGTCAGGTGCTGGTGGTGGCCCTGGGGATCGCGGAAGGCGGAGAAAAACACGTTTTGGGAGTGTGGCAAGGAGCGACGGAGAACACCACGGTGGTCAAAGGGTTGTTGGAAGATCTGGTGGACCGAGGACTGGATCAGAAGCGGCGGTATCTGGTGGTGATGGATGGATCCAAAGCGCTGCGGGCCGGTGTGGAACGGGTTTTCGGTGACCAAGTGGAAGTGCAGCGTTGTCAGATTCACAAGCGGCGGAATGTGAAGGAGTATCTGCCGGAGAACTGCCAGAAAGACTACGACCGGCGGATGAGGAATGCGTACGCGATGAACAACTATGCGGAGGCTAAAGAGGCGTTGCAGAAAATCTTCCGGCAACTGGAGCGCATCAATCCAACCGCTGCCCGGAGCCTGGAGGAAGGGCTGGAAGAAACACTGACGGTCCATCGCTTAGGTATCGGAGGGGTGTTGCGGCGGAAACTGGCCACCACCAACCCGATCGAATCGTGCCTGTCGACAGTGCAGCGGGTGGCGCGAAACGTAAAGCGTTGGCGCGAAGGAGATCAGCCGCTGCGCTGGACTGCGACAGGACTCTTGGAAGCGGAGAAGAAATTCCGACGCATTAAAGGCTATCAAGAAATCCTGTTGCTGAAGGAACGCCTGAATCCGTCACGCATTCAGCAGAAGGAGGTCCGGACCGTAGAAGTCGCTTGAACCTCGATGATCGTGTCCCTTCTATCATCACCGTCATGTGCCGCGGTCGTGATTGCAAAACAGGGGATGCTATAGGTTGAGCGAGATGGGAATCGTTGCTCCTAGGGCATCCTGGCGCGAAATTGTTTCGAAAAAAACAGAAATCGGCGCAAGAAAGGAAAAACGGAGCATTTCTAAAAAAGTTTGACCGGACAGTAGAAGTCGCTTGAACTTGGTTGTAGGTAGGCTTACAGTGCCGAACATCGAGAGTCGCTGCAATCAACTAAAACTCGGACATCCTCCTTCCATAGGTATCCGTACTGCAACTTGCGGGGATTCTCGTGCTTGGTTGAGGCCCGAAAATGTAGTCATGGGGTACTTCCAGCTTCTGAAAAATGATCCGGTGCCAGCGCCCTGTAGGCCGTCTCGCCCGGCACCGCCTTCGCTAGCGCGCAATTGATCCCGGTTCACGTTACAATGCTTCCGGACATGGAGGAAAGAATTGGACATCATAAAGACTTTGCAGAAAGCAGAACGCAAACTGGAAAGGGAATTCAGTCGGATTGGGCATGAGCTTTCCGGCTTGAGAAACGCCATGAAGGCGCTTGCTGGCGGAAGTGATCAAACAAAGCGCAAACTATCCAAAGCTGGTCGGGCCAAGATTGCTGCCGGGCAAAGAAAAAGGTGGGCTGCGGTAAGGGCGAAGAAAGCAAAGAAAAAACCGTAAACTTCTGTCCCACCAGCCAGCTGGACCTTTGTGCGGACATTAGATCGCTCTTCGCTTACCAATGTCGAAGGCTAGGTCGGTAGTGAGTAAACCTCGTCGGTGGGGGGCATCGGCTTTCCCTTGAATGCATTTGTGAAGCGAACTCGCACCAGCCAGAAAATCAGCAAAACCAGTGGAAGTATGCTGAGAAATAAATACGGCCCGGTGCTGAATAGTGCCGAGGGAAGGTATTGCCCGAGCCCCACCGCCGACAGCAATCTCAGTGGGCGGTTCGAGGGTCCCATGAAAAATGACCCTGCTGCGATGAACAGCCCAAAGCACATCCGCCAGAGATGCCGCGCGATGCGCCTTACTCCAAAAACGCCGCCGCGCAGGAGCATACGAACGTCGCCGATCGCAGCAAGCAGACAGATGGAACCCATGAAAAAACTCATTCCCACGGGAACCCCGTTTTGCGACGTCGCCCCGCTGCGAAGCACTGCAATCCCATTCACCCAGGTGAGGATACCGACCGTTAGCGGGATCAGCAGTGCAACCCAGTCCATACGGCTACTTACACCCTCCTCGCGCTTTGCGGTCAGCCACCCTGTTCCAATCAGGTAGAAGGTTATGATTCCGCCTCCGATGTTGCTTGGTTGATCCTTCACAATTCCTAAGTAGACCGCGCCAACAGCCATGATCAGCATCGATGCAACAAACACCTTTCCGGCCTGGACATGGCGGGGGGAACCTTTGCGGAAGGACATTGCGGCAGTGCCGGAAAACAAGCCAAGGGTTCCAGCACAAATATGAAGAACAAGTACGGGCGAATAGGGCACGGGGCACGCTTTCCTCTGAATTATATACGCGGACCGGAGCTCAAGTGTTTCACGTCTTCCCATGGCAACACTCAACGCTAACCCATCCGCCGATCAGCGCCTTCATTTATGCTAAATTGGAACGCCGCCCAAGAATAAAATACGCGAACTTCAATTCATCCCTCATCTTCAGGGTGCCTCCTGCTACAGAGGCAATCTTCAATCTAAAGTCAGATTGATTGATAGCGAAGGACCCTTGTGCACGCAAAGTTTCTCCTCCGACCACCTCTTGGGCTTCCACTCCGACACCTCCTGTAATCCCGTGAAGCGCCATGTCCCCCTTGATGAAGGCAGGAAGGCGAACCACGCGGGTTCGCCAAGGGCGAATAGCGAGAAGTCAGTTGAAGTGTTTCGCTTGCGGCCAAAGCTGCTGAAGATTCCACTTGAGCGGGTGGCACCAGTAGATATTGAAGTGTTCGTCTTGGCGGGAGTATGTGCTGGAGACGTGGCCGACATCTTCCACATTTTCGCAAAGCTGGTGGGCGCGTTCTTCGGAATCTCCGACGATGAGTAAGCTTTCACCCGTGTAATTGCCCGGGCCCCAGAACCAATAGGTTTGATGGCCACTGATGGCGTTTGGCAAGCCGTACTTGGGGCCGAAGAAATCCACCGCGCCGGCTTCGCCGTAGTTGCTGGTAGCGATGGCGGTCTTGGCGCGAATATTGGCGGGAAGATTCCAGTAGGCGCGGGCGATTTCGCGAACCATGTCGTGCCAACCGAACATGTCGGCGAAAATCTGCTGGTTGAGAGGGCCGACGGGCTGATGTTCGATTTGAGACGGCGCCATGTGAAGCGCGTGCTGGTAGCGGATGAAGCCCTCGGGAGAGAGTACGGGCAAGGCAAAGGGCGCGAAGACAGCGCCCACTAGAACCAAACAGATAACGTAGACGGGCCTCAGCAGGCGCACGCGGAGCAACGTCCAGCGTTCGATGGCCACGGCTCCGGCCGCAAACAGCATCGGATAAGCCGGAAAGAGATAATAGGACTTACCTCGCGCCGCAATGAAGTAGACAAGTAAGAAAAGATATGTCCAACCAAGGACGCGGTAACGGCCGCGCTCGATGCTTGCGGTCTGTTCACGGCCCCTGAAAAACCAAACGATTCCGACGATCCAGAGCGGGGCCGCGAGGATGTTCATGGCGAAGGCCTGATCGATCAGGAAGGGAATCGGACCGCGGGTGACGTCGCGTCCACTGGCGCGCACGTTGGACATCAGCTCCAGGAACGGCCAGTGATGGTGGATGTTCCACAGAATATTAGGGAGCCAGATGAGCATGGCGATGGCGAAGCCGAGCCAAATCCAGCGATGAAGGAAGGCGCGACGTTCGCGGGTGAGTACGAGTCCAATGGCTATGCCAGCGCCAAAGAAGAGCATGGACCATTTGTTCAGAATGCCCACGCCGGCAAGTACGCCGAACGATAGCCAAAGCCGCTGATTACCGGTCTGGATGATGCGGACGACGATGTAAGCGGCGGTGGTCCAGAAGAGCGGCTCGAAGGCGTTCATGGTGAGAAGGTGGAACGTGGCCAGGAAGGCGGGAGAAACAGTGACGGCGAGAGCGGCGAGCGACTGGCCGAAGGAGCCCGCGCCGAGCATGCGGGCAAGGCGGCCGGACCACCACACCGTGAGCCCTCCGGCGAGTGCGGGCAGAAAGCGCAGCGAGTAGAGCGATTCGCCGGTTACATGGCGTTCGAGCCAGGTGAGGAAGGCGATAAGCGGCGGCTGGTCGACGTAGCCCCAGGCGAGGTGGCGGGCGCAATCGAGATAATAAAGCTCGTCGCGGAAGATGCCGTAGCGCGTGGCGATGATCACTTGCACGAGGAAGGCGGCAGCGGCGATGGCGAAGACGATAAGCGGGCCCAGGCCGGAGTCCAGTTCTTGCGCGCCGGTGTGAAGCGATGAAGATGAGTGCGAAGTCATGGGCAAAGATCTCTATCTCGCGCACGATACACTTCTTCTGCTTTCCCCCACAATGAATTTGTCGCCAGGGCCGAGGGATCAAAATACCTTCCTGGATTTTTTCCCAGGTTTAAGACGGCCACGGCCAGGGTCGATTACTGCGATTAAACGATCTGTCGTTGGCGAATTCTGGCAGCTAGGCCGACTTTTCTTTGCGTTGACACGAAGACGATTAAGTCATGCGAGACGGTTCGATGAGCAAGAAAAACTAATATCAATTGGCGGAACTTCAGGTGTATAAGAGTACCCCCGGGGTGGCGAGACGGTTAAATATCGGGAGATGAACCATGAAATGCAATAAGTCCCTGGCGGTTTTTGCGCGGCTGGTTCCGTTGATGCTATGCGGCGCTGCTCTGTTTGGTGTGAGTACATCTGTCCAAGCACAAACGCGCAAGCACGCGAGGTTAGGTGGAACTTGTGCGGCAGGGCCTTGCGACACTCCGAATGCCATCTTCGGGCCACCCGGTGACTATGACGGCTTTAGCCAAACGGACTATGCAGTGTGGCGGCCTTCGGAAGGCAATTGGTACGTCCTGCCGAGTGACAACACTAGTGCTTTTATCTTGCAGCAATGGGGGACGCGCGGCGACATCCCTGTCCCGGGCGACTATGACGGAGATGGCATAACGGATTTTGCGGTATTCCGGCCTTCGGAAGGCAACTGGTACGTACTTCCCAGCAGCATGCCAGGCAGCTATTACGTGCAGCAATGGGGAGAGAGCGGCGATATCCCCGTCCCGGGTGACTACGATAACGATGGCCTTACAGATTTTGCCGTCTGGCGGCCTTCCGAAGGCAACTGGTACATCATTCCAAGCAGCGCACCGAGCACAGCGATTGTGCAGCAATGGGGAACCATCGGCGATATTCCGATGCCTGGCGACTACGATGGAGACGGACAAACGGACTTTGCGGTATGGCGTCCTTCGGAAGGGAATTGGTATGTCATTCCAAGCATGAGCCCAGGCACGTTCATTACGCAGCATTGGGGAGAGACCGGAGATGCTCCTGTGTCGGGCGATTTCAATGGAGATGGCATAACGGACTATGCAATCTGGCGGCTCCCATCTGGCAGCTGGTTCGTCCTTCTTAGCGGCACAATGGGGGAGTCTAAAGTGCAGCAATGGGGAACCATTGGAGATCTACCTGTTCCGGGAGACTACGACGGAGATGGCACAACCGATTTTGCCGTCTGGCGGCCCTCAAATGGAACTTGGTATGTACTTCCCTCATCGGCACCGGGGACCTCCTTGGCAACCCAGTGGGGCATCTCTACCGATGAGCCAGTTGTGGACACCGCTCCTGCAATCGGAACCTCGCAGGCCGCCTCCGCGACCTTACGAGTACCCGCCTCTGCGAGTTCCGAAGTCGGAGTTGTGAACAGCACAACGCGAGAAGTCTCAGGCGGCAGAGCGCCCGAGCCACTGGTTCGCCCACTGAGCGAAGCCGGAGCGGTAATCAGAATTCGGGGGGAAAGGCCGGTCGAAGAGGCCGCGAAACCCGTGAGGTATTGGCTACCCGAAGCCTTCCAGCGGAAAATCGGCAATGGGGCTCCCGAGAAGGAGATCCGGCCGCTTTCCGACCTGTCTCGGTCTATTGGAGTTCCTGCGAAGGCATCGCCCGAAGATGCCGGGAAGACGAACACCCTGGTGTCCCTGCGGGTGAACAGAAACAGCCCTAGAGCATCGGCGCGAGATCGCAATCGAATCTGTTAAGGTAGGCCGTCGGCCATGGTTTTTGTGAGGTTGCCGTATTCGTCGTCATCTTTGAGGGCCCACACGAAGACGCCACCTAGTTGGTGGATCCTGACGTAATACATCTTGCGAGCAACAGTTGTGGCATCGTCGTAGGACCAAAAAGTCTGGGAAGCGGGATCGTAGGGCCAGGCGGCGATGCGCTGTAAATCAGTTCAAGGGGATTGCTGCCCAGTTTTGTATCCATCTGCTGGCAGCCTGCGTACCTTTGCCCCGAGTCCCCGACCACCACAAGAGCAGAACTCCCTCAGGGAACGCGAGGCCCTCGGACAATCGCTACGAATACAGCTGTGCCGCGAAAAAGAAAAAGGCCCAGAAAGGTCCGGGCCTTTTCCCTCGTGCCGGTTTGGCTCTTAACCTCAGTGGCACTGAATATGATCAAAGGATTCTGATACTAGACGTTCTAGTCTGCAATACAGGAAAAACTGTACGAAGTTTGGGGCCAGGACATGTTCCCGTTCGCAACAGGCGACGTCTCAGGAAGATGCTTCGTATTCGGCCTTGTCAAATCCTTTTTGCGCGCACTTCTCCGTTCACTCTTAAGAGTGGTCTTCCTTGTTCTTCTTTGACCGCTGCTTCGACGACCACGGCTCTCTCGTAATCTTTGGGTCGGCGTCCGTCCGACCTATCGGGATGCAAATCGAAATCTGAACCTCCTGAACTTTACAAAATCGAACGGCGATCATTTCTGCAATTCGAATTGACCGGCCAGGATTTTCATGTACAGCTCAACTGGTACTTTTGACAATAGAGCAGTACGTTCCCCCGGAGAAGAACATGCTGCAGCAGTCTTATCAGCAGGGCAACGTGATGATCGGTCCAATGGCGGGCCAGCCTAATCAGTATCGAGTTGTGGTTAGCAATTACATCAAACAGGGCGACAACATGACCATCGTCATGGATAAGGCCACTCCGTCGCTCGTCAGCCTAAATATATCCACCTATCTCAGCGATCCGAGCGATGCCGTCAACGTCAATGTGCAATTCGCTCGGGTTCCGAATGGCGGCCCATTTCACGTCGGCACAGAGGCCATCAACGGCGTGAGCAAGCAACTCACGATCGAAATTATAAACACCAATTACCAACACATGTAGAGGGAGAGAGTCGACCGCCCACCATGAGGTTCCTGGTGGTTGATAGGAAGCTGGACTACATGGGATGAAAGCCTCCTTCTTAAGACCAAAAAGGACCCACAGAAGGGACTGCGAAAACCGCGATGCCTCGGCCTGTTTCTGAAGCGGAGGTACCAGCTCGGCTGGCAACTAGGCGTAGCTCTTAAAGGAGAATCCCGGCGCTAAGGCGATGACACCGGTTCACGCTGATGTCAAAAGTAGCGATGCGCGCCACATGAGCGCCCTTCCGTTTCGGTTCGTTCGTTGCAATATGCGATAAAGTGGCCAGAGAAGTATACGAGGTCACAGCAGATGAACAGCCTTACCAGAAACCCGATAATTGTTCTCGTTGTCTCTTTTTTCATGATGTGGCTCTCTGCTCACATAGGGGTCTTTTTTCGCAAGAGTCAGCAGACCTTAGAGGAAGCCGATCAGCAGGACCGAGACGTAATTGTGGCTGCTACCCTGACGCTGCTCGGGCTCATCATTGGATTCACCTTTTCGATGGCTGTTAGTCGATATGACCAGCGCAAGAACTACGAGGAGGCAGAGGCCAACGCAATTGGTACGGAATATGTCCGGGCCGATCTACTATCTACTACCGATGCGGCGAGAGTGCGTGCATTGCTGAAGGATTATCTCGACCAGCGTATTTTGTTCTATCAAACACCCAATGAGCGTGCGCTTCAGCAAATCAATGCTCGCACCGCGCAACTGCAAACCGAGTTGTGGTCAACGGTGCGGACTTCGGCCAAAGCGGAACCAACTCCCATTTTCGCTCTCGCTGTGTCGGGAATGAACGATGTGTTGAACTCGCAAGGTTACACGCAAGCCGCATGGTGGAACCGTATTCCGACCGCGGCGTGGGGGCTGATGGTAGTGATGGCGATTTGCTGCAACGTGTTGACCGGCTATGGCGCGCACCGAGCCAAAGGCGGCCCCATCCGAATGATTGTGCTGCCGGTAGTTCTAGGTATTGCTTTCTTTCTCATAGCGGATATTGATAGTCCCCGCAGGGGCATAATTCAAGTGGTTCCACAAAACCTAACGAGCCTCTCTGAGTCTCTGCACGGGCATTGATCGGAAAGCAAGTCGTCAGAATTGAGCTGATGTGATCTGACTCCGCAGATGGTACACAAAAATTCTACGACGCCCCCGGCCTGTTTTGAAGCGGCGGATGCGGTCGAGGGGCCTCGCGGAGAATGGTACCTGCGTTATTATCCGTGGTGCCGTAAAACCTCGCCGTTCAGGTCGGGGATATAAGGCACCATTTGAGTGAGCTGGGTTTTCTGCTGCTCCTTGTATTCCTTGAGAATGCGGATTGGCGCACACTGCAGCTAGGCTCGGCGGGTTTGCACGGACCCATCGCGAATTACCTGTGCTTAAGCTTATAGACTTGGCTATGTTCCCTTACAACTGGGGGGAATCCCTAGTAGTTGCGGAGACCGGAACGCGCTAGATTCCCGAGTCGGACGTGACGTCTAAACGGGCTGCCGTTAACTTCTTGGGCGGGAGAAGATGGCAGCCCCTTTTCTCCTCGGTTTCGAAGCATCCATGGCTATACAACGCCGCAAGCATCCCTTCGCCTATGGCAAGAATGTTATCTCGGGTCCCGTCGATGTGGCCGACAGCACGATTCAACGTAAGCTACGGAGCGGGATTTTTTGTGAATCTCTTGAAAATGGCGAAAATCGGGCGTCCAGGTAATACAGTGCGATTCCAAGTGTATGTCAGGCTGGCTTACTGGGTTTCCAAAATCTCCCGGCCATTTGTTGCTTGGATGGGTCGAGCGATTCTGGGATACAACTTAGCGAACACGGCCACTTGAGACTCGGAAAGAGCCACCGGGTCCTTCATTACGTACCAGGTCACTCCCTCCGAACACGGCGGCGTGGTAAGCGAACCGGAATAGGTGTAATACCCATAGTGGGCTGGAAGCAGGTCTTTCGCGTTGAGAGTTACTCCCGAAACACCTACCGCCTTCCCCTTCTCTGTCGGAAGATTTTGCCAGATCAAGTCTATCAATGGATTCGCGTTGCCTTTCTTCAAGAAAACGGCTACCACCGCCAAGTGACCTTCGGCGTCCGCGTGAACCAAGTGAACTACCATATCGAAGGAGTGTCCATTCACGTGCTCCTCGCTCGGATGATGAAAATGAAATTGCTGCAACATGTAAAGCTTCTTTCCCACGGTTAGAGTGCTGCCCGCCGGATAATTTACCTGAATGGTGTGACCGTTATCGATTATGTTGAGCGGGACGGAATTGTACTCGAATTTGAGAACGGGAAGGTCGGCCTTTTGAGCACCTCGAATGTCAATGGGAGATTGCGTTTTGCCGCTTGAACAGGCAGCGTAAGTGGAATCGAGCTTCCCCCATTCGTTTGGCCCCGCGTGTCCACTGTAACTCCAATGCGTTGGTGGTTGCTGGGCGCTCGCGGAAACCGGAATCAGCATGATCCACACAATAGCCAAGCCGAAGAATCTTTTGTAGAAAAATAGACGTTTCATTCTCAGTTTCTCCCGCAGCTGAGATTTGGACGACCAAATGCGGAAATATCGGTTCCGGCAGGCAAGTAGAAGGCCCGAAGCAATCTAGTGAATCGCAACGCGTAAATTCTCTCAACGCGTCTTTTAGACCTAGGCCCGTTCACAAACAACTGGGGGAATCCCTAGTAGGTGAAGGACCAGATGCGCTTCGTAATTGGTGGCCCAGACCTTGCTCAGGACGAGTTCCACGCGGCGTAGTCAACCAGCCACCAAGTCTAGACGGCTCAGGGCGCGCGCTTACGGGCAGGCGGGTACGTTGTGGTGATTAATCCTTGTTCGGCTTCTTTCCAATGCCCTTATCTTCGAACAACTTGAATATCAATGCGGCTGGAAACGAGATCACCCACACGACGGCCTTGCGTATGATTTCCAATGCTTCCTGACCACACACACAACACACACTTGCAGCCTGGAAAACAGCACGGGAATAACGACGTCCCGGTCTTCGGGTAGTGAATGCTTGTTGCATGCCTGCACGTGCGCCGCGTGGCTGCAACGGTTTGGAATAAGAAAGATAGCGGAGCTGGAAGAACGCTACTCAGGAGCCACTCGCAGCACGCGCTGCCTGTTGGCTGAGCATTTGTTCCTTCATCTTCTGTTGCATTTCCTTGGGCGTGGGCTGTGCAATGTGCGTAGCAACCATCCAAGCGTAGCCCTCGGGATCGACGAGAGTTCCACAGCGGTCGCCCCAAAACATATCCATCACAGGTCCCTTGAGTGCAGCACCAGCCTTTACGGCCTTCGCAACCGTCTTGTCTGCGTTCTCCGTCAGCAGATACAAAGTCGTCGGCGAGGCGCCGATTGATTTAGCGGCGCGGGAACCCATCTGCGCCATTTCCGGTCCCAACATTAATGTCGTGCCCCGGAGCGTAAGTTCGGCATGGATCGCCTTGCCGTCCGGACCATTCATGATCCCCCGTTTGGCAAAGCCGAATGCCTTTTGATAAAAGGCGGCTGCCGCTTTCACGTCGGTAACCGTTAGAATTGCCGTTACCGAACCGTATTGCTTCTTATTGAGTGGATCGATCTTTCTAGGCATAACACCCCTTTCGTCGGGCGAGTATTCGATCTGAATTCCGGCTGAAGTCGCTCATGATGCAGCACTCGAACAAGCTTCAGGTCAGCGGAGCCCAACAATACATCAATGAGAAACGTCTGGTCAACGAACGATCGATCGCACGGCGCGCTACACCATTCCTCGCCGAACTCTCCTCTGGCCCAAGGAATGCTGCCGAATATCAGCCATCACCGAAGTTCTGTCCAGGTGGTCGGCAACTCTTTCCTAGCCATGTCTGACCCAAGCCATAGCGCGAGCATTCCCAAGTTTCAACTAGCACGTTGAGCTGTTGTACCAGCGCAGGACTCGGAGCGCGCGCAGTGTGTTCCAACGGCTTGCCCCGCCGACATCGGTCTCCATGTCCAATGGAATATATTCGGGATGAAGGAGGTTCAGCGGCCAGCGCCCGTTCTGGTGGCGGCGCTCCATCACGGCTTTGAGGGCGTTACCGACGCGGCGGTCGGGCTTGATTCCCGCATTTCGCAGATAATCGAGTCCGCGCAAGACGTCGTAGTGCCAAAAGGTCGGGAACGAGAAGCGCAGCCAGCGTTTGTCGATGACTTTGCCAGCTCGAAGCGAGCGGAACATGCGGCGCTCGAGCAGATAGTTTTCGGCCCGCTTGCGGGCCTTAGTGACGGCCGCCGATTGGCGCCCTGCTCGCTCGTATTCGAGCAGTCCTTCGAGCACGCAGATGGTGGTATGGAACGAAGACCGTCGGCTTTTGGGTGCTTCGCAGTTCCAGCCGCCATCTTGGAGCTGCTCGCTCAGGAGTTGATTGGCCAGTGCGTCGTTTGGTTCCTTGAAATACGAACCGATGCCGAGGATTCTGCCGTTGATGCAGGGCTCCGTTTCGCCGTGAAGGTAAGGCCGGTTGTTGAGGCGCTTAAACACGAGCCGCTTGTTGACGCGGTCGATCATTTTGCGAGCCTGCTTGCTGACGGGGTCGAGACCGAAGTCCATCAAGACGACGAGACTGTAGAGGGTGATAAGCAAGCCTCGGTCCTCCTTCGGCAAATCGTCTCTCCACCCGCGTGGGCTGCCGCCCCAGTTGCCAGCGACAGATTGGCGGGCGAGAAGTTGGGCCCCCCAGCCTTCGGTTGCGACGCGCGAGCGCTCGGCTGCAATCGTGTTGGGGGCTTCACTCGTGAAGTCCCTCATAACCTGCCAACGGATGGCCGGGTCAGAATTGAGGAGCCATTTGATGTGCGCGGGCCGGGGTGCGGGTGTGTAATCGTGTCGGCGCATCGGTGTGTTATAGCACGCCGCGTGTAAGTTTTGACTCGCGCACTCTGGCTAGTGAAGCCGGCGCAACGCTCCCGAAGCGCCTCCCTTTGCTGCCACAGGAGCTAAGGTGAGCACGGGAGGAATGACCTGACTGGCCTCCCCTGCTCTGCGGCTAGGGTTTGAATCGAAACACACCGACCCCAATTCCTTTTCGCTCTCGCTCCGAATATTTCGAGCGCGCTTTCTCCGCGAGTTGCTTGGTTTTGAACGGTTTCGATAGTGGAGTGAACTCGCCATCGATATATTTGAACAGCAGCCATTGCTCGATTGTTTTTGGCATTTCGAATTTATATCACGGGCTTGACCACTATTTGGTTAGTTAAAGGCCGGCGACTGATCTTTTGGATGGCAATCAATGATGACAGGGCAAGCGGCGGCAGCACAACAGAGAGGTAACGAGGCTTAATTTTGTTGTTTGCTTTTTAGACCTCTCGCGTTACTAAACCGCGTCTCCCACTCAACCCCTGACACCCGGCAAGGGCCTGCGGCATTTTGAATCAGGGTAATTCAAACAGTGCCGCAGGCGGGACAAGGAATTGTCAAAAAGATACCTGTCTGTAGCCGCGGTGTCTGTGCGGTTTTGAACAGCTATCCGTTACTCTTCTGACATTACTCAACCTCAGCGCTTGAGGTAGTTTCCCTACACGATTCGTCTATCGTCAGAATTCAAGTCTACCGAACGGGCTGTTCTCGGCGGAATCTTTGCCGAGTGCCATCGCCGCCACAGGGCTTTTCAGTTGCGGATGCGCGGCTCGAAAAACGACGCCATCAGTCGGCTGAGAAGACGGAGAAGGACCGTCTCAGCATTGCCGAAACGAAAGATATTGCAGAGCAAGGATTCATCTACGGATTCAAGTTTCGCGTACTTCCGGGCTGGGCTGAATTCCAACTGTTCGGAACTAACTGGCTCTCACGCTGATGGCCGGCATCCCCATGCCGTCCACAGGATGGGAGATGGCGCCATGAAGTCTGGATCGTCCAGGCGCGCGGAGTCCTGAGCAAATTCTTGCTCAGTAATATAATGCGCATCAAGCAAATCCGCGCGAAGCTGGTTGAAATTCGTTCGCATGAGGGAGACGTCTGAAGACCCGCCTCGCCACATGAACAACCGCCCTTCCGCGCCAACTTTCGCAAGCCCGTGTGCCCGCAGCCGGCCATAGAGCAATCGCCCAAACCGCCGTTCAACGCCACGATCTTGCAACATTCGCATTACCGCCATTTGAGTATTCAAACTTACCTCTCCAGAACTTGCAGTTGGATCAGGAAGCAAAGAGGCGGAATCAAACTCTTCATCCACAAGCCAACCACCAGGCTTCAAGGCCGACACCAACCGCGTTAGCACTTCTTCTCGTTCCGGCAAGTGCACAAGTACAAGCCGGGCATGGATGAGGTCAAAAGCGGCATCGGGCAACGGGTCGGTAACAATATTGTGTTTTTGCACTTCAACATTTTCTGCCGCAAAGGGCTCCAGATACCTCGGATCGATGTCCGTGACAACGACGTGTCCCGTGGGACCCACACGATTCGCGAGCCACGAAGTGATCGAGCCTCCTCCTCCCCCGACCTCCAAGCACCGCCAGCTCTCGCTTATGCCGCGATCCTCCAAATGGCGTATTGAACCGCGATCAAACATGTTCGACAAAGCATCGAATCGCGCCGGTGCCTCTCGACTGGAGTTATCTAGCGAGTAGGTCGAACCAGCAGAGTGATGCGGCGTAGCGCTTTCATGCATTTCCATATCGCCTCCTTCAATTGCGCCGGCTTGTGATTTCGTCGCCGGGTATGACCACCGGCACAGCTGGCACCGAGCTCACTCGGGGAGTTGCACTCCCTTCGGCTCTTGCAACGAGAAACTACCAACCAGCCCGGCAAGTATCCCAAATAGACCTACGACTCCTGCGGAGTACGCCAGTCTTGCGCCAGGACCACTCCCCGGCATTACGTTCGAGAGTGTCGTTGTGATGAGGGCAGCAGAAACGCCGAACACCCTGCCCCCGATATTCGCCGCGAAACTCTCGCCCGTACCTCGCAGTCGCGTCGGATAGACTCTGGGCAGATAGTTTCCCCAAAAACTGTGTAGCCCGTTGAAAAACATCGTGGCGAGAAAAATTCCAACATGGACGAAGGCCAGGTTTCGTGTTGCAGCGAAAAAGTAGAGCCACGAAAAAGCGAATACCGCTGGTCCGAGGAGCAGGCGCAATCGGCGACGCTGCGAAACGATCCGCACTACGAGCAGTGCAAAAAGCAGGCGGCCCGTCAAACCACCCAACTCTTGAAACAATTGCACTCCGCTGGCCGCCTGCTCGATCTGGCGGGGTGCCAATTTCGCCACCTCAGGAAGCCCTGGAATCATGCGCACCGTTTGCTGTAGAGCTCCGGACGACAGGAAGTAGGTGCAAGCGAACAATAGTGTCGCAACGACCGTCGTTTTTCTCAGGGCGGGTCCGAATAGCTCTCTGAAGGCGGGGCGCTCTGCCTCGTTCTTCGCTCTCTTTTTCAGCCACAACGGCGATTCGGGTAGAAAGGGTCGGATGAAAAGAAGTGGCATCGCGGGAATCAAGCCTGAAAGCAAAGTGTAACGCCACGCCTCGTGGCCCTCCCGAATCATCGGTAATTTTTCAGCGTAGGTCACTGCCAAGTAGTAGGCTCCGGTTACCATCAGCCCGCCTAAAGTGTGAAACCCTTGCGTGTAACCCAACACGGACTCTCGGCGCTTCGCGTTCGTAAACAGCTCCGCGAGCCACGCAATTGCAGCCACAAATTCTACGCAGACGCCAATCATCGTCGTGCACCGCAGTATCAGCAATTGGGGCAGGGAAGTGGAAAAGCCAGCTGCACATGCGGATAGGCTGTAGAGCAGAATGCTCCAAAAGAGAATGCGCCTTCGGCCGAAAAGATCGGTGAGATATCCCCCGAGTAAACCAAAAAGGCCTCCAGCCAGATTGGGAACATAGAACAGCAACCCCACCCACAAGTTAAACTCGGATGTCCCGGGCTTCAGGTTTCCCAGAGCCGTGAGTGCCGGGCGCACGATCAGAGGCAGCATCAAACTTTCGTACAAATCGAACGCGAATCCAAGGCAGGCGATGCCGCAAATGAGCCACTGAACCGGTGTCAGCCCGGATGGACGGGCCGCCCTTTCGGCGCCGTCCATTCCGGAACTTGACGTGAGCTGTGAGCGTCCCGCGGTGCCCAGAAGAGCCTCCATTACTTCAAGCCATCACCATTCGAAAACGTGCTGCCATTTAAGGTCGGAAAGGTTTATGATACAAGTCAAAAGAATTTGATAATTATTGAGAAATGCTCACAAATGGATTTCACCTCCCGACAACTTCGCGCTTTCCTGCTCGTAGCGCAGCATAGGAGTTTCTCCAGGGCAGCCGAGGTCCTCTACATTACTCCGTCCGGATTGAGCATTTTGATTCGGGAATTGGAAACGCAGCTCGGTTTCCGGCTGTTCGACCGCACTACGCGGCACGTCGTGCCCACTGCCCATGGCAGCGAACTCCTGGCAGTGGCCCAGAAGAGCGTGGCCGCACTGGATGCCGCAGTGTCGCACATCGGACGCTCCGCCACCCACGCCAGCCAGACATTGACTTTGGGTGCGCCGCCTTTGATCGCAGCCAATATCGTTACGCACGCCATCAAGGAGTTCCGCGCTCACCGGCCAAACCTTCGGATTCAGTTGTTCGACGAAAGATCACCTGCCATCTTGCAACTGGTCCTCGCGGGCAAGCTCGACATGGGGGTGGGCATCTTTGCTCGCGCGCCAGGTATTCGCCGAACGCCATTCTTCCGTTCTCCCCTGATGGTGATTCGCCCGGAAAAGGAACCCGCATTTCGTCGAGCATCCACCACGTGGTCGGCTCTGAAGGGAGAACAGCTGATCTCGCTTCCGTCGTTTAGCCCGATACAGCGGATTGTGGACAAGCATCTGGCCCAAGCAGGTGTGGTATCTCGGCAGAGCGCTTCGGTCAACCTCCTGGATACGCAAATTGCCATGGTGGAGGCCGGTGAAGGAATAGCCATCATCCCCTCATTCGGATTGCCAGCGTGCCGGAACCGAAGAGTAGTGACGAGTCGGCTGATCAATCCTGTTGTAGATGTGGAGTTCCATCAGATTAGCAATCGAGGAAAGAAGCTCCCGCCGGGCGCCGACGAGTTCTCCGCGTTTCTTAAGAGCTTCTTTGCCAGGGAGCTCGCCACTTCGGTCCTGCGTAGTGCAGCCGCTGGAACTCACGACTCTTCCGGTCGTCAAACGCCTGGTCTTTCCTCATAATCCATAGTTGGCCTGCAACACGTTTTCTGGATGAGTTGTGGACAAGCCGGAGACTGTAGGTGGTTCGAGGAGATCACTGTCGATGTCCTTGAACTGGCCCGGAATATCATCCGGTTTACCCGTCACTCGCGTACTAGCCTCCATTTTCCGGGTAAAGGGCTTGGGATATTTTGATTTTCCTTTACGACCCGTCAAGATAAAATTCTCGGTGCAAGAGGTGCTGTGTGACCAAAGAAAGCCGACGGTTGGAACAGGCGCATGAGGGTGCAGCCTGGAGAAAATGGGGACCCTATCTGAGCGAACGGCAATGGGGAACCGTGCGGGAGGACTACAGTAAGGACGGCAACGCTTGGGACTATTTCAGTCATGATCAGGCTCGTTCGCGAGCCTACCGGTGGGGCGAGGACGGACTGGCCGGGATCTCTGATGATTGTCAAAATCTTTGCTTTGCACTCTCGCTATGGAATGGCAAGGATCCCATTCTTAAAGAGCGCTTATTCGGACTGACAAATAGTGAGGGTAATCACGGGGAGGACGTGAAGGAGTATTACTTCTACCTCGACAGCACTCCGACGCATTCGTACATGAAGTACCTCTACAAGTATCCGCAGGGAGAATTTCCGTACGACGATTTGGTAGCCACAAATCAAAAACGCACGCGCCACGACATCGAGTACGAACTTCTGGATACGGGAGTCTTTGAAGAGAACCGATATTTTGATGTCTTTGTCGAATACGCAAAACAGTCTCCTGAAGATATTCTTATCAAAATCGCTGCGTGGAATCGTGGACCGGAGCTAGCGTCATTGCACCTCCTTCCCACTCTTTGGTTCCGCAATTCATGGTCATGGTCGAAGGAAACTGTCAGGCCCATTCTTGTGAGGATACCGAATGTGGAGGGTACGAGTGTCGTCTCCGCGTCCTATCCGGTATTGGGACACAGATACCTCTACTGCGAGGGGGGCGTCCCTCTTCTCTTCACTGAGAACGAAACGAATAACGAGCGCCTCTTTGGTACACCGAACCAAACGCTGTACGTAAAAGACGGGATCGATAGATGTGTCGTGCACGGAGAGTCTGCGGCCGTAAATCCACTGGGGCAAGGAACAAAAGTCTCGCCACATTATCGAGTGACGGTTCAACCCGGTCAGTGTGCAGTGATACGTCTGCGGCTGAGCGATACTGCCCCCAGCGACTTAAATTCTTCGGCCTCGGCAGCAAAGAAAACTCCGTTCGGAGCCGATTTCGACGCGGTTGTACAAACCCGGCTTGAGGAGGCTGACGAGTTTTATGCCACGGTCATTCCCGCCAAGTTGGACGCAGATGCAGCCAAAGTAATGCGCCAAGCGGTCGGTGGAATGCTGTGGTCGAAGCAGTACTACAACTTCGATGTTAACAAATGGCTTGAGGAGCATGGCGCGGACCCCTTCAGGTCAAAGCAACTCGCCCCGCGCAACAACCACTGGTACCACATGAACAATGCAGACATCATTTCGATGCCCGACAAATGGGAATACCCGTGGTACGCGGCCTGGGACCTAGCCTTCCATATTCTCGCGCTATCGCTTGTGGATGAAGAGTTCGGCAAGCAGCAATTGGACCTAATCCTCGACGGACGCTACATACACCCAAATGGACAGCTCCCGGCGTACGAATGGAATTTCAGCGACGTTAACCCGCCAGTGCATGCCTGGTCCACCATCTTCACGTACAGGCTCGAACAAACGCGTCACGGCCGCGGCGACATCGACTGGCTGGAGCGCTCGTTCCAGAAGCTTTTGTTGAATTTTACCTGGTGGGTGAATCGTAAGGATCGCACGGGTAAGAATGCGTTTGAGGGCGGTTTCCTGGGGCTAGACAATATCGGGGTATTTGATCGCAGCGCACCTTTGCCCACGGGCGGATACCTCGAACAGGCTGACGGTACTGCCTGGATGGTGCTCTTTTGCCAAAACATGTTGGAAATTGCCGTGCAATTGGCTCTCGAACGACCTGCTTACGCAGAGATGTGTGTCAAGTTTGCACAGCATTTCTTATGGATCGCTTCCGCGATGGTGCATGCGGGCGATGACAAGGGGATGTGGGACGAAGAAGATGGTTTCTTTTACGACGTTCTGCGCCTTCCGGACGGGACATCGCAGCGATTGAAAGTGCGCTCCATGGTAGGGTTGCTTCCACTTTGTGCGGTCACCGTTTTCGAGGGCGAACTGAGAACAAAATATCCGGAGATGGGGCAACGCTTTGAGCGATTCCTTTCCGACCGCCCTGAGCTGACAGCGTACATCCACAACCCAGGGAAGATCGGCGTTTCAGGCCGGACGATGACTGCGGTCTTGAACGAAACTAAACTCCGCCGCGTACTCACCAAGATGCTGGACGAGAAGGAGTTCCTGAGCCCGTACGGCATACGCTCACTGTCCCGCTTTCACGCAGAGCATCCCTATGTATTTCGTGCAAGGAGCCAAGACTACAGCGTGTCCTATCTTCCAGCGGAGTCCGATACGGGAATGTTCGGAGGTAACTCAAACTGGCGAGGGCCGATATGGATGCCTGTCAACGCCCTCATCATCCGCGCACTGCTGATGTACTACCTGTACTACGGCGAGAATTTCACCATCGAATGCCCGACGGGCTCGGGAAACAAGGTGAACTTGTATCAGGTTGCGGAAGAGCTCTCGCGAAGGCTGACCAGTATTTTTCTCCGCGGTGAGGACGGGCGGAGGCCAGTCTACGGGGAAACCGAGAAATTTCAACAGGACCGATACTGGCGTGACCATATCTTGTTCTATGAATACTTCCACGGTGACAACGGAGCTGGACTCGGCGCGAGCCATCAGACCGGGTGGACAGGGATCATCGCCAGGGCTATGCATTTGTTTGCCACTTCAACGGCTGAGCAATTACTGGAACTTGGGAAAAAAGCGGGTGTAACAGAGGTCAAAGATCAAGCGCCGAAGCACCTCGCTGCGGGTAGCAGCTGAAGGATGAACACCAGGTCGGCGCGACAGTCTCGAAAGTCGAGAAATATTCGGCCAAGTCCCGTCTGGTAAACGCGGTGGTCTCAACGGATCGACACAACACTCAGCTCGAACCCAAAGGCTATTTTTACAAAAACTAGAGGAGGCCCACCGGTGCGCTTCACTTTGCGGTCCGCCGTGAGGCCACGGGTAGAAAGCCCCATCCTTCAATAAGGGAAACGTGCGAAACTTAACGCGCACTGCCCCTTTTTGCTGATACGAAATGGATGGCCGGATAGGGCTCAGCGTCTTCGAGGAATGATTTGAAGCTTATGCACAGTCTGGTGATCGCTGTCCTTTTGTCCTTTATCCCTTTCTGTGCGTCCTTTGCCAAGAAGGCTGGTTCGGACCTCTATGTTTCAACGAGTGGCGATGATGCGAATCCTGGGACAATCGAAAGGCCATTTCGAACAATTCAACGCGCGGCCGACACTGCGAAGCCGGGAGCCACGGTTTATGTGCGGGCTGGCACGTACTGCCAGCGGTTGACCGTCAAAGTCTCCGGCGACGCGCAGCAGGGGTTCATCACGTTTCGGAGTCAGCTCGGTGAACAAGTGGTCCTCGACGGGGGGTGCCTAACGCCGCCCGTGGGTGAGACAAGCATGATCGAATTGCGCGACATGCTTTATGTGCGGATAGAGGGTTTCGAAATTTGCAACTATCGAACCAACGACTCCCGCAGCGTTCCGGGCGGGATTCGGGTATTTGGAGGGGGTTCGCACATCGAGATTCTGAAGAACAACGTGCATCACATAGAGCAGAATTCCACCGTGCAGTTGCGGCCGGGACAAGGCGCCAACGGCTTTGGCATCGCCATTTACGGTACGGATGCTAAAACGCCAGTCAGTGATCTGGTTATCGAAGGCAATGAAATTCACGATCTCAAGACAGGTTCGAGCGAGTCGCTTGTGGTCAATGGAAACGTGGCTGGTTTCCGAATTTCCAAGAATATCGTGCACGATAACAACAACATCGGAATCGACGTGATCGGCTTTGAACGCACCGCACCCAATCCAGAAGTCGATCGAGCACGCGATGGAGTAGTGAGCGAGAACTTGGTTTATAACATCACCTCCAGAGGTAATCCGGCCTACGGCAACGAGGCGAATTCCGACGGCATATACGTGGATGGTGGAACGCGTATTTTGATTGAGCGCAACGTGATGCACGACGTAGATTTCGGCCTTGAACTGGCTAGCGAGCATTTTTCAGGAAATACCAGCCAAATAGTAGCGCGCAACAATTTGATTTATTCCTGCCATACCGCTGGAATTAGCATCGGCGGCTACGATTTAAAGCGGGGCAAGACCGAGGACACAACCATCGTCAACAATACCCTGTACAACAACGACACTTGGGAAACGGGAACGGGCGAGATCCTCATGCAATTTTATCTGCATAACAACGTGTTCAAGAACAACATCATTTACGTGGGCAAACATGGGCGAGTCATGACCAGCCGATCTGGTCGTATGGATGGCGGTCCGACGGTGATCTTCGATCACAACCTCTACTACTATCCTGGCGGTTCGAAGACTGCGAAATGGAGTTACGACCTCTTGGAATTCGCGAGTTTCGAAGAATATGTCCAAGCAACCGGGAATGACCGGCACTCGCGGTTTGCCGATCCAGAATTCTTAGACGCTGCCTCAAGCAATTTTCATCTGCGGGCGGGTTCTCCCGCCCGAAATGGTGGAGAAAATCTGGGACCCCAGATCGTAGGCGATGAGGATCTCGACGGCCGTCACAGGCTTGAAGGAGCGAAGATCGACATGGGTTGCTATGAAACGTCGTTTTAGGCGATCTTTTTCTAAAAAAGAAACAAGCCCAACGAATTCGTATATCGAAATTTGACCAATTTTGCTGATAGCTACGCGGCGCATGATATTACTCGGCTGGTTTAGCCATAAGTTTGGGCCCCAGAGGCGGGTCTTGACTGGAACCTGCGACGTAACCACCACCGTGAATCCGGAACATCAGAGGAACCGTACGGAAGTTATACTGAACGATCCTTTTGCCTCTGGCCCAACCAACTCCCCGCGGCTCGATATACCGAGCTTGTCAAAAAAACGAGAATCAAAGGGTTTCGGACGGTTGTGTTCGGCCAAATTGCGCTTGAGGGGCGACTCCTGTTTCCACATTTCTTCGGCGGCGGGACACGAGGCGGGCGACAAGTGGTGTCATTTGCGATTCTCGAAGAAAATAAGGAATTCGCGCAAAGGCTCAGCGAGATGGACTAACGGGGCAATTCGGAAGCTATGCGGGTCCGAAGATATGCTTCGATTTCTGTCCTGCCCGCATGTCTCGCCCAATCGGCCGGTGTAGCCCGCCAGAGAATGTCCTTCAAGTCCAATCTTGCGCCGCGTTCGACAAGGAGCCGGACTACTTCATCGTGCCCCCTCCCGGCAGCTTGGTGCAGCGGTGTCGTGTGGGAATGGCCTCCCACCGGGTTGTATCGGTTTGGATCCTCGCCCGCGTCGAGCAACAATCGAACGATCTCGACATGACCAAAATCCGCTGCCATAGCGAGTGCCAAATGGCGGTCCTCCGTGTTGGTGCTTGCAAGCAGCCGACGGGCATCTTCGATGCGTCCCATTGCCGCTGCCACCGGAAAATCGGTTCGAGCGCCGTGCCTGATCAAAGCGTTCATTGCTTCGAACTCGCCGTGCAAGGCAGTTGCTCGTAAAGCGCTGTTGGGATCCGCTCCGTAATCGCACAGGAGATCGATCAACGGAAGCTGCAGGCGACATTCACGCGCTACACTCCCAGTCGAGACGAGCATGAGCGTCTCGTCCTCCGCGGATTGGCTCGGCCCAGCCTCCAGAATGACCTTGGTCACCTCAACAATGTTCGCCGGCAGAGTGCCATGACGAACCGGATTCTCAGCGACGAATTCCAACAGTGTTGGATCACGGAAGTAGTTCGCGCCTTCGAAAATGACGTGCTGACGCACAAGCTCCGGATGCTGATGCAAGTGCGCGCGCAAACCAACTACGTCACCTGCATCGAGGAGTTCCACGGCACGGTGAAATGTTGCATTTTCAATCCGCTGCTGGTGCGGCAAATCCAATCGATCAGAGAGCGTTGGTTTTTCAATGTGTCGCTTCAACCTCGCCCAGCTCGGAAATCCATATTCGCGGGCGATTGTGAGCTGCGCGTCACTGAGGCTGAGCTGGGTGCCGAAGATTTCAGCGTCGGTGGCCCGACGGAAACGTGGGTGAAATTCCCTGATCCGCTGGGCTACTTCGAGAGTGTGGGCGGTGCGCTCTTTTAGCAAGTCCTTCGCTTGATACTTGAGATGATCGAGGTTCGGATTCGATGGGAGGTGTCTTACCGGCATGACGAACTTCCTTTCGTATGCCCGAGGTCCGCAATTTATGGGCAGAAAGTTAGTTCGTGAAAACGAATTGTTGCGATCAGGTGGACTTCTGTCCTTTCCGCGGACCGGATGCGCCCTTCGCGCTTCGGTGATCTTATCACGAGAGTAGAGAAGTCGGCACCACCGTCGCACCAGTCCTCGCGCCAGCCAACGTCCCGCGGGCCCCGGGGTCGCCACGCACCTTATGTCGGAACACTGGGCAAAGAAAACGCGTATATCACCCGTAGATAGGAGATTGGGAACGGGAGGAATGATGAGACTTAACGCCTGCGGAGCGAGAAAAGCATTGGTCGTGGCGGTAATGGGATGCATGGGCACGATCCTAGCTGCGGGACAGCACAAGGAGCAATCCACTGCAGGGACCGTTGCAACGAAGAAAAATGGCCGCGCTGAGATTGATGCCCATGCGGCGGAATGGTTGAAAGAGAACGATGTGCCAAGCGTAGCGGTGGCATATGTCGAAGATCGAAAAGTGGCGTGGACAGAGGTGTATGGAGAGCAGAGTCCGGGAGTCGCGGCGACTGGGAAAACGCTGTACAACATGGCGTCGCTGACCAAGCCGGTGACAGCGGAGACGGTATTGCGACTGGCGTCTGCCGGGAAGCTTTCGCTCGATGAATCGATGTCACTGTTCTGGCTCGACCCAGATATAAAGGATGATCCCTGGAGCAAATTGCTGACGCCACGGTTGTGCTTGTCGCACCAGGCTGGGTTTGCGAACTGGCGGCGAATGACCGGCGGAGTGCTGAAGATAAGATGGGAGCCGGGAACCCAAACGGGGTATTCGGGAGAGGGATACAACTACGTTGGCCGGTTTACCGAAAAGAAGATGGCAAAACCTTTCGATAGACTGGCGCAGGAGATGGTATTCGATCCGATTGGCATGAAGGACACATCGTACACAGCGAAGGAATGGTATACAGGACGTTTGGCGGATCCCCACGGGCCGAAGGGAGAAAAACCTATCGACCCTGTCGCGACGACATGGAATGGCGCGGACCTGCTGCGGACGACGATTGGGGACTATGCGAACTTCGTGGTGAGCGTGATGCACGACGAAGGCTTGACCGGGGAAATTGCCGCACAACGCGCGACCATGACGCGAGATCTGGCGAAGCCGGAAGACCTCGACAAAGTGTGCAAGGTAGCCGGCGAAGTGGAACGCTGCACCATAACGGCCGGAATGGGCTTGGGATGGGAAGTTGAGACAGTGAATGGAGTAAAGATTCTGAACCATGACGGCTCCGATTGGGGAGTGAAAACTTTCGCTATGTTTGTGCCGTCGCAGGGAATCGGAGTAATAGTCTTTACGAATGGAGAGAATGGGAGGGAGGTCATCCGAAAAATCGTAGAAGCCCTGTACCCAAACCAGCTATACGTGGCTACGATGTGAGGAGTGTTGTTGCGGTCGGGGGTCTGGGCACGCCCGATCGGAGGTCGCGGCCCCTGTGAACCCGCCGGCGTCAGTGTCTTGAATAGCCACGAAAGGATTGTCATCATGGGTACATGCAAACTGTCTTCGAGGCAGCGGGTGGCAGGGACGGCCTGCGCCGCCTTGCTGACGCCTGGCATAAGCGGGTGATGGCCGACGACGTCGTGGCCCATGCGTTCAGCCATGGCTTCCACCCCCAGCATGTCGAGCGACTCGCTGCTTATTGGGCCGAGTCACTCGGTGGCCCGACTATGTATTCCGATTCCTGTGGTGATGAAACCACCGTCGTCAGGATGCACAGCGGGAACGGCGAGCACGATGAAATGGATCGCCGTGCGATTGTCTGCTTCGATCTGGCTCTGGCCGATGTCGGACTAGCCAACGACGACGTTTTGCGACAAGTGCTGCACGACTATTTCGCCTGGGCGACCACAACAACGATGTCCCGCTACCACCAGTCCGCCGATGATGTGCCTAACGGCCTCAGCATCCCACACTGGTCATGGGACGGACTTCAGAAGTAACCCTCCACCGCCCCAACTTCGAACTACGAGCCGAAGGCATGCTGGTCATCCGCCCGGTGCTGGTCAGCGGGTTGTGTAGATCAAAATGCGAGGGCTCCCCCCCCCCCCCCCCCTCCCCTCTCCCCTCACCTCCTCACCACACACCCCACCCCCCCACACCCCCCCCCTCACCCCTCCCCACCTCCCCCCCCCCCCCCCCCCCCCTCACCCCCCCCCCCCCCCCCCCCCCCCCCCCCCCACCCCCCCCCCCCCCCCCCCCCCCCCCCCCCCCCCCCCCCCCCCCCCCCCCCCCCCCCCCCCCCCCCCCCCCCCCCCACAACCCCTTCCTTCGATCTGGCTCTGGCCGATGTCGGACTAGCCAACGACGACGTTTTGCGACAAGTGCTGCACGACTATTTCGCCTGGGCGACCACAACAACGATGTCCCGCTACCACCAGTCCGCCGATGATGTGCCTAACGGCCTCAGCATCCCACACTGGTCATGGGACGGACTTCAGAAGTAACCCTCCACCGCCCCAACTTCGAACTACGAGCCGAAGGCATGCTGGTCATCCGCCCGGTGCTGGTCAGCGGGTTGTGTAGATCAAAATGCGAGGGGACAGAATCAGTACAGGCGGCTTTTGATCCCTCCGTTCGTGCAACCGAAGGGCATCGCGGCGGCCGATTACGGCCCGGCACAAAAAAAAGCTCCCCCTTTTGCTTGCTTTGCATCAAAGTGCTATCTCCGGACCAAAGGGAGGGGAGGGCGTGATGGCACCGTTAGAGGCCAACCAGGACGCAAAAACCACAAACGGCAGCGGAGAGTTGCTGAGTGAAACCGGACCGATGGAGAGGCAACCAGCGCCCTTGACCGCAGGAAACAAGTTTGCCCGATTGGCGGGTATTGGCGTTCTGCTGCTAGGTGTTGTGGGAGCGTTTCTCTATCTAGGCGGATGGTTCAGCCCGCAGAAACTGACGCCTGCACGGTTCGTCGATGAGTTTGAGAGGGTGGACGGCATCCACTCGGGTTTCCGTCGCAATCACGCGAAAGGCGTATGCGTGCGAGGATTTTTCGAAAGCAACGGGCAGGGGGCGCGCCTCTCGAAGGCTGTCGTCTTCCAGAGCGGCCGCGTGCCAGTGATCGGGCGCTTTTCACTGGGCGGCGGCGATCCCCACGTCACCGACGAGCTGAGCACCGTCCGCGGCTTGGGGCTTCAATTTTCTCTGCCCGACGGTGAACAGTGGCGGACCGCGATGGTCGATCTGCCGGTGTTCCCGTTCAAGGATCCGCAGGCCTTTTACGACAACCTGGTGGCATCGCAACGCGACCCCAACACGCATCAACCCGATCCGGCGAAAGGGGCGGCGTTCTTCGCGAGCCACCCGGACAGCGCGCGGGCGCTCGCAATCATCAAGAGCCATGCGCCGTCGTCCGGTTTCGACAACACCGCCTACTACGGTCTCAATGCGTTCCGATTCGTAAACGCGGACGGCGCGTCCAGCTACGTGCGCTGGACGCTCGCTCCCGTGCAGTCGTATGAGGCCGGGGCAAGCCAGGACAAGAATTTCCTCTTCGATGGGCTGATCGCGAACATCCAGCAGCACCCGTTGCAATGGCACTTGGTCATAACCGTCGCACAGCCCGGTGATCCGACCGACAACGCTACTATCCAGTGGCCGGAAGGACGGGAGCAGGTGGACGTGGGAATGCTGACTCTCGATTCTGTGGAAAGCGAGGAAACCAGCCCTGCGCGCGACATCAATTTCGATCCGCTGGTTTTGCCGGCCGGCATGGCGCCGTCCAACGATCCCTTGCTGAGCGCGCGGTCGGCGATTTACTCGCAATCGTTTACGAGGCGCGCGGGCGAAACGAAAGCGCCGAGCGAAATCACGCCTTCAGAGGTGCGAAAGTGAGTGCCAGGACGACGACCGACCGGCAGCAATTCACTGGGTCCATGCGGTTCCTGCACTGGCTCATGGCCGCGATGGTCCTGACCATGCTGGGGATTGGCGTTGCCATGGTCGCATCGCTCGGCGACTACCATCGCCTAGTTTCCATCCACCGCCCGTTGGGGATCGCCATTCTGATTTTGGTCGTGATTCGCTTCGTGAATCGCCAGTTCAGTACCCTGCCGCCATTTCCGGCAACCATGTCCTCGCAGGAGCGCTTCGTCGCACACGCATCCGAAGTATTGTTGTACACGTTGCTGTTTGTGCTGCCGCTGGTCGGCTGGGGGATGTTGTCGGCGGCGCGATATCCGATCGCCCTGTTCGGGTCACTGCATGTTTTTCCCATCCTTCCGCACAGCGTGATGCTGTACGCGGCCTTGCGGCGGACGCACACGTTTCTCGCCTATCTCCTATTCCTCGCATTCGTCGCCCATTTTGGAGCCATTCTGTTTCACACGCTGATTGTGCGAGACGGGATGCTCAGCCGCATGGTCCCGTGGCGGGCCCGCGCACGATAGCTTCGTCGAAACGGCATTCCTCTTGGCGCGCCACGACAAGAAGGGTCACCTCGTTGCGCTGGCTGCTGGCCCAGGCGGGGGTTGTTTACCGAGGTCGGACTTTTGGCTCAACGCATAGAGGACCAACCCCACACGGCTCGATATGCCGAGCTTGTCAAAAATGCGAATCAAGTAGGTTCGCACGGCGTGTTCGCCTAAATGGAGCTTGAGGGCAGTCTCCTGGTTGCGCATTTGTTTATAGGCTTGAACCGGAGGAGGGGGCGGCAGATGGGGCGGATGAGGGGGTTGTGGTTGGCTGCAGCACTGATTGCATGGAGCACGATTGCCGCCGGCAAGCAAGCGGCAAGTGGAAAAGTCGAATTAGAAAAATTCAACAACCATTTTCGGGAACTCCACCTAAACATGGATACGGCGGGGATATTTGCGCTATGGGCGGATGACGGTGTGGACTTAATGCCCGGAGAAGCGCCGATGATCGGGAAGAAGGTCATCGAGGCGTGGGTAGAAGATATTTTAGCGAAGATGCCGGGTTACAAAGTGAAGAGACAAGAGATGGAGTTTCACGATATTCAGGTGTCGGGAGACTGGGCGTCGGAGTGGGCGTTGGAACATCAAGTGGTGCAGCCGCCGGATGGAAAAGAATCGATTGAGACGTGGGGAAAGATGGCTTTGGTACTGCATAGAGACGCCAACGGAGAGTGGAGGATTAAGCAGGAGATGTGGAACGCGGCACCGAAACAGTGAACGCAAAGCAGGAGACACCAACCTCCCTTGCCTCCTCCCACTGCAGCTCCACTTGGACGACCGCACTGGAATTCTAAGTTTTTTGTTGGGCTGCGCGATGGTCGCCGCGAAATTGCGTCTGGAGTGCGCTGATTGGTTTAGCTGCGAGACCTGGCAGTTACGCGCTGAAAAATCTCTCGCTCTCCGGTCGGCTTAGGCGGAGTGTGTGGCCGCAAGAATCCTTAACAGAATGTCTTGGGACCGCTTTTGTCCATAGCGCTGACCGTAGGCACTAGAAGTAATGGCGATAACCATATGGGCCGACGGGACGATGTAAATCTTGTTCCCGCCATTGCCCGAGGCAAAGTGCACTTCGACTTTGTGACCACCGACGGCTTGGGCCTTCGTGTACCACATGTAGCCGTAGAAGTCAGCATAGGGGTCACTGTCGGCGATGGCAACTTGCTTCGCCAGGCTCGTTGCTACCCAGTCATGGGTCAGAATGCGTCGTCCATTCACGACACCATCGTCCAGCATCAGTTCGCCAATCGCAGCTTCGTCTTGTGTGGTGATCGAAAGATTGCCTTGCCCGGTGGTCCGGTCGATGGGCACGTGCCGCCAACTATATTTGTGAATTCCCAACGGATCAAATAAGTTGGTTTTGGCAAACTGGTCCAGTGAAGTGTGGCTCGCATTCTCGATGATTGCACCGGCGAGAAATGCGTTAATTGAGCAATAGAGGTATTGTGTTCCGGGAGTGCGCTTCATAGGGACGGAATAAACTGTGCGAATCCAGTCTGACGACTGGTCCAAATTGTCTTCGTTGCCCGGACTGGCAGGATCACCGTCGTCGGCGTCAAGACCCGAGCGCATGTTCAGCAGATCCTTGATGGTAATCTTCTCTTTGCCGTCGTTTGGCAAGCCTGGCAGGTACAGCGCGATCGGGTCGTCGACGCTATCGACGAGGTTCTTTTGAATGGCAATGCCCATCAGTAATGATGTAATGCTCTTGGTGGCCGAGCGGATGTCGTGAAGGGAAGTGGCGGAATCGCCGTTGAAGTAGCGTTCGCTTACCAGACGACCGTCTCGCACAATGACAATACCCTTGAGATCATGGTTCGGCTCTTGCGCCATATTGGAGTAGATCGACTCCAACGCAGGAGCGTCGATATTAGAGTCGGCGGCCCTTGTTGTTGACCACAGTATGTTTCCTCGGGGAATCGACTGCGCAGGCTGCGCATTTGGCATTTGGCTAAACGACGGTAGACTGACAATGAGGCCGATCACCACTGCAGCGACAAGAAGCAAGGAAGCTCGCATACGACCAGCATAAGACAAAACGAAACCGGCTTCAGCTTCCCAGGACCTGGAGCACCGGTTGTCGCTAACCGGAACCTACGCCGACCGGGTACTCGACTTCGATCTCAATCAGTCCGGCAGAACCAGCACTTGGGCCAGACGAAGGGCCAATTTCTTCTGTGCCGTTCAAGGCATTGAGGACCAACTTGAGACGGCTCGATATGCCCAGCTTGCCAGCCTAACGAATCCAATTGCATTCCACGTAACGTAGGCGCATCGTACCCATCCTCGGACAAGTCGTAGGCTCGAGCGTAAGTTATGCTTCAATCCGAGTGCCAGCTCACGTATTCGTCATTTCGCGGTTTCGTCGAGTGTGGCGGCCAACAAGCAAACCACTGCGTCAACGACGATTACTGAGCACGGTTTCAACTCCACTGTTTTCCTCCTAAAGACGAACGGCTCATGGACGAGCTTCGTAGACGATGTTAAACGGTGTTTCCGCGGCTCTCCGGAAACGGCTGAAACCGGCCGCGGTGACTACCTCGCGAATACGTTTTTCGCCTGACTGCGCACCCAAGCACAGCGCAACTTCCTGTGAGCGCGAACAAGGAGTGCACAACAAAGTCGAAAAAGAGTAGTACACGCGACCGACTGGATTGAGATTGTCTCTTAGCTCGTCGTGAGCAAACGGTTCGACGATCATCCATGTGCCGTCCTTGCTAAGTGAATTGCGAACGTGGGTTGCGGCGCCGACTGGATCACCCATATCGTGCAAACAATCGAATACGGTGACCAAGTCGTATTCTTTGCCTGGAAATGCTTTGGCTTTCGCGACGCCAAAGTTGAGGCGAACCTCGAGGCCCTCTTTCGCAGCGGTTGCGCGGGCGCCCTCGATGGATTTGTCATGATAGTCAAAACCAAAGAATTGCGATTTTGGGAAGGCTTTAGCCATCAGTACAGTGGACGCACCCTTCCCGCACCCAACATCGGCGACGCGTGCGCCGGCGTCGAGCTTAGCCCGGACGCCGTCCAGGGAAGGAATCCACGAACTGATGAGGTTTGCTGCATAGCTTGGCCGGAAGAATTTCTCGCAGCCATGAAAGACATTTTCATCATGCTCATTCCAACCCATGCCTGCGCCGGATCGGAAGGCCTCGGTAATCCTGGGAACTGCAGCCAGGGAGCCGAGGGCCAATTGGAAGGCTCCGGGAAGATAAGCCGGACTGTCTTCGTTCGCGAGCGTAAATGCCTGCTCCTCGCTCAGACAGAACTTGCGAGTCTGCTCGTTATAGGTAACGTAGCCACCGGCAGCTTGTGAGCTCAGCCATTCGCGCACATAACGTTCGTCGGTTCTGGTTTTAACGGCCAGTTCGGTTGAAGTCAGCGGGCCTTCGGCGAGAGCTTTGTACAACCCCAGCTTTTCGCCAATCACCACCATGCCAGAGTGGACCGCCGCGCCTAGATCCCCGACGAATTGCCCTACGAACACATTCAGTTTGTCCATATCGAGTGCCATTCCAATTCTCCTTTGTAAATGCGATTTCTTTGACTCTTCGTTCAGTGATGCTTTATGCGAGCTTCCGACGATCCGGCTCGCCTCGGATACGCTCAGGAAGCACTCGGTGCTGCGCCCTGAGTTGGTTAACGCTCTCACCTGAAATGTGCGAGTACCGATTACTTACTCTTGCTCGGGTCGTCGTCAGGATTGAGATAGTTGAATTGCAGCGGAGATTGTCCGTGGACCTGCACAATGGTTTCTCCGGAGGCCATGGCATAGTGGTGCATGTCGGGGTCGAGGAAAGCAAAGCTCCCGGCACTGAAAGCTTTCATCTTGCTGGGGTCAAACTCATCACCCATGCCGACTTTGAAGGTCCCGGAAATGATCGTGACGTTTTCCCGGTTCGGGTGCCAATGGGGCGCGATGCGGAACCCATCAGGCATCTTCAAGCGAATCGTGAAGTCGCCGGTAGAGGCGGTTGGGTCGCCTTCGAGTACGGCAAACTGCGCACCAGGACGCACAACGGGGGGTGCCGCCCCCCAGGAAATGGTATCCGGGGTGAATACGTTCTTTTCGTGTGAGTTATCGTGCGCGACGCGGGTGAATGCCAGCTCCGCACAAGAGAATATTCCAGCCGCTGCAAGAGTTAGGAACAAGTATCGTTTCATTGTCGAACCTCCGTCGTTCGTCGTTCGGTATCGAACTGTGGGAATCATGTCTTGAGCCGAGGACGATTCCAATCAAGAGCAGATACCGGTTGCCTATCTTTTGCACATCGTCGCAAATTACTGATTCCTAGGGGATAATGTCCTTTGAGAGGCTTATGCGGCGCACAAAATCGGCAACGGGCGAGATCGAACTGGACCTGGGTCGTTACGAGCTTCGCCGCCAGGGTCAGCGAGTCAAACTCGAAAAGAAGCCGATGGAACTGCTGATTTTTCTGGTGAGCCGCCGAGAACAGTTGGTTTCCCGCCGGGAGATCGTAAGCAAATTGTGGGGTTCCGATCTGTTCGTAGATACCGAGCCCAACATCAACAACATTGTGCGAAAAATCCGCACCGCTCTGGGTGACGACTCCGATAAGCCTCGTTTTCTCGAAACCGTGGTGGGCAAGGGTTACAGATTTGTCGGGCCGTTGAGAGTGCACGACGCGCGTTACCCACAATCCGATTTTGGATCGGGTGTTACGCGCGCGCACGTCCCGGAAGAGGCACGAGGGTCGAGCGAGCGCACTTCTCTGGCCGTCTTGCCCTTGATGCTTCTCGGCAAGGCCACGGATGACTATGGCGTGTGCCTGGGGTTTGCCGATGCACTGGTCGCGCGCCTCGGGAATTTGACGGGCGTGGACGTCCTTCCAACTTCAGCAGTGCTGAGCGTGCCGGCGGGGGTAACACCTGCCGAGGCCGCTTCGCGACTTGGCGTGCGTTTTGCCGTTCGCGGCGGCATTCAAATGTCCAAGGGTCTTTGGCGTCTCTCATTGGAAATGTTTGACACGCATCTGCAAACTGTTTGCTTCACAAGGAAGCGTGATCTGGACCTCAACCGCCTATCCGACCTCGAGGACGAGATTGCCAAGCAAATCGCCATGGCACTGAACCGGCCGCTGGGTCGAGCGATGGTTCAACGTTCCCCGCGCTATAGCAAGGACCCTATGGCCTATGCGGAGTTCATGCGGGGCTACAAGTTGAGCTCCTCTGGCAATCCAGCGATGCTGGACGAAGCAGCCCGGCACCTGAGCAATGCGGTTGCTCGAGATCCTGCATTTTCCCTGGCGCACGCCGCGCTTTCCGTACTCTGCGCGACTCGTCACTTTGAACTGGATCCATCGAGCGCGTTGTGGGAGAAGGCCGAGTTTCATTGTTGCCGCGCGCTCGATCTAGATCCGGATTTGCCCGAGGGGCACGTCGCCCGCGCGTTTCTCTTTTGGGGGCCGTCGAGGAACTTCCAGCATCTGGAAGCGATTGACGAACTTAAGCGAGCCTTGGCTCTACAGAACAATCAGCCTCAAGCGTACAACCGTCTGGGCACGATCCTGGCTCACATCGGGCTACTCGAGCACGCCCGTGAAATGTACGAGCGAGCACGGCCATTTCATCCCCGAAAAGCTGTTAGTCACAGCATCGTGCAAGTGTACGTTTGGAACCACGAATACGACTTGGCACGCGAGGAGATCGAAGCTTGGCGCACCGAGACTCCAGAGAACAAGTATCCAGTCTACTTTGCTGTTCAACTGGCCTTGCTGACGGGAGATTTGAAAGAAGCAAGAGTCCTGTTGGACGAAGCGGCTCAACTATTGCCGGAAGAACCGCTCATTGTCAGTTTGGAGGGCGTCTATTGCGCGTCCACTGGATTAGCGGGAAAAGCGCTCGACTGCCTGACGACGGCTTGTGCGAGCCCAAAATCGTTTGGACATGCGCATCACAGCTACTACCAAATCGCGTGCATACTTGCCATGTTGGAGCGGCGGCAAGCTGCGTTTGAGTGGTTGGAGCGGAGTGTCACGAGTGGCTTCGCGTGCTGGCCTTTTTTCCTCAAGGACCCTCACCTGAAAAACCTACGCGAGCTACCAGAGTTTGAGGTTCTGGTGAGCTCGTTGCAAGGCAAGTATCCCGACCATCTCGGACTACTTTAGAGGGGCGCACCCCGGTTCCCGGTTGGTTCTATGGTGCCGGGGTCTTTCCCATGAGATAGTGATCGAACCAGGCGATGGTGCGCCGGATGGCGTCAATCTGGTTCTCTCGTTTTACGAACCCGTGACCTTCATTCTGGTAATAGTGGACATCCACGACTCGGCCTTCTTTTTTGAGGATATCGACAACCTGTTGCGCCTCCTCCTTTGGAACGCGCGGATCATTGTCGCCCTGTAGCACCAGTAAAGGCGCCTTCTCGCTGCGAATGTATGTGATCGGCGAGTCCTCCTCATAGACCTTGCGGTTCTCTTCGGGATTGCCCAAAAGCGCCTTCAGGTACTCGTTCAACGAGGGGTCGGAGCTCTTCAGCATGGTGGACCAGCTAATGATGCCGTATGCGTCTACGGCAGCTGCCCAGATATCGGGAGTCTTACCGATGGCCATCAGCGTCATGAAGCCACCGTAAGAACCGCCATAGATACCGATTTTCTTGGCATCTACGTAACCCGTGGCTTTGAGGAAGTCTACGCCGGCAATCTCGTCTTTTAGGTCGCCACCGCCCAAGTCTTGAAAGTTTGCTTTTTGGAAGTCCAGGCCGTAACCAGTGGATCCGCGCGGGTTGGGAGCGATACAGATATATCCGCGCGAGGTCAGCGCCGCCACATCCGTGTTCCAGTAGTCAACCATCTGACCGGTTGGTCCGCCGTGCGGCAGTACGAGTGCGGGATTGCTCCCGTCGCGCTTCAGATTGAACGGCACCCAGAGCAACGCCGTGATGATTTTCCCGTCAAAGCTTTTGTAGTGGACAATTTGGGACGGCGGAAGCGGGGTCGCATGCAAGCTGGCAATCGCCGAAAAAGTCAATTGGTCGGCATGGTGGCTATCGAGATTGTAGACCCAAAAGTCGCCGGGCTGATTGGAAGCCTCGTGGGAAACGATTGCGCGGTCGCTCTGCGGTGCGAACTCGTTGGGATTGCCCGAGAAATAATTCAGGCCGTGAGGCAGGTCCACCTTCTTCGCTTCGTTGGTCGAACGATCAACGAGATAGGCGTCCGTTACTCCGTCCTCGTTGACGGTATAGGAGTAACGTTTGCCGTCGGGTGAAAAATTGCCGGAGAAAGCCTCCCATTTCAGATCGGTGACCCAAGTCATTTTTCTGGTGGCGATCTCGAGCAGTGCGATGTTCATGTAGCCGCCCTTGGCATCCGAACTCACGAGCAGCGTCCCGCCGTCGGGCGAAAGCGATGAGGCGAGATAGCGAATCGTGCCCTGGTGAGAGGTGAGATTCTCCGACTTTCCGGTCGTCACATCGATGCGGTAGATGTCCGCGTCGGTGAAGGGAGGGTTCACACGGCCGGCGTAGATGGTCTTGTCGTCGCTGCTCCAAGCCACCACGTTCCAGGAAAAACCGGGTTGCTGCTCATTCGTAAGCTTGTGAACTTTCCTTGTGCTCCAATCGAGCAGAGCAATATCGTATTGTGAGCCGTCCTTGGTCTTGTAGGTGAAAGCAATGGTGTTGCCATCGTGGGACCAGTGCGGATCCTGCTCACGAATCGCAGGCGTGTTGGTCAGGTTGATGATTTCGCCGCCGTCACTGGGGATGGCGTAAAGATCCCAAAGCTCATCGCCCGCGTGGTCCTGCTGGTAGATGATCCATTTGCCGTCAGGCGACCAGACAGGGCTGTATTGCCTATCGTCGGACTGGGTCAGTTGGAGCGGCCATCCGCCCGAGGCACTTACCTTCCACAGATTGGTGCGGCCGGCAAGATCACTGACGAATACGATTTGCTTGCCATCGGGCGACCAGGCAGCACCAAATACATTTCTGGTGTAGTAGAGGTCGTCGATGGGCGCGGGCCGGGCGGCCGCGTTCGGCGCCGAGACCACCGACTTCGGATCGGTGAGAGTGCGGTCATCGGGGCCGGTGGAGGCGGCCAAGGGAGTGCACAGGTTGCAGCAAGTCACCACCAGCAGCAAATACAATTGGCGGATTCTCATGTCGACCTCTTTCGAGCAAGGTTCTGACCCCGCGCGTCGGGCGTGTGGTCCTTCGGGCGGTGTACCATCAGGGGTTCGGCGCTTATTCGAGCAATTGCTATATCACGGATTTCCCGATCTTGACAGGACGGCCCATCGTCGGCCTATCTCCAGACAGCCTGACCATGCATGAACGATGATGTTTGCGCGAAGGTTTCTGCGCCATGCGGCCAGCGCTCCAAACGGAACTCCAAGCACGCAGATCACGATCACATTCTTCCAACCCTGAATGGACTAGGGATTCCCCCAGTTGTTTGATACCCGCCTTGGTCAGAAAGTTCATCATGCGCCGATTTGTTTTAATGTCCGTCATCGGGACCGTCATCATGATTGATTTTGTGATCGCTTCGTTCCTCTTCGGGTTAGCCGCCCAACTCGCCAAGTAGCACCTGTCCCGAGACCGCGCTCGTTGAATTATGTGGGTGCATCCCGCCAAATGATTCAAGCCGAGTTTTGCAAGAGCCGCACGACGGCGAATTACATTCGTTAGGGAACTAGGGATTCCTCCAGTTGTTTCGTTGCGGGGCTAAGTCTAAACAGGGCTTACGATGACAGCCTGGTGCGATGCCCTTGGACGGGTGAATCGCTACGGGTTGAAGCCGTAGGGGGATGGATCCTATCTGACCGCCATCCCCCTTTTGCGAATCGCGGCATTTTAAAAAGGCGGAGATCGCTCGCCGCGGGCCAGTAGAATGAATCAGCTGCGGCCTCGCGAAGTGAATGGTTTCTCGAAAGACGTTTTACGCTACATGGCGAGCGTGTAGAATCGCCTTCCGCCTTGGGAGGGCGGTTAACATGCGCATGATGCTGAAAGTCTCTATTCCGGTCGAAGCTGGCAACGCCGCGGTTCGCAACGGCAGTCTAGGGAAAACAATCAAAACCATCGTCGATGACATGAAGCCCGAAGCGGCCTATTTTTCCGAAGATAATGGCGAGCGGACCGGATACATATTCTTCGACATGAAGGACGCATCGGAGTTGCCCGCCATTGCCGAACCGTGGTTCCTCGCCTTCAATGCGAGACTTACCGTCCGACCTGCAATGAATGCAAAGGACCTGGCAAATGCTGGTTCCGGGATTGAGAAAGCCGTAAAGGGCTACGGCAAGGCCGCAACGGCCTAATTCAATAGGTGCTGATAGACTACGGGGAACTTGCCGTCAGGCACCGGTGCGTCCCGCGATACTATAATTATACCAAAGCCGTTGAACAAACCATTGCACTTGGGTCCAGCCCGAAGCTTTTGCGCAGATCGAATATCTGGAATGGACCGAGGGAGACCATTTGCGGCATGCGAAGTTTACCCGTCTGCGCGACGACAATGATGCAGGTATACGGCAGCCGCAATCCGCGAGGCAGGCATAGTTGACGTTAGGCCAGTTTTGTGAAGATTAAGGTCTCGCAAGGCTCACTACTTTCTCGGGATGTAAGCTTGAGGGCTCAACTCGGCTGTCGGCTTGAGATACGACTGCCCTTTTCTTCCAAAGAACCGCCCGGCTTATCCCTTCCAGAAACAGAATGAACACAATGGCAAGAACAAGGATTGCCGCCATCAAACTGGCAAGTAGGAGGAGCACCACAAGCGCTTCCTGCATGATATAGGGCTTCCCCGCAAAACCCATCGCTGCGACGAATAGGAACGCGAGCATGATCCGAACTCCAATCTGCGATGGTTGCTCTCGGATGCTGTCTCGATAGCTTCTTCTGGGTGGCATATAGTCCTCAAATCAGATTCGTTTCTACGCGCGGCAAAGCAAAGGGATAGGTGGGCGGGATGCATGTCTTGTTGCACAGGAACCCCCGCCCAGGGCGAACGCGGCGGAAGGTGTGAGACTAGACGCTGGAAGTATACACCCGGCGAGTCGTAATCAAATGTTTCCGAGTACCCCACCATCGCTACCCGGAGGACGTCGAGCAGTCGCTTGTTCTCCTTCTTCCGCGCACGGTTCAGGCATCCTGGCGGATAAGGCGTGGCAGAAGAGTCGCGTTGCCACGTCGAAGCCGGCGGCCCTAAAATACGGTTGGCCCTACCGAGCCAACCCAGCGGCTAACCTTCGTGGGGTCTGTCTTGTCCATGTAGAAGAAGTGCGTCATCACGGGCTTCACGGTTTCTTGCGAGGGATCGTCGAATTTCATCGTAACGACCCCGTGAAAAACTTTCAGTGATCCCCCATCCCAGTATTCGACCACATCGTGATGCGCGGTAAATCCCTTATCGATAAAGGCGCGCAGATTCTCGCGGATCTGTTCACGTCCACGCCAATCCGCAACTCCGAGGTTACACGTGGCGTCCTTTGCAAAGCAGTCGAAGCCTTTGCCAAAAGTCTTTTCGTCAATTTCTCTCCACATCGCCAGCAGCCATTCGGGTGGCGCGGTTTTCGTGAAGGTTAAAGTTGTCATGCTGCCCTCCTTGGTTTCGCACGGACTGATGCTGAGCACGTTGGCGGCGTTTTGAAGGGAAATCATTGTTGCTGCCGCATCGGTCGACGTCAGTTGCCCGTCGGTGCCGTGTTCGCCGAGTCCACGACTGCCATGATACAGATGGCATCGCAGTAGGAAAGAGCATCAGCGGCAATCCCGAGGACAAACTGAGTGGATACGAGGAGCTCGTGGCGTTTGGAAAGCAGACCGGTGTGTTCTCACCCTCCGAGTCCCGGAAACTGCAGCGTGAAGGAAGACAAGACAAAAACGAGGCGTCCATACTTTTCGAGCGGGCCGTCGACTTGCGCGAAATGATATTCAGGATCCTATCGGCCGTGGCGGTTGGCCACGAAGTTTCCGATGCCGATGCGGGCGCCCTCAACGACGCCCTGCAAAAACTGAATACCGGCGCGCTCGTTGTGCCCGGGCCCGCACGGGGTGCCTGGCGGTGGGTGGAGAAGAGCAGCGGCATCGCCCGGCTCCTCGGGAGGATCGTGCGCTCGGCGGTGGAGGTATTGACGTCAGACGAGATCGAGCGCGTAAAGCGATGCGCGGCGGAGAAGTGCTGCTGGCTTTTTATGGATCGCAGCCGCAGCCGCAACCGACGATGGTGCGAGATGCGAACGTGCGGCAGCCAACACAAAGCGAAAGCGTACTACAACAGGAAGACAGTAGCCCGAAAGCATGGGAGGGCGGCGACGAAATTGGGTTAGCACAAGGGAACCAGTGCCAGGTAATAGTCGCTGAGAGCCCTACGCCGAAAGCTATCGGGACGCGGTGTCTCCTCTCGTCGTCATGGACGCTCCCTTACGCGAGTGCGGCAATGGGATGAATGACCAGCTGGCTACAGAGATCTCGCGTTATGAGAACTTTTCGTTCGGCGGAAGAACGACAAGAAACAGAAGAACCATCCATGCGAGCTGATGAGAGCGAGAGGATTCAGCGGATACGGAGATTTGAAGCTCTGCATCTTCCAAAACCACAGGCTTCGAAAGGAAAGTGCTGGTGCGGATGACTGCCGGGGGCAAACGGATGTATGTTGTTCTCACCAGCCACGGTATTGCCGCCAGAGGCGAGGCGAGACACCAGTACCAGTCTACGGAGGTAAATAATTAATGTCTGAGATAGAGCATTACGAGATCCTTGTTATCGGTAGTGGCGAGGCGGGCAAGCACCTTACATGGAACTTGGCCCAAGCTGGTCACCGCACGGCTGTTGTGGAGCGGAAATACATTGGCGGATCGTGCCCTAACATTGCGTGCTTGCCCAGCAAGAACGTGATCCGCAGCGCAAAGGCGAATTGGTTTGCGCGGCACGGCGTCGAGTACGGCATCCAGACGGGTCCAGTATCCACGGACATGAAAGGGGTTTTCAACCGCAAGCGCAAGATGGTCGAGGGCGAAGTTCAGTTTCATCTCGATCGCTTCAAAGCGACCGGAGCCGACTTGATCCGCGGCGAGGCCCACTTTATCGCTCCTAAGGTTGTGGAAGTGCACCTAAACGACGGAGGTCGTCGAACGGTCACGGGTGATCGACTGTTTCTGGACCTGGGATCGCGTGCGATGATGCCGGACATTCCCGGCCTCGCGGACGCAAAACCGATGACTCACATCGAAGCACTCGATCTTCAACGTCTGCCGGCGCACGTGATCGTGCTGGGCGGCGGGTACGTGGGCCTCGAACTTGCCCAGGCCCTCCATCGATTCGGCGCTCGGGTGACCATCATCGAGCGTGGCTCGCAAGTCGCAACGGCGGAAGATCCCGACATCTCGCAAGCGATTCGTGAGAATTTCACGAGCGAGGGAATCGAAGTATTGCTCGGGACACAAGTGCGGAAGGTCGAGGGACTCTCAGGTCAAAGCGTGCAAGTCCACGCCGAAACCGACAGTGGAGAACAGACGATAGAAGCGAGCGACTTGTTGGTCGCGGTTGGCCGGACTCCGAACACGCAGGGGATCGGGCTTGAAACGGCCGGAATCGAGCTGGACTCGCGTGGCTACATCAAAGTCAACGAGCGATTGGAAACCGCCGCGCCGGGGGTGTGGGCGATGGGAGATTGCGCGGGTAGTCCTCAGTTCACTCATGTCGCGTTCGATGATTTCCGCGTGGTCCGAGACAACTTGAACGGCGGTAGCCGCACCACCCGCGATAGGCTTGTACCGTTCTGCATGTTCACGGACCCTGAGCTTGCGCGAGTCGGTTTGAGCGAATCGGAAGCTAAGAAACGCGGCATTGCCTATCGCTTAGCGAAAATACCGATGGCCGCAGTGCTCCGAGCCGTGGCTATAGGCGAAACCCGCGGCTTCGCCAAAATGCTTATCGAGGTCCAAAGCGACCGCATATTGGGATTCACTGCGTTCGGCATGGAAGCAAGCGAGATGATGGCAGCGGTTCAGACCGCGATGCTGGGTGGCCTCTCTTATACCGTGCTGCGCGACGCAATTTTCACCCACCCGACCGCCGCAGAAGGCTTAGGCCCGTTGCTGGCCAGTGTTCCCGCAAGAGCCTTGCAGAAGCCAGCCTAGGGTCCATCTGGATTGGTCACGAGCCCGGATTGCAATCATGAAACCAGATCGAGCCTCCGGCGCGCCGAATGCGATCATCCGCGACCTTATGAACACGCGCGATGGCGTCGGCTAAATTGCACTCGACGTGACAGATAAAGGTTCGATCGTCCGAGCGGCGGAGCGCATCCGAAAGGAGTTTGGGCGGCTGGATCTGCTCGTCAACAACGCGGCGATTTCGAATACGACTAAGCTGCCCGGCATGTCCATCGCTGAGTACGCCAAGTTGACCCGCCCGAGCAACGTGTCGCTCGATGAGGTGCGCGCAGTGTGGGAGACCAATGTTTTCGGCGTCCTGGCTGTTTACCAGGCGATGCTGCCACTTCTGCGCGAGTCCTCGGATGCCCGCATCGTCAACGTGTCGAGCGGCGTCGGCTCGCTGGCGGATAACGCAACCCCCGGCTTTTCGTACCGCGCTATCTTCGGCCCGGTCTACCCTGCCTCGAAGACGGCCCTCAATGCTGTAACGCTCGCCATGATGATCGAGCTGGAGTCGACCGGAATCAAAGTCAACTTAGTCTCCCCAGGCTTCACCAAGACGAACCTCAACGAATATGCAGGGACAGAGTCTTTGGAGGACGGTTCGCGCGAGGTGGTGCGCGTTGCGCTGCTCGGCCCCGACGGCCCGACAGGTACATTCACCCGCTGGGAAAACGTAACGATCCCGTGGTGATGAAGCGGTGCTGGAGCTTTCTCGGGAGCCGTTTGTGATGGTGTTGCCCTGGATTGAAACGTCTCACGGATGGCAGATGACAACGCCCGAACCTGTGGCGCATTAACGAACCTCCAGGCCTTCCGGGTGGACGTGTGCGAGAAAGTCGAAATATGTTGAAAGTATCTCTGAACGAAGAAATTTAGGTTCCGGGGCTAGCCCGCCAGATGACCACAAGCGCGTTTGGACGTAGTCCGACGGACAAATCGATAACTTTCGGCTTGCCCGTCCATCCAGAGGTTTGCGAGCTAACGCTCCGCGAAGGCGCGGTGGACAAGGTGGACGGCAATCGCTCCTTCGCCGACAGCCGAGGCCACGCGCTTCACATTGCCCGAGCGAACATCGCCAACCGCAAACACGCCAGGAAGGCTAGTTTCCAGCATTTGTGGAGAACGAGCCATGGTCCACGCCGGGGCTCCGGTTGCGCTATCCAAATCCCGCCCGGTGAGGACGAACCCCTTGTCATCGACCGCCACGCAGCCTCGCAGCCACTCAGTTCTCGGCGATGCTCCCGCCATGATGAAAACGTGCCGAATGTCGTGCACGGAAGTCTCGCCGCTAGACTTGTCTTGCCAAGTGACGCGCTCAAGATGGCTGCCCCCATCGAGACCGACTATTTGCGTTTTGTAGTGTAATTCGATGGCGGGGTTCTCTTGGATCCGCTGGACCAAATAGCGAGACATGGTGTCTGATAATTCGCCCGAGCGTACGAGCAGGTACACCTTGCGCGCTGTCTGCGAAAGGAAAATCGCAGCTTGTCCGGCGGAGTTCCCTCCACCCACTACGATAGTCTCTTCTTGTTCGCATAGTTGCGCCTCCATGTAGGTTGCACCATAGTAGATCCCCTGACCTTCAAACTGCTCCAGATTGACGATACGCGGCTTGTTGTATTGTGCGCCAGTAGCGATGATGACGGCGCGCGCCGGAAGCTTGTTGCCGTTGTCCAGGACTACGTTGTACGGACGCTTTTCGCAATCCAGCCGCGCAACGCTGTGCGCCACCATCATCTTGGCTCCAAATTTCTCCGACTGAGCGATCGCGCGCGCTGCCAGTTCTTGACCGGAGATTCCCGTAGGAAAGCCCAGGTAATTCTCGATCTTCGAGCTTGATCCAGCCTGTCCTCCGGGTGTAGCACTCTCAATCACCAGTACGTCGAGGCCTTCCGAAGCGGCGTAAACGGCAGCTGCCAAGCCGGACGGTCCAGCGCCCACAATGATCAAATCGCGGACCTGCGTCTCGTCGATCGCGCTGTTCAGCCCCAGGCACTCGGCCAATTCTTGAATTGAGGGATTTCGCAGCACCGAGCGAGCGCTGCAAATGACCACCGGAATTTCGTCCAACTTGACGTCAAAACGATCGAGCAGTTCCTGTGAAGTCTTGTCCGTGTCGAGATCTATGTACGCATAAGGATGCTCATTCCGGGTCAGAAACTCGCGCAGGCGCAGCGCGTTAGCCGAGTGGCGCGACCCCATCAAGATGACGTTGCCCTGACCCGTTCGGATGAGTTCCAACCGTCGCAGGATGAACGCCCTCATGAAAATCTCACTCAGCTCAGCGTCCTTTGCGACGAGCGACCGCAGGCTCTCTGCACTCAGTTCCAGAAACTCACCGGGCTCCGTGACGCGGCCACGCGCGAGGCTGCGCCGCCCGGAGATCATGGTCATCTCACCGGTGAACCCGCCCTGGCCGTGGGTGACGATGGGGCGCTCGCCGGTAAGATCTGGCTGCACGATCTCCATGCTTCCGGAGAGCAGGACGAAAAATGGGACATTTGTATCACCCGGTTCAAACAGGACTTCACCCTTCTTGACCTCTCGCAGCTTGCTGCCGGGGCGAACGCGGTTGATTTGCGCCGCGGTCAAGATTGGAAACGCTTGGGTGCGAACGTCGAGTGCGCTGGGTACTGGCTGAGAAGGCATTTTTCCTCCTAAGGCTCCGCCAAGGCGCGGTGGACAAGGCCGACTGCAAACGCTCCTGGTGTTACACGATGCGCAAAGCAATATTGCATCGAATCGGTTTATTGTTGCACAGCCCCATCTCCCGAACGTACTGTCGGCATCTCGTCAGGAAGTCGAGCACTGACGAGATGCGCGTTTTCTCGTTACCGATCTGGTGAACCGGTGAGCTTCCTAGAACCGGACTTGAACGACTTCTGGACGACGCAGAACGCGTGCCACGGGCCATGACGTCAACTTGCGAGTCCGCCGTGACTCTGGAACATTCGGAGCACCCACCGGAAACGTTTTCTTCGACCTGGAAAGTTTCTTGCACTGTGCTTCCATTTATGGGAATGGATCGCCATTCAAGTCTGCCAACAAATCGATTGTTTCAGGGCATTCCGTTCCAGGTGGTCGAGCGAGTGCAGAACCTGGACTGAAGAGCCTGAGAAAACCCTCACGGCATAGGGAACGGGAAGCCATGACTTACCCCATGTGACCTCACTCCGATCGTTCAGAAAATCATAGTAAACCCACGCGGACAATTTCGTTCCAGGTAGGATCCCGACCACGACACCTGTTGGCGACGACCAGTCGTGGCGAGTACGTAATCGCCTCGCAGCTGGCCCAACGGTATAACAACACTTCAGCCACCCTGTTTATCGTCGGGTCTGACCGTTCAACACACCGTCGGCGACTCATTTGGGAGCGACATCGACTCTGGTATCTTGGTGGTGTTTCAGAGGTGAGCGTTTGCAAGATCAACTTCTGGCAATGCTCCGCAGCCAGCTCGTTGCCATCATGTCCGGGGCTATTTTCCTGTTCATCGGACTGGCTGCCTGTACCCTCGCTGCTGTTCGCCGTCGAGGCGGAGCGCGCCTCTTTGTCTGGCTGGGGATATGGAGTGGCATGTACGGAGCCCGGCTCTTGGTCGAATCTCCGGCCGTGACTGCCGCCCTGCCGCACTGGATTCAGATCGGTGGTCCTTTTCTGAAGACTGCCATCACCTATCTGCTCGTTCCAGTTGTGTCGCTTGCCTGGCTGGAACTAAGCATCGGCAAAATGCGGCTCTTTCTTCACGCGGTGATCCTCATCGGCCTGGCCATCGGTGTCGCCGGAATCGGATTCTTCCTCATTACTGGCTCTGCCGACACGTTGATTCTCTACGATGACCTCCTCGCGGCCGCTGCCCTCCTCGTCCTAGTAATTATCGTCGCGGTGCCAGGACTCTCCCGCAAGTTCCTGGTTCTTCCCAACCGTGCCGTCATGGTTGCCGGCACGCTCGTTTTTGCCATCGAAGCCCTGCATTTCAGCGTGTCGCGCGCCCTTCACCATCAGACTTGGCCCATCACCGGCTCACTCGGATTAGCCGCTCTCCTTTTCTCGCTTGGTTATGTCGCTCTGCAAAGCGCACTGGCGAGCGAACGCCGTTTGCTATCGATTGAAAACGAACTCGCGATTGCCCGCGAAATTCAAGCCTCGATTCTTCCTTCCGGTAGTCCCGAACTGAAAAACCTTCGCGTCGCCGCCGCCTATTGTCCGATGACGGCCGTCGCTGGCGATTTCTATGAGTTCATACTTGTCGATCAGAACCGCATCGGCTTCCTGTTGGCAGACGTTACCGGACATGGTGTCCCCGCCGCGCTTATCGCGGCGATGATCAAGGTGGCGATGCAATCTGTCGTGGCCTGCGCACACGATCCGCGAGAGGTGTTGCGAGGGTTGAACCGCGTGCTGTTCGCACAGCTGCGTACGCAGCTGGTTTCGGCAGCCTATCTGTGGCTCGACACGGAGAATCGCAGTGCGCTCTATTCGGCCGCCGGGCATCCGCCGCTCCTGCACTGCCGCGAAGGCAAGCTGGAGCGGATCGAAAGCAACGGCCTGCTGCTCGGAGTGCTTCCGGACTCCGACTACCCGCTCTGCGACATGCCGGTTCTCCCAGGTGACCGCTTCCTCCTTTATACCGATGGCGTCATCGAGCCCGAGAATGCCCTCGGCCATTCCTTCGGCGAGCACAAGCTTGAACAAGTCGTTCATAACAATCAGTTGCGCCCGCCCTCTGAGTTCTTAGATCAACTGCTCTCCGAGATTCGCCAATGGCAACCGGCTTCCATGGCCCAGAAGGATGACATCACGCTCATCGCCATCGATGTGGTCTAGTCATGGTAGTTGCTGGCTGAGGCAACACGAGAGAACACAATGATGCGCGCGAACAATCTGCCCGAAGGTCGCCTACTCGGAGGAGAGAGCTGATCGAGCTACTTGGCGAGGATCTTGTGCGGTATCGTATCAGCGACTTGGTGCGCTATGCATCGGATGCTAGCCCTTACCGATATATCCCGAAAGGGATCGTACAACCAAATATGGCCTCTACGGGATCGAGGCATTTCTCGAAACCCAGGCCATCCTTGCGTCCTAATCGGCTAGCAATCCGCGAACTCGTCGAGGCCTATACGCCCTGCGCCGATCGTCGCGATGCGAAGGGTCAGATGCCTTGGCAGTGCCTCGGGGCCGCGGATGAACGTTCCGACGCGGGATCAGACACGCCTTGTAATTGTGGGCGCGACAGGAATGGTCGGTGATACGCCCTTACCTGCGCTCGAGCACCCCGCCGTCAAGTCTGCGACGGCGATCGTTCGCAGGAAGCTCGACATTTCGCATCCCAAGTTGTACGAGGTTTCTCCGTGGCAGCAGCCCCGGCGCGGCATTCTCATTCTTGAGTGGGAGTGGCGCGGACCCTACGATGCCACTGGCATCAAAGAATGCTCCACGCTCTGCGAGGGAGTGGGTACGCGCTTCGTATCGACAGGAGCTTCCGGACGGACTTCGTTTCGGTTTTTTACGGCTCGGGAACTACTCAGTTTTGACGGGAATCATTAGCGATGCAACTGCGGCACTTGCCAAGGACAGACCCGCACAGATAAACATTACGGTTCGGAATCCAAAAACAAACGCATGGGAAATTGACACCTGGATCAGCGTTGTCGTGTCAGAACCTAGGCCGGAGGGTAGGTCAAGGCCCGCCAGCTTGATCTCGTTCGACCGAACGTACTCGAGAATGCCAGGCGCAATGACTCCCCCCGTTAGACTACGATTCAAGCTAGAACTGAATAACTTCACCATGACGATCCCGAGGATTGCAACGGCAAGCATGCCCGCTACCCGAGCGACCGCATTGTTGATGCCTGAGGCGGTGCCGGCACGGTCCTGCCCTACCGAACCCATAACCACCGTGGTAAGTGGAGCCACGCTAATTGCCATTCCAAAACCGAGAACGATGAACGCTGGGAAGAATGCTTTCCAATAACTGGCTCCCACGCCGGGTACCGCGAAGAGAAGGAAGCCCATTGCCGCAATCAGCGGCCCAATGACCAGCGGGGCCCTCGAACCGTAACGGGTGACAAGGCCGCCGGACCAGCGCGAAAGGAGGAACATCAGCAGAATCAGCGGGAGCGCAGCAGCGCCGGTCGCAGTGGTCGAATATCCCTGCACCTGGATAAGGTTCATCGGGAACAAGAAGAAAAAGATTCCAAGAGCGGCGTAGAGAAATAGAGTGAGCAAATTCGCGGCACTAAAACTGCGTGACCGAAACAGCGCAGGTGGGATCATGGGTGAACTTGCTCTGGCCTCGACGAACACGAAACCAATCACACAGGTGAAGCCGGCAAGCAGGCTTCCAAAAACCAGAGGATGGCCCCAACCCAGACTAGTTGACTCGATGAAGCCATAGACTACCCCGCCTAATCCGACAGTTGCGACCAGCGCTCCTAGCCAATCTACTCGCCCAGCAATTGCGTTACGGCTTTCGGGAACATGCCGCAGCGAGATTGTGATCACTGCGGCTGCAAGCGGAATATTGATGAAGAATGCCCAGCGCCAGGAGGCATGCTCAATAAGCCAGCCGCCCAGAACCGGTCCCAGTGCTGTTGTGATCGCAGTAAAGGCCGACCAGGTACCGATCGCTCGGCCGCGGGTTTTCTCGTCAAAACATGCGCTGATGATCGACAGGCTGCCTGGAACGAGAAAGGCAGCTCCTATACCCTGGAAACTTCGTGCCATCACGAGTTGCTGTATGTTCGAGGCAAAACCACAAGCGATAGAAGCGGCCGCGAAAGTCCCTACGCCAGACAGGAACATCGACCGACGGCCAAACAAGTCGCCGAGCGAACCGCCGACGAGAATCAATGCCCCCAAGAACAACCCATACGCCTCGACGACCCATTGCACACCGACGACGGTTGAGTGGAAGTTCGCTTGCAGCGCTGGCAAAGCCACATTGACGATGGTGCTGTCGATGAAGGCCATGCTGGAACCGAGAATTGTCGCTGCTAGGACCCAACGTCCGGCTTGCGCTGTGCATGGAACGTCAGCGCTCACCGATTGGACCACGGCTTCGTCGCATGGTGGTTTCATGAAGGCTATGGATGCATCATTGTGCGGATTAGGCTCCTCGATGTTTCCGAGTGCCGACAACCCCGGAACGCGACGCCCAGTCAACAGAAGCGCGTTAGGACGATATTGATGTGGTACGTCGAACGTCGGTGCCGAGTTCAGAAATGCAGGGTGACGATTAGCCGGGCTGCGGTTCCGTTTCGTGGTCCGCCCGCCCGAATGTAGGCAGGTACCTGCCGAAGTTCAATTCGAAGTCGCTCGGAACGCCGTAACCGATATTGCGGATCTTGGCACGGCGCGCCTGGGCACCGGGCAAGGCCAGCAATGGGAAGAACAAGTCGTTGCTCGACTGAAGCTCGGCAGCTGTCGGCTTCCCGAACCGATTGATCTGGGCCTTCGCCGCGGCTAGCGTTTCACGGTCGAACGAGGCCAGACGCCGGACGAGCGCATCGACAAACGAGTCGAGCTCGGCATCGTCCAGCGTGCGGTTCACCCAGCCATAGCGCTCGGCGATATCAGCATCGAAATCGTCGCCGCTGAGGACGATCTCAAGTGCGCGCGAGCGGCCGACCAAACGCGGCAGCCATTCGAGCGCTCCGCCGCCCGGGACCAGTCCGACGCCGACCTCAGGGTTGCCGAATAGGGCGGTTTGCCGGCTGGCGAAGCGCATGTCGCAGGCCAGCACGAACTCGTTACCGATGCCGCGCGTGCGGCCGCGAATCTTGGCGATGCTCACGACTGGCGCGGACGATAGGCGCAGCACAAAGTCGCGCCAAAGGCCCAGCATCTCAGGCCGTTCAGCTGCCTTGGCTACGTCGAGATGGGCGATGAAAAAATCGGGATTCGCCGACTGGAACACTACGACCTTCACGGACGGGTCCGTCTCGAGGTCGGTCATTAGCGCTCCCAATTCGACGATCGTTGCGGGAACAAACATGTTGATCGGCGGGTTGCTGAAGGTGACCGTCCACCGGCCCGGTTGGGTGCGGTCGGTGTTGAACTGCGCATTTGCCTGCTCGCTGCCTCGCTGTGTAGCGCCGAATTGGGTCATGATCTTCTCCTCTCTTGTGAAAAACCTTACCGTAGCGATCTGAAGCCCGCGCGAACCTCTTCTGAAAAAAGCTTCGGCTGTTCCCATGCCGCAAAGTGTCCGCCTTTGTCGAGCTTATTGTAATGGATCAGTTTGGGATACGCCCGCTCCGCCCAGCTTCGCGGGGCGGGATAGAGTTCGTCTGGAAAGACGCTCACGGCGGTTGGGACAACGACGCCTCTGACGCCGAAGAACGAATAACCCTTGTTCTCCCAATAGAGACGAGCCCCCGAGAGCGCCGTATTCGTCAACCAGGTGAGCGTGATGTTGTCGAGGACGTCGTCTCGCGTGAGGCCCTCGCTGCCTCCGGCAAAGACACGCGCGATCATCTCGTAGCTGCGCGCGTCGTGATCGAGAAAATAGGCCGCCAATCCAACCGGTGAATCCGCTATTCCGTATAGCGTCTGCGGTCTCAACCCCATCTGGAAGCCATACGCGATGCCCTTCGCATAGACAAAGCTCAGCCGCTCGTAAGCGAGCTTTTCGTCGGCGGAGAGATTCGCCGGAGCCGGTGCGCCGGAAAAGGCCAGCTTGTCGATGTCGAGGGGAATTACGTTAGGCATGTTGGTGTGAATGCCCAGCAACTCCGGTGGCGCCTGCACGCCCATCAGCTCGACGATGACTGCGCCCCAATCGCCGCCTTGCGCTACGAATTTGTTGTAGCCGAGACGCTTCATCAACACGGTCCAGGCACGTGCAATGTGCGCGGGGTCCCACCCGGTCGTGGTCGGCTTTCCGGAAAAACCGTAGCCGGGCATGGACGGAACCACGAGGTGGAACGCGTCGGATGCATTTCCGCCGTGTGCGGTGGGATTGGTTAGCGGATCGATGATTTTCAACTGTTCGGTGATCGATCCGGGCCATCCGTGCGTCACGATGAGAGGCAAGGCATTTTCCTGTTTTGAACGGACGTGAATGAAATGAATATCGAGTCCATCGATCTCCGTGAGGAAGTTCGGCAGGGACTGTAGTTTTGCTTCGCACTTGCGCCAGTCGTATTCCGTGCCCCAATAGCGCGCGAGTGCTTCAGTCGTCGCAAGCTGCACGCCCTGGGTTGCATCTGTGACCGTTTCTCGTTCAGGCCACTTTGTCGCGTTGATGCGCCTGCGCAATTCGGCGAGTTCGGTTTCCGCAACATTCACATGAAACGGACGAATTGCATCTGCCTGCTCGCCGCCTCGTTGTGTAGCACTAGCTTGGGTCACGGGGTCCTCCTTTTGAGTACTTTTTTATTTTTTTGGTTTGTACTGTCCTGTGTGGGCTGGTGCAGTTGTCAACTGCGACCAAAGGTCTTTTGGCGGCGCACATAATAACACCATTGGACCGCCTTGCTCAATCAGAGTCCCTGCGTGATCTTCTTGGAAACTCGCTAGATCTGTACCGGGCTTCTCGCTACCGATTGATCGCTCACTGCTGGCGCGTTCCCCGTTACCTATCTGGTGAAAATTCGGTCAAACGGGCTTCTGGTCCCGAATAACCTCCTGCTTGCCCGTCATCAGCTCACTACTGGGTCGAGCTCCTACTTTCATCACTTGCCCCTGGCCATCTGTGGTGTTTGTTCTCCGATCTTCCCCGAGTAAATGATGAATTTGAACGGGTCCGTATTCTGGTTCTTCTCCATCAATTTGAGATAGATGAGCCGTTTGGCGTTAGCCACGGAAGTGCTGTGCTCGAACCTGTTTCCGGTCGATTCCAGCAGCGAGGCGGCCAGTTCGTATTTGCCGTCGGCCACCAAGCGTTCCACGGTCCTAACGAGCTGCTTTTCCGAGATACCGAGATAGTCAACCAAGAGTTCTGCGCGGTCCGCCTGGCCGAGATGGTCGAGACCTTGCAGGTCCGGCTGCCAATAGCCGACGTTCTGGTCGTATAGTCGGTCAATGACGTGCTCGCGCAAAATCAGGTATGGCTGATACACGTTAGGCTGGCCACCGAGCAGACCCGGAGGAATCAAGTTCGCCTGGTGAATCGCGGCGCGTTCATCGCCACGGCGGACCGCAGCCAACACCTGCTCGTGCAGCCACACCAGGTCTGGTTTGAGCTGCGCCAGCATGGAGGCGGAGGCGAAAACACGCGTGAGCGGCTCGTGACCGTGCAACAGGTACCGGGGATGCTTTTCCACAACAATGTCGATCGCATCGAGCAGTCCCTGAAAATCGCCTTCCTCCACAAAAGGCGCCCCAAGATAGGGCATGATGAAATCCCCCACGAACATCACACCTTGATCCGGTAGATGGATGAACATGGCGTCGTGAGTTTCTCCTCCATGCACGGGAATCAGCTCAATGCGCGTTCCCCCAATCTTCAAGTGCGTGGCGTGGTCGATCTTCACATCCGGCTTGAAACTGCGTACGTCATCGAGACTGAAGCGTTGACCGAAGAATAGCTTGCCAAAATTGTCCGGCGCATCAACCTCGCGAGTAAGTTCTTCCTGATAGTTGCTCCTGGCATAGAACCGCAAGCGCGGATTCAGGGCGCGGAAATATTTGTATCCGCCAACGTGGTCCCAGTGAGAGTGCGTAATGAAGATGGTTGTCAATTCCGGAAGGTTAGGCGCGTAGGCTCGCAGCGCCTCATACGCAAGCTTGGCGGAATCCGCTCTTGTACCGGCGTCGATGCCGATCAACTGCCGCCCATCATCGGAAACTACAAAATAGTATTCCGTGAATTCAAAACCTGATAGCGCATACACCCGGCCCGGCACAACCTCGGCGATGCGTCGCGGCGCAAAGGTGTGCCCTGAGGCGACGTCTTCCGAAAAAGGGGTGGTCAGCGTAATCGGCCTGTCAAAGTCCTTGTAGCCGCTCCGCCGCAGATAGTCCTGGGCCTTGGCCTGTTCCCCATCTGCAAGACTCAGCTTTCCGAGGTGGTAGTAGACTTCCCGCAACCAACCTGCATGAGGGGCTTTGTCAGCGTGTTCCACGCACCAGATCAACTCCTCCTGAGCTGCCTTCCTCTGGTGGAAATAGCTCGGAAGCTCGGTATAAACAACACCGGCAATCCAGTTCACAACGAAGACTTGCCCCCCGGAAAGCTGCTTGGCTTGATCCAGGATCGCGATTGTGTCGTTTACATAACCGATTCGGTGCAACAACGAGACGGAAGATGCGTGCTGGGCGCGCAGTAGTCCGATGGCGCTCAGATACAATGCCTTCTGGCTGTCCGTCAGGCGCGGGCCGAATTCCTTCAGTCTCGCCGAAAAGAACTCCGCGCCCTCACCCTGCATGTTGGCGCTCGAATACTCCGCCATCAGCAGAAACAGCAACTGTGGATCTTGCGGTGGCGCAACAGTATTTACGTCCTTCAAGTATTCCAGCTCCGGGCGGCGTGAGCCGGACGACGAGTTGACTCCGGTATTTTCGGTGAAAGGCGCTCCATGCAGCGTGGCCAGGAAAACCGTAAGCAGCGCAGCTGATAAATAGATTGGGATTCTCATAGGAGGCTCCTTTTCGCTCTGCCATTTAGATGTATATGCATCTATTTGGTTGCGAACAATTACGCTCGCATCCCGGCTGCCGTTATTCGAAATACCGTCTCTTTCATATTCTTCCAGCCCGCATCCCCAAGTTCTTTCCGCAACCTCCGCTCTGCCCGTTCCCAATCCTGCTGAGCCATTGCTATCTGCCGCTTGCCAGCTCCCGTCAGGCTAAACAGGCGCTCCCGTCCGTCCTTTCCGCGCCTGGCGCGAACCCAGCCCTGTTTCCGCAGCAGACCCACTGTTCGCGTCAGAGTCGTACTGTCCATCGCAAAACCAGCACTCAGACGCTTTTGATTCACCTCTCCCGCTGTGGCCAGTGCGGTAAGCAAACCGAATTGCGTGATCTCAAGACCTGCCTGTCGCAATTCCTCGTCGTAAATCCGCGTTACGACCCGGCTGAGGCGGCGAAGGTTCTGACACGCACACGGCAAGGGAAAAAGCGCCTCTCCGGGTTGCTCTCGATAGGATGGGATACGCATATTATATGTATATACATCTGTCGCGCCCGCGCGTCAAACCAGATTGTCCCTTCATGATGGAACTCGAAATTTGCTTTGCACGGAGCGCAAGAGACGCTGGGCCTCGAGCTTCTTCCAGGACGACTTGCGGCTCCGGAGGCGACCGTCTGGAAGGGCGAATCCGGTTTCTGGACGAATCGTCGGCGATCCCGAGGTAATCCAGATGGGCACCGGGCAATCAGTACCGGGAAGTTTCAGGCTTCTCTCCAGCAATACAGATGCCTTATTGGCTCAATTTAGAACCTATACCAAGTATGCTTCCCTCTGGGATGAACGGGGCTGCCGCATCCTTCCCTAAGCAGAGGTCGCCTTTTATGAATCGGAATTTCGCCGCAATCATCCTCGGCGGTACTGGGCAAGTCGGTGGTGCCGCGGTCGCGGAGCTACTGGCAATTCCGGAATGCCGAGAAGTGGTGATGGTCACCAGAAAGCCCATTGCGGCGCGATCGCGGGTACGCAACGTCGTTTTTGACACCGGCGCTGCTGACTTTGCCGAGCGCACTGCCGCCCTTGCCCGCGAAGTCTTAAGCCAAGGTCCCGTCAGCGCCGTGAGCTGTGTGGGTGTCGGTTCTCGATCGATGCGCTGGAGCGAAGAAGAATTGAAACAACTTGAACTCGGCGTCGTCGGCGCATTTGCGCGTGGCTGCCATGACGCCGGGATTGCCCAGTTTTGCCTACTTTCTGCGGTAGGAAGCACAGCCCGCAGCTGGATGCGATATGTCCGCGTAATGGGCATGAAGGAAGACACCGTGCGCAACATCGGTTTTACTCGCCTCGCCATCTTTCGCCCCGGGATCATTGTAGGCAACGCTCATACCCCGGCCTGGGTCGGTTTGTTGGGATGCCTCGTGCCTGGGCCGTTCGGCAATATCGATCAGCGAATTCTTGGTTGCTCAATCGCCGCAGAGATAGCTTTGCACAGTCGAGAGGCCGGCGAAGTCATCCGCGAAAATGCCGCAATGAAAAAACTCGCTACACAGTTCAATAGCGTGACGTTGGCATTTTTACGTGAGGTCTAGGCTAAATTAATCGCGAGAGATAAAACCGGAGAGCCGCACTATTTCGAGCTGATCGCCGAAATTGTGTTGGCTTACCCGATCGGCGGTACTCTTGTGTAATCGAACCTTTTCGGTATTCCAGCAACGTCACATTGGATGGAAGCTGCGATCATCGAGCAATCATCCCGGACGAAGACTTGCATCGCCACGCGGTCGAGAACCTCAACCAGGCCGCTGCCCTACTCTTTGGCCGGGTGACTTAGGAAATGATGGAGGCAGCGTGGCGGCAGCCGGCGCGGTGCTCGGGCGAGGCCTGAGTGGATGGAACCCTTCGCCCGGACGATCGACGCGGCAAAGAAGTACGTCGTGTCGAGCACCCTTGACCGGGTCGATTGGACGCGCGCGTCTAGCCTGGCCCGTTTACGCCACTCAGAAACCCGCCGAGATGTCCCGTCAAACCCACAACGAATACCGCGACCGCTTCGATCGGTAGGCGGTACTTTGGCAAGGGTTCCTCTGGATGGCGTTGCACACGAAAGTGGATCCAAAACACAAACCAGACCAGCACACTCGATATACACCCCAGAACTAGGTGCATTAACAGAATCCCTTTTAGCTTTTGCCCCTCGAGTGACCACTGCCACGCTGCCAACCCGGTGAGCACGACTGGCACAGTAGAGACTGCCGCTAGCAGAAGATTGAAATATGTCGCCGCAGCCAGCGTCCGGTTCTTCGTCCACAGCGCTAAATAGTCGAACGCCACTGCTGCGGTAAACAGCGCGATCGGGAAGTGAATCAGCACCACATGCTGTGCGTGCTTGGCTAGAAGCACAGTTCTGATGTCGAAGGGATTTGCGCTCATTGTCCCCTCATTGCACCACAACCTTGCCGGTCATTTTCGGGTGAATCGAGCAAAAGTACGGATAACTTCCCGCCTTGCTGAAGGTGAAAGAGAACTTCTCATCCGTGTCGAGTACTTTGGACTTGAACACGCCCTCCGTGCTGACTACTGTGTGGGGAATGTCGTCGCGATTGGTCCACGTAATTGTGGTTCCCACCGGCACCGTCAGCGTTCCAGGCCCGAAACTGAAGTTGTCGATCTTCACTTCACTCATTCCCGGGTTCTGCTGTGCGCTGGCGGTGAAACTTCCTTTTCCGGTGCCCATCCCCGCAATTCCCAACCCCGACGCGACTAACAAAACCGCAATAGACACACTTCTGCTCATGGTTCTTCTCCTTATCTTTTTGTATTTGGACTGCTGAAAACTCTTGTTTGTATTTGGGTGACTTTCACGCGAGCGAAGAATCCACAACCGCCAACGCTTGCTGACCCCGCACGTAATTCACATCTGTAATTCCCAGTAAGCTCCTCAACTGCTCCGCCGGCACCTTCATGGGCCCCGGTGAATCGGCCTTGCCTGGCTGCGGTTGGGGAAATGCCGTCGATGCCGCCGTATGAAACGTCACGTTTCCTTCGACCTTTTGCATCGTCTGGTGAATGTGCCCGTTCAGCACGGTCACCGAAGCGAACTTCTTCAGATGGGCCAGTGCCTTCGCGCTGTCTTCCGTTCCCCAGCCCCATTCGGGATACACGGACCACAGGGGAATGTGCGCGAACACTACGATCGGCGTGCTGTGCTTCAAATGCTTGACGTCAGCTTTCATCCATTCGAGTTGCTCTTGGCCCAGCGTGCCGAGTCCTCCGGCCTTCAAGTTCAGCACGTTCACGAGTCCGATGAAGTGCACACCTTTTTTGTCAAAGCTGTACCAGCCTGCTCCTTTGGCTCCTTTTCCGTAGCGTTCCAGGTACTGCTTGCCGTCATCGTTGAGCACGTCGTGTTCGCCCGGCACGAAGAATACGTCCTTCGCGCTCGCGCCCCTCAGGATTTGGTCAACGGTGTCGAATTCTTCGGGTTTCGAGAGGTGGCTTATGTCGCCCGTGTGCAACATGAACTCGGGTGGCACAGCCAAACCATTAATTTTTTCCACAGCCGCCTTCAGTGTCCCTACCACATCCGGATTCGCCGCCTTGTTAAATCCCATGTGACTGTCGCTGATTTGGACGAAGCTCAGCTCACCCGCCGCCTTGGGTCCCAACTCCGATATTCTGCTTAAGCTGTATGACTTCAGCACGCCGCCCTGCATGACACAGAGCGCTCCGGTTCCTGCCCACGCCATACACTTCAAAAATCCCCGTCGGTCGATCCCGTCGTGGTTGCGATCGTTCAAAAGCTCATCTGTTTTCTTCTCGAACATCTTTGTTCTCCTCGTCTACCACTTCTTTCCTTATTCACCCTCTGCGTGCCCTTAACTGGCGGCGCCGAACGGGTGCGGGTCTCACGATGGTTCGCTTTTGAAATCGGTGCAATGGACGGGCAGTTCCTTCCCGCTGGAATGGGGGTCCCCTGGTAACTGGCACTCGATAAAAGGCTTACAGGGGACTGTCCCCGCCTATGCTCCCGTAAACTTCCTCCGGTGGTAGACTCCCTTTCGACTGAGGTTTAGTGCTCGATGCGGGAAGATCATCAGCTTCACGGGCGGCTCCGTTTTGGAGTCTTCGAACTGGATGTTCGCGCTGGCGAACTGCGCAAGCACGGCCTTCGGGTTCGTCTTCAGGAACAGCCCTTCCAAATCCTGGTGATGCTGCTTGAGAACCACGGCGAAGTCGTAACTCGCGAGGAACTGCAGAAAAAACTTTGGCCCGCAGACACTTTTGTCGATTTTGATCACGGGCTCAACAAAGCAATTAACAAAATTCGTGAGGCCCTCAGCGACTCCGCCGAGAGCCCCCGCTTTGTCGAAACCGTTGCTCGTCGCGGCTACCGCTTCCTCGCGGAGGTCAAAGTTGCCGACGCAGCCCCGATTCGCAGCCCGGAACTCGCAACTGAGCCTCATCCCGCCACGGAAGCTCGCGATCGTCCAGATGTCGTCGAGAAACTCGCGCTGCCCAAACGTCTTCTGCAGTCACTTACGTGGAAGATATCAGCGCTCGCGCTGCTGGTACTTATGGCATCTCTCGCCGCCTGGAAGCTTCATTCCTCGAACCGCCCGTCCCCTGTCATTCGCTCCTTGGCTGTCCTTCCGCTCGAAAGCCTCTCGAGCGATGCATCTCAGGATTACTTCGCTGATGGCATGACGGACGAGTTGATTTCGGACCTAGGCCAGATCAGCGCGTTGCGTGTGATCTCGCGTACCTCGGTGATGGCGTATAAACACGCGCGCAAGCCGCTCCCGCAGATCGCTCGCGAACTGAACGTAGACGCCGTGGTGGAAGGCACCGTGCTCCGTTCCGGGAACCAGGTCCGCATCACGGCGCAGTTGATCGAAGCTTCCGCTGACAGGCACCTTTGGTCCCAGAGTTATGAGGGTGAGTTGCAGGATACTTTGGCGCTCCAGAACAATGTGGCTAGAGCCATTGCGGATCAAATTCGCATCAGTTTGAATCCCCAGGAACAGGCAGCACTGAGAAACGCAAAGGTTGTTAATCCGGAAGCTTACGTGTCCTATCTCAAAGGACGGTATTTCTGGAACAAGCGCACAGCGGATAGTTTGCAGGTCGCTCTGGCTTACTTTAATCAGGCAATCGATCAGGACCCAAAATACGCCCAGGCTTATTCTGGCTTAGCCGACACTTATGCTTTGTTGGGTGACTGGCAGTATGCGGTGATGACCCCCAAGGACGCGCTACCCAAAGCGAAGGCCGCAGCGATCAAAGCTCTGGAACTGGACAACACGCTCGGCGAAGCCCACAACTCCCTTGCATTTTGTTTGGATGGCTTCGATTGGGATTTTAACTCTGCCGGTAAGGAATTCCGGCGGGCCATTGAACTGAACCCCGGCTACGCAACCGCTCACCATTGGTATGCATGGCATTTAAGTCTTTTGGGTCGGTATGACGAAGCTCTCGCGGAAATGAGAAAAGCCGAAAACCTGGATCCGCTATCTCTCGTCATTAACGCCGACCTAGCAGAGCTTCTTGCCCTTGCGCACTCTTATGACGAGTCGATACAGCAGAGCCGCAAGACGATCGAAATGGATCCGAATTTTGGTCTTGCACATAATCACCTTGGCCAGGCGTACCTCCAAAAACACATGAACGAAGAAGCGGTCGTAGAACTACAGAAAGCGGTCCAGCTTTCCGGGGGTAGCCCGACATGCATAGCGAATCTTGCTCGCGCCTACGTCGCATCCGGCAAGAGGAGCGAAGCGGAAAACCTACTGGGCGATCTCAAGAAGCGTGCAAACCCTAGCCACTCGCTTGCCTCGGAGATTGCTGTGATCTATGTAGCTCTTGGCGATACGGATCAAGCGATTTCTTGGCTCAAAAAAGGATTCGAAGAGCGATTCAACCCAGGAGTCCTGCTGCGGCCGGGCTTAGATCCTCTCCGCTCGGACCCGCGCTTTGAGGAGCTTGTGCGGCGTGTCGGCCTTCCTCGTTAAACCAGAATATTTAGTATTCAGAATTGTGCGTTGGGAGCGGGTCTGAAAGTCGTTCCCACGCTGGGGTGTCTGTCCGGCTCGCGCCAGATAAGTCTGAATTAATAGCTCGGATTACCCGACATCGACTTCCAGTCGCGGGCCAGAAACGGGTTGTGGGGCCGAGCAGACGAGGTTTGTCCGTGCTAATCAGAAGGACGAATCGATAACTCTCGGGGTGGCACGTCACCTGGGACAAACCTTCTTTGGGCGGCGCGCAGCAGGGAAGAAAGGGTAGCGGAGAAAATGGCAAAAAAGAGCTTGACATATTCCTATATGGGAATATATTGAGAGCATGGCAAGGGCGGCGACTACCTCGGACGCGTTCAATGCGGTGGCGGAACCGCGGCGGCGGGACATCCTGAATTATCTAGCGTTGCGGGAGAGGTCCGTCACCGAGATTGTGGACAGAATGGGGATGGAGCAGCCCTCTGTTTCGAAGCACCTGAGAGTTTTGAAAAATGTTGGCCTGGTGGAGGTCCGGAGGGAGGGTCGGCAGATGTTCTACACCGTGAATGCCATGGCGATACGGCCGTTGCACGAATGGACGAGCACGTTCGAGCGGCTGTGGAAACACCAACTGCTGCGAATCAAGGAACGGGCCGAGGCCAACAATGCGCAGAAACAATAGTCTTGTGGAATTTCAGACGAGGAGGAAATCGTGAGTTCACCCGCACTATCGCTGGAAGCGACAACGATCCATATAGCGGAAGAGATTGAAGTGCGCGCGTCGATCGAAGTGACATTTGCCGCGCTGCTCGATCAGCTTGGACCGTACAACGAGACTCAAGTGGACAGGCCAATGCCGATGAAGCTCGAAGCATGGCCAGGCGGCAGATGGTATCGCGACTTGGGGGACAACAACGGCCATTACTGGGGAACGGTGCAGGCGATCAAGAGACCGACGCTGCTGGAAATTAGCGGGCCACTGTTCATGTCCAATCCGGTGATAACGAATCTTCAATATCGGCTGAAGGAATCGGGCGGCGTGACGATCATTGCATTTCGTCATCAGTCGTTTGGTCTGGTGCTGGAGGAATACAGAAACGCGAAGAATGGCTGGGCACACTTGCACGAGCGTATGCGGAAGCGAGCGGAAGCGCCGCGGCCCCACTGAGGCGCGGACGACTGAGAGGTTCAGAGGAGGGAAATATGTGCCCAGTATGCATCGCAAGCGCAGCAGTGATGGCCGCCGGAGCGGGATCCACGGGAGGAATTCTAGCGGTGGGCATCGGCAAATTCAGAAACTTTTTGAGGGCGAATGGTCTCGGTCTGTTTCAAAAAATCAAGGAGAAATAAAATGGCAACAAGCAAGCAAAGTGGCATGGAGCAACCGAAAGAGCAGCTGGCAATGAAAACACCACCGATCGTGTCACCGCAGGAATGGGAGGCTGCGCGCCAACAACTCCTCGTGAAGGAGAAGGCCTTGACCCGCTCCCGTGACGCGCTGGCCGCCGAGCGTCGGCGGATGCCGTGGCTGGCCGTGGAGAAGAAGTACGAGTTCGACGGGCCGAAGGGCAAGGCGAGCCTGCTTGACTTGTTCGGCGGCCGCCGTCAGCTGATCGTCTACCGCGCCTTCTTCGAGCCCGGCGTGTTCGGCTGGCCCGAGCATGCCTGCCGCGGCTGTTCCTTCTGTGCCGACCAGGTCGCCCACCTCGCCCATTTGAACGCCCGCGACACTACCCTCGTGTTCGCTTCGCGTGCGCCGCAAGCTGACATCCAGCGCCTGAAGGCTCGGATGGAATGGGATATGCCGTGGTACACCATCACGGACAGCTTCGACACCGACTTCGGCGTGGACGACTGGCACGGCACCAACGCGTTCTTCCGCGACGGCGAACGTGTGTTTCGCACCTACTTCATCAACAACCGCGGCGACGAGGCGATGGGGAGCACCTGGAGCTACCTTGACATGACGGCGCTCGGGCGACAGGAGGAGTGGGAGGACTCGCCGGAAGGCTACCCCCAAACTCCACCGTACAAGTGGTGGAACTGGCACGACGAATACGCAGCCGACGCCTCGGTCGACTCCAGGTGGAACAAAGTAGTGGAGAACGCAAAAGTGACGTTGAATCTCAACGACTAGTACGGTGGCGCAGGCGATCAGCTGACGTGCTGACGTTGACTCAGGTTGGATATGCAAACTAAGATGACCCGAGCATGGCAGAGCCGCAGCCACTCCTCGGAACGACAATATCGCATTACCGAATCATCGAGAAACTTGGCGGTGGTGGTATGGGCGTGGTGTATAAGGCGGAAGACACGGACCTACGCCGGTTCGTCGCCCTCAAGTTTCTGCCGGATGACGTGGCTAGCGACCCGCTGGCATTGACACGATTCCAGCGCGAAGCGCAGGCCGCATCCGGGCTTAATCATCCCAATATCTGCACGATTTATGAAGTGGGGCTGCAAAACCGAAGGCCTTTCCTTGTCATGGAGTATTTGGATGGCCAGACGCTCAAGCACACGATTGCGGGGCGTCCGCTGGGAACCGAATTGCTTCTTTCACTGGCAATAGAGATTGCCGACGCACTGGACGCGGCGCATGCCGAAGGGATCGTCCATCGGGATGTAAAGCCAGCGAACATATTCATCACCAAGCGCGGGCACGCCAAGATTCTCGATTTCGGATTGGCCAAGATGCCGGTGCGATCCATGGACCGTTCCTCGAGCACGATGGAATCGGAGAACACCTTAACGAGCGGGATGGAGGAGCAGTACCACTTGACGAGTCCCGGGTCGACGCTGGGGACCGTCGCGTATATGTCGCCCGAGCAAGTTCGTGCCAAAGATTTGGATGCACGGACAGACCTGTTTTCATGTGGTGTTGTACTTTACGAGATGGCGACGGGGCAGTTGCCGTTCCGCGGCGAAAGCGCGGGTGTCATCTTCAAAGCGATACTGGATGCTGCTCCGATACCAGCGGTGCGGCTGAATCCTGACCTGCCACCGGAATTAGAACGAGTCATCCACAAGGCACTGGAGAAAGATCGCCGCCTGCGTTACCAGCATGCTTCTGAGATTTGCGCCGATCTGCGGAGGCTCAAGCGCGACACGGACTCTGCGCATTATAAAGTTTCTGATTCAAGCTCCTCTGCATTCGCCGCACCGAGTTCTACGAAGGTACGCTTTGCCGGACTTACATCAAGGCGGGTTTGGGTCGCCGTTGGCGCGGCAGCACTCATGTTGTTGTCCACGATTGCGCTATGGCGGTTTGTGCGAAAACCTGCAGAAGCGGCGCTGCCGGCGGTTGAGGTAGTACCCTTGGTCGCTCTGCAGGGCAAACAGAGCACGCCGGCTTTTTCCCCGGACGGAAATCAGGTTGCCTTCGCGGGATATGAGGGACAGCAAAGCGGCGGAATCTACCTGACTCTCGTTGGGGGCGAGAAGTCACTGCGGCTCACGAACAACCCCGGCGACTGCTGTCCAACTTGGTCGCCGGATGGCCGGCAGATCGCGTTTGTCCGTCACTCTGGATCCGCAAAAGAAATGGGATTTTACGCGATTTCCGCTCTCGGGGGGACGGAGCGCAGATTGTACCCGGGACCTCTAAACACGAGGACGGAGTGCAGCCGGCTGGATTGGTCGCCCGATGGAAAAACCTTGGCATTCCTGGAACCCGCTGGGGATGGGGTCCGTTCTAGGCTTGCCTTGCTTTCGCTGGCAGATTCGAGCATTCGAGAGTTGACATCCCCACCCGAGCAGGAGATTGACTGTGAACCAGCTTTCTCGCCGGACGGGTCGAACGTGGCCTTCGTACGAGGGAGCGCCGGGGGCAATCTTGGGGACTTGTATGTGATGGGAGTCTCCGGCGGCGAGCCCAAACAGCTAACTTCCGGTAATACAGGTGGCACCCCGGCTTGGACTCCGGATGGCAAAGAAATTGTGTTCTCTTCCGCCATGGGAGGTCTGCGGAGTTTGTGGCGCATTTCGGTTTCGGGAGGAACCCCACGGCCGGTTGCGGGCGCCGGCGAAATGGCCTTTAGCCCATCCATCTCGCGCAAAGGGAACCAACTGGTTTACTCACATATTGTAATGACCGCGGCTCTCTGGCGCATAAACCTGAAGGATGAGAAACACTCTCTGGGTCCTCCGGTGCGTGTATTTTCTGCTCGAGGGTTCATTCGGCGGCCGAGCTTTTCTCCGGACGCCAAGAAAATCGCGTTTGAGTCCAACCGCATGGGATATTCGGATATATGGTACTGCGAGAGCAACGGAGCCGATTGCACGCAGTTGACGTCGCAACACGGCACGTCTGGAACCGCGCGCTGGTCGCCGGACGGACTTCATATTGCGTTTGAGTCGCGTTCCCAACATTTCTACGACGTTTACGTCGTGGATGAGCCCGGCGGCCAGACTCGAGTGCTGCCCACTTTTAGTGGGGCTGATAATGGGGCTCCCAACTGGTCGCGAGATGGACAGTGGATCTACTTCTATTCCGACCATGGAAAGGCGCCCATTGAAATATGGAAGGTACCGTTCAAAGGTGGGTCGCCAGTCCAAGTGACAAGAAACGGTGCCGTCTATGGGATCGAATCCGATGACGGACGCTTTCTTTACTACTCCAAACTTGAGGGCGGGGGTGTATGGAAGATGCCTTTAGAAGGCGGTGAGGAAACTCACGTTTCGGATCAGCCTTTGGGCTGGTTCAACTGGGCACTCGCCCGAAACGGCATGTACTTTCTCAATGTGACCGTTACTCCAAACAGGCTGGAGTTCCTCGACTTCGTAACCCGCGAGATAACCCCAATCCTCACTCTGGAAAAGGCCGCCGCGCCCTTTGGAGGTCTGGCCATCTCCCCGGACCGCAGAGCGCTTCTCTACAGCCAGATTGATGAAGACGATTCCTACATCATGTTGGTGAAAAACTTTCAATAGGCTTCCGTTTGACGCTTACTTGCGACCCGGAAAGCATGGCAATTGCTCGCGGTGAAAGGACTATGCACCAGGCCAACGAATGCAAAGACCAGCAGGACAAACGCAGTTAACCGCCTTTAAACGTTTCGAGAGCTCTCCGGGTTGGCATCGTTCTCTCTTCCTTCTTCTCCCAAGTCCCTGCGCAACCAAATTTCTTCGCTGACTACTCTCTCGCCGTCGGAAGGCGCTCGACGGCGGCCTCTATTTTAGACTTGCTCCGACCTGCCGAGCACAGCAGCATCGGATCCCATCCGGTTTACGCATGCAGACCAACGATCCACGCCGCACGGGCCGAGGAATCCGGGCGTCATTGGCCTTTCGCCGTCTTCTGCAGTAGCCCTGTCTGTTCGACGGCGAGCTTATAGGCTACGTAGTATTTGTAAATGTTTCGGACGTAGGTGACGGTTTCCTGCCCGATGTCCTGGGCGGCTATCAGTTCAACGTTTTCGAACCAGACATCCGGATTGAGGCCGCTTTCTGCGGCCTTCTTGCGCAGGCGGGCGACGCGGGTCGGGCCTGCATTGTAGCTGGCAAAGACGAACATCGTGCGGTCGACAGGATTCAGCTTGGGGTCGTTGAAATAGGTGTCGGCGATGTTGCGCAGCATCTTAACCCCGGCATGAATGTTGGCGTCGGCTACGAACACGTTGGCGATGTTAATGGGTGAGGCGGCGGCATATTTGGGCATGACCTGCATGATGCCCACCGCACCCCGCGGGCTGCGCAGGTTCTGGTTGAGCATGGATTCCTGGTAGCCCTGTGCGGCCAGCATCAGGTAATCAAAATCGTATTGCGCGGCATATTTCTGAAACAGCGCGATGGTGGCGCGAAACTTTTCCATCTCTTTGCCGGAGGTGGAATTTTTGACCCACTTGGTATTTTTCAGGTAGCGACGCAAGATCGTGTTTCCGAAAGACGTACCAACTCCGTGGCTGGCGACGAATTCATCCAGAAGCTGTTTGAGCTGGGGACTGTCCTTGCGCATAACCAGCGCGGTTTGTCCCTCGGTGACGAGCGGCACGTCGGGATGCGCCCTCAAGTTATCGAAGACCTTTGACCATAGTTCGGCGCGCTCCCGCGTGGTGATGGTGGCGGGAATCAGGCCGGCGTTGACCATCTGGACCAGATCGTCGTCGGTGAGATTCTTGTCAGCTTCCCGAACGTGCATGGGCGTCTTGCCTGCTTTCTGCAGCGAGTCGTTCAACTTCCGCAGTTCCTGGTAGGCGATCGTGAGCGGATTGACATAGATTTCCTTCCCTGCAAGCTCGTCGAGGGTGGAAAACGAGCCGAACCCGGATCCGCTCACTACGATCCGGGTCACATTGGTCTGAATAGGGACGGAAAAGGCAAACCGCTTCTCACGCTCAGGAGTGACCGCAACGGCGTTCGCGACGAAGTCACCCATTCCTTCGCTGAGGGCGGCTTCCGCTTGTGGCGGTGCGACCGGCAGGTATGTGACTTTTAGCTGCACGGGTCCGGTCTTAAGCTTCTTGTTGGCAAACCTCTGGAACTCTTCCAGCGATTCATAGATGGCGCCTCGGGGCCGCCCCTTGTCATAAAAGAAGCCGATGGGATTAAGAATGACAAGCGCACGGATGTTGCGCCTCTTCACCATTTCGTCTAGATCGCCGGTGTGGTGCTCGAAGTGAAGCGGTAACAACAGAGCATTGTTCGCGGAGGACGATCTGGGACCGGAGACCGCCCCTTGTTGCTTGGTCTGGTCGGTACCTTGCGGCGTAGCTTCTTTTTTGCCGCAAGCAATCAGCAGCAACGCAAAACACACACATGCGAGCAGGAGAGCCCGGAGAGATGAATTCAGGTCTGTGAACATTCTTGCCCCCGGATCAGCCTAGCAAATAGGCTGAGGATTGTTAGCGAGAAATCGCCCGCCAAGCCTTTGCGCGTTTGCTGGCTCAATGCTGGACCGACGCGATGCGTAGCCAAGCATCTATGGCACGAAAGAGCGGTGAGTTGCCGAAGGAGATCAACGCGGACGACTATTCAAGGTATCTGTCGACAATTCTCGCCGATCTATCCATCCAGGCAGCGAATGGTTCAACGAAGGCAGAACTGAAGCGAACCGTAGAGATGGCGCTCACGTACTTGGGTTATTAGAGTGTCTCTTGGGTGACTTTCTGACTCTCGGCTCTCGCGGTCGCCGTTTACAGGGGGGAATGTTTCTGCTCATTGGCTCGAAGCGATTAAATACCAGCGCCAGCGAACCTCGCTTGAGGTTTTAGTGGGACGAAAGCTCGAATGATTGTTCCACGGCTAGGCTTCGCATCGATGTCGAAGTTTCCGCCGACTAAATTGAGGCGCTCCTTCATGCTGGTCAGGCCTAGCCCACCTTTCGGCAATACCTCCTCAGGACGAAACCCTCGCCCCTTATCACAGACTGTAAGCGCAACCTGATTTGTTGATCCCACCAGTGAGACCCGGAAGTAGCGTGCCCCGCTATGCTTCACGGCATTCTGTAGTGCTTCCTGCAAGACTCGAAATAGGCAAAGGGAAATTGGCTCAGGCAGCTTCCTAGGGACTCTCTCCGAGCTAAATTTGACTTCGACATCTTGCCGTTCTGCGAGCTCGGAGCAGAAGCTTTTCGCAGCCGCCGCGAGGCCCAATGAATCCAGTTTCAAAGAATGCAGTCTGTGCGACATTGAATGGATGTCGCTGGAAAGCACCGAAATTTGCTTGTACACCTCCGCCATACTCCACCGTAGCTCATCCGCGGAGGCTTGTAGATTTTGTCCTTGACGATCGAGTTCCATCGCCGCGACGCCTAGTCGTTGGTTAATATCGTCGTGCATCTCCCTGGCGATCCGAGTCCGTTCCTGTTCGTGCGCTTCGATTAATTGTCGGCTTATTGACGATAGGGAATCTTCGGCTAGCTTCTGTTCGGTGATGTCGATGCATGAGCCGATGTATCCGGCAAAGGAGCCATCTTGATGAAACCTTGGTACCCCAATGTCAAGGATCCAGCGATACTGTCCATCGTGTCTTCGCAGACGACATTCCTTCCTGAAAGGTTGCCGCTGATCGAATCCACGACAATATACCTCATGACATTTTTGGTAGTCGTCGGGATGAACCAATGCTGCAAGACCGTTCTGAAGATCGGTTTCCGATCGGCCCGTGAAGTCGAGCCAAGGCCGACTGAAGTATGTCGGACGTTTGTCCAGCCCTGACATCCAGATCATCACCGGCGCGGTGTCGGCGACCAACCGAAAACGTTGTTCGCTTTCTTTGATAGCTTCTTCCGCCAGCTTGCGCTCGGTAATGTCGCATACCATCGCAAAAGCCCCGTCAAACGTACAATCCTCCCTGACCACAGGAGTTGCGGACATTCGTACCCACAATTCCGAACCGTCCTTTCGCCGGAGCCGTTCTTCAAGCTGCTCACGCACTCCCTGCTCCCGGCGCGTCAAGATTTGCCTTTTGTGGTCGAGATCCTCGGAAAAGTAAAAATCGAATACGCTTCGTCCAACCATGTCTTCCGGTTCATACCCTAGCATCCCCGCCATCTGCCGATTCACATAGGAAGTGTGAAGTTTAGAATCGAGGAGCCACACTCCTTCGTTTGTGGTCTCGACGATCCTGCGATAACGCATTTCGCCTTCTTTGATAGCTTCTTCGGCCAGCTTGCGCTGGGTGACGTTTGTCACCAGCGCGATCAAATGTGTTGGTTCCCCCTCTTCGCCATGCAGAACAGAAACGAACTTGCGAACCCACACCGGCTCACCGTTTTTGTGCATGTATCGATTTTCGATCTCAAAAGAGGGAATTTCTCCGACTTGCAGGCGGCGAACATGTACCAGATTGGCTTCCCGGTCCTCGGGATGAATGAGTGACACAAAGTCGATGGTCCGTAGTTCCTTTTCGGTGTAACCGAGCAAGGCGCAGAAGGCGGGATTGCACTCTTGAAAAACGCCCTGCCAATCCGTGATGGCAATTCCCGTGGCAACTTCTTGGTATATCTTGCGATAAAATTCCACCGTCCTTGGGATGCGGACCGATTCCGCCTTAGAGGTTATGGTGCCGGATCCGGACAAAGACAAGGACTCACTCCATTATTGCTTTACTTACTGGCAGGACTGGGACCCGGTTGGATTGCGTACCAATAATACCGGATCCCCCCGGTTGTGCAACGATTAGGTGAACCGAGCGGTCGTCTTTATCGGCTGACGGCTGGTCAAACTCATGGAGAGGCATAGAGGATCAAACTTTAGACACGTTTCTGCCACCAGCGACGCGTCAAAGGCGCAGGCGGAGCATTGCGCTAGGATCTGACCGCTTGGTCAAATGCTTCCGAGTACTCCACCATTGCTAGCCGTAGGACGTCGAGCAGACGCTTGTTCTCCGCCTTTTCTTCCGATGAGTATTGGCGGTCAGGTCTTTCGGTGAAGGAACGGAGCCCTTGTTCAGCATTTTTCATGCGCTCCTCTGCGCGTTTACGCATTTCGCGAGCTCTCCGGGTTGGCATCGTTCTCTCTTCCTTGTTCTCCCAAGTCCCTGCGTGACCAAATCGTTCGCTGACTACTCTCGCTGTCGGAAGGCACTCGACGGCGGCCTTTATTGGGGCAGGGTCGGTCGGATTTTGTGCAACGATTTGTGCAACGTGATCGTGAAGAGACGCCGCTTTGTTAAATTCTGATTTCCCTTGCTTTCCGTGTTTCAGAGGCACAAGCTCCTGCCAGTCAACCACACTCATAGCTCACCCCACACCTGAGCAGTCCCTGTGAATTGAACTTGGTTCCACAAGGCGGACCCAAAATGTTTGATATTTTCATAAATGAACCACGTGGTAGTGTTCTCTGGCTTGACTCCGCAAAGGATTTTGAAGAAGCTAAGAGTAAAGCCAAGAAGTTCTACGCAGAACAGCAAGCAGAGTACCTCGCATTTGACGGCTACACACAAACCAGATTTGTATTTACGCTGGAACAACTGGGTTATCAGACAAAAACGAGTTAATTGCGCGCGAGCATTCCACGCCGGATGCCCTCATGAAGGATTGGCAATTCGACATCTTTTCAGGCAATTTTGGCAAAGGCGCGATCGGGCTTGAAGCGGTCGCAGAGTTAAGAAGCGCCGAAACTAAAATGAAACTCTTTGCGGCAGAGAACCCCGGCGATTGTTTTGTCTACCGTCACGACACGCACGCGTCGTGGCGTCGATAGATACTGCAGAAGCGCGGTGGCGGTGACATGTCTTTCCGGGTGGCGTTGGCGATCTCACCGCGTTCGATGTTGGCTTCGAAAATAGGCATATTTTCACACAGTGGATGGGCCGAGCTAGCCGCCCAGCCCGGTAGCACGGTAAAAGGGGGATGGCGGTCAGATAGGATCCATCCCCCTTACGGCTTCAACCCGTAGCGATTCCGCCCGCCCAAGGGCATCGCACCGGGCTGTCATCGCAAGTCCTGTTTAGACTTAGTCCCGCCACGAAACAACTGGGTGAATCCCTAATCCCTGTCCCATTTCACTGTCCCACTGTCCCAGCGAAGTCCTTTTCTGCGCCCGGTGCGGTGCTCTGTTCAAGTTAATGGAAGAGCGTTACAAGCGGGGGTTCGGCTCGTCCAGCATCATCAAGAGTGACAATTTCGCATCACCGCCAGGGATTTCCCTAGTTGTCCCCGATCTGCAATCAGCGTACACGGGAACTGGACGGAATTAACTCGGCGCCTCGCCGCCGAACTCCGGGAAGGAAGTATTCCAATGAGAGCCAAGATGATCGCCTCGATTCTCGCCATGACAATGCTGTCCGCAGTTATGTGCATGGCCGCAGATGACAACGATGAAAAAAGGCAGAAAACCCGCAAGATGGCAGCCGAAGCATTGCAGGATTTGTACAAGCTGGAACCCGCTTCTCAAGCCGCTGTCCAGAAAGCGGCGGGATACGCCGTTTTCGACAACATGGGGGTGAACGTATTGCTGTTGAGCACGGCACGTGGTTCGGGACTGGCCGTCAACAACAAGACCAAGGAAGAAACCTTCATGAAGATGGGTTCGGCCGGTGTCGGTGTGGGCGTGGGAGTAAAAGACTATGCCGTGGTGTTCGTCTTCGAGAACGATAAGGCCCTGGCACAATTTCTGGATTCCGGCTGGTCTGGTTCAGGGCAAGCGGACGCTGCGGCCAAGGCAGGTGAGAAGGGCGGGGCTTACTCGGGAGCGGCTGAAGTTGCCCCGGGAGTATGGGTCTACCAGATCACCAAGAATGGTCTCGCACTGCAGTTGACCTTGCAGGGTACGAAGTACTACAAGGACGACGACCTGAATAAAACGGCTAAATCGTAGCAGTGGGTCGCCAACCGGATCAGGCCACGCAAGCAGGCAAACAGAGTTCGCTACTGTGAGCGAGTAGACTTCCCGGAACAAGCCATCGGAGGAGAATCAAACATGATTTCACGCAACGGTTGGCCACGCATCCCAGTTAGCCTGTCCGCGGTGGGCGTTCTTTGCATCACCATCGCATTTCCCGCAAACTCGCAAGTAAAAACAGAAACGAAGGTCGAAGAGGGCCTGGCTTCTCAAACTGTCAAGATCGAGACCGGCGAGGTGATGTATGTTTCCGGCAACGATCTCATCGTCAAGACCGACGACGGGGAGCTTCGACATTTCTCGAATGTTTCAGACGACAAAACCGTGACTGTCGCCGGCAAGGAATTGACGGTTCACGATCTCAAACCTGGCATGAAGCTGCAGCGTACCACGATCACGAGCACCACACCGAGAATGATCACCACGGTAAAGACCGTGACCGGTAAAGTCTGGCACGTCAGTCCACCGAACTCAGTCATTCTAACTTTGGAAGATGGTACGAATCAGTCCTTTAACATTCCCAAGGGCCAGAAATTCAATGTCGACGGCCAGGAGACCGACGCTTGGGGCCTTAAAGAAGGAATGAACATTTCGGCAACCGCGGTGACCGAGACACCTGAAACCGTCGTGTCACAAGAGGTGGTACGTACGGGGACAGCGCCACCTCCGAAGCCTGACCCGCCAAGACAGGGTGCCACACTGCTCATCATTTTTGTTCCCGTTAAGTAGCTCGAATCGAGACTCCGCAACTTGTATTTCAATGGCTGGCTTTGAGTCTATTTGATTTTGCGAGCCATCCTGCGCGACATCCACGACCGGCGTGAATGCAATCCCACTGAACCGTCAATGTCGGTAACCGGCCTGCTTCCATTCGTTAGTAGGTCGCGAACAGAGGCCTGGAGGTTCAAAGATTTGTTCAACGAACCTGTCTTTTACATTTAACAATGGCTTGCTGCCTATAACCCCAATACTATCTTCGTTCGGTAACGATACTAGGGGTTTTGACAGCTTGCTATCGTGCCTCCAGAGGCGTAGTCAAGTAAGGACGCCCAGCCGAAATTCACCGAATGGAGAAAGACAATGCCAGTAAGAACCCCGAGAGAAGTTTTCCTAATGTTGCTTAGCAATGTACGAAATAGGACCGAACGACAATCAAACATCTATCAAGCGATTGGTGAGCACGCCGAGGAACCCGAGATCAAGGAAGCGATAGAAGCACGGGCTTTCGCGTCCAAGCAGATTCTCGCCAAACTCGACGAATGCTTCCGCATCATCGGCGAAAAGCCGGGAACATCCAGTGGACAGCTACAAGAAACCTTCGTGGAGGATTTCCGCAAAGAAGTGGCTGAGATCCAATCCCCAGTCGCCAAGCGTCTCTTCGTATTGGCGAAACTGAACCATCTCGCACACCTACGGATGGCCGAGTATGAGGTTTTAGTTGCAGCAGCGGACTTGGCAGGCCATCACGGTGTGGGCGTACTTTTGGAGACCTGCCTGGCAGATAAGCTCGCCTTCGCAGAACGCAACCGCCGTCTAATCCGGCGCTTGGTCGAGACCAAGCTCGCGGAACGGGCTGCAGGAGCTTCGGCACAATAAAAAGAAAGCAGAAGGTGAATGGGGAAGGGGCGGGGCTAAAACATCGGGGTTCCGCCCCTAACTCAGTTGCTATCACAGACCGGGCCACCCGCGGCCCGTGGTACCGCGATTCCGGTCACTTCCTCACCGTTCGCTTGTGACGAGCGCCAGTCCTTCAGACGCCAGGCGGCGCAAGAGGCGGCCCGCTGCGGCAGCCAAGTCGCCAGGTAGCTCCGCTGAGACGGGCTCGCTGGTTCGGACTACTTTTGTATGGACCTCACGATCGGTCCCTGTGACCTGAAATTCCACAGCTCCGACCAGTCGCGTCCCTCCCGCAGAATCGAGGTCCCATATGAGGAGCGTGGCGGCTAGCGCTCGTGCGCGGCCGCTATCGACGAGGCGCAGATCTGAACTCGATGCCAATTCGAAGCGCAGTGCCGTGTCCAGATAGCGGTCGGGAGCGGACGACCATCGCCAGACGGCGTCCTCGGTCAACTCACCATTCGGTTGCTGGTGCAGAACACGGCGGCCGATGTGTCCGCGTGCTTGTGTATCGAGCAGCCGGACGGGAGTTGCGTTGGAAGCCTTAGTCACTTGCGCCGCTGGTTGTGGCAGTTGTGGCTCTAGCAGTTGCGGCTCAAGCATGTGGCTCGGTGTCGTAGCGGGGCGCCGCAGGCAAGCGGCTCCACACAGGCAGATGATCGTAAAGAGCAGATAGGCGCCTGATCGGGGGACGCGCGTCATCGGTGCTTTTCCTTTGGCGGTCGTTGACCATAGACAAACGACTCGGGCTGCTCCTCGAGCATTCGCGAGAGCTCGCGTAATTCTTGGAGCGAATCCCGAATGGGCGGCAGGGTGCGTCGGATATCGTCCGCCGCCAGTCTGGAATTGTCCGCCGCTTCGCGCGCTGCTTGGGTCGCTGCCGGAAGGTCTGCGGCCTTGATTGCGGCCCGCGCCTCTTCAGAGAACTTGACCAGTGACCCTTCGCTGCCGATCACTCCGTCCATGTCGGACCTGATCTGCTCGATCTGCGCACTTGTCGTCGCAAAGAATTTCCGGGAGTCGACGCTCAGCGTTGGTAGGTCACTCTCGCGCATGATGCGGTCAGTGTTGTCGAAGAATCGGTCACTCCGATCGAGGCTATCGGGCATGCGCGCGACAACCTCCCTGAGGGTCTGCAGCGTCGCTGTAGCGCGGTCCAAAAGCGCAGGCAGCCGATCTTGCGCCATCTCGAACGGCGAGGGCACCGACGGAACGTAGGGCCGATTCGGTTTGAACCCAAGCTCCATCGGCGGGGGTGGATTCTCGGGTTGATCGAGCAATAAGTACGCCTCACCCGTTATTGGGTTGCCCATGAGCTGGGCCCGAAGGTGGGGGAACACGCCTCCAACATCGGTAAGAGTCCGGAGCCGGCTGACGTCCAGGCCAATGGTGTCAAGGCGATCGAGGAACATCTCGAAGTCGATTTGGACGATCGTGCCGTGTGGGTTCACACGTATGTCTGTGACGCGGCCCACTGGCACGCCCCTAAGCCGAACGGCGCTAGAGACGTCCAGGCCGAAGACATTGTCGGTGGTGTAGGTGACCATGCCGATTGCGGGACGCTTCTTCAGCCGTTGAATGAAGAAAACCGCGGTTACCAAGAAGAGGACCAGTGTTAATACTATGAAGAAGCCAAGGCGCGCGTAGCTCTTCTCGACAGCCATTGGGTTACCCTCCCTTATGCGCGGACATGCCAGGCGCCGACCGCGTGAAGAAATTGTGTACGAACGGGATCTTTGATTCGTCGCGCAGTTTGCGCGGGTCGCCCGCTGCCACGACACCTTTGGCGGCTTTGTCCAGCACGATGCAGTGGGCGGCCACAAGAAAAATGCTCGGCAGTTCGTGGGTCACAATAACGACCGTGATGCCTAGATCGTGGCTAAGCGTAAGGATGAGCTGGTCGAGCTCGACTGCCGAAATCGGGTCGAGACCGGCAGACGGTTCGTCGAAGAACAACAGATCGGGCTCGAGCATAAGAGCACGAGCAATGCCGGCACGTTTTTTCATGCCGCCCGAGATTTCGCCGGGTAGATGCTCGGCGAACGGACCAAGCCCGACGAGGTCGAGCTTGGCCTGGACGAGCTCCCGCGCGGTCGCGCCGCGTATCGCGGTCCATCTACTCAAGGGGAGAGCGAGGTTTTCCGCGAGCGTCATCGAGCCAAAGAGCGCGCCCGACTGAAATAGCACTCCGAAGCGCGGCACGCCCTCGTAAAGGTGCGGCTCGCCGACGCCGTCGATGTCGATGCGCCCGGCTTGGGGCCGCTCGAGTCCGATCAAATGCCGCAGCAGCGTGCTCTTGCCGCTCCCCGATCCGCCGAGGATCGCAAGAATCGTTCCGCGCTCGACGTGGAAGGTGACGTGCTCCACGAGTACCCGCGTCCCCCAACCTACCCGCAGATCGTCGACGGTGATGTGTGGCCTTGGTAGAGGCATGTTCAGATACCTACGAGTGCGTAAAAGAACGTGAACAGGGCGCTGATCACAATCACTGAGAAGAGGGCCAGCACCACGGCGTTCGTCGTCCGGGTCCCGACAGCGGCCGCGCCGCCGCGTGTGAGCAGCCCTTGACCACATGCGATCAATCCGATGGAAAGCCCCAGAAATGGAGTCTTGACGAGACCCGAAAAGAAGTTGTCGGCATTGATCGCGTTCAAGGCCACCTCGACAAAGGCGCCAGCGGTCATATGCGAAACGACAATTGTGGCCCCCAATCCGCCGACCACGGCCAGTACGTCGCCAAGCCAAGTCAAAATCGGCAGAGTGATGACAAGAGCGAGACAGCGTGGCACGACCAACCATCTCACTGGGTCGAAGCCCATCGACTGCAAGGCATCGACCTCTTCGGACACCTTCATCGTGGCGATCTCCGACGCAATACCCGCGCCCGATCGTCCGGCCATAATCATTCCGGTGACCAGTGGTCCAAGGTCTCGGAAATGTGCGACGACTACCATCTGGGGGACAAGGGCGATTGTTCCAAAGCGCGCCAGCTGCGAAACGCCGAGAAACCCGATGATTGCGCCGATCAGCAAGTTGGCAGCACTCGTAACCAGCAGCCCGTCTGCGCCGATCTCTTGAATCAGCCTCGGCAACGAACGCCAATCGACTGATCTCGGTGTGGCCGCAGCTTTTGGAAACGCGACGGCACAGCGACCGGTGAAATCAAATGCTTCGTTTGCCTTTCTAGGTACTTCAGCCGCTAGAGCTCCGATACGCTTCAGCGGATTCATCACATGTGTCGGGCGCTCTGGGAGTCCCGCCCGGCGCGCGCGATAACTTGCGATTAAGCGTGCCGCTTCGCGGTTGGGGCCTTCAATGACGCGCGCGTGGCGGCCGCCCGCATCCAGCCGATCGAGAAGCCTCGCCAGTAAGACTGCACCGGCGCCGTCGATTCGTTCAAGCTGCGCTAAATCGACATCGACCAAGCCACAGCCAGCTAAAAGTGCCTCCGCGTTCTCCACTGCTTGTGCTGCCATCGTCACATGGGCCAGGTCGAACAGACCGGTCGCCACTAGACGCGCGTGGTTTCCTTCTCGGTCGGCTCGGATGGCGACACTCATGGGGCAGGTCTCTCGAGTTCAGTTCGACGCGTCTCAGTTTGGATCTCTCCTGGCCCTGTGGAGCGACGAGCCACCGCAGCATCGCCGTACCCTAACTGCTGTGGCCAGCGTTACACTCCACACGCCACTTCTCCGCCCGTATCCCGCCCCCAAAACACTTAGGTAGCAGGCCAGGACTCTTGTTTACATTTCTCAGTCCTGGAAGGAGAGACGGCCCCGGTTGGAGAAGCCATCCCCTTACGGGTAGCAATTCCCTCCGCCGGGGGAATTGCACCGGTTGCTGTCTGTCCATCCCTGTCTTAGACTTAACCCCGCTAGGAAACAACTGGGTGAATCCCTAAGTCAGCGGCACATTCTAGGATTAACCCGGATTAACCCGGCAGGTCTTGACATTTTCAAGAGTGCGGCGCTAACGTAGCGGTCCCGGCCCCCCCCAACGCGCGCATCATCTGGTACAAGCCGCGGTGAGAGGTGTGCCAGTTCACTTGTCCTAGCGATAGCTAGCCCGGGCCGCACACCGCGTTGGTGATGCTTGCATCTATACGAAAATAGGTATATTTTCACGGACCTGAGAGGCCGGGCTAGCCGCCCAGCCCGGTAGCACGGCAAAAGGAGGGATGGCCCCAGCTTTGGAGAGGAAGCCATCCCCTTACGGCTCAACCCGTAGCGATTCGTTCCGTCCAAGGTGAATCGCACAGGCTGTTTGCAGGCCTGTTTAGACTTAGCCCCGCCAGGAAACAACTGGGGGAATCCCTAATCCCTGGCCCATTTCGCTGTCGCTACGAGGGAATAGACTGCTTCCTTCTTAATGTGGTCTAGAAACGGAAAACCACTCCCGTCGTAACATCCCCTTGGTTTAGGAAATGGTCATTCGGAACTACCCAACAATAGCCCCACCAGTTGCACCAGACGCCCCCATTGGTCGAGTAGAGATACGTAGGGACATAACGAGCCTGAATGCGAAATCCCACGTGGCGTGAAACAAAAAACTTTACGCCACCGCCCACAGCCCATGAAAACTTGGTGGTCGAGGACCCCGCGCCATGCATGTCAGTGGCCCCCAAACCAAACAGCAGAAAAGGTTCGATCTTCTTATTTTCGTGTCCAACGAACGAGTACAAAAAATTGCCCTGGAACTGGTCGACTGTCGTACCTATTTTAGTCGGGTACGTTCCTCCGCCGAAAAGCGCCCCAGACGCGTTCGTTGGTTGGTGATTCCAAAGGAACTCGACGCCGGTGTGTTCCGAGGGGTTAAACGTGGCTGTAAGACCGTACGCAATGCTGCTGTCGATATTGATATGGCTAATCCCAAGCGCGTTCGCGCCTACGTCGGTACCGCCCCCGAATTTGTATCCGATGAACGGCTGAACTTCAAAACGAGTCTGAGCAAATGCGGAAAAGGAACAAAGGGCTAAGAAAATGATTGCTACCGAAAATCTAGAAGCGCGGAGAACGGTGACAGCGCACCGAGACCTTTTGTTGCACACAGGAGAGGAGTTCATGGAACCTCCGTTGTTTCTTCGTAACCGCATGCGGTTACTACACACGTGAGGCAGGAATCTAGTTGCGTTGGAGGCTCTTTCACCTGCGCTTATCTTTTAGACTCGGACTCGTTCCCCTACAACTGGGGGAACCCCTAGTAGCAGCAAAACCATCGCCAGTTGTAGATTCCTTGCATTTCAAGCTAAAGCTATCCGGAGATCAAGGGATCATTGAATTAACGTCACCTTACGGCTGTTCTTCAGGCCTACAGAAATTGCCGGATTCACGACCCATTTTGTGTACGGCGGCGTACCGACGGCGGGACGCAGAAGTGCCATACAAACCGAGTTTGCATGACTAGGACCTACTCGATGTACTAATCGGTGCTATGTGAGCATCCCTCCATATGACATCTTCCGTGGTCATCCGAATAAAGATGCCACGTGGGTTGAAGCGCTGGATAGTTTAGCCGCAGCCAACCACCGCATGGTAGAGCACGCACGACAGAACCCGGGTCCGTACTTCATCTTTTGTCACATAAGCCGTGCGGTTCAATCATCTATCGATACTTCCAAAACGAAGGCCGCTATGACAGAAGAAGGGCCTCTTCAAAGAACCAATCATATCTATTCCATCATGCTGATGAAAAAAGATTCGGAATGGTGCGTCTATCAGGTAAAAGTCACAGGCGAGGTTCATCGAGATTTCTTTGTCGAAATTACCGCGTCGCAAAACGCCCGAGGGGGTGTGATAAAACGTATCGAGTCATTCTGCGAGTCAAATTTTGCCAAGCTTCCGCAAGACGGTGGAATCATATCCTTCAATTCATACACTTAACGCCTAAAGCGAATCGTGTATTTCGCTACGCAACCCAATTGATTAGCGTCGTCTTGATGCGTGTGCTCATTGCCGACGACCAAGAGGTTGTCCGTGGAGGCGTCCGTGCGGCATTGTCCGAAGAAAAAGACATCGAGGTTTGTGCCGAAGCTGTCGACGGCAGGGATGCACTCGCCAAATCGCTGGAGTTTCGACCCGATATCGTAATCATGGATATCATCATGCCAAGGATGGATGGGATTGAGGCGATACGGCTAATCCACAGGGCACTGCCGCAAGTGAAAATTTTGAGTCTTAGCCAGTACGACAACCCGGAAATGGTGAAGGAAGTAGAGCAAGCGGGGGCCGCTGCTTTCGTTTCCAAACTACTGGTTTCGGATAAGCTCGCCTCTTGCCTCCGAAGAGTGCAACGCGGCGAAACGTTCTTTTCATAACGTTGGCGGGCTCGATGTCGCGATGAACGATTCCTTTAGCGTGGGCCGCATCGAGTGCGTCCGTAATCTCCATTCCCAACTCCAGCACTTCTGCAAGCGGAAGCGGCTTGCCGGAAATACGATGCTTTAGCGTCTCGCCGTCGAGAAACTCCATCGCTATGAATTGCTGGCCATCCTGTTCGCCGATGTCATAAACCGCAAAGATATTCCCAAGTCGGGCCAGGTCGGCAAGGCGGTCCGCCTCTAAACGACCTCTCGCGACCTAAGCCGTTCTTCGTTCGGCGATACGATGCGATGCCAATAAGGACGGAGAGCGTTGCGTAAAGGCTGAGGTGTAACTTTTCTGGCGATTGTAGTTACCGACCTATAACCTCACGCACCGCGATAGCAGACCGTGTTGCCCACGAAAGCGTTAGATTACCCGCCGGATGTCAGGCATCCACCGTTCACGACGTTTTGGAGATCTCCTTGTCCTAACCATCAAAACCGCAGCCAGGGCAGCGACGAGTACCCCTATCAAAAGAAGCTGATTCATAAGACCGCCTTGTCTCGCATTCAGAATGGGATGATTCGACCGGATCGTCTGGTTATTCCTACAATAGGCGACTCCCGAGCGCCGCTCTCGGCTTTTTGGGGTCTTGTTACGGGTTCATTAATAGTGCTTCGCTGCGCAAGAAACATCTCTGTTTTCGGAACCAGCCAAGCCGGCAAATCCCAGGGCCCGAGTATGAGGTTTTAGTTGCAGCAGCTGACCTGGCAGGCCATCACCGTGTCGGGCTACCTTTGGAAACGTGCCTTGGGGATAAACTCGCGTTTGCAGAGCGCAATCGGCGTTTGATCCGGCACCTGGTCGAGGCCAAGCTCGCAGAGCGAGCTGCAGGCGCTTCGGCACAGTAAGCTTAGCAGTGATCGGAGAGGTGTAGGGCTATGGATCCGGGTGCCCCATTCAAATGGACTGCGCTCTGACGGACGCTAATCCTTAGGGGCTGAGGCGCTGTTGGCGTTTGCATGTCCGGCAGGACCGCCGAAGTATAGTCTTAAAGGGCTCAATGTCTTCTCATTTATCTCAGCGCGACGAATCACCCAAGGATAAAGCCCCCGACTGCCACCGGGGCCGCACAAAATCTGAAGAGACAAGCATCCGAGCCCATGAGCGCCATTGCCAACTGATTCGGCTGACCCGAAAGTGGATTCCATTCCCAGCCGTAGATGTGACGAGAACCTTTGAAGCTCGTTCAACTCCCCACCGCCCCTACCTTCCCCTCATTTGCTGCGGCCAACTTTCCTCCCCCCTCGAGCGCCGCTACCAAGTCCTTCGATCCCGATCCCCAGCGCGAGATCGTTTTGATCGCCTGCGTGAACGGCACATTCAGCGGATGCACCCGATCCGCACTCAAGATGTACACCGCTCCCGCCAGCGGAGTCGGAATCGACGGCACGAACACCGTGAACCGCCCGTCTCCAAGTTCTTCAATAATGAACGCCGGCACCAACGCCTCCTCCACCTCCGCAAGCGCCGGCTTCCACGCCGCCTCCCGATCCTCTCCGGCTAGCCGCTGCGTAAGGCTGCGAATCAGTGCATACCCCGGCATCCGGTCAAAGAACGATTTCTCCATCCGATCCCACAACCGGTGCCCGACCGTGGTGCGCAACGCCACCCCAATCAGAAAGCAGCCCACCAGCACCAGAAGCAACGACAGCACCTGATCCGCCGGAAGCCACTTCGGCAGTAATTGCGCGAATGGTTTCATGATCCCCGCCAATGACTTGATGCCCTTCAGCATCAGCAACACCGCCAGATAAGTCGGCGCCACCACAAGAGCCCCCGCCACTAGCCGCCCTAAGACAAATTCACTCAGTTTTTTCATCGAGCGACCCTCCTTTGAGATAGCAGAACTCTCTTTTCATCGAGGAGAGTCCCATGAAGCACGTCCGGTCTGATTCGTATGGCCTCGGTTACCAGCGCACGACCGTCCATAACCACCCGACAACGGTATAAGTCTTTTCCAGTTGCTTTGTCACGGTTGCAGCAGAAAATCGATTGCTTTCCGAGAGTCCCCAGTGGAACTGATGGGCGTTTTTGCGCTAAACCTCAGCTTAGTAATCCTACGTGCAGTAACATTTAGGAATCTGTATAAATGCTTGCGAGGGATAATGTTAGCTACAAAAAGGTAGTCTGCGAGTTGTAAGCTTCCGTCCAGCCGCCTAATCGTGCATTTGCCGTACCTCTCGTTTCGTCTTATGGCGAACCATTTCCGGTGAACTTCTAGAATTTGACAATGCGAAAGAAAGGTGTCGATGGCGAACTTGCTCATGTTCAATTCCGAGACGCCGAATAAATCTAAGGCTTTCGGATTCGCGTCAACCAAACACTGATCACCATCCGTTACAACAGTTGCATCAAGAGAGTTTGCTAGTAACTTTCGCAAATCATTCGCACTTGCGCGACGCGCTTCCTGTAGTCTTCGGGGTTTGTCAATGACACTCCTTCCCAGCCACGTAAGCGACTTCTGCGCGCTTTGAAGATGCACGGTCACTTTTTTCAACGCGATAAAAAGCGCCGGTTTGAATTTAGCGATTTGTCTGTTCGTTTCAACGGATGCATGAAGAGAGTTTGCTAGTAACTTTCGCAAATCATTCGCGCTTGCGCGACGCGTTTCCTGTAGTTTGTCAGCTGCACCGCTTCTCAGTCTCGTGAATATGTGCTGTGCTCGCTGAAGATATACCGTCGCTTGTTCCAACGCGATAGAAGCTTGCGATTTGAATTTAATTTCCATGGCCCCATCCCGAGGGAAAATCTATGGGTGAATCAGGAGTGGAGTGGGGCTGAAATGATGTGCATGTCACCCATCTCGAAGATCCTTGGGCAACCAAGGATAGGGCGGCATCAATCCCGAAACACCGTTGACGCTACGCCCGCGCCTTCGCTGTGTCAACTGCCGATTAATCGATGACCGCACAGCCAGTGGCTAGTACCCGGAGAGCGCTGATCGCACCTTGATAACTTGGAACTTCCGGTGAATTGTTTCTGCATACTCGCGGGGTGCAGGAGCCCGCCAACCGTGAAGACACCGATGCCTATTCCCAAGCTGAGAAGATAGATGCCAACGACTTTGAGCGTGCTTTAGTGAGTAATCCGCCCCTTGGGGCAAGGTCATTGTAGCTCCACCACGTCCATCCGTCTCAAACTTCCGGCTTGTCCGGTGTTCATCATTTATCCGTGCTTGATCGAGTAGACTGAGCCGACTCCGCCTACGGCCAACTTGGCTCCAGCTCTTTCGGGGACGTATGTGGCCGGGAAGTCAAAATAGAAACGCCGTTAGAAAAATCCGATTGAGGAGGCTAGCATGGCAATCACCACGGAAATCGCGCCGAATATCTATCGCATCTCGATCTTTGCTCAATGGGGGAATTTTCAGTTCAACCATTTTCTGGTGAAAGACGATGAACCTCTGCTGTTCCACACCGGGCTGCGCGGAATGCACGCGGAAATTCGCGAGGCCGTCTCGAAGCTCATCAACCTTTCCGAGCTGCGCCACATCAGCTTCAGCCATTTTGAGTCAGACGAGTGCGGGTCGCTCAATGATTGGCTGGCTGCAGCGCCCAAGGCCGATGTGATTTGCAGCCAAGTTGGCGCCCTCGTGAACATGAACGACTTCATTGGCCGGGAGGCACGCGGCCTCGCTGACGGCGAGACCTTTGCGACGGGGAAGTACCGCTTTCGCTACTGCCAGACTCCCCATCTGCCCCACGGCTGGGACGCTGGCGTCCTCTTCGAAGAAACGCAAAGAACACTGCTCTGTTCGGACCTGTTCCACCATATGGGCGACGTCGAACCGCTCACCTCTGCCGATGTCGTGGGCCGCTCGCGTCAGGCGATGAAGGAATTTCAGGCGGGCATCCTTGCGGAGTATGTTCCGTACACACCACTCACCGCGCAGAACTTGAAAAAGCTCGCCGACCTAAAGCCCGAAACGCTCGCCATCATGCATGGCTCTAGCTTTACGGGTGACTGCGCCCGAGCACTCGATGACCTCAATGTGATGTTCCGCGAGGTCTTCGGCAGGCAGAAGTAGAGACGGAGTCTCCGATCACAGTTTCATTTTTGGCGGATTGCGCGGGACAGCTCCCGAGTGGTCGGCATTTCGGACAAAGGTTTAGGGCAACGGCTCCTTCTGGCGGCTTACTCCGAGTGGCGCGTCACTCGTCCTGAGATTGCTGATTCCGCGTGCCGCGCTGGAAATCAGTGAGTCAGCCATGATCGTACCATGTTCGTAGAAACGATTGGTTATTAAGCGATGGAGTTGAGAGGAGCGGACGATGCGTGTTTTTGTGGCAGGGGCGAGCGGAGCGATTGGCGAACCGTTGATTGCGGAGTTGTTGAAGCGGGGACATTCTGTGGTGGGGATGACAACCAGCGAGGCGCGGGCGAAGAATCTGGAGGGCCAGGGAGCCGAGGCGGTGATCGTGGACGCGTTCGATGCGCCGGCGGTGGAGGCTGCGCTGCGGCGGTCGAAAGCGGAAGTGGTAATCGACGAATTGACGTCGCTGCCGAAGGCGCAGAGTGATATGCCGAAATACGCTGCTGGCGATAGGAAGCTAAGGATTGAGGGTGGAGGGAATTTGTTTCGTGCGGCGCATGCGAGCGGTGTGCGGCGGTATCTACAGCAGTCGAGCGGATTCTTCTTGAAGGCTGCGGCAGGGACGCTGGCGGACGAGTCGTCTCCGTTGGATGTAAATGCGAGCCCGAGTGTGGCAGCAAGTGCGCGGACGTATACGGAACTGGAGGCGCGGTTGTTCAGTTCCAATGCAATTGAGGGTGTGGCATTGCGATACGGATTCTTCTATGGGCCTAAGACGTGGTATTACCCCGGCGAGGCGGCGGCGAACATGGTAATGCGGCAAGAGAATGCCGTGGTGGGTGAGGGCGAAGGCGTGTCGTCGTTTGTGCATATCCACGATGCGGCGATCGCAACGGTGGCGCTGCTAGCGGCGCAGCCGGGAGTGTACAACCTAGTGGATGATGACCCTTCGCCGCAGACCGTGTGGCTGCCGGCGTTTGCTAAGTTTGTCGGTGCTCCGGTGCCCCAGCACGTGAGCGAGGCGGAAGTGACGGCAATTGCAGGGGAAGATGCGGTGTACTACGCGACGAAGCTGAGTGGGGCCTCGAATGTGAAGGCGAAGCGGATTCTCGGGTGGAAGCCGCGACGATTGGAGTGGCTGGAGGCGTAAGTGACCGTGACGAATGCCGAAGGTTGTGCTGACATTATCGATAGATGCCCGACAGGCCGCTGCGTTCATTGATGCACGATTTGATCTTGTTTTCCGTAATTCCGAACGTGTGGTCGGGCACTCGGAAGTTATGCGTTTCCTCCCCGGCTGTGAACGTGGCTCTTCGTTCTTCACGCGGCCTTCTGACGACGAACCTGGCGCTGTTTTCGGGCCTCCTCCAACTTCCGATCCCGCTGGGCATGGAAATCCCGGGGAACCCAGCCGTTGTGCTCGTTGACACGCCCGTACCGCTCGCGCCAACTTGTCCAGCCATCTGATGAAATCCACGATCTGGTCCCGCGTATCGTGCGACCCAGACTCCAGTCAGAATTCCCCAACTCTTTTTTTTAGGGCAACATGCTCCGTCATCAGTTCGGCCAAAACTTCATCCTTCGTCTGAATCTTCTTCTCCAGATACGCGACTCGTTCCTGCTCTGGCTGATGATTGGTCCGTCGCCTCTGCTGGAAAGCGGCGACTCCGTTCTCGAAGAACTCCTTCTGCCAGCGGTAAAACACGGTGGGCTGGAGTCCCCGTTAGTCACTCAGATTCGAGATCGGCGCCCTTTCCACCAAATGCCGCCTCAGAATGGCGCCCTTCTCTTCCGGGGTGTAGTGCTTCCGTTGTTTCTTCATGTGTTCGCTCCGTTATCTTAACGGATGAACGCTTTCTCCATTTCCAGCCGAGGCAGGACAATTCCTCCTTGCAAGTTGTCGTCGCCGCGCATTCGATCGCCTCCTTCTTCCTTCAATCGGACGAGAGATCCTTAGCTAAAGTTGCAGCGGAATGCGAGTTTAAAAAAACACCAAGGGACAACCTGGCTTCAAGGAGCGCGTCGACTTCGGGAAAGCGAATCGGGGAATACTCCGATCCGAAAACCTTTGTTAGTACAATAGCCTGCTCTTACCTGCGGTCTGCGTGAGCGGAACATTAAAGGAGTGAAGCATGAGCAAGCCAGGTCGTAGCTGTGTTATCCGCCTTGCCGAGGCTCAAGCCGGTATCCCGGGCCCCGCGGGCGGGCGCGCCGTCATGGTCCTGCAGCGTGGCACTCTTGACGTAGCCCTTGGGCTTCCTCTACCCCCAAACCAACAGACGCCGCATGCACAGGACGAGATTTACTTCATCATTTGCGGCCGAGGAGTACTCATTCACGACAGCAAGCGGGACCGGTTCGAGTCAGGCGACCTCCTGTTCGTGGCTGCCGGGACCGAGCATCAGTTCGAGGACACTACCGAGGACCTCGCCCTGTGGCGTGTATTTTACGGCCCTGATGGTGGCGAGGTCCCAGCATAGAGCGTGGCGCTGGTCGAGAATGTCAAACTAAGACACTACCGCAATCCAAGTAAAGTTGCAGTTGAACGGTGTTTTTCAACAAGCTGCTAGTCTAGAAGGAGATTCGGGATGAAATTGCTTCCTTTCGTCATCGCATGTGGCGTTGTAGGCTTCACCGCACAAATGCCTACAGCTAAAACACAAAACCCAGCGAAAGTGTCGGATGCCATTCACCAATTGTTTGTAGAGGACGGGGAAGACGTTACGCATGGGATTTCAAAGTTCTCGGAGGAGCAGCTCAACGCACGCGGAAACGCTCGTCGAGAGAAGGTGAAGGCCTTGCTGGCGGCCGGTGAACTGAAAACAGGAGAAGACTTCCAGGAGGCGGCCTTCATTTTTCAGCACGGGAACAACACGGACGACTGCCTGTTTGCACACATCCTTGCGATGGAGGCGGTGCTAAAGGGAAGCGACGAAGGAAAGTGGATCGAGGCAGCTACGCTGGACAGGTACCTACAGTCGATTGGGCAACCCCAGGTATTCGGGACGCAGTATCCCCTCGACCCAAATCTGCCACATCAGGCGCATCCCGCAGTTGGTTCCCAAGGGGCGTTCCGTGCAGGAAGAACGCTAGCGCCCTACAACGAGCAGTTCCTGCCGGATGTGGCACGACTCGACTTTTGCGTTCCGGCGCTGGCGCAGCAAAAGGAGAACCTGGCGATGTTCAACACGGGCAACCGCCCGACAGACACGATGAGGGCACCGGGATGCCCACGGTAGATGACAGGATCGTCCAAGTACGTACTGGAACGCACTTTTCCGATTGAACGAAGCCGGGGACAAATGCGTCTTTGGCAGGACATTCCGTCTATTTTCGTACTCGCTTGAATATTTCCGATTATTCTAAAGCTTGCGTTTCCAGCGCAGTATTCTAAGGCAAAGAACTTGCACATCGTTGCTGCTGTGGGAGGAGCACGCGTGGGTTCTCTGCGGTGCTAGCATGTCCTTTCGGTAAGAGACGAGTTGCGCTACGGGAGGCGCCAATTGAATCTCTTGTACGCAGTTTCCGCTCAAAGCAATCCACTTTACCAAGGCGAGTTCGGACTTCATGGGCGCTATCAGACCTATGGTCAACACAGCTTCATATATGACCTCATTGCAGCCGCTCACCGGCGCGGGGTCCGTGTGACGCTGCTGGTTGAGGGCCTGAGTGCATTCCCATTGGCTGAGCCGCTTAAGAAATACGCGCGTGTTTTTGAAATGGATACGGCGCCCTCACTTGGGCCGATCGATCTGATTTTAGTCGATGAACCAACTGACAAACTTGTGATGTCTTTGCCTGCAGGGTGCCCAACGGTCTGCGTGATTCACAAAAAAACCGCTGCTTATTCCCAAACGGTTCAGGACCGATGCGACCAGTTTCTGTGCATGACGGAAGCGGCACTGGAATATCAATCTAAGAAGATTCCGGCCAGTAAACTAATAATGGTCAATCATGGCGTTGACCTCGAACGTTTTAAACCCTCGAATGATTGCGGGGGGACGCGCAGAACGCAGCCAAATGTCCTTTTCTACACGCGCTTGAACAGACAAGAGGCGACAATGTGGCGGATTTTGGAGCAGCTCTTACTTTGCAATGTCAGATTAACGATGTTGGGAGACGGTGACGCGTTTTGGAAAATAAGTGACCAATACGGACCCGATCTAACTCTGATTAACTATATACCGTGCCACTCGATTCAAAATTTCTTGCACCATTTTGATATTGTCGCCTCGGCGGGTCGGGGAGTACTTGAGGCACTGGCATGTGGCCTTCCAGCCCTGTGCGCGGGCTACGAGTACGGAGGTCCTGTTCTGCCAAATAACATCCGGCGGCATATGGAAGTAAACATCACTGGGTATCGCATGGCTGACGACTTAGCCGGAATGGCCGAGGACATTGAGATAGCGATGTCTCTGGACCCAAAAACCTGCCGTCTCATGGCATCGGAGCACGGCTCAGTGGATACGTTCTTGGACCGGATTGGAATAGGAGAGGAAAGCCATCCCATTGGTTAGCTGATCGGATTATATAACCGGTAAAGTGCCCCACAGTATTTCATCACTGTGAAAAACTGCCCACTGGCAGCGCCTAAAGACCGTGCCGTTGTGGCTGCCTTGACATTTATTGCAAGACTCTCTGCTACGTAGAAGGATTATTTAAACAGCCCAGCCTCAATGAGGTTGGTGAGGAAGAATTGTGCTTCTGCAAGATGGGCGAATTGAGCAGGTGGGCACCATGAGTACACCAAAATTGTGCAAATAGGGCAGTTTCGCTCTAGCCTGTCCTCTATCCCCCTGATTGAGGGGCCCAGAAGGCCTCGTTTATACAGCTTTCGATGAACGAACGGAGCCTTTCCTCCGCATTTTTCAGGCGCTCTTCTGCGCCTCTAAGCGTTTTGAGAGCTCTCCGAGTGGGCGTCGTTCTCTTTTCCTTGTTCGCCCAAAGTCCCTGCACAACCAAATCGTTCGCTGACCACGCTCTCGCCGTCAGAAGGCACTCGACGGCAGCCCTTATTTCAGCCTTGCTTCCCGTGGTCACGAAGTCGGCCAGGAACGCTGGCGCGAACCCCGCGGACTGTGTTTAGATTCGTGAGTCGTCCACACCCTTCACTTAAAGACGAGGTGCTTCATGCAGAGGAGATTGTTCTCGTTCTTATTCTGCTCTCTGCTACTGGCTATCCCCATCGATGCCGCCAAACGCGCCTTTACCATCGAAGACCTTTACCGCATTCGCGGAGTAGAGGACTTGCACGTTTCTTCCGACGGAAAGACCGTCCTGTTTAGTCTGCGAACGAACGACCTGGCGAAAGCAAAGAAAATCAGCCACATCTGGCTGATGGACATCGACGGTAGGAACGCACGCCAGTTTACGTTTGGCGAAAAAGGTGAATCGTCGCCCATCTTTTCACCCGACGCAAAGTGGATCGCTTTTATCAGTTCGAGGGATGACGACGCCAATCTCTACGTCATCTCCACCAGCGGTGGCGAAGCTCGGCAACTCACCAATATTTCGACGGGAGTTTCCGACCCGCTCTGGTCCCCGGACGGCAAATGGATCGCGTTTTCGAGCGACGTTTACCCGGAATGCGCTGCCGACCAGGAGTGCAACAAGAAGGCCGAACAGCGCTGGAGCAAGGGCCCGCTCCACGCCCACCTGGCCGATGCGCTGCTGTACCGCCACTGGACCCAATGGAAAGACGGCAAATGCACACACGTCCTGCTTGCCGACACTTCCACCGGTACTGTGCGCGACCTGACGCCGGGCGCGTTCGATTCTCCTCCCTTCCAGCTCGGCGGATCGTTGCGATACGATTTCTCCCCGGACAGCAGGGAACTCGCCTTCGATTCTAATCATGACCGCGCCCTCGCTTCGTCCACAAACAGCGACGTGTGGATCGTCCCGGTCTCTGGCAATCAACCGCCGCGCAACATTACCGCTTCGAACCCTGCCTTCGACGGCCATCCGAAATACTCGCCGGACGGAAAATACATCGCCTATCAAATGCAAAAACAACCTGGCTATGAATCGGACCTATTTCGCTTGGCTATCTATGATCGCTCCACCGGCACAACACGCGTGCTTACCGAGTCCTTCCGCAACTGGGTAGATGCCTTCCAATGGACCTCGGACTCGAAATCTCTCTACTTCGACGCTCCTGTTGAAGGGGATAATCCCATCTTCCGCGTGACTCTTGAGTCCGGCTCCATTCAGCAAGTATTGGTGGACCGAACCATCGATTCCTTCGAACTTTCCCATGACAATCGCCGCATCATCTATACGCGGCGTTCCGTCAGCGACCCGGTCGAGATTTTTACGGCGGACTTGACTGACGGCCGACCCTCGACGCCGCAGCGTCTCTCTCAATTCAACGACGAGGTCGTCAACGAGGTAGACCTCCGTCCGGCCGAGCGCATGTGGGTGAAGGGAGCCGATGGAGCGAAGATCGAAGTCTTTATCGTCAAGCCCCACAACTTCGATCCGTCCAAGAAATATCCGCTCATCCTCAACGTGCACGGTGGACCGCAGTCTCAGTGGCAGGATTCTTTTCGCGGTGACTGGCAGGTCTACCCCGGCGTGGGCTACGTTGTCGCTTTCGCCAATCCCCATGGGTCTACCGGCTATGGCCAGGATTTCACGGCTGAAATTTCCGGTGACAATGGGGGCAAGGTTTTTGAAGACCTGATGAAGGTCGCCGACGAACTGATCAAGCTTCCTTACGTCGATCCCGACCGCACGGGCGCTATGGGTTGGTCATACGGCGGCTACATGATGGACTGGTTCGAGGGCCACACCAACCGCTTCAAGGCTATCGCCTCCATGATGGGTGTTTTCGACCTGCGTTCCTTTTACGGCGCAACCGAAGAATTATGGTTTCCCGAGTGGGACCTCAAAGGTCGGCCGTGGGATTCCGACCAATACGAGAAATTCTCCCCGTCCTACTTCGTTAAGAATTTCAAGACGCCCTGCCTGGTCATCTCTGGCGAGCGCGACTATCGCGTTCCCTACACCCAGTCCCTTCAGATGTTTACCTCGCTGCAAAAAATGGATGTCCCCTCTAGGCTGATCGTCTATTCCAACGCAGGCCACTGGCCCAGTTGGTATGAAATGGCGCTGTACTACACCGCGCACCTCGAGTGGTTCCATCAGTATCTCGGCGGAGATGCGCCACCCTGGTCCACGGAACAATTCCTGCGTAACGCCGTCTTCGACCCTGCGACTGGCCAACGGCTCAAGTAACACATGGCCGCGCTTCGCCTATGCCAGCACCAGCGTTACGGAAGGGTGGTCGCTAGCCTTGATCGGAAACGCCTCGGTCAGGCAGTTTTTAGGAAGGCAAGAAATACACCCGAGGCGTTTTCGATAAGGAGACTAGGAGGAAGCCGCTGGCGTTTGCGGCGGACGCGTTGAGTTATGGGATTTGAATGGCGGTTTGGTACCGAGGAGAGGGCTGGAAGAGCAGCGGCGAACGGTGAAGGTCCCGCAGAGATCGTCGACGGCACCGCAAGTGCCTGCAAGAGTGCGCACGGAACGTTGCGTGAGAGCGTGTGGACAGGGAGGGAACACACGGATGGATCGGCGTGTGGGAGCACGTCTGCAAGGCGCGACTGAAGAAGTCGCTACGAAGAATCGAAGTAAGCGCATGTTCACAAAGGCTCCGTTTCTTCTGCTTCTTACGTGGAAGTCAGAATTCGCTTAGTAATTTTGGGCTAAGCAATCAGCCCGGCGGGGTCAGCGCTCGAGCCAGACGAGTGGCCAACATCCTCTGCGCCACTCAACGCTTAAAGGACCAACTCCACGCGGCTCGATATGCGGAGCCTATCACCCTCAAATGTCTCAAGTGTTTACCCAATTGCGTTCCATGTAACGTAGGCGCATAGTACCGATTCTCGGACAAGTCGCAGGCTCGAGCGTAAGATATGCTTCAATCCGAGTGCCAGCTCACGTATTCGTCATTTCGCGGTTTCGTCGAGTGTAGCGGCCAACAAGCAAGCCACTGCGTCAACGACGACTACTACGTCAAGAAAATCCCCGCTGGCAAATCCTGTTACGACAACGAAGGGTCCGCTCTCCTCCTCTGTGACCACTGCTTGACCTTTTGGTGGGAGTGCATCGAGCATAGGGAGCAGGCCGTTTGGGAAACAGCGCTCTTCTTCCGAGACCTACTCGACCCCAGCCATCAGAATCAACTCCGCGAAGCCCACATCCATCTCGACTAACCCATAGGCAATCAACCGGCTTCTCTCGTCGAGGAGCATGTTCTATGGCGGAGAAACGGAGCACAAAGTTCGGCCGCAGACGGATCCAAAAGAAACCAGTTAATAGGACAACTCGGTCGATGGAAGCCGGCACTTGCTCACTTGTCAAAGATTAAGCACAACCGCTCACTTTTTGTGAGGTTCATCGTCGTTTCGGTAGCCGGCGAACTCTGGCACATTGGGCCGTCACTCGGGCAGAATAGCAACCTCAGAAATCTTCGCCATGCCGGGAACGGACATTGCGAGTGAGGGTCTTTCGGTGAAGCCGACCCGTCCTTTGCGAATGAGTATGGAGAAGTCGCGAGAGTCGTCGGCAGCTCTCGCCGCTGTGTTGATGTGCGCTTGCTCTTTCAGCGCTGGCAGCGGTAGGCCGTCGGTAACCAAGCCCCCGCGTTCGTACATCATTTCGTCCATTTTGCCGTTGAGCAGGATGCGCCAGTCGAGGCGAGTGCGCACATCGCGGGCCTGGGCGACGGAGACCGCGATGTTGGTGGTGCAGTTGTTGGTCAGCGCGTTGTACCACTCGGGACGCTGGTGCAGGCTGTTGGCGCGCTGCAGGTATTCCAGGAAAAGGCTGCGGACAATCGGTGGAGCTGCGGTGGTGCGAAACAGGTACACCTCTTCGTTCTTGCGGTAGTTGGTGCGCAATCGAATGACATCGCGCTCGTCGCTGGCTATGTAGGTGAGCGTGTACTGGCGAAAGAATCCGCGGATGGCGGAATAACCCTGGCCAATGACGTCACGCGTCTCGATGGACATGGCAACATGGCCCTGGTCGCCGAAATCGAAGCTGACAATGGGATGCGCGATCCACGGTGAGCCCCACCAGGTAATAAAGATGTCGGCACCACTGAGGTTCATCAGGTTATAGGAACGAGTCTCCCATTGGCAGGTGTAGTCGTTCTCGGTGTGGTAGTCGCAGTTGCGGAAGTCGTGAATAACGACCTGGTCTCCGTTGATGTCGGCGTACGCAGTTCTGGCGTTGTCGGGCTGCCAATCGCGATAGTTCGAAGGCTCGAGCGACAACCACCAGAGGGCAACGGTGGCAAATCCGGTGAACACAGCCGCAAGCCTCATGCGAGGGTTGCGGAGGAACCGCAGGGCTACCAGCACGAGGAGGAGGTACACCACAGCAGCGGGTGCCCGCAAAGGCGAGAACGGCAAGTCGAAATACAGTGCCGCAGCCGCCCAAATGGTGAGCAGGAGAGCGATGATACTCGCGAGAGCGAACGCAATCCTATGTCCCATAACGCGCAGCTAGTCCCTTCTGCCAAAAAGATGCTTGGAGCCACACGGGAGAGCATAGCAGATGCGCAAGTCGCGCCTGGCGTCCTCACGGACACGGCTCGAACCTTGGCGAGCGATTGTGTGGACGAGTGGTCGGCAACCGGAAGTTAGCCGTACAGCTGCTCGACTCTGATCCTTAATTATATGCAGCACCACGGACGTCCTCATCACCCTTTCCAAACGTGCTGTTTCTTGTGCTTCTTACGTGGAGGTCAGAATCTGCTTAGTAATTTTGGGTTAAGCAATCAGCCCGGCGGGGCCAGCGCTAGAGACAGACGAGGGGCCAACATCCTCTGTGCCACTCAACGCATAAAGGACCAATTCCGTGTGGCTCGACATGCCAAGCTTGTCAAAAATGCGAATCCGGTAGTTTCGGACCCTCCGCTCTTGCATTCCGTTATTGCGCTTGAGCGAGTTCAAGGTTGCGCCAGGGCAACGACGCAGCCACCTTCGAATGTAATCATGATTCTGGAGCAATTAGATTGAGCTCTTCCGCCCAGAAAGTGCAACGAGAGTACTAGAAAATGAAAGACCGCAAGTTTCGCATGAATCAGAGCACGGCGATCAAGGTCGGGTCCAAGGACATCCGCGAACGCCTCGAATTGATGGACCAGGACATGGATCTAAAGCTGCAAATGGTCGCCAACATCTTTTCAGGGACCGAAGACGATCCGGAAGAGTTTCATCATCTCTACGTCCAGCCTTTGCTGGAGTCTGGCCTCAATTTGGAAGACTCGCTGGAGATGTTAGTCGAAGGTGTGATCCGCCCCAACTGATTTACCCCTCAATCCGGGCCGCCCGGTTTCATACCGGATTGAACTCCGCCCAAGCAAAGCCCCACTTTGAGAAAAATCCAGGGTGGGGCTCTTGCTTTCTGGGCCTCCACTCTTTTGCTCGCCGGATCCAGCTTAATTTGCGTGGATGAATAGAAAAATCGGCGGCAAATCTTCGATCGTTTAGGATCTCACGGGTTGGTCAAACGCTTCCGAGTACTCCACCATCGCTAGCCGTAGGGCGTCGAGCAGGCGCTCCTCCCTCGACCTATAGATTCAAACTAAGCAGGGGTTGAGGAGTAGCCACGAAGGTTTAGCGTATTCTTATCTGCGCTTCACTTTTGAGAGGTCTCGAGGGTTGCGCTAATGGGTTCAGCGTTCTTCACATATTTGTCAAACCAGCGCAGCATCTCGTAGACCTCCTGCTCATTGGACTCCATAGCGGTATACCAGTGCGGTTCGTGGGGAAGCATGACGAGGCGCGCGGTGCCACCGTTGCCGCGAACGGCTTCGTAGAGTTTGATGGATTGCAAGGGAGTTGTGCCGGGGTTGGCGTCTTCGGTGCCGTGCATGAGGAGAATGGGCGTTTTCAATTTGTCGGCGGAGTAGAACGGGGAAACTTTGAGGTACACGTCTGTGGCTTCCCAAACGGATCGACGCTCGCTCTGGAAACCGAAGGGAGTGAGAGTTTTGTTGTAAGAGCCGCTGGTGGCGACACCGGCGCGGAAGAGATCGGAATGAGCGACGAGATTGACGGTCATTAACGCGCCGTGGCTGTGACCGGTGACGCCGATGCGGTTGGTGTCGACCACGCCAAGGCGTACGCCTTCATCAACAGCGGCCTTGGCATCGGCGACGAGTTGCTCGAGGTAAGTGTCATAGGCTTTCTTGGGGTCACCGACGATCGGGAACGAAGCGTTGTCGATGATGGCATAACCGGCGAGCAAGAGAAGCCGATACTGGCGCAAGCGGGTGAAGGTTTCCTGGGAACCCACAACCTGGCCGGCGGTGGAGGCCTGGGCGTAATCGAGCGGATAAGCATAAAGAATGGTGGGGAGCCGGGTGCCCTCCTTGTAGCCGGGCGGAGTGTAGAGGGTGAAGGACAAATCCAAACCGTCGGCGCGCTTGTAGGTGACGAGGCGCTTCTTGATGGCGCGGACTTCGGGGGTGGGGTCGGGGATGTGGGTCAAGGCGACGGCGGTGGAAGCAAAAACGGCTTCGCCATCGGGCGCACTTTGAGATGAGCCGAGGGCGCGCGTAAGGGCGTTCGGGGGATCGGTTGGAGATTGATGCCAAGTAAGGAAGGTTTTCTCGCCGGGTCCGGTGAAGGAAAGGAAGCGCTCGTAGCAGTCTTTGTCGCTGCGGAAGAGACGTTCGGTTTTTAGCGTTTTGAGATTGAGTTGATCGAGGAAGGGACGATCACCGTCAGGCGAGGAGCCGAGCCCGGCGAGGAAGATGGAATCGGCCTGCTGGCGAATGACCCACATGCCGTCGGGGAGTTGGCGGTAAACGGGCTCGCCCGGATCCTTGTAATGTTCATCCCAGGATAGATCCCAAAGCAGGCGAGAGGTTGCTTGAGGATGGTCGACATCCATGAGGAAGGTGCGGGCCCAGTGGCGGTTTTCGTCGTATTCGTGCAGGAGAGCAGCGCTCGGTTGCTCACTCCAGTCGAAGCCGGCGTAACGCTGCTCGGTCTGGCCGATTTCCGTAGCGGTAGAAGTGAAGGGGGCTTTCTGAAGAAGAATCTTGTCTCGATGGGGGACGTTGACGTTCCAATCGCCGTTGTCGAGGGCTTCGGCCCAGAGAATTGTGGCGGGCTCGGTGGAGCGCCAGGAAAAATCGCGGGGACCGGTGGGAACGCCGTGAATGGGAACGCGATCAGCTAAGGGAAGCGAAGCGACGGTGTGAACGGAAACGTTGGTGGGGTTGGAAATGTCCCAAACTTCGACTTCCTTGGGGAAGCGCTCGTAGGTGACGACGTAAGAGTAGGGCTTGTGAATGGTGGTGACGAGGATGTGGTGGCCGTCGGGCGCGGGATCGAGGTGATCGTAATTGGCGGGCTTGCCGAAGGGCGTGACGGAGAGGGAGGCGGAATCGACGAAAGCGAGTTGGGAGAGAGCGAAGTAATCGAAAAGGTTCTCATCGCGGACGGTGCTGAGGGTGTCGCGAGCTTCGTAGGTACTGCTCTCACCTTTTTGGCCGCTAGTTTCCTGAATGCCGGGACCGGAGAGAACATCTAGTTGTTGCGGCGGGGCCTCGTTGGATTTTGGGACGAGCTTGACGAGAAGAGTTTTCTGATCAGGCATCCATTGCATTGCTTCGTTGAACATGGGGTTGAGATGGACGGTGGGAACTTGTTGCACGTTGCCGGTAGTGGCGTCGCCAATCCAGAGCTGGACGGAATCCGAGGCAATGTTGACGAAGGCGAAGCGCTTGCCGTCGGCGGCCCAGACAGGGTTGCCGGGGCACATGCCGGTGGGAAGGGGGACGGGAGTTTGCTTGCCATCGGCGACTCGAACCAGTGCAAAACCTGTGGCGCAGGGAGTGATGCCGTAACCGCCGGGAGTATCGTGCTTGCTGTGATTCTTCGGCTCGACCCGAGCACCAGCGAGGCGCAAGAACGGCGTAGCCACGCGAGCGATGGAGGGATAGTCCTGCCAAGAGACGAGGAGAATGGTGTCATAGATCGGGCTTACGAGGGGAAGCGGCGGAGAGGGCGCGTGCATAACGGACAAGATGTTGTCCGGGGGCAAGTTGTAGCCCAAAGAGTCGGTAGGCGCAGGCGAAGACGCATTCGTTTGAGCGCCGATGGGTGCGGAGGCTATCCAAGCAATGAGCACGCCAAGTGAAAACTGAATTAAGATCTTCGGAATGGACATGAGTTCCCTCCACTTTCAAAGAATCAGAGAAAAAAGAAAGATGACAAGGATTCGTGGGGCTTGGGCGACGGCCCTCGATGTCTTCGGACCCATCGAATCCGAACCATCCCAATAGCAAGTGGCTGTAGTCTATCGCAGAAGGCGAACTCCCGCCCTTGTTAGCCCATCAACGATTGATTGACTTCTCCTTCGCCCTCTCTCTAACATCGCAGCGCAGAGTTACGATCTCGACCATGATCGGCGAAACCATCTCTCACTACCGCATCCTCGAACGACTCGGCGGCGGTGGCATGGGTGTTGTTTATAAAGCAGAGGACACCAAGCTCCGTCGCTTCGTAGCATTAAAGTTCCTTCCCGACGGGTTCGCGCCAGACTCACAAGCCCTGAGCCGTTTCAACCGGGAAGCTCAGGCTGCTTCCGCACTGAACCATCCCAATATTTGCACCATCTATGAAATCGGTGAACACGACGGCAAGCCTTTCATAGCCATGGAATTCCTCGATGGCGCGACACTCAAGCATCGCATTGCCGGAAAAGCTGTCGAGACGGAAGTCTTGCTCAATCTGGCGATTGAAATCGCTGACGCTCTGGACGCTGCTCATGTGCAGGGCATCGTTCATCGGGATATCAAGCCGGCGAATATTTTTGTCACCAAGCGCGGGCACGCCAAAATTCTCGACTTCGGTCTCGCAAAGGTGTCTCCAACTCTTAGTTCCTCTGGTGGAGTCTCGCTGTACGAGGGGGAGACTCGCTCCGTCGACGACCAGTTCCTCACCAGTCCCGGCGCGACGATCGGGACGGTTGCCTACATGTCTCCCGAACAGGTGCGGGGCAGGGAACTCGACCCGCGCACGGATTTGTTCTCTTTCGGAGTCGTGTTATACGAGATGGCGACAGGCGCACTGCCTTTCCGTGGAGAGAGTTCGGGAGTTATCTTTACTGCGATCCTCGAACGACAACCAGTCGCGCCGGTGCGTCTCAATCCTGATCTCCAGGCGGATCTCGAACGGATCATTAACCGGGCGCTCGAGAAAGATCGAGAACTCCGTTATCAGCATGCCTCCGATGTGCGCGCGGAATTACAAAGGCTGAAGCGCGACAGTAACTCGGGGCGCTCCCCTGCAATACCTACAAGAGCTTCTCCCAAGTCCCTGCGCAACCAAATCGCTCGCTGACTACTCTCTCGCCGTCGGAAGGCACTTGACGGCGGCGTTTATTTTAGCCCTGCGTCCGACCTGCGGCGCACAGCAGACCCGATCCCAATATCCAGGATGTGCCAAGAACTTGTGCTTTGAGGGAGCGAGCATTCAGGGAGTAGAGATTCAGGTGTATATCTCACCTTGCGGCAAAGGGTGTGCCACGCACGCTTGTGTAGACAGCATCGAAGACTTTCAGGCCGACCAAACCAACAATGGCTCAGGTCAGAATTCCCCGTCAGGCGCTTCCAAATTGCGCGCCGTATGGGTTGAGCGATTCGCACCGCTGCTCCAATTCAGGTAAGATCTCCCGCATGGAATTCAAAGTGCTGGTTGGCGACGATCCCGGGTTCGTCTTGCGATCACCTTTCAGCTTTTGCGCTTTTCTCGCGGACAACCTGTAAGACTAGGGTACGACCGTCTGTATAGAAGTCTTGGCCAGTGGTGGTGTGAGCCTGGGTTAGAGCATCGGTGGCGGTCAAATAACCAAGAAGCTGAACTCGCCCGCTCTTTGTGAGCGTGTCCGCAACGTATTGCCGTTCGGCGTCCACATTGGGATCAATCCTGTGCGTGAAGCGCAGAAAGCGACCGAGGTAGTGCAGAGCGACGTCGTGCGTAGCTGCGCCGATCCATAGAGTCTGCCCCTCAACCTCAAATGGTGCGCGCCAAAGGCGGAAATGATGACGGTTGCGGACGCAAAGTAAACCTCTGGAATGCGCGTAACCATAGTCCTGCGCCCTGCCAAACAAGTAAAGCTTGCTCATTGGAATACCGCGGTAGGCTTTGACGTAGAGGCTCTCGAAGAGATCGCGCCAGATTACACCGAGTTTACTAGAGGAGACGGTGTCCCAACCGGCCGAGTCCATGGCCTTCTTCATGTCGTGCTTGCTGCCGATGATCAGGAAATTAATGACGTCTCCCGGCAGGCCCCGGCCGCTGTACACCTGACGCGGGATCTTCGTCTGCATTTCCGTAGAGATGGGTAAGCGAGAGCGAACAAGGGAATTGACAGACTCTGAACTCGCTATCGAGACGGGAGGTAAAAAGAGCGGCGCCAGGCTTGGAGCAAATGGATTCGGACTCGCAAAAACGACCGTGGTTGCCGTTCTGTCGCCACTTGTCTCTTGCGCCGCGGCGCTCACCGAAGAAATACTGCAAGTGCCCGCTAACAGCGCACAACCTGTGAGTAAACGTCGCATGTACCTCCTAGCACAGCTCTATTCTGGACTTGCGAGTGGTTAGAGTTTAGTCAAGCGCTTCCAGTCGGAAATTCGGGAATAAAGCTGAAAAGAACCTTTATATTTGCTGGACCGAGCACGATCCTGGATGGCCTAATCAGCAGCGGTCGTAGACGCCTGGACTCTTGCCCACACCCCTGCTGCGCTGGTCTTCTCCTGCCATCGCACACCCATCACGAGGAGCCACACCATCAGCGATCCTTCCCCGAGCAGGCCAGAGGCCAGATTATAGAGAGCGAGATCTTGTGCGAGTGCCGGTGACAGGAAGGTCAGCCAAGCCAAACCAGCAAACACCACCAGCGCTCCCAGAATTCGAGGCAGAAAGGCCGACTTGAAAATGAGGTAGCCGAGCAGGAGACAATAGAATCCAAAAAACACCAGGCCGATGTCCACGCGCCGAGGATTCCATTGCAGACCCTCAAAGGTGAGTCCCACGAGGTTGAACAACGCCGCGAGCAAAGAGAGGGTCCTGTTCACCGGCTGAAAGAGGTCATAGAGGAGCAGCGTCACAGCGACATAGCACACGACTGCGACGAGGCCGGCTGCGATACCCAAACTCCCGCGAACGAAGAACTGGGCTAATACTGCAGCGAGCAAGCTGAGGAAATAGGAGGCGCCGGCCATCCTGGCCTTCGAACGCGGTGAGGCTTCTGCAATCCGTTTCATCATGATGTGCACAAAAATTCTTATGCCCGTAGCCAAATCATGTCGGTCCACAATGGCGGCGATAATCCGGCAGGCAAGCACTGAACGGCCCCAGATTGCTGCTAAAGCCTTTAGTACGCTAATACAGCGATGGTGTCTGTACAAAAGAGGACACAACACTCTGTGAGTGTCCTCCGATCCGTCGCGCGCGCCTTTAGACAGCTATTACTCATGACCCCTATCCAAAATGGAGCTGCTCATCCCCGGTGACGGTAATTGTGTAAACAAAGAGAGAAGGTCGCGGACTAAGGCCGGCTCTTTTCCTCCTGCTTCTTGCGTGGAGATCAGAATGATTTAGACTTCACAAGCGCAACCATGCAGAAATTGGAAGAAAAACGCTTGCGGAGCATTGAGCTAGGATCTGACCGCTTGGTCAAATGCTTCCGAGTACTCCACCATCGCTACCCGGAGGACGTCGAGCAGACGCTTGTTCTCCGCCTTTTCTTCCGATGAGTATTGGCGATCAGGCCTCTCGATGAATGAACGCAGCTTTTATTCAGCATTTTTCAGGCGCTCTTCTGCGCCTCTAACAGCGTGTTGAGTCGTGAATCAGTACTCCTCGGGCGCGAATGGTGGGGGATTTTGACAATCTCTTTGCAACGAATGTGCGCAGCCCATTTTCCCTGGTGCAGCAAATCTTGCCCGTCCTCGGTGAAGGTTCCAACATTATTGTGATCTCTTCGCTTGGGGCGCACGCCGTAGTTGGAGTTGGATCCGGAAGCAAGTTGCGTCAGACGTCTGCGTCACGCTAGCCCCACCATGCTTGGCGAGGTGCCGGACGGCGCTGTTTTCCGAATGAAAGTCGGCGACAATCCGTTTTATCTTTTCGATTCGAGCAATATCAATGAGTTTCTTGATTAGCTCCGCTCCCAGGCCTTGGTGTTGAAATTTGTCAGCCACGATAACGCCTATTTCCGCTTCTTCGGCTGATGGCGCGCGCGATAGCCGGGCCACACCGCCGATGCAAGAGTTCCCAGTGTCAGGGTCCGTTAACTCGGCAACCAGCGCCATTTCCCGGTCATAGTCAATAAAACACTTGCGAATGAGCCGCTCATGGGCAACCCGTGTGCTCAGTTGTGCCATGTGAAAATACCGTAGGTAGACCGATTCTTCGGAGAGCGACCTGTGAAACCCCACCATCAACGGCTCGTCCTCGGGCCGGATCGGACGGATGACAACTCGCGATCCGCCCTTCATCTTCGAACAGGAAACATATTGGGAGGGATATGGCCGAATCGCAGAATGTGGCAGGTCTGCATCCTTGATTTTGGGATCAGCGAGAACCACGCGCGCATCCAGTGCCAGCAGTTTGTCCGAGGAGACGACCAGGGGGTTGATGTCAATTTCCGCGATGCGCGGCAATTCGACTACAAGTTCGCTGAACGCAACTAACGCTCCTTTGAGTGCTTCCATGTCCACGGGTTTGCGGCCGCGAACCCCTTCCAGTGCCCCGTAAATCCGGGTAAGTTCCATGAGTCGCAGCGCCAGCGTCGTGTTCAATGGCGGCAAAGCCAAAGCGCGGTCGCGATACACTTCGACGAGCTGGCCGCCTGAACCAAACAAAATCACCGGACCAAATACTGGGTCCACGTTGCTACCCAGGATCAGCTCATAACCGTCCAACAGCCGCACCATCGGTTGAACGGTTACGCCCTCAAATGCCTTTTTGCCAACCTTCGCGATCACAGACGACTGAATGGATCGAAATGCTTTTCGAACGGAAACCGCCCTCGGAAGATCGAGCTGTACGCCGCCTACATCCGTTTTGTGCGTGATGGTCGTCGAATAGACCTTGAGAACGATTGGGTAGCCAAATTTGTCCGCGTAGGCCACGGCCTCGTCTGCCGTTCGCGCCACGCGCGTCGGGACAGAGGGGATTCCGTATAACGACAAAAGCTCCTTGGACTCGACTTCCGTCAGGAGCGTGCGCCCGGTTGCTAACGTCCGGTCGATGAGCTTCCTCGCTTTCCGGAGCCGGACTCCCGGATCGGTGCCCGAGAATGTCATTGCAGGAGTTTCATACAATGCGCGAAGATGAGACGAGTAGCTCCACATGTAATCAAAAGCACGCGCCGCGGTATCGGGATACGCGAATGTCGGAATTCCGGCGGCATTCAGGATCGCCTTGCCTTCTGCGACGGTTTGCCCTCCCATCCAGCTTGCCAGCACCGGCTTGCCATGCCCTTGCGCGTAAGGCGCCAAGCGCCGGGCCACCTCTGCGGGGTTCGTCATTCCTTGGGGAGCGAGGACCACCAGAAGGCCGTCGCTCAAAGGATCCGCAATGGCAATCTTGACGGCTTTTTCGTAGAGCTCCGGGTCAGCATCTCCCAGGATGTCGATCGGATTCGCATGGCTCCAGTGAGACGGGAGGAACCCGTTCAAGGCGCTCAGCGACTCTTGCGATAAGGGTGTCAGTTCCCCACCATTCGGGATCAACGCGTCAGTTGCCAGTACGCCCGGGCCACCGGCATTGGTCACGATGGTGAGCCGGGGGCCTCGCGGACGCGGCTGCTTACTCAAAACTTCCGCCATGTAAAACAAGTCAGAGATGCTTTGCACTCGAAGCACACCGCACCGGCGAAGCGTGGCATCGAACACGTCATCGCTGCCGGTCATGGCACCCGTGTGCGATGAAGCGGCCTTCGACGCGGCTTCAGTCCGGCCGGCCTTGATCACGATAATTGGCTTACTCAACGCAACTTCGCGTGCGGCGGAAAGAAAGGAGCGTGCGTCTGCAACCGATTCGATGTAAAGAAGAATGCTTTCCGTCTGCGGGTCCTCGCCGAAGAAGGAAATCAGATCGCCCCAATCCACATCGAGCATGGAACCCGTGGAAACAATGGCGCTGAAGCCCACCTGTTCACGAAAGCTCCAATCCAGAACCACGGTCAGCAGCGCGCCACTCTGACTCAGAAAAGCGACATTCCCGGTACGCGCAAGATCGTGAGCAAATGTCGCATTGAGCCCGATGGAAGGATTCATCATGCCAAGGCAATTTGGGCCAACCAGTCTCATCGAACCGCGGCGCAGCTCCGTCCTAATCAGACGCTCGAGCTCCAGGCCTTCTGCGCCGCGCTCCTTGAAGCCGGCCGAAATCACAATGGCCGAGCGTGTGCCTGCATCCACGCACTCGTGAACAACACCGGGAACGGTCGCCGCAGGGGTAACAATGACGGCGAGATCGACGGGTCCGGGCAATGCCGCCACACTCGAATGACACTTAATTCCCAGCAGCTCGGAATGTTTTGGATTCACGGCGAAGACGCGACCGCGATAACTGCTGCGGACAAGATTCTCGAGAATTGTCCGGCCCACACTTCCTTCACGCTCCGTCGCACCGATCACGGCAACAGAAGCCGGCGTGAAGAACCTTTCAAGAGCTGAGCGTGTGTGACTGGAAGAACTGACCACGACGGATGACGCCATAATTTATCCCTACCCGATTGTTCGCTTATAGTTCATCAGACTACACCAAGTGATTGCCGGCGCCGTAGGACGAAACGCGACTCCCGTCGCTCTGAACTGCCAATCCTAACTTTTTCAGCCCGGACCGTCAGAACTGGGCAGGTGGCGTGTGCCACGACCTTGTGTGCCGTAGTCCGTTCGAGATGCGTGGCTGCCCCGAGGCGCGTCTTGCAGTGTCCTCTTGCTCGTCTTGAAATCTGGGTCACGCATTACGTGCAGAAGGAGGAGTCTTGCTTGATTTTCCTGTGCCATGGAAATCGAGTATGGTACCGCTGCTTGTGCTTCCGTCGTGAAATCGGTTGCAAAGAGCACGCGACGGAACTGGCCGCCGCTATGAAAGCCTTTTCTCACGGACGGACCAATCGTAAGTACCGGAACGCTGGCCCGCCTGAAGATTTCTTCCGCCACGGAGCCGAGCAAGAGCTTTATGGCGCCTATGCGTCCATGCGTACCCAGAACCACGAGGTCAATCTCACACTCGTTTAATGCCTTTTCGACGGGCGGCCAAACCGCGTCTCCCCGGACAAGGATCGCCTCGTGAGGCACTCCTACAAGCTGCGCATCGAGTCGTTGCATGCCTGCCTGCACGCCTTCCTCCAATCCTTCGATTGCATCCGCAGCCGACTCCGGGCTCTCGAAAGCCAATGGGACAGGAGTCAGCACGTGCATTGCGTACACCTTGGATTCATACTTGCGGGCGATGGCCATCGCGAAAGGAACTGCGAGTTCAGATGGTTCCGAAAAATCCGTCAAGAGAAGGATTTTCTTCGGGGTAAGCCGTACTCCTGCTTCAATAGTTCTCATACTAATGGGTCTGCCATCTTTTCTGGTGATCCGCTCAATCGATCTGAAGTGGTTCCTCTTGAACCGTATAGCAATTCAAGAACACGTATCCTTGATTCTTGCTGTTCCCCGGTTCGAGTTGCATACTTCATTCGTGGTGAAGCCGCTTTCAGCTAGACTTCTTGATTCAGTCAGGCTTGGAGCTTTTGTTCTGACGGATCAAATGCCCTCCCGCGATTGCCGATGAGGAGCATCATGGGTTGTTCTGACGTTGCGTCCGTACCCAAAATGTGGGAGAGGGAGCAATGATCAAGCTTGGCGATATAACCCCAGTCGTTGATATGACACACGCCAGAGGCGCGGGATCTGTCCGCTCCCGACGTCCGGTCTACGTCGATCTGCTGCCACCCTGTAACCACGCATGCCCAGCCGGGGAAAATATCCAAGCCTGGCTCGACATGGCGCAGGGGGGCAAGTACCGGGAAGCGTGGGAAATGCTGGTGCGCGACAACCCCATGCCGGCGGTGCATGGCAGAGTTTGCTATCACCCTTGCGAAGATGCCTGTAATCGGAAAGAACTCGATGCGTCGGTGAGCATCCATGCCGTTGAACGTTTTCTTGGCGACCGCGCAGCCACCGAAGGTTGGCCTTTTAGGGCCGAGCGCGCACTGACGGGCAAACGAGTTTTGATCGTCGGTGCCGGCCCGAGCGGACTATCGGCCGCCTATCATCTCGCGCGTCTCGGGCACAAGGTCGAGATTCACGAAGCTGGGCCGCTTCCGGGAGGCATGATGCATTTCGGGATTCCAGCCTATCGTTTACCTCGCGAATCTCTCATGACTGAGATCCGGCGGATCGAAGTCCTCGGCGTCAACATTCTGCTCAATCATAAAGTCCAGGATGTCCTGGCTGAGAAATCGAATGGAAGCTTTGATGCAGTCTTCATCGCAATCGGTGCCGGTATCGGGAAGCATGTCGATATCCCGGCCCGGGATGCAGGACGGGTGCTCGACGCCGTTTCGCTTTTGCATAGCGTGAAGGAGGGTGAGCGACCGCTTCTCGGTCGCAGGGTAGTCATCTACGGCGGCGGAAACACGGCAATGGATGCAGCGCGCACTGCCAAGCGTCTGGGTTCGGACGAAGCCCTCATCGTCTACCGGCGTGATCGGGCCCACATGCCTGCGCGCGCTTTTGAGGCTGACGAAGCCGTAGAGGAAGGGGTAAAAATTAAATGGCTAACCACGATCAAAGAGATCGTCGGTCCCGATCTAACCGTCGAGATGATGGAACTCGACGCCAATGGACGCCCTCGTCCGACGGGACGGTTCGAAACACTCCAGGCCGATGCGATCGTATTAGCGCTCGGCCAGGAGACAGATAGCCACTTTCTTCGGCAGGTGCCCGGAATTGAATTCGCCGAAGATGGTGTCGTAAGAGTAGGGCTGGACATGATGACGGGCTATCCTGGGATTTTTGCAGGTGGTGACATGGTCCCAGGCGAACGGTCGGTCACGGTTTCAGTCGGCCATGGAAAGCGTGCAGCCCGCTGTATCGATGAATGGCTGCGCGGCGAACGATACGAGCAGCCGAGAACGCCGCGGCTCGTGACATTCGACATGCTTCATCTGCCCGTCTATAGCGATGCCGATCCGAATCTACAGAAAACGCTTGTTGCGCTCGAGCGTGTGAGTGGCTTCGAAGAAGTCGTTGCCGGCCTCGCGGAGAAAGAGGCGCGCTACGAAGCACAACGATGCCTCTCTTGTGGCAATTGCTTTGAATGTGACAACTGTTACGCCGCATGTCCCGAAGACGCAATTATCAAGCTCGGTCCGGGCCGGCGATATCGTTACGACTATGCAAAATGCACCGGCTGCGCTGTGTGCTTCGAGCAGTGCCCGTGTCATGCGATCGAGATGGTAGCCGAGCCCGAAGGAAACAACTGAAATGGCTAAGCACGCTGCAACTATGGATGGTAATACCGCGGTCGCCCACGTGGCCTATCGGGTCAACGAGGTGTGCGCCATCTTTCCGATCACGCCCTCGTCAACCATGGCGGAACTAGCCGACGAATGGGCGGCTCGAGGGATCAAAAACATCTGGGGGAATATTCCAGTTGTTCAGGAAATGCAAAGCGAAGGCGGCGCGGCCGGAACGGTGCACGGAGCGCTTCAGGCCGGTGCCCTGACAACAACGTTCACGGCGTCGCAAGGACTGTTGCTCATGATCCCCAACATGTTCAAGATCGCTGGCGAACTCACAGCGACGGTATTCCATGTCGCCGCGCGCTCAGTCGCTACGCAGGCGCTTTCGATCTTCGGCGATCATTCCGACGTGATGGCCGTGCGTACGACCGGATTCGCCCTGCTGTCGTCGGGCTCCGTCCAAGAGGCACACGATTCCGCGCTGATCGCCCAGGGTGCGACGCTTCAATCCCGCGTCCCTTTCGTTCATTTTTTCGACGGCTTCCGCACATCGCACGAAGTCAATACCCTGACTTTGCTCAGCGATTCAGAAATTCGGGCGATGATCGATGATGAGCTTGTGCACGCTCATCGACTACGCGCACTCAGCCCTGACCATCCATTTATTCGGGGAACGGCGCAAAATCCGGACACCTTTTTCCAAGCGCGTGAGACGGTGAACCCCTTCTATGCCAAGCTGCCTGGCATCGTGCAATCGACAATGGATGCATTTGCCAAGCTGGCCGGCCGACAATATCATCTCTTCGATTATGAAGGTCCAGGAGACGTCGAGCGCGTTATCGTTCTGATGGGCTCGGGTGCCGAGACCGCCCGCGAGACGGCCGCGGCATTGCGGCGGGTAGGCGACAAGGTGGGTGTATTGCAGGTTCGCCTGTTCCGGCCGTTTTCTGCGGAACATTTTCGCGCTGCTTTGCCAAGCACATGCCGTGCGGTTGCCGTTCTCGAACAAACAAAGGAGCCGGGGGCCACGGGCGAGCCGCTTTATCTCGATGTCGTCGAATCGCTCGCGCAGGCACTCGCGCGCGGTGAGCGGTCGACGATGCCCAAGATCATCGGTGGCCGCTATGGGCTATCATCGAAAGATTTTAGTCCGGCGATGGCCAAAGCGGTATTCGACGAACTGAAGAAGCCTGCACCCAAGAACAGCTTTACCGTGGGCATCACCGACGATGTGTCGCATTCGAGCCTCGACGTCGATCCAAATTACTCGATCGAACCCGAAGACGTTGTGCGCGCGGTCTTCTATGGTCTCGGCGCCGATGGAACCGTGGGCGCGAATAAAAACAGTGTCAAAATCATCGCCGAGGATCGGGGCCTCTATGCCCAGGGCTACTTCGTCTACGACTCACACAAGTCCGGTGCCCAGACAGTGTCACACTTGCGCTTTGGGCCCCGGCCGATCCGCTCACCTTACCTCATAGCTTCCGCCAACTTTGTCGGGTGCCACCAGTTCCATTTTCTCGAGCGGCAGGACATTTTGAGGCTCGCTAGTCCCGGCGCCACCTTCCTTCTTAACAGCCCATATGGCCCCGCTGAGGTATGGCATCATCTGCCGCGCTCGGTCCAGAAGCAGATCATCGTGAAAAGACTGAAATTCTTCGTGATCGATGCGAGCAGCGTCGCACAAGAGGTCGGTCTTAAGAAACGCACGAACACGTTGCTGCAAACCTGCTTCTTCGTTCTTTCTGGCGTGTTGCCGCGCGGGGAAGCCATTGCGCAAATCAAGAACTCTATCCGCAAAACCTATGAGTCAAAGGGCGAAGAAGTCGTGCACCAGAATTTCAGGGCTGTGGACGAGACACTGTCTCGACTCCATGAGGTGAAGGTGCCGGACAGGGTCAGCAGTGAATTCGAGCGGCCGTCTAGCGTACCCGCGAATGCGCCGAAATTCGTCAGTCAAGTGACTGCAAAGCTGTTCGCTGCGGAGGGTGACCTTATCCCCGTAAGCCTCATGCCGGTCGACGGTACGTTTCCGTCCGGCACGGCCGCGTGGGAAAAGCGCAACATCGCCTACGAAGTGCCTGTCTGGCGGCCGGATCTCTGTGTTCAATGTGGACAATGCAGCTTTGTCTGCCCGCACAGCGTCATCCGCGCGAGATATTACGACGCCGCCCGGCTCGAGAGCGCACCGGCAGCCTTTAAGTCAGCTTCCGTGAACGCCCGCGGCTATCCAGACGTCCGCTTTTCGCTGCAGTTCTACATCGAGGACTGCACGGGCTGTGGCCTGTGCGTCGAAAGCTGCCCGGCATACAGTCCGGTCGACCCCGGTATTAAAGCTATCAACCTCGAGGCCAAGGCACCTTTGGTTGAGACAGAGCGTGCGAATATCGCATTTTTCGAGCGCCTTCCCGTCAACGACCGCGCACGCGTGGATTTTGCGAATGTCCGTGGCGTCCAATTCCTGGAGCCGCTGTTCGAATTTTCGGGCGCTTGTGCCGGTTGTGGCGAGACTCCCTATCTCAAGCTTCTCTCACAGTTATTCGGGGACCGAATGATGGTCGCGAATGCGACTGGCTGTTCGTCGATCTACGGTGCGAATCTTCCCGTCACGCCGTGGGCCAAAAACCATGAGGGCCGTGGTCCTGCTTGGTCGAACTCGCTGTTTGAGGACAACGCCGAATTTGGTCTCGGGTTTCGTCTAGCTGTGGATAAGCATCGAGACCTCGCGGTCAATCTTCTTAAGTCGCTCTCATCCGAACTAGGCGACGATTTTATTGCCGCAATGCTGACCGCACCGCAGACTCAGGAATCCGAAATCCGCGCCCAACGGATCCGCGTGGCGGAACTCAAGACCAAGCTCCTAAAGCTTGCCGATCGCAATAACACAGTCCGTGATCTTCTCGCGGTTGTCGACCATCTTGTTCAACGGAGTATCTGGATCGTGGGTGGCGATGGTTGGGCATACGATATCGGCTATGGCGGTCTCGATCATGTCCTGGCGACGGGGCGCGACGTAAACATCCTGGTGCTCGATACGGAGGTTTATTCAAATACCGGCGGACAAGCCTCGAAAGCGACACCGCTCGGTGCCGTCGCCAAGTTTGCTGCAGCGGGCAAGCGTGTTGCGCGCAAGGACTTGGCGTTGCAGGCCATTGCCTATGGCAATGTTTACGTCGCGCAGGTCGCCATGGGTGCCAACCCGCAGCAAACGTTGCAGGCATTCCGAGAGGCAGAGTCCTACCGAGGACCGTCTCTCATTCTTGCTTATAGCCATTGCATTGCGCATGGCTTTGATCTGCGGTTTGGCATGAAACAGCAGGATTTGGCAGTCGCCAGCGGCTATTGGCCGCTGTTCCGTTACATTCCAGCGATGCGGGAGGTCGGCGAGAGTCCCTTTCGGCTGGACTCTCCGCGACCCACAATTCCGTTTAAGGACTATGCGTACAACGAACTCCGCTACTATGCGCTCTCACTGACGCGACCGAACGAGGCGGCGGAACTCCTGCGACAAGCGCAAGTCGATGTCAACGACAAATATCGCACATATGAGGAATTTGCGACTTTTCGCGGCGGGCCGACGCCAGCGCAAGTGACGACCGCGGTTGCCAAAGCTCGAGGGTCAACAAATGAAGGAAAGTGAGGGAGCAAGGTTCCGATGGATCTTACCACACGCTACTTGGGTCTCACCCTGAAAAGTCCGCTCGTGGCGGGAGCGGGACCGCTTACCGGAGACCTCGAGAACATCCGGCGGCTTGAAGCTCTTGGCGCTGGCGCTATTGTGCTGCCCTCCGTTTTCGAAGAGCAAATCGAGCAGGAGAAACGGCTGATCGAGCACATGGACGCGATTGGCAGTGACAGCTATCCAGAAGCGCTGACGTACTTTCCGGCGGCATCATTATACCCGCTCGGTCCCGAGCGCTATCTCGAACTGCTGGGTCATGCCGCTGCGGCCGTCGATATTCCGATCATCGCCAGCCTGAACGGCACCACTGATCGCGGCTGGGTCAATTATGCCCGTCAGATACAGGTGGCGGGTGCCAAGGCTCTCGAACTCAATATCTACATCATTTCTACGGCTGTCGACGTTGGAGGACATGAAATCGAGCGTCGCTACATTTCAATCCTTCAGGCGGTAAAGCAAGCCGTAACAATCCCGGTAGCGGTCAAGCTGAGTCCCTACTTCAGTGCCATGGGTCATATGGCCGCCCAGTTGATCGAAGCCGGTGCAGACGGATTGGTGTTGTTCAACCGGTTTTACCAGCCGGATATTGATCTCGGACAGCTCGCTTTGCTGCCCAATCTTGAACTCAGCACCTCAAGAGAAATTCGTCTGCCTCTGCTCTGGATCGGCGTCTTGTCAGGGCGCATCCCCGCGTCGCTCGCCGCGAGCACCGGAGTGGAAACCGCCGATGAAGTCATAAAGTATTTGCTTGCCGGCGCTGACGTCGTGATGACCACCTCCGCACTTCTGAAACACGGGGTCGGCTACATGGGAACATTAATCGACGATCTCAAGAGGTGGCTCGCAGCACGCGATCTCGCCACACTCGATCGCATCCGCGGACGGTTGAGCCAGCGCAATATCCCGGATCCAACTGCTTTTGCGCGCGCCAACTACATTCGGCTCCTACAGGGTTATCAGCCCAACACATAGATTCGAAGCAATAGGAATTACATTATCTGTGGTGCGTCGCCGACTGGTGCCACTTCAATGTCTGTTTGTCTGAGCGGGTACGACTTAGCAGATCTCCAAAACCTTGCGTGCCTCTCCCGCTTGGCGGCGGTAGGCAGGCCATTTTTCCAGAAGGGAGAAAGCGCGAGTAACGAGAAAGCAGGCATCGGAACTTGATGCGCGTAGTTCAGGTTGCAGGTTGCAACATAGGGATTTACAGCCGGTGTTCGGACGTGTAGGGCAAGCGTGTCCGTATCCTAGGGCTTGGCACTTAAGCAAAACAAGGTATGGGACGCGCATTCAGCTATGGTCCGAATGCTTAGGCATCTGAAATGGAAACCGGTGCGCAACGGTTATTGGAAGGAAAGGGTTTTCTCGGCCGCGGAGTCAAAGTCAACAGGTCATTTTCATAAAAATGTCCTATAAAAATCCCGACGATAACCTCCCGCACGCGCCCGCCGGATGCCGGCCTCCTGCAAAATACAATTTATAACCGGTGTCACCGCCTGTTCCACCTCCGCCGACAATTCTCGTCCGATCGCAAGTGACTTTGCTTCGATCCCGTAAATGATTAATTGCGCCGGCAATTGACTTAACGCGCGTGAAAGTTCTACGGCTTCGGCTAAGCCAAACGCATGCGTTGAATCGTGAAACATTCGTGCGGGCAAGGGCTCTGACGTCGCATCAAACCTGTGAATCGTTCCTGGCGGGGAGTGCGAAGAAACCGAATCAATGACGATCACTGTGTGGGCTTGCTTCCACAGCTCCATCAAAGAGGCGCCCTTTCCGGTGTGTTCGAGGACCCGCAAAAGCCGCACATCCCGCTTCCGCAGCCGGCGCGCGACGACGCGTCCCACCGCATCGTCGCCGCGCAGGGGATTTCCAATTCCCACTACCAACACGCCGGCTTGGAGGCGCGAATTCAACGACCGCTCTCTCCTTGGATTCTTGCCCCGCTTAATCGCGCTCGATCTGCAGCTTTAGGGAGTGCGTCGAGCACGAAAGGCACGGATCATAGTTGCGCACAACCTGCTCGCACCGCCAGCGCAGCTCCTCTTGCGGTATCGCCAAATGTTTCGGAATGAAGTCTCGCAGGTCCTCTTCGATCTGCTTTTGGTTTTGTGATGTGGGCGGGACGATTTTCGCGTCCATGATGGTTCCCTGTTCATCGATTCTGTATCGATGATACAAAAGTCCACGCGGAGCTTCCGTGCAACCGTACCCGACGCCGGGACGCACCTGAACGCTCACTGCTGGCCGGTCCGGCATCTCATAATTGTCGATCACGCGCAGGGCCTCGTCGCACGCGTATAGAATCTCGACACTGCGTACCAAGATGCTCTGAAATGGGTTTCGGCAAACTCGAGCCAGCCCGGCCTCAAGCGCAGCCTCCTGCGCCATCGGAGACAACCTGTCAAAGTTCAAACTGTAACGTGCCATTGGACCGCAAACGTACATTTTGCGGCCTTCCAGCGTCGAATGAAGTGCGTTCGAATAACTGACATGTTCTTCGATAAAATATTGATCGTAATCGTGAACGCTAATGTCTAGCCCTGTGCTTGAAACAACCCGCCCTTCGTTAAGCGGATACTCGTCCTGGTGCCGCAGAGCGACGAACAGATAATCCTGGTCCATCTCAGGGAAAGGCAGGCGCGCCGCCCAACGAACCGTCTCCAACGCCGCCCCCCGAGCCCACTTCAATTTCTCCGCCAACTCGAGAAGGGCGGCTTTCGCTGGGGCTTTGTAAAACCCGCCGACGCGCATGTTGATGGGATGAATCTCGCGTCCGCCGAGCATGCGGACGATCTCGTTTCCGGCCTTCTTCAGTTGTAAGCCGCGCTGGACCACTGTCGGATGGTCTTTGGCCATTTGAATGCAATCGGCATAGCCAAGAAAATCCGGAGCGTGCAGCATATAAACATGCAATGTGTGGCTTTCGATCCACTCGCCGCAATAAGCGAGCCGCCGAAGAGCGCGCAACTGACCTTCCACTTTCACAGAAAAAGCGTCTTCTATCGCGTGAATCGCGCTCATCTGATAGGCGATTGGACAGATTCCGCAGATTCGCGACGTGATGTCTGGCGCTTCATCGTAGCTGCGCCCCCGCAAGAACGCCTCAAAGAACCGCGGCGCTTCAAAGATCTTCAGCTTAACGTCGACGACCTCTCCACCCTTGACCTTCACATACAGTCCGCCTTCGCCTTCGACACGGGCCAGCAAATCAACGCGAATGGTCTTTGTTTTCATGAGCTTCACTTTCCCGGCGAAACGACTCGCTGGCCGCGTTGTAGGTGCGAAACACACGCACCAGTTCCCGATCGCTTGCTCCCAATTGCACAAGCCAGGAACTCAAAGACTCGGTATTCGAGGTCTCCTTCGGGCCGAAGCACCCGTAACAACCTCGCTGATACGACGGACAAATGGCGCCACAGCCGTCGTGAGTAACCGGTCCGAGACACGGTGTCCCGTGCGCCACCATCACACACACCGTCCCTCGTCTCTTGCACTCCATGCAAACGCTATATTCCGGCGTGTTTGGCTTGCGACCCCTGAGGAACGCGGAAATCACCTCAAGCAACTGCTCTTTGCTAATCGGGCATCCGCGCAATTCGAAGTCCACGCGCACGTGTTCCGCGATGGGAGTCGATTTTTTCAGGGTGTCGATATATTGAGGTTGCGCATACACGATAGAGATGAAGTCTTTCACGTCCTTGAAATTTCGTAGTGCTTGAATTCCACCTGCCGTGGCGCAAGCCCCGATAGTCACAAGAATTTTCGACATACGCCTGATCTGGTGAATCCTCTCCGCATCATGCGGCGTCGTGATCGAACCTTCTACAAGAGAAAGGTCGTAAGGCCCCTTCACGATCACTCGCGAGGCTTCGGGAAAGTTCGCGATTTCGACCTCTCCGACGACGCTTAACAATTCGTCTTCACAATCGAGCAGCGTCAACTGGCAGCCGTCACAAGACGCGAACTTCCAAACCGCGAGCGTAGGCTTTTTCCTGGCTTTCATCTCACAACTCTCGGATTCCCAGGAGGGACAAAATCTTATCTGCGCGGAATACAGGCCCGTCCTTGCAAATAAAACTCGGCCCAAGTTGGCAATGCCCGCAAAACCCCACCGCGCACTTCATGTTGCGCTCCGTCGAAAGATAAATCTGAGACCTCTCGATTCCGTGGTGTTCGAGCTCCCTAACGGTGAAACGCATCATGATCTCCGGGCCGCAAACCATCGCTACCGCTTGTTTCAGACTCACAGAGATCTTAGGAATCAATGTTGTCACCACGCCCACAGTTCCATGCCAACTTGGAGAGGCTCGATCAACCGTAGTCTCGATTCGAAACGCCGATTGAGACCACCAGCGCTCGAGCTCTTTCTTATACAGAAGATCTTCGGGTGTGCGCCCGCCGTACAACACGAAGACCGTGCCGTACTTCGCCCGATTCGCCAGGATGTGGTAAAGAACTGGCCGGAGCGGTGCCAGTCCGATGCCTCCCGCCACAACGACTACGTCTTTTCCTTCAGCTTCCTCCACAGGCCAATGACTTCCGAATGGGCCACGAATCCCGACGACATGTCCTCGCTTCAACTTACAGATCGCCCCAGTTATCGCGCCGACGCTACGCGTAGTGTGAACAAGCGTTTCTCTACGGGCAGGGTCACCCGTGATCGACATGGGAACCTCGCCAACGCCGAACAAATACACCATGTTGAACTGCCCGGTAGCAAAAGCCATGCCACCGCCGCCGTTGGCGGATGTAAATTCTACCGTTACGCTATCCCGTGTTTCCCGCCTTAACCGTTCCACACGGAATGGCGCCGGAACCATCGGATGCGCGGCTGCGACCGCCGTACTGTCATGCATGCGTGTCATAGGCATTTAGCAATTGCAATCGCGTTGAATCTAGTCGGCGCTCCACCATCAGGGCAAACCGCTTCAGCAGCTCGTAACCCAGATCGTGATCCGCCTCACATTTTATGCGTAGGCATTGTGCATCGAGGGCGATGGCTCGCGTCGTCTCCGTGGCGCGAGCATCAAATTTCCACTGATATGGTGGAAAAAGCCACGACCACCCAAGCACCTCTCCTTCTCCCAGCGTCATGATGGTGATTCCACCAGCGGGGGCAGCGAACACTTCAAGTGCGACTCGTCCACGCCGTATCAGATAAAACTGCTTTGCCTCTTCGCCCTCGCGGAAAATAAACTGACGGCTGTCATAACACACATTGGCGGCGCACCCGACAAGGAGCGCGAGGTATCTTTTGTCGAGATCCTTTGCAAAAGGATGTTCCTCGAGGATTTTTTCAAGTGTTTCCATTGTTTTTGTCCCCAGAGTCTTTCAGGCGAAGGTCGTTTTCTCGAATTGCCCTCGCCTCCTCTGTGATATCGATACCCACTGGACACCACGTTATGCACCGCCCGCAACCCACGCATCCGGAGCTTCCAAATTGATCGATCCACGTAGCCAGCTTATGAGTCATCCACTGCCGGTACCGAGACTTCGTCGAGGTGCGAACGCCCCCGCCGTGAATATAGGAAAAGTCGATCGAGAAGCACGAATCCCACTTTTGCCAGCGTTCCGCGTGCTCGCCCTTCAAGTCTGTAACGTCTACCACTGTCGTGCAGAAGCATGTCGGACAAACCATTGTGCAATTGCCACACGTCAAGCACCGTGCCGCCGCATCGTCCCAGCGCGCATTTTCATAATTTGCGTAGAGCAGCTCACGGATTCCGCCAGTGTCCATGCGCCGGCCCATGTGTCGGGCAGTGCTCTCGTGGAGCTTTTGCGCTTTCTCTTCCTGCTGCTTCTCTGCCGTCTCGTGAGGAATTTCGCTGAGGATCTCCCCGCCTAGCGTTGTCCCGACTTCCCCTACGAAGTAGTGCTCATCGTTGTCCAGAATCTCCGTTAACGCCAAATCAAATCCAGACACCGCCTTCGGCCCCGCATTCATGGACACGCAGAAGCACGTATTCCCGGCTTGCCCGCAGTTCACCGAAACCACGAAGATATTTTCGCGACGCCTCTGGTAATTCGAGTCCACAACCGTCCCACCCAGTAGTACTTTATCCTGAATCGCAATGGCGTGGAGCTCACACGCTCGCACACCAACGAAAGCCAGTCGTTCTTTGGCAGGTTTCTCTTCTTCCACCTGAAAGCTCCGCGATATCTGCCACAACCGCACCACCGGCGGATGGAGAAATTTCTTCCATGAATGCGGCCCGACCACATAGCCAAACAGCGCCGCGTCGTCGCGTTTCTTCAGTCGATAAGTGCCGCCTTCTTGTTCATCCGTCCATCCGATAGGCAGGTCGTTCGTGGAATTCAGGTCTTCATAAACGATGGCGCCTTCGCGTATCGTCGGGCCGATCACCCGATAGTTGCGGGCTCGCAATGCATCGAGCAGTGCTTCAAAGTGGTCGCCGCGAAGAATGAAGTGTGCGGGCATGGCATAGACGGTCGAGCATGGTGCAGTGCAGTACGCTACTTCTCAAGCATAGAAATCAACTTGCCCTATCCACGGCCAGAGGAGCTCAATCGCAGAATAGGGATGTACTGGCACATATTCTTCTGGGGTGGATATCGCACCCAGCCACAGAGGGCTCTAGCTTCAGTCACGTTTCGCTGAGAGTCAAGGCGTAAGACACCGCAAAAACACGCGTTACATCGTGGACGAGATCCGCATCGTTCCACCGGAGGACGTTTCAGTACTTGCGACACGCCAAAGATCTTCCATCACCCTCGTGACCTGTTATCCCTTCTATTTCGCGGGAAGCGCCCCCTTGCGTTACATCGTTCACGCCTCAACAACGAATGCAATCAATCTCAGGGCATCTAGGCCCCGAATCCCTTAATGACAGACGGTAGCTTATTGGCGGCGTGCGAGAGGAATTACTGTCAACCGGAGACAAATCTCGGTACAGCAACGGAGCTGATGTGGAATGCAAACTGCGGATTCCTTCCCGTCGAGACAGCAGATGGAAAGGTGGTCGGCGTGGTCACGGACCGCGACATTTGTATCGCACTTGGAACGCGGAGCCGGCTTGCCGGCGATATCGCTGTTGGTGAGGTCATGTCCGGCAAGCTTCATTCCTGCGCCCCGGATGATGACATCCATTTGGCGCTGCAAACCATGAAAGAAGGGAAAGTGCGGCGGCTTCGAGTGATTGCTCAAAAAGGGTTTCTCGTGGGAGTTATTTCAATGGACGACATACTGCTGCGGACGGAACCCATGAGTCTGGGAAGGGAACCAGAGCTGTCCAGCGATGAAGTTGTAAGAGCCTATCGGGCGATCACTCAACGCCCGGTTCCACAAGTCGTCGCAAAGCAGGCTACCGCCCCATGATCGGCCTCACGTCGAGCCGTGACCGTGGTCACTGACATCGCGATACCAGCAGATGTAAGAAGGACACGTAAAAGGGCACTGATTGCCGAGGGAACGGGCCGTCGAGGCTGCCGGGAACGGAAAAAATCGGCAAAGCCTGCGGCTGTGCCTTAGTGGCGAGTATTACGGCCGGACCAAGGCTAGACCTGGCAGAGCCAGTGCCTTTCGATGTAAAGAGGAGGGTGTCATGAGAAATCTCTATACCAATGAAAGGATGTTCGAAGATTTGTTTGGTTTTCGTCGCGAGATCAACGAGATGTTCAATCGCATTTTGACCGGCAAGCCCTGGGGTCTTGAGCTGCCGGAGTTCAAGAAGACCTTCAACATTACCCCTGCGGTAGAAGCGTATGTGGACAAGGAAGCCAAGAAGTATGTCTGCCGCGTGACACTGCCGGGAGTTGAGCCGAAGGAGCTGCAGATCCATGCACAGGCGAATGTACTCACGATTCGCGGGGAGAGGAAGCTCACTCATAGCACGAAAGAGATCGAACTCATGGAAGGGGAGATCGTCTATGGCGTGTTCGAGAGGACTCTGGTGCTGCCCGAGGGTGTGGACGTTGAGAAGCTGACCGCCGAATATGTGAACGGCGTGTTGGAAATCACGGCGCCGGTCGCTGCGGCTGCGTTGCCGCGCAAGATTGAAGTCAAGATGACGGCACCATTCGTGAAACAAATTGCCGCGTAAGAAGCGGTCAGCACGAAACGGCCCGGGACTCCAACAGTTCCGGGCCGTTTCTCCGTCAGACCGAACCACGCGCTCGCAGCATCTCACGAACGACCGTAACGCCTGGCACAGCAAGCTGTTCGCAGATGGCGCAGCATTACGTCTTGGAGTACTTCATCGTGAGCCCTCGAAGCCAGGGTGTTTGCCGCGCCAAGATCCCAGTAAACGGTCTGCCGCTCGTCGTTGCTCGAAAATGAAATTGCCACGCCTAGGGAGAATATCAAGCAGTGGTAGGGAAGGAAGCGGCAAGACGAAGCTGGCGCAGCATAGAACGCTTTTTTTCCTGATGAGCTTGCATGCGCTTGAGAATGTCGGCGAGAACGCGGACACTCGTGACAGCGTAGGGTCCTTTGTTCAGCATGACGCATTCGGCCCGTTCGCCCATGGCGGCATCAGTGATTTCCGAACGCGAAGGCATGCCCTTCTTTGCCAGAGATTCGAGGACTTGTGTGGCCCAAATCACGGGAACGTGAGCGGCCTCGCAAATCCAAAGGATTTCCTCCTGGACCTCCGCTAGACGCTGAAACCCACATTCCACGGCGAGGTCGCCGCGGGCAATCATGATCCCGAAAGAACGCGCGCGCATGGCGGCCAGAATGAGCTTGGGCAGATTGTCGAAGCTCTTGCGCGTTTCAATCTTGAGAATCAGGCCGAGGTGTTGCCCGCCCAACTCTTTCAGGCGCTCGATAAGCTGGCCAACGTCCGATTCCGTGCGTACGAATGAATAACCGACAAGGTCCGCGTGCTGGACGATGAACTTCAGAGCTTCCAAGTCATCAGGGGTGAGCGCCGGTATGTCGATGCGCGTCTCAGGAAGATTGATGCCTTTTTCGGCGCCGAGCTTCTCGCCTTCCGGACGCGCTTGGGTGATTTCGACGGAGACAGAGTCTGAATTCACCGAGCGGATGACCCCGCCGATCTTCCCATCATCGAACCAGATGGGATCGCCAGGCTTCGCGTGATCAAGAATTTGAGGGAGCGAAACACCGATTTGCGCCGGCGTGACGATTTGGCCAGTCTTGCTGCGGACGGCTGGCCTGCCGGGCATGCTTGAGCGGTGCAAAATGAGAGTGTCGCCCTCCTTCAGCAATAGCGTTTGCGGGAGTGAAGGAAGCCTGCCGATACGAGTTTTCTGGGTATCCCGAACCGTGGCTTTACCGGACTTTGCGTGACGGATGGCGCGAAGTTCGAGTCCAGGCATGAAATATACTGTTTGGCTGGACTCAGCCCAACAGTTTCTGCCCACAACCTGAGAGATGCGCAGGGTACGCTGCGCTTTGCGGGCATCGCGGAGACGGATTTTGTCGCCAGGCCGGAGTCTCCTTATGAAGCTGGCCGATAGTGGAACGCATGCCGTGGCGGGACTGGGAGGTGGCTCGGAATTGCCATCTTGAGTGAGCCAGATGCGAGCGATAGCAACGACTCGACCGTAGACGTCACGACGCGGCCGGCATTTGATCACCGCAGGGCCCGGCTCGATGGGGCCGTTACGCAACTTAGGCCCGGCGACGTCCATCAAGATGCGGCAGTTGCGGCCGGTCTCTTCTCGAGCTCTCTGGAGATTGCGGATCATTCCAAGCCACGCTTCCGGATGGTCATGGGCGCAGTTGATGCGCATGCAATCCATGCCGTTCCGGACGAGGTCGCGCACGAGCCCATAGTCCGTCGCAGCGTCCGAGGACATGGTCACCATGATTCGGACTTTTCTGCCCGGCGGAGGGGAACCGAGGAGGTCGTCGGTATTGGCTTCCAGCAACTCGGCTCCTTCGCCGATTTCAACAGCGGGCTCCGCGGGAGATTGGAGCGAGCCGTTAGCGCCCAGCAAGGCATTCAGCACGCGGTGCACACTCTGAACTGCACTGAAGACGTGACTCTCTGTGCGCCCCAGAGAAGAGAGACCCAAGAGGGCAAGCTGTGATTGCAATTGGCGTACATCATGGCGGCGCAGCGCAAGATAGTGAGCCAGATTTCGTGCACTCCTGCGATGCGCTTCATGAAGGCCCAACGGACGTTTTAGAATAGAGGCTTCCAGTTCGAGCATGTCCGAACAAAGCAGTGCCAACTCTGAAGAGAGCTGTTCGAGCAGAGGCTTATTCAAGATTCGCATGAAGAGCGAACACCCCTCCGGGATGCAGAAAGAGGCGGCGATGATCCTATGTTTCGCATGTTACTCGCAGATGAAAGAGGATCGTGCAGCGTTTGCTTGCATGGCTCTGCTGCGATTCGTTGGCACCTGCGCGGCCGCTGCGTCTAGCGGACGCCAGCCGCCAACGTGAGTTCTCCGGCTGCGAGTTCAGGCCAGATCAGCCTAAGCGTGACACCATATTGTTCGTCAAACACCAGCGTGAACACATGTGAGCAACGCTCACACAGCCAATAATGTCTTACGCCGTGGATTCCGCCCGGTGAATCAGCTGTTGAATTACTTCCGCTGGGTGAAACCGGATCGGGCCGGAATCGGAAGAATTTGCCGCCGGCGGTCCAATGAAAAGCAGTCGGACACGCCGGGTTTGCACACTTGGGATGTTGCTTCTGGTACAGAGGGGTTCCTCGCAACCTTCCGCCGCTGGCGGGCGGCTGTTTGCTGTGGGCCTGTCGAGCCGCTGCCCGTTCTTCTTCCAAACGTTGAATAGTGGCCCTCAGCCAGGCTGCAACCATTTCTTCGGTCTCTTGCTGGTTGTTGTACCGATAGAGGCCATCCAACGTCTCACCGGAAGTGCTGAATGGAATGTGGCGGCAGGCAATCTTTTCGGAGCGGCGCTCGGGTGGCACCAGTTGCATCAGCACACAATTACTGCACGGGCCGGGATTCTCTTTGGAATCGTAGTTCATGCACGTGAGAGAGTCTTCGAAAATATACTGGGGCCTCCAGGGCGTCCTCGGCGAACGCCCATAGCCTCCATCTTCGAGGAATTGAAGTTCAAACTTTAGAACTTCCAAGAGGTCGCGCTCGTCCCTTTGCATTTTTGCGCCTCCGACCCAAATCAAAATATGGACTCAGTCCAGAGGAGGGTGCTGTAACCCGCATCACATCGCAGCGTGACGGCCGTCACAGACTGGGAACGGTCGATTTCGGTAGAAATAACCAAAATTGGCAGTCACCTACAGAAAGGCCAGGTATGCCGAGCGGGTTTCGTTTTGTGTCGCGTAGGGACGGAGGTATACTCCGGGGCGGTGAGCTTATGCGCGCCCCTTACGGCCTGGAAATCATTGAGAGCTGTTTGTCCTGTCCTCACCGCGAGGATCGGCTCTTTTGCAACCTTTCTCTACCTGCGGTGCACAGACTAGAAGCCATCACCTCGGCCGCGGCCTATCCGAAAGGAGCGAGCCTCTTCGTGGAAGGGCAGTCACCGCGTGGGGTCTTCGTCTTATGCAGTGGCAAGGTCAAACTGTCGACTTCTTCTGCCGACGGGAGAAGTCTCATTCTTAGGATCGCGGAAGCCGGAGAAGTTCTGGGCTTGCCGGCGACCGTCACAGGGAAACCGTATGAGCTGACGGCCGATGTACTTGAACCTGCTCAGGCCAATTTCATTTCTCGCGAAGATTTCTTGCATTTCTTGCGTGAGCACGGCGAGGCAGCATTGCGCGTGGCGCAACAGCTCGGTGAAACCTATCATTCCGCCATCGCGGAGATGCGAACGATTGGCCTCTCTCATTCCGCAGGTGAAAAGTTGGCCCGCTTCCTGCTCGATCTCTCCGCAGACCATGACGAGGGAAAAGGCGAGGTAAAGCTCACGCTCACCCTTACCCACGAAGAGATCGCCCAGATGATCGGATCCTCGCGAGAGACCGTGACGCGGTTGTTCGCCGATTTCAAGAAGAAACAGCTCTTGCAAATAAAAGGTTCGACTCTCATCATCAAGAGTAAGGCGGGTCTCGAAAGAGTTGTCGGCTCTTAACTACCCGCTACTCGTTCCCCTTTCGGAAGTTTCTCCCCTTTCAAAATTAGCGTGTGATGTGTGTCACATAGCTCGGTGACCTGAATCACCGCATGTCGTTCCGCCTTTGCAGCAGACTGTGAGCCACGAGGTGGCGTATGAGAACTATTGAAGCAGGAGTGCGGCTTACCCTGAAGAAAATCCTTCTCTTGACGGATTTTTCGGAACCATCTGAACTCGCAGTTCCTTTCGCGATGGCCATCGCCCGCAAGTATGAATCGAAGGTGTACGCAATGCACGTGCTGACTCCCGTCCCATTGGCTTTCGAGAGCCCGGAGTCGGCTGCGGACGCAATCGAAGGATTGGAGGAAGGCGTGCAGGCAGGCATGCAACGACTCGATGCGCAGCTTGTAGGAGTGCCTCACGAGACGATCCTTGTCCGGGGAGACGCGGTTTGGCCGCCCGTCGAAAAGGCATTAAGCGAGTGTGAGATTGACCTCGTGGTTCTGGGTACGCATGGACGCATAGGCGCCATAAAGCTCTTGCTCGGCTCCGTGGCGGAAGAAATCTTCAGGCGGGCCAGCGTTCCGGTACTTACGATTGGTCCGTCCGTGAGAAAAGGCTTTCATAGCGGCGGCCAGTTCCGTCGCGTGCTCTTTGCAACCGATTTCACGACGGAAGCACAAGCAGCGGTACCATACGCGATTTCCATGGCACAGGAAAATCAAGCAAGACTCCTCCTTCTGCACGTAATGCGTGACCCAGATTTCAAGACGAGCAAGAGGACGCTGCAAGACTCGGTGGCCAATGTGATGCATCAGCTCTACGAGTTGGTTCCCGCGGAGGCAGAGCTGTGGTGCCGTCCCGAGGCAAACGTGCGTTTCGGAAATCCAGCGGAGCGAATTCTCGAAGCCGCCGAGGAACTTGAAGCGGATCTGATAGTGCTGGGAGTCCGCGAGGCAGGCAAGCGCCTCGGGGCAGCCACGCATCTCGAACGGACTACGGCACACAAGGTCGTGGCACACGCTACCTGCCCAGTTCTGACGGTCCGCGGCTGAAACGAATTAAATTGGCGGCTCCGAGCAGCTGTCTGGGCAAAGGCCGTGTGACGCCGGGCATTGACGCGTCACTTTGGTAATGATGTTTCAAGAACGTATGTGGGGGCTGTATGCTCTGCAAGTAGTGCGGGTCAGTCAACCAGAAGAAATTTAGCGCGGAGATGGCCATCCATTTTCCCGGACTGAAAGATATTGACAAGCCCGTCGTGTGGGTGTTTCCGGAGGTTGTTGTCTGCTTGGATTGTGGCTTCGCCGAATTTGCAATTCCTGCGGCCGAACTGAGCCAACTCGAACAAAGCGACTTCGCTTCTGCAGGCTGACGTAGAACGAGTGAATTTTCCCTACGCCTCCTCTGCCGCTCGTACCTACGACATTCGAAAATCGTCGTAGGCCCGCGTGACGGCTGACACGTTGATAGGTAACGGTGGTCACTGATTTCAATCATCGGAGTGTTTAGAAAGAAGGGGTGAGAGAAAAGAGGCCTAACGTGGGAGTGAGCCAGAAAAACCGGCGCCCAAGGAGAGTAAATGGAACGTATTCTCAAATTCGATATCTTCTCCGGGACCATCGACGAGAATGCTCGTTGGCTCGAAGCCGTGGAAGGCCTCGAGAATGCAAAGCGACGCATGCACGAAATAGCGGCAAAATCGCCGGGTAGATATTTTGTCTTCTGCGATTTTTCGCATGGCGTCGTCGCCCTGACAGATACGTCATCTGAAATAGGACGCATGAACAATTGCGTTCACGGAGTAAGGAGGTCTCATGCTTTCACGTCCGTTGATTAAATTAATCGAGACACATGCGGAATCCCTCACTCACAAGGCCGTGCAGGACGTGCAGACCAATGAACACACGCGTTCGCACGCTTGCATTCCTAAAGAGGAACTCAGTTCTCGCGTTCTCGCGCTGTACCGGAACCTTGGAAATTGGATCGGTGATCCAAAAGATGATGCGATACGCCAGGAGTATGAGGAATGGGGGCGAATTCGCTGCCAACAAGGCATTCCGACGAGTGAAATCGTTTTCTGTCTCATCCTGATAAAAAAGCATCTTCGCCAGTACATTCGAGAACATGGCGCCGTCGTATTCTCCGGCGAACCACCGGTTTCGGGTGAAATGGTTCCACTGGAACTCTATAGCATTCAGGAACTCAACTACGTAGTCGGAGATTTCTTCGACCGGGCTTTGTACTATCTCCTGCGCGGCTATGAGTTGCAAGCCAAGGCTCACCAGAGGGCGGTGGGGGGGTAACCAAGAGGAGCAATTCTGAAGTGCGATGCGATTATTGAGATGTGGAGTTGTTTTGGAAGGTCGTCAGGTGTCGAGGCCAGGTGCTCTCGCAGCAGTCGAATCGCCTCGTTTGGGTCGTATTGTTCAGGGAGTATATTCTAGCCAACCTCGAAGCTAAGTCAGGGAGGGCCCATGGAAGAAGGGATCATCCATATCCAGTGGCAAGGTCCGTACTCACTCAAACAGCTGGACGTTCTTAAGGACCGTCGTAAGGACCATGGGCTGTACCAGATATATGGGCATCACCCAGTCTACGGCGCCAACGTGCTTCTTTACATCGGCCAGACGATGGGGGAGACGTTCGGGGAGAGGATCGAAGAACATAACTTTGCTGGGGGTTTCCAAGAGGATCGTGAGAACATCGAAGTCTACGTGGGTCGTTTGAAGGGTGTTTCCACCCCATCATCGAGCGAGTGGCGCAATGAAATCAACTGGGCAGAAAAGCTTCTAATCCACGTGCATGATCCCGCATACAACTCTCGACACAACATGGAGCTGGATGAGGCCGATCCAAGAGTGTGTAACGCAAGAGTATTGAACTGGGGATGCATCCGAGCGTTGCAGCCTGAAGTTTCTGGTCGTCGGTGGACAAAAAATAAAACGGATGAGGCCAATAGCTACAAGGTGTATGAAACGCCCGATCAGCATCCTGCGGCTCCGGCAGCTGCAGGGCAACTCCTGACGCTGCCTGAGGATGAAAGAGTTCGCGCGATAAGCCAGACAGATTTCGGGAACCGATTCGGCACAAACCGATCAAAACCGCAGGAACTTATCTCACCAGACTCTTTGATGTTTCGGAACAACTAAACTCCGTGCTTAGTCTAATCCAGGGTCACTCTCAAGGTGATCCACTTGCACGAGAAGCGCGTTTGGACGTCCGCGCCAGTCGCTTGCGCTAGGATTCCTTTTGCTGCAGCGACGCGAGGTAGTCGCTGAGATCCTTGATGCGCTTTCGCACTGCGACTTCATCGTAGTGGTCCGTGGAGCCGAAGATGGGCCCCCATATGGGCATGTCGGACGAACCATGCGAGACGACGCGCGTGCCAAAATGCAGCACGTCAGAGACGTACTCATACGGGAATTTTCCGCTATGGCGTTTGGCGAGTGTGGTTAGATCAGCAGGCTGTGTCTTAAGCGCGAACGCAGCCGGTCCATCACCCCGAGCGTCCACACCGTGACACGACGCGCAATACTGCATGTACGTCTGCTTGCCGGACGCCGCAATGGTCCGTGGCGCCGGTACCTTGTCTACCGTCGGCTTATCTTGAGCGCCCGCGGCGCAGACGACCAGAATCAGACCGCCAAACAAAACTGCACGTCGCAAAACCATGATCACCTCCGAGGACTTCCCGTGTAGTTCGATTTCGATCCGGTTTGGTCCGCGGAACACAAGACCCTTTACCGTGAAGAAGCGGCCTTTTTCTTTGGAATCGCCGTCTCAAACGTAGTATTCATGATCTGTCCGATCCTCACGTTGCCATTAACGCAGAACGCGTAAACGCGAGCTATGACGGAAGTCACGAAGGTTTGTGATGAGGATCACGCGTCGCCCGGAGGCATCGCTTACCTTCGGGTGAGGCGTGCCGGCGCAACCATGCCGCGACAAAAACGAGAATGTCAGGACGGCCAAACCCAATTGCCCCGTGAAGCATCTCGAGATCTGACGCGATATCTTCTCACGCACAACGAAGGGCGAAATGTCCAAAACTAACTTCAAACACAAGCTTCCGTCCTAGCCAGCCCTGGCGGGAGAAGCGTGCACCGCCTTCGCTTGGGATTCGGGTTAGTCCAACAGTATGACCAACTAGTCGGTAAAGATTACTCTGTCCTGTGAGCACTGTCACACGGCGGCGTAACCAAGCTCACGGTGTTTGCCCAGCCCTTAGCAGAGACTGGAGGTGCTCAAGACGAATCTCACAGGCGAAGACGAGATGGATAAAAAAGAGAAGATCATTTACTGGCACCACGAATTGCCCCCACTGGCTGCCAAGATGATGGGCGAATACACGGTCGAAGCGACGAGCAGGCGCGTGCCGGGTACGTTCGCGCAGCAAGACGAGTTGTGGAGCCGCTGCTTTGAAGACTTGATGGCTCAAGTCCGCAGTCGGCTGGAACAGGAGATTCTGCGTCTGGGAGGTACTTGCGCACACGTGCTCAATGAATCCGTCGACAGCAAGCGCGACGATGCCACCGGAGAAACTTGGCTGCATGGTCGGTTCACTTACATGCTCTTCCGCTGGCCCGTGGCACAATGACCCGCGCCCCCCACGGCTTCGCGTCTATGTTAACCGACGGACGCCGCTTCGAATCTAGCCTCGGGGAGCGACGATGGCGCTTAGCGCGGTTGCTGGTTTGAAACCTCTTGCGGGCTTTCATGAAGCGCCCTCAAATAACTTCAACTCGTTGTTCTCGCTGCCTTGGGCTCTTGTCTCCATTGCGGTGCTGTCGGTGCTGTTGGTTGGATTGTTTTTACATCGCGTGCAGGAGTAGAATTCGCCTAGATACTTTCCGCATCGTTCCTGGACGGTTCCTGGAAATTTAGGAGGATTTTATGCGACGCATTGGTCTGTTCATTTCTGCCATTCTGCTGGCGACGGTTGGAATCGCCTTCGCGAAACAGACTCAGGATAATAAGCCCAAGGAAGAGCAAGCGGCGGAGAGCGCTGCCGGGCCGATTCCGGCCGCAGATGCGGCAAAGAAAAATCCCATAAAACCGACGCCGGAGGGCTTGGCGGAGGCTCGAAAGCTTTACGGCTATCACTGCGCCATGTGCCACGGGAAAGAGGGCGACGGCAAAGGAGATCTGGCCGAGCAGATGAAGCTCGATCTGAAGGATTGGCGCGATGCCAGCTCTATTTCGAAATACACCGACGGCGAGCTTTTCTACATCATCACCAATGGCCGGGGGAAAATGGTCGGTGGCGAAGGGGATCGCACAAAAGACGAGATGCGCTGGAACCTGGTGAGCCTGGTGCGTTCTTTCGGCCAAAAAACTTCGGCGCCGACTCCCAAGTCGTAAGTTTCCGTATTGGGAGCACGTTAAGAAATTTCTGTAAGTTGCTGACATACTATCGCTATGGCGTTGTCCTTCATTTGTCCTCCTCCGTTAACTCCCATATCCGCCAACCCCAGAAATTTGCCAATCCGATTGCACGAGGGAACAGCTTTCAAACTTACTAGCAACGGCCAGGACGGTGGCCAGCGAGTACACCGATACCGCGAACTAAGCAAGGGCTTGTCGAAGGTATCCTGCCACGTCGCTAACGAAGCGATGAACTGACACTTCCGCAATACGGTGGCCGACGATCGCATTGATGGCCTTTCCCACACGGCCGAACGGTGGCTCGTAATGGCCCAAGAAATCCAACTGCGTTTCCGAAGCGGTCAGCGGGTAGATGGAGAGCTCTGCCTTCATCAGCGGGAACAAGCCCGGCTTGGTCGCGGCCTCCCATTCGAGCATCAAGTGAGTCGCCGGCGTCCACATGACATCAAGAATCTTCTCCTCGACGCTTTTGACCGAAATCCTGATATCGGTCGTGAACCCAACTCCGCCAACGCCAACGTGTAGTTCAGAGGCGATCGATTGCGCCCGGGAAGCGGCAGCCTTCGTGGCCGACTGGAACACGGTGCGTGCGTTATCCCTTAAAGCGTCGCGGACGCGTTCGTAGGGATGGTTCACGTAGTCGTAGCAGCGAATCTCAAGCCCTTTACTCATCAGCTTTGCTCTGATCAAGTTGTTGCCGGCACGGACAATTCTTCCTCGATCTGCACAGCGGGGAGGAGGGTGACCTTGCACTGAAGGGACCGTGCGATGAGGCACGATTTCTCCGCTTTCTCAAGCAGGCGGATGGCCCGGTCACGATCTTCTTCTTTCAGGACGCTGACGATGGGCAGCAGTTTGATTTCCGTAAAACGCCAGATACCGTCCGCGTTGTCGAGCATGCCTTCCGCGTCCAGTTTGAAGGACACAAATTCCAGCCGCGACTTCTCCGCAATACCGGAGAAAGTGCTGACAAAACAGCTCGCCACAGCGGCGACCAGGAAATGTTCCGGTGTCCAGCGTCCTGGCTCTCCCAGGAACTCGGGAGGAGGGCTGAACGAAATCGAAGACAGAACTCCTTCCGCCCAGACGATGCCATTTCGCCCGCCTGCACCGAATGCCTTGATTCGATATTCATGGTGAGATTCCATTTGCTTCTCCTCTCATCTTCGGAGCGGGAGCAGTACCTGACTCCACTTCCGCGCTAGCAATTCAAACCTAACAAGTGAGCACCTGCGACGATGTGACTTGAGTCACGCTCGAAAGTGATGACGGTCACAGCCAAACGGCCTTCTCTCGCCGTATTCATGGGACGCAAGGAGGTGGCCCATGAATGCGGTTCAAGCAAGAACGAGAATTACGATGAAGAACATTCTGTTCGCAACTGACTTTTCACCGGCAGCGGACGCCGCTGCGCGGATCGCGATGCAGATCGCGCAGCGTTATGGCGCAAAGGTGTACGGCGTACATGTGAATCGATCCGACGACTACACCGGCGCAGCACCCAATGCCTGGGCTACGATGGCTGAGGCAGGAGAGAAGGAGACCAGAGAAGATGCCGGGCGCCTGAACGAACAGCTCCAGGGTTTCGAGCACGAAGTAGTGATCGGGGAAGGCAACATTTGGGAAGCGGTATCCAAGCTGATCAAAGAGAAGGAAATTGACCTGGTCGTGCTGGGGACACGGGGGCGCACGGGACTTGAAAGGATGCTACTCGGTTCGGTGGCCGAACAGATTTTGCGGCAAGCGCCGTGCCCGGTGCTCACGGTTGGCCCACAGGTAAACCTTTGGTCCGACCAATACGCAAAGATGCGTGAAATCCTGTACGCCACGGACCTGGCGACTGACACCCCAATAGCTGCTCCTTACGCCATATCTCTGGCGCAGGAAAACCAGGCGCATCTCGTGTTGCTACACGTGATCGAAGATGCGAAGGCAGGGGACCTGGTGGATAGCCCCGAGGTGGTGGATCTCAAGGAGCGGAAACTGCAGCAATTGGTTACGGAGCAAGCCGGATTGCGGTGTGACCCTACCTATATCGTCGAGCAGGGACCAGCGGCAGAGAAAATCCTGGACGTTGCGAAACGGCGGCACACTGATCTGATTGTGATGGGAGCCCGGCCGGCAAAGGGGTTTGCAACACATCTGAACATCGGAACGGTCCACGAGGTTGTCTCACGGGCGACGTGCCCGGTCCTCACCATTCGATGGAGCTAGTGCGCCACGGTCGGTCCGATCGGCTGCCAATGCTGACGCACTCCTTTCCTCTTGATCGGATCACCGACGCCTACGAACTCTTTGGGCGGCGCAGCGGCGGGGTCATAAAGGTTGCGATTCGCCCTTGAGGTTTCGCGACCGCGACCTGAACCAAGGGGTCATGAAGTCCCGGAGGTTGATGTCATGCCATTTCGATCCGTGAATATCGCTACGACGGCTCCCTTTTTGATCGCTGCTTTGTTGAGTGCCGCTTTCGTATTAGCGATCCTTGAAAGACCGTACGTTCTCGCCGCGCAGCCAGCACGGCACACGCAAGCCGCGGCGAAAAAGAACGACCAAGCGGCGCTCAATGCGCGAGGCAAATACATCGTAGAAGGTGTGGCAGGCTGCGGATACTGTCACACGCCCCGGGATCAGGACGGCAATCCAGACCGTTCAAGGTGGCTCGAAGGTGGACCTGTGTTCTACGAACCCGCCCGGCCGGTGGAAGGATGGGCGAACACCGTTCCACGACTTGCCGGATTGCCACCGGGGAGCGACGCAGAGCTTATCAAGCTGTTGACCACATCGGTCTCGCGTACTGGCAAGGCCCCTCGCTGGCCAATGCCTCGATTTTATATGACACGCACTGATGCCGAGGCCGTTGTGAGTTATCTGAAATCTGTTGACGTCAAACATTGAAATAGGAAGATTTATCAAAAGAAGAGCTCAGAAGACTGTTTGACGCTGAACATATGGAGACCTGCAGCAGCTTCGGGCCGCTGCCAGTCATGGTCATCCGAGTGTGAGGCACATCACAGCCTACAATAGGCGCGTCGCTGATACTGAAGGCGCCAGGCAGGAAAAAGCATGGCCCGACGATCAACAGGGCGGCCGCTGCATTTCGTTGAACGCAGCCCGTCTTCGCGCGGAGCTCAAGAAGAGGAGTCTGACAATGCAAATTGAAGAGATGACCGCAAAAGACTGTCGGGAGATTCTGACGCGCAGCGCGCTGGGGAGACTTGGGTGCTCCCGGGAAGATCAACCCTATGTCGTACCGATTTACTTCGTGTATGAGCCTGATCATATCTACAGCTTTTCGACCGAAGGGCAGAAGATCGAATGGATGCGGAACAACCCAAAAGTCTGCGTCGAAATAGACGACATCGCGAATCACTTTCAATGGACCAGCGTGGTGCTCTACGGCCACTACCGTGAGCTACCCGACACACCGAAATTCTCTGAGGAGCGCGATCATGCGAGGAAGCTCTTGGAAAAGCGTTCGCTGTGGTGGCAAACTGCTTTCCTCTCGCGAAGGCTCAAGTCGGCCAGCGATTTCATTCCGCCGCTGTTCTATTGCGTTGAAATCGACTCCATGACAGGCTATCGCGCTGCCGCGGACGCCGGCGAATCCGTGATCGCTACCCCCGCGCGAGTGTCGTTGACGCCGATCTAAACCGAACCATGCGCTCCGATCAATGAGGTGGATTCTAACAAACCCACCATGAAAACTCGGCCGAGTACCGACTTCACTCCCGTTCATTGTGTGACAGTTATGCCTTAAATCGAAGAAAGGAGAGCTACCAATGCAAGCCCACGGGATGACGATCTTGGACGGATGGCCGAGGGACAGGAAAACATTTGGCGGGCCGTGTGACGCGTGATCGAAATGCAGAGCGAGGGCGGGGCGGCGGGAGCGCTGCACGGGGCCTTACAGACGAAATCGCTCGGAACGACGTTCACCGCGTCGCAAGGTCTGCTGCTGATGATCCCAAACATGTTCAAGATTGCGGGAGAGCTGACTGCAGCGGTAATTCACGGCGGCGCGCACAGTGGCCACGCATGCGCTTTCGATTTTTGGAGACGAGTGCGACGTGATGTTCGGCTCGGACGACGACGGGATTCGCCCTGCTGTGCTCCAATTCCGTGCAGGAAGCCGGTGACTTGCATGGTCGACAGGCTAGTGAAGTTTGCGAAAGCCGCAGAGGCTTCTGTAAGTTTCTCTTCCGTCTCATGGCTTTAGTCCCGATACGCTCTGTTGTGCGTAAGACGAGCCTGCCGTCCCGAGTGCAAAAAGAGGCGGGCGCCTGACTGCTGCGCTCGCCCCTCCGTCAAAGTTTGTTATCACTGCGGATCCAGCCGAAAGGAGACGACAACCTTCATTTGTACCGCAACAGGCTGATCATTGAGGTAGGTTGGCTCGTATTTCCACTGACTCAAAGCGGTGAGCGCTGCTTGGTACAGGAGCATCGGTCCGGAAACAATTCTCATGTCAGTGACGTTTCCACCCTGATCGAGAATCGCGTCGATAACTACATCGCCGGACACGTGAGTTGCCCGGGCCAGGACAGGGTATAGCGGAGCCGGTTGGTACAGTACTTTCGGCGCCCGAACGTTACCTCCGACGCGTACGGGCTTCGAGGGTACTTCGGCGGGTGGCGGGACAGGTCTCGCAGCGACGGTCGGGAACCCGCCAATGACCCCTCCAATGACGCCGCCCAGCTGGCCTCCGGGCACTCCGCCAGGAACGCCGCCACCGGCGCCGTCAAAAGCCGCCGGTTCAAGGGGGGCTTCTTTGATCAGGGCGATGGCTCTTGGAATACTTGTCGGCGCAACGAGCTTACCACCACTCTCGAAGAGGCGCTTCGTTGTCTGCACTCGAACAACCGCAGCTGCGGGAGCTGGGGGTGGTGGGGGAGGCGGGGCGACCAACAGAGTATTCGTAAAGTCTCTCAGGTTCAGAGTATCTGTGAAATACATCCCAGCGAGAATTGGGCCAGATAGGATCACAGCGTGAAAAAGCAACGCAATCATCGCATCGATTAGCTTAGACGAACTTTTTAGGTGATGATTTTCTAAGAGCGCTTCCTGAAAAAGCCGCGTGTCCGGTGCCGGACCCGGGTGCGCGACCGCACGGAGTGGCCAACCTGGCAACGGCGACGGGTAAGGAACGAGCGAACTAGGAGCTTTCCGAATTGCACTAGCCGACGGTGTCATTGGACTACCTCCCGTAGTACCGCGGGGAACCTTTGCTGACTGCACTCTGCCATGGCGCCCAAGGATCCCGCAGTGACTTCGGTTACCGCTCACTGTGATATGCGTCACACGGAGCGGTTGTTCGCTCAGTCACCGCGCCATTCCCAGTGCTTCCCAAGCCGCTATACCCGCTCCTTCTTGCCGCCACATTATGGTAGAGTTCCGCGAACGATAATTTGACGACGGTCCGTGAAAACCTAATCAGAGCGAGGCTGATGAGTGACGGGCTTGAGATTCGCTGCTACCACTACGTGAACCATTGAAGGCTGTGAACCCTCGTGGAACGACTCAGACATATACATATGGTACCAAGGTGTGGAAAGAGCTCTCGGATAGAGAGCACGTCTGCACTGCTTGCGGATTGATTGCTCTTCGTGATGTTGTGTCAGCTCAAGTAATTCTCCAAAGGGCTAGGATGAGTCCTTCAAACCGCAACGCAGCGGATTTCATCGCAAGCGTGGTTTGAAAAGCCGTCGCATTTATGCGACGGAGAAGTCACCGGTTTCTCCAGAGATGATTCCATGATTCCATTCCCTGATTCCCCGTTCGTCGTCGTCGTATTGCCTGCCTACTTAGGCAATCGGGTTCCCGGACGCCGATTTGGTCTACGTTAGTGTTCTTTCGAGCTGCGAGTTATACAGTTTCTTCAGACAGCGGAGGACACTCTCTGAGGACAGAGTGCCACTGGCGCCCGAATTCGCATGCAGCACGGCGTCTTCGATGGAGAAGATCCCGGCCAGCTTTCCTGTGGCGTCAAGCACCGGCAGGTTTCGAATTCCTTTTTCACTCATCGTCTCCAATGCTGTGCTGACCTCATCGTCCAACTTGCATGAATAAAGAACTCCGCATGAGGCTTCTTCTGCTGTAACATTACCCGGCAATATGTTCCGCGTCGCTATCGCGATGCACATATCGCGGTCGGTGAGTACCCCGACGACCTTTTGTTCAGGGTTGAGTATAGGCAGAAATTCGCAGTTGTTGTCCCACATGATCTTTGCTGAGTATCGATCTCCGTCTCTGAACCACAACAGCTGGCGACTTTCTCAGTATTTCCCGAATTTTCATGGGATTTTTCTCCTTCTTGCGGACGTCGATTCACACTTGCCGACAGGATGCCGATTTCAAGAGTCCTGGGGCCAATCGCTCTGTGTACTCTTTGCTCATGGACCGCGCCATCTACGGCCAAGACCTTCGGCGTTCCAGCGCTCCTCGAGGATTTCCTGTAACTTGCTTATGCCCATAACACATCGGCCTTCCTGCAATGCAATCTTCCTCCCGTAGCGGCTCCCATGTATGTAAGGGCCATCAAACAGCCGTGTGCGCTCGCCGGCAAAAAGACTCGAGGCACGTGTTAGAAAAGCAGCTTGACGAAGTACCTTCACACAACAGACCTGCCGAGTTGGCCCGGACTTTTGAACAACGATTATCCAGGAACGTAATGCATCATTACCTCCGTTTTCTGGGTCTCAGGCAGCACGGCGAGTGATGGGCAGCGACCGGTAAGTACTCCGTTCGCCAAAGTGAGGCAGGGGTGAAATGATAAAAACACCCATCAAACTGCAGGATCTGAGGCGACGGATCTATCGAAAGGCGAAGTCGGAACCGTCACATCGGTTCTGGGGGCTCTTCGTGCACATTGCGAAGATGGAGACCCTCGAAGAGGCTTACGGTAATGCCAAGAGAAACGGCGGCGCCCCGGGTATCGATGGCCAGAGCTTTGAGGACATCGAGATCCAAGGACGAACGATCTTCCTTGCGGCCTTACGGGAAGACCTTGTAACAGACAGGTACAAACCCATGCCGAACCGCCGGGTAGATATTCCAAAAGGAAACGGCAAAGTCCGCACGCTTCAAATTCCTTGCATCCGCGACCGCGTGGTGCAAGGAGCAGTGAAGCTCATCCTCGAAGCTGTCTTCGAGGCGGATTTCTGCACAAACTCCTACGGGTTTCGTCCTCGGCGCTCGCCACACCGCGCACTGGCGGAAGTCAGACGCAGTGTGTTGCGACGCATGTCTACGGTGATAGATGTTGATCTGTCGCGCTATTTCGACACGATTCGACATTCGGTACTGTTAGACAAGATCGCGAAGCGAGTCCAGGATCCAGAAGTGCTGCATCTCGTAAAGCAGATTATCAAAGTTGGAGGCAAAATCGGTGTCCCACAAGGGGGACCGTTCAGCCCACTGGCGGCGAACATCTACTTAAACGAGCTGGACTGGACCTTCGATGCGATACGCCACAAAACGGCACAAGGACCCTACGAGGCGGTGAACTATCATCGGTTCGCCGATGATATCGTCATCACCCTCAGTGGACACCACACAAAGCGAGGCTGGGCCGAACGCGCCCAACAGCGGCTCCAAGAACAGCTCACACCCCTCGGTGTGGAGCTGAACCAGGAGAAAACCAAGGTGGTGGATCTATTGAAGGGAGAAACCTTCGGGTTCTTAGGATTTGACCTGCGCCGCGTTCGGAAGCGTAAGGGGAACGGGCATTACCTCCAAATGACTCCGAAGAAGAAGGCCCGCAAAGCAATCAAGGCGAAGGTACGCGACATCATCCGGCACAGCGGCGCAACCCCCATGCCGAAGGTGATCGAGCAGATCAATGCCTCGCTTGCCGGCTGGGTCCAATACTTCCGAGTTGGCAACTCAAGTCCGTGCCTTCAGTGAAGTGCACGAGTATGTGGAGATGAAAGTCCGCACCCTCTTAACGCGGCGGAAGCGGCGGCGAAAGACGAGTATCGGATGGCGGCGATGGAGTAACGAATACCTCTACGGTGTACTCGGGCTTTACTGGGGCTGGAAGCTCCAGCCACTGCCTGGGGTGGAGGACCTGAAGTGAAAGTCTCTGTCACTCGACCCGACACATAACCCTTTTGATGAAACCTACCGGGTGAGCTGCTTGAGGGAAAACTTCACGAGCAGTTCTTATGGGGAGGGACTGGAAACGGACCCCCAATCGGTGCCGCGCCAGCCCCTTACCCGACAGTTGTTTTTCCGGGCTTTGAAACAGTCGCTGCGGGTGAAAACGTTTGTAGGGACTTCGGCCAATGCCTTGAAGACGCAGCTCTGGACGGCGCTGATCGCCATGCTCCTGGTGAAATATCTGCAACTACGGTCGACCTTCGGTTGGTCCCTTTCGAATCTGGTGGCACTCCTACGGCAGCAGTTATTTGTTTACCGTGACCTGTGGACTTGGATCGATGATCCCTTTCAACCGCCGCCGATGCCAGCCAGCTCGCCAAAACAGTTGACGCTGCAGTTGGCCTAAGTGGGCCAATCAGTTGGACAGCAGCGATCATGCATATCGGAAACAAATCGTAACGGCGAGATTTCAAGAGGGAGAATTTAGACAGCATCAGAACGGGAACAACCCTTCGGGCCCGCCAACCTGCCCCCGTGCAGGGCTCGGGCGACGACTTTTGTCCTTATTCTGGATATGTCTGAGCCGAGTTTTCAGCTAATTTGGACAGCAGTGGTCCCACATGATCTTTGCTGCAGTATCGATCTCCGTCTCTGAACCACAACATGCTGGCGACTTTCTCATTATTTCCCGAATTTTCATGGGATTTTTCTCCTTCTTGCTGACGTCGATTCACACTTGCCCACAGGATGCCGATCTGAAGAGTCCTGGGTCCAATCGCTCTGTGTACTCTTTGCTCTTGTACCGCGCCATCTACGGCCAAGACCTTCGGCGTTCCAGCAATCCTCGAGGATTTCCTGTAAGTTGCTATCCCCATAACACATCTCCCTTCCTGCAATGCAATCTTCCTCCCGTAGCGGCTCCCATGTATGTGAGGGCCGTCACACAGCCGTGTGCGCTCGCCGTCAAAAACATTCGATGCACGTGTTAGAAAAGCAGCTTGTCGAATTACCTTCACACAACTGACCTGCCGAGTTGGCCCGGACTTTTGAACAACGATTATCCAGGAGCGTAATGCATCATTGCCTCCGTTTTCTGGGCCTCAGTCACCACGGCCAGTGATGGGCATCACAGCTTCGTGCTGCCTGTCCGGAACAATAATGAGGCCGAAGGAGTGCAAATCATGAAAGCCACCACCGCCCGTACGAGAATCGAAGTAAAGAATGTATTGTTTGCCACAGACCTGTCGGACGCAGCTTCGGCCGCGGTCCCGTATGCCAAGCAGATTGCCAAGATGTATGGCGCACATCTCTTCGTGCTCCATGTCCGGCCTCCGCTCGTGAACCCCATGACTCCGCCCCAAAGTTGGGCCAACACCGAAGAAGCAGCCAGGAACGAAGATGAGAGATGCCGAAAAGAGCTCACCACGGTGTTTGCCGAAACTCGTGCGGACATCCTGATTCAGGAAGGTGACCTGCAATCCATACTGGCCTCCACCATCAACCAGAATAAGATCGATCTTGTGGTGATCGGCACGCGCGGCCGTTCGGGAGTCAAAAAGTTCTTCCTCGGATCTGTCGCCGAAGAAATCTTCCGCAAAGTTTCCTGCCCCGTGTTGACCATCGGCCCCAATGCACCGTTAAGGCTCGCACCAAATGGCCCTCTGCGCACGATTCTGTACGCGACCGATCTTAGCGCAGACTCACACTTGGCCGCTTCTTATGCCATCTCGCTTGCTCAAGAGTTTCAAGCCAGCCTGACGCTAGTCTACGTTCGCGCAAACGGCAAAGCGGGAGATCTTGTTACGATGACTGAGCTTGAAAAGCACTATCGCGACCTGCTGCACCGTTTAGTGCCGCCCGAAACGGAGCCTTGGTGCAAGGTGGAGTATGTTGTCCGGCAGGGCGAGGCAGCGGATGCGATCCTGGAACTAGCCCGAGAACGAAACGTGGACCTCATCGTATTGGGTGCGCATCCCGAAAAGGGCTTGCCTGGCGTAGTAACTCATCTCCCGATCGCCACTGCTCACAAAGTCGTCAGCCACGCGCATTGTCCGGTCCTAACGGTTCGCCGCTAGGTGACGTGTCGCGGGGCGGGAACCCATCTCGCGACACAAGTTCTCGCACGGATCGCAACGCATGGTTATGTCTGGCCAGCTCACGAAATTCTCTTTCCGCCTGATCCGCGCCTCACGGGACAGACCTGTGAGGGAAGGGCAACGGATCACACGCCCGGGTGACGATCATCGCCGCTCTGTCGACCCAAGCGAGCGTAACAGTAGGATATTGATCTGCCCCGAAGGGGCTGCATCAACCTTTGGGATTGCCGGAGACAAGCAGGACAAAAAACGGCAAATGGGTCGAGGCTCCGATGAATAGCCGTATCAAACGGACCGGTAGAGAACACATGCGCCTTTCCAGAAACCAACTCGGTGGCAAGGCAGCGGAAAGGGATGGGTAGGTCGTCGAACGATTTCACGTCCGAGTGGGCCAGGGTTCATCCGGGCTCTTGCCGGTCGCGTACATGCCTCCCACCAGGGCACCCATGCTGTTTCCGGAGAGATAGTCAATGGGAATGTGGTGTTGCTCAAACCACCGGAGCACCCCGGTGTGAGCCGGCCCGAGCGCGCCGCCCTCGAGCGCAACGCCGATCTTCAGCCGCTTGGAAGCCGGTGGTGGGTTCTTTCGTCACCGCTGTGCCAGTCGCTGGCCTCGGAACACTCTGTTGCGCTACGACTGCAACAGGCTGCGCTGGATGTTGTTCTGTCAAGGCGGAGTAGTCCTACGAGCAGCCAGCGATACCGAGTGCCCGAGGGTGGCCCATGTGGTATACGCGTTACTAACCCAGTAGGAGGCCGAAGGATATTGTCAAAACTAACGGCCGAGCCAAGCTGCATTTGTGACGTCGGTCACAAGCCCCGAAGGTGTAAGCGGAGTCAAAGTCTTGGTGCGGTAACCGCAAGAGCGGCTATTTGGCGGCGCATGCAGTGTGACCTGAATCACAGCCTGCCGTGTTATCGCGCACTGCGGCACACTTCCCAGTCCGGTAGATATGAGGCGGAGGCAAAAATGCTTAAAGATTTGGAACTTCAGCAAGCGGTCGAAGAACAACTCAGCGGAAATCCTGAATTACACGGCACAGAAATCGAAGTCTCCGTAAGAGAAGGTATCGTCACGCTAAACGGTACGGTACACAGCTTGCCAGAGAAATGGGCAACAGAAAAAACGGTCCAGCATGTCCAAGGTGTTTGTGCGATCGTCGACGAAACCGTGCTCAATCTTCCCGGCGACGCGGAGCGCAGCGACGCGGAAATCGCCCGGGCAGCGATAACGAGTCTCGAAGCGATGGCTTGTGTGCCGCACAAGGAAATCAACCTGTTAGTCCGCAACGGCTTCATCACATTGCAAGGCGAAGTCCAATATTTCTACCAGGTGGTCGAGATCGAACGCGCTGTCCATGGCTTGATGGGCGTGCGAGGCATTTATAACCAGCTCGAGGTCAATCCGCCTGTTTCTGTGATCGTCGTGAAGGAAGAAATCGAAAAAGCCTTGGAGTGCGTCGAGCAAATGGACGCCAAGAGAGTCTCTGTTCAGGTCACAAATAATCGCGTCTTGCTGAAGGGAGAAGTGAAGACTTGGCGTGAACATGAAGCCGCGGGCAACGCGGCCTCCAGCATTACGGGCGTGAAGGACGTGAAGAACGAAATTCGAGTTATACCTTGGATGTTCTGAAAAAGGACTGTTCAAAGCGAAAGAGAGGGGACCTGCCATGAAAGCGAAAAATCGCGGGAAGAAGAATCAGAAAAAGCGGAATGCACGAAATCAACGGGAGACTACTCGTAAGATAGAAAAAGCGTGGCGCCCTTCCAACTACCTGCTGGAACCGCATCCAGAATTGGGCATTCCCGAATGCGAATCCGTTGCGCGGGGCTACGCATCGCCAATGTAATACAGTTCGAATACCCTGCGGAGGCAACCAGCAATGCGGCGCGCTTTCCATTTAGTTCTGCAACGAGGAATACGATCTATTCGAGATCGCGTGGAGTCACTTTGGCAATCCAGGAGTCGTAGTCGGAAGTGAAACCCGCTCTTTCCTGAAGGGCATGAACCTGCCGCTCCACTTCCGCCATTTGGTCGTCTGAAAGCCGTCGGATCACTTCTTGAGCGCTGCCGGCAACGCCAGCGTTTCCGTCTTCGGCCATCACGCAATCCACCACGCGCTTGGTCACTTTCTGGCTGTGCACCAGCGACACCCGGATGTTCCCCTGTCCCGTGACGACGTTTCCGACCCCGAATACGCGGTCCATAGCGGTGTACCGCGGCACATCCTTGCCAGCGAATGTGTAGTATTCACCATTCATGTTGATCCCAGAAAGCTTCTCCGGCACTGAGCCGATCGAAGAAACGACCAGCGGCGCGCGGAGTTCGTGTTCCGAGCCGGGGATCGGTTCAGCCTTGCGGCCCTCGATTTTCGTTTCAACCACCTTCAGCCCTGCGAGCCGTCCATTTTGCACGATGATCCCGGTCGTCAGCCTGCGATCCTGGATGCGAAACAGGTATTTATCACGCGCCAGGCGCAGCATTTTCTGCCGCACCTGTTCCGTTTTGGCGATCTGCTCGGAGGTCGCGTTGTCGGGTGGTTGCGCTAGCGGCATATCCTCTTCGCGACGACGATAAATTAACAGGCAACCCTTTACGCCCAGCTCTTCCGGCTTGACGCCGTGCGCTTTGCATACCTCAGGAATACCTTTTTCCAGCTCGCGCATGCTGGTCTGAAGGCCGCGAGCCCTTAAAGCACGTTCGTAGTTTTCGAGCTGGAGCACCTTGACCACATCAATTGATGCCAGCCCGCCGCCCACCACCACGGCTTCGTCGGGCGTTTCATAACGCGGTCCGAGGTAGTCCTTTTCGTTCTTGTGGTTGTACCAGTAGATAAAAGGATTTTGGTAAACGAGGCCTCTACCGACATACTGCTCTGCTTCCGGCACGCCCAATTCTCGGTCGCGCCACGCGCCGTTGGCGAGAATTACCGCCGAAAAGCCCCACTCGAAAAGCTGGGGGAGATTAAAATCTCGGCCTAGCTTGGTACAGGGGATGAAATAGACATTGGGCTTCTTCATGCGCGCGTCGATTCGCGCGTATTCGTGTCTACGCTGCTCGACGTGCCAACGCGGCAGACCGTCTTCAATCTTGCCGTACGGCCGCGTGTTCTGCTCGAACACGGCGACTCGAATTCCGTGATCCGCCAGAATCTCCGCGGCCGCCGAGCCTGAAATCGCACCGCCAATTACCGCCACGAAATGATGGCTAGGATTCGTCATAATATCTGTCGCCCCGTGCATTGGAGTGCGATTTTACAAGACAAATCGTGCAAAGTACTGTGGCTCAGTTCTCGTTCATCGTACTCACCACTGTCTTCCCCCCCAAACGCAATCGTCTGAAAGCTCCGGTGGTAATCTACCCCTATCATCATCATGTTCGGCTCCTTTCTCCCGATCCTACGGTCGTTAAGCAGCCACAGTTTACTTGGGTTGAGGAGCCGACATTGTTATGCAATCAAGTAGTTTTGAATTGGTGTTATTTCGCCTGAAGAGATTCGATGTAAGCGACCACATCGTCCACGTGTTCTTGACCGCTTGGATCATGATCCGGGTCGATCATCTTAAATCGCGATCCCCACACGGGCATGTCATCCGAGCCATGGGCAAGGAGGTTCCTGCCAAACACCAGCACAGCAGAAACAAAGCCCGACGGATACTTGCCCTCGTGGCGCTTAGAGAGGCTAGTCAGGTCCGAAGGTGGCGGCTTCAGCGCGAAGGCAGCTGGACCGTCACCTTTGCCACCCGTTCCGTGACAACTGGCGCAGTACCTTAGGAAAGTCTCCTTGCCCGACACCTTGTTGGGTTGCCGCGCGGCACGTTTTTGTTCGCTCTTCCCATCGACATGAACGATACCCAAAACCAACACGAACGCCGTACCCAAAAGCACCGCGAGCGAGTACTTGACACCCTTTTCTCGTTTCGCTGGAATGCGTATGTGGGTCATCACCAGCGGTCTTCTCGCTCGAATACTATCACGCTACCGAGAATCGGGATCTTTAAGATTCCTTTTTCTGTTGGGTGCCACGCGGTCCTCATGACCCGACTTCGCAAAATGATGCTCGAAGAACTCGAGCGTCGTAATTATCCGTGGTGCCGTAAAACCTCGCCGTTCAGGGCGGGGATATAAAACACCATTTAAGTGAGCTGGGTTTTCTGCTGCTCCATGTATTCCTTGAGAATGCGGTTTGGCGCACCACCGCAGCTAGGAGCGAAATACGAGGGCAACCAGAGAACGTCTTTCCAATGCTTGCGTTCGATGTCAGGACCCTCGATTCCCAGCAAGCGACTGGATACGCCTTTCAGGCGGTTGACCAAGGTCGAAATCGCGCGCTTAGCTGGCTAAGTTCACAAGCAAGTGAACCTGGTCTCCTTCGCCATTCCTCCCGATCCGTTGTGCTGCGAAGTCTCCACAGGCCTTCTCGAAGATGACTTTCGGTCGTTCGATCGCATCCGCGCAGAATACCTTCTTTCGATACCTGGTGACGAAGAGCAAAGGAAGGTGAAGCTAAAGAACACAATGTATACCGTGCCGAATCTCATTTACGTGTGCTACGGTTCATAAAATGGCAAGAAAGACGTTCCGATTCCGCATCTACCCGAATCGCCATCAGCGAGAGCGATTGGCCGAGACACTCGACCTGTGTCGGGAACTGTACAATGCCGGGCTACAAGAACGAATCGAAGCCTGGAAGAACCGTACTCCGGTTCGCGCATTCGATCAAATCAACCAGTTGCCAGAGATCAAAGCGATTCGCCCTGATGTTGCTCTTGTATTCAGCCAAGTCCTGCAAGATACCTTGCGTCGTCTGGACAAGGCCTACAAAGCATTCTTCCAACGTGTGAAGCGCGGACAAAATCCCGGTTTCCCGAGATTCAAAGGTCGCCATCGCTACAATAGTTTCACCTATCCGCAAAGTGGATTCGAACTGCATGGAAAATTGCAACTATCGAAAATCGGCAACCTAAAGATAAAACAGCATCGGGATATCGAAGGGGAAATCAAAACATTAACCATTCGTCGTGAAGCGGGAGATTGGTATGCCTGCTTCTCGGTCGAGTACGAAGCAAAGCACCTTCCCAAGAAGGATAACGCCATCGGACTCGATATGGGTTTAGAGAACTTCGCGACTCAGTCCGATGGCAAGCCCATTCCGAACCACAAGTTTTACAAGAAAGCGCAGGCAAAACTTGGTCGTGCGCAACGCAAGGTAGATCGTCGCAAGAATAAGCAATCGAAGCGTCGGCACAAGGCCATTCTGTTGCTACAGAAAGCGCATCAACACGTCAGGAATCAACGCAAAGAGTTTCAGCACCAAGAAGCATTTAAATTGGTGCGCGATTTCGGAACCATCGTCGTTGAAGACCTGAACGTGAAAGGCTTGAGCGGCGGCATGCTTAGGAAATCGGTTCACGATGTCGGCTGGTCTTCCTTCCTTGCCATGTTGCGCTATAAAGCTGAAAACGCTGGTAGGCAACGGATCGCAGTAGACCCGAGGTATACCAGCCAAGAATGCCCGCAGTGTCAGGCCATCAGAAAGAAAGCACTGCCCGAACGAGTACATCGTTGCGACTGCGGCTTAACGATGGGACGTGACCATGCGGCAGCCTTGGTGATTTTAGGGCGTGGACTACACCTTCAAGCGCAAACAGATAGGCACTTAGCTACTGTTGCTTGAGAAGCCCCCGGCTTCAGCCCGGGGAGTATGTCACTCTGCGGCTACGGGGTCGCATTGAGACGCGGCCTTTAGCAGGCCCGCCTTGTAGATTTCCTCTGCACGCTTCAGGGCTTCGCTAATGTTCTGACAGATGTTAGCGGCACCGACATAGCGATCGAATCCTGCTTCACTCATCAGTGCAGCCGGCTGAGGTCTAGCGCCGCACACCAGCATAGAACGTCCGCTCTTTTTTAATTGGCCGGCAAGTTCCTCGAGCGCAGCGATTCCCGTGGCGTCGATGGCAGTCGTATTGCGCAGGCGGACAATCACAATGGGAGGTAATTGGTTCACGTTCTCTGTGATCGTGAAGATTTTATCGGTTACTCCAAAGAGAAACGGTCCGTGTATCCGGTAGACCGCCGCGTAGGAAGGAATGTTCTTGTCCTGGAGAATGTGCACGCGACCGTCCTCAATATAGCCTTCCGTAACCTTGGATACCGTTGTTGTCTGCGAAATCTTGCGGATGAAACTGAAGGCCGCTAGGATCATGCCTACTTCCACGGCCACCGTTAAGTCCGCGAGCACCGTCAGACTAAGAGTAAGCACCCACACAGCAATATCTGCTTTGGTCAGCTTCAGTATCTCCGGGATTTCCGCCCAGTCGCCCATGTTGAAGGCGACCATGAACAGAATGCCCGCCAGCGCCGCAAGAGGAAGGTCCTTGACCAGTGGAGCTGCGAACAGAATGACTGCGAGCAACGTAAGCGCATGGATCATGCCCGCTACGGGCGACTTCGCACCGGAACGCACATTCGTGGCCGTCCGCGCAATTGCACCAGTGGCCGGCAATCCGCCAAACAACGGTGAGAAAATATTGGCGACGCCCTGGGCGATCAGTTCGACGTTGGGATTGTGTTTATCGTTGCTCATCTTGTCGGACACCACGGCGGAAAACAGCGACTCAATGGCACCGAGCATCGCCACTGTCACGGCCGGTGAGAGCAGATGTAACAACAGGTTCGGTTGGAGCTTGGGAACAGCAATATGCGGCAGGCCACTCGGTATCCCGCCGAATCGCGTTCCGATGGTTTCCGTAGGCAAATGGAAAAAAGCAACTGCCGCAGTGGCGCCAATACAAACAACGATTGCCCCGGGAATGCGCTTGAAAAACCGGAGGCAAACAATCATTACAAACAACGAGGCGATGCCGATCGCGGTCGCTGCCCAGTTGAGCGTGTAGAGATTCGCAGCGATCGCGCCCATCCGATGAAAGAAATCGCCTGGGACGTGTTCCATCCTCAGTCCAAAGAAATCGCGAATCTGCGTGCTGGCGATGAGAATGGCGATGCCGTTGGTGAACCCGACAACGACGGGACGGGGAAAAAACTTGACCATAGCCCCTAGGCCAGTCACGCCCATTATTACCAGCAGGACTCCAGCCAGCATTGTGCAGGTGAACAGGCCATCGATTCCGTATCGGGCGACGATCCCGAGCACCACCACGACAAACGCACCCGTAGGGCCTCCGATCTGCGTTTTTGATCCTCCGAGTGCCGAGATTAGGAATCCAGTGACGATGGCGCAGTAAATGCCGGCTTGCGGTGTCACCCCCGAGGCGATCGCAAATGCCATCGCCAGCGGCAGTGCAACAAGCCCGACTGTCACGCCCGCAATCAGGTCGTGAGCGAATTTTTCCAACGTGTAGTCACGGAGAAGGAGCCATGACTTCGGCAACCACGCGTCCAGCGCCACATTCATTTCCAGAAAGTACTCACTCCTCGAAGTTGTACACCAGTCTAACAGGTCGGAGAGGTGTGGCCTCAAATTGCAGTTTGTCGTGGTTTGGATCAGTCAACTTCGCACTCGTGCAGATGGAGTTGCGACAGCCACCTTCCCGGTACTGTGCGTGCGCAATTCGCAAAATGACGGGAAATAAAACACGGAATCTGTACGGCGAGCCACCCAAGTTGTTAAGAAGGCGCAACGACTCGTCAACTCCTGATTGTCACGCGGTAATCGGTAACGTGGAGCCGAGTACCCAGGTTAGCGACGGTCCGAAACGATGAGCGCGTATTTCTCGTCAAATTCTCCGGAAACCGTCCGATGGCACTCCAAAAGCAACTAAAGCAACCGCAAAAATAATTCCACTGACAATATACGTCAAGACGTGCGTAAGCAAGAGAATGGCGAGGAGGATGCAAGTAATCAGAAAGAATATTCTAGCTTTTTTCCCGTTCATGGAAGCACTACTCGGAATTGCGACCTGGACCTCTCGGTCGCACATCATATGTTTTTCCTGCCCCTGACACAACGAGGCTCAACGAAGCTCAACTCCTGGTCAAACCTACGGTCCTTACCGCCGCAATTGGTTTTGTCCGGGGATTTTGCGGAGATGTTTGAGTTAGCAGCATCCAAACTCCGACAGACTACCCGTTCGGCGTCCGCGATACAGCCCCTCACTCGGCTCCAGCCGAAGGCCACACTGGGAAGGGTTGGGGTCCAAAGGTGCAAAAGATGAGGCCACAGTCTTCTCCGCCCCAAACCAGTCAATTTCAGGCGAGCCGAGCGGATGGCCACGACGTTCCCAATAGTTGTAGGCCAGCTTTTCGGTAAGGTCGTGCAAACTCCGTACAAAGATATAGTTCATTGTGAGGTCCTCCTACCCGTATCTTCCGTGTCTGGGTCTTCCGACGCTGTGACCCGCGTCACCTTGTTGCGTGATTCTGATCGCAGTCCCCTTGCGCAAGCTTGGGTAGAGTGATGAGGTGGTAGTGTTTCGCTGCAACATTCCCTCCGAGGATCTCCACTGTGGCAACCAGGTAGATCACAGACCATTGCGGCGAGCTGGATAGAGTCGGTAGGCGCAGGCGAAGACGCATTCGTTTGAGCGCCGATGGGTGCGGAGGCTATCCAAGCAATGAGCACGCCAAGTGAAAACTGAATTAAGATCTTCGGAATGGACATGAGTTCCCCCCCGCTTTCAAAGAATCCGGGAAAAAAGAAAAGACGACAAGGATTCGTGGGGCTTGGGCGACGGCCCTCGATGTCTTCGTACCCATCGAATCCGAACCATCCCAATAGCAAGTGGCTGTAGTCTATCGCAGAAGGCGAACTCCCGTAATTGGTATCGAACAAAAGCGCTTGCGGAGCATTGCACTAAGATTCTGACCGCTTGGTCAAATGCTTCCGAGTACTCCACCATCGCTACACGGAGGACGTCGAGCAGACGCTTGTTCTCCGCTTTTCTTCCGATGAGTATTGGCGATCAGGCCTTTCGATGAACGAACGGAGCTTTTTCTCAGCATTTTTCAGACGCTCTTCTGCGACCTTGCTTCCGACCAGCCGCGCACAGCAGCAACCAATCCTAATATCCAGGATGTGTCGAAAACTTGTACTTTGAGGGAGCAAGCATTTGAGGCTGTACAGATTCAGGCAAGTAGCCCGCCAGAAGCGGTAGTGGAGGCAGACGAGGAGCCAACGTCCTCTGTGTCACTCAATGCATAGAAGACCAATTGTACACGGCTCGATGTGCCCAGCTTGTCAAAAATGTGAATCAGGTAGTTTCGGACGGTGTGTTCGGCCAAATTGCACAATCGCGAAGTGCCGTCCCCATTCTCTCGTACTTAGTCGTCTTGCGGGCCCGGGATGTCTGGCATCTGGTCGGATTTCTTCGCGCCAAAGTGATCGGCAAGCTCATGGCCATCGAAGCTGTGCGTGAAACTCTCCTTGATCTCAGGCAGCATGGAAGCGTTCCAGTCATACCATTCGCGGACGATCCGATGATAAACGTCCCTTTGCCGGTCTTTCAGGTTGGCACGCTCCAGCGGGTCTTCCACAACATTGAAGAGGAAAGTGTTGTCGAGGATTTTAAGGAATTTGTAATCACCATCGCGGGCCGCCCGCTGCGCGTTCGCTTTGTAGCGCCAGAACAGCTTGCGAGGGATCGGTGCGCCATTTTGAGTTAGGGTCGGCAAGAGATTAATGCCATCGACGGGATAGGATGGATCGGGTTCGGTGTCGGCGGCGGCCAGCAGCGTGGGCATCCAGTCCATGCTGATGGAGATCTGGTCGGTTGTCCGTCCCTGCGGGATGCGAGCAGGCCATGAGATCAAGGCCGGAATGCGCAAGCCGCCTTCCAGCAATTCCGTCTTCTTGCCCGTGAACGGCCAGGTATCGGCAAAGCGTTCCCCGCCATTGTCGCTGGTGAAAATGATGATCGTGTTTTCCGTCAAACCGTTCGCGTCCAACGCCTGAAGAACACGGCCAATCTGCTGGTCCATTTCTTCGATCATTCGCTGGTAGGTTTTTTGTGATCCACCGTCGAAATCAACGATTCCTCCGCTACCGGGTTGCCGCAAACGCTCCGACTCCGCCCCGTCGCCGGGAGCCTCCCAGGGCCAATGTGGCGCGCTGAAATGAAGGCTGACCATGAAAGGCTGTCCGGATTTTGCATACCGGTTCACCACGTCGACCGCACGGCTCCCGAGCAAATCGGTCAGGTAGCCCACTTGATGGATCAAAACGTCATCATCCCAAAGATCTTCCTTGTCACCTCCAGTTGCGTGCGAAAAATAGTCCACCGCACCGCCGCGAAAACCGTAGAAATGATCGTAGCCACTCTTCAGAGGACCAAACTTCGGCAGAACGCCCAAATGCCATTTGCCGACCAGGGTCGAGCTGTAACCGACTCTCTTCAACAGCGAGGGCAGAGTCGGGTGTTCCGGAGGAAGTCCGACATCGGGGATGCCTGACAATGGCTCCTCCAGGCCTAGTCGCAGGCGATACTGGTAGCGGCCAGTGATGAGCGCCGTACGTGTGGCCGAACACACGGCCGAGTTGGCGTAGGCCTGCAGAAAGCGCAATCCTCGCGCGGCAATTCGGTCAATATTGGGCGTGCTGAGATCCGGGCGCCCATAGCAGGACACGTCGGCATAGCCAAGATCGTCCGCCAGAATAAAAACGACGTTGGGAGGCTTGGCTGGCGGCTGCGCTCTTCCGGTGCCGACGCGTATAGCTAACCCGATCATCCCAGTTGCGGCGCTGCGGAGTATGTCGCGTCGCGTGATGGGGTGTTTATCTGCGAGCAGCAGGGGGCCTCCTTTTACCATTTTTGTTTATCAATCCGGGGCAATCGAGAAAGGGGCATGGCAGGTTTGTACGCGTGACATCACCCTATCACGATCTACCAGCCCCGGTGACAAGTCAGTCTAAAGTTGCTACACGCGGAAGTGCTGTTCGCGCTTGGCTCATTTCGGGCGTATCGGCTCACCGGACGTTAGCCACACAGCTGCTCGACTTTAGTCATCTCATCCAGCGCAGAACTCGCTGCCTGTTGAGCAGCCCGACGATCTTCCTTCGGCTCTTCTTGCCTCTACGAAGTTGTCAATCATGATCGACTGCCCGCAAACCGATACCGTTTGCCATTGCTGCAGGTGCACAGTGGAACTGATAGGTGACCGTGTCTGTCCTGTTTCAAACACTCCTTACAATCTTTCAGTCCGCACTTTGCCAAGTCTCCACGTTCGCTCTCCGTTCGGAAGCGGTTAGGGTGCTGCAACCGGAATCACGCTGTACTCGATATTTTCCGTCTCCACAGAAATCAGTAGCAGCACACCTTCCGCTTCGTACTCGGAAGAAAACGCATACGCGTTCGCCTGTTCCAGTCGATCAATCATGACGGCCTTAAACGCTTCCATCTCGTCCGGCGAATCTGTGGGGGTGCGCCCCGCATACTTTTTCTCACCTGTCGTCGTATCCAGCATTTCAATGATGAAGGACATAAGCACCTCTCAGTAGCGAAACCTACGCTCTAGCTTTGTGTGTGTCCAGAAAAAAGAAGGGCCGGTATCGTGTCACAGACTTTTACGACTTGGGTGCTCGCACGCTGACATTGCAAAAAACAGATTGCCGCGCATTCGCATCCGTTCTATACACCGATTGCGACCTTTGGCTCGGACTATCTGCTGGAGCCGGTTGTGTATGGACTTAAGTTCGCAGGCTTGTTAAGCGGCGGAACATTGTTCTGCGGTACGCCCCCTGTCGCTGATCCAAGTGAGGCTCCTGTGAACCGCTGGTCGCCATACTTTCTGAGCATCGTAAGTCAAACTCTCATGGGCGCGGGCGCGAGAGAAGGGTCAGGACAATTCAATGAGAAACGTAATCTACGCAATCAACCTTACCCTGGATGGCTGCTGCGACCATACCAAATTCAAGCCCCCCGACGATGACGAAGTACTTGAACATTACACGCACCTCTTGCGAGATTTTGACCTGCTCGTCTATGGGCGTAAAACCTATCAATTGATGGTTCCTTATTGGCCTGATATCGCAAAAAGCCAGTCCGAGACAAAAGCGGATATCGAATTTGCTCAAACCTTTGCCTCCAAGAAGAAGATTGTTTTTTCACGATCATTGGCCAGCGCTGAAGATGAAAACACGAGAATTGTTCGTACGAACCTTCGCGACGAAATACTTAAACTGAAGCAAGAACAGGGTAAAAATATTTTAGCCGGCGGTGTAAATATTCCCTCACAACTCATAGAGCTTGGCCTGATTGACGAATATCGTTTTGTCGTTATGCCAACCATTGTTGGAGAAGGCAGACGATTGATGGAGGGCGTCAGCCTGCCCGAGAAATTGCAATTGAAACTGATTGAGTCAAAGCCATTTAAATCAGGATGTGTTGCGCTTCGTTACTTGAAACAGTGAGAGAGAACTCTGCAAGGCTCTGCCGGCACTTAGCAGACTGGCGTTTTCGCCCGCGGGTGGAGGGCTGTGGAGCTTTGATCGCTTGTTGCGACGCATCAACGGTCTAGCTGATTTTTGCGATTGTGCCTGCCGGCGCCGAGCGAGGATGTACTCGTCAACCGGGAGGAAATCGCACGTGGGTACCCCTTCTTGAGTGTCGATTTCATATCCGTCTCTCCTTTGATTTTGGGGCGCGGTTTTCGTTCTCACCGCGCCTGTTGTTTGCCTTCACTTCATATAGCGAGAACTGCGGCGCAAACCTGTAAGCGCGAGGGAGCTTTCTTGGGCGGCTGATCTCGGCTGAAACTGCCGGTAGTGTGGTAATGTTTACGGCAATTGGCCACTCCTTCGGCCCAAGGATTTTGGATGGACGACGCTCTCGGACACGAGATCACCCAGCTGCTTCAGGCATGGCGCCGGGGCGACGAAGGTGCTCTGGCAATCTCTCCGGAACCCTCCACTGATTTGGTCGCTGTAGACGATGCTCTCAATCAGCTGGCGAAAGTGGACGACCGTAAGAGCCAAGTTGTAGTGATGCGCTTCTTTGGCGGTCTTAGCGTTGAAGAAACTGCGGAAGTATTGAAGGTTTCACCAGAAATGGTGGCGCGTGATTGGCGGTTGGCCAAGGCGTGGCTGATGCGCGAACTGAGCGGAAAGAAATCCGATGAAGTCTGAGCGATGGAGCAAAATCGAAAGCATTTTTCACAAAGCTCTCGAGGCGGACGAAAGCCGGCGCAGTTCCGTGATTGAAGAATCGTGCGCTGGTGATGCGGAACTGCGCCGCGAGGTGGAATCGCTGCTCGCTCATTACAGCGACTCTGCCAGCTTCATCGAGCAGCCAGCATTTGCGGGCCAGGTGACCACCATCGGCGTTAGGCCCGTCACCGCGGCAGATGCGCCGAGGCCTGACCTGAAGGGCGTTGCGGTTGGACATTACCGCATTCTTGAAGAAATCGGCGTCGGCGGCATGGGACAGGTGTTCCGCGCCCTCGACACGCGGCTTCACCGGACGGTGGCGATTAAGTTGCTGCCCTCGACGCATGTTGACGATCCGGATCGAAAGAGACGCTTCCTTCAGGAGGCGCGGGCGGCCTCGAAGCTGAATCACCCGAATATCGTCACGCTGCACGATATGGCGAGCGATGGCGGAGTGGATTACCTGGTGCTGGAGTATGTGGCGGGTAAGACGCTCAAGGAGTTGATCCGTCCCGAGGGCTTGCCGATTTCGGAGGCCGGCGGTTATGCGATCCAACTCGCCGGCGCGCTGGCGGTTGCGCATGCTGCGGGATTGATTCACAGGGACATCAAGCCCGCGAACATTATGGTCACGAACGACGGCCAAGTGAAGGTTCTCGATTTCGGGCTGGCCAAACAGCTGACTCCGGCGGGAGCCGATTCGGTCGATGCGGGACAGTCGGTACCGGGAATGTTGGTGGGGACGGTTTCCTATATGTCTCCCGAGCAGACGCGCGGTGAACCGCTCGATGCGCGGTCAGATATTTTTGCTTTCGGCTCGGTCCTTTATGAGGCTGTCACGGGCCAGATGCCTTTCAGGGCCTCCAGCCTGCTATCGACGATGCACGAAATCGCGCTGCATGATCCACCGCCACCGTCGCGGGTCCAGCCGCGCGTTCCCGTGTGGTTGGAACAAATCATCCTGCGGTGCCTGAGGAAACAGGTCGCGGAGCGCTACCAGTCGATGGCGGAGCTGCTCGAGGCACTTCGCAGTGGCGGCGTCGGAGCCGCCCCCGAGACGGCGAGGGCCAGCACGAGTCCGGCTTCTTCGATCGCGGTGTTGCCCTTTGCAAGCGCGAGTGGGGATGGCGAACAATTCGGCGACGGGCTGGCCGAGGAACTGATCCACGCGCTGAGCCTGTATGACGACCTGCAGGTGATCGCACGAGCGTCGGCCGCCGCCGTACGCGGGCACGGGTTGGATATTCGCGAAATTGGGCGGCGGTTGAATGTAAGTGTGATCCTCGACGGAAGTGTTCGGCGTGCCGGTAACCGGCTCCGGATCACGGTTCAGTTGATAGACGTCAACGACGGTCATCACCTATGGTCCGAGCGTTACGACCGGGAAATGACGGACGTGTTCGAAGTGCAGGATGAGATCACGGCTGCGATCGTCGACAAGCTGCGCCCACAGTTGCTGGGCGCCCGCTCCCCCTCGGCGGCGCGCCATTCGGAAGATCCGGAAGCGTACGCGCTGTATTTGAAGGGCCGCCATCATTGGGGAAGACGCCCGGCGGGCACGATGGAGGCAATTGCCTACTTCGAACAGGCGGCCAAGCGCGATCCGACGTATGCCCTTGCGTACACGGGCTTGGCGGATGCTTACAACACGCTAGCGAGCTGGGAGGGCGGTGTGCTTCCGCCACGTGAGGGTTTTTCAAAGGGGATGTCGTATGCAGAGCAGGCGCTTCGCCTGAAGCCAGAGCTGGCCGAGGGGCATGCGGCGCTGGCTTACGCACTGCTCCACTACCGCTGGGAGATTCCGGAGGCCGAGCGGTTGTTTTCGGAGGCAATCCGGCTCAATCCGCGTTACGGGCCGGCGCACCATTGGTATTCGCATCTGCTGGTGGCAACGGGACGCATGGAGGAGTCGCTGGCCGAGAGCAAAATCTACCTGAACCTCGATCCCGCGGATCCATTTTCACAGCTTCACCTCATGTGGCACCACGTGATGGCGCACAACTTCGATCAAGCTCTCAGCGAATCGGGGCGTGCGTTGGCCAACGACCCAGGCTTCTCGTGGAATCGCATTTTTCAGGGTTGGGCTTATCTAGGCACAGGCGCGACCGGCGAAGCGGAAGCAGCCATCCGAAAAGGGGCGGAACTCTCGGGCGTGAGTGTGCAACTCAGCTTTCTTGGGCAAGCGCAGGCGGTCAACGGCAATCGGGCGGATGCGCTTCGGACGCTGGAGCGGCTCACTGCGCAATCCGCGGAACGGTACGTTTCGCCCTATGAGTTGGGATTGATTTACGAAGCGCTCGGCGACCACGATCAAGCCTTTGCGCTACTGGAGCAGGCGTTTGCGGAACGCTCGCCGTGGTTGGTTTATTTGGCGCGGGAGCCGCGACTGAGGCATTTGCACGGCGACCCGCGCTTTGATGCTTTGCTTGCGCGGATCACGCGTGACTTCGGCGGAGCGCCAGCGGGTGCGACTCGGTAGACGGCGAGCTTGGATGTCACGGGAGGGCTTCCAAGAGCGGTCATCTTATCGCGAAACTCCTGGCGAGTGGCCCGCCCTTCCGGTGATTTTTCTTACCCTCTTGTCAACTGGGGGGCCCATCCTTTGAGGACGCTGCGCTTCTTACTGAGGATTTCTTCGAGTTGCACTGGCAGACCTTTCGAACTCTGAAACACATGGGCATTCCGTGGCCTCGAACCTTTCTAACGGTTGAGCTTCGTTGCAGCGAGAAGCAACGTGGCAGAGAAGATGAACCACGAACCCAACATGGCGCCCCGCCGGTGTGCATGTCATATCATGTTGCGGCAAAGGAGCAGTATTATCCCAATCTATGCTCACCCGAATCAGAGTGTGTCTCCTCTTGGCCCTGACCTCCGGCCCAAGGCTTGTTCGGCGCCGATTTTGCCATGAAGGTGACCGACAAGAATTACCTCGACACTCAAGGTTTCAGCGTATTTCTCTACGACAGCACGTACCATCCCGTTTTCGTGGACCAAAAGAACACGGCCATGGAGATGATTCTCCACGGCCAGCGCATCGCCACCAACGGCGACGTGCGCCTGATGCCGACGCCCGAGCAGTGGGACCTGGTGGCAACCCTCAAAGGGCGCCAGGCCGATAAGGCGAACAACCGGCTCACCGCCGACCTCGCTTTCCCGACCTTCGATCTCAGCTACACGCTGGAAGTCGCAGCGGAACCAGGCGGCGTGAAGGTCAGCATCAATCTCGACAAGCCGCTGCCGCAGAAACTGGCCGGGCGGGCGGGCTTCAACCTGGAGTTCCTGCCCTCGATCTACATGGGCAAGGCTTACCTGGTGGACGGAACCAAAGCCGGCATCTTCCCGCGAACGCCGAACGATCCGATGATCAAGGTGTTGCCGCTGCCGGATGAACCGAAAAAGGCGTACTACCTGGAGGACTGGGAGAAGGCCAAGGGATACACGCAGCCGCTGCCGTTCGCCGAGGGCAAGAGCATCACCCTGGGGGTCGACGACGCGCTGGCCCGGGTCAACGTCAAGTCGGATACGGCCGACCTCATGCTGTTCGATGGACGCGACCGCGCGCAGAACGGCTGGTTCGTGTTGCGTTCGCTGATCCCTTCGGGCAAGACCACCGGCGCCATCGTGTGGCACATCAGGCCGGACGTGATTCCGAACTGGACGCGGCCGCCGATGATCGCGCACAGCCAGGTCGGTTATGCGCCGGATTTCTCCAAGGTGGCGGTGCTCGAACTCGACCCGAAGTACAACGGCCCGAAGACGGCCAAAGTGCTGCGCCTGATGGAGGACGGATCGTACAAGCAGGTGTTCGAGGGCCCGATCACGCCTTCAACGCCGTGGCTGCGCTACGTCTATTCGAAATTCGATTTCACCGCGGTCAAGGACCCCGGCCTCTATGTCATCGAGTACGCAGACCAGCGTACGGCGCCCTTCCCCATCTCCAAGGACGCTTACGCGAACATCTGGCAGGACAGCCTGGACCATCACCTTGCGGAGCAGATGGATCACGTTTCCGTTCGCGAAGGCTACCGCGTGTGGCACGGCGCTTCGCACCTGGATGATGGCCGGATGGCGCCGGTGGTTGGGGAGCAATTCGACGGCTGGAATCAGGCTACGGCGACTGACGGGAAGTACAAAGGCGGCGATCACATTCCTGGGATGAACGTGGGCGGCTGGTATGACGCCGGCGACTTCGACCTCGAGGAGCCTGCGCAACTGAGCGTGATTCAGAGTCTGGCGCTGGCGTATCGCGAATTCAATCTCAAGTACGACGAGCTTACGGTGGATGAAGCCGCGCGTAGGTTGAGATGCACCGTCCCGATGGCGTGCCGGATACGGTGCAGCAGGTCAAGCACGGCGCGCTGTTCATCCTGGCGCAGTTCCACAACATCGGCCACGCAATCCGCGGCACTCACGAGCCAGATCTGCGCCAGTACACGCACCTGGGCGACGGAGCGTCGAAAACCGACGGCCGCATCTACGACCCGAAGCTCGGTCCGAACGAGGTGAAGGGCGACTACTCCGGCAAGCCGGACGATCGCTGGATCTTCACCACGAACAACCCGTATTTCCAGTGGAATGCCATTGCGGCGCTGGCTGCAGCGGCCGATGTGCTGAAAGGCTGGGACGACGCATTAGCGAAAGACTGCCTCGAGACCGCGATCAAAGCATGGAACGACGAGAAGGCTCACCCGACGCCGAATCCGGCGAGCGGCGGCTTCGGCGGAGCGGCACCGGCAGGTGCTCCCGCAGGTGGCGTGCTGGCTGCGTCTCAGGGTGCGGTGTCTGGCGCTCAAGGCGTCGTAACGAACAGAGCAACTCGGGCGCCCCGACAGCTCCGGCACGACCAGCGCACCAACAGCTCCGCCGGCCGGCTTCGGCCGTGGCGGGTTTGGTGTCGGACAGGACTGGGCTGCGGCTCTGGAATTGACCATCGCCACGAATGGCGCCGAGCCCTACAAGTCCCGTCTGAAGGAGTTGTTCCCTCAGATGATCACCCCGCAGCAGATGGGCTTTCCGTGGTTGGACAGCAGTCCGGGCATTGCCTTATCTGGACGCGAGCGCGAAAGATCAAATGCGGGAAGCGGTGAAGACATACATGGCGGGTCTGGACAAGCAGTTGGACGCCACTCCGTTCGGCGTGCCCCCGAGCCTGGGCACCTGGGGCGGATCGGGCGCCGTGGTTGACATGGCCATCCGGATGTACTTCCTGCACAAGGCGTTTCCGGATCTTGTGGGCCCCGAATATACGCTTCGCGCCGTCAATTACATTCTGGGCACGCACCCGGTATCCAGCACTTCGTATGTAGCTGGCGTCGGTACGGTCTCGAAGACGAAGACGTACAGCAACAACCGCGCCGACAACGCTTACATTCCGGGCGCCGTGATTCCGGGATACATCATCATCAAGCCGGATTTTCCAGAGTGCATCGACGACTTCGGATTCCTCTGGTTTGAGGATGAAGCCGTCGTGGCCGGGTCGGCAAGCTGGGTCGTGGCCGGAAACGCTGCGGACGCGATCACTAAGGAATCGAAGTAGGCCCAGTACTAAGGGCGCTGGAGCAGGAGTGGTCTTGCTCGATGCGGATTGAGGCGATATGCATTCCAAATGCTTAAGAAAAATGCTTTTGGTGTTTGTCTCGCTAGTTGTGCTTGGGCGCAAGAACCGAACTCCTGCGCGAAGCTGACAAACTTCAAAGCCGAGAATGTTGAAGTCACCAAAGCGGCAGCCATTGCTGCTGGAATCACCGAGACTATTCCCTGGAACCAGACTCGCACCGCACCTTTGCCTGCATATTGCCGAGTCGAAGGTGTCATGAACCGACGCACCGGAGTCGACGGAGAAGAGTTTGGAATCACCTTCGCATTGGCCATGCCCGATCAATGGAATGGCGACTTGCTGATGCAAGGTGGGGGCGGTGACAACAAGGCATTGTACTTGCGCCCCTTGGATTAAACGCTGCCGGAGACACGCCTGGGCTCATACGCGGATTCGCCGTTGTAAGCACAGATTCAGGTCATAAAAGCCGCCACCCGGGATTTGACTTCGGTTTCATGCGCGATCAGCAGGCGTATCTTGACTTTGCTTACCTCGCGAATGCCGAAGTTGCTGCGTTAGCCAAACAACTCATCGCGCAACACTACGGCAAACCAGCAGCCTTTTCATATTTCTCTGGATGCTCCACCGGCGGGCGCGAAAAGATATGATTCTTTCCCAGCGTTATCCCACGGTTTTCAATGGCATCATCTCCGGCGACCCCGCGATCCGTACCGGGTTTTCCAATCTCGCGATCGGCCGATGGATTCCCATTGCCTTCAATCAAATTGCTCCGAAAGATGCAAACGGGAAACCGATCATCGAGCAGTCGATTACGGACAATGACCGCCATCTGATCAAGGATGCTCTCATCAAAAAGTGCGATGCCAAGGATGGTGTCACCGACGGCTTAATCTCCGATCCTCTCGGGTGCGACTTCGACCCTGAGATTTTCGCGCTGTCAAAGGCGAAACGAATAACTCCTGCTTGGCTCCGGAAAAAGCGGCTGCCATCAAGAAGGCCATGGGAGGGCCGAAACGTCGAGTGGAACCCAAGTCTATGCTGGATTCCTTTACGACACGGGCATCACGAACGGGCCGCCGTTCCGAGGACTGCTTTCACCCGGACCCGGCATTTTCGGGCCCGCGACGACGGACATGACAATGGACGTTGATAAGGAAGCTCTGTCGGCTAGCCAACCGCTTGTGGATTCGATGTCCACGAATTTGACGACATTCTCCGCGCACGGAGGGAAGTTGATCTTCTACCACGGCGATAGCGATCCGTGGCTCTCGCCTCTCGACACGTTCGATTACTACAAGAATATGGCGGCGGCGAACGGGAGGCCTCGACGCCGTGTCGAAGTGGAGTCAGTTCTATTTCGTACCGGGTATGAGCCATTGTGGGGGAGGTCAGGCTTTGGATCAGTTTGATCTCTTGGGCGCAATGGTCAGCTGGGTCGAGAAGGGAGGCAACTCCCACATCAGTCGTCGCTACTGGCAAGGCCTTTCCGGGGCGCAGCCGGCCACTGTGTCCTTATCCGAAGCATGCTCACTACAAGGGGCAAGGAGATATGGAAGACGCAGCCAACTTCGAGTGCCGTTGAATTTTGTTACTTCTGCTTCAAAGAACATCACTTCCATGCGTTTACTTCTTGTCATCTTCACGGTGATCGTCATGGCTATCACTGTGCCGATAATGACCCGCCAGAAAGTTGAATTATAGATTGACACGTCCAAAACCGGCGCGAAGATCGACCGTAACATTTTCGGGCAGTTCGCAGAGCATCTCGGACACGGCATTTACGAAGGCATCTGGGTCGGGCCCGATTCCAGAATCCCGAATACTCGGGGGATTCGCAACGATGTTGTGGGCGCGCTGAAAGCCACAGTGTCAACACCTTCGACGCAGCGAACACAGTCACGCCGAAGCCGATCGCAGCGACGGTTCAGGCCGGCAAGCTGACTCTGAAGCTGGCGCCTAAGTCTGTAACTGTCGTCTCAGTTGAGCAGTGACGCCCCCAGGTTGATCCGACGGATGGCAAGTCTGAAACTGACGAAAGTCTATCGCTGGGCCGGCGCTATGGTTCACATTCGATAGCAATGGAAGGAGAAAAACATGCGGCGATTCGCAATACTGGTCTTCCTGTCTTTGAGTTTTTGTTGGGCGCAGGGGTCGGGTAATTTTCAACCCTCTTCGACGAATGTCTGGGCAGCGGAGTATCCACGGGTTGACAGCGCCGGCAGAGTACAGATTCGCGTGAAAGCTCCCGATGCTACGAAAGTCCGACTGAACTTCTGGAGCGGACCGAAAGTGGACATGGAGAAACAGCCGGACGGATTCTGGACGGTCACCACTGCGCCGCTGGTTCCTGGTTTTCACTATTACACGTTGATTATCGACGGCGCCGAGGTCAGCAATCCCAACACTCACGCCTTCTTCGGAGGCGGAAAGCCCGCAAGTGGCGTAGAAGTTCCGGAGCCGGGCTCGACCTATTATTCGATTCAGGATGTGCCCCACGGCCAGGTCCGGGAGGTTTGGTACAACTCGAAGGTGACGGGAACCTGGCGGCATGCCCTGGTTTATCTGCCGCCGAATTACGATACGCAAGCTAAAGTGCGCTATCCAGTGCTCTATCTGCAACACGGCGCCGGCGAGGACGAGACCGGCTGGGTGCGTCAGGGCAACGCGAACTTCATCCTCGACAATTTGATCGCGGCCAAGAGTTGCAAGCCGATGATCGTGGTGATGGCCTACGGCTACGCGCACCGCGCGGGCGAAGCGCCGTCGATCTGTTCGCAAAAGGGTTTGGATCACCGAGATGATGAAGGCGATGCAGGACATGGCAGCGGCGTTCGAAGATGATGTGACGCAAGCTCTCATCCCCTACATTGATTCCACCTTCCGCACGTTACCCGACCGCGAGCATCGCGCGATGGCAGGCCTCTCGATGGGCGGCATGCAGACCTTCCAGATCACTCTGGATCATCTCGATCTGTTCTCTTACATCGGCGGCTTCAGTGGAGCGGGCGGGATGCTCGTGCTCGGAAATCGCAAACTCGATCCCAAGACCGACTACAACGGAGTGTTCGCCGATCCGGCAGCATTCGCGAAGAAAGTCCACTTGCTCTGGCTTGGCGTGGGGACGAATGAGCCGGAGAGAATGCGCGCGGGACTCCTCAGACTACATGCCTCCCTACTAGAAGCAAACATCCAGCACGTTTTCTACGAATCACCCGGCACCGACCACGAGTGGCAGACTTGGCGCCGCGATCTGAAGGATTTTGCACCGCGACTCTTCTGATCTAGCCCAGGCTCGAGAGTCGCGGCTTGGGGGGCCTGAGAGTGTGGAAGAGGTGTATAAGCCATGCTCACTACAGCATTTTGTAAGTAAATTTACTATTTTCAGTTGGATAGACTTAACGCTAGTTGGTCATATATTGGTGCAAAGTCCGCTGCGTCTGCTGCACAGGTTCATCGCATGCGGAGAGCCAGCCCCGAGCTCGCCGCGTATTTTATGGGTTTTTGAAATGGTGCCGGGAGGAGGGGAGTCGAACCCCCAAGACCCGAAGGTCGGCGGATTTTGAGTCCGCTGCGTCTGCCAGTTCCGCCATCCCGGCGCTTCGTGGAAGTGATTGATTTTACAGCCTGGTTCTCTGTTTCCATTCTTTCTTCTCCTAAACAACAAATGCGAAACTGTGTAACAAAGTGTGGCACTCTTCGAGGATTTGCACAGCCCAACCTCGTTTTTTCCGATGAAATGCCGCGATTCGTTCTCGGGCTCAGATGCCCACCATCCTAAATAAGGGCCTCATTTACGGGATTTTACCACTATTGTTAGCGAATCTATTGTTAGCGAATCCGATTTGGCCCGACAGTTAAACCGCTCCCCCTTCGCACCCCTCTACTGTTTCGCGGCGCGTGGGCAGGCTCGCCACGCATCAAAATCTGGCCGACTTTAGGATCGACTCTGTCCATGCATGGTTAGCCCAGACGGAGAGGAAACGAGTCGACTAATGTTGCCCTTCTCTGGCCGACGGCTCAGACGTGCTTCCTCGAACGGTAACGTCAAGTTCAAAACAAACCTGCCGAGCCGTGCCAACTCCCGGTTTGCCGGTGATCCAGGAGTTTCTGCGAATCGATTCGCACCAGCCGACTTGTCGGTACCAATCCCCTTGACTTCTTTAAAGGCCGTAAGAACTAAGCCGCTGGCGCGGCGGACGCTACCGCGTGGTGGGCCCCAGCATTGTTGCCCGTGTAAGGTTTGGGTCACAAGGAGGTTACTGTGACCCATCTCAGGAAGCTGATGCTGGAGGAACTCCAGCGTCGCAACTATTCTCAGAACACGGTTCGTTCCTACATCCATGCGGTGGAGGATTTTGCGAAGTACTTCCGCCGTTCGCCGGACCGCCTCGGTCCAAACCACATCCGCGAGTACCAGGTTCACCTGTTTCGTGATTGCAAACTCTCGGCCAGCACCATCGAAGGTCGCACTGCCGCTCTGCGTTTTCTCTTCGTCAAGACACTCAGGCGACCGTATCTTCCCGATCACATTCCGTTTCCCGAAGCGTCAGAGGCGCATGCCCACGGTACTGAGTCAGGAAGAGGTGGCGCGACTCATTGATTCCGCCCAAAACCTAATGCACCGCACCATGCTGATGATCGCTGTACGCAACCGGTCTGCGCCGAGCCGAACTGTGTCACCTCAAGGTCTCCGATATCGACAGCGAACGCATGGTCATTCATGTTCGTCAGGGCAAGGGCGGCCGGGATCGCGACGTCCTATTACCCCCGAAGCTGCTGGAGACCCTGCGCGAGTACTGGCGCTGGATGAAACCGAAAACATATCTATTCCCCGGCACGGTCAACAACTGGCGGGCCCATGTACCCATCACGCAGAAGATTGTCTGGAAGGCGGTGGCGGAGGCCGCGAAGCATGCTGGTGTGAGCAAGCATGTGTCTCCTCACACGCTCAGGCACAGTTTTGCCACTCACATGCTGGAAGCCGGCGCCGATCTGCGCACGATCCAAGTCCTACTGGGGCATGCCAAGCTCGCCGACACCACCGTTTACCTGCACTTGTCACGGCGTCATCTGCAGGTGTTCCCAGTCCGCTGGAAGCCATCGCCGTATCCAGCCCTCGATGAAGTGAAGCGTTCCAGGAGGCTGATCAAGCGATGAGTCGGCCCACCCTTGAGGTGGCCGACATCGTCCGTGCATCCGGCAACAGCTTTTGGGAGCACTACGGATCACACCTTGCGTGGCAGCATCGCAAGGTGCTCGGTCGCCATCGTCCGCTGCCGCACTGCGGCCTTGGGCGCTCATCGTGATCAGTGCAAGCGCTGCGGACATCAGGGTTAGCCGACCCCTTATAGTCTATGCCGTAACCGGCACTGCCCCAGATGTCAGGGAAACGCCCGCTCCCGCTGGCTCGCGAAGCGCAGGGCTGAGCTGTTGCCCGTCTCTTACTTTCACATCGTTTTCACCCTGCCGCATGAACTCTCCGCTCTAGCCCTACAGAACAAGCGACTGCTTTACGATCTGCTGTTCCGAGCCAGTGCAGCGACGCTGCTCCAACTCGCTGGCGACCCGAAGCATCTGGGGGCAGATATCGGGTTTCTTGGCGTGCTCCACACTTGGGGACAGAACCTTCACCATCATCCGCACATCCACTACGTCGTTCCTGCTGGCGGTCTCGCACCCGACGGCTCCAGATGGATCGCCTCCTCGAGACGATTCTTCCTGCCCGTCGCCGCGCTGAGTCGCATCTTCCGAGGCAAGTTCATCGCGGGACTCA
>CAWAPN010000002.1:0-1309897 GCA_963783955.1 Candidatus Acidiferrales bacterium | reverse complement strand
GCAGACGAAACCGGACAGAATAGGGCTGCTTAGGATCAAAACAACGCGTTCTCGTTCCGTTTTGAAAGTCCGGTTCATTACTTTCATCTTGCATCCCGGTGACGGTCTGGGCACAGTAACGTCACATGATCCTGCGTCTTTCAGATTCCCTGTCACGCGGACTGGTGGTCGCGGCGGCCCTGCTCGTCGCGCTGTGGCTCAGTTTTTTCGGGGTTCGCGCAGCGATTGCGCGTTACTACTGGGAAGGTGAGACCGCCAAAGATCTGGAAACCGCGGTCCGTTTGGAGCCGGACAATCCGGACTATTGGTATTCCCTCGGCCGTTATCAGCAATACAATCTTGAACAGTCAGACGCCGCCGGCGCCTTAAAGTCCTACCAAAAAGCGATTGAGCTCGACCCCGTCGCTACGGAAGCCTGGTTGGATCTCGCCACCGCCTACGAACTCGATGGAAAAACCGACAAAGCGCGTGCAGCCTACGACGAAGCCGAGAAGAGCTACCCTGCGTCCCCCGACGTCTCATGGCGCTATGGCAACTTTCTTTTGCGTGAGGGAAATCAGGTCCAGGCTTACGCGGAATTGTCGAGGGCCATTGAAACGGACCCGAGCCGCGCGGCTGCCGCTTTCTCGCGGGCCTACCGGACCAATCCGAATATCGACGAAATCCTTCACGATCTTCTCCCTCCGAAACAAAGCGTCTACGTGGGCGTAATCTCGGAAGCTCTCAGCGAAAAGCAGTTGGCGGTGGCGAAAACTGTCTGGGCGAAACTATTCACTCTAAATCCACCTCCTCGCCTGGAACTCGGGGTAGTGAATCGGCTGGTTGGCGAGTTGTTCGATTCCGGTGATTACACGGAGGCTCGCCGTGTGTGGGATCAAGGCACGGCCACCATGAATTTGCCACCGCTTCTGCAGCCCAAAAGCAGCGTCGTATGGGATCCCAGTTTTGAAACCGACATCAACGGCTCAAGCTTCAGTTGGTACTACCCATCGCTCTTTCAGGGCGTGAGTATTGGACTCCATAAGTCACAGAAACTTTCAGGAAAACAGTCTCTGCGCCTCTCTTTCGACGGTAAGCATGATCCGACTCTGGAAGCCCCTTGCACCCTGGCGATCGTCGAGCCCGGCACGACCTATCGCTTCTCCGGTTGGATCAAGACCAATGCCCTCAGTTCCGACCAGGGCGTCGGCTTCCGTCTTCGCTCCATAGGTCAAGGCGCTCCGACAGTCACCAGCACACAGCAGATACTTGGTACAAATCCGTGGACGGTTGTTGAACAGGTCTGGACCGCCGGTCCCGATATCCGCCGCGTGAAGATTTGCGTCGTCCGGGATTCCAGCGTGAATCCCGACGCGCGCATCTCTGGCACCGCTTGGATCGACGACGTGAATCTTCTGCCAGAATCCGCGGAGCGCCGCCGGCCATGAAACTCGTTCGCGTCGGCATTTGCTCGTTACTCGCTTTCGCAGTCTTAGCGTTCGGCGCCACGGAGGAATGGTCGCAGGCGGTGCTTGAAGTCGGCGCCGCCTTTCTTCTGGTATTTTGGGCCATCGAGCAATATCGCTGGAGGGCGGAAAAACTGGTCATCCCACCAGAATTCTTGCCACTCTTCGCATTCGCACTCGTGGTCCTCGTACAATTCGTTTTTCGTTTTACTGCTTCTCGTTATTACACCCGCATCGAGCTGCAGCTCCTGATGGCCTACTTGATCGTGATCTTTCTTATGGCGCAGGCATTTCAACGAAGAGGCCACTGGCGTGGTTTTGTCTGGTTTCTGATGACCCTGGGATTTTCTGTCTCGGTTCTCGGAATTCTGCAAGACCTCACGTTCAACGGAAAACTCTATTGGTTTCGCGTCATGCGTTTCAGCGGCACGCCGTTTGGCCCGTATGCGAATCGCAATCACTTCGCGGGATTCGCGGAAATGATCATTCCCGTCGCGCTGGTGCCTTTGGTCCTCGGAAGGGTGCGCCGCGAACGCGTTCTCCTGGTGATGCTTTTCACGATCGTACCGATCGTCGCTCTGGTTCTTTCCACCTCGCGCGGCGGTATAGTCAGCTTCGTTGTCCAGATTATTATTCTGTTCTCTCTGCTGCTGATTCGCCGTGCTCCCGGTAAGCACGTGATGTTGGGCGGAATCGCGGTCCTCACTGCGATACTGGCGGTCTCCTGGATCGGCGTTCAACAAGTGCTGGTGCGATTTGCCGGAGTTCAAAATCTTGACGTACCTGTAGGCAAACGCAAAGCGATGGTGAAAGACACTTTCCGCCTGTTTCTTGATCACCCCATCCTTGGCACCGGCCTCGGAACCCTTCAACTGGTCTACCCTCCCTACGATTCTCTCTACGACGGGAAAGTCCTGAACCATGCTCACAATGATTACCTCGAAGCCTTGGCAGAGACCGGCCTCGTCGGCGGTTTCTGCTGCTTTTGGTTCCTCGCTGTACTCCTGTGGAACGGCCTCGAAGGGATGGCCACCACGGGAAGTTCGTTCGGATCCACTTTGCATCTGTCCGGGCTTTTAGCTTGTTGTGGGATCCTGGTGCATAGTCTGGTAGACTTCAACCTGCACATTCCTGCGAACGCCCTGCTGTTTTTCGTCTCAGCCCACATGGCAGCAGTCCATTTCCCTACCGATCCGCCGGTAGAAAATGGTTCACTCGAGCGCATCGGGTAGTGAAAACAGTAATCAGGAGCCAGCGGACTAACTGTATACTGTGGTAGGGGGTTACCGATTTGAGGGGCGTGGTTCGATCTCGGGGCCCACGCTATTTTGTGGCCTGCGTTTCCGTCTTGCTCTTTTTCCACAGGGCCTCGTGTAGCTACGCACAAGATCTTTCGGTCGTCGGTACTCAGCAAGACACCAACGAACGCATTCGCGCCCTCGGCTCGACTGCTGCGAAGTCGGGTCCTCATGACTATGCCATCGGCAATGGCGATCTCCTGAACGTTAGTGTTTTCGATGTTCCCGAACTCTCACGGGACGTCCGCGTCAGCCAATCGGGCACGATTGGCATTCCTCTGGTTCCGACTCGTCTGCACGTTGCTGGTCTTACCGAATCACAAGCCGAACAAGTGATTGCGGATGTACTGCAGGCGAACGGACTGGTCAGCCACCCCGAAGTAGGGGTGATCGTGAAGGAACACAAGAGCAATCCGATCACGATCGTTGGTGCCGTGGCGCACCCGATGGTCTACGACGCGGACCACCGCGTAACCCTGCTTGAGGCGCTAGCGGAAGCGGGCGGCGTCAGCAACGATGCCGGAGATAACATCATCGTAACTCGGGGCCATGCTCCGAGTTTCATCCTGGTTCCTAACTCCGAGCCCGTATCGACTCCGGCTCCCGGCGCGGCTGCCTCCATGGACAACTCCGAAGGCCCCGCCGCCAGCTCAGACGAGGCAAAACCGGCGGCGAATTCTCCTGCATTTCCGTCCGCGACGGAATCCGCGCAAGCTACCGCCGCTACGGCAACGGCTTCGAACGACGCCTCGGGCGCCCCTCCCGGAAATATCATTACCATTAACCTGAACGAGCTCATCGAGAAGGGCGACACGCGCAACAATATTCTCTTGCAGCCGGGTGATATTGTTACCGTGCCGCACGCTGGCATCGTTTATGTCCTTGGCGCCGTCAACCGTCCTGGCGGCTTTGTCGTTTCGAATGATCGGACGCAATTAACCACCATGAAAATACTGGCTCTCGCGGGTGGCGTGAAGAACATCGCAAAACTGGATCACGCCGTCATCATCCGCAAAGACGACCAGGGGAAGCAGACGGAAACCGAGGTCGACCTCAAGAAAGTGCTCAATCAGAAGTCCGAAGATCTGCAAATGCGCCCCAGTGACATCCTTTATATTCCGGACAGTCACACCAAGCAGTTTCTGCTGACAGTCGCGACGCTAGCCCTGGCCATCGCGGCCGCAGCGGCCATCTACCGGATTGGGTATCAGTAGAGACTGGGAATGGTGGACGATTCAAAAATCGTGCCGCGCGACCCCGGATCGAACGGGCATGTGGAGATTCTTTCCGCTACTGCCTCGCACGTTCTACCACTCGGACTTTCTCGGCGCGAGCCGCACCTTTACGATTACCTGCTGATTTTGCGCAAGCAGAAATGGCTGATCCTTTCGTTTCTGGTGGCGGTCGTCACCATCGTCAGCATTGCCACTTTCCGGATGAAACCCGTATATGTCGCCAGCGCAAAAATTGAGATCGACCGGGAAAACACCAACATTGTCCCTTTTCCGGGCGTGGACTCTTACGACTTGATGCTCGATCTCGATACCTACATAGAGACTCAGTCGCGGATTCTGACCAGTGAAACCATGGCGCTCCTGACCATTCGCAATCTCAGTCTCGCTGGCAATCCGGAGTTTTCGGGTAACGACAGTTCCGAAGCAATTGCCGCGGGCTCGCTCGAGAATCGAAAATTGCCTCCCGAAATCGGCGCATTCCTCGGCAGCTTGACAGTTCGGCGGATTCCCAACACTCGCCTCATGGAAGTCAGCTTCGAGTCTACCGATCCGGGCATGGCGGCACAGATCTTGAATGCCCATCTGAAAAACTTTATCGAGGAAAATTACAAGAGCCGTTATGAAGCCACCGCCAAGGCGTCAACGTGGCTGCAGGAAGAGCTCAACGAACTCAGCACGAAAGTGCGGCGCTCCGAAGACGCGCGCATCGAGTACGAACGCAACAACCAGATCTGGACCGTCGACGACAAGAACAACGTCAGCACCGAGCGCCTTTCGGAGTTGAACCGGCAATTGACCGACGCCGAGAGCGACAGCTTGAAGAAACAGGCTTTTTACGAATTTGCTAAGACCGGCGACGTCGACGCCGTTCCTCAGCTTCGCGACAACGGCGCCCTTCAGGAAATGCAGCGGAAACGCGCCGACCTCGCCGTCCAGTACACCGATCTCGTCAATCAATATGGCCCGAACTATCCGAAGGTGCAGCGCGTGCAGCTGCAAATGAAGGAAGTCGATGATCAGATGGCCCGCGAGCGCAAAGGCATTCTCGCGCAACTCGAAAGTGAATACCGCGAAGCCAAACAACACGAAGATCTCTTGAATCGCGCGCTCGATCAGCAGAAGTCCGAAGTCAACGCTATGTCCGAAAAAATGATCCAGTACAACATCCTCAAGCGCGAAGCCGAAGCCAACAAAACTCTTTACGACAGCCTGCAGACCAAGCTTAAAGAAGCGCAGATTTCGTCCGGCCTAAAATCCTCCAACATCTGGATTGTCGATCCAGCCATGATTCCTTCCACGCCTTCGCGCCCGGCAAAGATGCGGAATATCGCGCTCGCGTTTCTGGTCGGCCTGGTTGGCGGAATTGGTTTCGCCCTTCTGCGTGAGTATCTCGATAACACCGTGAAGACCCCGGACGATGTGGAAACCTTGACGCATTTGCCTTCTCTTGCGGTGGTGCCTGCTTTTGGTGAGGAGGGCACTATCGAAGCGAAGCGCAACGGCTATTTCGGGATGGCCTCCGGCAATGGCCACGACAAGCGCATCGAGTTGGTCGCCCAGCATCTGCCTAAATCGCAGATGTCCGAAGCCTTTCGCGCCTTGCGTACAGCTTTGCTCTTGTCGCAGCCGGATCATCCGCCGCAAGTGATTCTGGTGACCAGCGCGCTTCCACGCGAAGGCAAGACCACCGCTGCGGCCAATCTCGCGGTCACTCTCGCGCAATTGGGCGACAAAACCGTCCTAGTGGATGCGGACTTGCGGAAGCCCGGTGTGGGTCGGCTCTTGAATCTCGGTAGCGGAAAGTACGCCGGACTCAGTTCCTATCTTGCTGGCGTGTCCTCGCTCGATCTAGTCATTGTTCCTCACCCGGTTATTCCGAATCTTGCCGCTATTCCGACAGGACCGCTTCCGCCGAATCCTGCGGACCTTCTCTCTTCAAATAGACTGTCTGACGCAATTACGGAACTGCGGAAAAGTTTCAAGTTTATCGTGATCGACTCGCCGCCGATCATGGCCGCTACCGATGCCGTGATCCTTTCGGTTCAGAGCGACGGAGTGTTGCTCGTGGTGCGCAGCGGCGAAACCCCTAAGGAGGCGTTTACCCGTACGCGCGACCTGCTGGTCAGCGTCAAGTGTCACTTGCTAGGAGTCGTGTTGAATGCGGTGGACCACAACGCCCGGAACTATTACTACTCCTATCGCTATTACCCGTATTCTTACCGTTATGGCCCCCAGGAGTCCAAGGAAATGGGCCATGAAGAGGCTCCCGTCCGCAGTTCGGTCTCCCCCGCAGACCTCGACGATTCCGACAAACTTTGAGGAGGCTACGTTGCGATACCTGATTACAGGCGGTGCGGGATTCATCGGTTCGCACCTCGCCGAGCGCTTGCTCGAGAAAAGCGAGCAGGTAGTGTTGCTCGACAATCTGTCTACCGGCAGCATGGAAAACATCCGCCATTTGAAGAGTTCCGCGAACCTTCAATACCACCTCGACGGCATAGAAAATAAGCAGCTCCTGGCGGAGCTCGTCGATGACGCGGACGTCATCGTCCATCTCGCCGCCGCAGTTGGCGTCAAGCTTATCGTGGAGAGCCCCGTCCGCACTATCGAGACCAACGTCAACGGAACGCAATTGATCCTCGAAGCCGCCTCCAAGAAGAAAAAGCTGGTTCTGCTCGCCTCCACATCCGAAGTCTACGGCAAGAACACGCACGTCCCGTTTCACGAGGATGCCGATCTCGTTCTCGGTCCCACCACCAAGGGCCGCTGGAGCTATGCGGCGTCCAAGGCGCTCGATGAGTTTCTGGCGCTCTCGTATTGGAAGGAGAAAAAGCAGCCAGTCGTTGTCGCGCGTTTCTTCAATACCGTTGGGCCGCGCCAGACCGGCCGCTATGGCATGGTTTTGCCGAATTTCGTCGAGCGCGCTCTCAAGAACGAGCCGATCGAGGTCTATGGCGACGGTAAGCAGTCGCGCTGCTTCTGCGATGTGCGCGACACCGTCGAAGCCGTCCTGAGATTGATTCCTTTGGAGCGCGCCGTGGGAGAAGTCGTCAACATCGGCAACACCGAAGAAATTACCATCGAGGCGCTGGCTTTGAGAGTGAAAGAGAGGACCGCGAGCTCTTCCCCGATTCGATACATCCCCTACGACCGGGCGTACGAGCCGGGCTTTGAGGACATGATGCGGCGCGTGCCTTCTATCGAAAAGCTGCATTCCCTAACCGGTTTTCGTCCACAAACCACGCTGTCGGAAATCATCGACCGGGTTTCGGCATATCACCAGCAAAAAGACGGACTCCTGGCAACTGCCACCAAGAGTTCGGCGGGTTGAGTTTTTGCCAATAATACTGTGCGTGACTCTAGCGGCGCGCCTCGCGATTTGCTCAAACCTTGAATCTCGCCTTGCCAATTCAGCGGATATTTGGAGATCGGGTCGTGGACGCTGCAAATGCCGTCAGTGCTGAGTTCGGACGCCTGGCCATGGGGACTGAACTGAAACCGGGCCTCTGTTGTAAACGTTGTGTCGCGCTGTCTCTTGCCTCGGTGGTCCTGCGGTCGTGTCTCCAATGCAAAAACTCGACTGCCGCAACTAGCGCAAAATCGATGGTTGAATCGCGTACACTAAACTAAAGTTGAATCTGCACGGAGAAACCTTTGCTCCCATCCGGTCAACTCGCTTCAAGGTCGTCATCCCTCGGCGAATGGGCCGTGCTCCTTGAATGCGCCTCTCCGTTATTTGACTCCGAACGGATTGGGGAGCTGACTCGCTCTGCGGATTGGCCCCGATTGCTCGTTCTTGCGGAGGAACACGGGGTTCTTGGGCATCTCGCGAAAGCTCTGCTTGCGCTCAAGGAGAATATTGTCACCGCGGAGATGAGGCGGACGTTGCTCGAACGCCTCCGCGCGCAGGTTTTCTCCACGTTGAGAATGAACGCAGAGCTGTTTCGGCTCTTGGAGCTCTTCGAGGCCAAAGACATTCCCGCGCTCGTCGTCAAAGGCCCGGTGCTGGCGATGCAGGCTTACGGTGATGCTACGATGCGCAGCTACGGCGATCTGGACTTGCTCATCCGCCAGCGCGACATCCGTCGCGCCACGGAATCCTTGCTAGCGAAAGGTTATCAGGCAGCAGTTCCCCTAAGCGCTATCGACGCCGGAATAATTCCAGGCCAGTATCTTTTCCGGAAGCCTGATCCAATGCTCTTCGTCGAACTGCACAACGATTTCACCCTGCGCTATTTTCCTCGCCGACTCCCCATCGAGGATTTTTTTGCGCGCCAGATTCGCGTGTGCCTCGATGCCCACGAAGCTCCCGCCCTTGCAGTGGAAGACGAGCTCGTATTGATCTGCATCCATGGCGCAAAACATCTCTGGGAACGGCTGATTTGGATTGCGGACGTCGCCGCGCTGGTTTCGCGACAAACGAGCATCGATTGGCGGGCTGCCACGGAAACAGCCAAAAAAGTGGGAGCGGAGCGCATGTTGCATACCGGCTTGCGCCTCGCTTCTGATTTGCTGCACGCCGGTTTACCAACCACGGTGCTCGCGGCCGTGCAGGCAGACGTGGGTGCCGGCAAGCTGGCGGCGCGAGTTCGTACCTGGCTGGCCTCGGCGGGCAACGCTCCCCCCACGATGATCGAGCGTGCCGCGTTCCGTCTACGAATGCGCGGCGGCGCGTTTTCCGCCCCAACCTATTTGCTTAGACTTTCCCTTTCTCCCACCGAGGAAGATTGGAAACTAGGGGCTTCGGAAACCCGGCATGGCTTCCTCGCTGCGCTCGGCCGTCCATTTCGCCTTGCACGCAAATACGGCCGCGGCAGTAAATCTTGAGCCTGGCCCTTGGTCTTCTTCTTCGCGTACGCGCAATGGATTCAGGGCAGTCCTTTCGGTGCTTAGCAAAGAAAATCGCTCGCGCCGCCCACAGCAGCGCGAGCGATCTCTTTTCTTGGGCTCTTATTTAACTATTTAACCGTCACGGCCACCGTGGCGGAGTGGCTTTCACTGCCCGCTGACCCGGTGGATGTTCCGGTGATTGTCAGAGTACCTGCACTCGACGGCGGTGAACTCGAGCAGCCAGCCAAGGCTATGAGAAGCACCACTGCTGTTCCGAGCGCGACCCGCACGCGAAGCCCCTTCGCTTTCGGCAGCAGGAAGAGCAACAGCGTCGCCAGAATCAGGGGCACAATCTGCCATAGCGAAATCGGCGGCGTAGGCACTGTCGGCGGCAAAGTTATGCCATTACCGGTTCTCGTTAGCGTCACAGCAACCGACTGAGCGCTCTTTCCGTCCGTTGCGGTGACCGGTGTTGCAACCTTGCAGGTTGTGCCCGTAGGTGCTCCCGTGCAAGTGAACGCCACACTTTGATTGAATCCGCCGAGTGGCGTCATGGTTGCATTGAAGGTGACCGGGCTATTGCCTGTTTCTGACGCAGGGGCCGTAACCTGGAAATCCCACCCGGTTCCGGCCAGCGGAATCGACTGCGGACTCCCGGGGGCATTGTCCGTGACCGTGAGCGCTCCTGCACGCGCACCTGTTGCCGTCGGCGCAAATGTGACATTGATCATGCACGTTCCCGCAGCTGCCAGAGTCGCGGGGCTCTCAGGGCACTTATTCGTTTGAGCGAAATCGCCGGAAGCTGCGATCGAGTTAATCGTCAAGGGCCCGAGGCCAGTGTTGGTGAGCATCACGGGCGTCGCCGCGCTAGTCGTAGTAACCACCTGCCCGCTGAAGGTCACAGTCATGTGGTCGAATCCGACGCCTGGCGCGATCCCCGTTCCGGTCAGCGGAATCGTTTGCGGGCTCCCGACGGCATTATCCGTGACCGTGAGCGTTCCTGTGCGTGCACCCACTGCCGTCGGTGTAAATGTCACAGCGATCGTGCAGGCTCCTCCTGCTGCCAGGGTTGCGGGACTCACCGGGCAAGTATTTGTCTGAGCGAAATCGCCGGAAGTCGCGATCGAGTTAATCGTCAAGGGCCCGAGGCCGGTGTTGGTAAGCTTCACGGGGATCGCCGCGCTGGTGGTGTTTAGCGACTGGCTGGCGAAAGCAACAGTCGTATGGTCGAATTCAACCCCCGGCGCGGTGGCCGATCCTGTGCCGGTTAGGTTCACGTCAAATACTTCCGTGCTGGACTGCCCGCCGTTGGTGACCATAGCGGTGATCACCAGGGTGGCAGATTCTGCGGCCGCCATCGACGGAGTAAAGGTCACATCGACCGTACACGTAGCGGCGGCGGCGACGCTGGGACTGCACCCATCGGACGACATTGCGAAATCCGTGTTGGCTGCGGGAGATACTCCCTTAACCACGATGCTGGTGAAGGTGATCGGGGAACCTGTGTTATTCGTCAAGACGAATGCTTGGGGGGGACTCGTGATGGTCAATTGCTCAACTCCAAAATCAAACGGCGACGGCGCGACCGTCAGGGTCGGCGTGAGCGACAACTTGGCTACGTAGCCGTCGGAAGGTCCTTGCAGACTTCCGCCGGTCGGGAGCGCTGAAAGGACGGGCAGATTGGTTGAATAGGTCTGGCCGGTAAGGTAAGCGTTCGGAGGACTCGTGGAATCGATCGCTATCCCATACCCCTGATCAGCATTGTGTCCGTCTCCGTTTCCCCCATAGTAAGTTGCGTACAGGAGATCGCTGGTGCCTCCGCCGGCCGGATTTAATTTGGCCACAAACGCGTCGCCAAGCGTATTCAGCAGCGATGCTTGCAGCGCACCGGGCGTCACGGGAAAGTCAGATGAAACCGTCGTCCCTGCCACGTAGGCATTTCCAGAAGAATCTGCTTTGATGGCGTAGCCATTGTCTCCGCCCGTCCCTCCGAGATAGGTTGAATATGGTACGGAAGCCGCCCCGGATTTTGTACCATCCACCACCACCAGGGTCACAAACGCTTTGCCTGAACGCGCCCCAGTTGTGTCGAACGCCCCAGGATTTGGGACCACGGGAAAGTCGGTCGAGACAGTGGTGCCTGTTACGTATGCGGCATTACCGGGACCCAGAGCGATGGCAAACCCTTGATCCGCGGTTGACCCCGCCACATAGGTCGAATAAACCAGCGAACCGGCAGTCGTATCAATGTTAGAGACGAATAGACTCGACACATTTCCTGTGGGGGGGACGGCCTGATAGGCGGTAGCTGTGGTGATGAACGTACTAGGGGAATCCGTCGAACTCGTAGCACCGACCAGGTAAGCGTGCTGAGATCCATCCGTGGCGACTCCCCATGCGTTATCGCCGTAGCCTATGCCTGGAGCGGGAGCGGCCCAGTTAGCGCCATTTCCTCCAAAATACGTAGAGAAAATCAGGGATGCTGCTCCGGCTTTGGTCGTGTCAATTCTTGTGAGAAAGGCAGTTCCCTCGGCATTGCTGGGGGCACTTTGTAGAGCATTCGCGGTGGGAAAGTCTGTTGAATCTGTCTCTCCGGCGACATATGCATTGCCCGCCGCGTCCGCTGCAACCCCATTCCCATAGTCGCCGCCCGTTCCCGCTAAATAGGTCGAATAGATGAGCGAACTCGGCCCGCTGAGTGTGGGGTTGAGTTTGGTCAGATATGCTGTGCCGTTAACATTGCTGGCAAGCGGGCCGGCGTTGAAAGCGTTGGCCGATGTCGTCGGGAAGTCAGTCGCATAGGTAAGACCCGTGACGTAAACGTTTCCGGATGGATCCAATGCAATTCCGAAAGCGCCTTCGAAAGCAGTCGACGTTGAACCTGCTAAGTAGGTCGAGTAAAGTAGACTCGTTCCAGCGGGGTCCAACTCCGCAATGAAAGCCGAGCCTAAATTGGGCGATGGAGCCGCAGTCACGCCTCCATTCGTTCCAGTCGGAAAGTCGGTGGACACCGTCGAACCCGCGACAAAGGCGTCCCCAGAGCCATCCACGGCAATCGCGTTGCCGGTATCGTCTGCGGTTCCACCGAGGTAAGTCGCATAGTTGAGCACCGGGTCAAGAATCAGCGGTGCGCTCCGGTCGTAGCTGGGGATCGAGAAGGTTATCCGGTGAAGGCCATCGATGCTATAACCTCCCGCGATCTCGCGTCTTTCGCCCCTCACATTTTGGTAAATGAGTGGTTTCTGAAGCTCCACTTCGCCACCGGCGACGCTCAAAACTAAATCTCCACGAGAATTGACGCGCATCTTGCGCGCGCCGACGATTTTCAGTTGGATGGCCTTCGGATCGGCTCCCGGCGCGACGATGAAGTCATATTCGAGCCGCCGCTGATTCCCGTAAAAGACCAGCTCGACTCCCGGATACACTTCTCTATACTTCACTCGGGCAAAGGCCGACACGTCGGTGTGCCATTTTCTAGGATCGTTTCCGATGAAATAATTCACTCTGGCTGGCAGACGGTCCACTCCGGCGATATCCGGACTCGGATTTGCTCCTTCTAGTTGCATCCGCACTGTGACGATCTGCCCCCCTTTGCGTGCCTTCCGAATGGCTCGGATAGATGCTGCGCGATGAATGGGTGAGAGGTCGTAATGCTCCCGGGAACGAAGTGCAAGAACTGCCTCTTGCGGTGTCAGGAAAAGCTCATAACCACTTCCCTGAGACACGTAGCGAACTTCGCGCGCCGTTTGTCCCTGGTTTTCTTCAAAGCTCAACGGCAGCTTGGCGTAAGCTTCCGCCGAGCGGAATCTTTCCTTCACCGCTTCCGTCTTAGCTAACCCACCTGCTTCGAGCGACACACCTCTGGTTTTGCCAGGGGCCACGTGCTTACGCGTCCCTCCCAGAGTGGTCAGGAGCAAAACGCCACAAACCAGTGTGGCCACGACCGTTATCTTCGCGCTACTTCGTATCTTCATGGCAACCACCCTCCCAAGACACTGACTTACCCCTTCTCGCATTGCACATTGCTCCGGGTTGACTCAACAGTGAGCGACTTCATCTTCCCAAAATAGGAATTAAAGTGCGACCCTTCGGGCCATGCTCACGCTTGAATTATTGGGCGAGGGAGTCAACAGGCCACGAACAGGTAACATAGTCCCCACGACGGAAAATCCAGTCCGAAGCGAGAATTGCAACGCATCCTACCAGATAATCGGGGAATTCGCTTCAAGAATCGAGGGCAGGCCCGCGTCCATACTCTTTATTCGTGGCATACGTTCTTCGCGGGTGGACCACTCACGCTTCTGCCGTTTCGAGAGCTAGCTGCTAGCGATCGACAAAGTTACGACCGCATCGAAGTTTCATTTTCAACTGGGGAGAATGCAGAGTGGCTATGTGTCGTCTATCGGCTGTACTCTTGCGAAATCCCGCCGGCGTACGATAAGGCTTGCTCCCACCTCGAGAAGCGCTGAGGGAATTCCGTTGCTAGCCGGTGCGCGATCTCTTCAAGCGAAGCTGTTCCATCCATCAGCTCAAACGTTTTGCGATGCAGGCTCCCCTCCTCGGAAAGGTGCGGCACGTAGTCTGCCGCAAGTTTGTGGAGATGGTGGGCGGACAGCACCTCGCCGATCAACTGCGATTGCTCAAAGTGGATGAGTGGGGCATCCGATTCTTCCTGTGGTTCGACATGGGTGGTCCATCGCCAGATGTAATCGCTTTCCACTAATCTCGCCTCGAGGCTTACCCGCACGGCTTGGCCGGGTGCCAGGTGCACGGGCTGTGTCCAAGGGAAGAATAGAGAACCGTAGATCATCTCAGGTGCACTGGGAGCGTTCGAAAATCCGGTACCCTCAGCCAAATCTGCATCGAACCATACCAGAATCCCGTGTCCTGTCCCGGCACGTTCGGCCCTCCATTCCAGATTGCCTAGGACATCGGGGTTTTCAATGCTGGCATAGTCAAGCGTGGTCCAGAGTTGATGTCCAGTCAAGAGCTGGCTGGGATTCACACGCACCCTTTGCGTGCTGTTGACGATTAGCTGCCGGGCTGAGCTCAGGTCGAGGCCAAACCGATTGTGATCCCAGGGGTCCACTAATTCTCCGTATGGTTTTGGGGCTTCCACGACCGCGACCCACAGCCTATCTCTTCGCGGTATCAGAGTTCCCTCGGGCGCAAGAAACCGACAGCGCGCGTCCATGATCGATGGGATGTGGCGTTCGAAAAGTGGCAGAGCCCCTCGGAGATCGGAAAAAATGACGTCTGCACGAAGCGGAAGCGTCACACGGTTAGAGAGGTCCTCGAAAAACTCGATTCTGTCAGCGCAGCCGTTGGCAGCGGCTACCTCACGAGCTACCTGGATGATTTCGCTTGGTTCTATAGCGTAGACCCGGCTGGCGCCCAGCTGGCACGCGAGCACCGCGAAAATACCCGGCCCCGTGCCGATTTCCACAACGACGGAACCTTCGCGAACGGTTTTACGCAGGGCCTGAGCATAAGCGTCCGCGCGAACGTGATCCGCGATCATAGTTCCATAGCCAGCCAAGCTATACATAAATCAGCCGTGACTCGAGGTCGCGCTTGCGGAAGGACTTACCAACACCCGTCTCGCGTCGGCAGCGATGGCCTCGCAGAGGTTCCAAACGGTCGAGGGGTCGGCCTGCGGGCGCACACGGCGAATGGGGATTCCATTTACGACACGACCGAGCACTTCAAACTCTTGGGAGCGCATGTCCCGGTCGAGGAGATAGTTCACATAGGTGTTGGCGATGAGCTCTGCCAGGGCGTTACTTCCGGCAAATTCTTCTACGACCGGAGCGGCCAAAGCCGGCTCGCGTTCGACAAGGACGTAGATTGCTCCTAGAGGCAATGGCTTTGTAACGAAACCAAGACCGTAGTCGCCGAGCGCCATGTACCGTTTGTCCCAAGTCGGTGTGATCTGAGGCAACGCCTCTTCCGAGCCAAATAAGGCCCGAACCGAGTCGGGCCACAAGTTCACTCTGGGATAGCCAGGCTGAACCAGAAACTCCTTTCCGTTCTCGGCCAGAGCCACCACATCATCCGCAATCACCGAAAAGCCGCAGCGCGCAAACGCCGCAGCCGTTGTGGACTTGCCTGCACCTGGGAAGCCTACGAGCGCAATAGCCTGTTTATCGACCGCAACGGCACTTGCGTGCAAGCACGTCATTCCACGCAGGCGCAATACGAATCCGAGCACTGGTCCGAGCAGATAAGTGCAGGCATCTTCGAGCGTGTAGTTTTCAGGCCAGTCGCCCCACACCTCGTGGCCTCGGCGTTCGACAGCGAATCGCACCCCATCGCTATAGGAAAAGACGAAGTAATTCCTACCGGGGAGCATACCAACGCGCAAGTTCGGAGCGCCGTCAGCACCGTCTGAACTGGTATAGAAAATTTCGATGTGCTCCGGAGGTGTTGCTGGGAATATGGTCCAATCCTTCAACCGTATGTGTACGTCAAATGAGTTTGCATCAGGCCAAAGAGGGAGGCCAGGAAGGACCATGTTGGCCGCAATTCGCAGCCCATAAATTTCATGCAACGCAAACAAAAGTTCCTCGGACGGTGACCCTCAACCAGTCTTCATCCCTCGCTTGTCGCCCATTCTTCCGAACGTGGATGCTGACCCGGTCATTGTTCGCACGTCGCCGTACACCCTGAGTACGGGCTTTTCGTAAGGCTTCTTCTGTGCTGCTGTCTTCACGACACCCATCCGGACGCTTTTATATCGAATAACTCTTTCGATCGCAACCAAAAATCCAGACTGAGCGGCCGGAGATGAATCCATGCAGCCCAGCTATCCCTTTCCCCGAATACTTTCGGAATAAAGCTGCGCTCCACGTATCGATTCAATTCAGAAGTACCTTCAAAGGAATCGACCCACGCCGACTCCGGCTGCTGGAGAAGCGCTGTCAGCGGGTCCGCAAGGAGGGGCGACTTGCGTCGCAAACGGACGACGTCAGGTAATATACCGCGACCAACCTCGCGAAGCAACTGTTTGTCGGAACACCACGGCAGCGCAGGCAGAGCCAGCAAGAAATCCACGAGTTTTAGATCAAAAAAGGGGTGAAGAACGTCCACGGGAACGCGTGTCACCCCAGGATCGTATCCTTCAAACATCGCTGGCCACCTAGGGTCAAGCATTGCTTCATAGGCGATCGGGCGAACAGCTGCATTAGGAGTCGAAACTCGGGTCAACGCTTCCCATCGCTCGCGTAAGCGTAGGTGCTTTTCCCAGTCCCGGTTCAGCCATCCCGGATAATGGGGGGTCTCACTTTTAGTGGGAAACCATCGCCGCAAACGCGTGCCAAGGTACAGACGCGAAAACCTCTTCTCGGCCGCCAAATATCGCATCGCTCCCACCAGCGCGCGGCCAAACTGCCTCTTCTTGAGCAAGTCCAAGAAATGAACCGAGAGCAAGCACGAAAGTGCAGGGTCGGCTCCATAGCCAGTCAGGGCCACGCGATTACGCACAGCGATTTGGCGCAATTGCCCCACCCCCCCATCCGACCCGGGTGAATGCACGGGCTCAGGCCATCGATTGTCTTCGTGATTCAGATACTCCCACAGCCCCCTCTCATCCACTTGAAATTGGATCGGTATTCTCAGCGCCTCCGCCACAAGCCCTGCATAATAGCGCTCCTCGTCTGGAATCAAAGTTTCAAAAACTTCCGTATAGGCGCACAGTCTGCCGGGTGACCCATCGCGACCAAGGATCTGCTGCGCACTGGCCGCCAGTGTGGGGGAATCAAGTCCACCACTCATTAATACTCCAACGTGGTCCGTTCTCAGCCTGTCGGCAACGGCATGATCCAGCAGCTCCCGGAACTGCTCGACACACTCGCTCGGCCGTTTGTGATGAATCGGGGAGCTCACCGGCAGTACCCAGTAGCGCCGTACGGTGATGCCCTCCTGCTCACACACGAGGGTATGTGCTGGCGGTAGTCTGCAGATGTCCACGAACGAGGTAGCCGCCGGTTCTTGGATTACGTCGAAGAGGAGGAAATCGGCGATCGCGAGATCATTCAGTCGCCCAGAGACAGCAGGATGCCGGCGGATACAGTCGAGCGTGTTGCTGAAGACCAGGGTCGAGCCGACACTGGCATAGTAGAACGGTTTGATCCCGAACTGATCGCGCGCACAAAACAGCTGTTTGTTGGGCGCGTCCCAAAGCGCGAAGGAAAAGTCACCGCGCATATGTTCCACGCACGCCGAGCCCCATTTCGCATACGCTCGAAGGATGAGCTCGGAGTCGGCAATCGAGTGACCGATGCCACTCCCCGAAAGATTAAGTGCAGCCAGCAGCTCTGCGCGTCCGTCGAGCCTGGCGTCTGCCGTGATCCAATACCGGTCCTCGAAAACAGCGGGCTGCAATTCGCCAAACGACTCGCGCGTCGTCCGCAGCATCGAATGACCCAGGCCGATTGAAGTCTCCAACCAACTCCCGCGCGCATCCGGACCGCGGTAGGCGAGAAAATCTACGAGCGCCTGCAACAACGTCGGCTCGATCGGCGCACCGTTCCGGTGAAAAATGCCAACAATTCCGCTCAATTCGTCACCTTGTTGTTAGAGGTCCGTGCTTTGAATTTCCCAGCCGTTGTCCTGCCAGTAAAGTCACACTTCGATTCACTGCCAGAGCGACCGCTGAGTTCTTCCGCCTGTCCGAGCGATCCACCTCTCCAGGATAAGGGCGCTGGTCCTCGTCCACACCGGCCGATCTTAATTCCCGCAGCACATCTTGCTGAACCCTCTCCGGAACAGGTGAACTGGATTGCGGATATCGCCGTAGTGCTTCGAGGCAAACCGCATCGTTCACTGGTCGGGTTAAATTGAAGGAGCCGATTCCGCATTGGCAGAACGGATTCGGAGCAAGCCTTTGTCGACCAGCTTTTCGAGCAGCTCCGAAAGATCTAGTCGGAGCTGCTCCTCCCCAACCTCGAATTCGGTCAGCAACTCCGTATATGCACTGCCGATGCTCGGCGCCGTGGTGAGCACTTGCCACATGCGCGTACCGGTCTCGTCCAGGCCGTAATAGCATTCCGTTTCCAGATTCAGGAGCACGGTTTCGTTTTCGAGAACGCGCATCAGCACATGCTTCGGCATTTCGACATGATCCGAGAAAGAAAGCATGGCACCAGCACCTCACTTTAGAGCCAAAGATCGCGGCTTCGAACCTCGCGTGCATTCTACCGGTGAACAGAATCGTCCGCCACTCGGAGTAGTTGCCGCGCCATCCATGGTTCGTCCTTCTCGACGAGCAGAAGGCCGCCGTCCGCGTGATGTTCACGGGTAACGAACTATCTTTCAGCAACTTGTTCCTCCTTTTCTTGTAAGATCATTTGCATCAGGGACGTTCGGGCGGCTTGCCTTAATATTATTTTTTGTAACGGTGATGAGGCGAGTTCTAGTTTGAGGTCTGTGTTTTGCGGAAGGATTGAATCCTGCTTGACTGGCGAACTCCGAAACCAGCAGAACCGATTCGAATGGATCCTGCTCTTCGTCTTTCTGTTAACGGTTCCCTTGCTGAACCCCTGGATCCGAGGGGATGGTTCTGGCTACTACGCCTACGCCCGTGCCCCGCTCATCGAACACAGCCTGGATTTCACACATGATTATCAATCGGCCAATGAGAGTTTTCGGGAAGGCCGGCTTGACGAGAACGGTCAGCCCAAGGGGGAATTCCGCACTCGCACAGGCCATCTAGACAATCATTTTTCCGTTGGGCCCGCCATGCTCTGGTCCCCCTTCCTGTTGATAGCCCATGGAGGCGTTTTGCTGGCCAGGGCGTTGGGATCGAATGTTTCAGAGGACGGCTTCTCGGCCCCCTACCGCTATGCCATGGCTCTCGGCACGGGCTTGTATGGATTTCTTGCCCTGCTGATCTCTTTTCGACTGGCCTGCAAATACGTCGGACCCGTATGGTCCTTCCTCGCAACGATCGCGGTCTGGTGGGCGAGCTCTCTCCCGGTTTACATCTACTTTAATCCGTCCTGGTCGCATGCCCACTCCGCTTTCATCGTTGCCCTATTTCTCTGGTATTGGGACGCCACGCAAGAGGGCCGGAGCCTTGCGCAATGGCTGCTTTTGGGTGTCATCGTGGGGCTGATGCTTGACGTTTATTACGCGAATCTGATGGTTGTCTCAGTGCTTGCCGTCGAGGCCGTGAGGCAGTATGTAAACATTCTCCGCTCCGGGCGCCCGCGGTCACCGAGTTTTCTGGACCTTTTGATCCGACATCTCCTCTTTGGGTTTGTGGTGATCGTGGTGATGATCCCTACGTTTATCTCTCGCTGGATTGTTTATGGAGGGCCCTTCAAGACTGGCTATGTCTCGCTCCGCGATTTTCTCTGGCGGTCTCCGGTCTTTTTCAGTGTGTTGTTTTCCTCCAATCACGGTCTGCTGGCGTGGACTCCGCTCGTGGGATTCGCGATACTCGGTTTGCTACTCTTTGCTTTTCGGTTTCCGAAGGTCGGAGTACCATTTTTCACAGCGCTCCTAGCATTTTATGCGTTCATCTCGTTCTATCCCGATTGGGCGGGCATCTCTTCCTATGGCAATCGTTTCTTTATTTCCCTGACGCCGCTCTTCATTCTTGGGCTAGGCTATCTGTTGGAGCGCCTGTCGCAGCTCTTCGCATGGCCCCGCACCACAATTGTCGTCAGTTGCGGTGTTTTCGTTTGTTTTGTGCTCTGGAATCTGGGCCTGATTTATCAGTGGGGTACCCATCTGGTGCCGGCGAGGGGTCCGGTATCGTTCCGTCAGGCCGCGTATAACCAGTTTTACGTTGTGCCAGGCCAACTGACATCGCACCTGCACTCGTATTTCTTCAAACGCAGCGAGCTTATGAGGCAAATCGAGCAACGTGACATCGAGCAGATGAAAAATGGCCCCGCGCAGTGATCTTTCCGCGGGGACCACAATTGCTGACACATCGCCCGAGACTCGGTACTCAAAGCGGCTAGGCGAAGCAGCGACCTGAGAGGAGAATTACTTCTTGCATGTACTCGTAACCGGTGGTTGCGGCTTTATCGGATCTCATGTCGCCCTGCATCTTCGTGACACAGGACACAAGGTTTCCGTGCTGGATAACCTGGTTCGCCGCGGCAGTGAACAGAATGTCGCAATTCTCTTTCGCCACGGGATCGCGTTTTTCCATGGTGATGTTCGCAATCCTGAAGACCTCGGGAACCTTCCGACCGGCATTGAGCTGATCTGCGACGCCAGCGCTCAACCATCGGTCGTTACCGGCTATGCGAATCCTCTCTTCGACATTGCCAACAACGGGCTCGGCGCCATCCATATTCTCGAGTACGCTCGCCCGCGCCGCATTCCTCTCATCTTCTGGAGCTCCAACCGAGTGTATGGTGCCGATCGCCTAAACGCCCTTCCGCGCCGCGAAACTCAGACGCGCTTTGAATACGATCCCGAAGCCTGGAATCGCCTTCCCTCGGAGCAGCGCCCCGCGGGGTTTCATCCGGTCCACGGTGTTTCCGAGGAATTTTCAATCGATGGAGGTCAGCGCAGCATCTACGGTCTCAGCAAACTCATGGCTGATGCGGCCTGCCAGGAATATGCCCATGCTTATGATCTGCCCATCGTGGTGAATCGCTTCGGGGTGATTTCTGGTGCTGGCCAGTTCGGACACACGGATCAGGGTTGGGTTGTGTGGTGGGCCATCGCGCATTGGTTTGAATTGCCATTGACCTACCTGGGCTGGCAAGGAAAACAGGTGCGCGACGTCTTGTTTGTGGAAGATATGCTGGAGCTGGTGGACCTGCAAATCGAACAGATCGCACAGTTTCGCGGCGAGGTGTTTAATCTGGGCGGCGGCCTTGCGAATTCGGTTTCCCTCAGCGAAGCCACTATGGCCATGCAGAGAATTTCCTCGCGCACCGCACCCGTCTCCCAAACGGACAAGGCACGCCAAGACGACATCGTCCTCTATTGGACGGACAACCGCAAAGCGGAGAGGCTGCTGGGCTGGAAACCAAAAACCGATTTGCATTCGGGTTTTACGCGGATTTTCACCTGGATTCGCGAAAACGAGGCCGAGCTACGCCCCCGTTATGTTTCCTCGAAATGAATGAATGCGAGGCTACCTTCAATTCTTTTGGCAATCCGTGGTCGGTTTGAGGGAAAATGCATCGACGCTAATGCGCACGTTATTTCTCTCAGAAAGCGACTGTGTTGCCCATGACCGCGAAGTCAGTTTTGATTACCGGTTCCAGCGGTTTGATTGGCTCGGAAGCCGTCGAACATTTTGACCGTTTGGGCTGCAAGGTGCATGGCGTCGACAACAACATGCGCCGCATTTTCTTCGGCGATCCTGGCGATACAACGTGGAATCTGGAGCGTCTGCGCAAAGTCGCCCGAGGCTTCACTCACCACGATCTAGACATCCGTGACCGCAGTGCCATGGAGACTTTGTTCCGGTCTCACCGATTCGATCTCGTTATTCACTGCGCGGCTCAGCCCTCCCACGATAAGGCGCGCGATATTCCCATCTTAGACTTCGAAGTAAACGCGCTCGGCACGGTCAATCTCCTAGAATCCACTCGCCTCCATTGCCCTGAAGCGGTCTTTATTCTCATGAGCACCAACAAGGTTTATGGTGACGCCCCAAACGAAATTCCTCTTAAGGAATTGGAAACCCGTTGGGATTATGCGCGGCCCGAAGACTACCACGGCATCGGCGAAAACTGCCGGATCGACCGTACCCTACATTCCCTGTTTGGCGCCTCCAAAGCCTCCGCGGATCTCATGGCGCAGGAATACGGCCGCTATTTCGGTATGAAGGTCTGCGTTTTCCGCGGAGGATGCCTCACCGGACCTTCGCACTCGGGCGTAGAGCTACACGGTTTTCTCTCTTATCTCGTGAAAGTTGCGATTTCCGGCGGAGCTTATTCCGTCTTTGGCTATAAGGGCAAGCAGGTTCGCGACAACATCCACAGTCATGATGTAGTGCGTGCGATCGAGGAATTCGCCGCCAATCCGCGTTCCGGCGAGGTCTACAATCTCGGTGGGGGCCGAGAAAACAGCATTTCCATGCTAGAAGCCATTTCCAAGATCGATGAAACGACCGAGAGGCGGATGACGTGGAACTACGTTGAGCAGAATCGCAAAGGTGATCACATCTGCTACATCTCAGATCTCGCCAAATTCAAATCTCATTACCCCAACTGGAAAATCACCATCGGCATCGACGAAATTCTTCGCCAAATTATCACGGATCATGCAAAGCGTATCCGGGGGACAGATGCGAGATAATAACGTTGTCCAAATTCACAGAAGAGGCCATCAGAGTTTCAGCATTGTGATTCGCGGTCACTTCGAAGAAGTATGTGTTCGCAATATGAATCAGGGGAATTGGGTTTGGTCCTCCGCGAAAAAAATCAGCATCTATTTCTGTCGATGATGCCCGTAATGAGCTCATCAAGCAGCAGCGTGCCCGCAAGCGGAGACTCTGGCCAGACGCCGGGCGCCGACTTACGCTCCAAACTTTTGTACGAAATGCCTCGAATTGCAACTGAGTGGGGTTTAATGGGGCTGGTAGCCTATGCATTAGTGCGAAGTCTGACACTCGCTGGAATGCAACCTTTCATTACTGACGAGGTGTTCACACAAATCGTCTGCCACCAAAGAACCCCTTCTGCCATTTGGAAGGCCTTGATCCAGGGAGTGGATGGCCAGCCTCCACTTTTTTACCTTATCGAACGAAGTACCTTTTGGGTGGTTTCCAACGAGCACATCGGATATCGGCTTTTGTCAGTGCTCGGATTCGTGTGTACCTTGATTCCGCTATACATCTTCGTCAAGACGCGGAATGGCAAGGCTTCGGCGTTGGTCTCGGCTTGCCTACTGATGATGACACCGCTCTTCACCATCTATGCGACCGAGGCGAGGCCGTACACGCCGTTGACGGCTTGTATTGCAATTGCTCTTGTTTGCTTTCAGCGTGCGCCCGCCGGTACTTGGGTGGCCGGGTTGTTCCTCAGTTTGTCCCTCGCATCCGCGCTGCATTATTTTGCGCTCTTTGCACTGTTCCCTTTCTTTTTTGCTGAACTGACGATTGTTTTCGAGACAAAAAAGGTTCGGTTCTGGGTGTGGCTCGCTTTGCTCGCGCCGCTAGTACCTCTGGCGATCTATTGGCCTCTCTTGATGGGGTTGAGAGAACATTGGATGGGAGTTCTTTATGCCAAGGTCTCACTGCGCACTATAGTGTGGACCTATGCCTCCTATTTTGGCCTGTTGCCTCCTTGGGGTATAGCCCTGGTGGGAGCCGTCATTGCCGTAATGTTGGCCAGCTTTTGGTTGATCGCTTGGGAGAGCAGAGACCTACAGGGCTCAGCAGGCGCTTCAGAGCGAGTATTGGTCCTAGGTCTTATTGCTTCGCCTATGATTGGCTTCGCGGTTGCAAAGTTCACACACGCTCCTTTCGTCGACCGGTATTTTCTGCCAGCAATACTGGGGATTGCCGCTGGTGTTGGCTACGTGCTCGGACGAGTCAGGCCGAAAGGTGTCGCAGCAGTCGCGACATTTGTCCTGCTTGCACTTCTAGTGCAGGAATTTGGGTTCTGGACGTCACCCCGTCATCGGGTAGTGCCAGCTGAACAGGTAGGTCCGCTGACTAACCTTGCCAAGGCCGTACATCACGAAGACTTACCGATCGTCGTTTCCGATCTCGCTACCTACGTGGTATTTTGGCACTACGCTCCACCCGAGCTTCGGCGGCGGATGGTGGCTTTAGCGGACCCGGCCAGCGCGACGATCTATGGAGGAAACAGTGTAACTGACGAGCTACTGCTTGCGCAGCGATCATACGAACCGTTGGCTGTGTCGGAGTTTGTCCCTTTCACTGCGAAACATCCGACTTTTCTCCTGTATTCCGGATCGCTGTCTGACTGGTGGCCTGTGCGGCTGGCCGATGAGGGCTATCGGATGCAACTGCTTGCTGTCCAATCAGGTGCCGCTATGTATCTGGTGGAATCAAAGACGCCCCCCAATTGATCGACGCAGAAGGCCTTTGCCGAGAACCAAGGAGCATTAAAACCCAATCCAGGCTCTGCCAGCAGTGAACGACATCGCGAATTTTAAGGCTTCCCCGCCACAAGAAGGACGACCGCGTCCCCGGTTAGGTTATCAGATCATTACGCAACCCTAGGGTGAGGTTGTAAGGTTTGGATCCGTCTGCATTTCGAGAAGCGGGGTGTTTCATGTGAGTCCGTGATTTCACGATCGACAACCGGTGGATCGCTGCCTGCCATAAATTATTGTAAATAGTTCCTTGACAGACTCCGGCCCACTCCCGATGGGATTCGGCATCGTGAGCTATCTCCCCCAGGTTTTGCTCGATGCCGGCCACCGAGACAAGCGGATTACGAGTGAGGGCAACCGAGACCACTGCGTCCCCGCTGATACCCGCATATTTACTGGCAGACTCGCTTGTATATAACGTCGAAATAGGTCCCGAGTTTGGGTACCTGCATGAAAGGAGCGCGATCCTGCTCGTGAAAACCTTTCGACAACATGAAGGCAGAAAGTTCGCTAATTTTGACAGCATCCTTTGTAGGACTCAAAGTCCGGCACCTCGACCTTGACAAACTTGAAATTCGCCGGAAGGTTTGCAGCCCCCGTCAGAATTTTGTGTTCAGAACCCTGGGTATCAAGAACTAAGGCGTCAAATTGTCGGATATCAACTTGTTCTGCCTCTAAAATGGCGCTCAGCGTAACGCCCGTGAGTGTAATGGTGCTGGTGTAAGCTATTTTCGGCTACATTTCTTTATGTTTGGAGAAATCCAGTATTGAGGATGACGCGCCAGCGTTGTTCGCGATGTGAAACTCATATTCTTTCCCATCCTCGCCCATAACTAAGTAATTGAAGGCCCGCTGCATTGGAAATTCTGAGATGTTATGTTTTGGGGTTCGAAAAACCTCTGGAATAGGTTCAATCCATATGACATTAAGGCCAAAGGCAGCATAGAGGGCACGCTCTTGGCCCTCATTTGCTCCAACGTGGATAACCCCCCCGGACCTTTCGCAGATATGAATACTCGGCCTGCATGCCCATCCTAAGGCGAATGTACAACTTTTTTCCGATTACCCTTCGGACGCGTGAGGTGCTCCCCATCCTTCGGACCAATATTTGGCCTTCTTAAGGTGGACCGCTGCCTGCAATTGATTGTAGATAGATCCTTGTTGTTGGGCCTGTGGGCGTCAGTTTCCACAGGCCCTCTTTTCTTTCTTTTTTGCTACTTTTTTCTTTCTTCGGGTCTCGCTCTCGTTTTCCACAAAGGAATTTCGCGTCAGCATCGCCCAGGAACGACGATCGCCAACTCGCTCGACCCACAGCATGCGCTACTCTGTCCCTCCTCAAACGCATTTCACTTTCCCAAAGTAGATCTCCGCTGGCGTTTGATATCCCAACGACTGATGCGGGCGTTCGTGATTGTAAAAGGTGAAATAACTTTTGAGATTCGAGACTGCTTCCAGCACGTCGACGTAATCCTTCAGATAAACCTCTTCGTATTTCACCGTCCGCCATAGTCGTTCGATGAAAATGTTGTCGATCGCTCGTCCACGTCCGTCCATGCTGATCGTGATGTCCTGCTTCTCGAGACGGTTCGTAAATACCTCGCTGGTGAACTGCGCCCCTTGGTCGGTATTGAAGATCTCCGGCCGCGTCGTCGTCAATGCCCAGTCCAGTGCCGCCACGCAAAAGGCGCTCTCCAACGATATCGATACTTCCCACGCCAGCACATAGCGGCTGAACCAATCCATGATCGCCACCAGATAAACAAAGCCCTGCCGCAAGCGGATGTAGGTGATATCGCCGGTCCAAACGTGGTCGGGCCGATCGATCTTCAGGCTGCGCAGCAGATAGGGGTAGATCTTGTGCCCTAACCCGGGATCTGACAGCCGTGGCTTCGGATAGATCGCTTCCAGCCCCATCTCCCGCATCAGCCGGCGTACCCTTTTGGCGTTGACCGCGTATCCTTGCTCGCCGAGCCACCAACCCATCCTCCGGATTCCGTAAAACGGCGTCCGTGTGTATTGCTCGTCGATCAACCGCATCAATCGCAAATTCTCGGACGCTTCCCGTTCCGCCTCGTAATACCACCCCGACCGCGATACCCCCGCCAAGCGGCACTGCTGTCGTATGCTCAGTTCTTTGTACTCTGAAATCCATCCCTGCCTCTGCTCTAACGCGATAGGCCGGACTTTTTTTTAAGCCAGTCCAGCTCCACCTGCAACTGCCCGATCTGCTGGTACAACTCCGCTTTGAGCGCTTCCTCGCTCGTGTCCGGCTGCGACCGCCGATCCGCAAACAGTTCCGGTGCTCCTTGAATCGCTTGCCGCTTCCAGTTCGTCACCTGGCTGGGATGCACCCCGTAATGCGAAGCGATTTGCTGGATGGTCTTCTGTTCCTTGATCGCCTCCAGCGCGATTCTTGCTTTCATCTCCGCGCTGAAGCTTCGCCGTTGCCTCGATTTCATTCCTGCTCGCTTTCCGAGGCAGCGATTTTACACCTTATTGACTGGTCCGAATTTTGGGGAGCACTTCAGCGGTCGCCAATGAACTTCCGTACTGACATCTCAACTCACCTCGACGTTATCGATAATTTGGCTCTGCTCCACGAAGCAGGAAGATATCCTGGATTCTAATTTTATTCTCCGTTTGAGAGCTAGAAAACTAAATCACAGGGAGGGCGCAGGATGTAGTGCCCCTCAAAATTAGACAGTTAGTTTAGTGCAGCCGAAGCTAAGAAGGCCTCGTGTTATTCGATGCCGCCCAGGCAAACCAATCCATTCCTTTTTGGCGTCTCTCCCTTTACTTGAACCATGAGATCATGACAGTTCCGAAGAAATCGGAGCGCTAAAGATTGAGGCTGAAGGGAGAAGCCCTCATCATCACCAAAGGGAATGGCGTGAGCTGCGAAACCGACTGGCTGCCCGAGTTTGCAACCGCAAGCCGATCCGTCTGCAGCACAGAGGTACGCGTAAAATGACAGCTACAAAGAAACCGCAGTTGTTACCGCTCACTGGATTTCGCTTCTTCCTTGCCCTCTGGGTCGTGATATTCCACCAGCCCTTCTTTTGGTTGTCACAGTTCCCGAACCCTTTCCCGGTCATCATTCGGACTGGCTTTCTGGCTGTTGGGGTTTTCTTCGTGCTGTCTGGATTTGTTCTTTCGTACAACTACTCACTTGGAGAAAATTGGTCCTGGAAAAACGTGGCGAAATTTGGCATTGCTAGATTTGCCAGAATCTACCCGGCCTATTGTGTTGGCTTGCTGCTAATTGCACCCGCCGTACTCTATCCCCTCGTAAGGCGGTTCTCGTTGGCGAAATTTGGCAAGGCGTTAATTGTAGCCGCTTTGAATTTGACTCTTATGCAGGCATGGGTGCCGGGAACGGCTTTGAGTTGGAACGGGCCGGGTTGGTCATTATCTGCCGAGGCTTTCTTCTATTGTTGTTTTCCGTTTCTTGGCGTCACCCTTTGGAAATTATCTCGCCCGTCCAGCATCGTCATCGCTGGCCTACTTGTTTGGGTGGGCTCGGTGATTTTCCCGTTCTTGGTGCCGCTGATGAGTCCCCTATCATTCACGCTGTCAACAGCTGACCGATTCTGGTTTAACCTGATAACCTACAATCCCCTGCTTCACCTTCCTCAATTCTGCATGGGTATCATTGTTGGCCGGACGTACCACTTATTGCGTAGCAAGAACAGTGTTTTGTTAGGACGCGGTTATTGCTTATATTTACCAGCAATACTACTTGAAGGGATTGTAATATCTCTTTACGGTTCACTCGGAGGTAGCTTTTTTGTCTTGCAGAATGGGCTCCTGTTGCCACTTCATTCGCTTATCATTCTCGGCTTTGCTGCAGGTGGTGGAACGCTCGCTCGTCTCCTTTCAGTTCGTCCATTAGTGTTCTTAGGGAACGCAAGCTACGCACTCTATATTCTTCATGTTCCTGTTTCAGTATGGATGGGGTACATCGGTAAACGGCTGTTCTCCACAACTCTAGAAGAATCCGGTGGTGCCACGGCATTGTATATTGTTGTTGTTGTTTGCTTATCGTCAATTGTTTTCAAGTTGATCGAAGAGCCGGCTAACCATATTTTGAAAAGGCTATTATTCTCAAGGCTTGATTCGTTTGACCAGAGATCCCTTGCGACTGCGCTTCAAGTATGATGATCTCGCCGAGATGCGTATCCATGCTTCACAATGGAAGTTGTCTCAGGCTCAAGATAGAATAGTTAACTGGCGCTTATCCTCGATCAAAGCAGTTAATGCCTGTGGAGGAATAAAGCAGCAATGCTGACCCTCTTTTCTACTCCCAAGCCCTTCCAGGGCCACAGCAATGTGATCCAGCGCAATGCCCTCAGAAGCTGGACATTGTTGCGCCCAGACGTGGAGGTTATCCTCTTCGGGGACGACGAGGGCACGGCCGAAGTTTGCAGAGACTTGGGGATTAGACATGAGCCTCAGGTACGACGCAATGAGCACGGGACAAAGTACCTTAACTACATCTTCGATCGGGCCAACGAAATAGCTAGGCACAACATTCTCTGCTATGCAAACTGCGACATAATGTTGACCTCCGATTTTCTAACTGCGCTCGAGTTGACCTCCAGGGCCCACAGCAAATTTCTTGTGATCGGGCGGCGCTGGGACACGGATATTACGGAACTTTGGGATTTTGAACAAGCTGATTGGGCACATCGATTGCGAACGCTCGCGTTGCTCAAGGGGAAACGGAATGGGCCGAGCTGGGTGGATTATTTTTGCTTCTCGCGTGGTCTCTATCACGGTAAGATGCCGCCATTTTTGATTGGCCGTCACGGGTGGGATCCTTGGCTGACATGGTTCGCCCGCGAGAGTATGGTGCCCCTGATTGATGCGAGCCGGGCTGTTGTTGCAGTGCATCAGAACCACGACTACGCGTATCTGAAACAAGGAGCCGCGGCACTGCAGGGCAGTGCGGAAGCTGAGTACAACTCGAATCTCCCTGCAGGTTCAGAATGGCGTTACTATGCTGTCAACGCCTCGACTGAACGAGTTATACATGGCCAGCTTAGGCCTAATCGATTGGCATGGCTTGGACCTATTCAGCAGCGGGTCGTCAGCAAGTTTTACTCGATTTGGTTCTCATTTCTTAGAGTTACGAGGCCTCTTCGTCATCCCTTGGGATTACGGCGAGCATGACTCGACTGGCCTACGCTTACGTTAGGGCGAAAATAGGTATCCTCCTATCCTCCTATTACCCTGGAAAATTCATGATTTTATAAGCACGAAAGGCCTCGCTATGGTACAAATCCGTTGTCTAGGCAGATTTGAGACCAAAAGTGAGGCCTTCGCTTGAACGAACATACCACAACAGACTGTCTCCTTTTTCCAGATATTTTTGATCGACCGGTGGTCGCGAAGTTTGATCAACGGCAGAGCAGTTCCGATGGCGGAGCGATTCTACTGAAGGCTGCCGAGCGTCGGTTAGGTCTGACTTCGGCATTGGTGGCTTGCCTGAGAGATGACCGACAACCCGTTAAGGTGCGACATGAGTTGCGGGAGTTGATTACGCAGCGAGTCATGGCCATCGCGTTGGGATATGAAGACGCCAACGATGCGGCACGGCTGGCGTGCGATCCGATCCACAAGCTGCTGGTCGGTCGGAATCCCGTCGACGGCGAGGATCTGGCTTCGCAACCTACTCTGTCGCGCTTTGAAAATGCTCCGGATAGTAAGGAACTGTTTCGTATGATAGAAGCGCTGGCGGAGCGTGTCATTGAACGACATCAGAAGCGTCTGCATGGACGCGCCCGTCGGATCACCATCGATCTGGATCCCACCGACGACCCCACACACGGTCAGCAAGAGTTCACCTTTTACAATAGCCACTACGATGGCTACTGTTACTTGCCGATGGTTTGTTTTCTCACCTTTAATGAGGAGGCGGAGCAGTACTTGGTGGCGGCGGTGTTGCGGCGTGGGAATGCGTCTGGTTCGGTGGGCGCCATCGGGATTCTGCGCCGTCTGATCGAACGAGTGAGCGATGCCTTTCCCAAGGCGAGAATCCGGGTGCGCCTCGACGGCGGCTTCGCATCCCCGGAAGTTCTGGAATTTCTGGATTGCGAACCGAAAGTGGAATACCTCGTCAACATGGCCTCCAATGCGGTGTTGAAGCGCAAGGCAGAGTCGGCCATGAAGCAGGCTCGTCGTGCGTCGAAGATCTCGGGTCAAACCGAACATGTTTATGGTGAGTGCCGGTACGCTACCAAAAAGACTTGGCCGTGGAAACGACGGGTCATCTACAAGGCCGAGATGGTGCGCGCCGCGAACAAGGAACCGAAGGACAACCCGCGCTTCGTGGTCACTAACTTAAAACAGAGTCCGCAGTGGATTTACGAGCAGGTTTACTGTCAGCGGGGCGACGTCGAAAACCGAATTAAAGAATTGCACGACGGCATGCAGATCGATCGGACCAGTTGCTCGAACTTTTTGGCGAACACGTTCCGCGTGCTGCTGACAGCGGCTGCGTATGCGCTGATGCAGGAGATGCGACTTCACTTGTCCCCGACCCGTCACGCCCGGGCGCAAGTCTCGACCTTACGAGAGCATTTTCTAAAACTCGGAGCGCAAGTTATTGTCTCGGTGCGTCGCATCGTGTTGCACTTGCCTCAAGCGTTTCCCTACCGCGATAGCTTTCATCGTCTGGCCTTGAGCTTGGGCGCACAAAGCGGCTGAGTCTCCCACTTCTTCCACCCGAAACTAACCCTTGTCAACCTTCTATGCGCAGTGTCTCTCTACGCGTCAAAACCTGACCAAGAACCTCGCTAAGGACTTTAGAATCAGTGTCTCGGTCTAACAAAATTCTGACATTAACTCACGATTGCTTCGCTCTCACAAAAAACTCGTCAGCGATCCACTTTTGTGAATAATGCAGGTTACTACTGTGTCATAAAATAGACACAAGCCTGATATTTGTAGGTCTGGGAATTCCATTTCTGGCTGATAGTTTGTGGCGCATGAGCGCCTCTTCTTCGGCGCCAGGCACGCAACAACAACGCTTTGCGGCCTATCTGGACAGCCTGGCGCGGGCCGCAGGGCACCTGGATCGAGCCGTACCTCTCGAATCGTATTGCACGGGTCTACTACTTCCCGGTGAACGCAAAAGTATCGAGCCCCTGGCGGCGCGGTTGGCCCCCATGATGTGCGGCGCGTGCACCAATCTCTCCATCATTTCGTAGCGAACGCCCCGTGGAGTGATGAGGCCTTGCTCGAAACGGTGCGCCACTTTGTGCTGCCGATGATGAAGCGAAACGGATCCGTGGTGGCTTGGATTGTGGACGATACGGGTTTCCCAAAGAAAGGAACGCACTCGGTTGGGGTGGTGCGTCAGTACTGCGGACAGGTGGGCAAGCAAGAAAATTGCCGGGTAGCGGTGAGTTTATCGGTGGCTGGACGGAACAAGCCAGTCTCCCCATCGCGTGGCGTCTGTACTTGCCAGAGATTTGGGCTAAGGATCGTAAACGGCGCAAGGAGACGGGCATTCCAGCAAGAGATCTCGTTTGCCACCAAGCCGGCGATCGCGCTTCAGCAAATTCGGAAAGCGATAGAAGATGAAGTCACACCGGCTCCAGTGTTGGCCGATGCCGCCTATGGCAACGATAGCCAGTTTCGAGAAGGGCTCACCGAACTGGGTTTGGAGTATGTCGTCGGTGTTCAGAAATCCACGACCGTCTGGAGGCCTGGAGAAGCTCCGCTGCCCGCGAAGCGGTGGAAAGGGTGAGGACGCCCGCCGACATTGCTGCGCCGGGATAAACGACATCAACCCATTTCCGTGAAACAACTGGCGGAGTCGCTTCGCGGCAAGTTTTTGGGAAAATGTTTCCTGGCGCGAAGGAACCAAGCAGAGACTCCGTTCCCGCTTTGCAGCACTGCGCGTTCGTGTGGCTCATCGAGATTATTGGCGAAGCGAACTGCCTGCCGAAGAATGGCTGCTGATCGAATGGCCCACCGAGGAGAGAACGAACCGACGAAGTACTGGCTCGCTACCCTCCCGGCCGATACCAAGCTCGCGGCGTTGGTGAAATTGGCCAAGCATCGTTGGATCATTGAACGTGACTATGAAGAGCTGAAGCAAGAACTGGGATTAGGCCACTACGAAGGTCGCGGCTGGCGCGGATTTCATCATCACGGCACGCTGTGCATCGCCGCATACGGCTTCCTGGTAGCGGAGAGAAGCCGTTTTTCCCCCTCTGCTCGAGCCGGTCAACTGGACCTACGCACCCAGAAAATTCCGCCCGACTTCCAACCCCGCGGCTCGCCGCATTCGCGCCGAGCGGCATAATCCACTACTCCATCGCTACACTGCGAATCCAGCTCGCCAGATTTCTGCTCAAGCAGCTTCCTTCTGCCCATTTTGTTGCTTCCGTCGTCTATGACACAGTAGTACTATTGTACTACAGTTAATCCAAGATCTAGCGCTGAACCCAGTGCGGCGGTAAAAGCTGGAACACGATGAGCTTTTAACGCGGCGGTGTGACTCTAAGCCTTTGTCGATGACGAGATTCGCAAGACTGCTGAAGTCCACCGTGCACCTTTCGCCCACGGCTCAACAAATGTGCGTCCGACACCACCAAGGAGTCAGCCGGCAATGCATATTAAATGGTCAAAAAGATAAGGGACAAGAAACTCAGTCGTCTTTTGGTGAAAGATTCCCAAACGGAGAATATCTTCACCGCAAAGCTGTACGGCCCAGTGTTTGCCGATAGCGCGCATCCAACCGCTCATGACTGAACGGTGCCTTTCCCCGTGATGAATTCTTCTAAACGTGAAGTGCGAGAAGCCAGCTGTGGATAGCCCCTTCCTGAGGGAGTTTGGATTGAAGAAGGACAGATGTTCTGGTATGCAAACGTAGGTCCAGCGGCTTCCAGCCAGGCGGGCCGTAAGAGAACTGGAGTCACCTGTTCCCAAAAGCAACCATCCTCCAGGTTTCAAGATGCGTCGCGCCTCACGAAAGATTGGCATCGGGTCGGATAGATGTTCAAGGACGTCGAAGGAACACACCACATCGAAGGACTTCTCTGCGAATCGCGCTGACAGAAGCTCACATTCGTGAACTGTGATTCCGGGACGCCTTCTGGCTCGCTCCGCAGCTAAATGGAAGAGTTCAATGCCGTATCGGCCCCAATTTTCCCCAAGCGATTCCAAGAAAAAAGCGCTCGCGCAACCTATGTCAAGGATTGTTCCCCCTCTCGGAAACCGTTCGATCAACAGTTTCCGAGCCTCGTTAAAATCTTCACGGATTCCGCTATACTCCTCGGCAAGACTTGAGAGATAGGCTTCCCCTGATCCAGCGTAATGTTGGTAAAGATACGTGGCAGGAGGTTGCTGGAGCTTGAAAAGGAAGCTACATTCGCGACAGCAAACGACAGTGGCACCGGTGAAACCCAGTTCCAATCCACAATCGTGCTGTAAATCTCCAGTTACGTGAAGGACTTTAAATTTATTCTGCAGCCGATGACCTCCACATATCGGGCAGATGCATACCTTCTCTAAATTGAGGTGGCCCGAATGCTGTTCAGTGGTGTGTTCCATAATTGGCAATAACTCACTTCAATTGTGAATTTCGAAATCTCCTCAGAGTCAATTCGCGCGTGCCAGCCGATTCATGGACGACAGATCCTGACATCGGCTGGTCTACGTGCTGTACTTGAAATTCCCAAGGACTATTCAGCAAGCCTTGCCATTGCTCTTGTGCGTGAGTAATCGGCTTCGTTCCGACGATTAAGTCGGGGACTCCAGTCCATTGGTCCAGGCATTTGCCGCCTTCCCATATACTCATCTGCCAGTGATAGACCCCGGGCTTAAGAGGAAGAGACGGGAGTCTGAAGCTTAACGCGTGTAAGCCACTCACCAAAGTCAAGTTCTCAACAGAAGTTGCCCAAATGATTTGTTGATCCGAGTTGAATAACGCTATTCCGTGTGTCCCAACCCGGATGTCCCCGCTTACTGCAAGGGTAAATTCAAATGTGACGTTGCCAAAGCTATCCAGTACGTTGGATTTTTCATTATGAGGTTCCGCAATCTTCCAGCTTAAGAAGCGCGTGGAGTGCTTTTGTCGATCACTATCTTCAGCCGACGGGGATATCGAGGAAAAGCTTTGCTCATAGGAACTAACGACGTCCAACATCGGGCCGGCAATCCTAATCGTGCCATCATCTATCCAAATGCAACTCTTACAGAGGCGACGGATCTGATTCATCTGATGGCTGACGAAGACAATTGTCCGTCCGGTTCTGGTGACCTGATCCATCTTGCCGAGACACTTTCTCTGGAATTCAAGATCGCCCACTGCCAATACTTCGTCAACGAGCAAAATCTCCGGCTCAAGATGCGCGGCTACAGCAAAGGCTAACCGCATCTGCATTCCAGTGCTGAAATGCTTCAGAGGAGTGTCGATAAATCGATCGACTCCGGCGAAAGAGACGATTTCGTCGAATTTGAGTGCAACTTCAGACTTCGGCATTCCTAAAATCGCCCCACTCAAATAGACGTTTTCTCGTCCCGTGAGTTCCGGGTGAAAGCCGGTTCCTACCTCCAACAAGCTTCCGACCCTGCCGCGAATTTCGGCATACCCGCACGTGGGTCGCGTAATGCGAGAGAGGATCTTGAGTAGCGTCGTCTTCCCTGCGCCGTTTCTACCAATCAGACCCAAAACTTCGCCCTGGCTTATTTCAAAGCTGACATCCTTGAGTGCCCACAAATACTCTCGAGAAGGACTTTTGCCATTCCAACTGAACGGCCTTTTGAATGCACCTGCCAAGACGTCTCTGAGGGCGAGATAACGCTGGCGTTCTCCAATCCGATACTGTTTTCCAAGACCTTCCGCATGTATGACCGTCTCGCCCATTTGTTAGACTACGTCCGCAACAGTGGTTTCCATTTTCTGAAAATACCCCACTCCGCTAATTAAGATGATGATTACGACCAGAAAAGACACAAAAAACATAGCGCCCGGGGCGTGGCCACGTCCGGTGAGCGACCAACGAAAGCCTTCAATTACGCCTGCCATGGGGTTCAGTCCATAGCGCCAGCGCCATTGCAATGGGACGAGCGAACTTGGATAGGCGACGGGCGAGGCGAACATCCAAATCTGGACCAGAAATGGCAATACATATTTCACATCGCGATAGATGGCGTTCAGCGCGGCAAGCCATAGTCCCACCCCAAGCGCTGTAAGCACAGCTAGTAGAAGGAATGCAGGAAGCCAGAATAGTGCCGCAGTAGGGCGGATTCCATAGTAAACCATCATCAGGACAAAGATTAGAAAAGAAACGCCAAAATCAACGAGTCCTGATACGACAGAAGAGAGTGGTAGTGCCAGTCGCGGGAAGTAAACCTTGGTAATGAGTCGTTGATTATCGACAATAGTATTCGTCGTGTTTTGCAATGCCGCGGAAAAGTACGTCCATGGTAGCAGCGCGCTGTAATAGAAGATCGGATAAGGAAGCCCGTCGGAAGGAATACGAGCCAACTTACCAAAAAATAAACTGAAGACGGCCATTGTCAGTAGTGGTTGCAAGACGGCCCAGGCCACCCCAATCGCCGTCTGCTTGTATCGTATCTTGACATCCCTCCAAACGAAGAAGTAGATCAGCTCCCGATAGTCCCAGAGTTCGCCATGTGGAATTACCCACCAGTGGACTGGGGGTGTGATGCGGAGAATCGGGGGCTTTGTGAAGACTGCGGGTTGATCAACTGCGCCCATTGCTAAGTTCGGCTCCCTGCAGACACCGGAAATTTCCATGTCCGATGAGCACATAATACCAGTTGCTCTTCATTCCTGGAGTACTTTCGTTTAACATAGCCTTTTTCTTCAGACCTTAACGTTAAGCCGGGAAATAACGGCCGTAAAGTGTACTTGCAGGATGCCGCTCGCTCGACGGTAAGAAAAACTCGGGTTTCTCCAGTCGCAGTGGATGCGACGATCGGCATGCTCCGCATTGCGCGCACTCATCAACCCGTGCCCCGCTCGTGACCGGTCTAGCCTACTGTCTTCCTTTTTCTGATACTGCCTTCGATTGCGTATCGGACGTCACTGTCGTCCAACACATTTCTCATGAACTTCATTCAAAGGCACTGCAAGAAATGGTCCGCGTTCTCAAGCCAGGAGGCCGAATGATTCTGTTGGAGCCAATTCGTGGACGGGATTCAACGAGGCAGCAAATCCAGTGGGCTCGATGTCGAGCACACTTTGCTGGTCGCGATGTGCAGATATTTTGCGGTTTTCTCCAGGCTGCGATGGCCAAGCAAAAGTTGAATCTGGCGAATGTCGGTGCCCGATTCAAGCAAGTGACATGCAAAGGCATGCCGCATGGAATGCGGCGTGATTGGTATAGGAATTTCGGAAATGCGGCGGGCTTTCCGACACATCTGCACAACCTAAGTCGTGGTTATATGTTGGTCTGGCGTGCCCCCCGGAAAGAGCGAGTGCCCAGGCCTGTCCATTCGCCACCAGGCTCGCAGGATCTCTAACAGTTTCGGTGAGAGCATTACGTAACGATCTTTCTGTCCTTTGCCTTGCTCGACACGCAAGACCATGCGCTGGCTGTCGATCGCCCGGATTGTGAGAGCAACGGCCTCGGAGATGCGCAAGCCCGCGGCGTGGCAGGCGGTTAAGACGGCGCGGTGCTTCCTCATTGCGACACAGTCGAGAAAACGAACGACTTCCTCTGGGCTGAGGATGATAGGTAGTTTTTAGGCATCCTGGGAGCTGGGATCATGTCTGCCATGCACCAGTTCTTTTTGGGGGTCACCCGATAGATAGAGGAAACGAAGTGCGGAGGTTGGTCAGATAGACCTGATAGGCACGAATCTGTTCCAGACCCAACAACTCTGGTGACTTGTTGAAATAGCATGCAAATCCCGATACTTCTCGGGTGTAGGAGGCTTGTGTTACAGGCGAAAAGTTCCGGACCTGCATATCCTCGATAAACCGTTGTCGACTCGACGTCATGGAAAGCTCCTTTGCAAGATGGAATGTGCTGCGGTGAGTAGCCGCTCCATGCTTGAGCAAACAGAACTTCCGTAGTGGAGGACTTCACGGGACTTGAGAAACTGGTCGTGGGCCAAACAAACTTGCTATATCAACTCCCCGGATAGTGTCAACGTGCGCCTTCGCCTGATCATGACAGCCTTGACATCCATTTTCATGCTCCTTAGCATCACTCGATATGTGTCAGGAGCGCCGCTTAAGGTACTGCAGAGCGAACACGTCTGGCGAAGCCATCGTCAACACTTCCACCGACGCAGTGCAGACATTCTTTAGCTCGGGAATGGATTTGCTGGTAATCGGCAGTTTTCTTGTTGAAAAATGAGCGCGGAGCGCATCATCGCGCTGGTAAGCCGACGCTTCGAGCCCATCGACGGCGTAGCAGACTACTGCGACTGGCTGGGCGCAGCCATTAGCCGCTACGGCTACGAATTCGAAACGTACTGCGTGGATTGGCAGAAGGTAGGTTGGCGAGCCGCACTCGCAGACCTACAAGAGAAAGCCAAGGACTGGCAAGGACTTTGGGTGCTGTTGCAATACACGACGCACGGGTGGTCGCGGAGGGGTTTCCCTCTGCGGGCGCCACGTATTCTTTCCATCTTGCGCGACGGCGGCCGCGCGCGCTGTGGTGTCGTTTTCCACGATTCCGCGCCTGTCGTCGGCAAGCGGATGATTGACCACGCGCGGCACTTTTGTCAACTCCGCGTGCTCAAGAGCCTTTATGAGTGCACGGATCGCGCCATATTCACCGCGCTTTTGGATAAAGTTTCCTGGCTGCCGCGAGCGCATGACAAAGCTGTATTCATCCCGGTGGGAGCAAATTGCCCGGAGATATCGCGGAACGGTCACCGAGGTCCTTCGGGAGTACAAACCGTGGCCGTCTATTGCGTAACCGGAGGCAGACAGATGCTTGCGGAGGTCAGTGACATCGGCCACGCAATGAAGCGGGCCTGTGCAACCGCAGGACGCTTACATTTGATTGTTTTCGGTGCCGGCTCGGCGGAAGCAAATTCAGCCCTAAAGAAGGAATTTGCCACCACGAGCGTGGATTTGGAGATGCCGGGATTGCTCTCTCCCGAAGGCGTCAGCCAGGCTTTGAAGCGCGCAGATGTGATGTTGTTTGTTCGCGGCCAAATCTCCAGCCGCCGGGGCAGCGCCATCGCCGGGATTGCATGCGGGTTGCCGGTTGTGTGTTACGAGGGGCCTGAAACCGGCTGGCCCATTACGGAGGCGGGAATTCTTTCGGTCCCACTGGGCGACCGCGAGGCGCTCTCCGAGGCGCTCGAGAGAGTGCTCTCCAACAACGAGCTACGCAGCGCGCTCTGCCAGCGCAGCCGCCGCGCGCAGGAGCAATTTTTTTGCTGGAGTGCGATCGCGGCCCGCTATGCGGAGGCATTAGGAAAATGATTCGAAAGATTTTCTACGAGCTCACTGCTCGATTTCCTTCTCATCTGAACCGCATCTGGATGGCGCATTACGCGTACATGTTCACGCCTGCGCAGTTGTGTTTTCTGGTCCACTGCTTGGATGAGACGAAACATCTTCAGGGGCCGGTTGTCGAGGTCGGTTGTGCGCGAGGACAGACGACGCTGTACCTGAATTTGCACCTCGCCTCCCTGGAGAGCCCCAAACCTTATATTTGCATTGACACCCGTTTGCTGTTGTAGGAAAAACCTCCCCATGTAAACGTTGGATCCTTTTTGCGCACGTCAATCTCACGGTGGTTCGATCGCTCGATGCAGCTCAACGGAATTGGGCATGTCCGATCTGTTCAGGCCGACGTTAACAAATTCGATTTTGGCTGTATTGAGAATATTTCATTCTGTCTGCTCGATGTAGATCTGTATCTTCCGGTCGCGTCGTGCCTGGAAAAACTGCCAGCGAAAATGGCGCCGGGAGGAATTTTGGTGATTGATGATTGTTGTCCTAGCTCGGTGTTCGATGGCGCATTTCAGGCCTATTCGGAGTTCATCGCAAAGCATGAGTGCCGAACGGAGATCGTGTGCGGAAGGCTGGGGGTCATCTACTTCTGACACTGCTGCTTCATAGCAAAACGGGACGACCATCAAGCGGAAAGAAGGTTTGTGTATCTTTTGGCCAAGATTTGAATTTGAACGCACGTTCTCTGACTTGGATTTGTAGTCGCACGGGGGAGCCAGCTTCGCCAGCACGACTCCTTCTTGTCCGGTACTGGATCTTGCCGCCGTTTGGGCCGAGGTTCTAACACCTGCAGAGGACAAGACGACGGTTGCAGCTAGTGCGCACAGGAACGGCTCAAGTCAGCAGATCGGGAATTTCACATACCACACAATTACCTCTCCTGATGGCTCCGTCCACAGCGGGACGACTCAGAGGATTGGGGATCTTCTTTACACAAGATACCTGCTGTCGAATTCCAAACTGTCTCAACAGAGGGGTTCACCCCACAACCTGTCTCTGCGAAGTGTGGTCAAGTATGCCGCCGCCTTCAGTGTTCGCCGTCAGATCGCAGGGGCTTGAGTCGGAAAAATTTAAGACTTAGGCATAACAGAATTTGGACGCTGGAACGGGTACCCATTAATGTGGGGATAGGCAGGCAAGGCGGCTTGGAGACGTCGCCTGTGGTTGTTTGCCGCGCTTCTGACGCAGATGCTCGCGAAGAAGTTGGTTGGTGTTCGGATGCAAGATGCGCACGTGCAGTGCGTCCCATTGCACTTTCACCGGCCGCCCGATCCATCCCGGCGGCAAGCTGTAGTAGGCGGCTTCGACTTCCACACAACCATCCAGATGAACTACACGTTCCCCGTATTGGTAGTAGCGGAAGGGTTCCAGAGGCAGTGCTCGCAGGTGCGGTTTTTCTTCCACGAACATGGCGGCAACCTGGCGTTTGGTGGTGCCATAGGGATGCGCTTCGAGAGTCTGGAAGAAGCGCAAGCGTATCTCGGATCCGCGTGTCAGCCCAGCGTTCTTCCCAGCGGTCGAGTGCCCGCATCTGGGCGGAGTTGCATGAGCAGGCCTTTCGTCGCTTAGGTGGTTGCCCAAGAGTCGTCGTGCTGGACAACTTAAGGGAAGGTGTAGCGGTTCCCGACACCTACGATCCCACCGTCAACTCACTGTTTCGGGATGTGCTCGCGCACTACATCGATCGCCACGACAACAGGCGCACGGATTTCCGGCTATACCCGAGGGCCGATTGTGAAAAAGGCGCAAAAAAGTCGGGGGTCACTATGGCCGGTTTTGCCCCAGAGTCGGGGGTCACCTGTATGGCCGGTTTTGCCGGCGCTCGGCGTCCCCACCCAGGCAGACACACCGCCACTCCGGCTGCTTTTAGGTAGCTGCTCGCAGTCTCCCTACGCACACCGGTGACTTCCTCGATGCGCCGCAGAGACCATCCGAGCTTCCCTAGTGCGATAACTTGTTGTTTCTTGTCGTTGCTCAAGGCATTGCTCATGCCGAGGGAGCCTATAAGGGCTCCTCTCGGAGTCAATGTCCAGAGCTTCGCTATGGCCGGTTTTCAGCCGACCCTATATGGCCGGATTTGGGTGACCCCTGAGGAGTGGAGAACTTCCTTAGGAAACCAACACCGCGAAGAATCTGTGCCTCAGATGCGTTTACATCTCGCGCGAAGTCACTAAAGGCCTCGTTCCCGAGCGCATCATCTGCCAGAAGTAGCCCTCCCGATCGGAGGTGAGGATATATGGTCTGGAATTCCCACATCATATGGTCATAGGTATGAAGACTATCGTGAATAAAGATAGAAATAGGCTGCAGTTGTAGAGCCAGTCCGGGGAGAATCTCACGGGCGTCGCCGAGATAAGTATGCCACGGAGACCGAAGCCAATCTGGAACAAGCCAGCCTGGCTCCTTGCCGGGAGGCAGAAAGGCCGGATCGCAAAGGCCAATGGAATGGAGGTGACCGCGGCCATTATTGTGGAGCGCTAGAAGAAGGTAGGAAGACGAAACTCCGCTGGCGATACCCGTTTCGACGATGCATTGAGGTTTAAAGGCACGCACAACGGCATATTGGTTCAAAACCTTCTTTGCATAGAGATCAGCACTCGTTACAGAAGAAGTGTGGAACTGTTCTGTCGCGCTGCGGATGTGATTGGCAAACTCCGGTGTATTTGTGGGTTCGTCCAAGAATCTGCGGATCTGGCGAGCGGAAACAGTCGTGATTTGAGAGAGGAATCGCTCGTCGCTGAGTGCCAGCTCGCGAACGAGGGTGTTCAATGCATAGGCCGGATGTTTGAAGGCGTACCTAACCCTCTCACCGACATTTTGGAAGAGCCATTTCACGTTGAAGAATGCGCCAGAATTTCCCTCTTAGAGCTTCCGTTAGCTTGACAGCGCCACTTCCTCACCTGTCGGCAAGGGTAACGCCGGGACCCACCAGTAAATGCTCGAAACAGTCTCGGGCTGAAACGGCCAGCTTGTCAAACCCGGATTGACAACCCGCATTGACGCTGCAACGACGAACTACCGTATGGTCGGCAGTGGAATTCAAAATGGCGATTTGGGATAGAATGACGGAATCAGGGGTCGACTGGCTGATCCTTCTCCTGAACCTTGTATCTCGCTGTCACGAAAACGACATGTTCATTTTACGCATATGAAACTGCCTGTAATTGCGTTGCTGGGCCGAAAAGACGAGCCCAGCGACGCCGTTGAGGAATACTGCCGCTACCTGGGAACCGCGCTACAGGTGCACGATGTTCAGCTCGAAATTCGCCGCGTGCCCTGGGAGATTACTGGCTGGATGGCGGCACTTCGCGCGCTCGAGATTCAAGCGGAACGTTGGCGTGGTACTTGGGTTCTCGTCCAATACACAGCGCTGGCCTGGTCTTCGCGAGGTTTCCCTCAAAAAGTCCTCCACACGCTGAAAACTCTAAAATCTGCCGGCGCTCGCATTGCCATTGTCTACCATGATGCTGAGCCCTATCCCGGCTTCCGCCTTGTCGATCGCCTTCGCCGAACCGTTCAAATTCGCACAATGCGCCGCACACTCTCTCTTTCCGATCTGGCCATCTTTACAGTCCCACTGAACAACATTTCCTGGATTCCCAGCTCTGTCCCTCACGCCCATTTCATCCCTATCGGCCCCAATCTCTCAATTCCTGAGAGCAGTTCTACTGTCCGCCAAGTTCACGAGCTCCCCACGGTTGGCGTTTTCAGCATCACCGGGGGCACTGCCGGCGCCCGCGAGACCCAGATTATCGTCTCCTCCGTCAGTTACGCTGCTGAACGTCTTGGCAAACTCCGTCTTTTGGTTTTTGGTCGGGCCGCCGAACTCCGCGAAGCCGAGCTTCGCCATGGTCTCATGGGTTTGCCGGTCGAATTGTCCGTCGAAGGCATCGTCCAACCCGATCAGGTTGTCCAGAGACTGTTAGCATGCGATCTACTTCTGTTTGTCCGTGGCCCTATCTCTTCGCGCCGCGGCAGCGCACTCGCAGGTATTGCTTGTGGGCTACCCGTTATAGCTTACCAAGGCACTGAAACAGCACCACCTATCACTGAAGCCGGCATCGTGTTGGTCCCACCAGCCCAACCTGACCAGTTGAAGGCAGCTCTGGTCCGCGTGCTATCCGATAGCGGATATCGTAACGAACTTGCCGCCCGCAGTCGCGCTGCCTATCAGTCTCACTTCGCCTGGCCTATAATTGCTGCCCGCTTTTTCTCTCTCCTAAATAAACAGGCCTAATGGCGCTCTTTCTTGCTCCATCATTTTCAATTGGGTAGCCAAACTTTCTATCGTTCACGCGCCTCGGATAATCGATAATCGCAATGCGCGCTGCCGGTAAGTGCGAAAAGTCCGCGTAAAATTTCCGCACACCTGACTTATTGCTATCAGAGCACCCAATCATGGAAACACAAGGGAGGAAGATTTCGCCACTGTTGACCAGTTCAAGCAGAACGCGCGGCGTCGCTAAGGCAGTTTGTTGTGAGCGCGTCTCGAAGCTGACGGAGCTGACTAGCGCCCATCAGATCGCTTCTTAGCCGTTCGAAATTCTCGCGCGTGACTTGGAAGTTCAGAAGCTCCTGAATTGCCTGACCAATGTCAAATTCCTTGTTGCTGGAACACACTTTCCCGACGTTAAATTGCGAGATTAATCGCGCCAAGCCACTGTCGCACGGCGTATGCGCGAAGATGGGTCGCTGCGCCTGAATATAAGTGGACAACTTAATGGGAAGGCTGGTGCGGCGAAAGCCCTTGAAGCGAAAACCATCCGGGTACATAAGATAGACAAAGTCGCAGGTCGCGAGGACGGGCAGCGCCTCCTCCTCGAGCAATTCGCCGTGACTCTCAAAAACGGCGAGGTTCTCGGCCGCACTCCTTTCCATTTCGGTAGAGGTGCCGATTCGAACGATTTTCAGGGTGCGTTTTTGAGCTGCCGCGAAAGAGCGGCACGCAAGAACAAACTGGCGAAAGGGGCCCCGATGGTACAACGAACCGATGTGGCCGACGGTCAGGAAGTCCTGTGAGGGGCGGAACTGCACCGGTGGCAGCTCAGGGAGATGCTTGTATAGAGCAAAAGACGGCACACCGTATTTTTGCTCGAAATAGTCCCTCATGTTGGTGCTCGTGACATCGACGGATTTTGCACCACGCAGAACATGCGAGAACGTGCGGGACATGAGAGGCCACAGCGGCCGAAAGCGGCGCGAGCGGATCAGCATCGCGAGCGGTTCGTCATGCACGGTCAGATGGACGGGCTTGCCCATCGAGAGAAGCTCGTCAGCCACGGAGATGCCCTCGTAGTGTGCAACAATCCAATACAGATCCGCGTTCATTTTACTAACGATGTTTCTTACGGCGGAGGTCGAGCCCGGCAAGAATCCAGTTCTTGCTGCTAGGTCCGCCGCAAACTGGCCCGGAAAGAGCTGTGGGCCGAGCCAGTGGCGGTGATCGCCATTTACCGGCTTTGACGCGAGGTAATACCACTCGACATCGAGATCCGGCATCTGCTTCAGGTGGCTCCGCAGCTGCACGGATCCACCACCGATAGTCGGCGAATATGGAGTGAACAGAGCGATTCGCATTTGACATGGTTAAATCTAACAGAGTTTGCCGCGATTGGTTGCCAAGCGCTGGCGGAATCACGAGGTATCGCAACCGATTTTGGACATTATCCAGCTCGACTTGCGAATGCTTGTAGGAGGGGCCGAGTTGCCGCAGCGTCAATTCCAAGCCGCTGGCGAAGTGTGATTTCTAAAATTGCCTCGTCTTTTCCGCATTTTGATCCCAACTGCAATTTGCCTAAACATACTCCGAAGCGGCATGGCCGGGCCTCTGACGCAAGGCAGAATCATCAAAAAAGGAAGCGAATGAGCTAGCAATCTCACCAGCATCGAACGGATCGCGGAGAACAAATCCGGTTTCGTTGTCACGGATATGCTCGCCTGCTCCGGCGTTAATGCTGGCGATAACCGGTAGGCCACAGGCCATGGCCTCCAGGACAGGGAGACCAAAAGAGTCGTATAAGGAAGGACCAACGTAAAGATCCGCTGCGGCGTAAAAGAGAAGAACGTCGTTTGAAGGCGCCTCGAACCTAACGCCACCAGCCGGTTGCGCGAACCGCGCAAAGTCGGCATTGTCCCGATCATTTTCATCAAAGCTCGCCTCCTGATCGGCGTTGTAACATCATACCTTCAGGACTTGGGATCGGTTAGCGGTCGCATACACCTGTTACGGAATTCCCCTTATTTAACCTGCTTCTCCTGGAGTTGCTTCGCCACCTCAATGGCACCTACCCAGGAGTCTAGGAGGTCTGCCGCGGTCCAGCGCTCCATCTGCTGGGCGACACACTCTCTCATGTATCTCAGAAGAGCATGGTCGCCCAGAATCTTCCTGAGAAGAGTCGCGAGTGCATCCGCATTTCCGCAGGGATAAGGATAGCCGCTCTTGCCCGGATCGATCATTTCCAAGCGTCCCATGACCGCATCGCTCAACAGGACGGGAAGACCGCTGAACATTGCCTCTGGTACCACAAGAGGACAGGGGTCGTACTCGGAAGGCAGAACGAAAAGGTCGGCAGCTTTGTAGGCGCCGGGCAATTGCGAATCATTAACGAAACCAAGGATTCGCACCCGGTCGGTAATGCCGAGAGATGCAACCTCGCGCTCCAATTCGGGGCGTTGGGGTCCTTCCCCTGCGAAGACCAGATAGCTGCCCGGAACGCTGGCTTTAGCGAAGGCTCGCAATAGGTCGAGAGGGCGTTTCCATGGTTGCAATTTCGCGCAGTAGAGGACAACCACGGCATCGGAGGGAACACTCCAGGAAGTACGTACAGCATCCCGATCAAAGTTCTTCAGACGTGCCCGCCACGCATCCTTGTCGACGGCCGAGCGCATCATCACAATCTCTTTTTCGGGTTTGCCTAGCTTCATTGCAAGGTCCTTGACCGGCTGGGAAGGCGCCATGAGGACATCCACATAGCGATACACGCGGGCGAGAACGAACGGCTTGAGAAGCGCCTTCCACCGCTTTCCCTCACGCTGTTGCAGAGTACTGGCGTCGGATGAAATGAGAACCGGGATACCGCGGCTCTTGGCGGCGAAACAAGCGATCCAGAAGCTGGTGCACATGTAGCCTGTGTAAATAACCACTGCGTCCCAGGACTGGGAGCGAATCAACTTCCATAGGCCGGGATTTACTAGGCCGAAAAAGCGCCCGAAACCGGGAACCGGAGAGCGATTTGGGATAAGAACCCAAGGATAACCTTCAAGTAGTGGGGTGTCCCAGCGGAACTCGATGCCGAACTCAGGATCGAGGCCAGCATGTGCCCCTTGCATACTACAGTAGGCCACAAGAAGGTCCAGCCGCGGATTCCGGGCGAGAAGCCGGAACAACGAGGAGCCATAAGGGATCACATGAGTTGAAAGGACGAGAACACGAAAAAGGGGCTCAGGCAATGTGGGCCTCTTTGGCAATAGAATCTTCCTTGAGAATGAAACCGCAAACGAGCAGAATCGTACCAACCACAAAAAGAGTATACCTCCTCGAAGCGGTCTATTTCCTCCGGAAGGCATTTCACGGATGTTAACGTCCCCGCAGTCACGGACTTAACAGCTCGTTGAAGAATCGAGTTTTGTGAGACCTCGGTTCTGAATTTCAAGGTTATCACTGCAGTGCGTAGGAGCTGCAGTGCGTAGGAGCCGTTTGGTCGTTCTATCCGCTCAGCTGGCCCCGAAACAGAACCCGATGTCATGCTTCCGCCATCAGGTTTCGCAATCGGCAGAGGTTATAAGCAGCGCCGGTGAAGGTGAACAGCCACCCAACCTTGTCGATCCCTCGCAACTTCACTTTCCGTAACATCCCCACCATCTTCATCCACCCGAACGAGTGCTCTACACGCTTTCGTTTCCGCTGACTCACCTCATAGCCGGCATGTCAGGTGGTCCGCTGATCCACCGCGCGCCTGCGGTTGGTGTCGTTCTGCGCCACATGTGGGGTAATGTTCATCCCGCGGAGTTCTCGTACGAATTCCTGGGTGTCATAATTCTTATCCCCACCCAAAGTCACCCGTTTTCCGCTGAGAATGCCTCTATCATGAGCATCACTGCATCTCGCTCCGCTCTTTCATTGGCCTCGGTCAGAAAAGTCCGCACCAGAAGCTCGTTGTGGTTCTCCATCAATACATGTCCCAGGTAGCCGAGCTTCGCTTCGCTCCCTTTGGACTTCTTGAACAGCCGCGCCTCGGGATCGGTTGTCGATTCATGGGTCTGGTTGGTCCGTTTCTCCCTGTGAAAGTCGACCTCCTCCTGGTCCGGGTGGCTTCCCCTTTCCGTCCTTTCGCCGAAAGCTCTTTTGACTGGCCCAGGCTTCGATCAGCGTTCCGTCCACGGTGAAATGTTCGTCCGACATGTACGGCCGTGCACGTTTCAGCACCCGTTGAAAAAACGACTCCGCGATCTCTTCGTTCGGCAAACGCTCCCGATTCTTGCTGTACGCCGCGTGATTCCATACTGCGTCGTCCATCTCCATCCCCACAAACCACCGGAACGGCATGTTGTACTGTAGTTGTTCGATCAGCAGACGTTCACTGCGCACCGAATAGAAAATCTGCAACAGCAGTGACCTTAACAGCCGCTCCGGGGCAATCGACGGACGCCCCACATCGGAGTACAGCTTCGCGAACTTCGGCGACATCTCCTTCAGAATCTCGTCCACCATCTTGCGGATCGGTCGCAACGGATGATCCACGGGAACACGCTTCTCTGGAGAAATGTAGCTGAATATTCCTTCTTGCAGGTCATCGTCGCCACGCATTCACTCGCCTCCTTCGCCTTCCTTCACTCAGACGAGTTCTCTTACATTAAAGTTGCACTGGAACCGAGTTTTTCAACGAACTGCTAAAGAACAAAAACGTGGCGATCCCCTTGGCTGATTCTCCGGTAAACAATTTGCGGACAGCCCCTATCAGTTTCGAAGTTATCTTTTCGGCCATGATAACATCCGACGTGGCGGTTGTTTGGGGCCGTGGTGCGGCGGATGCAAGCACTGCCTCGTATAGCGAGCGGTGCCTGCAAAACTTTTCTTAGTTTTCCATGGCTTCTAGAAGGTGCAAGGTCCGGTCTCTTCCAGGAACCGTCGGAGCGGTTAGATGAAAAGTATGAAAAACGCGCGAACGTGAGAGATTGAGCGTATATTAGTGTACCCCGGGATCACAAAATGCAAGGCTTGGCTAGAATTCCTTAAAGTCAGTTCTAAACTTTCGTGAGATGGAGCTCATGCACCCACACTGGAACGAGTGCACCTCTAACTCCTCGCCGCGATTTCGGAACAAATGGCTCTGGCAGGGAATAGTCTCGCTATTAGCTGTGGGCATGATGGCCGCATTCGCTTTCGCCTACACCTTTACAACATTTGAGCCTTACGACGATGAAGGGTATTTCCTCCAGGCTTTTCGCGAGTATCTCTCAGGCCATGTACTGTATGACGAGGTGTTTGCGTTTTACGGCCCATTCACTTTCTTCAGTGCTGCACTGGTTGCGCGTTTCGATGCGGTCAACGTCACCCACGACAACTTTCGTTGGGCATTATTGCCCGTCTGGATTTTGATTGCGTTGCTCTTCGCGGGAGTTGTGTGGCGTTGGACAGGGCGGTATAGTCCGACGCTCGTTGCGTTCCTGCTGGTCGGATTTCGTTTGAAGGGCCTCGCCGAATCAATCGGCCATCCCCAGCTTTGGATCATCTTGGCGGTCGCGGTGCTGTTGTGGTTGGGGTTCGATTGGCTATACCTGCCGAGTAAACAGTGGCCCGCATTTTGGACGGGTTTCGTCATAGGCGTGATCATCCTCTGTAAAATCAACGTAGGAATTTTAATATCCATAGCGATTGCACTAGCTGCGAGTTTACTGCTGAGGGGTCGGATTCGAACATTAGCTTGTGGAGTGCCAATGATAGCGGCGGCAGGATTAGGTTTGTTGGTGCTCTTTACGAGCTCAATAGGCTCGGAAAAATACTTCGCGCTTGCCTATCTGGGATCGCTGGCGGCGATTGTCGGCGTTGCGATTGTCCGACCTGTGGAGCAAGAGCCGTCGCTGACAAGCCTGAAGTGGCTGGTAGCGGGTTTGGGAGTATGCCTGTTCGCTGGAATAGGTGTAACTCTAGCAAGTGGAACGACGCTCAGAGCCCTATTCAGGTCTCTCATAACGGAACCCGCACTACTGGCAAGAAGTTATCACATGGCATTCATGCACGCGACTCGAAAAGGTTCGATCCTGCTTTCAGTGCTCGGCCTCGGTACCGCCATTGCGGCGTTCCGCTATCGCCGCATGACTGACATGAGATCCGCTTGGCTGGGGCTACTAAAAGTGGCGGTTGGCACCGGGCTATTGTGCGCATTCTTATTTGGGGACGAGCTGGCACTGTCTGGTTCGCTGCTATTCCTGTGGCTGCTGCTTGTCGATGCCCAGCCGATGTCCAACACGATGTATTCCAATCGGCTTCTGCTTGCTCTACTATGCCCGCTTTTCAGCTTGCAAATTTTTCCTATTGCCGGCGCACAAGTCGATTGGGCTGCGCTGATGCCAATCACTGCCGCAGCTGTGCTGTTAGCCGACGGCACAAACTGCATTGATCGCGAGACCTTCAGGATGCAGTTGCCCCGCCTGAATTGGATCTCTGCTGGGGGAATAGGAAACTTACTGGCCATTTTGTTGTTTCTGTTTGTCGGAGGACACGCAATACTGCGCTACCAGCAGTGGCGCAGTGCGCAGCCAGTGAATCTTCCAGGAACACACTGGTTGAGGTTGCAGCCGATGGAGGCGGCACGCTTGACGATCACCGTCAGTGAACTGAGACAAAACTGCCGGACGGTGCTGCTGGTTCCCGGTCTGTACAGTTTCTCATTGTGGAGCGGAGTGCCACCCATCGAAGAAAAGCGAATAAACTCTTGGCCCTTCTTATGGCCAGATGAGGTTCAGAAAAAGGAGTTGCCGAAGCTCCGACGGCAGAGTCGAGGGTGCTTGCTTGTGAGTCGGGATATGTACCGATTTTACAGACGGATCGCGGTCTCTCCAGGCAATGATGGGTTGCTTTCTGAGATTCAGAGAACGATGAGGCCAATCTTCGCATTTCAGGATCTTACTTTATTTGATTCTTCGCAAGAACCGGGGAATACCTCCGCACCGCCAGAGGCTACCGGCCATAACTAAAAAAAGAAGCCCCAGCTCTTTTGTCATCATTTGTTTGTTCTCCGCGGTTGTCCGTCTACAGCTTTGGACTAACAAATCAGGTCGGTCATCAGGCTAATCGATTCGCATAGCCCTCAGTCCTAAGGAGAATCGCTCCCAGACTCCGGCACCATGTGGGGACAAGCGCACCGCTTAGACCACCGAATGATCAAGCCGCACTGCCCGCAGCAGCATTTGCTTTCCCATCGGCTTAACTGGCAAGGCCAGGTACAACCGGATTAGCGCCGCCGAAACCGGCATCCTCGACTTAATCGTTAACGGGAGAAACCGAGCGTGACACTCCTTTACTTCGAACCCGTTTGCCGATAGAAAGTCCGCCAAGCTCCGGTCGGAGTACACCGCAACGTGCGTGTAATCATCAAAGTACTCCCTGTAGGCAAAACGGTAGTTGGGTTGCAAGATGTTCAGCGTCCCTCCCCTCTTCAGTTTCGCCGTTAGACCTTGCAACGTCTTTGCGAACTCAACCTGTGTCAGGTGTTCGAACAGGTTGCTCGCGAACGCGAAATCTACGCTTTCGTCTTCGATCATCTCCAACTCTGTGACTGAACAGACATGCGCCTCGATCCCAGGTTGCAGGTACCCCGTCATTCCCGACCAGCTATCGACCGCAATGCGTCTCCTGGAACGGATATGATTGATAAAATGCCCGTAGCCAGCGCCTAGTTCCAGGACGCAATCCTCCGGTCCGATGAGGCGCTGGAAATAGCTTTCGCATAGCGTCTTCCACAGAAGGTTTCGGCGCTCGTCATATGGCAGCCTTGTCTCGTGGTAGCTCTTCATCTCAATTCTGGGCCCTTCCCGATCCAGAACGCTCGTCCGAGTTTTAAGTGGCTTGACTGAGCTATGTCAAAACCGTCATTGAAAGCGGAGTGGGTCCTGAAAGTTCCATTTGTTGCGAGACCCACCGTCGCGTGCCTCATCGATTGGATCTTGGCGTTGATTGCGTCGCTCGTAGTGAGTTTGTGATGCAGTGGAACAGATGAGTGAAGCTGTCTCCCACCGCTGTTACACCATGCACCCCGCTTCAATCATATGCTGTAGCCGACTCCGTATTGCCGAGTGTTGCTTCGACTAGAAACGCCAGCCGGTAATCCGCCTTGCCCTAAGCGCCTGCCCCAAGAAGGTGAACTGAGAATTCTCACTTTGTCAAATACCTCCAGCCGAAGCAAAGTCCGAGGATCATCCTGCAGCCAACTTTGAGCGCTCTGAAGTTGCTGACGTTTCCTCCTTTTGAGACCCCGACACGAGCATGAAAGGTCACGGGACACTCCAGAACAGAGAACTCATGAACAAGCGCTATATCGAGGAAATGGCAGTTAAACTCCAAATTAACGTTAGGATCAAGCAGATCCATAATTCGCTGCAGCGATTCTCGGCGAATGACTTTGTAAGTCGTTCCGACATCGGTGAATGTCCCTTGTCCGAGGTGCTTACATTCCAGGAGCTTACCGGCGAAGAAATTTCCGTAATACATAAATGTAGATAGCTGAGTTTTGTAGGCGCGTAGCTGCTCCACAATGCGGGTGCCGTTGACGATTTCGGCATGAGGCAGGTAAGCGGCAAACTTGTCGAGGTCGAATGCACGGAAAGTACGATCACCTTCACACAGGGCGACGTGAGTGGTGTCGTCGTATCGAAGCGCCTCTTCGAAGCAGCGGAAAACGCAGCGTCCATATCCCGACTTGGTTTCGTTGACCACGATGGCTCCTGCACTGCGGGCGTATTCTTCAGTGCGGTCCTGTGAATTGTTGCTGACGACAATCAGGCGTCTGACGAGGGGATGGGACTGAAAATCCTTCACCGCTTGGAAAATCGATTCCTCGTCATTATACGCAGTGAGCACTACTGTAAAGCGGTTGAAAGAGAGATCCTGCCTCTCTGGGCAGCGTGAGGCCCGACGCTTGAATGGAAACAAGATGAAGAGGTCAAGAGCGATGAGAAGTCCGCCGAAAGTGGAAGGAATTCCACTGTACCAGAGCAGGAATTCGATGGGGTGAATCATTAGGTCCCTATGCCAGGTCAGGAACGGCAGACGAGTGATGGCGAGCAGGATTGCCAGGAAGTAAGTGGAAAGCCCCATCAAGAGGAGCAGAATTCCCCAAAGGAAGAATGGTTTGCGCACGCTAGTCAATTCTAAGCCGAAGCAGAATTTAGCTTCTACAAAAATCTCGTTCGGATTCGGAATCGCTCGGCACTCTGCCACAGGCAAGATCAAAGACACGACTGGGAGCTCCTTGCAGTTGGTGGAGAGTTTTGGGGAGTCTTATCCGGAAGTGATGTGGCAACGCTGCGTGGTGCATTTTCATGGGCCCCCGATGTCTCAAAGAAGTTCCAGCGTAGCAGATCATTGTGGTTGGAAAATCCCCACTTGGCAGGTTCTCGAATAATTACTGGTTCCGCCGCCGAACACCATGGTCTCCGGCGTTGCAAGCACCGGAGTTTTCGGGTCGAACACGCGCGCCAATTGACCAAGAGTCCCGGGCATCGATCCAATCACAGGTGACACCAACAGCTCGGGAATCACACGGACTGTCCGGACACGGCCATCCCGCAGGATGGATACCGTTACGGGCGAAACCCGAAACAGCAAATTCCGGAGCAACCCGGTGTAGCTGGCGCCGCATGTCATTTTCCAAAACTGGACGTTTTCCGACGCCGGCATGCGGAGTTCACCGGAGAGATCGATGGCGAAGCTCTGGGTCTTCTGCAGAGAGCTGAACCGCGGAGATGTGCGCCTTTCGAGCAACAGGTGGTACGGGCTGACGTATCGAGTGTTGTACCAACGGTATACTTCGAACCAGGTTGCTGGGCTCTCCGCCCATACATCGCGTTCATCAATCGTCTCTCCATCGAACAAGAGGAAAATCGGACCCTTCTCTCGAATCCACGCAGCATTGAGGCGATCGAGATACGGAGTATACGCAGAATAGCGCTGCAAAACTGGGTATATCTCGATCTTTAGTCCGGCTGCAAATGTTTGAGCGTACCGCTCCGACAGCGGCGCCAACGGCCGGTCGCCGATGATTGTACGAATCTCAGGATCGAGCGGGCTCTCCGCTGCCAAAGCGATGCGGGCCGAGTCCAGTTCCTGGTGCAGACTGCCGAAGTGGAGAGCGGCCCAGGTTGTCCTGAGCCCTCGCCACCCGGTCACTTCACTGAGAGTCTCCCGCCACCGCAGGGAATGATCCATCACACCTGCCCAGCAAATAACGAAGATTAATCCAATCATCATTGCTGCGGTTAGATCGCGTCCGGACAAAGGAGTCGTAAGACTTATTAGCCCGACGGCTAAAGCCGCAAAGCTGATGAAGATGATGACGTGAATATCGGCGCGCACAAAACCCTGTTTGAAAGTAAGGAAGACCGGACCAATCAACAGAAACGTATAAAACCGTGCGGCGCGACCATTCACGGCTGATTGAATTCCGATTAGTGACCCGAGGAGAACTAACGTCTGCAGAGCAAGCCATAGGTCTATTCGTGGCCCGCCGAGTGACATGGCGGGGGTGTAGCCCGACATCAATTCGATATTGCTGCGAAGGTATCTACTCAAACCACCGACAGAAGGAATGAAGATCGCACTTATTACACCAAAAACAAATACTGGAACTACTATAGCCAGAGCCAACTCAGTCGAGGCCTTTCTCCGAATGAGTATTATACGTTCAAGAATAAATCCAACCAACGAGAGCGCCAGAATCAAACCGGCGGTCAGCTTGACCAGTGCCGCCACGCCGATGAAGCACAGTGCCAGCAGGAAACGAAATCGTGACCCGTAGAAATGATAATTTACGAGCAGCAACAATCCAACAGCGACAAGCAAGTTTTCAAGACCTGCACCATTGAACCAGAACAGGGGCGCCGAAAGACCGAAAAAGACAGCGAACGATGCGAGATTGTGTAACGGCAGAGCAGTCCGGAAGAACAACTTCGCGAGGGCCCAGGCCACCAGGACCCAGAGGCCTGCCTGGATGAAGAAGGCTACCGGCAGGTTCCAACCTATATTGAGCGGACAAGCCAGAAACCCCAGGGGACCGTACGTAAAAACAACATCTCGACTCAATCCATGGCTTGCTGCGTAACTTAGCGCGAAGCACCAAGTCGCGTCGACGTCATTCTGCCATGACGAATACCGAATTGGGCACGCGACTACCAATACAAAGACAAAAAGAAGGGATCTCAGCAGCAAACTGTACTGACGGCCAAGAGTCAATCCGAGCCCCCCACGTCCTGCCAAACCTTTCGCCTTCCTCTCATTCAATATCCGACTGAATCCCGACTGAGCCGCTAAGCTCGCGTGAGTTGCGGATCGTCAAAAAGCATATGCCATAGTATCACCGGCTGGACCGATTCCCGACGAGTCCCTACCGGGTGAACTCTTGCGGACCGTGACTCTTTCCCAAAAAGCTCTTGGCTTTCAGGGCAGACCCGGGGCTTCGGACACAAAGGCAATCAAGTGAGTTCGATTTCCGGCATGGATCATGGGTTGGGGCGTGCTCGCCGGGTTAGGACGGTTCGGTACGCTGGCTCAAGGTATTCTCGCCGGTTCGGTGAACGCGCATCTGCGGTGCCGGCCGATTCGCTGCATCGGATTTAGCGGCCTTGGTTATCAACGAGGAACGCGTTTCACCTTGCGATCTCGCGGGCCTACTCGTCGCTCAAATGCGCACGGCCCGCTTAAATGTTCGCCGAAACTATTCGGCCGGCGGCGATGACGGCCAACACTATCTCGCTCGCCCAGCTCAACGCCCGGTGCAACGAATGCTGCGGTACCATACCCGGCCCTCGATCCGGAACCACGCCTGTATGACATCCCGTGGGTAGCTATGGACAACACGAGGGCGGCCAACAATTTCGGATGGCAAATCGAGCGGTCTCTCTCTACAATTCTCGAAGGCAGAGCACAACACAACACGCCTACAATCATCCAGACGGTTTGGAAATGAGCCACGTATGAAGTCACCGCCTCTCGTTCCCCTCGAGCCGCTCCAATTGCTATCCGTGGTGATTCCTGCCCCGAACGAAAAGGGACGAATGGCCGCTACTGTCGAGCACGTACATCTCGAATTGCTCCTACAGCGGGTCACCCGCGAAATCGCGGTTGTCGACGAAGGAAGCACGGAATCCACCCCGAGACTGCTCCAGGAGATCCACATCCGTATACCGGAATGCAGACCGATCCAAAACCCCGGCGACGATGGCTTCGGGCGCGCCATTACATACGGATCTAGTCCCGTAACCCGGGTCGCGGTCGTCGCGATGATGATGGCCGATGAATCCGACGACCGTCGTGATGTCGTCCGCTATTGGCAGATCCCGGGCAAGGTTTGGGATGCGGTTGTCGGATCGCGTCTTCGTTCGCGGTGGAGGCGTGATCGACTATTCCCGCGACAAACACCTGCTCCACCGCGTGACGAACCTCTTCCTGCGGCTTCTGTTCGGCGTACAGCTGAACGATTTCAGCTAAGCCTTCAAAACTTACCGACTAGCCCTGATAAAAGGCTACCAATCTTTCCTTTTGCCGCACCTCAACATCACTGTGGAACTGCCACTGAATACCATCGTGCGTGCATATTCGTATACGGTAATACCCATCACTTGGCGCAACCGGCGCGTCGGCGAATCGAAACGCAAGATCACAGAGATGGCCAGCCGCTACTTATTCGCCGCCCGCTATTGCTGGCTGGAGAAATACTTCAGCCGTGGCGATTACCGCGCGAAGTGGCCCAGACCAAGAAAGGAGTCTCGAAGCACTATGCGAACTTCTCCAGCCGGGCCCGAGCTGCAGCGAATCTATAGTGCCCGTTTTGCCGGGAAGACTGACTACCGGACCAAGGTCTGGAGGGTGCTGGTGCCGTTCTTCGGCCAGTGGTTCCCCAGCACAGGAACCGTCCTCGACCTCGGAGCTGGCTACTGCGAGTTCATAAATAACGCTGCCGCCGGCGTGAAATATGCGATGGACCTAAATCCTATTGTCCACAAACAGGCCGCGCCTGACGTAACCGTCCTGCTGCAAGATTGCTCAGCGCCCTGGCCACTCCCGGAAGAAAAACTGGACGCGGTCTTTACCAGCAACTTTCTGGAGCATCTGCCCGACAAAGCCGCCGTTAGTGCCGTATTGTCGCATGCGTACCGGTGCCTGAGGCCCGGAGGCCGCTTCATCGCCATGGGACCAAACATCAAGTATCTTCCCGGCGCCTATTGGGATTTTTTCGATCACTACGTCGAACTCACAGAGTTATCACTGTCGGAGGCGCTCTCGACATGCCGCTTCGAGATTGAAAAACGGGTGGCTCGCTTTCTTCCCTATACCATGTCGCACGGACGACAGTATCCGATGTGGGTGTTGCGATTGTATCTCGCTATACCGCTAGTATGGCCGATATTTGGAAAGCAGTTCTTGGTTGTGGGGAAGAAACCCTTGCAAGACCGTAATTAAGGACCCAAATTTAAGACATGTCCAGTCATCGTTGTGTGATTTGGTGGCTCGCACGACCAACTACATCCCGAGCCGCACGTCAAGACTTGGCGCACAAGCTATTCAAATCTCCCTCAATGTCTCGTTGTCGACGTGACTTCTGGACAAGCTCTGAGCGTCTCAGTGTTCAATATTTGGCCTCCAGGCTGTGAAGTGGAGTAACTGGGGAGTTCCGCTAACACCCGCCTTGGCAGTTCGCAAGCTCTTGGTGGCATTGAAAAAAATGAGTACGAAATTTACAGTTCCGGATTCGATTCACGAAATTCATTTGTTAACAATCTCCTGGGATTGATTTCCGAGTGCGAACCGATCCCCCAGCACCTCGCCGGAACGTCAGTCACGGCAGTCTTGCAACGCAGGGAATGAGCCCAGCGAATGCTTCAGCGGATCGATTCCGCTGTGCACTAGACTCCGTCATTTCGTGCACAACTTTCAACTCCCCGTCCTGGTCGACTCTCTTCATTCGATTGGCACGTTCAATCGACAGCTGTGCATTCTCAGTATTGCGGAATTCCTTGAAATATCCAGCGCGGGTTGTGCAGAGCAGACTGTGAATTTATCATACGAAAAGTCAAGATGGTCGGGCCATCCTTCGCTGGAATTATGTTTACGAACCGCCGCTACGCCATGCCGATTTGCGCTCAGGATGAATCCGGATTTCATACGCACCCCTCGCCGCAACCTTCTGCATGTCGTAAACAATGTAGTGTGCAAGCGGCAAGGCTGTGATTTCCTCCTCATTCATCTGCCAAAAGCTCACGAGTTCCGGATTATACACGACACACGAGTCGGGCGTGGACTGCAGGAGGCTCAAGATCTGCTGCTGCCTTTCTCCGCTGAGCCCCTTCATCCACGCCGAATGATTTGATCCATTTGGGGTAGGTACTCCAGACCAAAAATTGAAGCTGCCCATGCCCGGCATAGTAAACAGGATCTTGCAATTTGCGCCCACGCTACGCGCGATGAACTCATAGTCGCGTTCCTGCTCAGGGTCTAGATGCAACAGGGAAGAGCCTGCGAGGACAGACGGGGGAGGAAGATATCTTAGAGGCCTGATCGAAAAAGCCGCTATGGTCGCAACGGCAGCAATCCACAATAGACTTCCTACCGCCTCCTCTAATGACAACTCGCCCAAAAACGCGCGGCCATATCTATGCCAAGCAACTCGCAAACCTCCTATCCCATCAACAACACACACGAAGGCCCAAAGAAGGATGGGAGATGCCGCGATTGCAACCTGGCTACCTGCTACGGGGTAGGCTTCCAGGAATTGCGTCGCGGCCATACAGGTGATGAATAGACGTGGGAATAACTCAATGGCGCAAAGACTTTGTCGTGCACCGGGAAGCAGGCTTAGAGGCAGGAAGGGCAAGAACCAGGCGATATGCCGAACGCCACCCATTAACGACAGAATTATTCCCAATCCGAGCGCAACTCGAGTCGCGTCCACACCCACTCCAAACGCAAGCCTTTTCGGCTTACGCCGCATGTGCCACACGCAGATCAGAACCGCAGTGACTAACGTGGCCGCCATCCAGGGCAATTTGTCAATTTTGAGGGGAACAAAAAAAATCTCGCTAAGCTTCATCGGGTCCAGAATAACGCCCCGAATGAGTGCCACTTGAGATATGCCTTGCAGCGCAGCAGCTATTACGATTAACAAGGAGCCTGCCAACAGGCCGCTTCCCGCAACAAGCATATAACGGGCCGATTGCGGATATGCCGGCCGCAGTAAGGAGCCAAACACGAACGTAGATGCTCCGCACAATATTGCGAGCAAACAATAGTCGAGAGCCCCTCTCTGGAAATCTGCATGCATCAAGAACCAAGGGGCGGCGATTGCGTAAACAATCGTGAGGCTCAATCCGAGCGAACGAATCCAGCCCGGTTTAACGATACAAAAAAGTGCGTGCGCAAGTGCGGCGATATAAAACACGCCGATATTTATCTTCGTAAAGATCAGCGCCGCACCGATCGCTCCTAAGACAAACAGCCGCCAAGTCGTTCGCTCCGATAACCGTAGTATCGAAAGATAACTTGCTGCCATCCACAGCAGCAGCACGATCTGTTGCGGATGGCCCGGTTCATTAGCCAAAGCCACGCCGCCCACCATGATGCAGGCCAACGCTGCGGTGCATCCGAGCAAGAGAGAATTGGATAATTTCTCTATAAAGAGCCCGGCAAGCAGGCCTGCTCCCAGCCAATAAACAAGCGTAACCAAGCGACCGCCATCATGGCTGACCGGAACATGAAAGACCTGAAAGAATATCCCTTGAGCGAAATAGTAAAATGGCCCGTACTGGGCATAGGTGTCTGTGTAGAGACGGCCTTCACTCAGGTAGTGCTTTAGCGATAGCAGAAGATAGCCCTCGTCATCGTATGGCATGAACATCGTGAAGAGCTTGCACAGTGCAAATGCCCCTGCCAACACTACTGACTCGCTTATAAGCATTACGCGCAATATTAGTGCTGGCGCGGTCTTGGACGATTTGGAAACTCCGGTGATTTGACCCGCCTCCGTGACTCGGGATGGTGATGTGCAATGAAGTGACAATACAAAAAAATATCCTATCACGAGTTCGAAAATTCTGCGCCAGGCGACACAAAGCAACCCAACTGCGCAGCGTCAATGCCGGAGTCAGGAAAGCGCTTTCCGGGAAATCATGTACCGATTTCATCATTTGCGGATGAAATATGCATCTGGTCATCGGTTGCAAATATGATAGGATGATGATCCGTTTTTGAATGGTAGAAAGCGGTTTCCGTACCGATCCGCGCGGGGAGATAGTTGGATCGTTATGTGTAAACGTTTTAGGTTCAGTTCGACTCTTGAGGGAAAGTTGATACAGTGCGATTAAAATCGTTTTGCCCTTGGGCTCTTTGCCTCATCGTTTTTGCCTCGAGTTGCACAAGTCAAGTACCTGCCAACGTATTGATCAGCCCTCAAATTACAGCAGTAGGCACGGGCCAAACGGTGCAATTCACGCCGATCGTAACTAACGACTCGGCGGGCGTCAGTTGGTCAGCTACTGCGGGAACAATAGACGCGAGCGGCAATTACACGGCGCCATCTGGATCAGCGAGCATGACGGTCACCGTGACGGCGACGAGCTTGAAAGACCACAGCAAATCGGCGAAAGCAATGGTCAATGTAGTAGCGCCAGGCCAAGTGACACCGACAGCGAACAAGCAGGTAGCGAGCTATACCATTGCGCCGGCCGCGCCCGGCAACGTTTCCGTGCAGTTTGGTTCCGATACGAACTATGGGCTGACGACTTGGAATCAACCGGTGCCGACAGGCGGCGGGCCAGTGAGCTTGTTCGTGGCGGGAATGAGGGGAGGATTGCTGTACCACATGAGGGGAGTGGTACAGTTCGCTGACGGGTCGCAATATATGGACGCGGACCAAACGTTCACAGCGGGTTCGATCCCGGCTGCGCAATTGCCGGTAATAACAACAAACACGACGGCTGGTATGACACCCCAGAGCGGTGTGGAACTGTTGGACTTGATCGATGTGCCCGCCATAGCTCCTGTGGCCGTAACGGATTTGGACGGCAATATTCTGTGGACCTACAATCCCGGCCTGACGGGCGTCAGTCCAAATCCAATCAAGCTGCTGCCCAACGGTCATTTCTTGATCAATTTCAGCGGCGCTGGGGCTGATGGGTCGGAGTCGGTCCTTCAGGAAGTGGACCTGACCGGAAAGCTGATTTGGCAAATGACCGCGGCGGACGTCAACAAAGCCCTAGCAGCAGCGACATGCGCGGGTTGCAATATTACTGTGATTGGGACACACCACGACTTCGTGATGCTTCCTGACGGGCACCTGATCGTGCTTGCGGCGACTCAGCAAGACATCTCAGGGACGACAGTAACTGGGGACGTGCTGATCGATCTGGACCAAAATCATAATCCGGTCTGGCTCTGGAATGAATTCGACCATCTAGATCTAGACCGGCGGCCGTATTTGTTCCCAGACTGGACCCATAGCAACGCGGTCCTCTATTCGGCGGACGACGGCAACCTGATTGTCTCCATGCGGCACCAGAACTGGCTCGTGAAGGTGGACTACGCGAATGGAACGGGCGCGGGAGACATCATCTGGCATCTGGGCTACCAAGGGGATTTCACGTTGGTTGGAGGAATGGATCCGACGGATTGGTTCTACGCGCAGCACGGTCCTTCGTTCGTGAGCACGAACACGACCGGCAACTTCTCGCTAGCGGTTTTTGATAATGGAGATGACAGGTTTTTTCCCGCCGGCCAAATGCAATGCACCACACAAACGCCCAGTTGTTACAGCACCGTACAAATCTTGGATCTCGACGAAACGGCGAAAACGGCGACATTTAATTTTCATCTGACAGCACCGACCTATTCATTTTTTGGAGGAAACAACGCCGTCTTGCAAAATGGGAATGTGGAGTTTTGCGAAACGGCCGAGCCCACGGCGCTGGCGGGAGACATCTACGAAGTCACACAGGGTGGCAGCGCGCAAACGGTCTGGCATATGAAGATTACAGGGCAATATATATATCGGGGCCAGAGGATTCCGAGCATGTATCCCGGGGTGCAGTGGTGAAAGCTAGAAGCCATATACCCAGGCCGAGGTTATGGTCTTCAACACCTTTCAGAGTGAAGGCCGTCTGACAACGAGTCACATAGGCAACAGCGAACATAATCTAATTACTCTTTGCTCCGATTGGCACCGGCTGGTTCACTGGGTCGAAGCAATCGGCGAACCTGAAAACCAAAACTGCAGTTTGTCCCAAGCTTCCGTATTGCGTCCGTTGAGATGTCACTCCACCTCGCGCTTGAACTCTTCCTTGGGACGCACTCTGCCACTCTGGACTTGTGCGCCAATTTGCATTTTCAAAGTTTTCCCCTCCTTCCGCGCACTTTGGCAAGTTCCGTTGCTTTCGTCCGACGGATCACTCGCAGCAAACTACTGCTAGCAGCTGGGCAATCACGCTACAGACTCTAGGTACGTAGCACTGGGGAAGTGGCCTTCGGCGGGAGTGGCTACTAGATGTAGGCCATCCTTCATTGGGGCTTTTCGATAGTTCGGAAGAGACCGTGCAAGAGCATCGGGGTCCAAGTGGTGCAGCATGCTTAATGATAGGGAAAGACGATATCGTTGGTTGTGAATAAGAAAGGCATGGAGCAACGTGCTCTCCCCCGAGAAAAAGACGGTGTTCAACAGGGTAGAAGGATAATCGTAAGGGAAATAGATGTCATGAAAGTGCACATGGCAGCGAGAGGGTATGCCCGGGAGAACTTCAAGGATCAAGCGGTTAACCTCACTACCGGGTTTCACGGTGTGAGTGGAATCAATGAACAAAAGGTCGCCGGGGGAGATCGCGAAGTATTTCAAATCAGCCGTTTGCGCTGCTTCCCGGACCAACTGGATCTGATGCGCCTGCGCGAGCTGCTGTAGATAGGAGGTAGGATAGGGGTCGATACAGACAATTTCGGGCCGGTAGCCGCACTCTTGTGCCGCCATCAGGATCACCGCCGTCGACACCCCCGCGCCGACCTGAACGATACGAGGTGGGCGCACGGTGGTGATGAACGCAAACAGGAAGTCTGCCTCAATCACCCCGTATCCTTCTTCGCCGTTTTGCTGACTGGCCCTGCTGTGAATCGATGAAGCCAGCATCCGCTCCTGAATAGACGCAGGACAGCAGCGTCGCAGGAACTCGATCTGATTGGCCAAGTCGGCACCGGCGACGCCCGTCATGTGGAACGGACGCCGCCAGTAATCGGTGCGCATTAGGTGGCGGATATCAGGAACGTTGGAGTAAAAGTGGCGAGGGAGAACGTCAAAGCCCGCCGCCTGTCCGGTAATGAACAACCTGTGCAGCGCATGCTTGGTGGTCTCGCGGAAACGCCTGCTGAACGAGGTCATTCTAGGCACGATGCCTCCGGCGGCAGCAACAATGGCTTCATGATCTCGAGTTTAGAACGACAGGCGCCGAACATAAGTTCGATACGTGACGAAAGCTGGTCTCCGACCGTATTTCTCAATCATGTTTCGCGGTTCCGATCATTGCGTTGTTTATTATGCATCGCTCCACCCTCGAGACACAATCTGCTGAAGAGTGGCAAGCCCCAATAGCTCCAGCGAATGATTTCAAGCCCGTTTCGTTCCGCAATTTCTTGCAGAGATCTGGCTGAGTAGCGGTGGTAATGACCTGCGGCGCGATCGTACCCGGAAAAAGCCCACTGGCCCGCCGGAACGTTCACCACTAACTTACCCTCCGGGGCTAAGTGAAACAAAACGGCTTGGACAAAAGGATCCTCGTCTCGAATGTGTTCGATGACGTCCCACAGAAATATCAGCTCGAAACGCTGCCTAAATGATGAGATTCACATTGGTAAATGTCATAGCAGCAAACCCGGCTGAACTCGCTCAGTTATGTGTCAACCCATTCTCGTTTAAATCAAATCCCGTAACTCCCCGCCCGTAAGCATCTTCGATCTGACGCTGCAGCAGGACTTGGCCGCAGCCAACCTCTGCCATCTCGCCGGCATTCTCCATCAAATCGCCAGCCAACTGCCGAAACACCTCAATTCTTCGCATCACCCAAAAATGATCGAGCGAAGCCAGCTCAAAGTAACCGTCCGTCATGCTCACTTTTGCTGGGGTTGACAGATACTCAATTTTTCTGGTCGGGCCTTGATTCATGGGAGAGGCCGGTGCGGAGGATCGCGCCATTACCGCAAAAGTTCCTTTTCTAGCACACTCGAAGCGGCATCGTTCGCGGCAGTCTCACGTAAACCACCGCATTTGCGAACAATTACATAATGGGGTCTCGCTTTGACCTCCTCGTAGATGCGACCGATATATTCCCCGATAACTCCCAAAAAAAACAGCACCATGCCAGAAAGGAATGTCACCGCCACAATCAATGCGGTAAACCCTTGAGGCGACCTTTGCAAGAAAAACCGGGCATACAAAGCGTAAAAGACGTACAAAACGGAAAGAGCCATTACGAACGAGCCCAGTAAAGCGGCAGCACGGATGGGCACGATCGAAAACGCAAAAATCCCATCAAAGGCCAGTTTCAACAGCAGCATCAGATTGTACTTGCTCTTCCCTGAATGCCGTTCTGCCCGCTCTACTTCAATTCCTATCTGCCGAAATCCTACCCACGTCCGCATGCCCCGCAAATACCGCTGGTGTTCCGGCATTCGCCGCAGGTGATCGATGACACGCCTCGACATCAGTCCAAAGTCGCCTGAATCCAACGGCAATTGGATGTCGGAGAGGCTCGCCATCATCCTGTAAAACAGGAAGTAACACAGCCGCAGAATCCACGGCTCTTTCCTTCGCACCCTCTTGGCATAAACCACGTCGTAACCGTCGTGGAATTTCTCTACAAACTGAGGAATCACCTCGGGAACATCCTGCAGGTCCCCGTCCATCACCACTATCGCATCTCCGGTAACGTGATCTAGTCCTGCGGTGATTGCCGCCTGGTGCCCGAAATTCCGCGAAAGGGATAGCGCCAGAATGCGCGGATCTTGTCGCGCTGCCTCCGCCAACATATCGAATGTTGCGTCGGTACTTCCGTCATCTACAAACACAATCTGGTGTGGACCGCCCCCCAAGTGATCTAGGACACTGCGGAGCCGTCGCAGCAGTTCCGGCAGCACACTCGTCTCATTGTGCACGGGAATCGCGACAGAGAGACCAAATCCTGTTGTCACGCTAGCGACATCCTTCCGGGACGAGAGTTTTACCATACCCCGATTCCCATATCGCAGCAAGGTAAGGTTCCAGGTAGTCCAGGTAGCCGACAGCCTACTGAGGCTTTGCTATTATGAGCAGTCGATTGTTAGACTACGCAGGAATTGAGCTACGCGAATTTCCAAACCGCGGCGCCGCCCACTCCGGCAAACGAGCAGAACTCTAACCGTTCTGTCGTGCGCCGGCCGGAATACTGGCTTCTCTGCCTTGCACTAGCATTCCCCGCCACCGTGCCTTACTTTACTCATTATCTGGGAGCCAAAAGCTTAGTTCCAACTGGATTCATCGAGTACGACATGCCTTACTACGCAGCTATGGCTCACGGCTATTTTAGTAACGGGCATCTTCACCTGGCCTACGGTAACCCTTTCAGTGCCTCGTATAACACACCACGTATTTATTTCCAGCCCTTGACGCTCGGCCTCGCCGTTATCTCTCGATACACAGCCCTCGATCCAGGTGTGATCTTCATCTCGGTCGGTTTCGTAGCCGTCGTATTTTGCATTATGCTCGGGCTTATTCTCTATCGCGACGTCATGGGGCTAAAATGCTCGATCGATTGGCTCGGCTTCGTTATATTCATCTGGGGCGGTGGCCTGCTCGTATTCGCTGGACTCAGCTATTCCCTACTGACTGGTCGGTTTAGTATCTTTCGTTTTGATCCAGGTGACGGTTGGTGGTGTTTGAACTTCGGCCGTAACTTCATTTACCCCACTGAAGCCGTATATCACTTACTATTCCTGGCCTGCATCATTTTCACGCTGAGAAAGCGCTACTCGCTCGCTGTCCTGTTAGCTTTCCTCGTATCGCTCAGTCATCCCTTTACGGGGGTGGAATTGCTGTGCATCCTGTGTGCTTGGGGCTTCTTGGAATTGACAGGGCTCCGTGGTAATCATGTCCCTTGGTCGTTTTTCCTGGTTTGCTGCGCTCTCCTTTTTCTTCACGGTCTCTATTATTGGTTTTTTCTTGGTCGATTTCTGGAGCATCAGTCTGTTGTGAAGCAATGGTCTCTACCATGGTCGTTACACTTCCGGAACTATCTTCCCGCGTATGCGGTAGTCGCGGCTTTCGCCGTGTGGCGAGTCCGTAACCTGCCTCTCGCTAAAGAATTCTTCGCGGTCCCACAGAATCGTCTTCTGGTGATTTGGTTTGTGACTGCATTTGCGCTGGCGAAACACGACCTGTTCATTCGCCCAGTGCAGCCACTTCATTTCACTCGTGGATACATCTGGATGCCGTTGTTTCTTATTGGTGCGCCATCATTAGTGTCGTTGCTAGAACGGCTGTGCGCTCGACCGGTCCGCTTAGGTTATCTGGCATGCGCGGTAATCATCGTTGCTGCGTTTCTCTCGGACAACGCGGTTTGGTTTGGTCGGTTTCTCCATGGTTATGACCAGGGGATTCGTCTAACTCAGGATCAGGCCCAACTAATTTCTTGGATGGGCAAGGCTGATGGTGAAAAATTCCTGGTGATTTCCCAGAGTCCACTCATCGGGTATATGGCTACGGTCTACACACCGCTGCGCGCCTGGCGCTCCCACGTTTTCACCACTCCACAGTCTTCCCTTCGACAACAACAACTCGATTCATTCTATCGGGACCATGAATTTTTGGCTGATTGGAAGGGGCGACCCCTCTTGGTGGTTTTCGAGCGAACGAGCAAGCCAACTGACGAGCAATTTATGGTCATGGCTGGAGGACAGCAGGTGTTCGCCAACGACAGCTTTCAAGTTTTCCAAATTCGCCCTTGACCGGGGCGCTCGCGAGCTAATGTACGCGTGCGTAGCCGCTGACTTCTCCGTACCCGTTGGGATGAGCCACTGCCATTGCCATGCCGAACGTATGATCGTGCAAAGGTCTCACCCCCCACTTACTCCTAGCCCTGGGGGAGCGCGGAAGAGAAGATTTGACTAGCCGAGATCGACGGTAAACTGTAGAATTTTTGCGTTTCCAGCAAAGATTCCAATGACCGTCAAGTCGATGGCCCAGCATCTGCGAATGGAATTTGAAGGAGCCCGGGCTATGGACAAACTCACGCTATTGTCCGTGATCATTCCCGCTAGGGATGAGGAAGGCTGCATCGTCTCGACGGTAGAGCACCTGTTTATCGAACTCCGACTCAAGAATATCCCTCACGAAATTATAGTGGTTAACGACGGAAGCACAGACAACACCTGGAAAGCCCTGGAAGAGGCAGCGGATAGGATCCCGACGCTGGTTCCGCTGCAAAACCCGGGCTTGCACGGCTTTGGCCGGGCGATCGTCCACGGGCTGGATCATTCGAAGGGCGATGCAGTTGTAGTGATGATGGCAGACGAATCGGACGACTGTCGAGACGTTGTGACGTACTGGAAAGTGCTGAACGAAGGCTACGATTGCGTGTTTGGGAGCCGCTTTGTGAAAGGCGGCGGCACAATCGATTATCCATACCTGAAACTGAAGATCAATCGGCTTGCAAATTTTTTCTTGCGCCTGCTATTCCGGATCAATTTGAACGACACAACGAATGCATTCAAGGCCTATCGCCGCTCGGTGATCGACGGCTGCCGGCCGTTCCTTTCGCCGCATTTCAACTTGACCATTGAGATCCCACTTAAGGCCATCGTAAGAGGATATAGCTGGAAGGTGGTGCCTATCACCTGGCGCAATCGCCGGACAGGTGCACCGAAGCTGAAGATCAAGGAAATGGGAAGCCGATACTTGTTTATTTGCCTTTACGTGTGGCTTGAGAAGTACTTTAGCAGGGGAGACTATAAGCGCGTCGTCGCCAGCGTTCCAGAATCCACGAATGCGCCAGTGCCACGACAGCGGGCAGCGCATTAATTAGCGATGCAACCAGCTGCTAAAATCGACCGTAATCACATCGGTTTCGAATTCCCACGGAAGCAAGCCCCAGAAGACTCCAGAGGTTTACGCGATGGCCGTTATATTGCTCCCGCTGTTGTTGAGCAACTGTTGGGTCGATTAGCACGCGATGGGACGTTCCCTCGTGAACTTACTATTCATCGTAGTCATATTCGGGCTTTGGCTAGTCATCAGGATTTATGCGCGTTAATACAATGCGAAGGATATGCGGGATGTTGAAAAAACTGATCCTTTCTGCCAGCGGAAGGCCGTGGATGAGAAAGCTGGCACAGCAATCGTTTGCAGTGCCGCTTGTCGGACGGGCGATCCGGGATTCTGTCGAACGTATTCTCCCGCGCAAAGAGCGAAGCTGGATCAGAATCGAGCGGGGATTAGGGCGAGGGCTGTGGCTAAACGTCGAGCCATATTGGGAACCCGGGTATTTGCAGGGTTCACCCGAGCCTGGCGTTACTGAGTGCCTTCTTGAGCACCTAAACGAGGGCGACTGTTTTTACGATATCGGCGCACATATCGGTTATTACTCTCTCGTAGCGGCTCGGCGTGTCAGCCCCCATGGCTGCGTCGTCGCGGTGGAACCCGATCCCGATAACGTAAAGATCCTTCGGGAAAATACGCTGAAGAACGATCTCAGCTGGGTTGATATTGTTCCCGCGGCGGTTTGGAACTCCGTGGGGGAGATCCGTTTTGAAAGGGGTGCGGATACACCTTCGCGAATGGCAGGGAGAATTATCAACGACGGCACGGCTTCGTCTTCACCAGACGATGTGATCCGCTGTCGAGCCGTCTCGATGGACTACCTAAGCTCGCAGCATCGCCCTCCAAACGTAGTCAAAGTGGATGTAGAGGGAGGAGAAGTTGAGGTGTTGCATGGAGCGCAGGCGACACTCTTGAAACACCGCCCGAGGCTTTTGATTGAAGCGCATTCTATGGATGCAGTGCCGGTGACGAGCGAATTCCTCGAACGTTTCGGGTACACGATTCGGCGCCTCCCGGAGAGAGCGGGTAATGTCCATTTCTACTGTGAACCTCCGGCTTGACCATTGACGAAAAGAAAATGCGTGAGGTGGCTCTTTGAATCCCTGCATTCGAGTTCAAGAGTTCAAGGAACCAACTTACCGGACTTGCTTTGTCACTTTGTCAAGCGTCCGGTCAGATCCTGTGGAGAAGCGAGAGCCTGCCGGCAAAGAGCCAACCGTGGAAAGATGACCATGAGTTTGTGCAAGTAGAAGAAGTTCGGGTCACAGTTCTTTTCGAAACACAAACATGCCATGCGTCGCTAAAGAGGCGGGACAAATCCTTGCTACAGCACGCTCGGACCAGACCGAAAAAGGAACAGTAATATGACGCAGTTTCCAATAGAAACGGTGTGCGACAGAAGATCTCCGCGATGAGGAATGGTAGGAATGGGATTGTACTTGTTTTACGAGATTGCTTTTTTTTCCGTACAACGTTTGTGCAAAGCGGACGAAGAAGCGGTCAGCAAGGAGAAATTCCTGACCGAACCAATCGATTAAAAAGGCTCCGCAATGCTCGACTTCACTGATCCAATCCCACGGTTCTCGGGGAAAAACATGTGAATCCTTTCCAAATTGCTGGTCTTTTCCGCAGATTATTTCCATCAATATCATTCGGCCCCCTGGCTTGAGAACGCGAATCATTTCCTGAAAAACCCTCGAGTGGAGCTCGTAAGGAATGTGCTGGACCACGGTGATGTCAGATAAGCAATCGAAAGCAGCATCAGAAAAAGGTAAACTTTGGGCTAATCCGGTCGTGAGGGGAGCTCTGGTATTATGGGCGCGTGCGATTTGAAGCATGCCGTAAGTCGCATCCACTCCCACGACAGAGTATCCAAGTTCTTCATAGCGTCGGACCCACCGACCGGTCCCACAACCCAAATCCAGAAATAGTGCCCCAGGCGGGACAGCCGCCAGCGCGAGCGCGCGTCGAAGAGCTTGATATTGCAATTTGTCGATGAACTGGTTAAACCACGGCGGCGCTAACGGATGCAATATGGGGGCGAATCCCGTGGCGTCCACCGAATTATCCCCATGGGCTAAACTGGACCAGTATTCCTTTGGGGAGTACATCTTTTTGTTCGCACCAATCCGATTAACGGCTACTCTGGTTCTTTACTTCCCGAGCGGCCTTTAGGATACCAAAACAACAAGCTGGAACACACGACTGAGGTACATTCCCGGAAGTCTACCATCGCGAGGAGGATGCGCGCCTTTCACGGGACACCCCATATGGGCGCTAGATCCTACGGACACCTATGATAAGCCGTAAACATTGATAGCCTCCAAAGGCCTACCGCACTCTCGCGATTCGAAACCCGCTATAATGCAATGCGATAAGTAAACAATCGGTTTCGACGCCATCGTGATTTACACCGGGTATATGTATGTGAGTTTCTGGCTTTTCGTGTTTGCCGCGAAGAGCAAGCGCGTACCCGTACTCATCTCCTCCGACGCCACGACTACACAGTCGCGCGATGGGTCGCGCTGGAAGAAATGGATGAGGCCATTCATACTTGGTCGCGTCTATAGAGCCATAGATGTCCTCATGGCACCTTCACCCGCCATTGAGGGAATTGGCTCCGCGGCTTGGTATGCCTGAAGAGCGCATTGTCGTAATTAATTCCGGAATGAACAAGGAAGATTGGGTTGCTCGAGCGGCCAGATTTGATCGCAACGCCGTGCGCGAAGCCTGGAACATCCTCTTGGATGCGCGGGTCGTCTTTTACTTCGCCAAGCTCCAGCATCGGAAGCGCCCGCTGGATCTACTGCGAGCCTTTGCAGAGGCTGCTGTGCCGGGCGCGTATCTTGTTTGTGCCGGGGACGGACCGCAGCGAGCAGAATCGAACGGGAAACACGGGATCTCGGAATAGCAGAGCGAGTCCGTATTCTTGGGTTCGTGAATTTGTCACAGTTGCCCGGTTTGTACAAGGCTTCTGACCTCTTTGTGCTTCCGTCGGAATGCGATCCATGCCCCTTGGTCGTGCCGGAAGCCATGCCAGCGGCTTGCCAGTGATACTGAGCGATGCAATTCTCGGTCGCTTGGGCATGATTGACCCAGCAAGTAGCGGCTACATTTACCCTTGCAGTGATTCTCAATGCCTTGCTGCGATTCTAAAGAACGTGCTGAGTGCGCCAGTCTATTGGAGCACCTCAAAGAAGGGGTTCGTAGGCAGATGGAATCATGGCAGTCCTCTGATTTTCTGGACTCTTGGATTAGCGCCATCGATAAGGCAAAGCAGATCGTGCAAGAGTCAGGAAAGAGAGAATCCTAATGCATTCGCCATCCTCGAACGCGCATCGCTGAAGTTAAGAGCCTCTTTTTCCGGCTAGATGCCCACAGTGATTCGGATTAGATTTTATAGGGCCGCTCGCTGCGGTCAATCCCATACCGTTCGAACAGCGCTGCCAGGCTGATTACATCAACGGATTCCTGCGTGGTGTCTGAAGAGCCGGTCATCAGCGAAAAGGCAACCGGGTTGCCGCTGACATCCAAAGATCCGCGGCCGTTTTGCCGCCTTTTGGCGGCGATGGGTAGAGCAGTTGTCCATGATCCAGAAAACGCGACGTGCTGATTTATAAGGCTCTTCGAGGTTTCTCGATACTTGCGAGCGAGCTGTGCCGCGACCGCAAGGTCTCCCTCAGATGGGCCGCGCTGCCAAGAATCGTAGGGCCACCTCATCTCCCCAAAACCCTGTGGCAGATACACTGACGGTTGTGGGCGCGGCTCACCGTCGCTGCCGATGCTGACGGTTCGAGTCCGATTTCTGCACTTGGGTGTGCAAATAGGTATGATAAATAGGCGTGGTCCCGCCTTGCGCATGCGAAGGCTTGTATTTTCGCCTTTCACTCCGAGGATTGGCTTTTCCGGTGGTAGGCCGGATTAGACCGTTAAGGGCGTTGCGCAGAACATGACTCAGCCCGAAACGTGCAAGGTACCGTTGCAGAAAGCAGAATTGTGAGCCGCAAATCCAACAGGAAACGTAGACTTTCATCATGAGGAGATTGGGGACATACCCCTCGTTAGGGGGCTCGCGAAATCTGCTGGTGGCGTTTGGATTGTTTGCCATCGTGACCATAGCGGCTTACGAAGCTGCGAAGGCCATCCTGGCGGATGATCTCACTAATCTAGCTTTCGCCGCCGTCCTGATTATCGGTGGAGCGGTCGTCGTCGCCATCCTGAATGACTGGCGCCGAGGTCTTTATTTTCTTGTTGCCTGGCTTCTTTTCGAGGATTTAGTCCGAAAATATCTGGGCAATAACATGGCCATTTTTTTCGGTAAAGATGTCCTGGCTATTACCCTTTACGTTTCCTTTTTTCGAGCCGGACTCGCCCAGCGCGTCGAGAAATTCCGCATCCCATTCCGAATCCCTCTACTGCTGTACATCTGGTTTGGACTGCTCCAGGTGTTTAATCCAGCTTCCACCAGTTTTTTCTATGGCATCTTGGGAATGAAAGTCGATTTTTTGTACGTGCCACTCATTTATGTGGGATACGCGCTCATAGATTCCGAGGATGATTTGCGCCGCTTCTTCTCCTTTACTTGTGTTCTCATTTTGATTGTGGCAGCCCTGGGGCTCGCACAATCCATTATCGGGCCAACCTTTCTGAATCCCACTCACCTGCAAGAAGACATTAGCACTCTCAGTACTCTTTACCGCACATCTTCTTTGGGTAAAACGGCTTACCGCCCCAACTCTGTATTCGTCAGTGCTGGCCGTTTTCAGGATTTCTTGCTCGTTGCCTGGTTGGTCTCCCTGGGATATAGCGGTTATCTACTTTTGCGCATCCGCCAGGGCAGGATTCTTGTCTTTACCACATTGGGTGTTGTTGCCGCAGCCTCACTAATGAGCACCTCACGCGGTGTTTTCATGTGGAACAGTGGAATCGCGCTGGTCTTTATGGCTGGCTTTCTGTGGGGAGCGCCCTGGCGGCAGGGCGAGGTAGCGCGAGTGTTGCGCGCAATCCAGAAAACCGCACTCTTTGCGGGAATTGGTATCATTGTTCTTTTGACTCTGTTCCCTGAGGAACTTGGCTCACGGCTGTCGATCTATTCCGAAACGCTTATGCCGAACAGCCCCACAAGCGAACTCGTCCACCGTACACGAGATTATCCCCTGCAGCAGTTGGAACAGGCTTTCACCTATCCCCTGTGGCCGTATGGTTATGGGATTGGTACATGTACTCTCGGCACTCAATATGTCGCTCGAATTATGCACGCAACGCCAATGAATATTGGAGTGGAGAGCGGAATTGGCAGCATGATTTTGGAACTTGGTATCGTAGGTATAATTCTTTGGATCGTGCTGGGCTTTTCCGTCACCATTTCTGCCTGGAAGGTCGTGAAGGAGCTTCGCGGAACATCCTGGTTTCCCCTTGGTTTTGTCATCTTCCTGTTTTCCTGCCTGCTCTTCTTTCCGATGACTTTTGTAAGCTTCAGTACCTACCAAGACTACATGATCAATGTCTATCTCTGGCTCTCGCTTGGGATTCTTTGGCGTCTGAAGATGCTCTTGAAGACAGCGCAATCCGAACATTCTCAAGCGGTTTCAAGGCAGAGCTGAAGTGCGACTTGCGGTTGTTTCTCCGTTCTTGGACCGGCAGCACGGGACAGAACTCTGCATCACCGAGCAGATCGAACGCCTCGCCCGACAAGATGACTGGCACATTGAATTGTACTCGCAAAGTGTCTCGCAGCTTAGTGGTGTCTGGGTCGAACCAGGAGTTTCCCAGAACGCCTCGAATTCCATTGTCTGGCACAAGGTGCCAAACATTCCCGGTCCGCATTTGTTCAGGTATCTTTGGTGGTTCTTTGCCAATCAATGGCAACGTTGGCGGGATCGGCGCTCGGGTAGGGTCCGCCCTGATCTCGTCTATTCTCCGGGAATCAATTGCCTAGATGCGGATGTGATTGTGGTTCACGTCGTTTTTCATGAGCTCTATCGTCGGGTGAAATCAGAGCTTATGCTTCATATCTTGCCGCTCAGAAGTTGGCCGCGTGCCGTCCATCGTAAGCTCTACTACAAGCTCTGCATGTTTCTCGAACGAGAGATTTACCGCGACCCCGGGGTACGCCTCGTGGCCGTCTCTCAGCTCCTGGCAAAACATTTGGAATCGTATTTCCAGCGTACGGACGTAACCATTATCCCGAACGCTGTGGATACACTGAAATTTGCGGAAGCCTCTCGCATGACGCGAAGATCTGCGTCAAGGCAATTCCTCCATTTTGAAGAGAATGAGTTCGTCCTATTGCTGATAGGCAATGATTGGAAGAACAAAGGCCTCGCAACTCTTCTTAGGTCATGCGCCTTGCTTACGGATCTTCCCCTGCGAGTGCTGGTTGTCGGCAGCGACGATCCGATTTTCTTCCGGCCCCTCGTTGAGGAGCTCGGCATGCGAGATCGCCTACGATTTGAGGCACCTTCCAGTGACGTTTTACTCTTCTATGCAGCTGCTGATCTCTATGTTGGCCCCTCCTTGGAGGACTCTTTCGGTCTCCCCATTCTGGAAGCTATGGCGTGCGGTCTTCCGGTCATTGCCAGCGCCTGTGCCGGGGCTAGCGAAATGATTCATGACGGGAAAACCGGATTCATCCTCCGCTATCCCCAGGACCATGTGCAACTCTCCCATTTGATCCGCAGGACCTATTCGGATCCAACGCTCCGTCGGGGAGTGGGAGAAGCTGCTTCCCGGTATATCCTGGCAAACTGCGGCTGGGATCAAAATGCCACTGCAACGCGGGAATTCCTAGAGTCAGCGCACAGCAAGCGGAACCACGAAAGCTGAATTTTCGGCCTGGAAGAATCTCCAGATCCTTCGCGGAGCAGAGAATGCCACGGCCAGCCGGTAGCCAGGTGGACGCGGATGCAGCGGGCAGTTTCTCGGATGCGAGCGCCAATCTTAAAATAGGCGGGCGCGCAGGGCTTCGATCTGAGTTGAGCGCCAGGGCTGTGGAAGTCGCAGCAGGCGGAAGGCGTTGGCCAGAAAGCGATGGCAGCTCAGACGGTCGGCGTGGAAGCCGTTCTTGAACTCTTCGATGCGGTTCTCGCATTCTCCGCGATCATTGTAAAAAGCGAAGACCTCCGAAGCGCGGCCTTTGCAGTTGGTAACCAGGAAACGGAGGTTGGTTCCGACCGCAGTGTGTTCGGCCTTGTAGCAGATGCGACGCTGGCGTGACCAGGAGCGGGCACGGTGGCGGAAGCTGGAGAGGCTGCGTTGTGGGAGTTAGCGGCGGCGACAGCGACGCTGCAGTTTCTTCTGCAGTGGCTCGGCGCGACACTGGAACACAGAATTCCCAGGGATGCCAATAACGTAGGAAATGCCAAAGAACTCGCAGAACTCATCGAGCAACGGCAGAGCGAAACTAGCAGCGCCGCGCAGCTTGATGGGCACGCCGGGAAAAGCGGCCTCCAGACGCGGCACCAAGCTCAACAAGATGGGCACGATGCGGGCGTGACTAGAAGCACTACCCGGTCGCAGGCGCGCAGAGAGTAGGCATCCGGTGTGGCGCTCGAAGATGAGTGTGGGGTGATACATGTGCTGGTCGTAGGCGCCGTTAAAGAAGCTGAGTTGCTGTTGACTATGCACGACACCTTGTTTGTGCAGGGCGTTCGACAGATTGGTGTCTAAGTAAATGTCCATCGTTGCTTCGCTTACACCTCGCGGCGTCCATCTACATGATATGCTCCCGTCGTCACTCCTAGGAGCCTGTACGCGCTGGTTGTTGGGAATCTTGGGGCGGCGCTAGGAATCTATTCCGCAATCGTGGGGATAAAAACCGACGCAGGCGAGTAACCACATCACGTTGACGCGCCGCTGTAACTATGGGCGCTGAGGTGCGATCTGTACCGCTTCTTTGACGCTCGGAGAACCCCAATGGAGATTGATTTTTTCCGCCGGGCAAGAATCGCGACACATGCTTTTTCGGGCTCTGCACAAGAATTCGTAGAGACGCGCATTTTAGGCTGCTTTCTGAAGAACGATGAATTCGGTCTTGGTGACCGCCATGCGTTGGGCCTTGAGCAACAAATAGCCGAGATTCTTGTAGCCACGGCCCCTTCGAAGCAGGGTTTTGATGTTGCCGTTGATGGCTTCCACCACTCCGAAGGGTACTTTGGTGCGGCAATAATTGAGGATCCCGTCCAAGTGGTCCAGCAGCATCCAAGCGAGATCTTGAAAGGGTTTCAACCGTTGCCAGCGCAGTTGATCGATCCAACTTTGCAGATAGCGCAGCATGGCTCCTTCATAGCGGTAGGTCCACAACCGTTCCAAGCTTTCCTTCAGAAGGTAGGCTTTCATCACGCGTCGATTGAGGGCGAACAGCTCGTTTAACTGCTGGCGTTTTTGGCTGTTCAGATTCATCCAGCGCGTCAACAACAGCCAGCGTTTGCCCTTCACCACACCGCGCATGCGCCCACCTTTGCGGAAGAACTCCGCCCGGCGCACTTCATCGATGGCTTTGTTGGCATGCTGTAGGACATGAAACTTGTCGTACACAATGCGGCAGTTCGGGGCCCATTGGGTAATGCTGTTGGTGAATGGCCGCCACATATCCACGCACGCGGCCTCGACTCGTTTCCGTTGCGTGGCACTCAGTTGCGTCCGGAAAAACTCATCCAGGGTTTCCTGTTTGCGGTCCTGCCCAAACCACAAGGGTTCGCCGGTATCCAAGTTGCTGACCACGGTGATGAACTTCATCTGCTTGCCGAAGTACATCTCATCCACGCCCATTTGCACCAACCGGTCTTTGCGACGCGTCGCACTCCACCGCTGCAAATACCGCAGGTCGATCGCTCGCACGGTGCTGGCGGCCAGCCGGAACTGCCTGGCCACCTGGCGAACCGATGCGCTTTCGCACGCTAACCCCACGGCTTCTTCAAAGCGCTTACTAAACGGCGCTTTACTCGGCAACTGCGGCACCTTCTCGATCTTTACCCCGCATTGCGGACAGCACACCCGGTACACTTCGATGACCACCGTTGTGCGATACTCGCCCCACGGCAGGTCGCGCACTTCCCGCTCGTTGTGATCATGGGCCTCGCTAAACTTTCTTCCGCAACCCGAACAGATCAGCTTGCGGTTTCCTCGCTTGCGCCGTACCCATAAACGCAGCGTCTTGGCGGCTTCATTGATTTCGTGCTGGTAGACTCGGTAGCCCGGCCATCCCAGGATTTTCGTGAATTCGTTGTCGCGCATTCCGCCGAGTCTAGCCGAATCATCCCCCCGACGGAAACCCGCTCTTTTATTGTGGCTCTACGAATTCCTGCTCAGAGCCCTTTTTCGGATATTGCCAATTGGCGCGAAGTTCTTCCACGGGCTGCCTCTGGGAAATCCGTAACCGAGATTCGGCTCCGCGACGGCTCCATTATTATCGCCCCAGCGGAAAACGCCCTCTGGGCGCAGTTCAGCGATATCTGGTACCACCTGTCCTACACCAAGCATTGCCAGATTCCCCGGGATGGCCTGATCGTGGACATTGGGGCTAACGTCGGCGTGTTCTCCCTTTTTGCAGCGCGCCACGCGCGCCTCGTCTATGCCCTCGAGCCCGCATCCACCAATTTCTCTCGTCTCATTTCCAACGTCTCTCGCGCCAGAAACGTTGTTCCGCTCAACTTAGCCTGTGCCGCGCAGGACGGCCGTGGTGTGTTGAACTTGAGTATCAATCCGGTTTCCTTCTCACTCCTCACGTCTGGTTCCCCTGGCAAGCAAGAATCCATCGACGTCGTCACTCTCGGTACATTGTTCAAGCGCTTCAACATCACTTGCTGCGACTTCCTAACTAAAGCTGGATTGCGAGGGTTCCGAGTTCGACATCATCCTCGACTCCGATCCCTCCCTCTGGTGCTGCGTCAAACGCATTGTGATGGAGTACCACGATCATCTCTCGGAAAGGTTCTCCCATCGCGATCTGCTTCAGAAACTTGAGGAGCTCGACTTTCGTACAACCGCTTATAACGCGAACGGAACCTACGGCATGATCGCCGCGGTCAGGTACTGACTAAGTTCGTTCTAGGGAGAGCTTGTTGTGTGGACATCAAGGCGGACGGAGAGTCGAAAGGGAATGGCATGGCAGCAAGCATAAAGAGAATAATACGCAAAGCTCTCCCGGAGGTTATCCGGAGCAAGGACGCAACGACAGGCGAGCGGCTTGAGGCCTGTAGGCTGCTATGGAAGATTCAGGCCTCAACCACAAAGGACAAGCCTCGGGGCAGAGCGTTCATAAAGAAAGTTACTGGCGAAGGCGAGGCTAAGAATTCGGAGGAACGCCTCGCCCGTATCTTAGCGGGAGTGAATTGAGCGCGTTCGCGAGCGTCGCGGTCGCGGTTGATCCGCGATGGGACTCCAGCTTTTGGTAGGTGGGGTGGAAGCCCCCAGCCCCATGCCGGATTTTTTCGGTGATCGGGCCTCAGCCACCGTTGCCAAATCTGACATTCCAGGCTTGCAAAAAATGGAAGTGAACGTCCGGCGCTCATTTTACTGCCAACAGTAGGCCAAACACCGCCGGTGTTCTACAACTCCTGCTCCTGCACACGGCGTGGGAGGATGGCTCATGAAGTAACGGGTGACGTTGCAGGGAAAAAACCAAAAGATCAAGACTGCTTGCGCAACAAGCCAGTGCACGGGTGTGTTCCGAACTCGTCGCCGGGCCAAGGCGCCCACGTCAAACCGGCGAAAGTGGATCCCTTTTAAGCTGGCGCTAACACAACTGCTCCACAGTCGAACACTTGCAATCCCCCTGTTTTTCCGCGGCCTGTATGTCGCGAACCGATCAATCAACCGACCTCCTCCCGTGTCGTCCCGCATGACAACTGGCGCAAAGAGAAATCAGATTCTGCGCGGCATCATCGCCCAACTTGCTTCGGGGCCGCAAATGGTGCACCTGCAAGTTTTTTGGAGATCCACAACTTTGGCACCGCCAGCCGTCTCGAGCTAGTACCTGGTTGCGAAGCTCCTTGTAGACTTTGGCACCAAGCTTAAGTCGGGGCTTCTTAGGATGCAACGGATTCATACCGCAAGCCTCGGTGGGAATCTAGGCGCGATCCTCTTGAAGATTGGCTCCAGCGAGAAAATCCGCACAGATCATCTCCAGGCAATAACCCCTCGACTTATCGGTTCCAAGCATCAGGCCGGCAGTTTCGATGGCCCTCTCAACCACAGGCAACTGACTCTTGTAAAGCTTGAAGTAGACGATCTCCCACGCCTCCGTCTCCTTCCCCGTCAGGTGTCGCTCGACCTCCCGCTTGAACTCTTCCTTGGGGAGCATTTGGGCCTTGTGCACCCAGGTTGCACTTTCGAACCGCTCCCCCTCCTTGCGTGCCACCTTCGCAAGCTCTGTGGCCTTGGTCCAGCCGATCTCTCGCAAATGTTGCTTCGGAACACGCGTCAAATTCTCGTGAATGGCCATCAGGTAATACGCCTTTCGCCGGGAGTCGGGAAACCGCTTCTCCAGGAAGTCGTCGAACGATGACATCTTCTCTAGCCGCCAATACTGTCCCGCCCGAACTTCGCAGAGGTAGCGGCCCAAATCAACGAATCGCAAATCCCGTTCGTGAAGGCGTTCCTTATCCCAAGCCAAGATCTCGTCGATCTTGCCGAGGACAAATACAGCTCGTTTAAGATTGAGTTCGGGAGGCATCAATGCCCCTCGGTCAATCCACAAGCTCGTCAAGCCAGGCAAGGTCATTTCCTCCTGCAGTTCGAATCAGATTCCCATCAATTAGGCTTTGATTGCCGAGACACAGGCCAAGATGGGGGCAGCTCACGCAACCGTCCTGCGGAAATCGAATGCCGCTGTGCGAGTGGAATTGGAAGCCCTCGATTTGGCCGATCGTGGTCTCCACGAGACGACCAAATTCCAAGCGTTGTGCTTCCGAAATGGAAGCCCTCAGGTATTGGATCTCAGGATGATGCTTCCGCACAAAAACGACTAACGCTACTTCGGAGATTCCAGTCGCCCAGGAATAGCAGATCAACTGGGGATCGAGAGCAAGCAGCCCCATTGGTTCCTCAGGGTAACGACTGGTTGTAGTCTTCCAGTCGATGAGGCAGCGAAGACCGTCGAGTTCACCGACAGCATCGATATAAGAAACAAATTGATTTGCGTTCGGTAGCTCCTGCTCGACTTTGATTTGGAGATTCTCTTTGGGTTTGGATACCTGAACTCGATTGCTCTGGGCGAAGCGCTCAAAAAGTTGGATTCCCTGGCGGAGGACCCGATCCCAGGTGTCGCCCTTTTTGTAAGCAAAGGATGCCTCACGGTACGCGCCCCACTCTCGATAAAGAGCGGCGCCGCAATCCTCACCGCAAAAATAGGCCTCTAGCGATTTTTCAAAACAGCGACCGAAAATCATCGCAGCCCGCGTGTCTTTTTCGCGCCAGCCGTCCAGGTATCGATAGCGATAGCTGCGGGGACAACGCAGGTAATTCGCGATCTGGGTGTAGCTATAGATCATCGTGAGCAATCTCCGGGTCATTCGTTGTGCAGGAGAGCGTTTCCCACTCAGCGGCAGGGGCAAACGAATTGAGATTTTGGTACGAATGTCCATTGAGTTGAGTGAATGTCGTCCGAATGACTCCGCGAAGATCCAGAAGGGCTTTCTCATCCACTTGGTCTCGGCTCAGCAGTTCGGAGTCATATCCAAAATCGCGAAGAAACCAAGTGAGCTTCCAAAGAGCACGTTCCGTGCAGTATAGACGCCCATCGAACGAAATCGCCTCGAACGAGGCCGGTTCCAGAATGCTGAACCGAAGTGCGAGGAATGGCTTCTGCGTATGCCAGCGGTAAGAAGCACCTTCGACGCTGACGAGGAAAACTCCATCAAGATTGGTGGACGATGCGTGATGCCCCGAGTGCAGTCCAGGAACAAAGCGCCTCATGGCCTTGCCTCCGCTTGTTGAGAGTAAGAGTTCAGCTTGCAGACGAGCGCGTCTCGGTTCTCTTTCGCAGACACATACAGATGGGAGATGAAGGACTCAACCAATTCACGGCTGGCGCCACTGAGAGTTTGCGTGCCGCAGAAGTCCGCCGCGTAGGCCTTCACGAGATTGGCGTCGAGGTTGTATTGGCGGATGAGAAGGCAAAGCTGATCCCGGAGCCGGGGCTGGCCGTTGCCCGAACCGTTGGAGGGATGAGAGCCGTTTGATAGAGAGGAAACGGCAGCCGGTCGAGGCTGACTCGAGAACGAACCCAGCTCTTCGACCGAACAAAGGCCGATCCCGTAGGCCTTGCGCAAGGCACGATTAACGGCGCGAGTTTCAGCAATGCGCAGCTCAGCACCTCGGACCATCGTAGAAACGTTTGAGGGATCAGCGTCGCCATACCCCGAGAATCCGATCGAACCAGGTCTCTTGTAGACAGTTGCCTTGAAAACCCAGCGACCCGCCGATGGATCGCAAGATTCACCCACCTTTTCTACGCATATACCGGCACAGCGCTTTCGTGAAGCGAGTCGCAGAAGAGCAGCGTGTGTAACGTACCAACCACTATCTAGACGCAGGAGCTCTCCCCTTACTAAGGAGAATTCAAAATCTAGACTGAGATCGCGCAGTTGGGCTAAAGCACTCGGTGATCTTTCAGGGTCCGTACGCCTTGCAAACTTCATGTTCTGACGCAACAAGCTCTTACGTCGGCCTGTGGCGCCGTTTTCACTGTTCATACAAAACTCCTTGGTCAACATTGTTCACCAATGGTGCACTTTATCGGATGGATTTGTCAAGCGAGGAGTTTGCGGAGAATAATTCTGTACCCTAGAATGCAAGCTAGTGGCTATGAGGAAAGAAGACAGAATCGGCGTCAGGGTCCCAGCGGAGTTGAAAAAGGCTCTGATACAGATCGCGAAGACTGAAGATAGAAGTCTCGCTCAGATCTGCGAGCTGTTCCTGAAGGACGGAGTTCTGTCCTACAAGGAGGATGGCGCGAAGTTCTTTCAGCGGTTACGTGCGCGCCATAAACGTGGAGTTGATGGGTAGCAATGTGGGCGTCTCCACATTACAGGTTGGGACGGGGTTTGACATGCCGACATCCCGCCAACCCAGAAGAGCCGAAAATACAAAACGAACTCAGCTAAGTCTTTAAGGTTCTTGTAGTTGAGCCTTTTGAAGATGTCGGTTTCTCGGTTTTTTGTCGGCGTAAAGGTAGGAAGGTGTGGAGGACGGTCGCTGTAGCACGATCCCAATTAGCAGGATCCGGAGGACGGGTGATCGGAATCACCTCAGGCGATTCCGTGGAATCGGTAGACACGTGTCCCTCGACGATTATTTCAGTTCCCGTCCCGCTCCCGATTTCATCACGTGTGATGTCAAAGGCGCAGAATTCGTAAAGCAGTTCTTAAGAGGAAAATCGTTTAGAAAGCTCGGCAGCACGCACGAATGCTTGATGCCAGGAAGAAAAGAGGCGCGGGAACCGCTCCGAGGCGGATTGCGCAATTTTCTGTAGGGAGGTGCTTCCGTCCATCCTTTCCACCATCCAGAGGTCCGCCTGCCCGGCTTCCGAGAGCAGAGGAGCATGGTCTACCGCCCGCCGCCGCAACGATTCGAAAGAGAGACTTGCGCCCTGAAATGTCGATTGCTGAAAGTGGAGCGCCGCATGGTTGGCCCTTGCCGGGATCCTTGTTTCCCACCTCCAAACATAATTTTGGTCGACGAGATCAGCGTGCAGTCCGACTTGAATTTCCTGCCTCTTCTTAAGCGCCACCGGCTCAAGCCACGGGAGAAACAGTTGGCCATATACGGAATCCGCAGACCCCGGTTCGGAGGAATAACCGATATTCTCGAAGAGCGCCGTCTCAAACCACAGGCACACTCCGTACGCTATTCCCTCTCGCACCGCGCGAAAATCCAATTCGGCAGTCACTCGTGACGCAGCGCCCACCGTGTAATCGAGTAAGCCCCAGTCCTGCGCCTCGGTCAGAAGTTGATCCTTCTTGTAAGACGAGTTGTAGAATTGATTGAGGATCGGTAAAACCGATGGCGAGAGGTCTAATTCGGAAACCGACTTTCGCCAGGGGGTCGTGAGGTGGGAGTAATCCTCGTCCGCTTCAATGACGGCCGCTTTCAGCGTATCGCGCTGCGGAATCATGATTCCGCCCGTCGCGAGTAATCGCTGCCGTGCATCTTCCAATGACGAAATTGCATGGTCATAGAGCGGCAGCACGCCACGAATATCGGAAACGATGACGTTTACGCGTTCCGGCAATTCTGTTTTGCGCGAATCTCTTTGAACAAACTCGATGCGGTCCGTGAAGCCATTCGCGGCCGCAAGCTCTCGTGCGAACTGAATACAGCTTGCTGACTCGATAGCGAAAACACGCCGCGCTCCCGCCCGGCAGGCCAACAGCGAGAACACGCCGGGGCCGCAGCCGATGTCCGCGACGGTGTCACCCGGACGCACTGCACGCGCAATCGCTTTGGCGTAGGCATTGGAGCGCCCGGCATCGGCGATCATCGCTCCGTAATCGCGGAGGGAATACATCTCAGTGGGCGGAACCTTCGAGAACAGCGACTAGCTTTTCAAGTTCCTTGGTTCTCTCGCATTCGAGTTTAGTTGTCGTAGCGGCTTCCTCCATTTTGTGAAGCACGTCCGGGTTTCCCACAAAATTGGCGGACGGCTGCTATGAATTGGACCTGGTCTTCTGGGCTAGAAGCGATCAAGAAGCCAACGCATAGCTCAGGCAGTTGAAAATATATTTTGTCACCCGGAGGTGCGGGTAGTCTATGGCCACCTCGCGGCATCCATCTACATGATATGCTCCCGTCGTCACTCCTACGAGCCTGTACGCGCTGGTTGTTGGGAATCTTGGGGCGGCGCTAGGAATCTATTCCGCAATCGTGGGGATAAAAACAGACGCAGGAGAGTAACCACATCACGTTGACGAATCTAAGGACGTGCAGCTGTAACTATGGGCGCTAAGGCGCGATCAGTACCGCTTCTTTGACGCTGGGAGATCCCTAATGGAGATTGGTTTTTTCCGCCGGGCAAGAATCGCGACACATGCTTTTTCGGATGTTGCCAATTGGCGCGAAGTTCTTCCACGGGCTGCGTCTGGGAAATCCGTAACCGAGATTCGGCTCCGCGACGGCTCCATTATTATCGCCCCAGCGGAAAACGCCCTCTGGGCGCACTTCAGCGATATCTGGTACCACCTGTCGTACACCAAGCATTGCCAGATACCCCGGGATGGCCTGATCGTGGATATTGGGGCTAACGTCGGCGTGTTCTCCCTTTTTGCAGCGCGCCACGCGCGCCTCGTCTATGCCCTTGAGCCCGCATCCTCCAATTTCTCTCGTCTCATTTCCAACGTATCTCGCGCCAGGAACGTTGTTCCGCTCAACTTGGCCTGTGCCGCGCAGGATGGCCGTGGTGTGTTGAACTTGAGTATCAATCCGGTTTCCTTCTCACTCCTCACGTCTAGTTCCCCTGGCAAGCAAGAATCCGTCGACGTCGTCACTCTCGGTACATTGTTCAAGCGCTTCAACATCACTTGCTGCGACTTCCTAAAGCTGGATTGCGAGGGTTCCGAGTTCGACATCATCCTCGACTCCGATCCCTCCCTCTGGTGCTGCGTCAAACGCATTGTGATGGAGTACCACGATCATCTCTCGGAAAGGTTCTCCCATCGCGATCTGCTTCAGAAACTTGAGGAGCTCGGCTTTCATACAACCGCTTATAACGCGAACGGAACCTACGGCATGATCGCTGCGGCCAGGTACCGACTAACTTAACTTGGTTCTAGGGAGAGCGTGTTGTGTGGACATCAAGGCGGATGGAGAGTCGAAAGGGAATGGCCTGGCAGCAAGCATAAAGAGAATAATACGCATAGCTCTCCCGAAGATTATCCGGAGCAAGGACGCAACGACAGGCCCAACAGAATCAATAGATGGTGTTAGCCACAGAGGAAGCTAAGCGCAATTGAAAAATCTGGGTGAAAACCATACCCTATTAATTTTTGTGTTGTAAAGTGGTAATGCATAGCATCGGAGCCAGTAAGCGGCGCGAGAGATGTCAAGAATTCGACCTCAGAGAACGATCCCAATAGCGAGGAGCAGAAAGAAGATCAGCTCCGAACTGGAAAATGCGCCCATCAAAATCCGGGAGTATCTTTTTACGATCGACCTGAAATCCGCCACGAGGAACATCAGGAGCAAGCCCACAACAACAGGTGCTCTGCGTCGGTATCCATCACTAAATGCATAAACCGCAAATAAAATTCCCTAAAGATGTAGTCGCTATCGAGAATACGCAAATTAAAACAAGTATGGTTGCGGCGTTTATTAGTGCCATATCTTTTTGGGTTCTGCACGAGAATTCGTAGAGACGCGCATTTTAGGCTGCTTTCTGAAGAACGATGAATTCGGTCTTGGTGACCGCCATGCGTTGGGCCTTCAGCAATAGATAGCCGAGATTCTTGTAGCCACGGCCCCTTCTAAGCAGGGTTTTGATGTTGCCGTTGATGGCTTCCACCACTCCGAAAGGTACTTTAGTGCGGCAGTAGTTGAGGATGCCGTCGAGATGATCCAGCAGCAGGAAAGCAAGTTTTTGAAAGGGTTCCAACCGTTGCCAGCGCAGTTGATCGATCCAACTTTGCAGATAGCGCAGCATGGCTCCTTCATAGTGGTAGGTCCATAACCGCTCCAGACTTTCCTTCAGCAGGTAGGCTTTCATCACCCGCCGGTTGAGGGCGAACAACTCGTTTAACTGCCGTCGTTTTTGGCTGTCCAGATTCATCCAGCGACTCAGCAGCAGCCAGCGTTTGCCCTTCACGACACCGCGCATGCGCCCGCCTTTGCGGAAGAACTCCGCTCGGCGCACTTCATCGATGGCTTTGTTGGCATGCTGCAGAATGTGGAACTTGTCGTAGATGATGCGGCAGTTCCGGGCCCATTGTTCAATGCTGTTGGTGAAAGGCCGCCACATATCCACGCAAGCTGCCTCGATATGCTTCCGCTGGCTTTCCTTCAGTTGCGTTCGAAAAAACTCATCGAGCGTTTCCTGCTTGCGATCCTGTCCGAACCACAAGGGCTCGCCGGTCGCCAAGTTGCTGACCACGGTAATAAACTTCATCTGCTTGCCAAAGTAGATCTCATCCACACCCATCTGCTCTAAGCGATCCTTGCGACGCGTGGCACTCCAGCGCTGCAGATACCGCAGGTCGATCGCTCGCACCGTGCTGGCAACCAGTCCGAACTGCCTGGCCACCTGGCGAACCGATGCGCTTTCACACGCCAATCCCACCGCATCCTCGAAGTCTTTGCTGAACGGCGCTTTGCCCGGCAATTGCGGAACCTTCTCGATCCTCACCCCGCACTCGGGACAGCACACCCGATATAGTTCGATGATCACCGTGGTCCGATACTTCCTCCACGGCAAGTCGCGCACCTCACGCTGGTAATAATCATGGGCGTCGCTAAACTTCCTTCCGCACCCCGAACAGATCAGTTTGCGATTGCCCCGTTTTCGCCTCACCCATAAACGCAACGTCTTGGCTGTTTCATCGATTTCGTGCCGAAAGACTCGGTAACCCGGCCAATCTAGGATTCTCGTGAATTCGTTGTCCCGCATTCCCCCGAGTCTAGCCGAACAGCCCCATCCCGGAAACCCGCTCTCTTATTGGGCCTCTACAAATTCTCGCTCAGAGAACCAGAGTATTCGGTTTCTTTGTAACTTCCAGTTTCATTTCCACGATTGACAAGAACATAGGGCAGCGCGACTATCGTTGTCAATCGCCATGCCTTAATATTGTTGATTATTCTGTTTTCGAACACTAAGCCCAAGTTCGCAAAATGAGTTGCAAAACATAGTGGATTTAATTGGGGGAAACGAGAGCCCGTCCCTGAGCCGCTCTGCTGCCAAGGTTTAAGGGAACTTTTTCAACGAAAAAGGTGAATCGCCGGCCTGAATAGCTAAATGCGCATCGCTCTTTTTACCCCCTATTCCCCCGAGATCGGCGGAGGCTCAGTTCAACTCCGGAGCCATCTGGCACAAATGCCGGACCTCGATGTTGAGTGGTACTACCTCTCCACTGCTTCGGTTCAAGGCGATCATCGGCACTGGCTCGGCAAGACTCTTCCTCCGCGACAATTTGCCGCCGATCTCTCTGCTAGAAGCGGTTTTTTGCCTGGCTCTAACCTGCATTATTCACAAAAGTGGATCGCTGACGAGTTTTTTGTGAGAGCGAAGCAATCGTGAGTTAATGTCAGAATTTTGTTAGACCGAGACACTGATTCTAAAGTCCTTAGCGAGGTTCTTGGTCAGGTTTTGACGCGTAGAGAGACACTGCGCATAGAAGGTTGACAAGGGTTAGTTTCGGGTGGAAGAAGTGGGAGACTCAGCCGCTTTGTGCGCCCAAGCTCAAGGCCAGACGATGAAAGCTATCGCGGTAGGGAAACGCTTGAGGCAAGTGCAACACGATGCGACGCACCGAGACAATAACTTGCGCTCCGAGTTTTAGAAAATGCTCTCGTAAGGTCGAGACTTGCGCCCGGGCGTGACGGGTCGGGGACAAGTGAAGTCGCATCTCCTGCATCAGCGCATACGCAGCCGCTGTCAGCAGCACGCGGAACGTGTTCGCCAAAAAGTTCGAGCAACTGGTCCGATCGATCTGCATGCCGTCGTGCAATTCTTTAATTCGGTTTTCGACGTCGCCCCGCTGACAGTAAACCTGCTCGTAAATCCACTGCGGACTCTGTTTTAAGTTAGTGACCACGAAGCGCGGGTTGTCCTTCGGTTCCTTGTTCGCGGCGCGCACCATCTCGGCCTTGTAGATGACCCGTCGTTTCCACGGCCAAGTCTTTTTGGTAGCGTACCGGCACTCACCATAAACATGTTCGGTTTGACCCGAGATCTTCGACGCACGACGAGCCTGCTTCATGGCCGACTCTGCCTTGCGCTTCAACACCGCATTGGAGGCCATGTTGACGAGGTATTCCACTTTCGGTTCGCAATCCAGAAATTCCAGAACTTCCGGGGATGCGAAGCCGCCGTCGAGGCGCACCCGGATTCTCGCCTTGGGAAAGGCATCGCTCACTCGTTCGATCAGACGGCGCAGAATCCCGATGGCGCCCACCGAACCAGACGCATTCCCACGCCGCAACACCGCCGCCACCAAGTACTGCTCCGCCTCCTCATTAACCTGCATTATTCACAAAAGTGGATCGCTGACGAGTTTTTTGTGAGAGCGAAGCAACCATGAGTTAATGTCAGAATTTTGTTAGACCGAGACACTGATTCTAAAGTCCTTAGCGAGGTTCTTGGTCAGGTTTTGACGCGTAGAGAGACACTGCGCATAGAAGGTTGACAAGGGTTAGTTTCGGGTGGAAGAAGTGGGAGACTCAGCCGCTTTGTGCGCCCAAGCTCAAGGCCAGACGATGAAAGCTATCGCGGTAGGGAAACGCTTGAGGCAAGTGCAACACGATGCGACGCACCGAGACAATAACTTGCGCTCCGAGTTTTAGAAAATGCTCTCGTAAGGTCGAGACTTGCGCCCGGGCGTGACGGGTCGGGGACAAGTGAAGTCGCATCTCCTGCATCAGCGCATACGCAGCCGCTGTCAGCAGCACGCGGAACGTGTTCGCCAAAAAGTTCGAGCAACTGGTCCGATCGATCTGCATGCCGTCGTGCAATTCTTTAATTCGGTTTTCGACGTCGCCCCGCTGACAGTAAACCTGCTCGTAAATCCACTGCGGACTCTGTTTTAAGTTAGTGACCACGAAGCGCGGGTTGTCCTTCGGTTCCTTGTTCGCGGCGCGCACCATCTCGGCCTTGTAGATGACCCGTCGTTTCCACGGCCAAGTCTTTTTGGTAGCGTACCGGCACTCACCATAAACATGTTCGGTTTGACCCGAGATCTTCGACGCACGACGAGCCTGCTTCATGGCCGACTCTGCCTTGCGCTTCAACACCGCATTGGAGGCCATGTTGACGAGGTATTCCACTTTCGGTTCGCAATCCAGAAATTCCAGAACTTCCGGGGATGCGAAGCCGCCGTCGAGGCGCACCCGGATTCTCGCCTTGGGAAAGGCATCGCTCACTCGTTCGATCAGACGGCGCAGAATCCCGATGGCGCCCACCGAACCAGACGCATTCCCACGCCGCAACACCGCCGCCACCAAGTACTGCTCCGCCTCCTCATTAAAGGTGAGAAAACAAACCATCGGCAAGTAACAGTAGCCATCGTAGTGGCTATTGTAAAAGGTGAACTCTTGCTGACCGTGTGTGGGGTCGTCGGTGGGATCCAGATCGATGGTGATCCGACGGGCGCGTCCATGCAGACGCTTCTGATGTCGTTCAATGACACGCTCCGCCAGCGCTTCTATCATACGAAACAGTTCCTTACTATCCGGAGCATTTTCAAAGCGCGACAGAGTAGGTTGCGAAGCCAGATCCTCGCCGTCGACGGGATTCCGACCGACCAGCAGCTTGTGGATCGGATCGCACGCCAGCCGTGCCGCATCGTTGGCGTCTTCATATCCCAACGCGATGGCCATGACTCGCTGCGTAATCAACTCCCGCAACTCATGTCGCACCTTAACGGGTTGTCGGTCATCTCTCAGGCAAGCCACCAATGCCGAAGTCAGACCTAACCGACGCTCGGCAGCCTTCAGTAGAATCGCTCCGCCATCGGAACTGCTCTGCCGTTGATCAAACTTCGCGACCACCGGTCGATCAAAAATATCTGGAAAAAGGAGACAGTCTGTTGTGGTATGTTCGTTCAAGCGAAGGCCTCACTTTTGGTCTCAAATCTGCCTAGACAACGGATTTGTACCATAGCGAGGCCTTTCGTGCTTATAAAATCATGAATTTTCCAGGTTAAAGGTGAGAAAACAAACCATCGGCAAGTAACAGTAGCCATCGTAGTGGCTATTGTAAAAGGTGAACTCTTGCTGACCGTGTGTGGGGTCGTCGGTGGGATCCAGATCGATGGTGATCCGACGGGCGCGTCCATGCAGACGCTTCTGATGTCGTTCAATGACACGCTCCGCCAGCGCTTCTATCATACGAAACAGTTCCTTACTATCCGGAGCATTTTCAAAGCGCGACAGAGTAGGTTGCGAAGCCAGATCCTCGCCGTCGACGGGATTCCGACCGACCAGCAGCTTGTGGATCGGATCGCACGCCAGCCGTGCCGCATCGTTGGCGTCTTCATATCCCAACGCGATGGCCATGACTCGCTGCGTAATCAACTCCCGCAACTCATGTCGCACCTTAACGGGTTGTCGGTCATCTCTCAGGCAAGCCACCAATGCCGAAGTCAGACCTAACCGACGCTCGGCAGCCTTCAGTAGAATCGCTCCGCCATCGGAACTGCTCTGCCGTTGATCAAACTTCGCGACCACCGGTCGATCAAAAATATCTGGAAAAAGGAGACAGTCTGTTGTGGTATGTTCGTTCAAGCGAAGGCCTCACTTTTGGTCTCAAATCTGCCTAGACAACGGATTTGTACCATAGCGAGGCCTTTCGTGCTTATAAAATCATGAATTTTCCAGGCTAATACACCCGTTCGTGAAATTGTCAGCCGGATGGACGCGGATCTTTATTGGATTGTGGCGCACTATGAAGGCATCTCGGTGGCCGATGAGCTTCTCTCCATGGGCAAGCCCGTCCATTTGACCGTTCATGACGAGCCGCTGGCTATGCTGATTCGTTCGCGCCGCCTTCGTCCCCTCTGGCCGCTCATGTCCCTTACCTTTTCACGCGTTTTACGAGGGGCAAGCTCAGTGGATGTGACTAGCGAGAACATGCGCGATTATTTCAAGAGGAAATACAAAGTAGATTCCTTCGCGCTCTACAAATATCTTCCCGAACTGCCGGTGATGAAATTCCATCTCTCTGAAAATACCTTAACCGTCGGCCACATCGGCTCGCTCTACCATCCGGATCCTTTCCGGAAGTTTGTTCTGGCTTGTCGCAGCTACGCTGCAAAACAAAACGTCTCGCTAAAAATCGTGAGAATCGGCGATTCCCCGGCGATAGAGAAGATTGCTTCCGAGAACCTGGCCACTTTTGAAAACTATGGGGAATTACTGGAGAAGGACGCTCTGGCCGTACTCGCCACCTGCGATTTTGTCTACGCAATGTACCCCAACGGATACCGCTTTCAGCGTTTCCGCAGAACCAGCCTTCCTATTAAGCTGTCGACTTATATCCAGGCGCAGCGCCCTATTTTTGGAGACACGCCTCCCGATAGCGGATTAGCCCAGCTCATTTACAAATACAGTGTGGGTGTGGTTTGTTGCGATAACAGCGAGGACGCCATAAAGGAAGCCATCCAGGCGATTCTAACAGCTACGATCACACGGCATCATTTCGAAGCGCTAAGAAGAGACTTGATGGGGCCAAATCAGTTGCTTTTGCTTAAGAATGCTTTGACACGCTAAAGCCTGACTTGCAAACGCTGTAAATTATATTAATCGCGCTTCACTTGTGCTGCCGTGTTATCCACAATTGTTTGTTACAATCTTGCCGCAAGAAAAACTTTCCAATGACTTTGAAATCCGGGGCAAGCATTCGAGTTTAAGTATGGTATTTCCATATTTCCGTATCAAAAGAAGCGAACAGAGTCCCGTATCGCAATTGTGGCTATTGACCCGCATGGTGAGAGTCGCGTCCGACATGCGTAAGGGAAAACCGGTAGTGGTTTTTTCATGCAACTTTTGTCGGATCACGGATATACTCTCGCGGGGGCGGAGGCTTTGGCCATTGTAATTCCATCGGAGGGTGTGAATGTTCCCAGAACGCAGCGGATGCGCGTGTATCCTTTCTCTCTTTTTCAGTGCTTTTTGAATAATCATCCTCGCCTCAGGTTGCGCAAGCCAGGCGCCCGCTAATGTAGCCATAAGCCCGCCATCTGTGGCCATCGGTACGGGCCAAACGGCGTAACTCACGCGCCTATCGTAACGAACAACTCGTCCGGTGTCAGTTGGTCAGCGCCGGGGCAAGCGACGCCGACGGCAAACAGGCAGGTAGCGAGTAGCGATTACTGTCTCGCCAGAAAAATTGATTTGCCAATTGATCGGTTTCTCGGCTTTTTTATCGGCGTAAAGGTAGGAAGGTGTGGAGGACCGTCGCTGTAGCACGATCCCAACTGGCAGGATCCGGAGAATGGGTGATCGTAATCACCTCAGGCGATTCCGTGGAATCGGTAGACATCTGTCCCTCGACGATTATTTCAGTTCCCGTCCCGCTCCCGATTTCATCAAGTGTGATGTCAAAGGCGCAGAATTCGTAGAGTCCCTTGTGGCGGAGCGGAATCGAAAGTATCTTTCGTCGCAGTCTTCACACCGGAGTGGACTTACAAAAAACAGCGCACAGAAGACCTTTTCAAACGCGTTTCGCTTGCGTGACTTCCGCACGTTTTGACTGTGGCACCGAGGGCAAACGTTAAGGTAGCTGAAATGTATGAATTTCATGGCCATGTATCCAGAGGTCTCTTTCGCCGAGGGGAGGTGTTATTAAAGCATTTTCTGGTTAAGAACGGAACAGTTTAAATCACTAGTGGATGTTTGATGGATGCGTGGACTCGAGACCTAAGACTTTGGTAAATTTAGCGCCTGCCGTCTCAGGTTTCAGGGGCAATTGAGGTTGCTGATGATTTCCGGGATATGTCTGGCGCATCTTACACCGTGAACTCGGACGAAGCGCGTACAGAGTGGGCAGCGCTCGCGTTTATGGCCATTGCCTCGTTCGCCGCAACAGGAGAGCCAGCGTGTCTTTAACAGTGCCGTGCCGCTTCTCAATCTCGACGAGCGAATGGAGGCGGTCGGTAAGTTAGATTACGCGCTTCCAGGGTGGCAATTGTGTGCTGATCGTGGCAGCTTCCTAACAACCCACCGAAAATTAACTCGGCCTTTAACGCCCTCCCGAAGCGTCGTCGTCGAGTTCGAAATCCCCCTGTTTTTCCGCAACCGTGTGTCGCAAACCGATCAACCACCCAACCTGTTCCTGTGTCGTCGCGTTCGTTATGATCAAATGTTTGATAGGATCATGGCCACACGCCAACGCCAAATCTGTAGTTGGAGGATTCTAGGCACGGGGAATCTTCTAGTGCTCCGCGGGATCCTGGAAGTGGTGATTATCCGTTAGTTTTGGAAACGCCTTCGAGGTGCCGGTCACTTTAAGGCTAGAAATCTGGAGGGTTGGAACGCCATCGACACCGTCTACCGTCAAACGGAGCGTGAATTGCGCTGCTCAAGTGTAGACGTGAGAGGCCGGGACTATCGGTGGTGATTCCGTCGCCAAAATTCCAGTGCTAGGCGATCGCGGGCACGCTGGCGTTATCGGTTTGCACCGAAAAGTCGATGGACTCGGCAAAGTGAGATCCGGGAAGAGTCTTTAGACGCAACTTGGCGGTCGAGGGCACTTGCGCGTTGGCAGTTTGCAGTACTCATTTGCTCAAAAAGTAAGAAGGTCCCTCATCCTCAGGCCACGCGCACTCTTTGCAAAATTGCGCGGCTTTGGTGTCTCCGGAAATTGCGGCCTTTACTTGGCCAGCCACGATTCGCCCCCAGTTTCGGTGTACAACGAGGACGCCGGCAAGCTTGTGCTGGCTGAGGAGCCACTCAGCCCGCTGTAAGATGCTCGAATCTTTGCTGCGCCGGTACACGGTCATCCGAGAGATGTTGAAATGCTTGGCAAGTTCGCTAACTACTTTCCGGCGCAAAATAGAGCCCAAAAGTAGCAGATTGGTGCATATTCTCGTCTGATTTTATGGCCGGAACATCATTTTCTGCTTGACAGAATTCTAGATGTGCCTACTATCTGTATATGAGTAAGTCACAAAGCAAGCAGCCACTTCTACGTCGACTCCTGAAAACCGCACGCCTCATGGTGCAGGGCGGCTTGTCCGAGACCACACGCCGCTGCGGCAACCGAAACTGCATCTGCCACCGCGACCCAACACAACGGCATGGCCCGCATCTCTACCTGACCTATCGCAGCGAAGGCAAAAGCCGCGCTTTGTATGTACCGCACGAACACGCTGAGCAGGCTCGTCAGGCTCAGGCCGCCTGGAAAGAGTTTTGGGAGGTGGCTTGTGAGTTGGCCGCCGGGAACCGCGAACAGCTGCGCGAGCGCATGCGGGGACAAGAGTCCGCGGCCAGGCAGAGGAAAGCCGATGGTTGAACTGCGTCATCACCAGCGGCTGGTGTGGGAGGGATGGTTTCCGGAACAAGCAGCAGGATGGTGGGACGAATGGATGAGGCAGGCCGATCAACTGCTGGACGATGACGAGCTGTTGGAGGCCGTCTACCAAGCCCAAGGAAAGCGACGACCGAAGAGCGGTTGTCGTGGAAGGAAGCAAACGCCGGCCGAGGTGGTGCTGCGTTTAGCGGTGTTGAAGCATGTGCGGAACTGGAGCTTTGAAGAAACCGAGCGAGAAGTACGGGCGAATGTGGTGTACCGGCAGTTTACCCGGATTGGCGCGGAAAAAGTTCCCGACGCCAAGACCCTGGGGCGGCTGGTGCAAGCGCTGGGTCCGGCAGTGATCCAACAGGTGCATCAGCGACTGGTTGCCGTAGCCCAAGAAAAGAAGGTCGTGCGGGGACGCAGGCTGCGGCTGGACACGACGGTCGTGGAAAGCAACATTCACTACCCCACGGACAGCAGTTTGCTCAGCGATGGCGCGCGGGTACTGATGCGCACGATGAAGAAGATTACGGAGCTGACGGGGCGAGCGGGAACGAAGTTGCGTAACCGCATGCGCACCATCGGGCATCGGGCGATGGAGATTGCGCGGACCAGCCGCAGCAAGGGACCGCAAGTGCAGAAAAAGTTGCAGCAGGGCTATCGAAAGCTGTTGACCGTGACACGCAAGGTCGTCAACCAAGCAAAGCGCTTCCGGGAGGAGATCGCCAGCGGTGTGAAGCGCACTAAAGACCATGAGCAGAATTTGGTTCTGACAGCACTACGGAAAGATTTGGAAACCATGTTGCCTCGCGTGCAACAAGTGATTCGGCAAGCCAGGGCTCGCGTGCTGGGTGGAAACGTCCATGTAGTGGGGAAACTGGTGAGCGTGTTTGAACCGAGTACGGAAGTGATCCGTAAGGGGAAAGCCAGCAAGCCGACCGAATTTGGAAAGATGGTTAAGGTTCAAGAAGCGGAGAACCAAATCATCACCCACTACGAAGTGTTCGAGAAGCGGCCCAATGACGCGGACCTACTGGTGCCAGCAGTTCAGAAGCATGAACAGCAATTCGGCCGTGTACCACAACTCGTGGCCGGTGACGCAGGGTTCTACTCTGCGGACAACGAGGCTGAGCTGCAAAAGATGGGCGTGAGACAAATCTCGGTTCCGAACCGTTCCACGAAGAGTCCCGAACGACGACGACATCAGAAGAAGAAATCCTTTCGTAGAGGCCAGAAGTGGCGAACTGGAGCAGAGGGTCGCATCAGCGTGCTCAAACGGCGCCACGGACTGAATCGCTGTCGTTATCGCGGAGAGGCTGGCATGCAACGGTGGGTGGGCCTGGGGGTGATTGCAGACAATCTGATCAATATCGGTCGATTCCTGGCAGTAACGAACAGCGGATAGAGATCAAGCCGCGAGCGGCGATCACCACAAGGGCAAAGAGAAAAGATGTAGATAAAATGGCAGCCCGGAAGGAACCCACGGGCCGGGCTCAGGGAATTGCTTCTCCTCGGTCCTTATTTTTGCGCCGGAAAGTAGCTAGTAGGCCCGTGGGGACTCGAACCCATCGTTTTCAATACTTTAGAGAGTTTTCTTCAGAATCCCCCCAAAACTTCACCTGTAATTCTTCACCTGTAATGTGGTGTTTTCGGTTGGCAGGGGTGACCCTCATCGTGGGTCCTGTTCGTTGACTTGTCTACTGACCCATTCTTAAGATGAACAACACATGCCCGGCACCGACTCGCTCATCGGACAGACCATCACGCATTACCGCATCCTGGAAAAACTTGGCGGCGGTGGTATGGGTGTGGTCTACAAGGCTCAGGACACGGAGCTAGGGCGCTTCGTGGCGCTGAAGTTCTTGCCCGATACCTTGGCACAAGACCCACAGGCGTTGGAGCGCTTTCGTAGGGAGGCCCGCGCTGCCTCATCGCTCAACCATCCCAACATCTGCACCATCCACGAAATCGGCAATTTCGATGGACGTTCGTTCATTGCCATGGAATTTCTGGATGGCCTGACGCTGAAGCATCTCATCGGTGGCCGGCACATCGAATTGGAGACTTTGCTCGACCTTGGGATTCAGGTTGCCGATGCGCTTGACGCGGCACACAGCCAAGGCATCGTTCACCGCGACATTAAGCCCGCCAACATTTTCCTAACCAAGCGCGGCCACGCGAAAATCCTTGATTTCGGTCTGGCCAAGGTGGCCAACCCAGAAATTTCCAGCGGCAAAGCAGACAGCATGGCCACGATGGGAGTCGACTCCGCTCAATTGACCAGTCCGGGCACCGCGTTGGGTACGGTTTCGTATATGTCACCGGAACAAGTTCTCGGAAAGGAACTGGATGCTCGGACCGACTTGTTCTCTTTCGGAATTGTTCTCTACGAAATGGGGACGGGTTACCTTCCTTTCCAAGGAGAGAGTTCCGGGGCCATCTTCGACTCCATTCTCCATAAGACGCCTGTCGCGCCTGTGCGGCTGAACAGCACACTGCCCGCTGAGTTTGAACAAGTCCTGCACAAAGCAATGGAGAAGGATCGTGATTTGCGTTACCAGAGCGCCGCGGATATGCGTGCTGATTTGAAGCGCTTGCGGCGTGACACCAGTTCCGCGCGAGTAAGTGTGGTCAGCGGTTGCGGCTTCTTCGCAATCCAATCCCACCGTTCCGCCAGCAGTTCCGACCGGGACGGGCTTCTCCAAAACGATATGGATCGGCGCACTGCTTGGGGTGATTGTGGCTGGAGGTTTTGGGCTTCGCAGCTTCTTCTCGCAGGCGGGACCGCGACCATTCCAGCAGTTTTCCATCAGTGAGATGACCAACTCCGGCAAAGCGGCGCTTGCGGCGATTTCGCCCGATGGAAAATACATGCTGACCGCGATGCGCGAGAACGGATTGCAAAGCCTGTGGCTGCGCAACCTCCCTACAAACAGCGACACGCAAGTGGTCGCGCCATCCGCAGCGCCGTTTGCGTTCCTGACTTTCTCGCCCGACGCCAACTACCTCTATTTTACGCAGGCTGGCGACAAGACCGGATTATTCCACGTGTTGTATCGCGCGCCTGTGCTGGGCGGAACGCCGAAACTACTGGTACGAGACATTGACGCGGATCCGGTGTTTTCTCCGGACGGGCAACAGATGGTCTATGTCCGCTGCAACAGCGTGGAAGCTAATAAGTGCCGTTGGATTTCCGCAAACCCTGATGGCAGCGGCGAACAGGTGCTATTCATTCGAGAAGGCGGAATACCGGAATGGCTGAGTTGGTCGCCGGATGGAAAACGAATCGCGTTTGGTCTGAGTTATAGCTCTGACAAAGAACACCGGAGCATCGGAATGTTCGACTGGGCCAGCAAACGTGAAATGCCTTTTGTCACGTTTGACGATAAGCGTATTTTTGAACTGAGGTGGGCGCCGAACGCGCGTGGCTTGTTGGTACGCTACTCGGACAGGAGTTCGAATTATGCCCGTGGGCAGATCGGATATGTCTCCTATCCCGAAGCAAAATTCGAGCCACTCACGAACGACACCAACAACTACAGTACGTTGAGCGTTTCTGCCGATGGCAGGACGATGACGACAATCCAGTCGCAACGCGACGGCGAACTCAATCTACTTTCGACTTCCGGCAAAGGCAAGAGCGGAATGGTGCCAGGAATTGCTATGCTCCTGCGCCAAACGAGACAGATAGACTGGCTGAACAACGCGGAATTGCTACTGGTTCTTCCAGACAGAATCTTACGCGCCAGCATCGATGGCACAAAGCAAACCGAAATATTCAGCGACAATTCGGCTAACCTAGTGGACGGAGCGGTCTGCGGAGGAGGCCGCTCAATTGTTGTTAGCATGGCAGGCCACGAGGGCAGCGCAAGGAGGAGCCTCTGGCGAATGGAGAGCGACGGGACCAATTTGAAACGACTGACAGAGGGCGAAGACGACTTCCAACCGATATGCGCTCCAATGAGCAGGTGGGTTTATTACTTCACTAACTCCACCTCGTCCATTTCCGCGACGCAAAGCTGGATGCGGGTGCCGCTCGGAGGTGGGACAGTGGAGAAACTGCCGTTGGAACATGTGAAGGGCTCCGCGACATTTCTCCTGTCCGACGTTTCCCGCGATGACGCGATGCTGGCCACGCCTGTGTCGATTGCGGATACTGTGAAGGGCACTTATGGCAACGGGCTTGCCATTCTGAAGACCAATGCGCTTGGCGAAGCGCCGCAGGTGTTTGATGCGGATTCGCGAATTGCCTCCAACCACAGCCAGGCACCGATGTTTACGCCAGACGGACTGGCAGTGGTCTATCCGATCGGTGGCGAAAGTAATGTGGATAATCTCTGGTTGCAGCCGCTCGACGGCAAAGCAGGCCACCAAATCTCTCAGTTTTCTTCCGACCAGATCTTCAGAATTTGCTGGTCACCGGACACTAGACAGGTTCTAGTAGGGCGTGGCCACATCGAATCAGATGTAGTGCTTCTCCGGGACACCTCGAAGTAGAAACACTCCGGAACTGCAGTTGTCGTCGCTTTCCTTGTGAGTTGACGCAACACGTTATATTAACAGCGAGAAGGGCACTGCACTCGCCTTGGCGTATGCGGGGGACGATGAGCGCGCGCAAGACCTGACCGACGATTTGGGCAAGAGGTTTACGGAAGACACCCTCGTGCAATTCAGCGAAGCAACTCCTCACTTGGAAGATGATCCGGCAACTCCGAAGCCTCGGCTATCGGATCGAAGTACCGAATCATCAACCCAGCCAAGCACAAGCGTAGTGATTTTCGAGCCTGTAACGTGGTGTTTGCGGTTGGCCGGGGTGACCCTCTTCGTGGGTCCTGTTCGTTGACTTGTCTACTGACCCACTCTTAAGATGAACAACACATGCCAGGTACCGACCCGCTCATCGGACAGACCATCACGCATTACCGCATCCTGGAAAAACTTGGCGGCGGTGGAATGGGCGTGGTGTATAAGGCGGAGGACATTCGACTCCGTCGTTTTGTGGCCCTGAAGTTCTTGCCGCAAGAGGTAGCACGTGACCCGCAGGCGCTGGCGCGATTTCAACGGGAAGCGCAAGCCGCATCGGCATTGAATCACCCCAACATTTGCACGATTTACGATATTGGCGAACAAGACGGACAGGCATTCATCGCCATGGAGTTTCTGGACGGCAAGACTCTGAAGTATCGCATCGCCGGCCGACCAATGGAAGTTGAAACACTGCTGGTGCTGGCTATTGAGATTTCCGATGCCCTCGACGTGGCGCACGCCAAAGGAATCGTTCACCGCGATATCAAACCTGCAAACATCTTTGTGACCGATCGCGGACACGCCAAAATCCTGGATTTCGGCCTGGCAAAGCTCTCGGGAACAGGAGGTAGCACTTCTGGAGCGATAGTTACCGGGGAAATGACCGAGGGTGTAAGTGCGGAGCAACTGACCAGTCCGGGCTCGACGCTAGGCACCATTGCGTATATGTCACCGGAGCAGGTGCGGGCCAAGGAACTGGATGCACGGACGGATTTGTTCTCTTTCGGAGTTGTACTATACGAGATGGCCACTGGCGCGTTGCCCTTCCGTGGGGAAAGCTCGGGAGTCATCTTCAAAGCCATTCTGGATGGGACACCCACGTCAGCAATACGACTGAATCCTGATCTGCCGCCGAAACTGGGAGACATTATCGACAAGTGTTTGGAGAAGGATCGAAATCTGCGTTTTCAGCACGCCTCAGAAATCCGCACAGATCTTCAGCGGCTGAAGCGCGATTCGGACACTGGCCGTTCTGCCATTTATCCCGATAGACCGACCCAGAGCGACCACAGTCACTCGGCCGGTATGCCGTCCTCGGCCAGACCCTCTTCGCTTGGCCTTCCGGAAGCATCCGATTCGGCGATCGCCGTTGGACTCATCGCGCGCCATAAGAAAACATTAATCGGATTCGCTTCGCTTGTGCTCCTGGCCATCCTTGCTTTGGGATTGGGAACCTACCGCTGGTTTGAATCCCATTCCAATTCCGCCCTTGACTCGCTGGCCGTCTTGCCATTTACCAACGTCATGGCTGATCCAAATGCCGGGTACATAAGTGATGGACTCACGGAGAGCCTGATCAGCAGTCTTTCGCAGCTGCCCAATCTTTCTGTTCGCTCACGAAGTGCGGTTTTCCGCTATAAATCCAAGGACGTGGATCCCCAAAAGGCAGCCGCCGACTTACAGGTCGAAGCAGTTGTAACAGGTCGCGTCACGCAACAAGGCGATTCTCTCTTAGTAAGTGCAGAACTCACCGACGCCCGCACGAATCGGAATTTGTGGAGCGAACAGTACAGCCGAAAAGTCTCCGACGTGCTCTCCGTGCAACGCGAGATCGCCGCGGAAATTTCCGCTCATCTCCGCGAGCACCTCACCGGCGAGCAGAAAGCCAAACTCTCGAACGGCGGCACTTCCGATCCCGAAGCCTATCAGCTTTATCTCAAAGGGCGTTTCTATTGGGAGAAGCGCACACCCGAAGCACTTGCAAAGTCTCGGGATTTTTTCACCCAGGCCATTGCAGAAGACCCGAACTATGCCAACGCTTATGTTGGCCTCGCCGACTATTGGGGAGTGGTGGGTGACTATGTCCCGATGCCGCTGAGCGAAATCTTGCCCCAAGTAAAGGCCGCGGCAAGCAAAGCCCTGGAACTCGATGAGACCCTGCCCGCGGCCCACACGGCCCTCGGGCAGGCTCACTACCTAGCTTGGGAGTGGGCCGACTGGCGAAAGGAATTCGAACGCGCCATGGAGTTGGACCCGAATTTTGCAAACGCCCATCACTGGTATGGTCTGCAATCGACTTGGATAGGTAATTACCAGGAAGGGATCCAGCACCTCAAGCGCGCTGTCGAGCTTGAGCCTCTTAACCTAAAATTTAATGACAATTTAGGTCAAGGTTTTATGAACGCTCGCATGGACGATCGGGCTTTGGAACAGTATAAGAAGACCATCGAAATGGACCCGAATTTCGCGGGCACGCACGGCGATCTTAGTACCTATTATCGGTACCAGAGCCGTTATGATCTCTGGCTGAGTGAATGGAGACAGACCGCGCTCTTGAACGATGACCGCGATGATCTCGCCCGGCAAGAAGAAGTGGCCCGTGTTTACGCGCGGGCGGGGTACAAAGCAGCTGTAGCTCGTGGCATCGAATTCCTCAAGCAATCGGCAACACACACCTACCTGGACCCGGGAGTTGTGGCCATGGAATACGGTTTTCTGGGCGACAAAGAAGAGACGTTTCTGTGGCTCGAGAAAGCTTACGCCGCCCGATCCGAATTAGTAAGCATGCTCAAGACGAGTCGATGCTTCGACTTCCTGCGTTCCGATCCTCGCTATGCTGACCTGCTGGGACGCACTGGCCTGCCCCAATAAGGAATTCTTCTCGGAGGTCCGGGCAACGATAGAGGAATCCTGGCTATTGGATGAGTTTGATCCTAAGCCCATTCACTGAAACTGGGTCTATAAGCCGAAACGGTATTCAGACTGAGGTTTCTCACCTGCAATTTCATCTATAAGGACTCCAGCTCAGCCGTATTTGCACGTTCTAAAGGCGGTCGCCGTCGTTATCTGTTGTTCAGCGCGGCGCTCATCTGGCCTTTGACACCGTAGAGGTCTAGGGTTCAAGTCCCCACGGGCCTACCATCGTTTTCAATTAGCAAAAACTACCGGAAAACTTCACCTGTAAATAGCGTCTGCCAAGGTCCGTTTCGTTGACTCCCCTTCTCGACGCCACTCACGTAAGCGGATTTCTGGTCGGGGCTCAACACTGCAGTCCATCTTGGGCGCAAGTAGGAAATTCTTCACCTGTCTTAGAGAGGGCCAGCGGCCCGCGAAACTTCATGAAAATCGTCGCGAGTTAAGATAGCTGTGGTTCGGAGCGGCGAGGTCGAACTTTTCAGTGGAGCCGTTGAGGTCGTTTACCTCTCTGATCCGGAGCGTGCGTGTTTGAGCGAATAATTGGGCGTCGTTGTTCTCCATTGGGGGAGCGGCGATAGCCCGCGACCCTGGGTTGTGTCTGACGTCGAAATCGAAATCGAATACCAGTTTGAGCGAGGATGTTATCGGCGGTCATCGCGCACGGTGCAGCATTCAACTTCGTTGTGAGTCGTAGATACGCCGATGCAATTCAGCTCTGTCTGCAAGCCATTGACATTGCCCCGGATTATCCTTTGCTGAGACTGCACTTGGGGATCGCTTATGAGCAAGAGTCCAGATACGACGAAGCGACGGCCGAGTTTGAGAAAGCGCTGCAACTCTTGGAGGGTGAGCCTTTGGCAGCGGCTCACCTGGCTCACGCCCGCGCCAAAGCAGGTCATCACCGAGAGGCGCGTGAGATACTTCAAAATCTGCTTGGCCAAGCCGAGAGGAGGCACGTGGACAAATACTCAGTAGGACTTATATACGTCGCTTTGCGCCAGCAGGATCTGGCTTTGGATTGGTTCGATAGGGCATCCAAGGACCGTTGTGCCTGGTTCAGGGTTATGGTGAATGGCGATCCAAGACTGGATAGGCTCCGCACAGATCCTCGATTTTAAACGTTGCTGAAACGGATGAGAATGGCATAAACGATCTCACGCGCCACTGCCCCTCAGCCGTTGTCTAACTGCCTGAATTGCAGAAACTCTGATATACTGACAAACGGAGATTTTAATGGAAGCAGTAAAGGTCGGCAAGCGCGGCACGATTATCGTTCCAGCCAAGCTGCGGAAACGGTATGGCATTGAGGAAGGCGCGTTCGTCACAACCGAGCCCTGCGGAGACGGTGTCCTGATTCGCCCAGCGGTCATTGTGCCCGTGGAAAGATATACCCCGGAGCGCAAGGCGGAGTTTCTCCTCTCCACTGCTACAACTGAGAAAGACTATCGCCGCGCTCGGAAGGAAGTGAAACGACTCGGCCTCGATCCCGACGCTGTCCCGCATCGGCACGCCGAATAGATGGACCGCCTCTTTCTCGACGCCAACGTTCTTTTCTCTGCCGCCTACCGACAAGGCGCAGGCCTTCTGCGCTTCTGGGATCTGAAGAATGTGATTCTATGCTCCTCGCACTATGCCCTTGAAGAGGCAAGAATCAACCTATCTGATGACGCTCAAAGGGGCAGGCTTGCGAGATTGGCTAGAAAGATTCAACTTTTCGACTCAACCGCGCATCAACTACCTGCAGGTATCTCCTTGCCCGAAAAAGATCGGCCGATATTGCTTGCGGCGATGGACGCGCGGACAACACATCTCATCACCGGCGATCTTCGGCATTTTGGCCCGTATTTCGGCAAGAAAATCGAAGCGATTCTGATTGTGACACCATCTCAGTATCTGAAAACTCACCAGCCACACTAACCAACCGCTGCGGCCGAGGCTGGATTCACGGAATACGCCGTCGGACGGTAGAGGTCTGGCTTCGAGTCCCCACGGGCTACCATTTATTACAATGGATGACCTAAAGAACGAAAACTTCTGAGCCACGGGAGCGAAGGGCTCGGTCAAAGGTAACAAGCTTCAATCCCGCCACGGTTGCGAACGCCAGAAGATAGGCATCCGCCCACACTTTCGGTGAAGAAGTGCCAAGTCCCGACTGACGGCGGAATTCGGGCTCTATCGCCCCCGGCTCGGTGAGATATGCAACTCGGTCATCCGCGCACACCTTGTCCCAGAGATCCCACGCCTGCGACATTTTTCGTACATCACTTCCCATCACCGCTGCCGAGGTGAGCAGCCGCAGTATTGTTAACTGCGTGAACCGGCAGTAAAAGAACTTCTCTTCTGGCAACCTGTCCCACCACTCGCGCGCCCTCTCAGAGTGGATATGTCGGCCCCACAACAAAGCGAGCCAGACATTGGCGTCAAGGAAATTCAACGTATTCATAAATCTGATCGTTGGTCAAATCAATCTTTGGCCCAGAGGAAGTGACGAGGGGAAACTTGACTCTCTTGGCGGGAGGGCGCTTACCCTCGATGAGCGTCACCCGTACGCCCAAAAGAATCAACTCACGGATGGACCGTCCTTGCGCCGCCGCTTGCGCCTTAAGCTTGCGATAAAGGGAAGCGGGAATATCGACGGTCGTCCGAACCGCTTGCTCTTTCATAGCGCAATTATATCACCGATGCCATAAATATGGAACAAAGGTTTGCTACACTTTCCCACCCACCCTCTGTGCAGGGTACTAAGCTTGCGTTTTCCCGTAATCTGGCAGCTCTACCTGCCAGGATCCTTAGTCCGCCGCTGCAGTATAGCGCCGGAAAAAAGAGTCGTTGTTCCAGCGTGGCCGTGCATCCGCGTTTGCGGTGTCTGCGAGCAGGCGCAACACGATTTCTTCAAACAGCCCGGCGGCCTGCAAATCGACGGGTTGGTTCACGTCATCCGACGGCGCGTGATAACGTGTCTTGAGCCAGTTCTCGAGCACATTTTCCTCGGGCGTTCCCGATTCGGCCCAGACACTCATCATTACGGAAGGCACACCGTGCAGAACAAAACTGTACTGATCGCTGCGTATGAAAATATTTCGCAAAGGCATCGGGTCAGGAATCGCATGCACGCCCACGGATTTCGCGATCGCAGCTGCACGGGCTCCCAACGTCGACTCGTCGATCCCCAGCACCAGCAGTGTTCTCAACGGCACAATCGGCAGAAACATATCTGTGTTGATATCCGCCACAATCGATCGAGAGTCAACCGTCGGGTGCGCGGCGAAATAACGTGAGCCAAGCAGGCCTTTCTCCTCTGCGGTGACGAAAACAAAGAGTACGGATCGCCTTAGCTTTTCCGGATGCGACTTCAAGTGCGCGGCGATGTCCAGCAGCAGGGCACTACCGGACGCGTTGTCCAGGGCACCGTTGTAGATACTGTCTCCGTTGATCGGAGCTCCGATTCCGAGGTGGTCGATGTGCGCCGAGAGAACCACGTAATCGTTCTTCAGCTCAGGGTCGCTGCCGGAAAGTCTTGCGATGACGTTGTCCGATCGGACCATGCTGCTTTCGATAGCGGCGTGCGTCCTCAAGGTCATAGCGAGCGGGAAACGCGGTAACTGCTTGCGGCCCTTGGCCAGTACTGCGATCTCCGCAAACGTGTGTCCCGAGCCAGAGAACAATTTTTCTGCCTGCGCCGGATTGAACGTAAGAGCTACCTTGATGCCTGCAAAATCCTGCAATTTCGGGTCGGCAAGTTGCATCGCCGGAGCCGTTCGATTCAAGGCGATGCGATCCCACGGAGCGTCCATGGCCGCGGGATTAAAGATGCGAATCACGCCGATCGCTCCGGCCGCCCGCAAAGACTTCCCTCGCTCCATTGCGGTTTGGGAATGCGCCGAAAGAGCCGAGGGAATGCCCTCTGGCGAGCCGCTGATGTAGACCACTACTTTCCCTTTTAAATCCAGCCCCGCGTAGTCGTCATCATTATTCTCTGGGATTTTCAGCCCGTAGCCGATAAACACCAAAGGCGCGGTGACTTCTGCCGAAGGCAGGTCGACGGTGGTGGAAAAATAGGCGTCCTGACCCAGAACAATAGGAAGGTCTTGTCCGTCGCGCGTCAAAGTCGCGAACGATGCCTTCTCGTCCACCCGCCGTTGGTCGAATTTCACAGTTTGATAGAAGCCATTCTCGCCAGCAGGTTCGAGCCCGGATTTCCGCAACTGTTGCACGGTGTACGCTTCGGCTCTGCGCAACCCTGCGCTGCCGGTTTGGCGTCCCTCCATGTTGTCGTCTGCCAGGACCTTCACGTAGTCCCACCACGAAGCCCCGTCGAATCGAGTCGTTGCAGCTTGCCGCGCGTCAGTGGCGACGGCCAGAGCTAGCGCACTGATCAGAATCGTTCTTCGGTGACGCATCAGAGACGAACTCCTCCCTTGTTAGTCTGAAGACGCAAGCTCTCCCCCGAGTGAATCAGGATACCTCGGAAGAAGCAGGTTCAGTGCCGCGGCGAAGGATAGGGCTATTGCCAGGGAAATCAGCAAGGAAGAATAAGACCCAGTCCTATCAAATGCGCGGCCTAATATCACGGGGCCAGCGGCACCTGCTACGGCATAAAAAGTCCAAGTGAAACCGTACAATGTGGAAAAAGCACGGAGCCCAAAGTAACGCGTCAGCAAGTAAGGAGTGATCGCGGCTTCCCCTCCCGCTCCGACGCCAAGAAGCGCCGCTGCCAACGCGCCCGCCTGAAGACTGTTCGCTCGAGCAAGCACCACGACGCCGGCTGCAGTGACTAGGTTTACTGCGAGAGCGACTCGTGCCCCGAAAAACCGGTCGAGCAACCAGCCCGTACCGATTCTGCCAAGCACGCTCAAACCGCCAAGGCTGGACGCGCACAAAGCGGCATCTCCTGGCGTGATTCCCCGATCGGTCAGTAATGCCGACAAATGCGTGATCGCTCCATTCATGCTGATCGAGCTCACGAAAAGAACGGCGACGATGATCCAGAAGGGAAGCGAGCGCGTGCCTTGCTGCCAAGTCAGTCCAGAATGAACGACCGGCGCGGATTGTTTTTGCGCAGGACCACGATCGACGATGTACCGCCAACTCAGCGGCAGTCCCAATAGCAAGGCGAGCGCACCGAGCGAAAGGTACGCTGCCCTCCAGCCAAACCGAGTGACGACAGATTGCGCAATGACCGGAAGGATCATAGCGCCTAAACCGGCTCCAACCATTACGAAAGCCAGAGCCATGCCCAATCGCCGGTGAAACCAGGTTGAAATCGAACGCGCATAGGCCAGGTGTGCTGCGCCGTTGCCAACCACTCCGATCACAAAGCAGGTCAGATAGAATTGCCATCGTCCGGAGCCCAGTAGCCCGAGCGAGGCAACGCTGCAGCCGAAAACCGTCATACAAGGAAGAATGATCCGGCGAGGGCCGAAACGATCGATCAGGCGGCCGATCAAAGGAGAGGACAGTCCTACCGTCAGGGCCGCGATTGCGAAGCCAATCGAAACCGATTCGCGATTCCAGCCGAATGCCGAGCCCAACGGTTTCACAAAAACCGTGAACGTATAAACGAACAGCGAACCGAAGCCCGCCATCACACCAAGACACGCCGCCAGTACGACACGCCAGCCGTAATAGCCGAGATTTGACTCGTTCTGACGGAAAGCCAGTTCGGCAGTTTCTTTTGATGGCTCGACGAGGATCACCAGCCGGCGACTTTCTTGGCTGGTGTTCCCTGCGTTGCGGCGATTGCTTCGAGCGGTTTCTTGTAGTCTCGGTCCACATATCCCAGCCGGGCTGTGTGCTGACCGATTTCACGGTAAACGTCCGGATCATGCGGCTGCCACGTAGCCAAGCCAACTACATACCGATTGAACATGCAGAATGCTGCGGCAATCAGAACTGTGTCGTGAATCTCTTTATCGATTGCGCCTTCTCGCCGTGCTCGTTCAACATCGGCCGTGGTCACTTGCTTCCCGCCCTTTTGTACCTTTCCTGCTATGTTCAGGAGTGCTTTCATTTTTGACGATAGAGCGGTCGACTCAAAATCACGTTTCATTTCGGCTATGAATTCGTCGTCTTTTTCACGGCCGCCAAGGTGTTGCGCTGCTGTCGAACCGTGGCAGTACTGGCTTGGTAGCAATCGTACTCCGAAGAAACATAGGTCGCGATCATCTCGCGTTCAGCGGCAGTCCGGTCCGGTCAGCAGCACCTCGACGAGCTCAGAAAGAGGTTTGCTGGTTTCCGGACTGAAACCATCGGCCCCCGAATAGCGGGCAATGCTTCCGTCAAAACGATATGCCCCATTGCATTCTCCCCTAAGCCTGAGCAGTTGTTGGCGTTTTCCTAAATCGATCTCGCGTGTAGCCCTGGTGTGCAAGTTGCTCGCCCATCTCACGTGGACCAACGATTCCCGGCATTCCCTCAGGAAGTTGGATGTGCGCCATCGTATCTCCTCGTTCTTATTGCAGAAAGATGCTGAAGAGTTTTAACGAAGGCGGAACACCGGACAATACTGCGAAAGTACTACGAAGCACAATCCACCCGAGAATACAGGGTCGGTAGAGTGAGTCCCGGCTTAGCGTCTCAAAGCTGCCTGATCATGGACGGCCAACAACTTCGGAGTCTGCGTTCGCTGAACAGGTCTTAGATGGCCGGTCTCAAATCCGCAAACTTCAACGCCGATACCCGGAGGGCTCACGGGTGTAGAATACCGATGGGAGTCACGAAGGAAGGCTCCTATGTCTCAGATGTTCGTAATTTAAGCCGTCGAGGGGACATGGAACAGAGGTAATCCAAAATGAAAAAATCCACCGTATTAAGAATTCTTCGTGTGTTGGTCGCCTTTGTCGCGCTCGGTTTGTTGCCGTTTCCCGTTTTTGCCCAGCGTGGCGGTGGTCACGGTGGCGGTGGTGGAGGCGGGTTCCATGGCGGCGGTGGTGGAGGCGGGTTCCATGGCGGCGGTGGTGGAGGCGGGTTCCATGGCGGCGGAGGATTTCACGGAAGCAGCGGAACGTTTCACGGCGGAGGCTACGCCGGGTACGGTAGCGGTCGTTACTACGGAGGCTATCGTGGGGGCGGATACTACGGTTATCGCGGTGGCTATGGGTACGGTTGGCGTGGCGGATATTGGGGTTACCCGCGCTACGGTTACGGATGGGGAAGGGGATTTGGATATGGTTGGGGTTGGCCGTTTTGGTGGGGATACCCGTACGCGTACAGCTACGGCCTGGGTTGGGGAGCTCCCTACGCTTACTATTATCCGTCCTCTTGTCCACCTGGCTATGCCTGTGCAAATGATGGAGACGGCAACGACGATCCTCCGCCGTCGAATTCTGATCCAAGACCCAGCAGCAGCGATCCTGCAAGAACTTGGAGACCTTCCGTGCCGGACGGCGCTGCCGACTCGAACTACCCGGCGGGCAGCGAAGCATCCGAGTCAGATGCTCCGATTCTCTCGATTGACCGGATAACGGCCGCGCCCAGCAACTACCGAGTCGCACAGCCAGCGGTACTGAAAAATTCGGCGTTGCGGCCGGAAGTGCAGAATGCGATGCGGCAATTGCACGAGATGCCGCCATTTGCTCGCGAGCGGGAAATCGATACCGGCCGCTACAGCCAATTCTCGCCTCAAGAGAAAGAGCTTCTGAGGACTGTGCGCTAAAGCTGGCTGGCGGAATCGCTTCCTACCGTTGAAGCTGATCTACATCAGAAGGTAATTTTGGCCTTTAGCGCTTCCGGCAGGGGTGCGTCGGGCGAAATCTTTGTCTGATGCACGTAAAGATGATGCAGTTTCGGAAGTTCGGCGAGCGGTGCCAGAGCGTCTGCGGTAACGGCAGTATCGAATAGATTCAAGGATTCCAATTGAGCCAGTGAAGCGAGACCCTTGACGGTCGCGTCTGTAACTTTTGTGTGCGCCAAGCGAAGAGAGCGGAGGCGCTTCATCGCGGCTATGCCGGCCGAAGAAGCATCGGTGATGGCGGTGCCGGAAAAGTCCGCGGACACAATTTGCTCGCCGAGCGGGGCCAGCGCCGCGAGTTCGTTGTCTCCAAACTTGGCACCCAGCAACGACGCGTCGAAGACGAGGTCGGAGGACCCACGCGACTCATAGTTCAACGCGGAAGGAAAGCGTTGTTGGAGTTGGACCACGACGGATGCGAGAGGCGAACGCTGTTTCGCAACGGCCGCCGGATCGGATTCTTCAAAAGTTACTTCGGCGACGGTCGCTGGCGCTCCAGAATCACTCGGGACGTCTTTGACGGATTCCACTGGTTGGATTCCCGAAGCCCCGCTGGAAATCCAGAGTTCGATTCTTTTTATTTCATGGGATGAAAGCGGAGGCTTGTGTCCCGCAGGCATAAAGTCATCGTCGGTGGCAGGCAAAGAGATGCGACGGAAAACTTCACTGCCCGTGGGATTGCCGCCCTTTATCACGGGGCCGTCCTTGCTTCCTCGCATAACCGCATCGTAACTGTCCAGACGCAGATTTGCTTTGTGCTTCGACTGGCCATGACAGCCAACGCAATGTTGCGAAAAGATCGGTTGAATGCGAGCGCCGTAGAAGGTGGCAGGACCACCATTCGATGATGTCGAGGAAATGCTGGCGAAAGCCTGAATGCCGAGCAATGCGCGCAGCCGTTCCGGCATATGTTCCGTGAGGTGATTGTCCCCGAGAGACAGCTGCCCCCCGCGGTATCCGGTAAACGACACCAGCCCTACCGTCATCATGAGCACCGCAATATAGCCAAGGTTCGAGTGAGGTTCGCTGCTGCGTGCGCGCAGCACCCAGCAGAACCAGGCGGCGATCGCAACCAATATGCCGCCCCACATGTGTTGCCTCACGAGCGAACCGGAATAACTGCCGCTTCGAGCGAGAAACCATCCAAGGCTAACCGCAACGATCGCTCCGCAAACGGCGACGCCGAGCAAAAAGTCGACCGAGGATAGCAACTGCGGAAAGAAGCGGCTGCGCCCGACCAGTTCAACTACAGGTACGAGTATCAGGATCGCAATCGGCAGATGCACCGCGAGGGGATGAAAATTGCCAAGGAATTGGAGCCATTCGGAGCGTTCGTTTCCGTCGGGCGGAGCGAAGAGAACAAGGAGTAGCAGGATCGCAATCGGCAGAAGCGTGAGCAGCCCAAAGCAGACGCGCGGAGAAAGACGCTGAAGGGCGAAGTTCATGAATGTGTGAGGCTCCGACAGCCACACGAACCGACCGCGGAACGTCTCACGCGAGGACCTGGGCCACCACGCGCGCCGGCTTCACGCCGGTCACTTTTTGGTCCAGACCTTGGTACACATAATTGAGCTTGCGATGATCGAATCCGAGGTTATAGAGGATGGTGGCGTGCAGATCTCGAATCTCCACGGGATCCTTCACGATTTCGTATCCCATCTCATCGGTTTGGCCGAATGTGATGCCGGGCTTGATGCCGCCTCCGGCCATCCAAACGGTGAAAGCCCCGGGATTGTGGTCTCTGCCGATGAGAGTCATGGCCTGGCCGCCGCGATTTTCTCTCATCGAGGTGCGGCCGAATTCTCCGCCCCAAACAACGAGCGTGTCTTCCATCATGCCGCGCGCTTTCAGATCGGCCAGCAGAGCAGCCATGGGCTGATCCACTTCGCGGCACCTGTCGGCGAATCCCATATTCAACGCTTCGTTCGCGCTCGAACCGTGGCTGTCCCAGCCCCAGTGATAAAGCTGGATGAATCGCACCCCGCGTTCCGCCAGGCGCCGCGCCACCAGGCAATTGTTGGCGAAACTGGATTCCCCAGGCTTTGATCCGTAACTTGCCCGCACTTCTTCGGGTTCTTGCCGGATATCCATGGCGTCGGTGGCATCCATCTGCATGCGGAAACACATTTCGTACTGGGCAATGCGCGTGACCGTTTCCGGATTTCCAAACGCCATGTAAGTCTGGCGATTAATTTCGTCGATGGCGTCCAGCATGCTGCGACGCAAAGGACGGCTCACGCCCTCGGGATTATCAAGATACAGGACAGGTTCGCCATGAGAGCGGCATTGCACGCCTTGATAAACGCTCGGGAGAAACCCGGAGCCCCAAAGCTGCTTGCCGCCATCGGGAGAATTGCCGCCTGAAAGCAGCACGATGAAACCCGGCAGATTCTGATTTTCGGTGCCAAGCCCATACAGTACCCACGAGCCGAGCGAGGGATGCCCGAGGCGCGCGTCGCCGGTCTGCACGAGCAATTGCGCGGGCGCATGATTGAACTGATCCGTGCGCATCGATTTAATGAAACAAAGATCGTCGATTTGCTTTTCGAGATGAGGCAGCCGATCGGAAATCCATTGGCCGCTTTGCCCCGCTTGGTGGAAAGGATATTGCGACCCCAGCAGCTTTGGCACGCCGTTGATGAAGGCGAAGCGCTTTCCTACCAGGAAGGAAGCAGGGCAATCCTGGCCGTCCAGGCGAGTCAGCTCCGGTTTGTGCTCGAAGAGTTCCAGTTGGCTAGGCGCTCCGGCCATATGGAGATGGATGACGCGCTTTGCTCGAGGAGCGAACTGGGGCGGCAGAACGGTGAGCGGAGTTTTTGGATCGCGAGTGAAATCGAGGCGCGGTGTTCCGTCCGTGTCAAAACCTTTTGTTTGTGATGAGCCGAGGAATGGCATAGCCAATGAGGCTAGAAACATCGTGCCGACGCCGGTGGAAAAAGAACGAAGGAAATGACGACGGGTCTGCGCTTGCAATTGAGCGAAAATCTCCTCCGGATGCAGTTTGCCGGGACCGTCGGATTGCTGGGTTGCTTTTGATCTTCTCATGCGTAGTTCACCGGGTGAGGGCGGCGTCAAGATTAAACAAGACGCTGCCAACAGCCGCTAGCGCTTGCAATTCTTTCGTCGCATCCTGTTGATTTTGCGCTGAACTCTTACGTACCGTCATTTTTGCACCAACGAGAGATGGCTTCGCCGACATGGCTAAAGTTTTCTCAAAGAAGACCCGTAGGATTCGAAGTTCCCGCTGCGTTGGATCGCGTGAAAGCACCAGCCGGGTTTCGTAGGAAAGCCGGGCGTCGAGAAGATTCCCCGCGCCGTTTTTCGAGTTCACAGCGGTTTCCTTCATCACCCGCTTGGCAAGCGACTCCGCCGCCTCCTGATACACAGGATCGTTCAGCGTGACGAGAGCCTGCAAGGGAGTGTTGGTTGGAATGCGCCGGGGAAGGCTCGTATCCCGGTCCGAAGCGTCGAAAGTGAGGAAACTCGGATAGCCGCTGGTGCGTTTGACGAAAGTATAGATCGCGCGCCGGTAACGATCAGGGCCAGTCGCGTTTTTCCAGTCATCGTCATTGTAGACACTTTTCCAGACGCCCGCCGGCTGCGGCGGCATCACCGGGGGCCCGCCCATGGTTCGGTTCAACAGTCCGCTCGCTACGAGCGCTTGGTCGCGAACCATCTCCGCGCTCAGGCGCTGCTGTGGACCGCGCGCCAGCAGGCGATTCCGCGGGTCTCTTTCCGTGAGAACCGGGGTCGATGCGGAGCTCTGCCGGTAGGCGGCACTGGTCACAAGTTCCCGCAAAAGAGCTTTCCTGTCCCAATGCAAGTCATTCTGAAAATGAAGAGCGAGCCAGTCGAGTAGCTCCGGATGGCTTGGCTCTTCGCCCACGCTTCCAAAGTTTTCTAAGGTCTCCACGATTCCTGTGCCGAACAGCTCTTCCCAATAGCGATTCACCGCCACGCGCGCCGTGAGGGGTTGTCCCGGAGAAAAGAACCATTTCGCCAGCGTAAGCCGGTTGCGCGCCGATCCTTCGGGAAGTTTGGGGAATATGCCTGGAACATCGGGTGTAAGGTCGGGCCCGATCTTGGTGAGGAAATTCCCGCGTTCGAATTCCAGTGTAGAGCGCCTCTCATAGGGCTGCTCTTCGGTCATCACGGGAAGCTTGACGGTGGGAATTTTTGCCAGCCTTCGTTCAAGATCCTGGAGCCGAGCGATGTTTTTTTCGCGCGAAGGGTCCTGAACCAGGGAAGTCCAGCAAGAATCGTTGCTGAACGACAACCTTACACGTTGAGCCAGCGCGGGCTTTGAGTTGATGTCGTCGGTCTGTTTGAGATCGACCTCGATGCGAGCATTCGCCGGGATTCGTTGGGGCACGGCCGGAACGCCCACGATCCAGCGCGTGCGAAAAAGTTTGGTGTTGGCCGCGAACCCATCGGCGACGTCCTTCTTCCCGCCGGCCTTCTTTGGAGCGACGGAATCCGATATCGCGCTCTCGAGATCAGATTCCGAGTCGTGCAGGAAGTAACGGAAAGTGATCCTTTCCTTGGGTCCATCCGGTTGCCAGAGCCAGGCGCGGACCTCATCCACAAAGAAACCGTTCTCCGGGGTGTGGCGGGCCTTCTCCGCGTCAAACGGCGGCACTTCAACTCGAATCGCTGTCACTACGGGAATCCTTGTGGACGCGGTCAATTCATAGAACGACTCCGGTGGAGTGGTTGCCTCGGCTAGCGCCTCGCCGTCTTTAATCTGGAAGGTCTTCGCTGGGCCGTCAACAGCCTTGGCATGAGCGAGCCTCTTTCTTGCCACGGCGAGGCTGTCGAGAATGTCCTTCATCTGGTCTGCCTTCTCTTTGGGAGGCATCTTTTTTGATTTGAGTTTTGCCAGTCGATTCTCGATGTCCGTGATTTTGGGTCCGAGAACTTCGACCTCATTGGCTGCCGCCGTTTCGATCGGCGCAGCCTGCCATTCGCTTTTCGCGACCACCGCGCGGTCGGCATCCTCTTGGGAATGAATCCGTTGCGCAATCTCCTGCTGAATCTGAGATGCCTCCGGGTAGCGAGTTTTGTCTTTTGGAACACGAAGCACGGGGAAATCGTCGTCCAGGTCCGCATCGTTCGTAGTGTTGAAGAACGCGAACGTCTTGTAATACTCCACGTGGCGTATGGAATCATACGGATGCGAGTGGCACTGGACACAGTTCATGGTGATTCCGTTCAGCACAGACCAGGTTGTGGCAACGCGGTCGATTATGGCGATCGTGCGAAATTCTTCGTCGTCCGTGCCGCCCTCTTGGTTGTTGGGAGTCTGACGATGAAACGACGTCGCAATACGATCCTCAAATGTAGCGTCGGGGAGCAGGTCGCCGGCCAATTGCGTTATCACGAACCGGTCGTATGGGACATTCTTGTTGTAGGCCTGGATGACCCAATCGCGGTAGGGCCAGACGCCGGGGCGTCGGCGGTCCGCCTCGTATCCCATCGTATCCGCGTAACGGGCCAAGTCCAGCCACATGGACGCCCATCGTTCGCCGTAGGCCGGCGAAGCCAGCAAGCGGTCCACTTGTTTTTCGTACGCACTCGGGGAGGAATCGGCCAGATAGGCAGCTTCTTCCTCGGCGGTTGGTGGAAGGCCCGTGAGATCCAAAGACGCGCGGCGCAGGAGCTCCGACTTGCTCGCTTCCGGCGAGGGTTGCAGCGATTCCTTTTCAAGGCGGGCGAGAATGAAGCGGTCCAGAGGCTGGCGCACCCAACCCGCGCGCTTCACAGCCGGCAAGGGCTGCGCTTTGGGAGCAACGAACGCCCAGTGATCGGTCCACTTCGCGCCTTCTTTAATCCAGCGCTGCAGCAGCGCGATCTGCTCTGGGGGAAGCGCAGGTGCATGGTAAGGCATGCGTACGTCCGGATCTTTCGAAGTCACGCGAGCAATAAGCTCGGATGCGGCAGGGTCTCCGGGAACGATCGTGCGCCGCCCGGATTTGCCGGTTCCGAGCGCTTCCTCGCGAAAAATGAACGACACGCCATTTTTCTGGCGGACACCGCCGTGGCAAGAAGTGCAATTCTGATTGAAAATGGGCCGGATATCCCGGCTGAAATCGACTGGACTGCGGTAGAAGCGTAAGAATAAAGGCGCTGCGTGTGGCCAGGCGGTCCAGAGTATTCCAGCTGCCGCCAGCGCTATGGCTATGATTCCGACAGGTTTCCGGCGAATTGCGGCAAAGCTGAACATCGGCAGGCGTCTCGACAAAAGCGATCAGCCAGTCGAACTTAGCCACTCTGAAGGGCGGTGTCAAGGCTCGCGAAACGCCGAAAACGCCGATTTGACAGTGCTTCAACGCGAGTGCGGCAGTGCTTTCCTCGGCTAAAACTGCAGCTTGAGGGCCAGTTGCACAATCCGTCCCGGCTGCGCCGCTTGGATTTGGCCGAAGCCCGGCGAATTGATGTCGTTGTTCGGCAGTAAAAAGTTCACGTTGTTGAAAATGTTGAAGATTTCCCCCCGGAATTGGAGACGCATGGTCTCACGTATGGGAATCGTCTTAATGGCCGAGAAATCCCACTGTTGAAAGGCGGGGCCGTCCATCGTGTTGCGACCGACGTTGCCAAACTGCCCGGTGGCAGCGTGTTGAAATGCAAGGGTATTGAACCAGCACTGTGCCGTTCGTACCGCCCCTCCTCCGGGACACGTCCCTGTATTCGGATTGCCGACGATGTTCGGACGGCTGCTGAAAAATCCCGAAATTTCCGGCGCGCTTCCTTGTAGCGACGGATTGCTCGAATCGTAAATGGTGAATGGGGTGTTGCTCATCAGCGTCGTAATTCCGTTCACTTGCCAGTTGCCCAGAATGTGGCCGTACCAGTTATCGGGGTGCTTGAACCAAGGTAAATCCCACTGGTAGCTGACCACCAGCCGGTGCCGCGCGTCGAACATCGACCTTCCCCACTCCGATTTCACATTGAACGGATTTTGCGCCAGGTCGTTTTCTCCGGCAACGCTTTGCGAAGCGGAACCTGTAATGTTGAATGAGGAGACGTCATCGAGCGTTTTCGAGAGCGTGTACGACGCCAGCATCGAAAAACCGTCCGCGAAGCGCTTTTTCAGACTGACTTGCAGCGCATTGTAGGACGAGTCGGAAATCCCGGCAATTTCGCCCACGGAGGAGTACGTGCAAGGCGCGGTTCCCGTGACTGTACATCCCGAAAACAGCCGCCGCTGGTCTGCGTTATCCTGCGTCGATTCTCCCGGTATGTACACCGCCGGATTCGCTTCAATGAACCGCGGAAGCTTCGTTCCTTTCGTTCCGACGTATCCCACTTCGAGCAGCCAATTGTTGCCAAGCGCGCGCTCGACATTCAGGTTCCAATCCTGCGCGTACGGCAGCCGGAGATGGGGATTGAGCACCAGCAACGTCATTGGTTGTGCGAAATCTCCATTGAATGGATTCTGGCCGTTGAAGGGATCTGCAAAATTCGGCAAGCTGATTTGAGGAGTCGCCAAATATGGCGGAGCGCTGATGGGGTCCTGCAGCGGCCCGCCCTCTCCGGTGTAATACGGATCGTAGAAAATTCCGTACGCTGAAGTGACCAGCCATTTCCCATCTCCACGCACATCCCACGCTAGACCTACACGCGGAGCAAAGCCGGCGCGATCCGTGGGAATCAGGCCGCGCGGCACGCCGGAGTCTCCCGGATATAACAATCCCTCGGGTGCGCTCGGGAAGACCGTCGATTGCCGCCCCGGAACCCAGAGATTCTGATAATTGTGAATCTCGGTGTACGGTGAAGGAACCTCGTAGCGCAGCCCATAGTTGAAAGTCAGGCGCGAAGTGAGTTTCCACGTGTCCTGCCCGTACAGATTGAACGCCTGGCCACGCAAGCCTCGATAAAAATTTCCACCGCCCTGCAAGAAAACGACGGGTTGCCCGAAAAGAAAGCTTGCGAACGCGTTGTTTACCGGGAACGTCGCGAAGACGAAAAATCCGTTGGTCGCGATGCCTTGCAGCACGTTGATTTGATCATACTGATAACCGCCGCCGAATTTGAACTGGTGCTGGCCTTTGATCCAGTTCAGCGAACCGGAAAAGTCATAGGTATTTTGATAGGTGTTGCGCGGTCCGGTGATGGGGTCGCCTATTGAGGCATAGCCGCCCACCTGAATGAATGGCGGTCCAATAGCCTGCTCGAGCGAAGGCGTGTACTGAAAACCCAAACTGGCGGGATCGGTGTGGTTGATATTGTTGCCGAGCAGGAACTTGTTCCGTAAGTAGGACGCTCGCAAGATTCCAACCAGTGTCGGCGAAAACGTATGTGTTTCTTGCGCCACGAAATTCTGGTCTCTTCCATTCTCTCCTACGGGGAATCCCGGGACGTTCGCTCCGGCAGTGGAAAGAGGATCAATCTGGCTTCCCTGTCCAAAGCTGTAGCGGAAATTCAGGGTGTCGCGTTGCGTCAGATAGTGGTCCACGCGCACTCCGAATTGGTCCATGTTGCTGGTGAACATCTGCGTTGCCACAAACGAAAAGGGCCCGGAATTGGCCAGCGGATAATACGGCAGAAGATTCTTAGCAATCGGATTCGTGAATGGCAGTTGATTGTAAGGAATCGGCTGGCCCGAGAATTCATTGAAAAGCTGGCCGTTCTGGCTGACCTGGCCGGAGGTGTTGTCGATGCACAGCCCCTGCGAATTAAATGTCCCGTTGTTCAGTGGGCACTGGTCGGCAAAATTGCCTGTGCGCTCCGCGTTCGATGGAACCGTCGCGACCGTCGTCTCGCCCTGGGCGTCGCGGATGCCCTCGTAGTACAAGAAGAAAAAGGTTTTGTCCTTCTTGACAGGTCCGCCGAACACGCCGCCGAACTGATTGCGCCGCAGCGGTTCCACGCTGTCAGCGAAAAAGCTCTTCGCGTCCATGACATTGTTTCGAAAGAAATCCCACGCGCTGCCGTGAAACTCGTTGCTTCCGGAACGCGTGATGATGTTCGTTGTCGAGCCCGTGCTGTGGCCAAACTCGGCGTTGGCCGTGTGCGTCAGAATGCGAAACTCGGCGATCGCATCGATCGGCGGTTTCATCACCAGACCACCATCCACCGTGTCGAAATTGTCCGCGCCGTCGATCAGGAAGTTATTCGATTCCGGCCTCTGTCCGTTTACCGCATATGCTTGCCCTGCGCGCGCCGAGCCGCCAGCCTCGAGCAACCCTGGCGTCAGCGGTACCACGCCGGTCTGCAGCAGGCCAAGTTGCGTGAAATCCCGTCCGTTCAACGGCAGGTCGAGAATCTCGCGCTCTCCGACCGTCTGACCCAGATTCGTGGAGGTGCTCTCAATGATCAGGGCGTCCGACGTCACTGCAATTTCCTGCTGCGTGGTTCCGAGAACCAGGTGAATTACCACCGTCGCCGACTCGTTCACGTCGAGTGAAATTCCATCCTGGATGTACTTCTTGAATCCGTTTGCCTCCGCTTCCACCCGGTAATGTCCAACCGGGAGCTGCAACAGCACATATGCACCTTGCGCATTCGTCTCCGCAATACGCTCGAGGCCGGTCTCCATTTGAATGGCTGTCACTTTCACGTTGGAAACGGTCGCACCGGTTTCGTCCGTTGCCGTACCGTGAATGCTTGCACTAATGTCTTGCGCCGAAGCCGATGCTCCAAAAAGGATGACCAAAATTAGCAAGCCAATGGACTTGGCAAAAGCTGCCATGTAACTCATCGACGATTCACCTCCGAGTAGGCCCGTTTAAACGGTGCCGGAAAGAGTGCAGACACACCCGCACCCCAGGCGCGGAAGCACCTGCAGCAGATCGACTTCGCTCGAACACAATCAGGATTCACGGTCCCCGACCGTGAGACACACCCGAGAAAACTGCGGTGAGGATAGGAGCTCCGACTTTCGTGCGCAATAACCGAAAAGAATTAGGAAGCTAATCCCGGCTTTTCGCCGATCGTGGCGCGTGAATGTATGATCCGAACGCAACTAAAAATGTGCATGACCCTATCTAAATTATGAATGGGTTGTTCCATTGTCCCGCCCCAGAGGCCCCGGTATAGTGTTAAGCATGTCGCAAGCGTCCAACCAGAACCGCAAGCCCGTGACTTGTTGTCCGTGTCGTCGGCAGGTGCGTTCTGGCCCTGGGAGGCTCGCGACGTAAGGTTTCTCCAAACGCGAGCTTGCAGTGAACCCACCGCCAGAATGGACTGGCCGGTGGGTTTTCGTTTTTTTGCATCACAGTACGTTCTGCGAAGAGGAATCCGGGACATGACAGAAGCTTCAACGGAAGTATGCGAGCAGGGGGCGCCAGCGCGAGGCAAGGCGCGGTCCGCTTGGTCGCCCGCCGGGAAACGGAATCATCTCCGGGCGCTCGAAGCGGAGAGCATCTACATCCTCCGCGAAGCGGTGGCGGAGTTTTCGCGTCCGGTGATGCTGTACTCCATCGGCAAAGACTCGTCGGTGATGCTGCGGTTGTCGCAGAAGGCGTTTTATCCGGGCAAAATTCCGTTTCCGCTGCTGCATGTGGACACGAGCTACAAGTTTCCGGAAATGATCGAATTTCGCGACCGCTACACAAAGGAGCTCGGCGCAGAGCTGATCGTGCATCAGAATCGTAAAGCCCTCGACGCTGGGGCGAATCCGTTCAGGTTGGGCACTCAGAAGTGTTGCGGACTTCTGAAGACCCGGGCGCTGCTCGATGCGCTCGAAGAAGGTGGCTTTACTGCAGCATTCGGCGGCGCAAGACGTGACGAAGAAAAATCTCGCGCCAAAGAACGCGTCTATTCTTTTCGGGATGTCCACGGTCAATGGGACCCCAAAAATCAGCGGCCGGAATTATGGAACATCTTCAACTCCAGAATCGAAAAGGGGGAAACCATACGCGTGTTTCCCTTATCGAACTGGACCGAGCTGGATATTTGGCTCTACATCGACTCGGAAAAAATCCCCATTGTGCCCCTGTACTACGCCAGAGAACGCGAGGTCGTGGAGCGCAACGGTTCGCTCGTCTTGATCGACTCAAAACAAGAGCTGTTGCCCGGCGAGAAAACCAAGCTTGTGAAGTGCCGGATGCGCTCGCTCGGCTGCGTTCCGTGCACTGGGGCGATCCGCTCGGCAGCGGACACGGTTCCGAAAATCATCGAAGAGATGACCTCTTTCCGGCGCTCCGAACGCGAGAACCGGGCTATCGATCACGATGAAGAGGGGTCGATGGAGCTCAAGAAGCGCGAGGGCTATTTCTGATGCTAGTGGCGCGCGAAAGAGAAGTTCAAGCAGAAGCGGACGATTCGCTGTTTGTCGGACAGTCGTTGAACAAGGAATTGCTGAGGTTCACGACCGCGGGCAGCGTCGATGACGGTAAATCGACACTGATTGGAAGGCTCTTGCACGATTGCAAGGCAGTGTACGAGGACCAACTCGCCTCGGTAAAGAATAGCCGGATCAATCGTTCCGGCAGAGAAGTTGATTTTTCGTTGCTGACGGACGGACTGCGCGCGGAGCGGGAGCAGGGCATTACCATCGACGTCGCGTACCGCTACTTCAGTACGGCGCGGCGGAAATTCATTATCGCGGATACCCCGGGACACGAGCAGTACACGCGGAATATGGCGACAGGCGCATCAACCGCTGATTTGGCGGTTATTTTGGTGGACGCGACGAAGGGCCTTTTGGCGCAGACGCGACGCCACACCTACATCGCTTCTTTGCTGGGTATTTCGCATGTGCTGACGGCAATCAACAAAATGGACCTGGTGGGCTATCAGGAAAAAGTCTATCTGCAATTGTCCGAGGAATTTGCAGCGCTTGCCAGGCATTTGGGCATTTCGTCCGTGCAGAGCATACCGATTAGCGCCCTGGAAGGCGACAACGTTGTCACGCCAAGCGACAAGACGCTGTGGTATCGAGGCCCCACGATGCTAGAACACCTGGAAACCGTGGACGTCCAAACGACGAATGCGTTTGATGCGCTGCGGTTCCCCGTGCAGACAGTAATTCGCCCTGACGCGACCTTTCGCGGCTTTGCCGGGCGAGTGGCAAGCGGCACGGTCCGGCCAGGCGATGAGATTTTGGCGCTTCCTTCGCGGCAGCGGACAAAAGTCGAATCGATCGTGACGTTTGATGGCGAACTCGAAGAGGCAGGTCCGTCGCAGTCGGTGGTGTTGAAACTGGCCGATGAGATTGATTTGAGTCGCGGCGACATGCTGGTGTCACCCGACGCGGCACCGCATAGTTCAACCCGATTCACGGCCATGGTTGTTTGGCTGCACGCGATGCCGCTCGAGTTGAATAGCGTTTACTTAGCTAAACACGCGGGTCGCGTGGTAAGAGCCAAGGCCATCCGGATTCGTTTCGGCGTGGATGTGAATGCCTTAGCCGAACAACCAGCCACTCAATTGGACATGAACGGAATCGCTAAGGTTGAGTTCGAGACTAGCCAAGCTTTGTTCTTTGATGCCTACCGAAAAAACCGAACGACCGGAAGCCTGATCCTGATCGATCCTCTTTCGAACGCAACAGTAGGCGCAGTGATGATTCAGGAAGAGGCTTTCCCATTTCCTCAAAACGAACCATGGGACCGTCAGGGGTCGGCGGGGCAGAAACAGGGCAGCGTAACGCCCGACGAACGTGCGCTACGGCACGGCCATGGTCCGGCAATTTTCACACTGGATGGAGAGCGCGAGAGCGCCTACGAACTGGAGCGACTGCTGCTGGAGCGAGGTTTTGAAACCGTACTGATTTACAACCACGAAGTAACCGCTCCGGCAAAGCGTGTGCTTTACGGAACTCTGTGGAATCTCGGGCTGGTCGTCATTTCCTGGCAGGAAACGCCGATCGGCGCGCGGGAACGCAACCTGATGAACAAAATCGCCGGGAGGCTTCATTTTGAGCTCTCGCGTATCGAACCGCTTGATGCGGCAGAGAGCGAAGCCAGTCGAGGATTGCGAATCGCCGAAAGGCTCCGGCTGGGGAAACCGCAAGCACGAGAGCAGGAGAACTAGGATGCCAGGAATTCCCGACGCAGAAAACTTGGAAGCGCATCGCGCCGAAGAAGTGGTCGAGTTATTCCTCAAAGAGCACTCGGAAAGCAGCGTGTGCTTCACATGTAGTTTTCAAGCGGAAGATGTGATCGTGCTTCACTTACTGAGGAAGAGGTTGCCAAAGGTTTCCGTGCTTTTTCTGGAGACCGGTTATCACTTTCGGGAAACCTACGAATTTCGCGACCAGATAGCTCGCGCTTGGGAACTGAATCTTGTGAATGTGCTGCCGCAGCAAACGGTTCAGGAGCAGGAGACATGCTTGGGAGTTCTGTATCGTGAGGACCCCACGCGATGCTGCCAGTTGCGCAAAGTCGATCCGCTCCTGAAAGCGCTTGAGCCGTTCGCAACTTGGTTCACTGGCCTTCGGCGAGAGCAGTCCGTCAGCCGGAAAAATCTCAAGAAGGCGGAGCTGCATCGCTTGCCAAGCGGCAAGTCGCTGACCAAGGTAAGTCCCTTAGCGGATTGGACTTGGGGCCAAGTTTGGGAATATACGGCAGCGCACAAGCTGAGTTATCTGCCGCAGTACGACCAGGGCTATTTGAGCATCGGCTGCCAGCCGTGCACCGCTGTCCCAGACGATCCAAACAATCCGCGCTCAGGCCGGTGGGCCGGGCGAAAGCTCGAATGCGGGATTCACACATTTTCCGAGCAATCGCCATGACCCAGCTGATCATCGGCTTTTTGATTGCGCTCGCGGTGGGACTGACCGGGATTGGCGGCGGCAGTTTCACCGTTCCCGCTTTGCTGCTCATTAGTGGTTTGCCTGCCGCAGTCGCAGTGGGAACAACTTTCGTGTTTGCGGGGGTGCTGCGGCTGATTGCCGCGCCCTTCTATCTTGCGACGAAGCAGGTCCATGGACGGTATTTCCGGTTGCTATTGCAGGGAGCGCTGCCAGGTCTGGTTTTGGGAATGCTCGCGCTGCGAGTGTTCGTCAAGGATGGGAACAACTCGGTAATGATCATACTGGTGGGAGTGCTGTTGACGCTTTCTTCCGCGGCGACCTTTGTCCGCCAGATGCAGTTTCCGCAGTTCGCCGCGAAAAATTCCCGCTGGCTGCCCTGGTTGGCTTTTCCGATCGGACTGGAATCAGGGTTTTCGTCGGCCGGCGCGGGAGCGTTAGGAACAATTTTGCTGCTGAACTATTCCGAGATGCCACCGGCACAAGTGGTGGGAACAGACCTTGTTTTTGGGTTGGTTTTGGCGGCCGTGGGCAGCGTTGTGCACTGGTCGCTCGGATCCATCAGCTCTCACGTGTTGACGGAACTTCTGCTCGGTGGTGTACCGGGGGTAATCCTCGGGTGCCTGCTCGCTCGGAAGCTGCCGGGTCAAAAGCTGAAAACAGCCGTGGCGTTGCTTGCGATTTGCGCGGGCGTACAACTTGTGTGGACCGGGGTCCGAACACTCGGAACAAAGAACGTGACGCACGCGGCCCGCATCACAGCAGGCGCCACCGAAAAAGCGAGGCCGTAACCGGTCAGCGCTGGAAAAACCCTCCCGGTCAGTGTAAATTGCTTATCGTCGAGAAGTTGTTCCCCTGGCTCTAGAACCTTGGGATATTGCTCGAGGCAACTTGGAGTTGGCCTCCATGCGTCATACTTCTTGGAACCAGAAATTTGAGTGAGAGTTTTTCACCTTGCGAGGCAGACGTGACGTAATTTCCCGCCTCGTTTAAAATGTAAACCTTATGATTATTGTAAAAGAGCTTACGAAAAGGTACGCACGCAACACCGCCGTCGATCATATATCCTTCAGCGTCGAAAAGGGGCAGATCGTCGGCTTTCTAGGTCCAAATGGGGCGGGCAAGACCACGACCATGCGTATGCTGACGTGTTTTCTGCCGCCGACTTCCGGCAACGCCACTGTTGCGGGCTTTGATGTTCTCGAAAAACCGCTCGAGGTCAAACGACACATCGGCTATTTGCCAGAAACTCCTCCTTTGTATCTGGAGATGCGCACCGCCGAATACCTGACGTTTGTCGGAAGAATCAAGGGTCTTGGCGGTGCCGATCTTGCGAAACGGGTCGATTATGTCCTTGGCCGCTGCGCGGTGGCCGACGTAAAAGACAAAGTCCTCGGAACGCTTTCGAAAGGATACCGGCAGCGAGTTGGGCTTGCCCAGGCGATTATCCACAATCCAGATGTGCTGATCCTGGACGAGCCGACCGCCGGGCTTGATCCGAAGCAGATCAACGAAACTCGCGATCTTATCCGTAGCCTTGCGGGCGATCACACGATCATCCTCAGCACCCATATCCTTCCCGAAGTCGAGCAGACCTGTCAGCAAGTCCTCATCATTAATAAAGGTAAGCTGGTGGCCACCGACTCGGTCAGTAACCTGCAAAATCGCGCACGAGGCGCAAGTGCAGTTTTGATGGAGGTCGCCGGCCGGAGCGGCCCGGTGGACACTGCGGTTGTGCAGCAGCGCTTGCAACAGGTGGCTGGCGTTAGCCGCGTGCTGTTCAAAGAGACTCGCGACCATCGCTCGATCTTTGAGGTCGAGGGCGATCACAACCGCGGCCTTCGCGGCGATCTGGCCCGCGCGGTCGTCGAATCCGGCTGGAATCTCAACGAGTTGCGCAGCAGCGCTGTCAGCCTGGAAGAGGTTTTCTTGCAATTGACCGGGGCGGACGTGGCCAATACGTCTTCGAAGCAAACTGCAGCCGCCGAACTCGAAGCCGCCACCAGCGAGGCAGAGGGATAAGACTTCATGAGAAACGTCTGGATCATTTGCAGGAAAGAGCTTCGTACGTATTTCGTCTCGCCGATCGCATACCTTCTATTGGCGATGTTTGCGCTAATCTTCGGCTTCTTCTTCTGGAGCGGAGTGAATGCCTTCGTTTACGTCGGAATGGAATCGCAGATGCGCGGCGATCAATTGCCGATGAACATCAATGAATTCCTGATTCGGCCGCTGATTTCAAACGCCAGCGTGGTTGGGCTTTTCCTCATCCCGATGCTCACGATGCGGCTCTTTGCCGAAGAGAAGCGCACTGGAACCATCGAGCTTCTTGCCACCTCGCCCATCCGCGATTTTGAAATTATCCTCGGTAAATGGCTGGCTGCGACGATTCTTTACGCTGGCATCCTGCTGGTGGGCGCCCTCAACTTTATCTGGCTGTTCAAATACGGGAATCCGGATTGGAAGCCTTTGGCAATCGCCTATCTGGGACTTTTGCTGCAGGCCGGAGCCCTGCTGGCGATCGGCACCTTCATTTCTACCTTAACGCGCAACCAGATTGTCGCTGGAGGCGCTACGTTCGGGATCTGCCTGCTCCTTTGGGTGCTCGAGTGGGTCGGCAGCTATGAGACCGCGACGTGGGCACGCGTTCTGGCGTACATGTCGATACTTACCCATTTCGATTCCTTCGCCCGGGGTGTGATTTACACAAAAGATGTGGTTTTCTACGTCACGGTGATTTTCCTCGGGCTCTTCCTGACCGCGCGGTCGATGGAATCCCTGCGATGGAGATCGTAAATGAATTCCCAATTGCTTCATGCGCGCCAGACAAAGTACGCGGTCTACGCCGCGAGTTACATCGTTATCGTGCTCGCGATTCTGGTCGTTGCGAACGTCCTGGCGGACCGCCACAACAAGTCGTTCGATACCACGTCCAACAAGCGCTATAGCCTGTCGGAACAAACGGCGAAAGTCGTGAAGGGCTTGAAACAGCCGGCCACGATCACGTATTTCGACCAAAGCACGAAGTTTGATCAAGCGAGGGATCAGCTCGACCAGTACGCAAATCTTTCGCCTAAGGTTCACGTCGAATACGTCGACCCTGACAAGAAGCCCGAGCTCGCGCGGGCGGCGGGAGTCAAAAACTACGGCACGACGGTCGTGGCCATCGGCGATCGAAAAGAAGAGGCCAAGAGTCTGTCCGAAGAAGGCATCACCGGCGCATTCATTCGCGATTTGAAGACGAGCGTACGGACGATCTGTTTCGTGGAGGGCAGCGGCGAACATCAGATCGGAGACTCCGACCGGAACGGCTACTCTCGCTTTAAAGAACTACTCGGCCAGGACGACTACCAATCCAAATCCATCAATCTGCTGACCAAGGCCGAGGTGCCGGCCGAATGCACCGTGGTTGTCATTGCCGGTCCGGACGCGGATTATCAGCAACCTGAGGTCGATGCCATCAAGAAGTACGTTGAAGATGGCGGTCGTGCGCTCATCATGCTCGACCCACCGTTAAAGATGGGGCATCTCGAAATTGCTGACAACGAAGCTCTCAACAAGGTGCTCGAAGACTGGGGCGTCACTCCGGAGAAGAACCTGATTCTCGACCTCAATCCCATTGGGCAGATCGCTGGTCTCGGACCGCAGGTTGCGCTGGTCACGAGTTATGATTCACACGCGATTGTCGATGATATGAAGCGACGCGCCACGGGATTTCCTCTGGCGCGTTCTCTCGATACCAAAAACGGCGACAAGACCACAGTCCAGAAGCTTTTCAGCTCTTCTGACTCCAGTCTTGCCACCAGCAAGCTGAACAGCCCGGCCATCGATCCGAGCGATCCTAAAAATATCAAAGGGCCGCTGCTGATCGGCGCCGCGGGAGCCTACAATACAGGCAAGCAAAATTCGCAGGGCCGGTTCGTGGTGATTGGCAGTTCCTCCTGGGCTGCGAATTCGTTCATCACATTCAACGGCAATCGGGATCTTGCGCTCAATGCGATCAATTGGTTGGCCTCCGACGAGGATCTGATTTCGATCCGCCCGAAGGAACGCGACGACCGCAGGATTACGCTTACTCAGGCGCAGATGCGCTGGCTGCGAATCACCAGCCAGTTTCTTCTACCACTGCTGGTTGTGTTGGCGGGAGTTTCCGTATGGTGGCGCCGCCGTTAATGGGCCGTGTAAGTTTCGTCCCAGCGTTGGGCGATTCATTTTGAGAAAACGGACATGAAACTTCGAGGACTTCTGATTGCTGCTGCGGTGCTCGCCGCCCTTCTCGGCGCGCTGTACTGGTCGAATCATCACAGTTCGAACGCGGATACCGCGGTGAAAGCGTCTCCCGACGCCCCCACGAAAATTCTTTCTCTGAGCCAGCCCGATATCACGATGGTTGCCATTCATCGCAAAAGCGATCCGCCGGTTGCTCTCTTGCGCAATAGTTCCGGTGCGTGGCAAATCACGTCTCCCAAAGCGCTCGCGGCCGACCAGGACTCGGTTTCCAGTGTCGTATCCGCGCTCTCTTCCTTGAATGCAGAGCGTCTCCTCGAGGATAAAGCTTCGGATCTCACTGCGTATGGTCTTTCCGACCCCGAAGTCGAAATCGATGTGACGTCGAAAAATAACAAAACGCAAAAACTTTTGATCGGTGATCAGACTCCTTCGGGTAACGCGTTTTACGCCATGCTCGCCGGCGACTCGCGGCTTTTCACGGTAGCCAGCTATACCAAGTCCAGCGTCGATAAAACGTCAGAGGACCTCCGCGATAAGCGCCTACTTACAGCAGACTTTGACAAGATCAGCCAGATTGAACTTGTCACGCAAAAGCCGGAGAAAAAGCAGGACATCACGTTTGCACGTGGCAAAGACGCCTGGCAGATTCTGAGGCCAGCGCCCTACCGCGCCGACAGTTCCAGGGTTGAAGATCTTATCCGCTCTCTGAAAGAAGCAAAAATGGAAAATGGTTCGGACGATTCCAAAGTCGCGGCGGTGTTCAAATCTGCGACTCCTTTTGCGACGGCGAAGATCAGCGGTGCTTCCGGCACCCAAGAACTCGAAATCAGGAAAGCCAAAGACGATTATTACGCCAAGTCCTCGGCGCTCTCCGGCCTTTACAAAGTCCCTGCCACGACTGCGACAAACTTGGATAAATCCTTGGATGATTTTCGTAATAAGAAACTGTTCGATTTCGGCTTCGAAGATCCGAACAAGATCGAAATCCGCGACGGTGCCAAAATGTACGTTTTTATTCACTCCGGGTCTGACTGGTCGGGCGCCGACGGAAAGAAACTCGACGACTCTTCCGTGCAGGCGCTGCTCGGCAACATTCGCGACTTGTCCGCGGAGAGATTCCCGGATTCCGGATTCACGGCACCTTCAATCGAAATCACCGTGACCTCCAACGACAAAAAGCGCGTGGAGCGCGCCTCGATTGCAAAGGTTGGGGCCGGTTACGTTGCGAAGCGCGAGAACGAACCGGCGCTCTATCAATTTTCTTCCGCCAGTATTTCGCAGTTGGAGGAATCTGCTGCGAAGGTTAAACCCGCTGCAGCGCCGGCCAAGTAAGCGCCCCCACGCTCCCTAGCCGCATCGAAGACCGGAACGAGCCTGGAGTCGAGGATGGCTTATCTCAACGAATTTCGAGAGCAAGTCTCGTGGTGGGCGGGAGTGTCGATGCAGCCTCATCGGTTCGGCGGCACGGAATTCTCTTTCGGCAGCGCGGAAATAGGCCATATCCATCCTGACGGGATTCTCGACATCCCCATGACTCGCGCGATCCGTGACGTACTTTTGGAAAAAGGGCTGGCGGAACAACATCGTTGGCTGCCCGACTCTGGCTGGGTTACGTTTCACGTGCGGAGCGAAAACGACTTGAAGCATGGGCTGTGGCTCGCGCGCCTCTGCTATTTCCGACACGCGCTTAAGGCCAGCGACGATCCGCTGGTTTTGTTCGAACAGGAAAGTGCATCTTTGCAGCTGGATGGTCGTCTCGCCGGTTTGCTTGAAAAGTTCGTACCAACTCTTCGGCAGGCCAGAAGCGCTTAACGGCGAATGCTCGAACGCATTGTGCGCTGTTACTTCTTCTCTGGGGGGTAGTCCTTCAGCAGTTTCTCAATCGCCCTGTCCATGTGCTTCTGTTTCTTAGCCGGCTTGGCGTTTGCGTCAATCGCGTCGGACACCACGCCCCGCCATACCAACTGCTGCTTCACGGATTCGTACATGTCCAGAACCAATTGGCCCGAATGAACGGTCCTCATCGTTGTCCCCGCCGTCGCTGAATTTGCTCCTGCTGCTGAACCGTAGGATGCACCCGCGTTGAAGTGGCTTAACTGCTTCTGGCCGGGACGCGCCATTTGGTATCCAACCAATAGATCCGCCTTATCCGAAGTCGACTTCGTCAGGCCCTTCTTGGCAAGCTCCACATCGACGGTGGCCACGAGTTGCTCGGCGGTTAACTCATCCAACTGCAGCGCGTCTTTGATCGTCACCCATTTGTAGGTCTTGTATTGAAGAAAATTCGCGTTCTTGTCGAAATTGACGTTTGTCCCTTGCGCGGCAACGCCGGCTACGCCGCCAACCAAGAGTAAAACTGCAAAAAGGATTGTCTTCTTCATCAAGAACCCGATCCTCCTTAGTAGGAATCGCGTCTCCAGCGGTCCTTAAAAATATACGCGCGCCCGGACCAGAGCGCCATTTCCTGGTTCCGTTTGGTCACCCCATAGTTTCCGTGAAATTTGTAGTGTTTTTGTATACCATGCGGCATGCACACACGACCATTTTCAAGAAGAAGCTTTCTGGCATTCACCGCGGTGATGCCTTGTGCTTGGCGCTTGAGCGCCGCCAGCGCGATTCCTATGGGCATCGAAATGTATTCGGTTCGGGATGAGCTAAAGAAGGATCCCGAGGGAACCGTGCGCGCGATTGCGGCGATGGGCTACCAGGGATTGGAATTTTACGCGCCGTATTTCGAGTGGAGCGACGCGCGAGCAAAGGAAATGAAAAAACGGATGGATGATTTGGGCATCCGCTGCTTTTCGACGCACAATGACGCGGCTTATATGGACAAGGTGCATATTCAGAATGCCATCGATCTCAATCTGAACCTGGGAAGCAACTATGTGGTGATGGCAAGTGCAACGCCAAAGCCAGGGCTGGATGGCTGGAAAGAAGTGGCAGAGGCGCTGAATTTCGCGGCGGACAAGCTGGAAGCTTCTGGCCTGAAGGCTGGCTATCACAATCACGAACTCGAATTCCAACCAGTGGATGGAGCCCGGCCCATGGAAATTCTGGCGAAGGACACCAAGCCATCCGTAATGCTGCAGCTCGACGTGGGCACCTGCATCGCGGCAGGATCGGATCCGGTGGCATGGATCCGCGCGAATCCGGGAAGAGTGCGATCCCTGCACTGCAAAGACTGGTCGCCAGAGGGCGGCAAGGGCTTTAGCGTCTTGTTTGGCGAAGGTGTGGCGGATTGGAAGGCAATTTTCGCGGCCGCGCAAGGCGGCGGCGGCGCGGAATACTATTTGATGGAACAGGAAGGCAGCCGGTTTTCGGAATTGGAAACCGCGAAGAAATGCCTGGAAACGTATCGAGCGAAAGGCTTTTAGTGGCCTGACCGGTTTGTCCCAGACGGTTTCCGCGCTTGGGTTCCCGATTCAAAATGCGGAGTTTGGCCTTGCATCCCCGCTCTGTCCGGCGGAAACAACCGCATTCCTATCTCCCAGGACTTCTGGCATGTGGGGGGTAATGTCTTCTCCACTACTTGTCTACTATTTGATTTTGGACCTTGACAGGAAAAGAAATCAGTATTTGAATCGTTTTAAACTGGGGAACAACAAAAGCCGTCTTCAAGAGCCGTCTGTTCTTTGTTCGGTGTCCGGCGATCGAGGGTTGGTCCTACGACTTGGGGTGCGTGCTATCCAAGAGTTGCCAGGGCGGAGAGAGAGCCAGGGGCACGGGTGTCGCCTGTGCAAAGGGGATCGCCATGAACGTAGTTTTTTTCGGATCAAACTCCAGTTGCATGAAAAAAGCCTTGGGTGGAGCTTTGTTTGCTCTCCTGTTGCTGCTGCCCGTAATCGCGGTCGGACAAGGATATTTCGGAACCGTCAGCGGTGAATTGACGGACCCGAGTGGAGCGGTTGTGGCGGAGGCGAAACTCGTCCTGACCGATCAGGACAAAGGGTTTTCCTTTACCACGATCTCCGATAGCGTCGGGCGTTTCGTCTTCACGACGATTCCGCCGGGAATGTACACGATCGTGGCGGAAATGAAGGGTTTCGAGAAGGCCATACACAAGAATATCAAGGTGACCGTCAGCGAAAATGCGACGGCAAACCTGACCCTAAAGGTGGGCTCCGAGACGCAGACTGTATCCGTAGAGGCAAAGGAACAGGCCTTGTCTACCGAGGACGCGGTGACCGGGCAAGTGGTCAACCGCAAGTTCATTAACGATCTTCCGCTGGTTGATCGCTACGTTCTCGATTTTGTCAGCCTCGCGCCGGGTGTCACCAACACGAGCGACACGAACTCCGTCGGCGACACGGGGACGAACTTTGTCTCGAACGGCAGCCGAGGAGCGCAAGCCGACATCTTGATGGATGGTGCGTCGATCACGAACTTTGAGCCGAATGGCGGCGTCACCAACGTCACCTACACCCCGTCCGCGGAAGCGGTGGAAGAATTCAAGGTGCAGCAGACGAACTTCAGCGCGGAATATGGATTTTCCGGCGCATCGGTCGTCAATATGATCACCCGCTCCGGCGGGAATGCCTTTCATGGAAGCGCCTACGATTTCATTCGGAACACCATCACCGACGCGAATGACTGGTTTGCAAACGAAGCGCAGCAACCCATTCCTCCGGTGCACCGCAATAATTACGGAGGCACTTTTGGGGGGCCGATCAAGAAGAACAAGTTGTTTTTCTTCTTCGACTGGGACGGCACCCGCTCGTCCAACATGAGTACCTACGTGGCTGGCGTGCCGAGTGCTGCGGAACGTACCGGCAATTTCGGCGAATTGTGCGCCAACAATGGCGGCACATTCAACCCCGCCGGCCAGTGCAGCGTGGCCGCCGGCCAGCTTTGGGATCCTTATACCGGTGTTTTCTGTTCCAATTCGTCTACGCAACCCGCCCCTTGCCCCACGCCGAACGCCAATCTGCCAGCGGGCGCATACCGCAGCAACTTTGTTCCGTTTAATAACCTCGCCACTTACACCAGCCCCGGAAATCCCAATCTAAATGGCACGCCCTTCCAGTTGCCGGCGACGCCGGGCAACTTGATCGATCCCGTGGCACAGAAGATGATGAATCTCTTCCCGATGCCGAATTACAACAGCGGCAGCTACTTTTTCAATTGGATCCAGTCCGGTGCGACGCCGAGCAACAACGACCAGTTCGACCTGAAAATCGACTACCGCGTGAACGAAAAGAATTTGCTGAGCGTGAAATACTCGCAGGACTGGAATAGCTCGGTTCCCTACAACTGCTTCAAGAACTTTGCGGACCCGTGCGGCAGTGGACAGAATGGCGGCGCTGCACACCTGTTCGCCATCAACGATACACAGACCTTTAGCCCGACCCTTATCCTGTCCAGCACCTTGGGGTTCACCCGCGGCTCGACGCTGATCTACGCTTATAACAAGAGTCTGAATTCCGATCCCCTCGGCACACTCGGGTTTCCCTCCTATCTGGGCACCAATGGATTCCTCGGCGTTCCTGCCATCGGCATCAACGACTACTATTCCGCCAGCTACACCAGCATCGGACAGGATCCCTATGGCAACTACCGGCAAGGGCAGGATACCGGCCAGCTTACGGAACTTCTCACCAAAATCCACGGCACACATGAGCTGAAATTCGGCTTCGAGGGGCGCTTGCATCAGCAGAACTACATCCAAACGAATGCCCCGGTCGGATTCTTCAGCTTCAACAGCTCCGGCAGTTCCCAGTGTCCAATCCCCGATTACACTCAGTGCGGCGGCGACAGCCTGGCCAGTTTTATGATGGGGCAAATCTCGAACGGCGCTCCTTATGGCAGCACCTACGAAATCCAGTTCGAACCGGCCACCGAGAATTATCAGTTTGCCGGATACGCGCAGGACAACTGGAAGGTAACGCCCAAGCTGACGTTAAATATTGGACTGCGCTACGACGTGTCGTTGCCGAGGACTGAGCGCCATAACCGCATGAACTGGTTCGACCCGAGCGTTGTGTCTCCACTGAATGGCGGAAGTCTTACCTACACCAATCCCCTCACCGGGGACAATACCACTCGCACCTTGTATGGAGGCGAGGTATTCACAAACGCCAACACCAGAACCAACTGGCTTACGGACTGGAAAGACATTCAGCCCCGTTTTGGCTTCTCCTATCTGTATGACACCAAAACCGTCATTCGCGGCGGCTATGGCATTTATTTCGATCCGACGCGCTCCGGCGCCAATGGCCTGCTGAGTTACGGCTCGCAAGGTTTCAACCAGTACACCGGCCCCGTGACCACCTATCTGAACGACGGCGCGACACCCTACTTGCATCTCGACAATCCGTTTCCGAACGGTCTGATCCTGCCGACCGGAAACTCTTTGGGTCTGCTAAACGACGTTGGCTACGGCGCCATCGGCCCGATCCGCGACTCGTTCTATGCCAGGACTCCCTACGAGCAAAGCTGGAGTTTCGGCATCGAGCGCCAACTGAGCTCCAATACCGTTTTTACGATCGATTACCTCGGCAAGAAAGGAACGCACCTCTATTACAACGGCCTGAATAACTTGAACATTCTGGGTCCACAGGTCGAGAACATGACGCCAACCCAGATCGGGAACCTTCTTAATTATGTCCCGAACCCCTTCGCGTCGATCCTGACGGGCCCCTATTACGCCAACAGTCCTTTGAACAGCAACAACCCGGAGGTGCAGGCATATCAACTGTTGCTGCCGTATCCGCAATTCACCGGCGTGACTAGCGACGAGCCCCCGGTGGCCGACTCCATCTACGAAGCATTGCAGCTCACCCTCGAGAAGCACTACTCCAACGGCTTGCAACTCGCGGTGAATTACACCTTCTCCAAATCCATCGATGATTCTTCGATCTACGATGGCAATCTCACCTGGCTCGCCAACACCACCGGCTGGATGCTTGGACCCCAGGATCCCAACAAGCCCTGGCTCGATCGCAGCCTCTCCACCTTTGATATTCCGCAATCGCTGAAGATCTTCTACACCTATGACCTGCCCGTCGGGCGTGGCCGGGCTTTTCTAAACAACTTGCCCCGCCCGCTCGAACTGCTCATCGGAGGTTGGAAAACCAATGGAGTCTGGGCCCTTCATGACGGATTCCCCCTCGCCTTCACGACCGAGAATGGCGGAACGCCCATACCAACGTATGGTCAACAGCGGCCCAACCTGGTCGGCACGCCACAGCGAGAGGGTGGACCGGACGGGAACTGGATCAACAACTACTTTGCGAACCCGAATGTCTTCCAGATGCCGGCGCCGTACACCTTGGGCAACTCGGCGCGAACTCTTTCGAGTATCCGTTCGCCCTTTTTCTTCTCAGCGAACCTGTCCATCGGCAAAGAATTCGCTTTGTCTGAAAAATATGAAGCAATGAAGTTGGAGCTGCGGCTCGAGGCGGAGAATGCCTTCAACCATCCGGTGTTCGGCACCCCGAACACCACTGTTGGCGATCCTGCCTTCGGCACGATCAACTACACGGCCGTAGGGGCCAGGCAATGTCAATTGGCTCTGAAGTTCTACTTCTAATTGCGTCCGGAGCAAAACGGAGCATTCCAATTGGCCGCTTGGTTTTGCGCAACCATACGCGGAGCGAAGCGGGCAGGCGATCGGCGTTGAAACCTCAAAGGGCCAACTGGCAACAGGAGGAACCCGCGGTTTTGACGGAGGGCGGCAGCTCTCATCGGATAGCACGAGTCGGATGGATCAACAGGTTCAAGTCCGGAATTCTGTGAGGGGCTCGGGGTGAAATTCCCGGGGCCTACTCGGCGAGCGCATCCATCGTCTGAACGGTTTGGTTTTGAGCGTACAGCCTCGCCGTGTGAAGAGGTCCAGGTAGGGCTCGCCTTAGGAGGCGGGCCGCGCATGACCCGACTGACACGCCGCTAACTTTTTTCTCCCGGTCCGCCGGGCGTAGACTGTTCTCGGGAGATATTCCCATGTCTACCAAATATTCTCTGAACATCAATGGGCAGTTTTGCTCCGTTGATAGCGATCCTGATGCCAAGCTCCTGTGGGTCCTTCGCGAACAACTCGATCTGACCGGCACGAAGTACGGCTGCGGTGAAGGGCAGTGCGGCGCCTGCACCGTGCTCATTGACGGGCGTGCCCAGCGCTCCTGCATCACCCCGGTTTCCTCCGTTTCGGCTAAATCGATTACCACCATCGAAGGCCTCGCGAAAGGCCATCGGCTGCATCCCGTGCAGCAAGCCTTTCTCGACGAAGGCGCGATGCAGTGCGCTTATTGCACCTCCGGAATGATCATGTCCGCCGTGTCTCTCCTGAACAATCACGAGAAACCCTCGGAAGCGGAGATCGTACAATTCATGCAAGGTAATATCTGCCGTTGCGGAACCTATCCCAGGATTGTCGCCGCCATCCAAAGGGCCAGCTCCGCCGGAAGGGAGCCGGTCCGATGAGGCGTAAAGCCGAATTCGCCATCGGGCTGGAGCCTGAGCGCTACGAGCTTCATTCGCCGGTGTCTGTCATTTTCGAAAGCGACCGCCGCAACTTCTTCCGATTTCTCGGCGCGGGCATTTTCGTTGCCTGCGCGGCGTCCAAAGCAGCGGCGTTTCAGGAGTCCGGACGGCGGGGCGGCAGTGAAGACAATCTCCCCCAAGAAATAGACGCATGGCTGCACATCGGCGAAAACGGCGGGATCACTGCCTTTACCGGCAAGGTCGAAGTGGGACAGAACATCCGCACTTCGCTCTCCCAGGCCATCGCGGAAGAATTGCACGTGCCCCTCGAATCGGTCCGTCTGGTCATGGGCGACACGCAACTCGTTCCGTTCGACATGGGCACGTTCGGCAGCCGGACGACGCCGGTTATGAATCTCCAGTTGCGACGTGTGTCTGCGGCCGCCTGCGAGGCTCTGATCGGGATCGCCGCAAAGCAATGGAACGCCGATCCTGCGCAGCTCAGTGCGGCGAACGGCGAAGTGTTCGACCCGAAATCCCGTCGTTCCGCCAGTTATTCCGAACTCGTCAAAGGGCAACAGATCACACAGCTTCTCCCCGCGGAGGACCCGCTGATTCCGGCCGCGAAATGGAAAATTGCGGGGCAGGCGGTTTCGAAGGTCGATGGCCGTGATTTTGTGACCGGGAAGCATCGTTACCCTTCTGACCACAAGGTACCCGATATGCTTCACGGGAAAGTGGTGCGCCCAAATTCGTTCGGTGCTGCGCTGATTTCCGCAGATACGCGCGCGGCTGAGCAAATGGATGGTGTTCTCGTGGTGCGCGACGGAGATTTTCTAGCCGTCGCTGCACCGAGTTTGACGCTGGCTGAAAAAGCGGCCGCTGCCGTCAAAGCCGAATGGAAATCGCAGCCGCAGATCTCCAACAAGGAGCTCTTTGATTATCTGAAGAAAAATCCGGCTGCTGGAGAAGAGCGGAATTCGGCTTATGTGACCGGACATGTTGAGAAGGTTTTTGCAGATTCCGCACATCGTCTGAACTCGGCATTCAGCGTCGCGTACATTGCCCATGCTCCGCTTGAGCCACGAGCCGCGGTGGCGCAATGGAACGGCGATCAGCTTACGGTTTGGACGGGGACACAACGGCCTTTCGGCGTGCGCAGTGAACTTGCCACGGCGTTTCGTTTGCCTGAAGAAAAGGTGCGGGTACTGATGCCCGATATGGGTTCCGGCTACGGCGGAAAGCACACTGGCGAGACCGCGCTCGAGGCCGCGCGGTTGGCATGGGCGGCGAAACGGCCGGTAAAGGTGGTGTGGTCCCGTGAGGAAGAATTCACCTGGGCTTATTTTCGGCCCGCGGGTGTGATCGAGGTGAGCAGCTTGACCTCCACGGACGGAAAAATCGCAGCGTGGGAGTTTCACAATTACAATTCTGGAGCGGCCGGCATCCGCACGTACTACGATATTCCCAATCAGCGCATTCAGTTTCATCCCGTGAATTCTCCGCTTCGCCAGGGTTCATACCGTGCATTAGCGGCAACGGCGAATCACTTCGCGCGTGAAGTGCACATGGATGAAATCGCAACCTCTTTAAAGATTGACCCGCTGGAGTTCCGCCTGAAGAATCTGAAAGATGAACGGCTGCGCGCTGTATTCGAGCTAGGCGGGAAACAATTCGGATGGGAGCAGCCGCGCATGGCGAACCATGGATTCGGAGTGGGCGGTGGCTATGAAAAGCTCGGCTACATGGCGACGTTTGCCGAAGTCGCACTGAAACCGGAAACGCGTGAAATCAAAGTCGAACGCGTGCTGACGGCATTTGACTGCGGCGCGATCGTCAACCCGGACGGGCTGCGCAATCAATTGATCGGTGCAAATGTCATGGGATTCGGCGGGGCCATCTTTGAAGCAATCGAATTCGAGAACGGGCGTATCGTCAACAATGTCTTTTCAAAATACCGCGTGCCCCGCTTCCGCGATGTGCCGCCTGCAATGGATGCTTTGTTGATCGATCGCAAGGACCAGCCCTCCGTAGGCGCAGGGGAAGCGCCAATCCTGGGAATCGCTCCGGCGATCGCTAATGCGATTTTTGCCGTCACGCACATCGCGCCGCACTCCCTGCCCATGGCGCCGCTGCTTGCAGCGCACGGATACAAATTAGCCTGATTCGTTGCTCTCGAAAAAAAATGGACGGCGGCTTTCGCCGCCGTCCAGAAGAGTTCTTTTTTCTTGTCCCGGTTTCAGTGCTTGCGATGAGGAGACTTCTTGTCCAAGGTGCTAAGCAACAGCCTGGCGCTCGGCGGAGCTTTCACCGCGCTTTTGAGGACGATTGCGTCTGCCTTGATCTTTTGTCCGTACAGTTTCTCGTTGGCGTCGTTGTCCGGGCGAAGTGTGGAACCCTCGAGTGATACTCCGGCAAACACGCCGCGGGCGCGTGAGTAACTCAGAATTTCTGCGCGCATGGTCGCGTCGGTGGCTGCCGACGCGGTGCGGCCTTTCGGTCCGGCTGCAGCGGAGGCATCCGCGCCCAACTTCACCTTGCTCGTGAGAATCCCTCTCGCGCTGCGGTCGCTCATGAGCAACAGCACGAAATCCGTCGCTTCGCCGCCAATCTGAAAACCAACGCTTCCACCTTCGAGCGCCATCATCGTCGGCGCCCCCCACGGCCCCTCAAAATTGGCGCCGCCGCGGCAGGTCATTACGCCGCGCCCATAGCTGGCACCGACAATGAAGGCTGCCTTCAGCACGGATGGGAGCACTACAACGCAATAGGCTTTATTCAGAATGTCCTGCGGAATATCGTCCGGTACGTTCAGAATCTCCGTCATAACTTGGCCGGCATTCTGCACGCGGTCGACTTCTTTCACGTCGTCAGCAGCGATCGCACTAGAACCCGTGAAGGCCAGGACGAGTGCGGCGAGCAGGGAAACCAATACTTTTCTCATGTACGAGCTCCTTGAACCGATATGCGCCGGGACCCACAGGTCGTTTCGGCGGACGAAAACGCTCGCAAAGTATAGGCTAGACAAGACACCAAAGGTATAAGAAAAAGCCTGTAGTACAGCCCAGCTAAGAACAGCAGAATTTCCGGACCAGGATGCCGATCAAATCGCAACCAATCGAGGCCTTTTCCGCGGGCGTGCACGCCGCGCAGAAAACACGTCGAATGTTGTGTGGTAGTGTTTGGTGAGGGATTACCGGCGACATGCCAATCCGTACGATCATTGAACCTTTTCGCATCAAAAGTGTCGAACCGATTCGCGGCACCACTCGCGCGGAGCGGCAGAAACTGGTCGAAGACGCCGGCTACAACCTTTTCTTGATTCCTTCCGAAGCCATCCTGATCGACCTCCTCACCGATTCCGGGACTTCCGCCATGTCGACAGAACAGTGGGCTGCCATGATGCGCGGTGACGAATCCTACGCCGGGTCGCCGAGTTTCACGCGATTTCGCAATTCCGTGCAGGCGATTTTTGGCTTTCAGCACGTAATCCCCACGCACCAGGGCCGCGCGGCGGAGCGCATCCTGTTCAACGTAATGTGCAAAAAGGGCGACATCATCCCGAACAACACACATTTCGATACCACCCGGGCGAATTGCGAATTTGTGGGTGCCCAGGCGATGGACATCGCGATTCCCGAAGCGAAGCAACCAGCGAATTTGCATCCCTTCAAAGGAAATATGGACACCGCGTGCCTGGCGGAGTTGATCGGACGTGAGGGCGCAAAAAAGATTCCCCTAGTGATGTTGACCGTTACCAACAATTCCGGCGGCGGTCAGCCGGTTTCGCTGGCCAACATTCGTGAAATAAAACAAATCTGCAAGAAACACGATATTCCGCTCTACATCGACGCCTGTCGTTTCGCGGAGAATGCATACTTCATCAAGCTGCGTGAACCTGGGTACGCGGACAAAACACCACGGGACATTGCCCGTGAAATGTTCTCCTACGCCGATGGTTGTACGATGTCCGCGAAAAAAGATGGTTTGGCGAATATTGGCGGTTTTCTTTGCACCAACGACGATATCCTCGCGCAGCAGGAAAAGGATCTCCTGATCCTCACGGAAGGTTTCCCGACTTACGGTGGCTTAGCCGGTCGCGACCTTGAAGCAATCGCGGTGGGCTTGAATGAAGCCCTCGAGGAAGACTATTTGAACTACCGCATTGCCTCCACCGCTTTTCTCGGGAATCACATTTCGAATGAAGGCGTGCCGATCGTCCTGCCGCCCGGAGGCCATGCGATCTATATCGATGCACGTGCGTTCCTGCCGCACATTCCGGTTTCGCAATTTCCGGGCGTAGCGCTGGCCGTCGAACTCTATTTGGAAGGCGGAATTCGCTCCGTAGAAATTGGCACGCTAATGTTTGGCGACCACGCCACTATGGATTTGGTGCGGCTGGCCATCCCGCGTCGCGTCTATACGCAGAGCCACATAGAATATGTTGTGGAGGTGATCCTCGACGTGTGGCGCCGGCGCGAAAAAACACGTGGGTATGAATTGGTGCATCACGCTCCTTTCTTGCGTCATTTCACTGCCCGTCTGAAGCCCGTAGCGCACGCGTAATTGTGCGCGTATTCTTAGGCGCATGGCGAATCTTACGATCGACCCCGGATTGAAGCTTAAGTGTCCCCGCGCATCGTTGGGATTTCTCACCGCACAAGTGCTTACGGGGGAGACTCCGCCGGCTTTGCAGGAGGAAATGAAACAGCGGGAGACCGAGATTCTGCATCTTTCCGAGCCGCGATCTCTTCTCGAATCTCCGAAAATTCTTGCCGCGCGCGCGGGCTATAAAGCGCTCGGAAAGGATCCTGCGCGCTATCGCGGCTCGGCGGAAGCGCTGCTGCGTCGAATCTTGAGCGGAAAGGGTTTTCCGCAAATTAATTCCGTCGTTGACATCATCAATCTGATCTCCGTCGAAAGCCGTCTGCCCATCGGCCTCTACGATCTGGCGCACGTCAAAGGCGACATCGTGTTTCGAGCCGGACGTGCGGGCGAAACATACAAGGGCATCGGTAAGTACGACCTGAATCTGGAAGGCTTACCGGTTTTTTCAGACGGAGAAGGCCCTCATGGCAGCCCCACCAGCGATTCGGAACGCACCATGGTTACGCCAGCCACGCGAAATGTTGCGGCAATCCTGATTTCGTTCGGCGGCGCGGAGGGACTGGAATCATCCGGCCAGCGAATGGGTTCCCTGTTACAAAAGTATGCGGGAGGGGGCGAGATTCAGTTTCAGGTGCGTTGGTGACTTCTTGGGTATGAATGACTAGACGCAGCGTGAACAGCCCGAAGGTTCCGAGTAAGATGAAGTTCTCGCCATGCCCAGCATCTATGGCCTGAAGCCTAGCTTTCAAAATCTTCTCCGCCCGCTCACAAACGCGCTCGCACGGGTTGGCATTTCCGCGAATCAAATTACGCTCGCGGCCATGGCGGTGTCTCTTGCCACGGGTGTCGTGATCTTTCTTTTGCGCTCGCAGTCCGCACTTCTGCTTTTGCCAATCGTACTTCTTGTGCGCATGGCGCTCGCGGTTATGCCAGGTTTTAACGCCCCTGTCGTCGTTTTCATCGTGCTTTGCTCCGGCTTGACGGAAATAACCGGTGTCACCGGCGTGCAAATTGGTGCGTCGCGCCGTTATGACGGCCCCATGGGCAAGAGTGATCGTGCTTTTGTGTTTGCAGCGCTGGGATTGCTTCTCGGGCTGAACTTGCCTATCGTTCCAGTAGTTCAATGCGTTTTGTGGCTCGTCCTAGTGTCGTTGCTCGTGACGGTCGTAAACCGTGCGCGTAGAGCGCTCGCGGAAGTCCAAGGGTCTGCCGCCCGATGAGCAATCACATTCATCCCGTCGCCAGCCTCCTGGCCGCGGTCGGCCGTGGAATCAGCGGAGTCCAGGTGCAATGGGCCGGCTGCAAACCGGACGAACGGCAGCGCATTTATTTCGCGAACCACAGCAGCCATCTCGACTTTGTGGTTCTCTGGTCCGCCTTGCCCTCGGGAATTCGCGCCAAAACGCGCCCAATCGCAGCCAAGGATTATTGGGAACAAACGCCATTGCGCCGCTATCTGGCGAACAACGTATTCCATGCGGTGTTTCTCGAGCGCGCCACCGCCAGTAAAGCAAAGAGTCCGGACGAACCCCATTTTGTGGGTAGGCATTTGATCGACGAAATGGCGGACGCGCTAGGCACCGAATACTCGCTGATTCTTTTCCCCGAAGGCACGCGCGGCACCGGGGAAAAGGTGGGTGCTTTTCGTTCCGGGCTGTATCATTTGGCGTTGCGGCGACCTGATGTGGAACTCGTGCCAGCTTATCTCGAAAACCTCAATCGCATTTTACCCAAAGGGGAATTTCTGCCGGTGCCGATGCTGAGCCTTTTGACATTTGGCAAACCGCTGCAGGTGGAACCGGAAGAACACAAAGACGCATTTCTCGAACGCGCGCGCGAAGCGGTCTCGAGTCTGCGCCGGATCGGATCCGCCTGATGTTCGAAGCCCTTCATGATGCGAAGCTCGACTGGCTCTACGGAGGAGTGCTGGTTTTACTGCTGATTTCAACTTTGATCGGCAATATCCTCAAACGCAGGCATAAAAGCGACTTCAGCCGCGCGACGATCGACAATCTGAATGCCCGCATCCGCGCATGGTGGAAGATGTGCGCCATCTTCGCCGTGGCGGTTCTGATCGGGCGCATCGGCTCACTGATTCTCTTCGGCATTATTTCCTTCCTGGCGATGCGAGAGTACATGACTCTCGTGCCGACGCGCCGCGGTGACCACCGCACGCTGTTCTGGAGTTTCTTCGTCATCATGCCGTTGCAGTACTACCTCATCGGCATTCAGTGGTATGGCCTGTTCGCGGTCATGATTCCGGTGCTTGCCTGCGTTTATATTCCTCCAAGCATCGCCATCGCCGGAGATACGGAGCATTTTCTGGAGCGTGCCTCCAAGGTTCAATTTGGCATCATGGTATGTGGGTACTCTCTGAGCCATGCCCCGGCGCTGCTTCTGCTGAAAATCCCCGGATTCGAAGGCCACGATGCGCGCTTACTTCTTTACCTTGTGATCGTGGACCAGATGAGCGACGTTCTTCAGTACGTCTGGGGCAATCTCATCGGGAAACGCAAAATTGCCTGGCGCGTCAGCCCAAACAAAACGTGGGAAGGTTTTGTGGGAGGAGTCGTGAGCGCGACAGCTCTAGGCACCGCGCTGTGGTGGGCCACACCGTTTACGCCGCTACAGTCGGCGGGCATGTCTTTGATGATTTGCATTTTGGGGTTTAATGGCAGCCTGGTGATGAGCGCCATCAAGCGAGACATCGGCATTAAGGATTTCGGCGTAGTGATCGAGGGACATGGCGGCATCCTCGATCGCATCGACTCACTCTGCTTCGCCGCACCGATCTTCTTTCACTTGGTCCGCTATTATTTTGTGCCCTGAGTGAAACAGGTTCAGCGCGTTGCCTGTTCCAGCTCGGATGTCTCTGCTTGGCGCGATTTCAAGAATCCTCGCGCCGCAAGCAGTTCCGCGTTGAGCACCGCCGCGCCGGCCGCGCCCCGCAGCAGGTTGTGTGAGAGCAACGTCAGCTTGACGTCCAGCAATGGGCATTCGCGCACGCGACCCACAACGGCGGCCATACCGTGCCCAGTGTTCGCATCCTTTCTTGGCTGGGGGCGGTCTTCGCCGTCATGGACCACAACGGGATGCTTCACCGCCGTTGGCAAGGCTGCCAGTTCTTCGGAAATTCCGAAGCTACAAAGCGCTTCTCGCACTTCCTCGATTGTTGCGGTTTTCTTCAAGCGCACCGACACGCATTCCAGGTGGCCATCTACCACAGGAACCCGATTGCAATGCGCGCTGATTCCTAAGCCCGCGTCGATGAACCGGCGGCCGTCCCACTTGCCCAATAGCTTTTGCGGCTCGGCTTCCAACTTTTCCTCTTCGCCGCCGATGAACGGAACTACGTTGGCCAACGCATCCAGGGAAGGCACTCCGGGATAACCAGCGCCGGACACCGCCTGCATCGTGACCACAAACAGCTTTTCCAGTCCAAATGCGTCCGCCAGCGGTTTCAGCACCAGCACGAGGCCCGCTGTCGAACAGTTCGGATTTGTAACAATAAATCCCGAATCGTATCCACGATTCTTTTGTTGCACAGGGATGGCGTCTACGTGTGCAGCATTTACCTCCGGAATCAGTAACGGAACATCGGGGTCCATTCGGTGATTCTTCGAATTGCTGACGACCGGATAACCTGCGCGCGCAAATCGCTCTTCCGCTTCGCCGGCCACCGAAGAGTCCAGGGCCGAAAAAACAAAGTCGCAATCGAGGCTCGGATCCAGATCCTTCACCAGGAGTCCCCGTGCGCGCTCCGGCACTGGTTCATCGAGATGCCAGCGTGTCGCGTCCGCATAAGTCTTGCCCGCCGATCGCTCGGAGGCCGCAACCGCCGTCAGCTCAAACCACGGATGATCCGCAAGAAGATTCACAATGCGCTGGCCAACCATCCCCGTAGCGCCCAAAACGCCCGCGCGCCATCGTTTTGTACCCGCCCGAGCGTTCATTCCCATCCTCCGTTTCCCTTGGCGCCGATGCGTGTGCCGCGCCCCTGCGGTTTGAACGTGTTCTTTACCCAAACCGTCATCTCCGTTTGCGCCGCCAGCGGCAGCACGTGCGGGTGCAGCACTTTCGCGCCGCTCGCTGCTAGCGCTTGCGCTTCATCGTAACTCAATTCGTGAAGTAGTTTCGCCTCTGCTGACTCATTCGGATTCGCGGTGAAAATTCCGTCCACATCCGTCCAGATGACCAGTTCCACCGCATCCACAACATGCGCGATCAGCGCGCCGGAAAAGTCGGAACTGTTGCGGCCCAACGTGGTGATTCTCCCATCCTGAGTAGCCCCAATGAAACCCGTCACCACCGGAACGATGCCCGCTTCGAGCAAGGGCAGCAGGACTTCCCTCCCGCAGTGCCGCGTGTGTTCGAGGTTCGGTTTGGCCTCGCGGAAATTGTCGCAGGTCAGCAGGAAATCGGAAGAAGCCACCGGCACCGCGCCGGCGCCAATCTTGCAGAGCGCAGCGGCAAGCAGCCGGGCGGCGTACCGTTCTCCAAAGGAAGCCAACCGGTCGAGCGTAGCCCCATTTGTCTCCACGCGCCCGCTTAACGGAGTCTCGTGAAGGAGGTCTTCGGTCAAAAGTTCCAGGTCTTGCTCGAGGCGCGCCTGTTCCTCGGAGTCGAGTCGCAAATCTTCGAGCGTGGCCTGATGCTGCTCAGCGATGGAAACCGCTTCTCCGCGCGCGTGCAGGTTTCTTCCTGCACCAAGCAGCTGCCCCACGCGCAAGAGCCGGTCGGTCACGCCCTTCATCGCCGAAACGACCGCGACCACCGGCCGCGTCTGCGACTCCTTGTGGACAAGCTGCGCGGCGTGGAGCAGCCGATCGGCTCCGAGCAGAGAGCTTCCGCCAAACTTGAAAGCAATGACGTTTTCTTGCAAACGATGCTCGACCCGGAGCGCGCGCACGCTCTCTAGGCTGGGGCCGCTTTCACAGGCACTTAAGTCACCCTCCGTGTTGCTGCTAATTTGCTGCTGTTCCGGACTCATGGGTACCGCTCCTTATTTGTTTTTCCGCCGGAGCGTCTCTGGAGGGGGTTTAGACCAAAAAACCCACCGCCAGGTTCGCTTCTGGCGGTGGGTTTGGAAACTTTTCTAACCTGCTAGCTGTTTCTCCCCGCGCCCGAAGCGATGGTAGTGCGCTTAATAATAATGGTAGTAGTCGACGTAGAGAGGCGCGTCGACGGGGAGGGCATTCGCTTCATGGCGTTAGCCAACATATCCTGAGCATAACACGCCTGCCGGGATTTCCAATTAAAATTTCGAGAATGCCGGGTCCTTGCCCGTCAGGCGAAATATGGGCGAAAGTGCCGCTAGTTCGTCTCAAACAGCAGGCTCGAACAGGTCAGCCCTGATTCTGCCTTTTGAAGTTCGCTGATATCCAGAGGCACCAATTTGAACCCGCTGGCCTGAACGATGGCGCGGGTTTTCGGAAAGGACGCCGGGAAGATCACAGAATCGCCGATCGTCAGCGCGTTTCCCGCATGTGGCTCGGACGGATCGACGTCGACCCACGCAAATCCGTCCATCCTTTTCCAATCGAACCAGGAACGATTCGCTAACAGAGTGTTTTGCCCAAGGGCCGTTACCGCGGACTTCAGGTGCAGGCAGCCCTTCACGGGGATCGCCGTGACCTCGTATCCATAATGTTCCAGAATCACGGACAGTTGACGGATGCCCTCTGGCTTCGAACGCGCCGTGATTCCCACAAACACTTTCTTCCCGACGCGAAGCACGTCCCCGCCTTCGAGTGTCCCCGGTAATTTGACGTAAGCAAGCGTGCGAAACGGTTCGAGCGCCGCGACAATCGTTGCCGATTCCTTTCTCCTCGCTTCCGTGCCCAATGGAAAAATCACCGCAATCTCGTCCAGCACAATGGCTGGATCTTCGACAAACATCGAATCCGGAAGTTCCGGCTCCTCCGGCAGGGAAACGACGTGGGCACCGAGTTTTCCAAGCAGAGTTTCGTAGGCTGCATGTTGTGCGAGAGCCTTGTCCATGTCGATGGGTCTTCGCTCGATGAAATTCAGCTCGCACCTGGCAAGCGCGGGGCTCACTTTTCGTGTGATGGCCGTCAGCATTCCGTGAATGTATCAGAGAATGGAGCTGTCGAGCATCGGCGGTCGCACGGCCATCTGTTCCCGTTGTCGCTTTCTCGAATTCTCGATAGACTCGCAGCGTCAGCGCTGAATCAATCAAAGGAGTTCCCGCCTATGTCGGACGTCGTGCGCAAATTGATTGCTGTTTCGATCCTGATCGCTGGCGCGGCACTTTTGTGGGTGGTCGGGCGATCCCACAACGACGCGCAAGACGCCAAGAACGAAATGGAAAACGCAATCGCCTCCGCCCACGAGAACGTAGCTTCCAATGATCCTCGCCTGAAAGGGGCCTACCGGTTCGAACGCGGCGGGTGGGTCTTTGTTCATCTCGAAGGCGATCCTTCGACAATCGGATTTCAGCACGGTTACATGCTCGCCAGCGAAATCGAAGACGCCTTTCCGGCGGTGTCTGCGGGAATGGTGCATTCCACCAAGCGCGACTGGCCATTTTTCCGGGAAGTGGCACGCGAAAAGCTTTGGCCCAAGCTTGATCCCGAATATCAGAAGGAGCTGCAAGGCATCGCCGAAGGCTTGAACGCGCGTACGGGTTCGCAATTGGACGTGTTCGACATCGTTGCGCTCAATTCCTTCGAGGAAGTTCCGGATTACTACGTTCCCTGGCTCGACAAGCAGGAAAAACGAGCCAACGCGCCAAAATTGAAGAGCCCCGGAAACTGCAGCGCCTTCGTCGCCACCGGAAGCTGGACAAAAGATGGCCAGATCGTCATTGCACATAGCAATTGGACCAGCTACATGAACGGCGAACGCTGGCGCATCATCTTTGATATTCGTCCCGCGCATGGCTACCGGATTTTGATGGACGGTTTTCCCGGTGTCATCGCCAGCGACGATGACTTCGGCATCAACAGCGATGGGCTGATGATCACGGAAACGACCATCACCCAGTTCGAAGGCTGGGATCCCAGCGGAAAACCCGAATTCATGCGTGCGCGAAAAGCTTTGCAATATGCCGGCTCTATCGATGAGTACGCGCGCATCATGATCGACGGCAATAATGGCGGCTATGCGAACGATTGGCTGCTTGGCGATCGAAAAACAGGAGAGATCGCTCAATTCGAGCTTGGACTGAAAGCCTACAAGCTGTGGCGCACCAAAGATGGCGTATTTTCGGGTTCCAATTGGGCGCGCGATCCAAAGGTCTTGAAATTGGACGCGCCGCAGTTTGATGCCAAGGACATGGGAAGTTCGCCCAATGCGCGACGTATCCGTTGGGATCAGCTACTGAACGAAAACAAAGGGAAGATCGATGTGGCGCTCGCACAGCAAATGCTGGGCGATCACGTCGACACCTTTGCCAACAAGACAGAACCAAACGAGCGCTCGCTCTGCGGGCATGTGGATACTGTCGAGCGCGGGATTTCCATCTGGGGATGGGGACCGTTTTATCCTGGGGGAGCGGTTCAGGGGAAGGCTACCGATTCAGACATGACCAGGGACATGCGACTGGTCGCGCGCTTAGGCCATCCCTGCGGGGATGATTTTCACGCCAAGCTCTTCCTCGACGCTCACCCGGAATATGCATGGCAGGCGCCGTACCTGCGCGACATGAAGGCGGGTCCCTGGTCGTTTTTCCAATCCGACGAAACTCGCCCGTCCGCAGAATAATGCGCCAAAGCCTTGCTACCGCCGCGCGTTAGTCTAAGCCAACTTCGCATTTTGTTTCGTGCTTTATTCCTGAGCTTTTTCCTGCAAACAATAGCGATACGCGGCGTAGGTTTTCTCAAACGCGGCATCCCACGAAATGCCGCGCGTTCGCTCGCGTGCTGCCCTTCCCAAGCGCTTCAACAACTCTCGGTTGTGTGCTAACTCGACGACACGCGCGATAAATTCCGAATCCGGCTCCGCCACGTAGCCCGTTTCTCCATGCGCGACTAGATGGCGAGGCCCACCTTCGTTCGTTACTACCGCCGGAACCCCGGACGCCGCGGCTTCCTGCACTACGTTTCCATACGTGTCTGTCCGCGACGGAAAAACGAACAGATTCATGTTGGCGTACGCTCGAGCCAGCTCTTCGCCGCGCAAGACACCGGTGAACTCTCCATGTTTTAGACTCCGCTTCAGCCACGCCACTTCGCTGCCGTCGCCTACAACGAGGATTCGAAAGTCTTCTAGACCGCTTTCGAGCAAGGCTTGTTCCACCTTGCGCAACAGGCGTATACCTTTTTCCGGAGTAATCCGGCCAACAAATCCCAAGCGCAGGATCCCGTCCTCCGCGGTCCGATGCTTCGGGTTAAATTGCTCGGTATCCACTCCTCGCGGCATCAGAAACGACGGCTTTCCCAATTGCTTTTCGAGCCAGGCGACCTGCGGTTCTGTCGGCGCCAGCGTCACTCTCGCGAATCGGTAGAACCACAGCAGAATCCCGAGGCCATGCTCCTGCGCCCATGCGACGGTGGGCCGCGTTACACCGGTGGGAAGGAAAGCGATCCACCGCTGCAAGCGACGCGCAGCAAATTGGTGAAAGTTCGTATGCCACGAAGCCACCAGGGGGATTCTTAGCTGATGCGCAAGGTATACGCCGAGTTCCCCTAATTCCCCGGGGCTCGTGATATGAATAACGTCGGGCTGAAATGCCAGCACCTCCCCGCGAATCCTCTTGCAATATCGCCAAAATGCGAAATCGAACTCCAGATCGCATTCGATTCCTACGCTCAGCCAGGAACGTTTCAGTTCGACTTGCCGGACGCTTCCTTGGACGTGAGTTCCCGGCAACTTGCCGCCGTGGATTGCAAGCAGCGGAAGGTGGTGTCGCTTCGCATACGCGACCAGTTGCCGCGCCGTCAGCGCCACGCCATTGATCTCGTGGAAAGTTTCGCAGAGCAACGCCACGCGCGGATGGAAGGACATATCCCTCCTCGCCCGGCAGAATAGGAAGGACGGCGTTACAGTTCTGTGACCAGTAGGTCAAGATTGTTCGCGGTTGCGCAAACTGCCAAGTCTGACGTGGGCCTTGGCTGGCTTAGCGCCCGGCGCTCTCCGGCACGACGGACACTTCGACGCTCGACGGATACTTGGCGGAACGATAGATCCTTTCGGTCGCTTTCTGGTAGTCCGATTCCTTTGCTTCGAAAATGTTGGGCACAAATGTTTGCGGGTTCCTGTCGTAGAGCGGGAACCAAGTGCTTTGCACCTGCACCATGATGCGGTGGCCTTTCTTAAAGACGTGGTCGGCACTGTGCAGGCTGAACGTGATCGGAGTAATCTCGTCTGCAACAAGCGGTTCGGGTTTTTCGAAGGATTTCCAATAGCGTCCGCGGAAAATTTCGTCGGCAATCATTAGTTCATAGCCCGAGAGTTTCCAATCAGATTCCATCTTTTGCGGATAGACATCAATGAGCTTCACCACCCAATCGCTATCCGTCCCCGTGGTCGAGGCAAACAGCCTGGCAGTCACCTGGCCTGCGATCGTAACGTCTTCCTGCAATTCACCGGTCTGCCAGGTCAGCACGTCGGACCGGTTGTCCACGAATCGCTGATCCTGAACAAGCCACGTGTACCACGAACCGGGATGGTCTTGGGGATAGGTCATGTCGACAGGTCGATGGCGATAGGGAACGGGATGAGCCGGATCGCTCACGTACGAATCGAACGCGTCGGAGCTTTTTGTCGCCGGCGCGTCAAAAGAAAGCTTTCCGCCTTCCGCAAAATACAGACGCTTCTTCTGCGCCTCCTTCGGAGGCCACGCATCAAACTGCGTCCAAGTATCGCTGCCCGTTTGGAACAGCAACGCTTCCTTTAACGGCAGCGTTCCTTTGTCATGCAGCCAGTAGGCGAACCACGGCGCTTCGACTTTCTGCCGGAAATACTGCGATGTGTTCGAACCGAACGGAATTTCGCCGAGCGAATCGCCCAAGCTGCGCGCCCAGCCGCCATGATTCCACGGACCGACCACAAGATAATTCAGATGTTTCGGATCGTCCTTCTCCAAGTTTTCGTACGTGCGCATCGGGCCATAAAAATCTTCCTGGTCCCACCAACCCGCGACGTTCAAGTTCGGCACGGTCGGCTTCTTCAAAGCGGATTCGACCGCGTGAATTTGCCAAAAGCTGTCATACGACGGATGATTTACAAAATTATTCCATGTCGGAATTTTTCCGTGGAAGTAGAGCTTGTTCGCATTGGAAAGCACGCTCAGCCGCAGGAACCAGTCATACAAATCGAAATTGTTGAACTCAAAACTGTAATTTTCGTTCGACGTTTCCATCAAGGCCGAATATTCGAAGCCATAGCTTAGCCGAAAAGCACCGTTGTGAAAGAAATCGTCGCCCATCCAGGCGTCGCCCATACACGCTTGCTCCGAAACCGCTTTCAGCGCAGGGTGCGGATTGACCATGGCCATGACGCTTAGAAAACCGCCGTAGGAAATTCCCCAAACTCCCACGCGCCCGTTATTTTTCGGGACGTTTTTCACCAGCCAATCGATGGTGTCGTATGTGTCGGTGCTTTCATCCACTCCGTTTAAATCCTTCGGATCGTGCAGCGGTCGGTTCATCGCGAACTTTCCTTCGGAACCGTAGCGCCCGCGAATGTCCTGATAGACGAAAATGTAACCATCGGCGTAAAGATCCTGGGCCGCGAAGAGATGGTTGCTGTAACCTTCAGGTCCTCCAGAGATGCCATAAGGCGAGCGTTCCATAAGCATGGGCGCGGGCTCCTGCGTGTCGCGTGGTGTGTAAATCTCAGTGTGCAGCTTCACGCCGTCCCGCATCGGGATCATCACGTCTTTCTTCTCAAACAGCTCTGGCAGGTCGGGCCGCGCCGGCTTCTGGTCCTGTGCCTGCGTCCCCGCCGCGAAGATTAGCAGCCCGGCAATAACGCGCATTCTCGTTCGGAATGATTTGATTCGGTCCTTCACGTCACCCCCACGGATGTTCAGACGCGTGCAAAAATCGCCGTGAGCATACCACACGCCCGACATCTCCTCGCGGGCGCGGTCTCTGCTATCCTCACCCGGCAAAGAATGCGTGAGGCAAGATCAGAATCGACCATTTTGAACCGAACCGCAATATCGAGCCCACCCACAATCCAGGTGCGGGTCTTCCAATCCGTGACTGTTCGTGGGTTTGCTTTCTAAGTTGCTTTCTAAAGTTGCTTTCTTAGTTGCTTTCTCTGCAGTTCAGACACTAACGGGCTATCGCATGCGTAGCCGCTTAAGTAGGGGATGTCGGTAACCCCTCCCTGACATTTTGCGTCCAGCCTACGATTTTTGGTATTGACTGACCTTGTCCTGCATGTGATAAAGTATAATAGCATGCAGGGCAAAAAGCATGACCAAAAACTCAGCCGCTTACGTGTCGCCTTGCTCGCGCTTTTGGAGCAGCTACGCGAGGTGCTGAACGTCGCGCTTGCCCGCACCCCTTTGGTCAAAGGCAATGTTTACGAGATCGCCCGTCGTTGCAGTACCCCCAACTGCAGTTGCATGCGCGGCCGGCTGCACCGCAACATGGTCCTGACCTGGAGTGAACAGGGGCGGTCCCACATGCGTTCTATTCCCCCGGCCCAGTTAGCGGAGTTGCGTAAGAAGAGTGCAGAGTATTTGCGCTTTCGTCGGGCCCGCGCCGAGGTCTCGGTGCTGCACAAGAAGATTCTGAAGGTGCTCGATCAGATCCAGGAGTTGCGTCGCGAGGCTCCTTAAGATGAGTGAGTCGGCACTGTCGACATCCGCCGCCATGCTGTTTGAGCGCAATGATGCGCGGGTGCTCGAAGCGTTTCGTCGCGGCGAGTTTGATTATGTCGATGCCATCGGCGAAGTCAGCGAAGCGGACTTCTTCCGGGTCATCACCGAGCGGAAGATCCTGGACAAGCTGGCCGAGAGCTACCCCTCCCCCCGCGAGCGGCACGATGTGCCCTTGTGGGTCTATATGGCCAGCAACCTGTCCATGCGTTTTCATGGCGAGCATCACTTTCATGCCTTTCCCTTCCTAGTGCGCTCCAGCAGCATGATCGAGGCTTTTGGCCCGGCCATGGGCCACAAGGCCACCCATCCGGAGACCGGCGACATTTCCCTGCGCTGTGCTGGGTTTAACGATAAGAATGAATACGATCGCCAGACCCCTTGCGACCAGGACTATTTGCGCAAGCTGGCCGGCGATACCGATGCGCAGTTACTGCAGACCTGGTTCAACCGCGAGGTCGTGGGAGTCTTTAAGCAACACCACGCGTTCGATGCGGAAGGGATTTTTATTGGTGATGCGAGCTATCTGTTCGTGCCCGACAACGAGAGCTATGAGGGCTCTTCGCGGCTACTTTTTGATGAGCAGAATCATCCGGTCGATTCCGCAAAGCTGACGCAAGAGCAACAGAAAGCCTACGACTGGCGACGCTGTTACAAGCTGGTGAGCTTGCTGCATACCAATCGTGCAGGAGAGTTTTTCCTGTATGGGGGGCTGCGCCTGACGGCCGGCAAGGACCATGAAGCTCCAGTGCTCTATGAGTTGGTGGATGAATTTGTGGAAAACCATGGTCGCGGGGTGATGAAGCGTTTAATTCTGGATCGTGGCTTTTTGGACGGGGAGAAGATCGGCCATTGCAAGCGCGATCTAGGGATCGACGTGCTGATCCCGGCGCGCAAGGATCTGGAGATCTATAAGGACGTGGTGGGCTTGGCCGAAGGTGGGTTGTTATCGTTTCAGCCGGTGCCGACTCCTTCCCCTCGTGCGCCGACGGTCCCGGTGCACCGACCGGAAAGGATTCGTAAACGGGAAGAAGCGCGCCAACGCACCTTGGCCAAGAAGAAAGCTGAGGCAGCGCAGAGAACGCAGGAAGTGCAGAAACTCCGCAAGCCGAGCCCGACGGGAACGCCGCCCCCGGAACAGGCACGCAGCGAAGTAGCCGCCGTGATGGACCTGCGAACGTTGAGCACTTGCCCGGTGCCGATCCATGCGGTGGTCAATCGCGAGATCGACCGTGACGGTCACCGGGAGCACTGGGTGTTGCTCGATACCGCTCCGATCCCCGAGCCCCTAGCCACTCGTGAGGAATATCGGCTGCGCACGAGCATTGAAGAGCGACATCGACAGCTGAAATGTTTTTCCGATCTAGCCGGGTTCACCTCGCGAAGGCTTTCCCTGGTTGTCAATCAAGTGGTGTTTGTGTTGCTGATGTACAGTTTGCTGCAGTGGTACTGGCAGCGGATCCGACGGCCGGAATTCAATCCGCGAACCACGGCTCGGGCCTTGGATCAGCTGCGGCCGACCATGAGCGTGATCCTAATTTTTTATCAGGGTTATGTGGCGCGGTTAGCTCCACTCGAATATCAGGAGTTGTTGCTGACGCTGAAGGAAGAGGCGCGCTTAAAAATCCTGGCGAAGACACGACGACTTCGTCGCGGCCTATCGCATCAGCTCGATCACGCTCGCGCTCCCTAGGCTCACTGCGTATCCAGAAGCGCGCTCCGAAAATTTATCGCTCCTCAGGCAAAGGCTACGCTTTCTTCTGCCGTGCAAGTCTTTCACTCTCGCGACTCGTGAGATCAGCGCCGCGACCCTCCCTCCTGCCTCGAACCCGTTCCTCGCTTATGAACTATATCGCTCAGCCCGAAGGGCCTCACCCGCTCGCCTTGCTCCCTGTTATGTCTGAACTGCAGAGTTGCTTTCTCCTTCCGTTGGCCGTTTTGCTCCGGCTCTGTTAAAATAGAATAAGTTAGACCGCACCTGTAATCGATGAAGAAAGGATTCGTCCGGGCTGCTGGTTGGTTCAGCAGCTATTTTTGTCTTAAGACGCTTTTCGCACATGAGCCAAGAGATTCGCAACATTGCAATCATCGCCCACGTCGACCACGGCAAGACGACTCTGGTCGACACCATGCTCCGTCAGAGCGGCATTTTTCGCGCCAATCAAGCCGTCGTCGAACGCGTGATGGATTCCAACGACTTGGAGCGCGAGCGCGGCATCACCATTCTTGCCAAGAACACGGCACTATTTTTCCGCGACACCAAAATCAACATCGTGGATACTCCCGGACACAGCGATTTCGGCGGTGAGGTCGAACGCGCGCTCCGCATGGTCGATGGTGTCGTGCTTCTCGTCGACGCCAGCGAAGGCCCGCTTCCACAAACTCGTTACGTCCTTCAGAAGGCCCTCGCCGCGAAACTCCCACCGGTTGTTGTCTTGAATAAAATCGATCGTCCGGACGCGCGTGCCGAAGAAGTCCTCAACGAAATCTACGATCTTTTCATCGACCTCGATGCCACGGAAGATCAGCTAGAATTTCCGATCATCTATACGAACGCCCGCGCCGGCATCGCGCATCGCAAGGTTGGCGATGACTCCCAGGACTTGCTTCCCCTTTTCGAAGCCATCGTGAACAAAATCCCGCGTCCAACGGGTGACGCCGGGGGTGTTCTTCAACTTCAGGTTACCAACCTCGATTACTCCGACTTTCTGGGACGTCTGGCGATCTGTCGCGTGTTCAACGGCACGCTGAATCGCGGCGACGAAGTGGGCATCAGCAAATTGGACGGAAAGCTTCTCTCCACGAAAATTACGAAGCTTTACACCTTTCGCGGCCTGGAACGCGATGAAGCCGACACCGTGGTTGCCGGCGACATCGTGGCGATTGCCGGAGTGGAAGGCATTCAGATCGGCGAAAGCATCACCTCTCTAGAAAATCCCGAGCCTCTGGAGCCGCTGACCATCGACGAGCCGACCCTCGCAATGATTTTCTCCGTCAATTCGAGCCCGCTCTGCGGCCGCGAAGGCAACTACCTTACTTCGCGCGACCTTCGGGACCGCCTGGCGAAAGAGCTGCTCACCAATGTTTCCATCCGCGTCGAAGACACCGAAACACCCGAATCGTTCCGCGTTCTCGGCCGCGGTGAATTACAGTTAGCCATTCTGATCGAAACCATGCGCCGTGAAGGCTTCGAGCTGATGGTCGGCAAGCCCGAAATCGTCGTGCGCACCGACAACGGCAAGAAGCTCGAGCCCGTCGAGCGCCTGGTCATCGATATTCCGGAAAACTTCATTGGCATCATCATGGAAACCATCGGCAGCCGCCGCGGCGAAATGCTCAAGATGAGCAATCACGGCTCTGGCCGGGTCCGCCTCGATTTCAAGATTCCGTCGCGCGGCCTGATCGGCCTGCGAAGCCAGTTGCTCACCGACACGCGCGGCACCGCGCTCATTCACTCCATTTTCGATGGTTGGACTGAATACGGTGGGGACGTGGCTCTCCGGCCGACCGGCGCGCTCGTCTCGGATCGTCCCGGAATTTCGACCGCCTATGCCCTCTGGGGATTGCAGGAACGCGGCGAACTCTTCATCGGGCCCACCGTCGAGGTGTATGAAGGCATGGTAGTGGGGGAAAACTCCCGCGAGCAAGACATGGAGGTGAACGTCACAAAGGAAAAGAAGCTCACCAACATGCGCTCCTCTTCTGCCGACGAGGCCATCCGCCTGATTCCCCACCGCCAACTCAGCCTGGAACAAGCCATCGAATTCATCGCCGACGATGAACTCGTCGAAATCACGCCCAAGTCAATTCGCTTGCGCAAGAAAGTTCTGCAATACAACAAGCGCCCCCGCCGCTGGCAGGAAATCCGCGCCAGCCAGGAAGCCGCTGGTTAGGGCGACCGTTGACTGATTTTCTGCAGCGGATCAAACGTCGTGTTGGCCCAAATACCGTGTTTCACCGGCCACACGCCGGTAACCAGAGTGGTATGGATCGGGTAGGTCACTGTGGGTACCACGCCGGTCACGCCCTCGGCGTAAGCACCTTCTTTCCTAAACCTTCTCAAGTTCGGCACCTTTGCGCCGTGTTCGGCCGCAGCGGTCACCTAGTCGGGCCGCAACCCATCGATCGAGATCAGTATCAGAAGAGCTTCGGCCTTTTGCTGCGCCTGAATAGCAGGAGCAACCACAGATACAGCCAGCAAGATCCAAAGAAAGCTCAGCAAAATGGCTACTGCGCGCTTCATGATCGTTCTCGCTCCTGTCGTCATTCCTATCGCTGGCCTTATCTGATGCGCGTCAGTCAGCGGTTCTGGTATTTCCCCTGTAGCGTGATTTGTTGTAGAGTAAGCCACTAAGTAGTTCTACCTTACAGGGTTGCAAGTCGTTTTGGATGTCTTGCCAGTTTAGGGAACTAAGACCGCCGCGTGGGGGACGGTACAACGTGAATTTGTCGAACCAGGTCTCATCGAATGGCCATTCCTCAAGGGCCACGATTTCCGCCTCCGCCACAGCCCTGCCTCCCTACCTTATCACCCGCGACGACGTTAAATATTACATGGGCAGGGTTTTCGACATCCCCGAGCGCCGCGTCGAAGCCATGATGGCTATTGTGGACAACGCCCAGGTGCACCAGCGCCACGCCATTTTCCCGATCGATTACACCATCGAACCAAGAGCCCTCAGCCAGACCAATAACGAATATATCGAACACGCCATAAAGCTTAGCCAGGAAGCCGCGGGAAAATGCCTGACAAAGGCCGGCTTAGGGCCTCAAGACATCGATCTCATCATTACCGTCTCCTGTACTGGCTTCATGATTCCGTCGCTGGATGCCCACCTGATCAAGCTGATGGGCTTTCGCTCCGATGTTCGCCGGATGCCGTTTACCGAGCTCGGTTGTGCCGCAGGAGCCATGGCCATCTCCCGCGCTGCGGACTACATCAAGTCGTATCCGGAAGCGAATGTACTGATTATCGCCGTCGAGTTGCCGTCGCTTACCTTCCAACGCAAGGATATTTCCCAGGCGAATCTGATTTCATCCATACTTTTCGGCGACGGTGCCGCGGCAGTGGTTGTCACTGGAAAGGACAAACCAGGGCCGCGTGTTCTTGTGACCGAGACGTATACGTTCCCGGACTCGCTGGGAGCCATGGGATTCGATCTCCGCGATTCCGGTTTCCACATCCTGCTGGCGAAGGATGTCCCCGAAATGATCGGTGCCGAGATCAAGGGACTCGTTTACGGATTCCTCGAGCGCCACGGCAAAACCCGCCAGGATATTAAAGGCTGGATTCTGCATCCCGGTGGCGCGCGTTTGCTCGGAAATATCGAGCAGCAATTGGGTCTTTGCAAGTGCGATACGCAACCATCCTGGGACATTCTCGCCAACGTCGGTAACCTTTCGAGCGCAACCATTCTCTTTATTCTTCAGGAGTGGCTCGAAAAACGCCCCCTCAAGTCCGGCGAACATGCGATCGCGGCGGCATTCGGCCCCGGCTTCAGCGCGGAGTTTCTCTTGCTGCAATGGAATTAAGCGTCAAAGTCTATCTCGGTCTCCTGGTGGTTGTTGCGCTCCTACGTATCTACGAATTACAGATTTCAAAGCGTCACCAGCGCGAAATGGTGGCGCATGGCGCCTCGAAGGTTGTCGATCCCATTTTTCGCACTATGGTGCTGCTTCACACTGGCGTTTTGATCGGCGCCGCGCTCGAAGTCGTCTTTCTGCATCGCCCTTTCTATCCCGTCCTCGCAACCGTTTGCTTCGTTATCTTTCTTGCTGCCAACGTGGTTCGCTGGTGGGTGATCCGAACGCTCGGCGAACACTGGAATGTCGAAGTGATGAACTCTACCGGCATGGGTGTGATCACCACTGGTCCCTTCCGCTACGTTCGTCACCCGAACTACGCTGCCGTTTTTGTCGAAATGCTGGCGCTCCCGCTCATGCATTGTGCGTGGATCACAACAGGCGTCGGCACCGCCGCCCATGTACTTGTTCTTTCGCGCCGAATCAACACCGAAGAACGCGTGCTTTTTTCGGACGCGCGCTACCGGGAGGCCATGTACGGGAAGCCGCGTTTCCTTCCCGGATTATTCTAGGTGAGTCATGCGTTTTGCTTCCTTCGTGCGGCTCGCGGTTCTCGCGAGCTTGGCTTTTGGCCTACAGCCCTCCTTCGCTCAATCGAGCGGCCCAGCGTTTTCGTCCGACCCGGAGCTCGAAAAAGGCTTTCGCCTTCTTTACGAGCAGCAATTTCTCCCCGCTCGTGAAATCTTCCAGACTTGGGCGGATCAGAATCCCACGGAGCCGTTTGGTCAAGTCGCGTTGGCCGCAACCTACCTCTTCGAAGAGTTTTTTCTCCAACACATTTTGACGAGCGACTACTTTCTCGATGACAAGCGCTTTCTCGGCGGTATCACAGGTTCACCCGACCCTGCGCGCGTCAAAAGCTTCCAGGATGCCTGCGGAAAGGCCAAAACCATCGCCACGCATCGTTTGAAAAGCCGGCCGCGTGATCCCGAGGGCCTTTACGCCTTGACCCTCTGCGCAGGTATGCAGTCCGATGCGTATAGCATGCTCCTGAAAAAGCATCTCGACGCCTTGAAACAGTTGAAAGAGGCCAACACCAGTGCGGAGGTCTTGCTCCGCGATCATCCCGACGCCTACGATGCCTACGTCGCGCCTGGAATCGCGTACTACGTAATCGGCTCACTTCCCTCCTCGGCTCGCTTCGTTTTGTGGTTCGGCGGAATTCATGGCGACAAGGAGCTCGGCATGTCCCAGGTCCAGAAAACCGCAGACGACGGCCGCTACCTGCGGCCGTTTGCCCAGATTCTCCTCGCGCTCTCGGCGCGCCGCGAAAAGAAAGACGCTTTGGCGCGGAAAAACTTGAAAGAGCTGACGGAGGAATTTCCGGGGAACGCGGTGTACGAAACCGAATACGCGAAGGCCCTGGGCCAGCCCATTCCGGCAACCATGGGCCCTGCCAACTGAAAGCTTCTGGCGGCGCCCTTGTTGAGTTCCCCGGCTACAAATTTCCCTTTCAACGAACAGGAGGGCTGATGTTCCAATGCGATCTTTTGAAGGACCGGACAATTTTCCTCACCGGAGGCGGCAGCGGCCTCGGACGTTCAATGGCCAACGCGTTCTCCAAGCTTGGCGCGCGCATGTTTCTCGTCGGCCGCCGTGAAGAACCGCTGAAAGAAACATGCTCGGAGATCCATCGCTCCGGTGGCGCCGCCGCCTTCACCACCTGCGACGTTCGGGAATTCACGTCCGTTGAATCGGCCTTTGCTGCTGCGGAAGGACACTTCGGCGCAATCGATTCGCTGGTCAACAACGCGGCCGGCAATTTCATGGCGCGCACGGAAAAACTCTCTCCGAATGCCTTCAACGCCGTCGTTGGCATCGTCTTGAATGGAACATTTCACTGCACGCAGGCCTTCGCCAAGCGCCGCATTGCCAAAAAACTGGGCGGCAACATCTTGAACATCACCACCACCTACGCGGCCGCGAATTCCGGCTCCGGTTACGTAGTGCCCTCGGCATGTGCCAAGGCCGGTGTGCTTGCGCTCACCACTTCCCTCGCCGTAGAGTGGGCGAAATATCACATTCGCGTCAACGCTATCGCCCCGGGCCCATTTCCGACGGAAGGAGCGTGGTCCCGCCTGATGCCATCGAAACAATTCGAGGAACTCTCCATCAACAAGCATCCAATGAAGCGCTTCGGAAGACACGAAGAACTCGTCCATCTCGCCGCGTTTCTGCTTAGCGACATGGCGGAATACATCAACGGAGAATGTGTGGTGATCGATGGGGGCCAATGGCTGCGCGGCGCCGGCGAATTTAACGATCTGGCCATGCTTCCGGACGCGGTCTGGGAGCAGATGGAGGCGGCCCGCCCCAAGAAATAGTCAACCATCCTTAGCGCAGTGCCAGTCCGCGAGCCCGGCGGATTTTCTCTTCATTCCGGCAACGCGTTGGTCCGCAGCAGCACGCGAAGCTTCAGCTCCCCAGCCGCCTGTCCCGCCGACTCCGCTCGAACCGTTACTTCCTGTGCCACCGCCTTTTTCAACTGTTCCGCCGTCAATGTTGGAGTCTCGATGAGTATGGGCAGAGAAGTTGACGCTTCCGCCGGCAATAGGAACTGTCCTCCGCCATGGGACAGTTTCCATCCGTCAGGCAGGTTCACCGTGAAAGTCATCGGCAAGGTCTTGTCCGGATCATGCAGAACTACGATTGGAAGAACCAGCGTTGTTCCGGTCTTTATGCCGATCTCCGGCTCTTTGGCTGTCGGGAGGTGGTTCATTCCGTGCGCCGGATTAAACTCCGCGTAGAACTGCCATGGGCCTCCCAACTCGATCCGCGGAAGAGATGGCGACGGTTCCTGGCCGTTCAAAGCTCCGCTGTGGAACAACGCCACCTTCCATGGTTTCTCGTCGATGTGGGCGAACACGTCGTCCGTGGGCTTGCCGCCAACGACTGATTTCCCAAAAATCAGGGTAGACGGTTCCGACCACCACGCGGAATCGGGGTCGTTCATCGTTTTTTCCAATTCCGCATCGCTCATTTTGGATAGTCGAGCGATGTCATCCGGGAACTGGGTCCGGTGAGCCATCGCGGAATCCAGCGCTAACCGCCAGTACGGCTTCTTCTGCGATGGCGAAACCTCGCGCACGGAGTAGGTAGGTCCGCTCCCGTCGAATTGTTTGTTGTCCTGCGCGTCGCTGCCGAAATAAATCTTCTTTGCCTGCCACGGCTGCAGGTTCGAGAGGTAGGACTCGTAGTGTTTTGTGTCCCCTGCCAGTTGCGAGGGAAAAACGAGCGGATCGCCGGCAAGGTCGAATGCCTCGATCGCCAGAACGCCTGTTGCCTGATGGTCTCCATGATTTTCACCAATGAATACACCGGGAAAATGGGTGAAGATCACTTCCGGCCGCGTTAATCGAATGAGCCCCACGAGCCTTTCGAGGTTGGCACCGTGTCCCCAGTTCGAAAAGGAGTCCAGCAGATTCTGCGAAGCGGTATCCTTCCCATCCAGAAACCACACATTCGAGATATTCAGTTTCGTGCATGCATCCCGCGCCTCGATCTCCCGCTCATTCGCCATCGCCGGCCCGCGTTCGCGCGTAAAACGGTTCACGCCGCTCCCCCCGTGGGTGCCAAAAATCACCGCCACACGCTTATGCCTGTCGTAGATCGCGCCTGCCAGGTAGGGCGTAAAAAATGCCTCGTCATCCGGATGCGCCACCACGACCAGAATATCCACCTTGTACCGTTCATCCGGCGGATTGACCTTTTGCAGCGCTTGCGCCGAAACAGCGCCGGCCATAGTCCAACTTACGAACACAAACAAAGCAGCTTTCAGAATGAAACTCATGCTGTTCCCCTAACCAATCTCCAGTGCCAAACGAGAAGGAAATTGTAAAGTCTCCCCGCATAAATATGCGGTTCTATCTGGTATTACAAAACAAGGATGCTACAAGCTTGCCATAACACACGCGATCCTCTATGCCACGGCCGCACATACTGAAGTACGGCATTACGTCGGGAAACCACTTTGCTGATCTGCCGGGGTAGTGTTGCCATGAGCCAGGCCGCCTTGACCCTGTCATGACCCGCTTATACTCTAGCTAGTTAAACCCCACGCAGGATTTTGCGTGTTAGGACTGCGACCATGGATCAGATTCACGTCACTCTTCCCGACGGCAGCGTAAAGGACCTCCCCAAAGGCACCACGCCCTTGGAAATCGCCAAGTCCATCTCGCCGCGCCTGGCGGACGCCGCGCTCGTTGCAAAGGTGCGCGCAGCCAACGGCGACGGTTCTCGAGAAAAAACGGGCATCTTTTCGAACTCGGTGGATCCGGAGGAAGACGGCAGCCTTCTCTACGACCTCCGCCGCCCTCTGGAGCAAGACGTCTCGCTGCAGATCCTCACCGACAGGGATCCCGCCGCTCTCTACGTCTTCCGCCACTCCGCCGCGCATCTTCTAGCTGCGGCGGTGATGGAGCTTTATCCCAACGTCAAACTCGGCATCGGCCCTCCGGTCGAAAACGGTTTCTTTTACGAATTCTTGCGCGATGAGCCATTCGCGCCCGAGGATCTCGAAGAAATTGAAAAGAAAATGCGTGAGCTTGCCGCGAGGGACTTGCCAAACGAACGCAAGCTCCTCCCGAAAGACGAAGCGGTGAAGCTGTACAAAGATTCCAACCAGCTCTTCAAATGCGAACTCGTCGAAGAAAAAGCCGACGAACCGATGGTTTCCTTCTACACCACCGGAAAATTCATCGACTTTTGCCGTGGTCCGCACATTCCTTCCACAAAGCGCATCCAGGCCTTCAAAATCATGAACGTCGCCGGAGCTTACTGGAAAGGTCAGGAAGGCAACCCTCAGCTCCAGCGCATTTATGCGGCCGCCTTTTTCAGCCAGAAGGAACTCGACGAATATCTCCATCGGCTGGAAGAAGCCAAGCGCCGCGACCACCGGCGTCTCGGTCAAGAGCTGGATCTATTCAGCATTCAGGAAGAAGCCGGCCCTGGTCTGATCTTCTGGCACCCCAAGGGCGGCCTGATCCGCACTCTCATAGAGAACTGGCTCCGCGACGAACTCTTGAAGCGTGGCTACGACCTGGTCTTCACTCCGCACATCATGCGTTTCGACCTTTGGAAGACCTCCGGCCACGCGAATTTTTACAAGGAGAATATGTTCGGCGCGGTCGAAGTCGAAAAAGCGGACTACCAGCTGAAGCCCATGAACTGCCCGGGCCACATTCTCATCTATAAATCCAAGCTGCGCAGCTATCGCGATCTTCCCGTGCGCCTCGCCGAACTCGGTACCGTGTACCGCTACGAGCGCAGCGGCGTTCTCCATGGCCTCATGCGCGTCCGCGGCTTTACTCAGGATGACGCCCACATTTTCTGCACGCCCGAACAGATCGAAGCCGAGGTGGAGGCGTGCGTCGATTTCGCCTACGCCGTCATGAAAAATTTCGGTTTCGACAAATTCGAGGTCGAGCTCTCGGACTGGGATCGGAAGCATCCGGAAAACTACGCCGGCAAAGCGGAAGATTGGGGCCACGCTACGGCCTCTCTTGCCAAAACGATGGACCGTTTGAAGATTCCCTACAAGAAAATCGAAGGCGAAGCAGCCTTCTACGGCCCGAAAATCGATGTGAAGCTTATCGACGCCATTGGCCGTTCCTGGCAGCTCACCACCGTGCAATTCGACTTTAATTTGCCGGCGCGCTTCGGTCTTGAATATGTCGGCGCTGACGGCGCTCGCCACCAGCCGTGGATGGTGCACCGTGCGCTCCTCGGTTCCGTCGAGCGCTTCTTCGGCATTTTGATCGAGCACTACGCCGGCGCGTTCCCGCTTTGGCTGGCGCCCGTTCAGGTCGAAATCTGCCCGGTCAGCGAAAAAGTGGCGGACTACGCCAAACACATCCACGAGACCCTGAAGAACCACAGCATTCGCGTGCATCTCGACGACCGCAACGAGAAGCTGCCCGCGAAAATCCGCGACGCCCAGCTCCAGAAAATTCCCTACATGCTTGTCGTGGGCCCAAAGGAAGCCGAAGCGGGCACCGTCAGCGTGCGTCATCGCAGCAAGGGCGATCTCGGTGGCCGTCCGATCGCCGACCTCATCACCGCCTTGAGACAGGAAATCGACTCGCGCTCGATGCAAGTCTCCTGAGACTTCTGACACTCCCTAACGAGCTGCGGTTTCGTCGATGGCTGTGATTGCAGAGCGGCTGGTCGCAGTGGTCGCACTCCCGCGCTTGCCCATCCGTTTTCACGTGCTATACTTTGAAGTCTGCCCCCATCCCGCCGACGCGGCTGGGGCTAGGCTGTGTAAACGGAGTGTCACCTGGCGCTGCCGGGTGCCTTTTTTTCTTAGGGGGATTTATCGCTGAGCGGAATTTCCGGCAGGCCGACCGTATCCGAATCAACGAAAGGATACGCGCTCGGGAAGTTCGAGTGATTGATGAGGAAGGCGGGCAGTTGGGTGTCATGCAGCCGTTCGAAGCGCTTCGCTTAGCGCGCGAACGAGGTCTGGATTTGGTAGAAATTTCGCCTACTGCCGACCCGCCGGTTTGCAAAATCACCGACTACGGCAAATACCAGTATCAACTGAACAAAAAGGCCCACGAACAGCGCAAGAGCAGCCGTGGCTCGCAACTCAAGGAAGTGAAGTTTCGTCCCGCGACCGCCGAACACGATTATCAGGTTCGCAAGAATCAGATCATCCGGTTCCTTGGGGAGGGTCATAAAGTGCGCGCCATGATTTTTCATCGCGGCCGCGAAATGGCTCACCAGGAAGTGGGGCGCGCCAAGATGACTCGGCTGCTTGGCGAAATCGGCGAGCACTGCCAGATCGAGACCATGCCGCGCATGGAAGGCAACGTTTTGGTCGCGCTCCTGGCTCCGAAGAAGGGCGCTGGAGCCGCGCCGCGCGCGGCGAACACGGCGCAACCAAACGCGTAACGCACTTGCAGCGCAGGGCCAGTCTGCGAGCCCTGTGGCTTCGGGCAAATTTTTAGAGCCGATCAAATCAGACCGGCTCGCAGGGAGAGGATTTACAGCAATGCCACGCAATTCACTGAAGCCTAAAAAGAAACTGAAAACGCATCGGGGCGCGAGGAAGCGCTTCAAGATTACGGCCAACGGCAAGATCCTCCGCATGCACTCCGGGAAGCGCCACCTGCTCGGGACGAAAGCGGCCAAGCGCATGCGCAGGCTAAAAAAACTGACCAAGGTGAACGATCGCGACGTCGCCGCCGTTCGCCAGATGCTCCCGTACGGAGCCTGACTCTTTGTAGCCCCGTCTCGGCAATATGCTCTCGGTCGCCGAGACCAGTCTTTTGCATGAACCGGGCAAACCCGGCGAATGCAAGAATCGCGGAAGCAATTCCGCATTGAACGCGCCAGGCAGTGCTACACGGGTGCCTGCCGGCCGTTAAGCCCCGTTCGTGGGGCGCGTGGATCGAGCCCGGGTCCGTCCATGTAGCGCGTTCGTGGGCGGCGCCGTTGGAGCAAGGGCAAAATCCTCGCAGCAATGAGCAGGAAACAAACCCGTTGCAGGAAGCGCTTAGCCGCGCTCCCGCGCAACCCGTCTTGTTTCCAGAAAAAACATGTAGCTCACGCGCCGGCGCGAGGGTTTCCGCGGTCCAGCGAAAATCCTCGCGAGCGAAACGCAGTTACAAGAAACGAAGGAGAAAACCCATGCCACGCGTAAAACGCGGCACCAAGCGCCGGGCTCGGCGCAAGAAGTACCTCAAGAGGACCAAGGGCTTTTTTCTCACTAAGAGCAAGCTCTATCAGTCCGCACAAGAAGCCGCCAATCGCGCAGATCGCTACGCAAAACGCGACCGCCGCGTGAAGAAGCGTCAGTATCGCCGCTTGTGGATCCAGCGTGTGGGCGCCGCCGCTCGCCAGAACGGACTGACTTACGGCCAACTCATTCACGGCCTTAAGGCTTCCGGCATCCTGGTTGATCGCAAAGTGCTCGCCGATATGGCCGTGCGCGACGCCGCAGGCTTCACGGCGCTGGCGGAAAAGGCCAAGGCCTTCGCGCCGAAGCCAGCCGCAAAGAAGGCTTAGTTCGAAGCTCACGCCTTCGGGCGTGCCTATTTTCCGTGTAGGGGCGCAGCACAGCTGCGCCCTATCTCGGCAAGAATGAGCTCAGTTCTATCCCGTTGTATTCTTTCTTGCGACATGTCGACAGATTCAAAACACAGCCACACCCTCGCCGTTCTCGGCACCGCTTCCGCCGATCAGGTCCATGCCTTATTCGCGGAACTCCGCGCGCGCTTTGACGCCGATATTTCCGCGGTCACAGACGAAAAATCCTGGAAAGCCCTCCGCGACGCCTGGCTCGGCCGCAAATCCGGCGTTCTCGCTCTCGTCACCGACAACTGGTTGAAGCCGGCCACTGCGGATCTCAAGCGGGTTGTCGGAGCGTCCCTGAACGAGTTGCGCGCTCACGTCGATGCACAAATCGAAGCCCGTCGCCTGTCTGTCGAAGCCGGAGCCGCAGCAAGCGCGAAAGAACACATCGATCTCTCGTTGCCCGCCGTCATTCGCCCTGTCGGCACGCACCATCTCATCCGCCAGGTCTTCGAGGAAATCGAGGATATTTTCTTTTCCATCGGCTTTTCCGTCGTCGAAGGGCCAGAAATCGAAACGCCTTACTACAATTTCGAAGCCCTGAATATCCCGGAGCATCACCCTGTTCGCGACGACATGGACACGTTCTACCTCGAACTGCCGAAAGGCACTCCGGGCCCGCTCCTGCTTCGCACCCACACGTCTCCGGTGCAGATTCACACCATGGAGAAGCGCCAGCCGCCCGTGCGCGTGATTGTCCCCGGCAAGGTCTATCGCCGCGACAATCCCGACGCTACGCACTCCTTCATGTTTCACCAGATCGAAGGTCTGGCCGTCGATTCGGACATCACCTTCTGCGATTTCACCGGCACCATCGACTATTTCGTGAAGCAATTTTTCGGCGAAGGCGTCAAAACGCGCTTTCGTCCCAGCTATTTCCCGTTCACCGAGCCCTCCGTCGAATTCGACGCTTCGTGCGTCTTCTGCGGCGGTAGCGGCATCGCCAAAACCGGCGGCACCTGCGGCAAGTGCAAAGGCGCAGGCTGGATCGAGCTGTTCGGCGCCGGCATGGTGGATCCCGCCGTGTATGGCTTCGTCAATTACGACCCGAAAAGAGTCAGCGGCTTCGCCTTCGGCATCGGCATTGACCGCTTGGCCATGCTCAAATACGGTATCGACGACATCCAAGTGTTTTTCCAGAACGACGTGCGTTTCTTGAAGCAGTTTCCGTAGGAACCGGATTGGTCGTTCTTACGAAAAACTGTGAAACGGACGACTGCTAACTGTCCATGACTCTTGCCGACGCCAAACAACGCTTCTCCAATCGCGTGGCCGACTACGCCCGCTATCGCCCAAGCTATCCGCCCGCCTTGGTGGATGTACTCGCCAAGGAATGTGGTTTGCGGCCGAGCGACGTCATCGCGGATATCGGCTCCGGGACGGGACTCCTCAGCAAACTCTTTCTAGAGCATGGCAATCGCGTTTACGGGGTTGAGCCCAACGCCGAAATGCGCTCCGGCGGCGAAGAATTCCTTCGCGACCACGCGAATTTCACAAGCATCAGTGGTTCTGCCGAAACCACCACACTCCTGGACGCCTCCGTTGATCTCGTCACCGTCGGCCAAGCCTTTCACTGGTTCGATGTTTCGTCCACTCAGCGCGAGTTCCGCCGCATACTCAAGCCCGGCGGCTGGGCCGTTGTCGTCTGGCAAGATCGCCGCATGGACGAAACCCCGTTCGCTAGAGAATACGAAGATGTACTGGTGCATTTTGCCGTCGATTACAAATCGGTAAAGGACACCTATCCGGAAACGGAAAAGATGCGCAATTTCTTTGACCCTGGCACATTGCAAACGCGGGATCTGCCGAACCATCAGGATTTCGATTGGGAGGGCCTTCGCGGCCGCTTGCGAAGCAGCTCGTACGCGCCGACGGAAAGCCATTCCAACTACGCTCCGATGATCAAAGAGCTCCGCAGAATTTTCGACGCCTATCAGCAAAATGGCGCCGTCCGCATGGGATATTTCGCACGAGTCTATTTCGGCAAGCTGGGCAGGAACAATCCATGAAGGTTTCTTACAACTGGCTCAAGGAGTTCGTTGACGTCGCGGCCTCACCGGAAGAAGTCGCGTCCCGTCTCGCGCTCTCGGGCACAAACATCGCGGGCACCGAAAATGGTCCGCACGGAGCAGTCATCGACGCCGAAGTCACTTCCAATCGCCCCGACTGCCTGGCGATGCTCGGAATAGCGCGCGAAATCGGCGCGATTTACCGTCTTCCCGTGAAGACTATTTCACCGAAGCCGTTAGAGAGCAGTTCCGTAAGAGCCTCCGACGCAATCAACGTCAAAATCGAAAATCCGGAACTTTGCGGCCGATACACCGCCAGGGTTCTTCGCGGAATCAAAATTCAGCCGTCCCCAGCTTGGTTGAAAGACCGCTTGGATGCCGCCGGCATCGCCAGTATCAACAATGTTGTCGACATCACGAATTACGTCATGCAGGAACTCGGCAATCCGATGCACGCCTTTGATTACGACAAGGTGCGCGACCACTCGATTATCGTTCGCCGCGCAAAACCCGGCGAAAAATTGACCACGCTCGACGGCATCGACCGCCAGCTCGATCCCAATATGCCGTTGGTCTGTGATGGCGACGGTTCGCGTGCCATTGGCAGTGGCGTGATGGGTGGCTCGTCGACGGAGATTTCTTTTTCTACCAAAAACGTTCTCCTCGAGTGCGCCTGGTTCGATCCCATCGTTATTCGGCGCGCTGCGCGCTTCCTGAAACTCCACACCGAAGCCAGCACGCGTTTCGGCCGTGGCGCCGATCCCGAAATGGCCGAGCTTGCTTCGCGTCGCGCTGCGGAACTGATCCTGCAACTTGCAGGCGGAGAACTCCTGGCCGGTGTCGTTGACGTTTACCCGGGCAAACGCGCCCCGACAAAAATCACCATTACCCGCGCCGAATTCCTCCGCGTTATGGGCGCCGACGTCGCCGACAAAGATCTGGAAACGATACTTTCGTCGCTCGGCTTTGCTCCAATGCGCGTCGATCAGAATCGGGGCTCGGCGAATTCGCTTCTTGCAGCGTGGGAATGCACGCAGCCCTCCTGGCGCGCGGATGTCGAACGCGAAATCGATCTCATCGAAGAAGTTGCCCGCGTCCATGGCATGGACAAATTTCCACCTCGCCTACCTGCCGCCCGCTCCGGCGCCGCCCGCTTGCCGCACCAGGAAGCAGAAACACGCTTGCGCGAACGGCTCATCGGCCTCGGCTACCACGAAATTCTCAGCATCCCGCACGTTTCCGAGGAGCGCAACGAATTGTTCCGTCCCGCCGATGTCGTCCCCGCGACACTTGCCAACCCGTTGAGCGAGGAAGCCGGTGTATTGAAGTCCACTGGCGCAGTAACGATGTCCGGCGCGATCGAGTGGAATCTCAATCACGGCCAGCGCAACGTGCGCCTCTTCGAGATTGGCCAGCACTATCGCTTCGTCGGCGGCAAGCCCGTCGAATCGCGCGTGCTCACCATCGGTGCCACAGGTGTTGCCCGTGCGCAGGGCCTTTACGACTCAGTGCGGGAATACAACTTCGGTGACATGAAGGGCGACCTCGATGCTATCGGCGCACTCGCTGGCGGCTTTCGCTGGGAAAACGGCGGGCCGGATTGGCTGAACGCCAAGCGCGGCAGCGTCTACCTCGGCAAGGAAGGGAATCAGTCTTTGGGCGTCGCCGGCCAACTGGCGAAGCGCGTCGCGGACAAACTCAAATTCCGCCAGGACGTGTATCTCGCCGAGATTGTCCTCGGCCCGCTCTATTGCATGTATTACGGCGTGAAAAACAATCGCCGCTACCAGCCGCTGCCGCGTTTCCCCGGCGTCGAGCGCGATTTCTCTCTGTTTCTTGCCGACGGCATCCGCTTCGCGGATGTTAGGAAATCGATCGAATCCCTAGGCATTCCGGAAATCGCCTCCATCGAAGCCGTCGACCTGTTCCGCGGCAAGAATGTCCCGGCGGGAAAGTACTCGCTCCTTGTGCGCGTAACCTTGCAAAGCAAGGAAGCCACGTTCACCGAAGCTCAGATCAACGATTTTTCCAACCGCATCATCGCCGCTCTCGAGAAGGACCTTTCTGCCATCTTGCGCGCCAGCTAGACGGGCTCGACTCTTGCACTCTTGAACTACTAAACTCTTGGAGTACCTCTTCTCCGATGCACCCTCTCCGCATAGCCGACCTAGGTCTAATCACCTACACCGAGGCCTCCAGCCTCCAACAGCGCCTCGTGGCCGCCCGCAAAGCCGGCGCCATCGACGACGTACTCCTGTTCTGCGAACATCCTCATGTCATCACCCTCGGCCGCAATGCCAACCGCTCCAATCTGCTCGCCTCCGAAAGCGTCCTTCGTCAGAAAAACGTCGAACTCTACCCCACCAATCGCGGCGGAGACATCACCTACCATGGCCCAGGGCAAATCGTGGGCTATCCCATTGTCAATCTCGACAAGATCAAACGCGACATCGGCTGGTACGTCCGCGCCCTCGAAGAAGCCATGATCCGGGCCTCCGCTGATTTCGGGGTCGTGGCCTATCGCGTGCCGGGGAAAACCGGCATCTGGGTGAAGTCACTGCCCACGGAAGAAAAACTCGGCGCCATCGGCGTCCACATCAGCCGTTGGGTTACATCCCACGGTTTCGCATACAACGTCTCAACCGATCTCCGCTATTTCGACCTGATCGTCCCCTGCGGCATCCCTGATCGCAAAGCCACTTCCCTCGAAAAACTCCTCGAGCGGACGGTTTTTGCTTCAGAAGTAAAAGCGCGCCTCTCGCATCACCTCGCCGATCTTTTGTCACTGTCGCTGCTCGCGGCCTCACGCGCAGAACTCGAGAGCTACCTAGAGTAGCATTCGAGGAAATCGTGGTCTTACGTTGTTAGACCGCCAAACATTGCCGGCCTCGGTTCTTGCCTATTGCCTTTGCTACGAGAAATGAAGCAATCTTGTCGCTGTTTTGTGCTCCGATGCCCGAGACTGGCCAAATTCGCATCGGCATTTCCGGCTGGCGCTACGAGCCTTGGCGCGGCGTCTTCTATCCGCCCAAGTTGCCCCAACGCCAGGAATTGGAATACGCCTCGAGTAAACTGACGTCGCTCGAAATCAACGGCACTTTTTATTCCATGCAAAGGCCGACCAGCTATCAAAGCTGGTATTCCTCAACACCGCCCGATTTTAAGTTCTCCGTCAAAGGGCCGCGCTACATTACGCACATTCAAAGGCTACGCGAAGTGGAAGCCCCACTCGCCAATTTCCTGGCCTCCGGTGTTTTGACGCTTCGCGAAAAGCTCGGTCCATTCCTCTGGCAGTTTCCGCCAAGCTTCAAACTAGATGCCGAGAAAATGGAAACGTTCCTTAAGCTGCTCCCGCATGACACGGGAGCCGCGAAGTACCTCGCATCAAATCACGACAAATGGATGAGCAAGCGCGTTGCGTTCGAAGAGGTGGACGATCATTACAAACTCCGGCACGCCATGGAAATCCGTAACAAGAGTTTTGCGAAACCTGAATTCCTGGAACTTCTCCGCAAGTACGATGTAGCCATCGTCTGCGCCGACACGGTGGAGTGGCCCAAAATCACCGATCTTACTTCGGAGTTCGTCTATTGCCGGCTTCACGGTCCTGAAGTGCTGTACGCGAGCGGCTACGATGCCAAATCGCTCGATCGGTGGGCCGCGTGGGTTCTCGCTTGGGCAAGCGGCAAGGAACCCGACACCGAGAAAATCCTGAACGAAAAACCCCCTACCTCAAAAGCGCGCGACGTCTTCGTCTACTTCGACAACGACACCAAAGTCCGCGCTCCCTTCGATGCCCAGGAACTCATCAAACGCGTCGACGCTCGGACATAGCTTTTGTTGGGCGCGCCTTCGGAGGCGGGCCGCTCGGACGTAAGTGCCGAACTTCCGCCCATTCGCCAGCGACCCCGCCTTAGCCTTAAGATAGAAACCCGAGCATCAATCCGGAGCCACTAAACATGCCCGTCTCGGAAACTCCCGCGAAGCCACAGAAACTTTCGCGCCAGCAATATTTGGACCTCTACTACTACATGCGCCTCAACCGTGAAGTGGAGGAGGCCATGACTCGCCTCTTCCGCCAAAACAAAATCGTTGGTGGACTCTACGCCAGCCTTGGCCAGGAAGCTATCTCCGTCGGCAGCGCCTACGCCATCGAAAAACGCGACTGGATGGCGCCCATGATCCGCAACATCGGCGCGCTGCTCGTTAAGGGCGTGCCTCCGCGCGACATCTTCACGCAGCACATGGCCAAGTACACCTCGCCCACCAAGGGCAAAGATGGCACCAGCCATTTTGGCGATCTCGAGAATCTTCACATCGTCTCCCCCATCTCCATGCTCGGCGATCTCATTCCGGTCATGACCGGCGTGGCCATGGCCGGTCGCTACCTTGGCCAGAAAATCGTGGCCATGACCTGGATCGGCGACGGCGGCAGCTCCACCGGCGTTTTTCACGAAGGTCTGAATCTCGCCGCATCGCAAAAAGCCGCGCTGGTTCTGATCCTCGAAAACAATTTGTGGGCCTATTCGACGCCGGTCCGCCGCCAGGTCCCTATCGAAAATCTCGCCGATCGCGCAAAAGCCTACGGCATTTCTAGCTACATCGTCGATGGCAACGACGTCGTCGCCGTCTACACTATAGCCCGCGAAGCCGTCGACCGCGCGCGCGCCGGCGAAGGCCCCATTCTCATCGAAGCCAAAACCTTCCGACGCCGCGGCCACGCACAGCACGATCCCGCCGAATACGTTCCGAAGGAGCAACGCGCATACTGGGAAAAACGCGACCCGATAGCGCTCTACGAAGAATTCCTGAGCAAAGAAAAACTGCTGGACGCCAAAAGCAAAAAAGAAATCGAGACCCAGATAAACACACTGCTCGAAAAAGAGCGCGAGTTTGCGGAAAATTCTCCCATGCCTCCGGCAGAAACCGCAGCGCAAGGCGTCTACTGTACCGGGCCTGAATGCCACGACCTCCAGCCCAAGTGGGAGCGTCCCGTCGACGAGCTTCTTCCGCCAAAGTCCTGTGTCGAGCCCGTCTGGATCGTCGAAGGTTTCGGCCGCGGAGGCTCTTCTTCCGGCAGCACAGCCCCGATCCACTTCGGTGACGTCCCCGCTGGTGCCAGCCCGCAAAAACCCGCGCCGCCTGATCCCCCGGCGAATCTGTCTGTGAAGCCCGCGAAAAAATCTGTTCCGCCAACAACCTCTAGGAGAAAGTCTGTGAAAAAGGGAGGCCGTTAGCCATGGCTCCCATCACCTTTCTCGAAGCCATCCGCCAGGCCATGTTCGAAGAAATGGCCGCCGACCCAACTGTCGTCCTCATCGGCGAAGACGTTGGCGTCTACGGCGGCGCCTTTAAAACCAGCGAAGGCCTTCTCGAAAAATTTGGCTGGGAACGCATCATCGACACGCCCATCAGCGAAAGCGCCATCATCGGGGCGGCCTGTGGCATGAGCTATCTCGGTCTTCGCCCCATCGCCGAAATGCAGTTCATCGATTTCATCGCCTGCTGCTTCAACCAGCTGACTAACTTCGTCGCCAAGGGCCACTATCTCTGGAATGCCCCGGCTCCGATTGTCGTTCGCGGCCCTTCCGGTGGCGGAGTCCACGGAGGCCCGTTCCATTCCCTCAATCCCGAAATGTATTTCCTTCACACTCCGGGATTCAAAATCGTCTATCCATCGACGCCCTACGACGCCAAAGGCCTTCTAAAATCCAGCATCCGTGACAACAATCCGGTTCTCTTCTTCGAACACAAATTCCTCTACCGTCGCATCAAGGAAGAAATCCCCGCCGATGACTACACCGTTCCGCTCGGCAAAGCGATCGTCCGCCGCGAAGGAAAACATCTCACCATCCTTTCCTATGCTGCGATGATGCACACCTCGCTCGAAGCAGCCGACGCCCTCGCGAAGGAGGGCATCGAAGCCGAAGTGATCGACCTGCGCACCCTCATGCCCCTCGACGAAGAAACCATCCTTGCTTCCGTCAAGAAAACCAACAAATGTCTTGTTGTTCACGAAGACACCAAAACCGGCGGGATTGCGGCTGAAATTTCCGCGATCCTTTTCGAAAAGGCCTTCCATGATCTCGATGGCCCGCTCGTTCGTGTCGCTTCTCTTGACACGCCGGTCCCCTATGCGCCCACGCTCGAGGAGGCATTCCTCCCCAATGCACGGAAGGTTTTCACCGCGGCTAAGGACCTGGCTCGCTTCTGATCTAGGTCGTTATCGTTTGACTGCGCGCCCTGCAAATTTTCTTTCCCCGTTACCCTAACACTCTTAAACTTTTGCTGGGGAAGCCATCCGAGTTGCTGGGGACTCTCGGGCGGCCCCTCCTTCTCCCTAGTTCGCTTTCAAAATGATCGCCGGGTCATATTCATTCTGATAGTCCTCGATCGGAGCGCCGGAGGAATAGTTAATGAATCTGACGCACGTAGCACTTGCAACGCTATTTACCCTGAACACTCCCGCCCTCTGTAACGCCGGTCCGCCGCAGGGCGCAAGCATCACCGGCAAGGTCACGCTTTCAGGAACTCCTGCCAAGTCCAAGCCCCTCGACCTCTCCAAAGAACCGGAATGCCTAAAAATGCATGCATCCAATCCACTCTTTCCCGAAACCGTTCTTATCGGTCCCGGAAACGGATTGCGCAACGTCGTGGTCTACATTTCCTCGGACATCGCCGAGAATTCTCCGGCGCCTTCATCTCCAGCAACTTTCGATCAACAAGGATGCCACTACACGACGCACGTCCTAGCTGTTCGCATCGGCCAGGAAATCAAGATTTCCAACAGCGATCCGTTCTCTCACAACATTCATCCCCTCGCCAAAATCAATCGCGAATGGAATAAGATGCAGCTGCCCGGCACCCCGCCGTTCTCCTATGCGTACGACCACGAGGAATTCATTCCCATCAAGTGCAACATCCATCCCTGGATGCGGGGTTATTTCGCAGTTCTCAAGACCAGCCATTTCGCGGTCACGGACGACGACGGGAGATTCTCTCTCCCCGATCTCCCCCCAGGCCACTACACAGTCACGGCGTGGCACGAAACCTATGGCGCGCAAAGCAAGGAAATTACCGTCACCGCAGGCGGGTCCCTCTCGCTCAACTTTAGCTTCACCAGCCCTTAACCTTTCCGCCTAATTTACAAATCTGTGACATTCCGATTTTTCGCCCTTCTGCTACATTCGATCCTACGATGCTCCGGAACGCCGGAATGCTCTAGGAATGTGATCTCGAAGGGAGAATTCGAATGAAGACCCTTGTTTGCGCGGCCCTGTTTCTTCTGGTATCTCCGGCCGCTTTCTCCCAGGCTGCTCATTCCGCCGCCAAGCCTGTTACCGTCAATCTCATCGACTCCCAGGGCCAAAGTGTGGGAACCGCGCTGCTGTCCCCGGCTCCCAAAGGCATCAAAATCACGCTCGACATCAAGAACCTTGCCCCCGGCGAGCACTCCATCCATATTCACCAATACGCCAAATGTGATCCACCCGACTTCAAATCCGCCGGCTCTCACTTCGACGCCGCCAACCATACGCACGGCGGTCAGCCAGCCGGCGATATCCCCGATTTCTCGCTCATCGTTTCTGCCAACGGCACTGCCAACGTCAGCACCATCGCCCCCTACGTCACCCTCGGCAGCGATGATCATTCTGTCTTTAGCAACGGTGGAACTGCCCTTATCATCCACGCAGTAGCCGGTGGAACAGGCAGTGGTGCCCCTCCGCGCATCGCCTGCGGCGTAATCGCCAAACCTTAGTCCATGGCGGTCTGGTTCGTGGGTTCCAGCACGGGTGGACCCCATGTCTGCACGATTTGAAGTGATGAGGACGGTTTTTTTGTCCTCTCTCTCCGATGCCACACCCTGCCGGTTCGCGTCTCCGCAGCCAATCCCCTCCTACACCCGGAATGCGGTACTCTAATCCTTTCATGATCATCAACCTCTCGCGCCGGGCCCACGATCACAACTGGGAAATCGATCCCATCACCCGCTCTCTGCTCGACACCGATTTCTATAAACTCTTGATGTTGCAATTTATCTGGAAGTGTTTTCCTCACACAAAAACCTCTTTTTCGTTCATTAACCGGTCCGCCGATATTCGCCTTGCGGACCTAATCGATGTAGAGCAACTTCGGGAACAATTGGAGCAAACGCGTCTGCGACGTTTTCAAAAATCTGAACTGATATGGCTCGCAGGCAATACCTTCTATGGGCATAGCGGCATCTTCGAACCCGCCTTCATCGAATGGCTCGAAAAGGATTTTCGCCTCGCAGACTATGAACTCTCCGTCGAAGACGGCCAGTTTTCACTCAAATTCAGCGGTCTCTGGACGGAAACCACTATGTGGGAAATCTATGCGCTCACGACCGTCAGTGAACTCAAGACACGCGCCAGCCTGAAAGGTCTCAGCGAGTTCGAACTCGATCTCCTTTACGCTCGCGCCAAAACCCGCCTTTGGGAAAAAATGGCCCGCCTTCGTGGCGTTCCCGGTCTGAACCTCAGCGATTTCGGCACGCGCCGCCGCCACAGCTTCCTGTGGCAAGAATATGTCGTCAAGGCCGTCAGCGACGTCCTCGGCCGCTCCTTCAAAGGCACATCCAATACCTACCTCGCCTATAAACACGACCTCGAAGCCATCGGTACCAATGCCCACGAATTACCAATGGCTCTTGCCGCGATGGCCAATGACGACGAGGAACTGAAAAATTCACAATACCGCTTGCTGGACCTTTGGCAGCAGACCTACCACGGCGAACTGCTCATCCTCCTTCCCGACACCTTTGGCACTACGCAATTTCTCCGAGACGCCCCGGATTGGGTGTCCACCTGGACCGGCCAGCGCGCCGACAGCAAAGATCCCTTCGTCGCAGGGGACGAATACATTGCATGGCTCGAACGCCACGGGCGGGACCCGCAGCAAAAGCTCTTCATTGCCTCGGACGGGCTAGATGTGGACTCTATCCTTGGCCTGCACGCCTACTTCGCCGGGACGCTGCTTAACGGCGCCACATTCGCGGATTTTCGCCACGCCAACGACTTTCTCGATGTGGACAAATGGCATTCCCGCCGCCGTATTCGTTTCAGCGCCGGCTGGGGCACACTGCTGACAAACGATTTTCGGGATTGCAATCCTCGTGGCGATAACTCCTTCGATCCCCTAAGCCTGGTCTGCAAACTCAACGAAGCGGATGGCCGCCCTGCCGTCAAACTCTCCGACAATTTCCAAAAGTCCCTCGGCTCCCCGGCCGACATTGAGCGTTACCGCCGCGTCTTCGGCATGGCGGGCGTCGCCGACATTCCCGTCACCGTCTAACCGCAACTCCACATGTAGGATCCGCCTTCTGAGGCGGGCCGTTTGAACTTCACCCACGATTCTTGTTCCTTGGCAGGGTCTACTCACAACGCAGCGCGGTCATGGGATCCACACGCGCGGCGCGCCACGCAGGATACGCGCAAGCACCAATCGAACTGAGCAGCACAACCATTGCCACCGATGCAAAAATATGTGCATCGAGCGGTTGCACCCCAAACAAAAGGCTACGAATCAACTGCGCGCACAAGCCGCCCGCGACGAGTCCGAGCAACAATCCCACCACTGTCGGCCGCAATCCGTCCACAAACATGATCCGCACCACTTCCCTTTGCTGTGCCCCCAGCGCCATCCGTATCCCAATCTCATTCGTCCGTTCCGTCACGAGGTAAGACAGGAGCCCATACAATCCGACCGCCGCAAGCACCAAGCCGAGCACCGCAAACAGCAGCACCAGCCCGGCGTCAAACATTGCCGACGCGCTCGACTTGCCGATGCGCTGTTCCATCGTCAATACATCCGACACCGCAACGTTCGCGTCGAGGGCCGCGAACTCTTTCTGGACCGGCAACGCCAGCGCCGACACTTCCCGGCTGGAACGCACCACCAGCGATCCGTAGCCGAACCTTCCGGAGTTAATCGGCAAATACATCGTCGCCTCCGCGGGGCGGTCCAAGTCTGACAACACGTCTCCTACGATCCCGACAATTTCGAATCGTGGCGATTGCTCCCATGAGATGATCAGCGTTTTTCCGATGGCGTCCCCCGCCGGGAAGAATTTCCGCGCCATGGATTCCGTTATGACCATGGCATTGCCCTTTTCGCGTTTGTCGGAATCCTCAAAAAACCGCCCCTGCTTCAACGGAATATTCATCATCGCGAAGTAACCGGGATCTGTCCCGCGCACCACCGCGTTTCGGAACTGTCCGGGCGGCAGAGGTGGTGCGCCTTCAATCGCAAAAGTGTTGTCCATGTAATGCCCCGCGCCGGGAAGAACGCTGACGATGCCCGCTTGGCTCACACCCGGCACTGCCCGCGCGCGAATCAACAGTTGCTCCAGGAACGCCGCAAGTTGCGGCCGGGTCGCGTAGGTCGCGTCCGGCAATGTAAAACCCATCGTCAGCACGTTCCCGGTCGCGCATCCCATGTTCACCGATCGCAACTGCTGGAAACTTTTGAGCATCAAGCCGCCGCCGATGAGCAGGACTACCGTCAACGCCACTTCCGCCGTCAGCAGTACTTTGCGCAGCCGCGCCCGGCCTTTTCCTCCGGCCGTGGAACGCGACTCTTCCTTCAGCGGGCCCAGCAGTTCGCTGCGCGTCACTGCCAGCGATGGCAGCAGCCCGGCTATTACGCCGCAAAAAACCGTAATCGCAAAGGTGAACGCCAGTGCGAATCGATCCACCCGAATCGTGTCCGCATGCGGCAGGTCCGCCTGGAAAGACACCAACCAGCGCAGCGTCGTCCACGCCAGCAAAGCGCCCAAGGCTCCGCCGGCGAACGTCAGCAGCAGGCTCTCCGTCAGCTGCTCCTGAATAATCCGCCAGCGGCTTCCTCCAAGCGCCGCGCGCACAGCAATTTCCTTACGCCGCGCCGTCACCCGCGCCATGAATAGGTTGGCCACATTCAGGCATCCGATCAGGAGCACGCACAATACCGCGCCCATCAGCACGCACAATGGCTCTTTGACGTCGCGTACCAGATTTTCCGAGAGCTCCACGGCGTGCGCGCCCTTGCCCATCAACTCGTCCGGAAACTGCGCGTGCAGCCGCTGCTGCAGCCCGTTCAATTCGCTCGAAGCCTCCTCGACGCTCACGCCATCTTTCAACCGTGCAACCACCAGAAACCGGTGGTTGCCCCGATTGTGCATATCCATTTCGGACACTTCGTGCTGCACGGGCAGAAACAACTGCGCGCGCGCATCCGGATAGTCGAACCACGCCGGCAAAATGCCGACCACCGTGTATTTCTGCGCGTCGAGCAGAATCGTCTTGCCAAGAATTCGGGGATTCCCCGCATAACGGCGCTTCCACAGCCCATCGGTCAGGACCACCGTCGCCGGCGCTCCCCTCCGGTCGTCCTCCTGCGCAAAAAATCGCCCCAAAGCCGGCTGCACGCCCAGGATCGAGAATAAATTGTACGAACACTGCCGGATGCTCACCGATTCCGGCAGGGAACCCCCATCTCCCGAAAGATTGCTACTGTCTTCGCCGAGCAGAGCCATGTGCTCGAAGCTCGTCGCCTGTTTCTGCCAATCCGTGAAAACTCCGCCGGAGACGACGTTGAACGAACCGGTATCGATCACGTCGCGTTCCCATAGATTCACGAGCCGGTCCGGTTGCGGAAACGGCAGCGGATTCATCAACACGCCATGCACAATCGTGAACAGCGCCGTGTTTACTCCAATTCCGAGCGTCAGCGTAAGAATGGCAACCAGGGTGAAGCCCGGAGATTTCCGCAGCGACCGCAATCCGAAGCGCACATCCTGCACTACGTGTTCAAGAAACCGCACGCCGCGCGCGTCGCGGCATTCCTCTTTGATTTGTTCCATGCCGCCAATCGCCAGCCGGGCCTGGCGCCGCGCGTCGTCGGGCGGAACACCAGCCTCCCAGAGCGTATTCGCCTGCTGCTCGTAGTGAAACCGCAGCTCGTCGTCCAGATCCTGCTCCGCGGATTTATGCCGGAACACTGCACGCAGGCGAATGAAAAGGTCGCTCCACATCTTGCAATTCCTAACCAGACCAGGTTCTGAAGGCCGGGCTCTTAGGGCAGCCTACCCCTTCTACTTCTACAGGGAAAACTACCATGTCTCCTGTCGATGCACAAGGGGAAAACCGCATTTAGCGAAAAACATGCAGAAATCCATCCGAAAAATGCTTGTCCGCCCCAAGTGCTGGCGGGCTATAGTCGCAGGTATGGTACGAACCTTCCGCCTGAACTGTTCCTGCGACATCGCGTGGGTATGTTGTCCCGCGGTCCTTTCTGGCGCCTGGAGGCTCGTGAAATAAGGATTTCCTGAACTCGAGCTGCAAGCAGTAAATCCACCGCCGGAAGCAACGGACCGGTGGTTTTTTTGTTTTTGGGCCCAAAGTTTCACAGCGCAAAAGGTGACGGATGCGTTTGATCCTAGAACTTACGCAACAGGTGCCGCTTCCTACAGGCTCGTCTCTCCGCTCGTCTGCCTTTCCCTGTTGTTGACCTTCCCTCCGTAGTCCTCACTTCTCGGGAATTTTCAATCGACTTTCAGAAAGACAACCGGGCCTGCCGAGCGCGCCACAACTTCGAAGTGCGAGGAAAAGGAAAATGAAGATTTCTAGGAACGACGCAAAACGCTACCCAATATTCTTATACGCCGCTGTTCTGGCGGTAGCCTGGCTCCAGGCTCAATCAGCGCGTGCCCAGGCAGACGCCTCCATCTCCGGGATTGTGCGCGACGCCTCCGGTGCCGGCATCGACGCGGCCATTGTTGTCGTCAAGAATATCGAGACCGGATTGGAGCGCGAAATCCAGACCGATTCCTCAGGCCGTTTCGACGCGCCTTCCTTGGTCGTGGGCAGCTACGAGCTCGTCGTGGACAAACCCGGTTTCCGCAGCGAGCGGCGATCCGGCGTCGTGCTCGTCGTCGGCCAGCACGAAGAACTCGCTCTCACCTTGCAGGTCGGTGACATTAAACAAACCGTCGAAGTCAACGCCAACCCCGACCAGCTTTCAGCCACAACCGAAGACACTTCCGGCTTGGTCGGAGAGCGCCAGGTGAAGGAACTTCCCCTGAATGGTCGCAGCTACGACCAGCTCCTCACGCTCAATCCGGGCACCATCAACTACACCTCGCAGCGCGCCGGCGGCACCGGCACTTCCAACTCCGAACTCGGCAACATGTTCTCGGTTTCCGGCCATCGTCCTCAGGAAAATCTCTTTCTCCTCAACGGAGTGGAATATACCGGAGCATCCGAAATCAGTAACACCCCCGGCGGCGTCAGCGGCCAGCTTCTCGGCGTCGATGCCGTTCGTGAGTTCGCAGTGGTCAAGGATACCTACGGCGCCGAATACGGCAAACGGCCCGGCGCGCAAGTCAGCATAGTCACCGCCGGTGGCAGCAACGAATTCCACGGCTCTGCCTACGAGTTCGTGCGCAACAGCGCCATGGATGCCCGGAACTTCTTCGATCTGACGAACATTCCCGATTTTCAGCGCAACGATTTTGGCGGTTCTCTCGGCGGCCCCATCCACGCCGACAAATCATTTTTCTTCGGCAATTACGAAGGCTACCGGCAAACGCTCGGCCTGAGCGACGTCACCCTGGTACCGGACAATACTTCGCGAGCCGCCGCTGTCCCAAGCGTGCAACCTTTGCTCGCTCTCTGGCCCGAAGCGAACGGCCCAGAGATTCTCACCTCTGCGGGCGCGCCGAGTGGCATTGCCACCGCATACAGCAGTCCGCTACAAAGCGTTCGCGAAGATTTCGGCACCGCGCGGCTGGATCAAATTTTCTCGAACCAGGATTCCTTCAGCGGTGTCTATACCGTGGACGATAGTTGGGCACACTCTCCGACCACGAATCCCCACAGCTTCGACAACGTTGCTCTGCGCGGCCAGGTCGCCAGCCTCAGCGAGACGCACGTCTTTTCTTCCAGTCTCGTCAATAAGGCGATCTTCGGTTACTCACGAGGGGCGTTCTACTTCAACAGCGGCACCACCGTCGACCTTCCCGGCTGGATTCACGATGGCGCTCCGGTTGGCGCGGTCGTCGTCGGTGGAGGCACGACCGTCAACGGCGCGTCGCAGATCACCAATGGTGGCACCAACGCTGGTAGCAATTTGCGTGCGGTCCGCAATCTCTTCACTGGCTCCGACCAGGTTTCCTACACGCGCGGCCGCCACACCTTCACCTTCGGCGGATGGGTCCAGCGCATTCAATCGAACGACTCGCTGGCGCAGGATCAATACGGGCAAATCTCGTTCGCCAACCTGCAGTCCTTTCTGAAGGGTTCGCTAAGCACCTATACCTATACTCCGAGTTACACTCCGCTCGGCTGGCGCACTACGGAAGTTGCGGGATTTGCCGAAGACAGCATCAAGCTCAAATCCAACCTGGAACTGCGTGTAGGTTTCCGCGCCGAAGGAACAAACGGTTGGAACGAAACGCAAGGGCGCGCCTCGAACTACGCTTTCGATTCGACCGGCGTCATCATCACGCAACCGGTCGTCGGCGGCTCGGCGCTCGCGGTCAACAATGCAAAATTTCTTCCGGCTCCGCGCGTTGCTGTGGCCTGGTCTCCGTTCGGTTCCGAGAAAACCGTCATTCGCGCGGGATTCGGCACCTATTATGGGTTACTCGACAACTTGAGTTATCGCCTCGACCAGAATGGTCCATACAATACCGTCTATGCTACAAAAAGCATTCCTTTCTCGAGCATTTCGCCGGATGCCACCTATACCGGTTCTAAAGTCATTCCCAGTGGCGTGCAGCCCAATCTGCAAACGCCCGCGGTGGAAAGCTGGAATCTCAAAATTGAACGGGAACTTTTCGCGCACACCACCATCGGCGTTGGCTACGTCGGCTCCCACGGCTACCACGAACTGCTTTCGCTCGACGCCAACTTGCCCACGCCAACGATCTGCCCCGCTTCGCCGTGTCCGACCGGCTATCCCAATGGGACCGTCTACTACCCGAGCGGTGCGGCTCTCGCAAACAAAGACGTCTGGAACACCACGCACTGGTTCTCCGAAGGTGTCAGCTCCTACAATGGCCTCGCAGTCGACCTCAATCACCGCTGGGCCAACGGCTTCCAGCTTCGTGGCGTCTACACCTTTTCGAAAACGCTCGACGACGGCGACAACCTGAACACCAGCGTGGCCACAAACTCTCCGGCGTTTCTTTCCGATCCGCTCAATCCCGGCGCCGACTACGGCCGCGCTTCGTTTGATGTGCGCCATTCCGGGGTCATTCAGGGTACCTATGATCTCCCGTTCGCACGCAATGCCGCGGCAGAAGGCCAGCATTTAAAGGAGATCCTCGCCGCAAACTGGCAGGTCAGCAGCATCGTCACTCTGCAATCGGGTCTACCTTTCACGCCACAACTTTCCTACAATCCATCGAATGATGGCGACACCCGCAATCCCGTACGCCCGTCCTGGAACCCGGATTTCAAAGGCAACGTCATCCTCGGCGGACCCAGCGAATATTTCAACCCTCTCGCGTTCATTCAACCGTTGACCGGAACCTACGGAAATGTCGGCCGCAATATTCTGCAGGGACCATCGCTTGCGCAAATCGACTTCTCCTTGGCAAAACGATGGGCGCTGTCTGAGCGTTTTAACCTGCAGTTCCGCTCCGAATTTTTCAACATTTTCAATCACACCAATCTCAACACGCCGAACCCGGTGGTGTACGCCGCTGCAACAGGCGGCCCTTCGCCGACGGCCGGCGTCATCACTTCCACTGCAACCACATCGCGCCAAGTTCAGCTTGGCCTAAAGCTGCTCTGGTAGGAACCGAAGACCGTTCGACTGAGCATTCCCCAGGGTGCGCCGCGCCTTCCGGCCGGCATCTTGGGTTTCGCATCGTAGGGGTGCTGCACTTGGTGCTGCACTGCTGTGCCCCTGGCCCGCACGATTTCTGACTGAATCCAGGGTTTTCTTCGACGAATCACGGCTCACGAATCCCGTCCTCCGGCTTTCCGTCCCTGCGCCTTTGGCGGTAAACTAGCAAGGTTCCGCGGTTGACGCCGGTCCCTTAGGGCCGCACGCGAAGGAGAACATGCTCATGGCAGTCGATGTGGTCATGCCCCAGATGGGCGAAAGCATTTTCGAAGGCACTATCACCAAATGGCTGAAAAAGCCTGGCGACAAAGTCGAGCGCGATGAGCCCCTGTTTGAAATCTCCACCGACAAAGTCGACGCGGAAATTCCTTCTCCCTCTGCCGGCGTCCTCAAAGAGATCAAAATTCCTGAAGGCCAGACCGTTCCCATTCAAACCATCGTCGCTGTGATCGATGGCGCCGGCGGTGCCGCCGCTTCGGCTGCAGCGCCCGCTCCGCCGGCAGCGAAGCCTGCCCCCGCTGCTATGCAGCAAACGCCCGCTCCGGTAAAACCCGCGACGCCACCTCCCGCGGTCGTTCCCACACCTTCTGCTCCCGCGTCTACATCGGCCACTCTACCCACCTCTGCCTCAGGGACCGAACGCATCCATTCCTCGCCGCTCGTTCGCCGCATGGCCAAGGAACACGGCATCGATCTCACCTCGCTCGAAGGCACCGGAGCGGCCGGCCGCATCACCAAAGAAGACATCGAATCCGCTATCGCCGCGCAATCCGGCACAAGCGCGGCACCGGCCGTTGCCTCGCGGGCTCCCGCGGCAGCGCCGCGTCCTGCACCACCGCCACCTCCTCCGGCACCGGTAGCCGCTCCCGGCGCCCCCGCAGTCCACGGCACCCAGTACATTCCGGCCCTGCAGGTGGGCGTGCCGCGCGAGCGCATCTATTTCGGCAGTTATGAAGTCCAGCCCCTCAGCGTCATGCGCCAGAAGATCGCCGAGCACATGGTGGCCTCCAAGCACGTTTCCGCGCACGTCTACTCCGTCGAAGAAATCGACATGAGCAAGATCGCCGCCCTCCGCACCAAATCGAAGGAGGAGTTCGAGAAGCGCTACGAAACCAAGCTGACCTTCATGCCCTTCTTCGTGAAGGCCGCCGTCGCCGGCCTGCGCGCCTATCCCACGCTCAACGCTTCGCTCGACGGCACCAACATCGTCCTCCACAAAGAGGTCAACATCGGCATCGCCGTGGCTCTCGACTGGGGCCTCATCGTGCCGGTGATCAAGAACGCCGACGAAAAAAACCTTCTGGGCATCCAGCGCAACCTCAACGACCTCGCCGAGCGCGCCCGCAGCAAGAAGCTCAAACCCGAAGAGGTTCAGGAAAGCACCTTCTCCATCACCAATCCCGGCGTCTTTGGCGGTCTTTTCGGTTTGCCGGTCATCAGCCAGCCGAACGTCGGCATTCTCGGCCTTGGCGCCATCGAAAAACGTCCGGTGGTGATCAACGACAGCATCGCTATCCGCTCCATGTGCTACATCACGCTGAGCTATGACCACCGCGTGGTCGACGGGGCTATTGCCCACCAGTTCCTCCACAAGGTCAAGGACACCCTCGAGAACTGGTCCGAACCGCTGGTCTGATAATCCGTGGTTCGTGATCCGTGAAGGCCATCCTGACCGTGTGTCAGGTTCTGCGGCTCAACCACGGCTGACGGGACACGCTCGCGAGTCACGAATCACGTCCGCTATGTCATACTGCGTGCTCATCCCACTTGGAGGATGCTCCGCCAATGCTGCTCCGCCGCGATTTTCTGCGCACCGGTCTGTTCACCGCAAGTGCTGCCGCTTATGCCGGTCCGTTTGGTCTCAGAGCCGCTTCCGCCGATTCGCGCATCGAAGTTCTTCTCGACGAACCGCTTGGTGTAATCTCTCCCAACCTCTACGGCCACTTCACCGAGCATCTCGGCGCAGTGATCTACGACGGTATTTGGGTCGGCGAAGACTCACCGGTGCCGAATCTGCGGGGCATCCGCAAACGGCTGGTCGAGGAAATGCGCAGGATCAAAGCGCCCGTGGTCCGCTATCCCGGCGGCTGTTTCGCCGACAGTTATAATTGGCGCGACGGAGTCGGGCCGGTCAACCAACGCCCGCGCCGCACCAACTTCTGGGAGGGAGCGGACAAGTCCCCGTCCTCGCCCGCCAATCACAAGTTCGAAACCAACCGTTTCGGCACCAACGAATTCGTATCCTTCTGCAAGCTCATCGGCGCCGAACCCTATCTGGCCGCCAATCTTCGCAGCCTTACCGCCGAGGATTTCTACCGCTGGATCGAGTACTGCAACTCTCCGGCGGGCAGCACCACGCTCGCCGAACTGCGCGCCGCTGCCGGATCTCCCGAACCCTTCGCCGTCCGGTTCTGGGGTGTCGGCAACGAATCCTGGGGCTGCGGCGGGAACTTTACTCCGCAGGAGTACGCCGTAGAGTTCCGCCGCTTCAGCACCTGGCTCCCTGCGTACGGCCAGAAGCTCTCGCTGGTGGCTTCCGGTCCCAATTCCGGCGAGTTGAGCTGGACCCAGGGCTTCTTCGAGGAGCTCCTTCGCAAGGGACCGGAGCAACTCGATTCCGTCTATGGTCTCTCCCTCCACTACTACGCCTGGAATCTCAGCCGTGGCCGCACCAACGATTGGGAGAAGGGCAAGGGCAGCGCCCTCGAGTTCGCACCCATCGATTGGTACGAACTGCTCCACGAAGGCCAGCGCATCGAGGAGATGGTTGAGGCGCACTGGAACGTCATGGGCGAATTTGACGAACAACACAAGGTGAAACTGGTGGTCGACGAGTGGGGCCCGTGGTACCGTCCCGGCTCCGAAGCTACGCCGGGCGACCTCCTCGAGCAGACCCCCACGCTGCGCGACGCGATCTTTTCCGCCATGACACTGGACATCTTCAACCGCCATCCGGAAAAAGTGGCCATAGCAGCCTGCGCCCAGCTCATCAACTGCCTCAACAGCCTGTACCTCGCGCACGAAGACAAATTTTGCGTCACGCCCGTGGGACACGTCTTCGCTCTCTACGCTGCGCATCAGGGAGGGCAATCCCTGCCTACCATGGTCTCTGCGCCAGCGGTGCACTACGACCGCGACGGCAAGCCCGCCGCGTTTTGGGGCCTGCAGGGCTCCGCTTCGCTGCACGGCAAGGAACTGGTGCTGACGGTCGTCAATCCGCATGTCAGCGAGCCGCGCGAAACCGCGGTGACTGTTCGCGGCGCGAACGTGGCGTCCGGGTCCTCCGCCACCCTCACCAGTCCCGATATTCACGCCCGCAACAGCTTTGCCGAGCCAACGGCCCTCGAACCGCAATCGAAGTCTCTGGTTCTAAGCCGCCCGCCCCTGACGGTTGTCTTTCCCCCGGCGTCGGTGACCCGGCTCTCCCTCACCTTGAGCTAGTGCGATAGCTGACCGTACCGTGTGACTCGAATTCCGTCGGTCTCGTGCCATACGTCGGTCCGCGGCTCCGGAAGGATTGCTGTTGCAGGTCCACTTGGCGAACACCAGCATCCCCGTTCCTCGACAAAAAAAGCCCCTCGAATTGCTCCGAGGGGCTTTTGCGAGAATCGCGATTTTCTACCGGCGACGCTTCTTTCCCGCTTTCTTTACCGTTTTCTTCGTTGCTTTTTTGGGTTTGGCCTTGGCTTTCTTGGCCACCTTCTTTGCAGGCTTCTTCGCCGCCTTCTTGGCCGGCTTCGCTGCTTTCTTTGGAGCGGCTTTGGGCGCCGGACGCGCCGGCTCTTCCGCTTCTCCCTCTTCCGCGGGTTCGTCCTCTACGGCAAGAATCTCTTCTTCCTCTTCGACTATGGTTTCGCCGCCCAGCTCATCGTCTTCCTCCAGCCGCGACAGCTCATCGTCGTCTTCGAACTGATCCTTCTCGAAATCCATGCTCTCCTCCCCTAAGGGCTCACGCGAAGCCAGAATCTCTGGCCGGAGATGACCGCACTCCGTCCTTGCGCTTTGTTATCCCACTCCAACGTGGTTGTCAAGCGTTCTGCTCGCTTGTGCCGGTCAGGCTAATTTTTTGTCTGCGCCGTGGTGGTTCCGGCGCTCTTTTTCGGGCTGCGCTTGGTCGAAGTATGGCGTACGGCATGGGTTTCCGGCCCTCCCCCTACGGTATAGATCCGCAGGACCATGCCCCGGCTTACCTTGCCGGTCTTGAGTCCGTTCCATTTCCGAACCTGCTCATCCGTCACGCTGAACTGGTCGGCAATCCCTCCGAGCGTGTCGCCCTTGCGCACCCGGTAGCGCACCAGCCGCGGCTTGGTCTCTTCGAGAGGGCGTGCGGCCGGAATAATCAGCTTTTCTCCTGCCTGTAGCTCGGTTCCGCGCTCGAGATTATTCGCATCGGCGATTGCCGCCGCGGTCACGCGATAGGTCTTGGCAATCGACGTCAGCGTCTCCCCTGCCTCCACCCGATGCCGTCTCCAGCTCACCCACTTGTCGGCGGGAATGTCCGCAATCTCCGCGGAAAATTTCTCCGAGGTGCCGACCGGCAGGCGCAGCTCGAAGGCCGGGTCGTCCGGCGTGATCATTCGCAGCACCGAGGGGTTCAGCGTCCGCAGAGAAGAGACGTCCACGTCGATGGTTTCTGCCACCAGGCGCAGGTCAATCGCCCGCCCCGGCTTCACCGTGTCGGTCGGCACGGGCGGGTCCGGCTCAACGGCAATCCCGTAATGGGCCGCGTCTTTGGCGATCAGTGTCAGCGCCAGAATGATCGGCACATAATTCTTGGTCTCATTCGGCAGCACGTTCCTCTTATATAGCTCCCAAAAATCCGCGTAGCCCGTGCGCTCGATCCCCTTCTGCACGTTTCCTGGCCCGCAGTTGTATGCCGCGATGGCCAGGTACCAGTCTCCATACAATCCGTACAAATCCCGCAGATGCTGCGCCGCCGCCCGCGTTGCCTTTTCCGGGTCCAGCCGCTCATCCACCCACCAGCTGCGCTTCAATCCATACTCATTCCCGCGCCACTGCACGAACTGCCAGATTCCTCGCGCTCCCGCGCGGGACAGCGCCAGCGGCTGAAACGCGCTCTCCGCCTGCGCCAGGTAGATCAAGTCCTGCGGCACACCCTCTTCCTTCAGCACCCGCGAGATCATTTCCTGGTATTTTCCCTTGCGCCGTAGCCCGTTCTCGACGATGGTCCGGCCTCGCGGCGTCTGGAAAAAATTCAGGTAAGACACCACCACGTCGTTCACCGTCAGCGGCATGTCGTGCGATACGCTCTTGGCCACCACATCGGCCCGCTCCTTCAACTTCGGATCGACCGGAAAGGTCATCTCTGCCACTTCGTCGATCGGCGCGGGCACTGCGGGAGCTTCCGTAAAGCCGTCCCCGGCGCGAAACGCCTGCAATTCGTAGGTGTAGACCTTGTCGGTGACCTGCTGGAATACTTCGCGCAGCTTTGCGTCACTGTTCGGGTCGTACCCGCTTTCGAGGATCCAGTCCACGGAATCGTCAAAGTCCCGACGCGCAGCCGCCAGGTGCCCGGCCTTGTAATTCGCCTCGCCCGAAGCGAACTTGGCCTTCACCTGCTCGATCAAAAAAGGAATGCCGCCCGGTACCGGCGGCAGAAGCGAGACAAACTCGTCCGGCGAGCTCTGGCGTTGCGGTAATTCCTCGACGAGGGCAATCTCCGGCTTCTGCGGCTGCACGGCAGCGAGCGCCGGTACCTTGGCCTGCACCGGTTTCATCCCGGCGTCCTCGCACCCGCCGAGGCATACCAGCCCGAGCAGGCCGCCTACCGCGCTTATCGCCGCCCCACGCTTGATCCTTCGGCGCATCTTTCTATGGTAAGTAGCCCCTTGCGTCGCGGTCAACGCTTTCCCGCCGCGCATTCCTCATCCGTAACTCCCCCGCGCAACCCCGGTGCGTTGCTCAGACTGCGTTGAACGCAAACTCTGTATGTCGGCGTCCCGCCGCGCTACACTCTTCCTGCGCTGCTCCGCGCATCTTCTGAAAGGAGAACCTCCCGGACCATGAAACTGCCTGTCGTCCTGCTTTGCGTGGGCTTTGTGCTTGGCGCTTCTGCCCAGGAAGCGCGTCCTCCAGCCGCCGCACCTTCCGCCATGCGGGAGCTGGACTGGGACACATACCTCGACAAGGTGCAGGGTGCGTGGATGGGGAAGATGATCGGCGTCACCTTCGGCCAGCCTTGGGAATTTCAATACCAGAACACGCCCATCGGCTTTGACATTACGGACTGGCCGCTTTCGTCCACGCGCATGAAGGAGTACCGCGCGCGAACGGACAATCGCAATAATGACGATATGCCGCCGGTCACCAGCGAGGCCGACAACCAGAAAGTGCGTATCAATTATGACTTTGTCGAAAGCGCGGAGAAAGAGCATCCGAGTTTCGGTTCTCCCGACAACGACGACATTTATATCAACCTGCTTTTTCTCTACTGCCTGCGCCGCTACGGCATCAACGTCGATCCCGTCACCGTGGCGCACGAGTGGGACGCCAAGATCCGCAAGGTATGGCACGCGAATGATGCCGGCCTGGGCAACATTCGCAAGGGCATTCTGCCCCCGCTTTCCGGCAACCCGAGCTACAACCTCCATGCCGACGACATCGATTTTCAGATCGAGTCCGACGTCTTCGGCATGATCTCTCCGGGTATGCCGCAGGTCTCGAACCGCTTTGACGACCGCATGGGACACATCATGAATTACGGCGACGGCGTCTACGGCGGCATGTTTATCTCCGCGATGTACACGCAGGCGTTCTTTTCTACCAACATTCGCGAAGTCGTCGAGGACGGCCTCAAGGCCATTCCGGCGCAGAGCCTTTACGCGCAACTGATTCGCGACGTCATCCGCTGGCACGACGAAAATACCAACGACTGGCTAAAGACGTGGCACCTGGTCCAGGCGAAATGGGGAGAAGTCGATCACTGCCCGGACGGCTACAAGCAGCCCTTCAACATCGACGCCAAACTCAACGGCGGCTACGTGGTGATCGGCCTTCTCTACGGCAACGGCGATTTCTATAAGACCATGAATTTCGCCACCCGCTGCGGTCAGGACGCCGACTGCAATCCCGCTAACGCCGCAGGCATTCTCGGCACGGTTCTTGGCTCTCATCGGATCCCCGCCGACTATCGCGAACCGCTTCACAATACGTACTGGAACAAAACGCTCGCAGGCCTGCCCGACTCCTACGAAATCGACGCGCTCTCTCGCGACACCGCACTCGTCGGCCTCAATGTAATCCTTGCCAACGGGGGCCAAGCCGTCACTAAAAACGGGAAGCTGGTGCTTCGCATTCCGTATCAGCTCCCAACGGCTCCCGAAAAGCTCGAGCAGATCCATTGGCAAAACGACAAGCCGATCCGCGATCCGCAATAAGCCGGGAAGTTTCAAAAGTTTCAAGCCTCTGCTAGACATTTCTGTCCAGCCGCGCCACAATCTGCGCACAGGTCCGGCGCGTGGTCTTTACTCTGATCCGCTTCAGGAGGGTTTCATCTTTCGTCCGCGAATCTTCTTTGCGTTCTCACTCTGTTTGTTTCTCGGCGCCGTTCTCTCCGCGCAGGAAATGCATCCGGCCGCGCGTTCCACGCCAGCCTTCGACCAATTGAAATCCCTCGCCGGGGAATGGACAGGCAAAGACAGTTCCGGCGATGCCGTCAAAGTGGTTTACTCCGTCGTCTCCAACGGCAGTGCGGTTATGGAGCACATGTCACCGGCCAGCCCGCACGAAATGGTCACTATGTATACGCTCGACGGCGACCGCATCGTCGTTACCCACTATTGCCCTGCGGGAAACCAGCCCACTATGCAGACCGCGAGCACGCCGACACCCAACGGCAAATACGACTTCTCACTCGTCCGCGTGTCCGGCACCAAGACTCCGGATGAAGCCCACATGGCCGCTCTCACGCTCACGATACCCGACAAGGACCATCTCACCGAGGTCTGGACCTTCGACAACCACGGCAAGTCCATGGTCGATACGTTTACCTACACGCGCGTGAACTAGGCTAGGAAGCCGCCGCGGTTCCGACCATTTTCCGCACCGCCATTCCGAACATGAGACGCGAGATGCCGGTCATCAGCAAATTCACGCCTACCAGCGTCCCGATTGCCCACACGGTGCTCGACGGCCATTGCAACCAGATCAACGCGCCGAGCGCCAGGGTAATGACTCCATTCAGCAGCAACCATCCCGACGCGCCTTCCTTTCTCAGGCGGAGATAGGAAATCACTTCGATCACGCCTTCCGCCAGAATGATTCCCGCGAGAAGCAGCGTCAGTGTTCCAGTGGCCATGATCGTGTGAGTCAAAAAATAGAATCCGCCGATGGCGTAGACGATTCCGATGAGTACCTGAAAAATGACCTGCTTGGCGCCACCGCCTTTGAACGCGGCGATGAAATGAAACACCGCGCCAATCGCGAGCATCCATCCGACCAGCAACGTCACGCCGAGTCCCGCCACTCCGGGCTCGATAATCGCAAAAATCCCTAGCACGATAAACAGTACCGCTACCGCGAGATACCATCCGCTGATTTTCTTTGCCATCCCCAAGGGAGCTCGCGAGCCTTCCACCGAATTCGCCGTTGCCATCACGCACCTCCACACCTTTTCTATTTTCGTTGGCCGCCTTCGGGACGGTGGTTGGCGGTCTTCGATCGATCTTGGGCAGAACCGCGCTCATTCTACTCTTGACTACGGTTCGGCCCTACGCCTACTTTTTAATCGTTCAACCTGGATCTAGTACCGGACTCGCCGAAAAAAAAACCAAGTTCCCCGGTAGAAGCAGCCCGAGGGATCACAACTCTATGCGCGTGCCCCAGGAATCAGCGGAGGCCAAGGCACGCTGCCTTGGCCTGTTCTCTACGCAAAAATGCCTACTGTTTCGGTGCAGCTGTTTTCGGCTTGGCGTTCGGATCCTTGGCTTTGTGATACCCGCCTTTTAACGCGTCTGCTTCGGTCATGTACTGGCCGTGTTTGGTCTTGCCGTACCATTCATCGCCTTCGACGTGGTACACCTTGGTTTCCGTGTTCACCCATACTTTGCCGTTTCCTCCGCCTGGAGCCTGCGGGATTTTCGACGGATCCGGCGGGGCTTTCTTCGTCGTGCTGCTCGACTGCGTCGGCGTGGAGCTTGCCGCCTGCGCATAGGTCAGAGTGCTGACCGCGAACAGTAACGCGATTGCAAATGCAAATATTTTTCCAAGTCTCATAGTTCTCCTGAGATTGCCAGTGGAATCGAATGCTTCCCGGGCGGAGTGACAGCAGCATACACCCCGCAACAGTTGGCTCCAAGCGCTCTCGCACCGGCTGCACCGGCTGCTCGTCAAGCATCGCGACGTTAAACGAGAAAGCAGATCGCTCGGACAGAATCCCCCGGGATGTCCGTTTGGCGCAGCGCGAGCCTGCCGAGTTCGTTGCATCCTATTCATTTAGATAGACTATGTTCTTTTACAGCTCATTCACACAGCCGTCACATGCGTGTTACCACCGGAATTCACTCCCTTGTCACAATGGTGGGGCATCCTCAATGACCCCCGAGGTGACACAACCTGATCATGGCTATCGTAATCCAGCGCGCTACGGTAGACTTCTACCGATGCGGTCGCCAGCTCGAGAGCTGCATATGAAGCGCATCCTGATCATCGAGGACGATCGAGATATCGTCGAACTCGTTCGCTATAACCTTGCCAACGAAGGCTTTCAAGTAGCAGCCGCGTTCGACGGCAATAGCGGCTTGGCGACCATCAAGAAAACTCCCCCGGACCTCCTTCTGCTCGATCTCATGCTTCCGAAAATGTCCGGTCTTGAGATTTGCCGGGAAATCCGCAAGGAAGAATCGCTTAACCGCCTGCCGGTGTTAATGCTGACGGCCCGAGGCGATGAAGCAGACCGGGTGGTTGGGCTCGAAATGGGAGCGGACGACTACGTAACAAAGCCCTTCAGCCCCCGCGAGCTGATTGCACGCGTGAAAGCGCTGCTTCGCCGGGCAGAACCCCCCGCAGACGCGCCGCGCATCCTCGAAATCGGCAAGCTCGCCATCGACCCTGCGTCCTACCGCGTCAGCCATTCCGGCAAGCCAGTGCCACTGAGCACGCTCGAATTTCGTTTGCTCTATTATCTTGCTTCGCGTCCCAACCGCGTTTTCACTCGAGATCAATTGCTTGATGCCGTCTGGGGCACGGACCGCTTCGTTACACCGCGCAGCGTGGACGTGTACGTTCGCCGCTTACGAGAGAAAATCGAAGCCGATCCCGAGAATCCTCTCCACTTGAAAACCGTACGCGGTGCGGGATACTTGTTCGAGACCCGTGCAGCGTAAATTCTTCGGAAAACTGGCGCTGACGTTCCTGGCGCTTTTACTGAGCGTGCTGCTCGCGGTGGATTTCCTTGCGGAACGCGCGCTGCGAAGCAGTTATGAAAATGATGGCTACCAGGAGCTGAAAGCGCTCGCGCGTCTCATCCATCTTCACGCGCTCCCGGTCACCGGAGCCACACCGCAAACACCGGAAGAAGTTGCCGCGTTAAACACGTGGGTTGCCGCGAACGCCTCGAGCGGCGTGCGAATCAGCGTCATCGCGGCCGATGGCCGTGTGCTGGCCGACTCGCAATCCGAAGCGGCGACGATGGAAAATCACGCGGACCGGCCGGAAGTTCTTGCCGCTTTGCGCAACGGCGAGGGGCGCGATGCGCGACAGAGCGCCACGATCGGTACACAGCTTTTGTACTATGCGGTCCGGGAGGATTTACCCGGCGGCACTCCCGTGGTCCTGCGTCTCGCTCTGCCCCTGACCGGCTTCAGCCAGCAGCTCTGGAGTTTTCGCCGCAATCTTTGGCTGTGGTCGCTGTTGATTTACCTGTGTGCCGGCGCGATTGCGATGCTTATGTCCCGTTCTTACGCAGGCCGTATCGAGCGGCTGCGGGAGTTTTCGCGTCGCGTTGCTGAAGGAGACTTTCGCCCGCTTGCTTCCGATGGATCCGGCGATTCGCTCGAGGCCCTGGGCACTTCGCTGAACCAGACCGCGTCCCGGCTGGACCGCACGATCCGCACGCTGACGGAGGAGCGCAATCTTTCCGCGGCCATCCTGGGCTCGATGGTGGAGGGCGTTGCGGTGGTCAATGCAGGCGAACGGCTGGCGTTTGCGAACCCTGGATTCGCTTCGATCTTGGGATTGGATGTTCCCCCGGTGGCGGGAAGCTCGCTGCTCGAGGTGGTGCGCCAGACGGAACTGATCGGAGCCGTGCGGCGAGTTCTGGCCGGCGAGCCTCGCGTAGAAGCGGAGATCGTCACCGGCACGCTGAGGCAGCACTATTTTGCGGCGACGGTCGCTTCGGTGCGCGCCGGGGAAACGTCCGGCGCGGTCATCGTGCTGCACGACATTACCGATCTGCGAAAACTGGAGCGCATACGGCGCGATTTCGTTGCCAATGTTTCGCACGAATTCCGCACGCCATTGACGGCGATCCAGGGATTTGCGGAGACGCTGATCGGCGGCGCGATCGACGACCCGCAGAACCGCGGACGATTCCTTGCGATTATCCTCGAACATTCACGGCGGTTGGCGCGCCTCACCGAGGATTTGCTGCGGCTCTCGCAGATGGATGCAGAGCAGTTGGAAATGGAGCTTCGCGCGGTGAGCGTCCCGCAGTTGATCGAATCGTGTTACGAGACAGCACAGCGGCGCGCCGCCGAAAAAGAGCTCACGCTCTCGTTGAACCTTCCCAGCCAGATTCCCGACATTCTGGCGGACAACCGGCGCCTTCAGGAAGTGCTGCAAAACCTGCTGGACAATGCCATCCAGTACACTCTGCCCGGCGGAAAAATCGTGTTGACCGCGGAAACACGCGGCGATGAGGTGATTGTTACCGTTGCCGACACCGGCATCGGCATTCCACAAGCTGACCAGCCGCGGATTTTCGAGAGGTTCTATCGCGTGGACGTTGCGCGATCGCGGGAAGCTGGTGGAACCGGCCTTGGCTTGTCCATCTCGAAGCACTTGATGGAAGCTCAGGGTGGGCGAATCTGGGTGGAAAGCGAAGTCGGCGTGGGTTCGAAGTTCCACTTTTCCATCCCTATTTTTGATTCAGAACGAGCCGCCGCCCGTGCGACATCTTCGATCTCTCGTGCCCTCCGCGGAAACACTTTTCCAGGGGCGTGAGTTCTTACTTTTCACTTATTTACCTCACTGTGAACGTGCTGTAACAATCTTGTTCGAAACTATAGAGTGCGCGCGGAGCGTCCCCACTCATTGCCCTGCGCAGCGGAGGCTCGCATGGCAACAGCTCCTCGATTGACCGAAGCAGTGCTCTACGACGTGCTGGTCAATTATCTGGTTTCCATGGCGCGCGTCGTGGAAAGCGCCATGAATCGCGCCCTGGACGCGATCATCGGTTTTAATGACCCGAAGACCGCCGGCCTGTCCGGAGAAGTGTTCCTCTTTGAGCCGCGGATCAACGAAATGGAAATCATGATCGACGAGCACGCCATCCGGCTGCTCCGCCGCGGCGGATTCAGCGACGACGAGTTGCGCCTGATTGTGGCGGCGCTGAAGATCACCAACGACCTGGAACGCATCGGAGATATCGCGGTGAACCTTGCAGAGCGTGTGATCTCTCTCAGAGAAACGCCCGACGCGAAAATGCCGGATCAGCTGACGCCAATGACGGAAGCGGTGCGCTCGATGGTCAGCCGAAGCTTGGGAGCGTTAATCTTCCGCAATGCCGATTTGGCGGCGCAGGTACTGGAAAGCGACGACGTCGTCGATCAATATCGCGATCAAATTTTCGAGACGCTGCTGCAGAACATGACTCAGGACGTCGCTCTCGTGAGTCCCGGATTGCAGTTTGTGCTGGCCACCCGGCACTTGGAGCGTATCGCGGACCACGCCACCAACATTGCCGAAGATATTATTTTCTGGGTGCGTGGGCTCGATGTGCGGCACGGCCGCGGCCTGATGGTGCGGGCGGAGCAGCAGGAGAACACCGCAGGAGCCGATGAGACGGTCACCAAGAATTCATATGGCCTTCATTCAGAAGTGACCCCGGGGTGCGAAACTCAGCGCGTTTGATCTTCACTCCAAGTCCTACCTCGGGGACCGGCGCACCCCTGGCACCGGTCCCCTTCTCCTCCCTCCCAGAGGAACGCCTGTGGCGTGCGCCTCTTGACCTAAATACCTGGTCAAATTACTCTTTCTAAATGAGGAGAGACTGAGTGCTCCCGTACGGAGACTGCCGACGACGTCGAACCCCGATGCAGACGGGTCTCTCGGTGCTGCTGATTGGTCTGGTTCTTTATAATCCCTTCCTAGCCTTAATAATTCATTCGGACGGTCTTACCTACCAGGCGCCTGCACGCAATCGCGCGACCGTCGGCGCATCGGAGATGCAGCATTTTGCGTCGATGCAAGGGGAAAACGCGCAACTCGAAGCGACTGTTGAAAGAATCTGCGTTGAACTGGTAGTGGAGAAGACGGAACTTGCTTCCCACACTTTCGAAGTAGAACCCTTGCCGCAACGGCCGGAACTGACAGCCAGTGTCTGGTTCCGTCCTCCCCCCACGCGGTAGGCAGTTCGTCCAAAAATCGAAAAGTCCAAATCTACGGATCTTTCGGAACCATCCAATAGCGTTTAATGGATTCATTCCCCCTGGAACTCCGGGACCACGACGGGGCAAGAGCCGGCCAACTCGCGATCAGGAAGAGGAAGTGATGGGAAAACGAAACTGGTGGATAGCAGCCTCGGTGGTTGTGGGCCTGGTCGCGGTGTGGGCGGTCGTCCGACACACCGAAACCGAAGCCGGGAACGAAACACCCGGAGGGCCAGGAACGGAGCGAGTGGCCGGGGTGGTTAAAGTCGAGCGCGGAAATATGGGCGCTCCGCTCACGCTGGCTGGCGCCTTCAAGCCATTTCAAGACGTGGACATCCACGCCAAAGTGGCGGGTTATATCAAGGAAATCTACGTTGACGTTGGATCCCACGTGAAAGAGGGACAAACGCTGGCAATTCTCGAAGTGCCGGAACTCGAAGCGGAACTTGCCGGCGCGGACGCAGCCAGGGCGCGCGCAAAGGAGGAAGTGACAAGAGCACAAAGCGATTTACAGGGCGCGAAATCGACGAACTTAGCGGTTCACGCGATGTACCGGCGGCTAAGCCAAGCGGCACAACAGAGAGAGGGACTGGTGGCGCAACAGGAAGTGGACGACGCCCAGGCGAAAGACCAGTCCACGTCGGCCCAGGTTTCCAGCGCAGAAGCGGCGTTGAGCGCGGCACAGCAAGGGTTGGCTGTGGCGCAAGCGACGTATGAGCAATACCAGGCGCTTTCGGCATACACGCGAATTACGGCGCCTTACGCGGGCGTGATTACCATTCGATACGCAGATACCGGTTCGCTGATCGCGGCAGGAACATCCGAGAGCAAGCAAGCCGAGCCGGTGGTGCGCCTTGCGCAGATTTCCGTGCTGCGCCTTGTGCTCCCGATTCCCGAATCGATAGCGGGGTCTATCCGGTTGGGCGACCCAATCAAGGTGCACGTGGAGGCGCTCGACGAGGATACCGTCGGGAAAATAACGAGGTTTGCGGACCAGTTGAACGAGGAAACGAGGACGATGCACACGGAAATCGATTTTCAGAATCCAGACGGGAAGTTGTTGCCGGGAATGTACGTAATCGCGACGGTGCCGGAAATGCAGAAAGTGAATGCCCTGACGTTGCCGGTGGAAGCCGTGGAGCGGAAAGACAACAACCAGGGGACCGTCCTGCTGGTAAACGCGCAGGACGTGCTCGAAGAACGGAAAGTGCAGCTCGGGATACAAGGTAACAGCCGAATTGAGATTACTTCCGGACTGAAAGAAGGCGACCGTGTTGTTGTGGGCAGCCGAAGCGAATTCCGGGACGGCATGAAGGTGACGCCCAAAGAGCTAGATGCCGGCCGGCAGAGCGCGGGGAGCAAGTAATGCCAAAGTTTGCGCTGGCTTATCCGTATTTCATCATCATGTTGTGCCTGGTGGTTGCGGTGGTGGGAGTGACGACCATGGTGCGCATGCCGGTGGACTTGTTCCCGGCGGTCAATATTCCGGTGGTGGTGGTGGCGACGTTTTATGCCGGGATGCCACCGCAGCAAATCGAAGCAGACATCACCAACACCTTTGAACGGTTCTTCACGCTGGCCAGCAACTACGAACATTCCGAGTCCCGTTCGTTGACCGGTGTGAGTCTGATCAAGGTCTATTTCACGCCAGGTTCGGATGCAAACGCGGCATTGAGTAGCATCGCGACACTGGCGATGGCGGATTTGAGGCGATTGCCCCCGGGAACGCTGCCTCCCGTGGTGCTGAAGTTCGACGCTTCGAGCTTGCCGGTGTGCCTGGTCACGCTAAAAGGTCAGGGGTTGAACGAAACGCAACTGAAGGACTTGGCGCAGTTCGAAGTCCGCAACCAAATAGCCAGTGTGCCCGGTGCTTCGATACCGCAACCGTTTGGAGGCACGTACCGGCAGATTCAGGTTTTTGTGGATCCGCAAAAACTGGAAGCACACCAACTGAGCCTGACGGACGTGGTGCACGCCATCAATGAGTCAAACCTGATTCTGCCCGCGGGAGACGTGCGAATCGGGAACCGCGATTACAACATTTACGCCAACAGCCAAGTGGACAATCCCGCAGACCTGAACAGAATTCCGCTGAAAAGCGTCGGCTTGGGATCGGTCGTGGTTGCAGACGTCGGCAAAGCGGAGGACGCCGGGGCGATCCAGACAAACATCGTGCGAATCGATGGGCAGAAGTCCGTGTATATCCCGATTCTGAAGCAGGGCGGCGGCAGCAACACGATTTCCATCGTGAACGGAGTGAAACGGACCATCAAGCATTTGGTGGACGTACCGGACTCACTGAGGACGGCGGTGGTCTTTGACCAATCGATCTTCGTGAAGGTTGCGTTGAAGAATTTGCTGAAGGAAGGCGGAATCGGACTGGTTTTAACGGGTTTGATGATTCTGTTATTTTTGGGAAGTCCCCGAGCGACTTTCGCGGTTCTGCTGTCAATCCCATTGTCGGCGCTAGCCTGTTTACTGGTGCAAAACGCCTTGGGCGGTTCGATCAACACCATGTTGCTCGGCGGGCTTGCGCTGGCCTTTTCAAGATTGATCGACGACTCCGTCGTGGTGCTAGAGAACATTTTCCGTTTTATGGAAAATGGCTCGCCCCCGCGGGAGGCGGCCGAAAAGGGCGGAATGGAGGTGGCGCTAGCGGTGCTGGCGGCGACTTCGACCACCTCGATCGTGTTTTTCCCTGTGACGTTTCTTTATGGAGTCAGCAAATATCTGTTTACGGACTTGGCGCTCGGAGTGGTGCTGTCGATTTTCGCGTCCTATATCTTTGCGATGACCGTAGTTCCGCTGTACTGCGCGCAGTTCATCCGGATCGAACCTCACGAGCGCGGGGAAGGAAGTGAGGGAGAGGAAGAAGCAAAAACCCGAAAGGGATGGCTCGCGAGGATGGTATACCGATTCAACCAAATTTTTCGTGGCCTGCTGGCCTTTTACGAAAAGCATGTAACACGAGCGCTCGAAAAGCCTGGGCGCACAGCAGGCCTCATTTTGGCTGCGATTGCCCTGCTGATTGCTTTGCTGTTTCCTTTTGTGGGACAGGCTTATTTCCCACGGACTGATCCCGGACAATTCGTTATTTACGTGAAAGCCCCCTCCGGGACGCGTCTTGAAGTTTCCGACAATTACATTCGACAGGTCGAAGAGGACGTTCGATCCGTAGTCGGTAAGCAAGATCTGAAGATGATTGTTTCCAACATCGGAATCACACCGGACCTTTCCGCAATTTATACGACAAACTCCGCGATGCACACCGCGTTTGTGCAAGTAAGTTTGTCAGAAGACCACAAGCTCGGAAGTTACCAGTACATGGAGCGGGTACGGCTGAAACTGGCCAAGGACATGCCCTTCCTCAGCACCTATTTTCTGGCGGGCGGACTTGTGGACTCGGTCGTGAATCAGGGATTGCCGGCGCCTCTCGACGTGCAGATCAGCGACAACGACCTAGCGGAAGGCTACGGTATTGCGCAGAAGATCGCGTTGCGGTTAAAGAGTTCCAAGCAAGTCAGTGACGTCCTGATTCCGCAGGATATCGACTATCCGGGATTGGCGCTGAACATCGATCGTGAACAGGCCAGCCTCTTGGGACTAACGCCGAAAAACGTGGTGGATAACGTGATTACGGCGTTGACTTCCGACGGCGTCATCGCACCGAGTTACTGGATCGATCCGAAATCCGGCAACAACTACATGCTGACGGTGCAATACTTCAACAAAAAGATCGATTCGATGACCATGTCCGATTTTCGGAATATTCCGCTGCGCGCCAACAATTCACAACAATATACGCCGCTCGAGTCCCTGGCAAAGATCGCGCCCATTAACACGCCGACGGAGGTGGATCACTACCAGATCCGCCGAGTGATCGACGTGTACGTCATGCCGGCGGCGGAAAACCTGAAGGGAGTCGCCGCGGAAGTCAATCAGATCATCAAGGGGTTGCCGTTGCCGAAAAACACTTTAATAACCGTGCGTGGCGCAGTGATAGGCATGCACGAGTCGTTCTTCCGGTTCGCAATCGGACTGATTCTCTCGGTGTTGCTGATTTACCTGATCCTGATGGCGCAGTTCCGATCCTTCATTGACCCTTTCATTATTTTGACGGCAATTCCTCCCGGTTTGGCAGGAGTCGTGGCGTTTCTGTGGATGACCGGCACGACGCTGAACATCATGTCGCTGATGGGAGTGATCATGATGACGGGCATTGTCGTGTCCAACAGCATTCTGATTGTGGAGTTCTCTGGAATTCTGCACGAACGAGGCTTGGGCCTGAAGGAGGCGACGATCGAAGCCTGCAAGGTAAGGCTGCGGCCCATTCTGATGACCTCGCTCGCCACGTTATTGGGCTTGCTGCCGATGGCATTGGGTATCGAAGAAGGCAGCGAGCAATATGCGCCGTTGGCGCGAGCGGTGATCGGGGGTTTGGGAGTATCGGTGGTTGTGACCGTGTTTCTGGTTCCCGCAGTCTACCTGGTGATCCATGGGAGAAGGAAGGCGAGGACTGCGGAGGTGACTTCGTGAGGAGAGCGCTTGTATTAGCGCTGCTCATCGCAGCGTTCACAACTCGATTGGCCAGCCAGCAAATGCCCGGCAGTGAGCCATCCCTGCCAACTGCAGCAACGAGGAAAGGCCCGACAACCAGCGACGGCCGCGAGCTGACGATCAAGGACGCCGAAGCCATCGGACTCAAGAACAATCCACAGATTACCGTGGGGAAACTCGAGGCGCTTCAGGCTCAGGAGGTTGTGCGCGAGGTGCGGTCGGCGTTGATGCCACAAATCAGCGTGGATTTGACGGGCGTGGGGGCGGATGGCGGCAGCCGGATTTCGGCCGGGTACCTGACCGACGGAAGAATGTATTCCCGCCTGGCGGGGGGTGTTACGGCGAACCAGTTGATAACCGATTTTGGCCGAACCATGAATCTGCTTTCCAATGCCCACTACGAGCAGAAAGCAGCGAATGAGAATGCCGTGGCCACGGAGCAGCAAGTCGTCCTGGTCGTCGATCAAGCGTTTTACAACACGCTCGAAACTAAAGCGCTTCTCGGCGTGGCCGACGAGACCGTGAAGGCCAGGCAATTGTTTGTCGATCAGATTCAGGCACTCACAAATGCCAAATTGAAGTCCGATGTGGACCTCGCTTTCGCCAAGGTGGATTTGGCTCGGGCCAAACTCCTGCAGCTGGACGCTCAGGACAATTACGAAGCATCGCTTTCGACATTCTCGGCGATTCTGGGATATCCGGACCGGCAGAATTTTATTCCCGTACAGCCGCCGACAGAGATTACTCCGCCGACCGACGATGCCGGCCCTCTGATACAACAAGCGCTCGATAGGAGGCCGGAAGTGAGGTCTCAACGAAACGAGGTGCTGGCTGCGGAAAAGTTCAGCCGCGCGGAGCACGATCTGTGGTGGCCGACGGTGAACGCGATGGGCACGGTAGGAGGAGCTCCGGTGCGGGATCCGAACATCACAAGCTGGTACGGTGCGGCGGGTGTAAACGTAAACATTCCGGTGTTTAACGGATTTTTGTTCAATGCCAGAAGCAGGAGCGCCGACCTGTCCACGCAGGTACAGCAGAAAAAACTACAGGATTTACAGGATAACGTTGCGCGTGATGTGCGCAACAGCTGGCTCGAGACACGGAACGCCTACGAACGCTTGTCGGTGACGCAGCAGCTGCGCGAGCAGGCGGAGCTGGCACTCGAATTGGCCGAAGCGAGATACAAACTTGGATTGGGAACGATTGTCGAGTTCAGCCAAGCAGAATTGCAGAGAACCGACGCGGATATTCAAGACACCGATGCTCGTTACCGCTATGTCGTAAGTCAAATCGTATTGTCCTACCAGATGGGTTTGACACGATAAAGGATTTCCTGCGGCACGAAACACCCTCGGGATACCCACGGGTGAGGAGTTGCGCCGCGCTTCCGGCTTTATTAATGCATAACGAGATGAAAATAAGACAGATAAGCGGGAAGTCGAATTAATTGTTACGGATTATTCATGTGCAATTGATACAAGCGTAAGAGTCCGCCTCTACCTTCTGGACCGGGGTGTTTTGCTCGTTCCCTGGGTAACCGTCCGAAATTTTTTACAAAGAAGAGAGAGGCAATGAAAAAACTTGCAGCCCTAACACTGTCGCTGTTCTTAACCATGGGAACAGCGCTTGCTGACTCACCGAAAGACACACCGAAGGAAGCCGACGCGCAGCCTGCCAAGAACGCCACGGCGGCGAAGGCAGCGCCAGCCAAGACAAATGCTGAGATCGCTGCGGAGATGGAGGAGTTGCGTCAAGCGCTCCAAGCGCAGCAAGAACAGCTTCAGCAGTTGAAGGAAGAGTTGGCGAAGCGCGACCGGCAGATTGAAGAAGCCCGGGAAGCGGCCGCCGCGGCGAATTCGCGCGCCTCGGAAGCCAGCGTGAAGGCAACTGAAGCGGCGGCAACTTCCGAAGAGGTAAAAACTACAACCACCGCGTTGGGTTCGTCTGTAGCGAACCTGGCCGCGAGCAGTACGGCGGCGAGCAATGCCGCAGCATCGAGTCCGGCAGCTGCCGGAGCGGCTGGCGCATCTGCGGCCGGCGGAAATCCCGTGGCGACGACTGCAGGGCAGGGAGCTGAGGACAAGGGACCGCTGACGATCCGGTTCAAGGGCGTCGAAATCACGCCGGGCGGGTTCATCGCGGCAGAAACGGTGAACCGCCAGCGCGCGATGAGCGACGGCATCAACACGCAGTTCAATGCGATTCCGTTTAGCGCTAACTCCGCAGGAAGGCTGCCGGAACTGGACATGACGGCACGGCAATCGCGACTGAGCTTGAAGGTGGCGACAAAGGTTGGCGATACCAGCGTGTATGGCTACTACGAGGCAGACTGGTTGGGCACGGGCGTAACGTCGAACAACCGGCAGAGCGACTCCTATGTGTTCCGGATGCGGCAGGCCTTCGGGCGCGCGGATTTCGCAGATGGTTGGGCGGTCTCCGGCGGACAGATGTGGAGCTTGGTCACACCCGATCGAGTCGGAGCGGTGAACCTGACCGAGTGGATTCCACAGACGATCGACTCACAGTACCAGGTGGGCTTCAACTGGGAACGGCAGTACGGTTTGCGCGTGGCAAAGTCGTTCGACAACAAGGTGACGCTGGCTATATCCGCGGAAAACCCGCAGGCAACCATCGGCGGACGCGGGTTCAGCACGTATACGAATACCTCGGCGACAGGGACGGTGACCACGAATCAGAACTCGTTTGTGTTTGCCCCTGGCGCGGGCGGTGGTTTGCTGAACTTCAGCGATACGACCGGATACTCCCTCAACAAGACGCCAGACTTCATCGCCAAGTTGGCCGTGGATCCGGACTTTGGTCACTTTGAGCTGTGGGGCATCGTGAGCACGTACCAGAATCGCATTTATCCCTGCGGGGTAGTGGGAACTACAGCGAAGAATTTCCCGACTCCGACAACGCCGGTCGAGCTACAATGTCCAGTCGACGGCACCTTCACACCGAGTACAGTTGGTGCGTACAACAATTCGAGCACGGGCGGAGCTATTGGCTTCAATATACTCGCTCCGGTGTTCTCGAAGAAGGTAGACCTTGGACTGAGCGGGATGTACGGCGACGGCGCAGGCCGCTACGCAACCTCGCAGTTACAAGATGCCACGCTTCGGCCTGATGGCACAATCGCGCTGATCCACAATGCGTCGTGGCTAGGCCGATTCGAGTGGCACGCCACACCGAAGTGGGACATCTACGCCTACGTGGGCGGCGAGTATGCCGCGCGGACAGCGTATGTGGGCTACCACTCAGTGAAGGTGACCAACACTCCCGCCATTCCTGGCTGCGGCGCAGTGGGAGAGATCCCATGCCCAGGCGGAGGCATTCAGCCAAGCTATCCGGCGCTGACCACAACGTCTGTCACGTTGAACGGCATCGGTGGTTTCGGCTCGCCTTATGCCAACAACTCAGGTTGCTCCACAGAGACGCTGCCTAGCGCCACGGGCACGCCGGGAACCGGCGGTACGTGCGCGGGCGATACCCGGTACATCTCGGAAGCGACCCTGGGCTTCTGGAACAAGATTTATCAGGGCGAAAAGGGAAGAGTGCAGTGGGGTCTCCAATACTCTTACATCTATCGCAACACTTGGTCCGGAAGCGACGGCTTGACGGGCACCACGAGCGTCTCGCCACACGCGGTTAATAATATGTTCTTCACGTCCTTCCGCTACTACCTGCCTTAGTCGGCAACAGCGAACGTAGCCGCCCGATTTGAAGGGCGGAAAGGGCGGCTCTTTACGAGCCGCCCTTTTTTCTATATGTCGACTCGCCTTGTAACTACATGTAAAAAAGAATACTTACCGCCGTTAATGGAAGATGTCTTCTATTTTTAACAGAGTCACGACCAGATGTAACAATTCTGTAACAAAGGCAAATCAGACTGCTCTCTACCGGTCTCAAAAAAGGCGTGTTGATGGAGAAAACGGCGATGAAACGCACTGCGATAGCGCTTGTGGCTGCTCTGGCGCTCGGTTTGTTGGCTTCGGCGCAAAATCCTCTTCTAATAAATGGAGCGGGTGCCACATTTCCATATCCGGTCTATTCGAAATGGTTCGACGTATATGGTCAGAAAAATCCGAAGATTCGGCTTAATTACACTCCGGTCGGTTCCGGAGCGGGAATTAAGCAAGCAACGGACGGAACGGTGGACTTTGGAGCGAGCGACGTCCCAATGACGGACGAACAGATGAAGGCGTATCAGGACAAGCGGGGATCGGCCATACTGCACTTTCCCACGGTTCTTGGCGCCGTGGTGCCGACTTATAACATACCTGGGGTGAACGAGGCGTTGAACTTCACGCCGGAAGCACTGGCGGGGATTTATCTCGGCAAAATCACGAAATGGAACGACCCAGCGATAGCGGCAGCGAACAAAGGCATCAACCTGCCGGCTCAGGACATTGTGGTCGTCCATCGCTCCGAAGGTAGCGGCACAACGTTCATCTGGACGGATTTCCTCTCGAAGGTCAGCGACGAATGGAAAACCAAGGTGGGCGGGGCCGCGTCGGTGAACTGGCCTGTGGGACTTGGCGGCAAAGGCAACGAAGGTGTCACCGGGCAAATTAAACAGATGCCATACACGATTGGATATGTGGAGCTAATCTATGCGGTACAGAATAAGATCCCGTATGGAACGGTAAGGAATGCCGCTGGCACCTTCGTAAAGGCCGATCTGGCCAGCGTGACTGCCGCGGCTGCAGGAGCGGCGAAAGCAATGCCAGATGATTTTCGGGTAAGCATCACCAATGCTCCGGGGAAAACGGCGTATCCGATTTCGAGCTTTACCTGGCTGCTGATCCCCGCAAAGATTCAGGACGCCGGGAAGCGCGATGCGATCACGGGTTTTCTCCACTGGATGTTGACGGATGGACAGTCCTACAATGAGGCGCTTTCCTATGCCAGACTGCCGAAGGAAGTTATCGAAAAAGAACTGAAGGCTATCAGCAAGGTACAGTAGAAGCCGAAGAAAGACGTGGCAACAGCGAATCCAATAGTGCCGAGCGCGGGCCCGGTGACGGGCTCGCGTTCATTTTTGTCGAAGCTGCGAGATGGGGACGAGATCGCGCGGTTGATCACGTTCGTGTTTGCGGCGACGGTAGTATTGATCACCGCTCTGCTGGTCTATGAGTTGTGGGTGAATTCGGTGCTGCCCCGGCATAAATTCGGACTGCACTTTTTTGTGACGCAAGTGTGGGACCCGGTCGCGGATGAGTTTGGAGCCTTGCCGTTCATCTATGGGACGGTGGTGACTTCGGTGATCGCCCTCCTGCTGGCCGTGCCGTTGGGAATCGGGGCGTCGATTTTCCTTGCGGAGCTGGCACCGCCGCGGGTTTCAGATACGCTGCAATTTTTCATCGATCTTCTCGCGGCGGTACCCAGCGTCATTTACGGGATACTCGGGATATTTATCGTGGTGCCGCTGGTACGCACGGTGATCTATCCAGCCCTCAATAAACCGTTTGGCTATTTGCCGATTTTTAAGGGGCCATCGTATGGAGTAGGATTTCTGACCGCTGGAATCGTTCTTGCCATCATGGTGATTCCGTACATCATTTCGGTTTCGCGCGAAGTATTGTTGTCCGTGCCGAGAGATCAGCGGGAGGCGGCGCTGGCGCTTGGGGCGACGCGATGGGAATCGACTTGGAAGGTTGTCGTGCCGTTTGCAAAGACGGGAATCATGGGTTCGATCTTCCTGGCACTGGCCCGCGCGCTCGGCGAGACCATGGCGGTGACCATGGTGATTGGGAACACGCCGAAAATCAGCGCGTCCCTGTTCGCGCCGGGCTATTCGATAGCGGCGGTTATCGCCAACGAATTCACGGAAGCCACGGGCGATCTTCATCTGCAATCTTTGGTGGCGTTGGGGCTGGTGCTGTTTTTGCTGACGTTTATTTTGAACGGGTTGGCGCGGCTGCTGATTGTGGTGACGACGCAAAAGGGAAGCGGAAAGGGCAACCAATGAACGCGCGGCTCCGCTGGCGAAAATTTGTCAGCAATTTCATGCTGACGATGACAGGCGTATGCGCGGTCGTGTCTGTGGCCATTCTTTTTCTCATTTTGAGCTATCTCTTGTTCAACGGCGGTACCTCGATCAATTGGGCATTCTTCACGCAACTACCCAAACCAGTGGGCGAGGCGGGCGGAGGTATGGCCAACGCGATTGTAGGGAGTGCGAAATTGCTGTTGGCTGCGTCGCTTTTCGGGGTGCCCATTGGATTTCTCGGGGGAATTTATTTGGCGGAGTTCAGCGGGGCCGGAGTGGCGTCGGTGGTGCGCTACGCAGCGGATTTGCTGAACGGAGTGCCATCGATCGTGATTGGAATTTTCGCGTACAGCCTGGCGGTGCTGCCGTTCAAGCATTTTTCTACGCTTGCGGGCGCATTCGCTTTGGGATTGATGATGATCCCGATTACGCTTCGGAGCACGGAAGAATTTCTAGGGGCAGTGCCGCGAATGTTGCGCGAGGGCGCAATGGCATTGGGAGCGAGCAGATGGAAAACCATATCGACGGTCATCGTGCCGGCGGCGTATCGCGGAATTCTTACCGCGATTCTGCTCGCGCTAGCACGGGTGGCGGGGGAAACGGCGCCGCTGCTATTCACGGCTTTAGGGAACCGATACTGGAGCGAGGGTTGGGGACAGCCGACCGCTTCGCTGCCGGTGATGATCTACAACTACGCGCTCTCGCCGTACGAGGATTGGCATCGGCAGGCGTGGGCGGCGGGGTTGGTGCTGCTGGGGTTGATTCTGATCATCAATATACTGGCGAGGACGATCCTGTCGCGAGGCATCGCGGTGCCGAGGTCATAGAGATGCAAGGGTCACCGAATCCGGGGCTTTCCATAAATATCAACGCGCCGGCAACCACCGGAGCTAAGGAACACGCGCCGGCTGCGCCGACGCGAATGAGAATTTCCAACGTCAATTTCTATTACGGTGCGAAGCAGATCCTTTTCGACATCAACATGGGAGTTGCCGACAAACGCGTGACCGCGCTAATCGGTCCTTCGGGATGCGGAAAGTCCACCTTGCTGCGCACCTTGAACCGCATGCACGAAACGGTGAATACCTCGAGGCTCGAAGGGGAAATCCTGCTGGATCAGCAGAACATTCTGGCGCAGGACGTGACTACTTTGCGGCGGCGGGTCGGAATGGTTTTCCAGCGGCCAAATCCTTTTCCGAAGTCAATTTTTGAAAATGTGGCGTACGGGCCACGGATCAATGGGTTTAAGGGAACGATTGCGGAGGTGGTCGAGAGGAGCTTGCGCAATGCGGCGTTGTGGGAGGAAGTGAAGGATCATCTGCACAAGTCCGCGTACGAGCTGTCTGGCGGGCAGCAGCAACGGTTGTGTATTGCGCGGGCGCTGGCGGTCGAACCGGAAGTGTTGTTGCTGGACGAACCGTGCTCGGCGCTGGACCCTATCAGTACCGCGAAAATAGAAGAACTACTGGTGGATTTGAAAAGCCTGACGACCCTGGTCATCGTGACCCACAACATGCAGCAGGCAGCGCGCGTCAGCGATTTTACCGCCTTCTTGCTGACTGGACAGTTGATCGAGTTCAGTCCGACGCCACATTTGTTCACAACGCCGGGCGATCCGCGAACGGAAGCGTATATCACCGGGCGATTTGGATGAGCGAGGAATTCGATTGGACGGGATTTGGATTACGGCTAAGATGCGAACGGGAAGGCATTCATGGAACGTCACTTTGAAAAGGACCTGAACGAGCTTAAAGAGCGGCTGCTGTGGATGGGCAGCCTGGCGGAGCGCGCGGTGCACCAAGCGGTGCATGCGGTTCTGGATTCCGATGAGCAACTGGCGAAACGCGTGCTGGATGAGGAAGACGCGATCAACGAACTGCAATTGGAAATTGATGACCGCGTGGTGCAGCTGCTGGCGTTGCATCAGTTGATGGCCGTCGACCTGCGATTTGTGCTGGCGGTTTCGCGAATCAACAACGATCTGGAGCGAATCGGAGACCAGGCCGTGAACGTTGCGCAGGGAGCGCTGCGGATTTTGCGGCATCCGCGCGTGAAGCCGTATGTGGACTTACCGCGAATGACGGAACTGGTGGAAGAGCAGGTGCGAAGCGCGCTGAACGCAGTGGTGCGGCGAGATGTGGAGTTGGCGCAAAAAGTGATGGCCAACGATGATCAGGTGGACCATTACCGCGACCAGATTTTCCGCGAATTGCTTACGTACATGATGGGAGATTCCAGCCTGGTGTTTCCGGCGTTTGAGTTGATCCTTGTGGCCAAGAACCTCGAGAGGATTGGGGATCACGCGACGAATATCGCCGAGGATGTCATCTATATCGTGCAGGGGTTAGATATCCGGCATCCGTCGATTGACCGGCGGTAAGGTCACCGCCGGAGCGTTTAGAGACGCTCGAAGAGAAGGCCCAAAGATGGCGCCTGCCCAGGGAAATTCGGGGCGAGAAGGCACGGCGCTACGATGTCCGCCTCCGTGCAAACCAGAGCAAAACCAAAGTTAACAAAGCGCATGCGGCCGATAGCGCATTGCCTAGCTTGCGGTCAGCGGTGCGCATGAAATCTACGCGAATGGTTGAGGCGCCGGGTTCGACTGCGATGATCATCTCGTCCAGATTGTCCAAGCGATCTGGGGAGATCGGTTTTCCATTGAGTTGCGCACGCCAGGCGGGATAGCTCAGCAGGCGCAGGGCTACGCGAGCTGCGGTTGGGCTGTCGACTTGAATTTCCTTATGCTCAGGGCTCCAGTGTCGGATTTGGAGTTGGGCCTTTGGCGTGGACGAATCGTCGTCGGGGTCGCCTGGGAGAACTTTGGCGAGCGGAGCGTCCTGAGGGAGATCGAGATGGTCGTCGCCCAAGGGATCATATTCGTCAGTGCCGTCGAAACCTTGGCCCGCGTCAATCGCATCGTGCAGGGTGGGCATTTCATCTTCATCCCACCAGGTGTTGTTCACTTGAAAATGAGCGAGCGGCAGACTAAGGGCCAGAAGAACGGCGAACCACAGCCAACCGCGGCGCCTTTGCATGGCGAAGGCCAGGAAATAGGTAGCCATGAGGGCGATCATCGACATCCAGCGCCAAGGGAATTGGACGAACCGCAATTTGGGCAGATACGCCCAAAGTGGGAGTGTGGGGTGCAGCGTGAGCAGCGTGGCCGCAGCGCCTACGAGTAGTAGCGCAATCGATGTGCGGCGATTGCGGACAGAACGCGCCGGGCCGGCAAAACGGCGAGAGGCCAGAGCCGCCAGCCCGAGAAGCAGAATGAGCGAGATGGCGCAGATGGAGGCGATCCAGTTAAACCAGGTGTGCTCGGGATCATTGATTTCCGTGAAGACGAAGTTCTGGTAGGGGAGGAGGCCGCTCGCGAGGGCCTGGCTGATGTTTACCCAGCGTTGTTCGTAGGCCGCGGGCAGGAGATAGAAAGAGGCGAGCCCGAATCCCAAAGCAATACCCGCTGCACCGCGCAACAAGGGCCGCCAAGACCGCTCGAGAAAAGCACCACTGGCCATCAGCAGGGCCATCGAATAGCTGGCGATCACTCCGGCGGGGGCGTTCGAAAGCCAAACGGCGGCGAACGGAATGGCGAAAAGGGCGATGGGAGAACGCGTAGGAGGAAAACCCTCAAGAAAATTACAAAGGCGAAGAGCGCCGAGCAGCACCAAAGGAAAAAAGGCACAGGCCAATTGTTCGGCGAAATCGCTGCGCATGTAGATCATCAGGAGCGCATTGGGGTTTATGGCGTAGAAGGCGGCGGCGAGAATTGCGGCGCGGCGAGAGGACAGATTGCGCAGAAGAAGATACGCGGAAAGTCCGGCAAAGGTTTGCACCAGGACGATGAAAACGATGGGAACGGCTTGGCCCGGAAGAAGAAGGGTTAACGCGGCACCTAGAATCCAGGAGCATGGCGGATAAAAGATGTAGCGCGGCTCGCCGAAGCCGTGATTGGTCCAGGACGTCCAACGCGGGTACAGAACCCCTTGCTTCCATTGGTAGGCGACATCGAGCCAGTTGGCTGCGTGAAACTCAAAATCGTGTCCGGAGGCGGTGCCGAGCCAGAAAAACGGCGAAACGATGATGACCGAGAGAAGAAGGAAGACGCCGAGAGGCAAAAGCCAGTCGGGGAAGTGCCAAGACCGGGCACGGTCGACCGATGTATGCGGATCTGTCATCAAGTGTTCATGAAATTGTAACCGGGCAAGCCCGATAACCACGAATCAGCTGGAATACGCTTACGATGGGCAGGAATTGAGCGATAATACGGGCACTCATGAGCGCAACGACGACGTCAACGGCGGTGGAACCCATCATTGAAGCACGCAAGCTCGAGAAATTTTATCCGCAGCCGGATGGAAACCGGATTCAGGTGATCTCTCCAACCGATATTGCGGTCTATCCCGGACAAATTATTGCATTGCTCGGGCCTTCGGGATGCGGAAAATCGACGATGCTGCGGATGCTGACGGGGCTTTCCCCAGCCTCGGGAGGCAGCGTGTATTGGCACGGCCAACCAGTGAAAGACGAGACCCCAAATGTGTCGATCGTGTTCCAGAGTTTCGCGCTGTTTCCGTGGCTCACCGTGATTGAGAACGTGGAAGCGCCGCTCGAAGCGCGTGGATTGCCGGAATTTGAACGGCACAAGCGCGCGTTGCGGATTATCGACGCGGTCGGACTGGACGGCTTTGAGTCGGCCTATCCGAAAGAGCTTTCCGGAGGGATGAAGCAGCGCGTGGGCGTGGCGCGGGCGTTGGTCGTCGAGCCGGAGGTTTTGTTCATGGACGAACCGTTCTCGGCCTTGGATGTGTTGACGGCGGAGACCCTGCGTGGAGAACTGCTGGAGTTGTGGCAGGGAAAGAAAATACCGACGCGGGCGATTTTCATCGTTACGCACAACATCGAAGAAGCGGTGATTCTGGCGGACCGCATCATCGTGCTCGGGAGGAACCCCGCGCACATCCATGCGGAATTCAGCGTGGATCTGGCGCATCCACGGGACCACAAAGCCCCGCGTTTCGTGGAATTCGTCGATTTGATCTATCGCGCTTTGACGCGGCAGGACCATGCCGGACCGACACCTACGGGACTGCCCGGAACGGAAGGAATTACCCGCAAGGCGCAAATCATGTTGCCGCACACGCGACCAGGCGGGCTGGCGGGGCTCTTGGAGATTCTGGTGGATCAGGGCGGACGCGCGGATTTGCACGTGCTCGCCGATGAATTGAGCCTGGAAGTGGATGCGCTATTGCCGAGCGTGGATACGGCGGTGTTGTTGGGAATGCTGAAGCTCGAAGAAGGCGACGCGCTGATCACTCCGGAGGGTCAGGCGTTCGCACAGGGAGATATTCAAGGGCGTAAAGCAATCTTTCGAAAGGCGGCGCTGACGCATATTCCGCTGTTCCGGCAGATGGAGCAGTCTTTGAAAGCGAAAGCCGACCGAACGCTGCCGGCAGAGTTTTTCCAGGACTTGCTCGATGAACATTTCAGCGAAGACGAAGCGCGCCGGCAACTCGAAACCGCGATCCAGTGGGGCCGCTACGCGGAAATTTGTGATTTCGACGCCGCGAGCGGAAAACTGACGCTGACGGAAACCTGAACTCCCCGTGCCTTCTTCCGTTCCGTTGTCCCAACAACCAGGACCGATTCCACCAGCGGCGAAACGGCCGATCGGATCACGCTGGGGCTACGCATTTTTGATCGACATAGCCGTTTTCATCGCGGTATTTGGCGTAGTCGTCGGCGTGTATTCGATCGGACGGTCGTGGCTCGGCCCTGTGAAAGTGGAAGCGGAAATTTCGCAGGACCCACGGAGCTTGTGGTTGTATGCGCTGTATTCGCTGGTGCGAATTCTGGTGGCGTACGCGATCAGTCTGGTGTTTGCGCTGGCGTACGGCTATGCGGCGGCGAAGTCCAAGCGGGCGGAGATTGTGTTGATTCCACTGCTGGACATTTTGCAGTCCATTCCGGTGCTGAGTTTTCTTCCCGGCGTAATGCTGGCGATGGTCGCGGTGTTTCCCAACCGGCAGTTGGGGGTGGAGTTGGGGTCGATCATCCTGATTTTTACCGGCCAGGTGTGGAACATTGCATTCAGTTTTTATTCTTCGTTGAAAACAATTCCGCGGGATTTGCGGGAAGCGGCGATCATTTACCGCTTCAGCCGCTGGCAGCGGTTCATGGAATTGGACCTGCCGTTCAGCACCATTGGACTCGTGTGGAATTCGATGATGTCCGTGGCCGGCGCGTGGTTTTTCCTGATGGCGTGCGAAATGTTTGTTTTGGGCGACAAAGACTTCCGGTTGCCGGGCTTGGGGTCGTTTCTGCAAACGGCGGCCAGCAAAGGAAATACGCGAGCGATGGCGTGGGGATTGGCAACCATGGTTGCGGTCATCGTGCTGATGGATCAATTGATCTGGCGGCCGGTAATTGCATGGGCCGACAAGTTCAAATTCGAGCAGGTGGAGAGCGCGGACACGGCGCAAAGCTCTCTGCTAAGTTTTATTCGCAAGGAATCATTCATTATTCGCGGGTACCGGCGGTTGCTGCATCCGATCGTGAATTGGCTGACGATTCGGTTTGCGAGCGGGGCAAAACGGGCGGCGGCCACTTTTTCGTCAGCGCAAACAAAGCAGCCGCGTCGATGGTTGGGCTGGGTTTTTGCTGTGATTGGCGCGGGCTTTCTGGTCTACGCGATTTATGGAAGCATCGGCGCACTTGCCTCTCTCGATCGGCAGGAATGGTACTCCCTGGTGCGCGATGTCGGCTTAACATTTCTTCGGGTTAACTTGGCGCTGATTATCGGAGCGCTGTGGACGATTCCCGTAGGCGTGGCCATCGGTTTCAGCCCGCGACTTGCGCGATTCATGCAGCCGCTGGTGCAACTGGCGGCATCGATTCCAGCCACGGCGCTGTTTCCGGTGCTTTTGCTGGTGCTGATCCGGCTGCGCGGCGGAGTGGAAATCGCGGCGATGGCGCTGATGTTGTTGGGAACACAGTGGTACATCCTGTTCAACGTGATCGCAGGCGCTATGGCGATTCCAACCGATCTGAAGGAGGCGGCGAAGGTCTTCCGGTTCAGCCGAGCTGACCGTTGGCGGCGGCTGATCCTGCCGGGGATTTTTCCTTATCTTGTCACGGGATTGGTTACCGCATCCGGCGGAGCCTGGAACGCCAGCATCATCGCGGAGTATTTTCACTTCCAGGGGAAAATTGTTGAAGTGCCCGGACTGGGCAGTACCATCAGTCAGGCGAGCGACGCGGGGCATTTCCATGTGCTGCTGGCCGCGACGCTGATCATGGCAACGGTCGTGGTGCTGATCAATCGATTGGTTTGGCGGCGCATGTACCGGTTGGCGTCAACACGCTTCAAGCTGGAAACCTGACGATCAGGATTTCGTGAGTTCCCTGCTCAAAAAGATAATTTGTCCGACGTGATGGAAGAGGTGCGTTGCGCAGTGCAGGAAGGCTCGGAAGCGGTCTTCGGCTTCCGGTTCGCGTTCCGCTGAGTAAGGTAAGGTCCAATCGGCTTCGCTTTGATGCTGAAGAGTGCCAAGCACCATGGAGATGGCGTCATCGAATTTGCGAAGGACCTCGGCCTTCGAAGGGCGGCGAGTTTCCGTGAACTCCAGGTCGCGGTTACGGATGTAACCTGTTCCGGCGATTTCGGCGCCGATGTAATAGCTGAGATTGCCCGTGAGATGAAGGACGAGGTGTCCAACGCTGTTGCCGTAGGGATAAGGATTCCGCCAGAATTGTTCGTCCGAGAGCGGGTCGGCCCACTTGTGAAGATCGTCGGCGCGCCGGCGATATTCGCCGGCGAGTCCGGCGGAAATTGTCTGCGTCAATGCGGTCATAACGTCACCTTTCCTCAGGGCGCGGGCGCGGGTTTTTCATTTTTATAAATCACTCCCTCTTTCATCACGAAAAAGACATGTTCTGTTTGGCGGATGTTCTGGAGTGGATTTCCGGGGACCGCGACAACGTCGGCGAATTTGTCAGGTTCGAGCGTCCCGATTTTGTCGCTAAGGCCCAGGAGATCGGCGTCGGCGGAGGTTCCGGCTTTCAGAGCGGCGGCAGGTTTCATGCCGAGGTCGACCATCCGGTGAAGCTCCTCGGCGTTGCGGCCGTGAGGGTAGACGGCGGCGTCCGTGCCGAGGCCGATTTTCACACCTTTGGCGAGGGCGCGCTGGAAGGTGGAGTCCATGGCATTAATCGCCAAATGGGCTTTGGCAGCTATGGCCGGCGGAACGTAGATGCTCCGGTCAAATTTTTCCTGCAAGCCTTGAGCTGCCATTAACGTGGGAACCAGGTAGGTGCCGCGCTGCTTCATCATGTCCAGGCCTTCGTCGTCGAGGAAACTGCCGTGTTCGATCGAATCGATGCCGGCGCGAATGGCGCGTTTCGCGGCTTCGGCTCCGTGGGCGTGCGCGGCGGTTTTGCGACGAAGGGCGTGAGCCTCGTCGACGATGGCATTTAGTTCTTCCTGAGTGAGTTGGGGAGTGTCGACGTCGTCGGTTGCGGAGAGGACCCCGCCGGAAGCGCAGACTTTTATCACGTCGGCGCCGTATTTGTGATTGAGACGCACGCCGTAACGGGCTTCGTCCGGGCCGTTGATGACTCCTTCGAGAGGGCCGGATTCATGACCGAACAGGCCCTGCCGGAAACCGGCTTCGTCATCGCAGTGTCCGCCGGTCGAACCGAGGGCGTGAACGGCGACAAGCATGCGGGGGCCGGGAATATCTCCGTGGGCGATGGCATTGCGGAGGCCTACATCGATGTAGTCGGCGGAGCCAACGTCACGCACAGTGGTAAAGCCAGCCATGAGAGTGATGCGCGCGTTTACGCTGGCGTCGAGGGCGCGCTCGGGGATCGTTTTTTGCAGGGCTTCGAGTTCGGACTTATTGTAGTCGTCCGAATAAGGGAAACTGAGGTGTGTGTGAGCATCGATGAAGCCGGGGAGAAGCGTGGCGTCGCCAAGGTCGATGACCTCTGCTCCGGCGGGGACGGAAGCGCCAGGGCCGACCGCAACGATCCGGTTGCCGGTCACGACAACGAGACCGGGAGTAATCAGGGTGTCGCTCTTGCCATCGAAAAGAGCGGCTGCCTTCAAGATGTACGTCTTGGCGAGCGGGTTTTGTGATTGTCCGCAAATTCCAGCCGCAAAAATTGCACTAAAGAGAAAAACAACGAGGATTCGTGGGCGCATGGAACCCTTTCGATGGAGGTAGAAGCGTCAGTCGATGGCAAACTCTATCTTGGCTGCAGAAAATGTCAAGGCGTCACGGAGACGGTTAGTGTGAATTCTGTGCCGGAGATTCGGATACGGAGCGGGAATGCGGCGGCAGCGCGAGCGTCCCGGGACTATGTTTTGTACTGGATGATCGCCAGCCGCAGGCTGCGGTACAACTTTGCGGTGGACCGGGCGTTGGAGCATTGCAGAGCGTTCGGCAAGCCGCTGGTGGTTTTTGAAGCATTGCGGTTGGGATACCCGTGGGCGAGCGACAGACTGCATCGATTCATTTTGGATGGGATGACGGAAAATGCGCGGTTTTGCGAGGCGCGCAGGGTTCGTTACTTAGCTTACGTGGAACCGCAGGCCGATGCAGGCAAGGGGCTGCTGCGCGCGCTGGCGGAAGATGCGTGCGTGGTGCTGACCGATGAGTTTCCGTGTTTTTTCTTACCAAGGATGGTGGAAAGCGCAGGGAAACAATTGGACGTGTTGTTGGAGGTGGTCGACTCGAATGGCTTGCTGCCATTGCGCGCAACAAAGCAGGTGGCTCGGCGTGCGTTTGATTTTCGGCGGTATCTACAGAAGGAGTTGCCGAAATATTTCACGGAGTTTCCACATGCGGACCCACTGGCAAGAGTGAAGCTCGCGGAAGCTCCCCGGATTTCGAGCCGGAATCTGTCGAAATGGCCGATGGCTACGGCCGAATTGCTTTCCGGAGACGGAGATTTGCCAGCGCGGTTGCCGATCGATCATTCGGTGAGGCCCGTGGGGCTTCGCGGAGGGCAGGAAGCGGCGCGTGCCCACAGGAACGATTTTTTTGAAAAGCGGTTTCCGCTATATGCCGAACACCGGAACGAACCAGAAAAAGATGTGGCCAGCGGACTTTCGCCTTACCTGCACTTCGGACATATTTCGGTGCATGAGATCTTCGCCGAGCTGGCGAAGCGCGAAAAATGGAAGCCGGAAAAGGTGGCAGTCCGCGCGAATGGCGGCCGCGAGGGCTGGTGGAACATGAGCGCCGGGGCGGAAAGTTTCTTGGATGAGCTGATTACGTGGCGCGAGGTGGGGTACAACTTCGCGGCGCACCGGAAGGATTACGAGCGGTACCGGTCTTTGCCGGCTTGGGCGCAGGCGACGCTGAAGAAACACACCAAAGACGAACGCGAATTTCAGTATGACCTGGAGACATTTGAAACCGCGAAGACTCACGATGCGCTTTGGAATGCGGCGCAGACTCAACTGGTGCGCGAAGGGGGAATCCATAATTATCTAAGAATGCTTTGGGGGAAGAAGATTCTGGAATGGTCGCGGACACCGCAGGAAGCGGCCAGGATTATGGTTCATCTGAATAACAAATACGCGGTGGACGGGCGGAATCCGAATTCCTATAGCGGAATATTCTGGGTGTTGGGACGGTATGACAGACCGTGGGGACCGGAACGGCCTGTATTTGGGACGATTCGATATATGAGTTCAGAGAATACGGCCAGAAAAGTTTCGGTGAAAGATTATATTCGCAAGTACAGCGAGCGTTCGACAGAAGGACAACCCGGTTTTTGAGGTCAGCAACAATCATGTGGAATCGAAAATGTCCATTGTGTTTCGCGAGGGTGCCACGCAGCTTAATTCTTACACTTGGGAATGAACTGGTCTGCCCCTCTTGTCATACGCCGTTAGAGCTTTCGCGGGCCAGCCGCGTGGCGGGCGCATCCGGGGGATTGTTTTGCGGTTTCGTCCTATGGCACGTCGCGCGTGGCCTGACCAGTGGCGGCTGGGCTTTGCAGATTGTCGCAGCTGTTTTGGCCTACGGTGTCGGCTCGGCTTTGGTGCTTTATCTTCTGTCGGATCTGGTGGTGCAACGGGAACCTCCGCTAAACCATTTTCCACAAGCTCAGAAGTAACAGTCCCTAGGTACTATTGACCTGCATCGGACCCGCTCGGAGACTCGAAGGAGTGGCAGCATACTCTCAATTCCTGGGTTGTCGGGTAACAGTGCGATATCGTGTCGGGGAGATGCTGCTGTCGGCTACCGGGACGTTTTGCGCGGACTCCGGGCGCTCCATCTTCCTCGAACAACATTTGGAGCAGCGGGGTGGGCGAAAATACTTTCGCTGGGAAGTTCCGTATCCCTACATTTACCGAATCGAAGCGGACATAGTCGAACCTGAAGCGATCGCGACTCCCGACGAGACTTGCGTCGATACAATGAAGAGCGCTGCCGCCGCGGCTGCTGGAGAATCTGCAAGTGGCGCAGCTTCCCTGTCTTCATTCCTGAGAGCGCCAAGACCGGCGGAGTAAGGCCAGCTCGGCCACAATTCCTCGAAGAATCCGTTACACTTAACTCGCACGGAAGCGGTGAATCGCACGAAATTCTACGAGCGAGGAGGATTTTTGTGAGTACTGGCGGCGGACGAAGAATCGGCTTGATCGGGCTGGGGTTGATGGGCCGGCCTATGGGGATGAATCTTTTGAAGGCGGGACATTCGCTGACGGTTTGGAACCGGACTCGAGCGAGGGCGGACGAGTTGGTGGCGGCCGGTGCGGTGCTGGCGAAGAATCCGAGAGAAGTTGCCGAAGCAAGCGAAGTGCTGCTCAGCATTGTGAGTGACCCGCCGGCATTGGAATCTGTGTTGTGGGGTACGGACGGGGCGTTTCGAGGGTTACAGGCCGGGACTATTTACGTTGACTCGAGCACCATCTCGCCTGTGCTGGTAAACAGAATCGCGTCCGCTTGCCAGGAGCGCGAAGTTCGTTTTTTGGATGCGCCGGTGACGGGAGGAGATTGGGGAGCGCGCGAGGGAAATCTGGTGTTCATGATTGGCGGGGATGCGGCGACGTTCAAAGAAGTGGAGCCTGTCTTGCGTGTGATGGGGAAGAAATTTTTTCATTTGGGCCCGAATGGTGCGGGGCAGACGATCAAGTTGGCGATGAATGCGATTCTGGCGCTCGAGGTTGGCGCAGTGGCGGAAGCGATCGGGTTGGTGACCAAAGCCGGTCTGGCCGGGGAACGGCTTTTGGAAGTGTTGCAGGCGAGCATGGGGAGGTCAGCACTGCTGGATTTGAAAACGCCACTGATGTTGAAGGGAGACTTTAAGCCAAGTTTCCCATTGCGATTGATGCACAAGGACTTGGGATTGGCCTTGGACCTGGCGAACCAATTGGGCGTGGCACTGCCGACGACGGCAGCGGTGCGCGAGGTCTACAATCACGTGAAGGGCCAGGCAAAAGAGGACTTGGATTATTCCGCGGTAGTGCGATTTTATAAGAATTAGGCGCGACTTTACTTTAAAGGCTTTGCAGGAAAGAAGCCCAAGGCCAGATCTCGCGATGTGCGCAGGCCGGATTGCGCTTCGAGAATCGCAGGAATGGAATTCACCGCTACCGAGGCGGTGGCAATGTCTCCGTGGGAGCCGCCTGGGATGACGAGGCTGATGTTTGGATGGCCTTGCAGTTCTACCGTGTCCGCAGGGTCCTTTGCTCCTACGTACATTTGCAGTTCCATGTAGATGAGTTCTTTGCCTTCAGACAGTCCGCGCGCGATCTGGTGAACTCCGGCGGCTTGGCCGGATTCTACAGTAAGGAATTCCGTTTGCACGCGGTCGGTAGCCACTTTGGGCTCGATGGTCTCTGTGATTTCGTCGACGCGGAGTCCCAGGCTATCGGCGACCATGGCTACCGATTCCGGCAGGCCGACATGCTTGATGGTTCCTTCCTTTACTTTGGCGCGAAATTCGTCGACGCTCATTCCTGCGCCGATTTTTTTCTGGAGCGGCAGGCGGCGCTTCGATGCGTCGACGACGCGAAGAGCTTTGACGTGATCGATGCGCTGCGAAACGGCGGCGAGGGTGATCACCAGTTTGTCCATTACGAATCCTGGATTGACACCGGTTCCAACCAGGGCGACGCCGGATTCCTTGGCGGCTTTGTCCAGTTTGGCGGCCAATTCGGGGTGCGTGCGGTACGGATAGGAAAGCTCTTCGCAGGTGGAAACCACACAGGAACCGACGTCAAGACAGGCAAGTAGTTGATCCATCACTTTTGCGAGAGAAGACGAGGTGGTGTGCATGACGATGTCGGCGGATTGATCCAGAATTCCCTTGGCGTCCGCGGATACTTTTATGTCCCATGGACCGTCTGATGCGCCGACGATTTCGGCGAGGTCCTTTCCGATTTTGGCCGGATCGGAATCGATGGCACCGACGATGTCGATGGACTCTTTCTCTCTCAGCAATTTAACGATTGAGGCGCCAATCGGTCCAATTCCGTACTGGATGGCACGAATCTTCTTTTTCACAGCTGTCTCCGATCCATTTGTTTAGCGTAGAGGGCGCACAGCGCCAAATTTCGCTGGGATTGAACGATCAAGCGTACTGGATTTCCGCGAGGCAGGCAATTGTTCGCAAACGCTATTTCTTGCGACAAAAAGATTCGCAACGCATAATGGGGGCAACCGCGGCCCAGGCGGGGGAGGATTTGATGCGCGCCGAAAAGCTCAGCGATGCGGACATTCAGAAGAATCTTCGAACCGTAAGCGGATGGACACTTGTAAATGGGAAATTGCATAAACAGTTCGAATGCAAGGATTTTGTGACCGCCTTCGGGAGGATGACGCAGGTGGCGCTGGTAGCGGAGTGGATGAATCATCATCCGGAATGGTTTAACGTGTGGAATAAGGTGATCATCGACTTGAATACGCACAGCGTTCAGGGCATCAGTAACCTCGATTTTCAGTTGGCGGAAAAAATTAATGAAATTTTCGGCAACTAGTCCCGGCCGTTCGACATCGACTGGTCGGAAACGAAACGTCGCAAGAAATCCCGCAAAATCCTCAAAAATGTGCGAAATGCTGTTGCAGAACGAATGCTCTGGCCCACACTACGGCTCCCTTTCCAGTTAGACGACCGTTTTTACCTCCGCTACAGTGAGGCGAGCCGAGGATGGTACGCCGTGCTCACTGTGTCGGCCACGAGCAGCGGCACAGCGTTCGGCACGAAGGGGCCTCTCTTTGAAGCGCTTTTCGCCGCCAGGGACCGAGGAACCGCACTGGGTACGGCTTTATGCGATGGCGAAGCAGCAAGGAGGCTTCCTTCACCTTGCAGTGAAACGGACTAGGGGGTATTCCGGGTTTACCTGCCGGAAGTGCATCGGGACCAGGTTGACTTGCCGCCGCCGCAAGCGGTTGAAGTTGAAACGAATTTCAATTGACAGAACAAAAACACGGTGTTAGAAAACCCCAAAGGCAAGTTTCTTCGGTGCGTCTCTTGAAAACGGCCGCGCAATGCAACCGATGATAGAGGCTGGAGGTTCACCTTCCAGGTTAAACCTTAGACCGCTTGGGACTTGCTAGCAACACCCCACCCCACCCCGGGAGGCGGAAACCTTGCGTTTTCGCCTCCTTTTTGTTGTGTGCCGTGTATGTTCGGCAGCTAACGGGTGCAAGTCCCGTCCCAACCTGCCCTGAAAATTTCGATCGGGCACTGATGGAGGTGAACGGTAGCGAAGCGCAAAGGCGTCACCGCGAGGTGAGGTCTGAAGGAAGCGTGGAACAAAGATACGGGCCGATGGACAAGAACTGGATTTGAGGCCTACGGCGTCGGACGAGCGGCAACTGATCGCGAAGTCCGTATCCATCAAGGACGCTGGTGGTAAATCCGGCGGTCGCGTATCGAGGCCAGTCGAACTTATCGCGGGAGATCTGTTGCCTATCTCGGATTCGTGACTGAGCGTGGAATAATTCACGCTGATCCGGCAGCAGAAGTCAGCAGCGGGCGTAGCACTCACGGAAGCGATGAAGGCCCATCTCTAACAGTGAGAGGGAGCAGTAGAACGTTGAACTCATCGGGGTACTGCGCCAGCCAATCAGCTTCGACTGAGTTTTGCAGGTTCAGAAGACGGTGAAGCCGAAACGGAAACCTGCAGAGCGGCGAAGCCCTAATGGCGAACGACGACTCGAACCTCACGGCCCGCAAGGGCTCAACTCACTGAACCGCCGTATGCGGACCCGCATGTCGGGTGGTGTGGCAGGTTGTGTCAAGCACGGGCCACCCGTTGGGGTGGTTGCGCGAACCAGAAACTCCGTTAGAGAAGCGCGGTGGCGTGTGGAGTACCTGGGTAGATAAGATCTGACCCACAATGTGGTTCGGCAGTTATGGCCGTTTCTTCTTTGGAGCGTTCCTGCCCGATGTCAAGCATGGCTCCGGTGTTGGCGATTACGTAGATGGTGGCGGTGTTGTCCCTGAAAAAGGACAATGGCCTGACCCCGCTGGAGAGATTGTGTAAGTGTTGCCGACCGGGCCGAGCCACGTTGAATTCAACGTGGAGAACTTAGCATGAAGCCTGATCAGCAAAACAAACCTCAGAAAGCATCCTGTCGCCCGGAACAGGTCAATTGGCAGCAGATGAATCGGAAACAGCGAGGCGAGATGACGCGAAAAATGCATACAGAAGATCTCAGCCTGGAGGTAGTACATCCCCACGCCGCGGGCATTGACATCGGCAATGAAGCGCACTACGTCGCCGTGCCGCCCGACCGGGACAACAAATCAGTGCAGCGCTTTGGATGCACTACGGCGGAGTTGAAGGAGATGGCAGCCTGGTTGAAGCAATGCGAGATTCGGACTGTAGCCATGCAATCGACTGGGGTGTACTGGATCGCGGTGTACGACATTCTGGAAGCGGCCGGTTTGGAAGTGTATCTAGTGAATGCCCGGGAGACGAAGAATCTGCCGGGGCACAAGAGTGATGTGCAGGAGAGTCAATGGCTAATGAAGCTGCACACTTATGGGTTGTTGCGGAACTCATTTCGGCCGCCGCAGGAGATTCGGACCATGAGGACATACTGGCGACAGCGGAATGACTTAATCCGAAGCGCGGCACGGCACATTCAGCGGATGCAGAAGGCTCTAACGCAGATGAATATCCAGTTGGCAAACGTATTGAGCGAAGTGAGCGGAGTGACGGGTCAGGCGATCATTCAGGCCATTCTGGCAGGAGAGCGAGACCCGCAGAAGCTAGCCGCATTTCGCGATAAGCGGGTGAAAGCGCGCGAAGAGGAAATCGCACGTAGTCTGGAAGGCAACTGGCAGGAAGATCAGCTATTTATGCTGAAGCAGGAACAGGATGGCTACGAGTTTTGTCAGAAACAAATGAACGAGTGCGATGAGCGACTACAGCAGTATCTGCAGCAGCGGGAGGACCGGAGCAAGGGAGCCGAGCTACCCAAAGAGAATCGGAAGGAACGGCTCCGGAAGAACAAGACGAATAAGCCGAGGTTCGACTTACGCACGGAGCTATTTCACATGACGGGGACGGACCTAACCCAGATTGACGGGATCGATGTCAGGACGGCAGCGACCGTGATCAGCGAAGCCGGTTGGGACATGAGCAAGTGGCGGACGGAGGATCATTTTGTTTCCTGGTTGCGGCTGTGTCCGGATAACAGAGTCAGCGGCGACAAGGTCATTGGGAAAAGACGCCTGCCGATGAATAACCGGCTGAGCGTGGCATTGAAGATAGCTGCCAGCACCTTACGTCAAAGCAATACCTATTTAGGAGCGCAGTTCCGCCGACTGAGGACGAGGCTGGGGCCGCCCATCGCGATCAAGGCCATGGCGGCCAAGCTGGCCCGCTTGGTCTACCGAATGCTGCGCTACGGGATGCGGTTCGTCGATCGCGGGGCAGAGTTCTACGAGGCGCAGCACCGCCGACGCCAGATCGACTCCCTCAAGCGGAAAGCCGCCTACCTCGGATTCAAAATCATTGACGCCCCAGCGGCCTAGGAGGAGTTTCTGGAGAGAAGACGCGAAGGCGTCATGCTGTACGAGAGATGAAGGAGGGTCCTTCGGAGTCCTCTTGTAGGAGAGGGCTTCAAACAGCCGTGAGCTGCTACGGTCAAATGCCGCAGTGGTGAACGTCACGGTTAAAAGGCGTGCTCAAACACGTCATGTGGGAATTAGAGAGACGAATGCAAATGAAGCTCTGATGACACATCGAAACACCACTTAGATGACATCAAAACCGGAGATGCCTGCCACCTCCGGGACAAGCACGGCGGTCACCTGCTTACTGGCTGTGCGATGTCCGGTGTACAGCAGCCGTGACTCTAATTCGGGCTTTCGTACGGAACTTGAGAACCTGGTCGGTGATGCTAAGGGAAAAGGCCCAAGCGGGAGTCCCGCGAGGCCGAAAGTACCGATGTGCCGGCCAGGGGCGGACTGCTCCGTAGTAGCGGTGAAACGGATTAACAGCCGTGGAGCGAAGGGAGCAGGTCACCCGCGTTGAGATCACCCAGAGTCAACTGGAAACAGGACGAACTCGCTGGTCTCGATGGAAGGCGGCAGCCTTCAATAGGTGGCACGAGCCGTGATAAGTCGAGAGGCTTACGTCCGGTTCTGTGAGCGGCCCGGGGTGAAATTCCCCGGGCCTACTCGGCGGAGGAGAGGTGACTCTCCCCCTATGCCGATTTTCTGACACATTTGGCAGGACTTAGGGCGCACGGTAAGCTCTGAAGGTAGTGTTCGACACGCGGTCGAATCTGCCAGGCCGAACGAGGAAAGCAAAGGTCCGGTTGAAGCCGGTGCGCCCGAACGTGGAAAGATGGTGGAAGCGGCCCGGCTCGGAAGGCGGGCCCTGCGGAAGATGAGCGAGTACAGCCCTTTATTAGAGATGAAGAATGTTTCGGTGCTTCGAGGAGAGAACCTGGCCTTGGATGGGGTGTCGCTGCGAGTCGGCGTGGGGGAACACGTTTGCATTCTCGGGCCGAATGGCTGCGGCAAATCCACGCTGATTCGAACCATCACGCGGGAGAACTACCCGCTGGCCCGGGAAAATGCCTCGATGACCATTCTTGGACAGGGCTTATGGAATGTGGCGGAATTGCGAGGCTTGCTTGGGATTGTTTCGCCGGACTTGCTGGCGATGTGCACGACGGATGCGACTGGAATGGATGTTGTGATGTCCGGGTTTTTCAGCAGTACGCGCATTTTTCCGCATCATGCGCCTCAGGAAGAGCACGTGCGGCGGGCGGAAGCGGCAATGGCCCGCCTTGGGATAACGCATCTGGTGAAGAGGCCGGTTGCGGAAATGTCCTCTGGCGAGGCCAAGCGAACGTTAATCGCGCGGGCGCTCGTGCACGAACCAAAAACGCTCCTCTTTGACGAGCCAGGGAATGCACTGGATATCGCCGGACAAATGGGCTTGCGGGAGACCATGCGGGAGTTGGCGCGAGGCGGGCTGGGCATCCTGCTGGTGACCCATCACGTTTCGGAAATCATTCCGGAAATCGAGCGGGTGGTGTTGTTGCGAAAAGGAAAAGTGCTCGCCGACGGCCCAAAAGAAAAGACCCTTACCGGCGCGCGATTGAGCGAACTATTTGGCGTGCCGGTGAAACTGTTTCAGGAAGACGGGTATTTTCACCTGCAGGCGTAGACTTGACCAGGCTCTTATTTGCCGGCGATGTTTTCGGCGATGGGTGCGGCGATCGGCACTTTGAACATTTCATGCTGGTAAGCCTTCACCATCAGAAAAATCCAAAGAACGAGCGACAACAGACTGATCAGCAGGCTAATCATGCCGAGGAAACTCCAGCCAATCAGTCCCGAGCCCATCATTCCGTGCATGAAGATCAAAGCGACGCGAAGGATAAAGAGGCCGCCGAAAACGACGATGGATTGAGCGGCGTGGAACTTGACGAATGGCCGCTTGTCAATCAGCAGAAAAACAATGCCCGTGATGAAACCAAAGACGTAGCAGAGCAGACCGGCGACATTCTCCTGAAGTCCTTCCGTCGGAGAAGGCCCAGAAGCTGCTGCGGGCGTGGCGACGCCGGATTGATTGGCGCCACATTTTGGGCAAAAGGTCGCCGTACCGATTTCTTGACCACATGCTTTACAAAAAGCCATGAAGTGGTTCCTCCCGAGGTTCACACACTGCGAGGGAGCGTAGCAGAGCCACTAATGAGGTGCAATGAGATTTCCAGGCCAGGCTCGTCATCGCAAAATTTACTTATTTGTAATAGCTATGCAGTAACTTACAACCTTCCTACTCGACCAGGCTTCCCGCCGATACTCTTCGGTTGGCTTCAGCGTGCAAGGGGATAGTTCTCGGAAGCGGCGGCAGCGGTGGGATAGATCTCGAGGATTTTGTGAAGCTGTGTGAGTTTTATACTGGATTCGATCATTCCGGAGCAGCCGGCCAGGCGCAAATATCCTCCCGAACTCTTGAGGCGAGAGAAGCAACGAACGATGGAACCGATCGCGGCGCTATCGATGTGGGAGACGTTCGAAAGATCGAAGATTACGAACGTTTCTTTGGCGCTGATGAGACTTTCCGTTTCCTGCTCAACCCGGCGGCAATCCGGGCCGCAGTGGATGCTGCCTTTCATTTCAAGTACGGTCACGCCCGGTTTGGGAGCGGATTTGACGAGGTGCAGGATCACGATTGCTCTCCTTCGACTGGACCTTCGTAAGGAAACTGGCGGATCAGGCGCATGCAATCGCCTAGAGCGTTGAACAGAGTGGTGCCCCAACCACACGGGATGAATGAGGCGGTCTTCTGATTGACCGCTTTATCGGCCTCGGCGAAAAAGCGGAGGCGCTGACCTGGCGGAGGAGCGGCGAATTCCTTAATGGTAATGCGAAATTGCACATCGCCACCCGGCTGGTGTTTAACCAGGGAGAAATAGTGGAGTTGAGCGAGCTGCTCCGCAGGGTTTTCCTGAATATACATCCAATCTGTCATCCGCGACTCCTGGCCAAATTGGTCCGAACCAAAGGAAAAATGAAGTAGCCGCATGGTAGGCCAGGAACTGGAGTATGTCAACGAACGGCGACTACCGCGACTACCGTGTCAAAGCCCGTTAGGAATGTCCCCCTTTTTTGTGTTCTGTCTCTTTTTTCTTTCTTTGTGCTTTCCTAGAGACTCCTGGTCGCAGAATTCTTCGCAAAGCGGACATGATCATCGGGGTACAACACGAACGGCGACTACCGGGGCGCGACAGAGTGCGCGTGCGATCAAGAGTTAGGGGCTGTGGCGAACGCAAGCGTCAGAAGGGTTTTTTGCTCGAGCTCGTGGGCTTTCGCCGAGCCGGTCGCGGGGCTGGCGCTGGCAGAACGCTTTACGGTGCGCACGCGAAGATTCTTGGCCTTGGCGACGCGCTCGAGGCGGGGCAGAACATAGAAGAGAGCGCCCATGTTCGCGGGCTCTTCCTGAACCCAGACGATTTCACGCGCATTCGGATGCGCATCAATCGCGGCGGCGATTTCATCCTTGGGGAGCGGGTAGAGCTGATCCAGGAAGAAGACCGCAGTGGTCGTGTCTTTGCGGCGTCGACGTTCGGCGCGCAGTTCGTGACCGACCTTACCGCTGGCGATGAGGATGCAGTGGGCGTCAGTGATCTCACGGTCTGGAACGAGTGTAAGAAAGCGAGGACGCTCGAAGTCTTCCATCGGGGAAGAGGCGTCGGGATGGCGCAACATGCTTTTCGGCGTAAAAACGACCAGAGGCTTGCGCCAGAGGCGACGCGCCTGCCTTCGAAGGAGATGGAAGTACTGAGCTGCAGTGGAGGGTTGACAGATGTTCATATTGCCTTCCGCAGCGAGTTGCATGAAGCGCTCAATGCGAGCGCTCGAGTGTTCGGGCCCCTGGCCTTCGTAGCCGTGGGGGAGCAGCAGGACCAAGCCGGTTGGCAGGCCCCATTTGTCTTCACTGGCACTGAGGAATTGGTCGACGATGACCTGCGCGCCGTTGACGAAGTCGCCGAACTGAGCTTCCCACAGGACGAGTGCTTCGGGATAGTCGCGCGAGAAGCCGTATTCGAAACCGAGACAGCCCGCTTCAGAGAGGGAAGAATTATAGATTTCGCAGAAAGCCTGGTTCGAGGAGAGGTTCGCGAGGGGTAGATATTCCTTTTCGCTTTTGTTGTCGACCAAAACGGCATGCCGCTGGTTGAAAGTGCCGCGCTGTGAATCCTGACCGGTAAGCCGGACAGGATTCCCCTCGAGAACCAAAGAACCGTAGGCCAGGAGTTCGGCGAACCCGTAATCGAAGGACCGCTTGCCTTGCCCCATCTCCGCGCGCTGTTCGAGCAACTTGACGATCTTGGGATGGACGTTGAAGCCGGCGGGCGTGCGCACAAGTCCGGCGGTGATTTCCGCGATTTTCTCCCGGGAGAGGCCGGTATCGACTTCAAAGGCTGGATTGTATTTGCCGTAGTTGTAGGACGCCCAGTAGTCCGGCAGTTTGCGGAGATGAGGAATTTTGGTGAGCTTGGCGGCTTTGCGTTGCGCTTCCTCGTATTCCTTCTTGACGGCTTCGGCGATCGGAGCGGCGTCAATGCCTGTCTGCTCGGAATAGATCTTCCAGAGTTGGGGGTGGTTTTTGATGGCCTCGTAGAGACGAGGCTGAGTGATGGTCGGATCGTCCACTTCGCTGTGTCCGTGCCGGCGATAGCCAATGAGATCGACAACCACGTCGGAATTGAACCGGGCGCGATATTCGGCGGCGATCCGGCCAACGCGGACGACCACATCGGGATCCTCGGCGTTGACGTGGAAGATCGGGACGCTCTGGCGTAGGGCAAGGCCAGACGCGAACCGAGAGGAATGTTCCTGGACCGGGCGAGTCGTGAAGCCGATGAGGTTGTTCACGATGATGTGAATCGAACCGCCGACGGAGTAGGCGGCGAGATCCGCGAGGTTGAGCGTCTCGGCCCAGATGCCCTGACCGGCAAAGGCCGCGTCGCCATGCATCACGATACCCCAAACCTCATTTAGGATTTTTTGCGAACGATCGATGTGCGCACCGTGGACGCCATGACGGGTTTGTTTGGCCCGGGTGCGGCCCATCGCGACGGGATCGACCGCTTCGAGGTGGCTCGGGTTGGAGACCAAGTGAATGTTGATTTTTTTCCCGGCGGAGGTCGTGTACACACCAGTGGCGCCTACGTGATACTTCACGTCACCCGCACCGAGGACGCTGCGGGGATCGACGTCTTCGAAGCCAGCGACGACTTCGTGAATGGGCTTGCAGGCGATGTGCGCCATGACGTTCAAACGGCCGCGATGACTCATGGCCATGACGGAATCGATGCCGCCTAGAGCGCCGGCAGCTTCCAAAACGGAATCGAGCAGCGGAATGAGCGACGTGTCGCCTTCCAGCGAGAAGCGCTTGCTACCGAGGTAGCGGCTCTGGAGGATTTGTTCGAAGAGATCGGCACGAACGAGACGGTCGAGGATTTGTTTCCGGTCTACCTGAGATTCGGGACTTTCCATGCGTTCTGCGATCCAGTTGCGGCGGTCGGGTTCGGGAATGTGCAAGAATTCGACTCCGACGGTGCCGCAATAGTAGCGGCGCGCTTCGGCGGCATATTCGCCGGAGAGGCCGTCGAGTTCGGCGATCTTTAGGGGCGCGAGGAAGCCGAGCGGATCGAGGTTGGCTTCGTAGAAGCCCCAGCGGCGGAAAAGATCGAAGATGCGTTCGCGTTCGCCGCGGCCGGCGCCGTTCGAGGAGGATTTCTTTGCGTTTTTAGCGGATTTTTCGGGCGCTAGTGTTACAGGGTTTGCCATGGGTGTGCTCTATACCCCTTCTATTTTGCCATAGAACAGAAATCGGGGTTTGCAGCGGAGTCGAAGGGGTGTTCGCGGGTTGCCACAAGTAGCCAAAATGGAGCTTTTTGAGGAAACCGGTTTGAGAGATGGTTGGCGCGTGAGAAAAAGTGCCGCGCCGCTCGCCGGAGCTTCACCCAGCTCGGAGCGGCCTGAGTTCCCACCGGTGATCGATCTCGAATTAGCGATGAAGCCCTCACTCCGCGGCAGGGGTGAGCTACAAGGCGCGTGTTGGGGGACCGTGAGCGTTCGCATCTACCGGGCGAAGGAAACACAGATCAATTTGGCGTACGGGATTGTGCAGGAGTATTACGCCGCGGCTTCCGTCGTTGTGCGCGAAAATCGCGAAGAATTTGAGAGACAGTATTTCGGCGACGGCACTGGCGTGTGGCTGGCGGAGGCAGACGAAAGCGTAATTGGATCGGTGGCTTTGAGGAGACTCGAAGGTCTGGCGGACTCCGGAGAAATTAAGCGCATGTACCTGCGCCAGGCTTACCGAGGACAGGGAGTCGCGGATTTTCTATTGCAGGCGCTTGAGAAGTACGCGCGCGAGTTTGGTTATAGGTGGCTGTATCTCGATACGGCGGCGGATATGAGGGCGGCGGCTCGCTTTTATGAGCGACAGGGATTTCTGCGGTGCGAACGATACAACGAAAATCCGCAGGCCGCGATTTTCATGAGAAAAGCGTTCCGCTAATCCGGCTCATCATTTCGATGCTGGCGTCGAAGCCGGCGTCAGCGGCTGCAGGCGTTCTTTGTTGATCTTCAGGATCATGCCGGCGTTACGGTCGGCTGCTTCGCTGACTTTGTACTCGGCGGCGGTACCCAAGACTTGGGCGACCTCAGACGGCGTCAGCTTGTACTCACTGGTGAGCCAATCCGCCATGTTCGAAGTAGCCTCGCGGAAAGCGTCATCCAGAGAACCGGACAGGCCCATAGCCATGATGTAAGTTGGCGATTCCACACGTGGGCCGGGGATGCGCTTTCCCGGAATTACGTCGACGCTGAATTCCACATCCATGGAGGTTTCCAGCGCGTTGCCGTTGAGCTCGCCATCGCCCTGCACGGCGTGTCCATCGCCGACATAAAGCAGCGCGCCCGGAACCCGGACCGGGAGATAGACCGTGGCTCCTTCGATGATTTCGTTGAAGTCCATATTTCCGCCCCAACCACCGGAATCCTGAGTGGCTGGCGGCGCGCCGGCCACTCCTGGTGCGACGGCAACGCATCCAAGCATCGGTTTTAGCGGCACGGAGTAGTGAGTGAGGTGCGCGGCTGGTGTTTCCGGACTGGCAGTGCCTCGTTGGGCGTCCAGATGCCAGCGCACGCTCTTGCCGCCGTCCTTCATTTTCACCGCGAGGCCGCTGTCCATGGCGCGGTCGACGACCCCGTCATCGCTCATGGCCCAGTCGCGATTCAAACGCAGGCGGACGAGATGTACGACGAGGGTGTCTCCGGGTTGTGCTGACTCGATATAGAACGGACCGGTTTCCGGGTTGCCACCCAAAACGCGTGGGACCCCTTTTTCGTCGGTGCCACCGGCGTCGACGGTGGTGGTATGGATGGTGTCGCCGGGATTGACGGTCAAGACCGGCTTGTTCAGACCGGAGAACTGGCGATAGAAAGTTGTGGGCGTAAACTCGTGCCGCTCGGGAGTGCCCGTCGGACGCTTTCCTGCAAGTTTTGCGGTGAAGGGGGTTCGGATCGGATGGGATGGATTGCTGCCGTCGATGTAGATGATGGTGCCAGACATCGCATCGCCCTGAACCGTGGCCGTGCCTTCTTCGGAGCCGCCTTGATCGTCCTTGGCGAGGAAATGAACGGAATTGCCGGTAAAGGAGCCTTCGAGCTTGTCGCCGTCAAAGTCGCCAGTGAGCTTGTCTGCCTGTTGATTGAGCTTCATCGACAAAATGACGGAAGTTCCGAGATATTCCGCGCTGACGATCCAGTGGCCAGAGAGGGGTCCGCCTGGTTGGTCCGGCGGTTTCTCGGCGTCCGGTTGCTGCGCACCGGTCGTGACAAGAACTGCGACGGAGAGCAGGAGCAACAGAAGTGTGCGGCGCATGGCGCCTCCCGAAGTGCTCTTGGATGGACAAGAGGAGATACGTACGGTTAGGGAGCTTAGTTCAATTCGCGGCTGGTGGGAATATCGGTAACCTCAGAGCGCTTGAATAAGCGACTGGAGATGCGAGGCGATAGCGGCTGCAGAGGTGTTTGGGGGGAACGTGACGGGTGCCCCGATTTGCACAGTAAGTTCTCCGAGATGAGCGAGGCGGCGATTCTCTTGCTTCATTCGCCAGAGGCCATCGATGCGCAAGGGCACGATGGGAATGTTGAGATTCTGGGCGAGCAGGCCGATGCCGGACTGAAAAGGGATCATGCCGGGGGTGTCGCGATCGTTGATGATGCCTTCCGGGAAAACCAGCACGCTGTAGCCGCGGTCGGCGGAGTCTCCCGCGAAGCGGAAGCTTTCGCGAAAGCCGGAGAGCTGCGGCAGAGGAAACACGTTGAAAAGAGCGACGAGTGAAAAATAGGCGAGCTGCCAAAGCCAGCGTTTGGCGAAAAACCATTCGTCGGGGGGATGACGGAAGGTTTGCAGGGTTTCGCCTCCCATCGCGGTCGCGAGACGATGCCGAAAGCGGGACGGAAGAACAAAGAGGATCAGGCCGAAATCGACCTTGCGCGTGATGTGGTTCGAGACGAAGAGGACGGGACCCTTTATTCGAGCCAGATTCGCTTTGCCGCGGGCGAGCGGATGGGCGAGAAGAAGTGTGATGGGCCAGGTGATGGCGTAATACGTCAGGAGGCGGAATAGGCGGATCGGCGTGAGCTGTGTCCAGTGCGGATAGGCGAAATCGGAGCGGCGAGCGGACGGTTGAGCAAGCAGTTGCTGGATATCGGCGAAGGATTGCGCTTTAGCGAATTGCGTTTCGTTGAGTTCGACGTTGTAGCGGTGCTCGAGGGAGGAGAGGAGTTCGACGCGATCGAGGGAGGAGAGATCTTTGAGCGAAATTGGCAGGGAGCCGGAAGAAGAGCGAAGCAGGTCCCTCGCTTTGCTCGGGATGTCAGAATTATTTGTGGCGCTCAGGAGTTCTGCGGTGCGCGAGGCGATAACGGCGAGGCGGGGTTTGCCGGTGGGTGTGCGAGGAAAATCGGGCTCCGGCCAGACGACCCAGCGTCGCATCCGCTGATAGTCGGCCAAAGTTGCGTTGGCTGTATCGATCGCGGATTGCACTTCAGAGTTGGCCGACGCACTGCCAGCCGTGACGGGGTCACTGAGGACGACTGCGATGGGTTCGGCGTTGCCGCGTATCTCGAGCGGAACAACGACTACATCGCGGATCGTGGCTTGTTTGCGGAGGGCGGCTTCGAGGTCTTCGGGAAAGACATTCAGACCGGCAGGTGTGACGATTACGTTTTTCTTGCGGCCACGAAAGCGGAGATTGCCTTCCGCGTCGAGTTCGCCGAGATCGCCCGTGTGCAACCAACCGTCGTCTTGCTTACCTGACGGGTGCAGAGCGCCTTTCTCCCAGTAACCGGCCGATACATTTTCACCACGCACTAAGATTTCGCCGTCCTCGGCGAGGCGGAATTCACGGCCAGGAAGAGTTTTTCCGACCGAGCCTTCCGTGGCGTGAAAAGGATGGTTCAAGCTGATAAGCGAGGCGGTCTCGGTCATCCCATAGCCTTGCACTACGGCATATCCGATGCGCTTGAAAAATTCCTCTGTGTCGGATGAGAGGGCAGCGCCACCGCAAATGAACGCCCAGAATTTCCATCCTAAAAGCGAATGCAATCGACGAAAGCGAAATGGCCGGTACCAAAACCATTCGTCTTTTGCTGCCGAATACGACGAGTTGAACCAATTGCGCCACCCGCGCGAATCAATCTCGCGTTCGAGGGCGCCCCGAACGGCATCGAGCATGCGGGGAACGGCGACTAGAACTGTGGCGCGCTCGCGTTTGATCGAACGAAGAATTTCGGCAGGCAGGGCGGAGTTTTCAAACACGACCGTGGCTCCGAACAGTGGAGGGACGAAAAGCGCCATGAACTGACCGAAAACATGGCTGAGAGGAACCACCGAAACGAAGCGTAAGGGATGAAACCAGCGCTCGTGGCTACGGTACTCCTCGATACCCTGCTCGATTGGTTCGAGATTTGCCAGGAAGTTGCCGTGGGTCAAAACAACGCCACGCGGTTCGCTGGTTGTCCCAGAGGTGAAAAGGATTTCAGCGAAGTCGCTTCGCGAGGAAGGATCACCCGGATTATCGGTTCGGCCGTGCGCGGCCGCTGCAGGTGGCATGTCGCCATAGGCGATACAAGGTGGACCGTTGGGTAGTTCCGGTTGCGCAACGTCACGAAAGATCAGCTGCACTTGGGATTCGCGGATAACGCGCTGCACGAAATCGAGGCTTGCTCCGGCATCCATAGGAACAACGACGGCTCCGCGGAGAAGGGTCGCCCAAAAGCAGGAAACCCATTCGAACGAGTTCGGGCCCCAAAGAAGAACGCGGGCGCCAGGCCCGATTCCTTGGGAAGCAAGAACCTGACACCAGGAAAGGGCGGCGGAAGAGAGTTCGGCATAGGTCTTTTTTTGCCGCCGGTAGCCCCGTGTCTGAACGACCGCAACATCGCGGCCGGTCTGCGTGAATTGATGGAAAAGAGATAAGAGATTGGCGCGAGGCATGGTTCGGTTGCTCAACTTGCAAGCGCAGACATGATACGCCGGAAAACAAGGTCAGACGCCATTCAGGGATCGTCGAGCGGACTGTTGTAGCATCTAAGCACCTTTCGCTGCATCGGATTAGGGGAAGCGCTCGTCTCTGATTAGAATCGGTGTCGAGAATCGACTGTTCCGGGAAGCGTTGCTTCTCAGGTACACTAGAGGTTCGCGGGGATGGCTTACCGCATCTAAGTTTTGAAGTCATTGCTGAATAGGGGAAGGAATGCCTGTACCTGTATCGCAAGCGTGGACGGTAGCCAGTTACGTCCTGAAACAAAAGATGAAGGGGCGCAAACAGTATCCGCTCGTGCTTATGCTGGAGCCGCTCTATCGCTGCAATTTGGCGTGCGCGGGTTGTGGAAAGATTCAGTATCCAGCCCACGTGCTGAAGCGCGAGCTTACGCCGGAAGAATGCTTCAAAGCCGCCGAAGAATGCGGGACGCCGATGGTTTCGATTCCAGGCGGAGAGCCGCTGATGCATTCGCAGATCGAAAAGATTGTCGAAGGACTTGTCGCACGGAAGAAGTACATTTACCTCTGCACCAACGCCCTGTTGCTGAAAGAAAAGCTGGACCTTTTTACACCGAGCAAATACCTAACATTTTCCGTACATTTGGATGGACAGAAGATACACCACGACTTTTCCGTGTGCCGCGAAGGCGGGTATGAGCTGGCAGTCGAAGGGATCCGGGAGGCGCTTAAGCGCGGATTCCGGGTGACAACGAACACGACCTTGTTTGATGGCGCCGATCCGAAGAGCGTCCGGGCATTTTTCGACGAGATGATGGAGTTGGGCGTCGAGGGCATGATGCTCTCGCCCGGCTACTCGTACGACAAGGCGCCGGACCAGAAGCACTTTTTGGGACGGGCGCGGACGCGGCGATTGTTCCGCGCGATCTTGTCGAACCGCAAGGCTTCGTGGCGATTTAACCAGTCGATGCTGTTTTTGGAATTTCTGATGGGCAAGCGCGATTTCAGGTGTACGCCGTGGGGCATGCCCACTTACTCGATTTTTGGCTGGCAGAAGCCTTGTTATTTGCTCCAGGACGGCTACGCGGAGACGTTCAGCGAGTTGATGGAAACCACGGAGTGGGCGAATTACGGCACGGAATCTGGAAATGTGAAGTGCGCCAATTGCATGGTGCATAGCGGGTATGAAGCTTCCGGCGTGGATTACTCATTCAGTTCGTTCAAGGGATTGTTGGCAACGGCCAAGGCGACGCTGTTTACGCGAAATGCCGATGAAGGCGCGATCGAGCTGTTGAACGGACCGGCGGCGCCGGTGCACTCCTACAATCCGCTGGTGCAAATCGACAGCAAATCCAACAAGCTTGAGGAGACGCGAGTGTGACTGGGCCGCGCCATGCTGATCGTCCGGAACACGCTCTTCACGCCGATGAATTGGAAGTGGCACCGGGGACGCAGCACGAAACCCTTCAGGGATGGATTCCCGAGCTTGCGAGCGAAGATGAACTGCGCGAAGCGCTCGAAAAAGCGTTTGATTATCGTGGAGATGTGTCGGTAACGCGCAGGGACGGCTCGAAAATCGAAGGTTACATTTTCGATCGCGTCCTCGGGAAGCGTTTGTCAGATTCTTTTGTTCGTTTGTTGCCGAAAGACTCCAATCAGCGCGTCAAAATTACCTACTCGGAGATCGCAGCGCTAGCGTTTACGGGCCGGGACACGGCGGCAGGTAGGAGCTGGGAAGCCTGGGTGAAAAAGTATTGGGAAAAGAAAGAAAAGGGCGGAGGGAATCTGAGTTTGCAGCCCGAATCACTCGAAGAATAGCGTCGTATGGGTTCCTGTTGAAGAGTATCTGAAAACCAAGCAACTCTATTAAAATCAATAAAATACCAGAAACCGTACGCCGGTGACTGGCCTGCCGGGGTGTGGACAGTAAGCCCTTATCTGTGATAGCGTTAGGTATAGCGTTTGTTGCTCTTGTACTACCTTTTGACTCGTTCAGGGGGCTGTGGGAACAAACTCGCAGCCCCTTTTTGTCGGGGCTAGAGGCAAATCCAGGGCTTGGGAGACTGGGCCAGGGGTCCAAGAGGGGCAAAGCAATTCAATATCGAGGTTCAGCAGTGAAGGAACAAGGAACAGTGAAGTGGTTCAATGCTTCGAAGGGTTACGGGTTCATCCAACGTCAGACCGGGGAAGATGTGTTCGTTCATTTTTCCGCCATTCAGATGGATGGTTACAAATCACTGAATGAGGGCCAGGCGGTGGAGTTTGAGGTCAAGAAGGGCCCGAAGGGCCTTCAGGCAGAGAACGTCACAAGCCTCTAGCCTGTGAAATCGGGGGGTCCCCGAGGGGTCGGGGACCTCTCAGTCCGGGAAAAGAAAAAGTAAGTGAACACAAGCCACGAGAGGTCCAAGGAGGCCAGTTGTGCAAGTAATGCAGGAAGGACAAACAATAAAGCATGATCTATTCGGCCTGGGAATCGTCACGGCATCCGATCCCGAGCGGACTGCTGTTGATTTCGATGACCATGGGCCGAAGCTGTTCGTGACCAGCATGTTGTCCGCAGAGCTCATCGGCGAAGCGCCCGCGACCCCGCCTAAGACAAAGCGTCGCCGGAAAGCGTCGACAGCAGCAAAAGCCGCCAAGAAAGCCGCCGCCGCCGCAGCAGCAAAGTAATACCGCACGGAATCAGCAGCAAACCCCTTTAAGACGCGCCAGAAATGGCCCAGGGGTGTGTCCGAGCACGTCCAGCCCGTGTTACCCGCGTTAGCGAATGACGGATTCTGCCTGATCGAAGGCGTGGTAGGAAGAACGCACAAGTGGACCGGATTCGACGTGCTGGAAGCCCATCTTTTCCCCAAGATATTTGTATTCCGCGAATTCATCGGGGTGAACAAAACGAACGACAGGAAGATGCTCGCGGGTAGGTTGGAGATATTGACCAAGTGTCAGAATATTCGTGCCTTGCGCGGCAAGATCCTGCATGGTAGCCAGAACCTCACTTTTTTCCTCGCCTAAGCCCAACATCATGCCCGTTTTCGTCGGAACGTCCGGATGAGTTTGCTTGGCGCGGCGGAGCAGCGCGAGGGACCGCTCGTAGAGCGCGCCTTTGCGAACCCGGCGATACAAGCGGGGAACCGTTTCGGTGTTGTGGTTGAGGATATCCGGCTTTACGGCGAGGACCATGTCCAAGGCGTTCCAATCGCCGCGAAAATCGGGGACGAGCACTTCCACTTTGCAGTCCGCGATGCGCTCGCGAATTTCCAGAATGGTGCGAGCAAAGATGCTTGCACCCCCATCGGGCTGGTCGTCGCGATTGACGCTGGTGACCACTGCATAGCGCAAACCCATGCGAGCGGCGGCTTCGGCAACGCGAATCGGTTCGTTTTCATCGGGTGGGCCGACGGGTTTGCCGGAGGGCACGGCGCAAAAACCACAGGCGCGCGTGCAAATATCGCCGAGAATCATGAAGGTGGCCGTACCGTGTTCCCAGCATTCACCCATGTTCGGGCAACGCGCCGACTCGCAGACCGTATGCAAATCGAGCGTGCGCATGATGCGTTTGAGATTCTGGTAGCGCTCGCCACCAAAGAATTTCACCTTCAGCCAATCGGGGCGCGGGTGGACGTCTGGCGCAGGCACCGGAGGAAAGGCACCGTTCGGAATGATATTGAAGGGCGAAGCCATCGTATGAGCGCGCTCTAAACTCGAACCTTTATTTTACGCGGGAAATTCCCGCGCCACAAACGGAGAAGGCAGGCCAGGTAACTAGAGCGGGTGGCGAGAGCTGCGTACGAAATCGCGCAGAGTGGTGACGTTCGGCCCGTAGGCTCCGACGCGGCCAGCGTCTACTGGCAACCCGAGGCGTTCGGCGAGATCCAAGTCCACCCCGGCGTCATCCAATTCCGAAAGACTGAAGCCGGCGGCCGGCTGCACGCGGTTCATCCCCGAAGGATATACGGGCCGCGGTGGACGGTGGCGATGCCAAGGACGGCGCGCTATCTCGTAGAATTGCTTCCAATCGCGTTTTTGCCAAGTTTGCATCGTTCTTGTTCTACGCCCTTCTTAGATGCGGCGAAAGGATACCGAGTTTCTACCGCTTGCCGCACCCCCTCAAACATTGCACCAAAGTACCGTGCGAACTGTACCTCTTATAGTCTTGAGGCAAGAGAGAGCGAAGAAAATTCTTCGCCTGATGTTTCAAACACGTCAACTTGAGAGATGTTGCGGTCACTCCTGGTGTTTCCGAGCGAGAGCCGGAAGCAACAGCCCCAAACCAAAGCGTTACTTTGAGGAGAAGCTTCTCTGTTCGAATTCGGCGGGATAGTACATTCAGTACGCGAGGATAACCAGAAGAATTTCGGAGGGCTTGTGAATATCTAAGAACTAAACGCGCACACGCAAAGCCGACCGGAAGCTTCCGTGACAGAGCGGATGCTTCAAGAGGATGCGCTACGAGCCCGAGCACCGCTTAGGCGTAAAGTGAGAACGAAGAGAACGCGACGCTACCAGCGGTTGCCGCGATCGCCGCGGTCTCCACGATCGCCACCACGCCCACCGCCGCCGCCACGCCCACCGCCGCCGCCGCGACCGCCACGATCACCGCCGTATCCGCCACGCCCACCACCACCGCCCGAGCGTTCCGTCTGCGGGCGCGCTTCGTTGACCACAAGGTTCCGGCCGCCAAAGTTCTGACCATTGAGGCTTGTGACAGCGCGATCCGCTTCTTCATCGTTGGCGATTTCGATGAACGCGAACCCGCGCGATTGCCCCGTGAACCGGTCGCGAATCAGGCTGATGGCCGAAGGGCTGATTCCCAACTGTCCAAACCATTCTTGCAATTGTTCTTCCGATGCGTTGAACGGAAGATTACCGACGTAAAGCTTCTTCACCTTGCGAACTCCTTCTGCCCGGAACCTTGAAATAACGAGTTGCGGAGCGCACCGAAAAGACCTTGTCCGCCAGGAGCAACCAGAGAGGCGTGCCGCGGGGGGCAGGGAATGATTCAGTGGTCCCGTGAATGGTCTCGAAAATTGCTCGGTTTTGCAACCAATATTCTGGAGAGGGGAGTTGCCCTCTAGTACCAGTCCGGCGATGGGAGATAGCAAGCAAGAAACGTGAACCAAAAAGTACAGTTTTGCCACCTGTTTCCGTGTAGTCGCGGGCCGTCAGGTGCGGTAGCTGGCGTTGATGCGCACGTATTCGGCGGTGAAATCGCACGTCCAGTAGCGGGCGGAGGCGCGGCCCGCGTGGAGATCGACGACGATGTGAACGTTCTTTTCAAGAAGGCGATTACTGGCGGCGCGCTCGTTGAAGTCGAGCGGCTGGCCGCGGCGAAGAACTGGGATGCCTGCCATGTGAATGTCCACGCGGTCGGGATCGAACTTCACACCGGCGCGTCCGGCTGCGGCGAAGACGCGTCCCCAGTTTGGATCACCGCCAGCGAATGCGGTTTTCACGAGTGGAGAGGTAGCAATGGTCTGGCCGATGCGGCGAGCCGCACTAAGGTCTTTCGCGCCGCGAACTTCGATTTCGATGACGCGCTGAGCGCCTTCACCGTCGGCTACGATTTGCAACGCGAGGGAATGGCAAACTTGCTCGAGAGCCTTCGAGAAGGCGCGGTGCGCGACAGAGCCGGACTGGATGGGAGGCGCTCCGGCGGCGCCATTGGCGAGAACGAGCAGCGTGTCGTTTGTGGAGGTGTCGCCATCGATCGAGATGGCGTTGAAGGTTCGCGTGGTTACGTCGCGAAGGGTTTTTTGCAGGAGAGACGGAGCAATGTTTGCGTCCGTCACCACGAAGGCCAGGGTCGTGGCCATGTTTGGATGAATCATACCGGCGCCCTTGGAGCAGCCTACTAAATGGACCCGCTTGCCGGCCATTTTGAAGGAAGCGGCCTCCGTTTTGGGGCGAGTGTCGGTGGTGCAGATGGCCAACGAGAGTTCGGCGAAGGACCGCGCGGAAGGACGGCGATTTCTGGCGATGCCGGGGAGGGCGCGCAGGATTTTTTCCACGGGCAGAGGGACGCCGATGACGCCGGTTGAGCAGACTGCGACCTCTTCCGGGCGGCAGCGGAGATGACGCGCCGTTTCTTCGACAGTTCTTGCGGACGCGGCGTGACCGGCTGCGCCTGTGGCGCAGTTGGCGTTGCCGGCATTGACGATGACCGCACGCATGCGCCCTTTTGAAGACTTCAGATGCGCTTTCGATACAAGCACCGGCGCGGCGACGACGAGGTTTTGCGTGAATACGGCCGCGGCCGAAGCCGGCACATCACTGGAGATCAGGGCGAGATCGAGGGCGCCGGTTCTTTTCAGGCCGCAGGCAGTCGCGGAAAAACGGAATCCGCGAGGCAAAGACGCTTCGGACGGAGCTTGCTTCATGGGCGGCGGATCCGTGGGGCGAACACGAACCTCACGGAAGGGACCTCCGATCCTCCGCGTGATAGGAGGCAGATTCGACGATGTAGACGGCGGAGCCGAGGCTCATGGTTGTTTCTCCAGTTGTGCGAGATTTTGCTCGAGCTGCGTGATGGCAGCGCGAACGGATTGTTCGGATGTGCTACCCGGGACGGACTTGCAAGCGATGGCGCTGTCCACGGTAAGGCTTGGCAAGAAATCATCTCCGAAGGAAGGTGAGATTTGGCGGAGATCCCCGGAAGAGAGCTGGGTCCAGGGCTTGTCCTGCTTTTCGGCTTCGCGCAGCACCTGGCCGACGAGATCGTGGGCCTGGCGAAAGGGTACTCCTCGGCGAACGAGGTAGTCTGCGGCGTCCGTGGCGAGAAGAGCCGGATTGGAAGCGGCGGAGCGGAGCCGCGCTTCGCGGAACTTGGTGAGGGCCAGGGCGCCCGTGGCCACGGCGAGCATGTCATTGACTTGATCGTGAGCGGCGAAGAGGGCTTCCTTGTCTTCCTGAAGGTCGCGCTGGTAGCCCGTGGGCAGCCCCTTCAGCGTCGTGAACAGGCTCGAGAGCGCGCTCGTGACGCGTCCGGTTTTGCCGCGCAGCAGTTCCCAGGAATCGGGATTTTTCTTCTGCGGCATCAGGCTACTGCCGGTGGAATATTCGTCGGGAGGAATGACGTAGGAAAATTCCTGTGAGGTGAATAGCACGAAATCTTCGGCGAGGCGGGAAAGGTGCGTAGCAATACCGGAGAGGGCAAAGAGATAATCGAGAGCGAAATCGCGGTCGCCGACGGCGTCGAGACTGTTCGGGGTAATATGGGAAAAGCCGAGGTCGCGAGCCAGAGCGTGGCGATCAATCGGAAAGGCGCAGCCGGCAAGAGCCCCGGAGCCCATGGGGCAGGCGTCGGCGGAGGCCGAGGCGGATTGCACGCGCGCGAAATCGCGCGAAAAAGCTTGTGCGTGGGCCATTAGAAAATGGGAGAGCAGAATCGGCTGGGCATGTTGCATGTGGGTCATGCCCGCCATGGGGATTTTCAGATTGGCTTTTGCCTGAGTGGCGAACGCGCGAATGAATGCGATCAGAGAACGCCTTATTTCATGCGAAGCTTCGATAACGAAGAGGCGGAAATCCGTAGCGACGAGTTCGTTGCGGCTACGGCCGGTATGGAGTTTCCAGCCCAGTGGACCGAGGTACTCGACTAAGGACTTTTCAACGAAGTGGTGGACATCCTCGGCGAACGATGAAGCGAGCCAGACGGGATCGGTTTCCGCGCGCTGCGCTATTTTATCGAGAGCGGCCAGTGTTTGCTGCAGTTCCGCTTCGGTCAGAATGCCGCAACGCTCGAGCGCTTTGGCCCAGGCGCGATCGACTGCGATTTCGTACGGGAGCAGGCGGCAATCGAACGTGAAGGAGTTCTGGAACGCGTCGAAAAGCGCGTCCGGCGCTTTGTCAAAGCGGCCGCCCCAGAGTCGGTCATCTTTACGTTCGGTCATGGAAGTCGTCAGAGTCGTGCTCCATGCTCAGTCACAGGTTACCTATCCGTTGAAATCCTTGGTCCGAGCGCTCCTTAGAACGACAACGGTATCTTCGGCCTTGGCCGGCTGATGACACCGGCCGTTTACACGCCGAACCTTGCCGAGAAAGGGTGCAGCATGCTGTGCCCCTACGGAAAACAGTTACGCGTTGCCGCTTCTGGCTTTCGGTCGAACCGTGACCGGCAACGCGAATAGATTGATGAAGCCTTCGGCGTCCTTAGGATTGTAGCGGCCCATAGTGAAGCTGGCGAGATCGGCCCGGTACAAGGAGTACGGCGACAGGCGTTTCGTGATGTTGAGCGTGGCCTTAGAGAGCTTGAGGCCCACCGACCCCGTGACGCGCTGCTGAGCGACGTTGAAATAGCCGTCGAGAGCTTCGCGAAGCGGCGAGAACCACAAGCCGTTGTAGACGAGTTCGGCGTAACGAACAGACAAAGCTTGGGCAAAGTGCGCTGTCTCGCGGTCGAGAGTGAGGCGTTCGAGTTCGCGATGCGCGACGACGAGGAGCGTGCCACCGGGGGTTTCATACGCTCCGCGGGATTTCATGCCCACGAGGCGATTTTCGACCAGGTCCGTGCGGCCGACGCCGTGTTTGGCGGCGATGTCATTCAACGCGTTCAGCAGATCGATCGGACCGAGTTTCTTGCCGTTGACAGAAACCGGAGTTCCCGACTCGAAGCCGATCTCGACCTCTTCCGGTTTGTCCGGAGCCTTCTCCGGCGAGGCGATCCATTGCCACATGGCTTCGCTCGGCGCGTTGGCGGGGTCCTCGAGTTCGCCGCCTTCGTGGCTGAGGTGCCAGATGTTGCGGTCGCGGCTGTAAATGTTTTTCTTGCTTTGCTCGACCGGGACTTTGTGCTTTTCGGCGTAAGCGATGGCATCTTCGCGCGAATCGATGTCCCACTCGCGCCAGGGTGCGATGATTTGCACGCTCGGAGCGATTGCTTTGTAGGCCAATTCGAAGCGGACTTGGTCGTTGCCCTTGCCGGTGCAGCCGTGCGCCAGACCATCCGCGCCGAGTTCGAGCGCCAGTTCGGCCTGGCGTTTGGCGATTACCGGACGAGCCATGGAGGTGCCGAGCAAATAGGTGTGTTCGTAGACGGCGCCGGCACGCAGCGTGGGCCAGATGTAATCGCGGATGAATTCTTCCCGGAGATCTTCGATGTGTGCGGACGAAGCTCCGGTTAGAAGAGCTTTCTTGCGCGCCGCCTCCAGATCCTCCTGCTGGCCGACATCGCCGATCATAGCGATCACTTCGCAGCCGTAATTTTCGCGCAGCCAGGGAATGATGATGGACGTGTCGAGTCCACCGGAATAGGCTAGAACAACCTTCTTTGGCTTTTGTGCTGTCTGGTTCACTGGATCTTCTCTCCTGGCTAGTTCCACAAAATTTACGCGTAGAGCGCGTGCAGAATCGCTTTCTGTACGTACATGCGATTTTCGGATTGTTGAAGGACGACGGAATAAGGGGCGTCGAGGACTTCATCGGTGACTTCTGCGCCGCGGTGCGCCGGAAGGCAGTGCATGAAGGCTGCGCCCGGAGCGGCCTGTTCCATGAGAGCGCTGTTCACCTGGTAGGGTTTGAACACCTGACGGCGAACCTTTTCTTCGGTTTCGAAGCCCATACTGGTCCAGGAATCGGTGTACACGGCTTGGACGCCATTCACTGCCTCCCGCGGGTCGGTGAAAAGTTCGATTTTGGCTCGGGTTTCTTTTGCTACGCGCTTGGCATCGGCGATGACGTCCGCATCCGGCGCGTAGTTCGCCGGCGTGGCGATGCGAATGTGCACGCCAAGGCGAGCGCCGAGATACATCAGGGAATGACAAACATTGTTGCCATCGCCAACATAGGCGAGCTTGAAACCTTTGACCGAGCCGAACTTTTCTTCGAGCGTAAAAAAATCAGCCAAGGCCTGGCAGGGGTGGAATTTGTCCGATAGCGCGTTGACGACGGGAATGTCGATATTGGCGGCCATTTCTTCGAGGACACGCTGTTCGTAGACGCGGGCGACGATGCCTTGAACCCATTGCTCGAGGTTGCGCGCGACATCGGGAATCGACTCGCGTTCGCCGAGGCGTGCTTGGGTGTGGTCCAGAAAGACCACGAAGCCGCCCATGCTTTGAATGCCCACTTCAAAGGTGACGCGAGTGCGCAGAGAGGGCTTTTCAAAGATCAAAGCGATGTGTTTGTTGCGCAGCACGGAAGCGAAGCGCGAGGGACGCGCCTTGATCTCCGCGGTGCGCTGCAGAAGGTCGCGCGTTTCCGCGGGACCCCATTCGGCGCCGGTCAGCAGGTCTTTCGCCAGCGAGACCGGGATGGTGAGAGATGCGGCAGTCGAAGCAGTCATTTATTTGTTCTCCATAAGGCAAAGCCTACACAACCGCCTGGGAAACGAGTCCAAACGACGACGACTCCCGAAGTACACGCGTACCAGGCAAACTTGCAAATGAATTCTTGTTGAACGCTTGAGTGAACAGCGGTGGATCGAGAACCGCAGCCGCGGAATCGCCGCCAACGATGTGCACTTCGCGGACGCCGCCTTCTAGCGCCCGTTTGGCTGCTTCGAGTTTCAGCACCATGCCTCCGGAAACGACGCGGGCCTGGACCAGGCTTTCGATCTGTTCGCAGGAGATGGCCGAGATTACATTTTCGCCATGCAGGACACCCGCGACGTCGGTGAGGTAGATCAGGTGGTCCGCCGAGATGAATTCGGCGCAGGCGGCGGCCATATGATCGGCGTTGATGTTGTAGAGTTCGCCGTCGGCGCCGAGACCGAGGCAGGCAGCCACGGGGAGCAAGTTTTCGCGCCAGAGAGATTGCAGAAAGGAAGTCTTGACGCCCGTGAGATAACCTACGAAACCTAGACTGCCTTCGACATCGTTGTGGACCACAGGTGCAGCTGAGAAACACGCGGCGTCCGCCGCGGAAACGCCGATTGCGGGTTGGCCAGAGGCCGTGATAGCCGCCGCCAGACGCTTATTCAGAAGGCCGGCGAAAACCATCACGGCGACGTCACGAGTTTCGCGATCGGTGACGCGCAAGCCGGCTACGAATTTACTCTCAATGCCCAGGCGCTTGAGGGTCGCGGTAAACAGACGTCCGCCGCCATGGATAACCAGGATTTCGTGGCCATGGCCAGCGAGTGCGGCGACGTGCTGAGCGAGAGACTCGGTCGTAGCTGCGTCTTCGAGCAAAGCGCCGGCAAATTTAATGACGATCCTCATAGCAATCCCGTTTGCTCCTCGAGGCCCAGCATCAGGTTGAGATTTTGAACCGCCTGGCCCGCGGCGCCTTTGCCGAGATTGTCCAGGCAGGAGATTACGATCAGGCGCTGACCTTGTGAATCGAGCGTAAAGCCAAGGTCACAAAAGTTGCTGTTGGCCACGTGCTGCAATTCGGGCAATTCTCCGGCGGGCCAAATGCGGACCATCGATTTAGCGGCGAAGAATTCGCGATAAAGCGTTTCGATGCTGTGCGGAGTCTGCTGCCTCGAAAGGGAGACATAGATGGTGGAAAAAATGCCTCGCGCGACGGGCAGAAGGTGCGTCGTGAACACTACTTGCGATTCCGGAAGGCCGGTGTGCTGCAGGATTTCGGGCGTGTGACGATGAGAAAAAAGATTGTAAGCGCGGAGATTTTCATCCACTTCGACGAAATGCAAATCGCGGCGGGCATCCTTACCCGCGCCGGTGGCTCCGGACTTGCAATCGCAGACCACGGATTGCGCGGGAGAGAGCAAGCCGGCTTGAACCAAGGGCCGCAGCGCGAGAATCACGCTGGTGGCATAACAACCTGGATTGGCGACTAATTTCGCATCGCGAATTTGGCTGCCGTAGAGCTCGGGCATACCGTAAACGGCACGCGAGAGGTGCGCGGCGTGCGGCGCGGGCAGCTTGTACCAAGAAGAGAATGTTTCGGCCGACGAAAAGCGAAACGCGCCGCTGAGATCGATGACGCGGAGTCCCCCATCGAGCAGCTTCGGAGCGTATTCCGCCGATACCTCGTGAGGCGTGGCAAGGAAAGCCGTGCCTGCCGTGCTGGCGATGATGTCTTCAAGCGAAAGCGCGCGCAAAGGGGCTTCACCGCGGTGGCGGAGCTGCGGGAAAAGCTGCGAGAGGCAGTGGAAACCGTCGGTTTCGCGCACGTAAAACGTCGCCTTTGCAATGGCGGGATGGCGCAGCAAGAGCGTGGCTAGCTCAAAACCCGTGTAACCAGTGACACCAATGACGGCAATATTCCGGGGATCTTTCATTTTACGTGGGACTCGATCTCTTTCTGGAGGGATTCACGGGTCTTGCGAGTAGGCGTGATGATGAGGACGGTGTCATCGCCCGCGATTGTGCCCGCGATTTCGGGAAACTTTGCGCCGTCCAAAGCGGCAGCAAGAGGCTGGGCGCCGCTCGGGGGCGTCTTGAGAACGAGAAGATTCTCCGCGGGACGAATATCGAGAAGAAATTCGCGAAGGGCGCGAGTGAGCGGAGGAACGGTGGCGGCGTCTTCGGATGAAGTCGTAGCGGAACGGTAACCTTCTCTGGTTTTGACCAGCTTGAGTTCTTGAAGGTCGCGGGAAAGCGTGGCCTGCGTGACGCGCATGCGCTGTTGGGCGAGGCGGCGGCGAAGGTCCTCCTGATTGGAGATCCGTTCCGAAGAGACCAAGCGAAGAATCTGGCCGTGGCGAAATGTTTTTGTAGCGCTCATACGGTGTCGTATACAGCTATCTGTATATTTATACAGGCACGATCCGGAGGTTGTCAAATATATTTGGTTTCCAGTTCGAGGTTGATCGACAGAGGGGAACGCATCATGGAACCGGAATTCGGACAGAAGTTTCTGCAGAATGGGTGAGTCAGCTTTACGTCCCCGATACGGAGTAATTGCGTGCCCCAACGACGGCACCGAGCAGTCTGCCCGCAGGTACAGGGTAGGGGCAATACACTATTGGAAGCACAACACAGATGATTTCTGGCTTTTCGGCTCCGGGGATGTTACGAATCAAGAATTACCGGAATTCGCCCATGACCGAGCAGTGCCACATCTCCGGTTGCAAACACGACGTGCCGGCCGCACTGGCCGAGCACAAGCTTTGCGTTCTCCATTTTACGCTGTCACTCGAGGCGGGCTGCGCGGAGATGCGCCGGGAGACGGCGCTCGGGAATACGCCGCACGAACGGCAGCGAGAAATCATGAAATTCATCACCGAAAATGGCGAACGATTGGCGCGGGTTGCCACCAGTGGGTTGCACCTGACCGATGACCTTAAGGCGCGCGTCCTGAGCACTTTTTTGACATTAATGAATTTGCGGGAAAATCTGGACCGCGCGGCCATGCGCACACCGCCCGGCCGCAGTGGCGTACTCCGCTAGCATCGATCAAGCTCCAATATATTTCGCGTACAACGAACGAGCCACCGATGGATCTTTGGTGCCCTTGAGGATTGCACGGCCATCCGGGAAGACTGTGATTTCATAGGGTGGGACGCGAAAGCGCAGGAGGAACCCGTTCTGGCGCACGTCGGAAACCGTCGAGGACAGACGATCTTGAAGGGTTTTTAGATCGAGCGAGCGGCTATGCTCGTGAATCTGGACAGAATCCCTGCCGCACATGGTGACATGAGGTTGCGCGTTACCGGACAGATGCGAGAACTGATGGTGAACACAGACACGGCACTGAGGGTTGCGCTCGGGGTGAACGGATTGGAATCGTCCGGTCCAGACGTCGCAAGAGAGAACCGAGCCGTGGAGCGCCGAGGGACGATCGGAAAGGAGTTTCAAGGCTTCGGCTGCTTCGAGAGAGGCGATGAGATTCACGATTGGGCCGAGGACGCCGATGGTGTCACAGGTGTCCTCGAGGCCGCAGCCCGCCGAATCCAGGAGGCAAGCGAGGCAGGCGGTTGTGCCCGGGAGAACGGCGAAAGTAAGGCCGTAACTGGCGACGGCGGCTGCGTAGATCCACGGCGTGCCGGTACTCACAGCGAAATCGTTGATGAGGAATCTGGTTTCGAAATTATCCGTTCCGTCGAGAATCAACGGAAAGCCCGAGAGCAGCTCTGCCGCATTCTGAGGAGTAAGATCTGTGACCATACCCTCGACTTGGACGTCGGAATTGATGGAGCGGAGATTCTTTTCGGCGGCAGCGGCTTTCGGCAAAGCGTCGCGAGCGTCCTCTTCATTGAACAGAGACTGCCTCTGCAGATTGGAAACTTCGACAAAATCGCGATCCAGAATGCGGAGGCGTCCAATGCCAGCGCGAACGAGCAAATTTGCCACCGCTGCACCAATGGCGCCACAGCCGACCAGGACGGCACTCGAGCGGGAAATGTGTTCCTGACCATGGCGGCCGAGAGGCTCGAACAACGTTTGTCGCGAGTATTTCTGGTCCAGGGGATGAATCACTGTAAAATATGGCTCCAGCACTAGAATCCTTCTCATAATAGCTCTAAAGGCATCCGGGGAAGCAACGCCCGTGTGCTACGCTTCGTCTGATTAATGGACCGATGAACTTGCCGTGGGCCAATAGTTTACGAGTGATTATGCTCCTGTTGCCGCTGCTGGGAGGGAAGCCTGTGTGTGCCCAGGTAGTCGCGGAGGAACGGCCAATGGCGTCGCCGGTGATGGCGGTCGTCCGGGAAATTCGCGTGGTTGAGGAACATGGCACCGTGCTGGCAACCAATCCGCCGGAAATTGCGGTGAAGGTGGGCGAAGCGATGACCCAGGACGCAGTTGCCGCAAGCATCCGGACGTTGTACCAAACCGGCGATTACGCGGACATAGAGGTGGTATCCAGGCCACAAGGAGACGGGATCCAGCTGGATTTTGTGGTGCGCGAAAACATTTTCTTCAATCAGCTGGTGATCGAAGGCTTAAAACCGCCACCTTCCGAGTCTTCCGCGAGCGGGGCCATGCAATTATCTCTTGGACAAACGTACCGTGAAGGAGATCTGGAAGAAGCGGTGGCTAGACTGAAGGACACGCTTCAGGAAGACGGCCTGTACCAAGCGACAATCACGGTCGAAAAGCAGCCTCACCCGGAGACACATCAACTGGACGTAATCGTTCACGTAGCACCTGGCCCGAGGGTTCGCCTCTCGAACGTGGATCTGCAAAACAACACGGAATACCACGACCCGGAGTTGCTCAAACTTTTCCGACTGAAGCAAGGGAGCGAGTTGACCATCGCGCGGGTTCAGTCGGCGACGGGTCGAATCCGGAAATTCCTCGAGAAGAAAGGCCACCTCAGCGAACGCGTTGCGGTCCGGCGCGGCGAATACAACAGCGCGACGAATTCCCTGCCGCTGACGCTGGACGTAATCGCAGGGCCCACGGTGCGCTTGACGGTTGTCGGAGCAAAGTTCTCGCGAGGCGAGTTGAGAAAACTGATTCCGATTTATCAAGAAGCTTCCGTGGACGTGGACCTTCTCGAGGAAGGAAAGCGGAACCTGCGGGAGCGGCTCGAACGCGAAGGTTTTTTCGACGCGAAAGTCGATTACACGGTATCCGACGACACGGCGAAGAGCGAGAACCCGGACCTGAAAACCGGACTGGAGACGATCACCTATAAAGTAGACCGCGGAATTCGGTACAAGGCGCTGCGCATCGAGATTGCAGGAAACCATTATTTCAGCAAGTCCTTGCTGCTGAGTCGGCTGTCCATCAGCCCCAGCTCGTTCCTTATAAAGCCACGCTTTAGCCGGCGGCTGCTGGACTCGGATGTCCTCTCGATGAAGAGCCTCTACGGGGGAAACGGATTTCTGTCGGCGTCGATTATGGGAAGCACACCTTCGGACCAGACCAAGGGAGAGCTGCTGGTGCGATTCGAGATCAACGAGGGAAAACAAACGCTGGTGTCCGGCTTGAAGCTCGAGGGAATGAGCGCGATAAGCGAGAAAGAGCTTCGCGGCGTGCTTGGCTCTCTGCCGGGGCAGCCCTATTCAGAGGTTAGTATCGCTTCGGACCGGGACAACATACTCGCGCTCTATTTCAATCAAGGGTTTCCGAACGCCAGTTTTTCCTGGACCGCCGTACCCGATACGACCAAAGAGACCGAAGAAGGCGGAACGGAAAGTGAGGCGCATAGTGGTAAAGGCGCACAGGAAGAGAGCGATGCAAACGGAACTTCACTTGAACGCGCTGTGCCGATGAAATTGATTTACAAAATTCAGGAGGGATCGCAGGTCATGGTGCGTCGAGTGCTGTTGAGTGGCTACAGACACACGCGACGAAAAGTCGTTCAGCGACAAGTAAAGCTAAAAGAAGGACAGCCACTGCGCGAAGGCGACGTCGTGGAATCGCAGCAGAAGCTGTACAACCTGGGTGTTTTTAACCGGGTCACGATCGACGCGCAGAACTCCGCTGGGACCGATCCTGAAAAAGACGTAGTCGTACTGGTCGAAGAAGCCAAGCGCTACACCATCGCCTACGGAGGAGGATTTGAAGTACAGCGCCTGGCCAGCACCACGGATCCTACCGGTGGAGAGATAGAAGCGTCTCCGCGTGGAATTCTGGAGTTGTCCAAGCAAGATTTGACGGGGCGCGCTGACACGCTCAGCTTGAAGCTGAGAGGAAGTACGATTCAGGGCCGGGCGTTGCTGGCGTATAACGCACCGGAAACGTTGAACAAGGACAATTTAAGCTTGCAGGTCACGGCTTATGTCGAAAAGTCGCAAGACATAAATACATTTACGCAAACGAGGTATGAAGGAAACGTACAAATTACGGACCGGCTGTCGTCGCGCGCGTCGCTTCTATTTCGCTATGCATTCCGGAAAGTGACATTGAGCAATCTGAATGTTCCGGAGGAGGAAGTGCCGCTGTTTTATCAGCCCACGTTGGTTTCCGAATTTAGCGTGTCTTGGTTCCGGGATACGCGGGACAACCCAGCAGATGCCAGTAAAGGTTCATTCAATACCGCTGATTTAAGCATTGCCGGAACTGCGCTCGGATCGAGCGCCAGTTTCATTCGCCTGTTCATGCAGAACTCGACCTACCATACGATTTCCCGCAACTGGAGCTTCGCGCGCTCAATCCGCATCGGGATTCTTCAGCCATACGCCTCGACGGTCTCGTTGAGCTTCCCTGCACAAACCAGTCCGCCTTCGCCGCAGCTTATCCCGCTTCCTGAAAGGTTGTTCGCCGGAGGAGGGACTTCGCTGCGCGGGTTCGCGTTGAATCAGGCGGGACCGCGCGACCCGCTGACCGGGTTTCCGGTCGGAGGCCAGGCGATGCTCATTATGAACCAGGAACTCCGTTTCCCGATGAAGCTTCCGATTATCGGATCGAGTCTCGGAGGCGCGTTCTTCTACGATGGGGGCAACGTTTACAGCCGCCTGGACCGAATTACGTTTCGCTGGTCGTCTCCCGAACCGATTTTCAAGACCGCGTATCCCGGAGTGCCACCGGGGCGCTTCAATCCTCAGACCTGTGTGTACAACTGCACCAACGAGCTCAATTACTTTTCAAACACCGTCGGATTTGGTTTGCGGTACGCAACGCCCGTGGGGCCAATTCGAATTGATCTTGGGTACGGATTGAACCGGCCGGAATTTGTGATCCCCTGTCCGAACTCAATCGTCCTGTGCCAGCAAGGAACCAGGCTGTCGAGGTTGCAGATATTTTTTAACCTGGGGTCGAGTTTCTGATGCAACAGGTCCGCAAAATCGGCCGGGTCGCCATTTGTTTCGTGGCCCTGACCCTATTTGTATCCGCGCAGGAGGTGGTCGACCGGATTGTGGCGCGCGTGGATACGGACATTATTCTTTTGAGCGATGTGCGGGAGTTGGCTCGTTACCAGAATTTTATGGACGAAAGGAGCGAAAGCGATTCGCAGATTCTCGATCGCTTGATTGACCAGTGGATTGTCAAGAATGAAGCCAAGGCGGCTTTGTTTCCGCAACCTTCCCGCGAGGATGTACAGCGGAGCCTGGAACGGCTGAAACGCTCATTTTCTTCGCCGGAAGCGTTTGCGGAGAGGGAGAAACAGCTGGGCCTAACCGATGAGGAGGTACAGCGCATGCAGACCCGGCTGCTGTACCTGACTAACTATCTCGATTCGAGATTCCGCGCTTCCGTGCAGATCGATAAAACAGATATCGAAGAATTTTATAAGACACGGGTGGTGCCGAGGGCGGAATCGCGGGGTCAACCGCCGCCGACGCTAGAGGCGGCGCGCGGGTACATCCAGGAGGCGCTGGTACAACGCGCGATTAACGAACAGGCGGAGCGCTGGCTCAAAGAGAGCCGGTCGAGACTGCGCATTGATAAGATGCTGGACGAGAATTCGAAATGACGAAGGAATCGCGGTGGCGCAAGATTCTGTGGGTGGAGCACCTGTTGTGGGGGCTGGGCACCTGGATCCTGCTCGTGATTGCGCTGGCGATCATTGCAGTAGGAAGCGGGCTGGCCAATCCTTTGCTGCGGCGGATTCTGATCAACCGCACGGAAGCGTTGACCCGTGCCCGGGTTGAAATCAGGACCGTTTCGGTTGGTTGGTTTTCGCTGAATGTCGCGATCAACGGGCTGGTGGTCCACGGCAAAGAGCCGGCGGATACCGAACCGCTCTTCAGCGCCGAACAGGCGCGCGTGGGGTTGCGGATTGATTCGTTTTGGGGAAGGCGAGTCGGACTGAATGATTTGTTTCTCGACCAACCGCGTCTGCACGTGCGCGTTGAGAAAGACGGCAGCAATAACTTGCCAACACTGCCTGGCAGTAAATCGAAAGACCCTGCTTTGCAAAGGTTGCTGGACCTGCGCGTGCACCACGTCGAGATCAAGGATGGGTGGGTTCTTTATAACGATGTAAAGTCGCTCGTCGGTGTGGAAGGCGGCGAGCTTCAATTTACTTTGGATTTGAGCGGATCCGAAGAGCAGCCAGTGTACCTGGGAGCCCTCGACTGGCAGTCGATCGAACTGGCTAGACGACGGGATATCCCCGTGCCCGCCAACGTGACGGCGAAATTCTCGTTGCGGAAGGATGGATTTTCGGTCGAGCAGGCAGTGGTAGATGTTGCGCGCTCCCACGTCGACCTGCAGGCGGAAACCAAGGATTTAGTTCATCCACGATGGAGTTACAAATACCGCGGGTGGCTGGACCTGCTGGACATTCGTGAGATCTTGCGCACGCCGGAAGTACCGCTGGGGCGAATCGACCTGCGAGGCGAAGGTACGATCGAAAATGGATCGATTCTCGGCAAAGGGAACTTTGCGGCAGACAATATCACGTTGAGTTTTCTGGACTTCCATTCCGCCAACCTAACCAGCCGATCGAGCTACACGCTTGATCCCAAAGGAGTGACGCTGCCGGATTTTGCCGCTTATGCCCTGGGAGGAAGTGTAAAAGGGCGCATCACGATGCGCTACGACGGGTTGCTGTTCCGCGGCGAAACCAGATTACAAAATGTGAGGCTGTCGGCTGTGACGCCGGCAATCGACCATGAGGGATTTCCGATCGATAAACTACATTGGGATTCGGTGATCTCGGCCGACACGGTAGAGACATGGCGAGCGAACTTTTTGGATTTCGAAATCTCCGCCAAGATGCACTGGGACGCGCCGGAAGAGGTGGCGGAAAGGCATTTTCCGGTTTCGGGAGACTGGAAGCTGCGTTATCGCGACCAGCTGGGTGCATTGGAGATCACCGAAGGTGATTTCCGTACCCCGACGTCGCACGGAGTTTTCACGGGAGTCCTCGAACCGAAAAAAACAGTTTTGGACTCGCGGCTGGAGATCGCTTCCTTGCTCGATTGGGACGATTTCATCCACGCTATTGCCGGGGACAAACCAGGCACACCTGACGCAGCCGTGCGCATTGGAGGGCAATTGACGTGGAACGGAAAGATCCAAGGCCCCTCCGGCGGACCCGAATTTCTGGGGCATTTCCGGGGCGAGAACGTTCAATACGCGAATGTGCAAATGGATTCGATCGAGGGAGATTTGAGTTATTCGCCCGACCATCTGACGATTACGCAAGGACGCACGGTCCGTGGACAGATGAAGGCAGACTTTGACGGCAACTTAAAACTGACAGATTGGGAATTCCGACCGGAAAACGAGTGGTCGAGTGATATGAACCTCGAGCAAGTGCCAATCGAGGCGCTCATGCAATTGGCGAAGGTGAATGCTCCGTTGCATGGAGCCATTACAGGCCAGTTTCACGGGCGCGGAACCCGCGCACAACCGACCTTAACCGGGCTGCTCGACGTGGCGGACGGAGAAGCGTATACCGTGCCGTTCAACCGGCTGCGCGGGCAGCTAAGCATGACGCCCGATGAAGTTCGTCTGAACAATGCGGAATTGAGATTTTTTGCACCGGGGACGGAAGGAAGCGGTGGCGCCGGAATCGTGACCGGTAACGTGGCTTATCGATTTGCCGATGGCTCTCTCACGACCGATCTGGTTGGAGCTTCATTGCCATTGGCCAATTTCCGGAGGGTCAAGGCCAATAATCTTCCCTTGGGAGGACAGATTTCCTTCCACTTGAAATCGAGCGGCCCGGCGCGACAACCCCAAGTGGCCGGGAACTTTCGGGTGGTGAACCTTCAAGTTGGCGACGAAGTGATCGGCAGCTTTGAAGGCGATCTCAATTCGGATGGACAGACGGCTCAACTCAAATTGAGTTCCGCAATGAGCGAAGGCGCCATTGGCGGCGAAATCAAGCTCGGTCTTTTGGCGCCATACACTTTGGACGGCACGGTTTCCATCAAGAACATCAATCTCGATCCCTATTTATTGTCCGCATTGCATTTGAAAAAGTTCGAGGGGCACGGAACGGCAGACGGGGATATCAGCATGAAAGGAGACCTGCAGCATCCCGAAGGATTGACCGTGACCGGGAATTTCACACACCTCGCTCTAAACTATGGGGGCGTCCAACTGGAGAACTCCGGACCCATTCGTCTAACCTCCAGCAAAGATAGTCTGAAGATTGAAAGCGCCGCACTGAAGGGCACCGATACGAATGCGGAGTTCTCGGGCTCCATACAATTCACGGGAAGGCGGGAGGTTTCGCTGAAGCTGAACGGATCGGTCGACTTGCGCCTGTTCAACGGTTATATCCCGAATGTGGCGATGGCAGGGCACGCGGATATGAACGCTTCGTTTGAAGGAACCATGGACCGGCCCCGCATTGTCGGACGCGTCAAACTGAATAATGTTTTCGCGCGCTCCGCTGATTTCCCTACGGGGTTGAGCAATCTGAAGGGCGACCTGGTATTCGATGCCAACCGCTTGTTCTTTGAAAATGTGACTGGTGAAGCGGGTGGAGGAGTGATCGCGCTAACCGGGACGGTGAACTATTCGGACAAGCCGCTGCGTTATGACATTTCCGCCAAGACCGACCGGCTCCGCATTCGATATCCGGAAGGGATGAGTTGGCTTGTCGGCGGTTCATTGCGGCTGACCGGAACAATGGATGGCGGGTTGGTGACCGGCAAGGTGTTGGTACAACGTGTGACTCTAAATGGAGGTTTGGAATCGGCAGGGATTTTGAGCTCCAGTTCGAGCGCTGGGGGATCGAGCAGTTCCAGCTTTTTGCGGAATTTGCAGTTTGATGTCGAAGCAAGTTCAACGCCGGATTCGCGCATGGAATGGCCGGGAGCGCACCTCGAAGCCGACGCGAATCTGCGCGTACGTGGAACCGCCGAACACCCGATTATTCTCGGGCACATCCACGTGATTTCCGGGGAGCTGTTTTTTCATGACAGCAAATACCAGGTGACTCGCGGCGATTTAAACTTTGCCAATCCGTTCCGCATGGATCCGACCATCAACGTGGAAGCAACTACCACGATTCAACAGTATGAACTCACGCTGAATTTCAGCGGGCAGGCCAGCAAGATGAGCTTGTCCTACCGCTCCGATCCCCCGTTGCCGGCAACCGACATCGTCGCACTGCTGGCAATGGGGCAAACCAGTTCGGAAGTCGCGTCGCGTACAGGAGGCATCAGCCAGGGCGGCTCGTCCGGAGCATCGGCGCTGCTCTCCGAGGCGATTTCGAGCCAGTTGGGCGGGCGCGTGGAGCGACTTTTCGGAATTACGCGGTTCCGGGTGGATCCTGGGTTGGCGGGGCTGGGGGCGGGCGGTTCGGGTCAAAATGCCGCGGCACGCGTAACCGTGGAGCAGCAGGTGACGCCGAATCTGACGGTCACCTACGTGTCGAACGTAACTTCCACGCAGCAACAGGTGATTCAGGTGGAGTACAACGTGACCCGCGCGATATCTATAGTCGCTTTGCGCGATCAAAACGGGACGTTCGGCGTGGACGTAAAATTCAAGAAGCGCCTGCCGTAGGGCAAGCGATGCAAACTCTGGAGTCAGGGAGTTAAGGCTGATCTTGCTGTTGCTGGGCCGTTTGTTGTCCGGAATCCGGTTGTTGGGCGCGTCGCTGCTGCAGGAGCGGGTGTGGACCGCTGTTTGTCAGGCGCACATTTTGGCCGATGCCGGGATTCTCGTGTCTTGCCTGTTGAAGCGCTTCCTTCACGGCTTTGGCGGCTTCGGCTCGCGTGGTTTCCTGAATCTCGTGGAAGATTTCAGGACCCTCGGCGGCGACTTTCTGACCGAGCGGCGAGCCATAGAACTGGAGGAGGCTCTTGATCTCTTCATCGGTGTAGTGTTTGTCGTAGAGCGCGACCAGTTGCTCGTTCACGCGATTCACGTCGTAGCGCTTTTCGTATTCATTGATCGTGGTGTTAACGAAGGCTTGGCCCCTCTCGCTGTCAGGCACAGAGGCCAGAATTTTTTCACGATACTGTTCGGCGGTTTGCCGGACGGATTCCTGAACCTGGTCGCGAGCGCCGACGAGTTCGAGGAGCGCCCGGATGTCGGCTTCCTTTGTGGGATCGATCGAGGAAGCGGCCTTTGTCCCGGTCGGGGGGTTAGCGGAGGCTTGTGACGCAGCTTGCACAGAGTCCGGGGTTCCGCCCTGGATGGCCACAAAGAACATGCCGACATAGATTGCTATAAGAACTAAAGCCGCTTTCATCACAGCCTCCAAACACAACGGCGACAAGAAATGCGCGCCTGTTGGTTCATCCACAATTCTAGGGAAAGGGTTTGCCTAGCGCGCCTGCTCTGGAGGGCAGTTTTGCTACCTCCGTCACTGTTCGGATGTGCAGGATTTGCGAAAAAACTACAGCGAAATGGATGTTTTTTCAGTTTTTGTCTGCGATCTGAGTGGAGATTTTGCGACCGTTTCCATCGCGAGAATCGAAGATTCTGATAGAGCGCCGGTCCAGGCTATCGGATAAACTGTGTACCAAAAATTGCTCGGTTCCGCGGCAGGCAAGGGATACGGTTTAGGCGAAGGTTTAGCGGAGATATTCGTGCTGGACGATCGTTATCTGGAATTGCGTTTCGAGATGGTAGAAACGCAGCTTCGAAAGCGCGGCATAAAGGACAACGGGGTCCTGCGCGCGATGGCGGCGGTTCCACGCCAGGAATTTGTTCCGGAGCCACTCCGGCAGCAGGCTTACTCCGATGAGCCCTTGCCGATCGGAGGGGGCCAGACCATCTCGCAGCCATACATGGTGGCGGCGATGACCGAGGCGCTCGGACTGCATGGCGTCGAAAGAGTCCTGGAAATCGGAACCGGTTGCGGATATCAAACCGCGGTGCTTTCCCTGCTTTGCCAGGAAGTGTACAGCGTGGAATTCCGTTCGGAACTGGCGACCGCCGCGGTGCAGCGGCTGCAGCGGCTGGGATATACAAACGTACATGTTCACTGTGGTGACGGATCATCCGGATTGAAAGAATTTGCACCCTATGATGCGATTTTAGTAGCCGCGGCCGCGCCGGCCGTGCCCGAGCCGTTGCTGGAACAATTGAGCGAAGGAGGACGCGTGATCGCCCCAGTCGGAGCCGAGGAGCGGCAGGAATTAGTGCTGATGACACGGAGCGGGTCCGAAGTCACGGCGCGCCGCCTCGAAGCATGCCGCTTTGTGCCGCTGGTCGGCCGTTACGGCTGGAAGGGCCGGGAACTTCTGTGACTACCGCGCCCGAACTTTCCATCGTCATTCCCGCGTTCAATGAAGAGTTAAGGTTGCCGGCATCGCTCGAAAAGATTGCTGAATACATTCGCGATCAGCGGCCCAGCGCTGAAGTTCTAGTGGTGGACGACGGGTCAAAGGATCGGACCAGAGCAATTGCGGAGTCATGGCGAGACCGGATTTCCCAGTTGCGGGTCATCTCGAACGGGACGAATCGTGGCAAAGGCTTCAGTGTGAAACACGGCTCGCTCGAAGCGAGGGGGGACATCGTGCTCTTCACCGATGCGGACCTCTCCGCCCCGATCGAGGAAGGCGAGAAATTATTCGCGGCGTTAACGACCTATGATGTGGCCATTGGCAGCCGGGCCGTGGACCGCAGCCTGATCGAGGTGCACGAGTCTGCATTTCGAGAGTTCGCCGGGATCATCTTCAACCGAATTGTGAGAGCGATCTTGCGGCTGCCGTTCGTGGACACGCAATGTGGGTTTAAGGCGTTCCGGCGCGAGAAATGCCGCATCATTTTTGAGCAACAGACGATTGAGCGATTTGGCTTCGATCCTGAATTGCTGTATCTGGCGCGGCATCACGGCCTGTCCATCAAGGAAGTACCGGTCCGATGGGCGCACTCGCCGGCGACCAAAGTGAACATGCTGAGGGACAGCGTACAGATGTTCCTGGACATATTCATCATTGGGCGGAACGGACTGATGGGGCGATACCGCAAGGCCCGCTGAGCTACTTTGTGTGGTAAAGTACTTGACAAGGATTATCGAGTTCGTGTAGCATTTTCTCTATGCGTGCCGTCGGATCCAATCGCGCCGTTCGCCGTGAACCAATTCCTATTGACGCCCGGGCGGCGGACCATCTTCGCTATATCCGCGAAACCATGGAATCGGCGGCGGAGTTCACTGCAGTGCCTGGTTGGGGCGGTGTGGCCATGGGGATAACCGCGGTCGCAGCAGCTCTGGTTGCCGCGAGGCAGAGAACTCCGCGAGGCTGGCTTGCGATTTGGTTGGCGGAGGCGTTTGTAGCCGTAGCGATTGCGGCGCCCGCGGCGGCGACCAAGGCGCGGAGGGCTAATTCCTCGCTGTTTTCCGGGCCGGGACGTAAGTTTGTGCTCAGCTTTGCCCCGCCGATCGTGGTCGGGGCCCTGTTGAGCTTGGCGCTGCTTCAATCCGGTGTTTTTTCTGCGCTTCCCGGAGTCTGGTTGTTGCTTTATGGTACGGCGATTGTGACTGGCGGAGCGTTCTCGGTGCGTGCCGTGCCGATTATGGGATTGTGCCTGATGGCGCTCGGGGCGGGAGCGCTTTTTGCGCCTGCAACTTGGGGCAATCTGTTTATGGCCGCCGGATTCGGGATGGTACAAATCGCCTTTGGATTCTGGATTGCGCTTCGCTATGGGGGCTAAGCGGCAGTTTTGAGAGTGAAGAGAATATGGCTAAGTCATCGACAATTCGACAAGAACGGGTTCCGCGGGAGGATGCACCTTCGGCGGTTCGTTCCGCGACTCCGCAGCCGGTTTCAGCAAGCTTGGACCGGCTGATTCACGAACGAATTCGTCTGGGGATCGTGAGCGCGCTGGCGGTGAACCGGTCGTTGACCTTCAATGAGTTGAAGGCGCTTTTGAAGACGACCGACGGGAATTTGAGCGTACACGCGCGGAAGTTGGAAGAGGCTGATTACATCGTTTGTACGAAATCGTTCGATGGGCGGTTGCCGAAGACGGAATACCGTTTGACGACGGCCGGGCGGCGCGCGCTCGAACGGTATTTGGACCACATGGAAGCGCTGATTCGGGCGACGCGCGACCGGTAAAATTTTTTTGGCTTTGTACTTTGTAATGAAAAGTACATTACGTGGCATAGTGGCGGAGAAAACGAGAATGCTCATGCAATCCATCGCCTTGCAGCAGGTTGCGAATATCACGGTCGCATCCGCTCATCCACTTCACGTTGCCATTATCTGTGACGGCAACGGGCGCTGGGCAACTTCCCGGGGGCTCCCGCGCTCCGCCGGGCACAAGGCGGGAGCGGACGCTGCGAGGGGCGTCATCCGGTGCGCTCCCTACCTCGGAATTCACACGCTGACCTTGTTCGCACTTTCTTCGGCGAACTGGAAGCGTCCGCCTGCCGAGGTGACCGCGATTCTTAGAATCTTGCAGGAGTATTTGCAGGACGAGACGGAGCAGTGTTTGGACGAGGGAATCCGGTTGAGCATCATTGGACGCCGCGATCGGATACACCCGAAACTGCGTGAGGTCATCGCTGAGGCCGAAGCACGGACTTGCAAGGGCAAGAATCTGCACCTTCGCTTGGCGGTGGATTACTCCGCACGCCATTCCTTATTTCGAGCGGCCAGCAAATTTTATAAAGCCACTAATCTATCCACCGAGGCGTTTGGAGATGTGCTCGCGGAAGTACAGAGAGGAGGATCTACGGATGTGGATTTGCTGATCCGGACCGGTGGCGAACAACGGCTGTCGGATTTCCTGCTGTGGGAATGTGCATTTGCGGAATTCGTGTTTCTCGACAAGCGTTGGCCGGATTTTAGGCCTGAGGACTTGAGAAACGCCGTCGTGGAATTCGAAAAGCGAGAGCGGACGCGTGGCGCTGTTAAGCAAGAGTTTGCCAGCTAGTGTACTGCGTCACACAGATGGGCTGTTATTGAGCTTGGCTTTGGCGCGTTTGACCTTTTCGAGAATGTGGGTGGCCTTTGCGGTCCAGATAAAGGGTTTGGGTTGGCGATTGTGTTCTTCGATATAAGCGAGGATGCATTCTTGTAGAGCTTCGACGCTGGTAAAGACGCCGCGCCGGAGCTGATTCTTGGTGTCATGGTATGGGCACGGCCCTTTTTCATGGGCAAGCCGGGCTGGGTGCGGTCAAGAGCTTGGATCTGGCTCTTTTCGTCCAATGACAGCACGAGTGCATGCTCGGGGGGATTCAGATACAGGCCCACGACGTCCTCCAGTTTCTCGGCGAAACGGGGATCGTTGCTCAGCTTGAAGGTTTCCACGCGGTGCGGCTTCAGACCGTGACTGTGCCAGATGCGCCGTACACTGGCCTCGCTGATACCGGCCACGGCGGCCATAGTGCGAGTGCTCCAGTGGGTCGCATGAACAGGTCTTTCCCGTGTGGTCTTGGCAATCACCATACGCTCGAGTTCCGGTGAGATGGAAGGCGTGCGGCCAGGTCGCGGAGCGTCATGCTCCAGCCCCGCGATACCGTCGCGCAGAAAACGCGAGCGCCAGCGAGCAGCAGTTCGTGGCACGATCGAAAGCAGGTGGGCAATCTTCAGGTCCTGCTTGCCTTCGGCGGCCAGCAATACAATCCGAGCGCGCAGCACAACCCGCGCCGGAGTACTGCGCCCGCGCGCATAGACCTCTAGCTTTGCTCTTTGCTCCCTGCTCAGAACTACTTGGGGTGCGATTCCTATCAGCCGTGTCGTTCTATTTGGTAAGAACACAGCGAAATAATAAATGTTTCTATTTATGACGCATTATAATAATGCTCAGCCATGAGCAAACCGCAATCGATGGGGAAGTGTAATCTCTGCGGTGAGATGGCCGGCCAGGCTTCCATGACTCGGCACCTAAGTGCGTGCCGTCAACCGAAAGCTTCCGAGCGATTGCCGGCTTCTGAAAAACGACCGCCTGTCCCGAATTTCCATTTAGCCATCGAAGGACGTGACTCCAAGGCGTACTGGATGCATGTGGCAGTGCCGCTGACCGCCCCGCTGAGTAAGCTCGACGATTTTCTCCGCCATACCTGGCTTGAATGCCGCGGCCACTTGAGCGCTTTTGAGATTGGCGGCAAGCGTTATGCTTCCGAGTCCATGGATGAAGAAATGAGCATGAGCGCGCGGTTGAGCGAAGTGCTTGAGGTAGGGATGAAGTTCTTTTATGAGTATGACTACGGTTCTCCAACGGCTCTTGTGCTAAAGGTTGTTGCCCTTCGCGAGCAAGGCTTGCCGAAGGGCGCCGTACAACTATTGGCCAGAAACGAGGCACCGCAGGTAAGCTGCCAGCGGTGTGGCATCCAGCCCGCCACCCAAATCTGCACGGAATGCGCGTGGAATGGGGAGGGCTGGCTTTGTGAAGCGTGCGCCGTCGCACATAAGAGCGGCGACGAGATGTGCCTGCCGGTAGTTAACTCTCCTCGCGTTGGAGTGTGCGGGTATACGGGTTAGGCGCGCCTCCTCCATAGATGCTCAGAATTTCGTTGCACTACACTAGTCTTTCTAACACATTCATTACAAACTGGTTATCTACGAGACAGAGGGGCGTCCGGCCCCTGACATTTCGCCCTTCCCGGTCGTCTATACCACAGGAGAACGTGATGGGAACGGTGGGACTAGCGCTGCAGTGGGAGAATAGAATCTCCTCTGCGGCAGGTGAGGGAGGGCGGCGAGTGGAACCATCAGAAACCGCAGCCGGACAAAACCGCGAAAATAACACCCTCCCGGATGACGCGGCCTTGGCAGCCGGGTGTCTGGCGGGCGACCTACGGGCGTACGAACGCCTTTATAAATTACAAGGGACGCGCATGAAGAATCTCGCCCGCAACCTGCTAGGGTCGACGAGCGACGCGGAAGACGCGGTGCAGGATACTTTCCTGAAAATCCAGCGCGGTATCGGGACATTCCGTGGGCGATCCGCATTTGTGACCTGGGCGTTCCGGATTTTGGTGAATACCTGCCATGATTTGCGGCGAAGCCGGGCGCGGCGCAAAGAGCAGACACAGGATGATTCGAATTCCGGAGCAGCCGCTCCGGAGCCGCGCGCGCCCGGCGCCCATCCGACTTTGCGCATGGCTCTGGAACGCGCGCTGGCCATGCTCACGCAGCACCAACGCGAAGTTTTTCTCTTGTACGAAGTGGAAGGATTCCGACACGCCGAGATTGCGGCTCTGCTCGAAATCAGCGAGACGGCTTCGAAAAATACCCTGTTTCAAGCAAAGAAGAATTTGCGCGGCATATTGGACCCTTTGCGCGGCGCGGAAGCAGCCAGCCAATGAACCGGACTTGTAACGACCGCGAACGGATTTTTCTGGATGGTTCGGCTGAAGAATGGGCGGCGCTCGAACAGCACGCAGCCGGTTGCCCTGCTTGCGCCGAGGAGATTCGCGCTTGGAAATCCTTGAGCACGGCAGCGAAGGAGTTGCGCGATTACCGCGAAGACCTTCCACTGTGGGCGAAGATCGAGAGTTCCCTGAAGGAAAACGACAGACAGCAGGCCATACGGCGGGGCTTCTCGGAGAGGTTGGGTTTCCTGGGCGGGCTGGTGTTGGGATGGCAGACGGCGCTTGCGGGCGCGCTGGTTGTGGCACTCGCGTTTTGCGGCCTTTACCTGTTCCACCATCGAAACCCGGCGGATACCGGTCAAGGAAGATTGCTGAGGAATTCCACTTTGGCCGAGGTCGAACGAACAGAGCGCGATTACAGGAAGGCGATCGACCGGCTGGCGGAGGAAGCAAAGCCGGAACTGGATTCGTCGACTACGCCATTGATGGCCAGTTACAAGGAAAAGCTGATTGTGTTGGACAGCGCCATCGATGAACTGCGCCTCGAGACGGGACGGAATCCGTCCAACGCGCACTTACGCAATGAGCTACTGGCGATGTACCAGGAAAAACAAGAGACGTTGCAGGAAGTATTGGAGACCAAGCGATGAATTACCGACCTAGCCTGAGTACACGCAAATTCGGAATGCTTTTGATGCTCGCCTGCGTTGTGGCGCTACCGGCTCTTGCAAATGCTCCAGGGCAAAACACGGCTACCAAGCAATTTCAGAAGACCCTAACGCTTGCTATAAATCAGACCGTTAGCCTGACGCACAAGTATGGGGACGTGCGGATTCATGGCGAAAATGGGCGGGACGTGAAAATCTCAGCTACGATCCGAGTGCAGGCGCATTCACAAACCGAGGCGGACAAATACGCGGATCAGGTGCGGATCGATGTGTCTCAGGATTCGCAGGGAATCAAGATTGAGACGGTCTATCCGAACGAGGATTCGAAATTTTTTGTGGTCCGCGTCGGGGGTCCTTCTTACTCGGTGGACTACGACATTACCGTGCCCGGGGACGCCAAACTTTGGATGAAAAACAGTTTCGGCAATGTAGATGTCCAGGGAGTGCAAGGCTGGGCGGACCTGGAGAACAGCCACGGGCAGTTGAAATTCCGTGATGGCGGGTCGGCGAAGCTGACCAATTCCTTCGGAGAAGTACAAGCGACCGGAGCGAATGGGAATCTGACGGTGAACAACAACAATGCGGCCGTCACGGTTTCGTCGGTCAAGGGCACATTGGATATCAAGGACCGATTTGCTTCGATCACGGCGAGTAATGTAACCGGAGCCGTCACCATTACAGGCGGAAACGGTCTCGTGGAGGTTACGGACACGGGGGCATCAAAAATCAGCAATTCGTTCGGATCCGTGGCGGCGCGAAACGTGCACGGAGATTTGATGGTAAGCAACAACAACGGCGCGATTGATGCGGAGACGGTGAGCGGCGGAGCGCAGCTGAATGGAAGCTTTGGATCGATTAGCGTCGCGAACGTCTCCGGCAATGTCAGGTGTACCTCGTCGAATGGCAAGGTGAGCGGCAGAAGGATTGGAAGCGACGTGTATGTAAAGACGACATTTGGCGAAGTGACGCTCGAACAGATCGGTGGCGGCGTGGAAGTAGAAGATTCCAATGGCGGAATCAGCGTGCGCGACATCAAGGGAAAGGCCAGCTTCAACACATCGTTTGGCGCCATTGAAGCTTCGGGACTGCCGAAGGGAGTAAGAGCGACGACCGGCAACGGACGCATCGCCTTGAGCGATGTGGGCGGAGACACCTACGCCAAAACCTCATTCGGGTCTGTCGACGTTCGCCGCGTGAATGGCAATTTGATTATCGAAAATTCGAACGGGCCGGTGGAAGCGAGCGGGGTGAAGGGAGATGCCTCCGCGAAGACCAGTTTTGGTTCCGTCACGCTCGAAAATATCGTGGGTTCGAGTACGGTGGACAATCAGAATGGTGCGATTTCTGTTTCTGCGGCGGGGAATTCTGGCGGATGCAAGAATGTTTCGCTGAAGACTTCTTTCGCGCCAATTCAAGTCCGTTTGCCTGGAGATGCGGGTTACGAACTGACCGCTCGGACTTCTTTCGGTCATATCTCGAGTGCTTTGCCGGTGACTACCGCCGGGACGATCGGCGGCGATTCACTGAATGGAAAGATCGGGAGTGGCGGCTGCTCGCTCTCCCTCACGAACTCGAATGGAAATATCGAAATATTGAAACTGTGAAATAGCGCTGAGGGCGGTTCACGTGATTTTCCGCCGCTCGCGATCCATGGCGAAAGCTTTGCGCAGCACGCGCGTGGCGGTCTCAGTCAATTGAAACTTCTCGAGTTCGTTTTCCGATGCGAAGGCGACATCGGTGACGTCGCCTCCGGCGTGCGGCTGGCCGGAAATTCGCTCACACAGATAGTCGACGATGACGTAGTGAAATCTGGGCCCGCGCACTTGGCCGGCTTGGCCCGGTTCTCCCGGAAAAATTCGGTCGAATACCTCGATTACATCCAGTACGCGGACTTCGAGTCCGGTCTCCTCCAGCAACTCCCGTGCGACCCCGGTCTGCAAGGATTCACCAATCTCGAGAGAGCCGCCGGGGATGGACCACTGACCTAGCAGGGGTTCACTGCCGCGTCGAATCAGCACTGTCTGGCCGCGTTCAATGACGACACCACCGATGCCGACGACAGGCCTGTCTGGGTATTCTCGCGCCATCCTTATTTGTCTTTCACCCAAGTGGTTGGGTTACACTGATAAACAGGCGGGAAGGGGATGAAGTTGACTTTCCTCGCCGGGGTATATAATACGCCGGATGGTGAGCCCGGGTTGATCGTGGGCTGACCCGCCAAGTCCGATACCGGAGGATGGACCGTGCTTCGCTGCCCCGAATGCTCCGCAGAAATCGACGTGGACGAAGACGAAGTTGAGGAGGGAGAGATCCTCAGCTGTCCCGAATGCGAAACCGAACTAGAGGTATCGCAGACTCATCCCGTGGCGCTGAACCCAATCGCCGATGAACTTGAGGAAGACGACGAGGAAGCGGAAGAGGATGAGGACGACGAGGAATTTGACGAGGACGGCGACCTCCTCGAGGAAGATGAGGACGAAGAGGAAGACGAGGACGAGTAGCCTTCGCCAGCCGAATTGCGGGGCATCTCCGGCCACGCGGCGACCATCAGACCGATGGGGAAGTCTTTCGAACCATACCGCAGGATGAAAAGAACAAATTCAGTCTTGTTGGCGGCGCTGTTCTATTCTGCCAGTGGTATTGCAGGGCAAGAGCCAGCCCCTCAGGCTCCTACAACCCCTCCAGCGAATGGACAGTCCGCGCCGGACGCCGGAAGCTCATCGAGTAAAACGAAGAGCAGAGCGGTTCCCAGCTTTCTGATTATCGGAACGGTGTTTAGCGAAAACGCTCTGTCTTTCCCCGGAGTTCAGATCCGCGTTCGGGTAAGTGGCGAGAAAAAATTCCGTTGGGAGACCTATACCAATTCAAGGGGCGAATTTGCCGTGCGCGTGCCACCCGGCTCCGAGTATGAAGTTGTGACCCACGTGAAAAAATACAATGACCAGACACAGAATGTGAATGCCAAGGCGGATGTGCAACAACGACTATCGATCAAGCTGGAACCGCCAGGTCCAGGAAAGGCGGGAGCGAAACAATGAGGCAGTGTCGACCGCTGTCAGGGCTGTTCGTTTTGCTGTTCATTGTGTACGGGATGGCGTTTGCGCAGGGATCGAAGAAGGAAGCGCAACTAAGGACCGTCCGTGGAACGGTGAGCGACAAGGATGAGAAACCAATGCAAAACGCCGTGGTCTTTTTGAAGAATTCGCGGACAAACACGGTTATTAGCCACTTTAGCGACGACCAAGGCAATTACAGGTTCACGGGCCTCGACCCTAACGTAGAATATGTAGTAAATGCGGAGTCTGACGGGCAAAAATCGGCGTCAAGAGAAGTGTCGCCGCTCGACAGCCGAAAAGAAATCACATTGAATCTGAAGGTCGACAAGAAAAAGAACTGAGTTCGGGGAATCTCTCTCTCGCCAGAGAAGAGCGTGCATCTTGGGGGGACCGGCGAAGATCATGGACAGCAAGATCTGCGCCAGGCCGGCACCGATTCCACGGCAAATCGGTATTGATGCATAAAAACAGGATGAGTTTCAGTTTGCATTGCTTGCGGTCGACCCTGTCGGTCCTGACCCTACTTTTCTTTGGGTTCTCTTCGCTCGCCCAGGAGAAGCCGGACAGCCCGCAACCCAAGGTGCAGACCGATCAAGGCGACAAGCCGGCCGTTGACCCGCAGGACAAGGAAGCCAACGACGAAATTCCGAAACGCATTTTCTGGATCATTCCGAACTTCATGACGGCAAACGATCAGCCGGAAAATCAGGGACCGCTGACAAAAAAGGAAAAATTCAATATTGCCTGGCACCAGTTTTGGGATTTGAGCGCGCACTTTGGCAACCTCCTTCAGGCGAGCATCTCTCAGGCGGCGAATGGACTGCCGCACTATGGACAGGGCTGGGGGCCCTTTGGCGAGCGTTATGCGGCGCAAGAGGGCGACCAGTTCACCGGGAGTATGTTGATTTACGGAATTATTCCCTCCGTGCTGCACGAAGATCCGCGATATTTCCGGAAAGGCCGCGGTAAAGCGTGGTCCAGAATCGGCTATGCGGCGTCGCGCGTCGTGATTGCGCGAACCGACGCAGGCAACTCTACGTTCAACGTTGCGCAGGTCTTTGGACAATTAGGACAAGCATCCATATCAATGCTCTACTATCCGAAAGAAGACCGGAGGCTCGAGGGAGTCCTGAGTGGCTGGGCCATCAATCAGGGGTACAACATCGGGTGGAATCAGTTGAAGGAGTTTACTCCGGACCTGGGCGCCTTCATGAAACGTCACTCCAAGAAGAAAAAACAGTCTTCCCAAGTGCAAGACAGCCGCTCGCCGCTCAGCGAGGCAACCGTTAACCCGTAGATTTCCTGGCGGGCCGAAGTACACGAATTGCCCGGGGGACTATAGAGACCTCCACCGGGGTCATTCCCAGAATCTCCCCATCGCCGTGAAACCAGCAGGGTGGATCGGTTTCGATCCTGACGTGAGTTGTGCTGAATCGGCGGAGCCGTTGCGTTTTCAGTTGGCCGCTGAACGCGAGTGCGGGAAGCCAGGTCAGAATCTGACCGACGTTCGAATCCTCCAGAATCACGACGTCTAAACGTCCGTCATTCGTCTTCGCTTCCGGTGCCAGGCAAAGCCCGCCGCCGTAGCTTGGTGTATTCAGCACGGCGACCAGCAAAGCTCTAGCTTCCAGAATCTTGGGTTCGTTTTCGCAGAAAGTGACTTTCACCGGGATAGCGTCAAAGCCAAAAAGAGCGCGGATTGCGGCGATGAGGTATCGAAAACGCCCGGGCAAGCTACGGTAAGCGCCATTCGCGTACTGCGCCGCTTGCGCGTCCAAACCAACTCCCCCACCGCCCGTGTAAAGCCGCTCGTTCCCGTGCGATGTGCGAACTCGAGCAACGTCGAGTTCGCAGATAGCGCCCTGCAAAAGAAGCGCGGCGGCTTGAACGGGATCTGAAGGCAAGCCTAGGGCCGCCGAGAAATCATTGCCAGTCCCAGCAGGGATCACGCCAAGAACCGTTCGTGGGTAACGCCTGACAGCGTTGACGAGCAGCTGAAAGGTTCCATCACCTCCAAGGACGAAAATGCGTTCCTGGCCCTTCTCGGCGGCGCGGCGAGCCTCTTGGGCGAGGTCGTCTGGGGTCTGAGTTACAATGATGTCCACGTTCCAGCCGCTGCGATGCGCAAATTCGCGCAAAGCAAAAACAGCTACAGCCGCGCGACCTCCTCCGGCTGCGGGATTTACGAGAAGCAAGTCGGATTTGTCTGAACTCGGAGGCGAGATAGGTTGCACGAGCCGTTATGCTGACGGACGTCCGCGTGTCTGTCAATTTGTCCACGGAAAATGGTTAAATGCAGGGGAGCAATTTGGATGTATACGATGCGGACCGCAGCGGGTGGTCAGAAGAGGGAGTGATTCGCGGGCAAGCCTGCGAACAGACGAGCGATGACCTATAAGGGATTCGATTTGGACGGCAGGGTTGCCGTGGTGGTGGGCGGGACCTCGGGAATCGGCCAGACAATCGGGCGAGGCTTGGCAGAAGCCGGTGCGGACGTGATTCCGACGGGCCGCCGTACGGAATTAATTGAAGCTGCGGCGAACGAAATTGAGGCGCTTGGACGGCGGTCCTTGCGGGTTCGTTCCGACGTCGAGGACCGGGGTTCGTTGCAGAACCTGCTGAGCAGCGTGGTCAAGGAATTTGGAAGGGTAGATATTCTGGTCTATGCCGCCGGGCGCACGAAACGCACGCCGTTTCTGGATCTAGAAGAACGCGAATGGCACGAGATTATGGACACCAATCTGACCGGCGCTTTCCGCACGACTCAAGTCTTCGGTCGGCATATGGTAGAACGCAAGTATGGCCGGATTGTGAACGTTGCGTCGCTGGCGTCGTTCGTGGGACTGCACGAGGTGGCCGCGTACGGGGCGAGTAAATCCGGACTCGCAGGTTTGACACGAACCCTGGCGGTCGAATGGGCGCGGTTCGGAGTCTGCGTGAACGCGATCGCACCCGGAGTTTTTCGCACCGCGATGAACGAGAAAATCCTGGAAGGACCGAGGGGCAAAGAGTTTCTGATTCGAACGCCGATGGGACGGTTTGGGAAATTGGAAGAGTTGGTTGGCAGCGCCATTTTTCTGGCTTCGGAAGCGGCGAGTTTTGTCACGGGCACAATTCTTCAAGTGGATGGAGGATTTCTAGCGAGCGGCGTGAATCAATAGAAGCGAAGCCCGGTGGTTTGAACTGACCCATGGCGGAAAATCAATCCAGGATTCCAGTAGAACCGAGAGCTTTTTCCTCCGAGGAAAAGGAATATTCAGAAGCCCCTGGGACATTCCTTTCCGGAAAGTTCCGGTGGGTGATTTGCGCGGTGCTTTTTATCGGAATCACCAAAAACTACATGGACCGGCAGGTACTGGGCGTTCTGAAAGTGACGTTGCAGAACGACCTGGGGTGGAACGAGCTCGATTATAGCCATTTGGTGTTCGCGTTTCAGGCGGCTTATGCCGTGGGGTTGCTAGCGACCGGTAATCTCATCGATCGGTTGGGAACGCGGATCGGATATGGATTGGCGATGGTGTTCTGGAGCCTTGCATCGATGGCCCATGCCTTGTGCGGCTCGTTGTTCAGCTTCGGGATTGCGCGCGCGGCGTTGGGGTTGGGAGAGTCGGGAGCGTTTCCCGCGAGCATCAAGACCGTCACGGAGTGGTTTCCGCAGAAAGAGCGGGCACTGGCGACGGGCATTTTCAACTCGGGAACGAGCGTCGGCGCGGTTCTGACGCCGATTTTTGTCCCGTGGATTACCATCCATTTTGGATGGCGATGGGCATTTGTGGTGACGGGAGCCGTCGGGTTTTTGTGGCTTTTGCTTTGGGTTGCAGTGTATCGGAAGCCGGAAGAGCACGCACAATGCTCCGCTACCGAGCTGGCGTACATTCGGAGCGACCGGCAGACGGAGACGGCCCGAGCGCCGTGGGCGCGACTTTTAGGTTACCGGCAGACGTGGGCATTTCTGACCGCGAAATTCTTGACCGACCCCATCTGGTGGTTTTATCTATTTTGGGTACCCGGTTTTTTTCAGAAGCAGCATGGGCTAAATCTGGCGCAGATCGGGTTGCCGGTCGTGGTGATTTACGTGATTTCTGACGGAGGAAGTGTTGCCGGGGGTTGGCTGTCCTCGCGATTGATCCAACGGGGTTATTCCGCGAATGCCGGACGGAAAATAGCAATGCTGATTTGCGCGGTGTGCGTGGTGCCGATTGTCTACGTTTATCGCACGGAAGGCCTGTGGGCGAGCACACTGTTGATCGGGCTCGCTGCAGCTGCGCACCAGGGTTTCTCGGCGAATCTGTTCACGATTGTTTCCGATATGTTCCCCAGTCAAGCGGTGGCTTCGGTGGTGGGGATTGGCGGGATGGCTGGAGCTGTGGGAGGAATGCTGATTGCCGATGTTGTGGGGCATGTTCTTCAGAAAACAGGAAGTTACTTTGTGCCTTTTCTGATGGCCGGGACGGCCTATTTAATTGCCTTGGCGGCGATACACCTGATTGTGCCGCGGTTGCAGCGGGTGAACGTAGTTTAAAGAATGCATTACAGGCGAGTTGCTTTGGAGGACGGGAGCGCGAAGATGACCCTTGGAATTCGACCAAAGGAAAATTGCCGATGGGATCTGATCAGCCTTGGGGAGGTGATGTTGCGGCTGGATCCAGGTGAAAAGCGAATCTGGACCACCCGTAATTTCGAAGCGTACGAGGGCGGCGGCGAATACAACGTTGCGCGGGGCTTGAAACGCTGTTTTGCTCTGGATACCGCGATTGTCACCGCTTTCGCCGACAATGCGGTTGGACGTCTTTTGCAGGATCTGATTTATCAAGGCGGGGTGGATCAGTCCTTGGTGTACTGGGTGCCGTACGATGGAGTAGGTCGCACGGTGCGAAATGGACTGAACTTTACGGAGCGAGGGTTCGGAGTGCGGGCGGCGCTTGGGTGCTCGGATCGCGGGCACACAGCGATTTCGCAGCTTAAGCCGGGAGAGATCGATTGGGAAGACGTGTTTGGAAGCAAAGGAGCGCGCTGGTTCCATACAGGCGGGATCTTCTGCGCGCTTTCCGCAAGCACGCCGGAGGTGGCCATTGAAGCCATGCAAGTTGCGCGGAAACATGGTGTGATCGTGTCTTATGATTTGAACTACCGGGATTCTTTGTGGAAGGCGAATGGTGGCCAAAAACGCGCACAAGAAGTGAATCGAAAAATTGCACCCTATGTGGACGTAATGATCGGAAATGAAGAGGATTTTTCGGCCGCTCTCGGGTTTGAGGTTCCCGGGATGGGTCAGGACATGACGAGTTTCGAAGTCGACGCATTCAAGAAAATGATCGAGAAGGTGCTCAAGGAATATCCGTTTCAAGTGGTGGCGACGACGCTGCGAAAAGCGAAAACGGCGACGCGCAATGATTGGGGAGCCATCTGCTATCACCAGGGAACATTTTTTCAAGCGACAGAAAGGGAGAACCTGGAGATCCTCGATCGTGTGGGCGGCGGCGATTCGTTCGCTTCCGGGTTGATCTACGGTTTTCTTTCCGGCAAGGATGCGAAGTGGGCGGTCGAATGCGGCGCGGCGCACGGGGCGCTGGCAATGACCACACCTGGAGACACTTCGATGGCTACGCTGCCGGAAGTGACGCGCTTGATGAAGGGAGCGGGCGCGCGCATTGAGCGCTAACGAGGACCTGTTGTGAGAGAGAGGAGGGTAAGAAATTGGCACGCAAGCAGGTATTGCAACTGCATCCCGACGACAACGTGGCCGTGGCGCTGCTGGATTTGCCGGGTGGTACCCCGGTTTCCTCCCTGGATCGCACGTTAGTCTTGAAGACTGCTGTTCCAGTGAAGCATAAATTTGCGCTCCAGGACATTCCTGTCGATGACGCAGTGATCATGTACGGAGTAAAGGTCGGCAAGGCCATGCGGGCAATTCAGGCGGGCGAAGTGCTGACGACGCGGAATCTTCACCATGAGACGGCCCCCTTCTACGAGAAAACAGCAACGCGCACCTGGCCGGCGCCGGATGTGACCAGGTGGAAGAATCGGGCGTTCGCCGGTTATCTTAGGGAAGACGGTCAGGTTGGCACGAGGAATTATTGGCTCGTCGTTCCCCTGGTTTTTTGTGAGAACCGGAACATCGGGGTATTGAAGCAGGCTTTCGAGCAGGAACTAGGGTTTGCTCAGCCGCCATTGTACCAACAACAAGTCGCCGATCTTGTGCGCCTCTACCAAACGGGACGGGCGGAAGGAATCGCCGATTATGTGGCGACGGCAAAGGAGAAAAAGCCGGAGCGCTCGCGCATTTTTTCGAACATTGATGGGATAAAATTCCTTTTGCACGAAGGAGGTTGTGGCGGCACGCGGGAAGATTCCAACAATCTTTGCGGTCTGATCGCCGGTTACATTCACCATCCCAATGTTGCCGGCGCGACGGTGCTGAGCCTGGGATGCCAGCACGCGCAAGTGTCGGTGTTACGCAACGAATTGAGAAAACGAAATCCGCATTTTTCCAAACCGCTCTACATTTTTGAGCAGCAGAAAAGTGGAGAGGAATTTGCGATGCTGTCGGAGGCCATCCGGCAGACTTTCCTCGGGTTGCTGGAAGCCGACAAGTGCCGGCGCAGTGCGGCGCCATTGTCACAGCTTTCGGTGGGACTCAAATGCGGCGGCTCCGATGGATTTTCAGGCATTTCGGCAAATCCATCGATCGGGCACGTTTCTGATCTCGTGGTGGCATTGGGCGGAAAAACAGTTCTGAGCGAATTCCCCGAATTGTGCGGAGTGGAACAAGAACTCGTCGATCGAAGTGTCTCTTCAGAGGTAGCCGGACGTTTCACGCAACTGATGAAGAGCTATTCCGCACGCGCGAAGGCCGTTGGTTCGGGTTTTGAAATGAATCCATCCCCAGGCAATATTCGCGATGGCTTGATTACAGATGCCATGAAGTCCGCGGGTGCCGCGAAAAAGGGTGGCACTTCGCCGGTGACTGCCGTGCTGGATTATCCGGAGTATCTCAGTGAACCCGGGTTGAACCTGCAATGCACGCCGGGAAACGACGTTGAGTGCGTCACTGCCCAGGTCGGCGCCGGGGCAAATGTGGTGTTGTTTACGACCGGGTTGGGGACGCCGACAGGAAACCCCATAGCGCCGGTGGTAAAGATATCGACGAATTCGGAGTTGGCTGCGCGAATGCCGGACATTATCGACATTGATACCGGCGGCGTGATTTCCGGAGAAAAGGGTATCGAGCGGATGGGAGAAGAAATTCTGAATCGAATCGTCCAGATCGCGAGCGGAGAAGGCAAGACCGCGGCTGAGCGGTTAGCGCAAGACGATTTTATTCCGTGGAAAAGGGGAGTTTCATTGTGAGGAATCATGGCCGAGACATCCGGCGCGCGTAAAGTCTCGAAAGCCGTCAACATTCACGATCTTCGGGCTTTGGCGAAACGCCGGTTGCCGGACGTGGTCTTTGATTATCTGGATGGAGGCGCTGAAGACGAAGTCACCCTGCGCGCAAATTGCCAGGTATTCTCTGACGTAACCTTCCGGCCTCGCCACGCAGTTTCCTTCCCGCAGTGCAATTTGCGAACCCGCGTGTTGGGAATGGATTTGGCGCTTCCCTTCTTGCTTGCGCCTGTCGGTTACAGCCGGCTGATGCATCCCGTCGGTGAAATTGGAGCCGCTCGCGCCGCCGGAGCAGCCGGGACAGGCTACATCTTGTCCACCATTTCAGGGCACGCTCTGGAAAAAGTGAAGGCGGCGTCGACCGGGCCAGTTTGCTACCAACTTTACCTGTTGGGAGGACGCGCGGCGGCCGAGGCGACACTCGAGCGGGCTCGTGCGGCCGGCATTTCCGCGCTGGCGGTAACGATAGACACCGCGGTTGCGGGTTTACGCGAACGCGATTTTCGCAATGGCATGAAAGAGCTGATGGGCGGAAGCCCTTTTGCAAAAATTCCATATCTGGGGCAGGTTTTAGCCCACCCCGGATGGCTCGCCGGTTTCCTCGCGGACGGTGGCGTACCCAGATTGCCGAATGTGGTTGTGCCGGGAATCGGACCGATGCCGATGAGCGACATTGGAGAGGCACTCGCGCGCTCGGTTGTGACATGGGCAGACTTCAAATGGATTCGTGAAATCTGGCGCGGGCCGATCATCGCAAAGAGTGTGCTGACCGGTGATGACGCGCGGCGGGCGATCGATCATGGAGCGGATGCAATTGTCGTTTCCAATCACGGCGGCCGCCAACTGGATTGCGTTTCCGCAACTCTGAAGGCTTTGCCAGAGGTCGTCGAAGCAGTGAATGGCCAATCGGAGGTGCTGCTCGATGGCGGCGTGCGTCGAGGGAGCGATGTCGTGAAAGCTCTCTGTCTTGGAGCGCGGGCCGTTCTGGTGGGGCGCGCGTACGCTTACGGACTTAGCGCCGCCGGAGAGGCGGGTGTGCGGCGCGCGATACAGATACTAAAAGCAGACTTGGAGCGAACGCTGATTTTGCTGGGTTGTCCGTCTGTGGGAGAGTTGGATCGTTCCTATCTCGATGTACCGGCAAGCTGGCCGCCTGTTTGAGCAAGAACGCCCGGCAAGTTGTCCCTACTCCAGATTCTCGGATGATCGCGTGACCATGCACATCGATGCTCATCAACATTTCTGGATCTACAACTCTTCTGAATACGCATGGCTCGACGACTCCATGGCAAGTCTGCGTCGTGATTTTCTTCCAAAGGATTTGCAGACCGAGCTGGATTGCTCCGAATTCCAGGGATGCGTCGCGGTGCAGGTGCGCCAAACGATCGAGGAGACGAACTGGCTGCTGCAATTGGCGTCAGAATCGTCGTTTGTTCTCGGAGTCGTCGGCTGGGTGGACTTGCGATCGCCACAACTGCACTCGGAGCTGCAAGCGCTGGCGAATCAGCCGAAGCTGGTGGGTGTCCGCCATATCGTACAAAGTGAGCCGGACGATCTTTTCTTGCTGCAATCGGAGTTTTTGCGCGGCGTGTCTCAGCTCGAAGAGCAGGATCTTGCGTATGACATTCTGATCTATGAGAAACATCTTCCGGTCGCAGCGGAGTTCGTGCGGAGATTTCCCCGGCAACGCTTTGTTCTGGATCATCTTGCCAAACCCCGGATCAGAGAAAGGTTGATCCATCCGTGGGCCGAGGGAATCCGTGAGTTGGCGGTGTTTCCGAATGTGTATTGCAAATTGTCAGGGCTGGTGACGGAGGCCGATTGGGAACACTGGAAGCCCGAGCAACTTACACCGTATTTGGATGTGGCAATGGAATGCTTCGGCTCGGATCGCTTGATGATCGGTTCGGATTGGCCAGTCTGTACGGTTGCAGCTTCCCATGCACGCGCCGTCGATGCCATTAGGCAGTACCTTGATCGGTTCCCCGCGGAGGTGCGCGAGAAGGTCTTGGGAGCAAACGCGCAGAGGTTCTATAAACTGAAGCTTTCTGCAGACTGACGTTGTTGGAAGATTTCGCGGGAGAGATTGTTCCCCAGGGAGGTAGTTCTGAGCGTTGAAACTACAAGCCAAGTGAAGCTCAGTTTAAAGGGAAAGGTCGCGGTCGTAACCGGAGGTGGCAGCGGGATTGGCAGGGCCATCGCACTAAAATTCGCGGCGCACGGCGCGAAAGTGCACATCCTCGACGTCGCCTTGAAGGATGCGAACGCGACTTGCCAACAAATCGCGTCTGAGGGCGGCCACGCCATCGCCTATGCGGGCGACGTTACCGACCAAGCGCAGGTCACGACCCTACTTGATCAGGTCGCGGAAAAGGAATGCCCATCGATTCTAGTGAACAACGCAGGAATTTCGAGCATCGGCACGGTCGAAAGCACGGCCGAGAATGAGTTCGATCGCGTTTTTCGCGTGAATGTAAAGGGATTCTACAACTGCATGCGGGCATGTGTTCCGCACATGAAGCGCAACGGAGGTGGAGTCATCTTGAATTTAGCTTCGATCGCGGGGTCTTCGGCGTTAGCGGATCGATTCGCCTATTCCATGAGCAAGGGCGCGGTAATTGCCATGACCTATTCCGTCGCGCGCGATTATTTGATACACAACATCCGCTGCAACTGTATTTCTCCCGCACGAGTGCACACTCCATTTGTGGACGACTATCTGCGCAGGAATTATCCGGGGCGAGAAAACGAAATGTTTGAAAAACTGTCCAAAGCCCAACCCATCGGAAGAATGGGAGAGCCGGCGGAAGTGGCTTCGCTGGCGCTTTTTCTATGTTCCGACGAAGCATCGTTTATCACAGGGGCCGACTATCTGCTGGATGGCGGATTCACAAATCTGCGAGGCTAGGCATGGATCTGCAGTTGAAAGAGAGAGTCATCGTTGTTACCGGGGGCGCAAAAGGACTTGGTGCGGCCATCGTGCGGGCTTCTGCGAAGGAAGGCGCAATTCCGGTGATTGTGGACCGCGATCGCGAGGCGGGCCAGACGATCGAGAGGGAGCTGCGCAATGGCGGTGCAACTTGCGGACTGATCACACGGCAACTTTCGAGCGCGCAAGGCTGTGCCGAAGCTGTTCAAGAAAGCATGAAGGCTCTTGGCCGAATGGATGCGCTCGTGAATAACGCCGGGGTGAACGACCAGGTGGGCCTCGAAAGTGGGAACCCATCGGAATTCGTCGCTTCGCTGAATCGCAATTTGATGCACTACTACAACATGGCCCACTACGCGCTGCCCCATCTCAAGAGATCGAAAGGCGTGATTATCAACATTGCTTCGAAGACAGCGATGACCGGCCAAGGAGGTACGTGCGGATACGCCTGCGCTCAGGGAGGCATCCTGGCGCTCACGCGAGAGTGGGCGGCGGAGCTTCTGCCCTATGGCCTTCGAGTGAATGCAGTGGTTCCCGCAGAGGTGACGACGCCGTTGTACCGCGAATGGCTTGGCACTTCTTCCAGGCCTGAAGGGACCTCAGAAACGATTCTGTCGCGGATTCCGCTGGGAAAGCGAATGACGACTCAGGAAGAAATTGCCGCAACGGTTGTGTTCTTGATCTCGCCCCAAAGTGGTCATACTACTGGTCAACAGATATGCGTCGATGGCGGGTACGTACACTTGGACCGGGCACGGCCCTGAGCCGGACGACTCGGGACTGCCCGGAAGCTCTGCTACCTTAGGTAGAAGACCTCCTTTGTTTCCGCCCAGATCTTTCCGTCTGTGGCGGCGTCCGGCAGCGGCAATTGACAGGGATCGGTTTCTCTCCACCACCGTCGCGTTTCCGGATCGGCTGCCATTTTTTTCATGTCCGCAGCGAAGTCATCTCCGGCGTACTCGAAGTAGGAAATAAGATAGAGCTTTCCGTCGATCTCCCGCTCGTGAATCGAAAAATTTTCTATGTGGCATTCCCTGATCATCTTCGCCACTCCGGGCCACGGATTCGCGTGAAGCTCGCGGTAATACTTCGCCTTTTCCGGCTTCAGGCCGGTCACCCCGACAAAGCGTCGCGGTGGCTTCTGCGAGCGGCCTGCCAGCGACGCTGGTGGATTCAAAATTCGCATAGTTCACTTCCTTCCATTCGTCTATTGAAGATCATTCGCGTAGCCCACAAAAGTACGATATTTGCATACACCGCGGATCGACAGGGGCGCAAAAGATTGGATTGCATAGACTTGCCCGGTCTCAAAAAGTTACTTGCTAAATTCGACAGAAGCGAGTAGTTATTTGTTCACGGTTTTTAGTACTAGGACCCGACCTGGCCCCGAGTGGAGATTTTTCCTAAAGCGGAAAACTAAGGAGGATCGTGATGCAACGAATAAGTAGATTCTTGCTTGCGATGGTCGCGGTTGCTTTTGCGGTGACGACCGTTTCCGAAGCTCAGTCACAATCGCTGTTGACCCGTCACGTGCGTGAAGCCGTTCAGAACGGTCAAGCACGTTCGCTCGGGCGACTTCCCATAACTCAGACGATGCGGCTCGTTATCGTTCTTCCACTGCGCAATCCCTCCGAGTTGCAAGAGTTCCTGCGGGATGTGTACGACACTTCGAGTCCTTCGTACCGGCATTACCTAACCGTCGAAGAGTTTACGGCGAGGTTCGGCCCTACGCAGGAAGATTATGATGCGGCGATCAACTTCGCGAGAACGAGTGGTCTCACCGTGGTTGCGACTTCGCGCAATCGGCTGAATTTGGACGTGACAGGGTCCGTGGCCAACATTGAAAAGGCCTTCCATGTGAATATGCGGACCTACCTGCATCCCACGGAAAGCCGAGTATTCTACTCGCCGGACACGGAGCCGAGCGCTGATCTGCCGTTCGCGCTGTGGCATATCTCGGGACTAGACAACTATTCGATTCCCCATCCTGCAGGACTGAAAAGAAATATTAAAGTGCAGCCCAACGCCACGACTGGTTCTTGCCCTTCGAGTTCCTTCTGTGGCAGCGACGTGCGGGCTGCCTATTACGGCGGTGCACTCACCGGCAACGGGCAGTCGCTGGGGTTGCTCGAGTACTACGGCACCGACCTGGCCGATTTGAACACTTATTTCAAGAACATAGGCCAAACCAACAGCGTGCCGATCAAACTGCTCTCGACGGATGGAACCAGCACGAGCTGTCTCGCTTCGCAAGGCTGCGATGATACCGAGCAGACCATAGACATGACCCAGGCACTCGGCATGGCGCCGGGAATGTCGAGTCTCGTCGTGTATGTGGGCTCAACCGATTCCGCAATTTTTAACGCTATGGCCACGGCGAGTCCGCTGAACGCGCAATTGAGTTCGTCCTGGACCTGGAGCCCCGCCGACCCGAGCACCGACAATCCCTACTTTGAGGAGTTCGCGGCCCAGGGGCAGAATTTGTTTCAAGCGGCCGGAGATAGCGGCAAGTGGACGTCGTCGTCGGAGATCTTTCCCGCAGATGACGTGTATCTCACGTCCGTTGGTGGAACCGACCTGGTTACCAGCGGCGCGGGTGGCCCGTGGAGTTCGGAGACCGCGTGGGTCGATGGCGGTGGAGGAATTTCACCCAGTAAATTCGCGATTCCGTCCTGGCAGACGACTGCGGCAAGCGGCTGCTCGGCCTGTTCGAAGACCTATCGGAACGGTCCGGATGTTTCGGCAAATGCAAATTTCACTTTTTACGTTTGTGCGGACCAGACCACCTGCACTGCCAATGAGTATGGAGGAACCAGCTTTGCGGCTCCGATGTGGGCAGGCTACCTGGCGCTCGTGAATCAGCAATCCGTCGCAAACGGCAACAAGACTGTGGGGTTCATCAACCCGAGCCTTTACGCAATTGGCGAAGGGTCGAACTACGACAGCGATTTCCACGACATCACCAGTGGGAGCGACGGCAACTCGGCTACCGTGGGCTACGATCTGGCGACCGGCTGGGGCAGCCCGAATAGGTCCGGCCTTATCAGCGCGCTGGCTGGGTCGACGACGACTTCCGGCTTCAGTCTTTCTCCGTCGCCCGGTGCTGTGTCCGTTGCGCAAGGCAACTCGGGAGGGTCGACAATTACCAGTACGGTGAGCGGTGGTTTCGATTCAGCCGTCGCTTTGTCAGCCGCCGGCGAGCCCTCGGGAGTAACCGTCGGCTTCAGCCCGGCATCCATCACTGGGAATGGGACGTCGAGGATGACAATGACGGTGTCCTCGTCGGCCACGCCCGGAACTTACCCCATTACAGTGACGGGAACTTCTGGCAGCACGGCGGAAACCACGACGGTTTCTCTGACAGTAACCAGCACAACGGCTGGCTTTTCGATCAACGCGTCGCCGACTTCGATCAGCGTTGCGAGAGGCAGCTCCGGCACCTCCGCGATCACGACAACGGTGTCGGGTGGCTTCGACTCTGCGATCAGCCTGTCCGCTTCCGGAGAGGGCAGCGCCCAAACCGTAACCTTCAGTGCAACCTCAATCACCGGCGCGGGAACTTCTACCATGACGGTGAAAGTGGGCAGGAACGCGAGAATTGGTAGCCACACGATCACCATAACCGGAACGAGTGGCGGTACGACCCATACGACTGCGGTCACTCTGAACGTCGTTGAGTAACGACAAGGGCTCGCAATTTGCAGCTGCCTCGGCCCTAAGTGGATTAAGGGCCCGCAGCTTCAAAGGCGGGCCCTTTCTACCCAAATTCAGGGCCGAGGATGGCGCAAAATGAATCGGGCCTGCCGGGGTGAACATTCGGGCCGCGAACCATGCGGGTGAGGGGCCGAGCGGCGGCGAAGCCACAGGAGCTTAACAACTCGAAAGCCAGGGAACTGGATTTGAGATAGTCGATGATCAGAGTGTCGGCGGAGGATCGAGCCAAAAATTCACGAAGGACCTTCTCTGCAGCCGGGCGGTTTGTGCCCATCCACGGTCCCAGATGATCCGCGAACAAGCCATGGCGGCCAAAGCAGTAGCTCCGCGGTGACTCATCGTCCCAAATAGCCATCGCAAGTTCCGGGGCTTGCTCGTGAAGCGAGCGGAGAAGAAAGCTGCGGTCCGCTCCGAATAATTCACTATCCAGTTCGCAAATTTTGTCGAGTTCCATCGGACTTAGCGGCGGGCATATCGCGTGTGATGTTGACGAAATCGCTTTGCGTGACGGTCTCTTCAAAATCCACCGTTCGATCTCATATTCATCGACGAAGCCAAGTTTTGCGTAAAGAGGCTTGCCCAAGGGCGTGGCGTCGAGCTTAATGGTAGAGATGCGAGATTGATCGAGATGCTCGATGGTTTTGTTCAGAAGTTGCGTTCCTATGCCCTGCTTGCGATATTGGGGATCCACCAGAACCATGCCAATCCAAGCGAAACGATTTTCGTAAAAGGTGGTGGTCGCTGTCCCAACAATTTTGGCGTCGTCTTCCATGACGAAGCACCCGACGGGACTCTGCTTGAGAAAGCGGCGCCAATCGACGGCGGTCTGATTCCATCCTGCGAGGGTATTCAGGCGCAGTCCGGCCAGAACATCTTTTTCGGTCATCACGCGAATGCGCATCTGGAAGTTCCCGAAGGATTGTATGCTGCGCCAGCCGATACGTGAAACGAGAAGACCGCCAATGAATACTTCAAGTACAATTACGCGGCGACACACCGACGGCTGGCGGGAGAGACGAAATCGTATGGCTGGTAATGCGGCCTCCATTCAAGATGTCGCACAACTTGAGGAACTTCTCAGCGAACCGACCGGAGGAGTAATCCGGGCGCTTAGTGATCTCTCAGGAGACATTCTGGTTTTGGGTGTGGGCGGAAAAATGGGGCCCACGCTCGCGCGCATGGCGAAAAGGGCTTCGGACGCGGCCGGGATAAAGCGCCGCGTTATCGGCGTTGCGAGATTCTCCTCGTCCACGCTCGAGAATCAACTGCGCGCTTGGGGCATCGAAACCGAGCGCTGCGATTTGCTCGACCCGAGTTCGCTTGCCAAACTGCCCGATGCGCAAAACGTTGTTTTCATGGCTGGGATGAAATTTGGTTCGACGGGACAAGAGTGGCTGACGTGGGCGATCAACACATTTTTGCCAGGACTGGTTGGCGATCGCTATCGCAACAGCAGAATTGCGGTTTTTTCGACGGGAAATGTTTACGGACTTTCGCCCGTCCGTAACGGCGGTTCTCGAGAAGACGATGAGCTGAAGCCTTCGGGCGAATACGCCATGAGTTGCGTGGGCCGCGAACGGATTTTCGAACATTGCAGCAGGGCGAACGGGACGAAGATGAGCATTCTGCGGCTGAACTATGCGAGCGAGCTTCGCTATGGCGTATTGCTCGACGTCGCACAGCGAGTTAACGCCGGCCAAACGGTTTCGTTATCGATGGGCTATCTGAATACAATTTGGCAAGCGGAGGCCTCGGCGATGAGTCTTGAGTCGCTCGCCCACGCGTCTTCGCCGCCCAATATCCTCAATATCACCGGACCAGAACTGCTAAGCGTTCGAAATGTTGCAGAAGAATTCGGGAAACGGTTTGGCAAGCCCGTGCGATTTGCGGGGGTAGAATCGCGCGACGCCCTGCTAAGCCACGCGGAGAAGTCGTACCGGCTCTTTGGCCGTCCTCGCGTGGGATCGCAGCAGATGATCGAATGGATCGCGGACTGGGTTAGAAATAACGGGACAACACTGGCGAAGCCCACGCACTTTGAGGAGCGTTCCGGTCAGTTTTGACGCATGCGGGTGAGGCTTCACGAGCGAGATGAAGTTCTATATGGACCCCAGAATTCACCAGGTTTTGAAAAACGGCACGGTGATTCCGGCGCATCCACTTGCGCTCGACGCGCACCGCCGTTTGGATGAACGCCGCCAAAGAGCACTCTCTCGTTATTACATTGCAGCAGGAGCAGGTGGCTTGGCTGTCGGAGTACACACGACGCAGTTCGCCATTCGGGAACCGGGTGTCGGATTGTTTGAGCCTGTACTGAGTTTGGCTGCGGAGGAAATGGACCGCGCCGACGGCATCCGACGTTCACCTCTGGTGCGAGTCGGAGGAATTTGCGGAAACATCGCGCAAGCGTCAGAGGAAGCGCGGATTTTGCGCGATCGCAAATACAACGCTGGTCTCTTGAGTCTGGGCGCAGTGAAGGATCTCGATGAGGATGGGCTGATACGCCACTGCATGGAGGTCGCCAGCATCCTGCCGATTATTGGTTTTTATCTTCAACCGGCGGTTGGCGGCCGCTTGCTTTCCTATCGATTCTGGAGACGATTCGCCGAGATTGAGAATGTCGTGGCGATCAAGATTGCACCCTTTAATCGCTACTGCACTCTCGACGTCGTTCGTGCCGTTGCGGAGTCGGGCCGAGACATCGCGCTGTACACCGGCAACGACGACAATATCGTAATGGACTTGGTCACACCTTTTCGTTTTCAAGCCGACGGCAAACAAAAAGAGTTGCGCATCGTCGGGGGCCTGCTGGGCCACTGGGCTGTTTGGACCAGGCGTGCCGTCGAACTCCTGGCGGATTGCCACGCATTGACCCGCGCGGAGCAGGCTGTGCCGCAATCCCTGCTCAGAAAAAGCGTGGAAATAACCGACTGCAATGCGGCCTTTTTCGACGCTGCCAATCAATTTGCGGGATGCATCGCTGGCTTGCATGAGGTTCTACGGCAGCAGGGTCTGTTCAAGGGTACCTGGTGCCTCGATCCTCGGGAGACGCTCAGCCCGGGACAAAAGGAGGAGATTGATCGAGCGTATCGTGCCTATCCCGAACTGAATGACGACGAATTTGTGCGTAACGGTCGAGACGCGTGGCTCAAGCCATAACCGAGAGGTCAAATACGTTACCCTACGAACGACACCCAGGACCAACGCAAATTGTGCTTCGAGGATGGAATCTAGCTTCGAAGAGGTTAGCCGTGTCTGCGAAAAAATAACCCGTTGCGGGGCGTTCCTTAGACGTGCCGCAAGAGCGTAATCCGTCCGATCGGCAGCCATTCGGCAACGAGAATGTCTCCACTGTGCAGGAAGATCGCCGCATGCGGGGTGATGAACTGTCCTGGAGTAAACTGAGAACGGGACTGGTCGCGCCGAGAACCGACCGGGCCGTTGGCCGCCTTGCCGTCACCGAGTTGTGCAACCACGTTGTAGTCGCGATCCAGAATACATACCTGACTGTCGAGGTCCGGACAGACCAGCCACTCTCCTTTATTATGAAAGTGACATGGCATGCGCAGGTGAGCTTCATCCTGGACGGTACGCAAGTGACTGCCCGCTAACGCAAACGTTTGAATCCTGCGGTTGCCCCGGTCGGCCACAACAAGCACCGGCTCCGTTCCTCTGGCATCGACCCACAATCCGTGCGGAGTATCGAATTCGCCGTCTCCGTGCCCGGGACGGCCGATTTCGCCGAGGAAGTTCCCTTGATTTGAAAACCGGAGCACACGATGTGATCCGTAACCATCGCCGAGGAAAAAATCGCCATTTGGCGCAAACGCGACATTGGTCGGCACGAAGTTGATCGGTCTCGCGCCATACTGCGGATCCTCTCGCGGATATCCATGCGTCCAAACGACTTCTCCGGTCAACGTGGTTTTCACTGCCTTGCATCGATTAATGTCGCAATGGTAGAGAATCTCTCCGTCGGTCTCGTGCCTGACGTTCAAACCATGCGCGCCACCGCGGAACTCTTCTCCGAACGCTCGGACAAACGTCCCCTTTTCATCGAAAACGACAATTGCTTCCCCGCGCATGCTGGACTTCCCAACTGTATGGGCAACGTAGATGGCTCCCGATTCGTCCTGGCAAAGGCCATGCGTATCTCCCCATACCAGGCCGTCGGGCGGTACCAGCCAGTCGTGAACGCACTCATACGTGAAAGCTCCCGAACCCACGACCGGCAAGCGCACACCGGCCTTGTCCGAGGCTTTCCGGAAAAGCGGGGCTAGGGCCATCGACGCTGTCGCAGTGGAGCACGTACGGATCAGCGAACGCCGGTCGAGTGGTTTCACGCAAAGACTTCCTTCCGACCTTTGTCGGGTTGACTCAGGTCAATTCTGTTCGAGGCATCGGAATTTGAAAGTCGGCCCCGTGGCCGATACCGAAAAAGTACAGCAATGCCGCGTCTAAGTCACGCATTGTAGCGACATAGAGGGTCTTGTGTAAAACCGAGACTTAAAGTGACTGGCAAGGATTAGGGGACCTCGATGCTGGGTGATCGGCACCGCACGATTTGTTCCTTAGGCAGGAAACGCAAATCCACGGCGCAAGCGCATAGTCGATGGACGCGATGGAAACTGCCGTGCCTTACATGGCGCGGATCTTCAGATAGCGAACAAAATCGGGCATCATTTTGGCAACCCCCAGGAGCACGAAAAGCGCAACGATGCCCAGACCAATGGCTTTCATCGATCACCTCACGAACGAACAGCCTGATCCAAGGAAATCACGCAGCGATCATTTTCGAAATAGAGGTAAACACGGATTTAGCTTCCCTGGTTACGGTAGGTCCCGGCCCCAGAGTCGTATCTTACTCTCCCTGTTCGCGGGAGAAGAAAATCGCACACACCCCACCTGTTTCGGTACAATCTGGGCGATGCTGGCAGAAGCGAACGACTTCCTGGGCATCCGATCGCACCGGCCACGTCTGAATCGCGTAGGGAGTTAGATGCCTGGCACTCCAGAACAACGGTTCGTATCCGACTCAAAGCGGGCTCCGATAGAGGAGATCCACGTGCTGTGGATCACGGCCGGTCTCGGTTGTGATGGAGACACGATAGCTATGACCGCAGCCACGCAGCCGAGTATCGAAGATATTGTCCTCGGTGCAATTCCTTGGGTCCCGAAGGTTCACCTGCACAATCCATTTCTTACCTTTGACAACGGCGAAGAATTCATGAGGCATTTCCATCAAGCGGCGGAAGGCAAGCTGGCGCCCTTCATCCTGGTCATGGAAGGGTCGATCCCGAACGAAAAGAACAAAAGCGAGGGATACTGGGCGACGTTTGGAACCAACCAGGTTTCCGGCCAGCCTATCCTTACATGTGATTGGATCGATCGTCTGGCGCCGAAGGCGTGGGCAGTTGTTGCGGCAGGCACGTGCGCGACCTATGGCGGCATTCACGCGATGGAGGGAAACCCGACCGGCTGCATGGGGTTGGCGGACTATCTTGGATGGGATTGGAAGTCGGAGGCGGGGATTCCGATCGTATGCATTCCCGGATGCCCGGTGCAGCCGGACAATTTCATGGAAGTTCTTCTGTATTTGTTGCATATGGCAACGGGGCGCGCGCCAATGATTCCGTTGGACGATGCGCTGCGGCCGACCTGGCTCTTTGGCGCCACCGTGCATGAGGGATGCGACCGCGGTGGCTATTACGAACAGGCGCAGTTCGCGGAAGAATACGGTTCACCGACGTGCATCGTAAAACTCGGCTGCTGGGGGCCGGTGGTGCAGTGCAACGTAGGAAAACGCGGCTGGATGGGCGGAGTCGGCGGATGCCCGAACGTCGGAGGGATTTGCATTGGCTGTACCATGCCGGGATTTCCAGATAAGTTCATGCCGTTTATGAATCAGCCCCCAGGTTCGTTACTTTCTTCGGCTGCGGTCATGACCTACGGACGCGCAATTCACGCCTTGCGCCGATTTACGCAGGCTTCGTTGAATAAGGAGCCATCGTGGAGGAGCCGTGCGACGGGTTAAGAGCATGGGGCCGGGCCACACGAGGTGCGAACGGCAGAATCTATTTCCGTGGGCCGAGCCCTGGTAGCGCAAGAGGCGGAAAATGGCGTTGCAGTATCTTTCGCAGGCAAACGGCGAACGCGACGGCACGAAATTGATTGGCGCCGATGGTCTTCCCCGCAATCTCTCGGATGCGGAAAGAGCGCTGCAAGAGTTGGCGGATGTATTTCTGCAACAGCAATCGCTCATTTCCAGCGGTACTCTCGATTTCCCAGCAACGCCAGAATCGAAGTTGAATTCCGAAGCTCCTCTCCTGAATCTGGAAGCGAAGTACCGCGCACTTGTTGAGCAAATTCCCGCTGTTGTGTTCATGGCCTATCTGGACAAGGGGATTGGCGAAGCCTACGTAAGCCCTCAGATTGAAACGGTGCTCGGCTTTTCTCAGAGTGAGTGGCTGGAAGATCCGGTGCGGTGGTATCAACAGATTCATCCCGACGACAAGCTCCGATGGAGTGAGGAAGCCGCGGAAATGTTCCTCTCCGGCAAGCCTTTGCGGTCCGCGTACCGGGTTCTCGCGCGCAATGGAAAAGTGCTTTGGTTCCAATGTGAAGCAAAAATGATTCGACGCGAGGATGGCCGACCATGGTTCATCCACGGTGTGGGATTCGACATTACGGAACGAAAAGGACTTGAGGAAGCGATCCTGGAGATCAGTGCGAGAGAGCAACGGCGTATTGCTCAGGATCTGCACGACGGTCTTGGGCAGCACCTGACCGGCATCGCGTTCATGAGCAAAGTTCTCGAGGAGAAATTATCCGACAAGTGTTTGCCCGAGGCTGTTGAGGCGGCCAAGATTGTGAAGATGGTGAATCAGGCAATCGACAATACCCGTGAACTGGCGCGGGGGCTTCATCCGGTGGCGGCAGAGCCGTTGGGATTGTTGTCCGCGCTGAGAAAGTGGGCGAGCGAGGTGCAAGAGTTGTTTCACATCGGATGCAGTTTTCGCTGCGAAAATCCTTTTGCGATTCACGATGCGAATCTGGCGACCCATCTTTATCGCATAGCGCAAGAAGCGGTGAACAATGCGATACGTCACGGGAAATCCAGAAACATCGTCATCCGGCTGTCGGGCAAAAGCGGCACAGGAACGCTGATTATCGAAGATGATGGGCAAGGATTCCCCGAGAGACCAGCCCATTCTCCGGGAGTGGGGCTTAGCATCATGAACTACCGTGCTGACATAGTAGGCGGTTCGTTGAAGGTTCAGGCGAACCAGGAGCGGGGAATCACGGTGACTTGCACGTTTCCTATTCGGGGTATTGAATAAGGAGGGTTGTTATGATCGCCAAAACGCAGGTGAGTGTTCAAACGAAAAGATGCAGAGTACTGCTGGTCGACGATCATCCCATCGTTCGGCAAGGACTTGGGTTGCTGATTGACCGGGAAGCGGACTTGTCAGTTTGCGGGGAAGCGGACGGGGCGCATGCCGCGTTCCAAGCGATTGAGACTCTCCGGCCGGATATCGTGGTATTGGACATTTCCTTGAGCGGGCCGGACGGACTGGATGTGCTGAAGGAAATCCGCTCAAAAACCGCGAGCCTGCCTGTGCTCATTCTGTCGATGCACGATGAGGCGATCTACGCCGAACGGGCCATGCGCGCGGGTGCGAACGGTTACATCATGAAGCAGGAAGCTACAGAGAAGGTGCTGGTTGCGATCCGAAGGATTCTGCAAGGCGAGGTTTACCTGAGCGACCAGCTTACCAATAATATGTTGCAACAGTATGTGCGCGGCGGTCCAACGGCCAAGGGCTCTCCACTTCTAAATCTGACGGACAGAGAACTAGAGGTCTTTCGCCTGATCGGCGAAGGGCACGGAACGCGCCAAATTGCGGACCAACTGCACCTAAGCGTAAAGACCATCGAGTCTTATCAGGCACATATCAAGGAAAAACTGGCCCTGCGCAATGCGCGCGAACTGGTGCAGCATGCCATCGAGTGGACGGTACACTTGAACGGCGGATATTAGGGCGATAGCAGTCTGTAAGGGAACCCCTTATGGCTCCCTGCGGTCATCCCTTATGACATTTTCCGTCTGTACCTGATTGTGGAATGCCCATTCAATTGTAATTATCACCATCGAAAATTTGGATAGGAGTCTGTCCCGAGCGGGTCATAGGTTTTGGTTCAGAACCTTGTGGCCCTTTTGTCGCTAGTGGGCAATGCCTCGGGATCGCACGAGCGGATTTGTCTCTGAGATTCCCATACGCCCGAGAGGAGAGACTTGAAATGACACCTGAAGCAGTCCCTTACGGTCGAAAAACGCAAAAACCCTCACCCGTGCCGGATGTTCATATCCTGTGGATTACGGCGGGCCTTGGATGCGACGGAGATTCCGTCTCGATCACCGCGGCAACGCAACCAAGCATCGAAGATGTCTTGCTCGGTGCGATCCCGGGTTTGCCGCGAGTTCATCTGCACAACCCCGTGTTGGCCTATGAAAACGGCGACGATTTTCTAAAGTACTGGTATCAGGCCGAGCAGGGAAAACTGGAGCCGTTCGTTCTGGTCGTCGAGGGGTCGATCCCAAACGAAAAAATCAAAAGGGAGGGCTATTGGGCGGCGCTAGGAACCGATTCGAAGACCGGCCAGCCGATTACGACCAATGAATGGATCGACCGGCTCGCACCCAAAGCATTGGCCATCGTGGCCTGTGGAACCTGCGCGACGTATGGCGGAATTCACGCAATGCAGGGTAACCCCACCGGGGCAATGGGATTGGCCGACTATCTCGGATGGAACTGGAAGTCCAAGGCCGGGTTACCGATCGTGAACGTCCCTGGCTGCCCCGTGCAGCCGGACAACTTTATGGAGACGCTCCTTTACCTGCTATATCAGGTATCGGGGTTGGCGCCGATGATTCCGCTGGACGATCAACTGAGACCAACCTGGCTGTTTGGAAAGACAGTCCACGACGGTTGCGATCGGGCCGGCTACTACGAGCAGGGCGATTTCGCGGAAGTCTACGGATCGCCAAAGTGCATCGTGAAACTGGGCTGCTGGGGACCGGTCGTCAATTGCAACGTGCCAAAACGCGGCTGGATGGCGGGCATTGGCGGTTGCCCGAACGTTGGCGGCATCTGCATTGGCTGCACCATGCCTGGGTTCCCGGATAAGTTCATGCCATTCATGGACGAACCTCCCGGAGCCAAGGTTTCCGCGGGAGCCATCAGCGTTTACGGCAAAGCGATTCGCGCCCTGCGTTCCTTCACCAATGAAACGGTAAACAAGGAACCGAAGTGGCGGCATTCCAGAGCGGAATTAACCACTGGCTATAGATCCGGTGCGTACTGAGAAAAGAAAAAGGAGCGGAAAATGAGCACAGTGACTTCAGTCGCAAAAGGTACACCAACCGGTTCCAGAAAACTGGTGGAGATGAATTGGGATCCTATTACTCGAATCGTCGGTAGCCTTGGCATTTTCACGAAGATAGATTTCGAGAACCGGCAGGTGGCGGAGTGCCATAGCACGTCTTCGATTTTCCGCGGCTACAGCATCTTCATGAAGGGCAAAGACCCAAGGGATGCGCATTTCATCACCAGCCGAATCTGCGGAATCTGCGGGGACAATCACGCCACATGCGCGACTTACGCGCAAAACATGGCGTTTGGCGTGCGTCCGCCGGCGCTCGGAGAATGGATCGTAAATCTCGGCGAAGCGGCCGAGTACATGTTCGATCACAATATTTTTCAGGATAACCTTGTCGGTGTGGACTTTTGCGAACAGATGGTGAAGGAGACCAATCCTTCTGTCTACGCCAAGGCCGAGAAAACGGCGGCGCCGCATTCGAATCTTCACGGTTTCCGCACCATCGCGGACATCATGAAGGCGCTGAATCCCTTTACGGGATCGTTTTATCGCGAAGCCTTGCAGATGAGCCGTATGACGCGCGAAATGTTCTGTTTGATGGAAGGTCGGCACGTGCATCCCTCGACGCTGTATCCAGGCGGAGTCGGAACCGTTCCGACGATTCAACTCTTCACGGACTACCTCGTGCGTCTTATGAAGTACGTGGAGTTCATGAAGAAAGTTGTTCCGCTACACGACGACCTGTTTGATTTCTTCTATGACGCATTACCCGGATACGAAGAGGTAGGCCGGCGGCGCGTACTGCTCGGATGTTGGGGCTCATTTAACAACCCAGCGGTCTGCGACTATTCCTACAAGAAGATGACCGACTGGGGCCGGGCGATGTACGTCACCCCTGGGGTGGTCGTCGACGACAAATTGGTCACGTCCGACCTCGTCGACATCAACCTGAACATTCGAATCCTGCTGGGAAGTTCGTATTACGATGGCTGGGAGAACGGGGAAAAGTTTGTTCGGAACGATCCTTTGGGCAATCCCGTGGATCAGAACCATCCTTGGAATCAGACGACCATTCCGCGACCACAGAAACGCGACTTCGCCGGGAAATACACTTGGGTCATGTCACCGCGCTGGCTCGATAAGAGAACCGGAGATCATTTGGCACTCGACACCGGAGGCGGACCAATCGCGCGTCTTTGGGCGACCGCGCTCGCCGGTTTAGTCGATATCGGCTACATCAAGGCAACGGGTCGAAGCGTAAAGATGTATCTGCCGAAGACCGCTTCGCTGCCCGAGGTCGAGTTCGAATGGAAGATTCCAAAGTGGAGTAATGCTATCGAACGCGACCGCGCGCGGACCTATTTCCAAGTGTACGCGGCGTCGGCTGCTCTCTACTTTGTCGAGCAGGCGCTCGCCGAATTGCACGCCGGAAGAACCCGCACGTGGTCGGAGTTTACCGTGCCGCAAGACGCCATCGGCTGTGGCTTCCACGAGGCCGTGCGCGGTGTGTTGTCTCATCACGTGGTCATTCGCGACGGCAAAATCGCCAACTATCATCCGTATCCGCCGACGCCATGGAATGCGAACCCGCGGGACATCTACGGCACACCCGGTCCATACGAGGACGCCGTACAGAACACGCCCATTTTCGAAGAGAACGGCCCCGACAAATTCAAGGGCATTGACATCATGCGAGCTGTTCGCAGCTTCGATCCCTGCCTGCCCTGCGGTGTGCACATGTACCTGGGGAACGGAAAGGTGCTAGAAACTCACCATTCCCCGATGTTTGGTCTTCACTCTTGACGTTTTTGCGGCGGGCGTTCAAAGTGGGCGGGATAAATGCGAGTGGCCCCGGTTTGAATGGCCAGAAGTGACCCGTATCCTGTTTGGCGCCCCGCCCGCTTACGTTGAGACGAAATGAGATTTATGGAGCAGGGCTCGGAACTGCAAAACAAGATCGAGCGCATTGCAACGATTGTCGACCAACTCGAATCGGCAGGCGATCCGAATTTCCGCGCTCTGGCGAAGGAACTCCTGGAATCTCTGATGGCCCTGCATGGCGCGGGATTGGAGCAGATTCTGGAACTCGCCAGGGCAGGCGGCAAAGCGGGCGACGATTTTCTCCAAAGGTGCGGCCGGGACGAACTGGTCAGTTGCTTGCTCCTCTTATACGGTCTCCATCCGGACGAGTTGGCAACGCGGGTAGAACGCGGCTTGCAGAAGTCGCGGAGTTTTCTCGAATCGCATGCGGCTCACGCGACGTTGAAATCCATCGGTAAAGACGGAACGATTACCGTGCAGCTTCATCGAAAGCCAAACGGCGGTTGCGGCTCGACCGCCGAGACAGTGCGGGCCACACTCGAGACAAACCTTCAGAATGCCGCTCCCGATGCGCCTGCGATATTGATTGAGGAGACGGGCATTGGGGCTTCGGGCGCAGGTTTTGTGTCTCTCGCGCAATTACAGAGTGGCCAGTCGATGGCCGCTTTGTCCGCGGCGCGAACTCAGCGGAGCGGTGATTGACATGGCTCCCGCCCTTCGACCCCAGCAGGAAAGCGCGTTCTCGGCGCTGCAACAGTTCGCGCGCAAACGGAAAGCGGTGGAGCGTTGCGAAATGTGTGGTCGTGAGCTCGCTCCGGAACACGAGCATTTGGTCGAGCCGGCGAACCGCAGGTTGATGTGTACTTGCGAAGCATGCACCATCCTCTTTGAGGGGCAGGCCGGCGCAAGGTACAAACGCGTTCCGCGGCAGGTGCGGTTCTTACGAGATTTTCAATTGACCGACAGCCAGTGGGACGGATTGATGGTTCCGATCGAGATGGTCTTCTTTTTTAAGAGCACGCGGCACGGCAAAGTGATCGCGCTCTATCCGAGCCCCGCGGGGCCGACGGAATCGTTGCTTTCGATGGAAGCTTGGGAAGATATCGAACGGGCCAATCCCGTCCTGGCCGGGATGGAGGCAGATGTCACAGCGTTGCTTGTAAACCGTGTTGGTCATGCCAGAGGCGCTGCGCCCGCAGAGTACTATCTGGCTCCCATCGATGAATGCTACAAACTGGTCGGCTTAATCCGCACGCACTGGCACGGGCTTTCCGGAGGCACCGAAGTTTGGCGCGAGATCGGTACTTTTTTTGCCACACTCAAGAAGCGGGCCGCTTTCGGCCGCGAGGCCGCACATGCCTGATCTTCAGTTTACGATCGAAAGCACCGACGCCGTGCCATACGCGGCTGTGCCTATGGTTGTGTTCAAGGTACGGATCGTAAATAACCCCAGCGACCAGGTGGTTCATACAGTTGCCTTGCGAGCCCAGATTCAGATCGAAGCCACCCGCCGGAACTATGACGCGAACGAACAAGCTAAGCTGCTGGACCTTTTTGGGGAACCCGATCGCTGGGGGCAGACGCTGCGAAGCATGTTGTGGACTCACGCAAGTGCGGTCGTGCCGCGGTTCGCCGGAGACACTTTGGCCGATATCTCGGTGCCGTGTAGCTTCGATTTCAACATCGCTGCCACCAAGTATTTTCACGGTATGAGGAGCGGAGATCTGCCGCTCTGTTTTCAATTTAGTGGCACCGTCTTCTACCAGGGAGAGGACGAGACGCTTCAAGTGGCGCCTATTTCGTGGGACAAAGAGGCGAAGTACCGGTTGCCCGTAACGGTGTGGAAAGATCTGATGGACGCGTATTATCCGAGTTCCGTCTGGCTTTCGCTGCAGCGAGATACGTTCGAAAGGCTCTACCAATACAAGGTGCGCGAAGGGATTCCCACTTGGGAAGAAACGCTGGAAAGAGCGCTGACCGCTCTTGCGGAAACGGTGCGGTCATGAACGCCGCTCTGGTGGATGGAATCGTGAAGGCGGTCCTTTACGAAGGATATATGCTTTATCCATATCGCCCGTCCGCCGTGAAGAATCGGCAGAGATTCAACTTTGGTGTGGTGTACCCGTGCGCTTACAGCGAAGCGCAAGGCGGAACAGATGCGTGGACGATGCGGACGGAGTGTTTGGTGGAAGGGGATGTCGCGACACAGGCGACAGTCCAGATCAGATTTTTGCGACTAGTGACGCGCTCCATCGGAAAATTACGGGTACCCTCGTGCCCGCAGTCAGCCGAGACAGAAAGTAATGTGGAAAAGGTCCAAAGATTGGACATCGACGGGAAGGTGTTCGAACCGTGGCAGGAAGCTGCTGAAGAAGTGATCGAAGTTGCAGAGTTCAATGTGTCCGCGCTGGCCAGGCAGTCCACGCAATGGCCCTTCCGGTTGTCAGCAACGCTCGAGAAAGAAGTGATTCGAGATGAGTCTGGATCGAACGTTGGGATCATTCTTCGCGAGAAGAAAAACGTCTCTGGAATGATCGAACTCGCTGCGACACAGTTGGGCGAGAACGTGTCTAAGCTCACCGTACGAATTTCGAACACATCGCGGCTCGAAGGTCCTGAGTCCCTGCGCCGAGAAGAGGCACTCGCGCAATCTCTCGTTTCGGCCCATACGGTTCTCGAAGTACGCGGAGGGGAATTTGTCTCCCTGATTGATCCTCCGGAAATGTATCGCGATTTCGCCAGCGCATGCCAAAACGTAGGGACTTGGCCGGTTCTGGTTGGAGATGCGGACCAGCGAGACACGATGCTTTCTTCGCCGATTATTTTGTACGACTATCCTCAGATTGCACCCGAGAGCCCGGGCGATTTGTTTGACGGGGCGGAGATCGACGAAATATTGTCGCTGCGCATCATGACCATGACCGAGGAAGAAAAACGGGAAATGCGACAGTCCGACCAGCGAGCGCGCCAGATTCTCGAGCGCACAGAAACCTTGCCGGAGGAACAGTTTATAAAACTTCACGGAGCGTTGCGCGGGCTGCGCACCGTAAAGGATGAGTCAGCGTGAACGAGTGGGAATGGCAGCTCCTCGAAGACAAGAATCCAGTCGAGTCGCTTGAGATTCAAGGGGCTCAAGTCCGGCGGGGTGACCGGGTCAGGCTCCGGCCGCGAGTTGGCGGCGATGTTTTCGACCTCGCGCTTGCGGGCAAGATCGCTGCGATCGAATCGATCGAGCAAGACTACGAAGGCAAAATTCATGTCGGTGTGGTGGTGGATGACGACCCTGGCAGAGATATCGGTCTAATGCGGCAGCCCGGCCATCGTTTTTTCTTTTCGCCAAATGAGGTGGAGCTCATCGCCAAGGACGAAGAAAAGCCGCTCCCGGAAACGAAGCGCATCCTGATCGCGGGCATTGGGAACATTTTCCTGGCGGACGATGGTTTCGGCGTCGAAGTAGCAAGCCGGCTGAGGAACGAATCCTTCCCGCCCGGTGTACGAGTGGCGGACTTTGGCATTCGCGGATTGGACCTGGCATACGCACTGACGGAGGGTTACGAGACCACCATTCTCGTGGATGCTTATCCCGGCGAAGGACAACCGGGCACTCTTTTCGTCGTTGAGCCGAATTTGGAAGAGTTCGGATCAACCGGAACTGAGGGCGGTTTAATTGAACCCCATGGGATGAATCCCGCGAATGTGTTGCGAATGGCCGCGAACATGGGAGCGCGCTTGAAGCGCGTGTTGGTTGTAGGTTGCGTGCCCGCGACCCTCGGCCCCGAAGAAGGACAGCTGGGCCTTAGCGGGGAAGTGGCGGCCGCAGTGGCTGAGGCGGCAAAACTCATCGTCACGCTCGTGACGCGAATTCTTGCAGGAGAATGGCCTGCAGAGAAATGAACAGATTCTCATCGCGCAAAGGAGACTGCCATGGCGGTTGAAATCATGAATCGGACGGATGAAACGAATGGAACCGACAAGGAAACACTCTATATGTTGGGGGGCGTGGCGCTCGTAATCTTCGGCGCCGGACTGGTGCTTTCCAATTCCACCGTGCGCCGCTATCTAGGGCAGGTTGGCATGGGAAATTTTGCGTCCGCGGCCCTGCCGGATCTAGCGCGATATTTCCACCTTCGGTCTATGTAGCAGTGTATCGTCGCAATGCCGACAGCGGCTCGTCCCCATTTGAACCACGCTGACTTTGGCGTTGCGATTCGGCAGAAAATGAAGCGCGCCGATGACCCTGGCGAAACGCGGCCTGATTCATTTCGCGATCGATGCGAAGGCAAGTTTGTTCGCGGCGTAGGCGTTCGCATCGGGGATTGTATCGGTGATAGTGCATGGTGCAAAGTTCGCGATTCGGGATTTCGTTCGGGAAAGCGAGTTCCTGCCCGAAGAGATGCAGAAAGCTTCGGTTCCTGTGACGATCAATGCGGAGTCGCTTGAAATTACCGACGAAGTGAGCAGCTCCGACCGCCGCAAAAATCGGGCGGGTTATGTTCGACGAAAGTGTTGGAGACGAATATATTGATGCACGGGTCGTCGTTAGAGAAGACACGCTTCGGACGCGAGGCTCTTTCTCGATCCGGCAGTCCGATTTCGGAGCGAGGATTGCCACCGCTGCTCGGGGCACACTGAAGTTGAACGATGAATTGAAGTGCGGTTCTTTCGTTCTGGGCCGCCGGCAGAATTAACAGACAAGGTTGTCGTTTTATGCAGACGGAAACACAAAAAGGACTTGCGACGGTGAGATATTCGATCGACCCAGCCAGCAGCCGGTTCACGGTCCAAGCGTTTGCGACCGGGCTGCTGTCGACGTTTGGCCATAATCCCAGGATCGGAATTCGCGATTACCATGGCGAGATTGACTTTGTACCGGAAACCTATGAGAAGGCCCTCGTCCGGATCAATGTGCGGACTGGCACGATGGAGGTCCTCGATGAAATGAAGGACAAAGATCGCAAAACCCTGGAACAAACGATGTACGAGCAAGTTCTGGAAGCGGACCGCTTTCCGAATGCAGTGTATGAAAGCAAACAGATCGCTGTGCAGAAGCTCGGAACCGATCTGCTGTCCGCGCGCGTGACGGGCGAACTTTCGTTCCACGGAGTTACCCAGACTCAATCCTTTGATGCCCGCGTTACAGCCTTGGGGCCGATGCTGCGCATTTCCGGGGACTTCTCTCTGCGGCAGTCAGACTACGGGATCAAACCGGTCTCGTTTGCCGCGGGAGCGTTGCGATTGAAAGACGAGCTGAAATTCAATTTTGAACTCGTTGCGCGAATTAAGGCAGAAGGAGTTCCATAGTGTGCCTGGCGATACCCGGAAAAATCGTTGAATTGGATTCACAGAATCCGCACTTGGCTGTGGTGGACGTAGTGGGTGTGCGGCGCAAAGTCGATCTGGGGCTATTGCAGGATGAGCCGCCGGTGCCCGGGGACTGGGTGCTGATCCATGTGGGTTTTGCGATGAGCAAGATCAGCGAAACCGACGCAGCCGATCAGATGAGAACGCTCAACATGCTGGGCGAGGCGTCGGCCGCCATGGAAGAAGTTCGTGGCTATGGCCTGGAGAACGAAGGGCAGGACGATCCAGGTCTAAGGTGGAAGCAATGAAGTTTGTGGATGAGTTTCGAACTCCTGAGTTGATCGCCAAAGCCGGCGAGGAGATTCGCAAGCTTGCCGATCCGAATCGTCATTACAGGATTATGGAAGTGTGCGGCGGCCACACGCACGCGATCTATCGGTTTGGTTTGAAAGACCTGCTTCCCTCGAACGTTGAATTAATTCACGGCCCGGGTTGTCCGGTCTGTGTTCTTCCGATGGGCCGGATCGATGATGGTTTGTCGCTGGCAGCACAACCGAACTTCACCTTCGCTGCTTTTGGCGACATGATGCGCGTACCGGGAACTCACGGAAGCCCGCTCGAATACAAAGCACGTGGCATGGACGTCCGAATCGTGTACTCCCCGGCGGACGCCCTCAAACTGGCGCGTACCGATCCCACCAAGCACGTCATGTTTTTCGCGATCGGATTTGAGACCACGGCGCCTTCGACCGCGCTCACGCTCCTGCGCGCGAAAGCCGAGGGGTTACGGAACTTCTCCGTATTTTGCAATCACGTGACCATCATCCCGGCAATCCGGGCCATTCTCGATTCTCCAGACATGCGCTTGGATGGGTTTGTCGGCCCGGGGCATGTTTCCACAGTCATCGGCTGCCGGCCTTACGACTGGATCGCCAAGGACGAAGGCAAGCCGGTTGTTGTGTCTGGTTTCGAGCCGCTCGACATTCTGCAGTCTATCGTTATGCTTCTGCGTCAGCTACGGAACGGGGAGGCAAAGGTCGAGAACCAGTACAAACGCGTTGTGCCCTGGGAAGGGAATCGTGCGGCGCTTCGGGCCATGGCGGAGGTTTTTGAACTTCGACCTTATTTCGAATGGCGCGGTCTGGGGTTTATCTCGCAGTCCGCGCTGAAGATTCGCGCCAGCTATGGGGAGTGGGATTCGGAACAACGATTCTCTGTCGCAGGCGTCCGCGTTACCGACCCGAAAGCTGCGCAATGCGGCGAGGTATTGAAAGGCGTGCTCAAACCAGCGCAGTGCAAACTCTTTGGGCGCGAGTGTACCCCGGAACAACCAGTTGGAGCTTTGATGGTCTCGTCGGAAGGTTCTTGCGCGGCTTACTATAGCTACGAGCATCGCAAGCCCGTCACCATCGCGAGCGCGGTCTCGGGCTAAGCGAACGAGGTTGCCATGGCCACGCCGGTTTCCAAGATCAAGTTCCGCGAATCGCAGATCGAAATGGCGCATGGAGCCGGCGGTAAGGCCAGCCGTAGGTTGGTCGAAGGGTTGTTCGCCCCTCTTCTGTACGGCGCTTCTCCGGGCCCGCTGGGCGACGCCGCGCATATTCAAATCAACGGAACGCGAATCGCCATGACCACGGATAGCTTTGTGGTCAAGCCGTTGCGTTTTCCCGGTGGCTCCATCGGCGAGCTGGCTATCAACGGAACGGTGAACGATTTGGCGGTCTCCGGCGCAAGGCCGGAAGCAATTGTTGTCACATTTGTTCTGGAGGCCGGATTACCGACCGAAACGTTGGAAGCGGAAGTCCGCGCCATGGCCGATGCCGCAGAGAAGGCCGGCGTCCGAATCGCTGGGGGCGACACAAAAGTCGTCGAGCATGGCAAAGCGGATGGAATGTATATTACGACGACCGGGATCGGGCGACTACTCTCCGGCGTTGATATTTCTCCACAATCGGTTCGGCCGGGCGACAAGGTACTACTCTCGGGCCCGATCGGAGAGCATGGCATTACGATTTTGTTGGCACGGGGGGAACTCGACTTGGAGGCGGAGCTCTGTTCCGACACGCGCTCCGTGTTTCCGTTTATCGAAGCGCTTGTGCGCGATGCCGGCGCGGGCGTCCGCTGGATGCGCGACCCCACGCGAGGTGGAGTCGCTACTTCGCTCAACGAACTGGCACGGGATTGCGGCCTTGGCATCATCCTCTGTGAAGAGAAAATTCCGGTCTGCGATTCGGTGCGCGGCGCGTGCGAGCTGCTCGGTCTCGATCCCCTGCACATCGCGAACGAAGGGCAATTCCTCGCTGTCGTTTCTTCCGAACATGCGAGTTCCGCGCTAAACGCGCTGCACCTAGTCCCCGGAGGAGAAGAAGCCATAGTGATCGGTGAGGTTCGCGAACAGCCCGCGAGCGCCGTTTTAGTGACTACTCTTTACGGTGGGAGCCGCCTCGTCGACATGCTCGTGGGCGATCCTCTACCGCGGATTTGTTAGAAAGCGAAATGCCCACGGGACTTCAACTGACGGCGCAAGTGGAACAAAGGTTGCTCGCGCGCAATCGCGTGCTCGAGTCTTTCTTCGCCGCCGAAGCCCATCGGTTGGCGCAAGCTTGCCGGGAAATGTCCGAACGGCTTCTCCGCGGAGGCCGGCTTCTTGCCTTTGGTCGTGGGCCATACGCAACGGACGCACAACATGTTTCCGTGGAATTCGTCCATCCCGTTATTGTGGGAAAGCGCGCGCTTCCCGCGCTCGACCTTTCCTGTGCCTTCCAACCGTGGTTGAAAACTCTGGTTCAAGCCGAGGACATCGTAATGGGCTTTGGCCCACCCGAAGGGGATCCCGAGGTTTGGGTCGCTCTGGAATGTGCCCGGCGGCGACAGGCAATGACCTTTGCCTTGCCTGGTACTGCGGGCACGTATTTCTGCAGCGCCACAACGCAGGACGCTTTCCTCCATCAGGAATTGATCGAGATTCTCTATCACACGCTTTGGGAAACCGTACACGTTTTCTTCGAACACCGGGAATTGGGTCATGACGTTGGCGAAGCCGCATTCCTCTACCCTTTTCTCGGCAAAGAAAAACAGGAAATGTTTGATGTAGTTGAGCAAGTCGCCGCTTCCATCCGGATGAAAGTGGGCGACGATGCTCTCCTGCGTGCGCAGGTTGCAAAGGAAGAGTCGGAAAAAATCGCCAATGCCGCCTTCGCGATCCGCGAACGCGTTGAGCATGGGGGCAAGCTCATTCTGTTCGGTAACGGTGGTTCGGCCACCGACGCAAATGACTTTGCCATCGATTGCATCATGCCCCCGGTGGGATACAAGGCCATTCCGGCTGTCTCGCTTTCGATGGAGCCCGCCAATTTATCCGCGATTGCAAATGACGTAGGCACTGAGTTGATTTTTCAGCGGCAGTTGATTGCCCAGGCGAGGCCCGGCGATGTTGCCATTGGTATTTCTACGAGCGGTGGCTCGAAAAATATCGTCATGGCACTCGAAGAAGCACGAAAAAGGAATTTGCTGACGGTTGCATTACTGGGCTACGACGGAGGCGAGGTTCTGCGGCGCGGCCTAGCGGATTTTCCACTGATTGTCCGTTCCGATTACATACCCCGGATTCAGGAAGTCCAAGCTTCGATTTACCACATTCTGCGGGAAGCGCTGGAGGACTCTGGTGAAGCCTAATCTGGAGCTCTACGGAACCGCTGGGTGTCCTTACACGAGCGAAATGCGCGAATGGCTCGAGTGGAACGGAAGAGAGTTCAGCGAGTATGACATCGAAACCGACAGCCAGGCTCGCGAGCGCTTGCGCTTGCTGGCGCAGGCCCCTTTCGCCGTCCCGCTGCTGGTTGAAAACGGCAAGGTGATTCAAGTGGGTTGGCAGGGCAGAAGTTGCGTCGTGGGCTCGAAATAAGACCCCATGCGGAACGCTTATTCCATCAAGGTGCGCGGCATCGTGCAGGGCGTCGGCTTTCGCCCCTATGTCTACAGGCTCGCGCATGCAAATGGTTTGAAAGGATGGATACAAAACGCGGAAGAAGGAGTAGAAATCCATCTCGAGGGAGACGAGAATCCGCTCCAGTTGTTTCTCGAGGAGATGAAATCCAATCCGCCGCAGGCGGCGCAAATTTCCGAAGTGCGAGTTGAAAGCGTCGAGGCTGCCGGTTGGTCAGAGTTCACGATTCGCGCAAGTACTGCCGAACACCGGCCGACCGTTCGCATCTCTCCCGACTTGCCGGTTTGCGAGAACTGTCTCGAGGAACTGCGCGATCCAAACGATCGCCGTTTTCAATATCCTTATATTAACTGTACAAACTGTGGTCCACGTTACAGCGTGATTCGAAGCTTGCCTTACGACCGGCCCAACACCACGATGGCCGATTGGCCTCTGGATAATCGCTGCGCTTCGGAGTATGGCGATCCGGCAAACCGTCGCTTCCACGCACAGCCGGTCGCGTGCGCTGCCTGCGGACCACATTATTTTTTCCGCGCGGACGACGAACTCGTGCAAGGTGATGCAGAAGCGATCGAGAAGGCTGTTCAGTACCTTCGATCTGGCAAAATCGTGGCTGTGAAGGGAATCGGAGGCTACCATCTTGCTTGCGACGCGACCAACGTTGAAGCGGGGAGTGCCCTGCGAGCGAGGAAATACCGCAAAGAAAAACCATTCGCTCTGATGGCGAAAGATATCTCGGTCGCAAGGGGCTTGGTTGACCTTGGATGGGAAGCAGGACTATTGCTGAACTCCATCGCTCGGCCGATCGTCCTTGCAAGGGCGCGGGTCCAACTACTCGGAGTCGCCCCCGAAAACGACGAACTTGGTGTGATGTTGCCATACACACCGCTCCAGCACCTCTTGTTTTCAGCTGGCGCCCCCGAAATTCTGGTCATGACGAGCGCAAACCGTTCGAGTGAACCGATTGCTTACAAAGATGACGACGCGCGCCGGCAGCTGTCCGGCATCGCCGACGGCTTTCTTATCGGCGAGCGGCGTATCGCTCGTCGCGTCGATGACTCGATCGTCCGTGCCGGCGTTTTCGGCCCAACCATTCTTCGCCGCGCGCGCGGATATGCGCCGAGCGCCGCTGCCGTGCTTCCGACCGATCGTCCTGTTCTTGCGCTTGGCGCGGACCTTAAAAACACGATCACGCTGGTCGTAAATGGGCAGGCTTTCGTTAGCCAACACATTGGAGACCTGCATCACTACCAGTCGTTTTGCGCTTTCCGCGAAACCCTGCAGGATTTGCTCGCGATGTATGAGATTGATTCGAGCGAACTGTTGCTCGTTCACGACGCGCATCCACAATACGTTTCGACGGCGCATGCCGGGGAGATCGTTGCCGCGGAAAAATGTGCCGTGCAGCATCACCGCGCGCACGTCGCTTCCGTTCTCGCGGAGCGTGGCGCATGGGACAGACGCGTCCTTGGAGTGAGCTTCGACGGCACCGGCTACGGGGATGACGGCACGATTTGGGGCGGCGAGATTTTCGTTGGTAACGTCGCAGATGGTTTGGACCGCGTCGGGCATCTACGGAGCGCCATTCTGCCCGGAGGCGATGCGGCTGCTTCGCATCCAGTCCAGGCAGCGGCAGGCTTCCTCGCGCAATTGAACCGTCTCCCGGACTTGGCTGCGCCTCCATTCTCATTTCCTTTGCGCTACCGAAACGCTTCGCAGCTCCTAGACGCAAAAGTCCGCTCCTTTGCCACCACTTCCATAGGGCGTCTTTTCGACACGGCGGCGGCGCTGCTCGGCTTCACGCGCGAGGTGACTTTCGAAGGGCAAGCCGCGATGTGGCTTGAGCGGCTGGCCAGCCATGCCCGCACGACCGACGCGTATCCCTTCCCATTCGTTGCCGGTGAACTCGATTTTCGTCCACTCCTTGAAAGCGTAATAGGTGACAGGCTAGGTGGCCGCGACAAAGGTGAAATCGCGCGCGCTTTCCAGCGTGGAATTGCCGAAGGACTCCGCGACGCTGCCGTGACGTTAGGGCGTGCACACAATGTCGCTACGATCGTGCTTTCCGGAGGGGTCTTTCAGAACGAACTGCTCCTGCTCGACCTCAAGTATCTTTTGGAACTCGAACATTTCCACATTTGGACAAATCACGTCGTTCCCGCCAACGACGGAGGCGTAAGCCTTGGTCAAGCCGCTCTCGCCGTGTTTCGGAACCGGCATGGAAGCGCTTTTTCGGAAGAAACAAATTCGGGATGTGCGACGCAGGTGACGTAAGGATGATCGGCGCTGAACGCAAGGAGTAATTGTTGTCGAACTGGAAGTGAGCCCCGCGATGCACGAACTTTCGATCGCCATGAACATCGTCGACCTCGCCCGCGAGGAAGCAGAATCGCGCGGCGCGCCGGGCGTCGACGTCGTCTACCTCAAGCTCGGGCCCCTTTCCGGCGTCGTAAAGGAAGCCCTGCTTTTTTCTTACGAAGTGGCCTGCCGGGAGACGTCGCTCGAAGGTTCGAAGCTGTTCATCGAGGAAGTTCCCATAATCGTGAATTGTCCCGTTTGTCAGGAGAGACGCCACGTTCAATCGATCCAATCACTCTGCTGTGCTGTCTGCGGCACACCAACGCCCGAGGTCCTCGAAGGGCGCGAACTATTGGTGACTGGTTTGGAGCTACGGCAATGATTCTAGAAACTCGCCTCGTCGAAGTTCGAAAAAACGTCCTGAAACAAAACGATGTCCTCGCTCGTGCGCTGCGCGAGCGCTTTCGCCAATGCGGTGTGTTGGCCGTCAGCCTCGTTTCGAGCCCCGGTTCCGGCAAGACCGCTTTCTTGGAGAAGACCTTGACGCTTCTTCAGCCTCGGTACAAGGTCGCGGCGCTCGTTGGCGATCTTGCCACGGAAAATGACGCGGCTCGACTGGCGCGCAGCCAGGCTCCAGTGAAGCAGATCATTACCGGCACGGTCTGTCATCTTGAAGCGGCTATGGTGCAAAACGCCCTGAACGACTGGAACCTCGAAGACCTGGATTTTTTGTTCATTGAAAACGTCGGAAACCTGGTTTGCCCTTCCTCTTACGATCTCGGCGAAGATTTGCGTTTGGTGCTGCTGTCTGTAACGGAGGGCGAGGACAAGCCCTTAAAGTATCCAACGATCTTCAACAGCGCGGACGTTGCCATTATCACCAAATCTGATCTTGCCGCGGTCGTCGAATTTGACGAGGTGGCGGCCCACCGAAACATCCAAGCCGTCCGGCCGGGAATGGAAGTATTCGAACTGTCCGCCAAAACCGGCGAAGGAATGCCTGAATTTCTCGGGTTTCTCCGAGACCGACGAAACTCCTCGCGAGCCAGGATATCGAAGTAAACGATCACCTTGGCACAGCGATAGCCGACGTTGAGCTACGGTTTGGCCCCCCCGAAGTCTGCGCTGCTCGCTCAAAGCGCCTTAGCAGGGCATCCGCCCTTCCAGGCAGTGTCGGCGAACCCAGCAAGAATGGGCTGTAAGCGGATTCCGTCGCGTAAGGCCAATGTCACTTGCCCGTGTGAATGGAGTGAGTTTATGGTCAGGTTGAAGGATAATGAGGCGACGGAAAAGGGATTGTTTAAGGCCGAAGATTCTACTAGCGGTGCGGAGAGAATCAATTGCAAACCGCGCAATCAAGTCGATTGTCCTCAGTCCTCCTGATTGTCCTGGCCTTTAGTCCGCCCCGCGTCGATAATCCTCCGCCCGTACACCTGACGGCCGAGCAGGATCACCAGCGGCTTTTGGACCTGCTGCATATTACCTCCCTGCGCCGCGGGCCCGACGGAGACCCGAAATCGCCCAATGCCGCTAACTTTGACGAGTCCAAAGTCAATCCAACCGTCACCTTGCCGGATCCGTTGATCTTGAACAACGGTACCAAGGTCACGACTGCAGACATGTGGTGGAAAGTGCGGCGGCCGGAGATCGTGGAGTTGTTCGATCGCGAAATTTACGGTCGGGTCCCCAAGAATACTCCGAGCGTAAAGTGGGAAGTGGTCAGCACGACCGCCGAAGAGAACAATGGCCTCCCGGTTACGACGAAGAAGCTTGTCGGACACGTAGACAACTCTTCTTATCCGCTCATTACCGTCGACATTCAATTGACGCTAACATTGCCGGCCAAAGCGAGCGGCCCGGTGCCACTCATGATGGAATTCGGCTTAAGCCCCGAAGTTATGGAAGCGATGAGGAAGCGCCTTTCGGAGGCTCAACGTGCAGCAATCATGGGCAACGGGCCGACCTGGCAGCAGCAGGTTCTTGCGAAGGGTTGGGGCTGCGCCACCCTCATTCCAACTAGCGTACAAGCGGACAACGGCGCTGGCCTGACGGAAGGAATCATCGGTCTGGTCAACAAGGGTCAGCCCCGGAAATTGGATGATTGGGGCGCGTTGCGCGCGTGGGCCTGGGGTGCTAGCCGTGCTCTGGATTATTTTGAGACCGACAAATCAGTCGATGCAAAACAAGTGGGCATTGAAGGACTATCGCGGTACGGCAAGGCGGCCCTGGTCACAATGGCTTACGACCAACGGTTCGCTATCGGCTTCATTGGTTCCTCAGGCGAAGGCGGCGCCAAGATTTTTCGTCGAAATTTTGGCGAGCAGGTGGAAAATGTCGCCTCCTCGGCCGAATACCACTGGATGGCCGGAAATTTTCTTAAGTATGCCGGGCCGCTGACGCCGAACGATCTTCCCGTGGATTCGCATGAACTCATTGCGTTGTGCGCGCCGCGCCCGCTGTTGATCAGCAGCGGTTCGCAACAAGTTGAAGGCGGTTGGGTGGATGCCAAGGGGATGTTTCTAGGTGCTGTCGGCGCAGGGCCGGTCTACCGCCTCCTCGGTAAAAAGGACCTGGGCACCACCGCATTTCCGCCAATGGAGACTTCCCTGATCGAAGGAGACATTGCCTTTCGGCAACACAGTGGCGGGCACACCACTGGCCCCAATTGGCCTACATTTCTCACATTCGCCAGCCGATATATCAAAGGGCCGGCTACGCCCGCCACGGCAAACGCAGCCGATGCGCACTGATTCTGGTGCATGCGATTCGAGGTTCGATTGAGAAGAAAATGGCCTGTTGCCACACGCTTGTTGTTCGTATTTGCAACGCTGCTCTTACAAACCTCGAGCAGCGTGTCCGGCAAACAGCAGAAAGGCGCCCTTTGGGTGGGTACGTGGGCATCGTCACCACAACTTGCCGATGCGGGAAGTCTGCCGCCGGCTCCAGAATTCGCGGACACCACTCTTAGGCAGGTTGTTCACGTTTCGGTCGGCGGATCGCAAATACGGATCCGGTTTTCCAACTCATTCGGAACAACGGCGCTAACGGTATCCTCGGCCCACGTGGCTAAGGCTGGCAGGAACGGTTCTATCCTGCCCGACACGGACCGTGCGCTTGCCTTTGAGGGACGACCGTCTGTGACGATCCCTCCAGGTGCTCTCATGTACTCGGATCCTGTTGATTTTGACTTGCGGCCTCTTTCGGATCTCGCAGTATCCATGCGACTGCAAGGTGTGCTAGTCGGTGTAACCACTCACTCCGGATCTAGAGCGACATCCTACCTGGCTCAAGGCGACGTGGTAGCTGCCGCGGATCTGCCCTCCCCACAAACGATCGATCACTGGTATTTCCTGAATGGAGTGGACGTGGTCAGCCGCGATCGAGCAGCTGCGGTCGTGGTACTCGGTGATTCGATCACCGATGGAAAAAATTCGACAACAAACGAAAACCGCCGCTGGACGGACGAATTGACTCGACGTCTGTACGCCAATGGCCGCACGAAGCACGTTGGCGTTCTTAACCAAGGAATTGGAGGCAATCGCCTTCTGCACGATGGGCTGGGACCAAACGCGCTCGCGCGCTTGGATCGTGATGTGTTGACGCAGACGGGCGTCCGTTGGCTGGTAGTACTTGAGGGCGTAAATGACATCGGGACCTGCACCAAGGAATGCAATCTCGACTCCGTCGCCCAGGGCATTATCGGCGCCTACGAGCAGATCATCGTTCGCGCGCATTCTCAAAATATCCGGGTATACGGTGGGACAATCACGCCGTTTGGCGGGTCATTCTATGCGACTCCCGATGCTGAGCGCGCTCGCCAGACCGTGAACCGTTGGATCCGCACGAGCGGCCAATTCGACGCGGTGATCGATTTCGACGCTCGGACGCGAGACTCGAAAAATTCTTCAAACCTCTCCCCTGAGGCAGACAGTGGCGATCATCTTCATCCCGCGGACACCGGCTACAAAATCATGGTCGATGCGATCGATCTCAAGCTATTCAAGTACTAGGAAAAACTTGTAAAGGCTTGTTTCGAGTTGCTCCGCCGACCGTGATTGCGGTCCTGCCCCAGCGCTTGGCTCACCAGCGCCGAGGCACCCTCTCGGGAAAGGCGCAATGAGCGTCGATAGATGCCCTCGTGGACGGGTTAGGGAGAAAGTGGAGGCGCCGGCGGACTGGAGCGGGTCCGTGGCGTATACGGTGATTGGGTAGGTCAAGGGTTCGTGTTACCTTTGGGGCCGAGACATCCTCGCGAAAGTGGGGGCTCGAACCTCCTCACGATTTGGCCCTCCGTTCGCGGAAGTGCTACAGAACGGATGCTTTTGGGAGAGACCACTTGCGCCACATTCGAAACGCTCTATATCTTCTTCTGTCGTTGTTGATACTCGAAGGATTCACACGCGCCCAGAATCAGCAGTCCGCGGATTCTTTGACCCCGCCACCGCCGCACGCCAAGCAAATTCATCTCAAGCACCTTCTGGTGATCGGTGAAACGAAGGGATTCGAGCACGATTCGGTTCCGGATGGAATGGCTGCTATCTACAACATGGGCCAAGACAGCGGTCTTTGGGATACCACACTGCGCACGGACACCGAGCTCCTTACAAAGAAGGACTTGGGAAGAAACGCGAAGAACCTCGAGTACTTCGATGCTCTGGTTTTTATGAGCACGACAGGCGAGCTTGACTTGGACGACAGCCAGAAGCGAGACATGATGTCGTTCATCAAGGACGATGGAAAAGGCTTTGTGGGCGTTCATGCCGCCCTCGACACCAATTACAAATGGCCGGAATACGGCGAGATGATCGGCGGCTGGTTCGACCAGCACCCGTGGTCCACGTTCAACGCCCCGATCGTCAATGAAGACCCGAGCTTCCCCGCTGTCCGGCACTTTCCAAGGGCGTTCGTTAAGTATGACGAGATCTATCAGCCCAAGGAATGGTCGCGCGATAAGGTCAACGTTCTGCTCAGTCTCGACCCCACGAAGCTCGACTACGCAAACAACCCGCGTATCCACAGAACGGACCATGATTTCGCCGTAGCGTGGGGCAAGATGTACGGCAAAGGGCGCGTTTTCTACTCGACCCTCGGCCACACGGAGGAGGCCTGGAATGATCCCGACATCCGAAAGATGTATTTTGAAGCGATCAAGTGGGTGCTGGGCATGACGGAAGGCAGTACGGCTTCTCATCCGCGGCCGTAAATTCCGGGCGCTGAACGCTGCAGCCGAGCAGAAACTCCTCGGAAGGCTGTACATCCTGATTTTGCGATGGATGAAGCAAGGCTGCTCCATCTCGTATCATAGTCGGAGACGTCAAGGATTTCGGTAAAGATGAGACCAGAGATGCTTTAGAGTGTGATGCAGCGTAAAGGAACACTTACGGAATGAATCTTCTTCGTTCGGCCTGGCATGGGAGTGTGCAGTTGGCGGCTCCGTTGCTCATCAGCCTCACTATGTCGACAGCACAAACACCAACGGGTAGCTCGCAAGCTCTGAGTGGAGTCAGGCAAACGGACAAAGTTGTGGCCGAATCATACACGCCGGCTCTAATTGAGAGCGGCGCCTCTCTGTTCCGGCAAGATTGCTCCTTTTGTCATGGCCGCGACGCCGAAGGCGGAGAGAGCGGGCCGGATCTCACGCGTTCCAAGTCGGTGACTGAGGATCGGGATGGCGACAAGATCGGTCCCATTGTGCGCAACGGACGCCCCGAGAAAGGCATGCCGCGCTTTGAAGTTTCCGATCAACAGCTTGCCGGCCTAATGGCCTTTATCCACACCCAACAGAACGAAGCGGCCAAGAAAAAGGGCAGGCGTAAGGGCGTAGATGTCTCCGATCTCCAAACCGGGAACGCCGAGGCCGGCAAGCAGTTCTTCGACAATGCCGGGGGCTGTGCAACCTGCCACGCGCCAACCGGGGATCTTTCCGGTATCGCGTCGCGATACGAGGGCCTCAAACTCGAACAGCAGATGCTGTATCCCAAACAGGCGAAATCCAGAGTCACGGTCACGCTTGCCTCTGGTCAAACGATTACCGGGACGCTCGAATATCTCGACGAGTTTACGGTTGGACTTATTGATTCTACCGGGGTGTACCGATCCTGGAGGTCCGGTGAGGTGGAATACAAAGTCGACGCGCCCGTGAATGCCCACGTTGAGCTGTTCAGTAAGTACACGGACGCCGATATCCACAACCTGATGGCATATTTGCAAACTTTGCGCTGACCGATGAAATCTGTCGCGACACCCTTAGTTTGAAAGGTTCCCAATCGATATGGATTCCGTGAAGATTGCATTTCTTCTCGCTGCGAACATGCTGATGTCGATTGCGCTGCCCGGCGTGATGCTCGCTCAAGGCGTGGATGACCAAATGCTTCAGCATCCGCCAGCCGATAGTTGGCCCGGGTATCACGGCGATTATTCTGGCAGACGTCATAGTTCGCTCACCCAGATCACGCCGCAGAACGTGAAGAATCTAGCGCTCGCCTGGGCCTTTCAAACCGATCAGATCAAGGAAATTAAATCTTCACCGCTGCTGGTCGACGGTATTTTGTACTTTACGGTTCCGGACAACGTTTGGGCTGTCGATGCGCGCTCCGGCCACCAGATCTGGCATTACACCCATCGGTCGAACAAAGGGGAGTACATCGGACATCGCGGCGTGGCCATGTACAAGGGATGGCTATACTTTACGACCCCCGATGCCCACCTGATCTCCTTGAATGCAAAAGATGGCACTGTGCGCTGGGACCAAGTGATCGCGGACGTAGAGCAGGGCTATTGGTCCACGATGACGCCGCTGGTCGTCCGAAACCATGTGATCGCCGGAGTGGGCGGCGACCTGGACAATCTTTCCGGATATCTTCGCTCCTTCGACCCCGAAACCGGCGCGGTGCAATGGCAATGGAACAGTACTCCTCCAAGCGGAACTCCGAATGGCACGACGGGAGGAACGACATGGATGACGGGCACGTATGATCCGGAACTCAACCTCGTCTTTTGGGGCACGGGAAACCCCACGCCGGTGCTCAACGGTGCCACGCGGCCTGGCGACAACGAGTGGACGTGCAGCATCGTTGCGCTCAATCCCGATACCGGGCAATTCGTCTGGGGCTTTGTGGCTTCTCCGCACGATACGCACGACTGGGATGCCGTGGAAACGCCAGTGCTTGTCGACGGAGACTTCCAGGGTCAGCCGAAAAAAATGCTTATGCAGAGTTCGCGCAACGGCTATTTTTTCGCGCTCGACCGCACCAACGGAAAAAGCCTCCTGACCGTTCCTTTCGGGACAACCAACTGGGCTCTAGGAATCGACAAGGAAGGTCGGCCGATTCCTAACCCCGATAAAGAGCCCAAACCGGACGGACGGCTGGTTGCGCCCGACGAAGGCGGCATGACGAATTATCGCTCCCCCAGCTTCGATCCAAAGACCGGCTTGTTTATCGTCGATGCTCGCCCGAGCTGGAGCATCTATTTTGCTAAGCCGGTCGATGGAGACTATGGGTGGGCGGGCGCTGATTACGGTCTATGGAGCAAGAGCGTCATCGAGGCCATTGACTATCAGACCGGCAAGATTCGCTGGAGCCATGAAGTGGGCCCGGGCGGCTCGGGGGCTGGTGTCCTCACTACCGATTCGGGATTGACGTTTACCGGCGATGCTCACGGCAACATTCTGGCGCTGGACACCAGCGATGGCAGGACCTTGTGGCATTCGGGAACCGGAGCTCCGATGCAGACTTCCCCAATCACCTTTGAGTTGGATGGCCGGCAATATGTGGTGACCGGTAGCGGCGGGGTAATGTTCGCATGGGCACTTCCGCAATCGTGATGCGCCGCACTGCTTCTTGACTCGTTCACGAATTGGTCGGGTTTGTCCGAACCTCGTCTGATTCCACCCCAAGGTAACGCAGAAACATTCGCGGCAGCTCTTCTTTGAGTATGTCATCGTCGAGCGGTATTATGTCCTCAAAAATGTGCATGCGGTTGAACAAAACAAGCTCTCGCAAAACGAGCGCGATCATTGCGAAGCCAAAGCGGACTGCCCGCTCCGGATCTGGATGCTTGATCTGGTCGCGCCAAATCATGAATGTGTTTACCATGGTCTGAAAGGATTGCGCCTCGGCGGTCCTGGTTTTACGCACGAAATCCGTTTTCCAATTTTGCTCCGAGTATTGGACGGTCGCGCGGCTCAAACCGGCATCCGCGCGATAGCTTCGCAGCATGCCCTGGATGATGTTTCGAGAGAACTGCACCAGACCGATAGACCGAATTAGCTGCGGATCCATCAGCGCTGCCGTTGCCGCCGCACTGCGCTCTCTGAGCCGTCGGAACACCGCGGCCATGAGGGCATCTTTGTCACGGAAACGCCGGTATACGTTGGCTGCCGAGATGCTGGCCTCGGCGGCTATGCGCGGTAAGGTCGTGCCTTCGAGTCCGTATTTGGTCAGTACCACTTCCGCGGCATCGAGCATACGCCGCAGCGACTCTCGGCTGCGCTCTTGCACGGGTGGGCGTTCGGAGGGTTTACGGGCCATGCTGGATGAGTTTCGGCTTTTTCCTCTTGACAATATGCGAATCTTATTTCACATTAGCGCTGTAAAATGTTAATGTCAATTCACATTTGTAGTACTATTCCATTTCTTGAGGAGCGATTTCACCATGGACAGAGAAGATCCATTCGACGGAGCCTGGAAGCTGAACTCCGAAAAGTCCCAGTTTTCTACAAAACACCAGCCCGCGAGCGCGACCATGCAATGGCGCCGCACCACGGAGGGTTATCAGATGACGGCCCAAGGAACCATGAGCGACGGAACGATCGTCAAGGAAAGACCAACAACATTCATCTTTGACGGCGAGGATCACGCCGTGCCGGATGTACCCGGAATTACCGCAGCGATGTCACGCCCCATCCCGAATACTATCGAGGTGGAGTCGAAGAAACTTGGCTGCCTTGTAGGCAAGGCAAGCTATGTCATATCTGAGGACGGAGCCACGCTCACCGCCAGCGTTACGAGTATCGATGGGAAGGAGCATAAGTTCCAGAATCTACTCGTTTGGGATCGTCTGTAGAAATAGGGAAACTCCGAAAGGCTCCCGTATCTTGCAGGATACAAACTAAGTATCGTCTGCACAACTCGCCAAGGAGCGTGGCAAAAACCAAAACGTGCCTTCATGCAAAATCAGCGAACTCCGGCGTGGATGTCTACCGTAAGCTGGTCCAGGCATTCGTAAGGCAGGTGTCGCCTGAGAATCGCGGCCGTGTCGAAAGAGTGAGCCAACAAGGGATATGCATCGTGTCGTCGAACCCGGCGCGTTCACGGTCTTGGTCGGTCGAAATTCGGCAGACCTGTCGGCGACAAAACTACAAGTGGTCAGCCGGTAAAGGGTCGCCGCTCCGGCTTATCGAAAAAGCCCCAACGTTGGCGTTATCCGCGAAACCCGTTGATCGGGCAGCGCCGGGCTGAGATACCGATACAATCGGGATTACAATAAGTTCGTAACGCAGAAGGGCTTACACGACTTTGCGGATTTTGCTGCTGCTCGTTGTGGAGTGAAGCCATGGGAAAAGAGCGACGTGGAATTCATCTGATCGCTCAGATGGCGAATGTTTCGATTGGCACTGTGGACCGTGCCTTGCACGGACGCGACGGTATCAAGGAATCCACATGCCAGCGCATTCTGCAAATCGCGCGCCAAATCGGTTATACGCCGAATCTGGCCGCACGTGCCCTTTCGGTTGCGCGAGCCACTGCCCGCATTGGTGTGTGCATGCCACGGGAAATCCATTTCTTCTACGATCAGCTTTGGAGCGGCGTGCTGGATGAAGCCAAGCGCGTGTCACAGCTCGGCATTGAATTCATCAACCGGCCGGTACAGATTCTTGGCGAAGGCGACACCGAAGCCTTTAAGGAACTCCTGGAGCTTGGCGTCGACGGAGTCATCCTGACGGCGGGAAATCCGAAGGACCTGAAGCCCTTAATTGACGAGGCCGAGAGTAAAGGCGTCCATGTGGTGTGCGTTTCCACGGACGCACCGGAGAGCCGGCGGTCGAGCATCGTCTGCGTCGAGCCGTATCTCAATGGATGCCTGGCGGGCGAGTTAATGGGCAAATTCGTTGCTGCAGGCTCGAAGGTAGCGGTTGTCGCGGGCATGTTGATGGCCGAGGACCATCGGAAGAAGGCGGATGGCTTCTCGGAAGCATTTCCAAAGCATTGTCCCGGCGGGAAAATCGTGGCGGTGATCGAAGGGCATGAGGATGAGGACGAAAGCTTTCAGAAGACGTTTGACTTGCTCCGCCGCGTACCGGCGCTGGCGGGCATCTACGTAAATACCGTGAACTGCTTGCCCGTCTGCCGGGCGCTCGGGGCCCGAGGGCTTGGCGGAAAGGTAAAACTGATCACTACGGACCTGTTCGTCGAGATGGCCCCTTACTTCAAGAAAGGCACGATTGCGGCCTCGATTTACCAACAACCGCATCGTCAAGGACAGATTGCAGTCCGCGTCATGGCGGACAATCTCACCAGTAAAGTGAACTTACCCCCGGCGGTGCATCTGAGCCCCGGCGTAGTCATGTCTTCCAATTTGCATCTTTTCCGCGAGATGCGCCTGAGCGATGGAAAGCTGACGGAGGCAATGCTGCGGGGCGCCGAAGCACTCCAGTCGTAGGCTTCCTTCTTGTCGCACAGGTTTTAGTCGCGCCACCGGCTCGGGAGGAGCGATTTCTATCGGGTGTAGAGTCTTCAGATTCTAGGACGGTCGTCGCGAGTGCGGAATTATGGGCCCTGCTTAGTATCCCAAGCAGTTTGCTTGATATCCCATTGGCGGCGCAGCTGGCTGGTTACGATGCGCCATAGCGGGACCGCTAATAAGCGAGGTGGGCATGCAGATAGGCGAAAAATGGTGGTGCTCAAACCCAAATTGCGGAGCCGAAATTGTTGTCGTCAAATCCGGCAAACTTAAAGAGACGGAAAGCCCCCGATGCGGATGTGGCAGTATCCTGAGAAGACCGTACGAGAAACTAACAGCTACAGGACTGGCGGTCGGTGTAAACGAATTGAGGAGACCGAGGAAAGAGTGACGAAACAGCAGGCGATAGTGGGCAGGACCGACTCTTGCCTCGGAAGCGGTTGTCGGTCCGCTCGGTCGAACCCATCAGGTCACATCCGTCCCAAGACGGCCTTATGAATCCGGTCCGGGCTTGCCCATACAGATCTTATTTGTCGAGCGTCCAGACGTCAATAGAGGTAATCCTGCAGATCCTGCAGCACTGGCTAGGATCACAGAAAATCGTGTTTTGCGCGGATTGACGTTCCTTCAGACCTTCTCTCGCCAGCGCTGCCCATCTCGACTTTGTGCGTGAACACAACGTTTCCAATTCCGTATCGGAAAGGAAATGTCTTGCGGGGGTCTAGCTACTTTCCGGCGCAAAAATAAGGACCGAGGAGAAGCAATTCCCTGAGCCCGGCCCGTGGGTTCCTTCCGGGCTGCCATTTTATCTACATCTTTTCTCTTTGCCCTTGTGGTGATCGCCGCTCGCGGCTTGATCTCTATCCGCTGTTCGTTACTGCCAGGAATCGACCGATATTGATCAGATTGTCTGCAATCACCCCCAGGCCCACCCACCGTTGCATGCCAGCCTCTCCGCGATAACGACAGCGATTCAGTCCGTGGCGCCGTTTGAGCACGCTGATGCGACCCTCTGCTCCAGTTCGCCACTTCTGGCCTCTACGAAAGGATTTCTTCTTCTGATGTCGTCGTCGTTCGGGACTCTTCGTGGAACGGTTCGGAACCGAGATTTGTCTCACGCCCATCTTTTGCAGCTCAGCCTCGTTGTCCGCAGAGTAGAACCCTGCGTCACCGGCCACGAGTTGTGGTACACGGCCGAATTGCTGTTCATGCTTCTGAACTGCTGGCACCAATAGGTCCGCGTCATTGGGCCGCTTCTCGAACACTTCGTAGTGGGTGATGATTTGGTTCTCCGCTTCTTGAACCTTAACCATCTTTCCAAATTCGGTCGGCTTGCTGGCTTTCCCCTTACGGATCACTTCCGTACTCGGTTCAAACACGCTCACCAGTTTCCCCACTACATGGACGTTTCCACCCAGCACGCGAGCCCTGGCTTGCCGAATCACTTGTTGCACGCGAGGCAACATGGTTTCCAAATCTTTCCGTAGTGCTGTCAGAACCAAATTCTGCTCATGGTCATTGCTGTCCAAATTAGCTGAGAACACGGGTCGATAATCACAAAAACACAGCAAAACTCACCGTCCGGTCGCTGCGCGGAGGGCAGGTTGGCCATTCCTGGGTACGGCTTTTGGTCGCTGCTGTCTAAGTTCGCTCCTCCGAAATGTCGTAACTGCCCTGCTTTTGGAATGTCAGATGGTTTCTGCTGTCCAAATCTTTTATCCGCTTAGCCAAGCTGCAAGGCCAACTGTTCTGGCAGCCCTTCTGGTATCGGGGGAGGCTGGAATGGATCATCCATCCATGTCCACAGGTCACGATAGACAAACAGTTGCTGCCGCAGCAGCGCCACGAGATTGGATAGTGACCAGCCAAAGCTAGACTTCAACTGTAAGTATTTCACCAACAACATGGCGATCAGCGCCGTCCAGAGTTGGGTTTTCAGCGCATTGGCCGAAGTCCCCACAAAGGTTTTTACCCGTAGTGATTGCTTTAGCGCTCGGAAAAATAATTCGATCTGCCAGCGTTCCTTGTACACCGCAGCGATGGTGGCTGCCGCCAACCCCATGTGGCTGGTGAGAAACACCAGCACCCGATCGTTTTCTTCATCATAGAATTCAATGCGCCGGAAGTATGCATCGATGCCTGCTTTGGCCAACTTGTAGAAAAAGATTACTTCATCGCGTCGCACGCCCCGTCCCTGCGGAACGGCGAGTTTCTCAACCACTCCGTAATCGGCGTTTTCCTTCAGTCGCGTCACGAAATAAACTCCTTGCTGAATCAAGTTCGCAAACCACTCGTAGTCCGTATACCCGCGGTCAAACACCAGAATCGTCCCCGGCGCGAAGCGCATCTGCCGTGCCACGCGCACCTCATGTTTCTTGCCCTCGGTGATGACTGCATAAGACGGCAAATACCCATCATGATCCAGCAGCAGATGTAGCTTCACCGCCCCTTTCGTCAAACGAAACTTGGCCCAGTCAAACATCGTGGCGCAGAGATCGATCACCGAGGCGTCCAGGCTCAGCAGCGGGTTCTTGAACCGGAATTTTCTCTTCTTCCTCGTTCCTGGTTGGCTGGCCGCCAAGGTCTGGCACTTCGCCAGCAGTTGCTCAAACACCGTTTGGCACAACTGCCAAGGGCGATGTTCGTTGGCGTAGGCCAACGTGGAGCGAGCCGGAGCTGTGGGCAAACCCAGATGACGAAGTTTTCCTTCGCTGGCGGCCAAGCCTCCGCATATTTCGCGCAACGACTTGGCATGTCCCAGCTGGCAAAAGAGCATGGCGATGAACTGCCCCCAACTACTGAAACCACGGGCATGTCGCTCGGCGTCGTGCTTGCGCACGGCAGATTCAAATTCGAGGCGAGGGATTAACTGCAAGATCTGTGAGAAAATACTGCTGACGCGAGTCAAGGCTGAGCCTCCTTAGCATTGTGATTGGCTTTTCCAGAGCCCAATCTCAAGCTAACAGATGCTCGGCCTTTTTTCTTTCACAAATCAGAATCCTAATTTGGACAAGCGTGGCTCATGGTCTTTAGTGCGCTTCACACCGCTGGCGATCTCCTCCCGGAAGCGCTTTGCTTGGTTGACGACCTTGCGTGTCACGGTCAACAGCTTTCGATAGCCCTGCTGCAACTTTTTCTGCACTTGCGGTCCCTTGCTGCGGCTGGTCCGCGCAATCTCCATCGCCCGATGCCCGATGGTGCGCATGCGGTTACGCAACTTCGTTCCCGCTCGCCCCGTCAGCTCCGTAATCTTCTTCATCGTGCGCATCAGTACCCGCGCGCCATCGCTGAGCAAACTGCTGTCCGTGGGGTAGTGAATGTTGCTTTCCACGACCGTCGTGTCCAGCCGCAGCCTGCGTCCCCGCACGACCTTCTTTTCTTGGGCTACGGCAACCAGTCGCTGATGCACCTGTTGGATCACTGCCGGACCCAGCGCTTGCACCAGCCGCCCCAGGGTCTTGGCGTCGGGAACTTTTTCCGCGCCAATCCGGGTAAACTGCCGGTACACCACATTCGCCCGTACTTCTCGCTCGGTTTCTTCAAAGCTCCAGTTCCGCACATGCTTCAACACCGCTAAACGCAGCACCACCTCGGCCGGCGTTTGCTTCCTTCCACGACAACCGCTCTTCGGTCGTCGCTTTCCTTGGGCTTGGTAGACGGCCTCCAACAGCTCGTCATCGTCCAGCAGTTGATCGGCCTGCCTCATCCATTCGTCCCACCATCCTGCTGCTTGTTCCGGAAACCATCCCTCCCACACCAGCCGCTGGTGATGACGCAGTTCAACCATCGGCTTTCCTCTGCCTGGCCGCGGACTCTTGTCCCCGCATGCGCTCGCGCAGCTGTTCGCGGTTCCCGGCGGCCAACTCACAAGCCACCTCCCAAAACTCTTTCCAGGCGGCCTGAGCCTGACGAGCCTGCTCAGCGTGTTCGTGCGGTACATACAAAGCGCGGCTTTTGCCTTCGCTGCGATAGGTCAGGTAGAGATGCGGGCCATGCCGTTGTGTTGGGTCGCGGTGGCAGATGCAGTTTCGGTTGCCGCAGCGGCGTGTGGTCTCGGACAAGCCGCCCTGCACCATGAGGCGTGCGGTTTTCAGGAGTCGACGTAGAAGTGGCTGCTTGCTTTGTGACTTACTCATATACAGATAGTAGGCACATCTAGAATTCTGTCAAGCAGAAAATGATGTTCCGGCCATAAAATCAGACGAGAATATGCACCAATCTGCTACTTTTGGGCTCTATTTTGCGCCGGAAAGTAGCTAGGGCACTCGCTTGAAAACCGGCGTGGTACAAGTGGCGAACGCCTTCACTGCACTGTGAGCATTAGGGTGCTGGTTTGACCGATCGCGTCTGAAGTACCGGTAACTACCATCGCGCTTGGCACTGAACCAGTAGCGTAGTCAACGTGTGATGCGAAGGTCAGCAGCTTTGCCGAGCAAAATTGATACTTTATCCGCTTGGTTCGCGACGAAATGATCTGGCTGGGGAAGCCTACTCGGCAGGATTGATTATCGGGAGTTCGAGTTCTCCGATTTCCTTGCGGACAAACTCGTCAATTTGAGCATCCGTCAGATGCGCCAGCCAAACGAATTTCACATGCCGAAAAGCAGCGGCAGAGTCCTTCGATGAGACTTGCCCTCTGTCGAAGAGGTTTTTGATGTCAATTCTCGCCCGAGCTTCGAGTCTCGCTTGTTTTTCGTCGGTCATGGAGCCTTTCGGCAGCGGCTAACCGTTTTTTGTGACCTTAAGCCTCGCCACCCTCGTTCCCCGGCTCCAGGCCGCAGGCGTGCCAGCCCTCATCCTCAGCGTGGACGGCGCAGAACCACCGTCCGCAGATATCGCAGTGAAAAGTTGCAGCCGAATCGCAGGGCTCATCTATGGCTGAAACGGCTTGACAAGACCACTCGAGGTCCCGGGGTTCTGTCTGGTTCACTGGTTGCAACATACTCCCTCCTCGTACCGGCAGTATACTCTTAACAAGCGCTGCTCGGTTCTAAATCGCGAAGCCGGACTTCTCCGACCAATGGCTTGTCAGCGTTAGCGCGTTCCAGCAACCTGCCTGAAACTTCTTGCCGCTTGAAAGCGTATCCTCCGATAGACGCGAGTTTGTGTAGACTCCAGATTTCGACATTCTTTGCTACCGCTGGGCTGCGGGCTCATTGGCTATCCTGTTCCTTTCGCGTAGAAGGAGAGACGTATGTTCTGCAATTCTTGTGGTTCACCAATCGCTTCCGAGCAGTCGGTCTGTCCCAACTGCGGACGGAGTACTACCGGCGTGCGTGTCGCGAATGCAGCCCGTATGCGCGTCGCCGAACACGTTCATCTGCTTGCCATTCTGTGGTTCGTCGCGGGTGCGATGTGGCTCATCCCCGCTGTCGTCATGGCTGTGCTTGCTACCGTCGTCACCGTCCCGTTGGCGTTGCATAACGCCCAGAAAATCGCGTTTGTATTTGCGCCGGGAATATTCGTTCTTCTTTGCGTGCTTTTCTTGGTCTTGGCCGCCCTTCGCTTTGTCACCGGATGGAGCCTGCTCAAGTTGCGCCCTTGGGGCCGCACCTTTGCGCTGGTGATGGCCTTCATAGCCCTCATCCATCCCCCACTGGGCACCGCGCTCGGCGTTTATACGCTCTTCGTACTGTTGCCCGACGCCGCCGGGGATGAATACCGCCAGATGTCACAGACTAAAAGTTAGCTCGCGCATAAAGGGCCACTCGGATTGCACGTGGAAATCAGGAAACTGAGCACATAGAGACTCGCAGCTTCACATTCCCGGCCGTGTCAGGTCTTCGTTCTCGCTTACTCTTCTAGCGCATCGGCTGTTCCATCCACGATAACTATCAGACGCCATTTTATTTACGGCAACATCAAGTAGATTTCGCGTTGAATTTCAGCGGCATGCGCAATACAACTCAGCCAAACGAAGGGTAACGCGTTTCTCATCCGCCTAGTTTCGCTCCTAACGAATTCTTGATGAGATCCTAAGCGCGCGAATTTCGAATTGGTTTTTCTCAGTATTTCGCTGCCGATAATCCTCGCAAGATACGCGGCGGATAGTTTCCAGAGCGAGAGCGGAAAACGATTGGTGTCGGTGTGGTTCAGATCAAATTCTAAATGTCGCCCTGCTCATTCGTAGCGCAGAGCGATCATGGGATCGACGCGGGAGGCGCGGCGAGCGGGGACGTAGCAAGCCAACAACGACACGACAGCAAGCAACAAGGCAACTCCTGCAAGAGTGATCGGATCCGAAGGGCTCACGCCGACAAGCATACTGGCCATCAGGCGCGTCAATGCAAGCGTGGCAAGGAGCCCAATTCCAACGCCGAGCATTACTATTTGTCCCGCCTGGCTCAGGACCATACACAAAACGTTTGCTCGCTCCGCACCCAGTGCCATTCGGATACCAATTTCGTGCGTTCGCTGGCCAACGACGTAGGAAATCACGCCGTAGATTCCTATTGAAGAGAGCACCATTGCGAGCGCGGCAAACACACCCAACAAAGCCATCGCAAATCGCGTTGATGCAAATGAGTCGGAAATCACATCGCTAAACGCTTCTAGGCCAAATACCACAATCTGGTTATCGACCTTTTCGACCGCCCGGCTGATGGAGTCGACCGCCCCCAATGAGGATCCATTCATTCTGGCGTCCACGCTTATGGCATGGCTGAACACGGAAAGGAAGGAATCGGGAATTTGTGTCAATGGGAAATAAAATTGCGCCTGAATCGACGCTGTGGCGTCAGAGTCCAAGCCCGACTGCTTGACGTGGCCCACAATGCCGACGATTTCCGCAGTCTTGTCTAGCATGTCGAAATTTACGTGTCTTCCGATTGGGTTCTCATTCCCGAAGTATAGTTTTGCAAATTGATCGTCAATAACGATCACAAACGGCGAGTTTTCATTGTCGGATTCGGCTAGGTACCGACCTCGCTTCAGCGGGATTTTCATGACCTTTAGAAAGTCTGGTTGGGTAACGTAGAAATAAGCTTGTTTCATCTCCGACTGAGAAGCGGGCTTGGCCTCTCCTTCCAACCAGAAGGGCAGTTCCGAATCGCCTTCCATGGGCGAGGATCCAACTGTCAGCGAAACAGATTGCACCCCAGGAACGGCCGCAATGGCATCGTGAAGTTGGCGAAATACAGCACGGATCGCAGATGGGTTGGCGCCGAACGGTTCGGAAGCCGCCAAGTAGAACCTCACCACGTTCTGCGGATCAAATCCGGGATCGGTGTTCCAGAGCATGGCAACGCTGCGAAGCATCAAACCAGTACCCACGAGCAGCACCACCGCAAGAGCCATTTCTCCCGCCACCAAGATGGTCTGCACGCGTTGCCTTGTCCCGCTTCCACCGCGGCCCCCCTCCTTTAGCGTCTCGTGAGGTTCCGATCGCGAAGCCTTCAAGGCAGGCATCAAGCCAAACAGGATACCGGTGATTACCGAAGCGCCGAGGGTGAACAACAACACGTGCCCGTCTAGATGAATTTCGTTCGTGCGTGGCAGAGCGTCCGGAAGCGCTTTAACCACTACCTTTATACTCCACGCGGCGATGACTATGCCAAGAGTACTCCCTGCTAACGAAAGGAGAATGCTTTCCGTCAAAAGCTGCCGCACCACTCGGCGCCGAGTCGCTCCAAGTGCCGTCCGAATCGCAAATTCCCGATTTCTGCCGTTAGACCGAGCCAAAAGCAGATTCGCAACATTCGCGCAAGCGATCAGGAGCACGAAGCCCACGGCCACCAGCAGCATCAAAAGAATTGGCCGAATATCTCCCACGAGATTCTCTTTCAAAGGCACGAGCGCTATACCAGATACCTTATTGGTGTCCGGATAGACCTCGGCGAGATGTGCTGCAATTGCGCTCATGTCTGACGCCGCCTGTTCGAGAGTGATTCCAGGCTTCAGCTTTCCCACCGCATCCATTCCCATGGCTGTCCGTCGATCGCGAAACGCCGGCTCGTTCCACTGACCTATAGGCACATAGACTTCGCTCTCGCTCTGGAAATTGTCGTTCTGGTAGTGGAAGCTCGATGGAATGACACCGACGATGGTGTATAGCCTTCCGTTCAGAGTGACAGAGCTTCCGATCGCCCCTGAAGATGAAGCGAACTTGCGTTTCCAAAAACCTTCGCTGATGAGCGCAACCGGCGTTCCTCCAACCTGATCCTCCTGGTCTGCAAATAACCGGCCCGCAACCGGCTTCACTCCGAGGACCGAGAAAAATTCCGCAGAAACCATATTCGCGGTCAACCGTTCCGTGTTGCCCATGCCCGTGAGGTTAAAGGTATCTGAGCGAAATCCAGCGAGCTCAGAAAAGGAGTGGTTGTCCCGGCGCCAGTCCAGGAAATTTGGATAAGAGATGGAAGCATGCTGGAAGTCCGCAGTTCGTGAGTAAAGGGCCACCAGCCTGTCCGGCTGCTCGTATGGCAACGGATTCAGCAGAACTCCATTAACCACGGAGAATAGTGCAGTATTGGCGCCGATGCCGAGGGCAAGGGTGAGGACGGCGATGACAGTGAAGCCAGGATTCTTGCGAAGCTGGCGCAAACCGAAACGGCAGTCAGAGACGATGGACTGAATCCAATTGCCAATCCGTTCTTGGCGAACCTGTTCTTTCAGCTGTTCAATGCCACCGAGTTCGATGCGAGCGGCTCGTTGTGCTTCCTGCGGCGACGTGCCCGCGCGAATTTTCTCCTCTGTAAGCATTTCGAGGTGCGAATGAACCTCCTCATCGAGGTCCACATCCGCACGCCGAGACAAGAATAGATTTCGAAGGAAAGATCGTACTTTGACGAAGAGTGGCATCTCGAACACCCCGCTATGATGTCTCCTATCGGCGCTCTGTAGGGATGATAGTCATCTACCTATAGAGTGTCAATAGGAAGCGGCATGGCGGCGACAACTCTCAAATTCGATGGCTAAGGAAAATTAGCAACTCACTTCTTCGTTGCAGAATAATGTGAGTGGATAGCGTCGGCAATCACTTCCGGATGGTCATGTGAAACCAATTGCGTCCAGGTATTCGCATTCCGATGCAAATGGCGTCACGACCCCTTACTGTCTGGAGCGTACATAAACGGTGGTCTTCAATCTCAATAAGGGCACGTCACCTGCGGACACCTTCAGCCCTCTTTCCTGAGTGCCTCGAAAACCAGAGCAATGTGTCCATTCACGCCGCCAATAAGGTACCGCCTGTCATTAAGGGGTCCGGGGCCTAGGTGCCTGGAGATTGATTGCACTCGTTGTTGAGGCGTGAACGATGTAACGCAAGGGGGCGCTTCCCACGAAATAGAAGGGATAACAGGTCACGAGGGTGATGGAAGATCTTGGGCGTGGCGCAAGCACGGAAACGTTCTCCGGTGGAACCATGCGGATCTCGTCCACGATGTAACGCGTGTTTCCCCGTTCAGTGTACAGATCCAAGTACTCGCCAAGGTGAACGTCCTTGAGCCCGCGGAAAAATCCGTCCCGGTGCCCAGCGATCCCAATGTTCCCCTCTTCGCCCGGAGCTGCTGTGCCGTCAATATGGCCGACGGCACGGTTCAGCGTTAGATCGTCGGTGCCTTCCAGCACAGGGACTTCGATCTCAATTGAGGGAATCCTTAGCACCCCCAAAGGGGCTGGGATGTTGGTGGTTACGCTGGTCTGATAGGCTTCAATGCGCTTGGGCGACCAAAGCCGAAAATCCGGAATCCCGAGATTCCGCTGAAGGGGGCTGCCGGGCCGGTCGATAGTGGCTTCCTGATTGCGCCAAAATTCCCGAACGGTCGCATGCGCGTAAACCACGCTATAGATGCGCACGACGGCGTAGGCAAACACGAGCGATAACCCCAAGAGCAACAGGAGCCGTTCGACGCCTCTCAGAGCCCTCATACTGTCGCGCACCACAGGTTGTGCCATCTGCACATCTCCAAAGCGCCGTTCCGTCTGTTTTTGGTCGATTGACTACGTTTTGGCTACTAAAGTAGGCTGATTCCAGCGCGAGAACAAGTAGAAAAATCCCTGGACATTCCGAAGCGGCGGCTTATGTTGCTCATAGTACCTATTTCGGCGATTACCGCAATCGGGACTTAACCAACGACTGGATGCAGGTCACTTTCTGAGATCTACAAACCTCGCCTGAGTCAACCGTAGAATGAGGGTAAAAATCATCGCGGTCGAGACGCCGAACATCAAAATTCCGTTTGCTGCTTCCAGCGGTGCGAGTAATCTCCACTTCGGCGACATGATCAGGTCACCGTAGCCGAGGGTTGTGTAGGTGACGGCGGAGTGATAGTACGCCATGCTGAACTCGTGAAATTCTCCGCAAATCATAAACACTGCCGCCCACAAGGCGATCTCAATTAGGTGTGCCACCAGCGAGAATAAAATTATCAAGGCAACGATGGCAAACTCGCTCCAGAAGCTCACTCCCGCTGGCCCAAGCCTTTTCTCGCGGCGAACAATGGTGACCGTCGCGCTTAAAGGCAGCACATGGACAAAGATCGTACATGCGAAGGTAATTACGCCCACCGCCAACGGGATCATCATGGGGATTCGATGAATTTGTGTCATCCTTTCACCACCGGCAGATGAGCTATCTCGCACGGCGACTGTGATGGACACTTCATTTGTACGTATCGCGCGTTTTCCGGCCAATTGGGGCCAAGGTCTTCGGTGTCTTAATGACTAGCCCGAAACCTGTTGAACAGTGAGCGAGTATTTCCGCGACATAGGATTCGCCCATCTCTATATTAAACATTGCATCATACAGGTGGTGGTCTGGCCAGCTCAGCTTAAGGTATCTCTTGATAAACGCGACGCGATCTCTATCGGGCTTGTCGACCTGTTCGATTGCATCACGCTCGGGCATGCCACCGCGTACCAATCTATGGATCTTGTAATCGCGCGAAACATAGGGAAACGTACGGAAGACATCCTTGCGATTGCGGAGAAAATATTGCGAGCCCCGGCCAACGATGACGCATGGGCCGTCAGACAGCGCGTGATTCACCGCCAGCTCGGAAAGCGCGGCGATGCGACGAGCGTCGAGAAGGGCCAAGCGGTGGGATATGTTGTCAAAAATCGCGTCGAGTTGTGTCTGTTTTTCGTTTCCGTGGCTTTCGATGCGCCCGTGAAAGTGTTGACAGGCAGCTATAACGATCTACCAGGCTGCCGTGGAAGACCGGTTATGTTTCTCGTGGGAAGCACGATGGCAGAAAAGATTTCTGAATTCCACGCGGCGGGTTGCTAACGCGACTCGAAATGGTAGGATGTGCTCACCTGCGATGTATTGTTCTCGCTACGTTTGGATTTGCGCTCTTTGTCTTCTTGGGACCATCCGGCTGGAGGCGGTCACTCCGCGCAACTTGCCGGATGGCTACACAAGGCGTGTGTGGCAGACGCAGGATGGTCTTCCGGAAAACACCGTTCAGTCTTTTGCGCAAACCCCCGACCATTACCTGTGGATTGGAACAAGCGGTGGGTTGGTGCGCTTTGATGGCGTGAAATTTCTTGCCTTCGACCGCGAGAATACACCAGAGATACACGAGAAGAGCATTTTCTGCATGACCGTTTCGCGCGACGGCAGTCTGTGGGCCGGAACCGATGGCGGAGGTTTATTGCGCTACAAGAACGGCGTTTTTCGGGCGTATTCCGCGGCAGATGGTTTGACCAACGGCTTCATCCGGGCCGTCCACGAAGACCACGAAGGTATCCTGTGGGTCGGAACGGACGACGGATTGTTCCAACTCTCGGGAGAACGCTTCCGCCGCAGGGACGGCGACGGCAAGATCCCCGCTCTGGCTGTGCACGATATCCGCGAAGACCACGCGGGACGTTTGTGGGTGGGTGGTTCCAGACTTGTGATGATCGAGGGCAGCGAGTGCAAGGAATTCCTTCTGGAAGGCTATCCAAGCGCCACGCGTGTCAAATCTATTCTCGAAACGGATGACGGCACAATCTGGGTGGGAACGGTGTCTGGACTTCAACGACTGCATGGTTCCGTGGAGAGCGGCCGCTTCCAGAAGATATCTGACGTTTCCACCACAGTCCGCGCGCTGCGCGAGGACAGCGCCGGCACTTTATGGATCGGCAGCATCGGGGGCGGCCTGGTTCGCTATCATGACGGCCGCTTCACGCGGGTTCAGACTCCGGACAATCCCCCAGGGAGTACCGTCCTCGCTTTATTCGAAGATAGTGAACAAAACGTGTGGGTCGGGATGCAGACGGGCCTGCTGCGTTTGAGCCGGGCGGCCATGAGCACTTTTCCTCTGCCGGACGCCCCGAATGCAGATTTCGGGACGGTTTATGCCGATCGCGATGGGTCGCTTTGGGTGGCAGGCACCCATCTTTACAGGATTAATACGCAGCGTGATTTCTCTGAACTGATACCCGCACCGGAACCGGGCATTCGAGTGCGGAATGTGTTTCGAGACAGTTCCGGCTCTTTGTGGATCGGCACGGACGGCCACGGTGTCTATAGGTCAAAAGGTCCCACCCGAGTTCACTACACCACTCACGATGGTCTCACCAACGACTTCGTGCGAGCTTTTCTGGAGAGCCGAGACGGCAGCATCTGGATCGCAACGGATGAAGGCATTAATCGATGGCGCGACGGCTCTCTCACCAGCTACCGCATGGCCGATGGCCTTTGCTACTTCAGCATTCGCGCGTTGCTGGAGGACAGCTACGGCGGTATCTGGATCGGTACGGACCGAGGTGTGAGTCACTGGCAAGACGGAAAGTTCGACCACGATGTGGTTGTCAGCCACCTTGCCACGGAGAAGGTGTGGGCGATCCACGAAGACGGCGATGGTGGTCTATGGTTCGGCACACGTGGAGGTGGATTGTTTCGCTGGCGCAATGGCGCACTGACCTCATTCGGAAGCCAGCAAGGGCTCGCGAGCAGCAGCGTTTATCACATCCTCGAAGATTCCCACGGAATGTTCTGGATGAGCGGCCCGGATGGGATTTCGTCGGTATCCCGTCTCGACCTGGACAAATTGGCGGAGCATCCGGAGTTTCGTCCCGCAGTTACGCTTTACGGACTTTCCGACGGCGTCGAAGCGACTCAAATGCACGGAGGCACGCAGCCGGCGGGAGCTCTGACCTTAGGAGGCGAGCTGTGGTTCCCCAGTAATCGTGGGCCAGTGCGAGTCCTTCCTGACCAAACGCGCCCGGGAGATTTGCCGCAGGTGATGATCGAAAGAGTCCTTGTGGACGGCCGGGAAGCGCCCAGCTCTGGCGATTTGGTGGTGCCTCCCGGCGAGGGGCGCCTGGAAATCGATTACAGTGCAATCAGGCTTCGCTCGCAGGAACGCATTCGCTTCAGGTACAAACTCGAAAATTTTGATCGCGATTGGACCGAGGCATTGAGCAGCCGGTCCGCTTCGTACACGAATTTGCCCGCGGGAAGATACAAATTCCGGGTCGAGGCTTTTGAAATGAACATGCCCGACAAAGTCACAAATGCCTCGTTACCGATCGAGTGGCGCCCTCACCTGTACCGTTCCGGCTGGTTTTTGGCGCTTTGCGGGATGTTGATCCTGGGGAGTGTTTTTGCGGTCTATCGCATTCGGTTGAGGCAAGTGCATCAGCGATTCGAGGCGGTCCTCGAAGAACGCAACCGGATTGCGCGCGAGATGCACGATACGGTCATTCAGGGTTGCGCCAGCGCCTCTGCCTTGCTGGAAGCGGTGGTATCGCTCGAGCCCAATTCGGAAGGACCGCGCAAGGATCTACTGGACTCCGCGCGCGGCCAGATTCGCGCAACGGTGGATGAAGCTCGCCAAGCCGTCTGGAACCTGCGGCAGGAAGGATCCAATTCCCCTCACGTAGCCCAGTTGCTTGGGCAAATGGCGGAGCAGGTCAGCCATGGTTCCGGGGTGCGCGTGAAACTGGAGGTGACCGGCACCCCCGTACCGGTAGAACGAGCGGTGGAGTACGTCGTTTTGATGGTCGCCCGGGAAGCTGTTTCGAACGCGGTGCACCACGCACAGCCGCAGGAAATTCGCATCGGCCTGCATTTCGACACCGATTCGATCCGGATGCAAGTTGTGGACGATGGGCGAGGTTTTGATCCCAAGGAAGCAGCCATGGCGCAGGGTTCGCATTTCGGACTGATCGGGATGCGAGAGCGGATTGAACAAGTGGCCGGCCAGTTTACGGTGGAGAGCGCGCCTGGCAAGGGCACTCAATTGGCATTTCGTGTCCCCGTGCAACGGACCAACGGGAAGGCTGTTATTCTTCAACGCGCATGAGCAAAGAACGAAAAATCGGCATCCTGGTGGTGGATGACCATCCGATCATGCGATTGGGGGTGGCAGCCATCATTGCCGCGCAACCCGACATGGAAGTAAACGGGCAAGCCGGTACAGGCGAGGAGGCTGTGCGGCTGTTCAAGTTGCATCCACCCGATGTCACGCTTATGGATCTGCGCCTGCCGGGAATGAGCGGTTTAGAGGCCTTGCGCCAGATTCGGCAGTGCGACCCCAGGGCGAAATGTGTAGTGCTGACAACGTATGAAGGAGACGAAGATATTCATCAGGCGCTCGCAGCGGGAGCGCTTGGCTACCTTATCAAAGGGATGTCGCACGAGACGCTGGTCGACGCTTTGCGTCGCGTGCATTCCGGTTCCCGCTTCCTTCCGCCGCCCGTTGCGCGCAGCCTGGCGGATCGCACGCCAAACGCGGAACTGAGTCCGCGGGAACGGGAAGTCCTATCTTTAATGGTGCGCGGCAAAAGCAACAAGGAAATCGCCATTGCGCTCGGTATCACGGAAGCCACCGTGAAATGCCACGTGAGCGTAATATTGTTGCGATTGGAAGTCGCGGATCGCACGCAAGCGGTGATTGCGGCATTACAGCGCGGGCTGGAACACCTGTAGCCTAAACTTCCTCAGTACTACCTTAGTAGGATTCCCTCGAACCGTTCCGCGTATACATTTATCTGTTGCATTACGAGTATCAGGAATTCCAATGACCAGAAACGCGCTTAGACCGCGTCTTATGTTGTCTCTCCTTGCCTGCTCCGTGATCATTCAAGGCGATTCCGCACATGGCCAGAGTCCAGGAAGCAGTAATACGGTGAGAATCGATGTCAGCCGCTCCCCGGCTCCTCCCACTCCGCTTCCGTTCGCCGTGGGCGGTCAATCGCCGCAAGGACACACACTCTCCGCGAACAGCCGTTACTTGATTCGAGACGACCAGCCGTGGTTTCCGGTTATGGGCGAGTTTCACTTTTCCCGCTATCCCGAAGCGGGGTGGGAAGAACAGATTCTGAAAATGAAAGCCGGTGGCGTCCAGATCATATCCACCTATATTTTCTGGATTCATCATGAAGAAATTGAAGGCCAGTTTGATTGGAGCGGACAACGTAATCTGCGCGAATTTATTCAACTGTGCGCCAAACATGGAATGTATGTCTGGATTCGTGTAGGCCCGTGGGCGCATGGCGAAGTCCGCAACGGGGGCTTGCCCGATTGGCTAGTCGAGAAATGCAAAACGCGCCGGAACGATCCGAGGTATCTCAATTACGTTCAGCGATTCTTCAAACAGATTGGTCGGCAGACGGATGGATTGTATTGGAAGCAGGGCGGGCCAATTATCGGGGTGCAAATAGAAAACGAGTACCATGGCCACGGCCCTGGCCAGGGCGCTGAACACATGCTCACACTCTTGCACCTCGTTCGTGAAGCAGGCATAGACGCCCCCTTTTACACGGCCACGGCCTGGGATGCCGCCGAAGTTCCGGCGCAGGATTTCCTTCCCGTCTTTGGGGGTTATGGGGAAGCGTTTTGGAGCCGCAGCCTGAAGCAGTTACCACCGAACGCGAACTTTTTCTTCACGCCGATTCGAAGCGACGAGAATGTCGATGACCAAATGCGTTCAAAGCGTCCGGACCTGGATGCGCGCTACGCGGACTTTCCCTTTCTTACAGCAGAAATGGGCGGTGGGATGGCCATCTCTTATCATCGGCGGCCTCTGATGACCGCCGACGACGCCGCCGCAATGACTTTAGTGAAGATCGGGTCCGGTGTCGTGTTGAACGGCTACTACATGTTCCAGGGAGGAACGAATCCCGATGGCAAGCGCACAACACTGCAGGAATCTCAGGCCACCGGGTACCCCAATGATGTGCCGGTAAAATGGTACGACTTCCAGGCGCCACTGGGTGCCTTCGGCCAGGAGAAATCGTCGTACCGCAATCTAAAAACCCTGCACTCCTTCCTCAACGATTTCGGTTCTTCTCTGGCTCCCATGACCGCGTACTTTCCGGATGTCGCGCCCACAAGCAAAACTGACACCGTGACGCCGCGTGTCGCCGCTCGTTTTGAAAAAGATCATGGCTTCATCTTCATCAACAACTACCAGAAAAATTATCCGTTGCCGGCGCAGAAGAAATTTGAGGTTCGATTGAAAACAGTGTCCGGCGAAATCGTCGTGCCAAGCCATCCGGTGGACGTTCCAGGAGGCGCGTATCTCCTTTGGCCGGTAAATCTTGATCTGGAAGGGACGGTTCTCCGATACGCAACCGCTCAGCCATTGTGCAAATTGGATCACGCGTATGTCTTTTTCGCGTGGCCGGGTTTGCCTGCGGAATTCTCCTTCTCCGCGACTCTCGACGAAACGATTGAAGCCAACGGAGGAAGGATTGTTCGCGAACACGATTCCGTTTTTGTGGATCAGATAGAGCCGGGGCCCGGTTTTTCGATTCGCATCAAAAAAGCGGACGGAAAGGAAATACAGATCCTTGTGCTTTCCAGAGAGATGGCAAGAAATACCTGGCGCGCCACGCTTGACGGCCAGGAGCGTTTGGTGCTATCGCCTGCAGATGTGTTCTTTGAAGAAGGCGCCATCCATTTGCTGGCCACAGACCCCGACCAGCTCAACTTCGAGATTTATCCTAAGCTAGGCCGCGCACCGGCACTCTTCACGGCTCTCGGTACCGACGGACTGTTTGAAAAATATGAGACACACGTCGGCAAAGTCGACGTCAAGGTGGGGATAGAGCAGGTGAAAAATGCAGAGCCTCGTCCACCTGTGCGCATGGGTAAGGAAGTCGCCGAAGCTCCGGAAGCAGCCGCTTTCGCTGGAGCGGCACAGTGGGCTCTTGAGGTCCCAATGATCAAGTCTCCCGACGTGCATAACCTCTTTCTGCGAATCAGCTACGAGGGTGATATTGCGCGTCTCTATGAGGACGGCAAGCTGATCAACGATGATTTTTACAAAGGTACACCGTTCGAAATCGGCATGCCGCGGAACGGGATGAACCAGAACGCCAAGCTTGAACTGCAAATCCTTCCAATGAGAAAGGATGAGCCGATCTATCTACCTCCTGAAAGCCAGCTTACTTTTCCGCCCTCGGGTCAGGTTGCCAGCGTGAAACAGATTGTCGCAATTCCGGAATATCAAGCAGTCGCCAGCGTAAATGCACGCAGTTCGGCCGCATCGCTCGCGCTTCCAGACGCGAAGAGAGAGCCAAATTCCTCTGCGCCTCAACCCACGGAAAATACGCTTGCGGATCCGCCTCATTAATCATCCGATTTCTGGAGAGCCTGCTATGCAGAAGACAACCGGACGTTGTGCGCCATTTCGAACCGCGGCTTTTATGGGTTGCCTATTTGCGTTATCCGTTAGCGCGCAAACGGCGGACACACTCCTGGTGCCATACGTTATGAACCATCGCGTGGGCGGTTCTTCTCCCGCAGACCTCTCCTTTTTGCAAGAGGCTCCTGCTGGTAGAGACGGTTTTGTCCACATTCAGGACGGTCATCTGGTAACCGATGGCGGCAAACGCATTCGTTTTTGGGGTGTGCACCTTACGGACTGGAGCAAAGGTTCGGTGCTGCTTCCCCCGAAAGAAGACGCTCCGATGTGGGCGGCAACGCTGTCGCGTTTTGGTGTCAACCTAGTGCGCCTCCACTTCCTGGATTTGCCATCACCCAGAGGAATCATCGATGGCACCCGGCAAGATACCCAGCACTTTGACTCCGCTCAGCTGGATCGATTGGATTTTCTGGTCGCCGAACTCAAGAAACGCGGCATTTACGTGGACCTGAATCTCAACGTGGGCCGTACCTTCAAGCCAGGGGACAAAATATCGGACTACGAGGCCGGACACTGGAGCAAGGGCGTGACGCTGTTCGACTCGCGCATGATTGAATTGGAGAAGGACTACGCGCGACAGATTCTTACGCACAACAATCCGTACACAAACACAGAGTACCGCAATGAACCAGCCGTGGCTCTCGTGGAAATCGTCAACGAGAATGGACTTTGGATAGGTTTTCACCCGCCCGGTTCATATTTTGACGCGGAGCTCACCGGCCAGTACAACGCCTGGTTAAAAGAAACGCGCAGTGCGCTCGAAATTGCCGGGCTGCATAATTTGATTGGTGCGCCGGCAGGCCACGATGTTCCGCTTCTCAAAAGTTCAGAAGTGGAAGCGGCCCCTCAAGAGCGTTTTGACCTAGAAATTTCTTTCTATATGTACATGGAAGATCATTTTTATCAGGACATGAGCGCCTACCTGAAAAACACACTGGGAGTCAAGGTTCCAATTATTGGGACCGCCGACCACTCTCATTCGACCAGCAGCTATCCGATGCTGACCTCGCTTTCCCGCATGGAACTTCTGGACGGACACGTCTATTGGGAACATCCCGGCTCGAAGGAGGGAAGGAACTCGCCGATGGTGAACGATCCTCTGCACTCGACGGTGATTCAGCTGTCTCGGACCGCTTTTGCCGGAAAGCCGTATACGGTAAGCGAATTCAACCATCCCTTCCCGAACGATTGGGCCGCGGAAGGCATTCCCATTCTCGCGGCATATGGCAGTTTTCAAGACTGGGGCGCTATCGTTCTTTACACGTTTGAGCCCAAGCGCGCGCCCGATTGGCCGCCCTATGTCGGTGATCCTTTTGATATTTCATTGGATCCAGTTCGCATGACGGAATGTGCCGCTGGAGCCTTGATGTTCCGCAGAGGAGACGTCCGGCCGGCGCTAAAAACCATAGAAAGGACGTACTCCCGGGAGCAGGTGCTGGACAGCGCGCGGCTGCCTTACTCGGAGTGGCCTTATTTCACACCTGGCTTTCCGCTTTCACTTCCACTGCAACACGAGGTGCGCATCGCGTCTCTCGATGGGCCGCCCACTGGAAAATTCACCGCCGAACAAACCAACCCGATTGTTTCGGACACAGGCGAATTGACGTGGTACACGTCTCCGCCTAACGAAGGCGTGGTCACCATCAACACGGACAGAACGCAGGCCCTGATTGGATTCATTGGAGCAAATCGGCATGCGCTGAAGAATCTTTCTGCGGAGATCTCGAACAAATTTGCCAGCGTGGTGATTTCTTCTTTGGACTCCAAACCACTGGTGGAATCGGACAGAATGATTCTGACGGCGGGCTCCCGCGTAACAAATACAGGCATGAAGTGGAACGATTCAGGAACCGCCATCACTGATCAAGGCGGCGAGCCTACATTGATTGAGCCTGTGCAGGGGAATATCGTCCTTCGTGGAATTCATGGTGCCGCTGCGATCACCGTGACGGCATTGGACGGGGCCGGCCATCCCCTGGGCGAGCCTCGATCCGCGCGCCAGACAGCAGAGGGATGGACCTTTCCATTGGGTAGTCCCGTGACCGTGTGGTACGTCATTTCCGTAGCCAGGCCGTAATATCTCCTTCCAACGGCTCCCGGGCAGGCAATCTCCAGGGAGCTAATCATGGGAAAAAACGATACATTCCATCGACAATCCTACTTTAGGCGGATTCCTTGCATGGTATTCAGGTCGTAATATACGAGAAATTAGACCACCCCGAAAGTTGTGCACTCGAACGTAGGCTTGAGGTTCGCACGGCGTAGTGACAGTGAAGGTTCGAGAACAGGGAGTATGTCGATGTTTCCACGCCGTGCTTGGATCAGGGGCCGATTCCGAGTTTGAAGCTATCCGGTGCGTGATGGGGTTCACAGCTCTCAGGAGGTTAAAGTGATGAATTCGGAAGCTCTTAGCCGGCGTGCGCTCGTCTTCTTGCTTTTGGCGGCAATCGCAGTCGCTCCGTTTGCCAAAGCGCAAAATGCAAATACGGGAGAGATTAAAGGATCCGTGACGGACCCCACGGGAGCGCTTGTGGTCGGGGTGGCGGTCTCCATCAAGAACATTCAGACGGGCGTCGTCACGGCCACATCAACGAACCAATCCGGCCTATACGATGTCCCCTTTCTGGTGCCGGGCAACTACAGCGTCACGTTCAGCAAACCGGGCTTCAGCGAATTCCGTCGCGAGGGTATTACCCTCCAGGTGGAAACCGTGGTCATTGATGCCGCGCTGCAGATCGGCGCCACATCTCAAGAAGTTGTAGTGAATGGCGCGACACCGCTGGTGGAGACGGAAACAACCTCGCAAAAGGTCGATCTGAGTACGGCCACAATTCAGACCGCGCCTATCGTGGGAATCGACTGGCGCGCGCAGATGACGCAGCTCATACCCGGCGTGAATGCCGGCGGAGGAACTGGCGAAGCCAACGGCCAGCAGATCGGTGTGAATGGCACGCAGCCCTACAACGTGAACTTTCTGGTGGACGGCTCGAGCGGCACGGCTCCGCGAGATTTCAATGGTAGCAATTTCATTATGCCGATTGACTCCATCGGCGAAGTGAGCATCAATTCCGCCAACGCCCCGGCACAGTACGGCAACGGCCTGACGTCCATCAACGTGATTACCAAGAGCGGAACGAACCAGTGGCACGGCAGCGCGTATGAATTCGTTCAGAACACCGCCCTGAACGCCCGTGGCTTTTACAACACCACCGGGACGAAGGCAGTGGAAAACTGGAATAATTACGGCGGAAGCGTGAGCGGGCCGGTCATCAAGAACAAGCTGTTTTTCTTTTTTACGTACCAGCGCAATCCGGCGTCTTCTCCAACTTCCGGTCTCTATACCTATCCGACCGCCGCCATGCAAGCGGGTGATTTCTATGGCATCTCCGGTTCCACGGGCTCAGCTTTCAGCCCTACGGGCACGCTGTTGGGAACTTACGATCCGGTTGCGTTAAAGCTTCAGTCTTACTTCCCGGGTTCCAGTGCTCCGGGATGGGTTTCGGGATGCCCGGGCCCGGTGAATGTATCGGCCGGCGTCACGCAAACCTGCCCTCTCATTAACAATTATGTTTTTAACGGCTCCAGCCCGAACCTGAGCACGTGGTATACGGGCAGAGTCGATTACAACATTTCGAACAAGCAGAGGCTGTCGTTCAGCTTTAACTATTACCCCAACCAGGTTTCCTACGTTCCGGCAGATCCTCTCTACCCCAACCCTGCCACTTCGTATTCCCAAGGGAATAACTACAATCTTACGGGACAACTTTCGGATGTCTACACGATCAGCTCGTCGCTGCTGAACGAGTTTCGTCTAGGTGCCAGCCGAGAACTGGACAAGTACGTGCCGCCGTCCCTCGGAAAGGGAGTACCCACGACCATCGGCCTGGAGCCAGCCTACGGTACTAACGCTCCATCCGATGTGTTTCCGAAAATCACCATCGACACGGGCGCTGGCGCGGGATGCATCACCCTGGGCGCCGGATGCGGAGAAAACGGCAACATCAATGCCGTATTGGGTGAAGGGGTGTACAACGTTTCGGACATTGTCACCTTGATTCGCGGAAAGCACACCATCAAGGTTGGCGGAGAATTCGACAAGGTCTATCAGAACTATACCAACTGGGGTGATATCACCTCTGGTAACTTCGAATTCAACGGCAGCGTTACTGGAATTCCGTACGCCGACTTTCTCTCCGGCAACGTGTACGGGTGGTACGTCTACGAGTACGACCCGACCAGCGCACACAGTTGGAATTCGGCATTGTTCGCCAGCGACGACTACAAGATCACTTCGCACCTGACGCTGAACCTGGGCCTTCGTTGGCAAATGCAATCCGGTTGGGGCGTTAATCACAATTTGTTTGGTATCTACGACCCGGTCTTGCCAAATTCCGCCAACGGCGGAGCTTATAAAGGCGCGGTCCTCTACGGAGGGCAAAGCGACAAAGCCTTCGGCGGAACTATAAACAACCTGAGCACAATCCAGAACGCCGATTACAACCAATTCGGTCCTCGCGTGGGCATCGCCTGGTCGCCCCGCGATAAATGGTCCGTTCGTGCAAGTTACGGCATTTTCGATGCGCCTCGGGACGCGGAGAATTACACCGATGGCGCCCTTGGCCTGGGCTTCAATCCGCATAACGAAGGCAACGGCGGATACGTCAACGGCAGCTCTCCTTGGCCGCTGTCAGTGGGACCGCCGGCCGGCACGGTTATTTTCCCGACGCTTCAAACGCTTTCGCCGGAGATCGCCAACTTCAGCGGTGTGCAGTATTACCCGCGAAACATGCCCACGGTTTACGTACAGACTTTTCTTTTCAGTGTGCAACACGAGTTCGCCGCCGGCATCCTGGTGGACACCAGCTATGTCTATACCCGGGGCACGAACCTGAACTTTCAAACCGACATCAACCAGGCCCCGGCAAGCGCACTTGATTGCACGGGCTACAATTGCGGGAATCCAAATCCGAATTTCAACAGTATTGCGGGCGCAATCTACGATGGTTGGTCGAATTACAATGCGCTACAAGTGCGCGCTCAAAAGAGGATGTCCTACGGCTTGAACTTTATGTTCAACTACAGCTGGTCGAAATCGCTCGACACCGGGACCGGCACCGGTCACGGATCGGGTGTTGACATCTACCAGAACGCATACAAACCGCTATACAACTATGGTCTGTCGAACTTTAATGCCGCCAATACGATCGTCGGTCAGGTCGTTTATGAATTGCCGTTCGGTCATGGACGACAGTTTGCACTCAACGGCCCGCTGGACCAGATTGCCGGAGGCTGGCGCGTTGCCACTCTCTTCCAATGGCACGGTGGTGTTCCGTTCACTCCGGTGATCCAGAGTTCCGTTGCGACTGCGCTTGATCCGGGATTGGCCCCTTCTCTCAGCGCAGGCTCCATGCTCTATCCAAGAATCATCGGCAATCCAAAGTCGTCGAATCCCAGTGTCACGGGTTGGTTCAACCCCGCCGCTTTTGCCGATCCATTGCCCGGCACCTTTGGAAACAACGGGCGAAATACTTTGATTGGCCCCGGTTTTGCCAACGTGAACATCGGTATCGGAAAAGAGTTTGCCCTTCATGAAAACTTCCGACTCGAAGTCAGGGCAGACATGTACAATGCGTTCAATCACATCAACTTTGCCAACCCGGATGCAAACGTGGGTTACACCTGCGCCGACATGACCGTAGCGTGCGGACCGAGTAATGGAGCGCTTGCCGATCCCACCGCTGGCACCATCACCGGGCCGGCAGGCTTTAATGGGAACCGGCGCATCATTCAGCTCGGCGTTCATTTTACTTTCTGAGCATCAAGCAAAAACTGACGAATCCACCCCGGCCGACACGGAACAGCGCTGCTTCCGTGCGTCGTTTTTTGCGGTTGGTGGAACAAGCAATTTTCGTGGTATCTTTCGCGGAGCGCGGCGTCGGGAAATTTTTTCAACTTGCCCGTGGATGGGTGACGGTACGTTCCTTCATGAAATCGCTCCAATCGAGTAAACGCTTCGCCTCCGTATTTTCCCTTGGCGTCCTCTCGCCGGGGTTTACGAAACGCCTCAAACGCGCCGGCGTCAGCCAATTGCTCCTCATTCTCCTGTTTTCCGGGGTAGCGTTCTGCACGGCGGCAATGCAATCCGCAGGTTCTCAGACTGCGGCAGTTCACGAGCACCTGCAGAAGGCTTCGCAATACCTGAAAGCGAGCGATGCAGGCTCTGCGGCCAAGGAGTTCGATGCCGTCCTGGCACTCGATCCAAAAAACGCCGAAGCAAACGCGAATTTAGGCGTAATTGCATTTTTTCAGCATGAATATCCGAAAGCCGCCCAATATCTTCGCAACGCCCTTGCCGTCGACCCTTCTCTGACGAAAACACAAGCTCTTCTGGGAATTTGTGAAAGAAGGCTTGGACAGAGTTCCGCGCAAGCGACACTGGAGAAATCCTTTCCCAAACTGAAAGACAAGAACCTGAAAATTCAGGTCGGCCTGGAACTGGCGGGAATTTACTCCCAACAGGGTGAAATTGACCGCACCGCTGCCATAATGCAAACGCTGGTGGACCTCGATTCGGATAACGTAGAAATCCTGTACATGGCACAGCGGGCTTATTTTGATTTGGCCGACGACACATTGAACAAGCTCGCGATCCTCGCACCCGGTTCCGGCCGTATGCAGCAGGTGATCGCGGAGCGCTTGATTAATGACGGAGATTTGAAGGGCGCCACAGAGCACTATCGCAAGGCACTGGAACTGAATCCGCGTTTGCCGGGCGTGCATTACGAACTGGCGGAAGCCATCCTTGAGGCTGCGCCGAACGACGCAGAAGCGCAGGCACAGGCGGAAAGGGAACTGGAAACTGCAGTTAAGTTAGACGGCAATAGCGCCAAGATAGAATGCCTGCTCGGAAGGATTGCGTTTCGGCGCTCCGATCTGCAAGGCGCTCATTCGTACTATGAACGCGCCTTCGCCCTGGATCCAAACGACGTGGAAGCCCAGATCGGTCTCAGCCGCCTACTGGTTATCATGGAGAAGCCTGAAGAAGCGTTGAAATATTTGCGCATGGCCGTACAGGCCGATCCACTGAATGGCGAGGCACACTATAGGCTGGCGGTGGTATGCAAGAAACTGCAGCTAAAAGCGGAAGCCGAGAAGGAGTTTCGGCTGTTTCAGGAAATAAAGGATGCGAAAGAGCAGGTCAAAACGCTGTATAGGCAGATGAACAAAAAGCCGAGCTCCAAAGATGACCAAAATCTTGATGCGGAGCCGTAATCGTCCACCACTCCTACCTTAGTGGAATGGTCCCGTTACAGCATAAAGGTAGAGTCTGGCCATCAATTGTTTCGATGATTGACGCCATGGGCCCTGATGTGCGGCCCTCGGTGAAGTGATCCGGAGCTAACGGAAATTGCTGGCGCAAACGTCCCGCCTGTGGTGCTGCACGCTGATAAGTCTTCCGGCGGATCTTCCCTGACTGCTCCGACCATCTTGCCGCCGTCGCTTTCGAAATCGTTTGGCGCATCCAGTGTGGCGTCGAACGCCACTACCTCGCTTTCGTTTAACCTTTCTAATGCCCAACGCAAGTTCCGAAATACGACCAATGTGCTGGATGATTCCGGAGGCTCCATCGCGGCGGGGAACCTCATCATCCAATCGCCGCCAGGAACCGGCCAGGAACTGGAATGGGATGTGGTTTCTGCCGGAAACGGTTTCTTTAGTTTTATGAATCGGGCAAGCGGCATAGCGCTCGACATAAACGGAGGAGTTGGTGCGCAAGCCGGCTTCGCCGTACAAGAGCCGTCAAACAGCGGCACAGCAACACAGCAATGGGCGATTGTTCCGGTCCTCTAGGATCCACTACGAGGCTCCAGCTCCAAACAAGCCCCACAAGTAAAACTGATGCCGAGATAAGGCCAGGCGTGCCCGCCGTTCAATAAGCTCCAGTTCAATTACGCTCTTAACCCGAAGGTCGTCAATCATGCGTCCATCGAACCTTCAACGGGAAGTTTCGCGGCTAATGCTTGATTCAGAGCTGGTTTGCGAGTCTGGACAACGCGCGGTGGATCATCGTAAACCGATCCGATAATGCCGCCCGCTATCGCACCTATCATTTAAATCTCCCTTCGGCGCGGTCTCGAACGGAGTTTGTAACGCCATCGGGCAACGAACGGCTTCCGCAGCCCGGTGATTGGCCATAAAAAGAATTGCCTGTGTAGTTGAGTTCCTTCAAACCGAGCCGTGACGTGTAGTAGCCTCTGATGGCTTCCGCTTTAAGAAAAGAGAAAAACCATGTACCAGCGTTACTTACCGCTGGATCAGGACGGCTGTCGCTGATGGAAGCGAGCAGTTCCAACTGCGTCGCCGGCGGGACAGTGAGGAATGTTTTGAAGGATCTGCGCTCAGTTTCTTGCTGCAGCCAAGCGAGACCTTCTTTGCAGATTCGTTCCGGCTCGAAGGTTTCGAGTTCGTGTACCGGCTCTTCGGTAGTGAAGTATGCGACGGCCAGGGCCCGCTGATCGGGCGTCAGGTCGCGTGCCGCAGCGCGGACGCCGGGACCGCTGAACACGACCAGGTCAATCCACTCTGCCACTTCGTCATAGAGGCTCTCCGGCGCTCCCGCGTCCTGCTGCGCCGGGGCCGTTTTCAGGTCTTCTCCGAGAATCAGCTCGACCAGCCGACGAATGACCGTAAACTCTTCCGAAGAGAACGCCTGCGGAAGAAAGGGTCCCGACCGCGGGCGTACGAATTGGGTTTCGGCACCGGGCGGAATGGAGAAAAATGGCCCGTCTTGGTTCAAAGCGTGCGTCACGTGGTCGATGGACGGCGTATAGAGGCCCGGAGGAAGTGCCGTGGTGAAGGTGTGTTCTGTTTGCTGTGATTCGCCAGGCATTCCCGCAAAGCCGGCCAGAATCACCGCGCTGCCGAAATTCAGCAGCCAGTCGCGGCGTGAAAGTCCCGCGACCAGCTGGTCTTGCTCGAATTTGCGATCGTCATGCTTCATAAGAAAACCGAATTTACAAGTTGCCTCGGCGGTATTCGTCGACAATATAATCTCCAGCCCGAGCCGAAATTGCCATGATGGTGAGTGTCGGCTCATAACACCCTTGCGTGGCAAAGACTGCGCCGTCGGTCACGAAGACGTTCGCGACGTCGTGCAATTGGCCAAAGCCGTTCACAACGCTTTTCTTGGGGTCAGCGCCCATGCGAGCGGTGCCGCACTCGTGGATGTTCTTGCCGAAAACGCTCAGTTGCTTGCTCGGCGGCTGCGGGCGATCCAGCTTCATCGCGTCGAGAATTTCCAGCACATCCTGGCGCATGGACTTGGCCATGGCGCGTTCGTTTTCTCCGTAGCTGGCCACAATGCGTAGTACCGGAATTCCCCAGGCGTCTTTCTTATCGAAATCGAGCGTGACGTAATTGTCGTGGCGGGGCAGACATTCGCCTTGCACAGTGATTGCGAAATAGTAAGGAATTTCCGACCGGATTTTCTCCCGCCAGGAGGACCCGAAACCCGCGAGCCCGAAGGCATGCGCGTAGAGTTCCTGGCTACCGTCGCCGTCGAAGCGATAGCCGCGCAGGAAAGCTTTATTCACGTTCTTGCCGATGTTCGCGTACTTGGGAATCAGAAAGCCGCAAGGAGTTCCAGTTGGAGTGCGCTGCGAAGATTTGAATTGCGGAAGGTAACCGCCAGCCCCTTCCAGCGTGAAGTGGTCCATCAGATAGTGGCCAAGCTGCCCTGAGGAATTGCCGAGGCCGGCCGGAAGGCGAGAGGAAGACGAGTTGAGGAGGATGCGGGTGGATTCAAGCGCGCTGGCAGCAAGCACGACAACCTTCGCGCGCGCCTCGCGGTGCGCATGAGTCGAGCGATCCACGAAGTACACACCTTCGGCTTTGCCCATCTTGTTCATCAGCACGTGGCTGACAACGGCGTCGCTGACCAGCGTTAGGCGGCCTGTGCTCGCGGCGGCGAACAGCGTCACGGACGGGCTGTTGAAGTAGGACGCAGTGTGGCAGCCACGCTGACATTGGTCGCAGTAATGGCAAGCCGGTCGCCCGCGATGCACGGTAGTGAGATTGGCCACCCGATCGGGCATAACCATCCAGCCGAATTTCTTGCCGATGATTTCACGAGCCAACTCCCCACCGCAGGAGAGATTCATCGGCGGGAGGAATTTGCCGTCGGGCATCTGCTCGAGGCCTTCGCGCGAGCCGCTGACGCCGATGAAGGATTCCACCAGATCGTAGTACGGCGCGAGGTCTTTGTAGCCGATGGGCCAGTCTTCGCCGTAACCATCACGGCTGGCGGCTTTGAACTCGTAATCGCTGTAACGGTAGCTTTCGCGGCCCCAGCAGAAGGTTCTGCCGCCAACCTGGCGACCACGAATCCACATGAACGGTTTGTCGATAGGAAACGTGTACGGATTTTCGCGGTCGTCGACAAAGAACTGATGGCTGTACTCATCGCAGGCAAAACACAGTCGCTGAATGGGCTGGCGTTCGAGGAGTGCCTGTCGGTTGCCGAAACCGCGGAACTTTACCTGATAAGGGCGGACATGCTCGGTAAAGTCGCGGGTAGGTACACGGGGAGGTCCGGCCTCCAGCATCAAGACGCTCATACCCTGCTCGGTAAGTTGCTTGGCTACCCAGCCACCACTGGCTCCGGAGCCGACAATTACCGCATCAAAGAGTTGTTTGCTGACACGCATCGACGGATGCGCATGTTATCACTGCGCGGTATCGTTCAGCGCCCTTTTCACCGCATCCCGGATAGCGGACTTGAGAAGGAGCTTCAATCCGAGAAAAGGCAGGCCTAAGAGGCCTCGGCCGTTTTAGATTTCTCAAATACTTCAACTGCGCCAAGCGAGCGCACTTGCGACCGGTAGCCCAAGTAGCCCAAAGGAGGGATTGAAAACTGTCGTCCTTTCCCGGTAGGCGACACCAAACAAGGCATTTAGATTTTGCATTCCTCGGCTGTCAACCGGAGGGTTGCTAGCCCGCGTTTTTCCTGCCCGCAAGGTTCGAGAAACTGTTGTGCGTACAGTGCATCCCGAACTGGCCACTCTAGCCTCTGGATCTGCTCCTCTCTCTGAGTCCGGTATTGAATCATCGATGCCTGAGTGACAAAAACACTAGCTGCACCTTTTCCCTTTCATGGCATGGTTGTTAAAAGGGAGCACCTCCTTGACTGCAAGGTGTACCATCCGGCCGCAAGGGAGTTCCTCAATTTCATGAGAAAAATCATTTCTGTTCTTTCGTTCGCGGTGACGTTCATAGTATTTCCGACTGCCGCTCAATCCCCACACATAAATGCCGGCACTGGTTTGCAGGCAGGGGCAGCAGCGGTGAAAATCACCCCCTACGGAGCGAATCCCGACTGGAAAGGACCGGTAACAGCAAGCGGAGTATGGGGTGAAAAGTTCGTCGACGCAAACCATAACGGCCGGTGGGATGAAGGGGAACGTTTCACGGCGGATCCAGGGAATGCAAAAATTGACCCGAAGAGTGCCAATCGTTACGCAGGAATTTATCTGGCGGGCTTTGGAGATAACCGCATGGCGACAGGGATGCACGATGATCTGTGGGCAAGGGCGCTCGTGCTGGAATCGGGAACGACGAAAATAGCCATCGTGTCGCTGGACCTAATTGGATACACCCAGGATGGCGGGTACTTCGGCCTGGAATTCGCGAAGAAATGGATCGACCCGAGGTTGGGGATTCAAGAAGTCCTCCTGACTTGCACGCACGATCACGAAGGGCCGGACACCATCGGAATATGGGGCGCGAACCAGGTCAGCGACGGAAAATTCCCTGAATATCTGCAATTCGTGGACAAACAAATTGCAACGGCCGTCACTCTGGCGACGCGATCGCTTGCACCCGTGCGCCTGAAGCTAGGCGCAACGAATCCGAAATTGTCGCCGGTACTGGCGCAGATGCAAACGCGCACTGGCGGCCGCCCGCCGGAGTTTTTCGACGAAGAGATGCGTGTCATGCAATTTGTGGGAGCTGCCGGGAGCGCGGAGGGCAGGGTGGTGGCTACACTGGTCAATTGGAACACACACCCGGAATCCATGGAGAGTGAGAACACGATGCTGACTTCAGATTTTCCGGGGACCGTGCGGGACCAACTGGAAAAGCGGTACGGCGGAACAGCCGTCTATATTACAGGTGACCTGGGAGCGGTCGAAATTGTCGGTGACAACCAGCGGAGCACCCGAACAACCTTCGATGGGAAATCCTTCCCCATGAATCCAAAGAGCAAGCGTACCAGCTTCACATTTGCGCGCACCGAAGCGATTGGGCGCGACCTGGCGAAAGCTGCGATCGATGCCGTCGAGCTCGGCGAATGGTCCGAGGTGAAAGGGATCGAAGTAAAGCAGGCCGAGTTGCGCGTGCCAATGGACAATGCTGGTTACGCGTTTCTGATGCAACAGGGGGTGTTGGCACCTCCGGCAACGTGGAAAACTTCCCGTGGCATGCAAGTAGTCACCAAGGTCTACTCCGTGCGATTAGGTGATGCTCAAATCCTCACCGCGCCAGGCGAACTTTTTCCCGAGGTCTTTTACGGAGTGGCTGAGCATCGCCGGAAGGATTGCCCTGCCGCCGATACGGGAAGAGCGCCGGAACCCGCTCTGCGGCCGCTGATGACCTCGAAATACAAATTAGTGTTCGGCCTTTCCCCGGAGGAGCTGGGTTACCTGGTTCCTGGGTATGACTTTCATGCGCCGACGTTCAGCGAGACCGATGGGCTAAAAGAGGCACCCGACGCATGTGCCGCAAGCGGGGTGCCAGCTCATTACCACGAGACGAATTCGGCGAGCTCGCAGCTAGCGACCGGTTATGCCTGCGTGGCCGCGCACCTTCTCAGCGGAAGCCTTTCCGAACGGCCGCCTTGCAAGGGAGCGTGGATGCACATCCTATCCTCGCATTGCATTTGTAGCCCAACCGGGAGCCCGATTCCCGATGGAGGGAGGAAGTTGCACACTAACCAACGCTGATGCAACGCGATAGATTTGTACAACTATCAGTTTGACGATTCGGGACCAGTAGGTCAGTCCAATTCTGTGTAGCCGCCGTGGCAAAACGCACGGAGGCGCACTGCGTTCGGGCGACCCGTCTTCCCGGACTCATCGGGATACATGCTGGTTGCTGCGAGAATCCTAGTCATCTCCTCTCGGGTAAACGGAAGCGTGGAAGCGTGGGGCGCAGGGTTACTTTTGGACCTTGCATCGCTGCCGCGGGATCTTCATGAATCCAACGCCGAATGTGTGCCGCCCGGAAAAAACTTTTGAGCCGCGCCAGCTTCTTGGCGCCGGGCAATGGGCCCTCCTTCCATTCCGACTGGAACCGCTCTAATTCATCCAGCGTGAGCTCCCGAATGGAAGGAATCCTTCGTCGCCGTGCGAATTTCACCCATTTGCCGACGGAGCAGTTCGTACTTGTAAATCGTCGTTGGGCCATTGAGAGCGGAGGCGGTCGACCGCTCGTTGGCCGCGATGGGCCGAGCAGTTGTCCATGATCCAGAAAACGCGACGTGCGGACTTATAGGGCTCTCGGCTCATGACTTCCCCAATCAGGCGGTCAACTGGTGCAATGCCGCTTTTCTTTTCGCATCGGCCGAACACCTTGGCCCGATGCACATCCCACGCAGCCAGATAGGTCCATGCGCCTTCACGGAAATATTCATGTTCGACTCTGGTGGAACGGCCCGGCGCTGGAGCTAGCGTAGGTTGCTTGCGGCGACGGGCTTGAATACTGCTTTTTTCATCTGCGGAGATGACGAACTCACGGTGATTTAGCGGGCGTCCGTGCCAAACGCGATCATACAGATCGAGGATGCGTCCGGCCTTGACCGCGAAATCCGGGTCCCGTGGGAAGATCCAACTACGATGTCGCCAAGGGCGAAGTGCATCGGCGCTGAGCCAGCGCCACAAGGTCGCCCCGCTAATCTCAGCTACCAACCCCTGTGTGATCACTTCGCGCTGAATCTCGGAAAGGGAAAGTCGCGAAAGCGGTAGGTGCAAGCGATAGGGGAGCTCACAGACGAGAGCTTTAACCTGGACGACTACGCTGGGGGGAAAAGTGGGCGGGACGGCCGCCCCGAGGTTGAGCCTCGAGGCCGGGAAGCCGTGCGAGGGCGAATCGCTTGCGCCACTTGCTGACAATCTGGCGCGGAGTGTCCAGGCGAGCAGCGATGACGTCGTTGGAGATCCCTTGCGCCGCGAGCAGCACGATTTTCGCTCGGATAACATCACAATACGGTGACGTATATTGGCGAACCAGAGTCTCCAGCATTATGCGCTCTTCCTTGGAGAGAACTATCGAGAATGGGCTTTTCCTTGGCATAAGCGAGCAACCTCCCGTATGCCAAAGCCTACCAGAATTTGGCCGCCAAAAGCCACTCAGCATACGTCATCGTATTTATGAAATGGAGTACTAAGCTAGCGCCCGAGCCTGCTTCCAATCGGTCGTGTGCATTGAAGTGAGGATGCGCTTTCCATCTTTTCGGCCGTCAAACCAAATCGGACATGCGACACACGTCCAGGCACGCCGTCCTGCACGGCGAAGGGGGCAACGCGTTCGGCGACGCCTGAAGATCATAAAAGGCCTATAGGTTAATTGATAGTTATATAATTAACAAATGAATACTGCGTATGAACCCGCTCCACGACCGATCGCGGAATGCGCAGGGTTTCCTAACGGCGTTTTCCGATTCGATGGTTGTCAACGCGAAGGACAAGGACGCCGGAAATGTTACGGACCATGCGACGGACGGTATCGTTCCCCAAGTTCCACATTTTCCCGACTTCTTCGACAGAATAGTGGCGTTCGTTCGCGACGCTATCGACTGGAGATGATAGTGCTGCCATATCGTTGGATTTTGACAACGCCGCCGACGTTATAAACAGGACTTGACAACTACGAGTACTTTGTGAAATAAAGTTGCATGCGCAATCGCGTCATCGCCGTCATGGAACTGGTGCTCATATTTCCCGCTGTTCTCTTTATGACTGCGCTCGTGTTGCGCAACCTGCAGCCGCTACAATACCAACCCGCTCGCAGCGCTCAGCAGCTAGTCATGTGGTACGCAGGCCGGATGTGGACGTTATGGTTTCTGTTGTTAGGTCTGCCGTTAATTGTACTTGTCAGCGGCTGCGCTGAGTTGCTGCGCAGCTACAATCGCGACATTGTTCTGACGCTTAGATCGCAGAAATCGTTAGCCATGGTCCGTGCGCACTTGTCTTCCCTTTTCATTGCTGCGACAACACTAATGGCCGGTGTCATCCTGGCGATTGTCGTCTTGCACGTCCTAGCGAACTAAAGGGCTTCTTGAGAGATTGGGGCAAAGTTTCGTCAACTGGCCCACTATGAATACCGCCGTATTGCTGGGCTGGGAAGGCTAAATCGTCCATCCACCAAGCCGATCACACTGATACTAGACCACCCCTCGCTTCGACCATGAGTGTCGTCATAGTCGTTTCGGCGACGCGTCATCTCGCTTTCCAGGGAGTCGGCCTTTTGAATTTTCCCGTCCGGACCGGGCACTTCGAACGACACGAGCCGCCAACCCTACAATGCCCCAAACTGGTTTGGTGCGTGGGTCCGCCCTTGTTGATGGAAAATCCGGTCAGGATTGTTTCGGCTCAGTTCTTCGAATATCGTCAAGATTGATCTGAATAGATTTGCCGCCTGTCGGAAGTTTGTCAAAATGCGAATCGCACCATTGCTTGATTCCTTCTAGCACGTCCTTTCGCCTATTTTGCGACGCAGTAATTTCAACAAAGAAATCCCGATGGACATCACCTGTGATCTTCACCTGATAGACTCCACATTCTGAATCTTTCTTCATCAGTTGAATAGAGTAGATGTGATTGACTTTTTGAAAGGGTTGCTCTTCTGTCATCGAGGACTCCGTTGAATTTCTAGGCATCGTACACCAAACGCGCGCTGCAAGTCTGTGGTGACCGTGGTTGAAGTTACGAACTGAGCTAGATAAGTACGATGAATCGGCCAGTCGACATTTGCGGCGGACACAGGGGTGATCAGCGTGAACACGCCTATTTCGCTGAGCGCGGGAAGAATCCGACACAGTCCGCGATGACGCATCAAAGGCTCACCGCCCACCAAGGAAACATGCGTCGGCTTGTGCCTTCGCACGAGCCCCAGCACGCCGTCGACGAGAGCATCGCCGAGGAAATCGCTTAGGTTCCGGAGAGTGGCGCCACCGCCCAAGCGCGTTTCCCGTACGCATAGCACCCTGGGCATCGCAGGGGCACTCCTTGGTTATCTATCACTTCTGTTTCTGCCACGTCATTTCCACGTGGACGGGTATTTCGTTCTTAATCGCCACCGTCAAAAGCGAAGGAGGATCGATCTTAAAATCCGTCAGCGTACTCGGGATCGTTCCCGAGATTCGGACCTCATTTCCCTGGGTCACCTCTTGAAAAGAAACCTGCTTGTAGTGGGCAGTCTGGCCGGCGAACTGCACTTCCAGGTCTGCATGAATGGTTGTGGTTTTCGAGGCGTCTTCGGGCAGTTGAGTCCGCACGCTGATCAGAGGGAATTCTCCGCCTCGCGTTACTTGAACCATGTGAAGATCGCGATTGCTGTCGCCCGAATCGAATGATTTGACTGGTGCCGCGATCAGAAAATCGCATTGCCCCGCGTGACAAACACCTTTCCCGCGCGCAGCGTGGCTCACGCCTTCTACTTGATGCAACGGGTGAGACACATGGTAGGTGAGCGTGGATTGTGTGAGCGCCCACTGGCTATCCGTTTGCGCAAGCACCAGAGTCGCGAATAGCAGGAAAGTAATCAAGACAGTTTTGGTCATCGCCTGCCCCTAAAACTTGACCGATACGGATAGGATCGCGGCTCCATACGCGGCCGCTGTCACGATGGCCACCGGACCATGCGCACTCGCAATCCCGTGAACCTTCTCTCCATTACTTTTTTGATCGAACGCTATAGCTCCAAAGATGGGGGTCAGAACCATGCCAGGTCCATGAATCCAGGCGAGGGCCTTATGCCATCGGATTTGCCCCCGAGTTTCCGTTCCCGAAATCTTTGGCGCCCGGATCGCGTAGTAGGCGCTAATGAAATACAAGTCTCCCGTTACCGAACCCAAAGCCATGTGCGCCCAGCGGTCGCTCGTGCTGGTCTTCTTTCCACCGGCTCCAGCCCCCAAGATGACCGTGGCGATTAGAGGAGCGGTATCGATTAAGCCGATGCGCTGATGAATTTTGAGCATGTGTGAGCGCTTGTCGAGTTTCGCTTGATCCTGAGCACTTCCTTGGGTTTGATTGGGAGCAAAACCAAGATCGCCCAGCGAAAGCACCCCCGCCAACGTCACGTCCGCAGTGTTGCCAGACCCGGAGGCAACCGTCACCTTTTTTAAGTTCGTGCTGTACCCGTCGGCCGAAATAGAAAGCTCGTAATCTCCGGACGAGAGATTTGGAACGCTATAGTGGCCGGTGGAATCAGTTTGCGTTTGCGTTGATTGCCCTGTGGCCACGCTTCTAACCGTGATTTTTGCTTTCGCAACAACCGCCCCTGTGGGATCTTTGACCGTGCCCGACAACGTAGTACCAGTTTCCTGCGCACCAACTAGGCTCGCAAGGATGAGCGCAGAGAACAAGATCGCTAACATCAGGATTAATCTCGCCATTTTAGTTTTCCTGTTAATTGTTGGTGCGTGGACAACATATGATTGCGGATATGCAACGGAGCTTTCCAAGGATGCATGCTCTCCGATTCGTGTCCCAAGATTTCATCCTTCCTCAGGGTGGGTGAGACCCTCGCAAGACTCATCTCGGGGTGAATATTACCAACGAGGAATGACGGGTCACTTTCTGAGAGATGACAAATAGTTCATCTACCGGGCAAGGTTTAGAAGAAGATTGGGATCAAACGCGACGCTCATCCCATAGGATCGCGTCAGCGGATCGTACATCGGAGAGAGCCTGAAAGCGCTGTCGTGATATCCCCATGGATCGGAATGCCGGCGGTACACGTAACCACCAACCAGATAGCCTAACGCCGAACCGACAACCACATCCGATGGAAAATGGTTTCTGCTGGTGACCCGTGCCACACTCACGCCCGCGGCCATCGCATATAGGCCTAAGTGAAGCCAGCGGCGACCCGGCGTTGCGTCCGAAATCACATGCGAAAATGTCCAGACGATCGTGGCGTGCCCGGACGGAAATGACCCTGAGAAGGTATAGATCTTTGTACCATCAGGCCAGAAATACCCCTGTCCCGTTCCGGTGTAGGGTCGCTCACGATTTGTCACGAGCTTGAGAACTTCGGCAACAACCCCAGAATCCGCCATAGCTTCCAGTGCGATTACGCCGGTTTTTCGGGCCGTTTCGTTGTGTTTGAATTTCCCAACGAGATAGGTAGTTCCAGCAATTCCAATGGCACCATAGAGTCCCGCGTTCGATAGGTCATCGCTGATTCGAATCCGATTCGGAGACTTGCTCACCTGCTGAAGCGTTTCAACATCATAGTGAAAGGCCACCGCCGTGGCGCCAGCAAGAGGCACAAGCCACAGTGCGTCGTGCGGACGGAGGCGTAAAGGGCTCGTCCAGATTCCAGCTTGGTCACCCAGAAAGTCTTTCATGCACGTTTTAAGCTGCGATATATCGCAGTCGTTTGGTGGATTGCTTGCTCCTTGAGGGTCTGCGTTCGGATAACCGGGCGAATTCGAGGAATCATGATCCCCGGGTACCGTTGCGCTGACAGCTGAGCTTTCTTCTGGAGGATCCTGCGCCGACACCGGACGACACAAAATGCACAAACACACGGCTACGACAAGGTACATACAGCCGCCACATAGACACCCGAAGAAGGCTGCGCCTTTCCCTCGATGCGCGCGGCGGAAACTTTTGCCCGTAGCCGATATCCCTTGTGCCGAAGTCAGAGTCAGAGCGAATTACCCTTGATGGTCCACCAAATCGATAGCCTGCCGATGCTGCAGGCAGAATCGTACCAGCGGAATCTGAAGGAACAGTGTCTGGCAAATGACAAGTTGTTCATTCTTTATGAACGCTTCCCATACCGGGCGCGGGAACCGATCAGCAGAGAATGAATTTCTAGTGTCGCGCGGGTGACACATTGTTCATTTTCCTGAAAACTCTTGCATTCTCAAACGGTGCGGGAGTAGCATCCGGCCCGGTTCAGGGCCTAAGAATTTCACCGCGCTCCAATGACGGAGAGTTGTGGTGGAGTTTTTGGTGATCATGATGGAGCGGTCTCGACAACAGTGCTCTCGCGCTTGGAGTAAGCCGGGTCGAACCCGTAGTGTTGGGACTTTCTGTAGTACCCTCCCCCGCGAATTTAAATCCGACCAGACTCTAGGTTGGCAGCTCGACGTCGCGGCCGTGCGTGATGAGGAGACAGGATGGAACGGTCGTCCCCAAAGCGGCGCGGAGAGCCTTGCAGTCCAAGAAGGAGTCACGAAATGCGAATAAAGCAGGTAGTGATCGTGGGACTGGTGACACTGGCCGCCTCGGCCGTAGCCGTCGCGGGGCGGAATCCAGGAGGTGGCACAGTCAGCGGCAAGGTGACGTACGAAGGGACGCCAGCCAAGATGAAACCTATCGACATGTCGAAGGAACCGTCGTGCGCGAAAATGCATGCCACCCCACAGTTGGCTGAAACAGTCGTGACTGGTTCCGGCAACAGCCTGGAAAATGTTGTCGTGTATGTGTCCGCAGGGGTGCCGGACGACCCCGCGCCTTCAACGGCCGCGGTGTTTACCCAGAAAGGCTGCCGCTACCTCCCTCATCTCCTCGCATTTCAGGTGAATCAAGAATTGAGCATCGTGAACGACGACCAGACTTCGCACAACATTCACCCGCTACCGAAGCTCAACCGCGAGTGGAACAAGTCGCAGCCGCCAGGAACTCCGCCGATTAGCGAGAAGTACGACAAGGCGGAAATCTTTCCGGTCAAGTGCAACGTTCATCCGTGGATGCATGGCACTTTCGCGGTGATGAAGAATTCGCACTATGCAGTGACCAGCGATGGGGGCACGTTTACCCTCGCAAATCTGCCACCGGGAAAGTACACCATCACCGCTTACCATGAGTCCTATGGCGATCAGTCTCAAGAGGTCACGGTGTCTGGTTCTGAAACCAAGACCGTCAATTTCGTGTTCAAGGCCAAACCGTATTGATAGCAGGCCTGAGGGCTAAGACGTAATTCGCCGAGAACCACGGCGAGGTTAAATAATACGGTGATTACGAGAGCAGCCAGCGGGCAAAGGCGGGGAGCCATGGGCAAATTACTCGCAGTAACCATCATAGTGATCGCTATTCTCTCAGCGGTTCCCGTAGTGATGCACACATGGGAGGCCCCGGCAGACATTTCCACGCATGGGCCGATGATTGATGACCAGATGTGGGAGACCATGATCGAGGCAGGCGTTTCGTTCCTCGCGGCCCAGATCATTCTGGCCATTTTCATTTGGCAGTTCTCCAAGCCTCGTGCAGAGGCAAAACTGAAAACTCTCCCGGGTGGCGCCAAAGGTCTGGTGCTTGCCGCCATCATCCTGGTAGGCGTGGAAGTTCTGGCTTTGGGAGCGTTTGGTGCGCGAGCGTGGGCCACCGTTTACTTCGCGCCTCCCGCCCCGGACGCCATGCCCGTCCAGGTCCAGGCTGGACAGTTTGCTTTCTATTTCCGCTACCCAGGCCCGGATGGAAAGTTCGGTCCAATTCATCCCGAGTTGATCAACGAAGGCAACCAGAATTTTCTTGGACTGGATCCAGAACATGACGTGGAATCCAGGGACGACATCGTAACGGCTGAATTGGCAATTCCGGTAAATAAGGAAATCCATCTGCTGATGCACGCGAAAGATGTTAGTCATTCCTTTTATGTGCCAGCGCTTCGGATCCACCAGGATTTCGTGCCAGGACTGGATCTTTCGATTCATTTTACGGCCACAAAGATTGGCAAGTATGAAATCGTCTGCTCGCAACTGTGCGGGCTTGGCCATTACAACATGAGGGCCTATTTGGAAGTTATGTCGCCTCAGGATTATGACGACTGGATTAAGAAGCAAGCGGCCGCGCAGTAATAAGGCCGTCAGATCAAGTTGGTGCCGACGAAGACTTGATATTTAAAGGAGGTGAGTAAATGCACGAAACGTCTGCAGCACCTGCAGTGCACCATGGTCCCCCGACAACTTTTATTCGGAAACACGTATTCAGTACGGACCATAAGGTAATCGGCATACAGTATTACCATCTTGCGATGGTCGCGGTGGTGATTGGCATGGTGCTCTCCTGGCTCATGCGAATTCACCTCGGCTGGACCAATGCCGCGATTCCCGGGCTGCAGGTGCTTTCGCCAAACGGCGCACCCGGCGGAGTGATGACACCGGAGTACTACCTCCAACTCATGACCATGCACGCGACGATCATGGTCTTTTTCGTCCTGACAACCGCGCCATTCGCAGCCTTCGGCAATTATTTTCTACCCATCCAGACTGGTGCAGAAGACATGCCGTTTCCGCACTTCAACATGATGTCCTTCTGGGTTACCTTGACGGCCTTCTGTGTACTGATCACCGCCTTTTTCGTCAGCGATGGCCCTCCGCTCGCGGGATGGACCTCGTACGCCCCGCTGAGCGCCATCGGAAAAGAGGCCGGACCGGGACAAGGCGCAGGGCAGGTAATTTGGGCGACAGCTCTTGCTATCTTCTGTGTCGGCCAATTGCTGGGAGCGCTGAACTTCATCTCCACCGTGCTGGATATGCGCTGCAAGGGAATGACTTTCAATCGCTTGCCGTATACCGCTTGGGCATGGTTCATCACTTCTTGCATGGGCCTGACCGCGTTTGCGGTATTAATGCCGGCTCTCGTCCTCTTGATCCTGGATCATGTTGCAGGAACCAGCTTCTTTGTCCCGTCTGGCTTGGTGATCAACGACCAACTGATACCGCATTCCGGTGGATCTACACTGCTCTGGCAGCACTTATTCTGGTTCTTCGGGCATCCGGAAGTGTACATCGCCATTGTGCCTGGCTTGGGGATCGTAAGCCATGTTCTGGTAACCAACATGCGCCGCCCCATGCTGAGTATGAAGGCGATCCTTTCCTCCATGTGGGCCCTTGCTTTTCTCAGTTATATGGTCTACGGACACCACATGTTTGTCAGCGGGATGAATCCTTACTCCTCGATGGCGTTTTCTTTCCCGACGCTGATGATCACTATCCCTTCTACCATTGTTGTTCTTATCTGGATTGGTAGTCTTTACGGCTCGAAACTGCGTATCAATGCGGCGTCCCTTTTTGCTCTGGGCTTTATTTCCATGTTTGTCAGCGGCGGGATAAGTGGTTTTTTCCTGGCTCAACCTTCCATCGATATCATGCTCCACGCCACTTACTTCGTCGTAGGACACTTCCACATGGTGATGGGGGTCGCGGCCATGTTCGGCATCTTTTCTGGAACGTACTTCTGGTTTCCGAAAATGTTCGGACGAATGATGGATGAAACCTTGGGGAAGATTCATTTCTGGCTGACGTTCGTGGGGACCTATTGCATTTTCATGCCATTTCATTATCTTGGTTGGGCCGGCAACGTGCGCCGCTATGCGGCGTTCACCGATGATTTCCTCCAGCCACTTATCCCCTTGCATCAATTTATTACTATCGCCGCTCTGTTCACGGGTGCGGTCCAACTGATTTTTATCTACAACTTCATCAACAGCAGACTCCGCGGGGCGCCGGCGTCAGCCAATCCGTGGGAGGGCACTTCCTTGGAATGGACCATGCCTTCGCCGCCACCCTGGAACAATTTTGGCGGCAAAGACCCTGTCGTTTATCACGATGCCGATCAGTACGGCGTAAAGACTGCCTCAGGCGTGGACTACATCATGCAGAACTCGCCGGAGATGCCCTTAGCGACCGCAGAAGGCGATTAGTATGCTTGATTCTGGAATCAGGCGAGTAAGAGTGTAAAACCTATGGCCACTACGTTACCACCTCCAAAAACCGAAGAGCTTCCGCTGCCCGAGCGACGGGAAATGGGACACCCAGGCGATGGAGGCGGCCAGAACCTCGTTCCGGCCAAAGGCAACTTAACGGCGATCGAACACCGCTCGCCGCATCCGTCCAGCAGCGCGATCTGGGTGTTGATTGCGGCAATTAGCATGTCGTTTGCCGCTTTCACCAGCGCCTTGATCGTTCGCCAAGGCTCGTCGACGGATTGGCGGCATATCACCTTGCCTTCCATCCTCTACCTCAGCACGCTCCTGTTGTTAGGCAGTAGCGTAACTCTTGAAGTGGCGCGCGGCCACGTGGCTGCGTTCATGGGCGGCCGGGAGATTCAGCTAAAGAGTTCACGACGCTGGTTGTACGTCACTCTGTGTCTCGGGCTGCTCTTTGTGGCTGGCCAGTACACGGCTTGGCTGCAATTGCGATCCCAAGGCTTGTATTTAGCCACCAACCCCAACAGCTCTTTTTTCTACCTCTTTACAGCGTTGCATGCGCTGCACGTAATGGGCGGCCTCGCCGGCCTGGGACGGGTCATCTGGAAGCTCGGCCAGTCGACCCTGCAGCGAAGAACGCTGAATGCGACCGCGTACTACTGGCATTTCATGGGCGCGCTCTGGGTTTATCTCTTTTTACTACTGCGGACGAGAATTTAACGCGCTGGACCATAGGAGGGGACGTGAGCCACACGGACGTAGCTTTCGGAGGACAGCATAGGCCCGCAATGGAGCCATCGCCATTTGCAGTTCCGGCAATAAAATTGGCGATGTGGCTTTTCATCATTTCAGACATCATGACGTTTGCCGCGTGCTTGGTCGCCTACGGATTCTTGCGAAATTCCACTCCAAACTGGCCCAGGCCATTTCAATCCTCCACAATAACCAGCGTCATGGTGATGACGTTCATCCTCATCACCAGCAGCTTTATCATGGTGCTTGCGGTCCGCGCCGCACGGGCCGGGGACCGGGCGGGCGCTTTTCGCTGGACGATGTTCACCTTGCTGGCGGGCGCGCTCTTCGCAATCCTGCATATTCGCGAATGGTTTGGAATGATCAATCAAGGCGTCACCTTCTCGAAGAACCCTTGGGGCACCGGACTGTTTGGTGGGGCCTATTTCAGTGTTACCGGCATGGAACTCTTGCACGTGATCGCCGCGCTGATTGCCCTACTCATCGTCGGCCTCGGCTACAGGAGCGGCCGTTATGGCGCCACGCACATCGAAAACTGCAATCTTTTTTGGCAGTTTATCAACGTCGTTTGGATGTTTGTCGTGCCCTTGGTCTATCTCATGAATGTTGCAACCTAGACCTGAAAGACGCGGGAAGGAAATATGATGACGGGTACAACTGAAGCAGGACTTGGCAAATATCTTGTAATCTATATCGGCATGTTGGTCATCACGGTGCTGGAACTCCTTACCGCCTATCGCCATCCGGGCGAACCGCAGCTCCTCGTGAGCATGCTGTTATTCGCTTTTGTAGGGGCGCTGATGGGGGTTCTCTACTTCATGGGGTTGGCGTCGGAAAACCACCGCTCAATAGTGGCCTTTGCCGTCTTTACGCTTTTCGTACTGGCGACCATCAACTACGGCTGGACCGATAGTTTCCGGCTCCTGCTCGGCGTGCCTTTCGCAAGGTATCATTGAAGAAGGAAAAGCGGGTTGCGAGGAACCAACATGAAAAATGAGAGGCGGCTCCGACTATGCGCGATCGCGATGGTGGGGCTGGTTCTGGCTATTCTTTCCCCGGGGGCTTTTCCCCAGAACTGTGCACTCTGCTATACACAGGCTGCTTCGTCCGGGTCTCGAATGATTGAAGCCTTGCGCAGCGGAATATTGATACTCATCGTTCCGCCGACGTTGATGTGGCTGGTGCTAGGAGTCATCCTGTACGCTAAACGTAATCACTTCAGAGACGCTGATGACGCGTCCGATGCTGTTTCCGATTGGTTGGACAATTCCAAGTGACGCTCACCAGCGCAGTGATACCGCTGTGCCCCGTGCTCTGAAAATCTTGGGCATGGCCGCTTTGTGCGCGGGCTCCGCGGTACACGCGCAAAGTCCGGCATCTCCACCCTCACGGAAGGATTTCCATGCGCCTCAAGGACTCCCACTGACGAAGTTTTATGCCACACCCGTTCCACTGCCCGACGGTAAACCGGGTGAACTGATCCGCTCCGAGCCGTCTTACGATTACACTCTACGCCCCGAAGTATCAACCTTTCGGGTTCTCTATCACTCGCGCTCCCCGCGCAGAGAAGAAGATGTAGCCGCATCGGGCGTGGTGATAGTTCCGAATGGAAGGCCTCCCGAAGGGGGCTGGCCCATCATCGCCTGGGCGCATGATTTCACTGGTTCTGCACGACAATGTGCTCCGTCCTTACTAAGGAATGTGAACGAGGGTCCAATCCTCTCGATGTATGCCGGTCTCGGTTACGCCGTAGTGGCCTCCGACTATGCCGGCTTGGGAACGGATTTCCCTTACGCTGCACTGGATTTGCGATCCAACGCACTCGATGTCATTTACTCAGTTTCAGCGGCACGTGCCGCGGTTCCAGAACTCGGAACCAGATGGGTGGCCGTCGGCTATTCTCAGGGAGCTCTCGTGGCCGCCAAGTTGGCCGAAGCGGAAAGTGAAATTGGCGATCCCGGTTATCTGGGAGCAGTCGCAATTTCCGGGGTTGCGCAGCCGCAGGAAATGTTTGCGAATCTCGTCCTGGGACCGGACCACTCCATGCTTGTATTCTTGGCAGAGGGTATCAAGACTGTCTATCCCGAGTTTCGAGTTGAGGAGATGCTGACCGAACGGGCCATGAGGCTGTATCAATACATCGGCCATTCTTGCGAACTCAGGCTAGGGCCAGAACCAGAAGCTCAGGAAATGTTGAAACCTGGATGGGAAAATAACGCGTACGTCAAAAAGTTTTTCGCCAGAAACTCGTTCGGGCTGCAGCCTACGTTCGGTCCGCTGCTCGTGATCGGTGGGGAAATCGATTCGGATGTGCCGCCAGCCCTTGCTGCCGCTGCCGTAGCGCGGCTGTGCGAGCAGAAAGACCGCGTGCTCTTCGTCAAATATCGCGGCCCTAACGCCAGCAGCGTGCTGGGAAACTCGGTCAGCGAGCAGGTCAACTGGATCCGGGCGCGATTTTCGGATCTTCCTGCACCCGGCAATTGCCCTTGAACCCCCTTCCACGCGTTGACTTGTTTTGTCGCGGTCCATTTCATACCCGCTTCATCTCTAGCGCATCTGGAACCGTTGGATTTGACTCCGGCACGCCGCATTGAAACACGAAGAGCATGGCTCAAGATTAGGCACCGCTGTCCGGCAGGTGAGACTTCGTGAAGCCGATCACGTTGGGGTCAATGGCTGTGAAGCAGGAGATGGATTCTCTCCCGCAATTTGAAACTCCAACTCACTTGGTCGGGGGCGAGAGCAAGAACGTAAAGCATCAACCGATGTTTACGGTCGAAGTCGCATTGAGCACGTAGCGCCCTGTTTGAGAGGGTTTCGACTTCGCACTGTTCTTCTTCGCTGATAAACGCAAGCCTTGCATCAATAACCTGTTTCAGCCCCAAAAGAATGTCTCATCTTTCAATAATTTCGTCGAGCGTTGGCTGCTTGTCGGACATGCTTTTTCTGACGAACGGCGATCGACTGACAATTCTGAAGAACTCCGAAGCAAACGATATCCAGTACCTCCTTCCGCCCCAAGTCACTTCAACGCGATATCGATATGCCTCGGGTCAGCCCGAGGGCTTCTTGTAGATATTATCCCTTGAAATTGACCTTCCCATGTCTCGGAGATAACAAGTTGTTCATTTATTCTGACCGCGATATCCGCAAGCAGGAATCGACGCTACCCTCTCAGGCGCACCTGAATAATCACTACTTTAGAACCCATTCGGTCTTCCGTATTTCTCATGAGGCAAAGTTGGTTAGCTATGAGCGCCTTCGTTACGCACTGACGTCAAGACCGTCTGAATCGACACCCCAAACACACGAACCTGGCCGAATTCACGCAAGAAGTGTTCTGGCTGAGATGCGAGAGCCTAATCTGCTCTATCTGGCGCGGTGCTATTCATCCTCAGTCACGGTCCGCGAAATTCCGCGAAATTATGCAGCGTGGAGCACACTCGCGGGCAGAGAAAGAGTTATAGCGGCACCGCCTGCCGGATTTTCGGAGAGCTTGGCAGTGCCGCCGTGTGCTCTAATAACCGCATCTACAAAAGCAAGTCCCAGGCCATGTCCGTGTGACTGTTTTCCTCTTACGAAGCGTTCGAACGCTCGTCTGCTGATGTCCGGCGGAAATCCTGGACCATTGTCTTCGACCACGACGATCGCTGACCCCTCCTCCGACCGAAGTCGAATCGTAATCTGGCATCCTTCGGGTAAGTGAGCAATTTCGTTCTCGATCAAATTGCTCAGAACGCGATTTAAAAGAACCCCATCGGCGTTCACGATAACGTGGTCTTCTAGGTCGAGGATGAACTTGTGATGGCGTTCCTCGATAGCGGGCTTGTAGAGATCTGCTAGTTGTCCCACGACCGCAGAGAGGTCAACCGTAGTGCGATCGAGATGGAGTGCACCAGCTTGTGCTTCCGCAACATCCAGTGTGGTATCCAGTGAGTTCAAAAGTCTATCGAGGCCTTCGATTGCGTCACCGACCGCGTCCCGCCACTTTTCGTTGGGCTCACTGGAGAGAACGGATTCCAGAGAGCCACGAATCGAAGTGACCGGGCTTTTTAAGTCGTGGGCGACCGCGTCGGTGACCGACCGAATCTCATTTACCGAGGACTGAATCCGATCCAACATGTGATTGAAAGTCTTCGCCAATCGCGAGATTTCATCAGAATTGACAGGCTGGGGCAATCGTTGTCCTAAGTCTTCGCTTCCGATTCGGGCAACAGCGTCGGTAATGCGTTGAACGCGGAGGAGGGTACGACGGGCGCTCATGTAGGAGATCAGGAAACCCATAAGTACCGTGCTGCTCCACAACACCAGGAAGCGGAGAGTCAACGTGCGAAGCAGATGTCTGGCTCCACGATTAGAAAGCCCTAAGTACATTGTTTTTCCGTTTTCCTGCCGGAACACTACTCGAAATGTCGTGGGCCATCCCTCAACTTTTATGGATTGCGGAATACCAGGAACAAGTGTGGTTTGCCGAACTGCCTTGAGAAAAATCTCGTATGAGCCTGGCCCGACCCACAGTGGACTTTCATTGTTATTGGCGTCGCTTTCCAAGAAGAAAACGGAATGCAGAGTTTGACCACTCGCGTTCCGTTCATCCGGCACCTCCCGGGTCGCAAGTTCTGCTACTTCTCCGATCACTCTTCTGTATAGACGATCTTGGGGGACGTTAGCGGAGACCCGGGCCAGCACCTCCGCTTCCCCGCTCAGCCACGCATCACTGCGCTGTTGGATCGTCGTTGCAACCAGGAAGTAAACGATCGAGAACGCCAGTGCCGTTCCGAAAGCGAACGCTACAGTCGTCCAGATCGAAATGCGCCAAGCCGCAGTTGTCTGTAAATACTTAGGCATGTTTGAGAACATATCCGACGCCGCGAATCGTGTGGATCAGTGGTACGGAGGAATTGTGATCCACCTTGCTACGCAAGCGGTAGATGTGGACATCAACCACGTTCGTTGTCGGATCAATTTGCATGCGCCACACGTGATCCAGAATCATAGTGCGAGTGACCACACGCCCGGCGTTCCGGCAGAGATATTCTAGGAGGGAAAACTCTTGTGGAGTCAACTGTAGCAGATGATCACCGCGTCGAGCCTCATGGCGTACGAGATCCAGTTGCAGGTCCTCAGCCTGCAGACGTACCGGGTCATTCTGAGGCGCACAAGACCTACGCAAGAGATTTCTCAGCCTCGCCAGCAGCTCCGCGATAGCGAATGGCTTCGTCAGATAGTCATCTCCGCCGTGTTCCAATCCGCGCACCCGGTCGTCCACCGACCGACGCGCAGACAAGATCAACACTGGAGCGGTAATACCTTGGGCGCGGCACCTCGCAATCAAATCCATTCCATCCATGTCAGGTAGACCAAGATCAACGATGAATCCATCGTAGATTCCTTCTAAGGCTTTAAGTTCTCCCGCCTTCGCATTGTTGGCGCTATCCACCTGGTATCCGTATTCCACTAATGCCCGTTCCAGGAACTCCTGGATAGCTGCATCATCCTCTACTATCAGCAATCGCATGAGAACCTCCCTCTCTTCGAGACGGTAGACCCGCAACTGGGATGCTAGGAACTCGTGCGCTTGAGCGCGTCGCCATCGGAACGTTTTGCGAGCGGCACGACGAGCAGGCCCTTACGCACTTTATACTGTAAAGTGCGTGCTGGCGTCAAGCGGCCAAGACTTACGAGGTCAACTTGAATCAGAAGATCCGATGTCCCACGGTGTTCAGATCCAGATCTTGACCTTATTGAGGTAGCATTGCGGCGGTTTCAAATCGCACGTCTTCTGCAAAAGCCCAGCAGCATTCTACGATTCCTACTGCCTTCGTTCGCATTTTGCCGCCATCCACACGGTTACATCCTGGGCCGACGATCCAATCGTGCTCAGCCAAACGAAGGGTATACCAGAGGTACACGGCAGGCGGGAGCGAATTAACTGACCGTGTTTTTAAGGGCTTGGAGTGGTGCCGGGGGGGGAATCGAACCGAGCGCTCAGATTGAAAACACGTAAGTTATTCATTTGACGAAGCGGTACAAGCGCGAGAAACGCTCAAAGTCTCGAATTCGGATACGCGGCGGATACGCGGAAGAGTGCACGCAAAACCAACTGTTTTTATCCCGGAAAATTTCGTTGCGCAATGAGAGACGCTAAAGCTGGTTCCCTTTTCCTTTCAAGAATCCGGTGAGGTCTTCCAGCCTAATATACTTGGCATTATTCACGAGGGCGCAGAACGATCGAACCTACACCAAAAAGGAGAGCCCGAGCTCTACTATTGGAGGGTCCCCGGTTCGCTTGTATGATAACCGCTTCTGGTACTCACGGTTAGACCGGACGTGACAGCGACTTTCAGAACTTTGCGTTCCCGATGTTGCCCGTAGGAGCAAGTTTCGTCTGACTCATCTGATTCCGCGTAATCAATTTGCAAATCGTTCTCGAATGTGACGCTTCACCTTTCATTTAAGGACGGCCTTAATGACCCGATAGAGATTCCAACCGCATATACCGAACAAAACTCCGTAGAATAGCAATACTCCGGTTCGGGCGATTAACTTGTTGCCAATAGGCTGTGGAGATTGCACGGCTTCGGAAGTTGCGATCTGTCGGCTAAGCGCTGGGCGAAGAGCGGACCTTTTCTCGTGGCGCTCGTCACGCACGTCGACCTGAGCTAGGGTCATATAGCCTCCATAATCTGTTATAGCGTGGTGCCTTTAAGCGATTGCGGGATTCGAAGGTGCAAGTTTTCGAACGCTAACCTATACAACGGTACAGTCCAGGCGAAAGAATGGTAAAGGAACTTTGATTCAGAGCGAAGAAGCTCAATGGAATGCTCAACATTGGCGGTACCATGCTTTCGCTGCGGTAGAAGGTGCCGGTTGAAATGCAAGCGCCTAAATGCAACACCCGCGTGGCCCAGATGCACCGCGAGCCGGGAAAAGCAGGTACCGAAACCACGGCAATGATTGGCGCACTCGATACCGCCGCAACGTCGGGTACCGACTAATTTTTATCGGAAATTTGTTGCTTGCATCAATAGAGACGCTAGAGCCCGTCGAGAGTCCTTTTTTTTGCAAAGAAATCCGGTTCGGACACCAGCAGGGCGATTGGTCCCCTCAACTATGGCCGTGGCGGGACACAAACATTCAGAGCCCATTGGAAATGAATGGGCTTCCCTGTGGAGACATTTGGGATTAACCGCGTGGCTCACCGTGGGACGGTCTGAATGTTCGGAAGAAGCGTGGAGTCCACGATGCCGATTTCGACACGACGGTTGGCAGAGCGCGCTTGTTCGCTGTCGCCAGAAATACGCGGATCGGACTTGCCAAAACCCTTGGTGCTCATGATCGTTTCAGAGATTCCGGCCTGCGCCAGAAAGTCGCGGACCGCTTCGGCACGGCGTTGGGAAAGTTGAAGATTATATGTTTGCGAGCCAACATCGTCGGTATATCCGTAGACATTAATCGTATATCCCTTAAGGGTCAGCAGAATGCCAGCGATGCGGTTGAGGGTGTCGCGGTATTCCGGTTTGATGTCGGACTTATCGAAGTCGAAGCGAACCGATTTGCTGTCGAGTGTCATCACCAGTCCCATCGCAGTACGGCGCGTTTGCGCGATCTGTCCGAGCGCCCGTTGCAGCTGCGCGAGTTCCGCTTCGCGTTCTTGGCGATATTGCTCAGCCTGCTGCGTGGCTTCATTCGCCCTTTGCTGCTCGGCGGCGGCCTGCTGCCGGGCAGCATCTGCCTGGGCCTCCGAGTTTGCCTGAGATTGTTTCGCGAGGTCACGCTGTTGGGCGGCTGTTTGCGCGTTCGCAGCTGCTTGCGAAGCCTGCTGAGCCAACGTCTGCGATTGCTCCTGTGCGCGCTCGACCATCTGCTGGAGACCTTGTGTTTGCTGGCTGAGCTGCTCCACCTTAGTCTCCAGGCGACGGACCGACCGTAGAGTAACGAACGCAAGAACCAGGCTGAGCACGATTGCAATCGCTCCCAGAACCAGCGCTAATTTCGTTTGAAATTGAGTCGGTGCAATCCCGGAGCCGAACTCGTTGGCGTTCACTGGCTCGCGTGAAGAGTCCATCATTTTGCAATCTTAGCGTGGAATCAAAGAGCGTGGCAAAACGTGGATGGATTTTCTAGATCGACAACTACAATCGTCACCCAGGCTTCTTCCCCCAGAGCAATGGTCGTCAAGCAAGTGCAGATTACTCGGGTCAAGGCGGCCGAGATTGTCATGCAATCACGGCTAGTGCGAACACCTCCGGTTTTGTGGTTTTGTCGTTAATCGGGCCTTGAGGATCAAGTGATCTGCATCTGTTCGCTGATAAGATATGCGCGGTTTGTTCGCGGACGTCTTACTCGTTTACCTAGTTCGCATGTTGCGGCAATCCACCGTTCCCGGGCGCACGTTTGACACTACTGGCCTCGCGATCAAGGCTTTCAGGCGGAAGAAGACATGCTGCCGCGCGAGGTCGCGGATTGGGCTCCCAATCCTGAAGAACTCTGTTGGGCGTCTGAATTACGAGACATTCTCGTCGAGGCCATTGAAAAGCTGCACCCAACTTTGCGAACGGTCTTTATTCTACGAGACGTTGAAGAGCTCTCAATAAGCCAGACGGCACTGGCACTAGACCTAAGTATCCCCGCGGTGAAGACGCGGCTATTTCGAGCTCGACTGCAGCTTCGCGAACTGCTAAGCGACTACTTCAGAAGGCATACAGAGTATCGTGACCAACCTGAAGACGGACACCTGGGCTCCGGTACACTTCAACAACAAACGGTGGAGCGGAGCATGAACCACAACATCAAGCTTACGGTCTGAATCGCGTAAAGGTGCCTGTAACAGGGTCGGCCGCGGTCCGTTCTGCTTTGCTCTGTTTCACTTTGCCGTAGTACACCCACGCCCGGATGATTTGACCTTTTTCGTTCAGCTTCAGTTTTTCGCTTGCAACCAATCCGTTCACACTGTCGTATAAAGGAACGACGGCCTCGTCGCCCACGTACACAGCTCGTAACCGGAAGCGTAACAGACGAAACTTACGAAGAGCGGCACTGAAATACGCTCGCAGCGCTTCGCGGCCTCGAATAGTATTGGAATTACCTCCTCCCATGGTCCGTACGAGAGGAGAAGAGAAGACGACGTCTTCCGCATAGTGCGCGATGATGCGCTCGAGATCACCCGAGTTCCAAGCTTCCAGCCACGAAACTGCAAATTCCCTGGCTTTCTCGCGCCGCAAAGAACCTGGGAAACACCAAGTTTTCCCGCTGCCGGTGGCCGGACCCAACTGATGTTCGACAAGGTCCTCAGATACAGAATCCAGCTTCATAACTCAGCTCCGATTCTTTCAAGTCCAAGGCATTCTTTTTGTTGCGTGCACTGTTCAGGAGCACACATACTCAAGGATCAGACAAGAACACTTCTATGCTTCAGCTGTTTTGAGTCTCCTTAAGCGGCGCGCGCAGCGGTCCGCACAGTTTCCTCTTCCATTTGATGTTTTTCCCAGCAGCTTCCTTCTTGTCCAGCGAAGGGTTCAGCGTGGTAGCGGTGATAGCTTGGATCAGGGCCATTGAGAGCGGGGTCGTAAATCTTCTCCCGTACCCATCTTTCCCCTGGCACGATTGGCAATCGGCAGTAGGCGCATTGGTTCACGCAGCAGACGGTCATTTTGCCTCCTCTTCCCTAGTTGCGACGAGGCGGCCCGCAGGCCGCCCCCGCATGGCTGAATGAACGATCTAGTTGCTTCCAGCCGCACTTCCCGAGTCAAACGTGCTGTGTGATTTCGCTGCGGCTTCCATGATTGCCGAACGGGACACCGGAATCGTAAATACGTGTCCGGCAGTTTCGATCTTGCTAAGGAAGAGTTCCTCTCCAACGTGCTCGAAGCTAATCCGAACGTGGTCAGTGGAATTGCTTTCAACAGACACTGGAACGACTAGCACGCTCGCATGATTATCGAGATTGCGGAGGACGAGCACTCCCTCGTCTAAGCTGCTCACGCGGTCCACTCGATAAGAGCCTGCTGGAAATGTTTTGCCATCGACCACAAACTCGTAGGGTAGCTTGGCCACGACCTTGTCGAGATCCTGTGCCCTGGCAGCGACACCGGAACCGACTACGCCGATTAGGGCAATCAAAATACGTAAGGACTGCTTTCTCATCATTTCTCCTTAAACGCTTAGAGCGTCATTGTTTTTAACTCTCGCTTCGAAGCACCTCGGCCACCAGCACGGCTGGCAGCAGAATCATCCTCAAAACGTTTACAAATGATGAGACGCGTGGGTAGCTATCAAGTAACAGAATCGAACGTAAACAATGTGTCTCGCGCTCGTCAGCTCGGCGTGGGATTCAGGTTACGAGCGGGCTGAGGGCGATCTCGAGCTTATGGTTTCCGGGCAAACCAAACCCTTGGGTCGAAGGTTATCAAGCCATGATCATCGAGGCGGGTTGGGGCCTAGCGACGAACTCGGTGGGCGAGTTCGCTCCTGATATCGTCCGAACTTTGAAAAGAAGGCACTGAGAAGCCCTCGCAGGCGCAACTATTTCACCGGTTGTGTATTTCGGACAGCCGACATGCGCGCCCAAAAACATGTGAGTCTGTTAAAAAAGTCGGTTCGTCCGAAGAAACGGAAAAACTGGGAGATGGAAAATATCTAGAGGAGCCGAGAAAATCGTTTGTGGGGTTTCCTAGCGCGATTCAATTTCTTCGACTTTCTCGTCAGTGAGTTTTTCAACAGACTCAGATGTTTTTGGGCATCGAAACTCACGAAGATTTAATCCATTGAATCAAACACTTATAACGTAAGGAAAAGAGGGGTTTTTGGGCTCCAGAAGTGGCGCGTGTCCAACTTCGTAGGCTGCGCAGTATAGATGCCGAGTTTATGCGGGTCAACCATTTGAGGGGTTAGCGGATACGGGTGCGAAAAAGGGACCACCCCCCTGGGTTTCGCGAGCGGCGTTCACTGTGTGAAGCACGTGCGTCGCGGATGCTGCACTCGCTATGTACACGGAGTGCGCGCTCGTGCAGCGCGTGCGGGAATTCGCATTCACATTTTTAGTTTAGTGGCATGGAACCAACCCAAGGGCCGCGAAGAAAAAATCCCGCCTTTTCCTTTTGTCGCAACTCCCGGTATCCAGAAATTCCGCAACTGTCTTAGTGCGCCCACTCATGTCTTCTCCTTTTGATGCAAGCAATGTCTTGAGAGCAGAATTGGCCACAACTCTACAAATACCTGCTAAGTCACAACTGAGGAAGCATGTGGTATTCCACGTCCACAACGATCACGTGACATAACAGGCCCAACATCTCAGAGCTCGAAAACGAGTGGCGGGTTAACAAAAGCCTAAGACGATCCTAAACGGCTAGAGTGACTGTTTCTCCAACTTTTCATACACACTGGCGAGAGGTTATGAACCGAGAACGTCAGCAGTCAATGGCAGGACGCTTCATTTCGATTGACTTTCAGATAGTTAACATACATACCGGTCTGTATGTTAAGCTGGTCACGAGGAGAAGCCAATCTAATTGTCGAGCGGGCCAAGACCATGAGCCATGATCATCCAGGGCTTACCTACGCAATTCAATAGGTGTGACGGAACACGATGGATTTTCATATTGTTGAGCGCGTTTTGGATCTCTCTTGACGCTCTGATAGTTACCATACATACTGATTGGTATGCTGGCGGCACGCAAGAATCCGAAACGTAGAGCGACTAGGCTGCGTGATCCCGAGCGCACGCGGGAGCGTTTGCTGCACGCCGCCTCTCGCGAGATCTACAGATCGGGTTTCCAGAGTGCAAGCCTGGACACAATTCTGGCCGCTGCTGGCGTCACTAAGGGAGCTCTGTACTACCACTTCAATAACAAGGAAGCCTTGGGATATGCCGTCGTCGAAGAGGTCATCGCCCCCGACGTCCGCGGCACATGGGTGCGGCCTTTACAGAGCGTCAAGGATCCTATCGACGCTTTGATCGGCATTGTTCAAGGTATATCCGTTCGGCCCGAGGATGTATGCGGCGGCTGTCAATTGAACAATCTGGCGCAGGAAATGTCTCCTCTTGACGCGGGATTCCGGAAGCGGCTGGAGACACTCTTCGATGCGTGGCGCGAGGCCGCTGCCTCCGTTTTGCGAGAGGGCCAGATCCACGGAAGCGTTCGCCGCAACGTGGAACCCACCGACGCCGCTGGCTTGCTGATTGCGATGGTCGAAGGCTATGGCTCGCTGGCAAAGAATGCTCAGGATCCGAAAGTGATAAAGGCGGGGATCAAAAATATCGTGGGCTGGCTGAGGTCTCTGCGCCAACCGGGCAATGGCAAGCGAGGTTGATCGCATCGGTGTCTCGAAGGAGCAGTTCGGCGCTGTTACGTACCAACCGGTTCGTATGCTAGGACGGTCAGCATCGCAATCGGGCGAGCGTTTCAAACTACATCCCTGAAAAGGAGAACGAACAATGACAAGGATCGAAGTGTCGCGAAGGAATCTGCTCGCTACGGGGGCCTGCGCGCTAGTTGGTGCCGTAAGCCTGCCCGGACTGGCAAGTGCCAGCGCATTGGGAGGGCAGAACTTAACGACCGAGGAGGTAGTCCGGAAGTGGTACGCAGGCTGGGGGCAGAAAGACTGGGGCCCACTGGATAGCCTGCTCGCCGATGACTTCACCTTTTCAAGCGCGGCCGGCGACGACCACATCAGCAAAAGCGCTTTCAAAAAGCAATGCTGGGAAACACAAATCAATTTCATTGGGCATTTTGACCTGGAGCGAGTCGCCACTGGCCCGGATGATGCTTTTGTGAAATATCTTTGCTACACCACGAACGGTAAATCGCTCCGGAACGTGGAGTATCTCCGAATCAAGAACGGAAAGTTGCAATCCATTGAGTGTTATTTCGGCGCGCAATCGAGCTTTCCGTCAGCAGTGAGCACTGGACAGAAGTAAACGGGCCTGGAAGGTAAGGCGTGGGGTGCCGATCTGCCGAAATCACCGGTGATGCTGAATCCACAATTCAAAGGCGCTCAACCAATCGACGTGTTTGTCGTTTTCAACTCCTGAGAAAGGATTCTCACTTGGCAGCTGATTATAAAGAGCTCACTGCGACCCTTCGCTGTTTCTATGACTTTACGAGCAAGATAGTGCTTTTTGTCGGTCCGGGGGGGAGGCAGTTCCTCGACCCGTCCATCATTACAAAGAAGCTCATCCGCATTGACCGGAATGTCAAAAATCTCGGTGACCTCAAGAAGAACATCACCACTAAGGGCATGAGGGATTCCGTGGAAGTTGTCGGGGCGGACTTCGAAGATGTCACTCTGTCTGGCGATGTGGTCTATTTTGAATTTTGTTTGCACGAGATCATCGATCCGCAGAAGGCGCTGGCGCATGCCAGAGCCCTGGCGCCTGACGTTGTCGTATTTGACCATCTATTCGGTTCAGACTGGGCTTACTACGCCGCGGAAGAGGAAAAAGTGCGTCGCAGCGCCGAGGCCATGAAGCGCTTCGGCATTCGACGTCGCAAGACGTTTCGCACCGCTCAGCGCTTTAAGGATCACGTCGAGCTCCTCGCCAATGTGGCGGAGCAAGGGCCCCTGGCAATCCAACGCGTGCAGTTCTTCGCAGGTTCCACGAACATCGCTATTCCCATGACCTGCGAGCTAGCCTTGTTGTAGCGTAAGCGTCAAAGAAGTAGATCTGGACTTTCAGATGCAGTGTCGCGCAGGAAGCTGCTCGCTACGGGAGCCTGCGCGCTGGTTGGTGCCGTGAGCCTGCCGGGATCGGCGAGTCCCAGCGCATTGGGAGGGCAGAAGTTAACGAACGAGGAGGTAGTCCGGAAGTGGTACGCAGCCTGGGAGAGGAAAGACTGGGGCCCAGTGGATAGCCTGCTCGCCGATAACTTCACCTTTTCAAGCGCGGCAGGCGACGACCACATCAGCAAGAGCACTTTCAAAAACGCGATGCTGGGAGCCACAGATTGATTTCATCGGACAAACCTGGAGCGAGTCTCCACTGGCGCGGACGATGCTTTTGTGAAGTATCTTTGCCACACCAAGGACGGTAAATCGTTCCGGAACGTGGAGTATCTCCGAATCAAGAACGGAAAGTTGCAATCCATTGAGTGTTATTTCGGCGCGCAATCCAGTTTTCCGTCAGCAGTGAGCACTGGGCAAAAGTGATCTCACTTCGGTTAGTAGGACGTCGAGTCGAGAGAGCAAGGGGTTCCGTCATGAGCGCCCGCGAAATTCAGGATCAGAAGGCCATTGCACGCGATATGTTTGTTCAACAAGCTGCTCGCGCTGATGCGGACGTTTCTGCTAACCCTCGAATCGCGTTCAAGGCAAAGGGTAGCATCCTATTCTTGGATTTAGCCGACATCTTGGTAGTGCAAGCCGAAGGTAATTACGTTTCGTTGCGACCCCGAACTAATCCCTATTTGGTGCACGAGTCCCTCTCGTCTATGGCGGAGAAGCTCAAACCCTACGGTTTTATTCGCATCCACCGCTCGGTCGTCGTGAATATTTCGGCCGTAGAGAAGATCCAACCTTTACCGACGGGGGAATACAGGCTGCGTGTAAAGAGTGGGAAGGAATACTTGGTAACACGTAAATACAAACACAGCCTCAGAGATCTGGCTCAACTGTGGGTAGGGTCGGAGCGGCTTTGCAGCTAGAATCCCGATTCGGAATACTCGAAGGCTGAAGTGCTCCCCAAAATTCGGACCAGTCAATAAGGTGTAAAATCGCTGCCTCGGAAAGCGAGCAGGAATGAAATCGAGGCAACGGCGAAGCTTCAGCGCGGAGATGAAAGCAAGAATCGCGCTGGAGGCGATCAAGGAACAGAAGACCATCCAGCAAATCGCTTCGCATTACGGGGTGCATCCCAGCCAGGTGACGAACTGGAAGCGGCAAGCGATTCAAGGAGCACCGGAACTGTTTGCGGATCGGCGGTCGCAGCCGGACACGAGCGAGGAAGCGCTCAAAGCGGAGTTGTACCAGCAGATCGGGCAGTTGCAGGTGGAGCTGGACTGGCTTAAAAAAAAGTCCGGCCTATCGCGTTAGAGCAGAGGCAGGGATGGATTTCAGAGTACAAAGAACTGAGCATACGACAGCAGTGCCGCTTGGCGGGGGTATCGCGGTCGGGGTGGTATTACGAGGCGGAACGGGAAGCGTCCGAGAATTTGCGATTGATGCGGTTGATCGACGAGCAATACACACGGACGCCGTTTTACGGAATCCGGAGGATGGGTTGGTGGCTCGGCGAGCAAGGATACGCGGTCAACGCCAAAAGGGTACGCCGGCTGATGCGGCAGATGGGGCTGGAAGCGATCTATCCGAAGCCACGGCTGTCAGATCCCGGGTTAGGGCACAAGATCTACCCCTATCTGCTGCGCAGCCTGAAGATCGATCGGCCCGACCACGTTTGGACCGGCGATATCACCTACATCCGCTTGCGGCAGGGCTTTGTTTATCTGGTGGCGATCATGGATTGGTTCAGCCGCTATGTGCTGGCGTGGGAAGTATCGATATCGTTGGAGAGCGCCTTTTGCGTGGCGGCACTGGACTGGGCATTGACGACGACGCGGCCGGAGATCTTCAATACCGACCAAGGGGCGCAGTTCACCAGCGAGGTATTTACGAACCGTCTCGAGAAGCAGGACATCACGATCAGCATGGACGGACGTGGACGAGCGATCGACAACATTTTCATCGAACGACTATGGCGGACGGTGAAATACGAAGAGGTTTATCTGAAGGATTACGTCGACGTGCTGGAAGCAGTCTCGAATCTCAAAAGTTATTTCACCTTTTACAATCACGAACGCCCGCATCAGTCGTTGGGATATCAAACGCCAGCGGAGATCTACTTTGGGAAAGTGAAATGCGTTTGAGGAGGGACAGAGTAGCGCATGCTGTGGGTCGAGCGAGTTGGCGATCGTCGTTCCTGGGCGATGCTGACGCGAAATTCCTTTGTGGAAAACGAGAGCGAGACCCGAAGAAAGAAAAAAGTAGCAAAAAAGAAAGAAAAGAGGGCCTGTGGAAACTGACGCTGCTGATGGAAATCCGCGAAGAGCGCGGATTCCCACAGCAGCTTGAAAAGAGCCTCGCAAAAGACGCTCGGCTTTTTCACAGTTCCCACAGGCCCAACAACAAGGATCTATCTACAATCAATTGCAGGCAGCGGTCCACCTTAAGAAGGCCAAATATTGGTCCGAAGGATGGGGAGCACCTCAGGCTACCGGAAAATGATCCGAAATAGGGTGCGGTAAGCAGATGCGAAATTTGACAGGTTGCCAAATGCAAGTTGCTATAAACACGAAGGATAGAAAGTCGTATCGTCCACAGAAACCATATCTAGAATGATAGACGAGATTTCGCATTAAATTCGGTGAAAATATTGCCGCTCAATGTGAAATAGCTGTGTTGAAGATTTAATTCGTCGCAATTGCCCGCCGTTGTCAGCACTAAAAAATCGCCAGTGTAGACGAAAGTCGAATTTTCGTCGCATTCAAGACCGTCGAAATCGGGCAAACACAATCACTACCGGGACATGCAAAAGGGCAGTTTTGCCCTAGCCTATCCCCTATCCCCTTTATGTGATCGCACCCTCACGCACTGGTCAAATTCACTTGGGGGGGGTAGAGTATACTTCGGGAAAAAATAAGCTACACCCGCTGGCAAACCGGGCCACCCCCAATTGAACAGAATGAGACCTCTTGCCAGACCTTTACGCACGCGGCAACGTGCGCCCGACTCGGCATGCAAGTACAATTGCCTGATCACCGCCGATTCGCACGGTAAATCATCTTGTGGCTGGGCCACAATGCTCCTACTACCGCGCCCCCAACGACGCCAATCACCGCGCCGAAAGCGGCTCCGGTTCCTCTGCCTCCGGCATATCCATGGGGCTCCCACGCCGCTGCGCTGATACCGGCCCCCACTCCCGCGCCCACCCCGGCCCCGATGAGTGTGTTGCGCAAGCGATGTGGAGCTTTCATAACTTTCACGCTGAGAACGTCTTGTCTCTGGATCGTCTGCGGACCCGCTTCCTGTTGCAGCGAGATCGCCGCATCGGAAAGACTCACGAACGTCCCCGAGACTCTCTTCGAGTTCATTTCAACCACTTGAATCTTCTCCCCCGTTTGCAGCGTGTTCAAGTTCTCCCAGGACGATGGATTCGTTTGGGCCCACGAAGCGGATGGCATTCCCAGAATGCAAATCAGTAACAAGAGTTTTCGCATGGGCAGGTCCTCCTCTTTAGACTTTCAAAGATGCTTCATCTTCAGCAAAAGGCCTGGTTGGAATTCCCCTTCTCTTCATTGAAAATTACAGATAGCAGACTCGTCTTACATCTTCACGACGCTGTGAAACAATCTTCAGCGGGAGAACTTCCGGCCGTTTGCATCCCGCACAGCGCAACCCGAAATTGCCCCAGATTCGCATCGAATAGACGTTTCCCCCTTCCGTTGCAAATGGTCGAAGTCAGAGAACACGTTGTCGGCGTGAGCAGAAATATAGCAGCGCAAAGAGTCCGTTTGTGTTGTCACAAGCATAGATCCATTGGTCATCTGATAGTCCAGCGGAACGCCTGCCGAGACGCTTTGGTTCCGGATCCCACCATCTTCCAGCGGGGCAAGGGTCAGGTCTTCTTCGGAAATCCTCACCTTCGCAATAAGGTGAGCGGAAACGACGCCAAGTGCGTCGTCCACTTCTGTGCCATCGACCGATTGATTCTTGAAAATAAGATCCATGAACAGCTGATCTCCAAGACGCACTAGGTGGACCTCGTACTTTTGGCTGACCTTTGTGTCTGGCCAAAAGATGGACAAACTGTACTCGTGGTCGCCAGATTTCTGGAAAACCCATTCTTCCTTGTCGCCAGAGTCAAACGTCCACGTGCCCTCCAAAGCAGGCTCTACAACTGCGTCCTGGTCGGTATACAACGGATTCAGGGACAAAGATGGACAGCCAGATAAGAGGAGACAAGCGGAGATAGAAAACAGTAATAGTCGCGCTTTCATGGGGCCTCCTTGGTGAGCCGACGGCCGAGTTGCCTCTTGCCCGGCCATTTCCGACTTCCACTACAGATAAGCGCCATTCGAGCGCAGAAATTACACCCCCAGGGGAGATTTCTGTGGCAGGGTCAACTCCTTGGCCGGAGCCGTCGGGCCATTGCCAACCGCAAGGCGGGATACCGGCTCGCAGCGAGAAGGGTAACCCCCACCAGAATCAAAGCAATCGGCCATGTGGCGCGGTCGTGGAAGAAGTCCTGCTGCAGGCGAACGATTCCAATCGCTAAAAAGAACAAACCGGAGGCGAAGAAGTTCTTCATTTGTTTGGGGATGCTCCCGAACACAACCGCACACGCAACGATTGGCAACAGAACTTCGAAGATCCGTGCTTCGCGCCTCATTGGGGTTCGCGCGTGTGACTCCTCCCACAGCCGGGATGCTTCGAGCCCCAACAAAAGCAGCGATGTCATTACATGTCCTGGAATCACGAAGCGGAAGGATTTGGCTACCATCCGCAACTGTGAAGAGTGGAATCGTTCGAAAATGCTTTGCAGCAGCAGGTAAATCCCCGCATTGACGATAAAGAGGTATTCAACCTGACCCCGGGTCCATGGAGCCACGGACTGGAGCCACTTTGCATAAGGCTCGTGGAATAGGGCTACGCCGCTGAGTGCGGCGAACGTGAAAGTCACGCCGATAGGGTAGAAATAGCGAGAATCAGACTGGCGGTCCGAATGCTCGAGCGCAATCGCGACTACAGGTAAGCTCATTCTCAAAGGCAGGCAAATAGAGCCATTTTTCAGGAGGGGGCGACCGCGGGATGCAGCATTCTTCCAAAACGGAAATAAATTTATGTCACTGTCACGCCCGAAAGATGTAGAGGGACGAACAAAAAGCGAATATTGAATTCGAGACATTTGACTTCGTCCAAATCAACTGCGCTTGGCAAGGAAGTTTTTACTGAGCGTATATAAGTCCCTATGCGTCGCCTAACCGGACATCTGGCTACCTAATACCACGCTCAGACCGCGTGGCAGCATGACTTGCCCTTCATTGCTTCCTTTCCCTCTCGCACAATCAAAGGCAGCAGAGCCAGCGCAGCGACCGGGTCTGCCCACCTCACTCCCCAAATCGCATTGACAGTCAGCCCTGCCAAGGCGATCAATGCCAGATAGCCACACAGAGCCGACTCAGCTGCATCCGCCTTCAACGCTGCGCTAGCGGTGGCCGCTGAAAGTCGCCGTTTTTGCTTTGCAAGCCAAGGCATGAGTACTGCGGCAAGGATGAGCAGCACCATTCCAATGGGACTGGGCCGGGCCTCGACGTGTCCTAGCAGCGTCATAACAGAGGCGAGGGCAACGAAGGCCGCGAGGACAAAGAGCAATCCGCCTGCGATTCTCGCCGCCTGCCGCTCCGCATGGTCTCCGCGAGATGTCGAATAAAAGCGCCAGAGCACGACCGTGGCAGAGAGAAGTTCCACTGCGCTGTCGCCGCCGAAGCCGAGGAGAACCGAACTCTGGGCCGTCCAAGCCGCGCCCAACGAGACCACTGCCTCGATGCTCATCCAAACGAGCGTAAGGGTCTGAATCCGAATTATGCGGCGGGTAATCTCTAGCGGGAATGCTTGCGGTGGCGCAGACACAGGAGCATTATGCATCCGCTCTGTAGAAGCTCATCGGAAAATCGACGCCACGGTAAACCTCAGCTGTGTCATTCATCGAGGCTTTCTTGAGCAGGGCGCTCTGGGAGAAATGGACCGCCGATGATAGCGTCCGGAAGCATCACCTCAAACTCCTGACCGCACTTCAAGCATTTCGCCGATTGACGTACACCTAACCAAAACCCACTGCGGGCCAGAATCTGGACGACCTGCTCCTGTTTGCAGCGACCACAGGATACAGTCACAACGGTGTAAGGATATCTCAACGGGGGTAAGGCCATAACCGACCTTCCGCAGACAAGATTTGATTACCCGGCGATAATCAGAAAACCGAATCGTTGTGAATCGCGCCTTGGAACACCCAGTCACCGAAGATTAAGAGAGGACCTTAAGAGTTGGTACCTCTGCCTTGAAGTTCAAGCGGCTCTGATCGGGGCGGCCTTCCGCACTTCGGTCGGAACTCTCAGGCAGGTCGCCGTTATCGGCCCGCAGATGCTTTAGGAAGTTCGGCCGCAGCGAGGCAGTCAGTTCCCGGCGACTCTTGGGCGCCAGCGGCTTACCGACATGAATTTTGCCGAAGCTTCGGAGGATGCTTTCCGGAGCCACACCTGCAAACATCATAAGTGGCCAAGTGAAATTGGGGCCGTTCAATTTGCGGAGGCGGTAGAGCCACATGAACAAAGAGCCTACGCGCCAAGCCATGGGACCCCACCAACTGTATTGGCCTGGGCGCAGGTTGTGTTTCCAACACTTCATGAGGAGTTGCCATTGAAGTAGACTTAGCTGGCGCGTATGAGTGACGCCTGTTTGATGCTCCATTCGTGTGTCGTGTAGTGGAGTGAAAATCGAAGGCACCAGAAATGCAAATAGGTCACGACGCTCCATCTCATGTACGAGATCAAGCGTTTCACGAACATCCTGATCGGTTTCCCCCGGATTGCCAACCATCAGCGTCATCATCGGGAACCAGTTGTTCTGGTTAGCCACGCGCAAGCCTTCCAGAACGACGCTGGGCCAATCGTCAATAGAAAATGGAACGCCTTTACTCGGCATAATCTGCCGCGCCATGCGCACCGACCCAGTCTCAAGCCCGATCAATGGCACCAGTGCCTTCTTCTGCGGATGGGTGCTGAGGCGCGGCAGATGAATAGGACTCTTTGGGAGGAGGATTTCCGAGAGTTGCCGGATCAATTCCGGATCCACAACGAAAGGCGCCATGGTGCAATGGCTGAGTAAATGATGCTCCACGCCAGGCGTGTTGACGATTTCGGTGTAGAGGTCCACCAGCGCTTCGCGGTTAGGAAAGAAGAAGGGAGTGTCCGTGTGGACCTGGCCCCAAATAAACATGTCCTCGGTGGCCAGGGAAATTACTTTGTTGCCTTGTCGCACGTTGGCACGCACGGCGTCCATGATGCGCGCCTTGGGCATATCAATCTGCGGATTCAAGTCCGGCAGGCAGAACTGGCACCTGCGCCCGCACCCGGTAGTCATCTCCACCACGCCGAACGTGGTGCGCTTTTCGGGAAAGAGGATAGCGTCGCGGGAGGTGGGGTGAGCTAAATTGATTTTTCGCGGCAGCGCTTCTCCTGCGATCGCCTTCTGGAACAATGCAAGAGTATCGGCAGACTCGCTGCGGCCCTCCGCAACGCAATCAACCCCCAGATCCTCGAACGTGTTGGTTTGCGTGATCTGCCAGCCGCCTGACCCGCCCACCACTACCTTAAAATTCTTGCGGTATGGGCTGGAACTAATCTTGTCAAACATTGCCCGGGAGTAGATCGAATTGAGCGGCTCTTTCGACGAGCCGAAAATAGAGGTGTATACGCCCGCGGCAAACGTGACACCCAGCGGGTTGTGCGTGGAAACGGCCACAACACGAGTGTTGGACCCGATGAATTTATCCAGATCGTCTGGGAAGCAGGCCACCACGTCGTCCGCGAGGTATTCGCGTAGTAGTGACTTTTCGAGTACGCGCACCCCGGCAGGCATATATCTTGCGGAGCCGTCCTCGTTACGCTCGACCTCGCGCCACTTGGGATACTTCTTGTTCAGAACAAACTCGAGCCATTGGGGCAGGGAGGCCAGGGCCATCTGGATGAAGAAACCGGCATGGTCAATCGATTCAGTCAACGGTGCAGTGAGAACGATTAGCTTGCCGCCCGCGGCAGGGTCATAGCCTGCTGAAATGGTTGTGTTCTCCGAGGCTCGACTTCGATGTAGGTCTTCCGTCTTGGTGGCCGGTTGCACGAAAAACGATTCCTCCCTTCGTCCGGAGTACCGTTGCCGACTAGATACGCTGAGGTGGGCGGGATTATACACTTAAATGTGTCTTACAGGGATGCCTCGGCAGGTGTGGCAGGTGTGGCCACACCTGCAAGCCTGCCAAGCCTGCACATCAGGTAGACAACGCTCGAACAGGCGATCAAAATGGAATGGCAAAGGGTTTGAAGAAATGAAATGGGCTATTAGCCTCGCGGTCTGGGTTGTTTTAGGTCTATCGTTTTATTTCTACCCCCGGCACCCTTGGATAAATACGGTTTGGCTCTTAATTACTGCCGTCGTCCTCATGAGCGCTGTGATTGATTTTGGTTTCGTCGCTTATCGCGAAAAAGGCCAGCCGATGAAGATTCCGAATTATTCCTATGGGCTTCTACGCTGGTTCGGACGCGCCCGTACGAAGCGCTCACAGAAGTGATTGTTTCTGGGCCACGGGAGTAACCTCTGAGCGTGCAAAACGAGGAGGGCCTGGTAAACGACATTCCCGTCCATTTGAATTGACTTCTCTGGTTTCGCGCCTTGAACTAAGCCCGGGCATAATGCTTCTCTCGGGGGTTAGTGAGCGTGAATATCTACCGAGTTTATATAAGTTTATCGCTACAGTCAATAAACTTGCCTAAACTCAGTAGAACCATCCACAGTCCTCGGCCCCACGTGGCCGGTGAGAGGTCTGCAACGCACAGTTCCACGGCCTGGCGAACGGAGGTTCAATTATCACCGTCGTTTCTTAGCCCACGTCTTCCTGACATCGGCTTCTAACTGTTCCTGCCGTGCTTTCACGAGCGGGGCATAGTGTTTCTCAGTCACACGGATACTCTGGTGGCCTAGCAGGAGGCTCACTCGCTCCATCGGCACGCCGGCTTGCAGAAGCCCAATCGCGAACGAATCGCGGTATCTGTGGGCATGTGCATTGGGCACACCCGCCAACTTGAACAGTTTCATCAAAGCCTCTTGCCAGATGCTCGTCACCGTTCTGGGTTTGCTGTTGCCCGTCCAAAAGAAGTACTTCTCACATGGGATGGCGGCGAGCGCTTGAATCACCACGGGAGGGAGTGGACACCTCACTTTGACTCCGGTCTTCGCAGTGTACAGTTCCAACTTGTCTCCGTCGATCCGATCCTTTGACAATGTGCAGGCATCCCCGATACGCAAACCACTGTGACGGAGGAGAAGTACAAGGGCACGGAGTCGCACGCGATTCTCAGGATTCGGGTACGAGTCGCAAGCCTTCAAAATCTTCTTTTCCTCCTCTTCGCTCAGCGGCAAAGTCGGAATGGATTCTATCTTCGGAGGCTTGATTTTGGAGGCAGGGTTGGAATCAATCCATCCGTTATCCTCGACAAAACGGAAGAACGCACGGAGGTTCTCCAGTTTCTTTCTCGCGGCAAGATTTTTGTTGGGCCACGATTCCCGAAACTTTCTTGTCCATTCCACATCGAAGGATCTTACAAACGCTAGGCCATTCGCCTCGGCAAACGCTTGAAGTTGGCGAAAGAGAAGCTTGTACTTGTACAGTGTGGGCTCCCGGAGTCCGCGTGCCTTTGCATCATCCACAAACTTGTCACACGCAGTTTTGATTAGGACGGGGGCCCCACCGCCTTCAATTCCTTCGGACTCCCACAACCTGGCACGTTGCTGCGCCAAACCCCAATCCCGTAAGCCAATCGGTCTCCGGATCCGTTTGCCCGAGATCCGCCAGTCCACCCATATGGGGCAGTGGCACTTCTTGGACTTGCGGCTTGTATGCGGGCAGGAGATCTCGTGGCGACGCCAAAGTACGAGCACCAGGTTAACCTCTCTCAGTCAGAGACCGATGCACGCGAACAAGAACAGATTCGGGAATGCGGAGAAGGGAGTAGGCTCTCTTTGTTCTTGTGGCCGGCCGATGCCATTTGAGTACGCCTTTTTCATCGGCAAAGGTGTCCCGTACAAGATCCACGGACACGTTCCGCAGTTTTGAGACTTCGGAGACCGAGTAGTGTTTTCATCAACAATGAGGTTCGTGTACTTTTTCCCGACGAACTTATCGGTCTGCCCCCGGCCAATAGTTGCCGGCTTGGGTTCCGGTGCTGGCTCAAGGGACCACGATCGGAACTCTTCCGAGCAGAGAAGCCTTTCCCGGGTCTCATCCTTCATAAAACCTCCCGGCTACTCAGTATAGCATTGGGCACGCCTGGGTCACAGCTGATTTGTCGATGTGAAATAGCCGCTAAGACACTGATGATCTGTTGGTGCCGGCGGGGGGAATCGAACCCACGGCCTAGGGATTATGAGACCCTCGCTCTACCACTGAGCTACGCCGGCGTTAGGCAATTTTCCATCGTACGGACGAATCGGCGAGAGTGTCAAGGCCTCCTCGGTAGAATCGAAAGTGGATTCGTGCGTCGCTTGCAGCGTCTTGTGTTGCGGACACGAGATCGCGATCCGATTTCGTTCGTAGTACTTTAGTACCAAAGGAATGGGACCTTGGTACTGTTGATGCCGGTCAGCCTAGGCCGCTAAACTCACCTCCGTAGGAGAACCGCCTGCTCCGCTGTCATACGAAGAAATGGCGAAAGCAGGTGGCGACCTGTCGTTGCTGTTTTCCTAACAGGGCCGTAGTGTGCCCTACTTGACACTATCCGAATAAAGGATAGAGTGTCTCCGTACGTTTTATCCCTCGGAGGCACCATGTCAAGGAAACTAGGGGCTCTTGCCCTTGTCCTCGGTATTCTTGTTTGCTCAATGGGCTTGAAGACGACCTTGAGCAATCATTCGAACGGCGCTGTACTCGTAGCGAACGGTCCCGATCCAGTTCCGCTACCTCCGCCGAATCCACATCCGTAAACCTAGCTACTCCGGAATAGTTCGCAAACGCCGGTAGGGGCTAGGTGAAGAGAGACGAATGCCTGGCTCCTTAGCTTCCTTCATCTGGTACTTTGGAACGGCCCTAGAGCTGGCCTTCGTGGTGTGTTCAGTCGCACGAAAATCCTTCTTCCGGTATTTCTTTCTAAATCTATATTTTCTTCTGGCGATCGGCTCGAGCGTTGGACGCCATTTCTTTCTAGATGCATTCGGTGTGTATTCCAACGAATACCACTATGTATATTTTTATACCGACGCGCTCCTGACCCTGGCGTTGTACGTAGCACTGATCAGTCTCTACGCTTATGTTTTCGGCGAGCTGCAATTCGGCAAATACGTCCGTATCCTTGCCATCCTATTGCTGCTGGGAACAGCACTTTTCTCTTACGCGGTAGTCGCCCAGTCCAGCGAACGATTGTCTACGTCGTTTGCCTACGAACTTTCCCAAAATCTCTACTTTGTTGGTCTCGTGCTAACGTACCTGCTGTGGGGCGCCGCGCTAAAGCTTCGTGAAACGCGCACGCGCTTGATTCAGTTCATTCTTGCGCTCGGCCTTTATTTTAGTGCCTATGCCGCAAGCTACGCGCTCGTCAACATGGCGAGCAAATATGCGGTAATTTCCTACCTCGGACCAGCCCTTGGATGCCTGCTCCCCCTGGCCTGGACAGTAACCATGTGGCGCCACTCCGAAGAGGCCCGCCTGGTGCCTGCCCAGTTGGTGGCGGTGCCACGATGATGGCTGCGTTGATCTTTGTCGTTTCAATCGCCACCTTGTTGATGTTTTTTGTCTCCTATTGCCGTTCGATCGTTGCCTCGTCCGCCAGTCACCCGCTCTCCAAAGAAGTGCGCGACGTTACCGGGATTACCGCTTCTGCCTCGGGCCGAGACTTCGCTCGGGTGAGGCAGTTCCTGCAGCTGTGCCCGGAGCGGCCGGAGGATCGCACCGGGCTCCAGGCCGTGGAGATCTATTACGGAATTTTGGGTTTAGTGCAAAAAACGTTGGCGCGAACCGCTCCTTCGCTCCGTCTTTGGACCGAGCAGGAACGCGCCGGGTGCGCCAACTTTGCGGTTGTGCTCCTGGATCGACGTATCGCTTTTAGCCGCGAAATCTTGGCGCAGCAAGACGAATTTTGAGCCATTCCACCTGCTGTCACTTACGCTTCCTCATCTAACTTTCTTTGTTTATCGGCCTCCCGCGATGGTGCTATTCTGAGAGTGCTCCTCCCTCACCGGAGTGAGAGCGTCCGCAGCGCAAAACGCACCGGTGAATACAATCTGCTTGCAGTGTGGCTCGGTGCTCGCTCCAGGCGAGCGCCTCTGTAAATTCTGTGATTCCACGGAAGTATCGGTTCTTTGCGAAGAGAATGTTTCTTCGCAGGGCAATCCTGCGCTGACAGACCGCGCGCATCAGGAATGGCGCGGCGAATTGAATCAGCGGCTACAGGATTATCGTGCCCGGCGGCGCAAATCATCCTTTAATGAGGCTCAAACAGCGCTTCCGTTCGAGGATCACGCGCCCCCGGGAGCCAACAGAACCGCCATCGATGTCGAAGACGGCCTTTCGCCGGACCCTATTCCACAGGGGCACGACTTCGCCTTCACGATCGCAATTGGCCGTGTATCCAGTCCCCCACAGGCGGATCCGCGACTTCTGATCGATGTATCGGTGCCTGCTCAAGTGGAAACGCCCGTAGCGGAAAGGGTTCCGGAGCTGCTGCAGCCAATTCACAATGGTCTGTTTCCGATCGCTTCCATCGACGACCGGCGTCGCGCGCTATTAATTGACGCGGCGTGTTTGGCCTTTGCCTACGGTGGTTTTCTTGCGCTTTTTTCGTCACTCGGCGGCCATTTTACCCTCAGCAAGCTCAGCGCGACCGTCTGCCTCTTTACCTTCGCGTTTGTCTATGTTCAATACTTCGGTTTATTCACGATTTTCGGGGGCAGCACACCAGGAATGATGTTTTCCGAAATCCACGTGGCAAGCTCCACGGGTGACACACCAACTGCCCGCCAATATCTACTGCGCGCAACCGGGTATCTTCTGTCCGCGGGCACATGTTTCCTCGGATTCTTGTGGGTCTTGTGGGACGAAGACGGATTGACTTGGCACGATCGCCTGTCAAAAACCTACTTGGCGCGCATCGAGCCATTGGGTGAAGAAAACATCTCTCATCCAGCGAGCGCGCGCTAGGGAACCTCGGTCAAACAGGACTTTGGCTATTTTTTCACTACTTTTTCGTCAGAGGCGATCTTTCCGTCGCGAATGAAAATAACGCGGTGCGCATGCTGCGCAATGTCCATTTCGTGAGTCACCAGGATAATCGTGTTCCCCTGCCGGTGAAGATTCTCGAACAGCCCCATGATTTCTTCGCCCGTTTTTGAATCCAAATTCCCGGTAGGTTCGTCAGCCAGAACGATAGACGGATCATTCACGAGAGCACGAGCAATTGCAACGCGTTGCCGCTGACCGCCAGAAAGTTCGTTTGGTTTGTGACTCATTCGTGACGTCAGATCCACGCGCTGCAAGGCCAGCTTTGCTTTCTCAGTCCGCTCCTCCGCCGGAGTCCCATTGTAGATCAATGGCAACTCAACATTGTGCAGGGCCGTCGCCCGCGGGAGCAGATTAAAGGTCTGAAACACGAATCCAATTTCCCGATTGCGAATGTAAGCCAGTTCGTCATCGTCCAGATCGCTCACCAGCCGTCCCGCTAGCCAATAGCGCCCGGAACTTGGCGAATCAAGGCAACCGATCAAGTTCATCAGTGTGGATTTTCCCGATCCCGAGGGACCCATGATCGCAACATATTCACCCTTGCGGATTTCCAGATCAACGCCTTGCAGCGCGTGCACAAGTTCGGCGCCCATCTCATATGTCTTGGTTAAACCTTCCGTGCGAATGTTGATCCCGGAATCGATCAAATCCTGACGGAAAGACTCTGACGCTGTCGTGTCAGCAGGCATGTTTTCTCCCTGGCGGTTGCTACTCAGATGTATCCGTTTTCTTTGGAGCGGAGTTATCCACTTTAACCATGGCTTCAGGTTTGAGTGTTCGCAAGGCTTTGTAGCTGCCTACGACAATTTCGTCGCCGGCCTGGAGCCCTTTCGTGATCTCAATATCAGTTACACCGGAGATGCCCGTTTCGACGGGTCGGAAGAAAGCCTTCTTGCCGTTCACCACAAAAACACCTTGAACCTCATCCTTTTTGGGGTCGGTTGCCGCTGGTGGTGGTGGCGCTGCTAAGGTTACATTTCCGCCCTTCTTTGCATCCTTGGCGGCCTCTTCCAAATCCTTGCGGGATCTCACTGCGAGCGCCTGGATAGGAACTCCTACGACGTCCTTGCGTTCGGCGGTTTTGATCTTAGCGGTGCTGGACAAGCCCGGGCGAAGATTGTCGGGCGGATTCGCCAGCGTAACTACCACTTTGAAGTCCTTTGCTTCCTGGTTGCTCGTCGTTGTTTGGGTCGTTGCCAGCCCGGAAGTGCGCAATACCGCTTGCGATCCAATCTCTGTCACTTTGCCTTTGAAGACCTTACCCGGGACCGCGTCAATTGTTACGTCCGCATCTTGGCCGATCTTCACGTTCACAATGTCCGTTTCGTCCACTTTCACTTCGGATGTCACGATCGACATATCGGACAGCGTCATCAGAAAGCTGCCAGTCGCATTTTGGATACCGGGCACTACATACTCACCCATTCGAACCGGCAGGTAGCTCACGATGCCATTGATTGGAGACAGATAGGTAGTCTTCGACAGGACGTCCTTGGTATGCACCAGCACGGCTTTGCCTTGTGTGAGTTGTGAACGCACCTCCTCGAGTTGAGCTTTCTGCGCCAGCATTCGTGCCCTCGAAGCGTCAACCGTGGCCACCGCAGCGTCATAAGTCGTTTTGCGTTGATCGTAGTCTTGTTTCGCAATCAGGCCATCTTTGTACAAACCTTGCCCGCGTTCGTAGTCCAGCTTCGCCTTCTCCAGGTTTGCCTCTTGCATCAGCAAGTCCGATTGCGTCGCTTTGTAGCTCGCGTCCGCGGCTTCCACGCTCGATGCACTCGAATTGATCGAAGCGGCTTGCGCTTCTACGTCGGCATTGGCCTGAACATTATCTTGGAGCAGCAGCTTGTCGCCTTTCTTGATGTGGTCGCCTTCTTTGATCAGGATCTCTGTGATACGCCCAAAGCCCTGGGCCATAATGTTGGTGTAGGTCGTGGGCTTGATTTCACCGGATGCAGTTACTTGGGAGATAAGCGTATCGAGTTTCTGGACTTTGGCGGTCTGAACGGTAACGACGCCCTTATTCGCTTGGTTAATACTGAACCAGATAATTCCGCCCACAATCGCGGCTCCGCCAAGACCGATTGCGAACTTGTGCCACGTCTTCATGCCATTCCTTTCGCCATTCCGCCACGGACCACCCGCGCGGGGGTACAACGGAAGTCAACGGTGTGCTATTGCGCTACCTCTAATACGCTGCTCCAGGGTCAAATGTTTCGCGGGCGGATGCCAACTCGGCTATTGCCTTGAGCCTGGCGGAGCGTGAGGCTTCAGATGACCTTCAAAATCACACAAAATATGCTCCCATATTGCGATTCCAAAATAAAGTAAAGAAAAGGGTTGCGGCAACTCAGCCAACCGGCAATTTCCGCGGCCCGTAGCCAATCTATTTAGACGCCAGAAATCGGATTTTGGTCGACCGGCCGTTGTTTTGGCAGAGTTCGAATGGCGTGAACGACCATGTGGCAGACAGTGGCAGACACCAAAAGGTAGGAAGCTTCCGTTGTTTGATGATAAACTATCGCCACAAAGCGCCGGAGAGGTGGCCGAGAGGCTGAAGGCGGCGGTTTGCTAAACCGTTGTACGGGCCAAAACCTGTACCGGGGGTTCGAATCCCCCCCTCTCCGCCAGTACTATTTTCCCCTTTAAAAACGCATGTTTTGACGCCGTGATACAGGCTTGCTACAATCTGGGACATGGCTTCCGGGTGGCAAGAAGAACTTAAGGGGTTCGATCTCGAAAAGCGATTCTGGGCGAGAATTAATCGGGACGGCCCCGTTCCGACCATACAACCGGAACTCGGTCCTTGCTGGTTGTGGCTAGGCCCTCTTCAACCCTCCGGTTACGGCCAGATTCGAATTGGCACTAAGAATGTTCGGGTCCATCGGCTGGCGTACTTCCTTGAACGCGGTGAAGTTCCGTCTACCGAGTTAGACGTGCGTCATCTCTGTGGCAATCATAGTTGCGTGCGTGGCTCCCACCTGCAAAAAGGCACACTCTTCCACACCTCAGACGATACTGTGTTCGCAAACGAAGCCTCCAAGAACCCCATCACCCGGAGTGAATGGGACGCAGATAGTCTTTACGATTCCTCTTCCAGCGCAAGTTTGTGGATTCGCATAAAGAATGGCGAAGGTAAGTGGCGATACGAACGAGTGAACTCAAAATCTGAAGCAGAAAATCTTCCGGGCCGTTCTATCTGCGATACACCGTTGCTCCGGGCCAAACAACATTCTCCGCCAAAATCGAATCACTGAGCGAAGCCATTTTGCAAGCGCGAGGTGGGCAGCATGGCTAGGGTGTATATCCGCCAAAAAGAGCCTGGGAAAGGCTGGCGCTATAAAGCGGTCCCAATTGGCGCAGGTCGGCGTCCGACTATCGAACAGGGCGCAAAGTTCCACGTACGGTATCCCGACGCCTCGGGTAAGTTCATCTGGAGCCAAGCTTACGGGACTCTCGAAGAGGCGCATAAAGAAGCCGCTGGGCTTGAGTTAAACGAGCAAGCCGTGGCTCAGGGACTGACGTTAGAGGAGTACAGGAACAGAGCAAACTCCAATCGCTCAACAATCAAAAATGCTGTCGAGACGTTCCTCGCTGAAGCCGCCAAAACGAAAAAAGAAAAGAGCCTTGCTGCCTATAAACAGCATCTCACCCAGTTCCAGCAGATACTCAAGGTCCGCTTCATGGACGAAATTACGAAAACGACTCTCTGTGGGTTCCGAGATTTCTTGGCGACCAAAGGATACGAGGCTAGGACTCAACACAATCGCTTGATGACCGTGCTTTCTTTTCTGAAGAAAAACAAAATCAAGACTGATTTCTCGCTAAAGGACGATTTACCTGAATATGAGGAAGAGCCTGCCGTCCCATACGAACCTGTCGAACTTAACCAACTGTTTGCCAAGATGACCGGAGAAGAAGTCATCCGATATAAATTCTTTCTCGGGACAGCGGCTAGGGACAAAGAGGTAACCTTCGCTGCTTGGCAGGACATAGATTTCGCCCGAGGCATTTATCACGTTCGGCGCAAACCTGACGTCGGATTCACGCCAAAGAAACACGAGAGTCGTGATGTAAAGATGCCCACGGAATTGGTTGAGGTTCTGAAGCAGCGGAGAAAGCATGCTCCTCATGCTCGGTGGATTTTTGTCAACGAAGAAGGTCGTCCCGACAATCATTTCCTTCGCAAATTTAAGCGAATTGCTCTTCGGGCGGGACTGAACTGCGGAAACTGCACAGCGCCGTGGGCGGGAGGCAGATATCACACGAAACGCACCGACGAAGTAAGTTGCAAAACGCATCCTGTCTGCCAGCATCACTATTTGCACAGGCTGCGTAAAACATGCGCCAGCAACTGGGAGGCGAAGGGCGTGCCCGTCCGCACAATTCAATACATGCTGGGGCACAAGAGTTTGGAAACTACACAAAAGTATCTCGGCATCATGAACTTGGATTCGCTGACTGACAAAATTGACGCTGCAGCGCAGTCTGTAAGTCATTTGTGGCAGGTGATGAAAGACTGATTTTCACAACCTCTAGAAAATAAAGGGCACGAAACCGTGGGGCGGTTGTCGGGAGCGGAAACGAACATCATCCCCGCATTCACTCTTTTGCTAAAATAACCTGTGCTCCCACGAATCCTCCCGATGCGGCTCCGTTTAATACAAAAGCCGTTCGATGATCCCGACTACATTTTCGAACTGAAGCACGACGGCTTCCGTGCGGTTGTGTACGTCGAAAGCGGAGAATGCAAATTGATTTCCCCGCAACCTTAAAAATCTCCGATTCAACTCCCTCAAGACGGCTCTCTCAAAGTTACCCATCCAGGAAGCGATTATGGACGGTGAAATTGTCTGTCTAGAGACGCTCAGGGTGTCAGTCGATTCAACCAACTTTTCAACCATAAGGCGGAGCCCGTTCTTTATGCCTTTGATCTGTTGTGGCTGGATGGAGAGGACCTTCGACAAGATCCGCTGATAGATCGCAAGCAACGCCTATGCGATTTGATTAGGTCCAGCAACTGCCCGCGAATCATTTACGCCCAGCATATCGAGCAGCATGGAAAGCAGTTCTTCGCTGAAATTCGCGACCGGGATCTAGAAGGAATAGTCGCGAAAAGAAAGCGGAGCATCTACAACGACAACGGAACTGGCTGGCTGAAGATTAAAAATAGATCGTATTCACAGGCAGAGGGGCGGCATGAATTGCTAACCCGGTCGAGGTAAGCTCGGTGCCAGCGCCCAGGCCCAGGGGATGTCACTCTGCACTACGAATGAGCCGGGCGACATTCATGATTTGATCCGAACCACACCGATCCCAATCGCTTTCCGCTCTCGCTCCGGATATTTCGAGCGCGCTTTGATCGCGCAACAAGATCCAACGCGATTACCGACGGCGTCATCGCGCATTTATTTGCGACGAAAAGTCTGCCGTCTCGCCGCGCCTCCCTCGTCGATCCCATGATCGCTTTGCACTACGACGAGAGTATTTCTCTCACCGAACAACGTATACTTGCGACATACGTTGACCTCGACCGTGGAACTATGGACATGCGCGACGAAGAGTGGGTCAAGATACTTGAAGACGGTAGGAAAGTGAAATTCATTTACCAAGAGCTACCGCAAGACGGAGCATTTATCACTGCGCAGGTTGAACGGAACGAAGTCGTGTATTCAGTCGTCTTGAGCAAAGCAGGAAACCCGCTGAGTCACGAAGATGTTGAAAGTCATTTCAAGGGTGAGCTTTCAAAGAAGTAGCACCGCTGGCCAGGTCAAATTTCATTTCCTCTCGATGGCATCGATAGCGGCAAGCTTCCGGTCAACATGAGGTTCTGAGCGCTTACCACCTGAATGGAGCACACAAGGCATCCCAACAGCTACGCCACAGGTGGGACAAGGGACAGTGAAAGCCTGCTTTGGCGCGAGGTCGCTTTTCTTCATTTTGCCAGAATGCGCTTGCGTGAGTGCCAAATCTGTATAATTTCGGACAATACCCGTCCGCGTCTCCCACTCAACCCCTGACACTCAGCAAGGGCCTGCGGTATTTTGAATCAGGGTAATTCAAAAAGTGCCGCAGGCGGGAGACAAGGAGCCCTCCGTGCCAACATCTCTGAGACAGGTTTAGTACTCTTAATTAATGAGCAGAAGGGCGAGAAAGCAGAGCTTAGAGATGAGCGGGAATTCTCTTGGTGTTGTTCTTTCCCCTGGGGGTTTGGCTGCCGCGGAACGGAGCGGAGGCTCGCCTCCTGGCGAGCCGCAGCAGAGTGCAGCGGCAGCCAAAGCGGGCGCCGATCCGGGGCCGGCTTTGCGGCCGGATCCCGAAGTAGTTGCTAAACCGAAGCGGCGGACCTACACAGCTGAGTACAAACAACGCATCTTACAAGAAGCCGAAGTCGCTGCGACGACGCGAGGTGGCCTTGGCGCCCTTCTCCGCCGCGAAGGTCTGTATTCGTCTCTGCTGACCTACTGGCGGCGAGAGCGGGCCCAGGGAATTCTCGAGGCTCTGACCCCACAGAAACGCGGGCCGAAGTCCAAGCGCAACCCGTTGGAAGAAGAAGTCCAGAAACTTCGCCGACAAAACGCTCGCTTGACCGAAGATCTGCGTAAGGCGCACATCATCATCGACGTCCAAAAAAAAGTGGCTGCGCTGTTGGGTCATCCGATTCCGGAGCAGGACCCGGAGGAGAAATCCTGATGGCCGCTGTTGCCGAGCTAGCGAACGACGTCGGCACCAGCGCTGCTTGCCAAGCTCTGTGTATGCCTCGCGCCTCTTACTACCGGGATGGCCGTAAGGCTTCTTCTCCGGCGGTGAGCGCGTCGCGGCCTTCGCCGGCACGCGCACTTCGCCCGGCGGAACAGGATGCGGTTCTGGCGCGTCTACACGAAGAACGTTTCCAGGATCGTTCTCCAGCCGCTGTTTATGCGACGTTGCTCGATGAAGGCGAGTATCACTGCTCGATTCGCACCATGTATCGCTTGCTCGACGAGCACGGCGAGGTGCGCGAGCGCCGCGATCAGTTGACGCATCCGCTCTATCAGAAGCCCGAGCTCATGGCCACCGCCTCCAATCAATTGTGGAGCTGGGATATAACCAAGCTACTCGGCCCTGCGAAATGGACGTATTTCTACTTGTACGTCCTCCTCGATGTTTTCAGCCGTTACGTCACCGGTTGGATGGTCGCTTATCGCGAAAGCGCCGAGCTGGCCAAGCGGCTGATCGAAGAGAGCTGCAAGAAACAAAACATCCAGCCCGGTCAACTTACGCTCCATGCGGATCGTGGCACCTCGATGAGGTCCAAGCCGGTAGCTCTTCTACTCGCCGACTTGGGGGTCACGAAAACGCATAGTCGGCCGCACGTCTCGGACGACAATCCCTTTTCCGAGAGCCAATTCCGAACCTTAAAATATCGGCCGGAGTTCCCGGACCGCTTTGGGTGTATCCAAGACAGTCGTGCTTTCTGTCAGAGTTTTTTTCGGTGGTACAACGACGAGCACCGTCATTCCGGCATAGGCTTGTTGACGCCAGCCACGGTTCACTATGGCCAAGCGGAAAGCGTCTTGCGGCAACGCCAGGATGTGCTCGATGTTGCTTACCAACGTCACCCGGAGCGATTCGTACGAGGCGGTCCCAAACCACCGGCTCTTCCCAGCGAGGTCTGGATTAACAAGCCGGCCAGTCGCCAACAGCAATCTACTTTGGAAAAGCGAAATGCGTCTGAGGAAAACAAAAGTCGGGATACTGTGGGTCAACCGAGTTGGCGATCGTCGTTCCTAGGCGATCCTGGCGCGAAATTTCTTTGTGAAAAACCCAATGCATGAAAAACTCACTAAATTTTATGACCACCTGTCTCAAAGTCGTTGACACGCGCCGGAGTTGACAAAAAGATACCTGTCTGCAGGCACGATGTCTGTGCGGTTTTGAACAGCACAGAAAGACTGTCCAAAAGTGGACAGCTAGCATCTGCGAGAAGCAATATCCTTGCAGTGTCGTGAAAACCTATTATCGCGCTCTCCCTCAAAACGTCGTCGGTCCCGCAAGCAGCCACCATGAGGCCGAGTTTCGAGACGCATTCGATTGGGTTCTCGATATAAAGGAAGCCAGCTGGGGTTCGCTTGGAATGGTCGAAGCGAGACAGCGGAATTTGAGGCAGAAGCAATTGGAAACAACCCTCGTTGAGGTCAAAGACGAAAGGCTAATGATACCGATGTATGCTATCTGCTTGGGCGAATAGGTTAAGCAACAAGAGCGTAGAATATCTCTGGCTGACACATAAAACCCATGCAAGCAAAAGTATCCGAGGCCTCTCGTAAAATCACCAGTTATGAAGTTCGCGCGCCCGGCTGTGCAACTAGCCTCGATAGACGCAGCGTCGTCGTAAAGTCAGGAGTCAAAACCGTAACGGGCGGACAACAAGTGGCGCCGCCAATCGCAAGCAAGAGGTTTTATTGCGGAATGATTCCATGAGGATCCTTTGGCGACTCTTAGGATCCAAAGTTAGTCCGAGGTGTAAGATGATCCGTTCCGATAAAACTTTCTCATTAGCCCTAATTGTACTTGCGGTACTTTTTGCTGCAGCGGGCACGCTCGCCGCCCAGGACACATCGCCATCAGCAGCTCCAAAGCAAACTGCTCCGCCCGCGGCGAAGAAGAAAACGTCCCCACCAAAAGCTCCAGCACCTGTTGCTCTCGAACTTGAGCCGAAGGCGATTGAGATTCTGAAAGAGACCAGCAACAAACTGGCGTCGGCGCACACGCTTACTTTTACGGCGATGGAGACATTTGAGAGTCTCAGCCGCCAGGGCGCGCCGCTCGTTTACGGCAATAAATACGATACGGTTTTACAGCGGCCAAACAAGCTGCGTGTAATTCTGGAAGGTGATGGGCCTGCCTCGGAATTTTATTACGACGGCAAGGTCGTAATGGCCTACGCGCCTGCAGAGAATCTTGTCGCAGTGGCTGACGCTCCGGACACAATCGATAAGATGCTGGAAGCGGTTTTCCACTCGGCAGCGATCTACTTTCCGTTTACCGATTTGATTGTTACTGATCCGTACGGCGACATGGCCCCGGGGTTGAAGCATGCGTACTATGTCGGCCAATCGAAGGTTGTTGCAGGTATTACTACCGATATCGTGGCCTTTGCCGGTAATGGGATTTTTGCGGAGATGTGGGTCGGTGCGGACGACAAATTGCCCCGAATCGTTCACGCGATTTATCTCGATGATCCTGACCATCTGCGGCACAATCTGATACTCTCGGACTGGAAACTCGATGCGTCTGTTTCTGATGATTTCTTCACATCGTCTAAAGCCTCTTCCGCGAAGCACATGCAATTTGCTCATCCAAATCCGCAACCCGCGCCAGGCGCAAGACCAACGCCAAAAGCGCCGCCGGCAAAAACACCGGCTCCGACAAAAAGCAATCCGACACAACAACAACAATAACGATAAGGAGATTGAATACAACATGAAAAAGATAATGTTTGGGCTTTCCGCTTTATTCTTCACGCTATTCACTTGCAACACTGCCTTGGCATATGGGCACGCGAATGCCTGGGGCGGCGGCAGCACCACCCACTCCGGGGACACTACCACTCGCACCAACGCGTACGGTGGCAGCGCGACCCACACCGCGGGGCAGGGGACTTCAGCTTCCAACTCCTACGGTGGGTCAGCGTATCACGCTGAAGGTTCAGGCACGACCACCGCCAGCAACGGCTACGGTGGCAGTGCGACCCACACCGCGGGGCAGGGGACTTCAGCTTCCAACTCCTACGGTGGGTCAGCGTATCACGCTGAAGGTTCAGGCACGACCACCGCCAGCAACGGCTACGGTGGCAGTGCCACGCACTATCAAGGCGAAGGCACCGTCGGTACGACTTCTTCCGGCCAGACTGTCTATGCCAGTGACCACTACGCGTATGGGGCACCGACCGCCTACTATGGCTATCATCCGCCGACGACAGTCGCGGTCTACGGATCGAGCTGCTACAACTGCAGCAGTGGTTGGGGTGTTGCCGGAGCCGCAGTGGCGGGGGCGGTGGTCGGCGCGACGGTTGCCACCGCGGTTGCATCGTCGAACAATGCAGCAGCAGCGAATAACGCTAACGTGGCCGCAGCCAATGCTAACGCCGCAGCCGCCAACGCTAACGCCGCAGCCGCCAATGCCTACGCTGCAACTAATGTCAACTACTCCGTAGGACAGATGACTGGCGTCCTTCCTGCAGGCTGTATCACGCCCCAGGTGAATGGACAAGCTTACTATCTGTGCGGGAATACCTGGTTTCTCGCAGCGTATGGCGCGAACGGCGTTTATTACAAAGTTGTGCCAACTCCGTAGACGCGGAAAACGACAAGAGAATGTCGCTGGCTTCTGTCCTATTTGTTCCGTCAAAAGGGGACGGCGGCAAGCTCCTCGTAAACGACGTTTCACGCGTAGCGTCCGCCGCCAGGCGGCTACGCGACGTTACCGGTAAAGTCCAGCAGGAACAAGCCTCGTGAAAAGAGGATGTCCGAGTTTTAGTTGATTGCAGCGACTCTCGATGTTCGGCACTGTAAGCCTACCTACAACCAAGTTCAAGCGACTTCTACTGTCCGGTCAAACTTTTTTAGAAATGCTCCGTTTTTCCTTTCTTGCGCCGATTTCTGTTTTTTTCGAAACAATTTCGCGCCAGGATGCCCTAGGAGCAACGATTCCCATCTCGCTCAACCTATAGCATCCCCTGTTTTGCAATCACGACCGCGGCACATGACGGTGATGATAGAAGGGACACGATCATCGAGGTTCAAGCGACTTCTACGGTCCGGACCTCCTTCTGCTGAATGCGTGACGGATTCAGGCGTTCCTTCAGCAACAGGATTTCTTGATAGCCTTTAATGCGTCGGAATTTCTTCTCCGCTTCCAAGAGTCCTGTCGCAGTCCAGCGCAGCGGCTGATCTCCTTCGCGCCAACGCTTTACGTTTCGCGCCACCCGCTGCACTGTCGACAAGCACGATTCGATCGGGTTGGTGGTGGCCAGTTTCCGCCGCAACACCCCTCCGATACCTAAGCGATGGACCGTCAGTGTTTCTTCCAGCCCTTCCTCCAGGCTCCGGGCAGCGGTTGGATTGATGCGCTCCAGTTGCCGGAAGATTTTCTGCAACGCCTCTTTAGCCTCCGCATAGTTGTTCATCGCGTACGCATTCCTCATCCGCCGGTCGTAGTCTTTCTGGCAGTTCTCCGGCAGATACTCCTTCACATTCCGCCGCTTGTGGATCTGGCATCGCTGCACTTCCACTTGGTCACCGAAAACCCGCTCCACACCGGCCCGCAGCGCTTTCGATCCATCCATCACCACCAGATACCGCCGCGTGCGATCCAGTCCGCGGTCCAGCAGATCTTCCAACAACCCTTTGACCACCGTGGTGTTCTCTGTGGCTCCTTGCCACACTCCCAAAACGTGCTTTTCTCCGCTTTCCGCGATCCCCAGGGCTACCACCAGCACCTGACCGCCAAAGTGAATGCCATCGATCATCAGCACCACCAGGTTCAGATCTTCCAAGCGCCGCTCGCACAGCACTCGTAGCTGATTGCTACTGGCCGCCACGAACTGCCGGCTCACGCTGCTCTTCTCGATCCCGTAGCCTTCCAGAACACTCTCGACCGCTCGCCGATAGTTCCGCGTGGACAGTCCGGCCACCATGCGTTCCCGCACCGCTCGTTGCAGTTTCCCGTCTTGCTGCAACTGACCGTAGCTCTCCAGTTCCACTTCCTGGCCCTCGCGGGTCCGTACCCGCGGTCGTTCCAGCGGGATCTTCTGTCCAGCAAACACTACATAACCCGACTGCTTCCCCCAGCGCACGCAGCCCGCTGTGGGATTTGGCCGATGCGGAGGTCCTACCCGGCTCGTTACCTCGTTTTCCAGGATAGCGCGCAGAATCTGCAGCCCGGCTTGCCCGGTCAGCTGTTCCACCTGAGCTTGCATTTCCGCCCACACCTCGGCTATCGGCAATGGCACCCGCACCAACAACTCTTGCCCTCCCACGACCGCAAACTTGCGATTGGACTTGCGCTCTTTCCTCTGGTATTTGTTTCTCACGGCGGCTCTCTCCTTTAAAAAGGGATTCTCAACCCGAACTCTATCCGAGTTCGGGCGAGAGCCGCTGCTTCTTGTTCTCAAGTTTCAACTAAACTCGGGGCATCCTCGTGAAAACATTTTGCCAGTCATTTGGACGGATTTGGGTCCGGTCAAGGGGCCACCTCTATCCCACTCTGACGCTCAACAACCTCGCGAGGCGACCCACCCGGCTTACCAAGCCAGCGCTCAAAGTCGGCCATCAGGGCCTAATCAGGCCACTCCTGGACAAAATGCTTCTCGGCGGAAGCCGCGTCCGCTCCAGATTTCAATCCACAATAACCACAGTCAATTTGCAGTGATTCACTACCGATGGCATCCAGCTTGTTTTCTTCGCTGACACGATTAACGATGACGGGGAAATTGCAGCCCGGACAAGCAAATAAGAAAATGTGTACGTACCTCATCACCGCGCGCGTTCTCTTCACTTATCATGTCAGGAATGTCGTACTGGCTGAATACATGATTCTCTTTAGTTCCAAATCATCAAATCGGCGTGGAAGTGATTGTGAAATTGAGGAAGACCTTGATGGAAAATGGCTTAGTCAAATTTAAAAAAGGCATCCCTGAGGATGCCCAAATTCAATTGCCGCTCGTCCAAACATGCTCTGAGGAGTCCGACCGAAGCGGCTGAGACAATATGGCTCAGCATCAAGTTTCACGCTATAGGCCACAGGTACTTATCAAACCGTACGCTTAGCCGCTACTTCAATGCTTTTTAACGGGCGGAGGTCGGCATGCCTCCCTCGTAAACCATCTCCACCTGCATCGTTCTATGATAGATTATCCCCACCAACGGAGTGTCCGATGCCCAGCGCGAAGATTATTCTTTGTATTTGCATTCTTGTAGTAGCTGGCGGGACGGTGCTTGCAGCTGGGGGAAAGCCAGACTTCAGTGGCAATTGGAAATTAGACCCACTGATGAGCCGGTTCGACCGAGGAATTCACGCTCCGAAGAGCAGGACGCTGGCAATCGAGCATCACGAGCCAAAAGTGCACATAGAGATTAAGACTGAAACTAAAGAAGACAATCAAGATCAGGTGTTCGATTTGACCACCGACGGCAGAGAAGCTAAGCAGATCGGGGGGACTGCCACCGCCAACGCGTCTTGGGGCGATATAGACGGCACTCGATTGGTGTTGACCATCAAAGAGCAGTCCGCGAACGGCACAGTGGTAACGAGCCGTTGGATGAAGCTCGGCTCACAGGGAAAAATGCTTACCACCGTACTGACAATACAGGATGCAAAAGGTAAGCAAGAGGCTGACGAGTTCTTCGTGCCACGTTAAAAGCAAGCTAGGCTCGACGAGTCACTTCTGTCCGCTTGCAAGTTGGCCTGGCGGAGCGGTAGGGGTTGGATTTGCGGCATGGTTTTTCCTGCAGACAGGCGGTTCAGAGACTACAGTCTGTGAACCAGTCGCGCGTCGTCGGAACGCCTATTCGGAAAATGGTGCATTCGCGACGACATCGGCAAAGTTGGGGGATGTGTAACCCTCGACATATCGAACGCCGAAATCCCGAACGATGTTGTCAAAGGTGGACTCCGGCTTCCGACGAGCGATGTTGCAAAGGCAATCTTTGAGTCCGTTTTTAAATGCCAGGCGCGGAAATTCGGCTAGGATCGTCCCTTGTTTGTCCTGCGGAATTCGATCCAGGCCTGCCCCCAGAACATCCGCCGTTATTCCCGAATGGGTCATAGCCACTTCGGGCTCTTTGTGAAGAGCGATAGATCGAGTGGTATGAAGCGCGATGGCATCCCAAACAACTTGCGTCTGCTGCGTCGAGATGCCTCGCCCCTTCAGAAACGAGCGCGCCGCATTGGCGCCATCCACCTCGAAACGATTTTCCGCCGTATAGCGGTCAGTCAAGCCCAGATCATGCAGAATCGTGGCTACTGCCAACAACTCGGCATCCGGAGCACGTTCAGCGCTTTCTGAAAGCAATACGCCGAATAGCCAGGAGCGCATCGCATGGTTGAAGAGAAATGGCTCTGACGCGCTCCGTGACAAATCAATCGCATCGCGAACCAGAACTGTGTCTGGTACTTTGATTCCTGCTAAAACCATTTCCCATTCCTCCCGGTGCATACAGTGCATCCTCCTTAGGAACGCCTCTGATATGTGCTGCACAAAACGCGTTGCCGATAGTAAGAGCCTCCCCGGCTAGGTCGCTCCATCACACAGCGCTCGCCTGGATGCTGTTCAGAACCGTGTTGTCCCAATAGGCGTCAAGGCGCGTAATTTTGCCATTCGCGTCGAACCGCAGAATGTAGCAGTGAGGAATGTGTACGTCTTGACCCTTCTTTGCAATGGCCGGGACTTCAGCGGGTATGGGCCCGCTCATCTCGGCTTGGAGCACGACTGTGTTCCCTGCGGCGGGGATCATCTCGATCACTTTCACTCGGAAATTCGGCACGGCATTCGGAAATGCACGCCAAAGGAGGTCAATGCCACCGCGAATCGGCACAACGCTCTCGCGACCGTACGGCGCATATCGCCCTATTGCGCCGTCTGCACAGAGAGCGAGCATGCCGTCGACATCGTGGGCGTCGTATGCAGTGAAAAACTTTTCGGCGATCAGCGGGAACTCTGCGGTGTTCGTTTTCATCTCAGTGCTTTTTGGGATCGCTTTTGTTGTGGTCTTAGTGGCCTAGTATTCAAACCACTGGCTGAGCGACTTGACCTTTTCCTCGGTGTAGGGCGGGAACAAATGCTCGATTGCCACGTCAGGCGGCGAGATGAGAACCGATTTCGCGTGCGTGAGAGCGTCAAAACCGGCCTTACCGTAGTAGTGGCCCATGCCCGAGAATCCGACGCCCCCGAAAGGCATGCTTTCAATGAACAGATGTATGTTCACTTGGTTGATCGCGCCACCGCCGAAGGACAAGCTAGAGAGGAAGTGGTCTATCGCCTTCTGGTCACGGCTGAAAAGGAAACCGGAAAGGGGTTTGGGGTGCTTCTTCACCTCACGAATGGCCGCATCCATGTCTTTATACGTAAGGATTGGGAGAATCGGCCCGAAGATTTCGTCCTCCATGATCGGGTCGTCCCACGTGACCGGATATAAGATCGTGGGATCGAGGTAGCGCGCTTCGCGGTCGGCAGAACCTCCGGCCACAACCTTGCTCTGATCAATTAGGGATACGAACCGGTCAACGGCTTTCGGGCTGATGACGCGCGAGTAGTCGTCGGACCTGCTCTTCGGGTCAGTTCCGTACAACTCGATCACGGCCTTCTTGGATTCTCTTACAAACTCCTCAGCAATCGATTCGTGCACATAGGCGTACCCAGGAGACGTGCACCACTGCCCACCCCAGGCTGTTGCGCCCCAGACAATTTTCTTAGCCGCATCCGGGATGTTCGCGGTCGGATCAACGAAAGCGGGATTCTGTCCGCCAAGCTCCAGAAGAATAGGAGTCAGGTTCTTTGCAGCCGCCTCCATGACGATCTTGCCCACCTTGACGCTGCCGGTGAAGAAAATGAAGTCGAAGGGTAGCTTGAGCAGTTCCGTCACCTCGTCCTTACTTCCCGTGACGGCAGTAACGGCCCGAGGATCGAAGTATTTCGGAATGAGATCCAGTAAAACCTTGCTGGTGGCGGGCAAACCCTCGGAGAGTTTGAGAATGCACGGATTGCCCGCCGCAAGAACTTGGCACGCCGGGTCGAAAAGGAGGGTCAATGGCCCATTGAATGGACCAATCACCAAAGTGACACCGTACGGTTCTCGATAGACCTTGGCAGTATGCCCGCTCTCCCGAAGGGCTTTCGGCACGACGACATCTACAGGCTTCATCCAATCTTTCAGCTCTTGCTTCGCGAAGGCGGCGGTTCCAACTGGCGCCATAATCTCGAAGACTTTTTCCTGGCTGGCCGTCTTGAAGTCGCTGCTCATCGCAGCCTCAAGAGCCTCGGCGTTCTCATTGCACAAGTTCTCAAGGCGTGTCAGCTGATCGATGCGCCACTCGTACGATTTTGTCGCGTCCGAATCGAAGTACGCCTTCTGTTTGTTAAAGATTTCCTGGAATGAATTCATCCAAGTCTCCCTCTGGGACGTTCGGTTTGTGCTCCGTTTTGCCGCAGGCTTTTAAACTTGTTTAGGTCATAGTGAGCACTGCCCGGAAGCGTGCCTTGCCATCCATCATTCGTTTGTATGCTTCCTCGGCTTTTGCAAGCGGGAGTGTTTCGATCATTGGACGGACATCTGTGAGGACGCTGAAATCAAGCGTGTCTTGAGTCTCGATCGCTCTTCCGGTGAGACTGCCGACAACTGACCGTCCACCGAAGATAAGCGGTACGCCGTTGACCGGGATGGCATCACCTGAGACTCCGACAACCACAAGTTTGCCCCGAGTTTTGAGGCCGGGAAGCAAGCTACCGATTGCGGCCCCGCTTGGCGCGGTCGCAAGGATGACATCTGCGCCTCCGAGCTTTTGCAGAGCCGCCGCCGCGTCCTGTGCTTTGGCATCGATGTAGATGTGCGCTCCGAGTTTCTGCGCTAGGTGCTCTTTGTCAGGGCCTCCACCAATGGCCACGGTGCGCAGGCCCATTTTTCGTGCAAACTGCACGCCAAGGTGGCCAAGCCCGCCCACTCCCTGAATGGCAACGGTGTCGCCGGCACGTGCGGCATTACGAAGCGCGTTGAAGGTCGTTATGCCGGCACACACCAGGGGAGCCGCATCTTCTGACTTGAGTGCATCCGGTATCAGGGCAAGCGCGCGTGCCTCCGCAATCATCGTTTCCGCGTAGCCACCATCAGTTGTGATGCCGGTCACAATTGCATTTTGGCAATAGGCGGTCTCGCCACGGCGGCAGGCCTCGCAGGTTCCGTCTTCACCTCCGAAAAATCCAACTCCGACACGCTGGCCGACCTTCCACGCTGTCACGCCAGGACCCACTTCTTCTATTCGTCCGATAACCTCGTGGCCAGGCACGCGCGGATAAGAAAGGTTGGGGAATTGCGCTTCCACAGTTGCCGCATCCGAATGGCATACACCGCAAGCCTCGACGCGGATACGCACCTGTCCGGCGCCGGGGACGGCAACCTTTCTTTCGACCAAGGAGAAAACGCCCGGTGAAGAAATCTCGACGGCTCTGTATGTGCTCGCCATCCCCATCCTCCAATTTCACATTCCGCCCAACAGAAATGATTCGATCTTGTGTCAGTCACTCTCTTACTTCGAGGTCCCTTCCTGCTAATGCAACATGCGCCAGCGCGAGAGCGCGGTTCCAGACCGCCCCATTGAATCTGCGTATCTCATTATTTCGGAAGATTAGAGTGCCGTCTTGATTGGAACTGTCGCGATTTGGAGTTTCCGTCCGGTTCCACTGGCAGGTCTGCCAGCAGAGAGTCTCGCTTCAGGAATTGCTTGTGATGCTTCGGAAAGCCCCGAGTGGTCTTATGGCAAGCCGTTTTGGCCCTTACTGCTGGGCAAGCAGTTTGAATGCCTTTGGCATCGGCGCATTTGCTCTTCGCCACTGCCCCGGGGAAGTTCCGACGATCTCACGGAAGCTTCGATTGAAGGCTGGTTGATCAGAGAACCCCACTTCTAATGCAACCGTAAGCAATGATTTATCGGAGTGCAACAACATCGACTTCGCGGCTTGAATTCGTCTCTGAAGCAAGTAGCGGTGTACTGGAACACCAAATGACTTCTTGAAGGCGTGCATAAAACGACCCGGCGATAGACCGCATTCTTTTGCTAAATCGGGAAGTGCAAGATCACCATCCAAGTGCTCGTGCAGTAGTTCGATTGCTCGATCTTGCTGCCAGACAGCTAGTCCTCCGGTGACAACTACCGGGAACTGAACCGAATCCTGATAGGTCCTGGTCAGATGAGCGCATAGCAATGTAATCATTTCATCGAGGACCAAGCGCGGAAGATGCATCGCACGATCAAAGTAGGGCATCATCATCCGTGCCCAATGGAGAACGACGTCATCCTTGGTTCCCGGAGTGCAATGCAAGTTGCGAACCCGCTTCTGCTCGTGCTCGTCGCTAAATCGATTGATAGCTGACCGGGGTATATAGACGTGAACCGAGTCGAAACCTGAAGTTCGCAGTGCCACCGGCTCCGACTCCATGTCGAATATCTGAATCCCGCCGGCACCCCATTCGGTGACCCGATGAAAGCGTCCGTCGAGCCAAGTTCCCCAGCCCTTAATGCTGTCTGGACGGCGCAGGTGCACGGATATCGAAAAAGCCTTTTCTGGGGGAATGTGTGGCGTGGGTCCAGGAAAGCCGTTCGGCATTCGCATGCGCGTCAACACAACCTGAGAATTTCCTCCGGGACCAAGAGCGAGTGAGGAAGATTCCAGCAGAGAGAAATGCTCCGCCAATCTTTGTCCAAACATGCCTTGAACCATACATTCTGCCTCGTACCGAATTAGAACTTACCGTTGCTATTTTTCCATTGATCGCGAGGTGGGATCGCTTCGACCGTATCCCAGTGCTCGGCGATCCTGCCCTGTTCAATTCGGAACAGGTCATAAATGCCAGTGGGTACGCCACCAAACGTAGCCTCGGCAACGACGAGGACGAAGTTACCTTCGCCAAGTATCTTGTGCACGCTCTCGTATACGACCGCCTGACCTTTGACGGCAAGAGCCTGCAAACCCGCAATCAGCCCGGGGATTGTATCGGCGACCCAAGGGTTGTGCTGGATGTATTGGGTTCCGTTGAAGTAGCTCGGGAAGGTCTCCCGACGCCCTGCGAGAAGGTCCTCCATGTAGCGCTGCATAAGCGCCTTATTGGCCTCCGTCTTGTCCAGATCGGAGGCGATTGTGGGACCGTCGATCATCGTGTGTCCGCTCGGGCTGGGTTCGGTCGCGGTCTCCTGCAAATTATCCCAATGCTCGACGATCAGGCCATCTTCGAACCGGAAGATGTCGAATCCGATGCGTGGTCCGAAGAAGTTGTACTCCGTGTGAGCGAAGACATAATCGCCATCTTCAAAGACGCGGATCGTATTGACGGACGCATCGGGCGGCATGTTCTTGATGAGGGCGGCGACGCCTGCCGGGCCAGGCCCGACCTGCAGGTTGTGTTGGATGTATTTATTCGGATTGACATACGCGAACGGAACCGGATCTCTGGTCTCAAGCGACTTCAGGAGATCGATGACCTGTTGTTTACGGCTGGGCGGCATGGGTCCTCCAGGACAGGCTCTCATTACAATAATGGACCATTTGGTCCGTTATTTGCAAGCCTCCGAGGTGAATTGAGCGATAATGTTGCAATGGGACGACGAAAACTGTTCACCAGAGAAGATGTCCTCGACAAAACGATCCCCGTCTTTTGGAAGCATGGCCTTGCCGAGACGAGTGTTCAGGACCTTGAGCAGGCCACGGGAGTGCGCAAATCCGGCTTGTATGCAGAGTTCAAGGACAAAGAGGACCTGTTTGTCGCAAGCATGCGCCAATATTTTGACATGCTGACGGCACGCGGAGCCCTGACGAAGCAGCCTTTGGGGTGGGACAACGTCGGGCGCTTTCTGAAGGTCTGTTACGGGAGTTGGGGACAGAAGGGGTGCTTTTCCGTGAACTCCATGCGCGAGTTTGCGGATCTTCCCCCCAAAGCTCGCCAGTTCATGATTGCGAATATGACGAAAGCCCAAAAACTCCTGATCGACAATCTAACCGCTGCACGTGGAGAGGCCGGCGACAATGAATCCCTGGCTGACCTCATCATCACGTTCTTTTGCGGAATTTGTTTGGAACAAAATCTTAGCCCCGATCGGGCACGGGTTACGAAAAAGATTGAACATTTCGTGAAGTTGATTCGTGGAATGTGATCATCAAGCCTGAAGACAGGCCTCCGATCTGCTGACGCAGATAAGCAGTGTCGAGCGATGATCTCTCGACCACGCCGGCAAGGGAATAGGAGTCCTAAAATGCTCAACTTACACGGCGCAAAGAATCAATTCAGTGCGGAAAGGGATGCACAAACTGTCTAAATTCTGTATGTATCGGGCCTGTGCTAATAAGCACTCTGCCTGGATTTTACAATGGTCGTGCACGATTGTAGTTTCCAAGCTGCCCTTTCCGTCCAGAGTCGCCGCCAAGGTCGGAGATCACTTCCTACAAGCCGACTTCGCAAGACTAATCCGGCTGGGGGAGGCCGAACGACGGCAAAATTGCGTTTATCCGCGCTTGGTTTGCGGGGCGATCCGCACGGATCTGTGAAGCAGATACACCACGAGGAATTGGAGGACAGCGATAAAGAGCGGCCCAGCGCATTTCCCAAGATCATGCTCAAACAAACCGATTCCGGCATCCAGCAATTGCATGGCGCCGGCGAGCGAACCCAGAAGCAGCAACGCCGGCGTCGCCTGCTTGTAGATCGCCCCCAATGCGAACAAAGCCAGAGGAATTGTGCGCGCCGCCGCGTACATCGCCAATATCAGGGACGCCTGCGTTGGGACGGATTCAACAGTGACCAGGTATTGCGGACGGATGATCCCCACGATGGAAAAGCCGCTCGCGACCAGGACATTGATTGCGGTGACGACCGAAGCCAGCCGAAACGCCCTTGTTGTTGTCATTGATTCCTCTCCGGGGGTTGAACCTAAGCGCTGTGAGCCTTCGTGTGATACCCGGGCACAAAAATATCCTGCACAAATCTTTCAATCGTCGTCGGCGTGCTGTTCTGCCTCGAACGTGGCTCCTGCGCAACCAGGAGTCCTGCGTTGATGGCCTCGAACATCTCGATGTACACGGCGGCTTTCTTCGGCGAAAAACCCATTTGCACCAACGCCTGTCGTACCTGGTCGTACGAAAACTGCTCATAACGCAGGTCCGGTTTGCCAATACCGTGAGCAATCGCAGCCGTAACTTCTGTCATCGACAGATCGCGCTCGCCAAGCACTTCGCGCGCTTCCTTGCCGGAAAAATCCAGGTCCAGGAGACGCTGTGCGGCGTAGTTGCCGACATCTCGTGTCGCGATCATGGGCAGCTTGAGGTCGGGCAGCAGCGCATGCCCGAACAGGCCCATCCCACGAATCATGTCGATCGCCGCCAGATTGTTCTCCATGAAATAAGCAGCTCGCAGGTGCAGGACATTCAAATCGCTGATCGCGTTCAGTTTCTCCTCGGAGGAATGCAGTCCGGTGACTGGCCCCGTACCCTGCGGGACCTGCGCGCCGTAGCTGCTCAAGTGCACGGCGCGGCGTAGGCCAGACTCCTTCACGCCCTTCGCGATCGCATCGCTCTGTCGCTCTTGCTCTTCGCGGGAGTGCAGCGGCGGCAGTATCGCGTATGCCGTCCGCGCACCGCGGAAGGCTTTGGTGAGCGCAGCCGCATCGGTTATGTCCGCCGGGAAAGCCTCCGCGCCTTTGCGCACAAAGCGCTGTAGCCGCCCCACGTCGCGCCCTACGACCCGCACTTTCTCGCCCTTCGACAGCAGGAAATCGGCAATGATCGAGCCGGTGTTCCCGGTCGCCCCTAAAATTACGTGCATTGCATTCGAAACAACGGGTGAAGTCATGGCTACTGCCTCCTTGGTTTGGTAAGAATGGTGTCGAACGCCTTCCGGACGATCACGAGCTTTTGGTTGTCACCTGGGGAATGTGTCGCCAAACATGGGAAGGCCGCTGACAGATTCGGCCTTGGTTGCCTCGTCCTGCAAAACGTCCCAATGCTCTTTAAGAAGACCGTCTTCAAACCGGATAACGTCGGCGGCGATCCAGGCGGCGGGCCTTCCCATCCCCGTGAAGCGGCCGTGCGCTATGACGTAATCGCCTTCGGCGATGATGAGCTGGTTCTCATAGTGCAACGCCTCTGGCGCTGAGCGGACGAGATTGAACAGACCTTCGCGGCCCCGTGCTATGTGGGCGCTGTGCTGAATGTAGTCGGGTGACCAGAAGCGTTCCGCCGCCGCGTAGTCACGCTTGTTGAACAGTGTCTCAAATCCTTCTAGCACGATTGCCTTATTTCGTTCTGAGGATAAGTTGCTCATGGCTTCTCCTGTGCTTGGAACGGGTTGCTCTTCGGTCTCACTAATGTAGAGTATGCTCGTAATCCAGAAGTTGCAAGGTATTTCAGGAAAATGTCCGTAGAATATCCTGTTGGTCTTCACTTGCTAAGGACAGTATTGACCCTTATCGTTGACGCAGGGAGTTTCTTGCACCAAGGTTAGACGGTTTACATCCAATCAAGGAAGAGTACGCTGATACTCTAGGAGGTCTTCCTGCCTGGGGCGATCTATAGCGGACTCCGGAAGAGAGGGTGACGGCAGATGGGTTATTCGAAGAGTGACAAGGCGGAGACGCACGCTCGGATCGTGAACGTTGCCGCCAAGAGGTTTCGCGAGCTCGGTCTCGAAGGCATCGGCGTTGCCGATGTGATGAAGGAAGCGGGTGTCACTGCCGGCGGGTTTTACAAACATTTCGATTCACGGGACGAACTGGTGGTAGAGGCGCTGGCCACAGCATTCCAGGATCTCGACCGCTGGGAGGAAAATACCGACACGCTGACGAAAGTCTTGAAGGCCTATTTGACCGAAGAACACCGGGACGCTCCGGGAACAGGCTGCGCGTTGGGCGCGTTGCTGGGTGACATGTCCCGGGCGAGTCGGTCGGCGAAGGCCGTATATACCGCACGACTCAAGCGCACTCTGGCATATTCGACGGACCTTGTTCCTCCGAATGGCGGCTCTGATCGGCGCGCCCGTGCGATTCTCACGATTAGTGCAATGCTGGGAGCGATCAACCTTTCTCGCGCCGTGTCAGACCCGAACCTTTCACGAGAGATTCTCAAGCGGACCCGCGATGAGCTGATCAGTCTGAACAAAGAGGGCGGCGCGGAGAAAAGACCGGAGACCCTTTGAGGGGTTGTCTACTCACGCTGCAGCTTCTCGTAATAGATCTTCGATTTTCCTATCCAAATCCCTCGCGACCTCTAGCGCGTCGCGATTCTCATAAGGGGCTAGTAAGCTCGCCATCCTGTCGTAGGACAAATGCACGCCGTCCGCGCGCGCATCCACGAGAACCGTACCCGGCGCGTAAGAACCGGCATCCGGAACGTGCTTGGCCATTTCCTTCATGATCAGGGGATTGCCAATGACGAAGCGAATTATCTTGGGAGTCTCACTATCCGTTTCTTTCCGCACGATCGCGCCATGATCCAATTGCATAAACAGCATCAGCTCTGCTTCGCCCAAGCTCCTCTCAACTACACTCTTCAATTCGGCAAAAGAACGCGCCCCCTGTGTCAATCTCCCAAATTCAGCCATATCAGGATGACCGATGGCGGCGTTCACACCGGCTATTACTTCGTCGAACGGCTTGGAAGTCGTCAGACTGAACCGCTCTATTTCGATTTTTTTAATCATCTCGAATCTCTTTATACGCAGTCGGCCTGATCAAGCCACATGAAAGTCACCGCAGTTGTTGACGTAGAAATTCGCTCGTCCGCCCGTTCGCGAGCGCTGCCGCGTTGGGATTGTAGTGTGCCCCATTATGCCTGGAGAAGGCATGACTCTGACCTGGATAGCTGTAGACCGTCGCGTTTGGTTTCTTGCTCAGTGCAGCTTTAATTTCAGCCTGGGCTGCCTTGGAAATGAATTTGTCCTCCTCGGCCAGATGCATTAGAAGGGGCGCTTTAAGCCCGCCCACCTCTCCCAGATATTTGTCGGTATCTCCGCCGTGATACGCGACAGCGCCATCGATACCTTGGTGGCGCACGGCAGTCAGGAAGACCATCAGTGCGCCGAGACAATAACCGAGAAGGGCAACTTTGCCATTGCACTCCTGGAGGTTGCGTACTGCGTCTACGGTGTCCTTTACGTCCTTTGCGCCCGAATCTCTGTTATAAGCTCCGTATAGACGAAGGCCGTGATCCCAGTCAGCCTTGGAGGTGACATTAAGATCGACGCCCGGCTCTTGCCGCCAAAAGAGGTCTGGCGCAACCGTAAGGAAGCCTTGTTCGGCAAGTTCGTCGCAGTGCTTACGGATGTCAGCGTTCACCCCAAACAGTTCCTGCAGAACGACCACGGCGGGAGCTGGCGAGTTCTTCGGCCTTACGATGTAGGCGGCGAACGCGCCGTCATGTCCTTCGATGGCGATGCGGTCGTTCATTGTGTTCTCCTGAGGCGACGACGTTCATCCAGACCTCCGCCGATGTCGTCAGAATCGGCGGAGACCCTGCTCACGGCGAGCCGGTTTCAGGATGACGACCACAGTTGGCTGACGAAGCCGCTTAGTCGGCACCGCGAGCTACTTCTGAAATGGCGGAGGCAGCAGCCTCTTCGATGAGCTTGGCTGTTTCCTTCGGGTAAGACATGTAGGCCACATGGCTCGCCTTCACTTCCACCGTCTTGGCCTTGGCGCGCTTCGCCATCATGCGCTCCTGATCCGGATTGATCGATCGATCTTCGGTGGCGACCACGTACCAGGTGGGCTTGTGTTTCCAAGCGGGATTCGTAACCTTATGGGTGAACGCGTCGGTAGAGATTGGCACCTGCGATATAGCCATGAACTCCGCCTCCTCCCGCGGAATGTCCGCGGCGAAGTCGGCCGCGAAATGCGCCTGGTCTATCCACCAGTTACCGTTGCTGTCTGGCGTGAACGCCTTGGACGCTTGCGGCAACGCCTGTTCGATCGACGCACAGCTCTCACCTTCATCGAGAGCAAACGCGGCGATATAAACAAGCGCTGCAACGTTGGGATGATTGCCGGCCTCGGTGATGATGGACCCACCGTAGCTGTGGCCGACCAGAACTACGGGCCCGCCCATCGCGTCGATTGCGGCCTTCGTGTACTTCTGGTCGTCGGCGTATGAGGTCTCAGGGGGCTGTGCTACCGATACCCTGTAGCCATCATTCTTGAGGATCTTAGCGACGGCTTTCCAGCCAGAGCCGTCGGCGAAAGCTCCGTGCACCAGAACCACATTCTTGATCGCCATTGTTTTTCTCCTTTTTTCCTTTCAGTGTTTTTCAAACCCATCAGCTCTTGTGGACCGACGTCGTTGGTGCGACATAAGGCGCGGTTACAACGCTTCCGGATGGTCTTTCACTTGGCTTCTCTCCTGCAGCATCCATTCCCTGATGTATGGCGAACAGTGCAGGATCGAGACCCCTGCCGACTCACACACGTCGGCATCTGGATAGGCACCACATTCAGCCGGTACAGGAGATCCTGGCGAAACTTGCCTTGAGCAACCAGCGCGTTCAAATCGCGATGCGTGGCTGCGACCACTCTCACGTCAACCGGAATCGGCCGGCTGCTGCCAACGCGTTCAATTTCACGTTCTTGCAGAACTCGTAAGAGTGCAATTTGTATTTCCGCGGGTAAGTCGCCGACTTCATCGAGAAAGATGGTGCCGCCACTGGCCGATTCAAACCGTCCCATTCGTCGTTGCGTCGCACCCGTAAAAGCGCCTTTTTCGTGACCAAAGAGTTCGGACGCAATTAACGAAGGCGGGATGGCGGCGCAATTCACGCCAATAAATGCTCGTTCCGCACGCCTGGATCGCCTGTGGATAGCGCGAGCTATCAGTTCCTTGCCAGTGCCGGTTTCGCCCAGAAGCAAAACAGTGGAGTCGGAAGCGGCCACCTTGTCGACCTGACGGAGCACCTTACGGAGTGTTTCCGAAGAGCCGACGATGTCCTCGAACATCGAATCACGATCGATTTGCTCTCGCAACGCCACGTTTTCGTTCCGCGTTCTCTCTTCCGCCCGGACGCGGTCATGAATGTCGGTGCCCGTTGCATACCATCGAGTGACCTGTCCGCGCTCGTTGCGAAAAGGGTTGTACTGAATCAGGAACCAGCGGTATTGGCCGTCCTTTCTGCGTGCTCGATGCTCGAATTCGAACGGAAGACCCCGCGCGAGAGCAGCATTTCGCTCGTTTCGAAATCTTTCCACATCCTCTGGATGAAAGATTCTTTCTCGAAAATTTGGTGCAAACACATCGCCAGCAGTAAGGCCCGTATAGTCGAGCGTAGCTTGGTTGGCGTAGATCGGCACTCCCGAGGGATCCTGGACGACCACCGCCTGCGGTATTGCGTCCGTGATTTGCCGAAGCTCGCGTTCATCCTCGCGCAGTTTTTCTTCCGTCTGCTTGAGGGCTTCGATGTCAGTGCTTACTCCATACCACATGACGATCTTGCCGGTTTCGTCGCGAAATGGCTCAAAGCGAATCAGGAACCAACGGAAGACCCCGTCGTGGCGCCGCATGCGCGCTTCAATGTCACCCGGTTCTCCGGACCGCAACAGCTCCCGCCATTTCTCCATTAATGACGGTAAATCCTCCGGATGGATTGCAGCGTGCCAGCCCCAACCTTGCGATTCTTCAGCAGAAAGACCTGCGTATTCACGCCATCGTTGATTCACGAACTCCACGGAACCGTCCGGATGAGTTGACCACGTAAACGCAGGAATTCGGTCAACCAGAAGACGAATGTCCAGTGACTGTCCTGGTAATGACATTGGCAGATTATAGTCCGGAATCCTATTCGTGCTGCCTGGCAAGCGCCGCGGTTCACGATTCATCCGCGCACCTACCGCTTGAACTTTGTGTGGGTCGAAGACATAAATCGGTATTGACGTTTTGACACGAGTTTCTTGTTCTTTGTAATGCGGTCTACTCTGCAACGGTGACCGATCGAAGAAATCGAGCGGGAGAAATTAAGGCGGATCTCTTCAGTGAGTTTTTACTGTCACCACTGTTACCAATTTTTGCTTACTTACCCCAACTCGGATGGTCTATACTCACCTCCGCTTAACAGTCGGAAAGTTGGGAAGTGGCTGAAAACACTAGAAAAGGGTCGTTTTTCAAAGGTTTTTGAAAACGGCGAGAATCTCTCCCCCCCTCTCCGCCATTAATCCTAAACACAGGGAAACAATGTGACTCCGCGAAGATATGCTAAGCGGGCTTAGATTCCACAGCCATTCGCCAAGAGAAAGTGTCAATCGGGGAGGGGCACTGGCCGGACGTTCGCCTGGGGCGGCAGGACGTTCTTTCTCGGCGGTCTGGACTTCATGAATGTTTATAGGTTGTTTCGCGCGCGCGTCTACATGAAGCTGAAAATGTCTGGCCGGGCGTAGTGGTCGACCACATCCAAGGCATACTTTCCATAAACAATCTTTTCCCGGTTGATCTCTGCGATGAGGACTGCTTCGCCTTCCGAAAGGCATAGCCTCCTTGGCTCCTTTGGGTCGTTGCAAGTTTGCTTATTTTGTTGTATGGTGAGTGTATGGCGCGGATGATCTCGACAACGATTCGCTTGCACAAAGAGGATGTCCGTGCTTTGAAGCGCGCGAGAGCGGCGGGGCACTCTGCTTCGGAACTGGTTCGGAAAGGCCTGCGCGTCGTCGCCTCGCGATACTACACCGGTCGCCGACCGCCCTCTACGTTACTGTTTGAGTCGACGGACACGAAGCTAGGAGACGAATCCGAGCTGTTTCGGGATCTCGAAGATTGAGTGGCCCGATCATCGCCGACACGGGAGGGCTTCTCAAGGCGCTCGCCCACACGCCTGAGCACAAACCGACCTTTCCGGAATACCAAACGATTCTGGCCACCGCGACCGTCGTGATAGTACCAGCGCTGGTGCTCGCTGAGGTGGACTACTTCCTCAGAGACAATCGGGCGGCCATGCGCAAGCTGATCGCCGAGATCTTCGATCCAGCGACCCGCTACGAGTACGAGCTGCCACTGCCTTCCGATCTTGTTCGGGCGCTCGAATTCGACGCCAAGTTCAAGGAGCTCGATCTTGGATTAGTCGACGGCACGGTAGCCGCGCTTACTGAGCGGTGCAAGGTCTATCGAGTGCTGACCACCGATCGGCGCGACTTCGCCACAATTCGTGTAGGCCCGCGCTTCTTACGACCGCTCGAGCTCCTGCCGTAGCGACGCTGGTCGAAGGCCTAAAGTGGAAAATATTGTCACAGGACCTTGCCGCGCTCATTCTCAAGAAGCGCTCAAACAAGCCTTGGAATTCGTGAGCAGGATGCTGAAAAGGTATCCCCGCTTGTGTGTCAAAACGTCGGCATATTGTAAGCCGTTGTGGGTCGTGAGTTGCACAATTGGTTGCACGACTGCTGCCGAACAGGAGCACTTTGTCCCGCACTGCGGTCTCCGATCCGAACATAAACTATTGAAACCGAACAACAGGGCGGTGGAACAGGCGGTTTGCTAAACCGTTGTACGGGCCAAAACCTGTACCGGGGGTTCGAATCCCCCCTCTCCGCCATATTCAAAAAGACTTCAATTTTCCCAACAAAACCGAGAAATCCATTGCGGAACCGGGTTCCGTTACCACGCCCGTTACCGTTTCGCCGAGATTTTCATATGTCCGTCAGAATAGTTTCGCGCGCCAGATCGAGCGTGCGAATCAGCACAGACCCATCCGGCTCTATCGCGCCGGCGAGATATTTCTTCCGCGCCTGTTCCTCAATCGCCTGCCGGTTGGCCCGAAAGACTTCGAGCTTCTCCCTGTTGTCTCCCTTGAAACGATCGTCGAGAACTTCGCGGCTGATGGCACACTGGACGTAAGTTTCGCCGTCCTGGCCCCGAAAGGTGACAATACCGCGATCGAATACGAATGCTTCCTGCGGGTCTGGGAACGTCAGTTCGCGAACGGCCTCCGGCTCATCGCCGGCGTGAAGTTCGCTTGCCGATGTGCCTTGGGCGTTGAATCCCTCGAACGCCTCATTGACCACTGCTTCAAGCGAAGTGACCTCTGCGTCTGTTAGTTTTTTGAACTCGCCGGCCCGCCGCATTTTGGGAAGCTTTCCCTTGTTCTGCCGGATGAACATCAGCAAGTTCTCGGCGAGCCTGTCCGGCATGTCGACCGTATTCATGATCCGGCGCAGTGCTTCGTCGTGGCGGCGCAGATAATCGATTTCACGCGGCAGGTCCTGCTCGACCGTGCGCAGAACACAGGCATACAGGAATTCCGCCGCTCCCGTCGCGTCGAAATAACGGTAGAGGTCGGCCGTATCGTTCAGCACCTCGACGTTGCGCTCTGGCGCCGGCCGCCACTCGATAAAATTCATCAGCGGCCTCGAGTGGTCCTGCAGGGTTTTTCGATATTCGTCGATCCGGTCGTACATAACGGATGAGACCGGGAAGACCATTCCGACCGGCGTGAATTTTCTTTCGGCCAGAACGTGATGTACGAGGCAGCGATGCAGCCGCCCGTTGCCGTCCTGAAACGGATGGACGTAGAGGAAGGCGAACGCCGTTGCCGCCGCCTGAATTACAGCATCGACGCCATCTTCGCTCATGCGGTTGTTCGCTTCGAACAGACTCGTCACAAGGTTGTTGAGGTCGTCCGGTTTTGCGCCGATGAATTCGGGCAGTGGGTCGCCGTTGTGGTCGCGCTCGCCGAGAAAGACGCCGTCGGGCCGCAGGCCGACATGGACGAAGCGATCGTCCTCGATCAGCACGCCTTGCAGCCGAACCATTTCATCGACGGTGAGCTTCTTCTTGCCCGCCTGCAGCACAGCCCGGCCCCAACGCTCCAGCCGGTTGCGGGGCGGGCGCTCGCCTTCAATCTCGAAGCTTGCGCGGCTGTCGGCCAGGAGCAGGAAGCTCGCCGCGCGTGCGACGAGGCGCCCGCCGATTCGGCTGACCGTCTCGGCTGCCTTGCCCGCCAGTTTCTTGTCCGTAAATTCGGTCAGCAGTTTGGTGCGGCGCACGACCGGGCAGAAACTCCCGGTGCCGAGGAGGTTGTCGCGGACGCGGTGCCGCTTCGAGAGGCGCGGCTTCCCCGTGAAATACTCGTCCGGGTCGAGAAGATCCACGGCTGGGACGCCGGGGTCGTCGGCCACGTCGAGTTTGCGTCCTGTCAGCAGTTCGTAGAGATACCAGGCGCGGCGCGAAGGAATTCCGGTCGGCGTCGCCCTCACAAACTCGTCGACGACCTTCGCGTCAACAGCGTCGAAGATGCGCTTCAGAATGAGCGGGTCGAGGTTTTCGTTACGGAGTGCGAAATCAAGGTGGTCGGCGAAGGTCTCGCCGGGCCAGTATCTTTTGTCGAAGACGCGCCAGTCCCCGTCATCGCGGAAACTCCCGCTGACGTGTTTGGCCGAAACCGCCGCCGGTTTCCGCACCGGTCCTTTGACCCCGAGGGCCTGCGCAAGCGCAGCCCAGCCCGCAATCCGGGTCTCTTCCGGTATCGCCAGTTCCTGGAGTGTCTTTATTCCTTCGTTTTCAATACGCATCGTCGAAATCTCTATACCATGTGTCGAAAAATGACTACAATATGTACATGTCGTCGAAAATCACTATGCACGGTGTATCATCGAAAATCAAGTCCAGGATGTCGAAAATAACCAAAAAAACGACCGTATCGTCGAAAAACACGCTTGGCGTAATCCCTTATCCTCATATCGCAGTGGAAGTGCCGGGCCCGTCCGACCCTTGCCGACCGGCTCTTACTCGCCCGTCCACCGCAGGGACGGCGCGGCTCCTCGAGCCTTCTAACTGAGCCACTACAATTTGCAACCTTTGCCGAGTCCCCCCCGGCTAACTCGCGCTCACGCTGCGCCTGATCGGCGGCCTCACTACCACAGAAATCGCGCGCGCGTTTCTCGTGCCCGAGCCGTCGATGGCGCAGCGCATCGTCCGCGCCAAACGCACGCTCGCCGATGCGCACGTGCCGTTCGAAGTCCCGCGTGGCGCCGCACTTTCCGAGCGCCTCGCGAACGTGCTGCAAGTGATCTACTTGATTTTCAACGAAGGCTACTCGGCCACCGCGGGCGACGACTGGCATCGCCCCGCGCTTTGCGAAGACACGCTGCGCCTCGGCCGCATCCTCGCCGGGCTTGCACCGCAAGAGCCGGAGGTGCACGGCCTCGTGGCGGTGATGGAAATTCAGGCGTCGCGCACGGGCGCTCGCGTGAATGCGAATGGTGAACCGATCCTGATGCTCGAGCAGAATCGCGCACTGTGGGATCAACTTCTGATTCGTCGCGGCTTTGCGGCACTCGGGCGCGCTGAAGAATTGAGCCGCGCACTGGGCAGCATCGGCATCTATACGCTGCAAGCCGCGATCGCCGCCTGCCACGCCCGTGCGCTCACCGCCGATGCGACGGACTGGCCTCACATCGCGGCACTCTACTCCGCGCTCTCGCACGTCGCTCCATCGCCGATCGTCGAACTCAATCGCGCCGTCGCTGTAGGCATGGCCGAAGGCCCCGCCGCCGGCCTCGCGATCATTGACGCCATCGCCAACGAGCCCGCACTGAAAAATTACCACCTGCTCCCCAGCGTCCGCGCCGACCTCTTCTACAATCTATCGCGCTGGGAAAAGCGTGGAGGTGGAGGAACCAGAAGTGAAGGAGGGGGAAACCACTTGAAGAAATCCAACGGGTGAAAGTCCCGTGCGGCCAAAGCTAGCGAGCAGGCCGGTAGCGAGTGTTGCCATTCGCCGGGCAACTGGTGGGTGCGAAGCGTACACAGCAAGGAAGCAGGCCGTGAAGATTCAGCTCCGAAATCTGTCGATGATTGCGTATGCCGACGCCGTTAGGAGTGCGGAAGGCAGCATCCGGGTACGACCGAAATTGCGAAGGGCGGCCCGGGATCGCCGGAGTCCCTAGCTCAGGGCGTGTTTCCAAGGATTTCCCACGAACCCAGGAGAGCTCACCATCTCCGCTCGCAAGAGCGGTAAGACGGCCGCCAAGGGAAACCGGAGGCGACCGAGGATGGATGGACGAGCAGTCTTACGACCCCGTAGTACCAGCGAAGGTGGGGAACCGCAGGGCTTCCGAAAGGAGCGGCCACGGAACCCACTGGAGGGAAGGGGGAAACAAGGTGACGCATCTGTTGACGGAAACATAAGCGAGACGCAGAACTCGAGGACCTATGTCCACACAAATCGACAGACTAACTGAACTAGCCAAGGAGGATCCAAAGCGACAATTCTACTCGATCGCTCACATGATCACGCCCGAAGCGTTGTATGCAGCATTTCGAGGATTACGCAAGAAGGCCAGCGCGGGAGTGGACGGCGTCACGTATGACATGTACGAACGGAACGCTGTGGGAAACATCCAAGCACTCCACGAGCGGCTCAAGAATGGCAAGTATCAGGCCCAACCTTTACGCAGGGTCTATATCCGGAAGGAAGACGGGAAACAGAGACCACTCTCGATTCCGGCTCTGGAGGACAAGATCGTGCAGAAGGCGACGGCCGAAATATTGAATGCCATTTATGAGCAGGATTTCCTCAACTGCTCGTACGGGTTCCGACCCGGAAGAGGGCAGCACCAAGCGCTGGACGAAGTGAGACGAGTCATCTGTACTCGGCCCACTGGGTGGATCCTGGATCTGGATGTCACTGCATACTTCGATTCGATCGTGCGGAAGCAACTCACGGAAATGATCGAGAAGCGAGTCCGCGATGGAAGCGTGCTCCGGTTGATACGGAAGTGGATACAGACTGGTGTTATCGAAGAAGGCAGGCTGCTCGTGAGTGAAACAGGTACGGGACAAGGGCAGACGATCAGCCCGCTCCTGGCCAACATCTACCTGCACTATGTTCTCGACGAATGGTTCGAGAACGAAGTGAAGCCCCGACTGAGGGGGCAAGCGCACGAGATCCGCTTCGCCGATGATGCCGTACTGTGCTTCCAATACAAGGAGGACGCAGACAGGGTGATGGAGGTCTTACCGAAGCGGTTCGCAAAATACGGTCTGACGCTCCACCCGGAGAAGACGCGGCTGGTGGAATTCGGGCGGTATGCAGAGGCCAATGCGAAGAGGCAGGGGAAGAAACCCTGCACTCTGGACATCCTCGGCTTCACGCACGTATGCACACGCAGTCGAAAGGGGAAGTTCACCGTGCACGTGAGAACGATGAAGAAACGGTATAAAAGGGGCCTGACGGCAATCGCCGAATGGTGCCAAGAGAACCGACACGAGCCGGTGGACGAGCAGCAGAAAACCCTAAACGCCAAGCTCCGGGGCCACTACCAATACTACGGACGACCGACGAACTACCGAAGTATCCAGAAGTTCTATCGGGAGGTCTGTCAGATCTGGAAGAAGTGGCTCAGCCGGCGTACTCGTGGCGACGGGATGACGTGGGAGACATTTAAAGCGATCCTACGGCGACACCCGCTGATGCGTCCACGGATCTTGCATTCTTGGCAAGGTGCAGCGAGCCACGCTTGAGGAACCCGCTGCGGTAATCCTGCACGGTGGGATCTGTGAGGGGGGAGACGTCAGTGGTGCCACGGTGGACCTACACGCGCACGAAGCTGGAAACGGCGGATAGAGCCAAGGAAAACCTAAAGCCCACTGCGTTCTCCTCTACTCGGAGGCCGCCACGACGAAGCCCGCGCCGAATTCCAGCGCGCCGCCTCACTAACGCAAAACTCCCGCGAGCGCGACCTCCTCCTCTCCCGCGCCTCCAACTGCGACACTTCTTCGAATTAGTGTTTTTCGCGGACGTGCGCCGAGCGCGCGTCGAGCATTTTGGAAAAGGCGTTTGAAAACTCCGTCAAAGCCATCGAAGCCCGGAACGAAGCCGCGAGACTTGAAGCAGGGGCTTGAGCCATTTGCACACGCTCACCCCTCGATGAGCTGCTGCCCGCCGTCGATGTCAAAGCAGGCGCCTGTCAGGGCTGTGTTTGTCATGATGTGTACGGCCAACGCGGCCACATCGGCTGGTCCGACCACCCGCCGGATCGGCAGAGAGGTGCGCAGCTGCTCGCGACGGGCGTCCAGCTGATTGCCGAGGAGCGACGCCGACAATGGTGTGTCGACAAAGCCGGCGGCGACGAGGTTGACGCGAACGGGCGCGAGTTCGAGTGCCAGGTTTTTTGTCATGGCCGGCATCGCGGCCGTGAGAGCCGAGATAAGAGCGAATCCCTTCGCCGCGCGGCGGCCGCCTGTGCCGCCCATGAAGAGCAGTGTTCCTCCCGGGCGAACCTTGTTTGCGGCGTGTCGAGCGACTTGCAGCGGGAGAAACAAGTGGGCCTCTACGTCGCGACGTGCTTTTTCAAAATCGAATTCGGCCAGCGGCGCGTAGTAGGGACCGGGGCCGGTGACCAGCACATGGTCGATTGGGGTGGGCAGTTCGTCGAAGAACTGCGTGAGGCGCTCGAAGTCGGTGGCATCGAAGGCTACAGTGGTCGTTGCTCTGAGCTCGCTCGCTACTTGCTGAAGCCGCCCGGGATTCCGCGCGGTGAGCACAAGCGTCGCTCCCTCGGCCTTCGCTAGCCGGGCGGTCTCGAGTCCAATGCCGGCGCTGCCACCGATCACAACAACTGTTTGTCCGGCAAGTTGCGGTTCGTGCCGGAGCGGAGAAGGGGTTGCGGTGCTCATGATTCCTCCAGTAGTCAGCCTCTGAACTTCTTCAGATAGAACGACAGTCTTGAAGCGGGATTTTATTACAACGGAATCAAAGTGGTCCATTGAAACCAGACATCGCGCAGCGCGGGTTCTCGCGCCTGTTTTTGAGGCAAAATGAATCATGGTGAAGCCGGAAACCGACTCATCGAGCCGTTTGCGAAGTTCGTCGAAGCCATTGCTCCGTGGCTCGGACAAACAGTTCTGGTAGGAGGCTGGGCACTCCGTCTCTATCGTAACGATCCAGCCCGAACCATCGCTGATCTCCCGGATTCGCACCTCAGAAATAACGCGAATCCGTACTTCGCCTGCGAATGGCTGAGGACCACCATCGCACCAATGGTGAGGACATCGGGTGCAGCGACTTGCTTTTCGTACCACGCGGCTTTCATGACTTGAGATCGTTCTCCTGCGCCGCCTCCGTACCCACGCTGCAATGCGTGCCCTCGGAATCGACGAACTGCGCCAGCACCCCACCGAAATCCTGCTTCTTGGGCGGCATGCTGAACAGAACACCCTTGGCGCTCATGTCCCGGTAGAAAGCTTCCACATCGGCAACAGTAAAGCCCAATTCGACTTTTCCCGCTGGATTCTTGTCGGAAGCCGGGTGCAGCGCGAGAGTGGTTTGGCCCGTCAGGAACTCACTCCAGGCGGGCGACTCGAACTTCACCCTTAGACCGAGGACATCACGGTAGAACCTCACGGCCTTATCCATGTCGGCGACAAACTGGATCGCATACCTAAGATGTGTTCCTTGCATATGATTCCTCCTAAACTACTGAGTTGTTAACAGTTTCGTGAGATGTATTTTCCACAAAAACACCAAATAACCGTTCGGGTCTTCAATGTGGAACACGGTCACCCCTTACCTATGGCCCTGTCGAAAGAAAACCAATTCTTCTAATTAGCGAGTTTGTTCCACTGCTTTGCCTGGGTTGATTGCCAAAGCAACGCGTCTTGCGAGCTCGGCATAGCGGGGGTCCTGTTGCGGGCGCATCGGAGCCATATTGAGGAAAATCAAAGCACCTTCGTGAGCTTGATAAGCCTTCTCCAGCCATTCGATGGCCTGATCGTGATCGCCGAGAGTGGTGTAAATGGTCGAGATCTCGTACGAACAACCGCCCCCAATCTCGCAGGCCTTGATAACCTCTTTGAGGAGTCTTGAGGAGTCTCTCGGCGGTGGCACGTTGTCCCATCTGAGCGTAAACTCGCGCTATCGCTGCACGAGCCCAGATATTGCCACTATCCCCTGCCATCACCTTTTGAAACTCGGACACAGCTTCCGGATACCGTTGTTGGCCGATATAGCCTTCCGCTAGGGCGTAATGTGCGAGAACAAAGTTGGGGTCTAACTCGAGCGCTCTGGTAGCCACCTGAACGGACTGTTCGTAGCGGCCCACACAGTTGAGCACTTCGGCTCGATCCGCCTTAATGACGAGGGAAAGCGGGTCAGCCTTTTCCGCCAGGTCCAATTGAGCCAAAGCCTGATCGAGTCCACGGCGACCAACAAACCAAATCGCGTACCACTGATGGGCGGTCGCATAATTAGGGTTCAGCTGTAAGGCGCGCTTGAATTCCCGTTCCGCGGCCGGCCAGTCCCACTCGTAATGCATCTCCTCAAACGCGAGGGAGGTATGGGCTTCGGCCAGAGAGTCATCGAGTTGAAGTGCAGTGAGAGCTGCAGCCTTCGCCTTGGGCATGGCTTCGCGTCGGGGGCTTTCAGTATTCGGTAGAGAGCCGAGTAGTGCGTACGCATCCGCTAGGCCGGTGTACGCTTGCGCGTATTGCGGATCACGCGCAAGGGCTTCGTTGAAGTATTCGATGGCTTTGACGTAAGACATTGCGGTTCGCTTATCCCAGAAATAGCGTCCTTTGAGGTAGTTTTCATAGGCAACGGGATCGATCGGTCGTGCTGCTGTCAAGCGGGCATTTTCTTCGGGAGACAGCTTCAGGCTGATTTCACGAGCAATGGCGGTGGCAACTTCATTCTGCAGAGCCAGGATGTCACTCAAACTGCGGTCATAGTCCTTGGCCCAAAGGCTCGTTCCGTCTTCGGCACGAATGAGGTGAGCTGTGATGCGCACATGATCCATGTCACGCTGTACACTGCCAGTCAGGATGTATTCGGCACCAAGTTCGTGTCCAATTTCACGCGCGCCTTTCGTCGTGCCTTGGTAGTGCATCGCAGAAGTACGACCAATCACACCCACTGCGTGATCAGTTCTTCGCTGAATCCATCCGCAAAAAACTGTTGGGTCGGTGACCCGCTGAGGTTCTCAAATGGCAAGACAGCAAGTGTGATGCGATTTGCGGAAACCTCGCGAAGATGGGACGAGTGGTGCCAGAGAACGTAGGCACCTGCGAGTAAAATAGCGAGTAAGGCGGTAGCAAGCAGCCAGCGTTGCGACCTGAAAGCCCGCGAATCGGCTTGGGCTGTTGCGCGCGGCTGGGCATCCATAGTGTCCAACGTGCCAAGCCCTTCGTCCAGGACTCGTCGGACGGGAGCCACAAAACAGTAGCCACGGCGGGGAATGGTCTCGATGTAGGTCTTACCTTCAGGGTCATCCCCGAGAGCCTCCCCAGGGTCGAGATGTTGCGGGCGAGCGTACCTTCTTCGACATAAGTATCGGGCCATACGCGTTTGAGGAGAGCGTCCTTTTCCAGGATGTGTCCGGCACCCTCCACGAGGGCCAGGAGGGTCTCAAAAGCCTTGGGAGTCAGAAGGACTCTGCTGTTGGCACTTAGCAGAACGTGCTCGACGGGGTCGAGGCGGAAGGTCCCGAAATCGTAGAAGCACTTCGTTTTCTGCTGCATGAAGGCTTTCCAAATTCTTTCCGAAATATTTCCGCGTCTTTACAAGACACTTGAGCAAAGCTTCTGCTAGCTTCTGGCACCGTCGAATTTCCAGGTTCGGGGACGCGGCTGATTATAAGCAAAAAAGTGCGGGAACAGGTAGGCGGCGAGCGGTAGCACGTGTGTGTCCCGGCGGTTGGGGAGAGAAGATGTTTTGCCGTCTATGCGGAAACGTAAATTCAGCGAATTCCGCCGTTTGCAACAAATGCGGGGCGGCCTTGTCCGCCCCGCCGGCGCGCTCGGCCCCAGCCCCGGGATCGAAAATCGTTGAGGAGAAACCTATGGCAACGCAGAACCCGTCCCTACAAGGAGTCGTGCCTCGATCGCATGAACCGCCTCACGCCACCCGACAAGACCCCGGAGTTGTTCGAGAAGTATCTGCCCTATGCGGTCGCGCTGGACTCCGAGCAAGCCTGGGCACAACAGTTTTCTGCAGTGCTGGAAAACGCAGAGCAAGCCAGTGGTTATTCGCCGTCTTGGTATATGGGAACCCTTCCATTCGGAACGAGTGCCTTCGCGTCTTCTTTTGGTGGGGCTTTTTCGAGTGCCATCGCTGCCTCCGCTGCGACGCCGGGCTCAAGTTCGGGAAGCGGCGGTGGAGGTTTCTCGGGGGGTGGTGGAGGCGGCGGTGGTGGGGGCGGTTGGTAGGTTTGAGTTGATGTTTATCCTCCGCCGGTTTTTGCGACAAGGAACTATACTTCGCGCATGCCGCACTTGGCGATGAACATAACCTCCCATCTTGCATGGCATGCTTCGGTCGCCGCGCTCGACGTTCGCAATGTTTGGAGATTTAATTTGACGAATAGTCGACGGTTCAACAAAGCTGCGACGACTGACGCGTGCGAAGAACTGCCATGGCGTCATCACTCAAGGAGGCTGGCATGCATTTTTCTTTGGGGATCGAGTTGCGGAAGGCCGCAACTACTCTATTCCTGACAGGAGGACTGTTCCTTTATGGGACGAGTAATTTGCAAGCAGCGCGATCAGCCTCGGTCGCTTCAGGAAAGAATGGGATCGTCGTCGCCGGAGAGAAGAGGGCCGCGGATATTGCGACTCAAGTGTTGGAAGAAGGGGGAAACGCCGCTGATGCAACAACGGCAGCGCTGCTCGCCTTGAGCGTGACAAGAATTGGTGCCTTCACCATAGGCGGAGAAGCCTCGGTAATCTTCTACGATGTCCATCAACAGAAAGCCCACGCTCTTTGGGCGCAAGGAGCCGCTCCGCTCGATCCGCAAGCGATTTCGTGGTACCTCAAGAATGGAATGCCTGGCAGCGACATCCGGACCGCAGCCGTGCCGGCAGTCGTGGATCTATGTGTTACGTTGCTCAAGCAGTATGGGACCATTTCGTTTGAAGAAGCGGTTAAACCGACTTTGGCGTTGCTTGATGCTGGAGGGCCAAGCTGGTACATCGACACCTCTGATGGACGCAGAATTGAGACGGGCCGAAACTGGCAGGCGGATTTAGCGCGTACGCTGCGCAAGCTGGTTGAAGCGGAACAAGAAACAAAGGGAAACCGCGAGGTACGGCTGCAAGCGGTTGCTGACCGGTTTTATCGTGGCGATATAGCGGACGAATTGGAAGCTTGGTACATATCCCAGGGAGGATTTCTGAGAAAACGGGATCTGGCGGCCCATCGGACTTATATAGAAGACCCAGTTTCCGTGGATTATCGAGGATATCAAGTATTGAAGTGCGGCCCCTGGACACAAGGCCCTTTCTTGTTGGAAGGGCTCCGCTTGCTGGAAGGATTTGACCTCAAGAAAATGGGACTGCTCTCAGCGGACTACATCCATACGGTTACCGAAGTTATGAAGCTGGCCATGGCGGATCGAGATGAGTACTATGGCGATCCGCGATTTGTGGAAGTACCGATGAAAGGGCTGCTTTCTGAGGCCTATGCCAAAATCCGGCGGCCGCTGATTGATCCGCAGCAAGCTTCCCTCGAACTTCGTCCCGGCGATCCCTATCAAATGAAATCCGTCAAGAAAGGAATGCGATCTTTCCCAACCCAAGGGGGAACCACTACGCTTACGGTGCTGGACCGTTGGGGAAACATGGTGGCCGCTACGCCTAGTGGATTGGGCAGCACGGCCGGTCCGGCTGGGAATACAGGTATCATTCATGGCAGCCGGTTGATCAGTTTCAATACCTGGCCTGGACACCCCAACTGCATTGCCCCTGGCAAACGGCCACGAATTACCTTGAGCCCAGCGCTGGTCCTGAAATCGGGCAAGCCGGTAGTTGCTATCAGCGTTGCGGGAGGCGATCTGCAGGATCAAGCCGGCCTACAGCTCATCCTCGACTACATAGAATTTAGCATGCACTCAGCCACGGCTGTCTCGACTCCTCGATTTGCAACAGCGCACCATATCAGCTCGTTTGGTCCGGAGGGTCCGAAATTGGGCAGCCTACAAGTAAATCGTGATGTTCCTGAAGAAACCTTAAAGGAGTTGGAACATCGTGGCCACAAAGTGCAACTCACTTCCGGAGAAATCGGAGGAGCCGCAATGATTTGGTGCGACCTAGGCACCAGCAGTGAATGCGAAGGAAGTGGATCCGCTGCTCAGAACGCTGGGAAATAGCCTAGCCTCGAGCACGCGGACGAGTAGAACTCCGTCGTCACGCGCGCAACTTTCCCGCGACTGTGGACTCCGGCGGCTCTGAGAGTGCCCGGCTCCTCAGCCGAAATTGAATGTCTCTGCACGACAATAGGATCTCTAGGAGACGCGAACGATCCAGGTTCGAAAGAGGCTCGTTGCGAAAGCAGATGAAGATGGCCCGCCTCGAGCATTCCTCCAAAACCGCGCTTACCGCCTCGACCTCAGTCATAGCAAGCCACCGGCTCTGCACCAAGGGCTCGAGTTTTTCTAACTGCTCGTAACTATTCGAGAAGAAATGCTCGAGGCATACATCTCGGCCGGGGGGACCAACCACCGCCGAGTTTGCACAGCCGAATGCCTTACAATCTGTGTTCCTTGACGCTGTGTTCATGTTCTTTCGCGAGGACTTATCGCACTCCGCTGCTCGTTTCTTCGCTTCCGCTCATTAGGAACCACCTGGACATGGAAAAAATCCAACGAAGCTTCTCACCCGCAGCCAACGGTCGACATACGGTTCGAGCAACCGCTTCAACCTCTTTTCGTTGCAATGCTTCGCCTGGTGTCGTGTTGTCCACAACGTAATCACGGTCACGAGCCGAGCCTCTTGCTCTGAGAACAGCACAACGCATCCGCAAAAGCCGTCGGACTCTTTATTCGCGGCCCGCATCACCAGCGGGATTTCCTTCTGAAGCCTCTCGGATTCCCCGGGAACGGCTACAAACTCCGCGCCGTGAGCAAAAACCTCCGGAATTGCGGTTTCGTCGTTGGAGTCCGATAGCGCCAACGGCCTTGCCGCAGCGAATTCCGGCTTCGTTCGTGATGGATTCACGTCGCCAGCGTCTCTTTCGACAGACAGCCCAACACATATGGTGCTACTCATCCGAGGACTTTCGAACTGAACTTGACTTGGCACAACTCCTCCATACGTTGCTTCTTCCCGTCGAGGGTAAAAAAAGGGCGCGCTCTAGTCAGATCAGGGGACCGGACGCGCCCTGGGGCACCTGGGGTCGGTGACATACCCGCAGGAGTCGGAACCACAATTGGGAATGGGTTCCACTGGACGATTAGTGCAGGACGCCACCGATTCGTTTCATTTTGGAACGGATTGTTTGATTGCTGTGGTGCAGCGCCGAAGATATACTCCCGCCCACAGGGCTTGGGGTATATTTTGGATCTGTATACATTCGATAAGCCTTACGTCGACCACCTACGAGATGGCGATCCGTCGACCGAGCAGCATTTTGTCACTTATTTTGGAGAGATCCTTGGCATCATGCTGCGTGCCAGGTTCCTGCCTCCGGAGCGCGTAGATGATGTCCGCCAGGAAACACTCACAAGAGTCATTGCCGCCCTGCGACGCGACGGCGGAGTCCGCCAGCCAGAACGCTTCGGAGCTTTCGTTAACTCTATTTGTAAGAATGTTTTACGAGAGAATGCACGCGACTGGCACAGGACCCGAACGTTCGAGCGGGATCACTTAGAGATAGCCGACAAGGTCATCGACTTGGAACGCGCACTGATTTCTGAGGAGACCAAAATACAGGTGCGAGAAATCCTGGACGACATGAAGAAACGCGACCGCGAGTTGCTCGGCGCTATCTTCCTGCAAGAAAAGGACAAAGACGAAATATGCCGGGAATTTGGTGTAGACCGTGAGTACCTGCGGGTGCTCTTGCATCGCGCAAAAGAACGCTTTCGCTCGAGTTTTCGTCGCGAACAGACCAATCCGCCGGGGCGCACGGAGGGCGGCTAGCCAGAATGAAACGAAATACGTTCACTGTGCACTACCTCAAGGATAGGGAAAATGGACCATTCTGAAGTCGTGGGACTAAAACTTGTTGAAAAGTACGTTCTCGGAGAGCTCGGCTCGAATGACCGGGAGCAATTTGAGGAACATTATTTCGACTGCCCGGAATGTGCGTCAGACATCAAGGCTTTGGCCAGGATTAGGGCAGCAAGCCGCTTGATTCTAGAAGAAGACGCGGCCGCGGAGGTTTCTTCCCGTGAACGACGGTCGCACCGAGGCTGGTTCGCCTGGTTGAAGCCAGCCCTAGCGGCTCCCGCGATAGCGGCACTGGCGGCAGTCGTTATTTTCCAAGCCACCGTGACGATTCCAGGTGTTAAGAAACAAGGAGCAACGCGAGCAACAGCCCAAGTTTATGAGTCGTCCTATCGAGTACAGGGAACAACCAGAAGTGGGAACACCTCGAGAGTAGTGGTGGGCTCGAACGAAAGTTTTGGTTTGGACTTTGATTTCACGCCGAGTAGCAGTAGCGAGCACTATCAAGGGAGTCTCCGCGACCCTGCCGGGAAGCCGGTTTTGACTTTCGGACTTAAGGCCGGAGAGGCAAACAAAGAACTGCATTTGGTGGTGCCTGCTGGGTTGGTTGACTCCGGCAACTATCAGCTGGTCTTTGTTGGAGAGAATGGAGCAATCCATTCAGGTCCCGGGACCGATGAAGTTCAGCGTCTGTCTTTTTCGATTGAGGTTCGACCCTGAGTTAAGCGAGACCGCGGTGCAGTTCTGTCAAAACGGAGTGTGATCAATGGTTGTCAATACATACCCGCCCTTTCATTCTTTTCACTATCGGGCCGAAGGCCACGCGTTCAGCGGCCATCTTGAGAGGCCCGCAAAGCACTTGATTGAAGCTCAGGCAAGTACGTGCCTCCCTCTGACGGGAGGGCAAGGACGCGCTCACGTCGAAGGCTTTGCGATAAACCAACTCGTTTCTATTCGCAAGGGATATTCACATGTTTCGGGAAGCAGGAGCGCCGATGGGACTCACACGTCCCACTCGACTTCGGTCGTCGAAGGGCTGAATGTACTCGACGTCGTGACCGCAGACCGCGTCGTAGCGCGCCTGACCTCCGAACATGCCCCCAGGGAGAAAGAGGGGCACATTATCGCCTTGGGATCGAAGTTCGAAAACTTTCGCATCTCGGGCTGCCCGGTGGAGGTAGAATTCGACCACGAATTGTTCTTAAATAACAAAACATTTGACAGTCTGAGCAAAAAACTTGCGAGCCCCAAGAAACCAGGGAAAACGGCAGGCGGATCGGGCGGAGTTATCCTTTGCACGCTTGTGAAAACCTTGAAGGTGGATTGTCCGGGTGTGGAAGTAAACGGGCATGTAATTACCGTCCCGCATTTCGGCAAGATTTACGTTGGAGAAGTATTGGTGGAGCCTCGTTTCAAAAGGCTCTCGATGTTGCATCTGCAGTTGGGATCGCCCCAGGAAGGTTTGCTGAACGTTACAGAAACCTGTATCAACGGCACGCATTTTCCCTGAGATTTCTGCTGTTCGGCGTTCTCATCCTCGTCGCCGGAGGCTGCAAACCCGCCTACAGGAACGATCCGGAAGCCATCTATGACGTGTCTCAGCAAGAGTTAAGGCGCGGAGACCTAAAGGGCGCGCTTGTAGACGCGGACCGCGGCTTGCGGCGGGCGTCGGATGCAAACCCAGACTGGTATTGGCGCTTGACCGCCCTCAAGGCGGAGATTCTTGTATGGCAGGGCTTGAACGAGCAATCTTTAGAACTCCTCCGGCAGGATTTACCTCCTTCCCTGCAAACTAGCGAAACAGAAGTCTGGCGCGAGCTGACGCAAGCTGCCGCCTACACGGGCCTGTCGAAGTTCGACTTGGCCGCCCAAAGTCTTGTCGAGGCCAAGGAACTTGCGCGGGCCAAACATCCGGAGTTACTCGGTTATGTTGCCTTGAGAGAGGGGACGCTCGCTGACGATCAGAACACGCCTGAAAAAGCGGCCGCTCTTTATCGTACTTCGCTGAGCGCAGCGCGAGAGCAACGGGATTCCTACCTCGAAGCCTCAGCACTCGGTAGCCTAGGACTGGTCGAAACTGAGGAAGGGCACTACGATGCCTCGGTCGATTGGAATCGCGAAGCGTTGCGAGTATCTGAAAATGCAGGTGCCAAGAGCCTGGCGGCAAAGATTCAGCTAAATACAGGCTGGAGCTACTTCGAACTCGGCGATTACGAAGGTGCCTTAACCGAGTTCCAGCAAGCAGAACAGGCCGCAACCTCGGCCGGGCTGGTCGCGGACCGAGTAATCTGCCGAGTAAACATCGGAGCGGTTGACTACTACCTGCGCGACTACGCTACTGCCGAAAGGGATTCCCTGCAAGCCTTGCAGCTTGCGCGTGATTTGGACGAAAAGAAACTGCAGGCAGAAAGCTTGGATACTCTTTCGAGCACATCCCTGGCTCAGGGGAAGCTCGCCTCGGCGGAAGAATATAACCGCGAAGCCCTCTCCACATCGCGCGCCATTGGGGATCACGCTGAAGAAATGTCCACGGTGTTACTCGCAGGTCGAATCGCGGCCGAACGAAAAAACTACCACGAGGCGGAGGACCTGCTCGCGACGGTGATCCGCGACCAGAACGTCAGCTTGGCGACCAATTGGGAAGCACACGCTCGGCTTGCCAAGGTGTATAACGCAGAAAACCGGCCAACCAATGCCGACAGCGAATTTAACAACGCGGTAAAAACAATCGAGGAAGCACGCCATTCGATCCAGGAGGATGAGCTTCGCCTCTCATTCCTGTCGAGCGCGATCGACTTTTATAACGATTATGTTGATTTCTTGATTCAGCATGGCAGGGTTGAGGACGCCTTACGCTTCGCCGACCTTACTCGTTCACAAACCCTGGCCGAAGGGCTTGCCGCCGCTGGCAAGAATCCTCAGAATCTTGCCCTCGCTCTACGTCCACAGCAACTCGCAAAGAAATTGGGCGCGATCCTTCTTCTTTACTGGGTCGGGCAGACCCATTCCTATCTGTGGGTCATCACGGCGGACACGATGCGGTACTTTCCGCTGCCCCCGGCTCCGGAGATCGATTCCGTCGTGAAAGCCTATCGGCGCAGCATCCTGGACGGACAAGACGTGCTTGACGCGGACCGTGCAAACGGCCAGAAGCTCTATGACATGCTGGTCGCCCCGGCAGAAAAGCTGCTGGCAAGGAATGCGCGTGTGGTTGTGCTTCCGGGTGAAAGCCTGTACGCCCTGAACTTTGAGACGCTGATCGCGCCACGTCCAAGCCCGCACTTTTGGATCGAGGACGTAACCGTCTCGACGGGGAGTTCGATGGCCCTTTTGTCGGCGACAGCACAAAAGCCTGACAAAACGAAAACATTGCTCCTTGTGGGCAACCCAGAATCGCCTGGTCCTGACTTTCCATCTCTAGCGCAAGCGCCAGAGGAGATGCAGAAAGTCTCCGTCCATTTTCCGGAATCTCAACGCAAAGTACTCGCAGGAAAACAAGCGACGGCAACCGCCTATCTGCACAGCAATCCGGAACACTACTCTTATCTGCACTTCGTGACCCATGGCACTGCGAGCCAGACGCACCCTCTGGAATCTGCCGTTATTCTTAGCAGCGAAGGCAATACGTATAAGCTCTATGCCCGCTCCATCGTCGCGCACCCGTTGCGGGCACAATTGGTGACCATTTCCGCGTGCAACGGGGCGGGGACCCGCGCCTTCGCAGGCGAGGGGCTCGTTGGCCTTGCCTGGGCGTTCTTGCGAGCCGGGAGCCGCAACGTCATTGCTTCTCTATGGGAGGTTCAGGACGCGTCTTCTACCGCTCAACTGATGGACGCGTTATATGGGGGCCTTGATCGGGGTGAAGACCCGGCGACCGCCCTCCGGAATGCGAAGCTCTCCGTGCTGAAATCGAGCCACTCGACAGTCTTCAGCAAGCCACTTTATTGGGCACCCTTCCAGCTTTACATGGGCTCTTAGGTTCGATCGGCCGCACTTCTTTTCTTTTGCGTTATTCCGAAGAAGCGGCATGAAGCAACCTGCCGTCCTGTATGCTCTTCTGCGCCAAAACAACTGCGAAAGGCCGATCCCGCCAATGGCTCCTCACGCTCAAGATCAAAGCAATCCCGAACCCGGAAGTCCCTCGAGACTTTCACCTTTTTCTTTGCAAGCGCTCCCGAAGGGTGAATTTCCGAAAAAAGAGTTGGACCCCTCCCTGGTCTACCAGATGGTGCACGACGAACTGCTCCTCGATGGCAATTCCCGTCAGAACCTGGCGACCTTTTGCCAGACCTGGGTCGAGCCGGAAGTACGCAAGCTGATGGAAGAATGTTTGGACAAAAACATCGTCGACCGGGACGAATATCCTCAAATGGCGGAATTGGAGTCCCGCTGCGTTCGCATGCTGGCGGATCTCTGGAATGCTCCGCATCCCGAGAACTCCGCGGGATGCTCCACGGTCGGGTCGAGTGAAGCGGCAATGTTGGCCGGGCTGGCGATGAAAACAAAATGGACGAAGAAACGCCAGGTACCGAACACGGGGTTCCCGAAGCCGAATCTGGTATGCGGTCCCGTGCAGGTTTGCTGGCACAAATTCGCGCGCTACTTTGACGTGGAGCTTCGGCAAATCCCCTGCGAAGGGGGTCGCCTGATTATGTCGCCGGAAGAAGTTGTAAAGGTCTGCGACGAAAGCACGATCGGAGTAGTTCCGACCATGGGGTTGACCTATACCCTCGAGTACGAGCCCGTGCGCGAGATTGCCTTAGTGCTAGACGAGTTGGAACAAAAACGTGGGTTGGACATCCCGATGCACGTTGACGCCGCCAGTGGCGGATTTGTGGCTCCCTTCCTACATCCTCAGCTTGTGTGGGACTTTCGCATTCCGCGGGTCAAGTCCATCAATACGTCTGGACACAAATTCGGATTGTCGCCGCTTGGATGCGGATGGGCCATCTGGCGCGAGGCTCAGGACTTACCGGAGGAGCTTGTTTTCCAGGTGAAATATCTGGGCGGCAACATGCCGACTTTTGGCCTGAACTTCTCGCGTCCTGGTGGCCAGGTTGTTTCGCAATACTACAATTTCGTAAGGCTCGGTTTTGATGGCTATCGCAAAATCATACAAGCCTGTACCGATGTGGGAGCATGGGTCAGCGACGAAATTGCCAAAATAGGTCTGTTCGAACTGGTGTACAACGGCCGCGGAGGAATTCCCGGCTCCTGTTGGACCCTGAAGAAAGGGAGCAATGTGCCTTTCACGTTGTACGACTTGGCGGACCGGCTACGTGTCCGAGGATGGCAGGTACCGGCCTATCCGATGGCTGCGAACCGCAGCGACCTGGTTATTCAGCGGGTCTTGGCGCGATTTGGTCTCAGCCGCGATCTCGCAGGAGTGCTTGTAGAGGATTTCCGGCGCGCCATCGATCATTTTGATCAGCATCCTCCCTCGCGCCCGTTGTCGGGCCACCGAGCTGGCGGTTACCACCACGGCTAGTCAACCTTTCGGGTGTCCTCGCTTTTCAAACCTGGGCATAATTTAGAGTAAGCGATTACAGCCAATTGCTGGATGCGCGGAATAATTCAAATCGAAAATCTGACGGTCCATCCTACTTCGCGGTCTTGCTTGTTGTCGGCTTTGAAGCGGGCCGCGGCTTACTCTGGCCGTGGTTTGGAGAAAATGTCGTCGAATTTCTCAGAACGAGCCGCGTCTTAAGAACGTATTCCGTGCCTTCGGGCGCGGGAGTTTCCCTCTTCACCTCTTTGAGTAGCGCCTCAAAGGCAAGCCTTGCCAATTCTGATTGAGACATTTGGATAGTGGTCAGCGGAGGAGTCAGAAACTCGGCCATGCGGATATCGTCAAATCCGACGACCGACAAATCCTGCGGCACTTTGATACCAAGGTCGAAAGCCTCCCGCATTACGCCGATGGCGGTCATGTCATTGGAGCAGATCAGAGCTGTCGGACGATCCCGCAATTTGGAAAGCATTTGAAGCGCTTTTTTTCCGCCTTCCAGCCGGTGATTTCCTTCTACGATAAATCCAGGCGAGACCTGTAGTCCGATTTCCCGCATCGATGATTCAAATGCATCTCGACGCGCTAGGGCGGAACGCAATCGCAGAGGGCCCGTGACAAAACCGATCCGTTCATGCCGTAACGCCGCCAGATGTTGCACTGCCTGGCGAATTCCATCGCCATAGTCGACGCGAATGTTGCTCACACGCGGCGCTTTCGGACCGATATCTACGAAGACCAGCGGCAAGTTCCGGAAACGCAGATGCTCTAAGAGGTAATCTTCCATCCCGAACGTAAGAATAGCGACGCCATCGACTCGACCTTCAATCATTCTGCGGACCGCGAGTTCCATGCGTTTCGGGTCATGAATCGTCGAGGTCAGCAGAATCTCGTAATGTTGCTCGACCGCCAAGGTTTCGAAAGTCTGCACGATTTCAGGAAAAAACGGATTTGTGATCTCGGAGACAATCAAACCAAACACATGGCTGCGTCCGGACACCAACGCGCGCGCGGAACGGTTGGGGTAATAACCGAGTTCTTCGATCGCTTTCCAGACGCGTTTTGCCAGCTGAGCGTCGACGCTAGCTACTTGGTTGACCGTGCGCGACACGGTTGCCGTCGATACCTTGGCCCGCCTTGCTACGTCGCGAATATCCACGGGTCCTCGCCTTAAGGGGAACTTTCTTGCAGCCAGTATACGCTATCTCAAATTCTTTCCAACCCTGTACCGTAACGTCGGCGCGGCTCATCCCAATTTCCAGCGGGCATTGAATAGTAGGAGCCAAGCCCTTGCATTGGTTGGAGTGTCGTGGTAAACGTTTACTTATTCCTCGCGGAATTCTTGTGGGCGCCTCCCGCGCCTTCTAGGAGCCATTCATCCGTAGATCATGATACGGTCGGGTGCTCTAATGCGGTAATGGTTACCCAGGTTGCAAAGGGTCGAAGGTCATGCGGCTAGCAAATCTACGGGAGCAAGTGCTCGAAGCCAATCTGGACCTGGTCCGGAGAGGCCTCGTGCTGTCGACGTTCGGCAACGCCAGCGGAGTAGCACGCGACGAAGGTTTGATCGTCATCAAACCAAGCGGTGTTCCCTATGACGAGATGACGCCGGAGTGCCTGGTGGTAACGGACATGCAAGGCAAACTCATCGAAGGAACTTTGCGCCCGTCCTCCGATCTTCCGACGCACGCAGCTCTCTACCGAGCATTCCCGTCGATTGGTGGAGTTGCCCACACGCATTCGGAGTACGCCACAGCCTGGGCGCAGGCGCGCAAGCCCATTCCCTGCTTTGGCTCGACGCACGCCGACTATTTCCATGGCGCGATTCCGCTGACCGAGCCAATGCGCGATGAGGAAATTGAAGGTGAGTATGAAGCGAACACCGGTGTCGCGATCATTCGCGCCTTTGAACAGCTGGACCCTGTAGCGATTCCCGCTGTCCTGGTGGCAAACCACGGACCGTTTGCGTGGGGCACGGACGCGCGCAGAGCCGCTGAGAATGCCTGGATGCTCGAAGCCGTCGCCCGCTTTGCGTATCGGACGGTCGAAATAAATCCGCACGCGCAAAGCATTGGCAAATCGCTGCACGATCGTCATTTCTTGAGAAAGCACGGGAAGAACGCGTATTACGGCCAGCCGAGGACAAAGGAATGACCTTGCTCTCATTTTTGGCGAGCGCTTCAAGACTTGTGCACCTCTCCTCGGTCGATCTGGTGATCATTGTTTTTTATTTTGCACTGGTGCTGGCCATTGGTTTCTACCTGAAGGGGCAAGCCAATACCGGGGAAGATTTCTTCATGGCCGGGCGGGAGATGACCGCCTGGATCGCCGGGCTCAGCTTTCTATCCGCCAATCTCGGGTCACTCGAATTGATGGGCTGGGCGGGGGCGTCCTATCAATACGGCATTCTGGCGGCGCACTGGTATTGGATCGGCGCGATTCCGGCGATGCTCTTTCTCGGCCTGGTGATGATGCCGTTCTACTACATCAGCAAAACTCACTCGGTGCCCGGATACCTCAAGCTGCGCTTCGGAGAAGCGAGCCGCACTCTGTCTTCCATCAGTTTCGCGTTCATGACCGTGCTGATGAGCGGCATCAACATGTACTCGATGGCGCTGGTTCTGAAAATCGTTCTGGGCTGGGACATCAACTTCAGCATTTTGATCTCGTCGGTCACGGTGGCGATCTACGTGGCCCTCGGCGGCTTGCGTTCGGCGATCTTCAACGAAGTTCTGCAGTTCATTCTCATCTGGGCGGGCGCGCTGCTGATTCCCATTCTCGGTCTGATCGAAGCCGGCGGCTGGAACGGCCTCAAAGCCCGCATCGCCACGAACGCTTCGGCGGAATACACGCACCTGTGGAGCACCCTCGGGAAGTTCAACGACAACCCCATGGGCATCCACTGGACCGGCATCGTGTTCGGGCTGGGTGCCATCATCTCCATGGGCTACTGGACCACGGATTTTCTGGTAGTCCAGCGCGTTCTTTCCGCGAAAGATCTGCGCGCAGCAAAGATGGCTCCGATTATTGGTGCCGGGTTCAAAATGCTGGTGCCATTCATCGTGATTCTTCCCGGCCTTCTCGGTCTCGCCCTTCTGCCGATAAAACTTGTGGGGGAGACGCAAGCCATAGCCACCGGCGGCCACAGCTACAACGAAGTTCTTCCGCTGATGCTGGCGCGCTACTGTGGTCCAGGGTTGCTGGGGCTGGGCATCACCGCGCTCATCGCCGGCTTCATGTCCGGCATGGCGGGCAACGTCAGCGCGTTCACCACCGTGTGGACCTACGACATCTATCGCGCGCTGATCAAGAAGGACGCTTCCGATCAGCACTACGTCAGCATGGGGCGCTGGTGCACGGTTGTGGGTGTAGCGATTTCCATCGGCACCGCGTACCTGGTGATGGATTTCAAAAGCATCATGGACTACGTGCAGGCGCTGTTCAGTTTCTTCATCGCCCCGTTGTTCGCCACGGTGCTGCTCGGGATGTTGTGGAAACGTGCCAGTCCAGCGGGGGGCTTCTGGGGTTTGCTGGCCGGGACAGCGTCGTCGGTGGGCATGTGGGCCTGGGTGAAGATGGATGCTTCGGCGCTGCGTTATGTAGCACTCTCCCCGTACGCGCGGGACATGGCGGAAAACATGTACCGCGCATTGTGGTCTTGTCTGATCTGTGCTTTTGTCACGGTGGCCATCAGCGTGGTTACGAAACCGAAAGCCGAAGCGGAGTTGCAAGGGCTGGTTTACGGGGTCACGGAAATTCCCTCGGAAGGCTCGGTTTCGACCTGGCAGCGTCCCTGGTTCTGGGCCGCAGTGGTGGGAGTACTTTTTGTGGTGCTGAATGTCATTTTCTGGTGAGGCGCTCAATGAAACGCGGCGGATCCATTTCCATCTGGTTTTTCATCGGGATTTCGTTGCTGGTGAACGGGCTGCTGATTCTGGGCGCGGGAGTCTACCAACTCTTTAACCCGCCGGAGCAGGAAGTGGTGCTGTTCCGCCTGCACGCCGGAGTCTGGTGGGGGGCAGTGCTCGCGATCATCGGAGCGGTGTATTGCTTTCACTACGCGCCCAGCAAAGGACGCAGCTAAGAAACACAGGTTCAAGAGACTCGGAGTTCAACCATGGCAAGCAAGCGAAAGATGACGATGGGGATGATTGTAGGGAACCGGGGATTCTTTCCGGATCATCTGGCCAAGACCGGCCGGGAAGAAATGATCCAGGCCCTGCAGAAGTCCGGATTCGACGTTGTTGCACTTACGCCGGAGGAAAGTAAATACGGAGCGGTAGAGACGCATGAAGAAGCCAAACGTTGCGCGGAACTGTTCGGTTCGAAATCCAAGTCGATCGACGGAGTGATCGTAACGCTTCCAAACTTTGGCGACGAACGGGCCATCGCCGACACCCTTCGTCTCGCTCGCCTGCAAGTTCCCGTTCTCATGCAAGCTACTCCCGACACGCCGGGGAAAATGGGCATCCACCATCGCCGCGACAGCTTTTGCGGGAAAATGTCGGCTTGCAACAACCTCAAGCAATACGGCATTCCGTACTCCCTGACCACGCTGCACACGGAAACGCCGGATTCTCCGGAATTCGCGAAAGATCTTGAATGGTTCGCGGCCGTCTGCCGGGTCGTAAACGGCCTGCGCAATCTACGCATCGGCGCTCTCGGAGCGCGTCCCACGGCGTTTAATACCGTGCGTTACAGCGAGAAGCTTCTCGAAGCCAGCGGCATCTCCATCGAAACTCTGGATCTCTCGGAAGTACTCGGCCGCATCGGCCGCATGAAGGACAACGACGAAGCGGCAGTGAAAAAACTGCAGTCCATCCAGAAATACGTCAGCACCACGGATATTCCCGGAGCCGCGCTGCTGAAAATGGCCAAGCTCGGCGCGGTGGTCGACGACTGGATGAAATCCACCGACGTGCAGATCAGCGCAGTACAGTGCTGGACTTCGCTCGAAGAAAATCTCGGCGTGGTTCCCTGTACGATCATGAGCATGATGAGCGATTCGCTGCTCTCGAGCGCCTGCGAAGTCGACGTCTGCGGGGTTCTCGGGATGCACGCCCTGCAACTGGCTTCGGAAACTCCCAGCGCGCTGCTCGACTGGAACAACAACTACGGCTCGGACCCCAACAAAGCAGTGTGCTTTCACTGCAGCAATCTTCCGAAGCATTTCTTCCGCGAAGTAAAAATGGACTATCAGGCCATCATCGCCGGCACCGTTGGCAAGGAAAACACCTTCGGCACCTGCGTGGGCCAGGTAAAATCCGGCGCCATGTGCTTCGCGCGCTTTTCGACCGACGACCGCAACGGCAAAATCCGCGGCTACACCGGCAGCGGCCGTTTCACCGACGACCCGCTCGAAACCTTCGGCGGCGCCGGCGTAGTGGAAATTCCCGGTCTGCAAAAACTACTCCGCTACATCTGCGAAAACGGCTTCGAACATCACGTCGCCGCCAACTTCTCCTCCGTGGCCCCCGCCCTCCACGAAGCCACCACCCGCTACCTCGACTGGCACATGTACGCCCACACGCAGTAACCCGGAGCGAGGGCACTTTTATGGCGATCGTAGCTGGAGTCGATTTTGGAACCTTAAGCGTTCGCGTTTCCGTCGTGGACAGCGAACGAGGCCTGCTCGCGACTGCGCTCGCCGAATATCCGCTGCACCGCAAGCGCGAAGATCCGGAATACGCCACGCAATCCCATGACGACCAGATGCGCGCATTGGTGGCCGCTACGCGCGAGGCCATTCAGAAGGCGCACATTTCCGGAGATCTAGTCCAGGCTCTCGCGGTCGATACGACGGGCTCTTCGGTTATCCCCGTCGGAAAAGATCTCCAGCCGCTCGATGAGTATTACCTGTGGTGCGACCATCGCGCGAAAGCGGAAGCAGCGGAGATAACCGAAAAGGCCCACCAAGAAGGCCTCCCGGCCATTCAATGGTGTGGCGGAGTCTATTCGTCCGAGTGGGGCTTCTCGAAACTGTTGCATTGGTTGCGGCACAGTGCAGAAAAACGCGCCCAATTCGTTTCTGCATTCGAGCATTGCGACATGGCGGCGGCCACGCTCTGCGGAATTACCGATTCTCGCCAAGTGAAGCGCAGCATTTGCGCAATGGGCCACAAGTGGATGTGGAATGCAGATCTCGGCGGATTGCCTTCAGAAGACTTCCTCGTCAAAGTCGATCCTTTGTTTGCAGGCGTGCGCGACAAACTTCAAGGCGAATATGCCACTTCCGATCATCTCGCAGGCAAACTGTCTCCATTCTGGGCGGAAAAGCTTGGACTGAAGACAGGCATTCCAATTCCGGTGGGCGCGTTTGACGCTCACTGGGACGCCATCGGGGCGGGTTGCCGGAGCGACGACATGGTCAACGTCGTCGGCACTTCGACTTGCATCATTGGAATCACACCGTCCGTAAATCTGGTTCCTGGCGTTTGCGGCGTTGTGCAAGGAAGTGTACACCCCCGCCGCACGGGCATTGAGGCGGGGCTTTCCGCAGTCGGCGACATCTTTCATGCCATCGCCCAACGCGCCGGAACCGATGTTGCCGCTTTGAGCCGGGAACTCGAAAAGTATCGCGCAGGGCAAACAGGTCTTCTTCGAATCACCTGGGACAACGGAGACCGGACGGTGCTCGTAAATCCGAATCTGCGCGGAGTCACTCTCGGATGGAATCTGCAAAGTACCGCGCAGGATGAACTGTTTGCAGCCATCGAAGGCACGGCGTTCCATACGCGAATCATCCTGGATCGAATGGCTGAGCATGGCGTGGAAATCAAACGTGTCATCAATGCGGGCGGCATACCGCAGAAAAACCCTGTGCTCAATCAAGTCTACGCGAATGTTCTCGGCAGGTCGGTTCTTGTCCCAAGCGAGAGTGTGACCAGTTTAGGTTCCGCGATTTTCGCTTTCCTTGCAGCCGGCACTTTCAAAACTGTCGAAGAAGCACAAGACAAGATTTGTCCGCAACACTCCGTTTTTAAACCCCAACGGATGGAACAAAAGGTTTACGACTCTCTTTACGCCCTGTACAAGAAATTCTATTTTGCGTTCGGGCAGCCAGACGCTGCGTTTGGCGATGTCTTGCCCGCGCTCATCAAATTGGCCCAGAATGCAAACTCGACGGCCTAAGCTTTTTTTTCAACCAAGACCCTGGAGGCTCGCATGACAAAGCAATCGAAAATCTCGCGGCGTAACTTCGTGGCATCGGCGGCAGCCGTCGCCGCGGCGGGTTCCTTGCCCCTGCAAAATCTCATGGCCGCCGCAAAAAGAAGCCGCCCGAGCACCTCCGATTCCGATTGGAAAGACGAGGGCGTGCTTTTTGTAGACAAATCTCCCTACGCCAAACTGCACAACGTTCCCGTACACGCGGTCACCATTACTCAGGGCTTTTGGGGCGCGCGCCGCGAAATCAATGTCGACAAGAGCATTCCGTCCATGGAAAAGCTTCTCGAAGCCAACGGACGAATGAACAATTTCTTGCGGCTCGCCGGAAAAAGCGACGCCAAGCAAAGCGGCCCGGTGTATTCCGACTCCGATGTCTACAAGTGGACCGAGGCCGTCGGCTTTGCGCTCCAGTCCGGCGATCGCCCCGAACTGCGCGAGCTGACAGAAAAAATCATCAAGGAAGTGGTCGCGGTCCAGGAACCCACTGGCTATCTCAATACATACTACGTGGACGACCACAAAAAAGATCGCATGACGCCCGACGTCCAGCGGTGGGGTCACGAGCTCTACAATCTCGGTCATATGATCCAGGGCGCGATCGCCTTCTACCGCGCAACCGGTGATCGCACTTTGTTGGACGCCAGCATGCGTTTTGTCGACGGCTATCTCCTGCCCAGTTTCGGGCCCGGCGCCGACAAAAAGCCTATCTTCTCCGGGCATCCTGAGATCGAATTGGCGTTGATCGAGCTCTACCGCACAACCGGCGATAAAAAGTATCTCACGCTGGCCGGATATATCTTGCAAGGCGACGACCGCATAAAAGTCCCCGAGCGCGCTTACGTCTATCATTTCTGCGGAATCCCCTTCACTTCGCGTACGCACCTCGAAGGTCACGCCGTGCGTGCCATGTATGCTTGCTGTGGTGCCACCGACTACTACATGGAAACCGGCGATGAATCCTATTTGAAGACCCTGAACGTCCTTTGGAACGACCTCGTCGCGACTCAGATGTACGTGACTGGCGGCGTCGGTGCGCGCAGCCAGGGCGAAGCTTTCGGCGATTCCTACGAGCTCCCCAATTTCACCGCGTATGGCGAAAGTTGCGCGGCTATAGGCAACATGATGTGGAACTGGCGCATGCTCGCGGCCACCGGCGATGCAAAGTACGTCGATGTCATCGAACGCGCTTTGTACAACGGCATCAATTCGGGTATGTCTCTCGACGGCACGCTCTACTGCTATCGCAATCCGTTGGCATTCGATCCGAGCGGTGGCGACCATATCCGCAACCCGTGGTACGACACGACCTGCTGCCCTCCAAACCTCGAGCGCACCTTCGCCTCTTTGCCGGGCTATTTTTACGGCACAAGTAAAGATGGACTGTACGTTCATCTGTACGACAATTCGCAGTTGGATTGGCATCTGGAGGATGGGACCGGCCTGAAGGTCGTGCAGAAAACAAATTATCCATGGGATGGGGCTGTGGATATTACCGTTTCACCGGCGAAGCCCACGGACTTTACGTTTTATTTGCGGATTCCTGGCTGGTCCGACAGCACACCAGTGAAGGTCAACGGCCAATCTGCTCCGGGCGCCACCGCCGGCCAATATCTCGCCCTGCGGCGTCGCTGGTCAGCAGGTGACACGATTAACGCGAGGTTCAACATGGCCCCACAGGTGATCGAAGCGAATTCCCGCGTTGTGGATGATTATGGTCGCGTGGCCGTTCAACGAGGGCCGCTCATCTATTGTCTCGAACAGTTGGATCAGCCTCAGGGTGTGCCGCTATACGACGTTGCTTTGGATCTGCGCAGAAACGCGTCGTCTCAATTCCAGGAGCAATTCGAATCGAATCTATTGGGTGGGATTGTGGTTCTGAAACATCCCGGTGCGGCCAAGGAAAACTCTGCAGCGGGAACGAAGCTCTATTATTCGTATGCCCCCGCCCCGGCTCAGACCCGCGAGCTCGAACTCCAATTCATCCCCTATTATGCTTGGGCGAATCGCGCTCCCACACCGATGCAAGTGTGGACACCGTACCGTCGCGCCTAACTAAAGTATTCCGGTTGGCCTGACAAATATTGCGTCGCCAATCTCCACATTTTGGCGGATGTCATCAAATCGGATGGTCCAACGATTCCCGGGCTCGGAGAAAGTCACGAGGAACGGAACGTGCACTCCGTCAACCTTTCGATAATCGCCGTAATCGACTTCAGAGGGATTGAACCCAAGCGGAGAATCGCCATAGCGAATAACGCGCACAAGCAAGCCGGACTGCTCGTCGAAATAAAACTTTGCGGCCGGACGGCCCTCCTTGATGCCAAACAGCACGTAAGTCTCGCGTTCCCCAACATTTTCCGGATACTCAACGCGCAGCTCTGGAAAAAAACGCTGAATATGGAGTGGGAATTGCAGGTCGGCGTCCATCTCGGCCGATGCGATGTCTCTAGGTTGCATGTCGCGCGCGGGTCGTCCCGGAATTGCGAACCAGCCAGCCTGCCCATTGAATGCTGCAACGCTATCACCTTCTGGAAGATGTCGAACGAGAGCCCACTTTTCCGGACTCCGGATGAATACTTCAGCGCTCACCGATTTGCCGGACGTACTGATAGAACCCTTCCCCATGCGGCTTGCGATGTTCTGGATGGCCGTTGCTCCGCCGAGTGCCTCGGCGTATCGATCGAGCAATTGACTCGCGGTGGGTAAGTTTGTAGGAAGATTCTGGGTTACGGAACCATCCAGCCGGCGGCTCGACGTCATCCCGCTTGCAACAATCGGCGTTGCAGCCGGATCGGGCGAACCCCGATGACACGAGTAGCAGGTCACTTCGCGCTTTCCTCCGAAGCTGTCGGAGTTCAGAGCGAACATCATCTGCATCATCTTGCGGGCCGTTTCCTTTGGTTTCTTTTCATCCTTCTCGAAATGACCTTCGAGGTGACAGTACGTGCATTCCACGCCGAGCGATGACGCCATGAATTGCATCGCGGGAATCAGTTGGTCCGAAGGAACTCCTTTGAGCACCCGGATATTTTTGAAGACCTCTTCTGAGTTCTTATTTCGATCAACCATCGAACCATTCGCCGCTGTCTCCCGAGGACCGGATCGTTCTGCCATGGCTGTTTTGATTTTGTTCGACAAGTCCGCGGCTTCCGCCGTTTTCCCCTCTTTCTCATACAAGCCAATCAAGGTGCTGGCGGCTGGCAGAAACAAAGGATCAAGGGAGACGGCGCGCTCCAGGTGATGAATGGCATCCTCGCTGTCTCCCTCTTGAATGTATGGCGCAGCAGCACTCGCCTCGGTGAGAGCCGAATCCGGATCGAGCTGCAGCGCCCGCCCGAACGCCAGCTGGGCGTCCGAATTTTGCTTTCCGAGCAGCAAAGCCTCTCCAATCCATTTGAAAAAGTCGCTGTCATTCGTAAATTGTCCCTGAACTTCGGTGAGCGCGCGGTAGCCCTGAACGACAAAAGAAGACGAGTGCCGCTGCATGCCGACGTCGATATACGCGATTCCCAGATTCCGCCTCTGCAGTTCGGGCGCCGGTTCGCGCCATGCGGCGATTCCGCTGTTGGCGGGCAACTCGACCGGTGTTTCTGGCTTGCGCTGAATTCGGTGATCAGTGAAAACCGTGTGGCCGCCATCCTTGGCATCCCGGCGAGGCATGTGGCATGCGAGACAGTCGCTCTTCTTCGCGGGATGACTCGAGGGAAGGTTTGCCGTGTGGCAAGAAAGGCATCGCAACCGGTAATATTCGGCGGACTGAATCAATTGTTCATGTGGATTGTGGCAGGTCGCGCACCATAAACGGCCACCGCTGTTCCGGACGCACGCGCTCAGAGCTAACTGCTCGACATGGCTGATTACTTTGAAATCACCCGCGGGCGAGCCCACTGGCATGACATTGCGATAAATTGTGTAGGTATTTTCCAGTGGCGCGCCGGGAGTGAAGTCCGCCAGCTTCTTTCCGGGGTTTGGCACCCGCGCGACTCCGAACAGGTGGCACTGCTCGCAAACGCTGTCGCGCGCCGCGGGTTCCAGTTTCGCCGGATTTATGATCGTTCCTTCCCGCGGGTCGGCTAGGTGTTTTTCCGCCGCGCCATGGCAACGTTCGCAGGTGATCCCCTCTGCGGCGAACGCTGGACTTCGATATTGATTCAGAGTTCCGGCAACATGCAGCGCTGTTCCGGAATGGCAGAGCAGGCACTCTTCTGTGACTGGCCGCGTGAAATCCGGATCGGGCTGATTTTCGTAGCCAGGTGCCAGATCGTACGACTTCCGGCTTTTGTAATATGCGACGGGCGATTGGAAAAGATGTCCCCCGATGGCGACCAAATAACCGCTAGCGTGCTGGCCCGAGCCAATCACATAATCAATCCGGTATTCGCTCTTATCCCCTGCGTTTTCCCAAGTTTGAAAGGATCCCGCCGGCGAGGAATGCATTGTAATGGTGCTGCCGTGGGCGCTCACCACTCCGTCCGGTTCCTCGTCGGCGCGCCGCAAGGCATGCGCCATCGCGGAGCGTGCAAATCCCTGAACCTGTTCGGCATGACAGAACACGCATCGCTCCGCTCCAGTGGGTTCACTCGATTCTGTGGTGAGGGGCTTCGCCTGGCTCTTTGCGTCGGTCGCCGGTTCACGTTGCGTTTGCGTCGGGGTGGCCCAAGCGGAAACGAAGTGAATGAGCATAAGAGCGGCCGCAAACGCTTTTATGTAGTTCGCGATAGGGAATCGATTGAGCAAGCGAGTACCCGGCGATGGAGTCCTACCGCTATTTCACATCGACGCGCAAGGTGTCGTCAAACTCCGCGCCAATTGGTGAGAAACGCTACGCGCCCAGCTTGTGATACAGGCGATAGCCTTCGTCCCCGACGGCCGAGAAGGGGCGGAATACGACCTTCCCGGCAGGACCTTGCACAATCCAATCCTCGGACGACGCCCCCGCGGCAGAAGCTGCCAGCAATTGCGCACGCGAAAAAGTCGGGGGCAGGCTCCCGACGGCAAACAGCGAAAGCGGCCCTCGTGCCAACGCGACGATCTCAGGATTCTGCGCATCCACAGCCAAGAGCCGAAGCGGCATGCCGATTTCGTACTCCACGCGGTCGCCGTTGTTCCAGGTGCGTGTCAGAGGGAAAAACTTCCCCGCAACCACATCGCCTTCCACCCGCTTGCCATTAACGGAAATGCGAGTGTTCTTGTCGGCCCAGGCCGGGACACGCAGATGCATCGTAAACTCCTCGGCCTTCGCCATCTGCAACTGAAGCTGCGTTGTGTTCGCGGTTGGGTAGTTCGTCTGCTGCGTCAGCGTGCATTCCGTGTTGTTCTGCGTCCAGGTTACGCGGGAAGGCAGGAACAAATTGACGTAGATTCCTTCCTTAGTCGGGTAGTAAGAGCTGATGCCATAGTCGGCGGCCAATTGCGGGAAGGTCCCGGAGCAGCAGGGCCATTTGTCCTTGTAGTAGACCTTTTTGGCGCCGTCGTTGTTGTAGTCCGAGTAGTAGAAGCTGACGCCACTCGGAAGAATCGGCTTTGCGCCGGCCACCGTGTTGTACAGCACTTGTTCCATGCTGTCTCCGTAGCGGGAGTCGCGCGTTACGCGCAGCAAATAGCGGGTGATCTTGAACTGTCCGTACGCACCGCACGGAGTTTCGAAACTGGCGTGCGTGGTTCCGAGACTCGCCCCAAGCAATCCCTTTCCCGGTACCACGAAGGCCTCGTCGGGTCCCCATCCTCCCGTGGCATAGCTCTGCTCCTGAACCATGCGCAACCCATTCATTGCGGCGCGAAGATATTTTTCGTCACCCAGCACAAGATAGCATTGCATCGCCGAACTCAACGTGTTCACGTGGCTGTAGGCGTGCTTCCCCGGAAAAACGTTTTGGTTTTCTGCCAGCGGGCCATAGAACTGCTTATAGATAAAGCGTTCTCCCAACTCTTTGTAGCGTTTGTCACCGCTCCGTTGATAGGCGAGGAAGAAATTCTCGGGAAGCGTGTACGTTTCGTCCCAGGTGAAAGCGATCGTCTTGTGTGGCCGCGCCTCCTGCTCGGCGCGTCCCAACGCTCTTTCCGGTAGGTAGGGCAACACCGCATCGGTGGCGTGCTTCAGCACATCCAAAGCAATCGGATCGACGGCAAATTGATGGGCATCGATTAGCCCGCAATTGGTCTTGTCGAATGTATAGCCCGGCAGCGGATAATCAACGTAGAACTTCCCCGTCGGCTCTACGGTCGCCGCAAATCCGCGAACTAGCCTTTGCACCTTTTCCTGCGTCGGCTTCGACCCGGTCACTGCATAGGCGCGAGACAATCCGGAAAGATATTGCCCGAACGAATGTCCTGGAATGAAGCCGGTAAAATTGTCCTTGGTATTGAAGCCATCGGAGAAACTGTACCATCCGCCCAGATCGGGCCCGGGAGCCGGCAAACCTGCCTTTTGCCGGAAGGGCTTCAGCAAACCGTCTTCGCTGAGATTCAGGAACAGTTGATGGTTTTGATCGAATTGAACCCGAAAGGGTCCATCAAGAAGTTCGACTTGGGAGTAGCCAAAGACAGGCAGCGGGGCCCGGTTCTGCACCGCTGCTCTCCTCCGAGCCCAGGCAGGTGTGGAGCTGGCCAGAACCAAGCCGGCCGCCGACGCGCCTGCAGACTGAAGAAACTGCCTTCTGGATTTGCTTTTCATAACCGCGTCTCCCAACATTTGAGCAAGCGTTTTCTCAATTACCACTATGTATAGCGCGTGGAAGGCTCCGCGTCAAACGCAAGCTGTTATCCCTTTCCCGGATGAAGTATCCTACTTCGGGAGCTGTTCCCGCCGGTCTTGTGATGCCTCGATTCTGGAAAATTGGTTTCGCGATTGTCCTGTTGGCTTTCAACTTTCTCGCTTTTTCCCAGACCCCGCAAAATCCCGTTGAGCCGATCAGCGCAGCCCTGCGGGCTCACGATTTTGATAAGGCAGTCGAACTGAGCAAATCCGCCCTGAAAGCCTCCCCAAACAATGCCCAATTGTGGATCCTGCAGGGCATCGCCTATGACAACAAAGGCGACGGCAAGGCCGCCTTGGCCGCCTTCGAGCAGGCATTAAAGATTTCTCCGAACAACATTGCGGCGTTGGAAGGAGCAGCGCAGATAGAATACCAGGCCGGCAACGCGGCTGCGATCCCGCTGCTAAACCATCTGTTGCAACTTCACCCGGACAATCCGACCGGCCACGCCATGCTCGCCGTCCTCGAATATCGCAAAGGAGATTGTCCCGCGGCCGTGCCGCATTTCGAAAAAGCGGGCCCGTTGGTCGATTCTCAGCTGGACGCCTTGCATGCCTACGCGACTTGCCTCGTGCGTCTCAAGCGTCTTGACGCCGCCGCCGCGGCCTTGCAGAAAGCCGTTGCCCTTCATCCCGATGAGCCACGCGATCGCCAGGTTCTGGCCTCGATTCAGATGATGGATCACAAGCCTAAAGATGCCCTCGACACTCTGCAGCCTCTTCTGGAGGCCAAGGCCACCGATTCCACCACGCTGCAACTGGCGTCGAGGGCCTACGAGGATACGGGCGACACGCCGCAAGCCGTCAGCACCTTACGTCAGGCGCTCTTGCTTGACCCCGAGAACATCAGTTTGTATTTGGATTTTGCCACCATCTGCTTTTCGCACGAATCGTTCCAGGTCGGCATCGACGTAATCTCGGAAGGACTGTTGCAGCAACCAAAGTCGGATGATCTTTATGTCGCTCGAGGCGTTCTCTATGTCCAACTGGCGCAGTATGACAAAGCCGAAGCCGATTTCGAGAAAGCGTACGAACTAAATCCACATCAGTCCCTGAGCACCGCCGCCCAAGGATTGGCCGCTGTCCAGGCAAACGATCTCGATCACGCCCTGGTCTCCATTCAGGAAAAACTGAAACGCAAGCCAGACGATCCGCTGCTTCTTTATCTCCAGGCCGACGTGTTATCGCAAAAAGGTGTCGAACCGGGAACCCCTGACTTTCAGCTCGCCATGCGTTCAGCTCAGAAATCCGTGGCCTTGCAACCCACGCTTGCCTCTTCTCACGCCGTCCTCGCCAAGCTCTATATGCAAACCACACAGTATTCGGCAGCCATCGAACAATGCAGGAAGGCGCTGAGTATCGATCCCAAGGATCAAACCGCCGTTTACCGCCTGATTCAGGCCTTGCGGAAAACCGGACAGCAGAAGGAGATCCCAGATTTGCTCAAACGCCTCGCGCAACTTCGCGAAGAGGCCACCAAAGAAGAGCGAGAGCGCTACCGCTACAAACTTCTCGAAGAGGAATCGTCTGACAAATCGGCGCAACCGTAGGGGCGTGGTGTTTTTGACAGAAAACTCTGAAAATGTTTACTCTCTTGGAGTGACCTATTCACGCCGCAAATTCATGGGGCTCTCCCTCGCTTCCGCGATTTCACTGGCAGCGCAAAAAGTACTGGGGCAGGGCATGGGCGGCCACTCGGCAAAACCCCTGGCGCGCCAGGCCCCTTCCGGCCGTCCCTTCAATGCGCGCTTCGTGGATGTCGCGGCGGCGGCCGGACTTCACGCACCGACCATTTATGGTGGCGAAGCGGTCAACAAATACATCCTGGAGTCAGACGGTTGCGGCTGTGCGTTTATCGACTACGATAACGACGGTTGGATGGATATCTTTTTGCTCTCGGGCACACGCCTCGAAGGTAATCCGCCCGAAGCAACCAACCGTCTGTACAAAAACAATCGTGACGGCACTTTCACGGACGTAACCGAGAAAGCGGGCCTCCACGCGGTCGGCTGGGCCAACAGCGTATCCATTGGCGACTACAACAACGACGGTTTTGACGACATTTTTTGCACCTATTTTGGTCAAAATGTCCTGTTCCGCAACAATTGCGACGGCACCTTCACCGATGTCACAAAAGCTTCCGGTCTGTTAAACGACCAATCGCGATGGGGTGCGGGCTCCGCCTTTCTGGACTATAACCGCGACGGCCATCTGGACTTGTTTGTTTCGAACTATGTGCACTTTTCGTTTGAACACGCCCCGATTGCCGGCGCCAATTCGAACTGCAATTTCAGGGGTGTTCCCGTCGAGTGCGGACCCCGTGGCCTCCCGACCGGAACGCATTCTCTCTACAAAAACAATGGGGATGGGACGTTCACGGACGTAAGCAAGGAAGCCGGCATATCTCAATTCACCCAATGCTATGGCATGACGGTCATAGCGGCGGATCTGGACGAAGACGGTTGGCAGGATATTTACGTGGCCTGCGATTCCACTCCGAGCCTACTGTTCATGAACAACCATGACGGCACGTTCCGCGAAGAGGGAGTATTGCGCGGTGTAGCCCTTAGCGATGATGGAGAAGAGCAAGCCGGAATGGGTGTCGGCGTCGGAGACTATGATCTCGACGGTCACATCGATCTGTTCAAGACTCACTTCACGGACGACTCCAACGTGCTTTACCACAACGACGGCAAGGGAAACTTCGACGATGTGACTCGGCGGGCCCGCATCGGTGTAGAGACTCGTTACGTTTGCTGGGGCGCCGGGATGATCGATCTCGATAACGATGGCAACCCCGACCTTTTTATGGTTACAGGTAACGTTTACCCTGAAGTTGAACGTAAGCTCCCGCAGTACCCCTACAAGTCGCCACGCGTGATTTTTCGCAATCTCGGCAATCAAACTTTTGAGGAACTCGTCGAAGTGGCTGGGCCCGGCATTGCCGCAGCCCACAGCAGCAGAGGATGTGCGTTTGGCGATTTCGATAACGACGGCGACGTCGACATTCTGATCATCAACTTGCACGAACCACCGTCGTTGTTGCGCAACGACATTCAAGGAAAACCAAATTGGGTTAAGGTGAAGCTCGAGGGCGTCAAGTCCAATCGCAGTGCGATCGGGGCCCGGGTTCTCGTGCATTATGGGGGAAAAACCCAAGCTCAGAGTGTTCTCAGCCAGAGCAGTTTTTATTCCTGCAGTGATCCCCGCCTTCACTTTGGCCTCGGAAACAACACTTCGGTCGACATCGATGTGCACTGGCCGTCCGGACTCACGGAATCCTTCAGGCACATGCCAACCAACCGGCTGATCACCTTGCGAGAAGGCGTCGGTTCGGTACCGAACCGGGGTTGGTCAAACGTAAGCGAATGAACGCGTGCTTCGCCAAGTGCCCCTGGTTGCCCGTGGGCACGCGCTAATAGTTAAATACTAGAAAACCCTTGACACTCAATTTCCTGTGGAATATAACTGGAAATAATCGAGAAAACGTTTACAGCGAATCTGTTCTGTAAATCGTTTGCTCTTTCGCTGGGGGTGAGGTTACATATGCGTTCAAGATTCTCTGCTGGACTCTCGATCTGCCTATTCGTTGCCTTGCTGTTCGCGGCTGTGCCGGCTTCGGCGCAGTTTACGGCAAGTCTTCAGGGGAGTATTACGGACCCGAGCGGCGCGGCCGTCGCCCAAGCCAAGGTTAACCTGGAAAATCTATCGAACCATGTCGCGGCCACCACGACTTCGGACAGCGATGGCGGATACCGCTTTATCAGCTTGGCGCCGGGCAACTACAAGATAACCGTCGAAGCTTCCGGTTTCGCGAAAACAGAACTCTCCGTCACGCTCGAGACCGGCCAAAACCTGAACGTTCCCATTTCTCTTAAGGTTGGTTCGACGACGGAATCCATCGAAGTAACCGGTGAAAATCCGCTTTTTAACACCACCGAAACAAGAAACCAGATGACTCTCGAAACTCAGGAGCTCGGAACCCTCCCGCTTGCCGGACGCAACATGCTCTCGTTGACGACCCTGGCTCCCGGCGTTTCCGGACTCGGTCTTTCCGGAGGTCCTGGTGTCGCTTCCGGCACACCCGGCTCGAGCGTAAACAATTTCTCTACCGAGACCGCGGTCGACGTTAGCGCTAACGGCCAAGGCACGGTTGCGAACATGTGGTTGATCGATGGTTTGGACGTCACCAGCGCCATTCGCCAGGGTGTCTTGAATCTCGTTCCAAACCCCGACTTCATTCAGGAAACCACCACCCAGGTGAACACATACAACAGCGAGTACGGGCGCGGCAGCGGCCTCCAGGTTGGCATGACTACAAAGTCGGGCTCCGATGAATTTCATGGCTTGGCCAGCGACTATTTCAACTATCAATCGATGTTCGCCAAGTACTCGCTTCCCGGCTCCGCAAGTTCCTACAGCCCGTTCCACAGCAACAACCTATCCGGAACCATCGGCGGCCCCATCATTCCCCATCACCAGTTTTTCTTCTTCTTCGGTGTGGAGGCTTTGCGCTCCTCTGCTTCGACCGGTAACTCCACAGTGACCTTCCCCGATCCAGCGTTCGCCACATGGGCGCAAGGCGCCTACCCGAACACTTTCGGAACCAAGATTCTCACCACCTATGTTCCCGCTCGCGTCAACGTTAGCGGTGTGTCCGCGACCGCTGCTACGATTTTCCCCACTACCTGTGGAACGCCCGCGACCAACGGTCTTCCTTGTTCTACACCGATGATTGACAGCGGAACCTTCAACTCCTCCAACATCACCAACGGCACGCAATATTTCGCTCGCATCGACAAATATTTCAAGAACGACCGACTGTACGGCAGCTTCTTCCGTACCCTTCAGTCCCAGCCGACTTCTAACGTCATCCCGCAGTTTTCCACCACCAATAATTATTGGCAGCGCGCATTGGAAGTGAATTGGACGCATACCTTCAGTCCATCTACTTTGAACGAAGCGATCTTTGCCCAGAACCGCGTTGAAGGCAAAAACGACGAAACCGGAGACTTCACCATTCCCGGAATTAGCGTTACCGGTCAAAGCGTGGGCTACGGCCTCGGTTTCGCTCAGGGTGATTTCATCCAACATAACTACCACTGGCGCGACGTATTAACTCACATCCACGGCGCCCACGTCATTAAGGTTGGCTACGACGGGTGGTATGGTGATGACGTCGAGCCCTTCCAGGGGCCGTGGTCTCATCCCGCATTCAACTTTGGCAACTTGTTGGAACTGGCCCAAGATGCACCTCTTACCGAAAGCGGCGTCATGTATAACCCCCTCACCGGTCAGCAGCAGCTTTGGAGTTGGGATGCTGCCTCGAAGACTTGGGGCCTGTTTGTTGAGGACACCTGGAAGGCGCGGCACAATCTTACGTTAACCCTGGGATTCCGCTTCGACGATCAAGGCAACCCGTATGCAAAGACGCCTTCGACCGTGTTCGGCAACTTCTACCTTGGCAGCGGCTCCGATTTCCAGGACGAAGTGGCCAACGGACACGCAAGCGCCACCCACAACGCTTTGCTTCGAACTCCGCTGGCGGCCACTCCGCGAATTGGCGCAGCTTGGGACGTCAACGGAAGAGGCGACTGGGTCGTGCGCGGGGGATTCGGAATGTTTTCGAATTGGTTGACGCCCGCCAACATCCAAGAGGAATTCCGCGGTAATCCGCCGGGACTTATCAATCCCACCTTCTACGCGAACTCTTCTACTCCACCCGTCTTTGTTCAGGGCACCAGCAGCACGCCGCCGTTTGGTTTCACTTTCCCCTCACTCGGCGGCTCACCACTGTGTCCCACAGTCCCCTGTCTGAACTCCGCGGGTGGCATCGCCGGTGCCGCCTTCACTATCGGGGGCATTACTCCGACCATCCTCTCCCCCACCGCTTATATCTGGTCGGCTACGCTCGAGCATCGGCTGGGCAGCCACTTCGTGGCGTCCGTGCTCTACAATGGCTCGCATACTATGAATCTGGTTGGAAATGGCAACGCCGGCGGCATCGTTTCCTACGGCGTGGACATTAACCAATTGCCAGGCGCCTTGATCGGTGCGCCCGCCGGCTCCACTCCGGATCGGCCTAATCCGAGTTTCGGGCAAATCCTCTACACAGAAAACAATCGCGTCGCCAATTATGAGGCGGCCGTCGTCAATTTGCGGGCCAGAGCTAGCCGCGGGTTCTTCGACGTTTCTTATACGCGCTCCTCTTCAAAGGATGACGGATCGAACTATCCTCTTGCCACCAACCCGTACCAATTCTATGGCCCCTCTCCTTGGGACGCGCCCAACCGCTTTTCGGCAACCTTCAACTACGAGCAACCCGGTTTGAACGGCGGACAGGGATTTGTCGGCCACCTGACCAGCGGCTGGGGATTGAGCGGGACCAGCATTTATCAGACCGGTTATCCGTTTACTGTCTACAATTCGGCGACTTACAACGGTGCCAACTATGTGGTCGGTGCCGACGCGCATACCACCAATACCGGAGACTATCTCGCCGACGGAGACAACAACAGCTATCCTAACGTCAGTTCGTACGCTCAAGGGACGTCCCGTAGCGCCTATACTACAGGCGTTTTCAGCGCCGGCCAATTTACCGTTCCCGTCGCCGGCACCAACGGCAATGAGAAAACCGGTGAGTTCCGCGATCCACCCTTCATCCAGACAGACTTGACTCTCTACAAGAACAACCGCATCACCGAGCGGCTTACTTTCCAAATCCGCTTCGAGTTCTTCAACGTGTTCAACCACGCCAATTTCCTGACGATCCAGGATAACCTGTCGCAGAGCAACTTCGGCGTGGTGAACTCGCAGAGTTTGCCGAGATGGTGGCAAATCGGAGGCAAGCTCTACTTCTAGTCGGACAGGAAACGCACAGACAAAAGAGCCACGGCTTTTCAACCGAAGCCGTGGCTCCATTTTTTGCGCGGTCTTTTCTTGTTAGGTGTGGGGCCTTTTTCTCAGGCCTCGGTAGAGGGTCCGCCTTCTGCTGGCCCTGAGGCACGAAGGCGGCGGGCCGCCATGCAAATGGAAGAAAGCCCGAATGAGTTCAAGCGCTGGCGCATACCGCGGGCCCAAATGTTGCTTGGCAACGCCGCTTTACGCGCCCCACTGAACGACGCTATACGACCGCGCGGGCACCTCGAACTTCGTCTGGCCTCCGCTGGTCGCTGGCTTGGCAAAGTCCGTCGGAACCACCTTCTTCGGCGCTTCAAAACTATTGAACGCTTTCAGGTCGTCGCCCGTCAGCACATTTGCATGAAGCACGCGCGCGGGTGACGCATCCTCCCAAACCACCTCGACCTCATGAGCGTTCTTCAGATCCCGGTTCAAGATGAACAGCGCGACGTTTCCATTTTCCTTCGTGAACGTCCCGACCACGTCTAGATAAGGCACGGTTCCAATTCCACTCACTTCGTAACTGGGACCTTCCGCTAACACATTCAGGACCGACCCGCGCGCCATCTGCAAACCCCAGCTATATGGGTAATAAATGGTCTGACGGAACAAGCCGTTTTCATTGGTCATGATCGGCGCAATCACATTGATCAGTTGAGCTAGGCACGCGATTTTCACCCGATCGGCATTGCGAAGCAGGGTATTGACCATCCCGCCGACCACCAGCGCATCTTCCAGGTCATAAACCTCCTCGAGCAAGTGCGGTGCTTCCTTGCCGTGCCCGTTTACGTCGTCTCCCTTGTTAGCTCGATACCACACATTCCACTCGTCGAAAGAGAGCCACAACTGTTTCTTGGAACGTTTGTGGCCCCGCACCATATCGCAAACCGCAACCGTTTCTGCGATCTGCCGGTCCATAGTCAGATTTATAGCAAGGTACTTCGCGCTGTCCTGACCGGTAGTTTCTTGCGAATTTCCGACGTAACGATGTAGCGAAAGTCCGTCGACATATTCGTAGCACTGCTCCAGTACTTCACGGTCCCATTCGAGGTAGGTCGGCAGAAACGGGCCGCTCGAGCCGCAAGCCACCAGCTTCAATGAAGGATCAACGTAGCGCATCTGCCGCGCTGCATCCGCCGCTTTCATTCCGTACTCGGTCGCGGTCATGTGGCCGATTTGCCACGGCCCATCCATTTCATTACCGAGGCACCAATGTTCGACCTTGTAAGGCTCGGCAATCCCGTTCTTGCGTCGCAAGTCGCTCCAACGCGTTCCCTTTTCGATGTTGCAATATTCCACGAGCGCCGCCGCTTCGTCCGGCGTGCCGGTTCCCAAATTCAGGCCCATGAGCGGCAGAGTGCCCACAGCCTTGCACCACATCATGAATTCGTCGGTGCCGAATTGATTCGTGTTGAGAGAGTTCCACGCCTTGTCGAGAACCCGCGGGCGATCCTGCTTGGGCCCAATGCCATCGCGCCAGTTATATCCGGAAACGAAATTTCCACCGGGATAGCGAATGATCGGCACACCGAGCGCCCGCACTTCCTCGATCACGTCTTTCCGGAATCCATTCGAGTCCGAACGCGGGGATCCCGGATCGTAAATCCCTTCGTAAATCGCGCGCCCCAAATGCTCCAGGAAGGAGCCAAAGAGATTCGGATCGATGGCCGCGACCGTCCGCTTGGTATCCAGGTAGATCCTCGCCGGCCCGCTCGAACGGGGAGCCTGCGCCAGCAATCCTCGGCCAAAAAGCATTCCTGCGGAACAAGCTGCTCCGGCGGTCACGGACTGCTGCAAAAAGCGTCGCCGTTCGATAGGAGCCATAAAAAGAAATCCCCCTGCGGATTATTTTGGCAGCAATTTTCCGGGAAGCATAGCATAGTTCACGGCACCAAAGAGGGCAATTGTGAAAACGCTTGCTCATCTGTCGATACCACAAAATTCCTGTTGAAGGGGGCAAACCCTGGAGCGTTGCTGGCCTGCATCTAGTTTCGCGAAGCAAACGTTTGCTCTGCCCCACCCCATCCCTTCTCGGTAGCGCATTGGAGGCCGGGACGTAGCTGCTCGTACTCTACAGGGCGCTCTGCACCGACCCGAACGAATGCTGGAATCTGCACTTGCTCGCGAGATATGCTGTCTGTTGCAGGCTGGCACGAGCGAAGCCTTGTGAGGGGAAAATGGTCACTCGACGTAAATTTCTCGATGGACTCGCAGTGGGCGCGGCCGGACTAGCCATGGGGACAACGGCCAAGAGCTACCGCCGGATCCCAGGCTCGAATGATCGCCTCCACGTTGCGGTAATCGGTCTCAACAGCCGCGGATATGCCCACCTGGCCTCGCTCAAAGCAAACAAAAATGCCGCGTGCATCTCGCACGTCTGCGATGTGGACGGCAACATCCTCAACAAATTCGCGGAAGCCACGAAACAAGAAATGGGTGAGGCCGCCGCGTCCGAAAGCGATTTTCGCCGCATCCTCGAGCAGAAAGATGTGGATGCCATCACGATCGCCGCTCCCGACCATTGGCACACGCCTATGGCCATCGCCGGCTTAGAAGCGGGCAAGCATGTCTACGTCGAGAAGCCCTGTAGTCACAATCCTGCCGAAGGCGAGTTACTCGTGCGGGCTCAGCAGAAGTACGGAAAAGTAGTGCAGATGGGCAATCAGCAGCGCTCTTCGGCCTACACCATCGATGTTGTTCAACAGATTCACGAAGGCCTGATCGGCAGGGCCTATTATGCAAAAGCTTGGTACAGCAATACGCGCAAATCGATCGGCACCGGCAAAGAAGTGCCGGTTCCCGCGCAGCTCGATTGGGACCTGTGGCAAGGCCCGGCTCCACGCGCTCCATACAAAGGCAATATCCATCCCTATAACTGGCACTGGTTTAAAATCTGGGGGACCGGCGAGTCGCTCAACAACGGGACTCACGAGGTTGACGTCTGCCGCTGGGCTCTTGGCGTTGACTATCCGCAACGCGTGACTTCTTCGGGTGGCCGATACCAGTTCAAGGACGATTGGCAGTTTTACGACACGCTGATCACCAGCTTCGAATACCATGACAAATTGCTCTCCTGGGAAGGCAAGAGCTGCCAGGGCATGAGGTTTTACGGCCGCGACCGCGGTTCTGCCATCATGGGAACCGCCGGCACCGTCTTGATCGACCGCGATGGCTACGAGGTTTACGACCTCAACGGCAAGAAAACCAACGAATACAAAGTCGGCAGTACCACATCCTCGTCGGATACCATCGGCCGCGACTCCATGACCGATGCACACTTTGCAAACTTCATCGCCGCCATTCAAAAAGGCGAAAAACTCAACTCGCCCATTTCCGTCGGAAATGTCTCTGTTACCATGCTTCAGCTGTCCAATATCGCCTGGACCGTCAATCGTGAATTACACGTCGACACAAAAGACGGCCGTATCCAGAACGACGCGGAAGCCATGAAAATGTGGGATCGCGAATACCAAACGGGTTGGGCGCCCAAGGTCTGAATGCGTCCATTCGCTGCGGTGATCTCACAGTGAAAAAAGAATCGCTATCGGTTGCCAGGCCTCCCCTTCTGCGCCAAAACAACGCCCAACTTCTACTAAAACTGCTTCGCGAATTCGGCCCCTGCTCCAAGGCGGATCTGGTTCGTGCCTCCGGCTTAAGCGCGCCTACGGTGACAAACGTGGTGGCGCACCTCGCTACCGCAGGATTGGTCGAACCCATCGGCGAAGGAGACTCCACCGGCGGCAGGCCCCCCGACATCATTCGTTTCAGGGCAGAGCGTGGTTGCGTCGTCGGCGCGGAAATTGGCCAGGACTTTCTCCGTTTCCTTCTGAGCGACCTCGATGGTCGGGAACTTGGAAGGGCGAAAGCCGAACTTTCCTGGAACACGTCGAAACCGCCCGCGGTTTGCGCCCAGATTGCCAAAGAAGTCCGCAATCTGCTTCGCAAACACAAAAAGACAGAGGATCGACTCTTGGGGCTTGTGATCGGAGTTCCTGCCATCGTCAACATGAATCAGGGAATCGTTTTTTCCCTCAGCGTTCTGAAAGACTGGAGCAACGTTCCTCTCGGTTCAATGCTCGGCCGCGAACTGAAGTGTCAGGTCATCGTCGAAAACGACACCAATCTCGCGGCCAAAGGCGAATATCATCGCGGCTCAGCCCAGGGAGAAGCCAGTTTCGTTTTCATCACTATTGGTAAAGGCGTGGGCGCGGGAATTTTCCTCGATGGCAGCATCTATCGAGGATCACAATGGTCTGCGGGAGAAATCGGCTACCTTCGGGTACCGCATATTTCAAGAGATTTCCCGACCCTCCATGGTTATGGCCGCCTTGAAAAAGTTCTCGGCGCCCCGGGAATTCTCAGAAGCTGGCGCGCCAGCCACAAGCGTGGCCGGAGAGGTCCCAAAGCAAACCGCGCCACAGAAGTTTTGGATCTCGCCGCTGCTGGAAACGCACGGGCGAAAAAAATACTTATTCAACGTGCCACGATCCTGTCCGACGTAATCTTGGATTTGGCTCTGATCCTCAATCCAAGCGTAATTTTGCTTGGCGGAGAAGTAGGCAGCCACCCGCGCCTGCTGCAAGAAGTAAAGCTGCTGCTGAGGGGCGACGAATTTGCCGTGGTCCGCGTGGGCTTGAGCGCGCTCGGTTCTTCGGCCGTATTGTGGGGTGGTGTCTACACCGCGATGGAGTCGGCGGTTCTTGCGGTGCTGCAACCTGACCGCCTGCCTGATTGAGCCACTTTGAACCGGGTCAATCCATGCCCTGTCGTCCTGGGGCGCTCCAATTGACGCACTTTCTAAAGAGAGTTAACTTAGTGGTCTGTCCGCCCGTTCTGCCCATGGCCAAGCGCACTAAAGCCCGGCTTTCGCGCCTGCGTCCGTCCGGCGCGCAGAATAACGCCTCGCCGAAGAAGCGAGACGCCCGCACCGTTCTACGCCTGCTGCGCGAACGTGACCGCGACCCTGCCGAAACAACAAAGGGCCTTTCGGAGTTCTCCGCATCAAGACTCTCCGCGGCTTTTGCTCTTCTTAACGCGGAAGGCCTGGTTGACTACTCGGGAGAAAGCAAATCCAAAATCACTCGCCGGCCTACCTGGCCTCGAATAAACCCAAACTATGGTCATGTTATCGGCGTGGACATCGGAGGGAGCAATCTGCGAATCGCGCTTGCCGATCTGAACGGGAGAATAATAGGAAAATGGACTGCATCCACGAGAAGCAAGTCGTCTCCGGAAATGGTGGTCAAGCAAATTCGCAAAGGCGTGCACGAATTGTTGCAGCAAGCCTCCATTCCGAGCAGTTCTCTGCTGACGGTGGCCGCAGGCGCCCCCGGAGTTACCGATCGCGACGCTGGAGTCGTTTTCGCCACGTCGTATCTAAGGGGCTGGAAAAACGTCCCGTTGGGCCGTTTGTTGGAATCGGCGCTACACGCTCCCGCCGTGGTGGAAAATGATGTGAAGTTGGCAGCCATTGCAGAAAACTGGATCGGCGCCGCGCAAGGCGTCCCTGATTTTGTTTTCCTTGCGATTGGCACGGGCATCGCCGCCGGCATCTTCGTGAATGGCCAATTGGTCCACGGCGCGGATTGGGTTGCGGGAGAAGTCGGCTATCTGATTGTGCCGGGCACTCCGCACACACCCGCCAGGCAAGGTTCGCCCGGATCCTTAGAAAGCATGCTTGGCGGTGAAGGAATCCGGCGATATTGGCTGCGCTCGAATGGCGAGCCGGCGACAAACCGGACTGGAGATCTCAGCGCAACAGGGATTTTCTATCATGCGTTGGCAGGGAACCGCCGTGCCAAAGCCGTCCTCGAGCAATCCGCGCGAATCCTCGCCTTTGCGGTCTACAACATTTCTACTGTACTGAACTCCTCCCTGTTCGTTCTAGGTGGAGGTGTAGGAACGAACGGCCCGCTGCTCGCGGCAACGCGACGCATCCTTGAACCCTACACTCAACCGTCGCGGCCAAAGTTGATTAAAAGCGCTCTGGGAGGGGATGCGCAACTGATCGGTGCCATCAGGCTGGCATTGGACAGAGCGGAATCCCTCATCGACTCACAACTTCAGTAAGTTGCTATGCCGGTCCGGCGCTCCAGTCCGTCTTTCGGGCGCTGATACTCTCAAGTTCGCGGCCGCATGTTTCTGGAACCGCAAATCGAATGAAAATCAGCGTCACTACGCTCAGCACGCCATAAATCGCAAACGTGGAAGCGCTCCCGACAGTCTTGATCATCGACAAGAATGTCAACGACACCGCGAAATTGGAGATCCCTGAAAACAGCGTTGCCACCGCCACCCCTCGTCCGCGCACCCGCAGCGGAAATACCTCGGACACCAAGATCCATGCAATGGCGCCAAGGCTGAACGCGAAGCACCCGATGTACAGCACCAGACAACCGATCGCAATCACTCCCAAGGACCCGCTGTGCCCTGTCTGGTGGCTGAACGCGAACGCCAGAGCAAACAGCGCAATGGTCATCCCGCCAACGCCCACATAGAGCAGCGGTTTCCGCCCGACGCGATCGACCAACGTGATTCCCACCACGGTTCCAATCACATTCACTATCGTAACGATCAGCGTGGCAAGAATGGAGTTAGAGTGCGAAGAGATTCCGGCCAGCTCGAATATCTGCGGCCCATAATAAATGATGGTATTAATCCCGGTGACTTGCTGCAACACCGTGAATCCTGCGGCGATGAAAACCGAACCGCGAACCGCCGGGGTCAGCAGCGCCTTCCAGCTCTGCTCGATCGGAGCCTTGAGCCCCTCTCGGATGTCCGCCAGAAACTGTTGAGCACCGCTGGCATCGGTGTACCTCACGAGCACCGACTCCGCATCCTTTTCACGAGAATGGGCGAATAACCAACGCGGGCTCTCCGGCACGGTCAGGATCACGCCAAGAAAAAACAAAGTCGGCACAGCCGCGATCGCGAACATGGACCGCCAGGCCTCTTCTTTCGCAAGCCAGTAGCCGACGAGATCCGCCAGTGCAATCCCAAGCGTAAGAGCAAACTGGTAGAGTCCGATCATCATTCCGCGAGACTGGGGCGGAGCCAGCTCGGAAACGTAAACCGGCGCGGTAACGGAGGTGAAGCCAATCCCAATGCCGATAATCGCCCGCGCAATAATCAGCGTCGTAACATTCGGCGAAAGCGGTGCCAGCACCGAGCCTACAATGAAAATGACTCCCGCCCAAACCAGAGTTGCTCGCCGACCGATCCTGTCGGCAACAGCACCTCCCGCCAGCGCCCCGGCCATGGCCCCGACAAGCACGATACTCACGACCAACTCTTCCATGAATGTAGATAGCGCAAAGCTGCGTCGTACAAAAATAATGGCCGCAGCGATGATGCCCATATCGTAGCCGTAAAGCACCCCGCCAAGTGCGGCGATAAAGGAGACCCGCGTAAGAAATCCGCGATTTATGTGTGGCTTGGGGGGAGGCAGCGAATCCGTCATGTGCTCACCTGCGCATCATGATATCGTAATCTTTGTTATGATTCATGAAAAAGCCTCAAATTTCCCCTTCCCCGGGCTTGGCGCCTTTACAGGCGCGAAATATCTTTCGTTTAGAGGACACGATGGAAGACCAGGCGAACAAAGAACCAAACTGGATCGCCGGCGTCAAGCCGCCAAGCGAAATGCTCACCATGAGCATAACCGCGATCTATGAAAAAGAGTGTCGCCAACAGCCGGGATGTCTGGCGGAACTCTTTCGCGCCTACAGCGAAGACGATTCCATCCTCGAAACATTAGCAAATCTGAAGCAAGTCGGCCTTGCCGCCGGGCCGATCCTGTTTCTCGGAATGGGCGCTTCTTACTGCTCGTCCGTTGCCGGTTCGGTCTGGCTGCAATTGTGCGGAAGGTCTTCTTTCTTTGCCGACGCCGGCGAGTGGCTTCACTATTCGAACGCAGTATGGGACAAAGTCGCCGTTTCGCTTCTTACCACCGCTTCCGGCGAAAGCGCAGAACTCGTCCAACTTTGCCGCAAAAATACCGGCAAACCGCTGGCACTGCTGTGCAACAATGAAAAAAGCCCTTGCTGGTCACTGATCCAAGCAAGACTACCGATCCTCGCCGGACCCGAATACGGCAACGCCACGAAAACGTACACAAATTCCGTCGCCGCCACGATTTTACTAGCCTCTCATCTGGTTGGGCGAGACTGGCAAAAGGACGCGGCACGAGTCCAGGAAATCTATTCCGATTCTCTCGAACGGGTCTTTAGCCTGCGCACCGAACTCGAAGAATTTTGTCGCGAAGCCAAGAACATCGAACTCATCGGGCGTGGCCCGGCGTATGGCGCCGCAATCATGGGTGCCCTCTGCATTCGTGAAATGACCGGGAATCGCGCCGCTGCGCACACCGGGGCCGGCTTCCGGCACGGGCCGCTGCTCGACGTAAACGCGTCACACCTCGCCATCGTTTTTGCTCTAGGGCGCACTGCGGAACTTGGCGTGAAACTGGCCCAGGACTGCAATGAACGCGGCGGCAAGGTTATCCTCGTGAGCGCCGAAAAGCACGAGCCTTCTGCCAAACTACTGCCAATAAACCTCGGCGCTGTGCCTGAACCTTGGGAAGCTTTGACCGCCGTCCTCGTGCCCCAGGCCCTGACTCTCCATATGATCGAACTACGTGGCGCAAACCTGCATCCCCGCTTTCAATACGGAACTATGAAGGAATAGACATTCTGGCTAAGGAGATCAGTTGGTATGCCGCACGCGCTCTGCTAAAGCCCGCGCGCGTTGACGTGCAATCTCAACAAACCGCGAATCCCCGGAAATCTGGTCCAGAAGCGGCAAAATCCGCTGCGGTTCCGGCAGTACTCCTTTGGAAATATCAGTCTCCAGCTCAAGAAGCGCGTCGTTCACACCTAAACGATCGTATTTCATTCGACGCTGCAACAAATCAACCAACTCCTGTTGTCTCGCCAGCCCTTCGCAGATTTGCAGCAATTGCGTCGCTACTGCATTGATCGTGTAATTGAATTTCACTTCATAAGCTTCCGATCCCTGTTCCCACCGAAACGTCTTTTCCCCTAGGTTGGCAATCTTCCTGTGTACATCTAGGTCTAGCCCTTTGAAGTGATTCAACTGCCCACTCAGCTCAAAAATCTTACTCCGCAAAGCGTGGCTGATCTCGAATGGCGTGGCTCCTGAGTCTTCGTCGAGTTGTCTTATTTCGTACGATCCGGTGTCGGAATCTTCCTTGATTTTGATTTCAATGAATTCAGGTGTGCTGGATTTGAAAATCCGGCGGTAGGTGAACACACTCGAGCCCGCCGGCAAAGCGCACAGACTGCCTGCCAGAACAGAACAAAAAAGGGCTAGCCATGCCAGCAGGGGGCGGAACGGTACTCTCATCGTTCTACTTGGATGCGAATGCTACGTTCTGCTGGTGCTTTCCCACCGGGAGTTGGCCGCTTCTGCGTTTTCAGCCTGCCATTTCCGCTGACCTCCGCTGCCTTCACGCCAAAGCGTCGCTCCAGTTGATAGGTCTGCAAATGGCACAGCGCTACCGCCAAAGCATCCGCAGCATCCGAGGGCTCAGGCACCTCCTGCATTCCTAGCTGCGCCTGGACCATTGCTTGCATCTGTCTCTTGTCCGCGTGGCCATAGCCGGCCACACACGCTTTGACTTCCCGGGGCGAATAGCTTCGCACCTCGATACCCAGTTGTTCGCCGGCGAGAAGCACAACCCCTCTCACCTCGGCGAGCCGTAAAGCCGTCCTTATATTCAGCGCTGTAAAAACCGATTCCACGGCCATGACATGCGGATTGAATTGTGTAATGAGGTCGCACAAAAGTGCATGGACATCCTGCAGCGCAGCTCCGGATGAGGATTTCCGCCGCTTGGCCGGCACTTGAAATGCTCCGTAGTGCAAAACGCGGCATCCACTGCCTTGGTGTTCGATAATCGCATATCCCGTTGGTCCGGCCGCCGCAGGATCTACACCGAGCACGCGTACGCAGTCCGACGAATTCTTCCTCGGAGCATTCTCAATCATGCCTGCTAGTCTAAGGCGAAGCGCTCGCCCGTTCCAATCAAAAGTCGCGGACAAAGCGCAAAAAGAAAACGGCCATCCCAAACAAAGGATGGCCGTTCCGGAAACTTCTCTTAGTTTGCGCTGACGGCGGCCTGGATCTCCGACTCGTCAATGTCAAAGTTAGCGTAAACATGCTGCACGTCGTCGTGCTCTTCCAAGGCTTCCACAAGTCGCAGCATCTGCGTTGCCTGCTGCCCTGTCAACTTGATGTAGTTCTGAGGCACCATGCCGACTTCCGCAGACGCTGGTGTGATGCTGGCCTTGGCCAGAGCTTCCTTCACCGTTTCCAGTGCCTCGGGCGGAGTAACGACATACCACGCAGACCCATCATCCTTCAGATCTTCCGCGCCGGCCTCGAGCACCAGATCCAACAGTTTGTCCTCCGACGCTGTTTCCTTCGGCACCGTGATCTCGCCTTTGCGATGGAACATCCACCCCACCGCGCCGGCCTCGGCCATGTTGCCGCCGTTCTTGCTCATCAAGTGCCGGAATTCACCGACGATACGGTTCCGGTTGGTCGTTACGACCTGAATCAACATGCCAACACCGCCCGGCCCATATCCTTCAAACATCGCCTCTTCGTACTGTTCGCCTTCGAGCTGCCCCGTGCCGCGCAGGATGGCTCGCTCAATGTTTTCGTTCGGCATGTTTTCGTTCTTCGCCGCAAGAATAGCAGTCCGCAATCGCGGATTCGAATTGGGATCGCCTCCGCCTATGCGCGCGGCAATCGTGATTTCGCGGATGATGCGCGTAAAAACTCGACCGCGCTTTGCGTCGGTCGCAGCCTTCTTATGTTTAATCGTGGCCCATTTTGAATGCCCAGACATGACCATTCCTCTTTAATTGCGCGTGGCCTCTTCGGCCATCTGAATTTGGATAAATGGTACCCCGCCACTGCCATGGAATGGACTTGTGGCTCATTCTAACCGCATTGCGGGCTACCTGTGCGGAGACCTACAGTCGTACTTCGAGGACCGGGCGCAAGTTTCTACAGCAGGTCCTCGCCGAAACTCCTGCATTCTAGCACACTTAGAGGCATGTCGAAACCGTGTATACTTTTCAAGGAATCCCTTTTTCCTTTCAGTCTCGTTAGAGCTCCTGCTCTCCACATACATACAGGCGCAGCGCCCCATTTTTGCGCATACCCCTCCTGACAGCGGACTGGCCGAGCTCATGGCCAAGGACAGAGTAGGGGTGGTTTGCTCGAGCGACCGGGAGTTGGACATTCGGAACGCGATGCAGAAAATTGCTGAAGCGAAGATAACACGCGAGAACTTCGAGTCTATCCGCAGCGATATTATGGGTTCTCAGCAGTTGGAGCAGCTTCGAGACGCTCTCAGCAACAATAAGCTCTAGTTCTTAAGCCGGTTCAGCACCGCTTTTCGTGTAGCTTGCAGAGTGAACTCTAGCGTTTCCTTGGGAATCTTGGTGATGAACGGCTCGATCAGCCATCCAAGCCCCGTAGGAATGTCCCGCGTCAGGGTTACCACCTGGTTCTGAACATAAACGCCTCCCTCGCGTTCCTCCAAACGCCACCACGTTTCCATCCGCCATAGATAACCATCGTCATCGCCGGGCGTTTTCTCTCTCTCTTGCGGTCCTCCCGGATCTTCCACTTGCGCAATGCGGGTTGCGGAGCTGCGGCTGTGCGCCCTGACCGCCGAATCTCGAAAGTAGGTCACGGAGTGTTCCGTGTCGATCACCACGGTCACAACTTTGTGGCGTCGAAAGCGTAGGAATACCCGAAAATCATTTCCATTTTGCGATTCGATCCGGGCGCGTTCCACGTCCGGAGCGTAATACGTCGCTTGTTGGTTATAGTCCTGCAGGATCCTGAGTACATCGTCGACCCGTATACCGGGAATGAAAATGATCCCTTCCCAGTCGTGAATCATGCCACCCGGCACATCGAAGCTGTCACCGGCCGTGTTCTGAGTGATGCGCCGTATTTCCACCGCTCCGCCCTTCAATCCGGCAATTACCGCCGCGCGATCTTTTTCAGGCAAGCCGTCGATCCACAGAAAGGGCCCCTGCCGAAGACTCCTGGCGTTCTGAGCGTCGGTCTGAACGATGTACCTCCCGAAGGCCTCGATGGTAGCTTCGCGTAGGGAGAACAGGCTGGCTGGCCGTGCCGCGATACCGAGTGCAAGGAGAACCGCCGAACCCTGCCAGAAAGCGCGGAGCATTCTGCGTCTGGCGGGGGACCACTGAGGATCAAACGCCAGTGTATGAATGACACTAAATGCTGAAATTACAATGCGATCCGGACCCACAATCTAACTTGATGCGCCGTTAGCTCGGAACGGTGCGTCTTAGAGGCTGCAAAGAGAGGGAACGGCAGAGGGAAAGAAAATGCCGGTAAATCTGGCGGGTTGGGTGGCTCGCACACGGCCCCTTGCGGAGCCGTTGTCCCCGCGCGGCCCCCAACCCGTCGACCTTTAGAATGCGGGCATGACCCGAATCTCTCAATGGGCCGATAGCGCCACTTTTATCGGTACGGGGGTCGTGGTACTAGCTCGAAGCGTGTTGCACTCTCGGGCGCAGCTGCGGGGCCAGATATATCGTGACCTCGGCAAGTCGCAAAGCCACCGTAATTTGCTCAATTGTAATGGTTTACAGGAAAACCGAAGCCAGAAAGCACTGCGCAAACAGAAGCCAAGCCTAATTCACTTCTTTAGCCGGCAAACTCCCGCTGATTGCCGTGTTCCCATTCAACAGATGTAGCGTTATCTGCTTCGTTTGCCCTCTGCGTAGCGGGATATTTTTTTCCCAGTCCGAGTAGGCTCCGTTCGAGGTAGCTCGCAAGTCGTAGGAATCCTGCTTCAGGCCCGAAATAGTGTAATGGCCTTTGTTGTCCGTGTGGACAACCCGCGGGCGAACGCCAGCCGACGACTGGCAAGTTATCGCCGCCGCGGCCACCGGTTTCCCGTCCGCGCCCAGAACCGTTCCTTTGATCATAGTTTGCGATTTGTTTGACGTCTGTGCCCACACCGCGCCGGCGCCAAAAACCAGGATGACCGACACGATCGACAGGACCAGTTTGCGGCTCATGTGTACGACGCTCCTATTCCCCCAATCCAGTTTAGATCAGTGAGCAAAAAGCCAGGATGCTTGCTCGAACGGTGTGCCCGACAATCAACCTGTCCCAACGAACGCCGTCCCTGCGAAATGGAATCCGCAAAGCGAGGAATCTCGCTTTCCGCCTGCGATTGCCTGCACCAAATGATGGGAATTAGCGAAGCTTCAAATCCACCGCATACACGTCGATGTCGCCGTGATCGACGGTAACGTAAACCGATCCATCGGGGCTCAACCCAGTAAAAATACCTCGCGCAGCGCCTCCGCTCAGAAGATCGCCCAACCCGACCACCTTTTCGGCTTCTCGCTTAGCCATTGGGACGCGGAAAATACTTTCTTCCACCTCGTCGACGTCCTGGTAATACAGTGCATCACCGCTCGGCGACCAGCGCAACGCTGCCGGGAAGTTTGCCTCGACAAGAACCGACCACTTTTCCTGTCTACAGTCGTAGAGGTATACCTGCTTTTTCTTCGGATTGAGAGCTGCGATATAACGGCCGTCGGCAGACCACCTCGGCTCAATCAGCCCGTCGGAATCGAGCAGTTTTGTAAGCTTGTTGCTATCGAGATCCAAGATCCGAATGTCCGGTTCCCTGTTGGACTCCATCTCTTGCATATCCAGAACAATCTGCCGTCCATCCGTTCGCCAATCACCAGATACGGAGGCCCACTTGTTATTCGAAGGCAAAACGCTTTTCGGCGAACCTCCGTTCGCGGAGACAATGTAAAGCCGCGGCTGGCGATCCAGCAAAAATCCGGTGAATAGGATCTGTTTTTGATCGGGAGACCAATGAGGCGCGAACGCTCCTGTCGCGCCCGCCGTCAATTGCACTCTTCCGCTGCCATCAATCCTGCTTTTCCATAAAGTGCCGTTCTCGCGCGCGGCGTACACCACCCACTGGCCATCGAGCGAGAAATCCATATCCGTGGCACCGGATTCGGCAAGCATGGCGGTTTTCGCGGCAGTCTTCGGGTCAATGCGCAGCAGTTGATACTCGTTATGCGAACCGATGACAAAAATCCGGCTGCTATCTTGCACCGCGTCGGGATGATCGAAAGCGATCGGGCCTTTGGTAAGTTGGATCGGCTCGCCCGTATGTCGCCAGAAAAACCCGCGGTTCTCGTCCATCAGCCACAGACTTGCCTGAGTATCCACTGCAAGGCTGGCTCGAAGGTCGACGCCCGACGAAAACGCAAAATAGTTTCCGCCGCCAAGCCAAGTGCCACTGCCCTCATGAGGCCCATGCTGGCCCTCGGGAAGCACACGTCGCGGCGCGCTTTTTTCGAGGTCCATCTCCCACATGGAGTCGGTCGCCTCAAGCAAATTCGTTTGCGTGAATCGTAGACGCTTTCCGTCAGGCGACCACACGAGGGAGTGTGGCGCGGGATGAAATCTCGCGAGTTCCCGTACGTGGTTGCCTTCCGGGTCGCTGAGCTGAATGCTTTCGCCATGAACATAGGCAATCAGATCGCCAATCGGCGACCACACCGCTTCTTGGGCGGTGACATCGCCTAAGCGCCGGGGCGCTCCTCCCTGCACAGGCCACAGCCATAGCGCCGTCTCTTCACCGCGATGAGTCAGTTGCCCGATCAGAAATTGCGAATGATCCGGTGAAAGATCAAAGATACGCGTATTGTCAAAAGGCGTGGGGGTTCTCTGAATCGCTCCGCCTTCGACGGAGGTCTGCATGAGGTTCCAACCGGTGACGTCTCGCACCACAAAAAAGATGCGGCTGCCGTCGGTGACGAGCTTTCCCCACGGGTCAACCTGGCCCGAGTGCGTGAGCTGCTGGACACGGACAACACGAGGTTCCGGCCTCGGCCACAAACCGTACGTGAGAAAGACAATGACACCGGCCAAAATCAGCAGCGCTTCCCACCAATGAGGACCGAGCCGCCTCTCATGAACACTCCTGACCGAGGCCGGTCGCGCTCGAGGAGCGCTTCCATCCTCAAGCGGATCCTCCAGTTCTTGCGCCGATGCTTCGCCGGTGTCAATTCGAATCGCCGTTGTAATCGCGGGTGATTCAATTTTGCTGAGTTCGACCGGCGCGATGAAACGGTATCCCTTGCGCGGAACGGTCTCGATGAAGCGCGGATTATCCGCGCTATCATTCAACGCCGCCCGAAGCTTCATCAGCGCCGTGTTCAGACTTCCATCAAAGTCCACATATGTCCCATCCGGCCAAATATTCTTGCGTAGCTCGTCGCGGCTCAGGATCTCCCCGGCGGATTCAAGGAATAAGGCCAGAATGCGGAAAGGCTGCTCTTGGAGTTTTACGGGCGTTCCTTGGCGCGTAAGCGTTCCGAGTTCAAGATCAGCCTCGAAGAGACCGAAACGATATAGCCGACGATTTGTCGTCGATCTCGTATCCATGGCGCCACACTCTCGGAAGTGGAGCGCCATAATACACCAGAAACCCGGTTGATACAAAGCCATAACTTAAACCAGGAGAACGGCTTATTTGTTGATGAAAGAACTAGACGCAGTTCGTTTGACGCTATCCTCTCCGGCCGTCATGGTAGCCGAAGTTACCTTCTCGTCTTGGGCGGGTACCCCAAATTCCAGCTCAAGGCGACCCCAAAGTGGAAGCATGCTTCATTCCAATGAAGTTAGCTTCCCCTCTGAACCAACGGGATTGACCGCGTCCGATGTCCACCGTCAGAAGCAGCGGACACGGACGCGGCGACTCCCTACCGGAATTTCCACAGATTAACTACAGATTAGCTGGTATCCCCATGTAGGCTGTCTCGAGTCTATTGTAATGTGACTCCGAATGAAGGTAGTATTTTCATGGTTCCGTACCGAGTCGAAACACCAAAATCGAGAGACGCGCCTCTTCTATCTTGTTGAAAAAAATGTCTTAACATCGAAGTGAGGGCAAATCGGCCAGGTTGGCGGCGAGTGTGCCACTCTGACACTGCGGAAATCCACTGTGGAAAGGTTGCAATCGTCTTGCTAACGGTCGATGTGTAGAGTATAGGCAATGCACAGGGGTCAGTCGGACCAGAAACATTTGACAGTTTTTGGATTTCTACCGCCACCTGCGGCAATACTTTGCTCAACGCGCGAATTCGCTTAAGCCGAGCGCGAAGACAGTTCTCGCAGAAATCGAGTTCGAAGGAGGGAGGTTCGGCTATTTTTTTCGAGCGGTCATGCGTGCCACACTCAAACTCGTTTTTCCCTTAGCGGCCAGTGTCCTCATTGTCTCGCTCCTTTACGGCTTCTACCAGGTACGCTTGGAGCGACGAAATCTACGCAATGAACTGGCCCACCATTCGTCGGTTCTTGCCGAGGGCCTGCAAGAGAGTTTGGAGTCCACGCCCGGCCGGGCGAACGACCGCAATCTGACCCGCTTCGTCGAAAAGTATGGCCAAAGGGAACACCTTCTGGGAGTTGCGGTCTACGACAATTCCGGCAAGGGAATCGCCATCACGCAAGGTCTGTCACCGGAATTTACCTCCGAACCACCGATAGCGGCTCGTGCTGCAAAGTCCAACAAAAACGCTTCGGAATTCCAGGAAACCACGAACGAACATTTACACCTGTACGCCATGCCGCTTCATCACGACGGCGAAGTCACCGGAAGCCTGATGGTGGCTTACGACTCCAGCTACATTGACGCGACTGTAATGCGCGCCATTCGCGATGCTTTGCTCAGCACGCTTATTCAAACCTTGCTGATCACAGGTCTCGGACTGTTCCTGGTGCGCTGGGCTTTTACGTCACCCTTGGCCAAAACTGCCAAGTGGTTGCGGAGTCTGCGCGCCGATCCAACCGATGTACCGCTTGCACCCCCGCAAGGAGAAATGTTCGACCAAATTCACGCGGAAGCACGTTATCTTGCCCGCGACCTGAGTTCCGCCAGAGCGGCCGCCCAGGAAGAAGCTCAATTGCGCGAATCGCAATTGTCGCAGTGGACTGCCGAGCGCTTGCGCGTGAGCCTGCAAACCAAGTTGCAGGGAGATGCGCTGTTCGTGGTCTCAAACCGTGAGCCTTACATGCATGTTTTCGACGAAAAGGACGGCGCCATTCGCGTGTTGGTCCCGGCGAGCGGCCTGGTCACCGCTCTCGAGCCCGTGCTGCAGGCCTGCGAAGGTACCTGGATCGCAAACGGCTCGGGAAACGCCGACCGCGAAGTAGTCAACGAACGCGATCAACTCCGTGTACCGCCGCATCATCCGACCTATACCTTGCGTCGCGTCTGGCTCTCCGAGGAAGAAGATCGCGGCTATTACGAGGGATTTTCGAACGAAGGTCTGTGGCCGCTGTGTCACATCGCCCATACGCGACCACTGTTCCGTCCGGGCGACTGGATGTACTACCAGCGAATCAACCGCCGGTTTGCAGACGCGGCGTTGGCGGAGATGGAAGGTACGCAATCCCCGGTTCTTCTGGTTCAGGATTATCACTTTGCGTTGTTGGCGCGTATGGTGAAAGAGGCCCGTCCCGACGCGCGCGTGGCAGTTTTCTGGCACATCCCGTGGCCTAACGCGGAAGCTTTCGGAATCTGTCCATGGCAGCGCGAGTTGGTGGACGGCCTGCTCGGAGCGGATCTGGTCGGATTTCACATCCAGACGCACTGCAACAATTTCCTGCAGACTGTGGACCGCGCCGTCGAGGCACTCACGGATTGGGACCGCTTTGAAGTAAGCCGCAAGGGCCACATCACGCGCGTCCGGCCCTATCCGATCAGCGTGGCTTTTCCGCCGGAGAACCCAGGCGCCCAAGTCATCCGAATCACGGGCGAAGGACGCGGGGCGCTTTTCTCGGAGCTGGGTGTCGAAGCTTCCCTGTTGGGTGTTGGCGTCGACCGGCTTGACTACACCAAGGGAATTATCGAACGGTTTCGTGGCGTTGAGCGATTCCTCGAGCTCTATCCCCTGTACCAGAGGCGATTCACTTTTGTTCAAATCGGCGCGCCAAGCCGCACCGACATTCCGCGCTACAAGCAGTTCATGGAGGAAGTTATCGCCGAAGCCGACCGCATCAACGCGAGATTTCAGGCCGGCCGTTGGAAGCCTATCGTGCTGCTCAAGCGGCACCATTCGCACGAGGAGATCGACCGGTATTTCCGGGCCGCTTCGGTCTGCCTTGTAACTTCACTTCACGATGGTATGAATCTTGTCGCCAAAGAATTTGTGGCATCGCGCGACGACAATCGTGGAGCGCTGATTTTGAGCACTTTCGCCGGAGCCTCTCGCGAGCTGGGCGACGCGTTACAGGTAAATCCCTATGATGTGGACCAGGTCGCGAATGCAATTTATCAGGCCTTGGAATTCAGCGAAGAAGAACAAGTCACCCGCATGATTCGCATGCGCAAGATTGTTTGCGAACGTAACGTGTACCGCTGGGCCGCAAGTCTTCTCTCGGACCTCACGGATATTCGCGTGGAGAATGGCGAAAAGAGCGCAGTGGCCCGCGCTTCATAAGCCACTGGGTTCGAAAAAGCGAGTCAAGCAAAGAGTTTGTGTAAGGCTCCGTCCAGGTCTGCAATAAGGTCGTCCGTGGCCTCGAGGCCGATGTTCAGTCGCACAATGCGGTGTTCGTAAGGCGGCCGGCCGGGAATGCGCCCAATATCGTAAGCGACCGCGAGGCTCGCAACCCCTCCCCAGCTGTATCCCACTCGAAAAAGCTCGAGCGCATCCACGAACTCGTGAACCTGCTGCTGTGTCGGACCCGGCTTGAACACAAATGAAAACACACCCGACGAGCCGAGGAAATCGCGTTTCCAGAATTCGTGGCCGGGGCAAGAGGGCAGCGCCGGATGAAGCACAAATTCAATCTCGGGCTGCGAGTAAAGCCATCGGGCTATGGAAAGAGCGGAGGCTTCGATGGCCGCAAGTCGTACCGCGAGCGTTTGTAATCCCCGAAGTGCCAGGTTGCAATCATCCGGCGAAACGGCGCAGCCAATCACCTGTTGCGCCGAGCCAAGTCGTTGGTACAGCCCCTCGTCGCGTACCGTAATCGAGCCCAACAGCAAATCGCTATGGCCTCCGACGTATTTCGTAATGGCTTGCATGGTGACGTCGACCCCATGAGAAAATGCATCCAGCAGCACGCCAGCGGACCAGGTGTTGTCCAGTACGACGCGAACGTTCCGCTCGTGCGCTGCCGCAACGATCGCCGGAAGATCCTGCACTTCCATAGTGATCGACCCCGGACTTTCGCACCAGATCAGACGGGTATTTTCCTGAATCAGCGAAGCAATCTTTGCCCCGACGGTAGGATCGTAGAAATCAGCCAGCACACCGAAACGGGAAAGCAAACGAGTGGCTAGCTTGCGATTCGGGAAATAAACGCTCGCGGGAATGAGCATGTGATCGCCCGATTGCAAAAGCGCAAAATTGATCAGCGAGATGGCGCCTTGCCCGCCAGGAGTCAGAATCGTGTGCGTGCCGGACTCAAGCTCGCAAATCCTGGCAGCCAGTTCGAGCACCGTTGGAGTGCCATACAGTCCATACGTATACCCGACACGCCACTGATCCCAAGTGTCTTGGACTAGAGACGCGGACGGAAACACGGTGGTCGATCCGCGGAAAGTCGGAGTGGCGAGAGACCGGTAATTCTGCGGAATCTTGGCATCGGACTGAATCAGTTTTGTTTTCCAGCTCTTTGCCATCTTGACGCCCCCGCCCCTTTGACCCATCTCTGGCCTGGGTCAAATGCAATGGGTCAAATGCAATCTTACCGCCTACCAAGTGGAGTTTGGTTCCGAAAAAGGCAAGCAAGAGCGAATTCGCCGCGTTGACGGAATCTCTTAGCGAATGGTATAAATAGTGGTTCTGTGAGGCAGCGTCAGGCCCACCGTACGCTCCTACCTGTCCGGAGGACGGCAAGGCTGCCCACCTGAAACTTTAGGCGCAACAATCTAACTAATGCCAAATCTGGTTCACCAAATCGGCGAACTGTTTCTTCGGGCTGTGCCCGTTGCCCTCATCGTCATCGTTTTTTATTTCGTTCTTCGGTCTTTGTTCTTCAAACCGGTTTTAGCTGTTATGGCTCAGCGCGAAGCCCGCACGCTCGGTGCGCAGAAGTCTGCCGAGGCCGCGCAAGCGGCGGCCGCCGAAAAAGTACGGCAGTATGAAGAAGCTCTGAGGCAGGCGAAAGCAAAGGTATACGCCGAGCAGGAAGCCGAGCGCAAGAAACTGCTCGATGAGCGCGCCGCCGTTCTTAAAGATGCCAGGAGCAAATCTTCTGCGGAAGTTGCCAAGGCCAAAGAACGCGTGGCGGGTGAGTTGGCCGCTGCAAAGAAGGATGTGGAATCGGTCGCGTCGCAGTTAGCGCTGGAGATTGCGGGCCGAATCTTGCGGCCGTCCGCGCCGGGCGGCCCGTTGAGAGAAGCGCGATGAAGTCGCCCCCGAAAATTCTACGAGCGGTTGTCGTGTCCGCGATTTTCTTGACGTTTGCAGCGATGTCCTTAGCGGCCGTGGAAAGCGAAAGCCCGGCGGAGAGGTCCGCCGAGGGCGTTTTCAAATGGATTCATTTCGCCATCGTCGTTCTTGCCCTGATTTGGTTGGTCACGAAGGTCTTGCCGCCGTTTGTGCGCCGCCATGCAGACGAAATCTCCGAGGCGGTCGCGAAGGCCACAGCGGCAAAGGCGGCCGCGGAAAAACAACTAAAGGAAGCCGCAGCCAAACTGACCACTCTCGAGCAGGAAGTGACGCGATTCCGCGAGCAAGCCCAGAAAGAAGCCGCAGCGGAGCTCGAACGGTTACGCGGCATGACAAAAATCGAAATCGAAAAAGTCGGCGTCGCAGCGAAATCCGAAGTTGAGGCGACGGAACGGGCCGCCCGCGAGGAATTGAAGGCTTTGGCCGCGAGAATGGCTGTCGATCATGCGCAATCCCTGGTGGCAAGCGAAATGACACCGGCAGTGCAGGAGAACATGATCAGCAATTTTGTGCAAAGTCTGCAGGGGAGACCGAATTGAAATCGGCCAGCCTCCAATACGCGACCGCGCTCGCGGATATCGTCCTCGAACAGGGAACTGCCGAGCCAACCCGCCAACAGTTGGAAGATTTTCGCGCGGCATACGAGGAATCTGCGGAGCTGCGCAATTTTCTGGGCAGTCCGGCGATCCCACGTGAAGCTAAGCACGGAGCAATTGAAAAGCTCGTGGCGCGATTGGGCGCCAGCAAAATCATTCGGAATTTTCTGTTTGTGATGGCAGACAATCAGCGGACCCATCTTTTGCCGGGAATTGTGGTGGCCTTCGAAGGAGTTCTTCGTAAGCGGCAAGGTGTTGCGGAAGCAGAGGTGACGTCGGCTTCGGAATTGAGCGATGCGCAGAAAACAGCGCTGGTCCGGACGTTGGAGCGTCTCTCGGGAAAAAAGATCCAGGCGAAATATTCACTAGAGCCGCAGCTGTTGGGCGGCGCGGTGGTGAGAATCGGCGACACCATTTACGATGGCTCAGTACTCAAGAAGTTGAATCAACTGCGTGTTCGGCTGGCCGCGGAATAGGTATTCGGGAACGGAGCAGGTATGGCACAAATCAAGGCAGACGAAATCAGCAAGATTCTGCGCGAGCAGATTGCAAACTATGAGCAGACCGTCTCGATCGACGAAGTCGGCTCGGTCATCAGCGTCGGCGACGGTATCGCCCGAATTCATGGTCTGGAAAAGGCTATGTACGGAGAAATGCTCGCCTTTCCTCATGACATATTCGGGATAGCGCTGAACCTCGAAGAAGAGGAAGTCGGCGTCGTCCTCCTCGGCGAATCCTCCGAACTGAAGGAAGGTGACACTGTCCGCCGCACGAACACCATTATGTCGGTGCCGGTAGGCGAAGCGTTGGTCGGCCGCGTCGTGAATCCCCTGGGTGAACCCGAGGACGACAAGGGTCCTATTCAATCGAAAGAGCGCATTGCGCTCGAACGACTCGCCCCAGGCGTGCTCGACCGGCAACCGGTGCGTGAGCCTTTGCAGACCGGTATCAAAGCAATCGACTCCATGATCCCCATCGGCCGTGGCCAGCGCGAGCTGATCATCGGAGACCGCCAGACCGGAAAAACCGCTGTTATTCTGGACACCATCATCAACCAGAAGGGCAGCGACATGATCTGTATCTATTGCGCGATCGGGCAAAAGCGCTCGACGATTGCGCAGGTCATCAAGACCCTCACAGACGCGGGCGCGATGGACTACACCATCGTGGTGGCGTCATCGGCTGCGGAGCCGGCTTCTCTGCAATACATCGCCCCTTACGCCGCATGTGCCATGGGCGAATATTTCCGCGACAGTAAGCGCCACGCAGTAGTTTTTTACGACGATCTTTCGAAACACGCGCAGGCCTACCGCGAAATCTCGCTGCTGCTGCGCCGTCCCCCGGGCCGCGAAGCGTTCCCGGGCGACGTCTTCTATCTCCACTCCCGTTTGCTCGAACGCGCAGCCAAATTGAACGACAAGCTGGGTGCCGGTTCGCTGACCGCACTACCGGTGATTGAAACTCAAGCCGGCGACGTTTCGGCCTACATCCCAACCAACGTAATCTCCATCACCGACGGCCAGATCTATCTCGAAGCGGACCTCTTCAATGCGGGTATTCGGCCGGCCATCAACGTGGGTATCTCGGTCAGCCGCGTCGGTGGCAACGCGCAGATCAAAGCCATGCGTCAGGTTGCGGGAACATTACGCTTGGACATGGCCCAGTTCCGCGAATTAGCCGCTTTCGCGCAATTTGGTTCCGACCAGCTGGACAAAGTCACGCAGGCGCAGTTGGCGCGCGGCCAGCGTTTGACCGAAGTCTTGAAACAGGATCAATACGTTCCTCTTCCGGTCGAAAAACAGGTTCTCGCTCTTTACGTAGCCACGAGCGGAGCGCTCGATTCGGTCCCTGTCAATGAAGTGCGCCGTTTCGAGAAAGAATTCTTGCAATTTGTCGAAACCAGTTACGCGGGCGTTCTGAAAGACATCGCGACCAAGAAAGCCCTCGACGACGGCATCAAGGCCACCATCAAGACGGCTCTCGATGCCTTTAAAGATCGCTTCTCGGCCACGGTCGCCGCGGCAGCTGCGCCCTAGCGTGAAGTAACAGGAATTCATGCCTACCTTACTCGATTTTCGCCGGCGCATTCGTTCCGTCAAAAACACGCAGCAGATTACGCGTGCGATGAAGTTCGTTTCGGCGGCACGTCTGCGCAGAGCTCAGGAAGCCGCCTTGGCGGCACGGCCCTACGCAAAGGAACTGGCGCGAGTTCTTCGTTCGACCATGGCGCGAATCGAATCCCCCGAGCATCCGCTGCTGGCACAGCGCCCAGAGGAACGTATCCTTGTATTGGTTCTCGCCGGGGAACGTGGTCTCGCTGGTGCGTTCAACTCGAACATTCTTAAAGAAGCCGTCAAATTCATCAAAAGCAAGCAGGGCAAGAAAATTGTCCTGATTCCGGTGGGAAAGAAGGCGCGCGACGCCTTCCGCAAAGCGGGGGCTGAAGTTGCTGGCGAGTACGTAAACGTATTGGCCCGGGTCGATTTTGGCGTTGCCCGTGAAATCGCCAACCTGGTTGCGTCCTTGTACGCAGAGGATAAAGTCGATGCGGTGTACATCGTCTTTAGCGAGTTCAAGAACGTGATCGCCCCAAATCTGGCGACGGCAAAGATCCTACCCATTGAAAAAATCGAAACCAGAGAGGAGGGCGAAGAAAAAACCGCCGAGACGCAAGTCGATTACATCTACGAACAACCCGAAGAACAGATTCTGAACCGTTTGCTGCCGCGCTACGTGGAAACACAGGTCCTTCGTGCTCTCCTCGAATCGTCGGCCGCCGAACACGCCGCGCGTATGACCGCCATGGAAGCAGCCACGCAAAATGCCGGTGACGTGATCGAAGCGTTGACCCTCCACATGAACAAAGTGCGTCAGGCCGCCATCACCAAAGAAATTATCGAGATCGTCAGCGGGGCATCGTCGACCGCTTAGGAGAACGCATGGCCGAGAAAAACGTGGGACACGTGGTGCAGGTGATCGGACCTGTGCTGGATATTCAATTTGAGGAGGGACATCTTCCCTCCATTTATAACGCGGTGCGCATTACCAGCGAGGGCTACAACATACCCGAGCCGCTCGACGTGACCGTTGAAGTGCAACAGCACCTCGGCGAGGGACGCGTTCGCACTGTGGCTATGGAGCCAACCGAAGGCATGGTCCGCGGCATGAAAGCCATCGATCTGGGAAATCCCATTGAGGTCCCGGTCGGGCGACCGACATTGGGCCGCGTGTTGAACGTTCTCGGCAAACCAGTGGACGGACTCGGGCCGGTTGAAACCCCGACGCACTACCCAATTCATCGGCCGTCACCGGCTCTCGACGATCAGTCTACCACTCTCGAAATGTTCGAGACCGGTATTAAAGTCGTCGACCTGATCCAGCCTTTCTTGAAGGGCGGAAAAATTGGCCTCTTCGGTGGCGCCGGCGTCGGCAAAACCGTGTTGATTCAGGAACTGATTCACAACGTGGCGATGAAGCACGGCGGCGTATCGGTCTTCGCCGGCGTGGGAGAACGCACCCGCGAAGGGAACGACCTCTATCAGGAATTTCAGGAGTCCGGAGTTATCGTTCCCGGACATCCGGAGAAGTCGCGCGCCGCATTGATTTACGGCCAAATGACGGAGCCGCCCGGTGCGCGTCTGCGCGTCGGTCTGACTGGATTGACGGTCGCGGAGTACTTCCGTGACCAAGAACATCTCGACGTTCTGCTCTTCATTGACAACATCTTTCGATTCGTTCAAGCAGGATCGGAAGTATCGGCGTTGCTCGGCCGTATGCCTTCCGCCGTCGGATACCAGCCGAACCTCAACACCGAAATCGGCGAATTGCAGGAGCGCATCACTTCGACAAAAACCGGCTCGATCACCTCGGTGCAGGCAATCTACGTGCCCGCGGACGACTACACGGACCCCGCGCCCGCAGCAACATTTACTCACTTGGACGCGACCACCAACCTCAGCCGCCAGATCGTCGAACGCGGTATTTATCCCGCCGTCGATCCCCTGGCCAGCAGTTCGCGTATTCTCGATCCACGGGTGGTCGGCCAAGAGCACTACGCCGTCGCGCGAGGCGTCAAGTCGGTCCTCCAGCGCTACAAAGACCTTCAAGACATCATCGCCATTCTCGGCATCGAAGAACTTTCCGATGAAGACAAGCGCACCGTGGCCCGTGCTCGCCGCATCGAGCGCTTCCTCTCGCAGCCAATGTTCGTTGCCGCGCAATTCACAGGGTTGGACGGCAAGTACGTAAAGATCGAAGACACCGTACGCAGCTTCAAGGACATCGTCGAAGGCAAGTACGACGAAATTCCGGAGCAGGCCTTCTACATGGTCGGCACCATCGAGGAAGTATTAGAAAAGGCTGACAGGATGAAGACGGGGGTCTAAGGAAAAAATGCTTCCCGAAGCCATCGAACTGATCGTGGTCACGCCGGAACGCCAGCTCCTGCGGCAAACCGTCGTGGAAGTAGTCATCCGAGGACTGGACGGAGAACTGGGCATTCTACCGGGCCACGCGCCGCTGATCACCGAGTTGGGCAACGGCGAGCTGCGGTACCGCGCAGCAACCTCCAGCGAACCCGCCCTGCTTGCAATTTTAGGTGGATTCGCGGAAGTCCTGCCGGACCGTGTAACCCTCCTGGCCGAAACAGCCGAGCGAGCCGAAGAGATCGACCTGGCGCGTGCCGAAGCAGCCAAAGCTCGCGCGGAAACGCGCCTGGCCTCGAACGACACGAATATCGATTGGGATCGCGCCACAATCGCTCTGCAGCGTGCCGTGATCCGCATCCAGGTCGCAAGAAAATACCGTGGCGTCCCCGTAGAAACTCACTAGCGCGCAATGTTTTCAGACAGTATGGAACCGATCACAATCTATAGCACAGGCTGGTGCCCGGACTGCCGACGAGCCAAATCCTTCCTCAAACAACGCGGCATCGATTTTCACGAAATCAACATCGAGCAGGATCCCGAAGCCGAAGACATTGTTCTGCGAGCGAATCACGGCCGCCGCCGAGTGCCAACGCTAAAAGTCGGAGACCGTTTCTTCGCCTGTAGCCCCTTCAACGCCCAGCAACTCGCCGACGAACTAAACATCCCTCTCAACGGTTGAAGTATCGCAAGGTCAGGATCGTAGGTCCCCGACCTGTGGCAATTCCGCGTTCTTGGGTTGCCTTTGTAGCGCCCGCTTTCCGAGGGGCCGTTGCGCGAGACACCTGCATTATAGCGAAAGGCGCCGTATCACAAAGCGGCCACCAGAAAACCGTTCAAACCGGCAGCCCTCGCGTATAAACCTGCGTAATCTCCAAACCTTCATTCAATAAAATCACATCCGCATCGGCATTCGCCCGCAGCGCGCCTTTCTTGTGTTCAATCCCAAGAAGTTTCGCTGGATTGATCGTCAGCATCTGCAGTGCATCACCAAGCGAAGCCCCAAGCCTTACGATGTTCCGCAGCGCGCGATCAAGTGTAAGAGTGCTCCCAGCCAGCCTGCCCTCCGAGTTCCTGCAGATTCCCCCGTTCACCGTAACCTCAAATCCCCCAAGAATGTATTTCCCGTCAGGCATCCCGGTCGCCGATATGCCGTCGCTGATGAGGACGACTCCTCCCGCGCCCTTGGCTTGCAGCAGCAGTCGCATCGCGGTTTCATCGACGTGCACGCCGTCGGCGATAAGCTCCGCCGACATCTCCGGCGAGGTGAGCACAGCGCCGATCACGCCGGCGTCCCGGTGCGAAAACGGCCGCATCGCGTTATAAGTGTGAATCGCATGGTGCGCGCCGCGAGCCAGCGCAGCGCGCGTTTGCTCATAAGTCGCGTCTGTATGTCCAATTCCGACAACCATCCCGGCTTTGCGCGCCGCGTCAATGCAAGGAATCGCTCCGAGAAGCTCCGGAGCAATCGTCAAAATCAACGCATTCCCTTGTGCCGCGGTAACGAATTTCTCCAACAACTCCGCGGACGGCAACCGGATCCATTCCGGAGGATGCACGCCGCGGCGCACCGTGCTGATGAACGGTCCTTCGAAATGAATACCAAGCACTTCGGCGCCGGGCCGAGTCTTGGCGTGCTGCCGTGCAATGTAGTGGGCAATATCCTTGCTGCTCTTGCAAATCGCATCGGGATCCGCGGTGACGGTGGTAGCCACAAAAGATGTCGTGCCATGCGCTCCGACCAACGACGAGATCGCGTCTAACGCTTCTTCCTTGCCCTCCATCACGTCGTGCCCGGCGGCGCCATGAATATGAACATCAATAAAACCCGGCGCAGCGATTTTGTCAGTGGCGATGACCTCCTGAGCGCCCACGGGTAGGCTCACACCGCTGCGAGGGCCTACCGATTCGATCTCGCCGTCCCGAATCAGAATGCCAGCATCGAGCAGCTCGTTGGTAGGGGTAAAAGCACGGCCAACATGGAGGAGTTGTGTAGTCATCGGTGAGAGATCATCGTAGCGGAAATGCAGGCCTCCAACAAACCAAATGGGCAGGACGCGCGTGTTCTGCCCACGGATGCATCAACGCCGCTGTTACTTCGCCATGTCGATGCTGGCCAGGTTCAGGTCATCGCCCGTAACGCTGCCAACGAACACATACTTCGCATTCGGCATTTAGCGTGGTACGGCGTTTTGCCGGAATCCAGGGGCCGAAGGCGCGTCCGAAAAAACGAAAAGGGAGGATCTCACGACCCTCCCTTTCGATAGTGCGCTCTCAAGGTTTACGCAGAAAAAGCGTTGTCATTACTGCGCCGGAGTGGTGTTGCTCGCTGCCGTTGCTCCACCCGCCGATTTTGGCGTAGACAAGTAGCCGGTCACCTGGTTCTTGCCCACGTCGAAGACCACGAGTTCATACGGAGCATAGCGGGCCGTGCCCTTGATATAGAACTGAACGGGCTCACCCGCAGTCTTATCTTTCTTTTCGATCGATTTGTCATCCGCTAGCACGGTCACCGTGTACTTGGACCGCTTCTGGTCGGCCTTGTTCAAAGAGATTTCAACGGGGCCGACGCGCGAAGGAGTCTTGGATTTTGTCAGCGTGAATTCGAAATAGTTACGATCGCCTTTGCGCCTCAGTTCTTCGAGATCATCGTGGTTCCGCGCAATCAGTCCGCTCATCACGCCCATGTCGCCGGTGGCGCGCTCGAGCTTGGACTTGGTGTCTTCAAGGTCGCTCTTCACGCCAGTCACATCCCCACCGAGCTTCGTAACATCGTCCTGGTTGGCCTTGGCCGCCAGCTGCGTGTTCACATTGCTCTCGAGCCCTGTCAACTTCTTGTTGTACGCGGCCACGGAAGCCTTGGTCTGCTGCCGGGCTTTCTGCAGGTCTTCCTGGGTCACGTTCAGCTTGTCGGTGACCACCTTCAGGTCGCTCTGCAGTTGCTGGTTCTGTTCGTCTTCCTTCGCCAGTGTCTGAGCTAGCTGATCGTTCTGCTGTTTTAGTGTAGCTTCGAAAGACTCGACCGACTTGGAGTGGTTCAGTGCGCTCCAGCCTATTCCCAGCCCGAGCAAGGAAATTGCTCCCAGAGCGGCGACGGAAAGGCCTACCCAGCGGGGGGCAGCAGCGCTGTTCTCGACGGTGGTTTCATGATACTCACTCATGGACATGATCTCCTTTGGGCGATTGCGCCCTGTCCTGTGGAAAAGAGGCATCTCAGGAGCCAAAGTCGATCCGCGCGCCCGAATCGAGATAATCGCAAGAAAGGGAAGGGGTTGAGCGAGCATTATAGATGAGGAAGGGGTAGTTTTAAACGTACTAGTACCAGTAAAGATTACTTTCTACAGGTTCGCAAAGTAAATTTTGCCAGAGTCATGGGCGTCGCTGTGGGTCGCGTGCGGCCCGAAGTCAGAAGGAAAAAAGGCGTGATACGCAGCTCCATATCACGCCCTCAAATTCTTTAGAACCAATAAATTAGCGATGAACTCTTAGGCCGCTTGGGAATTCGCAGAAGCCTTTGTCGTGCTGAAATAGCGGTCCAGCGTGCTCGTAGCCGCCTCTAGAACCAGTCTGCAATCCGCACAGGCAGTCAAGTGATGCTCGATCTCCGCTTGTACGGGCGCCGAGAGCTTTCCTTCTAAATACATACAGATCAGGTGAATAGTGTCCCTACAGCTCATACTGCATCTCCCCCAGTGCCAGTACAAAGAAAACCATATGCGCCGAGACGTAGTGCATTTGATGCTCCAAACCATGAATTCACAGCAGGTGTACCTAAGCGATTGAATACTAATGGCTTAAACTCACTAACCGACGGGCTCGTCCTGTCGTGGTTGGACCTAGGACCGGAAAACTTTACCGCGGCATGAACGCTCTGCAAAACTCGGCAAACCTGCCAGCCTGGTCTCAACGAAGCGGTGTCACCGTCATCTGCCTGAGCGCTGCGATGCGGTCTTCGAGCGGCGGATGGGTGCTGAAAAGGGAGCTGAGAGTCCCTTGACCAAAAAAAGGCTTCACAATACACAAAGAAGACGTGCTCGGCGAGATCGCCGAAGTCGGAATGCGTTTGTTGTACGCACCAAGCTTTTGCAGGGCGCTGATCAGGCCCTGCGGATGCCCCACCATCTGAACGCCAGTCTCGTCGGCCGCGTATTCTCGAGTTCGCGAAAGGAAAAGTTGTAAGAGCAGCGCTGCGAACGGCGCCAGAAAAATCATAAGCAGCGCGGAAAGCCCGCCCCCGCCCCGTTCATCGTCACGATTGCCACCAAAGCCTCCAAACAGCATCGCCCACTTGCCCATTTGCGCCATGTACGTCACCGCGCCCGCAATCGTCGCGGCAATCGAACTTGTCAAAATGTCGTAATTGCGGACGTGGGAGAGCTCGTGAGCAATTACACCCTCCAGTTCGTCGTCATTCATGATTTGCAACAGGCCTTGTGTAACGGCGACCGACGCGTGCTTCGGGCTGCGACCTGTGGCGAATGCGTTTGGCGCGGCGTCCGGTACGACATACAGCTTCGGCACGGGAATGTTGGCCTTTGCGGCTAGCCCTTCCATCACTTGGTATAGACGCGGGAGTTGCTCGCGTGAGACGGGTTGGGCGCCGCTGGTTTTTAAGGCAATTTTGTCCGAAAAGAAATAGGAGACAAAGTTCATCACCACAGCAATGAGAAGCCCAATCTGCAAACCACCGCGTCCGCCCAAGGCGCCGCCGGCAACAACCAACACAACGCTGAGAAGGACAAGAATGGCACCGGTACGAAGAATCTTCATAAAACAACCTTCCTGGCGGAAAAAAATAGTCTAGAAGTCAGCCGAGAGAGCGTCAAGCCGCCGCGCTCTCTTATGCCCAGTCATCTTCCTATTTTGTTGCGGCGGCGGCGGGTTTCTTCGCCGTCGCCGTATCAAACTTCATTGCGTCCTTCTTCCCGTCCCGGTCCACGCGAATGTGACTTCCCGGCAAAACAGTTCCTTCGAGGATCTGCAACGCTAGCGGATCCTGAATCAACCGCTGGATCGTCCGCCGCAATGGCCGCGCGCCATAAGCCGGATCGTAACCCTCACGCAAAAGCAGCTCGTTGCCGGCAGGTGTCAGCGCCAGCGTAATCTGCCTTTCGGCCAGAAGTTTTTCGACGCTCTTGAGCAGCAACCCCACGATGCGCTCCAGTTGTTCCTTGCCTAGCGGGTTGAAAATTACAATTTCGTCGATGCGGTTGATGAACTCCGGCCGGAACGCCTGGCGCAATGCCTCCATGGCCTCCTTGCGCGCTCGTTCCGGATCCTTGCCGGCAAGTTCATAAATCGCCGTAGACCCGACGTTGCTGGTCATCACTAGAACCGTATTCCGGAAATCCACCGTGCGGCCCTTGCCATCGGTGAGTCGCCCGTCCTCCAGAATTTGCAACAGCACATTGAACACGTCCGGATGAGCCTTTTCGATCTCATCGAAAAGAATGACCGAATACGGATGGCGCCGCACCTGTTCCGTTAGCTGCCCGCCTTCTTCGTAACCCACATAGCCCGGAGGCGCGCCAATCAGCCGGGACACCGTGTGCTTCTCCATGTACTCCGACATATCGATGCGGATCATCAGCTTCTCGTCGTCAAACAAAAATTCCGCTAGCGCGCGCGCCAGTTCGGTTTTGCCGACGCCGGTCGGTCCAAGGAAAATAAACGAGCCGATCGGCCGCTTGGAATCGGAAAGTCCGGCGCGGCTCCGGCGAACGGCATTCGCAACGCGTGCCAGAGCGTCTTCCTGGCCAACCACCCGCTGCCGTAGGCGCTCTTCCATGTGAACGAGTTTCTGCGCTTCGCCCTCGAGCAAGCGGCCCACGGGAATCCCGGTCCACTTGCTGACCAGCTTGGCGATATCTTCCTCGTCGACCTCTTCCTTCAAAATCCGTGTACCTTTCTGCATGGCGGCGAATCGCTCTTGCGCCTGTTGAGCCTCCCGCTCGGCCTGGGCGATCTTTCCGTACCGAATCTCCGCGACCTTGGCCAGCTCTCCGGCGCGTTCGTAACGATCGGCCTCGGCTTTCAGTTGTTCAATCTGTTCTTTCAGTTTGCGGATCTTCGAAATGGCCTCTTTCTCCGCCTGCCAGCGCGCTTTTCGTCCGCTGGAATCCTCGCGAAGCTTGGCCAGTTCTTTTTCGATCTGTGCGCGGCGCTCGATCGAGTGCGCGTCCGTCTCTTTAAGCAAAGCCTGTCGCTCGATTTCAAGCTGCAGAATTCGCCGCTCGATCTCGTCGATTTCTGTCGGCAGAGAATCAATCTGCATCCGCAAACTGGCGGCCGCCTCGTCGATCAAGTCGATGGCTTTGTCCGGCAGAAAGCGGTCCGAAATATACCGGTGCGAAAGGGTAGCCGCTGCGAGAATCGCCGCGTCTTTAATACGCACGCCATGATGGACCTCGTAGCGATCCTTCAATCCACGCAGAATCGCAATGGTGTCTTCCACCGTCGGTTCATTCACCATCACCGGCTGAAAGCGCCGCTCGAGCGCGGGATCCTTCTCGATGTACTTCTTATATTCGTTGAGAGTCGTTGCCCCAATCGCGCGCAATTCCCCACGAGCAAGCGCGGGTTTCAGCATATTGGAAGCGTCCATGGAACCTTCCGCCGCGCCCGCCCCAACCAGCGTGTGCAACTCGTCGATGAAAAGAATGATCTGACCGTCCGCCTCAGAGATTTCCTTCAGCACAGCCTTCAGCCGGTCCTCAAATTCGCCGCGGAATTTCGCTCCCGCCACCAGAGCAGCCAGATCGAGCGCAACCAGCTTTTTCGTCTTCAAGACGTCCGGTACATCGCCAGACACGATCCGTTGCGCAAGTCCTTCCGCAATGGCGGTTTTCCCGACACCGGGCTCGCCGATTAACACGGGATTATTCTTGGTACGACGCGCAAGGATCTGCATCACACGCCGGATCTCCTCGTCACGCCCAATCACCGGATCCAGCTTCGATCGCCGGGCCAGATCGGTCAGGTCCCGCGCATATTTCTCCAGCGCCGCATAGGTCGTTTCGGGGTTCTGGGAAGTAACGCGCTGGCTTCCCCTCACGCCGGCAAGCGCTTGTAAAATCGCTTCGTAAGATGCGCCCAGTTTTTTCAGCAGCTTTCCGGCGGGATCGCGGTCCGCCCCGGCGATCGCGAGGAAGAGATGCTCTGTCGAAACATACTCATCTTTGAATTTTGTCGCTTCGTCAAAAGACTTCTCCAAAATATCGTTCAACGGCCTGCCCAGGTGCTGTTGCGCAAATCCCTGCACTTTCGGCAAGCGCCCGATTTCGCGATCGATCTCCGGCGCCAGTTGTTCGGTCCGGATTCCTAAGCGCGCCAACAGCGGAGGCACAACGCCGTCTTGCTGCTGCACGAGAGCTTCGAGCAAATGGACCGGCTCCACGGCCTGATTTTCGTGACGGGCCGCAATTTCCTGTGCTTGCTGAAGCGCCTCCTGCGCTTTCACGGTCATCTTGTCAAATCGCAACATAATCCCTCTCTTCCATGATGCCCTGCAGAAAAGGGGCTGGCACCTCGCCAGCCCCTTTATGCTAACCCACAGCGGCTTTCGCCGACCGCCCCCGTTTCCCGGTTTACTTCGCGGCAGCCGCCGCGGCCGGAATTTCCACACGGACCTTGATCTGCTTCGGTTTGGCTTCCTCACGCTTCGGAATGCTCAGCGTCAGAACGCCGTTCTTGTAATCCGCCTGAATCGACTCCGTGTTCACGGTGTTCGACAGCGAGAAGCTGCGGCTGAATGAACCATACGTGCGCTCCACGCGCAGGTAGTTGTTCTCGTTTACTTTCTTCTCGAACTTCCGTTCACCGCGAATCGTCAGGATGTTGTTCTCGACGCGAATGTCGAGCTCCTCCGGTTTGATGTCCGGAAGATCGGCCTTGACGACGAGGTTCTGCTCGGTCTCGAAAATATCGACGGCCGGCGCCCAGCTGGTCAAATTGCCCTCATCCGGGGATCGATCAAAAGTCCCCTCAAAGAGGCGATGGATCTGATCCTGAAGAGTAGAAACCCCGCGAAAGGGTTGAAACTGTGTGAGAGTAGCTCTCATTGGGATATCCTCCTAAGTTACATCAACGAGATAATAAAATCTTAGTGTGTTAATGTCAAGTTTATTTTTGTGCTGCGCTTTGCCAGAATAAAATGTTTAATTTGTGTAGGATACGGTAATCGCGCGCCAGTGAAGGAGGTCTCGAATTTCTTGGGTCTCTGTTTCTCCCGGCTCATCGGTTTCTCGGACACAGGTCTCTTGTTTTGTTATATTTGGGTCCCATGCGCGTTGATGAATTCAACTACAACTTACCGGAGAGCCTGATCGCGCAACGGCCGCTTGGTCGAAGAGATGCCTCCCGCTTGCTGCTTCTCGACCGCACGCATGGTGGCTGGGAAGACCGCAAATTTGCGGAGTTGCCAGGACTGCTGCGTGGTAACGAACTCCTCGTCTTCAACAATGCCCGTGTCCTGCCTGCGCGTTTGCTTGGACATCGCCTCGGCGTGCGCGCTCAGGCTCCTTCGCGCAAAACCGCGCCTGAGCACTTGACCGGCAGCGTCGAGGTCTTCCTGACGCGCAAGATCGACATCCGTCTGTGGGAAGCGTTAGTGCGGCCCGGCCGGAAAATGCAGGTCGGTGAGCGCATCACCTTTGGCGCCGGCGAACTCGAAGGCGAAATAATCTCGCGCGGAAAACTTGGTTTGCGAACCATTCGCCTTCAAGCCAACAACGAACGCACCGTTGAAGCCAACATTGAGAAATTGGGTCACGTCCCGCTACCCCCCTACATCGATCGTCCAGATGAGGAAAGCGACAAGGAGCGCTACCAGACGATTTACGCGCGCCAACCCGGGGCAGTCGCAGCTCCCACGGCTGGTCTGCACTTCACCTGCGAGATTCTCGAGCGCATCCGGGCTCGCGGTTGCGAAACATGCGAAATCACCCTGGACGTCGGTCTAGGAACGTTTCAGCCAATTCACACGGAGATTCTCGAAGAGCACGCGATCCACTCCGAAGCCTACGAAATCAGTGAAGAAACGGCGGAGAAGATCAGCAAAGCAAAGAAAGAAAAACGGCCTGTGCTCGCAGTCGGTACCACGGTGGTACGAACCCTTGAGGACTCGGCAGTGCGCGCGACCGCTCTAGAAATGGACACTGCCGTTTGTGCGGGCCGCGCGGAGGCGCAGATCTTCATCGTCCCCGGCCGCAGGTTCCGGATCGTCGACATGCTCCTGACCAATTTTCATCTGCCGAAATCCACGCTGCTGGCTCTTGTGGCTGCGTTCGCTGGCAGAGAGAAAATTCTGGCGGCTTATCGTCATGCGGTGGAGGTGCACTATCGCTTCTACAGCTACGGCGACTGTATGCTGATTCGTTAGCGGCGAACTGCGAGAGGGAAAGCAGGCCGGAACAAGCAACGAACTCCAACAACAATCATGCCGAGTTTTTCACTCAGAGCGCTGATTGGGGATCGCCACTTCAGGATTTCCTGAGAAAGAAGCAAGAGAAGGGAGGCTGAAATCGTAAGCAGCCTCCCTGGACGATCGGGATTTGGATCCACGGAGCCTCCCTTACTGAGGCAGTACGAATACGCTTTTCTTTCCTTCAAACCGCAGCTCGACGACCTTGCCATCGCCATTCGACACCACGCTATTGTACTGTGCTTTCGCGTCGCGTTCTTCCCAACGGCCTTCGGCTTCGGCAACGGTCTTTCGTCCGTTCAAAATGGTCAGGTGATTGCCATCGATCAGGAAGCGGTAATCGCCGGCCTTGACCTCGGTCTGTCCCACTTTCACACTGTGCGTGATGGGGAGTGTCGTGGACATCGGTTTTGCGAAGACCGGAGCAGCTGCCGTCAGAGCGCCAACCAGAACCAGATTCGCGAGGAGCGAGTGCTTTTTCATGTGAGTCATATTCCTTTCCACCTTCGAGTCAACCGGAAACGTGTCGCGGGAGGTTAGAGTTGACACAGAGTTAGGAGAGGAGTAGCCTCACGTTCGAGACACCTCTTCGTCCTGGTCAAGAGCCGGAACAACTGAGTGTCATTGACCCCGCGGCTGCCACCGCGGGGTTTTTCATTCAGAAAACTCTGTCCATCCTGCTACAGCCTTGTGACCGGCTGCACTGGTATAGACGAAGAGGCCCTGCCATATGTTTCGCGGCGAAAAGCACTTTTTTAGTGTCATTTTTACACGGAAACAAAGTCCTGTGAGCCACTTTGGACTGTTCACTTTACGTGCATCCGCCTCTCGGTTCATCTATACTCTTGGACGCGATTCGGAAGTGGGATGCGAACTCTAGTCCTTAGCGATCTCCATGCCAATCTGACGGCTCTCGAAGCCTCCCTTAGCGCAGCGGAGGGAAAATGGGACCGCGTAGTGTGTCTCGGCGACGTGGTCGGTTATGGTCCCGACCCGAACGAAGTCACATCGCAAATTCGAGAAATGGGCGCGTTGACGATTCGCGGCAATCACGACAAAGCCGTCGCCGAATTGATGGCCACTGACGATTTCAATCCCGTCGCAAAAATGGCGGTGGATTGGACCCGCGCGCAACTCTCCAACGAAAATCTGGATTGGCTGGCGTCTTTGCCTCAGGGACCGCTCGAAACCGATGGCGTCATGCTCGTGCACGGCGCGGTCCAGGACGAAGATGAATACGTGTTCACGCCATCCCAGGCGCTCGAGGGACTCCTCGATTCCACCGTACAGCTGACCTTTTACGGTCACACGCACCACCAAGGCGGATTCGCCTATCTCGACTCGCAATTGGAAGTGCTGCAGCTTCATCCACGAAATAACGAGCTCCGCTGCGCATTACAAATCGAAAAAGAAAAGCGTTACCTGTTGAATCCTGGTTCCGTAGGTCAGCCGCGTGACGGTGATCCCCGCGCAAGTTTCGCCATTGCCGATCCGGATAACCACGCCATTGAATTCTGGCGCATTGCCTACGATATTAAGCAGGTTCAAGCCAGAATGCGGTCCGTGCGATTGCCGGAACCGCTGGCCCACCGGCTGACCTTGGGACGTTAATCGCGCAGTTGTACTGGCCAAGCGAGATCTTCATGCAGGGACCGTTCGAAAATCCCGAGTCTCCAGAGAATAAGCCGAAAGGCTTTCATCCGACGCTATGGATGGGTGTGCTCGTTGCTGCCGCAATTTTGTTGAGCTTGTGGTTCTTGTTCGAACCGCTGCAAACGCGAAAAACCTCGGTTCCGGAAACCTTTGCCGTGAAGATGAACCCTGCCGAGCGGGACTATGCCAAGAAGATCGAAATCGGAAACATCGCCATGAGCCGCTCGGAGAACTTTCTGCACCAGGAAGTGACCACACTCGCGGGAGAGCTTTATAACCGTGGCGCGGAACGTGTTGTCGGCCTCAGCCTCACTGCCGATTTTTCCGACGACATGAACCAGATTGTCCTAAGAGAAACGCGAACCGTCCTTGGAAGTCCGCAACCAGCGCTGGCCCCGGGCGAGCGCCGCCCGTTTGAAATCTCCCTCGAGCACATCCCCAATTCGTGGAACATGCAATCCCCGACGGTGCGTGTCGCCCACCTGCAGCTGACTCCACAGAAACAATAGAATACTAGTCATACACCTAGCTCATGATGCTGTCAGGGACTTCGCCGAAGAGCTGCGCCCCTGCATCACCATTCAACGACAGAAACAATCCTGAAACATTTGTCCCCGACGGAAATAATCCGTGTCGCTCTTGCCGAAAGCTGGCGGCAGGGATCGCGCGTCGTCCTGGGCCAGTAGACGAATAAGAAAATTTAATGGGTTCTAGCAAATGAAGCAGCTTGTCTTCCGCGCGATTCACGGTAGAATTCAATACCTCTAGGATTCTGGTAGGGTCTCGTGAACTTCTCCGTAAGCGTTCGGCAATCCGATGGCATCTCCCTCGTCGATGTAAATGGCAAGCTCACTTCCTTCGAAACCAGAGCCTTCCGGCAAATGATCAATGGATTGCTGAAGCAAGGGCACACCAATATCGTGCTGAATTTGACCGGACTGGAATATCTGGATAGCTCCGGCATCGGCGAATTGGTTCGAAATTATATGAGCGTCGTAAGAAAAGGCGGCGCGATGAAGGTAGTGGGACTCGCGCCAAAAGTCGAAGCAATCCTGCGAGTGACGCAGTTATATCAGGTTTTTCCCGAATTCCCCGACGAGGCTTCCGCGCTCGAAAGTTTCTCTGCCGTGCGAAATTCTACCGTTTGACGTTGCAGCTTTCCGTCAAGGTCTTCCATTCAAATAATCGGCCTGAAAAGGAGAGAAGCAGCTAGGGTGTGGACCCTAGCTGCCTCCCGGGGTGTGTCCTCGAAGTGGTTGTTACTAGTTTAGATGCGCGGGAACGGAAAAGGTTTCTTAAAAATGAAGAAGGCCGTTTTTTGCCGAATTAAGCGGGGGAAACGAACTTTCGATGGTCCTAAGCTTCAATAAAACAAATATTTACGCCAACGCTCGTCGCGATGGCCAATCAAACGCATCAACTGCCGCGACGTATGTAGAGTGAAGGGCCGCGGGCGGCGCGCTAGTTTCAACCCCGCTTCTTCCGGTGTGCGGTCACCCTTATTGTTATTGCAGCGATAACAGCACGCTACCAGGTTCTCCCACGAAGAGCGGCCTCCGCGGGAGCGCGGAATCACATGGTCCAGAGTCAGCTCCGCACTCGGAAAAATCCTGCCGCAGAACTGGCATGTATTGCGATCGCGCAAAAGAATATTCTTTCGCGAAAGCGCGCGGCTCTGCTGCGGAATGTGCCGATAAGCCAGCAGGCGAATCACCGAAGGCACTTTATGAGAATGCGCGGAAGAATGCACTTCCGCGTTATGCAGCTCTTCCGCTTGGGCAACGCCCTTTAGCAGCAGCACCATGGCCCGCCGCACAGCAGTCACGTTTATTGGCTCGTAGGTGGCGTTCAGAACCAGGACAGGTTCCTGCATCAGGGACGCGCGGGGAGGAAGGAGCGGAGCAGCGTGGCGGCCCATGTTCCCCGAAGCGTTGGACGCAAGCGTTCCGAGCGCTTCGGGGGAATGTCGCCCCCGGTAGTCTATCGCCTCTGGTCGTCTAGCGCTCATCACCCGTCCCTTCAAGCTACGAGAGCACGGCTAAGGAACTCGGCAGACGCCCTGACAATGGCGAGGCCCGGTCCAAACTTGGCGCCCGCTGTCAGCAACACGCACGCGAACACGCGTCGAGCGTCGCCCTTGCCGCCATAACATCATCTAGCAGCAGAATTCGCAAATTGTCAACTCGCACGCCCTGCTCTATAGCAAAAACGCCATGTACCGCTTCGCACCGTTCTTGCGTCCGCAGCAGGTGCCTTTCAGGCCGTGCCCGCGAACGCATCGAAAGCACTGGTTGGTGCGGCAAACGGAGACGTCTGCCAGAGTGGGCCCGATCCGATCCACCTGATTGAAGCCCCGTGCGCGCCGGCCGAGGTGTTGAAGTCACGGCGTGGCGGAGATACACCGAGCGCCCCGACGACGATAAATTCGATACTCTATTTTATCCGTAAGTATTTCTTGCTACAGCAGGCCCTGTTCCATCTTCTCTTGGCACGAAATACAATGCTTTGCCCAAGGCACGGCTTCCAACCGCTTCTGCTGCATTTCCTCATGGCAAATCGCGCAATTCCCATAGTCATTCCCGCGAATGCGCTTCAACGCCTCGTCGATCATGTTCAGGATGTTTCGATCGCTGCTGGTCTGTCCGAACAGAAATTCTTTCGTATAGGAATTGGCAGCCTTGTCCGCAAGGTCCACGGTGGGGTCATCGTCGGCCTGTCGTCCCTCTTCTTCCGTTCGCGTGATGGTCTTCACTAAGTCATCCCGACGCGTTAATAACTTCTTCTTGTAATATTCCAAGCGTTTCTTTTCCATTTCACCCTCCCCCAGATGGCTCCAGGGGCCACCTAAAAACCCCATAGTGTAGGCTGACTCCAAAAAAGTGTCAAGGCAACGCGACCGAATCTGTAGTCTTCTCCGATAAACACAGGTGCGTCTGATGAGAAATCTGTCTCCGGCGTTGCATCGCGAGCGAGTCGAACGTTGCCATCACAAGACGAGGCTTGCGCAGAAGGCGGATGCTTTTTGCGCGCACCACTAGATCTCCGACCGCAGGGCTGAACCGTCGCGCTCACCAGGGTCGACCCGGCGAGTCCAGCCCGCAAACTGACGTAACCCGTTCTCTTACTTTCAGTTGCGGTTCCTGTCCCAATGCCGCTCTGTCCTCGGAGAACAAAATGACCAACCTTGCGTCTTAGTTCTTGAACCTTCCGGGGTGTGCGCGATGATTGCCGGAACCGTCCAGAAAACTCGTTGCACGCGGTCACGCGCAAGGTCGGTTTTCCAATCAGACTTTACAAAGGAGAAAGAAAAATGAAACGAACCTTCTTGATGATCGCATTGGTTCTGGGATTCTTGATCAGTGTTTCCGCGAACGCGGCCGAAAAAAACAGGGTGCAAGCGCAGACCGCGATGTCGGAGGATAAAACGCCGCCCAGTTATGACATGAAAGCGCAGGCCCTCGTCGACCTCCAGCAGATGCAGAAAAAATATACGGACTTGGCGCAGTCGATTCCTGCGGAAAAGTACGGCTGGCGCCCCGAGGCCGGTACGCGCTCCGTGAGCGAACTGTTTCTGCATGTGGCGGGCGCAAACTACAGCATCCCAACCATGATGACCGGAACCACCCCTTCGCCCGACTATCACAAAGAGGGCTACGAGAAGTCAACGACGGAGAAGGGCAAGATTATCGAGCAACTGAACAAATCCTTCGCGTATGCGATGGCAACGATCCAGAAAATGTCGAACGCGGATTTTGCCAAGGCGGAGAAGAAGCTCGGCCCTGACGCAAATGATGGCGACGTGATCTATATTCTGGTAACTCACAACCACGAACATCTGGGCCAGTCGATCGCCTACGCTCGCGTGAACGGCATCACGCCGCCATGGACCGAAGAAGCCCAGAAAAAAGCCAAGCCTGCCGCGGACTAGCCTGAGATTTGATAGGGCTGCACAGGAGACACCAGGAAAGGGTCCGGGCCGTTCCATCCTGGACCCTTTTTATTTTCTGCGCGGAGCCTGATATGGTTTTCTGATGGCCACCTCGGAGTCACGCATCATGTACCGGCCCGCGCTTCGCCGAGCAATCCCACTCCTCGCGGTCGCCGCGCTCTCGGTTGTTTTGCCATCCTTCCGTAACCCGGCGCTCGCCCAAAAACCGGACGTCCTGCAACTCGTCGCCGATGTACCGCTCCCCGGTCCCGCCGTCCGTTTCGACTATCAAAGCCTGAATCCCTACGACGGGCGGCTTTACATCGCGCACATGAACGACGATCATCTCGTCGTCTTCGGCACAGGAAAACGCGAAGTCATAGCAAATCTGGCGGGTTTTCATCGCGTTCACGGAGTACTCGTCGTCCCGGAGCTCGGCAGAATTTTTGCTTCCGTGACGGGCGATCATCAGGTTGCTGTCGTCGACCAGACCAGTCTGAAAACCTTGGCGACGGTCGGCGAAATCAAATATCCCGACGGACTGGCCTTCGCGCCAACGGTTCAGCGGGTCTTCGTTTCCGACGAACACGGTAACGCCGACGCCGTGATCGATGCCACCAACAACGCGTTCGTAACATCCATCCCGCTCGGTGGTGGCGCAGGCAACACGGTCTACGACAGCGTGGCCGACCGCGTTTACGTTGCGGTCCACGGAAAAAACGAATTAATCACGATCGATCCTCTGCGAGCAAGAATCACCGCCCGAATGCCGCTGGCCTGGTTGGACGACCCTCACGGAATCGCGCTGGACGTTGAAAATCGCCTGGCCTTCGTCGCCGGCGAGGCCAACAGCAAATTGGTGGTAGTCGATCTGAAAACCATGCAATCGGGTCCGCCGTTTTCCGTCGGCAGAGACCCCGACGTCCTGGCCTTCGACAACGGAACGAAGCGCTTGTACGTAGCCGCGGAATCCGGGCAAATCAAAATCTTTCAGGAAGTCAATCGCACGGTCGAACAAGTCGGAGAGCTGCATCTTCCTCATGGGCACACGGTAGCGGTGGATTCAAAAACGCATCTCGTCTATTTCCCACTGGAAGATCTGGACGGAAAACCGGTACTGCGCATCATGAAATGAGAGCAACCCGAAAAACCCGCAAATTCCCGGCTTTTTTCACACCTTCCACAGGGGGGTGTGGAAAGCCACAAAAAAGTCTTTTTGAAGGACTTGACATATACAGGAGCTATAGTAAGATTACAAATGGTTCGGCGCTCCCCAAGAGTGTCGTACCGTGCAGGGGATTCACAGTCGGGTCTGAAGTAATCCAAGGTACAGATCCTATAGTGAGGCGCCTTATTAGCACAGGATAGAAACGTTGAGCATCGCGCGGAATCACTCTTGGTGGGTGATTGTGCCCGGCGCTCGGCGCCGGGTTTTGTATTTTATGGACGCTTTCTCGCAAGAGGAAGAGTCCAGCTCCAGCGCAAGCTGGGGCCCCTGATGGTCTCAGGGAGAACGTTCTTTGACAACAGTAAGGCTGGCAATTTCATGCCGATAACTTCGGGCCGATTACGGTCTGCCTGGAGGACTGATGGCATGATTTATTACAAGTTCTGCTCGAGTATGTTGAGCAGTACTGTGGATTTACAAGGCGAACTCAGTCAAGCACCTGGCAATTACAGAGTCGACAGTCCCGGCGCCGAGCAATCGGACCACGGAATAATGGATCTGTAAAAAGCAGGGCGAACGAGTCAGTGGAAAGTTGCGGTTTAGCCACCGCAGCGAGTTTGTAGCGGCCGACCGTTTGGTCGGCAAACGCAAACACCCTGGCAAACGACGTATTGGGTGAGTTTTATGATTAAGCTACTAAGGGCGTACGGTGGATGCCTTGGCGCTAGAAGGCGATGAAGGACGTGGCAAGCTGCGATAAGCCTCGGGGAGCCGCAAGCAGGCTTTGATCCGGGGATTTCCGAATGGGGAAACCCGGCGGGATGAACTCCCGCTACAGCCGGCTGAATACATAGGCCGGTATGAGCTAACTCAGGGAAGTGAACCATCTCAGTACCTGAAGGAAAATAAATCACAGAGATTCCGAAAGTAGCGGCGAGCGAAATCGGAAAAGCCCAAACCCATGTGTTTACACATGGGGGTTGTAGGACCGCATAAGTAGAGTTACCAATCCGGACACTACGCGAACCCGAAGGAAAGCGGGACCGTAGAGTGTGACAGTCACGTAGCGGAAAGTGGACCGGACTCGAAGCGGCATCCTGAGTACCACGAGACACGTGAAATCTCGTGGGAAACTGGGGAGACCACTCTCCAAGGCTAAATACTCTCTAGCGACCGATAGTGAACCAGTACCGTGAGGGAAAGGCGAAAAGCACCCCTGCGAGGGGAGTGAAATAGAACCTGAAACCGTATGCTTACAAGCAGTCGGAGGGCCATGCATGGACTTCGGTCTATGAAAGCCTGACGGCGTGCCTCTTGCTTAATGAGCCGGCTAGTTATTCTTACGTGCAAGGTTAAGCGCAAGCGAGCCGTAGCGAAAGCGAGTCCGAATAGGGCGACAAGTACGTAGGAATAGACGCGAAGCGGGATGATCTACCCTTGGCCAGGTTGAAGGTCGCTTAACCGCGACTGGAGGACCGAACAGGTGTGAGTTGAAAATCGCTCTGATGAGCTGAGGGTAGGGGTGAAAGGCTAATCAAATTCCGTGATAGCTCGTTCTCCCCGAAATGTCTTTAGGGACAGCCTTGCATGAATTGCCACGGTGGTAGAGCACTGAATGGACTAGGGACCAACTCAGGTTACCGAATCCAATCAAACTACGAATGCCGTGGACAACTATGCGGGAGTGAGACTACGAGGGATAAGCTTCGTGGTCAAAAGGGAAACAGCCCAGATCGCCAGCTAAGGTCCCTAACTATGTGCTAAGTGGTAAAGGAAGTGTATTCGCTCGGACAGCCAGGAGGTTGGCTTAGAAGCAGCCATCCTTTAAAGAAAGCGTAACAGCTCACTGGTCAAGCGGATATGCACCAACAATCCAACGGGGCTCAAGCACATGACCGAAGCTGCGAAATTACACATTAGTGTACTTGGTAGGGGAGCATTGCGTGGGGTGTAAAGGTAGACCGAGAGGACTACTGAATGCCACACAAGAGACCCTGCCGGCATAAGTAGCGATAAACACGATGAGAACTCGTGTCGCCGAAAGTCTAAGGTTTCCTGAGGAAGGTTAATCCGCTCAGGGTTAGGCGGGTCCTAAGGTGAGGCCGAAAGGCGTAACTGATGGACAACAGGTCAACATTCCTGTCCCGCCTGGTGACGTTTGACGATGGGGTGACGCAGAAGGATAGGGGAGCCACCTGATGGATGGTGGTTGCTCAGCGTAAGCCGGTTCCCACTGGCAAATCCGTGGGGGCGTTAACGGTGAGGCTGGGGACGAGGCCGTTAGGCCGCAAAGTTCCTGATTTCACGCTGCCAGGAAAACCCTCTAAGGAGTCATCCAGGTGCCCGTACCACAAACCGACACAGGTAGACGAGGTGAATATCCACAGGCGCTCGAGAGAACGCTTGCTCAGGAACTAGGCACATTAGTCCCGTAACTTCGGGAGAAGGGACGCCGCTGTAGGGTTTATAGCCCGAAGCGGTCGCAGTGAATCGCGCTCTGCAACTGTTTAACAAAAACACAGCTCTCTGCAAAGTCGAATACGACGTATAGGGGGTGACACCTGCCCGGTGCCGGAAGGTTAAAGCAAGGGCTTAGCCGCAAGGCGAAGGCCTGAACTGAAGCCCCGGTGAACGGCGGCCGTAACTATAACGGTCCTAAGGTAGCGAAATTCCTTGTCGGGTAAGTTCCGACCTGCACGAATGGTGGAATGATAGAGCGACTGTCTTGGCAAGCGGCTCGGCGAATTTGTGGTTCCGGTGAAGACGCCGGATGCCCGCATCTAGACGGAAAGACCCCGTGCACCTTAACTGCACTCTGGTCATGAGTAACGGTCCGATCTGCGTAGCATAGGCAGGAGCCTGTGAACTTCTGGTTTCGGCTGGGAGGGAGGCACCAGTGAAATACTGCCCTGATTGAACTGTCGCTCTAACCTACCACCCGTGACGGGTGGGGAGACACGGCCAGACGGGTAGTTTGACTGGGGCGGTCGCCTCCTAAACTGTAACGGAGGCGCTCAAAGATCGGCTCAGGTGGATTGGAAACCCACTGTGGAGTGCAAGAGCATAAGCCGGTTTGACTGTGAGACCTACAAGTCGAGCAGGAACGAAAGTTGGATCTAGTGATCCGGTGGTCCCGCGTGGAAGGGCCATCGCTCAACGGATAAAAGGTACGCCGGGGATAACAGGCTGATCTAAGCCAAGAGTTCACATCGACGCTTAGGTTTGGCACCTCGATGTCGGCTCATCGCATCCTGGGGCTGTAGAAGGTCCCAAGGGTTAGGCTGTTCGCCTATTAAAGCGGTACGTGAGCTGGGTTCAGAACGTCGCGAGACAGTTCGGTCCCTATCTGGTGTGGGCGCAGGAAACTTGAAGGGAGTTGTCCCTAGTACGAGAGGACCGGGATGAACAGACCCCTTGTGTACGAGCTGTCACGCCAGTGGCACCGCTCGGTAGCGAAGTCTGGAAGAGATAATTGCTGAATGCATCTAAGCAAGAAGCTCGCCCTAAGATAAGGTTTCCCAAGGCAATCAATGCCTAACAAGGACAGTCGCAGACTACGACTTTGATAGGCGGGAGGTGTAAGCGTGGTAACACGTTCAGCTGACCCGTACTAATCGTCCGTTCGGCTTAATCATAAAACTTTCTCAAGCCGTCGTTGCTCCGTCGCAACGTCGCTGGGAAGGGTTCACAACCTTGTGAATGTCACAGTATGTTCGGCAGCGGGCCGAACTTGTAATCGCCAGCCTCTGTTGTCCGCATCACCTTTTCGTGATGCGACCATCTTCTTGAAACAATTTCGAAGCTCCGCTTCTCGTTCTTTGCTTGGAACTGAGATCGAATAACGGAGAACTTCAAAAAGTTTCCGGTGGTCATACCGCGAGGGTCACACCCGTTCCCATCCCGAACACGGAAGTTAAGCCTCGCCGGGCCGATGATACTGCACGGGTAACTGTGTGGGAACGTAGGTCGCCGCCGGGATAAAATCACAAAGGCCTCGTTCTACGGATCGGGGCCTTTTTTTGTACGCCGTCGGTCCTTGGAGGACGTCGTCTCGCTTCCCTAGCCATCGGTTCACACAACGCGTGCCTTGGAGCAGCGTATTCGTTATCATGGAAATCCGTGTTCCCATCACTCAAATCTAGGCCCTCTTTGAGGGCGAAAACGCTGGAGATGTAACCGTGTGTGGTATCACTGGCTACACCCACCGAAGCCGTGGCTGCAACCCCTCCGCGATCAAGGAAGCCACCGATTGCCTGATTCATCGCGGTCCCGATCAGCAGGGAACCTACGAATCCGCCGGTGTGTCTCTCGGCGCGGTACGCCTGAAAATCATCGACCTGACCGGAGGCTCGCAGCCATTCTTCAGCGACGACCGCAAGACCGTCCTCGTCTACAACGGCGAAATCTACAATTACCGGGAATTGCGCAAAGAGCTGCAAAGCCTGGGCCACTCCTTTTCCACCCAAAGCGACACGGAAGTGCTCCTCAGAGCCTTCCTACAATGGGACACCGACTGTTTCCCGCGTCTGCGAGGAATGTTTGCAGCGGCGTTCTGGCAAGAAAACGACGGCCGGCTGGTTCTCGTTCGCGATCGCGTAGGAATCAAGCCTTTATTTGTCTGCCGCTCCGGTGACGACATTCATTTCGGTTCGGAATTGAAAAGCATCCTGATTCACCCCGAAATTCCGCGTCGTCTGGATCGTCGCGCCCTTCATTACTATCTGGCGCTCAACTACGTGCCCGGTCCGCACTCTCTCCTCGAAGGAATACAAAAACTGCAGCCAGGCACCTTCCTCGAGTGGAAAGACGGCCGCGTACGCCAGGAGCAATACTGGAAGCTCCCGCACGCCCAAAACCAAAACTGGAAAATGCCCGATGCGGAACGTGTGCTCGACGAACTCCTGACGGAATCGGTCGCCGAGCACTTGCTCTCCGATGTGCCCCTGGGCATTTGGCTCAGCGGCGGCATCGACTCTTCCGCTGTTTTGCACTACGCCGCGCAGCAACGCGCGCAACGGCTGCACACATTTTCCATCACCTTCCAGGGCAGGTCGTTCGACGAAACGCCGTATATCCACCAACTGGTCGAGAAATACCAGACCGATCATTACGAGCTCGACGTGAACCCGACGCTCGATCTCCCCTCCGCGATCGAGGAAATGACTTACTACGCGGACGAGCCCTTGGCCGACGCCGGAGCAGTGCCCATCTGGTATCTCTCGAAACTCAGCCGTCAGCACGTCACCGTCGCGCTGAGCGGTGAAGGCGCCGACGAACTCTTCGGCGGCTACGTCACCTATCAGGCCGACCATCTCGCCGGCTATCTCCGCCTGTTGCCAAAAGCGGCGCGCCGCTCGTTCCTGGCTGCGCTGCGATCCTGGCCTGTCTCGGACGACAAAATCAGTTTCGAATACAAAGTGAAGCGCTTCCTCGAAGGTTCTCTGCTCTCACCGGACGAAGCCCACACCTACTGGAACGGAGCATTTTCCAGCAGGCAACAACAAGATCTCTTGCTGCGAATGAATCACGTCTCCGTAGAGGATCTCTTCGAATCGAACCTGCCGGAACCGGGCCGCGATGGCAGCCTCAATCGTTACCTGGGCTTCGATCAAAAATATTATCTGACCGACGACTTACTGCAGAAAGTCGACCGCATGAGCATGGCCCACTCCCTCGAAGTTCGACCGCCTTATCTCGACCATCGCCTCATCGAATTCGCGTCCACGCTGCCGAACCACTTCAAAGTCAAGGGTCGCATCCTGAAAGTAATCCTCAAGCGGTTGATGAAACCGAAACTACCTGCCAGCGTCATCGGCCGCGCCAAGACCGGCTTGGACATTCCCACTCATGATTGGCTGCGCGGTCCGCTGCGTCCGTTCTTGGAAGACACTCTGAACCCGAACGCGATAAAGAGAAGCGGATTATTCCGCCCTGAGGCCGTTGAGCGCCTCAAGCAAGACCACCTGCAGCGCCGCGCCAATTTCGGCTACCACCTCTGGGGACTCATGATCTTATTTCTATGGATGAAGCATTGGAACATTCAAACCTCAAGCGAACTGAGTCTGCCTCTGGGAGCGCAGGAACGCGTCTCGAGTCAAGCGCTCTCCTGATTCTCATCGCCGCGACGGTTTTCTTTGGCTGCATCATTTCTCCGCCATCGTTGATGGACGACGTCGACGCCGTCCAGGCGCAGATCGCCGCCAATATGCTGCATAGCGGCGACTGGGTAATCGCCCGTCTCGACGGCGTGCCCTACCTCGAAAAGTCTCCGCTGGTCTACTGGCTCATGGCGAGCTCCTATCGCATTTTCGGCGTCCACGATTGGGCCGCGCGAATTCCCATCGCCCTCGCTGCCGTTCTGCTCGCCTGGGTCACCTACCGCTACGGTCGTTGGGCTTTTCATCCGCGCGCCGGCTACTACGCGGGCATCGTGATGGCGACCTGCATTGGTCTCTTTCTGTTCACGCGAATCTTGATACCGGATGTGATCCTGACGCTGACTACCTGCCTCGCCTTCTGGTCTTTTCAACGCGCAACGGACCCAGACGAACGCGAGCCGGGGATCTCGGCCGCAGTCCTGGCCGCAAGCCTTGGCGCGGGCGTGATGCTCAAGGGTTTAATCGCGCTGGTGGTTGCGGGCGGCGGCATCTTCGTCTATCTCGTTTTGACGAAGCAATTGTTCTCTAGGCAACTCTGGAAGAGATTACACGTCGTATCGGGTGCCGTGATTTTCCTGCTGGTTGCTGCGCCCTGGCACGTCGTCGCCACGCTGCGCATGCCGCCCTATCTTAATTTCACGATGCACAGTGGTCCAGGCGAATACCACGGCTTCTTCTGGTTCTATTTCATGAACGAGCACGTGCTGCGCTTCCTGAATCTCCGCTACCCGCGCGATTACAACACGGTTCCGCGCTTCGCGTTCTGGGCGCTGCACCTGGTCTGGCTTTTCCCCTGGAGCGTCTATTTCCCGGCGGTCATCAAGCAGAACTTTAAGCCTACGGATCGAGCCGGCAGAACCCGGCTCCTCGCGTTTTGTTGGGCGCTATTCCTCTTGACGTTCTTCACCTTCTCCACCACCCAGGAATATTATTCCATGCCGATCTATCCGGCTTTGGGGCTGCTTCTCGGCAGCGCGATGGCAACGGAAAACTCCTGGACCCTTTGGGGCACGCGGGTTCTTGGATTCATCGACGCCCTTTGCGCCATAGCTATCGCAATTCTGATCTATTTGGTGCGAAACACTCCGGCCCCCGGCGATATTTCTCAAGCGCTGCAACAGCATCCCGGGACCTACACGCTCTCCCTCGGCCACATGGGTGACCTCACGATTCCCTCGTTCGCGTATTTGCGCACTCCGCTCTGGCTCGCGGGCGTCGCTTTCCTCCTCGCGGCTCTGGCGTGTTGGCTGTTGCGCGGCAGTCGGCTCTATCTCGCCATCGCTCTGACCATGGTGCTCTTCATTCATGCCAGCCGCGCGGCAATGGTGGTCTTCGATCCGTATCTTTCCTCGCGGCCTCTCGCAGACGCTTTGTTACACTCGCCCGACGGCGAATTGATCATCAGTGGCCCCTACTACGGATTTTCGTCCGTGTTTTTCTACACCGACAGAAACGCCCTCATTTGGAATGGTCGAAGAAACAACCTCGAATACGGCTCCTATTCGCCGGGCAGTCCCCCTGTGTTCATCGACGACCGCCGATTTCAGTCTCTCTGGAGTTCCGACAAAAGATATTTTGTGCTGTCCGATGAAACCAAACGGAAGCATCTGCAGGAAACCGCGCCCGGTGATCGTCTCTTCCTTGTCTCTGAAAGCGGCGGCAAGGCTCTCTATTCGAATCTGCCGCTGAATTAGTCGTTCGCAGCGCTCTGCGACGGATGACGCGCCGCCTGCCGCATTGCCGCCGGAAGTTCCTGAAACTGCGCCGTCTCCGTTGACCCTTCGAGCGCCGTGGTTGAAGCCGTCCTACTGGTAATCACATTCTGCACTTCGTCGAAATACCCGGTGCCCACAAACCGTTGGTGTTTCACGGCCCCGTAGTTGTCCCGCCGCTCGCTCTCGAATTCGGCTTCCTGCAATTGCGAATATGCCGACATGCCGCGCTGCTTATATTCCCGCGCCAGCTCGAACATGGTGTGATTCAGCGCGTGGAATCCAGCCAACGTGATGAACTGGAACTTATATCCCATCGCTCCCAGTTCCCGCTGGAATCGTGCAATATCTTGCTCGCTGAGATGCTTCCGCCAGTTGAACGACGGGGAACAGTTGTACGCCAGCAGCTTGCCGGGAAACTCGGCATGAATCGCCTCGGCGAACAAGCGCGCTTCCTCCAGATTCGGCTTGGAAGTTTCGCACCAAACTAAATCCGCGTACGGGGCATAAGCGAGCCCGCGGGCGATCGCCGCATGCAACCCGCCCTTGACCTCGAAGAATCCCTCCGGAGTGCGCTTGCCCATGCAGAATTTGCGATCGCGCGGATCAACATCTGTCGTCAGCAGAGTGGCGCTGTCCGCATCTGTGCGCGCCATGATCAGCGTCGGCACGTCCATTACATCCGCCGCCAGCCGCGCCGCCACAAGCTTCTGAATCGCTTCGGTCGTCGAGACCAATACTTTCCCGCCCAGATGCCCGCACTTCTTCGCCGAAGAAAGTTGATCCTCAAAGTGCACGCAAGCGGCGCCCGCCTCAATCATGGCCTTCATCAATTCAAATGCGTTCAGATTTCCGCCGAACCCCGCCTCGGCGTCCGCCACCATCGGCGCAAACCAATATTTGCCGTTCTTCCCTTCGGCGTGATGCACCTGATCGGCGCGCATCAACGCCTGATTGATGCGCCGCACAACGCTCGGGACGCTGTCGGCCGGATACAAACTCTGGTCCGGGTACATCTGCCCCGAAAGATTCGCGTCGGCCGCCACTTGCCAGCCGCTCACATAGATCGCCTGCAGTCCCGCAGCCACCTGCTGAATCGCCTGATTGCCGGTCATTGCTCCGAGCGAAGCCACATAAGGCTCGCTATGCAGCAAATTCCAAAGTCGTTCCGCACCCAAGCGCGCCAGCGTATGCTCGACCTGCACGGTGCCGCGAAGCCGTTCGACGTCTTCGGCGAGGTAGGGCCGCTTAACTCCATTCCATCGGGGATCGGTTCGCCAGCGGTTCTGCAACTCCTGAGCCGGGGGGTTTTTCGTCGTGGCCATTTGCTTCTCTTTCTCGGCCGGGCCGGCGAACTGACCGGCGCCATGCCGTCTAGATCCGAGAATGAAATCTTGCCGAAAGGGCACTGGTCAATCAAACGGATTATCATTATCATAGCGATAGAAGATAATTATCGGTACGTCTGGTACGCTGCCGGTACGTTCACCGGGGAAAATGAGGCACCCGTGGAGGTCGTGCAACTCGAAACTTTTCTGGCAGTTGCGAGCTATGGTGGTTTTCATCGCGCGGCCGCGGTGCTGCACGTCAGCCAGCCCGCCGTTAGCGCCAGGATCCAAGCTCTCGAAAACTCTCTTGGTACCCGCCTCTTCGACCGCGGCCCGGCAGGCTTCGCGCTTTCCCAGGCTGGCAAAACCTTGCGTTCGCATGCCGAACAGTTGCTGCGCCAGGTAGCGCTGGCCCGCCAGGCGGTAAGCGAATTGCGCCCGGCCTCGAGCGGCGCCTTGCCGATCGCCGCTTCTCTTTCCATTTGCACGTATCTGCTTCCGGAAGTTCTGAAAAAATACCAGGTCGCCCATCCTGACGTGATGGTCAGCGTGCGCAGCGGCAATTCCGCCCAGGTTTTGAAAATGGTCCTGGACGGCGAAGTGGATTTTGGTCTCGCCCGCTCCCTTCATCATCCGCAAGTGGAAACCATCAGCTTGCGCGATGATCCCCTGATGCTCGTGGGCCATCCTCGTCATCCGGCAATGGCAAAACGAAACGTAAGCCTCGAAGAATTGGAATCGCTGCCCTTGATCGCCTACGACCGCGGCTCCAGCGATTGGACCCTCATGAACGGCCTCTTTCGCCGCGTAGGCATGTTGCCGAACATCGTCCTCGAAGTGGAAACAATCGAAGCCTGCCTGAGAATGGTGCTCCGAAAGCTGGGTCTGGCATTTCTGCCGCAAATTGCCGTGCACGAAGAATTGCGAAAAAAGAAGCTCGTAACGCTGCAAATCACCGACGCAGAAACCTTACGCCGAAGCCTGGACGTAATCGTTCCACGGCGTCGCCCACTCTCAAAAAGCGCCCAAGGCCTGGTCGACCGCCTCCGCGAAGCAACCCAGGGTCTGCCCAACAAAAAACCACGCGCAAAACATTAACCCTCCGGCAGCCGCCCGTGCCGGGCGCCGCCAACAAAGATCGCACCCGACTGCCGACTGGTGCTGCCCATGCCGAGGTCAACCTAGAGCGCCGTCGACGCGACACAACGCTTCCGCGCCCCGGGACCTGTCTGTTCGAATCTGTCGAATCTGTCCGCGCCTAGCCTCCTCGAACCGCACCGCGTACAATGAACGCCAAACGAGGGAAGAATGACCGATACCGACCGGACCGTCCTCATCACCGGTGGCACCGACGGGCTGGGCAAAGCCATGGCCCTTTTACTGGCGCAGCGTGGCTATCACGTCTTCGCTGCCGGCCGCTCCGCCGAAAAACGCGCCGAACTCGACCGCATCGCCGCCGAAAAACGCTTGCCCCTGGAAACCCTGGAACTCGACGTAACCGACGGCACCTCCGTCGAACGCTCCGTCGCCGCGGTCATCCGGGAATCCGGCCACATCGATGTGCTCATCAACAACGCGGGCGTGGCCTACGTCGGCACCGTCGAAGACCTGACCCTCGATGACTGGCATCGCCAATTCGAAACAAATTTCTTCGGCGTAATCCGTATGACCCAAGCCGTCATTCCGCACATGCGCGAGCGCAAGAAAGGCCGCATCGTCCTCATCAGCTCGGTTGCGGGCCTCGTCACCGCTCCCGCGCAAGGCAGTTACAGCGCCACCAAACACGCCCTCGAAGCCCTGGGCAACGCACTTCGCCACGAATTGCATTCCTTCGGCATCCAGACAATTCTCATTGAACCGGGTTTCATCATGACGGGAATTCAAAAAGCAGCTCAGGATTTGACCACGCCGTACGAAGACAAGATAAACAACGGGCCCTACGCGAAACTCTATTCGGCGTTTTTGACAAACGCTAGAACGGCAAGCGAAACTTCCAGGACCACCCCCGAGGATTGCGCGCGCATTGTGCTCGAAGGAATCGAAGCTCCCAATCCAAAGCCACGCTACGGCGTCACTCCCACCGCTACGATCGTAAAATGGGGCAAGCGGCTGTTCTCTGACAGCTTCATGGATCGAATGACCATGCGCCGCTTTGGCCTCGACGACAGTTGATCGCGGTTCTCAGGGGTTGGAAACCTGAAACGAAAGGCTGTTTTCCCGCAACTGCTCCCACTTCTTTCGCCAGGCGTCGTGAAGCGGACTCTCCGCGTAATCGGCTGCGGCTTCGGCGCTTGTGAACTCGATCACATAAACGCCGTCAAAATCGCGGATTTGGTTCCGCTCCGTCTTCAGCCAAATATTCTTAATGCCAGGGATCTGACCGGCCATTGCCTTGATTCCCGCGATCGCCTGATCCTGGTCGTATTGCGAAGTGGTGGCCTTAAATTTGTACGCGACAACGTGGATGACGGTCTTCGGTTGGCCGAATTTGTTCAGCGCTGACACGCGCCCGGTCACGAAACATCCTACTGCGCTCCCCGCCACAAATAGCGCGCTCCCCGCCAACAAAAAGAGCGTTCGCCGATTCAGAATCAACATGAAAGTCCTCCCGTAAAACTCATCCAGTCTAAGCATGTCCCCTCAAACCGGCAACCGCGGCGCATCAAGATTTGACGCGCAATAACCGGACGTTTAGGCTGAATCCGGTGCAGGAGCGACGAACGATGCGAAAAGTCTGCTGGTTTCTGCTGCTAAGCTGCGTTTTCTCGGCGTCACCGACAGTATCGGCCCAGGATCGCGCGCAAACGAACCAGGAAGCTCGCGCCGTCTTCAAGCAACTGGTCGAGATCAATACCACCGAATCGGCCGGCAACGTCACTAAGGTCGCCGAAGCCATGGCGGCAAGATTGCGCGAAGCTGGTTTTTCCGAAAACGACGTGATCGTAGCCGGCCCCGTCGAACGCAAGAAAAACCTAGTCGTCCGCTACCGTGGCACCGGCCAAAAACCGCCAGTTCTCTTCATCGGCCATCTGGACGTCGTCGAAGCCCGCCGAGAAGACTGGAGCATGGATCCATTCGAGTTCATCGAACAAGACGGAAACTTCTACGGTCGCGGCACCAGGGACATGAAAGCCGGCGATGCCATCCTGGTGATGAGTTTCCTGCGCCTGAAACGCGAAGGTTACCAACCCGACCGCGACTTGATCGTCGCGCTCACCGCCGACGAAGAGACCGGAGACTCGAACGGCATAGATTGGCTGCTGAAAGAACACCGGGACTGGATCAACGCGGAATACTGCATCAACCTCGATGGCGGCGAATTCGAACGTCTGAAAGGCGAACGCGTCCTGGCGGGCCTCCAGGCGAGCGAAAAAGTCTACGCCGACTATCAATTCGAAACCACAAACCCGGGCGGCCACAGTTCCATTCCCGGCCCCGATAACGCGATTTACGAACTAGCGGCCGCATTGAGCAAACTGGAAAAATTCACATTTCCAGCAAAAATCAACGACATCACTCGGCAATATTTTTCGCAGTCCGCCGGCTTCACTTCGGGTTCAATCGCCGCGGATCTCCGTGGAGCGGCGCAGCAGCCGCCGAATCCGTCGGCCATACAACATCTCTCTACCATCCCTTATTACAATTCGTTGCTTCGTACCACTTGTGTGGCGACGATGCTTGCCGGCGGGCATGCGCCGAACGCCCTGCCTCAATCTGCACGGGCCAATGTGAATTGCAGGATTTTTCCCGGCGAGGATCCTGAGGAGGTCCTCAAGACGTTGCAGCGAGTCGTCGCGGATTCCCACGTCAAAATCACTCTCGTTCCGGAAAAGACCTCCGACGGTAAACTGATTCCGATCGTGGCTGTACCGCCATCGCCCCTCCAGCCAGAACTGACCCACGCTCTCGAACGCACGCTTTCCGCGATGTGGTCGGGCATGCAGGTCGTGCCATCCATGTCCACGGGGGCCACCGACGGCAAATATCTTCGAATCGCCGGCATTCCCACCTTTGGAATTGCCTGTATGTTTTTCGATATGGAAGACGACCGCTCGCACGGCAAAGACGAGCGCGTAGGCGTGCAGGACTTCTACGACGGCGTGGAATTCGGCTATCGCTTCATGAAATCGCTTTCGTCCAACTAAAAAACAAAGGCCCCCGGAAACGGGAGCCTTTGTCGTTAAGCACGAAAACTAACTTCAGGGTTTCGTCGGATCGGGGGCGTCGCCCGGCTTCCCATCCAGAGGAACCGCCGTGCTCGCCGCAACCCCCGCGCCATAGCGCGTCAGGTACGGCATAAACGGCGTGACTTCGAAGGGCATCTTCTCGCGTTCCGCCACCGTGCCGACCGGCTTGCTCTTGATCAATTCCAGTTTGTCGTTCCAGGGATCGATCTTCACGCGGCCGCCCAACGGTAGCGCAGCGATCTTCTGTGAATTCTGCTTCGGATCCACCGGCATGGTGGACTTCAGGTCATTGATCTGCGGCACGCGATTGCCAAGGTGACCGCTGATCAGGTTCGGGATCTCTTTCTGCCGGGAGGAAAGCGCCTCAAGGAAAAGTCCCGCGTTGCCCAACTGGCCCTTGTAGGGCGATTTATTGAGAATCTCGATGGCCTTCGCGTTGGCGGCCGCTTCCTCATCGGGAGTCCGCGCAAATCCGAAGTGCCGGAACGTGTCCTTGTCGTCCACCAGCAGTTGATCAAAAAACGCGTACTGCGAATCCAGGCGGTGGCCCAGAACCACGTGGCTCAATTCGTGAGCGAGGATGGTGGCCAGGCTGGCTTCGTCCGGAAGCACATCGATCAGCCCGCGGCTGAGAACGATGGTGTGTCCCAGCGTGAACGACTCGAGCGTCGAAGTCATCAGGACGCGGCAGCGAACTTCGGGATCGATGTCGATATTGTTGGTCACTTCCAGGTTGTTGACCACCGTTTCCAAAACCTTGTCGACTTCGCCCTTGGGCGACATCAACCCGATGCGCTCGAGGCGATCCGTAATATTGTCCTCGGCCTGATGATCCCAGGACCGCTGCGCCTGGATGGGTGAAAGATCGTTGGCCGTCTTGGTGTCGTCGTTGACCGGCGTCTCCACCAAAATCTTGCTCAGCTCCTCTTGCTTCGAAGCATTACCGAGGTTATAGCCCCACAAACGAGTCTGCGCTTTAAAGTCGAGCTTCTTGCTCAAAGCGTAGTGCAGATCCTTCTCTTCGCTGTACACGAAGGTAGGCAGCCAAAGCCCGGGCTGGACGTTAGTGCGCCAGCTATCAAAGTGGAAATACCAGCTGGAGTGCCCATTCCCGCTGTAAGCGCCGTTGAAACGCACAATGTGAAAATCTTGGTCTTCCACCCAGATTCGGCCAAGAAAACGTCCTTTGTTGTTCTTCTCCGCCGGCGTCACATCAAACACCAGGCAGCGCACCTCGCCGAGGAACTCCCGGCGGACGTAGTCAAACTTGTAGTGCTGTTTGTCGAAGCCGTTGGTGTCGATAAAAATCATCTGCAGGAAGCCATCCGGAAGGTACTGCATCGCAAAGCTGAAGAAGTTTCCGATTGAACCGACAACTTTTTTCCCCTTGCCCGCGTTATCGGTCAGCGGCACGAGGTTCACGCCCTTTTCGAAGTTGGCGCGACCCAGGAAATACTTGTCTCCGGCCGGCACTTCCCCAAGATCCTTATCGGGCCTCAAGTTCTGAATGTACGTCTCCACCAGCGGCGAGTAATTCCGCATCTGGCCGTACAAGCGTTGCTCGTTGGCGACGATCCGGTCCACCGCCTGGTCCATCGTCCGCGGTTGGTCCGCGGCAGGAGCCGGCGGCGTGTTCGCTATCAGCGGCACGCTCGCGCATGCGCCAAAAATCAGCACAAGAATCTTTTTTGACAGCGTTCGCATGATTATTTCTCCCTCAGTAGGCCAGCCGGAATTCGATTCGGATTACGGCCGGGTAATCCACCGGCGTGCCCTGGCGCTTCGCCGGCTTGAATTTGATCTGCTGTGCGGCCCGGATTGCGGCCTCGTCCAGGCCATGGCCCAAACCGCTGACAACTCGATTCATCTGAACCGTCCCGTTGGCAAGGAATACTACATCCAGCCGGACGTCCCCTTCAATTTTCAGGCTCCGCCCTTCCGCCGTGTATTCGGGACGGGGCTTCTCTACGATTTCAGGGGCTGCGTCGGCTGGTCCGGAGGGCCCGGCTTTCTTTTTGGGCGCGTCCGCCGGGGCATCTGCGTTTGCGAAACCGCCGGCCACGACCGTGCCCTTCTTTTCACCACCCGCCGGAGGGATCGCCGTACCGTTTCCGAATCCCGTGCTCGCTACAGTGCCTTTTATGCCGTTCTTACCACCGGTTCCGTTGCCATATCCTTCACCGCCGGGCAAAGCGGGCGAACCCAAACGGTTCGCGTTCGTCGCGTGATTGGGATCCCCCTTTCCGGCAATCCCGTTGTCGTCTCCAAAGCCACCTGTCTGCACCTTGTCGACGGGAGCTTTGACCGTTGCAGGCGCCGCGCTGCCCGTCAAGTTACCCACCTTGACGTCGTCTTTGGGGCGCTTCGGACCGTTGTCCACAGTATCGATTTTGGCGGTTTCGAGGACCGGCTTCATATCCGGAGCCTTAACGTCCGGCTTCTCGATAGGTTTCGGCTGAACCGTTTTGGGCTTCAGATTCGCAAAAATATGCGGCTGCTGGGGGTTCAATTTTGGTGGCTCGACCGGTACCTCAGGCTTCACTTCGACCTTCGGTGTCCGCACTTTCGCAGGAGGTGGGGGTGGCGGGGCCACCGGAATCTCCGTCATCGGCTGAGCGATCTGAGTCGTGGTGTAGAAATGCAGCGCGGTCTTCATTCCTTCCGGGTAAAGCAGGGGAACCAGAAGGAAAAAACCCAGAACAGATACCTGAAAAATGGCGCTGGCGCCCACGCGGCCCCAGTTCGTTTTTGCTTCCGGCAACGTCGCAAGACGGGCAGGGATGGGCTTGTTCCCGATTTGCTGTTTCCAGGATTCAGTGTTCGTAGTTCGCCGATGAGCGTCGAATCCAACGCCCAGAGACGTTCTACGTGGTGGATCAGCGATCATTGTGGTCATCCGCTTACGCCTCTTGGGTAAGTTTCTCCCGGAGACTTGATCCGGGGAATCAAGCTTCGACCCAATTCGGGAGATTCTTGGTGCCAGTACGAGCGTACTGACTACAAAGAAGCTGCCGAATAGGACTTTCGTACTAAAGACGCGTACTCGCTAATGGCTCCAACGAGTGAACACCTCTCGAGGACGAACGGCTACCGGGCTAAACCCGCCGAGGCGAATTTCGTTGCGGGGCAGGAAGACGCAACACTCCCTAGGATACCGCAATTCCAAACGGAGAGACCTGTTGATTTATGCACCGGCGACCTCTAGGGGGGTAGTTGCTAGGATGCCAGACCCCCCGCAGACGTTGGTTGCATGCGACCGCCTCTAAGATGTAGAAATAAGGGAATTAAGGTTAACCAGGGAAAAAGAGTGCTAATCGACCCGCCCCCCAATCGCCGCTCTGATCCGCTGATTCTGCTGCGCGAGCTCGATGCCCGTCTGGATTCTCTTTATGTCAATTCCACTTCCTCTTCTTGGCAGTTAACCCGCGTGCAATTCGTCGCCGCGCTCGAACGAAGTGTCGCGAAGCGTTTCTCCGATGGCACAGCGGACTATGACAAGATTGAGGAGTATCTCGAGACTCTCCATATAGACGATCTGGTCTTAGCCGCCGCGTGTATCGCAGGCTCCGAAACAGCTTGGGAGCACTTTGTGAGCTGTTATCGCGGTTATCTGCGAGCCGCCGCGGGCGCCATCAGCAAAGGCAGCAGGTCCGGCATGGACGCGCAGGAACTGGCCGATTCGCTCTTCGCCGAGCTTTTCGGTCTGGTCGACGGCAAGCGGGGCGAAGTCTCCCTGCTCCGTTATTTTCACGGCCGCAGCGCACTGAAAACCTGGCTGCGAACCATTCTCGCCCAGCGCCACATCGACGGCATCCGTCGAAATCGCCGATTCGAATCACTCGAGCGCGTAGACGGCGAAAGGGACAAACTGCCCCCGGCACAAATCGCTCCGGCCCCTCCCCTCGATCCCGACCGCGGCCGCTACGTGCGTTGCTTTGTTCTCGCGCTGACGGACCGTCTCGCCGAGCTTCCCGCCGATGACCGCAAGCGCCTCGAACTCTACTACGCGCGAGAAAAAACTCTGGCCGAAATCGGCAGCTTGCTCGGCGAACATGAATCGAGCGCTTCTCGTCACCTCGAGCGGGCGCGCCGCGAACTGCGCGCCAAAGTGGAGGAGTGCTTGCGAACGGGGCATTATGTCAGCGAAGGCTTGCAGAATCTGCCTCCGCTAAGCGACGCCGAAATTGCTCTTTGTTTTCAGTACGCCGCGGAAGACTCTCCCATCGACTTCCGGCAAATCTTTCCGGAAAAGCCTACGGCAAAAACCGAAGCCGGACGAAAGGAATCGTCGTGAGTCTGTGCAAGAATCGATTCGAGAGCCGTTCGAAGAACGGAGAGCACCATGCCGAATGACGACCGCGGGCAACGATTCGACCATGCACTAGCGCGGCATTTGCCCAGCGCTTCTCCGGATCCGTCTTGTCCCGACGCGGAAATTCTCGCCGCCTATCATGACCGCACGCTTTCGACAAACGAATTGTCCCGTTGCAAGGAACATATCGCCGGCTGCAGCCGTTGCCAGGAAATCCTGGCGCTCGTGGAACAAACCAAAAATCTGCCGGCTGCGGAATGGGAACGCCAGAACCGATTGCAACCTGTGGAGCAGCCGGCCGCGCCAACCGTTTTCCGCGCCGCGGCCGCCGTCTCTCAGCAAAATGCGCAACCTTCTCACCTATCGTCCATCTCCGCAGAAATACATGACGAGATGGACAGGCTACGTCACCGCCCATCCTGGCGCGTGCTCGTCCCCCTCGGCGCCCTCGCCGCCACGGTCATCCTGTGGATCGGTGCGCGCGAAGTTCGCACGCAGCACGGCAAGCAAGCCTACGAAGCAGAGCTAGCGCAAAACCGCTTGGCCGTGGCGCCCTTGCCGACGCCTCGAGCAGAACCACCCCTCACCGCGAAAAAACAGGAGCCTGCCACCGCGCGCGACGAAATAGCTCTTGCGCAGAAGAAAACAGCTTCTTCTTCCCCTGAGCCTTCTGAGCAACCTACGTCTTCGGCGCCGCTCGTATCGGCCGAGTCCGTCGGCTCCGCGGACTCCGCAACCAGCGAGCAAGAAAATGCGATCCGCGGTGTAACACCCGGGAAGGCTGCAACAAAGATGCTTCCGTCGGGGGCCATGGCACGAAGCCAAACTCCCGCGGCGCGAGCCACGTCTCCTACGGTCGCCGGTACGGCCGGTGCTAATCGAAGCGGCTCCGCAGAAGCAAAACAACGAGCTGACATCGTGGCTCAGACCATGGCGGAGAGTCTCCAGGCTCAAGCTGCGACGCCGGCGAACGCGACCTCAGCGCAAATGGACGCGCTGCCTGCCGCTGACAATCTCCTACGACTGGCCGCGGCGAGTCACCGCTATATTGTCGCCCCCGGCGAAGCGCACGCTTGGATTCTTGGCTCCGCGGGCCAGATCCTGTACACCACGGACCGCGGCAAGACCTGGAAACCGCAAACCAGCGGCGTGATTGCCGATCTGACCGCCGGCTCGGCAACATCCGACGAAGTCTGTTGGGTGGTAGGCAGGGCAGGTACGTTGCTACTTACTATCGATGGAGGCCAGTACTGGAAACTGTTGCGATCGCCAATCTCAGGAGATTTGGGCGGCGTTCACGCAACAGATGCCAGGCGCGCTTCGATCTGGGATGTGCCCAATCGGATCAGCTACGAAACATCCGATGGCGGCGTAACTTGGCGGCGCACCGCGAACGAATAAACGCGCTGCAAGAAATTTTCTGCACTTCGTTCTAACCGCGAAGGCAAAAACTTTTAGGAGCTCTTCATGGAAACTTCCCACCGGATCAAAAACTCTTCACGTCGTTGGGCTACGGCAGCCGCTGTCATTTTCCTGGCTGGAGCGGCAGCGCTTGTGCCGTCCTACCCAGCGGGCAAAAAAGGCAATCCGCAGGAGAAAAACCCCGCCGCGGCCGCGGAGCAATCCACTTCCCTGAACGATCAGACCGATCTGGCCGTCACCGTCTACAACTCAAACATCGCGCTCATTCGCGACGTGCGCCAGCTGCAATTACCGACCGGTGAATTCCGCCTTAAATTCATGGATATTGCCGCCACCGTGAATCCCGCCACGGTCCATTTCCGTTCGCTCACCGAACCGCAAAAAGTAAACGTCTTGGAGCAAAACTACGAATACGATCTCCTCGAACCCAACAAGCTCCTGAACAAATACGTTGGTAGGGAAGTTACGCTCGTACGCACCTACATGGATAACGGAACGACCAAGCACGAAGAGATCAAGGCGACACTACTCGCCAACAATAACGGTCCGGTCTGGAAAATCGGCAACGACATCGTCACCGGCGTTTACGGCGAAGCTTACCGCTTCCCGGAAGTTCCGCCGAACCTGTATGATCGGCCGACGCTGTTGATGTCCCTGGAAAATTCCGGGTCGCGCAAGCAGTCCATCGAAGCTTCCTACCTTGCAAACAATCTCTCCTGGAACGCGGACTACGTGCTGACCGTTGGCCGCGACGACAAAGCCGCCGATCTCGATGGCTGGGTGACTCTCATCAACAATTCAGGCACTGCGTTCCATAACGCGAAATTGCAGCTGGTTGCAGGCGACCTCAACCGCCTTCCCGCAACGGAGCAATACCGAACCATGAACGCGCTTGCAACCGCTCCCCAGGCAAAAGCTTCGGGTAGTTTCGTCCAGGAAAACTTCAGCGAATATCACCTCTATTCTTTGGGCCGCCGCACGTCCGTCGAGGATAAGGAATCGAAGCAGATCAGTTTGCTCGAGGGCAGCGGCGTCCCCGTCCAGAAGCTCTTTGTTGTAAACGGTCAGAACTTCTACTATCGCAACGCGCAAAACCCCGGTTCGCCGCTCAAAGACGCGGTCATGGTTTTCTACAAATTCAAAAACGAAGAGAAATCCGGCCTGGGCATTCCGCTTCCCGCGGGAAGTCTGCGCGTCTATCAGAAAGACTCGAAGGGCGGCATCCTGTTCATCGGCGAAGACCACATCGACCACACGCCCAAAGACGAATTCATCACCGCAAAAATCGGTAACGCCTTCGACGTTGTCGCCGAGCGCAAACAAACCGACTACAAGAAGATTGCCGACCGCGTCTACGAAATGGAATTTGAGATTACGCTGCGAAACCACAAAGACACGCCCATCAACGTCGAGGTAAACGAACCCATCGGCGGCGACTGGGAAATCCTAAGTTCCACCTTCGCCGCAAAAAAGACCGCGGCCTTCGCAGCCCAATTCAACGTCCCAGTCCAGCCAAACGCAGAATCCGTCCTCAAATACCGCATCCGCGTCCACTGGTAAGCCAGTTGCCTCGCTCTTCCAGGGCCCGCCTTCTGAGGCGGGCCGCACCACTACCCTGAACCGCGTCCGGTGTCCGCAATTCCTAAAGCCTGAGACAACCTGGGTTCGCTTTTTCTCTTTACGCGGCCCCCGCCACAAAAATCATCTCCGGCGAAATATCCCCCAACCCCGAAGCGTCAAAATCTCCATAAACTGCGGCAACACGAAATCCGCACCGCGCCAGCAAATGCTCGACCTCATAGCGGAAAAAATACCGCAGCGTCCACGCCATCACCAGACGCTCCTGCTTTCCATCCGAATGCGTGACCCGAAAAATCATTTCCACATCGTTTCGCTGTTGCCCCCGGTGAAATGCCGCCACCCGCTCCGATAGTGCGACATGCCGGCCGCCCGGAAGGTCATACTCAAGCAACGCTGATTCCTTGAGGAACCTCGCTTCGTGCATCCGCTCAGGATCGGTTTGAAAGAAATCCACGATCAAATGTCCCCCGCCGGCAAGATGCTTGCGAGCGCAATTCAGGCAGCCCATCTGCTGCTCAGTTTCCAACAAATGCTGGAATGGCCGGAAGGGAATGATGATCGTGCGGAATGTCTCCTTCAAATCAAACTGGGTCATGTCTCCCTGCGTCAAATGAACGCGTTCGCGTGCCTCCGGTCCTAAAGCCATCCGCTTTGCTACCGCGCGCTGCAACATTTTCTCCGAGATATCCAATCCAACCACGCGATAGCCCGCCTCCGCGATCGCCATGGTGATGCGCCCCGTGCCGCAACCCAATTCAAGAATAGGATCGCCATACTTCCTTGCGGAACTCGCGTAAAACGCCACATCCTGCGTTCGGTTCACGACAATCGGCGAACTGTCGTAATAATCCGCAATGAAACTATCGTAGAGGGCTTTTTGCGCGTTCATTCACTCACCACGGCGTCCGCTTCTATCTCGACCAGGATCTCCGGCGCAATCAGCTTGCTGACCTCTACCATGCTGGTTGCGGGAAGAATGTCCTTGAAGAACTCTCCATGCGCGCGTCCGATTTTCTCCCAATCGACAATGTTCGTGACGTACATCCGCGTGCGTACCACATCCTTCAGGCTCGCCCCGGCGCGTTTCAGGGCCGCTTCGATGTTCCGCATAATCTGCACGGTCTGCGCGTGGGGATCGCCGATGCCGACGATCTTGTTGTCCGGTCCGGTGGCGGTCGTGCCAGACACGCTGATGTGGTTGCCGATCCTCACTGCGCGCGAGTACCCCACAATCGGCTCCCAGGTCGTCCCGCTCGAAATATTCAGCCTTGCCATTTTGGCTCCCTCGAGCGGCCTGTCCACCCGTAGGCTTGCAGGCCGCATGCTAAACTTAAAAGCAGAAGTATGGCATAGGGCGAATGGTGTGTGTGGCCCTGGGGAAAGATCCCAAAGAGACAACAGATGCGTTGTAACAACATCATCGAAGCGGTGGGGAAAACGCCGCTCATCCGCCTGCACCGCAGCGCCGCCGGCCTGAAGCCGCAAATCTGGGTAAAAGCGGAAATGCTGAACCCCGGCGGCTCGGTAAAAGATCGCATTGGCATTACCATGATTGACGATGCCGAGAAAAAAGGACTCCTGAAGCCCGGCGGCACGATTATCGAAGGCACCAGCGGAAACACGGGTATGGGATTGGCTTTGGTTGCAGCGGTGCGCGGCTACAAATGTGTTTTCACCACGACCGACAAGCAGTCCAAGGAAAAAGTGGATTTGCTCAAAGCCCTTGGCGCAGAAGTGATTGTTTGTCCAACGGCCGTCGAGCCGGAAGATCCGCGTAGCTACTACAGCGTTGCAAAAAAACTAGCGCGCGAGATTCCCAATTCGTACTACCCCAATCAATACGACAATCCCACCAATCCCGAGGCGCACTACAAAACCACCGGCCCGGAAATTTGGGAAGACTCCGAAGGCAAAATCACGCACTTCGTGTGCGGCATGGGTACGGGTGGTACGGTCAGCGGCGTCGGCAAATATCTGAAAGAGAAAAACCCCAATGTGAAGATCGTTGGCGTCGATCCCGAGGGCTCCCTCTATTACGATTTTCACAAGACCGGCAAAATCACGAAAGCGCGCACGTACGTCGTCGAAGGCATCGGCGAGGACTTTTTCCCCACCACAATGCACATGTCGATTCTTGACGATGTGATTCAAGTGAATGACGAGGAGTGTTTCGTAACCGCGCGCCGTTTGGCGAAGTGCGAAGGAATTTTTACCGGCGGGTCGGGTGGCGGCTGCCTGTCCGCCGCGCTTCGCCTGGCAAAAACTCTCGGGCCGGACGCATTCATTGTCGCGCTGATGCCCGACACCGGGATGCGCTACCTGAGCAAGGTTTACAACGACGAATGGATGCGCGAACGCGGCTACGTGGAATCGAGCGTGCCGATCACCGCCGCCGAAGTCGTCACCGCCAAGAAAGGTACAGGCAAAGTCCGGGAACTGGTCATCGCCCGCCCCTATCAAACCGTGTTTCACGCCCTGAAAACCATGCAGGAGCAGGACATCTCTCAGATTCCCGTGTTTGAAGAAAATTTGCCCATCGGCGCGATCTATGAGGATCAAATCCTCACGCTCGCGCTGCAAGGCAAGGATCTGCGCAAGCTTGTGGTCCGTGAAGTCATGGCCAAGCCCCTGCCAAGAGTGCCGAAAAACGCGCCCGTCGAGCGCGTCACCTATATTCTCAGCCACGAAAATCCCGCGGTCTTCGTGGAGATGGATGATGCCCGCTTCGAGATCCTCACGAAATACGATTTGATGAGCACCGTCGCCGGCCTCATGGAACAAAAGCGTTAGCAGTCTTATTGCGGGAACACCAAAAAACAGGACCGACCAGTGAAAATTCACGATTTCAACGAAAGGTTGAGGGATTCTATCCTCATCGCCGACGGCGCGATGGGCTCCCTCTTGCACGAATCGGTGGGCCCTGTGCGCTGCTTCGATGAGCTGAATTCCTTGGAGCCCGAAGTCGTTTTTCGCGTCCACCAGGCTTACATCGAGGCCGGTGCGCAGATCATCGAGACCAATACGTTTGGTGCCAACCGTTTCAAGCTGACCCCGCTCGGTCTGGGCGACGAAGTGCAGCGCTTGAACAGCCGTGGCGTAAAAATCGCCCGCGAAGCCCGCGAATCCGCCTCCCGGGACCTCCTGATCGCCGGTTCCATGGGCCCGCTCGGCATCGGCGTGCAAGCTCGCCATCCGGAACCGGATGAGATTCGCCAGGTCTTTCATGAACAGGCGCTCGCCCTCGAAGAACGCGGAGTGGACCTTTTTATTCTGGAAACTTTTGCTTACATCGAAGAACTGCTGATCGCGATCGACGCGATCCGCTCTTTCTCGTCGCTGCCGATCGTCGCCGAGCTTACGTACTCCGAAGAAGGCACCACCTACAGCGACGTGCGCCCCTTGCTGGCCGCCGCGATGCTGAAAGAAAAGAATGTACAGGTCATCGGCGCGAACTGCACGTTGGGCCCGCAATCGCTCCTGCCGATCCTTCAGGAACTCGCAAACACCGGAAACATCTGTGTCAGCGGCATGCCGAATGCCGGCTTCCCGAAGCGCGAGGGCGACCGCATCGTGTACCCAAAGTCCTCGCCCGCTTACTTCGCGGAATTTGCCCGTGAAGCAGCGGGAATCGGTGTCCGAATTCTGGGCGGTTGCTGCGGCACCACGCCCGCGCACATTCGCGCCATGGCCGAGGCGGTCAAATCTTTGCGTCCTGCGCACGCGCACGCAGCGACTACGGTCGTAGCCAAGACGCAGCCTGCCGCCCCGGTTCAAGAGCGCGAACCGGAAAGCAAGCTCTGGAAAAAACTCCAGAAAAAAGAATTCGTCATCTCCGTCGAAATCGACCCCCCGAAGGGCCTCTCGCTCGATCGCATTTTCGAGCAGGTCGACAAAGTGCTGGGCTCCAACAAAGTCGACGCCATCGACATCAATAGCGGCGCAATGGCCCGCGTTGGAATGGACGCCCTGATTGTCGCGGGCGCCCTGGAAGCGCGCGGAGTGGAAACCATCCCGCACCTGACGACGCGCGATCAGAACATCATCGGCTTACAAGCCATTTTGCTCGGCGCTTGGACCGTCGGCTGCGTCCGCAACGTCCTCGGCATCACCGGCGATCCGCCCTCTGTCGGCGATTATCCCGAGGCCAGCGGCGTTTACGAAGTCGACTCCGTTGGCTTAACCAAAATCCTGCATCGACTGAATCAAGGCACGGACTGGGCAGGCAAAACTCTCGGCGGCCAAACCAATTTCACCATCGGCGTCGCGCTGAATCCCATGGCCGACGATCTGGATAACGAAATCGCCCGCTTTCACCAGAAGGTCGAAGCAGGCGCGCATTTCGCTATGACACAACCTCTGTTCGATCCCGAGCACTGGCACGCCTTCCTGAAAAAGCTCGGTGGCCAGCCGGCCATTCCGGTCCTGATCGGTGTCTGGCCGCTCAACAGCTACAAACAGGCGCTGCGCCTCAACAACGAAGTTCCCGGAATCGTGATTCCAGAGCCGCTTCTGAAATCCATGGAAGCCGCCGGTGCTTCCGCGCGCGATCGCGGCTTTGATGTAGCGCGAGACATGCTGAAATGGGCGCGAACCGAAATGGCCGGCGCGTACCTGATTCCACCGTTCAAGCGTTACGAAGAAATCGTCGAGATCTTGTAGTTGCCGCTACTACGGTTTCGCATCCAGGCTCGTGTGGTCGTGGATGATCCGCCAGCCCTCCGGGAATTGCTGAAACACCAGCGTAAAAATTCCTCCTAATTCGCCGGAGTTCCGTTTCAAATGCCACCGTCCGAGCACGAGCGCCGCTTCGTTTCCCAACCGATGCACTTCGAGGTCTGAGAAATCGAGATGGCCCATTGCCTTTGCATCTGGATAATTCTTCCGGTAGCGATCCATCACCGACTGCCATCCACGGGTAATTCCGCCACTGCCGGCAAACGTCAGCTCCGGCGAATTCCAGTAACCTTCCATGAATACGGCAACGTCGCCCTGATTCCACGCCTCTTGCTGTTTGCTTAGAACCGCGGTTATCGGGACGCGTGGCGAATCCTGCTCGGCCGCGGTGCGGGAATACCGCCAGACTGGGTGCAAAACCAGAACGGCGGACAATAAGCTCAGGAGCCTTAAGCTGCTTGATTTCATGGCTTTAGAAGTACCTCTGGCGCGCAGCATACGCGGCCAGCAGGGTTTTGGCAACCTTCCGCAGGCACCACAACCGAGAGCTCGGAATCCGTCAGCCCTCGGTGGCCTACTCCCTTAGTACTGCAGCGCTATAGGTAGAAACAGCAGAAAGGCGCATTCTCTACCTGGAGGCGTGGGATGTTCTCGGCAATCTTATTCACCATCTCCATCGTGGCCCTGGCGCAGTTCGGGTTGTACTACTGGCGCGCCGTACTTGCCGGTGTGGCCGCTCAGCCGATCCGCATGGAGATCCTGGAAGCCGCGCAGGTGGAAGAGTCCGAGATGTGCGGCGCGCACTTCGAGAAACTCGCCAGCCTTCTTATTCTTACTCCGGAACTGAAGCACACGCGCGGCGGCCTTGGTTTCGTTCCCACATATTACAAGCTCATCGGAAAGGTTTCGAGCCTGTTCGGTCAAATCTCTCCGGCGCTGACAAGCTGGGTTGAACAAGAACGCACTCTCTGCGCGCGATTTGCCGCCGTCCAAGTGGGACGCCGTCTCGAAGCGAACCTGGCTCAGGCTGCTTCGATGCGTTCGATGTAATCCTGTTCCTCAAACGCCTGATTCTCTTGCACCCCAAAGATTGTCCTGTCGCCTTTCGCGCCCGGTGCTATGCTTGTGGGCCGCCCGATAACCATTCTAGAGAGGAAGACCCATGGCAGACCTAGATCAACTGAAAATGAAGTACGGGTCGGTATTGAACGCGATCAGTCAGTCCGGCGTGCGCCTTACCCACGTGCACATCCAGGACAACAAGCTTTACATCGAGGGAGCCTGCGGCAGCGAGGCGATCAAGAACAAAATCTGGGATCAAGCGAAGCTGGTCGATCCCACGTACGCTGACTTGACGCTGAATCTAGCCGTCGATCCTTCGCTCGCACCGCCTGCGCCCCCAGCGCCGGTGGACAAAACCTACACCGTCGCCGCCGGCGATTCGCTTTCGAAGATTGCCAAGCAGTTCTACGGCAACGCGAACGAGTACATGAAAATCTTCGACGCCAACAAAGACAAGCTGACCGATCCGAACAACATCAAGGTCGGTCAACAGCTCGTCATTCCCAACTAGTCGTTTCTCAAGAAAAACGAAAGGGGCGGAGCGAAACATTCCGCCCTTTTATTTTTTAGAGCTCAATACGCCCAGCGGAGCAGGGTGGCGCCGGAAGTGAAGCCCGCGCCCACGGCGGCGAGCAGAACGAGATCGCCCTTCTTCAATTTCCTTTCTTCCAAGGCCGTCTGCATCGCCAGCGGAATGGTACCGGCGGTGGTGTTGCCGAATTGCTCGATGTTGATAATCACTTTGTCCAAAGGCATTCCCAGACGCTCGGCGGTGGCGGTGATGATGCGGCGATTCGCCTGATGCGCGATGAAGCAATCCACGTCCTTGCCGGTCAGCCCGTTTTTCTCTAGGATGCGTTCCGTCATCTCCGCCATTTTCTTCACGGCGTACTTGAAGACGTTCTTTCCATCTTGATGGATGTAATGCATTTTCTGGTCGACAGTTTCATGGGAAGCCGGATTCAGACTGCCTCCGCCGGGCATGTAGAGGAATTGCCCGCCGCCGCCTTCCACCTGCGCGACGTGGTCGATAATCCCCGGTTCGCCATCGTTCGACGGTTCGAGCAAAACCGCGCCGGCACCATCACCGAAGATAATGCAGACCGCGCGGTCGGTGTAATCGGTCATCGAAGAGTTCACGTCCGACCCGATCACCAGGACTTTCTTGTACTGTCCGGATTCCACGAACTTCGCCCCGGTGTTCAGGGCATAGACGAAGCCCGAGCAGCCGGCGGAAACATCGAAGCCCCAGGTGTTTGCGATTCCGAGCTTGTGCTGCACCAGGCAAGCCGTCGAGGGATACATCATGTCCGGCGTCACTGTACCGACGACGATCAGATCCACTTCTTGCAGATCGAAGGGCTGAACTTTTTGCAGTTTCTTCACCGCTTCCACCGCTAAATCGCTGGCGCCCACGCCTTTTTCGGCCAGGTGGCGTTCGCGGATACCCACACGTTCCATGATCCATTCGTTCGTGGTATCCACCATTTTTTCCAGGTCCGCGTTGGTCAACACGCGCGGTGGAACGTACCCGGCTACACCCGTAATTTTTGCGGCGATGCGGCGAGACATGATGCTCCTTGGGAAGCGCAAACCCCTGATGCCAAAACCTAGATTCTATGCGAAGCGCTTCCGCAGAGACAAGCGCAAGGCGGTTCTCATGATCCGGGAAGAATTTCGTGGCGCCAGGTAATCTTCGCGGTTTTTTGCAGCATGGCCGCCACGGAGCAGTACTTTTCCCTGGTCAGTTCGATCGCACGCTTCAGCGCGCTTTCGTCCACGGTTCCGCGAACGCGAAAAAGCACTTCGACCTTGACCCAAACCCTGGGAGGATCGTCGGCGCGCTCGCCGGAGCAAAACACTTCGAGCGATTGCAGCTTCTGCCGTTTTTTCTCAAGGATGATGACGATGTCCGTTGCGGTGCACGCGCCGAGCGCCATCAACACCATTTCCATCGGCCCGGCCGCGGTGTTCGCTTCACGGTCGGAATCGAATTCCACGGCATGACCGGACGGGCTGGTGGCCGCGAATTTTTGCTTCCCCATCCATCTTACTGACGCAGTTTCCATAGACCTTTCCCCCGAACGTCTTTGGAGCCTCGGCTTCCACTGTAGCAGAGTCGGGGAAAAGCTTTCGTTGCGCTTATGCCGCGTCCATCCCCAACCAATCCCGTTGCGAAACGAGCGTAACGGCATCCTTGGGGCAGGCGACCACGCACCGTCCGCAGGCTTGGCAAAGGTTGGCCTGCGGCGTGTAGGCAGTGAGCCTCCGGTGCATCCGGCTCTTCAGCTTGCCGAGGAAGGAGAGCCTCGAAAAATCACCGTCGTCGATCTGGCGCACCTCAAAAACGCCGTAAGGACAGACTTCGACGCAATCGCGCTCTCCCTCGCAGGCATTGCGATTCACGATCGGAAGGTACGCGCCGGCTTCGGCCCGGCATTTTTCGCTGGGCCGCCTCGCGTGTTGCACCGCTCGTTTGGCCCTTTCCGTATTCCGGCGTGGAATGGCGATTCCCGGCGTCATGATTTCTTGCCCCGGATCTCGTCGATGGCCCGGCGCAGGATGGCAAAGATTCTTTTTCTTTCCTCGGGCGAAGCGTCGAGCTTCTCGTAAAGAGCCGATTTGAGGTCGCCCCGCAACTCGCGAAATTCCTGCTTCGCCTGGCGCCATTCGGACTTGATACCGTGCCTGAAATCCCCACGGGAATCGTCGCGCTCGTCGTCTTCCTGTTCCGCAAATTCCTTCTGGAATTGGGAGAGTTTGCGGCCGAACCGGGCGAGCTGATCGAGTGTCTCCTCAACGCCGGCGCGGTTGTCGTTCAGATGCTTGGTTCCGGCGTCGGTGATGCGGTAGAGTTTTTTGGCGCCGTCGGACTGCGAAGCGGCGTAACCCGTTTCTTCGAGATAGGGGAGGGCCGGATAGACCATCCCCGGGCTTGGCGAATAGGTTCCGCTCGAATGTTCCTCAATCTGCTTGATGATTTCATATCCGTGGCGGGGCTTTTCGCTTAGCAAAGCGAGGATGATGAGTTGTAGGTCGCCGGAAGCGAGCATTCTCGCCGCGCGCAACGCGGGCGCGCCAAAGAGTCCCGGACCAAAACGCCCGAAGCGATGGCCGCGACGGCCAAAAGGGCCGTGATGCGGGTGTCTGTCAAAAAAAGAAAAATCATTGTGTAGATGCATAAAAGTGTTGATCTCCTGTACAGCAAGCGAGCAGACAATCAAACGGAAACAGAGCAGTTTTGGGGCAGTCTCGTCGTCGCGTTCCGAGGGTGTCCGTCTGCCTCAGCTCGTTCCCTCTTTTCGTGGGACGAGGGTTCGCAATGTTTCTTCGATGGGGAGGGTTGGTAGAAGAAAAAGCAGGTCCTTCGCTTCGTCTGCTGGCTCTGTCTCCGGTAGGCAGGCTCAGGTTGACAACGTTTGTCTGGGGTGGACCAGCATCGCGGTGCGAGTGTACCGTGAGCTCAGGAGTTGCGGGCGAGGAGGGATGCGACTTCGATGATGGGGTTGGGGAGCTGGCGCATGGCGCGGACGAAGGCAGCGACGAGTTCGGGATCGAATTGGGTGTTGGCGCAGCGCTCGACTTCGGCGAGGGCTTGTTCGGCGGTGCGGCCTTTTTTGTAGCTGCGGTCGCTCGTGATGGTGTCGTATGAATCGGCGATGGTGATGACGCGGGCGCCGAGGGGAATGTTTTTTCCGGCTAGGGCTTCGGGATAGCCGGAGCCGTCGAAGAATTCGTGGTGGTGCAGGACCATCTGGCGAACGCGCTCGAGCGGAACCATGGGTTCGAGCAGCCTGCCACCGAACGTGACGTGGGTTTTCATGGTTTCCCACTCTTCGGGATTGAGCGGACCGCTCTTGTTGAGGATCGATTCCGGGATGCCAACTTTGCCGACGTCGTGAAGGATGGCGCCCAAGCGGATTTCCTCCACTTCAGTTTCCGACATGCCGAGGGCTTCGGCGAGGAGAGCGGCGTAGGCGGACACTTTTTGCGAGTGGCCTTGGGTGTATTGATCTTTCGCGTCGACGGCGTAAGCGAGGGACGTGACGGTGTCGAGAATCGATTGCGGAAGCGCCGTCGGACCATCGGCGCCACGCACGCCGCTGGCTTCCGTCGCGGGGAGGGAATCGGAAAACTGGCGCAGCCGCTGATGGATTTCTTCGAAGGCTTCCGGGCCGGTGGCGAAAAGGCGTTTGAGAGTGACGCCGAGGTAGGCTTCGAGGACGTCGCGCTTCCACCGGCGGGCTTCGTTCGGATCGATATGTTCGGCGGTCGAGACGGTGTTGCCGCCCTGGTGTTTCGAGAGGTACATGGAAGCGTCAGCGACCTGGATCAGTTCTTGCGGAGCGGAGCCGTGCAGCGGGTAAGAAGCGACGCCAAAGCTGGCGCTGATGTTTTTTTCGCGGAGCAGAGGATCGGAAGCGATCCAGCCGCGGAGTTTGGCGGAGAGTTGGCGGGCCTGCTCCATGGTGGTTTCCGGCATGAGGATGACGAATTCGTCTCCGCCGTAGCGAGCGACGACATCGGAGCGGCGGCAATTGGCTTCGAGAATTTGACCGACGCGCTGGAGGACAAGGTCGCCTTCGAGGTGACCGTAGAAATCGTTGACGAATTTGAAGCGGTCGAGGTCCATCAGAACGAGGGCAAAAGAGCGGCCAGCGCGCGAGGAACGCTTCCATTCAGAAGAGAGGGCTTCCATGAAAAAGCGGTGGGTTTTTACGCCGGTCAAGCCGTCGGTGATGGCCTGTTCCTGGGCTTTCTGGAAGGTCTGGGCGTTGTGATAGGCGCCGGCGATCAGGTCGGCGAGGGTGTGAAGCAGGAGCGATTCTTCGTCGGTGAAATCGACGCGCTCCCGCGTTTCTACGTACAGGACTCCGTGCAGGTGATCGCCGTAAAAAATCGGCAGAGCCATGGCGGTCGAGGAATCGGGAAGAACGGGTTGCGGGCTGTTTTGTGAGTTGACGGCCGAACGGTAGGTGGCCGATTTGCCGGTGCGGGCTACTTGGCCGATCAAACCGGTGTCGAGAGGAATTTTCCGGCCAAGGGCACCCGGACGCTTGCCGCTTTCCGCGGAAACGATCAGCTCGCGAGTGGTGTAGTCGAGGATGGCGATGCCGATGTGGTCGTAGGAAAGGCCGTTTTCGAGTTGGCCGGCAATTTTGGCGAGGATTTCGTCGGGATTGAGCGTGGCGATGGCGTCGCGCGAGATCAAGTTGATGAGGTTGAGTTGGCGCGCTTTGGTGCGTTCTTCCTGAAAGAGGCGGGCATTTTCGATGGCGATGCTGGCTTCGCTGGCGAGGACACGCATGAGTTCGAGGTGGCCTTCGTCGTAGGCGCGTTCTTTGTCGGAGAAGATACAAAGGGCCCCGATGGCGTGGTCGTAGGCCACGAGTGGAACGCCGCAAAATGAACCGGCGGTGCGCATTGGATCGACGCCCAGCTTGCGGACCTCCGCGACAAAATTATCGCGGACGAGAACCGGTTGGCGGGTGCGGAGAATGTATTCGGTGAGGTGATTGCCGGCCGGACGAGATCGAGGGTGCATGCGCTCGCCGTTCGCGAGCTCCAGGTCAAACTGAATCTGGTCGCGGGACGAATCGAAAGTTGCGAGGTAGAGATTTTCGACGTCGAAGAGGCGGCGCAGCTCTTCCCAGAGTTTCGACAGGAGATCTTCCTTGTTGAGCGTGGAACTGAGCGCGCGGCCAATTTCATTGAGGACGTGGAGTTCTTCGGAGCGGCGGGAAGTTTGCTGGATCAGATAGCTGTTTTCGACGGCGACGCCGATCTGGTGGCCGAGCGCGAGGAGCAAACGAAGTTCAGCGGGAGTGAAGCGGCGGCTGTCGGGGGTGCCGAGGAGAAGTAGGCCGAAGGCTTGCTCTTTGGCTTGCAGGCTGATGACCACCGCGCTGCGCAGGCCGTGTTGCAGAGCGAGTTCGCGAAAGCGCTGGATGGGCTCGTCTTTTTCGAGGGCGGAAAGATTGTCGTCGCGGAGATCGCGAAAGCCCAGCAGGCCACCGAGGCGAGAGACCATTCCGACGAGGTATTCGTCGAGGCCTTCGGTTTGCGCCTTACGGCAGAACTCTTCCGAGATTCCGGCGGAGACCACCGAGCTTGGCCCGGTGGGATCGCCGTGGTGGAGGAACAAGGCTCCGGCGGGAAGGCGGATCACACCGAGCACACGATCCAGGGCTTGCGAGAGCATGCGCTGGATTTCGCCGCCGACGAAACTGGAGGTGGCCAGGTTGAGATTGGATAGCGCCAGCATGTTTCGTTCGACGCGGCGCTTTTCTTCTTCGTACTGCGCCATGAGGAGCAACATGCAAACGAACAACATAGGAATCACGGTGATCAGCAGCAGCGACTGGCCGAGGAAGACGCGCGCGCCGCGCAAACCGTACAAGGAGAGAGTGAGGACGCCCCAAAAGGCAAAGGCGGTGGCCAGAAGTCGGTCGGCAAGGGTTTCGTGATTGCGGCTTTCGTGCCAGAAAAGAGCCGCGACGGCGACGTAGATGATCGACGCGGGCATTACCGCGGAAACGAGCAAGACTTCTAAGGCGTTTGCCGTGGCCCAGAGCACGAGGATTGCCGCGGTGGCGGCCGCGAGACCGAACCAAGGTTTTTGCCGGGTGTACACCTGCGTACCGAGGAAAAAACTGATACCGGCGAGAGCGAACAAGCCAGGGCTGAAGGCTTCGAAGAACGCGCTCGGGGCGATCCACTGGGAGAGCGCGGCGGGGAGCAAGTGGAAGGCGTAGAGCAGCCAGGCGGAGGCCCAATAGAGCAGGTAGGTTTGGCGCTTCAGCGAATAGATCGAGAAAAAGAACACCCCGACCAGAACGGTGGCGAGCAAAAAGCCGAGCGCGATCAGACTCTGAACCATAGGGTGGACAGGGTTTTCCCTTCATGTGGCGAGGCGGGACGGAGAAGCACTCTTGCGTCCCGGGAGACCGGAAAAACATTTCCCCGAGACCCGCCGATACCGCCTAACCACACGCAAAACGAATCATTTGCGATTATGAGGCCAACAAAAATATGGCGGCAAGCGTACCAGGGTACTGGTAGCGTAAGAGATAGTAGGCGGTGCGCGAGGCGGCTTGGGCCTTGTGCCAGAGGCGCAACGCGGGTTGCGTTGCTAAGCTCGGAGGGTTTTCATGTGCACGTCGTGTGAACGTTTGGTTTTGACGCTGCTGGTGTTGGGCTCGGTCGTCGCTTTCCGGGGGCATGATCGGGAGGTTCGCCCGGCGACGGCCAGCGTCGTCCATGCCGTGGAAAGCCCGTCCTCGATTCCTGCAGGTACGGTGCTGCCGTTACGGCTTGAGAAGACCATTTCTACAAAAGATACGCGCGGACAGGCCGTGGAGGCCAAGGTCGCTCAGGATGTGCCGCTGCCGGATGGCGAGAAAATTGCCATGAAGTCTACGGTGCGGGGTTCGATTTTGTCGGTGGAGACCGATGCAGACGGACCGGGCGTGAAAGTTACTTTGAAATTCAATCAGCTGGAAGATCGCAAGGAGACCCTGACGATTGCCACGTACCTGCGCGCGATTGCTTCCGGAAGAGCGGTTGAGGCGGCGCAGTTGCCGAATTCTGGCGCGGACATGGGATCGCCCGCCGGGTGGGCGGACACGGTGCAGATCGGCGGAGACATCCGGTTTGGCGACGGCGGCGTGGTGCGAGATCGCGCGAAAGAAAAAGTCGGGAAGGGCGTGGTCGGCGGCGTTCTGGTTCACGTCCGGGCAAATCCAGCTTTGGGTTGCAACGGACCTGCGAATGGAAATGACTACGCACAGGCGCTTTGGGTTTTTTCGTCTGACGCTTGCGGCGTATATGGCTTGAAGGGCGTGAAGATCGCGCATAGCGGGAAGGGTTCGCCGGTCGGAGAGATTACGCTGCATTTTGAAAAAGAGGATCTGAAGGTGGAGGCCGGCGCGGGAATACTGCTGTGGGTCGTTTCCAAACCGTAAGAGCACCTCTCTAAGAGCACCGATGTGCGGACACCTTCGGGATGGCGGTGTGTGTTTGGACCGGCTTCCCTTGCCGCTGCCGCAGTTCACTCTTTGACTCTTGTTTCGTCCTCTTTATCGGCAAAACTCTCTTTCAATAGGTCCCCATAGTCGAAGAAACGTACCTGGCAATCGGATGTGGCGGCTCGTCAATTCCCGACAGTTCTGAATGATGCGAAGGGCCGGTTTCACAAGCCCACGAAATGGTGAAATTCAGACTGAGACTCTGCGCACTTAGGGTTTGTTGGACCGCTGGGCTGGGTTTCGCTACACTGAAGTTTTCAGCGCTAGAGACGGGAAACCACTGACCATGACGGAAACGAACAACACGGCTACCGGGAAGGTGCGCGTGCGTTTTGCGCCTTCGCCGACCGGGTATCTCCACGTAGGAGGGGCGCGAACGGCTTTGTTTAACTGGCTGTTTGCGCGCAAGAACCACGGGACGATGATTCTGCGGATCGAGGACACGGATGCGGAGCGCAACAAGCCGGAACTTGTTGCCGGCATCGTCGACGGGCTGAAATGGCTGGGCGTGGATTGGGACGAGGGACCGTTTTACCAGTCGCAGCGGACGCAGCTGTATCGCGACGCGGCGAAGAAGCTGCTGGCGAACGGCAGCGCGTTTTTGTGCTATTGCCTGCCGGAACGGTACGCGGGCGGAGATCATGCCGAGGAAGGCGCGGAGAAGACGCCAGTGCGGCGGGTGATTCGCTGCTCGTGCCGCGACGGGAAGCCGTCCAGGCCGGACACCAAACCGGCCCTTCGGTTCAAGGTGCCCCTCGCGGGCACGACGAAATTTCTTGACGCGGTCTTCGGCGAGAGCGAATTTTCCAACGATGAGATCGAGGATTTTGTGATTCTTCGCTCCGGCAAAGACGACGAGGAGTTCGGGCAGGCGATGTACCAGATGAGCGCGGTCACCGATGACATCGACATGCGGATTACCCACGTGATTCGCGGGGCCGACCACATTTCGAACACTCCGAAGCAGGTGTTGTTGTACCGGGCGATGGGGACGGAGCCACCGATCTTTGCGCACCTGCCGCTGATTCTTGGCGCGGACAAGAAGCGGCTTTCGAAGCGTCATGGGGCCACGGACGTGAATATGTACCGGCGCGAGGGATTTCTGCCGGAGGCGTTCCGGAATTTTCTGGCTTTGCTCGGTTGGGCGCCGGGCGGGGACCAGGAGTTTCTTCGCACCAAGGATTTGTTGGAGAAGTTTTCGCTGGAAGGTGTGAGCCGGACGAACGGGGTATTCGATCGCGCGAAGCTGGAATGGTTCAACACGCAGTATTTGCAAAAGCTACCGATCGAGGAGCTGCTGCCGGAAGTGCGGGAGCAGTTGCAGCGAGATGGGTTGTGGAAAGCGGAATGGGCTTCGGGCGCGGGGCATGCATGGTTTTCGAAGACCGTGGATCTGCTGCGGCCACGGGTGCGATTGCTGCCGGATTTTTCGAACTGGTCGCGGGCGTTTTTTACCGATGAGTTCACGCGGGATCCCGCGGCGAAGGCCAAGTTCTGGAAGGATGAGAAGGTGCCGGGGCTGCTGCAGAGTCTGGCGGATGCGTCGGAAGCGCTGCCGGAGTGGCATCACGATGCTTGCGATCACGCGGCGCGGAAGGTTGCTGAAGAGGGCGGGGTTAAGGCTGGGTTGCTGATCAATGCCACGCGCGTGGCGATTGTCGGGCAGGCGGTGGCGCCGCCGTTGTTTGACACGATGGTGGTGCTTGGGCAGGAGCGGGTGGTGCGAAGATTGCGGGAGGCGGTAGGAGAGCTTGGGGGGTTGCCAAGTTAACCCCGAGACCACCTTGAGATGGCTAGGGTGGGCACCCGACATGCGACTGGATTTGCTGTTTCGGGGCAGTTTCGGGGTTCGCTGTGTTGCTGGACCGTCTCCCTTCGAAGGCTCAGGGCAAGCACACGGATAACGCTGCAAAGGGAAGCAGGCCTTTCGCTTCGCTCAGGATGACAGTATCGCATGGGCTGAAACAGTCGGAGCTATTTGGGAAAGATGGCTTGGTTTGCAGGTTTGGCTGCAGATTGCGCGGCTACTATGTTGAGGGTCGCGTCTACGTCTTTGGTTACTGGGGGGAGACAGATTTCGCTACTGCAAGCCTGGTAGCGGAGCTTCATGGCCAGGTGCTGTTCGCCTAATGGGGCGTTTGGCAGGACGGTTAGGGGGAGGCGCACGGTTACGGAATCGGAGTAGACGTTGAGCGGTTTGTTTTTTGCGAACGTGAAGGTTTCCAGTGTGCCCTTGGGATAGACTACCTCGCTTGGTTTGAAGCCGGCGGGAATTTCGGCGCGAAGTTCGGTGGGGATCAGGTATTTCTCGGAAACTTCGTGGGCGTTGACGTGGAACCCCGGGCGGATTTTGAGGACTACGGCTACTTGAACGGACATGCCGCGCGCTACCGGATCATAGGAAACGTAGGGAGCGGGAGCGACTACGTCTTTGCCGGAGACGTTCTGGGAATTGGCTAGCGGCGAGAAGGCCTGCGCGGCGACCATCAGAAAAAGAAGAAGAGTTGTAGAATGTTTCACACTTGCACCTGTGTTCCGAGTTGCTGGGAGATGACGCGGCTCATGACCGCGTAGAGGTCTTCGCCGGTTTTCTCGTGGACGAAGGCGTTGCGCGTTTCAGACCATCCGAGTTTGAAGCTGGTGGAGAGCGCGGAGATCCAGATTTCGCGGATGGGCGTGTTCGGGGAAACCACGAACTTGGCGGGCTCGGGATCTTCGAAGATAACTTCGAGTTTGCCGCTTTCGCCTTCGACATCGAAGGCGTGTGCGTCGCCGAGCTTCAGCATTCTGCGTTTAAGATCTTCGAAGGCAGCGTCGGCTTTTTTCTGAAAATCGTGTTCCGAGAGCATTCCGGTTAGTCCGAAGACTCGACAGCTTTTTCCACCAGATTGAGATCCGGTGCGCCCTGGAATTTCATGATTTGCTTTCCGCTGCGGGAAATCAGGAAGCTGGTGGGATAACCGAGGAGTCCGCCAAACTTGTCGGCGGCGTCATCGGTGCCGATCACGATCGGATAGTTGATCAGGAGTTTCTGACCGTTCACTTCGTATTTTTCCTTAGCGACGAAGGGCGCGACGACGCTCTTTCCGTCCTCATCCATGGCGATGCCGAGGACCGTGAAACCCTTCGAGGCGTACTTGTTCTGCATCTCGATCAGGGAGGGAATTTCTTCCTGACACGGGCCGCACCAGGTGGCCCAGAAATTCACGAAGACGACTTTGCCTTTGAGGTCCGCGAGCGCGACGTCCTTGTCTTCCAGGTCTTTTAGCTTCAGCTCCGGAGCGGGTTTGCTTAGGAAGGCTGTCGCCTCCGGCAGCGCTTCGGCGGTGACCGTTTTGGCCGGCAGGCGGGTTGCGCGGTCCAGGTAGACCGTGACTGCAATCAGGACAATCACTGTGACAACGATGATGCCAACTTTTTTCATGAAATCACCCGAGCGAGTTTCCTTTACAGATTAAAACGGTTCAAGAATGTCAGCTTTGCGGCGAGCCAAGTGAACTTGTTGAAGAAAACGAGCCCGCCGACGAACAGAAGCAGAGCACCGCTGAAGACTTCGACGGTATGAAGGTGCTTGCGAAAATTCTGGTAGAAGCGTAGGAACTGGTTGAGCAGAACGGCCGTGAGCAGGAAGGGCACGGCGAGGCCGGCGGCGTAGACGGCGAGGAGCAACACACCGCGAATCACGGTTTGGCTGGCGGCTGCCAGGACGAGGACGGCGGAAAGAATTGGACCGATGCACGGGGTCCAGCCGAAGGCGAATGCGAAGCCGAGGAGGAAGCCGCTGAAGATCCCGGGCTTGGTGTCTTTGCTGCGGAGGCGAACGTCTTGATTCAGCCAGCGCGCGAGGACCGGGCCGAAGAAGCCGATGATCGAGAGGGAGAAGAAGTGGGCCGCGCCCAAACCGGCGAAGAGCGGGCCACCGTGGACTAGAGCAGCGACTCCGAGAGCGACGAGAATCCCGCCGAGGATAATTCCCGCGCGGACGTTCATTTTGATCAGGCCGCCTAACAGGTGCAGGCCGAAGAGAAGGATCAGCGCGCCGGCTACCGGGGCGAGCAGGTTTTTGTGCGCGTTCAAGAAGCCGCCGACGGCGCTGGCGGAGGCTCCGAAGGCGATGAAGACGACGGAAAAGCCGATGACGAAGGAAAGCGCGGAGGCGAAAAGGCCGGACTTGGGTTGTTGGCCCTGGCGCAATTGTTCGACGCTCATGCCGGAGAGCATGGAGATGTAGCCCGGTACGAGCGGCAGGACGCACGGGGAAAGGAACGAGATTAGACCCGCGAGGAATGCACCGGCTAAAGGAACATCATGCATGCAAAGTGTCCTTTTCCATCCTATTCTCGCACAAAATCGGTGAGCTTCGCCTGAAGGGCGTCGCACTGGACCGTGCCTTTCTTTGAGATTGCTGGCGGGAGCGCAAGTTACAGCGGCTTTGTCCATTGTCGGTCAGGAGCCGACAAGTGGCGCGTTTTACTGGCGGGCGAGCAGCGGACGACTGTCCGGGCCCGGGTCTATCCATTTGAAAATAGGTCTCTTATTGGTAGAGGGCGTGGTACGGACTTTGCTCTTCTGCCATGCGCATGACTTGGACGCCGAACAAGGTGACGCTGTTGCGCATTGCCGTCGGATTTGTGTCGGTTGGACTGTTTGGGCGAAATGCGTGGCTGAATTTGTTGGCGGTGGCGCTGACCGTGACCACGATTGCGCTGGACGCGCTCGACGGGTACATCGCGCGCAGGAAGAAAATGGCTACGCCGGAAGGCGCGCAGATCGATATTTTGGGCGACCGCATGATCGAGAATATGTATTTCACGTACTTCGCGGTTGTGGGCATGGTTTCGTTGTGGCTGCCGGTGCTGTTTTTTACACGCGGGGCGGCTACGGATTTCTTGCGTGGGCTGGCCATGAAGTCGGGGCCGCTCGGCTGGGACGCGAACGCCAGGTTGCAGAACCGGTGGGCGCGCTTGCTGGTGGCGTCGCCCTGGAGCCGGGGTTTGTACGCGGGTCTGAAATGTTTGTGCTTCTGCTATCTGGGACTTGAGTTGGCTTTGACGCGCGGACCGGTCGCGCTGCTTGGTCCCGTGACGGCGAACCTGCATTTGGCGATTCGGTTCGGCGCGCAGATGCTGGTGTGGGTGACCGCGGGATTTTGCGTGATTCGCGGATTACCGGTGTTTCTGGAGGGCTGGAAATATTTCGAAGAGAAATTGCCGAGGCCTCCCCGCAAACGGCATCCGGAAGGGAATGCCGCATGATCGCGCAGGCGAAACTCGATGGAGGCGGCGCTGCGGCTTTTTTTGATCTGGACGGGACCCTGGTTCCGGAGCCGCCGCTTGAATGGAGGTTTTTCTCTGCGCTGCGGAAGAGCCGAAACATACCGTTCGCGAATTATTTGCGCTGGACGGGTGAGGCTTTGCGATTGATGCCGAACGGCATTCTGGCCGCGCAACACGGCAACAAGCGGTATCTGAAGGGCGTTTACTGCGATCTGGTTTTCCGGCATATGGGATCGATTTGTTTTTTTGAAGAGGGTATTGCGCGGGTTGCCTGGCACGCGCAGCAAGGGCACAGAATTTTTCTGGTGAGCGGGACGCTCGAAGCTCTCGCGCGATTGGCTGGGACCCGACTGGAATGCGAACTGGAAGTGCGCGGCGCGCCGGTTCGGCCGCGAGTTTGCGCGACGCGCCTTCTGGAGGTGCGCGGGCAGTGGACAGGCGAGATTTCCGGCCAAGCTCTGTATGGGCGGGCGAAGGCGCATCGCGTCAAAGCGGTTGCGGCGGAGGAAAAGATCGATCTGCGGGACTGCCATGCCTACGGGAACGGCTTGCTCGACCGGTACTTCCTTTGCGCCGTCGGCCATGGGCACGCCGTGAATCCGGGCAAGGAATTGGCAGCGCTCGCGAAGCAGAAGAGTTGGACGATGTGGCGTTGGCAGCAGGGAAAGCAGATTGCTTCGCGGCAAACAGCGTACCGGCCGCAGGAAATCCAGAACAACGAGGGCACCTCATGAAGGACGGAAACATCAGAGAATGGAGACAGCAACCGATTGATTTGGGTTGGCCACCCGCAAGCGCATTGGGTCAGCCCGTGGCGGCGTTGCCCGCTGCAGAAAGCGAACCACTGCCCGTGTTGTGGACGTTGAAGAGAGCGATTGCCGAAGCCTGGACCGCCTGCGGCGCGTACGAGTGGTTGGCGTTGGGTTATCTCGGCACCACGAGCGCGCTGATAGCGGTCTTTGCCGAGAATCTGGCGCATCCCTACCGGCTGCTTGCCGCGCAGGCCTGCGTGGTCATCATCATTCTCGTACTTTGCCTGGTTCAAAGGCGTTCGGCGGCGCGCGAAAAGCTTTACGGGCCGTCTTTTTCCGCCGACTGGTGGCACTTCTGGCGGCACTGGTATCCCCATCTTTTCTTTCTGTTTTGCTTTGAGGAGCTGGCTTACCTGATGACGCTCGCGACGCCGCACTGGCAAGACGCAAAGCTGATCGCCGCCGATTACTGGCTGGCCGGCGTACATCCTTCGGTTTGGCTCGAGCAATTCGCTACGCCGTTTCGCAATGACGTGATGCAGTTCGTTTATTTCACCTATTTCGCGTACCTCGTGGCGGTTGGCCTTACGCTTTACGTTCGCAAAGACTGGCGCGGCTACTGGTCGGTGATGACCTATTCCATGGCCGGATATATGATTGGGTACTTCATCGCCATGTTTTTCCCCATCGAGAGCCCGTGGTTTTCCATGGCGGGCTGGTGGAAGGAGCCGCTTCACGGCGGGCCTTTTACTGCGATGATGGGTTTTATCGAGCACTACGGGCGTGTGCGCGGGGCGGCGTTTCCTTCCGCGCACGTCACTGGTGCGACGGCGGCACTCTGGGGCGCGTGGAAGTTCCGGCGCTGGCTGTTCTGGACGCTGCTCCCGTTGTACCTGGGGATGTGCGTTTCGACGGTGTGGGGAAGGTATCACTACTGCGTAGATGTTTTGGCGGGAATCGTCACCGGGACTTTGGGTTATGTGATTGGAAGTTGGATTTTGAAGCGGCGCGGGGCCATCCCCACGGTCCGCGATGCTGAGCCAGTCTGAAATCTTAGCCGAGCGGTTGCAATTGTGGGTGAGCCGTCAGCCGGAACTCGCGCTCAAAATTGTGCGCGAGTTCGAACAGCGGCAATTCGTCGGTCCATTCCGCTATGAATTGCAGGCCGATGGGTAGACCATTTCTGGTCAAGCCGCATGGTACGGAGATGGCGGGAACGCCGGCGAGATTGGCGGGACGGTTTAGGCGCAGAAGGAGCGCTCGCGTAGCGTGGGCGGTTCCGTCGATCGTTACGGAGTCTTCGCCAAGGCGCGTCGCGGCGATGGGCGTCGTGGGGACAACGAGAGCGTCTAAATCATTGGTCGTAAATACGTCCAAGAGTTGCGCTTTGAATTTTTCGCGAAGGGCGCGAGCATTTAAATAACCGAGAGCGGTGACTTTGCTGCCCAATTCGAGGCGCTTGTACACCTCTTCGCTATATTCGGCAACGCGGTCGGGGAACCAACCGGCTTGCTGGTGGTACATGGTGGCTTCGGCCCAGGCGATTTGATTTCCGGCATCTTCGGTTTCGAGCAATTGCGGCAATGAGATTTCCTTCAGGCGTGCGCCGCGCCTTTCGAGCTTGCCGACCGAACTTGCGAACAGGGCTCTTACTTCGGGGTCGAGCACGTCCAGAAAAAACTCCTTAGGGATTCCTAGGCGCGGCCCTTGCGCTCGGGAGGAAGTCGCAGCTTTGCCGACTAGCAGCTTTTTCTCGTTCTTACTTCGAACGAAGATTGGGTCGAGCAGGAGCGCGGCATCCTCGGCGCTGCGGGCCAGAGTGCCCACAAAATCTAGCGTAGGCGAGAGTGGGATGACATCTTCGGCGTTGACCCGGCCCAAACCTGGTTTGAATCCGACGAGACCACAAAGCGATGCGGGGATTCGGATCGAGCCTCCGGTATCCGTGCCGATGCTGCCGTAACCGAGCCCGGCGGCCAGCGCCGCAGCGGAGCCACCGCTCGAACCACCGGCGATTCGCTGCAAATCCCAGGGATTGCGCGTGGCACCGAAGTGGGGATTTTCGGTGGTGACGCCGTAGGCGAACTCGTGCAGGTTCGTTTTGCCGAGAATCACGACGCCCGCTTTTTTGAGCGCCGTGACGACCGGAGCATCGTGGAGAGGAACGAAGTTCTTCAGGATTTTCGATCCGCCGGTGGTGCGGAGATCTTTGGTGTAGATGTTGTCTTTCAGAGAGATGGGAATCCCGTGCAGCGGGCCGCGATCGCGACGGCTCTTTTTCCTGGAGCGAACGGAGAGTTCCGCTTCAGCCCGTGTGGCCATTTGTATCGCCGGTTCTTCGCATACGGTGATGTAGGCGTTGAGGCGTGGATTCAGAGTGTGAATGCGGTCCAAAAGGAAGCGGGTCAACTCGACAGGGGAAAGCTTGCCCTTGCGGAAAAGCTTTCCGATTTCGGGAATGGAGGCGTACGCGAGTTGATCGTCTCGCTTCAGAAAATTCTCTCCTGCCTGCGGAGATTTCCGAATGTGCCAATGTTCGCAAGGATCAGCCCCACGCGAAACTGATTTTCCGAACGCACGGTGGCGAGGTTAAAGCGGCCGTACTCGACGGACAAGCCACAGCAGCCACCGTTGTAACTGACCTGAACGAACTGGTTCAGCAAGGTGTTGGTAAGGATGTCGTAGCTGACGCCGGCGGAGAGGTTGAACCCTTTGCGGACGAGATCTCCGTAGCCGATGATCCCGCGAATCTGATGGGAGGGAGGTTGCACGACGGGATTACCCTGGAGGCGGAAATCGGCGATGGTCGCGTAAAATTCACTGTAGGGTTTTACCTTCAGCAAGGTGCCGATGGTTGTGACTTTATCGAGCTGGGGATCATATTCGATGATGGATTCCGCGTCGTAACGGCCACCCGGCGTCAATGTAACGTCGCTTACGATCGGAGACCAGTTTCGGGGCGTGGCGGCGAAAGCGAACGGTGTAATGGAGTCGAGGGCCTCAAAGACGTTGCGCTGTCCGGGCACCAAAGCGCCGCCAAAGGTGGGATCAAAATAGTGGTCCTGAACCAATCGCCAGGAAAGAAAGTCGACGGGCTGGCCATCGCCGTGTTTCACGTAGAGGTGTTGCGTGATTCCGTACTCAATTTGGTTGGTGTCCGTGATGGTGGCGTTGCTGTCGAAGCGGATAAACTGGGCGAAATCGTTCACGCCGGTGACGTAGCTGTAGGTAACTACCGGCTCGATGGTGTGCTTGTAGCGGCGGCGGGTGCGAGGGCGTTCGAAGAATCGCTCCAAGGTGGGGGGACGAAAATCGACTTCGAATTCACCGGTGTTGCGGATGATGCTCGTGCCGGAAACCTCGCCGGCGGCGTTAAAGGAATTGCCATAGTAGGTGGAGCGGAAGGTGGCGGAGGTGGTGACTCCGAGCCAATCTCCGAAATGGAAGGGCATGGTCACTTTGGGAGCGAATTCGGTGCGGCCCACAAAATTCGGCGTGTTGATGAATTCGTCGTCACGATGGACGGTTCCCGCGAACGTCGAGAAGGAGAAATAGACCGGCAGATTCTGCCAGGGGGCTTGCTCCACTGAGGAAAAGCTGGCCTCGGGCGCGCTTCGCAAGACTACGCTGTTGGCCGGGACGAGTTCGAGAAAACCGCGGTCGTTGAGACTGTCCACGTTGAAGCTGAAGCCGCGGAAATTGTTGGTGAGGAAAACCGAACTGCGAATTTCGGAATTAATCGCTTCGTTGTAGGTTCCAGCGAACGCGAGCTGGAAGGTGAGCGAGGAGAGCTGGTTGAGGTCGGTGACAAACCGCCAGCCGTGGTTCCATAGTGACTGTACTTCCAGAGATTGCGTGTAGCCGCCCTGTTTTTCGATTGCCCCCGTAGGGCCGGGGATGCCGCGATCTTCCACGCCGTAATACTTGTACTGGATGGAGGTGTTCTCGAAGGGGCGAGCGCGGAAGCCGGCGCGCTGGCCCGGCCCCCTCCGGCTGAAATCCTCGAAGGCGACCGTCGCGTCCATCCACGGTGTGGGCGCCCAGTAGAAGGCATCGCCTACGGTAAATCCTTTGCTGTTGCTGTTGCCCAGGATCGGCAGAAGAAAGCCGGATTGACGGATGTGATCTCCCGCGGGCGCGGTGGCGTAGGGCATCCAGAACAACGGGATCCGGTAGACACGGTAATTAACGTTGACGACGGCTACGGATTTTTCCAGGGTAATTTTTCCCTCCGGCGAATAGAACTGCCAGGTCGGATTTTTCGGATCGCAGACGGTGAACCAGCCGTGGTGCACCAGGTAGACGTCTTCGGTGAGGCGATCAACCTGGTTGGCTTCGAAATACAGCGGATTTTCGGTAACGAGCAGGAGAGGATTGGGGTGGCGCTGGAGGTGAATGGTTCCGCGGACATTTAGAAAGGTGCCCTTGTTGGTGCCAACATTCAGGTGGGCTTCGTCCGCTTCGATGTGTTCGTTCTGGTAGTCGTAGATGACATGGCCGCGCGCTACGGCCTCATTGCTGTCGTTGTTGTACTCCATGTGGTCGGCTTGCAGGCGCATGCCCTGATAATGAAGGTCGACGTCCTGGTCGGCGATGTACAGCTCGCCTTCTTTCCGTTGGGGACCGCCGGCGGTGATCTCTGCCGTTTCGCCTTTTGGACGCATGGAAGGGGTTTGCTGCGCGGCGCTTTGGCGCGCAAAAAGGAGTCCGAGCAAGAGGAAAACGAAGAGGCGGCAGGGGCGGCCTCGCCTGCGAATGGACAAGGTTTTATTCACGCGGTCAAAGCGCTCAATAGAAGAAGAGTTAGCCTAGCATGCACAAAGGAGGATTTGTAGCGGACACAAACCTCCCCACACTGTAGATGCAGGTTAGGCGCGGAGCGCGGACCTATTTCGCCGAGTTTTTTTCGTGATTGACTTGATACCAGGCGAAGGTGCGTTCCAAGCCCTCTTCAAACATAACGGCGGGTTCGTAACCGAGGAGTTCGCGGGCTTTGGAGATTTCGGCCTGGGAGTCGCGGATGTCGCCTTCGCGGGTGGGCTCGTATTTCGCGACGAGGTTCTTGCCTGTGATCTTCCGAAGGGACTGCAAGGTCTGGTTCAGGGAGACGCGGCTGCCGGTGCCGACGTTGATGACTTCACCGGAAGCGTTCGGAGCTTCACAGGCGAGCAGGTTGGCCTGGACGGCGTTGTCGACATAGGTAAAGTCGCGGGTCTGCTCGCCGTCGCCGAAAACGACCGGCTGGGTGTCTTCGAGAAAAGCGGTGGCGAACTTGGATAGCACGCCGGAATACGGAGAGCCCGGATCCTGGCGCGGGCCGAAGATATTGAAGTAACGGACCGAGACATTTTCAAGGCCATAGCAGCGGCCAAAGGTTTGCGCGTAGAGTTCGCCGACGTATTTGGTGACGCCGTAGGGAGAGATGGGTTGCGGCTGCATGTTCTCGATCTTGGGGAGGGTGGGAGTTTCGCCGTAGGCGGAGGAGGAGGCGGCGAAGACCACGCGCTTTACTTTGTTGTCGCGCGCCGCGACCAGAACGTTCAGAGTGCCTTCGACGTTGATCTTGTTGGTTTCGAGCGGATCCTTGACGGAACGCGGGACCGAGGTGCGCGCCGCGAGGTGAATGACGTACTCCGCCTGGTGCATGGCTTTTTGCACCGCATCGATGTCGATGATCGAGCCCTTTACGAAGGTGATCTTGCTTCGTACTTCGGCTAAGTTTTCCTCTTTTCCTGCAGAAAGATCGTCCAACACGACGACGCTGTGGCCTCGCCGGACCAGCTCGTCCACCGTATTCGAGCCGATGAAACCGGCGCCCCCCGTAACCAGGTAGCGCATGCTAGGCCGCCTCCTGTGAAAGAAACTGTCTTATTGTACGATGGGACTGGAGGCCGAAAGACCTTGATTCTTGCTAGCGTTGCAGAAACGGCATGACGACGAAGAGACTGCTCACGGGGCTGCTGGTTTGTGTCCTTTTGGTTATCGCCGGGATTTTGGTGTTTTTGCGGTTCTCCCGGAGGGTTCCCCCGAATAGCAACGTGGCGTCGCACTGGCCGGCGACCGTGCCGTCAAAGCCGTCTGTCGAACCCGGCGTGCCGGCTCCCAGGCCTGAGATTCCGCCTTTGGCCGGGTTGCCGGGCAAGAAGGAGGCTCCGGCCGAGCCTGGGTTTGTTTTGCGCCAAGGTGAGACCCTGGAATTTGCCGCGAATGTGCCCAAACTGAACAGCACGGTCGCGAGTTTGAAGATTGTAGCGGCGGAAAAACGGAATGCCGGGGGCAAAGGCTCCTGGCACTTGCAGGCGTTTGCTCATACCGAGAACCCCTACCGGATGGTGTTTGAGCTGGACGACCAGTTCGATTCCTACAGCGAGGCGGGCAACATGACCGGCCTGCAGTATGAAATGCATCTCAGCGAGCGGGGACAGAAAGTGGATAACGTCGAGAGTTTGCTCTCTTCGGCGGACGCTCTGGCTCCGGCCGGCACCAGCGCGGCGCGGGTTTTGCCCGGGACGCGGGACCCTTTGGGCATGCTGGAGTATTTGCGAGGCGTGGATTGGAGCCGGACGCTAGAAGTGCGCAGCCCGGTTTATGACGGGCGCAAGCTGTATGAGGTGCGCGCGGTGCTGGTGGGGAAGGCGGATGCGGTCAGCGTGCCAGCCGGCAATTTCAACGCCATGAAAATCGAAATCCATGTGATGGACAATGGAGTGGAAAGCAAGGATGCGCACTTCCTGCTGTACCTGACAAATGACAGCGCGCGGCTGCCGGTCCTGATGGAAGCGGTGCTGCCCGTCGTGACGGCACGAGTCGAAATGACGAAAGCGAAGTGAGCACTTGCCCGGCGGGAACCCGGTTAGCAGAGGAAAATTCTGTCGCGGTTGCGGATGACGCGGCGCGTGGCGTTGCGCGTATCGACGACCAGTTTGGCGCCGTCGACGATGGCGCCGTAGTCGTAGCTGGAATGATCGGTGGCGATAATGACCGCGTCATACTTGGCGAGGTTTTGCGGATTCAACGGGACGGATTTCATATCCGAGTAATCGTAGTGGCGCATTTTGTGGAGCTGGGGGAAATAGGGATCGTTGTACTCGAATTCGGCGCCGCGCTTTTGCAGAATCTCCATGATTTTCAGCGTGGGGGATTCGCGCAGGTCGTCCACGTCTTTCTTGTACGCCACGCCGAGCACCAGAAGTTTTGAGCCTTTCAGGCTTTTCTTGTGGCGGTTCAGCGCTTCACCGACGGAATCGACTACGTGATAAGGCATTGCGGTGTTGACTTCACCAGCGAGTTCGATAAAGCGTGTGGAGAAGTCGTATGCGCGGGCTTTCCAGGAAAGATAGAACGGGTCTACGGGAATGCAATGCCCGCCGAGGCCCGGGCCGGGATAGAAGGGCATGAAACCAAAAGGCTTTGAGGCCGCGGCATCGATCACTTCCCAGACGTCCACGCCCATTCTGAGGCAGAGAAGTTTGAGCTCATTTACCAGGGCGATGTTTACGCAGCGGAAGATGTTTTCCAGGAGTTTGGCCATTTCGGCGGCTCGGGTAGAGCTGACCGGGATCACCTTCGCGACTACTTGCGCGTAGAGCGCTTGCGCAGCACGGCCGCTCGGCGGATTGACGCCACCGACGACTTTCGGGATTTGCGCGAGACCGAATTGCTTGTTGCCGGGGTCTTCGCGTTCCGGAGAGAAAGCCAAAAAGAAATCGCCCGGGACATTTTCATTCTCGGGGCCGGCGGCGATTGGGCAGCGCAGACCACTGTTTTCGAGAATGGGCAGCACCAATTCTTCGGTGGTGCCGGGATAAGTGGTCGATTCGAGGACGACCAGTTGGCCTTTTTGCAGGTGGGGCCGGATGGATTTCGCAGTTTCTTCCACGTAACTTAGATCGGGTTCGCGATATTCGTTCAGGGGGGTCGGGACGCAGATCAGGATGGCGTCGGCTTCTTCCAGGCGGGCAAAATCGGTGGTGGCGGTGAAGTGGCGGCTGTTGACATACTGCTGGATCTTGGTTTGCTGGATGTGTTCGATATACGATTTCCCGGCCGTCAGCATCTGGACTTTTTTCGGGTCGGTATCAAATCCGGTGACTCTGTGGCCGGCTTCCGCAAAACGGAGGGCTAGAGGAAGACCTACATACCCGCATCCGATGATCGCAACCTTGAGTTGAGCACCCTTGAAGAATTCCGGTTTTCTGTCCGTTGGCATGACGTGGAAACTAGCTCCTGGTTCTTGTGTTTAGGGGATTCATTGGCCCCGAAGATGACGCGGCATGTTGCCCATTCACTATAGCAGTTTCACTCTTTGGACTTGGAATTGTGGTGCAGAATGTTTCCAGAGTTTCACGGGTGGTTTAAGGAAAGCAAATGTGGGGTAAGATGCGGGAAAGTTAGGAGTTAGGACGGTCATTCCGACCAAGATACAGTGCTGCCCTTCGTAGCGCAGGGCAAGAAGGCGCGGCGCTAGCCGCGGGTACGAATTCGTCATGCAGATACTGATTGTTTTGGCGCTTGGCTTGACGGTTGGTGTGCTTGTCGGGCTGCTTGGGATTGGCGGCGGGATCGTGCTCGTGCCGGCGATGGTCTACCTGCTTGGTTATGACCAGCACCTAGCGCAGGGGACCTCGCTGTTCATTCTATTGCCTCCGATCGGGCTCGGGGCCTTGCGGGAATACTGGAAGAATGGCGATGTGGACCTGCCCGCGGGTATTCTTTGCGCCATTGGCTTTTTTCTCGGCGGGTATGCGGGTGGGCTCATCGCGGTGCCATTGCCTTCGCGGGACCTGCAGGGAATCTTCGGCTTTTTCCTCATCCTTTCCGCCCTTCTGTTGTGGAGAAAAACCCGAACGGCTGTCGAACGAACTTCTGCTGCAACCGAGGAAAATCCGAAGGGTCATTCGCGGATGGCGGGGATCACGGCAATCGCGGTGGTTTGCGGCGTGGCGGCGGGAATGGTCGGGATCGGCGGGGGAGTGCTGTTGGTGCCACTGCTCGGATTGTTCTTCGGTTTCAGCCAGCACCGCGCGCAGGGAACCAGCTTGATCGCGCTGATTCCACCTACGGGCCTGCTGGCGTTTCTGGCCTACGCCAAGGCGGGTTATGTGTCCTGGGAGACGGGCCTGCTGTTGATTCCGGGCGTCTTTTTGGGCGGCATTCTTGGCGGCCACGTGGCTCGGCGGTTGAATGCGCGGAGGATGCGACAGGTTTTCGCGGCACTGATGTTGGTCCTTGGGGTGTGGCAGGTCTTCTCTGCCTGGCGTTGATGACGCATACTTGAACGAGCATGGTCGACCTTCACTGCCACATTTTGCCCGATCTCGATGATGGCGCGAGAACATGGGACGACGCGCTGGCGATGGCCGAAGACGCCATCGCGGACGGCATCACGCACGTGGTAGCAACTCCGCATGCGAGCCCCGATTTTTCGTTTGATTACCGGCTGGTGCGGGAGTCTGTCAACGAACTGCGTTCGAGGCTCGGCGGGCGATTGCATCTGGCGAGCGGTTGCGATTTTCACCTGAACCACGAGAATTTGATGGCGCTGCGCGGCGATCCGCGGCCCTACTGCATCAATCAGAAAGACTACCTACTGGTGGAGTTCAACGAATTTTCCATTCCTCCGTCACTCGATCAGGCTTTGCATGAACTTCGACTGACGGAGATACGGCCTGTCGTGACGCATCCGGAGCGAAACGGAATTCTGCGCATGCATCCTGAGCGGCTTCGGAGATGGGTTGAACTTGGTTGTTACGTTCAGGTCACCGCCGGTTCGCTAACGGGGGTATTTGGCCAGGGTCCGAAGCAGCAGGCGTGGGGCTGGCTTGCGGATGGACTCGTACATTTTGTTTCAAGTGATGCTCACAACACGACACGGCGACCGCTGAAGTTGAAGTTTGCGTTTGAGGAGATTGCGGCGCGGCTGGGGGAAGAGCGCGCGAAGGCTCTCCTGGTGGAAAATCCATTGGCTGCGTTTGAAGGGCGGGCGTTGCCCTATGTGCCGGAGGTTGCGCCACGGGAAGAGCCGCGGAAGAAAAAGAGATTTTTGTTTTTCTAGCGATCCGGCATTCTCCAAGGCTTCCGCTGGACCTTAGGGGTTGAAGCCCAAACCAGGTGGTTTTCGGCGCGACCTTCGAGGCTCAGGATGAACCGAAGCCGTGCCCTCCCGTGTTGGGTTTCCGTGGACAAGTTTCAAGGGGAGGAGCGCAAGGGGAGGCCTGCCCAGGCGTTTGCCAGGCCGAGGATTTCGCGAACTACATCGAGGGCGTCGCTTGTGTTTCTCCACCAATGCGCGGGATCGAACGGGTCGTCGGAAACGCCATGGATGATTGCGACGCCATCCTTGGCTGAAAGGCGTTGCCAGAGGGCGTTTGTGCGGCGCGTGTGGACTTTTGAGGTCACAATGATGACGGTGTGGAGATTTTGTTGTCGCAGCGCAGCGCCGATGGTTTGTATTTCGTCAGCGGTATTGCGGATCGGCGGGTCGAGGACTTGAATCGCGTTTTGCGGAACGCCTTCGTGGATCAAGATTTGCTTGTTGTAGGATTCTTCTCCGGCGAACGGAATGGAAAATTGCTGGAGCGTTGCGCCAGGTTCGGTTGAGTAGGTCAACCACACGCGACTCGCGTAGCCTTGTTTGTACACTCGCGCCGCCTCGAGCGCACGGCTTGGCATCCGGCCGCTCAGCACCGCGATCGCATCCGCGTTTTGCAGCGGAACATCGAGGACCAGCCAGCGGCCCAGGTTAAGAAAAATAAACAACACGACGAAAAATCCAGAGGCAATCAGGGTTACCGAGAGGCGGGGCCGTCTCGACGCCGTGGGAAGGATGCTGGCCGACAAGAATCCCTGCATGGCCGCGCATGGTAACCTGCGATTGGGGACACGTCAAACCTGACAGACAATCTGACAAACTCCGCCGCTTCGCAGGATTCCCCGAGGATTGGTGTTAGGTTTCAATACGGCTCTCACGATAAACTAGCCGATCACGGGTTTGGGAGGACGAATGCGAGCAGTCGTCACGGGCGGATCGGGATTTCTCGGATCGCATCTCTGCGATCGCTTGTTGGCCGAAGGTTGGGAAATCCTTGCGCTGGACAACCTTATTACCGGCGATGAGAGCAATCTGGGGCATTTAAAGGGAAACTCGAAGTTCAAGTTCGTGCGCACGGATGTCAACGAGCCGTTTCGTGTTGAAGGACCCGTGGATTATGTTTTCCACTTTGCTTCACCCGCCAGTCCTCCCGATTATTTGAAATTTCCGATTGAGACTTTGAAGGTGGGCTCCATCGCCACGATGCACACGTTGGACCTGGCCAAGGAGAAGGGCGCGAAGTTCCTGCTGGCTTCGACGAGCGAATGCTATGGAGATCCCGACGTTTCGCCGCAGAACGAATCCTATTGGGGGCGCGTCAATCCAGTGGGGCCGCGCAGTGTCTACGATGAGGCGAAGCGCTTCGCCGAGGCCATCACCATGGCGTACCACCGATATCACAAGGTGGACACGCATATTGTGCGGATCTTTAACACGTACGGCCCACGCATGCGGTTGAACGACGGCCGTGCCCTGCCGAATTTTGTGTACCAGGCGCTGAGCGGCCAACCGATCACCGTGTATGGGGACGGCAAACAGACGCGCAGCTTCTGCTTTGTTTCGGATTTGATCGACGGAATTTACAAGCTCAGCCAGTCCGATGAGCACTTGCCAACAAACATCGGCAATCCCACAGAATTGACCATTCATGAGTTCGCAGAACGCGTGTGCAGCCATTTCCCGAATGCGCCCAAAATCATTTTTGAGCCGCTGCCAGTGGACGATCCGAAGCAACGGCGCCCGGACATTTCCAAGGCGAAGCGCTTGTTGCACTGGGAGCCAAAGGTGAATCTCGAAGAGGGTTTGAAGACGACCATCGCTTTTTTCAGGAAGCAATACGAAAAGGCGTCGCCAGCCCGGTAATTCCTCTGTTTCGTTCCTCAGACGCGTCCGAACGAGTGATAGTCGAAGCCCAACTCCTGCATCTTTCTCGGTGCATAGAGGTTTCGGCCGTCGATTACAAGGCGGCGGGCCATGGTCTTGCCCGCTTTTTCCCAATCGAGCAGTCGGAAAACCTGCCATTCGGTGCAGACCAGCGCGGCGTCGGCTCCTTTAAGAGCTTCGTACGGGTCTTCGTGGTATGTGACTGTCGGCAAAAGCGGCTTCGTTCTTGAAATGGCTTCGGGGTCGGTGGCGTGGACTTCCGCGCCCTCGTCGAGCAGGCGGCGAATCACGTCGAGCGCCGGGGCGAAGCGGATGTCATCGGTGTTGGCTTTGAACGCAAGACCCAAAACCGCTACTTTTTTCCCTTTGATGACCCATAGCGCCCGGTGGATTTTCTCAAAGAAGCGGCCAATGCGCTGCTTGTTGACGCGCTCGGCGGCCTTGAGCATGTCGAACTCGATGCCCATCGACGAAGACAGGTGGATGAAGGCCTGAATGTCTTTCGGGAAACAGAATCCGCCGAATCCGAGACCAGCCTTCAGGAACTGAGTACCGATCCGGGGATCGAGGCCCATGGCATGGGTCACTTCTTCGACGTCGGCTCCGATCCGTTCGCAAAGATCGGAAATAACGTTGGCGTAGCTGATCTTCAGGGCAAGAAATGAGTTCGAGGCGTGCTTGATGAGTTCCGCGCTGTTGATGGTGGTGACCAGCAGTTCGCCGGATGAGCTAGGACACTTACCGACGTGGACGGGGCAATGAAACTTTCGCTCCAGAATCGGAGCGTAGATTTCTCGCATGACCGCGGCGCTTTTTTCGTTTTCCACGCCCACGACGATGCGATCGGGGTGAAAGAAATCCGCTACTGCCGTGCCTTCACGGAGGAATTCCGGGTTGGAGGCCACTTCAAACCGTGCCGCGCCGCCCCGCGAGTATGCGGCCAGCGCTTTCTGGAGCTGGACTCCCGTCAAGGCCGGGACCGTGCTTTTTTCCACTACGAGTTTAGGAGTGCGAGCCTCGAGGGCGATCTGGCGCGCAACGTGATCGATGGCGGAAAGATCGGCTTCGCCGGTTTCCTTTGGCGGGGTTCCGACACAGATGAAGATTATGTCACCTGCACGGATCGCTTCGGCAGCATCGGAGGTGTAGAAGATTTTCTTTTCGGCGGCGGCACGCTTCAGGACTTCGTCCAAGTGTTCTTCGTAGATAGGGACTTTCCCGGCTTTGAGTTGCTCGATGCGCTTTTCGTCGATGTCCGTGCAATGTACTTCGTGGCCGGCGGCCGCCAGGCAGGCGCCTGTTACAAGTCCAACGTATCCACACCCTATTACGGTCAGCCGCACAATGGGTTCTCCTTTAGCTCGTTATTATCTCCGGAAGGACGACGGAGGCGCCGCGCAGGCGGAATTTCAGTGTCTCATTTACGTAACATCTTTTACGTAACATCTATCGCTATCTGCGGCCCAGCAGAAGACCGCGTAGACCCAACAGCGCCAGCCGCGGTTGGCGGCGAACCACGCTCCACAACAGGCGAGTGGATTCGTCGCGGTTGATCTCTCCGAGGGACTTCCGCGCCGAGTCGTTCAACAGATCGACGAGACGGCAGTAATCGTCCTGGCGGAAGTGATGCAAAGCGCGCCGGACCAGCCAGTGAGTCGCCAGTTCGCGCCGAAGCGCCCGCAGTTCACCCCGACCTTTGCGCAGAATCGCGTCGGCTACACCGCTCGCACCGCGGAAACCAGTCACGATTCCGCCGATCGTGGATACCTTCACCTGGGCGGCTGCATCGCCAACCAGATAGACCTCACCGTTGCCTACGGTGCGCCGAACGCTGACCCAGCGGCGGTAAACGGGGATGCGCGCACCCTGGTACTCGAGCGGCTCGAATCCTTTTTTTTCCAGAAAACGGTCGAAGTGTTTTTTCGTGTTGCGGCCTTGTTCTCCAATGACGCCGAGTGCGCCACGGTCCTTCGATTCGGGGATCAGCCAGTAGAAATAGGGGGTGTCGTCGGGGACGAACCAGACCTTAGTCGTGTCGGCAGGATAGTCTTTTGGAAGCTTTACCAGTGCCTGGACCAAAGACACAGTTTCAACGGGAGGCCAGCCCGAGGCGCGCGCAACACGGCTTGCCACACCATCGGCGCCGACGACGCTTTTTGCGTAAATTTCCTCGTGCCGTCCCTTCCGGTCCACCTGCACGTGAAGACCGCTGCCGTTGGGGTGCAGGCCCAAAAAGCGGGTGTCGTAGTCGAAGAGCGCTCCGGCTTCTTCGGCTTCCTGCGCCAGCGCGCGGATCAGGCGAGAGCGCTCAATGATGAGGTCCGGACGCTTCAGATGGACCACCGCCGAGCGTCCGTTGGTGAACAGTTCAAACCGGCGAATCTCGTTCAGAATGCTAGCGCCCGCGGCGCCGTTTACCTGGCGACGGAAGTGGTCGGTCACGATTAATGTGCGAGGAGCGGGATCAAGGGTGGGTTTTGATTCGAGGACGCGGACCGCGCAACCACCTTGGGCCACGCGCGCTGCCGTGTACAGGCCCGCGGCTGAGCCGCCGACCACGACAACCTCGTTATCGCCGCGGGGGTTTCCCGGGCCGCTTCTCGTGTTCGTCACAGTCTTGAGATTCCTGTCAAGAGACGACCTCCGCGCGGGCACCCAGTTCTGAACCCGAACCGCTCTAGCCGTGAATCACCCGTTCGAGTGCCAACGAGTATAAGCGAATCCGTCGGGTCGCTCCAAACCAACGTACAGTTTCGTTTTCGCATGAAGGAGATACTGAGGGAAAGGCGCGCGCCTCCGAAGGCGGCCGCTACAAAACCTGCTTTGGCGCTTGCCGCTCGTAGGGGGCTCGTTCGAGCCAGGCTACGGCAAGGAGCATGACGGCGAGCACAAGCAAGCCGAGAATCGCGGCTCTCACGGTCGATAGGTAAGACACCAGGATTGCGAGGGTGCCGCAGATGGCTCCGGCGAGATAGATCATGAGCACGGCGCCTCTTTGTCCGAGACCTAGATTGGCGAGACGATGGGCGAGATGGTCTTTGCCGGGAGTCGCGAAGGGCAGCAGGCCCCGGCGGGAGCGCGAGATTGTGACCAGGGTGGTGTCAAAAATTGTGGCACCTAGAACCAATACTGGCGCGAGCCAACCCGCCAGGTTGCTGGCATGTTGCAGGCGCAACTTCAACGCCAGCGTGGCCATCAGAAAGCCAAGGAGCATTGCTCCGCCGTCGCCCATAAAGATTTTCGCGGGCTTGAAATTCCAACGGAGGAATCCGGCCGCGGCGCCTAAGGTTGCCGCCGCCAGGGTCGCGACCACCGTTTGGCCATGCAGATAGGCCAGCATGGCGAAGAAAATCGAGGCCATTGCCGCGACTCCCGCGCATAGTCCGTCCATATGGTCGAGGATGCTGAAGGAAGCGGTGATTCCGACGACAAAAACGACGGTTAGCGCGGCGTCCAGCCAATAGCCGCTGTTTCGACCGACAAGGGTCTCGAAGACGTTAGCGCGCACGCCGCTGGCCAACAGGATTATCGCCGCCAAGGGCATGGCGATAAAGAGCTTCACCTGGTGGTGCAGCCACCCGCGGTCGTCTATGAATCCGACCGTTGCCACCAGAGTGGCCCCGGTGACAATGCCGAAGCTCTGCGCACGGGCCGGTCCGTCGAAAACGATCAGGATCGCCAGCATGATGGCGGCATAGATGGCCAGACCGCCGAGGAGTGGAATTGGGGTGAGATGAACCTTGCGGGGACCGGGAGCGTCCACCATTCCGACGCGAATGGCCAACGCCCGAACAGGGACGGTCAGCACTATAGAAGCCGATAACGCGATGATAAAAGCCAGGAGGCCCGCACTCATACGCCCTCAAGTTGTTCGTTCCGAAATTTCTGGCCTGGGCGAGAACGCCAGAGGAAGACACCCTACCGGTTTGGGGAGCGGTTCCCAAATTTTGGCCATGCCGCGAAAAGCGAAGATGCCGTGCCCCACGCAGCACAAAAAACATACCGCAAAGCACCGGGAAGTGCCAGCGAAACCGGGGCAATGCGCGGGCAGAGTGCGTATGCGTTATTTATTCAAACTTTACCAGTTTTCCCGCCTAGAGAAGGGTGAGCCAGTCGGAATCCCCTTTCGGGAGGGGAGGATGTCAGGAATCTTATCGGGCACCCTGGGCTTCTTCTATTACGGCCAGCAACTTCTGGAGTTCGCGGGTTCTCTCGTACTCCGGGGCCGCGGCCGTTGCGGCCGTTCGCATCCGCCCGAGGAGATCGGAATCCGAGACGATTTGCCGGACCTGTTCGGCGAACTGGGCGGGGTCGTCTGGATCGGAGCAGGTCGAGAACCCCTTTTGACGGCCGATGGAGACGACGTCGCATTCCTCCGGTGCCACGGCGACGATGGGCTTTCCGGCGGCGAGGATGCCGAACATTTTGCTGGGCACGACCACGCCTTCGAGGCCACGCTTGATGGTGATCACGTGGGCGTCGGCAGCCGCCAGAACGGACGGTATTTTGCCAGCGGGAAAGAACGGAAGAAACCGGACGTTGGGGATTCCGGCGCTTGCGCTCTCGATCTTTTCCTTTTGTGCGCCGTCGCCCACAAAGACCAAGCCGACTCCATCGGCGGCAAGGGTTCGCGCGCCTTCCAGCAGCGTCTCCCATGCGCCATAAAAGCCGAGGTTGCCCGCGTGGAGGAGGACGAATTTGAATTGCTGCCGGATGGCGTTGACGACGGAATTGTCCAAATCGGCGTAGCTGCCGATGGGAGGAATTTCTGCGCCGTCTCGGACAACGACGACGCGAGTTGGGTTGACGCCCTTGGCCAGGATGCGGTTGCGCATGTCATCACCGAGGACCACCACCCTTGTCGCGCGTTTGAGGGCCCAACGATGGAGCTTTTCCCAGATTCGAGCGAGCCGACCGGGCTCGACGATGGAGCCGGCAACGGCCATATCCGGATAGAGGTCGCGGATGTTGTAAACGTAGGGTTTGTTCTTGAGGACGGCGACGAAGGCGCCGACGATGCCTGCGAAGGGAGGATCGGTCATGGCGAGAATTACGTCACAAGGAAGCAGTAATGCGCGGGGGACGGCCAGGAAAACGTAGCTCAGATAATTGCAGACACGTTTTTTCATTTGCAGGCGCGGGTAGTCCGTCGAGCCCACGCGAATGATGCGAATCGCTCCGGATTTTTCCGATTGATAGACATGCCACGGGCGGCGTTCGGTTGGATCGTAGGAGGGACGGCCGCTGAGGATGGTCACTTCGTGTTTGGCGGCTAGCGCATCGGCGACAGTTTTCGCCATTTTTGCTGTGGCGGACGTGTCGGGAGGGTAGTAGAGATTCAGAAGCAGGATGCGCACGGGAGAATTGTACAGGGAGAAGGCGGGAGAGAAGAAAACCGAAGATGCCGGCCGGAAGGCGCGGCGCTACAACGGTTAGGAACGGGTGATGAGGAGCTTGCCGAGGACCAGGGCGTCCATGCGCGTGCGGAGGAAGCAGTCGAGAGCTTCTTCGGGACGACAGACGATTGGCTCGTTGTCGTTGAAGGACGTGTTCAGCACTACGGGGACGCCGGTCTGGCGTTCGAATTCGGTGATCAGGGCGTGATAGCGGGGATTTGCCTGTGGAGTGACCGTCTGCAGGCGGCCGGTTCCGTCTACATGGGTCGGCGCCGGAATCTGGTCGCGTTTTTCGGGGCGAACGGAATAGGCGAGGGTCATGAAGGGTGATGGATGAGATTTTTCGAACCACTCGCCGGTCTTTTCCGCGAGGATCGAAGGTGCAAACGGACGGAAGATTTCGCGGTGCTTTATGCGTTGGTTCAGGATTTCTTTCATCTCCGGGCGGCGGGGGTCGGCGACGATGCTGCGGTTTCCGAGAGCACGGGGTCCCCATTCGGCGCGGCCTTGATACCAGCCGAGGATTTTTCCGTCGGCGATGATTCCGGCGGTGCGGCGCAGCAGTTCGGTGTCGGGCAGCTCGGTCAACGTGTAACCGCCGGTCGAAACCGCGCTGGCGTGGACCGCGGAGCGAATCTCTTCGGTCGTGTAACCGGGACCCCAGTAGGCGTGCTCCATTACGAACGAGCGCGGTTTCCCGAGCAGTTGGTTCCAGATGTAAAACGCGGCGCCCACGGAGAGGCCGGCATCGCCGGCGGCTGGATGCACGTAGACTTTCTCGAAAGGAGTGCGATCGAAGATTTTTCCATTCGCTACACAATTAAATGCCACGCCGCCGGAGAGGCAGACGGCCTTCGTTCTGGTTTTCGCAGCGAGCTTTTTCAACATGCCCAGATAAACTTCTTCGAGACGCGCTTGCAAGGCCGCTGCGAGATTGTGATGCCTTTGCTCGAGCGGTTGTTCCGGGGAACGTGCCGGGCCGCCGAGGCGCTTGCCCATGGCTTCGGAGAACATTGTGCCTTGCACGGGAGTTTTGTCGGACTCCGCCCAGGACATGTCCGGACCCGTTTTGTGGTGGGTGAAGTAATCGAGACCCAGCCGGAATCCGAATTCGCCTCCATTTGGGCTGAAGCGCACGATATCCCGGAACGCTTCCATGTTTTCGGGCGAGCCATACGCGGCGAGTCCCATCACTTTGTATTCGTCGCCGAATTTCAGGAAGCCGAGGTATTGCGTCACCGCGCTGTAGTACAACCCGAGAGAGTGCGGAAAGGCGATAGCATCTGCGATTTCCATACGGTTCCGGCGGCCCACACCCCACATCGAGCTTGCGAAATCTCCGAGGCCATCGGCGGACAGCAGCGCGGCATCCTCGAACGGCGAAACAAAAAAGCTGCTGGCCAGATGCGCCTGATGATGCTCGACGCGATGGAAGGCCGCTTTGAGTTTTACGGGATCGCTGTCGAATACACCGGCGAGCGCTTCGGGAATGCCGGTAAATTTCGTAATGACGCGCGCGCGCTCCCGCGCGAACGACGGCATACGAATGGCGTACCAGAGTTTCGTGCCCAACCGCGCATAAGGATTCCGCGGAACTGCGACGTGATCAATATCGGAAAGCGTGAGGCCAGCTTCTTTCAGGCAATAGCGGATGGCGGCAGTGGGAAAGCCCGCGGCGTATTTCACGCGGTTGAAGCGCTCTTCTTCGACGGCGGCAATCAGCCTTCCGTCCGAGACGATGGCCGCGGAGGCGTTGCCGTGATACGCGTTGATTCCCAGGATGTTCATGGCAACCCGAAGTGTAACTCGAAATTTTTGTTTCCTGATTGTCGGTAATCGTCGAGGTATGGATTCCGGTTGTCAGGAGAGGTGCTGGCGGCACCACTCATTCAATACATACAAAGACCATGGCCGGGACCACGTTGTCCGGCCTGCCAGGAAATTATCCCACACCATCTCGACGCCCGCTGCATGCAATTGGCCGTTCAAAGCCGGGGCCAGATTCCTGAGGCTTGATTCCACGCGTGGTCGAAGCGCGGTTCGCAACCAGTCTTCCCAGGGAAGCGTGAACGTGCGCTTTTTCTGGTCAAGAATTTCCGGCGGCATCAGACCCGCGAGGGCAGCTCGCAGTAATCCCTTGGAGACGCCGGGTTCGATGCGCGCTTCGTCTGGCAGGGCGCTGACGAATTCGACGAGCGGCGTATCGAGGAATGGAACTCTGACTTCTAGCGAGCACGCCATGCTTACGCAATCGGTGTCGCGAAGGAGCGTGCTTACCATATAAGTGCGCATTTCGAGCCAGGAGACGCCGGCAACGGGCGGCCTAGCCGTGGCTTGATCGGCCGTTCGCTCCAACCACGCGAGCCAGGTGGGATCCAGAGTTACGCCATCGTTGGACACGCTGCTTTTACGATAGCGGGCGTCGACGAGGCGGGAAACCTCCGAGGGAGGAAACAGGAGACGCGTGAAGAAATAGGGATGGGGCAAGACGTCCGGCATTAACCAGGCGTCGCTCGCCTTTCGGGCAGCGTCGAGCGAACCCTTTCGCGCCAGGAGGGAATTGACCAGCACTAAACTGAGGCGACGGAATGCGCCGGGAACGAAGCGCGAGACAGCTTCCAGACGGACCAGTTTTGGCGTGTCCGCGAAGGTGCGGTAGCCGCCGAACAGTTCATCGCTGCCGAGACCGGACAATGCCACTTTGAGTCCGACTTCCCGAGCTGCCCAGGAAACAAAATAGGTGTTGATGCCGTCCATCGTCGGTTGATCGAGAACGCGGATGGCTTCGTCGACGCGCCCGAGCATATCGCGGCCTGCTAGCGGCACTTCGCTGTGACGGGTGCCCGCGCGTTGCGCAACGAGTCTGGCGAGAGGGCCTTCGTCGTAGGGCGTGTCCGGGAAAGTCAGCGTGAAACTTTGGATGCCTTGCTGCGCGCGGCCGGCGAGGACGGCGATTGCGCTGGAGTCCAGGCCGCTTGACAGAAACAGGCCCACGGGAACATCGGCGATCAGATGCGCACTCACGGCATCCTCCAGATGTGTTCGCAAGCGGGCGGATGAGGCGGCAAAGTCACGTGGGCGTTTCGGGTCCCGCGCGGCCGTGCTGCGAGTAGGATCCCACCAAGGACGCACGCGCGGCGTCCGGCGGCGATCGGGTAGGTGTAGGAGCAAGGCGTTTCCGGGGGGAAGAGAAAAGACGCCTTCGACGAGCGTGACCGGCTCGGAGACACTGCCGAAGAGAAGATAGGAAGTTAGCGCGTCGTCGGACAGTTTTCGCGGGATGGCTCCGGAGGCGAGCAAGGCGCGGAGTTCGGAAGCGAAGGCGAAACCTAGTGGGGTTTGCGCGTAATAGAGCGGTTTGATGCCGAGCGGATCGCGCGCCAGGAACAGCACAGGCACGGTAGCGAAATGTTTGCGGAAATCCAAGAGGGCGAACGCGAACATGCCGCGAAGTTCGGTCAGAAGGTCTTCGCCCCATTCTTCCCAGCCGTGGACGAGAATTTCGGTGTCGGAATTTGTGTTGAACTTATGGCCCGCGAGATTCAGGCGCGCGCGCAGTTCGCGGTAATTGTAGAGTTCCCCGTTGAAGACCACGGCGACGTCTCGTTTTTCGTTCCAGACCGGCTGGTGGCCACCAGGAAGATCGATGATGCTCAGGCGGCGCATGCCGAGGGCCATGCCCGTCGCGCGCGGATCGTTGGCGAGGAATCCAGCGTCGTCCGGGCCGCGATGGACCATGGCGCGAGCCATGTTAAGCACGCGGCTTTCCGCTTCAGAGGAATTCGAAGCGTACGCGAAGCCGCACATGCCGCACACGCGTTAGTTGTTCTCCTGAATCGCGAATGAGGTCAGTTGTATCAGGGGCGCTCTCAAATGAATCCTCGAGCTTTGAGAACAAAATTGTCCTATGGGCCGGCCGGCGTCGCAAGCCCGGAGTAGATGGATTCCATTTGTTCGAGCGGTCGTTCCCAACCAAGATGGGCAGCCGCTTTTGCGCAGCCTTGGCGCAATGTTTCGTAAAAGTCCCTGTTTTGAAGCAGCAGTGCGATGGCGTTTTTCAAATCGGCCTCATCGTTTTTTATAACGACGCCGGCGGTGCCATGCAGCAACGGAGCGATACCGCAGTTTTCCGTGACGATGACTGGGGTGCCCGCTGCGACCGCTTCGGCGGCGGTGTTGCCAAAATTTTCGTTTTGCGAAGGGAGAACGAAAATATCCGCGTCGACGTAGGCTTCCCACTTTGCTTTTCCCGCCAGGGCGGAAGAGAAATGCACGCGATCCGCCAGGTGAACATCAGCGGCCATTCGTTTTAGCCGGGCTTCCATGCCCGATTCGTCCGGCCCGACAAAAGCGAGATGCGCCGTTGTTCCGCGGTCCAAGGCCGCGAACGCTCTCAGCAGCAGATCGGGACTTTTCTTTTGTGACAGACGCCCGAGAAAGAGAACCAGCTTGTCCTGCTGCGGAATTTTGAAAGCGGTTCGGAACAGCCCGCGCTCGGGCAATACCGCCGGCGCTTCCACCCCGTTGCGGCGTAAATGAATTTTCTCCGTGGGAAAGCCACCCGCTAGAATTTCCTCTCGCTCCGGGTCCGAGGTCACCACAATGGCGGCAGCGCCACGAAGCATTGCTCGGCCTAAGAGGCGGTGATAGAGGCGTTTGAGCCAAAGATTCCGCACGATCGGGACAAACATTCCGATGGGCTCCACCAGGTAAGGAATTTTTCGTGCGCGACACTCTTTTGCTACACGTGGACCTAGAAAATCATAGAGGCCAAAAATGTGGACGACGCCGAAATCATTCAGCCGTGCCCGCAGATAGCGACCGAGTGCCGGATTCCAGCTTGCGGCTCGATAGTGGAGCCAATTCGGCAGGTAGATCGCGGTTACGCCGTTGAGTTTTCTTCTCGGCCCGAATGGGCTTGGCTCAGCCTGGGGTTCATTCGCTGCCGCGTTCAGCCTGGCGTCGAGACCCCAATCCGCGGTCAGCACCGAGACGTCGTGGCCTCTTCGGGCCATTCCTTCGGCGAGTGCCTTTACTTTTGTCGGAGGCCCGCCGAATTCGAAAAAGGGGGCGTAACTTTGCGTGACGTTCAGGATTCGCATAGTTCGCGGAGGATTTTCTTGAAGGCTTTGGCGAAAACCGGAAAGCAAAATTCCTTCTCTACGCGGTCGCGACCGCGGGCCCCCATTTCGCGCGCTGCTTCGGGATTGGAGAGAAGCGCGTCGATGGAGGTGGCGAGCTGCACGGTGTCTCCGTGTTGCACCAGATAGCCGGTCGCGCCATCCTCGATGACTTCCGGCGCGCCGCCGTGGGCGCCGCCGATGACCGGTTTCCCTCGCGCCATGGCCTCGAGATAGACAAAGCCGAATCCTTCACCGCGACTGGGAAGCGCGAAGAGTTCCGCGGCGGCGTAGCAGGCGGAGAGTTCGGCGTAGTCGAGATCGCTCAGAAAATGGATGTAGCGTTGGACGCCGCTGTCTCTCGCGAGATTCACCAGCCATTCCTGGTCGTCACCGGTTCCCACCATCACCAATTGAACCTCCGGCCAGCGGAGCAGCAGGCGCGGCATCGCTTGAATCAGGGTGTCCATGCCTTTGTAACGTTCGTTGGCGAGCCAGCGGCCGACGGTGAGAATCACGCGGCCCTGAGGAAATTCCGCTGGCAAGCGCGCGGCGGAATTCGCGGCGACTCGTGTTACGAAATCGGGGTCGAGGCCCCAGTGCAGCACGCGCACTTTTTCGCGGGCTACGCCCTGCAAAGAGACGACGCAATCGGCCGTGGCACGGCTCGGCGCTAGAACCAATGTGGCGCGCTGCAAGGCGCGGCGCCTCATTCGGGACAGCGGCTCCCACACTTCGATTCCATGGGCGCAGATGATGCTCTTCATGCGCGGGGCCACCACGTTCATCGAACCGATGATGGGCGCAAGATTGGGATGCGTGGCGAGCGCCAGCTTTGCTTTTCGCCGTGCCGCCTTTATGGCCGCCACGGCGAAGCTTGCTTTGCCTCGCGCCGCTCCGGTAAAGACGAATTCGCGATCGGCCATGCGCATGCGGTGCAGCTCCTGGGTGTCATTCAGGCTCAGCAGGCGGTATTCCATTTTTTTCGAGGCGGCGAATTCGGCCAGCACCAAGGCCATGTGACGGCCGGCGCGTTGGACTCCGCCGGGAGCGTCGAGTTCAGGAAACAGTCCGATCAGCACCGGGTGAGTCTGACAAACCGTGCGCACGAAACGCAAGGGCCAGGCGTCTCATTTTTCGGAGTTTTGCGTGGGTGAAATGGAAACCACGGGTCTAAAGACCCGCCACTACGCTCCATTGGTTACCTGCGTTGCCAGCGGTAACAGTTCTGTCAGGGTCGCTATGTAGAGATCGGCTGGGCAGAGTTGCGCGTTTTGCTGGCCGAAACCGTAGTTCACCGCTACAGCCAGCATGCCGGCGTTTCGGGCGGTCTGGATGTCCACGTCGGAGTCCCCGATCATTGCGGATTCGGTGGGCGAGCGGCCGAGTTCTCTCACGATAGACAAGACCCCGGCCGGGTCAGGCTTTTTCTTTTCGAAACTGTCACCGCCACAAATGGCGCGGAAGAAATGCGACATGCTCAGGCCCTTTAATAGTTCCACGCTAAGCGTTGCCGGTTTGTTGGTAAGGACCGCCATCGGATAACCGGCCAGGGCGCGCAATCCTTCTAGCACTCCCGGGTATGGCCGGGTCAGATTTAGCATTTGCTTTTGATAGTGCTTCAAAAACACCGCTAAACCTTCCTGTTGCTGCTCATGGTTTGCGCTTGGCCCCAGGACCCTGGCGATCAGTTGCGGCGCGCCGTGGCCGACGTAACTCGCCACAAGTTCCGTGGGCTGCTCCGCCCGGTCGGTTTCCCGGAGCATGGCGTTTACCGAATTCACCAGGTCCAGCTTCGTATCGAGGAGCGTCCCGTCCAGATCGAACACGAACGCTCGCACCTTGCCGCTCTTTGACGAGAACATAGACTTGTCATTGTAACGGGCCAAGCGCACTTTTTCAGTTCGCGATACATCGCGTAGACTAGAACACTGCCGTTTCGGCAGAAATTCATTCTGGAGACCTCATGGCTCTGGTGCAACCTTTCCGCGCTTACCGTTACAATCCGAATCTTGCTCCGTTCGAGAAGGTGCTCACGCAGCCTTACGACAAGATTTCTCCTGCGATGCAGGAGAACTATTATCGCGCCCATGCGCACAATCTGATTGCGGTCGAAAAGGGGAGGGTTCACCAGGACGAGAATCCACAGGATAACGTCTACACGCGCGCGGCGTCTAGCCTGAATCGCTGGATCGCCGAGAACGTTGTGCAGCAGGACGCCGCGCCGGCGTTTTACGCCTACACCCAGGAATATGGCGTGCCGGGCACTTCGCTGCGGCGGACGCGACGCGGTTTTATTGGGCTTGGCAAGCTCGAGGACTATTCCGCCGGCGTGATTTTCCGGCACGAGTACACTTTATCCGGTCCGAAAGCCGACCGGTTGGAGTTGCTGCGACATACGCGCACGCATACCGGACAGCTTTTCATGCTTTATTCCGAGCCGCATTGTCAGGTGGACTCGATCCTGGAGGAGGTGCAGTCCTCCGAGCGGCCGGTTACGGAATTGACGGACGAGTATGGCGTTGTGCACCGGCTCTGGTCGATCGACGAGGCGCACCGCGTTTCGTCGATCGAAAATTCCATGGCCGTGCAGAAACTGGTGATCGCCGACGGACATCATCGCTATGAGACTTCGCTGAATTTTCGCAATGAGAACCGCAGCCGCGCGGGGAAGCTGGTTCCACACGCGCCGTATGAATTTTCGATGATGACTTTCATTAATACGCGGAGTGAGGGGCTGACCATTCTTCCCACTCACCGCGTGGTCGCCAACCTGCGCGGTTTTTCGTGGAGTTCCGTGCGGCGGTATCTCGAGCCGTGGTTCGCGACGGAAGTTATTTCCTTTGCGGATGCGGCAGAGCGACGGGAAGCAACGGCAAAGTTCCTCGAGGAGCTTTCCGCGGCGAAGGCGCAACGGGCCATCGGCGTTTATCCCGCGCCCGGAGCGGATAAGCCCGCGCTTTACCTGCTCACTCTGCGGCCCGAGGCGGATTTGAGCCAGATTTTGCCCGGCCTTTCGCCGTTGCAGAGCGAACTCGATGTAGTGCTGCTGCACCAGGGCATTCTGGAGCCGGCGCTCGGGATCACTCCAGACGCCGTTGCGTCGGAGGCAAATCTTTCTTACGAGCGCGAAGCGTCGGCGGCGCTCGATGCAGTTGACCGGGGGACGGCCCAGGTTGCTTTTCTGCTCAATCCGGTGGACGTGGACTTGGTGGTGCGCGTGGCGACGGCGGGCGAGGTCATGCCGCAAAAGTCTACGGATTTTTACCCCAAGCTTCTGAGCGGCATCACCATGTACCGCATTCCGGAGTGACATACTCGGCAGAAGCCGGGGGCTTCTCAAACAACCGTAGCTAAGTGCCTATCTGTTTGCGCTGGAAGGCGTAGTCCACGCCCGAAAATTACCAAGGCTGCCGCATGGTCACGTCCCGTCGTATTTTGCTGCTAGCGGCGGTGGTGCGCCGATCCGCATTCTCGAGGAATACAAGGAGCCGCAGAAAACGCCGCTCAGTAAACGGCGCCATATATCCCTGCCCTGAACGATGAGGTTTTACGGCACCACGGATAAAAAAGGGCGGGAATAATAAGACCCCGCCCCTTCTTTGCGAATTTGATTGGAAAAGCGCCGGCTTACTTCGAGAAGCTGGCGACCGCTTCGGCTTCGGTGTTGTAGACGTCGAAGATGGTCATCAACTTGGTAATCTGTAGCACTTCCTGGAACTTGGTGCCCAGGTGGCAGAGCTTGAGGGCTGAGCCTTGGGCTTTCGCGCTGTGGTGCGACGCGACCAACGTGCCCAAGCCGGCGCTGTCGATGAACGTGATGTTGTCCATGTTCAGCACGACCTTTTTCTTGCCTTCGGCCACCAGCGATTTGATTTTTTCGCGGAGCGCATTGCTCTCTTCGCCCAGCACGATACGGCCGTCGAGCGCCGCCACCGTGACGCCGTCCACTTCGCGAGTTGTGATCTTTAATGCCACGTTTGGTTCCTCCTCATCGAATACGGATCCGGCGGCAACCCGGGCCGGAACCGCGAAGCATATCTGTTTTTGGCGTTTTCCGCAAAGCAGTCTTTCCTGCCTGAGCGACTGCAACTGCTTCGCGTTAATAGTAGTCCGCGCAGGACATGTAGTACCCGCACACGCCGCAGACCAGCTTGCAGCGCCGGGACTCAAGCCGCTGCGAACAAACCGGACAATAACGGGACGGATCCTCGTGCGCGCCGGCTGCTGATATACCTGCCGTGAGCGAACCCGCCGGCGGCTCTCTAACAACCGCACCCCACGATGCCGCTGGGGCGATCTCCTGCTTTCCATCCTGTTTCACAGCCTTCCGGTTATAGCACAACCGGCAGTGTACAGGAAAGCGCGGGAGGCGCCGCGGTGAGACAGTTTCTACTTCCTGCGAACTTACCTCCTTTGCTACTCTCCCACGCATGCGACTATCGAAAATTCTACTGTTTTTCCTTTCATTGACACTGGCCGGACCGGAGTTGACCGAGGAACGAAAACCCGTTTCCGAACGACTGGCGGCGCAGAATGCTTTGTTCGATGAGCAGTACGAATCGGACCTTCGCGAGTTTCCTTTGCGCGCAACGGCCTTCGGGGATTATCGCTACAACGACAAGCTTTCGGACTATTCGCTTGCGGCGATCAGGCGGCGCAACGAAACGGATCGCAGTTTCCTCAAGCGGATTCAGGCGATACCCGCGACCGGGTTCAGCGATCAGGACGAGCTTTCCCGCGACTTGATGATTCGTGTGCTGGAGCAGAGGATCGCCGACTTTGATTTAAAGGAATATGAGATGCCCATCAACCAGCAGAATGGCATCCATACTTCACTCGCGGACATGTCTTTGTCGGTTCCGTTCGACTCCGTGAAACACTACGAGGATTACGTCGCGCGGCTTCACCAGATTCCTGGAGCGCTTGCGCAAACCGAGGAAGTTCTGCGCGCGGGCGTGAAGGACAACCTAATGCCGGTGCGCTTCCTGCTCGAGAAATTGCCCGCCCAATGCCAGGGTATTATCGATGCTGATCCTTTCTTGCTTCCCACGAAGAAGTATCCGATGAACATTCCGATCGAGCGGCAGAAGCGGCTGACGCAACAAATCATCGCTGCCATCAACAGGGATGTGATCCCCGCCTACAAGGCATTTGCGGAATTCGTTCGCACGGAATACGCGCCGCACGGCCGCACAACGCTGGCCATCACTTCTTTGCCGGACGGCGAGAAACGCTACGCGAACAACATCTATGCGCGGACGACCACGCGCATGACGCCCGATGAGATTCACCAACTCGGGTTACGCGAAATGGCCCGCATCCAGAGCGAAATGACCGCGATCGCGAAAAAGGAAGGATTCGCGGACCTTGCCGCTTTCCGCGTTTCGCTGAAAACAAATGCGAAGTACATTCCCACTTCGGCAGAGCAAATCCTGGACGACTTTCGGTGTTACATCGCGCAGATGGAGCCGAAGCTTCCGCAACTGTTTACGTTGCTACCCAAGTCGCCAGTGACGGTCGAGGCTATTCCTAGGTTCGATGCCGCGGCGGCCACGCACTACGTCACCGGAACACCCGATGGAAAGCGTCCCGGCCGCGTTGTCGTGGCTACTTCGCACTTCGCGGATCGCTCGTTGATTAACGACGAAGCGATCGCTTACCACGAGGGAGTTCCCGGGCATCACCTGCAGCTTTCCGTGCAGCAGCAGCTGACGGGTTTGCCGAAATTCCGGTTACACGGACTGGGATTCAACGCGTACAGCGAAGGCTGGGGACTTTACGCGGAGCAACTGGGCAAGGAAGTCGGTTTCTATCGGGACCCCGTGTCGGATTACGGACGGCTTTCTTCCGAACTGTTTCGGGCGGTGCGGCTGGTGGTCGACACGGGAATCCACTCGAAGGGGTGGACGCGCGACGAGGTGGTCGCGTTCTTTCGAAAGTCCGGGGCTATCGACGAGCCCTCAATTCAGACGGAAACGGATCGCTACATTTCGTGGCCGGCGCAGGCTTTGAGTTACAAGCTTGGGCAACTAAAGATTCGAGAGCTCCGCGAACGCGCCGAAAGGGAATTGGGGCCGAAGTTCGATGTGCGCGCCTTTCACGATGAGATTCTCGATGGCGGCACGCTGCCGCTCGATATGCTTGAAGCGCGGACGGACAAGTGGATCGCCGAACAAAAGGCGAGGTGAGTGTGAAACGTCCCATTCCCTGCGCTCTTTTCTTCCTGGGCGCGTTGGCTCTGCAAGGCGCGCCACATTCGCCCGGCACGAAGCTTGTGGCCGTTTCGCGGGCCGATCTTTGCGTTACGGAAGGGGCCATCGATGAGCTTCCCGGCGTGCGATTGTCGGTTGCGGTTCCGAGGATGCGCGCGTATGTGAATGCGTTCACACCGCCCGAAGTGGAGGTGCGCTTCACGTACCTCGGTTCCACGGGGAATGAAGCGCGACTTGGATCCGGGGAATTACGGCGGCAGTTTGGTCTGAAATTGCGCGCGGCGGACGCGTGCAATCTGGTTTACGCGATGTGGCGGATCGAGCCAGAGTCTGAGCTCGTGGTTTCCGTGAAGAGCAATCCCGGACAGCACCGGAGCACAGAATGCGGAAACCGCGGATACCGGAAGATCAAGGCGCGGCGAAGCACGCCGGTTCCTGTGCTGCGCTCGGGGGACACGCATGACTTGCACGCGGTGATGGATGGGGAGGAGATGAAGGTTTTTGCGGATAACGCGCTCGTGTGGGAAGGGTCTGTCGGCGCGGATACGCTTTCCTTTGTTGGACCGGTTGGGATGCGCTCGGATAACGCGCGGCTTGAGGTGGAATTACGGGCTCCGCAGGTTCCACCGCGGCAAGGGCGGGCACCGGGGTGCCGACCGGGAGAGTACGAGTAGCCAGCTGTTGGCGCGAGCCCGGCGGGTTTTGCCGAGAGGTCGCGGAAGAGCGGGTCCGCGGACAAAAACCGCCCGCGGATGACGGTAGTGCTCTTATTCTTCGTTGCCCAGAGCGAGTCCGTTCTTGCCTTTCCGAGCACCAGCCGCGAGGACCGTTCCATTCTAAAAGCTGAGTGGTTGTAGCTGGGGGCCCAGATCTACGCGGTAGCTTTTCCGAGATAGCCGGCGACGACTTTGGCGCAGGATTCGACGAATTCCTGGTCGGGCTTAGTGAAGGCGTCCGCGAAATAGCTTTCGATATCGAGCTCGGCGGCGAGTTTCTTGTTTGCGAAAATGGGGACGACGATTTCGGATTTTACCAGTGAGGAGCCTGCGAGATAACGCGGGTCGGCCGTAACATCGTGCACGACCACCACTTTGCCACTGGTGGCGGCCGCTCCGCAGAGGCCGACGTTCAGAGGGAAGCGCGCGTTTGGAGTAAAGCTGCCGGTGAACGGCCCTACAATCAGATAGTTTGCGTCCGCGGGATCGACAAGGTAAAAACCAACCCAATTGTAGCGCGTCATTTTTTCGTGAAGGCGCTTGGTGAGTCGTTCCATCAGCACTTGGGAACTCGAAGCGGCGGGGGCGAAGTCCTGGAGTTCTTTGAGGAGTTCCTGGTGGGCCGGCGTCATTTTCGTGACCTCCTGTTTCGAATCAGGAAGCTGGAGCGCTAGAATTTTTTCTTCGAACATCAGTTTACACGAACAAGCCGTGGTTCCTGTTGTATCCTGTTGCATCGCGCACGGGAGGAACTTTTTGAATTTGGCATCGAGAGTCTGCTACTTCTTGGTGTTTCTGTTTCTTCCCGGCCTTTTGCTGCTTTTCCCTTCGAAGGCACTCTCGCAATCCTCCTCCTCGAATTCCTCGAGGCTTCGGTTTGAAATTTCCTTTCCCGAATCGGCCAGCGCAAAACCGCTCGACGGCCACATCCTGCTCGGCATTTCCACCGATAAATCGAGCCAGCCGCGCTTTCAGCTTCGCGAAGAAGCGGCCTCCAGCGCGCAATTTTTCGGGCTCGACGTCAGCTCCTGGAAGCCGGGCAGTGCCGTCGTCATTGATTCCACAACCCTTGGCTATCCGATACGGTCGCTCGCCGACGTTCCTCCCGGCGATTACTACGTTCAAGTGGTGCTCAACATCTACGAAACTTTTCATCGCTCCGATGGCCACACCGTCAAACTGCCGCCGGACATGGGCGAAGGACAGCAGTGGTTCAGCAAGCCGGGAAACCTGCTCAATAGGTCGCAGCTCGTTCCTGTCGACCCGCAATCGAACGGCGTTATTCGCATTTCGCTTACGGAGAAAATCCCGCCAATCGAGCCGGCGAAAGATACGAAATACCTGAAGCACATTCGCATCCAGAGTCAGCTGCTTTCCGCCTTCTGGGGACGACCGGTCTATCTGGGCGCGACGGTGCTTCTCCCCGAGGGTTTCGAGGAACATCCTTCGGCGCATTATCCGCTTCTTGTGCACCAGGACCACTTTCAAGCGGATTGGGATTTTTTTCAGGAGAGAGTTCCCAATAACACGAAGGATGGAGAGCTGCAATTCCTCGAGTACGCCAACCGGTTCTATCAGGATTGGACTTCGGGCCGGCTGCCACGGATGCTTCTGTTGAGCATCCAGCACGCGAATCCTTACTACGATGATTCGTATGCCGTGAATTCGGCCAACGTCGGGCCGTACGGCGATGCCATCACGCAAGAATTAATTCCGGAAGTCGAAAAGCGATTCCGTGGCATCGGACAGCCCTGGGCGCGGGCCCTTGAAGGCGGTTCGACCGGCGGGTGGGAGGCTGCGGCTTCGCAGATTTTCTATCCGGATTTTTACAATGGAGCTTACAGCTTTTGCCCCGACCCGATTGATTTTCGCGCCTACCAGGCGGTCAATGTCTATGCGGACAAGAATGCGTTCTGGGAGCAAGGGCCGTTCGGGAGGGTGCCGCGCGCGGAGAAGCGCAATTCCAGCGGAGAGATCCTGGCGGTGATGGAGCCTGCGGTTCGCCGCGAGGAAGTGATGGGCACTCACGGACGCTCGGCCGAGCAGTTCGGAATCTGGCAAGCGGTGTTCGGCCCGGTTGGCACGGACGGCTACCCCAAGCCGATTTGGAATCCTTCAACGGGCGCGATTGATCCGGAAGTCGCGGCCTACTGGAAAGAGCATTACGATCTTCGTTATATCCTCGAACGAGACGTATCGACACTTGGCCCGAAGCTGGCCGGTAAACTCCATTTCGCCGTCGGCGATATGGATACTTGGTACCTGAACAATGCCGTGCACCTGATGCAGAATTTCGTGGATTCGCCTAAAAATCCGTTCCGGATTGCGGACTTCGAATACAGCCCCGGCAAGGCGCATTGCTATATGGGCGGCGGAGACATTTCGAATGACGAGAGCTTTGGAACCGTTTACCAGCGCATCATGCCCAAGATTGCACGGCGCATGACAGAGACCGCTCCGGCGGGCGCGGACATGAGCTGGAGGTACTGAAGCTGCCGTTCGGAATAAGACTTCTCTTCCCCAGGGTTTGCGTGCACAATGCCTCTGAGGCCGGAGTTGCGCGTACCCCAGCTTGCATTTCCTACGTCTAATGTGCAGGAAGGCCGTGACTTAGCCATTCGGGAGCGCGTTATGCGCACGCCATTGTTTTTCGGGCTGTTGCTGGTTGCATTGTCATTTCCTCTTTCCGCGCAACAACATGTTGCTGTGCCTGTTTCCGCGGTGCCTCCTGTCGTGGTGCATGCGGCGCCGGTTGGTGCAACGGGTCGTGTCGCTCCGGCGCATCCGAGTACTTCCGCGCACCCGGTGCATCGCGTCGCGGCATCTTCCAATGTGAAGCCCGCGGTTCCTCGCTCGAAAACTACTGCAGCCACGCGGCCACTTCCTCCGCCACCCCTGGGCGGCGCGGTTAATCCTCTCGGCGGGTTTGTCAATTCCGTTACCGGCGCGACCGGTTTTTGCAACCGGCGCGGGAGTTATCCGTTGCAGGGATTGAACGCGTGCGCGCCCACTACGGGCGTGGTGCTTCCATTTTTTGGCGGCGCGATCTATGTGCCGATGCCGTATTACATCGACTCGTCGGCCCCGCAGGAACAAGCCGGAGATCAGCAGGAAGAAGCCGGTAACCAGCCGACGGACGGTAATCCCGGGTTCGCGGAGCAGGGACAGGAGCCGCCCGCGGGCATGCCTGCGGTTTCCCGCACGAGTCCGAGTGGAATCGATCAAGCACTGGCGCAGTTTGTATTTGTGCAGCGGGATGGGACCAAACTGTACGCGGTCGCGTATAGTTTCCTGAACGATAAGCTGCACTACGTCACCAAGGACGGCGCGCGGCGGAGCGTGACCCTGGATTCGCTAGATTTCGATGCTACGCAAAAGTCCAATGAGGACTTGGGTAATACGATCAATCTTCCTAGTCTGCCCACATCGGGCGTGGCTTTGAATGTTCAACCAGCCGCGTTGCCGTAAACCAAATCAGCCTTTATCGTTGGGTTACCCGCGTATCGTATCGCGCACTTAGTTTTTCGGCATGGGTTCCGGCATGACGTAGCCGGAAGTGGCGGGAAGGCCGGCGCGTTCTAACTGTACGGTGCTGTGTTCGATTCCGAATTCCTTTACTTTTTGTTTGATGGAAGCGATGACTTCCTCGCATTTGTCCATATGCATGTCCGGGATGCGCGCGTGACAGCTTAGAGCGTTGTGTTCTCCTCCGAGCGACCAGATGTGTATGTCGTGCACTTCCTTGACGTGCTCGACGGTGAGGATGGCACGTGCCACTTCTTCGACGCGCGTGCCGCGGGGCCTCCCTTCGAGCAGGATGTGCGCGGATTCGCGCAAGATGCCGATCGAGGAATACAGCACGAGCAGGCCAATCGCGAGGCCGAGCAGCGGGTCGATCCAAATCAAATGGGTATAGCCGATCAGGAGCGCGCCGACGATGATGGCAATGTTCGAGAGCGCATCGCCGAAGTTGTGCACGAGGATGCTGCGCAGGTTCAGATCCTTGTGGCCTTTGATCAGGGAAAGGGTGATTCCGCCGTTGACGGCGAGCGCCGCCAGCGAGGTCCAGATCATCCAGCTTTCCACCACTTCGACCGGGTGGCGCAAGCGATCGATGGCTTCGTATCCCAGCCAAAGCGCCAGGACGATCAGTAGAACCGCGTTGGTGAAGGCGGCAAGCGTGCCCGCGCGGTGATAGCCGTAGGTCTTGTCCGAGTCAGCCGGCCGTTCGGCCCAGCGCATCGCCAACCAGGAAATGCCCAATGCAGGCACGTCGGACAGGTTGTGCACGGCGTCGTTCAGTAGGGCTACGGAGTGTCCCAGCAATCCGCCGAATACTTCGGCGACGACCAGCCCCAGGGTGGCGAGCATGGACCACGCAAGCACCGAGGGCTTCATCGGAGGATGAACATGGTTGTGACCATGGTGGTCATGCGAGTGGCCGGAGGAATGGCCGTCATGTTCCTGCAGGTGCATTGTTAAGTATTCTACGTCCTTCGCGGTCGCCCCGCAGCAGTTGTTGGATGGTTGACAACACCCATCCGCGATTTCGTTGACGGCTCCGGGAGCCGCTGCCACTATCAGAAAAGGTGCATCCGCACCCGTCTCATGCGCCGCTTTACTGGAGTTTTTGACCGTAAGACCGACCGAAATGAGCTCTCCTACTGCTGCCAAATTAAGCTTCTGGGGCGTTCGCGGCTCGACACCGACGGTCGATCCCACGACGTGGCGGTACGGGGGAAATACGCCATGCCTCGAGTTCCTTGCACCGGACGGCACGCGATTCATTCTTGATTGCGGCACGGGCCTGCGCATGCTGGGGAATCGCTGGAGTTCCGGAAACGCCGCCTGCCCCGCGGAAACCCACATTTTCGTGACCCATTACCATTGGGATCATATTCAGGGATTGCCGTTTTTTGCTCCTCTGTACGTGGAGAACAACGAATTCCACTTCTACAGTTTCCGTTCCAAATATCTCGGGCGCGATTCCTTGCGCCAGGTGTTTGAAACACAGATGGCCCAGCCGTATTTCCCGGTGGATTTTTCGGCGATGAGCGCCAAACGGAAATTCCGCGAGGTGGAAGGCGGAGAAAGTTTCCTGGTCGGCGAAAATAGAGTTACGGCGCGCCACCTCAATCATCCGCAGGGTTGTCTCGGATTCCGGATCGAAACTTCCGCTGGCACGATTGTCTACGCCACGGACAATGAGCCGGGCGATCCTGTGCTGGACAAGAGCTTGTGCCAGCTCGCCGAGGGCGCAGACATCTTCGTGAACGACGCGCAGTATACCCCTGCTCAACTCGCCACCAAGACCGGGTGGGGACATTCGTCATGGAAAGAAGGCGTGAAGGTAGCGCGCGCGGCGGGTGCGAAGACGCTGGTGCTTTTCCATCACGACCCGGAGTCCACGGACCGCATGATCGACGGTCTTTTGCGCGATGCACGCGAGGAATTCGATTCTGTCTTCGCGGCGGGCGAGGGTATGGTCGTCACGCTGGGGGCGCCGGGACAGCCGGTGCAGGCGCATTTGCCTGGTTCAAGAACGGCTTCGCGGCGTGAAGCGCAGTTTCGCGCGCTGGTCAGTGGATTGACCACCGAGGGCCGGGAGTTCAAGGAAGAAACAACCGTGCGCGACCTGTCGCTGCAAGGCGCGCTCATCGCGTTGAAGCACAGCCCGCGATTGCAGTCCGAACTGGAAGTGGTGATGGAAACGCCGGGGTCGAATGGCGTGAAGGAAATGCGGTTACGGGGTTACGTGGTGCGGATTGAGGCTGGAGCGGAAGGGGGAGCGGCGGCGGTGGGGGTGGTTTTTACGGATTAGCGAGCGGAGCCCGGAAAAACCAAGAAGCAACTCCTCCGGAGGCGCTTGGCGTCCCGGGCGGAAGCCCGGACCTACCAGCCCGATTGATCGGCGAGCATGCCAATGGCGGAGCTTACGCTGCGACCCTCGATGCCAGGCACACCCTCGAGAAACTCGAGGCGCCAGGCAGGTTCCAAAATTTCCGAGAGATTCAGAAACCAGGCGGGCTGTTATTGCTCGAGACCGCAGGAAAACCTCAGCTTAACTCGGCGATCTTCTTGTCCAGGTGTTCCAGGGCGGCTTCCAGCGATTTGCGGTGGTTCGGATGCGTCGCGGTTTCCAGATCGTTTGCAATCCGTTTGCGGGAAAGGAGTAGTCCTCGCCGTTCCGTTTCCCGTTGCATGTCCGCAGCGGTCTTCTTGGCTTTTTCAGAGTTTTCCGCCACGAGCGTCCTGTCTTCTACTTGAGATTCCACGTCTTTGCTCTCCCAACCTCGTGCCATGACTCTATTTTCGCACAGAATGGAGGGGGGCTGGCGAACGGAAGGAAAAATAGATGGAAGGAGTTACGGGAGACTAAACGCCTGCGGCGCGGCGGTGGACCGCGGGTGGTTGCGAGGCGAGGCTGGCCTGGCGCAGCGATTCTTCGGCGAGGCGGGCGAAACGTTCGGCGAAGATACCCTTGTAGAGGAATTCCGCTTTGTGGTCGCCCCAGCGAACGATCAGCAGCCAGTGGTTTTCGATCGGCAGGACATCGACCTTGGCGATCTCGCCGGTGGTAATAACGACCTGCGGCTCGTAACGCTTGTCCATGGCCCAGGTTTGCGAGGGAGAGATAAACAATTGCACCGAGGTCGCGGTTGCGTTTCCGGGTTGGTAGTCGCCGCCGCTCACGACAGTTTTCGCGCCCAATTCGCGGGCTTTGCGTTCCGTGGGGGATTCGAGTTCCGCGGGCGGCAGCAAGATCGAAAGCACGAAGAAGACTAAGCCAAATACTGCGGTGAAATAGCCGTGCCACAAGCTGAGCGGCAGGATGACCAGCGCGGCTCCAAAACAGCCAAGAGCTACGCGGAACAAGGTCCAGGATCGTTCGCTGCGATAGAGTTTCAGAAATTTGGGCGACCGCTGAAACAGGATGAACAAGACCGCGCCGCACGTACCTTTGATGCGCTGCAGCAGATTTTCCTGCTCGGCAGTGATGACGTTGGGTGTCGTGCCCATGGGGGTTATCGAGTCGTCTATTTTACCTCAGGTTCGAAGCTGGGGATGAGCCTCATTCGGTCAAAAGCGCGGCGAAGGTGAGGGACAGTAATGGAACCGCCGACGAGGACGGCCACGTAGAAGGCGTCAATCGCTTCGGAGTGGGTCGAGCCAACGGTCGCAGAGGAGAACGGCGAAGGCCACTAAGCCCAATAGTTCCTTTGTTTTAGAGTCGAGAACGCCGCCGGCTTCGTAGGCCTGCTGGTTGAGCGCGAAATGGCGCTTCATGTGATACGTGATGCAGTCGAGCGGTTTTTTTCGGGCTAACACGCGTGGCAGGAACGGCACGGAACATTTCGCGGGGGAGAAGGAAGCTCGGGCAGAGAGCACCTTCGAGATGGCAAATTAGGGTTTGGCGGTTGGGCTGGCGGGAGCGCGTGAACCGGACGGAATGGGAAGAGCGCTTCAGGAGGCTTCGGGCGGTTCGGGGTGAATGGTGACGCGTGAGATTTGAGGAAATTTTTCTTTGACTTGATCCTCCAGAGCAGCCAAGACATCGTGGATGCGGGTGATGGAGTAGTCGCTTTTCATGACGCAGTGGCACGAAGCCAGGATGTGGTGGTCGACCTGACGCACGCGGACGTCGTGGCAGTTGAGCAGTTCGTCGTAGCTGGGTGGCATGTGATTGAGAAAGTCTTCCACGGCCAGTTCGAGCTGGCGCATTTCGCCCACGCCGATTTCCGGAGTGGCGATGTGGCGGCCTAACGGCTCGATGTGAATATTGACGTCGAGTCTGTGGTGGCCGTCGCCGAGCGCGGTGATTGCATTTTCGAGTTCGGTGGCCTGGCGGTGGGCTTCGGCGAGAGAGAGATTCTCGTCGACTTCGAGGTGCAGCTCGACGAAAAGATTGCCGTCCTGCTGCGTGGCAGAGATGTCGTGGATGGGATGGCCCATGCGCTGGGCCACCGCGCGAATGGATTCGAAGAGGTCTTCGTTGTCCGGGGCGCGCGGTTCGGCGTGAACAACGACATCGGCAGGAACGATTTGGCCCACGCGTTGTTCGATGGCGTCGGTCAGCGCGTGAACTTGCTCCAGATTGGCGGCGCGAGGAACGGAAACGGTGGCGTCGACGAAATGGCGATTGCCAGCGCGGCGGACACGTACGCGCTCCACGCGGAGGACACCGTTCATGCCGCCGATGGCGTCGGAGATTTGGTGCTGCAAGCCCTCGGGAACGGCGTCGAGAAGAGCGTCGATGGTGCGGCGACCGAGTTGCGAACTTACCCAAAGGATGACGCCAGCGACAACGAGAGCGGCGAGGGAGTCCGCGTAGGAGAGCCATGCGAGATTCCATGCGTTGCCGGCCCAGACCAACGCGATGCCGAGAATGACGACGATGGTGCTCCAGACATCGGTGGAGAAGTGGAGGGCGTCGGCTTCGAGGGCTTCGCTCGCATGCTTTCGCGCCACTTTGTTGAGGGCGCGGGCGCGGGTGAGGTCGATGGCCAGAGCAGCAAAGAGGACCAGAATGGCCGTCAGGCTGGGCTGGATGTGGACGGAGTGGAAGAAGAGGCGATAGAAGGCTTCGTAGATGATGTAAAAGGCCGTGAGGACCAAGAGACCGGTTTCGAGGAAGGCCGAGAAATTCTCGAATTTGCCGTGGCCGTAGGGGTGACGCGAGTCAGCGGGTTGATCGGAGACGCGGATGGAAAGGAAGGTGATGATGGCGGCGACGAGATCCAGACCGGAGTGTAGGGCCTCGGAGAGGATCCCCAAGCTGCTGGTGCGCCAGACGAGGAAGGTTTTCAGGCAAAGGAGGAGCGTGGCGGACGCTACGCTCAGGAGAGCCGCGCGTTTTTTCTCCTGGATGGCGGAATGGAGGCGTACGGTGAGGACCATGGGATAAGACTACCAGTGAATTGCGAGTGGTGAGTTGCGTTTCGCGGAAGAGGCGGGTTGCCAAGAGCGCGTGGAAAGAACGGGCCTAAAGACGCGCCGCCACAAGAGGGGAAAGCGGGTCCCTCGGGCAAGACCCTCTCGGGATGGCAGGGCAGGCTCGCCCTGCGCTACAAGGCTCTATTTGGCTGGGGTGGGGGACATGGGCGGCTCGGGGATCAGGGGCAGACGCTTGGGTTCGCCGCGGGCTCCGCGAAATTCTACTTCTTCGAAGAGGAGAGAGGGCGCGATGACGGAGGCGGGCAGACCGTTTTGTTGGGCGCTGCCGAAGGCACCCAACGCGGTGCCCGCGATCGGGGCGTTCTCACTTTCCAGGAAGTTGTAGACGTAGTTGTCGTCGCCGATCGCTTCGATGTTGCGGAGCGAGCGGACGTTGAATCCGGTGATGCGCGCTCCACGAACGAGTTCTTCATGGCCGTCGGCGGGGAAGTAGCGGTAGACGACCAGAGGCAAGCGGTCCGTGGCAGCACTGCCGCCGAAGCTCGCGAGAAGATCGCTGAACTCTTCCTGGTGCATGATGCTGATGGCCGGGTTATCCATCTGGCGGACGACCAGGCAGTAGTCGAGTTTTTCGGCTTTGCAGGCGTCGGTAAATTTCTTCTTCAGGTCGTCTTTGGAAACGGTTTCCGAAGAGGTGAAAAAGAGGTTGCTCATGTTTGGCCTGGGATCGGCCAGAAAGAAGGAGCGGCCGTGGCCGTTGGATTTGTCGGACTCTGGACCCGGCCTGCGGGACATGAGCAGGGTCTTCAGCTTGCCGTCGGCCACGATGGTGACCTTTTCGGCGCGAACGCCTTCCTCGTCGATCGTGTATCCGCCGATCAGCGAAGTTCCTTTGTAGTCTTTGGCGGAGGGATCATCGATTAGCGTGACGGTCGGAGGAAGAACGCGGACGTCCGCTTTGCCGCTCCAATCGCTTCGCGCGCCGAGACTGCTCATCAGCTGGTCGACGACGGGCTGAAAGGCAACGGGAGGACGAGCGCCGCTGAGCGACGGGCCGAGCACCTGGGCAAGCAGAGCGGCGGCGGCACGAGATTCGAAAAGGACGGGACCTGTGTAATCGGACGCAGGGGGAGCGGCACGCATGGCCATCAGTTCCGTGCCGGCGACATTCAGATTGTTGCGGACTTCATCGGCAGAAGGAAGCTCGGCCGGACGAGGAGCGTAGGTTGCGTAGAAATGATTCAGCGGCATGCCGTCGTCGGCGAGAGTGCTCATGGGGGCTTCGATGGCGGCATAGGAATGGTTGGTGCGGACTTCCGTGCCTTCGCTGGTGAGCAGGTATTCGGTGGTGTACACGAGGTAGTAGGCGACGCGAGATTCGTAGATTTGGGGGAAAGCCCGCAGGGCGGCAGACGTCTCGCGAACTTCCTGCTCCCAATTGCGACTGGACCAGTCGGCGGTCGGAAGCGGGTCGACGCGCTGGATAACCTGAACGCGGGAGAAATCGTCGATATCGGAGGGACGCGCGAGGCTGCTGAGGTAGGCCTGCTTGCGGGAATAGGTTTCGACGGCTTCCTTGAAGGCCTGGTCCGTAGCGATCCAGAGATCCTGGCGAAGAGAGTTGTAATCGCGGTCAATACCGACGCTGCCGGATGGGCCGATAAAGCCGCGGAAATTTTCGTCGCCGATAAAATTGGAACTATCCAGCTTGTAATCGCCGACACGGGCGCCCACGGTCATGAGGCGCATGCGGTTGTGGCCTGTCGAGACGAGTGCACCGAATTCCCCTGTGATTTCGCGAATCTCCACGTCGAGGAGGCGGTATTCGACGTAATAAGGACGCACGGGCTGATTCGCGGGAGGAATGGCAAGTTCCAGACGAGATGTGGCGCGAGCCATCTCGTCTTTCATGGCCTGGAAGGTGTGATCTTTGTCATCCGCGGGGGCCTGCGCGGCAAAAACCGAGGGCGCCACAGAGAGCGAAAAAAGGACGGCGGCGAGACGAAGTGAACGCATTACCGTAGGCCTCCCGATTTCACGGTGTCATGGGCGGGCGGCGGCAGAATGGGCGGCCTGTCCGTAGACGTCTGTTTTTTCTGAACTTCCAGTTCCGAGGTGAGGATCGCCGGAGCGGCTGCCGAAACCGGGACGTAGCCCGATTCAGCCCCGCAATAGCCGTTGAAGACTTCCGGCGTGTCGCCGGTGGCGACGATTTTCGTTAACGCCGCGAGAGGGGTACCGACGATATCGACGCCGCGAACCAGTTCATCGGGCCGGCCATCGGCAAACACTTTATAAACGACGAGCGGCTCGACCTGGAAAGCCTGCGGTTGGCCACGGCCAGTGAAGGTGAAACCACCGGCGATGTCGTCGATCAACAGACCGAAGGGTTTGTTTTGCTGCTGGATAAGTTCGATGAGCTTGGCGCGGAGCTGCGCGTTGCTGACGGCTTTGTTGCTTTCGACGATGAGGTTGCCCTGACGGGAAACCGGAGTGGCGCCGAGTTGGCGGCGGCCGTGACCGTTGGAATTCGGGAATCCGGCGATGGGCGAGCGGGACATTTCGAAATTTTTCAGCACGCCGTGATCGACCAGCGTGACACGCTCCCCGATCACCCCTTCGTCGTCATACTGGTAGTAGCCGAGGAGATCCTGCTTGCCGAGTCTCTTCATCGTAGGGTCGTCGACGACGCTAAGGAAGTCGGGAAGAATAGACTCGTTGATTTTCTTGGCGAAGGTTTGCCCTTCGTTCACGTCTTTCTGGCGGTGGCCCTCGGCACGGTGGCCGAATACTTCGTGGAAGAAGACAGCGGCGGCACGACCGGTAAGAAGAGCGGGACCGACCGTTGGATCGTTAAGAGGCGAAACAACCAGACCTTCCAATTCTTTTCGAACCTGAGCAGAAGCGGCGCGAACGGCTTTGTCATCCGGGGCGTCGGAAGGATTTACCCAATCAAAATTGTAATACCGATCGATGTCCATGCCGTCGGTTGCTTTGCCTTGAATGAAAATTTCCAGACGGTAGCGGATCTGGCCAAATTGCAATTGCGTGCCTTCGGAGGTGAGCTGCATGGTGTTTTCGGCCAGCGCCGTGAAGGTGACGATGGAATTGATGATGGCGGGCGACTCCCGGAAGTAGGAGGTGTAATCACGCACTTTTTGTTCCCAGGGTTTGCGGTCGAGCGTAAAAGAGGCCCAAGGGCCGGTGAACTGCTGGGGCTTTTCGTGGGAGAAATCGGGAGTCAAAGCTTCGACGGTTTGCACCTGCACTTCTTTGCCGGTTTTGATCTTGATGAAGGCTTCGGCGGCGGCGCGATACTGCTTATCGGTTTCGAGCCAGATGGCGCGGCGAAGAACCTCGGGGGCGTCGTCGAGAGGGGCGCTCGTGCCGGGTCCGCCGTTCGGAGCCTGTTTGCCATCGATCTTGTGCGTGTCGTCCAGCTGGTAGCTGCCGGTCCGAACGGTGACTTCGAGCCAGCGATTGTGATTTTCGTCGCTCTGGAGCAGCGCGCCGTTCGAACCGGATACCGTGGCGCGCTGAGAATCGGTGAGTGTGTAGCCGATGTAGTACGCCGGAGGATCCTGGGAACCGAGAATTTTCGTGGAACGATCAAGCTCGGCCTTCATCGCGATAAAGGCCGGAGAAGGCTTGCTGGCGTTGTCGGTCTCCGCGGCGAGCACGCGCGGACGCGCGATGAGAGCCAGGCTAGCGAGAAGACTCAGAGAAACCAAAACAGAGGGGTAACTGCTGCGCCGGATGGCGCGAGATTGATCGATCAAGGGTGCCTCACTCCGGATTAGACGCACGCGGCAAGAGTCCAGTGTACGCCAGGGTCACGCGTCAGACAAAGCGGCGAGGCGAATGGAACGTGACGCGAATAGAACCACAACCAATTGGATGATGCGGGGGTGAGGGACGTTGCAAGAACGGAGCAGTGGATTTCACCCAGATCATCGAAACGGGAAGCGGCCGCAAGCCGCAGGAAAACAGAAACCCGGCGGCTGGGCAGCGCACCGGGTCTCTGTCTACTGCAAAGTCAAAGCCTAACGGGCGGCGGAATGGATGCGACGAACCCTGCAGGCGCGAAAACGAGCAAATCGCGATTGTATGAACGTCTTGAAAAGAATCGCGAAGGAAATTACCAGGAAACAGACTGGTGCCACATTGGCGGCGAATTCCATGTTCATCGAGGGCCCCTCAAGAAAGCGAACAGCGTCAGGAGCAGAGTAGCAGAAAGGAAACTGCGGGGAACGCAAAGAGCGGGGTATTGTTACCAAAAGCACCATGGGCGGGGAAACCCTTGTCCGGAACGGCGCGCAAGGACAAGATCGTGGTATGCGAGCAATTGCGGGGTTACTGGCGGCTGTGGCGCTGGCGGCGGGGGTGTACTACTACTACGTGAAGAAGATGCCGACGACCGACGAAGGGACGTCGCCGACGCAGGCGATCAGCCTGACCGGCGTGCGGAGCGACTTGCTGCAGATTGCGCAGGCGGAACGGGGAAACGTTGCGCTGAACAGCAAGTGCGCGTCGCTGGACGAGCTGATTTCGGACGGGTCGCTGACGATGAACAAGAAGGAGCGGGATGGCTACACCTATCAGGTGACCTGCTCAGGGACGGATTTTGAGGTGACCGCAGAACACCCAGCGGCGCTGGCGGGGTCAGGCATCCGCTATCCCAAGCTGGCGATCGACCCAAGCATGCAGGTGCGGGAAGTCCAGTAGCCTTTCATTTTCCTCACAATTTGAGCTTTTGAGCCCGGCGGGAGGAACTTTCGGTGAACTTTCGGCCCGGCGCGTGCGTACCCTTCTGTGAGAGTGAAGAGCGGCGGAAGGGTGGGCCGCGGAAGGAGTGGTACATGGGTGAAGACGTAATCGGACTGGTAGCGGTTGTTTTGACCTGCGGGTTGCCGGTGGCCGCGTTGTACACGTACTACAGGGTGAGGAAACTGCGAACCGAAGAGAGACTGGCGGCGCTGGCGCGAGGAACGGAGATTCCCATAGAGCCGGAACTGTCGCAACTGGCGCGTTCGAGGCGAGCCGGGATTTTGCTGGTCAGCGGCGGTCTTGGGTCCATGATCATGTTTGCGGTGATTGCGCGGGTGGTGGGAGAGCCGGAAACGCTGGTGGGGTCGGCGGTTGGGATTCTGCCGCTGGCGGTCGGGATTGGGTATTTCGTGGATGCGGCGTTGATTCACCGGGACCTGAAAGCGACGTGATTTTCAGTTTGTAGTGCGAGCTGTGCGGAAGCGTGGCGGAGGCCCTTGGGAACGCGAAATGGGCGGTTCCCGTCGCGGAAGGGCAACGCGCTTCCGCAAAGTTCGTTTTGTTTGAAGTTCCTCGCTGCGGGAAATCCGTTCGAAACTAAACGAGAGAATGGAGGGGTTCGCCTACGGCGCTTGTGTGTGCGGTTGTTGCGACCGAGCTCTGGCGCCTGGGTTAATTAACTTGCCTCCGGCACTGGGCCGGGCGTCGAGGAAAGGCCGTCTCATTGTCGGCGTGATGGGTCGCGCGGCAGGTGCAGGGTCGAGCGGGAGCGTGTGCTAGAATCAGCCGCTATGCATCCTGCGATACCGCAATTACTCGAATTGCAACGGCTGGATCAGATTATCGCTTCGTCTCGCGCGGAGTTGGATGCATTGCCGAAGCAGTTGCGCGAGGCGGACGCGAAGCTGAATGGGGCGCGCGTGGCGGTGACCGCGGCGAAAGAGGCGCATACGCAGGTTCTGACCCGGCGGAAGAAATTGGAACTGGACGTGGAGGAATGGAAAGGCCGGGCCAGGAAATACCGCGAGCAGAGCAGCTCGGTGAAGACCAACGAGGCATATAAGGCTCTGCAGCATGAAATCGCGAATGCGGAAGCGGAGGCTTCGAAGGCGGAGGATCTGGTTCTCGAGGAGATGATGGCGCTCGAGGAAGTGGAGCGGCGCGTGAAGCGCGTGGAAGCGGATTTGCGCGAATCCGACCAGGCGATTGCGGCTGAGAAGAAGCACATGCAGGTGCAGTATGGAGAGAAGAAAAAGCAGTTAGAATCGGCGACGGCCGAACGCGCGGGCATTGCAGAGAATGTTCCGGAGGAGATACTGAGTTTGTATACGCGTGTGGAGAAGCGGCATCCGGGAACGGCTCTGGCTGAGGCGCGAGGGGAGCAGTGCCGGGCGTGCGGGATGCGCGTACTGCCTCACGCGATGCAGATGTTGACGACTGAGACGGACGAGGAAGTGTTTCGCTGCGAAATGTGCGGGCGGATTTTGTACACCTTGCAGCCGATTCCACACGCGACACCAAAGGAAGCGGCAAACGGGGCGGCGCATTCGTGATGCAGAAGCGCGCGCCGGCGCCGAGAGGCGGCGGGTTATTTGCCGACACTCCGCCAGAGGTGCGGAACACTGCGGCGTATCAGGCGAATATTGACGGGGGCTCGCGGGGAAATCCTGGGCCAGCGGCGTATGGAGTGGTCCTGCGTGATGGCAGTGGGGCGATTGTCGCACGTCTGAAGAAATACATCGGGCAAAATACCAACAATGTAGCGGAGTATTTTGGATTGATTGCGGCGCTCGACTACGCGCAGACGCATAGCGTGCGCTCTTTGCGCGTGGAGAGCGATTCGGAATTAATGGTGAAGCAGATGCGCGGGCAGTACAAAGTGAAGAGCGCGGATTTGAAGCCGTTGTTCGAGCGCGCGAGCAAGATGGCCCAGGGGTTGGAGTCGTTTCGCATCGAGCATGTGTATCGGGAGCAGAATCGCGAGGCGGATGCGTTGGTGAATCAGGCCTTGGATGAGACGGGACGGGCAGGAAGCGCGCCGGCGGTACGAGAGACGACCATGCGGTTGGCGGGGCGGTGCAGGGATGGGCGGTTAGAGTTGGCGGAGCCGTTAGAGCTGGCGGATGGGACGGAAGTGGAGATTTTGGTGAGGGTAAAGAAGTAGCCGGCTTGTTTTCCAGATAATTCTTCGGATGTGCCGCGCCTACGGCGCTATTTTGGGCCGGGTTTCGGCTGGCGTCTGTTCGCTCATTTAATTGGCGCGCCGGCATTTCCGGGTACAAGGGAAGGAACGATCCCCTCCTGTGTTAGGGCATGCGGAAGACCTGCCACTACGCTGCGTTTGCTTGTTTTGGGGGGTACGGGGATTTCAGGACGTAGGAGCGATAGAGGGTGTCGCGCTGGGCGGGGAGGAAGCCGGCGTCGTAGATGATGCGGCGGAGCTCTTGTTCGTTGGTGCGCCGGCGGACACCGGCAGCGTAGACGACGTTTTCTTCGATGAGGATGCTGCCGACGTCGTCGGCGCCGAATTGCAGGCCGACCTGGCAGACTTTAATGCCGGGCGTAAGCCAGCTGGACTGGATGTGATCGATATGGTCTAGGTACAGGCGGCTGACGGCGAGGGTTTTGAGGTAGTCGACGGCGGTGGTTTCCTGGACGCGTTTGCCGAGCGCGGTGTTTTCGGCGGCAAAAATCCAGGGAATAAAAGCGGTGAAGCCGCCGGTTTCTTCCTGAAGCTGGCGAATACGCTCGAGATGGTTGACTCGATGGCGGAGCTCTTCGCCGCAGCCGAACATCATGGTGGCGGTGGTGCGCAGACCGAGGGAATGCGCGGTGCGGTGGACTTCCATCCAGTCTTCGCTGGTGCATTTCAGGCGGGCGATTTTGGCGCGGACTTCGTCATCGAGGATTTCGGCGCCGCCGCCGGGAATGGATTGCAGGCCGGCATCCATGAGCCGCTGAATGGTGTCGCGGATGCTGAGCTCGCTGACTTCGGCGATGCAGAGAATTTCCGGGGCAGAGAAGCAATGAAGATGAACCCTGGGGTAGCGGGATTTGAGCGAGCGAAGGAGATTCTCGTAGTAACCGATCTGGAGATCGGGATGAAGGCCGCCCTGGAGAAGAACGCCAGTGCCGTCGAGCGTGAGCATCTCGTCGATCTTGGCGTAGATTTCTTCGAAGGGGAGGATGTAGCCGTCCTTGGCGCCGAGCGGGCGATAGAAGGCGCAGAAGGAGCAGTATTCGGTACAGAAATTGGTGTAGTTGATATTGCGATCGATCTGGTAGGTGACGATGCGGGGATCGTTTTTCTGGAGGCGGAGCTGCTGAGCGGCCATGCCGATGCCGACGAGGTCATCGGATTCGAGCATGTCGAGGGCTTGTTGTTTGGTGATGGCCACGTGGCGTCCTTTACGTGCGGCGAGCGGCTGCTAACTCCGGTGATGTTTCAAAACTTGCGATTTGCAGCGACTTTGCCTGATGGATTCGTCCCAATTCGGCGGCCAGATCAAAAAAGCGCTGCAGGCCGCGAAGATTTTCCTCGTCGAGAGTGTAATCGATATTCTCGGTCAGATAACGGGTGATTTTTTCGGCGGGAAGGTTCAGTTCACGGGAAGACTCGGCGGCGATTTGCGAGATGTGCTCGATGCCGAAGGCGAGAGAATTCTGAAAATCACGAATGAGTTCGGGCGTGACGGCAGCAGGCCTGGCGGCCCAAAGGGCGAGGACGGCGGGAAGGCTTGTCAGCGCACGCCACTTTTCGACGATGTCGTAGAGAAAGAGTGGAGACGTGGAAGAAAGGCCCGCAAAATCGGCGGGAAGCGTTGTTTCGCCATGGGCGTCGGTTGTCGCGCGTGGTTCAGAGTTCAGGGCGAGGCGCAGCGCGGGATCGCCTATGAGGAGCGCGGCGTCCGCTTGGCGGAGCATGGCAGGCAGATCGGGAGCGGCTTCGAAGAATTCGGGAGCGATGTGCCAGCGCTTGGCGCAGAGGATGTGGAGCAGCGTTTGCGTGCTCCGCGAGCTGCGATCGAGGGCGATGCGGCGGACTTCCTCGATCGGCTTTTTGGAGATCAATAGAAGGCTGCGCACAGATTTTTTCGAGGCAATGGAAAGATTGGGGAGAACCACCAGGCCGCCGATGCGCTGCATCTCGATTGCGGGAATAATGGCGATGTCGACTTCGCCGCAGCTGAGCGCTTCGGCACATTGCGACGGAACGGTAAAGGAGAGCTGATATTTGCCGCGAAGAGGGCCATGTGTGAAGCCGCGGACGAGAGGCGCAGTGTTCAGGTATTGCACGATCGAGATGCGGAGCGAGTTCAAATGGATTCGGCCCTCGAGTAGACCCGTTCAGTATAGCAAAGGGCGCCCGGGCGAGGTTTGGACGAGTTTGCCAAACGATTTGTTGCGTTCGAAGGCGGCGAAAATAGCGGCGTACAGACGCACAGCGTGTTTTGTGTTTTGTGGGGAAACTGCTAGAATTAAGGGTCTTGTTTTCTATCCTTTGAAGCTTAGGAAGTGGCATATCATGGCATTGAAGTGTGAACTTTGCGGCAAGGGGCCGAGCTACGGGAATGTGGTAAGTCATGCGAACAATACGCGGCGGCGGCGCTGGAATCCGAATCTGAAAAAGGTGCGCGCGGTGGTAAATGGAGTGCGGAAACAAGTGAAGGTGTGCACCGCCTGCATCCGACTGGGTCGCGTGAAAAAAGCGGCCTGAGCAAAATCCCTTGAAAATTTCCCTGAATCCCGCAATCCGACTGCAGAGAAACGGCGGCGCGGTTCATCGCGGGGCGGCGCTGCTGCCCGCGGCGGCGCTGCTGGTGTCTTTGTTCGCGGGATGCAAACAGCCGGAGACTCACGCGCCGGATGTGTGGGCGGTGGTGAACGGGACGGAAATCAAGCGGGATGAGGTAGAGAAGTACTACAAGACGCGGATCAATCCCGAGGCCCAGGAAACTTCTCCCGAAGAGGTGCTTTCCGGGAAGCTGAACGTAGTAGAGCAATTGATCAACAACGAAATCCTGCTGGAACGCGCGAAGAAGCTGAACCTGGAAGCCAGCGACGGCGAAGTGGAAGATAAATTCACGGAGCTGAAGAGCGGGTACACCGAAGAAGAATTCCAGAAAAAATTGAAAGACGGCGGGATGAGCGTGGACGATCTGAAGAAGGACCTGCGCCGGCAACTGTCGATTCAGAAGCTGCTGAACCGCGAGGTGGCGGCGAAGGTTACGATCACGGATCAGGACGTCGTGGATTTCTACAATACGAACCGCAACCAGTTCAACGTTGCGGAGCCGCAATACCGGATTTCGCAAATCGTGATCACTCCGCGAAAAGACCAGATGGTGCGCAACCGGAAGAACGACGACGCGACCAACGAAGCCGAAGCCGAGCGCAAAGCCAAAATGCTCGAAGATAAGCTGAACAGCGGCGCGGATTTTGCGCAACTGGCGATGGATTATTCGGAGGATCCGAACACGGCGGCGACCGGAGGCGACCTCGGATACATTCCGGAATCGTCGCTAAACGCGGCGCAGACCGATCCGATGTTGAAGAAAGTGGTGTTGAGCCTGAAGCCGGGTCAGGTGAGCCAGCCGATTGCGTTGAAAGACAGCATAAGGATTTTGAAGCTGGTGGCGCACGAAGCGGCGGGGCAGCGTGGGGTGAACGATCCGCAGGTGCAGCAGATGATTCGCGACACGCTGCGGAACCGCAAAGAACAGCTGCTGCGGAATGCGTACCTGGCCGTGGGGCGAGATGAAGCGCACGTCACGAATTATCTGGCGATGCAAGTGATCGAGACGGCCGGGAAGTTGCCGGATGCGGCGAAGCCGAGCACGCCTGCGGTGGGGCTGCCGATGGCTCCGGTGCAGCCTAGGAATACGCAGTAGGATTTTTCCGTTACATTCTGTTGTGCTTATGCTGGGCTGCGTCCTTGCGGCCCGCAGTTTTTGCTTTCTCATGCCGCGGTAGGTATAGAAGCTACGGGTTTCTAGACCCGCCACTGCGGGAGAAAAGGAATGGGTCAGTCGACCCAGGCCAGGAGGTCGCCGGCGTTTACGGGTTGGCCTTCTTTGGCTTGGAGGCGCTCGACTTTGCCTTTTTTGGGAGAGCGAATTTCGTTTTGCATTTTCATGGCTTCGACCACGAGCAGACCCTGGCCGGCTTCGACTTCGTCGCCGACTTTTACGAGAAGGCGGATCACTTTGCCAGGCATGGGGGCCAGGATCTGCTGGCGGCCTTCGGCTTCGAGCGTTCCCTGTTTTCTGGCGCGCCAAGAGCGGGAGTCCCGGATTTCGGCGTGGAATTCTTGCGAGCCGGTTTGCAGCGTGTAGGCACCCTCGGGTGAAGGCGCGATATGAAATTCGAAAGCGGCGCCGTTGAGGATGACGGAGACGGCATTGGGCGCGGTGAGGATAACATCGGCGTCGACGGGCTGGCCGTCGAGTGAGATTTTGTACCGGGCGCCGTTCTTCTCGAGTTCGACGACATGCTTGGACTTTCCGGCAACGGAATCGAGATAAACCTCAAATTTCATGGCTGACGATCCAGTTGGGAGCGGCGGCCGTCCAGCTTCCAGCGAGAAGAAGCAGCCGCGCTAGATTGGCCGCCGGCCGAATTGCTGGGCTCGATGCTTTCCCAGTAGGCGGCAGCGATGGCTGCCGCCGCTTCTGCGCCCGGAGCGGGCTGCACGGCGGGAGGACGCGGGCGCGCAAGCAACTGATCGAGCCACTTTGTGTGGATTTCGCCGGAGAGAAATTCGGGTTCGGAGAGAATGCGGCGGAAGAGGCCGACGTTGGTGCGAATACCGCTGATGGTGTATTCGTCGAGAGCACGGCGGAGCCGAGAAATGGTTTCTTCGCGGCTGTTGCCCCAGGCGATAAGTTTGCTGAGGAGCGGGTCGTATTCCATGGGAACGGTCCAGCCGCGATAAACGCCTTCATCGAGACGGATGCCGGGACCGGTGGCGGTGCGTCGCGCGAGAATTTTGCCGGGACAGGGGAAGAAATTGTTGTCGGGATCTTCTGCGTAGAGGCGGACTTCCATGGCGTGGCCGCGGGGCGTGATGGTTTCCCAGGCAAAGGGAAGACGGTGGCCGGCTGCGATGGCGATTTGAAGCTTGACGAGATCGAGGCCGGTAACTTGCTCGGTGACGGGATGCTCGACCTGCAGGCGCGTGTTCACTTCGAGGAAATAAAAATTGCGGCTGGCGTCGACCAGGAACTCGACGGTTCCGGCGTTGACGTATCCTCCGGCGCGAGCCAGACGAACCGCGGCCTCGCCCATTTTGCGGCGAAGGTCGGGAGTCATGATGGTGGAGGGAGCTTCTTCGATTACCTTTTGATGGCGGCGCTGGACGGAACACTCGCGCTCGCCGAGAGAGACGACGCGACCGTGAGAATCGGCAAGAATTTGAATTTCAATGTGACGCGGCGCTTCGAGATATTTTTCGAGGAACACGCGAGAGTCGCCGAAGGCGTTGAGGGCTTCGGAGGAAGCGTCACGCCAGCAGGAAGAGAAGGCTTCGTCGTTGGGGACGACGCGCATGCCTTTGCCGCCACCTCCGGCGACGGCTTTGAGCACCACCGGGTAACCCATGGCGCGCGCGAGAGACTGGACTTCGTCGGGATTTTCGATGGGATCGTCGGTGCCGGGAACCGTCGGAACCTCGGAGCGGCGGGCGAGCTGCTTGCCCGCGGTTTTTGAGCCCATGGTTTCCATGGCCTCTGCGGAAGGGCCGATAAAGGTGATGCCGGCGTCGGCGCAGGCGCGCGGGAGGGCGGGATTTTCGGCGAGAAAGCCGTAGCCGGGGTGCATGGCGTCACAACCGGAACGGCGCGCGACGTCGATGAGCTTGTCGATGCGGAGATAGCTTTCCCTCGATGGGGCGGGGCCGATAAAATAAGCTTCGTCCGCCAGTCGAATGTGGAGCGAGGAGCGATCGACTGCGCTGAAGACACAAACCGAAGGGATGCCCATTTCGCGGCAGGCGCGCAAAATGCGTACGGCGATTTCGCCGCGATTGGCAATCAGAATTTTGCGGAACATGGATTCAGTAGTCAGGCGGATTCTAGCATGCGGTAATGGCATGCCGGAGACTACGTGGCCCTCGCGTGTCGTATTGTTTGCGGGTTATGAAATGGGGGCTGTAACACGGCTTCAGGATAAGGGATCTGGGTATTACCGCGGTGAGATTGCCATGAAGAGGAATGATGGAACCAAGAATCCACTTTGAGAAATATGCACCGGAGGCGTTGCGGGCCATGTACTCGCTCGAACGTCATTTGTCTGCTTCATCCCTCGGCGAAGGATTGCTGCATCTGGTAAGAATGCGCGCTTCCCAAATCAATGGTTGCGCATATTGTCTGGACATGCACTCCAAGGATGCGCGAGCGCACGGCGAAACCGAGCAGCGCTTGTACGAGCTGGACGCCTGGCGCGAGACGCCCTTTTACTCGGCGCGCGAACGGGCCGCGCTCGAATGGACAGAAGCGCTGACGCTGGTGGCGCAAACGCACGTTCCCCACGAGGTCTACGAGGCGGTACGCAAAGAATTCAGCGAAGCGGAGCTGGTTGATTTAACCTACGCGGTGATGGCGATTAACGCCTGGAATCGCCTGGCGATTTCCTTCCGCGCCGTTCCCGGCACTTATCAGCCCGAGCAGAAAAAGGCTTCCGTCACCACTTAATTCCTGGCGGTTCCATCCGAGGAGCGAAGTTCGCATAGAGCCCGGACGACCGCGACGCAAAGGAGAAACAAGGCGAGGTTTTTCACTATAATCGTGGATTTCATGGCGAAGTCCCTCCGGGCTACGATGGAACCGGATGGCGATTCCGCCGGGCATCCCCAAAAGGCTGTAGCCGCGCGTCAAGGCGAAAACCTAATGCGAGTGGACTACAATGGCCGTGACGGAGGAAGGTATGAGGACAAGAAGTACGCGTTGTGCGATTGTAGCGTTAGCCGGGGCGGCACTATGGGCTGGCACGACTGCCGCTGAGCAGCCCGCTGCTCCAGCACAAGAAACCCAGACGCCTCCCGCTCAGAACAACGTGCGCAAAGCCATCCGCTGGAAACAGTTTAGTTACACGTGCGAAGGCGGGAACAAGTTAACGGTCTATCTCACCGGCGATCTGGCGAAGGTCCGTTACGGAGACGAAGTCTACGCGATGAAGCAAACCATGTCCGCGGATGGCAATCGCTACTCAGACGGAAAAGTGGTTTGGTGGGGTAAAGGCAACGGCGGGTTTTTGCAGGAAGATGCGGCTGACGGAAACGGCAAAATGATCGTGCAAGGCTGCCAACTGGACAAGCCGCCTGCCACGGACTCCGTAACGGGAACCGTGAGCTACCTGCAGCGCATCGCTTTGCCGACAAACGCAGTAATCGTGGTGAAGCTGTCGGACGTGTCGCAGGCGGATGCGCCGGCCAAAATAATCGCCGAACAGACGATCAACCTGGGTCAACGACAGGTCCCGGTGCCGTTTGTGCTGACCTTTGATCCGTCCAAGACCGACGTCAAGCACAGTTATTCCGTGAGCGCCAAAATCACCGTAGACGGTGTACTCATGTTCACCACGGAGCAGTCCTATCCGGTTCTGACCAATGGCCACCCCTCGCGTGTCGACTTGATCTTGAAGCAGGTACCGGCCCCCAAGGGCTCCTGACCTTCGCCGAAAGGTTTCCCGGCCTTTAGGACAGTTAGCGCTTTCGACTCCGGCTGGCTGCCAACGGCCTGGCGACGCCGTACGTTGCATATACTTTAGGAATGGCTACGCCTCCGATGGCGGAAGTGCATCAAGTAGGGCTGCTGGTCCTCGAAGTCGATACCGGCAGTGCGGTAGCGCTAAAGCAGATTTTGGACAGCGAAGGCTGGCGCGTGCGCCTGGTTCCCGATTTGCAGCTGCTGCATGCGGAACTGAAGACCGGCGAATATTCCCTGGTGATTGCGAACATCGAGTTGGTGGGGCTGGAATCGCCCACGTTTCACGTTTTGCGTGAACTGGCTTCGGTTACGGCGGCGGAGGGCGGCCGGATGCGCGTGCTGTTCGTGGTGCCGGAACTGGCCGGCGCGCAGTGCGTTCCCGCGCTCGAGCGGGCGCGGGTGCCTTACGCCGTGCGGCCGTTCCACCTGCACGACTTCCTCGAAAAGGTCAGCGATCTACTGGTCGAAGTAAAGGCCATCGAAGGGCCGCTGCGCATGACACGTTACGAGTTCGGCGAGGCCCGCAAGAAGAAAAAGCAAGCCAGCCGGACCACGTCGATGTTTGCCTCGCGCGACTCCTACTCCTACAGCGAGGAAGAACTGGCCGAGTACGAACAGCAGGAAGCCGAAGCCAGCAAGACCCGCCGAAGCAAACCGCGGACGAACCTGGGCGACCCGAGAAGTTAATCCTCTAGAAATTCCCTGCAAGAAAAATTCAACGAAGCGTTCCAACTCCGAGGCGTGCCCTCGACGCACGCGGAGGAGGAAGCATGTTTCGTTCTGCGGACGGTTTGTCCGGTGGTTCTCTGTTTGGGGTGGCAACGCTTGGTTTTGCAGTGCTCGGATTCCTGTGGCCCTGGCCGGGGCGCCCGGCACCCGGCAAGCCCGACGGAGAATGGAGGCTACTCGAGCCCATCAGCTACGAGAACCTGACGGTGTTCCCGGTGGTGGCGTCTTCGGGCTACGACACTCGTCTGTTCCTGACCCTGGAAGAGGGGCTTTCGCGCGGAGACGTCATCGTCCGCGAGCAAGGAGAGGAAACCATGGTGCGGGATCGCGATGGGGTGCGACGACCGGTTGTGCAGAACTATGGCAGCGCTTCGGTGAATCAACTGGTGTTGGTAAACCGGAGCAAGCGGCCACTGCTGTTACTGGCCGGAGAATTGGTCAGCGGAGGGAAGCAAGACCGGATCATTGCCAAGGACCGGATTGTGGAACCAGGCTCGGAGCCGCTGCCGCTGGATGTGTTTTGCGTAGAGCATGGGCGCTGGTCGGCGGGCTCGCAGTTCACGGAAACGAAAACGATTGTGCATCCGAGCGTGCGGGAACAGGCGGCCGTAGACCAACACCAGACCGGCGTGTGGGCGTCGGTGATGGCCGGAAGCGCGGGACAGCGCTCGGCGGCTGCTTCGACAGCGCCCAGGGTTTCGGCGGAAGATCTGGCGGTGGCCGCGCAGACCGACGCTCCGACGCAATCCTACAACAAGCTTTACAGTTCGCGCCGGATCGCGCCCTCGGTGGATGCGATGGATGATGAAGTAGAGCGGCGATTCCGGAAGGAAACCGCCGGCCTGAAAGGCGAGAGCGTGGTGGGCGTGGTGATTGCGTATGGAGGCGAGGTAGCCTGGAGCGACATTTTCGCTTCGAGCGAACTGTTCGACCAGTATTGGTCAAAGTTGCTGCGGAGTTACGCTGTGGAAGCGGTGGCACGGCCGACGCTGCGGGAGAAAGCAACGGCCGATGATGCGCAGGAATTTCTGCGCCGCCTGAAGGGACGCGAACAGACCGAATCCGAACCGGGAGTTTATGTGTGGCGTCAGATTAACGAAGGCCGGCTGTCGCAGATCGAGTTGGATGCGCTGCAGCCAAAAAATATAACGTTGCACCGATTGATGGTACGCCGCACCCGTTAGAGAATGCTACGGCGCAAGTTTCCGGACCAGGCTGAGGTCTAGAGAACGAGAAAGAAGTTCGGATGCGCTGGCCGGCCAGGAACGATGGCGCAGGTTGGGCGCGATTTCGGCTAACGGGGCGAGGACGAAATTGCGTTGCAGCATTCGCGGATGAGGAACCTGCAGGTCTGGCGTGGCGATGGTCTCGTCTCCATAGAGAAGGAAGTCCAGATCGATCAGGCGAGGTCCCTTGGCGAAGGGTTTCTTGCTGCCCATTTGCGATTCGATATGGCGCAGATTGGCGAGAAGCGCCTCGGCTGACAAAGCGGTTTGTGCTTCGACAACCGCATTCAGAAACCAGGGCTGGTCGAGATAATCGACGGGCTCGGTTTCGTAGACGCTCGAGATTCTTGTGATTTGAACGCCGGATTCCTTCAGAAGGCGCAGAGCTTCGCGGAGGTTCTGCTGGCGTTCGCCAATGTTGGTCCCCAGCGCCAGATAAACGACAGTAAGCATGACGGCTTCCTATTTTATGCCAAGGCGGCGACCGAAGAGAGCGACGATCGAGTGCGCTTCAGGAAGTTTCAGGCCGAGGGCAACGGCGAAGAAAACGACGCCGTAAAGGCCCAGAACAAATAGGGCGAAAACGATGTGTCCACGCGGGCCGAGTGCATAGGCGAGGCCGCGGGCGGCGGCGGCAGCGAGAAGCGCGGCGAGCCAGACCTGAACAAGAAAGCCGCCAGGAACACCCACTGGACCGACGCGGCTGCGGATGCCACGCTGCAGCAACGTGAACTCAACCCAAGAAGCGATACCTGCGGAAACGGTGAGGCCGGCGACACCCCAGCGCGGTTCAATGCCGAGAAGCGGGGGTAGGGGAAGCGCGGCCAGATAACCAAGAACCGTCGTAAGCAAGACCCGGATTATGGCGAATCGCAGCGGCGTGCGAGTGTCTCGAAGAGCGTAGAAAGCCGACGAGTAGAGACGGCCGAGCGTGGAGGCGAGCAGGCCAACCGTCGAGCCAACGAGAATTCCCCAGACATAAATCACATCGTTGTGCATGAACTTGCCGGACTGATAGATCGCGGCAACGATCACATCGCCGAGTATAAGAAAACCCACCACGGAAGGAACAACGAGGAATGTGATTTGGCGCAGTCCGTTATTGAGGCGCGTCCGAAGCACTCGAGCGACGTCCTCGGCTTCGCCGAGCGCGCCACTCATGACCGGCAACTCGGCGGCGGAAACGGACATGCCGAACAGGCTGACGGGAAGAGTGTAAAGGGTCTGGGCGTAGGCGAGGGCAGCGACTGCACCGGTAGGTAGCCAACTTGCGAGAAACGCATCGATATAGGCGCTGATCTGAACGACGCCGCGGCTGACGAATACAGGGAAAAAATTGTGGATGACCGTTCGGACATTTTCCGTCTGATGGGTAAGGGAAAGTTTGAGGCCACCGAGAACTTTCAAAACCGTCGGCAACTGCACGCCCACTTGAAGCGCACTGCCCACGACCGAAGCCCAAGCGGTGACGACGACCAGCGAGTTTTGCGAACGGCCCGCCCCGAACGCGATCATTCCAGCAATCATGGCGATATTCCAGAGGACGGGCGCGGTATAGGAAAGGAAAAATTTGCGGTGGCTGTTGAGAACTCCGAGGCACCAGGCGGAAGCCACCAGCAGTCCTGCACCGGGAAACAAAATACGGACGAGAACGATGGTGAGTTCGCGTTTTTCACCGTGGAAACCCGCGGCGATGGCATAAATCAGCCAGGGCGTGGCGATCACACCCAGTAAAACGATCACCGAAGTCGTGAGCAAGAGGAGCGCGGCGATGGCACCGGCCGTTTTCGGCGCTTCCTCGCGGTCATCACTGGCGAGCAGGCGAGCGTAAACGGGTATGAAGGACGCGGAGAGGACGCCCTCGCCGAACAGATTCTGCAACAAATTCGGAATGCGAAAGGCCGCCCGAAAGGCGTCGGCAGCATCCGAGTTTCCGAAATAATGGGCAAAAACGCGGTCGCGGATGAGTCCGGCGATGCGACTAAGAAGAATTCCGGCAGCGACGAGGAACGCGAAGCGCTTGGAATTGGAAGGTTGGGGTTTAGCGGCGGCGGATTCGGTCACGAGAGTTCCCAAGCAAACATTTCCTCAGGGGCGAAGCCCAATTCCTGCGCTATTCGCCAGATAAGCGAGAGAAACCATTCGAATTGAAGATAGCGTATCAACGGGCGCCGGACGGAAGCGAATTGGCGGGATGTGCCGAGAAGTTACTTCAGAATCGGATGATAGAATTGCGGCGTGACAGGGAGGGTTTATGGCAAAGCGCGGTTGGGCGGCGGGAATCGCGGTTCTCGCAGGCATGGTTGGGTACGGACGGGCGGGCCGGGCGCAACAGCAGGATTTTTCCAAAGTTGAGATCAAGGTCAACAAGGTGTCCGGAAACATTTATATGCTGCAGGGCGAAGGAGGAAATATCGCGGCGTCGGTCGGGGAAGACGGGATTGTGATCGTAGACGACCAGTACGCACCGCTGGCGGATAAGATTCAGGCGGCGTTAAAAAAACTGGGCATTACCGACAAGCCGGTGCGCTTCGTGATCAACACGCACTATCACGGCGACCACACGGGCGGGAACGCTCCCTTTGCGAATGCCGGCTCAACGGTGATTGCGCAGGACAATGTCCGCAAACGGATGGAGTCCGGCGGCACCGGCGGAAATGGGGGATCGATCCGGATGGATATTCCACCGGCGCCGAAAGCCGCTTTACCGATCATCACCTTCGATCACGACGTGACCGTGCACTTGAACGGAGAAGATATTCGCGCATTGCATTTTCCGGCCGGGCACACCGATGGGGACGCGGTGATTTTCTTTCCCAAGAATAATGTCGTGCACATGGGCGACGATTTCGTCCGCTATGGATTTCCCTACATCGATGTGGCCAGCGGGGGGAGCGTCGAGGGGATGGCTGCGGCGATGGCCAAAGTGTCTGCGGAATTGCCGGCGGATGTAAAGGTGATTCCGGGGCATGGAGACGTTTCGAACCTGGACGACGTGCGGGCCTTCGTGAAGATGCTCGAGGAGACATCGGCTGCCGTGCAGAAAGCCATCGGCGGACACAAGACCGTCGAGCAGATGAAGCAGGAGAAAATCCTGGAGCCGTGGAAGAAATGGTCCGGGGAATTCATTGATTCGGACAAGTTTATTGAGACACTGTACAACTCATTGACCAGGACGAAGGGTGAGTTTGTGAAGCACAATTAGTGTGCAAGTACTCGATGCAAGGCGCTCCTCGAGGGCTTTCTCGCACAGAGGAATTCCTCGCTTCGCTCGGAATGACAACTAGTGGCCTGTACCAACTGATTGTGTACTGATATGGCGCGATGGATCGGCATATTTCCACTTCACGGTACGGGGCGATTTGTTGTACTGACGGATGTATCGCATGAGCTTTCTCTGCAAGTCAGAAACGGAAGTGAATACACCTCGCGCGATGACATCGCGCTCGATCTTGCTGAACCACAGCTCGACTTGATTCAGCCACGAAGAGTAGGTCGGAGTGAAGTGCAAGTGAACTTTGGGATGCACAGCCAGGAAGTCCGTGACCGGCTTGCTCTTGTGAGCAGAGAGGTTGTCGGCGATCACATGGATCTCTTTGCCGCGAGGCTGATCGATCACAATGTCGGTGAGGAACGCGACGAATTCGGCCGAGGTGTGCCGCGCAGCGGTTTTGCCGAGCACTTCGCCGGTCTTGGTATTGAAGGCAGCGTACAGCGATAAAGTGCCGTGGCGAAAGTACTCAAAACCGTGCCGTTCGGCGCGTCCCGGAGACAGCGGCTGAACCGGATCCTTGCGATCCAGGGCCTGGATAGCGGTCTTTTCATCCACGCTGAACACCGCAGCATGCGCTGGCGGGTTCAGATACAACCCAATAATGTCGGCCGCCTTGGTCTCAAAGTCCGGATCGTTCGAAGCCATGTAGCGCTCCATGCGATGCGGCTGGAGTCCGTGCTTACGCCACACCCGTGCCACCATCATGTGGCTGACCTCCAGATGCGCTCCCAGTTTGCGCGTGCTCCAGTGGGTTGCTGCACCGGTCGGCACATGCCGTGTCGCCTCCAGAATCCGTGCTTCCAGTTCTGGGGTGAGTACGGTGGGGACTTGCCCCAAATGCCGGCTGTAGAGTCCCGCGATGCGCTGCTCGGTAAATCGTCTGCTCCAACTGGCTACAAAACCTCGGCTGCAGTCGATGCGCTCGGACACTTCATCCCACGTATGACCCTCGGCCAGCAGCAAGATCAACCGCGCTCGTCGGGCATCTTCCGCCCGATCCGTCCGGCTATTGGCTCGTCGCCTCAGTTCCATGAGCTCCGAATTCGTCAACGTGATCGCGTCTCTCATAGACGCCATTATAGTCTACAAATGGTTGTTACAGTCAACAGTTCGTAACGGTGAGCCGTTAGAACAAGCGGGGCTGGCGGCGGGGAAGTTCACGGCCAAAATATTCGTAGGCGCGAGGGGTGGCTACTCGGCCGCGGGGTGTGCGATCGAGCATGCCGATTTGCATCAAGTAGGGTTCGTACATTTCTTCGATGGCGTCTTCTTCTTCGCTGAGGGCTGCGGCCAGCGTGCCCAGGCCCACGGGGCCACCCGCATATTTATCGAGCAGCGCGATCATGAGGTTGCGGTCGACTTCGTCGAGGCCATGTTCATCGATGCCCAGCATGTGCAGGGCTTCGCGAGCGACTTCGCGAGTGATGCGGCCTTCGGCGCGGACTTCGGCGAAATCACGAGCGCGGCGGAGAAGGCGGTTGGCGATGCGCGGCGTTCCGCGGCAACGTCCGGCAATTTCTTCGGCGCCGGCGTCATCCATCTGGATGTTCAGGATTCTTGCGGAGCGGTGAAGGATGACGAGGAGGTCTTCCGGCTCGTAGAAATCGAGCCGATGTACGATGCCGAAGCGAGAGCGAAGCGGGGCGGTGATGAGCCCTGCGCGGGTGGTAGCGCCGACGAGAGTGAAATGGTTCAGATAGAAGGGATGGATGCGCGCGCCGGGGCCCTGGCCGATGACCAGATCAACGCGAAAATCTTCCATGGCCGGATAGAGCACTTCTTCGACGGCGGGCTGCAGGCGATGAATTTCGTCGAGAAAGAAGACTTCTTTCGATTCGAGAGAAGTGAGAATGGCCGTGAGATCGCCTTTGCGTTCGAGGAGTGGGCCGGCGCTGATTTTGATGGGGACGTTGAGTTCGTTGGCAATAATCTGGGCGAGGGTGGTCTTGCCAAGCCCGGGAGGACCGTAAAGAAGGACATGGTCGAGTGCTTGTCCGCGATTGCGGGCGGCTTCGAGAGCGATGGCGATGTTTTCCTTTACGCGTTTCTGGCCAATGTAGTCGGCGAGGGTCTGGGGCCGCACGCTGGCGTCGAGGCGGGCGTCGTCATCCCAGGCGGCGCCGGATACGAGGCGGGAGGGCCGGTCGGGATCTGCGGGGCGAGCTAGGGCTTTCTTTTGGCTGAAGTCTGGCATCGCGGTCAAAGGATATCAGTAATCAGAGATCGAGCGGCCCGCTCGTTTCCTTCGTCAGACAGGCAGACCGGCGGGCCTTACCTAAGCAAAATTCGATATAACAACACAAACGTCGATCAGCGCGTTTGCGGAGCACTCAAGGCCGACAGTGTAACACGCAATAATTTTTCGAAGCTGGCGGCGCCGGATTCACGCTTGGCTTTGGCCACGGCTGAATCCGCCGCGCGTTCATCGTAGCCGAGATTGATGAGCGCGGATTTCACGTCGGCTTCGACACCTGCCGGAGAAGCCGCAGCGGGTTTCTCCGCTTCGGCCGCGACAGCTTCGAGTTTGTCTTTCAGCTCGACGACCATGCGTTCGGCAGTCTTGCGGCCGACGCCGGGAATTTTTGTCAGGCGTGCGAGATCGCCGGTGCGGATGGCGGGGACGAGTTCTTCGACGTTCATGCCGGAAAGAATTTTCAGGGCCAGCGTCGGGCCGACACCGGAGGCGCCGAGCAGCAGCTCGAACAAGTGCTTTTCGCGCTGGGAGAGGAAGCCGTAGAGGGAAAGGGCATCTTCGCGAACGTGGGTATGAATCAGCAGAGTGACTTCGGCGTGAAGTTCACCAAGAGCCGCGAACGTGGAAAGCGGGACGGCTACCAGATAGCCGACACCGGCAACATCGAGAATGACTTGATTAGGACGTTTTTCGAGGAGGCGACCGCGGAGGAGTCCGATCATCGAATGTCAGTATTGACGGGGAAGGTTGGCGCTGTCAACGCGGGGTGGGGATTGCCGGAAGATCGAGAAAAGCGTGCCGGCCTGCGCGGGGCCGCAAACCGTTACTGGTTAGTTTTGTAAACTAAGTGAATGCCCCGGTTTGCATTTCAGAAAACTTGGGGGCACACGCCCGTTCGATCGTTGAGTTCCGTCAGCGATGCGTATGGAAGGAAGGGGTCGAAAAGGAGTGCCCGCGTGACCCTTCGAAGCGCCAAGCAAGAATACTTGGCGTTACAGGCAACTCGTTGACTACCTCAGAAACGCAACCTAATATGACCAAGACCATGGCGGATTCTCAATCGCTGCTTGGGCAGACGGTCTCTCACTATCGCATTATCGAGAAGCTCGGCGGCGGGGGCATGGGCGTGGTGTACAAGGCGGAGGACACTGACCTGCGCCGCTTTGCCGCGCTCAAGTTTCTGCCCGATGACGTGGCCGGAGACCCGCTGGCGTTGACGCGGTTCCAGCGCGAGGCGCAGGCCGCATCCGCGTTGAACCATCCCAATATCTGCACGATCTATGAAGTAGGGACGCAAGACCAGCGGCCGTTCCTGGTGATGGAATTTCTGGATGGCGAGACCCTCAAGCGTCTGATTGCCGGGCGTCCGCTCGGACTCGAACTGCTTCTTTCCCTTGCCGTTGAAATCGCCGATGCGCTGGACGCCGCGCATGCCCAAGGCATCCTCCATCGCGATATCAAGCCCGCGAACATTTTCGTGACCAAGCGCAGCCACGCCAAGATCCTGGATTTCGGACTAGCAAAGCAAACCGCAGCATCGTCCGGCTCATCCGATTCGGCGGAATCAGAAAACACCGTGACCGACGACGGAGGGGCGGAACTCTATCACCTGACCAGTCCTGGTTCGCCGTTGGGAACCGTTGCCTATATGTCTCCCGAGCAGGTGAGAGCGAAGGAACTGGATACGCGCACGGACTTGTTCTCTTACGGCGCGACGCTGTACGAGATGGCCACAGGCACGCTGCCATTTCGCGGGAGAAGCCAAGGGGTGATTTTCGAGGCCATCCTAAACCGGGCACCCATTCCCCCCGGGCGGTTGAATCCGGCCTTGCCTGCGGAGCTCGAACGGATCATCCACAAAGCGCTCGAGAAGGATCGGGACCTGCGCTATCAACATGCCTCCGAAATACACGCAGACTTGAGACGACTGCAACGTGACGCGAGTTCCGGAAGTGTACGGCTGGCATCGTCTTCGTCTCTTCCGGCGGAGGATCTGAGCGGACCGGCCGCACCTCCCGCCCGTTCCGTCCTCGGCGCCGAGGCGCGCCGTCACAAAGGCACGCTCATCGGCATCGCCGCCGGATTGCTGGTCGTAGCGACCGGTGGATATTTGGTCACTCATCGGGCCAAACATCCAGACCCCACTCCGACAAACCCCGCGGTAGCAAAGGTCAATTCCCGACGGGCCATCGCGGTACTCGGTTTTAAGAATCTTTCCGACAAGCCGGAATACTCGTGGCTGTCGACCGCACTGTCCGAGATGCTCACCACGGAACTTGGTCAGGGCGACCAATTACGCACCATCCCGGGAGAGAGCGTTGCACAGATGAAACTGGGCTTGGCGCTTCCGGATGCCGACAGCTTCAGCCAGCCCACGTTGAATCGCATCCGGCAAAATCTCGGCAGCGACGATGTAGTGCTTGGTTCTTATCTACCGTTCGGCAATGGGCAAATGCGATTGGATGTGCGCTTGCAGGATACGGTAGCGGGCGAAACGATTGCTACCGTCTCGGAAAAGGGAAAAGAGTCAGAGATCGACGACCTGGTAAGCCGAGCAGGAACCGAACTGCGGGCGAAATTGGGGATTGCGGCCTTGTCCGAACCGCAAGCGGAATTGGTTAAGGCCTCGCTGCCCTCGAATGCGGAAGCGGCTCGCCTTTATTCCGAAGGTTTGCAAAAGCTGCGATTGTTTGATGCTCTTTCGGCCCGGGATCTACTGGAGAAAGCCGCGGTTCTCGCTCCCGACCACGCTCCCACTCACTCGGCGTTGGCCGAAGCTTGGGCGATCCTTGGCTATGACGAGAAAGCAAAAGATCAGGCGCAGCGCGCGCTCGATTTGTCCGTGCGGTTTTCGCCGAAAGAGCGGCTGCTTTTCGAAGGCCGCGCGCACGAGCTGATGCATGAAGGCGAGAAGGCCATTGACAGTTACCGCGAGCTGTGGGGCTTTTTCCCCGACCGTATCGATTACGGATTGCTTCTGGTGCGGGCGCAGGTTGCAGGTGGCCATGCTGCCGACGCCGTAACCACGCTTGAGGCCCTTCGAAAACTTCCGGCATCGGACGCCGAGTCGGCGCGTCTTGATCTTGCCGATGCGAACGCTGCAGGCGTGCAGGGCGACTTCAAACGGCAGCAATCTTCGGCAGCACGGGGCGCAAACAGGGCCGGCGTGATCGGTGCCGTTTTAGTTGAAGCTGAAGCCCTGCTGTTGGAAGCACACGCCCGCGAAAGAATGGGGCAAACAGAAGGGGCTATCCAGCTCATCACGAAGTCCAAAGAACTCTATTCTTCCGCCGGTTACCGCCAGGCGGCCGCGCGCGCTCTGCTGATTGAAGGAGATATTCTCTACGATGAAGGCCATTACGAAGAGGCGAAGAAGCGGTACGACGACGCCCTATTGGTCTTTCAAGAAACCGGATCGAAGGGGAGGATTCGTTCCGTGCTGGAGCGGATCGGAAATGTTTACTACCAGCAGGGAAAACTCCGCGAAGCCGAAGACTATTACAAGAGGACCCTGCGGCTCGACCGCGAGGTGCACAGCCCGCTCGGACTCGCCAGCGATTACGGAAATATTGCCAACGCTTTGGATGGCCTCGGCGATCTGAAGGGTGCGCTCACGATGCAGCAACAATCCCTGGCGGCGTTCAACCAAATTGGCGATAAGCGCGGGGCCACGGAGACGCTAAATAATCTTGGTAATTTGTTTGTCGAGTTGGGAAATTTCGAGGAGGCCAAGAAACAATACGCCCAGGCGCTGACCATCGCTCGGGAAACCGCTTTCCGCAGGGGCGAGCCTTACCCGATTTCCGGAACCGGCGATGCACTGCTTGGTCAGGGGGACCTTGCTGCGGCTAGCAAACAATATGAGCAGGCTCTGGCGCTGTGCCAGGCAATGCACGACGAAGACTTCTCGGCACAAATCCAGGTCTCCATGGCCTTCGTTGCTCTTTTGGAGAAACGATATTCGGACGGAGAGAAACTGGCTCGTCAAGCAGCGCTCGTATTCGAAAAAAGTAATTCTGGCGGCAACGCCGCCTGGGCCCACGCGATTCTGGCGCGCAATTTGTTAGCTCCGGGCAATCTGGCCGAGGCGCGAACGGAGGCCACGAAAGCCGTTACGCTTTCGCGACAGAGTACCGGACAGGCTCCTCATTTCGAGGCTACTCTCGCCAACTCTCGCGTGAAGGCTAGATCGGGACAGGCCGCCGAGGCTCGTCAGGAGCTCGAATCGATGCTCTCGACCGCGCGAAAGTTCGGCTATCGCGCGTATGAATACCAAGCGCGACTGGCCGTGGCGGAGATTGCATTGGCCTCCGGTGCTGCTTCCGCTCACGCCCAGCTGACGGCGCTCGAAAATGATGCCAAAGCCTACGGCCTTCTGCTTGTGGCAAACCAGGCGCGTGCGTTGAACCAAACAAACGAGAATTGAGACGCTATCGCCGGTCACGGGAGTTACAAAGGCGGCTTTACGTCGAGGGCGAAGCTTTGTGTGCACGCAGGTGGCGCCCTCCGTTGCCAGGCTGCGCTGACGACGGCGCCGCCGCGGATCGGTGTTTACCGGCGGGCGCGGTCTTTGCGGACGGCTTCGTCAACCAGGGCATCGAGTTCGGAACGCGTCAGGGTGACTTCCTCGGTGGGGCTTTCGCGGCCGTCGCTGGTTTCCGGGAGCTCGGCGCCACCGCCCGGTGGGGGAGTTACGTGATACCTGGCGCGGGCAGCCATCAGCTTAGCTACTTCGCGTGTCGAGAGTAGCTGGGGTTGACCGGCGAGACGGGCGGCGAGCATGATTTTGGCGAAATGCTCGACGATTTCCATACGATAAAACGCGGTGAGCAGGTCCGGGCCGCAAGTAACGGCTCCATGATTTGCCAGGAGTAGAGCGTCATAGTGCGGGACGAAGGGTTCGAGGACCGCGCTGAGATCCGAAGTGCCTGGCGTGGCGTAGCGAACCAAAGGAACTTTCCCGAGGCAGACCACGACTTCCGGAAGGAGCGCCTGATCGAGTCCCTGACCGGAAGCAGCGAAACCCGTGGCCGTCGGAGGGTGAGCATGGCAGACAGCCTGAACATCCGGGCGCATTTGATAGAAGAGGAGATGCATGGCCGCTTCGGAGGAGATCATACGATCGCCGTGAAGATGGTGGCCGTCCAGATCCATGATGACCAGATCGCTCGGAGACATCATGCCTTTGCTGAGGCAGGTGGGCGTGGCGAGAATCCGGTGCTCGTCAAGCCGGACAGAAAGATTGCCTTCGCCGGCGACGATGTGGCCCCGTTCATAGAGCCAACGACCGACCAGGCAGATGTCCTGACGGTGTTGTTCCTCGGTGCGAGGAGTGCGATCACGCAATGAGTCCGAAGGCACGGTGCGGACTCCTTCCTGGAACCTCGACGGTCCCGTCCGGGTCAGATGGCAAAACGCAGGGTAAACCTTGGACAAAGAGTACGCTTGGCTGCGCGGAAAGCCAAGAAAAAATCAAGCGTAAATGCCGCGGAGCTTAAGAGACGTAGCTACGCGGTCAATTGCCAGCATATATGCGGCGATGCGGTTGTTGACACGATGCGTTTCCGCATAGCGGACAACTTCATCGAAGGCGCGATCCATGATGTCGAATAGGCGCTCGTTTACTTCGCTTTCGCGCCAGAAGAAGCCCTGGCGGTCCTGCACCCATTCGAAGTAGCTGACGGTGACGCCGCCGGCGTTGCCGAGAATGTCCGGAACGGTGAAGATGCCTTTGGAATCGATGATGGCGTCTGCCTGCCAAGTGGTCGGGCCGTTCGCGCCTTCACACAGGATTTTGGCTTGGACCTGATGGGCGTTCTGCTCGGTGATCTGGTTTTCGATGGCAGCGGGAATGACGACATCGCAGGGCTGGAAGAGAATATCGCGGGCGCTCATTTTGCAGCCGCCGCCGGGAAAATCCTGCAAAGGTTTCTTGCGGTTATAAACCCAGTCGATGACCTGGGGAACATCGAAGCCATTTTCGTTGTAGAGGCCGCCGCCGATATCGGCGAGACCGATGATTTTGTAACCGGATTTCTGCATGAGCTCCGCGGCGAGCGAGCCGACGTTACCGAAACCTTGAATGACGACGCGGGTGTTTTCTTTGCGGAGGCCGAGCTTGGCGATGGCTTTGTCGACGCAAATCATGACGCCACGGCCGGTGGCTTCGCGGCGGCCGCGAGAGCCGCCCAGTTCGATGGGTTTGCCGGTGACCACCGCGGTCGTAGCCTGGCGTGCGTGCATGGAGTAGGTGTCCATGACCCAGGCCATGGTCTGTTCGTTCGTGCCGACGTCGGGAGCGGGAATGTCGCGCTCTGGACCGAGCCAATCGGAAAGTTCCGCAGTGTAGCGGCGAGTGAGACGCTCCAGCTCCCCGCGCGACATTTTGCGCGGATCGCAGATGATGCCGCCCTTGGCGCCGCCGAAAGGAATGTCGACGACCGCGCATTTCCAGGTCATCCAGGCGGAGAGGGCGCGGACCTCATCGAGAGAGACGTCAGGGGCAAAGCGGATGCCACCTTTCCCCGGTCCCCGGACGGTGGAATGAAGGACGCGATAGCCGGTGAAGACCTCGAGTTGGCCGTTGTCCATGCCAACCGGGATATAGAGAGTGATTTCCTTGTCGGGATATCGCAGATAACGGTAGACACCTTGTTCGAGGCCGAGCTTGGTGGCAGCAACCTCAAAACGCGCCTCGGCGTTCTGGTAAACATTCATTTCTTCCGGCACAAGCGTTGTGGGCATGCAAAATTCTCCTTCGCTCAAGCAGCCCGCAGCCCATGGGCTGCGCAACAACCTTCGGCCTGAGAGAGACGAACAGGCGCGAAAACAGGGCCAAGAGGAGAGAATTCAGCGGGCTACCCACCCGCCGGACCGCCAATTGGCCGGGTGGTCAGTATATTAAGCGGAACACGAGAGAGCAAGGTTGTGGCACACAAGAAGCAACAGTGGAAAATGTAAGGGAAGTCTTTTGAGGGCGTTGCTAAACTAGCGGGTAGGATGCGAAGGATGAAGGCGAAGCGGAAGGGAAAGTTGGGAAGATGGAATCGAAGCTGAGCTTATCGATCCTGGTGCCCGTTTACAACGAGCAGTACCTGGTCGAAGCGAGCCTCGGGCGCCTGGAAGTGCTGGCGGAGTCGGCCGGGCTGGGCCGGGTGCGTGTCATCGTCGTGAACGATGCATCGACGGACCAGACCGGAGACACGCTAACGAGCATCCGCGAGAAGTTGCAGCAGCCGAATGCAACGCGCCTCGAATGGATTTTTCAAGAACATGCAAAGAACCAGGGCAAAGGCGCAGCCATCCGGACGGCGTTGCAATACGCGGACACGGACCTGGTCGTAATCCACGACGCGGACCTCGAGTATCACCCGGAAGATCTATTGAAGATGATTCCGTTGTTCGCAACCGAAGATGCGGACGCAGTTTATGGGTCGCGTTTCCTGGCCAGCCATTACCGGCGCGTGCTGTTCTTCCGTCACAGCCTGGGAAACAAACTGCTGACGGTTCTTACCAATATCGTCACCGACCTGAACCTGACGGACATGGAAACCTGCTACAAGATGGTGCGGACGGATTTGCTGAAGAGCATACCGCTCGAGAGCGACCGCTTCGGAATCGAACCGGAAATCACGATTAAACTGGCGAAACGGGACGCGCGCATTTTTGAAATTCCGATCCGCTACTCCGGGCGTACTTACGGAGAAGGAAAGAAAATCACCTGGAAGGATGGCGTGAAGGCGCTCGGCGCGCTGTTGAAATTCGGAATTTCCGACCGCATTTACAAGTCGGACGAACATGGAAGCGAAATTCTGGCGCGTTTGAACCGGGCGCCGCGATTCACAAAATGGATGGCGGACACCATCCGGCCGTACCTCGGTGAACGAATCCTGGAGATTGGTGCAGGCATCGGGAACCTCACGTCGAACCTGGTGCCGCGGGCGGTGTACTGGGCGAGCGACGTCAACCCGCAGTATCTGGACCGGCTCAAGAAGTTGAAGCAGACAAGGCCTTATCTGCAGGTGCAGTATACCGACGCCGTCGCAGGAGAAACCTATCCGGAGCAGCAATTTGATACGGTGATCTGCCTGAACGTGGTGGAACACCTGGAAGACGATGTAAAGGCTTTGCGGAATATTCGCGCTTCGCTCGAAAAAAATGGACGGGCGATTGTCTTGGTGCCGAACGGACCGGGGCTTTATGGATCACTAGACCGGGTACTCGGGCATTACCGGCGTTACACGAGGAAACAGCTGACAGAGGCATGCCAGCGCGCAGGATTCCGCGTGGAGAAGGTTCTAAAGTTCAACCGCATCGGCGCTCCGGGATGGTGGTGGAACGGGCGAATCCTGAAGAAAGATACGTTCGGGTTTTGGCAGATCAAGCTGTTGAATACGATTTTGCCGATGATCCGTCCCATCGACCGTTTTCTGCCTTTCCCGCACCTGTCCTGGATCATGATTCTTCGCATCGACGAACAGGTGCAGGAAAACGCCGTAAGAGCCGCGACGCAAGGGCTTTTGCCGGCAGAAGGCCACTATCCCCAGGGTCACTGAAGCCGCGCCGGGTCAAACCATCAAAAACAGCAAGAGGGAATTACTGGCTGCGGAAGTCCACGTTGACGACGACGTGCGTGATGGTCGGCTGACCGTCAAGAATTGCCGGTGAATACTTCCACTGCTTGACGGCCTGCATGGCGGCTTGATGAAGAAGCGCGGGTCCGGAAAGAACTTTCAAGGCCGCGACGTTGCCTGCGCCGTCGACGACCGCTTCGATTTGAACCCTGCCGGAAACATGCTGTGCCTTGGCCAAGGCAGGATATGCCGGAGCGACGGATTTGAGGAGTTGGGCCTGCTTGATATCGCCACCGACCGCCAAAGGAGCGGCCGGTCCGTTACGATGCGCGGCGGTAGCGAGAGGATCGCCGACCGCGGGGGTGCTTTTGGTATCGATCGAAGCAAAAGCGTCGCTGTCGGTCTCGGAGTCTTCATTGCGATTCACTACGGGTGCGGCGAGGTGGACCTTGCCGAGCGTAGATTTCACCGGAGCCGCTGGTTCAGGCGAGTCATCGTTGTCTTTCGGCGTGGAATTGAAAGTTTTCGGCTGAGGGGCGGCAACAGCCGGAGCGGAAACCGGTGCGGGCGCGGAGTTTACAGATGACCTGGAAGATGTCGCCGGAGAGAAATTCAGGTTATTCGCGGCTGGAGTCGAGACCGGCGGCGCGGCTGGAGAATTCGAAGCAGGCGCCAGTTCGCTCGGGGGCTTGCTGCTGTCGACATGCGCTGATGCGGCTGTAGCGGAACTTGACTGATTCTGGTGGTAATACCAACCACCGCCACCGACGAGTAAAAGCCCAGCGGCAAAGAGGCCGATAAACAGGTTTTTCTTTGCGCCGCCAGCAGGTGCATCGGTGGCTGAGACGAGAGAGTCGCTCAGCATTTGTCCACCGAACGCCGCGCTGTGCGGCCGAGAGGACGACTCCGCAACCAGAGCGTCGAAGGACTCTTCCGAATTGACCGACACGCTGTGATCGGCTTTGGCTTCCGCGGGATCGCATTCGATCAGCACTTCGGCGTTCTGGATTGGGCCGAGCCACGACGGAATCTTGACTTCCTCTTCGGCACCGAGCGGCGTGGAGGTCGGTTTGCGAATGGGCACAACGCTTTTTGGATCTTTGGGAGCGGCGGCCGCTGGGCCTGCCTGGATGATATCGGCAAGCTTGGCACTCAGTTCGCTGGCCATCATCTCGGGCGTCACCAGTACGGTAGGGGCAGGCGCTGGCTCGGAAGAAGCCGATGGCTTTTCCTTGAAGAGAAGAGAACCCAACTGCTCCTGCAGACGGGCGGCCTGAAGCTTAAGATCGTCGGTGGAAGGACCGACAGGCGGAGCAGGTGGTTCAGAAACGGAAGCGGCCGGAGCCTGAGGAACGGCGAAGAGAGCGTCAATCTGCTTCGAATAGTCGCGCCGTGGAGGGACCTCCGTGGCAGGAGCTTGCGCGGCCGGCGAAAGTATCTCGGCGACGTCGGAAATTTTGGCAGAAATTTCCGTCGAGGAGGGGTGTTTGGCAGATTCCGACGCCCGAACGACGTGCGGCGCGAGGGCTGGCGGCGTTGGAGGAACGAAGCTCGCAGGAGTCGGCGGAACGACCACCGGCGGCGCCGGAGGCACGGCAGGTTTTGCCGCGGGCGCGGAGATTGGAATTGGCGCAACGGGCTTCGAAACGACCGGCAGTTTGGCGGCAACGGGCGCTGGCGGAGCCGGCGGCTTGCTGGCTGTGGTTGCAGATGACACCGGCGCCACTGGGCGAGGAGCGGCAGGTGCGACGGGACTGCCGGTCGAACCCCCGGGGATTTGCAAGCCCCAGAAGGCAAGCGAGGGTTCGGTGAACTGCAGCTCGACGTAGGCCCCCGTGCCACCGCTTGATTTGGATTTTACGACCTGGCAGACGACTTCCTTCTTTGTTTTTTCGTTGGTCAGGAAAACCAGCTGACCTGAAGTCAGGGGCGTAGCGATGCGAATCACGGCGCCATGAGGAAAGACGAGAACGGTCTGCGTTGATTCAGAAAAGGGAACACGCTTGTCGGAGCCATCGACGGTGCGAGCACCATTGATGGTGACGGGAATCTCCAGAGCGACCGGCTGAGGACGGGGCAGCGCGTCATTACTTGACTTTGCTTGCGGAGCTGCGGGAGAAGACGCGGATGTGTTTGCTACGGGAGACTCAAGTTCTTTCAGGATCGGTGCCATACAGTACCCACTCAGAGAGGAATTCGAATAGACGGACCTCGGCAAATGAGGGCGCCGCCAGCGTGCGTACCTATAGTGCGGCGGGTGGGAAGGTAGTCCTATAGTACTCGCGTACTAAGGTGGAAACACTGTGGAAGAATGTGTCGGAGTGGTCAAGAGGATTCGAGGGGAAACGATCCCTTTTGGGTATTGAGCGGAGGCTCGAAGCGAACGTCGACGGCCACCTGGTAGCCGGAGACGAGTTTGTTGGTTTCGTTGGCCATGCCGATGACCTGCTGCAGTTCCTTGAACATTTCCGGGGTCATGCCTTTGCCGAAGGCAGAAGCCGTGTGGGAATGGATGCAGTATTGGCAATTGTTCGTAACGCTTACTGCGATGTAGATGAGTTCCTTCGTGAGCGGGTCGAGCGCACCGGGAGCCATGGTGGCTTTGAGGTCTTCCCAGGTGCGTTTCAGAAGCACGGGGTCGTGGGCGATGGCTTTCCAGAAGTTGTTGATGTAGTCGGCCTTGCGTGTGGCGATGATGTCGTCGTAGACAGCTTTGACTTCCGGGCTGGCGTTTTTGTATTCGATGAGACCGAAGGTGGACATTTAGAGTGCTCCGTGGCAGGGAAGAGTCAAAGGAAATGGTAGCTGGAAATGCGGGCGAGAACCAGCCCGCCGGCGATGCGATGATTCGCCGGGATGACTGCTATTTTCATCGTTAAATCGATATAATAGCGGCGACTTGGAGGATGCGATGAGCTTCGCGTGCCTGAAAAATAACGTGGGTTCGATGTTTATAGCGAGTTGCTTGTGCGTTTCTGCGGTGAACGCGCAGACAGTACACGTAGACGCGACGGCGTCGAAGGCGATCGCGTTTGATCCCGACAAGGCGATGGGGACATCTATGGATATCCTGTCGAAGAAAGACTTCGACAAGGTTTATAGCGAGCCGATCATCAAGGAGGGCTTGTCCGCCGGCTGGGGGCCGATTACCTACCGGCAAAATACGGAGCTGACGTACGATGCTTGGCACTGGAATCCGAATGGGACGTGGAGCGACGAGAAACACAAGAGCGGATATTTTCTGGGGAGCGCAGAGCCGAAGGGTTTTCTGCGCGAATCGTACGGGTACCGCCTGACGCATCGAGGGACGACGCGCAGCGATTCGGGACAGTTCGAGAGTTCGCGGATGACCGATGGCGATCCGGCGACGTATTGGAAGAGCAATCCTTATCTGACCAGCAAATACACAGGCGACGCGGACTCCGCGAATCCGCAGTGGGTGGTGATCGATTTTGCCCTGCCACAGCAGATCAACGCGATACAGATTGCATGGGCGAATCCTTACGCGACGAAGTACGTGGTGGAGTATTGGACGGGGAAGGAAGATGCCCTGAACCGGCCGCAGGGGGGCACCTGGGTGAAGTTTCCGAAGGGCGAAGTGACCGGGGGAACGGGCGGGAGCAAGGTGCAGCGGCTGGCCGATCTTCCGGTGTCGACACGGTTTCTGCGGATTTGGATGACGGATTCTTCGAAGACCTGTGACACGCACGGGAGCGACGATCCGCGAAACTGCGCCGGCTATGCGATTTCTGAAATTTCGGTGGGGAATTTCAATACCCAGGGCCAGTTCGTGGATTTGGTGAAGCACACACCCGCACAGGCGCAGACGGTGACGCAGGCGTCGTCGGTCGATCCGTGGCACACGGAAAAAGACATCGTGGATTCGCGGATTCAGACCGGATTTGACCTGTTTTTCGAGAGCGGTTACACCAATCACCTGCCGGCGATGATTCCCATCGCGATGATCTACGCTACGCCGGAAGACAGCGCGGCGGAGTTGGCTTACATCGAGAAGCGCGGCTACGACGTGTCCTATGTGGAGATGGGCGAGGAGCCAGACGGGGCCTATATGCTTCCGGAAGATTACGCGGCGCTGTATGTGCAGTGGGCGAAGGCGCTGCATACGGTTGATCCAAAGCTGAAACTCGGCGGGCCTGTGTTTACAGGCGTGAATGAAGACATCAAGGTGTGGCCGGATGCCAAGGGCCGGGCATCGTGGCTTGGGCGATTCCTGGATTATTTGAAGGAACACGGGCGGATGGAGGATTTGGCGTTTGTTTCCTTCGAGCACTATCCGCTGAATCCGTGCGAAATCAACTGGTCGGATTTGTACCGCGAGCCGGAGTTGGTGGAAGGCACCTTGAAGGCCTGGCGAGATGACGGAGTGCCGGCGAACGTGCCGCTGATGAACACCGAGAGCAACGTGTCCTGGTCGCTCACCGATCCGATGCAGGACCTGTTTGCGGGATTGTGGCTGGCGGACAGCGTGGGGGCGTTTCTGACAGAGGCGGGACCCGGAGGAGTCTATTACCATTCGCCGATTCAGCCGGAGCAATTGCGGCCGGGATGCCAGGCGTGGAGCACCTATGGGAATTTTGTCGCGGATGAAAAGCTGGATATCAAGCAGCACACGGCGCAGTATTTCGCGAGCCAGTTGCTGAATCTGGATTGGGTAAAGCACGGCGCCGGAGCGCACCAGTTGTATCCGGCGGATGGAGATTTGAAGGACGAGGCTGGGCACGAATTGATCACTGCGTATGCGGTGAAGCGCCCGGATGGGGAATGGTCGCTGCTCATCCTTAATAAGGACCCGAGCAACGCGCATGAGGTGAACATTGCGTTTGAAAATGACGGAAAAGAAGCGAGCGGAGGATTCAGCGGCACGGTGAAGATGGTGACATTTGGAGCGGCGGAATATGTATGGCATTCGTCGGGAGCGAGCAGTCACGCCGATCCCGATGGGCCGCCGAAGCGGAGCGACGTGCAGTGGAAAGAAGGACAGAAGGTGCTGCTGCCGAAGGCGTCGGTTACGGTGTTGACCGGCAAAGTCGGAGGCGTGTAAGCGCCGGGCCGTTGCGGTCAGCGGCGCTGAGAGCGGAGAAGAAATTCGTCGAAAAGAAGGCGGGCCAGACGAGGCGAGTTGTGACGGAGGACGCCGTGCTCTTCGACGAGATTGCCGGTGATGAGGCGGACTTTCATTTTGAGGACGTTGTCGCGATCGACGATGACCGGTTCCGCGCCTTGCGCGCGATAGCGGCGGGCTACTTCCGGAGAAACGGATTGACGGTTGGCGACGACGGCATCAATGACGCGGTCGCGGATGTGGAGCTTGATGGCGCGGAGATGATCGCTCAGGGCGTAGCGGGTGGTTTCGCCGGGCTGGGTCATCAGGTTGGCGATATAGACGCGCGGAGCTTTGGAGCTGGCCACGGCGCGGGAAATTTCCGGGATGAGGAGGTTGGGGATGACGCTGGTGTAGAGCGAGCCGGGCCCCATGAAAATCAAGTCCGCCTCTTGAATTGCTTCGATGGCACCAGGCAGAGGACGAACGCGGCGCGGATTCAGCGCAATCTTGAGAATGGGAACTTTGCTGCGAGAGATGCGCGTCTCACCTTGCACGCGCTTGCCGTCGGCGAGAGTCGCAACGAGGTGCACGTTAGAAAGGGTAGACGGAAAAATGCGGCCGCGAACGGCGAGGACCTTGCTGGAAACGCGGACGGCTTCGGCAAAATCGCCGGTCACGTGGGTGAGGGCGGCCAGAAAAAGATTGCCGAAATTGTGGCCGCGCAAGCCGCGGCCTGCGTGGAAACGATATTGAAAAAGGCGGCTCAGCAGGGTTTCGTCCTTGGATAAGGCGACCATGCAGTTGCGGATGTCGCCCGGCGGGAGCATACGATTTTCGCGACGAAGACGGCCGGAGCTGCCGCCGTCATCGGTGACCGTGACGATCGCAGCGAGATCGATGATGGGCCTGTCCGGCGTGGGATGCCGGTCGCTCCGGCGAACGACGTGGTTTTTCAGACCGCGCAGCAACGCAGAAAGGCCGGTGCCGCCGCCCAGAGCGACAACGCGCAAGCCTGCGGAAGGGCCGGTTTTTAGGCGAGCCTTGTTCATGACCACTCAGGTGCCGAAATGCCGCTCCGAGAGGGGGACGGCGCGGTCTCGTCTAGCACTTTCTTACTCAGGATGGGACAAACAACGAGCCAGGCGCAGAACCCTTTGCGCGGGGGCGGAGCCCAGAAACAGCCAACAGCAAATTAGCCCGAATAACCTTCTTTTTCAGGATACAGCAATTCGGTGAAACGCGGGTCTTCCTGGAGGAAGTTAAAATCTTCGTCGTTGCGGGCGTGATAGCGGTTGGCGGAGCGAAGCTCGATGGCAATCTTCAGATTGGCCAGCGCGGAATCGGCTTCTCCGGTCAGGCAATCGAGAGCGGCAAGCGCGTAGTGAATATGATCCAATTTGGGAGCGAGCTTGCGGGCCTTTTCCAGACTTTCGCGGGCATCGTCCCAACGGCCCAAGTTCATCATGGCAACGCCGCGCTGATAATGATCTTCAGGACTGCGGGGATTTTGATCGGCCGTGGGCTTCATGCGCTGTTCGGTGATGCGCAGATGGGTGCGGGCGCGGTCAGCTAATTCCTTGCTGGGGCCGGCAATCACGCGTTCGAGTTCCTGTTTGGCACGCTGAAACTTCTGTTGGTGGAACAGGCTCATGGCCTCTTCATAGAGCTTCATTTGAGCCTGAACGAGGGGGTCGACCATTTCGACGCCGCCGCGCTGGGGAGCCTGTTGCGTTAACCCTTTTGTTTTCTTTACCTTAGATTTGTGATGGGCTGCCGTCTTCGCCCGGCCCGAGGAAGACTTATGCGCTTTAGCCATGGCGCGAATGTAACAAAGCAGCGGGATTCCGTCAACGGAGGTAAAAGGGCTGTGGAAAGTTGTCATTTCGATAGCCTTTACCGTCCAGCGGCATGTGCGAAAATAGTTTCCTGAGAAACGCCCTTCTCCTAGAAACTAGAAGCGTACATTTCGACGGACCGCGCGAATCGGGGCCAGTTGCCTGCCGCGACGCGTGTGATATAAGTTCGAGACTGGACTCAGGTTGACGACTCGTGCCTTTCATCAATTTTCCTGCGCGTGAAATTAATTGCAAGCTGGTGTACTACGGGCCCGGTCTCGGTGGAAAGACCGCGAACCTGCAGTGGATCTATGACCATACGGGACAGAATCAAAAAGGCAAGATGGTCTCTTTGGCTACGGAGACCGACCGAACCCTGTTTTTCGATTTTCTACCGTTGGATTTGGGGACGGTGCGCGGATTCAAGACGCGTTTTCATTTATACACGGTGCCCGGGCAGGTGTTTTATGAGGCCAGCCGGAAATTGATCTTGAAAGGCGCCGATGGCGTTGTGTTCGTGGCGGATTCGCAGGAAGAACGGCTGGATGCGAACTTCGAAACCCTGGAAAACCTGCAAGAACATTTGAAGGAACACAATCTGAATTTTGCGTCGATCCCTTACGTGTTGCAGTTGAACAAGCGCGACCTGCCCAATGTGCTGACCGTAGAAGAATTGACGAAGCAGTTGCAGAAGAAGAGCGAGCCAGTGATCGAGGGTGTCGCGATCAACGGCAGCGGCGTGTTTGAGACGCTGAAAGAGCTGGCGAAGATGGTGCTGGCGGAGTTGAAGAAGGGTGGCTAAGCCCCCGCAGTCCGCACGAAATTTCACTTCGAACGCTACCGGGGCGGGAACCGGATTCCCTTTACGCAGCGTTTAAGCGTCGCTTCATTCATTCCAATATGCGCAACACCAAGATGGAACTAGGCTGCACGTTGCGATCTGTCCAGACGACGGCCTCGGGCAACGGCTTTCGAGAGAAATCGGCAATTCTTGCCTTCTCGGTAAGGGGCGGATCGCGCATGAAACGACAGCTTGGCATTCCGACACCTCGAGCGCCTGCGTGGCTCGATTTCTCGCCGTTGAGGGTGTCGTCTAACTGCGGAAGCTCGGGCAAAGAATCCGCTTCCGCCAGACTGGCACCGGCGGGATCCATTGGAAACTTCGCTTTCACGTTGCCTTCCGTTTTCTTGAACTCGTCAACGCTTAGGAGACGGAAACCCCGACGGAATGGTCGCTTTGACCGATGCCAACGTGGGAGTTTTCGTGCTGAGCGCGAGAAGAAGGCGCTCGTTCAGAAGATAGCTCTGAACAGCGGAGTGATCGACGATGCCAGTGCCTGCCGGCGATACGCCAAGGAAAGCCCGCTAAAGAGAGAGAACGTGAAGATAATGAAGCACGCGAACCTCAGGTAGCGCATGGATGGTCAGTCCAGCATGAGGAATGTCGTCAGAAAGGAACTCTGGGCGACTCGAATCAGAAGCTGGCGGAGGCAGCGGTTTCCGAGTCAAAGGTGGGAATGGCTTCGACCAGACGGGTGACGGTTAGGGCGTCCCGGACGCGGCCTTGGCCACAGACCAGGTGAAGTCCACCGCCCTGGCGGGCGAGGGCGATGGAGAGTTTTACCAGCGCGGAGATACCAGAGCTGTCGATTTGCGGGATGTCGTTGAGATTGACGACGATCTTACGCGCGCCGCGCTGCACGAGATTCTGCGTAAAGTCGTTCAGATGCTCGCTGGGTTCGCCGATGGTGAGGCGGCCGTGCACCTGAAGGTAGTGGATGCCTGCGTCTTCGCGCGCAGAAACTTCCAAAGGTGGATGAAGCGTCATTGAGATCCCCTCAGTCGAAATCGAAGGCTAGCCGCCTCCAGGGTAAAGCGGCGCTGATGGCCCTTGCATTATACGATGAAGGGTATGGAGAACAAATCGGTTGAGGCGCGACGCCATGCCTGGAACGTTTCGACGAAGGAAGCGCGCTGGATTCAGGAGAACCTGCGCGAACTGTGGGAGGGGAAAGATCGTCTCGGCAAGATTCGGACGGTAGCGGGACTGGACGCAGCGCTGGTATTGACCGGCTCGCAGGCGCTGCCGAGGCCGGCGAGCCATTGGAGTCAGCTGCGCGATGCGAATCGCGCGATTGCCTGCGTTCTGATTTTCCGGTTTCCGGAGATGGAGGAGATTGCGCGGGAGTTTGCGATCGTTCCGCTGGAATTTCCTTATATTCCCGGGCTGCTGAGTTTCCGGGAAGTTCCCGCGTTGCTGGCGGCGCTAAAGAAACTAAAGCAGCTGCCAGACCTGTTGTTTTGCGATGGGCAGGGATACGCACACCCACGGCGATTGGGACTCGCTAGCCATTTGGGGGTGCTGCTCGATAGGCCGTCTATCGGGTTGGCGAAGAGCATTCTGATTGGTACTCATGGAACGCTCGGCAAGAAGGCGGGAAGCTGGTCCGCTTTGATCGGTGAAAAGGCCGATGGCGAGCGGATCGGGGCGGCGGTTCGGACACGGGACGGCGTGCAGCCTATATATGTGTCCCAGGGGCACCGCGTCAGCCTGGAAACGGCGATCCGGCTAACGCTTCAGGTAACGGACGGATTGCGCATTCCCTACGCGACGCGCATGGCAGATCGCTTCGCGGGCGAAATCAAAAGAAAGCTCTTAGGCGGCGAGCTATCCGAAAAATGAATCCAGGGTAGAAAAATTTCAACCTGCGGGGAGCGCACCGCGATGCGTATAATCGGCGCGACAGGGTAGTGGTCCCCAATCGCAAACCGCGAATGAGAAAAGCGAAATCGACGGTCCTCCATTCGCCCCGGAGAATTCGATGAAGCGCATGGGTATTGTCTGTTGTGGCGTGTCGACCCTGGTGCTGCTCGCTCTTCCGCTGTTGGCCCGGCAATCCCCTGCGTCGACCTCCCCGGCAACTCCCTCGGCTAGCGCTTCCTCTCCCGAACTCCCCCCGGCAGTCACGGAAAAACTGAATCAACTGGAGCAGAGGGTAACCGCCGCACAGTATTCGGCCGACAACGCTTGGATGCTGGTGAGCGCGGCCCTAGTGCTGATGATGACCGGGCCGGGACTGGCCCTGTTCTACGGCGGGCTGGTGCGGCAAAAGAACGTGCTGGCAATCATGATGCAGAGTTTCCTGCTGATGGCTTTGATTACGGTGCTGTGGGCTTTGGTCGGATACAGCTTGTGTTTCGGGGGCAGTGGACCTTTTATCGGCGACTTCCACATGGCGCTCCTGCGGGGAGTAGGCGCTGTTCCCAATCCCGATTATGCCGGGACGATTCCGCAATCGACGTTCATGGTGTACCAGCTGATGTTCGCGATTATCACTCCGGCGCTGATTACCGGGGCGACCGCGGAACGCATGAAATTTTCCGGCACCGTGCTGTTCATGACGCTATGGTTCCTGGTGGTGTATGCGCCGATGGCGCACATGGTCTGGGGCAAGGGCGGATTCCTGAATGCTTCGCTCGGCGGACGATTCCCGACGCTGGATTTTGCGGGAGGAACCGTTGTTCACGTTACTTCGGGTGTATCCGCTCTTGTTTGCGCGCTTTACCTGGGCAAACGCGTGGGCTACCCGAAGCAACCGATGCTGCCGCACAGTCTGGTGCTGAGTTTTACGGGAGCGTGCCTGTTATGGGTGGGATGGTTCGGGTTCAACGCGGGAAGCGCGCTGGCTTCGAACGGATTGGCGTCGAGCGCGTTTGTGGCTACGCATTTCGGAGCGGCGGCCGCAGCGATTGGCTGGAGCCTGGCGGAATGGATCAAGAACGGGCGGGCAAGCGCGCTGGGCGCGATTTCGGGGGCAGTGGCGGGACTGGTTGCGATTACGCCCGCGGCTGGCTTCGTGGGACCCCTTCCGGCGCTCGCGATCGGATTCATCGCTGGAATTTTCTGCTTCTGGATGGTTACGAAATTCAAATCGATTTTCGGTTACGACGATGCGCTCGATGCGTTTGGCGTGCACGGCGCTGGCGGCACGATCGGCGCCTTGTTAACGGGCGTATGCGCGCAGATGGTGATCAATCCGATCTTCGGGGACGGAAAGGCAGTCGGGGGATTCGATGGACACTGGGGACAGGTAGGCAATCAGCTTATGGGTGTATTGATTGCGTGGGTGCTCGCGGCGGTGGGCACGATCGTCATTTTGAAGGTCGTCGATGTGACGACGGGGTTGCGTGTTACGGACGAGCAGGAAGTGGAAGGTCTGGACATTACGCAACACGGTGAAGAAGGATATAACCTGGAATCGTAAGGGGACGAGCAGGGCGGTTGACAGCTCGAGCGGGAGCACAGATTCGTATGATGAAAATTGAAGCGATCATTCAGCCGTCGAGATTCGAATCAGTGAAGGATTCGTTGCTGGAAATCGGCGTGGAAGGAATGACGGTGACCGAGGTGCGAGGACACGGAAGGCAAAAGGGTCACACGGAGGTATACCGCGGGCGCGAGTACACGGTGGACCTGTTGCCGAAGGTGAAGGTGGAGATCGTGCTGGCGGATAAGCTGGTGGACCGGGCAGTGGATGCTATCCAAAAGAGCGCAAAGACTGGCAAAATCGGAGACGGTAAAATATTCTTGTCACGGGTCGAAGACGCGATCAGGATCCGGAATGAGGAACGGGGCGAAAGCGCGCTCTGAAGATCATGTCCTCGCCCCGCCCAGGTCTCGCTCTCGGTATTCGCCCAAAAAAGAAAATGGAAGAATCAGTGACACCGCTTTCGGTGCTGGGGCCACAGTGCGAGGCCCAGCGCGAGCGGATACGCAAGCTTTTTGAAAGCGGAGCCAGCGCCCAGGAAACGCTGCGGCAGTTGTGCGAGCATGCGGACGAGATCATCCGGAAGGTCTTTGGCGAACTGCAAAGCGTCAGAGACGGGGGTGGCCAAGGGCTGGCGCTGCTGGCGTTGGGCGGTTACGGGCGTGAAGTGCTGTTTCCCTTTTCCGACCTGGACCTGTTGTTTCTTTTCGCGAACGAAAAGATCGAAGAAGAGTCGCGGCCACTGATCGCGGAATTTTCGCGCATGCTGTGGGATCTCGGGTTTCGGGTGAGCTCTGCGGGACGGACCCTCGAGGAATGCAAGAAGATCGAACAGGACAACGCGGAATTCCACCTGGCGATGCTCGACCGCCGATACCTTGACGGGGACAAAGCGCTGTTCGAGAAGCTGGATACAAAGGTTCTGGCGGTGGCCGAAAAACAGGCGCGGCCTTTTCTTTTGGTGGAATTGCAACGGTTGACGCGGGACCGGCTGGGGCGCTACGGCAATACGATTTTCCACCTGGAGCCGAACGTGAAGGACGCGCCGGGCGGACTGCGCGATTTTCATTCGATGCTGTGGATGAAGCAACTGGCGGGTGACCGGCGCGATCCGCGATTCAGCCCGATGAACGAAGATGAGCTGACGCGCAACGCGGTGGAATTCTTGAGCGCGATCCGGTGCTTCTTGCATTACAGCAACGGGCGAAACGACAACACGCTAACGTACGAATTACAAGCGCAGGCGGCCGAGCGCTCGCTGGGGATCGACGACAACTTGCGGCGGAATGCGGCGGAATGGATGCGCCTTTATTTTCGCCACGCGAGGACGCTGAACCGGCAACTGCTGCGGTATGTGGACCAGCGGCCGCCGGTCGCGCTGTCTCTACGGCAGCGCCTGATGAATGCGACGATCGGGCCGAAATCGGAAGTCGCGAGCGGAAGACCTTTCGCGGTTCGCGATGGGCTACTGGAAATCACAAGTGAGCAGCTTTTCGCGGACCGCAACGTTACTTACGCTCTCCTGGCGGAGGCGTCACGCTCAGGCGTGCCGCTCAGCCGCGATGCCGAACGTAGCATCGCTTACATCATGGCGCATCCGGAACTGCCGCAGCGAAACTCGCGGATTTCATGGGCGGTGCTGGCGGAAATTCTTGGCGGCGACTTTCCGGGAGTCGCTTTGCGGCCGATGCACCGGTTGGGTCTGTTGACGGAAGTACTGCCGGAATTCCGGGCGATCGATTCCCTGGTGGTGCGTGATTTCTATCATCGCTATACCGTGGACGAGCATTCGCTGCGGACCATCGAGCACCTGCAGGATTTGGGCGAACCGCAGGAGCCGCTAGCGAAACACTTCGCGCCCCTGTGGCGCACGGTGGAACGGCGAGATGTGCTTATTCTTTCGCTGCTGCTGCATGACGTTGGCAAAGGCATGCCGGTGGAAAACCATGTGACTGGAAGTCTGCAAGCACTGGAAATTGCGTCCGACCGGCTAAAGCTTTCACCCGAAGAAAAGGACGAGGTTCATTTCCTGATCGAGCACCACCTGGATATGTCCGCGACGGTGCAGCGGCGCGACATTTTCGATCCGGCCACGGTTTCCGGATTTGCCGCGACGGTGAACACACTCGAACGATTGCAGCGGCTTTGCCTGATGACGTATGCGGATATTCATGCGGTGAATCCCGAAGCGCTCACTCCATGGAAAGCGGAAATGCTGTGGCAGTTGTTTGTGGCGACGTCGAACTTCTTCAGCCGCACGGTCGACCGTGACCGGCTGCACGCCTCCGACGAAGCGCCCCTGCTCGAACAGGTCCGCGCCCAGGCCGGCAGTGCTGATAAAAAGGATATCGAACGATTCCTTGAAGGATTCCCGCGGCGGTATCTTGCGGTGCATTCGGCTGCGGAAATCGCCGAGCATTTCGCGCTCTACCGGAAACTTGGGGCGGAGCCGGTACAGACGGAGATCAAGAAGACGCAGCACGCTTACGTGCTGACGCTGCTTTCGGCGGACCGACCGGCGCTGTTTGCCACGATTGCGGGCGTGCTGGCGGCCTGGGGCATGAATATCGTCAAGGCGGACGCGTTTGCGAATGCGGCGGGGGTGGTGCTCGATACGTTCCACTTCGTCGATCTGCATCGCACGCTGGAGCTGAACCCCGGCGAAATTACGCGCTTCCAGCAGAGCCTGGCGGCAGTGCTGAACGGCAAGCAACCTCTGGAACCGCTGATGAAAGGCCGGTTGGCGGCTTCGGTTGCACGGCCGCCGAAGGTTCTGGTTCCCACGGCGATTAGTTTTGATGAGGGCTCCTCCGACCATTGCACTCTGGTGGAGATCGTGACGCAGGATCGTCCCGGATTGTTGTACGGGATTGGTTCGGCGCTGGCCCGGCTGGCTTGCAACATTGATGTGGCACTAATCGACACGGAAGGGCAAAAGGCCATTGACGTTTTCTACCTCACCGCACAGGGAAAGAAACTGACGCTGCAAAAACAGGACCTGCTGCGCGAGGTGTTGCAAGCAACGCTTTCCTGATTGTAAGAATCTCTTTATAACCAAAGAAGTTCCGAGTATAAGAAGCGGACATGACTTCCAACTTCGACTACGCGTCCATGCTCGCGGTTGCGCTGGCCGAAGCGAGGCTGGGGCTGAAAGAAGGCGGGATTCCGATTGGCGCGGCGATCTTTGACCGAAACGGGAAGCTGCTCGGAGCAGGGCACAACCGGCGCGTGCAGCAAGGGGACCCTTCAGTACACGGGGAGACGGACGCGTTTCGAAGAGCGGGCCGTCAGAAGAGCTATCGCAAGCTGGTGATGGTAACTACGCTGGCGCCTTGCTGGTATTGCAGCGGACTGGTGCGGCAGTTTGGATTCGGCACGGTGGTGGTCGGGGAGAGCCGGAATTTTCAAGGCGGGATCGATTGGTTGCGTTCCCTTGGAGTCGAGGTAATCGATCTGGATTCCCTGGAGTGCGTGACGCTGTTTGCCGAGTACATTCGCCTAAATCCGGCGGTGTGGAGCGAAGATATCGGTGAGGAATAAAACGTTCCGGTGATGCCGCTACAGAGGCTTGCGGTAGTGAACGCAACGATCGACGACTTCGAATCCGAGAGCGGCATGAGCATGCTGGGAGTCGAGATTGTCCAGCCAAGTGTCCGATGCCATTTCGCTGTAACCCAGATTGCGCGCCCATTCTTCTGCCTTTGCAAGCAGACGCGCAGCAATTTTCCTGCCTCGGTATTCCGGTTTTACGTACCAACCTTCGATAAAACCCACGGGTTTCGAGGGATCGCAACCGTCCGCGTGTGACCTTGCGCCTACCTCGATAAATCCGGCTAGGTGACCTTGGGCGGTTTCGGCGAGGAACGCCGTCAGAGGCAGGTTTCCCTTAGGCTTGCCCGCCAGTAGCGGAGCCAATTCCAATGCGTGGTCGTTGGCGGTCGATTCGGGCCACAGGCCGTGGCACATGGATGCCAGTTCGGAAATGTCCCGAGGTTCGGCGGGCCGGATAATTTTTTCTTCCATCGGATGATTATAGGCGTCAAGGTTGTCGTGAAACCATCGTTGGCGTTCACAAGCCGACGAACATGCAGCAATGAACCCGGCGTAAGCCAGTCCTGCCGCAGTTGTCCGATCCCGGCTCGTTTGTTGCGAAATATTCTATGCGGTTATTTGCGGATAGCGGTTGGTGGACGGCCCAGTTTTATGGCGATTGTGTGGCGCACGATCCTCTAAAATGTGTAAGATAACAAAGCGCTTTGCTTGCCTTCCCCGGTTTGACGAGTTGCCGTTCGATTAGGTCCAGTGAGAAGAGGCGAAGTGGAGACATCTGACGCGGTTCAGACCGGGACCGGGGGGCAGCCGCACCTGAAGCGGGTGCTGAACCTGTGGGACCTGATCTACTACGGGGTCATCCTGACATCACCGATTGCCGCTGTGCCGCTCTTTGGAGAAGGGCAGGTGCTGTCGCACGGGCATACGGTCACAACGTTGTTGTTGGCGATGGTGGCGATGTCCGTGACGGCGGTGAGTTTCGGGCGGATGGCGAATGTATACCCGTCGAGTGGTTCCGTTTACACGTACATCAGTTGCGGATTGAATCCGCACCTTGGATTCGTGGTGGGATGGGCGATGTTTCTCGAGTACCTTTTCCAGCCGATCCAAAATGCGTTGTACGCAGTCCTGGCAATCCAACGGATGGCGCCGCGATTTCCTTTCTGGCTGCTCGCGGCGGTGACGGTAGGACTGATCACGTGGATGACGGTGCAGGGAATTAAATTCACCGCGCGGACGAATGAGATTTTGCTGGGATTCATGGTGCTCGTGACGGTAGCGTTTCTAGTGGAGGCATTTCGCTATGTCGTGCTGCACGAAAGCTACCGAGGGCTGATTTCCACGCTGCCCGTCTATAACCCGGCGACATTTAATTTGCGGGCATTGGCGGCCGGGACTTCGCTTGCCGCTCTGGTGTTTATCGGATTCGACGGCGTCTCGATTCTTGCAGAGGAGGTGAAGAATCCGAAGCGTAACGTGCTGCTGGCTTCGGTTCTGGTTTGCGTTTTCACGGGATTGTTCAGCGGGCTGCAAGTGTACATGGCGCAGCGGGTATGGCCGGATCACACGACGTTTCAGAACCCGGAAACGGCGTTTATGGATGTGGCGCGGCAGGCGAGCGGACCACTCTTGTTTATGGCGTACGGCGTGATGCTTTTGGTCTCGAGCATTGCGTGCGGACTGGCAGGTCACGTGGGGGCGGCGCGCTTGCTTTACAGCATGGGACGTGACGATGTGCTGCCGAAGAAAATCTTTGGACACCTGAACGCAAAAAAGGGCAATCCCATTTACAACGTTTGGATCGTCGGGGCGCTCGCTTATATCGGTGTGTTAACCATCCCGTGGGAACACGCCGCAGAGTTGGTAACGTTCGGTGCGCTGCTCGCTTTCATGGGAGTCAATCTGGCTGCGCTACGGCATTTCTGGTTTTCGAAGGAAGCTGCGGGCAAACGGAAGTTCTTTACGGACGCGTTTGTGCCCAGTTTTGGATTTGTGTTCTGCTTTGGCCTGCTACTCAGCCTGCAATCGTGGACAAAGTATGCCGGGCTTGCTTGGCTAGGCGTCGGGATTGTTTATTCGGCGTACAAGACGAAGATGTTCACGCTACGGCCGAAGTTGTTCGACTTCAGCGAAACCTAGGATCCCTCGGGCCGCAGGCGGCGCGGCCCGAGGGATGACTACGAATGAACCGACCGACTTCGATCAGGCGTTTGCCGAGCGCGCCAGATTATCGATCACACCGTTCAGATATTTCATGCTAGCGGCCACGCTGACCTTGGGAGGGATCTCCGTGTGGCCGAATTTCACGTCCTGCTCGATGACGGACCAACCGGTATAGCCGTTCTTGAGCAATGTGCGGAAAAACGCGGGAAAATCGATATTCCCGTTTCCGATAATGGTGAAGACTTTGTGTTCGATGGCGTCTTCGAAGGTCCATTTGTTCTTGCGGGCCTGTTCCAACACTTTGATGTCGCAATCCTTTACATGAACGAAACGAAGCTTACTCTTGTATTTTTCGGCTTCTTTGACCGGATCGCCGAAACCGTACAAGCAATGGCCGGTGTCCAGGCAAAGGCCCACTTTGGTGTGGGAGGTGACATCGAAAAAGCGTTCGCATTCTTCGGGAGACTCGACGTAGGTTGCCACGTGGGGGTGGAAGACCAGATCGAGGCCAAATTCATTGGCGACTTTTTCGGCGTCGGAAACAATCTGGCCGACGTGCTTCCATTGATGGGCGCTCAGCGTGGGACAGCCCGCGTCGTAGATGCGGCCGGAGTAGGCGTTGCGTTCGACCGATTGATCGTCGGCCATTACGAGAAACGGAGCTTTCAACGTGGCCAGAAGATGACCCACTTTGCGGATGCGCTCCATAACAGCGCTGCTGGCAGAGGGATCGGTCATTTTTACAGGCACAAACGAACCAAGAAGTTTTAACTTGCGCTTTTCCAGCTGCGGCTTGAGAACGGTGGGATCGGTCGGGAAAAAGCCGTAGGGACCGAGTTCCGTGCCGGTGTAACCGGCCGCGACCATCTCGTCCAGCATCAGCTCGTAGGATTGTTCCCAGGAAGGGCCGGGATAATCCAGCACTCCCCAGCTATCCGGCGCACAGGCAAATAAAAAACGTTCTTTGATTCCACTCATAGATTTCCTCTTCCTGTAGGAATTGACTGCAACAAAACTCTTTTGTGGTCAGCACCACGGATCGAGAACCACCTTCATGGATTCGGGTTCGATCGATTTCTTGACGGCGGCCTCCACGTCGCGCAGGCTGAACCGATGAGTCACAAATTCCTGTAACGGATACTGCTTCATGTAGCGCGCCATCTGGCGCATTCCAGGACCGTAGGCCGCCGGTTCTTCGCCGCTGACGCCGATGATGCGAACGTTTTTCGCGCATAGATGTCGGTGAGGGCTCAGGGAGATCTCACCCAGGTCGGAAAAATTTCCCGCTTCGACGAGCAAGCCGCTGACGCGAAGAAGTTCCAGGCCTTCGGTGACGGCTTGAGGAACGCCCGCGCATTCGATGACCATGTCCGCGCCGCGGCCATGCGTCAGGTCCTTTACCATTTGCAGGCGATCGGATTTCGTTGTGTTGGCGGCGTTGATGACATGGTCGGCGCCAAGACGTCTGGCGAAGTTGAGACGGAAACCAGAGAGATCGACGACGACGATCGTGCCTGCACCGAGCATACGGGCTTTCATCAGGAAGCACATGCCGAGAGGGCCGGCGCCGAGGACCACGACGGTGTCATCGAAGCGGAAGGACTCGTTCGGGAAAGCAGACATTTGCTTGGCGCGGTCCAACCCGACGGAGACGGCGAAAATCTCGGTGAGAACGGCAACCTCGGAAGGGAGCTCGCCGGGAACCTGGACGAGAAAACTGCCGGGTATGACGTAAAGATATTGCGACCATCCGCCAAAAAGATGAGGGGGATTTTTCGCGCTGAGGAGGTTGCCGTAATCGAGGGTGTTTTCGCAACAACAGTAAGGAAAATCGTGACGGCAATAATAGCAATAACCGCAGGAAACGTTGGCACCGACGACGACACGGTCGCCGACCTTCAACGGAATGCCTTCGAAATCGGTGTATTTGCCATCGCCACCGATGGCCGCGATGGTGCCGACATTTTCATGGCCCTGAATCAGGGGAAACTCCAGCTTGCGCCCGCCATATTGCGTTGTGAAACCCTGATAGGTGTGCTTGTCCGTACCGCAGATTCCAGAGACCTGCATTTTGACGAGTACGCAACCTGGGCCCGGTTCGGGGAGAGGGAATTCGCGAAGTTCGTAACGGCCGGGCTCGACGAGCGTGGCGGCGAGGGCGGAATTATTGGCCATCAGACGGTTCCATGCCGGTATAGTTTATCGCCGCGGGCCGAGAAGTTCTCGCGGACTCGTAAATCGCCTGGAGAATGAGCATGTCGCGATGACCCTGAGCGCCGTCCGGGACGATGGGCTTTTTGCCTAAGATCGCCGATGAGAAGGCATCGATCTCTAGCGCGAACTCGTCCACTACTTTGAAGCGGCGGTCGATCGCGCGGCCGGCAATTTTTCCGGTGACGCGGCGTTCGTCGTCGAAGGTGTAGGCGGGAGACAGGCTGACCCAGCCTTTGGAGCCCTGGATAAAAACGAATGAGGAGATGGCCGCACTGTAGGTGGAGATGCCTTGCACGACGAGGCCGCTTGGAAAATCGAGGCGAAAGGAAGCACCCTCCTCTACGTCATCGAATCGCCTGGTGTCGTGGCGCCAGGATTGAGCGACGGCTTGAACCGGATCCTCGCCGGCCAGCCAGCGACTGGTATTCACGCAATAGACGCCGAGATCCATCAGGGGTCCGCCACCCGCGAGAGAGGCGTCGAGTAGCCAGCCGGGGGCAATTTTCCGATTGTAAATCTCGCTGAAGGATGTGTGAATCGTATCGAGCCTGCCCAAAGCGCCGCTGGTGATCAGGGACTTCAAGTAGAGCGTGGAGGGCTCGAAATATTTGCGGTAGGCGGTCATCAGCAGCACACCATTCCGGCGGCAAACCTCGACCATTCTTGCAGACTGTTCAGCGGTGGCCGCCAGCGGTTTCTCGCAAAGGATGTGTTTTCCCGCTTGCGCGGCACGAACCGTGCATTCCTCGTGGAGCGCGGGAGGCGTGACGATATACACGGCAGAAATCGCCCCGTCGGCCAGGCAGTGGCGATAGGCACTGGCGGCGTAATGACTTGGGACTTTAAATTTCGCGCGCAACTCCGAGGCTTTCGTTGTGTCGCGGCTGACCAATGCGACGAGCTTCGATTTTTTGCAATGGGCAAAAGCCGGAAGGATGGCGTTGCGCGTGAGGTTACCGAGGCCTACGACGGCGTATCCGATCTTGCGCGACATCGCCATCTGTCAGGCGTCTCCTGTACGTTCCCGGCTCCTTCCGGATGAGATCGAGGGCCTGGGGGAACAAACAAATTAAGGTGTTAGCTTTCGCGATCCGCGCGCCCCAGTTTCTGATTGCGGATGACTTTGTGATCGAGGCCGCGAAGTTCTTCGAGATTCTCCAGAACTTTATGAATAGCGTTCACGATGGCGTCCGCGTCCTCCGTGCTGCCCAGGAAGTTTTGATGCGGGAACCAGACCGCTTCGTGATAGGCGGCGCGCTCCGATTCCGGGCAGGAGAACATGGTGCGCGGATCGAGGGGCTTTTCGCGTCCCCAGCTTAGCGCTGGAAAGTCGCTGGGTCTTACGGGAAACAGAGAGCTCTTGTAAACCGGTTCATAGAAAAGACCGTCGCACGGCACGCCTTCGAGTTGCAGGGCCGCTACGAAGGAAGCGCGCGGAATGTCTTTCAGCTTTTCGGCAAAATATTTGATGACGTAGCCGTAGGGCGCAATTCGGGTGATGCGCGGGTCCGGCTTGAGCAAGCCGATGCCGCTGGTATTGGTTATGCGCTTTTCGAAATGCTCCATGTTTCTGTTGCGAATGGCAGATTGCGCGGGGAGGCGATCCAGTTGGGGACCGAGAACCGCGGCTTGGAATTCACCGAGCCGGTAATTGAAACCGATGATGCGGTGGTGAAACTGGTCGGTGAGGCTGGCGCGCCCGGCGTTGATGTAGCTCTGGACAATCTCCATGTATTCAAGATTGTTGGTAATGACCGCGCCGCCTTCGCCGGAAGTGATCAGTTTGCTGGATTGGAAGCTGAACGCGCCGAGATCTCCCATCGAGCCGGCACCTTTGCCCTTCCACATTCCACCATGGGCGTGGGCGCAGTCCTCAATGACTTTCAGTTTGTGCTTTGCAGCGATGCGCGGGATTTCGTCCATATCCGCGAAGCGCATGCCGAGATGCACGGGAAGAACAGCCTTAGTTTTTGGCGTAATGGCTTTTTCGATGAGCTTGGCGTCGAGGCAATAGGTGTCCGCATCGACGTCGACGAAAATCGGAACGGCGTTGACGAGCAGAACCGGGCCGACGGTGCCTTCCCACGTATAGGCGGGAACGATCACTTCGTCCCCCGGTTGAATGCCGATCGCTTTGAGCGAGGCCTGAATCGCTACCGTACCGGTGTTGACGCATTGCGCGTACTTTGCGGTGTGCAGTTCGGCGAATTTCTTGGCGAAGGCCAGCGAATGCTTACCGGGAAAGGGCTGGCCTCCCCATTTTGCGCTGGTCAGAACATCTTGAAGCGCGTGCAATTCTTCCTTGGTGGAGATAGGCCAAGACGGAAAGGGCGTTTTGCACAGCGCCTCGCCGCCGGTGATCGCTAGTTTTCCCAAGACACGGTTCTCCCAACTGTAGAAACTCGATCGTACTAAACATTTCGTTGTACTCGCCGCGCCGGGAATGCAGACGAGGATAGAGAGAGACCCCGAGGATCTCCCTCAAACGTACAAAGTTGTCAAAACCCGAAACCTAGAAATTCAGTTTCAACGAAAGCTGGCCGATGCGCGGCGGCGCGGCGGCGGTAATCTGGCCGAAATTGCCGGCGCTTTGGGAACAAGTAGATACCTCTGTGGCGGTTGTGCAGTTATAGGAGACAAGGCCACTCGGAGTAATGAACTGCGCATGGTTGAAGATATTGAACAGTTCCGCGCGGAATTGCAGGTTCACGCGCTCCGTAATTTGAGTATTCTTCAGCACGGCAAAGTCAAAGTTATTGATGCCCGGGCCATGGAAGAATCTCCGGTTGGCGTCGCCTTCCTGCCCGAGAACATCAGGAGCGAAGGAAGAGGTCGAGAAGAAGTAATGATTCGGATTATTTCTCGGGTTCATGGTCTGAACCGGAGCAACGAGATTGGGAGTATCGACCGGCAGTGTAATCGGACCACCGAAACCAGTTCCAAGCAGCGAGCGGTCGTCGGTTTCGAGGATGGTTACAGGAAGGCCCGAAGCAAAGCGCGTGATGCCGCTGATCTGCCACCCATTGGTGAGCCGTTTGGGACCCGACAATTTGTCGATGGGCAACAGATACGCGTAGCTGGCGACAAAGTTCTGCGGGCAATCGAATGCCGAAAGACCGCGGCTTAAGCGCGGATTAATTGGATTAATCTGTTCGCCGTATCCGGAAGAAATGTCGAGAGATTTGCTGTAGGTGTAGCCGACGAGAATCTGAGAGCGGTGGCTGTTGTGCTTCCAGCTGATCTGCAACGAATTGTAGGCCGAATAGCCGCCGGTGATGAAATAGGAGTCGTTGCCGAATGGCACGATATACGTTCCGTCCACCGGCGTGTTGCGATACGGAGCGCTGAAAGGTCCGCGCGTGCCGGCGGTTGTTACGCCGTTCAAAGTGTAAATGCTGTTCTCGCCGCCGGGCCCGCAGCCTGCCGTTTGAAGAGACAAGCACAAAGAAGGAATGCCCGGATTCGCAGACTCCGAGACCAGCAAGCGGTGCCCCTGCGTGCCAACGTAACTCACCGTCAACAGATCCGAAGGGGTGAGCTGGCGCTCGATGGAAATCTCGTAATTCTCTGCGTATGGCAAACGATTCTTGCTGTAGAAAGCGGGCGAGCTGCCAATAGTGCCAAAGGCGCCGTAGAAGTCAGTCAGGTTGTCATACGGAGGGCCGGTGGCCGGATTTTTCTGCGAGAAATTCTTCGGCGGCGGGAGGACCGGGAACAGATTCGCGATCTGCTGGCCGGTAGCGCGATTGATGAACGGGGCTGCAAACGTGGATTGGTTCTGGCCGGTGTAGTTGCCGAACGGGGCATCGCCAATCTCATTGAAGTCGGTGGCTCCTTCAAAGGAGGTGTAGAACATACCCCAGCCAACACGGATGCTGGTTGTACCCGGCTTGCCCAGAACCTGGCCGAGCATGCCATCGTGAGAACCGAAGGAATAGGCCAGGCCGAGGCGAGGTGCAAAGTTGTTCCATCGCGTCGGGGCAAGAGAACTGGGGACGCCTGGGTCGCCAGGGAAAACCCAGCCGATCGGAGAACCAGGAAAGACGACCGATTGTTCGCCCGGAATCAAGGTCTGAATCTCATTGTACTTTTCATGCCACGGCGCGCTGACATCGTAGCGCAAGCCATAGTTGAAGGTGAGATTCGATTTCACGCGCCAACTGTCTTGGGCATAAAGACCAAAATAGAAGTTACGGCCGTAGGAGGGATAAGATTGGCCTTGCACATAGGAGGCCGGAGCGCCGAGCAGGAAATCGACGAAATCGCTTCCGGTTTCGCTGGGCTGGCCGCCGCTGAAGTTGCTGCCAAAGAAAAAATTGCCGTTCGCGACGTTGGAAAGATTCTCTTCCAACTGGTTGTAGTGGTATTGGCCGCCAAACTTCAACGTGTGCGTGCCAACGACGCGGCTGTAGTTGTCGATGATCTGATAGATGTTTTCCACTAACTCGTTCGGACGGCTGGGAACACCGATGACGAAGTTGTTGAAATCGGTTTCCGGGATACCTTCCACGCTCGGTGTGCCGACAAAGACGCCGCCGTCGGCCGGAGCAGCAAAGCCAAGGTCCGCCAGGGTAGTGCCCTTCCCGCCCTGTGGCTGATTGAATTTCGTGTCCAGGCGGAAATAGCCGACACGAAATTCATTCACGGATGCGGATCCGAAGGTTTTCGTGTCGCCCAGGTTTATGTTGTGGGTCTGGCCGTTGCTGTCCACGCTGAATCCGGGATAAAGAGGGGCATTGGATTGCCAGTAAGGATCGATGCGGTTGAAACGGTCGAAATAGTAGTACGCGGAAAGAAGCCCGAAGCTGGTGTTTGCGTCCAGCCGGGTGCTGAACTTGTTGTCGGTCAGATTGAGTTTGCCGGAGTTAGTGGAAAACGTGCCGGTACCAGACGCGGGATCAATGGTTCCCGAGGCGGCAGGCAAAATGAAAGGCAAAAGCTTCGTGGAGATGGGCGAAAAGGCCGACGTTGGCAATTGGGCATTCGGAAACACGCAATTTGCGTAACTGACACAACCTTTAAAATAGTACGGCTCGTTCGCTGAGACTGGCTCTCCCAGTTGCGTCGTCAATTGCTTCGCCCAGGCGACGCCGTTCACGGTTCCGGTGAGGCTCGAAGCGATGCCGCTGAAATCGCCACCTTCGGTCGCGGCAGACGGCGCTCCAGAAATGACTTGCGTTTCAGGCTGAATGACACGATTCCCCTGATAATCCGCGAAGAAAAAGATTTTATCGCGGATCACCGGGCCGCCAAAAGTGCCGCCGAACTGGTTTTGATGGTAGGCGCCGCGAGGATTCCCATTGACGCCGTCAAAAAAATTCTTAGCATCGAGATCGGTGTTGCGGAAAAACTCAAATGCGTTGCCGTGCCAATCGTTGGTGCCCGATTTGGTGACCACGTTGATCTGGCCGCCGCTGTAATTTCCGTATTCGGCGTCGAAGTTGTTGGTGAGAATCCGGAATTCCGCAATCGAATCGAGGTTGGGGATTGCGCCGGCGCCGGAGAAACCGGTTTCCTGGACCAGGATGCCGTTCAGAAGGAAACCATTGGCCGCTTCCCGCATTCCGTTAACGGATTGCGCCCCGGCATTCAAACTACCCGAGACGAGCGGCGGAGAGAAACCAGCAGAGGTGAACGATCCCCCTAATGCGCCATTCATTCCGGAAGAGGTGGCCACGACGCCCGGTTGAAGCGCCAGCAAGTCCGTGTAGCTGCGGCTGACCAGCGGCACCTCGGTCATCTGCTTGCCTTCGATCACTTCTCCCATTTGCGTGCTGGCCGTGTCGACGTGCAATGCCGCGCTAGATACCTCGACGGTTTCGGTGTTTTGTCCGATCTGGAGCGCGACATCGACGACCAGCGCGGAATTAATGTCGACGACGAGTCCGGTTTGCTTGTAAGCCTTGAAACCCTTTTGCACGACGTCGACCGTATAGGTGCCGAGGGGCAAGGACTGGAAGGAATAAAAACCGTCACCGTTCGTCTGTTGAGTCACAGCGACACCTGTTGCGATGTTTGTTGCGGTGACCGTTGCGCCAGGAACGGCGGCACCGCTGGTGTCGGTTACCGTGCCGGATATGCTCGTTGTTACGGCGTTGAGCAACACGCCACTGAGTAGAGCAATGGAAAGGACGGCGAGGAGACGACAACCGGCAAGTCGTCGGCAAACGTTCGCGGTCAGCTGGACGAGCCTGTCAATAAAACCTGGTGCATTCATACTTCCCCCTGTCGTGGACTGCAATTCGGAGTTAATCCTTCATCTGGATGAGCGTTTCCAGAGGATTTCACCCTAACAGGTGAATGCACCGCGCTCGCCAGCACCGCATGTAACAGGACGGTAACGACGACCTGACTCCACCGTAGAACCCTTCGCAGCACTTGCGAAGGCGTTGTATTCTAAGCGCTTTTAGTTCATGAACGCCCCTCTTGTCAAGGGTTTTCTGCGGACCGGCTGCGCGCGAGCTCCATAGCGGTTTGAAGAATCGCGAGAAGTGCGGTGTTTTTTGGATTTTACGGACAGCTTATTTTGATCGAAAGGGCTCGAGACAGCCGGAACAGCCGTATCCCCAATGTCGATTCGGCAATATTGCGAATCATAGCGAAATGTCTAAGCGATTATGCAATAACGGTCTCGGGGCCGATTGGATGGCTCAGAGGTTCAAGGCGAATATGTCGTTTGGCACGGCTCTGATTCCCAGCGGTGCGGCTACCCGGACCGCTACTGCAAGTGAATCGTCGCTGATTTGAACAAAACCCGACGACTTCGACGAGGCCGATCAAAGCCAGTGGAGACTCCGACGTTCGAGAATTGCCGCGCCCGGCGAGGAATTTTGTTTTCATTCTCGTGTCAAAGCGCTAAGATTTTTTTGGAGATCTTCATGCGAAAACTCGGAGTAGGGGTTGTCGGTGTAGGGGAAATGGGAAAGCGGCACGCCGAGAACCTTCGGCGGCTGGTTCCGGAGGCGCGCCTTGTGGCCATCGCCGATGTCGCCATGCAACGCGCCAAAGAAGTTGCGGAGGAACTGGAGATTGAACGAGTTTACGGCAGCATAGAGGAGCTGGTACAAGACAAACAGATCGATGCCGTACTAATCGCAACCCCCGACAAATTTCACGCGCAATCCATTCGTGCCGCAGCGTCCGCAGGCAAGGATATTCTCTCTGAGAAACCGCTGGCACTTACTTTGGAGGATGCTCACGTGGCGTTGCGAGAAGTTTCGCGCGCCCGCGTACGTTTGCAGGTCGGTTTCATGCGCCATTACGATCCGGCATACGTGAGCGCCAAGAAGCGGATCGATGCCGGCGAGATCGGCACACCCGTGGTTTTCAAGTCCCTGGGGCGCGACAAGGACCAGCCGCCCCTGGCGGCGTATCAATCGGGCGTCAACGGCATGCTCTTCTATACCAACAGCATTCACGATTTCGATCTGGCACGATGGCTGATGAAGGATGAAGTTTCCGAGGTGCAGGCCTACACTACGACGGCGATCCGGCCAGAGCTAGCGAAGTATGGCGACATCGTCGCGGGGGTCGTCAATCTAAAGTATGCGCATGGCGCGATCGGAAATATCGAATCACATGCCCAAGCCATTTACGGATATGACGTCCGTACGGAAATTATCGGTTCGAAGGGGTCGATCTTTGTAGGAACTCTGCAGAAAACACCGGTTACTTTTCTGACGACGCAGGGCAGCGAGAAAAATGTTGCAGATCATTTCCTGTCGCAGTTTGCCGACGCGTACCTGGCCGAGATTCGGGATTTCGTGAACACCATGTTGTCCGACCGTGCTCCTCTTGTGACCGGGGAAGATGGATTGCGAGCGCTGGAAATCGCTGTGGCGGCAGAAAACTCTCACGTGCATGGGCGACCGTGCAAGATTTCGCAGGAATTAGCGGCCCCTAACAGGTGACATTCCGGCGACGAGCGATTCGTCAAAAAACCCCGTGCCACCGAAACGGTCGGCGGCTCTGCGGTTTCGGTGCTTTATCCTGTGAGTCCCGGCGCGGGATTTATCCTTAATACCGACTCCAATGCCGCTGTCGGTTTCTTGGAGCCGCAGTCGGCAGGACCGTCGAAACACTCGCGCCTTGGTTTGCCGAACCACGCTGCGCATCCGGTTACGAATCCGCGTTTTCAGCCCGCCGGTAGCCTTCTCTACCTTCTTCATGGTTCGCGTGAGCACGCGCGCTCCATCCCCTAATAAACTGCTGTCGGTCGGGTAGTGAACATTCGTCTCCACCACCGTGGTGTCGATCCTCATCTTCCGCCCTTGTACCACACCTCGTTCGCGTGCCAACTCCATCAACCGATCGTGTAGTTCTCCGATTACTTCAGGCCCGATGGCTTGCCCCAACCGCGCCAGCGTCTTGGCATGCGGTACTTTCTCATCCCCTATGCGGGTGAACGCGCGATACACCAGGTTCGCTCGTACTTCTCGCTCCAGCGTGTCGTAACTCCAGGTCCTCACATGTTTCAAAATCAGCAGCCGAAGCGCCACTTCCGCCGGTGTTTGCGTTCGCCCATGCGGCCGGCTCTTTGGATGGCGCTTTCCTTGTGCATCGTACACACTCTCGAGCAGCGCTGCGTCTTCCAGAAGTTGGTCTACTTCCTCCATCCATGGTTCCCACAAGTCTTCGATGTCCTTTGCCAGTCCGCTGTGCCACAAGCTTGGTTGCCGATGTCGAAGTTGGATCACGCTGCCTCCTTATTTTCTTCAGACGCAGCACCAACACGAAAAGCTACACTTCAACATCACGCAACCAATCGAAAGTTCACAAAGACTCAACAAAATGCTCTAAATTTGCGACGGAAAGTAGCTAATAGCTCCTTATCCTCCGCCTTGTACACGATGCCCATGCCACCGCCGCGAAGTTTTTCAAGGATGCGGTAGTGCGATATTGTCTGACCTATGAGCGAATCGGAGCCTGGCATTTTGCAGCACATGCTAGGTCGCCCCAGAAGGCAAGTCACAAACACAAATAGCTTCCGAGACAACTCCGGGTAGGCTAAATTCTGACCGCCGCGTTTACCGGACACGTCGGTACTTGGCAGCTGGCGCAATTGAAATTTGACACTACTGGATGGCAGGCCTATCGTCTTGGAGCTAAGTAGAACCGCAGGTCCCAGCTGACGATCTCAGGTTTCTAGAAATTGCGATTAAACGGAGGCTCTCATGATTCTCAATGTAGAGCGCAAAAAGGTGGAACCGGACATCGCCGTTATTGAGATGACCGGGCGCATCACAATGGGCAGCGACAGTCAGAAAATTGAATGGGGACTCTCTGAGTTGCTCAAGGACAACCAGAAGAAGGTGATATTCGATTTGACGGAGGTAACTTTCTTAGACAGCTCTGGTATCGGCATCCTCATGATGTGCCATGCCAAGCTGAAGAAGGCGGGCGGAAGCCTTCGTATCGCCGGAGCGCGAGGCATGGTGCAAGAAACGCTGGAACTTACCAGCGTGCACAAAATCGTCCGCTTGTATCCGACTGTCGCCGAAGCCACGCAAGACTTCCAACTTGCATAGACGGCCTCACTCCTGACTAACGCCTGCTCTGAAAATAGACATAGCGGTACGGACCTATCCTATAGACTTCAACCTTTGCTGCAGATGATTGTTGCTGTCCTCGCCGAAAATTAGAAAACATCACTACGTCCGTGTCATTGAACTACGCCCTTGTAATCGCGATCTTCTTCCCATCCCACCGTTGACAGTGTTACGCGACCGGCAGAACAAGGCATTAACCCCTAGTACTCGCCGGTTTTCGTTCCTCCGTCCTTCACAATCTGCCACTCGCGAACAAGCGCCGTCTGGTCGTTTCCGAAGTCAACCTGATACCGTGGGCCGTCTGTGAATTCGTCGTTTGTACGGCTTTGACTAAGGAGTCCACGATTTTCCCGCTGTCCATGTTCACGCGGACGTGGTCGCCAACTCGGAGCGGCCCGTTTGAATCTTTCTTCGCCACTATGCCCATTCCTCGACATAGTGCCTCTTCGCCGTGACAGCGGTTACGTCCGACGACTCCTCGCAATAGCTACACGTTATGCGAAGTCGTTCGGCATCGACTGTTTCCAAATTCCTTTCATTGCTGACGCGACTAATGGAGACAGGAAGACTGCAATCGGGGCAAGCGAATAAAAGGATGTGTACGTATCTCATAGACATTTGGGTTCCGAGAGCGGTGCAATCATGAATGATGTCTCCGTTTATAGTCCGGCCGGATCAAACAGATTCTCAGTCCGTCATGGAGTCGGCCTTCAGACCCACCTAGATTTGAGGCCTTTACTTCAGGTTGATTTCACCATTGAACTGCTGAATGACCTGATAGCACTCACAAGCAGACTGTTCGAGTTCCTTCCGATTGAGAATCCGCACTGAACCGCGTGCGTAGTCGATGATCTCTTTCCTCTGCAAGTTTGCGGCTGCCAAGCTGACGCTCGGGCGATCAGTTCCCAGCATGGTTGCAAGGAAGTCGTGAGTAATGGCGAGGCATCCCGCATCAACTCGGTCCTGCGCCATCAGTAACCACCGTGCCAGTCGGCACTCGATGTCGTGTAACCGATTACAGGCTGCGGTCTGCGATATCTGGAATGCCAAAACGATGGAATAATGGCCCAGCGAAGCAAGCAGGAAAGGCGAGGAAGCCAGAGCATGACGAAATGTGCTTACTTTAATTCTGAAGCCGTCTCCAGCGATTTGCACGACCTCGCGTATCGGACTTCTCTTTAATCCAACGATGGAGGGTATTCCGGCGACTCCTTCGTTCCCCAGAACAGCTACTTCTACAGTCTTGCCGTCTGCCATAGCAACGACCAGAGAAATGAGCCCTTTATTTGGAAAATAGACGAACTCGATTTTTCGATTCGGCTCGTAAAGGATTCGATGATGCGGCAGAGCTAGGAACTCAAGCGCGGGTCGAACGGCCCGATACTCATTATCGGGAAGCGCCAACAAGATTCGATTGCCAATCGGCTTTCCTTGGGGGTTAGTGCGCTCTCCGGCTTGGGCTCCCAAGTTTCTCTTGAGCATACCAACCTTTCTTTAGGAAATTGACCACGATGTGCGGGACAGAAGGCAGGAAATACGCCCGTCCGCGAAAACTGTAATCCTTTATACGCTAGTGCGGCAACAGAAGAGCCCTATGTAGGTCATCCGACAAATAAAGTCCAGCAAACGTCTTGAGTTGACAATCGCATTACTGGCGCTGCTATTGCGTCCTCAAATGGGCGGAGCCGCCGTGGTCCAGCCGCCAAACCTTATCAGGTCAGGACAGGCGTTTTGGCGCGGCTCTGCCCGTCTAGCCCTTCACAATCTGCCACTCGCCAATCAACGCAGTTTGGTTGTGCCCGAACGCGACCTGAAAACGTAATCCATCCTTGTGTTCTATGACCGCCTTGATGACGGCATCGATGATTTTGCCACCGTGCATGGAGACGCGGATTTTGTCGCCGACCTTGTAGGATTTGGCAGGCACGAAGCCAGTCTAGCATTGACGGCGTCGGGCGACTGCCCCTCGGCATCCACAGATTCCACAGGGGGGATGCTTGACTCGGTAAACTCCGGTCTCGAAGGCGAAATCAGATTGCTTAATCCGGGAACGAACAAGGAAGAGTGATTGTGCTGGGACTGCGGGCGCCGGCTGCCGCTATCCTTATAATTCGTGAAACGCAAGTGCATGAAGGAAATCGTATTAGAGAGCTTTATCGCAATTCTGCTCGCCAGGCTTTTCGTTGCTCTTCTAGCGCAGCGACTGTTCCATCCACGATAGCTACCCCCTCATGCTATAAATTTGGGATGCCAAAAACAATCGAGCAATGGCCGCTGTTCAAATATGTCGATCGTGAGTTCACTCCGCTATCGAAACCCGTTAAAACGAAACAACTCGCAGAGAAAGCGCGATCGAAATATCCGGAGCGAGAGCGGAAAACCATTGTGGTTGGCGTGTTTAGGATCAAATCTTTAGTCAATAGTCATTGACGAGTATATCGCTCTACGATATATTCCTTCGGTGGGATCCGATAACCGATAAGGGGTGCAATCGGGCCAAATATCGAGGCTCCTTCTGAACCTTGATGGCTATGGTAGTGTCACTTCAAAACGTCCTGTTCGCGACTGATTTTTCCTCTTGTTCCGAAGCAGCGCTGCCCTATGGAATTGGAATGTGCCGCCGATATGGGGCCACACTCTATACCATGAGTGTAGTGTCTTCGGAAACCACCTACGATGTTCAGCCACCCGACCCGTTCTACCTCAGGTATACAGCTGAAAGGAAGATGGCGAAATTTGTGACCTCAGGCGTGTTCGAAGGGATCAAGCATCACGAGCTCATCAAAAAAGGGTTTGACTCCGTTTCAAAGGTGCTTTTGGGTCTGATCGATAGCCTCCTCATTGATCTGATCGTACTTGGCTTGCATGGTCGCAGTGGAATCAAGAAGCTAGTGCTCGGTTCGGTGGCAACTGACTTGCAGCCTGGGTCGGCCAGAGTGCTTCTGTATACGCTGGCGGCGGACGATAACGCCCACCTGACTCTGCTTCATGTCATCAAAACGCCTACCGATTCTCCCTCGGAACGCCGAGAGGCACAGAAGGACATTGCAATGAAGCAGCTTGTGCAACTGCTTCCTCCCGAGACGAGCACTTTATTGGAAACACAGTCAATCGTTGAGATCTCCATGCCACAAGAACGGATTCCGAAGGTTGCGGAAGACCTGCGAGCAGATCTGATTGTGATCGGACCGCACCATACGTTCCACCCCCGCATATCCGCGCATCTGCCGTGGGCCATGCTTCGTCAGGTGCTTGGTCGTGGTCGATGCCCCGTTTTGAGAGTGTAGAGGTCAGCACAACGAGCTCGCCCACAAGAAGTGAGAATCAGTGTTCTTCCTTCTCACGTTTGCAGTCGGGTCTCTTCGCCCAGGTAAGGAACGATGGCACAGGTAATTGGAAACGAAGTCAAAATACAGTGGTGGAGAAAGCCGTTAGCTCTTTCCTTTCCACGCATTCGCGAACGCGAAGAACAAGTTTTTCTGGTGCTGACGCTTGTCATTGGCATGCTGACGGGCCTGACCGTAGTCGCGTTCATCGTCCTGACGGAGCACTTGGGAATGCGACTTTATCCTGTCGGGAGCGCGGCTTGGCGACGGATATTGATTCCCGTGCTGGGCTCTCTCACGATGGGGTACCTGCTGTACCGATATTTTCCGGATGCTCGCGGCAGCGGCGTTCCTCAAACCAAGGCCGCCTTGTTCGCCAAGGGAGGACGGATCACGCTTGGTACGACCCTGGGAAAGTTCTTTTGCACTGCGGCGACACTCGCATGTGGCATCCCCTTGGGGCGCGAAGGCCCGTCGGTGCAGGTAGGGGGTGGCATAGCTTCCGTTCTCGGCCGGTACCTCGGACTAAGTTCCGAACGAGTGAAGGCGCTCATCCCAGTGGGAGCTTCCGCCGCCATTGCAGCTGCGTTCAACACCCCACTGGCTGCGGTTATGTTTTCGCTCGAAGAGATCACCGGCGATCTGCACGCACCGATTCTTGGCTCAGTGGTATTGGCCGCCGCGACCTCCTGGTTCGTTCTCCGACTGCTCCTCGGCAACCATCCTTTGTTTCACGTGCCGCAATATCAACTGGCAAATCCGCTAGAATTCGGGATCTATGCGATTTTGGGTGTTGCGGGTGGGCTTGTTTCTGTCGCATTTACGAAACTTCTGTTGAGAACCCGTGAATGGTTCCTCACTCTCCCAAAGAAGACTGTTTGGTTTCAGCCTGCTGCTGGCGGCCTGCTTGTTGGCGTAATAGCTCTGTTTGTCCCCCAAGTTCTGGGAGTTGGCTATGGTTATGTTGGAGAAGCACTGAACGGAAAGTTTGCCCTCGGAACCATGGCTCTATTGGTCGTCTTGAAACTTGTTGCGGTCACGACAAGCTATGGATCCGGCAATGCGGGCGGCATTTTCGGCCCGAGCCTTTTTATCGGAGCCATGTTGGGAGGCACGGTCGGAGGCATTGCCCACAACCTCTTGCCTGGATATACGGCCTCGGCTGGAGCGTACGCCTTGGTCGGCATGGGCACGCTCTTTGCGGGCATTGTCCGCGCTCCGATGACTTCGGTTCTGATGATCTTCGAAACCACACAAGACTACGCCGTCATTGTTCCCCTCATGATTTCGAATCTTATTAGTTTCTTCATTTCCTCGCAATTACAGCCGGAACCGATCTACGACGTGCTCGCATTTCAAGACGGAATTCACCTGCCGAGCGCGGCAACGCGTCAACAGAGAGGGGGGCGTCAAGTTGCACATCTAATGCAGCCTGTGAAAGAAACATTGCCTGCCACCTTGAGTGTCGGCGATACCTTGCAATTGGTGCTCACCAGTAACTTCCGTTGCTGGCCCGTCTGCGACGAGACTGGCGTGATTGGAGTGCTGAACAAAGAAGGACTCCAGCGGGCTGCTGAGCAGTATGGAAGCAAAAAGCAGCTCAGCGAGCTGGTGGATGCGCAAAACTTCCCTCATCTTCACGCCGATCAGTCGCTTCACTTGGCGCTGGAACGTATGGGCGCAGCTGGACTCGATCTCTTGCCCGTGGTAAGTCGCGCCGATGTGCACAAGTTGGAAGGAATTGTGTTGCGCCGCGATGTTTTGGGTTTCTACGGCATTGGCGCTAGCGATCAAGGCTAAGTCTGTCGTGTAGCGATGCTGCCAGCCAGTGTATAGCCGGATAGCAGGCAGCGCCCATCGACTCTACTCAGCCTCACGACAGAACAACGGTTTTGTTTTGCCGAGCGAAGTTGTTCCTAATGTTCCAAGAAAAGGGCTGTTTGTCGTTACTCGAAAAATTCCGGCAACTGGTATACTGATCAACAGGATGACCGAAACGATGGGCGTGTAGCTCAGCTGGGAGAGCACCTGCTTTGCAAGTCAGCAGGGTAAATCACATAAGTGCCGCATCTGGTGTCGCCTACGCAGAAACACGCGGTGCAACCAACCTCTTGAATTGGACTGACGTTGGACCGAAACCCTTGGGGTGAACCCCGGGCAGACGCCAGCAGGTGCGACCTATGCACGCTTCGCTGCCTTTATGTCGGCGATGCGAATGATTACGCGCTTGCCGAGTGCGCGCGCCGCCCGAGTGATCGTATCGAGCGTCACCGAGACGTTGCGCGGGTCAAGCAGACGATCCAGTTGTGACCGGCTCGTGTGAAGCTGTTTCGCCATCGCCAGTTTCGTCTTTTGTTGTTTCTGCATGGCCTGTTCCAGTTGCCACGCCAGTACGCGCTTGATGGCAACTGCTTCGAGCTCCTCGCGAATTCCTTCCTCTTCGAGGAAGCTATCGAAGGTTGACCCGCTGTGATCCATTTTCTTGCGATTTTTCTGTCCGTTCATTGCACTCCCCTTTGATGCTTAGCCTTATTGCGCCGCGCCAGGTCCAAATCCTCGTCCGGCGTCTTCTGCGTTTTCTTGATGAACCCGTGAAGCAGGACCATTCGGCCCTTCTTGTCGATATAGAAAAGCACTCGCGCAATTCGATTCTGAGCCAGGCTCGACCGCACTTCGTAGACCCCGCCGCCCATTGGCTTGCAAACGGGCATCCCGATAGGCCAGCCGAACTCCACGGTCTTGATATCCTCCCCGATGCGCTTCCGATCCTCTGGCGAGAGCCCCTTCAGCCATTCCCGCATCGGCTCTCCGCCCGCCTCCGTACGATAGAAAATCGCTGGAACGCTCTTACCCTGTTTTTCGGGCACGCCGGACTGTTCACGTGATTCTGTCCGAGATTTGGGCTGTGCCTTACTCACCTCGCAAGTGTACCATATACGGTACACAGCGGACAACGAATGCGGAATCCAAAGAATCCAAACACAATGCCCGCTTTCGCACGATTGATCGAGTCCTTCGGAATCCCAACCTTGCTTGAACACTCGGTGCTGAAGCCGGGGTGCGCTGCAACTTGATTCCATGTTGGGTGGCATACTCGGAGAGCTCTTTGAAGAAGTCTTCCTCCCTTTCCGAAGGTGGAAATTCCGGTGGAGACCGTACGAACAGGGTCCCGCGAGGGAACTGGTCCAGCTTCGTCTTCAGGGCTTCGAGGGAGTGAAGATCGTACTGATCGACATTGAAAGAATATGCGGCGGGAACGAAATTCGTTTCGTAAGTTCCTTGATGCGGTGTATTTTGGCCTCGTCGGAGAGCCACCCCACGCCAGTAGCTACTTTCCGGCGCAAAAATAAGGACCGAGGAGAAGCAATTCCCTGAGCCCGGCCCGTGGGTTCCTTCCGGGCTGCCATTTTATCTACATCTTTTCTCTTTGCCCTTGTGGTGATCGCCGCTCGCGGCTTGATCTCTATCCGCTGTTCGTTACTGCCAGGAATCGACCGATATTGATCAGATTGTCTGCAATCACCCCCAGGCCCACCCACCGTTGCATGCCAGCCTCTCCGCGATAACGACAGCGATTCAGTCCGTGGCGCCGTTTGAGCACGCTGATGCGACCCTCTGCTCCAGTTCGCCACTTCTGGCCTCTACGAAAGGATTTCTTCTTCTGATGTCGTCGTCGTTCGGGACTCTTCGTGGAACGGTTCGGAACCGAGATTTGTCTCACGCCCATCTTTTGCAGCTCAGCCTCGTTGTCCGCAGAGTAGAACCCTGCGTCACCGGCCACGAGTTGTGGTACACGGCCGAATTGCTGTTCATGCTTCTGAACTGCTGGCACCAGTAGGTCCGCGTCATTGGGCCGCTTCTCGAACACTTCGTAGTGGGTGATGATTTGGTTCTCCGCTTCTTGAACCTTAACCATCTTTCCAAATTCGGTCGGCTTGCTGGCTTTCCCCTTACGGATCACTTCCGTACTCGGTTCAAACACGCTCACCAGTTTCCCCACTACATGGACGTTTCCACCCAGCACGCGAGCCCTGGCTTGCCGAATCACTTGTTGCACGCGAGGCAACATGGTTTCCAAATCTTTCCGTAGTGCTGTCAGAACCAAATTCTGCTCATGGTCTTTAGTGCGCTTCACACCGCTGGCGATCTCCTCCCGGAAGCGCTTTGCTTGGTTGACGACCTTGCGTGTCACGGTCAACAGCTTTCGATAGCCCTGCTGCAACTTTTTCTGCACTTGCGGTCCCTTGCTGCGGCTGGTCCGCGCAATCTCCATCGCCCGATGCCCGATGGTGCGCATGCGGTTACGCAACTTCGTTCCCGCTCGCCCCGTCAGCTCCGTAATCTTCTTCATCGTGCGCATCAGTACCCGCGCGCCATCGCTGAGCAAACTGCTGTCCGTGGGGTAGTGAATGTTGCTTTCCACGACCGTCGTGTCCAGCCGCAGCCTGCGTCCCCGCACGACCTTCTTTTCTTGGGCTACGGCAACCAGTCGCTGATGCACCTGTTGGATCACTGCCGGACCCAGCGCTTGCACCAGCCGCCCCAGGGTCTTGGCGTCGGGAACTTTTTCCGCGCCAATCCGGGTAAACTGCCGGTACACCACATTCGCCCGTACTTCTCGCTCGGTTTCTTCAAAGCTCCAGTTCCGCACATGCTTCAACACCGCTAAACGCAGCACCACCTCGGCCGGCGTTTGCTTCCTTCCACGACAACCGCTCTTCGGTCGTCGCTTTCCTTGGGCTTGGTAGACGGCCTCCAACAGCTCGTCATCGTCCAGCAGTTGATCGGCCTGCCTCATCCATTCGTCCCACCATCCTGCTGCTTGTTCCGGAAACCATCCCTCCCACACCAGCCGCTGGTGATGACGCAGTTCAACCATCGGCTTTCCTCTGCCTGGCCGCGGACTCTTGTCCCCGCATGCGCTCGCGCAGCTGTTCGCGGTTCCCGGCGGCCAACTCACAAGCCACCTCCCAAAACTCTTTCCAGGCGGCCTGAGCCTGACGAGCCTGCTCAGCGTGTTCGTGCGGTACATACAAAGCGCGGCTTTTGCCTTCGCTGCGATAGGTCAGGTAGAGATGCGGGCCATGCCGTTGTGTTGGGTCGCGGTGGCAGATGCAGTTTCGGTTGCCGCAGCGGCGTGTGGTCTCGGACAAGCCGCCCTGCACCATGAGGCGTGCGGTTTTCAGGAGTCGACGTAGAAGTGGCTGCTTGCTTTGTGACTTACTCATATACAGATAGTAGGCACATCTAGAATTCTGTCAAGCAGAAAATGATGTTCCGGCCATAAAATCAGACGAGAATATGCACCAATCTGCTACTTTTGGGCTCTATTTTGCGCCGGAAAGTAGCTAGTGAACGAGCCAAGTTTCCACCAAGTCCTTTCTGGCATACATAGGGGTTCGCGGCTCAGTTAGCGATGTATCCGCGACTGCCTATGTGTAGAATGACGCGCGCCGCGAGAAATCTGGCCGGTCAGGCTGCAGAATGAAGGGTTGACAGACAGAAATGGCAATCCTGGAGATCAAGGAGGTCTTGCGGCATTGGCTACGCGGTCGTGCCAAAAGGCTAATTGCCCGCCGGCTCGGACTCGACGTGAAGACCGTCCGAAAGTACGTGCGCGTGGCTGAAGAGCACGGCCTCACTCCAGGACCGGAGACAGCGCTGACCGGCTGACCGGCGAGGTGCTTTTCGAAGTGCTCTCCAAGGTGTATAGGTGGCAACTGGGTCGGCCACGTGGTGAGGGCTGGAGGCGGTGCTCGAGCCATCGTGAGGACATCAAGAGGCTGTTGGAGAATAGGATTTGCGTTTCGGAGATCCGAAGAATCTTGGAACGCTGGGGTGTGCACGTCAGTGCCCCGACGCTCCACCGTTTCATCGTTTCTGAATTTCCCGATGGCTTAAGGACTACAACCGACAGTTCCGTTGGGAAGGCGACCAGCCCACCGAAGGTGATTTCTCCGGCAAGCCAGGAATCTGCCATCCTACCAGTCCAGGGAAGAAATGTTGCGGCTGGGGAGATTCGGATGTTGCGGCTCATGAAGCGCCACGAAATTCAAGTGCTCCTCAGAGCTCACCACACGCAGAGGAAGGTTGCCGAGCTTGCTGGAGTGTCCATCTCATCAGTCCGGCGTGTGGGCAAAGAGGAGCCTGCCGATCACGGCGATGATGCTGCGGAGCATGCGAAGCGGCGGATCGTCGTCGGCCAAGTGTCGTCCGGGGAGTCCGGACGCTTGTCCAAGCCACCCTAACGGCTCGGCCCGACCTCGACGCTGCGCAGATCCTTCATCGCGCTCGGCTGGCGGGATACCGAGGAGCAGATAGCACCTTCTACGAGCTTGTCGCATCCTTGCGGCCGAAGAGCGGGGAACCTTTGTGCCCGGTTGAAAGGCTAGCAGCCACGCACACAAAGGAGGCCCCCAGCAAGAAGCGATTGGAATCTCAACGTCTTCTAACTGGCAGCGCTTGCCAGCGCGAACACGAAACCCATGTGCGTGGCGACGGCGAAAGTGTTAGGGCCATTCCAAGGGGCCGTCAAATTGCTACATGTTATTCCTTTCGGCTCGAGTATGGAGGACGGGCCCCTCTCCCCGCCCGTGCGGTCACGGAAGCAGATATTCTGCCCGACTGGTATCGCGACTTTGCGATCTCAGGCCAGAATACTCTCGAGCAGCTGAGTTCCGTCATCCTGACGATCCTTGATTGGGATCCCGACCATCTTTACGAGTTTCGCATCGGCGGGCGGCTCTACGCCTACTTGGGAGAGGACTCCCTCTTCGTGGATATGCAGGAGCCCGGGGTGTCCTGCGACATACCTGTGAAGCTTGTTGGCCTCGCCCAAGGTGACACGTTTTCGTATCTCTTCGATTTCGGCGACTGCCACATCTTTGGCCTCAGCGCGCTCGCTATTGAGCCACGCGCCGCAGGGCAGCAGCTTCCAGTTCTGCTCGCTCACCGAGGGAACGATCTGATCCAATATCCGCACTGCCGGCAAGACAGGACTCTGCGATCCACTCAAAGCAAAGCGCCGTCCGTGAGTCCGCCGGTTTCGTCAGGAAAGAAAGGAAGGGTCCGCTTTGTGCGCGGCGCCGACCGGGAGACGCTCGCAAAGTGGCGGAAGTCTAACGACAAGGAGCTCTGGCAGAAGGCGGTCGCAATTCTTGAGAACTGGAGTCTTTCCCTGGAAGAAATAGCCCGGAAGATTGAGAAATCGCCTTCGCAAATTCGGTGCTGGATCAAGGCATACAACCGGCAAGGCCTCGAAGGGCTTATTCGGAAGAAACGCAGGACAAGCAATACGCGCGCCACAAAGGTCGAGCTGAGGCGCAGACGCATCCTTGAGATTCTCCACGGAAGACCGCGTGCGTACGGCATCAACCGGAGCAACTGGAGCCTTCGCGCGCTCGCGGTGGCATATACGAGAGAACACGGCGATCCTATTTCGACGAGCACGGCAAGTCGTCTCGTGCGGGATTCTGGGTACGTCATGAAAAAGGTGCGCAGGGTGCTTTCGAGTCCCGACCCGCGCTATCGAGAGAAGGTCGACCTTCTCCTCAAGACCCTCCACAATCTTGGACCCCGAGATTTCTTTTTCTTCGTCGACGAGCTCGGTCCGCTCCGGGTCAAGAAGTATGGCGGCCGTGCTTACGTTCCGCGCCATGAGAGCGAGACACTTCCGCAAGCCGAGCCTCACAGGGGTTCGATCACGATGGCAGGAGCCTTGAGTGCCACGACGAATCAGGTGACGTGGATCTACAGAGCGTCGAAGGACGGCGCTACGATGATCGACCTTATCGAGATCCTCTTCAATCAGCATCCGGCGGCCGCGACCTTCTACCTGACCTGGGATGCCGCTTCCTGGCACAAATCAGGACTGCTTGTGGAGTGGCTCGATACGTTTAACGTCGAAACCTGTTCGTCAGGTTTCGGGCCTACTATTCATCTTGTTCCGCTCCCGACGTCTTCTCAGTTTTTGGACGTAATTGAGGCGGTGTTCAGCGGAATGAAGAGAGCCGTGATCCATCATTCAGATTATCAATCCGAAGACGAAATGAAGACGGCCATTTCAAGACATTTCGCCGACCGCAATGGTTACTTCCGTGATAATCCGAAACGTGCTGGCAAAAAGATTTGGGAGATCGATTTTTTCCAGGACATGGAGAGCCTCAACTCCGGAAACTATCGTGAATGGTAATGCGCGATGGCCGATAGCCTGTTCGTCATAGACTCCACCTTTCTTCTGGAGACTAGCCGCAATACCTTTCACGGCGCTCCACTTTTGCAGGACTCGAGTGGCCGTGACACGACAATGCTTTTTGGATTCGCTCGCGACCTGCTGCGCCTGCGCAAGCAACTCGGCATGCGAAAGTCTCTCATCGTCATTGGCGATGATGGACCATGCCTGCCTGACTTGCTTATCTCGGACGCTATCGATTTCCTAAAGCGGCTTCGCGTGCCCGCCCTTTATGCGAAGGGTGACCGCGTGGGAGATGTCTGTGCTGCTCTGACGGAGCAGTCCACCTGGATAGTGACAGGCAACAAAGCAATGCTTCAGCTTATCAGTGATCGGTGTGGTGTCGTCCTCCCGAAGAAGGGTAGTACGCTGGATGTTGTCACGGCGGCCTCCATCAAAGATCAGCTCGGTGTAAGTCCTGGTCAGGTGCCATCTTTGTTCGCGTTAACCGAGAAGAACGGGCGCGATTCGGTACTCACACAAAGACAGGCTGTGCGCTTCCTCGAATTGCACGGAACTCTCGAAACTGTTTTGCAGAAAGCCGCAGCGGGCGATCTCGGGCAAGTTGGGCGCAAGCTGGTCACGAGGAGTGACGCTCTCCGTGAACGCTGCCGCGAGCTTGAATTCAGGGCGCCAGCGCATCAGGAGATGAAAGGCAGGTATGCGGGAACGAGGTTTATCGAAGAGGCGGAACCTGCCAGTTCCGTCTTGAAGGAGTATGGATTCTGGTCACTGGTTCGCCTTCTGCCATTTCCAGAGCGGGAGTTGGTGAGGAGCATAAACTCAGCCGAAGAGAGTCTTCCCCGGCCCGATTACAGGGCTGCTCGCACACAGGTGGAATTGGATGAACTCCATAAGATGGTCGAAGCCGCAGAGGTATGTGCTTTGGACACTGAGGCAAGCGACAAAGATGCTAGAAATGCGGTGCTCTATGGCGTCGCGTTTTCCGTCCGGGAGAGGCAGGGGGTTTACGTGCCCCTGATACAGCCGGATTTGGATGGAGTATCTCAGGAAGAAGTTCGAACTCGCCTCGAAACAATATTCAGGATCAAAGCAAAATTTGTTGGACACAACATCAAGTTTGACTACCTGATCTTGCGGAAGCATGGCATGCACCTGCGAAACATATACTTCGACACGATGTTGGCGGCCGGCGAGTGCTTCGGCGATTGTGAATTTTTTAACCTTCGCGAAGTGGCGCGGAGATTATTAGGAAAAACAATCAAACGCTACTGCGACATCATCAAAAAAGAGCAGACATTCCTCGACGTTCCCTTCAAAGATCTCGTCGAACATGCATGTACCGATGCTGATATGTCGCTCCGGTTATTTCATCGTCTGACCGTCGAGCTTCGAAATCGTCAGTTGGAAGACAGGTTCCTAAGCGACAGAATGCGCATGTTAGTGAGGCTCGGCGAAATCGAATGTGAGGGCGTCAGAATAGATCTCAAGAAGATTGAGATGTCGATAAATCATCTTCTGGAGGACGCGGATGCGCTGAAGAAGTTGATCTTTCAGGAGGCTGGCTGCGAATTCAATCTGGATTCTCGGGCGGAGACTTCGGATGCTCTGCGAAAGGTTGAAGCCTTACGGGAATGGATAACGTCTCGTTCGCTGACCCAGTCCGGAATGGAACAACTCGCGTGGCGTCATCGACTCATCGAGCTTATTGTAAAGTACAGGAGAGTTTGTAAGCGCCTGCATGAACTCGATGCAATACGGAGTGGAGCGAGGAGAGGAAAGGTTTTTCCGGTGTTTAGCCAACTGCGCGTACCACACAAAAGTGCAACCTCGTCGAGCCCAAATCTCGACGAAGCATTGCGAGCGAATGCGGTCGGGGACGTACTTTTAAGCCAAGACTACCCGAACTCCAAAAAAGCGTTGCAGAGATTGCAGCAGATCACCGAGGACGAAGTTCTGCGCAGGGACCTAAACCGTTGTGCGCGATTAGATTTCAGGTGCGCCGGGGAGCCATTACTTGAAGGTTTGGATCATGCGGATATACTGCTCTCAATTGCTATTGGCCTTCCGGATGCGGCGATATGCCGTCGTTTCCTTCTCGGTCCTGAGAAGGCGATGAGGATTAGGGCGAATTTGCGGCTGCGGCATCCTGCCCTCTTCGAATGGCTTGATCGTTTTCGCCGGGAGTCGATCGTACGAGGTTACGCGGAACATGATGGCCGGCGGATATACCTGGAGGGTCTTCGGAGCTCCAATATCGAAAAAAAGAAAACTGCCACAGCGTCTGCCATCAGATGGCTTGTGCGCTATTGAGAGCTGTTACGCAATGAAGTATCGCCCTACAAGTACTTACCACTCCTTGTAGTTCCCGGCTCGAAGTGCATCGAAATCTTGAAAGAAATCAAACTCCCAGATTTTCTTACCGACTCGCCTAGGGTTGTGCCCGAAATGCTCATTCCTCTCGCTGAAGTGCTTTGAGATAGCCTGCTTCATTTGCCCGGCGTCCGGATAGTCGGAGTCATTGATGACTGCTCGCGTCATTCCGCTCAGAACTCCCTCAATCACATTGAGAAACTGTGAGGATGTAGGAAGCGGCACCAATTCGATGATCGGGCCAATCGACAACGCTCTAGTCTCTGCGTTGAACTGATCCAACGCTTCAAGAAACGGACCGGAATTGTGCCATGCGACAGCGTCCCAAGTCACGTAGAGTTTCGTCTTTGTCGGGTACTGATTGTACAAGATTTCGATCATGTCCATCATGGCAGGTGAATCTTTTGATTCGAGGAAGCGCCATGTTACCTGATTTGTCGTGGCGCTGAGCGCCGCAATCAGCGATACACTTCCGCGGGGAACCTGGTGGCGAGGAATCGTTGCATGGTCGTTTCGATATGCCTTTCCTCCACGCTTCCTGACTTGTATCGGTCCCCACTCATCGAGGAAGAAAAACATTTCATTCTCGCCAAGGCAGTGCAAGGTGTTCAGCAACAGCTCGACCTTTTCGTGATAACTGGGATCTGGGCTTGTGAGCACTCGTCGTGCCTTTCTCCATCTGTAACCAGCGCGCCGCAGGATTCTGGCAAGAGTGCTTCTGGATATGATCTCACTATATGATTGCTCGTACGCTTTAAGGAGTGCGGGCTGCGTCCAATTCGTTCGGTTGATGCCAAAGGCGGTTGGCTTATGATGGATGGTTTCGAGGATGCGTTTTGTTCGGTCGGAAAACTGGGCTTCTGCGCCGATGTGGCGAGTCGTATTCCAAGCGAAAAGTCTTTCCGGCCCGGCTTCAAGATACATCTTGTAGTATCGCCTTGTAGTCGAGCGCGAAGACCGAAGCGCCACTGCAATCACAGAATTCGAAATGCCTCGTTTTCTCGCGAGAATGGTTGCCGCTTTCTTACGATGCGGGGATCGGCCGTGTTTCAGTTGGGCAAGCAAGAATCGGAGATCAGCCGCATGAGGAGGCTGAGACTGAAAGCGTTCCTCGGTATGTGCTCCGTTGATTAGCTCCAGCAACCATTGTCGTGCCGCCACGACGGAGCGTCTAGGATCACCGGCATTATCCAACAAGTGGTTGTTCCGACAGAAAGCGGTCAGTGTTGAATATCGGACGGTCGTACCGGCGTCGGCCAATGCCCGATGTACTTTGACAACGTTTCCGTCAAATTCCGCCAGCATCTGCAGGATTCTTTCACGGTGAGCATCGAGTTTATGCGGACGATGGATCATTGGAGGTTCGTCCGAACCGACTTTTGCGACTTTCCTCACGGAATCGCGGCTCAAGGAGAGAAGGCGTGAGATGCAACGAAGACTGTAACCCTTCCTGCGAAGTAGAAGAATGGCGCCACGCGTTTGTCTGTCAAGCATGTCAATAACCTCGTGGTTAGCACGCCAATCGCGCGAACCGCGTCCCGGGTGCACCCGAGTGTAAACGGGAGACCAAACACAAATACATCCGCTGTCTCGATCGCATTCCGCAAGACTAATCTCAGAATACTTCGCATTGTTCAGTAGGAAAGCAAGGCTTGAAAAGAAAAAAAGGACTCACATTGAAGGCGTCATAAAACCGACGTGCGGTGATTTGTTGAACGTCTTTGTATTTATGGATCTTCGAAGCATTGTCACGCGTTTTGGTTCCAACTTGGTTCCAACGAGGGGCCGCACAAAACCGGCGGTTTTCAGTATTAAGCGGCGATTCAACGGTTTCGAGGAAGTTAACAGTCGAATGCTCTTACTACAAGAAAGTGCGTTCATGGACCGTATGGACTGAGAATTAAACCTAAAGCTCCTCAGGAAGTCGCTGTAAAGATCTCACCAGCTGAAGGTTGCACGTGATGGGCCGACAGGTCAGTTTGCGAGACCACCTGCAAACAGAGCAGGTAGTCATTCGACCAAAATTCTACTAAACTCATTATTAGAATCATATAGTTGTGGGGGGCGTGTAGCTCAGCTGGGAGAGCACCTGCTTTGCAAGCAGGGGGTCGCCGGTTCGATCCCGGTCACGTCCACCATCTATCTGCCAGCAAATCAATCTGTTGCTAATTTGGCCTTTGGGCGACTTCTCCAATTTGGGTCCATTTGGGTCCAATAAGAAGTTTCTCCACTCCTTCCACCGCTCGGCGTTGCTCCGCGGGGATCGCGTGCAGATAGATCTGCCGTGTGATCTCAGACGACGCGTGGCCTAATAAAGCCTGTATTGTTCCCAGCGGGACTCCTACAGCATCCAACAACGTCGCGTGGCAGTGACGCAGGGAATGCCAGGTAATCTTGGGCAAACCGAGCTCTTCGCACGCGGGCTGCAAGTGACGATGCAAGAGATTCCGTCTGCACAAGGGCTGACCCGAACAGGTTGAAAATACCAAGCTGTCAGGGTCGCCCGCCTTACTGCGCAGAGCGGAAAGGATGGAGATGGATTCGGACCCAATTGGAATGGACCGGACACTGCGTCTTGTCTTCGGAGTATCGAAGTGTCCATCGTAAACGGTTTCCGTAATGCGGAGCGTCCTCGCATCTAAATCGATGCTCTTCCGGCGAAGCGCGAGAAGCTCACCAATCCGAAGTCCCGTCAGAACCAGCAACGTGGCCACGGATTTGGATGGCTCTGGAAGAGCAATGAGTAGCTGTTTGATTTGCTCCGGAGTCAGGATGGACCGTTCCGATTTGTGTTCCCGTCTTGGGCGTCGTGTCTTGCGTACTGGGTTGTCGGAGATGTAGTCCCATTCCTCCGCCGTGCCCAGCACTTTGCTTAGCGCGCATCTAATGTGGTGCACGGTCTCCCAGGCAAACCCGTCACGAAGCTTTGCTGCTAGAAAAGTTTGGATCGCTTCGCGCGAAATGTCGGGGAGCCGCCGTTCACCGAAAATCGGAATCAAATGAACGCCAAGCATGTATTTGTAATGCCTTTGTGTTGCGTACTTGAGTGTCGGGAGCACAACGGGTTCCCAGTCCATCTGCACGAAATCTTTCAACGTGCGCATGGCCTGTGGCCGCTGACTTCCGCTGTTCAATGAACGAAGCCGCTCTGAGAGAGCACGCATAGCGAGACGGCGCGTGGCGAACTCTGCGACGGTACCGATTACAATTGACCGGCGCATCCTTCCCATTGTTCCGTCAGCGTTGATGACATCCTCCCACCAGCGGGCAACCCAAACTTTCTCGCGTTTGCCGCGCTTGAATAGCGAGCCTCGTTGAAAACGCCTGCGAACCATCGTTCCTCCTTCGATGGCCCGCTTGGCTTGTTCTGCGTCAGTTACGAGTGTAGCGCTGGAGTCAAGCAACATATTGACCTCCGCACTGACGTTTGACCCATGCCAGTATTTCGTCCTCGCTGAAACGCCAATACTTCCCAAGCCGGTAGCCCGGCAATCGCTCCCTAGACCGTTTTCGCATTCGTCCATAGACCCAGGACACGGGCACCTGCAACAACCTGGCTACTTCATGAACAGTCAGGAGATGGCTTTCGCCTCCGCAATCTCCCCCTGTGGCCGCGTGTTGTGGCGCGGCATGCAACGGGTTCTCAAAGTGTTCTGGTGGTGAACCGTTCTGGAGCGAAGACCTTAACGTTGCCGGGTTTTTTCCTTCAATGCAGATGGCGGTCGAATGGATATCTAGTGCAAGGCGCGAGGCATGCTGTCGGGAAGACGCTGTGTTCTCTCGCGCGCCGGGTTGGCTTGAACGGGGCTTCATGTTTGTTGTGCGGTCTTGGTGTGGACTCCTCCTTCGGTTTCCTGGTAGTTGTCACTGTTGGCTTGTTGTTCCAGCCAGCGTTTGAATTCGTCGTCCTTCTTGAACAGGAGCTTGAGCGCTTCGCTCACGACGTAGGACGGGGTTGCGTCGATGAACTCGGCGTAGCTGTCCAAGTTGTGTCTGACCTCTTCCTCCAGGCGAACCTGGAGGGTTGTAGTTTTTGGTTGTTTCGACGGTGGTTTCAGCAGTGCCATGTTCTTTCCTCCTTCACGGTCTCTAGATGTAGTGCAGCCTGCATTACAAATTGTTTGCCGCATCTCTGCGCGGCAAACCTACGGCACGCGACCAGCGTGTCGGGCGGGAGCGACCCCACGAACTTTTTGGGCGGCTGAAAGCCGAAAAAGTGGGGTCGCTCCCGCCCGATTTGATGTTTTGTCCATAGCACCTTTTCTCTTCGCAACGTTTCCGTTCCTCTGACGGACAAGGACTTCGCTCCGCTACAAGGTGAAGAAAGTGACAAGGGAAAAAGTGCAGAGCGTCATTTCTATACTCTTCACCCTGTCTCAGCGGATTCGTCGTCTGCGGCGGCGACCCGGCGGCGGACCTGCACAGCAAAATACACGGCATAACTGCGGTCGTTGCCTCGCCATTCAGGGGACGTGTACCTACGCTAATCCCACAGCGTCCTACCTGCGGATGCTTGAATTGCTCCCGCAAGGCCTGCCCGTCAGTCGCCCTGGGTGCTTGACGGGTTACAGCGACGGTCCCACGCTCGTGGTTGGGTATTGAGCAAAAACTCCCCTCATCTATACAGAGGGGGAAAAACGGGGAAACCTCACCAACAAAATCCGGTTTTCGGTGATCTTTACGGTTTGGGTCCACGACTATGACCAGGGTTACGTGCGGTGCGAAAGCGTCGTAGACCACTTCCACTCCTTTTAGCTACAAGATGTAATGCCGTGTGCTTTACAAATGCTTCCTTGGACTCGCCGCGCGGCCCAAACAGGTTACGCTCGGCGCACAGGAGGGGCGGGGTGAAGTCCACTTCACGCCCCGGAACTGAAGCGAAAAACTTTTGTCCCTGAAGTCTGGTACTGAAGCGCACTTCAGGCCGTCTCTTACGACCAACCCTCAAAGCGGCTTCCAGTCACCAGGCAGCTGGGAAAGCGATCCCTTGAGTATTGCGTTGCAGCGACGCTGTGTTCGGTTATTTTCATAGGGTCCATATACCCACAGTGAGGTTCGAACTGAAGCCGGGAGAGCAGGTGCCGTCACCGTATACATTCGAAATGCATTGATCGAACGAAAATGACTGCTGTTCGGAGCAGAAGAAATTGTCCTGAAGAGGCCTTGGACCTCAAAGGGGACGTGTGTCACAATTCGGCTCCCGAGTGACCATGAGAAAAAAGACTGCTGGCACAGCGAAATTATTGTTTCTGGTCTGCGTTTGCGTTCTTTTGGCAACTACTCTTGCTGCAGGCCAAGAACAGACTTCTCCGGACTGGCATACCTATGACTTTTCCTTTCGCGTCCTGAACATAACGAGTACCGGACAACTATTATGGGTCTGCGGGACCGACGAAACTATCGCGGTTTCATCCGACAACGGGGCACACTGGCAAGTGAAGCATCAGACGGTGGACGGCGGTTTGCTATTGAATATTGATTTTGCAGACTCGAAATTCGGTTATGCAGCAGGGACCGGCGGCCTCATTCTTACCACCGTAGACGGCGGTGAAACATGGGTGCCACGCTCTGGGATCAGTGAAACGATCTTGCAGGTTTCCTTTGCCGACCTACAGCATGGTCTCGTGAGGACGCCTACATCGCTGCTATTCACGGTAGATGGAGGACTGCACTGGGCAGCGGTATCTGCGGGGCAGAATTCGGAGGACATCAAACACTATCCCTATAGCTTCTCATTGGTTGCCCTTGATGGCTCGCACATGGCGGCGATGCTGAAGCAGGGCGCTGCACAATATGAGTCCCAGGCTTTTCTGTCTACGCAAGATTCAGGAAAGTCTTGGAATCTCCTGAATATACCGAACGTGACACTCTACAGCTTCCTCCGTGTTGAAGACCGGTATTGGGCCGTCGGCACTGAGCTGATCCACAAGGACCAACCAGGAGGCGGATATGCTGTACCCGTCGCTTTGTACTCCTCTGATGGAGAGAAGTGGAACCATTCCACTGGTGATCTTTCCGCATGCAAACTCGAAATGTGTACGGTGTGCAATACGCAAGGCTGCTTTTCTTCGAATGGTGTAATTTCCCAAGTCTTCTTGGAAAAAACAACTTACAGTGCGTTCCCTGCCAACAAGGAGCTGACCTCAAAGTGGGCATCGACGGATTCCACAGTCTGTTTTGTGGGTAGTCACCTGCAGTGCGCAGCTTTGAAAGAGCTACCGCAAGCTCCCAGTAGTGCTGGTTCTCCGGTGCCGACAGTTGTCGGTCCTGGCCCTCTAGGTGCTCCGATTCCTCAGGGACCACGGTGCATTGTTTGTGGCCTTGACCGGATTTTCATCGACAAAAAAGCGCAGGGCGCTTACACGATAAAACTGGTTCTTGGAATCGCCAAGAACGGAACCGTGACAAGCGTCGAAGCTCAAGGTGCTCCGACACCCGAGGTCAAGTCTCGAATCGAACAGCAAACTCAGCAATGGATATTCGAACCCTACCTAAAAGACGGGGCCCCGGTGAACGTGAAGCTAAACACCAGCGTTAATGTGAACGTCATAAAGCCTCGGTGAGCGTCCATGTGGCAGCGGTCCGTCGAGGAGCATGGATTCGCGATCATTCCAGATGTACTGAGCGAGCAGGACATTTCAAGACTGTCGGAAGACCTCGCTGACGCACAGCTGCGCCGAAGCAGAACTGGTGTACGCCACGCGCTTAAACATTCCGCAGTTGCAGAAACAGCTCAGGACGTGCGACTCCTTGATGTCGCACGACGTGTCTTAGGAGCGGGGGCGATTCCATTTCGAGCGACGCTATTCGATAAGTCGCCGGAATCCAACTGGCTGGTTGTGTGGCATCAAGACACGGCGCTGCCGCTTCGGAGGAGGCAGGAAACGCAAGGTTGGGGACCCTGGTCGGTCAAGGACGGCGTTACATACGCCCATGCTCCAGCGAGCGCTCTTGGTCAGGTTCTGGCGCTGCGAGTCCACTTAGACGATTCGACGGCGGAAAACGGGCCACTGCGTGTGCTCCCTGGGACTCACAAGTTGGGCGTCTTGAGCGACGAAGCAATCCACGGGCTTGCAGCTAGGGTGTCGCCGGTCGACTGTTCAGTTCCATAAGGTGGGGTCGTCGCGATGCGTCCGTTGATTGTTCACGCATCCTCGAAGTCGCGATCAGAAAAGGCGCGCCGCGTACTGCACATCGAATATGCGGCCTCTTGGGTCACCGAAGACCGACTTGAACTCGCAGAGGCATAGCAGGTTAGTCGGTTCGGTAGAGCCGCTTGTCGTAGCTTGCCACAGTAATCTGTAATCTGTCACAGCTTGCCACATCAGCGGCTGTTAGTAATTGCCTTCGTGCTTGCTGGCCCGCCTCAAAATAGGCGTCATCAACGGCTTGCCTCGGGCAGTTCGGTGCCTCGGTTGAGAATTTCCAGGTAGCGGTGATACGTGAAGAGCCGATGCCGCTGCTTGCCGGTGGTCTCACGGACCATACCGAGCTTCACCATATGCTGCAAAGCCTTCGCCACAGTGGGCACAGAGAGAGAAAGCTGCTCGGCTGTGGCAGGGATCGTGATGATGGGCTTTCGTTGAAGGTGCTGGTGGACTCGCAGAACCGACGCGGCTGGGCGGCCAAGCTCCTCAATCTTCCGGCGGTCTTTTTCAATGAGCGTGAGGATCTCCCGCGACGTATCAGCCGCCTGTTGGGCGGTCTCTTTCACACCTGTTAGAAAGAATTCGAGCCAGGTCTCCCAGTCTCCATGCGTGCGCACGCGGTCGAGCAATTCGTAGTATTTCTGCCGGTTCGTCTTGAAATAAAGGCTCAGGTAAAGAATGGGCTCATGGATAGCGCCAGCTACGCACAGCAAGAACGTAATCAGCAAGCGGCCCAGTCGTCCGTTTCCGTCCAGGAAGGGGTGAATGGTTTCGAACTGTACATGCACGAGGGCTGTCTTCACGAGAAGGGGCAGGTCCTCCTGCTGGCGATGAAGGAACTTTTCGAGTGCGGCCATGCATTCCATCAATTTCTCGGGTGGCGGCGGAACAAATGCAGCGTTGCCGGGCCGCGTGCCACCGATCCAGTTTTGGGTCTCGCGGAATTCGCCGGGCCGCTTCTCGCTGCCGCGCCCTTTGGACAAGAGAATCTTGTGAATTTCCCTTATCAGACGGAGAGACAGCGGGAAATCTTCTCGCAGTCGGCGAAGACCGTGATTCATCGCTGCCACATAATTTGAAACGTCCTGAACATCTTCCAGCGGTACGCTAGGGGCTTCGGCGCTTTCAAACAGCATCAGGTCAGAAAATGACGATTGTGTGCCCTCGATCTGCGAAGAGAGCACGGCTTCCTTTCGAACGTAGAGGTAAATGAAGAGCGAGGGGTCGGGCAAGATGGACGCGAGTCCGTCCAAGCGCCCGAGTGCCTGGTTCGCCTGCTCAAGCAGAGGCAAGAGCGGTTGGAGAGCTAGCGGCGGGTCCGGGGGCAATTGCGGCGGCACATAGGCCCGGAAAGACTCGTCCTTGAATGTCTTGAGGACGTAAGTTCCGAGGCGGCTGTTGGGTTTGGTTGGCGTTGGCATCACAAAACCATCGTTTCGTTAGGAATTTCCTAACGAAACTATATAGCCTTTTCGTTTCGTTAGCTAGTGGAAGGTATTTATTAGACAAATGAGGGCATTCCGGGTCCTGATATCCCGGTCGGAATCAAGTCCTCGGACCTTCCGCGACAATGTAACCAAGTGCTGAGTAACCAGCTAACCGCTTCTTGTACATCCGAGCGAGCATGGGCACCAGCAAATCAGCGTAGTCGTATACGCGCACTTCCTTCTTATTCTCGTGAAGACGATGCAGTCGGCCTACGTACTGCTGGAGTGTTCCTTTCCATGAGATCGGCATCGAAAGAAACAACGTGTCAAGACGGGCATCGTCGAAACCTTCGCCGAGATAGCTCCCTGTCGCCAGAATTATGCGTGGTTCATCTGGGGAGACGGGTGAGAGAGACTCGGCGACTTGCTTCCTTTGCCTTGCCCCCATACCGCCCTTCAGGACAAAGATGTGCTGGCATATCCCGTGTAGGCGTCCAGCAAGGTAATCCAGATGCTCTTTCCGGCTCGTCAAAACAAGTGGCGATCGCCCATCAGACAAAACTTGCTGCATGTCTTTGACGATCAGATCGTTTCTCTGCTGGTCGGTGACAAGCGCGCTGTAAATATCGTGGATCATGGTCTCGTGCTCTGAACGTTCCCAAGCAAAGTCGGTAAACCGCGGTATTACCGTGTGTTGAAGCGGCGAAGACTGGGCAGCTTTCTTGGGGCTGAGATAAAAGCGTATGGAACCGCACTGCATGTAAATTATGGGATGGTGTCCGTCCTTCCGGTTCGGTGTAGCCGTCAGGCCCAAGACGTACTTAGCTTTGACTTGGCGAAGCACACGCTCGAAAGTGAAAGCCGAGAGATGGTGGCACTCGTCGACAATGACGTGGCCATACTCGGCCACAAAATCATGGACTACACCCTGGCGCTGTAAGCTTTGGATTACAGCGACATCGATCATGCCCGTCCTCTTGGTTTTCCCTCCCCCAAACTGCCCGATGTTGCCGATTGGCAATGCTAAAAAAGCCGCCAGTCGCTCGCGCCATTGATCCATCAATTGACGCCGGTGGACAAGAATCAACGTGCTGACGCCTCTACGTGCAATAAGGCATGCTCCAACTACCGTCTTTCCGAAGGCGGTTGGAGCGCACAGTATGCCCTCGTCGTAAGCAAGCAATTGTCTGACCGCGTCGTGTTGTTCGGCTCGCAGTTCAGCATGAAAAGAAACATTAATGTTTTGTCCTGTGGTTCGTTCATCTTGAATCTCGACCCTGACTCCGCGCCCCTTGAACAAGCTGACCACCTCATCTAGGCATCCTCTCGGAAGACCGATGTGTTCAGGGAAACTCTCGCTGCAGGATATGACACGCGGCTTGCCATAAGTCGATAGCCGCATCGTCTGAGCTTTGTAGAATTCAGGATTCTGAAAAGCAGCGATGCGAATCAGACGATCTTGCATCGAGGACGGGAGATCCTTCTTTTCAACATAAACTAGATTGCTTGTGATTAAACGAACGGTCGGTGGCAACGAGTCCGTGATTCTTTTCTCCTTCCTGCTCCGCGAGGGGCTCCATAGCCACGGCGGCTCGCCGTCATCTCCTTCAGGCAAGCTAAGGTGCACCCCGAGCGTGTTGCCCTCAGGTGTGGCTTCATGGATCAACCCGGCGAGCTCGTCAGTCTTAACTCTCTGAACTGACTCCAGGAACTTCCACTGATTGGCATGCGGTTCGAAGAGGTCATTCAAGAACACGCTGTTGCCTTGTTCTCTGGGACCTTTCTGCAATGGCAAGGCAATCAAATTCCCGAAGCCGCCCTTGGGCATCGTGTCCTGACTTGGGAACAGGCGGTCGTATGAATCGAGGCCAATTTCATGTCTCTTTTCCATGGTCCGTGTCAGCAGGGAACATCCAAGCCTTCTTGCATCGGCAGCAAGTACAGGGCGATCAAAGAACACCCAGATGTGTGCGCCGTTTCCTGATCGAGATCTCTCAACGGCTGCTGGCACCTGGAACCGTCGGCATGTCTCAAGAAACGCAGCCGCATCGGCTATCCATGATTTCTTATCCAAATCGACTGCGAGAAGCCAACACATCTCGTCTGGCAGAAGCGGATAGATTCCTATCGTCTGTTTTCCGGTGAGGTGTTTTCGAATTGCGTCATTGGTTAGAGGCAGGAGCATACGCGTCTTGCGTGCAACCCGTTTGCGCTCTTCTGGTCTTACTGAGTGAATGGCGCGCCAGTCCATGATCCCAGCTGGCGAATAGCCCGACCTTTCTCCCTTTCCTTCCCATCGAACGGCGTAAATGTCTTCGCGCCCACGAAAAAGGCTCCGAAACAATGTGATCTTCTCTTCCGGAGTTGAAAGATTACTGGCTTTGGCTGAATTCTTGGCGTTCGGGCGAGAGTGCGAATCAGTTCTGTCCCCGACTAACTCAGGAATGCCAAGCATCGCGCGAAGACGTGCGTTTTCTTCTTGAAGCCGTCCACACTCTTCTTCAGCAGACCTTAATCGATCTTGAAGGTTTTCTTGGTCCGGCATGTGACCATTGATCGGCATCGAAACCAAGGCTCGATATTATTCGAGGAATGTCCGATTTGAAAACGTATCTGAGCCTCACAAGGTATCGCAAGACCTTCGAGCGCACCCTGCATCAGATTGACCTGGCTCTCCTGGTCCGCGAGATTCGAGAGGATGCGGGTCTGACTCAGGCCGAGCTTGCCAAGAGGGTTGGCACCACACAGTCCGTGATTGCCCGTCTTGAGGACGCCGAATACGCCGGGCGCTCGCTCACGATGCTGGAGTGAATCGCTACCGCCTGCGGCGTGGGCCTAAAGCTCCATACCGAGAAGAAGCCAAATTTCGACCGCGAAGTAGCACTGGTATAGGGCAGTCGCAACGGCGGACCCCTAGAACTAGCGGAATACCGATGAACCCAAGGAAAAAGCGGAAGCGAACAGACCACAGTGGATCTACAGTGACTCACCGTCCACATGAACGAATGCTGCACCGGTCTTCGCCGTCATTTCGTCCAACAGGTATCTGAATATGCCCTTAAGCCCCATGAATCTGATTTCCAACACTGGCGCGTCTTTCGGAGAGTTAAATTCAACCGTATCGTGCCAGGAGGTATTATCCAGGCCGAGCGGATAGATGTTTATGTTGCCTCTGAGATAGTTGCTAGGACATTCGCCTGAATCAAACTTATCCGCCTGCGCCGCCGTGTCAAATTGCCGTACTAAGCTACCGATCTTCCCCTTTGCTTCGGGAGAAAGCTGTGAAGGCTCTTTCAGAGCGTAGTAAACAAAAATGATGATCGAGTCCCGCTGCGCGTCGTTCTTTAAAGCTTCCTTGTAAGGGAGGAGTGTTTTGACGAGCCGAATCGCTTTCTCTTTTTGGTCTGACAATTGGTCCACAGCTTTCAACGCGGCCACCAACGCACCAAAATCGTGACCTCGCTGAGACGAGATATAGCCAATCAATGGACTGAGATTCTTTGCGCTGCTGTTGCCGACGAAAGTTTGGATTTGAACTTGATTGGCGTCCAAAGCCTCAAGCGAAAGAAACTGGTCCATTCGCTCAGGGATTGCGTCAGAATTTCGTAGTGCTGTGCCATATGCAAATTCATGCGGCGGGAGAATTCCGCCTTGCCCCCAGAACTTGAGCACGAAAACCAACGCTAGAGCCACGACTACTATCACGGCAACCAGTGAAGGCGTGATCCTCATGCTTTGCACCAAGCTCCTGTCTCGAAGAGGCGGAACTATGAATCCGTTCCCATCCGAAGACAACTGATTTTTTCACGTCCGCGCCAGCCTGCCGTCTGCCTAGTTGCGAAAGTTGGGTCCAACTTGGGTCCAAATGCTGCCAAATTAGGTACAAAACCGGGTACTACGACACAGAACAAAGCCAAGCGAACCAATCAGATAGATTTTCGGTCTCGTCTTTGCAAGCAGGGGGTCACCGGTTCGATCCCGGTCACGTCCACCAATCAATTCAATTGTTTAGCGGAATCGTCCGATCTCTTCGAGTTGGTGCACATTCTGGTGCACACCTACCCCAAAAATGTCTGTTTCGGCGGTTGCGCGATGGCGTCTAGAGCGGCGCGCTTGGCGTCCGTGCGGATGCGGCTGTAGTGTTCAAGCATCCTTTTGCTGACGTTCCCGGCGATGGACATAATGGTTTGGTCGCTCGCCTGAGATTCGGACAGCTTCGTAATACAGGTGATGCGGAGATCGTGAAAACGGCAATGGAAGCCTGCTCGTTTGAGAGCGTGACGCCAGGCCGTGCGCCATCCCTTTGTAGGCCTTGCCGGATCAACCTGTCTGTGCTCGCACCAGGGAAAAACGTATTGTTCGGCTCTGGCGTTAGGAAAGCGGCTGGCCCAATGGACTAGCGCTTCGAATGCGAGAGGATTGAGTGCAATCAGGCGACCAGTGCCCGCCTCTGTCTTACTGCGCCCGACTATGAGCGTACGCTTTTCGAAGTCAACCTGTCCCCATCGCAGCGAGCGAATCTCGTCCTTTCGCATCGCGGTATTGAGGGCCAGGACCGTTGCCGTGGCAGGCCGAATCCGTTTCAGTCGTGGCCCTAAGTAGAGCGTGTTCTTGCTGCGGCGTGAGCGCCTTTGCAATGTCGTGACGCTCGCGGAGCATCCGCACCTTGCTGCCAAGGGGCAGCCACAGGTCGGAGGCTTTCAGAACTTGCCGCAACGTAGAGATCTCGATATTTACGGTGCGCCCTTGAGCGCCGGATTGAGACGGATTCGCTGGTAGTCCGTAATGTCTTGAGGCGTGATGTCACAGAGCAGTTTTGCTCCAAACGTAGGCAGTAAGTGCTTGAGTGCGAGCCGGGCGACGCTCTGTGTATTCGCGGCCATTCGATGCGCCCGATTCGCCTGCCACTCGTGGGCAGCGTGTTCAAACGTAGGCGTTCACCAGGCCTCATTGCGGGAAAAATTGAAACCATGTAGATTCACGGGCGTGGATTTCCGGAGAACGACGTGTTGGTTCGCCCGTTGCCCCTGCTCAACTTCTTCGTCTTGCTGGTGATGCTCTCGATTGGGTTGCGTGTCAGCGGCGGAGAGTTGCTCGAAATTTTGCACAACCGCGCTTTGTTTACGCGGACGCTTCTGGCAAATTGTGTCCTCATACCCGGCATTGGCTTCCTCTTGGTAAAACTCTTTCCGCTGTCGCCTGATGCCACTGTCGGGATACTGCTACTGGCTGCTATCCCGGGAACGCCAATTGCCCTGCAATTCACCCGCATGGCCAAGACGCGGTTGGCTTTCGCCGCCGTGATGACCTTTGTGTTATCGGTGGTGAGTATCGTATTAGCACCATTGGCTGTCGAAGTGATGCCGCAAACAGCGCAACGCAGTGAGCGACCGATACTGAACTTAATCGTAAGTATTTTGCTGTACATTGCAGCGCCATTGTGCGCCGGACTGGGGATGGCGCGGCGTGTGCCGAGGAGCGCCGTTCAGTTGGTGCTGCCACTCGAAATTCTTGCAAGTGGCGTGTTTATTTTCCTGATGTGGGAGACACGCTTGGCGCGGCGAGAGGCCCTCTTTGCGATCGCCGGACGCGGCACCATTCTGGCGATGTTTCTCTTGCTGATTATATCAATGCTAATCGGGTGGATCATCGGTGGCCCTGACAATGAGTCGCGCCGCGTGTTGGCGACCGCCACTGGAATGCGCAGCGTGATCGTCGTGCTCTATATAGCTCGCTATTGCTTTCCCGGCACCAACATCTACATGATCCCCATTGTGTATCTGTCCTTAATGGTTCCCGCCAATCTGCTCTTTCACTTGGCATTCGTGGGATGGCACAAATTACGGCCTACGGCGGCGCAGGCTTAGTACCGGCACGAACTTTTCCGATTAAGCTCTAGCGTTAACCAGGCGCAACCTGCGACGTAACGTGATTTAATTGGTTTTGACGAGTCATTGCAGTCGAAGAGGTAGGAACGCGTGCGTGAAAAGCGAAGGTCCGCCGCGTGAGTGACGGGAAGCCACAAGCTATCTTTGACTTCTTTGACAGTCGGTAGGCGAACTGAAAAGCGATTAAGACAAACTGAAAAAGTAACGCGGATTTTCCACTGTCATGGTGTGAATGCTTTGATCGGAAACACCAATCTGCTTGAGATATGGAATTAGCTTGCGCGTTTCGAACAGCATTCCATCTGGAGGATCAATTTTATCCCTCCATTCTTTCGCTTCCTCCGGAAGTAGTGAGCCCCCGAACTCTGAATCCTGCGAGAGAAAGATTTTCTCAGCGAAGCCAGCGTCGATGAGCAGTTTGATGCATTCCGCGCGTCTTTCAAATGACGGCTTGAAATTTGCGCTGATCCCACGATGAACGTGGTCCATGCCAAGCGAATAACCGCGCCTCACGAGACGCAAAAAGTAGTCCATATCGCCGCTGTCGTCGCTGTGGTCAAAAGACACCCTCGAAGGATTTATGCCCTCGTCCTCCAGCATGACGGCCAGACTCTCGCCGGCGCGATCGGCAGCATCGGTATGAATACGTATTGGCACCCCGGTCGCCTTGCTAGTTCGCACCGCCGCTCGCAACCCTATTTCTTCGAGGTGGCTTAGGTTTTGAGATATGGCCCCTATCTTAATCACACCTGCCTTGATACTAGTTCCGTCGATACCCTGCTCGATTTCTTTTCTGAAGAAATCCGTAAGCCCTTCAATCGTACGCGCAGGCATCGATACACCCGCAATTTTCGGCGGGAAAAAACGTTGGCCGGTGCACGCGATCATGTTAAGTCCGGATTTGCGTGAGACCTCTTCGAGAAAGCGAATGTCGCGCCAGACATCATAGGGGGTCAGATCGACGATGGTGCTGATGCCTGCAGCTCGTACAAGTTTGAGTTTTTCGACGGCTTTATCGACAAATTCTGTTCTGCCACCCCAAGCCCCCGGCCACTTGGGCAAATAGTATGGTCCACTGGCAATATGTTCGTGAGCGAGAGTGAAACCGAGCTTGGAAGCATCGAGCGGTCCTAGAACCGTTTGAGCGATGCCGGGGTGGCCCGCCAGCCCATTTACACCTGCGGCTTCCGATGCGCCGGCAACCGGTCGGAATATTGCCGCTGTGATACCTATTGCAGCTGTTCGTTTAAGAAATTCCCGCCGGCTCGTCATGCCAACGTCAGCGCTACGGAAAGCGCCCTCCTTAGCTTGTTCATTCGCCCTGCTCCCATTTATGACCGCCGTCAAAGACCCAGAAGGTGCGTCGCCGTTTCATCTGCGCAACGGCTACTCCGACTTGACAAGTCTCACAGCGGCTTCGTTCAAGTCGCGAACGGGAGTGAGAGAGAATCACTCAACAAGGAGAGCTGGACATGCCGATGAAAAGGTACAAACCGAGGCAGATTGTAACGTTGCTGCGGCAGATTGAAGTGGAGATGCCAACGCGGAAAGACCGCCGAATGCCCCAGCACGTCATACCGTCCGTCTCATGGCTGTTTCTGAACGATCCATTGCCCACCGTCGGGGCGACGATGGCGACTGTACTTGTAGGCGAAGTCTCCCACAAAGCTTCCTGGCTTGAAGATACCGGTGGCCGTTAGATCGGAATGCTCGCCCGTGAACGCGTCGCGCGCAACGCGGAATGACTCAGGAGCGATTCGCAGAGACGCTCGACATATCAGTGGATTTCCTTAGCCTGATTGAGCGAGGAAGGAATGCGCCATCGTTTGAGACGTTAGAGAGAATGGCCAAACGGCTGAGACTATCCGTGGCGCAGTTGTTCTCCTTCGAATGCGAAGCGGCGGAAGTGAGATTCGCAGCGAAGAGGCTCTATTACCCAGTTCGGCAAGCATGTCGTTAATTGGGACCTTCGTGGGATTTCGCCGTTTACCAGGAAGACAAGTACGCTTTGGAGTACCCAAAACCGGCTGGCGGGAAACACTGCGCACAGAAATGCACTCAAATGTGGCCCGCGGAGATGACGTAACTAAACCAACTTGCCCGATCGGTTAAAAATGGGATAAAGAAAACAGAACCCGCCATGACTCTGGGTAGTCTTGCGTGGTTGCTGAGTTGATGGCAAACCGCAACGGACAGGAGGCCTCTGATCTCTATGCGCCCTACGTGGATTGCCGCATTTGCAGCCGCTATATTTTTTCCCACATCATCATCCGCCGAAGCACAAGAGCCCACCAAACTGAGCCCAGGTTTCACGCAGGAACGATCTCTTGGTGCAAACGAAAATCATGTTTACATAGTTTCGCTGGACCGGGGAGCGGCAGTGCTCGGGGAGGCCGACCAGCACGGAGTGGATCTGGTGATCGACGAATACGGCCCCGATGGAAAGTTGATCCGCACAGTCGATAGTCCCAATGGCACGGAAGGACCCGAGCCGATCGACCTGACCGCGTTCGCGACTGGCCAGTACAAGCTGGTGATTCACACGCTGGATGCCGGGGCAAAGCCCGGCAAGTACGTGATGAAGATCGATCGCGTAGTGACCGCCGAGGAGAACGGCCTGCGCATGGCGGAAAAGAATTATCCGCCAGCGCTGCAAACACTGTGGAAAGAATATGTCAACGACGCGAAGGCCATTGATCGCTTTGTGGCAAGCAGGAAAGGAAAGGGACCCCTCATCGATGAAGTGAAGGATGACACCAACAATTTGAATGTGACCTATCTTTATTATGGAGACGAGAACACGCAGAGAGTGGAAGTTTTTGGCAGCACGCATTCGAGCGCCGGTGGGACTGTAATGGAGAGATTCATGCGCAGCCCACTGTTTGTCGGCAGCGAACTCGTTCCTAAAGATTCCAGATTCCGTTATGGATTCTCGGTTACGGAGACCTCTTTTCTTGGCCCGAAAGGAACCATCCAAATCTCCGAAGAACGCGACGTGATGGACGACCTTAACCCTGAGAAGTTCGGCGGGCTTTCTGTTTTGACGATGCCTGGCGCTCCTCCGCAGCTTTACGTGAAGCCAAGCGATACCGTGCCGCGTGGAAAGATGACGGCTACCAGTTTCAAGAGCGCGAAGTTGGAGGAAGACCGGACGATTTCGGTTTACACTCCGCCTGGCTATGACGGCGCGACCCCTGGGGAACTGCTGATCGTTTTCGATGGCGAAACCTATGATGGGAGCGCCGCCAGCTTGATACCCACTCCCACGATTCTGGACAATTTGATTGCTGCGAAAAAGATTGGGCCGACCGTGGCCATTTTTGTAAACAACATGGGCCAGCGCAGTCGCGATCTCGGCGGCTACGCTCCTTTTGCAGATTTTCTGACGCAGGAGTTGATACCGTGGGCTCGCGCAAACTACCGGATCAAAGACGGCCCGGGCCATGTTGTTTTGGCGGGATCAAGCCGCGGAGGACTTGCCGCCAGTCACTGCGCCTTTTATCACCCGGATGTGGTCGGCAACGTTCTGTCGCAGTCCGGCGCGTTCTGGGTCAGAAATGACGATAAGAATCCTCCGCCCTGGCCGATCACGCTCGACACGGGCGACATGGTGCTTACTTTCCGCAACAGTCCGCGTGCGCCGATCAAATTTTATATGGAGGTGGGTCGATTCGATGGGTTAGTCGGTATCAACCGGGAGTTGCGGGACATCCTGCTGCTAAAAGGTTATCCCGTGACGTATCGAGAATTCGACGGTGGCCACGATTACTTTTATTGGCGCGGATCCCTGGCTGATGGCCTGATAGCGCTTCTCGGCCAGAACAGGGACTGATTGTCGTTCGTAACCGCTTTAGTCGCCTGCCGAGTTTGTGCTTTTTCTATCGCCGTCGAGGGCACCGAGGTAGGTAGATAAGCCTTCAGGTCTTGACGCAAGAATGGGTGGCGACCAGGAACCCGCCGACGGCGCCTGCGTTTTGTGATGGTCAACGCGCTGCTGCCCATGTTGGTCAGTACCGTCGTCGCGGAAACGCTCTGACCACCTTTCACGGCGCCAAAGTTCAATTCGCCCGGGACGATCTGCACGGTTCCATCCGTCAACGTAATGGCCGCATTTGCTGTCTTCGATGCGTCGGTCATCGAAGCGGCATTCACGGACACCTGTGGAATGGCCGGCACAGTGGATGGTGGTGTGTAAGTGGTTGGCGTCGCACTCGCCGTGGTTGTGGGAGCCACCGCGCCACAGCGCGGTGTGCACGCCGTTCCATTCTGCGTTATCGTCCAGCTCGCCTGCGGTGGGGTGGTGGGATCGTTCGCAATCGTCGCCGTGAATGTTTGCGATCCATTGTTGACGGGAATCAAGGCCGACGGCGGCGTCAATTGGAGAGTGATCGCCAGCACGGTCACAGTCGCCGAACCGGTCTTCGTTGCATCGCTGGCCGCCGCGGCCGTTATCGTCACTTGGTTATTGTTCGCTGGCGGCGTCGACGGCGCCGTGTAGACCACCGAACTGCCTGTCGCGCCACTCAGCGTCCCGTAAGCCCCAGACAGGGCCCATGAGGTGGGATTCACGCCTCCATTGGCCGGATCGAGATTGACGCTCGCTGTGATCGTGGATGTTGCGGTCGCCTCGATCGAACCCGGACTCGCTGTCAGCGACACCGCGATCGCCGCGAAGGTGATCCCGATCGTGCCGATGGATGTCGAGGCGCTCGCTGACGCCGCCGTGATCGTTATCTGCACGTCGTTTGGCGGCGGCGTTGCCGGCGCAGTATATGTCACCGAACTGGACGTCGCATTGCTCAGTGTCCCCGCTCCCGTCGAGGGTGAAATACTCCACGAACTGGGATTCACTCCTCGATTTGCGGGATCGTTGCTCACCGTCGCAGAGATTTGCGACGTGCCTCCCGCGCCGACCTGATTCACCGTTGCCGAAAGGTTCACCGCAATCGCGGTTAGCAGATTCAGCGCCACTGACCCCGACTTCGTGTTATCCGCTATAGACGTCGCCGTGACTGTAACCCCCACCGGGCTCGTCGGTGCGATACTCGGCGCCGTAAATAGAGCGGCGTCTCCGCTTCCTGTAGTTGGCGGCACAACCGATCCGCATGGAGGTGTGGGACAGCTCACGCTCCACATCACGCCCCTGTTCGAAGAATCATTCGTCACCTGCGCCGTCACGTTAACGCTCGCTCCGGCGGGCAAGCTTGTGGTCCCCGGGGGCAACACGGTCACGGAAATCGGCGGTGTCGGCGGTCCGCCGGTACACCCGGACACGGCGGGAAGAAAAGATAGAGTCGGGTCGTCGGAAGCGGTCATTTTTCGGGGGCGCAGGCGAAGTTGGTGGCGTCGTTGGTGTCGCCGATGCCTTTGTAATTGGCTCGCTGCGGATAAGGGCAGAGCGGACGGGTCATGATTATCTTTGCGGCGGGGCCTTCGCCTTCCGTTTTGGAGGCGATGAACGTGGGTGGGGCAGTACCCTTTTCTACCCATTGTTCGAGCGCAAGATACATATTGTGCTGCGGGTCGTTCACCTGGCTCACGCCATACGCGCCGAATTCATCAGGTCCAGTACCACCGCCACAATGTTGCATTCCCGGGACCATATAAAGACGAACGAAGGAATCGGTCTGCGGCTTACCCATTTTCTCCACGACGCTCTGATAATAGTTGATGGAATTGAGCGGCGAAATCGCGGCATCGCTCCATCCATGATAAATCATCAGTTTACCGCCGCGATCCTCGAACCCTTTCATGTTCGTCTCCATGGCATTCAGAACGGCCGCGAACTTGTCATCCGACGCTGCGACTGCATCGTCGAGATTCGCCTTCGTGTAATCCCATTCTGGCTTCTCATAAACCATGTTCGCGAAAAATCCGAAATCGAACGCAAACAGAAGCCCCTTTCCAGGTGCATTTCCTGTAATCCACAGTGGCCAGCCCCCTTCACCTTCCTCGCCTCCCGGCACAAACCCCGGAAAAATTTCTTTGCCCTTCGAGTCGCGCGCTCCCTCGTACAATTTTTTCAGCGCAGTGACCTGCGGTTGTGTCAGGCACGAATCAGAATTGCCTTCCTCGCAAAGCATCGTCGCCGGATTGAAGTGGCATTGCCTTGGGTCATTCAAGATCCCGTCTTTCACGCCGTCCTTCGCGTCGCACGCCGCCAGCACCGCGTGTACAATCGCGGGGATTTTGCTGCTTGGGATATAACTGTTGGGGGCCAGCGTGGTCGCTTGTGCGTCCCATAATGCGCTCGACAACAAGTGCGTCCAATAATTCGCTGGAGCGCCTGCCAATATCCCGTCGTAATCCTCCGGATAGCGCTGCGCCTCCATCAACGCCTGCCGCCCGCCATTAGAACAGCTTGAAAAATACGAACGCTTCGGAGCGTCTCCATAGAACGCTGCCACCGTCGCGCTGGCCGCCAATGTCATGTTATGAATCGCCCGGTACCCGTAATCGATGATTTTTTCCGGATGGCCCAGTGCCCACGTCGCATCGGTGAAAGGTGCTGCATGGCCCGTGTCCGTGGCCGCCGATGCATACCCTTGAGCGATCGCCAATCCCAGCGCACGATAATCAATTTCCCCTGCGAACCCGCCGTTGCCCTGGCCGCGAAATTTGCCGTTCCATCCGTTCGCGGGCATCCACACTTCTATCTTTATGTCCGAATCCGCGGTCGGTTTGTCCACGGCCATCACGCGGCAAAATGCTTGCAGTTTCTTGTAAAAGGATGGATCTGCTACCAGCCACGGTGTTGCTCCCGGCGGCGGCGTAAACGCTCCGGCCGCGACGGTCTGCGCGGACGTGATCTTTGCGTTTGTTAGAGTGAGTTGCGCCAGTTGCTCGCAAGTGCGCCCCGCAGCGTGAACGCAGGGAACCAATGCACTAATTAACAGAAGACACAGCACGACAACAAGTCGATTCACCGGCTCCTCCTCTGACACCGGTGGTGGGGCGAATCGTCATCGGCGGGCCCGCGAACCGGTTAGCAGATTTACCCGCACATCCTAACTGAAAGGATGGGTCGGATGAAACGGTGAAGACATACACTGCGGCCTTGCGGTTTGGTCGCTAACTCATCGAATCGAGTCAGTCGAAAACACCCAGCCTCGACGGCATAAAATTGCAACAATGGGACCATTCGTACTCTTAGCCCCCTTGTAGTTTGAGGCCGTCTTTAACCTGAGTCCCCACGGGCCTACCATCGTTTTCAATAACAGACGGTCTCTCACTACCGTATCCTCGAAAAACTCGGGGGCGGTGGTATGGGCATTGTGTATAGAGCAGAGGAGATACCCGGCTGCACCGCAATGTGGCACTGAAGTTCTTGCCGCAGGAGGTTGCCCGAGACCCTCAGGCACTCGCCCGTTTCCAACGCGAAGCGCAGGCTGCTTCCGCCCTGAATCACCCGAACATCTGCACGATTCACGACATCGGCGAGCAGGACGGTCAATACTTCATTGCGATGGAGTTCCTCGACGGCGCAACGCTGAAGCACCGCATTTCTGGTAGGCCATTGCCGTTCGACGAGACGCTGGAACTCGCAATTCAAATTGCTGATGCGCTACGGACAGCGCATGCCCAGGGCATAACCCATCGGGACATCAAGCCAGCAAATCTTTTTGTGACCAAACTGGGCAACGCCAGAATTCTCGATTTCGGTCTGGCAAAAGTTGTCCCTGCTGGCATGAACGTCGGTGTTTCGCAGATGCCAACCGCCACGGGGGCAGAATACTTGACCAGCCCCGGGTCCACGATGGGCACGGTGGCGTATAACCTCTGATTGGCTTTACCTACTCGGCGGTTTGCCTGGCTTCGAGGGCTGGCTGCGATTTGGCAGTACGAACCTTCTCTATTTCGTGCGCAAGCCCAGTCAGGGCGAACTGCGTCGTGACCCCCGGTGCGACTTCTAAAAGCATGGTCTCGTGCTTCATCATGTCTTGAATAAGTTGTTGGTCACCCCCAACAGAATCACCTGTCTGGCCTACCAGCACAGGACCAATGGGAGCATCGGTCCTGGCGGGATATGACCAAAGGACACTGTATAGGTTCTCCGTGGCGAAGCCCAGTTCGTCCCACTCGATGCGTTTTTCCTGTCCGTCCTCAAATTTTACGCGGAGATACATTAACTTGCCTTTAGACGGCTGGTTATAAACAGACTCCCAGCGCGAGTGCCTGACGAATGACAAAAAAGAATGCGTGCCCTTCTGAAGGATGACCAAATCGAATTTGCCGTCTAGCGAAGTCCCCTTCACTGCAATGGCCTTGCCGAGTTGGTCGTTGACCTTTTCAGAGCTCCAGGCTTGCTGATTTGCCTGCCCGAGCGACGGTACAGGAAGCGCAGCTGCTGGGTCCACAGCAGAAGACGTTCTGGCTGGCACAGTCGATGCCTGCACAACTGCCGGTGTGCTCTTCGAAACGGCTTCCTGGGAATTTCCCGAGCAACCCAAAATAGTGAACAGGATGCCTATGGACGCCAATAAAAAGACCTTCCTCATTTTTGTCTCCTCACAAGTGTTCGTCACGGTCGAAGGCTCGATGCACCTAAGTCTGAAGTTCTTTCAGTAAACCTTGAATAGCCCGAAGGTACAGGTGTGTTGATAGGCTTACCGGCTTGATGGCGCTGCATCTCGCGTCACAGGATTGTGCGACTAATCGCTCCAAACGCGTTCGTGCCCTACAGCGTGCAAAACCGAATCTGCCTGAAGTAGGAAGGAAACAACGAGACTGGAGATGTACTCTATCTACTACGGAACCCGATCGGAGCAAGTGTGTCAAATCCTGGCAGGTCGTTAATCGGGACTTTCGCGTCTTTTACCATTACTTCCGGCCTGCCGACCATGCTCCAAAACGGAGTTTTTGGCGCTTACGAACCCGCCACGACCCAGCACTGGACGCTCAAAGGTTCTGCAAGCGTCTCGTCAGCGAGTAACCGTCGCCGCGAATAGGCAACAAGAAACTTCTTCTGTTGCGTTCCAGCTTCTCTGGTGTCCGGTTCCGGTACGGATCGAAGAGATGTCGAGCGAGCCGTTGTCGTCGAAGCGACCGCCATACTGTCCTTGCGGCCAGGTATTACTTAGGGCCTATGCTCACCGCAATCTGCTGACCTGGCGGCTCCCAATATTTATCATCTGTTTGTCTCCCGACAACGTTCTTCCGCGAGGTGCAACATGAAAACGTACTCTTTGGTTGTATCGTGTGCTCTGTTGGCTCTTCCCACGCTGTGTTTGGGACAGAGCGTACAGCCTAAGACGGTTGCAAAGAAGAGCTCTACCACCTCGACAAAATCTGCAGACTCCGCGCCCAAGCCGGTAGAGCAGCCCCCGAAAAATATTTATGCCGAGCTAACCATCAATGAATTGATTGCCGAAGACGCCAATCGCTGGTCTGACAAAATGTCCTCACATGCTGCCGTGGGTGGGTTCGTCACTCAGGTGACCAAAGGAAACGACGGCGACACGGACATTCGCATTTGCGAAAACCCCAAGATTGAGGGCATGGATCGGGCGCGTTGCATCGTGGCCAAGTGCATACCCAGAATTCCTTGCGATTTGCCGCAAGTCGGTAAGCCCATCACCGTGAAAGGCATCACTCGCTACGACGCCAGTGTCGGCGCGCACTGGTGGGAAATCCATCCCATCGAAGAGATAGAAAAATAACTCGCTCGTAGCAGCATCGCATTTCACATGTGACACGGTTTTGGTTTTTCACTATGAGCCACTTGATTTCCGATGACGGCTGCCTTTATTGATTGGATAACGTCGTCGGCTCCCCTCGACCGAGTAGACTTAGCGAAGGTGATCGGCCAAGGCTCGGAGGAAGGAGCCGAGTGATGCTTATTATAGGTTGCGATTTCCACGCGTCGTCCTTAGGGCACCAGCGACAATCTTTGTCGAGTTGTCGAAGCTGATCCTCCTCACGTGCAACAAGGATCGCAACAGGTTTCCATTACTTCTCGATGTCAGCCTCGGTAACGCAGTCCTTGTCTTTGTGCATCTGGATCAGCGACCACGATATCCCTGCCAAGCGAAGAAGAGCCAAGCGGAAGCTCATAACACGCACCACACCGCCGCCGCTTACGCCAAGCACCACCGTCGCCGCCTACCAATCCCAACTTGCATTACGAAGCCGCATGGACCGACAGCTGGCATCATCGTCATTGCGAGCATAAACATCGGACGTTGATCGAGGCCGCGAAGTGCGCTGCGCCCTATGGATGCGGATGGTACGTATTTGCGATCGAGAATGATCTACCGCAACAAGAACGCCGGAATCTCCCAAATGAGGGGGACACCGGCGCTCATATTACAATCGCTCGTAGTCGGTAAAAATCCATTCCAAAATCAAATCGAAATTGAACTGTTTGTGCGCGATGCCGGCAGCCATCGCATTGCGTGCCGCCACGGGATCCACGTTCAAGTAGAAGCCGTGCTGGCGCAAGAACACGTCAGTTGACGTGAAAGCAGTACGCTTGTTTCCGTCGTTGAAACAGTGGTTGTTTGCCAAGCTGTCCATGAGCGCCGCAGCTTCTTCAAACAGATTGTTGTAGTAGCCGGACAGGGGTCGATGGACACCCGAATCCAATTCGTTCGGTTTCAGAATACCTTTGCTGCCACCGCTCTCGGCGATCACCCGATCATGGATGACGACGACTTGCTCGACTGTGAGAAAATCCGACATCATGCATCCCTGAGAAGCTTCAGCAGTTCTTTGTTTTTCTTGATCGACGCGGCAACCGCAGGCGTGATGTCGCGCCGGAATTCGTGCTCGACCAGGTAGCGATCGAGCACACGGCGAATAAAGTCGGCTATGGAACGGCTCTCCTTTTCGGCCTGGGCCTTTACCCTGGCGTGCAGTTCATTTGGCAAGCGAAGCACAAGCCCTTTGCCTTCAATCTTTTGCATGACTACCCGTTAGAAAACAAAAGTGGGGCACCCCGTGGTGGGACGCCCCGGTTTTATGTCGATTGGTTTTGTTGTTGGATTCTATAAAGTCCACATCCCGCCACTGTAGTCCGCGAATCTCGCAGGCGCGTATGGTCGTATTGAGCGCGAGCATCATGGCCAAGCGCGATATTCCATTCTGGCTTGCTCCCGGCAAGTCTCCGGAGCCTCACTTTGTCTTCGTGGCTCAACGCGCGGCCTAGATTGTGACGCTCGGGTAGCGGCCTAATGTCGGTGCGCAGGGATTCGTTGCCGAGCGCTCCTCTAGGCTGTCTCTGAACTATTGGAGCCTCGCATACTCCGCCTTCGCAGCGACCAGAATGGGAATATCAGGGTCGGCATCTTTCCAGAGCGTGAGGAAATCCTGATAGGCCGCCTTGGCTTTGGCGGCGTCGCCTTGTATCGCGTAGGCTCGAGCCAGTCCCAGCCGAGCCAGTGCACCCCAAGGAAAGTTCATGACCACTCCTCGGTGGTCGATGAACTTTTGAAATTCCGCTGCCGCTGCTTTGCCGTCATGCACCACCAGATAAGCCTCTCCACGGATGTAAACAGGACATAGAAATATCGCGAGTTGATTGGTAGCTTGACCGAGTTCGATTGCGCTCGACTCTTTCAATAGTTCGATCGCTCGGTTCGGGTCTTTACGCTCCAAGGCCACGGCTCCTCGAATGGTGGGCAACCAGCTTCTCTGCACCAGCGTGTCCTGCGGGTAGGTCTTGTCGACTTCGGCGGCCAGTTTTTCTGCCCCTGCCATATCGCCCGCCCTCGCCAAGGCCAGTGCCGCCACTACCTGCACGTCGCGGTTCGGGGCCAGCTTCAACGCCGCAGTGGCCCCGGCGCGTGCCTGCTCGCGGTTGCCAGACTCTACCTCGCGCAGCGCCGCTGCTGCCTGATAGGATGCTGCACTCTCTTTGGCGTCATTGTGCTGGGCGGAATCCATCGCCCGCCGCGTCAGTTCGTGCGCGTCCTTTAATTTGCCGTACCATCCCTCTGTATCCGCTTCCGCAGCCAGCAGCAGGTCTTCTGTGCCCGGCTTTCCCTGCGCTGCCGAGACCAGTTGCTCCATCTTCGCCGTATTGCCCTTCAAGAATGCCAATTGGTAGCTGTACAAGAGCAGGGCCTCGGCCTCCAGCTTCCGCTCTTCCGCTTGCTTATACACTGCCTCCGCCTCATCCAGCCGATTCAGGCTCGTGTACGCGCCGCCGACATTCCCGTAGTTGATGGCATCATTCGGTTCCACGCGCAGAGCCTCAAGACTTTCCTCCAGAGTCTTTTCGTAGCTTCCAAGGCAGCTGTAAATGTACCCCAAGTCTATATAAGGCACTTCGTCTCTTGGGTAGCTCTGCTGCCAGAGCTCAAAAGCCTGGGCCGCCTTCTCCAGCTCTCCAGTCGTGGTGAGATAGTAGAACCCCTCGATCGAGAACCGCTCCCGTTCGCTCACCTTGTCGCGCAGGCCAAAGGCTTTGCCTGCATACTCCGCTGCCCGGCCAATTTCGTTGAGGTTGGAGTAAACAGAGGACATTTCGCGGTAGGCCATGGCGAACTTTGGGTCGAGTTCCACAGCTCGCTTATAGAGAGGCAGCGCCGCAGTGACCCCTTTTGCATTACGGGTCTTCACTCCCAAACTGTAGGCTTTCAGTGCTTCAAGCGACGTCGTGGTCGCTTCCTCGACCGGCTTAGCATACTTCTGCACCGAACTCAGCGACTCGCCCAGTTTGCCTCGCAGGCTGACTGCCGCCGCGTCCAAGGACTTGAGAACTGCTTCTTTGCCTGCCGCCTGCTCCTGCGCTCCCGCCAGCACATCGCCCGTGTTGCAGTTCACGGCCTTCAACCCAATCACGTACTCGCTGCCAAGTCCCGCAATCGAACCTGTGAGCATCGCCTTGCTGCCTGTGCGTTGGCAGACCTCGCGTGCGACTTCCGGCGTCAGGCGGTCCCCGGCGGGCCGGCCCATCAGCTTCAAGGTCTGATTCACCTTGTTGTCGGAGACTAAGTCGAGAAACGGCGATTGCTCCAGCTGCACGGAAAGTCCCTGCTTCAGCGTGTCATCGAATACCGCATCGCCCGTCTTGTTGTCGAAGTCCGCAAGAACAATGGTGTCTTTCTCGGTGAGGGCGGTCGTGGCCGGATGCGTCGCCGTCTGGTGCGAGCGGAAATAGAGCCATCCCCCAATCGCAGCGACCAGAATCGCGGTAGCAGGAATCAGAATCTTCCAGAGCTTTCCACCCGTTCCTGCAACCTCCGCGACCCTCACTCCCGTCGATGACGAAGGCACACCCGGCACAGGCGAAGACTGGGATACCGACGGTTGTGGTGTGACTTGAGAGCCGCCTTCCTGAGCCACAGCCACCGACCCCGAACTCATGGAAGCTGACCGCCCCGATTCCGTATCTCGCCTCACGCGCATCAGTTCGGAGCGCATTTCCGAAGCGTGCTGATAACGCAGTTCTCGGTCTTTCTCCAGCGCACGATTGATGATGTCTTCCAACTTTGGCGGCAAATCAGGATTCAGCCGTACCGGTTGAAGAGGTGCGCGGTTCAGGATTGTGTCGAAGATTACTCCTGTACTTTCCCCACGAAACGGCAAAGCACCCGTTGCCATTTCGTATAAAACGACTCCGAACGAGAACAAATCCGAGCGCGCATCCAACTCTTTGGCACGTACCTGCTCTGGCGACATGTACGCTATTGTGCCGAGCGTAGAACCCGGGCTAGTCAGATGCTCCGCACTCATGCCGTCGGTCACGTCCTCGGCAACCGTTGCTCCAGAAGAACCGGTTCCCGTGCAGGTGACCTTCGCTAGGCCGAAGTCAAGAATCTTGGCGTGCCTGCGTTTGGTCACAAAGATATTGGCAGGCTTGATGTCACGATGAACGATTCCCTCGGTGTGCGCGGCGTCCAGAGCCTCAGCGATTTCAATCGCCAGTGTAAGCAGAACATCTGTATCGATAGGTTTTCCGTTGATGCGGTGTTTCAGCGTCACGCCATCCAGAAATTCCATGGCGATGAACGCCTGCCCGTCCTGCTCGCCGATGTCGTGAATCGTGCAGATGTTGGGATGATTCAGTGCGGATGCGGCTTGCGCTTCGCGTTGGAAACGGGCGAGTGCCTGAGGGTCCCGGGCCACGTCCTGCGGCAAGAACTTCAGCGCCACGAACCGGTGAAGGCGCGTGTCCTCCGCCTTGTAGACCACACCCATACCACCACCGCCGAGCTTCTCGACAATGCGGTAATGGGAGATGTTTTGCCCAATTAGAGAGGCGGAATGCGTCACTGGAAACCAATCTTATGCTGGGATGGGACAGCGAGTCAAAGAACGCGGATAGACGACACCCATACCACCGCCACCGAGTTTCTCGATGACACGGTAGTGCGAGATGGTCTGGCCGATGAGCGAGTTGGTGCCTGACATTTCGAGCACATGGTAGGATGCACCGGAAGGCAAGTCAACGATGGGGAACTCAGAAGCATCGCCTGGCCGTAACAGCGCCCCGCCGTTGTAAATCAAAATTAAATTGGGTGATCTCATGGAAGAATAGAGCGAGCGATTCTCTTTGCCGCCATGCTTTTATGCGCACGGAACGTGATTGAGTCGATCGCCCCGCGGCCATCAACGGACGCTTACCGCAAGCGTTCACCACCAGCGGTTACCGCGCGCGGCGACAAAATTCCACCACACATAGTCCCATGGCACGACGAACAGGAAGACCACGCTCATCAGGCAGGCAAAAGTTGTATCCCAGGTGCCTGCGTCCATGGTGTGGTTCTGCCAGGCCGGCAGCGCCACCGCGAGAAGCCATGTGGCCTTCCATGCTATTTCCCAGAACAGAAGCGGCAGCATTTTCAACGGATAGCGTAGCCCTAGGACTGCCAGCAGCACTAGCGCGAGCAGCATGGAATTGACCACGCCATGCATCAGCTCCCAAGGCCTGTGATGAAGGAAGGCAGGAACCTTCTGCATTCCCATGCCGACGGCAATCAAGAGGTATCCGGCCCTCAGAAGATAAATTCGCCACAGCGCGATCTCCCGCGCCGGAGTTTCGTTTCGGTCCCGCGTGCCCAAGGCTAATGCTGGCGATGAATCGGTTTTCATTCGTGCCTCTTAGGCGTGTTCACTAAAAACCTCCGTGCCTCCCGCTTGCAACTCACTGATTCTAGGAGACCGAGATTCACCAATTTACACTGCCCAGAATAAGGGTTTTGGGCAATTGCTGTTGAGAACGCGGGCAGTTGGGTATGGACTATGGAAAAGCGTAAGTTTCGGGCTGCTTATCGAATTTCTGTTTGCAACCGGAACAGCAGAAGTAGAAGGAGCTTCCGCGAAACTCTGATTTGTATTTTGCTGCGCCGACATCCACCATCATTCCGCAAATTGGATCTTTGGCTTCCTGCTTCCGGGCAAGCTGCTGCGCCTGTGCCTTTGATGCGACGGTCCTCGTTCCATGCACTTGGATTATCTCGGCAAGGATGCTGACGGCGATTTCCTCTGGCGAGGCGGCACGGATGTCGAGGCCGGCGGGAGCGCGGACTTGGCGCAGCCTATCATCCGGCATTCCTTCCTCCTTGAAGGCGCCCAGTATTTTGCTCGCCTTGGTTTTGCTGGCGACAAGGGCCACATAATCCGCCTTTGTGCGAAGAGCTCTTTCCAACGCCTCCTCGTCTCCTTCTCCCTGCGTGGATACCACCATGAAGGTTTGCGGCGTGATTTTGAGCTGGCTTAAATCCAGATCGGCTTGCACCAAGTCGCTATCTGGAAAACTCTCGCGGTCTGCTTCTCGAGCGACTACGGAAACGGCATAATTAATTGCCTTGGCGAGCTTCGCCAATGTTTTCGCGACAGGAGAGCGTCCGAGGATAAGAATGTGCGGCTTGGGCAGGACGGGTTCGATGAAGATGTCCAACGTGCCTCCACTGTGGCAGGTCATGGTGTAATCCACGATGCCTTCTTCAGGAGATGAGAAAGGACTGATGCGAATCAAACGGGGTTGACCATCTGCCAAGGCTTTCAAAGCTTCTTTGATCACAACCGGTTGCGAACAGCCGCCGCCAATCCAGCCCCACATTTTGCCGTCGGGGAAAATAATCGCTTTGTTGCCGGGCTTGCCGGAAATGGGCGCTTCATAACGCACAACCACGGCGACGGCAAAGCATTGGCCGCTGGTCACGAGCTCATCGGCTTTACTCAGGAACTGATCGAACATTCCGAATCACCTTTTCTCGAAACTAAAGATATCTTTCCAACGCTAACAGGCTCTCCAAATTATGGGCCGGAGCAAACACATCGACGTGGGGAAGAGCGGCGCTCATACCGCGGGTAACCGGCGCATACTCCTCCAGTCCGAGGAGCGGATTCAACCAGATGATCTCGCGCGCCCGGAGCCGGATGCAGCGGAGTTCCGCAGCCAGTTTCTCGGGTTCGCCCGTGTCCCATCCATCACTCAAAATAAGGAACGTCGTGTTGTTTGAAAGCAATTTTCTCGCGTGCTGACGATTAAACTCGTTCAGAGAATCACCAATTTTGGTGCCGCCCGCCCATCCGGCGTCCCTTTGTGAAAGCCCGCGCAATGCGTCTGGCAAGTCCCGCGCGCGAAGCAGATCGGTGATCTCCAGAACATTTGTGCTGAACAGAAACGTATTTACATGCTTGAAGGATTTCTGCAGGGCATAGGCAAACCGGACCAGAAACAAACTGTAGGAATTCATGGAGCCGCTGATATCGAGGAAAATTACCAGCTTGCGCTTCCGCGGCTTTTTCACCCAAAAAGCCAAGACGACCGGATCGCCGCCGCGAGAAATGCTTTGCCGGATGGTTCTTCGCATGTCGACTTGTTCGGCGAGATTCCTGATCCTGCGTCTCCGCGAAAGCCGCCGGCTCATTTTGCGGAACAGGCGCATGGAAATTTGCTCAAGCGCAATCAGGTCGTCCTGCGGCACATCTGCTAAGTCCACTTTCTGCATACGCTGTTGGGCGCTCGCACCAGAAACCGCCTTGCCCTCGCGTTCCGCTAGCGAAGAGTCACAGGTGGACAAGGCCACCAAAGCTTGTGGTCCAGTCGCCGGCCGGTAGGTGCTGAATTTGGGATCCTTGGTTTCTTTCGAAGCAGGACCCGAGGTGTTCTGCGAAGCGCTCCAAAAGAAATCGAAGATCTGATCAAAAATGTCCCATTCCTCTTTCGAAGAAGCCAGGACAGCCCGCAGAGCAAGGGCGAACGTTTGGTGGTCCGACAATTCCATTATCCCGGCGACTTCGAGAGCCAGCAGAGTCTGTTGAACACCGTTCGACAATCCGTTTGCTCTGGCGAAACTGCAGAACGCCGTAATGGTCGCAGCTGAACGGTTTGGTCTTGCCTGAAGCATTTATTCCTTCACTCTAGCGAACGGTCACGAAAGTATTTTCTCGATTCCCGCGGCCCGGAGCTTGGTCGCGTCTTCCATGGACTTCGCCACGCAACCGATCGTTTCTTCAACCGCTTGAATATCCAGGCGGTGCTTTCCGAGTGCCATTGCGGATTTCGCGCAATCAAGCGTTTCTGTCACACCTGGGGGCTTTGCAAGATCCAGTTGCCGCACGGACTGAATGAAATGCACGACTTGGCCGCCGAGCTCTTCCTCGATACCGAACAAGCGGGCTCGAACAATCTTCATTTCTTTTTCATAGCTGGGATAGTCGATCCAATGGTAGAGGCAGCGACGTTTCAACGCATCACTCAATTCCCGGGTCCGGTTGGAGGTTAGAATGACGTAGGGAACGTGTTTGGCCTTTATGGTTCCCATCTCCGGCACGGTAATTTGAAAATCGGAGAGCAACTCGAGAAGGAATGCTTCGAATGCTTCATCCGCGCGGTCAATTTCGTCGATCAGAAGTACGGGTGAAGCGTCTTCGACAAGAATTGACTGTAACAATGGGCGCTGGAGAAGAAATTCCTTACTGAAAATATGCTTTTCCTTCTCCTCGACAGTGCGATCAATGTTTTCCTCGATCTTGATGGCCAATAACTGCTTCTGATAATTCCATTCGTAGACGGCGGAGTTCACGTCCAGTCCCTCGTAGCACTGCAGACGTATCAAACGGGTGCCCAGCATGGCCGCGAGCACTTTGGCCACTTCCGTCTTGCCCAATCCGGCGTGACCTTCGATCAGTAGAGGTTTCCCTAGTTTAGTGACCAGAAAAATGGCGGTGGCCAGCGCGCGGTCTGTGACGTATCCCAAATGCTCGAAGCGCTGGATGAGGTTATCTACATCCTTGATTTGCATGTCCTGGGGAGAGGTTGGAGATGTCGCCATGTTAAGTCGAATTCAAATGGTATTGGAATTCTATGATCCGCTATCGCGGCGAAAGACGCCTTTTGCCGCTTGCCAAGCCAAAGAAGTTGCACTGATGGGTTTAGCAGCGACATCTGCGGGTGCCTCTCCAGCATCGTCAGGCTGCGAAAGCCGCGCCTGAAAGTTCTTGGTGAATTCGCCGAACATAATATTGGAAACCTCACTGATCACGCGCGAACCCATCTGCGCCAGGATGCCGACTACGGTTAGTTCAGAGCTGCTGGTAATTTCGGTCCCGCCGTCGGTGAGCGCGCGAAGTTTTCCGGTCATCTTCATCGAAGCGCTGCCGCGCCCCCGCACGTCCTGGCCTTTGCCGAGAATTTCGATTTCATGGTTCTGCGCGTCTAGGCGGACGATCTGTACTTCACCCCGGTAATCGGTCACGCTTGGTCCAACTTTTACGCTGATCGCACCTTTGAAGGTTTTGTCATCGACCTGTTCAGTGATATGCGCGCCCGGCACGCAGCCCGCGACCTTCCGCGGATCGCTTAGGAAGCTCCAGACCTTTTCTATGGGTTCCTTCACCTGGAAGGTTTTTTCGATCTGCATCGCCACGGTCTTAACTCACCACACCTTTCTCCTTCAATACGTTCCACACTTTCCAGGGAGTAATGGGCATGTCAATATGTGTCACACCCAGAGGCGACAGGGCATCCACAACCGCGTTCACAAAAGCAGCCGGGGAGCCCACGTTGGGTGATTCACCGACCCCCTTGGCCCCAAAGGGATGGTGCGGAGATGGCGTGCAGGTGCTGCCCGTTTCCCAATGCGGCGTCTCGACTGCCGTCGGGATGAGGTAGTCCATAAAAGTGCCACCCTGGACGTTGCCGCTTTCGTCGTAATCAATCAGCTGCATAAAGGCGATGGCCAGACCTTCTGTGAGGCCGCCATGAATCTGGCCTTGAACGATCATGGGATTGATGACGTTGCCGCAATCGTCCACGGCCACAAAGCGCCGGACCTTCACTTCTCCCGTGCCTTTGTCGATGTCGACCACGCAGATGTAAGTGCCGAACGGAAAAGTGAGATTCGGCGGATCGTAATAATTCACGGCTTCGAGCCCCGCTTCGAGGCCATCCGGAATATTAGTGTACGCGGCAAACGCGATTTCCTGGATGGTCTTGGACTTACTCGGCGCGCCCTTTACGAAGAACTTGCCGGTCTCCCATTCCAAATCCGCTTCGCTGCACTCCAGTAGGTGAGCAGCAATCTTTTTTGCCTTCTCGCGAATCTTGCGCGCGGCCATGGCGGTGGCCGCGCCAGAGGTCGGCGTGCTACGACTGGCGTAAGTTCCCAGCCCGTAGGGCGCGGTATCTGTGTCGCCCTCTTCTACTATTACATCGGAAGCGGGAATGCCCAGCTCCTGAGCGACGATTTGCGCGTAGGTGGTTTCATGGCCTTGTCCCTGGCTCTTAGTTCCCATGCGGCAGATGGCTTTTCCCGTGGGATGGACCCGAATCTCCGCGCTATCAAACATCTTGATGCCCGCAATGTCGAACGTATGAGCCGGACCTGCACCGACCGCTTCCGTGAAGCTGGAGATGCCGATGCCCATGAACTCGCCCTTCTTGCGTTTCTCTTCCTGCTCTTTTCTCAGTTGGGCGTAACCCACCATTTCAAGGGCCTTATTCATAGCCCCTTCGTAGTTTCCGCTGTCGTAGGTCCAGCCCAGCGGAGTCTTGTAGGGAAATTGCTCAGGCTGGATAAAATTTCTACGCCGAAATTCGGCCGGATCGATCTTCAACTGGTTGGCGAGGATGTCGACCACTCGCTCGATCAGGTAAGCCGCTTCCGTGATGCGGAACGAGCAGCGGTAAGCGATTCCGCCCGGCGCTTTGTTCGTGTACACGCCGTCCACTTCGCAGAACGAAGCGCCAAAGTCGTAAGAACCGGTGCACATGCTGAACAATCCAGCCGGAAATTTGGTGGGTTGCGCTGCCGCGTTGAACGCTCCATGGTCGGCCAGCGTTTTCACGCGCAAGGCTTTCACCTTGCCGTTCTGATCGGCGGCAATTTCAGCCGTCATGTGATAGTCGCGGGCAAAGCCGGTGGACTGGAGATTCTCGGAGCGCGTCTCAATCCACTTCACGGGCACGCCGAGCGTGAGGGAAGCGACAACTGCGCAGACATAACCGGGATAGATGGGGACTTTGTTGCCAAACCCGCCGCCAATGTCCGGAGAGACTACACGGATATTTTGCTCTGGGATGCCACCCACGAGAGCAAAGAGCGTGCGGTGAGCGTGAGGCGCTTGCGATGTGAGATAAACCGTAAGCTTTTCCGTAGCTTTGTTGAAGTCCGCAACGCAGCCGCAAGTTTCGAGCGGCGCAGGGTGGCATCGCTGAGAGATGGCGTGGACGCTGGCCTTTACCGCAGCGTTTTGGAACGCTTTGTCAGTGGCCGTTTTGTCGCCGACTTCCCAATGGAAAATATGATTGGACTTCTCTTCACGATCTTCGCGAAGGATGGGAGAACTAGGGTCGGTGGCTTTATGAGGGTCCACCAGGACGGGGAGTTCCTCGTATTCCACTTCCACTAATTCCGCGGCGTCGGCAGCGGTGTACTGATCCTGGGCGACCACGAACGCGACTTCCTGCGCCTGAAAGAGCACCTTACCTGTCGCTAGCACCATTTGCCTATCGAAGAAGAGCGTCGGCATCCAGGCGAGGTTTGCCTTGGCAAGATCTTCGCCCGTAATGATCGCTAGCACGCCGGGAAGCTGTTTCGCCTTCTCCGTGTTGATGGATTTCAGACGAGCGTGGGCGTACGGGCTGCGCACCATGTGGCCATAGACCATGCCCGGAAGCCGCACGTCGTCCACATAATTGCCCTTGCCTTGAATGAATCGCGAATCTTCTTTGCGCTTGATCGAATGACCCATTCCACCAATTTCGGGAGATGTTTTCGCAATCACTTTGCCCCTCCTTGCGCCATCTTACCGGCGGCGTACTGAACAGCCTTGACGATATTCTGGTAGCCGGTGCAGCGGCACAAATTACCGGAGATTCCCCACCGAATGTCAGTCTCCGTGGGCTGAGCATTTTTTTTCAGTAGCGCATAGCTCGACATCAGCATGCCCGGCGTGCAGAAGCCGCATTGCAAACCATGTTCTTGTTTGAAGCCCTCTTGCAGCGGGTGAAGGCTTCCGTTGCTCAATAGTCCCTCCACGGTAAGAAGTTCCGCTCCGTCCACCTGCACGGCAAAGACCGTGCAAGACTTCACGGATTTTCCATCTAGAAGGACCGTACAAGCGCCGCAGTTGCTGGTGTCGCAACCCACGTGCGTGCCGGTCAGCCCCAGTGTGTCCCGGATGAAGTGAACGAGCAGAAGTCTGGGTTCTACGTCGGCTTCCCGCCCTTGGCCGTTGATATTTACGCGTACTGTTTGTTTCTTTGCCATTTCGTTTCCCCCGATCGCTGCAGGCTTCTACTTGCCACCAGCGCGCTCAACAGCACGTGATAACGACCGCTTCGCCAGCTCTTTGACCAAACCCTTCTTGTATTCCACTGGGCCCCGCAAATCGGGACTAGGCTCCGCCTCTTCAGCGGCAAACTGCGCCGCTTGATTGATCCCGCCTTCATCCGGTTTCTTGCCTTGCAGGAATGCTTCGGCTTTTTGAGCCTTTATCGGGGTCGGCCCCACATTTGTTAGGCCGATACCCACTTTCTGGCAGATGCCCTTGTCGTCTAAAGTCAATTGAACTGCTACCGCGGCTGTCGCAAAGTCTCCAACCTTGCGCTCCAGCTTGAAGTAGGCACCTCCGCTTCGTGGGGGCGGTATCGGTATGCGAATTTCGGTGAGAATTTCCTCGTGTTGCAGTGCAGTGGTAAATAAAGTCACGAAGAAATTCTCAATCGGAATAACTCGCTCGCCGTTTGGTCCGGTTGCCACTATCCGCGCGCCGAGAGCCACCATCGTGGCTGGATGGTCATTGGCAGGATCGCCGTGAGCCAGGTTGCCGCCGACTGTGGCCAAGTTGCGCACTTGCGGATCGGCGATGACGTGTGCGGTGTCCAAGAGGATCGGATACTTGGAGCGAACCACAGGTGAAACTTCCAGTTCCGCTTCTCGCGTCAACCCGCCGATCTTCAAATAACCTCCCTCTTCCTTCACATACGACAGACCTGCAATACGATTGATGTCAATCAGAAAGCCCGGCCGGGCCAACCGGAGCTTCATCATGGGAATTAGGCTCTGCCCACCGCTTAGAATTTTCGCTTCGTCACCATGCTGTTGCAGCATGGCCACCGCTTCCGGAACCGTTTTTGGCCGTAGGTATTCAAAGGATGGGGGGATCATTCTCGCCTCTCACCTCAAGTGGGATTTAGTTTGAGAAAACGCTGGTTCGCAAGCGAACAAGAGATTTGTGCGCTTGATAATGCCTTTGCCCGTTCCCGATGAGTCCCATACACGTGTTGAACCGTTCATAACCGCGCGCACCATGAACCCCGATTCTGTTTGAAGAGGGGTTGCCCGCGCTAACATCCTGACAGGATTGCCCTTCTTCCCCGCTACACGGAGAAGACCGAATCAATATTCGCTCTCGCGTCACTACTCCCCTAAAATCACCCTCACCGCGTTACCGCGGCAATCGGGAGTTCCATTCTTTTGATCTCCGGGAAAAACCGGCGCTCTGCATTGGGGATTCCCCGATACCCAAAGAACCAGCTCCCAACGAAGCTTATAGTCCTCCGAATCTGTCTTTGTCCAGTTTGAAATTTGTCAACTTGTCGTCTCGGCTTGAGCAAGGGCTTGCCAGCCGTTTACTGCGCCGCATTCTTATTCGCGCTTTGGCGTAGTCGCCAGTCGTCGATCGCCTTGCGGATCGCGTCGGGAGCAAGATTGCTGCACAGCATCTTGTATTCCGGAATGCCTCCCAAACTCTCTGCTACGCTTTGTTTGGTTATTTCGTAAGCTTCGACGACGCTCTTACCCAAAACCATTTCTGTGGCAATCGAAGAGCAGGCGATAGCCACGGCACAGCCCATACACTTGAATTTCACATCTCGAATAACGTCATCCTCAATTCGGAGGGTAATTAGGACCGTGTCGCTATCCACCGGGCTACGGACAATAGCTCTGCCGGAAGGGTTTTCCAGGCTGCCCACGTTTCGCGGGTTGGCAAAATGCTCGCGAATCTGCTCGCTGTACATGGCTACTCCCTGGCCCGGCTTGAAAAACAGGGTATATGATAAGGTGTCGTTTATGTCTGCCGAATTTTACCCCAAGGTAGCCGAGCTCGCGGCGCAGAGGAAATACTTCGCCGTGGCTACCATCGTGCGGGTGGAGGGCTCCTCTTCGGCGAAGCCTGGTTCCAAAGCCATCATCGACGAGCAGGGGAAGATCGTCCTGGGGTGGATCGGCGGCGGGTGCGCGGAGAGCACGGTCAGAAACGAAGCCTTGAAATGCATCGAGCTGGGCAAGCCCGAGCTGATTACTCTGGACATGACTGATGAGTTGCTCGGCGTGGGAATGCCCTGCGGCGGCAGAATGGATGTCTATATCGAGCCCGTCCTTCCGCAGCCCGAGTTGTTGATCGTCGGGCACGGCCGAATCGCGGAAGTGCTGGCGAAGATTGCCGCGTTGATGAATTTTTCAGTCACCGTCAACGACCCCGCCGCCGACCGCGCCTCTTATCCCGAAGCCGCGCGTCTTGTGACCGAGGATTTCGATCTTACGCAGACTGCCATCAATTCCAGAACGTTTGTAGTCATCGCAACGCTGCACAAGCAGGATCACCTGTGGCTGCAAAAGGCTTTGGAATGCGATGCTGGATACATTTCTCTTATCGCCAGCCGCTATCGTTCTCGGCTCGTGCTCGATTATCTTCTTGCGACGGGGATGTCCGCGGAAAAGATCGAAAGGGTTTGGGCGCCGGCAGGACTCGACCTCGGCGCCTCCACGCCGGAGGAAATCGCGCTAAGCATCGTGAGTCAAATGGTGGCGTTACGCCGCGGCGGCAGCGTCAAAGCCCTCAAAGAATCCGAGTCGGCCCCCAAGAGTTTCCCCACAGGCAAGGTAATTCAGCAGTGCGATAGCGATAGGATTCGCTGACGCTTTCCGTCGATTTCCCCTGTTTTTTGAAAATTTAGCTTACCTCGCGAGTGACATGCCTTCCGGACTGCGCCGGTTTTCTGCGACGATCTCCGCCAAGATGCTCAAAGCGATTTCTTCCGGCCCTTCCGCGCCGATGTTGAGTCCAGCGGGCGCCCGCACATTTGCTAGTCGTTCTGCAGACTCGCCCCGTAGTACCAGACTGCGGTGAATTTCTTGCGCTCGTTTCTTGTTCGCCACCAGCGCGATGTAGCTGCAGTTCACGTGCAAAGCTTGTTCCACGGCTTCTTCGTCAAATTTTCCTCGGCTGGCCACTACCACGTACCGCGCTGAGGCCAAAGGCAGGCGTGAAAAATCCAGGGAATTCAGCAATCTGTCCGCATCGCGCACATCGGAGGGTTTCGCCAGGGGATCTACAACAGTCACAGTAAAATTCAGCAACTTCCCCAATTTTGCCAGCGCGATCGCCACCGGCTCTCTGCCAACGATGATGAGCTCGCGTCCCATTGGAGGCTCCGCTAGTCCAGGAGTTTCTCGTCCCCCCCGGTTTGCAGCCTCGATCAGGGCATTCTCACTCACCTCTCCTTTGCCGAAATTGTGCAGCAGCTGAAGGTCATCTTTGTTGTCCATGTCCAGCAGAATTCCGATGTCTTCCACCGGGAATTTGACGATCCCTTCCAGGTGATTCCCGAATATGGCCCGGCAGCCGATGTCTCCAGTGAGTGCCATGACTTCGGAGAAAACAGAGCGATCCAAAAGAACGGGATTGCCCCGGAAGCCTTTATAGGTTGGGATCACAATCTGAGCGCCGGATCGCATGTAATGATCCATCAGCAGGTCGAGCGTCCCGGGGCGAATGAACGGCTGGTCCGCTAGAACGATCAGCGCAGCGTCCACGCCAGAAGGCAATGCAGCAAGTCCCGTACGCAATGAAGTTCCCATTCCTTGCTGATAGGATTCGTTGATCACCACCGTCAGATTCCCGGTAGAAATTCGTTCCTTGATCTTTTCAGCTTCGTGCCCAAGCACAAGGACGATGTCCTTCGCCCGAGAGCTGCGCACGTTTTCCAAAACCTGGCCGAGAAGTGTGTTCTCTCCTAGCCGTAGCAGCTGCTTCGCTTCTCCCATTCGCGAAGACATCCCCGCCGCAAGAACTACGGCCCCGAATCGCGCATTGTTTCTTGCTTCCATGAACACCTCCGAGCAGCCTGCCATTTAGAGTCTACACAGCCCAGGAAATCTAGTGTAAGAGAAACGCCTGCCTTGGGCTGGCGTATTGCGGTGTCGGCGAAGCTCAGTCTGCCGGTCTGCCTCTGTGAGCGAAACTAACTGTTGGGCCGCCCAAAAGCATCTATTCACGACGAGCGAATCCTTTATTCGCAACGCAGAGCGACCATCGGATCGACGTGGGAGGCACGGCGGGCAGGGATTATGGCGCCTAGGAGCGCGACGATGGCGACCCCGAGGGCGGCCAGAAGCAGCGTTAGTCACAATGGAATGACCGGCTCCGATTCGCAGGCGTGGGTTATGCTGCGAATCGGAAGACAAGCAGTACAGAGCCACAAGCGAAGGAGCCGGTCGATGAAAAGAATAAAATTTGTTGGTTTGGATGTCCATGCCGAAACGATTGCGGTGGCGGTTGCCGAGCAGGACGGGGAGGTGAGAACGCTCGGGGTCATTCCGAATCGGGAGGAGTCGATTCGGAAGCTAGTCAAGAAACTAGGACCTGTGGAGCAGCTGCGTTTTTGTTATGAGGCGGGCCCCACGGGGTATGTCGTGTACTGGCAGCTGACGGCACTGGGAGCGAAGTGCGAGGTGGTGGCGCCCACGCTGGTACCGGTGAAATCGGGCGAACGGGTGAAGACCGATCGGCGCGATGCGCTGAAGTTGGCGCGAAATTATCGGGCCGGAGAGTTGACGGCGGTGTGGGTACCGGATGCGGCCCATGAGGCCTTGCGCGATCTGGTACGAGCCCGGGAGGCAGCTAAGAAAGACCAGTTGCGGGCGAAACATCGCTTGAGCAAGTTCCTGTTGCGGCATGGGCGGCGGCCGGCGAGCGGTGTGAAGGCCTGGACCTTGAACTACCTGGCGTGGGTGAAAAAGGAAGTCCACTTCGGGCAGCCGGCGCAAGAAGCTACCTTGCTGGACTACCTACATGAGGTGGAGCACGCGGAAGCCCGCATCGCACGTCTGGACCTGGCGATCGAAGAAGCAGTGAAGTCGACACCACCGAAGATGCGCGCAGTCATCGAGGCATTGCAAGCCCTGCGGGGAATTGCTCAAGTAGCAGCAGTGACGATCGTGGCGGAACTGGGAGAAATATCGCGATTCCCAGGGGCTCGGCAGTTGATGGGCTACGGCGGAATCGTAGCGAGCGAACATTCCAGTGGAGAGAGTACCCGGCGAGGGGGCATCACTAAAACGGGAAATGCACACTTACGGCGCGTGGTTGTGGAGGCAGCCTGGGCATCCCGCCACCGACCAAACGTAGGTGGAGCTTTACGCAAGCGGCAAGAGTTGGTCAGCGAAGAAGTCCGAGAGATCGCCTGGAAAGCGCAACATCGGTTGCACACGCGTTATCGGAAGCTGACGGCACGGGGCAAGGAAAAAGGGAAGGTTGTGACCGCGATCGGACGCGAGCTATTGGGTTTTATCTGGGCCATTGGGGTAAAAGTAGAAGCAGCACAGAAGGAGACCGAACGGCAGGCGGCATGAGCTAAGTTTTGTACAGCAAGAATTTTCCAGGAGGCAGCGTGGGTAGCGGTCGAGAGGCGCATGGAAAGGAGAATCCTCGAACCCTCTATGCGGTAGGTCTGCGGACTGAACCCGCGTTGTTAGTCCGAGGCAGCTCCCGACGGATCACGATTATGCGGTTTCGACCCGCGAATATCAGAGTGATCAACCGTCGCAATAGCCGCCTCGACCGCGACTTGCGCTGCCTTCTAGGAAGGCGAAAAGAAAAGAAAGAAAATAATTCTTTGTAGTTGACAGGTCATTCCATATCAGTGGGTCCGACTTAGACACACCGAACAACTGGCTGCGCAAGGCTTGCGCGCAAAGCATTGCGAGAGGAACGCCCGCAAGAATGCCGCAGGCCACGAGCCACAACACGTCGGCGACGACAATGCGGATGATGTTGGCGGGAGTGGCGCCGACCGCGATGCGCACAGCAAATTCACGATTGCGCTGCGCGATGGAATAGGCGAGGACACCGTAGATGCCAATGGCGGCCATGAACGCGGCGAGAAGGCCAAAGCACGAGGCTAGAAAAGCGACCATGCGTTCGCTCGCGAGGTTTTCGTCGACTTGCTCTTGCATCGTGCGGAAATTGTCGAGGGCCAGTTTGGAATCGAGAGAATGGACGGACTGGCGGATGGCCGGCTCGGCCGCTTCGGGCGTCTGCCAAGTGCGAACGTAGAAGAACATGCCGAAGGAGCGCTCCTGGTTTTCGGTTTGAAACAAAGGAAGGAAGGCAGCGGGACGCATGCGATCGCGGAGCGAGGTGTGGAGGACGTCACCAGCGACGCCGATGACCTGAATGTCCGGCGTCACATCGCCGGCTCCCTGGCAAAAGAACGTGCCAAGCGCTTCCTGCGGACTGCCGAAGAAGCGACGCGCGAAACTTTCGTTGACGACGGCGACTCTGGTCGACCCAAGGCGATCCTGCTCGCTCAATTCGCGGCCGGCAAGCAAAGGTGTGCCGAGTGTGGTAAAAAACTCGGGCGTGATCTTGGCCATTTCAACATTCATGTCTTCGTCGTCTGCCGCATGGTAGCCGGCGATGGTGATATTGGCACTTGCGCCGCTGTCGGCCAATTCCGGGTCATTGCTGGCCGCAGCGGAACGGACGCCGGGCAAGTGCGCGAGCCGGTCCAGCAGTTCGCGGTAGAGGCGTTCGGTGCGGTCGGCCTCGTATCCTGCCAGCAGCGGGTCGACGGAAAACGTGACCAGATGGTCAGTGGCGAAACCGACGGGAACGGACTGAAGATTCCGCATGGTGCGGATCAGGAGACCAGCGCCAACCAACAGCAGGATGCTGAGACTGATTTGCGCGACTACCAGCACGCGACGGAGGCGAAGAGGACTGCGGGAGTAGCCTTCCCGGCGCTGTTGCAACGCGGGCGTGAGGTCCGGTCGCCAGAACTGATGAACCGGCGCGAGACTGGCGAGCACGCTCACCAAGAGGACGAGCGCGAAGTTGAAAAGGAGAGCGCGGCAATCCATCTGAGAAGAGAACCCGAAACCGCTGCTGTTCGCCGGGGAAATGGTGCGAAGCAGAATGGCGGCGATCGGCGGGGCGATAAAAATGCCAGCGAGTCCGCCCGCTAGACCAAGGATCAAGCCTTCCGTCAGTAATTGCCGCAGCACACGATTGCGTGAAGCGCCGAGCACTAGCCGCACAGAGATTTCGCGGGAACGGCCGGCGGCACGAACCAGCAGCAGAGTGCCAACGTTCGCGCAGGCCATCAGGATGAGTAGTCCCGCCATACCCATGGTCACCAGCAACGTGGAAGGAGTGGAACCGTGCGCCGGAGGAACACCTTTGGAGCCATCGACAAGGAACAAATGCGAATTGTTGAGGAAGGAATCGATGAAGCGCTGCGAGTTGTGGCCACGCTGGGTGAGTTCGGAGGCGCGGAGGGAATGCCAGAGGGCGTCGGCTCCCGCCTGTGCGGTGCGGGAGTCGAGAGACGCATTGAGGCGGCCAGCGATATTCAGCCAGATCGACTTGCGCTCATTGAGGTCGTTCCATCCCGGTGTGGCTTGCGGCTTCATCATCATGGGAAGAAACAGCGCGGGAACGTCGCCGGAGACTATGCTGCGAAAACCGGGGCGCGTGACGCCGACGACAGTGAAGGGATGGCCGTTGATGAGAACCGATTGATTGATGACTAGGGGATCGGACGCGAAGCGGCGCTGCCAGAAGTCGAAAGAGAGAACGGCGACGGGATTGGCTTCCGAAGCGACGTCGTCGGAAGGAAAAAAGAGGCGCCCGAGAGCGGGTTGGAGGCCGAGCACCTCGAAATAGTTGCCGGAGACGAGTTCGGCGTTCACGATGTCCGGTTCATTGCGCCATTGGATACCGACTTGCGTCCATGCCGTGGCCAGAAGGCCGGAGAAAATGGAGTTTTTGTCGCGCAGGTCGCGATACATGGGATAGGAAAAGTAGAAGGCTTCGTCGGTGCGGGTGAACGAGTGGCCGCCATTGATTCCGGTGTGACGAAGCAAAACGAGGCGATCGGGTTCAGCGACGGAGAGTTTGCGGAGGACGGCCTGGTCGAGAAGAGAGAAGATGGCGGTGTTGGCGCCGATTCCGAGGGCGAGGATGAGGATGGCCAGGGTGCTAAAGCCGGGGGATTTGCGGAGCTGGCGAAAGACCAAACGAATATCCTGGAGCAGAGAGTCAAAGAGGTTGGCGCCCGTGGCATCTCGGCATTCTTCTTTAGCGCGCTCGATGCCGCCGAACTCGATCCTGGCACGGCGTCGGGCTTCCTCGGGACGGACTCCACTGCGGATTAGATCCTGGACATGGGCTTCGACGTGGAACCGCAGTTCGGCGTCCATGTCGTGCTCCGTTCGGGAGCGGTGCAGCATCGCTCGTGTCCAAGACCGAAGACGGCTCCAAATCGTCATGGTCACCCCCGAGCAACGCGTCTCCTAGATGATCTAGGATAATACGCGCGGACTTCTTAGATATTCAAGGGGCGAGGTAACTTCACAAGTGAGCCTGGAACACCTATACCGAAAATCAGCAAGCCATTACGATGCGGCAACGTGCTCCTTGACGACCCCGCGCGCATCCTTGTCTCCGCGCAAGGCGGTGTATTTTGAATGCCGCAAATGATCGTTTTCTGTCCATTCGAGATATTCGACCTGTGCCACAATCTCAGGCCGAACCCAAATGCATTTCTTCATGTCCTCTGCGATCAGGCCGGTTCCCCTCCGGCCTTTATGCCTCTCGGGAAGATTCACGAACGGGCAATCTCAGCGGTCGCTTACTAACGAAGTAGCGACGCGCCGAGCCACAGGCCAACCCCATAGAACGCGTGCGATACGAGGCTACTGAGGAACAATCGCGTTCCTGACGGTCCGTGGCTGCCGAACCAGCCGAACCCCATGGAAGGAAACATGACCAGCCAAGGAAAGACGTTCGTACACAAAGCGAAGACCAGTGCGGTAATTGGATTGCGCGAGGCCAAACCAAGACTTGCGCAAACAAAAAAGTACATCAGCGCGAGCGTCACGCCAATTGCATAATGGACGGGAACCGCGATCGCCCTTTCGTGATTGATGGCCGCGGTCTGACCGATGTCGCTATGAAGAAGTTGTCCCCGGCCCACAGACGCGAACCATCGGCCGATCAAACGAGGCGACAGCGGCGCGATCAACCGCAATTTGAAGCAAACCGCACTGAGGACATCCATGATGACGGTAGCGACAATACCGATGATTAGGTTTCGTAAACTGAAAATGAACATAGCTATTTCTCCCGACTCTTTGCAGGGTTGCAAGGGCTTCGGCCCGGGTAGTCATTCGCCCTCCCCGCTGTCATGATTCGCCGGCACGCTCCTTCGTAATGGCACGGCGCGGGCAGTAGATACTTGCGTATGACTCCTTCGGGCGTCAGACCCAAAGCCAATTGCATCGAACCTGCTCCTCGTGCAGTCCGGCGGTCCTTCACGTAATTATTTCTGGAGAAAGCGGAGAAAGTTCATCTCGATACAGGCCACGCCCGCAGGTGGTGTCACAGCTGCTCCTCCTCCCAAACAAACGCTGAATAGCTTCCGGAAGTGGAAAACAAATCGCGGCCGCTTCAATTTTTTGACGCGTATGCCCGCTCAAACAGCTTTCCCATCGCTTTGTCGTACCCGTAGATATCAGCGAAAAAGAGTACGTCGCCGTTCTCCTTGGCAATCGCCGTGCCGTAGACGATCAACACAGGAATCTCGTGCCTCAGATTCACCTGTTGTTGCTTTTCCGCCTTAAACGCCGCTTCGATCCGTTCTAGCGTCCATCCCGGATTATTTCGGAGAACCCACTCCGCCAAAGCCTTGGGATCCTCCACGCGAATGCAGCCATGGCTAAAATCGCGCCGGCTCTCGCTGAAGAGTGACTGGGACGGCGTCGAGTGTAAGTAAACGTTCTGATCGTTGGGAAAGATAAACTTGATAAGGCCTAGCGCGTTCTTCGGTCCCGGTTTCTGCCGCACCATCAGTTTCCCCGCACGCAACTGCGCCAGTACCTCTTCGCTTACCACTCCATCGGTTACGACTTGCCCGGAGTACGTCGTCACTTCAAAATTATTCTTCTGAATATATGCCGGATCCTTAGCGATCTTGGGAATGATCTCCCCGCGCAATATGCTCGGCGGCACATTCCAGTATGGCCAGAAAATCAGATACTTCATGTCTTCTTCCAGGACTGGTGTCTGCGTCCGCAGAGCGCGACCCACCACGACCCTCATCGTCAGCGCCACTTTCCCCGGCGCGTCGTAAGCTCGCAGAACAAATTCCGGAATGTTGACGAGGATTGGCGGCTGTGTAAAGTTGTCTGGTAACCATCGCCAGCGCTCCAGGGTTAACCGCAGCGCTTCCACCCGCTCAGTCGTCGGCCGGTTCAGTTCCGTAATGGTTTGTGGTCCAAGCTTGCCTGCCGCTTCCAACCCATGTCGCATCTGGAACCGTTTCACGGCCTCCACTACATCGCCGGAATACGATTGCGCATTCTCCGCCACCGGCAGCGAAGCCGGCAGGTCTCCCAGAAATTGCAGTCTGCGCACAAGTTTTCCTGTGCCTTCGTATTCTTGTCCCGGCGCGATCGGCTTTTTCACCTGCGGTAGGGGATCGGGCAATTCCTCCTTCGCCATCCGCATGTACTTCTGAAGCGCGACCAGTGTCCGCTGGTAACCCGGGTATGGCGGTTCGATCGGTGCGAGCGCGTCTTTCACGCTCCCTGCACCCACCAAGCTTTTCCAAACAAATACTCCCGCATTATGCTTTTCGCGCTCCGGGTCGAAATCCTTGTGCAGGATTTTCGGATCCACCTTTCCCAAGTGCAGGTCGGTGCCATAACGAATCGCACACACCGTCAGAGCCACATCAAATTTCACCAACGCCGATTCCGTCGCCCCACCCCGGCGTTGCAAGGTTTTCAACCGCTCCGGCCACTTCGCGGCGTCATAGTCTCTACTGTCGAGTCCCTTTTGATCCGCCTCCTGCAAGATTCCGATCGCCTCTATAGCCTGTGGCGTCAGCTTCCCGCCACGGCTCCATCCCAGCCGGTCGCCGGACTCATCGTAGAATCCCTTCACCGCCGCGATGTTTTCCGAAAAATTGGGCCACTGCAGATCAGCCAATCTCCCGCTTGCCACGATGGCCCGCAACTCCTGCTCCCCCGCAGCGCTGAGAGACTCCGGTGTGCCAGAGTTCTGCGCCTCAACCGTTCCTTTCCGCAGCGCGCCAGAAGGAGCTGTCCCGCCAGAACATGCGGTGAAGCCCAGTCCGATTGCCAGAAATAACACGGACCGCTTTTTTGTGGGATAGTTCATTCCTCCTCCCTAGTTTCAGAATTGTACATGCGATACCGCTGTCGCGGGTATTGCGTCGTGCTTCGGCGCATTCAATGCGCGGTCCAAGAAACAAGTCGTGGGAATCAACTTGAGTCCGGAGGTCGTGGACTATTTCAAGGGGCTGGCAGATGAAACAGGACTTCCTTGCCAAAAGTTGATTGACCTTTACCCTCAGGACTGTGCGAAAAAGCGCAAGAAACTCACAATGAAGTGGGTAGCATAGACTCTGCCTGCTCCCATTGCGCTCAGACACCTGTTGGTTGAAGGCGGCGCGCGTGAAGAAGTAAAGGGAATCACACGATGCGTAAATCGGCTGCCGCTCCTCGCCGTCGCTCCTGCCCCCGGGGGATGGCGCATGGAAACGGCCAGCGATTGAAGTTGCGAATTAGACGAGCAATGGAAACATTTCTTAGCGCACCAGAGTCACCGCGACTACTTGACTGCTTGGGTTATGCTGCTTGGGTTATGCTTGACTCTATTGAGTGCGGGGCGTAACGTCCTTCACCTTAGTCCTGCACTCCGGGCCACCGCAAATGGTGTGGAGTTTCGCGAAGAAAAGTGAGGGAAATCATCATGCGTTCAATACGAATGGCATTGTTGCTGGCCGTGTGTCTGGCTTCAAGTGCGGCATTGGTTGCGCAAACGAAGACGCCGACCGAGAAACCGCCAGCAAAGTCTGCTGCGACGGCTGAAACGCCGGAAGAGCTGAACACACGGGAATACATCATACTTTTACGCAAGGACGTGAGTGCGGAAAAGGCTAGACTGCTAGGGACGGTGATGCAGTTTGACGCTGAAGATGCGGCCAAGTTCTGGCCCATTTATCGCGAGTATGATGTGGAACTCAACAAGCTCAACGACCTGCGCGTCGCAAACATTCAAGAATACGCACATTCGTACGACGCGATGACCGACGCTAAGGCCGACGAACTGATAAAGAACGCCATGTCTTATCAGAAGCGGCGAGGCGAACTGCTGGCCAAGTATTATGAACGGGTCAAGCAGGAGTTGGGCGCGATAACGGCCGCTCGTTTCGTGCAGGTTGAACACCAATTGCTGGCGATCATCGACCTCAAGATTACCTCATCGTTGCCGGTGGTGGGCTCATGAAGATCATCGGAAAGAAATTGAACATGCAGGTGCGGAAAATCAGAGCGGCGACGCTGATGCTGACAGGGATTTTGTCATTAGGACTCACGCCCTTCTCGGCCGCCCAGAGTTCCAAGAGAGTTACCGTGGCGGCAGGGACGCGAATATTGGTGCGGATGGTCGATTCAGTGGATTCGAGCAAACAAAAGGCCGGGTACCGGTTCAAAGCAACATTGGAAGCGAATCTACAAGCCTTCGAGGTGACCGTTGCGCCCAAAGGGACCACGGTCTATGGAGTCCTCGCGCAGGCTTCGTCATCGGGAAAATTTAAGGGCAGTTCCGAGCTGATTCTGGAGCTTACGGACATTCTTATCAATGGAACGGCCTATCCCCTGATGACCACCGACTATGAGGTCAAAGGGAAGGGCGAGGGTGGCAACACGACCAAGAAGGTCTTGGGCGGTGCCGGATTGGGTGCACTTATCGGCGGACTGGCTGGTGGAGGTAAAGGAGCAGGAATTGGAGCGCTCGCGGGTGCCGGCGCGGGAACTGCGGTTGCGGCGACAAAGAAGGGTGAGCAGGTTTCCGTGCCGAGTGAAACTCTTCTTGAGTTCCGCCTTGAGCATCCGACCGAGCTGCCGGTAGCCAAGTAGAGGCAGGGCGACAACGAGCAGACAGGGTCAAAACATTTTGGCAGTTGTGACGCCGCGTTCCGAATAGCCGTCTCCACGGTAGCGATTTTCTTCCGACTAGGCTTGTCTGGATCCGCTTGTAATACTTCTATGCGTGCAGAGGCAATCGACGATCCTGTGTATCATCCTGCTGGGAGGATCGAAATCGCTGTGGCCTGTCGGCGGGTAACCCGAGAGATGTGGAGACCAACAGCAATATGTGCGGACGTTCACTGGTCCACTCTGTGTGAGTCAGGAAACTTGTTCGGCTGACGGAACCGCTGCGATACAATCGCGAACCCATGAATCCGTATTTACGCCCTCCCGAGTGCGCTTGTTTTGTCGTGCATCAATCGAAGTCCTTCGGTACAGCTCTTGATATTGCGCATCTCGGCCTTGCATCCCTCGTTCTGGCACATCGCGCCAGGGCCTTGTTGCTGGGCTGCACTTCGGACATTGGATGGCTCGTGCTTCGTTCGTTGGAACGATGCTGACACTGACGTTTATCGGGAGTGTCCCAAAGAGACCTATTGTGATCCCATAGGTACCTCTGTATGCTCCTCTCTTAACAGGAGTCCAATCCGGCGACAGGCGGGATGGTTCAGATGGTCATCTCGATGATGACGCGAAGGAAAGCGCCTCATGAAGTTGCTCTTTAGTGGATGGATTCGTCTGTGCAACCTCTTCCGCAAGGAACGGCTCGATTGCGAATTGCAAGATGAGTTGACAAGCCACCTGGACATGCACATCGAGGACAACCTTCGCTCCGGCATGTCTCCTGAGGAAGCCCGTCGCCAGGCGCTCCTCACACTCGGCGGCCTGGAACCAAGCAAAGAGGCCGTCCGCGATCAGCGATCCTTTGTCTTCCTGGAATCGCTCCTGCGTGAACTCCGCCTAGGCTTTCGGGTGCTAGTGAAGAATCGGGCGCTTTCCGTGATGGCCATCTTAGCGTTGACCCTGGGCATCGGCGCTTCGACCATCATGTTCAGCGTGATGTACAGCGTTTTCGTCGATGCGCTCCCCTACAAGAACTTCAATCGTCTGGTCGTGTTCAAAATTCAAAATCTTGCCAACGTTGGCGGTTGGAAAGGCCGCAACTTCTTCCTTCCAGACGAAATCCGCGCCTTCCGAGAGCAAAACGATGTCTTCGACGGAACCATCGCCTACAACGGTATCCGTCTTCAGTACGACAACGGCAAGACCATCCGCTACTGGCCCTTCGGAGAACTGGTGAGTTCCAATACGTTCAACTTCTTGGGAGTGCCGGCGTACCTCGGACGAACCCTTCTCCCCGAAGACGGCCAGCCGGGCGCCCCGCCGGTCTTCGTCATGAACTATCACTTCTGGCAATCGGAATTCGGCGGGGACCCAAAGCTTCTCAATTCGATCTTTATCCTTAACGGAGTATCCACAACTCTTGTGGGCATCATGCCTCCGCGTTTCAACGCGTTTGACACGCACTTTTGGATGCCGCTAAGTTACGGTGATCCCGGCAGCCACGTGATGGGACGCCTCAGGCCCGGCGTCAATCTCCAGGCTGCAGCCGCCGATCTCAACGCCATCGCGCACCGCTTCCAGAAAACGAATGCAAACCCCGGACTTCCGCTTCCCGAAAAATTTGCCATTGTCCCCGAGACCTTCCTTGACAGTCTCATCGGCAGTTTCAAGAAAACCCTGTACGCGTTGTTTGCCGCGGTGCTTCTGCTCCTGTTGATCGCGTGCAGCAATGTAGGGAACCTTTTGCTCGCCCGCGCCACCACTCGCGAAAGGGAGTTAGCTATGCGCTCCGCGTTGGGCGCAACGCGCGCACGCCTTATCCAACAGTTGCTCGCAGAAGGTTTCGTGCTGGCGCTCGCCGGTTGCCTTGCGGGCTGCGCGATGGCCTATTTCGGTTTGAAACTCGTCGTCGCTCTGATTCCGCCACAGGCGCTTCCCGTGGAAACGACCATTCGCATGAATGCCCCCGTCCTTCTGTTGGCCCTGTGCGCCACACTGGTTGCGACTCTTCTCTGTGGTCTGGCTCCCGTCCTGTATGTCATCTCCATTGACTTGCAGCCGCGCCTGGCGAGCAGCAGTAAAGGCAGTAGCGCGAATGTTCGCCACACTAAATTGCGTTCCAGTCTGGTCGTTGGTGAAGTAGCCCTCTCCATACTGTTGCTCACCGGAGCCGGCCTCTTAATGCGGAGCTTCCTCGTTCTCACACGCGCCGATTTGGGCTTCGATCCCAGAAACGTTTTGTTCTTCCGTCTCTCGCTTCCGAAGGCGTACAACACGGATGTGGATGTCACCCGCCAAAAAAAGAACGCGCTAACTCGCCAAATCCTCGACCGTCTTCAGGCGCTCCCTGGGGTCACCTCTGTTTCGGAATCCATGCTCGAGCCCCCCGTGGAATCCGAGGGCTTCAGTGACACCGTGATTCCCGGCAAGCCTCATACGGAACGTTGGGAGACTCAGGTAGAAGCTTGCAGTTCCTCTTATTTTCAACTCCTTGACATGTCTTTGCTCCGCGGGCGCCTCCTTTCGGAAGACGACGAAGCCGCCGCGCGCTATGTCATGGTCGTCAACGATAGTTTCGCTCGCCAATATTTCCCCAACGAAGACCCCATTGGCCGCAAAGTAAAGCTGGAAGTTCTGGACCGTCCGTTCCTCGACGCCCCGCACAACACTTATTTCGAAATCATCGGGGTCGTCAGCGATTTTAAAATGCGAGACTTCGACAATCCCTCCTGGCACATCTTTCCCCGTGCCTTCATCCCCTATTCCGTGCAGGGCTACAGCTGGCGCACCTACATGGCGCGAACCGCTACGGATCCAACGTTGCTCTTCAAAACGATCGGTACGGAAATAGAAGCCATCGATCCCAACATCGTGCTCTCGACTACGGGCACTCTTGAAAGCTCTTTGCAGGAGTTCTATCGAGGGCCGCAATTTGAGCTTGTCACGCTGGCGTCCTTCGCTTTTATCGGACTTCTGCTCGTTCTCATCGGGATTTCCAGCGTGATGGTCTACATCGTCTCCCTGCGCACTCACGAAATCGGGATTCGCATGGCCCTTGGCGGGCAACCAGCCACCATCCTCCGGATGGTTCTCGCCAACGTCCTGCGTCTGATCATCGCAGGTGTCGCCATCGGGCTTTTGCTCAGTTATGTTGCAACGCACCTGCTGGCCAGCGAGGTTTCGGACATCTCCGTAACGGATCCGTGGACGTTTGCCGCAGTCGCCATCGCCGTTGCGGGCGCGGTTGTGACAGTCGGGATCCTGGCTTCGGTGCTTCCCGCCCACCGTGCCGCACGTATCAATCCCATGATCGCCCGCGACATGAATGACTGTTTCTGTATTGGGTACGAACGTAAGGTGTGGCAAATCCCGGCCCGTTCCGGGAGGTATGGGGGCTAGCTTCCACGTTACCGGTAATCGCCGTTACCGATCACTCCCACAACGCGACTTCAACTACTCGGACGCGACTTGCGATTAACGGTTTGCCGGCGATTCCAAATTAACGAAACTGGCGGTCCACAAAACGATCCGGCTTGTTCATGAACGTGGTCTCGATAAGCGCTTTAGGCACCTAAGCCAATATTTTTCAGAAAGCATACTGTTTGCTTTTCATAAGCGGTTATATACTCCGCGAGTGATTTCCGATCCGCAACCTAAAAACTCCGCGGCCGCTGGCGAAGCTCCGTGCGATGGCGATGAACAGGTGCTCGCACGATTGGGCTACAAGCAGGAGCTCAAAAGGACGCTTGGTTACTTTTCCAGTTTCGCGCTCAGCTTTTCTGTTATTTGCATAACCTCGGGTCTCTTTGCGAATTACGGGGATGGGTTGCGCGTGGGAGGGCCGGCATTCATCTGGACGTGGTTCATCGTGGGTGCAGGGCAGTTCCTGGTTGCGATGGTTTTTGCGCAGCTTGCGCGGCAAATTCCGCTGTCCGGTTACGCGTATCAATGGACCAGGAAACTGTCAGGAGAACGACTCGCGTTATGGGCCGGGTGGATGATGATCGTGCAGTTCGTGACCGGGATGGCCGGTGTAGCATACGCTCTTGCCAGCTACCTTGTGCCGTTCTTTGGATTCGCCAACTCCAGCCGTAATATCGTCTTTGCGACCGTGGCTACTTTGGTGCTGGCCGCGTTGATCAATCATTTCGGCATTCGACTGGCTAGCCTGGTGAACGATTTTTCGGTGATCGCCGAGATTCTTGGAACTGTGGTCATTGGTTTTCTGTTACTCGGGATCGGCTTGGTCCACAAAGTCCATCCGGTCAGCTATCTATTCAGTCACCCTGCACAACCCGGTGGGATGGCGTACGTCGGCGCATTTCTGGCTTCGTCGCTCATGAGCGTTTGGACATTGGGGGGATTCGAGGCGGCGGCCAATTTGGCGGAGGAAACTCACTTTCCCGAAAAGCGCGTGCCGACCGCAATTCTTCTTTCTGAAGTGATCGCCGTTCTGCTCGGCATGGCCGTGCTGATTGGCTTCACGCTGGCAATTCCTTCGCTCGAGACAGCGAGCCACCACGCCACGCCGCTGCTGTACATCATCGGTAGCTACTTTCCTTCGTATGTCGTGGGTACAGCCCTTGCTCTGGTTTCGATCGCTATTTTTGCATGCGTTCTTGCGAACCTGACGACTCTCACGCGGCTGGTCTGGGCCATGGCGCGCGATGGACATGTGCCGGCGTCTCGTTTTTTATCGAAAGTGAGCGTCCACAAAGTTCCGGCGAATGCGATCTGGGTGGTGATACCGATTACGGCAATATTCACGATCTGGGCGCAAGTCGAAGTGGTGATTATGGCCATCTGCACCTTTACCATGTATGTCACGTACGGGATGGTCGTGGGCGCAGTGCTCTGGGGAAAAAATCAGAACACAGTGCTCCGCGGCACGCGAGTGCAAAAAGGTGTGTCTCGCGGGCTGTGCATCGCCGCGCTGACGTGGCTCGTAAGCATTACGGCATTACTCGTCTTCATGACCGCGATTACCATGTCGCGGCTGGTTTTGATGGAAACTGCGATCGGAGCGGGAATCCTGGGCGTTTTGGGCGGCGGCCTGTACTGGCTGCGGCGAAGGAACAGGCGCTTGGACGTTTTCCAGCCCGTCGAATAGTGCCTCGTCGAACGCGCAAACCGAGAGAGTGGTTTGCCGGGCTCAGCGCTTGCTGTTGTTCAACTACCTAAAGTTCCGGCTGGCGAGGATGGAGAGGGTTTTCATCAGCTCCGTCAAGACTCAGTCTTCATTTTTCCCGTCGAATGCTGCAGTCCGCGGCCAGAAGTGGATCAAGTAGATCAGACCCAGAAGCAGCATGCCCGCGCCCCACCAGAGATTAATGTGCAGCCGCGACAAAACTACCTGGTTTGTTGGCGGGGAAGCAAGTCCGTAAAAGCCCGCGCCAAGAATCAAAATGCCGTATACCGTGAGCAGGGCTCCAATGAAAAACCAGATGGGGAGCGCATGTTCCTTCACTGTTTCCTCCTACCAGAACAACAGATTCAGAGCCACAAACGCGATGGCAACGGCGGCGGCCCAGGTGATTGGCCTCTTGAAGATGGGAAATTGCCCTTCCGAAGGCAGTTCCGTCAGGCCGTAGACCAAACCTTTCAATTCGTGTTCGGGTTTTGGTTTGGTGACCAGCGTGACAGCGACGGTGACGAGAACGTTCGCGAGCAGCGACCACATCGCACGATAGATGTTTTCGGCCATGTCCCTGGCGTGGTCGGAAAAAGCAACCAGGCGCAAGGCCGACGGATCCAGTTTGACCCAAAGCCACAGGCCAAAGGAAACGAGAATTCCCGCGAGAAGTCCCCAGAATCCCGCCGCGGGCGTAGTGCGCTTCCAAAGCATTCCGAAGATGACGGTTCCAAACATTGGAACGATGAAGAAGACGAAGACAACCTGGGCATAGACAATGATGCTCGAAAAGTTCATCACCAGATAGGCTGTGCCGATACTGACAAACACGCCGAGCAAAGAACACCAACGGCCCATCGAAACATAGTGATGATCCGGAGCTTGCTTTCGCAGCAGCGGCCTATAGATGTCATAAGTCCAGACGGTGGCAAACGCGCTGATGTTCCCCGCCATGCCGGACATAAAGCCCGCGACGAGCGCGGTGACGCCCAATCCCAACAGTCCCGGCCCACAGTACCGAGCCATCATCAGAGGCAGGACTTCGTTGTAGGTGTGCGCGCCGAGCGCGCCGCCCTGACTTTCCGGAACCAGGCGGAACGGCAAAACGGCCAGGGCCAACAATCCCGGCAGGATGACGATCACCGGCACGAGCATTTTGAAAAAAGCGCCGACGATGGTTCCCATCTTCGCCGAACGCAGATCTTTCGCCGCCATCACTCGCTGAACGACCAGGAAATCGGTGGTCCAATAGCCGAAAGAGATGGCCAGACCCCAGCCAAAGACGATACCCGTCCAATGGATCCCCATCGGGTTATCCGAGAAAGCGCCGGTGGTGCTCCACATGTGGATGAAATCCTGGCCTGGGAAATTCTGCTGGATCCTGCGCACCATTCCCGCCCAGCCTCCGGTTTCGAGCAGGCCTACCACCGGAATCACCAGGCAACCGATCCAGATGAGGAAGAATTGAAGCACCTCGTTGAAGATTGCGGACAGCAAGCCTCCGGCCATGACGTAGAGCGCGACGGTCAGGGAGGAGACCCAGATGCTGAAATGGATATTCCAGCCGAGAATCACTTTCATGATGATGGCCATCGAATACATGTTGATGCCGCTCATCAGGATGGTCATCACCGCGAAGGAGATGGCCGAGAGCGAACGCGCTCCTTCGCCAAATCGCAGTTTCAGATAGCCCGGAACCGAGTGCGTTTTGCAAATGTAGTAGAACGGCAACATCACGAGAGCAAGAAAGAGGATTGCCGGAATTGCGGCGATCCAGTAGGCGTGCGCGACAAGGATTCCGTACTGGTAGGTTGCCGCGGCGTACCCCATCATTTCGAGCGATCCGAGATTTGCGGAAATAAAGCTGAGGCCTGCGATCCAGGCGGTCATCTGGCGCCCGGCCATGAAGAATTCTTCGCCGGTGCCGGTGAACTTTTTCAGGTACATTCCCAGTCCGAGCACTAACGCGAAGTAGATGATGATGATGGTGAGATCAATCCAGCCGAGGGACATGAGACGGTGCGCGGTGTCCCCCAGGAAGCCTGCCAGGTACGGGGTCACTTCGCGGCACCAACGCGCTTTACGAGGGGAAGAACGACGTGGTCCAGTTCCTCATCGGTGATGTCTGGCATTCTTGCGTCGCGGAACAATGCCCAGTCTTCTACGAGCTCCACGGTCTGGCCTGGTTGCAATTTCGTGAGCGGTCCGAGCGTCTCGATCTCCAGGAACTCGTTGTTCGTAAAGGTTTCGAACGAACAGCCGAAGTCGGGATAGGGCTTCGATGGATCGGCCTTGCCGCGCTTCACGAAAGCCTCGCCGTTCAACAGATAGGCCGCCCAGGTATCCGGGTTGAACAGACCCAGCTTCTGTGCTTCCTTATTATTTGGATCCTGACGCAATGTCAGATATTTCTTCGTGAATTTCCAGCGCGGGTCGGAGAGATCGGTATAAGCCCACATGACGAGAGGATTTGTCGCTTCTAGGTTGATGGGGTGCTTTCCTCGCGGCGGAAAACCAGTCACCGCCATTCCTCCCGGCGCCATCATCGTCAAGGCCCACGGAGCAAAATCGAGTGGGAACAACGAATGGTTTGTGATGCGATGCGTGACCCTGGCACTGGTTCCCTCCGGCGCGAGGCTCACCTCAATCTCCTTCTGCAGCTTGGTGAGCGGCTCGATGGGTTCGCGAGCGATCAGTCCGGTGGGAGTCGCTTGAATCTCTACGGGAACATTGTCCGGAGCCCATGTCGCAATCGGATCCTCCGGCGCTTTCCACACGCGGTCGCCACCACGGAGCTGGAACTTCTCCTCGCCGCTTTTTCCGAGTTGGTCGGGATACTCCTTGAACAAATTCTGCCCCCCGATGTACCCGAATCGGATGATGCGCGGCCCAACGTCGCCGGTGACAATCAATTCGACTTCGCCGTTCGAAACCCGGTAGCAGTTGGGCCATCCTTTATATTCCGTTTTTTCTACCTTCACGGCCGCGTTCGTGTTCATAAGGAACAGCCCTACGAGTCCGATCACAAGCGTCGCTCGTACCATCATTCCTCCTGCTTCGTCCGAAGCTGCGGTACTGAACACAGTTCTGGTCCCGTCGGACCGTTCCCTTCCGAGAGAGTCTGCGGTAGAGACCCAAATTCTCCGCCGTAGCCGACAGCGAAATATATAACTGCTAGGGATTCTTGCTCAACCGCCGATAGTATTCGGCGACGGATTCCTGGTATCCCGACGGAACAGCGTACGACTTTCCGGTGCGGGCTTCGGTCGAGGCACCATTGCGCTGTAACTGGAGTTCCAACTTGTCGATGGAACCGAGAACTTCGCGATGCATCTGTTCGATCATCGCAGGATTGCCAGGAAAACGGCTGGGGTCGAGGAGCTGCATCTGGCGCGCCAGCTCGGCGACCTCTCTCGCGGCCTGTGGATCGCTCTGAACCATCTGGCGAAGCTGGTTCAGCTCACGCATACCCTGGCGGTAAGAGCGCTCCGTATCGGCGGGATTGCCGGTGCTAGCGACAGGCGGACGCTGACCCGGCGAGCCGTATGTGTTGTTTCCGGTGTTGATGTTGCCCCACACCGTGCCATCCGCATTGCGCCCGCCATTGTCGTGGACGTCACCGCCTTGAACGGCGGTCTCGGCGCCAGGCTGAATGCCACTGCTGGCACCGCCTTGGCCTGCGCCGTGTGGAACCTGCTGCGCTCCCGGCTGACCGCCTTGTCCGTTTTGCCCGTTTTCTCTGGTGTTTCCGTTGTTGCCGCGCGAGCCTGCCATCGCTTCGAGTTGGCTGCGCAGGCGTTCCACCTGATCGAGAGCCGCGGTCTGGTCGCTTTGCCTTGAGCCGCGTTCTCCCGGTTTGCCCTGGCCAACGCCTTTCTGTGCCTGCTGGAGCTGCTGATTCAGTTTTTCGAGACCCTGGGCGATCTCGCTTTCGGTGCCGTTGGCATTCGGATTGATTCCGCGGCGTAACCAGTCCGCGGTTCTTTGCACGTGATTGTCAAGATCGGACTCGTCCATGTCCGACAGCGCCTGGCGCAGCTTCTGGGCCACGCCCGGCTGACTCGAAGCCATTTGGTGTGAAGCCTCGCGAAGGTTCTTCTGCAGGTTGGACAAATCGTTCGAGAGCTGTTGCCGTTCCTGCGCCAACCGGTCGCGCTCGTGGAGACGCGCCATCATGCTGTCGAGATTCTTCGCGTCGTTCGCGACGGCGGGCTGACTGGCAAACTTGTTGATGCGGTCGGCTTGCGCCTGTTCTTCCCGCGTTAGACGGTCGGCTTCGCGAGCTAGAGAGTCCAACTTTCCCGATGCGAGCTGCTGTTGGGTGCCGGAGAGCAGATTCGACGCTTGATGCAACTGATCGGAGGCTTGCCGCGCAGCGCCGGTGCTGTTCTGCGGCGTGCCAGCGCGCTTCATGGCGTCGGTTGCTTGTTGCAAGCGTTTGAGGGCCTGCTCGACGCGTTGTTCTCCAGACACACTTGCCTCGCGGGATGATTGGCTGCCTGCCTGCTGACGGGAAGACTGTGAGCCACTTTGCGACTGCGAACTTTGCTGCTGCGAATCCTGCGGTCCCGAAGGCGTTCCGTTCGAGCCTTGCTGGCCGTTCCGCGCCAACTGCTCCATTTTCCGCTGCAGTTCCTCGGCCTCGCGGCGGAGCATTTCCTGTTGCCAGCGCTCCTGAAAATTTTGCTGCGGGTTGTGCGGCTGGTTTGCCAGCTCTTCCTGCCGCTTCGCCAGCGCATCCAGTTTCGCGAGCGCGTCCTCCACGTCTTTTGCGTGCTGCTCAGAGGGAGAGGCCTTCTGCGCGGTCTCGTACTGATTTTTCTCCGTATCCAGTTCGAGGTCGAACAGACTGGCAAGGTCACGGCCCGCATTGCCTCCGCCTGCTCCGCCACCCCCGGTTTGACCGAAGGCAACCTGGATTTTTCGGAAGGTAGCCTCGGCTCGAAGCAGTGCCTGCAGCGCCTTCTGCTCGAGAGGAATGGCATCCTTCCACTCCGTGCGTTTCAATTTATCCGCTGAAGGCGCCATGGCCGCGGCGGCCGCTTGCATGTCTTTGTCGAAATCGGTGAACTCTTCGTTGGCCTCGGAGATGTCGCGGCTGTTCATGCGGACCGAGAGCGCTATCACCTGATCGCGAAGCTTGCGTTGCGCATCGGAGAGGAACTGCCCTGCGGCCGACGCATCCTTGGCCGTTGCGGTCTTGTCGTTCTGCTGTTTCCACGTGGCCGCGATCAGTTCCTTCTCGCGCTTCGAAATGTCCGTCTGATTGTTAGCGCCGCCTCCCCCACCGCCACCGCCGCTCTGCTGCGACTGTGAAAACTCGCGCTCGAAGGGATCCACCTGGATGAAGGAGATGTCCGTGCGAGCCTCGCTGTGGCCGTCCTTTGCGGTCGCGTAAAGGCTTATCAAGTCACCGGGCGCGAGCCTGAAATCCTCAAGCGGAAGAGTGTAGGAACCGTCGGCGTTCTTCGCACCGGGCGACTTCAGAAGGCTTACGTCCTGGTTCGGGCCGCCGTTCACGGAGTAGTGCAGGCGGACGTCGTTCAGGCCGAACGGATCCTCGGCCTGCAAACCGACCGTGACTTCCTCGATGGGACTAGCCCGATAGTCGCCACCGGGACGCACGATGGCGATCTCCGGGGGCATGGCCTTGTCGGTGGCGATGAAATAATCCTCCGAGAGGCGCACTTGTTGGCCTTCGCTGGTGTCGGCGACGTGATAGGCGCCATCCTTGTCCAAATGAATCGAGCCTTTGTAGCGGTTGCCCGCGCCACCGGTGAGAAAGACGGTCTGGCCGCCGTCGAGGACGAGCTGGCCCGCATGCAAGGGACGATCCATCTCCACTTCGATCGCCGCGTCGGTTCCTTCGATAGCGCGCAGATCGCCGGAATGTTCCTCGGTCACCGGTTTCATGCCAGTCCACGCGGGAAAGCGGTAGGTAACGCTGATCTGCTTCACCGAGGCCAGATCAACCACATGAACTTTGTAGTGCGAAGAGACGAGAGGTCCTGCGGCGACGTAATATTCGACATTCTCCGGAAGACCGGCGAAGACGAATTGATAAGTTCGGCCGCCGCCCGAGTCCGGTCCGGCCTGCATGGTCACGGGCTCCCATCCCTTGGTGCTCTGGTAATGCGCGAAGAGCTGGGCCTTGCCAGGCTGCATGCCGCTGACATGCGCAGTGATGAGCTGATCGCTGTTTCGCCTCACGGTGACGTCGCCTGGAGTCACGGCGATTGAATAAATCGGAGGAGCGTTCCTGTTGGTCCAGAGCAGGGAAGCGCCATAGCCGAGGTAACTTGGGCCAGCGGCGATCATCCACACCAACACTCCGAGACAGGCCAGCCCCGCACCACCCTGAGCAAACAGGCGGTTGTCAGGAACCAGCGAGGACGGGTGGGTCTGCCGAGTGCGTGCCAGAGTGTCGGCAGCGAGTAGTTCGAGAAACGGATCGTCGCTCTGGCTTCCGCGCTCCTGGAATGTTGTCAGGCGCTGTTCGAAGCCGGGATTTGCCGCTTCCGCGTTGCCTACCACCCATTCGCGCGTCAGACGAATGAGCGGCAACGCGATGCCAAAAACCGCCGCCGCTGCGAGCGCAACAAAAATCGCCAATCGCGCGCCGGTGACGCCATGCGATGGAAAGGCAAAGCGATTGAGGATTAAGACGAGCGCGAAGGTAACGGCGAGCGCGGTGCCGGTAAAGATGGCTGCGCCACGCAAGCAAGTTCCCAGCCGCAGCCGGTGCTGCAGTTGGGAGATGTAGGAATTGAGTTCGCTGCGGTTGCTCATGCTTCCTCCCGCTGCGTCCCCAGGTAGCCGCTGGAGAGCACCGTCTCTGCCAGGACCACCAGCAATGCAAGCAGCATAACGTACCACCACAGGCTTATGGGACGATATTTCACTGTATTCGCCGTGACGCCGGCCGTTTGCGACGTTCGGCCCGCGGAGCTTCCGCTCCAAAGTTGTTGGACGTCTTGTGCCAGCGGCTGCAGATCCGATTCGCGGCGGTCAGGGTTCACGCCGATGACCGCGTCGCGCCCATTCGCAAACCGGATCTGGTAGAAGCCCGCGCGTTCCAAGCGAATGGATTGCGCGGTGTGCGCCTCGCTCAAGGAGAGCGGCCTTCGACCCTCGGGATCAATCACCTCAACGCTTGCGACTGCGCCCAACGGTTGGGCGGTGCGCAATTGCACGTACGAATCCACGAGTCTTGAGCCGCTCAGGCGCTCGCTGCCGGAAAGATAGCGCGCCGTGCGATCGACGAAAGCCACGAATACCGGATGGAGAGGCAGATCATTGGTCAGATTTTCGAGGCCGGATGCCAGCAGGAGCATGTGGCCCTCGCCGAACGCCTTGTCGAGCAGCAACGGAGTGCCATCGGCGAGGCGCGCTGCCACGCGGGCTTGGCCGGGATCCAACACGGCCGCATAGAAGACTTTTACTTCCGCCCAGCCACCGTTGTCGCGGCCGGGCTGCGCTTGTTCGAGAGCGGGATAGCCGAAGTCCACCTGGCCGACGGTTGCGGGACTGCCCGCGCGTGCATAGTCGCGCACATCTTGTACATCGGCGTCCCACACGGGAATACGCGGATGGCGCGCAGCGGAGATGCCCAGAGCGATCAACACATTGCCGCCCCTCGCAATGTGCTGCGCGAGGGCGTGCTCAAAAATCGAAGGAAGTAGTACGGTATCGGAGAGCACCACGAAGGCAAACTTCGACGGATCGAGATCCGTGGACTGCTCGGCGGGAACCGATTGCAGGGCGAATGTACCTGGCGCGGCCGATTGCAACGCGGAGCCAAAATAAAGAGCCGCACGGGTCTCGCCGGCAGCGTGGACGAATAGAACGCGTTCGGGATCGGACCGGCGCACGGCGAAGACGCTTCTGTCATCCGCGGGGAAAGCGTCGCCGCCCTCGATGCGTACTTCGCAACGGTTAAACCCGTATGCGACGTCGAGCGGGGCAAATTCGACTGTGGCGCGACCGCCGGCTGGGACGTCTACCTTACGGGTCTGAATGACTTTGCCGTTTATCACGAGCGACACCGTTTTCGTTGCCGCCGGAGTACCGAAGCCCGCGATGACGGCTTGAGCACGAGAGCGCTTGGGATCTTTCGGGTCGGATAATGCGGACGGCGCGTCTACGCTTTCGACGGTCCAATTCGGCGGCGCGGCGTCATCCGCTACAGGTTGCAGCACCAGAGCGACATTGGGCGGCAGAACCATGTCCGCAAAATTCGCGGGCATGGCTGTGCGCTGCATGTCGCTGAAGAGACGAAGTTCGATGGGCGCTTGTGCGGTTTCGGCCACGGCGCGGATGGCGCGGCCGAGTTCGCCGAAATTGGCGTGGCCATCGCCCGGCTGGACGGTCTCGAGTGCGGCGCGCAGTTGCGCGCCGTCGGTGACCGGCTGCGTCAGCACGCTTAGTTGCCCGCCGAGAGCCATGATCTGCGCCTTCTGGCTATGCGGCTTTGCCGCCAGCACCGCTAGCGCTTGTTGCTTCGCGTCCGTGAACCGCGTTCCGGCTCGCATGCTGAAGGAGTTGTCGAGGACGATCAGAAGAAGACGGCCGTTGGCATCCGCCGCGGCGCGCCTCACGAAGGGATTCGCGAAGGCGAGCACAACCAGCAACACCAGAGCGGATCGCAGCGCGAATAACAGCAGATATCTGAGCCGGCGGTGGCGCGTCGAGCTTTGCGTGCCGCGTTCGAAGAACATCAGCGAGCTTACGGGCCGCGGTGTGGTCCGGTGGCGGCGCAGGAGATGCACAAAAACCGGCACCCCGAGAGCGGCCAGTCCACCCAGAAACCATGGCGCGAGAAAGCCCATCATCTGCCCCTCTTTCGCAGCGAAAGATATTCGCGCAAGGCCGCGTCGAGAGGTTGACTGGTGACCAGCAGTTGATAGTCGATTCCCACCGCGCGAGCGCGCGAGCGAAGGTCTTCGATGTGCGCATCCACCTTCGCAGGATACGTGGTCTTCGCATATTCGGGCACGACTTCGATTCTACGATCGGTTTCGAGATCGACGAGGATCGCTGAATTCTTCAGGGCGGGACGAATCTCCTGCGGGTCGAGAATGTGAAACAAGACCACTTCGTTGCCGTGAAAGCGCAATGGCTCAATGTTGCGCACGATGGTTGCCGGCTGCTCGTAGAAATCCGAAATCACGAGGACCATGCCGCGCCGGTGCAGGAAATTCTGAAAGTGATCGAACGGCTTGGCAAAATCGGTTTGCGCGCGCGGTTCCGCCCGTTCGAGCCCCGCAAAGAGCCGGGCCAGTTGACCCGGACGCGTGGATGGGCGGATGTACTCCCGCACCTGGTCGTCAAAGACGATCAGTCCGGCGGCATCGCGCTGATTGCGGATGGCGAGATAGAACAGAGACGCCGCGATGTAGCGCGCATAGTCCATCTTCATCGGCGGCCCGGAGGTGTATTGCATCGAGTTGCTGGCGTCCAGAAGCACGGTGAGCTGGGTGTTTGTTTCGCCGCGATAACGCTTCAGGTAGCAGCGTTCGGTGCGCGCAAAGAGATTCCAGTCGATGTGGCGCAGATCGTCTCCCGGCACGTAGGCGCGATACTCGGTGAACTCCTGGCTGAAGCCGAAGTCCGTGGAGCGGTGCAGGCCGGCGACAAAGCTGTCCACGACCGTTTTGGCCAGCAGGTCCAGCGAGGAGATACCGGCGAGCACGTTGGGATCGAGGAACCGGTCCATCAGGTCTCCGTTGGCCGCGGTACCTGCGCGATGAGTTTCTTGAGGATCTCGTCGGCGTCGATGCGGTCGGATTCCGCGTGGAAATTGAGCAGAATGCGATGGCGCAGCACCGGTACCACGACCGCCGTGATGTCGTCGTAGGTCACGTGGTAGCGCTTGTGCGAAAGCGCCCGCGCCTTTGCGGCCAGCACGATGAATTGCGCGGCGCGGACGCTGGCGCCGTAGTTCACATATTTCTTCACGAGTTCCTGGGCGCTTTCGCTTTTAGGCCGCGTGGCGCGCACCAGGGTCACGACGTATCGCGAAAGCGTTTCGGCTATCGGCACCATGCGCACCAGTTGCTGAAAGTCGAGCAGATCGTCGGCTGAGGTTACCGGCTCGATCCTGGTGACACGGTTGGCGGTCGTGCGATCGATGACTTTTAGTTCGTCCTCCGCGTTCAAGTCGTCCAGGACGGAGTTGAACAGGAAGCGGTCCAGTTGCGCCTCCGGGAGCGGATAGGTTCCTTCGAGTTCGATGGGGTTCTGGGTGGCCAGTACAAAGAACGGCGCCGGCAGTTGATAGAGGTGGCCGCGCACGGTGCACGAATGCTCCTGCATGGCCTCGAGGAGGGCGGATTGTGTTTTGGGAGGCGTGCGGTTGATCTCGTCGGCGAGCAAGATGTTGCCGAAGATCGGTCCTTCGACAAAGGTCCACTTGCGATGGCCGGTGGTGAGGTCTTCTTCGATGATATCGGTGCCGGTGATGTCCGACGGCATGAGGTCCGGGGTGAACTGGATGCGCCGGAACTGCAAGCCGAGGGCGTCGGCGATGGTGCGCACCATGAGCGTCTTGGCGGTGCCCGGCATGCCAGTCATGAGGCAATGACCGCCGACAAAAATGGCAATCAAGATCTGGTCCAGGACTTCTTCCTGGCCCACGATCACTTCGCGCACCTGCCTCAGGATTTCTTCGCGCACCGCGTGAAAGCGGTCGATGCGCTGCTGGAGTTTTGCTGCGTCTGGATTCAATCTGGGTAGGGCAACCATCGATTTCCTTCCTGTTCAGTTTGATTTTGCTGGAGATCGTTGCAACTCGAGCAGCAACTTTTGCGCGGGGCGATAGCCGGGAGCAGTTTCGAGCGCCGCCAGCACGCTTTCCTGGGCCTTATCTTTCTGCCCTGCTGCGAAATATGCTTGCGCAAGATTGAATTCTGCCGTGGCCTTGTCCACCGGATTCGACGCGACAACGGCGTTGTATTCGCGGATCGCGCCGTCATATTTTTTCTGCGCGTAGAGCAGATCGCCAAGGCGGCGATGCAGATCTTCGTCCTTTACGGGGTAAATGTAGTTCAGGCGCGCGAGGGTTGCCGATGCTTCCGCCGGCTGTCCCGCAGTTTCTTCGAGCCTGGCCAGGCGCTTCAGTCGATCCGGCATTTGGCCTCCCTGGTGCTCGTAGAGAGTGAGGATTGCAGTCTCGGACTTGGCATCGCCCTTCGCTTTGTCGGCGTCGGCCATTAATTCGTAGACATTTCCGTGGTCGACATACTCGGGATACATCGCCTGTATGGGTGCACCCTCCCGGAGCACGGTGTCGTACTGCTTCTGTTGCGCCGCAACGTTGAGGGCCTTCAGCTTTTCGCGCCACTCGTCGAACTGTGCGGCCTCCGTGCCATACTTCTGCGCGATCCACGCGAAGTATTGTTTGTCGAAGTCGTCGGGCGCGAGCCCGAGATTCTCCTTGATGACCTCGGACGTCGTCTGCAGCTTTGCGTAGGAGTGAACCATGTCGAGCAGTTTTTCTTCGCTCCACTTCGTCGCTACAAAATCACAGATGCTGCCTGCCTGGAAGTAGGAGACGACTACCTGGGCCGGATAGTCGGGATAGACGAAACCACGATCGAGCTTGGTTACCGGCAAGAGTTTCTTGTCGCGAATCGCGACCAGGACCTCCGGCGTTACGCGATCGCTCCACTCCGACGAGCGCTGGCCTTCCTCGTGCACGGCAAGTCCCTCCGTGAACCAACGCGGTACGCGATGATTTGTGGCCGTAAGAATATAGACGTGACTCATCTCGTGCCATAGCGTGGAGCCCCAATTGAAGTCGCCGGGTTTGCGAGCAGAGGGGCTGTCCATGGCGACGACTTCGCCGAAAGTAACACCTAGCGCGCCCAGACCCGGCATACCCGTGGTGCGCACAGCGAAGTCCTCGTGGTTTGGATAGACCTCTACCTGCACAGGAGCGGGAAGCTTCATGCGGTATTTTTTTTCATAGCTCGCAAGAATCGTGTGCAGTTCGGTCTGCACGTAGGGTAGCAACAGCGCCGCTTCTGTTTTGTTCAACCTTAGGATCGTTGAGTCGTCGCGGAAGGTGGCGAAGTTCTTGTAGCTGTCGAGCAGGCGCAGGCTGTTTACCGTTGCGGCGTCGCGATAGCCGTTGTTGTAGCTCAGCTCCAGCTCCTTGAACGGCTCGTCTTCCTTGCCCAAACGCATGAGCGCGATTCCGAGCGCCGAATGCGCCGCCCACAGGCGCGGACCGGCGTCGATGGCTTTGTGGTAGTACGCGACTGCATCTTCGAAGCGGTAGTGGAGCTCGAGCTGACGCGCGACACGAGCGTATCCCTCGCCATAGTCGGGGTTGATCGATTTGATTTTTGCGAACCAGGCATTGGGAGAGCGGTCGGCGATCAGTTCGATAGCCGCGTGAATGGCCATGGCGTCGAGCGCATCATCCTCCAGGGCAATGGCCTTATCGGCCTCCGCCGCGGCGGCATCGGGATCGTCGTTCGCTAGCGCGAGATCGGCCATCAGCTCATGCGCTTGGGCCAGCTTCGGATCGAGCCCGACGGACTTCGTTGCATACTCGCTGGCTTTGCCATCGAAACCTCGGGCCGAAACCATGGCTAGACCGAGATACGCTTCAGCATTCGACGGGTCTTTCGCGAGCGCCTCTCGGAAAAGGTCAGCCGCTTCGACGTCATTGAAGCGCTCGTGTAACAACATTCCCCAGCGCGCCTTGTAGAGTGCCTTGCTGTTCGCGGGCTGGGTCGCGAGACGAAACTGTTCGTTGGCTTGCTGCCATTGTTCGAGCCCCCAGAAGCCCTCGGCGCGGAAGTAGGCGTCACCACTTTGTGTCAGGGTGTCGAAGCAGGCACGCGCTTCGGCGGGATGTCCGTGCTTGCGCAGCGCCCAGCAATCGGAAGGAACAGCAGCATGGGCCGAAACGGCACCCAGAAGAAGAACGGCAATGGCGGCGAGACGTCTCACTGGTCCAGTTCCTCCTGGACTTTTGCCAGTTCCACCAGGGCGTCAGTCAATTGCTGCTTGTAGTCCTCGGGGTCCATAGCCGCTTTCTGGTATTTCAGCGTGTCAATCTTTTGCTCCAGTTCGTCTTTTTTGTCTAGCAATGCTCGTTTGACGGGATCGTTGGCGGCTTGTTGGCTTGTGCCCAGGCGTAACACGGTGAAGCTCGCCATGAGCGTGCCCTGACCGTTTCCGGCTTCGCGCACCGGATCGCCTCCGCCCACATCGTTGAATACGGCGTGCTCGGTCGCAAGGCGCTTCTGCGAATCGTAAAACGCCGCGGTTTTCTTTGCCGCGTAGGTGAAGGCTTCCATGGCGCTGATGGAGTCACTCTTGTCGGTATCGGTCGCAGAATCCTGAAGCGCCTCAACCCAGTAACGCGCGAAGACGGTCGCGTTTTTTTCGGTTCCGGATTTCGTCGCCGCGACCACCGCACGGCCTGGGCGCTCGAGGAACTGTAGCGCTCCTCCACTGGCGCTGGTTGTGTCCACGATAAGCTGGCGCCGCGCAGCGATGTGGTCACACATTGCAGCGAGCTGGGCCGCCGTCACATCCGGTCCCACCAGATTGAACTTGTATTCGACACCGTCGAAGGAACCGTGGCCAATCAGGATGAGCGTAAAGTCGTCGTCGGCCTTGGCGTTGCGCGCTACGTCGGCGATCGTCTCTGTCAATTGGCTTGCCGTAGCCTCGGAACCGGTGAGCGTGTAGACATGCGCGGTGGGGCCGGAGGCCTTGAAAATTCGGTCCAGGTCTTTCGCCGCTGCCGTGAAGCGCTGTTCGTAATCCGGCTCGCCGCCGAGGCCCGCCACGACGACATAAAAGCTCGCAGCGCGCGCGGGCAGCGCGAAGGCACACGCCATCGCTAAGACCAGGGTGCGTTTCATATCACGCCCCACTTGCGACGCAGCAACCACCCGGTCAGCGGCAGACCGAGCAAGAGCAGGAAGACGACCGGCATATCCCACAGCTCCTTGGTGCTGCGAACGGAGATACCCGCTTCGGAGTAGGAGATATCTCTCGGCAGATCCTTCAACTCGGACGGCTTCCAGTAGCGTCCGCCGGTTTCGGAGGCGAGTTGCTCCAGCAGGGCGCGATTTTGTTCGGTGTGGAAGTTTTCCGCGACACCGTCCTGGCGCTGAAAGGTCACGACATCGCGGCCCAGTTCTTGCGGTGGATTGCCGGGAGATTCCGCTGTGATTTCGGCGAGATAAGAGCCAGGCTTCTCCGCGGTCCATTCCGCTTGATAAAGCCCAGGTGTGATCCCCGAGGGCGTGAGGTCGAGCAACGCGTTCAGGCCTTCCGGTCCGACAACGTGGGCCGTGACATGTGCGTTCGGCGCTTGCTGAAATTGCTTATCGCGCACTTGCGCGGTCAACTGCAGGTGTCCTTCGTCCATCAGCAGTCGGTCCGGTATAGAAGCCACAACGGGACCCGGTGTTTCGGCCACCAGCCAGCGCAAAAGCTGCTGCCAGAAAAGATCGTGCGACGGATCGCCGAGAGCTTCGCTCATCTGCCAGCGCCATGTGCCGCCGGTTGCCATGATCGCGGTGCGGCCGTGGCCGTAGTTTTGGGTGATGAGAAGCGGGAGTTTCTGGCGGCCTACGTGCAAATCGGCGAGCACGGTGGCGCCAGGTTTGGGCGCTCCGGCGTCTTCATAGTCGGCGAGATACGTAAGCTTCTTCCAGCGAACAGCATTCTTGTCGGGTTCATCGAGCAACTGCGTGATGGGAGAGTCCATGCCTTCCGGCGTCAACTCTACGGTTGCGGCGTTGCGATGGAAGTTGTGATTTCCCGCCGGAAGAAACGTGGGAAGCAGCTCATTCAAGTTCGATGCTCCCCACCCTCCATCGCTCAGCGAAGAGCGGCCGCCCAGGAAGAGAACGCCCCCGCCGCGCCGATCGACATATTCACGGAGGAGTTCCTGCTGCAGCGGCGTGAAATAGTCGGCGGCCACGGAACCAATGATAATTCCGGAGTAACCGAAAAGATCTTCGGGCCGCACCGGGAAGCCGTCGGCCAGCTCGTTCGGATCGCCGATGCCCTGGCGGTAAATCTTGTTTTCACTGGTGCGCAGCATCGAGACGAGTTCGACCGTCGGATCGTTTTCTTCCGCCCGACGAATGAATTTGTATTCCCAGCGTGGCTCGCCCTCGATATAAAGAATCCTTCGCTTCACGTCGGTTACAAAGATGGGGCGAGTCAGGCTATTGTTGGCGGTGTTTTCTTCGCCGGACAGCGGTTCGACGGTAAACCTGAGGCTCTTGGCTCCTGCCGCGCCAATGGGAAAGAAAAGTTGTTCGGTCTCAATGCGTCCATCCGGCGCCAGGGTGATCTCGCGCTCCGCGAGCGCTTTGTCTCCGTCGTGCACGCTGAGCTTGGTCTTTTCACCCGCATAGCCGCGCTGCGTCAGGCTGACCATGACCGAGACACGGCTGTTGGCGATGGCAGTCGTTGCGACGCTGACATCCTGCATCTCAAGGTCGTGGGCGCTCTGCTCTTTGCCGAAGCCCACCGCGTGCACAGGAATCCGGCGGTTCCGCAGCGCTTCGAGCGCATCGAGGCTTATGCCCGAGCCGCCCGTTCCCGCGGTGTTCTGGCTGCCGTCGCTGAGGAGCAGGATCGCGCCCACCGGCAGGTCCGCAGTCTCCGTCGCGAGCTGCTGCAAACTGTCACTGATATGGGTTGACGGTTCGACCGGCGCAATTTCTTGCGGCCCATCTACGCGCGTGAGCTTGCTGCCGGCCCGGTAGACGCGAGTTTGAAAGCGCTTCTCGAGCCCGGCGAGAACACGATTCTCGAGCACAGCCAGCGCCGTCGCCTCGCGGGTCTTTCCGTCACTGTCGGCGATGCCCATGCTGTGCGAGTCGTCCACGACGATGGCTATGATGTTTTGTTGCGAGCTCAGCTCTGCTACTACGATGGCCGGTTGCCAGAGCAGCAAGAGGACCAGGGCCAGCAAGGCCGACTGCGTTCCCCAAATCACCCAGGCGCGCCAGGTTTGCAATTCCGGTATCGCATCGCGCTGCCTTCGACGGATCAGCAGGGCCAGTCCGACGGAAGCTGCGCCGATCACCACCAGCAGCAGCCACCCAGGCCAGGCGCTCAGCAGCACGAACCGCCCTTTCGTGAAGACCGTGCCCGGATATTTGAAAAAAAACTGAAACATCTGTCCTTCTATTCCCGAATGGACGCGTAACCGCTGCCTTCACGACGCTCATTCTCGGGCGAGAGACTAATGCGTCATGCCATAGAGGATATAATCCAGCCCCACGCGGAAGGCCATCGACGCGAAGGTCTCCGGATAGTTCGGGTCGTCGGCCCATTCCCATGCATCACCGAGGTGCATATTGTGGCAGATAGCGACGATGACGCGTCCCTTGTCGTCCCGGATGGCGCGCCATTTGGGCTGATAGCCATCTTTCTCATAGGTTCGGCCGGTCCAGACATACTGTTCTCCAGGTATCTGCATCTTGTCGTCGATGTCATAGAGGGTATGAAAGATTTCATCGCCGCTTTGCAGATCCTCGACGGGGCGGTCGGGCAGCACCTGGCGCATGCCGTTCATGAAGTTTTCCCAATCTTCGGTGCCATGGAAGTCGTCCACCATCAGAAAGCCGCCCTTCAGCAGATACTCGCGCAATCGCTTGGCTTCGGAGTCCGTGAACGTCCAAGTTTCTACCTGGACCGCGTAAATCCACGGATAGTTGAAAATCTCGTCGGAATCGAGGGTGACGACTTGCTCCGTGGGGCGGCCGTCAATGCGCGTAAGCCGGTGCATCGCGATGAGGAACTGGCGATCGGCCTTCGGATAGTCGCGCGACCAGGAACTGCGCCATCCGCGCCGCCCGTAGCCGCCGAAATTAGCGCCGAAGCTGGCCATGTTTGTGGAGTAAGCCAGGCGCGACCAGTAGAACTCCGCCTTAACATTCATCGGGGAGTCGTCGTTGCCAAAGCCGAAGTCGCCGGTTCGCTGCGCCCACAGCGTGGCGCAGCTGGCGGCGGCTGCCACAGTTGCGAGCGCGATGTGCGAAAACTTCATAGAGAGGCTCGGCGGAGGGGCGTTCGCGCGAGAGTCAATTAGACGACGAAACGGCCGTGTTGGTTGCAGTTAGGCGCTTCCCACCCGGCTTGTCCAGCTTACTCCGGCGTGAGAGGATGCGGCTAGGTCCCGCCTCCGCGGGAGTGGCACCATGGTGAACCGGCGCGACCTCCTCAAATTCGGCGGCATGGCGCTGGCAGGCGCCGGAGTGCCGCGACTGCCGCTTGGACCGATTAGGAACACGCAGGCCGGGGCTGCCGATGCCCGCGCGGACTACACGCTTCGCATTGCGCCCGTCACCGTCGAACTCGACCGCTCGCATATTCTCTCGACGATTGGCTACAACGGAACAGCGCCGGGGCCGCTGCTGCGCATGCGCGAAGGCAGGCCGGTCACCGTCGATGTCATCAACGACACCGATACGCCAGAGCTCGTGCATTGGCACGGCATGCTCATTCCGCCTGAAGTAGACGGCACGGAGGAAGAGGGTTCGCCACCCGTGCAGCCGCATGGACGGCGCCGATTCCAATTTACTCCCGGTCCAGCCGGAAGCCGTTGGTACCACTCTCATGCGATGGCGATGGATGATCTGCACCGAGGCGCATATACCGGGCAGTTCGGCTTCGTCTATGTCGAAGGCAGCGACGATCGCGGCCAGTATGACCAGGAACGATTCCTCGCCTTGCGCGATTGGGAGCCGTTCTTTACCGGCACCATGGACGACGAGGACGACAACACGCACGATGGGCCGTTGCTCGAAAAGCCGGCGACGCTCAATACGGATCCGGATGGCCTCGAAGTCGGCTCGATGACCTATTCGATCAACGACAAGTCTCTGGGCGCCGGCGAGCCGATTCGCGTCCGCGAAGGCCAGCGGTTGTTACTTCATTTCCTCAACGCGAGCGCGATTGAAAATCGCCGCATCGCGCTGGCCGGCCACAAGATGAAGGTCATCGCGCTCGATGGAAATCCGGTGCCGGTCCCGCAGCTGCTCGATTCGATCTTTATCGGCGCTGGCGAGCGCATCGATGTTGCCGTTGAGATGACCAATCCGGGAATCTGGATTCTTGGCTCGACAGAGAAGCCGATTCGCGAATCGGGCCTTGGCGCAGTCGTGGAGTACGCTGGGCAGCACCGGCAGCCGCAATGGATCGATCCACCGAAGGCGCCTTGGGACTATACAATCTTCGGCAAAACAAACTCCGGTTCGCCGGCTCCGCAGCAGACGATCGAACTCATCTTTGAAAAGATTCCCGGCGGAGCGGGCAAATTCAATCTGTGGCTCATCAACGGGAAGCCGTATCCGCACGAGCGCGAGTTCGTGCTCGAACAGGGGACGCGCTACCGGTTGGTGATGCGGAACCGCACTGACGACGCCCATCCTATGCACCTGCACCGGCACCTTTGGGAACTGGCGGAGATCAACGGCAAAAAGACCGGCGGCGTTACGAAGGATACGGTCGTGGTCCCGTACTACGGCCGCGCGGTTGTCGATTTCACCGCGAATCAGCCAGGCCTTGCCTTGTTTCACTGTCACATCCAGCAGCACATGGACTACGGTTTCAAAGCGCTCTTCCGTTACGCCTGACACCTGCGGCTCGGCCGAGGTGTGCCCGGCACCGGGCCGTGCTCCAGACGAACGACATGTGCTGCCTCGGAGTGCGCCGAGTGTCTTGCGGCTGTCAGGCGCGACGACTTTGCTTGAAGACGTAGAGCACAAGCTCGACGCGACTCGATATACCGAGCTTGTCATAAATGCGGAAAAGATAGTTGCTCACGGTGTGCTGCGTAATTCCGAGCCGGTGTGCAATCTCCCGATTCGTCATTCCCTCGGCTACCAGATTGGCTACCTGGTCCTCTCGTTGCGCGAGTAATTGGCGACCCTTGGAGTTGATCACGCGCAGAGGCTTGGAAGTCATCAAAGCTTCCAAGATGAAATGAAGCTGCTGACTATTGACCCAGATCTGTCCTTTATGCACGGTTTGAATGCATTTGCAGAGGTGGCCGATGGGTTCAGTCCTGCAGACGACGCCTTTCGCTCCCGCACGGAAAGCGTCTATTACCAACTCGCGCGGCGCGGATTTGAGAAGCATGATGACCCGCACACCAGGAAACTTGGTCTGTAGTTCATTGAGTGCTTCAAAACCCGCGAAGGTTCCACCGTGCAAGCTCTCGCTCACCACAGCGATGTCAATCTTGCCCGCATGCACCGACTCCGCGATCTCCGCACAGGTCGTGGCGCATGCCACGATTTCAAAGCGAAAGCGGAAACGCGCGAGAGCGTTCTTTAGCAGTTGGCAGCCCATGGAGTTCTCATCGGCGATGAGAACCCGAATCCGCGGAGAGTGACTCGCAGAGCGAGCTTCGCTGAGGCTGGGGGATGCAAGCGAAGTACCCATTTCGAGATTTCTTCTTTCCAGGAAACGAAACGAGCCGCATCATTGCGACTCGCATATTGATCGCGGGGCGGAGGACGAACAACCCGCAGCGCAGAAATTTAGCAGCCGATCACGAATTAGTCAAGAAAATGCGACCGGACGTGTGTGAGCAGTTTTGCTCCATCACGGGAAAAGCGACAGGAGTAATCCTACTTTCATGCCTGTTGAAAAGTCGTGTGACAACTCAGCGCCATGCGGATTCCCTGCTCCACAGGCTTTTCCATCGCCGGGCAGAATTTGTGCTTCTTGTCCGGCGTGCACGCGCAGAGTATTCTCCCACGCAAATGGGTGGGAAACACACATGCTGCGACAGTCGATTCGAAGATTAAGCAGTCGCCTGGAGATGGGAGTGTTGTATTGCGCTGATGGACCGAAGGCAACGTGAACGCTATGAAGTTGAGGCCCCGGTCCGCTTCTCCTGGAAGGATCCGAAGGATGTTCGCCAACGCCGTCAGGGCCTATTGAGCGACATCTCGGGTGGTGGAATGTTTGTATCGACGCCCGATTCCCCTCCCACAGGAACCCGTGTCCACCTCCGTGTAGCCTTGCGAACTGTTTTCGCCGGGGCCGAACTTATTGTTCGGGCTTTCGGTCAAGTGATACGGGTGGAGTCGTCAGCGGAAGCGAGAGGACGAAGCGGATTTGCCGTCGCCATAAAAAACTTCGCCCTGCGCAGCGACCACAGGAAGAAACCCATTTGACCACGAACCGCCCACAAAGGCCTCAAAACCGTACGGAATCAAAGATGGCAATGAAGCTCTAAAATCCATAGAACCCTGGGGTAAGACGATGGGATGTGCTTCTCGTTCCGGTGCATTGTTTTCTTCATCGAGTGTAGATTTGCCGCCCGACGAAGTGATCTTCGGCAATTCCCCGCCCGGGGAGGCGGTGCGTCTGAGCGCGGAAATGGCGGCAACAACGCACGTACCCGTGTTGCTTCAGGGACAAAGCGGCACCGGCAAGGAGATCCTGGCCCGCTACATTCACGCTCACTCTTCCTGGGGAAACGGGGCGTTCGTCAAGGTCAACTGTCCCGCAATTCCGGGAACGTTGCTCGAGAGCGAGTTGTTCGGATATCAGAAAGGGGCATTCACCGGAGCCTATTCCTCCAAGCCCGGAAGGGTGGAACTTGCAGATCGCGGTACGCTCTTCCTTGACGAGATCGGCGAACTTGATCTGGGTCTGCAGGCAAAACTCCTGCAATTGCTCCAAGATGGCCAATTCTGCCGAATCGGAGAGCAGGAAGAGCGGCGGGTCGAGGTCCGCGTCGTTTGCGCCACCAATCGACAACTCGAGAAGGAAATAAGGGCGGGGACTTTTCGCCAGGACCTTTTTTATCGAATCAACGTGCTCACGATTGAGCTGCCACCGCTCAGACAACGCAGCTGCGACATCCCCGGTCTGGTGGACTTCCTGTTAGAGAGGCACGGAAGGTTACTCAACCGGCCGGTGAGACCTCTGTCTGAGCAAGCACTCGCGACGCTGCAGAAGCACGATTGGCCGGGAAACATCCGGGAGCTAGAAACGATTGTTAAGCGCTACGTTCTCAGCGGGCGCGAGGCTATGATCAGCACACCGTTGCAGAACGGGCACGTGGACGAACTACCTGTCGAGATTCCGTTCAATGGGCAGGTAAATCTGAAGGATGTTACGCGGGAAGCGGTCCGACAACTGGAAGGCAAGCTGATCCTGAAAACACTCGAAGCACATCGCTGGAACCGGCGGAAAACCGCCCGCGCTCTGAACATTAGTTACGCCGCACTTCTTTACAAGATGAGAGACGCCGGAGTACCGCCGCGGGGAGTGGAACCAACGAAAGGAACGACGGCGTCTGGCTTGAAACTGCCGTCGACTCATGATGATGGGCAGGAACCGCGTCGATTGCCGGGTCCCGAGCCCGCAAAGTAAGTCTCCTGTCGACCTCAGCATCCGAGCGAAGCAAACCGCAGCCTGTAACGATTCGAGCGCAAATACGGACAACGGCTTCGATGTGGGATCGAAGCCGTGAACTTAATCAACGAGAAGAACGTCTCCGCCACGATTCCCTTTGTGGTCTCCGCGGGCCCGCTCATGAACGGCGATTGACTTTGACTCCCGTTTTCGAAGGAAGTGCGGTTTTCCATGGTCATAATCAAAAAACAATTCTGCTTTTTGTTGAAATTATTTTTCATTTCTGAAGCAGGGGCTTCCGCGAAAAAGTTCAGCTCGCTTCTAAATCTTGCGAGATGAACATGATCGAACCGCCGAGCGCAGATCGTCGCCAATGGCACGGCGGTTGCAGCAAGCATAACGAGTGGATTCAGAAGTGTGACTCTCATGGCGTGAGCTTGTCCAAACGCTTTCGCGGTGTGAGCTTTCTTGGCGGCGACATCGAGTTTTTGAACCGTGTGGATCGATCAATCCAAAAATTGCGTTAATCCTATGGGTTCCGGGGGCAGTTTAGTGGATTCTTGCGAAGCACTCCGACTACCGTGGTTCGCTGTACAAGTTCGGGCGCGATATGAAAGCGCTGTTGGGGCATTTCTCGAGGCCAACGGGCACGAATCGTTCTTGCCGAGTTACTGGGGCAAGCGACAGTGGTCGGACCGGATCAAGAAGATAGAACTCCCACTGTTTCCGGGTTACCTCTTCTGCCGATTCGGCCTGCAAGACCGAGTTTCCATCCTGAAAACACCTGGCCTCATTTCGATCGTGGGGATCGCCAAGAATCCTGTCCCGATCGACGAGGCCGAAATAGCGGCGCTTCGCACGCTGGTTAGCTCCGGCGTCTCCACGCAACCCTGGCCGTACGTCAGAATTGGCCAGAGGGTGAGGATCGACCATGGTGCTCTTAGCGGACTCGAGGGAATCCTGCAGAGTTTCAAAGGGCGCCAGCGAATCGTAGTGTCCGTGAAATTGCTTCAGCGCTCGGTAGCAGCCGAAATTGATGGCGCGTGGGTGTCCCCAGTTCCGGTGTTTCCCGCTTCTGTCGTGAAAGAGCGGTGCTCCAGTTGTCACCAGCCAGGCAGCACACAAAACTCAGAAGAGCTTTTTCCCTAGATTTGCCGTGATGCCTCGGCGGCCGATTCTCTCCCCTAGCCCGGAGGACCGTATCGCTGGGGCTCTGAAAAGAGCATCAATGACTGAATACGATGAATCTGGCACGACTCTGTCCAATGGGACAGACCAATTGCGCTGGGCAGGGATCAAGCGCACCTACTCGCGCGCGGATGTTCTCCGGCTTCGCGGTTCCTTGCAAATCGAATACACGATCGCGCGAAAGGGAGCGGAAAGACTCTGGAACTTGTTGCAGACCGCGCCGTACGTGGCCGCCCTGGGCGCCATGACCGGAAACCAGGCAATCGAACAGGTTCGCGCCGGGCTTCTGGCGGTCTTTGCCAGCGGCTTGCAGGCGGCAGCGGATGCAAACACAGCCAGAGAAATGTACCCAGATCCAAGCCTTCACCCGTTGAACAGCGTTCCCAATTTGGTGCAGAACATTAACAAAGCGCTGCAGCGGGCGGATCAAATCCACCATGCCGAAGGCAAGGACGCCGTGCACTGGTTTGCCCCCGTGGTGGCGGATGCGGGAGTGGGTTTCGGCGGCAGCCTGACGGTCTTTGAGCACATGAAGTCCATGATCGAGGCTGGCGCGGCGGCCGTGCATTTTGAAGACGCACTACCGCGCACAAAAAAGCGTAGCAATGCGGAAGACAGGGTCCCCGTCCCCACCAATGTATTCGTCGAGAAGCTGATCGCGGCGCGGTTGGCTGCCGACGTGATGAGCGTTCCAACCTTGTTGATCGCTTGTACCAGCGCCGCGGCGCGGGGTGAATCCGATTGCAATGCTCCGGAGTTTCCGCCGAAGGAGAAAACCTCCGAAGGCTATTTGGGATCTCCTGGCGGACTCGATGGCGCTATCGCTCGCGCTCTGACATACGCGCCCTATGCGGATATGCTGTGTTGCGAGACGACCACTCCGGACCTCAGGGAAGCTCGCAAATTCGCAGAGGCGATCCATCAGTGGTTCCCGGGAAAGCTGCTCGCCTATAATTGCCCGCCGTCTTTTGACTGGATCAAGCGGCTCGATTCGACCACCATCCGCAACTTCAATGTGGCACTTAGCGGAATGGGTTACCGCTTGCTGTTCGTCAGCTTAGCCGGATTTCATTCCCTCAATCTCAGCATGTTCGACCTGGCACGGGATTACCGCGAAACAGGGATGTCGGCGTATGCGCGGCTGCAGGAAAGCGAATTCGAGCTGGCGGAAAGCCACGGCTATGAGGCTGTGAGACAACAGCGATTTGCCGGCACGGGTTATTTCGACGACGTCGCCGAAACCATTTCAAGCGGTGTTTCTTCGACAAGGGCCCAAAAAGAATCTGCGGAACAAGAGCAGTTCGACGCGCCGGAATTCAAGGTTGGTGGCCGTGGAGATTGCAAGGCCGCTCCATGCATCGGACTGGCCCGGAGAAATTCGAGTTAACTGAGATTCGCACGCCCGGAGGCTCGATGCTCGACCGTAAGGAGGAGATCATGACCGTGTTCAGAAGGTTGGTCATGCTGTTTTGCGCTGTCCCGCTCCCCATTCTGCCCTGTTGGGCGCAAGGACCGGATGGCAATACCAAACGGGCAGTGCCCGTTGAGATCGCCGCGGTTCGACGGGGTGCAGCGCCGACTCCGGCAACGGCAACAAAGCCACCCGACGACAGCTTCGTGATCGGTTGCGATGACGTACTCGCCATTACGGTGTGGAAAGAAACGGAGATTTCACGCACGGTTACCGTGAGGTCCGATGGAAAGATCTCGCTGCCCCTCGTAGGTGAACTGCAGGCGAGCGCCAAAACGCCCAAGCAGCTTGAAACCGAAATCAGCGGCAAGTTGTCCGCGTATATCTCGGAACCGGAAGTGACCGTCATCGTGCAGGAGATTCGGAGCCAACGCTTTAATATCCTCGGGCAGGTTGCGCATCCTGGATCCTATGTTCTCAACAATTCGACGACCGTCCTGGATGCGATCGCGATCAGCGGCGGCTTCCGCGACTTCGCCAAGCAAAAATCCATCGTAATCCTTCGAGGAAGTTCCGGCGGAAACCAGACGCGGATTGCCGTCAACTACAAAGAGATCGTCAAGGGCCATCATCCCGAGCAAAACATAAGACTCGAGCCTGGCGACACCGTTGTCGTGCCGTAAACTGCAATGAAGGCGCAAAACAGAATTGTTCTCATCGTGGTCTTTGCCCTGTGGCCGCTGGCCATTCGCGCACAGGAGCCGGAGGCCCAGACCGAGGACCAACCCATCGCGCCGCCGCCCGTTCTGAACGGCCAACTGCCGTCGCTCGCCTTTCAATCGGAGAAAACCCCCAGCAACTCGCTCTCGGGCGAGATCGCCTTTACGGATGTATACACTGACAATGCGCTCGAATCGAATACCGATGCCGTGGGCGATTTCACCTATCTGATCCAGCCACGCATAAGTTTCTCCGAAGCAACTCCGCGTGTGAACTGGGATATCAACCTCGGAGCGGGGTTTGTCTTCGACCAACATATACCCGAGGACAATGAGGTCGCGAAGAACGTTGCCCTGGATTTCATCTATAGACTGACCCAACACGTCAGCTTGCGGTTGACGGATACGTTTAACGACACGACCGGGCTCTTCAACACGGTTAACCCCAGTGCGTCGGACTCCGGTGTCGTCGAACAGCCGAACGATTCGTTGCTGCTTCCCCTAGTGCAGCGGACTGTGGCGAACACAAGCGAGGCTGAGGTGACCTATCAGTTCAGCCCGAGCAGCATGGTTGGAGTCCGTGGAAATTATTCTTTTCTGGACTATCCGAATTCACCGCCGAATACCCCATTCGGCGCGCTATACGACACCCAGGCTTATTTGGGCGAGGCATTTTACAATCACCAGTTGTCGCCCAGGCAATGGGTGGGTGTAGGGCTGCGGGTGCAAAGATTCGACACCAGCGTTGTTACCACGGATACCGACGCACTGCTTCTGTATTACTCCGTGACAATCCCCGCGAACGTGAATCTTTCGTTTTTTGCCGGGCCCGAGTACTACAACATTCCCCGGATTTCAGACAGCGGGCCCGCTTTTGGACTGACCGAAGGCCACCAATGGACCTCCGCGGAGGGAGCAACGCTCAGTTGGCAAAGCGAACGCACGAGCGTCGCCGCCACGTTCTCCCGACAACTGAGTGATGGCGCCGGCCTCTATCCCGCAGTGATTCTTACAACGGTAGATGCGTCGGTGCGCCGGCAATTGAGCAGAGGCTTAGAGGCGAAACTTGGTTATACCTATGCAATAAATGATCCGCTTCAAGCGGGCGACACCCTTCATGGGACCTCCGTGTCGGCGGAGCTTCAACAGCGCTTTGGGAATGGCTTCCTGGTGCGGGCCGGCTATGCCTGGCAGAAACAGCAATGGCCTGCCATTCCATCCTCACTGACGGCGAACATTGCTTGGGTCTCTGTTTCTTATAGTTTTTCACATCTCTTTGGAAGCGGTACTTCCACAAAACCAGCGGGCCGCATTCCTTTTTAGCGATGCAAAGCAGCAACGTCCAAGCGCTCGTGTGTAGCACGGATTTCTGATTTCTGCAGGAGAAGAACTCTTATGCCAGGTGGATCTTCAGAAGCGATCGCAAAACTCACGGAATACTGGAGGCTGTTTGCCAGGTACAAGTGGCACCTTGTGCTGGCAACGCTTACGTTGACGCTGATCTGCACCGTGATTATCGCCAAACTGCCGAACGTCTACGAAGCGACCACCACGATACTCGTCGATCCGCAACAGGTTCCGGAAAAGTACGTCAGTCCGGTGGTCAGCTCGGACCCCTATACCCGGCTGAACACCATCACCCAACAGGTGCTTAGCCGAAGCCGTCTGCAGGAAATCATCGACAAATTTAATTTGTATCCCGATCGCCGCAGCGTCCTGTCTCCGGAAGAAGTGGTAGAAGAGATGCGTCAGGACATTACCATCGTGGTGAAGCAGGGTTCGGGACCGGAGCTAAGCACATTTTCACTCACCTACCAGGGCAAACAACCGGAACTGGTCGCGACCGTCGCGAACGAACTGGCCGCCAGCTTTATCCATTGGAGCATCGCCAGCCGAGTCGAACAGGTGGCGGGAACAAAGGACTTTCTCTCTTCCGAACTGATAGCGGCGAAGAGGAATTTAGAGATGCAGGAGAACGCCCTGCGGGGATTCAAAATGAATCACCTGGGGGAGACACCGGACCAGACCGGCAACAATCTGCAGGCAATCGTCGGGTTGCGCGCAGCCCTGCAGGCCAACGCCGACGCCATGAACCGTTTGGACGAGCAAAAAATCCTGCTGGTACGCTCACCCGAACCGGTCACACCAACAAGCAGCGTACGATTGGATCTTACTCCGCGAGAGCGACTCGAAGCGGAGAAGCGGGAGTTGGAAGCAACGCTCGAACAGCTGCGTGAGCATTATTCCGATCGCTACCCCGACATAGTCAGAGGGACTCGCCGGCTAAAAGAGATAAACGCCAAGTTAAATTCCCTGCCGCCGGATCCAATCGAGAAAAGCACCGGAGCAAGCGCGGACAAATCGGATATTTCCGTTCGTGTGGAACTGATCGAGCGGGAAATGAAGAAACTTGCCGTTGACCGAGATCAGATCCAATCGCAGATCGAGTCCTATCAGGAAAAACTTAACGCCGCGCCGATTCGGGAGCAGCAAGAGTTGGAATTAACCCGTAACTACGACACTTCCAAACAGCATTATCTGGCGCTTCTCGACAAGAGCTTCAATATCGCCATGGCCGCGGACCTCGAACAGAACCAAAAAGCGGAACGGTTTCGAGTTCTCGATCCGGCACGCATCCCGGAGAAACCGGTCAAGCCGGCACGAAGGCGACTCCTTCTGATGGCCTCCGTTTTTGCTTTTGGGCTTTCGATTTTGGGCGTCGTTGCGAAGCAGGAGCTCAGTCCGTTGATTAAGACAGAAACGGAACTGAAGTCCTTGCTTCCGAGCGGTGTGCGGGTCTGGGGTTTCATTCCACGCATCGAATTGGCGTCGGAAGCGCGCCGGGCGCGACGATGGGCAATCGGGGCGTCGGTCGCGTGCATTCTGCTTTCCGTGGCGATTGTCGGCGTCATCCTCGGAATTCGTCAACTTTAATAAGTACAGCCGTCCGGCTCTTGAAGCGGACTAACTCTCATCAGCGGCAGGGTCACCAATATGGGTAGAATTCGAGCAGCGAAGCGAGCCGAACAAAGGCGCCACGTACACGTTGGGCAAGCAGCCAGCGCGGGAATGGGCGGCTTGAACGGGGATCTATCTCTCGCCACGAGCGCGGCTCGGGAAGCGGTCGAGCCAGAACATACCAACGGCGCGAACAGCGCTTTACCCCTTGCCGCAAGCACGACGCTTGAACCGGTCGAGCCCGAACACAGCAACGGCGCGAATGGAAATTCATCCGCCGCCAGTGGGACCGAGGAAGCGGTCGAGCCACAACACGCCAATGGCGGGAACGGAAACTCATCTCTCGCCATGAGTGGGACGTCGGGGCCAGGCGTATTTGGTGCACCATCCTCTTGTTCCCGTTCTTTTTTTAAGGCTGCTCGAAAACCGCATTGGGAATTGCCCACGCCGGCGGAGCGGCTTGAACCTTCTCGAGACTCCAAGTCACCGTCACCGGATGGCTTCCGCCATTTAGCCTTCCTAGCCGGGGAAGAGTCACGCCTGGTCTTTCCAACCAACCCCAACGGGTTGGCCGCCGAACAGTTTCGCCTGTTGCGGCGAACGCTGATCCGGGAGTCCGACACCGGTGCGGTGCTGCTGATTACCAGTCCCGCCGCGGGAGATGGAAAGACGTTTACTTCGGTGAATCTGGCGAGTTGCCTGGCTGAGTCAGGAAGCCCGACGCTGCTGGTGGAAATGGACGTGAGGCGGCCGAAGATCGCGGAAATCTTGAGCCACGGAATTGAGCCACCCGGACTGGAAGACGCCCTGGCCGGCAAAGTAGAACCGTCCCGGGTAGTGCACGGCATCAGGGAATTAAATCTTTATGCGGCCATGGTCGCGAAGACTCCGGAGAATCCTTCGCGGCTGGTGAGTGGACCCGGAATCAAACGTTTCCTGGCGTGGGCGCGGGAGCATTTTCTCTGGGTTGTGCTCGACGCACCGCCGGTACTGCCTGTTGCAGACGTAACCGAGTTGTTGCCTTTGGCGGATACGGCGCTGCTGATTGTGCGCGCACAAGGTACCCCGCGGGAACTTGCAAAACGAGCCGTCGAAATGATGGGGAAGCATCTGCGGGGAGTTATCTTTAATGAAGTTACTGTCGATTCGAATCCCCACTACCGCTACATGCGGGAATACGACAGCCCGCAGAAAGCCGATGGAAAATCAGGTTGACCGTGTCCGGCAATGAGAGCAACAACCAGGATACCCGGTGGGCGCACGCGCGCCGAGTTCTTCGACATCTGTGGGCGCACCTCCTGGCAGCGAGCGGGTGCCTGTGGTGGGCGAAGCGTCGACTTCGCCGGAGCGGAGCGGTAATCCCGCTGATGTTCCATCGGGTTCTTCGCGACGCCAATTACCGACGAACGCAGAGTCTGCCGGGCGTTATGCTTCGGGAAGACACATTTCGAGAGCTGGTGGCGCAGGTCGCGCGCCGATATCAAGCAGTGGACTTGCGAACGTCGGAGCCGGGAGGGCAGAACGGTAAGCTCCGAGTGACATTCACCTTCGACGACGGCTGGATCGACACGTACACGGTCGCGTTTCCAATTGCCCGTGAACACCGGATCCCGCTTATTGTTTTCGTTTGCCCCGGGTTGATCGATGAGCAAGCCCCCTTCTGGCCGGAGCGAGCCGTTGCCGTAATACGGGCGCTGCGGCTGACGGAAGGAATGGAAGAAACCGAGAGTTCCATCGAGAGTTTGAAACGAGCCACTCCTCAAAAACGAGAGCAGTACCTGGCAACGCTTTGGGAAAACGCGCGGGAAAAGGGTGTGAGGCCACTTGAATTGCTGGGTGCGGATCGCACGTTCTCGTGGACCGCGATCGACGAGATGATACGAGCGGGAGTCGCCATTGGGTCACACACACAGACCCACCAGATCGTCACGATGATCTCTCCGGACGCGGTTTGTAAGGAGATCAGGGAATCGAAGGCAGCGATCGAGCACGCCGTTCCCGGATGCTGTGATACGTTCGCGTATCCGAACGGGAACTGGTCACCCGGGACACGCGATCTTTTGGCAGATGCCGGCTACCGCCTGGCCTTCACAACCGAGTGCGGCGCATGGACCACGCGATCTGACTGCCTTGCCATACCGCGTGTGAACATCTGTGAAGATAAAGTTGTCGGCCTAACCGAACGATTTTCGATAACGATGTTTGAATACGCGACGTTCTGGAAGGCGTGGAGAGCCACAAAGCGAATTACGGCAGGAACTCCCGTACATCCCCCGAAACCAACCAGTGATCGTGTTCGCGCCGAGCAACGAGCCTATGCACGTCCGTTTGACAACACTCTCTCTCATCAGTAGCGAGGGTTATTACGGAGCAGAAAACATGCTGGTCACGCTGGCGCAGAACTTGTGCCGGCTCGGTTGCCGGTCGATCGTTGGGGTGTTCTCCGACGGACGGTTTCCTCACACGGAAGTGGGCGAGCAGGCTCGGCAACGCGGGCTCGAAGTTGAGACGGTGACGTGCCAGCGAAGGGCGGACTGGAACACCGTCCGACAGATTCGAAGGCTGGTGGCCAAGCACAATGTGGATGTCCTGCATCCGCACGGATACAAAGCAGACTTGTATGCGTATGCGGTGGCCTGGCGAGATCGCACGGCGCTGGTGGCGACTTGCCACAATTGGCCGAGCAAAGTCTTCAGTATGCGCGCGTACGCGGCTATCGATCGCTTGATCTTGCGAAGATTCGACAAAGTCATCGGCGTTTCCGAAGTTCCGTCCGATCGTCTGCGGCGTTCGGGTGTGGCCCGGCATAAGATCGCGACGATTTTCAACGGTGTGGACGTGGCACGCTTTGAGGGCGCGGCGCCGACGCTGCGGAGAAAGATTGCTCCGAATGACCAGGCGCTGGTGGGATTCGTCGGGCGATTGGTGGCAGACAAGGGCGGGGCAGTCCTGCTGCGCGCCGCAAAACAAGTGCTGGCAGTCCGCCCGAAAACCACGTTTGTTCTGGTGGGCGAAGGACCTGCGCGAAACGAGTGGGAAGAGCTGGCAGCGCAGCTCGAGATCGCCAAGCAAGTGACGTTTGCCGGCGTTCGTGACGACATGCCCGAGGTTTACGCCTCGCTCGACATGGTGGTGCTGCCGTCGCTCGTAGAATCCATGCCCATGTGCTTGCTCGAAGCGATGGCAGCAGGCAAGCCGGTGATCGCGACGCGGGTGGGCGCGGTGCCGAAGATGATCGATTCGGAACAAACGGGATTGCTCACGGAGACCGGCGACGTAGACGGTCTGGCCGCAGCGATCCTTCGGCTCCTCGGAGACCCTGCGCTGGCATCCGCGCTCGGTGAGAACGGGCGCGCGAATGCGGTGCGGGATTTTTCGGCCGCAGCTATGGCAAGAAGCTATCTCGGGCAGTATGAACAGGTGTTGGCGAGCCGCCGCCATCGAAATCCCAAGCCGGCGGCGCCGAAGGTCAGTGCAAGGTGAGCGACGATACTTCCGTGCGGGTATCGATTATCGTAGCCTGCCGCAACGAGATCGGGCATATCCGTGTTCTTCTGGATTCGCTGCTTTCGCAAGACATCGCTGGTATCGCCTGGGAGGCGATCATTGCCGACGGTATGAGCGACGACGGTACGCGCGATGTTCTGGAGGAATACAGCGCGCGGTATCCGCAGTTGCGGTTCATCGACAATGCAGCCCAGATTGTTTCGCCCGGACTGAACGCCGCAATCCGAGCGGCCCGCGGAGACATCATCCTCCGGATGGACGCGCACAGTTCCTACGCGCCCAACTACTGCCGGCTTTGTGTGGAGACCCTCGAGCGCACCGGCGCCGACAACGTCGGTGGTCCGGCGAGAACGCGGGCGGTCGGCGTGCGGGCCCGTGCGGTGGCCGCCGCTTATCATTCGAGGTTTTCAACCGGTGGTGGAAAATTCCACGATGTGAATTATGAAGGCTGGGTAGACACTCTGCCTTACGGCTGCTGGCGCAAACGATCGCTAGTGGGGATCGGGTTGTTCGATGAAGCCCTGGTCCGCAACCAAGATGATGAGTTGAACCTGCGGCTGACGCGGGCCGGTGGAAAGATCTGGCAGAGTCCGGCGATCGTCTCCTGGTATTCCCCGCGACCGAAGCTGTCGAGCTTGTTTCACCAATATTTTCAATACGGATTCTGGAAGGTTGCAGTCATCCGAAAGCATCGCCTTCCGGATTCCTGGCGCCACGTGGTACCGATTGCGTTTGTTCTGGTGAACATTCTCTTGCTGGGCGGCATGGTGGTCACGAAGGCCGTCGGGGCGGCGCAGTGGTTTACCGCCCTCGCCGTCCTCTGGATAACTATGGCGACGGCGTACGCCTTCACCACCTTAACCGCTTCCGTGATGGCTGCCAGACGACAGGGTTGGGCGATTCTGGCGTACCTTCCCGTTGTTTTTGCTACCTATCATTTCGCTTACGGATTGGGTTCTGTCGCAGGCCTGCGCTGGTACTTTTCGACGCCGGCACCGAGCCTATCTGGCCCATCCGTGTTTACCCGGATCACCCGATAGGGCGCCGGGCCGGGCAAGTTTCCCGCTCTATTTTCTGTCTCATCGTTAGTCGAACACCTTCTCATCAACACACAAAGATTCGTGATTCGGGGGAATTCATGAGTACGACGGTTCGTGTTCCTTTTCATCGTCCAAGCATCGACCGCGAGGAGATCGACGAGGTTGTGCGCACGCTCGAGTCAGGCTGGCTGACGACGGGACCGCGGACGGCACAGTTCGAGAGGGAATTTCGCGAATATGCCGGAGTTCCCCATGCGCAGGCAGTCAACGCAGCCACGTCCGGATTACAACTGGCGCTCGCCGCGCTCAATGTCGGTCCCGGCATGGAGGTGATCACGACTCCGCTTACGTTCTGCGCAACGGTCAGCAGCATCCTGCACGCCGGGGCCACACCCGTACTGGCGGACGTCGGGCCTGACGGGAACATCGATCCGGTGTCCGTTGCTGCCCGAATAACGGAACGGACCAGGGCCATCCTGCCGGTGCACCTGGCGGGATTGCCGTGTGAAATGGATGCGCTGTGGGCACTCGCCCGGGAGCACGGGCTGTATGTAATTGAGGATAGCGCGCACGCGGTCGGCTCGCACTATCGCGGACTACCAATGGGGTCGAGGAATCCGGTGACCGGCGATTGCAGTGCGGCCTCGGTTTTTAGTTTTTATGCCACCAAGAACCTGACTACGGGCGAGGGCGGAATGGTGACCACGCACGACGATGCGTTCGCCGGGTTACTGAAAATGTTGTGCCTGCACGGGATCAGCAAAGACGCCTGGAACCGCTATGCAGATGGCGGAAATTGGTACTACGAGGTGTTGCGGCCGGGCTTCAAGTACAACCTCTCCGACATTCAGTCGGCGATTGGGATTCATCAACTGAGAAAGTTGGAAGGCTTCATCGCAGCGCGCACACGATGGGCGGCCAGCTATAACCGGGCCTTTGCCGACGTCGAGGAATTCGAACTCCCGCCCGACCGGAACGATTGCCGGCATTCGTGGCACCTGTACATGCTCCGGCTGAACCTGGACAGGCTCCTTGGCAGCCGCGACGAATTCATCGTGGAACTGAACAAGCGGGGGATCGGCACAAGCGTACATTTCATACCGATCCCGTTACACCCGTTTTTCGCTGGCTTTGTCCATCGGCCCGAGAACCAATGTCCACAGGCCCTGGCGTTGTACCCCCGTTTGATTTCCCTGCCGCTCTATCCGGGGATGACGGAAGCACAAGTTGAATATGTGGCCGAAACCGTCAAGGAGGTCGCGCGGAAATTCGCAAGAAGGCGGCCGACGTTGAACGGGGCGAGAGCGGCGACCGTTTCGTCGCTGAGTTCGTAGCGACAATGAGACGGCTGATCGATATCGTTATCGCCCTCGTGATTGTGCCGATGCTTGTTCCGTTGTTTTTCTTCGTAGGCCTGGCGATCGTACTGGAATCATCCGGTAATCCGTTCTATGGAGGCTGGCGCATCGGCAAGGGCGGCAAACCATTTCGCATGTGGAAATTTCGCACCATGGTCCGCAATGCAGACCGGATCGGAAGCGCGATTACTTCGTGCCGCGACTCTCGAATCACAAACGTCGGGTGGTTTTTGCGTAAGACCAAACTCGATGAAATGCCTCAGTTCTTCAATCTTCTGGTTGGCGACCTCACACTGATTGGCCCAAGGCCGGAGGACCCCAGAATTGTCGAAAAATACACACCGGAACAGAGACAGGTTCTCGCGGTGAAACCTGGCATCACGGGTCCCACCCAGTTGCGTTACACGATCCACGAGGAAGAAGCGATTCCGGAAAATGAAGATCCCGAGCGCTTCTATGTGGAGCGATTGTTGAACGACAAGGTGCGTCTGGACCTCGAATACATCCAGAGGCAGACCTTTTTTTCGGATTGCCGTGTGGTACTACAGACGATCTCGCTCATGGCGCGGTCGCCGAAGCGGACCGCGGACCGACAACAAGCTTGAGGGATGGCGAGGCATAGGCGCTGCATCCGGATTTCGAGCAGCACTCCGGCGACGAGGGGCAAGTGAACAGCCTACATTGCACAGGAACGAAAGGCGACCGATGAGTTTCCGACCCATAGTGAAAAGGCTGGGCCCGATGAGCCAACCAGTCATCTGGGCCGTGCAGACAGGGATTTTCGCGGTCTCGGGGATCATCGCGTTCATTCTGCGGTTCGACCTGCGCCTTCCGCGGGATGAATCGGCACACCTGCTCTACGCGCTGCCAATCTGGATCGTAGCGAAGATCATCGTGTTTCGGGTTGCGCGGCTCGACCGCGGTTGGTGGCGGTTTATGTCGTTAAATGACATACCACGCCTTGCGGTGGGAAATTTGCTTGGATCGTCGGTGGCGACCCTTGCGATTCTGTGGATTGCGCCCAGTGGTTTTCCGCGATCCGTGTATGTACTCGATCTGTTGGTGTGTTCTCTGTTGACGGTCGGAGTGCGATTGGCGGTGAGGATCTTTGTTGAGTGGTCGAAATCCACCGCATTGAGCGAGAAGAAACGTACGCTCTTGTACGGCGCCGGGGCTGCGGGGATATCGCTTCTGGTGGAAATCCGCCATAACCCGAGTCTGCCGTTTCATGTGGTCGGCTTTATCGACGACGATCCGAAGAAAGCCGAACTCGTCGTGCACGGAGTGAAAGTTTTGGGTCACGGTGAGCGACTGGCCGCGATTGTGAAAAAGCACAGAGTCGATACGGTCTTGATCGCCATTCCGTCCGCGTCCGGCGCGCACATGACGCGGATTCTGCGGCACTGCCAGGAAGCGGGTGTCTCGTTCAAGACGGTTCCAGGGCTCGGGGAAATCATAGGAACGAACAACCTGTCAAAGCAGATCCGCGACGTGGCGGTGGAGGATCTGTTGGGGCGCAACCCGGCGCGGCTGGACGAGCAGCAGATCTCTGAAAAACTGGAAGGCAAGGTCATCCTGGTGACGGGAGCCGGCGGCTCCATTGGGTCGGAATTGTGCCGCCAGATCGCGCGCTTCGCGCCGAAGATGATTGTCGGTTACGAGATCTCGGAAAACGCCTTGTTTCACCTGAATCAGGAGATGAAGGAGGATTTTCCCGGTGTGGCTTTCCGCCCGGAGATCGGAAGCGTCCAGAAGCCGGAGCGGCTTTCGGAGGTGCTCGATCAGCACCAGCCGTCGATCCTTTACCATGCAGCCGCGTACAAGCATGTGCCGATGATGGAAGCGCACATGTTTGAGGCGCTCGAGAACAATGTATTCGGCACATACCACACGGGACTGGCTGCCGCACGGCATGGACTCGAAGATTTCGTGCTGATTTCGACGGATAAGGCGGTTCGCCCCACAAGCATCATGGGCGCGACCAAGAGAGTCGCAGAACTCGCGGTCAATTCATTACAGAACGGCGGGACACGCTTCGTGTCCGTTCGCTTTGGCAACGTGTTGGGTAGCAACGGGAGCGTGATCCCGCTATTCAAGAAGCAGATTGCGGCCGGCGGCCCGGTGACGGTCACGCATCCGGAGATGCAACGGTACTTTATGACCATCCCGGAGGCCTCCCAGCTGGTGTTGCAGGCTTCCAGCATGGGACGCGGTGGCGAAATCTTTGTGCTGGACATGGGCAAGCCCGTGAACATCGTGGACCTGGCACGGAACCTGATTCTGCTCTCCGGCCTGCGGCCGGAAGAGGATATTCGGATCAAGTTCATTGGAATTCGCCCGGGAGAAAAGCTTTACGAGGAGCTGCACACCTTCGAAGAATCGACACTACCCACGCGGCACGAGAAGGTCAAGATTTTCGCGGGGCCGCCCATCGACTGCGACGAGATGAGACGGCTGCTCGAGGCGCTGCGCCAGCTGTGCGATGGGCGCGACGTGCCGCAACTGATCCTGCAACTGAAGCACATGGTGCCCGATTACAATCCGAGCTCGGATGTGTTGCGGCGCGCCTTGGTCGAGCAGAGCCCGCGCGACAAAAAGAGAATATTAGCGATTGCGGCAGCGGAAGGGCATGGATGACGGGAAAGTGCTTTTTGGGTCCTGCCAACAAGTTTCAGCTATGCGGAACGCGAAGAGGAGCATATGCATTTCGGTCTTGAACCCTACGTAGGGTACATACTGTATATCTCTTTCGTCGCCGTCGTTCTGCTGACTGTTTTTTGGCGGCCAATCACCGGGATTTTTTTTCTCCTGCCGGTGATCCCGTTACAAACCATCCGGTATCGCGTCAACGACTTTCCACTTGGAGCGAGTCTTCTCGGTGTCGTACTCCTTGCCGTTGCATTGGGACTGATGCGCCGCGGGCTGCCGGTTTGGCCGAAGACGCAATGGACCAACCTGCTCGGTACCTATGTCGCCTTCACGTTCGTGTCTCTCTGCCTCGGTTCTCTTTATCTCGGGCAATCGTCGCTGTTCCCGAACCCTGAACGATTCGGCATGTGGCGTGAATACATGATCATGCCGGCGCTGCTTCTATTGACCGCCGCCGCTTCGCCTACGCGGCGGCAGATGAAGGCCATGATTCTGGTCATGTGCCTTGCCACTTTAGCCGTGGATCATAATTTCTGGAACTTCGTCTCGGAGAAAGATTTTTCGACGTTTTCCGATGATCTGCGAGACGCAAGCAGCATGGGCTACGCGGGCTCGAACGGGTTGGCAGCCTTTGGGGCGCAAGCGACGGCGCTGCTTCTCGCGCTTGCGGCATTTGAGCGCAAAGTTCTGCTGAGTATCGGGTATCGGGCCCTGGCCGCCTTTACCATCCTATGCGTGATGTACAGTTTTTCGCGTGGCGGTTATCTGGCGGTCCTGGTGGGTTGCGTGTTCGTTGGCGTGGTCAGGCAGCGCAGTCTCCTGATCCTGCTGCTCGTGTTCGCGTGGGCGGGAACAAGTCTGGTGCCAAAAGTGGTCCAGCAACGTGTGTCGATGACGTATGACGAGCAGAGCGGTTCGCTCGACCATTCGGCGAATACGCGGCTCACGCTGTGGGAAGATGCCATGCAAGTGTTTCGCACCAATCCTGTCATTGGAACCGGGTTCGACACCTACGCGTATTTGCACCGAGTCGGAGATTATCAGGACACCCACAATTTTTTTCTGAAAGTCTTATTCGAAACCGGCATCGTTGGGATGGTTATCTTTTTATGGTTGCTCGCGAAAGCCTTTGGCACGGGATTTGCCCTGTTCCGGCATGCAAAAGACCCTTTTTTGGCGTCTTTGGGATTGGGGCTCGCTGCCTGGGTGGTTTGCTCCATTGTGGCGAACTGCTTCGGAGATCGCTGGACCTATGTTCAGGTGAACGGCTACATGTGGGTCCTTGGCGGATTGGTGTCCCGAGGATTGGTGCTCGAGGAAAGCGGAGAGCCGCTCGCCAGCGCAGGGAACAATGAGGTGCGCGAGCCCACCGAAGTTCCAGAGGATTTGAATCCACAACCCGCGTGAGTTATACCGTGAGCGATAAGCCGCGAACTGGAAGGAAAAGTCAGGGCGCGGCGGTCTCGGCAAGGTCTGCAAATAAAATAGGAGCGCGAGTGAACTACGGCGAGGGAAGGTTCGGTATGCAGACGCAATCCGGCAGGATGCCAATCGTCAAGGGCCGACGAGGGGACCGGGAGACCAGTTCGTGAGCACCGCGGTCGCGCGCCTATCCACCGACAACAAGGACTCCAGAGCGCGCGAAGGGATGCGCTCGGGCGCGGTGACGAATGAACTCAAGAAGTTGCTCCAACACTCGAGCCATTATCTGTCGGGCATTTTGATTTCTCTGGCGGTGGGGTTCATCTCTTTTCCGATCTTCACGCGGGCGTTTTCCGTATCCGAGTACGGCACCATCGATCTGATCGCGAAAGTTCTGTTGCTGCTGACGGCACTGTCGAAAATGGGGCTGCAGCAATCGGCGTTGCGCTTTTATGATGGCAGCGCGTTTTCGTCGGATCAGGCGTCGGCGCGCCGGTACTACTCCACCATGCTCGGCGGAGTGGCGCTTACAGCCGCATTCGCAACAGCGCTCTTCCTCGGAGGAGTTTCTCTCGCGCCGAAGTCGTTGATCAATTCATCGCTCAAGGTTTTACTGGTCCTGGCCTCCTCACTGATCTCCGTCAGGGCACTTACGTCGCTTCTGTGGGTGTTCTTGCGCGTGCAGGAAAAGACAAAACTCTATAGTGCCTTCACGGTGGCGACAAAAGTCGGGACCCTCGCTTCTATCTGTTTATTTATGCCGTGGCTTGGACGAACAATCCGCGCCTTCTATTCCGGCACCATCCTGGCGGAAGTAGCGGTCGTTGTCATTTTATGCGTAATACTTTTCCAGCAAGGGCTCGTAAAGCTCGAAAGTTTTGACATCGCGCTATTCCGCAGCGGGCTTGCATTCGGTTTACCGCTCATCTTCTACGAAATTGCGAGCATCACCCTGGATTCAGCCGATCGCATCTTCGTGAGGCACTACCTCGGGGCCGACGCGCTTGGACGATACTCGATCGCCTATGGCATGTCCGACTACCTCAACAACCTATTGATTTTGCCGATCAATCTGGCACTCGCACCGATTTACTTCCGCCTGTGGGCGTCCGAAGGGCAAGAAAAAACGAGTGAATTTCTCAGCCGAAGCCTGGACCTCTTTCTCATGGTGAGTATAGGAATCTTCGTCCTGGCCGCTACGACTTCCCGTTCCGCAGTGCTCTTGCTGGCATCGTCGAAGTATCTCGGCGCAGAGGTCCTGATTCCCACGATTGTCGCTGGCCTGTTGGTGTACACCAGCCATGCGTTCTTTAGCGCGGGACTGATGATTCACAAAAATACCCGTGTAATGGCCAGGATATTGGCGTATTCGGCGTTACTCAATATCGGTCTCAACTGCATCCTGCTTCGAAGAATGGGACTTCAGGCGGCTGCACTTGCGACGCTGTTGAGCTACTTGTGCTGCGTGCTGTTGCTAGGCCACGCATCACGCAAGGTACTTCCTCTGCGAATCGATCTTAACGCACTTGGAAAATACGCCTTAGCCGCTGCCTGCGCTTGGTACGCGGGGTCTCGTTTCGAAGTGGAATCAGCGGTTGGAAGTCTGGCAGTCCGGTCCGCCATAACCCTCGCGGTTTACGGCGGGTTGTTATACCTCATGGACTCTCGCGTCCGTGCTTTGCCCCGCCAGCTCTTCACTTTAGGTCGAGCACCGGTTGCTTTGGACAAAAAAGAGTTCGCCGGAGTGTCCGGGAGCGAGCTGTAGGTCTCAAGCGCATACCGGTCGCCTTTATGTCCGGTGTCGGACCTTTATCTTGCGATCGCGTGAGGCCAGTACCTAAGCCATGCCTCGAGTAAGCATCATCACACCAACCTACAATGCTGCTCAGTACCTGCCGGCCGCCATCGACAGCGTACTTCAGCAGACCTATACAGATTGGGAGCTCATCATTATTGACGACGGCAGCACGGACAACACGCCCTCGCTGGTTCGGTCGTATCTCCCGATCCTCGGCGAAAGGTTGCGATACCTGTACCAGTCGAACCGCGGACAGGCAGCCGCGAGGAACGCGGGCCTGCAAGTGGCCAAGGGCGAATTTGTCGCGACTCTCGACGCGGACGACCTGTGGCTGCCGGCACGACTAGCGCGTGGGCTGGCGATCATGGACCGCAATCCGCATGTTGGGCTGACGCATTCGAAGGTAGCTCGCATTGACGTCCATGGAAACGTTGTTGGCTACTTTGACTTCCCGGCGAAATATCAGAGCGGGAAAATAGCGGTGGACATCTATATTCGCCGCGCCAACATCTTGTGCCCCACGGTTCTGTTCAGAAAACAGTGTCTGGATGTAGTCGGTTTCTTCGACGAAACGCTAACCGCTATCGAAGACCGGGATCTTTGGTTTCGAATTGCAGAGCGGTACGAGATCGCGTACATCGACGAGATATTGGCGCACTCACGCCGCACTCCCGGCTCGTCGAGCAGCAATGCCGACCGGGTACTGAAGGTGCAGTTGTCGTTCGTAGAGAAACATTACGAGAGACATGCATGTGGCTGGGTGGCACGGCGCAGAGCTTTGGGGCAGATCTATCGCGAGCAAGGTGATTTCTGGTTTTCCGCCAGCCAATTGAAAATGTCGATAAACTATTATTCCCGTTCGGTTTTCCGCAATCCACTGAACCTCGAGAATTTGTACATGTTCTTAAGGGCCTGCGCGGAACCGCTGCTCGGCAGCTTCCCGACGATTCGAACGGTCAGGAGCGACGGGGGCAAACGCGGATGAACAGCACGAACCTCGAGTTGCAGCCCCGAGCAATCTCCACGGCCGACACGGGTCAAGGGGTGGTTGAGAGGTGTCTTGATTCTTCAAAAGCCATCCGAGTCTTCCTGATGGATCTCTGGTGCTACACGCCCTTCTATGACCGGTATCTTTGTGAAGGTCTGGCGAGCCAGAACATTCAAGTTACACTAGGTTCCGTTTGCCCTTATAAGGATCCCCAATACTTTGCCAAGAACGGCCTTCAGAACAAACCAGGTCTGCTCGATGTCGTCCCCAAACTAAGAATTTCGAACGACCGTGTGCGTCGAGTCCTGATGCTCGTCGAGTCTTCCATAAACATGCTGGCGCTTCTTGCCCGGTTCGCAGTTTCAAAACCCGACATCGTGCACGTCCAATGGGTTCCGACGGTCAGAAAACTTCCGTTTGAAATCTGGTTTCTGAGAATCGTGAAGCAGCTCAAGATCAAGCTGGTATACACGGTACACAACGTACTTCCCCACGATACGGGGAAGAGATTTGCGCCGGTATTCGAGCGCATCTATCAACAGATGGATGCGCTGATCTGTCACACGCAGGAAGCGAAGCGCCGCCTCATTCGCGAATTCTCCGTAGATCCGGAGCGCGTGCGAGTGATACCCCATGGACCCCTCTTTCATGATTCGGAGCGCCGCTCCGTCAAAGCGTCGAGGGAGGAGCTATCGCTTGCTGAAGACGCAACCATGGTTCTCTGGCAGGGCATCATCGAACCGTATAAAGGTCTCGATTTCCTGCTGGACGCATGGAGCAAGATCGACGCTCCGCGATCGAATGCGCACCTGTTCCTGGCCGGCACCGGCGAGTCGCAATTGCTCGGGACCATCAAAGCGCAGGTGTCCCGGTTGGGTTTACAGAAATCGGTGCACCTCGACTTTCGATTCATCCCTGACGAAGAATTATCCACCTACTATCAGGCTTCCGATGTCCTGGCCTTCCCGTACAGAGAGGTGACCACGAGCGGCGCCCTCATGACCGCCATGGCCTTCGAGAAGGCCATCGTGGCCACGAATTTGCCCGCTTTTCAGGAAGTACTCCGCGATGGGGAAAGCGCCTTGTTCGTTGATTATGGCGACGTCGAAGGATTTGCGGGTGCGCTCCGTCAGCTTATCCGCGAACCCGAAAAACGAGAACGTCTTGCTCGCGGTGCCGGAGAATGGTGCAATCGCGACAATTCCTGGAGCGCCATTGCGAGAGAAACGCGGCAATGTTACGTGGCGGTCCTTGAAGATGCGCCAGACGAGAGTGTTGCCTGATGAAAGCGATCTCACTGGCGTACCACGATGTAACGGACGGGGCGGATGGTGTGCAAGCCACCTGCAAAGCCCGATACAAGCTCGACCGCCAGGATTTTCACGATCACATCCAGGCGATCCGGCGTCAGGCCGAGCAAATTGTAGTTCGTTCGATTGACTGTGCTCGCCGTTGGGAAGGGGAAATTCCCGCGTTCCTGACCTTCGACGACGGCGAACTTGGCGCTTACCGATATGTGGCCGACGAACTTGAGGAGCATGGTTGGCGGGGCCATTTTTTCATCACTACAAATTGGATCGCGCGAACGGGCTTCCTCGACCGCAAGCAAATCCGTGAGTTGCGCAGCCGCGGGCACGTGATCGGCAGCCACACCTGTTCGCATCCGGCGCGAATGTCGCACCTTGGGCGCGATGAGCTTACCAAGGAATGGTTCGAGAGTTGCGCGGTTCTAAACGACATTTTGGGAGAGCAGGTGAAGGTGGCCTCGGTGCCCGATGGGTACTTTTCGCGGAAGGTCGGCAAGACCGCAGCCGCAGCCGGCATCGAAGTGTTGTTCACGTCCGAGCCGACAATGGCCACTTCGGTTCTCGATGGCTGCCTGATTTTGGGGCGATACTTCATCCAACAACATACCAAGCCGGCGGTATCCGGCGCCATTGCTTCGCAGCAGAATTGGCCGCGTTGGCAGCAAGCTTTGCTCTGGGAAGCAAAGAAGCCACTGAAAGCTGTGACTGGCGAATCCTACTTCAGAATCCGGCGTTACCTGATATCCGAGGTGCTGCAACCGCGAAGGGAAGCCGCCACAAAGCCTCCATCACGAAAATAACCCGCAAGTGATCGGAACGGTCCCGAACGAAGCGGAATTGCCAGGCAGGATGCGACGAGGATTTGCAATCGTCGATATCGCCTGCCGAGGTAAATCTACGAAAATTTCTGGTACTCGATGACGAACGATTGGAATCCGAAGAAGGAGAGGACAGACGCTGAAGCCTGTCAGAATTTCCATGATCGATCGAAACGCGCGCTCGTTCCGGCGCGTGTCCTCTACATGGTCGACAGCCTGAGCGAACCGGCGGGCGGAGGAGAACAGGCATTGCTGCGGACCATTCGCCATCTCCCGCGTGACAGGTTCGAGCCGTCCGTTGTGACCTTCAGCTTGATACCCCGCGTCCGGGACATTCTGCGCGAACTCGAATGTCCTCTTCATTATTTCCCAATCCAACGCACCTATGACTGGACCGGTTTCAACGCCGCACTGGCAATTTACCGTTTGTTGCGAGCGCACAAACCGGATATCGTGCACACCTTTTTTGAGTCTTCCAATACTTGGGGAGGACTCATTACGAAATTAAGCGGTGGCGCCTTGCTCATTTCGAGTCGCCGGGACATGGGAATCCTGCGATCCACGAAGCACAACATCGCCTACAAACTCGTGGACAGGCTCGCAGACGGGATACAGGTGGTCTCAGAAGAAGTGCGAAGAAGGTGTATCGATGTCGAGTCCATCGATCCCAATAAGGTATGCACAATACATAACGGCGTCGATCTTGAGATGATCGACAGCGCGGTTGGCGGTGATCTGTTCAAGCGAAACCTTGGTCTCGACGGGGCAGCGCCTATCGTCGCTACCGTCGCCAACATAAGGCAGGTCAAGGGAATCGACACGCTCCTGAAAACGGCTGATATTGTGCGCCGAAGGTTCAGCCCGGTCCTGTTTGCAATCGTGGGCGCTTTCAGCGAGCCGGACCATTTTCGCGAACTGCAAAGACTCGTTAGAGACCTTGGCCTCGAGAACAACGTGCGTTTCCTCGGTGCACTCGAGACGGCTTTCCCATTCTTGAAACTAGCCGATCTTTTCTGCCTTCTTTCACGCAGCGAGGGTTTTTGCAATGCACTGCTCGAAGCAATGGCCTGCCGGTTGCCATGCGTGGTGACGGATGTGGGCGGGAACGCGGAAGCCATAGAGGACGGGGAAAATGGCTTTCTGGTGCCGGCCGAAGATCCAGAAGCGGCGGCCGGCCGGATCCTGACGTTACTCGAAACACGAGATTATGCCAGGGAAATGGGGCAGAAGGCTCGCAGAACCGTGGAATCGAGGTTCTCCGTAGAAATGATGGTTGACCACTTAACCTATTTCTACGACTCGCTCCTGAAATCGGGACGTAACGGGATTGCCATACGCAACAGGCTTCCCGAACCGCTCGTTTAAAGCAGGCGATAACACAAGTTTCTGTTCGATCACCCCGACCTGGAGAAGGAATGACCGACCAACGCCGAATGCCGCTTGCTGCGGGTCCGAGACCGACAAATGCGTAGTCGCGACACGGTAAAGACGGCGGCCCCAGCCGTTGTCGTTGGGGGCACTCTGAACGCTTTGGGCGTTGTCCGGAGTCTGGCAAGCGAAGGTATGCCAGTCTTCCTGGTGGTGACCACACGCTGGCGCACCGCGGCGTGGTCCAGGTTTTGCCACGTCGTGCGAACTCCCACCGCCGAGGGTTTTGACCTCGTCAAAACACTCAGGAAACTATCGACCCGCATCGGCCAACGTGCCGTGTTGCTCCTGACCGAGGACCGGGATGTCGAAGTGGTATCGAACTTTCGCGAGGAACTCGAGCACCGCTACCGGTTCAGCCTTCCGTCAAAGGAAATGGTTCGCACGCTGGCCGACAAGACACTGTTCCAGAAGTTTGCCGAGGCGGAGGGATTTCCCGTTCCGCGCACCGTTATTCTCTCCGAGGTCGAAGATCTTCCATTCCTGCAAACCGTATCGCCGCCACTGGTGATCAAGCCCAACAACTACCAATTGGTATCGGACCGCGGCGTCAAGCGGGCGGTACGCGTCGATTCGCTGAAACAGGCGCGCGCCGTCGCGACCGAGATGCTGAAGGGCGTCGGCGGCATCGTGGTTCAAGAGTGGATCGAGGGTACAGATAGCGACATCTTTTTTACGCTGTTCGCTTGTGACGCGAACAGCAGAATCGCGGGGCTGTTTTCAGGCCGCAAGTTGACTTGTTATCCGAAGGAATTGGGTAGCACCGCGGTTTGCTCAGCGGCCGGCGAGGCAGGGGATGAGCTCAGAAAGCTAAGCCTGCAATTTATCGAACGCGTCCGCTACAAGGGGGTAGGTAGCCTCGAATTCAAGCGTGACCGGAGGACTGGCAGGTTCGTGATCATCGAGCCCACCGTCGGGCGAACGGATTGGCAGGAGGAGATCGCCACACTCTGCGGGGTCAATATTCCGGCGATTGCGTATTGGACAGAACTCGGGCGCAAATTCCGGCAGGCGCCAGGCGAGACGGCGCAGCTCGCGTGGCGGTCCTCGATCGAGCACCGGCCGCCAGCCGGGATACTGCCACCTGGAACCAGAATCGTGGACGGCCACTTTCGCATCGCCGATCCGCTGCCAGGGTTGTATCACTACGGGATCGAACGATTCGCGCAGCCCATCTGGATGCTGGCTGAGCGTGGATATCGCTGGTGCGCCCGCGGTGTCAGTTCCGGGAATCGACCTTCCGTGGTCAGAACAAAAGAGAACGCCAGATAAATTCGATTGGAGACAAAGCATGCTACATATTGAAACCGCAATTGTCGGTGCGGGGCCGTACGGTCTGTCGATCGCGGCGCATCTACGGGCGATGGGCTTGCCCTTCCAGATCTTTGGAACCCCACTCGAGAGCTGGCGCGCGTTCATGCCGGAAGGCATGTTCCTAAAGTCAGAGCCTTTCGCGTCGACCCTGTGGGACCCGCAGCGCAACTTCACGCTAAAGCGTTTCTTGTCGGAGAAAAAAATCCCCTACCGGCCCGTCGGATCTCCCGTCAGCCTGGCACAGTTTCTGGACTATGCCGAGTGGTTTCGTAAAGGCGCCGTTGGCGAAGTATGCGACGTCAAGATCAGCCGGATCCGGCGCAATTCCGACAACTTCACCCTCGATCTTACCGATGGGAGTTCGCTCGATGCGCGCCAGGTGGTTTTAGCCTCTGGGCCAATCGCTTTTCGCTACCTTCCGCCGGAGATTTCTGGCCTGCGCGAGCCTTTGTGCAAACACAGCACGCTCCTCGGGGACGTCAAGGCATACTCCGGTCGCGATTGCACCATCCTTGGCGCGGGGCAATCCGCCCTCGAATCTGCCGCTCTGTTGCACGAAGCAGGCGCCAGTGTGCGTGTACTAGCGCGCGCCGATCGAATCCGCTGGAACAGCGAGCCGATCGTGGAGCGAACGTTGCTCGACTGGATTCGCAATCCTGAAGCTGGACTCGGCGCCGGCTGGCAAAGCTTGGTCGTTTCCGAGTTTCCGCGCCTCTTCCGGTGGTTGCTTCCGACCGAAAAACGTCACCGGCTCGTCGCCACCAGCTGGGGTCCGTCCGGCTCGTGGTGGCTCCGCGAGCGGGTTGAAGGCAAAGTGGATCTGCTGGTGCGCCAACAGATACGCTCCGCGAGCGAGGTAGGCGGACGCATTCGCCTCATCGTGGAAGGGCCGGAAGGCACGAGGGAGATCCTGACCGATCACGTCATTGCCGCAACCGGCTTCAAGGTCAACCTCGATCGCCTGGAGTATCTCGACGCCGCGCTCCAGAAAAACATCGCACGCGAAAATCATGCCCCGGTCCTCGATGCATCATTTGAGACCTCAGTGCCAGGGCTCTTTCTTGTCGGGGCCCTCAGCGCCCCGACGTTTGGGCCCGTGATGCGGTTCATCTTCGGGGCCAAGCACGCTGCACCGATTCTCGCGCGGCGCCTCGCGACCGGCGCGCGCGGGCCTGAAAAGTCTGTTCGAACCGAGATAACCGACGAGTTGAGCAGGAAGAATCAGGCACAAGCGGTTTGAGGTTAGACACGATCGTTGTCTGAGAAGAATTCACACCGTCGCTGCAATGAGGAAATATGGTCGATCGCTTGCTAAGAAAAGGGAATCTGTTGTGGCGGGTGGCTTCAACAACCGGGGACCCGATGGAAGCCTGGATCCAGCTTGAGTCCGACATAGCCGAGAGAACCGAAGGTCGAAAGCCGCGATTTCAGCAGAGCCCTTACGTGGTGACGGACGATTGGGAACGGCGACTGCACGAAGTGCTTGGCGTTTCCTGGCCGTGCCAAGCCGGCGCGGAGTTCTGGACCTCGTGGGCGGAGGTGTTGAGACCCTTTAACGTCAAGAAGGTTCGGATCGGGCGGGGAGCCTTCGACGGTTGGGGCGACGGCGATCCGGGTATAGCGCGCGCAGCCTGGTGCATGGTCCGTCACCTGAAGCCTGAGCACGTCGTCGAAACCGGCGTCGCGCGTGGCTTCACGACACAGATGATCCTCGAAGCACTCGAACGGAACCGACGCGGGCACCTTTGGAGCATCGACCTACCGCCCCCTTTGCGTCCCGATCTGCATGACCAGATTGGGGCGGCGGTTCGAAGCGATCTGCGACATCGTTGGACGTATATCAAAGGGTCGAGCCGGCGCCATCTTCCTCGATTGCTGTCGGAGCTTGGACCGATTGACCTCTTCGTCCATGATAGTGCGCACACCCGACACAATACCTATTTCGAATTGGACCGGGCGTGGTCGAGATTAAAATCGGGCGGTGTCGTTATGGCAGACGACATCGACTACAGTGCGGCTTTTGAAAGCTTCATGCACGAGAGGCCGGGACATCGGTTCCTGGTGTGTCACGGTGAGCCACTCGAACCCGATCCAATCCGCTTCGACGCCAGAGGACTGTTCGGTATTGCGCAGAAAGCAAAAGTGGGCTGAGTCAACCAGCCGCCGGATATTCTGCGCCGTCCGTGCCGAACGTCGAAAACCCCCGAAAGGGCAGCCCGGTGACCTGTCCTTTAATGGCCCGACGGACCAACTGTCGCACTCTCGATATCCATCCTAGGCTAGACCTCTCCCTGGCGATGAACACGTTCACATTTGCGCGCAACGATGGTCAAGCATCGGCCGCAGGACTCCTAGAGAGGGAGGTTCGAACTGCATGCGAATCAAATGGCTATTTCTCATTCTTCTCCTCGCGCCCATAGCCCGAGGAGCGAATTCGCCCACGATTTTCTTTAGCGATCTTACCAGCGGCGCGAATAGTGGTGGAGAGACCGTTTCCGGTTATTCGGGAGTTTACGTGACAATCTATGGCAATAACTTTGGCGCTTCGCCCACGGTCACATGGAACGGCTTGAACTGCCTGCGGGTTGTGCCGGTGAACGGCAACGCGGTGAACCCCTGGATGTGGTATCAGAAACTGGTAGTGCAGTTCGGTGCAGCTTGCACGACAGGGTCTGGCGCGCTGGTGGTGACGTCGGGAGGCCAGACATCGGTCTGCGAGGACGTGGGAACGAGAGGAAACAATTGCCAATTCACCGTACGCAGCGGACATATTTTCTTTGTCTCGACCGGCGGAAGTGACAGCAACGCCGGCAGCTTTGCCGCGCCCTGGGCAACCATGCTTCAGGCCCGGAACACGATGGCTCCGGGCGATGTTACCTACGCCGAGAACGGCGTAGCTCAGACGAGCGACGACGGATCGGGTTGGAACACGTATTTCCTGATCGACAGCCAGCAGGGAACTCCGGGCAATCCTCTAGCTTTGGTCGCATATCCCGGCGCCACGGCGACGATTGGCACGACGACGCTGGCAAATGAAATAGGTATTCGGTCGAAAGGCAGCGAGGGCTCGGCATGCTCGAACAACAATGATGTTGGTTGCCAGTCTCATTGGGTTTTTGCCGGCTTGACCTTACGAGCGCATGACCAAGCCATGGGTCCCTGGGGAGACTCGGACTGGCGCATGGTGGGTTTGGATATGAGTTGTCCGAATGGCAACGGACAAACCGGCTGCTGGGAATCTACCCTGCTCACCAATTCGGTATACCTCGGAAACAACCTGCACGACGCGGGGACGGCAGGGGCGTCGTCTTTGTATCAAGGTATGTACCCCTCGAGCGACAGCAACCACTTGGAAATCGCCTGGAGCGCGGTGGCGAATGTCTTGGGTTGCCGGGGCATCCAGATACACTCGTCGCCTCTCGATGCCATGACCGGTTATAACCAATTCGATATCTCGATTCACGACAATATGATTCATGACACGCAGTGCGACGGCATTATTCTCGCGACCGTGGATCCTTCGAAGGGCGCCATTCTCGTGTACAACAATGTTATTTACAACGCCGGAAAGGGGAATACTCCGGAAGGCAGCGGCGCATGGTTCTGCGTCAATTCACCCGGATACACCAACACCGGGACGCCCGGTTCAGGCAACATCGAGGTGTACAACAATACGATGTACAACTGCGGTCCGAACCCCAGTCCCTCCTATGGAGGGAGCAGTGGCGGCGTAGGGAACGGTGGCAACAACGCCAACCTGCAAGTTCATATTCGTAACAACATAATTTATGACACGAATCCGACGGCTCCCTATTGGGTCAATGGGAGCACGAGCTCGAACGGGGTTTTCGGAGACAGCAACCTCCTGTTTGGCCTCGGCGCTCCGCCCGCGAGTAGCGTCATCACGGGTACGATCAACTCCGACCCGCTATTCGTCTCAACCACGACGCCAGATTTTCATCTGTCCTCGGCGAGCAGTCCGGCGAATGGCGCGGGCGACAAAAGCACACCGGCTTCCATCTACGATCACGATGGATTGAGCCGACCTTCACCACCGTCGGTTGGGGCATATGAGTTCGCCGCCGGCGCGGTTGTAACGCGTCCGAACCCGCCGACCAACCTTACCGTAACCATAGTCGCTGTGCCTTGAGCCGGTTCTTGATACCGAGACAGAAATTGCTGTAAGCCGCACGATAGTTTGGCAGGGCAACTCAGGGTCGACATCCTTTCTCGGTCGCCCGCGATTGCCTTCGCCAAGAAGACCGGGCTGTCCTTCGAGAACTCGTCTAACGTATGAAAGTCGCAGTCGTTATCGCCATAGTGCTGGTTGTGTTGGCCGCCGGGTTAATGCTCCAGCAGGCTAAAAACGCTGTCTTCCAATGGGACTACGACTACGTCCATGATCCGCCTTGCACAAACACAAGAACAAAAAGCTGCGTGACGGGGTTCAACCTGCTTGTGGGCGATCCCAGTTCGCAACCCAAGCCGATATTTGTTCCCAATCGATTCGATCAGCACGCCCAGCTTGTGAGCAAAGGTATCGAAGCTACAGTCAGCTTCAAAACTTCCGGTAACGTTCAGTTTTGCGTAACCTCCGTCGGAGCGGATACGACAGGGGCGACGGTCGAGAGTAGGCCGGCTTGTGTGTCGAAGTTTGTGGGGCTTTTTGTAACCGAGGTCAAGATCAGTGCCCGACAGTGAAGGTGACCTCCTCGAAACCGCTGAGCCGAGCGAGCTAGATTCCCGAGGGAACACTCACCACAGCATGTACTACGGCAGGTACAGCGGAATGTCCTGTACTCCCTGCTCGCCCCAAAACCCACCCAACGGCCAGTAGCAACTGGGTTTTGTCGCCGTTAACCTGTATTCAGCCAGTCCTTCCTATGAGCGAGTTAAAGGAGCGTATTTTCATGTTCAGTTTGCGCAAGACTATGGAATTGCTTCCTGCGCTTGTTGTTCTGATGATCGCTCAACTTGTTTCGGGATGCGCTGCCGTCACGTCGTCCGGGTCACACTCAGGCACGCAACCTACGGCGCTGTCGATTACCAGCGGTTCCATTCCGTCGGCGAAAGTCCAGACCGCCTATTCCGCAACGCTGACGGCAACAGGTGGCACTGCCCCCTACAACTGGTCATTGGCTTCGGGTTCCTTGCCGGCGGGCTTGCTCCTTTCCGGTTCTGGCGGAATCAGCGGTACGGCGTCACAGGCGGGAAGCTCATCTTTCACCGTTCAAGTCACGGATTCTTCTTCACCAGTCCAAAAAGCCACAAAGCCGCTGAGCATCACAGTGATGGCGGGCGCACTGTCTGTGCAAATCACTACGACGTCAGTTCCGTCCGGTCAGGTAGGGACAGCGTATGCGACGACGTTCGCGGCGACCGGCGGGACCACGCCGTACAATTGGAGCATCAGCTCGGGGACCTTGCCGGTCGGTCTGACCCTGTCAAGCACCGGGACAATCTCGGGAATACCAACGACAGCGGGGAACTCCAGCTTTACGATCAAGGTCAGCGATTCCAGTTCACCGGCCAACCCCGCTTCCGGTAATTTCAGCATCATCATTGCAGCGGCGGGGTCAAACAATTACGGCGCGCTATTGCGCTGGACGGCAAGCTCATCGACGGGCATTACCGGATACAACGTGTATCGCAGCTCGGTCAGCGGCAGCGGTTATGTCCCTATCACTTCTTCGCCCATTAGCGGATTGACTTACACGGATACGACCGTGACGAGCGGGCAGACCTACTACTATGTGACCACGGCGATCGACGCAAGCGGAGAAGAAAGCACCTACTCCGATGAAGTTCAGGCGGTTATTCCGTAACTTCGCCGAGCACGCCCACCCATCTTCAGCACCCCAACCTGCCCGTTCCCCCCTCCGTATTTATCTCTGCTTTTCGTCCCTTTCGTACCGCCAATCTTCCACATACTGTTTCTTAGCCGCTGTTCCGGAGATATTGAACGAGTGTCTGCAAGAGGCGCTGCTCGCGGCACAATGCTCGGCGTCGACGTTTTCGAGGCTACCATCGCGGCTGAGACGCTGAGACAACTGACGATGATCGGAAAATGGCAGTTCGCGCAGACAACAAGAGTAAATGAGCAAATTGCGTTGCCATCGCCGCCAGGGTTACAACGTCGCTTTCGGCAGGTCAAGCGTCGGGAGTTTCCTCTTGCCACTTCCGCACGCCGTCAGGTTCTTCGTTTTGGATCGGTAGTATGATGCTTCCGATCACCACCTGCATGAATCCCAGTGAGAGTGCTCCAACCCGCCAGCGGTTCGCTCACGAAATCGGTCTATTCGACACAACGATGATGGTCATGGGCGGCATCGTGGGTGCGGGCGTGTTTATGAATCCGTACGTGGTCGCCCAGCGGGTGCATTCTCCTGTTCTCATTCTGGGGGCCTGGATCGCCGGCGGCGTCGTGGCGCTCTTCGGCGCGTTCATTTACGCAGAGCTTGGCGACCGGTTGCCGGAAGTCGGCGGACAGTATGTGTACCTGCGCGAAGCCTTGCACCCGTCGCTCGGATTTCTTTACGGCTGGGTGCTTTTGCTGGTTATCCAGACGGGCGGCATGGCGGCGGTGACCGTGACCTTCGCGCGCTATTTCATCGAATTGACCGGGCTCCCGGTTTCGGAAATGCGGGTCGTGATCTCGACCATCGCCGTCCTGACGTTGGTCAACTGTTTGGGTGTGAAGCCGGGGAGCCGCGTGCAGAGTGTGTTGATGTTGCTTAAGATCGCAGCCATTCTGTGCCTTGTGGCGGCGGGTTTGTTTTTCGTGAAGGAACCGCAGCCGCTTTTTCATGCGATCCTCGATCGCCCTTTGTCGGTCGATCTGGTCACGGCAATTGGAGCTGCCATGATTCCGGTAATTTTCTCTTACGGGGGATGGCAGACTACGAATTTTATCGCCGGGGAAATCCGCAATCCCAGAAAGAATCTGGCGCGGGCGCTTCTTATCGGAGTGTCGGCCGTCATCGTGCTGTACTTGCTGGTGAACTTCGTGTGTGTTCGCGCACTTGGATCCGCGGCACTGGCAGAGACCACGGTTCCGGCGAGCGCGGTGATGCGCCTGGCTTCGGGCGAACTTGGCGCAAAACTGATCGCCCTCGGGATCGCCGTTTCGACGCTCGGCTTTCTGAGCCAGTCGGTCTTGACGGCGCCGCGTGTGTACTTCGCCATGGCGGACGACGGCTTGTTCTTCAAGAGCGTGGCGTACGTCAGCGAGAAGACTCGCGTGCCCGTAGTGGCGATCGTCCTGCAGAGCGTGTGGACGATCGTCATTGCGCTGACCGGAAGATATGAACAGATTCTTAATTTTGTGATTCCGATCGATGCGCTGTTCTTCGGGTTGAGCGCCTGTTGTCTTTTCGTCTTGCGCCGCCGCGAGCGAGAGTTGGTTTCCGGTGGCCGTCGACCCGAAGCGCCACAAGGCTTTCGTGTGCCCGGGCATCCGGCAACCACGATCCTCTTTATCTCGGTGTGTTGGTTGGTGGTTGCCAACACCGTCTACAAATATCCTCGGAACGCATCAGTCGGTATTCTGATTCTGTTGCTCGGATTGCCGGTTTACGGCTACTGGCACGGGAGGCAAAAGGCGGCTTCATGAATCAGACGACGCGCGCGATGTCATCGACGTACCTCGAATGGTCAAAGCTTCATTCGGGGGCGAAGTACAACCTGGCTACAAGCGGGATCCTCGGCTACCCGTTAGCCGAGCTTCCGGCGGCGACGAAGAACCTCGAAATCAACGGGCCGACCGTGTATGGCTATCAACCTCTGCAGGAGCGACTCGCGCGCAAATGTGGCATCTCTGAAAAGTGCGTGGTCGCAGTTCAGGGAACAGCGATGGCCAATCATCTGGCCATGGCGGCCATCCTTTTTCCGGGTGACGAGGTTCTGGTTGAACGGCCGACTTACGGTCCGATGGTTGAGGTTGCATCGTATCTCGGCGCCCAAATCCGGCGCTTCGACCGGCGAGCCGAAGATGACTTCCAAATCGATCCGGATGCAATCAAGCGACGCATTACGACGAAAACGCGGCTCGTGGTGCTGACCAATCTCCACAATCCATCGGGTGCTTTCGCGGACGAGCCAAGGCTAAGGGCGGTCGGTGAGGTTGCCGCGAAAGCCGGGGCGCGTGTTTTGGTCGATGAGGTGTACCTCGATATGCTGTACGGCCTCGCGGTCCGCTCATCCTTTCATCTGGGCGAACACTTCATCGCCACGAACAGCCTGACCAAGGCTTACGGATTGAGTGGGCTGCGTTGCGGCTGGATTCTGGCCGAAGAGAAGCTGGCGGAACGTATCTGGAGATTGAACGATCTCTTCGGGGCCACTCCGGTGCACCTGGGAGAGCTGTTCTCGGTAGCCGCGCTCGACCATCTCGACGAGATCGGCGAGACAGCGAGGCGGTTACTCGAGAGGAATCGTATAGCGTTCCACAATTTTGTTTTGGCAAGAAACGACCTGGAGGTTGTTCCGCCGCGATGGGGAACGGTCAGTTTCCCAAGGCTAAAACGCGGGTCTGTAGAGGAATTCTGCGGCGTACTGAGGACGAAGTACGACACGAGCGTCGTGCCAGGTCATTTCTTCGAAATGCCCCAGCACTTTCGCATCGGCATCGGGGGCGATGCCGATATGACCGCTGCGGGTCTGGAAAGATTAGGTGCGGCTCTCACCGCGTATTCGCCAAAGTAAAACGCCATCGAGGACCAGAGCAGCCATACAGCACGGAACAGGAACGGCATGGCGGCCGCCGCTCAAGTTCTTGTCCCCCGATAAAACATCAACTGGAAGGCAGCGTTGCTTCGATGCTCGTGACGATGCCGTCCCCGGTGCGTCGAATGTGCACTTTGTTCGCGGCGATTTTGTAGTGCTGCTCGGGTTCGACAATCTCTAATTCCACGGTGTGATCCGGAGCAGGACACAAAGAGGTTTTTCCGACTCCCGTCGGGTCGAGGGTGACTTCTTCGGAAGGCGCTCCTGACACGCAGGTATCCACGTGCATGACACCCGTAAAATGACGAGGATCCCGAATCGTCAGATGATCCGGATGCGCGCTCGATCCGCAGGAGAGCAGCAAGAACGCGGTTCCCAGAATGGCACACGATAAATACACCAGGTTCGAACGAATCGGCATTGCGTATAACCCCTGTATGAACCGTACCGCTATTTCTTCAGCATTGACGGGGCGCAAAACGCCACGCCGAACAGCCTTAAACTTCTTCGAAGGATTGGGTAAGCTAGGATACCAACTTTGGGGAGCTCCGTCTTGCCTCGACGCTTCGATCACCGGCTCATGTTCGCGTCAGCCATTTTTCTGCTGGTGGCTTGCGGGCTCGTTCTGGCCGCGACGATCTATAAGGTCTATGCCGGAGAAAAATGGGTTCGCCATACATATGCCGTGCAGCTGTTGCTGGCGAAAATCGAAACGGATCTGAGCCGTACCGGCCGTGACCGGCAAGCCTATGTCCACATTCGAGATCAGCAAGCCCTGCAGGATTTGACCGAGACCAGAACGGAAATACTCGAACGTCTGTCCGAATTGAAGGGCATGGTCCGGGACAATGCCGATCAGGAAAGAACTCTCAAATCGCTCGAGAGCGCGATAAAAGATCGCTTCAGAGCGGTGGACGATTCCATCCGACTCGCCGATTCCGGCAAATCCACCGTTCAAGCGCAGGATGCCGCGACGGAAGAAATCGTGCGATCCTCGCAAACGATTTCTACCATCGCCCAGAAGATAAAAGATTCCGAGTCCGTGCTCCTCGACCGACGCCTCTTGCGCACGAGGTCTCTGTTCGTTTGGGTCATCGTGACCCTCGCCGTTACTTACATGCTCGCTCTGTACATGCTCTGGGAGCATCATCGTGGTTTGAGCTTCGAACTGGCAGAGAGAAAATCCGCCGAGCGCTATGCGTCGAGTCTGAGCGCGCAATTACTACGCGCGCAGGACCAGGAGCGCCGAAAGATTGCGCGCGATCTGCACGATGGCCTGGGACAATCTATCGTCGGCGCCAAGTTGATTGCCGATTCGTTGCTGAAGCGTACTCCGGATCAGCCGCAATTGCAGGATCTGAGCGCGCTTCTCCACGAAGCAGTGTCGTCCACTCGTTCTATTTCCCATCTGCTACACCCGCCGCTCGTCGATGAACTTGGATTCGTTGCTTCGGCGCGTTCCTACCTGGAAGGCTTTTCGCAACGTACCGGCATTGCCGTTAACGCCGATCTGCCGGACCTGAAACAGCGGCTGCCGAGCGATGTGGAGCTGACTCTGCTCCGAATCCTCCAGGAGGCGTTGACGAATATTCAACGACATTCGAAAAGCGCGAAGGCCGGGGTAAAGTTGGCGACCGATGGCGAGAGCGCAACACTCAAGATTTGGGATTACGGTGTTGGCTTACCCGCAGACATGGTACAAAACTTTTACGGAAATGGAATCAACGTGGGAGTTGGTTTGGCAGGTATGAGAGAGCGCGTGCGGGAGCGCAAGGGGAGATTCGAAATTCATTCCGATTCACGAGGCACCGCGATTTCCGCCACTTTGCCGGTCGTGCCCTTTGCAAAGGTTCCCGCGTCCACCTAGCAGGGATTGGGCACAGACCACGCCTTCTGACCGCTCGAGCCTTCCATCCTGAAGCTATAAATCGAACATGGAGTTGACGCCAGCCCGCGGGACCTCGGTAGAAGGATCTCGCAGCACGAGCTGAGGAGCGGCAGGCTGCGGCGGAGCTGCCGGGGCAGTCGCAGACGGTTGAACGGCTGGATTTGTGGCGGAAGCCGCCGGGCTGGGTGTTGCGACCGCAGCTGTGGCAGCCTTCGGTTGAGGAGGAATCTGCTGGAGAAAGGCGATATCGCGAGCTTCTTCCGTGCCCGGCGGAACGGCGGGAAACGACAAGCTCATTTGATGTTCCATGGCGCTCGCAATGCGGTGCAACTGCCAGATGAGCTTTTCGAGTTCCTTCGAACGGCCGAGATTCAGGTTGCGGTCCCACAGAAAGCGGATCGCCAAAACGAAGAGGATGGGCAGGCCGATGGCCAGCGTGGCGAGCACAATGGTTACGAGCAACGGGTCGGGGGATGCGAGCGATTGGGTCATGGTACCTCCCAAAGCAGGGTTCTTGAGGCAGAATACCGCAGCGCGCCGGCGCTGACAAACGGCCCATCGGGAGCCACAGCTTAGCTCCGACTTCCCTCGCTCGGGAACTAACCGAGGCCAAAATGCGTAACCTATTGCATTGGAGGTGTGCATGTACGACCTGGCCGGCAACTTTCGTTACTCCATTCGCCAATTCCGTCTTTCTCCCGTCTTCACTGCCACGGCCATTCTCACGCTGGCGCTCGGAATCGGCGGAACGACGGCCATCTTTTCGTTAATTCACGCAGTGATGTTGCGATCTTTGCCGGTGACTGATCCGGGCAAGCTGTACAGGGTCGGAGAGGGAGACAACTGTTGCGTTGAAGGCGGCCCGCAGGACACCTGGGACATGGTTTCGTTTCCTCTGTACGAGCGGCTCCAGAAAGAGATGCCGGAATTTGAAGAGACAACGGCGTTCCAGGCCGGACGCGGCCGGATGAGCGTAAGACGTCAAGGCATGGAGACCGCGTCAAGGCCGTTGCGGTCGGAATATGTCGACGGCCACTATTTTTCGACGCTGGGCGTGGGCGCGTTCCTCGGCAGAGTGATTACACCCGAAGACGATAAACCGGGAGCCGCGCCGGTGGTGGTGCTCAGCCATCGCGCCTGGCAGGTTACCTACGGCTCTGATCCATCGGTTGTCGGCTCGACTTTCATTGTGGAGGATCATCCGCTTACCGTCATTGGCATCGCCCCGGCCGGCTTTTTCGGCGAAATGCTCGAAAGCGATCCTCCGGATCTGTGGGTTCCGGTGCAACAGGAACCGATGATCAGCGGGGATGGGAGCCTGTTGCGTCAACCGGTGTCGGCATGGCTGCGAGTGCTCGGCCGGTTGCGGCCAGGTGCGTCGGCGGAAGGCATGTCTCCCCGAATGACGGGGATTCTGCGGCAGTGGATGCAATACGATTCCGGCTATCCGGCAAATTGGATGCCGGACATCGTCAAGCTGTTGCCGAAGCAGGTGCTCAATGTCGTTCCGGCCGGCGCCGGCGTTGCCGTGATGAAGGAGAATTATGGCCAGAGCCTGAAAATTCTGCTTGCGGTTTGCGGTCTGGTGCTGCTGATTGCGTGCGCCAACGTGGCGAACCTGCTGCTGGCTCGTGGAGTGACGCGGCGAGCGCAAACGGCAGTGCGAATGGCAGTCGGAGCCACTCCGAGGCAAATCGTTTCGCAAGCGCTTCTTGAAAGCATTCTACTTGCGGTGGGAGGCGCGGTCGTCGGCCTTCTGGTGGCGATGGCAGCGGAGCGATTGCTTCTGGCGCTTGCGTTCCACAGCGCTCACTTTCTACCCATCAGCACCGCGCCGTCTTTGCCAGTGCTCGGATTTGCGTTCCTCCTGGCGCTCGTGACGGGAATGGTTTTCGGGGCGGGGCCCGCGTGGCTGGCCACCCGCACGGATCCGGCGGAGGCGCTGCACGGATCGGGTCGCGGAAACACCGACCGTTCTTCCGCCGCCCGGAAGGTTCTGCTGGTTGTGCAGGCCACGCTGTCGGTTGTGCTGGTTGCAGGTGCCACGATGCTGGGGCGCAGCCTGAACAAGCTGGAGCATCAGGATTTTGGCTACCTGGTGCAAGGCCGCGTGGAGGTGGACATGAACAATCCACGCGCCACGTATACGCTGCCCCAGTTAAATGCGATGTATCGCCGGTTGGAAGATGAATTGGATCATATCCCTGGAGTGCAAGGCAGCGGACTTGCTCTCTACAACCCGCTGACAGACAACTGGGGCGAACTGGTCATCGTGGCCGGACATGCTCCGGCCAAGCTCAACGAAGAATCCGGCTCTTCCTGGGACCGGGTCAGCGCCAATTATCTGCAGAATTTTGGCATGCAAATCCTGCGCGGACGGGCGTTTAGCACCGCAGACAACGAAACCACGGCGCTCGTCGCCGTCGTCAACGAAGCTTTTGTAAAACGCTTCTTCAAGAGCGGGGAAGATCCGATCGACCAACATTTCGGCCTGGATCTGCCGGAGAACGCAGGAAATTTCCGGATTGTCGGAGTCGTGCGCGACGCGAAGTTTGCGGGCTTCGCGCTCGATAAGCCGGCGCGTCCGATGTTCTACGTTCCGTTGGCGCAAACCGTGGATTATCCGCAGGAGCTGATGAAAAGGATCGAGCTGCGGTCGCACTTTATCGGCGGGATCATGCTGAAAACCAATCTGACCTCCGGCCAACTGGAGCCGTTGCTGACGCGAAAGCTGGCGGACATCGACCCCAGCCTCACGTTCAACAGCGTAAGGACGATGAAAGAGCAGATCGAGCTTTCTTTCGACCAGGAGCGCGCCGTCGCCAGTCTGGCGGGCTTGTTCAGTATCATTGCATTGCTTCTGGCGGCGGTCGGACTTTACGGCGTCACGGCGTACAGCGTGGCGCAGAAAACCAACGAGATCGGGATTCGCATGGCCCTCGGCGCCAATCGTGCGAACGTGGTGCGGTTAATCCTGACGGGCGCGTTTACACGAGTGGTCATCGGGCTGATTCTGGGATTGCCTCTGGCAATCGGAGCGGGAAAATTGTTGTCGAATCAGTTGTATGGCGTTTCCTGGTGGGATCCACCGGCTCTGACCGTGGCGACCTGCGCACTGACGCTGTGCTCGTTGTTTGCGGCCATGATTCCCGCGAACCGTGCCGCGTCTATTTCGCCCATGAACGCTCTGCGCATCGAGTAGCGGGCCTTGCATGGCACACGAAAACGCCCGCATTGTCGACCTGTCCTGATCCGGTGTAACATTTGCCTGAGAAGGAGGGTCGCATGAAACCTAGCAACCTGCGCTTGCGACTCGCTGGACGGCAAGTCTTGAGCGCGTCCTGGTTGATTTTTGTAACCTCTGCGTTCCTCGCGCTTGCTCTTGGCGCGCCTCTCCGGCCCCAGGAGCCAGCGGCTCCGGTCCCATCTGTAACGGAAGCGGCGCGAAACGCCCACCAGCAGACAGCGAACTCGTCGAAAGGCGCGAAGGTCATCACCAACGATGACCTCAGCCCGGCATCTCCGTCTCCTTCTCCTTCGACGGTTGCCGCTTCCCCCGCAACCCCTCCCGAATCCGCAGCAAAGCCGGCCGAAGAACCAGCCGAACCCTCCACCAACTGCGACAGTCCGGACGATCAGAAGATTAAGGATGAGCTGCAGGCCGCCCAGGACGAACTCGACCAGACTCGCCACCAACTGAATCAAGACCCCAAGGTTATCTCCGATGGCGACGTGGATATGAGTAATTTCAAACCCGGTTCTTCGGGAGTCGCCTTTGGGTCTCCGCCGCTGTCGGACGCGCAGCCGCAGTCCCCGGCCCGGATCAACGAAGTCATGCTCGAACAGAAAGTTGCATCTCTCAAAAAAGCGGCACAAATCGCTTGTAGCACTCCCAAAGGCGCCGAGATCCAGGAGAAACTTGATTCCGCGGAAAGCCAGCTCAAGTTATTGCAGAGTCAATTCAACCTAGACCAGTCCAGCTACTATTCCAAGCCCGGTTACTCGGGGGACACCTCCGGCAAAGCCAAACTCGATGCCGAGCAGCAGCAAATCGAGTCCTTGCAGGCTGAAGTCGATCGCCTGAAAAGCGAGCTTCCTGCCGCGCAGACAAACCCAGCTGCCGAGTAGGCTCTTCGAAGTAATAGCGCTGAGGAAATCCGAATCATCTATTCTTCGTTTCTCGACGGGCTAACTGGAAGGACTTCCGATTCGTGAGCAACGTTCCGCCAGACCCTTGTCGTCAGAACACGGCCAAAGCGTTTGTTACAAAAATTGCGAATCCTCCCGCCCGCGCCAGACCATGCGAGCCAGGAGAGATTGTTCTGGTCCTCGATGGCGGAGGTACGCGAACGCGCTGTGCGGTCTTCGACCATCGGGGAAAAATCGTGGCGGAAACGCTGACGAAGTCGGCGAATCATCTTGTTGCCAACTCCAAACAAGCTCTCCAATCGATGGCTGAGTGTATGTCGAAGGCACTCCGGGATTCGGCAACGCGCAAGGAGCAGGTAAGAGCCGTTTCGGTGGGTTTGGCTGGCGTAGACTTGAGAGGCGAGGGCGCAGTCGAAGCCGCCGAGTTTCTTCGTGATGCCGGTTTCGAAACTTGCTTCCTACACGCCGATATTGTGACCGCCCACGCAGGAGCTTTTGGCGGAGGACCCGGAGTTCTGGCACTTTCCGGAACCGGTTCTGGCATCCTCGGAGTTTCCGAGGATGGGCGCTCGGTTATGGGCGGAGGCTGGGGACCTGCCTACGGGGATGAAGGGAGCGCGCATTGGATCGGACAACAGGCACTACGAGCGGCCGCCGCAGCGTATGACGGACGGGGGCCGGCAACCTTACTGGTCGAATCGATCTGCGAAGCGCTTGGCTTGAAGGATTTCTCGGACACCTTGCATTGTATTTATCGTTCGCAAACGCAGGTGAGCTTGATTGCCGGGTTGAGCTTGACCACGGAACAGGCAGCCGCGGCCGGTGACCGCATCGCGCTCGAGATCCTTACGATGACCGGCGAAGAACTCGCTCGCGGCGTCGAAGCCGTAATACGCGGTCTCGGCGTTTCGTCCCCTATATGCCGGGTGTCCTGGGAGGGCGGCGTCCTGCGCAATTCCGAGATTGTGCGAACTCACTTTTGTTCCGCTATCGACCGGCTATTGCCCGCAGCCTGTGTGGCGCCGCCGCTGTTCGACCCGCTGTATGGCGCGTACTTGATGGGCTGCAAATTCCTGGGATGGGAGATCAGAAAACAATGACATCCGTTCCGTATTTCGCGGCCTTGCGAGAGATTCTTGCGCGGATCGAATCGGAGCAGATCGCCAACATTCGCGAGGCTGGGGATCTGATCGGCTCTGTCATCGCCAAGGGAGGAGTTGTTCACACATTCGGAGCGGGGCATTCGCACATGATCGCCGAAGAGGCCTTCTTCCGAGCCGGCGGACTTGCGGCGGTCAACCCGATTCTCGATCGACGGTTGTTATTCCTCGATGGAGCTCTTGAGAGCACGCGCGCGGAACGAGAGACCGGCTACGCAAAACTGTTGCTTGAGCGTGAGGACATCCAACCCGGTGATGCTGCAATCATAATTTCGAACTCCGGCCGCAACGCTGTGCCCATCGAAATGGCGCTGGAGATGCGCGCCAGAGAGGTGAAGACGATTGCAATCACGAATCTTGAGCAATCGTCACGATCCGCATCCCGTCATGTTTCCGGCAAGCGCTTGTTCGAATTGGCGGACATCGTTATCGACAACTGCATACCGGAGGGAGATGCCGTACTGCAGATTCCCGATAGCTCTCAGCGCATAGGACCTTCCTCGACCATCGCAGGCGCGGCGATTGTCAACGCGGTGATGATTGAAGCTGCCAATTATCTGCACAAAGCAGGCCTTCCCGTTCCGCTGTTTGCAAGCGTGAACCTTCTATCGTCATCGGACGAGACGCTCGAAGCGGTACTGGCTCGCTGGGCGCCGCGAGTCCGGCTGTTCCGTGGGCAAGACCACGCGTCTCTGCGGAGTAAATCCAAATAGGACTAGATCTCCGTCAGGCTGGGCATCACGGGCGCGCTGCGAAAACCACGCGTCTTAACCGCGGCATAGATGACGCCTACCAGGAACCAAAAAGCTCCGAGGATTTTCGACTTTGACGGAAGATTGAGCCAGATGGCCAGGCAGAAGAGAAAGCCAGACGCAGGCAGCAGCAGTCCAGTCAGCAGGTGCCGCTCCGGCCCGCTTTTCAAGAGATAGAACTGTCTTACCGTCGCTGCGTTCACTCCCATGAACGCCAGGAAGGCGCCAAAGTTTATGAGCTCAGCTGCGCGCTCATAGTCCAGCAACAAGGCACCGACGAGGGCAAACGCGCCAACAAGCGAGATGCTGAACGCCGGTGTATTGCGCTTCTTGTCCAGGTGCGCGAAAATCCCTGGAAGTACTCTGTCCCTTCCCATTCCAAACAACAACCGCGATATTCCGGCCTGAGCGCTCAAACCCGCGCCGAAATTTGCAACGATCAGGATCGCAGCCATCGCCGTGAACAGAGTGGATCCTCCAACAACTCGCGTCACATCCATGAATGCGGTCTCGATATTGGGGAAAGTGCCATAGTCAGGCCAGATGCGCTGCGCCAAATAGACTTGAAGCCCGCCGAAGATGCCGGTAAAAAAGCAGACGAAGACGGTCGCGATCAATACATTTCGCTTGGGATTTTCCACGTCCTCCGACAGAGTGCTGACGCCATCGAATCCTCCGTAGGTAAGAGCAGCCAGGGAGGTGCCCACCGCGATGCTTTTCCATTGGAACGTATCCGGATCAAAGAATGGCTTGCTCGAAATCAGGCCTGCCACGCCTTCGGAATGAAGAAGCCAGCGCGTTGCCAAGACCATAAAAACCAGTACCACCGCCGACATTCCGATCATCATCACCAGGTTCGCAAAGGCGGTCGCGCGAATACCCCTGAGATTCACAATCGTCATGGACACCGCGAATAACGCCGCCCCCGCGGCGTAAGGAATGCCGGGAACAAGCCGTTGCAGCGTAAGCGCGCCGTAGACGGTGCAGATCAACGGAACCAAGAGGTAGTCCATCAGCATTGCCCAACCGGCAAGGAACCCCAGATGGAGATTGAGACCGCGTCCCACATAGGTGTAGGCCGAACCCGCTGAAGGAAAAAGCGCGGCCATTCGACCATAACTGTAAGCGGTCAGCATCATCGCGACCATAGCGATCAAGACCGTCGTGATGGCGTGGCCATTCGAGAGTTTTTGCGCCAGACCAAACAAAGGAACAGGCGCGATCGGCATGATCAATACGATGCCGTAAAGAATCAGGTCCTTGAGGGTTAGAACGCGTTGGAGCTTCGGAGCGGCGGAGGGTGAGGATTGAGTCTCGCTATGCAATGGAATGGCCCATACATTTGTGCCAGAGAGCCCGGCATTCGCGCAAGAATATAGGATTAGCGCTGCGGGCCTTGCTCGAGAATAACAAACGTGAGAATACCCGCGCTGGCCAAAATACGGTTTGCATGCGTCCTCGCGCTTGGCGCGTTACTCCTCAGCGCGCAGACGATGGACTACGACCAGCGGTATCGTCCGCAGGTGCATTTCTCTCCGCGCGAACATTGGACCAACGATCCGAATGGACTGGTTTATTTTCACGGGGAATATCACCTCTTCTACCAGTTGGACGGAACTACCGGTCGCCCTCCCGGAGAAAAACGGCGAAATGGCGTTTACCGGAAGCGTCGTCGATCTGCACCTGGCCGATTTTCGCGATCCCAGCGTGTCTTGGGACGAAAAGCAAGGCCACTGGTTGATGGCTGTCTCTTTGCCCACGGAACACAAGGTTCGGTTTTACGCCTCACCGAATCTGAAGCAGTGGACGCAACTGAACGAATTCGGTCCCGCCGGTGATGTGGATGGAGTCTGGGAATGCCCGGACCTTCTGCGCATTCCCGCCGAGGGAGGAAAAGAAAATATCTGGGCACGCAAAATAGGTCTGAACCCTGGCGCTCCGCAAGGAGGATCGGGCAAACAGTATTTCCTCGGCAAGTTCGACGGAACCCGGTTTGTTGCCTCGGGCGAACCGGGTTCACGCGGATGGACGAACTACGGCAAGGACGATTATTGCGCGATCCGCTTTAACGGGCTGCCGCGAGACGATAAGCCAGTGCTGATCGGCTGGATGCCTTTTGCGCAAAATGGCACAATCGCCATGAGCAACCTTATCTTTCCGCCTTCGCAAAGCAGCAAGGTTGTACTTTTCCCTGCAACTCGAAAAGCGGGCTCGGTCACCGGGAAAATCTGGCGTCTTCGCTCGATTTGGGAGTGAGGAGAACTATTTTTTCGGTGAGGTCTTTCGGCGCTTATGCGACCGAGCACGGGACGCAGCAATATCGGTAACAAATTTGTGGGCCAGGCCGAGCAGGTCCCTCAGCACACCGCGGTTCACGCGGGAGAGGCGAACCAGGACGCCGGTAAAGCCAACGTAGTGGTCGGTCAAGTAATAGATATCGGGTTCCGCGGCAAGCAGTTCGGCGCGATCCTCGAAACTTACCCGAACGACAAGAGAACCGGGCTCGGCCGCGCGATTCGAAGGGATACACGCGAGCAGTTCTCCATGGACCTTGAGCGCCGGCACGCCGTATGCTTTGCCCTCCTGCACGCCGGGCAAAGACAGCCCGATGTTCCGTACCGTGTCGAAGTTGATCGTGCTCTTGGGCATTGGTCAGCCTTAACCGGCGCCATGAATTATATTTGTAAGCAAAGCATAAAGGACAAGGATTATGGAAAGCGCGGGCAAGTCGGCAGTGTACCCAAGCCTGAGGGATCGCGTGGTTGTCGTGAGTGGAGGGGCGAGCGGTATCGGCGAAGAGATCGTGGAGGCATTCGCCATGCAACAGGCCCGCGTGGTGTTCCTGGACATTCAGAATGCCGCCGCGGAGGCACTTACCAAGCAAATCGAAGCGGCTGGTTGTCCGGCACCTCTCTATCATCACTGCGACTTGACGGATGTCACTGCGATCCATACAGCGGTGCGTGAAGTTCTCGAACGATTCCAGACCGTGGATGTGCTCGTCAACAACGCGGGCGACGACACGCGGCATAAAATCGACGAGGTTACTTCCGACTCCTGGGACAAGACCATGGCGGTGAACCTGAAACACCAGTTTTTTCTTGCGCAGAGCGTGATTCCGTCGATGAAAAAAGCCGGCCGGGGCTCCATCATTAACATGAGTTCGATCAGCTGGGTAATTCCGTCCAAAGGACTCCCGGTCTACGTTACGGCTAAGGCCGCGATTGTTGGGATGACTCGCACGCTTGCTCATGAGGTTGGCGCGAACGGCATTCGAGTGAATTGTGTGATGCCGGGCGCCATCCTTACCGAGCGGCAAAAGCATCTGTGGTTTACGGAAGCCTATAAAGCGGAAATCCTGGCCAATCAGGCTTTAAAAAGAATGATTCTTCCGGAAGAAGTTGCCCGCCTGGTTCTTTTCCTGGCTGCAGACGACAGCTCTGCGATTACCAATCAAAGCTATGTCATCGACGGTGGGTGGGTTTAACGGCGGCGTCTTCGCTGGATATCGCTGGCTCTCTGCCGTTCGGCTGGAAGCCTCACGACGCCGGAACGTTCCTTCTCGCCACCGGCATTCTGGCTGCCGTTGCGTTTGGGCGTGACACACTGCAAAGCTTAATGCCATGGACCTGCTCACGCCTAGGCCCATGCTCCGGTTGTTGCGGTCCTTATTCATTACCAGCCCGAGCCAGTTAGTCCGATTCTGTCCCTCCGACCAGTAGCAGCTTCAAGAAGCGATTACTAGACTAGAACCGGTGACGATGGAGGGATGGACCGTGTGCCTCTTTAACTCCTTTCGTGGCAATAACTTCGGGGCGCGACCGAGCCGTTCCGGGCGCGATTTCCGCGCTCTGCTGACGCTCGTTTTGCTGGCGTGCGTGGGCTTATCGGGTTGCGGCAGCGCCACGACCACCACGAAAACGACCGGGACAGGGACCGCGCCCTCGATCACGTCTTTTGCGGCCAATCCGACCAGCGTAACCACCGGTATAGGCAGCACGCTGAACTGGACGACAAGCGCGGCAACCACGATTTCTATTTCTCCGGGTATGTTCAGTTCCACGTCAGCGAGCGGATCAACGACCGTCCATCCATCGGCAACGACCACCTATACGCTGACCGCGGCCAATGCCACCGGTTCGACAACGTCCGCGGCCACTGTGACCGTAACAGCGGCGTCCGCCAAGCCGACGATCACTTCGTTTAGCGGCAACCCCGGGAGCATCTATTCCGGTTCAAGCAGCACGCTCAGTTGGGCAACAACGGGAGCGGCCAGTATCGCGATCACACCGGGAACATTCACTTCTACATCCGCGAGCGGTTCGACTCTGGTGAGCCCGACCGCAACAACTACCTACACGCTGACAGCAACCAATACCTCCGGCTCAACCACGTCTACGGCGACAGTGACCATCGCATCACCCGGTGGTCCATTAACGATTTCAACGACGACGTGTCCTGGCGGCACTCAGGGCTCTTCCTACACAGGCTGCACAATATCCGCCACCGGCGGCAATCCGCCTTACACCTTTTCCGTAGACACGAGCGGCAACTATCCGCCATTGCCGGAAGGAATGGTTCTCGATGCCTCCACTGGAGCGATAACCAGCTCGCTGATTGGCGGTCAGGGCAGCTACAGTCCTCAACTTGTCGTGACCGATTCCGCAAGCAATCAGGCGAATCAGGTGATCAGCTTTGCGATCAACGGCAACAATGCATTCCTCGCGAATGTGTTCCCGTCCACATCGATCTTCCACCATCGCGTCGACGCCGCCTCCACGAGTTTGCCCGTCGACACATCCCCAGCGGCACCGATGTACAGCGGCTATTTGTCGTCGACCGTTAAACCGTTCTTCGGGAACAACTCGAACGCGCCCTACCCCAACGGAATACCGGCGATCGAGGTTCCTTACAACCAAAAGAATGTGGCGGTCACGACCACGGTCTATCAGTCCTACTTCACCTCTGGCCCGATCCCGGCCTACGCACCGGTGGAAGGCACGAGCTACTCCACGGGAGATCGCCACGTTCTGGTTTATCTCGAGGCCGGTGGCGGAAACAACCCAGCCCTCTATGAAATGTGGCAGGGAATTTATGAAGGTGGTCCCTGGACCGATTCCTCAAACGCACTTTGGCCCAACGTGTCTACGAACGCTTTGACGGCGCAGGGCCAGGGAACATCGGATGCGGCGGGGCTTCCCGTAGGGCCACTGCTCGCCAACGCCGACGAAGTAATCGGCACGGGTACGCCCAGTTCACCGACCGGAACGATTCAACATCCCATTCGATTCACGCTCAACCACATGCTCAATTATTGGGTGTGGCCTGCCACGGAGACGGCCGGAGTGGGGAGTTGCACGGCGAGCGGCGGGGGTACCATTCCCACAGAATCCATGATTTCAGAATCTTCTCCTCCGACGAGCTGTACGATGTCCGGGGCCGCGGGCGAAATCTATCGCCTCAAAGCTTCCGTGACAACGCCGTCTTGTGCGTCCACCAGTCCACAAGCGGCAATCCTCATCACGGCATTCCGGAACTACGGAATCATCCTGGCCGACAACGGAATGAGCGGAGGCCTGATTGGCACTCCGGACGCGCGCTGGAACGACACCGATCTCTCCTGTCTGACAAGCCTCACGCTATCCGACTTTGAGCCCGTGAACGTGTCGAGCCTCATGGTCAGCAGCGACAGCGGCGCAACCAGCCACTAACGCTGCGACTCTGGACGGCCAGCGGAGTTCAAACCGCGGCCTGCTCGAATAGCCATGCAGCTTTTCGGGCAGGATCCAATTCCGTAGCTGCCGTCTGTGATATAGACTGCCACCATCACCCTTCTGCAAAAACCGATTTCGTCGACGTGCTTTTTCGTGATTTTGAGAAGCAGATGGAAATTCAAAGCCGCAAGATAGGCGCCCTGCTGGTCCCGCTCTGTGCCGCCGTGGCGTATCTTTACGCCAACCTGTTCGTCTGGCCGAATATCCCTATCTTGCTTGGCGGCGACCAGATCTATTTCTGGACCGACGCAGAGAGGATGTTGTTTGGCGAACTGCCTTATCGTGACTTCTTTCAGTTCACACCCGTGGGCACCGACCTGATCTATTTCGCGCTGTTCGAATGGCTTGGCGCACACCTGTGGGTCACCAACATGGTGGTTCTCGCGCTAGGAGTGGCGTTGTGTTGCGCGTGCTTCAGCGTCGCGCGTCAAATCATGCGGTACGGGGCCGCGTTGCTTTCTGCTCTCCTGTTTCTAACGCTCATCTACGGGAGACTATGGAATGCCACGCACCACTGGTTCAGCATTCTGCTCATCTTATGTGCCGCGCGAATCTCGATCGAGAGTTTGCGCCCGTTGCGGGTTGCGGCGATCGGGATGATCCTCGGAGTGGCGGCATTTTTCACGCAGACGCATGCTGGCGCTGCTCTTTTTGCCTTCGTCGCATTGCTTGCGTTCGAAGCGCGGCGGCGACAACAACCCCTTCGGCTTTTGCTTGAACGCATCGTTCTTCTCTTGGCCGTATTTGCGGCCACTTGGGTCGTTTGCCAACTGCCTTTGCTTCTTCGCGTCGGATTCAAGCAGCTTTGGTATTACCAATTCACTTTCGTTCGCCAATACATGGTTCATAAGCCCGAAGGAGCCTTCCTTGGTTGGCCGCAGGCGCCAAGCTTAAGGCGGCTTCCCGAGGTCGCCCAGTATTTCATCGTCTACGCCGTCGTCGTTGTCAGCTACCCGCTTTCCGTGTGGCAGTGCTGGGTGCGGCGGCACGATGACGACCGTGGCGTCTGGGACCATGTTGCTTTTCTCTCCTTGCTCGGAACCTTTCTCGCGATTGAGGTGGCCTTCAGCCTCAACTGGCTGCGAGTTTTTGCCGTATCCGTACCGGCATTTGTACTGGCCGTTTTTTGGCTCGAAAGGATGGAACGACCCGGGCGGAACCTCATTCGATTCCTGTGGGCCGCGGCCATGGTTCTGGCGCTCTCGCAAACCTCGTCAAAATTCCGACGGCAATACGTCGTGACCGATTTGCCAGCCGGGCGCGCGGCCATTTCGGCCGTTACCCATGAGAAGTTCCTGTGGATCGTGCAGCGCACGCGCCCGGGAGAATTCTTTTTCGAGGCGTTGCAGCCCACGACCTATTTTCCTCTCGGTCTGCGAAGTCCGGTCTTCGCGGAAGGCATGACCGAGCTTCCACAAACCCGCCCCGAATTTGTCGAACGGGCGATCCGCGAACTCGACAGCAAGCCCACGCGTTATGTGCTCTGGTCGCATTATCTGGATGATCCAGGAACCAGCTACGAGGCGGTGGATCGCCTTTCGCCGTTTCGTGCCTATCTAAACGATCACTATCGGCGGGTGCATGTCTTCTCCGACGAGGACGAGATATGGGAAAGAAATCAAATTCCTGCCCACACCGATTAAGACCGGACCCTCGGGACAGGGTCTCGATTGCGAGTTCGAGAAACGCCGCGCCGACCAAATCTCTTCACTAAATCGATTCAAAAGTGATAGGCTGCGAGTCATTGCTTTCGGCTACCGGGAGTGTCCTCCGAATGTTCCCCCCTGACGGCTCTGGCTGCCGAACGCAAGCAATTTTATAAATAGGGAGACCGTGATGAAGAGCCTCAGAGCGCTGTGTGGATTGTGTCTGCTTGCGGCATGCTTTATATCATTCATGGCTTTTGTGTCGCGCGCGAATGCGCAAGCGCCGCCGACCAAACGATTGGTCGCGGACTATGGTTACTGGAGCCAAACGCAAACTCCACCGTACAGCTCGGCCCAGATCCCTTTCAACAAGGTGACGCACATCAACCACGCAGGCGTGAGCTTCGATGCCAACGGCAATCTCATCGTTCCTTCGGGCTTCCTTGAGAAAAGTTTGCTTACCAAAGCGCACAACAATGGCGTGAAAGTCATGCTGCTTCTTGGTGGCGATTTTACGGGAATGGAGACCACGTCGGGCGGCCTCAGCGCCCTCGAGACAAACCTTCTGGCGTTCATCAAGGAATACGGGTACGACGGCGTGGACATCGACTGGGAGTATCCTTCGAGTGCGCAAGATGCATCTTTCTTCTATAGCCTGATGCTGGGTCTGCGCTCAAGCCTGCGTGCTTCCGAGTACATTATCTCCGCCGACGTGGCGCCGTGGGGCGGCACCGGCTACGATTTTCCGGACACTATGGGCATGGTCGACTACTTCAATGTAATGACCTACGACTGCGCCGGGCCGTGGACCGACTCCGCGCAGCTCAACTCCGCCATTTTCCCCGACCCCAACAACCTGGAACCTTACGATTGCGAGCCGGGCGGCAGCGTCAAGGAAGCCATCGACATTTATGAAGGTCTGGGGATACCGCCAGCGCAAATCAACATCGGCACGCCGTTCTACGGCTACGTTTATCACCAGGCGAATGCTCTCTGGGGTTCTTGTCCGGATCAAAATAAGAATCAGGATTGCGGAGGTTCCGTGGCTTACGAAAACTACGGAACGTTTTTCAAACAGCGCATCAATGCCATGGGCTGGCGGACGTATTACGATCCTTATTCCCTTGTTCCCTATATGCTCAAGGCGGACGGCAGCGAGGGGTTCATCACCTATGACGATGCGGCTTCCACTTTTTATCGTGTCTCCTACACCGATTGGGCGAGAGGGTGCGGCGGCACATTCATTTGGGAAATAGACGCGGATTATGACGGGACGACGCAAGATCTATTGGAAGCGGCTTATAACGCGAGCCAAACTCAGACGCCGTAAACTTCCGATCGGGTTGCTTCATCGCTCACATTCTGCCGCCTGAAATGGACGTGAAAAAAGCCCGGATGCTGTGGAAAGCATCCGGGCTGAACTATTTCTACGGAATTCCCCCCGGTACTAGGCAACAAAAATGCGCAAAGGATGGATGGCGGCAGGTTGCGCAATCGGTTCATCCAGCTGTCACGCTTCTGTAACGATCTACAAATACATTGAAAGGTCTGGAGATGAAGCCAGCGTCACCACAACGCGTGACGCCGTGAACTGAGGCAGTTTGAGCATTCTATTCTTTCCGAAGAACATATTGCGGGGCACCTTCGCACCACTCCTAGGCAAAATCAGCACCTGCGTTTTACTCCTGGGGTCGATTGCGTTGGGATGCACGGCTCTGCGGGCCCAGGAGGCCCCCTCCGATCCGTGTCCTCGCCCGTCGCCTTCGAGTGAAGTGGCGGAACCGGAAGATCTGCGCAGCCAGGGTGGCGTGTTGCAGGTCGATTTAGCGGTGCACAACTACAAGGAGAAGGATGGCTCAACGCGTTACTGCTATCTTCTTGCCGACGGCAGTCAATCGCCGACTCTACGATTGAAGCCCGGCGATCTCTTGATCCTGAAACTCAAGAACGATTTGACCGATAGCGATTCTTCGTCCGCGGTTACGAATGAATCGCACAACCATAGGAATGCCGCAAGAAATTCCAATCCCTGCGAAAGCGGCGCCATGTCTCTTACTTCGACGAACCTCCACTTTCACGGGCTCTACCTGCCGCCGGTTTGCCATCAGGACGATGTGTTAAGGACGTCGATCCAACCGGATGATCCGCCCTTCGAATATCGCTTTCGCATACCGGAAAGCCAGCCTCCGGGCCTCTATTGGTACCATCCGCATATCCATGGATTCAGCAAAGCACAAGTTATCGGCGGGGCCTCGGGAGCCCTGATTGTCGAGGGCATTGAGCGCGCCAACCCGAAACTCGCCGGCTTGCCCGAGCGTGTGTTCGTAATCCGCGACCAGGATTTACGGAACCCCAATTCGCCTCCCTCGAAATTCGAACCGGTGGTGCCCAAGATGTTGATCGACCGCGACGGAGATGCCGCAAACAACGGCACCGGCTATGGCAAGCCAGCCAAGGATCTTTCTGTCAATTTTGTTCCCGTGCCTTACCCCGATTACCCGCCCGCAACCATCAAAACGAAGCCCGGCGAGCGCCAACTGTGGCGGGTCTTGAACGCGTCCGCCATCACCTACCTGAATCTGGCAATTCTTTTCAACCGAGCCCCGCAAAAACTGGGAATCGTGGCGATCGACGGCGTGCCAATCAACTGGAACCCCAACTCGGAAAACGCCATTGAGTGGCAGGATCATATCGGGTTGCCGCCCGGCGCTCGCGTCGAGTTTATTGTGGATGGCCCGCCTGCCGGCGTGCGAGGGCTATTCGTGACGCGAACCGTCGATACCGGACAAGGCGGCGAAAACGATCCCAACCGCGCCCTGGCTTTCCTCATTTCCGTGCCGGACGCCGCGGAGCCGCGCTCAACGCTGTCCTCCTCTCCACAACCGCTTCCCCCTCTTACAACTCCTTGGCTTGCTACCGTTACTCCCGTGCGTGTGCGCAAATTCTTTTTTTCCGAGGATTTACAGGATCCCAAAGATCCCAACAGCGCGACCTCTTTTTACATCACGGAAGATGGCAAGACTCCAAGCGCTTTCGATCCTTCCTCCGGCGCGCCCAACATTGTCGTAAAACAAGGCGACGTCGAAGACTGGATCATCGAAAATCGCTCAAACGAGCTGCACGCTTTTCATATTCACCAAATCCATTTCGAACTGATGGACTGGCTGGGCGCGCCTGTGAATGAACCTTTTCTTCGCGACACGGTCAATGTTCCGTACTTCAACGGCCGTACTCTGCAATACCCGAGCGTGCGGTTGAGAATGGATTTTCGCGACCCCAACACCGTTGGCACGTTCGTCTATCACTGTCACCTTCTCGAGCATGAAGACGGAGGCATGATGGGAACCGTTCGGGTCGAGCCCGCCGATCAAGTCCACATTCCAAAATCGCCCGCGAATTCGAAATCGGTCTCCCGCACCGGACAGCAGTAAGAATGTTTCTTGCGGCGTTCTCGATAAATTTTTGATTCATTCACAATCAGGAAAATTCGCCAGATTTTTCCACAGTCGTTTTGGAATTTTCTCGAGTCATTCACACACGACACATCGTTTTGCAAACTTCGACCATGTATCCTCTGCCTCCCGACCGGTAGGGTCGAAATTACCCAAGCAACATGGAGGTTGTTGAATGAAGCTGAAAAAACTCGCGGAAAGAGGTCTGGACGGATTGCGCCTCGCTCTGACAGGCGTTGCGCTTCTCCAGTTTTCTCTCGGTGGGCCCTTGGCCAGTGCGCAAGAATCACCCGAATCTGTTTTCACGCGCACGCCAATCAAGCACGTCATCGTAATCATCGGCGAGAACCGCAGTTTCGACCACGTCTTCGCCACCTATGTGCCAAAAAGCGGACAAACCATTAACAATCTCCTTTCGGAAGGCATCATCCAGCTGGACTCCAGCAAGAATGCCGTTCCCGGTCCCAATTTCGACAAAGCGCAGCAGTTCGCGGCCACCAGTGGCGACACTTTTCTGCTGAGCCCGCCGAAACAAACGATGCCCAACAATCAGCTGCCCGTACCGCTCACCGGTGGCCCTTCGGGAGCGAACGGCTATTTTTCCGGGACTAACCCGTGCAACACGCCAGCGGGGCAGACACCTCTTACGCCGGTCGAGTGCGCTCAGGCGAGCGAGCCTGGGTTGCCGAGCCTCGCTTACTATGAGTCGCTGGCCAGCGGCGGAACCGGCCAAAAGAGCCACGTTCCCGACGCACGCATCACAAACGTCACGGCGTTGCCCGCCGGACCGTTCCAGTTGACCAATGCCGACTCGTTTCTCTATACCTACTACGCCGCGAGTCCCGTTCATCGCTTCTATCAAATGTGGCAGCAATTGAATTGCGGCGCGGACCACGCGACCACGGAAAATCCTACCGGCTGCAATAGCCAGTTGTTTTCCTGGGTTGAAACGACGGTCGGAGCGGGCACGAATGGCGTGGCGCAGCCCCCGCTGTGTTCCACGAACGACAATATGGTGCCTTGTTTTACCACCGATTACTTGCCTAAGGTTCCTACTGCCAGCACGACGGGTGAAGGTTCAACCGCCCTCGGTTTCTATAACGTCCAACGGGGCGACGTGCCGTACTTTAAGAGCCTGGCGGATAGCTACGCGATGAGCGACAACTTCCACCAGTCCGTCAATGGTGGCACCGGCGCCAATCACATCATGTTCGGCCACGGCGATATGATCTGGTTCAGCGACGGCAACGGGAACGCATTAGTACCGCCGGAAAGCGCTCCGGTTTTCTACGCTCCTTATCAGGGCGGCCCGAATCCAAACTACGGGGTCGTCAATGAAATTGAAAACCCAAATCCAGCCGAAGGAACAAACAACTGGTACGCCGAAGACGGCTATGGCGGTGGAGGAAACGGCGGCTATCCTCCGCCCTTTGAGACTGCGCCGGTTTATGGCGGCGGATCCTACAGCGACTGCTCGGACCCAACCCAGCCTGGCGTCGGCCCGATCCTGGACTACCTGAAGTCCATGAAGGTCGATCCGCGTTGCGATTCCGGTCACTACTACCTCCTTAATAACTACAACCCCGGTTATTTCGGCAACGGGAAGAATGCTTTCATCGACCAGAATCCGTCCAACACGCCGTTCACCATTCCACCGTCCTCGACGCGCAGCATCGGCGACCTCCTGAATGAAAACAACCTCTCGTGGAAATACTACGGCGAGCACTGGAACAACTACGTCAACGACCCCTACCAGCTGAATTACGGGACCAATGGGCCGAACGCGGATGAATACTGCAACATCTGCAACCCATTCCAGTACGACACCTACATTATGTCGAACCCCGCGCAGGTGAAGGCGCACATCCAGGATTCGCTCGATCTGTACACGGACATCACCAACAACACTCTGCCTTCGGTTTCCATTGTCAAACCGAGCGGCTATGCCGACGGCCACCCTGCTTCCTCGAAGCTCGATATTTTTGAGGGCTTCACGCAAAAGATCGTTCAAATGGTGCAGAACTCGCCGTATTGGAAGGACACCGCGATCTTCATCACGTTCGACGAAGGCGGCGGCTACTTCGACTCCGGTTATGTTCAGCCGCTGGACTTCTTCGGAGACGGCACGCGCATTCCGCTGCTGGCTGTCTCTATGTATACGACCGCGGGACACATCTCCCACAGCTATGCCGACCACGTCTCGATCCTGAAGTTCATCGAACGCAACTGGAACATCTCGACGGTCAGCCGCCGTAGCCGCGACAACTTCCCGAATCCGAAAACCGAGCCGTCCAACGCCTATGTGCCGACCAACGGCCCGGCCCTGGACGACCTGTTTGATCTATTCACCTTCCCGGCGAAGTAGTCTCGACCGCTTCGTCGAAACTTACGCTAACCCGGGCCTCTGCCGCCGATAAACCGGCGACAGAGGCTCAGTGTTTTTTGGTCTGTTCGAATGACCTGAGGGCGCAAGTGCCGAATCATCGGCGCACCGCCAACCGGCTCTGATCGGACCGCGGACGATTGCGGAACGCGCTCGCTGCCGAAGGCCTAAGCCAAACAGAGAAAAGACTTTACGCGCAGCTCCGGGTCGGAGAGCCGAAGCCCATGCGCGACCTGGCGGAAAGCACCGGATTGAATTCCAGTGAGGTTCTCGCTACTCTTCTTGAATTGGAGAGGAAAGGCATCCTACGGCAACTGCCGGGAAAGCCGTTCACAAAGGTCTTGTTGTAAGTGCTGGAAGGCACACGTCAAACCCACCCGATGCATCCGAGGCAGTGCTTCGCGCATCAGAAATTGGTCGCCAGTAGCCTGACGCGGTATTAATAAAGGTAGCGAGAAGGACACACACCGCTCTACCAGCCCTTCCAGCGGAAGCATATAAGGTTACAAAGGAACACATGGCACGTTCACTGGTCATCGTCGAGTCGCCGGCAAAGGCGAAGACGATAAACAAGTATCTGGGCAAGAATTACACGGTCAAAGCATCCATCGGCCACGTCATGGATCTGCCCGCGAAGACAATCGGGATCCGCCTGCCTATCGATGAAGACGAAATCAATAAAAAGAAAAAGAAGAAAAAGAGCAAGAAGGGTGGGAAGGCCGCGGCTCCGAAACCGCCCTTGAAGCCGATTTCCCTGGATGACCCGAAGATTTTTGAGCCCACGCTGCAGATTATTCCGGGGAAGGGCAAAGTCATCAACGATCTTCGTAAAGCTGCCAGTACGGCGGAGGCTGTGTATCTGGCAGGCGACCCGGACCGCGAGGGTGAAGCTATCTCCGCGCACCTTGCGATGGTGCTGTCGAAACCGGCGAAGTATCTCATTCCCGAAGAGGAAGAGATCGCGGGCAACGGAAAGAAAGACGCCGCCAAGGACGAAAAGGCCGAGGAAGCTCCCGCGAAAAAGGGCGGCAAAGGCAAACCGGCAAAGAAAGCCGAAAAGGACCGCATCGAAATCGAGCCGATCGATCCGAAGAAGATTTTTCGCGTCACGTTCAACGAAATTACGCCCAAAGCGATTCGAGCTGCATTTGAAAAACCTCGCCAGGTTGACGCGCAGCTCGTCGACGCGCAACAAGCGCGCCGTGTGCTGGACCGCATCGTCGGCTACAAGATTTCGCCCTTACTCTGGGACAAGGTCCGCCGGGGTCTAAGCGCAGGTCGCGTGCAAACCGTGGCGTTACGCCTGATCGTCGAGCGCGAGCAGGAGATCCGTGCGTTCGTGCCCCAGGAATACTGGACCATCCACGCCATGCTGGATGCAGGCGAACCCCCCCTCTTCGAAGCCAAGCTGTCCAAGAAAAAAGGCGAGGACATCGAGGTCAGCAGCCAACAGGCGGCGGAGGAGATCGTCTCCGCGGTGAGCAAGGCAAAATGGCAGGTGGACAGCGTCACGCTAAAAGAGAAGCGCCGCAATCCGGCTCCGCCATTCACGACCTCAAAACTCCAGCAGGCGGCGTACAATCGCTTGCGCTATACGGCGAAGCGCACCATGGCGCTGGCGCAGCGCCTGTATGAAGGCATCGAACTCGGCGAAGAAGGGTCTGTCGCGCTTATCACCTATATGCGCACGGACTCCGTGCAGGTTTCCAACGATGCCCTGGCCCAGGTGCGCGAATTGATCCCCGAACGGTTTGGCGGGGCGTACCTGCCCGAGAAGCCTAACTTCTACAAATCCAAGAAAGATGCGCAGGGCGCTCACGAAGCGATCCGGCCCACGGACGTGTCGCGCGCGCCGGAAGACGTGCGCAAATATCTGGACGACGACGTTTTCAAGCTCTACCAGCTCATCTGGCAGCGGTTCGTCGCCTCGCAGATGCTTCCAGCGGTCTACGACCAAACCACCATCGACATCTCTGCCGGCGACTACACCTTCCGGAGCACCGGTTCGATCATGAAGTTCGACGGTTATCTGAAGGTTTACCAGATTCCCGCGGTGAACGCCGATCGCGAAGACGACGAGAAGGATGACGAGGGTGAAGGTAAGACGCTCCCGCGCGTGACGGAAGGGCAAATTTTGAAGCTCGATTCCATGCGGCCGGACCAGCACTTCACGGAACCGCCGCCGCGCTACACGGAAGCGACGCTGGTGAAAGAGTTGGAAGAAGATGGCATCGGCCGCCCGTCCACGTACGCATCCATCATTTCGACAATCGTCGAACGCGAATACGTGAAGAAGGAGCAAGGGCGCTTCACGCCGACGATGCTTGGGGAGCGCGTCTGCGTGCTGCTCATCAAGAGCTTTGAAGACGTATTCGACGTGAAATTCACCGCGCGCCTCGAAGAAGAGCTGGACGAGATCGAGGAAGGCAAGCTGCCCTGGCGGGAGTCCGTCAAGGAATTTTGGGAGAAATTCATCATCGACTTGGAAAAGGCCGGCGATGAAATGATTTCCTACAAGGCCGGAATCCCAACGGGGAAGAAATGTGAAAAGTGTGGCCAGGGCGACCTGCTCGAACGCATCAGCCGCCATGGCTTCTTTCTCGGCTGCTCGCGTTATCCGGAGTGCGACTTCATCCAGGATCTCTCCGAGGAGATTCCCGAAGACGCTGAAAACAAAGTCGAATATTGCGAAAACTGCGGCAAGGAAATGGCGCTGAAGCGCGGCCGCTTCGGAGCGTTTCTGGCCTGCACGGGTTATCCCGATTGCAAGACTACGCGACGCCTGGTGGCGGGAACGCGCATCGCTCATCAACCGGATGAGCCGCTGGACGAGAAATGCCCTCTGGACGGAAACGGTCTGGTCAAGAAGCACGGCCGCTTCGGCGAATTCATCGGCTGCTCGGGATATCCGAAGTGCAAATATACTCGCCCGATCACCATGGGCATCAAATGCCCGAAATGCAACGAAGGCGAATTCGTGAAACGCGGCAGCATGGGCAAGGGTGGACGCGGCAGATTCCGCACCTTCTATGGCTGCTCTCGCTATCCCGATTGCGATTTCACCACGCCCCATATGCCTATCCCCGAACCTTGCCCGAAGTGCGGCGCGCCTTTCGTCGTGGAAAAGAAATCCAAGATCGGGACCGTTTACTCCTGCATCAAGGAAGGTTGCGATTGGGAAAAGCTCGCGCCTGAAGAGAAACCTGCAACCGCTCCGCAACCGGAAGAGGCTCCGGTTGGGATGAAATCGTAGTTGACCCACCCACACTCTATTCTTTTCAGGAAAGCGTTTGTTGCAAATCGCGTTCCGTTTCCGGAAGACCACTTACAATGGAACGTGAGGCGGCATGAAGAAAGCCATCGGCAAATTTCTTGAGTATCTCCGGTCGGTGCGCAACGCTTCGCCACATACCATTTCGAACTACGGCAAGGATCTGAAGCAGTTCGAAACATACCTGACTCCCCCGGGATCAACCACACCCGCCGTAACCAAGATCAACCACCAGGTCATTCGCGAATTTATGGGGCACCTGCACCAGTCGGGTCTCGAAAAGAGCTCTATCGCCAGAAAGTTGGCGGCGTTACGTTCCTTCTTTAAATACTGCGTTCGCGCAGGCATATTGAAAGACAATCCCGCGCGTCTGGTTCCTACTCCCAAATTGCCCAAGCGGATTCCTGCGGTTCTTTCGGCCGAAGAGATGAGTGGGTTCCTGGATCAGTTGGCCGCCATGCAGAATCCGGGGGCAGCTCGGCGTGGCAGGAAACCGGGGCAAGACATTGCTGCGTCGATGGCAACCGATGCGGTCGCGAAGCTTGAGGACGGTCTGTTGTTGCGCCGCGATCGCGCCATTCTCGAATTACTTTACGCCGCTGGGCTTCGCGTAAGCGAACTGACCGGTCTGGACCTGGTCGATATAGACCAGAAGGATCGCGTGGTCCGCGTGACCGGCAAAGGAAGAAAAGAACGCATCGTGCCTTATGGCACGAAAGCCGCCGAAGCTCTGTCGCTCTACTGGCCTGAGCGCGAAAAACTGCTGCACGCCAATTCCCGCCCACCGGGTGACAGCAACCCCGATGCGATTTTCCTGAATTACAAGGGAAGCCGGCTGACACAGCGCAGCGTCGGGCGCATCGTCAAAAAGTATGTGCGCCTGGTGAATGTCAATTGGGACTTGCACCCGCACTCGCTTCGTCATGCGTTCGCGACGCATTTGCTGGCCGACGGCGCTGACTTGCGCGCTATTCAGGAACTGTTGGGCCACCAATCGCTTTCGACCACCCAGAAATACACACACGCCTCCATCCGACAGTTAATGGATATTTACGACAAAGCGCATCCGCACGCCTAGGATTCAGCCGCCGCCAGCCTTAGAAATTTCTGTAAACCTAGTTTTTTTGCCGGCATCGAGCGGGCCTACACCAGCGCACGTTGGGATATAGTTGGAGTTTGCTGATACGAGTGAAACCGCTGACGATGGTTGGCGTATTTGCCTTCGGCTCTTTCTTCTTGAGCGCCGCAACGCTATATGCGCAAAACAATTACGAAATTCAAGTGTACGGCTCGGACTTGGTAGATCCCGGCCACACGATGGTTGAACTGCACAGCAATTTCACGTTTCAGGGCTCAAAAACCACTATGGATGGCACGTATCCCACGAATCATCAATTGCACGAAACCGTCGAGATTACCCACGGCTTTTCGGATTGGTTTGAAACCGGGTTTTACATTTTTACCTCCGCCCAGAACGGTTTGGGGTGGGATTGGGTGGGTGATCACATTCGCCCGCGATTCAGCGTGCCAAAACGATGGAACTGGCCCGTTGGCTTGAGCCTTTCGCAGGAGATCGGATATCAACGGCGCCAGTTTTCGGTGGACACCTGGACCTACGAGTTGCGCCCCATCATCGATAAACAACTTGGCCGTTGGTATTTCGCTTTTAATCCCGCGTTCGACAAGTCCATTCACGGTCTGGACGCAAACCAGGGTTTTGTCTTCTCTCCCAATGCGAAAATAAGCTACGACTTCACCGCAAAGGTAACCGGCGGAGTCGAATATTACGGCTCGCTCGGACCTGTTACCGGATTCAGCCCCGTGCCGCAGCAGGAACAACAGATTTTTCCGGCCATCGATCTCAATGTCTCGGCAAAGTGGGAAATCAACTTCGGCGTAGGCGTGGGTCTGACACGATCGACCGATCACTTGATTGCTAAAATGATTCTGGGCTATCGATTCGATTTTTAGCGGAACGGCGTTTCGAACAGCGAGTCCACCCCGAACTCATGGAGCAGAACCTTCCCGGCAGCAACTCATCCAATTCGACGCAAGCAGTCCAGGCGCCGCCAGTCCTACCCGATGCCACTCGCCGGCTTCTGCCCTGGTTGATCGCCGTCGCGTTTTTCATGGAATCGTTGGACACGACGATTCTAAATACGGCCGTGCCAACGATCGCGAGCGCCCTCCATGTAGCCCCGTTGAGTATGAAGTCCGTGTTGGCGAGTTACACGCTCAGCCTGGCAGTCTTCATCCCGATCAGCGGCTGGATGGCGGACCGCTTCGGGACCCGCCACGTATTTGCCTCCGCCATCGGCATTTTCTCGCTTGGATCATTTCTCTGCGGCATCTCGACGAACATCCACCTTCTGGTGGCTTTTCGCGTTCTTCAGGGTTGTGGCGGGGCCATGATGGTCCCTGTGGGCAGGCTCACCATGGTGCGCAGTTTCCCAAAATCCGAACTGGTTCGCGCCATGAGTTTCGTGGCCATTCCCGGTTTGATTGGACCCATGCTCGGCCCGCTCATGGGTGGACTCATCGTCGCCTATTTTCATTGGCGTTTCATTTTCTTCGTGAACATTCCGATGGGCCTGTTCGGTCTATACCTCGTCGACCGGCACTTGCCGGATTTCCGCGAACCTCACGTCGATCCTTTGGACGTCGTCGGATTGCTTCTGTTTGGATCGGGTGTTGCTCTGCTCTCTTATGTCCTCGAAGTATTCGGCGAGCACAGTTTGAGCACGCGAGAGGTCCTGGGGCTTCTGGCGCTTTCTCTGATTCTCCTGGCTGCCTACGGTTTTCACGCAACCAAAACTGCCCATCCGGTGCTTCGTATGATCCTGTTTCGTATCCGCACGTTTCGCGCGGCCGTCAGCGGCAGCTTCGTCACGCGCCTCGGTATTGGTGGCATCCCTTTTCTTTTTCCGCTTCTGTATCAGGTCGGCTTAGGCTTTTCTCCAGTGCAATCCGGCTTGCTGATGATGCCGCAGGCCATCGCCGCCATTAGCTTGAAAGTGGCGTCAACGAAGATTCTGGCGCGCTTCGGCTACCGCACCGTTTTGATCTCCAATACCGTCCTCATGGGCTCATTGATCTTGCTTTTCTCGACGATTGGGAAAGGTACCCCGATCTGGCGGATCGTCATGATCGTTTTCTGCTACGGCTTCTTCACCTCCTTGCAATATACGAGTATGAATACGCTGGTGTACACTGACATTGTCGATGAACAAGCGAGCAGCGCCAGTTCCATCGCCAGTACCATGCAGCAAATGTCCATGAGTTTCGGGGTGGCCTGCGCGTCGCTGGTTACGGCTTTTTTCCTTCCCGATCGCTTTCGTTCGAACCCTCCGGTGTTCATCCACGGTGTCCACAAAGCTTTCTATGTTCTGGGCGCAATGACCATTTTGTCCACCTTGGTCTTCCGCGAACTGAAACCAGGCGACGGCGATTCCGTGAGCCGCGCCCAGCTTCTGCACGGCGAGTAACGGACGGAAAAGCACGGGTCTCCCGGATCTAAAGATCCGTCACCGCCCGGTGCGACGCTTGTCCTTCACTCGTCCACTTGTCCATTTATCCTTTCACATTGACGCTGCTGGGAGCCGCCCCGTATAATTAGAGTTTGTCTTTAGCCTTTGGAGGAGCGATGTACGCCGTTATCAAGACCGGGGGAAAACAATATCGTGTCGCACCCGGCGACACCATCCGCATTGAGCGCGTAAAGGGCGATGTGGGCGAACAGGTGAAATTCGGCACCGTGTTGGCGGTGCAAACCGAAGACAAGAAGATGCTTGCGGGTTCAGACGCGTCCGAGGCTTCGGTCACGGGTAAGATCGTCGAACAGGGCAGAGCCAAGAAGCTCACTGTTTTGAAGTACAAGAAGACCAACCAATACAAGATTCAACGCGGCCACCGGCAGAACTACACCGCCGTTCAGGTCAGCGAAATCAAGCTCTAACACGAGAGGAATTCAGTCATGGCACATAAGAAGGGCGGCGGTTCGTCTACAAACGGCCGCGATTCACACGGACAGCGGCTCGGGGTCAAGCGCTTCGGCGGGCAGTTGGTCAACGCCGGAACGATCCTGGTCCGACAACGCGGCACCAAGCACCGTGCCGGCGAAAATGTGGCGCAGGGCAAGGATGATACGCTCTTCGCGCTGGTCACCGGCTACGTGGAGTTCAAGGACCGTGGCCGCAGCGGCCGTTTCGTCAACGTGAAACCCGTCGCGGCGGAAAACGCGGCGAATTAACCGTGTAGGTCTTCCGCGGCCCTGGTCATCCGCCGGGGCCGTTTTTTTGTTTTATGCGAAAGTCTCCTAAATTCGTTCTCCCGGCTCCAGACCTTTCAATCCGTGCGGAGTCTGGGAAGCGAAGAATCGCCGCCTGATTTAGCACTCTAGAGAACCCTATGTTCGTCGACGAAGCAAAAATCGCGGTAAAAGCAGGAGACGGCGGAAACGGCTGCGTAGCCTTCCGCAGGGAGAAGTACGTCCCACGGGGCGGACCGTCGGGCGGCGACGGCGGCCACGGCGGCAGCGTTTATCTCGAAGCGAATCCGAACGACAATACGCTGCTTCGCTACCGCTACAATCGCGAGTTCAAGGCCGACCGCGGCCGTCATGGGGAAGGCTCGAATTGCACCGGTGTCTCGGGCGACGACATGATCTTGAAGGTTCCCGTAGGCACGCTTGTGTTCGACAGCGACCATTCCGAGCTTCTCGCGGATTTGAAAAAGCCCGGCCAACGCGTCCTGGTGGCAGAGGGAGGCAAAGGCGGCCGCGGCAACCAGCATTTCGCGAAACCCTGGCATCAGGCTCCTCGCGAAAAAGAAGAAGGCCAGTCCGGCGAAGAGCGCCACTTGCGCCTGGAGTTGAAGCTTCTCGCCGACGTCGGCTTGGTAGGTTTCCCGAATGCAGGGAAGTCCACACTGATTTCTGTCATCAGCGCGGCGCGTCCGAAAATCGCGAACTATCCGTTCACCACGCTCGAGCCTAACCTTGGAGTCGTCAACGCCGATGGGGGCACCGGCGGCCACGGAACAGAACTTGGGCGCACCTTCGTCGTTGCCGATCTGCCGGGGCTGATTGAAGGCGCAAGTGAAGGCGCCGGACTAGGCATGCGTTTCCTCCGCCACGTCGAGCGCACACGCCTGCTCGTGCACTTGATCGATACCGGTGACACGGCCGAGATGCACCCGGTCAAAGCCTACGAAATCATCGAAGGAGAGCTTTCCGCGTTCAGCGAAAGCCTTACGCAAAAACCAAGGATCGTGACGGCCACGAAATTGGATGCCACGACAGACCGCAGCAAGCTCGAAGAATTGCGCGACTTCTGCGGGAAGCGCGGCCTTGAATTTCACGCCATCTCGGCCGCCACCGGAGAAGGCGTAAGGGATTTGGTTCGCGGCATCGCCGACGCGCTGGACCAAATTCCCAAGGCAGAATTGGACGAGACAGAAGCCGGAGAAGAAAGCGAACTCGAATCCGATGACCGAGAGAGCGGCGAAGACGAGCCACCTGTGACGGAGGTTTCGTGAGAGAATTCAGTTACGAACCCTCGAGGGAGGCGGATTGACGACAGCGCAAGCTCACCGCACCGCGGCAAAACACCATCCCAGGCGAATTGCTATTTTCGGCGGCTCCTTTGATCCGATCCATTCGGGACATCTTGCGGCGGCGCGCGCCGCAGACCGGCGCTTTAATTTCGACGAAATTCATTTCATCCCCGCGAGCCGACCTCCGCACAAATTGAAGCAGCATCTCGCGCCGTTTCCTCACCGTTTTGCGATGGTCGCGCTTGCGTGTTCGGACCATCCTCACTTCGTGCCGTCGCTCGCCGAGGCCGGCGAGGATTTCAGCGGCACACAGCTGCACTACTCCATCGATACGGTTCGCTATTTTCGTCACACCTACAACGGCGCTGGGGACCGTGTATTTTTCATTGTTGGCGCGGATGCCTTTCTCGATATTCCGATGTGGAAGGAATACGAAGCCCTGCTCGGCCTTTGCGATTTTGTGATCGCCAACCGACCTGGGATAAGGCTCGAAGCACTGCGCCTGGTAATCCCACCGGATTTGCACGCCGCGCCCGATGGCTTGCGCGACAAAAAAGATGAAGACGCGGTGGCGCACGGTTCGCCGGTCGTCGCGCGGTTGCAAAGGACCACCGTCTATCTTCTCGAAAACGTTTCGAACGAGGCCAGCGCTACCGACATTCGGCGCAAAGCCAATCGCGGCCAATCGATTCACGGACTTGTCTCGGCCCGCGTGGAGGAATACATTTTGAAACAGGGATTGTACCGTTGAAACTGGAATCGCTCCCCGAAGGCGTGCGCCTTGCTGTCGAGGCCGCGCAAAGCAAGAAAGCCGGCGGTATCACCGTGCTGAATCTGAACGGCCACGCAGCCTTCACGGATTATTTCGTGATCTGCACGGGTTACAGCACCCCGCAACTCCAGGCCATCTGCAACGAAATTGAAGAACTCCTTCACAAAGAGTTAAAGCGTTCCCCGCAGCATCGCGAAGGCCATCGCTCCGCCGAATGGGCGCTCCTCGACTTTGGGGGTTTCATCGTTCACGTTTTCGGGGAACAGGCGCGCCGCTACTACGACCTTGAACGTCTCTGGCGCGCCGCTCCATCCCTGGTCCTTCCAGACGAACCGGCTTCCGCGGAACACCGCCGATCGCCAGACGAAAACTACCTGCAACCGTAAACGCTGACTTGCGTCATGAAAATCCGCCTGCTCATGCTCGGCAAAACACGCCGCCCGGAAGTAAACGCGCTCCTGTCCGACTACAGCAAACGCATCAACCGCTCCTGTTCCATCGAAATCACGGAAGTGCGCGACGGCGACGGAGCGCTGAAAAAGCTGGATGCCGGTCGCGCCGCAACCGTGCTTCTTCTCGATGCTGGCGGGAGGGTTCACGACTCTGGCTCCTTCGCCCAATGGCTCGGCGAACAGCGGGATCGCGGCACCCGCGAAATCATTTTTGTCTGCGGAGACGCCGACGGTTTTCCGGATGCTCTTCGCGAGCGTGTGAAGCAAAAAATCTCGCTCAGCGCCATGACCTACTCCCACGAACTCGCTCGAGTGATGCTGGCCGAGCAACTCTATCGTGCTTTTGCCATCCTCTCCGGCAGTCCGTACCCGAAGTAATTCCATTCGCGAAACAAATGTTTCGTCCGCCGCAAACCCGGACTTTTAAAGTGTTGCGCCAATCTGTCTCCGGCGGCACACTCTATGTCCATGCGTATTGCCCCAGACAAGAACAAGCCCTCCGTCGCAATTGAAATCCCGCTGACGAAGCCTTTGCCCGATTACGATCTGGAGCAGGTCGAACAACCCACTCCACGAGACATCGATGGAATCCTGGTCTCGCAAGGCTTCCGGGATCTGGTCGACGATGCCCGAGGCATTTTGACCGACCTTGTGGCTCATCCACCGCCCCATCCGAATGGAACGCATTTCGTGGATCTCGATTTAACCGACGGTCCTCACCTCGAAATCGCTCAGCTGACCGGAGCGATCTGCCCCGGCGACGAGGAAGTCTATCGTCCTGGTTTGTGGATCGTTCTGAAAGACGCAAAGGCCAGGTCGAATCAGGGCATGAACGAAGTGGCTCTCGAACAGGTGCGCGAAATCGTTAAGGCTTTGGTCGAAAAATTAGGGCTGTAGCGCTAGAGGTTATTTGCTATCGTTTGCCGTCCAAGTCACTCCTCCGTCGTTCGTATCCAAACTCTGTTTGTGAGACGCGGTCCAGATGGACGCGTGCTTGCCATCCTGCGCCCACACTCCCGCCAGATTTTCTTTTATCGGAGAAGTGACTTTCTTCCAATGTTTCCCCCGGTCGGTGGTCACCAGGATGGTCCCTGCTTTACCGATCACCCAGCACACCTTGTCCGAAGGGGCGGAACCTCCAATCAGATCGTCCGTGACTCCGCTCTTTTGCGTTTCCCAGGTCCGGCTGTTGTCGAAACTGTATTCGATCTTTCCTCCGGGCCACACCCGCCATGCGTACTGGTCGAGCGGAGTGGGAATGACAACTCCTCCCTCCGGAAGGTCGCTAAATTGCGCCACGAGCGGCTTGGGCGTAGCGGAGATTGTTAAAGCGGTAACAAGCAAAATGCAGACCACGAAAAAACACTTCATCCAGCCCCCTTTTGACCCGGATAACGGAAACCTTCCTCAAGCGTAACGCCAAGATAAAATATCCTATCAGAACTGCAAATCCCGGGTTCGCTTCCATGTGTTCTCTTGGCCAGCGACTGATCTGTTTCGAGAGCTGCCGCCCGCTTGACCTTTCGCGACTGACTCCGCACACTGGAATTCTTCCATCGCGCCGCGCGCGCATCACTGGGGATTAGAACAATGCCGGAAGGAAAGGGTTTGCTGATTGTTTACACCGGTCCGGGCAAGGGCAAAACCACTTGCGCCCTCGGCACCGCATTCCGCGCGGTCGGCCAAGGGTTGCGCGTCCTTATGGTGCAGTTCATCAAGGGCTCCTGGCACTATGGCGAACTCGACGCCGCGAAAATGCTGGGCGACGACAAATTTGAAATTCGTCCCATGGGCCGCGGCTTCGTCAAAATTGGTGGCGCAGAGACGGATCCCGAAGACATTCGCATGGCCGAAGAGTGCTGGGAAACGGGCCGCGCGGCCATCTATAGCGGCACCTACGAGCTGGTCATTCTCGACGAGATCAACTACACCATCAGCTACAAAATGCTGGACGCCCAAAAAGTTGCCGACGCCCTCAAGGCGCGCCCCGAGCAGGTCCACGTGATTTGCACCGGCCGAAACGCGCACCCGCTCCTGGTGGAGCAAGCCGATCTGGTTACTGAAATGAAAGAAGTGAAACACCCTTATACCAAGGGTATACTGGCCGAGCGGGGCATCGACTACTGAAGTCAGAAGTTATGCGCTATTCGTTTTGAGTTCTAAGTCAGAGTTGCACCCTCGGCCTGGATTGGCCGGTCCTACTTAAAGCTGATACCGTAAGACGGTAGACTTTCTCATGGCTTGGTTCAAACGAGACAAAAAATCGATCGACCAGCCCACACCGCCCGAGGAGCGCCGTGTCCGTACCGAGGGTCTGTGGGTCAAGTGTGAATCTTGCCGTGCGATCGTGTTCCGCAAAGACCTTGAAGAAAATCTCCTCGTCTGTCCCAAATGCCAATTCCACTTCCGTATGGATTCGAAGCAGCGGTTGACCATGCTGCTGGACGGCAAGTGGACCGAGCACGACGCTCGCATGGTCTCCACCGATCCGCTCAAGTTTGTGGACACCAAGCCTTATTCAAAGCGGATCAAAGACGCACAAAGAAAATTGGGGATGAACGACGCGATCACCACGGCCGAGGGCCAGCTCAATGGCCGACCGGTCGTTTGCTGCGCCATGGAGTTCGGCTTCATCGGCGGCTCGATGGGCGCTGTCGTGGGCGAGAAAGTGACGCGCGCCATTGAGCTGTCGATCGACACGCGCCAGCCCCTCATCATCGTTTCCTGCTCCGGGGGCGCGCGCATGATGGAAGGCACGATCAGCCTGATGCAACTCGCAAAAGTCTCCGCGGCTCTGGCTCGCCTCGATGACGAAAAGCTCCCGTATATTTCCGTTCTGACCGATCCGACGACCGGCGGTGTTACCGCGAGCTTCGCAATGCTCGGCGATTTGAACATCGCCGAACCCGGCGCGCTGATCGGTTTCGCCGGCCCGCGTGTTATCGAGCAGACCATCCGCCAAAAACTTCCCGACGGCTTCCAGCGCTCCGAATTCCTGCTCGATCACGGGTTCCTCGACGCCGTGGTTCATCGCAAAGACATGAAGTCTTTCCTCTCCGGCACCCTCGACCTGCTGATATCCTGAAATGGATTACGCGAGCTCGGTTCGCTATCTCTTGTCACTTGGCCGTGAACTAGCCGCGCCCACGCAAGCTGTTGCTGCAAAATTCGACCTCGAAAACACAACGGTTTTACTCGAGCGCCTTGGCAGGCCCGATCGCGCCTATCCCACCGTCCACATCGCCGGAACAAACGGCAAAGGTTCGACCGCGGCTTTCGTCGAATCCATTCTTCGCCAGGCGGGATTTCGTACCGGGCTGAATACTTCTCCTCACCTCGAGCGCATCAACGAACGCTTCCGCATCAACGGCGAAGAAATCAGCGACGAACTCTTTGCCGGAACCTTCACCCGCATCCATTCGGTAATCGAAGAACTCCTTGGCGAAGGCAAACTGCGCGCCCACCCCACCTATTTCGAATGCGTTACCGCACTGGCTTTCGAGGTGTTCGCCCGCCAGCGTGTGGAATTTGCGGTCATCGAGGTCGGCCTCGGCGGGCGCCTGGATGCTACGAATATCATCACACCGGCCGTCAGCATCATCGCGCGCATCGATTTCGACCACGAGAACTTTCTCGGTCACTCGCTTCGCGAAATCGCTCGAGAGAAAGCAGGCATTTTGAAGCACGGCGTTCCGGTCGTCAGCGCTCCGCAACTCCCCGAAGCGCGTGAGGTTCTGCGCGCCCGCGCCAGGGAACTTCATTGCCAACTGGTCGAAACGGAGGAAGCATTTCGTGCCGATCAAGAAAGCGTCGTGGGCGACTGCTTTCGCGCGCGAGTTACCGAACTCGCCACTGGCTTACAATTGTCTTTAGCTCCAGAGCTGCCCGGGCGGTTCCAAATGCAAAACGCATTGAACGCCGTGGCGGCGGCGCGCGCGCTGCAAGCCAAGAATTTCCGCATTTCCAACGAAAATATCGAGCGCGGCATCGCCGCCGCCCGCTGGCCTGGCCGTCTCGAAAAATTGCAATCGCACCCAGACATTTATCTCGACGGCGCTCACAATCCCGGCGCCGCACGCGAACTGGCCCGCTTCCTCGAAGAAAATTTCGCCGGCCGCCGCATCTCTCTGATCTATGGCGCAATGCGGGATAAAGCCGTAGACGAAGTCACCGGCCTGCTCTTTCCTCTTGCCGCGGAGGTCATTTTCACAGAGCCAGGCAATCCTCGCGCCGTCAGCGCGGCTCAACTAGCCCAGATGGCCGGCCACCATGCGGCCCACTTCTCGATTGTCGATCGCGCCGAGGTTGCCCTCGATCGCGTCCTCGCCAGCGCGCGTCCGGACGACGCCATCTTCGTGACTGGCTCGCTCTACCTGGTGGGCCAACTGCGCCACGCCTGGAAAGTTCGCGTCAAGGCACAAAACGCCGTAGAATGAGTTCTTCGTTGCGAGCGTAAGCCGGCCACGCGGCCGGCGTTCTCGTTTCTGAGGTACTCGGCGGAGTCTAAGGACGAATTTCGCGAATCATGACTAGCAGCGCAAAACCGCCCGTCGGCATCATCATGGGTTCCACGTCCGATTGGGAAACCATGGAGCACGCGGCGAAAACTCTGGAACAACTGGGTGTTTCGTATGAAACACGCGTGGTTTCCGCTCATCGCACGCCCGATCTGCTCGTCGAATACGCATCCTCGGCCGAGCGGCGCGGCATCGAAGTTATTATCGCGGGTGCGGGCGGCGCTGCGCATCTCCCCGGTATGACCGCCTCCAAAACTGTTTTACCCGTTCTCGGAGTTCCGGTCGAATCGAAAGCGCTGAAAGGTCTCGATTCTCTTCTGTCCATCGCGCAAATGCCCGGCGGTATTCCGGTGGGCACTCTGGCCATCGGCAAAGCCGGAGCTATCAATGCTGCGCTGCTGGCCGCCGCGATTCTCGGCAACAAATATCCCGAAATTCGCGAAGCCCTTCGAAAATTCCGCCAATCGCAAACCGCAAAGGTTCTGTCGACTCCTGATCCCGCCAAATCCGCAATCGCCGCCGTCATTGGCCCGGCCGCGAAACCCAAGAGGAAAAAGCGCGCATGACCATCGGCATTCTCGGCGGCGGGCAACTCGGCTACATGCTGGCGCTGGCCGGTTATCCGCTCGGGCTGCATTTCCGTTTTCTTGATCCTTCGCCCGAAGCGCCGGTCGGCCGCATCGCCCATCGCGTCACCGCCGAATTCACCGACGAGCAAGCCCTCGAAAAATTCGCGCACGGGTTGCAAGTGGTGACCTACGAATTCGAAAATGTTCCCGTGCAAGCCGCGCGCTTCCTGGCCGAGCGCGTTCCCGTCTACCCTGCCGCCGCCGCACTCGAAGAAGCGCAAGATCGCCGCCGCGAGAAGCGCCTCTTCCGGCGCCTCGGGATTCCCACTACGGACTTCGCTGAAATCGCGACACCAGCCGACCTGGACTCCGCCGTAAAACAGGTGAGCCTTCCGGCAGTGCTAAAGACCTGTAGCCTCGGTTACGACGGCAAGGGTCAATGGCTGCTTCGCACCGCCGAGGACCTGCAAAAGGCTCGCCCCGAACTCCCTAGCGTGCCGCTCATCCTCGAAAAATTCGTCGCTTTCACGCGAGAACTTTCCATCCTCGCGGTCCGCAGCCGCACGGGCGATACTTCCTTCTATCCTCTGGTGGAAAATCATCATCGCGGAGGCATCCTGCGCCTCTCCCTCGCCCCGGCACCGCATCTTCCCCTCGCGCTGCAGCAAGCCGCGGAACAAGCTGCCCGCAAAATCCTGGAGTCCCTCGACTACTCCGGCGTCATCTGCCTTGAACTGTTCGAGGTGAACGGAAAACTCCTCGCAAACGAAATCGCCCCACGCGTCCACAATTCCGGGCACTGGTCCATCGAAGGTGCCGCGACCAGCCAGTTTGAAAATCATCTCCGTGCGATTCTCGGTATGCCGCTTGGGTCAACGGCCACAGTCGGCTTTTCCGCCATGTTGAACCTGATTGGTGAGCTTCCTGACGCCGAGGAAGTTCTGCGCGTCTCCAACACGCACCTGCACCTGTACGGAAAATCTCCGCGCCCCGGCCGTAAACTAGGCCACGTCACCGTGCGCGCCGACAACTTCGAAAAATTGCAGCAACGCCTGGCCGAGCTGCCCGCCTTCTTTCGACGTCCCGAATTTTGCCTACAACAGACGCAATCCGATAGCATCGGAAATCGCGCTTAACCTTGGCAGCCCGCGCTTCGGCTGGCAAACTGAATCCATGTCCTCCAAGTGCTTTTGCCTCTTCGCGTGCTTCGCTCTGACCATTGCCGCTCCGATCACGCCGGCGCGACAATCCACGCCCGGGACCTTCAGCATCCACGACGGCCAGTTTCTCCTGAACGGAAAGCCGTTCCAGATCATCTCCGGCGAAATGCACTACGCACGCATCCCTCGCGCCTACTGGCGCGACCGTTTCCGCTTGGCCAAAGCCATGGGCCTCAACACGGTTACCACCTACGTCTTCTGGAATGTCCACGAACCGCGCCCCGGCGCTTATGATTTTTCCGGCAACTACGACGTCGCCGAATTCATCCGCGAAGCCCAACAAGAAGGCCTCTACGTCATCCTTCGTCCCGGCCCTTACGCTTGCGCCGAATGGGAATTCGGTGGCTTCCCCGCGTGGCTCCTGAAGGATCACTCGACCGTTGTCCGCAGCCGCGATCCGAAATTCCTCGAACCCACCGGGCGCTGGATCGATCGCCTCGGCCAGCAACTTGCTCCGCTGCAGATCGGCAACGGCGGCCCGGTCCTTCTTGTCCAGGTCGAAAACGAGTATGGCTCGTTCGGCGATGATCGCGCCTACATGCAGGCAATCCACAAAATTTTCCTGGACGCGGGCTTCACCAAAGCGCAGCTGTACACTGCCGACGGCGCGGACGAAGTTCCGGCGGGCTCCCTGCCGGACTTACCCGTCGGAATCAATTTCGGGGGAAACGATGCGGGCGCCGCGCAGGCGGAATTCGAAAAGCTGAAGAAGCTTCGCCCTAACGGCCCGTTCCTCAACAGCGAATTCTGGGATGGCTGGTTCGACCACTGGGGTAGCAAGCACGGCGTAACCAATGCCGCTACCGAAGCCGCCAATCTCGACTGGATGTTGCGCCAGGGCTATTCCGTCAGCCTCTACATGTTTCATGGCGGTACCAGCTTTGGCTGGATGAATGGCGCCAACAGCGACGGCAACAATTACGAGCCCGACGTGACCAGTTACGATTACAACGCTCCACTCGATGAAAGCGGCCGGCCCACGCCAAAATACTTCACCTTCCGCGACACCATCGCTAAAGCCACGGGCGTTGCGCCGCCGCAGGTGCCCGGTGTTGCTCCCGCCATGAAAATACAAGGGTTCCCACTCGAAGAGGCCGTCTCGCTTTGGAACGTCCTGCCGGCGCCGGTTCATTCCGAACAGGTTGCTAGCATGGAAGATCTCGACCAGGCCTACGGGTACATTTTGTATCGCAAACTGCTCGAAGGGCCCCTTGAAGGTGATCTCGTTCTCGATGAACTCCATGATTACGCGGAGATTTTTCTCGATGGCAAACTCGTCGGCACACTGGATCGACGGCTCGCACAAAATCATCTCGCCCTGAAGGTTCCGTCCGCAGGCGCGCGTCTCGACATCCTCGTCGAGAACTCCGGCCGAATCAATTTCAGCCTTGCCCTTCGGACCGATCGCAAAGGCATCACCAAACAAGTGACGTTCGGCGGCAAAGCTCTCCTCGGCTGGGACGTCTATCGACTCCCTATGACCGACGTTAAAAAACTGCCATTCACTCGCGCCACTTGTGACCGCCCCTGCTTCTACCGCGGCACGTTCCGCGTCGATACGCCGGCCGACACGTTCCTCGACACGAGCGCCTTCTCGAAAGGCGCGGTCTTTCTGAACGGCCAGCCGCTCGGCCGCGTCTGGAGCATTGGCCCTCAGAAAACCCTCTACGTCCCGGGCCCCTTGCTTCATCCCGGCGAAAATGAAGTCGTCGTCTTCGACCTCAATAGCCCACGGAACCCCGCTCTGCTTGGCCGGGATCAGCCGATCCTCGATGCCGGTGTACCTCAGTAACTGCAAGCTTTTTGGGCTGGTTGCCGCGTTTCCCGCCCAATGTTACGATTCTCGGTTCCATGACACTCACCGGCCCCAACCGACCCAGGATCGGCATCCCCTGGAGGACATCCCAGGAGGAGATAGCCGGGAACGTTCGGAAAATGCAGCATTACCTCGGAGCCGTACGCCTGGCTGGGGGTGAGCCAGTCTCCCTCTCGCTCTCCCATGCGGACTCTCTGCCAGAGGAACTAGCCAAGTTAGACGGTTTCGTCCTTCCCGGCAGCCAATTCGACGTTAACCCCACCGAATACGGAGCCACAAACCGTGGCAAATCCGAGGCGGCAGACCCACCTCGCGAAGCAACGGACCGGGTTGTCCTGGGTCATGCGTTTGACGCGCAAAAGCCCGTTCTCGCGATCTGCTACGGATGCCAGCTGCTAAACGTGTTCCTCGGAGGTAGTCTCATCCAGGACATCCGCAGCGAAGCCGAAGGCAGCATGGCTCACCGAAAGAAGGATATCCAGCCGGAGCCGCCGGATGACCCGCGCCATGGAGTTCGTTTCAGCGCGGAAAGCCAACTGGCCAAGCTCGCCGGTTCGACCGAGGCTGTCGTCAACAGCTCCCATCACCAGTCCATCTTGATACCCGGACGTCAACTGAGCGTCACGGGCCAAGCCGCCGATGGCATCGTCGAAAGTGTCGAATGGACCGGCGACGCCAACTGGGTGATCGGGGTCCAGTGGCATCCGGAACGCATGTCCGGCGATCCTTTGGCCGACCACCTCTTCTCGGAGTTGGTAGTCGCTGCGCGGGAAGCACGGCGGGTCCACACCTTGCAATCGTAGTCTCTGTCCAACCGCGATTGGCTTTACGAATCGGAACACGGGGGAAACATGATCTCACTCGCAGGAAAAGCGGCGCTCATCACCGGAGGCTCACGCGGCATCGGTGCAGCGGCCGTCAAATTGTTCGCCCAAGCGGGAGCGGACGTGATTTTCAGTTACAACTCCGCAAAGGATGCGGCGCGTCAAATTGAGCAGGAGGCCGCCAAGCACGGCACGCGAGTCGAAGCGTGCAAGGCCGATGTGGGGAAGCACGAAGAGAATCGCAAGCTCGTCGAGCACTCCATCAAGCGCCTGGGCCGGCTCGATGTTCTCGTCGCCAATGCGGGGATCTGGAACCTCGAAGATCTCCCCATCGAAAAGATGCAGGAGAAGCAGTGGGACGAAATGATCCGCGTCAATCTAAAGAGCGTTTACTCGGTGATTCACTTCGCGGTGCCGCAAATGATCAAGCAGAAATCCGGCAAGATCATTCCTATCAGCTCCACCGCCGGACAGCGCGGCGAATCCTTCCATACCCATTACGGTGCATCGAAAGGCGGGGTTATCAGCCTGACCAAGGGGCTCTCGACTGAGTTGGCGCGGCACGGCATCTTGGTCAACAGTGTTGCGCCCGGGTGGGTAGCCACCGATATGTCCAACCCCGTTTTGGGCAGCAAAACCGGAAAAAAAATGGCTTCGACCGTGATCCCCATTGGCCGTCCTGCGACGGCGGAGGAAATTGCCGGTCCGATCCTTTTCCTAGCTTCGGACCTGGCGAACTTCATCAACGGCGAAATCCTTAACGTCAACGGAGGCTCGGTGTTGTGCGGTTGAGCTTGTCAAAATTCGGCCGGGTATCAGGCGCGCTTGTGTGTTGCTTCCTCTTGCTTTGCCTGACTTCTGTCCTTCTGATCTCGGCTGCCTGGGCGCAGCAGAATCCGGTCACCATGGGCCCGGACCAGAACAAAGCGAAAGCCAAGCAAGTCCTGAAGCAATCGGTCGAGGCCATGGGTGGTCCTCTCTTCCAAGATCAATCGGAAAGCGAATGCGATGGCCGCGTGGCACAGTTCGACCGCAACGGCGGCACGATGGGCTATTCCATGGTTCACAGTTACTGGCAGTATCCCGACAAGAACCGCTCCGAATACATCGTGAAGACCACCAAGGGCGGAATGTTCGCCGTGCTTTGGGGAAATCTGCCCGTTAAAGGCGGCGAGTTCATTCAGTTGTTCGATGGCGACAAAGGCTGGACCATGGATAAGAGCGGCGTGAACGAAGCCGATGCCGCGGTTGTCGAGGAATTTCAAGCCTCGCTGAAGCGACAGATCCGCAATCTCCTTTTGCATCGAGTCAACGAGGAAGGCGTGTTCCTGTACTACGGCGGCATCGGCATCTCGGAGATGCGCGAGGTGGAATGGATCGATTTCACCGACAATGACGACCGCAAGGTGCGTGTGGCCATCGACCGTCTAACGCATCTTCCCTTGCGCACGATCGCTACCACTCCGAATGAGGACATGCACGACAAGGACGAAGACGTAACGATTTACTCCAACTACGAAACGCTCCAGGGAGTCGAGACGCCGATGCAGATCAGCCGGGAACGCAACGGCCGGCGCACGCACCAGATCTTTTACACGTCGTGCACCAACGCGCCGAATCTTCCCGCCGATTTTTTCAGCGAAACTGCTCTGCAGAAAAAATTCAAGGACACGGGCGGCAAGGTTAAGGCTCAGAAGTAGCTGCAGCGCCTAAAGCGGGCTTGATCATTTGTGAATATTACTCGAGCAATTAAAAGCCTATCGAACTAGCAAAAAGCCTGCTAGCGTATAGGTCCCAGTCCCGCCAGGTCGTTGCAGTCAGTCCCCGGATTGGTCGCAGTCATCCGCACGATGAGAGGGAAGATCGAAGTGCGCGCGTTCGTGAAGCGGCACGATGGCTTCAGCCTTACGGAACTCGTTGTTGCGATCGCTGTTGCCATGATCCTGTTGGCCGTCGGCTTACCCGCATTTCTGCGCGCCTATCACGCGTATGAGTTGTCGAGCGCCACGAACCAGGTGGCCGACATTTTGCGCCAGACGCGCTACGAGGCGATCCGCTTGAACACTCCGGTGCAATGCATCATCCAGCCTTCCACGCGATACGCGGGAATGACGGAGCTTTGGGCGGATTCGAATGCGAACGGTTTATTGGATCCTACGGAAAAGATGATTTTACTCGGGAACGCTGGAAACCTGGTCGAGAGCGGCGCTGTTCCAGACACCGCAGGATTGATTGCCAGCGCCGTCGGCCCAATTCGAACAGCCGCGCCGTCGCCAGCCGGGTCAAGAATTTCATTCGACCAGCGGGGAGCGGTGAATCCGCCGACCGATGTAAACGTGTTTTATCTTGCCAGCAGCACGTCAGCTGACGCAGGATTTCGAGCAGTGTTTCTGATGCCCGCGGGCTCCATCCAGATTTGGACCGGAAACGCTGAGGGAAACTGGCAACAGGTGCGCTAAGACGGAACGCCTTCAAGAGAGATGAACCGACCCACCAAACTCGCGCGGAAGCTTTCAAGCCAGCGGGGCTTTACGCTGATGGAGATGCTCATCGCCACCGCGATTGTCATCGTGGGCCTGGTCGCCGTCGCAGAACTCGTACCCGCTTCCGTGATGTTGGACGCTCACAACCGTAACGACGGCACCGCGTTAGTCTTTGCCCAGCGGGTGATCGAAGCCATGCGGGAACAGCCGTTAAGCGCGACGACCTTCACGGATATGGAAGGCGTGGTTTGCCCCATCGGTCAGACCTGCCAGTTGGGGAATCCGGCGCAACCCAGAGTCGTCGTTGGCGGTCCTGTAGTTACTTTTCAAGGTTCTCCGATCATCGACTTTACCGCGGCTCCGGTGACCGGCTACAGCTTCAATTACAGCGATCCCAACGATCCGGCCGGAACCGTCACGGAAGTGCGTTGGGCCGTAATCATGAACACCAACACCGCGGGCGTGCCCATCTCGCGCCGCATCATTCTCGGTGTCTTTCGCCGCGGGATGAGGTCGCCCACCCTGCCCGTCAGCCTCGACGTTCTGTTGGAGAAATAAGGTGGCCAGGATTGCTCCAACGTCTCGCGGCTTCACGCTAATCGAACTCATGGTGTCGATGGCCATTTTTTTGGTCATCTGCGCCGCGATGTTCGGCCTGCTCGAGGTCAGCCAGAAACGCTATGCCACGGAGTCACAGCTGTCGGGTTCGTTCCAGGAAGCGCGGCTTGGGGTGGACCAGATTCTGCGAGACGTCAATGTATCGGGCTATCCGCCCCTGAGCCTGTTTTCAAATCCGCTTTCTTCCGCGAGCTACGCGGTAAGTCCGTTCGCGTGGGAGCCCGGTTACAACGGCTTCAACACCAACAATCCCTGTCAGGTTACCGTGAACTGCAATCCTACTCCCGCCGACTTCGACTTGATCATAGAAACCGAAATTGCAGGCACGGTGAGCTGGATTCGTTACCAGCTTAACAACACCACGCTTTACCGCTCGGTGGTCCCGAAAACCGGAGCAAGCCCGGTCAACGCTACTTCTTCGGCCTCGGTCATGACTCCATTTGTTGAAAACGTCATGAACAATGTGACTGAGCCTTTGCTCGGAGAAATCAAGGCGCAGGATCCCACGATGTTTGCCAATGGTCCTGTGCCCCTGTTTCAATACACCTGCAACACGCCAACGGGTCCGCAACCTTGCAACCGCGCCGCGGCGGCGGGCTACAATGCACCGAATAACATCAGCGACGTCGACGTAACCTTGATCGTAAAAACCCCGCAGGCCGACATGCAGACACACGCGATTCAACTGATGGAATTGGCCGGCCGCGGCCACCGGTCCAATCCATCGAACTAGGGATCGAAGCGTACGATGAAAAGAAAGCAGCCATCGCGAGGGCCCAGGCGACCGCAAGAATCGGGAACCGCGATGTTGATTGCCATTTTTGCGCTGCTGCTGATCAGCGCCATCGGTATCGCGTTGGTCATCTCCTCGAGCACCGACAGCTCTCTTGCGGGCAACTACCGCACCGCGACCACCGCCTATTATGCCGGTATGGCCGGCCTCGAAGAAGCCCGCGGCCGCCTGCTCTGGAAAAACCCGGACTGCCTCGTGAATCGCCCGGCTGGTATCACTCCCAATTGCCCACAGCCGACTTTCATCCCGACGGTCGGAGTTCCGCCGATGCCCGCGATGGGACTGATGGAAGTCAGGTACATCCTGAATCCCGCCCCGGGAGAGACCGTTGATCCGGCGAATTTGAGTCCTGCAAACCCGTATGCGGACACTGAGTTCACGAACGAGTTTGGTTGGCCGGTGACCTCGACGAATTGGCAGACAACTCCATCGATCCAATCCAGCCCGGGCGTACCGAATGCCTCATATAAGTGGGTGCGCATCAACGTTGCCACGGAATACGGATTGGGTCTGGATGTGAATGGCGATGGAGTCCTCGACCGGACGACTCCGCTCGTATTTGAGCCTGCTCCAACCCTACCCTGTCCGCGGCCCAATGCAAACCCCGGCCTGATGGTGCCCAACTGCCCAGGATGGTCTTCGCAAACGGCGGTGCAGGCGTTAGAAATCACATCTCTGGCGGTGTCTCCGAATGGTGGTCATCGTTTGTTGCAATATGTCGTCGCGCCGCTAATCGTCTCGACCACGACCGAGCGCCCCCCAGCTGGGCAACCGGTGAACGCAGATTTTCCGGCGGCACTCACGCTCGATGGTAATGGCGTTGCTTACACGTCGCCGGGAACCAGCAGCTTCATGATAACGGGCCAAGATCAATGCACCGGATCGAACAACCTCGTTTATTCGGTGGGGTACACGGACAATCTGGACGGCGCCAACATTATCCGGGAGGCCACGCCGGCGCAAAACTACCAAGGCTATCCTCCAGGCGCCGGTGGGCCTCCGCCTCCGCCGTCCAAAGCACCGGCTACGATTGCGAATGTTTATCCCACTCCCGCGACTTCTCTGCTTCGTTCCAGTTGGATGCAGCCCGCGACTCTCGAGGCCGCAATGCAGGACATTGTGAACAGTGCGGACGTGGTGATCAGCGGACCGGCTACCGGTGCCACCATCATGAATCGTGCTCCGTTGATGTCGGCTGCGAACCCGATGACGATCGTTGTGGACGGAAACCTTAACCTCAATGGCAGAAACACGATGGGATACGGCTTGCTGTTAGTCACGGGCACTTTGACTTACGATCCAGACGCAAGTTGGGATGGAATCGTTTTGGTTGTGGGCCAGGGTGTTTTCACTTCAAATCAAACGGGCGCGGGCGGATTCACAGGCGCTGTGTTTCTTGCCAAGACGCGCGACACCGCAGGCAATCTGCTGGGCACGCTCGGCAGGGCATCGTTTACCAGCACCAGCAACCATCCCGGTTTCGGGATCACCTACAACAGCTGCTGGGTCAGCAGCGCAAAGGGTCCACTCAGCTATAAAGTTCTCTCGTTCCGGGAAGTGCCTGTGCCCAATTAAATTCCGAGCAACTCGTATTTTCGTAGCGGCGACGGCGGCACGTGGTCGGTGCGCATGGTTCGCGGAGTACGGAGGAAAGCGCGGGTCTCGAGACCCGCCACTAAGATGGGATCGCGGTCTGCGGATTACGCCTCGATACCCCAAATGCGCTCTCGCGGTATACTTAGAGGATGCGCAATTCAGCCGGGGGCTCGCAGTCGCACGGCACAACCGTTCTCTGCGTCCGCAAAGACAGTAAAGTGGTCCTGATCGCAGACGGCCAAGTAACCTTGGGTGATCACGTCCTGAAGCACACCGCCCGCAAAACACGGCGCCTGTACAACGACAAAGTCTTGGCCGGGTTTGCCGGTTCCACGGCGGACGCGTTGTCGCTCTTCGAGCGCTTTGAAGGCAAACTTCAGGAACATTCCGGCAATCTCCAAAAAGCCTCCGTCGAACTAGCCAAGGAGTGGCGTAAGGATCGCGCGCTTCGCCATCTCGAAGCGCTGCTGATCGTTGCCGATGCCAAGGGCACCTTCGTCCTCTCCGGTAACGGTGATGTTATAGAACCCGACGACGGCCTCTGCGCCATTGGCTCCGGCGGCATGTACGCGCTCTCCGCTGCCCGCGCGCTACTAAAACATTCCAAGCTGGCCGTGAAGGAACTCGCTCTCGAAGCCATGCGCATCGCCAGCGAAATCTGCATCTACACCAACGCAAATTTTACAGTCGAGGAAATCTAACGCAGGGGCCACGGAATAACCCCAGGCGCACGTGAGGAATCGAACCGCAATGACCAGTAAGTCCGATAAAGAGATCACCGTCTTCCCCGCGGCAGACGGCAATGGCCGCCCCGAGGAGGAAGAGCTTCTCCCCGCGCTGGATGACATGACTCCGCGCGAAATTGTGAAAGAGCTGGACAAATACATCGTCGGCCAGGCGGCTGCCAAGCGTGCTGTGGCCGTGGCCTTGCGCAATCGCGTGCGTCGCCAAAAGCTCCCGCCCGAGATTGCCGAAGACGTCCTTCCCAAGAATATTCTGATGATCGGGCCCACGGGTGTCGGCAAAACCGAAATTGCCCGCCGCTTAGCGCGTTTGGCGGGGTGTCCGTTCGTAAAGGTCGAAGCCTCGAAGTACACCGAAGTCGGTTATGTGGGGCGCGACGTCGAATCCATGGTCCGGGACCTCGTCGAAACCTCCATCGACATGGTCCGCGAAGAGAAACTCGATGAGGTCGCCGACCGCGCCGAGGAATCCGCCGAAGAACGCATCCTCGACCTTCTACTGCCGCCCGTTCCGCCGCCGGCGGAAGGTACTCCCGAAAACGAATTGGTAGCCCAGCGCGAGCAAACCAAGCGGACGCGCGAAAAATTGCGCGCGCAGTTGCGCGAAGGCAAGCTCGACCAGCGCATGGTCGACTTGGAAGTCCGTGAACGGTCCATGCCGTCTTTCGAGATCATTTCGAACCAGGGCATCGAGGAAATGGACGTCAACCTGAAGGACATGCTCAGCAACTTCAGCGGTATCTTCGGCCAACAAAAGAAAAAGCGCAAAATGAGCGTCGCCGATGCTTTTGAATATCTGATCCAGGAAGAAGAAAACAAGCTCTTGGACATGGAGCAGATCACCCGCGTCGCCGTCGAGCGCGCCGAGCAGATGGGCATCATCTTCGTGGACGAGATCGACAAGGTGGCCGGCCGCGAAGCCGGCCACGGCCCGGACGTCTCTCGCGAAGGTGTGCAGCGGGATATCCTGCCGATCATCGAAGGTACGACGGTTAACACGCGCTACGGGATGATCCGCACGGACCACATTCTCTTCATCGCCGCGGGCGCATTTCACGTCAGCAAGCCCTCCGACCTCATCCCTGAACTCCAGGGCCGGCTTCCAATTCGCGTCGAAATGCAGTCGCTCAAGGAAGAGGATTTTGTGCGAATCCTGACGGAGCCCAAAAACGCGCTCATCAAGCAATATATCGCTCTGCTGGATACCGAGGGTGTGAAGCTCACCTTCACGGAGGATGCCGTGCAAGCGGTGGCGCGCTTCGCCACCAGTGTCAATGAGCAGACCGAGAACATCGGTGCACGCCGGTTGCACACCATCCTCGAAAAGGTCCTGGACGAACTCTCTTTCGAAGCTCCCGACCTCAAGAAGAAAACCGTCAAGGTCGATGCCGCGTACGTGAACAAACAGCTTGCCGACATCGTCAAGAACCAGGATCTCAGCCGTTACATCCTTTAGCCGCGACGGAACATGAACATTCGAAAGGCGAAACCCAGACCGCCAGCCGATTCCCCTGTTCCGTTCTTCTCTTTCTTCTGCTGCATCTCGCTTCTCGTAATCGGCTGCGGCGCTCCCGGTGAACCTACACCGCCTTCGCCGCCGATCCCGGCCGTGGTCACTGACCTCGCCGGTCATCAAGTCGGCGACGCAGTCGTCTTAACATTCACGCTGCCGGTAAAAAGCACCTTAGGCCAACGCCTGAACCAAGTCCCCACGATGGAGGTGTGGCGCGGCAACCTTCGTCCGGACGGCACTCGCGATCCTCGATCGTTCCACCTTGTCGACACCGTCCCTGCCGCGATTCTTCAAACGTACGTGTATGAAGGTAAGGTTTCCTTTTCCGACCCGCTGCAACCGGACGAGCTTCGCTCGGATACCGGCCAAACTGCTCTTTACCGCGTGCGCACCAGAGTCAGCGAGCGCAAATCTTCGGCGAACTCCAACGAAATCCAATTGGATTTATATCCAGTGCCTCAGCGCATCGATCCCCTGGAAGCAAAGACAACCGAAAGATACCTTCAGCTCAATTGGGCTCCCCCGACCAGCACCTCCGCCGGCGCTCAGCTTCCCCCGATCCGCGAATATCATGTCTACCGCGGAGAACTTGATCCTGTCTCCGTCTCCGCCGCGGAGAAGGATCTGCATCGAGGCGTCTGGACAGTGCCTCTCATTCAGATTGCCGTTGTCAGCACTCCCGAGTATCAGGACACCGGCTTCGACTTCGACAAGACATACGTCTACGTCGTTCGCAGTGTGATCAGCGAAGGCGGCTCGCTTCTGGAATCCGGCGATTCGCGTCCGGTCATCCTCACGCCAAAGGACATTTTCCCGCCTGCCGCTCCTCAGGACATCGTCGCAACCACGCTTCCCGGTGGCAGCCCTGGAACTTCCGTCGTGGACCTCTCCTGGACAATAAATCTCGAAACCGATGTGGCCGGGTATCGCGTCTATCGAAGTGAGAGCGAAAACGAGCGCGGGGCGTTGCTGACGCCGGAGCTCTTGCCGACGCCGTCCTTCCGTGATACTACGGTCGTGGCGGGACGCCGTTATTGGTACACCGTGACTGCCGTTGACCGCGCCGGGAATGAGAGCGCTCCGAGCGACGTTTCGCTCGTAGAGGTTCCGTAACTTTTTCGCTCGACCTGGGTTCGATAGTGGATGGGTAAACCTGGTCGAGGGAGTCCAGCGTCCATGCCAGTTATTACAAAGTTTCCCGGATTTCATTGGTTCGGCTTTTTGCGGGACGCTGCCCTGCGTACAGGCGTTTACGCGGGCGTTTCTCTCTCTTTGATCTTCTCGGCGTGGCTCCTCATCGCCAACCGCGTGCCCTACCTGGACCCGCTGGCCGCTGAGCGGAACATCATTGCCGGCGCACTTCTTGGGCTGTTCGCAGCCTTTCCCGTCCTTCGTTTTTTCCGCCACCCTTCTCATCTTCTGACGTCCGGCCTGCTGGCCTGGGGTCTTCTGACCTTCACCTACCGCATTTTCTGCTTCAAGTTTGACCTGCTTGAGGAGCATTACACCGCCGCGCACGTTTTCGTTCTCGGCGCTATCATCTATTTCGTTGTTGCCACGATCTCCTGGATTGGTACGATCATCTGGAGAGTCCACGCGACAAGCAGCTCTCACACGCATCACTAAGCGAGCCACGACCTCATGAGATTTTGCCGGTTTTTACCTATTGCACCGGCCGGGCGCACGTACACCCCCGCCTATGGCCTTTTGGACGCCGATGTCGTCCGCGAAATCGTTGGCATTCCTTGGAAGGGTTGGGTCGAAGGCCACACCATATGGGAATTGAAAAACATCCGCATGCTCGCTCCCTGCGAGCCCAGTAAGATCGTCTGCATCGGCCGCAACTATGCGGCTCACGCGGCCGAGCTAGGCAATGAAATGCCCAAGGATCCTCTGATTTTTCTGAAGCCGCCTTCTTCCCTGATTGGCCCGGATGAATCGATCGTCTTGCCGCCCTCTTCGAGCTGCGTGGAGCATGAAGCCGAATTGGGCGTGGTCATCGGGAAAAAGTGCTCTCAACTCTCGGACGACGCGGATCCGCTCGCTTTCGTTTTTGGCTACACCTGCATCAACGATGTCACCGCCCGCGACCTGCAAAAGGCGGACGTGCAATTCACCCGTGCCAAAGGCTTCGACACCTTCTGCCCCGTGGGCCCGCATATCGAAACGCAACTCGACCCTGGCAATGTCCTCGTCGAATGCCATGTCAACGGTGAAACGCGGCAATCCGCCAGCACGGCGCTAATGACCTTCTCCGCCGCTTTTCTCATTCGCTGGATCTCTCGCGTGATGACGCTCCTTCCCGGCGATCTGATCGCCACGGGAACCCCCGCCGGTGTCGGTCCCCTGGCAGCCAATGATGCCGTTGAGGTCTCGGTAGCCGGAATTGGCGTGTTGCATAATCAAGTGCATCCCCTCGCCGTTGACATCGCCCGCGCCGGTGGACTCCGCTAAAATAGTCCTTCGTGGGGGAGCGCCGATCCCAATTCAACCCACGTTAGTCTCCTGCGAGAGGTAGAAGTTGAAAGAATTGCTCGCCGATTGGAAGTTGCTCCTTGCTCTGGGCGCGGGAAGCATTCTCGCCATTGGCCTGATTGTCTTCGCCTTCGTGCGCCCGAACGTCGACCCGGAAGAAGCCGAGCGCAAGCGTCGCCTGCATCTCAATCATATTGGCCGCATCGCTGAAGGACAGGTCGTGGATCTTAGCGAGCATGCCGCTGAGCCCGGCGAAGAGCGTCGTAACGGCATCCTGGGTTCGCGCGCCCGCACGCTTCCGGACACGCGTCCACGCCACATGGTGTCTTATAGCTATTCCATCTCCGGCGTAACCTATCACACGGCGCAAGACGTCACCGGCCTCGAGAGCCAGGTCCGTTTCGAGCGGCTGATGGCAGGCCAGCAAGCCAGCGTAAAGTACGACCCCGCGAATCCGAGCGACTCCATCCTCGTGGCCGATGACTGGTCCGGCCTGCGCTAACCTGATTTCTTTCGCGATCGAACGCAAGGTGCCCGCCTGCCTTTCGAAACTCAGGGCAACAAGGTGCCGCGCTACGTGCCGAGTCTTTTCAACTGCGGCCGTCACCGCATACCCCTTTCCTTGCCTTTGCGTTATCCTTTGGCTGCAGCAAAACCGCGCCCATGAAACACTTCTTTCTCTCCATCTGCACGGCAATCCTTATTGTGGCCATGACCCTCAGCTCCATGGTTATCCTGGTGCGCGCCACCCATTACGTTGCTTCGATCGAATCTCCCCTACCCCGCGCCGGCGCAATCGTTGCCGAACTGCTTCTCGGCGTAGTTCTCCTCCTCGGCACCGTTTGGCTGGCCACGCACCTAGCCGTCCTCATCTTCGCGCCGAAATCGACACCTTCCGACGGAGGTCCTCTTGGCTGACAAGAATCATGTGACCTGGGAATCGTCCCTTAACGCCGAGCGCATGGACCAGCTGCGCCGCATGTCTGCCGAAGCCGAAGCCGGCGGCGGTCCGGAGCGCCGCGAGCGGGAACACAAGGCTGGAAAGCTTTCCGCCCGCGAACGTATCCAGCTTCTTCTCGATGAAGGAAGCTTCGAGGAACTCGACAAATTCGTGCGCCACCGCTGCGTGGATTTCGGCTCCGAAGAAAACCGTCCAACCGGCGACGGCTTCGTCACCGGTTTCGGCCGGATCGATGGCCGCCTCGTTTATGTATTCGCGCAGGACTTCACCGTCTTCGGCGGTTCGCTTTCCGAAACCAACGCCCTGAAGATATGCAAAATCATGGATCTCGCCATGCGCAACGGCGCTCCGCTGATCGGCTTGAACGATTCCGGCGGCGCGCGCATCCAGGAAGGCGTCGCCTCTCTGGCGGGTTACGCCGATATTTTCCTGCGCAACACGCTTGCCAGCGGCGTGATTCCACAAATCAGCGCGATTCTCGGCCCCTGTGCCGGTGGCGCCGTCTATTCCCCCGCGATCACCGATTTCATCCTCATGACCCGCGATACGTCGTACATGTTTGTCACCGGTCCCGACGTTATCAAGACTGTGACCCACGAAGAAGTCAGCAAACAGGAACTCGGCGGGGCCATGACCCACAACGCCACCAGCGGCGTCGCTCACTTCATCTCTCGCGATGACGCGGAATGCTGTGCCATGATTCGTGAACTGTTCGGTTTCCTGCCTTCCAATAATCTCGAAGATCCGCCGCGCCGCGCCACGAACGACCCGACCGATCGCCGCGAAGCATCCCTGAACACCATCGTTCCCGAAGATCCGCAAAAGCCTTACGACATCAAGGATGTGATTCACGCTATCGTCGACGAGTGCCACTTTTTCGAAGTTCACGAGCACTTCGCCAAAAATATCGTCGTCGGCTTCGCCCGGCTCGATGGCCGTCCCGTTGGGATCGTCGCCAATCAACCCGCCTTCCTCGCGGGGACTCTGGACATCAACGCTTCGGTAAAGGGCGCGCGCTTTGTCCGTTTCTGCGACGCCTTCAATATTCCCCTGATCACCTTCGAAGATGTCCCCGGATTTCTGCCGGGCACGCAGCAGGAATACGGCGGCATCATCAAGCACGGCGCTAAATTGTTGTTTGCTTTTGCGGAGGCCACCGTTCCGAAAATTACCGTGATCACCCGCAAAGCCTACGGCGGGGCCTATTGCGTCATGGCCTCCAAGCACATCCGCACCGACGCGAACTACGCGTGGCCCAGCGCCGAAATTGCGGTGATGGGGCCCGAAGGCGCGGTCGATATCGTGTACAAACGCGAATTGAACGCCGCGTCGCCAGGCGAACGCCCCAAACTGCGCCAGGAAAAAATTGCCGAGTTCCGCAACCGCTTTGCCAACCCTTTTGTCGCGGCAGAGCGCGGCTACCTCGACGGCGTGGTCGAACCTGCCGGCACCCGCGAACTGCTCATCACGTCTCTCCGCGCCCTCGAAAACAAGCGTGACAGCAACCCTAAAAAGAAACACGGCAACATCCCGCTGTGACAACGGTTTTCCGGAAGGCCTAGTGCTTCTCGCAGTCTTTTTCCGAAAAGCCTTGCCCGCGCTGGTATAGTTCCCCAATCGCGTTGCCGCTCATAGGGAGGCTTTGTGTACTTCCTTTCGGTTCTTTTGCTGATGTTGGTTTTGCCGGTTCTCTCCATTTGCGCGGAACATTTCTTGCGCACCTCGACGTCGCTCGTGATCCTCTGCGGCAAATGGTTCGTCTTTTGGGCAGCAGGGGTCCGGCTTTTTCTCGCCGGGCTGAAACAGTTTTTTCAGCCGCGTTTCACCGCCGAGAAGATATTCGGGATCAGCGGCAACGACGCCTTGCCCTTCGTGCGCGAACTGGGCGTCGCCAATTTCGCGGCGGGAACCGTCGGTATTCTCTCGCTGCTCAAGCCCAGCTTCGTGCTGCCGACGGCGATTGCGTCCGCCATATTTTACGGCGTTGCCGGAGTACGGCATGCCACGGATAAGCACAGAAACCCCAATCAAAATTTGGCGATGATCACGGATCTCTTTGCTTCGATCATTTTCATCGCCTACGTTGCGTCCGTGGTCTTCGGCTGAAGCGGCAAACTCGCCGACGTCGGCGTCGTTTTTCGCTAGCGCAGACTCACGGTTCGCTGGTATAGTCGTCCCGACTGGTGAAGGATGTCGATTCCGCCTTCATCTGGACAAGAATCATGTTCCTGCCTGGTATCCTCTCTGTCCTTTGATCCGCTTCTGACGCGGACCTGAATCTCTCCCATTCCTCTTTTTTCTTTGGCGGCGCGAGCGTTTTCCATTGCAAGCGGGCTCGCGCAGAAATACACGGGATTTTTATGACTTCGCCGGAACCTGTCCTTGCCTCACCGCCCCCAACGTTCTGGGGCTCTGTCCGTGAAGCGCTTCGCGGTTCGCACCAGGATTTCACTGCCGGCAGCCTCAATCGCGCGATTTTTCTCCTGGCCGTTCCGATGGTTCTCGAAATGGTGCTGGAATCGCTCTTTGCCGTTGTCGATGTCTTCTGGGTCAGCCGTCTCGGTGCCGATGCGATCGCCACCGTCGGACTTACCGAGTCGCTGCTCACTCTGGTCTTCGCCGTCGGAATGGGCCTCGCGCTTTCGACCACCGCTATGGTTGCTCGCCGCATCGGTGAAAAGGATCCCTCCGGCGCGGCGGTAGCCGGTGTGCAGGCAATCGTTCTCGGGTTGGCCACGTCGCTGCTGATCGGCGTGCCTTGCTGGTTTTATGCTCCCGATCTTCTTCAGCTCATGGGTGCCTCGCCACAAATCGTGGCCACCGGCTCCGGCTACGCCCGCATTGCCCTCGGCGGGTGCGGCGCAATTGTGATGCTGTTTCTTAACAACGCCATCTTCCGTGGCGCAGGCGACGCTGCGGTCGCCATGCGTCTGCTGTGGGTCTCTAACATCATCAATCTCGTCCTCGATCCCTGCCTGATCTTCGGCTGGGGACCGTTTCCAAAACTCGGCGTCACCGGCGCTGCTCTTGCCACTTTCATCGGCCGCGGCCTCGGCGTGCTTTACCAGGTCTATCGCCTCCTCCGCGGTACCGAACGCATTCGCATATTCGCCTCTCAACTGCGCGTCGATCTCGGTGTTCTCTTTCGTCTCGTTCGCGTATCGCTCACCGGCATCCTGCAATTCGCCATTGCCAACGTCAGCTGGATCGGCCTGGTACGCATCGTCAGCCTGTTCGGCTCCGCCGCGCTCGCCGGCTATACCATCGCCATCCGCATCGTGATTTTCGTGATTCTGCCTAGCTGGGGTCTGAGCAACGCCGCGGCTACGCTCGTCGGGCAAAATCTCGGAGCCAAACAGCCTGAGCGCGCCGAACAATCGGTCTGGCGTACGGGTCTGTACAATATGGCCTTTCTCGGCACGGTCGGCGTATTTTTCATCGCCTTCGCGGAACCGATCATCCGCCTCTTCACAAACGATCCGGCCGTAGTACCGCTGGCGGTGTCCTGCCTGCGTATCCTGAGCTACGGAAACATCGGCTTCGCTTATGGAATGGTGATGCTGCAGGCGTTCAACGGCGCCGGCGACACCGTCACGCCCACGATCGTGAATTTCTTCGGGTTTTGGTTATGCGAGATTCCACTCGCCTATGCGCTGGCGGTTCCTCTGCACTTTAAAGCCAACGGTGCGTATTTCTCGATCGTTATCTCGGAAAGCGCCATCGCCGTCGCGGGCATCCTTCTTTTCCGGCGCGGCAGGTGGAAACGGCAGCAAATCTAGCGACCGAAAGGATATCGAGACTATTTGCCGACCACCAGGGAACTGCCGGGGGAGTAGCGTTTTTGATTGGTGCTGTCCCAGAGGATGCGGTCGGTGGTCAGGGGGTTTTTGCCTGGGACGCCGCGAGTGAAGAAGATTTGCAGGCCATCGCGGGACCATTCGGCGTTGCGGGCGAAGGTGTCCGTCGGGCCGAGGATGGTGCGGCGGTGGGAGCGGAGTTCGTAGAGAAAGAATGTCTGGTTCAGGCCAACCTGGTCGGTCGGAGCACCTGGGGGCGCGTTGAGGTAATAGGCAGAGACCAGAAGTAAATCCGGATTGATGGGGCAGACGCGGATGGTGTCACTGCTCATGATCTGGAATGTGTCGCCGTAGATTTCCTTGAGCGGGACAGTTTGCGCCGGCTTGTCTTCGCTGATCCAATAGGCGTTCTGCATGTCGGTGGCGAGGACGGTGTTCGGACTGACCCATCCGTGGAGCCCGTCGATGCTGAGCGAGGAGAGCAGAGTGGCGCTTTCGGGCGCGCTGAGGGGAGCGGTCCAGACCTGCCAAATTTTTCCATCGAATTTGAGATAGGCGATGTGCGAATCGTCCGGCGACCAGAAGGCTTGGCGCACGTTGTTGCCGGCGACGTCGCGGGAGCGGCCGGTGTCGAAATCGTAGAGGACAATGGTGCGCTCCGGGCCGGTCTTGGAGTCGGAGCGCGTGTAAAGCAGAAACTTGCCGTCGTGGGAGAGAGCAGGCTCGGTGCCGGCCGACGCGGCGGTTTTCTTCGTTGCGCCGCGGCTCACGATGACGTGAGAAGTCGAGTCGAGGTAGGCGATGGCTACGGGAGAATGGAAATTGCTAATCGGGTCCAGGACGGCGAACTTTTTGTCCCTTTCCTTATCTTTATCACTTTCTTTGGTCTTGTCCGTGATGTCGTCGGGTGCGTCGAGCTGATTCTTCTTGCGAAAGTCTGGAAATTTCTCGGGAGCGCTCAGGCCGCAGCCCTTGAGCTGACCGATTTGGGCATGGCTGACTACGACGCTGAAGGTGTACTTGGTATCGGACGTCGTGTCCGAGCAAGCTTCGCGGGTGAGTTTCACGGAGACTGCGGCGCCGGTGGTGTCGTCTTTGGCGTTGTACGTCCAGGAATTGCCGGATTCGTCGGAAGTGACTTCGGCCGGGTCGAGAATGATAGGGGGATAGTTGGCGCGATCAAGGCGTTCCGGGCCTTTCATGCCGAGACGGAGAAACCAGTTGGGCTCGTTACCGTGGGCGAGAATAAGGATCGGATAGTGGCGCGAGACGGGGGAAGGGATCGTTTCCTCGGCGGGCGTTTGCGATGAATTCGCGGGAGGCTTTCGAGTGGCCGGGGCGGGTTTCTGGGCCGGGGCTTGCGCGGCAGCCTGGACGGAAAGAAGGAATAGAGCGATCGCGGAAAAGGAAAGAGAAGAACGCACGAAAGTTGTCCCCAGAGATTTGCGGAACGACGGTTCGGGCCGAGCGGCGAGCAAGAACGGACCATCCATCATAGGCGCGGACGAATTAGAACAGACCGAGAGAGCTCGATGCAAAGGAAAAGTGAGCGGATGGTGGCGAGGCGAACAAAAAGAGAAAACACTTGACACGGCGAAAGAAAAGCGAAATACTGTGCGGGCTCGAGGTGAGCTATGCCCCCAGTTCTTCCCCATTCGACGCCGTTTCCTCGGATTCGGCGCCGCCTCGTACGACGCCCCGCAGCTCGATTCCTACCTTTTTGCCCTGAAACGCCTGACTCAACAGAGGCCGGAACCCGTGCCCCGGGTCGAACCGGCGGGTGCAAGGGTAGTCTGGAGAAGCCCACGGCGGATTGCCCCCCGCTACTGCTCCAGACTCCCCGTGCGCCACTGGTCGGCATAGCGCGCCTCGCCGCAAATTCTCCGCAAGCGGAGACGCGGAGGAAGTCCGAAGAGAAGCCGCAGTATTTTTTGTTGCCGGTGAAATCGATTTTGAATCGATGCGATTCGGCGCGAGTACCCTTTGATTGGACGATTAATCCGTACCGGGGATGCGAGTTCGGGTGCAAGTACTGCTATGCGCGGTACACGCACGAGTACATGGAGATTGACGGCGGAGAGTTCGAGCGGAAGATTTTTGTGAAGCAGGACGCGGCGGTGCTGCTGGCGCGGGACATTTCAAATAAGTATTCCTACGAGGCGAAGGCGGATGGATTCGCTCGATCGGAACACATTGCCATCGGGACGGCGACCGATCCGTACCAGCCGGCGGAGAAAGAGTACGGCGTGACGCGGGCTTGCCTCGGGGAATTGGCCAGGCGCGAAGGACTGAGCATTTCGATTATCACGAAGTCGAACCAGATTGTGCGCGATCTGGATTTACTGAAGATTATTGCGGGGAAGTCCGCGCTGTCGGTCAACATTACGGTGACGACTTTGCGGCCGCGACTGGCGCGGTTGCTAGAGCCTCGGGCGCCGCGGCCGGATTTGCGGCTGGCGGCGGTGAAGGAGTTGCGTGAGGCGGGACTGGCGGTTGGCGTGTTGGCTTCGCCATTGTTGCCCGAGATCAATGACAGGGAGCTCGAAACGCTTGCGGCGGCAGCGCGAGAGGCTGGGGCGCAGTGGTTTTATTCGGGCGTGCTGTTCTTGATGCCAGCGTCGGCCAGGCAGTTTTTGCCTTTCATTCGTGAGAAATTTCCGAAGTTGGCGAAGCAGTATGAGCGCTGGTATGCCAAGAATGGGTATGCGCCCGAAGAGTACCGGAAAGAGATTTCCGAACGCGTGCGGAAAATTAAGGAGAAATTAGGCTTTACTTCGCGACCGTGGGAAGGGATGCGTCCGCCGGCGCGGCCTGCGCAGATGAGTTTGGGATTGGAGAGTGGGAACGCGGCGTAAGGCGCGCTGTAGGTCATCGCTTCGAGCAGTGAGGATTTGTCTTCTGGGTTTGCGGCGAAATTAGCTTTTTTCTCTATTCGCTCTTTCGTCTTGACCACTCTTGGCGGTGGCGGGTTTCTCCACCGCATGACTCACCTTTCGCAGGAGGCTCCTCAGGGTCTCCTTCTCGGAGTCGTCGAGACTGGATAACGCGTCCTCCATGCCACGCTCGTGATCGGCAAACACCTTGCGGATTAGCTTTGATCCTTCCGCCGTCAGCGCATTGATCGGCACAATGACGAAGAAGTAGACAACAACTGCAACCAAGAGGAACGAGACCAGAGCATTGATGAAATCGCCGAGAGCAAAGACGCTTCCGTTCACCGTAAATCGGATTGCGGAAAAGTCGGGTTTACCGACGAGCGCCGCGATCAGTGGCGTCAGGAGATCCTTCGTGAGCGCAGCCACAACCGCCGCAAACGCGCCACCGACTACCACACCAACCGCCATGTCAACTACGTTGCCACGCAGAACAAACTGTTTGAAGCCGCTCGTCATGGATCGCCTCCAAAGAGATGTGTGTGCCCTTCGAACCAGTACATCTTCTCACTCGGGGATATGGAGAGGGGCGCCGAGCGGTGTGTCGGCGAAGTTGGGGCCGACCAGGAGTTTGTATTCGCCGGGAAGTAGGGACCAGGCGTTTTTCTGTTCGTCGAAGATGGAGAGGTACAGGGGCGTAAGAGGTAAGGTGATCGTTTTGGATTCGCCCGGCGCTAGCGGGATTCTTTCCCAAGCGACGAGACGCTTGAAAGGTTCACCGGCGGCGGCCGGCAATTGTGCGTAGACCTGGGCGATTTCGGCGCCGGGCCGGGAGCCAGTGTTTCTTACGGTGAAGGTGACTTGGCGCTGGGCTTCGGCGACGTTCAAGTTGGAGTAAGCGTATTTGGTATAAGAGAGGCCGAAGCCGAAGGGGAACAGCGGCTGCTTTTTTTCCGATTCGAACCACTTGTAGCCGACTTTTACGCCTTCCGAGTAGTTGACGTCGAAAGGCGGAATCGGTTGATGTTCTGCTTCCGCTTTTTTCAGCAATTCCATCCCTTGAATTTGAGGATGAGGCAGGTCGGCTTCTGACTTGGCGAAAGTGATCGGCAACTTGCCGGAAGGATTGACGTCGCCGAAAAGAATATTAGAGATGGCTTGGGCTCCGCCTATGCCGGGGTACCACGCGGCGAGAACACCCTTTACTTCGTTCAGCCAGGGCATGGAGACGGTGCTGCCGGTTTCGAGTACTACAATGGTGCGCGGATTCGCGGCGGCGACGGCGCGGACCAGGGCGTCCTGATTGTCGGGAAGTGCGAGAGTTTCACTATCGCGGCCTTCCGTCAGGTATTGATTCACGAAGACGATGGCTATTTCGGAGGACTTTGCGAGCGCAGCGGCTGCGGCCAGATCCGTTCCAGCGTTGTAGTCCACCTTTGCGCCGGGGACTTTCTTTCGAATGTATTTCAAGGGAGCTGAGGGAAAGTAGACGGGGCGCTGCCACTCGGCGGAGCCTGGTTTGGGATCGATCGCGTTGCCGCCGGGCGCGTCGACTTGCGCGGAGCCGCCGCCCGAGAGGACACCCACATCGGCGTGAGAGCCGATTACCGCTATGGATCTTACGCGTGAGGAAGAAAGCGGCAGAAGCCCATCGGCGTTCTTTAGCAGCACGATACTTTCTTCGGCGATTTGCTGGGAGTCTTCGAGGCCGCGAAACGGATCGGTGACACGGCGGGGCATAACCGGATTGTCGATGACGCCGGTGGCGAACATGCTGCGAAGAATGCGGTGAACCATATCGTTCAAGCGGGCGACCGGCACTTCGCCGCTGTTGACGGCTTTCTTCAGTGGAGCACCAAGGAACCCGTCACCGGGCATTTCCATGTCGAGACCATGGAGAACTGCCTTAGCGGTGCTGTGCGTGCCGTCCCAGTCGGATAAGACCCAACCCTTAAATGCGAGGTCTTTTTTGAGAACCTGATTCAGAAGATAGTCGTTTTCGCAGGAATAATCTCCATCCACTTTGTTGTACGCGCACATTACGCCGGCGGGTTCGGCAGTCGTGATGGCGATTTGGAAGGCGAGAAGGTCGCTTTCGCGAAGCGAACGCTTGTCGAGAACTACATTCAGAATGTCTCTGCCGGTTTCCTGGTCGTTCGCGGCGTAATGCTTGATATCGCCCATGACGTTTTCGGACTGCACGCCTTTGGCGAGTTGGCCGACGATGGTGCCGGCCAGGACGGGATCTTCACCCGCGTATTCCCAGGTGCGGCCGTTGCGCGGCTCGCGAGCCAGATCAACGCCGCCGCCGATGGACATGTTGTAACCTTGATCGCGAAGTTCCCTGCCGATCACGCTGCCGAAAAGAAAAGCGGATTTTGGATTCCATGTGGCGGCCAAGCCGAGAGGCGATGGAAGAAGCGTGGCGTAACGGCTTTCTAAGGCGGCCATGCGGACGCCGACGGCGGAATCGGCGAGGTTGATGTCGGGAATGCCAAGGTGCTCGATGCCGGGAACATATCCGGCGCCGAGGTTCGAGCCCACAGGGACCGGTGCGCCCTCGCGCAGAACGCCCCACCCGGTGCCGTGGACGAGTTGAATTTTTTCGTCCAGGGTCATCTGCTCGAGAACGAGATCGGCGCGTTGATCGGGGGACAGAGACTTGTCCATCCAGGGAAAGGAAGACGTTTTGCCTGGCGCCGAGGCTTGCGGGAAAGCCAGGGAGACGGCGAACAGCGCGACCAGCGCGAACAGGACAAGCAGCTCCATCGCGCTCCTGGCCATCTTCGAGGAGTTCTTCATTTTCTCCCTTTCGCGAGATTCTTTGATTTGCATGGATTTTCCGGTGATGAGGAGAGGCGCAGGTGAGCTAAGAAAGTAAGCGATTGCGTGGGCCGAAATCAGCCGGCCCGCCAGAGCAGATTTGGACGTAGAGAAGCGCACCTTTTAGAACACTATAAGGCAGATGCGCGGGATTTCAAAAGCAAGACGGGTCGAGCGTCAAGGGACGATGATGCGGGATGGTTCGCGCTGAAGTTCCGGAGTGGCAGGGAACTGGCCGCGAAGGAACTCGATGAAGCGGCGAGAGCGGGGCCGGCCATTGCTGCGGAGCAGGCCCATACGGAAAAGAAAAACCAGGAGTTGGAAAATGTCCGAATCTTTGGCGGGGCCGAACGAAGACTGGGCAGGGTTTTGTCCGGCGTCGGTGAGAAAAGCGGAAAGCGCATCATAAAGTTCTCGGGGAATGCGCCCAGGGGGCGGTTGCTCATAGACGATCCCGGCGACGAGAGTTCTGTAAGTTTCGGCGAGGGCGCGAAGAGCGGAGAGAACATCGGGATCGCTCGTGGACGGTAGGGCGGCGCAGAATTTGGCGATGGTGAAGGCCATGGCGGATAGAAATTGGCCGTGAGTGTGGATGGTGTCTTGCTGTATGCGCGCGTCGAGGAGAGCCGTATCGGCGGGAAGGGCGCGCGGATGTTCGTTTTCGTAGCGGTGGGCAGAGAGGAGATAGGTACAGTCGGAGGGACAGTCGATGGTGACTTCGCGTTCGGTGCCACAGCAGACGGCGCAGATTTTTTCGGCTTTGGCCGGACAAAAGCGGGCGGCTTTCCTTTTTTGGCAGATTGGACAAGTCACAAAGATTCCTCAGGGGCTAAAGCCCGATTCTCTCTTGCCGGTCTTAGGTTGAGCGGCCTGGCGTTGAGCGGCCTGGTTCGGAAAGCGGGCCCTACGCAAGCGAGGATCAGGAGGAGCATTTCTTCTTAGCGTGACAACAGGATATCACGCGGTGATGACCTTGTTGTGGAAGCGGCGGGCGGCGATGACCAGAAGAAAGGTGCCCATGGCGAACAGCGCCAGCGCGTCGGACCAGAGATGCACGAGGCCAGCGCCACGAAGGATGATGCCGCGAGTGATGTTGATGAAATAAGTGGCGGGGACGAAGAAGCTGAGGGCGTAGAAGAATTTGGGCATGGTTTCGCGCGGGAAAATGTAGCCGGAAAAAAAGATGCTGGGAAGGATCGTCAGGAAGGCGAGTTGCATGGCGTGGGCTTGCGAGGTGGCCTTGCTCGAGATGAGGATGCCGAGCGAGAGGGAAACGAAGATGTATGGCAACGACAGGAATGCCAGGAGAATCACGTTGCCATGAATCGGAACACTGAAGAGAAAGCGCATGGCGGTGACGATCATGCACAGCTCGAAGAAGCCGATACCTAGATAGGGAAGGAGTTTACCTAGCAGCAGGCCCATGGGGCGGACGGGAGTGACGAAAAGCTGCTCGAGGGTGCCGCGTTCTTTTTCGCGAACGATCGAGAAGGCGGTGAGAAAGGTCGTCACGTTCAGAAGCAGAACCGCGGTCAGACCCGGCAGGAAGAAGTTAGGTGACCGGGAGTCCGGATTGAAAAGAACCTTGGGGCGCATGTCGACGGCAAACGGAGTATCCGTATTGACCAGGACCCGGCGGAGAGATTCATCGAGGCCGATGGCGGTGGTGACGTTGATGGCCTGGCCGGCGACGGAGGAATCGGAGCCGTCAATGAGGACGAGAACCTGGGCGCTCATGCCGTGGAGGAGTTTGTCGGAATAGTCGACGGGAATTTTGATGCCGACACGGCACTTGCCGGAAACAATGGCGTCGTTGAGGTCGTGGTCGTTGTTGACGAAACGTGCCAGTTGGAAGGTGTCGGAATTTTTCAGACGATCGAGGAGTTCACGGCTCTCGCGGCGGCCGTCCGCGTTGTACACGACGGTGTTGACGTGTCGGACGTTGGTGTCAATGCCATAGCCGAGCAAGAACATCTGGAGTATCGGAATTACGAGGGAAAAGAAGAGTGTGGCGGAATCCCGGCGGACGTGAAGAGTTTCCTTGTAGAAGACGGCGCTGAAACCGCGAAACGGATTAACCACGGGAGGCCTCCTGCGCGGCTTGGTGTTGGTAGGTGAGTTCGACGAAAACGTCTTCGAGACTCGGAGCGAGGGGCCGAATTTCCGCTACGGTGACGCTGCGACTGAGGAGTTCGGTACGAAGATGACCGAGATCGAGAGTGTCGTCGATGAGGGCGTGAACGGATTGGCCGAAAATCGTGGCACTGCGGATGCCGGGTATGGTGCGAGCGGCGCGCAACGCTTGCGTGACCTGAGGCGCGGTGATTTCGACGCGATAGGTTTCAGGTGGGTTCACGTCGGGCAGTTCACGGAGGGCATCCGGCGTGCCATCGGCGATGACTTTGCCGAAATAGATGTAGGCGACGTGGCTACAACGCTCGGCTTCGTCCATGTAGTGCGTCGTGACAAAGAAAGTTATGCCATGAGCGGAAAGTTCGAAGAGCAGGTCCCAGAGCTGACGGCGAGCGACCGGATCGATACCTGCGGTGGGTTCGTCGAGGAAAATCAGCGAAGGTTGATGCAGCATGGCGCAGCCCAGAGCGAGGCGCTGCTTCCAGCCGCCGGAGAGTTGTGCGGAGAGGCGGTTCAGATAGGGCCCGAGGCCGTTCAGTTGAATGATTTCATCCATGCGCTGGCGGAGACGGTCGCCGGGCAAGCCGTAGATGCGGCCGTAGAAGGTGAGATTTTCGGAGACCGTAAGGTCGGAGTAGAGGCTGAAGTTTTGGGACATGTAACCGATATTTTCGCGGACGGTTTCGGGATCCTTCGACACGTCAATGCCCTGGACGGTGGCATCGCCCGAAGAGAGGGGCAGCAGGCCCGTGAGCATTTTGATGACGGTGGTTTTGCCGCTGCCATTCGGACCAAGGAAACCAAAGATTTCGCCTTTTTCGACACGGAAACTGACATCGTTCACGGCGGTGAAGTCGCCGAAACGGCGGACGAGGTGATTGGCAGAAATCGCGAGTTGGTCGGACGGAGTCATGGTTCAGCGGTTCGGAGCGAGGTTGACGTCGGCGGCCATGCCTGCCAGAACGCGATGGGACGCATCATCGATGCGGACTTTCACGCCGAAAACCTGGTGGACGCGCTCTTCGCGTGTTTGAACATTGCGGGGAAGAAATTCGGCTTGCTGGTTGATCTGCTCGACGACTCCGTCGAAGGTTTGCTTCGGAAAAGAGTCGACGCGAATCTCCGCTTTTTGACCGAGGTGCACCTGGCCAATCTGCGTTTCCGGGATGTAGATGCGCACGTAGATTTGATCGCGTTCGAGCAGCGTGGCGACGGCGGTGTTCGGCGGAATCAGATCGCCCGGACGCACGTCGAGAACTTCCACGGTTGCCGCGGCGGGAGCCAGCACCTGACGCTCCCGAAAACGCGCTTCGTCATAGGAGAGCGCGGCTTTGGCCGCGGAAATGTCTTCCGGACGGTTGCCCCGTTCGTATTTCTCGAGAGTCGCTTGCGTCTGGCGATAGCGGGCTTCCGCCGAAGCAATCTCCTCGGGGCGGTAACCGCGGCGAAGCTCGTCGAGCTTGTGCTGGGCGTTTTGCTTTTGGGCTAGGGCCATTTTCCAGTTAGCGTCGGCGGTGTCGCGCTGCTGTTTGGAGACGAGATCCTTGGCGGCCAGCGCGTCATAGCGCTGGAAATCGAGGTGCGTGCGGACTTCGTCGGCGGTAGCTCGGTCGAAGTCGGCTTTGGCGGCGTCGATGTCTTCCTGGCGATAGCCGTTCTGGCGCTGCTCATACTCGGCTTTGGCTTGGGCAGCGGCTGCGCGCACTTCGTCAATTTCTTCCGAGCGGTAGCCGCGTTCGGCTTTGAGCGCCGCGGCGCGGGACTGTTCGAGCGAAGCAAGAAGTTCTTTGTCATCGAAGGCGATGAGAAGCTGGCCAGGTTGAACGGTGTCGCCTTCACGGACGAGAATTTTGTCGATACGGCCGCCGACTTTGGAGCCGACACGAATGTCGCGCGCTTCGACGGTGCCGGATCCTTCGAGGCCGGTGTCGCGATGGAACCAACCCATCGAATAAGCGGCGGCGGCGGCGAGGCCGGCGATAACGACGGGGATTAGGATGAGCTTGCGATTCATGAGCGCACTCCTCACTTACCAGAACAAAGGAACTAGCAGTCCGGACGTCCGAGAATCTCTCGGGGTCAGGCCCTTCCAAAGGACGTCAAAGGCAGAATTCATGCGCGACAACAGGCTGCCATCGCCGTAGAGAGACCAGATCAAGAGAGTGCCGAAAATCGTTTGGCGGAAAACCTGCGCGATTTCAAGCGGCGGCAGGTCCGCACGGATTTCCGCCCGCTCCTGGCCCAACGCAATCATTTCCGAATGGAGAGCCAGGACGCGCGTTTGCAGATCGAGCATGGCTTCACGCACCGGGTTGCTCGAGATATAGGCCAACAACAAGGCGCGGATAATGTCCGGATTGCGGGTGGGCTCCTCGGTCATGCGCACACCGAGAGAGCGGAGGAAATCCGGCATGGGCGTCGAGGAGCGGCGGGCTTCCTCGACGGCCGATTGCAGCTTCGATAGTTGCATTTCGCCGAAGGCCAGGAGAATGTGATCCTTGCTTGGGAAATAATTAAAGAAGGTGCCTTTGCCAACGTCGGCGGCATTGGTGATGTCTTCGACGGTGGTTTCGGCGAAGCCTTTTTCGGCAAAAAGGGTAAGGGCGGCGCGAAAAAGGCGCTCGCGAAGTTCGGCGCTGCGGCGGGAACGGCGGTTCGGGAGGGAGTGGGAAAGAGTAGCGGAAAACATGAACGTGACCTCCATTCATTAGTGACCATAGGTCATATTTCTGAGCATGTCAACCGTATGTTGCGAAGGCCTGCGGCTTCGCGCCGGAAATACCCCTACTTATTCCGGAATCAGATGGTTAGACGCGCGACCCGGGTTAGATTTCTTTGCCCGAGGACTGGTTCTTCGGAGACTTCTTATTCAGATAGGAGATAAGCTTTTGCGCCGAAGCAGGCACGGGGACGGCACCTTTGAAGACGATGTCCTGGGCGGAGAGATCTTTTTTGTAGAGTTTCCCGTTCGCGCGATTGTCCGGGCGAACCGTGGAGCCAGCCAGGGAGATGCCGGCAAACAGACCGCGGGCGCGAGAGTAAGAGAGGATCTCGGCGCGCATGGTGACGTCGGTGGAGGCCTCGGCGTTGCGGCCTTTGGGACCGGCGGCGGCGGAAGCATCGGCGCCGAGCTTCACCTTGCTGCTGAGAATCGCGCGGGCGCCGCGTTCGTTCATGACCAGGAGAACAAAATCGGTCGCTTGGCCGCCGATCTGGAAGCCGAAGCTGCCGCCTTCGAGCGCCATCATGGTCGGAGCGCTCCAAGGACCGTTGAAGCGCTCGCCGGTGCGGCAGGTCATGGCGCCGCGGCCATAACTTCCGCCGAAGATGAAAGCACCCTTGAGCACGGACGGATAGATGATGATGCAATCGGCTTTGTCGATGAGGTCTTGGGGAATGTCGTCGGGAATGTCCATGATTTCCTGAACCACCAAGCCGCAATTTTCGAGGCGATCGTTCTCCTTGTTATCGTCGGCAAAGAGTGCCGGAGCGATCAGCGCAAGAGCCAGAACTGTCAGAAGCCGCTTTTTCATTCGAATCACCCTCAAGAGAGATTGCGTGTCAAATAACTGCTCATCCTAATCGAAGGATGCGGTCTGGACGGCCGAAGCCGCGAATCGGGAAATGGCAGGGAACGACCGCGGTTCACCCGTAATTGCTTCAACCCGAAGTCAGTGCAAGAGTAGCGGAAGCTCCCTCAGTCTTTCGAATATACTTTCAGACCGGGGACTTTGCCAATAGAGGAATTATGGCCAGGAAGAATGGAATCGGGATACCAGTGATGTTTGCGCTGGTTTGTGCGACGGCGGTGGCGCGGACGCGGGCACAAGTACCGGGTGGGCAGGCGGCTGCTCCCGCGGCGGCGGCCGCCGAAGAACAGGCTCCAAGAGCGGTGCCGGCGACGCGGCGCTTTGCCGATCGCGTGGAAATGCTGGTCGAGGCCGCGCCGGTCGATAAAGGCGAGTGGGGCCTGCTGGTGACCGATGCGACGACCGGGGAGACCATCTACGAGAAGAACGCGGACAAGTATTTTGTGCCGGCTTCGAACATGAAACTGCTGACGACTGCTCTGTCACTGGACACGCTCGGCGCGGATTATCGATTCCGCACGACCATTGAAACGAACGGCAAGCTTGGCGCCAATGGAAAGCTCACGGGCGATTTAATCCTGGTGGGCCGCGGCGATCCTAATCTTTCGAACAGGAAATTCCCGTTCGACACGAAAGAGGAGTTTGACGGACCGCCGGAAAAAGCGCTCGCGGAACTGGCAGATATGATTGTGGCGGGAGGAGTCGAGGAAGTCAGCGGGGACGTCGTGGGAGACGACAGCTATTTCCCGCGGGAGCGCTATCCGGATGGTTGGGAGATCGACGACATGGTGTGGGACTATGGTGCGGCGATTTCGGCGATTGTGGTGGACGACAACACGGTCGGTTTGACGCTGACACCGGGAGAAAAGGCGGGAGACGCGGTCGAAGCTGTCGTCGAACCAACTACACCGGATTTTGTGGTGAGAAACGAAGTCGCGACCTCGGGAGCAAAGGAGAAGCCGGACCTGCGGCTGACGCGGGAGCCGGGTGCGAGCACCGTGGTGGTCAGCGGGACGCTGCCCGCGCGAAGTTCGCCGCGGAAATTGGTGCTCGCGATTGAGGAACCGGCTGAACATGCCGCTACGCTGCTGACAAAGCTGCTGGCCGATCGTGGAGTGAAGGTGGACGGTAACCCCCGCGCACGGCATGATCCCGATCCGACGCAGGCACCGCGGACGGTGCTCGCGGAGCATGTTTCGATGCGCCTGGGAGATACGGTGAAGTTGGTGAACAAGATCAGCCAGAATCTGCACGCGGAAGTGTTGCTGAGGGCGTCGGCACGACAGAGTGGCCGTTGGAATGATCCCGAAGATTTACTGAAATTTCCGAAGGATTTTTATGCCCGGGCGGGCATCCGCGAAGAGGACGTGGTACAGACGGATGGATCGGGATTGTCGCGACACGATTTGGTGACGCCTCGCGCGTTTGTGGCGCTGCTGCAGTATGCCGAGAAGCAGAAATGGTTTCCGGAGTATTACGCGTCGTTACCGATCGCAGGCGTCGATGGCACGCTGAATGAAAGGATGAAGGACACGGCGATTGCCGGACGAATTCACGCAAAGACCGGATCGGTCGCGCATGTGCAGACGCTCAGCGGGTTTGCGGAAACAGCGGGAGGAAGAAGGCTGATCTTTTCTTTCATGAGCAACAACAATCAGGAAGGGAAAAACCATGAGGTGCATGACGTTTTGGACCGATTGTGCCAGGCGATGATCGAGGAGTTTGACGAAAAGAAAGAGCTCGTGAAGCAATGACAGCAGAACGACGCGCGATGGACGAGAAAATTGTCACCGTGTTCGGGAGCTCGCGGCCGCAGGAGGGCGATCCCGATTATGAACAAGCGCGGGCGCTCGGCAAGGCTTTAGCGGGGAGCGGATTGGCGGTGTGCAGCGGCGGATACGCCGGAGTGATGGAGGCCGTCTCGCGAGGCGCGAAGGATGCCGGCGGGAAAACGTATAGCGTGACCGCGGAATTCTTTAAAAGTAAGGTTAATGCGTGGGTTGACGTGGAGGTTCGGAAAAAGACGTGGGAGGAACGTCTGTTTGCGCTGATAGAGATGGGTGATGGGTTCGTGGTTTGCAAAGGCGGGACGGGAACGCTGGTAGAGCTTGCGGTGGTCTGGGAAATGTTGAACAAGTCGGTGATGGAAGAGAAGCCATGCGTCGTGCTCGGAGAATTCTGGCAGCCGATTTTGGAGCGCGTGAGACTCGTCGAAATGGGACCTTCGGCGGCCACGGGAACGCCAGTGTGGGGAGAGGCGGGTGGACGATTGGTGCATGGTGCAGAGGGAGTGGAGGAGGCGGTGCGGTTTTTGCAAGGGCGACTGAAAACGAGCGAGAGAGGGGCTGGTCGGAACTGAACGCTGCGGGAGGCTGTCGCACCTGCGGCGTTCGTTGTGTGCTGTCGAAGGACCGAGCCCTTGCGCGCCGGCCCCACGTATACCGCGCTCAGAGCGCTGACGAATGTGTTTCCGACGAACTTGAGCGACTACCTTGAGCAACTACCTTGAGAATCTATAGAGACCGATGATGGCGAGGCGGGCTGAAGAGGTTTTGGAGTTTGACAAGCTTCGGGAATTGTTGCGGCAGAGAACCACGTGTGCGCCGGGCCGGCGTTCTGTCGATGGATTGGAGCGGAACGGCAAGCGAAATTTATTGGAGCGCGCGTTTAGGTTGATTGGGGAGGCCCGCGAGTGGTTGCGGTTGGGACACGAATTGGGATTTGGTGCGATGGGCGATCCGGCGGCTTGGATGGAGCGGCTCGAATCGCCAGGGGCGGTGCTCGAGGCGCCGGATTTTCTGGACGCCGGATCGTTGCTCGAAACGGCGGCGTGGTTGAGGCAGCAGTTTCGCGAAGAGGCTGCGAAATTTCCGTTGTTGGCTGCGCGAGGCGCTTCGCTTGCGGAGTTCAGCGAGCTGCACGCGGCGATCCGGCGCTGCATTTTGCCAAACGGAGAGATCAGCGACGATGCCTCGAGCGCGTTGCGGCGGATTCGGGCGAGCATCCTCGAGACCCGGGAATCCATACAAAAGACGTTGCAGCAGATCCTGCGTTCGCGCCATGCGGATAGCGGCGAAGATTACGTCACACGGCGGAACGACCGCTTTGTGATTCCAGTGCGCTCGGAGCACCGGCGCAACGTGCAGGGAGTGGTGCATGGAGCCAGCGCCACGGGGCAGACGGTGTTTGTGGAACCGTTTGAAACGGTGGAGACGAACAACCAACTGGTGCAGTTAGCGGAAGACGAAGCGGCGGAAATATTCCGCATTTTGAAGGAGTTGACGGGCCGGCTGCGTGGCATGCTGGAGCCGCTGCAAAACGCGGCAGCGACGATTGCGGAGCTCGACAGTGTGTTTGCGCGCGGGCGATTTGCACGTGATTTTGACGCTTGCCTACCGCAATTTTCCGATACTCCAGAATTGCGGTTCGAAGGCGCGCGGCATCCCGTGCTCGAAGACAAATTGCGAAAAGAAAGCCGGGCGATTGTGGCAATGTCGCTGGCGCTCAGCGGAGACGAGCGCATGCTGGTCATCAGCGGACCGAATACCGGCGGGAAAACGGTGGCGCTGAAGACCACCGGGCTTGCGGTGCTTGCGGCGCAAGCGGGAATTCCGGTAGCGGCGCAGCGGGTGGTGCTCTCGATTTTCGATCGCGTGCTGGTGGATATCGGGGACGAGCAGTCCATCGCGGCCGATCTTTCGACGTTCTCTTCCCACATGCTGAATTTGAAAGGCATGCTCGAAGAGGCGACGCCGAATTCGCTGGTGCTGGTCGATGAAATGGGAACGGGCACCGCGCCGGAAGAAGGCGCCGCGCTGGCAGTGGCGCTGCTCGAGGAATTTCGAAAGAAACATTGTTTCGTGCTGGCGACCACGCATCATGACCGCCTGAAGACCTATGCTTCTACGACGGCGGGCGTGGTAAACGCGGCGGTGGAATTTGATGATGTGAATTTGCGGCCGACGTATCGGTTGATGGTCGGAGTGCCGGGAGGCTCGAGCGGGATTGCCATTGCGAAGCGGCTGGAGTTGCCGGAATCGATCGTCGAGCACGCGCGGTCGTTGCTGGCGCCCGAAACCCAGGAAGCAGCGGACCTGATTGCTTACTTGCACCGCAGCAGGGACGAGTTGGACCGTTTGCGCGCGCAAATGGCCGGGGAACGGCGCGGGCTCGAGGAGGAACGGACGAGACTCCGAAGCGAGTGGGTGCAGCGGCAAAAGCAGCGAATCGCAGAGCTCGAGCAAAGGTTCGCTGAAATGCAGAAGCGCTTTGAAGAAAATGTGGCCAGCGTTGTCGAAGGAGTGAAGGAACGCGAGCTGCGCGGGCATTTAGAGAAAACGGCGCGGCGAAAAATGCTTGATGTGCGGGGCCAAGCGAAGGAAGAACTGAACGCGGCGGTTGTGCGGACGATTTCGGAATCGCAGCAGGATTTGGGGGTCAAGGCCGAGACCTTTGAGAAGGTGAACCGGGCGCGGTTGCAACCTGGAGTGAAGATTCGAGTGCGGGGCTTCCATAAGCCGGTGATTTTGCGGCGCGTGGACGGGCCGACGGCGGAGATTGAAGCCGGACCGTTGCGGATGAAAGTCGGGCTGGAGGAGATTACCGGGATCGAAGCCGAGACCAAGGTACCGACGTCGAAGGGCGAGAACATTACGGTACGGTCTCAGGTGAGCGCCGAAGGAACTGCGGGGGAGATTAATGTGATCGGGATGACCGTGGAAGAGGCCAGTGCGCGCGTCGATAAGCTGTTGGATGACGCGGCGCTCGCGCGTCATTCGCGGATCAGGATTATTCATGGGCATGGGACGGGAGCGCTGCGGAAGGGCTTGGGGGAATTTTTGTCGACGCATCCGTTGGTGGCGACGCATTCCTTTGAAACCGAAGAGCGAGGAGGAAAGGCAATTACAGTCGTGGAGTTGAGAGTGAGAGAATGACGGAAATTGCAAATCGTGGAGCCCGCGCCGCTGTGAGTCGTTCGCTTCGCGCCGGGGATTGGCTGGTACGTTCGGTGGGGTAGGTTAGTTCGCAAAAGCGGCGGCGAGCAGCCGCGCTCCAAGGGGACCATGGCGGAAGCGGGATCATTCGCGGATCGCGTGAAGCAGCAGGCGGACATTGTCCGCGTAGTCGGCGAATATGTGCGTCTGAAGAAGAGCGGGCAGAATTTTACTGGGTTGTGCCCGTTTCACGGGGAAAAGACGCCGTCGTTTGCGGTGCACCCGGTGAAGCAGATTTTTCATTGCTTTGGATGCGGGAAGGGCGGCGATGTTTTCAGTTTCGTGATGGAGATCGAGAAATGTCCGTTTCCAGAGGCGGTGCGGATTGTAGCGGAAAAGTGCGGGATCGCCCTGCCACGGCCGAAGGAGCGATCGCCCGAAGAAAGAAAGGAAAATCAGCAGCGCGCGGTGTTGCTCGAGATGCATGGCGAGGCACAGACGTTTTTTGTGAAACAGCTGGAGACGACGGGTGAAGGACGGGCGGCGCGCGCGTATCTGGAGGATCGCGGGCTCGATAAGGAAGTGATTGCTCGGTTCGGGATTGGATATGCGCCGAGCGGTGGCGATGCGCTGCTGCGGCAGTTGAAACCGAAATACCCAGAAAAATTGCTGGCGGAATCGGGATTGCTATCGCGGGACCAGAGTGGGGCTCGCATGTTTGACCGGTTCCGACGACGGATTACGTTTCCGATCGCGAATGAATCGGGAAAGATTGTAGCGTTTGGGTGCAGAGCGCTCGGAGACGACCAGCCGAAGTATCTGAATTCCCCGGAAACGCCGATCTATTCGAAGAGCAACGTGCTCTATCACCTGGACCGCGCGAAGGAGGCGCTGCGCCGGCAGGATTTTGCGGTGCTGGTCGAAGGGTACATGGATGCGATTGCGGTGGCGCGCGCAGGAATCAGCAACGTGGTGGCGAGTTGCGGGACGAGTTTAGCCGAACCGCAAATCAAGCTGCTCGGGAGGTTCACGAAGCGGGTGATTGTAAATTACGACCCGGACAGCGCGGGGCAGGCGGCGGCGGAACGATCCGTGTCGTTGCTGCTCGAACACGACTTTGAGGTGAAGGTGCTGGCCCTGCCCGGGATTGCGGAGAAGAAGGCCGATCCGGATTTGTTTATTCGCGAAAAAGGAGTGGACGCGTACGTGAAGGCGCTGAAGGAATCGCCGCCGTATGTGGATTATCTGATTGGGCGGGCGCGGCAGATGGATCTGACCACGGGCGAAGGGAAGGTGCGCGCGCTGAATTTTCTGATGCCCTATGTGCAGAAGATTCCGAATGGGTTGCTTCGGTCGGAATGGGCCACGCGAATTTCGCAGCAGTTGCGGATCGACGAGCCGGTGCTGCGCGCGGCGTTGAACAAAGCGGCGACCGAGCGGCGAAGCGAAGTGAAGACCAAACCGGAATTGGTGGGAAAAGCCGGGAAGCCGGCGGAGCGCCGGTTGATTCGCATGCTCGTCGAAGCGGAAGAGTTTAAACGAGAGTTAGCGCAGCAGTTGAACCAGAGCCGCCTGTACCAGGGATTGGAAACGGAAAAGATTTTTGCGGCGTTGATTGTGGCGGGACTGGCGGATGAGCCGATGCAGGCTACAGAAATCGGCGCAAGTTTGGAGGAGCGGGACCGGCGCGTGTTTTTTGAGATCTTATTTGAAGAGACCAACGAAGGGACTTGGGAGGAGGCCGAGAGTTGCATGGAAGCGTTGCGCGGCCGACAGGTGGAACAGGAATTGGCGCAGGTGCAGCGCGAGATTGAGAGCAATCCGAGCGGGACAGCGTTGCGGGAGTTGTTGGCGAGGAAGCAGGAGTTGTTGAAGAGGAGGGCGGGGTAGGGGACAGAGCGTTCAGGTGTCGGAGGTGCCGGGCCTGCGGCGCTTGGGTGCCAGGATGCCTCCGTTCCGTGGTCCGACTCGCCCCCAGAAAACGGCGTGGCAGAAAAAGTTCGGGCTGGCCCGCGGGCTGAGACAAGCGATTTCCGTGCCGCCGAAGCGGCCCTCCGAGGCGGAAGAAGCGCAAGGAAATTATTGACTTTGAGGAACTTAGGCGTGTAGCGTGGAAAGGTTGTGCGAGTAACGATTTGGCTCTTTTTTGCATCTATACCTATGTAAATCATAGAGGCATAAGGGCCGTAAGAACCAGGGCAAAGCACACAGGCGGGCTTGGGTAGCAGCGGGAAAAGGGCGCGGCGTAAAGGCTTAAGGGCAAAAATTAAGAGCCTCCTCGAGGATTATGTTCCTCCCTATGGCAATTTCTGGCCATCTCTGCCCACTTTGTGCGGACGAATTGATGCTTGAGCGGTCGAAGTTATAAAAAGCGGGAGGGAAGTTGTGGCGGCTACGGGCTTAGAAGAAAAATATGATGCGGTAAGGCAGCTCATCGCGATTGGAAAAGAGCGGGGCTACCTTTTGTATGACGAAGTGAACGACTCGCTTCCCGCGGAAGTGCATTCTTCGGAAGAAATCGACGACCTTCTCACTACATTTGAGCGCAACGGAATCGAGATTTATGAAGATGCCGCCTCGGCGAAGGCGGCGCGCGCGGTAGAAGTGTCGTCCGAGCACGGCGATCGCGATGCAGCGGCAAAAGACGACATTCACGCCGAAGAGGGTGGAAGCGATCTGGACCTGACGCCGGGTTCGCTCGAAAAGACCAACGATCCGGTGCGGATGTACCTGCGGGAAATGGGCACGGTGCCTTTGCTGACGCGCGAAGGCGAAGTGACCATCGCGAAGCGCATCGAGCGCGGGCAATTGGTGGTGATGAAGGCGATCACGCGGTCGCCAATTGTGATCAAGGAATTGATCGCCGTGGGCGAAGACTTGCGCAAAGGCGCCCGGTCGATCAAAGAGATCGTGCAGTTTGACGATGAAGAGTTGACCGAAGAAAAAATCGCCAACAAGACCAAGCAGACGCTGAAATACATCGACAAGATTGCCAAGCTGTATGACCAGGCGCTGAAAGAAGCGGTGCGGCTCGATAAAACGCCGAAGGGGAAGAAGCGGCCGTTTGTTCGGGCGAAGTGGGCGGTGGCACGGACGCGCGTGGAAATTTCGCTGGAGATTCGCGGGATTGATTTCAACCCGTTTGAGAAGAAGCGGTTGATCGACAAGATGCGAGGAACTGTCGAGCGGCTGCAATCGCTCGAGCGCGAGGCAGGAAGGCTCGAGCGCCGTGCCGATGTGTCCAAGGGCGAAAACGCTGCGGAGGCGCGGCGCGAATTGCGGACACGGCGGTCGGAACTGAAGGATATTGAAGAAGCCAGCGAAGTCGGCCTGATGGAGCTGAAGCGCACGTTGACGATCATTCAGCGCGGGGAAGCCGAAGCGGAGCAGGCCAAGAAGGAATTGATTGAAGCCAACCTGCGGCTGGTGGTGTCCATTGCGAAGAAATACACGAACCGCGGATTGCAGTTCCTGGATTTGATCCAGGAAGGAAACATCGGCTTGATGAAAGCGGTGGACAAGTTCGAGTGGCGCCGCGGTTACAAGTTTTCCACTTACGCGACGTGGTGGATCCGCCAGGCGATCACGCGGGCGATTGCGGACCAGGCGCGCACCATTCGTATTCCGGTACACATGATCGAGACCATCAACAAGCTGGTGCGCACGAGCCGGCAGTTGGTGCAGGAACTGGGGCGCGAACCTACCAGCGAGGAGATCGCCAAGCGCATGGACATTCCCGTGTCTAAGGTGCGCAAGATCTTGAAGATCGCGCAAGAGCCGATTTCGTTGGAGACACCGATCGGCGAGGAAGAAGATTCGCACCTGGGAGACTTTATCGAGGACAAGGCGGTGGTGTCGCCCTCGGATGCGGTGATCAACCTGAATTTGAAGGAGCAGACGTCTTCGGTGCTGAAGACGCTGACGCCGCGCGAAGAGAAAGTGATCAAGATGCGGTTTGGGCTGGACGACGGCAGCGAGCACACGCTTGAGGAAGTCGGACAGTCGTTTGCGGTAACGCGCGAACGCATCCGGCAGATCGAAGCCAAGGCATTGCGCAAGTTGCGGCACCCGTCGCGCTCGCGGAAGTTGCGAGCGTTCCTCGAGGGGCCCTCGAGGGATTATCTATAGGAACAAGAGAAATTCGAGAACTGAAATTGGGAATTGCGACGCCCGGCGGAAGCCGGGCGTTTTTGTTGGTGCCGAACATGCTGAGCGGGCGACCTCCTACCTCGGGCACAAGTTGCCGAGGAAGCCTAGCGCGATTTCCGGGCAAGGGAGCGGCCATCCGGCTGGGGTAAACCCTGGGAACCTGCTTTGCCTGTGCACTGGCCAAGGAAACCGGGGAAGCGATCTTGTTCAACGGAGACGACTTCAAGCGAACGGATGTTACTCGCGCGACCGGCGCAAAGGCGCCCAGATCGGTCGTGGAACCTCGGCTGAGCCAGTGCTGGCGTTTCGGTAACGAATCGCGGAGATTGAAGGGAAACCCAGCCAAACCGACGGTAGGATGGAAAGCGGAAAATGCCATGAAACGAATACAGCGGATCGCGGCGATTGTCATCGTGGTGTTGGCAGGGTTTACGGTTTACGGATTTTGGGAGACGCGGGAGCCGTTGCCGCCAGTGGCGAGTGTGGGCCTGAATCCCACCGAAGCCCCGGAAAAAGCACTGGTGGACCAGAGCCCGCTGAAGACCGCGCAGCAACTGGCGCAATTGGCAGTTACGCATGACGAGCGGAGCCTGGCACAAGAGGCCTTGCGGCTCGCGGATTTTGACGTGGACCAGGCGTTCGACAATGCGTTGCGGCGGGCGCGGTTGCATCCGCCTCCGTTGTCTGCGGACGCGAAAGAAGCCGAAGGACGAATGCAGAAGGCGGAGAAGCTTCTTGGTGCCGGTCAGGATCGCGTGAAACAGCTCACGGACCAGGCGGCGAAGGCGGTCGGGGACAAAAAGGATGCGCTTGAAGCGGACTTGATTCAGGAGCAGGCCGACGTCGAGCTGGCACAGGATGAAGTAGACGACGCAAAAGAGGATTTGATTCGCGCCGGCGGCGACGTGATCGACCGCATCCAGGCACTGAAGAAGGAGCACGAAGAAACATCGCACGGCACGACTACGGCGGTCCCCACCGGGCCTGAACCGGCGGATCAACTTGGCGTGATCCATCAGATCGCGCAATGGCGCTTGCTGCACCAAAAGCAAATGCAGTTGTGGAAGGCGAAATCGGATACCGATAGGGCCATCGCCGACCTAACCGCGAAGCATAACGCCTTGGATGCCCAGGTGGACGCGGAAAAAGCGGCGATGCCGGAACTGGCTCATCATTCGAAGAGCGCCCAAGCGGACGGTAGCGCCGAGCAGGTCTCCTCGGCTGGCAAGAGCCAGGACGAAACCGCGGACCTGCTGAAGAAAACGAAGCAACTCGCATTGAATCAGAGAATCCTTTCGGCGTATGACATGCGTATCGAGACCAAGAAAGGACTAACGGGGGTCTATCTTCAATGGATTGACCTCGTCGCCGGTCACCAACGGGAAGTGATGCACCGAACGCTGCTAGGGGTCGCGATTATTTTGCTGATTCTGCTGATCGGACTCTTTTTCAGTTCGTGGATCGATTCTCTGCTGAAGCGGCTGTCTATGGATCGCCGGCAGATCGAATCGCTTCGAACCGTCTCGCGAACCTCCCTGCAGGTTCTGTCCCTCTTGTTGATCCTACTGGTGATTTTTGGTCCGCCGGGGCAGCTCGGAACATTCCTCGGTCTGGCCGGCGCGGGCTTAACGGTGGCATTGAAGGATTTCATCGTTGGGTTCATCGGCTGGTTCGTGCTGATGGGGAAGAATGGAATGCGACTGGGTGATTGGGTGGAGATTAACGGAGTGACCGGCGAAGTGGTGGAGATTGGGCCGTTTCACACGGTATTGCTAGAGACCGGGAACTGGACCGATAGCGGCCACCCGACGGGGCGGCGCGTTACCTTCCCGAACGGTTTTGCCATTGAAGGGCACTACTTCAATTTTTCGACAACCGGCCAGTGGCTGTGGGATGAGTTGCAACTAGTGCTTCCGACAGGCAAGGACCCCTATCCGATGATGGATGCGATTCATAAGAGTGTGATTGAGGCCACGCGGGAAACCGTGCAGCAAGCGGAGCAGGAATGGAAGGACAGCACAAAATCGCGCGAACTGAGCGGGTTGTCGGCGGCTCCGGCGATCAGCGTGAAGCCGGTGGTCGGAGGGATCGAGGTTGCGGTGCGTTATGTTACGCGGGCCAATGACCGCTATGCGTTGCGGACGAAGCTGAATCAGGCGGCGGTGGAGTTGCTGGGGGGGAGGGCCGAGCCGGCGGCGAAGGTGGTGGAAGAGGTAAGGAAGTAGGGAAGATGGCGTCCGGATTTGAAGGTGAGATCGCTCGGTGCAAGGCGAGGGTGTCGCGCCGAAAGCGCTTCGCCGCTCGACTACGTAGTGTTGTGGCTTGGCTGTCCGCTACCGGGCTGACACTGCAAAATTCAGGTTGCCGTGGAGTGGAGTAAGCGGCGAGCACGGAACGCGGTGGCGGTTGCGCCGGTATACATTACGGCTAGGAGAAAAAAGCCGGTGGCGATGGTGAAGCGCTCGGCGATCCAGCCGAGAGAAAAACTCATGGCGAGCTGGAGAATGGTGGCGAAGATGGCGAACGCGGATTGCGTGCGGCCCATGAATTCTTTGGGGACGATAGCCATCAGCGAAGATTGTGCGACGATGCCGGCGAGGGCGCGGAAAAAGCCGAAACAACCCTGAAGGATCGTTGCGCCAAAAAGGAAAACCACGAACGGAACCGCTACGTGACCCAAGGCCATTCCGGCTACCGCTAAAACATACAGCGAGAGGCGCAAGCGCTGCGGCAATTGGCTGGTGATGATTCCGCCGATGATTGCACCGATGGCCCAGCCGGCTTCGATGAAGCCGAAGCCGCGTGCGCCCGAATGCAGAATTTCGTTGGCCAACGCCACGACGACTACGTTGGAACTGACGATACTGGCCATGAGCATGGCGTGCGTAATGCCGAGCGCAACCACGACCGGCTGCTCGCGCAAGTAGCCGAAACCCGCTTTCATATCCGCGAAGATCTCTAGCGACAGACCTGCCTCGGCTACTTCCGGATTCTCGCCTGTCCCGAGCGCTTGGGCCGTGCCTTCGGCGGACTCCGAGAATTCGCGTGGATACTGCCGGTGCATGAGTGGTGAGACGTAGCCGGTACGGAGCGAATAGAGGCAATAGGCGGAAACGAAGTAGGTGAGTCCGTCGATGAAAAGAATGCCAGCGATGCCGATGCGGTCGTAGATGAAACCGACAAACGTGCCGGCCAGTAGCATTCCGGTTTGAACGCCGACGAGAACCGTGGCGTTGGCGCCGGTGAACTGGCTGGGCGGGATGACTTCCTGGACCAGCGCATTGACGTTGGCCCAATACATTGCCGAGCCGGTGCCGGTGATCAGGGTCATGACATACAAGTGCCAGAGATGCAGGTCCCGGCGCCAGGCGATGTAGGCGGTCGCCAGGACAGCGAAGCCCCGCGCGAGATCGAGAAGAACGCCGAGATAGCGGCGATCGTAGCGGTCGATGAGCACACCACCGAGAAAAGGAACGACCAGGCCGGGGAGCGTGACCACGATGACTTGCCAGCTCACGGCCACGGTGGAATGCGTAGCAGACATGATGTACCAGCTGACGCCGATGAAATTCATGCCGCTGCCGAAGAGCGAAACGAACATGGCGGTGAAGAAGAAACGGAAGGCGCGCTGTCCCCACAGCAGCGACCAGTCGACACGGTGGGTTGCGGCGGTGGCCATAGAGCTTAATAGTTTACTATCCGGCGCGGGGAGGCCGATGGGTTGCGTGGCGTGGTGATCGGTAATCAGTAATCGGGCTCGGACGCCGGATAGCACTGTCTGGAACCGCCGCCGATTCCTCCGAAAGGCAGCTTCGGCGTGATTCAGCGTACGATCGCAAGCCCGCGGTTTTTAGAACCGGTTTTTAGAACTGGGACTGACCCGGCGTGCCGCACGCCCGGAGGCTTTGGGCATTAGCGCAGGGTCGCTGCGGCGGCCTTCCTTTTTTTGCTGGTTTCCAATTTCTGGAAAATCGCCGGTTTCTGTCGTGATGGAAGGAAATTGCGACCGTATGATAGCGGTATGGCGGATTTGCTCGGCGTGAATGCGTTGACCGTGGAGTTGCCCACGGCGGCGGGGTGGGTGAAGCCGGTGAATGAGGTGTCGCTGCGGATTGCGGCGGGCGAGACGTTGGGGTTGGTGGGGGAATCGGGAAGCGGGAAGACCATGCTTTCGCTGGCGCTGATGGGATTGCTGCCGCCCGGGGCCCGCGTGAGCGGAGAAATTTGGTTGCGGGAAGGGAAAGAAAAAGATAGCGCAGAGGCGCGGAGTTTAGAGAGAGATGCGCAGGGGAGGAATTTGGTTGGCCTGGGTGAAGAGGAGTGGCGAAGGGTGCGCGGACGAGAGATTGCCATGATTTTTCAGGAGCCGATGACGTCCCTGAATCCAGTGATGAGAGCGGGTGCGCAGATCGAAGAAGCGATTCTGGCGCACGAGCCGAAGATCGAAAAAGAGAGGTTGCACCGGCGGCTGCTTACGGCGATGGAGCACGCCTCCATGCCCGAGCCGGAAGTGCGGGCGCGACAGTTTCCGCACCAGCTGTCCGGGGGATTGCGGCAGCGGACGATGATCGCAATGGCGCTGGCAGCTAGGCCGAAACTTTTGATTGCTGACGAACCGACTACGGCGCTGGACGTGACCGTGCAGAAGCAGATTCTGGATTTGCTGGATCGGCTGCGGCGGGAATTGGAACTGGCGCTCCTTTTTATCACGCACGATCTGGCCGTGGTGGCAAAGGTGGCGGACCGCGTGGCGGTGATGTATGCGGGGCGAATTGTGGAGGAGGGGCCGGCGCGGCAGGTGCTAACGGTGCCACGACATCCTTATACGCAGGGCTTGCTGGCAGCTTCGCCGACGCTCGAGAAGCGAAAGTTGATGCCGATTCCGGGGACCGTGCCGCAATTGACGGAGTTGCCGCCAGGGTGCGCGTTTGCGCCGAGGTGCTCGTTTCGGCGCGCGGAGTGTGAACGGGCGGTGCCGGAGTTCCGGTTGGCGGAGGCGAATCACGGTGCACGCTGTGTGTTGGTTTGAGGATTTTGCCGAGTACTGGAGGGAAGGTGTCGCACCTGCGGTGCTCGTTTAATGCGGACCTTAACCGAGGCCTTGCGGGCGCGCCTGAGGTGTGCCGCGCCTGCGGCCCGGGAGCGAGAGAGCGATATTCATGCCTATGAGCCATTTGCTCGAAGTGCGGAATTTGCGAAAGAGTTTCCTCGGCGGGAGAGGCGACGGGAAGGCGGAACGGTTCACGGTGGTGGATGATGTGAGTTTTGATGTGGCGCCCGGAGAGACGTTTGCCATCGTTGGCGAAAGCGGATGCGGGAAGACGACGCTGGCGCGCATGATCCTGCGGCTGACCGAGCCGGACTCCGGCGTGATCCGGTTCGAGGAGCAAGATCTGCTGAAGATGAAAGGCGAAGCGTTGCGGGCGAAGCGGCGCCAGATGCAGATGATTTTTCAGGATCCGTTTGCGTCGCTGAATCCGCGGATGAGAGTGGGAGAGATTGTTGCCGAACCGCTTTCGATCCACGAGCCGAAGCTTCCGGCGGCGGAGCGAACGGCGCGCGCGGGGATGATGCTGAAACGCGTGGGGCTCGACGAAGCGGCATTGAAGAGGTATCCGCACGAATTTTCAGGCGGACAGCGGCAGAGGATCGGGATAGCCCGGGCGTTGATTCTGCGGCCGAAGCTGGTGGTGGCGGACGAGCCGGTGTCGGCGCTGGATGTTTCCGTGGGCGCGCAGGTGCTGTTGCTGTTACAGGAATTGCAAAGGGAGTTCGGTCTGACCTACCTGTTCATTTCGCACAGCCTGCCGGTGGTGCGTCAATTGGCAAGCCACATCGCAGTGATGCGCGCCGGGCAGATGATCGAATACGGGCCCGCTGACCTGGTGCTGCACGAGCCGACCCGGGCCTACACGCGGGATCTGTTAAGGGCGGTGCCGGAGATACCGCAGCCGGGCCAAGTGTGATACTTTCCCCGCAGCGTTTGCGTAGTACTGCCTAGAGCCGGTCCGCGAAATCCTGTGGTGAAGGAGTCCTCAAATGGCGACGGAACCCATGCCAACCCCTGTGCCTGAAGTCGCAGCACAGGCCAAGATCTCCCCGTTCGGCCGAATTTTTGGAGTATTGTTCTCTCCCAAGCCGACATTCGAAGACATTGCGCGGACGCCTAGTTGGCTGCTGCCGGTGATCATCATGGCGCTCCTCAGCGCGCTGGTCGCGGTTGGAATCAATCAAAAAATGAACTGGCGAGAGTTCATGAGCCAGCAAATCGAGAAGAGCCCAGCGGCGGCGCAGTTGTCTGCCGAGCAGAAAGAGCAACGGATCGAAACGGGTGCGAAATTCGCGCCGATCAGCGCCTACGCATTCGGGATTCCTGCGCCGATCATCGCGGTGTTGGTCGTGGCGCTGATCCTGTGGGGCGCTTATAACCTGCTCGGAGGGGCGAACCTTTCTTACAAGACGGCGCTTGGAATCGTGTCCCACGCCTATGTGCCGGTCATCGTCGGCAATCTGCTGTTTCTTATCGTGCTCTTTTTGAAACCCTACGGAACTCTGAACCTCGACAATCCTATGGCAACGAATCTCGCTGCGTTCCTGCCGGAGGATAGCGCGAAGTGGCTACTGGCGCTCGGGAAGAATCTGGACATCATCGTCCTGTGGGTGACGATACTGATCGCCGTTGGGTTTGGAGCGGCCAATCCGAAGAAGTTGAAGGGCGGAAAGCCGTACGCGATTGCCTTCGGCATGCTCGCGGTTTGGGTCATTCTCCGCGTGGGAGCGGCGTTTATTTTCTCCTGATAGACTGGAGACGTGAGTTTTTCGTTTGAAGTATTCGAAAACGACCCGACCGGCGCGCGACGAGGAAAGCTGACGACGCCGCATGGCCAGATCGAAACGCCGGTGTTCATGCCAGTGGGCACGGCGGCGACGGTGAAGGGACTCACGCAGGACGCGCTCGAGGAATTGGGCGCGGACATCATCCTCGCGAATACCTATCATTTATATTTGCGGCCGGGGCACCAGCGGATTCGAAAGCTCGGGGGATTGCACGCGTTCATGGCGTGGCGAGGCGCGATTCTGACGGATTCGGGTGGCTACCAGGTGTTCAGCTTGTCCGAGCTGCGGAAAGTTACGGACGAAGGAGTACGTTTTCGCTCGCACCTGGACGGTTCTGAACATTTGCTTACGCCGGAAAAAGCGGCGGAGATTCAGCTGGCGCTAGGCTCGGATATTGCGATGGTGCTCGACGAATGCATCGAGACCCCGGCGCCACGCGGTGCCGCGGAAGCGGCGGTGAAACGGACGACGGAGTGGGCTTGCAGAGCGCGAAGGTATTTCCTCGAGTCATCTGCGGGGAATGAGAATTCAGAACAGTGGCAGTTCGGAATCGTGCAAGGAGCGACGTTCGCGGATTTGCGACGAGAGAGCGCGCGACAACTTCTCGGGCTGGATTTTCCGGGATACGCGGTCGGAGGGCTGGCGGTCGGCGAGCCGCATGAAGTCACCTGCGAGATGTCGGCCGAAGTTACTGCTTTGCTGCCCAAAGAACGGCCACGGTACCTCATGGGAGTCGGGAGGCCCGAACAGTTGGCGGATTATGTCGCGCGGGGAATCGACATGATGGATTGCGTGCTGCCGACGCGAGCGGCACGGCACGCGTGCCTGTATACGAGCGAAGGACGCGTGCTGATCAAGAATGCGCGCTATATCGAAGACCAGCAGCCCGTCGACCCGAACTGCGGTTGTAGCGTTTGTAAGCGGTACACGCGCGCTTATCTGCGGCATCTTTTTGCCGCAGGAGAGATCACCGCGGCGATTCTGGCGACGCACCACAATGTTTGGTTTTACCTTGACATAATGAGGCAAATTCGAGAGGCTATCACTTTTGGACATCTAGCGAATTTCGCATCAGAGCTCTGTGCCCGCTATGCGGCGGGGCCAGCCTGAAGCGAAACGCCCGGCGCGCGGAGGGGTTCCGCAACGCTGTGGCAACCCGCGCAAAGTCGACTCTCATCGAGAGAATCGGGCGGGCAGGGCAAGCGGGAAGGTTTCCGCTCGCCGCGGTTCTTTCCCCGTGACAGGTAATCCGCCGGGTTAGACCCTAGATTAGGATGAGGCAACGGTTCGAAAGGGTACGGTAAACGCATCCGGATGAATTCAGCGGTATTTTTGATGTGGCAGGCAGGCGGCCTGGGCGGTGGGCTTGGCGGGTTCATGCTGCCGCTGTTGTTGATGTTCGGCATCATGTATTTCCTGGTGATCATGCCGCAGCAAAGGCAGAGAAAGAAAACGCAGGAGATGCTCGGTGCCGTGAAAAACGGAGACAAGGTGGTCACGACCTCGGGCATCTACGGCACGATCAATGGCATCGACGGCGACACGTTTATATTGAAAGTCGCCGATAACGTGAAAATTCGCATCGCGCGAGCGGCGATAGCCCAAGTGGAGACGACCGAAGATGCCAAGTAACTCCGCAATGGCTTGCGCGCAGCTGCGCCACACCTTCTAACCATGAATCCCAACTTGAAGTGGAAAGTCATTTTTATTTTTGTAGTGGTGGTTCTTTGTTTGTATTCCATCTTCGGAATGCCCACCTTCCCGACATCCTTCGCGCTGATCAAAGATAATTTTGTGCACCAGATCAAGCTCGGGCTCGACCTGCAGGGCGGAACGCACCTGATTTTGCAAGTGCAGGTGCAGGAAGCGGTGACGCAGGAGACCGACCAGACCATCGACCGGCTGACTACCGCGATGCGCCAGAAGAATATTCATTACGAAGAAGTGCGCCGTGTGGACGACGAGCACATCCTCGTGCGCGGGGTTCCGAACGACGCGTTCACGGCGTTCAGCGACCTGCTGCACGACCAGTTTGAAACCAACTGGACGTCCGGCGCGGCGCCGGGAGTCTCGAACGCGACGCTCCTTTCCTTGCGGCCGACGACCAAGGCGGCCATCGAGGAAACCACCATGACCCAGACGCTCGAGACGATCGAGCGCCGGATCAATGCCCTCGGTTTGACCGAGCCGACCATTCAGCCGCGTGGGCGCGTGGGGCAAGACAACGAAATTGTCGTGCAGCTTCCGGGCGAAGGAGATTCGGCGGCGGCCAGGCGCGTGATTCAGGCGGGCGGACAACTGGAATTAAAGCTGGTGGAGGATCCGCAGACGTATCCTTCCGAAGCGGCAGCGTTGGCGGCCAAGGGCGGTGTCTTACCACCGGGAACGGAACTGGTTCAAGGAAGCAGCGAGTCGCGCACGCCTGCGGGACAGAATTCCGGCGAAGCTTGGTATCTGCTGAGCCGCTCGCCGGCAGTGACTGGTCGTGATTTGCGGAGTGCCACCGAGAGCCGCAACACGGAAATGCCCGGGCAGTGGCAAATCAACTTTGTGCTGTCGAGCGATGCCGGCCGGAAGTTTGAACGATTCACCGAACAGAACACCGGACGGCAAATGGCGATTGTTCTCGAGCACAAGGTTTATTCGGCCCCGACGATTCAGGGAAAGATCGCCGACCAAGGACGCATTGATGGGCAGTTCAGTCAGGAAAGCGCACACGAATTGGCGCAGATTCTGCGCGCCGGCGCTTTGCCGGCGTCGATCCGGTACCTCGAAGAAGCCACCGTCGGACCGTCGCTTGGCGCGGATTCGATTCGCCATGGCGTGCAGGCTTCGATTCTCAGTCTGCTGGTGGTGATGATTTTCATGGTGTTCTACTACCGGCTGTCGGGTGCGAACGCGGTACTGGCGTTGATTTTGAACTTGATCATTCTGCTGGCGGCGATGGCCATGTTTGGAGCTGTGCTTACTTTGCCAGGTATCGCCGGCGTGATCCTGACCATCGGTATGGGCGTGGATTCGAACGTCCTGGTGTTCGAACGCATCCGTGAAGAAATCCGGAACGGAAAATCAGCGTCGGCGGCGGTGGAAGCGGGCTTTGACAAGGCGTTTCAAACCATCATCGACACGCACGTGACGACGGTGGTCTCGGCGTTTTTTCTGTTCATTTTCGGAACCGGCCCCATCCGGGGATTTGCCATCACCCTGACGATCGGTTTGATCGCGAACGTGTTTACGGCAATCTATGTGTCCAAGACGATTTTCCAGTACCACCTGGCAAAGATGGATCGCCAGGCAGAATTGAGCATTTAGGGAAGTACGAATGGTCTAGCGGTAGTAGTACCGAGTGGATTCGGTAGTCGGGAACAAAGAGGAACGCCTTGGAGTCTAAGGAAGGGAAGCATAAAACGGCATGATTGAGCTCTTCAAACAGCCCAATATCGACTGGATGGGCAAGGCCAAGTATTTCTTTGCGCTAAGCGGATTGCTGTTGGTCATCGGGTGGTCGGCGATCTTCCTGAAGGGCGGCATCAAGTACGGAATCGATTTCAAGGGCGGCACCAACGTAGAAGTATTTTTTGCGCAGCCGCCGAATATCGATAAGCTGCGGGCTGCTCTTCAACAGCAAGGCCTCAATAACACCGAAATTCAAAGCATCAGCTCCGGCGCCCTCTCGACCGGGACTTCCAACGAAGTGCTGATCTTTGTGGAGCAAGCCGGCCAGAGTGACCAGGCTATGGACGAGAGCAAAGCCAAGGTCCTCAGTGCGCTCGATGCGACTTACGGCGTTGCCGGGTCCTCAAAACCGGACTTCAACTCCACCACGCCATCCGCTCTGGCAAACTTCCTTTCGCAGAAAGACCCGCTGGGACTTTCCGTTGCGGCGGGAGACAAGTATCAAACGCTGGCGAAGAACCTTTTGGCCTATCGCGATAAAGAGAAGAACGGGGTGATCAGTAATCTGGGGGATCTCTCCCAGGTGCCCGGCGCGACGCCCGCACTGATTTCCGTGATCCAGGAGAATTATTCTCTGGCGCCTTTTGGGATTCGCGGCGTACAGATTGTTGGCCCGAAAGTAGGTGCAGAACTGCGCACTCAGGCCATTCGAGTAACCCTCTATGCTTTGGCAGGCATGCTGGTATATATTGCCTTCCGGTTCTACGGTGGACAAATCGGTGGCTCGACGGGGTGGTCGTCTCATGGCGGCTTTATTCTGCGCTTTGTGGATCGCATCATCTTTGGAATTGCGGCCGTTCTTGCTGTTTTTCACGACGTACTGATTACCCTGGGGTTGTTCAAGATTTTCGGATTCGAAATATCGCTGACGGTCATTGCGGCGTTATTGACCCTGGTCGGTTATTCGATGAACGACACCATCGTCATCTTCGACCGCATCCGGGAAAATAACCGTCTCTTGCGGAAGGAACCATTCGCGGACGTAGTGAACAAGTCGATCAATCAAACTTTGTCGCGAACGATTCTGACCAGCGGATTGACGTTCCTCACCGTGCTCGTCCTGTTCCTGATGGGCGGCCAGGTCCTCCGGGCATTTAGCTTTGCCCTGGTGGTGGGGATTGTGGTAGGAACGTATTCAAGTTTCGGGATAGCAGCACCGCTGGTCGTCGCCTGGAATAGCTGGCGAGGGCACGGCGCAACAGGCACCGGAACCGCAGCCGGCAACAAAACCCGAGGGGCCGACAGCGGCACGCCGCGCCTCGCTCCCGCGGGCAGGAGGTAGTCAGAACCATGTTTGAAGAAATGGTCGTTTCAAATCAGAAGAACAAGAAGACGAACAAGCCGTGGACGGTTGTTCTCTCCATGCTGTTTCAAGTCGTGTTTCTTGCCGTTCTTATCCTGATTCCGCTCATTTATACCGAAGCGCTGCCGAAAGCGATGATGTCTTCGATTCTGCTGGCGCCGCCGCCTCCCCCGCCCCCGCCCCCGCCACCGCCGCCGACTCCGGTCGTACACATCAAGCCGCAGGTTCACTTGATGGAGGCTGGCAAACTCGTGGCGCCGAAGGTTATCCCCAAGGACGTCAAGATTATTAAGGAAGACGAACAACCGCCTGACATGGGCGCCGGAATCGCCGGTGGCGTACCGGGCGGTGTCGCCGGTGGTTCGATGGGTGGCGTGATTGGTGGCGTCATCGGTGGCGCGGGAGGAGCTCCTCCACCGCCGAAACCGAACGTGACGCGTACCCGCGTTGGCGGCGCCGTACAAGCCGCCAAACTGATCAATCGCGTACAGCCGATGTATCCGCCGTTGGCGCGGCAGACGCGTATCAGCGGCACCGTGAAGCTGCACGCCATCATCGGGAAGACCGGCAGCGTCGAGCAGTTGCAGGTTGTTTCCGGCCACCCCTTGCTGGTGCAATCGGCACTCGATGCCGTGAGGCAGTGGCGTTATCAGCCGACGCTGCTAAACGGCGAGCCCGTCGAAGTCGACACAGAAATTGATGTGATTTTCTCTCTCGCACAGTAGTGAAACGGGGCGGCGCGGGAGTCGTGGGAGTCCGGCGCCGTTCTGAGTAAGCAGTTGTGGGAAATAATCTGTTGGTTCCTGCCCGCGGGGGCCACTAGGAAATAAGGAGCAAACGAATGCTAGCATCTTTGTACGTCTACGCGGCTTGGCTTCAGGAAGCAGCGACCTCATGGGACCTGCGTTCCATGTGGGGAAACATGGGCCTCCTGGCGAAGATCGTGGTGGTGATTCTGTTTCTTCTCTCGGTCTATTCGTTCGGCGTGATGATCGATCGGTTCCTGATGTACAACAACGCGAGAAAGCAGTCGCGGCTGTTCGTGCAACAGGTAGCGGGCGCGTTGAAAGACGGCAAGCTCGACGAAGCGATCGCCATTGCCGAACGCAACAAGAAGAGCCACATCGCCAAAGTAGTGGCGACGGGCTTGTCTGAATTCCAGTCGGCATCGCAGCAGGTGTCGGACGCCGAAGTGATCGAAGCCGCCAAGCGCGGTCTGGAGCGCTCGGTCGCCATCGTACACGCGGAAATGAAGCGCGGACTCTCGGCGCTGGCGACGATTGGCTCCACGGCGCCGTTCGTCGGACTGTTCGGCACGGTGGTCGGCATCTTGAACGCGTTTAAGGGGATTGAACAACAGAAAGCGACCGGTCTGTCGGCGGTTGCCGGCGGTATCGCAGAAGCGCTGGTGACTACGGCGTTCGGTTTGCTGGTCGCGGTCCCTGCGGTGTGGGCCTACAACTACTTCACCAACCGAGTCGAGGCGTTCGACGTCGAAATGGACAACTCCTCGATGGAGTTGATCAACTACTTCATTCTGCGCCGCGGCGCGAAGAAGTAAGCCGAAAGAGGTAACGTCATGGCCTATAAGCCGGTAGCCGGATCGCAGATGGCGGCGCCGAACGTGATTCCGATGGCGGACATCATGCTCGTGCTGCTGATCATCTTCATGGTCGTCACGCCGATGTTGCAGAAGACGCATCAGGTGGACTTGGCCTCCGTGAGCGATCCGCGCGATATGAAGGATGCGGATAAAGACGATGCCATCGTGGTAGCGGTCACCCGCGATGGAACCCTGTATCTTGGCAACAGCAAGATAAAGAAGGAAGAAATCACGGGCCAGATCAAGGACCAGATCGCCAACAAACTGGACAAGACCGTTTACGTGAAGAGTGACTCTCGCGCCAAGTACGGCGATGTGGTTGCCGTCGTGGACGAGATTCGTTCGGCTGGAGTGGACTCACTCGGGTTGCTGACGGAAAAAACCAAGGCCCTGGCTGGACCCTCGACACCAGCGACGCCCGGTGCAACAGCGCCGAAGGCGGCCAGTGGTGGCAGTTAGGAAGTAAGGTTGCATTTGCCGTAGTCGTCATTCGTTTGCAGAGTTGATGGAACCGCGCTGGCTCCCACCCGGCGCGGCCCGCTGCTCCGGCAGCAAGACGCCGCGAAGGGATAGGAGAACCCGCAATGGGGATGGAAATTGGAGAGAATAAAGGTGCGATGGCCACGCCGAATATCGTGCCGTTGATCGATATTCTGCTGGTCTTGATCATCATTTTCATGGTTATCACGCCGTTGACGCCCAAGGGGCTCGATGCCCTGGTGCCGCAGCCTTCACCGAACCAGCAGCAGAACCAGGAATTGGAAAATAAGACAGTCGTGGTTCAGGTGCTGATGAACGGCAAGCTCAAGATCAACAATGAAGACACGAGCTGGGATGGACTTGAGCCTCGCATGGAACAGATTTTCAAGGACCGGGCCGAAAAAGTGGCGTTCGTCAAGGGCGACAACGACGTTCAGTTTGCGGACGTGGCAAGAGCCATCGACCTGATGAAGCAAGCGGGGATCGATCGCGTGGGTCTGATCACTGCCAAGCTCGAGGCCGGCCAGTAAGAATTTGCGGTCTTCGCTGGATGTGAGAGTCCTCCTCGCCGGGTGAACATACCGGAAACGAGGTGGCTCATGGGAATCGGTTTCAGTAGTGGCGGGGGCAAGATCCTCAGGGATGTAAATATAGTTCCGTTGATCGATATTCTGCTGGTGCTGTTGGTCATATTTATGATCATTCCGCACCGCCAAATGGGTTTGCAAGCGAGCTTGCCGCAAGAGGCGAAAGAGGCAGTTCCAACAGAGCATCCGGAAGCGATCGTCGTGCAGGTTGCCGGGGATGGTTCGATACGTCTGAATAGCGCCGTGCTACCGCGCGAAGATCTGAAGAGACGCGTCGAACAGGTCTTCGCGATGCGTGCTGAGCGGGTTGCTTTTCTTCAAGGGGATCGTTTTCTCGAGTTTCAGGTGGTTGCTGAGGTTCTGAATGTCATGCATGTGGCAGGCGCCTCACCGGTGGGGTTGGTGACTTCGGAACTGGAAAAAAACCGCTGAACGTGATGGAATGCCCCTAGCGGGCGCAGGTGAATCCACGTGCGGCGCTCCAGCACATCGGAGCGGCACGACTCAGGGATGGAAGCTTCCATGAATCAAGTAACGTTTCGACGGGGGAGGTCCTCGCGGGTCTCCCATAGAGCCTGTCAGATGCTTGGCATGGCGGTGCTGATTACGCTCGTCGCCGGCGTTTCCGGATGCAACAAGCTCCGTGCCCGCGATCTGTTGAACAAAGGCGTTGCGTCATTCAAGAACGCGCAATTTGACGCCGCTGTTGAGGATTTCAAACATGCCAAGGAGCTTGATCCCGACCTGGTGAATGCGCGCTTGTATCTGGCGACGGCATACGCCAGCCAATACATTCCGGGAGCGCCGTCGGACGAAAACATGCGCCACGGGCAGGAAGCGATTACCGAGTATAAGGACGTGCTCGATAAAGACGCAAACAACCTGAGCGCGATCGATGGGCTGGCGTCGATCCTGTATCAGATGGCCGGGCAGCCGTTTGACGAGAAGAAATTCGAAGAATCCAAGGCTTATCACCAGAGGCATATTGCGCTGAGGCCACAGGATCCGCAGCCGTATTACTCCATCGGGGTCATCGACTGGGCGCTTGCGTATCGCGGCAACACCGAACTGCGCTCGGATTACAACAAGGAGCATATCAACAAGCAGATCAAGGACACCGATGCATTGCCGCCGGACGTACGCAAGGCGTACACCGACAAGTTTCAACAGATGGTAGACGATGGGATTAGCAGCCTGAAGAAGGCGATTGAACTGAAACCCGATTACGACGACGCCATGACTTATCTGAACCTGCTGTATCGCCGCAAAGCCGACATGGTGGAATCGACGGCGGAGCGGGATAATTATACGAAGATGGCCGATGATCTTCTCGATAAGGTGAAGGAGATCAAGCAAAAGCGGGCGGAACAGCCACAGCCGTCAACCTGATTCGACTGTCTCATCAACATCAATCATTAGGGAAGGCCTCGATCGGGAACCGGGGCCTTTTTGTTTCTTCCGTGCAGCTCTTCCGGTTGCTGCTCTTCCGAAACCGGCGGTTGCGGCGTAAACTAAGATATGGGATCGCGTGCCAACCTGCCCTTGAATTTCAACCGGGACCGGACAGAGCGCCAGATTAACGCCCGCCTCGAAGAACTCCTCGAAAAATTGCGTACCAATCGGCCTTCGGAGGATCCCTGGCTGGTTCGCCGCGCGTTTGACATTGCCGCGGAACGCCATCGGGACCAGTTCCGCAGCTCCGGGGATCCCTATGTCACGCACCTGCTCGAAGTAGCTCACATTTTGGCAGACATGAAGCTGGACGCGACGACGTTGGCGGCTGCATTGCTGCACGACGCCATCGAGGACACGGAATATCCCGTTTCGCGACTGGAAGAACGATTTGGAGCCGAGGTCGCGCATCTGGTCGAAGGGGTCACCAAGATCAGCCGGCTGAATATGATGGCGCCCGAGGCGCGGCAAGCTGAAAATGTGCGAAAGATGCTGTTGGCGATGGTGAACGACGTGCGCGTCGTTCTGGTCAAGCTTGCCGATCGCCTGCATAACATGCGCACGCTCGAATTTCTACCCGCCGCAAAACAGCAACGGATTGCGCGAGAAACCATGGATATCTATGCGCCCATCGCGCACCGGCTGGGGATGGCGTTGATCAAAGGCGAACTCGAAGACCTTTCGTTCCGCTACCTCGAGCCCGATGCATTTCTGGCGCTGCAAAAGGAAGTGACGGAGAAGTCGCCGGTCCACAAGCGCTTTCTCGAGGAAGTGCAGAACGCGATCCGCAGCAAGCTGGTGGAAAACAGTATACCGGCAGAGCTCGAAGCGCGCGTCAAAGGGCTCTATTCGTTGCAACACAAGATTACCCGTCAAGAGCGCACCCTCGAGCAGATTTACGATTTGCTGGCGGTCCGCGTAATAACGGACACGGAACGAAATTGCTATGCGGCACTCGGTGTCGTTCACCACATCTGGCGGCCGGTCCCCGGGCGGTTTAAGGATAACATCGCCATGCCGCGGCCGAATCTATACCAGTCGCTGCACACGACGGTCATTCACGGCGGGCAGCCGTTTGAAATCCAGATTCGCACGCAGGATATGCACCGCATCGCGGAAGAAGGTGTGGCGGCGCACTGGAAATACAAGGATGGGCGGCCGATATCGACCGACGACGATCAGCGCATCGCATGGATGAGGCAGTTGATCGAGTGGTCCCAGGAATTGCAGGAGCCGGGTGAGTTTCTCTCGACGCTCAAAGTAGACCTTGCGCCCGTGGAAGTGTATGCGTTCACGCCCAAGGGGCGCGTGCTGGAGTTGCCGCGGGGGGCGACGCCGGTCGACTTTGCCTATTCGGTGCACACCGAGGTAGGGCATCAGTGCGTGGGCGCGAAGGTCAACGGGCAAATGGTGACGTTGCGGCACGAGGTTGTCTCCGGCGACGTGGTGGAGATTCTTACGCAAAAGGGACACAAGCCCAGCCGGGATTGGCTGAGTTTTGTTAAATCGTCTCATGCCAAAAGCAAGATACGGCATTTCATCAATGCTCAGGAGCGCGAGGAGGCCACGGAAATGGGCCGGCGGCTGCTCGAGAACGAGTCGCGGAATTTTCCGAAGGGGCTGAAGAAAATTTCCGCTGAGGATCTGCAGAAACTCAGCGAGGAATATGGACTGTCGCGGCCTGAAGATCTGTTTGCGGCGGTGGGCTTCGGTAAGTTCTCCGCGCGGCAAGTACTGTCGCGCTACTTTGGCGAGCCGAGCAAAGAGAGCGAGAAGACAGAGGAAGGCGCCAAGCCGACGCTGGTCAATACCGTCAAGCGTATGCTGGGGTTTGGCGAAGCGCCTTTGATCGTCAAAGGCCAGGACGACCTGCTGGTTTTTCGGGCGAAGTGCTGCAATCCGATACCCGGAGACGACATCGTAGGGTACGTGACGCGCGGCCGCGGCGTGGCAGTACACACGCGCACTTGCCCGAATGTCCAGAACCTTTTGTACCAGGCGGAACGACGCATCGCGGTCGAATGGGGTGGCAGCAATGTGGCTACGTTCCCCGTGGAATTGCTGATTCGCGCGAAGGACCGGCCCGGCTTGCTGGCCGATATCACCGCAGTCATCAGCGCCGCGGGCTCGAATATCCGCATGCTCGAAAGCAGGCCCGACCGGCAGAACGCGCGCGTCGAAGCCAGCCTGGAAATCACGGACAGGCGCCAACTCGAATCCATACTTGCGAATATCCGGAGGATTCAGGGTATTTACGGAGTTGAGCGGACGTTTCAGGTCTGATCTCACTTTTTTGTACCGCTGGACCGGAAGCGCGAATCTAAGCCGGGAGTTAGTTGCAGTAGAAACTCTACGAGGCATCGCATGGACATGATTTTGGCGGCTGGAACGGCCGCACCGGAATTCACCCTGCACGTTACACCTGACCAGAAGCTATCTTTGAAGGAATTGCGAGGCCGGCCAGTCATTCTGGCGTTTTATCCCGCGGACTGGAGTCCCGTTTGTGGCGACCAGATGGCTCTTTATAACGAAATTCTTTCGGAGTTTCGCAAATTTGGCGCGGAGCTGCTGGGAATCTCCGTGGACGGGGTTTGGTGCCACGAAGCCTTTGCCAAAGACAGACACCTGCATTTCCCCCTGCTGGCGGATTTTGAACCGAAGGGGGCGGTGGCCAAGACCTATGGGGCATATCGCGCGGAGGACGGCTGTTGCGAACGGGCTTTGTTCGTGATCGACAAGAATGGTGTGATTGTCTGGAGCTATTGTTCGCCGGTAGCCGTCAACCCCGGGGCCGATGGGATTCTGGAAGCGCTTGAGAAACTGCCCAAATAGGAGACAGACGATGAGCTTGCGAGTTCCCGTTAGCGAACAGGACCACATCCAGGGCAGCGCGGATGCGAAGTGCACGGTAGTGGAGTACGGAGATTATGAGTGTCCCCATTGCAGGCACGCTTACTCCATCGTGAAGCGCGTGCAGAAGCATTTCGGCAAGAAACTTCGATTTGTTTTCAGAAATTTTCCTTTGGTGGAGATGCATCCTCACGCGGAATCCGCCGCCGAGACCGCGGAGTACGCCGGAACACAGGGGAAATTCTGGGAAATGCATGATGGCTTGTTCGAGAATCAGGAGCAACTGGGCGGGGCCCTTTATTTGAGGCTGGCGCAGCAACTCGGGCTCCCACCCCAGGATTTGCGCGCAGCCGTCGAGAAACGCGAGTTTCTTGCGCGGGTGAAGAGTGACTTTACCGGAGGCGTGAAAAGCGGGGTTAACGGCACACCCACTTTTTTCATGAATGGAAAGCGCCACGACGGACCATTCGAGTATGAAGACCTGGTGGAGGGCATCGAAGAGGTCCTGGAGTCGGCGTGAGTGCCTGGACCGGACCTCCCGGCTCAGAGAAGTTTCTGATCCTTCGTCGCGTAAATGAAGCGCTGTTTCGGATAATGCGTTCCTAGACGGCCGAGACCTACCTGTTCGTTGGTCCAGTACACCCTGAAGCACAACGGCAACCACGACGGCGCGGCGCTCCTACAATATAGGTATGAAGAAATCGTTGCTGCTTCTCGGTGTGTGTGTCCTTCTGCTGGTGGGCTGTCAAAAACAGGTCAAGGTCGATTACAGCTCGCTCGACCAGTCGGGAATGTGGTCGACCAGCTTGGACGAATTGAAGAAACTCAAGCTCAGCAGCCTGGAGATTGCGCAGCTTACCAGACTCAAGCAGGCTGGCGCCTCCGACGATCTTTGCCTGTCGCTAGTGAAGGCGGCGCGGGCGCATGGCCACGAATTTAGCAGCGCGGATTCGGCGATCGATTTATCGCGCGCGAGCTATAGCGATGCGCAGATCCTCGAGATGGCGCAATCCGATCAAATCGACATTCTTAGCGGTGAAGCGGTCACGCTGAAACTAATCGGACTGTCGAATCCTACCGTGCAGGAGATCATTCACCGGCGCATCCAGGGTTTGCCCACGCTGACCAGCGAGCAGATTGGCCGGCTGAAGAACACGGCGATGTCCGAAAAGCAGATCCTCGATATCGTGAATCAGGGCTTATCGAACCAGCAAGCCGAAACACTGATCGCGCAGCGCGAAGCCGCGCGGAATCACTCGAACACCGGTTTCGTCCGCGTGCAAGGCCGCAAGCGCTGAACCTCCCTTCGGCGCTCCGCATCTGCTATCCTTTTTCTCCGCAACGCTTTTCACCGCGGAGGGAGCGTCCTTGATGAAAGATGTCGTTTTGACGGCTCGCGGTCCGAAGCCCATCGGGCCCTATTCGCAAGCGATTAAGGCAAATGGATTTCTGTTCGTTTCCGGGCAGGTCGCGCTGGACCCGCAGTCCGGAGAATTCGTTACCGCGGACATTCGCGGGCAAACCGAGCGCGTACTGGAGAATGTGAAAGCGATCCTGGAGGCTGCGGGCGCTTCTTTCCATCATGTTGTGAAAACCACGGTTTTCTTGAAGGACATGAATGATTTCACGGCTATGAACGAAGTATACTCGCGTTATTTCAGCGTCGCGCCGCCCGCGCGGTCCACCGTGCAAGTGACACGGCTTCCCAAAGACGCGTTGGTCGAGATTGAAGTAACTGCGTCGCTCTGAACCAAGCAAGAGCGCCGGGCAAGGAAAAAGGCGATTCTTAGACGGGAACGTCTGGTTTACGGACGATCGGCGCTTTCGGTGGCAAAGTAAATCGCCACGGCCGTTCCGGCAGCGATGAATACCGTGGCGAGAAGCAGGAAGCGGCTGCGGCCTGCCTTGAGCGGACCTCCACCGCTGCCACTTCCGCTGGGGCCTTGCCCTGAACCTGCGCCGACTGGCCCTTGGCCATCGGTCGGATCGAGAAGCACACGATAGGAAGTGCCTTCCGCGATTGTCTGCGTTTCGTCTTCGACGCTGATCGTGAGTCCCCCGCGGCGCGCGGTTACCAGCAGCTCCTTTTCACTAACAAACGTTACCTGGCCGATCGTCGGTAAATCCGTCTTTGGACGAATCGCCGCTTTTGAAGCAAACAACGTGAAGGCACGGGAATTTCCAGTGGAGAACGTGGCCGTACCGCCCAATAATTTCGCTGAAGGCGATCCCTCGTTATTATTTACGATTGCGCTCGAAGAACCGAGCAAGAGTAAACGGGCCGCGCCTGCTCGTACTTGCACGCTTCCCTGCGCTTCGGTGCTGAGCCAGTCGCCACCGTAGACGGTTGTACCGACATCTGCCGCGGACTCACCCACGTGGGCGCGCTCTGCGGTGATAATGGTGCCGAGAGGAGTGACGTTCCCAGGAGGCGCGCTCCAGACGGGTGCGCCGACCAGACAAGAAATCAATACGGCCGCACAGAACAGACGCAGACGTTGCATAAGACCCTCCCGGGCGGACCGGCAAAAGCATACTTCGGCTTACACTTTTGCGTCAATCAATAAACCTACGGATTCAGGCGACGTCGCTTTCGCGTTCTGCCGCGCGCGCTGCTGGCGGAACTGCTCTATCGCTGTTAGAATCCATTCCTTGTATGGCGGATTGGAAACAGATTACGGCGCGCATACGACGCGCGCGCACGGGCAAAGATCCGGCGGGGCAACTCGCCAATTTGTTCTCGAAAACACGGGACGCGATGGTGGCGTTCGAGCTGGCACGTTACTTTGAAACCAGCGGCAACACGGCGGATGCCGGCAGATGGTATTTGACAGCGGCCGAACGGTTCCGGCGCGCCGACTGGAAAACAAAGGCGCAGGACAGTGCAACGCGCCTGGGCGCCACCGAACCGGCCGAGATTCCACAACCGGTTCCTCGTGAGAAACCAGCGACGCATGTTTCAGCCGAAGGAAGCAAGCAAACGGATTCGGCCGAGAACGAGATTGTTTCCCGAAGCACGGAACCTGCCGAAGCGGCCGCGCCCGAGGAACGGCTGACCCAGACCGCCGAGCACAATCGGCAACGACGCGGGCGGCGTGGCGGACGGGATGCGCATTCTTCCCGGCGCGAACCTCCGCGCACAGCCACAAGAGACGCGAGTTCCATGGGGTCATCCTCAGTTCGACAAACATCCAAAGAACTTCCGGCTCGCTCGGTAGAGGAGCCAGCCGAGACCGAGACCGTCGCGGAAACACCGACAGCGCCTAGCCTGCGAGGCCGTTATGGTGATCCAGGGCTGTCTTCTCGACTGAGCCAATTGGAAATGAATTTCAGGCGATTGCTGTCGTCCGCTGCGACCTCTTTGGAAGAGGCCGACAAAGCGCCTGCGGGTCCAGGAGTCTGGTTGCTGACAGACTCGGATTTGACGACGTACTACTATGTGGAGCCTTGCCAGACCTTGCGCGTGGCAATTCCCAATCTGCTGCGTGGTGGGTCGAGCCGCAAGGGCGAATCGATCCGTCCGCGACTAGCCGAGCACCTCGGGATACCGGAAACGCGAGTTGCAAAGTACCTCGGAGAGCACTGCGTGGTGCGTTGGCTGCAGATGGACGAAGATGCCGCCCATTTTGCGCATTTTCTGGTCGCTGTGCTGAGACCAGCCCTGAACGAATAGCAAGCGCGAAATCGTTTGCGTACCGGTTCCTAAGAATAAACCCCTTTTGCTTCTGCAACTTAGGCCATTTAGTGGCTCCAAACACCGTTTAACCCTCATTTTTGACCGTTCGGCACATCCTGCTGGTCTAATTCGGGTCGAGGGCATCAAACTGTACGCGTCCAATAGGTTAGGGGGCCGCCTCGCCGCGTGCTACCTTAAAATGAGCCTTGCGGGGCTTTCGCAAGCGTTGGATTAAAGTCAGGGCTCATCTTGGCGTTGGGGATTTCCCGAAGTTATATCGAACTCTCGAAAGTGAGGCAGCCGCAGTATGCCTAATTCATTCTCTACGCAAGTCTTCCGGTCGCTCGACTGGGTAGTTTGCAAGACGGCTGGTATAACCTTCGACACCATTCAACATTTCAACAAGCGCAATCCCAACCCCTCTGCCACACCGCAGTGGTCCGACAAGCCGCTGCTGAAGTCGTGGGAAAAGACCAAACCGACATTGGGTTTTCCCCGCCAGACCGACTCGCTCTGTCCTGCGTGCGTGCAAGAGGCGCGCAAAGCCATCATCGGCGGCGATAAGGACTGGCGCGACCTGATGCACGAGAAGATCGGCGAGATCAAAGCGCAGATCGTCGAGCGCGATGGGCAGGTCTGGATGGTGAAGGATTGCCCGCAGCATGGCCACTATGAAGATCTGATGGCGGTGGACTCTAGCTTTTTGAAATGGATTGAGAGCCAGTTCCCTGGCCGCGATATTCCAGCGCACAACGATGAAGGGTTGCATAAGCACGGCTCATCGAATGTCCGCTATGGCCGCGGGTCCGTACTGACCGTGGACCTGACCAATCGCTGCAACATGATGTGCGATCCGTGCTTCATGGACGCGAACCAGGTGGGCTACGTCCACGAACTATCTTGGGAAGAAATTCAGGAAATTCTGGACAATGCGGTGAAGATCAAACCGCGCCGGCAGATGTCCGTGCAGTTCAGCGGCGGCGAGCCGACGATGAGCCCGCATTTCTTCGATGCCATCCGTTATGCGCGCAAGGTGGGCTACAACTCGGTGCAGGCGGCGACCAACGGCATTGAGTTTGCCAAGAGCAAGGAGTTTGCAAGAAAGGCGTTCGAAGCGGGTCTGCGCTATGCGTACCTGCAATTCGACGGCATCGGAAACGATGCCAACAGCCACCGCCAGATCGGCAACCTGTTTGACGTGAAGTTGCGCGCCATCGAAAACATGCACGAAGCGGGAATCGAGATCGTGCTGGTGGTAACCATCGTCAACAACGTGAACAACGACCAGGTGGGATCGGTCGTAAAGTTCGCGATGGAGAACCCCAAGAAGATTGCGTTCATCAGTTTCCAGCCGGTTTCCTTCACCGGGCGCGACGAAGACATCACTCCGGAACGCCGTCTCCGCCAGCGTTACACGCTCTCGCACCTGGCGAAAGACGTGAGCCAGCAAGTGGGCAAGATCGAACCGACGCGCGACTGGTTCCCGATTTCGTTCATCAGCACATTCGCGGGATTTGCGGATATGGTCAAAGGCAACGAATCGCAATGGGGTTCGCTCTCCTGCGGCTGCCATCCGAACTGCGGCGTGGGTACGGCGATCATGATCAACAAGGAGACCAAGGAATGGGCTCCGGTGCCGCGCTTCCTCGATGCGCAGCAGCTCACCAAGGACGTAACCGCAATTACGGACGCGGCGCGTGGGAAGAGCTTTTCCAACTTCATGATGGCCATGGCGTTGCTAAAGAACTATCACCCGTTCGAGGGTCCTAAAGGCCTCAAGCTGTACGACCTGTTCAAGAAATTCGATAAGACCTGGGCGCTGACCAAGAGCGCCACGACCAAGTACGGCCGGACTTCGCCGGAACGCACCTACGAAGATGCCATGAAGCGCCGCGCGCAAGACCCGTGGAACTTCCTGTTCATCGCAGGCATGTGGTTCCAGGATCTGTTCAATTACGACTTCCGCCGCACCGAGATGTGCATCATTCCCTACGGCACGCAGCAGGGCGAGATCAGCTTCTGCGCGTACAACACCGGAATCGGATGGCGCAACATCATCGAAAACATGCACAAGAACGCGACCGTTGCCGAGTGGTACAAGAACCACGGCAAGCACGAGATTTATGCCAAGGGCAAGAACGTCAGCCTGGCTTCCTACGAGCACTCGCTCAACATCGACGCGGACGACGCAGCGCGCGTGCGGCACATCGAGCACGATATTCCGGTCACTGCGGCGGAAGAGAACCGCATCCGCCGGAAGAAGGCGCTTGAAGAGCAAGCCAAGGTTCGCGCAATTTATGAAGAGCTGGTGCTGAAGAAGCCTCAGCAGGCCGTCGTGCAGATCGGCACCGTGAGCGATATCGCCAAGGCGGTTCCGGCGAACTTCGCCAGCGCGGGCAAGCCAGTTACCATTGCGCCAGCCAATGGAAATGGCGCGTCTACACCCAAGACACAGGAAACAGCCGCCGAAGCGGTAGCAGGCGACTAGTTTTCGGCATCACAAAAAGCGACCGATCATCTCAACGGCCCCGACCTCGTGTTGGGGCCGTTTTTTGTTTTTCTGCGCTATGCTGGACAGGCTTGGGAGGCACTCGCGTGAGCAAGTTACAAAATCGCGTAGCGCTTGTAACCGGGGCGAGCCGCGGAATCGGTAAAACCATCGCCGTGGCTTTCGCCGAAGCTGGTTGCCACGTCGTCGCGAACTACGAAAAGAATCAGGCCGCAGCCGAGCAGGTCGCCAAAAACATCCGAGAGATGGGCCGTAGGTGCGAGGTGTTCCAAGCCGACGTTTCGCAACCGCGCGAAGTGCAGAGGCTCGTTGGGCACGCGGAGGCTACATTCGGCCAGGTCGATATTCTGGTCAACAATGCGGCCATTTCCGAGCCTAAGCCGGTTGCCGATGTTTCTCTGGAGGATTGGGAGCGCACCCTGCGCGTCAATCTCACCTCCGCGTTCCTGTTGACGCAAGCGGTGTTGACGAATATGCGCGCAAGGCGCTGGGGGCGGATCATCAATCTGTCGTCGGTCGCGGCGCAAAATGGCGGACGCGTCGGCCCGCATTACGCCGCATCGAAAGCGGGATTGATCGGCCTGACGCATTCCTACGCTTCGTTGCTGGCGAAGGAAGGGATTACGGTGAACGCGATCGCTCCGGCGTTGATCGAAACGGACATGGTCGCGGCGAATCCAAACGCGTCGCCCGATGTGATTCCGATGGCCAGATATGGAAAACTGGATGAGGTTGCTCCTGTCGCAGTGCTCCTTGCGGAAAACGGATACATGACCGGCCAGACCATCAGCGTGAATGGTGGCTGGTACATGACCTGACATTCCTGCGGTATAATTAATATTCGCGCCGAGGTCTCTATAAAGGCGCTGTTTGGAGAACCTGCGACATGCCGATTTACGAATACGTTTGTGATATCTGCAACGAGCGCTTTGAGAAGATCGTGATCAACAAGCAGCAGGAAATCAGCTGCCCGAAGTGCTCCAGCAAAAAAGCCACCATTCAGCTTTCCGTGTTTGCCACGGCCGGCGCCGGCTCCTCGAATCCTTCCGGAGGCTTCTCCGGGGGAGGCGGTTGCTGCGGCGGTGGATGTTCCTGCCACTAACTTCGTAGTGTGGCGGCTCGGCCAGAGCCTTTGGGCCTACGGTAGCGAGGAGGCTGACCCGGTCGCTTCCGATGTAAATCCTTCCAGCCAAAAGCGATTTACCCGAACGCCGGAACCCTTCTGAAGTGCGTCGTGCGCTCTGCGCCATCGTTTTTTTCTGGCGCCAACCGCTCGAAACCAGCTCCTACATCAGGGTAGACTCTAACCTGTCGACACTGGGCCGCCATGTCCATTACCAACTCTGAGCAGCTCGAAAAATTAAAAGCGTGTGGGCGCATCGTCGCCAAAGCCTTGAAAGCCATGGCGGGCGCCGTTCGCCCCGGCGTAACTACCGCGGACCTGGCCTCCATAGGCGCAAGAGTCCTGGCTGAAAACGGAGCCCGTTCCTCGCCTCCTCTGGTCTACGGTTTCCCGGGAGATGTCTGCATCAGCGTGAACGACGAAGTAGTGCACGGGATTCCCGGCGGCCGCGTGTTGAAACCTGGCGATTTAGTGAAGCTCGACCTCACCGCCGAAAAAGATGGTTTTCACACGGATTCTGCCATCACCGTCGAAGTAGCGCCAGTCTCCCGCACCGCCAGCGAATTAAGACGCTCTGCCGAACGTGCCTTCCGCCAGTCGCTCGATGCCGCGCGCGCTGGCAACTCCGTCCGAGAGATTGGTCGCGCCGTCGAAAGGGAAGTGCGGCGCCGTGGTTTTCACGTGATTCGCGAACTTGGCGGGCATGGCATTGGCCGCACCATCCACGAAGAGCCTTCCGTCCCCAATTTCGCCGATCCCTTCGCTCGCACTCGACTCACCGAAGGTCTGGTCCTCACCATCGAGCCCATCATTTCCGCTGGCGCAAGTCATGTCACCCTCGATCCGGACGGATGGACCCTGCGCACCGCTGACGGCGCGCTCGCCGCCCATTACGAGCACACCCTCATCATCACACGCGACCAGCCGATACTCCTGACGGTCTCTTGAAGGCCGCTGCTTTTGCTTTGTTTCAGGCCGGTGGCAGCAGGATACGCATACGGGTGTGATGCACAGCGTTGTGGATGCTCTGAACGCCTTTCCGGCGTAGGGCGACGCATATTGAGTGAAATGCGATGCACCTGAAAATGAAAGCTGGGCTTGCGCTGATTGTTCTCGGAATCGGAATTCTTGGGGCGTGGAGTTGGTGGACCAGGACCAGGAATTTTGTGCCGGTTCGTATGCCGGTTCCACGGGCGGCGGGCCAAAGCATCACTTCCGAATTCAAGCTCAACTTTGATGGTTTGTATCTCATTGAAATCGAGGCGGAGAAGACCATTCCACTTGACGCATTGCATTGTCTGATGGGTGTCGAGGCAGCCCCTGACCAGTGCAAATCGATGCCGTCGGTCATTGCTGCGACATGGGTTCTATCGAGCGAAGGGCGAGACATTGCGCTTGGGAGTTCTCAGGAGCAATTCAGCCCACCGGTTCGGACAAACGGCGTAACGCGCGTCATCGGGCAATTTCAGGGCAAAGCCGGAAAGAGCTACAAGCTGCAGGTGACCTTCGCTGCGGAGTCAGGGGGCTTGGCTCTGACGCACCCGCGGCTAAAGGTGGCGGTAGCCAGCATCGCTTACACGGATCTTGAATCCGCCAAGGTGCTGGTGTTTTCCACGGTGTTTATTTGCGTGTTGTTCGGCGTGATTCTGTTGGCCGTGGCGTTTTTTCTAGAAACAAGAGAACGAGATCCCTCGTTTCGCTCAGGATGACACATTTTAATGGATGGCGAAGATGTCTCTGAGCAAGGAGACGTGTGCTCAGCGCGAGTAGTTCTTCAGGTACTCCGGGACCGGTGGATCGTTCTTGCGTTGGGCGTCGGGAACTGGCTGCCGCACCGCTACTTCGAAAGGCAGCACTCCTGCCCACACTGGCAAAGCGTAATCGGGTTCGTCGTCGATCGGACCACCCGTGCGAACCTTGGCGCTGACCTCTTCTAAGGGGAGAGCTAGGACGATTGTCGCTTTCAGTTCCTGTTCGGTCGGTTGACGGACGTCGTCCCAGCGGCCCTTCATCACGTGTTCGGTGAAAATCCGGAGCGCTTCCATCTTTTCCGCAGAATCTTCGACTAACCGCGCCATGCCCAGAATGACTACGGAGCGATAATTCACGGAATGATGGAAAGCGGAGCGGGCGAGAACCAAACCGTCGACGTGAGTGACGGTCACGCAGACGGGCACGCCGGCGCTGAGGGTCTTCAGCATGCGGCTTGCGGCGCTGCCATGTAAGTAGAGAGTGTCTCCGGTGCGGCCGAAGTTGGTGGGGATTACGTAGGGCTGGCCGTCGACGCTGAAACCGACATGGCAGACGAAGGCGGTATCCAGAATGCTGTAAACGGTTTCACGGTCGTAGTGGCCGCGCTTGGGCAGGCGCTTTACCTGGGTGCGCTGGGTGGGTTGAAATTCGCTCATGCTTCTATTTTAGCGGTTAGAGGGCGGGGCGCCAGAGCCAACTTGGCTGCCAGCAGACCCGCCTCGTTTTTGGGCGGATAGCCAGGGGAGGAGCCCGGGTTCGGCAAAGGCCTTGTTCCAGACTTCACGATCAACCTTGTGATATTCCGTGTACCGCACATTGGCATGCGCTTTTTTGAGTTGGGCCACCATCGAGCGCACCATGGTCACGGGGACGGCCTGGTCCGCGTCGCCCTGGAAGACCCAGAGGGGTACGTCGGCGATTGCCGGAAGGTTTGAGAAGGTATCGTAGGCGGACAGAACGATGGCGGCTGCCCACTTGCCGCGATAGTTCTGCAGAAGCGACCACACGGCGAGACCACCCATCGATTGTCCGGCAAGATAGATACGATCCGGATCAATCGAAAAGTCGTTTTGCACCTTCGCCAGGGCTTCTATTGCCAAAACCAGCCACTCGCTCGGCTGATTGAATTCCGGCTCTGCCCAGTTTTTGCCGGTCGGGCATTGCGGCGCCAGGACAAACATTGGAAATTTTTCCTGAACTTCCCTGGCGGTCCAGAAGTCCGCGCTCACCTGATTTTCGTTCGCGATTTGCCGGATGTTGTCGGACCCGCGGCCGTCCGTGCCATGTAGCCAGAGCAGCAGTGGATATTTGCGGTTAGCTTCGTAGCCCCACGGGACGAAGAGCCGGTAGGGCAGACGAGCATTGCTTTTGCTTATGTAGACCTCTTTACGGAAGGCGACGTGGTCGTTAGCCGGTTCGGTTGCGGCAGCAATTCCTTGCATAAGAAAGAGCAGCAGGAAGATTGCACAGAGGTGCAGGGCCAGGAACAACGTTCGCATGCTACTCCTTTACCGTCGCCGCCAGAGGGCCACGCACCAGGCGGAAGCCAATGTACTCCGGTGCCGGAACGCAAATGGAACGCGAATCGGCAGGGCAGTCGGCGCTGCCGCCGGCGGGCTTGCCCTTGCCGTCCGTGGTGAGCGCCCATTCGGCAACATTGCCACCCAGATCAAAGAGCAAATCCTCGTTTTCCTGGCCCTCGCCGGCAAAACTTCCTACCGGTTTCAGGAGAGGGGCCGCGCCGGGAAGCTCCTTGAGTTTTTCGTGTAAACGAAGGGCGTCGTCGGGATTTGGAGCATAGCCGGCCCAGTAATCGAGGGTGTTTTCGACTTCTTTTTGGTTGTACCTGCCGGACATCTCACTCTCGTTCGGCAGGCGCCAGTCTTGTCCGGTGACCTTGCTGAGCCACTCGGCGTAGGCTTTGGCTTGTTCGAAATTCACGCCATTTGCGGGGTAATTTTCCGTGCCGCGTTCGACCTTATAGTTTTTGTCAAACGCAGAAAACTGTGCGCGGGTCACTTCGAAGCGTGCGATCTCGAGCTCGCTTCGCTTGACAACTTCCGGAATCAGGATCGGTTTTCCTTTACTGGTGAAGGTTGTGCCGTAAAGTTCGCCGGCGCGCGCGGCGTTCCGGCTTCTGAGTGCGCTGTCGAGGGGAGAGCCGGTTTTCACGGCTTCATTTTCCGGTTTGGCGGTCTTGAAGAGATAGGTGTCGAACCACGCCATTTCTTCTTCAACTTTGCGCATCTGGTGGCTGAGCTTGCGCGGACCATGCGGCTCGCCGGGGAACACGACGAATTTAACGGGCACCTTGCCGTAGTACTGCAGTGCGCGGAAATAGGACCAGCTTTGTGATGGAGGAACATTCGTATCGACCGAACCCTGGAAAATCAGGACCGGCGCTTGCACCTTGTCGAGCTTGAAAAAAGGGGATTTGCGAAGGTACAGCTGGGGATCGTCCATCGGCGTTTTGCCGAAATAATAAGAATCGAAGGAATCGCCAAAGACCACGTTACCCCAGTCGCTGATCCACTCCACGTCGCCGGCCCCGACGCTGGCCACTTTGTAGCGTGAGGGATAAGTGGTGATGAGACTGGTCGAAAGAATCGAGCCGTTGGACCAGCCCATGGTGGCGACCTTATCTCGATCGACGAGACCCTTTTCGATCAGATAGTCGACGCCGCTGTTGATGTCCGGGGTTTCGAGGTCGTAGTAGTTTCCGCAGCATATCGATTCCACCCACTTCAGGCCGTAATTGCCGCTTCCGTGATAGTTCGGGCTCAAGATAAATGCGCCTCGTTGCGTGAGGAGTTGGTAAGGATAACCCCAGCGGTCGCTCCAGGCGTCCAGGTCTGTGCCGGTCGGGCCGCCATGGATTGCGGTGATCACCGGATATTTCTGGCCGGGCTCGTAATTTGCGGGATAGCGCAGCAGGCCTTCGACCTCTTCGCCGTTGGCGCCTTTCCAGCGAATGACTTCGGATTTGGTGAAATCACGGGACTTGACGAGGTTGTCGTTCAGTTTGGTCAGCTGTTTCGGTGCGACCATGTTGTTGCCGTTTAACTGCGCTCGGAAAAGCTGCGGCATCCGGCTTGCGCTCGAGGATTGATAGACGAGGGTTTTTCCGTCCGCACTTACATCGAAGAACTGAATGTTCTTTGCGTTTTCGCCTTCGAGAATCGTCCGCTTCCATTGCCAGGTGTCGCCGGATTTGGCGCGAATGTAGTGCGCCAGATCGAAATGCGCGCCAGCCGCGAGGATCGTTACAAAGCCGTCCAGTGTGGAGTGTAGATCGCGACCCGCGCCGTTTTCCCAATCGAGCGGAACCTGAATACTCTTTCCGCCAGCCAAATCATAAAAATAGACGAGCTCGATCGTGGCGGTCAGAAATTTTGGATCATTCGAGAAAGCGGCGGCGGCGTAAAAACCGGAATTGTCGGCCGCCCACGCCAGCAGATTCGGGCGAACGCGGCCTTCGGTAAAGATCTGCTTTTGCGTGCCGTCGGTCAAGTTGTGTAGCAAGGTGACAGGCGGGACCTTCTGATCGAACGTGTAATGCAGGCTGCGCGCGTGGACCGCTACCACGTATTTTCCGTCTTTCGAGGCGCTCCAGCGTTCGATCCAGTCGGTATTGGCGGTCAGGCGGGTAACCTTTTTGTCCTTCACGGTGATTTTAAACAGCCGCACCGGGGGTTCATGGTCGGCATCGTCGACGACTTCGGAATCGTCCTTCTTCTTTTTTTGCGCTTGTTCGTAGGCGCTCGGATCCTCGGCGGCGCTGAAAATCAGCGTGTCCTTGTTGAGCCATTGGACCTGCTGCGGAGCGCGATCGAGTTCGGTGAGGGGATAAGCCTCGCCGCCGTGTGAGCTGATGAGCCAGATTTGTATCGCGGCGGCTTCCGGCTTCGACCCGGGCCGCGGGTGGGAGCTGAGGAAAGCGATCCATTCGCCGTCGGGGGACCATTGGGGAAGCGAGACGCCGTAAGCGCCGCGAGTGAGTTGCACGGTGCGGTCCTCGGTCAGGCTGGTCAGAAATAGATTCGAGATGCGCTCGTCCTTTTCCTTATCGCCTTCGCCTTTGATCCAGACCGCGGAGCCGGAGTCGGGGGAAAGAGAAAAATCGTTGACCGTTTCTGTGTATATGACGTCTTCGGGTTTCCACGGCGAAGATTTGGGGGATTTGCGTTCCTGGGTGAAAAGGGTTGCGGGTGCGAAAGCGATTGAGATTGCCAAGGCAAGGAAGCAGAATCGTCTACAGGACACGAGGGTCACCTGTCGAAAACTAAACGCATCGGACAAAAGAATATTGTAATTGTTGCACAAAGGAAGAGATCGAAGAAGGCCAGCCGGAGAGTTCGAGGAGAGCACATGCCAGCCGTGAACGCATCCTTCCGCAAAGAAACATTTCAATTCTTTCGTGAATTAGGAAGGAATAACCACAAGGTGTGGATGGACGAGAATCGCGACCGCTATCGGGAATACGTTGTCCAGCCGTTCCGACGGTTTCTCGAAGAACTGGCTCCGGAGATGCTGCGCCTCGACAGTGAATTCGACGTGCGAGGTAAGACGGGAGCGAACTTTTCGCGGATTAATCGCGATATTCGATTTGCGAAGGACAAAACGCTTTATAAGGCGCAGATGTACTTGAAATTCCGGCGGCCGTCGCCTGGCGACCGCGAGACCGGACAGCTTTACGTCGGGCTTTCCGCGGCTAGGGTGACGGCCGGGTTCCGCATTTACTCCGGCGGGAAACGCAAAGAGTCGGTGCTGGCGTTGATCGCTTGTCCGCGCGTCACTTCTCGGCCGAAATGGGTGGCGCAGCAGAAGAAACGCCTGAGCCGCAAATACGAAAGCTATTGGTACAGAACCGTGAAGGGTCAGTGGACCAGGCACGAAGGGTGGCCGACGGAGGCCGAGGATTGGAAGAAAATCCAGGCATGGATTGTGCGCAGGAAAATGAAGCCATCCGATGCGACGAGTGCTGCCTTTCGCGGTGAAATTCTGAAGATATTCCGGGAACTCTATCCATTATTGAGATTTACCTGCCTTCCTGAATGAAATCGCAGGAAGATTTCGGAAACGTGGCGTTGACGGATGTGGTGTGCTTGCATAGGATTTCGCCATGGCCGAAGCCGGAATTTTTTAGGGGCCGAGGGGCATGGGGTGAAACGTTTCCTGCAAATTGCGGTTTGGACCGTTCTCGCAGCGGTGGCGGCTATCGCACTTGCTACGATTGCGCTCTATCGCGGCGAGCGCATCAGCGCGACCTGGTTTGTCCTTGCGGCGGGGTGCTCTTACCTGGTCGCGTACCGGTTGTACTCGGCGTTCCTTGCGGCGAAGTTGCTTGCGCTCGACAACACCCGAGCGACACCCTCCGAGCGACACGACGACGGGCGCGACTTTGTGCCCACGAACAAATGGGTCTTGTTCGGCCATCATTTTGCTGCGATTGCAGGGCCTGGTCCGCTGGTCGGTCCCACGCTGGCCGCGCAGTTCGGCTATTTGCCGGGGACATTGTGGCTGATCGCCGGCGCGGCATTTGCGGGGTGCGTGCAAGATTTCGTCATTTTATTCTGTTCGATCCGCCGCGACGGAAAAACGCTGGGGGAGATGGCGCGCGAGGAGGTGAGCAAGCGCGGAGGCTTCATCGCGCAGCTGGCCGTGCTGGCCATCATGATTATCCTGCTGGGAGTCGTGGCGCTGGTGATCGTCAACGCGCTGAAGAGTTCACCTTGGGCGACGTTCACGCTGGCGGCGACGATTCCGATTGCACTGCTGCTCGGTGTTTATTTGCGATTTGTACGGCCAGGACGCGTGCTCGAAGGGTCGTTGATGGGCGTAGCGCTGGTGTTGTTCGCGGTGGTGGCCGGTCGCTGGGTGGCGGATTCGGCGTGGTGGTCGCGGGTGTTCACGCTTAGCGGACTGGCGCTCACGTTTGCGATCATTTTGTACGGATTCGCGGCTTCGGCTCTTCCGGTCTGGCTGCTTCTGGCGCCTCGCGATTACTTGAGCGCGTTCATCAAAGCTGGCGCTATTTTCTCCCTGGCGGCCGGAATCTTGCTGGTGCGGCCTCATGTTTTGATGCCTCCGCTGACGCGCTTTGTGGACGGCAACGGGCCGGTGTTTGCGGGGAAGATTTTTCCCTTTTGCTTCATCACCATTGCCTGTGGGGCGATCAGCGGTTTTCATTCGTTGATTGCAAGCGGCACGACACCAAAAATGATTCAACGGGAAGGACAGGCGCGACTGATTGGTTATGGCGCGATGCTGCTCGAGTCATTTGTAGGCGTGATGGCCATGGTGGCGGCGTGCGCCATGACGCCGGGCGTGTATTTTGCGATTAACAGTCCGTCGCAGATCGTTGGCACCGCTCCGGAAGTGGCGGCACAAACCATTTCGAGCTGGGGCTATCCGCTTTCCGCGGACTCGATGACGAATCTGGCTCATTCCGTGGGCGAACAAACGCTTTGGAATCGAGCCGGAGGCGCGCCTTCGCTGGCCGTGGGGATGGCACAGATTTTTGCAACCACCATTGGCGGCGAACGTTTGCTCGGCATCTGGTATCACTTCGCGATTATGTTTGAAGCGCTGTTCATTCTGACGGTACTCGATGCCGGGACGCGCGTCGGGCGTTTCATGATTCAAGAGCTTGGCGGACGTGTTTGGAAACCATTCGGGCGGCTGAACTGGTATCCCGGGATTCTGCTTTCAAGCGCGCTGATTGTCGCGGCCTGGGGATATTTTCTGTATCAGGGAGTGGTCGATCCGCTCGGCGGAATCAACTCGCTGTGGCCGTTGTTCGGCATTTCGAATCAGTTGCTGGCGGCGGTGGCTTTGGTGGTGGCTACGACGATTTTGCTGAAGATGGGGCGGCTGAAATGGATTTGGGTGACGCTGCTGCCCATGGCGTGGCTGATGGTGATCACCATGACGGCGAGCTATCAAAAGATTTTCAGCGCGAATCCGCGGATTGGGTTCCTGTCGTTTGCGAACGCCATGGCGGCGCAGATTGCCGCAGGAAAGATTCCCGCGGCAAAGATCGCGGAAACCGAGCACGTGATTTTCAACCAGCGGCTGGATGCGGCGCTGACGGCTGTGCTGGCGACTATGATCCTGGTGCTGCTTGCGGAGGCACTCGTACAATGGCACGCCATTCTGCTGCAAGATAAAGAGCCGGTACTGCACGAGACGCCGTATGTGGCTACGCAGTGGGCGGAGGGAGACTGATGCACCGCGCATGGAGCGGCACAAAACGAGGAATGGCGCGTGCCTGGCAAGGGCTGCGGGAGTGGTGCGGCGATGCCGCGTATGAGAAGTACCGGGAGGGCGCGGTGCGCATGGGGCAGAGGGAGATCTTGTCGCCGGGGAAATTCTACGTGGAGCAGTTGAACAAGAAATATTCGCGACCGAACCGCTGCTGCTGAGCAGCTACAGAATTTCCTCGTCGTCTTCGGGTGGCTTTAAGAGAGTTACCTTGTGTGTTAACTTGATGCCGTGTTTCTGAACACCGCTGAGGATGCCGCGGCGGACTTCGAACGGGAGTTGCTCCGGCGCGAAGACGCCTTCGAGATCGCGGGGAAAAAATTTGATGAATTGTGCGGCAACATGAGCCGTGCCATAGGCCACCGCGGTAGTAAATAATCCCTGTTGGCGAATCTGATAAAGCGTAGGAAAAAGAGCATCGCTGCGCAGGACGAAATATTCGTCCTGCTTCGGTTCGTGATTCACGCCACGCACGAGCACGGATGCGGCGAAGCGCGCGTTTTGCAGAACGCCTTTGCGAATCAATGCGGCAATTTTTCGCGGCGAAGAGGTTTCCGGAAAACGCTGGCGCGGAATTCCGCGAGACTTAGAAAGCTTGCCCTGCTTATGCCAGCGGCGAAGGCGATCGAATTCGTTGCCGCCGATCTTCACATCAAGCTCCTGCATGGGGATGAATCTCGGAAGTGTGGCGACTTCGTCCTGGGCCGCAAGGACGACATTCACGACACCGATGGGTTCCGGGAAGCGAAACTTTTCAAGTTCGGAGAAACGCTTGGCCAGGGCAAATTTCTTGTGAAGGTAGATACGCGGATTCGAAATGGCTTCGTCGAAGGAAACTTCGGGCGACCACTGGGAAATAGGGTCGGCGCTCTCGGTGCTTTCGTAGAGGCGGACGTGCACAGAGTGCACCTCGTCGACATTGTCCGCAGCCCGCTTCACGAGCAAGTTTGTCAAACCCGGTGCGGCACCGGTGTTGATGAGGGCCACGCGATGCTTGGCCTGGAATTTTTTGGAATAGCGGAATTGTTCGGGTTTAAACGGGTCGCGCGTCAGGTGCGAGCTGAGATCGAGGTAGTGAGCACGCAGGCGGAGAGCGGACCGCAGAACGATTTCGTTGAAAACCGAAGCTGCGGCGTTGACGATCAGGTGGCAGCCTCGTGCCGCGCGGACAACCCCATGCAGGTTGCGGGCATTGACCTTGGCTACCGCAATGGTCGATCGCCTTCCAAGAAACCGGTGTGCGCGGTCGGGGTCGCGGTCGCCACACCAGACGTCGTGTCCCTGACGCTCGAGAAGCTGTGCCAGAAGGGAGCCAGTCGCGCCTGCCCCCAATACGAAGATTCGCATGCTGTCGCAAAACTGTATCACATTCCCGCAGAATGGCTTGCTCGGAAGGTGTGGCGAGAGGTTGAATTGCACCGATCGGCCGAGGAGCGTAGGATTTGAATGGTAGACTCCGATCCCGCTCGCCTGCCGGGGAGACAGCCCAAGGCGGCGGGGCGAGGCGGTGCTTTTTTGACCGCCAAGGGTTTGGGTGGAAACGCCCGGGCCTCCCGTGCTTGGAAAGGAGCTCCTTAGCCGAAAATGTGTAGATTTTCGGCTCGAGCCCGATTCCAGGTACGAATCGGGTTTTTATTTTCGATCGAGAGCGAATGAGCTTGTTCGACAAATACGGCCGACAGATCACCGACCTGCGCATTTCGGTCACCGATCGATGCAATTTCCGTTGTGTGTACTGCCGTTCCGCCGATCCGGAGAATTACCGAGAGCATGACGAGATCCTTTCGTGGCCGGAGTTGGAACGGCTGGCGCGAATCTTCGTGGCGCTGGGAATTTGCAAGGTGCGCTTGACGGGTGGCGAGCCGTTGGTGCGTGACGGACTAGAAGACTACGTAAGGTTTCTGAGCAGCCTCGGAGTGCAGGACCTGTCCATGACCACAAACGGGCATGTGCTTGCCGAGCGTTGCGATCGCTTGATTGCCGCGGGACTGCATAGGATAAATATCAGCTTGGATTCACTCGATCCCTTGAAGTTCGAGAAGATCACGCGGACACGCTCCTACGACCGGGTGATGCGCGGGATCGACAAGGCGCAGGCGACGCGGCTTGCCCCCGTAAAAGTCAACGCCGTATTGGTGCGAGGGTTCAACGAAGACGAAGTGGAAGCGTTTGCAGCATTTGCGCGGGAGCGCGGCGTGATCATGCGATTCATCGAATTCATGCCGCTCGACGCGGACCGGCATTGGTCGCGGGAAGTGATGGTGCCCGCGGCCGAAGTGTACGAGCGCATCCACGCGCAATGGCCATTGCTGCAAATACCGAACGAAAAGAGCGAAACGGCGCGGAAGTACCGCTTTGCGGATGGTGCGCCGGGAGAGATAGGGTTAATCGCACCGGTGACGCAGCCGTTCTGCGGACATTGCTCGAGGATCAGGCTCACGGCGGACGGCCAGATGCGGACCTGCCTGTTCAGCAAGGACGACCGCGATTTGCGCTCGCTGCTGCGTACGCAGGCTTCGGACCAAGAGATTGAGCGGTGGGTGCGGGAAGCGGTGAATGAAAAGGAAAAAGGGCATCGCATCAACGAACCGGGATTTGTGCCACCTTCCCGCACCATGGTGTTTATCGGCGGGTAGGCTTACTCGTTGAATCGTTTGCCGGCGATAGGAAACTTATCCGTCCGGAATTCATCTAATCCAGAGACGGCCATCAAGACGTAATCACAATCGTATGAAATCAGATTTCCGTTGATGAACGAGCAGGGAAATATGCGAAGCTGGCTTTGCACCGTATGCTAGCCTTACGTTAGGGATAGATCGGTTGTGCGCAATGAGGAAGCACGGAGATTTATGGCCGACCAAGACGACGATCAGGATGAATTGCCCGAACCACCGCAACGAATTTTTACGCTGAACGAGGCGGAGAGCGCACGGCGCGAACTGGAGCCATTTCTGATCGAGGCCATCGGCGTCCGCAAGCGGCTGAATGTGCTCGAACAGGACCTGGGAGCTGTTTCCACGCGGATCATGATGATGGGCGGGGTGCTGGTGCCGTACGCGAAATTGGCGGAAAAACGGATGGAGCATCAGAGCCTGGCTGAGGTCATGAAAACGAATCTGGAGAAAATACTGGCCACCGGATGCGTGATCAAGGACCTGGATATCGGCCTGCTCGATTTTCCCGCCATCATCAACAACGAAGAAGTGTATCTCTGCTGGAAGCTTGGCGAAGACCGCATCCGTTATTACCACCGGCAGGACGAAGGCTATGCATTGCGAAAACCGCTCGATCCTCGCGACCTCGGGCCGGGCGATCAAGTGCAGTAACTTCTGAAATCGGCCAAGTGCGCGAACGGCCCGCCTCAGGACAATCCGACCATAGGAGCCGAGCAAATGAGTGAAAACCGACTGAAGGACTCGGCCAGCCCGTACCTGCGTTCGGCGGCACACCAGCCGATTGACTGGTACGAATGGGGAGAGAGCGCATTTGCCCGGGCGAAAACTGAGAATAAACCGCTCCTGCTGGACATCGGCGCGGTGTGGTGCCATTGGTGCCACGTAATCGACCGTGAGAGCTACGAAAACGCGGACATCGCGAAGATCATCAATGAAAATTTTGTTGCCGTGAAAGTGGATCGCGATGAGCGTCCCGACGTGGATTCCCGTTATCAATCAGCGATCAGCGCGATCAGCGGCCAGGGGGGATGGCCACTGACCGGTTTCCTGATGCCCGATGGCCGGCCTTTTTACGGCGGCACGTATTTCCCGCCGGTCGATCAACAAGGGCGGCCCGGTTTCGGGCGCGTGCTTCTGGCTGTAGCGGATGCCTATAGGAATAAGCGCGACGACCTTCTGAAGACCGCGGATGCACTTGCCGAAGCGGTTGCCAAGGCAGAAATTTTCAGTGGAGCACGCGCGGAGTTTGACATTGGCGTTGTCGACGCTCAAATCCGTTCGATGACGCAGCAGTTCGATATTCGTCATGGTGGGTTCGGGCACGCGCCGAAATTTCCTCATGCCTCCGCGCTCGATTTGCTGCTGGAGCGCTACCGGCAGACCGGTGAGAAGCATCTACTGGCCATGGCGGAAACGACGCTCGAAAAGATGGCGAAAGGCGGCGTCTACGACCAGTTGGCTGGGGGATTCCACCGTTATTCGGTGGATGAACGCTGGCTGGTGCCACATTTCGAGAAGATGAGCTACGACAATTCGGAATTGTTAAGGAATTATGTTCACGGCTGGCAGGTGACAGAGAACCCGCTCGTACGCGAGACGACCGAGAGCATCATCGGTTGGTTGAATGAGGTTCTGTCGGACCGCGCGAATGGGGGATTTTACGCGAGCCAGGACGCCGACGATTCGCTCGACGACGATGGCGACTACTTCACTTGGACGCTAGGGGAAGTGCGAAGCGTTTTGCCTCCGGCCGAGGCGCAGATGGTGGAGTTGCACTACGACGTCGAAGCAGACGGCGAGATGCATCACAATCCGGAGAAAAATGTGTTGTGGGTGGCCCGTGATGCAGCGGAAATTGCAAAAACACTGGGTCTGGACGAATCGAGCGTGCGGCTCGGCCTTCTGTCGGCGAAGGGGAAAATGCTCGCGGCCAGAAAGCTGAGGCCGACGCCGTTTATCGACCAAACTATGTATGTCAGTTGGAATGCCATGTTCGTTTCGGCGTATCTCGATGCAGCACGCGTGTTGGGTGGAAGCCTCGGGAAGAACTGCAAGGACTTCGCGCTGAAGACGCTCGAGCGAATGTGGCGCGAGGCGTGGAGCGAAGCGCAGGGATTTGCTCATCGGATGGGCGGGCCGGCGTTGCGCGGTTCGCTCGACGACCAGGTGTTTGGAGTGATGGCGCTGCTCGATGCGTATGAGGCCACGCTCGAGGCGAAGTATTTTCAGGCGGCGCGGCGCACCATGGATCTCGCCATTGAAAAATATGGGGACTCCGAGGGTGGAGGCTTCTTCGACCGCGCTTCGGATGCGCCGGCCATGGGCGGTTTGGAAGTGCGGCGCAAGCCGTTTCAAGATTCCCCGACGCCGAGCGCGAACTCCGTGGCAGCCATGGCACTGGCGCGAATGCACGCGTATACCAATGACCCGAAATATTACGATTGGAGCAAGAACACCTTAGAGGCCTTCGCCGGCGTGGCACCGCAGTACGGCTTGTTTGCCGCAACGTATGGGCTTGCGGCGACGCTTTTTGCCGAGCATCCAGCGCAGGTCGTGATCACGGGCCAAGCCGGCGACCCTGGCGCCGAGAAGCTTCTCGAAGCAGCCAACCGTGTCTACCGGTTCGGTAAGGCCGTGCTGCGTGTCACTCCCGAAGCGTCACTGGAAAACCTTCCCGTTGCGCTCCGGCAGACATTGCCGCATTTGCCAAAGGACAAGGCGCAGGCGCTGGTTTGCTCGGGAACGACCTGCCTGCCGCCGACAAGCGATCCACAGGAATTGACGCGGATACTGCAGAACGGAATTACGGGAATCGCTGCGGTGGGATGAACGGCCCGCTTCAGCCCTTCGCTTTGCGCAGGGTAAAAGGCCCTAGAAGCCGAATGGGAATTTCGAGTGCAAGAGCCTGCCCATCGCAGGCAGGCTCTTCTCCGCACTGAAATTCGGATACTCGCGAGATGCACGCCGGGCTGCAACAAAAAGCGGCAGCAGGGCTGTCGCTTTTCGGGGTCATTTCTTCGGTCGCGATTCGGGTGGGACCATGCCGTTGTTACGGTAGTAGACCACCAACGCTCCGTAGTGCTCACCGGAATGTTCAATCAGGCCGTAGGCGAGATCGTAAAGGCGGTCGAGGTGTGGGCCGCCGTCATTGACAGCCTTCTCGAGACCTTTATCGCCCAGTTTCTTGATTTCGGCCGCCCCGTCGGCCACGCACTGCTTTACAAACGCCACGATCTCAGCTTTGGTTTTCAGATTGTCCTGTTTCGGGTCGTCCGGGTAGCGCGGCTTTTTGCCCTCGGCGATGTCCGTGAAGTAGTACATGGAGCCAGCGACGTGCAGCATCATCGCGGCGAACGTGCGGGATTCCGGGGCGGGCTTGTAGTTGTACTTGTCTTCGGGAAAATCCTCGGCCATGGCGATAAGCTTCCGGCCAATGTCGTTCCACTGCTCCAAAACCGCATCCGCGGGACCCAGTGCTGGTTTTGGCGGGGCTTTCTTCGCGTCTTGAGCCAGGCTGGGCAGAGCACCACAAACTCCGGCCAGCAGCAAGGCCACGAACAGAGTCAATCGTTTCATTTCCTATTCTCCTTTTTGGAGCCTCCCGGGCGGGAAGCTGCCCTTCAAGACGCTCGGCCCTATCGGAAGTTTCACTGATCGGGCCAAATTGGTATGAAATCCCAGGATCACGTCTCGAAGTGGGCTATGGACTTGGGGATTGACGGCGTAGGGGAGGGGTACGGCGCCAAACGGCGAGGGATTACTGGTTAACGGCGACGCCGGCGAGGGCCGGAGGCAGGTAGGGTGGGCGGCATGATATCCTAGTGAAATCAGGCGGAAGGGGCCTGCGACTTGAATTGGGGCTATCTCTTGCTGCGAACCGGGATAGGTATTGGCCTTCTCGTCCTATTGTTCCTTTCGCAGAGATTCTGGTACCGGGCGTTGTGGCGCGTGACCTCAAACTGGGGACGCGTTTGGCTCCGTCTGTCCGCGCGGCTTTTGTATCTAGCCGGGCTAGTCCTGATCATTCTTACCTTTTCAGACGCCTTGCGGAGAGACCATGGACGCATGCTCCCTCCACATTCCCCTTTTACGGCCTTTGTAGGGCTGTGGTTTGTTAGCGCCCTGGGGGGCTACCTGTGCGTCAAGGTGGTCCACGGCATCGAATGGGCATGGCACCGGCTGCACAAGGCCGCGCCGGCTGAGCCGGCCGAGACGGGGAAGGCGCTTGTGAAACCCGCGGTCCACATGGATTTCGTGCCAGACCCCTCTCGCCGGACCTTTTTCCGAACCGCCAGCGTTGTTGCGGGCGCGGCGCCGTTTCTCGGTGTGATGTACGGCTACGCCGAGGAGCGGTTGCGCTACCAGGTTTCCCGCGTCGAAATCCCGATTGCCGATTTGCCGCCGCAGCTGGACGGCATGGAGATCGTGCAGATTTCGGATATCCACTTGAGCAGCTACACGACGCGGGAATCGGTTCGCCGCGTGGTGGATATGGCCAATGGCGTGGGAGCCGACTTGGCGGTGGTCACCGGCGATCTGATCACCGGAGTGCACGATTCGGTGGCCGATTGTGTGGATGAAATTCGGCATTTAAAGACGCCGCTCGGCGTGTATGGCTGCAACGGGAATCATGAGATTTACGCGCGAGCCGAGGATTTGGCGGCGCGCTTGTTCGAGCAAGCAGGCATGAGAATGTTGCGGAGCGAGAACGCGATCATTCCTTACCGGGGCGCCATGCTGAATCTGATTGGCGTGGACTACCAACGCGAGCGCACCCCGAGCGGGCGCAAGATGCAAATGCTCGCTAATGTGGAACCGTTGGTAAGACGGGATATGCCGAATATCCTGCTCTCTCACAATCCGAATTCGTTCAACCGGGCCGCGGAACTGGGGATCGAGCTTTCCTTGGCCGGGCACACGCACGGCGGGCAGGTGCAGGTCGAAATACTGGATGTCAGTTTGAGCCCGGCGCGCTTTATTACCGATTACATTGCCGGGCTGTATCACCGGCCGCTGTCGATGCCAGACCAGCCGAAACGCATGGGCGAAACCATCAAGCTGATGCCCAATGCGCCGAAGGGACTGTCGGCGCTGTATGTGAATCGCGGCATTGGCACGGTGGGCGCGCCGGTGAGGCTTGGGGCGCCGCCGGAGATTACACACATCGTACTGCGTCGCGCTTAGCACGCGGTTTTTTCTGCATGCCATTGTCCGCCAGACACCGACTGTTTCCGAGGTTTTTTGCCCGAGGAACTGCTTTCCCTAACCAACGGCGAAAAACGGGTTCCTCGCTTTGCTTGGAATGACACTGACTAGAAATTAGCGCACCGCCCGAAATTGCGTCTCGCCGGAATCCCGTTCTAAAATCGGCGCAAGAATTCCATGAGCATTCGAGAGAAGAACTATTGGCTCGAGACAGTGCCCGACCGCGCGCAGGGGACGCGGGAGGCGTTGCCGGACAATGTTGACGTGGCGATTATCGGCGGCGGATTTTGCGGACTGTCGGCGGGGCGCGCGTTGGCTAAGCGCGGCGTGCCCGTCGCGGTGCTCGAGGCGGAAGAACTCGGTTGGGGTGCCAGTTGCCGCAATGGCGGCATGGTGCTGACAGGGATGAAGCTGCCGGCGCCGACACTGATCGCGCGCTATGGACGCGAGACCGCGCAGAGGATGTACGCGGCGTCACTCGAATCAATTGATCTCGTCGAACAAATCGTAAAGGAAGAATCCATCGACTGCGCGTTCAGGCGGTGTGGGCACCTGGAAGTGGCATGTAAATCGTCGCACTTCGCCGCTTATTCCGATGCCGCTCGGCAGATCGAACGAGAATTCAACCATCAGCTGCGGATTGTTCCGAAGAACGAGCTTCGGAAGGAGATCGGTTCCGATATTTACTACGGTGGGATGGTTGACGAGACTAGCGCCAGCGTAAATCCGGCCCAGTATGTCAGCGGACTCGCGAATGCGGCGAGGCGCGCGGGGGCGGCGCTGTACGATCACACGACGGTTGTTGACGTAAGGGCAGAAACCGTCGCCGCCTCCCGGCGTTTTCGCGTCTCGACCTCGCGCGGTTCGTTGCTGGCGCGGGAAGTGATTCTTGCCAGCGGAGCTTACACCACCTCGGCTACGCCAGCGCTCCGCAAGAAAGTGATTCCCATCGGGTCTTACATCATTGCTACGGAAGTTCTGTCGATGGACTTGGCGAAAGAGCTGAGCCCGCGAAACCGCATGATCTACGACTCCAAGCATTTCCTGTACTATTACCGGCTGACGCCCGACAACCGCATGTTGTTTGGCGGGCGCGCCGCATTCTTCCCGGAGTCTGAAAACACGGTGCGAAAGAGCGCAGAATTGCTGCGACAAGGAATGATTGAGGTCTATCCGCAGTTGCGGCAAACGAAGGTGGAATTTGTTTGGGGCGGGACGCTGGATTTCGCGTTTGACGTGATGCCGCATTCGGGGAAGATCGACGGATTGCATTTTGCCGTGGGTTTTGCAGGACACGGTGTGGCGGCGGCGACGTGGATGGGTCGGAAGATCGCCGGTGTGATTTGTGGCGAGGCGGATGATAATCCATTTTCTGGGATTCGCTTTGGCGATGCGCCGATCGGCCTGCGCAGCGGAAATACCTGGGCGCTGCCTCTGGCTGGGATGTATTATCGTGTGCTCGATTACTTCACTTGAATCGTTTCCCCCCTCGTAAGGACCCTACGTCCACACGAATTTTCCGTTTGAGATCACGAGATCCCCGACGGGTTAACCTTGCCCGGATGGGGTCAAGGAGTGCTGGACCCCTACGAAGAGGGATGGCCACGGACCATCGATCTGAGCTTCGGAAAAAGCAAGTAGGCGACCATGCCGAGGGCGACCGGCACCGGGCCCCACTTCAAAGCGAATTTGTCGCTGCCGACCAGGGCTACCACGCTCATCAGTAGGGGCGCGATGACGACATAGGCTAAGCCAACGTGTCCCCCAGGGATACGAAACGGCCGGGCTAGTTGTGGCTGTTGACGACGTAGACGCCAGGCGGAAAGGACTGTCAGCATGGTCACCAGAATGCGCAGCCAGATGTAAACCGTCAGCAATTGCCCAATGGTTTGGAACGCCAGCGAGGCGCAAATGGCGGACGAGATCAGGACGGCAATCCAGGGAGTGCCGAATTTAGGGTGCTTGGCCGCGAATACCGGGGGAAGATAGCCGTCCTCGGACATGGAAGACGGCATGCGCGTGCTGGTGAGCATCGTCGCGTTCAGCAGGGAGATGTTGCAAAGCATCGCCGCTACCGTCATCACCAGGCCCAGCCACTTTCCGCCGATCAGTTCGGAGGCCGTGGAAAGGTAAGCGGTGTTCCACTGTTGCCAATTCCCAAGGGCTGCCAGTCCTAACAGCGCGGGGAGGAAATAGGTGGCGATCGACAGCGGGATCACCATGGCCAGAGCAAGCGGATAGTTACGCTGCGGGTTTTCAACTTCTTCGGCGACGCTCGAGCATTGTTCGAAACCAGAATAAAGCCACAGACCAAGGGCCAGCCCGACGCCAAACACTTGGAAGGGCGGAACATGCGGCGGAATCAGCGGGTGGAAGGGATTGAAATGCCACTTTGTCAGAGCGATGACGCAGAGCAGCGCCACCGGAATGAGCACGGCGAAGCCGAGCAGGGTCGCAACCAGGCCCGCCATCTGAATCCCACGAACATTGACATAGGCGAGAAGCGCAATCAGCGCCAGGCACACCAGGTAGTGTTTCCACCCGACCAGCGAAGGAAAATACTTTGCCAGATAATCTGCAAACAGCACCGCGTAGCTTGCACTCAGTAGCCACGATGAATTCCAGTTCCACCAGCCCGCCAGGAATCCCCAGAAATCGCCGAAGCCCGAGCGCACCCAACGATAGAAACCGCCTTCGACGGGAATCGCCGTGGTCAGTTCCGCCGCGACGAGTGAAACCGGAATGCTCCAGAACAAGGGTAGAACCAGGAGATACAGCAGCGTCATCCCCGGGCCGCTGGTTGTAACCATTTCTTCCAGGCCAAACGGGCCACCGGTGGTGTAGGCGAACATCACGAACACGCAATACAAGAGTCCCGCTTTTTTGATTTCAGACCTGGCGCGATTCAACGTTGCTCCGCGACTCTGTCTATCTGCTGAAACTGCGGATGTTATCCTACAAACGGGAAAAGCAAATGATTCTTTTGGTGATGGGAGTGGCGGGATCGGGGAAAACCACCATCGGGCGGATGCTGGCCGACCGGCTTGGATGGGTGTATCTCGAAGCGGACGATTTTCATTCCGCCGCCAACAAAGCGAAGATGAGCCGCGGGGAACATTTGACGGAAGCAGACCGGCTGCCATGGTTGAAAGCCATGCATGCTGAACTCCAGGCACAGAATGCGAAAGGTAAAAATGTGGTGCTGGCATGTTCGGCGCTGAATGAGGAGTACCGTAGCATCCTGATGGAGGGACTGGACGTGAGGCTTGTTTATCTGCGGGGGTCCAAAGACTTGATTGCCGGCCGGCTACAGCACCGGACTGGTCATTTTGCCGGAGTCGCGATTCTGGACGACCAGTTCGCGGTTCTCGAAGAGCCCGAGAATGCGATTGTGGCGGATGTTGCCGAAGAGCCAGAGAAAATCGTCCAGGAGATTCTTGCAAAGATCGCCTGAGCCGCCATTCGATATACGTCTCAGGAACGTTGTCAAAATAGCTGCTTGCAAGTCTCCAACGTTCGGGAAATAATTCCTGGCTGACGAACAGGGGATATTTCGTGAAGACATCATACCGGTCGGTTGTCCTTGCTGGGATTGTGCTTGCTGGCGCGTCGCTCCTGCCATCGAAATCGCGCGTAACGGCGGACGACGCGCCGCTCTATGGTTATTCCGCCGCATCTTCGGCGACCGAGCGCCAGTGGGAAGAGAAGATGCGCGCGATTCCCGATCCCAAGAACTTGCGCGCGTACATGGAACGGCTCACGGCGAGGCCGCACAACGTCGGTTCACCTTACGACAAGGACAATGCAGAGTGGTTGCTCGGCAAGTTCAAGGAATTTGGCCTGGACGCGCATATTGAGACGTTCACCGTCCTCTATCCAACGCCGAAAGAACGATTGGTTGAACTTGTGGACGGCGGCCCGCACTTCACGGCAAAGCTGCAGGAGCCGCCGGTATCGGATGATCCTACTTCGGGGCAAACATCGGAGCAGTTACCTACCTACAATGCTTATTCGATCGATGGGGACGTGACCGCGCCCCTCGTGTATGTGAACTACGGAGTGCCGGAAGATTACGAAGTGTTGGAGCGCCGGGGCGTTTCCGTGAAGGGCGCGATCGTGATCGCGCGCTATGGCAAATCTTGGCGCGGTATCAAGCCCCTTGTTGGCGCGGAGCATGGCGCAATCGGCTGCATCATCTATTCCGACCCGCGCGACGACGGCTATTCCGGCGGCGAAACTTTCCCCAAAGGACCCTGGCGGCCGAAGGATGGCGTGCAGCGCGGCAGTGTGCAGGACAGCGCGGTTTTTATGGGTGATCCGCTGACACCGGGAGTCGGAGCCACAGCGGATGCCAAGCGTGTGCCGCTAAAGGACGCGCAATCGTTGACGAAGATCCCGGTGCTGCCAATTTCCTACGCAGATGCCGAACCGTTGCTGGCGGCGATCGGCGGTCCTGTTGTGCCACGCGATTGGCGCGGAGGACTGCCCATCACGTACCGGATTGGGCCCGGGCCGGCAAAAGTTCACCTGAAGATGTTTTCGAACTGGGATATGAAGCCACTCTACGATGTGATCGCCAAAATTCCCGGGTCGACGTATCCGGACGAGTGGGTGATTCGTGGAAATCACCACGATGCGTGGGTGAACGGGGCGGAGGACCCGATTTCGGGAATGGTGACGGTCTTGGAAGAAGCGCGATCCGCGGGGGAATTGCTGAAGCAGGGATGGAAGCCGAAACGCACCATTATTTATTGTGCCTGGGACGGCGAAGAGCCGGGATTGCTCGGATCGACGGAATGGGTGGAAACCCATGTGGATGAGTTGCGGCAACATGCGGTGATGTATGTCAATTCGGACAGCAATAACCGCGGCTATCTCGAGATGGAGGGTTCTCACACGCTCGAACATTTCATGAACGATGTGGCGCGTGACGTCCAGGATCCCGAAACGAAGCTATCGGTCTGGAAGCGTGCGCAGTTGCGGGGAATTTCGGAAGCGGCCACGGCGGAGGAACGTCGAGAGTTGCTCGAACGCCACGATATGCGAATCGATATGTTGGGCGGCGGATCGGATCACGCTCCGTTCCTCAATTTTGCGGGAATCGCTTCTCTCGGCATCGGATATGGTGGCGAAGATCACGGCGGGATCTATCACTCGATCTACGACGATTTTTACTGGTATACGCATTTCAGCGACTACGATTTCGTCTATGGGCGAGCACTCAGCCAGACGGGCGGCACCGCGATCATGCGCATGGCGGATGCCGACCTTTTGCCGTTTCAATTCGCGGATTTTGCCGACGACGTGAAAATGTATGTTCGCGAAGTGGAAAAGTTTGCCGGCCAGCAGCGCGATGAAATCCAGGAGCGCAACCAAAAGATTCAGGAAGGTTTGTTCGAAGCGACTTCCGACCCGCGCGAGACCTGGGTGACACCGATGAAGGAAGATATGCCGCCGCATTTGAACTTTGCCCCACTGGACAACGCCGTGGAAGAACTGTCGCGTAGCGCGGCGGAGTATCAGAAGGCACTCGAGAAGCTGAGCGCGAACGGAGGAGCTCTGCTGACCAGCGCTTCGCTGCAAGAGGTGAACGGATTGCTCATCCAGAGCGAACGAAAACTGACCACTCCGGAAGGACTGCCAGGGCGCTTCTGGTACAAACACGAACTGTATGCGCCGGGCACGTACACGGGCTATGCAGCCAAGGCGATTCCAGCGGTACGCGAAAATCTGGAACAGAAAAAATGGAAGGAAGCGGAGCAGGCCGCGGCGCGCGTGGCGCAGGTCCTCGAGAACGAATCGGCGCTGATTAACACTGCAACGGCGAAATTATCGGCCGTGGCGAAGTAGAATCCCAATTCCCCCGGCTAGTACGGTTGCAGTTGTTTATGCGGCCGCAACCTGCCATGAATTATCATTTGGAGTTCAGGAGAGACTGCAATTCCATCGTATAACCTTGCAATCGTGGGCTTTGGCGATGTGGCGCGGGCTTTCTTGCGGATGCTGATCTCGAAAGAGACCGAGCTCCGCCGAAAGTACGATGTGCGCTGGCGCCTGACGGGGGTGTCGTCGCGCCGTATCGGCTGGATCTCCGATCCGGATGGCATGAATCCGCTGGCGGCTTTGGCGGGCCATTTTCCAAACGAAAAAGCAACCTCGCGAAATGTGCGGGAATGGCTGGAACACGCGAAAGCGGATGTGCTTTTCGAGGTGACTTCCTTAAATGCCCCGACAGGGCAACCCGCTATCGAGCATTTGATGGCAGCGCTCGAATCGGGTGCGCACGCGATTACGGCGAACAAGGGGCCCGTTGTGCATGGCTACCGCGAATTGACCGCATTAGCCAAGGAAAAGAAGCGGCAATTTTTGTTTGAATCCACGGTGATGGACGGCGTTCCGGTTTTTTCTCTTTTCTCGAAGGGACTCCCCGCCTCTGAATTGCGTGGATTTTTCGGTGTGCTAAATTCCACCAGTAATGTTGTGCTGACGGAAATCGAAAGAGGCCGCTCGTTTGACGACGCCGTGCGGCGCGCGCAGACCATGGGCATCACGGAGACCGACCCTTCGCAAGACTTAGATGGATGGGACTCGGCAGTGAAAGTGGCGGCGATTGTGACCGTGCTCATGGGCATCCCAACTCATATCAATCAGGTACAACGCACGGGCATCCGGCAATTGACGGAAGAAAAAATTCGTTCCGTGCGGGCGGCGGGGATGCGTTACAAGCTTGTGTGCCGGGCGGAGCGGCGCGGTGACGGTGTGGATTGCCGCGTGGCGCCCGAATTATTGCTTTTGTCCGATCCCATGGCTGGACTCGAAGGGACGAGTTCGGCGATTCGCTTCGACCTCGATGCGTTTGGCCTTTCGTTGATGGAGCACAATCCGGGATTGGAAGCGACGGCGTACGGATTGCTCGCCGACTTCCTTCGCGCGGTCGAGGCCAATTAACCGGCGTGGGCGCCGTTCGGGACCGGACACACCGGCATGGCGAGCACGGGCGTTCCACGAACAACGCTTGTTTTCCAACGATTTCCCGGGGACGTTCGTGGAACGGGAGTGAGCGGATTCATCGCTCATTTCGAAAGTGAGTCGCATACCGGGGGATGGGAATTGCGGGATCGCAGCGGTCGTCGCGTTCGGGCCTGCCAGCGACGAGTTGCAGAGGAATGATCCCCGCCCAAACGGGAAATGCGTAGTCTTCGGCATCATCTTCGACTATGCCGGTGCGGATTTTTGCGGAAACTTCCGTTAGAGGAAGCCTGAGAACGGTTGTAGCCTTCAGTTCTTTTTCGTTCGGTTGCCGGGCATCGTTCCAGCGGCCGGGGATGAGTTTCTCGGTGAATGCCTGCAATGCGCTGACTTTTTCCGCCGGATCATCGATTCGCGTGGCCTGTCCCAGGGCGACCACCGAACGGTAGTTCATGGAGTGGTTGAATACAGACCGAGCCAATACCAGACCATCGCTGAGCGTCACCGTGATACAGACGCGCAACCCCGAAGCGGCACCGCGCAGCATGCGGCTGGCGGCGGAGCCGTGGAAATAAATAAAATCGCCGACGCGCGCAAACATCGTGGGAATGACGAACGGTTGCTCTTCCACGGCGAAGCCGACATGGCAGACCAGGCCCTCATCAAGGACTTTGTAAATCTCGTCACGATCATAGACAGCGCGATGCGCTTCGCGCACCACGCGGGTGCGCTCGCTTACAGGAAACGTGTCCGGCATCGAAAAACCTCAAGGTGAAACACGGCGCGGAGTTGATAGCCGGCGCCATCGCGGCATGAGTGGTAGTACGGCTAGCAGGATGGTATCACGCTGGACGCAGGGCCTGTTTGTGTTGCGGGTCGGTGGTCATGTCTGTGAACCAGTCTGGATATTGCGGCTTGGGTGCGGTCAGTTCGTCCAATCTTGCGAGGTCGCCTTCCCGCAATTGCACTTCGGATGATTTCAGATTGTCTTCGAGTTGAGACATTTTGGAAGCGCCCATGATTACGCTGGTGACGTAGGGCTTCGCGAGCAGCCACGCGAGCGCGATTTGCGCCACGGTAGCACCGTGCGGCTTGGCAATCTGCCGCATCTCTTCGATGAGCCGGAAGCCCAGCTCCTTGTCGAGCGGGAGGAACGAAAAACCGGAGAGCCGGTTGTCCTTGTCATCGAGGGATTCACGCGTATATTTGCCGCTCAGAAAGCCGCTTGAGAGCGGGCTCCAAACGGTCATGCCAGTTCCCGTGGCGCGGAGAAACGGAACGAACTCGTGCTCCAGGTCACGCGCCAGAAGCGAATAGTACATTTGGCCGCTCGTGAATCGTGCCCAGCCTCGTTCGCGTTGCAAAATGAGAGCCGTCGCCGCCTTCCATGCCGGCCAATTGGAAAATCCAATGTAGCGAACTCTTCCCGAGCGTACGAGGTCGTTCAGCGCTTCCAGGGTCTCTTCGACCGGCGTATACGGGTCCACCTTGTGAACGATGTACAGGTCGATCCAGTCCGTCTTGAGTTTCTTCAGGCTGGATTCGCACGCTTCGAAGATGTGACGGCGGGATAGGCCTGCCTGAGTGATCGCTTTGCCGGAACGGAAACCGCACTTCGTGGCAATAACGACTTCACTCCGCTTTTCGCCGAGGAATTCGCCCAAATATTTTTCCGCTTCGCCGTTCGAATACCCGTCCGCGGTGTCGAAGAAATTGACACCGGCGTCGAAGGCGCGATGGATCATGGCGCGGGCAGTGTCCAGATCGACTTTCGCGACGGACGGAAAACGGGAATCCGTGCCAAAAGTCATGTTGCCGAACGCCAAACGCGAAACTGCCAGTCCGGTGTCGCCCAAACGTGTGAATTGCATCGTCGCTCCGAGAGTCTTTATGCGATGAATCTGCCCATTTCGAGGATACATGCTTCGGCCTCTCTGTGAGAAACTGGACGGGAGAATGAAATTGCATTTCGAAGAGAAGGAACCATGAGCACAGCCGGATTGGATCGAAGCGCGGCAAATGCCCTGGATGTCGCCTGGGTGCGGTCGCAATTCCCCTCGCTGCAGACGCAGGTGAACGGACACCCGGCCGCGTTTCTGGACGGGCCCGCGGGCACGCAGGTGCCTACCCAGGTGATGCACGCGATTCAAAGCTATCTGATGCGCGCAAACGCCAATACCGGGGGCGCGTTCGTCACCAGCCGGCGCACGGAAGAAATGATCGTGCTGGCGCGCGCGGCGATGGCAGACTTTTTTCATTGCGAGCACGACGAGGTAGTGTTCGGCCAAAACATGACCACCATCACTTTCGCGATTTCGCGGGCAATCGGACGCGAGTTGAACGCCGGTGACGAAATTCTGCTCACGACGCTCGACCATGACGCCAACGTTTCGCCGTGGAAAGCGCTGGAAGAGAAAGGCGTCGTCATCCGGCAAGCCGATATTCGCGAAGAGGATTGCACTCTGGACCTGGACGATTTGAAGAGCAAGTTGAACGAGAAAACCAAGGTGGTGGCCGTCGGCTATGCGTCGAACGCTGCGGGCACGATCAATCCTGTCGCGGAGATCATTCGGCTGGCGCATGCGGTGGGCGCGCTGGCGTACATCGACGCGGTGCACTACGCGCCGCACGGATTGATTGACGTCCGAGAACTCGATTGCGATTTTCTGGTGTGCTCGCCCTACAAGTTTTTTGGGCCGCATATGGGAACATTGTATGGAAAGCGCCAGCACTTGGAAGGGTTCCGGCCCTACAAGGTGCGGCCGTGCACGGACCAGATTCCGGATCGCTGGGAAACAGGCACGCAGGTTCACGAGCTGATTTCGGGAATCGGAGCCGCAGTCGAATACATCGCGGGAGTCGGGCGTCACAGCGATCCCTCGGCGAAGGCGCGAAGGGATGCCTTGGCGGCCGCTTACCGGACAACGGTCGCGCATGAACGGCGACTGGTGTCGCGGTTAATCGAAGGCTTGCAGCTCATTCCCGGTGCTCGCATTTACGGAATTTCGAATCCCAGACGACTTGACGAACGCTGCTCGACTCTGGCCATACGCATCGGCAAACATAATCCCGCGGTTATCGCCGCTTTTTTGGCTGAGCAAGGCATCTTCACGTGGGACGGCAATTATTACGCACTGAACCTCACGGAACGCCTTGGCGTTGAATCGTCCGGGGGCCTGCTGCGCATTGGAATGGTGCACTACAATACGATCGAAGAAATAGACCGCCTGCTAGCGGCCCTGCGCATCTTCGTGGCCCGCTGATTTTTACGCATGTTTTGAGCGAACGCTTCTTCGCTGTCTGTAAAAACAGGCCGAAAACGGAAGAGGGACATGGGAAAACGAGCGAAACCGATGGTGCTGACCGTTTTGGATGGTTGGGGTTACCGCGCGGAGACTCAGGGAAATGCCATCGCCATGGCGCGCAAACCGACGTATGACGAACTGATTCGGAAATTTCCGAATACGCTGATCCAGACATCGGGGCCCTATGTAGGCCTGCCCGAGGGGCAGATGGGAAACAGCGAAGTAGGACACATGAACATGGGCGCCGGGCGCGTCGTGCACATGGATATTACGCGCATCGATCTGCTGATTGCCAACCAGCAACTTGAGCAGGTGGCACTGTTCCGGCAAGCAATGGAGCGCGGACGCCAGCGGCAATTGCATTTTCTGGGTTTGCTGAGCGATGGCGGCGTGCACTCTCACATTCATCATCTGTTTGCGCTGCTCGAAATGGCCAAGAAGGAAAAAGTGGAAAACGTTTTCGTTCACTGCTTCATGGATGGGCGGGACACCCGACCGAACAGCGGGCGCGATTTCGTGGCGCAATTGCAGCAGAAGATGCGTGAACTCGGTGTTGGAAAAATCGCCACACTCGTTGGCCGTTACTATGCCATGGACCGTGACAATCGATGGGAACGCGTGGAACTGGCTTATCGCGCGCTGGTGCACGGCGAAGCGGAAACCAAGACCACGGATCCGGTTGCGGCACTGAATGCCAGCTACGAGCAGGGGGTGACCGATGAGTTTGTGAAGCCCGTCGTGGTTACCCGCGGCAGCGGACCCGCGGCTCAACCGGTGGGTTTGATTCGCGACGAGGATGCCGTCATTTTCTATAATTTCCGGGCTGACCGCGCCCGGCAGATGACCTTCGCACTCGAAGCTCCGGACTTCGACAAGTTTTCCGATCCCAAGCGGCCGAAGAATCTGTTTTACGTGGGCATGACGAAGTACGACAAAAACTGGTCGTGGCTGAAGTGCGTGCTACAGCCGGAAAAACTGGAGCACATTTTGGCACAAGTGTTTCAGGAGCTGAAGTACAAGAACTTGCGTTGCGCGGAGACCGAGAAATACGCGCATGTCACTTATTTTTTCAACGGCGGCATCGAGAAACCGTTTACGGGCGAAGAGCGCATTTTGGTGCCGTCGCCCAAGGTGGCCACGTACGATCTGAAGCCGGAGATGTCCGCAGAAGGGATCACGGATACGGTTGTGAATGCGATCGAGAAGGGCGAGTTTGACGCCATCATCATGAACTACGCGAATGCAGACATGGTGGGTCACTCCGGCAAGCTCGAGGCCACGATCAAGGCTGTCGAGGCCGTGGATGCCGGTCTCGGGCGTATCTACCAGGCGCTAAAGCCACGCGGCGGCTCGTGGATTATCACTGCCGATCACGGAAACGCAGAGACGATGATTGATCCGGCCAACGGCGGGCCCCACACCTATCACACGACGAACCCTGTGCCGTTCATTTGCGTGTCCGAGGATGATCGGTTGAAGCTGGCGCCGGGTGGCGCGCTTCGGGACATTGCGCCGACGATGCTCGGCATACTCGGCGAACGCTCGCCTGGGGATATGACCGGACGGGATTTAAGAGTGCTATCGAAGCCTTAGCGTAGCGGGCGTCAGTCGCCGACGCCACCCTTGGGTGCTGTGTAGCCTTCCTTGGCGTAGACGACCCATTTGGCTTTCTTGCCTTTTTGGTCGGTTACGACAAGCGGACTGCCATCGGGGGCGACTAACTCCACCTTAATTTTGCGGTATTTGCCGTCAGCGGCGTGATTCGTCGGCGTGTAGGTGATCGTGTACTGATGGCGAAGGAATTCGGTGACATCGCGCATAATGCCGGGAAGTTCGCCGTCAAATTGAGGGAACCACGCGAATCCGCCGGACATCTGCGAGAAGGTCTTCAATTGATTTTCCGCCTGCAGAAAATTTATTTCACGCATGGCGCCCAAATGCCCCTGCAATTGAAGCCAGTTTGAGATCGGTTTGTCTACACCGACTGAAAAAATGGTGACATCGGTCCCGCGAAGTCCCTTCAAGGTTTGATCGAGCGTGTGCCTTGAAAACGTGTCGATGCCACTGGCCAGGACGAGTACGGATTTCTTTCCCTTCACGTCCTTTAGGCGGTCGACGGTGTCCAGCAACGCATCGAAGATGTTGGATTCACTGAATCCAGGGAAATACAGGCTATAGAGGACACGACGAACTTCATCTTTATTCTGGGTAAAATCGACTTCCGTGCGCGGCTTCATGTCAAAGGTCACGAGCGCTACCCAGTCTTTCTGTTTCAGATTGGGAAACAAAGCGTCCGCCCAATACTTGGCCTGATAGGAATACCAGCCAGAGAACCTGGCGCTGAATTCCATCAGGACGACCATGGTGATCGGCGCGTCGGACGGGCCGGCGTTGGTGATGATCTGAGGCTGGCCGTCCTCGAGGACGCGAAAATTTTCTTTCTTCAGGCCCGTGAGAAGATCACCGTGTTGCGTGGTGGCGATCACGTCCAAGGTTACGACCGGAACTTCGACTGAGATCGTGGCGCCCGGTTCCTGTGGTTTCGGTTCCGCAGGCTCCTGTTTGGGGGCGGGCGGCGGAGTAGGGCCTGGCTGGACTGGAGGATTGCCCTGTGGACCGGCGGGGGCTTGCGCGGGAACCGACCCGGAAAGGAACATGACGAGCGCCGCAATTGCAGCAAACTTAAGCGAAATAGAGCTGAAGCCAGATAGCATTTCCATCTCCCGTGGCCTTCTAAGTCAGACGCATCCTATCTAAACTAAGATGCGGATTCACTGTCCGGCGTCGTCCACCCCGATCCCCTCGCGGGTGCACATTGGGCACGACCGAGAGAGGCCCCCAACAGGGACGGCCAAAACCGCATGTTAGTATGGAATTCAGTTGAAGCAAAACGGATTCAGACGGGAGGGTGACTTTGTGAGAAGGAAGCGCTGGAGCTTCTCGATCGCGTGCGTCATCGCGATTTGTGGCAGCGCGCCGCTGCGCGCTCAAGTTCGCCAGAATCCGCCGGCGATGGGAATACCGGAAGGTCCGCCGGCGGTCGGAGACACCACGCCGCTCGCGTTGGAAGCACGGGGCTGGCTCACGGAGTTGATCAAGATTAACACGACAAACCCTCCGGGAAATGAGCTGCAGGCCGCGAAATACCTTGCGGGCATTCTCACGAAAGAAGGGATTAATCCGGAGATTCTGGACCTGACGCCCGGAAGGAGCGCGGTAGTGGCGCGTTTGCGCAGCAGCGCGGTGCCGGATCCATCGAAAGCGCTACTGCTCGTAGCACATATGGACGTGGTTGGAGTAGACAAGAGCAAGTGGTCGGTCGATCCGTTTGCCGGAGTGATGAAGGACGGATACCTATACGGGCGCGGCTCCATCGACGACAAAGGCATGCTGGCAGCGAATTTGGCGGCGTTCATCGCGCTGAAGCGTGGAAACGTGCACCTCGTGCGCGATGTGATTTTTCTAGCGACGGCCGACGAGGAGCAGTTTGGAGACGCAAGCCTTAAGATTCTGATCGCTAAATATTGGGACAAGATCGCCGCTGGCTTTGCGGTGAATGAAGGCGGACAAACAGTTCTGAAAAACGGCAAGGTGCAGTATGTCGGGCTGCAGGTGGAAGAAAAAGTTTCCGTAAATATTTCCGTGACTGCCAAAGGAAAAGGCGGGCATGCGTCGACGCCGACAAAAGAAAATCCGGTTGTGCACTTGGCCGCGGCGGTCGAGAAGATCGGAAACTATACGGCGCCGGTGCATTTGACCTCGATTGTGAGGCGGTATTTTGAGGGTTTGTCGGCCATCGAAAACGACGAGACCTCCAAGTGGTTGAAGGTCATTGACACGCCGGACCGTGGCGAACACGCGCAGCGCGTAATTTCTGACATGAACCCGATGTGGAATTCCATGATGAGAGACACGATTGCACCGACCATGTTGCAGGCGGGAGTGCGCTCGAATGTAATTCCGTCCGAAGCCCGGGCGGTACTCAATGTGCGCTTGCTTCCCGGAGACACCATCGATGTCCTGCTGAACGAGCTGAATAAGCTCGTGAACGATCCCTCCGTGAGACTGGAAGTGATGCCGGATGGAGGGCTGGCGGCGCCGAACTCCTCGATGGAAACGGATTTTTACGCCTTGCTCACCAAGGTGTGCGCCAAAGAGTTCGGAGGAGCGCCGGTTTTGCCGCTGCTGTCGACCGGAGCGACCGATTCCGCACAATTGCGGCTGCACAATGTGCAAGCCTACGGTTTGAGCCCATTTCCGCTAACGCCGGATGACGCATCCAGGGTGCACGGAGACGACGAGCGAATGCCGGTGGCCTCGTTTACCAAGGGCGTCGACGTGATGACCCACATCGTGACGGAGTTTTCCGTTTTTCACTAACTCGAATTCGAAACATGACCAAGGACAAGGACAACGATGATTTCGCGGCATTCTAAAATTGTCTGCACCATCGGTCCCGCTACACGTTCGCCGCGCATGATCCGCAAGTTGATGCAGGCCGGGATGGATGTGGCGCGACTGAATTTTTCCCACGGCACTCACGAAGAACACGCGGAGAGTTTCTCCATCCTGCGGGAAACGGCCGTGGCAATGAAGAAGCCGATCGCAATTCTGGCCGATCTTCAGGGGCCGAAAATCCGCACGGGAGCGCTCGCCGGCGGTGGGGCGGTGTTGCTGCGAGCCGGGCAACGGTTTGTGATCACCACGGCGAAGGTGCTGGGAGACTCGACGCGGGTGAACACGACCTTTCATCCCATGCCGCGGGAAGTAAAGCGCGGCGACCGCATCCTGCTGAGCGACGGATTGATTGAACTTCGCGTGGAATCCAGTACGGCGCGTGAGGTGATTTGCCAGGTGGCGAACGGCGGACTGCTCGGAGAAAACAAAGGAATCAATTTGCCGGGGGTGAAGCTGCGCGTACCGGCGCTCACGGACAAAGATCGCGGGGACCTGCGTTTTGCCCTGTCACAGGGAGCGGACTATATCGCGGTGAGCTTTGTGAGGCGTCCGGAAGACGTGCTGCTGGCAAAGGCGTTGGTGAAGCAGGCCAGGGAAGATACGCCGGTGATCGCCAAACTGGAAAAGCCGGAAGCGATCGAGAACCTGGAGGAAATTCTGCGCGTTGCCGATGGAGTGATGGTGGCGCGCGGAGATTTGGGTGTGGAAATGCGTCCGGAATGCGTGCCGGTGGTGCAGAAGAACATCATCGCGCGGGCTCGGGAGAACCGGCGTCCCGTAATCACTGCGACACAGATGTTGGAGTCGATGACGGAAAATCCAAGGCCTACGCGCGCCGAAGCCTCGGATGTGGCGAATGCTATTTTCGACGGGTCGGACGCGGTAATGCTCAGCGCGGAAACGGCCACGGGAAAATATCCGGTGGAAGCCGTGGGAATGATGGCGCGAATCATCGAAGAGGCGGAAGCGAGCATTCAGGAGTTTCCGAGGCCTGCCGGGACGGAGCGATTGAAGGTGGCGGAGACCGTCGCGGAACTGGTTTGCCATGCGTCGCGGGAACTGCACATGAAAGTGATCGCGGTATTCACGCACAGCGGGTTTACGGCCAGGTTGGTGTCGCGCTACCGGCCGCTGGTGCCGATCGTGGCTTTTTCGCCGGAGGTAGCCACGCGTCGGCGCATGGCGCTGCTATGGGGCGTGACGCCGCGAAGCATTGTGGACATCAAGAAGATCGATGCGCTGCCGGCGATCGCAGAGAAGCGGCTCGTCGAGGAGCGGTTGGTGAAGAAGGGCGATGTGATCGGGATTGTGGCGGGAACGCCGATGGGGATTCGGGGAACGACCAACTTCATGAAGTTTCACGTGGTCGGCAGTTAGGGTCTCCGTGTAGACGCCGCATTCCGGGGTGGTCGGTTGAGCTACTAATTAACCCAGTGGTCCGGGTTCGAAGGTGGCTCGTTCTTACTTTTCTTCATGTAGACTTCAAAGCGTTTGCGATTGCGTTGATATTTCCAGTCGGCCATTTCGTTGCGCACCCGGAAAAGAAACGACCCGCGCCGGATATAGAGCCATCCGATGAGCATGCCACCGAGGTGGCAGACGTGGCTGACGTTGTCCCCGCCGGAATTTAGGGTCCCGAAAAATTCGATGGCTCCCATGACCGCGACAAACGGGCGCATGGGAATCATGATGGGAAGAGGAAACAGCCAAATCTGGCGGTCGGGAAACAAAATCGCGTTACCGATCAGAATGCCGAAGATAGCGCCGGAGGCACCGATGGTGGGGACGTCCGACAAGGGGTGTCCCAAGAAGAACGGGATGTATTTGACCAGGACGGTAATCAGGCCCGCGCCAACGCCGCACAGGAAAAAATAGTTCAGAAACTTTTTCTTTCCCCAGACCAATTCCAATTCACGCCCGAACATCCAGAGCATGAGCATGTTGATGAGCAGGTGCCATAGGCCGCCATGCAAGAACAGATAGGTCACCGGCTGCCAAATTCGCAGGCCCGGAATCACGCCGCTTGGGACCAGCCCAAACCAATAATTAACGAGAACCGTGGCGCGGAGAGGAAGAAGAAACCCGATGAAGGTCTGCGCCAGAAATACACCAGTGCAAAGCAAAACCAGCAGCTTGACGGCAGGCGTGATGAAGCTTCGCCAGTCGAAACGAACGCGCGGGGCGCCGAACCGAATACCCATGTAAAAAGTGTACGGCGGGGAATGCCGTTGGGTCAAAACAGGATTTTGCATGGTTGTGAGAAATCCGGCTTGTTCACGTCGAATGAGCCAAAGCGGCACGGTTGCTAACTAGCCGGCGGCGAGGACCCGCCTGCGGCAAGTAAGTTCATCCCGTGTTACAGGGACTCGAGGACGGACTTTAGATATTTCCAGAAATTCTCTACCGAGGAGATTTTCACGCGCTCATGCGGACTGTGAGGATCCACAATTGTAGGGCCGAAGGAAATCAGCTGCATGCCGGGATATTTTTCGCCGATGACGCCGCACTCCAGGCCGGCGTGCATCGCGATCAGCTTTGCCGGTTGGCCGAAAACTTTCTGGTTCACGTCCTGCAGCTTGCGCACAAGATCGCTGTCCGGCTCCGGTTTCCAGCCGGGGTAGCTGCCGGCGTGCTCCGCGCTGAAGCCTGCCAGGCGGGACGTCGTGGCCACCATGCGGGCGGCAGACATTTTGCTGCTGGCAATCGCGCTTCGTTGGCTGGTGATGATCTCGACCACGTCCCCCTTGGTTCTGACGATTGCAAGATTCGTGGAGGTTTGCACCAGGCCGGAGATATCGGGGCTCATGGATAACACTCCGATCGGCAAAGTGGTTAGAAGAGCGACGGTATTTTCCGTGTCCGCGGCCTCGAAAACCGTTGCCGGAGGTTCCGTTTTTTCGACAGTGATCTGCAAACCGGGATCGAATGCGCCCAAATAGGTTTTGTGGGTTGCTTCCGCGGCAACTACGAGGGCCTTCAATTCGTGCTCCCGAGAGGATTCGACGACCACGACCGCAGCCGCCTCACGGGGAATGGCGTTGTGGGCACTTCCGCCATTGATGTTTGATAGTTTCAGAGGAAGGCGCTCCAGCAGATCTTGGAGCACGCTACCCAGGATTTGCAACGCGTTGCCTCGGCCCTGATGGATGTCCAGGCCGGAATGACCGCCGCGGAGGCCGGAGACACGAATGCGCCAGGTGGATCCCGCGCCCGAAGGAACCAGTGTGACTTTACGCCGGGCCGCGGTGTTGACGCCACCTGCGCAGCCGATACAGAGCAGGCCGTCCTCTTCGGTGTCCAGATTGAGAAAATACTTGGACCTCAGCAAGCCAGGTTCGAAGTGGGCAGCGCCGGTCAGGCCTGTTTCCTCGTCAACCGTGAATGCAAACTCAAGCGGGCCGTGGGAAATATCATTGCTTTCCATCACGGCGAGCGCGGCCGCCACTCCGATGCCGTTATCTGCTCCGAGTGTTGTACCGTCGGCCTTCAGCCAGTCGCCGTCTCGCACGAGTTTGATGGGATCGGTATCGAAGTTATGGACGGTCCCTTCGTTTTTCTCGCAGACCATGTCGAGGTGGCCTTGTAAAAGGGCCATCGGTGCCAGGCCGCGGCCGGGGCGGGCTGGTTTGCGAACGACGAGATTGCCGGCGGGGTCCTGCACGGTTTCGAGTGTCGAGGTTGCGGCCACGCTGCGGACGTAGTCTCGGGCGGCGGCTTCCTTGGTCGACGGGCGAGGGATGGCCGCCAGCCGCTCAAAGTGCTTCCATACAAGGCGAGGTTCTAGATTCGCGAGTGCTGACATAGTGAAGAAATCCGGCAGTCTTGGGGGCGCCGCCTTCACACCTCACTGCCAAGCGATTTCATTGTAAACCGTCCGGTCTCAATCTAGCTTTTTTCGCGCGAAATAGAACAGCGAGGCGCACAACAGCAGAAACATGAAAACCGCGAAGAGATTGCTGCTAGCGAGCGATCCCGCCAGCTTCGGGCCGAAGGAGAAAAGATCCGGTCGCCACGGCAACCGTAGCACGCCGGCAACCCAGCCAGGCACGTGATTGGCAATCTCCGGATCCTGCAAGAGATTGATGCCGATCCCGAGAAGCCCGAACACACCTCCGGCCGCAATGAGGCCGCTCGAATAGAGAGCTCCAGGGCTGGCTTCGCTGCTGCCTTCCTGTTTTTCTTTCATCGAAGCTTGCACCAGCCAGGCGATCAAGCCTCCGGCAAACATCGTGGCCGTGGTGGCGACGGAAATGTACAGACCGGTGGCGAAAGCCAACGATCGAACGCCCAAAATCTCGATAGCGATCACCATGGCAACGCCCATCAGAACCAGACGCCAAGGCAAACGCTGCGTCAGGATGCCGCTGATCACCGTGGCCATCAAACGCGCCTGAGGCGCGGGCGCTTTATCGCTGCCGATGCCTTGCGCCCATTGATACTCGATCTTCTGGGTGTCGCGGTCGTAGAGGTACTCGCCATCGGGAATCACGCTAGAACCTAAGGAGTTGATGAGGATGTAGGTCTTGTCTTTATAGGTAAAGGACTGGCGCTCGACTTTCGACCCGGTGGGAAGGGAACTGACGTTCACAGGAATCTCGGTAGGAATATATTTCTCCAAGCCCTTGTTCATCAGATTGAGCGTGCCGCCAATAGCGACGGTCGAGACGGTAACACCGATCAGCAGGCCCATCTGCTGCCAGAAAGGCGTGGAACCGACGAGGAAACCAGTCTTTAAGTCCTGCGAGGTGGCGCCGGCAATCGCGGAAGCGATGCAAACCACGCCGCCGATCATGAGAGCGAGCACGGCATAGTTCGGAGCCGTCCACCCGGCAAGCAGAAAAATGGCACAGGTGGCCATCAAAGTGGCGATGCTCATGCCACTGATGGGATTCGAGGAGTTACCGAGCAGGCCGCTGATGCGGCTCGCGACAGTCACAAAAAGAAATCCGAAAACGACGACAAAGACCCCTGCGAAAAGATTCTGATACCACTGAGTTTGCGCACCCTGCATGGGGTGGAATGTGAGAAGCACCCACATCATGACGACAATGACGATGGAACCGACGATGACCCAGCGCATCGGGGTATCTTGCTCCGTACGGCTGGAAACGATGGATTCTTCGCCGTTTTGGGCGCGCACGTCCTTCAGGCCGGCAGTGAGTGCGGCGATGATCGTGGGTAGCGTGCGGAAAAGCGTGATCAAACCCGCCGCAGCCACGGCCCCCGCGCCCATCGGGCGAATGTAACTCCGCCACATATCGTCGGGGGTCATCAGCGGAATAGGAATCGTCGAAGGGTAAAGCGGCGTGTTACCTGCCAGTTGCCCGTAGAACTTGATCGCCGGCATGATGACCAGCCAGGAGACGATGCCTCCGGCAAACAAAATGCCGGAAACGCGGGGGCCGATGATGTAGCCAACGCCGAGATACTCCGAGGTGATGTTGGCGCGGAAACTCGAGCCCGGATACCATCCTGGCCGCCCTTCTGGTTGTTCCGTCCAGACCAGAACCGTCTTCATCAGAAAGGTATACACGCCGCCGAGGCCCAGCCCCCAGAAGACGCGTCCCGCAAACGAACCGCCTTTTTCGCCGGCGACCAGCACGTCCGCGCACGCCGTGCCCTCGGGAAAGCTTAGGTTACCGTGTTCCTTGACAATGAGTTGGCGGCGAAGCGGAATCATGAACAAAACGCCGAGCCACCCTCCGAGCAGCGCCATGGGGAAAATGCGCCAGAAGGTGAATTCCGAACCGAAGCCGAGAAAAATGAGCGCCGGAAGTGTGAACATTACACCGGCAGCCAGCGATTCGCCGGCCGACCCCGTGGTTTGGACGATATTGTTTTCGAGAATGGTAGAGCGGCCAAAAGCCCTCAAAATGCTGATAGACAACACCGCGATCGGAATGGAAGCGGAAACCGTCAGGCCCGCGCGTAGGCCGACATAGACGGAGACAGCACCGAATAGCAGCCCAAAAATGCCGCCGAGCACCACCGCGCGGAACGAAAATTCCGTCAGAGTTTTGGAAGCCGGGACGTAGCTGCGAAATTCACTTGAAGGTGCCGTGGAATTCCGTGGACGGTCGCTCACCGTGTCCTCCCCGATGAATCGTGCGAATGAAACTTGTGTGGGGGGATTATGACCCAGCCTGGGGCCAGGGGGAAGGGATTCGTAAAAGGTGGCAGAACGGCGAAAGTGCTGTTGCCAAGGAGCGAATCCATTCGTATATCCAATGCACAGAGATCGGCTCATCCCTCCGTTTCGGCATCCAGAAACAGAAAGGGCGCGCTATCCGCCTTCCCCCGGCGAGTTCGCCCGGTAGCTGAAATGCGCGCCCCTTCGAAACGATTTTAGTGAAGCTTTGCGGACTCCACCGCCATGCCCAGCTCTCTTTCTGCGGCGTGCAGGTGCTCCTCGGCCTTCGCGCCGTGGCCGTCCATGTCATAGTGATTGGCCGAGCGCGCTCGCTCCATTTCATGGATCGATTCGACGACATGCTTGTGGACATCATCGAGGTCGTGCCAATCGTGAACTCTGTGGGCACAAACTGCGCCAGCAATAAACGACAAGCCAACCGCTGCTACTGTAAGAACCTTTCTCATGGATGAATGCTCCTCCTGATTAGAGTCAGAACACTTCAATCCATAGTACAAACTGCCACGACGCTCTGGGCGAAGAGGTCGAAAAATGCGTGCGGAGTGAATTAACTGGCCGATCGGCCAGCTACCGCGGGCAAACGAAAGTAAGCGCGGCAGGAGGTCGCAGGGTACTCCAGTGACGGCGCAGCCCTCGTGGGGCGGCGTCCAGTATGGCGGCGAGGAGTTGCTGGGCGCGGTCGAAAGGCAGAGTGAGACGGAAGAGGTCGGCGCGACGAGCGTGGGAGTATTTTTCGTAGCGTGGCGCATGCTCTGCGGCGACCTGCAGCAGGATCGCCCAGGGCGAGGTCTTGGCGAGGAGCTTTTTCTGGCCGGCATCCTTCCTTGTAATTTCAACGAGGTTGCGCTCTGTTCCGCCACCGCTCTCGAAAAGAATCGTAGTGATCTTAGCGGGATCGAACGGGCGAGACGGATCATCATCCGGGAAAGCGGTCAACAGGGCTTCGATTTCGACGAAATCGGCGGATAAGGAATCCCACCAATAGTGGTAGCCGTTGTAAAGAACCGTGCCAGTGCGGAAGATCTGTTGCACACGAGAGGGGTTTTTGCCGACGGAGCTGACGACCATGTCCGTCAACTCGCCGAGGCGGAAGGTCTGTGTGATGACAGGCCGCATCGTGACGTATCCGGCGTCATCCCGAGCGTAGCGAACCGCGATTTGTTGGGGTAAGGGCATCGTTCTTGCCGGAGGATCGAATCTATCCGGCCTTTGTAGCGGCCGCCTTCTGAGGCGGGCGCCTTTTTTGGCATTGCTTAGCCGAGCTTCGACAGCCGGTCGCGCGCGCGGTCGCTAAGGGCCTTGCCGTCGACGGCTTTGCCGGTCAGGGTTTCTTTCGCCGCTTTTACAACGGCGCCCATCTGTTTGATGGAATTGGCTCCCACTTCGGCTATGGCTTTGTTGATGGCGGCGTCCATTTCCGCGTCGGAAGCGCCCGCGGGGAGATAGGATTCGAGGATTTTGAGCTCACTGGTTTCCTTGTCAACGAGATCCTGGCGGCCGCCTTTGGCAAATTGGTCGATGGATTCCTTGCGCTGCTTGGCCAGCGTTTGCAGCAACTGGATGGATTCGGCGGCGTCGAGCGGGCGCATCTTTTCCACTTCCTTCAGTTGCAACGCCGACTTGACCATGCGCAGTACGCTGAGGCGCATTTCCTCTTTGGCCTTCATCGCGGTGACAATATCTTTCTGAATCTGCTCGGACAGAGTCATGTGTGGCTCCCTCTAAAAACTATAGCAGAGCCGACTTAAGCGGACCGAACGAATCCGGTCGGTAGAGAGCGACGCCACGGACGAAAGGATGAACTAGTTTTCCACGCGGCGGCGCGCGCGCGCTTTCAACACTACGGCCATCAGGTTGAGCCCGATGGAGATGCCGAATAGAAATCCGCGCAAGCCCTCGAACCAATTCCGTCCGACCTGGCCGGCCGGGTGGACGAAGATCGGAAACATGATCGCGACTGACAGGCACAACATGCCGGCGGGCATGAGGAATTTAGGGTCTCTCGATCGAGTCCGCCGATGATTCCCCCGAGGCTGCTCGCATGCAGGCGGTGGTTCAAGAAGCGTTCGTCAACCGTGGCGCGAATAACGGGTATTTTCACTTTTTTATCTCCAACGAAAAGATCTCATCCGTGGTACAGCCGAAAACACGGCCGAACATTAAGGCTAGCAACAGGCTGGGCACGTAGCGATCGCGCTCAATGGAGTTGATGCTCTGCCGCGAAACGCCGACGGCCTCCGCAAGCTGCTCCTGCGTCCAGTCGCGCGCGTTGCGAAGTTCTTTGACCCGATTTAGGATGCGAGGCGTCATGTAAAGCAAGCTTTCCATTCGACTATCAGGGCGAAATTGCCAAATGTCAAGCAAGCTTGACATGGATGCTTCGAGGATAAATTCCACGGACGAAACAACTCTTTGTCAAACTGCGAGGCGCGAAGTCTACGGGTCCCCGGTCTCCGGGTCTCCGGGAGGGCGCATTGACACGATGCGGGCCGCACAGTAAGTTGGAATGTTTTCAGAACTTGGGAAGAGACCGCTGATAGTCGCGGCTTTTACCCCGAAAGAGGACAGATGAAAGTCATTGTAGCGGACAAGATCAGCGATCACGGCCTGGAACTGCTGAAACAGGCAGGCTGGAAGATCGTGCAGAGCACCAAAGACACGCTGGCCGGGGAGATTGCGGACGCGGATGCGTTGATCGTGCGCAGCGCTACGAAAGTGACACCGGACCTGCTGGACAAAGCCCCGCGGTTGCGCGTCGTGGGGCGCGCCGGTGTCGGAGTGGACAACATCGACCTGGACGAGGCCACCAAGCGCGGGGTTTTGGTGATGAGCACGCCAGGAGGAAGCTCGGTGTCGGTCGCAGAGCATACTTTTGCGCTCCTGCTAGCGTTGGTGCGCCAGTTGCCGAAGTTTGATGCCTCGATGCGCGAAGGGAAGTGGGAAAAGTCGTCCTCGGGTGCGGAGGTGCGCGGAAAAACGATGGGACTGATCGGCTTGGGACGCATTGGCGGGGAAGTGGCGATCCGCGCGAACGCGTTTGACATGCGGGTTATCGGGTTTGATCCCTTCATCAGCGAGGCGGCAGCGAAGGAATATTCCGTTGAGTTGGTCCCGCTCGAAGAACTCTTCCGACAGAGCGATTTCATTTCGCTGCACACCGCCGTGAGCCCTGCCACGAAAAACATGATCAACGCCCAGTCCATCAGCACGATGAAAAAGGGCGTGCGCATCGTAAACGCCGCGCGGGGCGAACTGATCAACGAAGCCGATCTCGCCGCGGCGCTCAAGAGCGGGCACGTGGCCGGCGCGGCGCTGGACGTGTTTGCGGAAGAACCACCGAAGAATTCACCGCTGATTGGCTTGCCAAACGTGATTTCGACGCCGCATGTGGCGGGCTCGACGGCAGAGGCGCAGGAAGAATTAGGAAATCAGGTGGCGGTGCAGGTCCGGGACTATTTACAGGAAGGCGTGATTCGCAATGCGGTGAATCTGCCGGCTTTGTCCCCAGAGCAATACCGGCGCGTGCGGCCCTATCTTGCTTTGGCGGAACGATTGGGTTCGCTCGTTTCACAAGCGGCGGCGACCCGCCCGGCACGAGTGAAGATCCGCTATGCGGGAGAACTGGCGGAGTTGGGAACGCATCTCTTGCGCAGTGCCGTATTGGCGGGATTGCTGAATGCGGTGCTGGATGAAAAAGTGAATGTGGTGAATGCTCCATCGGTTGCGGCGGCGCGCGGCTTGACCGTGGAAGAGGAAACGCGGCGACGCGAGCATGGATTCCAACACACGCTGGAAGTTGCCGCGCTGCCGGCTAAGCCAGGCGAACCCGGATTTAGCGCCGAAGGAACAGTGCTGCACGATGGCACGCCGCGAGTGATTCGCATTGACGCAATCCCGGTGGAGGCGCAGTTGGACGGCACGATGCTATACCTGCGCAATAACGATAAACCCGGCGTCATCGGACACGTGGGCACGACGCTCGGGAAGCTCGGGGTCAACATCGCCACGTTTGCATTGGGACGCCGCGAAGCGACGGTGGGAGCCGAAGCGGTCTCACTGGTGCGTCTGGACGGAACCGTTTCGGAAGAGATTCTTGGGCCGATCCGCGAGCACGCTGCCATCACCGAAGCGAAGCTGATTCATTTGGGATGAAACAGCACCGGAATCATACATAGCGGCTTTGCTGGCACGTGTCGGGAGAGCTGTGCTAACCTTGTGGTTGCGCTTGAAACCTCTTTTTTGAGCGCTTGTCGGGGCGTGGCTCAGCCTGGCTAGAGCGCCTGGTTCGGGACCAGGAGGTCGGTGGTTCAAATCCACTCGCCCCGACCACTTAAATCCCGTAAAACTAAGCAGCTACAACGACCTCACTTTCTTGCTGTTTGAGAACAGAAAGAACAATAGAGGGAATTTCGAAACCGATTCCCACCTGTTCAGCGACCTGTTTGCGGTACTTTGTGTCCTCTTGCGACCTGTCGTATAGGTCAGTCACAGACGATTTCGCGCTGTGTCCCAACCACGACTTGATTAGCGATTCCGGTGCCTGCTGCTTTCGCAGATGAGTGGCTCGGAATCGTCGAAAGCCGTGGAAGCCAGTTTGAGCGACTCCCATTTTCTTCAAAATCGGGTACAGCATTCGGTTTCTGACATTCGAATGGTTGTGCGCTCTGCCTGTGCTTGTTGGAAATAGCAGGCCCGCTCGTTTGCCAATGAAGGCAACAAGATTAGCCGCTACGGTGGAGTGAATGTCCACCACACGATGCGCGTTCGTGGTCTTGAGTCTCTCCGACACTCGACCCCATTGGAGGAAAGGTGATCGTATTCGTGATGACCGGAGCTATAGTTGTATTTGGTGCCTGTGTGGTCGTAATGACCGGCGACGGCTCGCGTTTCCAGAACTTGGTGAACAACCACCAAAGCATGCCGAGAGCGGTTAAACCAGCGCCGGAAAAGACCCACTGTTTGTTTTGTACGATCACCACTCCCACATTGAGATTATTGTACTCCAACCGCGAATGCGGTATGGGCACGGTGGAACAAGGCCGATGGTACCTCCGGAAATCTTCAGGTGGAGGGTACGCCCTGCCGGCATGCCGGGGGTGTCGCAATTGTTTTAGAACGCGACCTCGCTAGGCAACGCGATGGGACCCATCGATGGGTGGCCGGGGCGGTCACTGGAGGTGGCAGTCCCACCCCCTCCGAAGGACCCGTTCGCCACTCACCGAGACGACATCACGGAAAACCGCATAAAAACAGGCGATTTCGCGGTTCGGGATTTACGACGACGATCGCCAACTCGGTCGAGCCATGGCATCCTCGCAGCCCCAGTGCATCAGACCAGCTCGTTTGGTCCTTTGAAACGCTCGCTCGCCTTTCTTCTCGCTTCCTGACGATATGATCGCGCGCGCTAGCAATCAGCCCCCAACGGCGTACCAATCCTCCAAGGTTACGGTGTAGCCGCCGTCCGCAAGAAAATCGAGGATGCGTTCAACGACGTCCGCAGTACAAGTGCAGAGTGCACGGAACGCGCGGAAATCGAAATAGAGATCATCGATGACACAAACCTCGACATCATGATCACGGAGAGCGTCGAGTTCGTTGAGTGGACTGATAGCGAAGAGGCCGAGGTCGAACTGATTGAGAAAGACGACGGACTCGACGCGCTAGCGTGTCTTCAATCCGCCGTTCAGCACCACGAAGATCACACGCCGCACGCCACAGGCGGCAGCTTCAGCGAGCACGTGGCTTTCGAGGTGGAGTTGCCTTCAGAGAGCGCGGAACAGCTTTTTGCTGAAGCTTTGATGAACCTATAAAAAGTTTGGCCGTGTGCGACGGAAGCCGCGCGCTGCCGCCCAGAATTTTTTCCAGGCGTTGATAAGGGACGAACATGCTCTGTCCTAATTGTGGATCAGAAGCTTCTGTGCTTCTCATAGACTGTTCTCTGCCTTACGGGGAATTAAGAGACAAAATTCGATTGTGCTATACATGTTGCCCTATTGCGCGCTCGCGGTTCGCAGGGATGCACCATCTCGCCATTGCAAAGCTATCGCTTGAAGAAAGAAACGAGGCCTTGGCGGCGCGACGTTATGTTCCCGACCGTCGCGGTACGTACCCATTGGAAGAAAGAGTCTTTGATCTAGTCGCTGGTTCTGTCGTGGTAGGGATTAACTGAAGTAGAGGAAGACATATGGCTTCTCGGTGCAGAATCGGGGGAGGGGGCCAACCTTGGCCCCACAAGGTCAGCACGGCGTAGGGGGAAAGAACGACAGAATAGCTAACGAAAGGTCGAACATTGGAACCTCCTTCATCCCCGGCTCGGCTGGGCTTGAGCCGGGTCTCCGTCGCTTCGTACTCTGAACTAGCGCCGCTTTCGATTCAATGCACCAAAAGTGGTCTTTGGGTAAACAAACGGTGACCCGAAAAACCGCTACCTCTCACGGCTTAGCTGCAAAAAACGCGGCAAGGTTCAAATGGTTCTGATCGAGTGGCCTGTGCTTGTACTTGGACGAGCGACAACAAGTAGAGGCCGCAATAACCTCCGTCTCCGCCCAGAGAGCAAAGGTTACAACGGCCCCGCTTATAGGGCGGCTAAAACGTCTCTGCTTACGGGTCCGGGTTCTGAGTGAGACGTTTTGAAAGGCCGCCCCAGGACGAACAGCTTCGCGCCGATGTTTGGGACTAGGAATCGAAGGAAGATTGTAAAAGGCGAAAAATTTTACGGGTTGCCGAACCGTTGTTCGCCCGATGGGCGGATTTACCACGCCTCTAGCCTGGAAAATTCATGATTTTATAAGCACGAAAGGCCTCGCTATGGTACAAATCCGTTGTCTAGGCAGATTTGAGACCAAAAGTGAGGCCTTCGCTTGAACGAACATACCACAACAGACTGTCTCCTTTTTCCAGATATTTTTGATCGACCGGTGGTCGCGAAGTTTGATCAACGGCAGAGCAGTTCCGATGGCGGAGCGATTCTACTGAAGGCTGCCGAGCGTCGGTTAGGTCTGACTTCGGCATTGGTGGCTTGCCTGAGAGATGACCGACAACCCGTTAAGGTGCGACATGAGTTGCGGGAGTTGATTACGCAGCGAGTCATGGCCATCGCGTTGGGATATGAAGACGCCAACGATGCGGCACGGCTGGCGTGCGATCCGATCCACAAGCTGCTGGTCGGTCGGAATCCCGTCGACGGCGAGGATCTGGCTTCGCAACCTACTCTGTCGCGCTTTGAAAATGCTCCGGATAGTAAGGAACTGTTTCGTATGATAGAAGCGCTGGCGGAGCGTGTCATTGAACGACATCAGAAGCGTCTGCATGGACGCGCCCGTCGGATCACCATCGATCTGGATCCCACCGACGACCCCACACACGGTCAGCAAGAGTTCACCTTTTACAATAGCCACTACGATGGCTACTGTTACTTGCCGATGGTTTGTTTTCTCACCTTTAATGAGGAGGCGGAGCAGTACTTGGTGGCGGCGGTGTTGCGGCGTGGGAATGCGTCTGGTTCGGTGGGCGCCATCGGGATTCTGCGCCGTCTGATCGAACGAGTGAGCGATGCCTTTCCCAAGGCGAGAATCCGGGTGCGCCTCGACGGCGGCTTCGCATCCCCGGAAGTTCTGGAATTTCTGGATTGCGAACCGAAAGTGGAATACCTCGTCAACATGGCCTCCAATGCGGTGTTGAAGCGCAAGGCAGAGTCGGCCATGAAGCAGGCTCGTCGTGCGTCGAAGATCTCGGGTCAAACCGAACATGTTTATGGTGAGTGCCGGTACGCTACCAAAAAGACTTGGCCGTGGAAACGACGGGTCATCTACAAGGCCGAGATGGTGCGCGCCGCGAACAAGGAACCGAAGGACAACCCGCGCTTCGTGGTCACTAACTTAAAACAGAGTCCGCAGTGGATTTACGAGCAGGTTTACTGTCAGCGGGGCGACGTCGAAAACCGAATTAAAGAATTGCACGACGGCATGCAGATCGATCGGACCAGTTGCTCGAACTTTTTGGCGAACACGTTCCGCGTGCTGCTGACAGCGGCTGCGTATGCGCTGATGCAGGAGATGCGACTTCACTTGTCCCCGACCCGTCACGCCCGGGCGCAAGTCTCGACCTTACGAGAGCATTTTCTAAAACTCGGAGCGCAAGTTATTGTCTCGGTGCGTCGCATCGTGTTGCACTTGCCTCAAGCGTTTCCCTACCGCGATAGCTTTCATCGTCTGGCCTTGAGCTTGGGCGCACAAAGCGGCTGAGTCTCCCACTTCTTCCACCCGAAACTAACCCTTGTCAACCTTCTATGCGCAGTGTCTCTCTACGCGTCAAAACCTGACCAAGAACCTCGCTAAGGACTTTAGAATCAGTGTCTCGGTCTAACAAAATTCTGACATTAACTCATGGTTGCTTCGCTCTCACAAAAAACTCGTCAGCGATCCACTTTTGTGAATAATGCAGGCTAGTTGCTGCTGAACTATAGCGGCGTCTCCCAAATCTTATCGCCGACGTGGAGCGTGAAAGAGAGCCGCTCAATTTCTGGTTCAGGCGGCGCATCCGCAATCTGGTCGCAGCCGCTTAGCTCGCAGATTGTTTCAGATTCGCCGCAAACAGGACATTTCAGATGGTCTCGCAACATGTGGCCCCCTTGCTGGTTAAGGGTTGGGGCGGTCAGGTCGCGCGATGGTTAGAAGATGGGGAACCGCCCCCAAGATACCGTAATTTAACGACGACGTTATTCCGTAAGCAATACGGGAGAAACTGTAGGTGGGGCGGTATATGTCCTGGGGAAGTGGGCTTTGCAGGTTGACGTGTGGGGACCGCCCCTTAAATGTTGGCGTAGATTAAACGACAACGGTTATTCGGTAAGCAATACGGAAAAGACTGTAAAATCGGGCCTATTTCCACAGATTCTTTCACATATCCTCAACAATCGCGGCTGTCAAGGGACGCGAGGCCCTCGCACAAGCGCAATGAATGCTACAAGCGCCACTCCGAAGCACATGCCGGAACCCGTGAGTTGTAGCACGTCCACGGTACGATAACTCGCGAATCGCTCTTGGTGCATAAGATTCATCAGTCCAACAATGCCGATGATGAGAGGCACCGCTATGGCGGCGATGAGGTTCTTGCGGCTGGGCATGGCAACTCCTTGAAGGATTCGCCATCGTACTACACATTGAGTCCGCAATCGCGGCGATGCCTCCGTCTCCACTCTTCCCGCGCAGTTTCTAGTTGTGCGGGCCACGGGTCGGGCGAAGCCGATACTCGTCGTGCGCGCACCAGATTGCGGCGTTCCTTTCCGAACTGAATCAACTCTTCGTCGGACATCAGGCGCAAGCGGTCGCGAAGTTTGCGTAGTTGGACTTCTTCGGATTCGAAGCCGATGGCACCGATCATGGGAGACTCCGCGTTGGATGTGCGGAGGAAGACGGGGAGAGGAGTGTATCAGATTTGTTGCGGCTCCGACTTTTTGTGTTAGCATGCGCGGCAAGTCACCAAACATCGAATCAAGGAGGATTGATCCGATGAGTCGTTACACAAGGTTGCTCGCGTTTGTGGTGGCCTGTGCCTCCAGTGCGATTGTGGCTCGCGCTCAGTCTACGACAGCGCCGCCGAAGCCCAGCCCAGAAGTGAAGAGACTCGCAGTAATGGTCGGCAGGTTCAGGGTCGAAGACGAACTGAAAGCCGGGGTCATGGGGCCGAACTCTCCAGCGATGAAATATAGCGGCATCGAAGATTGCAGGTGGACGGCCAGCGGATTTGCAGTGATCTGCACCGCAACACTCCAGAGGGGCAGCGTGAAATATACCGACGCTTCATTCGTCTACTACGATCCGACTTCCAACAAATACCACTATCACGCGGTTGACAGTTCGGGAGGAATAGAAAACAAGACTGGTACGGTGAGCGGCGACACATGGACTTGGCTTGGGGAGAGCATTTTTGGCGGGAAGCTGTATCACACCCGGTACATCATGAAGGTTGTTTCAGCGGACTCCTACGAATACACCGACGAGTCGGGCGAAAGCGAGAACTCCATGAAGGTGTTCGTGAGCGGAAGAGAGACTCGCGTCGCCGCCATCAAGCACTGAGTCTTGGCAAGTCCGGTTACCAGTAAAGTGGCTCGCTGTACTCGGGCATTCATCGCCGCCGCGATCCGTTTTCCGCATGCTGGTACTGCTCAATTGGGGCATTGGTTCTTTAGTGAGCGCTAAGCGAACCCCATCTTGTAAAGATTCGTGTCGCATTGCAATGTTACGACATGACCAAGCGCTCAAAGAAGGCCTGGATGAAGTGGCGAAGGCTGGTTTCCGAGCAAGCACGTAGCGGACAGAGTGTGAAAGCGTTTTGTCGTGGGCACGGTTTGTGCCGGCCGTACTTTTTCGTGTGGAAGAAGCGGCTGGAGAAAGACACGCCAACAAAGTTTCTGGAAGTGCAAGTGGCGGGGCATGGGCCGAGCACGCCCGGCGATTCGAGCGTTGAAATCCGATTGAGGAATGGGCGAAGCCTACTGGTGCGGCCCGGATTCGATGCTGAACATGTGCGGGCGTTGCTGGCGGTGGTGGAGGCAGCGGGGTGATCGGGCTGCCAAGTTTGCAGGCGATGGATCGCGCACAAGGAGCGCGGATCTGGATGACCAACGAAGCGACGGACATGCGCTGCGGATTCGATCGGCTGGCGGAACGTGTGCGAGCGGTCATTGGAGAGAACCCGCAAAGCGGCCATCTGTTTGTGTTCCGTTCGCGGCGCGGCGATCGGTTGAAGATTCTAGTGTGGGACCGGGACGGCTTCGTACTGTGGTACAAGCGGCTGGAACTTGGGGTTTTCAAACTGCCGCGAGTCGAGCAGGGCGCGCGATCGGTGGAGTTGCGCGCCAGCGAGCTGGCAATGATTCTGGATGGGATCGATGTTTCGAAGCTGAAGCGCGTGCGACGCTATGAACGCACCGTGTGAAACAGCGAAGGAAAAAAGCTAGTCCAAGAAAAAAATAAAAATAACGCATAGAATAACTATCGTGTGTGCAACAAAGTTTGCTCTGCTACGTCTAAGTAGATGTGCCCACCAACGAGAACTTCTTGACCAACTTGCCCGACGATAAAGAAGCACTGAAGGCCATGCTGCATTCGCTGTGGCAGGAACGCGAGCACCAGGAGAAGCGCGCCGAAGAATATCTTAGGAAAGCCGAAGAGCAGCGCAAGCGTGCCGACGAACTGTATTTGGAGAAGCTGCGACTGCAGATGGAGCTGGAACGCTACAAGAAGGCGACCTACGGGCCACGGGCGGACCGTCTGAGCATGAATCAGCTGGCCCAGATGCTGCTGGAGTTTGCCGAGACCTTGGAACAAAAGCCCATCCACTTGGAAGATCTTCGGCAAGCAGAACCGGAACCAGAGTTACGGCGGGTGAAGCGCCGCAAGGGGCGGCGGGCTCTGGCGAACTTCGAGAACCTTCCGGTCCAGACACACGTATACGAGCTGAGCGCAGAAGAGCGGCCCTGCTCAAGTTGCGGTGTGGAGCGAAAAGAGATCGGTAGCGAGAAGAGCTGGCAGATCGAATACATTCCGGGACACTTCGAACGGCTCGAGCATGTACGCAAGAAGTACGCATGCGCCAGTTGTGAGGGTCGGGGCGAAAATCCGCAGATCGCGGTGGCCGCCAAAGCAGACAACGCCATCGAGAAGGGCTTTGCTGGGCCAGGGCTTCTGGCTTTTATCGTCACCAGTAAATTTGCAGATTACCTACCACTCTATCGACTGGAAGATATTTTCGAGCGACAAGGGTTCGAGATTTCCCGGGCCACGCAGTCGGTGTGGTGCGGGGATGTCGCGGATGTGGTCGAGCCGTTGTACCAGCGGATGGCCGAGCGGGTCAGGAAGTCCCATGTGGTGGCCACCGACGATACCGTGTTGCCGATGTTGCGCCCAGGCCAGGCGCAGCCGGCACGCATGTGGGTATATGTGGGTGACGAAGCGAACCCCTATAACGTGTTCGACTTCACCCTGAACCGCAGTCGAGAAGGCCCGAAGGAATTTCTGAAAGACTACACGGAGGTTTTGCTGGCAGACGCTTATGGGGGCTACAACGGGGTGGTGGCCGGCAATGCCATCACGCGCGCAGGTTGTTGGAGTCATTATCCCGAGTCCAGTATTATCCAGAGCCTTGCCAAGTAAGGCCCTCTAGCACGCGAGAATGATGCGCGGTTGTCGTGATAATCCATCAAACCTTTTCTGCGTGACATCGTCCATTACTTCGTGAATGAACCAGTACAGGTAATCGACCCGCGCGAGCGCGAGATCGTTGCTGTATGGCGAAAAGGCCGCCTTTCTCGCGGAACAATCACTAATTATCTTTACTGGGTTCGGCGATTCAGAAAGTGCTGCGAGAAACGAAAGCTTATCGAGGCTGAACAGCTGACTGTGGCTGGAGTAGAGCGGTTCCTTCGAGCGTACGTTGGCGCTAGGCTCAGGGGACGAAGAAGTGCTCAGAATAGCTGCGGAGTTGCCAGCAACGCGCTTCACGCCTGGGCCTGCGCGCTGCGTGATCTGGGCATTCCATTGCCTCAGTGGCGCGAGAGACCTACGCCACAGTTGCCTCCTCTAGTCGACGAGTATTGTAAGTACCGGCGTCTTCATAATGGCGTCTCGGATGGAACGTTGATACGCGACATCGAGACCGCGCGGCGCTTCCTATTGCAATTGCGGTCAAGAATGAAGCCCGTTGAACGGACGACATTGAACGATGTGGACGCGTTCGTGCGAAACCTCAGCACCCGGCTGGCGAAGCGAACCGTTGCTGACACTTGCAGTTCGCTCCGTGCATTTCTCCGATTTTTGCAGATCACAGGAAAGCTATCCGCCGATCTCGCTGGTGCGGTGATTGCACCCCGATATCGCATAGATGAGCATCCTCCACGCACGCTCCCTTGGAGGGACGTACAGCAGATTTTGCACTCGATCTCTCGATCAAAAGCGCCAGGTAAACGGGACTTTGCGATCATGTTGCTGCTGGCAACGTACGGTCTGGGTGCAGCCGAAGTCCTTGCACTGCGATTGGATGATCTGGATTGGCAGGCCGGCGTATTGAGGGCTCGTCGTCCCAAGACTAATGTACCAATCGAGCTTCCTCTGCTACCCGCAATCGCAAAAGCGTTGGCCGCGTACCTACGAAAAGAACGGCCGCCCGCCACATCAATCAAGCACCTCTTTCTCCGGAAGAATATGCCTTACAAGCCGATAACCAGTGGCGCCATTCGCCACCGTATCCAGCACTATGCACATCTGGCTGGCATTTCGGCCAAAATAATCGGCGCACACGCTTTTCGACACAGTCATGCGGCCAGGCAGGTCGATGCCGGGGCCAACATCAAGGTCGTAAGCGATATCCTTGGTCACCGCAGTTCCTCTTCGACTTCGATATACGTTCGCGTAGCTTTGAGGCGTCTGCGAACTGTTGCCCTTCCAGTGCCACGATGAACAACATATTCAATGGTCCAGTCGCAGATGAATTGCTTGATTTCCTCCGATTCAAGCGCAGCCTCGGTTACGGATACATGCGCGCTGAGTTCACGCTGCGCGAATTCGATCGATTTCTTATCGAATACATTGCCAGGAATCGTCGCTGGCAAATGGATCAAGCAGCGATCGCCTGGCTATCGAGCAAGCCGGGTCGTAAAGCAGTCAGCGTTTCCGATGATGCAGCGGTTCTGAGACAGTTCTTTCGTTACTTGCGTCGATCTTCCAATTCGGGAACTGTTTCAGAACCCATCTGGCCACATCTGCCAACGAAATCGGACTTCGTTCCCTACTTTCTTTCTGAGAAGCACATTCTGACTCTGTTGAAGCTTTGCGCTGATCTGAAGTGCCCACCCTTTCGAGCTTCGCTCTACAGAACTCTGATTCTGATTCTCTACTGCACCGGAATCCGTTTCGGAGAGGCGCTACGGCTGCGCATGCGGGACGTAGATATACGGTCCGCCGTTCTCTTTATCGATACATTCAAGGGGCGGACACGCTGGGTCCCGTTCCATCACACGCTATCCGGAGAACTGGCCAAGTATCTTGCCGCCCGTGCGCAGCACGCGGGTTCAGACCCGGACGCGCGTTTTTTCATTGGCGCCGATCGACCTCGGCTGCCAGTTAAGACAGCTGGGGAAACCCTCCGTCGTCTATACACGCTGGCCGGGTTAAAGCCGAGAAAAGGCCGGGCCGGCCCACGACCTTACGACCTACGTCACGCCTTCGCGATGCATCGGCTGAATAGATGGTACAGGGAGGGTGTGGACCTGCATGCTCGCCTGCCTTGGCTATCTACATACATGGGACATGTGGACATCATCGGCACGGAAACCTATCTGAACGCCACTCCGGAACTGCTAGCTCTGGCAGGCAACCGGCTACGTCGCAGGTATAAGAAAGCGGATGAGGATAAAAACATATGAGCCGTTCGAACTCGGAGTCACTCCTTGGATTGACCGAAAGCTTCTTCAAAAGCTACTTACAGCACACGCGCGGGGCAAGCGTACACACTGTGCGAGCCTACCGGGACGCGTTGAAGCTTTTCTACCTTTTTCTGGCCAGTCATAAGCGCAAGCCGTTGGCCGACTTGGCGCTCGAAGATATCCAATCCGATGCCGTGCTCGCGTTTTTGGATCATGTCGAGTCGCAACGGGGAAACTCAGCTGTTACCCGGAATTGTCGTCTCGCGGCCGTTCGCAGTTTTGTAGAGCATCTGCTGCGGCAGGACGTGACACGGGCGGGTCAATACGGCCGCATTCTCGCTATTCGCAACAAGCGAGCACTACAACGGACCGCCATTTATCTGGAACCTGAAGAGGCGCGCACTGTGATAGGCGCCGTGGATCGTCGATGTCGGGATGGCGAACGCGATCACGCGCTGTTGCTGTTTCTCTACAACACAGGTGCGCGGGTAAGCGAGGCGTTAGCAGTACGCCCTTGTGATCTCCGGCTGGAAAGGCCTTGGCAAGTGCGTTTGCTCGGCAAAGGGCAAAAGGAACGGACCTGCCCGTTGTGGTCAGAAACAGTATCAGCCTTGCGCCGGAACATTCGGACAGATCGAGCAGAGGACACTCTCTTCCGCAATGTCCGCGGCGCGCCGTTGACGCGCGACGGCGTCGCTTATCTATTGACCAAGTACGTCCGACTCGCCGCACAGAACGCTCCTGCGCTTAGAAAGCGACATGTGACGCCACACGTGATGAGGCATAGTTGCGCGGTTGCACTTCTCCAGGCTGGTGTGGATGTTTCCGTGATCCGTGATTATCTCGGTCATGCCTCAGTGGCCACGACAAGCCGCTACATCACGACCAACTTGCAGATGAAACGCGAGGTCCTTGAGGCTTTTTGGAAACGAGCCGGACTCACCCCTGCTCCGAAAAGATGGCAACCATCGCCAAAACTGCTCGCATTCCTTGAAAGTCTATGACGATTATCTGGAGTGCGTGCCCCCTGCCTATTGCACTTCTCTTGGCTTCTCTGCATCTTTTCGCTGCTCTCTCTGTATAATCCCGGACTCGGGATAATGACTCTTATCTGGTGATCAAGATAAGGCGCATGCCAGACGCAAGTTCGTAGATGCGGAGAAATCAGCGCCGGAGGTCGCGCGCGAGGCTGTCGCTTTGATGGACGCGCTGTTTACGGTGGAACGACAGGCCAAAGACGTTTCCGTAGCCGAGCGACTAGTGTTGCGACAGAAGCAGTCGGTCCCGATACTGGCAGAGCTGCATCGCAAGCTGCTGATCTGGAAAGAACAGTTGCTACCGAAGCATCCCATGGCCGACGCCGTGAACTACACGCTCAGCCAGTGGGACGCACTGACCGTGTTCACGACTGATGGCGCCGTGCCCATAGATAATAATGTCAGCGAACGGGAGATGAAGCGGATCGTGCTCAATCGCAAAAACTCTTTATTCGTTGGCAACCCTCGTGGCGGGCGAACCGCAGCGATCCTAGCCAGCTTGACCAGCAGTTGCCGCCGACATGACATGGACCCGCATCTCTATTTCATGCAACTGCTGGTGAATCTCCCGACCTGGCCAGCCAGTGACCTCGACGCTTGGCTTCCTGACCGTTGGAAGCAAGCTCATATCGCCCGATGCGCCGCTCTGGAAATTCCGGTTCCTCCCAATCCATAGCACCTGCACCTCACGTATCGCTCACGTTCTTTACGAGGGAAAGACCGAAACTCGTGGTGAGTATTGCTGCTACCGCGAAGGACACTGCGACGAAACCAGAGTGAAGGTGACATATCAGACAACGGCCATCACCCAAAGACCAAGCACTAAAACGGTACCAAGCGGCGCCGTTTCTTTTTGGGCTTTCATGTTGCAACGCGATTCTTGCCCGTGTTCTGCTTTCGTTTTAGCTTACGGCTTGGGGCCAAGATTCGCTTCTACCGTTACGGCAAAGAATGCATGGCCAAACTCGGTCGGATGCTCTGCATCCCAGAAGAGCGAAACATAGGGATTGGGGCACAGCACCGGCGGGACTACGACTGAGTTCAGGCAGGGATCGACAACGTCCGTGAACCCGAAATGGCTGGCGTCTTGCGCAACATCGTGGAACAGGCTAAACACGTTAATCCTATAGATGTGTATTCCCTCCAGGAGTTCCTCGGATCCAAGAAAAAAATCCAGCGCGTTGTTCGTCGCCACGGAAGCCGAAGATGCAAAGTTTGCATTGGCTTTCCCCGCCGGTAACTGTCCCACGTCCAAAAGATCGGGGATAAGAAAATGCCTGGCGCCTGCGCGGCGTAGCGCCAGCTCGCTTTCCGAAATACCCAGCGCAATCTGGAATGCAAGAGTTTCCACCGACACGTTGTTCGCGGCGCTTGCCGCCAGGATGTCATTCCCTCCGCCCTCGATGACGTAAAGTGCATTGGGATCCGCGTGGTTGTGTACGCTGCTCAAATACAATGCCACTTGCTGCGGTACGCTGGGTGGAATCGAATCGGGGACGTTTTCGGGAATCGTCACGTACGCTCCGCCAAAAGCATAGTCTGTCCCTCCGAGCAACGACGCTTTCAGCGGCAGTCCCCAAGCGCCGGCGACATGATCAATCCATATGGGTCCGTTCGAGAATCGGCCATTGTAATAAGGTGCTGCGGGAGTTGCGCCGTTGGTCGCCGTGTAGATGTTTCCTACATCGCAGTAGCTGTCGCCAAAGACATAGATTGCGTCGTAGGGTGATGTTGCAGCGCGCGCTGCGGCTGACATGAAAGCAAGGCTGGCAATAGCGGTGAATAGCCATAGACTCCGTCTGACCATGGTGATCTCCTTGGAAGAATCTCTATCTGGACCCGATTTTGATTGGCACCTATCCGCGGGGACCTTGGTTCCAGCACGATACACCTCCTCTGCTCTCCTAGGCAACGAATTTGCGTTTGAACTTTAAGAACACTAAAAACCGAATTTTTGGTGTAATTGACTGGAACTACGCGGCTTAATCTAAAGTTCGGGACCAGGAGGTCGGTGGTTCAAATCCATTTCCCTCGAGCAAACTTTTGCTTCTCCAAATCAATGCGGTACACCGCGTCTTCGACTACGACTTCTTCTTAATTTTTTGCCGACAATACGGACAACATCTATGATTTTGCTTGAAAGTTCGAAGCCCGGATATAGCGGTCTTTGGTTAGCTGCGATTTTGCAGAAGACATTGGACGTACATCCGTAGCTAGTCTTGCAAGGCGTGCGGAAACGTACTGCGAAGCTCGGGGTTTGCTTGCAGAGTTTCCGCGCGAGATTGTAAGTGTGCTCGGAGTATCTCTCGTTCCACGGCGGAGAGTTTCGCGATTACTTCCGATGCGTTCGTCACGAGAATTGTTCCTCGCGAAAAAGCTCTGCCAAGTGCAGCGCTGGGCAGAAACTGCAGAGCGAGCGTCTGCGTGATTCGGATTCGGGCATTCTCAAGAGCTGCTAAATAGTCCTCCGTCAGCTTAGGAATGCGTTCCCAATCGCAACTGTCATCGATGGCAGAGGCGAGGCCGTAGAACTCAGGAATGGGAAAAATGCGCGAGACAACGCGGTGACTGCGTTGTACTTCCCGCTGTAAGTCCTCTCGCACATTCCGGCCTGCGGGTCTGTTCGCAGCGAGGTGCTCTTCATAGACCAGGAAACCAGGTGATGTCGGCTCGCGGAAGAAATCGTGAAAAATGCGAAGTACGCGGAGCCCAAGAAGGGGTTCTCGCAGGAACTGACGAACAAATGCTTGCGTGAACTGGGCGGGATCCAGTTGCGCCTTCAAAACGGCGACGATGTCTGCCGCGTGGGTCCGGGCTTCTTCCCGGTCATGGCGCGCTTCCTGGGGCCCGCGGATGTTGTGATAGCGGCCAAACAAAGCTAAGAGTTTGAGCATGACGAGCGCATGGGGCGTGGTGACGCGCACGTTGGTGCTGAACGCTTCGCCATTCGGTAGCGTGCCCCGAAGCGCATGGCTTTCGGATTCCGCGAGCGCGATCGATCCGCCGATACAGGCGCGGGCGTGAACGCCTTCTTGCACTTCCACGCGGAAGTCGCTTCTCCCGGCGCCATGAATTCAATGCGCATTTTCTCTGTACTGTCGGGAATAGACTTTTCGAACTGAAAGTTCCGGGCTCCTTCGACGGGCGCATACCCTAGCCGCCTAAGGATGTCGGCCAGAGGTGGGTGAGATCCCCGGAGGGGGATCACGTCGAGGAGGAAGTCGAAATCCTTGGTTCCCCGGGCCTCTGGGAGTGTGAACTTAATGGCTTGGGCGCCGGCGATAACGAAATCTTTCGCTGCGGGGCCGAGAGCAGCGAGGAGTTCGAGCAGATAGGTCTGTCGGGGCTCAGGAATCATGTGACCTTCCAGCGGGTTCGATGGCGTTGGTCAAGAGGTAGTCCGCTTGTTTGAGATCCCGTCCACCGCGTGCGTACAGGTCTAGACATGCTTGAATGTTGGAGACCATCGGCACGGATCCATCGGTTCGGGTATAAAGGAATACACCGGAATCGTAGGGATAGGTGAAGCGCAGTTTTGGACCAGATTCCGGACGCCGATCGAGTTGTCGCAGCTTCGCGTCGTCCTTCCCTGAGAGAAGAAATAAATCGATAGTGTCAAGGTCGATGAACGGCGCGTCGATGGTAGCGGCGGCTCCAGTGAAAGCGTAGGGAGACCGGAGGAGCGGTTTGAGTCCGTTATTGATTTGAGACAGCGCGGCTCCAAAAGGGTTCGCGGTCTCGAAGGAGTTGCGGAGACGCCAGCGGTAACGCTCCTTGTATTTTTCGGCCCACGCCAGCAAAAGGCGGCGGGGTTCAGGGACCAGGATGGAAGAGCTCACTCCGAGGCGATTTTCATCCCTTTGCCCAATCCCATATCTGCAGTTTTCTTGCAGTCTTTTCAAAACCGAATTTTTTGCAGAGAATTCGCAATTTACGGATTTTGTGGCCTCCTGCAACGGATGGCCGGTTTTCTCGGTAAATGAGGGCTCCACCCGTTAACTTGGTGCGGCTTTGTATTTCCCCAACATTTCCAGTTTCTGGATTCTGAGCAGCAAATGTCTCTGTGTGGTGAAGACGCCGGGTACAATGAGACATTTCCGATTGCGCGACTTCCCGGGCACTTACCGCGAATCGTCAACTTCTCGGGTGTGGCTACCACTCGCCTTGCCTTCGCTTTCCTGCCAGCGCGCCATGAGGTGATTGCTCGGCAGGTGCTGATCCATCACTTTTTGCGCTGTTTCCACGCCGGCGACAGGCAGCCCGCGTGGGTTGAGGAGACCGACCTGAACCAACAATGAAGCTTGATCCCAGTAGATATGTTCATGCGCCACCTTGTCGCCTTCGAACTTAACGATGGCCACCGTTGGGATTTCCACCGCGCGTCCTGTGGGTGCCACTCCGGGCAACAGCCAGTCCATCACCGTCGTGTGAGTGAAATGGACGATGAACTCGTCGACGATGGTATCAGCCCCGACTGTCCGACTAACCGGTGTCAAACGAAAATCTGGCGGATTGACAGGAATAAAATGGTGGGCGTAGAAGCGCTTCAACTGTTCGAAACCCACTCCACCTGTCATGGTCGGAATGTGATTCACATAGGGCTGTGGAACCATTGTAGCCATCGTGGCACTAGCATCGCGGGTTTCGAATTCGCAGCGGCAGTGTCTTTCCCAAAGCGCAACCAAGTCTTGAGTTGTCATACGACGCTCCATGTTTGAGATTCTAGAGCAAAAGATCTCCTGAGAAGGGGTAAAGCGGAGACTTAGATTACTGGTGGCAAGATGTCCGGTAACCCGACATCTATGATAGGTCTTTGTCAAGAGGCAAAACGTCCTCCTGATGCGCTCGGGAGGAGCGCCGGTGTAAATTCTTTGCCTTTCTCAGCGCGTGGTGTTGGCCTCTCGGCCGCGGTTTCTATCCGAGGATAGAACCAGACATCCATTGGCAGGCGCAGCTCGTCTGGCTGCCCAGCAAGATTGAGTTTGTGTGTTCCTGCCAGTCTCGAAACAAATCAACGGGAGCATCGGGAGCTTGCGCTGCCGCCAGGCGCACCACCATCTCCCGGCACTGACGCAGCAGCGAACGCAAACCTTCGTCGATGTCTGGGTTAGTGGCTAATAGTTCGCGGAAATAACCGGCCTTGTGGAGCTTCTGCTTGTTGTAGCTCACTCCGGCTTCCATCAGCAATGTGCTGGTCTTGATTTTCATCTGCACCATCTGGCGAACGAGCAAGTTGCGATAACGCAGCGTGCGGCGCCGTTCGCGGATGGCCGTCGGCATCATGTAGGATTCCGGCAGACAATCACAGCGCAGGCAGTCGCAAATCTTGTTGGCGTCAATGCGGTCGTTCTTCTTTTTCGCAGCCGCAATAGCCCGCAGCATCAGAGGATGGGCTACTTTCAATTCCGCGGCGTGTGGTTTCAGGTGATCGTAAATCCAGCCGGAGAACATCGTGGCTTCCATCGCCGCACTCCACGGTCGGGGCAGCGTCTTCATCCAACGATCCAAATCAAAACGCGTTGCCGGCATCCACCCTTCGGCATGGATTTTGCCGCCAACGTCTTTTACGCAGTAGCTGATCTTTTGCTTGTGAACATCTAGTCCGATGTAATACATAGGTCCCATGAGGAGCCTCCTTGGCGTCTCTGAATCAGCGGGGTCGCTGAGTGCAGGTTTTGTACACCAAGTGCTCCTCCCTTGACCTATTCATTCAAACAAACCAAGCCTGTTGAATTGAAGCCATAGAGGAATGATGTCCGATTTGGCCTTAATAAGGCCCGGAATGCAGACTTATTGAGCAGAGTGTATGCGTGGAAGATAGCCAGAGCGTCGACTAACCAGCGGTTTCGTTGCGATGCGTTTGAACAATCTTATTTAGCCAGTCAGTGATTGTTTTGAGAGCGGTGGGCGACACGGTCTCTTCGATATCGTTGTATTCGTTTGGCGCCCCAGTCTTGGCGTCCTGCAGGAGATGGTTCATGCCCGGCAACTCGACAACAGTTGCTTTCGGGTTATTTTTCAAAGCTTCGCGGGCGGAGGCGAGATTTTCTTTCGCTGGCACCTGTACATCCAGTGAGCCATTTAGGACCAGAACCGGCACTGTGATCCGTGCCAAAGTGGGTGCGGGATCATAGGTGAGGAAGTACCGCTCCCAAGGTGTTGTGTCGTCTTTAGCTAACGATTCTGCCTCATTTGCATCAATGATTTTGTCGGCCACACCACGAGTGATCATTGCTTTAGCGCGGTCGAGTGCGGCTGATTCCGATGGTGCCGAAACAATAGCGTTGTAAAGTTCTTCGTCGAAAACCTTGCGCTTTGCGATGTAATCGTCAGGGGCGCCGTAAGCTTTCGCGGTCATTTCCGATTGCAGGACAAACAATCTGTCCCCTCGAATGCAAGGACCGGCAATCATGACGACAAAGGCCACGCCTTTGTCCGAGGTGGCAACAGCGGGCGCTATGATGCCACCTTCAGAATGACCAAGCACACCAATGTGTCTCGCATCAATGTGAGATTGGGTTTTCAGCCAAGCCACGGCAGCCTCGGCATCAGATGCGAAATCAACTGAGGTTGCGGCATCGTAATTCCCTGAAGAGCCGCCGACGCCTCGCTTATCATAGCGGAGAACGGCGAAACCATGTCGGGTCAATGTGTCCGCTAGAACCAGAAATACCTTATGGCCCCAAACGTCTTCGTCTCTCGTGTTGTGTCCAGTTCCCGAGATCAGCACAACAGCCGGAAATGGTCCGTCTCCGGTCGGTAGGCTTAACGTACCGGCGATCTGGTTATGAGCGCTAATATTGGCGAAGTGGATTTCGCGCTGCACATAGGGCGCCGGTCCAGCATTGATCGCGTCTTCTTGCGGCCGCTTGTGGACGACCGTGCCCATGTCCTCGGCGGTGGCGCGTCTCAGGATCAGCGGATAGACCTGCCGAAATGTCAGATTGCCGGTCCAAACTTTTTCCTGCTCATTCCACTCGCCATCGTAGCTCAAGTTGAGCTTATTCACTGCAAAATGCACCTGGGTCCCATCGGACGTGACCTGATCTAGAACGGTTTCATTGCCGCTGGGATTGATGAGCTTCCCGCTATAGCCAGTGTCAGTCTTTTCGAAGTGGATCCGGACCTTGAAACCTCCATTCATCTGGCCGACCCAATCGCCCGAAAGATCTTGGGCCAGCCCGGATGACGCGATTCCGCACGCCAAGAGAATGAAAACTATGACTTTGCGCACAACGCCTCTTCTTTTCGAAAGATGAAAAGCGAAGTTCCTTAAAGGTGCCAATTCAAAGAATATCAAGGCGATGAAACTCACGCTATCGACCGCGCTCATTGTTCGCCCGCCGCATCGGTCGCAAATCCTTTTCTCCCGTAATGGTTCAGATATCGTATGTCTTTTTTGACTTTTTATACGTGCTAGCATGTATACGGCAAGTATAGAAACTAACCCACTCGACGAAAGGAGAACAGTTATGGCCGACAAAGTACTCGACCGGAAGAAACACCCGAGGATATACGATCAAACGGAAAAGTTTTATGAGGAATATCGCAAAGAGCAGGCAAAGAACATTAGCGGCTCCGGCGCCGCGCTCTTGGGACTGATTCGCGATACGGTGAAGAGATTGGACGCGGTGATTGGTGAGCTAAATGACCTGCGGAATGCGGTAGGTATGAGTGAGATTCTTTTGCTCGCCAATGCTGGAGTTTATGACCGCGCCTTGCAATCTCGCGGCGGCAAAGCTCGCGCGGCGAAACTTTCACCCGCACAGCGCACTGAGATTGCCAAGAAAGCAGTTGAAGCACGGTGGGCGAAAGAGAAGGGGGGGAAGTAAGATGGCACGCGGAGACGGACGGCTATTTTTACGCGGCGGTGTGTGGTGGGGCGGCGTTTTGCATTGATGGTGTCGAAAAGCGCGAGAGTCTCGGCACTCGCGACGAAGCCGAAGCCCTCATCCCTATGCCCAGCATGGCCAGAAAGAATATTCCAGCTAGTAAGTCGCACATCATCTGTGCTGTATTCATCAGCAGACCCGCATGCGTAGGGCGAAGTCTAGCGCGGACAGGTCCCGGTAAACGGTAAAGTTCAAGTTAGAGTCCGTCTGACGCTTCTTTACTCGTTTCGGGACTACATATCGCTTTTGACAGCCTTCTTTGGAAGAACAACACTCACTCCCATTGTGCGCACCGGCAACATAGCAATGATGCCGAAAGACAAGTTGCCAATCGAAGGCTTTGGCGAGATGGAAGCATATCTGGTTGAGGGGCGCTCTATTGGCGGGTTAAGCGGGTCGCCTGCATTTGTGCGCAACACAGTGAAGACCCCCATGCAAACCGCGGCTGGAACACGTACTGCGATGTCCGGGCTCGGTGGCGCGCACCTATTGGGACTGGTGCACGGCATTGGAATATCCCTTTTTCTTCCACAACAGCAGAAGCAGAGGCAGTCAATATGGGAGTAAGCATCATCGTTCCAGCGAGGAAAATTTTGGAAACTCTTCACAATCCGGAACTGTCTGCCCTCAGGCGGAAACACTGGACGATACGCGGTAATCGGGTCAGGTCTTAACAGCGCCCTATAACGCAAGCTCACCTTGACATTCTACTGGAGGCAAAATAGCATCACCTAGAATGTCTACTTCAGAACAAAAGGAACGCATCGAACTGCTGCAAGGTACCTTGGACATGCTGATTCTCCGCACGCTTCTCCTCGGACCGGCTCACGGCCACGCTATCGCGAGAGCGATCGAATTCAGGTCCGACGATGTGTTGCAAGTCGAGCAGGGATCGCATTACCCGGCCCTCCATCGACTCATAAAGCGTAGATGGATTTCGGTTGAAGAAGGAACCTCTGAAAATAATCGTCGGGCCAAATTTTACAAGCTAACCGCAAAGGGAAGGAAGCAACTTACTCTCGAAACGACCAAGTGGGCCAGACTTTCGCGGGCAATCGCGCAGATTCTTCGCCCAACGGAGGGGAGAAATCATGAGACTCCGTAAGCGACTATTAGAGGATCTCGACGAGGAGATTCGGAATCACATCGAAACGACAATGCAAGAAAACATCGACCGTGGGATGTCGCTAGAAGGAGCGCGTTATGCGGCGGTGCGCAAGTTCGGAAACGTCACCAAAGTGAAGGAAGACACGCGAGAGCTTTGGACTTTCGTCTGGTTCGATCAGTTGCTGCAGGACATTCGCTTTGGACTGCGCGGGTTGCGCAATTCTCCGGGGTTTGCGGCGGTCGCGATTCTTACGCTGGCGCTAGGCATCGGCGCGAATACAGCCATTTTTAGTTTGATCGACGCTGTGATGCTGCGGTCGCTTCCGGTCGAGAATCCGTCGCAATTGGTTTTGCTGCGATGGAGCGCACGTAAGTCGCCCAACGTTCACGGATATCAAATCGCAGGCGATTGTGTAAACGATTTGCGGATGGGCGCACAGAATCCGTCGGGCTGCTCGTTCTCTGAGCCAATGTTTCGCGAAATCGCAAAAGCGAATATGTTTTCGGGGACTGCGGCGTTTGCCAATAGCGGGCGGTTGGATTTGACGGGCAACGGCCCCGCGAAGGTAATCACCGGCCAGCTGGTTTCCGGAGATTTCTTCCGAACTTTGGGTCTGAAACCCGCGGCGGGACGGCTTTTCGACCAGAGCGATGATGCCCCGGCGGCGGCCCCCGCCGCGGTATTGAGCTATGGCTATTGGCAGAGCGCGTTCGGAGGTGCGCACGATATTGTGGGCCGTGCCGTGGAGTTGAACAGCGTGCCATTCACGATCATTGGCGTTGCTGAGCAACGATTCACTGGAATTACACCCGGGAGTGACTATGACGTTTGGTTGCCGCTTTCCGTGGCACAACGGATTTCCGATGGCACGCTTTGGAGGAACCGGCAAAGCGACGCGGGTTATTGGTGGCTGACGATTGTTGGCCGGCTTAAACCTGGAACGCAACTCGTCGAGGTCCAGCCGGCTCTGAACGGACTTTTCAGAAATGAAACGCTGTATGGACCCATCGCCATTTTCCACGGTGCCGAGGCTGCGCCGAGTCCCGCTGCGCAAACGACAACTCCGGCTGCTGGCGGTCTTTCGGTTACTGCACCAGGGCCGCTCAAACAAAAGCCGGGAACTGCGCCAAAATCTGAAACGGAGGCAGATGGAAAGCAGGTGCCACCAGAGCCTACACCTAAGGTATCGTCGGCTCTCGAAGATGACCCGCAGTTGACACTTGTGCCTGCGCACAGCGGACTGAGCGGACACCGCAAACGCTTCGCTGATCCGCTATATGTGCTCATGCTCGCCGTCGGAATAATTTTGCTGATTGCTTGTGCGAACGTCGCGGGACTGATGCTCGCTCGGGCGACTGCGCGGCGACAGGAAATGTCCGTGCGACTAGCGCTGGGCGCGGGGCGGGCCCGCGTGGTTCGGCAACTCCTGACGGAAAGCGTGGTGCTTTCGCTGCTTGGCGGCGCGGTGGGAATTCTTTTTGCGTACTGGGGAGCGAGCGCGATTGTTTCCTTTGTCGCGACCAGTCAGACGCGTCCGTTGGGATTTGCAATGGGCGTTGACCCACGCGTGCTGGCGTTCACTGTCGCTATTTCACTGCTGACCGGAATTCTATTCGGCTTGGCACCGGCGTTTCGGAGCTCGTGGACCGATTTGACGCAGGCGCTGAAGGAAGGAGGAAGCGCCGCGAGTTCGCGACACGTGGGCGGAAAATGGTTCAGCATCGGGAATGCGCTGGTGGTGGCGCAAGTGGCGCTGGCGATTGTGGTGCTGGTGGGCGCGGGACTGCTGGTGCGCACCCTTGCGAACCTTCGTAGCGTTGACGCTGGATTCGATTCGCACAACATTTTGATATTCGAAGTTGATCCACGCCTTGCCGGTTACAAAGGCGTGCAGATTGACAGTTTCTATCGCGACTTGCAGGGTCGGCTTGCGGAAGCTCCCGGTATTAAATCCGTGAGCTATTCGATGCTTCCACTCTTGAGCAACGGACTCTTGATCACTAGTTTCCACTGGCCAGGAACACCGCAGGATCAAGAGGCTCAGGCGGATATACTTGGTGTCGGACCGAATTTCTTTGAGACTCTCCACATTCCATTTGTTGCCGGTCGCGGATTCGAGGCTCCTGATTTCGGTGTGTCGGCTGCGAACAACGGAGCGACTCCAAGTTCGGCGCCGACTCCCGTGATCGTGAATCAGGCCTTCGTCGCAAAATATCTGGGGAAAGAAAGTCCGCTCGGTAAGATGTTCGGTAAGTCGGAAAGTGGCGCAGACGAGCCAGCAAGTCCAGGCTACGAAATCGTTGGGGTGGTCCGCGATGCGAAATACAACGACCTGCGACGAGAGATTCACGCCACGATCTACGAGCCGCAGACACGCGGCGGCGCGTCGTTTGAGGTGCGCATGGCGGCTGATCCGCAGGCCATTCTCCCCGCGATACGCGAAGTGGTGGCGCAGGTGAGCACCAATCTGCCGCTGTTTGATGTGCGCACAGAATCTGAGTTGATTGATCGGCTGCTGTTTCAAGAGCGTTTGATCGCACGGCTGGCGGTTTTCTTTGGTGTTCTGGCGTTGGTGCTCGCTTGCCTGGGACTATACGGTTTGCTTTCGTACGAAGTCTCGCGACGCACGCGTGAAATCGGAATTCGCATGGCACTTGGGGCTCCATCGGGGAGCGTGCTGAAGCTAGTGTTGCGCCAGGGAATTGTGCTGACGATTGTTGGCGCTGGGGTTGGGATTGGCGTGGCGCTTGGGGTGATGCGTTATCTGAAGGCGATGCTTTTCGATGTGTATGCCAACGATCCGGTGACTATTATTGCTGTCGCGATTTTGCTGGCGATGTTATCGGTAGCAGCCTGCTATATTCCTGCTCGCCGAGCAATCCGCGTCGATCCAATCATCGCCTTGCGCTATGAATAGGAATAACTCTACAAATTGCACGCAAACTACCTTGATCCCCTGACGGACGTAAGTCGGATACTTCAACGATTCGATAAACGTTCGTCGCCGTGGGACCGCTAAGTGCGAGACCATATGCCGAAGGGTATCGCTCATCACCAGTGGCGGACGGTCACGACCAGCAACACAATTGTTAGGAACACAAGTGCGAGCGTCAGAGCAATGAGCCATTTTGTTAGCCACTCCAATCTAATGCTCAATACCTGAATGTGAGTTAAAACTTCCGCAACCCTAACTGTCGCGTGAACATTTGCGTTGAGGGCTCCGGGAATTAATTGTAGGTAGGCGAAGACGATCAGATCCCATGCAGAGTAGTCCCCTGGTTTTAGTTTGGCCATAAGTTCCTTGACTTGGCCAATCTGTTGCATAGTGGCTTCATGCATCGTTTTTGCTATATCGCCGCTGTCCATTTTCCAATCCAAAATACTAGGCAATTCCATGTAACCCTCCTTTTTAGTGCAGTGCGGGTCAATCTTGCTGAGCAGGGTGTATCACTTTTCCCCGCCTTGCAGCCTACCCCCCTCCTACTTAACGGGGTAGCTTACAGAGAGGGGAAAAGTGATACACCGCTTTCCTTGCGGGGATAGGTGGATTTTTATTTTGCGACGCGTGGTTCCCATTATCCGTTAATCCGACTTGATGCGCATCTGGCCTACTCGCACCCCAAACTTACTCTCGCAACTGAGGCCACTTCTAATCCCACCTTCTGACGGGGGACGTTGGCACGAGTGTTTCTTCTTTATGGACCGACGTTATCCAATATCCAGAGGTTGCCGGCGTTTTGCTCGATAGTCAGGACTAAGTGATCTTGATTGAGCGAAACGTCTACAGAGGGCAAGTGTTGCGGCATCCCGAGTCTCGGGCTGTCGAAACTTGTGACCGGGAACGCATTTCCGATTGGCCTTCCTCGAGCCGGGTCGAAGTGGATTCCCCAGACATTAAAGAACCCTCCCCCACGCGAGACGAAATAGAGTAGCTTCCCGTCCGGCGACCAGCGAGGCTTGTCGGCCCAATGTTTATCATCAGTAATCTTGGTCCATCGGCCGCCTGACGCGGGCATCACGTAGAGTGTGGAGTCCAACGTCGTAGGCGAATCTCTTACAGCTCCGAATGCAATCCATCGTCCATCAGGAGACACGGTTGAATGGTAAAGATCGTAGGTAGGGTCGGAGATCAGCATTCGTCCACAAGGAGTAGCAGGGGATTTTTCGTCTGTGGACGCTTGCCATATTTGTACCTTGTTAGTACGAGCGCCCGTCTGCGATACCAGGAACGATTTGTCATCGAGCAACCAATCAAAACCGGGAGACGAGTTCGTCGCATCGCAGATGGGTTTTTCATCTCGAGTTTCGGCGGACCACAACACGAGGAGATCTTCATGGGTCGACACGTTAATCCGCTCGTACAAGAGACGCTTGCCGTCGCGCGACCACCGGGGATTATCTCGAATGTAATCATCATCTAGGAGGGGCGCCATACTGGTATCGTCTAGTGATCTTTTCCACAGTTGAGAACGTCCTGCGTGATTGCCTGAAAAGGCCAAATTCCTTCCGTCTCCTGAAATACTGTGGCGCCACGTTGACATTCCGGCCGGCGTCACCGGCTGTCCAGGACCTTTGACCTTGCCGCCGTTCGCATCAAAAGGGTAAGCCCAGGCTCGGATGTTCTGAACTTCCGCCGTGAATGCCAATTTGCTTCCATCGCGAGAGAGGGCAAGTTCCCTATCTGGCCCTGGTCCGATGGTCAATCGTTCAATACCAGTAACCAGCATTGCCGATGGATCAACGGTGAGTTTCCACAGATTTAGGGCTCCCCGAAACGTCTGTGCGCAATAGATGGCTCGCCCCGACGGCGCCCAGGAAAATGTGAAATCCATGGTTTGTTCAACAATTCCCTGCAAAGCAACTTCCCGTAACTGCTTGGCGACTTCAGGAAGAAAGGTAGATTTGACTACGGGGCCGCCCTGCAACGGAACAGTCCAAAAATCGGGGCCCCAGTCTGCGTTCACGACCCAAACCGACACTCTCTTGCCATCGGGATACCATGCGGCCGACAGAGTCGCTTCGTGCTCGGCGGGAAATTCGGTAAGCACTTCGTGCGGCTGACCTCCGTCAGGGCCCACGATATAGAATCGGTTCAACCCCAAGTATTGCGTGGTCCGAAATAGAAGTTGCGAACCGTCTGGGGACCAGCGCGGATAGTAGCCGAACGCCGCTATTTTTCTCGCCGATTCGGCTCCGCCCAAAGCAGGGATGACGTACAACCCGCCGTCCCCGACTTCGGAACGATAGGCAATGTATCTCCCGTCCGGTGACCAGTCCGGCTGCCAGTTGGCACCAGGTCCTTTCGTGATTTGAATGGGGGCGCCTCCACTGACCTGCTGGACCCAGATGTCGAATTTGCCGCCGCGGTCGGAACTATAGGCAATAAAGCGACCATCCGGCGACCAGGTTGCCCCTATCTGCAGGCCATCGTCGAAAGTCAGGCGGGTTAGCGTACGCTGCCTTGCCAGGTTCGGAGTTTGCGCACGTCTGTATAGAAGAAAAGCAGTGCCTGCTATCAACACCACGCCCAAGAGCACACCCATGTATCGAACGATTCCGGTCCGAAGAGCCCTCTTATGTCCTGACTCTGTGCCGAAATCATGGGGCGCTGGGTTTTGGCCTAGGTCTGTCGCGTTCGGGACGCAAACGCCTTGAACCGGCGCGATGAAGCGATAACCGCGCCGCGGCATGGTCTCAATGAAACGAGGATTGTCTGGATCATCCGCCAACGCTTGACGCAATTTGTTGACGGCCACGCTCAGGCCGTGCTCGAAATCCACGAACGTGTCGGAAGGCCAAAGCGTCTGACGGAAATCCTCGCGGGTAACCACTTTTCCGGGGTGGTTTAGAAGGACGATCAAAACGCGCAGAGGTTGATCCTGAAGCTTGATACGGGTGCCCGCCTTACGTAGCTCACCCAAAGGTATGTCCAGTTCGAAAACTCCAAACCGGAACTTGGACCCTTCGGCGGGCTCTAGCATCCTCCACCTCTACGACGTGACCGCGCTCACCTGAGTGATGACCTGAATAGCTAATAGGCGGCTAATCAGAGCATTAGCGGTTGATGAAGTCAAGATGCCGCGATGAAGTCTGGTGAATTGAATTTGTTGCTGGTCCATTCGACCTTGCCCGAAGCTGCAACCGCGGCCGAGGCAGGCGTCAATGGGTCACTGCATGCTGTGGGGCGTGCTCGTTCTGGGCAATATCTTCGCCTTCGCTGTAGAGGGACAGGAGCAAGAGGCAAGTGCATTCGAGGCTGCGACAGCAGTCCCATTCGATTTGGCGTCCGATTTCCTGGTAGTCGTAAAGGGAGGAATCGGGAATCTTGAGGGTCTAAAATTCATCGTAGACACAGGGTCAACGTGGAGCGCGATCGACCGGAAGGTTGCAGATAGACTTCAGGTGAATCGGAGCGCGGGAAGGATCATGAATTTCGACAGGTACATCCCGATCGAATGGGCGGACGTCACGGAACTTCGCATGGGACCTATTCGGGCCGATGGCATCCGGATGATGGTTATGGACCTGGCCAAATACTCTGAGTTCGCGAAAGACGTGGACGGAATCATCGGGTTAGATCTGTTGAGCAGAAGCCAAAAACTCACGATCGACTACGGAAGAAGGACTCTGTATTTCGAGCCAGCCGAAAACGGAACGAGCCATCGTTCTGTTCCCGGCGGTTTCTTGGCAACGATTGTCGTTCAAGGACTTCCCATTCGATTGTGTGTAGATACCGGGTTTCAGGATATTTTGATCTACGGGGATCGACTTCGGAAGCGCTTGCCGAAGCTACGGACGGAAGGAAAACCGAAAACGGTAATGATAGGACGCATCGAAGGCACTAGAGTTGCGCTGCCCGAAGTGCGGATTGGTGGCCCGGAAGAGGTAATCACGGTGGTGGTGATTGACGGTCCTGATGAAGGCTCGATGCAGGGTATGGATGGCTATTTAGGTACCGCATCGTTACATGCGAAGCGCATCGAGTTCGATTTTGCCAGGATGGTTTTGTGGTGGCAGTAATGTGCCTGAGCTACTCATGACGCCTGAGTCCTTCGTGTTAGTACCTATGTGAATCAGATTGTCTGCTGCGCGCTTGAAGCTTGCGAGTGTCTGCCGTCGAACGAGCGCGAGTCGGGACTAAGCCAAAAAGGTGTTTTACGCCATCCCTGGGTTGTTCCGATGCATGGGGTTCCATCGGGCCGACCGAGACCGATCTATTCGGGTCGATTTTTCTGGTGGCCAGATCACCAGTGACGCTGGCCTGTTGCCCTTGCGGGCCTTCGATGAGCGCCATAGGTTTACGAGCAGTTTAGCGGAACTGCTTAATGATCCTCGCGAGGAAGAACGGGTTCGCCATTCCGCGTTGTCCTTGTTTCGTCAGCGGATCTATCAGATCATCGCCGGCTACGAAGACGCCAACGATGCGGATCGGTTGCGTCACGATCCCGCTTTTCAGATTCTTGCGGATCAACCTTTGGGGGCAGCCCTCGGCTCACAACCGACTCTTAGCCGCTGGGAAAATGCACCGTCCGCTCGCAACCTGGTGCGCTTAAATCAAGCCCTGCTCGAGCAATTCATCCGTCTCTGTGGCGCGCAGGTCCGACAACACGGTGAGATCCTCTTGGATATCGATTCTACCGACGATCCTACGCATGGTCAGCAGCAACTCAGCTTCTTTAACGGCGCCTACGACCAGCACATGTATCACCCCATGCTGATCTTCGAGCGTCACACCGGATGTCTACTCTCGGCGCGCCTGCGACCGGGTAATGCTTCCAGTCACGCCCGTATCGTGACCATGTTGCTGAGCTTGGTCCCGCGTCTGCAGGCTGCTTTTCCCGGCGTGCTCATCAAGTTGCGCGGCGATGCTGGCTTCGCTCTCCCGCTGCTCTATGAGTTCTGCGAGTTCTTTGGCATTTCCTACGTTATTGGCATTCCCGCGAATTCCGTCTTCCAGCATCGCGCCGAACCACTGCAGAAGAAACTGCAGCGTCGCTATCGCCGCAGCCAACTCCCGCAGCGCAGCTTCTCCAGCTTTCCCCACCGTGCCCGTTCGTGGTCCCGTCAGCGTCGCATCTGTTACAAGGCCGAGCACACGGCGGTGGGAACCAATCTGCGTTTCCTGGTTACCAACTGCAAGGGCCGCGCCTCGGAGGTCTTCTCTTTTTACAATGATCGCGGAGAATGCGAGAACCGCATCGAAGAGTTCAAGAACGGCTTCCACGCCGACCGTCTGAGCTGCCATCGCTTTCTGGCCAACGCCTTCCGTCTACTGCTGCACGGAATCGCCTACAATCTGGTCAACCTGTTTCGTCTTCTTCAATTACCACAGGTGTGGCGTTCGACACAGATTGAAACTCTGCGCACCCGACTATTCAAAATCGGCGCTCGCATCCGTGAAACCGCGCGCTGCATCCGTGTGCACCTGGCTACCGGCTGGCCGTGGCAATCCCTGTTCCGTGAAGCCTCTTTGGCTTTCAATACCAGCTAGACTGCTCCCGTCACTTTCAAATCCGTATGTCTTGCACGTTTATGGCGGAGCATTTCCCAAAACCTGATTTTCCCGAATCCGTGACGCGCTTACTCTCCTTTAGTGAGTTCCTGCTGACCTCACGAAGAGCCGAACGCCGAAAATTCAGCCGACGGAGCATAAAAGTCTACTCTCGTGAATTAAGCAGGCTAGCCGAGCATCTCGACAGTTGGGGTGGAGCTCCGCTGCTGTGCGTTTTCGATCGACCGAAGACGGTGGCTCTGAGAACTGGCGAATCGGACACATTCACGACTGCTCGCACAGCCACGAACACAATCTTTTTGCGAAGTTCTCATGTCGCAGACAGCAAGTCAAATATATTTTACGTTACGTAACTAATGAGTTATGGGGCAAGTTCAGACGCTCCAATTTTGCAGTCGTTGTCAGCATGGCGACAGTTTGCCCGGGGCTATCAGTTCAACCACGCTGACCAAACGATTCAACCAAAACCAGTTATTTTTGGTACAACTGAACAGAGTTCACCAAATGCTGTAATCCGGTTCGGGAACGATCTGAGGCCAGCGCGTTTGTCATCATAAATGAGGGCTCCCCCTGCATCGTTGAGCTCCCGACTATACAACTCCTACCCGTTGGCATGCTTCTTCCTATTGACACTCTATAGGTATATCATCCCTACAGAACACCGATAGGAGACAGATCATAACGGAGTGTCCGAGATGCCACTCTTAGTCAAAGCAAGAACGTTTCTTCGCAACCTCCTTTCAACTCGTCGCGTGGAGGCCGACCTCGACCATGAGATTCATTCCCATCTCGAAATGCTTAAGGGGGAAAGGATTCGGGCGGGCATGTCACCGGACGAAGCCGCGCGCTCCGCGCGCATCGAACTCGGTGGCGCTGAACAGGTTAAAGAACAGGTTCGCGAACAGCGACTTGGCAATTTGATTCAGTCCATGGTCTCCGATTTCCGCTACGGAGTGCGCTCGCTCCGGAAGGATCGCCGCCTCGCTGCCCTGGCGATTTTCGCGCTGGCCCTCGGCATCGGCGCATCCACCGTGGTTTTCAGCGTGATCTATGATGGCCTGCTGAACCCGTTCCCTTACAAGGATGGTCGCGAAATTTCCGTCTTCCAGATTCACGACGCCGAGCGCTCTGGACACCGTGGCCGCGGCGCGTTTTCGTTTTCCGAATTTCTCGATTATCGTCAGCAGAACCACGTCTTCACCGATATGGTCGGCACCGGTTATACGGATGTTCTGTATTCCTCAAAGGCCGGCGTGCAGCAGATGCAGGGCGCCTATCTCACTACCAACACTTTTCCTTTTCTTGGCGTGCCGCCGCTGCTCGGCCGCTGGATTACCGAGAACGATGCCAGGCCCGGCGCGCCACCCGTTTTCGTCATGAGCTACAGTACTTGGAAAGAGGAATTCGGAGGTGATCCCGGCATTTTAGGCTCGGCGTTTAACCTAAACGGCGAATCTCGCACCCTGGTCGGCATCATGCCTCCGAGATTCCGCTATTTCGGCGCCGCGGTCTATTTTCCGCTTGGACTCAGCCGCAGCGGCGCCGATGCCATCGACGAATACAACCGCCCGCGTTACCTTGTCGCAGAGGAGCGCCGCAAGCCCGGGGTCAGCCTTGTAGCCGCCGCGGCCGACATCGATGTGATCGCCCGCCGACTCGCCAAGGTATACCCCGACGATTATCCGAAGCGCTTCTCCATATGGACCGATTCCCTTGCGAGTGATGTGGTCGGTGATTCTAAACATATTCTGTATGTCTTACTCGCCGCTGTCGCAATGCTCCTTCTGATCGCCTGCAGCAACGTTGGAAATTTGTTGCTCGAACGGGCCACAGTCCGCGAAAAGGAAATTGCAATCCGCGCCTCGCTCGGTGCCAGCCAGGGCCGCCTCGTCCGGCAGCTTCTGATCGAGAGTTTTGTTTTAGCCTTGGCCGGCGGTGCCCTGGGATGCGCCTTCGCCTACGGAGGAATCCGGATGGTTGCCGCTTTTATCCCGAATATATTACCGGGCGAAGCAGAACTTTCCTTGAACGGCGTTGTTCTGCTGTTCGCCGTTGGGATCACCGCGTTCACCACACTCGGCTGCGGTCTCGTTCCAGCCATCCAGTCCATGCGCACTGACTTGAATAACCAGCTCAGCGCAAGTGGTAAGGGCTCCGGCGGAGGCTTTCGCCATGGAAAACTGCGCGCCAGCCTGGTTCTCATAGAAGTAGCGCTCGCGATTGTTCTTTTGACTGGGTCGGGTTTGATGATGCGCAGTCTCTATGCGCTCACCCATGTTGACCTCGGTTTCGATGCTTCGAACGTCCTGGCGGCGCAAATCACGTTTCCCAAGGGGAGTTACGCCACTGTGCAGCAGCGAAAAGTCTTTTTCGAGCAGGCGCTCGCCCGCATCAGAGCGCTTCCCGGCGTCGTTGCCGCAGCGGAAACCATCTCCTTCCCTCCGTACAATGCCGGAACCAGCGAAATCACAGTGCCGACCAAGACCCACTCGGAAACCTGGAACATTTTGTTTGACACTTGCAGTTCCGACTATTTCGGAACACTCAAGATTCCCCTTTTGCGTGGCAGGCTACTCTCTGAAGACGACATCGACTCCGGGCGCCTCGTCGCCGTGGTCAACGAGACTTTTGCTCGACATTATTTCAACAACGAAGATCCCACCGGCCACAAATTCAAGTTTAACGTCTTCGATCAGATTGAGCAGACACCACATGATGCCTATTTTGAAATCGTCGGTGTTGTCGCCGACATCAAGAACCAGGGCTTGCAGGACCCACCGATGCCCCAGGCCTACATTCCTTACACAATCACGGCCTATGCTAATCGTGCGATCCTCATTCGTACTGCGGTCGATCCGCTGTCACTTCTCAAGAATGTGCGGGAAGAAATCTGGGCGGTGGATCGCAACGTGGCTTTCACCGAAGCAGGCACGCTCACGTCAGCTTTGCAGCGATATTCCTATGCGCAACCTGAGTTTGGCCTCTTCTCTATTGGCACCTTTGCGGGAATTGGCCTGCTGCTCGCTGCTATCGGCGTGTATAGCGTGATGGCCTACGCCGTGTCACTGCAAACTCGGGAAATTGGTATTCGTGTGGCGCTCGGCGCTCAGCGGCAACACATCTTAAGAATGGTACTTCGCAAGGGACTTTTGCTCGTCGCCGCTGGAATTGCTGTAGGCCTGGCGACCAGCCTTGCCGTCACTCGCTTGCTCTCCAGCGAAATTTGGGGTGTTCCCGCTAATGACCCTCGGACGTTTACCGCTGTAGTCGTTGTTGTCGTCTTGGTCGGTGCTGCAGCGTGCTTGCTGCCGGCGCGTCGTGCCACTCGGGTCGATCCTATCATCGCGCTGCGTTATGAATGAGCCGGGCAACATTTATGATTTGATCCGAACCACACCGACCCCAATTGTTTTCCGCTCTTTCTCCGAATATTTCGAGCGCGCTTTCTCCTCGAGTTGTTTCGATTTCAAGGGCTTCCCGGCTTTAAAGAATCTGTCACGCTGCATGCGATAACAACATGAGGCCAACGACTGCCAAGAAAAGGCGACCGGCAATATTCTTCTTCTCGTAGGGGGCTAACTCAGCGCAGCGGCCGTGCCTCGCGCAGCACCAAACATCCCGCAAGCACATCGTGGATTGCACGACACCGGGGGTGTATCACGATACACAGGCAATCTACAACAAAGTAGTAGACTCCCACAACCGGCACGTGCATTAGAAACCTGCCACCTAGAAACCGCCGTGTCGCTTTCCAGAACCCAATTGGTTCTCCCTTTTCGTCGCCAACATACAGTCCCAGCATATGCTTGCCTAACGTGCCGCGCCAAGCCGAACTCTCCAGAAATCCAAAATAGAGCCATCCAGACACCATCAAAACAAATACTCCAATCGACACTAGCGTAGGACCTTTCCGAACGAGGTCGTCTGGCAAGGGCTGGCCGGGGCGCATGTTAAAGAAAAAGCTATTCCACACGTTCAGCCCCACTGCCGCGAACGAAACAATGGTGCTAAACGGAATCAGCAGAATCGCGAAATCAAGCAGCCCGGCAAACAGTCGGACCCAGAGGCCCGCGTAGTTCAGTGGGATGGCATCAGTGGCGGTAGCCCTTCGATTGGCGTTCTGCAGTTGCACACGTTGTGCTTCCGTGGTGCCCACCTCACTCCGACTAGCCGGGCATGTGGAATTTGCTGGGTAAAGTGTCCTGCACCCGATAACAGTCAGTTTGAACTTAGCAAAGCGTTAGGCTTCATCGATCGGATCTGAATACACCACGACGGCCGGCGCGCCGTGCTCCTGCCGCTTTGTTTTGACTCACTCGGTGCAGCACAGCAACCACATGCCAATCAACACGCCTCTCCCCCGAACGATCTTTGGCGCTGCCCTATGTGTGGTGGGCCGATGGTAGTCGTCGAAAGGCTCACGACTGCAGAAATCCAACTTCGTTCTCCACCTCTGGTCACCGCTGCAGCATGAAACGACTTTCTCAAACTCGCACCCTTCGCGCGTTTCCACGTGCTGCGTACCCTTGCGCCTCGTCTCGCAACAAAGCTTCCTTTCCAATCTCCTCTGCGTTGTCTCCACCATACTCTCTCTCGCTAGTCAGCTCCCCACGCCTTCTGCCGTGCTCTAGCGGCCGAGTGTAAAAAGATTCTTATTCGGCGCGCAGCGCTTCCGACGGAGATATCCTGCTTGCCCGCAGAGCGGGAATGAATGCTGCGACAAGCGTTGAAAAGCTGAGTGTCAGGATGGCCAGGAGAGTCGCCCCGGGTTCATACGGATTTAATCCGTACAGTTGGCTGCCCAGGAACTTGCCCGCTGCCAAAGCCACCGGAAATCCAAGAGCCAGACCGACAGCTACCAGGGCCAACGCTCTTCGGATTACATGGACTGCCACCTGCGCGGGAGTAGCGCCGAGTGCAAAGCACACCCCAATCTCAGTTGTGCGTTGTCCGACGTTATAGGAAGTAACTCCGTATAGTCCGATGGAAGCAAGGACAAGCGAAAGCATTCCGAAGAAGGATGACAACTTTGCAATCAGCCGCTGTTGCCGGAACTGGTTGGATACTTGCTCACCCAAAGTTCCTATCGACTCGATCGGCAGACGGGGATCTACGGAAACTATCGCTTGGCGTATTGCCGCAGCGGATACAGCGGCGCCAGGCCGCGTCACAAGGATGATGTCGTGCAGGTGATGCGAGCCGGGATTGCTGTCTCCCCCAGTCTTTGGCACCACATCGTGCTGCGCTTCGGCCAGAAAAAAGAATGGACCAATCGGCTTGTCGAAATCGAAGTTGAGGTAGCGTGCGTCTTGCGCTACACCTACAATTTTGTAGAGACGCGGTGATTCCAGTTCCGGACGTCCGAAGTATTGTCCAATCGGGTTTTCCTTGTTGAAATACTTCTTCGCGAACGCCTCATTGATCACCGCCACATGCTGCGAAGTCGCTGTATCTTCCTGAGAGATGCTTCGTCCTTCGATGATTTGAGTTCCGATAGCGCTGAAGTATCCTGGCGTCACCCGATCCCAGTAAACCATGTTTTCAACATTATCCTCGTTAGGCCCGGGAGCCGGACGCCCGTTCACCCACACGCTGGTAGCCCAATTATTTCCGCTCTGCGGGGCGTACTGGCAGATCGCCGCGGCAGCTACGCCGGGAATGCTGGATAATGAGTCGCGGATCCGATCGTATAGTGTGGTGAACTGGTTTGGTTGATAGTCGATCAGACCTGGATCAATCCTGACGATCGTGCGCTGCTCCTGGAGGAAGCCAAAGCGTTGACTCTCCAACCGGTGCACAGCAGCTGTCAGTAGTCCGGATGCTGCCAGCAATACCAATGAAAGAACTGCCTGGAATACCACCAGCATCTTGCGGGGAAGCGCACCTGTGCGAGCGGTGGAGCGGCTCACTCCCCGAAGCGCTTCAATTGGATCTACCCGCGTGGTCATCCATGCGGGAGCGATGCCGAAGACCACGGCCGCGACCAAAGAAACGCCGAAAGCAAACAACAACACTGGCATGGAAGGGGACGCATTGATCGGTATACCTGTTGCGCCCCGGGCCGATGGAAATGCAAAAAGCAAAATAAGGTGCGTACCGGCAAATGCGATGACCAGACTTGTCATGCCTCCCGCAAGTGAGAGCAGAATGCTCTCCGTAAGAGCCTGCCTCACAAGGCGCGACGTGTGCGCGCCTAGTGCTACGCTCAAAGATATCTCCCTTCGCCGCTGAATGCCGCGAACAAGCATCAGATTGGCCACGTTGGCGCAGACAATCAGCAGCACAAACGCCGACACCATCATCAGGATATGAAGCCAGTGTTCATATTCCGCGCGCATGCTGGTGATTCCCGAGCCTCCGGGGCGCAGGAACAGCGTTTGCTCGGGCAACTTCGCGCGATCGTTCGCGCTCATCTCGCTCTGGTACGAAAGCAGCCACTGCTTCAGTTCCACCCGCATTTGAGCCTCTATTGATGTGGGCTCAGCGCCGGGTTTGATGCGTCCGATCAAATCCAGCCAATACTGGTCGACCTGATTAAGATCGCCAGCATCCGCTTGAGGCACCAATGTTTCCGAGTTGAGCGGCAGAAAGAAATCGGGTGGCTCACTGCGAAGCGTATCGCCAAAGAAGCTGGGTGGAGTGATTCCTACGATGGTGAATGGCGTGTTATCTATGTTGAAGACAGCGCCAACGATGGACGGGTCCGATCCATATTGCTGCCACAGGCGATAGCTCATCACTGCTACCGCCGGAGCGCCGGGTTGATCGTCGGTGGACGTCAGCAGCCGTCCGGCATACGCGCCTATGCCGAACATGGTGAAGTAATTCCCCGAAACGAACTCACCAGGATAGCTTTGTGCTGACTCTGTGCCGCCGGAACGTTGCACACCCAACAGCGGATCGTCAGCCTGGAACGCCGCCAATTCCACAAAACCCTGGGTGTGGTCCCGAAAATGTTTGTAGAGATCGTAGGAGACAAGGGAATACTCATTCTCTTGGCTGTATCCGCCCCAGTAGCAGCAACGTGCCTCTTTCCCTAGGCGGTACAATTCGCCCGGACTAGCCACTGTCAGCGATTTCAGCAGAACATCGTAGAACAGAGTAAAAATAGAAGTTGTTGCACCAATGCCCAGCGCCAGCGTCAGGACCACAGTAATGGTGAATGACGGTGACTTCCGCAATCGACGCAGCGCATAGCGCGTGTCGTAAAGCAGAGTCTCTACAAATGGCAATCCTGTCTGAGCCCGATATTCTTCCTTAATCGCCTCTACTGCGCCAAACTTCAGCAACGCTTGCCGGCGCGCCTCCACGGGCGGCAGTCCCGCTTTCATATACTCTGCCGTCTGCAGAGCGAGATGTTCCTCAATTTCCTCTTCCAGTCGCTCGTCGTTGCGTCGCCTTGTCACCAGGTTCCTAAATCTTTTGAGGAACCGCCTCAGGTCCCTCATGACAAATCCTCCGCCTTCAATTCAAAGAATCGACCGATGATCCCTGCGGTTTGCTCCCAATCTCGGAGCTCAGCCCGCAACTGCTTGTGTCCGCCTCGTGTCAAACGATAGAAGCGCGCCCGGCGATTATTCTCTGAGGCGCCGTACTCGGAAACTATCGAACCTTCCTGCTCCAGCTTCAGCAGCACCGGATAGAGCGTGCCTTGATTCACGGCGAGCACGTCCCGGCTGATCTGCTCGATTCGTCGGGCGATACCGTAACCATGCAGCGGGCCGAGGACGTCGAGAGTCTTAAGGATCATCAGCGCCAAAGTGCCTTGAGGAACGTCCGTTTTTCGTTTCATTGCCAACGCCCTTTTGGTTTCCAACAGGAAGCATACTCCACACTCATTGGGAACACAACAGGTCGGCCGCGCGCCAGCGAACGGCGAAGACGACGGCTATATACGCTATCGGGCCAATGGGGAAAAGGCCTATCGTTGGCGGACGAAAACGTCAGCGGGAAGTTTGAAACGTGTGCTCAATTTCCGCACCTGGTCCAGCGTAAGTTTCCGTTGCTTGGCCAGAAACATCGAGACGGCACTTTCCGACCCGAATTCCGGGATCAAATCACGCTGTGTGAGGTTTTGTTGCTCAAGGAGGAATCGCACGACTGAAACCGCGTCCGCTGCAGGAATCGGATAATGCGTTTCCTCGTAACGCTCGATCAGCAATGTCAGAAGTTCGATCGCTTCTTCTTGGGAACGCGATGGATGTTCTAAAGCAGTCAATTCGAAAAGGGCACTGGTATACGCCTCCAGTTCCTTGTCATTGTGGATGACGTGGGGCGCCCCCTTGGCGATCATTTTTGCCGGGTCAGCTAACACTGTGCTCATTTTGTGCCAAATCTCCTGTCCCAATTTGCGGGATTGTCATACTCCTTATGCGTCAAAAAGGATCGGATGTAAACGTGACCTAGCGTGCGTTTCTCCTTCGTTGTTTTCACATAGTGAATGACGGTGACGAGTCTGTACCGATTTTGCCGAATATTGAAAATCACGTATCCCTTCAGGTTGTCTGCGTCTTTGAACCTGCCGCGAACCTCCGGAAAATTGTGCCATCGCACCTCTTCGACGATCGCTACCCATGCCTCAATCTAATTGGCCGCCTCCGGATAGTCCTCGATTGCCTCCTTCAGATGCTTCCTCGTAACGATGTGCACTTTTCTAAACCTACTTCACAATATGTGAAGTTTTCAAAGAATTTGTTAATGTTTATGGTGTCCATCTCTGCCACCACTCTTGCTGGAGTTCTATGCACGACTTCAACGGCAAAAGTTCGGACTCATCTTTCTACAGCGTTTGAGGCCGTTAGACCTGGCCGTCTCCTTTCCTCATGGGCAAAGCCGTTTTCTCTCGGTTTGTCTCTTTCATTTGCATTCTCCTTACAAAAAAAGGGCAGAGGAGGCGTTCGGCCTCATACACCCTCTCGTTTTCTTCAATTTTGTAGGAGGCCTTTCCGGCCCCCCTTAAACGCAAATGGCGGGGAGACTTGTCATCGCCCCGCCATCGAGCAGGCTGTCGAATTGTAGTGGCCCCTACTATGTATAGACTCTTGTCACGCTCTCAAGGCCGCGAATCCCAATAGAAGTCTACGCTAGGAGAGAATTTCCTCTGGGATCGGTGGCCATCGTTTCTCCTCCGCTCTTTCGCCGTAATCATCAGTGGTGTGGCCTCGTTGCACACGGCCTTTGGCTTTCTCTTCTTTGATATGCGCGCCCTCCGGCTCTATGCGCTTGGCGCCCGAAGCGGGTGTCGGCAAACCATTTACTTTGTGACTGGAGGGGACTCTTTCCGTTTTTTGGGCCGTTTTCTTCGGGCGACTGCTCCGGGGGAGAAACTGCACCAACGGCGGTTTTCCCTCTAGCTTGCGCTCGCGTTCGACGGTGCGCATCAATTGACAGATTTCATCGTTGGTTAGGGGTTCGTCGGAGAGCCAGACGTTGAATTCCTCCTCGAAGTAAGACTCGTCGTTTTCTTCCAGTTTGCGCATTTCGAGCATGAATTGTAGGTTAATGATGGCGCGCCGACGTTCGAGACCAGCCATGGACTTGTGGTAGGTTTCCATGAAGAGTTTGGGAGATTTCTTCAAACGCTGAACGCCCCGAACGGCTTCGTCAATACCGTGGTTCACCAGATACAGTGCTTCATACAGATGTGCTTTCTCCATGACCAAATGTCCTTTCGGCGGCAAAGTGGCCGCAAGTTCGGTGGTGGATAGGAACGTCGGAAAACACGACGCCTCACAATGTCGGTTGCCGACCCGAGGAAGAACGATGTAGAGGTGGGTTCAGCTAGGGAGGGGAGTTTGCAACGGGATGAAGCGATGGAGCGAGTTGCGCGCCAAAGGCGAACTCGCTACCTTTTCTGGTAGCCATCGTTGCCTCCTTACCGAGGTGATGTTGGCGAGGGCCGCGTCGGTGCTGATAACACTGGCGCGTCCCGCTTCTACTACTTACTTCTTTTTCGCGTTCTTCTTGTACCGCAGCTTCCTGCCGTTCATGATCTTCGGTAGGACGGCACGGACTTTCGCTATATCCTGGTCGCTCCAAAGGCGGACTCGAATACCACCCACCCGAACAAGCGGCGGAAGAGGAATCTTCTTCTTTGCGATGTAGCGGTTCAGAGAGGTGAAACTGAGTCCAAGCTTCTTAGCGGCATCTCGTGTGGAAAGTCCGTTCATTATGGATATGACCTATACCAGATAGCTCTGAGCGTGTCAAGCCTAATCCGGGGTCAAGGGTCCGGATCGCCTCCTCCACATTTTTCACGGTGCTCGAGATCAGCGACGCGCGTTCAAAACGGTAAAGAAACGCACATAACGACTGCCGAGGATCACAGGAACTTCTTCAGGGGATGAGATAACCACGTGTGACACGTGTGACAACGCCCATTGACTTGACCTTGCAAGTTGCTACAATGCGGTCAGGCGAAGGAGTTCGCCACTAACCGCTGTCCCACCTTTTGCCGGGACAGATGATGACTCCTGACAAGGATTCTTGTCGCGGAGTTATGTCCACCGGCAAGAATCCCTAACAACCGAAACGAGGTAGCCCATGGGAAACGTATGGGTCCTGGCTTCCGTGTGGGTTGGTCTGGCGCTCATCGCCACGCTGCTGGCGATCTGGTTCAAGATTTCGACAGCATTGACTGAGATCGTTGTTGGAACGGTAGCTCAGCTCGCCATTGGCGCGCTCGTGGGAACTGCAGGGCTAGGGGGAAAGAGCGAGTGGATTACCTTCCTCGCGGGAACCGGCGCTATCGTCTTGACCTTCCTTGCGGGCGCGGAACTTGACCCGACAATTTTCCGAACAAAATGGAAAGAAGCGACGGTCGTCGGATTGGTGGGCTTCGTCGGTCCGTTTCTCGGATGTACCGCGATTGCGCACTACGTCCTGCACTGGACGGTGCGTTCGAGTTGGTTGGCAGGCGTCGCGCTGTCGACAACTTCGGTCGCCGTCGTCTACGCCGTGATGCTCGAGCTGGGTTTCAACGTCACGGAATTCGGAAAAGCCATCCTGGCAGCATGTTTCGTGAATGACCTCGGAACGGTGATCGCTCTAGGTATGATCTTTTCGCCGTTCACGTATCGTACGTTGGTTTTCGTGATCGTCAGCGTCCTCGTTTTTTTCATTCTGCCCTTTGTCACCCCTCGCTTCTTCAAATATTACGGCGGGCGAGTTTCCGAGTTGGAGGCCAAATACCTTTTATTTCTGCTTTTCGGAATGGGGGGCCTGGCAGTGTGGTCGGGAAGTGAGGCGGTTCTGCCCGCTTACATCATCGGCATGGTCCTGGCGGGCACTGTGGGAAAGGACCACGTGTTAATCCGCCGGCTACGAACCTTGACCTTCGGATTACTGACACCGTTCTACTTCATCCGTGCCGGATCATTCGTTTCGATTCCCGCGCTGGTTTCGGCACCGTTCGTGTTTCTGGCGTTATTCGTGGGAAAGATGCTCTCCAAGGTTGTAGGCCTGCTTCCCACGGTGAAGGCGTTCAAGTACCAGCGCGAGGAAGGGTTGTATTTCACTCTGATGATGTCTACGGGTCTTACTTTCGGAACGATCTCTTCGCTATTTGGACTGACTCACGGAATCATCGACCAGTACCAATACTCGCATTTGGTGGCCACGGTCATTGGAAGCGCAGTTGTACCCACGATGTTCGCGAATGCCTGGTTCATGCCGCGCCACCTGCTTCCGAAGGAAGGGTTTGAGTCTGCTCGACCGGCCGTTACGCAACCGGGAGCTGCGGATGCCGATTGAAAGCAACATCAAGGAGGACGTCATGGACCGGCCCCACAGAAGGCAGAATCCCCACTTCCGCAAAGTGATGGTGGGCTACGACGGATCGAAACCAGCGGACAAAGCGGTGGAGATTGCATTCTCCATGGCGCAGTCAATGGATTGTAGGGTGTTGGTTTTTGCCGTTGCTCGCCCGCCCGAACCGGCCACACGCGTAGAAGTAGACGCCATGCTCGACGATGCCCGGGAACATTTTGAAGAGAGTTTCAAGAGAATCACAAAAAACGCCGAAGACCAGGGAGTGAGTCTGGAAACCGCGATCGCCGTAGGGCATCCGATCCAACAAATCGTCCACCGGGCCGAAGCGGATCATGTCGATTTGATTATTCTCGGCCGCCGCGGGATGTCACGGTTCGAAAAGATGCTGGTCGGGTCAACCTCCGAGAAGGTGCTTCGCTATGCGCATTGTCCGGTGATGGTCGTGCGATAGGGCAGAAGAGGCGCAAGGGGGAAAGAAAAGAAGAATGGGGACTTCGCGAAACTCTCGAAACGATGCCCGGAGGAACGGTACAGGGCAGTTCCTTGCCGCGAAAACACCGAGAATTGCGATCGTTTCCGACATTCACGGGAATTTTGAGGCGCTCAAGGCGCTCCCTAACCACTTCGACGAATTGTGGGTTCTCGGAGACTTGGTGAACTACGGCCCGCAGCCCGCCGAGGTAATCGAATTCGTCCGAAAGCAGGCGACTTTGGTGGTGCGCGGGAACCACGACGACGCGGTGGCGTTTGACCGCGATCCGCAGTGCTCGACGGCATTCCGGAGGGCTGCGGACGAAACCCGGAGATACACAGGGTCCGTGCTGAATGAGAAGCATAAGGGCTATCTCGCGGACCTTCCGCACTACCGCTGGGTGCGGCGCGGCCGATGGACCTTTTATCTTTGCCATGCCGTGCCTTCGGATCCCCTGCACTGCTATTGCGGCGAGGACATCCGAAAATGGAGGAGGGAACTGTCGGTGGCGGGAACGGATTTCCTGTTCGTAGGTCACACGCATCTGCAATTTTCTCTCCGCCATGCAGAGCAGTCGGTTGTAAATCCGGGAAGCCTCGGTCAGCCGAAGACGGGCACGGCGCACGCGGCATACGCGATTTGGGAGAACGGATCCGTCAGGCTGCACAAGTACGAATACCCAGTGCAGAAAACCGCTGCGCGCGTCCGATCCATGCCGGTTAGTGCTTGCACCAAAGAATTCCTGGTCGAAGTGTTGCAATCAGGAGCGGTACCCAAATCGAAGAAATGGGCAAGCATGTCTAATCGCCGAGAACCAAGCGCTATGCGCTGAGACATGAAGGCTGGCGCAGCGACCTGATCACGGAAGAGGAATGCAAGGCTCCGAAGCAGGCGTTGATGTTGCTCGCGGAGACCCGCAACGTGCAGCCGTGATTCGGGAGGCCATGAGCGTGATGAACGGACGAAGTGAGAACCGGTTTGCGGGGACTGTGGGGGTGGCATGACCTCTGAAGGCTACAAAACCACAGCGCGCCTGAACGAGTTTCAGGCACGCGGTCTCACCGTCACTTGCCAATATGTGGACAAAGTCATCGGCGAAATTGAACAGATTCTTCATTGCGCCGCATCGAAAGCTGCATTTCCTCGCTATATCCAGGACATCACTCCAACGCAGAGAAGAACCATCGAGGACTACCTGTTCCGGATTCGGGCACAACTCGCGCGGGTCCTCGACGGACAAGGAATCCCACGTCCAGAGGCATGGGTTCCCACGAGCCGAGCTGTGTATACGGCCTTGACGACGATCGACATCGCCCTCGAGGAGCTACGGCCGCGGTACATGCAGGGATATGGCGAGGTGGCTCCCGAACTGGCAACCGAACTGGAAGGAATCAGCGGAGAACTGCGCGGCTTGGTCGAACGTCTGCATCGATACCTGATCGAGGATGCGGGACAAGACCTGCGCCAGCGGCTCGAACGACTGGAACAAACTTCGGGTGAACTGGAACTTCTGGCCAAAATCGAACGCATCGTCACGGAGCGGGGACTTGTGGAATTTCGAAGCACGATCGCGAGCATCACGGAGCGGTTGGAAGACCAAAGTCTCGAAATCGCCGTGTTCGGGCGGGTGAGTTCGGGAAAGTCCTCCTTGCTCAATGCAATCTTGGGCGAAGACATTTTGCCGGTAGGCGTCACCCCGATTACGGCGGTACCGACACGCCTGCGTTATCACCAGACGCCGTTGCTCACGGTGTGGTATGCGGAACGGTCCGCGGAAACAATGGACGTTGCCCGTCTGGCTGAATTCGCGAGTGAGAGAGAAAACCCGAACAACCAGAAGCGAGTGGCACGCATGGTCGTGCATCTGCCGTCGGCGCGGCTTCGCGAAGGTGTGACGCTCGTGGACACGCCGGGGCTAGGTTCACTGGCGACAACGGGTGCCGCAGAGACCCTAGCTTACCTTCCAAATTGTGATTTAGGTGTGGTGCTGATCGACGCCGCCTCCACGATAACCCATGAAGATCTGGAAACGATTCAAGCTCTGTATCGAGCGGGAATCCCAGTGCGAGTGCTCTTGAGCAAAGCGGACCTGCTTTCTCCCGAGGATACGGAACGCATGGTCAGCTACGTACGGCAGAGCATTACCGAGGAATACCGGATCGAACTGTCCGTGCATCCCGTCAGCGCGGTCCCGGGGCGTCGAGGAGATCTCGACCAATGGTTCGCGGGAGAAATCCTGCCAGTTTACGAACGTTGCCGGGAACTCAAATCGGCGTCCGTCCGGCGCAAAGTCGGAGCCCTTCGTGACGCGGTCGTCGCAGCGCTTACGATGCAAGTACACACGAGCCGGGGGCTCTCGGGTACGGACCAGGAAAAGATTCGTGAGATTGAGGCCAGCCTGCGGAAAGCCACTGGCCGGATCACGGAGACAGGGAATCGACTCGAGAGGGACATTCGGGTATTAGGAAGAGCCAGCGAACTGTTGCTCGAACGGGCAGCCATTCGATTGACCGAGAAGTGGGCCTCAGACGGCGATTCCGCTGGCCAGGACCTCGTTGTTTTCGAAAGCATTCTGATCGACGTGCACCAGCAGGTGAAGTTCTACCGTCAGGAAATCGAAAGCCTGGCGCGCGATCTCCATTCCGAGTTGGAACGTTCCGCCAAGGCCTTGGGAATGCCGAACGGGCCGTCGCAGGAAGAATTCGCGTCCGTCATTCGCGCGATGCCGGTTTTCGATTTCGCTCCTGCGCGCGACCTTCGCCTTTCTTCTCCGTCGTGGAAGCGCGTGTTTGGGAAAATCGTGCTGCGCGCGATCGCCCGGCGGTCGGTGAATGCGCGTCTCAAGAAATCCTTGTCCGAGACGTTGTCCATCTACTCGGGTGTTTTGGGGGAATGGAATTCGTCTGTCCTGAACGTCATTGAAAAACGATTCGCTTCGTTTGCGGATGGATATCGTGCTCAAGCGGAGAGAGCTCAAAACGCTTCGGGGCCCGGAGACGGCGACAAGAGCGCGGTTTTGAATGACCTACGTGACTTGGGTGGGATTTCCATGGAGACCGGCGTTTCCGTGGGTTCGTCGGATTGAACGATAGCTGGCTGCGTAGGGAAAGACTAGCGAGACGAAAGCCGACACGAGAGAGGTGCAATGGTCAAGTATCTTATGGTTGCAATTGGAGGCGGCTTGGGCTCCATGCTTCGCTTTTGGGTAGGTGGGATTGTAAGCGGAAGGATGGGAAGTCGGTTCCCGTACGGAACCTTTCTCATCAACTGCACCGCTTCGTTCTTAATCGGTTTTATTATCACGCTGTTGGCCGAAAAGACGCATTGGAGTCCGAATCTTCGGTTCCTGATTCCCATCGGTTTCATCGGCGGATACTCCACGTTTTCGACGTTCGAGTACGAGACGTTTCGCGTCATTCAGGACGGGGAACTTCTCATCGCGTCCCTGAACGTCGTTCTCAGCGTTCTTGTGGGGTTTGTCGCGGTGTGGCTTGGCGTAATTGCGGGGAGGTTGAGCGTATGAACGGAGCGAAAGCAGTTCGCGCGGTGCCCATGACCGAAGCGCCTGCCCATGGCGCGTGTCTTATCTGCACGGTCCTGCGTCATCACCAGACGCGGTTGGTTGAGGTGACCGGTCTGCCAAAGGCCAGCCACCTTTGCAACCACCATGCCTGGTTGCTGGCGCGGTCTGCGCCGGCAGCGCTCGCGACCCAAATCTATACCGAGGTTCTCGATGCACGACGCAAGCGGGGAGTTCGTTCAGCAAGGATCTGTGCTTTCTGCGCGGACTTGCGCCGTGAGGAAGCCGTGAGGCTCGACGAGTTGGTCGAGCAGGTAAAAATGCCGTCCTTCGCGGAATCGATGAGGCGGAACGGCACGCTATGCCTGTGGCACGGACACGAGTTGTCGCATAGACTGCCCACGAAAGAACGCACGGTTATAGAACAAGTTCTCGCGAGAACAGCGGAAGAACTGGACGTGGACCTGCGGAAATGTGCTGTCCAAGCCCGGCATGGGCAGCATGCTGGAAGTGGCGTCCTTGGACGCGTTGCGGAGTTTCTTGTTTGCCAGCGAGGTATTCCTGGAGAGGAGACACCATGCTGAAGGTTGGACCGGCAAAGAAAGTCATCATTTATGTGGGAGAGGATCACCAGTATCACGGTCATTCACTCTATACCGCGATACTCGACTACCTATTCTATCACCGTGTTTCCGGAGCGAACGTGGTCCGCGGGATGGCTGGATTCGGCGCGGACCATCACCTCCACAGCACGCGCATTCTGCGGTTGACGGAAAACCTGCCGATCAAGATTGAGTTCATCGAAAATCCCGAAAAGGTGGAAGAGCTGCTGCCGAAGCTGCATGAAATGGCTGGCACGGGGCTGATCGAAGTACAGGACACGACGGTCGTAAAGCCCGCGGAATTGGCCAAGAAGTCAGAATTTCGAAGCGTACAGGTGCCCGCGCTGAAGAGGGAAGGCAAGGCCAAGCTCATGCGGGTGTACGTGGGCGAAAGCGACAGATGGCACGATAAGCCGCTGTACAAGGCAATCGTCGAGGCTCTGCGCGCCAACGAGGTCGCGGGCGTTACCGTCTACAAAGGAATTCTTGGCTATGGCGCGAACCGGCGCATGCACAAGGGCTCCGCGCTTAGTTTGTCCCATGATTGCCCCATCATGCTGTCGGTCATCGACACGGAAGAAAATCTGCGAAAGATGACCCCGCTGCTCGATGAAATGGTCCAGCAAGGTCTGGTCGTGTTGTCGGACGTAGACGTCATCAAATACACGCACGATTACGTGGGTGAGGAACGGCGGAAGGAGTCACGCGCATGAAACTTGAAGGAAAAGCCAAGATGCTCCGCATTCATTTTGGGGAAGACGACAAATGGCGTGGGCAGCCTCTCTACAAGGCCATCGTCGAAAAGTGCCGGGAGCTCGATATTGCCGGTGCAACCGTTTATCGCGGGATCGAAGGATACGGTGCCAGCACGATTATCCGACGCACCCATCTCTTATCGGTGTCGCACGATGCTCCCATCATGGTCAGCATCGTGGACGCGGAGGACAAAATCCGGAAACTGATTCCCGCACTGGATGGCATGGTCGATGAAGGACTGATCGCGATGTCGGACGTGGAAGTCATCAAGTACGTCCACCAGGAAGCGGCCCGGTCTTAGGACATTCCCTATGGCGGCGGCTCGTTCCATGCATGACTTCGCTCTCGAATCGGGGGTCTTCCTCGGACGAAAGAACGAGCGGGCTCGACTTTGTGAGGCGATTCAGAAGCGCGAGAGTCTGCTGGTCTGGGGCGCGTCCAATTCTGGAAAAAGCACGCTTGTTGCGCGGGCCATGTCAGAACTACCTGAGAGAATCGCGAAGGGGTGCATTTGCACGAGAGGCGCTGGAAGCCCTCAGGATATCCTTCGTAGGATCGCGCAAGGGTTTGCGGACGATCCCTTGTTCCGCTCCAAATTCCGCGCCGACACTGGATATGGGGCTCTGTTTTCTCAGTGGATTAGGCAACAAACCAGCCTTCGTCTGCGCGGGCTACTTTACCGTGCAGCGGGTGCGGGCGAATATTGGATCTTCCTTGAAGATCTGGCACCGATGACGCACATGCTGACTCGCATCATGAAAGAACTCATGATCAATCAGGAGACACCGATTTACGCAGTCGCGTCCGGATGGACCTACGGTGAAATTGGCCATGCCGCCCAACTCTACTGGAACGACCGGCAGAGATTGCACGTCGGAGGCTTGTCGAGGGCTGCCGCGAATAAGCTTCTCGAGTGGGCGATCGGAAAATTTGGGCTGGCAGAGCTCGATCTCGACGGATTTCGCGAAGACATTCTGGAATTCAGCGGACTACTGCCCGGAGCGATTCTGCGGATGTGTGAGGCTGCAGCGGACGGGCGCTATCACTTCGACGGACGCATCAAGACGAAGTTGCTGCACGTGGACTATCTCATGAAGCACTGCCATGAGAGCACGGAGCACGGCAATCGTCGCGAGTAGGGCGAGCGGAGAACGGAACATGGGCTCTTTGTCAGAAAAGATGACTGTCGCCGGATCTGACGAGCTAAGAGCGGCAGCCATACCTTCAGGGCAGGCAGTGGACATGGCGAGCAAGCTGACGCGTCTGGCGGAATTGTCTCGCCAGTTCGGTTCGGAACAGCTCATGGAGGAAGCCACGAATCTTGCGGAGCGCCTTAGGGAAGGTCGTTTCTACGTCGCTTGCATCGGGCAGTTCAAACGAGGGAAGTCCACATTGCTCAACGCCCTCGTCGGAGATTCTGTCTTGCCAACGGGCGTTGTACCCATCACCACGGTACCGACGGTGCTTCGTTATGGCGAGAAACGGAGCGCGCGCGTTCGTTTCCAGGGGGGCACATGGACGGATCTCGCGCCCGAAGAATTGATGGAGTATGTTTCCGAGGAACACAACCCCGAGAACGCCAAGAGCGTGGCGGGCGTCGAAGTATTCGTTCCTAGTCCTCTGCTGGCGGATGGCATGTGTTTTGTCGACACACCGGGACTCGGATCGATCTTCGCGGGCAACACGGCAGCGACGCAGGCATTCGTTCCTCAGATTGATGCAGCCATTATCCTGGTCGGAGCCGATCCGCCGATTGCGGGAGAAGAGTTAGCGCTGGCAGAAGAAGTAGGCAAGCAGGTCCGACAGCTTCTGGTGGTTCTCAACAAAGCAGACCGGGCGACTGAAATGGAGCGGCGGATCGCCGGGCCATTCACGCGGAAAGTGCTCGAGAAAAGGCTGGGGCGCTCCGTAGGTCTTATCTATGAAATTAGTGCATTTGAACGCTTGGAAAAGAACAAAACGGGCTGGGATTGGGATCTCCTGGTGGCGTCGCTGCAGAAGTTGGTGGAAGAGTCTGGCCGCACCTTAGTCCGTACGGCCGGTGCGCGAGGTGTTCAGCGGCTCGGCGAGGAAATGCTTTCCGTAACGGTCGAAGAGCGGGAAGCATTGGTGCGGCCGATCGAGGAATCCGAACGCCGTATTTCCGCAATGCGCCAAACCATTGCAGAGACGGAACGGTCGCTGAGGGAAATCGGATACTTGTTCATGGCGGAAAAACATCGCCTCTCCGATTTATTTCTCGAGCGGAGAAAGAAGTTCTTGCGCGAAAATCTGACAGCGGCAAAGGCGGAAGCCAACGAACAATTCCGGAAGATTCGTCGGGCGTACGGTCCGAGATTCCGCCGCGAGGCGATGCATGCAGCTCAGACGATTGCAACGAGCCGCGTCCTTCCATGGCTCGCGATGGAGCAGGCAGGCGCCGAAGAGGAGTATCACAAGGTGGCAGACCGCTTCGTGAACATTGGCAACGAGTTTCTTGCCAAGCTCTCAGAATCGAAAATCCCCGAGCTTTACCGCATGCCGAACGCACTCAACTCCGAGAAAGGGTTCCGCGTAACCTCCCATTTTCGTTTCGAAGAGCTAATCAATATTGCGCAGCCAGCCTCACCGTTGCGCTACGTCGCCGACCTCGTTCTTGGACTAGTTGGTGCACGCTCCGTAATTCAGAAAGATGCCGCGGCGTTTTTCGAATACCTGCTCGAGATGAATAGCACTCGCTTGCAATCCGATCTCATGGATCGTGTCGAGGAAAGCCAAGACCGGTTGGAAGGCGAAATCCGCAGGCTACTCCATCAAATCACACGTATCGCAACGATAGCTTTGGACCACGCGCGGGAAGCGAAGAGTCATGGCACTGCGGCCGTCGAGGACAATCTGCGGCGGATTGCAACTGCGGAGCAAGAGATCCACTTGCTCATCGGCAATTAACAGCAATTGTCTTTCCTCCCTGCGCGTGGCTGCATCCGACGAATCGAATAAGCTATCAACTCGCGCGTCCTCGAATGCCAGAACTTCACGTAGTCGAATCGGGCTAAGCATTCTTGCTGGTTCATCGCGTCATCTTGCATTCACGTGCCTTTGAATCCTCTTGGCTCTCGCCTTGCGGCTTCGGCGACGAATGGGCATGAAGCCCCATCGTCCATTTACCACTTTCACTTGAAAAAGGGATACAGGCGAACCATCCACCTAAATCAAGTGGTTAGAGAGAATCGAAAAATATGGGATATGTCGGCGCGGAACATACAGGGTCGGCTAAACGGCCGACATGATTCGCCCGTCAGCCGCGTGAAAATGGCGTTAAACTCCGGGCGGTTCGGCATGAGGGATGAACTGGATTACTTCCGGTTGCCGACCAACCGCTCGAAACAGCTTGCCATAAGCAGGCCCGTCCGAACACCTCCTCTGATTTGACTTCGGCACAATACCTGTACACATGCACTTTTCGATCCCTGGACCCAAGAAAAGAATGTCTCCTCGAATGTGCGGCTCTAAAATTGAGCAATGAGCTCCATGATTTCGAGACAACTTGCGCTGAGTGCATGGGCGCGAGCGCTACTGAGTGCAGGTCTGGTTTGTATGGCTTCCTCGTTAGGGTTCGGGCAGACGCAGCCCTCGACGAATCGATCGAGGCCCTTTGGCCCCGACGCCTGTGGTCCGGCAGATCCTTCTTACATCCGCGCGGCAGACGAAACCGGTGGAGTACCGATGTTTTTGCAACGCTCCGAAGCAACCAAAACCTCTCACCTAGTGCGCGAATCAACGAGGAGCAACGTGTCAACGGTACTGTGGGCGACAGGAACGCTCAACGGCCAACCAAAAACCGTCCGAATCCCCGTGGACTCAGTGACCCAGAGAATTACATTCACATTTTCGATAGATACAAAGGGCAACGCGCTCAAGCTCACGCAACCTTCCGGTGGAGCAATTACGGAGGGTATGGCAAGCACAGAGGTCACGGAATTGAATTGTGGCCGCATTGTCACGGTGAGCTCGCCAGAAGCGGGAGAGTGGCGCGCAGAGATTACAGGCACAGGCCGGTACTGGCTGGAGGCTCAGGCGCAGAGTGATATTTTCTTCATCCGCGCCGAATTTGTGGAGAGAGGAGGGCGTCCCGGTCACGAAGGACTGTTCCGGATACAAGGGGAGCCCGTCACAGGAACGCCGGCCATGCTGGAGGTCTCCCTTTCTGCCAGCGCAACGGGGACCAACGAATTCTACTTCGTTACTGAAGAGGGCCAGACCATTCAAAAGGTGCAAATGCACACAGTGAATTCCGACCGCGACTCTCTCGAGTTTGTCGGAACCGTCGATCTTCCGGCCCAGCCATTCCGCGTTGCGCTGAAAGGAAGCGACTCAAATGGCAAAGAATACCAGAGATTTTTTTCGAATTTATTTCACGTGGAGAGCGTGGTGGTCTCCCCACGGCTGGACTTCGACGAGTTGTCCCCAGGAGCCACCCAACAGGTTGCGTTCACGGTACGAAACCTCGCCGTCCCACGTACGTTCAAAATCACAGTGACGGACGCACATCAGTTCGTGGGCAAAGTAGAACCGAAGGAGCTGACATTAGGAGCGGGGGGGACCGGAACTGTCCAGGTGGATTTAACTGTGCCGCAGGGAACAGCGCCGGGTGTCGGAGACAATGTTGTGTTCGTTGCTACAAGCGTCGCGGGGCCAGCCACGTCAAACTTCAGTGTTATGCACTTTTCGGTTTCCTCGGCCGCAGGTCAGAACCTTCATTGATTCGGAATTGCAGCATGCCTGGGACGACTGTGCCAAGCCTCGCGGATGAGCGGATGAATCGGCGATCCGACTTCATTGGTGGACAACGGGTCATCCGGAACTCGGTAGTCGATACCGAGTTCTTCCAGAAGTCGCAAGAACCAGTGCATTGACCCGGTGGCTTCGATGCCCACCAAGGCCGTCGAGGCAGAACGAAATAGAACTCACGCACTTGGTTGCCTTCGTGCAGCGGTTCCTTCTGCACTAGCTCTCCTGTGCGATCCTCGAGCATCGCAAGGGCCTGTTGTTGCGTGTGCAAATCAACGCCTATGATTTTCATCTCGATCTCCTTCGTTCCGAGCGATGTTCGGTAGAGCACCGACAGTGTACTCGGCTCGTAGTGAGGCCGACTGCGTTATGCCATCACTCTTGCGCCGAAGGGATATTCAGGCGGTCCGGGCACTCTTGTCTCGAGATCGAAGTATCCCAGATCATAATCCATAAAGCTGACCAGCCAGATGTCGTCGTGTACTTCTTTGATGCCCACGGCCTGACCGGCGAAGACCTGGCTGAAATGATGGACTTCAGTAGCCGGTGAGATTCCCCGCCACGGAGCCGGAAGTCTCTGCGGGATTTGACTTTTGAAGAGATCTATTTGCCTCTTTGCTAACAGCTCAAAACTTTGGTGCCGGGTCCTGACATCTTAGGGCCGAGAATGGTGTTATTTACCGCTTTCGCGATTACCACCATTAACGTGACTCCCAAGGGAGGGAAACCCGAATGTCACTCGATTCGGCTCGGCGCCTTTCGATGTTCGTCTTCCTATCTTCGATAGGTTTGCTTGCGCCTTTTCGATCGCTTGCCCAGGAGGGAAGCACGGATCCGGCGGCGTCCCTCTTCAAAAAGGGAACCGACGAGCTGGCCGCGCACCATTACGACGACGCAATCAAGGACTTCAAGAAGGTCAGCCAGATGCGCCACGATTCCTGCGGCGACTGCTACCTGGAGATAGCCGTGGCTCAGACGAAACTTGGTCAGCTTGACGACGCGCTCAAGAGCTGCGACCAGGCGATCTCCTGCGCGTCTAACGATCAGCTCCGAATCAACAGCCACGCTCTCAAGGGCAGTATCCTCCGAGACATGGGCGACGACCCCAAGAAACGCAAGGCAGCGGAATCCGAATACCGTGAGGCCGCACAGTTGGATCCGAACAACGCTGCGATTCACTTCAATTTGGGTATCGTACTTCTCCGGGAATCGCGTGAACCCGATGGAATCGCCGAACTGAATACTTATCTCCGCCTCGCTCCGGACGGCAGAGATGCAAACTACGCGGGGAAACTCATTGCCAATCCGAAACGCGCCGGAGATTCTCTGGCGCCGCCATTCAGCGTCACGACCCTTGACGGCCAGCAAGTTTCACTCGATCAACTCGCGGGAAAAATCGTCGTCATGGATTTCTGGGCTACCTGGTGTCCTCCCTGCAGGGCAGCCGTTCCTGAGTTCAAGGAGCTCACCAAGAAATATCCGCCGTCAAAGCTAGTTCTGATTAGCTTCAGTGCCGATAGCGACCAGCAAGCTTGGCGCGATTTCATCTCTAAACACAACATGGAGTGGCCCCAGTATTGGGACAGGGACGGCCGTATTCGTGCCGAATTCGGCGTTCACGCGTTTCCCACATATTTGGTCATCGACCAGGATGGCTTCATCAGGGATAGGATCGTCGGTCTGAATGAGCACCTCAGTGTGGTGGGACGATTGAAGCAAACATTGCAGCTAATGTTGCCTGCAAATTGAATCGTCGTGCAAGCTGGCCTTTCATTGGCGGCGTCCTTCCGGTCGCCCACGTCATCAGATTCCGCATCGACACCTCCCGAACCGAGTACGCCGGCGACAGTCGTTGAGACGCCCGGAAAGCGGCCAAGAGGCATCCTTGAATGACCTGGCGTGAAGCACGCGATGCACACTCACTTGGCTAGGTACGACAAAGTGCTGAACACGTTCTCTGGCAACATAGCGCCGTTCATTGAATACCGCCTGGACGACGCGCAGAGAATGACGGTTCTGAACGAGACGAAAGCCTTGTATCCGTATTTCGATGCGACGGCGCAAGCGGAGTATCTCTATCAATGCGTGGCGGAAACCATAGAGAAGGATCTTCGAGAAGAAATAGGTTTCATCGAGAAGTACGATCGCGCTCTCGATGAAATGAAGGAGATAGTCGATATGTCGGACAAGCGTGCATCACTGCTTGTGCGCCTGATCATGCAGAACAAAGGCAGTTTGGCGAAGAGCAAGCGCGACCTATTTTCGGAAATCACGGATGACGAACTCACCCAAATAGTGGGAGTCATTGCTAAGGTGGAAGGGTAAGGCAAAGCCTTCAGGGAAGTGGTGCTTCGTGCGAAGATCAACGAAGCCTCAGAACATTCTAAGTTATTTCAGCTGCAAGCAGACGCTTAACCCTCAGAGCGTATCCCACCTGATCGTCAGAACGTCATCGAGCAGGAATATTCGATCATCAGCACGCCCGACGAGGCGCGCAAGGCGGTGTAACAGGCGGTGTAACAGGCGGTGTACGCTGGAGCGGACTGCATCAAGGTGATCACGAGTCATGCGATTTCGCCGGAGGAAATGAGAGCCATTGTAGAGGAAGCGCACCGCGCCGGCAAGAAAGTCGCCGCGCACGCGATCGATGATCTGGAAACCAGGGCGGCGGCCGAGGCAGGAGTGGACTCGGTCGAACATGGTTAAGATGCGCCGGACGATGTATTGAATGTAATGGCCCAGAAACACATTTTTTTGGTTCCCACAGATGGATCGGAAGAATTGTGGAGAAGGACCATTCGGCCGGAATTCGGTGAACGCGCGACCCCCGAGGAGCTAAAGCAAACAAATGATATGGTAAGAGGCGTTTTTGGTTCGCGCAGCCAACGACTCCGCCGAGCCATGGCGGCCGGAGTGCCGATTGCCGCGGGATCCGATGTCTATGTTGACCATCCCGGGATAACGCGCGGAGAGGCGAGTGTCGCCGTCGTGCATGGTTACGTCGAGTCGGGTATGTCGCCACTCGAGGCAATTCGCACCGCTACTCTAAACCCAGCAGAGCTGCTTGGTTGGCAGGACCGCGTCGGTGCTCTAGACGCGGGGAAATTCGCTGACTTGATTGCAGTGAGTGGCGATCCGCTTAAGGACATTTCGGAAATGGAGCGAGTCCAGTTCGTGATGAAGGGTGGGATCGTCGTGAAGGGCATCGACAGTAAGCGCCAACGCACACGGCCACTTATCAGGCAATCGCGGGCATAATCCTTGCCTTCTCGACTGAGCATAGCATCGTCCCTTTCCTGTGGGGTTGGAAACCAGCCGGAGGGCGACAATGAAGGGATTGACTTCCAGGGACACTTCAGTCACGAACCTTCTTAGGGAGCAATCGGTCCACTCGCCACCTTGATTTACACTATGATGGCTGCGCCGGCTTTTTTGAGAACGCGCATCAAAATGACTGGAAACGCTATCGAAAATCAGGAAACTTTGATTGAATTTTCACGCGTAACCTATCGCCTGAATGAACCCCCTTCCCGCCTCATTGTTTCGAATACGAATCTCAGCATTTCCCGGGGCGAGACGCTCGTCCTCCTCGGCCGCAGCGGGAGCGGAAAAACAACGCTGTTGCGCCTGATCAACCGCATGCTTTCTCCGACTTCCGGCGAAGTTCTCGTCGAGGGCCGCGCCACCACAGAATGGGATCCCATCCGCCTGCGCCGCGGTATTGGATACGTAATTCAGGACGCAGGCCTTTTTCCCCATTTCACCGTTGCGGAAAATGTCGCCTTGGTTCCAAAGCTTGAAAATTGGGAACCTGCTCGCATAGCCTCCCGAGTCGAAGAGATGCTCAGACTGGTTGGCTTGGATCCCGCGCAATATGCGAAGCGCCGGCCCCGAGAGCTCTCCGGCGGCCAGCGTCAACGCGTTGGAGTCGCTCGTGCCCTCGCCGCCGATCCGGCAATTCTCATTATGGACGAACCGTTCGGTGCGCTTGATCCTGTGACACGCGCCGAATTGCAGAGGGAATTCAAGGACCTCGCGCGCCGCTTGGAGAAAACCATCGTGTTCGTCACGCACGATGTTCGCGAAGCTCTTTTTTTGGCCTCGCGTGTCGTGCTTCTGCAGGAAGGTAAAATCATTGCCACTTCGCCTCCCGAGGAATTTCTCCATCTCGACCATCCCGAAGTGGAAGCTTTCGCCAATTCGCTGGCTGTATTGCCCGGAGCGAACGGATGAGTTTCTGGAATTTCTTCCTTCAACACCGCGCGGAAATATTCGGTGCAACGCTTGAGCACCTGTTCCTCGTTCTGATTGCCATGATGATCGCCATTGCCATCGGCGTGCCGCTAGGTATGCTTATTGTTCATCGCCCCGCGCTCCGCGCGGTTTCCCTGGCCATCGCTAATGTTTTTCAGACGATTCCCAGTCTCGCCCTCTTTGGCTTTCTCATACCCATTCCATTCATCGGTGGTATTGGTAAGCGCACAGCAATCGTCGCCCTCATCCTCTATGCGCTCCTGCCGATTCTCCGTAACACCTATGTCGGCCTTACCGCCATCGATCCCGCTGTTCTTGAAGCTGCCGAAGCCATGGGCATGACGGATACGCAAATTCTCTGGCGCGTACGTTTTCCACTATCGCTTGCGGTAATTCTTGCGGGCGTCCGCACCGCGACCGTAATTACCATCGGCGTTGCCACCATTGCCGCTTCGATAGGCGCCGGCGGCCTCGGCTCATTCATCTTTCGGGGCGTAGCCCTCGTGAACAATTCGCTGCTTCTTGCCGGCGCGATTCCCTCGGCTCTTCTGGCCCTGCTGGCCGATTTTCTCCTGGGCCTGATCGAACGCCGTCTCCGCGTCTCATAGTCCCGCGTTGAACTTTGCATACTTCCCTACATTTTGTTTGCTGTCGCTCCGGCTCGTGAGACACTCGACCGACATGCGCCGCTTCTTCATGATCGTGTTCCTAAGCATCCTGGTTCTGCGTCTCTCTGGTTGCGGGTCCAACACTCCACACATCACTATCGGCTCCAAATTCTTCACAGAACAGGTCATCCTTGCCGAACTGCTGGCACAACACCTCGAGGCACGCACCGGCATCCGCGTCGAACGCAAAGCAAATCTCGGCGGCACACTTCTCGTTCACAAGGCTCTTCTCTCCGGCGCGATTGATATGTACGTGGAATATACCGGCACTGCTTTGACGGCCGTGCTGAACGAATCTCCAGGAAAAAATGATCCAGCCGCCACCTATCGACGCGTGAAGCAGCTCTATGCCGAACGCTTCCACCTGACGGTTACCGAGCCCCTGGGTTTCGAAAACACATTCGCAATGGTCATCCGGGGCGACGACGCGCGGAGCTTTCACCTCGACAAACTTTCGGACATTGCGCCACTCGCTCCGAAATGGCGCGTGGGCGTCGGCTATGAATTTCTCGAGCGTCCGGACGGTTTTCCTGGACTCACGAAGTCCTATAATCTTCATTTCGCCGATCAGCCTACGGTGCTGGACCTGGGTTTGCTATACCGCGCTCTCGTCAGCAAGCAAGTCGATATCGTCGCCGGTAATTCCACCGATGGAGCCATTGAAGCCCTGCATCTCGTTCCCCTTAACGACGATCATCGTTACTTCCCTCCTTACGATGCCGTGCCGATCGTTCGCGACGAAACACTCGGAAAATTCCCAGCGCTCCGCGCAGCGCTTGCTGACCTTGCTGGAAAGCTCACTGCCGCCGATATGCGTCACCTGAACGCCCAGGTCGACGTCGATCAACGCGATCCGGCTGCGGTCGTTCGCACCTTCCGGGAGTCGCGAGGTCTGTAACCCCACCCTCAATTTAAAGGTGGCAATCAGAGGTTTCCCTGATATATGTTTCCCATCCCCGCCCATATGATTCGCCGATGAGCATCCCGTACCTGGCCAACCTCACGGATGAAGCGCTGCTCCTCTTGCGCCTCATGGTCGCGCTCGTTTTCTTCACCAGCGGTTCGAAGCACACGAGCAACCCCGAAGAGCGCAGCAAAGACATTGAAATGAGCAAAAGCTTTACCCGTTTTCTCGGCATAGCCGAATGCGCCGGCGCGCTGGGCGTGGCCTTCGGTGTCCTCACGCAATTCGCGGCCATCGGGCTCATTCTGATCATGCTGGGTTCTACTCAGAAGAAAATTTTCAAGTGGAAGACCGGTTTTTGGGGGAAACATGGGACGGACGGCTGGAGCTATGACATCATGATGATCCTGATGAATCTGGTCATCGCCACCACGGGCGGGGGCCGTCTGGTTCTAGAACGTCTATTCCACACCGTGAATTCGCCTTCTTGATTCCTGCAGCCTCGCGCTGTCTATTTTGAAGGGCGATTCGTGGTGACCTCCAACGATGCCCATACATCCAATGTTCCGGAGCCAACCATGGTAGCCACCACAACCGCCGTACGTCGCCTCAGTGATAATGTTCAGGCACGGCTCAGCGATGCGAGAAAGCGCACGGACGACCTGTTTGGCATCGTGCGCGAAGACGCGATCTATGACCGCCCGGTGCCCGAACGTCACCGCATCATTTTTTATCTGGGTCATCTGGAAGCGTTCGATTGGAATTTGCTTGCGCAACGAGCCTTTGGGCTAGAGCCATCTCACCAAACGTTCGATAGGTTGTTTGCCTTTGGAATCGATCCTGTCGGGGGCGGACTCCCGACCGACGTCCCGGCGGATTGGCCGGAGCGCGCGGAGATCGAACGCTACCGGATCAGGGTCCGCGACACTCTGGATCGGGCGATCTCCCAGGCATTGGCTCGGCCAGGGGATGCTCACCCTGATCTCACAACGCTGCTGAAGGTTGCCATCGAACATCGGTTAATGCACGCGGAAACGCTCACCTATTTGTTGCACCGCTTGCCCAGCGCGAAGAAAATTGCTACCACCGAAAAACGGACGTCAAGCTCGCCGACAGGGCTTCCGTCTTTGGTGACGATCCCGGCGGGAACGGCGACTCTCGGTTTGCATCGCGTGCGTGGCAACGAATTCGGCTGGGACAACGAATTCCGGGCGCATGCCGTGGAGGTGGGCGAATTTAGGATCGAAAGGCATGATGTCACCAATGGCCAGTTTCTCGAATTCTTGCAGGCCGGCGGATATGAAAATCGCGCGCTGTGGAATGACGGCGATTGGCAATGGAAGCAAGACGAGAATGTGCAGCATCCGGCGTTCTGGATCAAGGAGGGCAAGAACTGGATGTGTCGCACGATGTTTGACGAGGTCCCGCTGCCGCACAATTGGCCTGTGTATGCGAGTCACGCGGAAGCCACGGCCTACGCGACGTGGACGGCCCGGAAATTACCGACGGAGGCACAATTCCATCGCGCCGCGTACGGAACACCGAGCGGCCAGGAGCGCGAATATCCGTGGGGCAACGAGGCTCCTGCCGAAGGGCGCGGCAATTTTGATTTTGCGCGCTGGGATCCCGTTCCAGTCGGCTCCTCTCCCGAAGGTGTAAGCGCCTTTGGCATTCACGATTTAGTGGGAAACGGTTGGGAGTGGACGCGTACGCCATTTGGGCCATTCCCGGGGTTTGAGCGGATGCCCTTCTATCCGGGATATTCGGCCGACTTTTTCGACGGAAAACATTTTGTGATGAAGGGTGGATCGTCGCGGACCGCGGCATGCATGCTGCGCCGATCGTTCCGCAATTGGTTCCAGCCGCATTATCGGTACGCCTATGCAACGTTTCGGTGTGTCGAAGATTGATTTAACCTTAACCGCCCAACATTTGGAGAGATCATGCAGATTTATTCCAATGCAACGAATCGTCAGGTATCGGAATTTGCGGCGGATGTGCGCGCCGGTCTAACGAAATCCGGGCAGCGAGAATTGCCCTCGAAGTACTTATACGACGGGCTGGGCTCGGCTTTGTTCGAAGCAATTTGCGCTTTGCCGGAATATGGACTGACACGCGCGGACGCGCGGCTTTTGCAGCAGCACGCTGCAGAAATTGTCGGCCGGTTGCCGGGGACGGTGCAAGTGGCGGAGCTCGGCAGCGGGAGCGGAAAGAAAACGCGATGGATTCTCGAAGCGTTATCGCAACGCCAGAAAACCTACTACTATCCGATCGAAATTTCGCCGTCGGCGCTGGCGGCTTGCGAAAAGGAGTTGGGGCAGATTGATTTGATCAGCGTCGTGGGATACGAAGAAACGTATCTGGAGGGACTGCGCTCGGTCGCGAGAAATCGAAACGAAGACGAGAGTCTGCTGGTGCTGTTTTTGGGAAGCACGATCGGGAATTTTGACCGGGATGCAGCGGAGAGGTTTTTGTGGGAAGTGCGGGACACCCTGCTCCAGGGAGACGCGCTGCTGCTCGGAACCGATTTGATGAAGGACGTAGACACGCAAATTTTGGCATATGCCGACCCGACGGGCGTAACCTCGGCATTCAACTTGAATTTGCTCGGCCGCATTAATCGGGAACTCGGGGCGAATTTCGATCTGTCGCGATTTCGGCATGAGGTGCTTTGGAATGCCGAACAGCGACGGATCGAAATGCATTTGCGATCGCTCTCCCGGCAATATGTTGAGATTCCCGCGGCTGGATTAACAATTGCACTGAATGAAGACGAGACGATTTGGACCGAGAGTTCGCACAAATACCATTCAGAAGAGGTTATTCGAATGGCGGAAAGGACCGGCTTTTACTGCGATAAGCAATGGATCGATCGCGAATGGCCATTCGCCCAGAATCTGCTTTTCGTGAAATAGCCCCACTTCCCTCCTAACCCCTGCGAAACAAGTCGAGTATCATGGAACGCCGGCCGTAGTGCGAAGGCGTGTAAATGCGTTCCCGTCTCTTCTCAACAAAGTTTACCTGTGGATTGATCTTGGTTTTGCCAGCGTCGATGCTGCCGGCGCGCTCCGCAACAGCGCAAGAGATTCATCCCGACTCGCCGATCGTAACGCTGCAGAAATCAAGATCGGCAGAGCCAAAAGTAAATCCCTCAGCGATGTCGGCGAACTATCAGGAGGTCCAGCAGCGTCTGGCCCAGGGCTGGAATACCTGGGACGTACACAGCGTCATGACTCACGTGCTGCTTCCCGAAGGTCTGGCGATTCACGTTGGACTTAAGCACAACACAACCTTGTGGGGAGACGCTTTTTTGCCGGACGCTCTGATTGGGCGAATGGCACATGGTGCGGAAGAGGTATTTCCCGGGCCACATACCTGGGATGGCAGCTACACCGAGCTACGCGCGTCGTGGAAGGGGCATCGTTGGGAGATCCAGAGCGCATACGACGGGAACGACCTTGTGCTGCTTGCGCGGCCTCTCGAGTCGAAACCGCTATCGCCGCTTCCCCCCACCATTTTCTTCTCGATCGACTTCTTGTGGAATCGGCCAGGCACCGCCCAAAGATATCCGGACCGTATCGATACGCACGGCACGACTGGCGCGATCTCGATCTATTGCACCTGCGCAAATGCCCAAGTGCCGAGCCAAACGAATTACACGGAGCAGGCGAATGCAGCCGTTGGGGGACCCTACTTTGCCGTCGATTTCACGCAACCCGTTGGGCTAAGCACCCGAAAGCCGCGCACCTTGCCCGAGATTGAGGCCATCATCGACCGGCAACGCAGTCTCTATCGACAATCTATCGTTGCTGCTGGTGAGACCGGTCCGACCGTGGACGCCATCGAAACGACTCTTGGCTGGGACACCATCTTTGATCCAGAAGGCCATCGCGTCATCTCGCCGGTCAGCCGGAATTGGAGCGTTGGATGGGGTGGCTATGTGCTCTTTGACTGGGACACTTTCTTCGCGGCTACCTTGGCGTCGGTCGGCGATCGCGATCTCGCATATGCCAACGCTATGGAGATTTTGCGCGAGTCGACCGAACAGGGTTTTGTACCCAACTATGCCAGAGCCGGCGGCTGGAAAAGTTCTGACCGCTCCGAGCCACCGGTCGGGGCAATAACGATCCTCGGGCTATACGAGAAGTTTCACGACCGCTGGTTCCTCGAAGACACATTCGAGCCGTTGCTTCGCTGGAATCGCTGGTGGGCCGAACATCGCGACATCCAGGGTTACCTGACCTGGGGAAGCGACGGAGCAAACCAGCCGGAGAATCTGGAGGATCATGCGCGAGGAACGCGCGGAGGCGCGATTCTCGAGTCCGGTCTCGACAACAGCCCGATGTACGATGACGCAGTCTATAACCCGCAATCGCATGTGCTGGAGTTCGCCGATGTTGGGCTGATGAGCCTGTACATCGCCGATTGCGACGCGCTAGCCTCGATTGCAGAGGTTCTGGAACGCCCGGAACAAGCAAAGGAGTTGCGCGAACGAAGTACGCGTTACCGCGTAAAGTTAGCAACGTTGTGGAGTGAAGACGCCGGCATCTTCCTCAACAAAGATCTCCACACCGGCCGATTGAATACCCGGCTTTCCCCTACGAACTTTTATCCGCTGCTTGCTCACGTCGCGACGCCTGCTCAGGCCCAGGTTATGACGCAGAAGCATCTTCTCAACTCCGACGAGTTCTGGGGTCCCTGGATCATCCCTTCCATCGCGCGAAACGATCCTGCGTTTCGCGACCAGGATTATTGGCGGGGGCGCATCTGGGGCCCCATGAACTACCTTGTGTATTTGGGGCTCTCTAACTACGACGATGCAAAAACGCGTAGGGAATTCGCGGAAAAGTCATTTGCGCTGTTCCTCAAAGAGTGGAAGGAACAGGGCCACGTCCACGAGAATTACAACGGCATTTCCGGCACCGGAGACGACGTCACCAGCAGCGACCGGTTCTATCACTGGGGCGCTCTGCTTGGATTCGTGGAGTACATGGAACAGACTCGACCCACGGGATCGTCCGTGTCACCTAAATAGAATCCAGCTCGTCAACGCGGGATCCAATGCGGATGGGAGAAGAAAAGGCCGTCCACAAGACCGATCTGGTACGAGAGGAACAGGCCGAACCCCAGACTCAACAGCCCCGACGCAACAACCATTCCGCGATTCCAGCCGGAAAACTTTCGTACGGTAAACGCGAATGGCATGGCGATCACGGTAGTGATGAGCATCATTCCTGCGATCGTTCCTGCGCCAAACAGAAATAGATAAGTGATGGCCCACCACGGATCGCGGATCGTTGTCATAACCAAAAGGGCCACGGCGGCGGAACCTGCCAGACCGTGGATGATACCAATGGCGAGTGGCCGCAAAACGTTGCAAAGCCCTAGACCTTGTGACGTACCACGCTCTGAGCTCAGAAGGTCGCCGGTACTCGAAAGTCCCGCCGGAATAGAGACACCAAACCTTTCCTGCAACCGCGGCAACGTCCCCGTCAGGTTCAATATCCCGAGAAGGATCAGCATAGCGGCCACGCCGAGCTCCATGGAAAGGCCGACGCGCGGCGGAATAGTCACCTTAAAAAGGATAATCATGGTCCCGACGATAAAAATCGTAAGCGTGTGACCGAGACCCCAAAGTACTCCGATGAGACCGGCCTTGGCGATTCCGGGCTGTTTGGCCACGATGGTTGTGACGGCGACCACGTGATCCGGATCCGTGGCGTGGCGCATACCTAGAAGAAACCCGAGAAATAAAATGGTCAGAAACGACAGCACACGGCCTCCTTGGATAACTTCACATTCGAATGTGCAGAATGCCTGCAGCCATCAATCCGCGAGCGGCGATTCCGCATCCCAAAACGGAGATCATCACCGCCGAGGCCATGGGCAACCAGCGCTGGATGAGCGGAGCCTCGAGCGGCAGCCGAGACAGCATACGTCTGGCATAAACGGCAACGACACCCATGGTAATCAGCACCGCAGCAAGCCCAATACTGAAGGCGACGATCAAGAACAGTCCGAAACCCGTCCGATGCAACGCCACGGCGCTAAGCAGCACGACCAAGGCCGCTGGACACGGAACCATCCCACCCGTGATTCCCAGGATGAGCAGTTGCCGCGCAGAAATTCCCGCACGACGCTGAGAGTTCTCTGACGTTCGGGGCTCGTCCGTGGCGGCAACGTCCGTACGATGGGAGTGCGCGAATTGTCCTCCGAGATAACGCTGAAGAAACAGGAAACAACCCATTCCCGCGATTAACATTCCCGAGAGCACACCCAGAAAGGGATAAATCCGGTCTGGGAAAATATATTTCTGCGCGTAAAGTGTGATACCGCCAAGCAAATAGACGCCCGCAGTGTGCGAGATCGTGACCATCAGTCCGAGTAGCAGCGCGTGCCGCCCAGTACCTCTCGAACCCACAAGATACGCGGCCACAATCGTTTTGCCGTGGCCCGGTTCGAGCGCGTGTAATGCCCCGAGTCCGGCAGCGATCAACGCAGACAGCAGGGCGATACTAAAGCTGAATTGTCTTGTGGCCATTAGCTCGGTAAACGCGTTGCGCGGCGTTGTTTGCTGATTGGGCTTGAGCGCAATTTCTTCCCTCGCTCCGACTGTGGGCGAGACGTTTAGCGAAGCATTCACCGAGGCCGCAGCAACCTTGTCGTTCGGGCGCACGCCGGCGCCGCCATGCGGAGTTCGGCCGATTTGCTTTGTCTCGGCGCGCGAGGCGACCGCAGCGGTCTGCCTTGGAGTCTCAGAAAAGACCAGGCTCGCTCGCAGCACCTGGGGTGGGCTACTAAGCAAATCCGTCGGATAGTTCGAAAGGCGCTCACTGCGATCGCGATCGGGCGCGGTGCTGGTAATCAAGGATATTTCCCGCTCCGTCGTGGCCACCACTTCCTTCCAACCGGCGCGGCCCGGGAAATTCGTATCCTCGTAGTCCACATGGCAAGGCGCAGCGACGCAGTCCACGTCGATCTCCGCCCGGTAAACAAAGCCGAACTTCATGGTGGGAAGATTTCCTGCGCCGGGCGGGAACATCACATCCTGAGAAACAACGCGGAGCGGCAATGCGCGTCCGTTGAGCGTCAGTTGCAAGCCCTGGGCAAAGCGAGCCGCCTGTGCAGAAAGATACGCGGGCAGATGCAGGTCTCCAGGGCGAGCCTCAATTCCATTTTGCTGCATCTCTTGGAATGTGGGGATTTCGGCCATATCAATCGAGTAGCGCACCTCCAGAAATCCTCGGCCGACGCTTATTCCGGAGTAGTGGCTGATGCTGAAGTTGCCCATGGGATGTGCGAGAACGGAGGGGGGAAAGAACAAGAGTCCCATCGTCACGAATATTGAAAACGCGACTTCCAGAGGGCGCGCGATGCGTTCGTTCGAGCGCGTCGCCTCACTGCGCATTTCCGGCCTCCCGTGCGCTTGCCTCGGCTTGGCCTTTGTTCATCCGATCCAAGGTCTGTCTGGCGGTTGCTGCGTAGGTAACATGAAACTCCGGGTTGGTTCCGAGCGCGCGCTCGAGATATTCCTTGGCCTTTGCGGAATCGCCGAGTTTTCCGTAGATCATGCCCGCGTGAAAGAAGAATTGCGGGTCCTTCGTTCCTTGCTCCAGGGCGTGCGAGATCGCTTCGGCAGCTTCCTGTGGTTTTTCATTCTTGTATAAGGACCATGCAAGCACATCCCAGGTATAAACATCGCGCCGGGCTTCGAGTTCCTCGCGAGCCAAGATCAGAGACTCGCTCAATTTCAAATCGTGGTCGGCGTAGAAAAGCGCCAGATCACGATTATGGATTTGCCGATTGATTTTGCTCAGATAACCAATGAACTCTACCAGTTCGTATTGTTTCCTGGCTTCCTCGTGCTGGCCGAGCTTCTGATAAATGTCTCCCAGTGCGGCGGCATATTCAGGATACGGCACCGCCGCAATCGCCTGTTGGTAAAGTTTGACCGCATCGGCGTATCTGGCCTGTGAGGCGCGAACCTTCGCGAGCCCCGCAAGGGCTCGGTAGTAGCGGGGATACTCGTCGAGTGATGCGAGATAAGCTTGTTCGGCGTCGTTGGTTTCCCCGGCCAGAAAATGCAGTTCGCCGAGCTGGTACTGACTCCAGGCAATGTTCTCGGCTGGCATGCGAATTTCTACGGCGGTGCGCAGCCCACTGTCCATAAGCTGAATCGCGCCTTGCGTATCGCCGGCCACAAATCGAAGAAACGACATGCGGCTGTCGTGCTGATACACAAACGCTAAGCTCTCGTCCTTGGAGCCGTAGGAGCTTTTCAGTCGCGAATAGGCTTCGGCAGAGCCTTTGTAATCCCCTATGTCCGCCAGTGCGTCACCGCTAATGGCCCAGGGAGACGGGTCTCCCGATCCGAGCGCCAGGGCCTTCTGCGCCCAGGTGAACGCATCTCGAAACCGGTGCTCGACCATGCAAACCACTGCCATCTGGGTCATCGCGAACGCCGCTGCCGGGTCGTTTGAAAGCACATCGAGTGACCTCTCGAGCGCGCCCTTGGCCAATTCATAATCGGCGGCATCGGCCGTTTCTCTGCCCTTTTGCAAGTACGCGGCGCCGAGCGCGGCATAGCCGGCGTGGTCGTCCGGGTTTCTCTCGACGCGTGCCTGGAGGCTCCGGATCGAATCGTCGGTGGCATTCTGCTGCGCACCGAGCCTGCCGGGCCCGGTCAAACAACCTGTCAGGAAGAGCAAGAAAAGGATTCTGCGAATCATGGCATCACCTGATCGAGACGCTTAGTCCTCACCGCGAGCTGAGGCCGATCTCGGAGCTAATTTCTGGAGAGCTTCGCGCGCGGCAGGAGCGTTCTCAGAGCTTCGGTTGAGTTCTACCGACTGCTGCAAATAGCGAGCGGCTGAGACATCGTCTTTTAACTTCGCGGCGATAACTCCCGCGTGATAAAAGATCGATGACTCGCGGACGCCCACTGCCAGTGCCTTGGCGATTTGCTTTTGCGCCTCTTCATATCGCCCGTTGCCACAAAGTGCCCACGCATAGGCATCCAGCGTATTCACATCGTGGCGCTTGGCGATTTCGAGTTGCGCGATGCGCAGGGCTTCGGCTGGATCGTGCCCGCGGTCGAGATAATAAAAAATGAGTTCCTCGTCTGCATTGTTGGCGGCATCGATCCGTGGCCGTGCCATCTTCACAAAGTCGGCGGACGCCAAATCGGCTTCGGCTGTCTTGCCGGCGTGCTCGAGAGCCTGTGCCAGCGCATAGGTACTTGAGGCCGTGGGAAATTCCCGATTGCGTTGAACGAGAAGGGCCGCCGCTTGGGCATAGTGCTGTTGCGCCGTCTGAACGCGGGCCATTTCCTCAAGCGCGGCGTAGTAGCCGGGAAATTGCTCGAGCGCCGAATGAACTAGTGTTTCCGCGCCCTCAACGTCGCCCGTAGAAAGCTCGAGATCCGCCATTTCGGTCAACACCCAGGCAATCTCTTCTGTCTGCGTAGGAGCCATCTGTTGGTGTGCCTGGTTGAGAAAATCCATGGCGCCATGCGAATCGCCATAAACTCGCCGCAAAGCGGCGCCGCGCAAAAGCCCTGGTATGTTTCCGGGTCGCAAGTCCAACATCCACTGAGCCGCTTGTTCCGCATCGGCGTACTCACCCACGTCGATCGCCGCATCTGCGATAAATCCATAGAGCAAAACGTCATCGGGCGTCTTCTTGTTCAGTGCTTTCGCGAGTGCAAGGGATTGCGAAAACTCCCGACGGCCGAGCAAGATCATCAGCTGGGCCTTCTGACCCTCGAGATTGTCCGGAGTAATCTGAAACGACTTCTGCAGCGCCGTTTCGGCCTGAGCATAGTAGCTCGGATCAGCCGTTTCGCGAACTCGCTGTACACAGGCAACTGCCAAATCGTTATAGGGTTGGCTGTGATCGGGATGCGCCTTGATGCCCGCCTCGGCCCAAGCGATCTTCTGTTGAGCGGGCGTGGGCGCATTCGGGGAAGTCTGCGCACAAACGACCGAAGCCAAAAAAATCGATAGAACAAACAAACCAAGCGTTTTCATTTCTTCTCCGTTCGTTTCGAACAAGAACTCAGAGCCGCACGAACATGCCATGCGGCTCTGAGGCCAAGCACTACGAGATGGGCCCGCCTCCGGGTTCTCCTGGATCGACGTGACGCCGATTGCGGCCGCTCGGGCAATCCGCCAGGTACGGGAATTGCGTCCGAAAAGGCGCGTCGTTCACATTGACCCCATCCCCCAGAATGTTGTTGGGGAATTTGTTGAAGCCGGAGACCAGGATGCCTCCGACCGCCACGCGAAGCGTGATGTCCACGGCGTCGTCCATCAAGCGCCGTCCGTTTGGAAAGCCGGCGGGATCGCCTGCAATCAAACCGAGGCGGCTGGCTTTTCCTGGCGGCGTTGCAGGAACACCCGTGTTGAGCCGGAGCAGATCTGCGACCGGTCCAGCAGGAGTTCCCTTGGCCGCGATAGGCGGCGCGTAGGTCACCAGGGGAAGCAGATCGGTTCGAGGCGCCGGAGGGATCTCCAAAGCCCCTCCGTAGACCGCCGCCACGATGTGCGCGATCTGCGGATCGAGGTCGAAGTGAGCGAACTGCGAGTCGTTCACTGGCTGTTCCATGCTCCAGCGATCCTTCGAGCCGATTCCGATCACGAGTTCATTGATCAGCGGGTTGCCGAATCTCTGAACTTGGCGGTACGGTCCGAAACTTACCGGCTGGTTAAGGGCTTGGCGAATGGTTACGCGCGGCCTGGATGTTGTTCCCCAAACGCCGATCGTTGCTTCGGGCGATGTCGCTGGCTCGACCTTTCCGGTGCTGGTCAGCATCGTAATCGGCACTTCGAGGGCGATGGTGTTTATGGCATAGCCGGAAACCGTGTCGCTCGCAAAGTTCTCATTCGCCGCATCCTCTGCGGGAGTCAGAACGCCGGGAACGCCGCTGGCGAGTGTCCGGAAATTGATGGTGTCGAATGCGGCGCCGAGGTCGATGAAGAAGGGATCGTCCACGGTACCCGCGAACACGGATACGCCGTCTGATAGATGGTAGGTTGCGGCATCGAACAGACTGTCGTAATCCATCGTTCGTGGCCCGTTGTTGGCGGGCACAGCAAAGAATGGCGAGCCATCGGAGTTCTTGAGCTCGGTGCATTCATCGCCGCCCTTGCCGTGACGAACCATCGTTACCGTATAGGTCTGCCGCAGATTCAATCCCGGATTGCTGAAATCCTTGATCTGGGGTGGTATCACCAGGGTCGAGGTTCCCGGCGCATTCGCTCCATTCTCTCCAATTCCGGCGAGTGCCACCGGAATCGTGGGAATCTGAAACGGTTGCGTCTGGAAACGAATCTGGAAGGTAACGTCCGCCAGAGCGTCTTGGTTATTGTCCACGTGGATCTCGTACAGAATGTCGGGATCGAACGGGAACCAGTTGGGTCCATTCGCCGGCTCCAAGAAAGGATCGACGTTCAGTATCATCGTGACCTTCGATGGAGTTGTGTTCGGCGCCTGGTCCGCGCTGTAACTCACAAACGCGTACAGGTCGGTTATATCTGCCTTGTGATCTAGCGCGGTGATCGGTGCCTCTCGGTGACTGGAAGCAATCAAGCCGGTTGGCATTACGATCCCCACTGCCAGGAGCGCAGCCAAGCAGCTTCGGAACAATTTCATAGGCATCTCCTTGTGCGCCGGCTAAACCGGCGAGGTGTAGTGAATGCAAAAGTCATACGAGTGTGAACTAGCGACCCACATCGGCCCCGAGTCATGCGGAGTCACTCGCAAGGGTGACGTCGAAGCGTTGGCAGGGGAACGTGCGGGCCGGGTATACAGCCGCGTAAGACCATTACTCCGGGACGCCGACGCTGTAAGGAGAAGCGGAAGGCCCCATCGGGTACGCCGATATCGCGAGGCGTGCCAGAGTCCCGCGCGGTCAGAGACCCCGTGCACGTACGCAGACACCTCGCGCGGGAACCGGGAGATCCCAAGTCCGCCCAAGGCTGCAGTTGCCGTGGGACGTGTCGGGAAGTCCAAGGACGTACGCCGATGACGAACGGACTTGGGAAGTCGGACAGACCGGTAGTACCTGAGAAGTCTCCGAACAAAGCCGGGCAACCGGCCGCGGAGGGGATGGAGGGAAGCGGACTGGCCAAAGGGAACCTGCCACAGCAAAACGCGTCCCGGACACCGAGCCGGAAAGACGCGCCCAGTGCGCTGGAGCGGGTACGTCAAACAGCAGGAAAGGATAAGAAGTTGCGGTTCACGGCGCTTCTGCACCACATTTACAACCTGGAAACACTGCGCATGGCCTACTTCCGATTGAAGAAGGAAGCCGCGCCGGGCGTGGACGGGGAGACGTGGCGGCACTACGGCGAGGAACTGGAGAGGAATCTCCAGGGCCTTTCCGAAAGGCTGAAGCGAGGAGCGTATCGAGCGAAGCCGGTGCGTAGAGTGTATATCCCCAAGGCCGACGGGCGGCAGAGACCGCTCGGAGTTCCGGCGCTGGAAGACAAGATCGTCCAGCGCGCGGCGGTCGAGGTGCTGAATGCCATTTACGAAACGGACTTTCTCGGATTTTCGTACGGGTTTCGACCAGGACGCAGCCAGCATCAAGCGCTGGATGCGCTGTACACGGGACTGCTGACGAGAAAAGTGAACTGGGTGCTTGATCTGGACATCAAAGGCTTTTTCGATGGAATTTCTCACGAATGGCTGATGAAGTTCGTTGAGCACCGGATCGCAGATCGGCGCGTTGTGCGGCTCATCCAAAAATGGCTGAACGCCGGCGTGCTGGAGGATGGGAAGCGAACACGAGGGAAAGAAGGCACGCCCCAAGGCGGAAGTGCTTCGCCGCTTTTGGCGAACGTCTATCTTCACTACGTCTTCGACTTGTGGGTCCAAGCGTGGCGTCAGAAGTGCGCGCACGGCGATGTCATCGTCGTGCGATTCGCGGACGACATCGTGGTTGGATTCAGGGATAAAGCGGATGCCGATCAGTTTCGGGCGGAACTCACGGAACGGATGAAGAAGTTCAACCTGGAACTGCATCCCGAGAAAACGCGGCTGCTGGAGTTTGGTCCGTTTGCGATCCAAAACCGGCAGAGACGCGGAGAAGGGAAACCGGAAACTTTCAACTTCCTCGGCTTTACGCACATCTGCGTGAAGAAGAGAAGCAATGGAATGTATACGGTGCTGCGGCAGACCATACGCAAAAGATTGCAGGCGAAGCTGAACGAGGTGAAAGCCGAGCTTCAGCGGCGCATGCATGAACCCATCCCGGAATTGGGCAAGTGGTTGCAAGCGGTGGTGCGTGGACACGTCCGCTATTACGGAGTGCCCATGAACCGACCGGCGCTGTGTCTCTTTCGATTCCAAGTGGGCCGCCTCTGGTATCGCGCGCTGTCGCGGCGTAGCCAGAATGGCCGCCTCCTTTGGGACCGCATGCGGCGTCTCATCACCCGCTGGCTGCCTGTGCCTACCGTCTGTCATCCCTATCCTCTACGCCGCATGGGCGTCATCACCTAAGGCAAGAGCCGGATGCGGGAATTCCGCTTGTCCGGATCCGTGGAGGGGGTTATGAGCAATCATGATCCCTACTCCGACTTGGTTTCTGCCAGCCGCCCACCCCCGGGGAGGCCCCGCAGACGGCTGGCAGTTTTCAAAGAGGCAGACCGCGCGCGCTGCAAGTCCACCGGAACCCAGTTGAGTGGTGTTCGTATCGAGTACGCGCTCAAGAAATGAATCGGATGTACCGCGAGAAGATATTTATCCGTGGTTCCGTAAAACCTCGCCCTTCAGGGCGGGGATATAAGGCACTGTTTAAGTGAGCGGCGTTTTCTGCTGCTCCATGTATTCCTTGAGAATGCGGATTGGCGCACCACCGCAGCTAGGAGCGAAATACGAGGGCAACCAGAGAACGTCTTTCCAATGCTTGCGTGCGATGATGTCAGGACGCTCGATTCCTAGCAAGCGGCTTGATACGCCTTTCAGGCGGTTAACCGGGGTCGATAGTTCACAAGCAAGTGAACCTGGTCTACTTCGCCACTCCTCTCGGATCCGTTGTGTTGCGAAGTCACCACATACTCGAAGATGACTTTCGGTCGTTCGATCGCATCCGCGCAGAATACCTTCTTTCGATACCTGGTGACGAAGAGCAAAGGAAGGTGAAGCTAAAGAACACAATGTATACCGTGCCGAATCTCATTTACGTGTGCTACGGTTCGGAAAATGGCAAGAAAGACGTTCCGATTTCGCATCTACCCGAATCGCCATCAGCGAGAGCGATTGGCCGAGACACTCGACCTGTGTCGGGAACTGTACAATGCCGGGCTACAAGAACGAATCGAAGCCTGGAAGAACCGTACTCCGGTTCGCGCATTCGATCAAATCAACCAGTTGCCAGAGATCAAAGCGATTCGCCCGGATGTTGCTCTTGTATTCAGCCAAGTCCTGCAAGATACCTTGCGTCGTCTGGACCAGGCCTACAAAGCATTCTTCCAACGTGTGAAGCGCGGACAAAATCCCGGTTTCCCGAGATTCAAAGGTCGCCATCGCTACAATAGTTTCACCTATCCGCAAAGTGGATTCGAACTGCATGGAAAATTGCAACTGTCGAAAATCGGCAACGTAAAGATAAAACAGCATCGGGATATCGAAGGAGAAATCAAAACATTGACCATTCGTCGTGAAGCGGGAGATTGGTATGCCTGCTTCTCGGTCGAGTACGAAGCAAAGCACCTTCCCAAGAAGGATAACGCCATCGGACTCGATATGGGTTTAGAGAACTTCGCGACTCAGTCCGATGGCAAGCCCATTCCGAACCACAAGTTTTACAAGAAAGCGCAGGCAAAACTTGGTCGTGCGCAACGCAAGGTAGATCGTCGCAAGAATAAGCAATCGAAGCGTCGGCACAAGGCCATTCTGTTGCTACAGAAAGCGCATCAACACGTCAGGAATCAACGCAAAGAGTTTCAGCACCAAGAAGCATTTAAATTGGTGCGCGACTTCGGAACCATCGTCGTTGAAGACCTGAACGTGAAAGGCTTGAGCGGCGGTATGCTTGCGAAATCGGTTCACGATGTCGGCTGGTCTTCCTTCCTTGCCATGTTGCGCTATAAAGCTGAAAACGCTGGTAGGCAACTGATCGAAGTAGACCCGAAGTATACCAGCCAAGAATGTCCGCAGTGTCACGCCATCAGAAAGAAAGCACTGCCCGAACGAGTACATCGTTGCCACTGCGGCTTAACGATGGGACGTGACCACGCGGCAGCTTTGGTGATTTTGCGGCGTGGACTACGCCTTCAAGCGCAAACAGATAGGCACTTAGCTACGGTTGCTTGAGAAGCCCCCGGCTTCAGCCCGGGGAGTATGTCACCGCTTCTAACAGTTTTTGGAAGGTTGCCACCGCAAGTGTCCGCCCGTAGGCAGGCACTACGCTCCCGACATCCGAAACCGAGGCAATCGCGTATATTTAGTGTGCATCCAGTACTGGTAATAGCCGGTCGTCCCAAAAGAACAGCCAAAATGAGAGGCCGTAAGTCCACGAAGTTAATCGCGCTGGCAACTGTCGCGACCATCTTGATTCTTACCTGTGCGGTAGCTTCGCAGGCAGCCTCTGCGACTGGCAGCCTCTCGGGAACGCTAAGGGACCCGAGCGGCGGACTGATCCCCGGTGCGACGATTACGTTGGTAAACATCGCCCTTAAATCGCAATTCCGAACGTTTTCGGATGGACAAGGATTCTATTCGTTCCCGGCTCTACCTGTTGGCCATTACGACTTGCTCGTCGAAGCGGCGGGTTTCAAGACAGCGAAGCGAACAAGCCTGACAATCGATACCGACGCCGCGCTCAAAGTGGACGTAGTCCTTCCACTCGGCCAGCAATCCGACACGATAGTGGTCTCGGCCAGCGAAGCGTCGACCGAAGTGCAGGTAGATACGCAAGCAACCCATCTGGGCGAACTCGTGACATCATCCCAGATGACGGCCCTTCCACTGAATGGTCGCAGTTTCACCGATCTATTGGCCATTCAACCGGGCATCATCCCGATAACGACCTTGCTGCCAAGTTCCGTGATTATGGCGGGAGTCACTGGAAGCCTTTCTCCATCCGGCGATTTGAACCCCGGCACGCTTTCGATCGACGGGCAGCGAGAATCCTCTAATGGCTTCATGGTGAATGGCATCGACGTTCAGGAACACATGAACGGCGGAACCTCCATCGTGCCGAATCTGGATTCGATCGATGAGTTCCGAGTCCTTACGAATAACTTTGATCCGGAGTATGGCAATTACAACGGCGGCATGGTGACCGTCGTCACCCGGTCAGGAAGCGATGCCTTTCACGGCAACGCCTTCGAGTTTTTCCGCAACACCGATTTGGACGCGCGCGGTTACTTCGATCCGTCCCGCGCAACTTTCCGGCAGAATCAGTTTGGTGGGACACTCGGCGGTCCGATCAAACATCAAAAGGTCTATTTCTTTGCAGATTATCAAGGCACACGGACCACCGAAGGCATAGAAACCGGCCTCATCTCGGTTCCATCCATTGAGGATCGCGACGGCGACCTGTCCGATGTCGCAAGCGCTCTGACCGGCAAGGTGAGTGGAAGCTATCTCGCAGGCTTACTTTCGCAAAAACTCAGCTATCCAGTCTCTGCGGGAGAGCCGTACTTCACAGCCGGCTGCACCACGCTGAACTGTGTGTTTCCGGGAGCGGTGATTCCCCAAAGCGCATGGTCGGCCCCCGCACTCGACTTGTTGAAGTACATTCCTTCACCGAATAATGGCGCCGATCAATTTTCGACTTCCGCTTTTGCGGAAACAGTGCGGGACGACAAGACGTCAGGCCGAGTCGATGGCAACAGCCGTTGGGGTCAGCTGTCCGCTTACTATTTCTTCGACAACTACAGGGTCGACAATCCTTACCCAGGACAGCAGGGCGGAGCGAGCGTCCCCGGTTTTGACGCCCTCACCTTCGGCCAGGCCCAGCTCATCAGCTTGGGCGATACCAAAAGCCTCGGTTCGGGCTCCGTCAACGAGTTCCATGCGGGGTTCCTCCGCTATGCGAATGTGATCGGACAGCCCAAAGGCGGGCTCGGAGTTAGCCTTGCCTCGCAAGGATTTGCGCCTCCGCCGAACGGTCCCGTCGTGCAAGCCCCGCAATTCGAAGGCGTGGAGAACATCACATTTCCTTCCTTCGTCATGGGTGTTCCGGTCACGAATCAAACGCAAGTCAACAACACGCTGTACTTCAGCGATGCGTTTTCGAAGGTCATAGGCGCGCACACCTTGAAATTTGGCGGCCAATTCCATTTCGATCAGGTAAACGAGCATCCCAACGCCACGTTCAACGGCACCTTCAACATCGACGGCACCGAAACCGGAAACGCCTTTGCCGATTTTCTGATCGGCGTGCCAAGCAATTTCACGCAGTCCTCAGGGCAGCCTTTCTACCTGCGCGACCGTTACGCCGGACTCTTTGCGGAAGATAGTTGGCGAGTCAGACGCGACTTGACCTTCAACTTCGGCCTGCGCTGGGAATACATCATGCCTTTCTGGGAAAAATACAATCAGTTGCAAACCATTATTCCCGGCAGGCAGTCGGTCCTCTATCCGGACGCGCCGGCAGGGCTACTGGTACCGGGCGACCCCGGAATCCCCAGCACGATTGCGCCATCCAAAGCAGACAATTTTGCGCCGCGTTTTGGTCTCGCCTACTCTCCAGGTTTCGATCACGGCATACTGAACAAAATCTTCGGTGTGGGTGGTAAGAGCAGCGTCCGCGCAAGCTACGGCATCTTCTATACGGCCTTTCCAGGCCTGTCGGCCGGTGTGATGTATGCCGTTCCTCCCTTTGGTTATAACTACCTGAGTCCCGAGCCACCCTTGTTTGCCACTCCTTTCGTTAATGCTGCGAATGGGACGCAGAACACAAATCCATTTCCCCTGACCTTTCCTCCGCACACGGTTTCGGCAAAGAATCCGGATACGTCCTTCGATTTTTCGAGTGTGATCCCTATCGCCGCCGACCCTTACTTTTATTACCGCAACGACGTTCCTTATACCGAAAATTACATGTTGTCGTTCGAGCGGCAAGTTACGCGGCAAACGTTACTCACGGTGAGCTACGTCGGAAATCAGGGGCATCATCTGCTTGCGGTCGTATCCACCAATCCAAGCAACCAGGCGCTCTGCCTCAGCTTGAGCCAGCCGAGCGAGGTCGCCCCGGGCAGCCCAACCTGCGGTCCATTCGCGGAAGACGCGGTCATCACCAGCCGCACAGGCCAGGTCTATCGCGGAACGCGTGTTGGTCTCGGCCCGGACTACGGAGAAAATACCGCGCAACAAACGACGGCGAACTCGAACTACAACGCTCTCGAGACCAATCTTCGCCATGTCGGACAACGTTCGAGCTTTCTGCTCGGCTATACCTACAGCAAATCTATCGATCAAGGCTCGAATCTGGGGGAACAGCTCAATCCGTTAGATCTGCGGGCAACTCGCGCGATCTCGGCATTTGATATGAAGCACAACTTCGTAGCGAGCTATCAGGTGAATCTGCCCTTCGCGCAGCTCTTCCGTGTGAAAAATCGCCTGACCGACGGATGGAGCTTATCCGGCACGACGCGTTTCAGCACCGGCCTCCCTGTAACTCTTTACGACGACTCGGACAATTCGTTACTGGGAACCTTGGGAAACGGCATCAACAACTACTTGCTGGACACTCCGAACTACAATGGCGGTCCGCTTCAGATCAGCACCAATCCGAGGAGCGGAAAACCTGAATTCAACACAGCGGCGTTCCGCCCGGAAACCCTGGGCCAATTGGGAAATGCCAGCCGTAGATTCTTCTACGGCCCGGGAATCAGCAATTTCGACATGACCCTCACGAAGCTGCTCCGAATAACCGAATCGAAATCCCTAGAATTCCGCGTCGAAGCCTTCAACGCGTTCAATCACGCGCAATTTTATGGGCCCGCATCCGTGGATGGCGAAGTCAACGACCCCCACTTCGGTCAAATCGTCAGCGCGGCAAATCCTCGCCTGGTCCAACTTGCAACCAAGTTCACTTTTTAAAACCGCGGTTGCAACCGGAGCGTGACCGCTGCAATCTGATAGGCATGCCGGAACTGCCCGATATCGCCGCCTACATCGGCGCGCTTGAAACACGCATTGTCGGCCAACCAATTGTCCGAGTGCGACTGGCGAGCCCCTTTCTGCTCAGAACCGTGCAACCACCACTCGGGAGTGTGGAGGGCCGAGTCGTCCGCGAACTGCGACGAATCGGCAAACGAATTGCGATTGGCCTAGAAGGTGAACTCTGGCTCGTCCTGCACCTGATGATTGCCGGCCGGTTGCACTGGCGGACGCCCCAGGCAAAGCTGGGCGGCAGACAGAATCTTGCAGCTTTCGATTTTCCCAAGGGTTCTCTCGTACTTACGGAAGCCGGCTCGAAACGCCGTGCCTCATTGCATGTCCTTGCGGGCGAGCAAGGTTTGGATTCGATCGACCCCGGAGGAATGGATGTTCTCTCCTCGGATCTGGCGTCATTTCGCGCCACCCTTACATTCGAAAATCGCACGCTCAAGCGGGCCTTCACCGACCCACGCCTCGTCAGTGGCATCGGGAACGCATATTCCGATGAAATCTTACACGCGGCGGAACTATCTCCGCTCGCCCTCACGCAAAAGCTGAGCGACCACGACTGGGAGAAGCTGTTTGCTGCGGCACGCTACACCCTGAGGCTCTGGATAGATCGCCTTCGCGCACAGGCAGAGCTCAACTTCCCCGAAAACGTGACCGCGTTCCGAAAGGAGATGGCGGTTCACGGTCGTTACGGGCAGCCTTGCCCGAGATGTGGAGAGAAGATCCAGCGCATTCGCTACGCCGACAACGAAACCAACTACTGTGCGCGATGCCAAACGGGAGGAAAACTTCTCGCCGATCGCGGACTGTCGAGATTACTCGGCTCAGACTGGCCGCGTACTCTCGAAGAACTGGAGGTACTCAAGCGCCAGTAGGATGGGAGTCTCGGAAGCGGCCGCGAAGAACCTGGGTTCGTAGTATTTTTGCAGTATTGATGTTCTCTTGTTTCCGAATCAAAGTTCCTGCTGTTCCTTCGTTGAGGAGAAGCACCGTCGCCGTGTCTCCTCGGTCACACCACACAGGGAGAAACTGTGCCGATACCCACGGAACCCGAAGTTACGAAGCAAGACGTGCAGCGCGCGCGTCACAACGGCGCCACGGACAAGGAGATCCACGGCACCGTCCTCATCGCCGCGGCCTTCTGCATGTACAGCCGCTACGTTGACGGCTTGGCCACCTGGGCACCCACGGATCCGGAGATGTATCGCGCGAGCGGAAAGCGCCTCGCCGAGGAAGGCTACGTTCACTCGATCGATCGCCTCTCCGCGGGTGCGGGAAGCTAGAGACTGCGCGAGGCTGCTCTTCCCGAGAACGCCGCTAGCGCTCGGAGGACGTTATCTTCGCGCCGATTCCCGCAAAATTGATCGGGGTGGCGGAGACAATTCCTTTACCTTCCCGAATCGTGAGGAATTGGTTCGGCTTCACGTCAGAAGCGGAATCCTTGTGGCCGCTGGGCCAGACGATTTGCATCAACAGACTCTTTGCTGCTCCGGGCTTGCCCAAGCCAAATGTAAGCGGCAGTTCATTCTGAGATAGATAGCTCGAGCCAGTCTTGACCATCCGCGTCAGTTTCGCGCCGGAATTCGTCGTGATTGTCACTTTCGCGCCGATTCCGTCGCGATTCGACTTCGTGCCAAATAACTTCATCCGCAGCACATCATTTTGATTGGCGTTGTCGTTGCGCAACAGGCGAGCCGCGCCGTTGTTGGCGGTGATCACCAGGTCCAGGTCGCCGTCATTGTCGAAATCGGCATAAGCTAAACCTCGGCCCACCACCGGTTTTTGGATGGCCGCGCCAAGCTTCGCCGAGGCATTCTCGAATTTCAGATTTCCGATATTCCTGTAAACTCCGACCGGCTGCGCATATCGCAAAGTCGGCTGAACTACGGCGATGTCGTCAGACACATGGCCATTGGCCGCAACGATGTCCAGGCGCCCGTCGAGGTCGTAGTCCATGAAAAAGCAACCAAACGTCAGCGACTGCGGTGTCATCTGCCCCATACCGGATCGCAGGGACTCGTCGTTGAACAAGCCCGAGCCATCGAACTTGTAAAGTGCCGTGCTTTCGTTCGTAAAATTCCCGATCACAAGACTCGGTAAGCCCGAATTATCGATGTCCGCTGCATCGGTGCCCATGCCGGCGCGCACCCGACCCGAATCACTGAAAGCCACGCCGACGTTGACGCCCACGTCGGTAAAAGTCCCGTCGTGGTTGTTGTGGTAGAGCTTGTTCGGCTCGGTGTCATTCGAAACGAAGAGGTCCATCCATCCATCGTTGTCGTAATCCAGTAGCGCAACGCCGAGCGCTTTGCTGGTGGAATCGGCAAGCCCTGCGCGTTTTGTGACATCTTCGAAAATGCCGTTCCCTTTGTTGTGATAAAGGTGCGAACTCTCTCCCTTATAGGTCTGCGGTGTACAGTAGGACTTGTTCTTGTTGCCGAGCGTGCAGTATTGGTCGGTCGAGATCGACCATTCGATGTAGTGGGTCACGAACAGATCGAGTTTGCCGTCATTGTCGTAGTCAAACCACACGGCGCTAGCGGAAAAGCCGGCGCTGGCCACGCCTGCTTTAAGGGTAACGTCGGCAAACTTGCCGTTCCCAAGATTGTGGTAAAGATGGTTCGACCCGACCGCCGTGACATACAGATCGTCGTATCCGTCGTTGTCATAATCGCCGACGGCACAACCCAGTCCGTAACTCTCAACCGCCAATCCCGCTTCCCGCGTCACGTCGGTGAACGTTCCGTCGTGGTTGTTGTGATACAACGCGGGATACGATTTGCCCGTCTTGTGTTCCGGCCAATCCATGGAATTCACCAAAAAAATGTCCTGCCAGCCGTCGTTGTCGTAATCGATAAAGCAGACGCCGCTGCCCATGGTTTCCGGAAGATATTTTTTGCCGAATGCTCCGCTGTTGTGCTTGAAGTGGATGCCCGCTTGGGAAGTAACGTCTACAAACTCAAGCGGCCCCGAAGGCCTGCTGATTTCCACTTTCGTTTGCGGGATTGCTTCGGTTATTGGCTGCAGTGGCGCTGTAGCGGGCGTTTGTGGCTGAACTCGGGTGTTCGCCGATGGCGAAGCCTGCTCTGTTTTGTCCGTCTCCTTTCGCCGACAGCCGATAGCAAAGGCTGAGACGATCAGCAAAACGACAAGAGCACGCTCAAAACGGAACTTCGAGAAGAGACAACGTGATCTCATGCCGGAGCACGCACAGGAACGGCTCGCCTCGAATCGAACCAGAGTTGTATGAGCAGCGCTGCGGGTCCCACGAGGAACAGCGCATAGAACGGCGCATACACGACTTGCTCCAAGCGAAGAATCATTTCGACAAAGGCCACAATGGCAACCACGACGCACTGCCAGAGCTTCGACCGCACCGTCGTCTTCGGATCGGTAATCATAAAAAAGATAAAAAGCTGATACATGGGTCCGGTGAGCGGAGCGATCTCCGACTGCCATGGACTCCCGGTAATGAAACTGCGTAGAAAGGCGAAAATGGCAAAAAAAATGACATAGGTAGCGGTGATGTGGAATCGCCGCACACGCCAGATGATGATCGATCCAAGAACCCAGATCACCAGCATCGGCAGCAGGTAATTGCCCCACTGAATGCTCAGGGTCGCCACAGTTTCCGGCGCCAGAAACAGCAAAACCGAAATCCCAAAATTAGAAGGGTTCCAGATGTGTCGTCCCTTCACCCGAAGAACATATTTCGACATGATGGACACGATTGCGCAGACCGCATACGGCCAGAACGCAGGCGATCGCACCAGAATACCCACGCTGATGCCGGTAATGTAGGCGCTCGCGAGGTTCGGCCATTTCCCGGTGAACGCCCGGCCGAGAAGCAATTCCGTCAGCAAACTCGCCGCGATGGCCATCCCCGTCTTTTTGTAGCTTTCCAGAATGCCAAACGACAAATGGCCGACGAGCAGAATACAAGTGATAAACATCGGCGCAAGATAACGATTCTCCGGACTGAAGAACCATTTCAATGGCGTCAGTTCCCCAGGGTGGGCCGCGATGGAAACGCCCGGCTGGCTCATAGCGGTTCCTTAACCTCGTGAATCTCATCAACGGCCGGATTCTCGATGCTTTGGATTTTGCCGGACGGCCAGCGAATCACGACCTTCTCAATCTGAGAGGCTTTACCTAGCCCAAAGTGCAAGCGCCGCTGATTCTGCGCCGCAAATCCGCAGCCCCCGGAGACCTCCTGCATCTGCTTCTCGCCATTCCAGAACACCGTCACCTCTGCTCCAATCGCGCTGTGATTGCTCTTCGTTCCTTCAAGCGCAAACTCCACCCATTTGTTCTCTGGCGTTACGGTATTTTTGTAAATCAGCAGAGGCCCGCGCTGATTCGCGACGACCACATCAAGCACCCCGCGATTCCACAAATCGGCAAACGCAACCGCGCGCCCGTCATAGGTATCCGTAACACCCACAGCCTGCGCAACGTCAATGAATTTTCCGTTGCCGTCATTCAGCCACACGTGTTTCGTTTGGTAGCCCGACAGGCTACGCCCCTCCATTGCCGGCCAATTTTTGGCGTCGCTGATAATCGTGCTGTGTCCCCCGGCGATCTTCGAAAAATCGTACCAGTAGCTGCGGTTATGGTCGAGCGAGACATAACCGTTCGTCAGGTACAAATCGAGCGTGCCGTCGTTGTTCAAATCACCGAACTGCGCGCCAAAGCTCCATCCGCCCAATTCCACGCCAAAATCGCGCGCCAGATTTTCGTATTGCAACTGTTCGCCGCTCGTGCCTTCCTTCGGTACCCACAGATTGTTTCCTTGGATGAGCACACCGTCTTCAGAAATATTGGAGACGTACACGCTATATCGCCCCTGGTTCAGAATATCCCCAAAGCTTGCGTTCATTCCGCTCTTCGGAGCGAACCCGACGCCGGTCTGTTCGCCCACTTCGTGAAACCGCTTCCCATCATTGAAATAAAGCTCCGACACGCCGTAGTCGTTGGCGACAAAAAGGTCTGGATGCCCCGTGCCGCGAAGATCGGCAGCGCCGGCAGCCAAAGTCCAGCGCCGGCTGTTGATCCCCACCTTTTCGCTGATCTCTTCAAACGTGCCGTTCCCGAGGTTGTGATACAGATATTTGCGTCCGCCGTTTTTCGCGTATTCGAAACTGTCCGGCATCATCTTCGTGGTAGAGAGATGCCACAAGTCCACGCTTTCGTTGTAGTAGCCGCCAATGAACAGGTCCAGCAGGCCGTCGCCGTCGTAGTCGAACCACAGCGCAGCATTGGCATTGACCCACGGCGGCAGGCCGACCTGATCGGTGACACGGGTAAACCCGTGCCCACCATCGTTGTGAAATAACTCCGGTTTGCCCCACTTGATCAGCAGAAGATCTTCGTAACCGTCGTTGTCGTAATCTCCCCACACCGCGCCCATCGAAACGCCCGTGCCGGGGCGATTTACGTCGGCAACGCCCATTTCGTCCGCAACGTCCTTGAACGTGCCGTCATGCAGATTGCGATAGAGCGCATTCTTCGCGCCTTCCTTGCTCGTCGTCACGTAAATATCCGGCCATCCATCCTGATCGAAATCGACGATGGACACCGCCGCTCCCATCGACGCGACCTCGGGCATAATAGGATCCAGACGGGGATCGAGCGTGGGTGCTTGATGGATAAAGTTCACCCCAGCCGCGTGCGAAACTTCCTCGAGATAAAATCCGTGGCGCACCAGCGCCGATTTCCTGTCCAGCTTGGCATCGCTGCGATGCGAGGTAAATCGCTTGATGATGAGCGGAGAGATCACCAAGCCGGCGAAGACGGCCGCCAGGATAATTCGTGCGGCGAGACCTCGCATCATTCGGGTGACGTTCTCCTCAGGGAATTCTGGAACACGTCCGGCGTGATGTACCGCGTGTGGTAGTTCACCCAGTCTTCGGGAAATTTCTTATACACGTACTCGTCCTCGAGCCGCCCAGGCCGGTCGACGTAGTCGTCTTTCGCGTGATACGGCAAAGGCAGCACGGTCAACGAGAACGTGGAGTTGAAGTCTCCGTCCTTGATCCATCCATCTCCCACCAAGACGAAATCGCGCAGCCAACCAGACGGAGGCGGGGATTGCTCCGGGAAACGAAGAGACAACTCGTCGCCGGACGCGACAATCACGTAACGATCGTCGATGTGCTGCAGCAGTTCGCGCACGTCGCCGTAGCGCGTGTAGTAGCCGATCAAATCGCGCCAGCGTTGCTTGGTCCCCAGAATCTCGTCATATTTAGGTATTTCCGGCGCGCCGGCATCCGGCCGCTCAATCACCGAATAGCCGCGATAGTGCAAATCGGCAACGGAGGGATCTAAAGTCTCGGTTTTCACGGGAGCCTCAGGCGCTCCGGGTGCCCACTCGATGCAATCCCAATAAATTTCGAGATTCGTCCGCAGCCGCACACGCCGCGGAGTCCCCGGACGGAAAATGTTAGTTAGGTTGAACAGCACAGTTTTCTTGCGCCCGGCCGGAAACCCAAGATTCGATTGCGCCGTCACCCATCCGCCGTGCCCATCAGGTACTTCGACGCTCATCCCGTGAGCGCGCCAGCGGTTCCCCTGCGTAATGGCTACGTTCAGCGATGATTCGGTATCGTGAATGGAGCCCTGCGCGATGAGGTAAAGAGGCCCGCTCTTCGGAGCATCGTCACCAAGGTCGATCTCCACGTAATGGTCTCGAGTAAGCCCTTGATATTGGCCGCGGCCAAAGGTATCGAGCGCGTGTCCATCGAGCTTCCTTAGAATTTCCGTGACATCGCTACCGTTGTCGTCTGTCGCGCGCGCGATCGGGTGAGGCCTCTCGGTCGTGGTAAAGCCAGTTTTCTGGGGCGGAATCACGAACCGTTCGTCGACGTAGATTTCCGTGTTGGCCGGATGGTCCACTGTCATCAACGCGATACGGTCATAGTAGTAGACCTCCCAAAGCTCCGCGGTGATGCGCAGGTCGTAGTAACCGTCATGTGGCACCAGTTGGTCCCGGCGAATCTTGTACCATTCTCCAGTAGTAGCGATTTTTGCCGAACCCAGCGTGTTAATCCGCAATCCGATCGCCGAACCCCACGGTACGGCGTCCTTCACGAAGTCCATCCGTGTGCCGTTCCATGCGTAAAGAAATGGGCAGGAGGCTTTCAGCCGTTGTTCGGTGACAACGTCCTGATCCGCCTTTACTCCGAATTCCGCACGCACCGTTCCGTTCGGCCAAACCACGCGCACCACCTCAGCGCTGGTCTGATTTCCAAGACCAAAGTGGACTTGCGGGCCGGTGATCGGCTGCTTCTGCACCAACAGGCCCGAACGTATCTCGATCTCGCCGCCGATGCCGAACGGATTAATCCGCTGGTCGCCGACGGCCTGCTTGGCGTGAGGCCGCACGATCTGCCAGTGATAATTCCTGGAGCCGTGACTCGCCCCTTCTACTGCTTTGCCAGTCCCGTCGAAGCCGAGCAAGGCGAGCCGTCCGTTGTAACTCAGGTCCGCAATATCGAAAATCGCACCGAGTCCCGAGGCGTGATCGAGGAGCGTAAATTTCGAACCGGAATCCCCCAACCAAATCAGAGGCGCGCCTGACTGTTTCGCGCCACCCGCAGCCACGGGGCTCAGAATCAGATCCATTGCACCGTTATTGTCCAGATCCGCGATCTGCAGCCTCACCTCGCCCGCCAGATTCGCGGTGGGATTCGGAATTTGCGCCAGCGGCCGCACACTCCAACCGCTCTTGTCGTCAAACGACACGCTCGCGATGGTGCCGTTGGATTCGACGGTCACCAAATCCAACACGCCATCATCGTCCGTATCCGCCACCGCAACCGCTTTTACCGTCGGCAGGTTTACAGGAAGTGTGACTTCGCGGAACTGCCCTTGGCGCTCATTGTGAAAGATATGAAGCCGCCCTGCACCGTCCACAATAGCCGCATCGGCATTACCGTCCCCGTCAAAATCCGCCCACGCAAACGCTTGCACCCCGGAGATTCCTCGGAACGGTTGAACCACCGTAAATGTATCGTCGCCATTGTTCCGCAGAACGTGTAGAGGGCCATTCTTTGTTCCAAGAACAATGTCCAAATCGCCGTCGGCCTCGATGTCGACCGCCCAAGCGCCCGTGTACGCGGCCGTCGTAATGCTTTTCGGTAGTTTCGAGTTGGCGGTAACGTCGACGAACTTCACCGGCGAATCCTGTCGCATGAACCGCAGCCCGCCGGCCCCGGCGAGCAGAAGGTCGGTCTTGAAGTCATAATTAAAGTCAAGTTGCAGGATGCCTTCCGGCAGTGGCGTCACTGCGGATGGACCGCCGGGAAACGGGAAATTGGCTCCGGTCGAAAGGCGAACCTCATGGCCGTTGGCCAGCGCAACAATCGGAGCGCCCTCGCTGCCAAGTGCAACCCCGCCAATCCACGACCACGGAGCCGCGTCCCCATTGGCAACGGGCTTCACATCGAACGCCAGCGACGTGTCCGGCGGCGCCGGCGTGAAATCCGGCTGCGCCATGCGAAGGAAATGCGTGAACGGCTCCGCCTCTTCTCCGGCGGGCGCTTTCAACACGGCCAGGCTCTCGCGAAATTCCGGCACGCGCATCAAGGTATTGCGCAGGAATGTGGTCCGAGTCGCAGCCGCGCGAGGGTCCGGACCATCCGCGGCGGTCTGGAGGGCAGCAAGCTGCGTCTTTACTTCCGGTGGCCAATTCGCGGAACGCGCGGTGATTTGCGCCAGCAGCGATTTCAGCGTCGCCGCGTCGCCCTTCTTTGCAACCACGCGGGCCAGCTCCAGCTGTGCCGCCAGATTGTCGGGCTGCGCGGCAAGAATGTTCTGAATCAAGCGCTGATACTCCGCTTCGCTCTCGGCGCCTCCCTCGCGTTCGACCTCTTCGGCCAGCTGGTACGCAGCGCGGTAATTGCGGGGATTAATCGCCACGGCCTTGCGCCAATCGGCGATGGCGTTTGCCGAATTACCCCGACTGCTCTCGAGCAAGCCCAGCAACTGATCGATGTGATCGTTGTCGGGAGCAATGCTCCGAGCCCGCTCAAACCGCTCGGCGGCAACATCTAATTTTCGCTGCCGCAGGGCCAGCACTCCCCAATTTGCCCAACCCGCGGGCTCTCCCGGGACGAGGGTCGTAAATTCAGCAAGCTTGCCATCCGCCGTCACGTCATTGCCGACCTCGAGCGCCCCGAGTCCAATGTAGAAAGCGGAAACCGCGTCGGCGTATTCTTTCGTTCCTTTTTGGGGAAGCGAATGGCCCGTTCCGCACGCGGACAAGCCCATCGCTAGAACGCCGCAAAGCAAGAGCAGCCTGGTGCGCCCGGAAGCCAATGCCGTATTGTTCGTCATCACCAACCCACTCTCACATTGCCATGCAGAAAATCATAGCTCTCGGTCTCGGGTCCCGGCATAACCTAAAACAATCATTGACGAAGCTACGTTCTAAAGACAGCATGTATCCTCGTTTCAAGGGCGGTCGGACCGTTTGATTGGTGTCCACTTCAGCACAGGAGAGTTCGTGCCAAAATGTCAGAACGCAACGTGATCAGCAATCAAAAGCAAATCCTGAAAAACCAGAAAGCCATCCTTTCGAATCAGTCTCAGATAAAGTCCAATCAAGGCCACATCAAAGCGAATCAAGGCCAGATTAAGGCTAACCAGCAGATCATCAAGAAGAATCAGGCTTCCATCCTGAAAAATCAGGGCAGCCTTGGCACCATTATCAAAAATCAAGAACAAATTCTGTCCCTGCTCAGAAAATAGATCCGGGAATCGATGCCCGCCAAGAACCGCCACACGGCTCAGTCGCAAAGCCGTGCGGCCGGTTGTTGAACGGCGAATCCCAGTGCTTCCGTTCATGTCGTGCGCTCCTCCGCTACCGTGAACCCCATCTCGTTGATGAACGCCTTGAGAGATTTCTCGCTGACCTCCTTCGGATCGAAGTGAATCTTTACGATTCCGTCGGGGTGTGTGGATTGGGACGAAGAAACTCCCTTTTGCTTCTCGAGCATGGTGTCTAGCCCGACGGCACACGTAACGCAGCTGAATCCCTTTACGACATAAGTCACCGTCGTGGTTCCTTTCCGATCGGCCGCCGCGATTGTCGCTACGCTCGAGGTTCCGAGGGCCGCCATGAATTGAACGAATTGCCTGCGAAACATTTTAGTCCTCCTTAAATCACTTCGCTGACGCGGTCCCCGCCTCATACCTCCAGGGCACCTGGGTCGCCTCGCTATCGGAAAAACGAGTATCCGTATATTCACTGAATTCGATCTTCTTGTTCAGCACGCCGGTCTCAATCATCAAATCGCGAACCATATCAAAATCGTCTTTGCGCGGAGCAAGCGGACTGTAAACGACCCGGTCCAACGGCTTGGTCAGCGCCCAACGGAGCAAAGCCGGCTTCTGGTGGTAATAAAAACGTCCGACAAAATCGGCGGCGTCCTCACGATACGGCTTGCCTTTGTCCAGCCACAAACCGGAACGCGCAATGCCATCGACCAATGTCTGCACGACATCCGGACGCTGATCGATTAGGTCTTGCCGCACCACAAGAATGCACGACATATAATCCGGCCAATATTCCCGCGCCTGAAACAGCACCCGGCCGTAGCCGCCCATCTCCGCCTGCGACGGAAACGGTTCCCCCATCGAAAATCCGTCAATCGCCTTGGCGGCCAGCGCACCCGACACGTCCGGAGGCGCCATTTCCACCATTTTCACTTCGCCCGGTTTTATCCCCCACACTTTCATCGCGCGAAACAGGAGCAGGCGCTCATCGGAAAAACGGCTAGGAATCGCGATCGTATGCCCACGCAGGTCGGGAACAGATTTGATCGGTCCGTCCTTGCGGACGACAACCGCGCTGCCGTAGCGGTGCCCGAGATACACGACCTTAATCGGCACTCCTTGAGACACGAGCGCAATTGCGAGCGGAGCAACAATGAACGCCGCTTGAACCTTGTTCGAAATGAGAGCTTCCTTGATTTCCGGAAAGCCCTGAAACAGACGAGGCAAGAAAATCTCGCCGTTATCCGAGAATTTCGAGATGTAGTCGGTCACCGGGCAGGTGAGCTGGCAGGTCACCGGGATGTAGGCAACGACGATCTTGCGCTTTGCGACCGGAAGACGGTTATTCATCACCGCTGCCCAATTCACGTTGAGGTACCCGTGAAGAGCGGTGATCAGCGCTACCCAGCCGATTCCGCCGAGGAGGACTTTCTTCCTAAAACTCATTGCGGAATCCCCAGCGAACCGATTTGATCGTTTCGAGCTTGCGGAAACCTTGGTCCAGAAGCAATCCGATCACGCCGATCATCAGCATCGCCGCGACAACGAGGTCGTATCGTTTGCCCGAATTTCGCGAATCAATAACAAGATATCCCAGGCCCGAATCCACTGCGACCATTTCCGCGGCAACCACCACCAACCATGCGATTCCCAACGCTAGCCGCAAGCCAACGATGATTTGCGGCAGAGCTGCCGGAAAAACGACCGTCGCAAGCAGTTGCCCAGGCGCAAGCCCGAAGTTGCGGCCAGCGCGACGATAGACTGCCGGAACATTCGATACGCCACTGATGCACGCAACCACGATCGGAAAAAAAGCACCCATAAAAATCAGAAAAATCGCGGCGTTGTTGCCCACGCCGAAAAAAATGATAGCCACTGGGATCCATGCGATCGGGCTGATCGGCCTTAGGATTTGCATCACCGGATTCACGATCTGATTGAACGCCGGATACCAACCCAAAATGAGTCCCAGCGGGATTCCAAGCACGACTGCAGCGCCAAACCCAATCGCGACCCGGCGCAGCGAACTGGCGATATCCGGCCAGAGAACGTTCTTGTGGAGCAGTTCGACGAATCCGCGTTCCACTTGAGATGGGGCAGGGAACACTTTCGTCCCGGTCCAGATGACCAGATAGTGCCACAGCGCAAATAATACAACCGCCGCCAGGACAGGCCAGAACACCTTCTCCAATCTACTCGGTTGGACAAGCGTATTCATATTTTGTGCGCCAATCCGATCTCCCCCAGAATGCCGTCGCGAAGCTCCAGGTAACGCGGCGAGCTGATATCGCGGGGGTGCAAAATATCAATGTTCACGATGCGCCGGGTAACAGCAGGCCGTGCGCTCAACACCACCACGCGATCGGCCAACTGCACCGCTTCATCGATATCATGCGTCACAAACACAATCGTCTTCTGCTCCGTTTCCCAAATCCGCAGCAATTCTCCGCGCATGGTGTGCCGCGTCATGGAATCCAAAGCTCCGAACGGTTCATCGAGATACAACATGTCCGGATTCACCGCCAAGGCGCGCGCCACTTCTAAGCGTTGCTTCATCCCGCCGGAAAGCTCTGAAGGATAAGCCTCTTCAAATCCTTGCAGCCCCACCATCTTGATGTAGTGCGCGATTCGCTGTTTGCGCTCAGAGGCCTGCAATTTAAACAGGCCGAAGCCAATATTGCCCTCGACCGTCAGCCAGGGAAAAACGCCGCGCTCTTGAAAAACAAAAATCCGTCGAGGGTCGGGCCCACGCACGATTTCACCATCGATTCGCACCGATCCGCTCGTGGGCGAAAGAAATCCACTCATGGTGTTCAAGAGCGTCGATTTCCCGCATCCGGACGGCCCAACCACGCAGACAAATTCGCCTTCGGAGACGTCCAAATTGATGTTCTGCAGAACAGGAAGGCTCTTGTTGTCGTGCGTGAAGACCATACTAAGGTTCTCGACCCGCAACTTGCTACCCGCAGCAGCCGGTGCCGCGTTGCTTGCATGTCCCAACGACATCCCTATTCCTCCGAGTAAGCCCAGCGGAACGATTTCACTTTTTCGAGCGAGCGCATCGCCGTATCCAGCAGCAACCCAATAAGCCCGATAATCACCATGCCCGCCACGACTAGGTCATAGCGATTCCCGGCGTTCCGCGCGTCCACAATCAGGAAGCCTAAACCCGAATCGACTGCGATCATCTCTGCCGCGACAACCACCAGCCATGCGACACCCAAAGTAATCCGCAACCCGATCAGCAACTGCGGAACCACCGCCGGGTACACAACCCGGTAAACCAGATCGACCGGCCGCAAGCCGAAATTGCGCCCGGCGTTGACATAAACCGATGGAATGTTCCGCACCGAATTGATTGCCGTCAGAAGCAGGGGAAAAAAGGATCCGAGAAAGATCAGAAATACCGCCGAGGCATCTCCGACTCCAAACCAAAGAATCGCCAGCGGAATCCATGCCAAGGGAGAAATCGGCCGGAACACTTGCACCAGAGGATTCAGCGCCATCTCCGACCGGCGGTTCCAGCCAATCGTAAGCCCCAAAGGAATTGCGATGATGGCCGCGAGTCCAAATCCCCATGTGACGCGAAACAACGAGGCAACAATGTATTTGAGCAGAAATCCGTGACGAACCAGGTCCGCAATGCCGCCGACCACGCCCCAAGGGCCCGGAAGGATGTAACCGGGGTGCCGGTTCACCGCGACTTGCCACGCCACCAGCAAAATCGCGATGAAGAAAAGCGGCCGCAAGCGCACCAGCAGGTTCAAGGCCCTATACCTCTTGGTTGAGGAAGCACGGAGCCCGGAGTCACCGCTGTCTTCCGCTCGACACTAAACATGGAACAGGCAAGCCACTGAGAAGAGATTGGCGAACGGGATGAGCGGCTTGTATCGCGAAAATCCGAGGCGTATCCCCTCGCCCTTCAATAAGGTGAGAGGTTAGCACCCGCCTTTCCAAGCCATCAATAGTACAAAACAACTACGTACGGGTGTCTTGGCTTGACCGCTAGTGCCGCCGCTTCTTGCCGGAGCTTCGAAGGGTAGACTGGCATCTTGGGTTTGTCGTGCCGCGGTAATTTCATCGTCCGCTGGCCCATGAAAAACACGGATTACGCGAAACTACGTCAGATTCAATGTGTTTGAGTCTTTGTCATGCCTCTGCCTGTCTTTTCGAACCGCCGATTTCAGGACATTCCATGCAAAATTGCGTTGTCAGTTCTGGTGCTAGCCATTGCCCCTGTCTCAGAAGCTCAACAGGGGCCCACCATCTCCACAAAAGTGAATGTCGTTTCCTTCCTGGCGACGGTCCATGACCGCGATGGCAAGGTCGTCAAAAACCTCAACCCTGACGACTGCATACTCTTGGACGACGGCATCCCCCAGAAGATCGACTTTTTCTCGCGAGAATCCGATCTTCCTCTCACCATTGGCCTTCTCGTGGACACCAGCCGGAGCCAGACCGGCGTCCTTGGAGAAGAGCGCCGGGCCAGTTACAGATTTCTCGATCAAGTACTGCGAGCGGACAAGGATCGGACCTTCGTCGTCCACTTCGATACGCAGGTCGAAGTTCTGCAGGGATTGACCTCTTCGCGCAGGGAACCGGATGCGGCGCTGAACCGTCTGAGCATCCCGGGAGAATTCGCCACCCTAATCTACAGTGCGGTCCAAGAGTCCTCCGAGGACGTCATGCGGCAACAAGAGGGCCGGAAGGCGTTCATCCTTCTGACGGATGGCGTGGCGTACCGGGACTCCACGCCGATTGGCACCGCAATCGAATTCGCGCAGCGGGCCGACACCATCATTTACGCGATTCGTTTTTCCGACAGCAAAATAACCGGACCCGCCCGAGCTGCGTTTCGCGCTGCGATGAAAGAGCGTGGCAACGAAGCCCTGCAACGCCTGGCCAAGGAAACCGGTGGAATTTCGTACGAAGTTACAAAGGACCAGCCGATCGAAGCGATCTATTCACAGATCGAGGAAGCGCTCCCTAATCAGTACAGCATCGGCTACACACCAACGCGCCGGGCGGACGACGGAAAATATCACAAAATCCAAACTGACCACGAAAGACCGCCATTGGGTCGTTGCAGCAAGGGATGGTTATTACGCCAAATGACGAAGCGCGACGCCTATTCCCATCCACCGCCGAGCGCCTGATAAAGCTGAACCAACGCGTTCAATTCATTTCCCTGAGCCTGAGCCAAGGTCAGCTCGGCCGCGAACGAATTGGTCTCATTCGTCAGAACCTCGAGATAGTCCGTCGTCCCCGCCTTAAACCGTAATCCCGAAAGGTGCGCAGCGTCTTGAGCCGAATCAACGAGATGTTGCTGCTGAATCCGAAACTCGCGATATTTTCGATAAGCAATCAGTGCGTCGGAAACATCGCGGAAAGCGCCCTGAATGGTCTGTTGGTAGCCAAGAACCAACTGATCACGCTGGGCCTCCGCCAACCGTACACCGGATTTGAGCCGTCCTCCCTCAAAAATCGGCTGCGCCAACGTTCCCGCCAGTGTCCAGACTCCAGCGGGCCCGGAGAACAGATTCACGAGCGCTGCACTTTCGTATCCGGCATTTGCGGTGAGCGCAATTTGCGGAAAATAGGCCGCCCGCGCCACGCCGATCTGCGCGTTAGCGGCCACCAGGTTTCCCTCGGCTTCGCGAATGTCCGGTCGCCGCTCGAGAAGGGCGGATGGAATTCCGACCGGAACCTCAGGTGAGTGTGGCTGTTCCGTCAGTTTCAGTCCGCGCGGGATATCGCCTGGATTGTTTCCCAGCAGGATGCTGAGCGCGTTCTCCTGTTGCCCAATTTGCCTCTCAAGATCGGGAATTTCGGCGGCCGCGGTATAAACCAACTGTTCGGACTGCCGGACATCCAGCAGGGAATTGATTCCGTGCTGCTCCAGGGTCTTTGTCAAATCCAGCGAATCCTGCCGAGAACCTAGCGTGCTTTTCGAAATCTCCAACTCCAGATCCAGTTGTCGTAATTGAAAGTATCCGCTCGCGACATTGGCGACGAGCGTGGCCATCACTTCTTTCTGCGCCCATTCATTGGCCAGCAGAGTAGCGCGCGCACCTTCCGTTGCCCGCCGGTATTGTCCCCAGAAGTCCAGATTCCACGCCGCCGACGCCGAGACCTGTCCTTGCGTAACCTCATAACTCGGGATAGGCCCCACCGTGGGATTCCGCACGCTGGTCACACTCCCACCAACCCCCAGAGAGGGGAATTGATTCGCCCGTGTAATTCCAAGTTGCGCTTGCGCCTGCAGAACCCGCGTAGCCGCAATACGCACGTCATAATTGTTCTTCAGAGCGGTGCGAATGAGGCCCTGCAGTTCCTTGTCCTCGAAAACCTCCCACCATTTCTCGACGCCCAACGAAGCTACTGCCGCGCCACCGGGCGCTGACGGAGACGGCGCCGAGGCATCGCTCGGCGCGTCCGATGGATTCGCACTCCGATAATTCGCCGGAACCGAAACCGCCGGCCGTTTGTAATTTGGCCCAACGGAACACGCCGTCATCGCGAACAAGGCGCAAAAGAGCACGCAAAGGAAAAACCCGTAGCGATTTTGTCTCCGCGTAACCATTTTTGTTCTAGTCTCCAGTGCGTTCTTGAAGCGAATAGGCGGGACTCGGCTCGTGTGCGAAGTGCTTCGAAGAGCGGAAGAAGGCATAACGGTCGAGCACCTTCTCTTGGAATTCTTCAAGATAGAGGTAAATCGCGGGAGTGACGAACAACGTCAGGAACTGAGATACGATCAGGCCGCCGATAACCACCAGACCAAGCGGCCTTCGCGATGAACCATCCGCGCCATAACCGAGCGCGATCGGCAGCGCGCCAAGCAACGCCGCGGCCGTCGTCATCATGATGGGCCGGAATCTCTCCATGCTGGCCTCGTGAATCGCGTGATCGTCCTGGATTCCTTTTTGCACGCGCTGTTCGGCAAAATCCACGATCATGATTCCGTTTTTCTTCACAATGCCCATCAGCATGAACATGCCGATGTACGCATAAAGCGAAGCTTCCTCGTTGAACAACCACAGCGTGGCCAGCCCTCCGACCAACGCTACAGGCAAGGCAGAGAGCACCGTGATCGGATGCAGGTAACTCTCATAGAGAATCGCCAGAATCACATACATGACGAACACGGCAATGAGCATCAGCGCCACAAGGTCGGATGCGGTGTTACGGAATGTCAGTGCTTGCCCTTGAAGGCCGCCTCGAACATCCGGGGGCAAAGTCTCTTTGGCGGTTTTCTCCACAAAGTTGGTGGCGTCCCCCACGGCGTAACCGGGTTTCATGTTGAAGAAGATCGTCACGCTCGTGAACTGGTTGAGGTGGTTGACCGCTTGCGGCCCGATCACCGCGTGTGCGCTGGTAACCGCATTCAAAGGAATCATCCGCTGACCGTCGTCGCTTTTGATGTACAGCTTGCTCAAATCCTGCGGATCGGCGCGCTTATCGTCGGCCACTTCGAGAATCACCTGATATTGGTCCGTCGTTTTCTTGATCAGATAACTGTAGTTCTGCGAATAAGCGTCGTGGAGCAAAGTCAGGATACGCGTCTCCGAAACTCCGTAGAGCTTGGTCTGATCGCGTAGAATATCCACTTGCAGATTCGGCGTGTGATTGAAAAGGTCCGAGTTCACGAACAAAAATCCCGGATACGCCTGCAGCTTCGCCAGCAGCTTGTTGGCCGTGGCGTATACCTGATTTGGGTCGATCCCTGAGAGCGCATAAGCGAACTGCCCCTGCACGTTTGCCGTCGCGCCGGTGCTGATCTCGAGCACCGGGTTCGGTTGCAAAAACACCACCGTCCCGGGCACCGTCGACATGATTCCACCCATCAGTTGTCCGGCAACCTGTGTGATCGGCGGCCGCTGCGAGGGGTCCTTCAAAAATGAAATTAGAAACGCCTGGTTCGCTGGCATGAACTGCCCATTGCCGCTCATCGTAAAAGTCGATGCAACCGCGGGATTCGCGTGCAGTACTTTCTCCGCCGCATCCTGATACGCGTGCATCTGCTCCGGCGAAGACCCTTCCTGCGCCACGAGCACGCCGCGAATAAACGAACTGTCGCCGACCGGCAGGAAAGATTTGGGAACGGTATAGAACAGGTATCCGGTTCCGAAAAGACAAACGAACCAGATCAGCGCCGAAATCCAGCGGTGGCGAAGGAAAAACCAGAGGTAACGGCCATAAACATCCAGCACACGCCGCTCGATGCCCCCAATCACCTTTTCCACCCAGGTTTTCTTTGCTCCCTCTCCGCGCGGAGAGAGCAGACGCGAGGTCATCAGCGGAGTCAGCGTCAGGGAAACGATGCCGCTGGCCAAAATCGAAATCACGATCGTGATGGAAAACTCGCGAAAAATACGCCCAACCAATCCGCCCATGAACACCAACGGTATGAACACGGCTGCCAGCGAGAGCGTCATGGTCAAAATCGTGAAGCTGATCTCTTTCGCCGAACTGATGGAAGCTTGCAGCGCGTTCTGGCCGGTTTCCATCAGTCGCACGGTGTTTTCCAGAAACACGATCGCGTCGTCCACCAGGAACCCGATCGCCAGCGTCAACGCCATAAGCGACAAGTTGTCCAGGCTGTAGCCCAGAATCTTCATCGCCACGAACGTAAGCAAAAGCGAAAGAGGCAACGCCACAGCCGGAATCATCGTGTCGGTAGCGCGGCCCAGAAAAACGAAAATCACCATCACCACGAGCACGAACGCAATATAAAGCGTCGCCTGCACGTCCTTGATGCTCGTCACGATCGTTTGCGAGCGGTCGTACACGGAAACGATTCTGACCGACGTCGGCAACTGGCTCTGAATGCTCGGAAGTAAATCCCGAACCGATTTCGTGACCTCCACCGCGTTTGCTCCGGCGCGCCGGAACACCGCCACGACCACGGTTGCGCCCGGTGTTGGATACCCCCGCGCCCAGAACCGCATGTCGATCCGCTCGTCCTGCACGCCCTGTTTCGCGCTGGCAACATCCCTCAGGTACACAGGTGCGCCGCCGTTTTGCCCGACGATCAGTTGGTCGTACTGTTCGGCGGTGCTCAATTGCCCCTGGGGCTGCAGTAAGAACGTGCGATGCGGCCCATCGAACTGCCCCGCTCCGGTGTAGCTGGTCCCGTTCTTTACGGCGGTGGTCAGATCCTCGAGGGTAATATTGCGCACCGCCATCGCCGACGGGTCCGCTTTGATCCGCACCGCAGACTGTGTTCCATACACCGCCACCTGGCTCACTCCAGGCAGGATGCTGATGTGTTCGCCCACCTGCGTATTGGCATAGTCGTAGAGCTGCCCCTCCGTGGCCGTGTCGCTGACGAGAACGAGATACTGGATCGGCTGATCGTTCGGATTGGTCTTGGTAAAAGTAGGCGGACTCGGCAGATCGATGGGAAGCTGCGCGGTCGCTCTGGTGATTGCCGCCTGAACGTCGGTCGCGGCGCCATCCAGGCTTTTCGAAAGGTCAAACTGAAGCACGAAACTCGAGTGCCCCTGCCCGTTGTTCGAAGTCACCATCTCGAGCCCGGGAATCTGCATGAACTGGCGCTCGAGCGGTGTCGCGACGTTGTTGGCCATGGTCTCCGGAGTGGCGCCCGGATAATTGACCTGCACCTGAATGACGGGGTAGTCCACAGCGGGCAAGTCGCTGACTGGCAATTGCAGATAGGCAAACACACCGAACAAAATGACCGAGGCCGTAAGGGCCACCGTCATTACCGGCCGTCGAATAAATGGTTCAGAAAGATTCACGAGTGACCGCCTTGCTTGCTGTCACCCTTCCCATCCGGAGCCGCCGCTGGCGCTTGCGTATCGACATGGACCTTGCCCCCGGGCCGGACAAGTAACTGCCCGGCCAGAACGACACGCTCGCCGGCTGCGAGTCCGCTAGAGATAACCACGTCGCCGCCTTGCCGCTGTCCCAAAGTCACTGGCCGGAGCTCCGCCGTGTCATCGGACTTAATCACGAACACAAAAGGTCCCTGTTGGCTGATCTGAGCGGCTTGGTTCGGAACGAGCACCGCGTCCTTTTGCGTAACCAGCACCAGTTTCACGTTAACGAATTGCCCCGGCCAGAAGTGGCGATCGGTGTTGGCCATCGTGGCGCGAAGATTCACCGTTCCTGTCGCGTTTTGCACGGCGTTGTCGAGGAACTCCACTCTTCCCGGACGCCCGGCATTTTCCGAATCGGCCGGCAGCCGGACAAGCGCTTTCAACGTGCCGCGGCTCATCTCTTTTTGCACTTCCGGCAGATCGCGCTCGGTGATCGTGAAATTCGCGTAAATGGGATCCAAGCGCTGGATGGACAGCAGCGACGTAAGGTTGGCCTGCACCACATTTCCAGCGTCGACCAGGCGCGCGCCCGCTCGGCCGTCGATCGGCGAGTGAATATAGCAATAGTTCAGATTGATCTGGGCTGTCTCGATCGCCGCTTTAGCCGCTTCAACCTGCGCTTCGCTGACGTCGACGGTGTTTTTCTTGGTGTCGTAATCCTGCTGAGAAATCGCCCGGCTTCCGACAAGCCCTTGATCGCGGGCAAACTGAATCTTGGCAAGCTCCAGTGCGGCTTTTGCCTGGGCCAGATTCGCTTGTGCAGAATCAAGCTGAGCCTGAAACGGCCGCGGGTCGATCACAAAAAGCAATTGCCCCTTCTTCAGATTCTCCCCGTCCTGGAATTTCCGCTCGGTGATGGCTCCGGACACCTGCGGCATTACATTTACCGATTCAAACGCCATGTTTCTGCCGATCTCATCGAGGTATCGCGGCACGTCTTGCGCCCTCGCGGTTACCACGGTCACAAGGGGTGGAGGCAAAGTCATGGGATTGTCCGCCCGCGCATTGCTCTTGTTGCAAGAGATGCAAAAGAAAGCACCGGACAATAACAAGGTTGCAGCGCTGAACGCCGCCGAGCTGAATGTTCTGTCCGTTGTGCCTCTCATGGGCCCCATGCTGATTTCTCCGTGGTCCTTCTTCGTACCCTAAAAAACTACGACGCTGGCCTGCGTTGCGATGTTTCCCGATCCCCGCGTCCTCGGTAAAGTTTGCTCAACTTTGTCTTCTTCGCAGACAATTCTTGCCTGCCGAAGCAGCCAAATTCCCCGGGCTCGCGCGCTCCCAAGCTGTTAAATTCGATGCCAAGGTTCGGCTGGCGGGTACGAGTGGAGAGGCACATCACGACGGCCCGGGCACAGCGACATTTCCTATTCGTAAGGCTTCACGCCGCTGCAAAACATCGCACGCGTCCGGGTGTGTGAGCCACGCTTTTCGTTATCCTTCCCGTGCTGACGTGCCGCAGCAATTTCTTTGAAGCAAGCCATCGATTTTTTCGCAACGCCCGGGCTTGCCGGACACGACCAATTTCCCTGGTTAAGACACTGATTCTATGTCATTTATAAGCGTTTTTGCATATAAAGATTCTGGAGTCCGACTCCCCACGCCGCGAGACACTCTAATAAGAATGACCGAGAAATGTTGCGGGCGGCAATTGCAGGGATGGCTTCGGTCCGGACATAATAGTTCTTCGATAGAGTGTTCCATCGGCGTTTGGGTCGCCGCGGAAGAACGCAGGTGAGATTGCAGTGAGTGAAGCGCCACAATCCTGCGCGGAAAGATCGCTAGCGGAGCGTTACGAAGCGCTTTTTCGTGTCTCGCATGCGGTTGGCGTCTACCGCGACCCGAAAGAACTGTTTCGCGTGCTGGCGAGCGAGCTTCGGCACGCGGTGGACTTCGATTTCGTGGGTTTATTTCTCTACGACGAGGCTACCAACACCTTCCAAAATCCCGTTCTTGAGACTTTGTACGGACGCGGAATTGCCATCCCACCCGAGGGTTAGGCCTTCCACAACGCAAACAAACTCCTCACCCCTGAGCCACGCTTTTCCCTTCGTCCGTGTCGGTTCCGAAAATTCTGACCCTTTTCATTCCGGAAATTCTGAGCCGTCCGGCAATAGCCGGAAGGGCTAAAACTCTCCCTGTGCCCCCGGTCGGTGAACCGGTAGGGCGGAGGGAGGAGGATGTTAGGAATGTTAAAGCGTCACGAAGTCGAGATTTTACTGAAGGCGGGTCACCCCAAGACCGAAGTGGCCCGTCTGGCGGGAGTGTCCCTGTGCTCTGTTAAGCGCATTGCGGAAGAAACTCCGGTGGTTCATGTCGATAATGCCGCTGAGCGAGAGAAGCGGCGGATCGGCAGACCAAGCATCGTTGAGGACTTCCGGAAAATCATTGTAAAGATTCTGGAAGAAAAATCCGACCTACCCTCTCTGGAGATCCTTCGCCGGGTTCGCGAAGCAGGCTACCAAGGAGGCAAGACCGCCTTGTACGCTCTGGTGGCCTCGGTTCGTCCGCAAGAAACAAAACCACTGATTCGTTTCGAAGGCCTGCCCGGAGAATTTAGCCAGCATGACTTCGGAGAAGTAGACGTTACCTTTCTCGACGGGTCGTCCCGTCGCATCCACTTCTTCGCTTCTCGTCTGAAGTACTCCCGATTCATCTGCGTCAGTGTAGTGAAGGACCAGGCAGTGGAGAGCTTGGTGCGTAACCTGGCCGAGCATCTCGACAGTTGGGGTGGCGCCCCGCTGATGTGTGTCTTCGATCGACCGAAGACGGTGGCTCTGAAGTGGCGGAGGAACGGCGAGGTGACGGAATGGAATCCGATCTTCGCTTACGTCACGCTCGAGCTGGGCATCGGGGTGGAATTGTGTTGGCCTCATAGTCCGCAGCAAAAAGGAACTGTCGAGAACCTGGTGGGCTTCGTAAAATCTTCCTTCTTCAAAGTGCGGTGCTTCCACGATCAGGAGGATCTCGAGCAGCAACTCGTCGCATGGCATCGCGAGGTGAACCAGGAGCGTCCCTGCCGCGCGACGGGCGTAATCCCCGCCGTGCGTCTTAGCGAAGAGGCTCCTAGTATTACTACGTTAAGTTCTTGACGTTTGGTTTTGCTGGTGCTACCGTCGCGAGCATGACAGATGCCCAAGTCGAGAAATGCCGAAGGCGCTTGGAACAATTCCTGAGAGATTTGCTGGAGCCCATGGGCAGGAGCGAGCGAAGGCATTGGGGTGCGGTTTACATTCGTGGACTTTTGCTGAATGGAGAACGCAAGTCCATCGAGCCGCTTGCCGATCGCTCGGACGAAGGAAATGTACAAGCTCTGCAGCAGTTCGTGGGACAAAGCCCGTGGGATTGGGTGCCTTTGTGGGAACGTCTGGGCAAGCGCATGACTGCGGAATTGGAGCCGGACCCGGTTTGGGTTATCGACGATACGGGCTTCCCCAAACAAGGCAAGCATTCGGTGGGAGTGGAAAGACAATATTCGGGAACGCTCGGCAAGGTTGGAAATTGCCAGGTGGCCGTCAGCCTGCACCATGTTGGAGAACAAGGCAGCACGGTGCTCGGCTGGCGTCTGTATCTACCGGAAAGCTGGACGAAGGACGGTAAGCGTCGTGAGGAAGCGGGCATTCCGGAAGAAGTTGTTTTCAAAACGAAGTGGCAACTCAGCCTGGACATGATCGATCAGGTGCGCACTTGGGGCTTACCGAATCGCATTGTCGTGGCGGATGCTGGTTACGGAGATACCACGGAGTTTCGCGACGAACTGGAAGCTCGTCAACTCTCTTATGTTCTAGGTATTTCCTCAACGACGGGAGTATGGAGCAAACCACCACAAGCAAAAGTTCCACGCTACCAGGGGCGAGGCGCTCCAGCGACGCGCTACGCCTATGGGAAACAACGGCCGACCTCCGCGCAGGACGCGGCGGTCCAAGCGAGAGGTTGGAAGAGAATCCGCTGGCGGCAAGGCACAAAGGGATGGTTGGAATCACGATTCGTGGCCTTACGAGTTCAGCCCTCTCATGGCTTCGTCCGTGGGCAACCACCGCACAAGGAAGTGTGGTTACTGAGTGAATGGCCCGAGTCGGAAAAGGAACCGGCCAAGTACTTCCTTTGCGATCTGCCCGCCACCTATACACTGCGACGATTAGTACGGCTCGCGAAGTGTCGCTGGAAGATCGAGCAAGATTACCAGCAACTGAAGGCGGAACTGGGACTGGATCATTACGAAGGGCGGAGTTGGATCGGTTGGCACCACCACACCACGCTGGTTATGTTGGCTCACGCATTTCTAACCTTGGAAACTCTCCGCAGTAAAAAAAACTTCTGGCTGGACCCTGCCACGGACGCGTCGTGAAATTCAATACCTGCTTTTTACCTGGACAGGCTTCTGTGCTTACTGCGGAGCGAAAGCAAAGCGCCCGCGAGGTCCCTGAATACTTAACGTAGTAATACTAGGCTTCGTTCCTTGAAGGTGCACCCGAAAGATCTAGCGCTTCGCATTCCTGTCTATGTAGGCCCGACGGGCACCGTCCTGCACGATGGCCATCCCTACTCCATGCCTCCCGAGGCCATTAGTATGCCGGCGACCCTGTACTTGTATGCCGATCGCGTGCGCATTGTGGCGGGCAGATATGAAGTCAACCATCCACGAAAATTCATTGCGCACGAGGGGTCCACGCTCGCCGTGCATCGTGCGGCCATGGTGGCGGCGGTATCGGGCAAGCGCGGCAAGCGTTATCTGAAGCGCCAGCAGTTGCTCGAACTTGGAGAGCCTGCGTTCCGCTACCTCACCGAGATCGTTCATCGCCGGCCACGGCAGTGGTACTACGACGTGGATCGGCTGCACGACATCCTGCAGAGCCATGGAGCTGAGGTTCTTCGCCGCGCCATGGAACAGGGACTGCAAGAGCAAGTTTTCGGTGCCGTCTACATCGAGCGTTTTCTTCAGCGTTCACTAGTTTTCCAGGAGGAGATCCCATGAGCAAAGAACAGGTTAAGAAAAATCCGCGAGGTGCATCGATGACGCCAAAGCAGGACGACAGCACACCCAAGAGTCTGGAACTGTCTGAGGGCCAGCTCGAGGTTCACTTCCGGCGTCTCAACCTGGCGCACACGCGCCGGATCTACAAGGAGGTTGCCGTTCGGGCGGAAAAAGAAGGTTGGTCGTATCGAGACTTCCTGGCTCTGCTACTGGCTGAAGAAGTAGCGCGAAGGAAGCAGACGCGACTGCAGCGCTGCACGCGGAGCGCACACTTTCCGTTCTTCAAGACCATTGAAGAGTTCGACTTCACTTTGCAGTCGACGCTCCGGGAATCCCTGATCGGCTCCTACCTCGGGCTGGACTTCGTCGCCGAGGGGCGGTCGCTGATTCTGCACGGGAAGACCGGTAGAGGGAAAACTCATCTGGCGGTGGCCGTCGGGTACCGCGCCATCCAGAACGGCTTCGAGACTCTCTTCACCACCGCGGCGGAACTCATCGAGGACCTCTCGAACGCCAGCAAGCGAGGACATCTCCAGGAATCGCTGACAACCTACACGCACCCTCACGTGCTGGTGATCGACGAGGTCGGCTATCTGACCTACGGGCCGGACGCTGCCAACGTGCTCTTCCATGTGGTGAACGATCGGCACCTGAGAAAGCGGCCGATGATCTTCACAACCAACAAGCCGCTGAACGAGTGGGGCAAGGTATTGCACGACGAAGATATGGCGGCAGCCATCCTCGACCGGGTGCTAGAACGAGGGCGCTTTATCCATCTCGACGGACCCTCGGGACGAACGCGTCATCTCAACTTGGAAGAGACCTTGCAAGAAAATACAAAACGGCTCAGAATTTCCGGAATTGATGGCTCAGAATTACCGGAACCCACAGTCCGCAAGCAATTGCAGTATTCTTATTTGCGCAAATTCATACCCTAAAGGAGCGGCATCATCCCCATGGATTACAGATCACTCGGCCATTCCGGCTTGAAAGTTCCCGTTCTCAGTTTCGGCACTGGCACCTTCGGCGGCGGCACGGAATTTTTCCGCGCTTGGGGGGAAACAGACGTCGCTGAAGCCAAGCGCCTGGTCGACGTATGTCTCGATGCCGGCGTCAACCTCTTCGATACCGCCGACATTTATTCCTACGGTCTTTCCGAAGGAATTCTCGGTCAAGCCATTGCAGGCAAGCGCAACGACCTTTTGATCTCGACGAAGACCACTTTCCGCTTCGGCGAAGGGCCCAACGATGTCGGCTCGTCGCGCTACCACATCATCAAAGCCTGCGAAAGCAGCCTCCGGCGCCTCGGCACCGATTACATCGACATCTACCATCTGCACGGTTTCGACGCACAGACTCCGGTCGACGAAACCCTCGACGCTCTCAACACTCTCGTGCGCAGCGGCAAAGTCCGCTACATTGCCTGCTCTAATTTTTCAGGTTGGCACTTGATGAAATCCCTCGCCACCTCCGAAAAATACGGCTGGGCCCGCTACGTCGGCCACCAGGTCTACTACTCGCTCGTCGGTCGCGAGTACGAATGGGAACTGATGCCCTTGGGCTTGGATCAGGGAGTGGGCGCGCTTGTCTGGAGCCCACTCGGCTGGGGCCGCCTCACGGGAAAAGTCCGTAGAGGGGCGCCGTTGCCGGCGCAAAGCCGTCTCCACAAAACCGCCGAGCAAGCCCCACGAATCACGAAAGAATATCTCTATAGCGTCGTCGACGCCCTGGACGCCGTCGCCAAGGAAACCGGCAAAAGCGTTCCGCAAGTCGCGCTCAACTGGCTTTTGCAGCGCCCGACCGTCTCCACCGTGATTCTCGGCGCGCGCAATGAAGAGCAGCTCAAGGAGAACCTCGGTGCCGCCGGTTGGAGCCTGACGCCGGCTCAAGTCGCCACTCTCGACGCCGCGAGCGACACAAACCTGATTTACCCTTACTGGCACCAGCGCCAATTCAACGAACGCAATCCGTCTCCGGTCCCCGAATCCAAAGGGAAATAATGTGGCGAAGAAAACCCTGGTCGTAACGCGCCGCTTGCCTGAAGAAGTTCAAGCACGCGTCGCCCGTGACTACGACCCGCGCTTCAACGCCGAAGACAAGCTTTACACCGGCGATCAATTGATCCAATCCGCGCAAGGAGCCGACGCGATGCTCGTCACCTCGCAGGACTCGCTCAGCGCAAGAGTCATCTCACGCCTTCCCAGTTCCGTTAAGGTCATCGCCACGCTTTCCGTCGGTTTCGACCACATCGATCTCGCCGCAGCCCATGCCCGCGGAATTATCGTCACCAACACACCCGGCGTCGTCACCGACGCGACTGCCGATATCACCATCCTTCTCTTGCTCGGCGCATCCCGCCGTGCTAGCGAAGGTCGAGCCCTTCTCTACGGCGGCCAGTGGCTCGACCCGCGCCCCACCGAACTCCTTGGCTGGCAGCTCACCGGCAAGAATCTCGGCATCTTCGGCATGGGCCGCATCGGCCAAGCCGTCGCCAACCGCGCCCGCGCCTTCGGCATGAACATCCACTACACAAATCCGCACCGCTTGTCTCCGGAAGCCGAAGGCGACAGTACATTTCATTCCGACGTGCGCGAGCTCTTGCGCGTCAGCCAGTTCTTCACCATGCACGCGCCCGGCAACAGCCAAACCTCAAAATTCCTCAACGCTCGAACCATCGCCCTGTTGCCGCAAAATGCCATCATCGTGAACGCCGCTCGCGGCACACTCGTCGACGACGACGCCCTGATCGAAGCCCTCCGCACCCGTCGTATCGCCGCCGCAGGCCTCGATGTCTACAACAACGAACCCCATCTCCGCCCCGAGTACCTAACCTTGTCGAACGTCTTTCTTCTCCCTCACCTCGGCACAGCCACGATGGAAGCCCGCACAAAAATGGGCTTGCGCGCGCTAGACAATCTCGATGCCGCACTCTCCAACCAAACTCCCGCCGACCTCCTAAAATAATTCCACCCCGCGTGCCTGTGCTGCTTTCCGCACAGGGGCGCAGCATCCAACTCACCGTAATCCATTTGAACGGTATTCCGTAGCGCCGTGCCTTCCGGCCGGCACCTTGGGGTGATGGCACCCTACACATCCGATATCCGATACCCTCCCGCTCCAAACTGTGATAAATCACTCTAACCAATGAACACGCAGCGTAACCTCGCACCACCCTCCCTCTCTCGCCGCAAATTTCTCCGCCAATCCGCTACGCTCGCCTCGACGCTTACCATCGTCCCCCGTCGCGTCCTGGGGGGCCCGGGCTACGTTCCCCCTAGCGACAAAGTCAACATCGCTTTCATTGGCGTAGGCGCCCAAGGCTTGCGCGTCATGCTTCGCTTCCTCCGCGAATCCGACGTCCAAGGCATCGCGGTCTGCGATTGCAACAAATCCGCCGACAACTACCCCCAATGGTCCACGCACGAATTCTGCAATTCTGTCCGCAAGCTTCTCGGCGTCGACACCGGCTGGGACTGGCTCAGCCCCGATCAGCCCATTCAGCTCTCCCACACGCTGAAAGTAACGAGCGGTGTAGCCGGCCGTGAGCCCTGCCAGAAAATCGTGGACGGCTACTACGCCGCACAAACCCGCTCCGGTAACTATCACGGCTGCTCTGCCTACGCAGACTTCCGCGAACTCCTCGAAAAACAAAAAGACCTGGATGCGGTCGTAGTTTGCACCACGGACAACTTGCACGCGGCCGTCTCCACCGCTGCGATGAAAAAACGCAAACACGTCTTCTGCCAGAAACCGCTAACCCACACCATCTACGAAGCCCGCCGTCTCGCCGAAGTTTCCAAAGAGACCGGCGTGGCCACCCAAATCGCCGTTGCAAATCAGGCCTCCGAAGATACCCGCCTCTTGTGCGAATGGATTTGGGCCGGCTCAATCGGCCCCGTGCGCAAAGTCGTCAATTGGTCCAGTCGTCCGTTCTGGCCACAAGGCTTGGAACGCCCGAAGCAAACCGAACCCGTGCCCGACGGTCTCGATTGGAACTTCTGGCTCGGCCCCGCCCCTGAGCGCCCCTACAACCAGGCCTATCTTCCCTTCGTCTGGCGAGGCTGGACCGATTTTGGCTGCGGCGCGCTCGGCGATATGGGCTCGTACAGTTTCGATACCATCTTTCGAGTTCTCAAACTCGAAGCGCCGCTCAGCGTCGAAGCAAGTTCCACGGATCGTTACGACGAAACCTACCCGATGGCCTCGGTCGTCCATTACGACTTTCCGGCGCGCGGCGATATGCCGCCTGTCGAATTCACCTGGTACGACGGCGGCCTCAAACCGCCTCAGCCCGAAGAACTCCAAGGCAATCTCGACGTCGAAGGTTTGCTCTTCATCGGAGACCGAGGCAAGATTCTCTGCCAGTTCACCGGCACGCATCCCCACCTAATACCCGAATCAAAAATGAACAGCTTCACTCCGCTACCAAGAACTCTTCCAAGGTCGCCCGGCAACGAACGCGAGTGGCTCGACGCCTGCAAAGGCGGCAACGTAAAGCCCGGCGGCAATTTCGAATTTTCAGGAATGGTGACAGAAACGCTCCTTTTGGGAAACGTCGCGGTGCGCTCCGGCCAAAAGCTAGATTGGGATCGCCCCAATCTGAAAATCACCAATTCCGAAGCCGCCCAAAAAGATGTCCGCCCGGAACGCCGACCCGGCTGGGAACTCTGACCATGCACACGCCCATGCCGAAAAGTGCGCCGAGGATCTCCGAATGTAGAGACCGTTTTCTGAGGCGGTGCGCTATCACAAGTGCTTGCCACTTCTCGGAGTGCGTATGCAATGCGGGGGGCGCGGCTTCAGCCCGCTGAGAATTGTTTTTGACTTTTTCGCAAAATGGACCGCCTACGCAGGTTTGCACGATTCTCTTTAGGAGGCTCAATGCACGCAATGTCGCGCAGACAATTTCTGAAAACCACCGCGGTTTCCGCCACAGCCGCCTCTTTACTCGGTGCAAACGCAATGCAACTTTACGCCGATCCTCTTGGTCTCCCCATCGGCTGCCAGACCTGGCCTGTCCGCGAAATGATCGCCAAAGACTTTCCCGGCACCCTCAAACAACTCTCCGCAGCGGGCTTTCAATCGATTGAAATGTGCTCACCGGTCGGCTACACCGACAGCGGCTTCGGCGGTCTCGCCAAATATTCCGGCGGCGAACTCCGGCGAATCATCCATGAGGAAGGCCTCGTCTGTATTAGTTCCCACTTCGGCATCGAGGAACTCCGCAAGAATCAGGACAAAGCGATCGCTTGGGCCAAGGACATTGGCTTAACGCAAATGCTCGTTCCCTCGCTCGGTGGCCCTAAACATCCAACCATCGATGACGTAAAACGCGCCGCCGACGAATACAACAATATGGGAACAAAAGCCGGGCAGGCTGGCATTCAGCAAGGTCTTCACAACGAAGACTTCGAACTCTCAACCGTCGACGGCAAACGAACCTACGATGTGTTGTTTGATCTTCTCGACCCGAAACTGATCAAGTTCCAGTTTCAAGTCTCTACGATCAGTCAGGGCTACGACGCCGCGGAGTATTTCATGAAATATCCCGGACGCTTCATTTCCATGCACGTCCAGGGCTGGTCGGCCGATACCAAGAAAATCGTGCCGGTGGGGCAGGGGACTCTCGATTGGAAAAAAATCTTCGCCGCCGCGAAAATCGGCGGGATCAAGAATTACTACGTCGAAATGAACCTGGACATGATGAAAGCCAGCGTCCCTTTCCTTCGCAGCCTGCAGGTCTGAGAGCTTGCGGGAAAAAGTCCTTGGGCCAGCGCTCGAAGTCGAACGCTTCGCATCCTGCAACTTACCAAGAGTGAGGTCTTCGACAACGCAGGCGACATGCCCTGTATCGAGTGCGGGTTTTCGTGGCACAAGTTTGCGCCCGTCGGTCCGGCGCGCAGGCTGCGCTTCGCTACTTCTTGTCCTCTTTCAGGGGCGGCGCTGCCGTTCCGTCCGACCAGTTCCCGACGGTAATGAAGAACACCGTCAAGCGGTCCTGCTTGTCCTGAGCCACCATCACCGGAGAGCCAGCCACTCCCGCTCCCCAAAGCGCGGAATCCGTCGCCGGCAGGAAAAACATCAAGTGCGGATGCCAGTTCCCGTTAGCGTCGCCCAGGTACGCGACCTTCGACATCATGTAGCACATCGACCCGCGCTCCGGTTCCGATACCTCCTTTTTGTCGAGCGCCGCCGCAATCGCCGCGAACATCTGCTCCTTCGACTTTCCCGCGAGCACCAGTTCCGTTTTCATCCTCATCAGCGGAACATACGTTCGCAACGCCGGCGGATTGAAACAGATCGGCGCGCGCACCTTTGGATTCCAGAAGTCCGGATCGTCGATTCCGGCGGTCCACGACCGTGCCACCAGGCATAGGAAACCGTTCTTCCCTTTGACCGCCGTCTCGTATCCTTTGCGTCCCATCACCTCCACGCCGGCTTCATTTGCAATCGCCGCAGGAGCCGCGCTCTTCGCCAGGGCAATCTCCGCGTTACGGTCCATCCTGTATTGCTCCACGGGCGCCATGCTCGGATACGGCGTCTTCGTTTCGTCCGCTTTGCATGGCAGTGCCGCACTCGCCAGCCCAACCAGAACAACGCCAGCACACCGAATCACCCTGCCGATTCCGCGCATCATGATTTTTCTCCTCCCGCAACGAGTAACTCCGTGAGTTTATCGAAGCTCCGTATGCCGACGCACAAGAAAAAGCGGGGAGCGTTCGCCCCCCGCCGTGGTATTACGAACAGTGGCCGGTTGGATTAAAAAGTAAGCTTCAGCGACAGCTGTACGACTCTCACGGAAGAGTCGAACCCGAGGAAGTTTCCATACGGGCTCGTTGGTACGCCCTGCATCCCCAGGATCTGCCCGAATTGCGGGCTTCCGAGGATGGTGTCCGGCGGATCGAAGTTCGGGTGGTTGAATACGTTGAACGCCTGAGCGCCCAAACCGAAGTTCAACCGCTCCTTCACCTGGAACGTCTTGAACAGTGCCATGTCCATGTCAAAGTAACCAGGTCCACGGTACTGGTTGCGCGATTGGTTCGGATAGCTCGTGTAGGCGAAGCCGGTCGCTGCGGTATTGGCGAACGCCGAGGCATTCAAGCAAGGATTCAGCCTGGTATTCGTAACCACCGCGCCGACGCCGCACGAACTGCTCGCACCGGGTGAAATCTGGTCTGCCACGACTCCGAAAACACTGTTCTGGGCTATGTCGCCAAACGCGTTGCCGTCCAGCACGGTGTAGGGCAGCCCGGAGCGCAGGAACAGCTTTCCGGACCATTGCCATCCGCCAAGCGCCGCTTTGATGAACCTGTTCTCAAAATGCGTAGGCGGAGTAATTACATAGTCGGCGTTGAACAGGTTGCGGACATCATAATCCGCGTTCCCATAGTTGTTGGCTCTCAAGCTGCCTGGATTGACCTGCGTTTGAATGTTGAAACCGTCCGGCCATCCCCCGATCGGGAAAAGTCCGCCATTGGACGTTTCGTCGAGCGTGTGGGAGAAGGTGTAGTTGAAGTGACCCATCAACCAGTTGTGATATTGCACACGCACGGATCCGGTGATCCCGTTGTAGTTGGAAACGGCTCCGCTCTGTAGAGTCGTAACCTCGCCATAATTCGGAAGAACTGTCGAGGTGTTCTTGATTCCTGGAACGGAGGCGAACACCGAATTGGTGGCCACCGCGTTCCACCAGGAGTTAAAGTAAGGAATGTTAATCGAGTGGTTTCCTACGTAATTGACCGAAATCGCCACAGTCTTCGTAATTTCCTGGTCCACCTTTAAATTCCATTCCTGCGCTTGTGGCGAATGGATCGTCCCTTGTATGGAATTAAAACTGACCGGAGGGTTGTATCCGATGATCGGATCCAGAATCGCGGAGAGCTGATTGTAGCTCTTGCTCAGCGTGAAAGCGGAAGATGCCGCCGCGAACGCCGCGGGGCCCTTCGTAAACGGCGCTATACCGGTCGTTGCCGAGGACGCATCGAGAGGTTCAATGGTGAACAATGTGGTAGCCGGTGGGTTGCCTGGATTCCCCAATTCTTGATCGAGCATTCCGGCTGGCGGATTGTCGTAGAAAATTCCAACCCCGCCGCTGATCATGGTCTTGTTTGCGCCACGGAAAAATGGAAAGTGGTCGGTTCCTCCCGGCGCCCAACTGAAAGACAGGCGCGGGGAAACGTTAATCGCGTCCACGCTCACATACGGATGGCGTAAACCGGAATTGATGTCGCTCGAGTATGGTACGTCTCCGGCTCCGCCAGGCCCTGCCTGCACGCTGGCCAGGCCGTTGAACGGCGCGTTGTAGTTGGAGAAACAGCTCGTATTGCACGTCGGATTCGCGTTGTGCTCGAAGCGCAAGGCTCCCGTCAGCGTAAAGTTAGGCGCTACCTTCCATTGGTCTTCGATGTAGAAGCCCGCGCCCCATATGCCGATCGGTACATCTGTCGAAGGACTCGAGGCTTGCTGATATGCCAGGGCCGTGCCGCTCGCGAAGGCCTGAAGTCCAGTCATGCCGTTCGGACCGTAGATGGAGGAACTCAAATCTCCAAAAGTCGCCGTCGGGTAGGTGTTGAAGAAGTTGTGGTCACTTACGTCATATCGCCGGAAATTGATTCCGAACTTTAGGCTGTGCTTCCCACGGACCCAGGAGAAGTCATCGATGAATTGATATTGCGTGATGTTCCGGCCCTGCGGGAAATCGCCAACCGTCCCGTTGATGTTCGAAAAGCCAACGTCGCCGTTGAAGGCAACCCCACCATACGGGAATTCCTTTTGCCAAGCAGGTACGTCTTGCGTGAACAGCGCATCGTAATGGCTCACCGTCGCCGTAAACGCGTTGGTCATGGTCGCGCTGAAAACATGTCTCAAATTGACCTGGTAGTCATACGCCGGCTGGTTGGAATTCGCGTCAAACGCCGAACTGAGCGGATTGATCGCCGTCGGCTGCAATCCGTAATCCAGCTTGAACCGGAAGAACAAATCGTCCCGTGAGGTCAGCTTCTGGTCGATGCGGCCGGCCAGAATCCATTCCTTCGCGAACGACGTCGGAGTCAACGTTACCGTCTGCTGACAAGGCGCGCCCGTGGGGAATCCGGGTACGCTGATGCCGGCACATTCCGTGCCGGCTATCGGCACGGGAGTTACTTGCTTTCCGGCTGCCGCCGACGAGTAAATATTGAACATATTCTGATAAGCAGCAGCTTCGCCAGGAGCGTTAGCGGCGATGTTATTCTGAACCGCCGTCGCAAACGCCGTTGTTGGTATTGTTACGACATCCACGTTCGGCAGAACAAACCTCAGTCCTTCCGTGTCCACGAAGAACCACGTATGGTCTTTGATGATCGGTCCACCAAAGGACGCGGCCCATTGGTTTGCATTCGAAAATGGTCGCGGTGCGCCACTCGCATTCGCGATGAAGTCGTTCGAATTCATGTAGCGCCCATTCCAATACCACTGCGCATTGCCGTGATAGGTGTTCGTGCCGGACTTGGTTACGTAGTTGACTTGCGCGCCGCTCAACTGTCCGTACTGTCCTGAATACGGATTCGTAACGATCGTCGCTTCCTGCACTTCATTGCTTCCCAGCGTCAGGTTTGACGCGCCCGAGTTGTTGATATTGAAGTACGGGTCCATGTCGTTTTCGCCGTTCACGGTGTACAGGTTCGACGTCCCCGACAATCCGTTCACCGTGAAGTTCCCGTATCCCATCCCTTGCGATACCACGACACCCGGCGCTGTAAACGCAAGCGTCGTCAGATCACCACCTGCCGACGGCAGCAGGGAAACCTCGGTCGGCGTGAACGAAGTCGCGACACCAGGCTCGGTGCTGATGAGCGGTGCTTCTCCGGACACTTCAATCGTCTCCGCGGTCTTCGAAATTTCCAGAGCAATTTCAACCTGCGACGTCTGTCCCACCGCTACCGAAGTCGACTTCACCATCTTCGCGAAACCCGTCACGCTCGTTGTTATCTCGTAGCTCCCCGGCTTCAACAGGTTGAACCGGAAGGAACCATCCGATCCCGTAGTCGATACCTGCGTTCCGCCGGTATCGAGGTTTTTCAGTTCGATCGTCGCTCCCGCAATCACCGCTCCGGCCGGATCCGTAACCCGCCCGGTGAGGCTGCCCAAAGTCAACGATTGGCCCGCGACCACGCCCGCAACAAACAATGTCAGAAATAAACACACCACGACCCGCAATCTAGACACACTCATTCCGACCTCCTTCACGCTATGAGACCCACCACGTAGCGAGGTCAGAGCACGCTGCACGCCACACTGCGGGCGAATTACCTGGCTTATTTTTCAAGTGCTTGCGGGCTCTTCCTGGGAGCGCCTATGACTTCATGGAGATGCTCAAAATTCATTCGTCCCAGTATTCCAGCGTTTCACACCAGATCCTCGTTCTGACGTAACTCCTCATCGTGACCTGGAATTTGCAATAATGAAACGATTAGCATATTCAGGAATCTGTATACTTCGCTGCAAACCATAATGGGTGCGATTCACACCTGATTCCTGGACGTTCGTCACATGATCGCTTCGCTTGAAACCTCGCCTGAAAATGAAAACGCGAAAACCCGACTCGCTTCTGCGAGCTCTGCGTTCGTCCCACCGGAATGCAAAGCCAAAAGCAACTTTCGCTCGAATCGCGCATCACAATATTCACAACTGCTGGAGCGGCCGAAATGAAAAATCCAATCTGGCTGAGGACTGGCCTAGGCGTCCTGCTCTTCGCCATTGCCGTCTCATCGCTCGGCAAATCGCGCCTCAGTGCCTCCGCCGACAGCAAAAACACGAAGCCTGTAATCGTCGAGCTGTTCACCTCGGAAGGCTGTTCGAGCTGTCCTCCTGCCGACGCCTTGCTCCTGAAACTGGAATCATCACAAACCGTCCAGGGCGCAAACGTCATCGCTATCGAGGAGCACGTCGACTATTGGAACCACGACGGTTGGACCGATCCATACTCCTCTGCCGATTGGACCCAGCGCCAGATCGACTACGTCTCTCATTTCAAGGACAAAGAGCCGTACACGCCCCAGCTCATCGTTGACGGCCAGGTCGAAATGACCGGAGGCCAGGAACAGAAGACGGAACGAGCCATCCAGCAAGCGGCAACTCAGCCAAAAACGGAAATAACTCTCAGTTCCATAAATTCCCCTCCGGATGGAACCCAAATCAATGTGAAAGTGGGCAAGCTCATAGGCAGCTCCGACCGCGAGACCGCGGAAGTCTGGATGGCAATTACGGAAAGCGGGCTCGCGTCCACGGTCGACGCGGGCGAAAACGCAGGAAAGAATTTGCGTCACGCCTCGGTCCTGCGCACGCTTCGCAAGATCGGCGTAGCAAATCCGAAGAACGACTCCGCCTACGAATCTGTACAGAAGGTGAAATTGAAATCGGCCTGGAAGCGCCAAAATCTACAAGTCGCGGTCTTCATCCAGGAAAAGAAGTCCATGCGAATCCTGGGAGCTGCCGCCGTCGGGGTCTCTTAACTCATTCCGGCAAGAAACCGTTGCTGCCGACCCAGAAATGCGCCAGCGATCTCAGATTCTTTTTGTAAGTCCGAGAAACCGCCAATTCCTTCCCGCCCCGGATGCGCAGGATATACTCCCCGGTCGTCCACGGATGAATCTCCTCGACAAACGAAGTGTTCACCAGGATTGACCTGTGAATCCGGATAAACCCGTAAGGCTCGAGTTTCTGCGCAACCGCGCCGATGGATTCCCGCAGCAGATACGATCCCGACAGCCGCTGCAGCAACACGTAATTCCCCTGGGCTTCCACCACCGCCACGTCCGCCGGATCGATGAACAGTATGCTTTTCTTCGTCTTGATCGCGATCCTTGACGATTTTGCCACCAGGCTCTCGAGTTGCGGCAACAGTTCCATGAACCGCGCCGCACGTTCGCTCTGCGACCGGTGAACCGCCGTGTCCAGCGCCTGGTGAATTCTGTCGTCCGAAAATGGCTTCAACACGTAATCAACCGCATGTTTCTCAAATGCTGCGACGGCGTGTTGATTATGAGCGGTAACAAAAATGATCGACGGCACCGGCATCTTCCGTTTCTTCAGCCGGTCAACCAGTTCAATCCCGGTAAGTTCCGGCATCCGAATATCGAGCAGCAGCGCATCGTAAGGGCGCTCTTGCAACAGATTCAGCGCCGCAAACGCATCCGCAGCGGAGTCCACCGTTTCGATATCTTTCCGGGCGCGCAGCACACGCTCGAGCGCGCTTCGCGCCAGCGGTTCGTCATCGACAATCAGGACGCGCATCATCCCCGCATGCTCCTTGCCGGCTCCACAATCTCTTCTGCAATTTCCGGCTTCGATGCCCCTAACGCCGGCATCACCAGCGTCGCCGTTGCAATCCCATCTTCGCCGATGGCAAAGTCCACGCTGGCTTCATCCGCGTAAAGATAGTTCAGTCGGGCCTTCGTGTTCTGCAAGCCCAGCCCCGACCCGGGCGTGCCTTTTCCACGCGCGCTATTGCGCACGCTCAACTCGATTCCTCTTTCCACTCGCCGCACCGCGATCTCAAGCCAGCCGCCTTCTATCGAACACGCCACGCCATGCACGATCGCATTCTCCACCAACGGCTGCAGAATGAGCGGTGGCACCAGCAACTGCTGCATGTCCGCCGGAATTTTCCAGCAAATTTCCAGACGCTCGCCCAGCCGCATCTTCTCAATATCCAGGTAAGCCTCCGCGAATTTCAATTCTTCTCGCAGCGGGATCAGGTCCGCGGTGCCGTCCTGCAGCACCGTTCGCAGCAATTCTGAAAGCTTCAGGACCATCTCCCTGGCACGCGTTTTGTCCACTTCAATCAAAGTGGAAATTCCATGCAGGGTATTAAACAAAAAATGCGGTTGCAGTTGGCTCTTGAGCGCCTGCAGCTCGCTTTCCGCCAGCGCCTGCTGCAGCTTGGCGCGCTCCAGTTCCTGGTTCCGCGCGCGCGTAAAATACTCATAAGCGTGAGCGGCCACCAGCACCACCAGGTAGTCCCAGGTTTGCGTTGCAAAAAGTCGCGCATTGTTGACGAAGGTTTCGAAAGTCCGGTTCGTGAATTCCCCGGTATTGGGATCCCAGGGCGGCAGCAAAAGCGAGCGCACACACACAGACACCAACAGGTACGGAATCGCCCCCAATAGATAACCGGCGACCCGCTTGAACCGAATGGGCCGGGAAATCGGGTAGCGGCGCACGATGTAGAAGATCGGAGGCGCCAGCGTTGCCGCGGTCATACACCATGCCGCGGCGATCAACAGCATTTTCCAGAACGGGATGTGGATTCCGTCGGCCAACAGCCGCACCTTCTCCTGCCCGGCCATGATGGGAGCGAACCAAGCCCACAGGAGAATCGACCACAGGTAGGCGCGCCCGACCTTCGCAACTTTTTGCCAGACGGTTTCCATGCAGAGGATTGTATAACCGCAATTGCCCATCCGCGGTCTGTTTCAGGTGCAAGCCTACAGAAGTCCGCTATAAAAGCACAGAAAACCAGTACGAACTCCGTTCTCGTCAGAAAGAAGGCACTTTATGCTCTCGTTCTAACCGCGGTCACGGGCACACACATCAGCCTCTGTCACCCTGCGCCTGCTTGTCGAAGGCAGGGAAAGTAGGCGCGGCGAAGGCCCTGCTTCTTTCTTCTCGCACGAATCTTCCGCGATGTTGCTCGGTTTCGCTCTACCTGCCTTTCGTCCTCAATATCTTTTGTTTCGTCACTTTTTTCCACTCGAGAGGGCGTTTGAGCGCTAGACTCGCGGCCTTCCGCTTAGCGACGAAAGAGCCATGAACAATCTCGAAGCCGGCCAACTAAATTCAGCAAGCCTCCGGGTCAGTGCTATCGTCAAAGAAACTGCGAATGCGAATAGACGGCAAGCCGCTTCTGTCATCTTCCGGGCCGGTCTGGCCTGCGGCGCCTTGGATATAACTGCCGCTTTCTTGACCTGGCTCCCGCGAGGCGTCAGCCCTTACAGGCTTTTGCAGGCCATCGCCTCCGGCCTCCTCGGCGGAACGGCCTTCCACGGCGGATGGCCAACCGCCATACTCGGCGCCGCGCTTCACTTCTTCATCGCTTTTTCCGTAGCCACGGTGTTCTATATTGTTAGCCGCAAACTAAAATTCATGACCGGGCACGCAATTCTCTCCGGCTTGGCCTTCGGCATAGCCGTCTACGCCGTAATGTACTGGATCGTGCTTCCGCTCTCACGCATTCAGCCAATGCCGTTTTCCCTCTCGCGTACAACCATCGCCATCGTCACTCACATGTTCTGCGTTGGCCTGCCCATCTCCCTGATCATCCGTCGCTACACCGCATCCCCGTTGCCATCCTTCCGGTAGCGCCGCCGGGTGTCCCACCAGGTGCCCCACCCTTCTAAAGGGTGGGGCTTCGATCTTAAAATCAACAGATCTAAAAAGGGTGGATGGGGCACACGGAAGCAAACCTCAATTCCCGCCGCTCGACTTCGACGCAGCGTCTCCCGCCGCCGGACTCGTCGCCCGTATCAAAATGGGCCACCGCGGAAACGCATAGTTTCCCGACACATCATCGATCACATTCACCTGGCAGGTATAAAACCCCGGCTTTAGCGACTCGAGCGGAATCTCCATCTGGAACACCACTGCCTTGCGATCCGGCGCCGTAATCTCCTGCGCCAGGACCGGTTTGGTCTCATACACTTTCACGTCACCCTGCAGAAATTCGATGTTCGTCAACACTCGCACCGTCGGGTGTTCGCCCTTACCCTGCCCGCCGTTCCCGCTTCCGTCCGCCTTGGCCTTGGCGTTGTCATACACCTCATATTGCAGGTACAGCTTCTGGTCCAGCTGGAACACGTGCGTCACGCTAGGCACCAGTTCCGTCTGCTCGCTGATCAACGGCTGGAACTTCGTCTTCTTCGCCGTCGCAGGCACGCGCTGGCTGCTCAGCACCACCGTGCTCATCCGCAAGGGCACTTTGCGCAGATCGGGAATGCGCACGTCGGTCTCAAACGATCCCATTCGTCCGGTGCTGTTCTCGCGCACCACGAATTTGAGGTGATAATTCCCCGGCGCCAGAATAAATCCGGTGTTGTACTGTACATTCTTCCGCCGTACCTGCTCGGAACTGTCCACCGCCAGCTTTACCGTATCCCGCAATCGCCCGACCGGCAGTTTCCCGCTCTCCATCACCTGCCCGATAATGTCGATCGTCGCATTGTCCTTATCCTTCGCCTGCACAAACGGAATCTGCGATCCCGGAATCACCAGCGAAACCGACAAATAATAATGCGAATCATCCTGCCGGAAATATGCCGCCCCGGCATAGACCGCCACATCCGTTTCCGGCAAATCCGCAGCCAGTTCATCCTCCAGCTGCGCCTCGCGGTCGGTCGATCTCATATGCTGGTAGTCGCGGTCCGCGTAGTAACCCGCGCGGTATTCCAGCTTCACGTCAGGGCGGTTCACTTGCACCTTTAACCGCCGGTACCGCCCATCTCTTAAATGATTGCTGCTGGTGTATCCCAGAACGTAGTACGCCGAGGTATCTTTCTGCACCACCGAAAACACGCCGCTCAAATCGTTCGTGTCCATAAACGCCTTGCCGCCGGTGTCCGCCGCCAGCGTGTAGAGCGTCTCCTGCGACGCGTCATTTCCATTCAAATCGTTCAACACCGACGCACCGGTGTAAGCCGACTGCCCGCGCAAGCTCGCCGATTGCGCCTGGCCGCCCGGCGGAAACGACGACAATCCCCGCACATCCACCGGATAAATCGAAACGTTCGCTCGCACCGCCGCGGCTGTCGCTTCGCGTAAGGCCGATTGATTGTCTATACCGGACTGCGTGATCCCGTTGCTGAAATAAATCAAGCTCTTCTTCTGCGGAATCTTTCCCATGCCCTGCATCACGGATTCCAGCGCCAGCAGCTTGCGGTCCGCGCTGAACGTGTTGTAATCGGTATCGTCCGCCGTGTACGATCCGCTGGTCTCCGCCGTTCCTTCCGAACTCCCCGTTGCCCCGTTTTCGAATCCCTGTCCCTCGCTGTTGTTATAGGAAGAAAGAGTCCCAAGGATCTTGTCCCTATCGTCCGTGAAATCCAGATCCAGATGCAGATTCGTTGACAGCGACATGAGCGCCACCATGTCCGCCGGTTCCATCTTGGACTTCACATACTTCTTTCCCGCGTCCACGGCGCGGTCGATATCATCCGGTTCCATCGCCGAAAAATCGAAGAACATCAGCATCAGCCGCCGGTCCCGCGCATCCAGGCTTTTCTGCGTTTTACTGTCGAGCAGCCCGCCTTTGCCGTTCCTATTTCCGTTCTCCGCCGTGCCGGTCACGGTGGCCCCGGCTGTCCCCGCCATGACCATCTCATCCACTTTTTCAAAATCGAAGCTCGCCAATCCCTGCTTTTTTCCGTCCTCGTAAACCGTGAAATCCTCCTTCTTCAAATCCTTGATCAGATTTCCATGTTTGTCCCGCGCCACCACGTTCACCAGGACAATTTCCGTCGAGACTTTCAGTACCGGCCCCGTTGGTTCCTTTTCTTTGGGTGCGGGAGGCGGGGTGGGCTGCTGTTGCGCGATTAAGCTTCCCGCCGCCGCCCACACCAGCAGCAGCGCCGTTGCCGCTCGTCCGATTTTCGTTTTCATCCGCATCTAGCCGTGCCGAAAAGCCTCAGAAACGCAAGGGCTGTGGCCCCTGATGTGAAACGGTCGCCTGCCCGAAGCGTTTATGAGACAAGTTCTGAAGACCAAAAACCTGCGACTCTCCTCAAAACCGGAATCTCACCAACATGGTAATCCGCCGCATCGTGCTCACGCCCGTTACCTGCCCGAACGTCAGCGAGTTCACGGTCGTATTGATGCCGGAAAAGTACGGTGTATTAAAAATATTTGCGGCCGACAGCCGCAACTCGAGCGACCGCGTCTCGCGAATCGTAATCGTCTTGTTGACCGCCGAATTAAACGAGTACTGCCACGGGCCTTCAATAATGTCGCGTCCCGCGTCTCCGTACACCGTCGGCCCGTTGCAACCGGGCTGCCCCGTGACGCAAAACGCCGCGGTGTTAAACCATTCCTTGGTCGTCGGGTTCGCTGCCGTAAATGGCTCGCCCGCCACAACGTTCGCGCGAATGCTTCCCGTCACGCCGCGGTTGATGTCTTCCGTGGCTCCCGAAACGTGCGGAGTGAAATACAGCCCCGACGCAATGGTGAATCCGCCGCTCCACTGCCATCCGCCGATCACATGCGAAACCCAACCCCTGTTGAAGAACCGCCGGTTATCCCCAAACGGCAAATCATAAATCCAGGCGCCCGTAAAACTGTGCGTCTGGTCGAAGCTGGAAAGTGCGCGTTCCGCAAGCAGGTCGAACGGATTCTGGATCACTGTCACGGACCCGCTCCCGATCGATGACGCATCGTCGATCGATTTTGAGAACACGTACACTCCATTCACGGCAAATCCCTTCGCCATTCTTTTCCGGATTCGTACCGTTCCCGCATTCAGGATCGAATTGCCTTCGGAAGAATCGAAAATGAACGGCGCGGAAGCTTCGTTCACCAGACAACTGGCAGTCGCCTCGCACGTCGGTACCAGCGCGCGTTGCGTGTCCAGGTGCGTTCCTTTCGCTCCGCTGTAGCCGACATTCAGCTGTACATTGCCGGGAAGTTGCCGTTGGATATCCAAATTCCAGATCTGTACATAACCCAACCGGTAGTTCGGATCGAGCGCGTAATTATTTGTTACGCCGCTTGACGTTGTGCCCGGGAAACCGTCTGCCAATGTCAGCGGGCTCGTCGCCGGACTTGTCACGTCCGGCACGGAATTCGTCTGCGTGATGGCAAACGGCGGCTGGAACGCAAAATCGTGAACGAACGTGCTGTACTGCGACAAGTTGTAGTTGATCCCGTAACCTGTCCGTATCACCATGTTCTTCATGGGTCTCCACGCAATGCCTATCCGCGGCGCCCAGTCATTCTTGCTCGGCCGGACCAGCGCGTCCGGATAGTTTCCATAGAACTGCCCCGTTTGGCCCGGCAGCACCAGATACCCCAACACGGACTCCGGATTAAAGCTCACATCCAGATTCGCAATCTGATTTTGCGTCTCAACGAACGGCCCGTTGTATTCGTAGCGCACCCCGAGATTCAATGACAAGTTCGGCAGGATGCGCCAGTCATCCTGTGCGTAGCCGTCGAACGAGTTCGCCCGAAACTCATAAGCCGTCGTGCTGGCCTGCAGGCTCGTCTGCTGCGGCAATCCCAGCAGAAAATCCGCGAAATCGTTGCCCGTTCCCGGAACCGCCGTAGTGTTTCCCGGAAGATATTCGGAGGTCGCAAAGCCGGTAAAAATAAAACTGCCTTGCGAATTCTGCGCGGAACGGAAGCCCTGCATGATCCGCCGGTAATCGCCGCCGAAGCGCCAATTGCTCTTCCCGTGTGTCCATACGATCTGGTCAGAAATGGTATAGGTCTGGTCCAGCTCGCGGCTCGGCGTCGGATCGTTGAATCCTGAATAGCTGGTCAACGAAATTCCCGGCAATCCCCAGTTGAACGGAATGGACTCGACGGGCGTGGTGATGCCGGCATCGCCGGAAACGTCCGTCGTCCCCGAATACAAGTTCGTCGTCGCCGTGCGGTTGTGGTTGTAAGTGAAACCCAGCGAATTGGTGACCTTCCCTTTGCCGTAAGTCCATCGCGCATTTCCTTGCCATCCCTGCGTGTTGGTGTGCCCCGCCAGCGAAGGAAATGGATTGACGATATCGCTGTTATTCCGTGTGAAGTTGAAACCCACGGCCAAATTGTTTCGCGGTCCGCCTCGTCGTCCTCCACCTCCGCCGCGTCCCCCAGCGCCCCCGCCCCCGAGTGGACCGGTCGGTCCTGCGTTGGGTAGGAAGTTTTCGATCAACCGAAAACTGATATTGTCCGTGTTGGCTTCCGAAGAAGTCACATACTGGAAATTCTGCAGAGCTCCCGGCATGTTCGGGAACGGGATGTACTGCAACAAAGCCTTGGCCTGCGCGCTGATCAGGCTTGCATCCATCGCGTTGCCCGGGAAGGGCAAGCCCGTCGCGGGGTTGTAGATCGTGATAGGAGTACCGTTCTCCGTCAACCCGGAAAAATTTCCGGCGCGTTCCGCTGCCGTGGGCACCGTGCTGATCGCATCATACGGAGTGCTCCCCCGGACTCCATACCACCCGAACGTAATAAATGTCGTCTTGCTCCAGTCCAATAGTCCCGGAATTTTCAGTGGCGTCCCAAGGAAGGCGCCCACCTTCAACTGGTTGTAACCCGATTGCGGTATCTGCAGACCATTCAGCGAATACGGCCGCGCATCCAACCCCGCATTGTCGTCCTGCACATACAGAAACCCGTGCGGCTGATTCAGATTGAAGTTCCGGCCGAAGCGCCCCATCGCGATGGCCCCTCCGCCTCCGCCACCAGGTCCGCCGGCGAAAACGCCTCCGGGCCCGCCTCCTGCACCACCGCCCATGACTCCAAACTGATTTCCGCCTTGCTGTTGCGCGCGGTCGCGAAATTCCTGAATGCGCTGCTGGAGGTCGTCTTCGTTGCCGTTCCCAAAATCCTGGCTGCGTCCCTGCGCGCCCGTGACGCTCACAGATTCCGCGGCCATGTCCACGCCCGCTCCGCTCATCGGCAAACTCGAAAGGTCGCTCGCGCTCACCGTTCCATTTCCACGGCCATTCCCGTTGCCGCCGCCAAGGTCTGCTACGCTCGACAGTCCGCCCTCGACAGCCAGGCTTTGGAAACCACGCGCATTTGCCGCCGCGCTCGCGCGGTTAGCCTGCTCTTCTTGCTGTCGTGACGCCAGCACCAGCTCCGCATCCACTTTTCCCGCGGGATTATCGGGGTTCAAGACCACTTCCTCAGTCAGCGGAGCGAATCCCATGAATTCAACTTTGACCACGTATCGTCCGCGCGGAATGCCTTTAAAAGTGAACGATCCATCGATCGCGGTAGCCACACTGAACTTTTTGCCGGTCAGCGTATTCGCTGCGGTCACCGTCACGCCTGGCAACGGAGTCTTACCGCTTTTCACGGTGCCGGTAATTTGAAACGTTATCGGAGGCGGTGGCGTAGGAACGGAACGAGACACGGGAACAGGATTGGCATCCGGGGAAGGCTCTTCTGCCGGCGCCTGGGCCGGATTCTGCGATGGACTAGAAGGTTCCTGCGCGCTCGCCAAACACACGATTAAAACGGCGCAGATGAGCGCCACACAAATCAGCACCACAAGTCCGCGCAGGAACCGTTTCAATGCGCCTACTCCTGAGGTTTCGGCGCCGGTGCTCGAACGTCTGAGCCAGCCGGTTTGGTCCCGGTGCCTTGCTGCGACTCTGACATCATCTGCTGCATGCGCTGCCACTGGTCCGGGCTCATCACCATCACGCCCTTGGGCACAAACACGTCGTTCTGTACCGCACCGCGCGCCATCACGTGGTCGCCCACCTTGATATCTGCCATCGTAATGCTGTCTCTGCCGCGCCGCAGGGATGTATCTTCGTTGAGTTCCAGAACTTCGGTGACGTTGTCCGTGCGCAACACCGTTAGTTTTGGCGCATCGATGGACTTCACTTCGCCAGCCACATAATCTTTCCCAAGCGTGCCCTGCTGCATCATTCCGCCGTTGGGCCTGCCGCCGCCCCCAGGCCCGGAATACGTTGCACCGCCGGTTCGCCCGCCGATCGTCTTTGCGGTTACCGTGTGGTCGGTGTTCTCATCGCCACGCACCATCACCGTGTCGCCCACCTTGAAATCTGAAACCTTGGCTGGCTCGCGATCCTTGCGAAACTCCGTCTGCGGCGTCAGTTTCACCGTTACCGCCTGACCATCCGGCCCGGTAATCTCGATGGAGCTGTCGTGCACGGCAGTAATCCTGCCGAATAGCGGTCTTCCACCTTCGCGGCCAGCCCCTCGACCCTGGCCCTGACCTTGCCCTTGTTGCGGCGGAGGCGCCGGCGCATCATCCTGCGCGCGAGATCCAACCGCACTCAGCATCGCGAAGACACCTAGACCAATAAACAGTAGGATTCTGCGGTTCATATTGCACCTCTCGTTTCTCAGTCTGGCCCGGCAAATGGCTAGCATCTTAGACGCACGCGGCGCGCTCTGCGTAACCTGGCCCGAGTCACCGGTTTCCATCCGTGGCACAGGCACTCCTGCTTGTGCGCCTACCTCGCGGCACAGCCCCTCACATCAATGAATGTTCCCGGAATCGCCGTGGAAGGTTCCCCTCGTCAGCGGCACACGCGAGCCGATTCGATCGCCTTCGCATCGAGGATGGATTTTTGTAGCGAGGAACGGCCAGCATGCGCATAGGGCCCGCCCTCTGCTTGCCCTGAGCCGAAGTGCACCGGCCAACACTCACGCCGGGTTCTCGGACTCGCCCACACTAAAATACGTGCAATCGGGATGGTGAAACGCCAACGCACTCACGCTCGCCTCCGGATCCATCATGAATCCTTCCGTCAACTGCACGCCGATCTCTTCTGGCCGCAACAATTTCCAAATCCCGGCTTGATCTTCCAACTCCGGGCACGCGGGATAACCAAAACTGTAACGCTTCCCGCGATACCGCGACGTGAATCGCTGCGCCATGGTCATTTCCGGCGGATCAAGGAAACCCCAATCTTCGCGGATTCGACGATGCAGCCATTCCGCGCAAGCTTCCGCCGACTCAATCGCAAGCGCCTGCAAGCCGTGCGATCTGAAATAGTACCCGTCGTGCTTCGCTTTTTCCGCGCGCTCGCGAATCCCTTCGCCCGCGCTAACGACGAATACCGCAATGTGATCGCGCTTCCCGTCTTTCGGCGCCAGCACGTAGTCACTCAAGCACAATTGATCGCCAGTCTTCTGGCGCTTGAAACGCCACGTGTGCACCGGCTCCGTGCCACTCGGCGCGAACAGGTGCAAAGCCTCGCCGTCCGGCTCGGTCTCAAAAAATTGCCACACCGCGCGCACCTTCATAAACGCCGCCGCTTCGTTCTTCACCTCTTCCATTTCGTTAAACAGTTCCACGGCCTTGGCTTCGCGCGCCGCCAGGTGCTTCTCGAAGTCCCCGCGATATCCCATGTGCCGCCCGTAGAGCATGTACGGATTGATATAGCTCCACAACTCGCGTAAATCCGGGACAAGCCGTACTTTGCGTTCGAGCGAAGCCACGGCGGGAATCGGCAAATCCTCGCGCACTTTCGGCGAACGCCTCACGGCTGGCTTTTCCACGAGGGTCACGGTCGTGGTCACCTTCACTCCGTTTCCCGAACTCGCCTGTTGCGCCAGGACGCGTTCTCTCGCCGCCGGGTCCATCAATTCGTTCATCAGCCGCAGTCCGGTCATTGCATCCTTGGCATAACAAACGGCGCCGCCATAACTCGGCGCAATCTTCTGCTCCGTGAATTTCGAGCTGAGCGCCGCTCCGCCGACCAACAACGGCACGCCGATACCGGCATCCTTCAAATCGTTCGCGGTGATCACCATCTGCTGCGCGCTCTTTACCAGTAGCCCGGAAAGCCCAATGGCATCCGGATGATGCCACTGAAATGCCTTGATCAAATCTTCCGGCGGCACCTTGATTCCCAGATTCACCACGTCGAATCCGTTGTTCTTCAAGATAATTTCGACGAGGTTCTTCCCGATGTCGTGCACGTCGCCCTTCACCGTCGCCAGAATCACTTTGCCGCGCTTCGCGGTGTCGGCCTTCTCCATAAACTGTTCCAGGTGGCTTACGGCCGCCTTCATCGCTTCGGCCGATTGCAGCACTTCCGCCACAATCAACTCATTCGCGTTGAACAGGCGGCCCACTTCGGCCATCCCTTCCATCAGCGGGCCATTGATAATGTCCAGTGGAGCGTTGCCTTCCGCGCGCTTGCGTTCCAGGTCTTCCACCAATCCGTCGCGCGTGCCCTCGATAATGTAGTTGGACAAACGCTGGTCGAGCGGTTGATCCTCTTTCCTGATTTTTTCTTTCTTCACCGCAGTGCGGAAATGTTCGGCGATCGCTGCGATATGAAATTGATTGACGGCCGCTTTCTGCTCTTTGCTCTGCAGTCTCCAGTCGGCGGCAAGATTCCGCAGCAGCGCCGCCTGCGGATGTCCGTCTGGCAGGCTCTTTGGCGGATGTTGAAACAGCAAATCCTCCGCCAGTCGTCGCTCATGTTCGGGAATCGACGCGAAGCGCTCCAGCTTTTCCGTATTTACAATTGCCAGGTCCAGCCCGGCCTTCGTGCAGTAATAAAGGAAAACGGAATTGACCACTTCCCGCGCGCCGGGCGGCAATCCAAACGAAACGTTCGAAATTCCGAGAATCGTCCGCGTATTCGGCAACGCTTCCTTGATCAGCCGGATTCCCTCCACGGTTTCGACCGCGCCCCCAATGTAATTCTGATCGCCCGTCGCACAAGGGAACACCAGGGGATCGAACACAATATCTTCCGGCGCAATCCCATATTTCGTGGTCAGCAGCTCGTACGAACGCTTCGCAATCTCGAGCTTTCGTTCTCGCGTGAACGCCTGCGCCTGCACGCGGTCTTCATCGATGCACCCAACCACAACGGCCGCGCCGTAGTCGTGCGCGATCGGCACCACCTTCTCAAATTTCTCCTCACCGTCTTCCAAGTTAATGGAATTGATGATGGCCTTACCCTGGCAATAGGTCAGCGCAAGTTGCACCGCCGAAGGATCGGTGGTGTCCACCATTACCGGCGTTTTGATCTTGCGAATCAGCTTCTCGTAAAAAACCGGAATGTCTTTCTTCTCGTCGCGCTCCGTGCTCTGTAGGCACACATCGACGATGTGCGCTCCGCCTTTCACCTGCCGCCGCGCAATCTCCGTGGCCTCTTCCCACTTTTCCTCGGCCACCAGGTTCTTGAAGAGCCGCGACCCAATCACGTTTGTCCGCTCGCCGACGAGCAGCGGCCGCGTCTGGTCGTCCGCCTCGATCGTTTCGATTCCCGAATACACTGCGCGATGCGCTTCCGCCGGCCGCGTGCGTGGCTTCTTTCCGTCCACCATCTGCGCGATGGCGCGAATGTGCTTTTCCGTGGTTCCGCAACAGCCGCCCACCAGGTTCAGCCAGCCATGGTTCACGAACTTCTCAAGCTGCGCCGCCAGCGTCGTCGGCGTCTCCAGATATTTGCCTTCCTCGTCCGGCAAACCCGCGTTCGGATAGCACGACACGAACTCACCCGTCAGCGTGCTCAAGGTCCGGATGTGATCGGTCATGAACTCCGGCCCCGTGGCGCAATTCATTCCGAATGCAATCGGATGCGTGTGCCGCAGCGACGCCCACATCGCTTCCACAGTTTGTCCGGCAAGCATCGTACCCATGGGCTCGATGGTCACAGAAATCACATAGGGAACCGACGCGCCGATTTCCTTGGATAAGGTCTGAATCGCCAGAATCGCCGCCTTGATGTTGCGCGTGTCCTGGCAAGTCTCCACCAATAAAAGGTCCGATCCACCTTCCACAAGTCCCTTCGCCTGCACGTAATACGAATCGATGAGTCCCTCGAAGGTCACCCCGCCGGTAACCGTAATCGCCTTCGTCGTCGGCCCCATCGAGCCGGCCACAAACCGCGGCTTGTTCGCCGAAGAGAACTCGTCGGCCGCCTGCCGCGCCAATTCCGCGGATCGCCTGTTCAGCTCCTGAGCGTCCGCCTGCAACCCATATTCCGCCAGCACCAACGGCGTTCCGCCGAAGCTGTTCGTCTCCACAATGTCGGAGCCGGCCGCAAAATATTTCCGGTGAATATCCAGCACCACATCCGGCCGCGTGCGAACCAGGTTCTCGTTGCAACCCTCGAGCGCCGCGCCTCCAAAATCGGCAGCGGAAAGGTCGCGCTGTTGCAGCATCGTACCCATCGCGCCATCGAGCACGAGGATGCGTTCCGCCAGCAGCTCGCGAAGAGCCTTTTCCGATTCTTTCAGATTCCTCATTCCGCTTTATTCCTCGCGCCGGGCCTGCGGGGAAACCCTGGAGATTACGGCAGCCTTCCCTATCTACCTTATTTTACGCGGCTTTCCTTCGCGAATCGAATCCATTGGTCGAGCGGATTCCCGGGCTGAACGGGGTTTTGGCCTGCCTTAATGGGCCTCCAAGCCCCTGAAAACACGCCCTATCTGTCAGTAACAACTCGTGAACATCTGTGCCAAAGGTCCTTGCCCCTTTGTTTGGCTTTCACTACCCTCAAGTACAGTGGCCACGAAACGTATGTCATCCAAACTCACTGTCTGTTTGCTCTCGCCCCACCCTCTGGTACTGAGCGAATTTGAACGCCTATTGTCCAAGGCATCCCACTTCAAGGTGATCCCGAAACAACTGGATTCCACCTTGGCACCCGATCTGCGCAGCCTCGAACCGCCCAAGGCGCAGGTGTACGTAATTGATGCGCACGCGGCGCGCCAAGCCACCGGCGCTCTGCTCACCAACATTCTTGAACGCTACCCCGATGCGCGCCTCATCGTTGTGGGGGATTCGGTCAGCGACACCACCAGTTTTTCCCTGTTGCGGTTGGGTGTGAAGGGCATCCTGTCCTACGCCGAAGCGCGCGACCAGCTTTCTCGTGCCTTGCCGCTCGTCTCGAACGGCGGGTTCTGGGTGCCGCGCTCGGTTCTCTCCGGTTTCGTGGATTCGATTCTCAGCAGCCAGGGCCGTCGCCTGAAGACCGACGCGGTGACCAACCTGAGCCGCCGCGAGCAGGAAGTTCTCGACTCATTGCTCGAGAACTTGTCCAACAAAGAGATCGCCAGCAAACTGAACATCGCCGAGCGCACCGTAAAGTTCCACGTCTCCAACCTACTCAACAAATTTGGCGTGCGACGCCGCGCCGACTTGATTCTCCTGACATTCCAGCGCCGCCTGGCTTCGCAAGCCGGCTGAGTATCCGAGTGTTTGTAGGGGCCACCTTCCGAGGCGGCCCGCTGTCCACCATCGAAACCTTGAATTTCTGTCCTTCCGGGTCGATTCCCGCATCAATCCCCCAACTGGTACCGGATGATGCACCACAATGCCTGCACCCCGTCCTTCCAGGTAATCTTCTTTCCTTCCTCATACGTTCGTCCGGCATAACTGATCGGCACTTCGTACACGCGCCACTTGCCCTTTGACACTTTGGCCGTAATCTCCGGCTCAAACCCAAACCGGTTGGACTTGATCCGAATCTCCTTCAGCACTTCCCGTCGAAACACTTTGTAGCAAGTCTCCATGTCCGTCAGCTTCAAGTTCGTGAACATGTCGGAAAGCAGCGTTAGAAATCGGTTCGCCACATAGTGCCAGAAGTAGTGCACACGCTGCGGTCCACCCAAAAACCGCGAACCAAACACTACATCCGCCCGCCCATCGAGGATGGGCTCCAGCAACTTCGGATAATCGCGGGGGTCATATTCAAGGTCGGCGTCCTGTATCAGCACAATATCGCCCGAGACTACGGCAAATCCCCGCCGCAACGCCGCGCCTTTCCCCTGGTTCTGCTCTTGAAAAAAGAAACGAATGTCCTTGAGCGGCAGAGGATCGCCGCCGTCGTTCGCAGGCGCCTGCGCTTCCCCATTCGTCTGACGATTCGCGACGCTCTCCAGAATTTCGCGGGTGCCGTCGTTCGAAAAATCATCCACAACCAGAATTTCCTTGCGGATATCCTGGTCGACCACGCGACGCAAAATCTCGAATATCGTGTCCTTTTCGTTATAGACCGGAATAACGACGGAAAGCTTCGGATCGATCGGGGCGTTTGGCGTCCGTCGCGTATAAGGCATGGCGGCTGAGCGAAATTGTATAAGGACCCCGGACTCGCGTAAAGGCCGCGAGTTGGTGCGAAGGCTTGTCGTTCGAGAGGGCGCGACTTCCGCCCTGCCGTTGCGTCGCTCCATTTTCGAGCTTCAGCCCAGGATGAATTGCGTTGCGCCCGGTCTTCTGACCTAAAGCCTGCGCTGAATTAAATCATTGTGGTTAAATAGAAACGCGAACTCGCCAACCCATGACGACATTCTATATAGAACAATTCGGTTGCCGCGCGACGCAGGCGGATGGCGCCGCAATCGAGCGGCAATTGCGCGAGCAAGGATGCACCGCTGCCTCTGGAGCGGACTCAGCGGACTTTGTCGTGCTGAATACCTGCACGGTGACGGCGGCGGCCGACTCCCAGGCGCGCGACGCCATCCGCAAGATCCACGCCAGGAATCCTGCTACGCGCATCATCGTCACGGGTTGCTATGCGCAGCGCGCGCCGGAAGAAATTGCAGCTATTCCCGGCGTCACGCACGTCGTAGGCAACTCCCACAAGCCGGAAATTCCGGGTCTGCTCAAGTCAATTTTCGCGGCGTTACCGATTTCACAAGCCCAAGAATTTTCTCCCTATCACTCCGCGCCGATCTTGAGTGGCGACATATTTGCTCTTTCGGACGTGCTCGTTGCGCCGGTTCTCGGCGGGGAAGGGAATCACACCCGCCCTACTTTGAAGATTCAGGATGGTTGCAATTCGCGTTGTTCGTTTTGCGTCATTCCCTTCGTACGCGGCAGATCGCGAAGCCTTCCGGCGGCCACGGTTCTTGCGGAGGTTCAAAAACTCGCCGATTCCGGCTTCCGCGAGCTTGTTCTGAGCGGGATCAATCTCGGCACGTACGGACGTGACCTCACTCCTCGCGTCGAATTTCTCGAATTAGTGCGGCGCATTCTGGATGAGACGGGCGTGGAGCGCCTGCGTATCAGTTCCATCGAACCGCTCGATGTCACACAGGATCTGATCGACCTGTTCGCCGCCAACGATCGCGTCGCCCCGCACCTCCACATGCCCTTGCAATCGGCAAGCAATCGGATGCTCGCCGCGATGCGCCGCTGGTATCGCGCCGAGCATTACGCCCGCCGCGTCGAACTGATCCAGGACCGCTTGCCGAACGCCGCCATCGGCGCCGATGTAATTGCCGGTTTCCCGGGTGAAACCGAAGAGGACCATGCCGCTACGATGCGTTTCATCGAGGCGCGCCCATTCACCTACTTGCATGTCTTTTCCTATTCGCTGCGTCCCGGAACCCGAGCCGCCGCGCTACCCGGCCACCTTCCCGGGGAAATCATCAAGCGCCGAGCGCGTGAACTGCGCGGCCTCGGCGAAGCAAAAGCTCGAAAATTTCGCCAATCGCAAGTTGGCCGGAGGCTTCGCGTCCTGACCTTACGCCGCGACCTAAAAGATACTCCGTCGCAAACGCCTGCTCTGTCGGAGAACTATCTTTCTGTCATGATCCCCGGGGTCTTGCCGCACAATCAATGGCTCGATGTGTTCCTCGAACACGGTGAAGGAAGCAAGCTGGTCGGAACGCCGGTGGACGCGTTATTCGTACATCGCGCGGCAACCGTCTGAGCGCTCATGCATATACTAGGCATCTCCACCCTGGGACGAAGTTCGGCGGTGACGCTAATCGACGAGCATTCCGTCCAGTTCGCCATCGAAGAAGAAAAGCTGAGCCGCCAGGAATCTCCCGATATTCCGCGCCTCGCGCTCGAACGCTGCCTGCACGAAAATCACCTGAAGCTTTCGGACTGCCGCGCCGTTGCCCTTGCGGAGCGCTCCGCTCCTTCTTCGCGCGTTTCGAAGCCGAAAAAGCGCCCGGCGCGCTCGGCTTTGCAGGAGCAGTTGTCACAGCTACTGAGGGGCGGGCCTCGCCCGTCCCGTTTCGACCACCACCTTTGCCACGCGGCCAGCGCGTATTACACTTCCGGCTTCGACCGCGCGCTGATTCTTTCTCTCGACGAGGGTGCAAATTCGCTCTCCGGCATGATGTTGACGGGCGACGGTGACGAGATTCGCCCGATGCATGCGCTCAAGTTCCCGGATTCGTTGGGATGGTTTTATTCGCGCGTTACCGAGCTCGCTGGACTGCGCCCGCACAAGGACGAACACAAAATCCAGTGGCTCAGCAAGGACGGCTTGCCTGAGTATCTTTCCGTCTTCCGTAAATTATTCGCATGGAAAGCCAATGGACTTCCCTCGCTGAACAGGCGCTACTTCGAGACTGGACCCGATCGTCGCGGAATTTTCGCTCCGCGTCTTTATCGCGAACTGGAACTTTCTTCGCGAGGAAGCGCGCCAAATGCCGTGGTGCGCGCGAATCTGGCGCGCAGCGCGCAGGACTTTCTCGAAGAAATGGTTCTTCAGCTCACCGCGAACATGCAGGAACAGGCTGGAGCGCCCGCACTCTGCCTCGCTGGCGGCGTCTTCCAGAATGTCTTCCTCGTCCGCGCCCTCGAAACCGGCAGCGCGTTCCGCAATGTTTATGTCCAGCCCGTTCCCGGAAACGCGGGCACCGCGCTCGGCGCCGCCTATCTGATGCGCAAGAAAATCAAAGGCCACTCGGGAAGGGCGCCGCTCGCGAGCCTGGCCCTCGGCATGCAGGCGACGTCGCAGGAAATGAAAGCAGTCCTCGACAATTGCAAGATCACCTATCGCTATCTCGGCGGAGAAGAACAAACAGTCGAAGAAACGGTGACCTTGTTGCAGCGGGACAAGATCGTGGCATGGTGCCAGGGCCGTTCGGAATTTGGTCATCGCGCGCTCGGCAACCGCAGCCTGCTCGCCTCTCCGTTTTCCGAATACGTCGTGGAGAACGTGAATCAGTTCATCAAGCATCGCGAAGGCTTTCATCCCTTCGCGCTTTCCGTGCCCGCAGAACGCGCTGCGGATTATTTCGATGCCTCCCCCAATTGCCGTTTCATGGCGTCGCTCGGCCGTCTCGCAAAACCCGTCGCCGGCCTCGAACGATTCGCCTTTAACGGCGACACCATGCGGGTGCACACCGTCGGGCAGCACGACAACCCGCTCTTCTGGAAGCTTCTCCACAAATTCGGAGAAGTCGCGCCCGCGCCAATCCTCGTCAACACATCCTTCAATCTTTTTGGAGAGCCGCTGGTCACCGATCCTCGCGGCGCCGTGCGCAGTTTCTACTGCGCCGGCGTAGACGCACTCGCCCTCGGCCCCTTCCTCCTGGTGAAGTGAGTGCGCGACACAACGGCCCGCTTCAGACGTGTGCGCCGCCGCAAACTGGCCCGGGTGCCCCACCCGACCCGTCGACGCGCCCGGCCTTCAACCCTCAAAAATCACCTGCGCAAACGCTTGCTCCGCGGTGTGCGTAATGCTGATAGCAATATTCTTAACGCCCAACGCGTCCGCAATTTTCTTCGCTTCGCCCTGCAACTCTAGCGTAGGCCGGCCACCACGTTGCCGTACCACCTCGAGGTCCACCCAACGCACGCCCCGGCTCCAACCGGTCCCCAGCGCTTTCATCGCCGCTTCCTTCACCGCGAAGCGCCCCGCGTAACGCTCGTAGCGGTTCTTGAACTGTTCGCAGTAGGCCACTTCCTCCGGCGTATAAACGCGGCGCAGGAAGCGCTCTCTCTGCATTTCAATGACCGCGCCAATGCGCTTCACTTCCGCCACATCAATGCCCAGACCTACGATCATGGTTCACCCTCAGCGCAGCGCTTGCCGCACGGTCCGTTTCTGCGCGCCCAACTGTTCCGATTATACTGGTTGGACCGTGCCGGTCAGAAAAACATCGCCGAACAAAGGCCGGAGCCGTCCGTCGACGCCCGGCGCCCCTTCGCCCGCCCCCATCTCCGCGCCATGGAAGTTGCGGAAATCGGGCGGTCTGCAGGTTCTCCAACTCATCCCGTTCGTAAACCTACCTTGGTTGGTCCACGGCTTCAGCACCCGTCACGGTGGTGCGAGCACGCTAGAAGGACAGAAGCTGCTCAACCTAAGTTTCATGGAATGGGACACCAAGGAGAATGTTTTGGCGAACCGTCGAAGGCTGCAAGCGGCGGTTGGCGCCAAGGAGCTTATCTTGGTGGCCATGAAGCAGATCCATTCCGACATTATCCAACCGTTTTCGGCCGCACCCGCAGAAGCCTCGAAAGGCGATGCTTCGATCACCAACCAGGAGGGCCTGCTTCTCGGAACGCAAACCGCGGATTGCGTTCCGATTCTTTTGGTCGACACGAAGAAGCGAGTCGTGGCGGCGATCCACGCGGGGTGGAAAGGTACGCTCGCTCGCGTCGCGCAAAAAACCGTCGGGCGCATGCAACTGGAATTTGCCTGTAAACCGGCCGATATTCTGGCCGCGATCGGTCCTTCCATCGGGCTCTGCTGCTATGAAGTCGGAGTGGAGTTCGTCACCAAATTTGCCGCGCAATTCGCGGACGCTCAGGAATATTTTGACGAAGCCCGCACCGGGGATGAACCGAATCCTCTCGAATGGATGAACATGAAGCCACCGGGGCACCAGCCTCCCCCAAAAAACGTGCATCTGGACCTGCGCAAAGCCAACCACTCGCAACTCCTCGCCGCGGGCCTGCGCGCAAAGAATATCTTCACGACCGATCTGTGCACCGGCTGTCGCGGCGACCTTTTTTTCAGTTACCGCAAAGAAGGCGCGCAAGCGGGCCGGATGCTTTCGGTCATAGGTGTTCGGAAACCGTAAGAGAAGCCGAATTAAGTGTGTGTGGCCGTATTCTTTTGGCCGAACAATTCCTGCTCGACAATCTGCGAAAGAGTGTGCCCGATGAGCGTGTGGCATTCCTGAATGCGGGGTGTGTCGTCCGACGGTACGCAGAGGCAGTCCTTCACGAGCGAACGCAACTTGCCGCCGGACCTGCCGCTCATGCCGATGGTATAAAGGTCCGCGTTGTTGGCCGTCGCCACCCCGTTCAGAACATTGGGGGAATTCCCGCTGGTCGAAATCGCGATCGCCACATCGCCCGGACGCGCGAACGCCTCGATTTGCCGCGAGAACACGCGCTCAAACCCATAATCGTTGGAAATGGCCGTTACCGAAGAAAGGCTCTCCGCCAGAGAAAGCGCGGGAAGCGCCGGCCGGTCGAAGCCGAAACGTCCGACAAATTCCGTGGCGATGTGCTGCGCGTCGTTCGCGCTGCCGCCGTTTCCAAACAGAATCACTTTATTTCCCTGGCGGAACGCGTGAATGATGGACCGCGCTGCTCGAGCGAGCGTCGCCAGCAGCTCGGCATCCGCGCGCAGCAATTGCATTGTGGCAATCGCCGATTCCACGGAGCTGCGGATCCGATCGTCGAATTGCGAAGTTTGGTTCATATGGTTTGCTAGTCTATCACGGCCATTCCATGCGTTTCCTTAGCGGAGAACGGGCAACGGCGAATTTTGTATCTCCTGCAAAGCCAGTTGCCCGCAGGCCGCCATTACGTCGCGGCCGCGAGAGTAACGCACAAACGCGGGCACGCCGCGGTCCGACAGGATCGTCCGGAACTCCCGGATGCGCTCTTCCTGCGATTCCTCAAAAGGCAATTCGCCGGGATTCCAGGGAATCAGGTTCACCTTCACTCGCTCAAGCGGCGCCAGCAGCTTCGCCACGCGCCGTGCATCGTTCGGAGCATCATTCACTCCGCCAAGCATTACATACTCAAATGTCATGTGTTCCCAGGCGCGCAACGGATAACGGCGGCAAGCCGCGATCAAGTCTCGCAAAGGATATTTCTTGTTCAGTGGCATCAACGAGTCGCGCTGCTCATCGTTCGAAGCGTTCAACGAAATCGCCAGTTTAGGCCGTACCGGCTCTTTCGCCATGCGATCGATGCCAGGAATCACCCCGCTGGTCGAGAGCGTGACACGCTTGGCAGACAGACCGGCGCCATCCTTATCCAGAAGGATGCGCAGCGCAGCAAACGTGTTTTCAAAATTAAGCAGCGGCTCACCCTGTCCCATCAGCACCAGATTCGTCCGCGCCGCAAGGGTGTTCTCGCCGGCGGCGTTGTCGCCCGAGCCGCCGCCCATCTCGATCAGGGGCAATAACACCTGGGCCAGAATTTCTCCCGCGGTCAAATTGCGGATCAGACCCAGTTGCGCGGTCAGGCAAAACTGGCACGCGACGGCGCAGCCCGCCTGCGTCGAAATACAAATGGTCTGGCGGCCTTCACTCGGCATGAAGACTGCCTCTACCGCCGCGGCTTTCATGCGGCTCTGGTCCTCGGGCGGCGGAAGCTCGAACAGGTAGCGAACGGACCCATCCGCAGAACGGTACCTGTGTTTCACCGCGGGCAACGTCACTTTTGCGTCGGTAGCGAGCCTGGCCTGCAGCCCTGCCGGCAGATTGCTCATGGAGGTGACCTTCAGATTTCGCTCGGCGTAGAGGGCATGATACAGCTGAGCGCCACGATAGGCTGGTTCGCCCATTGCCAGGCAAAACGCCCGCAACTCCTCTTTGCTTTTGCCCAACAACTCCATCGGCCGATGACCTCGATCGATCCTTATTCTCTCATCATCCGGTATGCCCCAAAAGGCAGCCAGCGCAGGGCTTCCGTCACTGCACCGTAATTACATGAAAATAAGACGCTTGTATATGGCAAATGGCAATTCCTAACTACTCTACCGCCCCATAACCCATTATGTAAGAATAGCGTATGGTCTCTAACGCGCGCGATATCCATCGTCACGCTTTACCGAACGGCCTGGTCGTCATCACCGAAACCATGCAGCACGTCCGCTCCGTGTCGGTTGGAATCTGGGTGCGCAACGGCTCCCGGCGCGAAGTGCCTGCCGAAAACGGCTTGGCGCATTTCTTGGAGCACATGGTCTTCAAGGGCACAGAGCGCCGTTCGGCTGAACATATCGCCCGCGAAATGGATTCCGTCGGCGGCATGCTGGACGCCTTCACCTCCAAGGAGCAGATTTGCTTCAACGCCAAGGTTCTCGACGAACATCTTCCCATTGCCTTCGATGTCCTCGCCGATCTGGTCCTACGTCCGAAACTGGACTCCGCCGACGTGAAGAAAGAGCGGCAGGTGGTTCTCGAAGAGATAAAGATGGATCTCGACAATCCGGAGTATCTGCTCCACGACCTGTTCACTCGGGGATTCTGGCCGAATCATTCACTTGGGAGACCGATTCTCGGCACTCCGGAAACCGTGCGAAAGTTTGACGGCGCAGCGTTGCGCGGCCGGTTCAAGCACTGGTTCGCGCCGGATCACATCGTCGTCACAGCGGCCGGAAACATCACCCACGAACAGGTGCTGCATCTGGTCGAAAAGGAATTCGGGAATTTGAAGCGCATGGACGCCGAGCAAGAAGATCCGGTTCCGACAACGGCGGCGCCCATTCATCTGGAAACCAAACGCGATTTGGAGCAGGTACACCTCTGCGTCGGCGTGCCCTCATTGCCGATCGCGCACGAGAGGCGATTCGGCATCGCCGTGCTGAATAATCTTCTCGGCGGCGGAATGTCCTCGCGGCTGTTTCAGAACATTCGCGAGAAGCAGGGCCTGGCCTACGCGGTGTTCAGCGAACTGACGCCGTACTCGGATACCGGCATGCTCAGCGTGTATGCCGGAACGGCGAAGGAAACCATCGGCCAGGTCTTGGATATGACCATCGCCGAATTTCGTTCCATGAAAGAATCGCCGGTTTCCGAGGAAGAGCTGTTGCGCGCGAAGAATCACCTGAAGGGCTCGCTCATGCTGTCCCTGGAGTCCACCAGTTCCCGCATGTCCAACCTGGCGCGCCAGGAACTGTACTTCCATCGTTTTTCGTCGCTCGATGAGATTCTCGCGTCGATCGAAGCGGTAACGCGCGAGGAAGTCCAGTCGCTCGCCAAGCAATTTTTCCAGCCGGAACGCATCGCCGTTACCGTGCTCGGTCCGCTGAACGGTTTCACGGTAGACCGCGAGCGGCTCGCCGCCTGATTTTCTGCATCCAAATGGATTTGACGGTATTAGACTACTAGGTCTTTGCAAAACGCATGAAGTGTACACACTGTTCAAAGCCCATTCCGGATGGTTTTACGGATTGCCCATGGTGCGGGACCGGTTCCACGACGCCATCGGCGGTTGCGTCCGGCAAATTTCAAGCGCCGGTGCCGGAAATCTCCTCCACCTATAATTTGATCCTTGCGATTTCCGCCGTGACTTCCGGGTTGTTGTTTCTCACCTTGAGCTATTTCGTCACGTCGCGAACGGCCGGCCCGCTGAGCCTCGAAAATTGGGATGCTTTCCTGGGCCGCGGCGTAGGGGCGATTCTTCTGGCCGGTCTCTTGGTATTTGGCTATCGCAAAATTCGCAACACAAAGTTGCTAGGTCCTCTGCAAGCGTTGATCGTTTTGACGCTCTCGTCTCTTCTGACGCTATTGACGCTGGCGCTTCCCGCGAGACCGCGCATGGGCGCCATCGATCCCACGACCGTTCGCCGTTACAGTCGTGCGGCAGCGCCACGGAAAACGCCGAATGCGGCTCGGCCGGTAGAGACCAAATGGGATCCCGCGGCTCGTTCCTTGGTGAAAGACCTTCAGTCCCGCAACCAGCAATATGTGGCGGAAATCTCCGCGCTCGACGAAACCGCGAAGCCACTGTACACCATCGAATCGTTCCACGATTCCACCGCTATCCAGCAAATCATCGATCAGTTGCACACCCGCATTGGCGTCGCGGACAAATACGCGAACTGGCAGCCCCTTTTCTCGAAAATGAAGGAGTACGTAGCCGCCGTGAACGCCACGGACGATGAAAAACGCAAATACTTGGCTGCATATGAAGCCACATTGCCGCGGACGCTCGCCGTGTGCAAAGCGATTTCGGACAAAGAACATGCCTGGTTGCAGGCTTCGCTGGACCTCTATCAGTTCGCGCTCGCCAAGGAAGGTGCCTTCGACTGGCAGCGCGACAAGCTTTCCTTCAGGAGCCCTGCCGATTCCGACGCTTTCGGCAGGAAATTCGTCAAGGCGCGCGCGTTGAACGAGGAATTTCTAAAAGCCTACTGGCAGGTTCGCGAGGCGCAGGAAGCCATGATCGCCCAATTAGGGTTGCCAGACCCGGACGTCGACCCATCCGAGGCCCGCTAGCGTCCCGCCGAAAGCTCTTTCATGATCAGAAATTCACATCCTTTCGGTGAAACCGTTGACGCGCCCTCTGCGCTCTGCCATCATCGGAAAAGTTTTGTCGCGTTTGGCGTCCCGGGAGAGTTTCAATCGGCTTGCGCGTTTACATCCTTGCGTCCGGCAGTTCGGGCAATCTGACGCTGCTCGAAACCGAACGCACCCGCATCCTTGTTGACGCCGGTCTTGGGAAACGGGAAACGCTGGCTCGCCTCGCAGCCGTCGGCAAGGACATCGACGAACTCGACGCCGTTCTGATCACCCACGAACATACCGACCATTGCAACGGCCTGCCGCAAGTCCTCGGCCTGTGGAAGGCGCCGCTGTACGTGACCGAGCCCACCATGGACGCCCTGCAACGCATTCTTCCGGATACGTTCCGGAAACGGCTGCGGCGGGCAGAAACGATCGAAGCCGGCCAGCGTTTCGTCATCGGCGATATCGACATCCATGCTTTCGCCATTCCGCACGATGCCGCCGATCCCCTGGCGTTCACGTTCCGCACCAATGGCTCGAAGGTGGCGGTCTGCACCGACCTCGGCTACATGCCGGAACTCGTGAAAGTCCATCTCCGGGAAACGGACTGCCTGATCCTCGAATCCAATCACGATCTGGACATGCTGAAGGTCGGTCCGTACCCGTGGGTCGTAAAGCAACGGGTTCTTTCGCGCACCGGACACCTCTCGAACCATGCGGTCAGCGAATTTCTCGCCGATGCCGAGGGATTCGACTCCCGGGCCCGCTATCTGGTTCTCGCGCACATTTCGCAGGAAAACAACAATCCCGACCTCGTGCGTCTTTCTGCCGAGGAAGCCTTGAGCCGCCGTCCCGCGGCGGCGGCCTTTGCCGGCGAATTGTTCGTCGCTTCGCAGCAAGTGCCCCTGAAACCGCTCGATCTGTAGCCATTTTTCCCGGGACGGTTTTCCTCCATTAATTTGCTTTATGAGGCGGATGAATTTTTCCCACCACGCTTTCCACTTTGCACCCTTGACATTGCAACTAAAAAGAGCAGAATCTCACGCATCAGATATTTTGCGAGTGGTCCGATATTTCGAGTGGGGAAGAGTGGCCTGAGGCCGATCCTTCTGGGTCGAGGAACGGATCGTTTGCTCCTTAACTTCGCCTCGCAACCCGCCATCCTTGTCCTGGTGCAAGCACCAAACGAAGTAACAAGGGGGATGTGTGATGCGGACTTGTACCTGTAAGCGTTTTTTCATTCTTTTTTTCATTTATATCGTTGTAGCGGCTTCGGGAGTATTTGCGCAAACGGGCACCACGTCTCTGCGCGGCACGATCACGGACAAATCTGGCGGGGCTGTCGTTGGAGCTACCGTCAAGCTGACGGACCCGGCACAAGCCGTGCAGCGCAGCGCCGTCTCCAACAGCACGGGAGCCTACGAATTTCTCTCGCTGCCGCCGGGCACCTATGCGTTGCGTGTCGAAGCTCCCGGCTTCCGAGCCTATGACCAGAAAAATATCCAGTTGCTGGTCAACAACCCGTCTACCGCAAACGTCGTTCTTGTTATCGGCTCCACAACCGAAACCGTCGAAGTCTCCGCGATAGGACAGACCATCAATACCACCGACGCTTCGCTCGGTGTGGCGTTTGGAGAAAATCAGGTCAAGCAATTGCCGCTCGAAAGCCGCAACGTCGGTGATCTCCTCTCGCTGCAGGCCGGCGTGGTCTATACCGGAGACAACCCGGCGGTCACGCAGGATATGAGGGATACCGATACGCGGAGCGGTGCTGTGAACGGAGCGCGAAGCGATCAGAGCAATGTGACCCTCGACGGCATCCCGGTAAATCCCAAGGGAGGTTATGCGTTTCAGTCGGTATTGCCCGTTACCTTGGACTCGATCGAGGAGTTCCGCGTGACCACGAGCAATGCCGAGGCGGACGAAGGCAGCGCCGGCGGCGCTCAGGTCGCCCTGGTCACCAAGAGCGGCACGAACAAATTTCATGGCTCGGCGTATGAGTACAATCGCAATTCTTTCGCTAGCGCAAACGACTACTTCCTCAAATCGTCGGAGTTGTCGAGCGACGAGCCCAACAAGCCACAATTTTTGAATCGCAATATTTTTGGCGGGTCGGTGGGCGGCCCCATCAAGAAGGACCGGTTGTTTTTCTTCCTGAATTATGAGGGTTATCGCGATGTGGAACAGCAAAGCGCGCTGCGACTCGTTCCGACGGCGTCGCTCCGAGATGGCGTTGTTTTCTACGCCTGCGACACCACCGCGGCGACGGTCGATCCTCGCTGCAGCGCCAATCCGACGGCGAAGGGGCTCAGCGGCCAAACCTACACCGCGAACTTCCCTCTGGATGCCTCGAATCCAGCCAACGGCGCCGGTGGTTTCGGGCTGACACCTCAGCAGCTGACATCCCTCGACGCGTATGCGTTTTCCACCGAGGCAAACCTGAAGCCGGGTTACTCCGGGCCTATGGGACCAGACCCAGCTATGCTCGCTTATTTCAGCAAGTATCCGTTGCCCAACGATTTCAGCCAGGGCGACGGAGTGAATACCGCCGGCTACCGCTTCGCGGCACCCACCAGCACTGTCAAGAATTGGTACATCGCCAAGCTGGATTACAACATCACCCAGGATGCCAAGCAGCGCGTTTCGTTAACCGGAGCGCTGGCCAATGAAAATCAGGCCAACGCCCCATTCCTGCCAGGAGATGCGCCGGAGACCAGCATCGTCAACTACAACAAAGGGCTGATCGCCAACTATTCCGCGGTTATTTCGAATACCTTGATCAATAACTTCCGCTATGGATATGTTCGAGAAAGCGTGGGAACGATCGGAAACACCAACCAGGCCTGGAACCAGATTCGCGGAATCGATCAAGGAATTAACTATTCGAGCGAGTTCCAACGGCCCATCAACAGTTTCTGGGACGACTTGACCTGGAGTCACGGCAAACATAGCTTCCAGTTCGGCTTCCAGGCTTCGCTGATTCGCAATCCAACATCGAGCACTACGAGTTCCTTCAGTGGCGGTTACATGAACTCACAGTGGCTGAACACCTCCGGTCTGGCCGGCCGTTCGTCGCCGCTGAATCCGGCGTCGTGCGAACCTTCCGCGCCTTGTTTTCCCGCTGTCGATTTCGGCGGCTTTGGCACCAACTATGACAACGCGGTGACCGCGCTGTTTGGCATGGATGTGGAAGTCAACGCCCAATACAACTATCAGCGCAACGGAAGCCCGTTGGCGCAGGGCGCTCCTGTCGTTCGTCATTTTGCCGAAGACGGCTACGAAATGTACGCGCAGGACACCTGGAAGGTGAAGCCGAATCTGACTGTGACGCTTGGCCTTCGGTATTCCCTGTTCTCGCCGCCTTGGGAGACCAAGGGACTCGAAGTGACGCCGACGGAAAGCCTGAACACCTGGTTCAACGGTCGCGGTGTCGGCATGAACAACGGTGTTCCGTCGATCGACGCTCCACCGATCGCGTTTAACTGGTCGGGGCCCGCCAATGGTGGTACGACCGGCTATTACGGCTGGGACTTCAAGAACTTGGGACCGCGTGTAGCTTTTGCTTGGGCTCCCGGCTACGACAACGGAATCCTGCATAATCTTTTCGGATCGGGGGGGAAGAGTAGCATTCGAGCCGGCTTCGGCATTGTCTACGACCGGATCGGCGAAGGCTTGCTCGATACCTTCGACGAGAACGGTGCCTTCGGCTTGTCCACGAATATCCCCAATGCCGCAGCTTCGGAAACAGTGGCGTGCACTCCTCGCGTAACTGGCTTGAACACCATCCCAACCACCGACAACTGCGGCGCTCCGATTTTAACCCCGGCTCCCCCGGCGAACTATCCTTCGCCTTATCCGAGCAATCCGGCGTCGGGCAGCGAAGCCATCGCCTGGGGCCTCGATAGCCACATCAAGACGCCCTATTCCTACACGCTCGATCTATCGGTGCAGAGAGAGCTGCGCGACGGATTTACTTTACAGGTGGCGTACGTAGGAAGACTCTCCCATCGCTTGATTGCACAGGAAGACCTGGCCATGCCACTCGATCCCTTCGATAAAAAGGCCGGCATCGATTACTTCACCGCCGCGACTGCGCTCGCCAAGCTCTATCGCAATGGCCTGGACACGAATCAATTCAATCCCAGCATGGTTCCAAAGAGCGTTCAACAGTATTGGACCGATATTACCCAACCTGCAGGTCCCGGCGGGGCGTACGCCATCGGCGCGATGAGCCCCTATGGCACCTGCGTCAATCCCAATCAGGCAGGGGCGATCAATGCAACCGCCAATCCGACAGTTCTGGCGTTCGATTTGCTCTGCGCCAACAGCCTGAACGAATCTCTCTCCATCTATGAGATGGACACCGGTGGCGTTCCAAACGCCAACAATCCCAACGCGAGTTACTTCTACACTTTGGGCGGCTACACAGGCCCGAACATTTTCTATAGCCCGCAGTATTCTTCGCTCTACGCGCTACGCACGGTAACTAACGCCAATTATAATGCCTTGCAAGTTACCTTGCAGCACAAGATGGTCCATGGCATTCAATTTGACTTCAACTACACCTATGGAAAGACCATCGACGTCGAATCCGACGCCGAACGCGTCGGCGAATGGGGTGGGCTCGGTGGCGCAATCATCAATTCCTGGAGTCCGTTTGCCGATCGCGCCGTTTCGGATTTTGATCTTCGCCACCAGTTCAATACCAACTTCATTTGGGAATTGCCGTTCGGTCAGGGGAAGTGGCTCGCCCACGACGTCAATCGCGTTGGCGAGGCGTTCATTGGCGGCTGGCAGCTCTCCGGCTTGGCTCGCTGGACCAGCGGCTTCCCGGTTACCGTCGACAACGGCGGGCAGTACCCGACGAACTACCAACTGGAAGGGCATGCGGATCAGCTTTGTTCGGTCGCCTCCGGAACATATTTCAGCGGTCCGGACAACTTCGGCGGCAATACCTATCCGAACGTATTCAAGACCGGCAACGCGGCCGCAAACTGCTTCACGTATGCCTACCCTGGAGAAAGCGGATTGCGCAACAATGTCCTCGGTCCCGGCTTCTTCGGCGTGGACTTCGGTTTGGCGAAACGCTGGAAAATGCCTTGGAGTGAAGGGCAGAGCCTTCAGTTCCGTTGGGAAGTATTCAACGTAACGAACTCGGTCCGCTTCAACATCCAATCGGCCAACGGCTACCTGGCGACCGGAACCATGTACAACGGCAACTCTTCCAACTTCGGCAATTACAGCGGTACGTTGACCAACCCGCGCATCATGCAGTTTGCTTTGCGTTACGAATTCTAACCCTTGCTTCAGAGGCAAAAAAAGGCTCCGGAGGCTCAGCTTCGGGGCCTTTTCCTTCCTATGACCCATGGTTCTTTCCTGTATATTCGTGCGTTGACACCTTCTCGGTTTTCCTCTACCTTCTTTAAAGACCTTGGTAGAGGTGCGGCGGCCATGAGTAGCCGGGTTTGTTCTCCCGATCAGCATCGGGACTCGGTGAAAGGGGTCTGACTTAGGGGTCGGATCGGCAAAGCATCGCTGATCGCCGCCGAAATCGCAGCGATTCCTGACATCGCCGCGGTTGGTGTTCCGGTCTAAGGCCGGTTCACTGTCATCGCGGAGCCTAGCTCTGGGATGGAGCGCTATCGAGAGGCAGCTTTCTGCGGATTCCGGCGCAGACCTTCCTTTCGTACTGTTCTCCCCTGAAACTCTCCCAGGAAGAAACTATGGATTGCTACGCACTGACCCGCGCACTCGTGGACCTCGATTCCACCACCGGCAAGGAAAAACCGGTAGTGGACTATCTGCACGCGCATCTTCTTCTGTTTGCGGCGCAGCACAACGGCAAGCTGGAGCGCATGAACGCAGCGCCTGAACGCGACAATCTGCTGCTCACGTTTGGCGAGCCGGTGGTCACACTGTCGACTCACATGGACACCGTGCCGCCCTACTTTTCCTCGAGTGAAGACAGCACGCACATTCGCGGGCGCGGCTCCTGCGACGCGAAGGGAATTATCGCGGCGATGATCGCTTCGGCGGAATCGCTGCTGCGAACGGGCACGCGCAATTTCGCGTTGCTGTTTGTTGTCGGCGAAGAGCGCGACAGCATGGGAGCAAAAACCGCCGCCGCATCGCCTCGCGGCTCGCGGTTCTTGATCAATGGCGAACCTACCGAAAATAAGCTGGCGCTCGGGTCCAAAGGCGCATTGCGATACGAAATTGAGGCCAAAGGAAAGCTTGCGCATTCCGCTTACCCGGAATTGGGGCACTCCGCGATTCATGCGCTACTGGACGCGCTTCGCGACATTCGCGCGATTCCTCTGCCGGGCGATCCGGTTCTTGGGAAATCCACGCTGAACGTGGGCACGATTCACGGCGGGCGCGCGCCAAATGTGATTGCCGATGAAGCGCGCGCGGAAATCATGTTTCGTCTGGTGACGACCGCCGATCCGCTGCGGGCTGCCGTGGCACGAGCGGTTGCCGGGAAGAACGTGGAAGCGCGCGAAGTCTTGCACTGTTCGGCTGTACGTCTCGGTGCGATCGAGGGGCTGCCAACCAGTGTCGTGGCTTTCACCACGGATATTCCGACGTTCAATGGTTCGTGGGGCCAGCCGTTTCTGTTTGGCCCCGGCAATATTCACGACGCGCATACTTCTGAAGAGCGCATCGACAAGAAAGAGTTGAGCGACGCCGTGGGAATCTACGCGCGTATGGTACGGCAGCTTCTTGTCACCGGCGAAGCCGCGTCATGAGCACGCCACTTGCCATTGTCGGCTGCGGAAAGATGGGGTACCTCGTGGAGCAGTTGGCGCCCGAGAATGGCTTTGAGGTTCGCGCGAAGTTCTCGCGTACCAACATCGCATCGCTTTCTCGCGAAGCTTTACGCGGCGCTACCGTGGCGATCGAATTCACGGATCGGGCAGCCGCATTCGAGAATCTTCCGAAACTCGCTGCTCTCGGAGTAAATACCGTCTGCGGCACCACGGGCTGGTACGAAGGGCTGCCGCAAATCCGGCAAGTCATTCGCGATGCCGACACGGCGCTGGTCGTCGGAGCGAATTTCGCGGTGGGCGTGAACCTGTTCTTTGAAATTGTCGCGCGGGCCGCCGCGCTGTTTTCGCAACATCCCGAATATGAAGCCTGGGGCTGGGAGATTCATCACTCCGCGAAGAAAGATGCGCCTTCCGGTACTCTCAAGAAACTTGCGGAAGAAATACGGTCGGCGGGATTCACCGGTCCGCTGCCCCTGAGCTCCAATCGCGCCGGAGCGCACATCGGTACCCACGAGATCGGATTCGATTCGGCGGCAGACACGATCACGCTGCGGCACACGGCGCGGAGTCGCGCAGGCTACGCGCGCGGAGCGTTGCTGGCGGCGCAGTGGATCGCCGGAAAGAAGGGCGTATTTGAGTTTCGGGAAATTTTGGCAGAGCTGCGCTCGCCTGTGAGGATCAACCAGCAGCACCCGGAATGGGCGAGGACGCAATGAAGCAGACTTGCCGGATTTGATCGAAGCACTCGGTAAAGGAGCAACACATGTTTACAGGAACTGGAACGGCGCTGGTAACTCCCTTTCGGCGGGATGGTTCGCTCGATGAACCCACGCTTCGCGCCCTGGTCAAGCGGCAGATTGCCGCTGGCATCGACTTCTTGGTTCCTTGCGGCACCACGGGAGAATGTCCGACGCTCAGCGACGAAGAACAGCGCCGCGTCGTGGAAATTACCGTGGAACTTGCTAAGGGGAAAGTGCCGGTCCTTGCCGGAGCGGGAGGATACAACACCTGCGAAGTGATCGAACGCGCCCGCGCATTGGCGAAGCTGGACGTTAGCGGAATTCTCTCGGTGACGCCTTATTACAATAAGCCTACGCAGGAGGGTCTCTATCGCCACTTCAAGGCCATTGCCGAAGCGATCGATCTGCCGATCATTCTTTACAGCGTGCAGGGACGCACCGGAGTGAACATCGAGCCTGCCACCGTGCAGCGGTTGTCGCAAGTCTCGAACATCGTCGGCATTAAGGAAGCATCCGGCAACGTGGGACAGATGGCGACGATTCTCAATTGTGTGCCGGAGGAATTCCTGGTGCTGTCCGGCGACGATGCGCTGACGCTTCCTCTGATCGCGCTCGGAGGTCGCGGAGTGATATCCGTCGTCTCTAACGAAATTCCCGCGGAAATGACCAGGCTGACACGACTTGCGCTGGCTGGAAATTTTGAGGGCGCGCGCGAAATCCATCGCCGGTATCACGCATTGATGGAAATCAACTTTGTGGAATCGAATCCCATCCCGGTGAAAGCGGCGATGGCGGAAATGGGCTTGCTCGAGGCGTGCTGGCGCTTGCCGCTGGTGCCCCCAAAGTCGGAGAATCGTGCGAAAATTCATGCGGTCCTGGAGTCGCTCAGGTTGAACGAGAAGACGCATGCTGCAATCTCAAATTGAGGCGCTATTTGAGACGCCTCCTCCTTCCTATCGCGAAGAACATTTCGAACTATTCCGGTCGTTCAAGCTTGCGCTGAATCGCGGTGAAATCCGTTCTGCGGCGCCGGACAAGTCCGCTCCCAACGGATGGCGTCTGAACGCCTGGGTAAAAAAGGGAATTCTGCTCGGATTCCGCATGGGTCCGACCGTGGATATGTCCCTCGATCCGAAGCGCCAGCCCTTTTTTGATAAGTCCACTTATCCCGCGCGCACGGTTTCGATTGCCGACGGCGTACGCATCGTGCCCGGGGGCTCCAGCATCCGCGATGGAGCCTATCTCGGGCGCGGCGTTATTTGCATGCCGCCGATGTTTGTGAACGTCGGCGCTTATGTCGGCGAAGGCACGATGATCGATTCGCACGCACTGGTTGGTTCTTGCGCGCAGATCGGGACCGATTGCCACTTGTCGGCGGCTTCGCAAATAGGGGGAGTTCTCGAACCGGTTGGCGCGCTTCCGGTGATTATCGAAGATGACGTGATGATAGGCGGAAACTCTGGTGTCTACGAAGGCACCATCGTGAAAAAGGGCGCGGTGCTTGGAACCGGAACGATCCTGAACCGTTCGATTCCCGTGTATGATCTGGTACGCGAAACGGTGTATTCCGCAACAGACGATCAGCCGCTGTTGATTCCCGAAAACGCCGTAGTCGTGCCGGGCTCGCGCGCCGTCTCGCACCCTGCGGGGGCAAAATGGGGCCTCTCCCTGCAATGCGCCGTCATCGTGAAATACCGGGACGAAAAAACCGGCTCCCGCATTCAGCTCGAAGATCTTCTTCGCTAAGAAGATCGGTCCGGTTCGCAATGTCAGATAGCCCTGTGAACTAGCGAGGCGCGCCGGCTGGCGCCTCCTCACGGCTCTCCATCTGAGCGAGTTTCTCAGCGCGGTCAACCACGAGCACATCGACCGCGCTTTCTTGTTCTTCGATTTTCAGACCAAGCTGTTGCTCCAGGGCTCGAAAGAGGGAAGCGTTTTGCAAGGCGGCGGAAGGATTGGGACTCCAGTCGAGCGTGAAATCGTAATTTCCCGGAGGCCGGTCTTGTCGAGCAAAGGCCTGTCCAACAGGACTGCAAGAGACTCGAGGAGACGTGACACCTCACGGATACCGGATACGGCCGAAAAAGTTGCTGCTATTGGCTGAGGATTTTTTCGAAGAAGACCAGAGCACGAGGGTCGTTGGACTGGCCGAGCCAGAACATGGCCTGTTTGCGGACTTCGGGATTCTTGTTGTTCTGGGCTACTTCGATGAGCTTGGGAACGCCCTCATCTTTGGGCATCTGGGTCAGCGCAAACACAGCCTTCTTTTTCACTTCGGTGTCGGGATCGTTCTGAATCGCCCCAAGGATGGCTGCGGATGCTTTTTGTCCGGCCTTTTGCGCCAGCCAGAAAAGCGCCTGACCGCGCACATGTGCCTCTGGATCGTCTTTCGCCATGCGGATCATGTCGTCCACGGCTTCCGGTTCGTGGCTGACGAACATTGCGAACGATACTTTCGCTCGAACCTCGCCGCTCGGATCGCTCTTCGCCATCTTCTCGAGCAGAGTCAGGCCGGACCTGCCGCGTGCGGCGCCGAGCCAAAAGGAAGTTTTGTCGCGCAGCCAGGACGGCTGATCGGGAGCGACGAAAACAGCCAGAGCACGATCCGCCGACGGGTCGGCATGTTGCGCAATGGCCATGACCGCTTGGTCCGCGAGACCATCACCATCCCGTTCACGCTCGTTTCCGCTTACGTAGCGAGTCAGCAGGGCCACGCTTTCAGCTGCCTTTACCTCCGATAGCCAGACGACTTCGAGAGATCCTGCGTCCAAAGCACAATTCGAGGAAGCCAAGCGAATACGCATGACGCGCTTCTGGTCCACGCGGAGGAGCACAGTGACCGGCGCGTTTTCTTCGAGCTTGACGGTTTTGTTCTGCTTTGTCTGACCGCCAGATTGCCGTTCGTTTTCTAGATAGCAGGTTCGGCAGAGTTCATTTCCGCCGTCGCCCTGATAATTGTTGCAGCAGACCGAATGATTTCCGGCTACGGCGTCGACCTCGTAGGCTAACCACAAAGGTTGCTGCGCTTCGGCCGCGACCTGCCGCACAACCGGTTCCAGGCCCTGCGCCGCACTGCGCGTTTCCACCTTCGCGTTCACAAACTGCGATTGATCGGCGCGGGCAACGGAGATTCCCAAGCCCAGGTACAGAATGCAAGCCAAACTCAGGTTCGAGAATCGTGATACGCAGTACGCCGCTCGTGTGCTCACAGGGTCCTCACTTTTGCAGAAGTTCCAACAGGTAATCGTTGCCCTCTTTGGAATTCATCAAGGACAGCTTGCTCACCGCGGCTTTCTTGAGCTCCGGATCCTTCTCGGATCTGGCGATAGCCACCAGCGCGCTGGCATTTCCTCCGATGAAGTAAGCGTTTATGATTTCCTGCTTCACGACGCGGTCCGTCTCTTTCTCGTAGATGGCTTTCAACGCCGGATCTTTCGCTCCCATTAGGCCCAGGTTGCGAATCGCTGTTTTGCGCAGCTCCGGATTTTTTTCCGAGAGCGCCAGTTCCGACAGACGAGCCGAGTCACCGGAAATGAACAGCGCCTGCAGAATCTCCTTCTTTATTTCGACAGAGCTTTCGGTCTGGTAGAAGCCCTGCAACTCCGCTTTTCCACCCATCACCCCCAATTGGCGGATGGCGTCGCGTTTCAGATTTTCGTCGGTTTCTTTCTTTGCGATCGCAGCCAAGGCTTCGCGATTTCCGGAGATCATGAACGCTCGCAGCACAGAGTGCTTCACATCGGGATCGGAAGTTCCGGTATAGATTTCACCGAGCAGCTTTCCGGAGTTCTGTCCGCCTGTCATACCCAGATATTCCACGGCTTTGCGCTGCAATTCCGGATTGCTTTGCCCGCGGGCGATCTTGGCGAGCATTTCTTGAGCCTGCGGCGAGCCACTCTGCACCAACAGGAACAGCGCTTTCTGTTTTTCCTTTGGAGTCGCGGATCCGTTCAAATATTTCTCCAAAATGGGGATTCCCTGGGAAGGGTTGTTATTCATGATTCCTTGGAGCGCGAGGATCTTGAGGTCAGAGTCGCTCTGCAAATCGGGATTCACGGGATGGCCGGTGCCCGTCCGCATTTCGATCTCGAGGGCTTCGGCATCCTTTTTCCAGCGGCTTTGCGGAAACTGTTTCTTCAGGTCGGCGATGGACTGGTACGCGAGGTCCCGTTTCCCCAGTTTGTTCTCGGCATACGCTACCCAGTAAAGCGCCGCGTCGGTTTGCGGGCCTGCCATTTTCGCCAGTTCGCTGAATCTCTTGACCGCGTCCGTATAGTCTTCTTCGTCCAAAGAGCCGCGGCCATCCTCATAAAGTTCCTGCATGCGGTCGACGCGTTCTTGTTCCCGATCTTTTTTCTCCTGTTCGCGATCCCGCTGGGCCTGCGCGGCGTCCGGTGCGCCCTGGCTTTTGTCTTGAGCGGCGCTGCTCTGGTCCTGCTGAGCTTCGAGGAAGCTGCCGGTGGCCGGCGACTGGTTCAGAGACGCGCCCTGCAACACCGGGCACGCCAGCAGCAGCCCTCCCCAAACCAGCGACGCCGCAAGTGCGCTTGCGATCGACTTTTCCTTTTTCATCATGGTCCTCCAGCCTCTAAATCCCGTTGCCACGCTCATGTCTTGTTCCTTTCCGAATTGGGCACATTGCTTTGTGTCGGAGCTGGCGCGCCGTTTCCGTGCCTTTGGCGCAAATCCTGGTGAACCACGCGAACCTTCAACAAAATTCCTTTCGCGGCAATGCGCTTTTGAATCGTTTCGAACTGCCCAGGAGTGATTTCATCCGGACTATTGGCGATATCCAGCAGGATCGGTTCGAGCTCGTCGAGCGTGCTGGACATCAGCGTGTCGCCGTCGCGCTGAGCGGTCTGCCGGTACATGCGATTTTCCTCAAGCAGATCCTCCGCGCGCTTTTGTTCGGCGGAAATGTTGACGAACTTCTGTCCCTTTTGCGGCTCCGCATTCGCGAATTCCATCAAGACCATTTCGGAGCGTCCGAGGTGATCGCCGACGGCAACGACCAGAACACGGTCGCGAATTTTTCCGGCATCGGCGATTTCACCGCCCGGCGCGGTCTTCTTGCTGACCCGGCCAAGGAAGAATGCCAGCAGGATAATCCCGGCCATCGCTCCGACAGCCACCAGCCGCCGCGGTTCAAAAAAACCCTTCCACCAAGAAGCGCTCTTCTCCGGAAGCTGCGGAGAAATGTTCTGCCAGACGCGGCGTCCATAGCCCTCGCCCGGATCCGGAACAGGCATGGCGTCTAGCGCCGCGAACACGGCCTCGATGCGGTCCATCTCGTGGCGGCAAACGTCGCACTCACTCAGGTGCCCCGTAAAGCGTTCCCGCTCCCGAGTCTCACCATCGCGATAGGCAATCAGTTCTTCTTCCGTCATGTGATTCATGATTCCGTTCCCATGGCTCGCGCCGTGTTCCGAAACTCTGAAAATGGCTCGAGCGCTTTGCGAAGTTTGGCGACGGCGCGAAACACCGTATTCTTCGTAGCATTGGTATTGGATTTGAGAACGGCGGCGATTTCTTCAATCGCGCACCCTTCCCAATGGCGCATGACGATGGCGGTGCGTTCCGCTGGTGTGAGCGCGTCGAGAGCTTGCTTCATTTTGGCAGCCAGCTCGGCGCTGCCAGCGAGCCGTTCGGGCGAAGCCGAGGGATCCTTCACCAAGGCGACCGGATCGATCTCAGGTCCGTCTTCCGATGGGCGGTTCGCCACCTGGCGCGTTTCCTCGACGTTGCGTTGGCGGATACGATCGATCGCGTAATTTGCGGCGATGCGGTAGACCCAGGTTCCAAAATTAGAGTTGCCCGCAAACTGCTTCAGCTTTTGATACCCGCGCAAAAACGCTTCTTGCACAACTTCCTCCGCATCGTGAGAGTTTCCCGTCATGCGATACGCCAGACGGTAGAGATAAAGGCTGTGGCGCTCGACGAGGACACGGTAGGCGTCGCGGTCGCCGGCCAGAGTGCGCTCGACGGCGATGGCGTCGCTGACAGCTTCGTTTCCCGACCCCTCGATGCTTGCCTTCATTCTCATAATTAGACAGGATTAGGCCCTTGCGGTTAGGTCGGGCCCTCGAGAGTGGCGGTCGCTCCGGGCCCTCGAATACCGTATCATTACAAAGGCTTTGCGATAGAGAGGACGCTGTGATTCCACGTTACACGCGGGAAGAGATGGGGCGGGTCTGGAGCGATGCCAACCGCTACCAGAAATGGCTGGATGTCGAACTGGCCGCGGCCGATACGCTGGCGGAGGCCGGACTGGTGCCGAAGGATGCGGCGGCGTTGCTGCGCGCGCGGGCCAAGGTCGACGTTCAGCGGATCAACGAGTTGGAAGCGCGGGTGAAGCATGACGTGATCGCGTTCACCATGGCGGTGGGAGAAACGATCGGCGATCTAGGTGTGGCGCGGTGGCTGCACTATGGAATGACCTCGAACGACGTGGTCGATACGGCGCAGGCCCTGTTGTTGCAGGATGCTTCGCATCTGATCGAGCGCGATCTGGTCCTTTTCGCCGAAATATTGGACCTGCGCGCGCACGAGTTTCAGCACACCCCGCAGATTGGCCGCACGCATGGAATTCACGCCGAGCCGATTACCTTTGGATTGAAGATTGCCAACTGGTTCGCGGAAAACCAGCGGAATATCGGGCGATTCCGCGACGCAGCGCGCGGTATTGCGTTCGGGAAAATTTCCGGCGCGGTCGGCAATGCGGCGCATCTGGGCCCGGAGGTGGAAGAGAAAATCTGCAAACGGCTTGGCTTGCAGACGACGCCAGTGGCTTCGCAGGTGATTCAGCGCGACCGTCACGCGCATTATTTGAGCGTGCTGGCGTTGATTGCCGCGTCGCTCGAGAGAATTGCGCTCGAGATCCGACATTTGCAGCGTACCGAAGTGCGAGAGGCGGAGGAATATTTCAGCGGCGAACAACGGGGAAGTTCGGTGATGCCGCACAAGCGGAATCCCGTTACCAGCGAACAGATCTGCGGTTTGGCGCGGATCGTTCGCAGCAACATGATGGCCGCACACGAAAACGTGGCGCTCTGGCATGAGCGGGACATTTCGCATTCTTCGGTGGAGCGGGTGATTTTGCCGGATTCCACGACTCTGGTGGACTACATGGTCTCGAAGATGACCACAATTGTCGGCGAAATGCGCGTGTTTCCGCATCGTATGCTGCGCAATCTGGAATCGACGCACGGCTTAGTCTTTTCCGGCCAGCTATTGCAAGACCTGGTGGAGAAGGGAATGCCGAGGGATGACGCCTACAAGGTTGTCCAGGAAAATGCCATGGTGGCGTGGGAGTCGGACGGCAATTTCCGGGAAGGCGTCGCGCAGGACACGCGAATTACCGAGTATCTGACCGGCAAGGAGCTGGAATTTACCTTCGATTTGAACCGGCAACTGCGCAACGTAGACAAATTGTTTGCCCGTGTGTTTGGAGCGCACCCCGCCGGAGAACGCGGCGTTGCCGGGAGCGCGTAGCGTTACTCGACACGCTGCACGTAACGGGCTTCGGAAGTGTCTACGCGAATCCTGTCGCCTTCGTTCACGAAGGGTGGGACGTTCACGACCAAGCCGGTTTCCAGTGTGGCGGGCTTCATCACCGAACTCGCGGTGGCTTTTTGCAACGTGGGCTCGGTCTGCACCACCTTGAGGTCCATGGTGTCCGGCAGGTTGACGCCAATAGCCTTTTCGTCGTGAAATTCAATTTTCACGATCGTGTTCGGAATCAGGTAGTACACCGTTTCACCGAGTTCCTCGCTGTTCATCTGCATCTGCTCGTACGATTCCGTGTTCATGAAATGGAAAGAATCGCCCTCTTTGTAGAGGTATTCGAACTCGACTTCGTCGAGTATGGCACGTTCGACAAACTCTTCGGCGCGGAACCGATAATCGATGATGGCGCCGGTGCGGAGATTTTTCATGCGTGTCTGCATGGATCCGCGCTTGTTGCCTGGTGTGCGGTGTTCCGTGCTGTGGACTGCGAAAAGGTCGCCCTCATGCTGAATGACCATGCCGGGACGAAGAAGTGTGGCTTTCACGTTGCTCATAGATTCGCCGGGCCGATAACGGCCGTAAACTCCCTGTAAGAATTAAAATGCGATTCGTAAATTCCAGACGACGGCCCGAGGAGCGACGCGTGGAATAACCTGCCTGCCGAGCAAGGACGAGGTACGCAAGGAGAAAAAACGCTCCCAGCGCAGAAAGTCAGTATAAACGGCCGGCAGCGCATGGGTCAATAAGACACGGGGTAGGATGTGGCGACGGGAAAAACGGCTCCACCCCTCCGGATGGGCCAAAAAGCTGGGGTATTTCGCACTGAGGGGAATTTGCTGCACCGGGGCGGTGAGGGAGTGCGCGAAAAACCGAATCGCGAGAGGGCAGCGGTCGCTTACCAACCTCTATGATGACCGCGAGTTGATAATAAATGGAACCGGTCAGACCCCTTGTCGACGCGTATATGTTCGACTGGTTGAATCGCGGACCTCTGCGTCGTGAATGGTTTTTTGAACAGACAAATGGAAATTGTCGTCTAATGGACCCGAACGGAGTCAGCGAATTGGCGCAGATTCCCGCAACTCGTTAACTCATTCCTTCGTTTTCAAATGCCGAATTTTTCCCACCGCTTGCCGTAATCTGCATCCTCATTTTCAAGATCGTCGGACCTCGAAAGAACACCAGCGCCCGCGCCAAGACAGCCCGCCAACGCTGCACCAAAATTGTGCAAATAGGGCAGTTTTATCCTCTCCGAACACCTATCCCCCAGTTTGATTGACCAGTAAGCGAGGGGCCGCTTATACCGGATTTTTTCGCAGCGAGGGGCGGAGCCGTTTTTCCCGTCGCCACATCCTACCCGTCAATAAGACACGGGGATAGGAGATAGGAGGGGACGAAACCGGACTTTTTGCACAATTTTGGTGCAACTTGCAAACGGGGAACTGGTCGCATCACCCAGAAGGGAGCGAAACTGCCCTCTTTGCTATTTGAAAACGCGAGTAAGAAGAGAAATAGGCGATTTAGCGAATCTTCTAATCCTATTTCGCCAATGTTTTCTTCTTTGAATGTGCGGCGTTTCTGCTACCAGTTTGTCATAGAGATGTAAAAGATGATCGTAAACATCGGAATCGTCCGGATTGTCGCTGCACCAATCTAGGAACTGCTTTAGAGGTTCGCTCTCGACGCAAATTTTGACGTAGGTAACGAAAGCTTCATAAACTTCTTGAAGGCTCACCAATCCCAAACTTTCAAGGACGCCCAAGTCTTCCATCGGGCCGAACAACACGTCTTCCACCACGTAGACGCTAATTGATTTCCGTTCAATACCCAACTCCTCCAGTCGCGTAATAATCGAGGGTTCCCCCAATGGTAACGATTTCGAAATACGGAACCGAATCAGCGTGAAATTTAAGCAGCTCATGCTCTGCTAAGAAAATCAGCCGTCGTGACTCGTCTGGAAAAAACTCATTTCTTAGACGAAAATGAAAGTCAGACCGACTTGTTCTCGCTAGGCTTCGGAGCTGCCAATATGCCACGAATATTAAGGCCGACGTCGCCAACGCCGTCGCCATGGTTCAAAAAATCGCTGGATCAAACGGAGATTTTGTTAGGAATTCCCGCGCGGTTTTCACAGCGGTTCACCATCAGAAACTGCCTCGGAAGGGCAGAGTAAACGAAGCCCCTGTCGCGTTATCATTGCTACTTAATTTGATTCACATTTCTTGCGATGATCTCTGGGCTACCCCCGTATAGGGTGATCTCTCCAGTCACACAAATATTCCTATGAAAGTATTTCGTTTCAGGTTCACCGAACTTCACTCGATCTTCTGGCCAGATAACAACGGTGAAATCTTGATTGGGATACGGTTTCCCGAGGTTCAAGAATGTGGGTTTCGAACGCGACGTGGAAAGATATCGGCTTGATGCAACATAACCGCAGACGGTCCCCACTTCACCGACATGCTGAGTCGCTTCCGCAGCGGGAATCGTTTTCGGCGCTTGTGCGAGCGTGGCGCCCGAGAAAAGAGCAATCAACAGAATCACGGAATGCGAGCGACCTAGTTTCATAAGTGCTCCTCATATTACGTACCGACTACTTAACTATTTGTATCGAAAATCTGAGAGCGCTTCCGCTTCGATTGGGCGATGTTCACTGAAAGATACGGGCTAAATGCAGAAAAAAAGCGGTACGGACTCTGGACAGTTGGAGCTGCCCGCGCGACATGCTCTCATGAAGATGCTTTAGTGTCGGAGATGTAAGGCTGAGGTGCCACCGCGTGAACGGTGCGGCAAGCCGCTAAGAACACCAGAGCGAAATTGTGCGGTTCGTGTATGCATCCTCGTGTGCAAGTACTGGGAGCCAATTCACCGGTTGATGTCGTTAACGGGACCTAAGGCATCAGCCCGGAACGCTGATCGGCATCGTCCGGAATCCCCACCTAAGACCCTGGTTGTGTCCGCGAAACAGACTGAACCTTGTATCAGTGCTGTGGAGCGAAACATACCAGCATCATCAGGCGGAGGCGAAAACAGCGAGAATCCATTTCTCATCAACGATCCGGAAGGTTCCGTCACGCTCCAACCAATGGCAATCTAACTGACACTCAATTTTTCAGGACACATTCGACTATTGTACAGTGAGAGCGATGGCTCCCGTAGCCGTGACGCTGCCTGAAGTGCCAGTCACAGTTATGACGTAGGCGCCCGGAGTAGTACCCGGATTGCCGCCACCGGTGCCTCCACCACTGCTTCCACCGCCACCGCACGCAATCAACCCTCCAACGAACATCGTGAGGAAGACGAGAATACCCAGTTTGGTGTACCCGCTACGACGGTGCACGGGAACGCCGATGAGCATGACGAAGGCGAGCTCAGTGGCGCCAGCGATGTACCAGCGAGCCGCTGGCAGAGCTGGATGTGCGAGCGCTGCGCTCGTCGCGGCGGTGGTGGTGATGGTCAGCAAAGCCGTTGCGCCGGAGGCGTCTGTAATGCTTACCGGGCTGGTCGAGCCGAAGCTCAACGCGGGAGGGTCTTGAGTGCCAGCTGGGCTTGACGTGATAGCAGCGGTCAGAACCACACTTCCAGTAAAAGTTGCGCCTGGGGTTATAGTGATCGTCGAGGTGGTGGTGTCTCCCGGGCTTATGTTCACTGGAGTGCCCGTGATAACTAGCATGGGAGGAGTGAGTTTGAATACCACTCCGCCGCGTCCGTTGGCGCCGCCGACCGCGACGGTGCTGAACAGATTGCCCGCCGCGTCCTGGATCAGCCCGGCTTGGGGAGTAGCGCCATCCGCGCAGTTGGAAGCTGAGCAGAAGCTGTAGAGCACGGTCTCGTGGCCGGTATTATCCAACTTGAACGCTGTGCCGCAGCCATTCGAACCACAAGCGGGATTCGAGTTCGCGCCTCCCGAGCTGGTAGTGCCATAAAGATTGCCAGCAGCGTCCTGAAAGAGCCCGGCCTGGGGGGCAGCGCCATCCGTACAGTTGGAAGCTGAGCAGAAGCTGTAAAGGATTGTGTGATGGCCCGTGGTGTCCAACTTGAACACTGTGCCCGTGCAACATTGCGGCGCCACTCCAGCATCCCCGTTGGACGTAGTGCCGTACAAGTTGCCGGCGGCGTCCTGGATCAGCCCGGCCTGGGGGGTATCGCCATCTGAGCAGAAGCTGTAGAGGATTCCACCCGTACTGCCTGTACTGGCTAATTTGAAGGCGATGCCACCGCCGACGGTGATGATGCCAGTGCAGTTGCCCCCAGAAGACGTAGTGCCGTAGAGGTTACCTGCAGCGTCTTGGATCAGGCCAGATTCGGGCTGAGCTCCGTCGGGGCAATTAGGAGCACTATCGCAGAATTCGCTGAGGAGGGTCTCGTGGCCCTTGTTGTCTAGCTTGAAAACCGTGCCGCCATTGCCGGCTCCGCCAAGCTTTGTGGTGCCGTAGAGGTTACCTGCAGCGTCTTGGATCAGGCCAGCTTGAGGACTCGCTCCGTCCAAGCAACCCCCACTTATTGTATTGGAGCAGAAACGATACAGAACGGTCTCATGGCCAGTGCTGTCGACCTCGAACACTGTGCCGCAACCTTCCGACGACCCTACCACATTGCTGCAAAACATGTTGTTCAACCCCCCCGCTGTGGTCGTCCCGAACAGATTGCCCGCCGCGTCCTGGATCAGCCCGGCTTGGGGAGTAGCGCCATCCGCGCAGTTGGAAGCTGAGCAGAAGCTGTAGAGCACGGTCTCGTGGCCGGTATTATCCAACTTGAACACCGTGCCGCAGCCATTCGAACCACAAGCGGGATTCGAGTTTGCGCCTCCCGAGCTGGTAGTGCCATAAAGATTGCCAGCAGCGTCCTGGGTCAGCCCGGCCCCGGGAAGGCTTCCGTCTGTGCAGTTCGCGGCAGAGCAAAAGCTGTAAAGGACGCTATAGGTATAACCCGAGGCCGCGTCGGCGGCCGAAGCCTTGGAAGTTTTCGCTGTCTCACCGCGCGAGTTGGTCGGACTACTCAGTGGGTAGCGGACGTTATCTTGCGCTCCAGTTTGCACGGCGAAAGCGAAGAACGACAAAAGAGCAATCAGTTTGAACGAGTACCAGCGGTCAACACCGATTTTCATGAACGTCTCCCGGTTGTGGACCACTCAAACACCACAAAGAAAACCAAAGAGCTGGGATTCTTTAGTGTTCTCATATGCTTCCCCCTGAGCGAGCAGCTATTCGGGGCCTATTCTTAGGGAAATTACGTGGTAAGGGACCGCAACAAGAGGATGTCCGAGTTTTAGTTGATTGCAGCGACTCTCGATGTTCGGCACTGTAAGCCTACCTACAACCAAGTTCAAGCGACTTCTACTGTCCGGTCAAACTTTTTTAGAAATGCTCCGTTTTTCCTTTCTTGCGCCGATTTCTGTTTTTTTCGAAACAATTTCGCGCCAGGATGCCCTAGGAGCAACGATTCCCATCTCGCTCAACCTATAGCATCCCCTGTTTTGCAATCACGACCGCGGCACATGACGGTGATGATAGAAGGGACACGATCATCGAGGTTCAAGCGACTTCTACGGTCCGGACCTCCTTCTGCTGAATGCGTGACGGATTCAGGCGTTCCTTCAGCAACAGGATTTCTTGATAGCCTTTAATGCGTCGGAATTTCTTCTCCGCTTCCAAGAGTCCTGTCGCAGTCCAGCGCAGCGGCTGATCTCCTTCGCGCCAACGCTTTACGTTTCGCGCCACCCGCTGCACTGTCGACAGGCACGATTCGATCGGGTTGGTGGTGGCCAGTTTCCGCCGCAACACCCCTCCGATACCTAAGCGATGGACCGTCAGTGTTTCTTCCAGCCCTTCCTCCAGGCTCCGGGCAGCGGTTGGATTGATGCGCTCCAGTTGCCGGAAGATTTTCTGCAACGCCTCTTTAGCCTCCGCATAGTTGTTCATCGCGTACGCATTCCTCATCCGCCGGTCGTAGTCTTTCTGGCAGTTCTCCGGCAGATACTCCTTCACATTCCGCCGCTTGTGAATCTGACAACGCTGCACTTCCACTTGGTCACCGAAAACCCGTTCCACACCGGCCCGCAGCGCTTTGGATCCATCCATCACCACCAGATACCGCCGCTTCTGATCCAGTCCTCGGTCCACCAGATCTTCCAACAACCCTTTGACCACCGTGGTGTTCTCCGTCGCTCCTTGCCACACTCCCAAAACGTGTTTTTCTCCGCCTTCCGCGATCCCCAGGGCCACCACCAGCACCTGACCGCCAAAGTGAATGCCATCGATCATCAGCACCACCAGATTCAGATCTTCCAGGCGCCGTTCGCACAGCACCCGCAACTGATTGCTACTGGCCGCAACAAACTGCCGACTCACGCTGCTTTTCTCGATCCCGTAGCCTTCCACAACACTCTCTACCGCTCGCCGATAGTTCCGTGTGGACAGTCCGGCCACCATGCGTTCCCGCACCGCCCGTTGCAGTTTGCCGTCTTGCTGCAACTGCCCGTAGCTCTCCAGTTCCACTTCCTGGCCCTCCCGCGTTCGTACCCGCGGCCGTTCCAGCGGGATTTTCTGTCCAGCAAAAACCACATAACCCGGCTGCTTCCCCCAGCGCACGCAGCCCGCACTAGGATTCGGCCGATGCGGAGGTCCGACCCGATGCGTGACTTCGTTTTCCAAGATGGCGCGCAAGATCTGCAGCCCAGCTTTCCCCGTCAGCTCTTCCACCTGCGCTTGCATCTCCGCCCACACCTCGGCGATCGGCAACGGCACCCGCACCAGCAACTCTTGCCCTCCCACCACCTCGAACTTGTGATTGGACTTGCGCTCTTTCCTTTGGTATTTGTTTCTCACGGCGGCTCTCTCCTTTAAAAGGGATTCGCAACCCGAACTCTATCTGAGTTCGGGCGAGAGCCGCTGCTTCTTGTTCTCAAGTTTCAACTAAACCCGGGGCATCCTCCCGCAACAATTTGGCGCGATGCTACAGCGTGTTAGCTAGATTTGCAAACAATTAATGGATGCTAGTTGCTAGAATCTGTACGAAAACAACTATATTTTAGGCTAGCCAGATAAACCTTCCGCTCTAGCGAGCTTAGTCGGCTCACAACTCACATGGATTGCAGGATCTGCCAAACGCGGAGAACATTCGCATTAACGGCCGGGTCTTGCTCTTCGCTGGCGGGCTCAGCCTCTTGACCGCGCTGCTGTTCGGCATGGCTTCAGCTTTCCGAGCTTCGCGCGCCGATTTGCAGGACGCACTCCGCGAGGGAGAAAGCAGAACTGCGACCGCAAAGCATAAAAAGACGCGGTATTTGCTGGTGGTTGCCGAAGTGGCACTGGCAATGGTGCTCCTGGTAGGCGCCGGGCTGATGATCAACAGCCTGCTTCGCATGTTGCTCCCGTCACCAGGCTTCGATCCGGCAAACGTCTTGACGATGACCGTGCTTTTCCCCCCCACGGGAGGTAAGTACCTGGAGAAGAGTCCAGGGAGGCCGATGGAGAGAATATCTCCCAAAGTAACCGCCTATCACCAGCAATTGATTGAAGGAGTTTCGGCGCTGCCCGGGGTCGAGTCCGTAGGCATGATCACGATGCTTCCGCCATTGGGGTCGGGGGTCAGGACTTTTTCGATCGTAGGGCATCCCGCACCGGACAAGAGGCCTTTCGTAGGCTTCAACGAAGTGAGCCCCAGCTACTTTCGCACCATGAGAATCCCGCTCAAGAAAGGTCGCTACTTTGATGAACGCGACACGACGAATGCGCCATGGGTTGTAATCATTAGCGAGACAACAGCAAACCGCTATTTCCCGAACGAAGATCCCATTGGGCAACAGATTCTGCTCCACTATACGTTCAACGAAGTGGACGAAGAGTGGCCCCGCCAGATCGTAGGTGTTGTGGGCGAGGTCAAGCAAGCCGGGATGGGCGGGGTCCACCCACTTGTGTACGAATCGTATCTTCAGCAGCCGGAATTGTATCGTGGCGGCAGCGATGGCTTCCATTTGGCTGGGACGCTGGTAATCCGCACGATATCGGATGTACATGCTCACGAAGCCGACATCATCGCGACCGCGAAGCAGATGATGAAACAGATGGACCCAGATCAGCCCGTCACTGACATCAGTACGATGGAGGATATGCTCGCGGAATATATGAGCTGGGATAAGACCTATGTCCTCTTTCTCGGGGTTTTCGCCGGCATAGCCGTGGTTCTGGCAGCGATCGGCGTATATGGCGTCCTCTCGTATTTCGTCAACCAGCGCACGCGCGAATTGGGCATCCGTTTTGCGCTCGGGGCTCAGCGCCGTGATGTGTTCGTGCTGGTCGGCAAGCTGGGACTTACCCTCGCTGGGACCGGATTAGTCATTGGCATTGCATTAGCACTCGGACTCAATCGGTTCATGAAGGAGCACCTCAGGCTTTCTCACGTGAAGGCCACCGATCCCGCGACTTATGCCGCCGTTGGAATCCTGCTGGCGTGCATCACCTTGCTCGCGTGCTACCTCCCCTCCAGCCGTGCAACAAAAGTGGATCCCGTGACGGTACTGCGGCATGAATAACTCGGCGAGTCCATTACGTCTGTTGTTCCTGCTGTTGCTTTGCGGCATGTGTCTTGTCACCGCTTGCAGCGGTGGACCTCCTCCAGTCAATCACTTCTCGGTCACTGCGCTGATTGCACCAGGTCCGGGCTCGGCGTACGATGTGTTTTCCGCCACTACGCCGCTTCGCCCTTCGATACGTGTGACTGGCGACGCGACGCGTCTCTCTTCTGGAGGCTAGCTCATGTACCGTGCCAAATCGTGGATGCTTTTGGTGGTCGCCCTGTTCGTGTTGCCGCACTTTTCCAGCGTGGAAGCGCAGTGGGTAATGGCGGCTCATGCCGCGAAAAACCGCATTCAGCAAATGAAACAGAAATCCGCGAGCGGCGGTTACGATGTAGCTATCGTACTACTCGAAGCCGCTCCCACCGCCGTGTACGACAAAACCCTCAAGACGCTGCAGACTCATCCGGAAATCAAAATCACCAAGAACGACAGCAAGAACGGCAGGATCGAGATCAGCAAGGATCAATTGGTCGCCGGGTTTCAGATTACGGCGCTTGGGGACAAGCTCACACAACTCGTGATTGCTTCCAACGTCAGTGAGAAAGCCGAGCCGAGCCCCACCTCGATGGTCGTCGAAGCGGTCCTGCGCGTCTGCGAGCAAGTGAACGTGAAGTGCAGCGTGGAACAGAACTGAACGGTTACCGCAGAAGGGGCGGCTAGTACCAACTTTCGCGGTTACGCGTTAACTAGATGGCGCTGGCCCGCTGGCCCGCCGAGGCTGCCAGTTCGGCCGATTCTCGGAGTATAATCCCCGCCAATCATGGCACTTGTTCCAGGTTCAAAACTGGGCCCGTACGAAATTCTCTCCTTGCTGGGCACCGGCGGAATGGGAGAGGTCTATCGAGCGCGCGACACCGCGCTCGGACGCGACGTCGCCATAAAAATTCTCCATTCCAGCAATTTGCAAGATCCCGATCGCTTGCGGCGTTTCCGCCAGGAGGCTCAGGCCGCAGCGGCTCTTGCACACCCCAATATTCTTGCCATCTACTTCGTTGGTGAACACGAGGGTGTGCCCTTTCTGGTTTCCGAACTCCTGGAGGGCGAAAGTTTGCGTGAGCGCTTGCGCTCTAATTCCATACCGACTCGCAAATTTATGGAACTCGCCGTGCAACTCACGGATGCGCTTGCCGCCGCCCACGAAAAAGGCGTCGTCCATCGCGACCTCAAGCCGGAAAATATTTTTTTAGCCAAAGACGGGCACGCAAAAATATTGGATTTCGGACTCCCAAAAATGACACACCCGGAAGAAGTGACAGCGCAAGGCGGTTCCCTCACCCTCACCCAGGGTTCTGCGCCCGGAGTTGTCCTCGGAACCGTGGGTTACATGTCGCCGGAACAGGCGCGCGGGCAAGTAGCCGATGCACGTTCTGACATTTTTCTTTGGGCGTAATCTTCTACGAAATGCTGTCCGGAAAAAATGTTTTCCTCCGCGGCACCTCGGCCGACACGCTCAGTGCGATTTTGAAGAGCGATCCACCCGAACTCCTCCCAACGGCAGCGGGGATCTCTCCGGCACTCGACCGCATCGTTCGCCGGTGCCTGGAAAAATCCTCGGCGGATCGCTTCCAGTCGGCACGTGACCTCGGCTTTGCTCTTCTGGCCATCACTGGAACGGGAAGCTCTTCGGGCGCAGTTCCTCCCCTCGCCAGCTCAGCCAAGAAGACAGAAATTGTTCGTTACTTGGGTCTTGCTGCTATCGCGCTGGCCGCACTTTTCCTGACCTACTTCGCTGGCAAGCGTACCAGTGCCCCAACCATTGCAGCGCAGCCAGCATTCCAGCAGCTCACCTTTCGGCGCGGCACGATCCACTCCGCCAGATTCACTCCCGATGGACAAACCATCGTTTACGGAGCCAGTTTTGACGGACAGCCAAAAACGAGATGGGGGATAGGAGCCAGCGAAACTGCCTCATTTGCACAATCTTGGTGCAATTGGCCCCAAGAACATCAATGCGGAAGAGAAGCGCCGGAGCCAGGACGGCATCTGGACGTGTGGCAGTAGAAATAGTAAATGAGCAGGAAGCGTATGGCCGACCGCGTGCGCGGGCTTGAATGGTGTAGCAGTCGGTCATTTCCTGATCGTATGATTCAGGTGCCTTCTAAAGGAATGTTCGATGGAGCAGCCCCAACTCGTTGTGTTCCTCCGCGGAGTCAATGTTGGCGGACACAGGACGTTTCGTCCAAGCATCCTTGCCAGAGAACTGAGCGACTATGGTGTTGTGAATGTGGGTGCAGCAGGCACCTTTGTCGTTCAAAAACCCGGACCTCAAGCAAAATTCCGCGCTGAGCTGTGCCGGAAGCTGCCATTCGAGACGGAAGTTGTGCTCTGCGACGGTCGCGATCTTATCCGCCTGGAGATGGAAAATCCGTTTGGAGCGTCACGCCCCGATATTGTGCGATTCGTGAGCATCCTGTCCAAAGCCGACGGCGGCCTGCCTTCCATGCCATTCACACTTCCGCCACGCAGGAAGTGGTTCGTGCGAGTGATCGGGTCAAAGGGCCGATTCGTCTTCGGACAGTACCGGCGCCACATGAAAACCATTGGCTATCTTGGCCAGATCGACAAACTATTTGGTGTGCCGGCAACGACACGGAATTGGAACACCATAATGGCCATCGTGAGGATTTTGAAAGGCCAAAGCAAGAAAGCCAAGGGTGACTAATTTATCGCGTATCTACGGGGCTTCGGCGCTCCGATCTCACCTCACCGGCTGGCCCCGCAACGGGGCGCAATTCGTCTTGGCGTCGTAATTAAGGGATCGTTTGGACAAGCCCAGTTTACCTGCTAGTGAGTTGCGGCGACGCCGCGAACTTCCATTACGACCTCGTCGATGGAGCGGATGATCAATTCTTGCGGGATCGACCCATGGCTCGCATTCGGGACAACGATTTGCCGCCCGTGCGTAGAAAGCCCCACGAGCTTCGGTTGTATTTCGTGAATCCACACTTGCTGATACGCCGCAGCCTCCCGATTTAGTTCGGCATCTCCGAAAATCGAGCGACTGACCCGCCGTCAGCCCAATCAAGGGAAAGTCTCCAATCCTCGTCACAGACGATCCCTCGGCAAGGCTTTCTGGCAGAACGATCCCCGCCGAGACGTTTCCTACAAACGACTTTGGCCGTTGCCTCAGGGCCTCAATGACCTCTTCGGGGGTCAGCGCTGGCGGGTTGGCCTCCATGATCTAGCGAATCGCCAGCTACACTTGCAACTTAAATTTGAAACGCGTGATTGCGACGCCCTGGGAAGAAGTCAGCCACATAGGCGAGCATGTAAGCAAGAAGATTCGCCCAGCAGAGCCTGCACGATGTAAGGCAAGCCGTGTGGAGAAAGACGGATCAGCACCCTCAGCAAAAAGCTTTGCGGTTTTCTTTTACCCACTGATCGAAAGTTAGTGGCTTTCTGCCTAGAATCCGTTCGACGTTATTCGTGACCTTCGCGAGGCGCCCTTCCCGAATGGCGCGATAGATTGACATGTGCGCTGCCGCCATTTCCGACGAATCACCGCTGACGAGCATTTGTTCACTTTCCTGTTTCTCGTGGATGGATTGGAATTTGAGTGGCCTACCGATTGCCGCGCCGATTTTTGTCGTCATCTCGAGGTAGCTCAGTGCTTCGGGGCCGGTGATTGGCAATGAATCTCCGTTGTACTCCTGCGCTGTCAATGCCTTGATTGCGACGGCCGCAATATCGTCGGGGTGAATAAAAGCAATCTTGCCGTCGGCGGTCGGCGAACTCACAATTCCTTCTGCTTTGATCGAAGCCGCCCATCCGAGGGCATTCGACATGAAACCCGACGGCTGGACGAATGTGAAAGCGATTCCGCTCGCGCGAATCGCGGATTCACCGCGCGCGTGCCATGCGCCGGTCCCAACATTTTGCTGCGCATCCATTGATGAGAGTTTAACGAGATGTTTCACGCCCGCAGCCTTCGCGAAATGGGCAGCCGATTCGTCGCGGCTCGGGATTTCGGGTCCGCTGTTGACCAGGAAAACCGCGTCGGCTCCTTCGAGCGCCGGCACAAGTGACGGGCCGTCGGCGAGGTCGCCCACGAATATGTCGATCCGGTCGTCATAGCGCGCTCTCGCTTTGGCGGCATCACGCACAAAAACTCGTGGACGGTCGCCGCGCTGAAGAAGGAGTTCGACGACGCGGTAGCCGATATCTCCGGTCGCTCCGGTGATGAGATAGGTCATGACAATTCCCTTCGGTAAACTTTTTAAATTATATATTTGCTCATATACTTATACGAGACTATGGGGAATCGAAAGGGATGTCTACTCGCTTTAGAAGCAAGGGATTAAATAGCAAATTCTTGGATTTAGGCGCATATATATACAAGAGCTCACATTTCAGCTACATTGATTTCGGATGAAAGCCAAGTTAAGGATTAACCCCAATCGCCGTAAACCACGGCAGCGCCGGGCGCAGCAGACCGTCGACGCGATCCTCGAAGCGGTGGTGCGCATCCTAAAGCGAGAGAGTGCCCACGCGGTTACCACCAACCGTATTGCCGAAGTCGCCGGAGTCAGCATCGGCTCGGTGTACCAATACTTTCCGGACAAGCGCGCGATCTTTGCCGCTTTGCACCAGCGTCACATCGAACAGATCGATCGCCTCATCGAGACCACGCTCGTCGAGAATGCCACATCGTCGCTCGACGGCCTCATTCCCGCGCTGATCGAAGCCATGGTGGACGCCCACACGGACGAACCGGAACTTTATGAAGCAATGTTTACCGAGATTCCTCACCGTTCCGAAGGGACACGGGACTTCTCCGTGCGGCTTCATGGCGCTTTTCGGCTGGCGATCGCATCCCGGTCGAAAGAGCTCAGACCACATCGTGACCTCGACAAAGTGGCGTTCGTTGTCACGCACATGGTGGATTCTCTTTCCCACGGGGCGGTGCTGCGGCGGCCGCCGGCGTTCTCGCTTGCCGCCGCGAAGGAGGAGGCCACTCGCGCGGTTTTGGCCTATTTGCGTTCCTGAGGACAGGTCGGCGCTACCTTTGATACTGAAGGAGCGCCATAAAGCCGAAATCCATGTGCATTTGTTGATGACAGTGAAAAAGCGTCGCGCCAGGATGGTTCGCTACGAATTCCGCTTCGACCACTTTGCGGCGCGGCACGACGACCACATCCTTGAAAACACCGGCGGTGTTCTCGCCGGCGATGGTTTTCAGCTCAAACGAATGCCGGTGCAGGTGAACGGGATGATCGTCATCGCTTTGATTATCGAAGCGCAGGCGATAGCGGTGGTTTTCGCGAAGCATGATCGGATCGGCTTTCGGGAACTCCTTGCCGTTGATGGTCCAATGGTCCACCCAGTTGTTGCCGGCAAATTTACGCCTGAAGATGAGAGGGATAACCTCGGTCGGTTCTGCTGATGTTCCGGTCTCACCGGAAGCACTCGGAACTCCGAAGATTTTGTAATCCCACGAAGAATTGCCCGGCGCGACCCAACGGGGCGTCTCATCGCGATTTTCATACTCCACGACGATCCCCAAGCCATGATCTCTGATCTGGTCGTTCCGTTCTCCGAGGATCCACACACCGGGCGCATTCATGCTGACGGCAGCGTCGACTCGTTCGGCTGGCCCGAGCGAAAGCACATCGACCTTGCGCGGCGCCGGAACGGGATTGCCATCGAGAGCAAGGACTTCAAATTGATGACCGGCGAACGCGATCTGGTGCTGCAGCGTAGCGCTGGCATTCAGGATGCGAAACAGCACCCTCTGGCCTTCGCGCACGCGAATTGGCTCACCGTGCCCTAGAGCATGGCTATTGATAGAAAAAAGTTCGTATGCGGGCTCCATCGTTCCTTCGCCCGCGGTGTTGCTTAAGTAAGGTTTCCAGCCGTGAAGGCAGAGCAGCGCTTCCGCATCGTAACGACCTGCAGCGCTCCGCGGTTCGATACAGAACATTCCGAACTGACCGGTGAACGTGGAGCGATTCAGATTCCTGCCGGCGGAAACGTGCGTATGGTACCAGCGCGTGCCGGCGGGCCGAACAACAAAGGAATATCTCCGCGAGGTTCGAGGAGGAATAGGAGGTGTGCCTTCTTCCCCCGATCCATCCACCTCGGGGGCAACAAACAGGCCGTGCCAGTGGACTAGCTCCGGATCCTTCGTGTCGTTGAAGACGTCGATCGTGACGCTCTGGCCTTCGCGAAATCGCAGAACGGGACCTGGAACCGATCCGTTGTACCCGATGGTCTTAACGATTTTCCGTGGAGCGACTTCCAGTTCGACGGAAGAGATATGTAACGTCGCGTCAGGTATCGGATCTTCCGGAAGAAGATGCCTCGGAAAGGTGGGAACTAAGGAAAGAGCAGCGCCAGCTGCAAACCTCTCCAGGAACTCTCTGCGAAGCATGGTCCCATTCTGCCATGCTTGAGGCAGATTTTCTTTGCCAAGGGCGAGCCTTACTTGGCAAACATCTCTGTCAAATTCGTGAGACGCAGCAACTCAAGAATGCGTGGTGTTACGTTGTCCAGTTCGAGAATGCAGTACCCATGGTTGATGGCGGACACTTTCAAGCCAACCAGGGCGCCGAGAGCGGAGCTGTCCAGGTGATCCACACCGGCAAGATCGATGACGATGCGGCCTCCGTCGAGAATCAGTGGCTTGACGGTTTCTTTCAACCGGTCACTGGCGTCGCCCACCAGCCTGCCGTAACACTTGACCATCGTTATCTTATTCCCTTGATCGTCATCCGGTGCTTTTGCGACTTCGCAGCGAAACAGGTCCTTGGCCATAGGTGCAATACCCCCGGTTAACAAAACTGACGAATGGTAACACCGCTACCGCGAGGAAATATTTAAATCAGGTTACAACCCAGAGTGCCGGCATCACGTCTTTTCACCTAAGGCTCGGTTTTTCTTGGGCTTTCAAACATCGATTTCGAAGGGCCGACCGCCCAGGCCTTTATCTGGCGTTCATTTGGACTCGGCGGCGCGATGCTGGGCTGCGTCGGCCATGATCTTCTCGATCTCGTCCGGGGACCGCGGCAGGCGCTGGCTCAAAAGCTCATAGCCGGTATCGGTGATGAGCAGATCGTCTTCGATGCGGACACCAAGGTTTTCTTCGGGAATGTAAATACCTGGCTCGATCGTGAGGACGGTGCCGGGAACAAACGGCTTGCAAAGATCGCCGGGGTCGTGAACGTTCAAGCCAATGCTGTGGCCCAACCCGTGGATGAAATACTGCCCTAGCGGCTTGCCGTGCTGATCCTTGCCGTGAGAATTGATGTAGTCGTAAGCGATCTTGTAGACGCTCTTGTCGCCCTTACGGCACATGTCCATTCCCGGCTTTAGCGCATGAATTGCGGCGTCCTGCGCGCCCAGAACAATCTCGTAAATCTCGCGCTGCCGGGACGTGAATTTTCCATTGGCCGGAATGGTGCGCGTGATGTCGGCTGCATAGCCGGAAAATTGCGCGCCCACGTCCATGACCACAATGTCGCCGTCTTCGATCTTGCGGTCCAGTTTGTCGTAATGGAGCGCCGTCGAATTGGGGCCGGCGCCGACAATGGGCGCGTAAGCCTCTGCTTCCGAGCCGCCTACGGCGTGGACTTCAACCATCTTTGCCGCGATTTGATACTCCCAAACGCCTGCGCGCATCATTTTCAGCGCTTCGAAGTGCGCATCGAGAGAAAGGTCGATGGCCTGCCGCAGTAGCGTCAGTTCCGTGGGCGATTTGATCAGCCGCAAATCGGCGATTCCGCCGCGAATATCTTTGACAGTAACTTCTGGCGCCACCTGCTTCAGCCAATCGACGGTTTCCTTTTCGTGGGGATAGCCGCCCAGTTCCCGCTGGTAAGGAAGAATGGTGTAGAAGGTAGGGTAAATTTTGGCAAGCCGCTCCAGTGTGGCGCGAAGATCAGGGTACGCCTTAACCTCGGAGAACCCGGTGCGAAGTTCGATTCCAGGATCGCTCGGGGACATACGCGCGCCGTTCCACTTTTCCTTACGCACGTCTTTGGGGGGAAGAAAAAAGACTTCACGCGCCGTCCAATCGTCGTTGCCGGCCTTGTTTCCGACAGCAGGCAAGATGACCAGCGCTGCTTGCTCCTCGTTATGGCCGGTCAAGTAATAGAAATTTTCTTCCTGGGCGAAGACGTAGGTCTGCGCTTCCTCTTCCTTGCCGCTATAGCCGAGAAGAACGACGGGCCCATCGATGTTCGATACAAGCCTCGCGCGGCGCGCCGCGTAGACGGAATTCGGCTCGCGATTCCGGCGCTGCTGGGCAGCTGCTGGAAAGTGTGCGAATGCCAGAACCAGGGCTACGGCGAGAAAGGAGCGAGCCAGAGGGCGAGAAGTAGAAATGCGAGAACGAAACAGACCCATGTTCCCAAGACCACTCATCCGGTCACCTCGAGAGGCCCCTCCCCCGAGGAGCAAAGAGAGAGATTGTAGCGCAAGCGGAGAAGCGACTGCCAGCCGCGTTGCCCGACCAAAGACCAGATACATCTTGTTAGCGATAGGGACTGAGTAATGTAGAAGTTAATAGCGTAGAGGAAGGATGGAAGCTAAAAATCGCGCGGGCCGGGAGCCCGGGATTTAGGATGATTGAAATTGGACACCCAGCTGCCCGGAGGGCCTATGAGCTATCGGGAAAAGCGCCGCACGCCGCGGTACATCTTTATCGCCAGCGCGGAATTGTACGAAGAAACCTCGGATGTGCGCGTAGCGTCGCGCGTCAGCGAATTAAGCCAGCATGGATGCTACCTGGATATGATGAACCCGTTTCCCACCGGGACTCTGCTGCTGCTGAAGATTTTTGCCGGCGACCAGACCTTCCAGTCCAAAGCCAGAGTGGTTTACCACACGCCGAACGTCGGAGCCGGTGTCACGTTCCTCGAAGTGGAACCCAAATACGAATACATTCTGAATAGCTGGCTCGAAGAAGCGGCAAAGGGTTAAGCAGTCACTTCAGTTCGACTTCGACAATTTGGCCTTCCGTGGTTCCCTCATTCGTCAAGGAGTGCGTCACGTTCGGTTCAATCCAGTGAAAATCTCCGCGTTGAACTTCGTGTGACGACGATTGACCGTCCGGAGCGGTCATTTTCAGCGGCATCTTTGTGACTGCAATAATCAGATACGGTCGGGCATGCGTGTGCATGGCCGACGTAGCGCCGGGTGCCAGAGTCCACTGATAGACGCGCGCGCTCGGATTCTCGATGGCCACGGGAGCAGCCTCGGCAGACGACGGTTGCGGCGGCCGTTGCAGGAATTCAACGTCGAGAACTTCAAAGACACCGGGGCCGAAATTGTGGACGCGATGAATCAGTGGCGTTGCGCCGGCTGCCGGAGCGGAGAGCTCGCCGGGCTTAGTCGGAGTGGAGGGGCCTTCGGGTTGGTCCAAATTTTGCTGAGAGATGCTGCAATTCGACAGTTCCACGGAAACGCGGTCGCGGGCGTGGATGTGATAAAGAGTGCGCTCTCCTTCCTTAAGAGTCACGCGCATGACGAGCACGGAGTCGTTCTTGAGCACGGTGTGATGGTGAGGCTCCTGGTCGACAGGGACAGGCGCGTCTTCGAATGACTGCTTCCGCGGTTTCTGAGCGGCCAGAAGGGAAATGGGGAGCAGGAGAAGCGCGAGAAAAGGAAGAATTTTCATCAGGAAACCCGCAAATCACTCTCTGGACCTGTCTTCATGCTACAGTTTCGTCCGGGCGCTCGGCCAGAAAAAAATTTTCGAAACACAAACCTTGCCCTTCTCATCTATAGTTAGAGAGCTTTGGTTGGGGCCTCGGACAATTGGTGCACTTCACAGGAGGTTCAAGATCATGAACATTGACGAATGTGAAGCCGGCTTTTCCAGAATTCGATTGCTACGAAAGACTCTGGTCGTCCTGGCGTCCTTTGCCGTTTTGTTCGGAACGTTGCCCATGGATGCAACAGCGTCGCAGGACGCGCAAGCCCCGCCGTCTGCCGCCGGACAAGCGCCGGCGCCGCAAGGGCCGGCATACCAGATGGAAACGCCGGAGCAGTTGCAGCAACTGGTCGCGCCGATTGCGCTTTACTCGGACTCGCTTGTGGCGCAGATCCTTTCGGCGGCTACTTTCCCGGAACAAGTGGTGGAGGCCGATCGCTGGGTGCAGGCGCACTCGGATTTGAAGGGCGACGCGTTAGCGCAAGCGGTGGACCAGATGCAGTGGGACCCAAGCGTTAAGGCACTCGCGGCGTTCCCCTCGGTCCTCGGAAACATGGACAAGAATCTCTCCTGGACCTCGACGTTGGGAGACGCCTACTACAACCAGCAACAGGATGTGATGGATGCAGTGCAGGTGATGCGCCAGAAGGCGCAATCATCTGGAAATTTGAAAACGACGCCGCAGCAAACGGTAACGACGCAGGGACAGACCATTATCATCCAGCCGGCGCAGCCTGACGTCGTTTATGTCCCCGCTTACAATCCCTGGGTGGTTTATGGGCCGCCCATCGTGGCGTGGCCGGGATGGTATCCGTATCCGGGAATCTGGTTCGGTGGTGGGCCATTCTTGTCCTTTGGAGTAGGGTTCGGAGTCGGTTTTTTCGGAGGATTTGGCTGGGGTTGGGGCCATTGGGGCTGTGATTGGCACAGCCATTATGTCGTGTACAACCACGCGCGCTACTACTCGCACAGCACGACTTTTTATAACCGCAACGTGTATTACCGCGGTGGCCGTGGCGGACCGGGAGCTCCTGGCCACCCTGGATACCGGCCCGGCGCCACACCGGGACGCGGCGGTGTCTACAACCATCCAGGCGCTTCGCCGAGGCCATTTGAGGGAGATCAGCACGCAGCTCGCGGCTACGATCAGCCTTCGCACGGACAGACCAGCACGCACTCGGGTGCCTTCAGTGGCTATGACCACGGTGGAGAATCGAAAAGTTACGCGGCGCGCGGAAATTCCAGCTTTCACGGTGGCGGCGGAGCATCTCATGGCGGCGGAGAATCCCATGGCGGCGGGGGTGGCGGCCATGCGGGTGGTGGGCATCACTAATCGAAGGTTGTGCCGGTCCTGAAGACTTCGGGAGATAGAAAAAAGGAAGGAGACTGTATGCGGCGAACCGAGTTGCAGTCTGGTGATTTTCATCCTGAACATCTTTTTGAGCTAGCCGCGATCGCCATTCTGGTGACGCTCAGTTTTGCCACCGGATCGCGGGCGCAGCAGAAGGGTCAGAAGACGTTTGCAACGCCGGAGGAAGCGTGTAAGGCGCTGCTCACTGCGGCGCAGAATAATGACGAACAAGCGCTGCTCACGCTGTTCGGTCCGAATGGAAAGCAGCTCGTATCCTCAGGGGATTCTGCCGAGGACGTCCGGGTCCGCGGCAACTTCGTAAAACGATATGAGGAGATGAACCGGTTGGTCAAAGAGCCGGACGGAACCATTAGTTTGTACATCGGCTCGCACAATTGGCCGTACCCGATACCGCTCAGAAATCGAGGAAACGTGTGGTATTTCGACACCGATGCCGGCAAGCAAGAGGTTCTGTATCGCCGCATTGGCTACAACGAAATATCTGCCATTCACATTTGCGACCAACTCGTGGCGGCACAGAAGGAATACTATGCACACCAGAACAACGAATACGCTCCGAAACTCTACAGCGACGAAGGGAAGAAGGATGGGTTGTACTGGAAAGCTGCGAACGGTGAGCCGGAAAGTCCCATTGGACCGCTGCTTGCCGGAGCGGCTGCATCTCGGGGAGGCGAGGCGGTTCCGTTTCGTGGATATTACTTTCACACTCTGACGAGCCAGGGAAAGGACAGCCCCGGCGGCGTGAAGAGTTACATGGTAGACGGCAAGATGACAGGTGGCTTTGCGTTTGTTGCTTATCCCGCCGAGTATCGGTCTTCCGGAGTAATGACGTTCCTGGTGAGTTCCGATGGCATCGTCTACGAGAAGGACTTGGGCAAGAATACGGACAACGTTGCCAAAGGCATGCAGGAATATGACCCGAATGCCAAATGGCATAAGGTGGAAGACGATACGCAAACGGCTACCAGCGGCGACATAACGCCGAAGTAAGCAATCGACCCAACCCCGTGCCGTTACAGAAATCGGCTGGCATCGCTGACGAAGTATGAACAAACGTTGACATACCGCGACGAGGTTTCAGGCGCAACTTAGCGAAACATTCGAAGCGACGGCCAGCGCCCCGGTATACTGTCGAAGATTCCGGGGTGACCTGCGTGATCCAGCCCACAGCCTCTTTCACAATCATTCAAAAATGCGTGTGGCTGGCGGTTTGCCTTTGCGCGCTTTTCATGTCCATCAGCGCACGCTCGCATGCGCAGTCGGCCGAGCGAATTGTGGACATAAAACGCGTGGCGCTCGACTGGACGGAAAGCGGAAAAAGTTCGACCGCGGTCAAAGATCGCGTTGTCCTGAAGCTCGAGGCCTACGGAAAGGTCCAAATCGTGAAGGATCGGGCGCAGGCGGACGCAGTCGTTCGCGGTTCGGCCACGGTCTGGGCAACCGAATACATTTCCACGAGTCCGCGTTCCCGCGGCGCAGAGCAGGCCATCTATCAGGGGTATGCCACGGCGGAATTGAGCGGCCAAGGCAGCAAGACGCTGTGGTCGTATCTGGTTACGCCGCGTCGAGCAGGATGGAAAAGCATCACGGATGACCTTGGCGACCAACTCGGTAGCGCCTTGGTGGAGGTTCTCGAACACAAAGAGAACAAGGGAAAAGCATCAACCGCTGGCGATACGCTAGGCGCAGGAAAGGGTTCGATCGCAGCGGTGAGGCTGCAGGGAGCGGGAGCGACGTTTCCCGCGCCGATTTACCAGAAATGGTTTGAGAGTTTCGGGCGAGCGCGGCCTGAGATTCAGATAGCTTACGACGCAGTGGGCTCCGAAGAAGGAATTCGCCGAATGCGCGCCGGCGAGGTCGATTTCGGAGCGTCCGACATGCCGTTTCCCGTAGAACAACTTCAGGCCGACGGCAAATTGCTTCAGTTTGCGACCGTGCTCGGCGCGATTGTTCCGATTTATAACGTGAAGGGTGCGCCCAACGGATTGAATTTTTCGCCCGAGGTGCTCGCAGGAATTTTTCTCGGAAAGATTCGGGCATGGGACGCGCCGGAAATTCGCGCCATCAACAAACATGTGCGCTTGCCGAATGAAAAGATCATCGTCGTGCACCGCTCGGACGGAAGCGGTACGACGTTTGCGTGGACGGATTACCTGTCCAAAGTGAGCGACGAGTGGAAGTCCGGAGTCGGAAAGGGGACCACGGTGTCCTGGCCGGTTGGGACCGGCGCGGAACGGAACCAGGGGGTGGCGGATACCGTCTCCAAAACCGTCAATTCCATCGGCTATGTCGAATTTATCTATGCCTTGCAGCATGAACTCAGCTTCGGGGCGGTACGCAACCGTTCCGGGGAATATGTGAAGGCAGATCTGGACAGCGTAACCGCTGCGGCGAAAGCGGCCGGGCCGCTAAAGGAACATGAGTTTCAGACATCGATCACGGACACGGGTGGCAAACACACCTATCCCATCTCGACTTTCACGTGGCTGCTGATCCCGGGCGAAGCAAAAGACGCGAAGAAGCAGGAAGCCTTGACGGAGATGGTGCGCTGGATGCTGACCAACGGCCAGAAAGAGTGCCAGTCGCTCGGGTATGCGCCGCTACCAGGGGATCTGGCTGCGCGAGAACTGCAGGCACTGAACGGTGAAAAATAAAAGTTGCCCCGACTACAGAATCGTCGTTCCGAGCCTGCCTGCGGCAAGCACGGGGAGTCCGCGAAGCGAGGAATCCGCTTGCTCTTCCGCTTTTGATTAGAATCCCGGAGCACCGGACGAGGCAGGACGCATTTCCGGGGCGTTGACGCCGAGACCGAGACGGGCGAACCAGGATTGGCTGAGGGACATGAAACCGGTGTAGAGATAACCCCACACGAAGAGAAGCAGAAACGGTACGGTAGCGTAATTCTCGTTGCTAATGGCGTAGATGATGGCCAGCGCGAAGTAGATGCCGAGAATAATTTCGAAGTAGGGCATCCAGCCGGATTTGTTCTTATACGTCTTCCTGGCGAAAGTTCCAGACTTACCTTCAATCTTAAATTTCGGTGTCCGCGCAAACTCGGACTTCTTGCCGAAGATGGCTTCGAGGACCCCTTGTGCGTTGCGGACACTCAAGCCAATGCCCGTGGCCATCACAAAAGGCAAATAGAGGAACGTATTCATCCAGGTTTTGGGGCGTAGCTCTCTTTGTGCCGCAAGATAAAAGCTCGAGATCGAGCAGGTGGAGGCGAGGAAAAGTGGAAGATCGATGACCAGCATCTGAAACCAACCCTGATAGAAGCGCACGATCATTGCCGGAAGCAGCATGGTAGAGAGAAGAACCATGAGGGGATAAGAAATATTGGCAGTGAGATGGAAAAACGCTTCAGACTTGATGTGCAATGGCACGTCGGAGCGAAATACCTTCGGCAGGATTTTCTTCGCGGTTTGCATCAATCCCTTGGCCCAGCGTGCTTGCTGCGCCTTGAAGCCGTTCATATCCACCGGTAATTCGGAAGGGCACTCGATTTCAGGCAGATAGAGGAATTTCCAGCCTTTGAGCTGGGCGCGGTAGGAAAGGTCGGTATCTTCGGTCAGTGTGTCATGCTCCCAGCCGCCGGCAGATTCAATCGCAGCGCGGCGCCACACTCCCGCAGTGCCGTTGAAGTTAAAGAAGGAGCCGCGGCGCGACCGGGCGCCGTGTTCGATGACAAAATGTCCGTCGAGCAGAATGGTTTCAACGCGGGTCAGCAGGGAATAGTCGCTGTTGAGATACGTCCAGCGCGTCTGCACCATGCCGACGTTGCCTCCGCCATTGGGATTCAAAAAATGCGGAATGGTGCGTCGAAGAAAATCGGCGGGAGGAAGAAAATCCGCGTCGAAGATCGCGACGAACTCGCCCTGGGCGGTTTTCAGGCCATTTTCGAGCGCACCGGCCTTGTAGCCTTCCCGATTGGTGCGAAGAATATAGCGGATCGGCAGGCCTTGGGCGGCATGGCGTTCGACGCAGTCGCCAGCGACTTCGCGCGTTTCGTCGGTGGAGTCGTCGAGCACCTGAATGTCGAGAAGCTCGCGCGGATAATCGAATTGTGAAACCGCGTCGACTAGGCGCTCGATCACGTAGCGCTCGTTGAAGATGGGAAGCTGTATGGTAACCTTTGGCCAGCGCGACACCGGTGGAGGCGTTGCCGGAACATTTTTTCGATAAACGAAGTAGTCGTAAAGGAGTGCGTAGCGATGCAGGCCGTACGTCGCCAGGATGAACAACACGATGAAATACGGAATCATCATGGCCAGGTCGAATGCGTTGGCATGATAAATGTCGCTGAATGTTTTGTCGGTCAGCTTGTGCCAATACTGGACAACCGGGCTTTGCTGGGCCGCGAACAGATGGGCGAAAGTCAACAAGTCTGAAATTTCTCCGAATGGCATCCGACAACAATCGAAACCGGTGGAGCCGTTTCTGGCTGTTGGCCGCGGGAATAGCGCTCGAAGCGGCGTTCCTGCGCATGCACAGCTTGTACTACCTGAAAAACCACGCGATCAGCTTTATCGAGCTGGGGCTGGCCGCCGGGGTCGTCTACCTGGTGGCACTCTACGGATTTGCACAAACTCAGGCCACGCGCACTACCACCATTCTACTGGTTTTTGCCGCGATTGCATTCCGCGCGCCGCTTTGGCCGATGGAGCCTACGCTTTCCGACGATTTGCAGCGATACCGGTGGGAAGGCAAAGTCCAGGCGGCCGGCTGGAATCCTTATGCCATCGCGCCGAACGACCCGCGGTTGGCGGAGCTACGCGACAGATATTACGAAATCATGCCCGGGCGCGAGCTTCCGGCCATCTATCCGCCCGCGACGGAGCTGCTTTTTCGCGCGACCTGGAAATTCTTTCCCGGTCCGACTGCCTTCAAGACGCCATTTGCGGTGGCCGATGTCCTGGTGCTATTGCTGCTGGCATGGATATTTCGCCGTGAGGTGCACCGCGACTTTCGGTTGGCGATATATGCCTGGAACCCGCTCGTGATCGTGGAATTTGCCGGGAGTGGTCACAACGATGTGCTGGCGTTGCTCGGAATCGTCGGCGGACTGGCGCTGGTAAAGAAATGGCCATCGATCGCGAGCGTGCCCGTCGCGCTTGGGGCGATGGCTAAAGCGTTTCCTGCGCTGCTCTTGCCGGTGTGGATCCGGCGTGCGGGATGGCCGGGAAAAAAGGCCGGATGGTTGGCCGCGGCATTGGCGGGAGCAGCGGCGCTTGTAGTATTGGCGCCGTATGGGAATGCGCTCGGGATGCTTCGCGCAAATCTCGCGTATTACCAGGCGACCTGGAAAAATTATCACGCCAGCTTGTACAGCGTGATCGACTGGGTCACCGGAGGAACGACGAGAATCCCCGCGCTTGTCGGTGTCGTCGTTACCTGGGGGTTGGCATTTTGGCTGGCATGGAGGAAGGCTGAGCCTGCGCGCGCGGCGTACTTGCTGATCGGAACGATACTGGCGTTCAGCCCGAACGGCTACTCGTGGTACTTCACTTGGATTGTGCCGCTGCTGTGTTTTTTCCCCAATCCGGCGTGGCTCGCGCTGACGGTACTGCAATTTTTGTCGTACAACGTGCTGATCGGCTATGGCATTCTCGGTGTTTTTCGCTTTGATCCACTGATGCAGTGGCTCGTCTACGCGCCGTTCTACGCGCTGCTTTTCCTAAACTGGTGGTTTGCGCGTCGAAACCCTCGAACGCTAGCGAAATTCCACCGCGGTGAAGCCGAGGCTGCGTAGAAGTGCGGAGAGAGTCGACCTTGCGTTCTCATCGGCGGTCTTCAAGATATTGCCTTGGAGTGCGGCTTCTTGAAGTTGCCGCTCGGCCTCCTGACGGACTTCCGTTTCTAAATTCGGGTCCGGCGAAGAAAAAAGGCCGGTGTCGCGGGAATAGACGCGGGTTTTGGAATTGTCGAGGTTGGTGACGAGGATTTGTGATTTTGGAACACGAACGGAGATAGTCTTGCCCGCAATGGAAACATCTTGAGATTGCAGCTGACGCAGATCGACACCGGCAATGACGTCGCCGTGTACGACGAGCAAAAGGCGATCGCTGACGAGGAATTTTGGCAAGTAAGGACTATCGTGCTCTCCGGAAATGATTTTATCCATGGAGAAGCGGACCGTTTCGAGGCGCTGCAACTGTTGAATCTGGCGGACGATCGTGGGCTGGTCAACAGGAAAGAGCGAGCCGCCCGAGTAAGACCGGAGCAGCCGCAGCAGACCGATACCGGTGGCGAGCCAGACAATGAGAGCGCCTGCAAGGATCGCGATGAGAACGCCCGCGATAACTCCCTTGAGCCAGGAGGACGAAGGTCGCGGGACGCGTTCTGTTTCGTATGTTGTGCTCATGACGAAATACTAGAGTAAGGAAAAAAGGCGCAACTGTCATGTACGGGAAATTCTTGGAGTGAGGTACCAGGGGTGCGTTCGCGAATGGAAGAAACAACCAACAAGAGCGGCGGACCAGGAAGCTTGTGGGAAATCGCCAAGGAATTCCTACGGCTGGGCTTTGTGGCCTTCGGCGGTCCTTCGGTGCACTTCGCCATGATGGAAGAGCGCTTTGTGCGGCAGCGCCAATGGCTCGGCCGCGAGCGCTTTCTCGATTTAGTGGGCGCCGTGAATCTTTTGCCGGGACCGAGCTCGACGGAGCTGACAATTTATCTTGGCGAGGTTCGCGGCGGGTTCGCGGGGCTGCTGCTGGCGGGATTGTGTTTCATTCTGCCGTCGGCGCTGATGGTCGGGGGTTTGGCTTGGGCCTACCAGAGATTCGGGAAATTGCCCCAAATCGAGGGACTGCTGTTCGGTATCAAGCCGGTGGTGGTAGCGCTGATTATTCCGGCGCTGTGGAACCTGGGAAAAGCAGCGATGAAAAACGCAGGCCTGACGATGCTGGCGATTGGCGTCGCCGCGCTGGCGGTATTCGGCGTGAACGTGATCACGCTTCTGGTCAGCGCCGGAATCTTTTGGGTTGTGGTTCAGCGGGCGCGCAGCTTATCGAATATCGGCGGTACGCCAGGCGTTGCGCTTTTTTCGGCGAGCGCCAGTTGGTCCCCGGGTGGAATGGCGCTGCTTTTCTACTTTCTGAAAATTGGCGCGGTGGTTTTTGGGAGTGGTTATGTTTTGTTGGCGGTGCTGCGCGCGGATTTGGTTGTGCGCCTCCATTGGTTGACGGATGGACAACTGTTGGATGCGATTGCCGTGAGTCAGGCGACGCCCGGGCCATTTTTTACTGTGTCCACATTCATCGGGTATTTGCTCGGAGGCGGGAGGGGCGCGGCGTTGGCGACTGTGGGAATGTTTATCCCCGCATTTGTGTACGTGGCGGCAACGGCAAGGTATTTGGCGAAACTGAGGAAATCTCCGATCGCCGGCGCGTTCCTCGATGGCGTGAACGCGGCAGCTTTAGCGCTGATGGCGACAGTGAGTTGGGGGTTTGCGCGGGCAGCGTTCGTGAATCTTCCCGCGATCGTGTTGGGGCTAGTGAGCCTGTTCCTGGTCTTTCGCTATAAAACGAATCCCGCCTGGATCGTGCTCGGCGGAGCGACGGCCGGTGTTCTGCTTCGGGTATTCGGCAGCATCTAGAAAGCACCCGGTACAATCGCAACGAACTTACGCGACGAGAACGATCTTTCCGAACGATCCGGGAGCCACGACTTCCAGATGCGCCAACGCCGCATCCTTCAAAGGAATTTCCTTTCCAACGATGGGACGCAGCGTCCCGTTCTCCAGGCCGGCGGCAATCGCCGCGTGGATATCGGCGATCTCGGATTCGGTCGCGGCCCAAAGCGTGAACCCACTGGCCGAACCGCGGCGAGACATCAGGTCCCGCGGGTTGATGGTGATTTCTCCGCGATTGCCAACCACGATGACCCGGCCGTTCGTAGCGAGAAGCTTGAGGTCCATGGCGAGATTCACGTGCGCAGCCATTTCAAGGATAACGTCGACTCCCCGTCCGCCGGTAAATTCAAGGATTTCGTCGGTGTGCTCCGGCTTGGAGTGATTGAATGCCCGGTCTGCGCCCTCTTTCAGGATCAGGTCCAGGCCACGTTGCGAACTGGCTGTGCCGAGCACGGTCATTCCCGCCGCGCGAGCGTATTGGACGGCGGCGAGCCCCACGCCGCCGCTGGCGCCGTGAATCAGTACCGTTTCGCTGGCGCGGGCATGTGCGTGGTGGTACAGCGCTGTGTAAGCCGTGCCGTATGGCACCCAAAGTCCGCTGCCTTGAGCAAAGGAAATTTTCTGCGGCAGGGGTTCCACCTGGGATTCGTCGGTCAGTGCGAATTCCGCATACGCGCCGCTCAAGGTTTTTGCGGTGTAGACACGATCAGCCACTTTCACTTTTTTCACGCCATCGCCCACCGCTTCAACAGTACCCGCGGCATCGGAGCCGGGAGTGTAGGGAAGGTGCGGCTTGATGGCGTATGTGCCGGTGCGCATGTAAGTGTCATATGGATTGACGCCCACAGCGTGCACACGCACGAGGACCTGTCCCGGCCCCGGTTTGGGCGTAGGAACCTCGCGGAGCTCAAGGACTTCCGGACCGCCAAATTGATGAACTTGGATGGCCTTCATGAGTGTTCTCCTGCGAAGAGCAAAACCGAACCGTGAGCACTCGGCAGAGCGTTGGATGTCTGCCAGGCGGCAATTGTCGCAAGCAAAAAGAATCAGAGCAAGCGCAACGCTGCAATCTTAATCCGGCAGCTCGACCGAAGGCGCCTCACACATTAGCCCAGCGCGTAAGGGCTCGGAATGAGCATGCTAGGATGTCGAGCGCCATAAGTGCCCCACGTGAGAGTTTGCTGTTCGCCCACGCCGGCGCCCTAAACAAATCGGTCAGAAGTGATCATCCCGGGCGAGGGAAATGGATTCCGTCGGACCGACTCCGACGGTTTGTGCCCAGGCGGTAGTCTGCCAATTGTCTTTGCTCTTCTTGCCCGGAATCCACGGCGGAAGCACTTGGTTGAGATGAATGGCCAGCGCGTTCACGTAAGGTTCGTACATGCGGCGAAGTTCGACCAGCTTTTGCTCCGACTCAGGTGTGACAGAAAGCGTCGCGCCATGCTCAGCGAGTTTCACACGGAGTTTTTCCAAAGTTTCTTTGGGCAACCGATCGGTTTGCGGAGGAAGCGGCGTTGCGCTGAATACCTGGCAAAGATCGGCAACGGCGTGGCGGGCGATGGCGAACGTAAGTTCGGCTTGTTTTGCACACGCACCTTCAATGCCAGCAATCGCGAGGGCGCACGCATCGAGAATGGCGGTCAGCGCTCCGATCCAGGACTGGTTGTCATGCTGTGAACGGAAATAGGCGAGCACGGGATAGGAAAGGTGAGACTCAAGAAGCTCTGCGCACCACAGTTCCCATTCTCTCAGCAGCTCACGAAGTGCCTCTTTTCCGTTGGGATAGCTGTGACGACGGAGTAGCTCTCCTGCCGTGGGGGGCGTGCCAGCGCGGGCATCGAGCAGAGAGATGTTGGTTTCGCGGCGTCCAAACGCGCCGTAGATGAAAGGGAGATAGCCGATGACGGCGGCTAGAAAGCCGAAGCCAAAGCCGGCCTCGACGACGATCAGGAATCGCGCCAGGCCCGTGCGGGGAACCACATCGCCGAGTCCGAGGGTGAAAAATGTCGTGCCGCTCAGATAGAAATCGGTGTTCAGGCTCGAACCCGCCCCGGGAGCGGCGATGTTGACGGCAGAACCTGCTCCATACTGCATCATGCCGAATGCAATCACCAACCCGATGGCCCAGACGCCGATGAGGAACAGCAAAGAAATCGGTCCGTAAAACCCCAAAAAGGTCTCGCGAGACTTCCGCGAGGGGATCATTCGAGCGTAGAACTTCCAACTCCTCCAGGTTAGGAAGTAGTAGAAGCGTGTGAGCCGGAACTTGCGCGTGACGCGGCGCGGGAGAATGATGGCCTCAAACGCGTCCCAGAGAACGACCAGGAACACGACGACACCAATAATGAACACACCCGGAACGGGCATCATGCGCAGCATTGTACTCGGATTGCGTGCGGCCCGGTACTTAGGCGGACTTTGAGGTAACCAGTTGCGAGCTCACCGAGATCTCCGCCTTGAAGAGCCTGGAAACGGGGCAGCCGGTCTCAGCCGCTTTCACCGCGGCGTCAAACTTTGCCTTATCGGCATTGGGAATATGAGCGACGACGTCGAGATGACTTTTGGTGATGGAAAAGCCTTCGCCGACCTTTTCGAGGGAAATTGTACAGCTGGTTTCGAGTTTCGTGGGAGTAAGGCCCGCGCCGCCCAATTGAGCCGAAAGAGCCATGGTGAAACAGCCGGCGTGCGCGGCAGCGAGCAGCTCTTCGGGATTGGTGCCGACGCCATTTTCAAAGCGCGTGCTATACGAATATTGCGAGTTTTGCAGTGTGCCGCTATCGGTCGAAATGTTGCCTTTTCCAGACTTCAGATCGCCTTGCCAAATTGCGGAAGCTTTGCGTTGCATAGATCAACTCTCCTTCAGACTGTCTCATGTCTCCCGTTGTGGAGCATGGATTCGATGCGCCCCGGGGAGGGCAGTTACGTGGGCGAGCCAGGATTCTACCACCGATCGAAGACAAAAATGCCGCCTAGACGTTCAGCGAAACCAGCCCTGGAGGTGTTGCAGGAACAACCGGCGGGAGTTTGCTGCGATCGATCGGGTTATAGAGAGTGTCGCGCTCGACGGGGATGCGGCCGGCGGCACGAATGAGGCGTTCGAGTTCGGAGCGTGAAGTGAACTCAGCGGTGGTGGCGCCGGCGTCGTGGTAGATCTTTTCTTCGACCACGGTGCCGTCCATATCGTCGGCGCCAAAACGCAAGGCAATTTGCGCGATGCTCGGCGTGAGCATGATCCAGTACGCCTTGATGTGATCGAAATTGTCCAGCATCAGGCGAGAGACAGCCATGGTGCGCAGGTCGTCGTAACCGGTGGGCTTGGGAATATGCGCCAGTGGAGTGTTCGCCGGATGAAATGCCAGTGGGATGAACGCGACGAATCCGCGAGTTTCGTCCTGCGCTTCGCGCAGCAGTACTAAGTGATCGACGCGCTCCTCTACGGTTTCCACATGACCATAGAGCATCGTGGCGTTGGTCCGCAAGCCGATCCGGTGCGCTTTTTTTGCCATGCTGAGCCACATGCGCCCGCTGACTTTGTGATCGCAGATGATGCGCCGAACGCGAGGGTGAAAAATCTCGGCGCCGCCGCCCGGGCAGGAATCCACCCCTGCTTCTTTCATTTTGAGCAGCGTTTCGTCAACGGTCAGCTTGGCGATGCGTGCAAAGTAGTGAACTTCGACCATAGTGAACGCCTTGAGGTGCAATTGCGGATGGCGCTGCTTCAAGCCACGGATCAACTCCAGAAAATAGTCGAATGGCAAATCCGGGTGCAAGCCGCCGACGATGTGAATCTCCGTCGCACCTTCGCGGACGCCTTGATCGGCGCGTTGATACATTTCTTCGAGCGCGAAGGTGTACGCGCCCGGTGCGCCTGGGTCGCGGCCAAAGGCGCAGAGTTTGCAGTGCGCGACGCAAACGTTGGTGGGGTTGATGTGGCGATTCACGTTGAAGTAAGCAATGTTGCCGTGGCGCTTTTCGCGCACGTAGTTTGCAAGCCAGCCGAGGGAGAGAAGATCGGGGGTTTTGAAAAGTGCGACGCCATCGTCGAAACAGAGGCGTTCCCCGGCCAGCACCTTGCCGGCGATCAATTTCAGGGTTGCGTCGGTTATGGTCAGTTTAGCCATGCTCAGCGTTGTCTCTCTTTGTTTTGATGCTCGCTGTTACTGCAGCGGCTCACCTCAGAAGGCGAGGCCCTCAGGATCGGACCTTGCAAACAATTCAAACGTGCCAAACCGCTGCGGCGGCTCCCCAAAACAGCAGGAACAACATACTAATATAGCCGTTCACGGTGAAAAACGCAGCGTTTAGCTTGCTGAGGTCGTTCGCTTTGACAAGAGAGTGCTCGTAGCCGAGCAGCGCCGCGACCACTCCGATTCCCGCCCACGCCGGCCAGGGCAAGCCGAAACTCGCGGCCAGCCAGCTAAGCAAAATGACCACGCCGATATGCATCGAACGCGAAATCAGCAGGGCATTCCTAACGCCAAAGCGCTTCGGGACGGAGTAGAGACCGGCTTCGGCATCGAATTGCACGTCCTGGCAGGCATAGAGCACATCGAAGCCGCCCACCCACAGCGTCACCGCGGCGCAGAGAATCAAAATGCGCCAATCGAAGCTGCCGGTGACGGCAATCCACGCTGCTACGGGAGAAATACCAAGCGCGAAACCGAGAAAAAGATGAGACCAGGAGGTGAAGCGCTTGGTGTAGGAATAGAAAAAGAGAATGAGCAGGGCGAGCGGAGCCAATTTCAGTGCAAGCAGATTGAGCTGCCAAGCGGCCACGAAAAACAAAACAATTGCCGTGGCGGTGAAGGCCCAAGCGAAGGATAGGGAAAGCGTTCCGGCGGGCAGTGCGCGCATCCGGGTACGCGGATTTTCCTTGTCATAGCGCAGATCGACGATGCGATTGATGGTCATGGCCGCGGAGCGCGCACTGACCATGGCAACAACGATCCAAAGAATCTGACGAAGCGTGGGCCAGCCGTGCGTGGTCGCGCGGGCGGCGAGCAACGCGCCTACAAGGGCGAAGGGCAAAGCAAACACGGAGTGCTCGAACTTGATCATCTCGAGCACGGTGCGAACACGGCCGGGCATAAAGGTTAGGACTCCGCCTTTCGCTTGGTGCTCCCGCTCCAGCGATACATTTTGTCTTGAGGAAGGCCGGACTGCACAAGCACCCGGCAGACGTATTGCGTAATGATTTCGTCGATGGATTTCGGCTTGAAGTAAAAGGCCGGAACTACCGGCATGATGACCGCGCCGGCCTGCTGGGCCCGCAGCATATTTTCGAGATGGATGCGATTGAACGGCGTGTCTCGCACGCAGAGTACCAGAGTGCGCCTCTCTTTCAGCATGACGTCGGCGGAGCGAGCCACCAAGTCGTCGCTCGTGCCGTTGGCGATCGAGGCGAGCGCTCCCATGGTGCAGGGGATCACGATCATGGCATCGGCATGGTAACTGCCCGAAGCGATGGAAGCACCCACGTCCTTATTCGAAATCGGTTCGATTTTTTTGGGAGCACGGCCCAAGATGCGGCTGGGAAGTTTTTTCAGGTCGCCCGAAGTAATTCCAAGCTCCTCGGAAAACAACCGTTGACCGGTTTCCGTGACCACCAGGTGAATGCGCGAAACGCGCGGATCGTCTTCGAGTAACGTGAGAGCTTTTTGCGCGAGGATTGCGCCGCTTGCTCCGGTCACACCAACGGTGATGATTCGTCCTTGGGTGGCAGCCATGGCTTTTCGCGGGTAGAGCCAGTCTCGCAGCGGCGGCAGGGCAAGTCAAGCATGTGCGGCGCAAAGACCGGGAAGGGCGATTCTTCGTTGTGCTAAAATTTCGTCAGAGTGGCACGGGAGATATGAAGAAAGAAGAACCCATTACGGTGGTTCTCGCCTTTTTGAATGCAATTAATTCCGGGGACGTGGACAGGCTGTGTTCGCTGATGAGTGAAGACCACCTTTTTGTGGATGCGCTCGGGAATAAGGTCGAAGGTAAGGAGTCCATGCGCAAAGCCTGGACCGGATATTTCCAATGGTTTCCCGACTATCGGGTATCCCACGAAGAAATTCTTTCTGACGGCAGGCTGGTGGCGGCTTTTGGTAGTGCCGAGGGAACCTACGCTTCGAAAGGCCAGCTTCCGAAAAGCAATCACTGGGTGGCGCCAGCGGCATGGAAAGCCGTGGTGGAAGATGGGCTCGTCAAGGAATGGCGAGTGTACGCGGATAATCAAGCTGCCAGAAAAATCATGAGTTTACCTAATCCCTGAAGAGCACGCCGAAAACCTTCATGAAAGAATCGGAAGTCCTAAAACTGATGGAATCCGTGCGAGGTGGAAAACTGAGCGCGCTCGAGGCTACGGCCAGGCTCAAGGATTTGCCGTTCGAGGACATCGATTTCGCCAAGGTGGATCATCACCGTGCGCTCAGGCAGGGCTATGCCGAGGTGGTGTTCGGAAAGGGCAAAACCCCTGTTCAGGTTGCGGAAATCGTGCGCGCGATGGTGCGACACAAAGGCTCGCGGCAAAACATATTGGTCACGCGGACGGATGCCAAGGCGTATGCGGCAGTGAAACGCGTAAGCCGCGAGGCCAAATTTTATTCTCTCTCGTCCGTGATCACCGTTGAGCGCAGCCGGGAAATCACGGGAAAGGGAACTGTTCTCGTTGTTTCTGCAGGGACCAGTGATATTCCCGTTGCGGAAGAAGCGCTGCTCACGTCGCGGATGATGGGTAACCGCGTAGAGCATCTGTATGACGTGGGCGTAGCGGGAATTCATCGGTTGCTCGAACATCGGGGTATGCTCACGAGAGCTCGTGTGATTATCTGCGTGGCGGGAATGGAAGGAGCGCTACCGAGCGTGGTCGGAGGATTGGTGGGCGTGCCGGTGATTGCGGTGCCGACCAGCACAGGCTATGGCGCGAGTTTCGGAGGCGTGGCGGCGCTGCTCGGGATGCTGAATTCCTGCGCGTCCAATGTCACGGTCGTAAATATCGACAATGGATTCGGCGCCGCCTGCGTGGCGTCATGCATCAATCGTTTGTAACCCGCCCCGTTTCCTTCAGCAAGACTTTCATCACATTGGGCTGTTGCGCGTGGAGGATTGCCGTCGGAGCGTCCTTCATGGGAAACGTGCGCGAGATGAGCGGCGTTGGATCCACCTTATCGGAGCGGAGCAGCGCTACGGCTTTGTCGAACGGGCCACAGCGTGAACCGACGACGGTGATTTCCTTTACTACGAGGGGCCAGGTTTCCACCGGCGCAGCGCCATGAAAAGTCGATTTCAGCAGGAGGGTTCCGCGCGGCTCCGTCATTTGTTGCGCTAGCATCAGTCCGGAAGGCGATCCGGTCGCTTCAACGACGAGGCGGCAGGATTCCCTGACGCGCTTCCGATCGCCTGCGTCACCTCGAACTTTCTTGGTCGCAATCCCTGCTCGCTGAGCCAGATCCAGTTTCGATCCGTGCTTGCCGTAGACGGTGACCTTAATCCCCGCCGCATGCAAGACGCGAGCAATCAATTGCGCAAGTTTGCCGTCACCCAGAACAGCGGCGTTTGGAAATTTGCGAATCTCGATTTGATCCAGGATTTGACAGGCAGCGGCAAGCGGCTCAATAAAAGCGGCCTTTTCATCGGACACATTCGCGGGAATCCGATGAAGATTTTCGAGCGGCAGTGCGAGATATTCCGCGAAAGCTCCGTCGTGCGCCACGATGCCGAGTACGGTTCGGCGGGCGCAGTGAGTTTTCAGTCCGCGCCGGCAAAATTCGCACACCGGTTTGTAGTTGTACGCCGAGCAGGAAACATTGATTTCGCCCGCAACGCGCTTGCCGAGCCAACGCTTCCGAACCGACCGAGGAACTCCCGCGACCTCCGTTACTTCGCCTACAAACTCATGACCCGGCACGCCGCGGAACTGGTGGTAGCCGCGCAAAATCTCAACGTCGGTGTTGCAAATCCCCGCCAGCCGTACGCGAATCAGCGCCCAGCCGGGCCGTAGCCTCGGCAAAGGCCGTTGCGTCTCCCGCAATTTTCCGTTTTTTACAATGAAGCTCTGCATGTCGCGTTGCACGTTTCAAGAGCAAGCGGCAGCAATGGCTTCCGCTAGCCGAAGCTCCTGCTCCGGGAACACCGTACGCAGGTCAAAAATCAGGCCATCCTCTTCAATGCGAGCGATAACGGGAATGCCGGTGGTGCCGCTTCGCAGCCGCCGTTCCAGATCGGCTGCGGAATGGCGTGAGCTGGTGATGCGCACCAGTTTCGTTGGCAGTGACTGCGCCGGAGTGGAGCCGCCGCCGACCAGAGAGTTTCCGTCCACCACCTCGATGCGAACGGCAGTCGACTCGACCTGACCCGCTAAAGCGTCGCAAAACTTCCTCGCGCGGTGCCCGATTTCTACGAGGGTCGCGCGGATCATGCGTTGCGACGGAATTTCGTTCCACGCCGCGCGAAGGTAAGCACGAAGAGTCGCTTCCATCGCGGTGATGGTCAGCTTATCGATGCGCAGCGCGCGGAACAGCGGATGCCGCCGCACTTTCGCCACAAGTTCTTTTTGTCCGGCGATGATACCCGCTTGCGGGCCACCTAGAAGCTTGTCTCCGCTAAACAACACCAACGAAAAACCCGCCTCGATACTCCCCCGCGCCGTGGGCTCGTGAATTCCCGCGGCGGAAAGGTCGACGAGGCAGCCGGAGCCAAGATCCTCGATCACCGGCAAGCCGCGGTTCGCGCCGAGCGAAATCAACTCCGCCACCTCCGGCTTTTCGGTAAAGCCCGTTACCGTGAAATTCGAAGGATGCACCCGCAATAGCAAACGCGTCTTGTCGTTGATCGCATTTTCGTAATCGGCTATGCGTGTGCGATTGGTGGTCCCCACCTCGCGAAGAACCGCGCCGCTCTGCTCCATGATTTCCGGAATGCGAAAGCCATCGCCAATTTCAATCAGTTCACCGCGCGAAACGATGACTTCGCCGCCGCGCGCGAGGGCCGCCAGCGTCACGAGCACGGCTGCGGCGCAGTTGTTGACCACAATTGCGCCTTCCGCGCCGGTCATGCGTTCAATCAACCGCGAAAGGTGCACATCGCGTTTGCCGCGCTCGCCTGCGGAAAGATCGTATTCAAGGTTGGAATACTGCGTGGCGGTATCCCGCAATTCCTCAATCGCTCTGAAAGCAAGCGGTGCGCGACCAAGATTTGTGTGCAGAATCACGCCGGAAGCGTTGATGACCGCCCGAAGAGAAGGTGTCAGTTCCGCTTCCACGGTTTGCACCACCCGCTGTTCAAGGGCGTGCGCATCAATGGCGTGCTCATCGATCACCTGATCTGCAATAATCTCGCGCCGTGCCTGGTTCAAAACCTCGCGAACCGTTGTCACGCCACACCCGCGTGCAACGGTATTGCAAAGCGCCACGATACGCGGGCGCAGCAACATTTCGTCTACCGACGGCAGGCGTCGCAACAAAGCAGTCTGGTCCGCGGTCGGAACGCGTTTGTCGGGTATGGACATTGCGTTATTTCATCACAGCTGCCGCGGGCCCGCAATTGCGCTACCTGACTTACGATCTCTCTAGACCAGTCGAACGGTGCCCCATCCGCCGCTGCTGGCCTTCTTGACCGTTGACGCGGGCCGCCTCCCCTCCTAGGATGTGGGTCGAGGCTCCCCAAGCCATGGCCACCATTGACGAAGACCTCGCGCAGATGGAGCGCGACATCCGCCAGCTCAAAATTGAGTACGACATGTTTTTCGGCGGTGGCCGCAAGCGTCCTCCGACGGAAGTCGAATGGCGCATCGAACTTCTCGTCAAGCGCTATTCGGAACGAGGCGGGGAAATGAAGTTCGGTCAGCGTTTCCGTTTTAACAACCTCACGCAGACTTACGCCAAATATAAGGACGTCTTTCGCAAACGCATGGCGAAGCGCGAAGAGGGCAAAGTCGACCGGCATTTCGGCGCGGCGGCGAAAGCCATCGAAGCGGAGCGCGCCCGTGCACACGCGCCAGCGCCGCCGACGGAATCCGCCGAAGCACAACCGCCGCGACAGGCGGTTGCTGCCCAGTCAGAACAGAAATTTTTCCGCGTGGCCTTCACGGAGCCCGAAAAGGAAGAAGAAAAGGTGGCTCAGCTCTACCAGGCCTTTGTGGAGGCCAAGAAACACGCCGGGGAAGCGACCGAAAAGGTCACCCTCACCGGGTTCCACGAATTTGTCCGCAAAACGACGAAAGACCTGCAAATCAAGAAGAACTGCCGCGACGTGGAATATGTGGTCGAAACCGTGGATGGCCAGGTCAAATTGAAAGCCCTCGTGAAATCCTGATCTCGCCTCGAATTTTTCCCACAGCCCGCGCTTTTCGAAACTCCTCTCCTCCGCGTAAACTAACAGGTCCGATTATCCATTGGAGGAACTCATGGCTGTCGAGCGGGCCCTGCTGAGCGTGTTTGATAAGACCGGCATCGTGGAATTCGCCAGGAAGCTGGCGGCGCTCAGAATCGAAATTCTATCGACCGGCGGCACGGCGAAGCTGCTGCGCGAGCAAGGCGTTCCGGTTCGGGAGGTGTCCGAATTTACTGGCTCGCCCGAAATGCTGGGCGGGCGCGTGAAAACGCTGCATCCCAAAGTGCATGGCGGGCTGCTGTTTCGACGGGATCACGTCGACGATCAAAAACAAGCCAAAGAACACGGCATCGCGCCGATCGACCTGGTGGTCGTGAACCTCTATCCCTTCGAAGAAACCGCGGCGAAGGCGTATCTGCCCGCGGAAGAACTCATCGAAAACATCGATATCGGCGGGCCCACGATGCTTCGATCGGCGGCGAAGAATTTCGAGAGCGTCACCGTTGTTAGCGATCCTGCGGACTACGACGAGGTGGCGGCGGAATTGGAAACCCATTGCGAAACATCGCTCGCGTTGAGACTGGAGTTGGCGCGCAAGGTTTTTGCCACAACTTCGCACTACGACGGGCTAATCACCATGAACCTCGAACGGCTTGGTTTGAACGAGGGCAAACTGGAGGTGCAGCACAAGCTGGTGCTTCCGGAGCGGTTCCATCTGGCTTTGCGCCGCAAGCAGGAGCTTCGCTACGGCGAAAATCCGCATCAGTCCGCAGCACTGTACGTGCCGGCCGGCTGTCCGCCAACGGGATTGGCAGCCGCGAAGCAATTGCAAGGAAAGGAACTCTCCTACAACAATTATGTGGACCTGGAAGCCGGGCGCAGCACCGTGGCGGAATTCGAGGGTCCGGCCGCGGTCATTATCAAGCACAACAATCCTTGCGGCGCGGCGGAGCAGAAAACGCTGCTCGACGCCTACACCAAGGCATTTGCGTCGGACCCGCTGTCCGCATTTGGTGGAGTGCTGGCGTTCAACCACATCGTGGACGCGGTCACTGCCGAAGCGGTGGTGAAGCTCTTCGTCGAATGCATTGTCGCTCCGGGATTTGCCGATCGCGCGCAGGAAATTTTCGCGGCAAAGAAAAATCTGCGGCTGCTCGTGCTGCCGCATGGCGGACTCGAATACGACAAGGAACTGCAGCTGAAGCGCATCCTCGGCGGCGTCCTGGTGCAGCAGCCGGACCTCGGCAGCTTGAAAGGCGTGGAACTGACGGTGGCTACGAAACGCGCCCCAACCCAAGCGGAGCTGACGGATCTGCTCTTCGCCTGGAAGGTCTGCAAGCACGTGAAGTCCAATGCCATTGTGTTCGCCAAAGATGGCGCCACGCTCGGCGTCGGCGCGGGACAAATGAGCCGCGTGGACGCCGCCAAAATCGCCATCGCCAAAGCGCAGAAATCGCTCCACGGTACCGTGGTGGCCTCCGATGCGTTTTTCCCCTTCCCAGATGGCGTGGAGGAAGCGGCGAAAGCGGGGGCCACTGCGGTGATTCAGCCCGGCGGCTCGGTCAAAGACAACGAAGTCATCGCCACCGCCGACCGGCTCGGCTTGGCCATGGTCTTCACCGCCATGCGCCACTTCCTGCACTGATCGGAGTCACGCCCTTCCAATTCCGTCGCATTCGTCCTTCGAGTTCCGGCGCTAAAGACGCGGAAATTTGGCTGCCCCTTCTAGAGTGGCCTCCGCCAAAATAGAGCGGATGGAGTTTCCGGTGCAGAGAAAAAGCACGATTTGCAGGCGCGGTTCCGCGCCGAGAGCGGAGAAGCGATCGCTAGAGCGCGTGACAATCAGCGGATCCGCTTTGGCGATACTTCGATAATTGTAGAAATACGGTCGCAGCGCAATTCGTTTATTTCGGAAACCCTTCTTTTCTCCTTTACATCAAAGCAAATGAGACCCATGGCCGCCCGCGAAACGCCCTGCATTTGGCTTTTGACCGTACTGTTCCTGCATGGGATACTTTGTATTGCGGGATATTTATGACCCTAAAACACCTTGCATTGACTTTTGGTTTGGCCGGGCTCGCGGTTGTCCCCACCTCCGGCCAGAATCCTCCCGCAACCCCTGCCGTACCGCCAGAAAAGGCCGCCGGCGACAAAATGACGCCGCGTGCCGACGCCTATTTCAATTTCACAATGGGCCATGTCTACGAACTCGAGTACGAGCAGACCAGCCAGGCGGAGTATGCGACCAAAGCGATCGACGCTTATAAAAAGGCCTATGCCATCGATCCGAAGTCTCCCATCATCGGCGAGCACCTCGCCGAGATGTATTGGAAAGCCCAGCGCATTCGGGAAGCGGTCAACGAAGCCACGGAAATCCTGAAGCATGATCCGGACGATCTGCCCACGCATCGCTTGCTCGCACGCATCTATCTTCGCAGCCTCGGCGATATCAATGGTCCCGGCGTGCAGACGGAAATGGTCGCGAAAGCCATCGTGGAATACGCCGAAGTGCATCGTCTGGACCCCAACGATGAGGACGCCGCCATCTGGCTCGCGCGTCTCTATCGCATCCATAACGATCCCGACAAAGCCGAGAAGGTGCTTCGGAACATGTTGGAAGATGACCCGAGCGACGAAGTGGCGGCGGAGCAGTTGACACAGCTTTTGCTGGACGAGAGCAAAGCCGACGAAGCGATTCAACTTCTTGAGGGAATGGCGGCGCACACTTCTTCCCCGACCCTTTTCGATCTTCTTGGCGATGCCTACACCCAGACGCACGATTACCCGAAGGCCGAAGCGGCCTATCGGAAGGCCGTCGATTTAGAACCGACGGAAGCGAATCATCTTCGCGGGCTGGCCCAGACGCTCCTGGCGGAAGAAAAGTATAGCGATGCCCTGGCGGCATACCAGAAGCTGTCGGATTTGATGCCGGATGAGGCCGACAATTACGTGCACCTGGCCGAGATCTACCGCCAACTGCACCAGTTGGATAAAGCGGAAGAAAACCTGGCCAAGGCACAGCAGTACGACGGGCGGAGCCTGAATGTGCAATACAACCAGGCGATGATTTATGAGGCCCAGGGCCGCTACGACGATGCCATCCGCGTTGTTTCCGACGCGATTACAGGCGTCAAAGCGCAGTCGTCGGTCCAGCCGCCGCGTCAGCGCCAGCTCGCGATTCTCTATCAACAGCTCGGCATGCTGTATCGTGAAGTGCAAAATTATAGCGCCGCGGTATATACCTTCCAGGAACTCGGCCATTTGGGCGACGAAGAAGATCATCGCGCGCGCCTGTTGATCATGGATACCTACCGTCTGGCGAGAGATATGCCCAAGGCCTTGCAGGCCGGGCGGGAAGCTATGGCCAAGTATCCCGACGACGCGCAGATCCGCGCCAGCCAGGCACTTCTGCTCGGAGAGAATCAACAGACCGATGACGCGATCAAGTTGCTCGAGCCGGGCTTGAAGGGCTCAAAGGAAGATCGCGACATCTACCTCGACCTCTCGCAGGTCTATGAGCGCGGCCGCCGCTACTCCGATGCCGAACAAGCCGCGCGCAAAGCCGAATCCTACGCCACCGATCCGCAGGACAACGAAACCGCCTGGTTGATGCTCGGCGCTGTTTATGAACGTCAGAAGCAGTACGACAAAGCCGAGGAAGAATTCAAGAAGGTTCTGGACGTCAATCCGAAGAACGCGCAAGTGCTGAACTACTACGGCTACATGCTTGCCGACCGCGGCGTGCGTCTCGACGAAGCCCACGACCTGATTCAGCGCGCCGTCGATATAGAGCCGCTCAACGGAGCCTATTTGGACAGCCTGGGCTGGTTGTATTTCAAGCAGAATAAATTAGACGAAGCCGAAGCGATGTTGCGGAAAGCAGTGGAGCGCGAGCCCCACGATCCCACGATCCGTTCGCACCTCGGTGACATATACGCCAAGCAAGGCCACATGGATCAAGCGGCAATCGAATGGGAAAAGTCCGTCAACGAGTGGCACCGCTCCTTGCCCGCGGACCTCGAAAGCGATAAAGTCGCGGAAGTCGAGAAGAAGCTCAACCAGGTGAAGCACCGCGTGGCGCAGAAGACCCCGGCCACCGACGCCAAACCCTAAACTCAAAGAATGCGCGAAATTCGGATCCCGGCGTTCGCCAAAGTAAATCTTCGTCTGGACGTGCTCGGAAAGCGCGCGGACGGCTACCACGAAGTCCGCAATATCCTGCAAACCGTGACGCTGCGTGATACGCTGCGCTTCCGTCCCGGGACCGGCTCTGGAATTGAGCTGCGCATCGAAGGCAATCCGCAACTTTCGCAGGAGGGCGCGGAGAAAAACCTCGTCTATCGCGCCGTGGACGCCCTGCGCCGTGAACTCAGAATCCGCGCCGGCGTCGAGATTCGGCTACGGAAGAAAATCCCTGCCGGTCGCGGGCTTGGTGGCGGATCGAGCGATGCTGCCGCTGCTTTGCTCGGTTATCTGCAATTCACACGGAAAAAACTCGAGGCACTGCGGCTGATGGAGCTTGCCGCTGCGCTCGGAGCCGATGTGCCGTTCTTCTTGCTGGGCGGTCGGGCGCTCGGAATCGGGAAGGGCGACGAGATTTATCCTCTCCCCGACATTTTGAAGCGTACGTTGCTGATTGTTTCACCGAAAGACATCCATGTGCCTACGTCGGATGCCTACCGCTGGCTGCATGCACCGGAACTCGCTTCGTTGACAAAATCCGCAGCCAACCGTAAACTGTTTGAGTTCTGTGCTCTGTGTTGGAGTGCCCAGGGAGAGCGGCTCTCGAATGATTTCGAAGCGGCCGTTTACCGGCGCTATCCCCGTCTGAGTCGCATCCGGCGGGCCTTACTTCAGGGAGGAGCGTCAGAAGCCTTGCTGGCTGGTAGCGGTTCGGCGGTGTTTGGAGTTTTCCCGAGCCCAGCAAAGGCGCGCCGAGCCGTTGTCGGGTTTCCGCACGATCAGACCTTCGTCTGCGAAACAATTTCGCGGAGTAGCTACGCTCGAAGGATGAAATGCGCGGACGTAGTGTGAACCTGCAACGCTCTCCGGCTTTCTGACCTTCATCGACTCACTTAGCTCAGATCATCGGCCTTGTGGGGGAGTCTTGCGTCATCGCAGAGCGGTGATGCGTGAGCGCGTTGTGAACGACGAGCGATTCAAAATTTTCAGCGGGACCGCGAATCCGCCGCTGGCCGAGGCGATCTGTAAGCACTTGGATGTTCCGTTGGGCAAGGCGCTGCTTGGACGGTTTAGCGACGGAGAGATTTATTTTCAAATTCTGGAGAACGTGCGCGGAGCGGACGTATTTGTCGTGCAGCCCTGCTCGTACCCGGTGGACAACCACCTCTTCGAGCTGCTTTTGATGATTGACGCGTTTAAGCGCGCATCGGCTTGGCGCATCACCGCGGTATTACCGTATTACTGCTATGCCCGGCAGGACCGCAAAGACAAGCCGCGCGTGCCGATATCGGCGAAGTTGGTCGCTGACTTGCTCGAAACGGCGGGCGCCAGCCGGGCGCTGACGCTGGACTTGCACGCACCGCAGATTCAGGGATATTTCGACGTGCCGGTCGACCATCTATACGGCTCGCCGGTGTTGGTCGATTATTTCCGGCATAAGAAATTGCCGAATCTGACCGTGGTTTCGCCGGACGCGGGTGGCGTGGAACGAGCCCGGGCGTTCGCGAAAAAGCTGGATGCGCCATTGGCCATCGTGGACAAGCGCCGCGTGGACCTGGATGTGACCGAGGTGATGAATTTGATTGGCGACGTGAAAGGCCGCAATACCTTGATCGTCGACGACATCATCGACACGGCGGGAACGCTGGTGAAGACTGCCGATGCTTTGATTCGCGAAGGCGCCACGCAGGTTTACGCCGCGTGTACCCACGCGATTTTCTCCGGCCCGGCTGTCGACCGCCTGGAAGCTTCGAAGATCCAGGAAGTGGTGGCAACGGATTCCGTGCCGCTTTCCGAAGCTGCCAAGAAGATGAAGAATTTGCGGATTCTGAGTGTTGCGGACCTGCTCGCCCGCGGCATTCGCTCCATTCATGAAGAGACGTCGATCAGCGAGCTGTTTACGTGAGTGACCCGGCGCGTATTGCGCCGGACGAGATTTCAGGAAGGAAAGAAGCTATGGCTCAGATCATTGTACAAGGCGCGCCTCGAGCTTTGCGGGGCAAGAACGAAGCGAGGCGTTTGCGGGTGACCGGCAGCGTTCCGGCGACGCTCTACGGGGGAAAGGGCGAAGCCCTTTCGCTTGCCGTGAACACCAAGCAAGTGACCGCGATCCTGCGATCGGAAACCGGCCACAACACCTTGTTTCAGGTGGAATTCGGCGGAAAACAGGAACCCGCGATCGTGAAGGACTGGCAAGTGGATCCGGTCAGCGGCCGTTTGCTCCACGTCGATTTGCTGCGCGTGGCTATGGACGTTCGCATGAGAGTGAAAGTCCCCGTGCACACGTTCGGCGAACCTTCGGGAGTGAAGGTTCAGGGCGGCGTGTTCGAAATCGTTACGCGCGAAGTGGAAGTGGAATGCTTGCCAGCGGATATCCCGACGGAATTCAAGGTGGACGTCAGCGGACTGGCCCTGAACCAGAGCTTGCGGGCCGGCGAGTTGTCGATCGATTCCGCCAAGATCAAACTGATCACCGAAACCAACGCGGTTCTCGCGCACGTTGTGGCGCTGCGCGTCGAAGAAGAGAAACCAGCGGAAGCAGCAGTGCCCGGAGCAGTTCCAGCGGAGCCCGAAGTCATCAAGAAGGGCAAGAAGGAAGTGGAAGGCGAGGAAGGCGCCGAGGGCGGCGAAAAAGCGGAGAAGCAGGAGAAGGGCGAAAAGAAGAAGTAGTTCTTTTTCGCGCGGCTCGCTGCAAGATCTATGCGGCTCATTGTTGGCCTTGGCAATCCGGGCCCGGAATATCAGTGGACGCCGCATAATCTCGGTTTCCTGGCGGTGGATGAACTCGCCAAGCGCAACGGAATTCGCGTGGTGCGGCCGGAAGCGCAGTCGCTCGTGGGATTCGGGAAAGTGGCCGGGGAAGAAATCATCCTCGCCAAGCCTCAGACGTACATGAACCTCAGCGGCAATGCGGTAGGCCGCCTGATGGACAAGTACGAAGTGGAGCCTGCGGATTTGCTGGTGATGTTCGACGAGCGCGATTTGCCCTGGGGCATGATCCGCATCGGCGAACGAGGAAGTCCTGGGACGCACAACGGGGCGAAATCGGTCAGCAGCGCTGTAGGTAAGCAAGAGTTCGCGCGCTTGCGGCTGGGATGCGGTCCCGATCATCCCGTAGGCGATCTGGCGGCCTACGTTTTGCGGCCGATGAAGAAAGCCGAGCTGGAAGTGGCGGGAGAGATGGTGGCGAGCGCAGGCGATGCGGTCGAAATGTTGCTGACGCAAGGCATTGCCGCGGCCATGAACAAATTTAACCGCAAGGCGTCACCGCCGCCCGAGTAACGGTTTCTGGCGCGGCCCGGTAGTGGCCGAACTTTAGATCGGCCAGGGTTTATCGAATTTCCCCGGGTCACTCCGGGACAGCAAGAGAAACGAGGTCATCATGGAAGAACGTTTGTACGATCTGGTCTTCATCGTTCGGCCGGCTACGCCGGAAGAGGAAATCAAGAAGGTCCTCTCGACGCTGGAGCACGCCTGTACGGAAAAGGGCGCGAAGATTGAGAAGGCTGAAACCTGGGGCACGCGCAAGCTTGCTTATAAGGTAATGAAGCACCGCGAAGGAATCTATTTTTATCAACAGGTGCGCACCGGCCATGCCGAACTGGTTCACGAACTGGAACGCCGGCTGGGCGTGCTGGACGCGGTCATCAAGTATCAGACCGTGCGCCTGGACGAAGACTTGAAACGGCAAAAGAAATTGGTGCACAAGCGCGAGCAGCGCGCTGCCCGCCGTCCACGCCGTCCGGCTCCGGCACCGGCTCCTTCGGCTGCGCCCATGAGCGAGCCGAGCACGCAAGCGAGTTGAACGCGAGATTTCTAAGGGGCGCTACCTAGGTGAAAGCCAGGGCTACAGAGCGCGTGATCGAAAAGGTTTGGGTTGAATGCTTCCGCGGCGATGCGGGGGCGACATCGGAAAGGTAGGAAGGTATGTCAGAGGAACAGAAGCAAGGGCAGGCCGCCGCACCCGCTCCCGTGCGCGACAGCGCCGAAGGCGGGCAGAGCGCGCCCAGTGCGCCTACGGGACACCAAGGCGCACCGCGCCGTGAAGGCGGTGGGCATTCCGCTGGAGGACGCCGGGAAGGCGGACCCGGTGGCGGGCGTCGCGAAGGTGGGCCGGGCGGCGGTCCCGGAGGTCCAGGTGGACCCGGCGGCCCGCGCCGCGGCAAGCGCCAGTATTTTCGCAAGAAAAAGGTCTGCAAGTTCTGTGTCGAGAAGATGGACTTCATCGACTACAAGCGCGCGGACATTCTTTCGCAGTTTGTGCAGGAGCGCGGCAAGATTCTGCCCCGCCGCATGACCGGCGTTTGCTCGCGCCATCAGCGTTGGCTCGGTGTAGCCATCAAGCGCGCGCGCAACATCGCGCTGCTGCCCTTCGCCGGCAGCGCCTCGGGCACGCTGGCGCCTCGCGCCGTCGAGGCTCACAAGGGCTAAATTCGAGGCCGACCGAACGGATTTTTGTAGGGCTCGCCTTCTGAGGCGGCCCGTGCCCCGATAACGACTTTGTAAAACGATCAGGAGATTTGTCATGCAGATCATTCTTCAAGAGGACGTCGAAAAACTCGGCCACCGCGGCGACGTGGTTACCGTAAAGCCCGGTTACGCCCGCAATTTCCTGTTGCCCAAAAAGCTCGCCGTGCAAGCGACACCGGGCAATATGAAAGCGCTCGAGCGCATTCGCGGCGCGCTCGCAAAGAAAACCGCCACTGAGCTCGACGCCGCCAAGAAGCAGGCGGAACTGCTCAACCTGGTTTCCCTGAAGTTTGCGCGTAAGACCGGCGAGAGCGACCAGATGTTCGGCTCCGTGACCACCGGTGACATTGCCGATGGGTTGAAGGCCCAGGGCTTCACCATCGACAAACGCCAGGTCCAGATTGCCGAAGCACTCAAGTCCCTCGGCGAGTTCCCGGTTACCGTGAAAGTATTCCGCGACGTGACCGCCGAGATCAAAGTCCACATCGAAAAGGAAGCGTAGCCTTCCCGTTTCTTGCCCGATCGCCTTGCACTAGCGCTCGTCGCCACAAAGAGAAAATTTCAGCACGCCCCCGACGGGTTGGCCGGTTTGTGTTTCGGCAACCAACTGCATTTTTTCGCTGCCTCGATGGCGACGGCGCCTTGGAAACGGCAGGCCTGAGACCGGCTGGATATCCTGAACCTCAAACACATCTATGGCGCAAATGGCTCGGCGACGGCTTCCACCTCTTGCGGCTTCCAAGTTCCGCCCGAGAGGTTGGTGAGCAAAGCCACGACCATGTGCGAGTCAGGATAAATGATCAATTGCGAGGTTCCGCCAATCGATCCCCCGGAATGCTCGTAGACTAATTTCCCCGAATGCGATTTGCGAATGAACCACCCGACGCCGTATGGACTGGGCTCCCCTGTTTTCGTTTTTTGCGGCGTGAACATGGTTTTCAGCGTTCCCGCTTTCAGAAAGCCCGGTTGCATCACCGTTGAACCAAATCGAACCAGATCTTCGGCGGTCGAGAGGAATCCTCCGCCCGCCCACTTATAGCTGTTGTCCACATACGGCGCGTTTTCCTGGTGGCCATCCTTCGCCAGTTCATAAAACCGCGAACGCTGTTCGATGATCTGTGTATTCTGATCGGCGGTCGTATGTACCAGGCCCATCGGCGTGAAGACATGCTGCTGCATATAGGACAAGAACGGTTCGCCCGACCCCGATTCGATCACCGCGCTCAACAGATTGAACCCATAGCTCGAGTAGCTGAATTTCGTTCCCGGCGGAGCCACGAGCGGATCATTCTCAAATATCTTCAGGGCCTCCAGAATATTGTCGTAGTGCCGCTGGATTTCCATCTCGTCTTCCTTATAGTGGCGAATCCCGGCTAGGTGCCCTGCCACCATGCGCACGGTGATGGGCGCGCCTTTGTCGGGAAATGAGGGCACGTATTTCTGAACCGGAGCGTCCAGATCCAGCTTTCCCGCTTCGACCAGTTGCATCAGCGCGGTAGCGGTGAGAGGCTTCGAAATGCTGCCAATGCGAAATTTAGTCGTTGGCCACACCGGGACGCGCTCTTCGAGATCAGCAAATCCGAAACTTTCCGAGTAGAGAATCTTGCCATCGACCGCGACGGCCAGCGCCAATCCAGGCGTTCCCCGTGTCAGCCATTCCTTGGCCTGCTTGTCTGCGTTCTCTTTCGCAGCCGTAAATGGCACAGCAGAAGCACTTTGCCTTCGCGCTGTAAACGCAGAGGAAACGTAGACGCCGCCGCAACAGACCGCCAATACGGCAGAGCACAGCCAGCCCACTCTACGGCGAACGAAGAATGCGTCCATTTGTATTTCTCCTTGTTACGTTCACAGAAAATCTTGCCACATTCGGCGGAGAATAGTCACAAATCCCGGAGATCGTCCACGAGCGACGAGGAATCACTACCGTTACCGCGCTGCGTTTTGCGCCATACTGCAACACCAGCGCGCGTTACCGGAGGAATCTTCAGACCGCCTATGACCTGGAGCTTGCCGAGGATCAGATCGCAGAACCGATTGAGCAGGAAGTCCGGCGCGTCGATCCTGCCGAACTTCTCTTCGCGAAGTACATCGCAGAGCAGCTTCCGCACAAATTTTTTCCAGAGTTTTTCCTTCGCGATCCACAAGGGACCGGATTGACGCGCAGGAACGTTCGGCGCAGAATCGGATTCATAAAATCACGTTCAGGAAAAATTTGCACTTGCCGCCAGGCAGGTGCAGTGCTATATATAGCGAAAGAAAAGCGAAGACAAAACTGACTGCACATGCCTGTCGACACCCCACTCGAACGCGCGCTTCCAGCCAATCTCGACGCCGAGCGCTCCATCCTCGGCGCGATTATTCTCGACAACAACGCGCTGAACACCGCAATTGAAGCGCTGAAATCGGAGGATTTCTTTCTCCTTCAACATCGCCATGTCTTCCAGCAAATGGTCGCGCTGGGAGAAGCGCAACAGGCCATCGATCTGGTGACGCTCACGGAGGAATTGCATCGCCGCGGTGAATTGGAAGCGGCCGGCGGTGCGCCGTATCTGGCCAGCCTGGTTGACGGCGTTGCCCGCGTTTCGAACGTCGAGCACTACGCGCGCATCGTCAAAGAGAAGGCCATGCTGCGCAACCTGATTCACGCCACCGACAAGATTAAGCAGAGCGCCTTTGAAGGCGAAGACGGCGCGGACGCTATCCTCGACGGAGCCGAATCCAGCATCTTCGCGCTCGCGGAAGACCGCGTCAAAGCGGGTCTCATCTCCATCAAGGATATCGTTCACGAAGGCTTCGATCGGCTAGAAAAAATCTTTCGCGAAGGCAAGAGCATCACGGGCATTTCCACCGGCTATGGCGAACTCGACAAGCTGCTCTCCGGCCTGCAGCCTTCCGAGCTGATCATTCTTGCCGCTCGTCCATCGCAGGGAAAGACCGCGCTGGCGCTCAACTTCGCGGAAAATATCGCCATTCGCGGCGGTCTGCCAGTGGCCGTTTTCAGCCTGGAAATGTCCAAGGAGTCCCTGCTTCAGCGTCTGGTAGCTTCGGTTGCCCAGGTGGACGCCCACAAATTCCGCACCGGGCATCTGAGTCGCGAAGACTGGAAACGCATGACCGAAGCGCTCAGCGCGATTTCCTCCGCGCCGCTCTGGGTGGATGACGCCGGCTCAATCAGTGTAATGGAAATCGGCGCGAAAGCCCGGCGGCTGAAGCGCGACAAGGGCCTCTCCCTGCTCGTCGTCGACTATCTCCAGTTGATCACCGGCCGCGGTCGTTTCAATTCTCGCCAGGAAGAAGTGGCCAGCATTTCCCGAGGCCTGAAAGGCCTCGCCAAGGAACTGCAAGTTCCGGTGCTCGTGCTGAGCCAGCTCACCCGCGCCCCGGAGCGCGACGAGCGCGGCCCGCAGCTTTCGGATCTGCGCGAATCCGGCGCCATCGAACAGGACGCCGACGTCGTAATGTTCATCTACCGTCCGAACTTCTTCAACTTGAATGCCACCCCCGAAGAGCGGGACATGGCGGACATCCTAATCGCCAAGCAGCGCAACGGCCCGACCGACAAAGTGAAATTTGTCTTCCGCAGCCGCCTGACCCGTTTCGAAGAAGCAGCTCCCGACGCATTTTCGCAATTCGCGGGCGGCGAGGACGAGATGTAATTTCAGACACACCGCGTCCCTGCGCCCACGAAAAAGCCACCGTCGCTCTGAATCGCAGAGGTAACTCCACCTTCGCCAATCAGTAAGTCTTTCAAAATCAACAGCCTTCAATGGAACTGCGGATCGCTCAGGGTGCCTTGCGGAAATCATCCTGCTTGGCTGCCGGCGTGCTCAATTACCTGTTGTCATTCACGCGCAGTACTTTTTGAGGTCGCGTGAGAATGCCGTACACTGGTTTTTGGAAAGTTTCATGGCGCAAATGAAAAAGTCTCCCGTCGATTTTGCTGGCCGTCCGGTATGGGCCGAAGTATCGCTGAAGGCTCTTCGCCAAAACCTCGAAGCGATTCGTGCGTATGTCAATCCAAAGTCAGAAAGGCGTGAAACTCCGCGAAAAGTTCTTTCCATCGTGAAAGGCAACGGTTACGGGCACGGTGGCCCGGAGGTGTCTAAAGCCCTGGAGCGCTTTGGCTCCGATTGGTTTGGCGTTGCTTCCGCCGGCGAAGGCTTGGAGCTTCGCAAGGCGGGCGTCGGCAAGCCCATTCTCGTACTCGGCGGCTTCTGGCCCGGTGAAGAAAAAAATCTCGTCGAGCACAACCTTACTCCTGCCATTCACCGTTGCGAGCACCTCGCACTGTTCAACGCTGCGGCCGCGAAAGCGCGCAAGCGGCGCGTCACGATTCACCTGAAGATCGACACCGGCATGAATCGCCTGGGCCTGGCCCCGGGCGACATGGATTGCTTCGCCGGACAACTCGCGAAATGCAAGCACCTGGAGCTGGATGGCACCTTCACGCATCTGGCTTCTTCCGAAGTTCTCACAGACACTCCGGTGGGCCGGCAGACCGCGGAGCAGTTAAAGCGTTTCTATGGCGCGATTGATCGCCTGAGTGCGCTCGGCGTGTCCGCGGGCACGGTTCACATTGCCAACAGCGCGGCCATTGCCGCGCGGCCGGAAACCTGGGCGGACATGGTGCGCCCCGGCGCGCTTTTGTACGGCTACCATCCAGGGTTCGACCCGATGGAGCGTCGATTTGAATTCGAAAGCAAGCTCCAGCTCCGTCCGGTGATGAGCCTGCGCGCTCGTCTATTGAACGTCCGTTCTGTGCCGAGCGGCGCGAGCGTGGGTTACAACGCAAGTTGGGTTGCAAAGCGGCCTTCACGCGTAGCTGTCCTGGCAGCGGGATATGGCGACGGCATTCATCGCTCGCTCGGAAATCGCGGCACCGTAGCTATCCGTGGCTACATTGCTCCGATCATCGGTATCGTCTCAATGGACGTGGTTATGCTGGATGTAACGGACATTCCAGACGCAGCCATCGGAGACATCGCCACCATCTACGGAACCGACGCGGAAAATGTATACCCCGCCAACATCGTTGCGCGCAGCATCGGCACGGTCACCTCGGATCTGATCTCCGGGGTTGGCGGCCGCGTAAAACGCTTCTACATCCCATAAATCCGCTTTCTGCCAACTCAGATTTACTTCCGTTTTTTCTTCCACTTGACGAAAACACGATCCGAGGGGTATACACTTCACCAAGGTAACTGCACCGCAAACGCGACGGTCTTTCCTGCGCGTCCAGGCTTCCGGGGCAAGTGCATCCGTTCGATTGCGAGGGTCTCGTGGGCCAATTGAAAGTCTATCGCCGAAGCAGTCAGCCGCAAAGCGCGACGGATTATCCTCGAAATGCTTCCGGCAGTCTCGACGAAACAAACGCAAATCGCGGACCATTCGGCCAAACCTGGGATTTCTGGGCCATGCGAATCGCTCTCGTGGGTACCACGTGCATTCTCTGTTATAACCTTGGCCCCTTTGGCATTCATGGCCTGCCCGCGGCAGGCCTCGGCTTTTTGATGGCGATGGTCATCCTGCTTGCGGAATTAAGATTGCGCCGGGCGGAGATCAGCGGGCTGGTGGGAGGTACATGTGGTGCGGCCCTGGGCCTCCTCGCGTCCCTCCTGATTACCCTCGTGATTTCCCGCACGGCTGAACCTGAACCCACCAAGTCTTTCCTCGAATTTACTTCACTCTTCGCTTTCGGCTATCTCGGTCTGGTGGTTGGCTCCTCGAAGGGAACCGCCTTACGGCACATCCCGCTGCCGCTCTCGGTGGGCCTTCCGTCTGCATCGCTGCAACCGATGAAGCTGCTCGATACCAGCGCGGTGATCGACGGCCGGATCGCCGATATCTGCGAGACCCATTTTCTCGACGGCACACTCGGGATTCCGCGCTTTGTACTGCACGAACTTCAGCAGGTAGCCGATTCTGCCGACGCGTTGAAACGCCAGCGCGGCCGCCGCGGCCTCGAAGTGATCGAGCGCATGCAAAAAATGTCCTGGCTGGATCTCCGCGTCCTGGACGAAGACGTTCCTGGGGCAGCGGCTGTGGATCAAAAGCTCATTGAACTCGCGCGCTGCACGAACTCAAAGATCGTCACCAATGATTTCAACTTGAATAAAGTTGCGCGTGTGCAAGGGATTTCGATTTTAAATGTCAACGAGCTGGCCAATGCGATGAAGCCAGCCGTGCTGCCCGGCGAATCCATGCGCGTGCTCGTCCTCAAGGAAGGCAAGGAGCCAACGCAGGGCGTGGCATACCTCGACGACGGCACGATGGTGGTGGTGGACGGCGCACGGCGCCACATCAACCGCACCATCGACATCGTCGTCACCTCGATGCACCAAACACCGGCCGGCAAAATGATCTTCGGCCGCATGGAGGAAAGGGGTGATGCTGCTCCGCCGTCCCGATTTGAAGTAACTGGCTCCTCACCCACGGTATAGGTGCGCGTGCTCCAACAATGGCCCGGCCGCTCTTTGGGGTGAAGGCCGCATCCCTTCGAGGCTTCTCGTATTTCTCTTCCACCCTCGCATTGAGGTAAACTCTCCTTTCTGCAACCCGGACTTAAGCCGCCAAGACTCCGCTTCAGCCGGACTGCTTCATCCTATGACTGCGATTGCCGCCATTTTGCCCGCTGCAGGTCTGGGTACGCGCATGGGTCACGAAATGCCCAAGCAATTCCTGGAACTTGACGGCGTGCCTATCGTCATTCTCAGCCTGCGCCGCATCGCCGCGTGCCCCTTGATCACGCACATTATTGTTGCCACTCGAGGCGAAGTTGTTGAGCGCCTCGATGCGCGCATCCGCGAAGAGAAATTCAAGCAAGAAGTGCTGGTCGTGAAGGGCGGGGATACGCGCCAGGCATCCGTCAGCCAGGCGCTGAAACACATTCCGGAAGACACCGAATTGGTCGTGGTGCACGATGCCGTGCGGCCGCTCGTCACCGTTGAGCTGATCACGCGCGTCATCGAAGAAGCGCGCCGCTGCAAAGCCGCCATTCTTGCCATTCCTGCCATGGACACGGTGAAAGAAGTGAAGCGTGCCAGCTTGCCGGAAGACGTCGCGTTGATTACCGCGACGATCCCGCGCGAGCGTGTTGTCCTGGCACAGACGCCGCAGGTTTTCGAAACCAAACTCTTGAAACGAGCTTTTGCGGAGGCAGAAGCAGATGGCGTGAGCGCTTCGGACGAAGCGGGTCTGATTGAAAAGCTCAGTCACGAAGTCTTCGTAGTGCAGGGCTCGGAGCGCAATATTAAAATCACCAAGCCGGCGGACATGGACCTGGCGCGCTTCTATCTTCACTCTGAGAAGAAAACATGAGCGTCCGCTGCGGGATTGGCTACGACCTCCACCGTCTCGCCGAAGGACGCAAACTGATCCTTGGCGGAATCGAAGTGCCATTCGATAAAGGCCCGGTCGGGCATTCCGATGGCGATGTTCTGGCCCACGCTCTGTGCGATGCGCTCCTTGGAGCCGCGGGGCTCGGCGACATCGGCACGCATTTCCCGGACACCGATCCGAAGTGGAAGGGTGCGAACAGCCTCGTCTTCCTCGAACATGCGCGCACGTTGCTCGACGGAAAACGGCTGTCAATCGAGCATATAGACGCCGTGGTCATTCTGGAGCGCCCCAAGCTCGGTCCGCACTTCGGCAGAATGCGCGAGGCCTTGGCCAAATCGCTAAGCGTCCCTCGAGAGAAAGTTCACCTGAAAGCGAAAACCAACGAAGGCGTAGACGCCGTAGGCCGCGGCGAAGCCATCGCCTGCCACGTGGTCGCGACTCTGAGTTCGTAACCTGCGGCTCCTTCGCCGTTCAACCTGGCTCCCGAAATCGCGCTAGACTTGTGGCATGCCCTCGCTCGGCGACGTCGAATCTCATCCGCAGAGGGAGAATCTTTTTTCGGGAGCGGACGTTCTCGGAATTCTGCGCGACCACGAATGGCTTTCCATCGATCCGGCACCCGAACATCTCGCGTTTTGCGAACGCACCGCGGCCCTCCTCGGCCCGCATGCAAACGATGCCGGCGAGCTCGCCGGACTCCTTCAACTGGTTTTCCTTTACGACGCGGGGCAGATTTTGCAGACGGTCGAAGCCCACGCTGTCCTCTCCCGGTACGGGGCCCGCGATGTAGTGCGCGAAGCGGCGCTTTTCCTGCTCGACTCCACGCCGTTCAATTCCGACCGTTTCAAAGAGATGATTACGCTCTTAAGAGAAAAACTCGATCTTCGCGGCCGCGATCTGTTCCATCCGCTTCGATTTGTCCTAACCGGCCGTGCCGGCGAAGGCGAACTCGACCGCGTGATCCTGCTGCTCGATGAAGCCGCCGCTATTCGGTTCGGTGTCCCTGTAAAATCAGTACGCGTCCGCGCCCTCGAATTCTGCTCCGCCCTCGACTAACCACACCAACTTTCAACTTTCCTCATACGTCTGTAAACTTTCTCCCATGGATCGACTCACCGGAATCCACGCCGTCCGCGAAGCCCTCGAAGCCGGCAGCGCCTTTGACCGTATCGTGATCGCCAAAGGCCGCCAGGACACGCGCGTCGAAGAGATCGTGCAACTCGCCCGAAGCCGCGGCATCGCGTTGCGTTTCGAAGACCGTAACCAGCTCGACCGCTTGGCGAACACCCGGGATCACCAAGGGGTTGTGGCTATGGTCGCCGCGCGAGCCGCTGCCACCCTCGAAGACATCCTCGCACGTGCCAATCACTCGAAAGGGCAACAAGGGTTAATCGTGCTGCTCGACGGCGTGGAAGACCCCCACAATCTAGGCGCGATTATCCGCACGGCGCTCGCAGCAGGTGCGCACGGAGTCGTGGTCCCGGAGCGCCGGGCTGCGGGACTGACGGACACCGTGGCGCGTGCTTCGGCCGGCGCACTCGCGCATCTGCCGGTGGCGAAGGTCACAAACCTCGCGCGCGCCATGCAAGATCTGAAAGAGGCGGGCTATTGGCTCGTGGGATTGGACGAAGCGGGGCAGAAGAATTACACCGAAGTGGATTACACCACGCCGACAGGAATTGTCATGGGCGGAGAAGGCAACGGCCTCCACGAACTTACGCGCAAGCGCTGCGACTTCGTGGTGTCTCTACCGACAAGCGGGCCCGTGAGATCGCTGAATGTTTCTGTGGCTGCGGGAGTGGTGCTGTTCGAAGCTCTACGTCAGCGTCACGCGCATCCGCTCTAGCAACGGGCCTGGCCAGCTACTTCTCATATTGCAACAACGAAAACACATCCAGCCCCGGCAATTTCGCCCGTCCATTCAAAAATGTCAGCTCCACCGCAAACGCGGCGCCTTCCACGATCCCGCCGAGCGAACGAATCAATTGCACCGCCGCAGCCGCGGTGCCGCCGGTCGCCAGCAGATCATCGCACAGCAGCACGCGCTGGCCTTTCTGCACTGCGTCTTCATGAATCTCCAACGAGTCTGTCCCGTATTCGAGCGCGTAGGAAACCTTGGCCGTCTTTGCCGGAAGCTTCTTCGGCTTTCGCACCGGCACAAATCCCGCGTTCAGGCGGTAAGCCAGCGCGGGGGCAAGAATGAATCCGCGCGCTTCGATCCCGACGACAAGGTCGATTTTCTGACCATCATAGCGAGCGCAAAGCTGGTCAATGAGCTCGCGAAATCCCTCTTTATCCTTCAGCAGTGTGGTCAGGTCGTAGAATAGAATTCCCGGCTTCGGATAGTCTGGCACTTCACGGATTAATCTCTTCAAGTCGTCCATTCGAACGGCTCCTCGTCAGATGGTCATTTCGATAATGAAATTGCCCAGATATTTTTCATCCGGGCTATCCGGTCGTTCGCTGACATCCGTTACGCGCGAAAGTGCCGGTCCCCTTTCAAGCGCAAAGAGCAATTGTCGCAAATGATCGCACGTGCCGATGGCCAATACCTCAACCGAGCCATCGCGCCGGTTACGGACATAGCCATCTATTTCCAGTTTTCCGGCGACATGCTCGACGTAGTTGCGAAAGCCGACTCCTTGCACCCGTCCCGAAACAATGTACCGCCGGGCGAGAACGTCCCGTTTCACAGTGCTTGATTTTAACAAACCGCATGTAGTTTTTTCCAAGCTATGCCGATTCGCCAACAAACTACCCGGTGCTGCGAAGGGCGATGTAGAATGACCTCGGAGGCGGCTCGCTTGCCGCTCATTCGCATCTAATCCTGTATGGCTGAGAACCTTTCGACCGTCGCTCGCATTTTCTCTTCTTTTGGCTGCCGCGGTGCCGCGATATCCCTCGCTCTCTTTGTGGGCCTGCCACTGCTTGCTCAGGAGAACGCCCCCGGCCCGCTTGCGCCGCCGCCGGAACACCACGTGACACGCATCGAGGGCTTGGGCGAGCCACCCGCGCCGCCGTCCCTTCCCCCCATCGAAATCATCCAAATCTTCTCCAAAAAAGAGGAGATCTATCAGTCCACCCGGCCGACCTTCGCTTATCGAAAAACCATTCGTATCGAGGAATTCGGACCCGATGGCAGGCCTTCGGGAGAATATCTGGCTACCTATGACGCAGCTCGTTCCGGCGACGGCAAACTCTACGAGAAAGCCATCTCTGCGCCGGAGTCCTCGCTGCAATATCTTTCCTTCGAACCCGAGGATGCCCAAGCCCTGACACGCATTCCGCAATATCCGGTCACGGCCAGCCAGCTTTCCAAATATGACGTGAAGTACCTTAATACCGAGAAGGTAGACGAGGTCGATTGCTATATCTTCCAGGTTTCTCCGAAAACCCTGGATCGTCAGCACCCTCTATTCGACGGAATCATCTGGGTGGACCAGAAGTACCTGGAAGTCGTAAAGACCTACGGCAGATGGGTGACCGATCTCGGCCCGATCCAACCGCCGACTCTTCCCTTCGGCATGTTCGAAACCTACCGCGAAAATGTCGACGGAAAATACTGGTTTCCCGATTATTCGCGCGCCGATGGAACCTACAAAATGAAGGACCGTAACCTTCCGATTCGCGTCACGATCAAATGGACCAACTTCAGGGCTTTTCCCGCAGCAGACACTGCGCCGAACCCGCCAGCTTCCGCGCCGCCCTCTCCGAAACCCTAGTCCCGGTTTTGCAGGGCCCGCCTTCTGCGGTGGGCGGCTCGGTATCCTCGCCGCCGCGAATCTCCCCCCAGTTTTTCGAGCAACGCGGGCAACTCCTCCAGCCTCTTCAACAGAAACTCCGGCTTGGCCGCGCGGAGTCGTTTCTCCGTAGGAAATGGCCCCAAAAAAGCAATAGCGCGCATGCCGGTGGTTCTCGCCATCTCGAGGTCCTCGGGCGTGTCCCCCACATAGACGCACTCCTCCGCTTCCAGCTTCATTTGCTTTAGAGCCATCCGTAGCGGAGCAGGATGCGGCTTTTTTTCCGGGGTGTCCCCGCCACAAACGTGTGCGCGAAACGTTCGAGTCAGGGCGAATTCCCGAAGCTGCCGCATCACCCGATCCCGGTCGCCGCTGGTAACCAAACCGAGCGCGTACCGTCGCCCCAGCGATCGAAGAACCCGCCGCACCCCAGTGACCAGTCGGGATGAATGCTCGTCATAGTGGATCCGCCAGAGGTCGTTTGCCTTGTCCCAGTGTTGTTCGGGAATTCCTGCCGCGCGATAGACCGCGTACCAATCGGGAGAATAGTGCGTCTCCAGTTCCTTAAGGCCCCAGTTCAGGCCAAGTTCCCGAAACATACCGAGGTACGCTTCGGAGTCGGCGTGATACGAATTGATTAGCGTGCCATCCCAATCAAAGAGCACGCCCGCCAGGGCTTTTTCCGTGTGCACGTCGGCAGATTAGCAGAATTGGCGTCAGGAATGTCTCAAAGGGAGCAAAACGGCGCCTAGTCGGCGGGAAGCCATTCGGGAATCTGGTCGTCGCGATCAAAAGCAAAATCGTCGAAACTGGCGGCTATGCCGTACCAACCTGGCACGTTTGCTGCTTCCGAACGCCGCACCATCGCTTTCGAGGAAACCACCACGTTTCCATAACCGAGTGGCCGGCTCACCAGAACAATGTCGAGCTCAATTTCAGAGCCGGGAGCCAGAACCCGCGGGCAGAGGAAGTACACGCCCGAAGAGCTAATGTCGCGCGTCACGAGCGTCACGGAGAACTCTTCTTTGATCCCAGACACGCTGCGTAGCTTCAGAGGAAGCCTCAAGGCTGCCCGCGGCCGTTCCCGTTGTTCCAGATGGACCCCAACCGCATGGGTGGGCACGCGCACGAAACGTCTTGGCTGAGGATTGCGAAGAATAGGCATTACCCGCAGTTTTGGCGGAGGCGCTGGTACGGTTGTCTTTTCTGTGATTACGGGTAGAGGAGTGGCTTGAGCCCCGGGCTCGGTCTGGCGTTTCGGATTTTCCCAAGCTAGAGCACCGTTGCTGGCAGCCATCTTCACCCTCAGTGAGATGAAAAACGCTACAGCCTACTACGATGGTTCTATTACCTTGCTTTGCTATTTCCCTGTAGAAGATGTCGGGTTGCCAAGATGCCATTCCACAGAGCAGCTGTCAACCTGGGTAAGATGGCCCTCGTGTCCTAAAGTAAAATGCTTAGTACTAGGAATTGTCCTTCGCGCATTGTTCGCCTCTTCACCCCGTTTTTGGTTGTCGCAATATGGTTCTCTACTTCCCGCCCAGTTGAGCTATCTTTTCCTATATCTGACCCGAAACGATGCCAGCCGCAACATCGCAACACGCAACGAACCCGACCATTTTGTTGGTTTCCTTCGCGATCGTTTACATCGTTTGGGGCTCCACTTTTTACGCCATCAGCGTCGGCATCGAATCGTTTCCACCTTTCCTGCTAGCAGGGCTGCGGCACTTAACGGCGGGTCTGGTTTTCTATCCCGCCTTTCGTGTCGCCAGCCGGGAGCAGCCTACCTTGGCGCAATGGCGCACAACCTTCATCACCGGCTGCTTGTTGCTCGCACTCGGCAATGGCACGGTCTCCTGGGCGGAGAAGACCGTCCCGTCGGGAATCGCTGCCCTGCTGGTCGCGACTGTTTCGCTCTGGATGGTCCTCGTAGACTGGGTCAGGCCGGGAGGCGCGCGCCCCGCGCGGCGTGTCATCGCCGGGTTTCTTCTGGGGTTTGCGGGGATGGCGCTGCTGGTCGGCCCAAAGCACTTCGGAGACTCAGCGCGGATCGACCCCGTCGGCGCATTTGCCTTGATCGGGGCATCGCTCGCTTGGGCCATCGGATCGATCTATTCCCGGCATCACCCGCTGCCTCGCGCTCCGTTGTTAGCGGTGGGGATGCAAACGCTGTGCGGCGGTGGGGTGCTCTGCGTGTTCGCGGTTGCCATAGGCGAGACGCGACACTTTCACTTCGCGAATGTGACGCTGCGCTCCTGGCTGGCCCTGATGTATCTGTTTATTTTTGGTTCCGCGCTAGGCTTCAGCGCTTACGTCTACATGCTCAAACACAGCACCGCCGCTCGTGTGGGTACTTACGCTTTTGTCAATCCGGTGGTCGCGCTATTTCTTGGCTGGTTCCTGGCCTCGGAGGCGCTTTCTCTACGTACCCTCCTGGCCAGCGGAATCATCCTAACGGCTGTTTTGCTGGTGATTTCGGCGCCACATCAGAGCCAAATCGAAGCCGAGGAAGCGATTCCGACTCCCGGCGAAGCTTGAAGTCAGAGGACGCCGCTCATAAAAAGTTCGCCGGCCGAAATCGGATAGATTGGATTTTAGGTTAGCAGTAGTCTAGGCCCATGAACGTGCAAAAAAACATCCGGTCATCGCCAGGCATCACGCCACAGGCGGCGGAGCGCTTCTGGCAAGCCACCCTCCGCCGCGATACGCGCGCCGACGGTTCCTTCTTCTTCGCGGTGCGGTCGACGCAGATTTACTGCCGGCCATCCTGCCCGGCGCGACGTCCGCTTCGTGGCAACATCGTTTTCTTCCGCACGCCGCAGGACGCGGAGCGGCAAGGTTTTCGCGCTTGCCGCCGTTGCCATCCGAAGCATCAGGATTCCGCGATCGAACTCGTACAGCGAGCCGCCGCGCTGTTGGGCAATTCGGACGAAGAGTTTCCGCGCCTCGCAGCCTTGGCCCGACAGTTGAACTGCTCTCCGGCACAGTTGCGGCGAGCGTTCCGCCGCGTCACCGGGCTTTCGCCGAAGGAATTCGAGCAGGCATTTCGCCTCGCGCGCTTCAAGAAACTGCTGCGCGATGGCAGCCGCGTCACCGATGCGCTCTACGCGTGTGGTTACGGATCTTCGAGTCGGCTCTACGAAAAGACGAATGCGCACTTGGGTATGACGCCGGCGTCCTACCGAAAAGGAGGAGATGGTATGGTCATCGATTACGCGGTTGCCGATACTTCTTTGGGAAAGGTGTTGATCGCCGCAACTCAACGTGGTGTTTCCGCCGTCTATCTCGGCGAAAGCGAGAAGGCTCTCGCCGAGGAATTACGCAAGGAATATCCTAAAGCAGAAATCCTGGCCGCCAGGGAAGGGAACGAGGGCTGGCTGAAAGAGATCGTTCGCCGCGTGGAGGGGAACGCTCCGAGTATAGAGCTTCCACTCGATCTTCAAGCTACCGCTTTTCAGCGAAGGGTATGGCAAGAATTGCAGAAGATCCCAAGAGGAACCACTCGGAGCTACGCTCAAGTCGCAAAATCGCTGGGCAAGCCGCGATCGGTGAGAGCCGTCGCCAGGGCTTGCGCAACGAATCCAGTCTCCGTCGTTGTGCCCTGCCACCGCGTCATCCGAAGCGACGGGGCGCTCGCGGGCTACCGCTGGGGCCTCTCGCGCAAGGGAAAATTGTTGGAAAGGGAAGCTAGGTCGGCGGTGTAATGCTCGTCAGTTGCGTGGTTTTTCGACTTTCGTGCCTTTGGGCCAATCCGCTTTGAACTTGCCGTCGCCAAGTTTCAGATTCTTCATGACCTTCGTGTAGCGGGACAGCACGTAGTCGCCCGATCCGGCTTCCATGAATTTTTGCTGAACCGGCAGCCAGGAAGACTCATCGACCCAAATCACAACTTTGGAAATCTGCTTCTGCTGCTCTTCGGATTTGGGCGTCAGGTCCAGTACCGCGGCCTTGTGGCCATCCAACTCCTCTTCTCCGGTCAGGGCAATCGTATAATTCTTCTGCAGCGTTTCGGTCCGCGTGCCAAAGCCGAGTGCCAGATATTGATCGACCATGGCGCGATTTTTGCCGATGTTGTATTCCTCGACGCGATTGATCTTGGGCGTATAGATGTAAAGATTATCGCCGTTGCGAAGAATTGTGCGAGGATCGGGCGACTGAAAATCGATGCGCACTTTGGAATCTTTGCGGACAAAAATCTCGCCCGTCTCGGTGGACTTGTCCTGCACCAACTCCGTGTACTTGACGTGCTCGATGGCCGCAGTCAGGGACTTAAAGTCCTCGGCGGCGTGGTCCATCATCGACAGCACATAGTCTTGCGTGATTTTTCCGGAGGCCTGGGCGCCATCGAGAGCCCGAATCCCAAGCAAAGCACTGCACAATAGAATCACGAAAAAACCAGCTCGGAATGTTCTCAATGAAGCCCCTTAGGCTGAATCCTCAGTCTTTTCTTGCACAAAGAAAATCGTAACATAACGACCAAACGTCGCCGTCGCCAATCGTCATCGGCAAGAGCCATCGTCGACGAACGCCTGCGTAGACGCGATGGAAGAAAGGAAATGACTGCAAGTCAACACCTTCTGATTGAGGGGATCCGACTCAAAGGAACTTGGATCGATGTAGTCCATGGACTTGGTCATGCCCACAAATTTGTCGCTGAGGCTTTTCATGTTGTTGTATTCGCTGATAAGAATTGGATAGGCGTTCTTATCTCCGTCGGAGCTGATCACCGCCGAAGCCATGCGCAGAGCGTCCTGCGCCGGTGCCTGATAATTGTCAAGCCAACCCGTCGCGAGCGGCACGCCCTTCTCGACGCCAATCCTCAGGGCCGCGTGCCACTCCCGAAGTCGTGCCAAGACTTCTACGCCGGCGCTGCGAAAATCCTTGGAGACGCCGGTCGACGGCTGGGTCGGGCCAGGAGGGACCGGGGCGGAGGCCGCACTGACCGGAAGCGTAAGAACAATTTGACTGCCCTTAAAACTAATGGTGCCATTGGTGAGCCGGGCGAGCCCCTCAATATCCACATAATTGTGACCCTGTACCTGCACCACCTTCGCGTCACCCTGTTGGCCATGGATGACGAGCGAGGTAGTCTGCTGCGCCAGCAGCGCGCACGCCAGCAAAGACACGCTGAGAAGTACCGCCATCATCCACCAAGGACCTCTTCCACTTGTGTTCATGGGAGCTACTCCGTTTTTTCAGCGCCTTGCGGCTCGACCTGGATCGCTGCTAACCCCCTTAGACTCATTCCGTCGCCAATTGGGGGGCAGCCCTACTGCGAAATAATAGCAGACAGGACTGCCCGGGTCTCTGGGTCTGGCGGTCAGGTCGCGGAGCCAGAAGCGAGCGGGGGAACAGGCTCTCTATGCCGGTCGAACCACCATGGCCACGGGATCAAGACGAGGGTTGCCAGCAGTCCTGTAATCGCGACCTCTCGGATGTTCTGGGGCGGGGAACTGAAGCGATCCCCCACATACAAAAGCAACAGCACGATGACGTAAGTCCAAAACCCGAAGCGCCCAACAGGGTCACGCGCACGCGTGCACCAGGCGTAAAGCCCGACCCCTCCGCCAAACAAGGCCAGTTCCACGATGAGCGTTCCGGGTATCGAGTTCCAAAGCCCCAAGCCGTGTTTCTGACCACTCGGATAAAGAGGCATATCCGGTCGGTGGGTCAACCAATCCAGCACCCAATGGCTAACGACGGCAATCCAGACGGCAATTGCACCCAGGCGGTCGGGACGCCAAGCGCGATAGACCAGCGCCAGCGCGGTCGCCCACAATGCCATAAACAACAAGCTGTGAGAGCAGGGATAATCGTAAAGTTCGAGCGGAGTCCAGCGCGTGTCGCCAAGGGAGATGCGGGCATGCTCCCAACCGAGCAGAAGAAAAACGGTCCACAACACATCTGCCCAAACGGTGGCCATGATCAAAAGCCCAAGTGAAGCGTGCGGCGCCATGCGCTTAAGTCCGAAGCCAACGCCAAAGTGGCCGATGAACATGACTCACCCAAGATTCGTTCTTTTGGTAAGTTCTCTGTGCGCAAATGGGGACGAATGCTGAACGGGCCCATGAACGATAGAAGCTACCAACACCTTCGACGGCAGAGGCGCTGGTCGCGTTTCAGCTTTCTCAAGGGCTACACCTGAAGGATGTCGCCTTCACGGGCGACCAGTTCGTACAACACAGGATTCACGAAAAAGCCGAGGAACAGTCGCGACAGCAATCCTGCGACCACCACGATTGCAAACGGCTTTTGCGTATCGCTGCCGACTCCGGTGGACATGGCTGCGGGCAAAAGGCCCAAGCAAGCCACCAGCGCGGTCATCATAATCGGCCGCAGCCGCAGGAGCGACGCTTCGAGCGTGGCCTCGCGAATATTTCTGCCTTCCAGCCGCAACTTGTTGATGTAACTCACGAGAATAACCGCGGTCTCGACCGACACGCCAAGCAGAGCGAGCAACCCCAACGCGCTCGAGACGCTGAGTGGGGTATGCGTGAGTTTGAGTGCGATCAAAGCGCCGACTGGTTCGGTGAGCACGACGCCAAGCGCGATGGTGACCGGGAATTTGAAATTGCCGTACAGCGCAAACAGAATCAGAAAAATCAGCATGATCGCGAGCGGCCCGATCACAAAAAGCTGCGCCTTTGCCTCCAGCAGTTCGCTATACTCGCCGCCCCAATCCAGCCGGTAACCTTCTGGCAGACTCACGTTCTTGGCGATATTTTTCTGTCCCGCTTGAACGATGCCTTCCAGGTTGCGTCCTTCAATCGAAAATTGGATCCCGATGTATCGTGAATTGTTCTCGCGGTAGATAAACGAAGCGCCGTTGGACTCCCGGATGGAGGCAAGTTCGGAAAGCGGAATCTGCTGTCCGGCCGGAGCGGGCACCAGCAGATTGCCGATCTCTCGCGCGTCCGAACGGAATTTCGGATCCATTCGGACAACAAGATCAAAAAGCTTTTCACCTTGAATGACTTGGGTAGCAGCTTGACCGCCGATAGCGGCCTGAACGACGGCTTCGACGTCGGCTACGTTAATGCCATAGCGCGCGATTTTTGCGCGATCCGCGTCGATGAGCAGGCTGGGCTGGCCCAATTCCCGAACGACGGTCAGCTCGGTGAAGCCAGGCGTTTTCTCGAGCACTCGCTTGATTTCCACGGCCTTGCTTTCCAGCACGCTCAGATCGGGACCAAAAATCTTTACCGCGAGGGCCGACTTCAGGCCAGTAAGCGCCTCGTCAACGGCATCCTCGGCGGGCTGCGTAAAATTAAAGATCACGCCGGGATAAGCGTCGAGTTTCTTTTCCAAATCGGCGATGAGCGCTTCCTTGGTGTGAACGGAAGTTTGCGTCCAAGACTTGTCATTGTAGGGTTTCAAACCAACATAAAATTCGCAGTTGAAGAAACCGGTCGGGTCTGTCCCATCATCCGGACGTCCGAGTTCCGATCCGGTCACTGTGACCATCGGATACTGAATCAGCAAGTTTCGTACCTGCGGCGCGAAATTCGCCGCGTCTTCAAACGAAATCGTATACGGCATGGTTGCGCGAACCCACACCGCGCCTTCATCGAGATGCGGCAAAAACTCCCCGCCGATCAGCGGCACCAACAGAAGCGCGGCGGCGAAAATCAATAGCGCCGCGACAATCGTGGTGCCTGCGTGATTCAGGCACCACTCCAGCCGCCCGGCATACTGATCGCGAATCCAGTTATAGACGGGATTCTGCTTTTCCTTTACGCCGCTTTTGAACCAATAAGAAGCCAGAATGGGAACCACCGTAAGCGTCAGAATCAACGCACCCAGCAACGCGAATCCCATGGTGTCCGCCATCGGGTGAAACAACTTTCCGGCGGGCCCGCTGAGTGCGTAGATCGGCAGGTACCCGGCGATGATCACCGCGACCGAATAAAAGATCGGCCGGTCCACGTCGCGCGCGGCTGCCAGGATCACGTCATTCAACTTGTATTCCGTGCCGTGGCGCAGCCCAAGCTCTCGGTAGATGTTCTCCACCATGACGATCGTGCCGTCGATGATGATTCCAAAATCGATCGCGCCAATGGAGAGTAGGTTCGCGGCTTCCCCAGTTAAATGAAGAAAAATGAAGGCAAAGAGAAGCGCCAACGGGATGGTGAGAGCGGTAATGACGGCGGCGCGAAAACTGACCAGGAAAAAAATCAGAACGATAAAGACAAGTACCATTCCGCGAAGCAGGTTGCCCTCGACGGTGTCTGTCGTCACGCGCACCAGATCGCTGCGGTCGTAATAGGGTCTGATTTTTACATCCGGTGGCAGCAGCGTCTTGTTAATCTCACCGGTTTTTCTCTCGACTCCTTCAAGGACGTTCTGGGTTTGTTCGCCGCGGCGCATCAGGATGACGCCTTCGACGGCGTCGTCGTTATTTTTTCTTTTCGTCTGAAAACCGAAAATGCCAAGCCGCGGAGCGTGCCCAATTTCCACACGGCCGATGTCCTTGATCCGCACCGGCACTCCGTTCAGACTCGCGACAATCACTTCGCCAATGTCTTCGGTGTTCTTCACCAGGCCCAGGCCGCGCACATAGTAGAACTGACCGCCTTGGGTATAGAATCCGCCGCCGGTGTTGGCGTTGTTGGCGTTCAGCGCCGCTACCACCTGCACGACGGGAAGGTGGTAATTCAGAAGCTTGACGGGATCGAGAAGCACGTGATACTCCATCGTCGGGCCGCCAAAGCCGGAGTCATCCGCCACGCCCGGAACGCTCTTGTAGGCACGTTCGATCGTCCAATCCTCGAATGTGTGCAACTCCATCGGAGTGCGGTCCGGGCTCTCAATCACGTAGCGATATACCAGACCGCTTGGGCTGAACAGCGGCGCCATGCTGGGCGTGACCCCTTGCGGCAGAACCGCGTCGCTGATCCGCTGAAACACAGTCTCCCGTGCGAAATATGGGTCGGTGCCGTCGTCGAACGTCAAAATCACGTCCGATAAGCCGTATAAGGAGATGGAGCGCATGATCTTCAGCCGCGCCGCTCCATTCATTGCCAATTCCAGCGGGAGAGTGGTTAGCCGCTCGACCTCTTCGGCCGCATGTCCTGGCCACTGCGTGATCAGCTCCACCATCGGCGGCGAAAGGTCTGGATACGCGTCAACCGGCATTTGGCGGAAAGACCACGCGCCCGCGACGATCATCAGAGCCGTAAGCATCAACACAAGAAAACGTTGCTGGAGCGCGAATTGAACGATGCGATGAATCATCGGGGATCCGGAAAGCTCTCCTTAGTGCTGCAATGAGTTCTTGAATTGCAGGAACAGACTGCCGTTGCCGGCAACGTGCTCACCTTCGTTTAACCCGCTCGTGATTTGCGTTCGACCCTTGCTGCTCTGGCCGGCGGTGATCAGGCGGCGCGCGAACTGGTTCGTACTCGTCTGCACATAAACAAAAGGTTGATTTTCGGTATCCCGCAAAACCGCCGCATCCGGCACGGTGATGGCATTCGGAATGAAGCCGGCATTCACCAATGCAGTCACATACATGTCCTTTTTCAATTTGTGCGCGGGATTTTCGGTCACGATTCGCGCTTGCAATGTTCGCGTGTTCGGATCCATTGCCGGAGCGACATAAGAGATCTTTCCGTGAAACAACTCGGGGTAGGAGTCCGTATTGATTTCAACGCGGTCTCCCGGACGGACATAGGGAAGATCGCTCTGGAACACGTTGACGAGCACCCAAACAGTATCGGTGTTGGATATTGTGAAGCATTGCGTGGACCCGCCCTGCAGCAATTGGCCCGGGCCGACCAGCCTCTCGACGATCTCACCCGCGACCGGCGCCGGCACGGGAATCTCAGCCGTAGATTGTGTGTTGTTGATCACCGCTTCCGGATTTTTCAGCCCAAGGGCACGAAGCGCGTCCATCGACGATTCCAGATCGGCATGGGCTTGCGTGCGACTGGACTCGGCTTGTTGCAGATCGGCTTCGGCAATCGCGCCGTGGGCGAAAAGGTCCACCGCGCGCGTATACAGCTTGTCGGCAAGTGCATAGGCGTCTTTTGCCTTGATGTACGCCGAGCGTGCAGCGGAATAATCCGGGCTGGTGACAGTCAGAAGCGGTTGCCCCGCATGCACGAACGCTCCGGGGACGACCAGAATTTCGTGTACCGGCCCGCCAATCGCTGCGAAGACCTGCGTGGTTTGGAAGGCGTCATAAGCCACGGCTCCGGACAAACGCAGGGTGCGGGGAAGATTCCCTTTCTGCGCGGGCGCGATCTCGATGTGCGCCAGCTGGTCATTGGGCACGGTGAAGAGTTCCGCCGTATCGGCCTTGGTTTCCGAGCCGGTGAACGAAGTCATGCTCGATTCCGATTCGCCCGGGCCGGAGCCGCAACCGGCGATCCAACCGCGACATGCCACGGTGATCGCAAGCGCAAAAAGCAACGCTCTGTTCTGAGTAACTCGCTTCATGGCAGATTCCTTGTCCCTACCGCCTCGCGCATCTGCTCTAAAGCGAGCATGTAATTCGCAAGAGCCTGGCGGTAAGCAAGCTGGTTAGCCCGATAGGTTCGTTCGGAGTCGAGATAGTCGAGCAAACTGGCGGCGCCTTTCCGGTAGGCATACTCGCTGATGTCCCGCGACTGCTTGGCTTCATCGACGTAGCCGCCTTGATACAGCTGAATGATCTGGTCGTTGGTGCGCAGATTTTCGTAAGCCGTGATGACGTCGGTCGAAACCTGCTGCGCCGTCTCGTTGGCTTGCTCCTGGGCTTGTGTAATCGCGTAGCCCGCGCGCGCGATTTCTCCCTGGTTCCTGTTGAAGATGGGAAGGGGCTGGTTGTAGTAAAAGGCCCCGGAGCTCGTGCCGGAAGTGTGGGTGTAGTTGAACGTGCCGGTGATATCCATCTTCCCGTTGGCCTTCTGCAGGGCCAGCTGGCTTTCCGCGGCAGTCACCGCCTGCTGCGCTGCGCGAAGGTCGGGCCGGTCGAGCGCCGCCAGAGACTTCAAAGTGTTGACGTCCGCGTGGACGGACTGATATTCCAGAGTGCCTTCCACATCGTAGTCATCCGGCACGGATTCAAAGCCCAACAGTTGGCGAAGGGCCGCGAGAGCCTGCACTTTTGCCAATTGTGCGGCGGAAACGTCGGTCTGGAATTGCAGGAGCTGCAGTTTGATCTTCAGGTAATCGCCCTCGCTCATGTCGCCCACGCGATAGCGTTCGTTGCTGATATCCACGGTTTTCTGAAAACTGTCCACGTCCATCTGTGCGAGCTCTAACGTGGATTTCGCAAGCAGAACGTCGATAAATTGCTGGCCGACGTTGAAGACGAGCTGGCGTTCGCTGTCGGAAACTTGCGATTGCACCACGGAGGTCAGGTCTTTGGCAGCCTGAAGGCGGTGTTGGCGTTTTTTCCCGCGCTCGAACAGGTAGCTCAGGCCCGCGTCGAACTCGGCATCTTCATTCAGGTAGTCGCCGCTGAATTTGCTTGGCTGAAAAATCGGGAGGTATTGCGTGTCGATCCCGAGATTGGGATTGGGGCGAAGGTTTGCCGTGACTTCTTCCGCGTGGCTCTGCTGAATCGTGGACCGCATCGCCTGCAAGGCGTGATTGTGCAAAAGCGACAGCCGGATGGCATCGTCTAGCGCGATGCGCATCGACGGAGGTTGCGTCGGGGCGGCTTGAGACCTTGCCGGCGTGGCGGTTGGCGCAGGAATCTGCTGACCCGCCGCTAACAAAGGCAGGAGCGGCAGTATCGCAGCCGGAACGATTCCTTTCCTCAACGTTCACTCCTCGTGCATCCCGCTCAGGGAATGCCAGGTTCATTGGTTCTGAAATACGAAGTGCAGGTTTTCAGCAGGCAACGGGAGGGGCGCGAGGAGTGATATTGCGGAAACTGAGCGAGAGAAGCGGCGGCAGGGAGTGCAGAATTTCTAAGCGATGCAGCGAACCGGCGACTGCAATGATCACGGCACACGTGGCGATTGCGGCGGCCAATGTGTGGCAGACCGGGCAAATGTGCGAATCGACCGGGCTCGAATTCAGGTCAAAGCAGCAGTGTAGCTGAGCGGCGAAAAAGATGGCCGCCAGCAGCAGCGCCAGAACATAGAATCGATTGGAATTAGCCGGCAATACCGTGCCCAATTTTTGCGCCTTCGAATGGGCTAATGGTACACCCAACCCGCTCATTCAGCACAACAATAACAATTGCCCGGAATGCTGCTTGGAACAAAGGCCGCGTACAATGACGTAATCCCGCCCTTTGGTGAGATGTACGAATCCGCGGGCGGGTTTCCCACCGAGACCGAAGGAAATCCATGAATCTGCGTTACTTAGTGGCTGATCTCCACCTGGTAGGCGATCACCGTTCCAGACGCGTCCCGAATGGGCTCAATCCTGCCGATAGAGAATCGCCCATCGCCGAGCCCCAGCCCGGCTTTTTGAAGGGCGGTGTGCAGATCATTCTGAAGCGCGGGGGTGCGTTCGGGGGGAGCAAGCACTCGAGCATCTACCTTATATGTCTCTGTCTCACCTGATTTGGAAAGGAGTTCTACCTGCGTGGAATTAACCGGCAGGCCCACCTGGGGCTGGTCGTGAAACCAGCGAGTCGGCGTAGCCAGCACAAAAATGAGAATCAGGATCACCGCGGCGTCATATTGCCAGGTGCCGCGGTCGTACGACCAGAAGAAAACGCGGTTCAGGATTTGACCGAGCCCAGCCATTTCAATCCGCCGGAATGCCGTCGACGATCACGCCATCGCGCATGTGCACGACGCGATCAAAATACGTCGTAGCTTCAGGATTGTGCGTGATCATCACAATTGTCTGGCCCAAGTCCTTGTTCAATCTGCGAAGCATCTCGAGCACGACCTCGGAGTTCTGCGTATCGAGATTGCCGGTTGGTTCATCGGCCAAAAGAATCTTGGGCTCGTTGATGATGGCGCGTGCTATGGCAACGCGCTGCTGCTCGCCGCCGGACATTTCCGCCGGGCGGTGATGCAACCGTCCTTCCAGTCCGAGCATTTTCGTCACAACGTCGAAACGGTGGGGATCGAAGCCGTCCCCGTGAATGTACTGCGCGATAGCAATATTGCCGCGGGCCGAAAGCGCGGGAAGGAGATTGAAGCGCTGAAAGACGAAGCCGATCTTGTGCCGCCTGAGCTTGGTGCGATCCGCGTCGGTCATCGTCGAAAGATCGTTGCCGTCGACGTACACCTTGCCCTTCGATGCCTGTGCCAGCCCGCCAATGACATAAAGTAGCGAGGATTTTCCGCAACCCGAAGGGCCCATTACCGCGACCGATTCTCCGGGGAGCACATCGAAATTGACTCCCCGAAGCGCCGGGACTTCCACCTTTCCGGCGTGATAAAGCTTCCAGAGACTCTCGGTTTTGAGTATCGGCTCCAAAGTCTTCAGCTCAGGCTCCGACGAAGCGTCCGTCTGCGACTGTATTCTAACCGTGATTGACATGTGTGGCTAGGTTGCCAAAACTCCTTTTCAGTCGTACGAAAGCGCCTGAACTGCATCTTTTCGGCTAGCCAGCCAGGCGGGATAGCTGGCGCCGATCACTGCGCCGGCAAGAGCAATCAGGCCCGCCCGGACGATCCATCCGCTGGTAATCAAAACCGAAAGCGTGGGGAAGATGGCGAGAAATCCCGCGCGAACAAGGTAACTCAAGCCAATTCCAGCGGCAATACCCAGAAGGCAAAGCAGAACCGTTTCCGTGAGCAACGCGCGGATGATCAGCAGTTTACTCGCGCCAAGCGATTTCAGCACGCCGATGTCCCGAGTGCGCTCGAGAACCGTCGTGTACATTGTGAGAAAAATGACCAGTAAGCCGATGGCGACGGCGAGCGCAATCATGGCGTTGATAAAAGTCTCCAGGCCGGGAACGTTCGCGGAAGTCATCAGGCTCATGAAATCTTTCAGCGGGCGAACCGGGTGATTTGGCAGAAGCTGCTCGATTTCTCCGATGGCGTCCTCGGTGTGCTCCGGCCGAGTACACTTCACGAGAAAGATCGACGCTTTGTCGCGAGCGCCGACAAGATCTTGCAGCGTGGTGATCGGAACAAAGAGCCGACCTCCTTTGCCGTGCTCGACAATGCCAGCGACATGCCACTCATGACTGAACAGCTGGAAGGTACTGCCGACGGACAAATGTTTGGACTTGGCCGCCCAGTCGTCGACTAACAAGTCGTCCGGTCCTTCCATATCGTGGCCTGCCAGAAAAACGAATCCGTCCGAAACCGCCCGGAACGACTCTGGATCGATGCCATAGACAACATCGACGCCGCCCGAAGAATTAAACTGCAGCAGCGCGGGGGCCACCGCCTGAATGTATTTCAGCTCGGCGATTTTATCCCCGATCTTGATGGGCATGGGCGAGCCACTGAAGCCGATCAGGATTTGCGCAGCGGGCGCCTGCACCATAATGTCCGCGCCAATTCCTTCAATACGCTTGGCGGTCTCCTGCAGCATGCCGGAGGTGAGGCCGACGATCATGACCACCAGCATGACTTCCACGCCAATCGCTACTACCCCGATCAGAGTGCGCATCGGTCGATGAAACAGATTGCGGAGCACGAGCTGTCCCATCATGGCTGTTTGTCCTCGGGCGCGTCCGTCAAATGCACCAGGTTCGCTCCTGGCGGCGGCTGCAATTGGAAGCGATCGGCGGAGATGGCTTCGTTGACGCTCATTTTGGTGATTCCGAGGTCCAGCCGATATTCGTCGTGCGGCCGGTCGATTCGGATCGCGACGGGATAGGCGGATAGTCCGGAAGAGGAATTGTCAGGTGCCTGCCAGTTGTCATAGCGTACGTCGGACAATAGTGCGCCCTTCGAACCGTAGGATTGGATGCGCGCCAGATGCAGGTCGGCACGATCGAACCAGATGCGGTGGAGGATCTCGGTTTGGTATCCGCCGCGAAGAACCGTCAGGACGTAGTAGCGCGCGGCTTCGTCGTTGAATTCTTCGAGCAGCGTGACCTCTTCCTTATGCACTTCCGGCCAGAGCAGGGCCTCGACCAGGTGCTGCGGCCGAAGGTTCTCAATGGGCTTAGCGCTCGTGCGATGGAGCGAAACGGGACCGACCAGGAATTGATTCTTGGACGGAATGGAAACTTCAAAATCGTGCCCGTCGCTAGCCATGTCAAAAACAGTTGTGCCGGCGATAGGAACCTGCCCAATCAAACGAATGTTGTAGGGCCGGGAGGCAAGGAGGAACGTCTTGACTTCGTGATATTCGCTGATCACGCCGGTATAAGCCGATCCCGCGGACGGTTTCAGCTCTGCCGTGGCATTCAGCGACTGCAGGTTGTGGGCAATCGTGTCGTACCGATCCAGAAGCTGCTCGTGCGAGGCTTCGAGAGCGACCGGCCGTGTCGCCGGGGGAACCGTCGAGGTTTTCGTGACACCACCACGTCCCCCGCAGCCCCAGGCAAGCGCCGACACTGTCAGGCAAACCATACAAATGCGCACACGATTCGTCGCTAGAACGATAGTCTCAGACCCCAAAAAGCAAATGAACGGTCAATGGCGAGCGCCTGGAGGCGCAAAAAGCGCGTTCGCAGGTACGTACGGTATCGCCTGAGCGCGGGTGCCCCAAGGCTCTACAACCTCTATTTTAGCGTATTTCCCTTGTTTCGCGAATTATTGCGGCCGTGCGATATAGACATCAAACGGCTGAAGCGCAGGTCGCACCCGGCGGATGACTTCGCTCGGCCAAAGCGAATCGCTCAAAAGCGTCACCCAACCGTCGTCCGGCTCGCAGATCGCGCAGCAGGTGTAACGGGAATACGCCGTCTGATACGCGTCCAGGCCGCGATGAGAGAGTTCTTTCTCCAACTCTGTATCCGCCTCAGCCGCGGCAGGTCCAACGCGCAACCCAAACGTTTCCGATGCAAAGCGGGCGACAAGCCGTCGCAGCAACACCTCGGAAGGCTCCGGAAGCACCACGCAGCGCGAAGCGGCTTCGCGAATCGCGATGCTATGCGAAGCGCAGAACTCCCGCACTCGGTCGAGATGGCTGAAGAAATCCACGACATAAATCTCTTTCGCGGCTAGTGCGATCAGCGCCGGAGCCCAAATCGCCGCAGCCTGCGGCCCGCGCAGTGGCTCGCGGCTCTCCGTCTCAATCAGTTCCAGGCCAACGGCTTTGACGCCCGTGCCCAGGTCCATCGCCTGAACATCAAGCGAATAAGGAGGCAAATCGGGAAGGGAATTTTCCGCGTGCATGGCTATTGTTCGTCGGGTTCCAGATCGATATCGCCAAATCTTTCGCGAAACTCCGGCGAGGCCTTGCGCACTTCGAGCCAGTCAAAAAATGCGTCCGGGGTTTCCAGCCAGATGCGGAACCATTCTGCGATCTCTTTTTTCTCGTCGCGCTTGTGTGCCTCGACTTTGCGGTTGTGAGAGATCATTTCCGCGCGTCGTTTTCCCAGTCGAGCGATTTCAAGGACCCGGTCAACCGCGGCTTTTTCTCCGTGGACCTGGAATCGCCGTAGCAATTCGTCCAGCCGAGTAAGGCTGACTTCGGCATCGTGAAGGGTTCTAAAATGGAGGATGTCTTCGAATTCGTCCTCGAATCGCTCCTCGGCCTCTTCGCGCTCGGAAAGTTGCACCTTCCAGCCCATCGCTTGCAGGACGTCGGAAATGTAATCGTTGCTCGATTTGCCCTCTTCGCCATGATCCGCGATCAGTTTGCGCCGAAGCTGGTCGATTTCCGCGGTGGTCCATTTCTGAACACCGAGTTCGCGGGCAGCTTCCGCGATCCGTTCTTTCTTGGTGTGCGGCCCTTCGGTCATCGTTTGCCTTTGGGGGCCGAACCGGCGGTGTGAGGTTGAAGCGCCTCAGGGACCGGAGGGTCGGCGGATTCACCGTTGAGGAGACGGTGATATTTGGCCACATTTTGGTTGTGTTCCGCCAGTGTCGCGGCGAAAAAGTGGCCGCCCTGCGTGTTGGCCACAAAAAACAGATAGTCCGTCGTAGCGGGAGAAAGCGAAGCGCGAATGGCAGATTCTCCGGGATTATCGATGGGCCCGGGGGGGAGGCCGCCATGCACATAGGTATTGTAAAGGGAATCGTAGCTTAAGTCTTTCAGCAGAAGCGGTGGCTTATACTTGTTCACTTGCTTGAGCGCGTAAGCCACCGTCGGATCGCACTGCAGCAGCATCTCCTTGCGCAGCCGGTTGGCGTAAACCCCCGCCACGAGCGGACGCTCGTCGGGCTTGGGAGTTTCTGCCTCGACCAGCGAAGCGAGCGTGATCACCGCGAGCAACGGTGTTCCGGGCGTCAGCGGATCGAGGCGGTCCGGCGCAATTCGCTGTAGCGCTTCCTTGAACTTACGAACCATCATCGCGGTGAGATCGTTGGCGGTCGCGTGAAGCGGAAGATTGTAAGTCGCGGGGAAAAGGAAACCTTCCAGGGTCTTTGCCCCGGGTGCAATGTCCTGGATCTGTGATGCATCCTTCGCTGCCGCCAAAAAATCCGCGGCTTTCATATAATTTGCGGCCGCCAGACTGTTGGCAATATCGAAAATCGTGTCGCCTTCCTTCACCGTAAAGGGTTGCTCGTAGATATCGCCGTTGGCGATTTTCCAGTAAACGTCTTTGCCGCTCAGCGGATGATCGAAGAAATATTGACCCGCGAGCAGCGAGCGTTTCGGATGGCGCCGCGCGTAAAATTCGAACGCGAACGAACTACGAATGATTCCCCTGCTTTCGAGCAAATGCGATACCGCCCGTTGAGAAGCGCCGTGAGGAATCTCGATGAACACGCCTTCGGCGGGAATAGCGCCGTACGGTTTCTCGATGGCATACCAGAAATAAGCAACGCACCCGGCCGCGGCGAGCAGAACGAGAACAAAAATTGTCCGCAACGTTTTCACGTCAAGCCGGCTCCTTGATGATGGGTGTATGAGCCAGATAATCGCGCAGAATCACCATGGCGGCAATCGCATCGACGGTATATTTGCCGTCAGAGATACGGGTCGACTTCCTACCGCCGTCTCGGGTTTGGATGTGCGTGATGCGGCGCCCCATCTCTTCCTCAAGGATGCGTTCGGCCTCCCAACTCGTCAGCCGCTCATCGACAAGCTCGACCGGCAGACCCAGTTGTTTGCGAACGCGTCCCGCGAACCGTGTGGCTTCCTCTGCCATTTCGCCGGAAGCACCGTCGAGGCGCAGCGGCAGACCCACAACAATCTGCCTGACCTGATGATCCCGCGCGAATTCGCGCAAACGGCGCATGTCCTCGTTGCGATTGATGCGCTCGAGCGTGGTGCAGGGCTCGGCAATGCGAGCTTCGCAATCGGCAAGCGCCAGGCCAATTTTCTTGCGCCCATAGTCGAGAGCAAGGATTCTTCCTGACGCCACCACAGAAGTCGGCGCAGATTTCGCCGACCTTTTGAGAGTTTGCTTCACAAATCCAGTATAGCTCCTCGAAATAGATCAACCAGCGCCGCAGTGCAAGGAATGCAGCGATATACTAATGCCCTTGTGGATATGCTTGGCAGCGGGTGGCGGAGCCTGCCGGCGGCGGGGTTTCGCTCCGACATTTCGTCGGTAGAAGATCTGCGCTTTCGCCACAGAGGAATTGCTTCGCCAGAGCCCGCTTTCTGAAGCGGGCCATTTCAAACGAACCACGCAAACAGGAGGGCAGACAAATGAGCCCGCAACAAACCAGCAAAATCGTGCTCGTCGCCGGCGGCACAGGCGGCCTGGGACGCGCCGTGAGCCTCGCGTTCCTCGAGGAAAACTGCAAGGTATCGGTGACCTACCAGACCCCCGAAGCATGGGCGGCGCTACAGAGCGCAGCGGGCGCAAACAAACTTCATCTCGAGGGGTTCCATGTCGACGTCACGGACGAGGCCGCCATACGTAACTTGGTCAGAGATCTCGCGACGAAACACACCCGCCTGGATGCTCTCGTGAACACCGTCGGTGCCTACGCCGGTGGCATGAAGCTCTGGGAGTTTGAAGCGAACGTGCTCGACAAGATGCTAAAGCTGAATCTCCGCTCCGGATTCGTCTTGGCGCGCGCCGTTGTGCCGGTAATGTTGAAACAGGGTTCTGGCTCGATCGTCAATGTAGCCGCGAAAGCGGCACTCGATCACGGCGCTGGCGCGTCAGCCTACGCCGCTTCGAAAGCCGCGGCGCTCGCCATGATGGATTCGTTGGCCGGCGATCTGAAGGGTACCGGAGTGCGCGTCAACTCCATTCTGCCCAGCATCATCGATACGGAGGCAAACCGAAGGGCCTTGCCCGGTTCCGACTTCGCAAAATGGCCCAAGCCCGAAGACATCGCCCGCGTCATTCTCTTCTTGTGCAGTGATGATGCCAAGGCAGTGCACGGCGCCGCTGTTCCCGTTTACGGCGGCAGCTGACCATCACCGGCTAGTCCGGCATGATCACCGTCTTTTCCTTCGGCAGGGCGTCCAGCGTTGCCTTATCCACATTCAAGTGAGCGGCCACAAGTTCCGGCGGTGTGTGTGTGAGCCATTCCGACAGTGCGAAGTCCTGATAGAAGCTGCTTTTGAACATTTCCAAAAACTTCAAGTCGGTCGTTCCCGTGTTCTCGATGTAGTGCGGTAGTGTTTTTTGTACGTAGCCCACATCCCCGGTCTCGAAATCCATGGTCCGGGCGCGTGCACCCGTGGCAAATACGGTCATACGGCCCTTGCCCGCGAAGTAGTATTGCCACTCGTCCGCGTTCGGGTGCCAGTGCAGTTCGCGCAGGCCTCCGGGCTTCACGGTGAGGATCGCCGCGGCAATCCCCACAGAAACCTTGAAATTATTCGAGTCGATGATGCGCACTTCGCCGCTCTTTGTCTGCTTCGTGGGCGACATGTTCCCAGTGCGGAACGCAAAGTCGATCGTCGAAAGCCCCCGCTTTCCCGCGGCCATTCGCCGGTCTTCTTCGAGCGGTCCGGGAACCGCCGTCTGGAAAATGAACAGCTCCTTTTTCGGCATGTTCGCCAGCGCCTTGACATCAACGCCGAAATTTTTTGCAACCACCTCGGGTGGCGTATGCGCCATCCAGTCGGAGAGCAGCACGGTCTCGTACTCGGAGAAATTTCCGTCATCAAACACAAGCAGAAATTCGCAGCCGTCGGGAGCAAGTCCCTGGATCGAATGCGGAATGCCGGGCGGGAAATACCACAACTCGTTTTCTTTAACGTCGGTCACAAAGCTCTTGCCGTCCGCATCGATGCAAGTAATTCGCGCGGTGCCGTACAGCATGAACGCCCACTCCGCCGCCGTATGCCAGTGCAATTCGCGTACCCCTCCGGCCGTGAGCCGCATCTCCACACCTGCCAGGGTTTTGGAAACAGCAAGTTCTCGGGACGTCACTTCGCGGGACCACCCTCCCTGTTGAAGCCGTTTGTGTCCGAATGAAAACGGATATTTGAACGACTGCACCGCCCCCGCATCGGTTGCAGGCGGAGTGACAGAATCCGGATTTGCCGCATCGAGGGCCGTATTCGTCGGCGCCGGATCGCTCCTGCTTCGATCGTCCGAAGCCGTCTGGCCTGCCAAGTTTTCCACCGACCGCATACTTGCAGCCGCCAGCGCTGCCGAACCGACGCCAAGAAATCCTCGACGCGTTAGCCCATCCTTCTCTTCTTCGCTCATTCGGATCCCCTTCGACCAACAATAGAGTGTTGCGGAAACTTTGCACCAGAAGAGCAGCTCAGGGCTGGCGGCCACGCGCGCCAGACTGAAAATCCCTCCACATGTCGGAGGCCCGCAGTTCTTTATCTAGGCCGGTTTCTTTGAGCAGTGCTTCGATCTCCGCGCGGCTCTGTCGCTTGCCGATCGGTTCCGGGCGATCGGCAATGCCCCAGGCGGTGACGGCGGCGAGAACGGTATTGAGCTTCAATTCGCGAATGTCGACCTTATCGAAGGTATCTGAGGCGGCGTGATAGTTCTGCAGATAATTGGCGACTTCCTGGTTGGCCACGAGAGTCGGAACGCCTTCCAGGACAAAATCGACATTATCCGTGCCGCTCGGCGCGTCCAGTGTCTGATGGCCCAGGCCCCAGCCGGCAAACGGTTTCAGAATCTCTTGTACCGCTGACTCGATGTCGTGCCGCCCGCCAAGCGAGTAACCGGTAACGCGGCCGATGCCCGCATCGAAGATGACCACGCCGCGGTATTTGTCCAACTCGGCGCGATGCGCGCGCACGTAACCCCAGGAGCCGAGTAAACCCTGTTCCTCGCCGGAAAAAAGAATGAAGCGGATCGTTCGGCGCGGCAGCAGCCCGCTGGCCTTGATCGCTCGTGCCGCCTCGATGACCATCGCAGCGTTGCAGCCATTGTCGAGCGCGCCCGTGCCCAGTTCCCAGGAATCCAGATGGGCTCCGAGTACCACGATCTCATCCGGTTTTTCGTAGCCACGAACTTCCCCAACCACGTTTTCCTGTTCGACCGGTCCGCCAATTTTGTTGGGCAGGCTGAGGCGCAAGCGCACTTTGCCGGGATGCGCCTCGGCGGTCCGTTCGAGGTGCAGTCCATCTTCCCGCGCCAGGATGGCCTGTGGTAACGCTTCGAGCCGCCCGTCGCTCGAATTCGTGTGGCGGTAGAGCAGCTTGCGCTCCCGCTCTCCGGTCCAGAGAATTGCCGCAGCGTCGGCCTTCACCGCGCGCTCGATCACGGGTGGAGGAACGGCATATTCACGAAACAGGTCTGCCCACGTGTAGCTGACGTCGGTGTGCACCAGAACAATCGCGCCTTTCACAGAGTTTCCGGCGCGGGCAAAATCCGCTTCGCTTCCACTTCCGATAAAAACGAGCGGCGCCTCAATGCCTCCGGACGGGGTCGCGGGCGACAGTCCCACGGAGACCAGCGAAACAGGAAAGGCCATAGGCCCGAGCACTTCGAGTTGCGTCGCGCCTTCGCTCCACGTATGAGGCAGCGTGTATTTTTCCGTGTGCGTCTCGATGCCTCCGGCGCGAAAAGCGGCGACCGCCCAATCGACCGCCTTGGCCATCTCGAGCGAGCCCGTGACACGTCCGCCGATATCGTCGGTGAGGCGCCGCAAGTTGTCTTCTAGCGGCGACTCGACCATGACGATGGGCGTAATTTTTGCCGCGGCTTGCGCGCACGAAGATGGCTCCGTTGCCGAGCACGCCTCGGCGCCTTGGATTATCTGGCCGGGCCGCAGCGTATCGGTTTTGGCGCGAGGCAGTTGCGCACCGAGAGGCGAAACCAGCAGGCAAAGAAGCAGGTAGGCAAGGAGAAAACCGCGCAGGCGCATGAAAGACCTCGAGGCAATTATCCGCGTCCGAATCGCGTGCGAATTATAACGCAAATGCGTCGCAGACCCGGGCGACTTGCGCCATCTCGAAAACGTCGTGAACGCGCACAATGTGAGCGCCCAGGAAAATGCTCGCAGCTACGGTGGCCGCGGTTCCCCAAAGCCGCCCCAGAGCGGGTACGGGCTTGCCGTTGCTTCGCAGCGTTGCGCCGATAAAACTTTTGCGCGAAGTACCAACCAAAAGCGGATAGCCAAGCTTGGATAGCATGGAAAGGTTGCGCAAAAGTTCATAGTTCTGCGCCCGAGATTTGCCGAAGCCGATGCCGGGGTCAAGGATGATTTGCGATTTGCGAACTCCCATGCTTCGGGCCACCCCAACAGCATGGCGCAACCCGGCCGCCACATCGGCAATCACATTCTTCGCGAAGGGCAGCTGCTGCATGGTTCTTGGCGTGCCGCGCATGTGCATGAGCACCAGTGGGACTTTGTGGCGCGCCGCGACCTCAGCAAGACGGGGATCGTGCTTCAACCCGGAAATGTCGTTGAGAATCTCTGCTCCGGCCTTGATGGCAATTTCCCCAACCGCTGATTTCTGCGTGTCGATAGAAACGGGAATCCTTAACCTTCCACGCAGAGCCTCGAGCACCGGCAGCAGCCGCCGCAGCTCCTCGGACGCGGAGATTCCCTTCGACCCCGGCCGGGTCGATTCGGCCCCTATGTCAAGAATGTCCGCGCCGGCCCGCTGCATCACAAGCGCCGCCGCAACAGCCTTCTTTACTGTGAAAAACTTTCCGCCATCGGAAAAACTGTCCGGCGTGACGTTCAGCACGCCCATAATCAGCGTGTGCTCGCCAAGCAAGAGCGTGCGCGAACGCAACTTCAAATGGAATATTTTGCGAGAATTCATCCGGAGAGCAGTTTATCGCGAATCTTTACGGAACGGCTTGTGACACGTCAGTCCAGGTCGAAGTCGCGAATTGGCTTACCCGCGGGTGCGTCCTTAGCCTTCTTCATCGCCTCTTCGAACTTCTTCGCCAGAATGTCTTCTTTGTGTGTTTCCTGGAAGAAGGAATCCGCAAACTTGTCTTCTCGCTGCTTCTTCTGATTCTCCAGAATGTCCGACGCCTTTGTCAGGTCCACGTCCGGTCCCGGTTTGACATGAGCGGTGTGCGACAGCACCGCGCCGAAAACGGGATCAATCACCAATTTCGCCTGGCAGCAGGGGCAAGTCACGTTCAGGTTTTCGCCGTCTTTCAATCCCATAGCCGTATTTTACCCCCTCCCTCCCAAAAAAGAAGGGGCACAATCCCTGTGCCCCTCTCCTCTGCTACAGCGGAAAGCTATGGCAATCCTTTAGGCCTTCGCGGGCGAATCTCCTCGCGTAAAACCGGGAGCCGGCCGCAATTCGGGGCGTACAACCTTCGGATCCGTGCTCGGCGAAGCCTGGGGAGGCGGAGTCGGAGGCGTGCGCGGTTTCTCCGGCAGCGTCTTGCCTTCCATCAGCATCTTGACCTCGTTGGCGTCGAGCACCTCGCGTTCAAGCAGGGCGAGGGCAATGTGCTCCAGGGTATCGCGATTCGCTTGCACGATACTCTGCGCCTTTTCATAAGCCTCGCTCACGATGCGCTTCACTTCCTTGTCGATCTGCAACGCGGTGTCTTCGCTGAAGTCCCGGTGTTGCGCGATTTCCCGGCCGAGGAAGATGGCTTCTTCCTTCTTGCCATAAGCCAGCGGGCCCATGTTGCTCATGCCCCACTCGCAAACCATGTTGCGGGCGATATCCGTGGCGCGCTCGATGTCGTTGCCGGCGCCCGTAGTGATGTGTCCGAGGAAAATCTCTTCGGCAGTGCGTCCGCCCATCAGAACGGCAAGCATTCCTTCGAGATATTCCTTCGTGTAGGTGTGCTTGTCGGCTTCGGGAAGCTGCATCGTCAAGCCCAGCGCCATGCCACGCGGAATAATCGTCACCTTATGTACAGGATCGGCGCCCGGTGTCATTGCTGCGATGAGCGCGTGGCCCGCTTCGTGATAGGCGGTGTTCTTTTTCTCCTCATCGGAGAGAATCATGGACTTGCGTTCCACGCCCATGAGGACCTTGTCCTTCGACATTTCGAAGTCCGCCATGGTGACAAACTTGCGGTTTTGCCGCGCCGCCCAGAGCGCCGCTTCATTCACGAGGTTTGCCAGATCCGCGCCGGAGAAACCAGGCGTCCCGCGCGCAATGATGGAAAGATCGACATCATCCGAGAGCGGAACCTTCCGTGTGTGCACACGAAGAATCTCTTCGCGACCCTTGACATCGGGACGAGCGACAACGACCCGCCGGTCGAAGCGTCCCGGACGCAGCAAAGCCGGGTCCAGCACGTCGGGCCGGTTTGTCGCCGCAATCAGGATCACGCCTTCGTTCGATTCAAACCCGTCCATCTCGACCAGCAGCGCGTTTAATGTCTGCTCGCGCTCGTCGTGGCCTCCTCCGAGCCCGGCGCCGCGATGGCGGCCCACCGCGTCAATTTCGTCGATGAAAATAATGCAGGGCGCATTTTTCTTCCCCTGCTCGAACAGATCGCGGACGCGGCTGGCGCCGACGCCGACAAACATTTCCACGAAGTCCGAACCGGAAATTGAGAAAAACGGCACGTTCGCTTCCCCTGCGATCGCACGAGCCAGAAGCGTTTTGCCGGTTCCCGGAGGCCCGACGAGCAACACGCCCTTAGGAATGCGTCCGCCGAGTTTCTGGAACTTCTGTGGGTCTTTCAAAAATTCAATGATTTCCTGCAACTCTTCCTTGGCTTCGTCGCTTCCCGCCACATCCTTGAACGTAGCTTTTTTCTGCTGGGCGGAAAGCAAACGCGCGCGCGATTTGCCGAAGCTCAGAGCCTTGTTCCCTCCGGCTTGCATCTGGCGCATCAGGAAGAACACAAAACCGGCAAGCAGAAGAAGCGGCAAAGCGTTCAAGAGGATCAGTACCCAATCCCCGCTGCGCACTTCCTTCACGTTCAGCTGCACCGCTTTGTCGCGAAGCTCTTTGGTAATTTCCGGTGAGTTTTCCTTGGGAATCGTCACGTGGAATTTACGATTCGCCGGGCGCACGTATTCGCCCTGCAATTCATAGCTGTTCGGAGAAAGGTACAGCGTGACTTCCTTCACGTCGCCTTCGTCCACCTTGGCCACGAACTCGCTGTAGCTCGGATTATCCTCGCGAGCCGCCTGCCCGTTGCTCGAGACCAGCTTCCACAGCATCACGCCGAGGAACACGATGGAGATCCAGAAAAGAATTGTTTTTGCCGTAGAACTGGAATTCACAGTAACCTCACAATATACCCAAGAACCTACCGCTAGAATCTCTTTGCGCGTTCACGCGCTCAACGCCCTTTTTTCTTGGTTGCTCGGGGTTGTCCGGTCCCATTCGCCCCCGCAACCAAATTCCTGCTGTTTCCCCCTGTGCCGTTCGAAGCCGCCAGCCCGTACCCAGACCACAATAGATTAGATGCAGTTCGAAAGCCAAAGTAATCGGGCTCCAGCGCTACGCGCCGCCGCGAAGTCTTGTCCAGAAGCACCGCAAGGCGCAGCGACCGTGGCTTGTTTTCTCCGATTCGCCGCAACAAAAAATCCTGCGTCACGCCGCTATCGAGAACGGAATCAACCAGCAGGACATCGCGGCCTTTCAATTCCGCCGACGCGGAACGGTTGCCGAAAAAAACTTCGCGACGATGCTGGCCTCCCTGTTCAACGTCGCGAATGTTTTCGAGCACAAAGTGCATCACCACCGGAGAATCAATCGCGCGAATCAAATCGGCCGCGAACATAAAAGAACGGTCCATCGTGACTACCACGTCGATCCGGCGGCCTCGCGCGTCTTTCGAAATCTGGCGGCCCAGTGCCTTCACACGATCGGCGATCCGGGAGGCGGAAACTGTGGTGACCTTGGCCATAGCTAGGAGGTCGTAACCTCTGTGATCACGACTCCTTCCCTCGTAGAGCGGCCCGCCGCAAATTCCGCGGAAACCGGCAAGCCACGGGTCCAGGCGATTTTTCCGCCGCAAGCCACCACAGGCCAACCTTCCTTTTCCCAGCGGCTCACGCCCAACTCGTTCAAGAGACGCGACAATTTATGGGGCTTCTGATGGCCAAGCGGTTGCATACTGTCACCCGGCTGCCAATTCCGCACTACGAGGGGTAGACGAATCCTCTCGCAGTCCAGAACCGCCCCTGTAACACTAGTTTCTCGCCCTTCCGCAGAGCAGTCAATCACCGTGAACCGCAAGCGGCACGATTGTTCCAGGAGTGGCACGTCGGCGGGTTCCGGGCCTAGCGCAACGATATGGGAGAATTCCTTAGGTTTGCCAAGACCCTTGCCAACGGATTTCTCTGCCGAGGAACGAAACACAAGCGCATTGTGTTCACGCCGCACTTCTGCGCCACCCGGGAGCGGAAGCGACTTCCCGCCATCCGGCTGCAAAGCGAGCCGCAGCACGGCATCCACATGAACGGAGCTGAGCTGGCCGGAGTGAGGTTTGACCTTCTTGACCAGCTGACGAATCATCCGCTTACTCATCGCTTGCGGAGCGTGCCGTGAGCAAAGCTCATCCAGATCTTTGAATGGGCCTTGCTGGCGTTCGGGAGCCGCGAGATCCGTCAGGGAAATCCGCCATTCTCCCTTTTCCTCCCTGGCGTTCAGGAACAACCGGAGCTCCGCGGAGCTTTCGAGCCAGGCCTCGTCCTCGCGCGCGAGGTCCGCCAGCCGGCAAAGATGCGCGACTACTGCGGGCGGAAACTGCTTCTCGAGCAACGGCATGATCTTTAGACGAATCCGGGCCCGCGTCCGTTTGGTGTCACGATTGGTGGCATCCTCCCGCCAACTTTGCCCGCGCCACCGCAAGTAAGCGCGCAGTTCGGCCCGGCGAACTCGCAGCAGCGGCCGAAACACGCAACCACGCTCGGAATGAATGCCGCCAAGTCCGGCAAGGCCCGTGCCCCGAAAAATGTGCGCCAAGACGGTTTCCGCCTGATCGTCGGCGGTATGCGCCACCGCGATTTTGTCGAGCTTTCCTTCCTGGACCAGCCGCTCGAAGAATCGGTAGCGCGCGCGGCGCGCGGCATCCTCAAGGTTCGTGCGCTCACGCCGCGACTTTGACAAGACATCCTCGTACCCGGAATAAAACAGAAGCCTGTGGCCGGCGGCCAGATTGGCCACGAATTTCTCATCGGCATCGGAAGCACGTCCGCGCAATTTGTGGTTGAAATGCACCGCGGAAAGGACAACGCCCAGTTTTTCTCGAAGTTCCAGCAATAGCATCAGCTGCGCGACGGAATCGGCCCCACCCGATACCGCAACTCCGATGCGCTGCCCCGGACAGGCCCACTGGTTCTGTTCGAGATGACGGAAGAGGCGAACGCTCAATTCCGACGGTGAATATTTCGCAGGCTTTTCCGCAATGGCAGGTTTACGCGAAGGGCTTTTCTTCGGCATGGCGCTGCGGGTATGTTAGCACTTGCAGCGCAGGTGAGCCTTCACCGGACCAGGTTCACAACTCTCTGGTCATGTGAAACAGGAACAGCAACGAAAGCTGCAGGTCGCGCAAAAGATTTAGCGGAACCTTGTGCACCGGAATGCGGAACCAGCGCTGCTCCTGCCACCGCTGCCGCACGCCAGCCCAGAACGCCTGCAAGTCCGCTCTCGTATATACGCTGTTCTGCACCACCAATGGACTCCACTTGGCCCAGAAAAGATGGACCTTCGACGGCACGTTGAGGGCAGGGAAGTGCTCCTTCGCGCGAACATACGCCGCCTGCAGATCGGCAAGCCCGAATTGCTCATATTTCTCGCGTAGTTTCGCAAACTCCTCGGCCACACGCTGTTCGGCTGCCGTGCGATGCCGCGTCTGGAGCCACAACTCTTCCATTTCTGCCAGAACGCGCCACATACCCCGCAGGTCATGGCGCACTTCCTTGATTCTCGCGGTGTAGTAGTCCCAGCGAGAAACGATTGGTAATCCCGGCCGCCGGGCAGTGCGCCCTTTCAAGCGAAGGTACCCGCACATCATCGGATGACGGCCTTCTGTCTGAATCGAATTCTTGTACCAGAGGAATCGAAGGAAATTGTTCCAATAGTTTGCACGCGAACCGCGCTGCAGGATGGCCTTCATATTGTCGAGGCTATAGAACGTGCGCCACGCCTCAAAATACGTTGCCTTCCATGACCCGTCCTTCAAATAAGGGTGACGCGTCACCTCGTGCTGCGAATCGTAAAGGTTGAAATCGGGGTGCATCCACTCCCCGCGCCGCAACATATGCAGATGATCCATCGAGCCGGGTAGTGGCATAAGAATAAAGAACGACGCATGGTCGGGCCGGACCTCGTTCATCAGGAATTTCAGGTCCCGGCGGATCGAATCGACGGTGTCAAACGGGAAACCCAGGATGTAGCCCACGTGCGAGGAAATGTCGCAATCGCGGTAGGACTGGATAAGCTGCCGGTACTCGTTCACTTGATTCTGTTTCTTGCCCGCGGCCGCTAGATTCCCAGGATCAACGCTCTCCATGCCGATAAACACGTTGATACAACCTGCCTGGCGCGCCTTGGTGACAAAATTCTTGATCTTCCAGGAAAGCACGTCGACCTGCATCATGAATTCGATGGGGATGTTCTCTTCGTTCCGCAGCTTGATGAGCACGTCAAAGATCGCTTCCCAATTCTTGTTGCGCGCAAAATTGTCGTCGGTAAAGAAATAAAAAGTGATTCCATTTTCCTTGTAGTTGCGGCGAATCGCCTCCGCAATGTGATCGGCGGAACGGAAACGCATCTTGCGCCCCTGCACATTGATGATGGTGCAGAAGGTGCATTCAAACGGGCAACCGCGGCCGCAATCGAGCGTGCCGAAATTGGAAGCGACGAACTTCCTGAGATAGCTTTTGCGGATCGCGGGAATCGGCTTGGTGTAAAGGTCGGGCTTCTGGTTCAGAAAATCGTACATCGGCTTGAGCCGGTTGTTGACCGCGTCCAGCAGCAAATCGCCCCAAGTCTCTTCGACTTCCCCCTTCACGACGCTCACGCCCTCGTCCATCAGTCGCTGAATATCCGGAGGAATATCGGGAAGCAGTGCCAGGTACCCGCTCACGTGAAAGCCGCCGATCAGCACCGTCAAGCCCGCTTTGCGAAACCGGTGTGCCAGATCGCACGCGCGCGGGAATTGATTCGTCTGCACCCCGACCAGGCCGACAATCGTTTTCGCCAGACCCCAACGTTGCGAACGGCAGATCCGCTTCACCGGAATCTTGTCCACCGTTTCATCGAACAGGCGCACCTTCACATTCCACCCTTGGCCCAGAGTATTTCGACGCACCACGTCTTCGGTCAGTCCCGCAAGGCAAGCCAGCGTGTTGCTCGGCAGTACCCCGCGCCAATGCCGAACGACGTATCCGTTGTCATCGTACTGACTCGGTTTAATCAGGTAGAGATTTAGAGTTTTCCGCATGTACCCGGCCTAGGTCGTGGCCGGACTCGCTGGCGGGAGCGAAGCCGGAGAGACGGTGGAATCCTCGCACAACCAATAAGATGCTGCAAGCAGTGTCTTTGGTGTCCTGAACCATCGAGAAGCCCGGTCGGGGGAGCTGTTCGAGGATGAACCAAAGCTCACGACGTCAGGGCGAAAAGCACGCGAAATCGCCGTTCGGCCCTCCGTTCTTTCGTTCAACTCATCGCCATCTGTCTGTAACACAGCCTTAACACGGACCGCTGTCGCTTGCAGTAGCATGGGCCTTCTTTTATTCCAAGCGTTAGCCCTTGCCCGGAGGTTTGCCATGTCCACTCGCCGTTCCTCGATGCTCACTCTCGCGGTCATCTGCAGTGCCGCCGCGATGGCCGCATGCAGCTACAGAGGGGAAGAGCCTGTCAAAGAAAGGGATTTCGCCGTTTCCAATTCCGTTCAGACCGCCATCGGCGCCGCCGGCAGCACCTTCGTCAATCCCATCATGACCAAGTGGATCGCCGCCTATCAGCAGGCTCATCCAAACACGCTGGTCAACTACCGCCCAATCGGCAGCGGCGCTGGCATTGAACTCCTCAAACAGAGCACACTCGAAATCGCCGCCAGCGATATGCCGTTGAATGATGATCAGCTCAAACAGATGTTCCCGGTGATTCAGGTTCCTGTAGCGGCTGGTGCGGTCTGCGCGGTTTACAACCTGCCCGGTCTGAAGAGCCCGTTGCGGCTCAGTTCTTCCACGTTGGCCGGGATTTTCCTCGGCAACATCATCGGTTGGCAGGACCCGGCCATCGCCAGAGACAATCCAGGCGTCGCGCTGCCCCACCTTGCCATCATCGTCGTGCATCGCTTCGAAGGTAGCGGCACCACAAGTATCTTTACGTCCTACCTTTCCAAGGTAAGCCCGGACTGGTCGCGGAAAGCCGGCAGCGGACTGGCGGTACAGTGGCCCGTAGGCATTGCGCAGCAGGGCAGCACCGGCATTCTGGATTTCGTGAAAACGAACGCAGGCACGATCGGCTACGCGGAACTGAACTATGCCGCGGAAAAGCACCTCCCGGTTGCCTTGATCGAAAACCGCGCGGGCAGCTTTATTGCCCCAAGCTCAGCCAGCACGACCGCCGCAGTGCAAGCGTTTGACGGCGAACTGTCTCAGGACGTCCGCGCCTCGATTGTGGATCCTCCGGCTTCGGCAAAGGACGCTTACCCTATCTCCGGCCTCAGCTTCTTGCTGATCGCCAAAGATGGTTCTGACGCCAGCGAACGCCGAGCCATTCACGACTTCGCCGAATACATCATCACTGGCGGCCAAGACCTCTCGGAAGGCCTGGACTACGCCCGGCTCCCCAAGCCAGTGCAGGATCGCGCCCTCGCCCTTCTCGGCGAAATGCAGTGCAACGGGCAACCCGTGAAGACCACGTAACCGATAGCGAAGGCCAACGAGCTGCGTCTGTTGAAAAATGTGGAAAACGAATTTGCCGGGCTTAAGAGGTGTTGACAAATACGGTGGGTCTGGTAATCTTGGTGGGTTCGTTGGTAGCCACTCTGCAGGACAGGGAGGCAGAACAAAAGCTCTTTGACAACCGATACGATGTGCCAGAATCTGTTCGACCCCATTTGGGCTTCGAGCTTCAAATGGGTCTTTGAGTAATTTGAGCGACTAACAATTTTGCTTGGCAGGCTGGCCCGGTCCTTAGGACTGGGTTTTTTTTGCGCCAAGCGACAGGCTTCAAACGAGAGTTTGATCCTGGCTCAGAACGAACGCTGGCGGCGTGCTTAACACATGCAAGTCGCGTGCGCAGTTTCCGTAGCAATACGGGGATGGGCGCACGGCGCACGGGTGCGTAACACGTGGGCAATCTGCCCTCCGATGGGGAATAACCCCGCGAAAGCGGGGCTAATACCGCATAACATTCCTTGAGCGATGGTTTGAGGATTCAAAGCAGCAATGCGTCGGAGGAGGAGCCCGCGCCCGATTAGCTAGTTGGTGAGGTAATGGCTCACCAAGGCAATGATCGGTAGCTGGTCTGAGAGGATGATCAGCCACACTGGAACTGAGACACGGTCCAGACTCCTACGGGAGGCAGCAGTGGGGAATCTTGCACAATGGGCGAAAGCCTGATGCAGCGACGCCGCGTGGGGGATGAAGCTTCTCGGAGTGTAAACCCCTTTCGCCTGGGACGAATGCCCGCAAGGGAGTGACGGTACCAGGATAAGAAGCCCCGGCTAACTACGTGCCAGCAGCCGCGGTAAGACGTAGGGGGCCAGCGTTGTTCGGAATTACTGGGTGTAAAGGGTTCGTAGGCGGTGTGGCAAGTTGGGAGTGAAATCTCTGGGCTCAACCCAGAGGCTGCTTCCAAAACTGCTGTGCTTGAGTGTGAGAGAGGCTCGTGGAATTGCAGGTGTAGCGGTGAAATGCGTAGATATCTGCAGGAACACCCGTGGCGAAAGCGGCGAGCTGGATCACTACTGACGCTGAGGAACGAAAGCTAGGGGAGCAAACAGGATTAGATACCCTGGTAGTCCTAGCCCTAAACGATCAGGACTTGGGGTGCCGCCCGTTCGGGCGTCGTCCCGGAGCTAACGCGTTAAGTCCTGCACCTGGGGAGTACGGTCGCAAGACTGAAACTCAAAGGAATTGACGGGGGCCCGCACAAGCGGTGGAACATGTGGTTCAATTCGACGCTACGCGAGGAACCTTACCTGGGCTCGAAATGCTTAGGACCAGCTGTAGAAATACGGCCTTCCCGCAAGGGACCTGAGTATAGGCGCTGCATGGCTGTCGTCAGCTCGTGCCGTGAGGTGTTGGGTTAAGTCCCGCAACGAGCGCAACCCCTGCACACAGTTACTACTCGCAAGAGAGGACTCTGTGTGGACTGCTCCGGATAACGGAGAGGAAGGTGGGGATGACGTCAAGTCCGCATGGCCTTTATGTCCAGGGCTACACACGTGTTACAATGCAGGGTACAAACCGTTGCCAACCCGCGAGGGGGAGCTAATCGGAAAAAACTCTGCTCAGTTCGGATTGCAGTCTGCAACTCGACTGCATGAAGCCGGAATCGCTAGTAATGGCGTATCAGATCGACGCCGTGAATACGTTCCCGGGCCTTGTACACACCGCCCGTCACATCACGAAAGTGAGCTGTACTAGAAGTCGCCACGCTAACCGCAAGGAGGCAGGCGCCCAAGGTATGACTCATGATTGGGGTGAAGTCGTAACAAGGTAGCCGTAGGAGAACCTGCGGCTGGATCACCTCCTTTCTAAATAGAAAGAGATCTACTCCGCTATGGTGTGCGGAGGATGGTCTCCATGCGAAGGGCAGCTCTCACGGGCTTGCCAGTTCGCTAGACTCAAATTACGCAAACCCGGATGGCTTCGGCCGGAAGGGCGGACAGATTCTGACAGATCGCATCGGATCAAAGAGCAAATCGAACGAATTCAGAGCCGCGGCTAACGTCGCGGCTTTTTTTTTGTAGCGATGGCTTCCGAGGCCGCCCGCTGACGCCAATTCTTCGCGGCGCGATTGTCGAGGGGCGGTCCGACCCGCTATTTTTTCGGCGAGAGGATAGTTTGAAGTTGTTCGAGGTGATTGATATCGTGGCCGGCCATCATGTGCACGATGCGAGCGATGGATTCTTCGCCGCGTTCCGAGTGCATGCCATGATGCTTCCACTGCTCGGGCGTCAGCGTCTCTAACAGGGCAAGGTTTGTCTCGCGCAGCACACGAAACTGCTCGAGCGACTTGCGCGCGTCGCGCTGATGGTAGTGGCCTGCAACGACCCAGGCATCCTGGTCGAAGGCTTGGATGGCAACGCCGGGCGCGCCTAGGATGCAGCGCATTCGCCAGGACAACACGATTTCTGCGTCCGCCAGATGCGCCAGAATTTCCGCAGCGGACCACTTGTCTGGCGCCGGGCGCTTGTGCAACTTGGCGGGGGACTTGCCCTTGATCAGTTTGGCTAACTGTTTTGCAGTGGCGGCTTGCACCTTCCGGGGATCCTTGCCGGCGATCTTTCCGCTGATTCGTTGTACATACTCCTGAACAGTTTCCTTCATGGTCGGAATCCTCCCGATACGATTTCCAGTCCCGAGGTAACTGCGGTCTTCCTTGGGCGGGCATAGGCTTCGATTGCAAGGAAATCGGATTCGTTGCACGCCAGGCGAATTGGCAGCAGGTTCTCGCCTTATGAAGCAGTTCGCTGTTGAACTTCCCATAGCATACGAAATGCTGGTCGTCGGTTGGTCCAGGTAGATGCGCGTAAGCTTCTGAATTAATCGACCTTTTGGGAATACCTGCCGCTAGATGAGTAGTGACGGTTCCCTTCTTAAGCTCAGAATTAGAGAGCAACTTCGACCAACGGTTTCGGGTTTCGATCGACGTTGGCGGGCCCCGGACTACAACAATCCATTGCACCTTCAAGAAAAAAGGAGAGATCAAGAATAGGAAGATTTCCAAGGGCTTGGCGGGAGCGGTTCTTGCGCTCGCACTGATCGGCGGAGGCGTGGTGGTAGCGCAAAAGCCTGTGGACAACGTCAGCGGTAAGAAACATCCGAACCTGGCGGCGCAGCGGTTGTCTCAGCAGGCCTACGAGAAAATCGTGGCAGCTCAGCAGGCCAACGAATGGGACTTGGATGGTCATGCGGCAAAAGCAAAGGACCTGCTCGATCAAGTCAACCAACAACTGAAGCTCGCCGCTGAAGCCTCGAACAAGAACCACAAGTAACCCTGGGTTAACTTGAGGGTGTTTTGAAGCCGGACGCGACGGCCAACGAGCGTCCGGCTTCGTTTTCTGCCCTTACCGAGAACGGTGTATCGAGATGGTCCTGCCGCTGCGAAACCTTCTTGCTCTCCCCGGCATCTTAGCTGCATACTGCGATTCGGGTGTTTTTTCGGGCTCCGCCCGGGGCAACAGCAGATCGGCCCAAGTTCAGCGAAAGAGGCAGATGCAGGTGTTAACGCAGAAACGTGGGCGGCCGCTGACGAAGTTACTGGCGCTGGCTCTTGCGCTTTTGTCGCTTCTTTTCCTTCTGCAGGTCACTCCGCACGGACACGCCAACGGACAGGAGGAAGCTGCTTGCCGGCTGTGCCAGGCCGCTCATTTGGGTGTTATACCGACAGTTTCCGGGATCGTATCCAGCGTTCCCTTGGCGCCGATTCGTGAGGTAGTGGCTCCGAACCTCGGAGTAGCCACCGAAAGCTTCTTCAGTCATTCCGACCCCCGCGCACCTCCTCTAGAAGTCCTTCTCTAATTCCAGATTCGCTAAAAACTCCAACGTCGGCCTGTAGCAGGCGACGTAACCGCTTTTTCGAAGCGGGCCTACCAACGCTCTGTTGCATCGCTCCCTGAGGGGCTTGGAGGACAGATGTATCGAAGTATTCGAGCTTTTGGAATTGCAACTCTTTCGCTGTCTCTATTTGCTTTTGCTACCAGGCCGCAATCGGCGACTTCCGGATCGATCCAAGGCGTCGTCAGCGACGCGTCCGGAGGCGTGGTGGCAAATGCCGCGGTCGAGATCGACAATGTTGTGAGCGGATTCTCGCGAACGGTCACGACGGGCGCGGACGGTGCGTTTAAATTCACGAACGTGCCGTTCAATCCGTATCACCTGAGCGTAGCCGCGAGTGGCTTCGAGGCCTTTACCGAGGACCTCGATGTGCGCTCGTCAGTTCCCGTCAATGCGCCGGTATCGTTGAAGGTTGGAGCCGCGATCACTTCCGTGACCGTGGAGTCAACCGGTGGAGATCTGGTAGAAAATGATTCGACGTTTCACACCGACGTGGACCGTGATTTGATCAAGAACATGCCGCTCGAAAGTGCCTCATCCCAGGTCAGCTCGATCGTAACTCTCACCACTCCCGGCGTTGCAGCGGATTCGAACGGGCTATTCCACGGACTAGGCGACCATGCTTCGAATTCGTTCTCTGTGGATGGTCAGCCGATTACGGACCAGCAAAGCAAGGTCTTCTCGAACCAAATTCCTTCCGATTCGATCCAATCGTTGGAAGTCATCTCGGGCGCGCCTCCAGCCGAGTACGGAGGCAAGACCAGCCTGGTCATTGTCGCGACCACGAGATCGGGTCTTGGTGAGAAACCGCCGCACGGGGACGTGACTGCATCCTACGGCTCGTTTGGAAGCGTCAACGGCGGCTTCAATTTAGGATACGGCAGCGACAAGTGGGGAAACTACATTTCCGCCAACGCGCTGAACACCGGACGCTTTTTGGACGGACCTGAAGTCACCGTGTTCCACGACAAAGGGAACGAGGCAAATGTATTCGACCGTGTGGACTATAAACCCACCGAAACGAATACCGTCAGCATCAATTTTAACTACAGCCGTTCCTGGTTTCAGACCCCGAATTCCTACGACGCGCAATTCGCCACCGGTTGGACGTTCAACGCGGTGGATCCGGTGTGCCCGCCGGGACAAATCGGGAATTGCGGAGGCTTGGGCCCAACGGGATTGCCGGTCGGACCGCAGGATCAGCGTTCCAAAATCAATACGTTCAACATAGCGCCTTCCTGGACGCGTCTGATGAACACCGAGACGGTTCTCACCCTCGGCGCGTGGGTACGCCGCGACGGTTACAACTACTACCCCAGTGCGGATGCGTCTGCGGACCAGACGCCCGATCTGCAATTCGAGACGGTGAGACAATACCGTACTTTGACGAATGCAGGCATGCGCGCAACCGTCTCCTACGTTAAAGGGAAGCACAATCTAAAGGCGGGAATCGACTTTGAAAACACGGCGATTTCCGAAAACGACAAATTCGGAATTGTGAATCCGGCGGTGAACGCGGTTTGCTTGAATTCCAACGGAAGCTTCGACACGAACCCGTTGTTGACCTTTCCCACGGCTTGCGGAGGCGTCGGCAATGTGGGCGGATCGGCAAACCCAGGGTTTATACCGCTACTCGGTTGTTACGACTTGACCAGGACGGCGCCATTGCCGGTTTCCGACGGATGCCCGGCAGGCCAGGCCACCAGCGGACTTTATAATTTTCTGGGAAGCGCGAACATTAAGGAAGCGGCGCTGTACACTGAGGACACCATCGCCGTAAGGAATTGGAGTTTTAACCTGGGGTTGCGCGCCGACATTTACCGCGGCCTTTCGAGCGCCCAGCAACTCGAACCACGCCTGGGCGTTGCTTACAACATCAAGCCGACCAGCACCGTCCTGCGGCTTTCCTACGCTCGCACGATGGAGACGCCGTTCAACGAAAACCTCATTCTCGCCAGCAACGGCTGCAACGATCCGGTGATTTTCGACCTGCAAGAGTCGGTGCCCGGCGGCCAGTGCGTCTCTTCGTCGATACCTGCTTTAAGCCCGGGACATCGCAACGAGTTTCATGCTGGACTGGAACAGGCGTTCGGAAAATATCTGGTTATCGACGGCGAGTACATCTGGAAGTACACGCACAAGGCATTCGACTTCAGCGTGCTCGGCAACACGCCCATTACCTACCCGATCGAGTGGGACAGTTCGAAAATACCCGGCTACGCCATCCGCGCCTCGGTTCCGAACTTCCATGGGCTCACGGCGTATGTGGTGATGTCCAGCGTGGCGGCGCGCTTCTTTACTCCTCAGGTCAGCGGCATCGGCGCCACTCCGGAGACCGGCGGAGGTACCGTTTTTCGCATCGATCATGACGAAAAGTTCAACCAGACGACGCATCTGCAATATCAACCGTGGAAGCTCGGGCCCTGGCTTGGCTTCAACTGGCGTTACGACAGTGGCCTTGTCGCCGGTCCCGTGCCCTGCTTTGGAGGCGAATCTTGTCCGAACGGACCGGCTGGCGGTGGTCCGAACAACCTCGTCGACGTCTCTGGACTCACGCCCGACCAGCAGTTCCAGGCAGGGCTGTTCTGCGGGGGCGTGTACGCAACTCCGACGACACCGATCAGTTCGTCCTTTGGAACCAATCTTTGCCCGGCCGCAAAATACGGAGCAAAGTTTGTATCGATTCCGGCGCCTGGAACGGAGAACGACGACCACAATCCGCAGCGCATCGAGCCACGCAGCCTGTTTGACATTGCTGTAGGACAGGACAACTTGTTTCATGGCGACCGGTATAAGTGGAGCTTGCGGTTCACGGTGATCAACTTGGCGGACAAAGTAGCGCTTTACAACTTCCTGTCCACGTTTAGCGGTACGCACTACGTTACGCCTCGCACCGAAACGGTGGAGTTGGGCTTCCATTTTTAGTCATTCAACTGCAATGGCCCGCGGGATGACCGAGGCATGGTCAACGTGGCGGTGCGCCTTGGCCCTTCGCTCCGCTCATCGAAAAAAGGCGGTCCCCACAACGTCCGGCAAAGGCGTGAAGGACGTCACGCGAACAGGCGCTACCGTCCGGTGCCGTGCGCCCCGCGCGGCGTCTCAGGCTTTGTGGGGCGTTTTTGTATAGAATCAATGGCCAATGGCCATGTCTGCGGAACTCGGGCAACCTTCACCGAAGAGAATCCGGATCGGAGTGGATCTAGGCGGGACGAAGATCGAGTTTGTCGCACTGGAGTGCGACGGGCACGAAGTGCACCGACACCGGATACCCACGCCACGCGACGACTATGACGGGACCATTCGCGCGATTAAAGATGGAATCGAGAAAATCGAAGTAGCGCTCGGATGCAGCGGGTCGGTTGGCGTCGGTATTCCCGGGACGATTTCGCAAATTACCTACGCTGTAAAAAATGCAAATTCGACTTGGATCAATGGACGAGCCTTCGATCGTGATCTCAGTACGGCGCTCGACCGGGAAGTGCGCTGCGCGAACGACGCGAATTGCCTGGCGGTTTCCGAAGCGACGGATGGAGCGGGCGCCGGGAAGCGCGTGGTGTTCGCGGTGATCCTTGGCACCGGATGCGGTGGCGGGCTTGCACTCGACGGGAAGGTCCTCCATGGGAGGAATGGAGTTGCCGGCGAATGGGGTCACAACACCTTGCCGTGGATGCGCGCGGAAGAGTATCCCGGCCCTGCGTGCTATTGCGGTTACAGAGGCTGCATCGAAACCTGGATTTCGGGGACGGGCCTTGAGGCGGATTATCAGCGGGCAACGAAAACGAAATTGAGCGGCAAAGAGATTATCGCGCGCGGTGAAGCTGGGGAGGCGGCGGCAATAGGTTGCATTGAGCGCTACGAAGACAGGCTGACACGAAGCCTGGCGCAAATGACCAACCTCCTGGACCCCGACATCATCGTTCTTGGCGGTGGACTGTCGCAGGTGCCCCGCTTGTATCAAAATGTTCCCAAGCGACTTAAGGAATATGTATTCGGTCGGGAAGCGGACACGCCGGTAGTGGCAGCCAAACACGGCGATGCGAGCGGAGTGCGCGGTGCCGCGTGGTTGTGGCCGTTGCACTGAATCGGTCCGCAACACCGGATACTCGCGTGGGTAGGAAAATCCGAGGGACCCTGATCACGCGCAGCGCCCCTCGGAAAATGGAATTGGCCTGATGAAGCGCGCCCGCTAGCTGTTGCCCGCAGACTTGCTCATTTGCGCTTGCCATTCCTTGGCGCGGCGCTCCATTTCGGCGGGCGCGACGTCCTCGACGTGTTGGGAAAGTCCCCACTGATGACCGAAGGGATCGCGGATTTTGCCATAGCGATCGCCCCAGAACATATTTTGCAAGGGCATCTCAACCTTGGCTCCCGCCTTCACGGCGCGCTCGAATAGCGCATCCACATTGTCGGAATAGAGGTAAAGAGAATTGCTGGTGATCGGTGTCGAACCGGGAGCGTCGGCCATCCCCGGAAACTCGTCACTGAGCATCAGTTTGGAGTCGCCGATCAGAAGTTCGGCGTGGCCAATCGCGCCATTGGGGCCGGCCATACGATGAATTTCCTTGGCCTGGAAGACCTCCTTATAGAACTCAATAGCGCGGGCGGCGCCCTTACAGACAAGGGCCGGGGTAATCGAATGATAGCCTTCGGGAATAGCACGCACTGCAGACATAGATCCTCCTAAAGAATGGTGGAATTTCGCGCAGTGGGTAAGGGGACCGGGTAGGGGTTGCTAAACAACGCTGCGCGGACTCTCTTCGTACCTCTCGGGGGACCGGGAGTCAAGACCGAATTCATGAATTCTCGGAATTTTATTGACGATGCCAAGCTATGATGGAACCCGAACTGCTTCGCGGGCATCGTAGAGAAGGCAAAGCCAGCGGGAATCCAAATTGCGATGGAGGGACAGCGTGATAAAGGTCAGGTTTTTCGGCGCCAGCCTATTGAGCTGTGCATTTTTGGCGGCTATTCCGGCGGCGGCGCAGGTCACGAACGGCAAGAAACCAGATTTGCCGGCCCCGTTTCTCACCAAAAGCGCAGGAAACGGGCCCGAGGGGACGAGACCTCCAGCGGGCTTTCTGCCCAAAGTTCCCACGGGCTTTCAGGTGAGAATCTATGCGAAGGACTTCACCCAGCCGCGCTTCATGGCGGTGGCGCCGAACGGCGATATTTTCATCGCCGATACCGGAGGCGGGAAGATTCTGGTCTTGCATGATCCAGAGCACGGTGCGGGAACTCCCGAGAAGGAGTTGTTCGCCGACAAGTTGAAGCGGCCCTTTGGAATCGCTTTCCACGACGATTACGTCTACCTGGGAAATACGAATGAAGTGGTGCGTTTTAAATATGATCCAAAGACTTCTAAGCGCACCGGAGAAATGGAACACATCCTGGACTTGCCGGGCGGCGGCGGCCATTTCACCCGCACGGTAGCTTTCAGCGCCGACGGCAACAAGTTGTATGTCAGCGTCGGATCGTCATCGAACATCGACATCGACAAGGATCAAAGGCGGGCGGCGGTGCTCGTCAGCGATCCGGATGGCAAGAATTCCCGGATTTTTGCGTCCGGGCTGCGCAATGCCGTCGGCCTCGCGATGGAACCCTCGACGGGAGCAGTTTGGGTAAGCGTCAATGAACGGGATGAGCTCGGCGATGATGTTCCGCCGGACTATCTCACCTCGATCAAGGACGGCGGATTTTACGGTTGGCCGTACAGCTATATCGGAGACAACGTCGATCCACGGGTGAAGCCGTCACGGCCGGATCTGGTAGCCAAAGCGATCATTCCCGATGTCCTGTTAGGGCCGCACGTCGCACCGCTCGAATTTGCGTTTTACACCGGCAAGCAGTTTCCGGCGCTCTATCGGGGCGGCGTGTTCGTAGCTGAACACGGTTCGTGGAACCGCGCGACTCGCAGCGGTTATCAGGTGGCGTTCGTGGGCTTCCGGGACGGAAAGGCGGTGGAAAATCCTGTGCCATTTCTGACGGGATTTGTGCCGGAACCAAAGGGTAAGAATGTAGATGGCCGGCCGGTCGGAGTGACGGTTGCACCTGACGGGTCGTTGATGGTCAGCGACGACGGGGCTGGCGTGATCTATCGCGTCAGCTACGGAAGATAAACAGGATCAATCGACAACCGGCGTCAACGTAACGGGATTCGGCTGCCGTTGGTGTCCTCGAAATGGAAAACGGCGCTGCCAACAGCGCGATTCGGGTAGCCTGTCACCGCTGCCATGGCTTCGAGGGCGCTTCGTTTGGCGTCAGGTGCACCGTGTTCGGTTTTGGAACAAAAACTGGAAGGCATGAAGCGAAAAGCGTATGTTAAGGGCTGTTAATGTGACGCTGATCGCCTTTCAGATAGCTTAGGAAGCTTATGCCACCCTTTAAACTTGATTTGGAGAAACTGCCTTCGAGCAGCAACGACACACCCACCATTTACAAAGCCGTCGGTAAGCTCAGCCTTGAGACTGTGAACGATTTCGTCCAGAAGCTCCGTGCGGAAATGGCGTCCGGTGTCGTGCTGGATCTTGCGGGCGTCAGTTTTCTCGATTCCGCGGGAGTCGGAGCTCTGGTGTCGCTATTCGTCAGCCGCAGAAATCAAGGAAAGACGTTTGCTTTAGCGGCGCTGTCGCCGCAGAGCGCGGCAGTGGTCACGGTCGCCGGACTACAGAATCTGTTGCCCGTTTATAAGACCGTGGAAGAAGCGATTGCGAAAAAAGCCTAGTGGCGCCAGAATGGCGCGGCAGTATCAGCTTGGTATCCAGTTGGGATGACGGCTGAAAAGGCCGTCGACGAAACCGATGTGGTAGGAAATGTAAAGGCCGAAGAGCAGGCTGAGCACCCCTGAACCCATAATGAGTCCGCGATTCAACCAGCCAAGCCGCGTTCCCGCATAAGAGAAAGGCAGGGCTAGAGCTGCGGTAATGAGCATCATGCCTGCGATCGTGCCAAGCCCGAAAATCAGAAGATAAAACACGCCCCAGCCGGGATCGTGGATGGTGCTCAGGACTAGCAGCGCTACTGCGGCCGAGCCTGCCAACCCGTGGACGATTCCGATCAGCAGTGGCCGAAGCGAATGAAACAGTCCGAGGCGGGATACCGCGTTGCCGAGCCATTTCGGAGGGGGAAGCGAGTCGGCGTGATGCTCATTCGATGAAGCGTGCGAGTGCCAATGGTAGTGCACCTGAGAGTTGTGCTCATGCAGGTGCGCGTGCTCACCGGTAATCCGGGGATGCGCGGGAGAGAATTTCTCGCTGAGCCATTTCATGACGCCCGAGAGATTCAGGATGCCGAGGAGAATCAGCATTAGTCCCACCGCAAACTCCATGGTCAGGCCCACCCGCGGTGGAATCGCCACATTAAAAAGGATGATAGCCGCGCCAACCAGAACGATGGTAATGGTGTGACCGAGCCCCCAGAGCGCGCCGATCAGCGCCGCCTTCGACAGGGAACGCTCGCGGCTTACGATCGTAGAGACCGCGATGACGTGGTCCGGGTCCGTGGCGTGCCGCATGCCGAGGAAGAACCCGATCGCTAAAATGGCAAATCCAGTAATCATTACCGGCACTCAGGCATATCATAATGCCAGAAATTCCGTCAAAGCGGGGACACGGTTGTCATGATTGCGGACGCGAGCGGCAGAAATCCGGTGTTCCCTGCCTGGCTGCATGTTTATGTTCCGGAGCTGAACGCGGTGCCCAGGAAAGCGTTAGCGGCCGGGGGCGTTTCCGTGCAGGAACCGCCAGAGAGAGAAGGCGATCCGGACCGCCGCGGCGGCGTCGAGGACGCCTGGTGGAAATACGTGGTGGATAGCGACGACGCAAGGTGGACAAACGGACAGGGGTGTCCTGCTACTTAGCGGCAAGCTGAGCGAGGCGTTTCGAACTTTCGGCGACGCCTTCCGGTACATTGACTGCGGCGTAGAGCTGGCGCGCTTCTTCCCACAGCAGCTTAGCGACTTCGGTCTCCCCTGTTTGCTCTTTCAGGATGGCCATCGGGCGTACTGCATTCGCAAGATCAAGAGGCGCTGTTTGATTGTGGCTGCGATAGAGGGAGAGCGCCTCGCGGTAACAAGGTTCCGCCAATTCCAATTGACCGGCGCTCCGGTAGACGTCTCCCAAATGCCGAAGCGTATGCGCCAGGCTCTGCGAATCGTCCTGCTCGCGACAAAGCGCCACGGCTTCCTGGTAGAATGGCAAGGCCGCACCGTTGTTTCCCATATCGCGCTCGATCTGTCCGGAACCCTTGAGAGCTTGAATCAGTTCTTTCTTGTTTGGGGCCTGGCGGGAAAGCTGCACCGCCTCCGCCCACAGCCGCTTGGCATCGGACACGCGATTTTCGCGGCGTGCCTGGGCGGCTTCATTCGCGAGTTTGTCGAACGCATTTGACATAGTTACCCTGCCCGCGACCCCCATTATGCGCCCGTTTGTCGGCGAAGCACTATGAATGCGGCGATGAAGGGAAATGACATAGAAGTCATTCCGTGTCACGCGAGATGCCCGCCTTGCTATTCGGCTTTGAGCAAGCGCATGAATTCGGCGGCGGCGTGTGGAAGGCGCGCACCTCGGCGCGAAATGATGTATAGGTGCCGCGGCATGTTCAACTGGCGGATTTTGATTTCCTTCAGCCAACCGTGTTCGACTTCCCATTGCACGCACATGCGCGGCACGATCGCCACGCCCATGCCCATTTGCACGAAGCGCTTGATGCTTTCGATGGTGGGCATTTCGAGCGGCATGTTCAATGGCGTGCGGTGTTTAGCGAACAATTCGATGACGCGACGGCGAAACGGCGATTCCACGATGTGGGCGATGAACATCTCCTTGCCGAGTTCTTCGACGTCCACTTCACGGCGTTTAGCAAGGGGATGTTTCGGCGGCACGACAAAAGTGAGCTCGTCTTTGAGAATTTCCGTGGCCTGCAATTGCGCGTCGCGCGGAATGAAAGACACCGTGCCGAGGTCAAGGCGGTAGTTGACTACCTCATGCGGAATATCGCGAGAAAACATGCGATGCAGACGGACCTGGACGCCTGGATGAGCTTCGCGGAAGTTGGCCAGCGCGGGTAGCAGCGCGTGAATGGAACTTTCGTTGACACCGAGGGCCAGTTCGCCGCGCTTCAGGCCTTCCAGCTCCATTAAGCCTTTTTTCACCTCGTCGCGGAGGTTCATCAGCTTGTCGGCGTATTCCCGGAGCAGCATGCCGGCGTCGGTCAGGCGCACCGGACGGGCGCCCCGCACGAAAAGTGGTTGGCCGAGGGAGTCCTCCAGCTTGCGGATGGCCAGGCTGACGGCCGGCTGGGTGCGGTAGAGGCGCTCGGCGGCGCGGGAAAAACTGCCCTCTTTGGCAACCGTCAGAAAAACCTGCAATTCTGCTAAGTCCATGGCCCTAGTATAAGGCAGAATTATCAATTACAGAATGAAGATAAATTGGACTAGAAGGTCGGTCTGTGCGTAACTGGGAGGGTAGATTGGGGGTATGGGCATGAGCCACGTGCGCATCTTTGACACCACCCTGCGGGACGGCGAACAGTCACCCGGCTTCTCCATGAATACCGAGGAGAAGATCCGGATGGCGCGGCAGCTTGCGGTTCTCGGAGTGGACACGATCGAAGCGGGCTTCCCGATTGCCTCCAAGGGTGATCTCGAGGCGGTAATTGCGGTTTCCAAGGAAGTTCGCGACGTTCCCGTCGCGGCCCTGGCGCGCGCTCGAAGAGACGACATTCTGGCCGCTGCCGAAGCGTTGAAGCCCGCGAAGACTCCGCGTATGCACGTTTTTCTGGCGACCAGCGACCTGCATCTCCAGGTAAAGCTGCATATGACGCGCGAGCAGGCGCTCGAGTCCATCGAGTCGATGGTCAAGCTGGCCAAGGGCTTCGTCGAGGAAGTGGAATTTTCCGCCGAAGACGCGGGGCGCACGGACATTGATTTTCTTTGCAAGGCCTGCGAGGCCGCGGTGAGAGGTGGAGCGACGGTGCTCAATCTGCCAGACACCGTTGGCTATGCGGTTCCGGAAGAGTATGCGCAGATGTTCCGGAAGGTGCGGGAGCATTTGGGCGATCCGGAGCACATCATCCTGAGCGCGCACTGCCACGACGATCTCGGCTTGGCGGTGGCGAATTCGCTGGCGGCGGTGAAAGCCGGAGTGCGGCAGATCGAGTGCACCATCAACGGAATCGGTGAGCGCGCCGGAAACGCGGCTCTCGAAGAGGTGGCCGTGGCGTTGGCGGTGCGCAAAGAGAGCTTCGGAGTTGCCACCAAACTGAAGTTGAACGAACTGTACAAGTCCAGCAAGTTGCTGACGGAGATTACCGGCGCCGTGGTGGCGCCGAATAAAGCCGTGGTGGGCGCGAATGCTTTCGCGCACGAGGCCGGAATCCATCAGGACGGCATCATCAAGAATCCGTTGACGTACGAAATTATCTCGCCGGAAACCGTAGGCGTGCCCTCCCGTTCGCTTGTGCTCGGAAAGCACTCCGGACGGCACGCGTTGCGGGAGTCCCTGCGGGAACTCGGCTATGAGCCAAGTGATGAACAACTGGCGGAATGCTATCGTCGCGTGACCGCGTTCGCCGATTCTTCTAAACATGTGCGCGCCCGCGACTTGATGGCCATCGCGCATGAAGTGATTCGACGCAAAGTCGTGGCCACGACCGCCTCGCCGGTCGCTTAAGGCGAAAAGTTCGAGGAACCAGCGATGAGGCTGAAAAAGAAAATCATAATCCTGCCGGGCGATGGAATTGGTCCGGAAGTAGCTCGGGCGGCGGTGAGCGTGTTGCAGGAGTGCGCGCGCGAGTTTGGCCATCACTTTGATGTGACCGAAATGCCGGTTGGCGGTGCCGCCATCGACAAGACCGGGAGTCCATTGCCGGATGAGACCTTGCAGGCGTGCCGCAAAGCGGATGCCGTTTTCCTGGGGGCGGTGGGTGGACCGAAATGGGATGCGCTGCCGGTTGGCAAGCGGCCGGAAACGGGATTGCTGGCGCTGCGGAAGGGCTTGGGCCTTTATGTGAATTTACGGCCGATAAGATTGCTGGAGCCTTTGCGCGGAATTTCCCCGCTGCGGCCGGAGCGGCTCGGCGATCTGGACATAGAGATTGTGCGGGAACTTGCCGGCGGAATGTATTTTGGCGAGCGCGGCAACGTGGTCGAAAAGGGCACGGAACGCGCGTTTGATACCGAGTCCTACTCCACGCCGGAAATCGAACGCATCGCCACATTTGCGTTTCAGCGCGCCGAGAGCCGCTCGCGCAGGTTGTGCTCCGTGGACAAGGCCAATGTGCTGACGAGTTCGCAGTTGTGGCGGCGTACGGTTACCTCCATCGGCTCGGTTTTTCCCGCAGTCAAGCTCGAACATATGTACGTGGACAATGCCGCGATGCAACTCACTTTGCGGCCCACGCAGTTCGACGTAATCCTCAGCACCAACATGTTCGGCGATATCCTGAGCGATGCGGCGGCGGCACTGGTGGGGTCGATCGGCCTAATTCCGTCGGCGAGCTTTGGCACGAGCGCCCCGTTGTTTGAACCGATTCATGGGTCCGCACCCACCCTGGCGGGAAAGGATGCGGCCAATCCGATCGGATCCATCCTGAGCTCGACCATGATGCTACGAGACACGTTTGGACTGGGGCTCGAAGCGGATTGGGTGGAGCAATCCCTCAGCCGGGTGCTCCGTGCCGGTTACCGCACTCCCGACATCAGTGAGCCTCTGACAAATACGGTTGGCACCGCCGGCTTTCTCGAGCTTCTCAACATAGAAATGCAGCGTACCTTCGAGCACGCCGAAAAATACGGCTGGGGCGTTTAAAGCCGACCCTTCCTACCTATCACAGAAGTTCGCCTGCCGGTTCGCACCGAAGAGCAGCAAAGCCAAGTTGTTGCGGGAAGCGGTTGGGGATGATAATTTTGTAAATCTAGTGTTGGCAGCGGGTAATAAGGCTGCCAGCGGTTCGAACGGCCGCAACCGGGCCAAGGGACTGTCCCAGAACGAATTGCATGCGGCTAAGACTGCCCGGAACGGCACGACAGCAGGGGATTGCTGTCCATTGAGATCAGCAGAAACGATGCCTGACAGTTCCTTTAAATCGATTGGTAGCGTTGTCGACCGTGTGTCCGGCGTGACCTATTGGCGCGTGGAAGGCTCGCTGCTCGAGATCAGCGCTCTCCGGAGCGTGGGATTTTTCAATTGGAACAGCCAGAGCTTCCTCGAGCGCTGGGTACGCCGCGCCGGAATGCTTGGGTTAGCGTTGCTCCGCCCTCCCTACTATCTGATCAGTCGCACATTTGCCACGCGCGCGTTGCACAGCGTCCTGCGCGGAATCACGAAGGATCGTCTGGACCTGTTGGGCGAGGAATATTTTCAGTATGAACTAAAACCGAAGATGCGGCGGGAAGCTGTTGAAAAGCTGGTGGACGCGGTCCGCAGCGGGGAGCGCGTGGTCCTCGTGAGCCAGATGCTCGACCATATCCTGCGTCCAATGGCTGAATTCTTTGCCGCCGACGGTTTCCTGGCCAACCGTCTGGAATTTCGCGATGGCATGGCCACGGGGCGCTTGCTGGCGCCTGTGATTTGTCCGCGAGGTCCGTTTGCCTGGCTCGCGAGCGGGGCGGTGGACGGCGGTATCTCCAAAGAAAAGCTGCTGTTGCAATTAAACTGGCAAAGGCAGCCGGGGCTGCCGGAGCGTGTCACGGTTCCTGCGGTACGGCCGACCATGGCGAATGAGATCCCGGTGCAATTGGTGGATAGCACGCCTCGCCTCTCCGATTTGCCGGTGCGCGAAACCTTGGCAGGAAAACATCTGATGCTCATCGGCGTCACCGGATTTATCGGCAAAGTTTGGCTGGTCGATCTGCTCGAAAAGATTCCGGAAATCGGCAAGGTGACCCTGCTGATTCGCCGTAACCGCACGACTTCCGCTCAGCGGCGCTTTGAAAAGATCGTCGAGGAATCGCCCGCGTTTGATGGTCTGCACGAAATTCATGGTCGGAAACTTGCAACGTTTCTGAAGGAAAAGATAGAAGTGGTCGAGGGAGACGTCAGCCTTCCTGGCCTCGGGCTGGACGTAGACACCCAGGCGCGGCTGGCGCGAACGTTGGACGTGATTGTCAGCAGCGCCGGGCTGACGGATTTCAATCCGGACCTTCGCGATGCCATTTCCTCCAACGTCGATGCGACGCTCAACCTGGTGGAATTCCAACGCAGATCCGATCACGCGGCTCTGATGCACCTTTCCACGTGTTACGTCGTGGGCATGCGCGACGGACGGGTGACGGAGGAGCTTGCACCCAACTACAATCCCGCAAGCCATGCCGATTTTGATTCGGAGAAGGAAATTGCTTCGCTTCGGGAGATGGTGCGGCGCGTTGAAGAGCGCTCCGAAAGCGCGGACGTGAGCAAAGCTCTCAGACGGCAGGCCTTGGGCCGGAGCGGCGACGCGTCGAAAGTCGTGCCGGACGAACTCGACGGCGTTTTGAAACGCAACCGAGCGCGCTGGGTGCGCAACCGCCTGGTGCGGGCGGGAATGAAGCGGGCGCACCATTTGGGCTGGCCCAATACCTATACCTTTACAAAGAGCTTGGGAGAGTCGGTCCTTGTTCGCGAAGCCCGCGACTTACCGATATGCATTGTGCGGCCATCGATCGTAGAGAGTTCGGAGCGCACTCCGTTTACCGGATGGAATGAGGGAATTAATACTTCCGGGCCGCTTTCCTATTTGCTCGGAACCAATTTTCGGCAATTGCCTTCGAACGAACGCAAATGTCTGGACGTAATTCCCGTGGACATGGTCACCCGTGGCATGACGCTGATTGCCGCGGCTCTTGTGAAGCGGAAACACGCGCGGCTCTATCAACTGGCCACCTCCGGTATCAATCCGGTGAACATGGGCCGTTCCATCGAACTGACGGGATTGGCGCATCGCAAACATTACCGGGCACAACAGGGAATTGAGCACTGGCTGAAGGTAAAACTGGAAACGATTCCCGTGTCGAAACAACGCTATGAGCGGCTTTCCATTCCCATGCAGAAAGCGGTTGTATCGCGGATCAATAAAGCGGCAACAACGTTGCATCTGAGCAAAGCGCCGCTGGCGAAGACGGAACGTGACCTGGTTCGTGCAGAGAAGCTGATCGAATTGTACGAGCCTTTTATCCTGCACAATCAGCACGTGTTTGAATGCGAAAATGCGCGGTTGCTCTCCGCGGCGCTCTCGCCTGACGAAGTTGCGCTGTTCGGCTTCGCGCCGGAAAACATTGACTGGTGGGATTACTGGATTAACATCCACATACCGGCGCTGCGGCGGTGGTGCTATCCGCTGATGGAAGGTCGGCCGCTGGAGGCCAGGGAAGCGCGCGTGTTGGACTGGTCGGTGCCTCCGGAGGGCGCGTCGGCAGCGACGCGATAAGCGGGCGACGCAACCTTTCTATGGCCATATTTCTCACCGGCTCGACGGGCTATCTGGGCAGCTATCTGGCGGCCGGTCTTTTCACTGGACACCGGGAACGGCTGAATCTGCTGGTGCGCGCGAAGAGCGAACCGGAAGCGCGGGAGCGGCTGTGGCAATCGTTGCAACTCCATTTCGAATTCCCAGAATTCCTTGCTTATGTGAACGACCGGGTGCGCATCTTTCGGGGCGACCTGACCGGCGAACGCTTTGCATTGCACGACGATGAATATCGCGCGCTGGTGGATTCGACGGATTCGATCCTGCACTGCGCCGCTTCGCTGAATCGCAAATCGGAGAAACAGTGTCTCAACGTAAATCTGCGCGGCTCGCTAGAGGTGATTCAACTCGCGCGGCGTGCGCAGAATCATCATGGGCTGCGCCGTTATTCGCACGTGTCGACCGTTGCGGTGGCGGGGAAGCGGCAGGACGAAGTGGTCACCGAAGAGAATTCGATCGACTGGAACCGTTCGGACTACGACCCTTATGCGCGGACAAAAAAGTTCTGCGAACACCTGGTTCACCAATTGCTGGCCGACGTGCCGCATTCGATTTTTCGGCCAGCGATTGTTATGGGAGACAGCCGCAGGCCGGAGACCACGCAATTTGATATGGTGCGGGCCTTCGCTACGCTCGCACGGCTGCCCGTCCTGCCGCTGCGGCCGCAGGATAAAATCGACATCGTGCCGGCGAATTACGTTGGCGCGGCCATCGTGAAGATTCACCAGATGGAAAAGCCGAATTATGGGATTTATCATCTGTCGTCGGGCGCGGGTTCAGAGAGTTACAAGGAACTGACGGACGCGCTCGCCGCCGCGGGTGGCTGGAGCAAGCCAAGCTATCAACCGTGGCTCGGCGGACCTTTTTCGAAGACGGTGAACTGGCTGGCATTTAAAGGCGGGGCCGTGGGCTACGGAGCTTCTTTACTGAAAGTGTTCTGGCCGTACCTCGATTGGAATACCGTGTTCGACAATTCGCATGTCGTCGAGGAAATGGCGGAAGCGCCCGCGAAATTTTCGAGTTATGCGTATCCTTTGCTGCAATTCAGCCGCGCGAACAAATTCAAGTATCCGGCGAAACCCTGGCCGGCGAGCGTGGTGGGCGAAATGATGAAAAACGCGGGGAGCGCCGTGGCATGACCGATTTCTTGCTGATGATGTGGGTCAGCGCGCTGATCGAGTTGCGGCGCTTCGGTTGGATATTTGGCCTCGGAAAGCGCTGGATGCCGGGCGAGAAGCTGAAAGTGCTGTTTGCGGGATACAATGGCACCCGCAATACCGGTAGCGACGTACGCGTGCAGGAAATTATCCGGCAGATCCGTCATGTGTTGGGCGAGCAGAACATCGACTGCAGCGTGATGACGCAGAATTTCGATCTCACCCGGGGCTATTTCGAAGGAACAAGGCAGGTGCACCTGCCGGACGTCTTTCCGCCGTTCCTTTGGCGCGAGGCGCACGCCAATCACGGCGTGATTGCTTGCGAAGGCTCGATGTTCAAGAGCAAGTTTGCGAATGCGCTGACGACGATGATGATCGGGTCGCTCGGTTTAGCCTCTGCGGAAAATAAATTGTCCGTGGCATACGGCGGCGACGCGGGGCACATGGATGATCTGATGCAGTGGATGTGCGCGCGCTATACCAACGAGTCGCTGGTTATTACGCGCAGCCTGGAATCGCAGCAGTTGCTCGGCAGTCTGGGCGTGCCGAATGAACTGGGAGCCGACACGGCTTGGACGTTTGCGCCGCGTCCGCAGGACTATGCGAGAACGGCGCTGCGCGCGGCCGGCTGGGATGAGAAAACACCGATCCTTGTGGTCTGTCCGATCCATCCTTTCGTTTGGCCCGTGCGCGCCTCTATCGCCAAGTATCTGGCGCGCGTAACCACCGGAGCGTATAAGGACAGCCAGTATCGAACTGTCTATTTCTTCCAGTCCGGCGCGGAAGTGGACAGGAAATTTCAGCACTACATCAACGGCTACACGCATGCGACAAAGGCGTTCGTAGAAAGGCATCGGGTGTTTCCGATCCTCGTGGCCATGGAACGTCTGGACGCCGTGGCCTGCCGCGCCATTGAGAAAGAGATTCCAGGAACGCCGATCTTCACCTCCGACGATTACGATATGTTTCAGTTGGTCTCGATTCTGCGGGCGTGTACCTATATGGTTTCTTCGCGCTATCACGGAATCGTCACCAGCATGCCGGCTGGCGTGGTTTCCGCGGGCGTCACGATGGACGAACGCATCCGCAATCTGATGCGCGAACGCGGTCATCAGCATTTGTTGCTGACGGTGGATGATCCCGAACTTGGAGAGAAGCTTTTGCAGGTAATGGAGCGATTGGTCGTCGAAGCGGACGCAATTCGCAACAGCATTGGCCGCACAGTGGTCAGCAATCTGAAGGGCATGGCGCGGATGGCAACTTACCTTGAGGATGAAGTGCGGAAGATCTATCCGGAATTTCCACTGCGCAAAGGCGTGATGAGCTGGGAAGACAATTTGCCTCCCTTGTCTCCGGAATTGATTGGCCTTGTGGAGCAGTACGACACTTCGCCAAGGGTAGTAGCAGCTGGACGCTGAGGGCGAATGGGAAATTTCCTCGAAAACCTGTTTAACCAACTACAACGGGCGGCAGATCGCGTAGTTTTGCGCGAAATTCGCGGAGAGCAATTCACCGGCGTTACCGGACGTGAATTGTTGGAACAGATAGGCCGCGCGCGCGGTTACCTGAGGGGGCTCGGCCTTCAGCCCGGCGAGCGCTGCGTGTTGCTGGGCCATAACTCCATTCAATGGACGGCACTCGATCTGGCGTTGCTGGCCGAAGGGGCCATGGTCGTTCCTCTCTACGCGCGGCAAGCGCCGGCGGAGCTTGCGGGAATGATGAAGGATTGTGGGGCGCGATTTTTCTTTGCGAGCGAACCGGAATTGGGGGAAGCCGTCGCGAAAGTCTGGCCGGAGGCGCCGCCTAGAATCACGTTCAGCGAGGCGACAACGAAAATTCCCCCTGGCGAAGCGATCTCCAGCTCGCCGCAGATCCACAAGGACGCGGACCTCGTCACGATTATCTACACTTCCGGAACTTCGGGCGAGCCGAAGGGCGTGTGCTTGAATGCCGGAAATCTGAATCACATCGTCGGTTGTACAACGGGTTGGATGGACCGCTTGGACTGGACCAGCAGCGAACCAATCGAAGTGTTCCAATACTTGCCGTTTAATTTTGCCGCCTCCTGGATCGTCATGCTGTCGTGCCTGTCGAAAAATACCGTCCTGACGTTGTCGACGGACTTGAACAAGCTTGCCGACGAGATCCGTATCTCCGCGCCAAATTATTTTTTCAACGTGCCGACTCTCCTCGAGCGTGTCCGCCGCGGCGTGGAGGAAGCGCTGGCAAAGCGAGGTGCGGGGATCCCGCGCATTTACCGCAACGCGGTGGAAGCCTGGCGCAAACGCCAGGAAGGTCAAAAAGGCGGAGGGTTTTCGCTATTTCTGGCGCGAATCCTCATTTTCGGAAAGATTCGCGCGCGCTTTGGCGGAAAGCTCTGCGGGCTTGTGTGCGGCTCGGCGCCACTTGCTCCGGAGACGCAGGATTTCTTTGCCATGCTTGGAATTCCCATCTGGCAGGTGTATGGACTTACCGAGACTTGCGGCATTTGCACCATGGATGATCCGCGACTCGCGAGCGAAGCTGGACGCGTTGGGCAGAGCATTCCCGGGATCGATCTGATGGTAGCCGAAAACGACGAGATTGTAGTCAGTGGGCCCAATGTTTTTCCCGGTTACTGGAACCGGCCGGAACAAACAGCGCGCGCGCTTCAAGGCGGAGTGTTTCACACCGGTGATCAGGGCGAGGTCAATTTGAAAGGGAATTGGCGCATCAGCGGGCGCATCAAGAATCTCATCATTCTGAACTCCGGGCACAACGTCGCGCCGGAACCCATTGAAGAAAAAATAGCGCAGCACGTGGGCAACGCCCAGCAAGTGGTCGTCGTGGGCAATGGGCGCGGCTATCTGTCCGCGCTCGTGACCGGCGCGGTAGAACCGGGCGCGGTGCAGGCGGCACTGGACGGCGTGAATGTGGACTTGCCTCATTACCGCCAGGTCCGCAAGTTCGCGATTCTCAAGGATGCGTTCACGCCCGAAGGCGGTCTTGTTACTGCAAACGGAAAATTGCGCCGCGATGCAATCAACGACCGGTTCCGCGACGAAATCGAGCAAATGTACAAGAAACAGTCGGTTGCCGTCGGTGGAAACGCATGAGCAAGGAATTTAGTGGCAAGGAACTGCGCTGGGAATGGCGCGACGGTGTCGTTGAGCTGACGCTGGACCACCAGCCGTTGAACGAAATTGGCACGGCGATGCTTGCCGATCTCGAGAAATTTGCCGGAGCCGTCCCCACTCTTGCTACTTCGACCAGTGCTTGCATCATCACGAGCGCGCGGCCCGGCGGATTTTCCGCCGGGGCTGACTTGAAGCAGTTGTATCACGACGCCCTTCCTTGGCCGGCAAAGAAGCGCGCCGCAGGCCTGCGCGCTTTTCTCAAGCGCATTCATAAGGTCCTGTCCGCCATCGATGAGGCTCCGTTTATTACGTTCGCCGCCGTCCATGGTCTATGCTTGGGCGGTGGTCTCGAATTGGCGTTGGTCTGCGACCAAATTGTGGCGGACAAGATGGCGCGTTTCGGATTTCCGGAATTGCGGCTCGGGTTGATCCCAGGTTTCGGTGGCATTCCGCGATTGCGGCGCGATGTTGGAAACAGCTTCATCCGCGACATCTTGTTTACGGGACGAACCGTGAAGGCCGAGAGCGCGCATCGGGCCGGCCTCGTGTCCCATCTCGCCGGCGAAGGCTATGCGCTGCAGGTTGCCCGTTCCATGGCGCAACAGGTCACGAAGCTTGACGCTCAGACGCGCGCCGCTGCGAAGAAATTCGTCAAGCCCATTCCCCGCGCTGAGCTCAAGCAGGAAATAGAGCTGTTCTGCAAACTTTTCAGCCGACCGGTTGTGATGGAGAGTCTGCGCCGCTTCGTGGAGTCGGACGATGCGATGAAACACTTACCTGCGGTGGCCCAGAGCAAATAGCCTTGCAGCCCCGAGGAATATCAGGAGGAATAATGCGCAATGCGAAGCTGTGGCGTAGCTTTCTCGTCTTGGTTTTGATTCCCTTGGTGTTGCTTTCGTGCGCGAAGCCTGCCGGCGATTCTGCGACGTTCGACGCGGACGGTACGGCCTACATCACCCGCAGCATTCCGATGCCGTCGACCATCAGTCCCGAGGCGCAAAGCTGGCTGGATTCCCTTGCTCGCCAGAAGTATCTCTCCGAGACGCTTGCGGAGCGCCGCGCGGCAACGGACAAGTGGCGCGCGGAAGATTCTGCCGAAGCACGCCGGATTTTTCCCGTGAACGTCGAGGAAAAAACGATCGGCGGCGTGCGCACGGACATCATTACTCCGCTGGACATGCCGGAGGCAAACCGCGGTCGCGTGCTGATCAACCTTCACGGCGGTGGTTTCAATTCCGATTCGGGCTCGCTCCTCGAAGGCGTGCCGATCTCTAATCTTGCAAAAATCGAGGTGGTGTCTGTGTATTACCGCCTTGCGCCGGAGAATCCTTTCCCTGCGGCTGTCGATGATGTTGTGGCCGTGTACAAAGAAATGCTGAAGACCTACAAGCCGCAAAACATCGGAGTTTTCGGCACTTCTGCCGGAGGCATCTTGACCGCGGAAGTTGCCGTCAAGGTCAAGCAATTGGGTCTGCCTTTGCCGGGCGCGCTTGGCCTCTTCACCATGCATGCGGATTTCAGCCGTCCGTCGGATTCGCTAAACCTTTTCACGTTGAACGGGCTGCCGGGGATTCTGTCGCCGCACGATCCGAACAAACGAATCGGGGAGGAGTATGCTCCTTCGACCGATCCGCGCGATCCGGTGCTCTCGCCGCTGTATGCGGATTTGCACGGGATGCCGCCTTCTCTGCTGGTGACCAGCACGCGGGATATCCTGCTCAGCAACACCTCCATTTTTCATCGAGCGTTGCTTCGCGCGGGGAACGACGCGCAGCTTGTGGTCTATGAGGCGCTGCCACATGCGTTTTGGTATCACTTCCAGTTGCCCGAAACGCGGGAGTGTCTGGAATTGATGGCGAAGTTTTTTGACAACAAGCTGGGCCACTAAATTTGTCGATTTAGGCGGAAGACAAACGCAGTTCCTCACGGGCTAAAGCTCAAGCATCGCGATTCCCAAAATATCGGAGCTGGGACTCCTACCGTAGCCGATTCGGCAATCCCGCACCTAGCCGATCGGCGGATGTGTGGGTGTGTTCATTTGGGGCATTCTGCTGAGGGGGGCAAGACTATGTCAGCAGAATGGATGGCAGTTTCGAACGCGCTTGCGGATGCCACGGAGAAGGTTGCGGCGCACGTGGTGGCCGTTCATGCGGAAGCGCGAGGGTCAGCAAGTGGGATCATCTGGCGCGCCGGACTGATTGTGACCGCGGAACACGCGCTGCGCCGCGATGAAGAGATTCACGTGACGTTGCGCGACGGCAAGGTCGTTGGCGCGGCGCTTCAGGGCCGGGATCCCTGTACCGATATTGCGTTGTTGAAGTGTGAAGCGGCGGCGACTCCGCCGGCTGCATGGGGAGACTCTGCGGCGTGGAAGCCAGGTCAACTGGCACTGGTCGTCGGTGGCACGCGCGCAAGCGGTCCGGTGGCGGCGCTCGGTTGCGTGAGCCTGGTATCCGAAGAACGACGCATTTGGGGAGGTGCGGCGATCGCGCCTTACGTTCGATTGGACGTGGCGTTGCAGCGAACCGCTGTGGGTGGCGCGGTCGTCGACGCCACCGGAAACATCGCAGGAATTGCAACCCCGAAGTTCGCTCCGGGGGGTGCTTTGGCTTTGCCGGTGGCTGCAGTCAATCGCGTGGTCGATGCTTTGCTCGCCAAAGGCCACATTCCGCGCGGATATCTCGGAGTTGGTTTGCAACCCATCCGGCTGCCGGCAGCCTTGCGCGAAACCCTGCAGCGTCGTGAAACAACGGCGGTGATCGTGCTCGAAGTGGAACCCGACGGGCCGGCCTACAAAGCTGGCGTCCTGATCGGCGACATTCTGATCGGGTTGAACAGCAAGCCGGTCATGCGACTGGATGACGTTCACGCGCATCTGCATGGTGAGCAGATTGGCAAAGCGGTCAGCTCGGAGTTCCTGCGCGGTGGAGTGCGGCGAGACGCCAGCATTGTCGTGGGCGAACGCCCAAGGGGAGGTAATTGAGATGGGCATCGCGGGGCTGGGAGAAGCGGCCGAGCGCATGCGGCGTTACACCGTTTTGCTCCGGCCCGGCGGGCGAGGCAGCGGTTCGGGAGTGATCTGGAATCATGATGGCACGATCATCACCAACGCTCACGTCGCGAGTGGGTCGCGGGTCGAAGTGACACTATGGGATGGACGCGAATTCACGGCGGAGGTGAGCGCCCGCAATTCGCGGCGCGATCTGGCGGCCCTGCGCATCTCCGCTAGGAATCTCGCCGTGGCAACGACCGCGGACTCCAGTCGCGTTCGACCGGGTGAAATCGCGATCGCTGTGGGAAACCCGCTCGGCTTCCTGGGAGCGATGACCATGGGAGTGATCCAATCCGTCGGTCCCTTGCACGGCCGCCGAACGTGGGTGCAGTCGGATGTGCGGCTCGCGCCGGGAAATTCGGGTGGGCCGCTGGCCGACGTTCACGGGCGCGTCATCGGCATTAACACGATGGTTGCCGGACGGCTCGCGCTCGCGATCCCGAGCAACGAAGTGGCGCAATTCCTCCGCGGCGAAACCGGAGGCCACTGGCTCGGCGTAAGTATATCTCCCGTGCGCTTGCCCTACCCGAGCGAAGCCCGCACCGGGCTCATCGTGCTCGGCACCGATCCTGGCAGTCCCGCGGCGCAGGCGTCGCTCTTGCCTGGAGACATTCTGATTGGCACCGACGAACAAAAGTTCTCATCTGCCCAAAGCCTGGCGGAGGCTTTAGAAGACAATTCCACAGGAATTCTGCGCTTGCATTTCCTGAGGGGTGAGTACCAGAAGGTGCGCCGTGTCACCGTGTCCCTGTCGGGATCCGGAAGGAGCGCAATCGCGGCGTGACGCGGATTTTTCTCATTGGCGCGCCCGGGCCGGTACGAGAAAGGATCGAAGAACTCCTGCACTCCTCCGATCTAGCGATCCTTGGTTACGGGACGGATCTAGAGACCTTCGATGCGGAGTTTGCGGGCGAAGCCGAGGTCGTTGTCGTAGACGCCGCGGATGTATCGGTCGATGATTTGTTGGACCAATTGCAGGACCTGAGCTTGCTTCGCGGATCGAAGGTCGTGTTGCTGGTCGATGGCGTTTCGGCGGCTTGGCTGAATCGAGCCATTCGTGCGGGAGTTCGTGGAGTGCTTCCTTCGGACTCGGAACCAGACTTGTTTGTAACCGCGATCGATGCTGTCGCCCACGGCTTAGTGGTGATTCATCCGAGCAAGGTGCAAGCCGCGCGGGCCGCGGGACTCCCGGCGCCGGAAAGCCGGGAACTCATCGAATCCCTGACCGCCCGGGAACGGGAAGTTTTGGAGATGTTGTCCCAGGGTCTCGGGAACAAAGAGATCGCTGCGCGAATGAAGATTTCCGAGCACACGGTGAAATTTCATGTGGCCTCGATACTCGGGAAATTGGGCGCTGCGACGCGTACCGAAGCTGTGTCGGTAGCCCTCCGGCGAGGGCTGGTCTTGCTCTAATTTCCCCGCTTTGTTTTCCTTCTGCCCGCCGGGAATGATAAATTTAGTGGCTATGCGAACCTTGGACCAGACCACCCGGGAAATCCTGGATCTTGCAACAAAGCATTTCAAAGCCGCGCCGGGCTCCCTCAAAGCGGAAGACGATTTTTATAAGAAACTCGGAATCGACAGCTTGCAGGCGCTGGAACTGCTTTCGCGTTTGGAAAACTATTTCCACATCGAATTACCGGATTACGAAGTGCAAGGCGTGAGCGACTTCAGGACGCTGGCCGAACGCGTGCAATCCCGCCTGTAATGCTCGATCTGTCCCAATATTCATCGATAGGGGAAGCGCTGCGCGACGCGCTCGAGACGTGGCCGCGTGACGTGTGTCTGATCGAGTCGGATCGCGGCGAAGAAAAACAGAGGATCACCTATCGGGAATTCAAGGAACGCGCTTTGCCGCTGGCAAAATGGCTGCAGGATTCGGGATTCCGCGGCGCGGATCGTGCCTCGATCATCATGACGAATCAGTCGAAGTGGCTGCTTTCGGCATACGCGATTTTCTATTGTGGCGGAACGCTGGTGCCGCTCGATTACAAGCTGAAACCGGAAGAGCAGTGGAGCCTGCTAAAGCATTCCGGAGCGAGCGTGCTGGTCACCGAGTATCCGATCTGGCGCCAATTGAGCGGGTCGCCCGGCCGCTCCGGAGCCACCGCGGTAAAAAGCGTGATTGTGACCGAAGCTCCTCCCAATCGGGATTTGGCTGGAGCGATCTCCTGGGAATCGGCAAACAGAGAAGGCTTGCCGTCATTCGTGCCGCGCAAACGCGACGATTTGGCATGTATTGTCTATTCTTCAGGAACCGGCGGGACGCCAAAGGGCTGCAGGATGACGCACGAAAACTATTTGGAGCAGTGCGTCGCACTCACATCGCTTTATCCCTTTTGGCCCGGGGTAAAGTATCTGAGCATTCTGCCGACGAACCATGCCATTGATTTCATGGTTGGATTTTTCGGGCCATTCATTTGTGGCGCCTGTGTGGTGCATTTGCGGACGCTGCGCCCAGAATTCGTGAGAGAGGCGTTCACGAAATACCAGATTACTTACGTGAGCCTGGTGCCGCTGGTGCTGAAGAACCTGCAAAAAGGCCTGCAGGCACGATTCGACGAATTGCCGCCGGGAAAACGGAGATGGTTTGAGCGCCTGCGAAGCATCAACAAGGAATTGACGAAGGATCGTCCGCGGTTGCCTCTCAGCCGGTTGTTGCTCAAGCAAGTCCACGCCGCGTTTGGAGGGAAGCTGCAGGCGATCATCGTCGGCGGCGCGTTCACCGAACCGCAAACGCTACAATTTTTCTACGACCTGGGCATTCCTGTCGCAAACGGCTACGGATTAACGGAAGCAGGAACCGCCGTGACCGTCAACGATCTTCGTCCGTTCCGTGCGGACACCGTAGGTAAGCCTCTGCCCGGAATGGAAGTGCGAATTTTGAACCCGGATGCGGAGGGAATTGGGCAGGTCGGTGTGCGGAGCAAGACCGTGATGGCGGGTTACCTGAATGAGCCGGAACTCACTGCGCAAACGGTCATCGATGGGTGGTTAATGACCGGAGACATGGGACGTTTCGATAGAACCGGACATTTGCAACTTTTCGGCCGCAAGAAAAATATGATTGTCACCGAGGAAGGCAAGAACGTTTACGCGGAAGACGTCGAGCAAGCCTTCGAAGGCCTGCGGGTCAAAGAATACTGCGTTTTTGCCGCCAATTATATTTGGCCCAGCCGATCCATGGTCGGTGAACAACTGGTTCTGGTCATTCATCTGGATCACGGCCAATCGTTCTCCGAACCGTTGCGCAAGGAAATCGCATCCCGGAACAGCCGGTTGATCAATTACAAAAGGATTCACGGAATCGTTCTTTACACCGACGACTTTCCGCTGACCGCATCACTGAAAATCATCCGCGTTGCCCTGGCGCAGCAATTGGGGAAACTCGACCGTGCGCAGGCGATTCTGCCGGTTTAGCGAAGAAACGATTCACAAAGAAACAGGGTAAAATTTCAATTCGGAATCCTTGTGAACGAAAGCTTCATTGCCATTGTGAATCCGGCAGCCGGCGGAGGGCGTTCGGCGAAACTTGCCGGTGGCGAGCTTGCGCGCCTCAGAGAACGCGGACTACGCATCGATGTAATTGCGTCGACGGGGCCGGGACACGCGTCGGAATTGGCTCGGGAAGCCTACGCACAGAGCTACCGCAGATTTCTGGCCGTTGGAGGGGATGGAACCGCCCACGAGATTATCAACGGCATTTTTTCACCCAGCCGCACTACAGAACGCATTGAACTGGGATTCTTGCCTCTTGGTACGGGAAATTCCTTTTTACGGGATTTTACGAGCAACGGCGCGAAATCGTCGATGGAAGCTCTGGAGAACGGCCGCAAGCGTCGCATCGATCTGCTGCGGCTGCACCATTCCTCAGGGACGATTTACTCCTTTAACCTGTTGAGTGTCGGATTTACCGCGGACGTTGGCGCCATCACCAATCGCGTTTTCAAGCCGTTTGGCCACTTGGGTTATCTGCTGGGAGTCTTCGTGAAAGTGGCGCAGCTTCATCGCCGAGGATTTAAAATGCGCTGCGATGACGACCAAGATTGGGATGAGCGGCGCTGCCTGTTTCTTAGTTTCAACAACAGCAAATACACGGGCGGCACCATGCTGATTGCGCCGGACGCCGATCCAAGCGACGGTTTGATCGAATACGTTCGTTGGGGACCTATCGGCAGGCTAGGATTGATCCGCATGCTGCCGCGCTTGTATGACGGGACGCATATCGTGCACCCTCTTGCCTCACGTCGGGCGGTTAAGCGCGTAGAGTTTGATCTGGAAAAACCTCTGGATGTAATGGTGGATGGAGAAATCGTGTCCGTGCAATGCCAGATCCTGGAGATCCTGCCTGGGGCCATGGACGTTTACATATGAAGCGTCTTTGGGACGTAATTCTTAGCGTGTTGCTTTGGACCGCGAGTTGGCTACATTTTCTAATTGTCGTGCCAGTTCTCATCGCGCTGGCGGTGGTGCTGGATCCCCGCAAACACGACTGGCTGCAGCGTGGCCTGTGCCGAAGAATCGCCTTTTTCTCCGGAGCCAAGGTTGTGGCGCAGAAATCGCCTGGCTTTGACGAGAAGCGCACATCGATCTTCATGGTGAATCACGTCAACCTGCTCGATCCGTTTATTCTCTACTGCGCCGTGCCGCAATTGGTACGTGGGTGGGAATTGGAATCGCACTTCAGAATTCCGATCTATGGCTGGTTGATGAAGCGGTTCGGCAACGTGCCGGTTCCCGATGTTCGTAGTCCGAAAGATCTGAAGCGCCTGTGGCGGCTGACGCAAGAAGCGATCAATAGCGGTGTGAGTCTCATCATTTTTCCAGAAGCGAGACGGACACGAACCGGCCATCTGAACGAATTCGAAGACGGCGGATTCCGTTTGGCGCAGCAACTGGGCGTGCCGCTTGTGCCGGTAAGCCTGGTGGGCTCGTTTCATCACTTGCGGACTGAAGATTGGGTCCTGCGGCCGACGACGATCCAGGTCGTCCTGCACGACACCATCGAAACGCAGGGCTTGCGCAAGCAGGATGTGCCGGCCCTGAAGGAACGAGTAAAGCGAATGATCGAGGAGCCCGTGGAATTGTGGTTACAGAGGGAAGCGGACGGTGGCCGGAGTTAGCTCGGCAACTAGGAAGTGGGTTTGAGGTTCGGCAGAATCCGGCCTGCCCGGGTCTCCTGCCAGGTGTAGAAAATCCGGTGAATGACCGTGGTTGTGGAAACAATGGCGATCACCCACAGCACTTGTGCCATGCGATTGAAGAGGCCGCCGATGATGAGCAGCACCAGCCGCTCCGGTCGCTCCATGAATCCTACTTTGCACTGAGGAATCAGCGACTCCGCGCGCGCGCGCGCATAGCTGACCATGACCGAGCCCGCCGTAGCCACAGCCGAAAGCACCACGTAAGGCGTCCGCCCAGTGACGGAGAAATACACCAGCAACCCCATGTATAGCGCCATGTCGGCGTAACGATCGAGCGTCGAATCGTAAAACGCTCCGAATGCGGTCACGCGGTTCTGCCGCCGGGCCACCTGGCCGTCCAGCATGTCCAGAAATCCGGCGATGAAAATGATGATCGCGCCAGTCCGGAAATTCCCCACCGCGAAATTGGCCGCTGCTCCAAAATTGACCAGCAAGCCCAGAAACGTGAGCAGATTGGGATTGATCCCCGTGGCCGCCAGCGCTCCGACAATGCGGTCAATGGCCCATTTCGCACCGGTGCCTATTGCGCCTGTAAACGTTGCCATTTCTTTATGCCAAGTGGTGATAATACTGCAGCCCGCGAACAGAACCAAATCGCAGGATCGATTTGCATGGTGTAAGATTGAGGCCCAACGGATCTAACCGTAGATTGCTCGGGACGTAAAGGAGTCCATGACACCGCACCGCGAAGCACGACGAGAGTTTCTGTTTCAAGCCGGCGGGGCCGTTGGGGCGGCGTGGATCAGCACACAATGGCCGGTCATTGTTGCGGCCGCTCAACATGCACAGCAGGTAGCAAGTTCGAAGACTCCCGCGAAACTTGAAGTTTTGACGCCCGAACAAGCTCGTCAGGTCGAAGCCGTCGTTGAGCAGATTATTCCTACCGACGATTTGCCCGGAGCGCGCGAAGCCGGAGTGGTTTATTTCATTGATCGCGCGCTTAAGACCTTTGCCAGCGAGACCCTGCCGACCTATGAGGCAGGGCTCACCCATCTGAGCCAACTCACCAGCGCGAAATATCCCGGCACAAAGAGTTTTGCGGATGCCACTGTCGAACAGCAAGAAGCAGTGCTGATCGATCTTGCAACAGAGGATACCGCAGACCGCGGCAGAATCGGCGCCCCGGCTGTCGGTGATTTTTTCCATACGATTCGCGTCCACACCGTCATGGGATTTCTCGTCGATCCGTCGGCCGGAGGAAATCGAGATTACGCGGGCTGGAAAGTAATTGGCCGCGATCCGGATCACACCTTTGCCCCGCCCTATGGATATTACGATAAGGACTACCCTGGCTGGCAGGCGGCGAAGGCGGAAGCGGAAAAGAAATGACAGAGCACAAGGTTGTCTACAAGCCTTCTGACGAAGTGGATTTCGTGATTGTCGGCTCTGGCGCGGCGGGAGGGGTGCTCGCTAAGGAGCTTTCCAGCAATGGCTTTCGGGTTGTGGTTTTGGAGCAGGGTCCGTACCTTACGGAAAATGATTTTACGCACAACGAAATCGAGGTGTTCGAACGCCACCAGCTGACGAACCACCCTGACCTTCAACCTTCCACTTTCCGAAAAACGGCGCAGGAGAAGGCCAGGCTGCAGCAATGTGTTATGTATGGGCGCATCGTTGGCGGCAGCAGTGTTCATTTCACAGCAAACTTCTGGCGATTCCATGAAATTGATTTCATCGAGCGCAGCAAGGTGGGAGAAATTCCGGGCGCCAATTTTGCGGATTGGCCCATCACCTACAACGACCTGGAACCGTACTACACCAAGGTCGAATGGGAAGTAGGTGTTTCCGGACTAGCCGGCGCAAGCCCGTTTGATCCGCCGCGGTCCAAGCCTTATCCGATGCCGCCGTTGCCGGTGAAAGGTTCGGGCGTAGTCTTCGAGCGAGCTGCATGGAAACTCGGCTATCACCCTTTCCCCGCGCCGATGGCGATTCTTTCAGAGCCTCGCCCCGGACGAGATTCTTGTGTGAATTGCGGTTTCTGCCTTGGTTTCGGTTGCGAAGTCGGCGCAAAGTCGACCTCGCTTTCCGCAATGATTCCCGTCGCCGAAGCTACGGGGCGCTGCGAGATTCGGCCCAATTCCTATGTGCACCGCATCGCGATAGACAAAAATGGGCGCGCCACCGGCGTTGAGTATTTCGACGCGAAACGCAACACGCACTTGCAAAGGGCCAAGGCAGTGGTCGTTTCTGCGAATGGCGCGGAAACGCCGCGGCTGCTGTTGCTTTCCGCTTCGTCGCAATTTCCGGACGGCCTCGCTAATTCCAGCGGCATGGTGGGCAAGTGCCTGATGCCCAACGGAAATGCTTTGGCTTTCGGTGTATTCGACGAGCCTTTGAACGACTACAAGGGATTTGCGGTGAGCCGCATTTTTCATGACTTCTACGAACTGGACCACAACAAGTTGGGTTTCTATGGCGGAGGCGGACTGGACGCCCGCTATGATTTCACGCCGGCGTCATTTGCGCTGAGCGGGCTGCCGCCGGGAACTCCGAGATGGGGCAAGGAATTCAAGAAGGCTTTGCGCCAGAATTTCACTCGCACTATGGAAGTATTCTGCCACGGAACGTCGCTTCCCGTAGAAACCAATAACTTCTCACTAGATCCGGAGGTCAAGGATGCCTGGGGACTGCCCGCGTTGCGCATGACATTTCGGGATCATCCGAATGATCTGAAGATGATGTCGTGGATGCAGGATCGCGCGATGGAAATTCTGGATGCGGCGGGTGCGAAGACGAAGTGGCGCGTCCAGGTTGGCGAGCAGCAATTCGCCGTACATCTTCTCGGCACCTGCCGCATGGGAAATGATCCAAAAGCATCGGTCATCGATGCCGACCATCGCACCCACGATGTCCGCAATCTCTTTTTGTGCGATGGCAGCAGTTTGGTTACCTCCGGCCGCGGCCAGCCAACCATGACCATTCAGGCGTTGGCGTTTCGCGCGGCCGATCGCATCACGGCGCTGGCCAAGCGCGGCGAAGTTGCAGGCTGAGCTTTCCTAACGGATTTCGCGCAAGTGCAACATATTTCATACCTGGAGCGATCGATGAGACACACTGCCACGAGGCGATGGCTGTTTGAGATTGCATCGGCCGGTTTCGTTCTTTTTTGTATTTCCGGCGTCTGGGCAATGGCGCAGTCGCAAACCACGGCTCCGGCAGATTCTTCAAAGACCGCCGAACAGCAATTTAAGAATATTCAAGTATTGAAGGACATCCCTGCGGACCAGGTGATTCCGTCGATGCAATTTATCTCCGCATCGCTCGGCGTCGAATGCGATTTCTGCCACGTAGAACGCGAAATGCAGAAGGACGACAAGAAGGAAAAACAAACCGCACGCAAGATGATTTCGATGGAACTCGCCATCAACAAAGCGAATTTCAAGAACGAAGTCGAAGTCACGTGCTACACCTGCCACCGCGGTTCGGCGCGTCCCGTGGGTACGCCCATTCTTTCCGCCGACGCGTCGAAACCCGCCGCCCCGCACACGCACGAGGAAGAAGCCGAAGCCGACGCCAGCCTGCCTACGGCAGACCAACTCCTTGATAGGTATCTGGCGGCGGTCGGAGGGGCCGACGCGCTTAAGAAGATCAAATCGCGCGTTCAGAAAGGAACTCTCGACGCAGGCGGAATGCAGTACCCCATCGAGGTGTATTCGGAAGCGCCAGACAAGCGCGTTTCCATTTCTCATCCCCAGGGCGGGGAAAGCGTGACGGCATTCAATGGCGAAGCCGGCTGGCTGACCATCCGCAACGGGGTCCATAGGATGACCGCCGGCGAGCGCGAGGCCGCGCGGATTGACGCCGAACTGTACTTTGCCGCGCGCGTACGAGAACTCTACAAAGAGTTTCGAGTCAGGCCCGGAGAAGAGATCGACGGTCGCGCCACGTACATGGTCATGACCAGGGACGCAGACCGCCTCCCCTTGCGGCTATATTTTGACCAGCAATCCGGATTGTTGCTGAGGCAGATGCGTTTTGCGGAAACGCCGCTGGGCCGAAATCCGACGCAGATCGATTTCGCGGATTACAAGGAAATCGACGGCGTGAAGATTCCCTATCGGTGGACGCTATCGCGGCCGAATGGCAGCTTCACCATCAAGATCGATCAGGTGCAGCAGAACGTGCCCATCGATGACAAGTTGTTTGTGCCGCCTAAGGAAAACCCTCCAAAGTAAAGCCCGTCTTCGGGCCCCGTGAAGCCCATGGCAAAGTCTTCCGCTAGAACTTGAAGATAATGCCGCCGGTGAAGCTGCCGCGGTTCAGATAGTGGGAAACGTTCGCGTAATAACAGCCGAAAAACGGATCGCAGTAGAGTTCGTTCGATGAACTTCCATAAGTGGGCAGGTACCGGAGATCGGCGCGCAAGCCGATGTGACGGCTCGCGTAATATTTCACGCCACCCCCTAGGCTGTACGAAAATTCCGTGCGATTCGGCGTGTTACCGCCGTTCTCATCGTGAGTGAAGCCGACACTCGCCGCTACATACGGCCGGAGCTTCACCTCACTCGAGCGGAACATGTACAATCCCCCGAACTGAAATTGATCGATGACCGAGTGATAGCCGCTGATGTAGCTCTCAGTAAAGGGATCATGCGCGCTGTAGGAAGTGTTGTTGCGATTCCACATGAATTCCGGCTGGAAATTCTCGGTGAGGCTGTAGTCGATGAAGCCGCCGAATGCCGTGGCGCCGTTCACGCGCAGCCGGTCGATCGGGGACGTGCCGGAACTCGAAGTGGTGACGGGATACGACGCGCTGGTCTCATATCCCACGAACGGGTCAATTTCGAAGCGCGCCTGCGCGTGGATGGAACTGCCTGCGAACAGAGAGAAGGCGATTGCCGCAAGCCAAATCGAACGGATCTTCATTGATCTAATTCTCCTTTTGAACCACTCACTTCGTTTCGGACTTCGGCCATGATCCTCAACGCCCCACGGATCGTACAGGAAATCCCCCGGCATATATCTTTGACGGCCGACATAGCTCGGGCAAGTACCCGGCGCCACTCCGTAGCAACCCGGAGATTCCGAAGAAGTTTCCGGGAGCCGTGTACGTCAGGTAGCCCTACGTGTATTTAGATGAATCGCGATAAGAAGACGTTTTCCGTTTTGCGCATTATAAACGGCTGATAATAGAGGGAATAGAGGCTTTCTAGTCGAAAGCCGCGCTCTTGGCCGCTGGCCGCTCACTGGGTGCGTTTACTTTTCACTTTCTGACTCGGTTCTTCACGGAGGATCGCAAACGCAACATTGGCCGCTGCGCGTCTTCCGCCACTGCTCAGAGAACAGATGCAAATCCTGCTGGCCGCCCGACGTATGGCGCGGTTACTCCAACACTAACGGGAAGATTGTGGCTTCAGACCTCAACCAAATCCATCGACCTTGCGAAAGCGAAGTCTAGCCGGGCTCACTTAGCCCCTCTCAGCGTTGCTTGCTTTTGGGCACTAGGCTAAACTCCGTGGTTGATAATGAATACTGCTCCTCTCAGCGGTAGCGCTATTTCCCATTACGGCGTCCTCGAACAGCTTGGCAGCGGAGGGATGGGCGTCGTCTATAAGGCCAAGGACACTCGCTTGGGCCGAAACGTCGCGCTGAAGTTCCTTCCGGACGGCGTTTCCCAGGATTCGCAGGCAATCGAGCGATTCCGCCGCGAAGCCCGCGCCGCGTCTTCTCTGAATCATCCGAACATCTGCACCATCTACGACATTGGGGAATTCGAAGGTCGTCCTTTTATCGCCATGGAACTGCTCGAAGGGCAAACGCTGAGGTCGCGGCTCTCCGGAAGGCCCGTCCCGGTTTCGGAACTCCTCGATATCGGGATACAGATTGTCGATGGCCTACAGGTTGCTCATGCAAAGGGAATCGTCCACCGCGATATCAAACCCGCCAACATTTTTCTTGTCGAAAAAGGCCCGGCGAAGATTCTGGACTTTGGCCTGGCTAAGTTGGCGAGGCAAGAGCAGCAAGTGGCGGACGCTTTAGCCGTGTCCTCATTGCGCACTCAAGTGGACATGCCGCAGGGTACGCTTCTGACCAACCCTGGCAGCTCGATCGGCACTGTTGCTTACATGTCGCCGGAACAGGCGCGGGGCGAAGAGTTGGACGCGCGGTCGGATTTGTTCTCTCTTGGCGTCGTGCTCTATGAGATGTCCACCGGCGTGCTTCCTTTCTCGGGCACGACCGCCGCGCTTATTTTCGATGGCATCCTGAGATCTGAGGCGACTCCGGCCACAACGTTGAATCCCAAATTGCCTCTCGCCATCGAAAACATCTTTGCCAAAGCCCTGGAAAAGGATACCGACCTGCGGTATCAGACGGCCGCCGAACTTCGCACCGACCTGAAGCGCCTTAAACGGGATCTGGACTCAAACCGCCGTCCGGCGGCCGACAAGACCGAAACCTCGAGTTCGGCCGTTGCTTCAGTCGCTACCGCAAGTAAGTCCGTGGCCGTGTTGTATTTTGAAAATCAGAGTGGCTCCAAGGAAGACGAATACTTGCGCGATGGCATCACCGAGGACGTCATAACCGAGCTCTCCAAAATCCAGGGGTTGAATACTTTCTCGCGTCCCACCGTTCTTGCTTTCCGCGACAAACCGATGACCCCGTCGCAGATTGGTCAACTGCTTGGAGCGGGTTACGTCCTTACCGGCACCGTGCGCCGCGCCGGCGTGCGGCTCCGGATTAGCGCGCAACTGATTGACACGCGAACCGATTTTACCCTTTGGTCGGAGCGCTTCGATCGAGAGATGAAAGACGTTTTCGAAGTGCAAGACGAAATGGCGCGCAAAATCGCCGAGGCTCTCCGTGTAAAGCTCTCCCCGCAGGAATTGGAGGCCCTTGCCGACAAGCCCACGGAGAACACGCAAGCGTATGATCTCTACCTGCGTGGCAAACGCTATGCCCGGCGACAAACCCGCCAAGATGTGGAATTCGCCTTGCAGATGTTCGAGAACGCGGTTGTTCTGGACCCCAGCTTCGCCTTGGCTTATGCCGCTTGCGCCAACGCATGCGCGATGTACTACTCCATCTTCACCCGTGATCAGATTTGGATCGAGCGTGCGAGGGAAGCCTCAGGCAGGGCTGTGGCGTTGCGCTGGGATCTGCCCGAAGTCCAAGTCAGTCAAGCCTGGGTTCTTTACGCGGCTGGACTCTACGACGAAGCCGTGCGCATGGTAAAAAAGGCCATCGAGCGGAAGCGTGACTGCGAGGGCGCTTATTATCTGCTTTTCCGCGGCCTGTTCGCTGCCGGGCGCTGTCAGGAAGTTGTGGATCTGGCGGAATCCGCCATCGATGCTAGCGGCGAGGACTACAACGTTTATGTCCCCATCCTCAACTCGCTTGGTTCGTTGGAAAAAGCAGAGTTGGATCTCAATATGACTCGGAGATTCTGCGCCTCCTTGGAGAGCCACTTGAAGCACGTGCCGGAGGATGCCAGGGCGCGGGTCCTGCTTGGAGCGAACTACTCTAAATTGAATCGCGAGCAAGAGGCCTTGCGCGAACTCCACATGGCAGTCACCCTGCGCGCCGACGAATCCTCGATTCTTTACAACGCCGCTTGCACCTACTGCCGCCTAAATAGGAAGGCGGAAGCTATGGCAACCTTGAGTAAAGCATGGGATGCGGGTTCGCGAGACCCGGTGTGGACGCGGCGCGATCCAGATCTCAAACTCCTTCATGGCGACCCCGACTTTGAGCGCCTCTACCCCGAGACGCCCGCCTCGGCCCCACGTTAGTCTGAGTAACTCGGCGGCTTAGGGTCTGCCTCTAGCTTCTCGGGAGTGGAAATCAATAAAATGTTACCGTACGGGAACGTGCCGAATCCTCTCAACCTCGGCCCCGAAGCTTAGGAACACCGTGTCGTGGCAGCATATTGCGAGAAATCGCACTCGCTGTGGCGTCCCAGGCTCGCCGTTTTCTTGCCGAGTCTCGAGACGTCAAGAAAGCAGTCGTCGATTCGCTTGAGACCGGACAGCTCATGATTAAAAAGTGAACTCTGGACAACAAGCAATTGATGGCCGACGATGGCCAAGCGGAGGACTAGGGTACCGGTAACTAATCGGCGCTACTTGGCTGGCAGGTGGAATTTTGCAAGGTATCACTTCAGCTTCGCATACTCCGCTCTGGCGGCGATGAAGATGGGAATGTCCGGGTCGGCGTCTTTCCACAGGATGAGGAAATCCTGATAGGCCGCCTTGGCTTTGGCAGTGTCGCCTTCGATGGCGTAGGCGCGGGCAAGGCCGAGGCGGGCCAGCGCCCCCAAGGGAAAGTTACCCACGAGTCCGCGATGGTCGATGAACTTCTGAAATTCCGCTGCCGCTCGGTTCCCGTCGTTGAGCAGGCGATAGGCTTCCCCACGCAAATAGACAGGGAGAAGGCCGCCTCCGTCCCCGAGTTCAATCGGGCTTGCCACCTGCAATAGCTCAACCGCCCGGTTCGCGTCCTTGCGCTGCAGGGCGATGGCCGCCCGGATCGTAGGCAGCCGATACCTCTGGATTATCGTGTCCAGCGGGAACGCCTTGTCCAGTCCGGCTGCCAGCTTCTCCGCTGCTGCCGTATCGCCGATCCGGGCCAGGACCAGCGCCGCAATGGTCTGCACATCGCGGTTGGGAGCCATCTTCACTGCATCGTTGGCTTCGGCCCTTGCCTGCTCCCGGTTGCCCGGTTCCACCTCGCGCAGTGCCGCTGCTCCCTGGTAGGATGCAGCCGTCTCTTTGGCGTCGTTGTGCTCTGCGGAATCCATCGCCCGGCGGGTCAGCTCGTGCGCGTTCTTCAGCTTGCCGCACCAGCCGTCTGTATCCGCTTGCGCGGCCAACAGTAGGTCTTCCGTGCCGGGCTTCCCCGTGGCAGACGAAGCCAACTGCGCCATCTGCGCCGTATCGCCCTTCAGAAACGCCAACCGGTAGCGGAGTGCAAGCAGCCCCTCGCTCTCCAGTTTGCGCTCCCCAGCTTGCTTGAACACCATCTCAGCCTCATTCAGCCGGTTAAGGTTCATGTAGTCGGCGATGAGGACCTCGTAGTTGTCCGCAGCATTCGGCTCTAGGCGCAGTGCCTCCCGGTGTTCCTCCAATGCCTTTTCCAGGTTGCCAAGGCTACTGTAAATACCTCCCAGGTGCACGTAAAGGGCGTAGTCCCTCGGGTAGGTCTGCTGCCATAACTCGTAAGCGGGCACTGCCTTCTCCAGCTCTCCCGTTCCGGTCCAGTAGTAGTTTGCCTCTATGTAGAACCGCTCCCGCTCGCTAACCTTCTCCCTTAGTTCGTACGCCTTGCGGATATTCTCGGCCTGCCGGCCCTGCTCGCCGAGGTTGCCGTAGACCGCCGACAGGGCCCGGTAGGCTATAGCAAAATTCGGGTCGAGGGCCACTGCCCGCTTGAGGAATGGCAGAGCGGCGGTGTTTCCTTTCGCGAAAAACATCTTCCGTCCAAGGCTGTAAGCCTTCAGCGCCTCCAGTGACGGCGTGGTCGCTTCCTCCACAGGGGTCGCGTATTTCTGCACCGAGCTGAGAGACTCGCCCAGTTTGCCTCGCAAGCTGATCGCCGCTTTGTCCAAAGTCTTGAGGACCGCTTCTTTGCCCTCTGCCTGCTGCTGCGCTTGCGCCAGCATGTCGCCCGTGTTGCAGTCTACTGCCTTCAGGCCAATCACGTATTGGTCACCCAGCGCCGCAATCGAGCCTGTCAACATGGCCTTGCTGTCCGTGCGCTGGCAGACCTCACGTGTGACCTCCGGTGTCAACCGGTCACCGGCGGGACGTCCCATCAACATCAGTGTCTGGTTCACCTTGCGTTCCGATAGCAGGTCGAGAAAAGGGGATTGCTCGAGTTGCACGGAGAGTCCCTGCTTGAGTGTGTCGTCGAACACCGCATCCCCCGTGGTGTTCGCGAAATCCCCAAGCACAATGGTGTCCTTGTCCGTCAGAGTGTGCGCCTTGCGGGAGTGAATCCACCAGCCGCCGATGGCGAGTCCGGTGACCAATATTGTTGTGGCAACGACGCCCGCCCATCGAATCGATTTACGGGCGGGCTTCGACTCGACTTGCCCTATCGTGGCGGCTGAACGGTTCGTATCCGAATCTCGCTTCAACCGTTGCAAATCGGTGCGAATATCGGCAGCACTTTGGTAGCGCAGTTTCCGGTCTTTCTCCAGCGCCTTGTCGATGACTTCTTCTAATTTGGGGAAAAGGTTGGGATTTAGCCGCACGGGTTCAAGTGGTCTGCGATTCAGAATCGCTTCCGTAATCACGCCGGAGGTATCGCCCGGAAGGGCAGAACCCCGGTCACCATCTCGTAGAGCACCACCCCGAAGGAAAACAAGTCCGTGCGTGCATCTAGCTCTTCGCCCCGCACTTGTTCTGGTGACATGTACGTGATGGTGCCAATTGCGGTGCCCGGTCGAGTAAGCAGTTCTCGCTCGCTGACGGTGGGCATCGCCGAGAGACTCACGGCACCGCCCGCGGGTGCCAACTTTGCCAGGCCAAAATCTAGAATCTTGGCGTGTCCACGCTCGGTCACAAAGGTGTTCGCAGGCTTGATGTCCCGATGAATGATTCCTTTGGCGTGCGCCGCATCTAGGGCGTCCGCAATCTCGGTTCCTAGCTCCAGCACTTCCGCAACCGGCAGCGGCTTGCCAGAAATGCGATGCTTCAGGGTTACGCCGTCGAGGAACTCCATCGCAATGAAATGCTGGCCGTCCTGTTCGCCGATGTCGTGAATGGTGCAGATGTTCGGGTGATTCAAAGCTGAGGCGGCTTGCGCTTCGCGGCGGAAGCGTTCGAGAGCAGCGGAGTCGTGCAGCATTTCGGCGGGCAGAAATTTCAGTGCCACATTGCGGTGCAGCCGTGTGTCCTCCGCCTTGTAGACCACACCCATGCCGCCCCCGCCGAGTTTCTCCATGATGCGGTAGTGGGAGATCGTCTGCCCGAGGAGCGAATCGGTCGCCGCCATACTGCCGCAATCTTAGGTTGCGTGCTCCGACTAAGTCAACGAATCGAAATAATTTCGAAGTGATTTGGCGACAAACTAAACACTAGGTCCTCAGGCTTTGGGAGTACCGAGCTTGGTGCGTAAGCGTCGGTAAGTCTGACTTTTTTTTGGGAGGGTTGAGGCTCCGAGACGAAGCGCGGTGGCAGAGCGGTTGAGCACGTGGAGTGCTTTCTCCTCTTGGCTATCGGTTTGAGCATTCGCGCACCGGACGAAGGTTGGTAATAGCCCGTCTTATCTCTTGCCGGTTGACAAGTATCTCCATATCTCCAAGGAAATATTCCAGCGAGAATGAGTAGATCGTAGACAACTCCCGTTGGGATGTCCCCCGCTAGGAGGTACGGATTCGCTATACTCCGCAAAGGGGGCGCGCCGTGAAAAGACTCACAACTTTACTTTTTGTCCTGGGGGCAACAGCAGGATTGGCTCAGGCCAAAGATTGGAAGCCCGGGGCGGTCGTCGGTATGTCGCAAACAACGGTGACCAGCCCCATGATGCATCTACCCAAAATCGTAATGCATTACACCGTCGTCACCGATGAACTAACATTACTTCTGGACTTCACCTTTCACCCGCCCGCAAAGTCAAATGAGTCGAATGAACCCGGCAAAAACAGCCCCCCTAGTGTGCCACTCACTGGCACGACAAAAGTTGCCGTCGAAGGTCGTCACGCTTACGTTCTGGACATAAGCGGCAAAGAAATCAAAATGGCGATCAAGAAAAAGACGAAGAACTAGCTCGCTAGCAACTAGGTCCAAACGGCGTTACCGGAAACATTGGTACTGGAATGCTGGAATGAGGATGTCTATCCCTCAGTACTTCGGCTCAGGTTTACCAAGGCACCGTAGACGCTTCCTTCCCACAAGCACAACGAAGGCGTGTACTGGCTTCATCGGAAAAGTCGGCGTTGAGACGCTGTGCAATGGCGTGGGCCGCGAGCCGCAGAGTACGGTGGCGCAAAGTGACTTCCAGGGCTTCGAAATCCAACTCCGCGAGGGCTTCCCGACCTAAGAGGGCTTCGACTTCTTGGGCGACTTCGGCTTCCAGCGCCGTCTGAAGCCCCTTTTTTGGGCGGCCTCGGAAGCGGCCGTCGCACCTTCGAGTTGGGCATTGGCCCATTGCTCGCAAGCTTCCCAGAAAGCCTCTACTTGACGTCGGAAATGTTGGCCGGCTTGGACCTGACGGCGCACCAATTCCGCTTGCGAGGCCGACACCAAGCGAGATTCGGTTCGTCCCCCGACTCCTCGGGTGAGACTGAAGTACGGGCCGTGGCGTGCTTCGGGGTCGCTGGCACAAGGACAGCCGGGCTTACTGCACTTGACGTAACGTTCCGAGAGCGAGCCTCGGCGCATGGGCTTAGCTTGCGCCAGCTGCGCAGCGAGATCGAGAATCCGTTCCGGAACTTCGCGAGAATTGGGCATAGTTCCTACTTACGGCTATAGTAGCCGTAAGAATACCTTCTTACCACACTATTCTCACGCCGTTTTCACTTCTATGGGGTGCACCCCGGTGAGTTCCGTTCGTTGACTTAGCTAATCGCAAAACCTAACATGGGCTCCGAAATGCCGGATTCTTCACCTCTGATCGGCCAGACCATTTCGCACTACCGCATCATCGAGAAGCTTGGTGGGGGCGGGATGGGAGTTGTCTACAAGGCAGAGGACACTCGGCTGCACCGCAATGTGGCACTGAAGTTCCTACCTGCCGAGATGCTGCACGACTCCGCTGCTCTCGAACGCTTCCGCCGCGAAGCGCAGGCCGCATCCGCACTTAATCACCCGAACATCTGCACGATTCACGACATTGGCGAACAAGATGGTCAGCATTTCATTGCCATGGAGTTCCTCGACGGCGAAACGCTGAAGCATCGCATTTCTGGCAAGCCGATTCCGTTCGAGGAGATGCTGGAACTGGCGATTCAAATTGCCGATGCGCTCCGTGCAGCACATGCCCAGGGCATCATTCACAGAGACATCAAGCCAGCAAATCTGTTTGTGACCAAACTGGGCAACGCCAAAATCCTCGATTTTGGTCTGGCGAAAGTCGTCCCGGCTGGCACGAGCGTCGGTGTTTCGCAGATGCCGACCGCTACGGGGGCAGAATACTTGACCAGCCCCGGCTCCACGATCGGCACGGTGGCGTACATGTCACCGGAGCAGGCGCGTAGTGAAGAACTGGATGCGCGCACGGATTTATTTTCCTTCGGAGCGGTTCTCTACGAGATGGCGACAGGAAGGATGGCCTTTGCGGGGAATACTGCTGCGGTCATCTATGAAGCCATTCTGAATCGTACGCCCGTACCAGCGTCGCAAGTCAACCAAGGATTCCCACCAAAGCTAAACGAAATCATCAATAAGGCGCTGGAGAGGGACCGCAAGTTGCGCTACCAGCATGCTGCTGACATTCGCGCAGATTTACAGCGGCTGAAGCGAGATTCCGAATCGGGACGGTCCGCTGCCGCGACATCACAATTCCAATCCAAGCCCTCTACGAAGTCCACCCGATTGCGATGGGCTGGCACTGCAGCCACAGTGGTCGTCATCGGGCTGGCCGTGGGCGGCTGGTCGTTTTTCACGCGCAAGGCGCACGCGCTGACGGACAAAGACACCATCGTCCTCGCGGATTTCACGAACACAACGGGCGATGAGGTCTTTGATGACACGCTCAAACAAGCCCTAGCCGTAGACCTGAGCCAGTCGCCCTTCCTGAACATCCTTTCAGAGGACACGGTTCGCCATGCACTGCAGGAAATGACCCGCTCGCCGGGTGAGCGAGTGACGCGAGATTTGGTGCGGGAGGTGTGCCAGCGTGCGGGGAGCAAAGCCTATGTGGCGGGCTCAATTGCGGCACTGGGATCGCAGTATGTGATCGGGCTGGAGGCCCTAAACTGCGCGAGCGGGGATGTGCTGGCACGCGAGCAGGTGACGGCTGGGGAAAAGGAGCAAGTTCTTCGGGCGCTGGGCCAGGCAGCGGCGAGACTTCGTAACAAGGTGGGAGAATCCCTTAGCTCGGTGCAGAAGTTTGATGTTCCGCTGGAGCAGGCAACCACGAATTCACTGGAAGCCCTCAAGGCTTTGACCCTGGGGAATAAAGCCTCGCACGAAGAGGGAGACGTCGAAGCCCTTCCATTCTTCAAGCGCGCCATCGAACTCGATCCCAACTTTGCACTGGCGTACGACTATCTGGGAGTCTCTTACTTCAATCTGAATCAGCCCAGCCTGGCCGCCGATTACCTGAAGAAGGCCTTCGACCTGCGCGACCGCGTTACCGAACGCGAGAAGTTCCACATCGCCACGATCTATTTCTATGAGACGGGCGAGCTGGAAAAGGCGAAGCAGACGTGCGAACTGTGGATGCATGTTTATCCGCGGGATGATATACCTTCCGGATTGCTGGGGAGTATCTACATGGTTCTCGGGCAATATGAGACGGCCGCAACAGAAACCCGTGAAACGATTCGCCTGGGGCCCGCAGATGTTGACGGATATGCGAATCTGGGCCAGATTTACCTGGCCCTGAACCGCTTCGACGAAGCAAGGGCCATAACCGAAGAGGCGCAGAGGCGCAAGCTTGAGCATATTGCGCTACACCTGAACCTGTATGCCCTAGCTTTCTTCCAAGGCAACACGGCAACCATGAAGCAGCAAATGGATTGGGCTATTGGAAAACCGGGTGCGGAAGACTGGTTGCTTTCCGTCGAATCCGATACCGAAGCCTGGTCTGGGAAATTCAGAAAAGCCCGCGAGCTATCTCGGCAAGCTGTGGAGAGCGCGCGCCGCAGCGATGAGAAAGAGCCTGCCGCCTTATGGCAAGCGAACGCGGCGTTACGCGAAGCGCTGTTCGGCAACGCGGATGCGGCCCGCCAGCATGCTGCCGCGGCAGCAGCGCTCGCGCCGGGGAGCCGCGATGCGAGGGCGCAGGCGGCGCTGGCCTATGCGTTGGCAGGCGATGCGGCGCACGTCCAGACACTTGCCGATGACCTCGCCAAGCGCTTCCCCCAGGATACCGTGGTGCAATCGGTCTGGCTGCCTACCATCCGCGCGCAGATAGAATCGGGCCTCAAGAATCCTGCGCGGAGCATCGAGCTTCTTCAGGCGGCAGCACCCTATGAATTGGGCATGCTAAGTGTTAGCGCTCCCAACTCATGTTTGTATCCCGTGTACGTCCGCGCCGAAGCTTACCTGAGCGCGCAACAGGGGCCGGCAGCAGCAGCCGAATTCCAAAAAATCCTCGACCATCGTGGACTGTTGTGGAATTGTGCGACTGGCGCGCTAGCCCGTCTCGGCCTGGCGCGCGCCTACGCGATGCAAGGAGACACGGCCAAGGCGAAGGTGGCATATCAGGATTTCCTCACTCATTGGAAAGATTCCGACCCTGACATCCCCATCCTAAAAGAAGCGAAAGCGGAGTACGCGAAGCTGCAATAGTCCGGTTGTCCGGGACAATCCCCGGCCGTTCTAGTTACTTTCCGGCGCAAAAATAAGGACCGAGGAGAAGCAATTCCCTGAGCCCGGCCCGTGGGTTCCTTCCGGGCTGCCATTTTATCTACATCTTTTCTCTTTGCCCTTGTGGTGATCGCCGCTCGCGGCTTGATCTCTATCCGCTGTTCGTTACTGCCAGGAATCGACCGATATTGATCAGATTGTCTGCAATCACCCCCAGGCCCACCCACCGTTGCATGCCAGCCTCTCCGCGATAACGACAGCGATTCAGTCCGTGGCGCCGTTTGAGCACGCTGATGCGACCCTCTGCTCCAGTTCGCCACTTCTGGCCTCTACGAAAGGATTTCTTCTTCTGATGTCGTCGTCGTTCGGGACTCTTCGTGGAACGGTTCGGAACCGAGATTTGTCTCACGCCCATCTTTTGCAGCTCAGCCTCGTTGTCCGCAGAGTAGAACCCTGCGTCACCGGCCACGAGTTGTGGTACACGGCCGAATTGCTGTTCATGCTTCTGAACTGCTGGCACCAGTAGGTCCGCGTCATTGGGCCGCTTCTCGAACACTTCGTAGTGGGTGATGATTTGGTTCTCCGCTTCTTGAACCTTAACCATCTTTCCAAATTCGGTCGGCTTGCTGGCTTTCCCCTTACGGATCACTTCCGTACTCGGTTCAAACACGCTCACCAGTTTCCCCACTACATGGACGTTTCCACCCAGCACGCGAGCCCTGGCTTGCCGAATCACTTGTTGCACGCGAGGCAACATGGTTTCCAAATCTTTCCGTAGTGCTGTCAGAACCAAATTCTGCTCATGGTCTTTAGTGCGCTTCACACCGCTGGCGATCTCCTCCCGGAAGCGCTTTGCTTGGTTGACGACCTTGCGTGTCACGGTCAACAGCTTTCGATAGCCCTGCTGCAACTTTTTCTGCACTTGCGGTCCCTTGCTTCGGCTGGTCCGCGCAATCTCCATCGCCCGATGCCCGATGGTGCGCATGCGGTTACGCAACTTCGTTCCCGCTCGCCCCGTCAGCTCCGTAATCTTCTTCATCGTGCGCATCAGTACCCGCGCGCCATCGCTGAGCAAACTGCTGTCCGTGGGGTAGTGAATGTTGCTTTCCACGACCGTCGTGTCCAGCCGCAGCCTGCGTCCCCGCACGACCTTCTTTTCTTGGGCTACGGCAACCAGTCGCTGATGCACCTGTTGGATCACTGCCGGACCCAGCGCTTGCACCAGCCGCCCCAGGGTCTTGGCGTCGGGAACTTTTTCCGCGCCAATCCGGGTAAACTGCCGGTACACCACATTCGCCCGTACTTCTCGCTCGGTTTCTTCAAAGCTCCAGTTCCGCACATGCTTCAACACCGCTAAACGCAGCACCACCTCGGCCGGCGTTTGCTTCCTTCCACGACAACCGCTCTTCGGTCGTCGCTTTCCTTGGGCTTGGTAGACGGCCTCCAACAGCTCGTCATCGTCCAGCAGTTGATCGGCCTGCCTCATCCATTCGTCCCACCATCCTGCTGCTTGTTCCGGAAACCATCCCTCCCACACCAGCCGCTGGTGATGACGCAGTTCAACCATCGGCTTTCCTCTGCCTGGCCGCGGACTCTTGTCCCCGCATGCGCTCGCGCAGCTGTTCGCGGTTCCCGGCGGCCAACTCACAAGCCACCTCCCAAAACTCTTTCCAGGCGGCCTGAGCCTGACGAGCCTGCTCAGCGTGTTCGTGCGGTACATACAAAGCGCGGCTTTTGCCTTCGCTGCGATAGGTCAGGTAGAGATGCGGGCCATGCCGTTGTGTTGGGTCGCGGTGGCAGATGCAGTTTCGGTTGCCGCAGCGGCGTGTGGTCTCGGACAAGCCGCCCTGCACCATGAGGCGTGCGGTTTTCAGGAGTCGACGTAGAAGTGGCTGCTTGCTTTGTGACTTACTCATATACAGATAGTAGGCACATCTAGAATTCTGTCAAGCAGAAAATGATGTTCCGGCCATAAAATCAGACGAGAATATGCACCAATCTGCTACTTTTGGGCTCTATTTTGCGCCGGAAAGTAGTTAGGGCCTGTGGTCGTTGTCGGTTCAACTGCTCTAGAATCGCACCTAGCTCCTGAGCGGCGATTCTCCTCTCCATCGGCGATTGCGTGTCTTTTAACTCATCTCCGGGGCGAGTGGGAGCTTGTCAACGCAATTTCAACGCCGATGACGCTACTATAGCTTGCCGATGCACGAAGATGACCGTAATCGCCCAGGAACAACCGAGATACTGAATCCTTGCACCGTCGTGAACACGTACGCGCTTGACCCCCAGCCTATTGATTTAGATAATTCAGCGAGTATGCGAGGCCGACCGAAATCATCCCATCGCCAGTGGGTAGAGGATTGTTCGGTCATCGATGCCGTCGAGTCTCGCCAATCGTGTCGGGAGGCTGAGTACTGGGCCCAACACAAGCCGCGGTCAATCTTCCTCACCATGCCCGACAGTTCTTGGAGCAAGGTCAACGTGAAGCTCACGACGACTCAACCCAACTACGGCGGCACGCGTTATTGGTTCGTATGCCCCCGCCCTGGTTGCGGACACCGCGTTGCCAAGCTCTACGTAACCGATTCAGGGATCTGGGGTTGCAGACGATGTTTGAATCTTGCTTACGAATGCCAGTACCGCAGGTCTCGCAAGTACTGGCAGCGCACCATTCTGAGGGAATACCTGAAGAGTCTCGCAGGCCCGAGCAGATTCGAGAAACTATTGGCGCGGCACGGCCAGTGGGTATTTGGCTGAACTTGTCAGGCTCCACGGACCAATGTCGATTGGGACGCTGTTCCTCAATTTGGCTCGGGCACAGGAGTGAGCTTGGCACACGCCACGTATTCCAAGCCACAGGCTGAGCACTTGAATTCAAACTTGTTCGTCGGGGTCTTCACTAGCAAAATATTGGCGTGGCCGCACTCTGGGCACGGCGTAACCACCTCCCCTGTGAAGGCCAGATAACATTCGGTTTCTGGATCCGTGCAGTCTGGATCTGGCCTACCTTTAATGATCATCGATGTTTCTCCTATCCTTCTCGACGCGCCGTGTGACGATGTGACGAATGTGACGTTTCCCTGGACAGAGAGCAGCTACGACTCTACCGCGCGACGGTCGCTAAGAATCCCAAAATCTCCGCATCCTCCTCATCATCACAATCATCACACCGTCACGTTTCATTGATTTGACTGTCGTTGCGTGTGACCTTGGCGCTGACTATGTATCGACACCGTAGACGGATGCCAACTGCCGCAGCCTAGACTCATCCAATATGACAACCGAACCATCGCGGGTGTGCTGAGTCTTAAGCCCAATCTCCCGCACGATCCAGCCTACTTTTTTCGGCGAGAGCCAGAGTTTGAGCTTTGGATCATTATCGCCTTCCTCTTCCAAAACATCTGCGGAGATTCGTTTGCACGTCGGCTGCTCACCTCTGCGTGAACAATCCAGCAGGACACGGAGGATTGCAGCCTCGGCAGACTGGCCGGCTAGTTCGCAAGTTTGCGACTCCAGGCTGCGTGCGAATGTGAGAAGGTCCGTACGATAGGTCTCGCGGATCTCCTCACCAATCATTCCTGCGACGGTCATGAGAGGTTGAATGATTTGGTTGGTCCGCCTGCTCACGCCCGAAACCAATTCCGTGCTTGGAACCGCTAGCTCGAGATTGTCCAACCGCCACTTTAATAATTGATTCTGGAGTGCGGTCGCATCAGCAAAGAATTTATCAGGCAGTTGCAAAGGAATGTCAGACCTACGACTAGTGGACTGTAACAGCTGAACTGGGAGTAATGCGACGTGTAGGGTCAAAGTAGCGCCACTTCACAGTCTTGGGCGCGTTGTTGTAGTGCCGGATGTACTTCATGAGCTTTCTCCGCAAGTCGGGCACCGACGTGAATACACCGCGCGCAATGACGTCGCGCTCGATCTTGGAAAACCAGAGTTCGATCTGGTTGAGCCAGGAGGAATAGGTCGGAGTGAAATGCAGGTGAACCTTGGGATGTCGAGCCAGAAAGTCGTCGACTTGTCCCGTCTTATGGGCGGAGAGGTTGTCGGCAATCACGCAATCACGTGGATCTCTTTGCCGCGCGGCTGGTTGACGACGATGTCCGCCAGGAAGGCGACGAACTCAGCAGAAGTGTGACGTACGGCCGTTTTGCCAAGCACCTCACCGGTCTGGGTGTCGAACGCCGCGTACAGGGACAGCGTGCCGTGCCGGAAGTACTCAAAGCCATGCCGCTCGGCGCGTCCCGGCGAGAGTGGCAACACCGGATCCTTGCGGTCGAGTGCCTGAATCGCCGTCTTTTCATCCACACAGAACACCGCCGCATGCGCTGGCGGGTTCAGATACAGCCCAAGGATGTCGGCGGCCTTCTGCTCAAAGTCCGGATCGTTGGTGGCCATGTAGCGATCCAGCCGCTGGGGCTTGAGCCCGTGCTTGGCCCACACCCGCGCCACCATCATGTGACTGACCTTGAGCTGCGTTCCCAGCCTGCGCGTGCTCCACTGCGTCGTCCCGTCCGGCGGCGTACGCTTGAGCGTCCATTGCAAAATGCGCGCCTCCAGGGCAGGAGTCAGCGTGGTGGCCTCTTGGCCAGCGTGCCGGCTAAACAGCCCGGCCAGCCGCTCTTCCCGAAATCGCTTGCTCCAGCGATTGATAAACGCATCATTGCAGTCCAGTTTGTCGCGAATCGCGGCCCAGGTATGATTTGCCTCCAGCAACAACATCAGCCGCGCCCGCCGCGCGTCATCGGCACGCCCGCTACGGCTCGCCGCTCGCTGGTTGAGTTCCAGACGTTCCGAATCCGTCAGCACGATGGTGTTTCCCATGAACACCATCATACTACCGTTTCAGCTGTTACAGTACACTAGGAAGGGGCATGTGGGAGAGACAGCGTGATTCTGTCGCCTCGTCTTGGAATCGTTTTCTACCACTGATTATTTTGGGACCGAATACGTCAAACGAACTCGGACACCAGTTGCCGCTCCTATCTTTGTCGTTTCGGACGATTGTCAGTCCTTGTTGGTAGCCGCAGTTCAAAATTTTCATTAAATCGGTACCGACCTCTGTCTCGTCAGGGTCTGCTTCGTCCATTAGTGTCGTGCCGCCGACTGTCTCAATAGTCCTAAACATCGCGGCAGAAGCAATCGATCCTGAATTACGTGGGCGTGATAGCACAGCGAGCCGATCGTTACAGATGCCCTTGACTTCCCGGTTTGCGGCATGCCAATGAAGCGTAGATACGGAACTGCCTGAAATCGCTCATACAGCCATGTGTGCATGACAAAGAGCGTAGCGACGGACTCAAAAACGCGGTCGCACTCAAAGTACGCATGAATATGGGATTTGACACGCTGCACCAACTGGTCTATTGAGCCGTATTCATTCGCTGCATTTGGCAACCAGATCGCCCGTTTACGCACAAACCCTGTGATCCATTCGACCGGTGTATGAAAATTTACCGTGGGAGTCTCGGACATTCGGCCATCCGGGGCACGCTGAAGAAAGCGCAGCTTGTCCTTTCCACGATCATAAATCAATTCGGCGATAACCTTGCCTGGCTTCCACAGGAAGGTGATCCGTTTCTTGACGCCAGGATCTGCAGGACGTTTGATAGTCGTCTCAAGTTCCACGCGATACCCCTCACTCTGCGGACATTATTCGACAGTCAGACGAGGATCCTCGGAGGTAGAGAAGATCAGATGATCTGCGTCCCTGATGCTTTTATTTGCGACTGCATTTGCCACCGCGTGAGTCGTGCCGGACGAAAGCCGGACTTTACAAGTCGCGTAATCTCGCTCGCGGGAATTCTCACGAGTCTGCCAAGCCGAGTCGAAGTGATCTTTCGTTCTAGAAGCCAGCGCCGGACACAGGCAGGTGTGACATCCAGACTTGCAGCGAATTCGTCAACGCGCAGTAATGGTTTGTCGTACTTCATGCTGAGCCCTCCTCACGATAAGTGCATGATCTCAGCTCGTCGCATCGCCGCACACCATTTCCCAGCGCTAATGTCAGACTCTAAAAGTAGCGTATTCAGCCCAACAGAGGGGTAGTTTGGGAAAGATATGGGGAGACGCATTCTGACCAACTTCCTTGCAACTTCCTTGCGCATTTTAGGAGTTGGGTGGAGACAGTAACCTGGTTGGGGCGCTGTTCGAGGGGCGATCTCTCATTTTCTCTATAAGTTCACGATGTTTGAGACGCCAAGCCTGGTGGGCCTTCGAACCATATCTACGGTTATCCAGAACGGCGGCGATCAAAGCGGATATCTCGGAATTGTTAACGCCAGTGAAAAATGGAGCCATTCTGGCCGGTGTTGGTCGGGGCCAGTGATCCACCAGAATCCGCTGGCAAGGATGCAGTACGAACTCTAAATAAGTTTCTAAAATTTGCACGTCGCTTGCCGTTTTGATTATTTCTCAGAGATTCGTCTTGCGAGATCTTTGAGGAGTCGTCGTGACCCAGAGCGGCTGCTGTCTCTACTGCAAGTGCACTTTTCTTCGCTCTCCCTACCGTCCACAACAAGCCGTCTGCAGCCGACTGGAGTGCCAACGCCGGCGACGTGCCGACTATCACCGACGGAAGCTCGAAGCAGATCCGGAATATCGCCAGGTCGTTCGCGATAGCCAGAAGCAGTGGTGGGACGAACATCCTCATTACCAGAAACAGCACCGCCAGCAGAATCCCGTGCTGGTCGAGAGCAATCGCCAGCGACAACGAGGGCGGGACCAGAGGCGTCGCGTCGAGCGTCTTGTCAGGAACAACTTAGCTTTGAATTTAACGCGTTCAGTTTCAGAGGTTTGGTTGCTGGGGCCCAAGGTGCGCGATCTTGACAGGAACAACTTAGCTTCGGCGCAAGTGCTTATTTTACCGTCAGTTGGCCACTTGCCGGCCGACGTCTGCCCGTCTCTCCAGAAACTCCTCCTAGGCCGCTGGGGCGTCAATGATTTTGAATCCGAGGTAGGCGGCTTTCCGCTTGAGGGAGTCGATCTGGCGTCGGCGGTGCTGCGCCTCGTAGAACTCTGCCCCGCGATCGACGAACCGCATCCCGTAGCGCAGCATTCGGTAGACCAAGCGGGCCAGCTTGGCCGCCATGGCCTTGATCGCGATGGGCGGCCCCAGCCTCGTCCTCAGTCGGCGGAACTGCGCTCCTAAATAGGTATTGCTTTGACGTAAGGTGCTGGCAGCTATCTTCAATGCCACGCTCAGCCGGTTATTCATCGGCAGGCGTCTTTTCCCAATGACCTTGTCGCCGCTGACTCTGTTATCCGGACACAGCCGCAACCAGGAAACAAAATGATCCTCCGTCCGCCACTTGCTCATGTCCCAACCGGCTTCGCTGATCACGGTCGCTGCCGTCCTGACATCGATCCCGTCAATCTGGGTTAGGTCCGTCCCCGTCATGTGAAATAGCTCCGTGCGTAAGTCGAACCTCGGCTTATTCGTCTTGTTCTTCCGGAGCCGTTCCTTCCGATTCTCTTTGGGTAGCTCGGCTCCCTTGCTCCGGTCCTCCCGCTGCTGCAGATACTGCTGTAGTCGCTCATCGCACTCGTTCATTTGTTTCTGACAAAACTCGTAGCCATCCTGTTCCTGCTTCAGCATAAATAGCTGATCTTCCTGCCAGTTGCCTTCCAGACTACGTGCGATTTCCTCTTCGCGCGCTTTCACCCGCTTATCGCGAAATGCGGCTAGCTTCTGCGGGTCTCGCTCTCCTGCCAGAATGGCCTGAATGATCGCCTGACCCGTCACTCCGCTCACTTCGCTCAATACGTTTGCCAACTGGATATTCATCTGCGTTAGAGCCTTCTGCATCCGCTGAATGTGCCGTGCCGCGCTTCGGATTAAGTCATTCCGCTGTCGCCAGTATGTCCTCATGGTCCGAATCTCCTGCGGCGGCCGAAATGAGTTCCGCAACAACCCATAAGTGTGCAGCTTCATTAGCCATTGACTCTCCTGCACATCACTCTTGTGCCCCGGCAGATTCTTCGTCTCCCGGGCATTCACTAGATACACTTCCAAACCGGCCGCTTCCAGAATGTCGTACACCGCGATCCAGTACACCCCAGTCGATTGCATGGCTACAGTCCGAATCTCGCATTGCTTCAACCAGGCTGCCATCTCCTTCAACTCCGCCGTAGTGCATCCAAAGCGCTGCACTGATTTGTTGTCCCGGTCGGGCGGCACGGCGACGTAGTGCGCTTCATTGCCGATGTCAATGCCCGCGGCGTGGGGATGTACTACCTCCAGGCTGAGATCTTCTGTATGCATTTTTCGCGTCATCTCGCCTCGCTGTTTCCGATTCATCTGCTGCCAATTGACCTGTTCCGGGCGACAGGATGCTTTCTGAGGTTTGTTTTGCTGATCAGGCTTCATGCTAAGTTCTCCACGTTGAATTCAACGTGGCTCGGCCCGGTCGGCAACACTTACACAATCTCTCCAGCGGGGTCAGGCCATTGTCCTTTTTCAGGGACAACACCGCCACCATCTACGTAATCGCCAACACCGGAGCCATGCTTGACATCGGGCAGGAACGCTCCAAAGAAGAAACGGCCATAACTGCCGAACCACATTGTGGGTCAGATCTTATCTACCCAGGTACTCCACACGCCACCGCGCTTCTCTAACGGAGTTTCTGGTTCGCGCAACCACCCCAACGGGTGGCCCGTGCTTGACAGGAACATCCCTATGGCTTGTGCACCCCACTGCCCGTATACCCGAACTCAGCCCCATGCTGAGCGCCGAGCAAATCAACGAAATTCATCGCCTGCACTGGGCCGAGCACTGGCCGGTGCGTAAAATCGCCCGTCATCTGCACATCGGGCGCAGAACCATCGTCAAATATCTCGTGGCGCCGGCGCAGACTGCCGCTTCCCGGCAGCGCTCGAGCAAGCTGGATCGCTTCAAGACCACCATCACCGAGTTCCTGGAGCAGGATCCTCAGGTCCATGCCACGGTGATCGCACAACGACTCCGGTCGCTCGGCTTCAGCGGTGGTCTGAGCATTCTGAAAGAGTACTTGCATGGGGTACGCCTGCAGGCCAGCGCCCCGCGCGCCTACGTGCGCATGGAACCGGGACCGGGAGAACGTTTCGAAGTCGACTGGGGACACTTCGACACGCTTTCCTATCAGGGGCATGCGCGAAAACTCTACGCCTTCTGTCTGGTGGAATGTCACAGCCGCAAGCTGTATCTGGAGTTCACACACAGTCAGAGCTTTGAAACGTTCGTTCGTTGTCATATCCACGCGTTCCGCTTCATGGGTGGCATCGCGCGCGAACTCTGGTTCGATAATCTCGCGACCGCCGTTGCCGAACATGACGGCAACCTGGTTCGTTTCCATCCGCGTTTTCTGGCCTTCGCTCGCGAATATAGCTTCCTTCCTCGAGCTTGCCATGTGCGAGCGGCGTGGGAAAAAGGAAAAATAGAGCGAGCCATCGGTTATACAAGAACGAACTTCTGGCCACTGCGCACGTTCACCGACCTAGCTGATGTCAACTCACAAGCGCTTCAATGGCTCAACGAAGTCGCTAACCAGCGCCGTCATCGTGAAACGGGCCAGACTCCTCGAGAACGCTTTCAGCTCGAAGCACTGCGCTCCTTGCCGGTGATCACGCCCGACTATCGCGACACCACCGAAGCTCTGGTTCATAAAGATCTCCGGCTATCGTTCGACGGTAATCGCTACTGTGTGCCGCCACGCTACGTGGGCCGGCACCTCACGATCAAAGCAGATGCCTCCTCGCTCACCATCTACGATCAGCAGCAGGAAATCGTCTCCTATGCTCGCTGCTGGCAACGCGGGCAGGTGCTTGGCGCCGAACGTTTTCAAAAAGAACTGTTCGAACAACGGGCCGCGGCCCAGCGATCCGCAACACAACAGCGCTTGATCGACTTGCTGGGTCCTGCTTCGGAAATCTATCTGCGGCGCCTGGCGGACACCGATCGCTCCCTCGCCCGGCAAGTGAGAGAACTGCTCGCCTCGATTCGTGACTATGGACCGGAGGCGGTCGCCGCCGCTGTTGGCAAAGCCCATGCAGCCGGTGCCTTCGGCGCCGATTACATCGCCAATATCCTCAGCCAGCAAACTCTGCGCCGCGAGGTCCAGCCGCCGCTACGGTTCAAAGATCCTCAGTTGAACGAACTGATCACCGATCCGCTGTCGCTGGCCGATTACGACACTTTCATCCTTCGCTCGAAAAGGAACGCCGATGAACTCACTCCAACAGAAACTGAATCAACTGAACCTGACGACCATGAGCCAGCATCTGGACGAGACCCTGACTGATGCGGCCAGCAAGAATCTCAGCGCCGCGGAAGCTTTCGAAGCTCTGCTGGACCGTGAGCTCGAAGCGCGTCAAACCCGCTCGATCGATCGCCGCTTCCGGCTCGCTCGCTTGCAAGCCAAGCACTCCATCGACAGCTTCAACTTCAACCATCACAAGACTCGCTTGCAGTGCAAAAGTCGCATCCTCCGCCTTTGGACCTCGGCTTTCTTGAGAAAGGCACTGCCGTTGTACTGATCGGCAATCCCGGCGTGGGGAAAACGTTCTTGGCGAAGATCATCGCCTGGCGCGCCTGCCAAGCCAACCGTCGCGTGCTGTTCACAACCGCCATGGACATGCTCAACCACTTGCTGGCCTCGCAGGTCGATCACTCTCTGATCCGCAAGCTCAAGCTTTATACCGAGCCAACTTTTCTCCTCATCGACGAACTAGGGTACCTTTCTCTCGACCAGCAGACCTCAAATCTGTTCTATCAGGTCATTTCCACTCGTCACAGCCACAAGAAAAGTACGCTCATCACCACCAACACAGCCTTTTCCGAGTGGGGGAATATCCTGCACAACACCACCATCGCGACGGCCATCGCCGACCGCTTGGTCGAAAACTCCGAGATCATCCTTCTCGGCGGCGAAAGCCTTCGCAAAGCCAATAAGGGCCAGCCGCCGACGGAGTAGTAGCAACGACTGGCTCAGATGAAGCGCCGCTCTGTGATGATATCCCGCGCGGAGGAGTCTGCCGGGTAACTCCTCAACGGCGCTGCCGGCGGGAGCGGGAGCTCATCACTCCCGCCCTCTGGTCTGAATCTCTCGTTCTTCCCGTTCTACTTCCATGTTCAACTTCAGCGCCAACCATCTGCTGTTGCTCTCGCGGACAGAATACCAAACCTGTGCCGTGTTCCTCATGCAAGACGACTCCACCCGCCGGGTCTACCGCCTGTACGACTTCACCAAATCCCAACAGATCACGCCAGGCCAATACTACTGCGTGTCGGGAAAGGTCAACAGTGCGGACAAACTGTACCTGGTCATCGAGTCGGTCAAGAGGGACACCAAACACTGCCGGTGTTCTACAACTCCTGCTCCTGCAGACGGCGCGGGAGGATCGCTCATGAGGTAAAGGTCCACGTTGCAGGGAACAAACTAGAATCAAGACTGCTTGCTCCTATCCAGCAGCCAACGCATGGGTGTGTTCCGAACTCGCCGCCGGCCTAAATGGCTCACCCTATACCGGCGAAAGTGGATCCCTTTTAAACCGGCGCCAACACGGAATCATGGGGCTTACCTGTATCTTCGATTGTCTTGGCAACAATAAGCGCTTTCCACGCGTGCCGACTGAGCTTGCGTTTTGGTCCGTATAGTTTGGGCAAATAGCTGAGATTATGGGCATATTTACGAAGTTGATCTGGGAGGGTTGGCGGTTGATGAATTTCTGCAAATCGAGGGTCTAGATGCTCGATCGACAATCGGTGGATCAACCTGGACCGATTTAGCCGGTCGATTAAATCGGCGCAATGTTCAATCTCCTGGATGTTTCTTCTGTAGGTCCTCAACTTCGTCCCCACCAATTTCGGCCAGGAATCATCCGCATAAGAGGCAATGCTGAGAAAGGCAAGGAGTTCATGGCGGTTGCATCCTGAAGCTGCGAGCTTCTCTAAGTCAGCCAGTGCTCCATGGTCCCTGAGGACAGTCTGAATAGGAAATGGTGTTTTCTTGCTGCGCAATGGCCACCTTCCGCGTGGCATCCCGACAGTGAAGCGCGGCAGACAGGACGGGATGCGCCTGCTCTTCGGTGCGTCCACCTAGCCGCAGGCCGATTCTACACTGAATCCGCGCGCTTTTTCGATTGACAAATAACCTAGCGCTAGGTTATTGTTAAAATATGAAAAGAACCAGCGATGCAGCGAGGGAATTAGCGAAGCGCAGCGTGGAGGCCCGAAAGCGGAAATGGGGAAAGAGGGGATTCCGCGAGCGAATGCGGGCCTGGGGCAAGCTGGGCGGCAGGCCGCCGAAAAAGGGAGATGCGAAATGAGCCTATACAGGCGCGGAGATGTCTGGTGGTACAAATTTCGATTTGCGGGGCAGATTATCCGCGAGTCCTCAAAGAGCGAGAGCAAGACGGTTGCGAAGGATGCAGAGCGCGTTCGTCACCGCGAGTTGGAGGAAAGCTGGAATCAAATCAAGAAGCGGACGCTCCCCCCACGTTTGACCGTGCTGGCTCGGCTTGGCTGGAGGCGGAGAAACCGCACTTGGCGGAGCGCACCTATGAAATCTACGAAGTCGCCTTGCGTTGTCACCTGAAACCGGCGCTTGGTGCGCTGTTGCTCTGCGATATTGATGCCAACCGGATTGGCGCGTATCAGGCGCGCCGCAAGAACGAAGGAGCATCGGCGCGGACACTCAACAAGGAATTGCAGGTGCTCCGACAAGTCCTGAAACGGCACAAGCTGTGGGCGAATCTACAGGGTGACGTGAAGTTTGAGCGGGAACACAACGACATAGGCAAAGCCCTGAGCCCTGAGGAAGAAAAGAACCTGCTTGCTGCTTGTGGCTCGAATGCCCTACTCAACGCGGTTGTGACGCTTGCGTTGAACACAGCGCTCCGAAAGAACGAAATACGCACCCTCTGCTGGAGCCAGATTGACTTCGAAAAGCGCACGGTTGCGGTTGGAAGAGCTAAGACAGAGGGAGGGAGCGGGCGCGTCATTCCGTTGAATCAACCCGCGTTCGACTCCCTTGCTAAGTGGGCCGGTCGCCTGGTCGAGTCGAAAGCGGAGGATTATGTCTTCCCGGCGTGCGAAGCGGCGGGAATCGAGCGCGAGCGCCCCGACCGCGAGCGCATTGACCCGGCCAGGCCCATCAAGTCCTGGCGCTCTGCATGGCGTGCAGCCCTTAAGCGCGCGGGCTTGCAGTTGCGCTTTCACGATCTGCGGCACACGTGCATTACCAAGCTCGCGGAATCGCAGGCGAGCGAACAGACCCTTATGGCTATCTCAGGCCACGTTAGCCGAAAGATGATCGAGCACTACTCCCACATTCGCATGGAGGCAAAGCGGGCAGCCCTGGATGCTATCGCAAAGCCCGTTTCTGATCCGGGTGTGGCACAAAATTGGGCACAATCGTCCAACGAAGAAAAACCACCCGTCCGTAATTGATTGAAAGGAATGGTGGGCCTGGGTGGACTTGAACCACCGACCTCGCCCTTATCAGGGGCGCGCTCTAGCCACCTGAGCTACAGGCCCACGGAGTAAACTCTTTGCTACTATAACTTAGCGGCCTGCCTTTTCCAGTATGCCCATTTTTGTACCCATTCCGGGCTTCCAATTTGCGGGCTGCATCCGCCAAATCCGTCGCGTCAGTGATGTCGCAGCGATCAAACACCGAGTCCGTCTGGTGACCCTTCCTGAAACCGAAATTATAAGCTACCGCAAGCACTGCACGCAACCAAGTGTACGTCGCTTACGTCGCTTTACTTTGCCGCGTACTGTTCATCGGTCAGGAAGCCGGAACGCGGATTGCTCTCGTAGCTTCGCGGGGAAGCGGTACGCGGAAGACTTTCGGCGGTCTGCCTTCGCGCCATGATTGAACATCGCCTTGACGACCGTTGCTCATGGTTCACGGTGGATGTCGCGGCTCCCGCGTCCAGTCGTTCGCGGATGTAACGCTGCAAATGGTCGCCGTTCACGTGCTCAGCGATCATCCCGTCAAAGAACGGCTCCAGCTGAACTCGCCAAACCAGTCCAATTCAGCGTTAGGACTTCGGCTTGGAGTTTTCGCGAGAATATCAGTGATCATCCAGTACGCGCCAGGGTCCCTATCAGTGTAGTTTTTCGGCCGGTATCGGCTTCATGTTTGGTGGGGCTCCTATCGGGTGTATTTCGGCATGTGTGTCGCCCTTCAGGGTCACGATGAATTCGACGGGTTCGTTCCCGTCCCCGACTGTGACGTGCAATGCAGAACCTTCCAGCTTCGCCTTGGTGATCGGGGACGGCGTGCCGTCTTCGGACGGATCAGCCCGCCTTAATGCTCCGGCATCATTCAGCGCAATTCGAGAGGGGGTGACGGACCCGGTAAAGCTTGATCCGTCGCGAACTAAAATCATCGTGGCGAAACTTTTTCCGTTGAACATCCAGTGCCAGGTTCCTGCGAACTTTTCTGCCGAGTTAGAAGGCGCAGAGCTTGCTTGCAGGCTCATCGCGCGTGACAGCACTGCGCTGCGCCTAACGTAATGCTCATTGCCAAAGCCAGTCCAATCAGACCCGCGCGTGATAGCGAAAGTTTCTTCTCAGTCAGCATCATGATTCGATCCTCCAGGTTTTTACCATCGAAAATACCCAGCCCTGCTGCGTTTCCACGAGGAGTGTGCAAGCACAGAGACGCCAGGCGTAAGAGCGTTCGGGCATACAAGCGGCGCTTCCCAAGACGAACAGCAGCATAGTCATCGCAAGCAAGCTCACGCGTCTGCGAAATCTTCGACATCAGGTAACGAATGCCGGGGTGCCAGGCCACTGGCAGAGAGATGAACTCACAGAGAATGTGTACTAGGAAGTCTCTACGGCGAATGTGGCCATATTCGTGCGCAAGAATTGCAGAGAGCTCTTGTTCGCCAAGGTCTGGCAGCACTTTCCTGGGCAACAAGATCACAGGATGAAACACACCAATAGTTACGGGATCGTCGATGGCTGTAGATTCAAGGATGGCGACTGGGTGCTTGACCTCGATGATCTGGCTAGCTGCTAGTCCGATGTCGGTAGGAGAAAGTACTGAGGCGTCTTTCCGCAGCCGATGAACGCCATGGACACCACGGCTGAAGTGGACCAGCCGACACAGAGCAAGCACCCCCCAAATGGCGACGATCCAGCTTTGGGCTCCAGACCCCAGCGTGAACTGCTCATGCTGCTGAGACCGAACCTGCCATTCCCAAAAATGGTGATTAGGCCCTCCAGCCTCCGATGAAATCTGCTGCAGGGATTTCCCTGTGCCCGGAATTGGATGCGCTTGCCAAATAGTGTTGATCACGGGAACTGTCAGACAGAAAAGGAACACTGCGAGATAGAAAACATGTTGATACTTTGCTCTCGCTTTTGCGACGAGAGGCGAGAAGAGCGCCGTCACGATCGCAAAGAGGACAATCTGCAGGAACGCATTCCACAGTAAATCGAACATGTTCTCGCGAATCAGGCTCATTCCGGTTCCTCCTCTGCGCTCTCACTGGCTTGTAACTTTGCTTGTAAGTCCGCAAGTTTTTGCGCGTCGAGCTGCTTGCTCCGAACCAAAGATAGGAGAAGGTCGTCCACTGACCCGAGAAAGACCTTCTGCAAGACGTCCTTGATAGCATGTGAGTCGGCTGCTTCTTGAGAAACGATGGGAATGTACTCGTATGCACGTCCAACGAGCTTTCTCTTCAACTTTCCTTTGCGTTGCAAGACATTCAACGTGGTCTGCACAGTGGTATAGGCAAGCTGAGGCTCACCCGTCAGCCCCTGCAAGACTTTCTGGACGTTTCCAGCTCCGCCATCCCAGAGCACGCGCATAATTCGTCGTTCTAAAGGAGTCAAGACTCTGGCTTTCTTTGGCATCGATGCAATCCTCGCTGGTCTCCTATGAATATAGGAGAGTGGTGCGTTTGTCAACTATAATCATAGGAGACGTGGCGAGGCCCCGCCCGGCGCATGGTTTCGCCGCGACTCTTGCGCAATGCTGAGCCACATCCATGGGAGGAACTGAAGGCGCGTTACCGAAAAGGTTTCTCATGGACTATAAATGGATGAAAAACTCTCTTCGGAATAGTCCCGGAACGGGTTATTCCCCCTCAAACGTCACATGCACTTCCTTCATTTCCTTGATTTCCGTGATGACAATCGCGTGTGTCCCGTTGCGCTCAAATACGATTCCGCTCACTCGCACATATTTGCCCACGAAGGGCATCAGCTTTTGCCTTTGATCGTAATCCGGCATTTTGTCAGAGATAGGCAGATACAGGTCACCATCCTTGGATAGGATCGCGATCGGCGAACCGGCCTTCACGCATGCCAGCGCGCACTTCATACTCAAGTGAGTCGCGTTTCCATCGAGGTTCTGAATAGGGCATGCAATGTCTCGAACCAAGCCCTCAATCGTGGCTTTTGACCTATTTGCGCGGGAACCTTCCATCGATGTTTTCTGTGGAGGCTTGGGCGCTGCCGGTATCGACGCAACACCGCAGCCCGCCAATAGGCAGAATCGCAAAATTCTCTTCATCCTTCCTCCTTTTCATCGGGGGTCGACTATCGGTATCAGCAGAATGACAATGAGTACATCAATGAAGGACACCCTCTCGTCGTCCCCTTGTAGCAGAGCATACAGCGACTCGCATTGCTGCGTCGTTCAAACTTCGGACAACTCCTGGAGAGTCGTTTACCAGATCGTGGTGGCGAACGCACAACACGTAAAGAAGGTTCCGGGACGCAAGACCGACGTGAAGGATGCGGAATGGATTGCGGAGCTGCTCTGCCACGGGTTGCTGCGCTCCAGCTTTGTTCCGCCCAAGCCCGTCCGGGAGTTACGGGACTTGACGCGCTACCGCCGTAAGCTAGTGGAAAGCCAGGTGGCCGAGCGCAATCGCCTGCTGAAGCTGCTGGAGAGTGCCAACATCAAGTTGGCCAGCGTGGCCGCGGACGTTTTTGGAGTTTCTGGTCGACTGATGCTGCGAGCACTGATCGTAGGAAAAGCAACCCCGCAAGAAATGGCCGAGCTAGCGAAGGGACTTATGCGCAAGAAGATGCCTGAACTGGAGCTGGCTCTGGAACCTGCCACTTCCTCTGGATACTTTCCCGCATACACACATGCTACCAATGCGCCGAGCGAGTGCCCAACCAGCAGGTACGGTCCCTTTATTCCCTCGTTTTTCAAGGCGGCATAAACTTCACCCACTCGCAGAGCGCAGGAATCTTTCGGACCGTCGTCGCTCCATGCAATCCCCGAGTGATCGTACGAACATACTTGCGTAAACTTTGCCACTCCACTTTGAACCAAGCCCCAATCGAACGAGTAGCCTGCCCCCACGATGACCACCGTAGGGCTTCCTTCCCCAGTGCAATACATATGAACTCGATATCCGCCCACATCGACCAACTTTCCAAGAGGCGGTGGAGGATTCTGATCTATTCCATTGGTTTGGGCCAAAATCAGAGTCGGACACTTAATTAGGAACAGCGACCACAACAAGAAACTGCCGACAATTCGTCTTTGCATACGCGCCCCCGTATTCGGACGGACCACGATGCCTAAAGGGTTGCTACGTGACGACATCGATTGCCCAAGTCGCCTTACCGGAATGGGTACTGACTAGCCGCCACACATTTCCGGTTTTGCCTGCCGGTAAGTTGGGTACCGGGCCTTCGCGGCCCTGCAATCCCACAATCCAGACACACTCTCTCGGCGACAATCTTTGCCTGGCATCCTACAATCTCAAAGTCAGCGAATCGGCTTGATCGAGCAAGATTTGCTCTGAGCTTCCGCGCCATGTGCTCGGTTGCTGGCCAGTTTGACGCAGCGGTTTGGGTTTACGTGTCAACGAGCAGTTTTGGGGCGCTGGCACCGGGCACTCCGACTCCCGGAGAAGTTTGAGCAAGGCAATCAAAACCTACTCCAGAGCGGCGCCCTTTTATAATGCGTTGCTCCCAGTACCCAGTCAGGGGTAATTTTCTTTTTATCTCGCGGGGTTTTCAATTCGCGAGTCAATTCGCGAGTCTTGACTTCGACCAAGGTGCGCCCTAAGCTTCTCGGTCTCAGGTCTTTCGTTTCCGCGAGCGGACTGGCCTGTCACTAAATGCAAGTTTCCTTCATGTTCGCGCTCGCACTGGCACTGGTAGTGCCACGCACATTCGCGCAGAAGCCCCCGGCGCCGACTCCCCGTCCTCCAGCGGCCCCGACCTCACCTTCAGGCCCTCCGGCTACGGGACTTCCTCCCCCGACGTCGCAGCCAGTCGAACCACAACGGGATCTGGTGATGTTTCTCTTCGGCCGCGTTGTCACAAATGACGCTACTGCCGTTCCCAGCAACATAATGATTGAGCGCGTCTGCAACAACAAAGTTCGTCAACAGGTGTACGCCGCTCTCACCGGCGATTTCAGTATGGATTTGGATTCGCGTACCGATACCGCCATTGATGCCAGCGCCGAGCCCGATACGCTAGTTAGTTCGTCGCGAAACGATCCCACAATGGGTATTCCTCGACGGGATTTAAGGAATTGCGATCTGCGCGCCTCGGCCTCTGGTTTTCGACCTAGAGTCGTCAGCCTTGCGCAAGTCTCAGCTTTCGACGAGACCATTGACCGCATCGACGTCGGCACAATTGTCGTCCAGCGCATGGAAAAGATCCAGGGCACGACCCTCAGCGCTACCCCTTATGAAGCGCCGAAAGATGCTCGTAAAGCCTACGAGAGAGGCCTCGAGGCTCAGAAGAGCGGGAAACTGGATAACGCCCGCAAACATTATGAAACCGCGGTCAAACTCTATCCCGCGTACGAAAGCGCCTGGTATCGTCTGGGCACCGTCTTTCAAAAACAAAACGACAACGATGCCGCTCGCAACGCTTTCACTCGGGCCACGGCCATCAACAGCAAGTACATGCCGGCTTATCTATCGCTCGCGTCGATGGCCTTCGATGCGCAAAACTGGCCCGACGTGCTCAAATTTACCGGTCACATCCTGGAGATCGATCCTTTGAATCACGCCACCGTCACTGGCTACATTGTCGATCTCGATCCATGGAATTTCGCCGAGGCCTACTTTTTTAATGCCGCAGCGAATTACAGTGTCGGTAAGTTCGAAGATGCTGAGAAGAGTGCCCTCAAGGCTGAACACGTTGACCTGCGAACTCAGTTTCCGCAGCTACATCTCTTGCTGTCCAAGATCTATGTCCTCAAAAAAGATTACCCCAACGCAATCTCCCAAATTCAAACCTACCTGGAGTTGGTCCCCGCTGCTAGAGATGCCGATGAGCTGCGCGAGCAGTTGGCACAACTGGAAAAGCTGGACGACCCTGCGACCATCACTAAGCCGTGATAGCTCCAAGGTATGTCAATGCAACGTGCCCCTGGCTGTAGGGACCGGACATGTGGAATCCTAATATCCAAGTTTCCGGCAACGTCGTTAATCAACTGACGTCTTCTGGGGCTATTTCTATTCGCCAGACGGGAGGAACCTCGCGATGCTCCGACGTCACGCTGGCGATGACGTCGTTCTCCTCCGCGACACGACTGACGCAGTCCACTAAGCAGTCCGTGCTGACAACTGCGGTCAAGTCCTCCGTGTGGATTAAATGCGAACGAGGTACGGGGAAGGACGTGATTGTTTTTTCTGACCGCGAAATTATCCTTGATCCAGGGCTCCGCGAGAGGCGCAACGACAGGCAGAGGCGTGGTTCAGACAAAATAATCCCTGTACGACATCCATCACAGAATCGGACAATGCGCGTTGATGACCGGGTGCCCAACGGATTACGCATTCAATAAAGGCACGACCGGGGAGAATCTAAGAAACGAGATTGGGCCTTTAGCGAACTCGTCTCGAGCGTTCAAGCCGATTGCACCGCCCGTGCCCATGGTGTTGTGCCCATCTTCCACAAAAACCTGCAAACGTGCGCCGACGAGCGCAAATAACAAAGCTCGCCTTATCAGAGGGTTGCGTTGATAGCAAAGGATTTGCGTGATTGCCCGGTTTAGGCACCTGAGCTACAGGCCCGTAAACACTCTGTGGCAGGGGAATTCCCGCTCATCCACTCTACGATGGCGTTTTCCGATCCGCAACCGAGACGGAGCATTTGAGCAATTGCTGCACGGTTTCATCTGGATCTGATTTCGATTCCAGCTTCGGTCAGTGTGTGATGAACCGCGGCAACGATCGCAACGGCGCTGGTCGAGTCGCTGTGTATACACACGGTTTGCGCCACAAGAGGAACAACGCTGCCGTTGGCTGCAATCACGTTGTTTTGTTCCACGATGCGCAGCGCTTGTGCCGAGGCTTCTTCCGGGTCATGCAATAAGGAATCGCGAAACTTTCGCGAGCGCAGGCTGCCATCCTTTTCGTAGCGGCGGTCGGCAAACGCTTCCGCGGCTACCGGAAAACCGGCCGCTTGAAATTCTTCTAGCATCGCGGAGCCTGCCAGGCCAATAAGGACTACGTCCGTCTTCCAGCGGCGCACTCCTGCCGCGATGGCTCGCGCGATGTCGCGGTTGTGCGCCGCCTGGTTGTACAGAGCGCCATGGGCCTTCACATGACGGATAGCTGTTCCGCTCTGCTCCGCAATTGCTTCGAGCGCGAGAATCTGCCGGTGCACCGAAGCGGAAATTTCTTCCGGTGCAAGTTGCAATTCGTTACGTCCGAAATTCGCGCGGTCCTCGTAACCCGGATGCGCGCCGATGCTGACTCCGTGCCGCAGCGCTTGCTCGATGGTGGCATGCATGAGCCGCTCGTCTCCTGCATGGCCGCCACACGCGATATTCGCGGAGCTGACGTAGCGCATCAGCTCTTCCTGCGTGCCGTCCGCCAGCGCCTCGCTCACTTCACCCATGTCGCAATTCAGGTCCACCGATCTCATGCGAAGAGCCGTCCTGGGCTGCTCAGCAGCCGCTCTTGTTCGATCCACAACGAACGGGCGACCTGCAGAGAGGTTCGTTCGAAGCGAATTTCCACGCGCGGGCGAAGTTGCCCGAGCCGGTGCAAATCCACTCCAATCACATTGGCGATTTTTGGATAGCCGCCCGTGGTTTGCTGTTCCACGCCTAGCGCGATCGGTTCACCGGATGGAGTCACTTGAATGGCTCCGAGCGGGACGCCTTCGGTGATCATTTCTCCGGACAAATTGGAAGACAACCGGTGGCCTTCCAGGCGAACTCCAGTACGGTCTGAGGACTCACTCACGCGAAACGTGTTGCGAAAGAATCCCTGTTTATCCTCTTCCGAGAACAAATGTATCTGCGGGCCTTCTGTTACGCGCAAGACTTTTCTGGGCTTCAAGGCCAACAACGCCGCCTGCGAAATTCTTCGTTTCCGAAATGTTTCCTGAAGATTGCCGATTTGCAGGATGTCGCCTTTGCGCAGCGCGCGTCCTTCCTGTCCCCCCAAGCCGCTGAGAAGATGCGTCGAAGCACTACCAAGGAAGGGAGAGATTCGCACCCCTCCGGCGACCGTCAGATAGCCGCGCGCGAAATTTCGAGTGGGTCCCGAAAGCAATTTCGCCCCTGCCGGAACCGCGTGTGCCGTCCACGTCTCGATGGCGCGTCCATCGATCGTGGCCCCGAAGTCGGCGCCCGTCAGGGCAATGACGGCCTCGTCAGGAAAAACGAAACTGCCGCCGAGCAGCGTCAATTCGAGCGCAGCTCCGCCTGGATCGTTGCCGACCAGCAAGTTTCCCAATCGCAGCGCCACCGGGTCCGCCGCTCCGGATGGCGAAACGCCCAGTGGCCCGAAACCCGGACGGCCCAAATCCTGCACCGTGGTAAGCAATCCCGCCGATTCCACAATCAACGAACTCATGCCTGATCCATCTTCAGAAACTGTTCGCGAGAGATCGCCCGGAACTTCACCTGATCCCCCATCGAAATTGTCGCCATCGGCTTCTGAGTCGTTCGGAACATCTGTTGCGGCGTCCGGCCGATCAGTAGCCACCCACCAGGCGTCGAAAATGGGTACACGGCCGTCTGCCTGCCGGCAATTCCGACGCTTCCCGCCGGAACTTTCTTTCGCGGAGTTTCCAGCCTTGGCGTCGCGATTTTCTCGGGAAGGTCGCCCAGATACGCGAAGCCGGGCGCGAATCCGAGGAAATAGGCGTGATAGATCTGCGATGTGTGAAGCTCGACGACCTCGGCAGATTTCAACCCGTGAAAGCTTGCAACCTCCTCCAGGTCCGGGCCAAATTCGCCGTCATAGCAAACCGGAATCTCGACTAAGCGCAGTTTAGGACGACGAAAGGTTTCGGCGCGCCCTTCGAGTTCACGGAACATGGCTTCCACTTCAGCGTGGTCCACCTGGCAGGCATCAAACGTCACCATCAATGTGGTATAAGCCGGCTGCAGATTTCGCAACCACACCGGCGGCTCTTCTTGCAGCAGGTGCAGCAGTTTTAATACGCGCTCGTGCGCGGCTAAACCAATTTCCTCGCCGAGATAGACGAGCAAGGCCTGGTCGCTCGCAGCGCAAAATCTCACTCGTGCTCCCCGTCTTACTGGACAAAACCGATGTTTGTTCCGGGCGTTCCCTCGGGACCTTCCTTGACCGGGCCGTACAGCGCTTCAAAGCGCGTAATGTTCTCGCCGAGCGCCCGCCAGATGCGTTTCGCGTGGCCTGGGCTGACGATCATGCTGCTGAGCAATTTCCCTTGAGTGGCGTTTGGAAAAACATAAACAAAATTCAGCGTGAACTCCTCGGCGTGGTGTTGGATCATTACGAGATTGCTGTACATACCTTGCAATTCCTTCTCGTCCGCCTTGATCTGTACCTGGCCCGGCGCTTGACCCGGTTGCGATGCCTGTTTGTCGTCCATGTAACTCTCCTGAAATTCTCTTCCAAGGTACCACAGTCGAATCCAGCGCCTAAGACGAGGAACGCGCGTCAGGCCGGCACGCGAGGACCTGTGCGGGAAAAGTTCCATTGACAATCATCCCATGTTAATTATAGTTTATAATGGAAGTTCACCGCAGTTAACAAACGCATGGGCGACCTCCTCTCCAAATCGCTTGCTTCGGCGCCGGATACGACCGGAACAGTAACCGTGGGCTCTTCTTGGCGGCGCGCGCTGACTCTCCCTTCCCTGCCGGAAGCGCACCGTTCCATCCCCGTTTCGGCAAATCTCTCCTGGTTCCGCAAGGTCCTGGTGTTCGCTGGACCCGGTTACCTGGTCGCCGTGGGCTACATGGATCCGGGCAATTGGGCGACGGATATCGGCGGTGGCTCGAAGTTCGGCTACACGCTCCTAAGCGTCGTCTTGCTCAGCAGCCTCATGGCCATGTTTCTGCAAGCCCTTGCTGCCAAGCTTGGCATCGCCACCGGGCGAGATCTCGCGCAAGCTTGCCGCGACCATTATTCGCGCGGCGTGTCGATTTTTCTTTGGGTCATCTGTGAAATTGCCATCGCCGCTTGCGACCTTGCCGAAGTCCTAGGCTCGGCGGTTGCGCTGAAGCTTCTCTTCGGTATCCCTCTTCTATTCGGCGTCATTCTCACCGCGTTCGATGTGCTTCTCGTTCTGGGGCTACAGGGACGCGGATTCCGTCTCATCGAAGCCTTCGTGGTCACGCTCATCGGTACCATTGGAATCTGCTTCGCGTATGAGATTTTCTTTGCTCGTCCGCTTTGGCTCGAAGCCATGCATGGATTTCTTCCACGAATGGAGATCCTTCGTAACAAAGAAATGCTATACATCGCCATCGGCATCGTTGGCGCCACGGTGATGCCGCACAATCTCTATCTGCATTCCGGAATCGTGCAGACCCGGGCGTTTGGACAAGACGACAAGGGCCGCCACGAAGCCATCAAATATTCCGTCATCGACTCCACGGTGGCCCTGGGATTCGCCCTGTTCATTAACGCCGCAATCCTGACGTTGGGCGCCGCCGCGTTTCACACACGCGGCCTCAACGAAGTGGCAGACATTGCGGAGGCCTACAAACTGCTTAGCCCCGTTCTCGGCGTCAGCCTTGCCAGCACGCTGTTTGCACTAGCGCTTCTGGCCTCCGGGCAGAATTCCACGCTCACCGGAACGCTTGCCGGACAAATCGTGATGGAAGGGTTTTTGGAAATCCGGCTGAAGCCTTGGGTTCGCCGGTTGGTCACGCGGACGATCGCGATTCTGCCCGCCATCCTGGTCATCGGTATCGCCGGAGAAGGAAAACTGACGGCGCTGCTGATTCTCAGCCAAGTGGTCCTGAGCTTCCAGCTGCCATTCGCGGTGATCCCGCTGGTACAGTTCACGAGCGAGCGCGCCAAGATGGGGAAATTTGCCAACTCCGGTTTGACCACCGTTGTAGCCTGGGTAATCACGGCGGCCATTCTTTTCTTCAATGGCGAATTGCTCTGGCTGATCTTCCGCGGCGCTTGATTAGCTTTCCGGCTGCTTTCGTATCGCTTCCTGCGACAATCCATCTGTGCGACACTTTCGAGGCAAATGACAACTTTTCAAGAAGGCCGGCGTTTACGCTTGATTTTGTTTGTCTGCTCGCTCGGCTTGATCGCGTTATCAATTGGGCTCGCCGTATTCCGCAGGCCGCCGTGGATTGTTCCGCTTGCGGAAAAGGCGCGTAAGAATCCACTTACCATCTCGGACGCGAATCTCGCTGCGGCAAGAGAAATTTACAAGAACAAATGTAACGACTGCCACGGGGATAAAGGCAAGGGAGACGGCTCGGACGCAATGCTGTACGACCCGCTGCCTTCGGATCTGACCGATTCTGCGAAAATCGACAAGTTGACCGACGGGGAGATCTTTTATCAGATCACCGAAGGACGTAAGCCGATGCCGTCATTCAAAAAGAAACTGACCGACGAGCAGCGCTGGCAATTGGTGCTCCTGGTGCGTGCCTTTGCCTCGCCTTCAGGCCAATCGTTGCCGGCAGTTCCGGCAGGTGCGACGCCGGAACTTTCAAGCAAACCTCAGTGAGCGTTTCGTTATTTCACGCCCGCCAGCGCGCCGGCTACTTCCTTGATGTCCGGCACCACCGGAATGTCGTAATGCTTCAACCACGCCACCTTGCCCTGCTTGTCGACAATGAAGATCGAGCGACCGGTGATCCCTTTGTCCGGCAGAAACACGCCATACTTTTCGCTCATCGCGCCGCGCGGCTGAAAATCCGCCAGCAGCGAATACTTGATTCCCATCTTCTCCGCGTAGGCTTTGTGCGACCACACGCTGTCCACGCTCACACCGAGCACCTCGGCATCAAGGCTGTCAAAATTCTGCATGTCATTGACGAAACAGGCGTGCTCGTTTGTACAGGTTGGGCTCCAGTCGAGCGGATAAAAGACCAGCACGACGCGTTTCTTTCCCAAAAAGTCGGAAAGCTTCACTTCCTTCTGGCGCTGGTCCTTCAAAGCAAAATCCGGTGCGGTCTGGCCGACGCTCAGGCTCATGATGCATTCCTCCGATCAATTTGAATTGCTGATGAGCATCTTACCGAATCGTCGCGCCTCCCGCCAAATTCCGGCTTTCGCGGCGGCTGAAGGCGCGTTACACTCGCGGCAGAGGCTGCCATGAGCGCCGAATCCACTCGACGAGCGCCGATGATGAACCTCAGCGAAGTCGTGGAACGCTATGCCGCACTGGCCGGGAATTTCGGAAATCCTGTCGCGCTTTCGGCTTTCGGTTTAAGCGAGCAAGAAACCCAGAACCTCTTCTCCACTTTCGACGAGGATTATCACATCAGCCGCTTTCTGCACTTCTCTCACGCGGACGGCCGGACCTATTCGATCAGTGGTGATGTGGTTACCCACGTCGCCGTCGATCCATCTATCTATTCCGTGTTGTAGGGGAGACACCGGCGAGCGGCAGCCATGGTGTGCGCCACCCGCGCGGGGCGGTGTCTAAAGAGATCCGTTGATAAAAATCGAGGGCGCTAGAACCTTGCGATTCCCGCGCCCTCTTTCAATTGCGCCGCGAAGTTTTTGGGCTCCCCGGCTCAATCTGGCGCGACTTTACGCTCGCCTTCAAATCTTGGCAAGAGATTTCCGGGCGGTTGATTGTGCAAATCTGTGCATGCCTGTGCAAAAAACGAGTCACTACGTTTGAGAACGAGCGGCAAGAAAGATGCGGTAAAAGATCGCGAGAAAAAGAGCGGGCCGGAAAAAATCAAGGGCGCCAGAATCTTGCGATTCCCGCGCCCTCTTTCAATTGCGCCGCGAAGTTTTTGGGCTCCCCGGCTCAATCTGGCGTTACTGTACGCTTGGCCGAAAAACCCGACAAGAGGTTTACACGCGATTTGTTGTGCAAATCTGTGTAAATCTGTGCAAAAGATCGGGCCTTCCTTACGACCGTTCCGTAATCCTTGCCAACGTTTTGGTGGTCTCTGAATAGAGTGCTACCGGCGAAGGCGGAAAGCCCATGCCACCAACGCACCGATAGCACCGCTCACCGGCACGACCGCGGTATGCCAAACGAGGATGTGCAAGGCTTGCAAATTCGCGCAGTGAAGCTCCAGCATTCCCACGCCAGCCAGACCTGCAAATGTGCCAACCACCAGCCCCGCCGCAATGGGATTCACCGCGAAACCCCGCCGAAGCAGCAACCAACCGAGGAGAGCAGCAGGGACGGCATGCAGGACGCCCATGGCCAGGCACGCGATCCCGGCACGGAGGAAGAGGTCCGTCCGGTAGTCGCGGAAGAGAAACGCAAACAAACCAACTAACACCAGGCAGCCGATTCCGAGTAGCGTGCCTGGCGCCATGCGACGTCGGCTTCCCGGAATCATTTCGCCGACGAATTCGATTCCCGCCAGTCCGGCGAGAATTCCGAGCGCCGGGAAGATCAGCGCGCGCTCCAGAAGGGTCAGTTTTTCGATTCCGTAGAATCCTGCCCTGGCCGCGCCAGCCACAGCAACGGCGGCGCACACGAGGACCAGCCAGGCAACCAGCACCCATGTCGCCGGTAACGGAGGCACCGGCTGCAAAGACGACTTGATTGCCCCGGCCACGCGCTCGAGCAGCGCCGGCTCGACCCTGTGCTTGCTTCGGGCAGCCCGATCCAGGATTTCGTCGATCTCTCTGTCCTTCACGACGCTTCTCCGCTTGGTCCTTGCCTTATTCCCACCGCTCTCATCGTCTCCCTCAGCCTTTTGTAGGCCCGGTGCACTTTTTGCTTTACGGACCCGACGCTGGTCGAAGTGGCGCGCGCCACCTCCTCTAGCGACATCCCGGCCACCTTTAACATCTCAAGTACCTCTCGCTGGCTTTCTGGAAGCGGTGCTAGAAGCGCTTCCAGGCTTTCTTCCCGGCCAGAATCACCCCGGATTGCGGCGGCACCTCCGGTTATTTCATCCAGCCTTTGTTCGCGGGCTTTTGTGCGAATTGCCTTTCGGAAGTGGTCCACGCGAACGTGCCGCGCGATGGCATAAAACCAGGGGAGCACCGGCTCGCCCGGGCGATAGGTGTGGCGCACCTTGTGGATGCGCAGCCAGGTTTCCTGGAGCAGGTCATCCGCATCCGGACGGCTGGCAAACTGCGCAACGAAGAACCGGTGTAGTTGAGGGCTGATGTGACCTATAAGAGCCGTCGCAGCGGCAAAATCCCCCTTTTGATAGCGGGACATCAGCAGTTCGAGATTGCTGTCCGGGCACATGAAGAGAAGTCTTGGTGTAATCCTTATCTGTATAACGTTTCTGCGCAAACGATTTTCGCGGCTTCGAAGTCGCGCCATCGGCCGCGGGCGTACGGGAAACCCATTTAGGTGTATTCGCCCGAAGCCGCAAGAAAGTTACGGTACATTCTGTCTTTTTTGGACTTCGTCCTTCGAGGATTCGCGTGTCGGACCGTAACTGTTCCCCGGTGCCGAGCGAATACCCAACTGTGAACATGCTCCGCTTCCTTGGACCGGTCCCCAGCTCGCGTCCGGCGCAGCACTTCACCACAAACCTTAAGGAGAAAATGATGAATCTTCAGAAACTCCGCAAATTTCGTCTGCCTCGCGCCGGCATTATGTTGTCGGTCGTGCTCCTCGGAGCAGCAATGGTGGCTGCGAACGATCAAGACCGCGCCGTATTCGTGCTCACGAGCACGAACAACGCCAGCGGCAATGGCGTTGTGGTCTTCAAACTCGACACTATGGGAACGCCGTCGTTGTCCTGGGACAAGACGTTGCCCACGGGTGGTAAGGGTGGCGCAAGCACCAACGCAGGAATTCTGCAGTTTAAGGACGATCTAGGCGCCGTTGCCAACTTTGGTTCGAATACAGTCACGCAAATCTCCCGATACGGTGATTTTGTCACTCTCGGCGCAACCATTGCATTGGCGCATGATTGCGTGAAACCCGACTCGGTCGCGCTCAACCAGGAGCACCTGTTCGTGGTCGGCGCGAATTGTGCGGAGAGCCATACATGGCCATGGGGCGCTGTCGACGGCACCGTGAGCCTTAGCGATCCTTCGGCGGCGCAAATCGCGGTCGGAAAAACCTGGGCGGCCGTGACATTGACGTCAGGGTCCGTTCTCGAGCTTCCACTCGCCTCCGGTGGAGCACTGAACGGAATGAGCAACACTGTGACGCTTCCGAGCAATGCCAACACTGTGCCGCTCGGCGAAGCGTTCTGGGACGACATCCTGGGATTTAATCCGGCGCACAGCCCGGACAGTTTCGCCATCGTGGATAAAGACCGAAACGTTTTCCCAGTGCTCGGACCGACACCGCCGTATCCGAGCAATGCCCCTTGCTGGCTGGCGAAAGGGCCCGGTAACGTCTGGTATTCGGGTAATTCGCCGGGGTCTGCGATCTCCATCTTCTTCAGCGACAGCCAGGGCGGAGTTTTCTACAAACAGATTGCCTTGCCCGGTTCTCCGACGGACGTTACCGTCTCTCACGACCGCAAGTGGCTCGCTATCATCTATAGCACCGGCGGCGAAGCCTACGTGGCCGTCTACGCCATCGATGCGTTTGGCGACTTGACCCACGTAGCCACCTCACCGTCGGTAGGCGTTGGCGCATTCAGCGGCGTGGCGTTCAGCCAGTAGAACGGCATTCGCGTTCGGTTGGCTCGGCGGACAGACGGTTGCCCGCCGCGCCAACTCGTCTTTTGTGGTCGTAACGGATCGCTCGCGCAAGTTTGGAGGTCCCGTAGTTGAACCGCCAGTTGTGAATGACATGACTTTGCCTCGCCGACCGGCGAGAGGTCATCGTGCCGCGGATGATGAATCAGGTAGGCTTTGGCGCGCGTCAGAAAGCGGGCATAGCTTTCTCGAAGCGTTGGATGACGCCTTGATGTTCGTCGCGTAAAAGTTGTGGCAGGCGACCGCCGAACTTGGCGAAGAATTCGCGTGTGTCGGCCAGATCGAGTTCCCAGTCATCGGCCTCGACACGGAAAAGTTCACGAAGTGTTTCCGAAGAAAGATTCAGGCCATCGAGGGTGAGTGAGCTGCGCGTCGGAACAAACCCTATGGGCGTCTCCTCCGCCTGCGCTTTGCCTTCGACGCGTTCGAGAATCCACTTGAGGACCCGAACATTCTCGCCATAGCCGGGCCAGAGGAATTTGCCGTCGGCGCCTTTTCGGAACCAATTCACGTGGAAAATCTTGGGAGGATGCGGGATGCGCTTGCCCATGTCCAACCAATGCTCGAAGTAGTCCGCCATGTTGTAGCCGCAGAATGGAAGCATGGCCATGGGATCGCGGCGGGTGATGCCGACGTCGCCGGTGGCGGCGGCGGTCGTTTCGGAAGCCATGGTGGCGCCGACGTAAACGCCATGTTGCCAATCGAACGCTTCGTAGACGAGCGGCGCGAGCCGCGCGCGGCGTCCGCCGAAAATGAAAGCGGAAATTGGCACGCCTTCGGGAGCTTCGGATTTGGGGGAGATGCTGGGCGATTGCTGCGCCGGGACGGTGTAACGCGAATTGGGATGCGCAGCCGCTCCTTTCGAACGGTCCCATCTTTCGCCGCGCCAGGTCATGAGGCCAGCCGGGTGCTCGCCGCCGATCCCCTCCCACCATGGCTCGCTGTCCGGGGTGAGCCCGACGTTGGTAAAGATGGTATTGCGATTGAGCGCGCGCATCACGTTGGGATTCGTTTTCATCCCGGTGCCGGGCGCGACGCCAAAGAATCCAGCTTCGGGGTTGATGGCGTGGAGGTAGCCATCGCGAGCGATGTGCATCCAGGCGATGTCGTCGCCGACGGTCCAGACCTTGTAGCCCTGGCTTTCGAGGGCGGAAACCATCATCGCCAGATTGGTTTTGCCACAAGCGCTGGGAAACGCCGCACCCATGTAGGTGACCTTGCCGCAGGGGGATTCCAGACCAAGGATGAGCATATGTTCGGCCATCCAGCCCTGTTGGCGTGCCATGTAGCTCGCGATTCGGAGGGCAAAACATTTCTTGCCGAGCAAAGCGTTGCCGCCGTAACCCGAACCGACGCTCCAAATCAGCCGCTCTTCAGGGAAGTGCGCGATATACCGGCGCATCGGATCCAGATCGCCGAGAGAATGTAAGCCGGGAACGAAGTCGGAAGAGTTTCCGAGGCGATCCGTGGCGACCTTTCCGATGCGCGCCATGATCCGCATATTGGCGACGACGTACGGGCTGTCGGTTACCTCGACACCGATCTTGCTGAGCGGAGAGTCCGCCGGTCCCATAATGTAGGGAACGACATACATGGTCCGGCCACGCATGGCGCCATTCAAGAGCGTGCCGACTTTGTACTTTGCGCCGCCGGGATCCATCCAGTTGTTGGTGGGGCCGACGTCGTCTTTGTCGGGTGTACAGATAAAGGTAAGGTGCTCGGTGCGGGCGACGTCGCTCGGGCTGCTGCGATGCAGGTAGCAATTAGGATAGGTTTTGGGATTGAGCTGGCAGGAATCCGACTGCCTCAGCATTTCAGCGAGAATCGATTGATTTTCAGCTTCGGAGCCGTCGCAGAAGACGATGCGCTCTGGCTTGGTAAGCTGGGCGGCCTGGTCCACCCAGGCTTCCATTGGAGTTCCCACCGATCGACCCCCAAAAAACAGATGCAATGCATCTAAAGAACAAATTGACACGCCCAAACTCGACCGCTCGCGGGAAGCGCAAAGGAGGTCGAAGCCAGGCGGGGTAACACGGCCACGTCTCGTGTCAAACCAGTTTAAGGTAGGGCTTGAGCGGGAAGCAAGTTAGCGCCCGCGGAATGACCCCTCAGACGCACGGGAAGGAAGCGGGATGCTATCCTTATTCCTCTTATGTATGCACAGAAATTTCGCGTGGATGTGTTGATCCGGGACGTGCGGAAGAGCTGCCCGCTCGAGTGGCTGGACCAGTTTTGCATGCGGAATTTTACCAATTCGGCCGATTTTGACGACACTTTGCCGGTGAGCGATGGGCTGGTGCAGGCGAGCTTCCGGTTGACCCCCGAGCGTTTTGCCGAGGGGTTGGGGGATTGGCTGACGCAAAAAGGCAAGGGCGAGGGCGATAGGGTGAAGGTGGAAGTTTCGCGGGTTTAGCCGATTGTGCCTGGCCGTGTTCAGGGCTGGGCAGACTCTTCGGTTGCAACTGTTTTGCTGTCGAGTGCGGCGCGAAGCGCCGGCAAAGCCTTTAACGCTGCCTCTTCTCCGGCGCGAATAAGCTCGCCGGTTTTAGAAAAATCATCCCAGACGAATGGAGTGACGTCCGGTTCAATAATGACGTCTGCTTCCTTGCGCCATTCGAGGTCGGCGTGCTTCTGAATGATCGTAAACGAACGGCTGAGAACGTCCGTGAAGGTGCGAGGCTCGTCGACCGCCCCGGCTTCGAGATAAACGGCGATGATGAGCTCGGCGCCGAGGAGCAGCACCCCTTCGATCGGAACAAGAGCGGTCAGGAAGCCATCGACGAGTGTGCGTCCTTCATATTTGACTGGAACGAACAAGCCCGGATAAGCGCAAGAAGCGCGCAGCGCCGGAGCGATAGGTCCACCGTGGTAATAGACGGGCAAGCCAAGATTGATATCGGTGGTCGCGATGGCGAGAGGTTTCTGCAATTCTTCGAAGCGCTTCACGGGAGTCAAGCGGGCGATGAAATGTTCTAGCCGGTTGTTCGTCGCGAGGCCGAGCCAAGAGGGAGTCCAGCGGCCAAAATCGGTGAACTTGGTTTCGTAGGCGACGCGTTCCATGTCTTCAAGAGGTGTGCCGGCGCAGTAACCAACGGCGATGAGCGCGCCAACGCTGGTGCCTGCGACCACATCGATCGGAATGCCGGCCTCGCGGAAAACGCGCAACACACCGATATGCGCAATGCCGCGGGCGAAACCGCCGGCGAGAGCGATGCCCACACGCGGCCGCTTGGCGCCTTTCGGAGCTCCGCTGTAGGCAAAGGTACGGAACAAATCCTTGGCCATGCGCAGGAAACTCTGCGTGTCTCCGTTTTTCTCAGGAGCCATATGTTCTATTTTACGCCGGCCGAAGGTCAGCAAACACCCGTTTGACCCCCACGATTCCATTTTGTAACCTGATTTGCCGTTCCACTTCCTATGTCGAAGGCTAGGTCATGACCCAAAGGATTCAGAAGGCAGCCGTCCTTGGCGCGGGGACCATGGGAGCCCGAATTGCCGCACACTTCGCCAATGCCGGACTGCCGTGTTTGCTGCTGGACATCGTTCCGAAGGATAGCGAGCCCGCGGAGAGGAACAAGATTGTTGCGGCGGGACTCGACGCGGCAAAGAAGTCAAAACCCGCGGCATTTTTCACAGCGGAATTGGCGTCGAAGATTTCGATTGGAAATTTCGAAGATGACTTGATGCGAATTGCCGATGCCGACTGGATTATTGAGGTGGTGGCGGAAAACCTGGAAATCAAACGGGCATTGCTCTCGAAGGTGGCGCAGTTCCGCAAGCCGGGCGCAATCGTCACCACCAACACCTCCGGGCTGCCGGTGCACTTGATCGCGGAAGGAATGCCGGAAGAATTTCAGCAGCACTGGGCCGGGACTCATTTCTTCAACCCGCCGCGCTACATGAAATTGGTGGAAGTCATTCCTGGGCGGAAGACTTCACGCGAAGTTTTGGACACGCTCTCGGATTTTTGCGATCGGCGCCTCGGCAAAGGCGTTGTTGTCGCGAAGGATACGCCGAACTTCATTGCCAACCGCATCGGGACCTATTCGATGTTGAACGCACTGCGGCTGATGTCCACGCTGGGGATGACCATCGAGGAAGTCGATGCGTGCACCGGGCCTGCCGTGGGCTGGCCGAAGTCTGCGACATTCCGAACCGCTGACATCGTGGGGCTGGACGTATTGATGCACGTTGTAAGAAATATTTACGAAGCCGCGCCGAACGACGAATCGCGCGAGGCGTACAAAATCCCGGCGCTCCTCGAAGAGATGGCAAAACGGAAATGGCTGGGGGACAAGACCGGCCAGGGATTTTACAAGCGCGTAAAGGGCGGCGAAGGAGAAAGAGAGATTTTGACGCTGGACGTGAACACCATGGACTACCGCCCGCGTCAGAAACCAAAGTTTGCTTCGATTGAAACGGGCAAGGCAGTCGACGACACGCGAGAACGTCTTCGCGGGTTCATAACGCCTTTGTTTGACGCACAGAAGACCGACAAGGCGCAGCAATTCATCTGGGGTGGCCTCTCCGAAATGTGCTTGTACGCCGGACGGCGCATGCCGGAAATTTCCGACCACATCGAAGACGTGGATCGCGCGATGCGCTGGGGTTTTGCGTGGGAATTGGGACCGTTTGAAAGCGTGGACGCAATTGGCCTGCCCGCGTTTGCCGAGCAGATCCGCAAAGAAGGCAGAAGCTTGCCGCCGATTTTCGAAAAAGCGCTCGCCGAAGGCCGAAAGAGCTTTTACGAATCAGAAAAAGGGCAGACCTCGGTCTTTGATTTTGCCAGCGGCTTGCTGACCAAGGTGAAAGAGCCCGCCGGAATCATCCTTCTGAAGAATCTGAAGGAAGCCGGGCGAGAAGTAGAACGGAACACCGGCGCCAGCCTGATCGACATGGGCGATGGTGTGGTCTGTTGCCAATTCCACACGAAGATGAACGCCATCGGCGCGGACCCGATCGCCATGATTCACAAAGGGCTGAAGCGGCTGGATACGGATTTCGACGCCATGGTGATCGCGAATCAGGCCACCAATTTTTCCGTCGGGGCGAATCTGATGCTGGTGCTGATCGGAGCACAGGAGCAGGAGTGGGATGAGCTGCATTTGGCCGTAAAACAGTTTCAAAACGTGAATCTGGCGATCAAGTATGCGCCAAAGCCGGTGGTTGCGGCGCCGCAAGGGATGGCTTTGGGTGGAGGCTGCGAAATCAGCCTGCACGCGGCGAAAATTCACGCAGCGGCGGAAGCGTACATCGGACTGGTAGAAACGGGAGTAGGACTGATTCCCGGCGGTGGGGGCACGAAGGAAATGCTGATTCACGCGAACGAAAATGCGGCATCAGGAGATGATTTGGATCTTTTTCACACCCTGAGGCCGGTATTCGAAAATATTGCGATGGCAAAAGTGGGAACCAGCGCGGAGGAATGCCGGGACCTCGGTTATCTGCGTCGAAGCGATGCGGTTTCGCTGAACCGCGAAAGGCTCGTGGTGGACGCCAAGCAAACCGCGCTGGCACTGCTTCGTGGCGGTTGGAAACCGGCGGCAGCGTCTTGGCAAGAGGGAGCGCAAACGACGCAGATCAAGGTGCTGGGGGAATCGTTTCTAGCGGCGGCGAAGATGGCGATTCACCTGATGGTGCGAGGCGGCTACGCTTCCGATTACGACGCGCACGTGGCACGAAAGCTGGGGAACATTCTGGCGGGAGGCGCGCTGTCTCTGCCGCAAATGGTCAGCGAGCAATATGTGCTCGATTTGGAGCGAGAAGCTTTTGTCTCGCTGTGCGGAGAGAGGAAGACGCAGGAGAGGATTGCGCACACGTTGAAGACGGGAAAGCCTCTGAGGAATTAGATTCTTTGCGGCACGCTGCGGCAGCTAAAATCGCATAAAATCGTATTGTGATCAAGGACAAAAACGTTTATTATCGCAATCCGGAGGGCCTGATGCAAAAACTCTTACCGCCACGGGAAGCCGCGAACATTTTGGGAGTCAGTTATCCCACCCTGAAACAATGGATTTACCACAGTAAAATCAAAACCGCCAAGACGCCGGGAGGACATCATCGCGTTCCGGAATCGGAGATTGACCGGTTGATCCCGAAGAAACTGGAGCGTGGGGATCTTGCCACACGGCGGGGGAATTTCCGCAAGATCAGCGGACGAAACCAGCTGATCGGTCGGGTAGTGGCGTTGAAATTCAGCGGCCTGCTGGCGCAGGTGTCGCTGACCATCGGCGAACAGCACATCACCGCGATTATTACCGCGGATGCGGCGCGGGAATTGCGCCTGAAAGTAGGCGAGCGCGCGGCGGCGCTGATCAAATCGACGGAAGTCATGATTCTGCGGGTTTGAAGCCTGTGGTTTTCTCAAAACCATTTCAGAAATGGGAGCTATGAGCCTAGAAGCTCTTGCACTTTCCATGCGCTTGGCGTTCACGGTAGCGCTGCTGCTTCTGGTGGTTGCGATGCCGCTGGCATATTGGCTGGCGTTCACGGCCTGGCGAGGGAAATTTCTACTGGAATCGGTGGTGGCTCTCCCTCTGGTGTTGCCCCCGACGGTTCTCGGATTTTACGCGCTCATAGCGCTTGGGCCGCGAGGAGCATTGGGAAAATTGTGGCAAGGGATGTTTGGCCATTCTCTCGCGTTCACTTTTACCGGATTGGTGCTGGCGTCCATGGTGTACAGCTTGCCGTTTGCAGTGCAGCCGTTGCTGGCGAGTTTTGAATCGCTGGACCGGCGGCTCCTGGACGCGTCATCAATGCTGGGTGCGGGAAAGTTTCGATCATTCTTGCGGATTATTCTGCCGCTGGCGTGGCCCGGCGTGGTTACGGCCGCGGTTCTGAGTTTCGCGCACACCTTGGGAGAGTTTGGCGTGGTCTTGATGGTCGGAGGAAATCTCTCTGGAATCACGCGCACGATCTCGATTGATATTTACGATCGTGTGCAGGCGCTGGACTATTCCGGCGCGCAGCAGACCGCATTGTTTCTCCTCCTGATCTGCTTCGTTGTCCTGTCCGTCGTTTACGGAGTGAATCGCCGCATCTGGTCGCCGTGGAACCCCCGGTAGCGCGTTCATGCTCTCCGTCAACATCGAAATAGAAATCACCGCCACCGGAACGCTGCCTTTCCGGCTGCAAATCGGCGAGGACTTTTCGCAGGGATTCACGGTATTGTTCGGGCCGTCGGGTGCGGGGAAGTCCACTTTGCTGGACTGCATCGCCGGACTGCTGAAGCCGGATAAAGGAAAAATTACCTTCGGCGACGAGATTTTTTTCGACGTCGAGAGGAATGTTTTCGTGCCTCCGGAAAAACGGGGGATTGGGTATGTGTTTCAATCGCTGGCGTTGTTTCCCCATCTGAACGTGGCAGAAAATATTGCCTACGGAATTTCGAAGCTCGCGCCCGCCCGCCGACGGGAGCGAATCGAGCGAATTCTCGAAGCGTTTCACATCCAGAATTTGCATGGCCGCAAACCGGGCGCGCTTTCCGGCGGCGAGAAACAACGAGTGGCGCTGGCCCGATCGGTCGTCACGGAACCGCGTGTACTGCTGTTGGATGAGCCAATGACCGGACTGGACGGGCCATTACGCCAGGCGATTTTAGAGGATTTGCGGGCCTGGAATGAGGCGCAGCGGATTCCGATCCTTTATGTCACGCACAATCGCGAGGAAGTGGATGCCATTGGTGACAGAGTCGTGGCGATGGCCGACGGCCAAGTGCGCGGAACAGGAACGGCGCGGGAGGTCCTGGATTCTCCTCGCGCGCTGCCATTGGCTCAGGCCGCGGGATTCGAGAATTTGCTTGTGGGTCGCGTGTTGGAGCACCGGGCCGCGGATGGCGTTATGCGCGTTGGCTTGGATGGAAGCCACTGCGAATTGGAAATTCCCCTTGGCCGCCACCAGACGGGCGAAACGATTCAAGTGGCGATTCATGCCGGCGACATCCTCCTAGCGACGCAGCTGCCGTACGGGCTGAGCGCGCGCAACGTTTTACCCGGCACCGTGGAATCGATCGAGACGCGCGGCACGATGGGAAGCGTCCAAGTGAACGCCGGGGTGCGATTCACGGTGCACGTCACGCCGGGAGCGCTGCGGTCGCTGGCGTTGGCACCGGGTTCTGTTGTTTGGTTGATCGTGAAGACCCACTCCTGCCACGTGGTCGCTCCCCAAGCGTGAGGACGACGCTCTGCTACTATAGAAGGCGTGTTTCCGTGAGGAATTGCGTGCAAGGTAAGGTCCAAAAGCAGAATAGGACGCCGAAACCGCTGCGTGCCAGGAGAGGTCCACACCCGAGCAAGCAGTCGAAGCCGGCGACGCGACTCGAAGAGGTCTTGCAAAGTGCGGCGAATATTTTCTTTGCCAAGGGCTATCATGCGACCAGCATAGAGGATGTAGCGCGCGACGTGGGCATGTTGAAGGGGTCGCTCTATTACTACATCAAATCGAAAGACGATCTGCTGTTCCGGTTGCTGCTGGCGGGAATTGAGGACAGCGACTCCCATATTGCGCGGCAGATTCATCCCGAAGGCGATCCGCTGGAGCAGTTGGAGCGGGCCATCCGCGCGCAGATCGACTACATCATCGAAAACCGCGTACAATTCGGGCTGTTTTTGCACGAGTTCGATTCGCTGTCCGGAAAAAGACAGCACAAGTTGATTTCCGTGATGTCGCGCTACAACGCGCGGTTTGTGGAACTCGTGCGGCGTGCGCAAGAACAAGGCAAACTGACCCAGGGCGAGCCCTGGATCATCGTCAACGGCATCCTAGGAATGTGCAATTGGTTGTACCGGTGGTATGACCCGGATCAGGGAAGCGATTCAGAGCAGATCAAAGGTGTGTTCGTGCGGATGATTTTCGAAGGAATCCAAAAAGCGTAGCAACCGCTTCAATCCATTCCCGGCGAAGAGGACAGCCCTTTCGATGAGGATTTCACATTGAGGTTGCGCATGAGACGCAGCAACGAGTTTGGATGCAGGCCGAGGATTTTCGCCGCGTCCACATAGCTGCCGTTGGCCTGTTGCAGCGCCTGCTGGACCAATTGCTTCTTGAATTCCTTGAGCGAGCTGTAATACTTCGCCGATTCTCCCGACGGACCGCCGCCCTCGATGATATTTTCAGGCAAATCCTCGGGACGGATGACCTCATTGGTTCCAAGAACCGCGGCGCGTTCAATGGCGTTTTCCAATTCGCGAACGTTGCCTGGCCAATCGTATTGTGACAAGCAGGCGAGGGCCTCGGGAGAAATGGATTTTACAAGTGTTGGGCACTTGCGCTGCATCTTACGAATAAAGTATACGGCCATCTCGGCGATATCTTCGCGGCGGTCGCGCAGCGGAGGAAGGGTAACGGCGACCACGTTGAGCCGGTAGAAAAGATCTTTGCGAAATTCTCCAGCCTCTACGGAACGAGCCAACGACTTGTTTGTTGCGGCGACCAAGCGGATATCCAGAGGCACGGGCTTCGTGCCGCCGACTCTTTCAAACTCGCGTTCCTGCAGGACGCGCAGCAGTTTGGCCTGGAGTTCCAGGGCCAGTTCGCCGATTTCATCGAGAAACAGCGTTCCGCCTTCCGCCAATTCCACTTTTCCTCTCTTCTGAGAGGCTGCTCCGGTGAAAGCGCCTTTCTCATGGCCGAACAATTCGGTTTCGAGCAAGCTCGCGGCAATGGCGGCGGAATTGATGGCAACGAAAGGTCGATCGCCGCGAGGGCTGTTGGAATGAATGGCGCGAGCCACCAGCTCCTTGCCGGTGCCGCTCTCGCCCTGAATGAGCACGGTCGAATCGGTAGGAGCAACCTTGCGGATGAATTCAAAAACCTTACCTATATTCGGACTGCTTCCGATGATGTCGTGCTTCAAGCCAATTTCCGCCCGCAGGGCGAGATTTTCCTGGCGGAGCTTCTCCCAGTGGTCCAAATTTTCGCAGGCAAGAGCGGCGATATGAGCGATAGCCTGGAGAACGCGCAAATGGTTTTGGTCAAATTGGACTGTGGGAACCTTGGCGTCTAGATAGATGACGCCGGTAGCGCGCTCCCCTACCAGCATCGGTACGCACAGGAGCGAAGTCCTATCCTCTTCTGATGTCGCCCCCTGGTCGTTGATGACACGATGGCCACCCTCGCCGGTGAGAAGCAAGCCGGAGCGTTCACGAACAACCCTGTTCAGAATGGCCTGACTGATCGCCACGGCATTTTCAGGACCGTGCACGCGGTCCCAGGCGCGCGTTGAACTCACGTTGCCCCGCGAATCGAGAATCACCACACTTCCGCGCTCGGCGGGAATCACATCGAAAATAAATCCCAACAGCTGCCACTCGAGAGCCTCACGATCACGGATACTGCCGATGGCCGTCGAGAATTTCAAAAGCGCATTCAAATCGTTCCGCGCGCGGACCGGAGTAACCATCCCGGGCGCGGTCCCCTCATTCGGTAACGACGGGAACGATTCTTCCTGGGGAAGAACGAACGCCACGCCGGACATCGCCGTGGTGTCGTCAAAAATCACAGGATTGGAGTGCGTGTCCTCGGCTTCGTTCTGGCCCTCTTGCAGGAACACAAAGAGAGAAAAGCCGATGGAAATCTGGTCGCCGTGCTGTAAACGCTGATCCCGGACCGGGACGCTGTTGACCCTTGTGCCGTTGCGGCTTCCGAAATCCTTGAGCCGCACTTCCGAGCCATTACGAATAAAGCTGCAATGGCGACGCGACAGAGCCGCATCGGAACTCCACAACTGATTCGCGTGTTCACGGCCGAGGGTGATCTCTCCCTCCGGCAGAGGCAAGGTTTGACCCTGGAATGGACCCGCAATCCCAACAATGCGCGGTTGCATACGCGACCCTACCACGAATTTTACACCGAAGGCCGGGCTGGGACGTCTGGGAATCGTGCCGTTAACCGGATGGCGGAGCGATTAACCGTTCGGTTAGCGAAATCGCGGCCAACTTAGGCGTGCCTCGCGCGGAATCGTTCCGCGCGGATTGACTAAGAGCATTGCAATCAAGGAATTCGAGAGTCCCAGCGATTATGCGCGTTTCACAGCGTGTCGTGGCCCTCGGCCTGCATTCTTACCCGGTGTCTGTCGGTCAAAGAACACGAAGCGCAAGAGCCACTGAAGGCAGACAAGACAGAGCCAAGATCTGCGGTCGCTTTTCCAGGTCTGCGCGCGCGTGAAAAAGGAGAATCGGTCATGAAAAACGTCCTCGGATTCGTTTTAGTCGCAGCCACTATGGTTTTCGCTTCCTCGGCAAAAGCGCAGGAATTTCGCGTGAAGGCCGATGTCCCGTTTGACTTCTCAATCGAAAAGCAGGTTTACCACGCAGGCGAATACGAAATCCAAAAGTTGTCGCCGAACACGACCCTGCTTTTGGTGGGTTCCGGCAATGGAACCGCCAGAACGATCGCAAAGCCGCTCCCCTGCACCTCGCAGATGCCCGCGAGCAGTACGAAACTCGTCTTCCACCGCGTCGGGCAAAACTACTTCCTCTATCAGATTTGGATTGCAGGCCGTACCTATGGTCGTGAATTTCCCACACCAAAGATGGAAAGGGAGCTACTGGCGCACAACGGAGCAAAGTCGGAAGAAGTGATCATAGCCGCCATGATGGAAAAGTAAGAAAATCTCACCGAAACCGCGAGCATCCGCCAAGAGGGAACGGACTTCCGTTCCCTCTTTCTTCGTTTTGCGAGACGTTCCGCCGAGAGTTGCAGATTTTCCGCCGGTCGTGAACAATCGATAGGTAGCTCCAATCCACTGTGACGGGAATGGGATGAAACAGAAAATCGTGAATTCGCTGGACGCGGCCGTGGCGGATATTCCCGATGGTGCGCGGATCATGTTCGGTGGATTCGGCGGTGCGGGCTTCCCGAACAATCTGATCCAGGCGCTCTCGCAAAGAGGCATCAAAAACGTATTTGCGATCAGCAACAATTGCGGAACGCGTGATGGCGAATTAGGGATCATGTTCAAGAACGGACAGATCAAACATGTGATTTGCTCCTTTCCCGGGCCGCACGCAAACCATTTCCAGGAACGATTCGCGAAAGGCCAGGTAACCTGTGAATTAGTGCCGCAGGGAATCTTGTGCGAACGCATGAGAACGGCGGGTGCGGGCTTGCAGGGGTTCTATACCACAGTGGGTGTGGGGACCGAGGTCAGTGCGGGCAAGGAGGAGCGCGTGCTCGACGGGAAGCGGTGCATCCTGGAAACGCCAATCCAAGCGGACTTTGCGCTAATCAAGGCAGAGAAAGCGGATGAGTTAGGTAACTTGACCTACCGGCTTGCGGCGCGGAATTTCAATCCCATCATGGCCACGGCCGCGACCACGACGATCGTCGAAGTAGAGGAGATTGTGCCGGTCGGTTCGATTCCGCCGGAAAACGTAATCACCCCGGCGATTTTCGTACACAGAATCGTCCAGGCGAAAGGATTGCACTATGCCGGATAAGCCGCGCCTCACTCGAGAGCAGATCGCGCAGCGCGCCGCGCAGGAACTGCCGGACGGGGCCTATGTAAATCTTGGCTGGGGCATACCGAATCTAATTTCGGATTATTTGCCGAAGGGGATCACGGTGTACTTCCACAGCGAAAACGGAATTCTCGGGATGGGGCCGCGGGCCAAGGCCGGAGAAGAGGATTCCGATCTGGTCGACGCAATGAAGGTGCCGGTGACGCTCATTCCGGGTGCGTCCTTTTTCAACCAAGCGGACGCTCATCTGATGACGCGCGGAGGGCATCTGGACGTGGCCGCGCTGGGGGCATTCCAAGTGTCGGAAAAAGGCGATCTGGCGAACTGGAAGATTCCGGGATCAAAAGGCAGCGGCGGAATCGGCGGCGCCATGGATATTGCCGCGGGCGCGAGGAAACTGATCGTTTGCATGGAACACAACACGAAAGAGGGCGCGCCGAAGATCGTGACGCAATGCACCTATCCGCTCACGGGCATCGAGTGTACGGACATTATCGTCACCGACCTCGCGGTGATCGACGTGACGCCTGCAGGTCTGGAGCTGCGAGAACTGACGCCGGGGTGGACGGCCGAAGAGGTGCAGGAGCGCACTGGGGTGAAATTGATCTTGCGTGGTGCCGTGCCGGAGATGAAGTTATAGTAGCTATCAGGTGCCGCCCTCCAAACTACATGCGCGCGGCGGCGCGGGCGGCGATGTGGCCGTCCGGCGTGCGCAGAACGACGACGAGGCTGTCCGTCACCGGAACTCCGGCGCTCGGCAAATCAAATTCGAATTCCCATTCAAAACGCTCTGGCAACTGCGCGGCAAGCTCCTTGGCATAGGGCACAATGCGGCGGGTTTCGAAGTGCTTCGGCACAATACCGGAGACCGGGCGTAGCGCCATGCCGTGTTTCCAATAAAAGGTGAGCCGGAACGTATTGACAAGCGCGACCGTGAGATAAGACGGCGCGCCCGTGTTTTGCAATCCGGTGTCGCAAGGCATGTCGTACATGAGGAAGCTGACGTGCAGTTGCTTGGGGAACTCGGTGACGATGTCGCTGCCCCGATGAATAAATGTGCCGGTGTTGGTGTCGACGCGCTTGAGGTTATCGAAGTAGCCGGGAGCGGTAGCGCGGCCATCGAGGCGGAAACACGCACCGGAAGGCACGGACCCGTCCGTCATCATTTGCAGCCCGCCATCGTAGTTCCAAATGGATTTTTCGCGATTGGGTTGTGCGGAGACGGAAGGCGCACTGGGAGAAAGCAGCAAAACAAGTGCCATCGCGAAGGAAACTGGGATCTGGCGAGACATAGGAGTTTCCCGTAACACGATTCTACCCCTGGGGAGGCGGCTGCGAGAAGCAAAGAATGCAAGCTCAGGTTTCCACCGTAGCCTGGGTTCCTGCTCGTAGCGGCAGGTCTTTGGACCCGTCCGCGCGCAGCACGCTTAATGGTCGGACCCGAGGAGGAACGAAAAACCTTCCAGTTTGCAGATTTTCTTTCCTTCCCCGGCTGGTTTGCACTTGCCCTTTTTCTTCAGGAGTTGAGGCTGAAGTTCTACCGCGGCGAGAGCGAGAATCGGCAAAACAGTGGGAGGCGCGACCGGAATGTTATGCGCGCCGAGCAGAGTTTGCGCGTCGCGGAATTGATATTCCAGGCGCGACACAGAAGTTTCGTAGAGCTTCAGGTCCGTCTCCGGCCGGTACAGCCAGATCGTTGCGGGATAGTAGGTATCGCCGGTAAACAGCAAGCGATTCGCGGCATCGTACAAGCAGATGGAATCCGGAGTGTGGCCCGGAGTCGAGATAATTTCCAGGCTCCGTTCGCCTAAATCGGCCTTGTCGCCATCATGGACGTACTTCGTGATGTTCCAGGGCTTCGTGCCATAGGACTTGGCGTCGAAGCCTTTGGGAAGCTCGCCGCAGATTTCGCCCGGCGCGATTTCGGCTTGGGCATCGAGGGAAGATCCCTTCGCGTTCTGGCGAGAGAAGTCCGTATCCATCGAGTAGATCGTGTCGAACTGCCAATTGCCGCCGACGTGGTCATTGTGCGTGTGGGAGTTGAGCACGATCACCGGAAGCTTGCTGAGTTCGCTCACGACTTTTCGGATATCGCCGATGCCCATGCCGGTGTCGAAAAGCAGAGCTTTGTCCTTGCCAAGAATCAGGTAGGAGATGGTCTCCTCGGATTGGTGCGGCTCATAAATCGCGAACGTATCCGGAGCGACCTTGTGAACCTCGAACCACGGATCGGAGATCTGGACACGTTCGAGGGATTTGTACTCGGGGCGGGGAAGAGGCTTGCACCAATCGGGAATTTGCGCGGTCGCGTTCGAAGCGAAGACCAACAGAACAAGCACGCCTAGGACGGCGAGGATGCAAGAAGGCGCCCGCCTCGGAAGCTGGCGGCTGCAAAAGCATGTGGCGGTCACGGGTGCGTCATTTGTTCGGGTTTGACGAGTTGGTCGAACTCTTCTGCGGAGAGGAAGCCAAGTTTGACGGCAGCCTCTTTGAGACTGGCGTTTTCGTGGTGCGCGGTGTGAGCGACCTTGGCGGCGTTGTCATAGCCAATCTTGGGAGCCAAGGCGGTGACGAGCATGAGGGAGTTCTGGACGTAGCGGTCGATGGTGCTGCGGTTGAGCCCGATGCCGTTCACGCAGTGCTCGACGAAGCTGTTCATGACGTCCGCGAGAAGTTCGACGGAGTGCAGATAGTTGAAGATCATGACTGGCTTGAAAACATTGAGCTCGAAATTTCCCTGCGAGCCGGCGAAACCGATCGCTGCGTCATTGCCCATCACCTGAACGGCGACCATGGTGACCGCTTCGGCCTGCGTGGGATTTACTTTGCCGGGCATGATGGAAGACCCGGGCTCGTTTTCGGGCAGAATCAATTCGCCGAGACCGCAGCGGGGCCCGGAGGCCAGCCAGCGAATGTCGTTGGCTATTTTCATCAACGAAGCTGCGAGAGTTTTCAGCGCTCCCGAGGCGAAGACGATTTCGTCGTGCGCAGAAAGACTGGCGAACTTGTTCGGATGCGAACGGAAGGGCAGATTGGCCAGCTCGGCGATTTTCTTCGCCGCTCTCTCGGCAAATTCGGGATGAGCATTCAAGCCGGTACCCACGGCCGTGCCGCCAATCGCCAAATCGAAGAGGCCTTCGAGCGCCACAGCGATACGCGTGCCGTCGCGATCGAGCAGGCTGACCCAGCCGGAAAATTCCTGGCCAACTGTCAGTGGCGTGGCGTCTTGAAGATGCGTGCGTCCGATTTTTACCACGCCGATAAATTCCTTCGCTTTGGCGTCCAGAGCATCGCGTAGCTTTTTCAATGCCGGCAGAAGCCGGCGAGAAGTCTGTTCTGCGGCGGCGATGTGCATTGCGGCGGGAAATGTGTCATTCGAAGACTGCGACATATTGACGTCGTCGTTCGGATGAATGGGTTTTTTCGTGCCGATTTCGCCGCCGGCGATCTGGATGGCGCGGTTGGAGATGACCTCGTTGACGTTCATGTTGGTCTGCGTGCCGCTGCCGGTTTGCCAGACGCGAAGAGGGAAATGGTCGTGAAGCTTGCCGGAGATGACCTCATCGGCGGCCTGCGTAATGAGGTTGGTTTTCTCCTCCGAAAGCTTTCCAAGATCGCGATTGACGAGAGCCGCGGCTTTCTTGAGCACGCCGAACGCGCGAATCAATTCCGGAGGCATGGTGTCTTTTCCAATCGCGAAATGAATCAGCGAACGAGCCGTTTGCGCACCATAATAACGGTCCATCGGGACTTCCATTTTGCCCATGCTGTCGGTCTCGGTGCGTGTCGGAACGGATTTGGCGAATTGCGTGGCTTCGGACATGACGCTCTCCTGCGGAACGATACAACTAGTCTAGCAAAGAAGAAACGTCAGCAGGCCGGCGGGAGCTGTTTGCTTTAGTGGATGTCGATGGTGGTGACGCTCAGAGCCGGTAGGTTGACCGTCAGGGAAGTACCGGAAGCAGGTTCGGTGCCGGTTGCGACCGGTTGAATCGTGCTTTGTCCTGCTGCGGAGGCAGCGGTCATTTGGAAGAAACGTGCTGTGCCCGAGAGCGCTTGGCCGTTGATAGCGACGACCTGCGCCGAGGTAGAACGGTTGATCGCGACGAAAACGACGCGGCCCGAAGTGGTGCTGTCGGTACTGGCGTAAACGACGACGTTCGCGACATTGCTGGACGTGGCTTCTAGCGAAGTATCGCCAAAATTGGAATTGGCATTATCGAAATCGCGGAACGCGCGAAATCCGGCGAGGATATAAGAGGAAGTGTCATTCAGCGGCCAGAGATTCGCGGCGAAAAGGTTCTGCGCGCCGAAGATGCCAAGATTGTCGGCTTCTGCGATGGTGCCGGCGATGTGCTGGCCGCCGCCATTGTTGTATTCCGTGACGGAAAGTTTCATGCCGGGATTTTCGGCGGCAATCCGCGATTGCAGGCGGCCCAGGATATAGATGGGTCCACCGAGTACGTCCGTGGTGATCCAGGAATTTTCCGTGAACGTCGTGTCCCACAGGCTTCGCGGGCTCTGAACGATGGCTTGCACCTGCGCAGCGGTGAGTGTGGGACCGGTTAGGTCTGTGACGCGGTTGCCGCTCCCATCGGTAGCTTCCGAATACCAATGGAAATCGTAAACATCGACGAGCGGCCTGCCGTAGGTCGTCGCAGCTGTTTTGATCGCCGGCAGATATTTGTCCGGGAACCAATTGTTCCCGGTAGGGGTGGCGCTCAATTCACCTTGCCAGTTGTAAATGCCCTCGAACCCGTAATGCACAGGGCCAAAGATCACAACATCCGGAAATTGATCCTTTAGAGCTTCGGTGAGCGCAATGGTTTTCGAAATGTAATTGTCCGATGTGACCGGATTCGGGCCTTCGACTTCCAAGTGCGTGGAGTTCCACAGCTCAGGCTCGTTGTCGAGTTGCACGAAAACCGGGTGCGTCGTGGGAGTGTTTCCAAAGATCGACTGGCCCGAGAATTTCTGGTTCAGCGCCCAGATGAATTCGTCCATGTACGCATAGTTGTCGGTCGTGGGCGGATTGAGGGTGAACGGAGCCGACGACTGCGTGCTCTTCATAAAGACAACCTGCTTGAATCGGCTAAGGTCGGGAGGATCAGCGACACTGACGGGCCCATCTTCATCGCCGGCGACTAACCCCTGCATCTGGAACGTGACGAGACTGGCCATACCGTCGGCTTGGTCGCCGGCAATGAAGCTGCGCACGGCCTCGGCGGGAACACTGCTACTGCTGAGATAGTCGTCGTTCTCGTACAGGTAATCGCTGCCGGCATTGGAGGCGTTGGTTTCCCAGTTGTACGCAGTCCAACGATTACCCCCGGCACGGTCGAACGTCAGGTCAGGCGGCGCACCGGTGATCCCCGAATAAAAATTGATGCCGTAGATATAAGGCGAGATGGCGTGAGTTTGCGCGGGATTCAGGGTGATGATCACATCGGGATTGGACGGAACGGTCGGGGTAGCACTGGCCTGGGCGGAATTGGCGCTCTTGCCGGCGGAATTCACGGCGGAGACCACGTAATAGTAAGTTACCCCGTTCGTCAGTCCCGTGTCGGTGTAGGAATTCGTGGAAGTTGCCGCGATCTGCGGGTACGGCCCGCCAGAGGTCGTGGAACGCTCCACGTTGTAGCTCGTAGCGCCGCTGCTGACGGACCAAGAGAGTGAGACCTGCGCATTGCCCGCCGTCGCCGTGAGATTGGCTGGCGTAACCGGCGGACCTGCTGGCGCGGCAGGAATCGCGCTGGCTTGCGTCGAATTGGCACTTTGCCCCGCAGAATTTACGCCGGAAACAACATAATAATATGTGGTTCCGTTGGTCAGGCCGGTGTCGGTATAGGAATCTGTGGACGGCGCGGCCACTTGCGCGTACGGACCGCCGGACACGGCGGAGCGTTTGACGTTATAACCGGTTGCGCCTGTGCTCGTGGACCAGGATAAAGCGATCTGCGCGTTCCCAGCGGTGGCTGCCAGATTGGCTGGCACAGCCGGAACACTCGCCGGCGCCGTGGGCGTCGCGTTGACTTCCGTCGAATTGGCGCTCTCGCCCGAAGAGTTCAACGCCGAAACAACATAGAAATATTTCGTGCCGTTGGTCAGCGACGCATCGAGATAAGCAGCCGCGCTCGGTGCGCCGAGCTGTGAGTATGGGCCGCCCGAAACGCTCGAGCGTTTGACGTGGTAAGAAGTCGCCCCTCGAGCGACCGCCCAAGACAGGGAGACCTCGGCATTCCCCGCGAGAGCCGAAAGACCGGCGGGCACGGGCGGGGTTGTGACCTTGCCGCCGCCCGAACCGGTGACGCTCGCGGCGCATCCTGCCAGCAGAACCGCTGCCAGAAGCAGGCAAGACAAGCAGAAAGGTCGAGAAGGGGCAAAAGTCGACATGTTGAGCCAGAAAAATCGACCGAATTGGCGAGCTGGGTCTGAAGACCAAGGTTAAGGAGCATAGGGACCCGGGACAAGTTGTCCGGAGGGACAGCCAACCCCGGTGACCGAAGGGACGGGAAGCCTAACCCGCGAGAATTCGCCAAGTTATTACTCAGTACAGCACAGCCTTCGACGCCGATATTGCCCTGGCAAAAGCAGGGCGGCAATCTATGGGAGCAGGTTTCAGTACTCCCATAACTAGCCCTTACCCAGCGTGTTTGTAACCAGCATTTGGGGAAAATCGCGCGAAGCGAGGGAAGGAAGGGGAAGGAGCCGAGCCTGCCATCAGGAAAAATCAGCAAAGGGCCGCGGTTCCTTGCCGCGCAGAGGAATAGAGGATGAACATGATCCCCAGCAATCGATCAAAGTTAGCTCTGCTCATCGGGGCGGCATTTCTGATGACTGCCTGCAGCGGCTTGAAGACCACGTCCAGCAGCGGCAGTGGCGGAACCACCGGGTCTTTCACCATAGGCGGCACGGTAACTGGCTTGACCGGTACGGGCTTGGTCATGGCGGACAACACCACGGACACTTTGACAATTACTCCAGGGAAAGCGGGGGCTGCCGTTCCATTCACCTTCACCAAATCGGTGACCGGTGCCTATAGCGTCGCCGTAAAAACGCAACCTTCGAATCCCGCGCAGAATTGCACGGTCTCTGCCGGAGCAGGGACGGCTACCGCTAACGTTACAACTGTCGCCGTAGCCTGCACGACGAATCCAGTCACCGCGACGATCGGTGGCACGCTCTCCGGCCTCGCCACAGGTGCGAGTGTGATCTTGCAGGACAACGGCGGCGATGCCCTTACGCTTAGCGCCAACGGATCTTTCACCTTTAAAACACCAGTCACCGGCCCCACGGATGCGTACGCCGTCACGGTGAATACCCAACCCACCACCCCGAATCAGATTTGCACGGTCGCGAATGGCAGCGGAACCGCTGGTGGTAACGTCACGAACGTTGCCGTCACATGCGTTTTGAGCTACACGATCGGTGGAACGGTCACCGGCGTTGTGGGCACAGGCTTGACACTCGAAAACAGCAGTGATTCCGAACAACTTCCGATTAGCGCCGCCAATGGGAATCAGGCGTTCACTTTCAAGAATCTAGTTCCGACAGGAACTGCTTACATAATATCGATCTCCGCGCAGCCCACCAATCCGGTGCAAACCTGCGTCGTCACACCCAGTACAGCCAGTGGAACCGCGACCGCCAATGTCACGAGCGTCGTCATCACCTGCCCCGCAGTGACTTATAGCGTGGGAGGGACGGTTGTGGGGCTGGCGGGTGTTACCGCACTTCCTCCTGGTGGTGATGGTCCTAACGGTTCGCTAACGGACAACAGCTTCAGCTTGCAGAACAATTTGGGCAATACGAAGGTCGTCTCGAGCAACGGGCCGTTCAACTTCGCAACGCCGGAGGCTCTGAACGACCAATACGACGTGTCGATCTTCACCTTCCCTTCTACGCAGACGCAGGGTTGTACGACGTGGAATTTCAAGGGCGTGGTCACCGCGAATGTCACAGCCATCCTGGTCGATTGCGCGCACAACGACTGGACATGGATTGACGGAACGAATACCGCCGGTACCATCGCCGCACCCGGGTACGGGTCATTTCCAACGAGCTTGCCTGCGACCACTCCAAATCCTTTCACCAACACCCCGGGCACGAGATACGGAGCTGCTGGGTGGACGGACGCTGCCGGCAACCTCTGGATGTTCGGTGGCGATGGATATGAGTTAGCGGGGAATCCTTCCCCTGACACTTACATCGGTGCAATGAACGACCTGTGGGTCTGCCAACTGAACTTCGGAGGCTACACCCTAGACTATTGCCAGTGGCAGTTGGTTGGCGCCTACGGGCCTTCGGGGCCTGCTATTTACCTGAACGCTCAATTTGAACAACAGCCCGGCGTATACGGCACTCTCGGCGGCGCGGGCACCCCTGGAGGACGCTGGGGCGCAGCCACCTGGACCGACAGTACCGGTAATCTCTGGATGTTCGGGGGAAATGGCAATGGCTATGGCCTCTTCAATGATCTCTGGAAGTTTGACACCAGCAGCTTCACTCCCTCTACCTACACCACAAACGCAGGCCAGTGGACCTGGCAAGGTGGATCGAAGATGAGCAACCAAGCCGGAACGTATACGGGAGCCCCGGGCTCCCTCGCGCCCGGCGCCCGCGTGAACGCTACCTACTGGAAGGATGGATCCGGAAAGTTCTGGCTCTTCGGTGGATACGGATACGACGGGAATGGCAATGAAGGGTACCTGAACGACCTATGGGAGTACACCGGTGGCAACTGGGTGTTTGTGGCAGGTGGTACCACGTACAATCAGTTGGGCAACTATGGCACGCCGGGAACCCCTGCCGGCGGCAATATCCCCGGTGGGCGCCATGAAGCCGTCGGGTGGACCGATGCGGCCGGCAATCTCTGGCTGTTTGGCGGAGAGGGCGAAGACTCCAGTGGCACACCGAACGGAATTCTCGACGACTTATGGATGTACAACATTGCCAACAACCAATGGACCTTCGTAATGGGGTCTGACAAGGCCAACCAAACCGGTGTTTATGAGAGTTCCCCGGCGGTAGGCCCGGTGAATACGACTGGCGCGGCCAGTACATGTGGTCTGGTGGCCATGCCCCCGCTACCCAATTGCCCGGCTATCTCGACCACCGGCGCCCTACCGGGGTCCCGTTGGGGTGCTAGCGCGTGGGTCGACGGTAGCGGAGACTTCTGGCTCTTCGGCGGATGGGGTCTGGATTCCACTGCGACGAACGGCAATGGTGCCCTCAATGACCTTTGGGTCTATACTCCCAACGCTACCGCGGGCCAGCCAGGCCAGTGGGTCTGGATCAAGGGGTCGAACACCGGAAGCGATAACGGAGTCTACGGCACTTTGGCGCGGCCCTATCTGACCTACGTGAACTGGACCCCCGGCGGCCGCAGCAATGCGACCCACTGGGTGGACAGTTTGGGCCAACTCTGGCTCTTCGGTGGTGAAGGTTACGACGCCACCAGCACGACCGGCAACGGCTACCTGAACGATTTGTGGCGCTACTTGCCGTATCAAGACTAATTACATTCAGCGGCTGCCGCTTTAGAGGCAGCCAAACCATCGGAAACAAGAACAGCCGGGAGCAAGTGCCCGGCTGTTCTCTTTGTGGGGCGTCCGAGCCGTCAACGAAACGAGGTCATTCAACCTTGTATTGATTGCACCGGAAGCCGAATTTCGATGGTCAACCCGCCGTTAGGCGCATTGCGCGCGACGACAGTACCGCCATGGCCACGCACAGCGCGTTCGGTGATGGCGAGGCCCAGGCCAATTCCACCCGACACGCGATCGCGCGCCTCGTCGACCCGATAAAACGGTTGGAAAATCGTGGCAAGAGCCTCCTCGGCCACGCCGGGTCCTTGGTCGCGAACAACAATCAAAGCCACCTTCCCGTCGTCCTCCTTCGCCAGAGAAACTTCGACTTCGGTTCCTTCCGGAGTGTAGTTCACGCCGTTGCGAACGACGTTTTCGATCGCGCTGCGCAGCAGGTCCGCATTTCCATCCACCAAACAAGGAAGACTCGAAAGCAGGCGAACCGAACGGTTGCGGCTCGTCGCTTCGAAGTTGGCATCGGAAATGATCTCCTGAAGAAGGGGTTCGAGGTTGAGATCGGCGCGCGTAAAGAAGCGATTGCCCGATTCAAGGCGCGCAAGGTTCAAGAGTCCGCCAATCAGCTCATTGAGCCGCTCGGTTTCGCGCTCGATGCGCGCCAGAGCAGGAAGGCTCTCCGCTGAAGCGGTGCGGTGAGCAAGGCCGAGGGCGACGCTGAGCCGCGCAAGCGGAGAGCGCAACTCATGGGAAATATCGCTGAGCAAACGCTGTTGCGAAGACATCAGCGTCTGAATCCGTTCGGCCATGTGGTCGAAATCCTGTGAGAGGCCAGCCAGCTCATCTTTGCGGCCCAAGGAAATCGCGCCGACGCGAGCGGAAAGATTTCCAGCCGCGAGTTGGTTGGCGGTTTCGCGAAGCTTGAGTATCGGTGAGGTGATGTGGCGGGTCAGCCAGAAAGAGATGAAGCCAACGATCAGAATAATCAACGCAAAACGGAGAAATTGCACGTGGGAAGGCGCTTCGAGGAAAGGCCGAGGCTTCTGCGGCAGCACTTCGAGAACCACCACATAGGGGTGGCCTTTTTCGGTCAGCACGGTCTGCCCCACCCATCGAATGTCTCCCAAGCGGACGATCTCAGTTTGTTGCTCGGCCAGCGCAAGCCGATAGACCTCCATGGCGCGCGGTGAAGGAGACCGCGCAAGCACTTCGTGACCGTGGGAATCAAAAAGGTAGGGGCGCCAGGGAAAGCTGTTCCGCGAGCGGTCTAGAAACGCCGCGAATGCCGCAGAACCTTCGTCGTCGTAGATCTCCGCGAGCCGCGCGGCAACCATGGGAGTCATGGTGCGATCGATCTCTTCATCCCGCAGACGGGAGGAATTGGATTCACGTTCGAGCGAGGACAAAAACAGAGTGAGGCTGATCAAGACCATGGCGATCCAGAACCACAGAAAAATCTTCAGGAAGAGGCTGCGCATCGAGGGGATTACGTTTTCCCGGGCAGATCGGAGACGGCATACAAGTAGCCGACGCTCCGGACGGCTTTAATGCGTTCCCTGCCGTCCGGCAAAGGGCCGAGCTTGCGGCGAAGATTGCTAACATGGACGTCAAGACTGCGATCGTAGGGAGCCAGATCGCGGCCGAGAACCTGGTGCGCCAGGTCTTCGCGCGCAAGGACCACGCCCGGCGAACGCAAGAACGTGGCGAGAAGGTCAAATTCCGCCGAGGTCAGCTCGATTTCACTCTTGGAGCGGAGAATGGTTCGTGAGGCGGAATCAAATTCGATGTCGCCCACGTGAAGATGCTCGACATTCGCGGTAGGCGGAAGGAACGGAGGCGCCGAACTGCGTCGCAAAACCGCGTGAATGCGAGCAACGAGTTCACGCGGATTGAAAGGCTTGGGAAGATAATCGTCGGCGCCGATTTCGAGGCCCAGGATCCGGTCCACTTCCTCGCCGCGCGCGGTCAGCATGATGACAGGGACACGGGAAGTAGCCCTGAGGCGTTGGAGCACCTCGAAACCGCGCGTGCCGGGCAACATGACGTCCAGAACAATGAGATCGAAGGTTTGACTCAGGGCCATTTCCAGGCCCTTTGTGCCGCTGTGCACTGCGACCATCCGAAAATTTTCTGGCTCGAGGAATTCCGTCACCAGTTCGCACAGTTCCACATCATCGTCGATGATCAGGATCCGGCGAGCGGATTGGTCAGGCTCCGCAGAAGACTTGCGCGCTACCCGCATTGAATGATCTTGCGATCGAAACATGCTTCTCCCCACACCCGATTATTAAGAGGAGTTTAGCCATTTCCAGCCGCTTAGGGGTAAAGAAGTGTAAAGCGTGGCCGGCTGCGCTTAAGAAGAACTTTCATCGTCTTGATCGTTCTTGACCGCACGGGGAACGCGCAGCGGCTATCTTCACCTGGTTGGTTCGGGTGCGTTACCAAGGGGGGTTGCACCAGGGGTTGCACCCGTAACTTAACGGGCGGCTTCGGGGTTGAAGGATCGGGGCCGCCACCGAAATTGCCAGGGAAGTCATCCTGCCGCTGGCAACGACAGAAGCACGCCCAGTTGAGAAGGTGCTGAGCAAGGTGCCGTCGAAGTGATCGCCATTCGCCAGGATAACCGGAGCGGAGGGCCTTGGGCGCGCCAGGCATAGTTATGAGTTTGGCGCGCCCAAAAGGACAGAACAGAAGCCTAAGGTATAATCGGGGCTGGGGGAACTCAGCGTCGAAATGAGCCAGAGGGGCAAAGCGTCCGCGGAAACGCACTGCAGAAGACGGCTTCGCTTCTACCGGACCCGCGTGCGGGAGTTGCGGCGAATCGGCAAGGCGCTCCTTTCGACGAAGCATCCTTTCCTCGTGCATATCATCCCGATGCGCCGGTGCAACCTGGACTGCGGGTATTGCAACGAGTTCGACGACACCTCGAAACCAGTGCCGCTCGACGAAATGAAGAAGCGGCTGGATATGCTGGCGGAGATGGGGACGTCGATCATCACCATCAGCGGCGGCGAGCCCCTGATGCACCCCGAACTCGACGAGATCATCCGGCACATCCGGAAACGCGGAATGATCGCCGGGATGATTACCAACGGATTTTTCCTGAATAAAGAGCGCATCGAGCGTCTGAATGCGGCGGGCCTCGAGCACTTGCAAATCAGCATCGATAACGCCACGCCGGACGAGGTTTCGAAGAAGAGCCTGAAGACGCTAGACGGCCGGCTCGAAATGCTGTCGGAGTGGGCCGTGTTTCAGGTGAATATCAATTCCGTGCTAGGCAGCGGAGTCAAGAATTCGGAAGACGCGCTGAAAATCGCCCACCGCGCGCTTGATTTGGGATTTACGAGTACAGTGGGCATCATCCACGACCATGACGGGCAATTGAAACCTTTGGTGCAGAGGGACCAGGAAATCTTCGAGGAGATTATGGCTCTCGGAAAGCGCTCCTTTTCCCGGTTCAACCAGTTTCAACACAATGTGGCGAAGGGACGCGAGCACGACTGGAAATGCCGCGCGGGCTCGAGGTACCTGTACATTTGCGAAGACGGATTGGTGCACTGGTGCTCGCAGCAACGCGGCTATCCGGGAGTGCCGCTGGAGAAGTACACGGTGGAGCGAAGGCACCGGGAGTTTTACACCCACAAGGGATGCGCGCCGAGGTGTACGGTGAGCTGCGTGCAGCAAGTGGGGATTCTGGACAATTGGCGGGCGGAGCAGACCCTCGAGCCAATCGAGCAGGTGGTCGAAACGAGCAGCAGGGATCTGGTACAGATCAGCAAATGACCCGTGAAGGTCCTTGGGCGGCAGGCAAGTGAAACGGCGGGTTCTACGAGCGCGGGAAACCGCGCTTTTTGCTTGTTAGGGCATTGCTGCTGGCGAACAGACCCGCCGGGTGAGCGTTGACGATGTGGGATGGCTCTCGAACAATAGGAATATGCCCACTCCCGCCATTGAAATCGAAAACCTCTCCAAGGACTACCCGCACGGGTTCTTGCACCTGAAAAAGAAACGCTCCTTGGAAAGCCTGAGCATGCAGGTGCAAACGGGTGAGGTATTTGGGATTCTCGGGCCGAATGGTGCGGGGAAATCGACAACGATCAAGCTGCTGATGCGTTTGATATTCCCGACATCGGGAACGGCGCGAATCCTGGGGAAATCCATCGAGGAGGTCTCCATGCACCGGAATGTCGGTTATCTCCCGGAGCAGCCCTATTTCTACGATTATCTGACCGCGGCGGAGTTGCTCGATTATTTTGCACGGTTCCACGGGTTAAAGGCCGCGGAGCGGCAAGAACGTGTACAGCGAATGTTGAAAAAGGTGGGTTTGGACACGGCGAAGAAGATTCAGCTGAGAAAGTACTCGAAAGGAATGCTGCAGAGGGCCGCGCTGGCGCAAGCGATCCTGCACGATCCGCAAGTGGTGGTCTTGGACGAACCGATGTCCGGACTAGATCCGCTGGGGCGCCGCGAAGTGCGGGACATCATTCTGGAATTGAAGAAAGAAGGGCGAACCGTGCTGTTTTCGACGCACATCCTGTCGGACGCGGAAATGTTATGCGACCGCGTGGGCGTGATCGTGGGCGGAAAACTGCAAGGCGTGGGTGCGCCGGGAGAAATGGTCGGAATCGAGGCTCAGGGCCTGGAAATCTTGTTTGAGCTGAATGGCATCGCAAAATCGTTTACCCTGCTTGAAAAGGCGACAAAGACCGGCGAGCGATACCGCGTACAACTCACGGAGCCTGAGCTTTATGGAGCGCTGGACGAATTGAAGGCGGCGGGGGCGCGAATCCTTTCCGTGACGCAACTGAAACCGACACTGGAAGAGTTCTTCATGAACTTGGTAGACGCGGACCGCGCGCAGGCGAATGCGGTAGAGGTGAGCGCGCAATGAGGAACGTCTGGGCGGTGGCCTCGAATACCTGCCGGGAAGCGGTGCGGGATCGCGTGCTCTACAGTCTGGTGTTTTTTGCGTTGCTGATGATCGCCGCTGCGATCTTGATCGGACAGATTTCGCTCGGCATCGAGGAAAGCGTCATCGTGAGTCTGGGGCTCACGGCGATTTCGGTCATTGGCATCTTCATCGCCGTGTTCATCGGTGTCGGCCTGGTTTCGAAAGAAATGGAAAAGCGCACCTTGTACGCTCTGCTGGCCAAGCCGGTCCACCGCTGGGAATTTCTGTTGGGCAAATACGCTGGCCTGGTGATGACTCTGGCGCTGAACACAGCAGCGATGGCCGTGGGGCTGTATCTGGCGCTGTGGGCGGTCAAGCATCCGCTCGAGAAGAGCGACTGGTATGTTCTGGTTGCCGTGTACTTGATTCTTCTGAAGTTGGCGCTGATCGTTGCATTGGCTATGTTGTTTTCGTGTTTCACCACGCCGTTCCTGGCGATCCTCTTTACCGTGGCGATCTACATTGCGGGTGTTTTCGCGGAGGATTTGCGGATCATGCAAGCGGTCGACTTGGCCCCGTCGACAATGAAACTTCTGCGCGGCATCTCCTACCTGCTGCCAAACTTTGAAAATTTCAACGTTATGGGCGCGGTAGCCCATGGGCGGGGAGTTCCGGCAAGCCTGGTGTGGCAAGACACTTCCTACACTATCCTCTACGCGTCCATTGTGCTCGCGGCGGCTGCGATGGTTTTTTCGCGACGGAACCTGAAATGAATCGACAGAAAATGGCCGGATGTTTTCTGGCTGGCTTGCTGATTCTCGGATTGGCCGGCGCGTGGCAACTCCAGACGAAGATCGATCAACAAAAAAGATCGATCCGGGTCGAGCAGGATCAACTGGCTTTCCGTTCGGGTAACTTGGTAAAAGCGCTGAGCCTCGAATATGCGCCGTTCATGGGCGCGGTTTACTGGACTCGCGTCGTTCAGTATTTCGGCGAAAAACATCGCTTGCACCAGAGCAATCTTGAATTGCTGTGGCCCCTGTTGGATATCGCCACAACCCTGGATCCTCAATTGATCCCTGCCTATCGCTTTGGCTCGACGTTTCTGAGTGACAGTCCGCCGCGAGGGGCGGGGCACCCCGACCTCGCCGTAAGGTTGCTCGAGAGGGGAATCAAGGCGAATCCGGAGCAGTGGCGGCTTTACCAGGATTTGGGAAACGTCTATTACTTCGACGCAAAAGACTACCCCAAGGCATCCGCGGCCTTTGCGGAGGGCAGCAAGGACCCCCACGCTCTGATCTGGATGAAAGTGATGGCGGCAAAGATTGCGGCCGAGGGCGAATCGCCGGAGACCTCCTATTTTTTATGGCTGCAGGTGTACCAGACAACGACCGACCCGATGGTGAAGCAAAATGCGGAAGAACATTTGAAGCTCATGAAAGTGGACCTGGACTTGAAGGAAATCAACCGTCTGGCGGACGAATATGAAAAACAGTTCGGTCATCGGGCTACACGAATGACCGAGTTGACAGAAACCGGACTGCTCAAAGATGTCCCGAGAGACTCGGAAGGCTATGAATACACATTTGGAGATGACGGAAAAGCTGAACTGAATCTGAATAGCCCGTTGCTCGAAAAACAGTTGATGGACAATCGCTAGAGAGCTATTCGGCCACGCACAAGAGGGTCATGTGCGGGTCGATCAGGAGTTTGTGGGGTTCGACCGGCGAGTTAAAGGAAAAGGAAGTTTCCTCGCCGATCGCCTGAACCGTTCCGAGAAAGACGCTGCGCCCCGCTGAGGAGCCCGTGTACAGAGGCACCGTGGCGATGAAGGAATGTGGCACTCCCGATTGAAAAAGCTTGCCTCGCACTTGGTAACCCTTATCGGTCCTACGGGCAGTGAATTCTACCTTGTATCGCGGAATGCCGGTCCCGCGCACAAATTCCTCGAAGAACCACTCCATGGACCGGCCGCCCTCGAGATCCATACCCGGAGTCATGACCGCTTCGACTTCTTTCTGAAGTTGTACAGTGGATAGTGGCTTCTGCGCGTATTTGGCAACCAGCGTGTGCAACAGAGCAATGAAGCGCGCGTCGGGATCTTTGGCCTTCGGATCGCGCAGCATTCCGCGAATCATGTGAAAGATCCAGGCACCTTTGGAATAAGCCACAACGTCGTAGGCATCCGGCGATTTCGAGGAGGACAGCCGCGTTCCCATGGTGACCGGACCGACGTCGGCGGGAGCGAGGTCGGAGTCCAGCGGTTTCGTGCTCAAGCGTTTCCGATAGCGCGCGAGCCAAGCGAGAAGCGTGCGATCGGGCATCTTCTGGGAATCGGCATAGAGGAGCGAGAGATAGACCGCGAGGCCCTCCGTAATCCACTGATCGCGATAGCTCGACCAACCGACGACATTGCCCCACCACTGATGCGCGACCTCGTGAACCGGCATGATGTCCGTGAACGTTTCCTGTGAGGTGGAATTATAGCCGGCCAGCTCCTGGGTCTCCGGCGGCAAAAAGGAAAATGTGGAAAGGTACAGGAGCCCGGGCCAGCCTTGGCCGAAGGTTCCGGGAATCTGAGAAACGGCAAGCCGGGGAAACGGGAACGGGCCATTGTAGCGCTCAAGAAAAGTGATGGACGAATTCACTTCGCGCGCCAGGGAGTTCAGCGCATCCGCAGGGCTCGGAGGCGGCGGTGTGAGCATTCCCGAAGTGTGACTGATATCGCCGAGCGGTGAACGGGAAAGAAGACTTGGCTCGGCCGGGGGGCGCTGCCGTTCCAAGCGAGAGAGAATAGCCTGCTCGAGCAGCTTGTTCGCGTAGACCTCGACAACATGATTGCCGGAGGAAAGCGACGTGAACGCATACTCGCCAAGGTTGAACCCGGCCTCCGCCACCGGAAGATTCGACTTCCAGTGGGCTTGCATCAATTCGCCGTCCTCGCGTTCGGCGGATTTTTCACCAGTAGCGACGAGCCGAAGATGCTTGGGCCAGTGAAACGTAAGGTCGTAATTGGCAAACTCCGCGGAGTCTCCGGAATGCGGGTACCAGCTTTCTCGCGCGCCAACATAGAGCACCGAATTGCCGTAGTTTTCGATGACGTTGCCCCGATAGTGGAAGCGCAGCGCGAACGTGCTTCCCGCGTCCATCGCGCGCGGAAGAAAAACACAGAGCGTGTCGTCTCCGCGGGAACGCAATTGCTGTTCCGTAATCCCTTCGTTTTGGAAAAAGACAAGGTTTTCCCCGGAAAGAGAGATGGAATCGACCTTCAGGGCGCGCGAGAGCTGAACGAAGAGAACTCGATCGCCCGGAGTGGACGCCCGGAAGTCCACCGAGGAATCGCCCTCCAGCGTGTTGTCGGTGCGGATGGTCGTGTCGATTTGATAGTGGACGGCGTGGAACGGAACCGGCGGAGGCGAAAAGCCGGGAAGAGTATAAGAGGTCCAGACGTCGTAATAGTCGATTTTGTTGGCCATGCGAGGCTGGCCAAGCATGAAATTTTCACGGCGCGTGTCGTCAAGAAGAACGTCGAACGGCCCGGTCAGAATGCCATCGAGGCCTGCGTGAAAAAAATGGTGGGCAGTCGAGCTGTATCTCTCAAAAAGAATCCGTAGAGAATGCGTTGGATTGAATCGCTCGAGTTGCGGGAGCCATAGAGCGGTGAAAGCGGTATCGCTAGCGGGTTGAATGGAGGCTCGACTCAGCTGGCTCAGGAGATCTTGCGCGGTGTCGTCGGTAAAGCGCGCGTAAATGGAAACAAAGCCCTGATCGAGCACCGGGGCGCCGAGGAATCGGGCCAACTGCTGCTTTTCGGCAGGATCGCGAGGAAGGGCCAAGGTGTGGCCGTCGCCGGAAAAAACGAATCCCGTGATGCGGCCCTCGAAGGGCTGAAAGAACGCCAGTTTCCCGCGCTCGAAGGTGATGATGAGGTCGCCAAGGTGAAGTTCAATACGGTCCTCGGCGGAGAGCGTGTAGACCTGGTCCGCATCGAGTCGCAGCGCATTCAGGGAAGCCAGTACATCCCGGGGAGAGGGTGCCGCGGCGGGTAAGGCGAGCCCACACAACAAGAGCGACACAATCAGAGCGGAGCAAAAACGCATCTACTGAGTGTAGTCACTTTCGGCATGCGGCGACAAGGTAGCGAGAAATGCCTGGCCGAGCCGCATTATCATCAGAGAGTGATAAGAGTCAGCAAAACAACGCGTATCTGGACTCTTTTTGCAGCCTTGCTTGCCTGCGCGGCGGCAGCGCGTGCGGACAAGATTGTGCTGAAGAACGGACGCCAGATCGTGGCGTTTAACGTCACCGAGGACGGCGACAAAGTCCACTACCAAACGGCCGCCGGCGAGCTTTCCATTCCCAAAAGCATCGTGGATCATATCGAAAAAGGCGGCCTGTCGCCTGGCATGGAATCTCCGGCAACCGCAGCAGCCAACCTCGATATCGCGCCTCCACCGATGGAGGCGACGGCGAACGCGGCGGAAATCGACCAGGCAGCCGTGCATGATGGCGCCATCGACCGCGACTACATCGCGCGCATGGAAGGGGAAGCGCAGGGTGGTAATGCGAAAGCGAACGAAAAGGCCGCATTGGCACACCACGCGGCGGCACAGTTTGAATTGGCCCGTGGCGACATGGAACACGCGTTGAACGACGAGCGAACTGCGATCGCCTTTCTTCCCGACCAGCCGGTTCTCCTGATGAACTTGGCCTATCTGTATTTGAAGATGAGTGAATTCAAGCAGGCGGTCGAATACCTCGAGCGGGCCAAGCGCGGTTCAGGCGACAACGCGGACATCTACAAGCTGGAGGGCTGGGCCTACTACGGAATGAACCGTCCGGAACAAGCGGTGGTGGAGTGGAAAAAGGCGTTGGCCCTGAAGCCGGATGCGGAGACGCAAGCGGCGCTGAATAAGGCGCTCAGAGACAAAGAGGAAGAAGAGAACTACAAGGAAAACGAAAGCGCGCATTTTCAGCTGAAGTACAACGGAGCGGCTCAGCCTGCATTGGCGCGAGAAGTGCTGCACGTGCTCGAAGGACACTACACCGCGATTGAGTCCGAGCTGAATTATACGCCGCCGGAACCGATCGGCGTGGTGCTGTACACGCAGGAGGGATTCTCCGACATAACGCGCGCCCCGGGTTGGGTGGGAGCGTTGAACGATGGCAGGATTCGCGTTCCGGTACAGGGGTTAACCACGGTGACCTCGGAATTGTCGCGCGTGTTGCGGCACGAATTGACCCACAGTTTTATCCAGCAGAAAACGCGCGGACGCGCCCCCACATGGATTCAGGAAGGCGTTGCACAATGGATGGAAGGCAAGCGCAGCGACGAAAACGCTGCGGTTCTGGCGCAGGTCTATGATGGCGGTCAGGCGGCGCCATTGGGACGCCTGGAAGGTTCGTGGATGGGTCTGCCGGCGGATGCGGCTCGGTATGCCTATGCCTGGGCGCTCGCAAATGTCGAGTACATCGTCGAGACCGATGGCATGGGCGACGTGGAACGCATCCTCGAGCGTATCTCGGAAGGCGGATCGACCGAAGACGCCCTTAAGGAAGTCCTGCACAGCGATTACGGGGACTTGATGCGCTCGACGAATGAGTATTTGAAGAAAAACTACGGCCGATAAGTAACATTCCCCGGTTCACAAATCACGAAGCAGCGAGCACAGCGGCGAGCAGTGCCGCGCGCTGCGGCATCGTCTTGACGACAATGTGTTCCTGCGTGGAGTGCGCGCCGTCACCGACGGCTCCAAGGCCATCGAGCGTGGCAATGCCGAGAGCCGCGGTGAAATTGCCGTCGGAGCCGCCTCCCGCGGCAACCTCGCCAAGCGAGAAGCCGATCTGTTTCGCAATGGACTTAGCACGAGAGAAGAGCGCCGCGCTGTGCTTGCGTTCGAGCGGCGGCCGGTTGAAACCGCCATTCATTTCCAATCTTGCGCCGCGATGGATCGGCTTGAGCGAATCGAGGCGTCGCTCGAGCGCGCGCATGTCCGCGATGCGCCAGGCGCGGAGATCCAGGGTAGCCTTCGCGTGATCGGCAATAACATTGGTGCGCGAACCGCCTTCGACGATATCCGCATTGACGGTGACGCCGCGGCGAAGATGGTTCCAGCGTTCAATCCGTACCAGTTGCGCGGCGAGCTCGTGAATCGCATTGACGCCCTTTTCCGGCGCCAGGCCGGCGTGAGAAGCGCGGCCGTGGACGATCAGCTGGGCTTCGCCGACGCCCTTGCGCGACGTTTTGATCAGCCCTCGCGGACCAAGAGAGGGCTCAAGAACAAAAACCGCGTCGCTGCGTTTCGCTTCCGCCTCGATCAAGGAGCGGGAAGATTCACTGCCGATCTCTTCATCCGACGTCCAGAGAAAAACAACATTTTTCGTCACCGGAATCTTCAACTCTTGCAGGACTTCGAACGCAAACAGAGCCTGCACGATGCCGGCCTTCATGTCGAAAGTTCCGGGACCAAACGCCTTGCCGCCCGCAATACGAAAAGGCATTTGCGCCAGGGTCCCCGTCGAGTAAACCGTGTCGTAGTGACCGAGCACGAGAAGCTGGCCGCTCGGCCGTCCGGCGTTCGGTTCCCAGAGCACACGAAGCTGATTGCCTCGGATTTTCTGCGGCAGAACCTCGACCATTCCGCCTCGAAGCCGCCACTGGTTCGCCAGAAAACCACAGCAGCGGTCAGCGGGGGGCTTCTCTGTGCTGGGCGATTCGAGCAGCGTGAGTTCGCGCAGAAGGTCGAGCATTTGCGGCAGCCGCGACTGGAGAGTCGAGAAAAGGGCCTTCGGAAACGAGTTTTGCGCCATGGCGAAGCGATGGTAACAATAGCAACTCGATCGCAACAAGACCAGGCTAGGACGTGCGACCGGCAGCGAGGAGGCACGACCCGCGGCAAGATACGCAGCAAGATAAGCTGTGCAGGGCCCGGAGATTGCTTATAATGGTAAGTTTGCGATATACGGAGGCACTGCCGCCGAAAGACGGTACCGAATACAGGAGCCGGTATGGAACTGGACATCAATGAGATTCAGAAATTTCTGCCGCACCGGTACCCGTTCCTGCTGATCGATCGAGTTCTCGAAGTGGAGCGCTATAAGCGCATCGTCGTCATCAAGAACGTGTCCATTAATGAATCGTTTTTCCAGGGACACTTTCCCGGCAAGCCAATCATGCCGGGAGTTTTAATCCTCGAATCGATGGCCCAAGCGGGCGGATTGTTGTTGTTGCAGGAAATTCCGGACCGCGACCAGAAGCTTCTGTACCTGGCCTCGATGAACGATGTGAAATTCCGCCGCCCGGTCGTGCCCGGAGACCAATTGCGCGTGGAAGTCGAGATCCTGGCCTGGAAAGGCGACCTTTGCAAAATTCGCGCCAAAGCCTTTGTGGAACAGAACCTGGCGACCGAAGCAACGTTGATGTGCGTGATGGTGGACCGCGACCGGGCAAACAACGCAGGAAAATGAGTAACAACAAAGTACACGCGCAAGCGGTGATTTCGGCAACGGCAAAACTGGGAGAGGGAGTCGAGGTGGCAGCGTTCGCGGTGGTTGGAGCGGACGTGGAGTTGGGCGCAGGCTGTGTGGTCCACTCGCACGCGGTGATTAACGGCCCTTCGAAATTTGGCGCAAGAAATGTGTTTCATCCCTTCTGTGTGATTGGGGGCGACCCGCAGGATTACACCTTCCACGGAGAGCGCGTCGAGTTGGTGGCCGGGGATGGCAATATTTTTCGCGAACACGTGACCATCACCCGGGGAACGAAAAAGGGCGGCGGGGTAACGCGCGTGGGAAACGATAATTTCTTTTTGTCGTACTCTCATGTGGGACATGATTCGCAGGTGGGGAATGGCACGCTGTTTGTGAATGGAGCGACCCTCGCAGGACACGTCACGGTGCAGGACTTTGTCACCGTTGGAGCATTTTCGCCGGTGCACCAGTTTTGCCGCCTGGGAAAGTACGCATACATTGGAGCGTGCACGGTAATCACCCAGGACGTGCTGCCGTTTTCCCTGATTGTGACGGAGCGGGAAACAAAGTGCTTCGGGGCGAACACCATCGGATTGGAACGCAAGGGATTTTCCGCTGAGCGCATCAAAACCCTGCAGCGCGCCTTCAAGCTCCTGGTTCGATCGAAAAAGAACACGGAACAAGCCCTGGACGAGATGCGCAAGGCGCTGGCGGATTCCGCGGACGTACAAGAAATGATCGCGTTCGTCGAAAAGGCCGAGCGTGGGATCGTGAAGTAAGCGAGCCTCGAATTCATGCCCGAAGCGTTGCACAGCACTGCCGGTTGGGGATTGATCGCGGGAAACGGTCAATTCCCGTTTCTCGTTCTCGAAGGAGCGCGCAGCCAGGGAATTGAAATGGCGGTCATCGCGTTGAAGGAAGAAGCGTCGCCAGAGCTGGAAAAAATAGCGAGGCGGTTGCACTGGGTGAGCTTGGGGGAATTGAGCAAGGCCATCGCGCTGATGCAGCAGGAAGGGATTAGCCGCGCGGTCATGGCCGGCCAGGTGAAGCACAACAGGATTTTCAGCGCCATCCGGCCGGACTGGAAATTGGCCAAACTGTTGTTTTCGTTGCCAAAAAAGAATACGGACTCGCTGATTGGAGCGGTCGCGAAAGCGTTCGAAGAGGAAGGAATCCAGCTGGTGGACTCGACCATGTTCCTGAAGCCGTTGCTGCCGGAGCCGGGCGTGCTGACGCGCCGCGCTCCCGACGAACGCGAGTCAGGGGACATGGAATACGGATTGGGAATCGCGCGGCACATCGCGGCGATGGACATTGGGCAAACGGTGGTGATCGCGGATCGCGCCTGCGTAGCCGTGGAAGCCATGGAAGGAACCGACGAAGCCATCACGCGCGCCGCTCGTTTTGCAGGAGGGAAGCCGCTGGTGGTGGTGAAGGTGAGCAAGCCGAAACAGGACATGCGCTTCGACGTACCCGTGGTCGGACTGCCAACCGTCGAAGCTATGAAGAAATCCGGGGCCACGGCACTGGCAATCGACGCCGGGCGGACGCTGTTATTCGACCGCGACGAATTGATTGAATCTGCGAGCGCCGCGGGGATTGCAATTCAGGCATTTCCAGCAATGCAGGGCGCGGAACCAATCGGCGATTCTCCAGGAATGCAAAAGAGATGAGCGCGATGGCTGTGGGCAAGATTCCTGTGGCCGTCGTCGGATGTGGCGAATTCGGGCGGAATCATGTCCGAGTTTATCGCGAGATGGCGGATGTGGAACTGGTGGGAGTGTTCGACCGGGATGCGGACCGCGCCGGCAAGATTGCGCAAGAATTTCAGACGCGCGCGTTCTCTAGTCTAGGACAACTGCGTGGTGCTGTGGAGGCGGCGAGCGTCGCCGTGCCAACCTTAGCTCATACGGAAGTTGGCTGTGAATTAATGGAAATGGGAATCGACGTGTTGGTGGAAAAGCCCATGGCGCGTTCGGTGGCAGAAGCGGATGATCTGATTGCCAAGGCAAAGCACCATGGACGGGTTCTGCAAGTGGGGCACGTGGAGCGGTTCAACCCAGCCGTTCGGGCCGTCGAACCAGTCGTAAACAGGCCATTGTTTTTTGAGGTGCATCGATTGGGAGTATTCACACCGCGGAGCCTCGACGTAGACGTAATCTATGACTTGATGATTCATGACCTGGACATTCTTTTAGCGCTCGTAAAAGAGCCTGTGGAAGAACTAAGAGCGGTGGGAATACCCGTGTTGACGGACAAAGTAGATATCGCCCATGCGCGCCTGGAATTTGCAGGGGGCGCCGTGGCCAACGTAACGGCGAGCCGGGTATCCACCGAGCGTGTTCGCAAGATGCGATTCTTTCAGCAGCATGAATATATTTCCCTGGATTACGCGCGACGGGATGCTTTGCGCGTAGGCGTAACGCGTCCGGGGCCGCAGCCGGAATTTGGCTTTGAAAAACTACTGGCGCCAGACGTGGAACCGTTGCGCACGGAATTAGAAGCCTTTTCGGAAGCGGTGCGGACCCGCGTAGCTCCGAAAACAGATGGCGAAGCGGGGCGAGCGGCGCTCGAGCTGGCTGGCAGGGTCATGGAAAGCATCCGTGAGCATACCGCCCGCGTCCAACCCGTAGCACCAAGTGTGTCTGGAAAAGTGACTCGATGATGATTCCACGGACCCTCGTTCCTCAAGGCGCCCGTCCGCCGGCGGTCGTTGAGCCGACTGCGCGGCGGCGTCCGACACCGCTCGATGAGCGCACCTTGGTGCCCTCGACCCTGCCGATTATCGCCTTGAACGGGCACTCGACAATTCCGAACAGTCTGCCGCTGGAAGCCATCGCCGCGCGCGTGGTCGTCCCACGCGATTTGAATATCGAGGCGGTGCAGAGACCCGACGATTCGCACCTGCCCGCGCAGCCGACCGACATGGACGAGCGCATTACGGTGCCTCAGGGGGCCGCTCCGCCCGAAGTGCTCCCGCAAACCCTGTCGGTCTCCGAAGAATTGGTGCAGCCGGACATTATTCAGACTGGCGAACTCTCGTTCCTGCCGTCCATGGAACAGCAGAAGCGACCGGTCGGGGAGATGATGGTCGCCGGGCTCTCCTTGTTGCTGAACCTCCTCTTCATTGTGGCCCTGGTGCAGGTGCTTGCCTATCGTTCCCGATCGCACGAAGAAGAAGAAATCGGGCGGAAGGAGATGGAAGTGTTGCTGCCTCCCGGGGCGCTCGAATCGTTGAAACCGTCGCCTCCGCCCGCGCCGCGTCCGTTGGTAAGGGTGGACCCGAAAGTGATTCGAAAGGTTGCACCACCGGTCGTTCCGTCGCCGGTACAACCAACAACGCCGCAGCCCGAACCGCCAAAGAGAGACTTGCCGAGCGCGCCCGCGCCGCAGCCGAGCGTGGTTACGCCTCCGCCGAAGCCTGCGGATGGCAGCAGAGGCGACTTGCCAAAACCGCAAACAAAATTGGAAACGCCCGATATGCCTGTGCCGCAAAGCGGTCTCTTGCTGCCCAAGCAGGAGTCGGCGGGAAATGCGATTCGCGATGCGGCGCGGGGGATAAAGCCAAACACGCCGGCACCGCTCGGTGGGCAAGCGCCGCTCAGTGGGCGTAGCGGGGGAAGCGGTGGTCACGGGACCGCCGGCGGCGCGATTCAGATGCTCACGGACACAGAAGGAGTCGATTTCAACGACTACCTGCGGCGCGTATACATCACCGTAAAACAGAATTGGTTTGCCGTGATGCCGGCGTCCGTACAGCTTGGGGAGCAAGGTGTTGTCTCGCTGCAGTTCAAAATCATGAGGGACGGAAGTGTGCCGGACAACGATCCCCAGCGTGTCTTCGGTTCGGGCAAGGAACCGTTGGATCGCGCGGCGATCTCCTCGATTCGCGCGTCCGATCCGTTTCCAACCCTTCCGCCGCAGTTTAAGGGCCCGTATATCGAGCTCCGCTTCACTTACTATTACAACATGCCGATTCCTTCGAATTAGAAGTATGAAACTGGCTTGCCAACCGGTTCTCGGCAGCATGCTGTTGGCGCCGATTGTGTTCGTCAGGCGGTTGATCCGGGCGTGGCCGATTTTATTCCGCAAATGAATGCGTGTCTTGACCTTCCGCTGTTGGTCATCGTCGGGCCGACCGCTTCGGGAAAATCTACCCTAGCGGTGTGGCTGGCGGAACGCCTCGACGGCGAAGTGATGGCCTGTGACTCGACTCAGTTGTACCGGGGTTTCGACATCGGCACAGCGAAACCGGCGAAAGAAGAGCGTCGTGGTGTGCCGCATCATCTCTTGGACGTTCTGGGGGCCGACGAAGATTCCACCGCCGGTGGCTATCGGGAGTGGGCAGTGGAAGTCCTGAAAGATCTTCGCGAGCGGAAGAAACTGCCGATTCTGACGGTCGGAACGGGACTCTACCTCCGCGCATTGCTGGAAGGCTTGGCGGATGTCCCGCAACGCTCGGAGGAATTGCGAGCGCGATTGTGGGCCGGCGCGGAAGAGCATGGGCGAGGCTATCTGCACCGCATTCTAGAAAAGCTCGACCCGGAATCGGCCGAAAAAATTGCTCCAGCGGATGAGCAAAAACTGATCCGCGCGGTTGAAGTTTGCTTTCTCACGAAAAAACGGCTTTCCGAGCTTCATCGAAGCGGTCGGAAGTCACTGGAAGGCTGGCGGGCGATCAAAATTGGTTTGACGCCGCCGCGAGAGGCGCTCTACGAACGCGTCGACGTGCGAACGGACGCGATGCTCAACCGGGGATGGTTGGACGAAGTGCTAGCACTGATGGAAAGTGGCGTGCCCGGGAACGCCAAAGCATTTGACTTCATCGGATACCGCGAATTGAGGAAGGTGCTGCGAGAAGAGATGCAGCTGGACGAGGCGCGAGCGGCGATTCAACAGGCCACGCGGCGCTATGCGAAAAGGCAAATGACCTGGTTCCGGCGCGAAAAAGGAGTCCACTGGCTCACCGGATTTGGCGACGCACCGGGGATTCAGCAAGAAGCGCTCGAGAAGGTCCGCGCCGAGTTGGCCGGGATGGTATCCGACGCTGCGGAATAGACGTATAATCGAATCGATGCAGACGTTCCCCTCCAGGCAGCGCGCCATTTGCGCGGTTCGACAGGCCCAGACCCCTTCATGAAAACTCCGCACGATACAGTCGTTTCAGAACGCGTCCTGCTGGTGGGCGTGGGCTGGAAACGCGCGCCGCGATTTCCGGGCATGCCGGCCGGAGAGCAGGGTCGCGAGTCGCTCGCCGAACTTGTCGAACTGGCGCATAGCGCCGGCGCGGAAATCACCGGCACACTTTTTCAAGTCAGAGACACCGCCGATCCCGCAACGTTAGTCGGACGAGGAAAGCTGGACGAGATCCGTGCCGAAGCCAAGGCCCGCCAGGCGCCACTGATCATTTTCGACAGCGAACTCACGCCGGTGCAGCAGCGCAACATCGAAGAGGCTACCGAACGGCGCGTCATCGATCGGACGCAGTTGATCCTAGACATTTTTGCGAAGCACGCCCGCAGCCGGGAAGGCCAATTGCAGGTAGAGCTGGCGCAACTGAACTACATGCTGCCTCGGCTGGCCGGACGAGGTACGCAAATGTCCCGTCTCGGCGGCAAAAGTGGCGGAGGTGGTTCGGGTGGGGCGGGAGGAGGCGCGGGCCGCATCGGCGTCCGCGGTCCTGGTGAAAAGAAATTAGAGACCGACCGCCGGCGCATCCGCGACCGGGTGCGCAAAATCCAGGAGGGCATCGATGAGGTGAGGCAGCAGCGGGCTCTGCGAAGAGAAGCCCGAAACGCCGTCCCGTTGGGTACCGTGTCGCTGGTGGGTTACACGAACGCCGGCAAATCCACATTGTTCAATGCGTTGAGCCGGGCGGAGGTTCTGGTTTCCTCAAGGATGTTCGCGACATTGGACCCGACGATCCGTGCGCTGCGTCTGCCGTCGAACCGGAGAATCCTTGTGTCCGACACGGTAGGATTCATCCGCGCGCTGCCGAAAGGTCTCGTGACCGCTTTCCGCGCCACCCTCGAAGAGGTTCAGGAATCCGCGCTGATTTTGCACGTGAGCGACATCTCCAATCCCAACCAGGAGGAATTGGATCAGGAAGTTGAGAAAATTCTGGGCGACCTCGGTGTCATGGAGCGGCCGACGCTTCGCGTGTTCAATAAGGTCGACCGTCTGTCTCAGGAGCAGCGCTCGGAATTAGAAGCGATACGGTCCCGATCGAAAAACGGCGAAGAGCCTCCGGTGTTCGTTTCCGCGCTAACCGGAGAAGGTCTGGATGAATTGTTGAAACGTATCGACGCGGCGCTGCCGATCGATCCAATCGTGAAACTGTCGTTGCACATGCCGCTGACCGAAGGGCGCTCACTGGCTTTGATTCACGCTTTGGGACGCGTGGTTCGTTCGCAGGTGAATGATTCACACATGGACCTCGAGGCGGAGATTCCTGAGGCAGTTGCGCGCCGGTTGAAACTCAAAGACTTCGAGGCTAAGGAAACATTACGGCGCTCGCCCTCGTATGGATAAGTAGGAGGCAAGTCCATGGCCGGCTTTTTCCTTTGGTGCATCCTGTTGGTCGTATGTTGGCCGATTGCGTTGTTGGCTCTGGTACTCTATCCGCTGATATGGTTATTGCTGTTGCCCTTCCGCATCGTAGGCATTGCGGTACACGGGGTGTTCGCATTGCTGCGCGCGCTCTTATTCCTGCCGGCGCGTGTCTTGCGCGGACCTCACGCAATCTAAAACCGGCGAGCAACGTCATGGAGTTGACTTCCGAGTAATTCCGATGAAAACCGCTAAATGTGAACGAAATGTCACGGAAATCCAGGAAAGATTGGGCACATTTGGCGAGGCCCTGCTTGTGGAAAACACTGTGGAAAGTGAAAAGCCTCGCCCGCCGTCCTAAAGGAACCTCGCTTTTCGGTGTTAGCCGTGTTTTGTAAAATAGCCCCGTAAACTGTAGAAAATAAAAGTATTAACGGGGTCAGAGAGCTGTTATATTGTGGGAAGATGGCCGTGCCCTTGCACTGCCCGGATTTAAGATTTGCACAGCTTTGCAGCACCAAATTTTACGAATGAGTACCCACCCGAATCGAAATCGCGAGAGGGCCTGATAACCGCAGAGTACCGTACTAAGCCCGGCGCAACCCTCGTTGACGCTTTAGACCATGGGGACTATAGTGAGCCGAGCCCAGAGAGAAGGAGCTCCCCCCAGCCATTCGCCTTATGAACTTGCCTAATGCATTGACGCTGCTGCGGATATTCATCGTCCCGGTGCTCATCGTGGTGCTCTTGACCCGCAGCCCAAACGTGGATTGGGCTGGGTTTCCGATGCACTTCGAGTTTTGGGGCGTGCTGATTCTGCTGGTAGCAGCGGCGACGGATTGGGCGGACGGCTATTTTGCGCGGCGCAATTCGCAGGTGACAACTCTTGGAATTCTGCTGGATCCGATCGCTGACAAACTTTTGATTTGCGCTGCATTTATTTCTCTCGTGGATATGCACCTGGCGAAAGCATGGATGGTGGTGATCATCATCGGACGCGAATTGGTAATTCTTGGGTTGCGGAATATCGCATCTGCGGAAGGTTTCACGATTGCGGCTTCGACTTTGGGCAAGACGAAAATGGTGCTGCAAGTGTGTGCCGCGGCGGTACTGATTTATGGTGCGAGGCACCCTTCGCTTCGTACCTTGGGTTTGGTTCTGATCTGGCTCGTGGTGGTCAGCGCGCTGGTATCCGCGGCGCAATATTTTTACAGATTCTGGAATCAATTGGATGATCGCGTGAAGCTGCGCCGCAAGCTGAGTATTTTGGAAGTACAAAAGAAACCGCAGGATGCATTGCCTCTCTGAAACGGACCGGAAAAGCATCTTGGAGCTAGCGCGCCGGGCGCTGGTCGAAGCCGTTTGCCACAAGCGTTTGTTGAAAGAAATCCCGAATGCCGAAGTGTTCGAGCCGCATTGCGGCGTTTTTGTAACGCTGCACGTTAGCGGCAAGCTGCGCGGTTGCATCGGCGTCATCGAGACGAAAGAAAATCTGGGCAAGGGCATCGTGAAATGCGCGTCCCGGGCAGCCTCGGAAGACCGAAGATTCAGTCCAGTGCAAGCCGAAGAACTTCCGCGGATGCGAATCGAAGTATCGTTGCTATCGCCATTGCAACGCGTTCTTCCGGAACAAATCGAAATTGGAAAGCACGGATTGCTGGTCGAACAGGGAATCCGCCGCGGCCTGCTGCTGCCGCAGGTGGCCGTGGAGCGGCATTTGGACAGGGAAGAATTCCTTAGAGAAACCTGCCACAAAGCCGGACTGCCCCCGGGCACCTGGAAAGCGCAAGAAGCATGCATTTACGCGTTTACCTGCGAAATCTTTGGGGAATCCTAGAAAGAAGATGCGCAAAGAAAAAGCCCGCACCGTAACCGTCGGCGCGGGCGGCTATTCGAAACGGTGTTCCGTGCCTATTCGACTTCGGCGTAATCCCCTGCGTACATATCGACGTGGCTATAGGTGACGAAGACGGTGGAGGAATTCGGGCTGACGCTCAGAACAATGCCCTCCCCGAGAATTTCCCGGGGCAGATCGTTCCATTTGTACGCTGTCGGCGTACTTCCAAAGCCATACATCTTGTACTGATAATCGTCGAAGTTCGGAACGGTCTCGGCATGGCCTCCCTGATAACGGAAGATCCGCATATAGCTGCCGACATTCACTCCCTGATTGGTGCCCAGGTTGACGTAGACGCTCTGGAACTTTCCAAAAATCTGGCCGAAATCTTTGCCGAAGACGACCATCCCGACGGACTTGCCGCTCACCGGAGCAAAACGGTCGAACTGATCGGCTGGCTTATAAGGCGGAGAGGGGCGTTCCTGCCAGGGCCGCACGAAATCGCCGCGTTGCAGGTAATCGCAGGCGAAGGTTACTTCCGCCGTCGAAATGTTGGGCTGAACATTGATCACCTTCAGCTGACCGGCGTCTTTGTAGAACGTGCCCATTGCCTTCGTCAGCTTGTCCTGCCATTTAAACCATTGCACGGCGATGGCATCCTTTTCCGGACGGTAGACGGAGTAGCGATCGCCGACATGAACTCCTTGTGCGGATCCTTTGTTGATGAAAACGTAGTCGCGAAGCTCGAAGACGAGTTTTGCCCTAGATTGCTCTCCGGAGACTAGGTAGGAATCTTGTCCGCCGCGATCCGTAGTTACGAAATTGGAGCAGTAAACCGCAGAATAATCCGGGGAGGTCGCCGTGCCGACCGGCTGTGCGGCCGAAACTTCCTGTGGCTGTGGGTTGCTCCGGGTCCAGGCGCTCGCGCCTGCCAGTAGCATGCCGAGACCCATACCTGCTGCAATTGCGCGCATTAGAACACTCCTTCGAGTCACGCCAAAAAGGGCCGTGCGGGGACTTGCATACTCGAAACTAACAAGCGTCTATGGGCGCGTCAACAAATTGGGTGGACACACTTTACACTTTAGCTAAGACGTGCTACAAGCCGTATTTTCAATAGATTGGAGCCTATTCAGGGGTATGAGTGTCTTTGGACAGGGGATAGCCCGGATATGTGCCGTGGTGGCCACGCCCGGCGCGCGGGAATTTCAGCGTCTGGTCCGGGTGGCTTTGCGCGAAACACCCACGGTCGAACTGAGGCTGGACTGGTTGGCAAACGACCGGCAGCGCCAAAAAGCTTTGCAATGGCTGAAGCGCTCCGCTCCAAAGAAGGCGGTTTTCATCGCCACTTGCAGGCGACGCGTGGGCGGAGGCAAATTCCTGGGAAGCTCCGCAAAAGAATTATTCTGGCTGCGAAAGGCGAAAGAAGCCGGTTGTCAATGGTGCGACCTGGAAGTCGAAACACTCAGCGAACTGACAGGAAAAACCGTCGAACCGTGCGGACTGCCAAAAGTTCTGCTATCGATCCATGACTTCAAGAAGACGCCCAAGTTATCCGCTCGGAAACTGTTTGCGGCAAATCGTCGAATCGATGCTGTGAAAGTGGCGGCGCTGGCGCGAAGGTTCTCCGATGGCACTCGCCTGCTGCGGCTCGTGCGTGGAACGGAGAAAGTGGTCGCAGTGCCCATGGGAGACATCGGCTTGCCCGCCAGAATCCTGGGACTGCGTCAAGGCAGTGCGCTGCTGTATGCCCCGGTGGCCGCGGAAACGGCGCCGGGTCAAATAGCCCTGCGAGAAATGAAGGAACTGTATCGCGCGCACGAGCTGACAGAAAACACGCGCGTCTTTGGCGTCATTGGCAGCCCGATAGGACACTCGCTTTCTCCCCTGCTGCACAACACCGGCTATGTTGCGGCAAGGAAGGATGCCGTATTCGTGCCTTTTTTGGTGGAGCGGCTCGGCGAGTTTCTCAAAGTCATCCGCGATCTGGGCGTCGCGGGATTCAGCGTGACCATTCCCCATAAGCAAGGGATTTTTGATTACTTGGAGGACTGCGAGCCGCTGGCGGACGAGATCGGCGCCGTGAACACGGTCACGGTGCGCCAGGACGGCAAGTTAGCGGGAAGCAACACCGACTATGTAGGCGTACTGCGAGCGCTCGACGGGAAACTGAAAACGAAGGGTAGCCGCGTCCTGATTTTTGGCGCGGGAGGCGCGGCGCGCGCCGCCGCGTTCGCCCTGGCGAAGTCCGGCGCGGACGTGTTGGTATGTGCCCGTCGGCAAAGCGCCGCAAAACAATTGGCGAGCGCGGTGCGTGGCGACGTGCTCAAACGAGTGGCGCTGCGAACCGAAAGATTTGACGCCATCCTGAACACCACGCCGGTCGGCATGTACCCTCACAACGAAACTTCGCCCCTCGAAGCGGACGAGCTAAACTGCGGGCTGGTCATGGATTTGATCTACCGGCCGCAGCAAACGAAGCTCCTGCGGCTGGCAAAGACAAAGAGAATTCCTACCGTGTCCGGCGTGGAAATGTTCCTGGCCCAGGGAATCGCCCAATGGGAGCTATGGATGGGCAGCCGTGCCCCGGAGGCCGCCATGCGCGCTGCGATCCTGAAAGCGCTACGAGCCGAAGAAAAAGGCCGGAAGTAGAAAATAGCTCGAAAGCAATTTCGACCCGCCACACGCGGTATAATTCTCCTTCTCAAAAAGCCGTCCAAAGCGAGCTGATGATCCAACCTTCTTTCCAGGATTTCAAAAAGCTGGCGAAGCAGGGGAACTTGATCCCCGTGTACGACGTTTTCTCGGCGGATTTGTTGACGCCGGTAAGCGCATATCTGCGGGTGACGCAAGGCTCGCGATATTCGTTCCTTCTGGAAAGCGTCGAGGGCGGCGAAAAAATCGCGCGATACACTTTTGCCGGCGCTAACCCGGAGGAGGTCTTCCGTTACGCCGGAGGCGCCTGCGTTCTGGAAAGCCGCAACCGTATGATCTGGGAGGAACGCGACCCGATTGCATTTTTGCGGGAGCACATGGCAAAGTTCCATCCCGTTCGCGTGCTCGGCTTGCCGCCTTTCGTCGCCGGAGCGATCGGCTACTTCAGCTACGACATGGTGAGGCTCATCGAGCGCTTGCCAAAGCGTCTCCGCGACGACATCGGTCTCTACGACGCGATGCTGATGTTCTTTCGCGGAGTGGTGGTCTTCGACCACGTTCAACACCGCTTGTGGATTGTGCGCAACGTCTACACCGAAGGTCCAGGCTCGTTGCGCGCCCAGTACAGGGCTGCCGTGAAGGAGATTCAGAAGACGCGACAGCTGCTGGAAACTGCGGTAGAAAAAGAAAAGCCGCAAAACAAAACAAAGCCAAACGCGCGCCCGCTCAAGGTGAGTTCGAATGTGAAGCCCTCCGAATATCTCGAAGCCGTGCGCAAAGCCAAACAATATATTCGCGCGGGTGACATCTTTCAGGTCGTGATCAGCCAGCGTTTTTCGTCGAAATCACAAGCCGCGCCCTTCGACGTATATCGCGAGCTGCGCGCCTTGAATCCGTCACCCTACCTCTTTTTTCTTCAGCTCAACGACGTCTCGGTAGTTGGCAGTTCCCCGGAGATGTTGGTGAAGGTCCAGGGGAAAGATGTCTCTTACAGGCCGATCGCCGGCACGCGCTGGCGCGGCAAGAACGAAGCGGAAGATCTCATCCTGGAACGTGGCTTGCTCGCGAGCGAAAAAGAACGTGCCGAACACATCATGCTGGTGGATCTGGGGCGCAACGATCTCGGCCGGGTGTGCGAATATGGCAGCGTCAAAGTAGAGAAGCTGATGACCGTGGAGCGTTATTCGCACGTCATGCACCTAGTTTCCAGCCTGAAAGGGCAGTTGCGGGAAGATGTCGATTGTTTTGACGCGCTGATGTCCTGTTTTCCGGCCGGCACCGTGTCCGGCGCTCCAAAGGTGCGCGCGATGGAAATCATCGAGGAACTGGAAAAGACCAAACGGGGCATTTACGCCGGAGGCATTCTCTATCTCGATTTTGCCGGCAACCTGGACTCATGCATCGCACTCCGCACCATGGTCATCAAAAATGGTGTGGCACACGTGCAGGCCGGGGGAGGCATTGTCGCGGATTCAACACCAAAGGGTGAATTCGATGAATCCGTGAATAAGTCGAAAGCCCTGGTGCAAGCGCTGGAAACGGCAAACGCGACAAGACCGGCGAAAGCCGCGAGGCGGAAGCGATGATTCTGCTGCTGGACAACTACGATTCGTTCACCTACAACCTGGCGCAGTATCTGGGCGAACTCGGCTGCACCCTGGAGGTCCACCGCAACGACAAAATTTCTGTAGAGCAAATTGCGCAGAGAAGGCCAGAACGCATCGTGATTTCGCCTGGCCCCTGCACTCCTCAAGAAGCAGGCATTTCGGTCGAACTAATCCAGAAGCTAGCCGGTAAATTTCCGATCCTTGGAGTCTGCCTGGGACACCAGGCCATTGGCGCCGCATTTGGCGCAAAGGTGATTCGAGCCGGAAAACTGTTTCATGGAAAAACGAGCGAGATTGAGCATGACGGGAAGGGGATCTTCCGTTCCGTCGCGAATCCCTTCACCGCGACGCGCTACCATTCGCTCATTGTGGAGAGGAAATCCCTGCCGAAGACGCTCCAGATCAGCGCAGAAACAAAAGAAGGGGTCATTATGGGCCTGCGTCATCGGAAGCTAAAGGTCGAAGGCGTCCAATTCCATCCCGAATCGGTACTCACTCCGTCCGGCAAACAACTTCTGCGCAATTTCCTGGGTCTATAACCTGGCCCAGACTGCTTTTGTGGTTGTGGTCATGAAAAAGAAGGCGGCCAAGCGGGTATTGTCGCTCTCGAAAAAACAGGGCGTCGCGACGAGGCGAAGGCAGGATATGCCGAGGCAAAAAAACTGAGCGCCTCAGCAAACAAGTCGCCGGCGCCTGTCTCGCCATAGCTCCTTCGGTGGACAGCTGAATTTAAGCTAATCCCAGTGAGTTCCGTTAACGATAACTCGGCCAAATAGAACCGCCTAGGTCTGCGGGCCATTTGTCCTCCTCTTACAGACAATCAAATTGCTTTCTTGTGGGATTTGGATTCGCTTTCAATCTGATCGAGGTAGAGCCCATATTCCAGCAATCAAGGGTCGTATGTTTAATCCATTGTCGAAGAGATCGGTCATGGCGCAGTGCTTGTCGAATGCAAAGGCCAAAATAACCGGTGTTCGTATTCACAAACCCGGGACTGATTCCTCGATTGCGTCCGTGGCCATGAATCAATGTGAGTTCGTTTTCGCCCATCTCCCAAGCCTGCTCCAGGATCTTGGCGAGCGTTCCGTTGAACACGATTTCAGCGGGATGATAGCCGTGAAGGTCAATTTGCATCATACTTCCATTCTCGAATGGCTACACTATTTCAGGATTCACGGAGCACTATTTTTCCGCGGTTAGGCGACCGCTTTCTTTGCTTGTGCTCTGACCTTTGCCCAGCGTTTCTTGGCAGCTCCGGAAATCTTCGCTCGCCCTGCGGCGGACAGTACCCGTTTCTTTGCAGTGGTGAAGTCCCGGCTCGCCGACTTACCTAGAGCCTTCGCTGCGGATTGTAGGCTAATCAAATCGCGCTGTAGCTTCGCCAGTTGTTTTTTGACCTTTTTCTCTTCACGTCGAATTGCTGCCAAAATGCTCATGGAATCCTCCAGGGACAATCTACCTGAGGGATCCAATTCCACCAATCCTGTACCTTCCGGATGTCGTATCCAGTTTCGCAAGCAGCTTTCGGGGTGGCTGTGAAAGTCTGAGGCACCAATCTTTTTTTTCCGAAGTATGTTGCGCACGAACAGAGCGGGCCGCTGCTGCCGAGGACCCATCGGTAGCGCCTAACTACCGCCATTCGCGAAGGATTTGAGGCGCTCCAGCTTTGCAAGAGCAGCCCCGGACGAAATTGCTTTCGCGGCCAACGAGGCGCCTTCCCGAAAGTCTCCCGCTACCCCGGCTACCACCAGCGCAGCGGCAGAGTTGATGATGACGACATCGCGCCGCGGTCCCGTTTCACCTTCGAAAATGGCTCGCATCGCCTTCGCGTTTTCCTGCGGAGTTCCACCCTGAAGCATCTCGGCGGCAGCCGGCGCCAGGCCGAAGTTCTCGGGCGCCAGAACAAGTCGTCGAACGCTCCCATTGCGCACTTCGGCGGCCTTCGTTTCTCCCTCGAGAGAGATTTCATCGAGTCCCCCGTAGCCGTGCACCACGAAAGCGTGACGAACACCGCGTTCGACGAGTGTTGCTGCCATAACGTCGATCACATCTTCGGAGAAAACACCAAGGATCTGCGACTGCGCCCCTGCGGGATTCGTCAGCGGTCCAAGAAGGTTGAATACCGTCCGTGTCACGATCTGCTTGCGGGCAGCGGCGGCATAGCGCGTAGAAGCGTGGGCCGCAGGAGCGAAAAGGAAGCCGATGCCTAGCTCGCGGATGGCGCGCCCGCACTGCTGTAAAGGAAGGTCGATCTGAATCCCCAGGGCTTCAAGCACATCCGCCGAGCCGCTGCGAGAGCTGACAGAACGGTTACCGTGCTTCGCGACGTGCGCGCCAGCGGCGGCAGCCACAAACGCTGCAGCGGTCGAAATGTTGAACGTCCCGCAGCCATCGCCGCCGGTTCCGCAGGTATCGACCATGCGTGGAGGGCGATCGCTTTCTGAAGCGAACACTTGGGCCGCGTGACGGCGCATGATGCGTGCGAAGGCGCCAAGTTCGCCAGGACTGATCGGCCGCCTGTTCAGAGCAAGGAGCAATCGCACAATGTCGGGAGTGGCAATGCCACCGGATAGCAGTTCTTCCATCAGCCCTTCCGCTTCCGGGCCGGTAAGAACTTCAAGGCCTTCGGTTTTCGCAATCCATTGGAGAGAAGAGTTCATGCGATGGTCATAGAGCGATAGGTGCCGATCCTTGCCCGAGATACGCCTCTCAAGTAAACTTGAGTGTTTTATGAGCCTCAAATTCTAACATCTGTGCACTGCCCCATCGTCGCACAAGGGCATCCAAAAGGCAGAACCTGAGATGAAGATCCACGAATATCAAGCCAAAGCTATCCTCTCGCGATATGGCGTGACCACTCCGCGGGGTGACGTAGCTTTCACAAAGGAAGAGGCTCGCGAGGCGGCGCAAAGACTGCGCTCCCCGATCGTCGTGGTCAAGGCTCAAATTCACGCCGGGGGCCGTGGAAAGGGCGGCGGCGTCAAGTTGGCGCGGTCAGCGGATGAAGCGGCGGAGATCGCGTCGCACATTCTCGGAATGAATCTCATCACCGCGCAGACCGGCCCTCAAGGACGCATCGTGAAGCGCTTGCTGGTTGAAGAGGGTCTCGACATAAAACGGGAACTCTATTTGGGATTGTTGATCGATCGCGAATCGGGCCGGCCGGTGTTCATGGCGAGTTCCGCCGGCGGCATGGAAATCGAACAGGTGGCCAAGGAAAATCCAAGCGCCATCCTGCGTGAGCCCATTCATCCTGCCGTTGGATTACAGCCCTATCAGGCGCGGAAGATTGCCTTTGGCTTGGGATTAAGCGGAGACCAGGTGGCCGCGGCAACCCCGTTCCTACAGGCTTTGTATCGCGCCTTCATTGACACCGATGCCTCGCTGCTCGAAATCAATCCGTGCGTGCTGACCGGAGACGGCAAGTTAGTGGCGCTGGACGCTAAGATGACCTTCGACGACAACGGACTCTTCCGGCACAAGGAGTTGCGGGAATTGCGGGATTTGGACGAAGAAGATCCGCTCGAAGTCGAAGCCTCAAAGTACGGGCTGAATTACATCAAGCTGGACGGCAGCGTCGCTTGCATGGTGAATGGAGCAGGTCTGGCGATGGCCACCATGGACATCATCAAGTATGCGGGCGGATCGCCAGCAAATTTTCTGGATGTTGGCGGAGGTGCTTCGGCGGATCAGGTGAAAAACGCCTTTGCGATTTTGTTGAGCGATCCCGCGGTGAAAGCGGTCTTCATCAACATATTCGGCGGCATCCTTCGCTGCGATGTACTCGCCACCGGCGTAGTGGCGGCGGCCAAGGATCTACACGTCAAAGTTCCGATCGTGGTGCGGATGGAAGGCACAAACGTGGAGCAGGGCCAACAAATCCTGCGTGAAAGCGGTTTGAACTTCACCATCGCCGACGGCATGAAGGACGGAGCGCAGAAGGTCGTGAGCTTGGCTCGCGGGTGATCACGATGCGAGAGGTGGATGAGGTAGAAGAAGGGAAGGAAGCGATGTGCATGAAAAATTCGTTCCGAACGGCTCGACGCAACCGATTTTGGCAGAGTACGGAAGATTAGGTTTCCTGCTTCACAATCTTTGGAAGGAGTGGAGGAAGCTGCAGACGAAGGGGTGTTCCTGTACCGCATTCGTCTCATTTACTTCCTAAACCTCAAAAATGAGTGTGCTAGTCAATGAGAAGACGAGAGTGCTCGTCCAGGGCTTCACCGGGCGCGAAGGAACATTTCACGCGCAACAGATGATCGAGTACGGCACTACGGTCGTGGGTGGTGTGACACCCGGCAAGGGTGGAACGAAACATCTCGAAAGGCCCGTGTTCAATACCGTCGCGGATTGTGTGAAGGCCACCGGTGCGGAGGCTTCCGTTATCTTCGTGCCTCCTCCGTACTCGGCCGACGCCATTCTCGAAGCTGCCGATGCCAAGGTCCCATTGGTTGTCTGCATTACCGAAGGCATTCCTGTGCTGGACATGGTTCGCGTTGCCGAAGTGTTGCACGAATCGAAAACGCGCCTGATCGGCCCGAATTGCCCCGGAATTATTTCTCCCGGGAAATGCAAGATCGGCATCATGCCCGGACGCATTCATAAGCAGGGGAATGTCGGCGTGGTCAGCCGCAGCGGAACCCTGACCTATGAAGCCGTGCACCAGCTGACGCAACTCGGCATTGGCCAGTCCACCTGCATTGGCATTGGCGGCGATCCCATTATCGGGACGTCGTTCCTCGATGCCATCCAGATGTTTCATGCGGATCCGGATACCCACGCAATTATATTGATTGGGGAAATCGGCGGAAACGCCGAAGAGCGCGCCGCGGCGTGGATCAGGGCCAATGTAAAAAAACCGGTCGTCGGTTTCATCGCTGGGCAAACCGCGCCTCCGGGGAGGCGCATGGGCCACGCCGGTGCCATCATCAGCGGCGGCCAGGGAACAGCAAAAGACAAATACACGGCGATGAAGGCCGCGGGAATTCGCACGGTGGAAACGCCGGCGGATTTGGGCTCGACCGTCGCTGCCGCCTTGAAATAACAACAGATATTGATTACTTCATTTCTGGAGAATCCAATTGCCACTTGAACGAACATTCGCAATTATCAAGCCCGATGCGGTCAGCCGCAGCCAGCAGGGAGAAATTCTGGCTCGTATTCATCAAGCGGGATTCACCATCGTGGCGGTCAAGTCGATGCGGTTGACCAAGGAAGAGGCTGGCGGATTCTACGCCGTTCACCGGCAGCGCCCATTTTTTGGAGAACTGACGGACTTTATGAGTTCTGGCAAGATCTTCGCCATGGTTCTGGAGGCGGAAGGGGCCATCGCGAAGTGGCGCGACACCATGGGCGCGACCGATCCGGAGAAAGCCGCTCCAGGAACCATCCGGCACGATCTGGGGACCAGCATTGGAAGCAATTGCACGCACGGTTCCGATGCCCCGGATACCGCGGCGTTCGAAATCGGATACTTCTTTTCCGGCCTGGAGCTCATCTAAGACAGCAAAACAAGACCACGCCATCCGGAGGCCCGGTTTCTGGGCCGAACGATCTCGCCCGTAGGAAAGAGATTCTTCGGCCGTTGCCCGCGCCCTGGAGTAGAATCAAACCCATCGTTCCAGCCGAGGAGGTGCCTATGCCGGGCATTCGCCGTCGACAGTTTCTTCACTCCGTTGGTTCAGCCGCAGCGACGTTTTGGCTCACTCCCAAATTCCTGGCTGCTCGATTAGCAGCGCTGCCCGGTCTCGACCGCAAATTTTCTGCGACAGACAGCGTGACCCTTGGTCGCACGGGAATTCAAACCTCGCTCTTGGCCATGGGAACCGGCACCGTTGGAGTGGGACACCATTCCAATCAAACCAACCTTGGCATCGAAGGATTGTCACGCCTGCTGCAGAATGGCTATGCCAATGGCCTGCGCTTCTTTGATGCCGCGGATTCCTACGGCAGCCACCCCCACGTCGCGGATGCTCTCAAACACGTGGATCGCAGCAAAGTCACGGTGCTCACAAAATCGTGGGCGCGCACGGGGCCGGAGATGCGAGCGGACCTCGATCGGTTCAGACGCGAGCTCAATACAGACTATCTCGACATCTGCCTCATGCATTGTGTCACCGAAGCGGATTGGACGACACGCTTTCAATCCGCGATGGACGAACTGTCCGAGGCGAAACAGAAAGGCATCGTTCGGGCGCACGGCTGCTCCTGCCATTCCATCGAAGCGCTGCGAGCTGCGGCGAAATCTCCATGGGTTGAAATCGACTTGGTTCGCATGAATCCGATCGGTTCGCACATGGATGCCGATCCCGAGACCGTCGCGAGCGTGATTCGCGAAATGCGAGCCGCCGGGAAGGGAATTGTGGGAATGAAAATCCTTGGCCAGGGAGATTTGCGGCACAAACCAGATGAAGCCCTTCGCTATGCCCTCGGCCTCGGCCTGCTCGACGCCTTCACGATTGGCGCCGAATCCATCAACGAGCAAACGGACCTGATGAAGCGGATTTCCGCCACAGCTTGAAGCAATAGAACAACTGATCATTACGAAAACGTCTTGCTTCTTGCAGGTAGCGGATTAGGTTGTGCAGATATGGACCCTTTTCGTGAACTCGGGCGGACTCTGCTTTTTCTGGGCGCATTCCTGGTATTGCTCGGAGCCTTTTTCTATTTTGGTGCGAAGTTGCCGTTCCGCATAGGCCGGTTGCCCGGCGACATTGTCCACAAAGGCGAGCACACCACATTTTATTTTCCAATCGTAACTTGTCTGTTGCTGAGTGTCGGCCTCAGCCTCCTGTTCTGGATTCTGTCGCGCCTGCGGCGGTGAGTGGAATATGACGCGCTTGCTTTGCTGCGATAGACTGAAACTCAGCAACGCAAGCTCGGGATGATCGATGGATCAACTCCAATTTAACCTTCAGCCGGAACGCCGCATCTTCACGGTCAGCGACCTGACCGCGCGTATCCGCGACCTGCTGGCCAGGAATTTTACGGACATTGTGGTACAGGGAGAAATTTCGAACTGCCGTCCTGCCACCTCGGGCCACATCTACTTCACTCTGAAAGACGATCGCGCGCAGATCCGCTGCGTTTTCTTCAAGACCCAACAGCGCGGCATGAAATGCCGACCGCAAGATGGACTGAAATTCAGCGTCCGGGGATCGATCAGTGTTTACGAGACACGCGGCGAATATCAAATCTATGTGGAATCGCTCGAACCTCTGGGCCGCGGCGCTCTGCAACTGGCGTTCGAACAGCTAAAGAAACAATTGGCAGAAGAAGGCCTGTTCGATATAGCGCGGAAAAAGCCTCTGCCGCTCCTTCCGAGTCGCATCGGACTGATCACCTCGCGAACGGGCGCGGCGGTTCGTGACGTCGTGCGCATCTTGACGCGCCGGTTCCCGAATATTCACCTGACCCTATACCCCGTCGGAGTCCAGGGCGACGAAGCTGCGAGTCAAATTGTCGAAGCGCTTGGATATTTCAATCGGAAACGCTCCGCCGACGTAATTCTCCTGGTTCGCGGTGGCGGCTCGATCGAAGACCTGTGGTCCTTCAATGAAGAAAAGGTCGCGCGTGCCATTGCCGCCTGTGCGGTTCCGGTAATTTCCGGTGTGGGCCACGAGACGGACTTCACCATCGCCGATTTCGTAGCGGACATCCGCGCCTCCACGCCATCGGCCGCCGCTGAATTGGTAGTGCAGACTCGCCGTGAGTTCGACAAGCACGTCGCGGATCTGTGCGAGTCGCTCGACAGCCTGATTCGTTACCGCTTTCTTGAGCTTTCGCGCCACATCCACGAACTATCCGGCCGGGCGGGATTCCGGAGGCCTCACGATCTGTTACGCCAAAGCAGGCAGCGAGCTGACGAATTGACATCGCGATTGGCCATGGGTTTGCGCGCACGTCTCGAGCAGTCACGAAGGCGTTTCACCGCGGCACGCCTACGGATTGCCTCGTTCGATTTTCGCGTCAAGATGGCCGCGCTGCGCCTGCGCCTGGAAAAACGAAGTCACGATCTGAGCTCCTGCACGGAACGCCTGTTGCGGTTGAAGCGAGAGAACTGGCAGAGGCTCTCCTGGCAACTCCAGGAGCGCAGTCCCTTGCAGGTATTGGAACGAGGCTACGCCATCGCGACCGATGCCGCGGGCAATATCTTGCGGGATGCGGCACAAGTCTCGCTCGGAGATGAAATCAACGTGCAACTTCGCCGTGGCCGGCTCCTCACCGGAGTAAAAAACAAAAGCAATTGAATTGTTAGGGCAGAACTACTCGTCTTCGTCGCCGGAAACCTTGAGCACGGCAAGGAACGCTTCCTGCGGGATGTCCACCTGGCCGACGCGTTTCATGCGCCGCTTGCCTTCTTTCTGTTTTTCAAGAAGTTTCCGTTTGCGGGTAATGTCTCCGCCATAGCATTTGGCCAGAACATTCTTGCGAATAGCGGAAACAGTTTCGCGAGCAATGACACGGCTGCCGATCGCAGCCTGAATCGGCACCTCGAACATCTGGCGGGGAATCAGCTTCCGCAAACGACTGACAAGGTCGCGGCCGCGCTCCACGGAAAATTCGCGGTGAATAATAAGCGCTAGTGCATCGACGGGTTCTCCACCCACGAGAATGTCCAGCTTGATCAAGTCGGATTCGACATACCCTGCAAGGTGGTAATCGAGCGAGGCGTAACCGCGGGAAACGCTCTTCAGCCGGTCATAGAAATCGAGAACGATCTCATTCAGCGGCAATTCATATGTCAGCATGACGCGCGTGGGTGAAAGGTATTCAAAATTCTTCTGCGTGCCCCGTTTGTCCTGGCAAAGCTGCAAAATGCCGCCAACGGATTCGTCGTTGGTAATGATCATCGCCGTGATAATCGGCTCTTCAATTTTTTCGATGTCGCCGGGATTCGGAAACTTGGCGGGGCTGTCGACCTCGATCGTTTCGCCGGTAACCTTGGTAATTCTGTAACGCACGCTGGGAGCGGTGGTGATCAGGTTCAGCCCAAACTCGCGCTCCAGCCGCTCCTGCACGATTTCCAGATGCAACAAGCCAAGAAATCCACAACGAAAGCCAAATCCCAGCGCCACGGAATTCTCTGGTTCGTAGAAGAAAGCCGCGTCGTTCAACTGCAGTTTGCCGAGCGCGTCGCGCAGTGGCTCGTACTCGTCGGCCAACACCGGAAAAATTCCGGCAAATACCATAGGCTTGATCGCTTCAAATCCCGGAAGGGCCGGCGCAGGTCGCGCGGCCTCGGTCACCGTGTCACCCATGCGCGCGTCGGCCACGCGCTTGATATTGGCGACGATGAACCCGACATCGCCGGCTTCGAGCTCCTCGAGCGCGATCGGCTTTGGAGTGAGCGTTCCGAGCTGCTCTACTTCATAAACTTCATTCGTGGCCACCAGCCGGATCTTCATGTGCCTCAAGATGCGGCCTTCCATCACGCGAACCAGGACCACCGCGCCGCGGTAAATGTCGAACCAGGAGTCGAACACTAGCGCCTGAAATGGATTTTCCGCACTTCCTTTCGGCGGTGGAATGCGTTGCACGATGGTCTCAAGCACGTCCTCTACGCCGATACCACTCTTCGCGCTGATCATCAGCGCGTCGACCGCCGGAATCGCCAGCACATTTTCGATTTGCTCTTTCACAAAATCGGGCTGCGCCGCGGGTAAATCAATTTTGTTGATCACCGGCAGAATCGTCAGGTTGTGCGAAGCCGCCAAAAACGTATTTGCCACCGTTTGCGCTTCCACGCCTTGACTGGCATCCACCACCAGCAGCGCGCCTTCGCAAGCCGATAGTGCACGGGAAACCTCGTAAGAAAAATCCACGTGCCCGGGTGTATCAATCAGGTTCAGGCGATACGTATTGCCATCTTTAGCTTTATAGTGCAGCCGAATGCTTTTCGCTTTGATCGTGATGCCGCGCTCGCGCTCCAGGTCCATGGAGTCGAGCACCTGCTCGTGCATCTCCCGTTCGGACAGTGCGCCGGTCATCTCGAGCAAACGATCCGCCAGCGTGGATTTGCCGTGATCGATATGCGCGATGATGCAGAAATTCCGTATGAACTTCGGGTCCATTCGCTTTCCGTTCCGCCAGGATTGACCTGAGGGTGTGCGTCGAGTGTACGACGGCGAGCACTTCGCTGAGGGGAACCACGCCTACCCAGCAAAAACCATGCCGTGTAAACCTCTAGTTTGCCATAAGTGCAAGGACCCGTCAGCCCAAGGAAGGTGCGATGGCAGCGCGACGGTTGTGGACCACGAATGCTTACATAGTCACCCGGCCGCTGACGACCGGCACCATCCAGACCGCATATCCCTGAGGATCGCGGATGTTCCGAATCATCTGATGGAAATAAGCCATAGCGTCGTCGTACTTTATCGCGGTCAATTCGGAAATGGGTTTGGCGTAGCCGTCGCGCCACGCCTCAATAATGGTCGCGAACGTTTCCCGTGGCACTCGCACGGTATCCACAATGAGGTAATCCACCTTGATTTCATCGAAATTCATGCGCGCCAGAATGCTGTATGCGTTTCGCCCGATGAAAAGATCGGTGCCGGTTGCCGCTCCCATCATCGCCGGTACTTCATGCCAGAAATCTCGAACGTCCGGTTTTCCGCTCTGAAAATGCAGCATCCCATAATCCTCTGGAATGAGGTGAAGATAGCCTCCGCGGCGCGTCACGCGAGCCAGCTCGGTGATCACGCGGTCGGCGCAGGGAATCGAATGCAGCACGTGCCGGCAAACGGTAAGGTCGAAAGTTTGATCTGCTGCCTTGAGCTCAAAAACACTTTGGTGTTCGAACGCCAGACGTGGCGCAAGATTCGCGTACCGCGAACGCGCAATCTCCAAATGAGAATCCATGATGTCGGCTCCGAGCACGCTGGCGTTTGCAAACAATCCGGCGAGTCGTGAAGATCCTTCTCCCGTACCGCATCCAGCGTCGAGAATGTGCGGTTTGGGAGGAAGCGCATACCTTCGAAATAGTTCCACTTCCTGAGGCCAAATCGCGTGCGCCTGCGCTGCCAGATTCCGCACCATGGACTCGTCGGCCATCTGCTTCGCCTGAGGGTTGAAGTCCGTCATGGTCGCTCCTCGATGCACGATAACGCGGCGAATGAGCCGGAACAATCTGGTCTTGTGTTCACCATCGTCTCGCGTCAGCGATTGATGTCTTCCTTATTCTCCAAGCGCCGCACAAGATCGACGTGCTGTGTTTTAAGCGATTCCGGCGACGCTGCCGCGGCGAGCTTCATCTCCTTTACCGCCGTCCGAAAGTCGGCCTTTGCGACCGCGATGCGTGCCGCCTCGTTGTGCGCAATCCAGCTATCCGGATCTTTCTTGATGTTGCTTTGAAAAAGTTCCAGCGCTTCGTCCTGCTGTCCTTGCGCCTGCAGCCCTCGGCCAAAATCGTGCAGTTGAGACTGGTTGCCCAACGCAATCGCCTTATCGCGCGCGGCGCGCGCTTCTTCTTTGCGTCCGAGAACGGTCAAGGCGCGTGACTTTGTCATTTCGTTCTCAAACCGGTCTTCAATCCCGATCGAGCGGTCCGCGTATTTCGCCGCCTCCTCCGGGTTGACATTGTTGTTCAGCAGATAGTTCGCCGCGTCCGTCCACGCCTGCCATTCGAATCCCACGCGGCCTCGAAGCTGCTTGTGCAGGCTCTCCTCGACCATCGCGGAGGTGTTGACCTCCACCTTGACGGGAACCGCGACCTTTTCCCAGCTCATGGTCATCACCGCGGAATTGGGTTTAAGCTGGTCGAAATCGTAGCGCAGCGCTTCCTGGTTTTCGATCGCCTGGGGTTTCACCGTCACGCGCAGTGCGTCTTCGGCCTTGTCATAGGTGAAGCTGCCCCAGGAGCTGGAGTTTTTCGAGAAGATCACGATCCACGAAGTCTCGCCTGGGATCATGTGCAAACCATAGATGCCCTTCGGCAGCGCTTGGCCCTCGATGCTGACCGGATCGCTAAACTCGATGATCGTGTTCTGGTTGGCTCCCGCCCGCCAGACCTGGTCGTAGGCGATCAGCCCTCCGAAGATCTTTCGTCCGCGCGCGACCGGCCGGTGATAATCGATCGTAACGTCGGTCAAACCGATGCGCTGGACGACGCGTGCCTGTTGGCTGGCGTCTGGCAGTTTCAGCAGCGCCGACTGCGCGTGCGCGACGACAACTCCGCCGAACAGCATCGCGGCCATCGCTAGTGCTCTGGTTACATATCTCTGCATGGCGCAATCCTCCTGGGAGGTGCAAGCGTTCCTGCTGATCGCTTAGGCGATCTTTATGGTGCCACCCGCGTCAACGTGGCGACCACGTTCGTCTCCCACGTTTTCCCATCGTCATCCGAGAATGCCTGTTCAAAGCGGTGCGAATCGGCAGTGATGTCGGACCAGACGATTCGAGCAAGAATCGCTCTGCCGTTGAAGGTTTCCTGGTCGTAGAACTCGCCGCGCCCGTTCCTGAACTCACCGATCGTCGGCGGAATGCCAATCACTCCGGTTTTGCTGTTGGCGAAGTTGAGGCTCCATTGGCGCGCCTGCGGGTTGTACAGAAACAGGCCAAGATCCTCGAAGTGACCTGCCGGGCCTTGGGCTTCGACCTCCTCCAACTGCGCGCGCCCATCCCAAACTTTTCGAACCACAACGGTTCCGCTGAGTTCGACCCACGTCGTCGATCCCGTCAAAGGATGCTGCAGGCGCTTCATGCTCGTTTTCCAGGTGCCAAGATTGAAGTCAAAGTCGTGTTGCCCGTCCCGCTGAGAATTTGCTTTCGTCGCGTCGGCAGTGTGAGCCTGCCCGCGGAGAAGCGGCAGAATGAGAACGGGGGCTGCCACCACAAGACAAATCCGTATGTGTCTGAACGAGTTCATTGTTCCTCCGGCTGTTCCATCGCCTCTTCCCCTGGGTTCGGTTTCAAGAATGGCGCGTCCGTGGTAGTTTCATAGAGCCACTTTGCATGCAATTCGCGATACCACTTTCTAGGGGCGCCGGACCGTTGTTCAGGCAGGTCTACCTCGGCTTGCGGCAAGCTATTTTCTCCGGCACCTTTCGGGCGGACAGCCGCTTGCCATCCACGCGCGATCTGGCCGACCAATTGGGTATTTCCCGCACGGTTGTGCTGTTGGCATACGATCAGTTGCTCGCCGAGGGCTTCGTTGCGGGCCGCCGCGGTTCGGGCACCTACGTAGCGCAAGGCATCGCCTCGAGCCGCCTGGTCACCGCGAAGAAATCGGCCAGGGTTCGCTTGTCGAAATTCGGCTCGGCCGCCGAAGATGCCGCGCCTACTCTGGATTTTCAGGCCCGACGATTGCCTTTCCACCGTTACGATTTCGCATCCGGGCGCAGCGAGAGCGACATTGAGACTTTTCCTTTCGAGACGTGGCGCCGCATTCTCCTGCGCCGCGCCCGAAAGGCGCCGGTTGTGGAATTGGAATATGGGCCTGCGGCGGGGAGCCTTGGTTTGCGAGAGGCCATCTGTGCTCACCTCCGGCGCTCCCGCGCAGTCGTCTGTGATCCGTCCGAGGTGATCGTCGTCAACGGCTCGCAGCAAGCCCTGGATCTTATCGTTCGTGTCCTGCTGGAACGCGGCGATCGCGTGGCCATCGAAAATCCCAGCTACCAGGGCACCAGGGCGATTCTCCTTGCCGCCGGCGCTCGCTTGCATCCGGTGCAAGTCGACCGCGAGGGCTTGAATCCTGCCAAGCTTCCCGAAAGCGCGCGAATCTGCTTCGTCACTCCGTCGCACCAGTTTCCGACCGGCGCGATCCTGCCGCTCCCGCGGCGTTTAGCCCTTCTCGACTGGGCGAGACGCAAAAATTCCGTGATCGTTGAGGATGATTACGACGGTGAATTCCGCTACGAGGGCCAACCGCTCGAGTCGTTACAAGGATTGGATTCCGAAGGGCGAATCATCTACGTGGGAACATTCTCTCGCACGGTGTTTCCAGCGCTGCGCGTGGGTTACTTGATTGTCCCAAAATCGCTGGCCGCAGCTTTCATAGCGGCCAAATGGCTGAATGATCAGCATTCTGCCACGCTCGAGCAGCAGACTCTCGCGGAGTTCATCACGAGCGGAGCCTATGAGCGTCATCTGCGCCGTCTCCGCCGCAGAAATGCCGCGCGGCGCACCGCCTTGCTCGAAGCCATTGCAAAATGCTTGTCTGATCGTGTCGGGGTAACCGGCGACGGATCGGGCGCGCACATCGTTCTTTGGCCTAGAAAACGCATCTCCGAAGATATGGTGATTGCCCAAGCAGCTTCACGTGGAGTCGGCATTTCCGGAATATCTCGATATTTCTTAAAGCAACCCTCGCGCACCGGTATCATGCTCGGTTATTGCCGCATGAAAGAGGACGAAATCCGCGAAGGAATCCGGCGTCTCGGCGAAATTCTCTAATCCCGCGAACCCCACGAGACATAACGCTACATTCCGCGCCGGATTCGGGACCGAAGATCTTCCGCCGCTTCGTGCGTCCATGGTCCCTGATGGAACACATAAACGCGGGTTCGGCTGGGGACTGGATTCGGGAACCAATCGCCGGTGGATATTCCTAAGCTTCCACGGCAAAGGGGCTCGGGGAATGAGCCCGTCGAACTGAGATAATTGCGGACCAACGCCTCTTCCGAACCCATGGAAAAAAGCATGGGCACCGCCTCGTTCACCGGCAAATCGCGAATCCAGCGATCGCCGATGCACCAGGACGCAAGCGCCGTGATCGATATCGGATACCCCGGACCAAGCCGCTGTCGAAGCTCGCTGATCAGTTGAGAATAAAACGCGCGTTCCGAAACGTGAGCTTCGAAATCAATCTGTAACGCGGAAACTCCTGGTTCGTGTGTGGCCGCCAACAACGCCTGTAAAGTTTCAGACCTTTGCTCCGCCGTAGGTGCGGCACGCTTGTCAGCGTGCGAAAAAATATGGACCACTGCTACCATCTGAATTCCTGAGGGCAGGGAAGGAGGCTGTATGTCCGGCTGAATTCGCACCGAATCCTGCAGCAGCTCGACGGAACTGGCCAAAAACGCCACCGCTTCGGTTTTTGGATCAAGAAACCGCAAATCCTCCGTGCGCTCCCAAGCCCAATACACCAGACGCGGCCCCTTCAACCGGTGCTTAGGCCCATAGCCGTAATGAAACCAAGCCGCCACGAACAGGCATGGCACCAGAAAGAGGGTGACCAGCCAGAATTTGCGGACCTTGGTCTTCGGAGCCGGCATTGTTTCTTCGCATGATACATGCGCCTCCCTCGATCGCGCCTATCGAGGACGGACCCGTTGCCCGATTCCGCATGGCCCTCGCTGCCCGGTTTGGCCGGGTTTCAGCGGCGGTATATAGTGGGGAGTGGTTCGACCTTCCCGCGAACCAATCAAAAGCGATAACGAAGAAGCACCTAGGTGCCAAGCGGGCAGATGGCCTCAGACCTAAACAAGAACCTGGAGCGCGCGAAAAAGTTCCTCGAAAAGAACCGTTTCGAGGATGCCATCGAAGCCTATCTCGCCGTAATCCAGGATTCACCCCAAAACGTCGAAGCCTCGCAGATGCTCGGCGATTTGTACACGCGTCTGGATCATCCGGACCGTGCGGCAGTCTACTATGGGCACCTGTTCGAACTGCTCGTGGACCCGCGCGACGAATCCAAAGCCATGGCAATTTACAATCGCTTTCTCCGGAATTCGCCCACCCCGCAACCCCCGGAACGCATCGCCCGTTACGCCTTCCTCCAGCAGAAGCAGAACCATCCCGAAGAAGCCATCGATCAGTACATCAAGGCTGCCGAGCTTTTCAGCCAAGCCCACCGCATGGAAGATGCGTTGTTCTGTTGGGAACGCACCGCGCAACTGGAACCGGACAACTTGAATCGTCAATTAAAGGTCGCCGAAACAGCCTCTCAGCTCGGCAAGAACGCGCTCGCGGCTCGGGCATTCTTGCGCGCAGGAACATTGGCCGCCGCGGGCGGATCGCAGAAAGAGGCGCTTAAGCTTCTCGGCCGTGCCTATGCCTTGGCCCCGCAAGAACGCAGTGTCGCTTTGCTTTATGCCGAAGGCAAACTCCGGAACGGCGATGCTGCCGAAGCCGCGGCGCTGCTCGAACCGTTTTCGTCGAATGAAAGCGATGCGGCATTCCTCGAAGCCTTTTCGGACGCCTTGCACCAATCCGGAAAACTGGACCGTGCCCGGAGTATTCTGGAGCGGCTGCTCCGCGAGAAGAATGAAGGGGCCACGCGGTTGTTCGGGTTGGCCGACACCTTCGCAGATCGAGCGCTGGATGCCAAATCCGTGGAAATTCTGATGACGCTGAAGCGCCGGATGTTCGCGGACAAAAAGCAAAATGAGTTCACGACCCAAGTTGAAGAACTTGGCGCCAAGCACCCGGAGTCGGTGCCGATCCTGGAATTCTGGGCCGGGCTCTATAACGAGTTGAACCGGGAATCCCAATATTTTGACGTGCTGATCCGCTTGTTCGACGCAAATTACAACTCCGGAAATTTTGCAAAAGCCAGCGAGGTCTTGGATCGTATGGTCGATATCGATTCCTACGACTATCGCAACCAGGAGCGTCTGGAAAAGCTGCGCGGCCGTGTGGATGATGAGGCGTTTCTGCGCAGAGTTGCGGGCCGCATGGCCAAGACCACATCGGTCACGCAAGGTCCTGCAACACGTCCGAAGGCTGCGGTCAGCCAGGACATGGCTGCCGAAACCCAAGTCACGGAAGAGGGGAAAAAGCAGCAGGCCTTGGAGGACCTGATCGTCCAGACGGAAATTTTCCTCCAGTATTCGCTCCAGAGCAAAGCCATCGAGCGCCTGCAGAAGATCGCCTCCATGTTCCCGGGAGAAGAAGAGCGCAATCCGCGCCTCCAGGGCCTCTATCAAATGGCGAACTGGTGGCCCAAGGCGCCTCCCAAAACCGAAGCACCGGCAAAAATCGCTAGTGTGCCCGTCAGCGAGGCGCAACCTACTCCGCCCAGCGGGCGCACCGGGACTTATACCGCCGACACACTGCGGGATTTGACGAAAATTTCCGAGATCAATCAGAAAACATTCCGGCAACAAACGCCCCGCGCGATGTTGAACACCACGGTGACGGAGGTAGGCACGTACATGAAAGCCGCCAGGACCTTGGCGGTCATTGGCACTCCCGGACGGCCGCCGGAAATGGCGGCGGAGTACTGTTCTCCCGGGCTTAAGCCGGCTCCCGGTTCACAAGTGGTGCTGCTGCTGGCGCAAATGGAGAAGGCCGTCCCGGACGAATTGGGTGGGATGGTCGTGGACGCGGCGGAGGGATCCATCCTCTCGGAATTGGGTTTGGAAACCGCGCTTGGTGTGACGCTTACCGACAGGGAAACACAGACACCCGCTGCAATGTTAATCGTTGGCCAAGCAACGCCGCACAAATGGAAGCCCAATCAGACCTACTTCCTCCAGGCGATTGGCGACCAGATGATGATGAGCGTCAGCCACACTCGCCTGCGCACCTTGGTGCGCCGCATGGGTGTCTCTGACGATCGCACGGGACTGATGAGCCGAAGCTCTTATGTCGGGTGTTTATTGAACGAAGCCGACCGCGCGCGTACACAGGGCACGACACTTTCTTTGGCGATTTTGCAGATCGATCGCGGCTCGGAAATGCTGCGCCAACAGGGAGAAGCCCCGCTGGAAAAATTCCTGGAGCAACTGGCCCGTTCGCTACAGCCCATGGTGCGCCAGAACGACATGGCCGTGAAATACACTTCCTGGGCCCTCGCGTTCATCCTCCCGGATACGACCAGCTCCGGCGCGCACAATCTCGTCGAAAAACTGCGCCGTGCCGCGGCCGGTGTTCGTCCTCCCTGGGATTCCACGCAAATCACCTTGAGCGCGGGAATTGTGGAGGCTGCCACTCGGCAGGATTACGAGAGCGAGGATATCGTGACCGACTTGATCAACCGCGCGGAATTCACCATCGAGGAGGCGCGCAAGCTCGGCGGTGATACCGTTGTCGTCGCGGATGCGGCAAAACAGTGACGCCGCTCTGTACCCGCGACTTTCGCAGGGCATTCCGCATCTAATTCAACACCCAGAACAGCGAGGGCCGTCATGTTTCCAACCGATGTTGTAATTGTTGCTGGTGCGCGCACACCCATGGCTCGCTACACCGGCGTTTTTTCCGACGTTTCGGCGATTGAGCTGGGCGTCCATGCGGCAAAGGGTGCCGTGAAGCGTTCCGGCGTAGACGCCGTCGAGTTCGATCATGTGGTCTTCGGCAACGTGCTGCAGACAAGCTCGGATGCGATCTACGGAGCGCGCCACGTTGCACTAAAAGCGGGTTTGAAGGTGGAAACTCCGGCGGTAACCGTCAATCGCCTGTGCGGCTCGGGAATTGAATCCATCGCGCAAGCCGCGCAGCGGCTGCTCTTGGGCGAAGCGAATATGGTACTGGCCGGCGGTATGGAAAATATGACCCAGGCGCCGTTTGTGATTCGCGGGGCGCGCACCGGCTTGAAGCTCGGCGCAGGCGCTCTGGAAGATTTTCTTTTTGTCGGTCTGACGGATTCCTACTGCGGTCTGCCGATGGCCGTCACTGCCGAAAAATTGGCGGCACAAACCGGAATTACCCGTGCGGACGCGGACGCCTATGCGCTTCGCAGCCAGCAAGCCGCGGACGCGGCGGCAAAAGCGGGCCTCTTTGAGGAGGAGATCGTGCCCGTCGAAGTGCAGCAGGGGCGAAAATCAATCGTGGTCACCGCAGACGACCATCGGCGACCGGAAACCACCATCGAAACGCTTTCGAAGCTTCCACCATCGTTCCAAAAAGATGGAATCGTCACAGCCGGTAACGCCAGTGGAATCGTAGACGGCGCCGCAGCCGTCGTCGTGACGCGCGAAAAAATAGCAAAGGAGCGCGGCCTGAAACCCCTCGGAAGAATTGTTTCTTGGGCCGCAGTCGGTGTGGATCCAAGCATCATGGGAATCGGACCAGTACCCTCGACGCGCAAAGCTTTGCAATTGGCGGGATTGAAGCTGGACCAGATCGATCGCATAGAAGTGAATGAAGCCTTCGCTCCGCAATATCTCGCGGTAGAAAAGGAGCTGGGTCTCTCGCGCGACAAGACGAACGTGAACGGTGGCGCCATTGCCCTCGGGCACCCGCTCGCCGCTTCCGGCACGCGTCTGGTAATCACCGTGCTCAACGAACTGCGCCGAAAAGGCTTGAAATATGGCCTCGCCAGCGCCTGCATCGGCGGAGGGCAGGGAATTGCCATGATCGTCGAAGCACTAGGAAACTGAAAAAATTCCAAACACCTCTTCCTGGGGGGCCAGCATACAGAACCCCAGCTGGGCACAATGGCCCCTACTGTCTTCTGTTGAACTCGGGCAGCCGCGTCACAAGAATGCTCCGTCTTTGGTACACTTTCACGGGGTAGTCGTCTCCCGCCGGATACAAGTGGCTCTTCTGACGTGAGGAAAAAGGGATGCCGATTCAAAAGGTTGGAGTCGTTGGGTGTGGTCTGATGGGTTCAGGAATCGCGCAAGTGAGCGCGCAAGCCGGGCTTCCGACTGTGGTCCGGGAAGTCAGCACGGAACTGGTAGAAAAGGGCCTGAAGGGAATCGAAAAAAATCTCTCACGCTTGGTGGAAAAAGGCACGATCACGGAACAAGCAAAAAGCGAGATTCGCAACCGTCTGAAGGGCGTCACCTCGCTGGACGAGCTGAAAGACTGCGACTTGATCGTCGAAGCGATCATCGAGCAGCTACCGGCGAAGCGTGAACTCTTTTCCACCCTGGACTCCCTCTGCCCGCCGCACACGATTTTTGCAAGCAACACGTCTTCGCTGACCATCACGGAAATTGCCGCGGCCACCAAGAGGCCTCAGCGCTTCGTCGGTCTCCATTTTTTCAATCCGGTACCGGTCATGAAGCTCGTCGAAGTGGTAAAAACCATTGCCACCGATCCGGCCGTGTACGAAGAAATGGTGAATTTCGGCGCGCTGCTCGGGAAAACTCCCGTCCGCGCCCGCGACAGCGGCGGCTTCATCGTCAATCGCTTGCTGGTGCCCTATCTGCTCGACGCCATTCGCTCCTTCGAAGAAGGCGTCGGCTCGATCGTCGATATCGATCATTCCATGAAACTCGGATGCGGCTATCCGATGGGTCCGTTTACGCTTCTCGATTTTGTCGGCTTGGACACGACGTATTACATTTCGCAAATCATGTTTGATGAATTCAAGGAACAACGCTTCGCCGCGCCGCCCCTGCTGAAACGTATGGTTTTAGCGGGTTGGCACGGCCGCAAGAGTGGCCGCGGATTTTACGACTACGCCGATCCGGCGAATCCGAAACCAATGGGTTTGTGAGGACCTCTCAAATGTCCTATGAAAATTTGCTGTACGAAAAGAAAAACGGAATTGCGTACATCACCTTCAACCGGCCCAAAGTGCTGAACGCGTTAAACCGGAAAACCGTCGAAGAGTTGCAGCATGTTTTGTTGGACGCCCGCGACGATGCCTTGGTCCGTGTGCTCATTCTCACCGGTGCTGGAGAAAAAGCGTTCGTGGCCGGCGCGGACATCAACGAACTCGCGCAGCAAACCCCGGTCAACGGAAAAGAGTTCTCCCTGTTCGGCCAGGGCGTTTTTCATTTGCTGGAGACCATCGGCAAGCCTTCCATTTGCGCCATCAACGGATTTGCGCTCGGCGGCGGCTGCGAATTGGCTCTCTGCTGCTCGATTCGTCTGGCAAGCAAAACGGCGAAGCTCGGTCAGCCAGAAGTCAAACTCGGAATCCTGCCCGGCTATGGCGGCTCGCAGCGCGTGGCTCGTCTTTGTGGCAAAGGCACGGCGCACGAACTCTGCCTGACGGGAGAAATGATCACGGCGGAAGAAGCGCAGAGGATCGCCCTGGTGAACCGCGTCTATGAACCGGCGGAGTTGCTGCCCGCTGCCGAAACGATGGCCAAAAAGATCATCGAAAAAGCGCCGCTGGCCGTGAAATACTGCATGGAAGCCATCGAACGAGGCCTCGAAATGCCCCTTGAAGAAGGATTATTCCTCGAAGCGACTCTGTTCGGACTGTGCTGCGCTACGGAAGACATGCGCGAGGGAACGAAAGCGTTTCTCGAGAAGCGCCCCGCGCAATTCCAGGGAAAATGAGCACCAGCGGATGACCCTGAAATTCCAACCCGGAAAAATCGACGGCAAGATGAACGCGGCTGGATTGCGCTTCGGCGTTGTGGTCAGCCGCTTCAACAGTTTTATCACCGAGCGCTTGTTGCAGGGAGCACTGGATGCTTTGGAGCGCAACGGTGCAGCCAGCACCGGCGTGGACGTCGTGCACGTGCCCGGGTCCTTCGAATTGCCATCCATCGCCAAGAAACTTGCGGAAACCAGACGCTACGACGCCATCATTGCGATTGGCTGCATCCTTCGCGGAGAAACCGCCCATTACGATTACGTTTGCTCGGAAACCGCTCGCGGCCTGCAGCTGGCGCAAATGGATACCGGTGTGCCGGTCATGTTCTGTGTTCTGACCTGCGACACGCTCGAGCAAGCCATCGACCGCGCGGGCCTGAAGGGTGGCAACAAAGGATTCGAAGCTGGCCTCGGAGCCATCGAAATGGCGCATCTTTCGCGAAAATTGCGCGTCACGTCGAAACCTGCGGCTCCCGGCAAAAGGCGACGGACCTGACGTGGCGCTCCGCACGAAATCCCGCGAGTTCGCCATGCAGATGCTGTTTCAGTGGGAGATGAGCCAGCAAGACCCAACACGTCTCGAAACCACTTTTTGGAAAAGCGCTAAAGCGGCGGCGCAAACCCGCACGTTCGCCAACCAGCTGTTCGAAGGCGCCGCGCACGACGCCAAGCATCTGGACGACATCATCGTGAAACACGCCGACAACTGGCGTCTGGAACGCATCTCGGCAATCGACCGTGCCATCCTTCGCCTGGCCATGCACGAAATGCGCACCACCGATACGCCAGCAAAAGTTGTAATCAATGAAGCCGTCGATTTGGCGAAAAAGTTTTCATCGGAGGAAGCCGGCGGCTTCGTGAACGGCATCCTCGACACCTACCGCAAAACCTTGAACGTCGAATAATCAGCTTCGAATTACGCCTTCAAGAACCTTCACGGCCGCGCCGCTGACTCTCGGCGTAAGCTTTTTTCCAGACTGCGTGACTTCCACTTCAATGTGACAGGGACGTCCCATCTCGACGCCCTGCGAGATGTTCAGCGTGTGCCCCGCGCCAATTCGCCCATGCTTCACCAGATAAGCGCCGAGAGATCCCGCTGCGGAGCCCGTACCGGCATCCTCGTAAAGCTCCCAAGGCATCATTCCTCGCGACCAGATGCTATGATTCGTGCCAATTGCGAAACAGTAGGCAAGCGCGGCTTTCTTTCCGAAGAGGCGCGCGAGTTCGCTCGTGTTCATCCGGATCTTGCCGAGCGAGGCGCGGCTTTTCAGCGGCACCATTAAATTGTAAATGCCAGTGGAGACAAACTCCGGGCTCAGCTCAGGATCAAGATCCTTCGGCGCCAGTCCGAGCGCTGTGGTCAGTTTCCTTTTGTCGATTCTCGATGGTTTGAACGCAGCTTGCATCTGCGTCATGGTCACGCGCTGCGGCCGTCCATCCTTGAACCGGATCTCCACCGGAAGTACGCCGGCGCCAGTCTGCTGCAAAATGTGAACGCCGCCCTCTTGCGCGGGAACCACGCCCAGTTCCGCAAGCAAGAACCAAGTCCCGATGACGGGGTGTCCGGCCAGCTTCAATTCTTCCTTGGTAGTGAAGATGCGCAGACGCGCGAGCGCGCGATCGTCGGTGGGTTTCTGCACAAAAACCGTCTCCGACAAATTCATTTCGCGCGCAATCGCCTGCATCTGGTCCACGGAAAGCCCGTCGCCGTCGGTAACAACGGCGAGAGGATTGCCCTGAAACCGCATGGTCGTGAATACATCGAGAGTGTAAAAACGGTGCTCCATCGACATGCCGTTACTGTTCGCCGAAAAATGAGGCTGCAAGCTAAATCTGCTCTAGCTCGCGAACAGTCCTTTCGTTGGTAACGTTCCCGGTATTTAAGGTGCTCTTCGGTTCGAGCAAGAGGAGATGGACTTCCTCATCCGCAATCGGCTGGTGTTCCAGTCCATGAGGAACAATGAGGAATTCCCCTTCGTGAACAAGGGCGTCGCGATCGCGGAACCGCATTTTCAGTGTGCCCTTAACGACGAGGAACAGTTCGTCTTCTACATCGTGATGATGCCAGACAAACTCGCCCTTCAGTTTAACCGCCTTCACAGCGAAGTCGTTGAGTTCCCCGAGCAATCGAGGGTTCCAATAGTCTTCAATTTTTCCAAACTTCTCCGCAAGATTCACGGGATACATAATTTCTCCTAAAGTTCCTCAATAGCCGCGACGGTCGCGCGCAGAACCTTCCGGGTCGTGGCCACTTTCGAGGTCTCGGCGTAAATTCGAAGCAAATTTTCCGTCCCGGAAGCCCGCACCATCACCCAACCGATATCATCCAGGTAAAGCTTGATGCCATCCAAGTTTTCCCGTCGCGTCACCGGCCATTCCTCGAGCATTTTCAGTTCTTCATTCGAAAAATACGCGATCGCTTTTCGTTTTTGCGCGGCTTTCACGTCCAAATCGACCCGGCCGTAATGGAATTCCCCAAATTCGCGGTGCAAAACGCCAAGCAGCTGGCACAGGGTCTTGCCATGCCAGGCCAGCAATTCCGCCAGGATCAGCGCGGACACCGTGGCGTCGCGCTCTGGCAAGTACAGACTCGTCCCGATGCCGCCGCTCTCTTCTCCGCCAATCAAAATATTCTGCTCCAGCATCAGCTCGCAAATATATTTGAAGCCGATGGGCACTTCGTACAGCTTGCGTCGAACCTTGGATGCCAGCGCATCCACCAGCTTTGTAACGGAAAAAGTTTTGGCAATTTCCCCCGGTAATTTGCGCGTGCCGATCAAGTGCCACACGAGCAGGGCAAAGATCTGGTGCGGATTGACGAAGTTGCCGTCCCGGTCGATCGCGCCGATGCGGTCGCCGTCTCCATCGGCCGCGAAACCCGCATCGAATTTCCCGGCGAGAACCGCATTTCGCAAAGCGTCAATGTGCGGCTCAATAGGCTCCGGATGGACTCCTCCGAAATGAGGGTCGCGCGTTCCGCGAATTTCTTCACTGGTGATTCCATTTCGCGCAAAAAGCGCGTGCAACAGACCTGCAGCCGATCCGTGCATGGGATCGACGACAAACCGGAATTTTGCGTCCCTGAGCCGCTGCCAATCGACCAGCTTTTCAATGGTGTCCAGGTACGGTCCGTGCGGCTCAAGCGAATGAATCAATTCCTTTCGCGGGGGTAGCGGCGGTGCGCCATTCGACTGAACGAGCGCCAATTCACTCTCGATTTGCGCCACGATCGACGGCAAAGCGCTGCTGCCATAACTGGCTTTGTATTTGATTCCGTTCCAGGTATGAGGATTATGGCTCGCCGTGACGACGACGCCTCCGGCGGCGTTCCTCTGCCGAACGAGAAGGGAAATCGCCGGCGTTGGACAGGGCTTGTCCGCGAGCCACACCGGCGTGCCCGTCGAGCTGATGACTTCGGCAATTTCAACGGCAACGCGGTCAGAGTCGATACGATGGTCGTAACCGATCAACACGCCCTTGCGCGCGTCTTCCGCTCGGACCACGTACCGCGCAATTGCGCTGGCCACAATGCGCGCGTTGGCAACGGTGAAATCTTCACCGATAATTCCGCGCCAGCCGTCGGTCCCAAACTTGATCGTATTCATGCAGTTGTGAGTATACGCGAAGCCCAAACGTCGCTAAAGAGACGCGTCGCGCCAATTTGCATCCTTGCTCGAATTCCCTAGAGGAGTCGCTTAAGTTTGCGCTGTTCGAGGGCCTTGACGATTTTTCCGACCTCCTGGGCGCGGTCGCGCGGACAAATAAGCAGCGCATCGGGCGTATCAACCACCACCAGATCACGGATTCCGATCGCGGCAACAAATTTCTCCGGACTCCACAAGAAATTGCCTTCCGCATCCAACGTTTGTCCCGGGCCGCCCAGAATGTTTTCGCCGGCATGCTTTCTAAGCAGTTCATAAACTGCGGCCCAGGAGCCAATGTCGCTCCAGCCGACTTCCGCGGGAATCACGTAGACATTCGCGGTCTGATCCGAAACATTTTGCGCGCCGGCCGCAGCCTTCTCGAGAATGGCGTAATCCACGGAAATGTTTTCAAGGCCTGCGTAAATCTTCTTCAATTGCGACTCATAGCTACGTTTGCCGATGTGCTTCGAAAGCGTCTCCATGGCCTCAAATGTCCTGGGAAGAAACCGCCGCAACGCATCCAGAAACGTCGACGCTCGCCAGAAAAACATCCCCGCATTCCACTGGTACATTCCGGACGCGACATACTCTCTTGCCGTTGCAAGCTCCGGCTTCTCCATAAAGCGGCGAACCGGGAAAACTTCAAACTCACCCGCAGCGAAAGACGGATCCCGGCGTTCGATATACCCGAATCCCGTGTCCGGTCGCGTTGGTGGAATCCCAAGTACCACCATGCGGCCAGGAACGCGCGCGACATCCAGTGCTGCGCGCACAATCTCCCGATATCGCTCCGCCTTCGCGATGTAATGGTCGGCCGGTAGAACAGCCATCAACACATCGCCCTTCGCTGCGTGCCGAATATGAACCGCCGCGAGTGCGATCGCAGCCGCCGTATTCCGGCCAAACGGCTCCGTCAGAATTCTTGCGCGGGAGGCCGCCGGCAACTGTTTGCGCAAAGCCAGGGCCTGTTCGGCGTTCGTCACCGGCCACAACTGCTTTGCCGGTATTAGCGGTAACAGGCGTTCCACCGTTTGCTGCAGCATCGTGCTCTTTCCCAAGATGCTGATCAACTGTTTGGGAGTTCGCGTCCGGCTGCGCGGCCAAAACCGCGTGCCGCGCCCTCCGGCGAGAACCACTGCATGGGTGCTGAGTTTCTTGTCAGCCATAAGTTTTAGACGACCAGAACCCGGGAGATCGCCTGCCGCTCAAATCCCATGCGCTCTAATTGCTGGTAGAGGCAGTTCTTGTCGGGGACAGTGACTCGCAACAGTGACGTAGGTTCACTCGGATGGAGAAGTGTGAGCGGCAAAGTTGCAGGAAGAAACCAGGCCTGCCCGGGCGCGTAGGCCTGAACCGACTCCGCGTCGTGCAGTTCGCCCTTGCCGCTGAGGACAATGATCAACTGAAATTCAGACGCATCGCTTTCAATCGGAGTTGTACGATCGCAGTCCCATCGTTCCGTGGCAAAAAATTCGCATGCCGCCAGCAAATGCTTGTTGGCATCCGGCGAATGCAGGGGAAGCGCTGGAATTTTCCCGCTGCGCGTGCCGTTGAAGTGAGTCACCTCAAGCGCCTTTTCCAGATGCAACTCACGCGATTTTCCCTCGCCGTCGACGCGGCCATAATCGTAGACGCGATACGTCAAATCCGAATATTCCTGAATCTCGCACACGATCATGCCCGGGAAGATGGCGTGCTGCGTTCCAGCCTCCACGAAATAGGTTTCACCGGCGTGCACTGCATAATGCACGAAAAGCTCCTCCACGGTCTTGTCGCGAACGCTTCGAACAAGTTCCTCCCGAGTGACCCCGGCCTTTAGTCCGATCAGCAACTCGGCGCCTGGCGCCGCGGACACAATGTGCCACATCTCCGTTTTCCCGCGCCCGCCCGCGGCTTGCTCGAATCGGCTGGCGAACAGGTCATCCGGATGCACTTGAATCGACAACTTGTCCATTGGAAAAAGGAACTTTACCAGCAGCGGAAACTCTTTGTAGTTTCCGGAACGCGTCCCTCGCCATTCGACCGGCATGCCCCGCCAGCTTTCGCCGAGCGATTTTCCCGCGTACGGCCCATTCGCGACCGACGAATCCAGCGCGGTCAGCCATGCCTCTCCAATCGGCTCGGCCAAATTTCTTTTATCCGGGAAGATCGGCGCAAGCGAGCGTGTTCCCCAGGGCCGCGGGCTAAAGAACGGGTCGATGCGTGTTAGGACCGGTTCAGGCACCATCAAGCAGCGGCTTCGGCGCGAGCAAGAAACTTGTTCAACCGCCGGAGCCCTTCCTCAATCCTTTCGATGGAAGTGGCGTAGGACAACCGCAGGAAGCCGGGCGCGCCGAATGCCTCGCCCGGTACCAACGCGACGTGAGCCTTGTCCAGAAGTTCCTTGGAAAGTTCCGTGCAGCTTTTCGCCAGCGGGTTCGCGCCCTTCAGATGAGCCGAGATATTGGGGAAGGCATAAAACGCTCCGCCAGGCCATTCGCAGGTAACACCGGGTATCTGGCGCAATCCTTCGACGATGCGCGTTCTTCGCTTGGTATATTCCGCGAGCATTGGAGGAACAGAGTCCATGCTGCCGCGCATGGCCTCGAGCGCCGCGTATTGTGCGATCGACGTCGGATTGGACGTCGATTGACTCTGGATCTTGATGATCGCCTGAATCAGCGCCTCCGGCCCCAACGTGTAGCCCACGCGCCAGCCGGTCATCGCAAAAGTCTTTGAGAGCGAGCCAATCACAATGACGCGCTCCTTTGAATCTTTCGCGCTCGCGATAGAAAACGGCTTGTGCGGCTGGTACACAAAATGCGAGTAGCATTCATCGGTCAGCAGCCACACATTGTGTTTCTTGCATACCGCCAGAATGCGCTGAAACTCTTCTTCATCGACCACTCCGCCGGCGGGATTGCTCGGCGAATTCACCGCCACGATTTTCGTTTTTGGTGTGATCGCTTTTTCAATTGCCGCGGCCTTGACGCTGAATCCGTCTTCCTGCCCCGTCTGCACGACAACCGGCGTACCGCCGGCGTATTTGATAATGTCGGGGTAGCTGACCCAGTACGGCGCCGGCAAAATCACTTCGTCTCCGCTTTGGATCATCACGCAAACGGTATTGAAGATGGCGTGCTTTCCTCCCACGCTGACGGCGCACTCCTTGGTGTTGTAGCCGGATCCCAGTTCGCGCTTGTGCCACGCGCAGATCGCCTCACGCAATGGCGTGATCCCGCCCGTCGGCGTGTATTTCGTACGGTTCTCCTCGATGGCCTTGATCGCCGCCTTCTTGATGTGCTCCGGAGTGGGAAAATCCGGCTCGCCGGGTCCAAAGTCCGCAACATCCACGCCCTTGGCTTTCAGTTGTTCCGCAGCGCTGATGACGACGGCTGTCGGCGAGACCTCGATCCGGTTGATACGCCTGGTCAGTTCCACGGTAGCTCCTCAAAGGCAGGGTATATAGCTCTACAGTGTTCAGGAAATCGCAGAGAATTTCAACGTGGAAACCGAGCCCGGGAATGACAAATTGGCAGGCAATTCGCGCGTCAGGACACCTTCGACCGCAGGCGCTGTTCCACCACCGGAGGCACCAAACCCGTCAGCGGCCCGCCCAAGTGGGCAATCTCCCTGACCAATTTGGCGCTCAAATAGCTATAGCTTTCGCCAGGCAGCATAAACACCGTTTCAAGCCGCGGCTCTAGTTTGCGGTTCATCAGTGCCATCTGCAGTTCGTATTCGTAGTCGGAAATGGCGCGGATGCCGCGCAGGATAACTCCCGCCCCGCGCTTGCGCGCATACTCCACGAGCAAGCCGTCGAAAACGTCCACTTCCACCGCGTCCCATTGTTTGGTGACCACACGAAGCATCTCGATCCGCTCGGGAAGAGTAAACAGCGGTTCCTTGTCCACGTTTTTCAGAACCGCGACGATCAGATGATCGAACATTTTCTCGCCGCGCCCGATGAGGTCCAAATGTCCGTTGGTGACCGGATCGAATGTGCCTGGATAAATGGCCACGGAAGTTTTCATGGTGGACCTGACGGATTCTCCGCGGCACATTCTAACCCAAAAGACAGAACGAAAGAGGAATTCCAATGTGGTCCGCTCAAGAGGAGGGACGGAAAGCTATTGTGCGCGGCGGGAAGAATGTGCCACTCTCTCTTTTCCGAATTGTAACGATTTAATGGTGTACGTACCGATGCGAATCCCTGGGGGTATGCCCGATGAACCTGACATTTTTCAACAAACGCGCAATTCCGGTTTCATTCTCTTTATTCCTGATTGCTGCCATGTGCACACGCGGGCAATCTCCCGTGGAACTCAACGTCATGCCTTTGCCGGCGAAGTTCCAGCTCGGCAGCGGCTCGCTCAAAATCGATGGCGGATTCACTTACGCTTTCGCCGGCTTCCATGACGGGCGCCTCGATCGTGCCGGGCAAAGATTCGTCGCGGCCCTCAATCATCAAACGGGAATCGTATTCGGACATTCGCCCGCCGATCCTGCGAAGGCGACGCTGCTCATCACCACGGATCACGACAGCAAACCCGTTCAGGAATTGGGCGAGGATGAATCCTACACGCTCGACGTGACTCCCGCCGGCGTAAAACTCCATGCGGCAAACACGCTCGGTACTTTGCGAGGCCTGCAAACCTTCCTGCAACTCGTTTCCGTCACCGGCGACGGATTTGCTGCCACCGCCATCAGCATCCAGGATCAGCCACGCTTCCTGTGGCGCGGCCTGATGATCGACGTCGCCCGCCATTTCATCCCCCTCGACGTGGTGAAGCGCAATCTGGATGGCATGGAAGCCGTGAAGATGAACGTCTTTCACTGGCACCTTTCAGACAACGAAGGCTTTCGCGTCGAAAGCCGCAAATTTCCAAAGCTGCAAGAAGACGGTTCCGATGGCCAGTTTTACACGCAAGACGAAATTCGCGACCTGGTCGGGTACGCGCGCGATCGCGGCATTCGCGTCGTTCCTGAATTTGATATGCCTGGCCACAGCACCGCTTGGTTCGTCGGTTACCCGGAATACGCCAGTGGGACCGGCCCTTACCAGCTCGAACGCAAGTGGGGCGTCTTCGATCCCGCGATGGATCCCACGAACGAAAAAACCTACAAGTTCCTGAACGAACTTTTGGGCGAAATGGCGAAGCTTTTCCCTGACCAATACCTGCACATTGGCGGAGACGAAGTGAACGGCAAAGAGTGGGACTCCAATCCCAAGATCCAGGCGTTCATGAAATCCCACGACATTAAAGACAACGTTGCGCTGCAAGCCTACTTCAGCCAGCACGTTCAGGAATTGGTCGTCAAGCACGGAAAGACCCCTATCGGCTGGGACGAAATCCTCGTCCCCGGAGTCTCGAAAAACATCGTCATTCATTCCTGGCGCGGGGCGGATTCCCTGGCCGCCGCTGCCAAGGACGGTTATCGCGGGATTCTCTCGAACGGCTACTACATCGATCTCGGCTGGAGCGCCGCCCGTCACTACGCAGTCGATCCCATGGGCGGAGCCGCCGCCAATCTCACGCTTGAAGAAAAGGAGCGCATTCTCGGTGGCGAGGCCACCATGTGGTCGGAATACGTCAATTGGGAGAATATCGATTCGCGCGTCTGGCCGCGCACAGCCGCGATTGCAGAACGCTACTGGTCTCCGCAACGCACCACCGATGTTCCATCGATGTACTTCCGTATGGAAGCGGAGAGCACGCGCCTCGAATGGCTGGGTCTCACGAACCGTTCCTACCAGCGTCTAATGGTTCTTCGCATGGCAGGCTCCGCGCCCGCGACCCAGGTCGACGCCCTTCTCCTAATGGCCGACGCTTTGGAGCCGGTGAAGGACTACAACCGTGAAAGCACTCTCGGCGAGGAGCCAACCAGTCTGAAGGCCTTGAATCGTATGGTTGACGCCGTCCACCCCGAAAGCGAAGTGTCTCGCCAATTCTCCGTGTCGGTGGATCAATTCGTCGCCGGTTCTTGCAAAGATGGCCCCCTTGGCGCCTCTCTGCGCGCGCGCCTGATGCAATGGGCCGCGATCGACGGCCAAGTGCAGCTTCTCGCGCAAAACTCAATTTTGGTGAAGGACGCGGCCCCGGCATCGGCCGCATTCTCACAAGCTGCGGAACTTGCCCTCAGCGCCCTCGATCGCATCGCCCAGGGCCTGCCTTTGCCGGAAGCGCTCAAGAAGCAACAAACCGATGCGCTGGCGGCGTTTGAAAGCGAAGCGCACAAATCTACGTTGACCATCCCCACTCTCGCCGCGTTCCAGAAACTTGTGGACGCTTCGGGCGCCGGCGGGTTCTGTTCAGCGGCAAAGTAACAAAAGTAAATAGTCGGCCGGCGTTCTCCCTTCGCTGACGCGGCAGCGTTGTGGCAAGTGCCCTCACCGGAGTCCTCGAATTTGCCTCCGCTTCCCGAACAAACTCCCATTTGGCAACATCCGAAGGCTGGCGGCGACGCCTCCGAGCATATCGGATAGAAGGCATTCGGGGTATTTGGCCGAGCGCCGGTTCCGCGGTGAAACGGCTACGCGGACGTTACGGACTCGTCCCGCGGAGTTTCCCGCTTCCTGGTGTTTCTCGGCTTTGTAGGTTCGCCTTCCGAGGCAAACCGTCGCGGCGTTTTAGCATACGCTCGAGATCGCCAAAACTACCGTTCCGTCCGACAATTAGCCGTTCGGGTCTCAAGACCGACCGTTCAGAGCGAAACGCTTGAAAGCCGACCATACCAATCTTATTGTAAGTCCGACTAAATTAAGGGTTTGTGGCCGAAACGGGCCCGAAAGGAGTTGACAACCGCCTGATCGAGGGGATAATATTCAATTGCGACTAAATAAGTCGTATTGGCATCTAGCCAGGTGCCACCCGAGAACCGGACGAAATGTTCAAGCTGTCAAAAAAGGCGGATTACGGACTGATCGCGATGAAACATCTTGCGAATCATCGTTCGAATCACTCTTGCAGCGCCAGTGAGATCGCCGAGGAATATGGTATCTCCGCTACTTTGATGGCCAAGGTGTTGCAAAAACTGGCCAGGCACGGATTGGTCGCCGCGAAACACGGCTCGACCGGCGGCTACCAACTGACGAAGCACGCGGACCAGATCAACGCCTTGGAAGTGCTGACCGCGATCGACGGCCCGGTGCTGATTACCTCCTGCGTAACCAGCCACGGAAATTGTGACGCAACCGAACGCTGTTCCGTCAAAGAACCATTGCAGCGCGTGAACGAAAGTATTTTAGGAGTTTTGAGCACGGTGACCATCGCTCATCTGAGCGAGGACAAGGACAAACCGGAAGCGGCTCTGGTGGAATTAAAGGGGATGGACCGGTTGGCGGTAACGCGCTAGGCGGGGAGCCCAGAGGAGAAGAGAAATGGCTGTTAAACTGCCGATCTACATGGACAATCACGCCACCACGCCGATGGATCCGCGCGTGTTGGAGGCCATGCTGCCCTATTTCACGGAGAAATTCGGCAACGCCGCAAGCCGTAACCACTCTTTCGGCTGGGCCGGCGAAGAAGCGATCGAGAACGCGCGCCAGCAAATCGCGTCTCTGATTAACGCCACTCCCAAAGAGATCATTTTCACGAGCGGCGCGACCGAATCCGACAACTTGATGATCAAGGGTGTCGCGGAAATGTACCGCGAAAAGGGCAACCACATCATCACTCAGGCCATCGAGCACAAAGCGGTTCTCGATACCTGCAAGAATCTGGAAAAGCACGGCTTTGAAGTGACGTATCTTTCCGTGCAGAAAGATGGGCGCGTCGATCCCGAAGACGTCCGCAAGGCGATCAGGCCCACCACGATTCTGATTTGCATTATGTACGCCAACAACGAAATTGGCGTGATCAACCCGATTGCCGAAATCGGCAAAATTGCCAAGGAACGCGGGGTCATCTTCGCCGTCGACGGCGTGCAAGCAGTCGGCAAGATTCCGGTGGATGTGCAGAAGGACAACATCGATCTTTTGGCCATTAGCGCGCACAAGATTTACGGCCCGAAGGGCGTCGGAGCTTTGTACGTCCGCCGTCGCAATCCCCGTGTGCAGCTGTCCGCCATCATCGACGGGGGCGGCCACGAGCGCGGTATGCGCTCGGGAACGTTGAACGTTCCCGGTATTGTCGGCCTCGGCAAGGCCTGCGAACTGTGTCACCAGGAAATGGCCAGCGAATCCGAACGTCTTCGGGGCTTGCGTGATCGCCTGAAAGCCGGCCTGGAAGCCAAGCTCGACGAGGTTTTCGTGAATGGGTCTCTCGAGCATCGCCTGCCGAACAATCTCAACATGAGCTTCGCCTACGTCGAAGGCGAATCGCTGCTAATGGGAATCAATGATGTGGCGGTTTCGAGCGGTTCTGCGTGCACCTCGGCAACCCTGGAACCCAGCTACGTACTCAAAGCTTTAGGCGTAGGTGAAGATCTGGCTCACACGTCCATCCGCTTCGGCCTGGGGCGTTTCACGACTCCGGAAGAAGTCGATTACGTGACCGACAAAATGGTGCAGGTTGTAACCAAGCTTCGCGAGCTTTCGCCGCTCTATGAAATGGCTAAGGAAGGCATCGACATCTCCAAAGTCAAGTGGCAGACCGCGTAATCTATCAGGATGAAGAGAAGAGGCAAAATGGCAAGCGCAATTGCAAGTGAAGGAACACTTCGGATTCATCGGTCGATCGCGGGCACGTCCGCGCCGTTCCGGGTGACTTATCAGGCGTATCAGGACGGCGACGAACCCGCCCCGGCGGCCGAGCGTGCGTTTTATCACCTCCAGGATGTTCGCGAATTTCTGAATGTTTTGGGAATTGGCGCGCAGTTCGTTCGCGACGCTCTGCGGGAGCTTACCGCGGGACGTTCCGCGTTCCTGACCAACATCGCCCTGACCGAAAAGGCGATGAAGAATGCAGGTTTTGGAAATCTCCTCGCTGCGGCGAGGGGATAAATCCGGAGACGCACAGAGGATTAAAGAAGAGAGGGGCCCATGGCATACAGTGAAAAGGTAGTCGATCATTACAATAACCCGCGCAACGTAGGCAGCCTCCCCAAGGAAGATCCCAATGTGGGGACCGGCCTGGTGGGTGCGCCCGAATGCGGCGACGTGATGAAGCTGCAGATGAAAATCAATCCGGAGACGCGCGTCATCGAGGAAGCCAAGTTCAAGACATTCGGCTGCGGCTCGGCCATCGCCAGCTCCTCCTTGGCCACCGAATGGGTCAAGGGCAAGACCGTCGATGAGGCCCTGGCGATCAAGAACACGGACATCGTCCGTGAGCTTTCGCTTCCTCCAGTCAAGATTCACTGCTCCGTGCTCGCCGAAGACGCCATCAAGGCGGCCATCGGCGATTGGAAGAAGAAGCACGGGGTAGAAGTTCCCGCGCACGAAAAAGCTTCGCACTAAGCGAAGCGGTTGCGCGGCGTTAGTGGCGTCTTCCGGCAGTCGGTCTGAGCTGTCGGAGGATGCTGTCCAAGATTTTTGTTTTAGGTGTTAGGGGAAGTCTGCGATGGCGACGGAAACGACGACACAAGTCGCGGAAAAGGTAGCGGGACCAGTCATTCACCTGAGCGAGCGCGCGGCGAGGAAAATCCTCACGTTGCTTGCCAAAGAAGGAGTTTCGCCGGAGACCGGTGGACTCCGTGTTGGGATTCAGGGCGGCGGCTGCTCGGGACTTTCCTACGCCATGCGTCTGGATACCCAGTCGCGCGATCGCGACAAGGTTTTCGAACAGTTCGGCGCGCGCATTTTTGTCGATCCAAAGAGCCTCCTCTACCTCAATGGCACCACCCTCGAGTACGAGGAAACGCTCATGCGCCAGGGTTTTGTGTTTCAGAATCCCAACGCCGCCCGGAGTTGCGGCTGCGGGAGTTCATTCACGGCGTAACGGTAGCATGGGCTTTCGCCGGTGCACGCCAGGTGCTGACTCGGTCGGACAAGTGGTTGGCTACCGCAAGCGCCAGCCACTTTTTTTATTTCTGGAGCAACTGCAAAGTTCTTATGGCCAGTCCGTCTTCTACTCCGAATTCCCCGCTCGCGCCGGAGCACGGGGATTATTTCGCGATTTTTCAACTACCGCGCAAGCTTTGCATCGAAATGGCGGCGCTCGAACAAAAATTTCTGCAACTGAGTTGGAGACTTCACCCCGACAACTTTGTGAATGCCGCCCCCGAAGAGCGCGAGACCTCGTTAAAGCGCAGCTCCGAACTGAATGACGCCTATCGCACCCTGCGCGATTCTGTCGCTCGCGTCGAATATCTCCTGGCGATCGAAGGCGCGCGTAAGGAAGGCCAAACCAGACAACAAGCTCCCCCGGAACTACTCGAAGAAGTCTTCGAACTGAACGAATCGCTCGATGAACTACGCGATGCCAAATCCTCCGGCGACGACACTGCCTCGCTCAAGCAGCGTCTGCACTCCGCCGAAAAGAATTTCGAAACTAAGTTAAGCGAAGTCGATAGGGAGTTGCAAAATGCGGCGCAAGAGTGGGATAAATCCCTCGAATCGACCGATCCTGCTCAGCGTAACACGGTCAAGAACAAACTAAACGACCTGCTCAACCGCCGCTCCTATATCCGGAATTTAGTCCGCAACGTTCAAAAGGAATTGCTTGGAAACTAATGGGACGCATCGTCGGTATTGATTTGGGAACCACCAATAGTCTCGTTGCATTCATCGATGCGCAGACTGGCAAACCGAAGTGTATCCCGGGTCCATCCGGCAACACGCTCTGTCCATCGGTAGTGAGTCTTGACCACGACGGCAGCGTTATTGTCGGCGAACCCGCACGCCGCCGTTTGCTCACACAACCGGACCGAACCATCTACTCCGTGAAGCGGCTCATGGGCCGCGGTCCTTCGGATGTTCAAAGCGAATTGAAATTATTTCCGTTTCGCATCGACCCATCCAGCAGCAATGTGATTCGCGTCGAACTCGGTGACAAAGTGTTCACTCCGCCCCAGATCTCCTCGTTCATCCTACGAGAGCTCAAGAATTGGGCCGAGGCCCACTTCGCTGAACCTGTAGATCGCGCCGTGATCACCGTTCCGGCCTATTTCAATGATGCCCAGCGCCAAGCCACCAAAGACGCCGGCAAACTCGCCGGCCTCGAAGTGCTCCGCCTCGTCAACGAGCCCACCGCCGCAGCTCTGGCCTACGGCTTGCACGAAAAGCAGCGCGGCAAAGTCGCTGTCTACGATCTAGGCGGCGGCACGTTCGATATCTCCATCCTGAAGCTCATCCCCACCAGCGAAGGTGACATCTACCAGGTACTTTCCACAAACGGCGACACGCACCTCGGCGGCGACGACATCGACAATCTACTCCAGGCTTTCGTCCACGAAGAAATCCTGCAGACCGACAAAATTGATTTTTCTCCCCACGGCGAGCTGGCCCAGGAGCTCCGCAAGGGTCTGATCGATCTCAAGCACAAATTATCCGAAGTGGAATCGGCCACGCTGCGCTTTCCTCTGCCCAACGGCAAAATCTTCGTCCACGAATTCACCCGTGGCGCCCTGGACGCATTGATTTGCCCGGTCATCGATCGCACCATGGTTCCGGTGAAACAGGCCCTCGCCGACGCTCAACTGAAACCTACCGAAATGGACGAAGTCGTCCTCGTTGGTGGCGCCACGCGCACACCCTTTGTCCGACGCACCGTTCAGGAGTATTTCGACCGCAAACCGCACACCGATCTGAATCCCGACGAAGTTGTCGCGCTCGGCGCCGCGGTCCAGGCCGATATTCTCGATCACGGCGTTCAGAACATGCTGCTGCTCGACGTCACGCCGCTTTCCTTGGGCATCGAAACCTACGGTGGCGCGGTCGCCAAAGCAATTCCTCGCAATTCCACGATTCCCGCCAGTGCCCAAGAGATGTACACCACGGGAGTCGACAACCAGACCGGCATCGAAATTCATGTTCTGCAGGGCGAAAGGGAATTGGCCAAGGATTGCCGCTCACTCGCGCGGTTCACTCTGCGCGTCCCACCCGCGCCGGCTGGTCTTTCGCGCGTCGAAGTAAAATTTCTGATCGACGCCAATGGGATCCTCCAGGTCAGCGCAAGGGACCTCCGCACCGGCTCGGAGCACAGCATCGAAGTCCAGCCCAGCTACGGCCTGAACGACAGTGACATCGAGCGCATGCTGGAGGAATCCATTGAGTACGCGGAACAGGATTTCGTCGAGCGCCAGGTGATCGAAGCGCGCACCGAAGCCGAAGCCATTCTCGCGGCTACTGCAAAGGCGCTGGCAAACCCAAACGCCGCGAACCTGTCCGCGCCCGAACGCGCCAAGATCGATTTATTTGTTGCGGCATTGAAGGACGAGGTGCGGGGCAACGACTACAAACGGATTCGACAACAGATGGACGACTTGAATCACGCCACCGAGCATCTCGCGGAGATGCTGATGAATTCTGCATTGCAGACCGCGCTCGAAGGTAAGAAAATCGCAGAAGTTTAGGGAGAGCATATGGGCGGTAGCAACCCTTACATCGAAGAAGTGAAATACAAGAAGGCGACGCAGAAGTTCAAGGTCACTTTTCTTCCCAGCGGCAAGACCGTCGAGGTCGATCCGGAGAAATTTCCGTACGGCCACAACGGCCTGCCCGGAAGCATCCTGGACATCTCCGAAGGCTTCAAGATGGGCCTCGACCACGCTTGCGGAGGCGTCTGCGCCTGCTCCACCTGCCATGTCATCATGAAGGAAGGCCTGAACTCCTGCAACGACGCCACCGATGCCGAACTTGACGAACTCGACGAAGCCCCCGGTATCACGCCGAAGTCGCGCCTGGGCTGCCAGACCGTTCCCGATGGCACAACCGACATCGTCGTCGAGATCCCCGACTGGAATAAAAACTACGCAAAAGAACTGGATCACTAAGCCTAGGGAGTGGCCAACCTTTAGGCCGGCAAACCCATGTAACGCGGGGCGAGCCTGCCTGCCGTCAGGCAGGTCCACGAGACCTGTGGCCTTTTAGCGCGCGCCTTTATGGAGGACTAATGCCGCAAACGTTCGATTGGGACAATCTCGACGACATCGCCATCGGCCTGACCGATAAATTTCCCGACGTTGATCCATTCACCGTGCGCTTCACCGACATGCACAAATGGATCACCGAGCTGCCCGGTTTCCTTGGCGACCCGCAAAAATCCAACGAGAGCAAACTCGAAGCCATCCAGATGGCCTGGCACGAAGAGTGGGAAGATCGCCAGAAGTAAATCTGTTCAGATCTCCTGAATCTCGACCGAACGCATGTAGTACCCGGCGTTCAATCTCCGGGCGATTACATCCGGCCCCTTCACGCGAAGACGGATCAAGTATCTTCCCGGCTTCTGCGGAGTCCACACGTGTCTCCAGAAATTCCAGGCGCCATCCGCGGATATCTTGAATTCCTCTACAGGCACATAACTTTCGTCCGCATTAAACTGTATTTCGAGCCCGTCGACTCGCTGAGTACCGCCCCATTGAATCCCGATTACGCGAAATTCAATCTTCCCATTCACGAACCATTTTTCGATGCGAATGGGTATAGCGGCATAGTCGATGATCGCTGGCTGATAGTCCTTAGCCAGGCTAGGAACGCCGTCCTGCATCGTGCGGCCGGCATACTCCTGCATCTGTGAAGTTGCGGCAGCGTCGGCGTTCACAAATCCGGCCTGGTTTACCCATTTGATGCACGTGCACCCGTACCACCCGGGTACCACCAGGCGAACGGGAGCGCCATGATCCGGGGAAAGCGCCTCGCCATTCATCTCCGTCGCGAAAAACGCGCGCGACGTTTCCAACTGCTCGGGAGTGAATATCCAGCTCGCGCCGGGCACGGAGCTCCTGGATTCGAAGGCGTATTGATCGAAGCCCGAGATCAAAATGCGCGCGCCCGGTGCGGTCGGTTTGGCAATCTCCAGAACTTCCTGCAGCGGCACGCCACGCCAGTCCGCGACGCTGACCATGCCAAAGTGTGCGCCGCGAAAGTTGCCCGCGCACTCCATCAGGTGCAGCCCCATGGGTTTGGCCGTTTTTCGCAATTGCTCAACCGGGATCGTGGCCGGTTTTCCGGCCGCGCCGCTGAGACGGATGGACCAGGCTTTGGAAACGTCCAGCAGCTTCGATGCGCGTGTCCGGATGTAGAAATTTTTCGTGGGCGCCACGGCGTTTTCAGGCGTCAAGAAGGAAAGGTCGATAAAAAGCCGTCCATCCAGCTCCGAGCCCATCGCCTCGTTCATCGGCACCTTGCCCTCATCCGAAAAAGGCACCACGCCGGCCAGTACACCTTGGCTTTGAGAATCAGAACCCGCGGCCCGATCCGGCCAGGAAAGCCTGTGAAAACCGGAAACCAAAAAACCCGCGGAAAGCAACGACTGCTTAAGCAGTGTCCTGCGGTCTCTCATGCCACGGCCGGTTCCGCTCACGATTTCCAATTCCGCTTGAGCCTGTTCCTGACCATAACGCACATTGTCCTCGAAATTCTGAACCAAAACAAAAGCTCCACGAGGGACCGAGACCAGCTAGCGCCCGCCTCCTGAGGCCGGTGCTTTCCTACGAAAACTACGAAAAGCCGCGCATGGCGCGTCGCCCCTGATTCCCGTATAATTCAGGGTTGTATTTCCACTTTGTGGCGCTATGGTGCAACGGTTAGCACGCGGCCCTTTCAAGGCCGAAATACGGGTTCGATTCCCGTTAGCGCTACCAATCTCCGCCGACTCTAGCCCCGTCTTCCTTTCACTCGTTTGTTGTTTCCCTTTGTTAATGACGCTTTCGCGTCGGCTCCGCACAGTCCACACTTAACATAGTAATCTGCTCATCAGGCGCTCAGGACAATCCAAACACGCCTCCAAACAGAAGGTAGGCATTCCTTGCGAAGTTGGCGGTCATTTTCGCGTGCGGAAAAGGCGCTGTTGCTGCTTTTTTTGCTGACCCTTCCCTTCATCCATCCAAAGGTTCGCAGCGACGGCACCGGCTACTACGCCTACGCCCGTTCCCTGGTCATCGATCACAACCTGGGCTTCAACGGCGACTGGAAGGATCCGGCGAACACTCCCTTTATCGTCACGCGCCACCAGGATGGCCGACCCGTCTTCGACTACACCACGCAGACAGGGCACATCGCGAACCATTTTTCGCTGGGACCCGCAATCATGTGGGCGCCATTCCTCGCGGCCACGCACTATACCGTCCTCATCCTCAACCGCTTCGGTGCGAACGTCCCCGCCGACGGCCACTCGCGCCCATACCTGCTCGCCATGGCCTTGTCGACGGCCCTTTATGGCTTCCTCGGTCTCTGGCTTTCCTTCCAACTCGCGCGAGAATATTTCGGCGAACGCTGGGCCTTCCTGGCCACCGTCGGAATCTGGTTCGCCAGTTCGCTTCCCGTTTACATGTACGAAGATCCCTCCTGGTCGCACGCGCAATCCGCTTTCGCTGTCGCTCTTTTTCTCTGGTACTGGCATCGCACGCGAGAAAAGCGCACAACAATACAGTGGGTCACGTTGGGTTTGATCGCCGCGCTCATGTGCGAAGTCTATTTCGCGAACGGCGTTTTTCTGTGGGTGCTTTTCCTCGACTCATTGTCTGCCTTCCATGCCATTTGGCGAGTAAACGACCGCGGCAGAATGCTCGGCCAGTTCCGTGCTCACCTGCTGTTCGCGGCAAGCGCGGCCATGGCCTTTGCGCCGCAACTCATCGTGCGAAAAATTATCTTTGGCAGTCCCTTCGCCCTGGGCCTTTATGGCTCCCGGCCCTGGAACTGGCTCTCTCCGCATTTCTGGGATGTCCTTTTCTCCTCCAACCGCGGGGCGCTCCTCTGGACGCCGATCCTGATCCCATCAGTGATCGGCTTGTTCTTTTTGTGGCGCCGCGTTCCGAGCGTCGGCGCGAAAATATTCGTCACTGCCGCCGCCTTTTACGTTCTGATCGCCGTCAATCCCTGGTGGGATGGAGTCGAATCCTTCGGCATCCGCTTCTTCGTTTCGCTCACTCCCATTTTCATCCTTGGGCTAGCCGCCTCTTGCGCCGAATTTGTCCGTGCCTGGGGAGACGTCCAGGGCGCAACCCGCCGCGTCGCCGTTGTATTCGCACTCCTGATCGTGTGGAATCTGGGCTTGGTCTTTCAGTTGAGCTCGAACATGCTGCCCGTCTTCGGCCAGGTCATCTGGCGAGACGTCGTCTTCAACCAGTTCCGCGTTGTCCCTGGAGAGTTTCTCCATTCCCTGCGTTCTCGCTTCGAGTGCCAGCCGGGAATTTCGACGCAAGCCCGCCGAGCGAAGACGCTGGCTCGGTGTCCCTTGTACAATAATTTCACCCGCTTCGCTGCATAGGAAGCCTTTCAGTTTCGATCGCTTCAGGAAAACCTGGTTTCACACAAAAGCGCCAGCGGCGCGAAACATTCCTGTCTTACCTCGTAGTCTCCTGCGCGTCCGTTCACGGACGGTAGCCGATGAAACTCCAAGCCGCAAAGGTGCTATTCTTATCGTTCACACGTCATCGGTTGGAGGGCATATCCATGGCTGATTTGCTTCGTTCCAATAATCCCGTTCTCAAAGAAAGCGCATTCGTCGGTCAGACGATCACTGGCGACGCCATGACCATTCAGGGCACGGTCAACAAAACCGGCCTCCTGCTTTTCTTTGTTGTGGTTGCCGCCGCGTGGACTTGGGGTCTAAGCCACTCCGAAAAACCGGAAGCGGCTTATCCTTGGATGATCGGTGGCGCGTTGGGGGGCCTCGCCGTTGCTTTCTTGACGGTCTTCAAGAAAAATTGGTCACCCATCAGCGCTCCCATTTACGCCTTGTTGGAAGGTCTGCTTCTCGGCGGCATCTCCGCTCTCTTCGACCGTTCGTACCCCGGCATCGCGATGCAGGCTATCAGCCTGACCTTCGGCGTCATGCTCGTGATGCTACTCGCCTACAAATTTGGAATCATCCGCGCCACACGCGGCTTCAAGTTGGGAGTGATCGCCGCGACCGGAGGCATCGCTCTCGTTTATCTCGCGAACATGGTCATGAGCGTCTTCTTCCATACGCAGATGTCTTTCCTCTACAGCGCCTCGCCGCTCGGAATTGGCATCAGCCTGTTCGTCGTGATCGTCGCCGCTCTGAATCTGATCATCGATTTCGACATGATCGAAACCGCCGCCAGGATGGGCGCGCCGAAATACATGGAATGGTACGGAGCCTTCGGCCTGATGGTCACGCTGATTTGGCTCTACCTCGAAATTCTGCGCCTCCTGAGTAAAGTCCGGCGCCGCTGAAGAGAGTTACTGCGATCGCCAAACGTCTTCGCCCCCGAACGTTTTCGGGCCGCTTCCATCAGGCCCTCGGCTATGCCGCGCGTCTCCACGCGCGCCAGACTCGCAAGCGCACCGACCGTCCCTACATCGGGCATCTTCTGAGCGTCACGTCCATTGTGATCGAGTATGGTGGCGACGAAGAGATGGCTATCGCCGCATTGCTTCATGACGCCGTGGAAGACCAGGGCGGCATAGCGCGTCTTCGCGAAATTCGACGAAAATTCGGCAAACGCGTCGCGCACATCGTCGATGGCTGCACCGATTCCTACGCCGAGCCGAGACCGGCTTGGATGGAGCGCAAACGCGCCTACGTCGCGCGCCTGGCGAGCGAATCGACGGAAGTGCGTCTGGTGTCCGCCGCAGACAAGCTATCCAATGTGCGCGAAACGCTACACGATGTCCGCGTACATGGAGAAACGGTCTTTGATCGATTTGCCGGGGAAAAAGAAGGAACTCTCTGGTATTACCGGGCGCTCGTGAACGAATTTCACAAAACAGGGAACAACCCTCTCGTGGAAGAGTTTGGCCGCGTCGTCACCGCACTGGAATCTCTGGCGGGCGCCGCTAGGGCGAGAAGAAAAAACTAAACAGCAACGTTCTCCCCCGTTGGCTCCGAAACACGCAACGCGCTACAATTCGCCTGCCCATGAGCCCATCCCCAACGCCATCCCACACCCTGTTCACCATCGGTCACTCCAATCTCGAAATGTCAGACATGCTCGGAGTCCTCATCCGCCACGAAATCCATGTCGTGTGTGATGTCCGCAGTCGCCCCGGCAGTTTCCGCTTTCCCCAATTTAATCGCGAGCCGCTGATGGCCCAACTCGCCAGCGCCAAGATCATCTACCAGTTCTTTGGGGACCAGCTCGGCGGCAGGCCGCTGGATTCGCGTTACTATCGACCGGACGGCCTGGTCGATTATGCCGCCCGGCGAAAAGCTCCGGATTTTGAAGAAGCGTTGGATCGCCTTCTCGGCTTCCTGCTAAACAAGAATGTCGTCCTGATGTGCGCGGAGGAAGATCCCCTGCACTGTCACCGGTTCCTCATGATCTGCCCCGCTGTGGTCCAGCGCGGTATCGTGTCATCGCACCTGAGACGAGGAGCGGCGCTTGAATCTCAAAGAGATGTCGAAGATCGTCTCCTGCAGTTGCACGGTTTTGCGGACGTGACCAGCAATTCCTTGTTTTCCCAGGGTCGCGCCGCCGCGTTGGAAGATGCCCTGCGCCTTCAATCCGAGCAGTACGGTTTCCGCAGTTCTCCCGAAGCCATTGAGTATTTCTGATTGGGCAAGCGATCTTTCTTTCTTCCGCCGGTGTTTGAAAGCCGAGGTATCCTGAAATAGATGGCGGTTCCTGAAATGCGCTACACTGGATGTTCCTTTCCGCGCTGAGTTGGAAACAAACGAGGTCCAGCTTTGACCCTTACCGATGTCTATGTAATAGGTTCTGCCTCTGCGTTCGGCTCGCGCGTTGTTCCTTCCGAAGAAGTGGACCATGCCTTTGGCATGCCCGCCGGAAAGCTAAAAAGCCGGGCCGGAATCGTGTCCGTAGCCCACGTTTCGAAAGACGAAGACGAGGTAACCCTCGGCGCTCAAGCGTGCCTTCAACTCTTGCAGGATACCGGAGAGGATAGGGAGAGTCTGGACTGCATTCTTGCCGCCAGTGAAACGCATCACGCCTATCCTTCACTTGCCGCCCTTCTTCACGCCAAACTTCGCCTGCGCGAAGACTGCAATGCTCTCGATGTGGGCAGCGGCTGCCTCGCGCTTCTGCAAACTCTTGCGGTCGCGCAGGCTCTGCTGATCTCCGGGCGTGCCAAGAAAATCCTTGTAGCCAGCGCGGATGTGCACAGCCGCACATTAGGGCCCGGCCGGGCCGCCGGCGAATTCGGCGGCTTGTTTGGGGACGGCGCCAGCGCCTTCCTGCTCTCCGGCAAACCGCGCGATTCGAAAGGGCTAGCTTACCGCCTAGGCGAGTTTTTCTTTGGATGTGCCTCCAAGTATGCCGAAGCCATTGCCATCAGTGAATCGGGCAAGGGCCGCCTGGACGTGCAATTCGACGGCGACGCGCTGTCGCGCGCGGCCATCAGCCGCATGGAAAAAGTTATCGACGAAGTGGAGCATCGCAGCGGCATTTCCCGCGAGCATGTCGGCGCGTTCGCCACGCATCAGCCGAACCCGCGCCTTGTGAAGCTTCTCGCCAAGCAACTGCGGGTTTCCATCAAGAATTTCCCCCCGATCGGCAGCACCCGCGGCAACCTCGGTTCCTCGATGTGCGGAGCGGCTCTTCATGCCGCCTTAAATAACGCCGCCGCACAACCAGCCGAACAACGCTTGCCTGTGTTCCTCGCTTCGCTCGGTCCGGGCCTCATCTTCGGCGGCGGCTGGATGGTCCCTGCCGGCGTTTGAAAAAATCCCTGCCTTTCCGATGGTCCTGAGCTGCATCCCAGGTTGTGTAATCCATTTATTGCGCATGCGCGTGGTGAATTGCTGACAGCGGACACAGCTTGTGTCATCGTCCGCGAGTGGTGCATCCGGTTACGCCGCCGTAGGCCGCTTTCCCGGGTAGGTACCGGGAGCCGCGGCAAGGGAAATGGAATGGCGCTGCACACGGCAGAGGGGCGGAACAACGCGCTTCCGCTCCTGTAGCACCGGTGTTGGTTCGTCTACTTTCGGGAGGGCACACAGCCGTTCCTTTGAACCAAAACCCCCGGTGCGCCGTCTAGTTCATTGGTGGGGAGATCAAGATGCAGGAGCTGGTTCTGACCCAGCCGGGAATTACCCTCGAAGCGCATTCGGCACGGGAGATGGCCCGGTCCCGTCTGCAACGCGACTTCGAATCGCGCTTGGCGGAATGCGGCCCGCTGGCCTACCGCGTGGCGCAAGGCGTGCTTCGCAACGCCGCGGACGCCGAAGACGTCGCGCAGGAAGCACTTCTGCGCGCCTACCAGAAATTCGGTCGGTTGCGCGACGCGACCCGTTTCCGCGCCTGGCTCGTGCGCATCACCTTTCGACTGGCGCTGGACCGCTGGCGCTCGGCAAAGCGGCGCGCGCAACGGGAATCGGAATGGGCCTTGCCCGAGCGGCACCCCACTCCGCTTAGCACAGAAGAACTGGCGGCCTCGAACGTCTTCCAGTCGCGTCTCGAAAAGGCCCTGGAAGAATTGCCGGAACGGTTCCGGCTGGTACTTTTGCTGGCGGCGATTGAGGGCTACACGCTCGACGAAGTCTCTGGAATGCTGGGCATCCCCATGGGTACGGTCAAATCGCGATTGTTTTTTGCCAGGAAAGCGCTTGCGGAGAAGTTGCGATGAATTGCAAACAGTGCCAACAAAAGATCCTAGAGTCGCTTGCCGATGGAGGAGATGCTGCTGCTGAGATCTCCATCCATCAAGAATCCTGTGCGTTTTGCCGCGAATTCTTTGCCATACAGCAGAATCTCTTCCAGTCCGTCGATGTTGCCCTGCGTTCTATCGCCAATCAACCCGTTCCCCCCTCGCTTGTTGCCGGCGTGCGCGCCCGGATGGCCGAGCACTCTCCGCCGGGCCGAACCTGGTACTCCACCTGGAGTCTTGCCATGATTGCCGCCGTTGCGATCTTGGCCATAAGCGTCGGCTACTCGTTCTTGCGAACGGAGAACCATCTGGATTCACGAGAGACCGCATCGACCGTTTCGCCAAGCGCGTTCACTCCGCGGCCGGCCGCCCAACCGATTCAGATTCAGAAGTCAGCAAATGCTCTTCCGAAGACCAGCGCCAAACGGGTTGCCCTGGCAGCTTCTACCGCAGCCGAGCCCGAGGTCATCATTCTTGCCGAAGAGCGCCTGGCTTTCGCCAGGTTCGTCTCGGAGATGCCGCAAGAAAGGGAAGTTGCGGTGGCGTTGACGCATCCCGCGCCCGCCGCCGCCGAAGACCCCGTTGAAATTGCGCTGTTGCAGATTGACAGCCTGGATGTCGAGCCGCTCGAACCAACGGCAACAGAGTAGTGCGCAATGACGTCGAATTTTTATGGAGGAAGTCATGAGAAAAGCAATGTTCGCAGTGGCGGCACTGTTGGCACTGTCCGTTATTCCTTTCCATGTGGCCGCTCAGGAGAGCCCGAAGATGGAAAGCAAAAAGTCCGCAACCACGCTCAAAGTCCAGGTGACCTTCGGTGAAAACGAAGGCGAGAAGAAAGTGGCGAAGCTTCCCTACACGTTCTTCACAAAAGCCGGCGAGCAGAACTCGCCTTGGACCAAAGTGCGCTTGGGCAGCCGCGTCCCGGTTTATGTCGGTAAAGACGGCGGGTTGCAGTACATCGATGTCGGCACGAACATTGATGCTCGGGCATTTACTGCGGATGACGGGGAATTTGATCTCTATCTCAGTCTCGAACGTTCCTGGGTAGAAGGCGATGTTCTTCTTCCCACGGAGAAATCTCCGAGTGCGACGGGCGAATCGAATTCCGAGCATTTTAAAGAGCCCATCATCCATCAATTCAAGACCGAGCTTACCTTCGCCATGCGCGACGGCCAGACAATGCAAACGACGCAGGCCGCCGATCCTCTGAGCGGCAGGGTCTTCACCATCACCGTCACCATGAATGTTGCGAAGTAAGGTCCGCCGTCACGAAAGCGAACGCTTGAGTGCGGTCGCCAAATCCGGCTGCTGGAACCTATAGCCCAGCCTCTCTAACTGTGCCGGCACCACGCGCAGACTCGATAGCAGCAGCGCATCCGCCATCTCACCCAACAGCAACCGCAGGGCAAACGCCGGGGCGGGGAAGAGTGCCGGCCGGTGCAGCGCACTGGCAAGTGCGGCCGTGAACTCCGCGTTGCGCACAGGAGCCGGCGCCACAACATTCACCGCACCGCGCACCGCTCCATTCTCCAAAGCAAGCCGCACGATCGCAACCACGTCTTCCAAACTGATCCAGCTCATCCACTGCTGTCCGGAAGCAATTTTTCCTCCTAGGCCCAGCCGAAACGGCCGTGCCATTTGCGGCAATGCTCCCCCATCCCGCGTCAGAATCACACCAAACCGCGCCCACACCACGCGGATTCCGAGCGCCTCGGCCTTCTCCGCCTCCGCTTCCCACGCCCTGGCTACCTCACTCAGAAAATCCCCGCCTGGCGGGCTGTCTTCCTTCAGAACTTCGTCGCCCCTGCTTCCGTAGTATCCAACCGCCGAAGCCGACACCAACACCCGCGGCCGCGCCGCCATTTTCGCCAGCGCATTCACCAGCGCCCTGGTCGTATCTACGCGGCTCTCACGCAATAGTTTCTTTCGCTCCGTCGTCCATCTTCCATGCGCAATCGACGCCCCCGCCAAATTCACCACTGCCTCTGCGCCCACCGCCGCCGCCCCAAGCTCGCCCGTCTCCGGATTCCACCGAACATCGAACCCTTCGTTCCCACGAACCGCCCCAGCTTCCGTTCCCGGCCGCATCAGCCGGCACATGGTGTGCCCCGCCTGCTTCAAATCGTTCATGAGCGCGTTTCCTACTAGTCCTGTGGAGCCAGTGACCAATATCTTCATGGATTTTTTCCTTGGGCTCAATCATCTAGGCTCGCTGGCAGGGCGCGCAACCTCAGGTTACAATTTTTCCGTGGCTCAAGTCCTACCTAATCTTCGCCTCAAGGTGCTCTTTTTCGGTCGCCTGAGAGAACTCACCGGAATCGCCGAAGAATCCCTCGAGATTCCTGATGGCATTACCCTCGCTGGCTTGTTTGATCGTTACGCCGAGCGTTTCCCACAATTGCGACCTTTCCGCGGTTCGCTCGTGGCTTCCAGAAACGAAGAATTCGCTTCCTGGGCCAGTATTGTTACCGAGGGTGATACCATCGCCTTTCTTCCCCCGGTGAGCGGGGGCTAAGCGTCCGCCATGTTGACGACCCCCCCACACAACGACGTCTTCGCCCTTCTCCGCGAGCCGATCGACGCCGGCGCGATTGCCCGCGATATCCGGCAAGACCACGACGGAGCGATAGTCACGTTCGACGGCTTCGTCCGCAACGAATCGCACGGCCGCCGCACTCTCTACCTTGAATACGAGGCTTACGAGCCCATGGCTCTTTCCAAAATGCGTGAAATCGGACACGCCATCCACGAAAAATTCGCCGTCCAGCGGCTCGCCATCGTGCATCGCCTCGGTCGCCTCAATATCGGTGAAACCAGCGTGTTCATAGCCGTGAGCGCTCCTCATCGCGCCGCCGCCTTCGACGCCTGCCGCTTTGCCATCGACAGCCTCAAGCGCACCGTCCCTATCTGGAAAAAGGAATTCTTTGAGGACGGCGCCGTTTGGGCTGACGGGGACCTGCCCCCCGCACCACCCTCCGCTTCCCGTTCCGCATCCTAGCTACCAGATGAATCTTCCCGTCAACAAACTCTCTGCCGCCGCCATTGCCCTGCTCACCTTTCCGCTTCTGCAAGGGGCACAGGAAAAGCCCGACCGCCCTCCCTGGGCTCAGCCTTCCTCCTCCGACCAGAATCCGCTTGCGCAAGCACCCACGAATCAAAAGGACAAGTCCTCCGACTCGACCAACTCGCGCAACACCTTGAAGGTCAACGTCAATCTCGTCACCGTTCTGGTCAGCGTTCTCGACGAACACAATCGCCCCGCGCCCAACTTGCCGGTGGAAGCCTTCCAGATCCTTGAGGAAGGCGTCCCGCAGAAAATTGATGTCTTCGAACCTGAAACTCAACAGCCACTCGACATCGCCCTGATGATCGATGCCAGCCTGAGCGCCCACATGGAAAAAAATACGGAGGAAGACGCCGCCTCGCACTTTATCCAGCAAGTTCTCCGTCCCGAAGACCGGTTGAGCGTATTCGCCTTCGATGAGACGGTACGGCAATTGCCCCCCTATTTCTCGGACAAAGTCTCCTCTCTCCAGGAAGCCGTCCACAGAATTCCCGATGGCGCAGGCACATCGATCTACGACGCCGTCGAACTCGGCTCCGAAGCGCTCCAGAAGCGTAAAGGCGAACGTCGTCGTGTGATCATCATGCTCACCGATGCCGGCGAGACTACCAGCCGCTACGATTTCGAAGCCGCACGCAAGGGCGCCCTCCGCGCCGGTATTCTCCTCTACACCGTTGTCATCCGCCCCGTGAAAAACGAGAACGGCCGCAACACCGCCGGCGAACACGCCCTCCAGACCATCACCGAAACTACGGGCGGTGCCATGTTCTTTCCGGATTCCCCGCAGGAGCTCCCCATGATCTTCGATCGCATCGACAGTGAACTCCGCACCCAATATCGCCTTGCCTACTATCCGAATCCGCGCGGCCCGGCCAACACTTACCGTACAATTGATGTGAAGGTTCTGCCGGGCTATACCGCGCGTCACCGGACGACCTATCTCACTGGCCCGCAGTAAGCCCGTTGGGGTCCCGGAAAGTGCATGTCAAACAATTCTCTGGAAGCCGCTGTCGAAATTGCCCAGGAAGCCGGAAAAATTCTGCGCGAAGAGATGGAACGGCCTCTCAGCATTGCCTACAAGGGAGATTTTGACCTGGTGACCCAGGCCGACCGCCGCTCCGAAGCGCTGATCGTCAGTCGCCTGCAAAAATATTTCCCCGGGCACGCCGTCGCCGCCGAAGAAGGCACCGGCAAGGACACCGCCTCGGACTACTGCTGGCACGTCGATCCTCTGGACGGCACCACCAACTTCGCCCACCGCTATCCTTGCTTCTGCGTCTCCATGGCTTTGACTTACAAGAAGGAGCTGCAACTCGGCGTCGTCTACAACCCCGTCTACAACGAACTCTTCACTGCCGCGCGCGGCGAAGGCGCTTTCTTTAACGGCAAGAAAATCCAATGCTCTAAAATCGACGCGCTCAAAAACAGCCTGCTCTGCACCGGCTTTCCCAATCACAACCGCGAAGCCAATCCCAATTTTCATTTCTATTGGGATTTCACCTTAAGATCGCACGGCGTCCGCCGCGATGGCTCGGCTGCCCTCGATCTTGCCTTCGTCGCCATGGGCCGCTTCGAAAGTTTTTGGGAATTCGGCCTCAATCCCTGGGACACTGCCGCCGGCGTCATTCTCGTCGAAGAAGCCGGCGGAAAAATCACCGACATGCAAGGCCAGCCCTACACCCTCGGAGGTCCCTCAATCCTTGCTTCGAACGGCCTGATCCACGCCGAAATGCTAAAAGTAGTCTCCGAGGTTTCCGCACAAGCGATAGCTCAAAAGTAAGCTAGCCATCGTCGCCGGGATTCGTCCGCAATCCCGTACCTATCGTCAAGCGCCGGGTGTAGTGGCCGCTTTCTGAGGCGGGCGTCTTCTCAACTTTCTAGACAACGCCTCTTACACCCCACTCACTCCCTCTTCACAGAATCCTTATGCCCTTGGCGGTATTCTTCTTTGGCAACCATAGATTTCTCGGACCGCCTGAGGTAGTCAGGTACTGCCATTCTCGAGAAAATTCGTTGCCGAAAATCGGGTAAGGGGAGAATCCATGCGCACTTTTCTTGCACGTACAGTGTTGTTTCCATGCGTCCTTTTCTGTCTTGCAAGTCCCGCAATTCTTCGCGCCGATGGCACGTCGGACGGCACAAAAGACAACAGTGCAAACGCGAAACCGGCGGCGAAACCCGACGCGCCGGCTCCAGGTCTGACGCCACGCGAACAGTGGATGCTCGATCGCATCGAGCAACTCGAAAAAAGGGTCGCCGAACTCGAATCGAAAGGATCCGGCGCCGCAACGGCCTCCACCAAACCAGTGTCTGCTGGTCCCGCCGCGTCGAATGCCCCGTCCGCGGCTGCCAGCACCGTTGCCGCTTCTAACGCCGCTCCGGCTCCCAGTGCCTCTACCGGAACTCCTGTTCCAGTGGCGCCCGGCTCCTCGTCGACGGTGACCGCCAAGCAGGACCAGCAGACTTCTTCTGTAAACGCCCTCGCGGCAAATGCGCAGCCCGCCACCGTCGAACCATTCTCTGATGCGGACTGGACCTGGCTCAACGGCAACGCCCGCACAAAAGACATTTATTGGGACACGAAGTTCTTTACCCCGGAAATCCGAGTCGACACGAACTATGTCGCCGATTTCAACCATCCCGACGACCACTCTATCGGTGGATCAAGTGAACTTTTCCGCTCCTACGAAGTCCAGTTGGAGCAATTCGGAGTAGGCGGTGACTTCCACTATGACAACGTTCGCGGCCGCCTCATGACCCAGTTCGGCATGTACTCGGTTACCACTCCGCGCAACGATCCCAGCCCGGGCCATGGCCAGTGGGATTTAGCCGGTGCCTACCGCTATGTCTCGGAAGCCTACGGTGGCTATCACTTCAACGTTCTGCACGGCGTCAACGTTGATGCCGGAATCTTCATGTCCTACATCGGCCTGTTCAGCTACTACAACTTCGACAACTGGGCCTACCAGCCTTCTTACGTCTCTTCGAACACGCCGTGGTTCTTCAACGGAGTGCGCGTCCAGATTTTCCCCACTACGCATTTGAAGATCGAGCCGTGGTTCATTAACGGCTGGCAGTCTTACGCCTCTGCCAATCACACCCCCGGCGTTGGAGGCCAGATCAAATGGACTCCCAAGCCTTGGCTCAACATCATTTCGAATAACTATGGAGTCGGCGAAGATGATCTCTTCACTCCAGGGCGCAGGCGCATTCATACGGACAACAGCGTCGAAGTAAAGTATTTCGACAATCCGGAAAAAACTCTCGATAAAATGGCGTTTTCGCTGACCGGCGATCTGGGCTGCGAATTCGGTGCAGGTGTGAGTTGTTACGGCAATCACAGTGGCGGGCCCAAGCAAAGTTTTGTCGGCTGGATGGGCTATAACCGCTTCTGGTTCCACCGCGACCTCTTCGGCCTCACCATCGGCGGCGGGCAAATCAACAATCCGGGACGCTATCTCGTCCTTCTTCCGCCCATCAACGGAGAAACCGCCGTCACAGCCAGCACAAATTCTCCCTACTTTCCCGAAAGTCCCGGTGATCCGTTCAAAGCCTGGGATTCTTCTATCACCTTCGACTACATGCCGAAGCAGTACATCACCTTCCGTTGGGAGTACGACTACCGTCACGCCAGCGTGCCCTACTGGACCGGTCGAGGCGGCATCACGCCCCCTGGCGGCAACAACCCCTACCCGCAATACTATGTCTGCAGCAGCGGTGCTACTTCCGGGCAAAGCACACTCGGCGCCGCCGAAACCGCATGCGGCGGTGGAATCAGCAGCGTGTGGTTCCCCGACCTTCGGAAAGACGAATCCTTCATCGACATAGCCATCATGGTCAAATTCTAATTTCGTGTAGCGGCGGCCTTCTGCTGGTCCTGACGAAGGAAGGCGGTCCGCTAACTAAAAACGTTCGACCACGTTATCGTTCACAGCGGTCGCTCCGCGCTTTTCGCGCTTCCCCTCCGCTTGCGACCCCCGTCCACCCATGCGAAGATAGAAAATTGTGAATCGCGCCAGGTTTTCCTCACCTACGCCTCACACCCTACATCGGCGATATCGTCTAGGGGTCTAGGACGCCGCCCTCTCACGGCGGAAACCCGGGTTCGAATCCCGGTATCGCTACCA
>CAWAPN010000001.1:0-963503 GCA_963783955.1 Candidatus Acidiferrales bacterium | reverse complement strand
CGCCGCGAGAAGGCCGCTGTTCCCGCGCTCGATTAAGGGTTTCCTTACGGCTCCAGTCCGCAGCAGGGTGCAGTCTCTGCACCCTGCTTCCCCTCAACTCATCGTGGCCCCCGAGGCTTGGCATGCCTGGGGATCTCCCTTACGACTTCGACGATCGCTCAGCCTCGAGCCTTAGCGATTTCGCTGGTCCGATCGATTTGCGTCCGGTTGGGGAAAGGCCTCACTCCCAGAGGGGTGAGCGACAGGCTAGTCCGGGGGGCGGAGGTACGCGGCGCCGTGGCGGAAGAGCCCGGCGCTGGCGATGGGTTGAGAAAAGACAATGCGGATGGGGACGAAGATGGCGCCCGCGCCCGGAGTGTACGGCACGGCCACTTCAAGGCGGGTGCCCTCGGGATAGTGATTGCGACTGCGAAAACTGATGCCGCCTTTCGACAAGTCTTCGCAAACGGCTACTTCCTCCTGAAAGCCGCGTCGGCGAATGCAGGCGAGCACGCGGGCTTTCACGCGGGTGCGGTTGCGGCGGGGAATGACGCGCTCTTCGACCGCGCTGCGGGAGGGAAGAACTTCTTCGATCGCGGATTGCGATTGGGCTTCGATCCAAATCGAAGGCGAATCGCAGTGGGAACAAAGGCGAGCCACACATTTCCGAATCTCGAAGGACTTCAGTTCCATCTCGTTCAGATAAACGACTTCGCGGCGCTGGCAGAAACTGCATTCCATAAGGAGTCGTGCGAAGGCCTCTTCGGCTTTGTGGGGAGCGGGGAAATCGATGTCCCAGAAATCGGCGCGCGGGTCAATGATGGCAATGGCATAGATAAAGCCGTCGGGTTCCCGATCGATTTCCGCAACAATCCTGGCGCGCGCGGTTTTGCTCTGGTCGCCATCGAGTTTGCGATGCAGGGTCAGTTCCTGGCTGGGAAACAATTTTTCCTGCAGGCGAATCACGCCGCCGTTACGGCTCACGAGGAGCGTCTGAGCGCTCTGCCGCATAGCCACCCCGGAGGGGTTGAACCAAGTCGCCTCGACCTGCATTTGCAGGCTGACACGGTCGCTCTGACGAATGCCTTCGGCAATCATTGAAAAAGTAAGTGTGGGATGACTACGATTCCAGATTATCACGGGCGCTTGTAGGAAAGACCTTCGTGCTGTGCGTCCTTGTCGTAGTTACAAATAGCCCGGTGGGACCGAAGCAGGGCCGCTGTAGCTCAGGCCTTTCCGGCCTGAGAGTTTGCCCTAGCGGGAGTTTACTGCGGATTCGGTCGACAGATTTCTAAGAGTTCCTTTTTCTGGAGTTTAAGGCGTCCGGTTGGTATTACCCACGCTGGGTGATCTGCAATTCGTCCAGCTTCAGCGCCTTGGCCAAAGCCTGCTGCGCCAAAGTTTGCTTCGATAGCACGTAGGCTGCGCGATCAGGGCCTTTCTCGCCTTGTCGTGGATAGAGCAGGATGAACTGCTGAATCTGCTGCAATTCTTCGATGAGTTGTTCCATGGAAAGATCGCTCCAGGCGGCTTTGGCTTGGCGATGCACATACTGCAACAGAGAAATGCCCAGCATGCAGTAGAACGCGTGGATGTGGATCTTGCGGTCGGTCCAGTGATACATCGGTCCCCAGCCGAGCCACTCTCCGTCTTTCAGGCCGCGGAAGACGCGCTCGACCTGCTGCTGACCGGCATAACCAGCCACGACTTGTTCCGCCGTCCAGTCCAGGTGGTTGCTGAGTAGCACGGTTCGCCCTAAACGACGACCGAGCAGGCGCTCAAACGCCACTTGCTCGAAATCAAACTGGAGTCGCCATTGGCCGTCGCGAGATTCCAGCTGATAGCGAATGACCTCGGAGAGGAACTGCCCGGACAACCACTTCTGAATCTTGCGGGTGATGCCCTCCTCAGTCCAACGCGTCCGCGGTTTATTCAATTCCTTCGTAAAGCGTCGCAGGGACTGCAGCGCACGGCTGATGCTGGTGGTCAGGCTGTGCAGTTGCTCGGCGGCAAAAGGCGCCGAATACTTGACCACCGCGAGATATTCCTGGCCGTGCACCAGTAGCTTCTCCGCGGCGGCCCGCACACCCGGTTGTTCTGCACTGCACGGCGGCAGTTCTTCCGTGGCGCGCTCACGCAACTCCGCCGGCGCTTGATTCCACGGCAGGGCGGAAATCCATCCCACCCCCGCTTCTTCGAGTTGCACGGTGTTGTCCAGTGCGGCCGTGCCTTTGTCGAAGACCAGCGTGACGGTGTCGCGCGCAATCTGGTTTTGATCCAGCAGACGCACGATGCGCTCCAAGGCGACAGAGAACTCTTCGACATCGGCCACGTTGCCCGGGTACACGTGGTGGCATAAGCTCAGCCCATTTTCTCCGTCCAGAACATAGCTCAGACCCACTTGGCGCAGATTGTGGCGGCCCTGCTTGTTGTGGCCGCGCTGCGCCAGTTGGTTCCGCGTGTTGGTCGTGGCAATGTAGGTGTAGAAGTTGGTGGTATCGTAGGCCAGCAGCCGACGACCGACCAGTTGCTTTTCCTTCCACAGACCCAGTAAACGCAACTGCGCCTGATCGAGAGGATCTTCGGCGGGAGCCAGGGTCTCCGGCAGAATCTGTTCGAAGGCGTCCCAGAAAGCTTGCGAAGTAAAGCGTTCGGCAGGAAAACCCCACTCGGAAGCGAGGATGGTCTGGTCGTACCAGTTGCTAACGGCGGTCTTCGGACCGGGATCGCAAATACGGTGAATGGCCGCGAGTAGGAGATAGTGAGCAGGACCGGGTCCGGAACGCGGCGCCGGCCACAGGGATTCCAGCAGTGGCCACACGCCGGACTGTTTTGCAGCGAGCCACAAGGCCCCGGGGAGACCGAAATCTCGCAAGGTGGCGGAGAGGGGAACCGGGGCGGATTTTTGCTGGACGAGTTCAGCGAGTTTTTCGGCGGTGCCCAGATAGGCCTGATGGACGATGCGGGGTTTGCCGTCGCGACGGGCGCTTTCCACGAGGTAATAGTAGAGGCGATTGCCTTTTTTCTTTTTGACAAGGCTGGCCATCAAGGGTAATACATAAACGGAATGCTCTTAACTGTCAAGCATAAAATGAGACAATAATCACACACGAGTCTAATTATATAGGGTAATACACATTCGGAAAGAAAGAAACCGAATTAACTCCTACGGATGGAATGATTTAGTGGGAATGCCCAGAGGTTCGGGACAGCGCTAGCAGTAAACTACCGCTAGCCGAAGTTCGTCACGGAAGAGTCAGGAAACCGTCTAACCCTTTCAGAATCAGTTCAGGCGATCGCCGAGTCTGCACTACATTTCGAAAGGGATTTCAGCCGTTCTGGAAGACTGAGTCCAAGTTGATGAAGCAGGGATTTCTGTTCGCCTGTAGGTTCCGTGATCCGGCGCAGTCGGATCTCGCGCCCATCCGTCGTGGGAAGGACGATGTCGGCGCTTTGCAAGGTGGACAACAAAGCCAACGCCTTCCGGGGCGAGAACGGCTGAGCACTGTCGACTCCGCTGACCGAAGGCTGGGGAACGATGGCAGGCCGACGCTTCAGCAGATGCTTGAGGGTCACCCACAAGGCATAACCGAGGAAAGCCACCAGCACATGAGCCTTGACTCGCGGCTCCTTCTGATGGAACAGAGGTCGGATAGAAAGCTCGCTCTTCAGCGCGCGAAACGATGCCTCGGCTTCGGTCAGTTGCATGTACTTGGACCACATCTCCTGGGCCGAGTCCGCCTGTAGATTGGTGCGCAGCAGGTAGGCTCCCTCCCGCAAGTCCCGCCAGACCTTTCGTTCGGCTTTCATCTCCCAAACTAGACGTACACCTGCGGGCGTGTCACGCAAGGTGACTTCGAACAGATCGTTTACTTGCGAATGCCGAGCCTGAATTTTTCCCAGCCGGCGCTCCATTTTGTTGCGGTCCTTCAATCGGCCCTCCGCGATAGTCGTTTGCAGGCGCTTCAGAGCCTCCTCCATCCGCGTGGAAAAACGCTTCCGGATGGCCCTCTCTTTCTCTTTGCGGCCAGTCGTGCGACACAGGATGTAGGTCTCGTTTCCTTGGGGAATCGCGACCCGCTTCACCTCCACATCGGGGCGCACCTGGGTCCAGTCCTCCTTGAGCAAATCGGCTTCAAAACGCTTCATCTGGCGCCGTGGCGTGCCCACCAAATATTGTCCGCCACGCTTGCGGATCGCCGCCAGATTCTCCTCGCTCACGATGCCTCGATCGAACACCCAGATCCTTCGCGCTTTGCCATATTTGCGTTCCACCATACGCAGAATGGTTTCCATGGTCGACACATCGGCACGGTTGCCATCGAATGTCTCATAGCTAAACGGGAATCCCTCGCTGTTGACGATCAACGCGATCACCATCTGCTCGCAGTCCGGTCGATGATCGCGCGAGTAACCGCGGGCCATCATTGGATTCTTCTCCGCTGCCCCTTCCACGTAGGTGCTGGTCAAATCGTAAAGCAGCACATCGAACTCGGCTCCAAATAACTCCCCGTAACGCTGTTTGAGATGCTGTTCCAGCTTCGTCTTGTGGGGCAGAATGCGGTCTAGACAGCGGTACAGGCGCGTGTCGTTGATCTTGCCTTCTTCGATTTCCAGCAAATCATCCAACGCCGTCGCTGGGTACCAGCGCTCCTCCACCGCCAACTCGCTACCTGGTGCACACAGCCGATTGATCGCCAGCACCGCAACCACGCGCGACCAGGCTACGTCTGCCGGATCGTCATCCACGGCTTGCTCAAAGAAACGATCCAGTTCCAGATGTTTCCACAACTCCCAGCCCAGAAAGCAGGCGCCGAACTGTCGGGTTCTCTCCAAACGGACACGATTCACTAAGACCCGCGCTACCTGCGGATCATCGTCCGGCACCTCGACATGCGAAGGGAATAGTTTCAGTTGCTGGGCTTCACCCTGCTCGTTGAACACCTCGACGCTTTTCAGCCAGCGTGCCTGAGCCGAGCCGTTCAGCTCACCCAAATAGCAGAGCGTTCTCTGGCGCGGACCGTTGGCCGTCCGCACCGTTTCCACCAGAGACCAATAGGTGTGATCCTTGCCATCCTTGCTACGCTGATGCGGCCGCAGAAACATCCTGGCCGAGTTTGTCATCCACCACAGATGGCTTCAAGAGGGTAGGTCTGCACTACATCGTCTTTCTGAACATTCCGATTGTAAAGAGAAGACTTCCGCCGATCCCGACAATCAAAATCGCCCAATTCGGCGGCTTTGTGACGAACTTCGGCTAGCGGGACCACCCAATCGGTCGGGACAAGCGATCACTCCCCAGGCGTAGCCAGCTCCGTGCCTATCGGAAGCCACTCAAACGGAAACAATTTTCCTGCTCCCGCCGGATCCATCGTGAGCCCCGCAAGTTCCGCCGCGCGGGCCAACGCAGGATCCTTGCCATCCGCCATTTCGCGCCCGGTAGGCAAGACCATCTCATCGGGAACAACGCCAGCATGCTCAAGCGACTTCCCATCACTCATAATCAAATTCGCTTCCGTAATCGAAAAGCCATAAAAAATCTGTCCGATATCGCCATTCTGACTCTCACGGTAACGCTTGGATTCCATCACCGCTCCCGAGCTACGGTCACCCACAACCGTACCGCGCTTTTCGAGTTGCATCACTCGCGCAAACAATTCCGCGGCGGATGCCGAACTGCTGTCAATCAGCACGACGATCTTACCGGTGAAGGCATCTTTTCCACGAGACTTCGCCACTTCCGGCTTCAGTTCGGTGCGGCCCACGCGGTCGGCAATCTTTACGTCGTGATCCATAACGTCTCCAACAATGCGCCGCAGCGTTAGGATGGCGCCTCCGGGATTCTCCCGTAGGTCTAGAACCAGCGCTTTGTGTTTCCTCGCAATTCCAACAAGGTGATCAACCTCGTCGTCGCTTATGTTGAAGATCGGCATTTTCCAGATCATGACATCGCCCGATTCGATGTGACGCTGCCGCATCTGGTGCTGAATATTTTCGGATTCCCGAATGATCTTCCAACCTTCGTTATCCGTGTAATTCAGGTTGTGCGGCAATTCCTGCACCTTTGCAGCTACTTTCTCTTCCCGTTGCTGGCCTTCTGGACTTTTCAGAACGAGAGTGGAGCCAGGGAGCGGGGCAAGGCTGTTGTAGTAATAGTTCATCTTCCATAGTGAGTCGCGGCTTACGGTAAATCGGTTATACGCGATCACCTCATCGCCGACATGTACCTTATTTTCCGCGTCGCTACCCGGTCGCACGCGTGCCACAAAGGCGCGGTCCCCGACCATCTGCAATCGAAATCCGTACTCCACGCGGACTGGCCGCGGCGGAGGCAGGAAAAACGTGTGCGAGTCGTCCAGCGTCATCATCAGTCCCGCAACCAAGGAAAAACCCTGGGCAAGGGTCGTAATCTGCCTGGTGCTCGCGTCGAACTCGCGATACTTTGCCTCCCAGTCCACCCCTTTATAATTCTTGTCGAAGTAATTCCTCTGCACTTCTTGATAGGCCTGGCGCAGCATCTCCTCCAGACGCTTGGAGGTGGTCAATTTTTGATCGCGGAGTTTGCGCGGGCGCAAGCGAGAAGGAGCCAAACAGCAGCACGATCCACAGAATGCAAAGACGTCGCGGACCCTTCGGAGTATAGGGCATAGGTTCTCCGGATTTGCCAGAAGTACCGACTCATATCAAAGGAAACGCGTAGCTAAGTCAAGAACCCACACCGCGCAGTCACCGTTCCGGTAAACGGCCGCGCCAAAGAGGACGATTTAGGGCTGTTACCCTTACGCGGCCTACGCTCGAGAGGCCGTTTCCATACCTTGTGAGGTAAGCGAAACTAGAAATGTTAGGGGGCCTCAACCGCCTTGGGGCGCTTTTCTGTAAATACAATTTTTCAAGACAGGCCCATGAATAAAGTGATTACCATTGCCGGACGCTCTGCGCTTTCGCAGACTCGTCTGGGTGGTGTCCGCGATCGCCGCTACACCATTCGCTATCCCTTTGCCGCGGACGCCGAACTGATTGATATGGAGACCGGCAGGCAAGTGACCGGCGTGACGTCCGATATTTCGCTTGGCGGCTGCTTTGTGTGCACGAGCAAGCCCATGCTCGCGAACGCCCGCGCGCGGATGAGACTCACGCGCAAGGGGCAGGTGCTGGAGACGCTGGCCATTGTACGCATCGTGAAGCCGCGAATCGGCCTGGGCATCGAGTTCTTCGACCTGGAACCACCGAACGATCAAATACTCTCCGCGTGGATTGAAGCGCTACAGCGCAAACGGTAAGGCGAGGCGGTTACTGCTTGCCGAGGGCGCCCGGCATCACATTCTTCAGAGGCTGCTGGGCATCCTGTTCGAGTTCGGGATGCGGGAAGGGTTTGCGCGGGAGCATCTGGTCGCGCATCGCCGTGTTATAAACAAAAATTGCTTCGACGAAGGCAGCCTGCGCGAGATCCTCGGGCTGCAGCCTTTCGTAGGTGTCCATGTTCGAATGATGCGTTCGCGAGGCGTAGTCCAGCGAATCCTGGATAAACTGGAAGCCGGGGATGCCCACGGCGTCGAAGCTGAGATGGTCGGTGCCACCGGTATTGCGCAGAGTGATGGCCGTTACGCCCACATCGGCTAGCGGCCCGATCCACTGTTTGAAGATCGGCCCGGCGGCTCCATTTTGCTGCAGGTAGATGCCGCGAATTTTTCCGCTGCCGTTGTCGACATTGAAATAGCCGGAGAGTTTTTCCTGCTCGGGCTTCACCTGAATTGGGCCACTGATTTTGCGCATAAATTCGGGGAGCTTCATCTGGTCGGGTTCCGAGGAGCGCGGAACTTCACCGAAATGCTGTTTCACGTACCCTTGCGAGCCGAGGAGACCCTGCTCTTCGCCGGTCCAGAGAGCCACGCGGATGGTGCGGCGTGGCTTGACGTGCAGCGCGGTGAGAACGCGCATTACTTCCATTGCGACGACGGTACCGGCGCCGTTGTCGGTCGCGCCGGTTGCAGAGAACCAGGAATCCAGATGGCCGCCGACCATCACCACTTCATCTTTGAGCTTCGGATCGGTGCCGGGAATTTCGGCAATGGTATCGAAGCCATGCTCGTGGTCGCCGCTAAACTGGGATTCGATGTCGACTTCGAGAGTCACGGGGACGTTGGCCTTGAGCAGGCGATAAACACGACCGTAATTTTCGATGGCCGTCACGGCGAGCGGAACCGGATTCGCCTGCTCGCGGTGATAGACAATGCCTCCGAGGCTCGTGCCGTTGTCGTCGAAGATCGTGCCGCCCGAGCCGCCATTGTCTCGGCCGTCGCGGCTGGGGAACAGAACCGCGGCAACCTGTTCGTCGGCAAAAACCTTGCCGATTTTTTGGCGGAGCTCGGCGCGGCGCATCATCGCTTGCGGGTCGCGGTTGAAGGGAGCGATGCGGATGGAATAGTCCTCGATCTTTCTTAGGTCCGCGTCGTCCTCGCGGGTGAACAGAGGCTTGTCGACGGGCTTCACATCGCGCATGTCGCCAAAGAGCACGATTTTTCCGGCGAGTTTGCCCCTGTATTTATCGAGATCCTTTTCATCCTTTATGTCCACCCAAACGGCCGCGCCACTGACCGGTCCTTTTGTTGCGGGAGACCACGGCGCGGCTTGGGCGATGAACACCGCTTTGTCCGGCGAGGTCATGCGAACCCAGGTGTTCAACTGCGCCCAGCCCATGCCGAACTCCCCCCAATCCTCCAGATGAGCGTTGGAGCAGCCCATGGCCGCGAACTGGTCACGCGTCCATTCGTTGGCTCTTTTCAGATTGGGCGAGCCGGTCAGGCGTGGCCCGATGCCATCCATTAGCGCGGAGGCGTACTCCATGATGTGGGAGTGGCTAAGCGCTTCCATGCGGATGCTCCCGTAGGCTCCAAAATCGAGCGTCTCCGTGGCGGGTTGCGGCAGCTCGTAGGAAGGTTTGGACTCCTCCTTGGCGGCGGGCTGTTTCTTGTCTTTTTCTCCGGCGAAAAGCGAAACGGAAAGCGCGACGATCGCAACCAGACCAACGCTGTAGAGATTCCTCGAGGACATATGGTTCCCTTAGGTGAAAATGCCCTCGAGGAGCATAGCAAAGGAATAAAGAATTACCAAGACGGCGTAAACCGACGAAGAAAAAAAACGGAACGCAAAAAGCGATTCGGTCTAGATGCGATAGCCCATATACAGGGCTAGTCCGATGTGGACCAGCGCGAGGATGGCAAACGCGTAGCTGAAAGGACGATGTACGACATGCCACAGGCGAAAAACCTGCGCCGTTCGGGAGAGAAACAAAATGCGCTTGGAGAGTGTCGAGCGTTTGTGGGCAACGCCAATGGCGCGCTCGAGCTTGAGGTCGCGGGTGCGGAAGAGGCCAAAGCACGAACCCAGCCACAAAGCGAATCCGGCGGATTGCAGCCGCAGCAGGGAAACGCGAAACGGCCGTTTCAGGTCGATCAGAATCATGTACGCCAGCGCAATCAGGGTGGGCATGTGCTCGACGTCTTGCGCCGTTGGTAAGTCAAACAGCCTTTCCATTCTTTTGCTGAAAGCGAGATTCTGCGAAGCCAACTCGCGGCGCATGGATTCTTCGATTTCGGTCATCTCCTTCATGGTGAGTTCCGCGGAATTGAGGTTGCGCGGGATCTGGGCATAAAGATAGCGGCCGACGAATCCCGAAAGGGTGACTGCCAGCATGCTCCAGAAAGCCATCCCGGCGATGTTCCCGAACTTAAATGTCGCGTGGAACGCGACGATGACAGGCGCCAAAGTGCCGAGGACGACATGAAAATCGAGCCAGTGACGCGAATTGCCCTGCCGTGCGAGCCAGCCCCATTTTTTCCGCAGCGGGTAGAGGTAAATGAGAAAGAAAAGCAAGACGCCGAACATGCCTAGCTTGATCCCGATGGGTCCGCTGGGACGCAAGGCATCGTGTTTGGGTGAAAATGGCCGGTCGACCGCGCTCAGCGTGTAGTAATTGAAGCCGTAGCCACCAATCACAAGCACAATCGCGAGCGCCACGAGCCACGCCAGCACCACGCGGATGCGGTGGCCGCGTTCCGGGTCTTCACGAACGAGAATGCTACTGCCAACGGCGGCTCCCAAGCTCATGGCTGGTTTTCTCCCATGTCGACTTGAATGGTGGCGCGGAACCTACGATAGCCGGAGAAACGATGCACGTTGCGCCAGTGTTGCTTGGGCGTTTCCAGGTCGACTACTGCCGAAGCGGGCATCCAGTACGCTTCCTCAGGGGAGTGGAACTGCACGATCGAGTAACTGATTTCGCTTCGCAATTCACGCAGACCGAGGTCCTCGAGGCTGCTGTCGAGCGAAGAGAGAAGTTCGACGACGCTGCCGCTGTCTTCGTCAATCCAGATTTCGCCCTTCAATTGCAGCGGATAGTTCCGTCCGCGGAGTTGCACCGCGGCGGGCGAAGCGGCGCCGGGAACAGGTTTGAAATGCACCTTGAGGATGGTGCGGCCATCGACGCCTTCCTCGGAGGCAGGTTCAAAGACGTAACTCGATTCGTATTTCTCATGGAGGATGAGAAGCAGGCTTGTAAAGCCGTTCGTGATCAGAAGAATTCGGTTTGGATCGCGGAAGGCAGCTTTTACCGGGTCTCGCGTTTCCGTCAACCGCAACGAACCGGTGCGGGAACTCGATTGCAATTGATATTCGAAGACCGACTCTTCCTTATACACGGGTTTGTTGTTCTTTCCTAAAACCATTTGGGAAATACTCTCAGTCGAGACGACGTTGGAGGTCTGTTCGAAGAAGTCATCCACCCGTTTTCGTGCGTGAGCAATGATGGAGTTGGCGCGTGCGCTAAACGCCTGGTCCGGTGTGCCGCTTGCAAGCGTCGCTGTCACTGGTTGCGCGCCGGGAGGGGCTTGCGCGCGAAGTGACGCGCCGCATGCAAGAATGGCCACGACAAACGCTAGCAGAGTGATCGGATTTGGCGAACGCGGTTTCATCTGCTCATTCCTCCCCAGCGATAACCGAGCATGGTGGACCATTGGTTGTAGCTCAGCACGTTTCCGTGATACCAACCGTACAAGCCTTCGACGAAATACCTCCTGCCGATGAACCAATCGAGACTGGCATTGACAAATTTTGCGTTGCTGTTAGCTGTCAGCGGGGAGGTGTAGAGCTGGTTGCCGCCGAGGACCTGTAAGCGAAGCTTTTCTGTGAGATTCCGCGAAAGAGAAACGGATTCGTATTCGCCGCTGCCGAACGTACTGTCGAATTTCGAATAGTGCAAATCCAGCGCGAGGCCGGAACGGAAGAGGTCGCCAAACGTGATGCCAAACGCGTCGTTTAGCGAACTCTTCGTGTCCGTGGAAGCTTTGCTCTGCCCGACCGCCGCGTAAAGGCTGATATGTTTGGGCAAATCAAAACGCACATCGCCGCTCAATCCCGAGAAAAGGTAATTGTCCAGCAAGCCTGTGCCAATCAGCTTGGGATCAAACGTGGGCAAAGTACGGAAGTAGTTGTAGCTGACGCCAAAGGTGAAGAGTTTGATGGGCTGGAGATGCGCAGAATTGTACGTCTGGGAAATTCCCGAGGGGTTACTGCCGCCGCCGGGAAGCGGCGAAGTCCGCGCCTCGTCGACTTGCAGGGAGCTGTAAAGCGAGAGATAGCGTTTCCAGTTGGCAGTGTTTTCGAAGAACGCAAATTGGCGCTCTACTCTCAAGTTGATCGAGGTCATCGCCAATCCCGCGGTGCTCATCACGTGAAAGCCGTCGAAAGCGCCGTGCTCCATACTGATGAACGTGCCGGCGATTTGTTGGTCCGGGTTATAACTCCATGACGTGGGATCAGGCGTCGAGCCTGCAAAGGCGCCCACGGTGAAGAAATTCTTAAAGTGCCGACCGTAGTAACCGCCATCAATCGTGCTTAGGCTGGGCGCCCAGGGAAGAAACAGCCGGCCGACTCCGACGATGTTCGGGTTGTAGGGGCTGTCGTAGGTAAATCCGATGTGGTAAGTGCGGTTGATGAGATCGTCCAGCGTTTCGGTACCAGAGCCGGGCAATGCAATGGAACTCGTATTGTAATTGCCGCGCCAGTAGCCGCCGAAGTTCCAGTAGCTGCCGGCGATGTGGGTGATGTCCGCATCGACCATCATGTTGAGCTCTGTGGAATTCATTCCTGATTCGTTGATGTCGCCGTAACCAAAGCCGACGCGGGCGCGCATAACGCCGAGCGGCGATTCGTCGAGCCTCGCATCTCCGGCTTTCGTGGAGCGCAGCTCCTGCTCGACGGGATCTCCCGAAGTGAAGCTGACCAGAATCGGAAAGTCCTCGGTTTCGCGCGCGTTCTCCGCCAGGTGACGATCTTCGACGCTGTTGGGCGCAAGGAAAGCCAACTGGCCCACTTTCAATTCGCCATTGCTGGAGATTACGTCGCAAACCGCCGAAGAGTCCGACAAGGAAACCAAACTCAACTCCGCCACGTGCGGATAACCGCGAAAGCGGATACCGTCGTTGATCATCCCGTCGGGCGGAGGGTCAATAACGGAGAGTTTCATTCCTTCCTGCAAGTCTGCGTCCCTGCCCGCATCGATGTACAGTGAGCCCTCGGACACGTACTTTACGCGAAACACGGCCGGCTTTTGCCCTTCGGTAGCGTTGGCAGGCGATTGCGCCTTCAAACGCGTGGGGAACAACGCCAGCACGGCGCAAACCAGCGCGACGAGAAGCAGTTCGAATACCGTGGAGTCACGCATGTTAGCCGGACCCGCCGTTCTTGTGGCAGTTGTAGCAGGTCGTGGGACCGTACACGAAATTCGCAACGCCGTCGTGCTGATTGACGGTTACCGTTTCCTGGTGAGCGCTCGTTGTGTGGCAGTTGATACAGGTGAAAGTCGAATAATCGGTCGAGACCTGGTGGCAATCGTTGCAAACGGAGCCGTAATGCGGAATCGGGAAGTACGTGTGTTGGTAGCTGGCGCCGAGCCAGCTTGTTGTCGTGTGGCAGCTATCGCAAGCGGTAGTAAATCCAGCGGCGATGTGATTCGGCACGGAACCGCCGAGAGTTTGCGTGCTGTTCCACTGCGCCAGGTGGCAGCCATAGCAAGCTGTATTCGCTGCCGTGAGCGAATAGTTGTTGTTGACGTGGCAGTCGGTGCAGGCTTGGACGCCGCCCGGCGTGGGCACGACGTGCCCTCCCGTCAGCGCCCATCCCGTCGTACTGTGATCGAACTTGCCATCGGCCCAGGAAATCGTGTCGTGGCAGGTGGAGCACATCGAAACAGGGAACATCGCGGCCACGTGATTGGGAACGGCGCCGCCGATCGCGGCGGTACTGTTCCAATCCGTGATGTGGCAGCCGGAGTTGTAGCAATCCGTGACGGTGAGGCCGTAATTGTTGCTGACGTGGCATTGATTGCAGTTGGTGACCAGACCCGCGGGCGACATCCGGTGGTTGCCGGTCAAAGTCCAACCGGCCGAAGTGTGATTCCATGAAGCAGTCGTGAACGGCGCGGCTGTCGTGTGACAATTCGTGCAATACGACGCGGCAAACATCGGACCTGCATCGGGATGCACGGGATTGTTGGCTTTCTGCCAATCGCTCAGGTGGCAGCCGGAATTTGCGCAGTCGCTCGGAGCGATGTGGAGGTTGTAGTTGTTGTTGATGTGACAACTAGCGCAAGGCACGTCGGCATGTTCGCCGGTCAGCAGAAAACCCGTCGTGCTGTGATCGAACTTTGCGCCAAGCCAACTGTCAAAATTGTGGCAGCCCTGGCAATTCGAAGCGGCGAAGTCCGGGCCGGCGGTGGTGTGCGCGGGATTTGTGGTGTTCTGCCAATCCTTGAGGTGGCAGGAATCGCATTGTGTGGAGAGGCCGTAGAAAATTCCCGTGGCGAGTTGCGTGTGGCACGCGTTGCACTGCACCGCAGCGTGGGCACCGAGAAGAGGGAAGCGATTCTGGTGATCCTTCACCTGTTGCACGGCGATGTTCCAGCCCTGCACGGTGTGGCATTGCGCGCAGTCTGGACCCATCTGGCGGCGGTGAACGTCGGCGTGACAATCGGCGCAGTTTTTCGCCACATTCGTAAAAACCGGCTTGCTGTGACAGGAAACGCATTGCGCTTTTTCGTGCATGCCGCGCAGGGGATAGCGGGTCTTGCCGTGATCGAATTCCGGCACAGCGCGGATCGGCCGCCAGCCGGCGGAGGTGTGGCAGTTTTCGCATGGGATTTTGAGGGGACCGTGCGGGTTGCGTGTGGTCTGTTTCTGAGGGCTGGCGGAATGCGGCGGGAACCCAGCACCGTTTCCGGCGGCAGGGAAGGAAAGGAGCGTCCAGAGCGCGAACTGGAGTAGCGTCAGCGTAGACTGCTCCCTTACGAATGTAAATTCGGGTGTGCTGGGGATACGGATTACGTGCTCGAAACAGTATCGGCGGCCGCGGCGCAGCCAAACAACTGTCCGCCCGGCCAGTTCAAGGCCAGTGATAGCGGAGTTTTCAACCCTTCTGCCCATCCAGACTATTTCCGTGGCAGTCGGCGCATTTGCTGGGCGCATTTTTGTAGACGACGATTTCCTTGCCGGCCGCTGTCCGCGTCTGGGTGTGGCACTTGGCGCAAGGCACATTGGCGTGGGCTCCGGCCAGGGGAAAATGTGTCTTCGTATCGTGGTCGAACGCGGAGGGCGCCCAGCGTTGCGGAATATGACAATCGCCGCAGCGGGTCTGATTGTCGTTGGCCAGGAACTGCCGGTCGTGGACATCCTTGTGACAGGACTCGCATTCGGTTGGCGTGCCGGTGAATCTTGACGGTGTACTCGTTGTTGCCTTGTGACAATCGTCGCAGGCGACGGTACGATGAGCGCCGAGCAACGGATACTTGGTCTTCGCGTGATCGAAACCGCTGATCTCGACCCAGGACTTGACGCTGTGGCAGGCCTCACAGCCAAACGTGCTTCCGTCGCCGCGCTTCCGCGCCATTTGGTTGGTGAATTCGCCTTGGTGCGGGTCCGCATGGCAGGCGGTGCAGCTTCGGTTCGCAAAGTGAAAGGGCAAAATCTTGTCGGTGCGACCGTCCATGCCCGCTTTGTGGCAATCCGAGCAGGGAACCGCAGCATGAGCACCCGCGAGCGGAAAGCGCGAGTTCGCATGTTTTGTAATGGAGTAGGAGGTGCGGTGCCAATCCTGGACGCTGTGGCAGCTTTCGCAACGGTTACTGTAGGGAGCCACCGCGAACTGGTTGTTGTGCGGATCCTTGTGACAGTCCGAGCAGGCCGCGAACTTCACCTTGTAAACTGCATCGTTGCCTGCAGGAACGTGGCACTGCGAACACGGCACTTGAGTGTGCTTGCCCTTCAGAGGATATTGAGTGTTGTCGTGTTCCTGAACGGTAAAAAGCGAAGGCTTCCAGCCGTCGACGGTGTGGCAGTCGGCACACTCGCCTTTCTGTGGACGAGTAGCGAATTGGCCTTTGTGGGGATCGCGTGAGTGGCAATCCTTGCAGGCTGCGAAGGCGATGTCTTTTTTGAAGTCGTCTTTGACGTGGCAAGCGGAACAAGTTAACTGGGCGTGTTTTCCGAGCAGAGGATACGCTGTCTTCGAGTGATCGAAATCGAAGCCCTGCTGCAAGTTTTTCCAGCCACTGGTGGTGTGACAGGAAGCGCAGGCCTTCTTAAACTCCCCACGGTGGGGATCGCTGTGGCAGGATCCGCAGGTGTCAAACTTGATGCCCTGATAGCGTGCCGGACCGCCCGGACTGTCCGGCTTGTGGCAACCCTCGCAAGCGACCTTACTGTGTAAACCTGCCAAAGGGTATCGCGTTTTCGAGTGATCGAATTCCTTCGCGCCCTTCCAGCTTTCTACCTGATGGCACTGGGCGCATTCGTTGCCGAGTTGTTCTTTGTGAGGATCGGCATGGCACGGCGTGCAGTTCGGTGACTGGCCAAAGAAGGATTTTGCCGGATCCTTGTACGTGATCAGCCCTTTGATCGCGGGAGGCATACTCGCCGAGGTGTGACACTGTTTACAGGGGACGGCGGCGTGTTTGCCCTCAAGTAGGTATCCGGTCAACTTGTGATCGAATTGTTTCTCCGACGGCTCCCAGTGAATCAGGTTGAAGTTCTCGCCGTTATGCTCCAGATGGCAACGGACACAATCTTTGCCATTCGGATTCCGCATTTGCAACCGAAAGTGATAGCCGTGCTTATGGGCGAGCGCCTCGGCGACTTCCTTGTGGCAATCCAGGCATTTGAAAGTGGGAGTGCTCGCTCCGAACACATGGCAGGAGTTGCACTGCGTTGTTCCGCTCAGAGCCGAGTGCGCATTCGAGAGCGAGCCCGGGGAAATCTGGGCGCGCGAGGGCGGGGCAAAAAACAAAGCAATCGCCACGGCCCACAGCCCAAGGGCTATGGATCGCGCGAGGAGGCGCTTGATTTTCCCCGACACCAGAGTGGCGGGCGCGCGCTGTTGCACCGGTCCCTCCGTTTCGGACGGTGTAACCCGATTTTTGGCCCTACCGCTGGGAGGTGTTACCGATTCGCTTGCAAGTGGCTCCTATAAGAAATAGCAGGGAACTAAGCCGCTGCGTAAGCTGTACGGGAGTGCAGTGTTTCTGAGCCCGTTCGGCCTGCTCACCGACCTCGTGGGGTAGAAACCGGCACGGCCATTCGAGGCTCAGGGTGAACTAAAAACCGTGCCCTGATGATACGACCGTGAGACCTCTGGACGGGTTCATGGCGAACGGGGAATGTGATAAAGTCGCGCTCGAAGGGGATAACCAATGAAAATCGCGGCGGTTATCGTTCGTATTCTGCTTGGTTTGATTTTTACGGTGTTTGGTGCGAACGGGCTGCACCCGTTTCTTCCCATGCCACCGCCGCCTGCAGGCCTGGCCGGCCAATACGTTGGCGCGCTCTTTCAGTCGCACTACACGGTGGTCATTTTTGCCGTGCAACTCATCGGCGGGTTGCTTCTGCTGGCAAATCTCTATGTTCCATTTGCCCTCGCCATCCTTGGTCCGGTGTTGGTCAACGTTTTGTGTTTCCACTTTTTGATGTTGCCGGCCGGCTTGCCGCTGGCTCTCGCGACTACGATCCTTTGGTTCTTCCTGTTCTATTACTATCGGCGCTCGTTTGCGGGACTCTTTGAAGCGAAACCGTCCGTTTAAGGTGCTTTCTGGTGGTAGACCGTTGTTGAGAGCGGCCCGGCTCCGAGCGCGGCTAACGGCAAGCGAAAGGTGGGCCCTACAAAGGCGGCGTCGCGGATGCATTCTGGCTGCGGAGGATGAGCCGATCGATGTGTTCCGGACGGAAGCCCAAGCCGAACAAGCGCGCCGGGAGGCGCTGCAACAGCGGCACATGCTGAACAACCTTGAGGAAAAACGGTAAGTCGTAGTCGGGGTTTTGATCCGAAGGCGAGAGAGAAGGTGCCAGGATCCTGTTTTGGATGAAGACCTGTAAGGCTTGGGTCATTTTTGTCGGCCATTCTCTGCGGTATTGGACAGTTTGCAGCTGCGTCAGCGTCGGAACTCCGGATTGCAACGCCGGGGTAAGAAGATTCGCAGTGGCGACCGCGTCCTGCACGGCGAGATTGATACCGACGCCGCCGATCGGAGACATGGCGTGCGCTGCGTCTCCGATAAAGAGCAGCCCGGGTCGCGCCCACTCACCCAGCCGATTCACTTGGACGGTGAGCAACTTGATTTTGTCCCAATCGTCAAGTTCGCCGATACGGTCCTTCAAAAAAGGCGCCAACTGCAAGACACGTTTTTGGAATTGCGGAAGGCCCTCCGATCGCACGCGATCATAGGACCCTTTTGGAAAAACATAAGCGCACTGCCAGTACTCATTGCGATTGATCATGACGAGAAGTAGGCCGCCGGAGAATCGACCTCCGGTCGCTTCCGGATCATCGGGGCGCTTTGAGATGCGCATCCACAGAACATCGATCGGAGCCTTCAAATCGATGACCTCTAGTTTTGCTGATTCGCGCATGTCGGAATGGCGGCCATCGGCGGCTACCACCAGGTCCGTGTAAATTTCGTGCGAGCCAGTCTTGTTTTCAATAATGACACCGGTGGTGCGACCGTTCTCCTCGATGACACGGACAGCGCGCGTCTCCATCTGCAACTGAAAAGTTGGAAACTTCTTCGCTTCGCCGGAGAGAAAATTCAGAAAATCCCATTGCGGCATTAGAGCGATGTACTTGCAATGGGAGGGTAAATGCTTAAACTCGGCCATTTTCACAGTATGGCCGTTAACGATCGCAAAAAGCTCTTTGACGACTTGATGCGGCCGCTTCAGGAACGATTCGAGAAGACCAAGTTCATACATCAGTTCCAGAGTGGACGGATGAACCGTATCGCCGCGGAAATCGCGCAGAAAATCCGCGTGTTTTTCCAGGACGATAACGGGAACGCCAGCGCGCGCCAGCAGATAACCCAGCACCATCCCGGCGGGTCCTCCGCCGGCGATGCAACATCGCGTCCTGAGCGATTTCGAACCTGCGGTCACGCTTCACTCCTTTCCGCGGACCTTACCTGCGACCGAACGACGGCAAATCGCCGGGACAACCCGGAAAGCCTGTGGGAATGGGCCCGCCGGACGGTGAGGGACATGCGGCTTACTCTCCATGCTTCTTTGCGTCCTGCAAGACCGCGACTCCATAGCGGGGAAGTTCGAGTTGAGAAACATCCTGCTGATCGAGGAGCGATTTCATTCTGCGGGGGAGAGCTACGCGCTGGTCATGGGCAGTGAAATTGATCAGGACAAAGACGGAGCCGTCCGGCCCCACGCGACGGCTTGCTTCAACTCCGTCGGCGACGGTGCCGAACGCGGGTGTAATCTCGCTCGATCTCGCCATCCATTCGGATGCGGCCGTTACCAGCTTGTCGCCCAAGACCGCGCCGATATAGGTGATGCGCCCGCGTCCATAGCGATGTGTGACGACGCATGGCTGCCCGTCGAGCCAACCATTGCTGGTGCCGTAGCGCAGCAAAACCTCGGTATCGGACGACGTGGTCTTCAGAAATTCCGCCCACACCGATGCGTCGCCTTCACCGAGTGAGCCGCTGGTTGGGACGGGGTTCTCCAGCGCGTAATACTGTTCGACGCGCGCGCCAAGTGCATCGGCAAGATAGCCCGGCTGACGGATCGGAAGCAGCGCATTGAATTCATCTTTCATGCCTGAGCGGGGACCGAGCACCAAGTGGCCGCCGTTTTTCACGTACTCGGCAAGATGCGCGGCTGCTTGCTTGGGAAGGAGATAGAGATTCGGTGCGACTACGAGTTTGTATTGGTCGAGAGAAACATCCGGGCTGACGATATCAATCGACTGAGAAATCTTCCGTAAAGCGCCGTAGTAGCTTTTTAGAATTGCGAATTGATCATACTTCTCCGTGTGCTTCTGCCAGTCGATGGCCCAGCGGCTGTCGTAGTCGCTCAGCATGGCCACTTCCGAAACAACGCGCGTTCCGCGAAAGGCTGCCTGGACGTCGGAAAACTCTTTTGCGGTTTGCGTTATTTCAGCGAGAAGTGGCACGGGCTCTCCGTCGGGACCAAGCAGCGTGCCGTGAAGCTCCTCCTGACCGTTCATTGCGCTCCGCCATTGCCAATAGCCCACTTCGTCGGCCCCGTGCGCGATGTCGTGCCAGGCCATGGCGCGGACTTCGCCCTGGTCGAGGGAATTGTTGAGTTTTGACCAATTGACGTAGCCAGGTTGCGTTTCGATGATCCAGATATTCTCCCGCTTTAGGCCGCGCATAAGGTCGTGGCTGATGCCATTTGCAGCGGGATCCAAGTGTCCGGTGCCGACGTAGTCGTCCCACGCGACGAAGGTCAACGGCTTCGCGACCACGAAATGATCGAAACCGTCGAAGTGATAGCCCATGAAGTTGCCGGTAATGAATTGACGCGACTCGATGTGAGAACGCAGTACGTCAATCTGGTTCTGTTGATAGTGCGCCCAGGCGTAAGTCACGAAACGCTTCCACTCCAACATGAGGCCGGGATTGTGCTCGCCAACGGGAATCGGGATTTCGCTCCAACTGTCGTAGGTCTGGCTCCAGTAGGCGGTGGTCCAGCGCTCGTTGAGCGACTCGATGGTTTTGTATCTTTCCTTGAGCCAATCCTGAAATTGCCGCCGCGCCTCGTCGTTGTAGGACATCTGCGCGTAGCCGTACTCATTATCGATTTGCCAGCCGACTACATTGGGATCGTGGCCAAAGCGCTTGCTCATTTCTTCGGCGATGCGCTTACAAAATTCGAGATACTTCACAGAAGTGACGGAGCCTTGTGCGCGATTCCCGTGAGTGGCTCGCTGGCCGTCTGGTTCGACGCGCAATGTCTCCGGATATTTTTGCGTCAGCCATGCCGGCGGAGTGGCTGTCGGAGTTCCGAGCACAACGGAAATGTGATGCTTTTCCGCGAGGCGAATAACCCGTTGCAGCCAGTCAAAATCGTACTTCCCCTGGGACGGTTCCATGCGGCTCCACGCGAACTCCGCAATACGGACCACGTTCAGGTGCGCCGCTTCCATCATGCTCAAATCCGCGTCCCATCGCGTCTCCGGCCATTGTTCCGGATACCAGTCCGTGCCCATGAGCAAGGCATTGTGACCGGGAATTTGAGTGGGGACGGGATCGGTTGCAGTCGGGCGAGCAAAAAGTCCTGGATAGACAATGAGCAAAACAAACGCGAGAAAAATCTGCTTCAAGCCATGGCGCGAACCGATAAGATTCACGGACGCCCCCCGTTTGCGTATTCAGAATAACGGAAGTTCAAATCACTCCATGGATGCGGAAAGCCAAAGCAAATTTGCACGGCTTAGCTTCGGGCAACTGAATGCTGAGCCCTGTTTCGCCCTGGCGCCAAGTGAGCTTGCCGGCGTAGCCAAGTAGTTCGACATTCTGGATTTTGCCGACTTCCAGTTTGCCGCCTAAGGCGAGAGGCGGCACAACGACGGATTTGTCCGGCAACCCCATGACGAAAACGTACAACATGTTCCCTTTGGTCGTGAAGCGAAGGTCCTCGGCCGTCAGCTCCCTGCGATTCTTCTCGTTGAAGTTGGTTTCCCCTCCGGCGGCCGTTGCTTTCTCTATTCCGGGAGCGGAGCCAGAAATCTTCCAGGGGCGGGTGGCGTAAATCGCATCGCCGTTTACGCTCATCCAGCCGGTGATCTCCGCCAAAATGGCCAGTTCTTGATCATCGAGCATTCCGCTGTTGGGCAGCGGAAAATTCAGCATCAGGTTGCCGTTGCGGCTCACGACATCGAGGAGCATATCGACAATGAACTTTGGAGTTTTGTATTGAATCCCCTTCGCGTAGTGCCAATTTCCGATGCAGGTATCGGTCTGCCAGGGATTGGCGGAAATATCGTCGATCACTCCGCGCTCGTGATCCAGAACGCAGGTACCGACAGCGCAATCCTCAGCCCGCTTGCTGAGATAGACCGCTTCGCTGCGCCCCCCGTGCTCTTGCGCGCTCTGGTTGTAGAGCTGGGCCGCCATGCGAAGGCCGAGCTCTCCAAACGGCAACTGGCCGTCGCTATACAAATAATCAGGCCGGGCCTGCGCAATCAAATCGCTTATGCGCTTGAACCATTCTTCTTTCCAGGACTGAGGAATGCCGTTCTCGTTCCAGTCGAGCTTCTGGGTGAGTAACGCGGGATCGGAATAGGAATGATAAAGGTCGGCGTTTTGCGGATCGACGCCGTCGTAAGGAATCCCGGCGAGCGGGCCCTTGGAATCGGCCATATGGCTGACGGCGAACCATTTGTAAGAGATCCAAAGATGGTCGCTCACGCCAAACCGCAGGCCATGATTCACGGCAGCTTTGCGGAATTCCGCAACGATGTCTCGTTTCGGCCCCATTTTGACAGAATTCCAGCGGGTGTATTTGGAATTCCAGAGATCGAAGTTATCGTGGTGAACGCCCATGCTGACGAAATATTTGGCGCCGGCCTTTTTGTAGAGGCCGACGAGATGATCAGGATCGAAAGACCCGGCTTTCCAGGTAGGAACAATGTCCTTGAATCCAACTTTTGAAGGATGGCCGTAGTGCGCGACGTGATAGTTGTATTGATCCGAGCCCTGGATATACATATTGCGCGCGTACCAATCGCCAGCCTCGGCGGCCGACTGCGGTCCCCAGTGTGCCCAGATACCAAACTTGGCATCGCGAAACCATTGCGGAACCTGGTACGTCGAAAGAGATTCGTGGGTGGGCTGAAACGGTTCCTGGGAGGAACGGGTGGCCGCCGGGAAGCGTGCCAGCGTTCCCGATAGTTTTGTGGTCGAAAGGATTCCTGCCAGCGCTCGCAGTGCGGTTCTTCGATTCATCGCGGAGTAGTCCGTGTGAATCGTAGGACGTGCTCTAATTTCTGTCAATTGCCTTACCCCGCGCGTACCCCGCGCGGCGAACTCTCAGGTCAGGCCGGCGGCATTCTGCAGGATTCGCCTTATACATTCGTAGATCTAGTTGCGGCATCCTGTTGGCCATGATGATGGAGGGATCCACGGAATAAGTCTGGTTTCGCACATTCGATAAAGGAAGGAGGGAGGCCGACCTTGGTGACTCGTACCGATCCTCCCGCGAAGCGCTTAGTTGGCAGGATTATTCTGCCTCTCTGGATCCTGGCTGTGTCCTTATTGGTGGCGTTTTGTTACTTCGCGAGTTCACTTTGCATTACCGTCCTGCTTGCCTGTCTGCTGGCGATCGTAGTGGATCCGCCGATCACGTTTTTTGAGCGCCTGCATGTTCCTCGCGCGGCGTCCTCGGCCGCGATTATCATTGGTTGCACAATTGTGATCGCAGCGGCGACCTATGTTTCGTACCGACAGGTCTCTGAAACAATCGACAATATGCCGGAGTATGCGCGGCGTGTGGGGGACGCGATTTCTCCTCTGACGAAAAAGATGCAGAAAGTCCAGGACAGCGCCGGGCGTTTAAACGCGGACATACCCACCAAGCGAGTTCCCGAAGTGAAGGTCCGGGCAGAATATCCGGAATGGACGACCTATGTCATCCGGGGCGCCGGTCCCCTGGGTGGAATCGTAATCATCGTGGCTGCTGTGCCTTTCCTGATGTTTTTTCTTTTGATTCAAAAGAATCGAATCGAGCAAAAGCTATCGATTGTGTGGGGCAGCGCAATCGACGTATCCGTATTTTCGAGCAATGTGACTGGGATGGTGCGAGGCTTCGTGATCGGCAATCTGTTCATCGGAGGCCTGATGTCCCTTGTGACGATTGGTGTTCTGTCAGCGATCGATGTGCATGGAGCCATCCTGATCGGGTTGGTAAGCGGCTTTTGCAACCTGATTCCATTCGTCGGGGCTGTTTTGGCTGCAATTATTCCCATGGGAGCGAGCTTGTTTCAGTATCAACCAACGAGCGACCTCGGCGTCATTTTCGTGACGGTGCTTGCCCTGCACACCATTTCGGCAAATCTGCTGGTTCCGAGGGTCATCGGACGCCGCGTCAGCGTAAGCCCCGTGGCGGCTACCGTCGGAATCCTATTTTGGGGATGGCTGTGGGGCGTGATCGGAGTTCTTTTGGCGGTGCCACTGACGGCGTTCGTTAAAATTGTCGCGGATTCGCATCCGTCACTGGACAAAATCGCGAATGTGCTTGCGGAGCGTCCCGAGGTAGCTACGGCGGAAACGCCGGTGATTGCGGCTGTGAGGAAGCCAGCTTATCCACTGCAGAAACGGGCATGAAACTAGATCACTTAAAAGGGAGAGCGAAAGGCCACCCTCTCGCTCTCCAGGCGATCAGAAGAGCTGAAACAAAAGGGCGACGGAAGCCACGCTCATCACGAAGGTTCCCAGCCATCCAAAAACCTGTAGGTACGCCGGCAGGCGGAACCTACCCATAATTCTGGGATCGCGCGTGAGGAGCATCATCATGGCCATAACGGGCGATGCCAAGAAGCCGTTGATCACCGCGGCGATAAACAGAGCGCGAATGGGATCCAGGTGAATGAGATTCATCGCCAGTCCAATCAACAAAGACGCTCCCAGGCATAGGTAAAAATGCACCGCTTTCCGAGGTTTGACTTCGAGTCCCACGCGCCGGCGCATGGCTTCGCCCGCGGCGTAAGCGGCAGCTCCTCCGAGGACAGGAACGGCGAGAAGTCCTGTGCCGATAATCCCTAGCGAAAACAGGAGGTAGGCATAGCGTCCGGCGAGGGGCTCGAGGGCTTTCGCGGCTTCGGTCGCGGTCTGAATGTTGGTATTCCCGTGCACATAAAGAGTCGCGGCCGAAGTCAACATGATGAAAAACGCCACTATGTTTGAAGCCGCCATTCCAAGGTAGGTATCGAGTTTGATTCTCGACAACTGCTTCGGAGCCTGTTCCGGCGCGCGAAGCAGTGGCTTTTCCTCTTTTCGGTCCTTGACTTCCTCTGCTTCCTGGGACGCCTGCCAAAAAAACAAATACGGGCTGATCGTCGTGCCAAGAACGGCCACAATCATGGTGACGTAACCTCCGTGGAAGCTGCCAAAGGGAGGCACAAAGGAACGTTGCAAGGCTGTGAGCCAGGGGACGTGGACGATGAAAGCCGTAATCACGTAGGCTAGCAACGAAAGCGAAAGCCACTTTAGATAGTTCACGTAACGCGTATAGCGCAAGAAAACCTGCAGCAGCAGCGATCCGGCTCCGAGCCAAAGGATGTGGAACCAGCGCGCTCCTCCGACAAGCATGCGCATGGCCTCACCCATGGCTCCGAGGTCCGCACCCAGATTGAAAATGGATGAAACCAGAAGAAGGGAAACAATCAACACGACGAGCGGTCGCGGATAGGATTTCAGGAGATTGGCGGAGATTCCGCGGCCGGTCACCCGGCCTATGCGAGCGCTGATTTCCTGGATGGCGCACATGAACGGGTACGAAAAGATCGCCATCCACAAAACTCCTAACCCATACTGCGCTCCGGCCTGAGAATATGTTGCGATTCCGCTGGGATCATCGTCCGAGGCTCCGGTGACGATGCCCGGGCCAACCTGCAAAAGGGCCTTCCAGAAGGTTGCGCGGTCTGAAGTGCGTGCACTCAAGCTAAGTTCCGAGTGGACATGGAAGGTTTTCTCCGGATGCTTAGAATGAGCGCTTTGCCGAGTGACGCAAGCCGCGCCCTGCTGCGAGAACCTATGCAGATTTTTCAGATCCTACCCAGTAAAAGCAAAACCAGAAGGATCACGACGACGATGCCCAAGCCACTGCTCGGATAGTAGCCCCACCCCCGGCTGTACGGCCAAGTTGGCAGCGCGCCCAGCGCCATCAAAAGCAAAAGTACCAAGAGTATGGTCAGCATTTTGTGTTCGCCCGGCAATCGGGCAATTAACCTCCGTGGCTATTCGAAATCGAAACGGGCGCAGAAACAATCAAGCGCACTCTGTAGGAGACCGCCCGTAACATCTTAGTCAGGGCTCGGTGCGTCAAGCGAGACCGCCAGGTCGACCCGACGACGGCACCGTGGATCGAGGTGCGGTCGCGGACAGTTCTGCATTCTAAAACGGGCTCGGTTGGACTCTCTTTACCGCTTAGCACAGTAACTGCATCTGTCTGGTGATTTCTTCATAGCGAGGCGGCTTCTCACCGTGCCTCGGAAACGGTGGAAGCGCCGGTTCTGAATCCTCATCGAGAAGAAACGGATCGACGGAAGGCAGCTTCATCGGCACTGTGTCTCGTGCGGGTTCTGGCGGGGGTGCAGAATGTGGATTCGAATCTAAATGAGGATCGAAACTGTTTTCAAAGACCATCGATTTAAGACCTCCTTGGTTGGCCGGTCTTGCGCTTGCGAAGATAGGCGAGAAGCGGAAAAAGGGGTATCCAGCGATTCGTCTATTTTCATGGGGGATGCCATTCATCCGCAAGCTATAGAAAACCCGTAAGATGCGGTGCCCTAGAGGGTTTTTCCCGTTTTCGAGCCTTCTACATTTAATTCCCGATAGAAGGAGTAGCGTGTTTTGCGGGACAGTGAACAGGCTGTCACAGGGAGTGATGGCTTGTAGAAAGATAGTGTTTCGAGGCGCAATTCATTCTTTGCGGAAGGCATTCGCGATTGAGCCAGTGAGGGCGACAAAACAACTGAGGCTGGTTGTTCGACTAACCACCGTTGTCTTCATCCTGTCCGCATCACGCGGAAACGCGCAAAATGCGGCGTCGGATCAGAGCGATGTCCTGAGGCACCTCAACGCGGCCATTCACTGGTACAAAAACCTGACCTCCGAGGTGCCCGCCGGTAGAGAGCCGAGCGATGCCATCCATTTGACCACCGCGGAAAGCCTCGGGGCCCAGGTAGTGCGATTGGCGTTTCAGTCGGCAAGAGCGCAAGTGGAATTGGATTCCAAATCAAGCGCTCCGCAAAATGTTGAGCAGGACCAGCCATCGACCAGCGCGAGCGGGCCCACACAAAAATACGCCAAGATGGAGAGCGACGTATCACAGCGTATAGCCGACGACGAATCGCAAATCGCAGGTCTAAAGAAAAAGGGCGCGAAGGCAGGGGGAGGTCAGGCCGCGGCCGAACTTCAGTCTCTCGAAGGCAAGCTTGATTTGGACAAGGCGACTCTCGACGCGGTGCGGCAGATGAAAACCTTTGCGGAGAGCAATAATGCGGGAGAAGCAGGGCTGAAGGGAAGCCTGAATGATCTGATGCGGTCCGTGCCCGAAATATTTGGGACAACACCAAGCAACAGCAATGGGAATAAGGCGAGTGCACCTGCACCTGAGGTAAAAACAAACTCACCGGCTGCGGTTATGAGTTCCGGACTCCTTGGCCAATTGATCGCGCTCTACGGAGAAATGCAAAATATTCGCGCGATCGAGCAATTAATGGACGAAAGCGACGACGTCGGGAAACTTGTGAGCAATCTTAGGAGCCCGTTGCGGGATGAATTGAACGCTACAATCCAAAAAGAAAAACAGCTGGCGACTCAAACGGGAGTCACCAAGGAGCAATATGACGCGCTGACCCAGCAATTCAAGAACATATCCTCGGCGCTTCTGCCATTGAGCGAAGAACTGTTGGTGCTCGATCAGAGTCGTTCGAACTTATTGCAATTGCGAAAAGCGCACACGACGGAATCTCAAAGAACATTGATATCGATCGTTTCGCGCGTGGCGCTGATCCTGATCTCGACCGGTCTGGTTTTGGGGCTGGCCGAAGTGTGGCGGCGTCTGACGTTCCGATACATCCACGATCCAAAAAGGCGGCGGCAATTCCTGATTCTACGACGTTTTGTAATGGGCTTTCTCATCTCCCTGGTCGTAATTTTGGGATTCGCCAGCGAATTCAGTTCTCTCGCGACGTTCGCGGGCTTCGTGACCGCGGGCATCGCCGTGGGATTGCAAACCATTTTACTATCCGTGGCCGCCTACTTTTTCGTCATCGGTCGGTACGGGATCAGCGTAGGGGAGAGAATCAGCGTGGCCGGTGTAACCGGAGATGTCATCGATGTGGGATTGGTGCGATTTTATCTGATGGAGTTTGCGCCGGCGGGGCCGGATCTGTTTCCAACGGGAAGAATCGTGGTTTTTTCCAATGCCGTTTTGTTTCAGGCTACGACACCGCTGTTCAAACAATTGCCAGGAACGAGATACACATGGCACGAGGCCGTACTGCCGCTCGCACCCAAAGGCGATTACGCCCCGGTGCAGAAGGCGTTGGAGGAAGCGGTTAGCCCCGTTTATAAGCAATACAATTTGGACAGGCTGTGGCACCGCAGTGCTTTCGATGCAATCGACATTGCGCTCAATCCTCCGGCCCCAGAACATCGAGTGCAGTTTGCCGAAAGCGGGCCGGAGTGGGTCGCGCGCTATCCAGTGGATTTGAACCGCTCGACGGAAATCGACGACAAAATAACCAAGGCTCTGATCGACGCGATCCACAAGGACGACAAGCTTGCCGCGGTCAGCGGCCCTCCCAGAATTCGTCCTGCCGTTAGGGTATGAGCGTGCAGTCCAGATCTTAAACAGTGTCTGGTTTACGCGTCCTTCATCCGTCGCAACGTTCGTCCGCGCTGCGGAACCTCAGTGTCCCCATAGGCTTCATCGGGGTGTTTTCCGAGCTGGTCGTTTGGCGGAAGACCGTCCACGCGAGTGGGCTTCAAAATGTCCTTTTCACGTTTCTTGTCTCTTTGCCGCTTCGAATTGTCACTGTGAGCGAGTGTCATGGAAGATGGTCTCCTTATCATCTCGGCTCATCGGAACTACTTGCTGTGCGAAAATGACATCTACTGAATTCGCGCAGGCGCTTGCGACGAGCCGGTCATTCCGCCAGAAAATTGACGGCCCGCCCGTCGAAACGGCCTTTCTTCTTGTGCCTGAAGATACTCAGGAATTGCGCAGGCGCGTGAAGAATATGGACTCCAAAACCTATCAGAAGTGGATTGAAGATCCAGACAACCGGCAAGCAGTTGCAGCTCTTTATTCGGTCTAGCCGATGGCGAGGCTGTGTGGGGTATCGCCACGGCCTCCATTGAGCCCATCCTCTTGGACTCCGCAATTTTTTGGCCTGGACAAGTGCGGCTGTTTTCATTTTGTTGTGCATCGCCAGCAAACCAGCAACGGAGGTCGGTGAAGGTAAATTGATGGTCCTCGCCTATGACATAATCGCTAACTCGGACAGTTATGGGCGGGCCGTTGTCGGAAGACGTGGAAAGAATGATATGAGCTTCGATGGTTCTGAGCTGTTCAAAACCGCACAGACATCGCGCCTAGATTAGGACCTAATGGGGCGCGGGCCTAGGCCCAATAAATCCATTTGAAAAATTTAGGGGGAATGAATGAGAAAAGTTTTGTGGGCCACTCTGTTTGTTGTGATGCTGTTAACCGCGCTTCCCATCTGTGCGCAAAGTCCGAATTATGATGTTGGGCCGGTGTGGCGGGTGAATTACTATCATCTCAAGCCGGGAATGGGCGATGCGTTCTGGAAGGATTTTCGCGAAAACCTGAAGCCTCTTTATGAAGCCTATAAGAAAGAAGGTTTCATCACCGATTACAAGGCTTTCACCAACCTTACCACCGATGGACCGAGTGATTGGGACATCGCCATCGCGATCCTGTATCCAAACTATGCGGCGTTCGATCAGCTAGAAGCTAAAGCGATGACCATCGTTATCAAGCACTACGGCTCACGAGACGCTGCATATGATTCGGTGAAGAAGCGCAGTGATATACGCGAAGTGGTGTCCAGCAAAGTGGCGCGTGAAGTGACTCCTAAGTAGTTGTCAGTGGAATGAAAGCCGTGGGGCACCGGCAGATGGTACCTAAGAAATCCGCAATGCCCCCGGCCTGTCCTCAACACCCGGGTGGGCGGTTTTTTGGTGTGGAAATTCCGCGCTAATCCTTCCACAACTTCCAAAACGTCTTCACGGTATCCGGCCCATGCCCTTGATAGGGATTATTCCCAAATAAGAACAGATGCTTGAGCTTTCGTTCCGCCACCGTCGCAGATCTCTTCGTTGACTTGCCTCCTAGCGCAACCTAACATTGGCCGAAATGCCAGGCACCGACTCGCTCGCCGGCCAGACCATCTCGCACTACCGCATCATCGAGAAGCTCGGCGGTGGAGGGATGGGTGTTGTCTATAAGGCCGAGGACACGCGGCTCCATCGTGCGGTGGCTCTGAAATTCTTGCCTGCCGAGATGCTCCACGACTCCGCTGCTCTGGAACGCTTCCGCCGCGAAGCACAAGCCGCTTCTGCATTGAATCACCCGAATATCTGTACGATTTTCGACATCGGCGAACAGGACGGCCAGCATTTCATTGCGATGGAGTTTCTCGACGGCGAGACCCTCAAGCATCACATTGTTGGCAAGCCGCTTCCGTTCGAGGAGATGCTGGAACTTTCGATTCAAATTGCAGATGCGCTCCGGGCCGCACATGCCCAAGGCATCATCCACCGAGACATCAAGCCAGCAAATCTTTTTGTGACCAAACTTGACAATGCCAAGGTCCTCGATTTTGGACTGGCGAAAGTCGTCTCGGCTGGCACGAGCGTCGGCGTTTCCGAAATGCCGATCGACTTCGGTGCGCAACTTTATCCAGTCTATGTGCGTGGACAAGCGTATCTACTTCTCCATGATGGCAGCAAAGCCACCGCAGAGTTCCAGAAGTTCCTCGACCGTCGCAGCCTGGTGGCGAATAACCCGCTCTTCGCACTCGCCCATCTCGGGCTCGCACGAGCCTACGCCATGCAAGGCGACACAGCCAAAGCCAAGGCTGCCTATCAAGATTTCCTCACGCTCTGGAAAGACGCCGACCCTGACATTCCCATCCTTATCGCTGCGAAGGCGGAGTATGCGAAGCTGAAATAGCTGCTAAAGAAAAGTCGCCGTGCAGGCTAGGTCTTTGAGACGCCCATTAGCGCCATCATTGCTGCAGCGCAACGACACTCCCCTGACTAAGGGTTTAGTCTTCAGTTGATCTCGGCCCATTGCTGCTGCGTGTTTCGTTGTGCGTGGGAGAAGGCGCGCTGATACTGCAAGTCGGTGCTGGGCCGAGATTTTGTGGCTCAGAGGTAGCCGGAGTATGGAGTATGTTGTCTCGGTATGGCGCACACCAGTGCGGGAGTCGAAGGAAGTTCTTTACCACCTGACATATCGCAGGGAATGGATACCAGAGCAAAACTGTTGGCGGGATATACTCGTGAGCTAACAGAGAGTCGATATTATAGATCGTCAATAGGATCTTCAATCGGTCTAACGATTGAAACAGCAAGGCCTGCTAGATAGCAAACTAGTGGTGCGTGTCGCGGCTCGCACCCGTTAATCAGGACTCGATCAGATATTTGGAATTGAAGCGCCATATTGCTTCAGGCTGCTAGTCCAATTGAAAACGAGAAAGACTAGGGCCAAATCCGCCATCAGTGGCTAAGGACAATTGACGCACTACACCAAGGAAGTGATTACGTCTTACTCTGTGCTTTTGTGTACAACCGCGTGGCTCACCGTGGGACGGGCTGAATGTTCGGAAGAAGCGTGGAGTCCACGATGCCGATTTCGACACGACGGTTGGCAGCGCGCGCTCGTTCGCTGTCGCCAGAAATACGCGGATCGGACTTGCCAAAACCCCTGGTGCTCATGATCGTTTCAGAGATTCCGGCCTGCACCAGAAAGTCGCGGACCGCTTCGGCACGGCGTTGGGAAAGTTGCAGATTGTATGTTTGCGAGCCAACATCGTCGGTATATCCGTATACATTAATCGTATATCCCTTAAGGGTCAGCAGAATTCCAGCGATGCGGTTGAGGGTGTCGCGGTATTCCGGTTTGATGTCGGACTTGTCGAAGTCGAAGCGAACCGATTTGCTGTCGAGCGTCATCACAAGTCCCATCGCAGTGCGGCGCGTTTGCGCGATCTGTCCGAGCGCCTGTTGCAGCTGTGCGAGTTCCGCTTCGCGTTCTTGGCGATATTGCTCAGCCTGCTGCTTGGCTTCATTCGCCCTTTGCTGCTCGGCGGCGGCCTGCTGTCGCGCTGCATCTGCCTGGGCCTCCGAGTTTGCCTGAGATTGTTTCGCCAGGTCGCGCTGTTGGGCGGCTGTTTGCGCGTTCGCAGCTGCTTGCGAAGCCTGCTGAGCCAACGTCTGCGATTGCTCCTGTGCGCGCTCGACCATCTGCTGGAGACCTTGTGTTTGCTGGCTGAGCTGCGCCACCTCAGTCTGCAGGCGATGGACCGACCGTAGAGAAACGAACGCAAGAATCAGGCTGAGCACGATTGCAATCGCTCCCAGAACCACCGCTAATTTCGTTTGAAATTGAGTAGGTGCAATCCCGGAGCCAGACTCGTTGGCGTTCAGTGGCTCGCGTGAAGAGTCCATCATTTTGCAATCTTAGCGTGGAATCAAAGAGCGTGGCAAAACGTGGATGGATTTTCTAGATCGACAACTACAATCGTCACCTCGGCTTCCTCCTCCAGAGCATTGGTCGTCAAGCAAGTGCAGATTACTCGGGTCAAGGCGGCTTGAAAATACATAACCGCCAGCACATAGCTCCAGCGGCTCTATCGAAAGTGCTCCGGAATCGGCCTTCGCCTCAATCCACCTTCATCGGCCGAAGCACTTCCGATAGAGAACTAGCGTTTACCAGGCTTATTCTGCTGTTTCCGCCCATTTCGGAGGTGATAAAATCTCACTTGGACACTTACTGAGATTTTGGCTCCAAATGCTCTCGCGTTGCCGCGCGCTCAATTTCAGCGTTGACCTCCCCTCCGATCAGGAACGCCAGTCCGGTCACATAGAGCCAGACCAAAAGAATCATGAGCGCACCTATTGATCCGTACAAGGCGCTGTAGGAATCAAAAAAAATTAGATAGATCCGGAATCCGACCGAAGCTAGTAACCATAGAGACGCACCGATTGCCGAACCGGGAGTTATCCAGCGCCAGCGTCGCTCTTTCAAATCGGGACCGCAGTAATAAATCACCGAATACGACATGGCAACGAAAACGATAGCAGCCGGCCACCGAATGGCCTTCCAAAGGAGGACGACCAGCGGTCTGAATCGAAATTCTGTCGCTAGCCACTCAACTAAATGGCTACTCTCCAGCACAAAAAACAAGGCCGCGAGAAGAAGAATTGAAATCAGCAGCATCAAACCGAGTGCAAGTGTGCGAACTTTGAACCAGGAACGAGCCTCACGGACGCGGTAGACCACGTTCAGAGCAGAAATCATAGAATTTACACCGCCGGAAGCAAACCAGAGCGCACACACGATATCAAAGGTCAGCTTTCCGCCCCTAGGGTTTGCGGCCAGTTCGGTAGCCGATGCTCTCAACATCTGGAACGCCGCAGGTGGCAGAAACGCTGCAAAAAAGAGGAGTAAATGGCTCTGGAGTTCGATGCTGCGTGAGCTGAACAGACCAAACAAAGTCACCATCAGGAGAATTAGCGGGAAGAGAGCGAATAAAGAATCGAAGGCTAGTTCGGATGCCCGTCCCAGAAAGTTATTCGCTCTTATGTCGTCGAATACGTTGCGAGCGAGTTGCCAAGGAGTCAGACCTCCCAGCTTCCAAAGGGATTTGAATTGTTTCGCCGCTATGGGCTCTCGGTTCGTCATTTATGCGGGCCGGAACTTCTTCCGCCGCATTCTAACCTGAAGCCTCATCGAGGAGCCCGTAAGAAATCGCGAGTATCATGTCTTCGTCCGTCCCGAATTTCTTTACGGGCGGCTACACAGCGAACGCGCCGTGATTTTCTTCCTGCTCAGCATGGTTCTGCTGATTCCTTACTTGTGGCTCCTGCACAGGGGCGAGGCAACGACGACACCGACGAAATCCGCACTCAGTCAAGTGAGTGCTTAACGCACCTCAAGCATGGCGAAGACAAAGCGAATATGATATCTTGCCCTGATGCAAGTCCGATCCTGCCGCGTCACAATCCGCGATATCGACGGCCACACGCATTCCGTTGATGTGACAGCCGCAACATTATTTGAAGCGGTCGCCCAAGCTATCGCGGCGTTACGACGAGATGACTGGGTCGCGGATATTCCCCGAGGGCAGAATGTTGTGAACGTCTCGGTCGCAAATGTTCCAGTGGCCCATCAGGTTAAGATTACTAAGTGGACCTCGATGCTTCACAGCAGATCCGGGCGTTTCAACTTCTGTCACGAAACCGGAGTTGCCTAGTTGGTGGAGTGGGAGAGCCGCTTAGAGATTAGAGTGGCGTGGAGTATGCCGGGCTTGTCGTAGGTGCCCGTGCAAATCACGCGGTCCCCGTCTTTAACCTGACTGGGGTCGATGTCGCTGACCTTCGTATCGCCGTGATACGCACTGACCCATCGCGTCGAGCTGTCGTACTGAACGGTCCTCTCTTCGTTCGGCGAATCCACCTTACGAACAGTCAGGGTGGAATTCTCCTTGCTGCTTCTTATAACAGTACCGTCCCAGCGGTCCTGCTTCGGCTTGGCAGGGGCCTGTTGTCCGACGACTGCCATCGCCAGCGGGAAGGTAAGTACCAATGCGAACAGCAGAGCAAATTGCTTTTTAAGCATCTTTTCTCCTATCTCCGAATTCCCGGGAGATCTGAATGTGGCAAGAAAACTACATGATCCCCTACCACTCCGCCAGGCCAACTTGCAAGCGGAAAGAAGCGACTCGTCGAGCCTAGCTTGCTTTTAACGTGGCACGAAGAACTCGTCAGCCTCTTGCTTACCTTTTGCATTCTGTATTGTCAGTACGGTGGTAAGCATTTTTCCCTGTGAGCCGAGCTTCATCCAACGGCTCGTTACCACTGTGCCGTTCGCAGACTGTTCTTTGATGGTCAACACCAATCGAGTGCCGTCTATATCGCCCCAAGACGCGCTGGCGGTGGCAGTCCCCCCGATCTGCTTAGCTTCTCTGCCGTCGGTGGTCAAATCGAACACCTGATCTTGAGTGTCTTCTTTAGTTTCAGTTTTAATCTCTATGTGCACTTTTGGCTCGTGATGCTCGATTGCCAGCGTCCTGCTCTTCGGAGCGGGAATTCCTCGGTCGAACCGGCTCATCAGTGGGTCTAATTTCCAATTGCCACTGAAGTCTGGCTTTCCCCCAGCTGCAAGCACCGTCCCGCCAGCTACTACAAGAATGCAAATACCAAGAATAATCTTCGCGCTGGGCATCGCACACTCCGTTGGTGGGTAATCTATCATAGAATAAACCAACCGGGTACGATCACTGCTGTCCAAATTAGCTGAAAACTCGGCTCAGACATATCCAGAATAAGGACAAAAGTCGTCGCCCGAGCCCTGCACGGGGGCAGGTTGGCGGGCCCGAAGGGTTGTTCCCGTTCTGATGCTGTCTAAATTCTCCCTCTTGAAATCTCGCCGTTACGATTTGTTTCCGATATGCATGATCGCTGCTGTCCAACTGATTGGCCCACTTAGGCCAACTGCAGCGTCAACTGTTTTGGCGAGCTGGCTGGCATCGGCGGCGGTTGAAAGGGATCATCGATCCAAGTCCACAGGTCACGGTAAACAAATAACTGCTGCCGTAGGAGTGCCACCAGATTCGAAAGGGACCAACCGAAGGTCGACCGTAGTTGCAGATATTTCACCAGGAGCATGGCGATCAGCGCCGTCCAGAGCTGCGTCTTCAAGGCATTGGCCGAAGTCCCTACAAACGTTTTCACCCGCAGCGACTGTTTCAAAGCCCGGAAAAACAACTCAATTTGCCAGCGCTCCTTGTACACCGAGGCGATGGTAGCCGCCGCCAGTTCCAAGTGATTGGTCAGAAATACCAGCACGCGATCGCGCTCTTCATCGTAAAACTCGATGCGCCGGAAGTAGGCATCCCGGCCCGCCTGGGCCAGCTTGTAGAAAAAGACCACTTCATCCCGTAGCACGTTGCGCCGCTGTGGAACTTCCCGCTTCTCGACCACTCCGTAGTCGGCGTTTTCCTTTAGGCGGGTCACAAAATAGACCGCTTGCTTGGTTAAGTTCGTAAACCATTCGTAGTCCGTATAGCCGCGGTCAAACACCAAAATCGCCCCTGGCGCAAACTGCATCTGCCGCGCCACGCGTACCTCATGCTTTTTGCCTTCCGTGATCACCGCGAAGGACGGCAGATAGCCATCATGGTCCAGCAACAGGTGCAGCTTCACCGCACCTTTCGTGAGCCGAAACTTGGCCCAATCAAACATCGTGGCGCGGAGATCGATCACCGTGGCATCCAAGCTCATCAGCGGGTTCTTAAAACGGAATTTCCTCTTCTTCCTGGTTCCTGGTTGGCTGGCCGCCAGGATCTGGCACTTCGCCAACAGTTGTTCAAACACCGTGCACTGCAATTGCCAAGGCCGATGTTCGTTTGCATAAGCCAAGGTAGAGCGAGCCGGAGCGCTGGGCAAACCCAGATGCCGAAGTTTTCCTTCACTGGCGGCCAAGCCCCCACAGATTTCACGCAAGGACTTGGCGTGCCCCAGCTGACAAAAGAGCATAGCGATGAACTGGCCCCAACTACTGAAACCGCGGGCATGCCACTCGGCTTGGTGCTGACGCACGGCCGATTCAAATTCTAAACGAGGAATCAACTGCAGAATTTGTGAGAAAATACTGCTGACTCGAGTCAAGGCTGAGCCTCCTTAGCGTTGTGATTGGCTTTTCCAGAGCCCAACCTCAAGCTATCAGATGCTCGGCCTTTTTTACTTCACAAAACCAAATCCTAATTTGGACAAGCGTGGGGTACGATGCCGACCTCCGCTCCGTAAAAACATTGAAGTAGCGGCTAAGCGTACTGTTTTGATAAGTACCTGTGTCCTATCGCGTGAAACTTGATGCTGAGCCATATTGTCTCAGCCGCCCCTCCGTGCCAACATCTCTGAGACAGGTTTAGTACTCTTAATTAATGAGCAGAAGGGCGAGAAAGCAGAGCTTAGAGATGAGCGGGAATTCTCTTGGTGTTGTTCTTTCCCCTGGGGGTTTGGCTGCCGCGGAACGGAGCGGAGGCTCGCCTCCTGGCGAGCCGCAGCAGAGTGCAGCGGCAGCCAAAGCGGGCGCCGATCCGGGGCCGGCTTTGCGGCCGGATCCCGAAGTAGTTGCTAAACCGAAGCGGCGGACCTACACAGCTGAGTACAAACAACGCATCTTACAAGAAGCCGAAGTCGCTGCGACGACGCGAGGTGGCCTTGGCGCCCTTCTCCGCCGCGAAGGTCTGTATTCGTCTCTGCTGACCTACTGGCGGCGAGAGCGGGCCCAGGGAATTCTCGAGGCTCTGACCCCACAGAAACGCGGGCCGAAGTCCAAGCGTAACCCGTTGGAAGAAGAAGTCCAGAAACTTCGCCGACAAAACGCTCGCTTGACCGAAGATCTGCGTAAGGCGCACATCATCATCGACGTCCAAAAAAAAGTGGCTGCGCTGTTGGGTCATCCGATTCCGGAGCAGGACCCGGAGGAGAAATCCTGATGGCCGCTGTTGCCGAGCTAGCGAACGACGTCGGCACCAGCGCTGCTTGCCAAGCTCTGTGTATGCCTCGCGCCTCTTACTACCGGGATGGCCGTAAGGCTTCTTCCCCGGCGGTGAGCGCGTCGCGGCCTTCGCCGGCACGCGCACTTCGCCCGGCGGAACAGGATGCGGTTCTGGCGCGTCTACACGAAGAACGTTTCCAGGATCGTTCTCCAGCCGCTGTTTATGCGACGTTGCTCGATGAAGGCGAGTATCACTGCTCGATTCGCACCATGTATCGCTTGCTCGACGAGCACGGCGAGGTGCGCGAGCGCCGCGATCAGTTGACACATCCGCTCTATCAGAAGCCCGAGCTCATGGCCACCGCCTCCAATCAATTGTGGAGCTGGAATATAACCAAGCTACTCGGCCCTGCGAAATGGACGTATTTCTACTTGTACGTCCTCCTCGATGTTTTCAGCCGTTACGTCACCGGTTGGATGGTCGCTTATCGCGAAAGCGCCGAGCTGGCCAAGCGGCTGATCGAAGAGAGCTGCAAGAAACAAAACATCCAGCCCGGTCAACTTACGCTCCATGCGGATCGTGGCACCTCGATGAGGTCCAAGCCGGTAGCTCTTCTACTCGCCGACTTGGGGGTCACGAAAACGCATAGTCGGCCGCACGTCTCGGACGACAATCCCTTTTCCGAGAGCCAATTCCGAACCTTAAAATATCGGCCGGAGTTCCCGGACCGCTTTGGGTGTATCCAAGACAGTCGTGCTTTCTGTCAGAGTTTTTTTCGGTGGTACAACGACGAGCACCGTCATTCCGGCATAGGCTTGTTGACGCCAGCCACGGTTCACTATGGCCAAGCGGAAAGCGTCTTGCGGCAACGCCAGGATGTGCTCGATGTTGCTTACCAACGTCACCCGGAGCGATTCGTACGAAGCGGTCCCAAACCACCGGCTCTTCCCAGCGAGGTCTGGATTAACAAGCCGGCCAGTCGCCAACAGCAATCTACTTTGGAAAAGCGAAATGCGTCTGAGGAAAACAAAAGTCGGGATACTGTGGGTCAACCGAGTTGGCGATCGTCGTTCCTAGGCGATCCTGGCGCGAAATTTCTTTGTGAAAAACCCAATGCATGAAAAACTCACTAAATTTTATGACCACCTGTCTCAAAGTCGTTGACACGCGCCGCGCTTCGGTCGGACTCCTCAGAGCATGTTTGGGCGAGCGGCAATTGAATTTGGGCATCCTCAGGGATGCCTTTTTCAATTTGACTAGGCCATTTCCATCAAGGTCTTCCTCAATTTCACAATCAATTCCATGCCGATTTGATGATTTGGTCTAAAGAGAATCATATATTCAGCCAGTAAGACACTCCTGACATCATAAGTGAAGAGAGAGAGAGCGGTGATGCGGTACGTACACATTTTCTTATTTGCTTGTCCGGGCTGCGATTTCCCGTCATTGTTAATCGTGTCAGCGAAGAAAACAAGCTGGATGCCATCGGTAGTGAATCACTGCAAATTGACTGTGGTTATTGTGGATTGAAATCTGGGGCGGACGCGCCTTCCGCCGAGAAGCATTTTGTCGAGGAGTGGCCTGATTAGGCCCTGGTGGCCGATTTTGAGCGCTGGCTTGAGAAGCCGGGCGGGTCGCCTCGTGAGGTTGTTGGGCGTCAGAGGATTCGGGCGTTGTCCCAAACTGCACAGTTGTATCGCCTAACTTCATGACATCGTAGTTTCCCAGATCGCTTTTGGCTTATCGAATGGAATGAACGCACGACGGATAGTTAGCGTTTAGTGTTCACAGGGAAAGCGTGAAACACTTGGGCTCCGGTCCACGTATATCGTTCAGAAAAAGACGTGCCCAGCCGCGGCCGTGCTTCAGGCAAATCGACTCTCGCGAAGCGCTTGGTAGAATAGAGATTTGAGGGAGCGTCTACGACGCAAAGAGAGGAATCAACCCTTGGACAAAGACGAACAAGTGTTCCTTGCAGCAGCAATCTTGCTCTCTGCAGCAGTAGGACAAAGGCACGAACCAGTCGATGAAAAACAAGTTGCTCTTGCAGTAGGCAACGCTCGGAAGTTGTATGCCGAGGTGCAGAAACAGAACGACGAAGCCCGTAATGCACTACCGATTGACGGAGTGCAAAAGGCTACGATGGAACAGCAAGCAAAACGAGTGGGAAAAGGCTAAAAAGCCGTGCATGCTGACGCGGATTTTGTCGGCGACGTTAGGCGGTTTAGCAGCTTGGCCTTCGGGTGGGCCGATTCCCAACTGCCTGTGGCAAAGAGGGAGACGACTGGGCGACCCCGTATGCCGAGACTTCAATCTTTAATCTGCGAATGGGCTTCGCCAGTCGTCGTAGATATCAGATGCGCTTTGCCCTGACCGATTGATTTCATCCCAACAGATACTGTTCAGGGCAACTATGAGGTACTCGCGATCTGGTACCGTCTTGGAGAGATCATCCAACTCCATAAAACACATGTCCTGAGCGGTCATTTCATTCTCCTGGGCACTCTGATCGCTTAAGCGTTCAAATCGAATTGAATAATCCCGCCGTCGCCGGGAAGCCTCTCAAGATGCGATTCACACATCGACTCGATACGTTTTATCGAATCACGCCGGGGAATTCGTGAAGCGACAGTTTCGACAAAGAAGTCGCGCTGGATACCGCCTTTAACCTTCACGTGATAAACGCACCATTCGGAATCTTCCTTCATGAGCCCGATGGAGTAGATGCGTTTGGTTCGCGGGTCGAGACCTGATAGCCGCGAGCCTCCTCCTACCGAATCGAAGGCAAAAGCTGGGTACTGATACGTACTTGGATGCGGAAGCCATGCGACTTCGACCGGATGTGATTGTTATGGACGTCGGGGTCCTGGCTGGTAGCTACGTAGATACTCACTGGGGATTCCCCCAGTTGTTTTGGAACAGGACAAGCATCCAAAGTAGTGGATTCCGGTGGCCTCTTCTAGCATCCTGCCGCCGTGCCCGTAGGGTAAGGAGTTGTTGTGCCCAAAAATCCGGGTCTGTCCATAAACTCCTCTCCAAAGCTGGCCCCCACGAACAGGGACGGAAAGGTGCGAAGGACTGTGATCCGCATCCTGGTAGCGGATGATTTCAAAGACTGGCTACACCAAGTCCGTTTGCTGCTTCAGTCGCGGCCAGAATACCAGGTCATCGCTGTAGCGTCGGATGGACTAGAAGCCGTTCAGAAAGCCGAAGAGCTGAAGCCGGACTTAATTCTGCTGGACATCGGTCTTCCCAAATTGAATGGAATCGAAGCCGCCCGGCGGATACGACAACTCTCCCCCAGTTCCAAAATAGTCTTCCTTAGGGAATTGAATCGGAGATTGTTCAGATTACGGGAAATGAGTTTGCACTCGCCATTTTGAATGTAAGTGATCGCTCGGAAGCCGTCGTGTTTCAATTCGAAGATGTAGTCGGGGTGGTCGAACGGCTTCTGCATTAAGCGGAGCCGCATGGGGTGGAGGAGGGGCAGCACAGGTTATTTTAGCACCGCCCTACTGTTGCCAACTGTTGCCAAATCGCTGTCCGCAATTGCCGTAATTGTCCAATCCTGTCCAATCGCGGAACCACCACAAAAATCCCAATATATCGCAGTTTTTCAACTTTCCTGCCGATTTCAAGAAGAGATGGTGCGGGATACGCAACTTGACGCAGGCGCTTTTCTGCTTCTGCTTTTGTTTTGTACGGCCCACCGAGAGTTTTCCCTTTTTCCGAGAGCACTTTGTAGCCGTCTTTAACTTTTTTTATCATTGTCTTCCTCCTGGGCTGATTGTGTAGGAAGCTGAGAGGCAGTCCATAAATGAACCCGTGTATAGCGAGCAGATACGGATGGTAGGTTGCCGTATCTCACGTTCGGCCAATGGCCTACACTAAACTCCACGCTGTATTGCGTCGCAAAAGATTTAGTCATATCGTTCGGGTTCGAGGAGACGGAGGTTCCATGGCAGCGACATTGTGGAAGGGGCACATTACGTTTGGCCTGATTTCGATTCCGATTCGTTTGTTTACGGCGGCGCGGGCAGAGCACACACGATTTCACGAAATTCATCGGGAATGTGGAACTCGCATTCACCACCGGCTGTACTGTCCCTACGACGAGCGCGTTGTGACACGAGATGAGGTGGCCCTGGGATACGAGACAGACAAGGACCAATATGTACTTGTCGAACCGGTTGAGCTGAAGAGGATCCAGCCGAAATCTTCGAGAGAGATGGAGATTCTGCAATTCGTCAAACTCACGGATGTAGATCCGATCTTCTTCGAGACTTCTTATCTCACCGTTCCCGAAGAAGGCGGGAAAAAGGCTTATTCGTTATTACGGAAGACGCTCGAAGAGACGGCATACGCTGCCATCGCGAAGATGACATTGCATCAGCGCGAGCGCACGGTCCTTATTCGCCCCTATCAAAAAGGGTTGGTGCTCCACACGCTTTACTACCTGAATGAAATTCACGGCGCGCAAGAATACGACCAGACAAATCTCAAGGATTTGAAGAAACAGGAAATTGCGCTCGGCGAGCAGTTCGCGAAGACCCTTGCGAAGCCGTTCCGGCCACAGGAATTTCGCGACGAATATGAGATCCGTGTCAAACAACTGATTGACAACAAATCGAAAGGCCACGCCGCGCCAAAGCCTGAAGGGGCAAAGCGTATGGCGCCGGTTATCGATTTGATGTCCGCGCTAAAGAAGAGCTTGGCGGCCAAGCCACCCGAAGGGAAAGCCGCAACAGCCAAAAAGCTACGCCGTACCGCCTAGCCAGTCAGGCTCTTGGGTGACGTTAGAATCACACCCGTCCGTCAATCCTCACCTTTCTAACTCATGGGTTCGTCGACCGACTGTCTAGGCAACCGCAACCAAGCGATTACACACAACACCCGATTGAGTGTGATGACGAGCGGTGTTGAGATTGTGCCACCGCATTTGTGCGGCTGCCAGGTGCAAGATGGATCGGCTGCACCGGGTTCGATTGCAAAAAACACCACCGTCCCCGTGGACGATGATTGAAGCGGGCGCGGCGCGTGGAGAAAAAATCGCGTCCTGGCCTTCTCTGAAAACGGACCTGGGCAAATGCCGATACGGAATGGCTCGATGCCGAGGCAGTTGTCGGTGGAACCCTCGTCACAGCCCGGAAGCCTGAGGATATTCCCGCGTTCAACCGGGCAACGATTGAGGGTGTTGGGCCCGGCATCAGAGGAATGCGATAGGCACGACGGCAGGACCACGATAGCTCGGATTTGGATTTCAAAGCAGAAGTGCTGGGGAGGAAAAGATGGCAAGGTATGGAAAAAGCGCGGGCAAATCGGTGCGAAGCGCGATGCGCCGCCGCAAACGCGGAACATTGCGATCAGGTAAAGGCGGAAAGGGCGGACTTGTGAAGAGCAGCAAGCAGGCGATTGCGATCGGGCTTTCGGAAGCGCGCAAGAGGGGCGCGAAGGTTCCGCGCAAGAGATAACCCTGGAGTCGTGGTGATCTCCACGATTCACCTGAGAAGAGATTGGTATTTTGCCGTAGGGCGGAACAAATGGCCGGGAAATTCTACAGGTCTTTTGGAGCGACATCTGGCAAGCGGTGCAGGATCGCGCTCGTAAGTTTTTGTGAACGGGACATTTACGGTTTTTCTCGGATTGGTCCGCGATTTGCTGGTTTGTGGAGTCGAGCCGGTTGTTAGGGCAGCTGCATAGAATAACCAGGGGGAGCGAAATGCAAACGCACACGGAAGTCAGAAAGCCTCCATTCAAGACATCGTTTTGCGACGAATACGAGGGATTGTTGGTGAAATGCCAGATTGCCTTGGAGCATTGGACGCAGCGAAGAGAAGAGGCTTGGCAAATGGGACTGCGCGGCAGAGCATTGGGCGGTGAGTTGGTCCGCCTGCAGGCGGACTTCGCGAAATCCTATTCGGTTTTGCAAAAACATGTTCGGGAGTGTGCGATGTGCGAATTCATGAGAAGACTTGCCAGCGAGAATTCCGAGACTCCGGATGAGGTGCTGACGCATCAGGTTCGCCCGGCCTGAAATCTAAACTTCCCAGGCCGCTTCATGGGGCAAAGAATCGCAAGTGCCCTGAGCCCTACCCTTGAAGCGATTTGCCCGCGAGACATCGTCAAATGCGCTTCGAGGCGAAGGGAATTTCGTGGAAAGAAACATCTGACGATAAGGAGTCGCGAAGCCTACCGTCCTGCCATTGCGGCTTTGAGGGCTGCAGCGTTCGCCATAATTTGAACGGATATTTCACGGTGATTCATACGCCCGAGCAGCCGTTTTTCATCGAAAAATCAGGCCTCCAACAGTGAAGGTACCCGCGCCACGGGGCGTGGCTGTGCTGGAAGGAAAGCGAATAAAAGCCGGTCACGTTACGAATGGCGCTGCGGGGTGAATGCGTGCGACTACGACCAAATGACTACGAGTGAGGCGTGATCGATCGGATGACTAAGAAGCATTTCCTGCTCGCAGCGTTTTGTCAGAATCGGGATCCTCGGGTTCGCGCGCCATAATCGGAATTTCCGCGGAAATCACCGTACCTGGATTGCCTTCACCCGCAGTAACCGTGAGGGTTCCACCCAGTTCTCTCACTCGCTCTCTCATGCCGCCCAAGCCGACTCCCACGCCTTCATTGCGCTCCAAGAAGGAGCGCAGACGGTCTGGCGAGATGCCACAGCCGTAGTCGCGGACAGTGAGCACAACGGTATAGGGCCTGATCTCGAGACTAATTTGCGCTTTCTCGGTTCGGGCGTGACGGTGAGCGTTCGTCAGGCTTTCTTGCAGGACCCGAAACACCGCGGTTTCGATATCATTCGAAAACCGAGGGATGGCGTGTGGAATTTGCAAGGAGACCTTGATTCCACTGCGTTGTGCGAAACCCTCGACATACCAACGAATGGCCGAGCCCAGGCCTGTTTCGTCAAGCAACGGAGGATGGAGCAAATAGGAAATTGTCCTAGTTTCCGTCAGGCACTGTTCCAAAATCTCGACGCATTCTGTTAGGAGTTGGCGCGGACGCGCTGCCTCAATATTCTTGAGCGAAGACCGAATGTTAACTTTAAGGCTCGCAAGGTATTGTCCTAGACTGTCATGCAATTCACGGGCTAGCTTGCGGCGCTCCATATCCTGAACCTGAAGGATGCGGCCGCTCAAGCGGCGGGCCGCCTCCTGTGCTTGTTTTTGCAAAGTAAGATCCGAGTTGATTTCGAGCCAGCCGACCGGCATGCCTTGGGGGTCACGGCGATAAGTCCACCGGCTGGCCACAACCATACGATGACCGTACTGTGTGGTCTGACAGAGCTCTCCTTCCCACACACCCCTCTGCCTCAGCGCCAAAAGCACATCCTGGTAGGAAACCGGAAACTCCGTCTGCAGCAGTTCGGAGGCGTTCCTGCCGATGGCTTCCTCTTTCGTCCAGCCGTATAGACGCTCAGCGCCGCGATTCCAGAAGGTGATCCGGTTTTCAAGATCGCTGATGAACGCCGCGTCGTTGGTCAAATCCAGAAGTTCAGCCTGTGTCGCCACCTTTTGCGCAGTCCGTTCCAGAGCGACTCGTTGTCCTTTAACCTCTCTCAGCAGGCGCTGACGGCCGCTTCGCAATCTTTCTTCCGTCTGCTTCCGCTCCGTGATATCCCGCGAAGCCCCGATTGCGCGGTAAGCGACGCCCACGGAGTCGTAGAAAAAGCGCGCTTTTCCTTCGATCCAGCGAGTTTCGCCATCCGGTAGGCGAACGCGTGATTCCATCCGCAGGTCCATATGATCGTTCTTCGCGGTTTCCCATTGTTCCAGGACGAGTGGCAAGTCTTCCGGATGAATCCGGGACTGCCATAATTCCCAGGAAGGGGTGCATTCCTCGGGGCTGTACCCGAATAGTTCGTACTCGCCCGGCGACCAGAACATTGTGTTCGTGGCAAGGTCCAGGTCCCAGGTGCCGATCTTGCCGACTTCCAAAGCCAGATTCAGGCGCTCTTCGGATTCACGGCGACGCGAGTTGGCATCAATGTGCGCGGAAACACGCGAGAGCAGCTCGCGAGCGCTGAATGGTTTCGTAAGGTAGTCGTCGGCGCCGGCGCCAAGGCCTTGAATCCGGAATTCCTCGCCGGCGCGCGCAGACAAGAGCAGAAACGGAGTGGCCTTGAATTTGGGATCTTTGCGAACGGCGTGTAGAAGTTGAATCCCGTCTATCTGTGGCATCATCACGTCGCTGAGGATCAAGTCGTAAGTATTTTTCGACGCAAGGTCGAGCGCAGCTCGCCCGTTGTCCACGGCGTGTACCTCGTAGCCGTCTTCATGGAGGAGACGGCGTACGTACTCGCGCATGTCGGTGTTGTCCTCTGCAAGCAGAATGAAAGGCGCGCGGCCAAAGCTCGATCGCGCGTGGGCCGTGGGCCCGGCCGAAGCGTCTGGCGGAAGCCAAGAGAACGCCTCATTCTCAAACATACTGCGATTCTGGGGCCGTGCTCCGCGCTCGCTGGGCTGCCCAATGCGATCCTTGGAAAGATGGGCAGAGCCCAAGGGCAAGGAAACAACAAAAGTCGCGCCAGCGCCAGGCTCACTTTCCACCGTAATCGTGCCTCCGTGCAGTTTGACCAGCTCCTGAACGAGAGCAAGTCCAATTCCAGTTCCTTCGTGCGTTCGCCCGGCTGATCCTTCCACGCGATGGAAGCGCTCAAAGATTTTCGGGAGCTGCGATTTCGGAATGCCGAAGCCGGTGTCAGCGACGGTAAGAGTCGCCGAGTTACCAACGCGCGCGAGGCAAATGGAGATTTTTCCTGTGGATGTAAATTTCAGGGCGTTTGAAATCAGGTTCAAAACGATCTTTTCCCACATCTGTACATCAACGTAAGTCATCTCGTCCAGGTCGGGACAATCCACTTCGTAGGCCAGTCCGGCTTTTTCGATGGCCGAGCGAAACACACTCGCAATGTCGGCGGTGATGTTTCCAAGCGGCGTAGGCTCATAGTGCGTGTAAGCTCGGCCTGCCTCGATTCGCGAGAAATCGAGGAGAGAATTCACAAGCTTCAGCAGGCGCAGGACATTTCTGTGAACCAATTCAAGTTCGGTTGCCGAAGCCAAAACGGGATCTCCCCTCGACAGCAGGTCTTCCACCGGACCCAAGATCAGCGTCAACGGGGTGCGCAGCTCGTGGCTGATGTTGCTGAAAAAAGTGGTCTTGGCCCGGTCGAGCTCGGCGAGCGCTTCGGCTCGCTGGCGCTCTTGGTCCAGCAACCGCGTATCTGCGATGCTCTTGGCAATTTGGCCGCTGACGAGAGACAGAAATCCACGATAGTCGTCGTCGAGTTTCCTGTGTGGATTGGCGCCTACAACGAGGGCACCGATCGCCTTCCCCTGTCCAGCTTGCGCGATAGGTAAAACGATCAGCTCGGAGGGGCTTACGCGCCAAAATCCTCCCGGTAGGGATAGTTGTAATCCGTTTTGCTCGTTCAATTCAACAGCAACTCCGGTGTTGACTGCCCTGCTGAGCGCGCAGGGTAAGGGGGTGGTGGACCCGCCGCGCAGTTCGACTTCGTTCAAGAAGAACGGATCGTCGGTACGCACTTCCGTGCGGGCCATCGATGTGACCTTGGTGGAGCGCTCATCGACTTTGTAGAGAACGGCGCAGGAGAAGTCATAAGGGTTGTTACCGAGCGCCTGCGCGGCAAATTCCCAGGATTCGGTTTCATTTTTTGCATCGACGCTCCGCGCCGCAAGATCGCGAAGAGTCAGGAGCCGTCGCGCGCTGATGACCTGCTCGGTTGTTTCCGTGACCGGCGTAATTACGCCAACGACCTCGCCGGAGCCGTCGCGAATCGGAGTGTAGGAAAAAGTGTGGTAGGTTTCCTCGGGATAGCCCTTGCGTTCGAGCAGGAGCAGCAAGTCCAACGACAAAGTGGCCTCACCCGTGCGCAACACTTGCTCAAGCATCGGTCCGATGACGTCCCAAATCTCCGGGTAAACCTCGCGGCCAGGACGGCCGAGGGCAAAGGGATGTTTCACGCCAAGGGTCCGACGATAGGAATCGTTGTACAACATGATCAGGTCGGGACCCCACCAAACGATGAGATCGAACCGCGAACTGACACAGATACCGGCGCTCAGTTTCAGGCTCTCGGGCCAGTTTTCGGCCGCTCCTAACGGGCTGTCGGACCAATTCCGAGAGCGCATAAGCGCGCCCATTTCTCCGCCACCAGACAGCCAGGGAACGCGATCCTCGGTTAGTCGCTTTGCCGATCCGTCCGGTCTACCGTGAGTGACCGGTGCCTGGGCGCCGTTTCCGGTGATGGTGTCGATCGTCGCAAGGAGCCTGCGCGAGAGGTCGGCCTTGGCTACATAACCGGAGGCCCCGGCTTCGTGCGCCTGCCTTTTTGTGATTTCCGGGTCGTTTTGGCTGATGATCAAAACGCGAGTGTCGGGAAATTCGCGACGAATCGCCTTTGTAGCCTGGACGCCGTTCATGTCCGGCATGGAAATATCCATCAAGACGACATCAGGCCTTTGGTCGCGTGTCATCCGCACAGCTTCACTGCCGTCGCCTGCTTCGCCACAAATGGTCCACTCTGGGCGAGTTAGTAGAAGCGACCGCAGGGCGCGACGGATGACTTCGTGGTCATCCGCGATGAGGATGCTGAGTCGTTGCTGTTGCATTGCCTCCAACCCGAAGAGAACCAAGACGTATACGCGGGGCGCGCTCATGCCGCCAAGCAGTAAACTCGGATTAGACCAACGGAAAATAAGCTTGTATATACATGCCTTCCTGTAGGTATGGAAAGCAGAATGACTCAATTCTGAGTAGGGCGCCGAATACAGTGGTCTTGGCTGGTGATCTAGACAGCCACTTCGGATCGGCCTCGACAATTTGCGTTGGAAGACTGGGTTCAGGTCTCTGGCACCAGTCGGGCGGCGGGAACATACTCCAACTCGCAGCGTTCGCGCGAGCACCGCAGCAGCAGGCCGCCGCGGCTCATGTTCCCCAAGCCGATAAACGCCCGCGGCACAACTAGGCGCTCGCCCAAAATCTCTAGCAGCAGCGGAATATATTTGGTGGTGGCTATGCTGCCGAGGAGAACCACGCGAAAACGCTGGCCTATGGCTTCCGAAAGTACGCGCAGGTCTCGTTCGAGAGGGTCACGGTATCTGGGGTTATGAACGGCGATGCGTTCGCCGACGATTTCAGCCAATTCCGCCAGTTTCACGGTGGTTTCCGGGCGCAGCAGGCCGCGCGAAGGCGTTATGAGCAAACTGCCCGGAATTTCTTGTGACGGTTTTGAGAATGTAGCCGCATAGGTGAGTTTTCCGCGAAAATAAAGGGAGCTCATGAAACTGAAGGCTTCCCCGAGGGAAATTCCTGTGGTGCGCAATCGCTCGGCCAAGTCAAATGTTGCCAGCGGGTTGAGTAGCATCGCGGCGCGCCGCCCCGCGGCGTTCGCCGGGGACAAGAGATAGATGGAGGGATGAACGGCGGGTTCGGTTTCCGCAGAACCACGGGCAGAGCCCGGCGTCTGTCCGTGCAGAAGGACGCGTTTGCCGGTCTTTCGTCCGTCCATACTCTCTCTTTCGACTCTCTCCTATTGTGCAGAAGCCTGCCTAGGTGTCAAAAGGCGCGTGAATGCCGAATCCATGGGAGAGAAACGGCCAGCTTCCGGAGGTTCAATGAATGGCGTGTGAGAATTTCCGACACCGCGTTCCTGAAAAGAGAATTCTCGATTACAAAAGCCGCAAGCAGTTGTAAAGTCGGGATTCGCCCCTTGTGTTGCAAAGGTCGCGGAAGACGAGAGCCCAGTCGCTTTTTCCTGGACGGAAGGATAAAACTTTGGGGAAAATCCCGTTCCGAATTTCGCCGATGCTGGCTACGTTGGTTCACGCACCGTTCGACCGCCCGCAATGGATATTTGAAGAGAAATATGACGGAGTCCGCATGCTTGCGTACAAAGAATCTGAGCGAGTGTCGTTGATTTCGCGGAACGGAATCAACCGCAGCGATCGTTATCCGGAAATCGCGCAAGCGATCCAGAAGCTGAAAGCCGATACTCTCGTACTCGATGGGGAAGTCGTCGTATTTGACGGAAAGAAGGTCTCTCGCTTTCAGCTTTTGCAGCAAGGCAAGGGAACTCCGGAATACGCGATTTTCGACTGCCTGTACGAGAACGGCGAGGACCTACGCAAAGAACCTTTGACTGTCCGGCGGCGAGTGCTTGAAAGCGCTGTTCGCTCGAGAGGGTGCCTGCGCGTTTCGGCAAAGTTAGCCGACGGCGGAATCAAGGCGTTTCGAATCGCCGGCCAGCGTGGGTTCGAAGGCGTAGTCTGCAAGAATTTGCAGTCGGTCTATGAAAGCCGCAGATCCAAGCAGTGGCTGAAGGTGAAAGTTCACCACGAACAGGAATTTGTGATTGGGGGCTTCACGAAACCGAAAGGCGGCCGGGCGGACTTTGGAGCGCTCCTACTTGGTGTCTACGGTAAGACGGGATTGCAGTCTGCCGGGAAAGTTGGAACGGGTTTTGACGTCGAAGCTTTGACGATGTTGCGCCGGAAGTTTCAGCCGCTGATCCAATCCAAGTCGGCATTCTTCGAATCGACAAACGAACGAGACGTCACATTTCTGAAACCGGCACTCGTTGCGCAAATCTCTTTCACGGAATGGACCGATGACGGCAAATTGCGCCATCCAGTCTTTCTGGGCTTGCGCGACGACAAGAAGGCAAGGGACGTGCGCCGGGAGGCTTAAAATGCGAGGCAGGAACGGAAAACCGCCGTCAGAAATATCGAACCCGGCCAAAATTTTTTGGCCCGAAGAGAAATATACCAAAGGCGACCTGGCCAACTTCTACCGCGATATCTTCCCGCTGCTCGGTCCTTATATTGCCGATCACATGCTGACACTCGAGCGCTGCCCGGATGGCATGCACGGCCAATGTTTTTATCAAAAACAAAAACCGGACAGCATGCCGCGGGACACTCCGACCAAACGCATTCAAAACGCAACCGGAAAACGCAAGGCGACGGATTACGTACTGGGCGGCAAACTATCCACACAACTGGCAATGGTGAATCTGGGATGCATTCCGGTGCATGAGACGGGAACGCGTGCCAAGACGTTTCCGAAGGCCGACTGGATCTGTTTCGACCTGGATCCCAGCTCTGGCAAATTCGCTGACTCTGCCCGAGCTGGCTTGCTGGTCCACGAAGCGCTCGATAAAGTTGGCTTGAGGTCGTTTCCCAAGACTTCAGGGAGTCGCGGGCTCCATGTTTTTGTTCCGATTCGCATCGGGCCTACTGCGGATGATGTCTTGAAGTTTGCAGAAGAGTTTTCGGCGCGGCTGGCAGAGAAATATCCAAAGCAACTGACGGTCGAGCATTCGATCGCGCAACGGGGCGAGCGCGTCTATCTGGATCCGTTTCGCAACGGCCTTATGCAGACCGTCGTCAGCCCCTATTCCGTGAGGCGAAAGCCCCGCGCTCCGGTGTCGACGCCGTTGGACTGGTCGGAAGTTACCGCAGAGCTGGACCCGTCTGGCTTCAACATCGGCAATTTCCGAGAGCGCCTGAAGAAGAAAGATCCCTGGTCGGATTTTTTCTCGAGTCGCCAGTCTTTGCGGGCAGCCAGTCGTCGTTTAAAGCAAATCTGAAGATCGCAGTGAGGAAGGTTTCATGCCACTCGAAAAATACCGCAAGAAGCGCAACTTCAAGGTTTCTCCGGAACCCAAGGGAAAAGCTGCCGCCAAACGGAAGAGTTCGCTGCTGTATGTGATGCAAAAGCATCGTGCGACTCAGTTGCACTATGATTTCCGGCTGGAATGGAACGGCGTCCTATTGTCCTGGGCGATCCCCAAGGGGCCATCGCTCGACCCGAGCGTGAAGCGCTTGGCAATGCAAGTGGAAGATCATCCCGTCGAATACGGCAGGTTCGAGGGCGTCATTCCCGAGGGGGAATACGGCGGAGGCACGGTAATGCTGTGGGACAGCGGTACGTGGTCTCCCGAAGAAGACGTTGCCGTGGATGAATCCCTGCGAAAGGGGAGTTTGAAATTCAGACTGAACGGCAAAAAGCTTCAGGGGAGTTGGGCGCTGGTTCGGACGAAAGGCTTTGGCGGGAAACAGAAAGCCGCGTGGCTATTGATCAAACATCGCGATACCTTCGCGTCCGAGAAAGACATTACTTTGGAGAAGCCGCGTTCGATAGCGAGCCGAAGGTTGCTGGCGCAAATTGCGCGAGACGGAGACGGCGATGCCGCAAAAGCTGCTACCGGCGATCCATCACGATGACGACGTCATTTCTTTCTCTCGGCCCCGGCGGTCGGAATGCAAAGCCGAATCGAGCCCCTCAGCAAGGTCCGTGAGTCTCGCGTCGTTTTCTCTTTTCTCATTCACAATTGTCGCCAGCAACTTGGAGGCGTCGTCCCCGCCGAGTTCCTCCGCCCAGCTTTGGACGCATCCATACACGGCGATTCCATAGCGCTCCACGCGTTTTGCAGCCGAGATCAGTTCCTCGTCCGTGGCGCAACCCGTAAAATCCTCTTTCATTACCTCCTCGGTTTCTTGGAGGACACGCACTACGCCAACGCAGCTCATTTGCGGCAGCTCTTCGTGCAGCGACAGGAAAATCAGCCGAAGCTTTTCCACATGCAGCCAGGTTAGCTTGAGAAAATGCTCGAATGCGGAACGGATGTCCGGCGAAGTGGATGCCTGCGCCATTCTCGGAATGGCTTTTATCAGATAATTTTCTGCATTATACAGATCGCGGAGCTCGTCGATAAACAGCTCCCGCAGCGGATTGTCCATTGCCCCTCGGCCTCTTCCTTTCTTTGTTTCTTTGTTCAATGAGTCTCACGTTTGTAGACTAGATTGGACATAATCAAATGCCAATACGGCCGACACCGTAATTTATACGCTGCAAACGGTTAGTCGGCACTTAGGTCTGCCTTCCGGTCCTCGCCAGATGAGCATGAAACCGGTTAGACTTTCGGGGAATCAGGGACTTACCGCCGCCAAGGAGCCAACATGAACGATTCACAGAGAGAAATTAGCCGTAGAGCATTTTTGACGAAGTCCGCGGCTCTGACCGCCGGTGGGGCCACTTTAGCCAATACCGCGCTCTCTTACGACCGAATCCTGGGCGCCAACGATCGCATCTCTATTTGTCATGTCGGCACGGGAAGCCGCGGCGATGATCTCAGTTTGCTCGTCTCTCAAGTCAGCAAAGGTCAAAATGCTGAAATCACTGCGGTCTGCGACTTGTGGAAGCTGAACCTTGAAAAAGCCGTTGCCACCAACACGAAGTATTACGGCCGCGCGCCGCGATCTTTCTCTCATCTGGAAGAGATTCTTCCGCTGAAGGACATCGATGCGGTGATTGTTTCCACTCCGGAGCATTCCCACTCGCCGATCTTGAAGATGGTGGTCGAAGCGGACAAGGATTGCTACGTCGAGAAACCCATGGGCAACGTGCTGGCGGATGCGAAGGCGGCTCGTGACGCGGTCTTGAGCAGCAAAAAGATTGTGCAAGTCGGCACACAACACCGCAGCGAGCCCTATCCGAGGGCGGCGCACGATTTGGTGCAAACCGGCGTTTTGGGAGAAGTAAGCAAGGTCGAAATTGTGTGGAACTATCACGGCCCCAGATGGCGCGGCCGAGAGGAAACAAAGTTACTCCGCGAAGAGGACACCGACTGGAGCAAGTGGCTGTGCGGGAGACCGTATCGCCCGTTTGATCCCAAAGTTTATTGCGAGTTTCGTCTGTACAAGGAATTCTCCGCCGGCATTGCGGACCAGTGGATGAGTCACGGCATCGATCTCGTTCACTGGTTCATGAACGACAATTTTCCGAGCTCCGTCGTCGCGCATGGCGGTATCTTTGCGTGGCCCGATGGCCGCGAAAATCCAGACACCTTCCAAGCCCTGCTCGTTTATCCGAAGGGTTTTCTAGTGAGCTATGCCACCAGTTTCGGAAACGATTCGCCGAGCTTCACGCGCTATATGGGCAAAAAGGCCACGCTGATCAATGTGGGAGGGGAGGGGAGTCCGCGGTATCAACTTGTGGAAGAAAAGGGTAATCACGAAGACGATCCCGCGATCGACCGCGAGCGCGCAACGAAAGACATTCTTTTGCCGGGCTCATCGGAGCTGCCGCCCATGGGGATCGACGACTTGACGCTCGGGCACATGACCAACTGGTTCGATTGCCTGCGGTCTCGCGAGCAACCGCACTGCACGGTGCGCGAAGGGTTCTCGCACTCTGTGGCTTGCATGATGGCCACGCAGGCCTATTGGTCGGGCAAGAAAATGTATTGGGATGCGAAAACGGAGACGATCCTCGACCACGCTCCGGAGGCCTGATTCAGGACTCAGATTGGCCGCACCAATCCTTGTTCCGTCGCTCGATTGTTGCGTACCAGGAATAGCACAAGCAGCATTCCTAGGAATGGCACGAGGCCGGCGACGATCACGATGTTGTCGAAAGAATGTCCCGGGAGCGCCTGAGCCGCATCCGAAAAGTATCCGATGAGCTTGAAGGCAATGATTGTGCCGATGCCCGCTCCGGTGCCGCTCAGTCCGCTCACCGACGCGACCGCTCCGCCCGTGAAGAGATCAGACGGCAAGACATTGGCAATGGTTGAAAATGCCGCATAGCAAAATGTTGCTAGCGCGAATAGCATCGTAATCGCTGCCAGATTCATGGTGAAGATCGTAGGAATGAGCAAAGTCACTCCTATTCCTCCAAAAACAACTAGCGCTTTACGCGCCGCGCCGAGTGACCATCCCCGTTTGACCAGGTAACCTGACGCAGCACCGCCGAAGAAATTTCCGAGGTCGGCTGCGATAAAGGGAATCCAGATCGCGATCAAACCGCTTTTGAGCGAGATGCCCTTCGCCACCAAATAAAGCGGGAACCAATCCGTGATGAAAAACCAGACAGGATCCGTCAAAGCCTTTGCGGCAATGGTTCCCCAGGTTTGTGGCAATTTCAGGAGGGTGCTCCAGGCTGCTTTCACCTCGACCGCCCCCTGAGCGCCGACCGTTTCCGCGAGGATCATCTGCTGCTCCGCTTCGCTAATCCGCGGATGCTCGGCCGGCAGGCGGTACATTCGCCGCCAAACTATCAGCCAAAGAATTCCCAGAACGCCCGGAATCACAAATGCAACTCGCCATCCCCAGCGGAAATAAATGGGCAAAATTAGGAACGGGGCAATGGCGCCTCCGATGGACGATCCGCTGTCGAAGAATGCAGTGGCCAGTCCGCGCTCGCGTTTTGGAAACCATTCGCTGACGGCTTTGGTGGCTCCCGGCCAATTTGCGGACTCGCCTGCGCCAAGCAGGAAACGAATCACAGTAAAGCCGTAAAACCCGCGCACCAACGACGTAGCCATGGACACGATCGAGTACCAAAAGACGGAAAAGCTTAGCCCTCGCCGGGTTCCGACGCGGTCGATCAATCGTCCACAAACGGTCTGCCCGATCGCATAAGCAACGCGAAAGCTGATCAGAAGGTTTGCATAGTCGGCATGGGTCCAGTGATAGTTTTCACTGAGAAACGGCGCAAGCAACGCCAGTGTCTGCCTGTCGATGTAGTTGATGACGGTGGAGGCGAACAACAATCCTGCAATCCACCATCGCAGGTGGGCAATCGGCCGTAGTTTGGAGGATGGCGAGCTCAATCCGCGCCGGCGACTTTCCGAGTCAACAACGAAGCAGAATTTGTGTCGAGATATAGCGTCGCATTCGAGTGTCGCCGCAAGATCGATGCCGGAACCGTGGGGGTGATTTCGCCTTCCAAAGTAGCTTTCACGGCCGGAGCCTTGCGCGTGTCTGGAACGATCACAATGATCTCTTTTGCCCGCAAGACCTGTCGCACAGACATGGAGAGAGCCTTTGTGGGAACATCCGGCAATGTAGCGAACCACCCTTCGCCCACTTGTTGCTGCCGGCACGCTTGATCTAGCGCAACCACGAGATAAGGTTCCTCTGTTTCAAAATCCGCGGGAGGATCATTAAACGCAAGGTGTGCGTTCTCCCCAATTCCGGCGAACAGGAGATCCACTGGCTTCGCCGCCAGCGCGTCGCCGACTTCCTTCGCCACCACATGGGGATCCCTCTCGCCGTCCAACAGGTGGTATCGCGTAATGCCGGTCTTCTGAATGAGCCGCTCCAGGATAAACCGTCGAAAACTCGCCGGATGGGTGATGGGCAGTCCGACATATTCATCCAAGTGAAAAACTTCAACGCGGCTCCAATCGATTCCGGGGGTATTCGTTAGCACCTCCAGAAATTCAAGCTGAGCTGCGCCGGTAGCCGCCACAAGGCGCACGGAACCTTTCTCGCGGATACAACTCCGCAAAGACTCGGCCGCATGCGCGGCCGCCGTTCGGCTCAACGTGGACTTGTCTTCAAAGGTCTTGATTTGCATTTGTTATCTCCCCTGACTCCGTTTCACTTTTACTCCGTGCCCTTCAGCTCGATCCGTTTGCCCGACGCACAGGCCGCATAGATTGCTTCGACAAGCGCCAGGCTCCTTCGCCCTTCGATCCCCGAGCATCGAGGCGCTCCATTTGTTTCGATGGCATGAAGGAAATCGATCAGCACCGCTTTGTGGCCCCTGACATCGCTGACCGTTGCCGAAGACGCGCTCGCGTTCTGATCGTTTCCCGTGCTTAGGAAATCCTTAGGAGGTTTCCGTAGATCGGCGGCCAGTAAACGATCGTGCTCGACGATCGCCGTGCCCTGAGAACCAGTCAATTCCACTCTTCTTGGATATCCGGGGAATGCCGAAGTTGTGGCTTGCAAGCTTGCAATCGCGCCATTCTTGAATTCGAGCAAAGCGACCAGTGCATCTTCCGCCTCAATGTTGTGGAGCGCGGTTCTGCGCACGGCCTGCACGGCAGAAACTTCACCACACAACCAAAGCAATAGATCGACGGTATGAATTGCCTGGTTGATCAGGGCACCGCCTCCATCGAAGCGCAGCGTTCCTCTCCACCGCGAATCCCCGTAATAACTCGCCGGACGGAACCATTTCACGCGCGCGTCCACCAGGATCAGTTTTCCAAGGATTCCAGCGTCAACCCACTCCTTGAGCCGTATCAAGTCGGTTTTGAAGCGGTCCTGAAAGAATAAGCCCAGCTTGACACCGGCTTCTGCCGCTGCGGCAATCAATTCATCCGCACAAGCGGTGCTGATGTCCAGTGGCTTTTCCGTCAGGACATGCAATCCTTTGCGTGCCGCCGCAATTCCTTGCTCAGCATGGAGCCCAGAGGGACTGCCGATCGCCACCAGTTCCATCGGGCGATGCGCAAGAAATTTGTCAAAGTCCGCATAGGGCGTCGCGCCATACTCGGCGCTCAACCGTGCGACCTTCGGCTGGTTTGTCCCATAGACGGCGGCAATGGAAACACCGGCTATCTCGCGCGCTGCACGCGCATGCGTCTCCGAGATATTTCCGCCGCCGATCAATCCGATGTGAACTGTCATGGGTTCACAATCTATCAATTCTGTCTGGCAGATGGCCAGTGTTGCGAACCTGGCAGACGGTGTTTGTTCAGGCGCGGGTTCCGTTTCGAAAGGGTCCTTGAAATTACGCTGTTTAAGTCGGTCATCAAGCGCAAAATGCAACTGGCGGCTTTTGTCTGATTACGGGCCGCTTGGCCGCGGCCTGAGGTGTTACGGCAAACTGAATGCGATCAGAGCGTCGCTCAGCGCCTCTTCCGTGATTTTCGGATGGCCGCCTGCGGCGATGACCAGATATTGTTTACCCTTCCTGCTGTAGGTCATCGGCGTAGCATTGCCGCTGGCTGGAAGTGGCGCTCTCCAAAGTTCCTTCCCGGTCTTCACGTCGAAAGCGCGAATAAAAGGATCGAACGTCCCGGCGATAAAGGCCAGGTCGCTGGCGGTCACGATGGGACCGCCGAATCCAATCGATCCCCTCGGCACATCCTCATGTCCTCCACCGAAGTTTTGCATTGAGCCTAGCGGAACCTGCCACCTGATTTTTCCCTCGTTCAAGTCGACCGCGCTCAGCACCCCCCACGGCGGCCGACTACACGGCAAATCCGACGAGCCCTGAAGGAAACGCCGGTACATGCCGTACGGAGCGCCCGTTTGCTGCGCATAGTCTCCGTCCTCGCCGCTCTGTCTCGCTTCATCGAGCTTGTCGCGTGGTATGAGCATGGCGACAGCGGCAATGTTGTTGGTCGGCACAACGAGCAAATTGCGCCGCGGATCGAAGGCATAGCCGCTCCAGGTCATCCCGCCGATATTTCCCGGAACCGCTAGTGTTCCCCGTACACTCGGCGGAGTGAAAATTCCCTCATTGCGAAAAGAGCGAATCCACTTTTCGCACGTTTCCCGATCGGCAGGATTCGCGCCCCAGACACCATCCGCGGAAAGCCCTTGCGGTGCAAGGGGCAGGGGAGTTTCCGGAAATGGCTGCGTCGGCGACGCCACCTCACCCGGAACGTCGCTTTGCGGTACTGGGCGCTCCACCACGGGAAAGATGGGAACGCCGGTATCTCGATTCAGCACGAACAGAAAACCGGTTTTATTTCCCTGGATCACCACGGGAACCTGTTTCCCGTCGCGCTGCAGAGTCGCCAATAAGGGTGGTGAGGCACAGTCGTAGTCCCAAAGATCGTGATGAACCAGCTGAAATCCCCACACAAATTCGCCGGTTTCCCCTCTTAGCGCAACCACCGAATTTGCCCACTTATTATCGCCAGGGCGCAAACCGCCATAATAATCAGGACTCGCACTTCCGGTCGGAACGAAAAGTAGGTCGCGCTCGTTGTCGACAGCCATGATGGACCATGCATTGCCCGCGCCGGTCTGCCATTTCTTTGTTGCGCCTTCGCCGCGAGCGGCATCGGGATCGTTTTTCTGAAGCGGTTCCCAACTCCACCGTAAAGCTCCGGTGCGGGCATCGAACGCCCTCACGACCCCGCTCGGCATGTCGACACGGTGGTTGTCATTGATGGCCGAGCCCACGACGACGAGGTCGTCGATAACCGCGGGAGGGGAAGTCATGTGGTACCGACCCGGAGCGTAACGCGCCACATCGCGAAGTGACACGTCGCCTTTGTCTCCAAAGTCGGGGCACGGAATTCCCGTGGCTGCATCAAGGGCGATGAGCCGCGCATCCAACGTTGCTTCGTAAATGCGCCGTTGACAGGATCCGGCGCCGTTTCCTGTGCGCTTTGCGTCAAGCCATGTTGCGACGCCGCGATTCACAAGAGCGTCACCATAATCCCACGTTGGATCGATCTTGGGATCGAAGCTCCACTTCAACTTTCCATTCGCAGGATCTATCGCGATCACTCGATTGAAGCCGGTGGTGAAAAACAGCGTGCCATCGACGAGGATTGGCGTAGTTTCGAATCCACTTCGCGGTTTCCCGTGCTTACCATCCGAAATATCGCCGGTGTGAAATATCCAAGCGACTTTGAGCTTTGACACATTCGCGGAATTTATCTGAGTCAGCGACGAATAGCGCATTCCGCCGGCGTCGCCGCCATAGGTGGGCCAATTCGTGTCGCTTACACTTTGCCCGAAAAACGACGCGCTGAAAACGCAGCAGGCAAGTCCGAAAAGGAAAACAGGAATGGACCGAGCAAGCCCGTTTTGCATGCCGAGAGTTTAGCATGAGGGAAGAATCGAATTATCATTTCCAATGCGCGCAACGATCCCTCCTTCCGCTCGGTCAGTGCGTCATGGCGTATATGACGTAATTGACCCCGATGCGAATGCCGAGAGCGGAATAACGTTCGGGATAGGCCGGACGATCCGACCATTCCCAGGAATCTCCGATGTCCGAATTGAAACATATGGCGACCATAATGCGGCCCTTATCGTCGTAGATCGCGCGCCAGTGGGCGCCCTTTCCGTCGTCCGGTCCCTGCGGATAATCCGGCACCTTGTAGCCACGCCGCAAATGCTCGGCGCCGGGAATCTGATAGCGATCGTCGAGATCGAACAGGGTATGGAAGATCGGATCGTCATTGGGGATATCGATGATGGGACGGTCAGGAAATATCATGCGGATGCGCTTCAAAAACATCTGCCACTCGTAAGCACCGTGGAAATCGTCGGCCATGAGGAAACCGCCGCGCAGCAGATAGTCGCGCAAAACATCCGCCTGGTGTTGCGTGATGCCCCACTCACCCACCTGAACGGCGTAAAGCCATGGCCAGTTGTAAACCTCCTCGCCATCATCGAGGTTCACGTCCTGCTCTACGGATCGCGCGTCGATGCGGGTAAGACGCCGGACCGCAGCTGCAAAAGAGCGATCGGCGGGCGGCCCGTCCTGCGTCCACAACGACAAGCCCTGGCGCCAATCACCATCGAAGCGACCGCGGTAGCCATCATTGGGGCCGGGTGGGTACATTAGGCGGGCGAAAGCCCATTCGCCCGGGCGCTGCCAGTCAGACGGCAACGGTGTGGATTCGCCATACTCGACGGAAGGGTATTGCCGGAACGGGCGCTGGGCGAGCAGAGCGACGGAGGCAAGAACGCTGCAAAGCGGAAGGAGAACAACCTTCATCAGGCCAAGGTGGGAGTCTTTCATGTTCGTTTAATCTCTCCCTCGCACTCGCCTGTGGTGTGCGATTTTGTCGCCTCCTTCTATCCTAGTCCTAATAAGCGGTCATCGTACATTTCGAAACCCGACACACGCATATTGACTCGCTTTCCCAGTGCGGCCTAATATGGCGACACGGGTTCCTAGGTGAAATAAGTCAAATCTTGGCCCATGGTGCTGAATGGAGATTTATCATCCCGAGATAGGCACCTCCTCCCTGACGATGAGTTTTGCAGCGAAACCAAAACTCTTGTTCTTATATCAGTCTTGGGCAGTCCTTCTGGGTCTGGCCAGCGCGGTGGCCGCATTACCCGTGGCGGTTCTTTCCTTCGGATGCTACGGCGCGGCGCTGTTGCTCGGGAAGGTTCGCCCAGTACGCGACGGGTATCAATTTTTCTCCCGGGCTTACGATCGCGTTCTTCTGCGGATCGGCCGAAAGGTCCTCGGAGACGCTCGAGATGTGCCGGTTCTTCGCGTGATGGTCTCCCTTAGTCTTACCGTTGTGCCAATTTTTGTGATTCAACTGGTTTTAGGGAAGCCTCGACTGCTGCTGGTGATGGCTTTCTATCTTTCTCTTTACGGTTTCAAGTTCCAGCGGTTTGTGAGGATGTTCAGCGCCAGCCATGTCGAGGCGCACCGCCGCCAGGGCTACTTTTCGGGAAACTACGACAAAGTCTTCGGGCGCTATTTCGAAAACTTTCTCGGTTACTTCTATGGGAACATTCCGGAGCTTGGCCGGACGGCTCACGTGTGTCTTCACCACAGAGAGAACAGCGGGCCTGACGATACTCGTAACACCATGGGCTACGATCGGACTAGCCGTCTTGATTTCCTGTGGTATCTCTCCGACAACATTTGGACGGTCTTGGGGATTGCTCCCTACGTCTACTTTAAAGCGCGAGGCGATGAAAAGAACCGAAAGCGCATGTTATGGGGAATGGCCCGATATTATGCTTACTTCGCTGCCGTCTTTATTTATGACTGGAGAATTGGGATTGCGTTCGTGCTGGTTCCCATTCTCTGCATGAATTTCATCAACGCAATCACAGCATGGGTCCAGCACGCCTTCTGTGATCCGGAACGGCCCGAGGATTATTTTGCAAATACCGTGACCGTCGTGGATGAGGTGAACTTTATGAACGAAGGGTATCACCTCTGCCATCACCACCGTTCCGCCCTTCACTGGACGGAGATGCCAGTCCATTTCGACCGGCTTCGCGACAAGATGAGAGAGTCCGGGTCGCTGGTCTTCCGGGACCTGGATTTCTTCGGACTTTTCCTGGAGTTGACCCTCTTGCGGCGCATGGATGTTCTTGCCGCGAAACTTGTTACCTGGGAACCCATGAGTCACGAGCAGAGGTTGGCTTTGCTAGCAAAAAGGACCAGCCTCAGGACTTTTGATTGAGATAGATCGAATCTTCCAGGTCCGAAATTAGATCTGTCATCGCATCGACAACGAGGGCCACGTTATAACCCAGGTCCTACGCACTGAGCGCCGTTCCGTCCTCGCCGGCACTTGTCGAGATACCACCAAAATAAAACTGCGTCACGGCCCGGCCGTCGCGTTGACCAGCACGACCGGTATCTGTCGCTCGCGGAAAGCGCGCGCAAGTTGCCAAGCTCGCGCGATACTCTTGCTGGTCGGATGAGCGGTCGGCAAGCCCGCGACACCTTTCTGAACATCAATGAGTACCAATGCAGCGTTGGGATCAAGTTTCGCAATGGCCGTGATTTTCCGTCCGACGACATTCGTTAAGCGAATCATTTAGGGGCTTCGATTGCGACGGAAACCTGTTCGTCTCGTTCGCGGCGTGACAGAAGACCCTTATCCTTATAGATTGGCCGCATGACCGCTCTGATCTTCGGCCGCTCGAACGTGAACCACAACGAACCGGCGATGCAGAACGCGCCCGTGAGGATCACCGTGTGAGGTGCTCCAATCCGGTGAGCCAGCGCGCCCGCCAGCAAACTGCCGACCGGCGCCGCGCCAAAAAATGCCATCGTGTAATAGCTCATCACGCGGGCGCGTTTGTCCTCCGGGACCAGCGACTGAATGATGGTATTGCTGGCGGACGCAACCTGAATCAAGCCAAACCCGGCGAACACCATCAAGACAAGTGACAGCCACAAACTAGGGGAAAGGCCGAAAAGAACCAGGGCGACGCCGAGCGCGGCCGATGCGATCTGGAGCATGCGCGTGAGACCCGAGACCGTCTTGCGGACCGCCAGGGAAATCGCCGATACGAGCGCACCGCTTCCGGAAGCTCCCGCGAGCCAGCCGAGCGTATGCGGACCGCCATGCAGCACCTGCCCAGCAAAAACAGGCAAGAGAACGGAGTACGGCCACCCCATCAGGCTGATAAGCGCGAACAGCAAAAGAATGGTGCGGATGGGCCGAAATGTACGGACGTAGTCCCAACCCTCTCGCATTTGCTCAATCATGCTGCTCGCGTTGCGGCGGATCTCCATGGGATTGATCCGCATCGCGAGCAAGGACACGATCACCGCAAGATAGCTGACGCCGTCGATGAGGAAGCACCAACCTTCGCCGGCGGCAGCGATCACCAGGCCGGCGATCGCAGGGCCGATCAACCGCGCGCCATTCGCCATCGACGAGTTGATGGCGATGGCATTGCTGAGGTCATTGCGATCTTCGACCATCTGTACCAGGAAGGACTGGCGTCCCGGCATGTCGAACGCATTGATCAGACCTTGTAGTGCGCTTAGCGCGATGATTTCCCAAAAATTGATGACATGCGCGAGCGTGAGCGCGGCCAAAGCGAGCGATTGGACCGCGCCGCCGACTTGGGTCCACACCAGCAGCTTGCGACGATCGAGGCGTTCGACCCACACTCCCGCCAAGGGCCCAAGCAGAAACGCGACAATCTGTCCCGAAAAGCTGACGATGCCAAGCAACAGCGCCGAGTGAGTCATTCGATAGACCAGCCAACTCGTCGCCAGCCGCGTCATCCAGGTGCCCATGAGCGAAATGCCCTGTCCAAAAAAAAAGAGCTGGAAGTTACGATGTCGCAGCGCGCGCCAGGCGTGCGACATTGAACCGAGCAGGGAAGTGTCCTGCGTTTCCGAGCCGGTCGGCGACGCCCTTAGGTCCTGCGTCTTTTCGTTAGCGCGCGTCACCTTTCCGCCAAGCGCTTGATGATCTCGCCGCCTTAAAAGGCGTTTCGCGTTTCTCTTCCTCGAGCTGCGCGTCACCGCCGAACGTGAAACTCGCTCGCAAGTCGCGCATCGATGCGTTCAAGATGTTCCCAAATCTACCCGGCGGCCTTTCCGGGCCCTGTGTTCGTATCAGTTGTCATAACTGGACTGTCGCAGATCATCTCCAGTTCCACATCCCCGGTTCGCTCGAGCACGCTTTGACGACCTGTGGCGCGAAAGCCGGCGCGTTCGTAGCATCGTCTGGCACGCAAGTTGTCCTCGACAACATCAAGATGAACCTGCGTCGCGCCTACTTCGACGGCCCAGCTCTTGACTGACGTCACCAATATATCCGCAGCGCCTGTGCCGCGGGCATCTGGATGTACCCACATCGCCATTAAATGAACCACCGAGGAGTCCTGTTGATCGCGGACGCCGGCGACAAGCCCACGTGGTTGGCCATCTGCTTCAAGAAGGAAGGTCACGCCCGGAGCCATCCACCGGCGCCAATCCTCGGTTGTTCTGGCTATCTCCCGCTCGTAAGTGGAACTGAAGGCGCGCGGTGAATCGCTGAGTGCCTGAAGACGCAAAGCCCGCAAGACTGCTTCGTCCCCCAACGCCGCACGCCTCACAGCAAATCGCATATCGCTCCCACATGCTGAGGATGGAACCTTCCCGCTGGCTGGGGTCGAGCTTACCATCGGCGGTTCGTTCATGCATTGCGGCGCTGATCGCAGACTTCATGACTGAATTAATCACCGCCCGTCTGCGGCATCTGAGGCAGGTGGGGGCAGAGAGCCCTCGCCTGTTTGAGCTTAACGTCTACCACGCTGTCGAAAGTACGGAAACTCGCAGAGCGATTTCCAAGTGCTTCCAGACGGCTCGCCAAACACAGTCTGAATGTGAGCGGTTAGTGGGTGCCGAGCGATGATCGGGTTTTTGCCAACACCTTCGTCTACATCGTGGCACCTCGCAGCGGGCCTACACGCGCATGCATCCGACCGACGCTTCGGCGCGTGAGGTAGATGGGTTCCATGCTCCGGTGTTGCAGGCGGGCCTTGGGTTTTCTTCTTGTTACTTTCGTGTCAAAACCGCATATTTGTGTATCGCAACGTTTATCGCGCTACTCAGTGATTTTGCGCCCTGGCGATCTTTGTTGCGGGATTTCTTAGGACAATCTCTGGCGGGGGGATTTGTGAAGAGTGTCTCACGCAGCTTGTTTCTTGGCGTTGGTTTCTTGTTTTCCACCCTGACGCTGCGTGCCGCCGAGTTGCCACACGTCAAAATGGAAAACGGAACAGGTCAGCTCATCGTCAACGGTCAGCCGTTTCTGATTCTAGGCGGTGAGTTGGGCAATTCTTCTGCGGGAACCGCTGAGCAGGCGGATGTCATCGTTCCCAAACTGGCAAGCATGCATGTGAACACGATCCTGACGCCGGTGGCCTGGGAGCAGGTCGAGCCGAAACAGGGCGCTTTCGATTTCCGTGTCCTCGACCACTGGATCGACATTTCGCGACAGCACAACATGCATCTTGTGCTGCTGTGGTTCGGCAGTTGGAAAAACGGATTTTCGAACTATGCTCCCTCCTGGGTAAAGTCGGACCCCAAGCGTTTTCCACGCGCCGAATCCGCCGAAGGCCGGCCGCTCGAGATTCTCTCGACCCTGTCAGAGGAAAATCGCCGGTGCGACAGTCGCGCTTTCGCTGCCGTACTGCGTCATCTCCGCGAGAGCGACTCTCGGCAACAGACGGTGCTCATGGTGCAGGTGGAAAACGAAGTCGGCTATTTCGGCCCGGGCCGCGATCGGTCTGCGGACGCAGACCGGCTGTTTCGTGGAACCGTGCCCGACGCGTTGATCCAGAGCCTGGCCGCAAAGCGTCTGCGGCTTTCACCGGAATTGTCCACCCACTTCGACGAGCACGGCAAAAGCTGGCGCGAAGTGTTCGGCGACGCCGCTGACGAAGCATTCATGGCCTGGAACTATGCCGCTTACATCGAAGCCGTCGTTCACGCGGGAAAAAGTGAGTACGCGCTTCCCATGTACGTCAATGCCCAGCTTCCCGCGCCCCTCGAGCGAGCCGGCGAGTATCCGAGCGGCGGTCCGAATCCTTTTTATCTCGAGGTCTGGCGCGCCGCTGCGCCCAGCATCGACTTCTACGCGCCCGATATCTATTGGAACAATTTCGAATATTGGGTACAACGCTATCAGGTTTCCGGCAACGCGATTTTTATTCCCGAAGCGCGAATGGACGTTGCTCCGTACAATGCCCTCTACGCCTACGGCGAGGGACGCGCTTTCGGCTTTTGTCCATTTGCCATCGATAGCCTTGCGTTTCCAGAAAAAGCCAGCGACGCCAAGCCGGAGCTGATGCAGCTCTACGAGCTGCTGGACAGCATCCGTGATCTTTTGCCGCCCGCGCAGGCCGCCGGGTTGACACGCGGTTTGGCGCTGCATGCCACGAACCCGCGGCCCACACAAACCGTTGCTCTGGGCGGCTACCTGTTCGAAGCTGCGCTCGCGAGGTCCTGGCCGTCGCGGACGCTTGCTACGGATGATGGCGCGATACTGATCCTGCACGCCTCCCCTGTAGAGTTCTACGTCATCGGCAGCGGCCTGACCGTCAACATTGCCCGCGATCCCGACGTCGACGCGGGAATCGCTGGAATCGAGAGCGTTGAGCAAGTCTCTCGCGTCGCCGGCCAATGGACGATACAGAAGCGACTCAACGGCGATCAAACCGACCAGGGCCGTCGGTTGCTGTTGGACGCGCACCGGCCAGAAATGCTTCGGGTGCGCTTATATTCCATACTTCCGACTGTGCGACCATGAACAAGAGAGCCTTCCTCAAACTTACCTCTGCCGCGATGACGGGACAGATCTTTTCTCCGTTGTTCACAAGGGCTTCCAAAGACCGGCTCAAGAACTGGGCCGGCAATATTGAGTACAGCACGGACACATTGCGGTCAGCGAATTCGTTGGAGCAGGTCCGGGCATTCGTCAAGAATCAGGCAAAGTTCAAGGTCCTCGGTACACGCCATTGCTTTAACCAGATCGCCGACAGCCGAGATGGATTCCTTTCACTCGAGGGCATGGACAAGGTTGTTTCGCTCGATGCGCCCTCACGAACGGTGACGATTGCCGGGCGTATGACCTACGGGCAGCTCTGCCCTTACCTCGATAGCCATGGATTTGCGCTGCACAATCTGGCTTCTCTGCCCCATATTTCCATTGTCGGTGCTTGCAGCACCGGGACCCACGGCTCCGGCGAGAAGAATGGCAACCTGTCCACCGCCGTTTCGGCTCTAGAAATCGTGAACGCAGTCGGAGATGTTGTCGCACTTTCGCGACAACAGAACGGAGAGACGTTTTCAGGCGCTGTCGTGGGGATCGGCGCGTTGGGCGTCATCACGAAAGTGACGCTCGATCTTCGTCCGATGTTCGAGGTTCAGCAATATGTTTACGAGAATTTGCTACTAAATCAGCTGAGCACTCATTTTGATGAGATCGAATCAGCAGCTTACAGCGTAAGTGTGTTTACCGACTGGCAGAAAAAGCGGGCCAATGAAGTGTGGTTGAAGAGAGTCGTGGAGAAGGGGAGAAGATTCGACGCACCCGACGAATTCTTCGGAGCCAAGCGCGCAACCAAGAACCTTCATCCTATCGCCGAACTCTCGGCCGAAAATTGCACGGAACAAATGGGCGTGCCTGGGCCTTGGTACGATCGACTTCCCCACTTCCGCATGGGCTTCACGCCCAGCGCCGGGAAGGAGTTGCAGTCGGAGTATTTCGTCCCGCGGCACAACGCAGTCGAGGCAATTCTTGCCATGGAAAAGCTGCGCGAACAAATCAGCCCACACCTGTTGATTTCAGAAATTCGAGCGATCGCCGCTGACGATCTTTGGCTGAGCCCTTGCTACAAACGAGCGAGCGTTACAATTCATTTTACGTGGAAGCAGGATTGGGCGGCCGTCAGCAAACTGCTGCCGGTTATCGAACGAGAGTTAGCTCCCTTCAGCCCACGGCCCCACTGGGGGAAGCTTTTTTCGATTCCTCCACCACAGCTACGCGCCAGCTACGAGAAACTACCGGACTTCATCGAACTAAGCCGCCGTTTCGATCCGAAAGGAAAATTTCAGAACCAATTCCTTCTGACGAGTATATTCGGTGCCTGAGGACGCGCTAGGAATTCGTCGAGATGATCCTGCGGATGAATTCCCCTTCTTCCGGCTTGTATAGGCTGCCATCGGTGCGAAACAGTTCGTGAAACCACGGCTGGGGTTGGTGATCGATGTAGGGCTTCTCCCAAGAGTCCCAAGGGAAAAAGGTTTGCGTTTTCCCGGCGACGAGGCCCCAGTTGATGGCGGCAACTTTATATTTTTTCGCGATGGGAAGAATGCCTTGAAAGGTACTGCCCTGGGGCCGCGCCATGTATTCGGTGCACAAAATGGGGCGGTGATATTGCAGAAGCTGCCGGACGTACTTTTCGAAAACGGCGGGCTTGTCGTAGTTGTGAAAGGACAGAACGTCGGATTGCTCGAGCTGGATTTTCTGGATGGGGTCGAGCTTGGCAGACGAGGACCAATCTCCATTCCAAAGTCCACTGGTGAGCGGTTGCGACGGGCCAGCTTCCCGGGCCCAAGCAAACGCTTTGGGGAGCATGGCACGGACGAGATCGCGCTTGTTCGGCAATTCCTCCTTTTCGTAGCTGCCTTCGTTCGTGCCGCCGGGTTCGTTCCAGACGTCCCAACCGAGAATGCGCTGGTCGTTAGCGAAGGCGCCGACGACCCCTTTCACATAAGCTTCGAGACGGGAAAGCTGTGCGGGATCCTTGAGCGCCGCGGCGCCGGGACTTTGCACCCAACCGGAATTGTGGACTCCCGGGCGTGGCTCGCGCTGCTTGCCGAGATGCGGATAGGGATCCCAGCAGGAATCGAACAGCACGAAGAGGATGCGGATATGATGTTTTCCGGCAATCGAAAGAAATGTGTCGATACGTTTCTGAAAACCAGCGGCGTCCTGTTGCCAGAGGAGATCGTGGAGGAAAACGCGCATGGTGTTGAGGCCAAGGGATTCGGCCCATCCGAATTCAAGGTCGATGCGTTTGGGATCGAACGTGTCCACCTGCCACATTTCGAGTTCGTTGATGGCGGTAGCAGGAATGTAGTTGCTGCCGACAAGCCAAGGCTGTCGCAGATACCAGTCGTTGGCCTGAGCTTCTGTCCAGCGCGTGGTGCCGGGTTCCGGCGAAGCCTGCGTGAAAATTGTGAGAACAAATGCGAACAGGAATACCGTAAGAACAAGGCTCCAGAGCACGCGGTTTCGCATCACCAGCACCCCTCCCCATGAAAGCAGACGATGAGTGTAATCTCGAGTCTTCCTTAACTCAATGCATTGCGAGGCATGGACGGTGATATTACGCAACTCCTACGACTTCGATAACGACGGCTGGCCCGACATTTTACAAGTCAACGGACACGTTTGTCCGGAGATCGAGGCGCATTCCTCTGCACAGACCTTCAAGAATCCTCGTCTGATGTATAAGAATCTTGGTGGCGGAAGGTTTAAGGACTCCGTTTGCACTTTGGCTTGGGGGACGCCCAGGTGGTGGACACGCTAGAAGTGAAGTGGCCCACGACCCAAAAGATCGACCGATTCACAAAGCTAACCAGATCCTAACAATTAAAGAAGGTAGCGGAATCCCGCCAGTGATCCGAATCGCACTGAAATAGAGTCACGTTGCCTGCGGCATCGTGTTGCCCGCACGGAGTCCTACCTCCCCGGCTGAATTCGTGCGGCCCAACCACCTCCGGGCGCCATAGTGATTTTCAGTTTAGTTTTCTGGGTGACTGGCCTCTTCACTAACTTGTAGTCGCTACCCATGCGGTCGGCGTTCTGGCCATCTTGATAAGCGCTCATCTGAAAATCACCTTCCGGCAGGAAAGAGAAATCGATCTCCAGATCGCGTCCCGTCCAGTTTGTCATCGCTCCCACATACCAGTCGGAGCCATTTCTTCGCGCGATGGCCACATACTCCGCGATTTTTCCGTCCAGGGCCTTCGAGTCATCCCACTCCGTGGGCACGGCCGCCAGGAAGTCCATCACATCCGGTTCGCGAAGGTAATTCGATGGGCTGTCCGAGAGCATCTGCAAAGGGCTTTCATAAACCACGTACATTGCCAACTGATGGCATCGCGTGCCCAAGCTCATCGGGTGATTGGAAATCGGCGCAAAGCCCGCCTTCGGAGCATTGATCATGGCTCCCGGAGTGTAGTCCATCGGTCCGAGAAACATGCGTGTGAAGGGCAGCGATACGTTATGTTCCGGCTCCGCTTCTCTGCTCCATTTGCTCCACTCCAAGCCGCGGACTCCTTCGGTGCTGATGAGGTTCGGCCAGGTGCGGGTCATCGTCGCGGGTTTTTGATCGCCGTGGAAATCCACCAACATGTGACGTTTGGCGGTTTCGCCGCTGACTTTGTGATAGTAGTTGATCAAGAGTTGGTCGCTGCGCTGCATGAAGTCGACTTTGATGCCTTTGATGCCCCACTTTTGATATTGATCCAAAGCAGGTATCAGCTGATCGTCCAATGTTTTCCAAATGACCCACAAAATGACTCCGACATTTTTCTGTTTGGCGTAGGCTGTCAGTTCCTCCATGTTAATTTCCGGAACGACTTCAAGCACGTTTCCGAGCTTGTACCAGCCTTCATCCAGAATGATGTACGGAATGCCGTATTTCGACGCGAAATCGACGTAGTACTTATAGGTTTGCGTGTTGATTCCAGCCTGGAAGTCCACGCCGTAAACATTGTTGGCGTTCCACCAGTCCCAAGACACTTTGCCCGGCTTGATCCAACTGGTGTCTTGAAGTTGCGAAGGTTTTTCGAGCAACCAGACTAATGCATTGGTCAGCAAATCCGCATCCCGTCTTACGACGCCCAGAACACGCCACGGGAAAGTGCGCTTTCCCGTGGTAACTGCGATGTAGTTCGCGGCTTCCACTACCCTGTAGTCTCGATCGCTGGTTAGTTCCTGTTTCAGGGGGTATGGAGGAAATGTCGCCGACAACGCGTTTCCGTCTGTGCCTCGGAGCCAGAGCCCCGGATACTCTTCCACGTCCGATTCGGCGATTGCTAACTTTGTGCCTCCTCCCGTATCCACTACCGCTGGCAGGCTCGCAAGGAACGACGGCGCAATCTCCGATAAATGTTGTGCCGGCACATAGCGGCGCTCATTGTGCGAAAAGAAGCTGTCCTCCTGAGGGTAAAACACAGGAAAATCTGTCGGGAATTGAAAGCTGGCTTCCTCGCCGTAAATTTTGATCTGTTGGTCTTTGAGGGAAGTCTCGAACCGGTAGGCTACCCCCTCGTCGTATGCCCTGAACACAACCGCATATCCGCCTTGCATGTCCAGACGAAGCTCGTTGTAATTATCGCGAAGTTTCGCAAACTTCTGACGGACCACCGGCGCAAGAATTTGGTCGGAATGGCGTTTCTTGGCCCCGGTCACTTTTGCCTCGCGCCCTAGCACTTTATGATCGACGTCCATTGACAGCGAACTGTCTTGCAAGAGCGCTCTGCCGTCGAGCAGCACGTCGTAGCGGACTCCCTGTACGGTGCGGATTCTGACTTCGATCTGCTTATCGGGCGAGCGCAGGTCGTAGCTCGATTGCGCGCTCGTTGCCATGGCGAGCCAACCCATCGCGATCAGCATCGACGCGAGCTTCTGAGGCAAATGGTTCATGGGCCACTCCTTCCTTTTCCTGCTGCCTTGCGTGTTTTCTAGATCGTTTCCGGTGCGGCCGCAACCAGCTCAATCTGTACTTGTTGCGTCCCGAGGAGCGGATGTGTCGCTGTCAACCGCAAATTTCCGGGTTGTTCCTTAGCCCGAATCCAGATGGCGCCGGTTCCACCTACGAGAGCAAACGGATTATCACCAATGATTTCCGCAGGCCCTTGCAGGTCGAACTTTACAGCGTCGTTCGCAAACGGGCGGACGGCTCCAAACTCGTCCGTTACACGAAGGACAACACGTGTGGTATCCGCGCCGTCGGCATCGAGCTTCGTGTCATCGGGTAGCAGAACAAATTTCTGGTCGATGCCTTTGCCGGAAAGAGTTTTGACGATCGCCTGGTTGCCGTTCAAGTACCCTTCGATGCGCAAATCCCCCCAGTTCTGGGCCAAGCGCCCCAAATCAGCGGTAAACGGTGCATAGCGCAGGTGGGGAAACTGCTCTCTGTCCGAATCGACTTCGGTCACCAACTGGTCGCCAATAAAGAATTTCAAGCGGTCGCAGTTGGAGCAGACCAATGCTTTTGTAAATCCGATCGATTCATCACCCGCGGCCCAATGGAACGCTGGTTCGAGGACAACTTCCTCAGCAGGATCGCACTGCGACTTGTAGAAACCGGCCGCCGGCTTCGGCTCGCGGAAGATATCGGTGACCCCGTGATAACAGATGCGGTCACCGGAACCAAAGTCGGAATGCGTATTGTAGTCGAAGGCGCACCAGCCAATTCCGCCCGCGTATTGTGGATTTGAAGCGAGCTGATCGTGAACGCGCGCGTGGCGGACGACGTGTTCCATTAGCCGTTCTTTGTTATCGATCGTTTTCGTCGGATAGGTATGGCCGACAAACTCAGTGTTCAAGTAGCGAGGATGATTTGGCAGCTTCAACGGAAAGCCAAAATCATTCATAGTGAACACATCTTCGAGGAATTCCGACTCCTGGAAATTGCGGATGCCGCCCGTCTGGCGTGTGGGATCGAGTTTGTGCGCCAGCGCGTTCGTCCACGAGTAGAAATCGTGATCATCTTTCGACTCGTTGATCCGGACACCCCAAAGAATGATGCTCGGACGGTTCCAGTCGCGGCGAATCATCCGTTCCACATTGTCGACTGCAAGCGACTTCCAAGCTTCGTCGCCAATGTGCTGCCAGCCGGGAATCTCTTCGAGGACAAGTAAGCCCATTTCGTCACATGCGTCCAGAAAATGCCGCGACTGCGGATAGTGCGAAGTTCGTACGATATTGCACCTTAGATTCCGGCGCAGGATTTCCGCATCGCGCCGTTGAACTCGCGCCGGCATGGCTTGACCGACGAAAGGGAAGGTCTGATGACGATCGAGGCCGCGCAACTTGAGCGCTTTGCCGTTCAATTCGAATCCATGATCGCTAAATTGCGCTTCGCGAAAACCGATTCGTCGCGAATCCTGATCTATTCGTTCGGACCCGCGCAGAAGCCGCACGTGCACCGAATAGAGATTGGGATCCGCCAAATCCCATAATTTCACGGAGCCCAGATTGTCGAGCACGACCGTATGCGCTACAGCCTCCTTGGTCGTGGATGACGGAGCCACGTTCGCCGTACCTCTAGCGGCGACGCGCTCTCCGTCATAGAGTGCCACATCGAGAGTTATCGGTTCCTGCTGTTCCTCCAGCCGCTGAACGTAGCAGTCTACTTCCACGCGCGGATGCCCGGTCAAGACATCCTTGGGTTTCGCAAATATGTTGTCGATAAAAGTGGAAGGAACGATGCGAAGAGCAACCTCACGATAAATGCCGCCGAAGGTCAGATAGTCGATCTGATAGCCGAACGGCGGGATATCTGGACGCTCGGAGGAGTCGACATCGACAGCAAGAACGTTCTGTCCGGCAAAATCTAGGTGATCGGTCAACTCAAAAGAGAAGGGAGTATATCCGCCCTTGTATTCTCCAAGACGCACGCCGTTGATCCACACTGTGGCCGCCGTCATCACACCCTCAAAATCGACAAAGACATGCTTGTCCCGGGCCTTCGGCGGGAGCTTGAAGCTGCGACGATAGATAGAAACAAACTCGTACGTTTTCTCGTCGAAACTGTGCCGCGGCAACCTGACGTTGGTGTGCGGAATCACGACACGGTCAAACGAGGAATCGTCGAAATTGCGCTCGTGCGCTCCGTCTACGTAGGAACGGCGATAGCGCCAGTTCCGATTGATGGACAGATTCATCCTGGTACCGGAAGAAGTAGCGGATTGTGGCGGGGAGTCGGCAAATGGATGATGCGTCATGGCAGTTCCGGCAAACGCGGTGCTGGTCGTCCTTATAAAATCCCGTCGGTCTATTGTCATCGTTGCCAAACTGCATTCATGCAATGCACAAGGAAGGACCTAGAAAGACTAACAGGCCTGTCAAGGTGTTTCGTACGCCTTGAATGTTCAATGGTGTCTCAGCCGCCAGAAGTCGGCTGAATCCGCAGAGATAGGATCATTTTTGACCAGCATTCAGCTCGTCGAGCTTGCGTTTTAGCTGTTCCAGCTTCTGCCCGGCCTCACCGAGTTTGCCTTCCGCCGTTAGTCGCTGATAATCGGCGAGGTCTTTGGCGGCTCCAGCGATGAACGAGCTCAAATCCTCCGCGGACCTCGCGGCGCCCCGAGGTGCCGCGGTGCTTGGTACCGGTTCGAGCGACGCGGCCGCCGCCCTTAGCGTCGACTCCTCTCCTCCGAACAGAGACCTCATCGCCGAGTCGAAGGTCGGTCCGTAGGCGAGCCGATCCTGCAGTGCAAGCACCACGAGACGCAACTCCGGCATCGGGCTGCGCTCGGCCTGCAGGTAGATCGGCTCCGCGTACAGCAACGCGCGCCCGCACGGGATGACGAGCAGCGTTCCACGCCGCACGTGGGAGCCTTGCTGATTCCAGAGTGTCAATTGGCCTGACAACTGAGCGTTCTGATCGATTCGCGCTTCGATTTGCAGAGGCCCATCGACCAGCTTCGTTTTTGGGAAGTCGTAGACTACCGAGGTGCCGTAGTGCGCGCCGTCGCTGCGCCCGGCAATCCAACCAATCAGGTTGTTCCGATTGGCGGGCGTGAACGGCAGAATCTCTACGAATTCGACGGCACTTTCGTCCGGCAGCTTCATCAGCACGAAGTTCGGCTCCATCGCCTGCGTCCTCTGTTGGCCGGCCTCGTCCATGCCGACTTCCGAAGCGACCGTCCACAGGTCCTCTCGGTTATAGAACACTTGAGGGTCCGTCATGTGGTAAAGCCCATACACGGTCGCCTGCAGCTTCAGTAACAGCTCGGGATAGCGCACGTGTTTGCGGAGGTCTGGCGGCATAGCCACTGCATCCTTGAAGAGATCCGGGAAAATCCGGCGATAGGCCGTGATGATCGGATCCTGCGGGTCGAACACGTAGAACGTCGTCGTGCCATTGTAGGCATCGATGACGACTTTCACGCTGTTGCGCATATAGCTAACGGAATCGTTGCCGAGCGGGTAGTGGGTTGAGTACGGATAGCTGTCGGCAGTCGTAAATGCATCCATGATCCACGATAGCCGGCCGTCGTCACCGACGACCATGTACGGATCAGAATCGTAGGTGAGGAAGGGCGCCAGCGCCGCCACGCGCTCTCGGACGTTGCGACGCATCAGCAGTCGGCTCTGCTCGTTGATATCATCGCTGAATGGCAGCTTCGTGAGGTCACCGCGGTCGGACGCGATGAGCAGACGGCGAAGGAAACCGCCGAGGTGGATGCCGCCGTCGCCCTCGTAGGAGATCAGGCTGTTGCTCTGACCTTGTGGGTAGTTGAATTCCTGTTGCCGCGTCTTCACATACACATCGGTATTGGTCAGCTCGCCGAAATAGATCTCCGGTCGCTTTACGACAATATTTGGCACCGCGCTCTGGATCGGCATGTCCCTGAGAATCAGAGTCGGCAGTCCTTCCGTTGTGAATCCATTCACGGGGTTCATGGTGATACCGTAGCCGTGGGTGTAGATCAGCTTCTCATTAATCCAGTTGCGACTGCTTTCCGGGAGTTTATCGACGTTGAGCTCGCGTGGGGCGAGCATGACCTGACGCATTGTGCCGCCAATTTCATAGCGATCGATGTCGATATCGGGAAAGTCGTAATAGGTGCGGATTTCCTGAATCTGGCGCAGGGTGTCCTGAAGTGCACGCCAGTCCCACAGCCGGATGTTTTGCAGCGTAGCCTGATTGTTCGCCGGGTCCGCTGCTTCGACGGTCGTTTCCGCAGGAAATTCACGCTGTGCGAGACGGTTTAATCCGAAGGCTTGCCTCGTCAGATCAATGTTATAGGCGATGTAGGGCCGTTCACGATCCAGTTCGTTCGGCTTCACGATGAAGCTGCTGACGTACCAGCCAAATACCTGAAGCGCCAGGTAACAGACCACGGCCGGCGCTATCGCGGCAACTAGCCAGCGCACTCGCGTCGCCGACACCGCCGTGAAGGCGGCAATCGCCGCGCCAAGAACCAGTGCGGCACAGACGACTAGCATGCCATTGAGCAGGACGTGCGCATCCGTGTAGGTCACGCCGGCAAAGATCGTATGATCTTCGAATAAACGCTCAAATCGACCGATATACGCGCGCATCGCGAGGACCAGCAGCAAGAACGCAAATGCAATGGAGAACCCGCGCCAGGGCAATCGAAGATAGCTGCTTCGCCGCCCAGCAGATGCCCGCGTGCTGCCGGTAACCAGAGCAAAGAAAATGGCGATTACGCAGGCAATCACGGCGAGCGTGAGGAGCCAGCCTGTAATGAACTGCCATGCGGGTAGTGTGAAGAGAAAAAAGTTGACCGGCTTGCCGAAAATCGGATCCACAACGGCATCGGCTGCGCGCGGCGCATACCAATAGAGTGCGAACGTCGGCCACTCCATCATGACGCTGGCGCCGGTCACCGCGGCGATGACCAGCGAAACGACGAGCCCGATGAGGCGCAGCACGCGCGCGACTGGCAGCTTCAGCAGTTGTCCGCCGACCACAATCATGTGATCGTCCGGCAAGTCGGCTTGGTACGCTCGCCGCAGCGCCAGGATCCATCCGTAGATAAAAAGAAAGGTTACGGCGAAAAACGCCGTAAAGACCGCCCACTGCAGACTGAGTGTCCGCCGGAAAACCTCTCCGTAACCGAGCGACCGAAACCAGAGGGAGTCGACGTAATACGATAACGCCGTCCGGCCGCCGAAAATGACGACAAGAAAGATGGCAAGAAGCAGCAGGAGCAGGCTGCGGCGCCGCGGCGGTTGCCGCCAATCGACTATATCGGGCATGACTTTACCCTACTTTCAGGAGTACTCACGTGTGCCGTTTGAGGTAGATGCAATTGTACGCTATCTGCAAATTCGCACGTGGTAGGGCTGGCGGAGATGTCAAAGGAATGGCACGCAGTTCAACAGGTTAGGAAAAGACGGGTTGCTACCCTGCGTGCGCAGCAGCCCAGCAATCGGTGCGGTGCGTCGCATCTCGTGAATCATGGCGCTTGCCGAAAACTGATGGTACCACTACCGGCTGCAGCTCTATGTTGTAGAATCCCCGCAATACAAATACGATGAAGCGTCCGTAGCCTGCCGTGCCGGTCGCGGTATACGGGGTTGATTATGAGAGCGTTGGTCTATACAGGGTCCGGATTGGTCGAAATGCAGGAGCGGCCCCGGCCGAATCCGCGCACTGGCGAACTGGAAGTTCGCGTCGAGACTGCCGGGATCTGCGGTTCGGACATTTCGGGCTTTCTGGGTCATAGCGCGCGGCGAAAACCTCCGCTCATCTTGGGACACGAATTGGTAGGTCGGCTCGGGGACGGCCGTCGCGTCGTCGCAAACCCTCTGGTCAGTTGCGGGAAATGCGTGAGTTGTATTTCCGGAGCGCAGAATCTCTGCGAAAACTGGCGGCTGTTAGGAATGGACCGCACGGAAGGGTCCTTTAGCGAGTACGTCGCCCTGCCCGAAGAGCAGATTCACGAGATACCGGAAACACTTCCTTCTGATCGAGCGATTCTCGCCGAGCCGCTGGCGAACATCGTGCACTTATTCCGGATTCTTGCCCCCTCCGCTTTCTTCCGGTTGGCCATTGTAGGGGCTGGCACCATGGGCGCTCTCGCATTCTTGGTTGCCCGGGGGCTCGGCGCCAGAGATATCTTGAGTGTCGATATCAACGAGGAGCGCCTGAGCGTGCTTCGTGAGATGGGAGGTCCCGGCCTGTTGAATGCCAGCGACAATGCCGCCGTTCGGAAGGGGATCGAGGGTGGGAAATTCGCATTTGATGTAGTCATCGACGCGAGTGGGAGCGCCGCCGCTCGTCAACTGGCGTTGGACTTGTGCAGACCCGGAGGACAGGTTTTGTTGTTAGGAATGGCGGACCAACGGAGTGAGATTGATTTTGTTACCAGTATTCGCAAGGAACATCGCGTGGTGATGTCTTTTGCCTACACACCCGTCGACTTTCGTCGAGCCTTAGCGCTGCTCATTGCCGGCGAGATCGACATGACGCGGTGGACGGAAAGGATGGCCCTCGAGAATGGACAGAAGGCCTTTGAAAAAATGACCCGGGCGCCTGGTAGGACCCTGAAGATGTTGCTGTCCGTCGCCCAGGTGCGCTAAGGTGGGCAACCGAAATTCCGTGAAACGGGAGGCGACAGCGACCTGCCTGAGCCGCGGATGCAGGTGCGATCCGGTTCGTGTTGCAATTCAGCCCTTGGTTGGGCATCAGCACCGTATCGATCACGTGAATGACTCCATTCGATTAAAGAACATCCGCTATTGTCACCGTCGCCATGCCGCCTCTTTCGTCTTTCAGTACCACATGATCGCTGTCCATCAACGTTGGCGCGAAAACGGTGAACGGTCCGGGACGAAGCCGAATTGAATGCACGGAGGCCACGGAATGGGAAGACGATTTGTCATATTTTTCGCGATTGGAGCCGCGCTCTTCGGCCAGGAGAGAAAAGTCGAGCCAACGTGGTTGTACCGAAACGTTTCAACGCTCGCTGAGCACCACACCGATTTTTCCAGCGATTCTTGCCGGTACACTCCGATCTTTGGCGAAGGGGACACTGAGCCGGGCGTGCCCAAAAAGGTCGCCCGGTTTGGAGAGCTATCCTTGGCACCCGGCGGCAGTTGCCAGTCGGTCGCGTATCCAAGCGAGGAGGAGTTGTATTTTGTCCTGAGCGGCGGCGGGATTCTGCACTACGGCGAACTATCACATACTTTGACGCAGGATGACTTCACGTATGTGGCACCGACCGTTCGGCACAGCGTTTCGAATCCGTCCAATCAACCGCTGCGAATCGTGGTGACCACCGTGAAAACAACTCCCGGCGCTGCGATTTCGCCCTCTCAGTTGGTCGTTGCCAATCTGTCTGAGCTCAAAGAACAGACCGTCGAAGGTCATCCGCAATCTGTTCTTTACAAGCTCCTGATTGGACCGCACACGGCAACGCGCGACCGGATCAACGCGGCCTATACCGTGGCTGACTTTTTCCTGATGGACTTTGCGCCGGGTGGCACAAATTTTCCGCACCATCACGAAACGGCCGAAGAAATCTATCTGGTGCTGGATGGAGAGGGACAAATGGCAGCGGGCGGCGGAACGGACGGAGTTGAGGGCCTACATCCTGCCAAGCCGGGAGACGCATATTATTTTCGTCAGAACTGCACGGTTGGCTTCTATAACCAGAATAGTCCATCGGCTAAGGCGCATATTCTTGCCGTAAGGGTATTCGTTCCGTTGCCTAAGAATCCCGATTGAGCTTTGTACTTTCGATCGTCGGTTTAGGGCAGGGGTCGCATGGCCGAGTTGCTCTGGCCACGCACGGCGATCAGGGATACCTGTTCGAGGTCGGGGTACTGTCCCTCTTCATTCGGGTTTCGCTCCGCGGGCTGGAGCTGCTGAACTGTGGTTTGCGAAGGAAGGGATGCCTTGAAGTATTTCTTGTATACGCTGGCGAACCGGGAAGTGTCCTTAAGATCGTCCAAGTAAATCGTGGTCGAAACCACTTGATCGAAACCCATTTCCGCTTCTTCTAAATTGTCGAGAAGGTTTCGCATGGTCTGTCGAGTCTGATCCGCCACTGAGGCCGTGTAGACCCCCCCGTTAGGGCCGGGAATAAATCCGCTCTTGGCGGAACAATACAACGTGTCTCCCGCAAAAACGCAGGGGCTCGCCGTCGGACTCGGCGCCATATTCTTCGGCCGGATGCTGCGTCGCTTGCCCAAATCGCGCACCGCCACACCCGTGTACGCGATCTGTGCACCTTCCGGCAAACTCGACACCTCAATCGTCGCGCGCGCCGGTGTATTTCCGAATTCGAATCGCTTCGCGTACAGCTGGTTCATCGTGCGCATCGGCACCGCCGCCGTCAGATACGGATTCACGAAAACCATGTTGGCCAATGTGAGCCCGGCCGCCTCAACCACCGACTTCATGCCATCCAACGCCAGATTCACCTGCGCCGCTGCGTCCTGCGGAATCTTTCCAGTACGTAAATCCAATCCCGGCATGGTGGAAACAAACAGCCGGTCATACGTCAGCATACCCAAAGAGTACGCCTCGTTCGCCGGAACATTCGGCAACGAAACGGCCTGTCTCCCGCGAAGATCGCGCACTGCCACCGCCGTGATCTGCACCGTCGCCCCTGGATTCTTCGCTACCCCTAGCACACCTCGCGCGGGCGGATCGTGAGGAAAATAACTCGCAAACACTTCGTTCAACTTCGAGTAGTTCTTCACATCCTGCAAATACACCTGAACGTAGACTACGTGTTCCATCGAAAGCCCGGCCTCTTCCACTACCTTCCGAATGTTGTCCAGACATTGCCGCGCTTGGCCTTCAAAATCAGCCGGAGCAGCTCCGTCGGCACGATTCGGCCCCTGCGCCGAAACATACACATAGTCCCCAGCGTCCAACCCTCTCGGTCCGAGTTCAGTGGAATTTGCCTCGTTCGAGGTGGTTTGCGCAAACAGGCCTACGGCCCAGAGCGTCATGCATACAGCTGCCAGACAGACTCGTGTGGTCCTGCCAGCAAACGAATCTAGCTTGTGTAGTGGCTGAACGTTAGATCGGTCAACTTCCGGCGTAACGCGAAGGACTACCTGTCTCATGCAGCTTTTCCCTTGCGTGCCGCCCCGAGAATCGATCGCAGCCGGTCTCCCACGATCATCTCCTCCCCGGGCTGTATGGTCATCGACACCAGTTCGATGTGATTGTGTTTCTTCAATTCCTTCGGATTCGGTTTCGGCTTGTCCACACCCTCGTGCACCGCCGAAACCAGACTCGGATTGTCGATGCCCAGCACTTCGATCACCGGATCGCCGTCGCGCAAGGCCGTCACGCAGTCCTTAATCGAATATCCCCAGGCGTCCTGATCCCACGACACGCGCAACGTCGGGTAGCGATTCCCATCCTCCGGAATGTAAATCTCCGTCTGCACTCCCGGTACTGTCGCCGCCAACTTTTCTATGCGCTCAACTCGCGCGTTCCATTCGTCGTACAGCTTCTTCGCATCCGTATTTAACCAAGTCTCAATTGCCGTCAGGCACCCAATGATCTCTTCTTTCCCAACCTTCATCGGACGGCATACTGCGCCCTCATACGGGCAGGAATTTCGCAGCGCCGCGTCAATCAGATCCTTCCGGCCCAGAAGCACTCCACTACACTGCGGTCCTCGCAATCCTTTTCCACCGGAAAATGTGTACAAATCCAGCCTCATCTGCGCGTACAACTTGATGTTGTCGATGGGAGGTATACCGGCTGCGTCGTCGAGCAACATCGGGACGTTATGCGCTTTGGCAATGGCGGCTTCCTTCACCAGCTTGTCCTTCAAATCCGTCGTGTAGATCATTGCCGTGTTGTCGTTGATGGCGTTTGCAAGGTCGTCCGGTCCCTGCACCAGCACTAGTTTTGCGCCCGCTAGTCGAATTGCACTGTCAAACGCGCTGCGCCCTCCCACCATCACCACTTCATGTTTCAGGCCCGTGGTGTCGGGCAGTTGCCAGATCTTCTGCGGATCGTTGCCCGCCATGCACGCTGTCGTTGCTGCAGCCATCGCTCCGGCGGCACCTGACGTGATCAGGCCCGACTCGGCTCCAGTCAACTCGGCCAGACGGCGCCCGACGGCCTTCTGCAGTTCGATTACGTTCACAAAGTAGCGGCCTGCTTCCTCTTGCGCCGCCCGAGCCTCGGGAAATTGCAGCGAGCCGCTAAGGTACGTCCAGGTGCCGCGACAATTGATCACCGTCTTTACCCCGAGCCGGCTGTACACGTTGCTCTTCGGGTCCAGCCCCAGCGCCATGGCCGATTTTACGTACAACCCTTGCGCGGCGATTTGTGCCAACAGCGGTGATGCTGCCAGCATTTTCATAAAACTGCGGCGGTCTGATCCATTTGCAAATGACATTTGGTTTCCCCTAACTACGAATCTACTCCGCGAAGATCAAAGTTCCAAAATGCTCGGGCACGTGATTTGGATCGCGATTGATCACACACGTCGGCTGCCAGCACATAAAGTGACGTACCGGGTCTTCACCCAACCCATCGATTCGATACAAGTTCACCCGCCACTTTGTTCCCGCCACCACCTGCTTGTCGGTCACTGCCTTCAACGGCACCCGCGCAGCCGCATACCAAACATGATTCTTCTCGTCGATTCGCCCCTGTCGCTGCCATCCCGAATTCCACTTCGCGTCATAGCTGTCGTGACTTAAATCGATCGCCAGATCCACCCAATCTCCCGTCGGCGCAATTTCAAACTCTTTGTAGCGTTTGATGTCCTGCCAATCGTCGCCCAGGAAAAACTCCACCACGTCTCGGTCCCACAGTTTCAACCGATCTTTGCTGTTGTCCGCGGGCAGCCATAGATTCAGCTCCGTGTACGGCGAGATGATCAGCAGATACAAATCCGAATCCGTCCAAAAGCCACGCACTTCCGTCTTCAACTTGGGATAGTCGATTTCGTGGCTGCAGTCCTTCGTAATCCATGCCGACGCCGATTTGGCCCAAGTTTTCGACTTCGGATCCGTGTTCAGCTCTTGTGCGTTGGCTACGTACGGAATCGTGAAACTCGCGCCGGGCGAAGCGAAGTTACACGCTTTCGCCGGAGCATTTTCGTCCGTGGAACGTGGCGCTCCAACACTCGCGGCTCGCACCCCCAGTCCCGCCAGCGCAACCATCGCCGCACCGGCCAACACCAATACCAATACCGCCACCATCCGTCGTATCAGCATCAATTAAGGTTGAGTCGCGTTTCTCAACTCCGGCGCTAGTTCGAACGCCTTTTCGAACTCCGCGCGCGACTCGGCCTCCTTTCCTTGCTTCTGCAGCGCCAATCCCAGGTTGTAATGCGCCACCGCGTACGAAGGCTTCAACCGGACCGCCTCAAGAAACTCCGATCGCGCCGCACCGTTTTCCCCGGCTTGTAGCAGCGCCAATCCCAGATTGTTGTGTCCCTCCGCAAAATTCGGATCCCGATGCACAAGTTCACGGAACACACTAATGGCGCCCGCCGTGTCGTTCTTCTGACTCAGCACCAATCCAAGCTGAATCCGCGCGTCCGTGTACTTCGGATCCAGGCTCAACGCTTCATTCAGCTCGCGCACCGCTTCGTCAAGTTGCCCCGATTGCGCCAATGCCAGCCCGTAGTTATAGTGCGCTTCCGTCAGATCGCCATCCGACATTACCGCGTCGTGGAACTCCTGCAGTGCCCGATCGTGATCCCCCTCGCGCCAATACAGCAGCCCCAAGCTTGTGTGTACTTGCGCATAATCCGGTTTCAGCTGCAGCGCTTTGTCGTAGGCTTCCTTGGCCTGCGCGTAGTCCTCTTTGCGATCCCACGTCACTCCCAGGTAGTAATAGCCGGTCGGCAACGTCGGACTCTGCTCAATCGCCTTCTGAAACAGGGTCTGCGCCTCGTCCACCTGCTGCTTCTTCAATGCGTCCACGCCCTGCAAGATCAGTAGCTTCGCTTGTGCCAGCCGTGTCCGGAACTCGTGCAGCTGGCTCAGCTCATCCAACTCCTTGTGCGCGGCGGCCGTATCACCTTGCGAGCGCAACGCGATTCCCAAACTATAGTGAGCCTTCTCGAAGTCCGGTTTCAGTTCGATTGCCTTCCGAAACGCGCTGATTGCACCCGGCGTATCTCCCTCGGCTTTCAACTCCATTCCGAGGTTGTACTGCGCATTCGGATCCGAAGGATCGGTTTCCACTGCCTTGCGAAAATTCGCCAGCGCCCCTTTATGATCGTCCTGGCGTCGCAACGTGATTCCCAGCATCACATATGCTGGCGCCAAGTTTGGCTCCAACCGAATCGCCTCGCGAAACTGCACCGCGGCGAGGTCCAGCTTTCCTAGCTGGCCTTCCATTTCCCCGAGCTCGAAATGCATCGCGGCCGACGGCTTCAACGCCACCGCGCGATTTAGCTCGCGCTCTGCGCCTGAGAAATCATTTTGCTCGGAATAAATATGCGCGAGGTACCAATGCGCCTCGGCATTCGTGGGCTCGCAAACCACCGTCTTCCGCAATTCCTTCAGTGCCTCGGCTTGATTGTGCAGCTCATAAAGAGTCGCGCCCAAACCAAAGTGCGCCTCACACCATCCCGGCTTCAGCCGAATCGCGGTCTCGAACTCCTCCACCGCCTGCTTCGTCTCTCCTTTGTATTTCAACGCCAGCGCAAGGTCGTAGTGCGCTACCGCGTCATGCGGCTCCAGCTCCAAAACTCTGCGATACGCGGCGATGGCGTCATCCCATGATTTGGATTGTGCGAATGCATTCGCCTGCTGACGATAGACCTGTGCCGTCTGACCCAAAACCCGCGCCGGTTCTGCACTAACCACACACAGCACGACACCACACCCCATTCGTAACAGCCTGCCGCTTGGAAGAAGTGAATCCGCCCAGCCGCGCTTCATCGAACCCAGCCTAACATAGCGCGCCGAAACTGAACCGAGGCATGTAGCGGCGGGTTTATCCTGCCGTCCACCACGGTCTAAGCCAACTACCAGTAGAATTTTGCGCTGACCTGCCCAATTCGTGGATCTCGCGCCTGCGTCACAATGCCGAAGCCTGTGTCACTGATGTTCCCATCAGGATTCATAAATTGCGCGTGGTTGAAAATGTTGAAAAATTCGAAACGCACATCGAACGCGAATCTCTCATTAATCGCGGTGTGCTTCAACATGCCGAAATCAGTTTGATTAAACCCAGGACCGAAGAAAAACCTCCGATTCGCGTTTCCAAAGGTCCCCGCTACCGTGTTCACGGCGAATGCGCTCGGCAGGAAGTAACATCCCGTGACCGTGGGGCACCCAGTGTTCGCCTTGCGCGGATTGACGATCTGCACCGGACCCACGCGATTCGGCATGTCCGTCGAGGAGCTGCCATATAGGGAATAATCGCCACTCCCCTGATTCAACTGGATCGGGAATCCGGTCGCGAATCGTGTGATTCCCTGGATTTGCCAACCTTGCGTCAACCGCTTCGGCGCGTTCCCGAAAGCGCGGTCGAACGGGATGGCCCAGATATAACTGGCCACGAAATTGTGCGTGATATCCGTCGATGACAGCCCACGACTCCATTTCGGATTTATGAAATTCACCAGGTCCCCGAACCCCGAAGCATTGTCCAAGGCCTTCGCGAAGGTATACGCGGCCAAGAACGTCACATCATTGGCTTTACGTTCCACGGTGATTTGTCCGGCGTTGTAGATGGAGTTAGCGGCAAGCAGTGTATTCGTGTTGCCGTAGCCATAACAGACGAGCGTCGCCGAACCCGGGCAGTAATTGGAGGTTTGTAGCGCGTATGGAAATGCGCTGCTGCGGAGCCGGGTACTGTAAACGCATCCGGGGAGGGGCGTCGGACTTGCTGTGGTACACGGAACGGTTGCTGACGGAAGCTGAAAAACGTCATTTTCAGCACCAGGGCCGCAGCCGGGTGTTTGTGCGGTTACGTCAAACGCTCCCTCCGCAGTGAGTTGCTGGCACAAAGCCGGGTTGCCGGCGTTGGCTTCGTTCTGATTGATGAGCCGGTGTCCTGCGGTCCCGACATACGCCAGCGTCAGCACCGTTGATCTAGTTAGCTCGCGCTGGATCGACAGATTGAAGTGCTCCGCGTAAGGCACTTCATTGTGAGTGTTGTAGCCCGGGGAATAGTTGATGGGCTCGAACACATCGAAGCTCAGCGTCTTGTTCGACGCGGCCCCCGGAATCGGCAGGGTGTAGGGAAAACGCTGTCCCAGCGATTGGCCGCTCGATCGAATTAAGAACGGTTCGTTAAACATTACCGACGCCGGAGACTGCCAATACAGGCCGAAGGGCGCGTCGGCCACTTCGTAGAATAAGTTTAGGTCCTCTATCGAAGTATAGTAGATCCCATAAGCTGCCCGGATACTGCTCTTCCCCGGCCCGCCGAAGATCTTGCCCAGAATTCCATCCGAAAACCCCGGGGAATAAGCCAGACCGATTCGAGGCCCAAAATTGTCGTAGCGCGTCGGAGCTATCGTCTTGGGAATTCCAGGGTCCCCCGGGAATAATAGCGCTTCAGGCGCAAGTGGAAACAACGTGGACTGCATTCCTGGAACCCAGGTCTGGAGCTTTCCTTGGGTGTCGTACCACGGCGTGCTCACTTCCCAGCGCAAACCCAGATTCAGTACGAGATTCTGAGTTACCTTCCAGGAATCCTGCGCAAACGCACCGCCATACTTCGTTCGGGAATCCAACACCTGTTTGGAGGCCTGGATGTATGCACCTCCGCAGGATACGCAGGTCGCGCCCAAGAGGAAGTCCGCCATGTCCGATCCAGTCACCGATCCATCAAACGTGAATTGTCCATTGGGGCTGGCATAGTTCCGTTCGTTCACCTGCAGGTAACGGAACTCCCCTCCAAATTTCCACGTATGTTTCCCCGCGGATTTCGAGAAAACGTCACTCACTGTGTATGTCGTGTTCGGCTGGAACGTATTTAAGGTCGGCACGCCAATGTTCAGACCGATGAGGCTAAGACTGACTTGCGGCATATACTGCTGATATCCAGGGAGCGATGCAATGCCCAGGGTGTCTGCGCCCGTCTCGAAACCAAGCGACGACAGGCTTGCGAAACTTCCCGCCGGGTTGTCCTTGTGGAGCACATTCCGGAAGACGGTGGCCCGCGCTTCGTTGACCGCCGTGCTTCCGATAGTCTTCGTATTGCTCATCACAAACTGCTGCGCCCGCGAAGGTGTGGTCGTCGGGAAGCCCGGCACATTGGGTTGGCCGCCGGCTGGAAGCGCATCGTCAACATTCGAGTTGTCGTAGCCGTAGTACCACGACCAGTTTCCGGTCCGCTGATTGTTGAAGTCTATCCGTTCCCCGATCTTGTCGTCGTTGGCTATGTTTCTTTGACTGTTGTTCGAGTAGTTGTTCACAGCGCCAGACAAAGTCGGTGTCGGCATGTATGCAAGAATGTGGCTTGATGGCGATGCCCAGGCGGCTTGCGGGATAACCCCACCCGGAAATACGCACTGCGCCGTCGAGGCGCAACCGGCAAAACTGTACGGCTCTCCTTGCGTCACCGCGTAACCCAAGCGCTGCGACAACACTTGCGCCCAGTAGGGGCCGTCGATTGTGGTCGGTACTGACTGTCCCGCACCGTTTGTCGTAACGAAAGCGGATGGGTCGAACTGACCCTGACGTTCCGCCGCTGTCGGTACTGTGACCAGGCCCGTTTCCGCACCTTGCACTTGCCTGGTCCCCTGATAATCCGAAAACCAGAATATATGGTCCTTCCAGATCGGCCCGCCCGCCGCGTAACCGAACTGATTCCGTCGCAGCTCGGATTTTGATGGTGCAAAATAGTTCGTGGCATCCAATGCGTTGTTGCGCAGGAATTCGAACGCATCCCCGTGAAACCCGTTCGTTCCGGACTTTGTGATGGCGTTCATCACCGCGCCGCTGAATTTTCCATATTCCGCGTCGAAACTGTTCGTAATCAGGCGGAATTCTTCCACCGAGTCCAAGTTCGGAATAAATCCGGCGCCCAGGTTCCGCCCCTCGCTTACGTCCCCGCCGTTCACCAGGAAGGCGTTCGCCGTTTCCCGCTGCCCGTTCACGGAGATGTTACCTGCATTCAAAATGCCCGATACGGGACGGTCGCCGCCGATTGTGCCAGCGGTGGTGGGTGCGACTCCTGCCTGCAACCCCAGGAGGTCGACGTAGCTGCGCCCGTTCAAGGGCAAAGCGAGCATCTTTTTCGAGTCGATCACATCGCCGAGCTGCGTGCTTTCCGTTTGTATTTGCACGCTGTTCGCTTCGACGTTCACCACTTCCTGTTGCGAGCCCACTTGGAGCGTTACATCGATTTGCAGTTGATCGTTCACCTTCACGACGATTTCGCTCTCGGCGAAATTGCGGAATCCCGTCGCGGTTACGGCTAGTTTGTAATTGCCAGCGGGCAGTGCGAGCATGCGATACGAACCATCCGTGCCCGATGTCGCGTTATATTTCAGGTTCGTTTCTGTGTTGATGATGGTGAGTTGTGCGCCAGAAATGGCGGCTTGCGAAGCGTCACGTACGACGCCCTGAATCGAACCAGTCACATCGGCGCGAGTCATGACGCCATTACTCAATAGTATTAAAACGATTGAAAGTACTGAGATGACATGCCTAGAACGTATGAGCATGAAACACCCCCCAAGTGAGGCGGAGTTTAGGATGGATTTTTGCGCGCGTCAAGACAATCTGAAGCGGGGTGTTGCGGAAATTGCATTTCCATGTAGCGGATTTCCGGCAAACGGCATCCGCACTCTCGCTCTAATTGATTCAAAAATGAGGTAGTTACGAATTATTTCGAAATATTTCGATATCTTTCCCGGCCCTATGGCAGAGCAAAGGTAAAAATGTCGCTGCCGGCCGCGATGGTCACATACTGTTTCGAGCCAACGGAGTAGGTCATCGGCGACGCGCTGATGTTCTGCCCGGTGTTGAAGTGCCACAGTGGTTTTCCGGTCGCCGCGTCCACCGCTTCGAAAGAGCGTGCGTCGTCACCGAAAAAAACCAGCCCGCCCGAGGTGGTCATGACTCCAGCCGAGGAACGTCCCTCGCCCGACTGAACGTATCGCCAGGCGGGCTTGTCACTTTCGAGCGAATAGGCGAGTAGAATTTTCTGATTCTGGTCGCCTTCGCTGCGTCGCACGCCAGTCGCATAATAGGTCTGGCCAGCCTCAAATTTCTGGCCTTTGAGCATGTAGATATCGCAACTTTCGAGCGCCGCGAAATACAGCATGGAGGTACCCGGGTTGAAGGCCGGCGAATGCCAATTGGTGGCTCCGACCATCCCGGGGCAGATACGCGTACCGGTTTCGGACGGCTTGTTTTCTGTTCGAATGGGGCGACCCGTTCCGTCAATACCACTCGCCCAATTCAGCTTCTCGGCAAATCGCGTTGCCGTCAGAAATTTCCCGTTCGTCCGATCGAGTACATAGATGAAGCCATTCCGGTTGGCTTCCACGACAAGCTTCCTTGGCTGTCCTTTGAAACTCGAATCGACGAGCATGGGTGTTTCGACGGCGTCGTAGTCGTAGAGGTCGTGTGGCGTGAACTGGAAATACCATTTTAGCTTCCCATTGTCGGGATCGAGAGCCAGCAGGCAGTCCGTGTAGAGATCGTCGCCAGGCCGCGGACCTCCGTCAAAGTCCGGCGCCGGGTTGCTGGTGCCCCAGAAAATGGTATTAAGCTCCGGATCGAAGGTTCCGGGCATCCAGGTTGTGCCGCCGCCGAGTTTGTAACTTTCCCCAGGCCAGCTTGCGGAGCCGAATTCTCCGGGAGCTGGAATCGTCCAAAAACGCCAGGCCTGCTTACCAGTTTCGGCATCATAGGCGGCGACAAAGCCGCGCACGCCATCATCGCCACCCGACGTTCCGACGATCACTTTGTCTTTGACCACAAGGGGCGCGCTGGTCGCGCCATAATTCCTGTTGCCGTCGGTATAGGCAACATCCCAGATTGCGTTACCCGAGCGGGCGTCCAGGCAGAGCAAATGAGCATTGTCGGTCTCCATATAAATCCGGGAGCGCCAAACGGCAACGCCACGATTGTGATGCTGCGAGGCATCGTCGATAAGGCCTTCCGTAATCGGACGCGCATGATGCCAGACGGTGCGGCCTGTTTGCGCGTCCAGCGCATAGGCGTCGTTGGCGGAGGTCACGAATAGCATTCCGTCTACAGCAACGGGAGTAACTTCAAGGTGGCTGCTGTTCGGCGTGTGAAAGACCCACTGGGCGCGAAGTTGCGAAACATTGTTTATATTGATCTCGCTAAGAGCGCTGTAGCGGCGTCCGGTGTAGTCGCCGTTATAGGATGGCCAATTGGAAGATACGGGCGTCACGAGCAATTGCGTCGCGTCGACGTCCACGCGGGTGCGGATCGAAGTCATTGGCGGATTTTGCGCGAACATCCCCGCTGCGATAAAAAGCCAAAAGCAAAGTGTTGTGATTTGTCGCCATCCGAGCACCACCAGGGTTTTGTCCATACCGACGAACTTTATCGAAGACCTTGCACGTTGCACAAGTCGATCCATCCGGGCCTAGAACGGCTAGACAGACCCTCGCGCTATGTTGCAAGATTTGCGCGGTAACCGTCGCCGCTGTAGCGGACCGAAACCAGCGAGTCGCAGCCATTCTGGCAGAGGTGGTGAATTGGGTCAGGCCCGAGCTAAGATGGCAGCCAGGACAGGATTAGAACGCGATTTTCATGAGCAACAACAATCGTCTTGTAGCTTCACTATTACTGGCGGGCGTGGTCTTTTCTACATTGCCGCCAATCGCACTCGCGCAAGCGGAAGGATTGCCGTCCATCCGCGTCGAAGCCCAAGAGGTAGTGATTCCGGTTTTCGTGCTCGACAAAACGCACTCCAAAAGAGAAGTGGATCCATATGGAAAAGAAACTCTCATGGAAATGGATACGGAGATCACTGGCCTGTCCTCCAAGGACTTTCACGTTTTTGAAGATGGCGTTGAGCAGCGCGTCGAAAGCGTTGCCGTCGAGCCGGAACCTGTCTGGGCCGTGGCCGATAACGTCTCGCGTCATGAAGAGTATTCGTGCACGCCCAGGGGCATTTGGGCTTGCTCGGATGTGGAGGAGCTGAAAACGGGTCCTGCCGGCCTGCACATGTATCTCATCTCTTACGTGCCGGCCTCCTCTGCCGAGGGCTCTTGTCATCGAATCAAGGTGAACGTACACCATAGCCCTAGGGCCACCGTCTATGCGCGGGATCAATATTGCAGCATAAACGATTTCTCTTTCGACTCTCTGAATGGAAGCAAGGTTGGCAAACGGCTGGAGGAGGTTGCAGATTCGGCACAGACCCTTAAGCTTCCGATGTCGGTTCAAGCCGGTTCTTTTCGCGGCGATGGCGGGGTGAATCGAGTCGCTGTCGCGGTGGAGTTTCCCTGGCGCACTCTCGAACGTGAATCGGACGGCTGCTTCCTCCATACGACCGTTCGCCTCCTGGGTCTGGTCTACAAGCAGGATCGAACTCTGGCCACCCGCTTTAGTGACGTTGCATGTTACGGTACCGGGCAGACGATACGCTTCGAATCAGGCCCTCCAGGATGCGGGACCAACAAGTCTGCCTACGAGTTCATGGACATTCCAACGCGCTACGAAACGCAAATCGATCTCCCGCCGGGAGATTACGATTTGAAAGTTGCGATCACAGACGGGACGAAATTCGGTCGCGTTGCAATGCCCCTGAAGGTAGATAACTACGCCGAGGATGTCCTGGGGATCAGCGGGGTAGTTCTTTGCAAGCGATTTCGCCAACCTGCGGATCGCTCAGAGGGCCAAGCCAGTGTTGCGCCGCAGTACATTCCTCTGATCAGCAAGGGAGTTGAATTTACGCCTGCAGGGAGCACGCACTTCCGGAAGGGTGATCGTCTCATCGCGTATTTTGAACTGTATCAGCCGAAGCTCGCGGGAACCGGTACATCGAATGTCCACTTCCGGTTGCGATTGACCGATGTTAAGACGGGAGACCGCAAGAAAGACACCGGTTTGCGATCCGCGAAATCGTGGAGTCAGCAGGGCAATCCGGTGATCCCTATCGCACAGGAAATCGCGATCGAGGGACTGCCAAAAGGCATATATCGGTTGGAAGTCCTAGCGTCTGATTCGGCGGGCAGTCCCACTGCCTCGCGCGAAACGATGGTCACGGTCGAATAGTTGTGGGGAACGACGCGCGCGAGCAATGTTTGCCCGGTTAAACAACTTATCTTTTCCGATTAATTCTGATTGCTCGCCTTGGCACTACTTCGATGCTTGTGTTTCGCCGTTTTCTTCGTTTTAGCTTGCTTCGCTTTGAACCGTTCGTTCTCTTGTTTGAGATCGGTGTTCTCCTGGGTTAAGGCGTCAAGCCGATTCTGCAAGTCGCCATTGTCTTTCTCCAGCTCCGCCAAGTGTGCTTTCAATTGCTCAGTCTCCTGCCGTGCCTTTGTATCCTGGCAGGCCGCCAGCGACAAGCCCATCACCAGCGCAAGTATCAGACTGGCGATCGTTTCCTTTTGCATTGTCCCCCCTGAATTTATTGCCAATGGAGGGCCGATGATCTGGGCGCTCAACTTCCACTCCGGTCTGTCATGAGCTACCAGCTTATTATAAAGCCCCAGACGTTAGTCAGAGGGCGTGAGTTACGCGCGTTCCCGGAAAGTTCCCGTCGGCCGATCAACCTGCATCTTTCCGCGGTCCGGCGACGGGCAGACTGAGTCTGCTGACAGCAGTTGGCTGAGCCCAGAGTTCGTGATTGGAATGAAGTTCCTGAAGGACCTTGACCACGGATTTATCAGTTAGGATGTTCGCGGCTTGAGCCAGGGCGATGCACGCCGTCTCTTGGTGCATCAGTCTGACTGTTTCCGATACCGTCTGCGTCACGGTAGTCTAGCCTCCTGCAACTGAATCACGACTCGCGCCGATCGGCTTGTCCTCACGGCGGAATACCTCCGTCTGGCGTGACCTCGACCTCCTCGACCTTCTTCTCCTTGAATATCTAGGAGTCTCCGAGTATGATCCCTAGATCATCTAGGAGAAGCCGCTCCTTCGGGGGGTTCAAATGACGACTTGGATCATCCGTCTTCGATCTTGGCTGCGAACAATACTGCACCGTTCCCGTATGGAGCGCGACATGGACGCCGAACTCCGGTTCCACATCGAAGCCTATGCCCAGGATTTGATCCGCAGTGGAGTTCCGCACGAGGAAGCTCAGCGCCGAGCGCGGGTCGAGTTCGGCGGCGTCGAGCGTGCGAAAGAAGAGTGCCGGGACGCTCGCGGAGCCAATATCGTCGAAAGCGTTATTCAGGATTTGGGGTTTGGCTTACGGATGCTTCGGAAGAATCCAACGTTCACGGCGATTGCCGTTCTAACGCTGGCTCTCGGCATTGGCGCAAACACCGCGCTGTTTTCGGTCGTGAACGGAGTGCTGTTGAATCCGCTGCCTTATGCGCAGCCGGACCAATTAGTGTCCCTGGCGCAAACGCTACCTCCATTCCCCCAATTTTCGATTTCATATCCGAATTTTCTGGATTGGACACGCATGAACCGGACATTTCAAGCGATGGCGGCTTATCGGCCGAGCGAGTTCAATCTGACAGGATCGGACGAAGCTCAGCGTGTGAAAGCGGTGATGGTTTCGGCGAGTTTCTTTCCAGTGTTGGGCATAACACCAGCGCTCGGCCGCAATTTTTCTCCGGCGGAAGATCGCCCAGATGGAACACCGGTGGCAATACTGAGCGCGGGATTTTGGAAAAGCAAGTTTGCTGGCTCGTGGGAAGTTGTAGGTAAGACGCTGACGCTTGATGGGCAAGAGTACACGGTCATCGGCGTACTCCCCGAAGCCTTTTACTTTTGCTGTGAGAACACGAATTTTCGCCTTGGGGATGTGTACGTGCCGGTTGGCGCGTGGAACGTTCCCTGGGTGCGGGACCGAGGCGCACACCCGGGGCTGTATGCGGTGGGCCGGTTAAAAGACGGCGTGACGGCCGAGCAGGCCAGGCAGGACATGAGCGAGATAGCCCGGAACTTGGCCGAAGCGTACCCGGACGCAAACAAAAATGCCGGAATCGCGCTGACGCCGTTGAAGGAACAAATGGTTGGCGACGTTCGGCTAATGTTGTTGATGCTGTTGTGGGCGGTAGGTTTTGTGCTGCTGATCGCTTGCGCAAACATTGCGAATTTGCTTTCCGCGCGGTCGGTAGGACGGACGAGGGAATTCGCGATTCGCGCGGCGCTCGGAGCAAGCCGAGGACGCGTAACGCGACAGCTGCTGGTGGAAAGTGTTTTGTTGGGACTGGCCGGCGGGGCGCTGGGGCTATCGGTAGCGGTGTGGGCTACGAAGGCTGGACTAGCGGCATTGCCGCAGGCGTTGCCACTGGCAGGCACCGTACGAGTCGATCAACGCGTTTTGCTTTTCACGCTGGTGGTATCGGTTTTCTCTGGAGTCTTATTTGGACTGATACCAATTTGGCAGATTTCGCGGACGGATGCACACGAAACCCTCAAGGAAGCAAAGCGCGCAACGAGCGCACATCACCGTACGCAAAGCCTCTTCGTAGTGTCGGAGATGGCCCTGGCAATGGTGCTGTTGATTGGCGCGGGGCTGACGATTCGCAGCCTGGCGAATCTTTGGAGTGTCCATGCGGGATTCAATCCGCAGAACGTGTGGAAATTTGGCGTAGCGTGGCCAGCCTCGACGCAGAAGGAGACACCCGACCAACTGCGGGCAGATTTGAATCGGCTCACGGACACAATCGCGGCGGTTCCCGGGGTAGCAGCATTAGCGATCACAGATGGCGCGTTTCCCATGGCGGGTGACAATGAAGTTGGATTCTGGATCGAAGGGCAACCGAAGCCGGCAACAACAAGTGAAATGGCAAATGCGATGAATTACATCGTTGGACCTGACTATTTGAAGACGTTGGGTATTCCTCTCTTGGAAGGCCGTTTTTTGTCGCGGGAAGACGGCATACATTCGTCTTGGGTGGCGGTCATCGACGAACAGTTTAAGCGACAGTACTTTCCGACGCAGGACCCCCTCGGTCGACACATTAACCTTGCGGGAATTGAGCAACCGTTCGAGATTGTGGGGGTGGTCGGCCACGTGATTCAGTTCGGACTGGACGAGAATGAACAGTCACCGGTGAGAAGCCAGATTTATACCGCGGTGGAGCAGATTCCCGACGAATATGTTTCCCTGTTGGCGAAATCGAATGGCTTTGTGGCGCGGACAGAAACTCCGAGCTACGCAAGCGTAAGTGCAATCAGGGATGCGGTACAAGGACAGAACAGCCAACAGATTGCGTACGGTTTCGAGTCCATGAAGGGAATTATCACAGATTCGCTCGCAGCCCGACGGTTCACCATGACTTTGTTGGCGATTTTCGCGGGGTTGGCGGTGTTGCTCGCGAGTGGCGGCATCTACGGAGTCTTTTCCCACGTAGTGAGTCAGCGGACCTACGAGATTGGAATTCGGATGGCATTGGGCGCGGAGCGAAAGACGATCTTGATGATGGTGCTGAGGCAGGCTGGGGGAATGACGCTGACAGGTCTTGCGATTGGACTGCTAGCGTCGCTCGGCCTAACCCGCTTGATGGCCAGCATGCTCTTTAGGGTGGATTCGTACGATCCCGTGACACTTTTGTGCGTTGCCCTCATCTTGTCTTTGGTGGCGCTCACCGCGTGCTATGTACCCGCCCGACGTGCCGCTCGCGTCGACCCGATGGTGGCGCTGCGATGCGAATAGCTCATGGTTCTTCGAACCACAACGAACCATGAAAATAATCTCGAGAAGGAGGCATGTTTGGAGCACCGCCAAGTGGATGAAGGCCGAGCTATTCTGGCGCGATTAGAGCCCGAGTACGAATCGCGGACCTGCTGCAACACGGACTGTTGCGGGCGAGTTTTGTGCCGCCGACTCCCACGCGAGAACTGCGGGATCTGACGCGCTATCGGGCCAGCCTGGCGCAGGAGATTAACCGCATCGCTAATCGCATTCAAAAGGTGTTAGAAGACGCCAACATCAAGTTGGCTTCGGTGGCTACCGACACCTTGGGCGCGTCCGGCCGGGCCATGCTGGAAGCGATCGTGAACGGCGAACAGGACAGCCAGCGGCTTGCCGAGATGTCGCGAGGACTGTTGCGCAACAAGATTCCCCAGTTGCAGCAGGCTCTAGAAGGGCACGTTACTGCGCATCATCGATTTCTGTTGCGCGAGCTGCTGGACCATCACTATTTCGTGGAGTCCAAGATGCGTACAAAAAATTGGCTCCGCAAATGGACAGCTGACCCCGGCGGGGTTGCGTTCGAGTTCAGGTGGAACCGCGGAATCTGAGACTAGGAAGTGCTATTCAACGCCGTCCAGGCAGCTAGAGAGTCCATGTAATCTCTCCAATGCACGATTTTTTTCTTTTCAATCGTTACAACCGAGATGAGCCTGTTGTCATAGGGCGCGCCGGTCGAAAGAATCCTTCCATGTACCTCGTATTCGAGGATTACGACGCGACTATCTTGCGAGCGGTGCACGACAAGTGCGTCGCCAGAGTAAAGCTTGATCGACTTGCCGTATCCGGAGAAGCTAGCCATAAGATTCGCTCGGCCTCGAATTGTCAGAGGCCAACCGGGGAAGTGATAGCGGAACTCGAAGAATGCGTCTTCGGCAATCGTATCGAAATAATGATCGCCATCAACGAGTCCGCGTAAGCCTTTCCTAACGACTTCGAAGAAAGGATTGAGAGCTTCAAAAACTTCGTACTCGGCTTTTGTCATAAACAACTCCTCGGTGTTGATGATGATTTCAAGCGGCAGATTTGAACGGACGACCTTTGGGCTATGGGCACGATAACGCACATATGGCCCGTTGATTCTGTGCGATTTAGCTGACATTCAGGCAATCTTATCTCTTTCCCAATCTTTCCCGCCCACGAACTGGATGAGTGCCGGACACAAGCACGGGCAGGTTCTCCTGAAGGAGGGCTCTTGTTAGTCACACGACAATCGTGTACACTGTTTTCGTATGAAAAACATTACTCTTAGTGCCGATGAGCAACTGATCGAGCAAGCGCGCCTGCTGGCCAAATCGCAGCACAAGACGCTCAATGCCATGTTCCGCGAGTGGCTGGAACAACTTACAGTACAGAGCGGCGGCACGCAGGAGTTCGACGCTCTGATGAAGCGACTGAAGCATGTACAGGCGGGGCGGCACTTTAGCCGGGACGAGATGAATGAACGGTAGGTTCTTTCTCGATACAAACATCTTCGTATATTCGTTTGACGCAAGTTCACCGAAGAAGGCTGCGCAATCGAGGAAGCTGATCAGAAATGCAATCGCGACGGGCGGCGGCATTGTCAGCTATCAAGTGGTGCAAGAGTTCTTTAACGTTGCTCTGCGCCGTTTCCCAAAGCCTATGAGTAGCGTCGATGCAGAGCAATATTTGTCGACGACCTTTCGACCACTCCTTTCAGTGCATTCTTCGCAAGCTTTGTATGGGGAAGCGCTACGAATTGGAGCTAGGTTTCAGTTTCCTTGGTACGATTCGTTGATCGTCGCTTCTGCAATCGAGGGTCGGTGTGGAGTGCTTTACAGTGAAGACTTTCAGGATGGACAACAGATCGGAAGCGTCACGATCTCCAACCCCTTTGCCTGACCGCAGGAATCTTGGAAATTTCGAATCGCCGCAAACAAAACAACGGCTCAAGAGGGAGCTGTCAACACGGCCGAGTAGTTTTGCGCACGTCCAGAATGAGCTCATGGTCGAGTGTGACGATGCGAAAAGAACTGAGCGGCACGCACAGCAAGTTGCCGGGATTTCGCCGATTCTGGGTGGGTTATGTCGGCAATCCGCGGGTTAACCGGTTGTTTCGTAGTTGTCCGCCCAGAATCGTGAGCAACCGTTCATGGAACTTCATGCGCCAAATGTCGGTGAAAAGTGAGTGACGCGGTTGCCCAGGGGCGCGGAACTCCTCACTGCGGCAGCCCCATCCGGCGCAGCAGGTCGGCAAAGCGTGGGTCGGAGCGCATCCCGTACCAGAACGGGTCTACCGCGAGATAGGGCATGCCCGCTGAACGCTGCTCGTAACCTTTTTCCAGCAGTCGGAAGGCCTCGTCTTTCTCACCGAGACCCGCATAAATCGTTGCAAGCTGGTAAAAATCGACATAAGCATGCGAGGACAGATCGCCGAATCCTTTGGCAATCTTTAGCGCATCCGCCCGCCTGCCCGAGACGGCGTAAACCCAGCCGAGGCCGTCAGCGACCAATTGGTTCTCCGTTGCGACACTTTTGTCGGACTCGGCTATTTTGTCGTACTCAGCAAGGGCTTGCGGGTACATACCCTTGGCCGCGTATGACCAAGCCAACTGAGCGCGAATGAATGCCGCGTTAGGATATAGATCGAGGGCTTTCTGGAAATAAGCAATCGACTCGTCGTATCGCCGCACAATCAAATACGCGTGTCCCAGGCCGCCAAGTCCTTGAGTTGAGACGGGGTCAAGCTCTTGCGCTCGCTTTAGCTCATTTATACCTTCGTCGAATAGACCTCTCGTAAGCAGGCATTCAGAATACCGCTGATGGGAGATAGCACTGTTGGGGTTTAGCTCGATGGCTCGCCTGAATTCCCGCTCTGCACTTGGCCAGTCCCGGTCGTAAAACCACTCAGCATAGGCCAGCGCGGCGTGAGCCTCGCCTAGTGTTAACGCCAGTGAAAAATGGAGCCATTCTGGCCGGTGTTGGTCGGGGCCAGTGATCCACCAGAATCCGCTGGCAAGGATGCAGTACGAACTCTAAATAAGTTTCTAAAATTTGCACGTCGCTTGCCGTTTTGATTATTTCTCAGAGATTCGTCTTGCGAGATCTTTGAGGAGTCGTCGTGACCCAGAGCGGCTGCTGTCTCTACTGCAAGTGCACTTTTCTTCGCTCTCCCTACCGTCCACAACAAGCCGTCTGCAGCCGACTGGAGTGCCAACGCCGGCGACGTGCCGACTATCACCGACGGAAGCTCGAAGCAGATCCGGAATATCGCCAGGTCGTTCGCGATAGCCAGAAGCAGTGGTGGGACGAACATCCTCATTACCAGAAACAGCACCGCCAGCAGAATCCCGTGCTGGTCGAGAGCAATCGCCAGCGACAACGAGGGCGGGACCAGAGGCGTCGCGTCGAGCGTCTTGTCAGGAACAACTTAGCTTTGAATTTAACGCGTTCAGTTTCAGAGGTTTGGTTGCTGGGGCCCAAGGTGCGCGATCTTGACAGGAACAACTTAGCTTCGGCGCAAGTGCTTATTTTACCGTCAGTTGGCCACTTGCCGGCCGACGTCTGCCCGTCTCTCCAGAAACTCCTCCTAGGCCGCTGGGGCGTCAATGATTTTGAATCCGAGGTAGGCGGCTTTCCGCTTGAGGGAGTCGATCTGGCGTCGGCGGTGCTGCGCCTCGTAGAACTCTGCCCCGCGATCGACGAACCGCATCCCGTAGCGCAGCATTCGGTAGACCAAGCGGGCCAGCTTGGCCGCCATGGCCTTGATCGCGATGGGCGGCCCCAGCCTCGTCCTCAGTCGGCGGAACTGCGCTCCTAAATAGGTATTGCTTTGACGTAAGGTGCTGGCAGCTATCTTCAATGCCACGCTCAGCCGGTTATTCATCGGCAGGCGTCTTTTCCCAATGACCTTGTCGCCGCTGACTCTGTTATCCGGACACAGCCGCAACCAGGAAACAAAATGATCCTCCGTCCGCCACTTGCTCATGTCCCAACCGGCTTCGCTGATCACGGTCGCTGCCGTCCTGACATCGATCCCGTCAATCTGGGTTAGGTCCGTCCCCGTCATGTGAAATAGCTCCGTGCGTAAGTCGAACCTCGGCTTATTCGTCTTGTTCTTCCGGAGCCGTTCCTTCCGATTCTCTTTGGGTAGCTCGGCTCCCTTGCTCCGGTCCTCCCGCTGCTGCAGATACTGCTGTAGTCGCTCATCGCACTCGTTCATTTGTTTCTGACAAAACTCGTAGCCATCCTGTTCCTGCTTCAGCATAAATAGCTGATCTTCCTGCCAGTTGCCTTCCAGACTACGTGCGATTTCCTCTTCGCGCGCTTTCACCCGCTTATCGCGAAATGCGGCTAGCTTCTGCGGGTCTCGCTCTCCTGCCAGAATGGCCTGAATGATCGCCTGACCCGTCACTCCGCTCACTTCGCTCAATACGTTTGCCAACTGGATATTCATCTGCGTTAGAGCCTTCTGCATCCGCTGAATGTGCCGTGCCGCGCTTCGGATTAAGTCATTCCGCTGTCGCCAGTATGTCCTCATGGTCCGAATCTCCTGCGGCGGCCGAAATGAGTTCCGCAACAACCCATAAGTGTGCAGCTTCATTAGCCATTGACTCTCCTGCACATCACTCTTGTGCCCCGGCAGATTCTTCGTCTCCCGGGCATTCACTAGATACACTTCCAAACCGGCCGCTTCCAGAATGTCGTACACCGCGATCCAGTACACCCCAGTCGATTGCATGGCTACAGTCCGAATCTCGCATTGCTTCAACCAGGCTGCCATCTCCTTCAACTCCGCCGTAGTGCATCCAAAGCGCTGCACTGATTTGTTGTCCCGGTCGGGCGGCACGGCGACGTAGTGCGCTTCATTGCCGATGTCAATGCCCGCGGCGTGGGGATGTACTACCTCCAGGCTGAGATCTTCTGTATGCATTTTTCGCGTCATCTCGCCTCGCTGTTTCCGATTCATCTGCTGCCAATTGACCTGTTCCGGGCGACAGGATGCTTTCTGAGGTTTGTTTTGCTGATCAGGCTTCATGCTAAGTTCTCCACGTTGAATTCAACGTGGCTCGGCCCGGTCGGCAACACTTACACAATCTCTCCAGCGGGGTCAGGCCATTGTCCTTTTTCAGGGACAACACCGCCACCATCTACGTAATCGCCAACACCGGAGCCATGCTTGACATCGGGCAGGAACGCTCCAAAGAAGAAACGGCCATAACTGCCGAACCACATTGTGGGTCAGATCTTATCTACCCAGGTACTCCACACGCCACCGCGCTTCTCTAACGGAGTTTCTGGTTCGCGCAACCACCCCAACGGGTGGCCCGTGCTTGACAGGAACATCCCTATGGCTTGTGCACCCCACTGCCCGTATACCCGAACTCAGCCCCATGCTGAGCGCCGAGCAAATCAACGAAATTCATCGCCTGCACTGGGCCGAGCACTGGCCGGTGCGTAAAATCGCCCGTCATCTGCACATCGGGCGCAGAACCATCGTCAAATATCTCGTGGCGCCGGCGCAGACTGCCGCTTCCCGGCAGCGCTCGAGCAAGCTGGATCGCTTCAAGACCACCATCACCGAGTTCCTGGAGCAGGATCCTCAGGTCCATGCCACGGTGATCGCACAACGACTCCGGTCGCTCGGCTTCAGCGGTGGTCTGAGCATTCTGAAAGAGTACTTGCATGGGGTACGCCTGCAGGCCAGCGCCCCGCGCGCCTACGTGCGCATGGAACCGGGACCGGGAGAACGTTTCGAAGTCGACTGGGGACACTTCGACACGCTTTCCTATCAGGGGCATGCGCGAAAACTCTACGCCTTCTGTCTGGTGGAATGTCACAGCCGCAAGCTGTATCTGGAGTTCACACACAGTCAGAGCTCAGAATCTTTGCCTGACCTCGATTCGTGACGAAGATGTTTGCGGGCTTGATGTCCCGATGGACAATGCCTTTCGAGTGGGCCGCATCCAGTGCCTCGGCAATCTGGATGCCCAGATCGAGCACAGCCTCAATCTCCATCGGCTTTCCAGCAATCTGATGCCGGAGCGTCTGCCCCTCCAGCAGTTCCATGGCGATGAAAGTTCGCCCACCGGACTCGTCAATCTCATAGATCGTGTAAATGTTCGGGTGGTTCAAAGAGGACGAGGCCTTGGCTTCCCGCCGGAAACGACTGAGGGCCTGTGCGTCGTGGGCGAGCTCGTCGGGAAGGAACTTCAGGGCGACGTGGCGACCGAGCTTGAGGTCTTCAGCCTCATAGACCACGCCCATGCCTCCACCGCCGATCTTGTTGAGGATGCGGTAGTGGGAAACGGTTTGCCCCACGGGTTGTGAGGGAGTGGTCACTGGGTAGTGATGGTAGGTGGGGTGTTGAGCAAACGTCAATCGAAACGGGCGTGGCGCGCAATTACTTCCGCACAGCGCTAGTCATCCGCCCACGATCAGGCCGCAAACGCTATGAGACATCCGACGATATAAAAAGAGTAGGGTTTGGGTGCTTGCCTCAGGTTTGGACCAAAGACGCTGGTGTGATGACCAGCGTCTTCGGGTGGTTGCGGGGGTCAGATTTGAACTGACGGCCTTCGCGTTATGAGGCAGAACTTGGCGACTACAGCGAACAACGACAGCATACAAGGCCCAACGAAATCAGCGAAAAACGTAACTGGCTTTCGGCTCGCGTATGGCTGTCTTGTACCGAGTTCACGGACAATTTACGGACAATTTCGCGAGTGGAAACGATACAGGTGCCAGCATGGTGTCTTAGCCTCGACTTCTCACCATGCCGGCTTACCCCGGGCGGACCAAATAACCACCACTTGGTTTGGATCTTGACATGCACGCGGATCTGCCGTCGTTGCTCCAGAGCAATGTTGCACCAGGCCATTTTGGCTTCTTGCACGGCCGATTATTTGGCCAAAAGAAACCAAACGATCACAAGATCAATCATGACGAGCGCTCCAGCGCTCCAGCGATGACCTCGATAGATTTATTCTCGAACAATCGCCGCATGGACGTGCTTTCTGAACAACGGGCCGGTGTCGGATGGGAGAGTCCGGGACGGGGGAAAAAACAGTAGATTAACTTGATATTTGATATTGCGACAACGATTTGAGGGGTTAGGAGAAAGGAGAGAGCAAAACTTTTCCCTTTTGCACTATTTTGGTGCAATTGGTGGTTCCTGCGAGTGAGCTAAAATGCTGCATTTTCCAGCGGCGTCTAGACCGGCTTGTCCCGCGAAGGCGATTTTAGGGATACGAACACGGATTCGGGTTCCACAATTCAATTCGGATTCTATGGAGAGCTGTCCGCCGACTGAGCGCAATCGTTCTCGCATACTGACTAGCCCCAGCCCAGCTCCTTCGTGAGCTGACTCGACGTTGAACCCGTGGCCCGAGTCGAAAATGCACAGATAAATCTCATCTGCGTTGCCGAGAAGTTCTATTTCGGCCTTCGACGCTCCACTGTGTTTTGCGACGTTGCGCAATCCTTCTTGAACGATTCGAAACAAGCAAAGAGCGACGTTGCTTGGAATCTCTTTCGGAATGTCTTTCTGGATGAACTGAACTTCTAGCTTGTATTGCGTGCAGAATTCTGTACAAATTCGCTTCAACAACGCCACCAGTCCCAAGCTTTCAAGCAGGCCCGGGTGAAGCTGACGGGACAAAACATGTAGGTCGGATGAGACATCCGAGAGTATCTCGCCAAGATTGTCCAGTTGTTGTTGGGCCTGGGATGACAGGCCAGGAATGCCCTGTTTGAATTCCTCGAGACCCATCTGCACAAGAGCCATCCTCTGATTTAGATCGTCATGCAACTCTCTAGCAATTCGCGCGCGCTCTTCCTCCTGCGCAGTAATCAAGCGCCCGCTCATCGCAGTGAGCGCTTCTTCGGATCGTTTCCTCTCCTCTACAAGAACTGACAGGGTGATAAAGGGCGCAGCGGTGAAAAATAAGAAAAATTGCAGCGATGCAACGTTCACGATTGGACCCGGTTCCGTGAACGGGCCTCGGCCATGAACCGCCTCCCAAATCGACAGGAAAGCAATCGCAATGATCGAAGTACTCACTCCCGTAGTTCCGAAACGCAGGGTAGACCACAGTAGCAAAGGCACGAGAGAATAGAGCAGTGCTGGACGGTTACTTGTGGTAGGTAGGGCGAAAGCAAGGTGACCAAGAATAATTAAGGCTACCAGCAGAGCTGCTTGTTCCAAGTAATAGGTGCGACGTCTCTGGCCCCAGGTGCGACTTTCACTGACCCAACCCAAAATTGCCGGCATTAGCGTGAGAAATCCCAGCGCTTCTGAAAAGAAGGCTATTTTCCAACTCGCCCAATATTTGCTAGCTGTGGCGAACGCCCCAAAGAAGGCTCCAACGAACGGAGCCAGGAACACGCCGTAGAAGGAATACTTGGCGAGGGCCTTCAAACTATTTAGCCGAGGCATGCCCTTGAACGATACGTGCAGACACCAACTGGCGGTGAGGACTTCCGCGGCATTCGAGAGAGTAAACGAAACGATGGAGCGAATCGGTTCCCCTGCCAAGAAGTCATACAGGATAAATCCAGCTAGGCCAGCCGGCAGGAGGAGGGGCCAGATTTTGCGCGGGACCAATAACAACACCGCGACTAGAACCACGTTCCCCAACCAAAGGGGTGAGACCAATTGCGGCCGTAGGATTAGCGCCCCCCCCACTCTGGCCACAACATAAGACAGGACGCCCACCGAGCTCGCGAGGGCAACCAACCGCCGTGGTGAATATTGATCTGTCATCGTTAATCGTTACGACTATTCTTAGTCACCGTTTACCAGATTTCCTGCGCATTTCTTCGATTGTTGCGTGTCGCCTGCACGAGCTCTAATAGGATTGCACCAGCAGCATGAACGCCGCATATTACGCGGAGTCGCGCAAGCTCAAGCTTTTAATTGATCCGCGACCGGCTCGAGAGGCACCCAGGCCTCAATTCTTGTTCCCTTGCCAGGCATTGAATGAATCTCGAAGTCTCCACCTAAGAGGCGTGCTCGTCCTTGCATGCTGAGAATGCCCAACCCATGTTTTTCCATCCTGTTCGTATCGAATCCCATACCCTCGTCGCACAAAGAAAGGAATAATCTCTCGCCCTTATGGCGCAAACTCAATTGGGCCTTTTTCGTACCGCTGTGTTTCTTAGAATTCTGAAGCCCTTCCTGGGTGATGCGAAACAGACATAAAGAAACCTCCGGCCTAACGCTGCGTGGAATATCCGCAGAAGTGAAATCGATTTCGATGCCTTGCCGGGCACCAAACTCTCTACACAGAGACTTTAACCCGTGAGTGCTCCCCATCCTTCGGACCAATATTTGGCCTTCTTAAGGTGGACCGCTGCCTGCAATTGATTGTAGATAGATCCTTGTTGTTGGGCCTGTGGGAACTGTGAAAAAGCCGAGCGTCTTTTGCGAGGCTCTTTTCAAGCTGCTGTGGGAATCCGCGCTCTTCGCGGATTTCCATCAGCAGCGTCAGTTTCCACAGGCCCTCTTTTCTTTCTTTTTTGCTACTTTTTTCTTTCTTCGGGTCTCGCTCTCGTTTTCCACAAAGGAATTTCGCGTCAGCATCGCCCAGGAACGACGATCGCCAACTCGCTCGACCCACAGCATGCGCTGCTCTGTCCCTCCTCAAACGCATTTCACTTTCCCAAAGTAGATCTCCGCTGGCGTTTGATATCCCAACGACTGATGCGGGCGTTCGTGATTGTAAAAGGTGAAATAACTTTTGAGATTCGAGACTGCTTCCAGCACGTCGACGTAATCCTTCAGATAAACCTCTTCGTATTTCACCGTCCGCCATAGTCGTTCGATGAAAATGTTGTCGATCGCTCGTCCACGTCCGTCCATGCTGATCGTGATGTCCTGCTTCTCGAGACGGTTCGTAAATACCTCGCTGGTGAACTGCGCCCCTTGGTCGGTATTGAAGATCTCCGGCCGCGTCGTCGTCAATGCCCAGTCCAGTGCCGCCACGCAAAAGGCGCTCTCCAACGATATCGATACTTCCCACGCCAGCACATAGCGGCTGAACCAATCCATGATCGCCACCAGATAAACAAAGCCCTGCCGCAAGCGGATGTAGGTGATATCGCCGGTCCAAACGTGGTCGGGCCGATCGATCTTCAGGCTGCGCAGCAGATAGGGGTAGATCTTGTGCCCTAACCCGGGATCTGACAGCCGTGGCTTCGGATAGATCGCTTCCAGCCCCATCTCCCGCATCAGCCGGCGTACCCTTTTGGCGTTGACCGCGTATCCTTGCTCGCCGAGCCACCAACCCATCCTCCGGATTCCGTAAAACGGCGTCCGTGTGTATTGCTCGTCGATCAACCGCATCAATCGCAAATTCTCGGACGCTTCCCGTTCCGCCTCGTAATACCACCCCGACCGCGATACCCCCGCCAAGCGGCACTGCTGTCGTATGCTCAGTTCTTTGTACTCTGAAATCCATCCCTGCCTCTGCTCTAACGCGATAGGCCGGACTTTTTTTTAAGCCAGTCCAGCTCCACCTGCAACTGCCCGATCTGCTGGTACAACTCCGCTTTGAGCGCTTCCTCGCTCGTGTCCGGCTGCGACCGCCGATCCGCAAACAGTTCCGGTGCTCCTTGAATCGCTTGCCGCTTCCAGTTCGTCACCTGGCTGGGATGCACCCCGTAATGCGAAGCGATTTGCTGGATGGTCTTCTGTTCCTTGATCGCCTCCAGCGCGATTCTTGCTTTCATCTCCGCGCTGAAGCTTCGCCGTTGCCTCGATTTCATTCCTGCTCGCTTTCCGAGGCAGCGATTTTACACCTTATTGACTGGTCCGAATTTTGGGGAGCACTTCACCGATGACGAGCCCCAAAGTGTCAAGTGTGGATGAATGTAATTGGTAGGATAAACCATGAAGATCGTCACCAAGCTCACAAACTGACTGCCTGAACTCGCCGAGCGTCTGTTTCAACCCATCTGGTGAATTGGGAAGCGCTTCCGCAGTATTCTGCAATCCGAATGCAAGTAACGCCAAACGTTGACTAAAATCATCGTGTAGTTCTGATGCCACTCTGCTTCTTTCCTTCTCTTGCGCCTTGATTAGGTGGTCGCTAAGCAGCACCTGTGCGTCTCGGGACCTCTTCAATTCCGTTCGAGTGTAGTAAAGATACGTCGCCAGCAGCGTCAATCCCAGGATGATCACTAGTCTGTCGTATCGTAAATGTCTTTACTAATGGCAGCCAGTGGTGCATGCTGGCATCATGCCTCTTCCACCTGCGCCTAAACTGTCCCTCACGGACTCAGATCGCAAGCAGTTACTCGAGATTGCCCGTCATCGCAGCACACCCCGAGGAATTGTTCTCCGCGTCGACATTGTCCTTGCTGCGGCCGAGGGAATTGCCAATCACGTTCTGGCACGTAACCTGGCTACCTCTTTGCCGACCGTGTTGCTATGGCGGAGGCGATTTGACAGCGGCGGGCTAGCCGCAGTACTGGAGGACCGGCCGCGTAGCGGACGCCCCAAGCAAATCTCCGCAGAACAAGAAGAAGCCATCGTGGACGCGACGATGAAAACTACGCCGAAGGATGCCACGCATTGGAGTGTTCGGGCCATGGCGGCAAGCCAGAAGGTCAGCCCCGCTACCGTGCAGCGGATTTGGAAGAAGCACAAACTGCAGCCCCATCGAGTGGAGTCCTTCAAGTTCAGCAACGATCCGGAATTTGCTCGGAAGGTGCGCGACATTGTGGGCCTCTATAGGAACCCACCAGATAAGGCGATCGTCCTCAGCGTGGATGAGAAAAGCCAGATTCAGGCCCTGGAGCGCACGCAACTGATTCTCCCCTTGCGGCCCGGCCTGCCAGCACGACAAACGCACGATTATGAGCGGCACGGAACCACCACCCTATTCGCCGCACTCAACGTTTTGGAGGGGACGGTGATCGCTGCGTGCCAGCCGAGGCATCGGCATCAAGAGTTCCTACGGTTCCTGAATCGGATCGATGAGTCGGTCGATTCCGGTCTGCAAATCCACCTCGTGCTCGACAACTACGGAACGCACAAACACCCGGCGGTGAAGAAGTGGCTGGCGGTGCGGCCCCGCTATAACGTCCATTTCACGCCGACCAGTTCTTCGTGGCTCAATCAAATCGAACGTTGGTTCGCCGAAATCACAAGGAAACGAATTCGCCGAGGCACATTTCGTAGCGTTCGTGAGCTGATCATGGCAATTCAAAATTACATCCAACGCTACAACCGAAACCCACAACCCTTTCAGTGGGTCGCCAGCGCAAGTAAGATCATCCGGAAGGTCAACAAATATAAAGAAACTTTAGAGACGGAAGACTAGCCCACCAATCCAGAACTTCTTGGCGCGTTCCCAAACGGAATTTTCGCGGAACAGCACCACGCTACCGGCAGGAAGAACGCTTTCCTTCATTCCCCAACGTTGTAGTGCCCGCCAATCGAACATGTAGGTGTTTGCGCCATTTGCCCTGGGAATTTCCTGCGGCTTTGCGCCACTCAGCAGCCTTAACGCCATGCCTCCAGCAATCTTCCCTTGCTCCCTTACGCTCGAAAGATCGCCCCCCACTTCTCCGTGATTTAGGTAAACATCAAATAGACTAAAAACCGGCGCATTCGCCGCGGTAGCGACCAGGGCGCCTGATTCTGTTCCTTTGAACTGTGTTCCTTCAGCATCCGTCGATACCGTGGTGAGCAGGATGAGAGTGCGGGCGGGCAGATGCCTGAGATGCCCCAGCAGATCCGGCATGGCTAGCTCCGTCATATAGGTAATGTCAAGATGATCCGCGAATGCTTTTAGTTGTTGCTTGACGACGGCTAATTGGTGTTGGTCGTGACTCGATATGCCCCCTACAACAACCACGTGCTCTGTGCCGGGCTGGAGCCGCAATGCTATTTCCAGAGTCTTGCCGGGAGCCATGTCATTTTCGACCCCCGTAAAATCAGAATCTAGGGTGGGGGCACCCGGCGCTGCTGCATTAGGCAGACAGAACACAATCGGCACGCCCGGAAACGCTCTCTGGTGCACCTCCTCCATAAACTTGAGTGGGGATGGCCCAACCGTGATAATCACGTTTGGTTTGCGTTTCTGATATTTGCGAAGATAGAAATCGCGAAATTCCTGCTGGTCGGCCGGATCAGGAAACAACACCGTATCCATATACTCGGAAAAGAATTCAAGGCGATAGGGTGAATCATTCAGTGCAGCTTGGATTCCCTCGTTGATTATCGCGATCCCGGGATAGGAAGTGCCCACTTCATTCAGAATCAGAATCCGCCGGACTTCCTTTGCGGGTTCCGCCCCAATCGGATGTGACAGGAAAATGGCTGCGAGAGCCGCAAGCAGAATCCAAAGGTGACGTGTTCCTCCCAGGCCTTGTTGTCCAGGTCGGGTCCCACGGTGGTAAAGGAGCAGCGCCATATTTCTAACGCGTGCGGTTGATTGCACAACGATCCCAAGCGAGGTTGAGACTACTCTGACGGCGGAATGGATTCAAGAGTTGCTTGGCGGCAACCAGACCGGAATTGTAAGAGGAAGGCGCGTCAGGAGTCAGGCGACGGAGAACGCTACCACGTGCGTTGCACACTGAGGAAGCTCCAAGCTCGGAGACTTGACGGTTCGCAGTGAACTTGAAACTGAATGGAGGTGGCGTCAGGTAATCTGCCTGAGATAATGTCGCCATCGGTATGCCAGCATAGCCCCCGCCGTTCGGTCTGAGTGGTCAGCCACCTAACGAGTTGCAAGGCAGGGTTGTAGACATCAATTAGACTCTCCGATTGTTGGAGGACACACATCATAGGACTCATTTCCCCCGTTAGGACGTAGCCGCCCGGCGGCGGACGCTGCGCGTGAGGTAGCCGAACGCGTTGGTTGCTTGATGGCTTGGATGTAAGTGTGGGTCACAGGAGGTGTTCCTGTGACCCATCTTCGAAAAATGATGCTGGAGGAACTCCAGCGTCGTAGTTATGCAGAAAATACCATACGCCACTACCTTCGTGCAGTAGAAGATTTTGTTCGTTTCGGCAGGACAATTCGAGCCAGCTTGTTTTTCGCACCAAGAACGGAACACCGTGGGACGCGAATCTGCTCGTGAAGCGAAAGCTGCATCCGCTTTGCGCGCACCTCGGAATCGCGCCTCGCGGACTTCATGCCTTCCGGTACGGGTAAGCAACACTGCTTGACCAAATGAATGTTCCGGTGAAGGCGCGGCAGCAACGGCTCGGGCACGCAAGCGCAGAACTGACTCTCGATACTTAGACGCATGCAATCACTCCGGATGAGCGCAAGTTCGTGGATGAGTTGGGGAGTAAGTTAATCCGTTAATCCAATGATTTGCACGCAAACGAACGCAAAAGAAAAGGGCTTCCGAGTGGACCTCAGAAGCCCTTGATAACAAACAACAAATTGGTTGCGGGGGTCAGATTTGAACTGACGACCTTCGGGTTATGAGAACATACAAAAATACACGGCCCGTTGATTCTGTGCGACTTAGTTCGTTTCCAATCTCTGGAGTTCTTTCCCAAACCTTTCCCAGACCAAACATTCTATGAGCGCTTCCTTAGGTCCTGAAACTGGCCGATACGCACAACGCCATTGGGGAAGACAGCCCGGATCTCCAGCCTGCCGCCCATGGCCTTAATCACACCTTGCAGCGTGGTGATGTACATATCGGCGCGCCGTTCCATTTTCGAGACGGCCGCTTGATTGACGTGCAGAAGTTGTGCGAGTTGTTCCTGAGTGAGATCGCGTGCTTCTCGCAGTTCATCGAGTGCCATCTCGTCAATCATCTTCGCGGCAGCAGCCTCATTGCACGCACGACGCTCCGGAGACATCTTTGCCTGAAGTTCCTTGAAGTTCTTAGCCATTGTTCTTTTTCTCCTTCTCAAGAGCTGCCAAATGTTCCTCATAAAGTCGATCTGCGATTGGAACGAATTCCTCATACCACCTATCGTTCCCGGTCTTATCCCCGCCGGTGAGCAAAATGGCACAGCGTTTCGGATCGAAAGCAAATAGTACACGATACGGCCTGCCAGCATGTTGGACTCGGAGTTCCTTCATGTTCGAGTGCCGTGAGGATTGAATAAGGTCGGGTGTGGTCTTCCGAGTGAAGGACCACGCATCTGTAGAAGTCGGACCATTTGATCCACGCTGTCCTGCTCATCCCCTGAGAGATCATTCCACCAGCGCTCGAACGCGTCGGTAAACTCAATGTCCCATTCCATTGATGGAATATAACAGCTGTGGAATATGATGTCAATAGGTCGAGGAGCTTGGAAATGTGCCCAAGCACATTTTTCAAAGAAAAAAGGCTTCCGGTTGGAGCCCCGAAAGCCTTTTACTTTCTACTTCCTAGAATGGTTGCGGGGGTCAGATTTGAACTGACGACCTTCGGGTTATGAGCCTGAACGGTCATCGGTAAGTCCTGTTGATTTGTATTGCCCTTACCCCTGCAAAACCCCAGTTTTTCTCCTATTTCACCTTCATTTTGGACCCATATTGGACCCACGGCGTCAGGGGAAATTTAACAACGGCTACGCAATGGCCTAACAGGAGAAGTCATGTTTCATCTCACATCAAATCCCCACCCTCAAAGCATATCTCCAAGGCGTCCACCCGCACGTAGGGCTTTCAATGGCCTAGCGGGTAGCCCGCTGGCACGAGTTGTCTCCGACCCAACCCCATCACGCAGCGATGCGGAGCGTCAGCGCTTGTTTCGCGAACGTCGCGGTGATGAGGGCAAAAAGCAAGATGCCGAGCGCAAGGCAGCCGAACGAGCCGCAAAGGATTTGGACAAGTGGGTCTGTCGAGCGCGGAATGCACGCCAGGAAGGGAAGGCTTGTTACTGGTGGTTATGACCGCGCGAAAGTTGAATCCGTTAACACCTGCTCACGGGCCTCGCGACGCGCGAAGGTGACACTTGCAAGGTCAAGCCGCAGGGTTCCGAGGTTAGGTATGGGGAAGACGGTATGGTGTCGTGCCGCGTGTTCATGATGCTCCGCTGCCTTGTGATGATGCTCTGCTGCTTTCTTTGACATTAGTTTTCTCCCACCGGTTGCCGTGAAAGCAACCGCGTGAAATCCTGAGGTTACGGTCGCCAAAGCAAGATCGCGCCCCAAGATCGGGATGAAAAAATCAAGATGGTGGATGTAGCGGTACTACCTTAGTCGCCGTTCAATACGGCATGATAAGGGTGCTCAAGAATGGAAACGGTACACTTCAGCACAGGCTGGGAGGAATTTACTTAGTAGAGTTTGCTCATCCCTGACCAACTCCAACTCGAAGGTAGTCTGTTCTTTGTGAACAGGCCATGCTTCACTACAGAACGCTTTTTGAGGAACAGGTCAACGAGCCGGAAGCCGCGCGCTCATAGGCAGGGAAGCCCTTTCAGGTCCTTAGTTCGATTAAATCGATGATTCTGCGATTAGGGTATGAAATCGAGTTCGAGATCCCTGCGCCGGTAGCTATGGTGGCGCTGCTCCACGTGCATCCTTCCAGGGTTGTGGATCTGCGCGCTGCCGACGAGATAAATGTAGTGCCTGCGTTGCAGATCGAGAGTTTCGTAGATAGCTTCGGGAATCGCTGCTCCCGGTTTGTTGCGCCAAAGGGATCCCTTCGTTTGACCAGCTCAACTTTGATCTATGACTCCGGCGCGGCCGATCTTGTGAACCCTGACGCGCGCGAAGTCCCCATTCAGGAATTGCCACCCGAAATCCTGCGCTATTTGTATAACAGCCGTTATTGCGAAGTGGACAGATTTTCAGTCATTGCTTTGGAGCTGTTTGGCGCAGTGCCTCCAGGATGGCCACGGGTGCAAGCGATTTGCGATTGGGTACACTCAAAAGTCAGCTTCGGATATCAACACGCTCGCCCGACAAAGACTGCACTGGATGTGTTCACAGAACGCTTTGGAGTCTGCAGGGATTTTCAGCATCTTGCTGTCGCGCTCTGTCGAGCCTTGAATATTCCTGCGCGGTACGTCACAGGATACTTAGGCGATATCGGCGTGTCTCCCTCGCCGTCTCCCATGGACTTCAGCGCGTGGTTTGAGGTTTATCTCGAAGATCGCTGGTGGACGTTCGACGCCAGGCATAACAAGCAGCGCGTGGGACGAGTTTTGATGGCGACCGGTCGTGACGCCTCGGACGTGGCCATAACAACCTCGTTTGGAATAGCGAATCTCACGCACTTCACCGTGATAACGGAAGAACGATCGCCTGGCCAGCCCACCGGCGCTAACGACGCGGAGTCCCAAGCCGGCCGAGCGTTTCCATTTTTGTCGCGTGAATCGTGAAATCATCTCGCTACTCCACTCGTCCGTTCGTCGATGCCCTCTTCATCTTTGCACAAAAGGAAATTTCGATTGTCCTTGACACCCACGTCGAGAAAGAACAGGATGACCTTGCGGTTTCGCCAAATGCGGCGAGACTCCCGCTTCGAAGTCCGAGTGCATTTTCTTTAAGAGCCAAGCTCCACAATCGAGCGTTAAGAGGGGAGTGCCTCCTCGGCTGGTTGTTCTCCTCACGCGCGAGGAACGAACTTCCTGTTCGACGTACAGGACTGCACGCGCCGGACCGCAGCGACTCCAGACTACGCCAGGTTCCAACTCGCCTCATGCGAGAATAAAATCGAATTCTTGGAAAGAGTACAATCATGTCTGAATCAAATAAAGCTGTCGTTCGTCGTTTGTTCGAAGAGGTTTGGAACAAGGGCAATGTGCAAGTGGCCGACGAACTCTTCGGCCCAAGTTACACTCACCATGATGCTTCGACGCCGGATGTCGGGCGCGGGCCCGAGGGTGAGAAGAAAAGAGCGACTCTCTATCGCAATGCCTTCCAGGATCTCCGCCTAACTCTGGAAGAGCTACTTTCCGACGGAGAAACGATCACGGCTCGGTGGAGCTGCCGAGGTACTCACAAAGGGGAACTTCACGGAATTGCGCCAACAGGGAAGCAGATCTCCATCACCGGAATCAGCATCGCCCGCTTCGCCGGTGGGAAGATGGTGGAAGGCTGGGTCAACTGGGACGCTCTTGGGCTGATGCGGCAGGTCGGTGTGGTTGCCGAAGCCGGCAAAGCTCTGGTCGCCGCAAAGTAGCTGTCCGGACTTAGCCAACAGATATAAACGGAAAGGTCCGACCGCCCTCGGGCCTTCTGTCCCACTGACCCAGTTTGATTTCAGGTCAAACTCTCGACCGCACCACGCTGTCCTCGATTTGCCCGTTACCAGCAGCCGATACGCAATCTCCGGATAACCACTCCGCGAACGGCAAGCTCTTCGAGCAATTGCACCACTCCCGGAGAAGTCTCACGGTCGCCGGGTACGATTACCGCCCACTCCAGGTTCTCACGAAATTCCTTCGACCGAATCTGCCACTGCCCGAAGGAGGGCGATTTAGACTCACCGATTTGAATGACCGACCAGTGCTGCGCCAAAGCCGACCATTTAATTTCAAGCCTCCAAAGCGCGGATCGGGAACCGGGTATCCGATGGCGAAATGGTAGACCACTTGTCCGAACTCGGGCCAGATACTGATTCACTCACACGCAGCAACTCGTTTTTTGAATGACCAGCAAGGTAGTCGGTGTCATGGCGGTTGTCGTGCCCATCCGCAGGGTCTGGCCCGCCATGCAGCCCTCGCCGAAGAAGTCAGTCGGGCCAAACATCGCAACGACCGCTTCTTTTCCCGATCCATTCACAACGGATAATTTCACGCCGCTCTTCTGCACGTACATGACAGTTTCGGCGGCCTCACCTTGAGAATAAATAGATTCGTTTCGCCGGTATTCGCTTACTTTTCTGGCCACCCCGGCGGTGTCGAGGAACTGTTGCGCATCGAAAAAGGCGTTCTTCCGATTGTTAGTGGATTGTTTTGCTTTCATAGTCGTGTCGAACCACTACTACAGACAGACCTTCCTCGGAGAGGCGCATCATATCATTTGGGTTTTTGCGAAACTGCGCAAAAGGGAACAGTTTGCGTTCCGTAGGATTTGTAATGTTCGAAACTGGACGGTGTAATCGAGCAACATCGACCGGTCTCGGCGGGCCGGGCAATGTGGTTCCACTCTCACCGTCCTACTCGTCAGGCACCTTGGAAGGCTCCTGTTCGATCCGGCTGAGAAAAAACTGAGAATTTGTCAATTCACACGAAGGCGTTCATCGTGTGTCCCAAAAAGTTCTCTGCAGGACTGTACAAAACAGAACAGCCCTTTCATCTGGCGGTCTATAGGATATCTAAGTGATCGGTGAGACAGAGGCCGGTATCTCAGCACAAGCTGGCAGCTCTGGCTGACGGAACATCCGTGGGCGACATTTACGAGGTTGTGTAATTCAACTTCCGCAACATTGCCGCCGCTGCGGCTAGATCCAGAGTTCGAACCTGGTTCGTATGAAGGCCAGCCCAGTCGGTCTGGGTGTTTCGAAGTCGACCGGGCAACGGGGACACATGTACTACCTGCATGGATTTTCATCGCGGTCCTGGTTGGATGGGCCTCAGGACGGATGCTCGCGGGGGATAGCTACGGTCCGTTCGCGGCCGCTGCGATCCGCTCCGCGGCAGTCAGAGGCTTTGAAGACACGATTGTCGCAACCGTGGTCGATTGACGCAGCGCTTCTAACGACGCTTGACGATCTCAGTAACGGTTGAAGAATTTACGTCCGTCAATCGTAAGAGCACCAAAGCCAACCATTGCATGCATTCTGAAGCGCAAGGAAGTTCAAATGGAAGACATCAACAAATTCGAAACCATCCTTATTCGAGAGAACACAGTCTTGCCGGCTGGCTTGGCCGTCGAAACGGAGCTTGTATTTCCGGGCTGGAAAGCCGTCCGACATCTCGATGGGTACGAACTCGGTCGGGCAATCCACAAGGCGAACTGGAGCTTCTTTTATCTTGCGGGAAAGATCAATGCAATCGCTTTCGGTCGCAAAGGGCAAAAAACGCGACGCCGGGCGATGAAACGGATCGCGATGAAACTGAAAGGGAAACAGTTTAACGTTTTGGAAATCACGGCCGTCGTTGAGAAGCGCTTTCTCGGCTTTCTATTCGTGAGCGTTTCCGCGAATTCTCGGCACATACAGGAGAGTGTTTATCTGGTCCCGCCAGCGGTTCGTAACCGAGGGATGACTGCCGCCGTTTTGCCAGTGGCCAAAGTGGATAACAACGAAACGCGGCCTCAAGGACAAGCGTTTCGGCAACCGCATGCGGCCCCGATTGAAAATTTCCAGTGATTTGCGGAGATACCAAAATGAAAACCATTCGCAACTCGATTCTTGGTCTTGGCGTCTTGCTTCTTGCGGCCCCTTTGCTCCAAGCACAGGAACTTTCCAAGTATCGTGGTTTTTCCATTGCAGCGAGCCTGGCCAACGTTTTGAAACTTAGCGGCGAGAAATCGTCGGACGTGAAGACCATTCACGCTCAACCAATGCTGATCCAGGAACTTACCTGGTGGCCTACAAGCAGTCTCGATCGTTCTTCCCACCCTGAAAGCGTGGAACTTGTCCTGTTCTCTTTCTCGAATGGCCAACTTTACAAGATCTCCGTGACTTACGACCAGGCTTCCACGGAAGGCCTTACCGCGTCCGATATGGTGAAATCCATTTCCGTGAAATACGGCCCGGCCACTAGCGTTGAATCAGAAACCGATGCGGCCATGGACGCGCGTTCTAACTTGAAGCCAGGGCCTCTCGCGTCGTGGCAAGATCCCCAATATTCCTTTGATCTTGTGCGCACTTCTTACGACCATTTCGGGCTCGTTATTTACTCCAAGGAAATCAACGCAGAAGTGGAAGCCGCCACCGCGGAAGCTGTGAAACTCGAAGAACAACAGCGCCCCGAAAAGGAAGCCGACGAGAGGAAAAAGGAAGCTGACGATCTGGAAACGGCACGAGAGAAGAACCAAAAGAGTTTTCGGCCGTAGCGCGGGACTTCGTCCAGTAAGAGCAATTGCTTTTGTTTTTGGAATAAATCGAATTGGGGTCAAAGAAATGTCAGTAAATGGCATGGGCGGGTCCTATTAGGCGTTTTGCACACTCCTGAGTTCGATTGCCATGGCAGGACAGACGTCTTCGCCTAAAAAAGATAGGAAAAAATGTCGGTGCCAAAGACAATCTCTCCAAGAGAAAGAGCGACCCTTATCGACGTCCGTGATGATGGGAAATCAGTTGAAATCTCCACTCTCCAACAAGTGGTCACGCTAGAGGTAAAGGAAGAGTCAGGCTCGGTTAGACTGGTACATCCACGGCCGATCCTCCCCAGCAGGGTCGCCATCATAGGAAATTACCTTCCCAGAAAATGTGGAATTGCCACGTTCACAACAGACTTGTGTGACGCCATCCATGCGGAATACGGTCAAACGGAGTTGTTGGCATTGCCGGTAAACGACACGGCTGAAGGTTACAGGTACCCGGCACGCATACGCTTCGAACTCTCTCAGGATGATCTTGCCTCGTACAAGCAAGCCGCGGATTTTCTGAATTTCAGCAACATTGATCTGGTCTGCCTCCAGCACGAATACGGAATTTTCGGCGGACCAGCGGGTTCTCATATTCTCGGCCTGTTGCGCCGCCTTCAAATGCCAGTCGTCACCACGTTGCATACCGTACTGCGCGAGCCGAATGCCGATCAGCGCGCCGTCATGGCGGAAATAGCGGTCTTGTCCGATCGCTTGATTGTTATGAGCCGGCAGTCCTCCGAAATTCTTCAGGCAGTGTTCCACGTTTCACCTGCGAAGATCGATCTGATTCCGCACGGCATTCCCGATTTAGCGTTCACGGATCCTGCTTTTTACAAGGACGCATTCGGAACGGAAGGCAAGGAAGTTCTGCTCACGTTTGGTTTGCTATCGCCAAACAAGGGCATCGAAAATGTCATTAAGGCCCTCCCGAATATCTTGTCGCGTCACCGCAATGTGGTGTACATGGTGTCCGGCGTCACGCACCCACATGTCCTGCGCCATGAAGGCGAAAAATATCGCCAATCACTCCAGAAACTGGCGAAGGATCTGGGCGTCGAATCCAACGTCATCTTCCGCAACCGATTTGTGAGTCCGCAAGAGCTGGTTGAATTGATCGGCGCCGCCGATATATACATCACCCCCTACAAACACAGGGGCCAGGTCGTTTCCGGAACACTTGCGTATGCCTTAAGCGCTGGAAAGGCCATCATTTCCACGCCGTACTTGCACGCAATTGAACTGCTGGACGAAGAACGCGGCGTGCTCGTTCCATTCGACGATCCGCAAGCCATCGCCGAAAAAACGATCGAACTGTTGGACAACGGAACCGGCCGCCATGCCATGCGGAAGCGTGCCTACCTTTATACCAGGGACATGGTTTGGAATCGCGTGGCGCAGCAATATATGGGAAGCTTTGAACGCGTGTACAACGAGCGTTTGCGCAATCCGCGCGCCACATTTTTCGCGCAAAGCACGGAAAAGAACCTCGACCGTCTTCCGCCCGTAAAACTCGATCATTTGTTTCGTATGACCGACACCACCGGAATTGCGGAGCACGCCGTCTTCGTCGTGCCGAATTACCCGGAAGGCTACTCCACCGACGACAACGCCAGGGCGCTCATCATCGCAATTCTTTTGGAAGAATTTGGCGCTGGCGCACCGCCCGGTTCGCGGGATCTTGCCTCGCGCTATCTCGCTTTTTTGTGGCTGGCCTTCGATCCGACAACCAGAAGATTCAGAAATTGTCTGAGCTATGAACGCCAGTGGCAGGAGCCGGAAGGCTCCGAAGACAGTCACGGCCGGGCACTATGGGGATTGGGGACCGTCCTCGGCAGGACCAAAGATGTTGGGCTGCGCGGAGCAGCCGGCCGTTTGTTCGAACTGGCCATCCCCGCGGCTGTAGAGTTTAAGAGTCCCCGGGCCTGTGCGTTCGCTTTGCTTGGCTTGTTGGAATATCTGGAGTCGTTTCCAGGCGATCGTGCGGCTCTGAATGCGTCGGACACATTGGCGAATCGCTTGCTCGACTCCTACCTGTCCAATCGATCGGCAGATTGGAAATGGTTTGAGAACGGACTTTCGTACTCGAATGCGCGATTGCCGCAGGCACTAATACGAGCCGGAGCACGAAGTAATAACGATAGAATGGTTTCGGCCGGGCTCGAATCGTTAGATTGGCTGGCCGCGGCCCAGCGTTGCGAAACAAAGGGCCACTTCGTGCCCATCGGCTCGCATGGTTTTTACTCCAAGAGAACGGAAAAGGCTCGCTTCGACCAGCAACCCGTGGAAGCCTGCGGCGCCGTTTCCGCTTTTCTAGAAGCCTACCGTACAACGGGCAAGGCGCGCTGGCGTAAGGAAGCGTGGACTGCGTTCAATTGGTTCCTGGGCGACAACGACCTGCAGATTGCCTTGTACGATCCCGCTACTGGCGGCTGTCGAGACGGCTTGCACCCTGACCGAGCCAACGAGAACCAGGGAGCCGAATCGACACTCTCTTTCTTGATGGCGCTTCTCGAAATGCGAAAGCTGGAAGAAAAGGACACCACCGATCCAAAGTCCTGAACACCTGAGTTGCGTTCCGTGCTTCCCCAGCTCTGCGCGAACTGCAGCTTTCTTGCTGTCAAATTTTCCATTCTGAGGGAGAGATGATCCCATACGACCCATTGTTTATCCGACACGCCTCGAATCCCATCCTGTCAGCAAAGGATTGGCCTTACCCGATAAACAGCGTTTTTAACGCAGGGGCCACACGTCTGCCCGATGGCTCCACCCTTCTTTTATGCCGCGTGGAAGACCTTCGCGGACTGTCCCACTTATGCGTCGCTCGCTCGGTGAACGGTGTCGATGGCTGGCAGATCGATCGCAAGCCGACACTCCTGCCGGACCCCGAGCAGTACCCCGAGGAATTGTGGGGCATTGAGGATCCGCGCATCACCTTCGTCCCCGAACTGAAGCAATACGCGATCGCTTTCACTTCCTATTCGCGGGGCGGCCCGGGTGTCTCACTCGCCCTCACAAACGACTTTCGTAACTTCGAGAGATTTGGCGTCATCATGTCGCCGGACGACAAGGATGCCGCTCTCCTGCCGCGGAAAATCAACGGATTCTGGGCATTGATTCACCGGCCGATGACTCCACTGGGAGCGCATATCTGGATCTCTTACTCGCCGGACCTGCGGCATTGGGGCAGCCATAAGCTCATGCTGGAAGCCCGCCGTGGCGCATGGTGGGACGCCAATAAAATTGGCATGTCGCCGCCACCGATCGAAACGCCGAGAGGCTGGCTGATTATCTACCACGGCGTCCGCAGAACGCCATCAAGTTCCATTTACCGGCTCGGTTTGGCCCTGTTTGACCTGAACCAGCCCGAGAAGTGCTTGCAGCGTGGGGATTCCTGGATGTTTGCGCCCGAAGCGGACTACGAACGCCGCGGCGATGTTCAGGATGTTGTCTTTCCTTGTGGATACACGATAGAAGGGGATGGAGACGCTATCAATCTTTACTACGGCGCAGCCGATTCCAGTATCGCGTTAGCTCGTGGCAGCATTCGCGGCATGTTGGCCTGGCTGGACGCGAATGGCCATTCTGAACAAGCGCACGATCGGCGGCAGCGGCACGAATAATCGCGCTACTGGAAGCCCCGCGGCGCCGGTCGCATGGATTGGGTATGTTGGCCCAGCCGAGGTAGTAACGGGTCCGCTGAAGCGACTCGACATTGTGCTTCGTCAATTTATGGTAGTCACAATGGGGTGTAGGGGTGCACCCCAAAACACTGTGCCCAATTTGAATCGCTTCCCATCGGATCGCCGAGTCCGGACTCTTGGACTGCCCGCGGAGGAAGGCGATTCGCTCGTGGCCGAGTTCCTTTAGGTGCCGCAAACCAACTTCCGCGGCGCGCCTGTGATCCAGAATAATGTTGGTAACGTTTTCTATTTTCTGATGGCCGGCCACGGCAACGGTTGGCACGGCGGGTTCGTCCACAATCGAAGTGTCGATCGTGATGATCCCCTCAACCCCGCGTGAAGCCAGCAATTGCGAATATGTCTGCAGCAGCTTCGGATCGTGCCGATGGACCACAGTTAGAAAAAAGAAATTATTCTCTCGGAGGTAAATGTCGAAAACGTCGTTTCAGATCTGGCGATGAGTCGGCAACCGGGTGCGCCGTGAAAGGTGGTGGTCCATAGTGGGAGATAAACCCGCCCGGGAACTGGTTCGCTCCACCCGGTAGCAATCAGAGCAGCAGTGGAGGCAACGAAACTGCTGAAGCCTCTGGTGCAGAGAGTCGCTAGGCGACTTGGCGAGCGTGCAGGCCGTAACGTGAGTAAACGCTGAGCAGGCCTCGAAAAGACGGTTCTGCACGAGAATTCGTAGAGACGCGCATTTTAGGCTGCTTTCTGAAGAACGATGAATTCGGTCTTGGTGACCGCCATGCGTTGGGCCTTCAGCAATAGATAGCCGAGATTCTTGTAGCCACGGCCCCTTCTAAGCAGGGTTTTGATGTTGCCGTTGATGGCTTCCACCACTCCGAAAGGTACTTTAGTGCGGCAGTAGTTGAGGATGCCGTCGAGATGATCCAGCAGCAGGAAAGCAAGTTTTTGAAAGGGTTCCAACCGTTGCCAGCGCAGTTGATCGATCCAGCTTTGCAGATAGCGCAGCTCATAGTGGTAGGTCCATAACCGCTCCAGACTTTCCTTCAGCAGGTAGGCTTTCATCACCCGCCGGTTGAGGGCGAACAACTCGTTTAACTGCCGTCGTTTTTGGCTGTCCAGATTCATCCAGCGACTCAGCAGCAGCCAGCGTTTGCCCTTCACGACACCGCGCATGCGCCCGCCTTTGCGGAAGAACTCCGCTCGGCGCACTTCATCGATGGCTTTGTTGGCATGCTGCAGAATGTGGAACTTGTCGTAGATGATGCGGCAGTTCCGGGCCCATTGTTCAATGCTGTTGGTGAAAGGCCGCCACATATCCACGCAAGCTGCCTCGATATGCTTCCGCTGGCTTTCCTTCAGTTGCGTTCGAAAAAACTCATCGAGCGTTTCCTGCTTGCGATCCTGTCCGAACCACAAGGGCTCGCCGGTCGCCAAGTTGCTGACCACGGTAATAAACTTCATCTGCTTGCCAAAGTAGATCTCATCCACACCCATCTGCTCTAAGCGATCCTTGCGACGCGTGGCACTCCAGCGCTGCAGATAACGCAGGTCGATCGCTCGCACCGTGCTGGCAACCAGTCCGAACTGCCTGGCCACCTGGCGAACCGATGCGCTTTCACACGCCAATCCCACCGCATCCTCGAAGTCTTTGCTGAACGGCGCTTTGCCCGGCAATTGCGGAACCTTCTCGATCCTCACCCCGCACTCGGGACAGCACACCCGATATAGTTCGATGATCACCGTGGTCCGATACTTCCTCCAGGGCAAGTCGCGCACCTCACGCTGGTAATAATCATGGGCGTCGCTAAACTTCCTTCCGCACCCCGAACAGATCAGTTTGCGATTGCCCCGTTTTCGCCTCACCCATAAACGCAACGTCTTGGCTGTTTCATCGATTTCGTGCCGAAAGACTCGATAACCCGGCCAATCTAGGATTCTCGTGAATTCGTTGTCCCGCATTCCCCCGAGTCTAGCCGAACAGCCCCATCCCGGAAACCCGCTCTCTTATTGGGCCTCTACAAATTCTCGCTCAGAGCCGAAAAGACTAATGCAGGAGCCGACCCGCCCCGGTTTCGGGGAAGTAAAACCCCGTTCGACGCTCTTGAGGGTGAGTGACACCCCAGGAATCCCTTCACGTTGAGGGCCCACGATGTGGCCAACCACAGCCCCGGTGAACGTCTGGCCACGTAGATCGGAAGCAAGAACCAGAAACGACCACAAGAAGAGATATGCAAAGTGCCGTGGGGTCATGACTAATTCCAGGGAGAGCGACTAACCACTTCCACCCGCAAGTTTCACTCAGCAATTCCCATGCAACTGACGGCGCTCCCCTAATAAGCAGCGCAGGATGCTTGATTCACCAGTCGAGCCTCCAGCACTTTGAACCGTGGGTCATTACGCAGGCTGTCAAAGCCAGAATGAGAGAGGGACGGACCATCCTCCGTTGCAGCTTTTTCGAGATAACTCAGAGCCTTTTCGTTTTGTCCCAGCCGCGCATAGATTACTGCGATCATATTGGGCGAGACGTAGCTTTGCTCGGCCATCTTCTTCAATTCTTCAATCACCTCGAGCGCTTCTTCTTTCTTGCCCCATTTGGCATAAACATCACCCAGATGGCTCAATCTTCCGGGTATCCGCTCTACAGCCAGAGCTTTCTTGATCCACATGGCCGCCTGGTCGTATTTCTGTTGACCCTCATAGGCAAGCCCCAGACGAGTTAGCGCGGGCGGGAAGTTTGGGTCCAGTTCCAGAGCATTCCGGAGTTGTTGGATGGCATCGTCATAGCGGCCAGCGCTCAGGAAATAAAGCCCCAACTCCGTGCTCGTTCCCACCGAGACCGGGTCATGCTCAAGAACTTTCTTCTTTTCCGCGATTGCCTCGTCCGTTCGCCCTATCTCGAGAAGGTAGTAGGAATAGTAATCGACAGCGTCCATATCTCCAGGGTTGAGCTCTAGCGCCCGTTGTATTTCCTTTTCCGCGCCCGTGCGATCGCAGTGATATTGAAGTTTGGTCATTCCGACGAGCACATGGGCCAAAGAAGAGTTAGGGTCGAGTTCCAGTGCTTTTGCCAGGAGAATTTCGGACTTATTCCAAGCGTCCGCAGGTGCAGTTCTTCTCGTGTAAGCAATGAATCCGTAATCTTCCGCCAAGCCGACATATGCAGGCGCGAAGTTCGGATCGAGATCGATCGATTTTTGGTAATACTCTATGGCCTTTTCAAAGCCCTCGTTTGTCTCCTTATTGTAGAAATATTCGCCCTTTAGGTAGTCCTCGTAAGCCTCTGGGTTTACCGCCTTTACCTTCGTTAGGTTGGCATTTTCTTGGGATCTGAGATTTGCTTCGATTTCCACAGCAATCCGAGTGGCTACTTCTGCCTGCAGGCCAACCACATCGCTCACACTCCGTTCATAGCTTTGTGCCCAGATATGCCCTTCGTTGTCGGCCCGGATCAACTTGGCGTCGATGCGAACGCGGCCGCCCGATCGGACCACAGTTCCTTCGACCAGGGCATCGACATTCAGTTCCCTGGCGATCTCCGGCAAACGTTTCTTTGTTCCCTTGAACTGCATGGAAGACGTGCGGGAGATGACTCGTAGAGATTTGATTTGCGCCAAGTCTGTAATCAGGGCATCGGTCATTCCGTCGGCGAAGAATTCATGTGATGGGTCGCCGGAGAGGTCCTGGAGCGGCAAAACTGCAATCGATCGAATCCCTGTCGATGCTCGCGCGGAGAAAAAGCGCGCGCGCCAGTTTGTGGCGGCAAAGACGACAACCAGTGCTCCAGCCGCGAATAAGAGAACTGCCCAAACCCAGAATTGACCTATTTCTGCACTCGTTGTCCCAATCTGCTCCAGCGGAGATGGCGAGACGAACTGAGGAAGCTGTAGATCCACGGTTGGGTTCGTGGGCGCTGTCAACTCTTCAGGGGGTTTAGGCTCCGGGACCACTTCCACCTTCGCGATGAATCGATAACCGTGGCGCGGCAGAGTCTCGATAAACCGAGGCGTTTCAGCAGATTCATTAAGTGCATCGCGCAGTTTTCGAACCGCTGCGTTTAACCCGGCATCAAAATCGACGAAGGTGTCTTCCGACCAGAGCTTTTTCTGCAGTTCCTCGCGGGTAACGAGCTCGCCTGGGCTCTCCAAAAGTATCGTTAGAATTTGGAAGGGCTGGTCCTGTAGCTTGATGCGGATGCCATGCTTGAATAACTCGGCTGAACGAAAATCAACCAGGTACGCGTCGAAGCGGATTCTACGACCATGAGTAGAGGTCGTCATAAAGATCAATTGGCGGTAAGTATAGACCCCTCCCCCGTAAAAGCAAGCACGAGCCATCGGCAATTTCTAAATAACTCTTTTTCTATCAATTAGATGCACGATTAGATTCATTTCATCTGCGGATGGTCAGCCGTCCATTGCCTGGTGGCGTGCCTTTCTCGCATCTTGGGCACGCAAGCTAAATTCGCCCGGCAGCTGTGGTCCGGAGCCGGAGCGATTTGCAACAGATTCAAGCGCTCCGTGGAGCAAGGGAGTGACTTATGCGAATTTCAGTCGCGCGCATTACCGCATTTACGAGTTTAATCATAGCCGCTATTGCCTTGTGGGGCTGTGGCGGAGGAAGTTCCGCTAAAGGAACTCCCCCACCAACCGTCCCCACGATTGCTTCTATCAGCCCGACGAGCGCAGTCGTTGGCAGCCCTGATCTCAAGCTCACCCTGACCGGATCGAACTTTCTCGGTGATCGTCATAATCTCAGTCAAGTGGCATGGTCCGCGAACGGTAGCGCCACCCTTTTGACGACAACCTACATCAACAGCACTCAACTCACCGCGGTTGTACCCGCAACTTTGCTGAGTAATCCGGTCACAGCCCAAGTGCTCGTAGAGACCGGCGACCCAATGCTCGACATTGCCCTTTCGAAGTCAAACTTAGTCGATTTTAGAGTTAACGGACCTTCGTCAGTAGCTTCGATCTCTTCTCTCTCGCCCTCGAGTGCAGCAACTGGCAGCGCTGACCTGATTCTGACCGTTTCGGGATCAAACTTCGACGGTGCCGGCATTATTCGCAGCAGGGCAGTCTGGACTTCGAACGGCTCCATGACCCTATTGAGTACAACGTTTGTGAGTAGCGACCAACTCACCGCGGTGGTTCCGGCAGGTTTGATGAGCGTTCCCCTCACCGCCCAAGTGTCGGTGCAGCATTGGGACAATATGGCAGGTGCAGCCGATGGGGTGTCAAACTCACTCAGTTTTAGCGTTACCGCCGCTACTTCTGCTGTCACCATTTCCCCCACAGCCGACACGCTGGGCCCTAACTCCGTGCGACATTTCGTGGCAACTCTCTCCGGACCCGTCACATGGAGACTCGAAGAAGGCGAGGCGGGTGGCAGCGTAACTTCAGCAGGTGTCTACACCGCACCGCCCACCACCGGCATCTTTCACGTAATCGCATCCTCTACCGCGCAACCTGCAGATAACGCCACCGCCACGATTACGATTGTGAATTCAGGATTCACCCCTACAGGTAGCATGCGCGCCCCTCGCAGCGGCCACCGTGCAATCTTGCTGAGCGATGGCAAGGTGCTGGTTGTCAGTGACGATGGGAGTGCCGAATTATTTGATCCCGCAACGGGCACATTTGCTCTCACGGGTAGCATGACTACCCCTCGTTATGGCGCCACTTTCACTCTGCTCTCTAACGGAAAAGTCCTCGTGACAGGGGGATTTGGTCCCGGCAGCATCGGACCGCTGCCGAGGTTGCTCGCGGCAGAGCTTTACGATCCACAATCTGGCAGTTTTACCCTCACGGGAAACATGGGTGTTGGTCGCGTTCTTCATACGGCAACCTTGTTAACGGATGGCAGGGTTCTGATTGCGGGAGGTACGGATAGGAGTGGTGGCGGAGGCGCAGCCACCGCAAGCGCCGAATTGTATGATCCTTTGTCCGGGACATTCACTCCTGCAGGCGGAATGCTATCCGACCGCGCCCAGCACACAGCGACGCGTCTGAAAAGTGGGAAAGTGCTGATCGCAGGAGGCTGGAATGGCCACGGTGCCGATGCATCGGACGATCCTCCCTGGGATCCGCTGTTTACCGAGTTGTTCGACCCGACCTCTGGGACATTTGTATCCACAGGTAGCATGAGCACTACCCGCATTGGACATACTGCAACTCTACTAGGCGATGGGAAGGTGCTGGTGCTAGGAGGTATCCTCAGCCTTCAGAACATTCATAATCAACCATCAGATCCCCAATACGCTGAGATCTATGACCCAGTTACGCAAACTTTCTCCGGGCTGGACGATTTAACAATCTCTCGACAGGAGTACACCGTCACCTTGCTGAAGAGCGGAGAGGTTCTTCTCGCGGGAGGCAAAATCCTGGACCTTGTGGTCCCGACAACTGAACTGCTGAACCCAACCACAGGTTCATTGAACGCCACAGGTAGCCTCGGCACGGAGCGCGTGGGACACACAGCAACGCTCCTAAAAGACGGTCGAGTGCTCGTGACGGGCGGAACCGATGCCAAGGGCAATATTCTGGCCTCCGCCGAATTATATGAATGAAAGTCGAGCGAAAAGAGGGCTCGCCGGTACCGAGCACGCCGTCGTTGATTCTGACCAAATTTTTTGAGGCCCCTACCCTGGTGAAAGTTTTTCGGACAGGAGACAAGAAATGCGAATCGTAAAGGCAGTCTGTTTGTTAGTACTTAATTTGGCGACGATTCATACGGTGACGTCAATCGCGCGAGCCGATGATGTGACTGATTGGAACCAACACATGTTACGTGCTGGCACGGTTGGTGGAACGAGTCCGATCGTCATGACTCGGGTAGCCGCGATCGTACAAGCTTCAGTGTTCGACGCCGTGAACGGCATAGACCGAAAGTACGCCCCGATTCACGTGTCGCCGGGCGCCCCTACTGGTGCGTCGCGCCGTGCCGCCGCCGTGGAAGCGGCATATACGGCATCCAGACGGTCCTCCAGCCCTGATGAGCGCCCGCTATGCAGCCGACTTCAACGAAACCAAGACGATGGGCAGCATATCGAGTATTACCCGCACATCGGACCAAACGCTTTACGCCTGGTTCTGGAATGCGAGCACGGCAACCTACATCTGGAATCACCGTGCTGACACGCTTATTGAACGCGGGGACCGCGAGGAGGACGAAGATTCTGACCACTGGGGTGAGCGGGGTAATTCGTTGCTGGATAGTGCGCGGGTGCTGGCGCTCCTCGATCTTGCTATGGCAGACGCTGGCATCGCGTGCTGGGATGCGAAATACTATTACGTCGCCTGGCGTCCGGTCACGGCAATCCCACTAGGCGATACTGACGGAAACCCCGCCACGATAGCGGATCCTGCCTGGGCACCCCTCTTCGCGACGCCAGCGCACCCGGAATACCCATCGGGGCACTCAACTGTCAGCGGTGCGGCCGCCCTCGTGCTCGCCAATTTCTTTGGCGAAAAAAGGCATTTCACCATGGACAACGATCTCATGATCGGCGTGACTCGCACTTTTTGGAGCTTTTCGCAGGCGCTGGACGAAGTGAGGAATGCCCGAGTTTATGCTGGCATTCACTTCCGGTCTGCTTGCGATGATGGCCAGGCGACAGGAATCCAAGTGGCAAACTCGGTGCTGGACAATGCTCTATGTCCGGTTCACTGAGGATCTTGCGCCAAGCGCCAAACAGAATTACATGCGGCCGTTCTTCTGCCCGGCAGGTACTCGCCTCGTTCCAAGCCAGGCGCCGGAACGCCCCGTTCTTGGGCGGATTCAACATAGTCCGATCGAGGGGTGCGATGCGGCATCTGGAGCCAGTGTTCCCATGATCCGCCATCCTGATCCGGCGTACGCTGTTAGTTACGGCATCCTGACAGTGGCCTTCGCATTGCGCGAACTAATTCTGTTCGACCAGGCGCGCACGTTCAGACATGCCCTTGCGGTGGGGGACGATGATCTGAAAACGGAATTGCCGAGAATGTTTCTGCGTTATCTGGGAATCGAGACCGACTAACTTCAACCGGGTTCTTTCACAGTCCGGCGGTTACGTAGTCGCTTACCGGTAAAGTTCGTCCCAGTACCCAGATGTCCGATGAGCGCGCTTATGAAGGATTTAGCCCGAAGTTGTCCCTCTTCGTTGACTTGCTTCCTGCCCAAACCTAACATCTGCTGCACATGTCAGGGACCGACGCGTTGATTGGACAAACCATTTCGCATTACCGAATCATCGAGAAGCTCGGTGCCGGAGCCATGGGTGTTGTCTACAAGGCCGACGACACTCGACTGGACCGCTTCGTTGCTCTGAAATTCTTGCCGGAAGAGCTTGCGCATGACCGGCAAGCGCTGGAACGATTTCGCCGTGAGGCGAAAGCCGCGTCGGCGCTGAACCATCCGAACATCTGCACGATTTATGACATTGGCGAACAGGACCGGCAGGCGTTCATTGTCATGGAGTTTCTCGACGGTCAGACCGTTAAGCACCTCATTTCCGGCAAGCCTCTTCCACTCGACGAGACGTTAGCACTGACAATTCAAATTGCCGATGCGCTTGGCTCAGCACATGCCCGCGGCATCATTCATCGGGACATTAAGCCAGCGAACATATTTGTTACGAAACAAGGACACGCCAAGATTCTCGACTTCGGTCTGGCGAAAGTTGTCCCTGCTGGTCCAAGCATAGGTGTATCGAAAATGCCTACCGCCACAGCGGGGGAACTCTTGACCAGCCCCGGCACCGCGATGGGCACGATGGCTTACATGTCGCCGGAGCAGGCCCTGGGCAGAGAACTAGATTCTCGCACCGACCTTTTTTCCTTCGGAGTGACGCTTTATGAGCTGTCAACCGGAGTCATGCCATTCCGCGGAAAGACAGCCGCGGAGGTGTACGATGCCATTTTGCATCGCACGCCTATTCCTGCAATGCAACGGAATCCAGACATTCCCCCCAAGCTGCAAGACGCCATCGAAAAGTGCCTGGAGAAAGACCCAAAACTGCGTTACCAGACCGCGGCGGAAATAGCCACAGACTTGCGCCGCTTGAAGCGAGATGGCTCAGCTGGCTGGGAAACCTCCCCAACCTACGAGAGTGAAATTCGGCAAAGTTCAAAGCCGAAACTTGCCCTGATGGGCACAACCATCGTATTGACGTTACTGCTCATCACTGGAGTTGCCTGGCGGATCTGGCATCATTCCAATCCGCCCATTGCGGCTCCTGCCCCTAGCTCCGCGGTTGCCGCTCCTGAAATCCATTCCTTAGCTGTGCTCCCGTTGAAAAACCTGTCGGGAGATTCCAATCAAGAGTACTTCGCCGATGGAACGACTCTGGAGCTGATCACAACTCTGACCAAAATCAACAATCTGAGTGTGATTTCCTGGACCTCAGTTCGTGGATATAAGAACAGCACGAAGACTCTCCCGGAAATTGCCAAAGAGTTGAACGCGGATGGAGTCATTGATGGGTCAGTGGAGCGCTCAGGTAAACGGGTGAAAATCACCATACAGTTGACCCACGGGGCCAGCGATCACACCCTGTGGGCGCAAAGTTACAATCGAGAGTTGCGCGACATTCTGAGCCTGCAGGAAGAAGTGGCTAGTACGATTGCTCAGGAGGTTCGGGTCGCACTGACGCCCCAGGACCGCGTGCGTCTCTCGGGAGCCCGTCCGGTAGATCCGGAAGCCTATTTGCTCTACATGCGAGGCCGCTCAGACCTGCAGCGCTGGACAAAGGACACGTGGCGGATGGCACGCCAGAGTTTCCACCAGGCGATAGAGAAAGACCCCACCTACGCTCCCGCCTACGCTGGGTTGGCCGAGACTTACATCACGGGGGACACCAGCCTTGATCCCAAGATCAGCATTCCGCTCGCTCGAGCCGCCGCCGCCAAAGCCCTGGCGCTAGACGACACTGTAGGCGACGCTCATGTCGCCTCCGCTCAATTGAAATACCAGGAGGATTGGGACTGGAACGGAGCAGAAAAGGAATTTAAGCGTGCTATCGAGCTGAACCCCGGAGATACACTTGCTCATCACCTGTACTCCCATCTGCTCTTGACCATGGGCCGAAACGAGGAATCCTTAAAAGAGAGCGAGCTCTACGTTCGGCTGGACCCCGTTTCGCCCTCTGCTTACGATCATCTTGGTTTCCATTACTCCGCCGATGGTCAGTTCGAACTGGCAATTGCCGCGTACCGCAAGGCTCCCTTATTGGACCCAACTTGGGAATCTTCGCATCAGTGGCTTGGGGATGCCTATCGTCACCAGGGAATGTCTCAGGAGGCTCTGGTCGAATATGAACGGGCCATGGTACTGGACAAAACTAGGCCAGAATTTATCAGAACGCTGCGGAAAGCATTCGAACTAGAAGGATGGAAGGGCTACTGGGAGAAGATTTTGAATTCGCAACTGGAGAAGGCTAGGCACGAGTATGTCTCCCCGAGCAGCACCGCGATCCTCTATGCGCGATTGGGCGACAAAGAGAATGCCTTTCGTTATCTGGACAAGGCGTACGCAAATCACGGTGAGGCGTTGACTAACATCAAAACTGAGCAAGACTTTGATCTGCTGCACTCGGATCCGCGCTACGCTGCTCTGCTCCTGAAGATGGGTTTGCCGCAATGATTCTCCGTCCCTTACTGGTCTTCCAGAGTAGTCACCGAGGACGCCCGCGAGATTGTCGACGAACCCATCAACTGTTCTAAAAGTTTTCGCTAAGAGCGCGGGAGGAACGATGGCAAATCTCAAATCACTGGGAGATCCGAATTTCAACGAGGATGCTGCGACCATTTGCTTGTGAAACGCATGTTGACGGTGCCACATCTCCTTGTCTGCGCGAACAGCCGTCTCTTGCTTCGGGAAGCTGTATCGATGGATTTGCCGATGCAAGAGATCTTAGGCCACGCGCCGCTTTCTCGCGAGAGAACAGCATACCTGAAAGCCGTCAGGACTCACTTTCCTGGTCGTCAGTGGGGCGGTTCCGTCGCACTTGCCACGTGGTTCGGTGGCCCTTCCCGTCGCACGCCCCTCGCACCCGGTTCGGACGCCATTCGTGACGCCAAAAAGGGGTCCGGTGCCGCTCTCTACCGGCCAGTGCTCGGCTAGTACTGGTCCCTGCGAACTATTGCCCCGGTGAGCCGCCCTTGGTGTAATGGTCGAGCAGGTTGGGAGACCCGTCTTGTGCAGGGGGAGTTTGGACGGGACATCGGCTCTCACTTGGCGGTCATCGACTTCCCTGTAGGCTGTGGTGCGGCAGTTCCGGCCCGACCTGCGAATCAAAAGCTTTTTCCCACTGACCCCTAAACCCGGCATTCTCAGGGAAAAGCCTCCGAACTCAAACTCGGAGGTTTTTGTGTCTATGGGCGGACCCATCCAAGACGGCGTGACAGCGCAGCTCGAATCTGCCACAATCCCCCCCGCCAATAGAGTCACCGAATCTGAAAGGAGATTCGATGGCTCGACGCAGGTATCAGAAAGGCTCTTTGGTACGCCGTGGAGATATTTGGTACGGGCGGTGGTGGGAGGACTTGGTTGGTCCTGAAGGGCGCACTCGTAAATACGTCTGCGTGCGCTTGGGGACGACCGGGGACTTCGCCACTAAGAAGCTCGCCCACCGAGAACTTGAGCAGCGTATCGCTCGGGTAAACTCACCGCTCTATCGCGGCGTTTCAACCATCCTGTTTTCGCAGTTCGCTGTGAGCTGGCAGGAGCGCGTACTTCCGCAAATGAAGCCGTCTACCCAAATCAATTACCGCACCATCATCCGCAAGCACCTAATTCCCTTTGGCGACATTCAGCTCTCACAGATAAATCCTGAGATGGTTCAGGACTTCATCGTGAAGCTGAAGGTTTCGCCCAAGACAGTGCGAAACGTGGTGAACTGCTTGAGGTCGATGTGGAGGACGGCCGAATCGTGGGGCTACGTGCAGCACGACCCGTTTCGGGGAATGCGTTTGCCGCAGATGGTGAAATCCGAACGGCCATACTTCGCGCTAAAGGAAACACGGGACATTCTTGCCGCAGCACCAGAGCCTTACCGAACGTTCTACTGGCTCGCGGCAGAGACCGGGCTTCGAGCTTGCGAGTTGTGCGGCTTACGGTGGTGCGACATTTCAACGGACGAGTTGCGTGTGAGGCAGAGTGTTTGGCGGGGAAAGATTCAGACGCCAAAGTCTTCGGCCGCAAATCGACCAGTCGCACTCTCGCCACATCTGGCGGCAACGCTCTCGTTGTTTCGGCAGGACGATTCGAGCCAGCTTGTTTTTCGCACCAAGAACGGAACACCGTGGGACGCGAATCTGCTCGTGAAGCGAAAGCTGCATCCGCTTTGCGCGCACCTCGGAATCGCGCCTCGCGGACTTCATGCCTTCCGGCACGGGCAAGCAACACTGCTTGACCAAATGAATGTTCCGGTGAAGGCGCGGCAGCAACGGCTCGGGCACGCAAGCGCAGAACTGACTCTCGATACTTAGACGCATGCAATCACTTCGGATGAGCGCAAGTTCGTGGATGAGTTGGGGAGTAAGTTAATCCGTTAATCCAATGATTTGCACGCAAACGAACGCAAAAGAAAAAGGGCTTCTGAGTGGAACCTCAGAAGCCCTTGATAACAAACAACAAAATGGTTGCGGGGGTCAGATTTGAACTGACGACCTTCGGGTTATGAGCTTCATCAAACAGCGGGACAAAAATCCAACAAATGCTTGATGTGGCGTTGCTTAGCTCAAGACCCAACTTCCCGTTTCTCCTGTTGAATTGTACCGAAGCTGTACCCAATCGGTTTAGCTGACATCGCCGTTACTGCGGCAGCCCCACTTTCCGCACCAACTCTGTAAAGCGTGGATCGGAACGAATAAGGTCGAGTGCGTAATCGGTTCTCAGACCCAGCAACGAAAGGTCGCGCTCCTGATAAGCGGTGTCGAACCACCGGAAGGCCTGAGCTTTTTCTCCCAACTCGGCATACATGCTGGCAATCCCGTATGCAGACGAGTAGCGCGTCTTACGTTGCGCTTCCCGGGTTTCAATGCCTTTCCTGAGAGCACCCTTCCAGCCCGCAGAACGAAACCCTTGTTCCAGAGCAGAAGCGAATTCAGATTCGTCCCGGTCACCGGAAAGCTGGCCGAACGCCTTCGCTTCTTCTATGACCTGCGGGTACATGTCTTTCCCCCAATACGCATCGCGCAAACAAGAATGTGCGAGAGAGAACGTTGGGTTCTCCTTTGCCACCTTCTTGCACTCGACAATGGCCTCGTCGTACTGTCGTGCTAAGATATGAACGAATCCGGCCACCGTGCTGATGATTGGGGCCAGCGGATCCAGCTGGTGAGCACGATTGACTTCAGCAAGAGCTTCCTGCTCCCTACCGCCGATCAGTGCAATATTGTATGCGTACTGCCAGTGTCCCGTGGCATCGTTGGGGTCCAGCTCGAAAGCCTTCTTCGACTCAGCCTCTCCTCCGGCAAAATCCCAGTCGTAATCCATCTCGTTGACACCCAGAACAGCATGGGGACGAGCCAAGGTCGCGTCCAACTCCAGCGCCTTGCGGGCGGCGGCATTCGACTTCGGAAAGTTTTCGCTGGAACTGCCACCAATGATAGCCAATGACCTATAGGCATCCGCCAGACCCACATACGCCAAAGCGTAGCCGGAGTCTTTGGCGATGGCTTGATTGAAATAGGAGATTGCGGTGGCGTCGTCCGAAGGAGTTTGTTTATTCCAGTAGTAACGACCCTTTAAATACAACGTATAGGCCTCTGGATTGTGCGTGTCTTGCTTGGTGACTTCCTGCTTTTCTGAAATTCGGAGCTTGGAACGCAACTTTTCCGCGATGTCGCCCGCAATCTGCTGTTGTAGCGAGATGAGTTCTGTGCTCTTGCCGCTGTAGTGCTGACCCCAGATTTCGGTGTTGTCCCGAACATCGGTAAGCTCGGCACTCACTTCGATGATGTCTCCTCGCGGCACCACTCGTCCGCTCACCAGCCCGGAGACGCCCAGCTCGTTGCCGACTTTCTGCATCTCAATATCTTTCCCTTTGTAGTGGAAGACTGAATTGCGCGACTTCACCTTCAACTCAGGCACATGGGCAAGGTTTCCTATCAAGGATTCGGTGATGCCGTCGCTGAGATAGTCGGTATTGGCATCTCCACCCCCATTGGTGAAGGGCAACACAGCAATGGAATCTATCTGGACTGTTCTGCCAGATCGCCAATACCAAGCGCCCACTGCCGCCAGCCCAATGGCGGTGATGAAGGCGGCTAGTAAGACCCAGAGCTTGCCACGTTTATGCGCCCTCTCAGGCGATGCTGGTCTGGCAACGGACTTACCGCTCTCGGTATCACGCTTCAGTCGCTTCAGATCGGCTCTCAACTCGGCGGCAGACTGACAGCGAACGTCGCGGTCTTTCTCCAGCGCCTTGTGGATGAGCTCTTCCAGCTTCGGCGGCGTGTCAGGGTTTATTCGGACTGGAGGTACGGGCGCTCGATTCAAGATCGAATCGAACATGGTGCCTGTCGTGTCACCCCTGAAGGGCAGCGTTCCAGTACACATTTCGTACAGAACCGCGCCAAACGAGAACAGATCAGTGCGAGTATCGAGTTCCTTCCCTCGCACTTGCTCCGGCGACATGTAGACGATGGTTCCCAGCGCACTTCCGGGACTGGTGAGATGTTCCTCTGACTCGATGGTCGCGGCGGTTATGGCGACGCTCTCCGGCTTCAGAGCGACTTTCGCCAACCCGAAGTCGAGAATCTTCGCCTGACCTCTATTCGTCACGAAGATATTTGCTGGCTTGATGTCCCGGTGAACGATTCTTTTGGAGTGTGCTGCATCCAGCGCATCCGCGATCTGGATACCCAGATCGAGCACCGCCTCGATCTCCAGCGGCCTGCCCGCGATCATTTGCCGAAGGGTCTGCCCCTCCAGCAGTTCCATTGCGATGAAGGTTCGCCCATCTGCCTCGTCGATTTCGTAGATCGTGCAGATATTCGGGTGGTTCAGGGAGGACGCAGCCTTCGCTTCCCGCTGGAAACGACTCAGGGCTTGTGCATCGTTGGCGAGTTCGTCGGGAAGGAATTTCAGGGCGACGTGACGACCGAGCTTTAGGTCTTCCGCTTCGTACACCACACCCATCCCGCCTCCCCCGATCCTACTCAGGATGTGGTAATGGGAGACCGTCTGACCCACGGGTTGTAACGGCATGGACACTGGTTAGGACATGTTAGGCGGGGGCGAAGGGGGCGGTCAATGTTCGAAACCCAGGGAACGCAGGGGAGAGACGGAACGTTTACCAGCGCACCGCAACGCCACAAAAGAAAAAGGCCGGAATCCTGGCTTCCGGCCTTAAACATCTGAGATTGGTTGCGGGGGTCAGATTTGAACTGACGACCTTCGGGTTATGAGCCCGACGAGCTACCAGGCTGCTCCACCCCGCACTTTGACTATAGCGGATGATGGAGACTCCGTCAAATTTCAGCGGAGTACCGTGGAGTACCGTCGAGGCGGTTGCAACATCTGCCATATTGCGGACATGTGGCGCAGCATTGCCTCGCCGCTCGCAGAACGAGGGCGCTTCCTGCAGCGGGCACAGGCCGACCTCGCTGGTGCCTGGTTGCCAGCAACGAGCGCGCCTGGAGTGCGTCACCAGTTGTTGTAGGGAGTACCGTCGCCGCCGACTTGATCGGAGCCAGAATGCACGTCGTCCACGCCGGTACTGGTCTGGTCCGCGCTGAGCACCATGTCGCCGTAGTGGAGAACCCAATCGTCCTGCTGATTGATCGGATCGACGGGGACTTGGCGAAGGTAGTGGGCATCGACGAGGTCCTGCAAAGATTGAGGAGCTTGTTGCTTGTCAAGGGTGTAGTTGTCGATAGCTTCGCGCATGGTCTGCAGATCTTTTTTCAGGACCGATTCGCGCGCGTGCTGCACAGTCTTTGTGTAAATGCCGGCGGCCATTCCAACCAAGATGGCGATGATCGCGATGACGATCATCAACTCAATGAGGGTGAAACCGCGCTGCGCATCGGTGTCGACGGAGCTCCAGCATCTGCGCGGGGATGTGAACGGAAGAAAGCTACGTCTTTGCATCATTTCACCAATCTGGGTCACCAATCTGGGTCACCAATCGGAATATTTCGTTCCATCCATAGCCGTAGCCGTGGACTGGGAATAGACGTCGAAGACGTCTTTGCCGCCCCAGGATGTGGAGTCGGGGTCGTCCTCGACAGCGTGCAATCCCCAATTGGCTTCTTTCGTCATGGGGTCGATGGGGATACGGCGGAGGAACTGAATCTTCTTTCCCTGAGCGCCTGAGGTGATCCCCGTCAAGGGAACACCCTTGACGAGTGTCTGGAGGTCCGGCGGATAACCGCCCGTCATATTGTCGACGCGAATCAGGCCCCGGTCCGCGAGATCCTTGTAGCGGTCGATGGCCTGGCGGATACTCAGCAAGTCTTTCCGGAGTTCCTTCTCGCGCTCTCGGTACGCCGTCCAACGCGCGATCGGAAGCGCAGCAGAAGACAGAATGAGCAGGATGGCGCAGGAAATGATTAGTTCGAGAAGAGTCAAACCGGCTTCAGAACCGAGGGGCCGATTTTTGTGGATCAAAGGCATCGGAGACAATCGCTACTGTACACGGACAGTTGCTTCGCTGGTGACCAGCGGAATGGACTTCTGCTGAGAATCTTTGGCATTTACCTGAACGATCGAAAGATTGGAAGTTCCAGGCGCAAGCGCTTTAATGACAATTCCGAGGAGTGTACCGCTACCACTGACACCCGGAGTATTGGGCTGGCGGGTGGCGGAAATGATGGCTTGGCCGTGCTCTTTGTCTACACGCTGGACGACGGCAATTTCCTGAGTGCCGCCGGACAGAAAGCTGCCATGGCGAGCCTCTTCGATGCTGATCACGGCGGGATTGTATTGAATCATGACCGGTATCGAGAAAAGATCGGAGACGTTATCGACGGCGACTCCGACGGTGTAGGTCTGGCCCGGACTGATCTCGATCGAGGAAGGCTCAAAGCGTATTCTGGGCCCGTTCACCTGTGCCGGCGCAGCAGCTAATCCTGGACCAGGGGCGGGGGCAGGCGGCGCGGCCGGCGCGGCACCGGGATAGCTTGCCGGGGCGACAGGTCCTGCCGGGGTTAACCCTGGCGCAGGATTGGAGGTTGGGGCTTTAACATCGAGTTCTTTGCGGACGGCCGGGACGGTCTCTGTGCCGGAGTAAAGTGCCCGGAGATTGGCCTTGGACCAGTCCGGCATGCGAACGATGCGGGGAGTCAGAACGATCAAGACCTCGCTATCCTGAATATCTGTGTTATCGGCGGAGAACAAATAACGCATAATCGGCACATTGGCCAACCACGGCCAGCCATTCAATGTCTTGGTATCAATCCGTTGGATCAATCCGGCCAGGACGCTGACTTCACCTTCCTTAAGGCGAATTTCTTCCTGAGTTTTGTTTTGGGCAATGACGGGCTGCTGAATGCCGCCAATCGTGGCGTAGCTGGCCACCGAAGAAACCTCGACCTGCAGCTTCATACTGACTTCGCGATTGGGGTGAATGTGGGGCGTAACGTCGATATTCACACCGACGTCGATGTACTGGAATTGTGTGTTGACCAAGGGATTGACCGCGGTGGTGCCCACACCGACACCGGCCTGGAAGCTTCCCGTGGCTACCGGGACGCGCTGACCAATATTCAGTTTGGCTTGCTGGCCATCGATGGCGCGAATCTCGGGATTCTGAATGATCTTTGTGGCGCTGTCGGTCATCAGGAAATTGGCGGTCGCGCTTGGGATCGTAAAGACCACGTCACTCTGGTTAAGGTGGGTCAGTTGGTTCAATTGGATGCCGTTGTTGGTAGTCGAAGTGCCCGTGCTGGTGCTAGAGCTCGTCGAAGAATAGTTCGGGTTAATCGTGACTGTGGTGCTTTGCGGGGGCAGGATTCCCAGGTTCTTCATGTTATCCGTGCTGGCTTGCAGGATCTCGACCTGAATGACCACCTCGGGCTTCGCTTTGTCGATATCCTTGATGATTTTGTCGACGAGCGCGAGCTTGTCGGGAGTGTCACGGATAATGATGGCGTTCTGCGCGTTCACCTGTTGGAGCCGCTTCAGGTCCAGCATCTGTCGAAGACCGGTGGTAATTTCCGTGAGATCCTGCGCGGCGGCCACGTTGCTCAGATAGAAGGTGCGAACGACCTGTTCATCATAGTCCCTGCGCTTTTGCGTCTGGTCGGGGATGACCATGATGATGTTCTCGGTGATCGGTTTCCAGAAGGCCTTACTCTCGAGAGAGACGATATCGAGGGCCTGCTCCAAGGTGACATTGTTCAGTTCGGCGGTGATACGCCGGGCTTGCAGGTCAGGGTCATAAATCACCGTCAGACCAGCGAGTTTGCCGATGGTGTCAAAGACAATTTTTGCGTCGTTCGACATTTTGAGGCTAATGGGAGCGCGGGAGAGCGGCTTCAACTCTGGAGGCGCGGAGGCGAGAGAGGGTGCTCCATTCTCAATGAGCGGTTGCTCTCCCTGCTGTTCGTTGCTGCGGACACGGTCGGCGAGCATGTCCAACGTTTTCTTCAGTTCCTGATCGACAATGACGCTCGAGGGATCGAGAACTTGGGCACGCTGGAACTCAGAAATGGCGCCCTGCAAATCGCCTTTGTCCCGGAGCTTTATCCCATTGTGAAGATGGAGCTGACCGGCTTCGAAGCGCGCGTCGTTTAGCTTGATGCGATAAAAGGGATTCTTCGGGTCAGCGGCGAGAGCTTTGCCGTAATATTCCACCGCGGCGTCATAATCCTTAAGGTCGAGAGCTTTTTCGCCGGCTTTGTAGCTCGAATTGCCGTTCTTAGGGCAGCCGCCGAGAGCCACTCCGACCAACATGCAGAATAGTGCCAGACTCAAGCGGCGCATACATTCTCCGGGAACCCGACCAATGACAAGCTCCGTCTTTCCTTGCTTTTGCAGTCTAGCATTGGGGTTATTGCGGCGGCAAGCGTGTGGGATGTAACCAGTAACCCCATAGGGCGGTACCATAGGCCATGTCCTCTTATGATTCCTGCGAGTGTCAAGAGTAGAGGGTGCCTAGCCATTAGGTGCCGGAAGGACCCAGTGGCGGCGGGCTGGCGAATGGCATCCTGCCAACTTCCCGCTTCCCTGTCTTTAGACGCAGCATCAGGTAAAATGAAAGATTGTGATCAAGCCGAACAAAAGGACCGAGAAAGGCAAGAACTCGAACAAGCCGCAGGAGCAGATTGTCGCGCAGAACCGCGCCGCCTCGTACAATTACCATATTCTTGAGAGGCTGGAAGCCGGGCTGGTGTTGCACGGTACGGAAGTGAAAGCGCTTCGCGAGGGGAAGGCTAACATTCGGGAGGCCTTTGTCGATTTCAAACCGAGCGGGGCTTTCCTTGTGAATGCCCATATTGCGCAATATATGCCGGGGGGGCCGTGGAATCATGAGCCCCTGGGCGAGCGGAAGCTGCTCTTACACAAGCGGGAGATCCACAAGTTTTCGGGCCGAAGCGAGTCTAAGGGATTGACCGTCATTCCCCTGCGGATTTATTTCCGTGACGGTATTGCCAAGGTCGAGATCGCATTGGCACAGGGCAAGAAATCGTGGGACCGCCGCCAGGACGAGCGTACCAAGGAGGCTCGCCGGGAAGCGGACCAAGCTATGTATCGCAACCGGAGGCGATAGAGACACCATGCAAATCACTCAAGAAGCAAAGCCGTTAGGCACCATTGAAGGCGAAGCGCTGGTTACCTATGTGTTTGACGATAACGAGGGGCCTCAAGGACGCATCGCCGAGTTGGATCAAGCCACGGGCGGGCTGCTGTCTCGATTGCATAAGAGCGGAGAACTGACGGGCAAGTTGCTGGAAACCACGCTGGTTCATGCTCCCGCGAACCTCAAGGCAGCGCGGCTGCTCTTGATCGGGGTGGGCAAGCGCGACCAATTTAACGGCGCGACGCTGCGGAAAGTTGCGGGCGTGGCGCTGCGGTATTTGAAAACGCATTCGGTTCACAATTTCGTATTTGCGTTGCGCGAGGGCGGCGCGACCGAGGCGAACGCCCAAGCGGTTGTGGAGGGCTTCCTGACGGCGGACTTCGAAACCGACAAATATAAGACCGACAAAAAGAAGGACAAGTTTATCGACGGCGCAGCGGTTGCCGGCTTCGCTGATGCGGAAAAGGCGGCGGTTGAGAAGGGAATTACGCGGGGCCGCATTATCGGCGAAGCCCAGAATTTTGCCCGGGACCTGGTCAATGAGCCTTCGAACAAGCTCACGCCGAGGATTTTGGCGGCGAAGGCCGAGGCCATGGCCAAAGAGGCGGGTTTGGCGGTGGAGGTGCTGGACGAGAGGAAAATTGCCGATTTGAAGATGGGCGCGCTGCTGAGCGTGGCTCAGGGGAGCATCGAACCGCCACGCATGATCGTCATTACGTATACCCCCGCGAATCCCAAGGCCGGGGCGCCGGTTGTGGGGTTGGTTGGCAAGGCTGTGACCTTCGACACCGGCGGAATCTCCATCAAGCCGGCCGACGGTATGGAAAAGATGAAGTACGACATGGCGGGCGGAGCGACCATGATCGCCATCATGCGCGCGCTGGCAGCGTTGAAGCCGAATGTGAAGGTAATCTGCGTGGTACCCGCCACGGAGAATATGCCGGGAGGAAAGGCACAGAAGCCGGGTGACATACAGACGGCCATGTCCGGAAAAACGATCGAAGTGCTGAATACCGATGCCGAAGGCCGATTGATTCTTGCCGACGGAGTTCACTATGCCAAGCAACTCGGCGCGACACATCTTGTGGATGCGGCAACATTGACGGGCGCGATCGTTGTGGCTTTGGCGAATGTGAATGTGGGCGTGTTTGGGTCCGATCAGGACTGGACGGACAAATTGCTGGCCAGCGCCAAAGAGGTTGGCGAGAAGATGTGGCAACTGCCGATGGATGACGAGTATCGCGAATTTATCAAGGGCAGTTTTGCCGACATTCAGAACATTGGAAGTGGCAAGGGCGGAGGGTCCATCACAGGTGCGTGGTTCATCCGCGAATTTGCCGGAGATACGCCGTGGATCCACCTGGATATCGCTGGCACGGCGTGGAACGATGAAGCCAAACCGTGGCTGGCGAAGGGTCCCACCGGAGTTGGCCTGCGGACGCTGGTGAAGTTGGTGATGTCTTTGTAGCTTCGGGAAGGCGCGGTTTGGATCGCGCCTGCGTTACATTTTTTCCGGGGTTTCTATGCCTAGGAGTGTGAGGGCGTGTACCAGGCGCTGCTCGACGAGTTCGGTTAGCGCGATAAGGAAGGCGCGTTTCTGATCGTCGGGCTCCGAGAGAATGTGGTGCTTATGGTAGAAGTTGTTGAAGGCTTGCGCTAGTTGAAAGGCGTACTTGGCGACGAACGCGGGCTCCTGTGTGCCGATGGCCGCGTCAACCGAGAAATCCAGCGAGCCATTGAGCAGCACGAGTTCCCAGAGGTCCGACGCTTGCGGGCCTTCGAGAAATTTCTTCAACGAATCGTGCGTGATTGTGGGACGTTTTGCATCCGATTCCGTGGCTTTGCGCCGGATGCCGCGAATACGGACGACTGCATATTGGCAATAAGGCCCGGTCTCGCCCTCGGCCTTCAGGGCGTCGTCAAAATCGAAGGCAATGATGGTATTGCGCGTGTATTTCAGCAGAAAAAAACGCAAGGCGCCTACGGCTAATGCGTTTGCGGTCTTGCTCAGTTCCCCGGGATCCATCGCCGATTGTTTTTGCAGGACGCGGGATTCCGCAGCGAGCTGCATACGGGTGACCAGGTCGTCGGCTTTTACGCCGAGGCCTTTGCGGCCGCTGACTTCGACGTAGGTCTTCGATTCTTCACCGGAAACTTCGTAACCCATTTCCGCGGCGCAGTGCGGCGTAAGCGACACGACTTCGTAATCGAAGTGAATGGAATTGTCGGCTTCTTTTGGATGACCCAGGGCGCGGACGCCTTCGGCGACCACGTCCTGCAAATATGCCTGGCGCGCGTCGATCACGTTGTAGACGACGTCGACGCCACCAAAATGGGGCGCGCCCGGTTCATTGGGTCCAGTTGTCGTAGCCCAGACAGTTTTGCCGTCCGGCGGATTCGGCCATTTCGTGTAATGAAAATCTTTGCCGAGCAGGCCGAATTTCCAGAGTTGGTAGGCGATGTCTTTGCCGACGTACGTCACGGTCCCGTTGGAGCGGACAATGATTTTGGCCTGGTCATCATCGCATGGGGCATCCGTATCGTGTGCCTCCTTTGCTTCCCGGCCCTCTTGTAATTCCTTGTTCCAGGGCATGATCCAGCAGCCCGCGTTTTTCCCGCTGCTAGCGTATTGAATGGCGCCGCCGGCCTTGAGTTTTTCGAACGCGGCGTCCCAAAAATGGAGATGCAGAATTTCACTCTCGCGCGCGAGCAGTTCGTAATAGATATCGAGTCGAGCCATGGTGCGGAGGTGGTAGCCGACGATTGTGTCGGCGATGATCGCGGCGATTTGGGCGGTCTCGCCTGCGCCGGCTTCGATGGCTTTCAGGGTTTCCCCACGCAGAGCTGCGGCGCGCGGTTTATCTTCTTCGAAGAATTGCGTGGCTTTAGCGTAGAGATCCCAGCAGAGATAGTCGAAGTGAGGCTTTGCGGCGACTGCTTTCACCTCAGTCAAGCCCATCTTTTCCATGTGTTGAAAGGCGATGACCACGTCGGCTACCTGTACGCCGGTGTTGTCGATGTAGTTCTGGACAATGACCTCGCGGCCCGTTTCGCGTAGCAGGCGAACCATCGTGTCACCCAGCACAGCGTTGCGCAGGTGGCCGATGTGCGCGGCTTTGTTGGGATTGATGCTGGTGTGCTCGACGATGACTCTCTCGGTTGGCTCGCTTGCCAATCGCGGCGAAGCATCCGGCTGCGCCCCTACGAGGGATTGCCACAGTGCGGGCCGATCGAAATAGGCATTGAGGTATCCGCCGCCCGCGACTTCTATGCGCGTGATGGCTCCCGGCTTGGGAAAGGTTACGGCAATTTCCTGGGCGATGGCGCGCGGAGCTTTTCTCAAGCGCTTGGCGAGTTCGAAACAGACGGGTGAAGCGGCTTCGCCCATTTCGAGCTTGGGCGGCTTGTCGAGGACCACCGGGATTTCGACGCCATAGGTTTTCTGAATGAATGCGGCGAGAGCGTCGCGAAGGCGGTTTCGGATGGTTAGATACACGGAGCCTCAGTCTGTTCGAAAAAGAAACCAGAATTTTTTAGTATACCAGTGAGAAGAGCGTGGAGTTAATTGGGCTTGCTGGTTGTTATGGGTGGGACATCTCTCTCGGCGGACACGGTGATCTTCGGCGATGGCGGGAGTTACTCCGGGCAATTCACAGGCGGCGGAAGTGAAGGTGCCGGCGGGAAACGACGATGAGGTTTCGCTTGGATCGTGCGCTGGTGTTGAAGCTCAGAGCCCAAGACCTAAACCGGGAAACGCGGTCCTTTTCCGTGTGCAGCGCCACCGCGACGGTTTGACGGCTAGAACCGGGGCCGATAGTATCGAAGAGCACCGCCACACGAGAATCCAATGAAAGCAGCCTATTTCGATTGTTTCAGCGGGATTAGCGGGGACATGACGCTTGGCGCGCTGCTCGATGCCGGGTGTTCGCTCGACGCGCTGCGCGGCAAATTGCAGGGACTGCAGGTGCCGGGCTGGGGAATTTCGGCTGAAAAACTGTGGAAGAACGGGATGGCCGCCACCTATGTCAAGGTGAAAACGGAAGACCCACAGAAGCACCGTTCGCTGACCACGATTTTAGGAATTTTGGACGAATCGAACCTCGATTCTCGCGTGAAGAAACGCGCCAGCGCCATTTTTCGCAAGTTGGGAGAGGCGGAAGCCGCGGTGCACGATGTTCCGGTCGCAACGATTCATTTTCATGAGGTGGGAGCGGTGGACGCGATCGTGGACATTGTGGGAGCTTGCATAGGATTCGAAGAACTCGGTTTTGAAGCGTTTGCCTGTTCGGCGCTGAATGTGGGCGGAGGAACCGCGAAAATGGCACACGGCGTTCTGCCTGTACCTGCGCCAGCGACTGCGCGGCTGCTGATCGGCAAGCCGACCTATTCGAATGGGGTGCAGAAGGAACTGGTGACGCCCACCGGCGCGGCGATTGTCGCGACGCTTTGCGATTCGTTTGGGCCGCAGCCGGCCATGAAGGTCAGCGCGATCGGCTATGGAGCCGGGACCGCCGACCTCGAGAGTCAGCCGAACGTGCTGCGAATTCTGGTGGGAGATGTTTCGGACAAAAATGTCGCTGATCATGGCGGAACGATTCGCGTGCTCGAAGCGAATCTGGACGACATGAATCCGCAGATTTTTGGATATCTGCTCGAAAAAGCTTTGGCTGCCGGAGCGCTGGATGTGTTCGCTGTGCCCGTGCAGATGAAAAAGAGCAGGCCGGGAACTCTCGTGACGATCTTGTGCCAGCCGGAAGACGAAGGGAAATTTCAGGAGATGCTTTTCGCGGAGACAACCACGCTCGGCTTGCGGAGCCACTTGGTGGAACGGCGAGCGCTCCCACGCGAATTCGTCAAGGTGCCGACGAAATATGGCGAAGTACGAATCAAAGTGGCCCGGAGCGAGGGCCGGGTGCAGCACGCGTCGCCGGAATTTGACGATTGCCGTAAACTGGCAGAGGAGAAGAATGTGCCCCTGCACGAGGTAATGGAGCAGGCCATGCTCCGATTCCGAGAACAACACCAGAAGTGAAGTGGCAGGCAATGCGGCGCGGCACCGCAGCGCTCCAGGGACTACCGAGTACACAGAATGGCTGAGAAAAAAGAAAAGTTCTACATCACTACGCCGATCTATTACACGAACGGCTTGCCGCATATCGGTCACACGTATACGACCGTGGTTGCGGACATGCTGCGGCGTTACAAGAAAATGCGCGGGTACGAAGTGGTGATGACCACAGGCACGGACGAGCATGGCGTAAACGTCGAACGCGCGGCGAAAAAGGCTGGCATCCCGGAATCGGAATTTGTGGCGCGCATGGCGGACGCCTGGCGAACATTGTGGGATGAGTTAGGCCTCACCGCGGACGAATTTGTGCGCACCACGGACCTGACGCACGTCCGCACGGTGCAATGGCTATTCCGGCTGTGCCGGGAGAATGGCTACGTCTACAAAGGCCACTACACCGGGCAGTACTGCATTTACGACAACGCCTACGTGAACGACGCCAAGCCGGGCGATCCTTGCCCGGATTGTGGACGCCCGACCGAGACGGTCACGGAAGAGAATTATTTCTTCAAACTTTCGGCGTTCGAGAAGCCCCTACTCGATTTCTACAGGAAATTTCCGGATTTTATTCAGCCGGAGACCCGCAAGAACGAAATTGTCAGCTTTGTCGAAGGCGGATTGAAGGACCTGAGCATCACGCGAACGACGATTCGCTGGGGAATTCCCGTGCCGGGCGAAGAGCCGCATGTATTCTACGTGTGGTTCGACGCGCTGACGGCTTACTTGAGTGCGGTGGGCGGGCCGGAGTACGAGAAGCGCGGCCTGTGGCCTGCGGATGTGCACTTGGTTGGGAAAGACATCATCCGTTTCCACACCGTGTACTGGCCGGCGTTTCTGATGGCTGCGATGCTGCCGTTGCCGAAGCAGGTGTGGGCGCACGGGTGGTTTTTGATGGACGCGGCGAAAATGAGCAAGTCCAAGGGCAACGTGGTGCTGCCGCGGCCGATTGTCAACATGCTGGGCATGGACGCGTTGCGCTATTTCCTGCTGCGCGAAGTGGTTTTCGGCCAAGATGGCAATTTCAGCTACGACGCGCTGGTCACGCGCTACAACAGCGATCTAGCGAACGGTTTGGGAAACCTTGCCAGCCGCACCGCGGCGATGCTGGAAAAGAATTTCGCGGGGAAAGTGCCGAAGCCGGGAGCGAGCCTGCCGCAGGACGATGCGTTGGCGAAAGAAGCGCAGAAGGCCATTGTGGAAGTGCTGGAGCGATATGATCAGTTTGAATTCGCTCGCGCTCTCGAGGCCATATGGGCTGTGATTGCGGCTGCCGACAAGTATCTGACGACCGAGCAGCCCTGGGCCCTCGGAGATTCGCCAGATGCGGAGTCGCGGAAGGCGACGATCCTGTGGACCACGGCGGAACTGCTGCGCATCGTGACCGTGCTTGCGCATCCGGTTTTGCCGGCGAGTACGGGCAAAGTCTGGCGGATGCTGGGGCAAACGACGGCCCTCGGGGCGACGGAATTGGATGTACTGCAATGGGGGCAATTGGCGCCAGGAGTGAGTTTGGGCAAGTTCCAGGCTCTGTTCCCACGCGTGGAGAAAACAGAAGCGATTGAGAGGATCGAAGCTATGGCCAATGAAGAATGGAATCCGGCAACGCCCGCACCGGTGGCAACCACTCCGGCGCACCATCCTGCGGCTCAAGCGGCAGCAGCGCCGGCAGCGCAACGGGCTGAGAAAATCGGCATCGAGGATTTTACGAAGGTGGAGATGCGCGTGGGGCAGGTGAAAACGGCGGAACGAATTGTCGGCGCGGACAAGTTGCTGAAGCTTACCGTGGATATCGGCACCGAGATCCGCCAGATTTGCGCTGGCATCGCGCAATACTACGAACCAGAATCACTCATCGGCAGGAAAGTCGTCGTGGTCGTGAATCTGGCGCCGCGTAAGCTCCGTGGAGTCGAATCGAACGGGATGATTGTGGCTGCTTCGGTCGGCCCTGACGGTAGGCCGGTGCTTGCCGGCTTCCACGAGGATGTGGAGGTCGGGGCACGTCTGAAGTGATCAGGCGGCTTCCCTGGGTGCCTCAGAGCAAGCAGCAGGGGGTCCCTACAAAAGCTGAGCTTCGATGGACCTGATTGATTCGCACGCGCATATCGAGTCTCCCCAGTTCGCCGAAGACCGCGACGCTATGTTGGAGCGGGCGCGGGCGGCTGGCGTCGATACCATCCTTGCCATCGGCACCGGGCCTGGGCCCGACAAGCTTGACGCTGCGATGCCGTTCGCGGAGGAGCACGATTGGATCTACACGACCGTCGGGATTCATCCGCACGATGCGAAAGAGGTCACACCCTCTCACCTGGACACCCTGGTGAGCATGGCGCAGCATCCTAAGGTCGTCGCCTGGGGTGAAATTGGACTGGACTATTTTTACGATCACTCCCCGCGCGACACACAGAAGATTGTTTTCCGGCAGCAGATGGAATTGGCCAACGCTGCCAAACTGCCCATCATCATTCATTGCCGGGACGCTTGGTCGGACTGTCTCGAGATGCTCGAGGAGCACTGGAAGCCGACGGGCCTCGGTGGGATCCTTCACTGCTTTACGAGCACGATAGAAGATGCCCGAAGAGGCTTGGAAATGGGCTTCCTGATTTCCTTTACGGGTAATTTGACCTATCCGAAGACGCAGAACATTCGCGACGTTGCGAAGGATTTGCCCATGGAGAACATTTTGATCGAGACGGACTCTCCGTATCTTGCGCCGCAGTCTGTGCGGGGAAAACGCAACGAACCCGCTTATGTAGCGGAGGTGGCCAAGGCCCTTGCGAGTGTGAGAGACTTAGAAACCGAAGAAGTCGCCGGGGTGACGGCAGGGAATTTCCGGCGATTTTTCCATCTTGCCCCGCCGAGCGCGTCCCCGGCTGTGGCACCTCTCCAGACTTGGTAGGGGATCAGGAGGACGAACATCGCTTTATTGACGGTCAAGGAAATTTTTGAGTTGGTGCGTGACGACCTGGTACAGGTCGAGCAGGAACTGTCGCGGCAAAGCGCTTCGGCTTACCAACCGGTTTCAGAAATCACGAGCTATTTGCTGGGTGGGGGAGGGAAGCGGCTGCGGCCCGCGCTGCTGTTGCTGTGCCATGGATACGCGGCGGGAACCCATGTCAGCCGGCGCAGTGCGATTAAACTCGCCGCTGTGGTGGAGTTGCTGCATAGCGCCACTCTGATCCACGACGACGTGATCGATGGTGCCGACACTCGGCGTGGCCGGCCTTCGGCGAATACTCGTTGGGGAAATCATCGCAGCGTTTTGGCGGGGGATTGGCTGTACATGCAGTCGTTCCAGATCGCGCTCGAAGAGCGGAATTTCCATGTGCTCGACATCCTGATCGACCTGACGCAGAAAATGGTCGAGGGCGAGCTGATCCAGTTAGCCAAGATTGGCCGCATCGACGTAACCGAAGAAGACGCGCTGAAATTAGCGACGCATAAGACGGCTTGCCTGTTCAGCGGGTGCGCCAGATTGGGTGCTGTCCTTGGCGGGATTGATGAGCAACACGAGGCGGCTCTGGCGGAGTACGGACGCTACGCGGGCCTGGCGTTTCAACTTGTCGATGATTTGTTGGACTTCACCGCGTCGAGCGAGCAGCTCGGTAAGCCGGTGTTGAGCGACTTGAAAGAGGGCAAGGTGACATTGCCGCTCATCTACGCCATGGAGAATGGTCACACCGAGGCGCGGGAATTGGTCGCGCGGGTGCTCGAAGAGAAAGAGTTTCATTCCGTTCCACCGGAGACGCTGGTTGCTTTGGTACGCGATTCGGGAGCGCTCGATCGCACGAGGAATTTGGCGCTAGATTATGTGCGCCGCGCCAAGGAGTGCCTCAACGGCGCCGGCGACGCGGAGTATGGAAGAGCGCTATTGACCCTGCCGGATTTTATTCTCGAACGCGAGAATTAGGGCCCTCTCCGCGAGGGTGAGTTTACTCATGCTGCCATTCAAACTGGTGTATCACGAGGGGTACGACCTGAACCTCGGGCGGCACGTGTTTCCATCACAGAAATTCAGGCTGATTGCGGAAAAGCTGCTGGCGGATGGGATTGCCGGCAAAGAGGATTTTGTCCGGCCCGAGCCCGCGGCGGACGCGGACATTCTGCGCGTGCACACGAAAGATTGGATATTCAAGCTGAAGACGGGAACCTTGACGCGCAGCGAACAGATGAAGCTCGAAGTACCGTATTCGCCGGAATTGGTGGAGGCATTCTGGCTGGCCGCGGGTGGGACCATCCTGGCGGGGCAGGCGGCCCTCCGAGAGGGCTTGGCATGTAACATCGGGGGAGGCTTCCACCACGCCTATCCCGGCCATGGCGAGGGTTTCTGCGCGATTCATGATGTGGCGGTGGCCATCCGGCGATTGCAACACGACCGGGCCATCGGTAAAGCGATGGTGATTGATACCGATGTGCATCACGGGAACGGAACTGCCGCCATTTTCTCGGAGGACGAATCGGTATTCACTCTATCGATCCACCAACAGAATAATTACCCCGCGCACAAACCCGCTTCGACGGTGGACCTCAACATGGAGGACGGCGTCACTGACGCTGAGTATCTTGGCGCCTTGGTGCCTGCCGTTTGTCGCGCGCTCGATCAATTTCAACCGGAGATGGTTTTTTATATTGGCGGGGCCGACCCTTACCGCGACGACCAGCTAGGCGGTTTGCATCTTTCGATAAATGGGCTAAAAGAGCGCGACAAGAGCGTGTTTGAAGAGGCGCGCAAACGAAGCATTCCGGTGGTGACGGCGCTGGCAGGTGGATACGCCCGGCGCCTGGAAGACACGGTGCAGATTCATGCCAACACGATCGGCGCGGCACTGGAGGTCGCAAGGGAAATGCCGCAAGCGCGTCCGGCAAGTTAGGTTAGGGCTTAGGAGGGACAACGGCGTTTACGATGGGTACGGGGCTGGCCGAAGTGGTCCGTTCGAGCGCATCACCGAGTGTCTTTTCAAAACCGTCGGGATCGAACCCATCCGCGCGGAAAGCGATCTTGCCACTGCGGTCGAGAATCACGGTCGTCGGAAAAGAGTTGACGCGCAAGAGGTGATCCATGCCATCGGCGAACAACGCCGGCGTCTTTGGTTTTTCCTGTGCCAGAAAAGGCGCGACAAGCGATTCATCATCGTCGCAGTTCAGGGCATAAAAGAGCACGTCCGGCTTTGTCCCGTAGCGCGCAGCGACCTTTTCGAACAGAGGTTCCAATTCCCGGCAAGGCCCGCACCAAGTGGCCCAGAAATTGAGCACCACAACTTTTCCCTTGGCGTCCGCAAGGCGAACCGGACTGCCGTCGCTTACCTTCCTCAAGACGAAGTCGTAGGGCTCCTTGCCATCCGGATTGCGCGCGGGTTTAGCCGGAGCGGCTGCCGTCGTGCTGGCATCGAAGGCGTGGAGCAAGTAGTCGCCCAGACCGTCTTCTGAGCCGTGAGCAAGTCTCCAGACATTACCTATTTTCTTGCGAAGTTCAGCACGGGAGGATACGCCGTTCGGGTTATCGGTCAAAGCAAACGCCCGGGCGTATTGTTCGATCGCCGCGTTCGGATCTTTATTTAGTTCCGCAAGCGTGCCGAGGCGCTCCGCCGCGGTCGCATTCGGGATCAGGGCGTAACTGGTTGCAAAGTCTTTCTTGGCATTCGCGCTGTCGTTCAGCTTTTGATAGAGGTCGCCGCGAACGAGAAGCAGCGAGGATTTATCTTTCTTCTTCGAGTTTTCCCACTCTTCGACGGAGACACGCGGCGATTTTTCGGTTTGAGGGGCGTGATCGACATGTTCCAAAACACGACTGCAATAGAACACAGCGCGGCGATAGCCGGGCACATCGCCGTAACGGCTGAGGAGTTGAATCGATAAGACGGTATTCGAGATGTCGTCCGGCTTCAGAGACACCAGGCGTTCGGAATAATCGAGCGCGCGCGGGAAATCACGGAGCTGAAGGTCCGATTCGACCAAAGCACGGTAGATTTGGGGACGTTGCGACGATTCGGGATACTTCTGCAGGAACGCTTCGAGGTTCTTCACCAGCGCGGCGCGATCGTTGGCTGCGTCATCGATGGCTTTTTGAAGCTGCTGCCGTTCGGTCGGTTCCTTTTGGACGGGCGGTTGCTTGTCCGACGCTGGAGTTCCCTGGGCGGGCGCCGCCGGCAAGGGTTTCGGGGCATCCTGGCTCAGAGCTCGGAAGGGCAAGAAAAAGACGAACCACGCCGCAAGCACGCAACTCCACGGGATGGGGCGGCGGAAGGGCACCAGATGATTGTACCGGGATGAGTTTGCTTTTGCAGGGAATCGTGGATGGCGAGTCGGTTCTCTTGGCTGGGTCTTCGCGGCGCTGTCCTGGGCGAGCCTAGTCGATCTTCTTAGGATGGTTGCCGGCATCACGTATCGGGGCCACGGGCTTCCGATTCACGGCGATCTGTTCCTCCTAGCGATGCTAACTAGGCAAGGGCTTCGCCCTTGATATCCCTTCGGGATATGGAAGTCAGGAGTCCGAAGCCAGAATGGCCTTTGTATAGGCGTTGAGTAAGCGGCTGACTTCCTCGAGTGAAGTTGTGAGACTGCTGGTGTCTCCGTATCCAAGATCTTGCGCCAGGATCAAGTAATAGCGGCTCTCCTCCAGGGAAGCCTCGGCCATATTCATATAGCGAGCTTTGTCAGCTTTCCCACGCCGACGAAATCCTTCCGCGATGTTGGCAGGGACGGAGACCACGGCCCGTCGCATTTGCAACGCTAAGCCGTAAGTCTCCTCCTTCGGAAAGGCCGCTGTGAACGAGTACACCGCTAACACCAACTCGTGCGCCTTGCGCCACACCACGAGATCCCGAAAGGTTCGTGCTGGAGTTTTGGGGACAGGCATAAAACAGAGAGGCGTTCAGTGGGGTATGCTCCAGGGATCTGACCCCACTGGAGGACCCATGAACGCCTTTTACGAACACCATAAGGATAACATCCGTTTCGCCTATCGTTGCTTCGATCGTATTCTGCTCCACGCCATGATCCAGCCGTTTCAACAGGAACAGCGCGCCGTGGGCTTTTTCTGGGCCTATCGCCAGATCTATCCCGTGAGTCGGCAAGTGTTGCGCGACATCGCCACGCAATACCACAACTGGGCCAAAAACCGTTCTCAGAAATGGGGAGTACCCATTCAGGAAGATCCCCCCGGCCGACGCGATGACTTTGTGGATCGCTACTTCCGGCGTGTCCAACCCGATCAGGTGGTGGCCATCATCAAAGCCCGCGAACCCGCCACCCTCATGACCGCCATCGGGAAAGACGACCGTTGGCATCTGGAAATGAAGCGACGCTGGGTCGAACAATACAACTTCTACGTCCAGGACTCCCGTTGGGGTCAAATGTTTGTACGGATCTGTCCCTATTTCCCCTTCTCTGCTCGCGTCTGTCTCAATCAGCACTGCTGGCTGGCCCTGCGCCTGCAGGAGCGCGGCATCCGCTTTCAACAGTGTGCCAACGCTTTCTTGCAGTGTTCCGATCCGGAAGCCCTTCAGAAACTCGCCGATTCCCTCACCGCCGACGAGATGATCACCTGTGCTCAAAAGTGGCTGACCCGCTTCATGCCTTTTTTCACTTCCGAAGAGAGAAAGCACGCCGGCGTTCAGCACCGGCTGTTTTTTGCGCAGGTAGAGTACTGCGACAATCTGCTCTTCCGTCGTCGTGCCGCCGTCGATGCCCTCGAGCAACGACTCCTTGACGCCAATCGCACCATCGGTCAACCCAACAAACTCACCCTGATCTTCGGCCGCCGCATCACGCGGTATCATGGCGGCAAGCTCCAGACCGTGATCGAGGACATGAACCTACCCAACCCGGTGATCCGCAGCCACTACCGCAAAGGCTTCCTCAAGCAATATGTCCGCGATCGTTTCATCCTGCGCACGGAAACGGCCACCAACAATATCTCCACCGATTACGGCATCGGCAAGGCCGTGGACAATCTTCCTCAATTACGCCAGACGTTAAGCGGCATCATCGACCGCTATCTGGAGGTGCAGCAAGATATTCTGGAAACCTTCGTGGACCGTAAGCAACTTCACCAGCTCACCCAGCCTACGATTCTTCCCAACGGCAGGCGCATCCCTGGTCTGAAGCTGGATCAGCCTCGACAGTTGGCCGTCATGCACTCCCTGGTGCGCTTCTGCTACCTCGCCGCCGAAGGCACCTTCACCACCCGCGACTTGTATCCACAAACCCTGCAGGCCCTGCACCTGACACCGGAACAGTACAAACTTGCCTCCCTCCGTTATGACCTCTGGAAGCTGCGCGCCAAGGGCTTAGTCGAAAAGATCGCTCATTCCCGCCGCTACCGGCTCCTCGCGCACGGCTATCAGATCTGCCTGGTTTTCCTGAAGCTTTATGAAAAGATTTATGCCCCACTGACGGCCGGCATCCTGCAGCCCTTTGCCGCGGACCAGTCCATTCCCAGAGACAAGATCACCGCCCTCGACCAACGATATACCGCGGTGATTCAGGCCCTCGACGACCTCGTCGATGTTGTCGGTTTGAAAGCAGCCTAGAACTGTAACCGCTACGAGAACGGAATTCTCGTTTGGGGCCTTATAAGCAAGCTAAGGTTGCGGTGGCGGCAATCTCTGGATTGGGTGAACCCTCTCGAAGGTTAAACGCTCGGCGATAGGCGCCAGCGCGGGTTATCCGGCTAGCTACCTTGAACGTCGACTCCACCAGAGACGGTGTGGACTTCGATGCGTCCTGAGGAGGAGCCGACGTGGGCGCGCAAGGAGTGCTTGCCCTGCTCTTCCAGAATAACTGGGATGTTCGTACGGATGCCTCCCGACATGCTTTCCGCGCTCAACAGAAAGCTGGCGTTGGACGGCACGCGAATGTCCACCGAGCCGGAGACGGACTTCAGGTCCCAGAAACGATTCGCAGGGTCGCCATCAATGTGAACGGAACCGGAGATGGCATGAATCTTGAGATCGTTCTTTGCGCCGGTTACTTCGATGGAGCCACTAGCCGAAGAGGCGTCCACGCGATCACCTGGGTTTGACACGCGGATAGAACCGGACGCAGCGCTGACCTTCACGTCGCCTTTGATGTCCGACAGCACGATGTCGCCCGAGGCGCTCGAAACTCGTAAAATCCCGCCAATTCCCGAGGCTTCGATCGAACCGCTGGCTGCGCTGAGTTGAGTGTCGCTTTCCACACGATACACGTGAACGTAGCCCGAAGCGGAAGAGGCCTTCACTGGCCCGTGCACGCCGTCGATCGTGATTCCGCCCGAGGCTACCTCCGCATCGATGTCCGTGTCGCGAGGAACTTCGATCTTGTAGTCGATGGAGATATTCTTGAACATCGAGTTGTTACGACCGATGTGGATGCTGTTGTCATGCTGATCAATCGGCGGGTTGGCGACCACGTCTTGAACGTTTTTGTCCGAACTGCCGAAAACCGACCATCCGGCTGTGACCTTGCCTGAGATGTGCACTTTGCCGTCGGCGCTGCCGCGAACATCGACGTTGCCGGACCCGTTATTGAGCTCCAGGCGAACGTGACCGTTGACGCTGAGAGATTTATCGAAAGTATTGTCGGCACTCAGTGAGCGAACGGGCGCCAGAGTCATCAAGGCGCAGGCCATGAGCATGGCGGGAAACCAGAGGCGACGGGTTCGAACGGTTAGGGAACTCATAAGCTCCACTCTGCCCTCCTGGTTCAAGATACGCAAATCCGAGCGATTATGTTCCTGCGGATTTCCTAAGCGCTTCGTTCAAAGAACCCTGCCGGTAGCCCTCCAGGTCGAGGGTCACATAGGCAAAACCGGCGGCCTTCAAGGCGGCCGAAATGGCGGAAGCCATCTCCGGCGCCAAGGCCCGGGGGAGTTCGTCCTGGGCCACTTCGACACGTCCCAGCGTGTCGTGTAGACGGACGCGGAACTGCCGGAATCCCAGGCTTCGCAGAGCTGCCTCCCCTTTTTCGACCAGAGACAAACGCTCTTCGGTAACTTCCGTGCCGTAGGGAAGCCGGGATGCCAGGCATGCGGAGGCCGGGCGGTCCCACATGGGCAGGTTGGCCTGCTGAGCCAAAAAACGGATCTCCGGCTTGTGAAGTTCGGCATCCAGGAGGGGGGTGAGTACGCGATGCTCAGCAGCAGCTCGCTGGCCGGGCCGGAAGTCGAACGTGTCGTCGGCATTGACTCCGTATGCCACCGCATGCAATCTGCGTTCGAAGGCGATGCGATCGAGCACGGAGAAGAGCTCGTCCTTGCAGTAGTAGCAGCGATTCTTGTCGTTTACGCGATAGGCGGGATTTTCCAGTTCACGGGTTTCGATGAACTCGTGCCGGGCGCCGGTGGCGTGAAGGAAGCTCTCCACCTGCTCCCGGTCGAACGCGGAATAGCTGGCGGAGACGGCAGTTACAGACAGGGCTCGGTTGCCGAGCGCGGTATGGGCGGCCCAAGCCAGGTAGGCAGAGTCAATTCCACCGGATAGCGCCACGATCAAGGACGGAAGCACAGACAACGTCGAGAGAAGCTGCTGCTCTTTCCCGGCGGCAAGCTGGGTGGAAGGTTCACGCGTCTGGATTTGCACGAATGTGCTCATGTCCGATTTGAGTATATCTCAGGCCGAGCGCGGCACGCGATACCGGGCGGCGGGTAGCGCAAGATCACTTGAAGTCGAGCAGGGCGTCGACCGTGCCGCTCTCAGGATTTGTCTGGAGCCAGTGACCAACGGTGTCGTAGTGAACTGGCAGGTCCTTGAAGATCGCTTCGCGGTGAGACTCCAACTGCGCGAGGAATTGTTCGAAGACAACCTTGTCCATCACATCGCCGGATTTGATGGGCCAGGCGTCGCGGATCATGCGTTCACCGGTGGTGGACATTCCGGTGATGGTCATTTCATGGTAGCGAAACTGTTTTCCCTCGACGATGCCGACGCTGTAAGAAACTGTGTGAGCTTGATCGTCGTAGCTGGCAACCGGATCAACCTTAGCTTCGAGGTAGCCCATTTGGCCATATTCGTCACGCACGCGGTCCCAGGTGCCTTCGATGGCCATGCCATCTGCCACATCGCCGGATTTCAGCTTCAGCGCGCGCTGCAACGTATCCCCGGGGACTACGTTGTCGCCATGCCAGGTGACGTCTTTCCAGCGATAGACCGCACCCGGCGTGCAAGGTACGTAGACCGGGATGGCCTCCGGGAATTTTTTGTTGGGATTTCCGGAGAGCCGGACCTCGGCGGGGCCTATCTTGGCGCGGAGAAAGCCTTTCTCGATGTAGATCGGACGAATCGCCTCAGCGAGGAAAATGTCGATTTTGAGCCTGGAATAGGCTTGGCCACGCACCTCGGAAAGATGTTGCTGAACTGCCAAATTGCTCGCGAGGTTGGGGTCGCTGAATTCCACACTGGCGATGGTCTGCGTCACTCCGACGACCTGGAATTGCTGCTCGGGAGCGTCAATCAGGGGATTCGCCACTACGAAATGCTGGACCTCTGCCTTCAAACCGTGAGCGGATGTAAACGACGCAAGGGAATTGCCCGCGAGTTCGACGACGGTACCGCCTTCCGGGAGCGTTCCGTCATAGAACGGCAGATCCTTGCGGATCGCGTCGGTCAGTTCGCCGTCATCAAACCACGGGAAATTATCGTAAGCGACCGGTAGGCGATGATTCTCTTCGACCAGGAAGGTCAGCGTTACATCGTCGTTGTGGGTATCAAACTTGTAGTTCACTTTGGCAAAAAGACCGCTGCGAAGAAGGAGATCGGCGGCGTCCTGCAGTTCCTTCTTTCCCACCTGGGAGCCGAGCTGCAGGCCGGAAAGAGTAGCGACCTGCGCTTCCGTAAACGTCTTCATGCCTTCGGCACGAATTTGCAGTAGATGGGCAGTTTGCGAATAGGAATTGGGCGCTAAGGCGGGGGCCAGCAGGGAAGCAAGCAAGCAAAGGTAGCGCCGCATGATCCTAATCTTAGCGCATCGGCAACATTTGCGCTGTCGGCTGGGCCGGAGCGCTGGTCATCTGGGTGCGACGGGCGCAGCTCGCTGGTGGATTTCACGGGATTTGTCGAGTACCCATTGCGGAAAGACCGGCGCATTTTGTGGGATTTGTCCCCGGGTAATGGCCCAATGGTCGAGCCATCCCGTGCCTTCGCCGACGTAATCGTCGGGTGAACTGTAGGCGGAGTCCGCGAGCGCGTCTTCCAGTGTGACGAACTCGTAGCCACGCTTTCGCAGAAGGTCGATGAGTTCACCGATGTGTTCGGCTTCGAGCCAGTTGCCGTGGAGCAGGAGAATCTGTTTGGGCTCATAACCGAAGAGGGTTTTGGAAAGTCTTTCGTAGTAGTCGAACTCGTCGGTGGTGTGGGAAAGATAGGAGCTTACGAGTTGCTGCTGAAGCGCCGTATCGGCGCGCCTGCGCGCGTCGTCGTAGACGCCCGCATACATCCAGTCCCAGGCGTCCATGGTGACGGGAGCGACCTGGTATCCGCGGGCAGTGAGAAAAGCCTCGGCCTCGCGGCGAGTTTGTAAATCAAGTCCCGCGTCCAGATAAGGATGGCGCAGATAGCGCATCTTCATTTTGTGCGCCGCGAGCAGCATGCGCGTGACCGTTTCGCCCCGAACGACTTCTTCCTCCCAGACCTGGAGCGGAACGCGATTCAAGGAAGTGTGAGCGAATGTGTGATTGCCCAGTTCGAAGCCGTTCTCCGGCCAGAGATTCAAAGCTTTGATGCGATCGTCGACCTCACCGGGTTTGTAGAGTTTTTGCTCGTTGACGAACCCGACGGCTGGCACTTTCTGATCGCGCAGCGTGTTCAGAAGTTTCGTCGTCATTTCAACGATTTCGGCGCCGGTCATTTGGTTCGCGGCTCCGGCGGGAAGATCGTCGATGGTGATGGCGATGGCTCGTTTAGGCGGAGTTTGGCCGGTGAGGGTCAAGCTCCGTGCCAGCAAGCAAAGGAGCATCAGAAAAACGCAGCGCCCGTGTATGGCTTTCATGGAAAACCCCCATGAGAATTCTGGACCGATCGATTCTAATGCGAGCCGGCACGAAAAGTTAACTTAAAACGATTTAAGAGAAAGCTACTCGACGGTGACGGATTTTGCGAGGTTTCGCGGTTGGTCCACGTCGCAACCGCGGCGCACCGCGATGTGGTAGGCCAGAAGCTGCAGCGGGACAATTTCTAGAAGCACCGCGAGGGAATCGGAGGTCGGAGGCAATTCGATGAGGTGGTCGGAGGCTTCGCGGGCGAGGCGGTCGCCTTGCGTTGCGATAGCGACAACGATGCCGTCCCGGGCTTTCACTTCCTTGATGTTGGAAACGGTTTTCTCATAGAGCGTCATCGAAGCCGGGTCCGATTCATCGCGCGTGGCCAAAACGACGACGGGGAGATTTTCGTCGATCAGCGCGTTCGGGCCATGCTTCATTTCGCCTGAGGGATAGCCTTCGGCATGGATGTAGGAGATTTCTTTTAGCTTCAGAGCACCCTCGAGAGCAATCGGATAATGAATCCCGCGGCCAAGGTAGAGAAAGTCCGATTGGCGGAAGAACTGGCGGGCCAACGAATCGTACAGGCCGGTCGCGTCTGATTGCAGGATCGTCTCGACTTTGTGGGGGATCTGGATGAACTCCAGCATCAGCTTGCGCGCTGCCTCCGGTGAAAGAGTGCCGCGAACCTGGCCGAGATGGGACGCGAGGATGACAAGCGCTGCAATTTGCGCGGTAAACGCCTTTGTCGAAGCCACTCCGATTTCGGGGCCGGCATGGGTGAGAATCGTCCCGGCAGCTTCGCGCGTGATCATCGAGCCCTTTACATTGCAGATTGCCAGCGTCGGAGAGCCTTTCTGCTTTGCTTCGCGTTGAGCCGCAAGGGTATCGGCTGTTTCGCCGGATTGGCTGATGCAAACGGTCAGAGTTTTGGCATCGAGAATGGGATCGCGGTAGCGAAATTCGCTGCCGTAATCGACTTCGACGCGCAGCCGGGCCAACCGCTCGATCATGAACTTTCCGGTCAGCCCGGCGTGCCAGCTCGTACCGCAGGCGACAATGCGCACATTCTCAAATTCGCGGAATTGCGGTTCGGAAATCTGCATGTCATCCAGAAAGACTTTGCCGCTGTCTTGAGAAATGCGGCCGAGCAGGGTATCCCGAATGGCACGCGGCTGCTCGAAGATCTCCTTAAGCATGAAATGCTTGTAGCCGCCCTTTTCCGCCATGATGGGGTCCCAGGTTACCTGGTGGGTGGGACGTTCGACGGGTTTGCCGTCGAGATCGCTAACGCGCACGCCGTCTTTTGTCAGTACCGCGACGTCGCCATCGACGAGAAAAAAGATGTTGCGTGTGTGCTGCAGCAGCGCCGGAATGTCGCTGGCAACGAAGTATTCGCCGTCGCCCAGGCCGATTACGGAAGGCGGTCCAATTCGCGCGGCAATCAGCTTCTCGGGATCCCTCGCGGAGAGAAAAACCAGCGAATAGATGCCGCGTAAGTCCTTCAGCGTCTTGCGCACGGCTTCTTCGAAAGGTAAGTTCTTGGCATACTCTTCGACAAGGTGGGCGACGATCTCGGTGTCTGTCTCGGTAACGAACTTGTGACCTAGGCGCTGCAATTTTTCTTTCAGCTCGAGGTAATTTTCGATGATTCCGTTGTGCACGACCACATATTGGCCGGTGCAATCGCGGTGAGGATGCGCGTTTTCTTCCGTTGGCCGGCCGTGAGTCGCCCAGCGTGTGTGCCCGATGCCATACGCGCCATCGATCGGAGACTTCTGAATGACTTCTTCGAGATTACGCAGCTTGCCGGGAGCGCGGCGCAAGTGGAGTTTTCCCGAGCTATCGACCACGGCGATGCCGGCGGAGTCGTAGCCACGGTATTCCAACTTGCGCAGCCCCTCAATAATGACGGGGACGACCTTTTTTGGGCCGATATAGCCGACGATACCGCACATGCAAACGGTCTCCTGTTGTGCAGGGGTTCAGGGTAACACGAACGTCCATGCGGTCACGAAAAAGGGGCGGTTTACAAGGCGGAAGAGTTACTGCGGAATCGGAGCGTTCCTGGTTCGGACGATCTCACAGGTGTTGAGTTTACCGTTGGCGTCAAAATAAAAGGTCACGCGCGCGGTAACAGGTTGCAGTTTGTCGGTGTCGATGTGGCGGATGATGGCGATCAGCGTTCCGGGTTTGTCGGCAGGCTCAGTCGGATAGCCGCGCGCGGAAAGGAATTCCTCTACGGCGCCTTGTGTCGAACCGGCGGGCAAACTTTGTTCGATCATGGCTTGAATGGGTTTGAGCTGAGGATCATCGACTTTGAACGCTCCCTTGCAACCGGCCAGCAGACAGAGGCCTACCACAAAAACACAATGGAGCCGGACACGATGAATTGGGACGGAGTGAGAAAGTGAAGCCATGGCTCGCACCTACTCTATAATTTCGAAGCGATATTCCTCGATAACCGGATTGGCGAGGACCTCTTTCGAAATACGTTCGAGCTGCTTTTGCGCTTCCTCCCGGTTCCAGCCATCGAGATTGAGAACGAAAAACTTGCCTTGGCGGACATCGGCGACCTGCGAATAACCGAGGCCGGAGAGGGCATGCTGGATGGTCTGTCCCTGCGGATCGAGCACGGTGCGTTTTGGCATTACCCAGACATGAGCTTTCATAGCGTCAGTATAACATTTGCGGGCTTCACGCTGACCGCGCGGGCAGCCGGAGCCGCTCGTCTGCGGGCAGAAACGAAAACGTGAAGCTGTTTCTGACGAGATCGGCGAGTTCTTTTTCGCTGAGGCCCATTTCCTGAGCGTGAACGTACTCCTCGCGGAGCGAGGTATGGAACATGGATGGGTCGTCGGTTGAGACAACCACGGGAATGCCGTGGCGTACGAGCTGCGGGAGCGGATGTTCGCGGAGGGAAGGGGCATCGCGGCGGAGTTGGCGGGCCAGGGCGCCGGTGTGCAGATTACTGGCCGGACAAACCTCCAGGACGACGCGGCGCGTTGCCAGCAAATCCATCAGCGCAGGGTCATGAATCGCTCCGATGCCGTGCCCGACGCGCTCCACACCGAGCAATTCGACGGCCTCACGAATCGTGTGTGGTCCGCCAATTTCTCCGGCGTGAATCAATTTGCGCAGGCCGCAGTACGAGGCATGTTTGTAGACGGTCCGAAGGTCCTTGGTCGGGATGCTCAACTCGTCTCCGCCGACGCCAAAAGCCACGATGCGAGGAGAATTGCATTGCTTGGCCCAATCGACGACCTGATACGCAAGATCGGCGCCGAATTGCCGGACCGCATCGAAAATCCAGTTGAGACGGAGGCCCTTTTTTTCGAAGGGTTCGGTTGCTTCGAGAATCGCTTCGAAATTAGCTTGCGGATTCTGCTGCCGCAACATCATAACGCCGACGGAAAGTGTGACTTCCGCGTACACCACGTTTTGCGCAAGCAGTTGTTCGGCAACGTCCGCGGCCAGCAGCGCAAAATCGGCCGGATTGCGCAAGAAGGAAGTCACCCACTTGAAAGCTTCGATAAACGCGGTGAAATCCGCATACGCGTAGTGTTGCCGGACGTCATCTTCAGTTATCTTCGGTCCATTGCGAGCCGCCAGAGCTACCGCGATTGGCGGACGAATCGAGCCTTCGAGGTGCAGATGCAGCTCTGCCTTGGGGAGCGCTTCGATTGCTGGCGAAAGTTTGCTGTGATTCACGGGAGTCAGTGCGGCGGCTGTGGTCTGCCGGCATTGATCCACGCGGTCAGCCAGTAGGAGCCGACGTCCGTGGATGCGTCGGACAGTTGTTTGATGAGCGATGCGGCGCTGAGATTGTAGAAGCGGTCGTAGTATTCGTCGGTGTAGGAACTCAGACCGCGCTTGGCGGTGCGATCGGCGAGCAACAAGGACTCAACCAGACTGTGCGCATTCAAGCAGGCATCGAACGCGAAATCGGTCGGGTCGCCTATAAAGAAAGCATCGTGCGGATTCACAGGGAAAAAAGAGCCGTAACGATCGATCAGCATGGTGTTGAAGCGCTCGTTCACGCCGTTTTGTCCGGTCATTCTGCCGTCGTAATTTTCCGTCGTATTGAACGGGTCGTGAGACTCTGCGACGTAGTTGGCCAGAAACGCGGCGTCGATCTTGGCTTCGTCCCAGCGGCCATTTCTCATGTCGTCGGTCAGCTTGGCGCTGTACACACCGATCTGCCAGGGCAACAGTCCGGTGGCCTCAATTCTGGATTTGCTGTATTTGGAGAGGGCACTCTTGTAATTGCGCGGCAACGCGTCAAACGGGAATTTGCCGTACTTGTCGAGTTCGATGAAATGGTTTTGGCGTTCGTTCGGGTGCTTGTCCAGCTGGAGGAGGGGATCGTTCACGTGCTGGATCAGGAAGTTGCGATTGGCTTCGAAGAAAGGACGCAACTCGTAAGGAAGTGTATCGACGGCGTGATTGACGATCAGGCGCTGCGCGTTGGTTCCCCAGGCGAACCCTGCAACGGGAAAGCACAGGTCAACGATGGTAAGAAACAGCAACGCTTTGTGTGCCAGCTTGAGCTTCGACAACCGTTGCCGGGCCATCGATTTTGTCCTTGGCGAGCCTTACCTGCTTGGGGCGGCCAACCTTAGCGTACTCTTTCTGCGCCCGTAGAGATAATAAAACACCAGGCCAATCATCAGCCAAGAGAAGAATCGCAGCCAGTTCATGATCGGCAGGCCTGCCATCAACAGCACGCAAGTGATGATCGTAATTACAGGAGCCAAAGGCCCGCCCGGCGCGCGGAAGGCACGCGGCCGGTTTGGTTCGCGATAGCGAAGAATCAAAACTCCGCCACCTACGAGCGCGAACGCAAATAAAGTACCGATGTTGGAAAGATCGGCGAGCGTGCCGATGTCCAGCAGCCCGGCGGGAATACCGACGACAAAACCCGCTAGCCAGGTAGAAAAATCCGGAGTATGAAAGCGCGGATGCACGCGACCGAAAATGCGCGGCAGCAATCCGTCGCGGGACATGGCGAACCATACACGCGCCTGACCCAGTTGGAAAACCAGCAGGGAAGAAATCATGCCCATCAAAGCGCCGATCAGAACGACCAGGCGCACCCAGTGAAAGTTCAGCCGTTTCATGGTGTTTACGACCGGAGCCGCATCGTCCATGAGTGTCTGCCAGGGCACCAGGCCGGTCAGGACAACGACCACGGCGATGTACAGCAACGTGCAGATGACCAGCGTGGCGATGATGCCGCGCGGCAGGTCGCGCTGCGGATTCTTGCATTCTTCGGCGGCAGTCGAGACGGAATCGAAACCGATATAGGTAAAAAAGACGATGGAGCCGCCGGTCAGAATCCCGGGCCAGCCGTTCGGCGCGAAAGGATGCCAGTTTGCCGGGCGGATGAAGTGTGCGCCAAAGCTAACAAACACCATGATGGCCACGATCTTGAGGAACACCATGATGTTGTTGGTCTCCGCGGATTCCTTGATGCCGCGCACCAGAATCACGGTAAGCAGCATCACGATGATGAACGCCGGCCAGTTAAAGCCGAAATGCCAACCGGGGCCGTAGATCATGTTGCCCTCGAGGTCCGGCAAACCGGCGGGAAGATAGGCGGGAGAAATCCATTTAGGATCAGGATGCCAGCCGAACCAGTCCAGCAAATCCACGACGTGTGCGGAGAAGCCGACGCTGACGGCCATATTGCTGACGGCATATTCGAGAATGAGGTCCCAGCCGATGATCCAGGCGATCAATTCGCCCATGGTCGCATAGGTATAGGTATAAGCGCTGCCGGCAATGGGAATCATTGCGGCGAGTTCGGCGTAGCATACCGAAGCGAATCCACAAACGATGGCGACGAGAACGAAGGAGAGGGCAATGGCCGGTCCGGCGCCGGGACGGCCAAAAGAAGTGGCATGGGTCATCAGGTATTCGAGAAGCGGCGCGTTCAAGACCGACGATACCTGGAGTTTTTGTCCGGCGATGGCGGTTCCCACCACGGTGAAGATGCCCGAGCCGATCACGGCACCAATGCCCAACGAGGTCAGGCTCAACCACCCCAATGATTTTTTCAGCTTGATTTCTGCGTTTTCGGAGTCCGAGAGAAGCTGGTCGATGCTTTTGCAGCGGAACAGTGGTGATCCCACTCAAGCTCTCCGATCGTATCCGCTGAGCGCTTCCCCAGGCCGCGGGCCGGATACGGTGTGTGTGTGAATGATGGTGGTCACTTTAACGCGAGTTGTGGAACAGCGCAACCGGGACGGTTTGCGCTGCGACGTGTAGGGACTGGCTTCCGAGGCGGTGCACCAACATAAATGCCCGGCAACCAATCGGGCGGTCAAAACCGTGTTTTGACCGCCTAAATGCTAGAGTTGCTGTAGTTGAGCGTAGCGCTCAACAAATTTCTTTGTGCCGCGGCCGGGAAAGCTGACGCTCAGCCGTCGATCGTCGTCTTCGCCCTCGACGCCGACAACGGTGCCGACCCCGAATTCCGGGTGGCGAACTTTTTGGCCGAGGAGCGGGTCGGCGTTCTTACCGCGCTGGAACGCCGGAGAACGGAAGGAGGGTGAACTCGACGGAACGCGACGCTGCGGCGTCGCGGGCCCGCCGCGCGCACGGCGGACGAATTCTTCAGGGGAATAGGAATATTCCGGGTCCGGCTCATAGCGGCGTGACTGGCCAATTTCGGCCATCGAGCCGCGTACCGTATCGACCAGTTCCGTGGGGATCTCGCCCAGGAAGCGACTGGGCAGGGAAGCGCGCATCTGCTGCTCGTTACCGAAAATGCGGCGATAGACGGCGCGAGTCAGAGTTAGGGAACTACGGGCTCGCGTCATACCGACATAGACGAGGCGGCGTTCCTCTTCGATGCCTTTGTCTTCGTTGACGGCCCGGCTGTGCGGGCAAATGCCCTCTTCCAACCCGGTCAGGAATACGTGGTCGAATTCCAAGCCTTTGGTGCTGTGCAGCGTGATGAGCGTTACGCCGGGTTTGTCTTCGAACGAATCCGCATCGCTGACGAGAGCCGCCGCGTCCAGGAATTCCGTGAATAATTCGCCGGCGTCCTGGCTTTCCGCCACGGCGCGCGCCAATTCTTCCAGATTCTCCATGCGGGCCACGTCGTCGGGGGTGTTGCGGTCTCTCAGCATGGCCATGTAGCCGGTTTCTTCGAGGAGGAAACGAATGAACTCGGCGGGTCCTTTGGCGTCGTAAGATTCGCGGAGACCAAGAAGCAGCTCTCGGAATGAACGCAGAGGGGCGATAGCGCGCGTAGACGCGGGATTGGTCATCAGCGACTCAATGGCATCCCACAGAGTGAGCCGTTCGCGATCGGCGATTTCGCGCAATGCATCGACCGTGGTTTTGCCGATTCCCCGAGCGGGCACGTTCAAGACGCGCAGAAGAGAGATGTCATCTTCGGGGTGCAGCGCCAGGCGAACGTAGGCGAGTGTGTCCTTTACTTCGGCGCGATTGTAAAAACTGAAGCCGCCGACGAGTTTGTAGCGGATGCCGCGGCGGCGAAATACTTCTTCAAATGAGCGAGATTGGAAATTGGTGCGGTATTCGACGGCACATGTCTGATCCGGATCATCGGTGAGAATGCGTTCCACCTCGCCGGCGATGAACTCCGCTTCCGCTTGCGCGTCGCGGGCTTCGTAGTAACGAAGGTTCGTGCCTTTTTCCTTCTCCGCTCGCAGATTTTTCCCCAGCCGGTCCGGGTTGTTCGAAACAACCGCAGCGGCGGCGTCCAGAATGGCCTGTGTGGAGCGATAGTTTCGTTCGAGGCGCACAACTTTGGCCGCAGGGAAGTCCTTGGAGAAACTCAGCAGGATGGAAACGTCCGCGCCGCGCCAACGATAAATGGACTGGTCCTCGTCGCCTACCACGCAAACATTGCGGTGGTCATTGGTGAGCAAACGCAGTAAGTCATATTGCACGCGGTTGGTGTCCTGGTATTCATCGACATGAATGTAGGCGAACCGGGCGCGCCAGCGCTCGCGCACATCGGTCGATTCGCGAAGCAGGCGAAGCGATCGAAGAAGCAGATCGTCGAAATCGACGGCTTTGCTCAGCTTCAGCAGTTCTTCGTAGCCGGCGTAGATGTCCGCGACTTTGCGGGTGTCCGGCGCAAATGACTCGGAACGCATCTGCTGCGGCGATTGCGCATGGTTCTTGGCGAAGCTGATGCGGCTAAGGACATTGCGCGGGCTCAGTCCATCCTCTTCGATTTTCAGGCGGCCCATGGCCAGCTTGACTGCCGCCAGTTGGTCGTCATCATCATAAATCGCAAAATCCTTGGGCAGCCCGGCGTGGGCTGCCTCGCGGCGGAGGAGCCGTGCACAAAGCGAATGAAATGTGGAGAGCCACGGACGCGCGGGCGGAACGCCGGCACGAAGCAACAGAGCTGTCACGCGGTTCTGCATTTCCTCCGCGGCTTTGTTGGTGAAAGTTACGGCAAGGATTGCTTCCGCGGGTGTGCCTTTGGAAATGAGATTGGCCATGCGGAAAGTGATGGCGCGCGTCTTTCCCGTGCCGGCGCCGGCGAGGATCAACACCGGACCTTCCGTAGTTTCCGCGGCCAGGCGTTGTTCAGGATTCAGTTCGTCCAAGAGAGTCAGCATTGAGTTGGGAAAAATTCTTTCTGTTTGACATTCTATGGTAGCTGACCGGAGTGGGGCGGGCAAACCGGGCCCCTTTCGGTCTGTGGATTTTGTGCGAAGTTGTAACGTGAGTTTAATTCGAAGAATCGCTGCCGAGCGCGATGTCGAAATAAGACAGCGGCTGATTGTCGCCCATGGACAGGATGTTCGGAAAATACAGGTGCGCGTTTTGCAGCAAATCCAGTTCGCCACGCAAATCGAAATAGATCAGGCCCGCGACGGTGTCGTGCGCCGCGATAACGTTTGTGGGAACGCCTGCGTTCTGGCAGGCATCCCGGAGAGTGCTCCAGTTCCCATCGCGCGAAGACTTGATACCGCCCGTGGGCAAGGGAATCGGTAAGGGATTGCGTTTGGCGGTAGGGTCTTTTCCGTTGTCTTTCAGCATAACGGTGTCGGCGACATCTTCGGCAGAAAGAGGAGCCAGTTGCTGGCGGTTATCCTCGCTAAGCTGCACAAGAAGTCGAATGTTCTGCAAATTCACTTTGAGGCCGTGGTCATTGTCGTTACGGAAGCTTACGTAGATGCCCACGATGCCTTTTGTGAACGGAGATTTTTTCGGAAATTTCTCCTTGTAACGGCTCGCCTGCGTCCATGGTTCGATTCCGATGGTCATGCCTTCGTGCGAATCGCTGGCCACAGGATGCCCGGCAGTGCTTGACTTTGCGGAAGCGTGAGTTGCGTCGTTATTTTGAGCGTGGATGAAAGCGGCGGCGAAGGCCAACAGAAGGCAGGCAGGGATGAGTCGCATGAGTTTATAATAGACTGTTTCGATCCTAGGCCTTCGATTCAGGGGGGAGAAGCGGGGTTGCCCTGCTTCCGAGGCCTCGAACGATCACGAATCCCGGGTCGGATCGGAGTCCAAATCGAGTGTATTTCGTTTATAGCATATTGCTGGGTCTGGCGGCCCTGTTGACGGCGCCGTACTGGCTGATCCGGGGTTTGCGGCACGGAAAATACCTGTCGAATCTCAGCGAGAGGCTGGGACGTACCGTGGCGGCGCTCGCAACGCTTCCGACGAACCAGCCGGGTGCGATTTGGATTCACGCTGTTTCCGTAGGGGAGGTGCTTTCGAGCGTGCCGTTGGCCAAGCGGTTGAAGGAAGCTTATCCTCAACGACCGCTGGTGGTGTCGACGACCACTCTGACCGGCAATGCGCTCGCAAAGGAGCGGATGCCATTCGCCGATGCGGTGATATATTTTCCGTTTGACTGGGCGTTTAGCGTCCGTAAGCTTCTGGACTTGGTGAAACCCGCGCTGGTGATCATCCTCGAGACGGAGATTTGGCCGAATTTTCTCCGCCAGGCGCGCCTCAGAAACATTCCCGTGATTTTCGCAAGCGGCCGCATTTCGGACCGCTCGTTTGCCCGTTATCAGAAATATCTCGGGCTTTTTGGTTTTTACTTGCGGCCGTTTCTCGCGGATGCTTTGCGAAATCCGTCGGGCTTCCTGATGCAGACAGCCGCGGATGCCGACCGAATTCGCGCGCTCGGTGCACCGGTCGAGCGCGTCAAGGTCAGCGGGAATCTGAAATACGACATGGTGTTACCGGACGCGACGCCGCTTTCCGCTTGGCTGGGGGAAGAATGCAAGCGGCACAACCGCTGGCCGGTGATCGTTGCGGGAAGCGTCGTAGCCACCGAAGAGCCGTTAGCGCTGATCGCCTTCGGAGTGGTCCAGGGAGATTTTCGAAACTCGCTGCTCGTCCTTGCGCCGCGCAAGCCGGAGAGATTTGGTCCTGCCGCCGATTTCATCGAAGAATCTCACAGAAAGTTCTTGCGGCGATCGGAATTGCCAGTGGCCGGGCCGGGAATCGCACCGCGGCCGGCGACGACCTCCAACGGCATTCCAGAGGACGTCACCGTCGTACTACTGGACAGCATTGGCGAGCTTGCCTCGCTCTACCCGCTGGCGGACGGTGCATTTGTCGGCGGTTCGCTGGTTGAAGCCGGCGGGCACAACATTTTGGAGCCGGCGGCGTTTGGAAAGGTGCCGGTCTTCGGACCCTCGATGGAGAATTTCGCGGAAATTGCTACGCGGTTTGTCGAAGCCGGCGCAGCGATTCAGGTGGAAAGCCCGGAGGATGCGGGCGTGGAATGGATACACCTGCTGAAGGATCCGGAAAAGATGAAGCGCATGGGCGAAGCCGCGAAGCAATTGGTCGAAAGCAGCCGTGGCGCGTTGGACCGAGTCATGGCCGAAGCGGCGAAGCGCTTGGGTGGCGCTTCTCAATGACGCCTCCGCCGTCGGTGCGGTGGTTGCTCTGGCCGCTTTCTGTGCTATACGGGGCAATCATGCAGCTCCGCGCTGGGCTTTACGCGAGGGGGATTTTCAAACAAAAAACGTTGAGCCGGCCGGTCATCAGCGTGGGAAACCTGACCGTAGGTGGCACGGGCAAGACGCCGATGGTGATCTGGCTGGCGGAGCGATTTCTCGCAGAAGGAAAACGGGTCGGTATTTTGAGCCGGGGTTACAAGGGAACTGCAGAAACCAGCGATGAAATCGAATTGATGAAGACTCGCCTTCAGCGGCGCGCGAAATTCGGTGTCGGCGCGGACCGTTATGCGCAAGGAAAGAAGTTGGAAGACAGCGTCGACGTCTTTCTACTCGATGACGGCTTCCAGCATCTACAACTCGCTCGCGACGCGAACATTCTGCTGATCGATTCCTCGCAACCACTTGCCCGACAGACGATGCTCCCCACCGGGCGGCTTCGAGAACCCGTTTCCGCTATGATGCGAGCTGATCTCCTGGTGTTCACGCGCACCGAGACGGTTCCTGGCACCGACGCCGCGATCGAAAAGTTTCCCGGGCATCCCGTATTCTCTGCGGCTACAGAGTTGCTCGGTTTTCGCCGGTTCGGAGTCAGCGGCGGGTTACAGAACCGGGAAGAAATCGGGGCTGGGCCATTCTATGCGTTTTGCGGGATCGGAAACCCTCGCGCGTTTTTTCGGGACCTGAAGAATTGGAATTTAGCGATCGCAGGTCAATCGGAGTTTGCCGACCATCACCGGTACGATGCGCGGGACGCGGTTGAGATTGAAGCGGCGGCCAGGAAAGCGGGAGCAAAGGCCTTGCTCACCACGGAAAAAGACGCACAAAATCTCGCGGGAACTGCGTTTGCGGAACTTCCCGTACATGTGGCGGTGATCGATTTGCTGGTTTCGAAGGAAACGTCGCTTCTGTCGCTCATTCGCGAAAACATCGAAACCGGGAGATTTGCGGCGTGAGGATTCTGATTCGAGCGACGAATTGGATCGGGGATGCCATCATGGCCCTCCCCGCCTTGCGCGCTGTGAGGGCGAAGTATACTGCTGCGCAAATCGCCATCCTTGCGCGACCCTACGTGGCCGACATTTATCGAGACCAGGGCATTTGCGATGAACGAATCCCTTATGATCCTAACCGAGAGCACCGCGGATGGCAGGGAAGGGAGCGGCTGGCGAAGGAACTGCGTGCGCGAAAATTCGACGCAGCGTTGTTGTTACCGAATGCCTTTGATGCCGCCTGGCTGGCGTGGCGCGCAGGCGTGCCACAGCGAATTGGCTACGCGCGCGACGGCAGACGTTTTCTGCTGAGCAAAGCGATTCCCGTACCAAAGCCCGGCGAAATTCCCTCCCACGAAAAATTCTACTATCTGGAATTGTTGCGGCGGGCCGGATGGATGGATGCCCTACCGGAGGATCCACCGATCACCTTGCAGGTTCCAGACGCAGCCCGGCAACGCGCACGGCAGACTCTGAACGAAGCCGGGGCGCGGCCCAATCGATTGCGCATCGCGGTAGGAGCGGGGGCCTCGTACGGTTCGGCTAAATGCTGGCCCCCGCAGCGTTTTGCGCAAGCTCTCAACGAAGTTGTGGTCGGGACCGATGCGGATGTGGTTTTATTCGGCACTGCCGGCGAAGCGCCGGTTTCTTCCGCCATCGCCTCGGAGTTGCGTCGCACACCCATTGACCTGACGGGAAAAACTGCGATTGCCGAACTACCCGCGGTGCTCTCTCAGTGTCATCTGTTCGTCGGTAACGATTCCGGCGCCATGCATGTTGCCGCAGCGGTTGGTTTGCCGGTTGTCGCTGTGTTTGGTCCCACCGATCCTGACGGCACCGGCCCGGTGACTCCGCGCGCGACGATCGTCCAACAGAAACCCTATTGCAGCCCCTGCTTCCTTCGGCGCTGCCCGATCGACCATCGTTGCATGAAGGCGGTGACCACGGAAATGGTGAAAACAGCGCTGAACCTGCGTCTTGCGGAGGTGGCCTCTGCCTGAACGGATCCCGCGAAAGCCCGCTGTCTTCCTGGACCGCGACGGCACGATCGCCGAAGAAGTCGGTTACTTGAATCATGTCGAGAGATTTCGTATGTTTTCCTTTGCGGGGGCAGCCATCCGCCGGTTGAATGAAGCGGGTCTGGCCGTGATTGTGGTGACCAACCAATCCGGAGTCGCTCGGGGTTATTTCCCAGAGTCGCTCGTACAGCAAGTGAATGAGCGTATGCAGCGCGAACTGGCTTTTGTTGGTGCGCGCTTGGACGGAATCTACTACTGCCCGCACGGTTCCGCCGACAACTGCGAATGCCGCAAACCGAAAACGGGCATGATGGACCGCGCGGTACAGGAACACAATATCGATTTACCGCGATCGTTCGTTGTTGGCGACCGGTACGGAGATATGGAGCTGGCGTTTCGAGCGGGCTGCCAAAGCATTTTTGTGCGAACGGGATACGGCCGGGGCGAGGTAACCTTGCACAGAAGCAAATGGCCGCGGCAACCAGACGCAATTGTGGACGACTTGGGAGCGGCCGCGGAATGGATTCTGGCGCGGAAATGAAGAAGAAAAAGACCAGCGGGAGTTCTTCGGGAGCGGCCGATTTGCTGGCCTTGGCAGAAATTGTCGAGCGCTTCGGAGGCAAGCGTGTGGTAGTTCTCGGCGATTTTGTTGCCGACTCGTTTCAGTACGGCAATATCTCGCGCGTGTCGAGGGAGGCTCCGGTTCTGATCTTGCGGCACCGGGAGACGCGCATTCTGCCCGGCGGCGCGGCTAACGCCACGAACAATCTGGCCGCGCTCGGTGCCCGGGTCATGCCGATCACCGTGGTGGGGGACGACACGGCCGGCGATCGGCTGGTAGAAGCATTTCGGGAAATGAAAGTGGATGTTTCGGGAATTCTTCGAACCAAGGGGGCGGTCACGCCGACGAAGACCCGCTTTCTGGCCGGTTGGACACACACCGTCGGCCAGCAGGTATTGCGTGTCGACTACGAGCCGCAAGCGCGCCTTACGGAAGCGCATGGCAAGAAGATCCGGGAGTTGCTGCGCGTGAGGCTGAACAAAGCCGATGCCCTGGCGATCTCGGACTACGGTTTTGGAGTTGCCACGCCCGAGACGGTCCGCCTCGCGGTCCGCCGGCAGAAGAGAAAAATTCCGGTGAGTCTCGATTCGCGCTATCAATTGCTTGCCTACAAGCGCGCGGGAGTGACCGCGGCCACGCCCAACGAGGCAGAGATGGAAGCGCTGCAGCATGTGGCCATCGGGCAAGACATCTCACAACTCGAACAGAGTGGCCGAAAGGTTTTGAGCGCATTGCAGCTACGCTCGCTTCTGATCACCCGGGGAAAGGATGGCATGGCTGTTTTTGAGCCCGGCAAAAACACCGTCCACATTGCGGTGCACGGAAGCGACCAGGCCGTCGATGTGACCGGGGCGGGCGACACGGTTCTGGCCGCGTATACTCTGGGCTTAGCAAGCGGAGCGACTGCGCTCGAAGCCGCACATATCGCCAATATCGCCGGCGGCCTGGTCGTGATGAAGCGTGGAACGGCTACGGTTACGCGCAACGAAGTCCTGGAAGCCATTCGGAAAGCAGCGTCGGGGGTGGCCCCCTAGGCAATTTCCATGCGGTCCGCCCAATCGAAAATTCATTCGCGCGAATTTGTCCGGCAAGCCGTCGGAGAACTTCAGCGTAACGGCAAGCACGTTGTATTGGCGAACGGCTGCTTCGATACGCTGCATGTCGGTCACGTTCGTTATCTGTCCGGAGCCAAACGCGAAGGCGACGCGCTCGTCGTTGCCGTCAATACGGATGCGAGCGTCAGAGGCTTGAAGGGCCCGGGCCGGCCGGTTCTCGATGAGCAGGCTCGCGCCCAATTGGTCGCGTCGCTGCGCGATGTCGATTTTGTTCTGCTTTTTGCCGAGCCTAACGTCGAATCCTTGCTCGAACAGCTGCGGCCGGATGTTCACGCGAAGGGCACGGACTACACCGCGGAAAATGTCCCGGAACGCGCAATTTCCGATCGTTTGGGCATCCGTGTCGTTATCGTCGGCGATCCCAAGGGCCATTCGACGCGGGCATTTCTCGACGCCATTCGAAAAGGGCGCCATGGCTGATCAGCGCTTCGTGGTCGTTCGCCTGGGCTCCCTCGGCGACATCGTGCACACATTTCCCGCTGTGGCGGGACTGCGAGAGTCTTTTCCCGGAGCGGAAATTGTCTGGCTAACGCATCCCCGCTGGATGGATCTGGTGGGGAGCAGTGGACTGGCTACGGAGATTTGGCCGGTCGATTCGCGTGATCTTGGTTCTGTGCGGCAAGTCATCGGGAAGCTCCGCAAGCGCAAATGGGATGCAGCTCTGGACTATCAAGGCTTGTGGAAGTCGGCGTTTCTCCCCTTTTTGGGCGGTGTGTCAAGGCGTGTAGGCTTTTCTTCGGCAACGATTCGTGAGTTTGGCGTGCCCATCCTCTACACGGACAGAGTGGAATGCAGAGCAACGCATATCGCCGATCAGAATGGTGAACTTTCGTTTCGCGCAGGAGCGAAGAAGCCTGTGGGCCGCGTCGGTCTGCAAATTACCGACGCGGATCGCTGGCGGGTCCGCGCAGATTTGGCGAAAGACGGGCTGAGTCGGTACGTTGTCCTCAGCCCCGGCGGCGGCTGGCGTTCGAAATGCTGGCCGGCAGAACGCTTCGGCGCACTCTGCCAACAGATCCGGAAAGAAATCGATTTGGCCTGTGTCATCAATTACGGCCCCGGCGAAGAATCTCTGGCGCGCGAGGTCGAGGCGGCCAGCGGGAACGCAAAACCCATTTCCTACGATGGGCAGATGGGCACGTTGCAGGCGTTGCTGCGAGACGCTCGGTGCATTGTGGGCGGGGATACCGGACCCCTGCATCTCGCGATTGCACTTGGTACGCCCGCCGTGGCGCTGTATGGTCCGACCGATCCCATGCGCAATGGTCCTTATCCTCCGGGAGAAGTTGTATTGCGCAGTCCGGTGGCCGTCACATCGCATAGACGCTCAAGTACGACGGATCCTTCTCTTCTCGAACTTTCCGTGGATGCTGTTTTCGCGGCAGTGAAGCAGCGCCTGGGGTCTCGCGCGTGAACTTGCTGGATTTTTTTGCGCGGTGGCGGGTGCGGCTCGGGTACATGCTTGCTGTCGTGGTGTTGTGGCTGGCAAGGCCGACGACACGTTCGATTGTACTTGGCGCGGTCGTGGGCTTTGTTGGGCTTTGCATCCGTGGCTACGCCGCGGGTTACCTGAATAAGCAGGCGGTCCTTACGGTCGCCGGACCGTATGCCCGAACGCGCAATCCGCTTTATTTTGGCAGCGGCGTTCTTCTGTTGGGCGCGGCGGTTGCGACGAATTCTATCTGCGCAGCCATGCTACTCCTCGTTTATTTTGCTTTGGTGTACAGCTTCGTAATGCGCCGCGAGGAGATGGAACTGCGCCAGCAACACGGAGATGCGTTTTTCGCTTATGCCGCTGCTGTGCCGCTCTTTTTTCCAAGGCTGTTCGGCACGGCCGTAGCCTCGGCAAATGGCGCGCGATTTTCGCTGAGCCAATACAAGAAAAATCACGAATATGAGGCGGCCATCGGCTATGTCCTGTTGTTACTTGGCTTGGTTTTGATTTGGTGGCTGCGCTCGCGCTGAGGCCAGAGCCGTGCCCGAGCACCCCCAAAAGAACATACTTGCAAGGTGCGGCTCTCCGTCAAAATCTGCACGCCATCCTGGTCGGTCCGCAAGATCTGCGTGCGACTTTCCGGCCGGAAATTTCATCTCGTCGCGTACAGTCCCGGCACCGCGCGATCGTCGTCCCGCGTGGTAAGCCCGATGTCCATTTTCCGCCTCTGAAGCTTCATGACGCTCTTCGCAATCTCACCAATGTCTCGATGTGAAATGTTTGGGGAAACAAATCGAACAGGTGGACCTCGGCAATTTCATATTTGTGTCCGGGCGCGACCGACGTTTCCTGCTTACGCTCGGAAGCGGTGAGGACCGCTAGATCGCGAGCCAACGTAGCCGGATCACAAGAGAGATAGGTGATGTCCTGGGCGCCGAGGCTGGCCAGGCTGGCGGTGGATTCGGCGCCAAGTCCTGCGCGGGGCGGATCGAGAATGATCAGATCGGGCGTTTCGTGTTGTTTTTTCAGGAACTCCTCGGCATGCTCGTTTTCCGAAATTACCGACGCCCCTACCGCTTCTGCGTTCTGTCGTAGATCCCGTGTGGCCGCCAGATTGGCGTCAACGCTGACCACTTTCGAAAAGGACTTCGTCAGCGGAAGGGTAAAGAAGCCAACGCCAGCGAACAAATCCAGTGCATACCCGCCTTTTGCGCCGCCAACGATCGTTTGTAGCAGGTCCTCGATGAGGAAGCGATTGACCTGGAAAAAAGACAGGTGGTTTACGCGGAAGGTGAAGCCACCGGCCTTCTGGATCAAATAGCCCGGGCCATCCAACTCGAACCGGTTTTTGCTCTGGTCCAGCATGAGCAGGCTTTCCAGGCAGGGAAAGGCCTCTTTGAATTGGGCAACCATCGCCTTGGCCGGTTCCCCGAAACGCTCAAAAGCAATATTCAATGCAATCTTTTCATCCGCTCCGTCGGCGAATGCCTCAATTTCCAGAATGCCCGGGGGAAGCGAATTCGAGCGCGCCAACTCCTGCAATTGGCCGAAGGTCGCCGCAAGCCGCGGAGAAAGCACCGGGCACTGATCGATCGGTAGAATGTGAGCACTTTCCGGTAAAAAGTAACCGAACGCGCGGGGCATGGCATCGCGGAACGCCCATTGCGCTCGGTTGCGGTAACCGTAGGGTTCTGCCGTGTGTTCCACGATCGCGCCCGGCCAGTGCACGCCGCCCAGCCGCGACAGGGTCTCGCGCAAGATCTCCTTTTTCAGGCGAACCTGCTCGGCGATCTCAATGTGCTGGTAATCGCAACCGCCGCAAACCCGGAAATGGGGACACCGGGCCGGCACGCGCGAGGCCGAGGCCTTTTCCACTTCGACGAGGTTGCCATGAATTAGCTTCTTCTTGCGGGTGCGGACCGAGGCACGCACCTGCTCTCCGGGGAGCACGAACGGTACGAACACTGTGTGGCCGTCGGCGTGGGCCAAACCTTCCCCGCCGTAGATAAGCTTCTCAATGGACAGTTGTAACTCATCCGTCATAGTTGTTCAGTCCTGTTTTCCTTGCGATTTGTCGTGATCGCGTCAAGAAAAGTAGTAAAGGCTCAAGCGCGGCAGTTGGTACAGGTCGAGCAAGCGCTTTTGCGAATACTGCTTTTCCACCAGAGCCAACTGCGCCGCTTTCATTTTGCACCGATACGCGGCGAGTTGCGAATCCACTTCCCGCTTGATCTTCAGCATCAGCTCTTCGGAGACATGAGTGAGAAGCGCGGCGTGGATTTTGTCGTCCAGAATCGTCAAGCGGCGTTCCAGGTCTTCCAAGTCGAGCGTCCCCGGAGCTTCTAAGAGGGTCTCGGCCGAGAGCAATTTTTCCGCGGCTGCACATAAGGATTGAGCGAGGCCCGTCTGCGTGTTTTCGTATCGGCCGGCGGCTTTACGCAGCATTGCCGCGTTGCGCTGCAAATAAACCAGCAGCTCGGGTCGTGCGAACGGTTCCCTGACCTGTGCGTTCGATCCTGGCTGTGCGCCTGCCGCGGCCTCCTGTTGTTCCTCCGCAGTTTCCAGAACCGCGGCGGTGCAGTAAGCCAAACTCTTCAACGGCTTCCCCGCGCCACGCCGCGATCGCTGATAGCTTTCGAACGCCCGGTCGATGCCCTTTAGCGCCGCGCCCAGAGGTACGCCTGCTTTCTGCCAGGTCTCCATGATCGCCCAGTCCAAGGGAGAAACCAGCAGATGCGCGCCGCGCTTCCTCCAGAAGTGCTCTTCGATTTCCGTAAAATAGTTAAAGTAATTCCAATTATCCATGGCAAAGCGCTTTGCAGAGAATGCCGCTGCTGTCAGCGAGGGGCCTTCTTTGTTTTTGAAATATCAGGCTTGGCAACGGGATGCGCTTCCTGGGGCTGATTTTTCTCCCAGATATAGCGCAAGCCCATGAGGGTCAGAAACTCGTCGACATGCTGGATGTGTTTCGATCCGCGTGCTACCAGACGAGCCTGGCCGCCGGTAGCGACCACCACAGCTTCCACCCTCATTTCCGCTTTAATGCGGGTCAACATGCCGTCGACCATGTCCACCGCGCCGTAATACAGTCCGGCCTGGATATTTGTCACCGTGTTCGTGCCGATCGCTTTTCCAGGATCCTTGATTTCCACGCGCGGCAGGCGCGATGTACGCGAAAACAATGCTTCCGACGCGATTCCGATGCCCGGCGCGATGGCCCCCCCCATGAATTCACATTTGGCGGAAATCACATCAAACGTGATCGCCGTTCCGAAGTCCACGACGATACATGGGCCGCCATAATGGTGGAACGCCGCCACGCCATTCGCGATGCGGTCGGCACCCACTTCGATAGGGTTATCCACGTGCACGGACATACCCGTCTTCACGCCCAGCTCTACGAAAAGAGCTTTCTTTCCAAGATAGAGCCGTGACATTTCCGCAAGTGTCCAATTCAACGGCGGCACCACGGAGCTGATGATCACGCCGCTGATCATTTCCTTGTTGAGGCCAGCGAGGGAGAAGAGGTTGCGCGTCAACACGCCATATTCGTCCACCGTCTGTGTGCGCGCGGTGGTCAGGCGCCAGTTGGCAGTCAGCTCTTCCTCCCGGAAAACACCCAGGACCGTATTCGTGTTGCCCACGTCGATGGTCAGCAGCATCGGCTATCGAACCTCAGTAACATCTCCAGCAATCACAGTAACCAGCGGACCGCCGTCTCGTTGAACCAACAAGAGGCCTTCGCGGCTCAGCCCCGCCGTGATTCCCGCGTACGATTCAACGCCCGTATCCACGCGTACGCGCTTCCCTCTCGGGAACGAAGAGATACTTTCGAAGCGATCCACCACAAACTCCGGGCCTTCGTGGAGAAATCGATTGTAGTCGCTCTCGAATTGCGTCAGCAACCGCGCCAGCAATTCCAGGCGGTAACTCTGCCGGCCGGACTCTTTTCGAATCGAGGTGGCAATGGTGGATAACTCAGAGGGAAAGTGCTCCTGATTCACGTTTATGCCGATGCCGACGATCACGAAGCGTACTACGTTGGGTTCGGCATGCATTTCGGTTAGAATGCCACCCACTTTTTTGCCGTTCAACAGCAGATCGTTCGGCCATTTTAATTCGGGAAGCATGCCCGTTTGTGCGGCGATCGCCGTTTGCGCGGAGATGCCTGCGAGCATGGTCAGCAGCGGAGCCTGCGCCGGGGATAACCTCGGCCGCAGAAGCACCGTAAAATACAAACCGGTCCCTTTTTCGGAATGCCACGTTCGCCCCGAACGGCCTCGGCCCGCCGTTTGCGCTTCCGCCATAACTACGGTGCCTTCGGGCTCGCCCGCATAACCCAATTCCATGGCCACGCGATTGGTGGAGTCGGTTTTGAAGAAATGAAAGACGCGCTTGCCGAAGAGATTGCCTTTCATGCGCTTGCGCAAAAGATCCGGCGTCAGAACATCGGGCACCTTCTCTAAGAAGTAGCCGGTGCTGCGTTGGCCCTTGACGTGAACGCCGAGTTTTCTGAGCTCTTCGACCCAGCGCCACACCGTGGAGCGTGACATGCCGGTTTCGCGAGCGATTCGCGCACCGCTGATGACAATCGTAGCGTTCTCCGATAGCAACGCGAGAAGCGCTGCCAGTCTGCGATCGGTTGTGCCTGGTAAAGAAGGTGATTGGGGCATTCGGCCCTGGTCCTGTGCTCCTGGCGGTCCTAGCTTACTTTTACCGGAGGCTATCGACAAGGCGATGAAGTTGCCACGTGAGCGGCCGCAGCACCTCTTGCCGAGATGGGGTCCAGCGTGCAGGACCCCTACAATGGAAGCCTATTCTGCGGCTAATTGCTTGATCCGCTCGGAGAGTTTTTGCAATTCTATTTTCTGGCCGACCAACGCTTCTTCCATTTGCTGGATGATCTTTTCCGGGGCGCGGCTGCGAAAGGTCTCATTTCCTAATTGCGCTTCTTTCGACGAGATGGCCTTTTGCAGACCATCGATTTCTTTCTTCAGTCTCAGGCGTTCCGCCGCCACGTCAATGGTTTCGGCGGCATACGGAACGCGCACGTCGAACCCTGCGGTCGAACGTTTGGCTCCGCCACCTTCGGGCAAATTCTCCGAATGCACCGCCAACTCCGCCAGAATCGCCAGGCGCACGATACCGTCCTTGTTCGCCTCGATCACCCCGCGGGTCCAAGCATCGCCGCTCGAGAACTCCGCCGAGACCTTCTTCTTGGGATCCAGCTTCATCTCCGCCCGGATCGTGCGCAGCGCCTGCACGACCTCCTGGACCAGCGAGTACTCCATTACCGATTGCGCGTCCTTCCAGGAATCACGCGCTTCGGGATAAAGCTCAAGAGCCACAGATTTTGCACCAGACTTTTGTGGAAGCTGGTGCCACAATTCCTCGGTGATAAACGGCATGAAGGGATGCAAGAGACGTAATGCAGCGTCGAATCCGGCGAACAGGTTTCTCCAAGCTACGGTAGCGCGCTCGCGGTCTGCGTTTTGCAATTCCGGCTTGACCCATTCGATGTACCAGTCGCAGAAGTCGCCCCAGAAAAATTGGTAGACGTTTTGTGCCGCCTCATGAAAACGATACGTGGCCAAGGCTTCATCGACCGTTTTTACCGTATCCGCCAAGCGCGCAAACAGCCAGCGGTCCACAAGGGGTACTTTCTCATGAAAAACGTAGGGAGCTTTTGCGCGAACAGCGGGATCGGCCAATTCCTGCAACGAAACGCCGCTTTGCTCGAACTTTTCAAGATTTACAAAGAGGAAGCGCGCCGCGTTCCAGATTTTGTTCGCGAAGGCTCTGGCTCCGCCCATGCGGTCATCCGAGAGGATGATGTCAGTCCCGGGCGCGGCCATCGAGACCAGGCAGAAGCGCATCGCATCTGTCCCGTACTGTTCATTCAAAGCCACCGGATCGAGTCCCGTGCCTTTCGACTTGGACATTTTTTCACCGCCGGCGGTGCGCACCAGCGAATGCAGGTAGACGACGTGAAAGGGAACTTCGCCAGTCAAGTGCAGTCCCAACATGATCATCCGCGCCACCCAGAAAAACAGGATGTCGTAGCCGGTGATGAGTAAGCTGGTCGGATAATATTTTTGCAGGTCCGCGGTCTTTTCCGGCCAACCGAGAGTCGAAAAAGGCCAGAGTCCAGAACTGAACCAGGTATCGAGCACGTCGGGATCCTGTCGCAAGTCCGTCGAGCCGCACTGAATGCATTTTGTTGGATCCTCGAGCGCAACGATAATTTCCCCGCACTTCTGGCAATACCATGCCGGAATGCGGTGCCCCCACCAGAGTTGGCGTGAGACCGTCCAGTCGCGAATATTGCGCATCCAATGGAAATACTCTTCGCGGCGGTTCTCCGGAATGATCTGGATCTCACCGCTTTCTACCTTAGCGATGGCCGGCTCAGCCAGTGTTTTCATCGAACAGAACCATTGCGTGGAAACGCGCGGCTCCACGATGGTCCTGCTGCGCTCACAAATGCCGACGGCATGCGTGTGATCCGCGATCTTGTCGATCAGTCCCAACGCTTCTAGGTCATCGACGATTTTCTTCCGCGCCTTGAAGCGTTCCAGGCCCGCGTACACTCCCGCGTTTTCGCCCATTTGCGCGTCGTCGGTCATTACATCGATCACCGGCAGATTGTGGCGCTTACCCGCTTCGAAGTCGTTCGGGTCGTGCGCCGGCGTGATTTTCACGGCGCCGGTACCGAATTCCCGGTCCACCATCGCGTCGCCGATGATGGGGATCTCCCGATTCATTAATGGCAAAACAACCGTCTCGCCGAGCAAATGCCGATAGCGCTCGTCTTCGGGGTGTACCGCCACCGCGGTGTCGCCCAGCATCGTTTCCGGTCGCGTTGTCGCCACAATCAGAAATTCGTTCGAACCGCTCACCGGATAGCGGATGTACCAGAGGTGACCTTGCCTCTCCTCATGGAGCACCTCGAGGTCGCTCAGAACCGTCCGGCAGACGGGGCACCAATGCACCATGCGCTTTTCGCGGTAGATTAGCCCCTCTTGGTACAGCCGGACGAATACTTCGCGAACCACGCGAGAGAGTTCGGGCGAAAGCGTGAATCTTTCCCGCGACCAATCGCAGGACTCCCCAATCTGCTTCATCTGACGCTGGATGGTGCCGCCGCTTTCCTCTTTCCATTGCCAGGCGCGCTTCAGAAATCCCTCTCGGCCGAGATCCCGGTAGTTAATTCCTTCTTGAGATAACTGCCGCACGACTGCCCGCTGCGTCGAAATTCCGGCGTGATCTGTGCCCGGTAAATAGAGCGTGTTGTAGCCACGCATGCGGTACCAGCGCGTCAGCGCGTCGATCTCCGAGTGCTCCAGCATGTGGCCGATATGCAGCGAGCCAGTCACGTTCGGTGGCGGGATAACGATAGAAAACACCGGTCCGGGAGCAGCCGCATCGGCTTTGAACAATTGTTCTTCGACCCAATACTTGGCCCAGCGCGGTTCAATCCGTTTCGGGTCGTATGCTTTGGCTAACTCTCGGGGCATCCTGTCCTCGTGTTCCCGCAGGCGCACCATACCGGCCCTATCGCGTGCAGGAGAATCCTTCAATATACGGGCACGCCGTCGGGTGCGTCAATTCGCCCGCGTTACGACTCGCTTTTATGACTTGAGAATGGGCCGAACAGAGTATTCGCTTGAATGGCAACCAGCACCGTGACCAATGGATCCTCGGAGATCAGGATTTCTTCGAGTTGATTTCGTCGCGGACAATTCCTTCGATCATGGGCCTGAGGATTTCGCGGGTGAGCTTCTGAAACAGTTCAGGGTCCATTTTTCCGAGAACCCGGGCGACAATTTCGTCGACATCTGGCGCTGCTTGCTGCGGCGCGGCGGCCGACGGTGGCTCGCTGGGTGCGGCGGGCGCTTCCGAAGCACGCTCCCAGGGCTCCCGATCGGTGCTTTCGTCATGGATGGGAGCTGGAGCGTCGCTCACCGTGGCATCAACGTGCCCATCCGACCGACCGGAGGCGATTGGTTCGGGAGAATAGTGAGAGCTCTCGAGCAGCACTTCTACGTGCGCTTGGCTGCTTTCGAGCAATGCTTGTTTGGCAAACGCGGTAATGTCTTGGGTTTCTTCCGCGGAAAATGCCTTCGGGGCATCCCACGTCGACGCCAGAAGCGAAGCTTTTTTCGCTTCGAGTTCCCAAGCAGTTTCGGGAACCGCAGCCCAGTTGGCCGGTTCGGCGGTTTCTACCGGATTCGCGTATTGGACGGGTGCAACGGCAACCTCTTCGGCAGCGTGCTCTTGAACCGCCGGCACCTGTTCGACTTCCGGCGCCGCCTGCGGAGTACTGGTAATTTCAGCGGTTTTTTCTTCCATTCCCGCGGCCATTGCAGCAGCCCACGCGTCACCCGTAAAGGGAAGGGAACTTTCCGCCGGCTTGTTGGAAATCGTCGCAACGGCTACCGACTGGGATTCCGAAGCCTCCGCAAATTCAGGCGGGACGGCCGGAGCAGCCCAGGGGTTCGAAGAAAAGCTCTTCGCGGGAGAATTTCCGTGGAAGGCTTCGTCGCGCCAATCGGGAGCGGCGTGTGAAGGTGCGGCGGCGTGCTCCACCGCCTCGTCCAGTCCACCTGGACGCCAGCCGCCGCGCGGCGATTCCTCGGCTTCCTCTTTTTCTTCCTCGACGCCATCGGACTCGTCGTCCCATTTGCCGGCGCGGTTGAGATCGATCATCGGCTTCGCGGTAACCGCCATGTCTTCCGCATCCGATGTGTCGAGCAAACTGCCAAACGCCAGGGGTCCGCTTCCCGCCGCAATCTTCAGATTCGGCGCGGGAGTCGGGAACTCTTCTACAGGTTCCGGCGTCGCTTCCGGAAGCCTTTCCGGGGAAAGCGCAGCCAGTTTCGAGGTCATGCCGCCGCCGAGAATGTCGGCTACCGGATATTTGGGCGCTGGAGGAGCTTTTTCAGCCGGAGCCGGAGGGCCGAGCGGAACACCGGCGCGCAGCAGCGCGGATTTCACCATCGAGATCAAAGGATCAGGAGGAACAAATGGCTTTTTCAGAACTCCATCGGCGCCCACTCGCTGCGCCTCTTGCTCATCGAGCGGATCAAAGGCCCCGACGAGCAAAATTACCGGAATGTGGGCAAGGGAAGCGTCTTCCTTTACGTAGCGGCAGACTTCATAGCCGTTCCGCACGGGCATAAACACATCGGCCAGGACCAGGTCGGGGCGAACGTCGGAGATCTTGCGGACAGCGGCTTCGCCATTCCCGACGGCAACTACGTCGATGCCCTGATCTTTCAGGGCTAGTCCAACCATTTTCTGGATGTTACTGTTGTCGTCCGCAACCAGGATCTTGGCCACCGAACGTCCTCCGGGAAGCACCGCGTCCCTATTCCGAGAGTGCAAGCTCAATTGGAGCACTCGGCTCCAAGGTCGTCAATTGAACTGGTGCCGGGATGTGTCGGAAGTAGACATGGTTCGTTCCCGTTTTCTAACCCTGTACCAAAGGACAAGGGGTGCGAGCATTCTCGCACCCCTCAGATACTAGCCTGAATGAGCCCTTCCGGCGTCGCAGCTACCAGGGCAAGAACTTCTTGATACCCTTCTTCTTGCTACTGGATTCTTTCCCGTTTTGGTTCTGATTCTGGCTCGAATCCGACGAAGCGGGTTGTGTATTGTCCTCTTTCGAGGAGTCCGTGTTAGCCGAACCGTCTCCGGCGGTACCGCTTGTCGGAGCCCCACCGGCTGCTGCCGTCCCAGCGCTCGCTGGGGCAGTGGTTGTGCCACTGGCTGGCGTTCCGTCGGCAGGGGCCGCTGTTTCGGCAGGTGTCGTTCCTGTACTTCCATTGGCATCGCCGCTCGCGGTCGAGTTCACATCCTCGCTCGCGCCGCCGCTTGGTGGCGTTCCCGCCGGCGCCGCTTCTCCTGGCTTCACGACTTCGACCACCGCTCCTGTGCCGCCGCTCGCGGTTGCGCCACCCAGACTCGGTTTGTTGCCGGCGCCAGCCAAAAGGTCGCCGCCCTCATTGCTGTCGGGCTCGAGATTCGGTAAGCCATGAGCCGCGGCCGCGTGGACATCCGGCCCGCTATGCAGCATCTCCTTCGATTTGTGCACAATACTCTCTTTTGGACGGGGGGTATTCTGTTCTGCGGTCATCCAAGCCAGGGCCTTCGGATCGGGCTGTGGAACCGGCATGCCAAAAGCCTTGAGCTTCGCTTTGGCGTCGTTGTCGTGGACCGAAAGCGGATAGTTCTTGACGATCTGAGCGTAGTAGCTGCCGGCAAGATCTTTGCGTTCGCTCTTCTCGAAGACGTCGCCGAGCATCCACAGTGCCGAGTCGGACTTGCTGTAGAGCGGATAGCGGTGCACGAGAGGCATCAGGCGGCCCGCAGCGGCGCGGCGATCGCCTTTCACGTAGTAATAGTAAGCAATACGGAACTGGCTCTCGGCCAACACTTCCTGAACGTCACGCAGATGCTGCTCGGCCTCGGGAGCGAGTGGGTCTTTCGGATACTTGAGCAGGAATGTCTGGAATTCTTCTTCCGCCGCCTTGGCGTGCGTGCTATCGCGATCAGGCTTGGCCATCTCATTGTAGTTGGCCATGGCCACTTGCATTTGAGCGTACGCGGCTTCGGGGAGGAAGGGAAAGAAAACGATGAAGTCCTTGTAACCGTTGATCGCCAGAGTGATATTGCTGGTGCCGCCTTCTTTGAAGTAGGAGTCGGCTATGGCCAGCTTTGCTTTCGCGAGGTACTCGCTGTCGGGGTAGGTGTTGATCAGGGTCTGGAGCCCAAGGCGCCCTACTTCGTGACGTCCGTGCTTGATGTCGTTCATGGCCTTGTCGTACAACTGCTTGTCGGGCTCAACCGTATTGGTGGAATCGGTCGACTTATCGACTTTCTTTTTGTGCAAAAGCTGGGCGTTGCTTCGGCTGGCTGTCACGAGCAGAAGCGCACACACGAGAAGAAGCGCCAATCGCCGCAATCTTCACCTCTCTTTGTTGTCCCCGGCCTAAGCACGCGGCTGTACTGGGAAAAACCCCTACCTGGCTCGGATCCGTTTCAGTATAACCTGAACTTCCGTACAGGTACCCCAGGAAAGTTGCCCCTTCCGAATGGGAGCCCCGTCCTTGGGATGCCTCGGTGTAGCCCGGCGGTTTTCTTCTAGATACAACTTTGCGGCAGGTCGCCTGTTTTGGTTGTCGGGCTCCCGGGCCATTTTTAAACGATTTGTAATATACGCGCTGCCTCTCTCCCAATACAATGATTCCATTGCCTTTCGCCCGGGAGCGCGAGGCCCATTCATGGAAAAACGAAAATTCCTGTTTGCCTCACTCTCGAGCCTCATCGGCGACATCGCGTGGCAGGTCGTCAAGGAAGGTCACGAAGTCCGTTATTACGTCGAAAACGAAAAGGAACGCGACATTGCGGACGGTTTTGTACCGAAGTCGAGCGACTATGAAAAGGATGTAAAGTGGGCGGACATCGTCGTCTTCGACGACACCCTCGGCCAAGGTGCCAAAGCACAGGCGCTGCGCGCGGCAGGGAAGCCAGTCATCGGCGGCACCGCGTACACCGACAATCTCGAAGATGACCGTTCGTTTGGCCAGGAAGAGCTGAAAAAGGCCGGCGTCGCCATTATTCCGTATCAGGATTTTGATTCGTTTGACCCGGCAATTGAGTTCGTGAAAAAAAATCCCGATCGCTACGTTATCAAGCCGAGCGGCGAGGCCCAGAACGTCAAGCGGCGTTTGTTCGTGGGCGAGGAGGAAGACGGCAACGACGTCATCGGGATGCTCGAAGCCTACAAGCGGGCGTTCTCCGACGAAATCAAAGTGTTCCAGTTGCAGCGCCGGGTCAACGGCGTTGAAGTCGCCGTAGGCGGCTTCTTCAATGGAAAAAAGTTCCTCACTCCCATCAACATTAATTTCGAGCACAAGAAATTATTCGCAGGGGAAGTGGGTCCTCCCACCGGCGAAATGGGCACCGCGATGTTCTGGGCCGAGCCGAATGCGCTCTTCAATCGCACGCTGCTCAAAATGGAGCCAAAGCTGGCCGAAGAAGGCTATGTGGGTTATATCGACTTGAATTGCATCGTGAATAACAACGGAATCTATCCGCTCGAGTTCACTTCTCGTTTCGGCTATCCCACGATCAGCATTCAGCAGGAAGGTCTGCTTACGCCGATCAGCGACCTCTTCTGGGAGTTGGCGCAGGGACAGGAGCCGAGGTGGCGAACACGCAGCGGCTTCCAGGTCGGCGTGCGCATCGTAGTGCCGCCGTTTCCGTTTGATGACGAAGCTACTTTCGAATCCTTCAGCAAGAACGCCGCAATCGTTTTCAAAAGGCCGGTTTACGAAGGGATCCACATCGAGGACGTGAAAATCGTCAACCAACAGTGGCTGGTCGCGGGGACTTCCGGGGTGGTCTTGATTGTGGTAGGCATCGGGCAGACAATGAAACAAGCGCAAGCGCAGGCTTATTCGCGAATCAAGAATATCTTGATTCCCAACATGTACTACCGCACGGACATAGGCGATCGATGGGGTGAAGACTCGGACAAGCTGCACAATTGGGGGTATCTGCGATAGCGGGATTATCCCGCCGCCTTCCTAATGCGCGACCCATCTCGGCAAGATCGATCTGTTTCAGCCTGAGCAAACCATCGCGACATCGGCAATCTTGCGGACAGCTACGAAGGCATGGGGGCAGGGAAGGTTAGCGCTTTTTGCGTTTGCCTGAAGCTGGATGCAAGGCCAGTTCGTTTTGCGCATCCATTTTGTGTTGTTGCAATTCTGCCAGCAGGCCTTCATCGGTCAGGTCGAGCGGGTGGGAATGCTTCCAGTCATGACGGGCAATGCGCTCCAGACGCTCCACCACACTCGGTGCAAAAACTTCGATGGCTAGTTCCCTGCGGCTGTCGAAGCTCCCCGGCGTCAGATTGATCGATCCGACGATGGCTCTCGACTTGTCGGCCAGCAGCATCTTGGCGTGCAGCTTGAGATGCTTCAGTCTGTGCACCTTGATTCCGACGTCGTCCAGAATGCGCAAGCCGCCGACCCCTTCGGTTAATTTTTCTTTTTTGAGCTTGTGAGGCGGGCGTGCCATGACGTGAACCTTCACGCCGCGTGCGTGGGCGCGAACCAGCCGTTCGATGATGACCGCGTCTTGGTAGCGTTCGTTCTGTACAAACAGCGTGTGCTTTGCGTCGTCGATGAAGCGGCAGATACGGTCGCGGCCATTTCCTTTGCACCAGATCATTTCGCCATTGCTGCTGGCGCGAAACGGCTTGCGTTTCCAGTCGGCTTCAAAGCACTCGATGATTTCCCGAACCTCTTTTGCGCGGTTCGTCACCACCGCATAGTCCCGCGTCTCGGTCAGATTCTTGGTCACCCAATTGAGCGATTTGACGAAGCCGGTCTCATCGTCCACAACCATGGATTTCTCATGGGTTACGTCAAAGGCAGGGTTGCTGTCGCGAACTTCGACGCCTGCCGCCTGCAGTTTTTTCTTCGCGAGCTGGTTGTCGGCCTCGCCGCTGCGGCGCGTAGGATTCAGCATAACCCGCACATCCACGCCTCTTTTGCTCGCACCAACCACAGCCTTCATCAATGAGGGATCCGAGAAAAGGAACATCTTTACGCGTAGAGACTTCTTCGCTCCTTCAATCGCGCGCAACAACGGTTCCGCGGTATCGTCAGGAAGCACAATCAGGCTGTGCGTCACTTCGCCTCCAGAAATCAGCTTGAGACAGCTCTGGCCCATCCCATGCAGCCAAAGAAACTCACGAAGCTACCTGTCCCGCTTCGTTTATCGGTACTTTTGCGAATTGTACACGATATAGCTCTGCGTACGTGCCGCCGCGCGCCAGCAGTTCGCTATGGCTACCCTGTTCCGTCACAACGCCATCTTTCAAGACCAGAATCACATCGGCGTCGCGAATGGTGCTGAGCCGGTGGGCAATGGTGATGACCGTACGCCCGTTCATCAATCGCTCGAGTGCTTCGATCACCAGTTGCTCCGATTCCGTGTCGAGCGCCGCCGTCGGTTCGTCCAGAATCAGGATGGGATTGTTGCGAATGATCGCGCGGGCAATTCCGATGCGCTGGCGTTGTCCACCGGACAGGGTGTCGCCTCGATCGCCGACCATGGTGTCGTACCCGCGCGGCATCTTCTCGATAAATTCGTCGGCATTTGCCAATTTCGCCGCTTCCAAAATCTCTTCCTTTGTCGCGCCTCCACGGCCGTAGGCTATATTGTCGGCCACGGTTCCATGGAACAGAACGGTCTCCTGCAACACGTAAGCGATTTGATCCCGCAGTCCTTTGAGCGAGAAATCTCGAACATTGGTGCCGTCGATCGTAATAGTGCCGGAAGTAGGATCATAAAAGCGCGGAATGAGGCTCACCACCGTGGATTTACCGCTGCCCGTCGGTCCAACAATTCCCACCATCTGTCCACCCTTGATTCGAAAGCTTACGTCCTTCAATACCGCCGACTCTGAAGAGTAGCTGAAGCCCACATTTTGAAAAACGATATCGCCGCGGAACGGCGGCGGTTCCTTGGCGTCCGGCCGTTGGGGAATTACATCGTCCGCGTTTAGAATCGCGCGTACGCGTTCGACTCCTACCGCTGTTTGCGCGATAGAATTCGTCATTTTTGCGAGGTCCTGCACCGGCTTGAAGAAGTTCGCCAGGTAAAACAGAAACACCGTCAGCGAACCGGCGGTCATCGTTCCCGACAGCATCAGTGCGGAACCCCTCCACAAGACAAATGCGGTACACAGAGAAACGGTCACGGCGACCAACGGCGAGAGCAATGCTTTCACCTTTCTCGCGCGCAACGCTGCTTCGACCGTGGCTTTGCTGACCTCGCTCAGTTCTTCCTGTTCCAGGTCCTGGCGGCCGAACGCCTTAACGACTCGCATCGACAGCAGATCCTGCTGCACAACTTGAACGATGTTGCTTTGCTGCTTCCGCACTTCACGGGTGGCTTTCTTCACCGCTTTCTTGAAGCGGGAGATCAGCAGCAACATGATCGGGGTGATGGCCACTACCATCAGCGTAAAGTCCCAATTCAGCCAAAACATGACGAAGACCATCGCCACGATGGTCAGCAGATCAACCAGAATTCCGAGTGTCGAGGATGAGGCAAACGCCTGAATCGTCTGTACGTCGGCGGTTATGGTACTGAGCAGAGAGCCGGTCTCATGCTCGCTGTAATAGCGCAGCGAAAGCTGCTGTAGGTGGTGGTACGTGCGCATGCGCAGGTCGTTGGCCACCCACTGTCCGACGCTGGTGGTGTAGTAATTTCCGGTATAGGAGGCGATGGCGCCAAACAGAGCGATTCCGATGGTCGCAATGGCTGCGGCTGCGGCGATACTCATCTTGTTACTCTGACTCAGAAAGGGCTCGAGAAACGCTGCGACTCGCGGCGGTAAATGGTGCGTCCCGACGACGTTGTCGAGGATGACCTTGAGCGGCCAGGGCGAGGCCACACTCATGGCCGTTTGCAAGAGCATGGCAGCGAGGATGGCAGCCAGGCTCGAACGATACGGACGCAATAGGCTGGCAATCAGCGAAAACATGCGAGTCGATCCTGGCGTTTCCCTGGAGGGTCGAAGTGCGCCCCCCATCGTGGAAGGAAGTTTAACTCAGGGGACCGGAGGATGCGCAACAAACAACACCAGGATGTCTACTGCGAAAAATAGCCGGTCTTCGCGCGAATTTTCATGGCCTCGTCCTTCGTTTTGATGCGGATCTTGCGGAACGAATCGTCCTTCACTTTGTTGCTGGGGTAGTAGGCGAGTTCATAGGATGTGCGAAGCTCTTCGGCAATTTGCCGGAAGTAGGTGTGTGGATCCGTGTTCTGGGCGTCAACGTGCGCGCCTCCGGTTTCTTTGGCGATACGATCCATTACGCTGATGCCATATTTGTTCCTGGCGTTCAGCTCGCCATGCTTGTTCGGTTCCGTGTAACGGATCGTGTAGATGATGACGTTCGCGCCTTGCGCCGCTTCGATGGCGGTCATCATGTTGTGCGAGCTCGAATTGTCTTCGCCATCGCTGAACAAGAGAATCGCCCGGCGGCCTCCAGCCTGTGCTAGCTTCTCCGTCACGCTGTAATAGATGGAATCATAGAAGGCGGTACCAAGGTCACGGTCCTCTTGCGGGCCGATCTCGGGAAAGTGGCGCTTGCTCTTATCGAAATCATGGAAGCCGGCCAGGATTTCCTGTGGTGCGTTGGTGTAGTCACTGACGAGTCGCAAATGGTTTCCGAAGCAAACCATGAAAGCGCGGTCTTTTGGCCCGAGCACTTCTTCTAGGAAGACTTCGAGATCCTTCTCGTGCTTCTTTTCGAAATGCTCCTGGCTGCCGCTGACGTCCATGATCAGCGCCAGCGTCAATGGCAGATCGGTGCTTTTAGAAAAAAACTCGATCTTTTGCGGGACGGCGTCTTCGTACAACTCTAGGTCGTCCTTGGTCAGGTTTTCGATGAGCCGGCCGTTCGCGTCTCTCGCCGCGAACGCCACGTCCACCAGGTTCACGCGCACCTCGATGGGTTCTTGGGCCCGGGCAGCAGCAAAGAGAACGAAAATTGCCGCTAGAGCGGTCGAGATCAATCGCATGGAACGCACCTCCACACCCCTGGGTACTGAATGGTACGTGCCGAGCCGTTTACTTGTTCCCTTGGCCTGTAGAGCCCCTGTAGAGCATGTCGTCTGGCCGGGCGGGCCGGTCAGTTCGCTATGGTTAGTTCGACTTCGCCGCTGGCGCTCAGACGTGTCCCTGCGAGAGGGGATTGGTCGATCACAGTGCCGTGCGGCCATTGTGGGGCGGCGACGTAGTTGATCTTGCGGTGCAAGCTGGCTTGGTCCAGCCGGCGCTCGGCGTCGGTTTCGTTCAATCCGATGAAGTAGGGAGTTACGTAGGCCGCCTCTTTGGGGCCGGCGGAAACCAGCAGATCCACGCGAGGCGTTGCCGCTCCGTGGCCTGCTTTCGGATTCTGTTGCAACACAATGTCGGTTGCCATGTCGGGAACAGTCACCGAACTGACCTCACCGACCTGCAAGCCACCCCGCAGCAATTCAATGCGCGAGACTCTCAGCGAATTGCCTTCGAGCGGAGGAATCTGCAATTCGCGCTGTCCCAGGCTGAGCACAACGTGCGCCTGCTGCGACACTTTCATCAACATTCCGGGAGGAGGAGTCTGGCGAACCACTTGATTGATGGGCACGTCGCTGTAAACGCGATCCGCTACGCGTAGAAGTAATCCCTTCGAACGCAAGGTTTTGCTAGCTTGCCCAACGTCGGTGCCGACGAGATTCGGCATGGTGGTTTCGCGCCCGTGGACGGCGATGCGCATGGCCGTGATGGCGCTGAGGAAGGCGGCAGAGGCGAGGATGAAGATCAGAAACGCAACCCGGCTGGCCCATTCGACTCGCTCGCGTATGGTCATACCTTATTACTTTCGGACGCCGCCGGGCTTGGGTCAACGATTTTTCACCGGTCCTGTTCGCCGCACTCCCAGGTTACTGCTTGAGTTCTGGCGCGGGATATTCGGGAAGTTTTTCCTTCGTGGTGTCCGCTCGCTTCACTTCGAGCTCATCGAATAACAGAGAAGGGCAGATGATGGTTTGCGTTAACCCGCTCATCCGGTTGCTAACCAGAGGATCATTGCCCATGGCGACCAAGTCGTTGCGCAAGGCACGCACGTCGAGTTCATTGAAGACAGCGCCACGCACCAACTGTTCATGTCCATCCTTCACGTAAACGCGATAGAGCAGCCTCGGCGAATTCCCGGGACCCAGCGTCGCCACGCGGTAACCGTAAGGCTGGCCCGCCTCGGACGCCAAGTGGATCAGCTTGTCATTTAAGTCTTTTGGCGATTCCGCCTCCGAGCTTTTGAATAACAGTACGCCCAAGCTCGGTTGAGGGGCGCCTCCGGGAGTTGCGCGCCCATGCCCGTTCGAGGCGGGGAGGTCGCGCAAGGGCTGCCGGCCGATGAGAAAATTCACCAGCATTCCCTGGTTTACAACCGTGACCGCTTCGGCCTTCACACCTTCGCTGTCCACGTCATAGCTTCCGACAAGAGCTTTCCCGTCGAAATCTTTCATCGTCGGATCATCGACCGCGGTGACGAACTTCGGCAGCACGCGACTTTTGTAGCTGGTTGCAAAGGCGCCGGTCGTTCGATTCGGGCGGCCTGGTTGCGGCTTTCTTCCGAGAACATTGCCGCCAATCAGCCCCGCCATGACATCGTTCGCGGCGTCGGGAGCGAACAGCACCGGCCCACGATACGATTCTTCGACGATCGGGGCTCTCTCGAGTTGCTCTAGCGTATCCAGCATCGTTTTCGATTCGGTGAGCAATGTTTCGCGCGAGGGCAGCTCTTCAGGCCGTTTTTCGGTCCAGAAGGGGCTGCGGCCCAGCCGCATGCCATCCGAGGCTTGCGTGGAGCCGGAGAGTGTCACGGTCGCGGTGGTGTTACCGTGCCTCACGATGGTGCCTTCGGAGTTCACAAAATAGTCGTTCACGGCAGTGAAACGCGCGGATGCTTCGACAGATTGGATCGCGGGATACTGCCGGTAAAGATCGGTCACGTCTTGCAGAGTTTTGCCCCACTCGCTCTGATCGACCTCTAGGGAGACCGTCTCGCGGACGTCGCAAACCGTTGGAGCGTGCGCGAAATCGTCGACCGGGTTCGGGTCTACTGCGAACTGCTTCAATGCCGAAAGTTTCTCCGCATACGCATCGGCAGCACTTTTGTAAGCCTCGTCCGTCAGCAGCCAAATCTGGCGGCGAAGTGCGATCGGATCGTTGTCGAGGGGAAGGATCGAAGCTGCACCGAGCCCCTGGCCGTAATAGCTGTCCTGTTTGTAGTCTCCAATGCGCACAACGACGCGCAGCACGCGGAAACGAGACCGGCTGCTCTCGCGAAGCGCCCCAAAGGCCGCTTCTGCGCTGAAGTCGTCCACATCATTCACGCGATACTCGATGTAGTAGGACGGTTTTACCTGATCCATCTTCAACTGCGATTTGGAGCGGTCCAGTTCCGTCAGGAGCGCTTCGAGCAAGGCATCGCCTTTGGCCGCTTCGCGAGCCACCTCCATGCCGGCGTCGGTCGCGTCGGCTGATTTCGAGTCGCACAATCCCAGTCGGGCCGTGCCAGCCAGCAGCAGTGCAGCGAGCGTCAAGCGGGAACAGATCATGGCGGCCTTCACCGCTGCACCCCGGCTTTTTCGGCATCCTTCGCAGTTGGCGCGGCTTCGAATCCCGGGGCGGGCAAAATCGGAGGCCGGTCGTGGCCATGAGCTCGTTTTTGCACTTCCATTTCGCTAAAGAGCATCGCCGGCGCAACGGCCGACACTGGTACGCTACCGCTTTCCGCGCCGCACACACCGTTGAACACGTGCTGCTTGTCGCCGGCCGTGATAATCCGCGTCAGCGCCGCGAGCGGCGTCCCCACGATGTCGACACCGCGAACCAACTCGTCGGGCCGACCGTCCGGATAGACTTTGTAGACGATCACCGGCAAAACCTGAAATGCCTGCGGCAGCGAGCGCGTCGTGAGCGTAAAACCTCCCTGGATATCGTCGAAATAGAGGCCATAGGGCTTGCCTTCTTTTTTCACTTCGTCGATCAATTTCTGCCGCAATTCAGACTCGGAAACCGTTTGGCTCGAGGAAACGATCAGGTTGCCCTGGCGGCCAGTGGGCATCAAACCCGGTTGATTGCGTCCGTGCCCGTTGGACTGATCGAAATTCTTGATCGGCATGCGCGACATCAGGAAATTCTTCAGCACGCCATCCCGGATAACTTCGACGCGTTGTGCGGGCACGCCCTCGCTGTCGTAGGAATACGTTCCGGCAAGTTTCACGCCGTCCAGCTCTTTGAGCGTGGGGTCATCCACCACACTGAGGAACGTCGGCAGCACTTGTTGTCCCACTTTTTTCGTGAAGGTTTGTCCTTCCTCTTCATCGCGTTGCCGGTGACCTTCCATACGGTGACCCAGAACTTCGTGGAAGAAGACAGCCGCAGCGCGGCCGCTCAATAACGCAGGACCATCGTAAGGCTCCGCCACGGGAGCAGCGCGAAGCTGCTTGAGGTCCGCGGCCATTTTCTCGATTTTGCCGAGCAATTCCTTTTCCGGCGGCAGACCTCCGGCCGTGGGCGCCTGAAATGTTTCGACGCGCAGAAGGTCCATTCCATCCTCGGCGCGCGTTTGCGCTTCCATTACCAGTCGAGCCGTCGCGCTCGGCATGGCCAACTCGGTGCCTTCGCTCGTCACCGTGCGCGAATTCGAAGACGAAACCTGCAGCATCACGGTCGAGTAATAAACGTCCCCATAGTTGCGAAACGCCCCGGAAAGCCTCTTCACTTCGCTTTCCCATGCCGTGCGGTCGAAGGCAGGCTCTTTCAGTTTCGCATCGCTATGAACTTGCGGCGCGTCGTTCGAGAAATCCGGCGATTTGTCCTCTTCTTCCGCTTGCACGGCGGTATTGGTTTTCACATTGAGATAAGCAGGAGCGGCCCGTTTGTAGGCGCGATCCGTGAGTTCCCACAAAACGCGAGCTTCCGCGTCCGCATCGTCGTTGAGCGGCAGCGTACCGGAAGTCATGCCGCTCGAGCGGCTCTGGCCGTGGGTGTTGTCCAGTTGCGGTGTACCGACGCGCATGGTTACGTCGGCGGTGCGCCGCCTCGACGTGGAATCTGACAGAATTCCGCCGTAGGCCGCCGCGATCAGGATTTGATCCTGGTCGTAAACGGTGTAACTCAAAAAGTAGGGAGCGGGATCGCTTTTCGCTAGATCCGTCTTGGCGCGGTTCAGCTCGGTTCGCATCGTTTTCAGGACGACGTCGGGTGTGACCGAGGGAGCAGGTTTATCCGCGGCCGCGGGCGAAGCGGCCAGTGGCATGAAGCTGAGCTGCGCGGTCAGCAACAGCGAAGCGGCGAACGGCAACGTTGAGCGGACCTGCAGAGAAACCCCCACTCCAGACCGCCTTGGCTTAATGCATTTCATTCGGATTTGGCTCCCTGAACCACGGTGTGCGCGGCGAAGATGGCACAAAAAGCGAGTATGCCTGAGCAAGAAGTGTTCTGCAAATTAGTGTTGTCCGAAACGTTCTCCAGACCGCAAACGCGCCCCATTGGTGAATTCAGCCGCAGAAATCCGTTTGCGCCCTTCCAATTTGACGTACGACACCTCGATTCGGGTTGCTGCTCCGCAGGTCACCCATAAATTCCCGTGCTCATGGACAAGAGTTCCGGTGGGGGCGCCAGATTCTGGCATGCTATGAGTGTCGAAAGGCTGCCCCCAGACGTGGCACATCTGCCCACGAAATTCCGTGTGCGCGCCCGGCCAAGGTGTAAAGCCGCGCATGCGGTTATAGATTTCTTGTGCGGATTTACCCCAATCGATGCGCCCGTCTTCGCGTTTGAGGATTGGAGCGTAGCTGACTCCCTTTCTATCCTGCGGCCGGGACATCAGTTTTCCCGATTGCAGGCCATGCAGCGTTTCGACCATCAGCTCTGCGCCGGCTTCGGCCAAGCGCTCAGAAAGTTCGGGCGATGTTTCCTCCGGCCCAATTGCCAATTCCTGCTGCAGCAATATCTCGCCCGTGTCCATTCCTCGATCGATACGCATGGTTGTGTTGCCGGTTACGGTTTCGCCGTTTGCGATGGCCCAATGAATGGGCGCGGCGCCGCGATATGCGGGAAGAAGGGAAGCGTGGAGATTGATCCAGCCGAGGCGGGGAATAGGCAGCAGCGGCGCTGGAATGATCTGGCCGTAGGCAATAATCACGATGACGTCGGGTGAAAGCGCTCTCAGCTGCTGTTCGGCGTCGGGCGCCCGGATTTTCGCCGGCTGATAAACCGGAAGCAGCGCGGAGATCGACGTTTCCTTCACGGGCGAGAAAGAGACTTCCTGCCCGCGGCCTCGCGGACGATCGGGCTGTGTGAAGACCCCCAGAATTTCAAACTCGCGTTGGGAAAGGAGTTTTTTGAGGGGGGGGACAGCAAACTGCGGGGTGCCACAAAACACCATGCGCAGGCGGCTCATTGTTTCACCACCTGCGCCTTCGCCGAAACTACCACTCGCCTTGTTTCCGCAATTTTTTGATTTTTCTCTTAATCAGGTCGCGCTTGAGCATGCTCAAATGCTGTAAAAAGAGCACCCCCGCAAGATGATCGATCTCGTGGCAGAACGCGCGTGCCAGCAGATTTTCGCCGCGAATCTCAAACGCTTCGCCCTTCACGTTCTGCGCGGTGACCGTAACGAATTGCGGCCTCACCACATATCCGCGAAAACCGGGAATCGACAGGCAGCCTTCTTCCTCGCGGACCTCGCCTTCCGCATGGATGATGTCCGGATTAATCAGCACAATTTTCGCTTCCGGATTCTTCCCGTTGGAGACGTCGATCACCGTCAGGCGGATGCCTTTACCAATTTGCGGAGCTGCCAAGCCCACGCCTTGGGCCGCGTACATGGAAGCAAACATGTCTTCGACCAGTTCTGCCAGTTCCGAGTCGAATTTCTTGATGCTTGCCGCCGGCTTTTCAAGCACGGGATCGCCATATTTCACGATGGGATAAATCTTGCGTGGCGGTGCCTCGGGCGTCTCTGCCCCCTGGGCGGCTGAATTGGGTTCAGAACTCGTCGATTTGTCGGCCATAGCTTTCGAAATTCCGCCGCGTTTCGGCGAGCGAATCTCCTCCAAATTTTTGCAGAAAAGCATCCGCGAGCACAAGTGCCACCATGGCTTCTCCGGCAACGCCCCCGGCCGGCACTACGCACCAGTCCGACCGCTCGTAAGCCGCCCGCACCGGCTCCTTGGTCACCATGTCGGCTGTGCCCATCGGCTTTCTGAGCGTCGAGATAGGCTTCAGATAGCCGCGAATCACGACGTCCTCGCCGTTCGTGATACCGCCTTCCAAGCCACCCGCGCGGTTGCTACTTCGCTGAAATCTCCGCGTTTTCTTGTGGTAAGAAATCTCATCCTGCACTTCACTTCCATACGAACCCGAAGCGAGCATGCCCGATCCAATCTCCACCGCTTTCACCGCCTGGACGCTCATCAACGCCTGCGCCAGCCGGCCGTCCAGCTTTTCATCCCACTGCGCGTGAGAACCCAGGCCCACCGGCACTGCGTGCGCTACAATTTCAAATACGCCGCCAACGGTGTCGCCGGCTTTTAACGCTCGATCCACTTCGGCTTTCATTTTTTCCTGGACCGGCGCATCCACGCAGCGCAAGGGCGATTCGAGGTCACCGCAGACGGTGGTGATTTCTTCCCAGGTCGCCGCGCGTTCCAGCCGCACATGCCCTACTTGAAGGGTATGGCTGGCGATCCGTATTCCAAACTGCTCTAGCAATTGGCGCGCAAAGCTCCCCGCGGCCACACGTGCGGCTGTTTCCCGGGCCGAAGCTCTCTCCAGCACATAGCGTGCGTCATGAAAATTGAATTTCTGTGAGCCCGCCAGGTCGGCATGCCCCGGCCGCGGCGCGACCAGTTTTTTTGAATGCACCTCGGGTGCGTTCGAGGCTTCGACCGGCAGTATTTTCTCCCAGTTTGACCAATCCCGGTTTTCGATCCGGATGGCGACCGGCGCTCCGATGGTCTGCCCGTGCCGCACGCCCGCGAAAATGTCAGCTCGGTCCTGCTCAATTTTTTGGCGGCCGCCACGGCCGTAGCCTAATTGGCGGCGGCGCAATTCGTGGTTGATGGCCTCGATGTCAATCGGCAATGCGGCCGGCAATCCGGACACGAAGGCCAAGAGCGCCTGCCCATGCGACTCACCCGCGGTATAGAAACGCAGCATAAACCATCAAGTGTATCGGCCGCCGCCAGTTCCGTCCAGCGAAGCTGCGGGTCTTCGATTTACGTTAGAAGTTCACGCCCCGGAGGAAGCCGCGAGAGGGCCGGTCAAGAGGACGAAAGCGACTCCGACAAATTCGAGGGCGAAACGCCAGCACGTCGAGGCCGCCGTTCCGTCGAACATCACTCCAACGCGCTGAAGGCCTGAACGTGAAAGTCTTGAGCGGCGGTATGCTTGCGAAATCGGTTCACGATGTCGGCTGCTCTTCCTTCCTTGCCATGTTGCGCTATAAAGCTGAAAACGCTGGTAGGCAGCCGATCGAAGTAGACCAGCCAAGAATGCCCACAGTGTCACGCCACCAGAAAGAAAGCACTGCCCGAACGAGTACATCGTCGCGACTGCGGCTTGACGACGGGCGTGATCGTCAACGTGTTTGTGCTGCGCTACGCTCCCACAATGGGCGCTCGCGAACGGTCTGGCTATCACACTCTCTGGTGGCAAAAGGGAGGTCTCACCTACATCGCCGTGTCCGACGTCGCCAGCGCCGAGCGCCTGCAACTGCGGGATCTTTTCCTGAAGGAATGATCTTGCCTCGGTAGGGCCCGCCTTCTGCTGGCGCTGAGGTGGCAAGCGAGGCGGACATGGGGCGCAGCCGTTCGAAGTTCAGGGTAAACCTTGCTGCGCTCCCACCGAGCAACCCTCCTGATATGGAATGACCTGTCAACTACAAAGAATTATTTTCTTTCTTTTCTTTTCGCCTTCCTAGAAGGCAGCGCAAGTCGCGGTCGAGGCGGCTATTGCGACGGTTGATCACTCTGATATTCGCGGGTCGAAACCGCATAATCGTGATCCGTCGGGAGCTGCCTCGGACTAACAACGCGGGTTCAGTCCGCAGACCTACCGCATAGAGGGTTCGAGGATTCTCCTTTCCATGCGCCTCTCGACCGCTACCCACGCTGCCTCCTGGAAAATTCTTGCTGTACAAAACTTAGCTCATGCCGCCTGCCGTTCGGTCTCCTTCTGTGCTGCTTCTACTTTTACCCCAATGGCCCAGATAAAACCCAATAGCTCGCGTCCGATCGCGGTCACAACCTTCCCTTTTTCCTTGCCCCGTGCCGTCAGCTTCCGATAACGCGTGTGCAACCGATGTTGCGCTTTCCAGGCGATCTCTCGGACTTCTTCGCTGACCAACTCTTGCCGCTTGCGTAAAGCTCCACCTACGTTTGGTCGGTGGCGGGATGCCCAGGCTGCCTCCACAACCACGCGCCGTAAGTGTGCATTTCCCGTTTTAGTGATGCCCCCTCGCCGGGTACTCTCTCCACTGGAATGTTCGCTCGCTACGATTCCGCCGTAGCCCATCAACTGCCGAGCCCCTGGGAATCGCGATATTTCTCCCAGTTCCGCCACGATCGTCACTGCTGCTACTTGAGCAATTCCCCGCAGGGCTTGCAATGCCTCGATGACTGCGCGCATCTTCGGTGGTGTCGACTTCACTGCTTCTTCGATCGCCAGGTCCAGACGTGCGATGCGGGCTTCCGCGTGCTCCACCTCATGTAGGTAGTCCAGCAAGGTAGCTTCTTGCGCCGGCTGCCCGAAGTGGACTTCCTTTTTCACCCACGCCAGGTAGTTCAAGGTCCAGGCCTTCACACCGCTCGCCGGCCGCCGCCCATGCCGCAACAGGAACTTGCTCAAGCGATGTTTCGCCCGCAACTGGTCTTTCTTAGCTGCCTCCCGGGCTCGTACCAGATCGCGCAAGGCCTCATGGGCCGCATCCGGTACCCACACCGCCGTCAACTCTCCGGCCCGATAATTTCGCGCCAACTTCAGCGCATCGCGCCGATCGGTCTTCACCCGTTCGCCCGATTTCACCGGTACCAGCGTGGGCGCCACCACCTCGCACTTCGCTCCCAGTGCCGTCAGCTGCCAGTACACGACATACCCCGTGGGGCCCGCCTCATAACAAAAACGCAGCTGCTCCACAGGTCCTAGTTTCTTGACTAGCTTCCGAATCGACTCCTCCCGATTCGGAATGACCCCGAGCGTTCTCACCTCCCCGTCCTGCTCGGCAACCGCCACCGCAATCGTTTCGGCATGGACATCCAAACCAACAAATTTTATTCTTTTCATCGACCGGCTCCTTCGCTTGTGGCTCTGTACTGCTTGTCTTCCGATTCGCAGCATAACCCACGCCTGCGAATCGGAGCCGGTCATTCCATTGTGACTAACTTGACGCTACTCGCTGGGACAGTTACGCTTTTCGCGAGGTTTCTCACGAGAACTCCGTGCCGGACACGCCGCTCCAGGTCACTCAACCCGAATCTGCTGCCCCGGAGAAACTTTCGGTTGCGGAAGTCCTCACGGATGCCGCAAAACAGGCGGTCCTGAGAGTTCAGGAGTACACCCGGATGTCGGTGCGCTCCCTGACGAACCTCTTCACAAGTCCCCGCTATAACGAAGATACCCTGGACCAGATGGACGACATCGGCGTCGGCTCCCTTCCCATCGTGCTTCTCTCGGGTTTTTTCATTGGCGCGGTCATGGTGTTGCAAACGGGTTCGCAGTTCCAGCGATTCGGCCAAGTGTCTCTCACCGGCGACATTGTTTCGCTCGCCCTCGTGCGTGAACTCGGGCCTTCGATTACAGGATTGCTTGTTGCCGGCCGCTGCTCTTCTGGCATCGCTTCGGAGCTAGGTTCCATGTTGGTCACGGAGCAGGTAGACGCGATGCGCGCGATGGGCACGGACGCAAGCCGCAAGCTGATTTCGCCCCGAGTCCTCGCGGCCCTGGTCACCGTACCTCTTCTCACGACCATTTCCGTTTTCGTCGGACTTGTCGGAGGCATGGTCGCCAGCGTTTTTTCTCTGCGCCTGGGCGCCACTACGTTTTGGCAACGCGCCATCGCGATCCTCGAATTCTCCGACTTAATGCAGGGTTTCACGAAGTCCCTGGTCTTTGGGTTTATTCTCGCGAGCGTTGGCTGTTATCAGGGATTGAACGTGCGCGGTGGCACGCAGGGGGTCGGCCGGGCGACCACGCAAGCGGTGGTGGTCTCTTCGGTGATGATCATCATCGCGGATACGTTTCTCACAAAATTGGCGCTCTATTTGGCGGACAAACTCTGACGAACATGGAACTCACGACGCGTAACACCAACACTCCGCCACAGACGGCGGTCATGGAATTCGACGATGTCTGGATCGGCTTTGACGAGGGCCCGATTCTGCGCGGTTTGACTTTTTCGACGCAGCCGGGCGAGACCCTGGTGCTGCTTGGAGAGACCGGCACGGGCAAGACCCTGGCCTTGAAAATTGCGGCTGGTTTGCTTCGCCCGGATCGCGGGACCGTCCGTGCCCTCGGACACGAAGTTACCGGCAAAACCGAGGACGAGTTATTGGAGTTTCGCCGCCAGGTTGGATTCGTCTTTCAGGAGGGCGCGCTGTTCGACTCGCTCACTGTCGGTGAAAACGTGGCGTACCGCCTGGAAGAGGATGGAGCGAGCGAAGAAGTGATCACGCCCAAGGTGCAGGAAGTATTGCGCTTCGTGGAGCTCGAGCACACCAGCGATTTGTTGCCTTCGGAACTTTCCGGGGGCATGCGGCGTCGCGTCTCGATTGCCCGCGCCTTGATTACACGGCCGCCGATCGTGCTTTACGATTCGCCTACGGCAGGTCTCGATCCTATCACTTCGCAAACCATCATCACGCTGATCTTGCGCCTTCGCGACGTGTACGGTGTGACCGCTCTCATGGCTACCCATCGTCTGCAGGATGGTTTCGCTCTGGCCAATTTCCACTTCGATCCGGAGACCCGCAGAGTCCGCCGAAACGAATCCTCCGCCGACAAGCCGCAGCCGATCACCCGTTTTCTGGTTTTGCGCGAGGGGCGTATTTACTTTGAAGGCCGGCCGCAGGAAATGTTGAACAGTAAGGATCCGTATCTGCGCCGATTTCTGATTTAATCGGGTATAGTTGAGCGCAGGATTCGATTGGCCGACACTTTCGGAGGAATCACCAAATGGCGCGCAGTAGACAACTGACATGGTCCGAATTGCGCGTGGGCCTCTTTGTTCTCGTGGGGCTTGTGATTCTCGGTGTCGCCATTTTCTATGTCACGGGTGCTGGCGTGTTTGGGCCGAAATATCGTCTGAACACGTTCTTGCCGGAAGTTTCGGGACTGGCAGAAGGTGCTCCGGTGCGGCTGGACGGCTTCGAAGTGGGCAATGTCGAACGCATCACTTTGGTGCCGCGCGACCACGGCAAGCCACCGGACAAGATGCACAACATCGAAGTCGGAATGCGCCTCGACCGCAAATACCAGAGTGACATTTTGACCGATTCCGTGGCGACCCTGGTCACCGAAGGCCTCCTCGGAAATCGTTACGTCAATATCCAACGCGGTTATACCGGTGTTGCTCTGAAGGATGGCCAAGCCGTCACCGGGGGCGAGGAAAAAGCCATCAAAGAAGTGATGGAGACCAGCGCAGACGTGTTGACGAATTTGAAGCAGCTCAGCATACAGATTCAGGGCATTGTGACGGACGTAAAGGAAGGTAAAGGCACGATCGGTAAGCTGCTCACCGATGACCAGGCGTACAAACACCTGAACAGCATACTCGTGAAGGGCGATCAGATCGCGAGCACCGTACAGTCTGGCCAAGGCACGCTCGGCAAGCTTGTTATGAATGATGAGATTGCAAACAAAGTGGACACGACCGTCGACCAGGTCAACACCATCCTCGGCGACCTTCGCGCGCAAAAAGGCACACTCGGCAAGCTGCTCTACGATCCCTCGCTGTACGATCAAGCCAAGCAAGCGCTCTCGAATGGAAATGCGGTACTTGGGGATATCCGCGCGGGCAAGGGCACTTTCGGCAAGCTGGCCACCGACGAAACTCTCTACAACAAGCTCCGGGACACCAGCAGCAACCTTTCCGAGGCTACGGCAAAGCTCAACAAAGACAACAACACCGCCGGCAAACTGTTCAGCGACCCGCAGCTCTACGATAATCTGACCGGGCTCAGTGCTGACATGCGCTCCCTGATCGCAGACTTCCGCAAAAACCCGAAAAAATTCCTATCCATCAAGCTCACATTCTTCTAGCCCGATCTACGGCACGCCTCCGGGGCGGCCCAAAGCGTTAGACTTCGTAGGCAGGGTCAGCCAGGATTTTGCACCGCCTGTCCTTAGTGTGCTGTAATGAATCTGTAACAATGACCAACTACTCTCAAGCTTCTGACGAGCCGCCCTTTAGCGCTCTCATGGAAAATCAAGAAACCACGCCCAGGCCTCCGCGGCCCGATGCCACAAAGACTACCCTTCCGCAACCCGGTCGGCCGGTGCCGAGCCGCGCCTATCCGGGCGCGCTGATTGTTGTCGAAGGTACGGATGGATCGGGCAAGAGCACGCAACTTTATCTGTTGAAACGGTGGCTCGAAATAGGCGGCTACCGCCTGCACTTCACGGAGTGGAATTCGTCGCCTCTGGTGAAGTCGGCGACCCGTCGCGGCAAGCAAAAGCGCCTGCTTACGCCCACAACGTTTTCCTTGCTTCACGCCGCGGACTTTGCCGACCGCTGCGAGCGCCAGATCATGCCCTTGTTGCAGGGCGACTATCTGGTTCTCGCCGATCGCTATATCTACACTGCGTTTGCGCGCGACGCGGCGCGCGGGTGCTCTCACCGCTGGCTTCGCAACCTCTACCGCTTTGCGCCGATTCCGGACATCGTCTTCTATTTTCGCGCTCCGCTCGACGTCGCGGTCGACCGCATTCTGAGCGGCCGCCCCAAGCTGAAATACTACGAGGCGGGGATGGACCTTGGTCTTTCCTACGACCGCTCCGAAAGCTTCAAACTCTTTCAGGCGCGCATTCTGGAGGAGTACGACAAGATGGTCGATACGGACAATTTTGTGGTTCTCGACGGAACCCTCCCGGTCAACAAGCTGCAGAAACAGATGCGGGACATTGTCGCGTCCAAGATCGATCTCAAACGTTTCGCGCCGCTCGCGAACGTGGTGGAGTGACCATGCCCGACCAGGAGAAGGACAAGATCACTCCTATTTCCTCGGCGTCGGACGGCTCGGCGACCAAGGTGCAATCTCCAGAGACCGAGGACTCGCAATTTTTCTTCGGCGAACATCTGGTTGGGCTCGACCCCTCAGAACTTCACGGCAATCTGATCGTCATCGAAGGATTGGACGGATCCGGCCGTTCCACGCAGATCGCGCTACTGCAGGAGTGGCTCGAATCGGAAGGCTTTGCGGTGCAGACCAGCGGTCTGCGGCGTTCAAACCTCGTTGGGCGCGACATTGACGAACTGCTCGCGAAGAATGCCGTAACTCGCCTCACGCTTGCGCTGATGTACTCGACCGACTTCTTCGACCAGCTAGAGCACCGCATCGTACCCGCGCTTCGTTCCGGCGCGGTCGTTCTCGCCGATCGTTTCATTTTCACGCTGATTGCCCGCAGTGTCGTTCGAGGAATCAATCGCGACTATCTCACTGGGCTCTACGCCATGGCTCTTCGCCCGAACCTCACGTTTTGGCTTAACGTTCGCCCGGAGACTGCCTTTGCTCGCGAATTCAAGAAAGCTCAGGCCATCAGTTATTGGGAAGCCGGCCGGGACATGTCCCTGTCGCACGACCTTTATTGGTCCTTTGTCCGTTACCAGACCATGATCATGCGTGAATTCGAAGTGATGGCCAAACGGAACGCCTTCATCGAACTCGACGGCGAAGCCAGCGTTTCCACGGTCAATAAACAACTCCGCCAGCGCATTGGCGATCATCTCGGCATTCGCGCCACGAAATATACGCCGTCATCCGCTCTTGCTCATCTCTGGCGGTAAACGACAAGCATGCCCGAGCCCGTTCACATCGCCGCCATCGACGCCGGCTCCAATGCAGTACGTTTGTCCGTCGCACGCGCTTATTCCGCCCTCGATATTGAACCGCTGGTAACGGAGCGCTGCTCGCTGCGCCTTGGGGAAGGCGTGTTTGTTCGGCACCGCTTCAGCGAGGAAGTTCTGAAAAAGGGCGTCAAGGTTTTCCGCCAGCTCCGGGAAATCATGGATGAGTACGCCGTCACGAAGTACCGTGCGGTGGCCACCAGCGCCTCCCGTGAAGCGCAGAATCGCAAGGCGCTCATTCGCCGCGTGAAACAGTCGGCCGGGTTGCAGCTCGAAGTAATCAGCGCTCGCGAGGAGTCGCGACTCGGTCGCGAAGCCGTCTTTGCCGCACTCGGACCGGAGGTGCAAGCTGGTTGCATCGTCGATCTGGGTGGGGGCAGCCTGGAACTAAGTATCCTGCGCGATCACTCGCTGACCCAGGCCGCACAAATTCCTCTCGGTACCGTGCGCCTCATGAGCACTCTCAAAATTCCCGGTGTGATCCGTCCGGCGCAAGCCGAACAGGTACGCCGCTATGTTCGTGCGCTCCTCGAATCGCGCCTTCCGAGCCGTCCGAATCTCGCCGATCAAGTGGCCGTGGCGCTTGGCGGCAATGCCGAGACGCTCGCGAACGTGGCTCCCGGCCCACGCCAGGACGGTCTGCCCACTTTGGAAGTCTCGCTGCTTCGCGAACGCCTTCCCGATATTCTTAAGCGCGACGTGCGGTCGCGTATGAAAACCTACGGGGTCCGCCGCGATCGCGCGGACGTTATGGCCGTTGCCGCTCTCATCTTCGTCACCCTCGGACGCTATCTCAATATCCGCACCTTCGCTATTCCGAGCGTTGGGATTCGCGAGGGGCTGCTTCAGGAAATTGCCCGCGACGCGTTTTCCCGCAAGGAGCCGCATCGCTACAATGCGGAAGCGCGTCAGATTCTTGTTGCCACGCGTGGCTTCGGCCGCCGTCTCGACTACGATCAGCGCCACGCGGAGCATGTCCGCGAACTCAGCCTCATGCTGTTCGACCAGCTTCAACCGTTGCACCATTTGCCGGTTCAGGCGCGTGTACAGCTGGAGGCCGCTGCTCTTCTTCACGATTTGGGACACCGCATCAGTCACCGCGGCCACCACAAGCACGGAGAATACCTGGCCCTGAACGGCGACATTCCCGGACTGGACGGCCGTGACCGCAATGTCGTCGCAGCCGTCGTTCGTTACCACAACCGCAAGTCGGAACCGGACGGGCATCACCCCGCCTATTCCGCGCTCAACAACAATGACAAGCGTATCGCACGGCGTCTGGCCTCCCTGGTTCGCATCGCGGAAGGCCTCGACCACTCTCACCGCCAGCGCATTCTCGGCCTGCGCGCCACCTTTCAGCGCAGCGCCGTTACTTTTCAAGTGGAGGCGCGCGGGGACGTAACCGAAGATATTCGCGATGCCGAGCGCAGCTCCAATCTTTTTGAAAAGGAATTCCACCTGCAGCTTTTTTTCCGCGTCCCAGCGGCCGAGTGAATAGGCCAATGCCCAATCGAACGGCGAACGGATGTGGCTTGTAGAATGTGAGGGCAAGCGCTCGGTTCAAGGCAGGTTTGCTATCTGGTTTTGTCCTCTCGCGTCTAACTTGGTGAACCCACCGCTGCCCGTATCAATACAATTCCAAACGGCTTACGTGCTTTGTCCATTTCCAGACGCCCAAGGAAACTGGCCTGTGATACGCGCTTGTCAAGATCGATTGCGGAACTCATTGTCAGTCGAACTTACTCATTCACATCACGCGGCATCTTGTTACCTGCCGTTCACATTCGCTTCTGTAGCATAATTCTCAGGGAGGCACTCCGCGCATGGATCTGTACATTGTGCGCCACGGAATCGCCGTGGACCGCGAAGACCCAAAGTGCCCGGCGGACCCGGAGCGTTATCTGACCGACGAGGGCAAAGAAAAGTCGCGGCAAGTAGCCAAGGGCGTGGCGGAAGTCGCCGCCATCCCCGATCTGATGCTGACCAGCCCCTATCTTCGGGCAGCTCAGACCGCCGAAATCTTCGCCGAGATCCTGGAATATTCAAAACAGAAGATTCGCAAATCGGATTTGCTTCTTCCTGGCGCCGAACCATTGCAGCTCTTTCGCGAGCTTTCCAAGGACAAAGATCTTTCTACCGTGTTTGTCTTCGGTCACGCGCCGCATCTCGACGATCTGCTTGCCACCGCCATCGGCACCAAACACCACATCACGTCGCTGAAGAAGGCTGGAGTGGCTTTTGTCGAGTTGAAGCGCCTGGTGCCCCCGAGCGGGGAATTGGTTTGGTTGGCCACGCCAAAACTGCTGCGCAAAGCCGGAAAATAGCACTTAATCCGATGCGGCCGCGCTCGGTGGAGGCGTTTCTTCTTTTCTGGGTAACTGAATCACATTCGGCAATAAAGGCATGGTCTTCACAATCACGGGCAGCCCGAGGCTGCTTTCGAGCAAATACTTACCCGCCGCCAGTCGCGTCGCATTTTCTTCGCTTTCTACAAGGCCAGGCACGTGCACAATCAGAGCGTCCACCGACCTCTCTACGCGCAGCCCGGCGGCCGACGCAACAGCGGACTTGACGAGCGCGCGCGACAGACGCAGCACGCCTGCCATCGAGCCGATCATTTTTTGTTCTTCCGGTCTGTAACGCAGGAACGACTTGTGCTCGGAATCCGGCACCGCTCCGCGGTGATAGCGGACCACACTTGCCATGATCTCCCATTCCGTCTCGTTCCATCCGGGCGGGAGAGTCATTGCTTTCAGATGTTTTCTTGCTGCTCTCCGCGGCGACTTCCTATCCAGTCCCAATCCAATTCCATGAAGCCGGGCCGCCGCCCGCATAATCTTGCGCGCGTCCTTGCCAGCCAGCGAAGGTTCTAGATGTGATTTGGCCAAGCGATCGAACAGTCGCGTTGCGAGTCGCGACACCAGCGTCGCACGCTTGGTATTCAATTCCAATGCTCGGGCGGTGCTGCGCAAACGTGCCTGCGAAGCGGCCACCATCCGGTGGCCTTCAGGAAGTCCTCGTCTCCAGGACTGCCATAGGCCGCCATCTCCAATGGTGAAACGGCGATAGCTTTCTATCCTTTCGTGGCGCTGAGAGGCGATCCGTTCCGCCCAAGCAATGCGGGATTCGTCCAGATCGCCCGCAAGTTCTGCAATTTTCGCAGAGAGCACGTCGAGGTCGTGTACTTCGCCCAGCAAATCCTGAATCCTTTTCAAATTTTCGCCCCACTCCTCGTAGCGGGTGGGCAGGAGACTTTCCACCGTGTAGCGGAATCGCTTCACGCCGATACGAAGCGCGTGCCAGGCCTCAACCTTCTCGGCCCGCAGAGCGCGAACGTGCAACTCTTTCGCCGCTTCCAACCGTTCCAGAGCAAGGCACTCCGCGGCAAGGCCGTCGATTGGAACGAGTCGGGCTCTTCGCTGCAATCTGCGCTCCAGTTTCTTCCAGGCTTTCTGATTGAATCTTTCGGTAGCCTTGAGCGCAGCGATCTGAAATTCCTTCTCCTGCAACGCGAACGCGGCCAGAAGCCGCTCTCGTGCCGGATCGGATTCCGGCGCAAGTTTCCGAGTCCATTCTTCCAGCACTTGCGTGTCCCGCAGATCGCCCAATCGCCGGAATAGCTTCCTTCCGAGCTTGCGCATTAGCGGCCACGCCACATCCGGATCCACTTCTCCCATCACCGCCGCAACCGACCGGCAACGCCGAATCGCCACGCGCAGATCATGTACCGCATCCGGTTCGGGCGACTCACGCACCGAATGAAGCTCCTTCAGGACGCGTTCCATCCAAAACTGCAATCCCCGGAACTCGGGCCGCGAGCCGGGTATCGTATTTCCCGTTCCCATCTTTTCCTTTAAGCCGAAACCGCCAGTAGTGACGGCCCCTTTCGGCTGCTTATAGGCTAGCCCGTTGTCGCAGTCGCGTCCAGTGGAGTGCGCTCGGCCATAACTCGGGCAGCATCCGCGCCAGCACAAACCCCATCGCGATGCACACCAGCGAACAAATCAGACAACACGTGGCCCGGATCAGGATGCCCTAGTTGCAGCATGGCATACAGCGCCACAGGTTGCAGCGCGATGCCACCGAACGAGAGCAGATTGGATGCGCCAATCACTCGTCCTTTCTCCTCTGGTTTCGGACAATTCTGAATCAGCGCGTTAATGGGCACCACGAAGAATCCTGCAGAAATCCCCAACGCAACCAGAAGCAGCATCACTGTCTCATAACGCAAGCCGGGAACGAACAACGCACCCGTGGCCAGGACGATCCCAGTCATTCCCGGCAAGATCATTCCCACCTCGATCGTCCGTCCCGATACGTGCCCCGCCAGGAAACTTCCCGCTCCGATTCCCAGGCTGAGAGCGGCCAGTAGGTAACTGCTTCCCGATTCGTCCACCTGCAGAAGGTCCGTTGCATACAGCACGATGTTGAGCAGCAGGATCGCTCCGAGAAACCAGAAGAAGGTCACGCCATTCCCCCAGCTCAGCTTGCTCGTCGGCAGCAGCTCCGGGAGCAATCCCTACTTCGAAGGCCCGAAAATCGCTCCCTGCATGCACACGAAAAACAGGGCAACAGCCGCCAGATCCAGCCGGTTCAGCCATAGCGCATAGGTGGCTCCGCCCATGGTCAATAATTCCAGCAGCTTGGTGCACACGGTCACACTGCGCTTGCTGAAGCGGTCGGCGAAGTACCCACCGGGAATGGAGAAAATCAGGAAGGGAACGGCAAACACCAGCGGTACGACCAGAACGAACAGCAAATCGCGGCGCTCGCGCGAAATGCTCGATTCGAGCACCAGAAAACTCACCAGCCATTTCAAGGCATTGTCGCTGAACGCGCCCTGAAATTGTGTGGCAATCAGCGCCCAAAAACCCGGCAGCAGGCCCCGAGCTCGTTGCGCTCAGAACGCACCCATTCTTGGCGTGGAGGAGTGCCCATGAAGAAGGCGAGTCTATCGTCTCGCACCTGCACCCGCAAGCAGGCCGGAACATCTGCCGTACAGAATTACCCATGGTGTTTTCGCAGGTTTTCTTCGGTACAATCCCGAAGCCATGGCCACGCCCGAACAACAACCCGTAATCGACTTAGCGCGGCGAACGCTCGCCAGCCGGCAGTGTTCGGAGCTGCTCCGCAGGGTGATCGTTAGTCAATCAAGGCTGAGTTCCACTCTGGAGATTTCCACAGCTTCGGATGCGCTCAAAGAGAATCTAAATCAGCGTCCGAGTGGGCGAGCCGCTCTTCAGTCACTGCTGCAGCAGATTGCATCAGGGGAAACAGCCGATCCTGCGATTGACTTCGCGGAAATGGCGGATACCTTGGCGCAACAGACCTCCGTCACGGGCGAGAGCGTAACCGCGGCATCGGTAGTTATTTTGTCCCACGCGATCGCCGAAGATATTTTCACCGCGGCTTGTGAGTCGGCGATCGAACTGGATCCCGCGAGCTGGTTTTCCGAGTTAAACATGGAACGAAAAATTCCCCTCAGTTTGCTGAGGGACAAAGGACCGGCCGGTGTTTTCGCGCTCGAACTCGACAAGCTTCGTCAACAATTGCCCGACAAATCCCTTCCGAGCCGTGCGGAACTGTTCTTCCGCCACGTGAAAATTCGCCATCACTCGACGTTTGGGCCGGCAGACGTGCAGTATTTCCGGCAATCGAGGTTAGTGGAAGCGGACAACTTGAGAAACAACATCGTCCACGAGAGCCACTTGCCTCAGATCGATTTGCATCTTAGCAAGCAAATCATGCTGTTCCTGCACCAGGCTGCCCTGACGGCCTTGAGATCGCTGGCTGCTGCCTACCGTCTACCAGTGGAATGGAACATTTTGGCGGGTGGCTAGGTCTTCGCCGTGCGGCCAGGCCGGTACCTTCCGGTCGGGCCTCACCCCACGGATGGGAACCCCAGAGTCCGGTTTCGGCGCAGGCTTGGTGATGCGCATGACGGTTTGACGTTTAACGTCGAACCACTGTGCGTTGGTTGCCTTGCTCCTCAACGTGGACGTGAGCTGAGCATTCTTGTAGCATCGCCGGCATGAGAAGAGTCAAATTCGGCGATCGCAGTTCGACGAGGAAGGGAAGCGGGGCCCCGAAAAACGTCGATGAATACCTTGCCGGTGTCCCGGAGCCCGCCCGCAGCACGTTAGACGAGATCCGCGCGGCGATACAGTCTGCGGTGCCCCCTGAGGCTAGGGAGACCATCAGCTACCGGATTCCAGCGTTCGAGTACAAAGGAGTGCTGGTGTGGTTCGCGGCGTTTTCGAACCACTGCAGTTTGTTTCCGACCGCAGCCGTTATCAAAACGTTTAAGCGCGAACTGAAGGGCTTCTCCACTTCCAAAGGGACGATCCAATTCCCCACGAACAAGCCACTTCCGGCAGCACTGGTTAGGAAATTAGTGCAGGCGCGGGTCCGAGAGAACGAAAGTAAGAAACGGCGTTGACTGGTTCGCCGTCGAGAACTGTCGTACCTTCGACGGAAGTTGCTGCGCCGGTCGCCAAAGCGCGCAAAGCGCGCTTAATACCTTGACTCCTGCGGGGAACCAGATATAGTCGCACGCAAACCACAGCGCTTAGAGCGAGTGAGTGTCCCGGGCACCGAATCCAAGAAAATCATTGCTCCTCTGAGTGCTGGGATTCGGCCACAAGTTCCTCCAGGTTCCGAGAAAACTGATTGAAAAAGGAGACGTTTAAACGTGCTAAGAAAAATCTCGCTCGCATTTGTGTTACTCACGTTCTTTCTGGGAATGTCCACGGCGACAGTATTGGGCCAGACGACGGAGGTGAAAGAAAAACCGCCGCTATATTCGTACGTGGGCGATTGGAACATTCCCCGCGCGCAATGGGCGGACATGGAAAAGGCAAACGCAGCCGATAAGCCCATGTTGGATAAGGCCGTGGCCAATGGCACGATTGTCGCCTACGGCGACGATGTCAACCTGGTTCACCAACCCGACGGCGCAACTCACGACGAATGGTGGTCGTCGATGTCTTTGGCCGGGGTGCTCAATATGCTGGACCAGTTCTACAAATCCGGCAATACGACGACTCCCGTCTTGAGCAGTGCCACGAAACACTGGGATAACATTTTTGTGAGCCGCTATTACAACTGGCATTCCGGATCATGGAAGGACGTTTACACTCACGAGTCGTCGTATAAATTAAAAGCGGACGCAGCGGACGATGCGGTCGAGAAACTCAGCAAGAACCTGGTCGCGCCGCTGTTGGAGAAAATGCTGGCCGACGGTGCCATTCACGAATATGAAATCGACACCCTGGCGATCCACAGTGAAGCGCCCGGCACGTTCTGGATTGTTTACATCGCGGCGAATGCGGAAGCCCTCGACAAGGTCAATGCCGCCGTAGTGGATGCCCTGAAATCGAACCCCTTGGGCGGCATCGCCTTCGGTTCCATGACCGAATCCAGCGCGCACCGGGATGAGCTGGCTCGCACCAACGCCACGTACAAATAGTGCAACCCATGGCAGTCTCAATCCGCGAGCGGCTTGATGGCGTCGCTCGCGGAAAACGTTTTCGGGGTGGGCTCTTTATTTGTTGTTCGCCGGCGATGCCGCCCGTTTGACTATGAAATAATAGTTGCTGTGGAATTCCCCTTCGCCGGCATCGTAGCGCTCGACGGCTTGCACTTGTGCGCCTTTGCTGATTGCGACTTCCTCAACCTGTTGTTGGGAAACTCCATTCATTTGGATCGGCGCCAGCCCAGCCTTAAACAACCAGGACTTGGGTACGGCTAGAAAAGAAAGCGTCGTCCACAGACGCCTTCTCAACTGAATTCGCCTTCGCAGCGGCACTTCAATGGGCACTTGAAAAACAATTACACGGTTCTCCTTCGCAACCCGGATGAACTCGCTAATGAAGCCAAGGATCATGCTTTTTGTTGGAAGGTGCTGTAGCACAAGCACCGAAAAGACGAAATCGAAGCTGCCGTCAGAAAATGGCAGTACCGTACTTTGACTGGAAACGAAATCGCAATGCGTGCGTTCGCGGTTGTAACCCCTCGCGAGACTCACCATATTCTCTGAAACATCAATCCCCGTGCAGGAAGTGAAGTAACTGGAGAATGCCCTTGTCATCCTTCCGACACCACACCCGAAATCAAGAAGCCTGCCGTAGGAAATCTTCAGTCCGTGCGAATCACACATCCCGAGCACTCGCTTGGCCTCTTCTTCCCCGGTGGCGAAGAATTCCTCTGCTTTCCATCCTCCGAACTTTTTTTGGGGATCGGACAGAATCGTCCACAGCGGGTCAAGCTTCGCCAGTACATTCCAGTTAGACATCCGTAAAAACCCCTGTAATCGGAATTTCCCCTCCATTGTCATGCACAATTGCTCCCAGGGGATATGCTTGGAAAAAGAATGGTCCCGGAGAAAGGAGTCGAACCTTCACGGGACAAAGTCCCGGCAGATTTTGAGTCTGCTGCGTCTGCCAGTTCCGCCACTCCGGGCTAAGCGTAGTTTATCACGCCTCGCGTCTCACCATTGCACACCCGGGTAGAAGCTTGGGAGCCGTTGGCCTCTGTAGGTTAAGACCCCCGGAATTTGCAGCTGCCAGACCTGCTGTGGGGTACCGCCCTGCGTCATTTCGTAAATTGTGCCCGTGTCGCCCTTCGGTCCACCGGCAGCTTCACAGAATTCGATATCTCCGTTTGCCAGCACCTCCGCATTCCCACCAAAAAAAGAATAGTTCGGAGTCGTCGGATTAGAGACGAGTGTAGCGGTCATGTCCGTCTCGTTGATCTGGAAATAGGGCACTGTGCTGTAAAGACACGGTGGCGCTCCGGTCGCTCCGCAGGTCACTCCGGATGCGAAAACGCGGTCGTCTCCATTATCAAAGAGGACCATGGCATACATGCCCGTCGTATTTGCCGTGGCAAAGGACGGTCCGTGCTGGGCATAAAACCAGTCCGTCGGATCGGTTCCTCCAACCAGCGTGAAATCGCCTTGATAGCCCAGGTGCCAGATAATGTCGCCGTTGCCCTGGCCGTTCTGATAGGCAACCTTCACGAGCCAGTTTTGGTGCCGGATCGAAATAATCAGGTTTCCATCATCCGGGGAATAAAGGATGGCATTCGTGTGCGTCCAGTCCGGCCACAGATAGGGCCTGCGGTTGGTGTCCAGATGATCGAACTCGTTCCACAGCCAGACGGGATTATGGTTCTGGTCAAGGTCGATCAATACATCCCCAGTCACCGTCGTCCCGGATATGACCTGCTGGGTCGACGCAATCACCACCAAATGACCATTGGGAAGCAGGACGAAGTCGTGATGTGTTCCAACCACCGTAATGTTGCAACCAGAGCATGTCGCCGAGGCCAGCGCTTTGTTGAGCTCCGCCGCCGTCATTTGCCAGATCACTTTCCCGGTCAGATCCACTTCTTCCAACAAAGAGTCCTGTCCATCCTCGGTTCCTACACTGAAATTCATCAGGAAGTGGCCATTCGGGATTAACTTGACCGGATTCGCCACGGCGGTATTAGGCACTACCGTGTCGGTCCAAAGGATGTTGCCATGTAGGTCCGTAATTGTCGGGAATGCAGTCCCCGAGACGAAGTCCAACAACTCCACGCCATGTTGCGGCGTCATTCCCGGGGCGGTGGATGCAATGATGGTCGGGGCTACCGGGCCATTGCCGCTGTTCGTCGGAGTAAATGTGTGGTCCGAATCCAGGAACTGAGTGCCATCGCTAAATTGCACAACGGCTCTCATATGATACGGAGTGTTGGCCTTCATACCAGCCACAAACAAGCTTACCGCTTCCCCCGACGTCGATGGCTGCGTCCATGTGGTCAGGCCATAGGTCGTGTCGGTCCCGAATTGAACGGAGACGTTCCCCGCCGAGCCAGGGGTGACGGTATACAGCGCGACTTGCGAATTAGCCGTCGTTGCCACTTGTCCTGGCGCCACGAAGTGGATCGTTGCGTAACCATACTTCGTTCGATCCACCTTGCTCGTTGCGATTACATATCCGCTCGCGCTCTGGGCTCCCGATGGAGCGGTGTAGTTGCCGTTGGCGTCAATCGAACCGGCCGTCGCTGCCCAAGTGATCCCGGTCGCGGTGTCGTTCGTTGTGGCTGGTGACGTGAGGCCCGTAGTGGTGTTCGTGATGGTCGCGGATAGCTGGATCTTTTGGCCCGACCCGAGCGCGCTGACGGAAGGCGTGACAGCAATGGTAATAGGCAGTGAAGTCTGATTCGTGCAGCCCCCAACGAATAGAATGAACAGGACAATAACGCATGAGCCGAGCGGTTTAAGGCTCATCTATAATTTCTCCATGTTTTTGAATTATTAGTAGCAACCCCAGCGGCTCTCATACTACAGAATTTCCGGCGCAATCGCCAGAAAAAGACAAACCGCGATTCACGGTGCACACTGCGATGCGCCAATACACCCATTTTGCACACCCCTCGCATTCCGTTGTCAGTGACAGTTCCCAGTACTCTGCTTTTTAGTTCCCGAGCACAAACCGTTGCAGAAGATTGCTGTGGAAAACTCGCTGGAGTGCCGCCGGCGGAACGGAACGGAAGGTTCGTCTACTGGGGAGGCGGTTGCACCGGCCAAAATCGAGCGATGCAACAGGTCAAGGTTTTTCGACAATGCAGGTCGTCATGCAGATTCTCGTGACCCATGAGCCGTAGGCGACACCCGTTACGCGAAACCCGGCATCGGAAACCGAGCGCCTGACCGGATCGCAATCGCCGCCTCCGGGAAGAAGTTGTCCATCACCAGGCAATCTCCCTGACGATGTGGAAAGGGAAGCGAACTTCAGCCACTTTTGATTGCCGCTTCGGATTCCTCGTTGAACAAAAAAAGTCGTGATGAAAGCTTTTGCGCCAGGTTTCATCACTCGCGACAGTTCGTTGATGTAGTTGTGAATCGCGGCTGGCTCGGATCTGGCTGCAGCGGACACTGTTGAATGAGCCGGTCCAAGCCGCGTTTTCCCAACGAGAAGAAAGCGGCCATCTTTGATTCTGCGCCGCGGCCGGCGATACGAAGACCTACGTTTCGAAGCCTTTCCGGAACGGTTTCGTAATTGAATCGATTTAATGTAAACTTTTGCGGGTTGTTCACAAAATTCACCCTTTGACCGTTCATCCTGCGAGGGACTCTATGTCTTTACTCCGGGCGTTCCGTTTCTACGTTTTGGCGCTCTTTGCTTGCCTGCTCGCCGCGTCTTTCCTGACCGCTCAAACGCCGGCGCACCGGCAATATCTTGACGGTACGTGGCACATGCAATCTTCCTGCGTGGACAAGGCCGCGGGAGAGCAAGTATCGGCCGTCGGTTTCGACCGAAGCAAATGGCTTCCCGCCGAGGTGCCCGGTACGGTGGTAGGTGCCCAGGTGACGGACAAAGCTCTTCCCGATCCCGACTACGGCATGAATCTGAGGCAGTTTCCCGGCTTCGTGATGGACACAAAGGGGGTTTTTGCGACGCGGGACATGCCCTCCGACAGTCCGTACCGCTGCTCGTTCTGGTTCCGCACCGAATTCACGGTTCCCAATTCGTCGAATCCAATTTCTTGGCTCCATTTCCTCGGTATCAATTACCGCGCCAATGTTTGGCTGAATGGAAAAAAGATTGCCGACAGGGCCGATGTTGCCGGTGCTTTCCGGGAGTTTGAATTTCGTGTGGGAGATGCTCTTAAGAAGGGCAGCGTGAACGCTCTGGCCGTAGAAATCTTCGCTCCCGAAAAATGGGATCTCGGCATCACCTGGGTAGATTGGAATCCCACGCCGCCCGACAAGGACATGGGCATCTGGCGCGAAGTGTTCTTGTCCGAGACCGGCGATGTCTCTCTGCGCCGCCCCTTCGTGAATTCGAAACTCGGCTCGGACTACAAATCAGCGGCGCTGACCGTCAGCGCGGTCCTAACCAACACAACCGACCATGCGGTTAAATCGACCCTTCGAGTCGATCTCGCGGGCGTACAACTCAGCCAGCCGGTTGAACTCGCTGCCAAGGAATCGAAAACGGTTCGATTCACTCCCGAACAGTATGCGCAGCTCAAGCTCACGCAGCCCCATCTCTGGTGGCCGTACCAGATGGGCGATCCTTATCTTTACAAGGCAAATTTCCGCGTGGACTCGGGCGGTAGCGAATCGGACAGCGCCTCGGCAAATTTCGGCATTCGCGAAGTTACGTCCGAGCTCACCGCCAGTGGCGGCCGACTCTTCAAGGTCAACGGCAAGAATGTTCTCATCCGCGGCGCCGCCTGGGCCCCGGATATGCTGCTGCGCTGGTCTTCGAAGCGTCTCGATGCCGACCTGAACTACGTCAAGCACATGGGCCTAAACTCCATCCGCTTGGAAGGCAAGGTCGACCGCGACGAATTTTTCGACAAAGCCGATCGCATGGGTCTCTTGATCATGCCCGGATGGTGTTGCTGCGATGCCTGGGAACGTTGGAAGCACTGGACCCCGGAAACCAAGTCCATTGCCGGGGCGTCGCTTATCGACCAACTCGCCCGTTTGCGTAATCATCCGAGCGTCTTTGTCTGGCTTTACGGCAGTGACAATCCGCCTCCTCCGGAAATCGAGCAGATGTACTTGAACATCTTCAAGCAAATGGAATGGCCGAATCCGACTGTCTCGTCCGCCAGTGAACAGCCCACCACGGTCACGGGAAAGTCCGGCGTAAAGATGACCGGCCCCTACGAGTACGTTCCTCCTGTTTACTGGCTAGCGGACACGCAAGCGGGTGGCGCCTACGGTTACAACACGGAAACCAGTCCCGGTCCGGCAATTCCTCCCAAAGAGAGCCTGGTGAAGTTCCTTCCGAAGGAGCATCTCTGGCCCATTGACGATTACTGGAACTTCCACGCCGGCCGCGATCGTTTTGCCGACGTCCACGTCTTCACCGACGCGTTGACCAAGCGCTACGGCGCTCCCACTTCGCTCGACGATTACGAGCGCAAGGCGCAGGCGATGGCCTATGACAACGAGCGCTCCATGTTCGAGGCTTACGCGCGCAATAAATACACTGCGACTGGAGTCATTCAGTGGATGCAGGACAACGCCTGGCCTTCGTTGATCTGGCACCTCTATGACTATTATCTCGTTCCGGCCGGCGGCTACTTCGGCACCAAAAAGGCGCAAGAAATTGTCCATGTGCAGTACGACTACAACGACAATTCCGTCGCCGTCATCAACGGCACCTACGAGCCAATCAAAGGCCTCGAAGCTACCGCCAGGCTCTTCAACATCGACGGAAAAGAAATCGATACTCATAACGAAAAGATGGACCTGCCTGCCGATACGGCGCTGAAGGCTTTTGATCTGCCGAAGCCGGCGAATCTCTCAAAAACCTATTTCCTCAAACTTTATCTTCACGATGCTTCGGGAAATCTCCTCAGCGACAACTTCTATTGGCTCTCGACCAAGTTGGACACGCTCGATTGGTCCAAACGCCGCGACACGGTCTACACACCGCAGAAGGACTTTGCGGATCTCACCGGCCTGAACTCACTGCCCGAAGTCAAATTGGAACTGACCTCCTCGCTCCACGAAAAGACCGGGAAGGGAATCGTTGGCGTCAAGGTCAAGAACCCCAGTTCCGGGGTGGCTTTCCAAGTCCACTTGCGGGTTACAAAAGGGAAAGACGGCGAAGACCTTGTGCCCATCTTCTGGGATGACAACTATTTCTCTCTGCTACCCGGCGAAGATAAGACCGTCATCGCGACCTACGATCTTGGTGACGCCGAAGGGAAGCAGCCCGTTCTCGAACTAGACGGCTACAACATCACGCCCGCCACGCAAGACCTTCCGCGGCAACCTTTCCGGAAAGCGGACGACCTCTAACGGTCGTACTTGCATGCGGTTAGCGGGACAGGAACGCGGTTCCTGTCCCAAAGTCCGGTTACCCTTAGGAACGGGCTTCCGGGAATTCCGCCTTGCGGTTCTTACTGTTAGCCACTAAGCTACGAGTTCCGTTGGAGGAACCAGTGCCTAAAGAGAAACCACAAGTCAACATCGGCGAAGTCATCAAGACCTATCGTAGCCAGCGCGGCCTGTCGCAAGGCGATATCGAGCGCCGTACTGGCCTGCTTCGCTGCTACCTTTCGCGCGTCGAGAACGGCCACACCGTGCCCTCGCTCGAAACGCTAGCCAAAATTGCCGAAGCTATGGAAATCTCCCTCGCCGATTTCTTCCCCGGCACGGAAACTCCTCGCGACAAAGAAACCCAGAAGATGCTCGGCGAACTCTCTCAGGACGAAATTCGTTTCCTTGCCGAAATCAAGAAATACAGCACGACGCTCTCGGAAGGTGACAAGCGCTTGGTCTTGGCGATGATTCGCAAGATGGCTACCCTACTGCCGGTGCAGTCCGCTCAAAATAAGAAGGGAATGGTCCGTCGTCCCTCACTCTGACGAATCTTCTGTGAGCCCCGCCTTCTGAGGCGGGCTGTTCTCACTCACGAGTTCTGCGATCGCAGAATTCGAATGGCTTCTGGAAGCGTGCCACTTCCGGATGCGCCGCCATTTTCCCCCGGATTCTCTTCTGTCTTATCGCCCTCCCCAGGCGCCAGGAACAAGTTCGTCTCGACCGCGTGCTGCTTGTTGTACAGCTCGAAATAGCGCCCCTGCCCAGCGTAGAGGCTCTCGTGCGTCCCGCGTTCCAGCACTCGACCGTCCTGAATCACCAGGATTTGTTCAGCCCGCCGGATCGTCGAGAGCCGGTGCGCGATCACGAAAGTCGTCCGTCCGCGCATCAGGTATTTCAATCCTTCCTGAATCAGCGCCTCCGATTCAGAATCCAGGCTGGAGGTAGCCTCATCCAGAATCAGGATGCGCGGGTCCGCCAGAATGGCTCGCGCAATCGAAACGCGCTGCTTCTGGCCGCCCGATAGTTTCACGCCCCGCTCGCCCACCACGGTGTCATACTTTTTCTCAAAATGTTCCGCGAATTCGTCCACGCGAGCGATCCGGCATGCCGCCAGAATCTCTTCTTCGGTCGCCTCGGGCCGCGCGAAGGCCACGTTCTCGCGAATCGTCCCGTCGAACAAAAACGTATCCTGCAGCACCACGCCCAGTTGCGTACGGTAGAAATCCAGGCGAACGGTCGCCAAATCCACGCCGTCGGCCAGCACCCGCCCCGTCTCCGGCGTATAAAACGCGCAAATCAAGCCGATAATCGTTGACTTCCCGGAGCCGGACGGTCCCACCAGCGCGGTTACGGTTCCCGGCGCCGACTGGAAGCTGATCCCGTGCAGCACCTCTTTATTCGCCTCATAGGAGAAGTGCACGTCGGCAAACTCCACGTGTCCCTCGATCCGTCCTAGCGTCACCGTGCGCCGGGGATCCTGATCCTCTTTGGACTCGTTCAAAATTTCGCGCGTCCGCTCCAGCCCGGTGATCGCCTCGGTGATTTGCGTTCCAATGTTTACGATCTGAAACACAGGCGCGACCATCAGCACCAGATACGCCGAGTATGAAATCAACTCTCCCTTCGTCATGGTCCCAGCCAGCACCTGCCGCGCTCCGAGGTACATGATGATCGCGCTGACAATTCCCATCAGCGAAGCGCCGGAAAGGCTCATCAGCGAAGTTGTGGTCAGCGTCTTCAACACATTGTCGAGCAATCGCTGCGCCCCGCTCGCGAACACTCCCTCTTCGCGGTCCTCCGCGTGATAGCCCTTCACGACGCGCACGCCGCCGAGCGATTCCGTCAACCGCCCGGTTACCTCCGCGTTGATCTTTGGCCGCGCCCGGAAAATTGGCCGGATGGCCGCAAACGCCTTGTTCAGAAAAAGCGCGAAGCTCAGCATCACGCCGAAGGCCACCAGCGTCATCACCGTACTCGTGCGCAGCAAAATAATCAGTGCCAGTACTGCGGTCAATAATCCGCCCACGAACTCCACCAGGCCAGTGCCGATCAGGTTTCGAATCCCTTCGACATCGCTCATGATCCGCGAAACGAGCACGCCCGTCTTGTTGGCATCGTAATAATTCACCGGCAGCCGCCCGATGTGCGCCTGCACCTGCTTGCGCATGTCCGTAATCATTCGCTGCGCGGATTTAGACAAAAGCTGCGTCAGCGTGAAGGAGGTGATCCCCTGAAGCAGCGTTGCCCCCACGACCGCCAGCACAATCGGCACAAGTAGCTTCACTTGATGCTTGTCGATGACGTTGTCGAACAAATACTTGCTCGATCCCGGCAGCACCAGCCCGGCCACGCGGTTAATCGCGACCAGTAAGAGTCCGAGCAGAAGCATCCCTCGCCGCGGATGGATCAACGCCCAAATCTCCGGCAGCGATTGCCAGTTGATCTTTTTCTTCTTCGCGGCTTTCGCGGCGGCTTCCGTCGTCACGGACGCCGTGGTTGCAGTCGTAGCCATGCGGTTCCCCAAGTATCTGAAAGAATACCCTGTTCGATGCGGTTGAGGGCGAGAGAAGGTATAGAGATTAAGGTAACCAGGAAAATCAGTCTGCGGCGTCCGACGTGGGCGCTTTTGTAGCCGGATGATCGAAGCGAAGGACACTGTTGACGAATTGGCTCAGGGTGCCGCCGAGATGCGCTAGGACGCGCTGTTTCAGCGAGGTGTAATCCTGCGTGCCGCAGAACAGATCGGAAAGAAGCTGCCGGAACACGGCGTTACGCTGCAGAAATTGCACCATGCGCGTGGTCACCGCGGTTCCGAGGAAGGATCCGCGATAGAACCGGCGAACGATTCGAGCGGCAAATTCCAACTCAAGCGAAAACGAGGACCGCACGCGTGCAGGATATTTCTCCGCGCAGCCCTCGGCAAGAGAGCGGCCGAGAATTTCGCCCGAGCGCATCGCGTAGAACAATCCTTCGCCGGTCAGCGGATCGACCCAGGCGGCGGCGTCTCCGCACAGCGCCCAATTGCGCCCGACCACGACACGGTCGGACAGCGTGCTCACCTGCGGGGAAGGAAGTACATGGCTATAGAATTTTGCTTGCGCAGTTTCGATTTTTTCCGAACCCGCAAATTGATGCAGATGGCTGCGCAATTCCGTGCTGGTATGCGCCTGCATACTTCCGCAAATGCCCAACGAAAGATGATCGGCCCGGGGGAAAGACCAAATGTAGCCTTCGAACTCCGGTAGGAATTTGATCAGGATCTGGTCCGCAGTTTGTGGAACGAAGTAACCCTGCGTCATTTCCAGTTCATCGCGAGCCAGCGCGCGTGTGCCGGGAAGAAACTGGTTGCGGGCACCGCCGGCGAGCACCAGAAAATCGGCATCTTGCCAGTCGCCATCGACCGAGTAGCGAGGGCGTTGCGTCGAAGTATCCAGGGCTTGAATTCGGGAATGATGAATGCGGCAGCCGGCATCGCGTGCCCGGTCAAGCAGTAGCCCATTAAGAACGGTGCGGGAATAAATGACGATCGGGTGCTGAAGACAGAGAGTAGCCCGCTGATTCTCCGCGCTGATAATTTCTACTTTCTGGATCAGCTTCTTCGGCAGCGGATTGTCCAACAAGAAGGGGAAGCACTGCGTGGCTTTGTACGTCAGCCCTCCACCGCACGGCTTTTCCCAGGCGAGATGCTCATCGAAAATGTCAACGGAGTGCCCTGCCCGAGCGAGTTGCTCGCCGCACATAGCGCCAGAAGGCCCACCTCCGACAATCACATAGTCAGCCATTCATCACCGCAATTTCAGTTATTTCCCTCTCCGCGAAAGGAAGGATGGGCGCACCCAGGGCAAGGTCCTTCAAGATAAAGGGAAGAGCAGTAAACAAAACCCCGCCAGAAGTATAGCACCGAAGAGTGCCGCGGCTGTTGGGGAGCCCGACTCCCGGCGTACCAATTGGATACCTAGTCCGGCGAGCGATGCCTGGATGGCGAAGTAAAGCGACAAAATCACTGGCAGGATTTCTCCCGTTCGGAGATACAGCACGCCGAAGACCAGCGGCAGCCACGCCAACACAAGCAGCAAAAACCAGAAGGCATACCGTTTGTACCAATCGGCGACCGGCCCAGCTACCAGCTCGATCCCGTACAAATACACGAAGGCCGCTGCCAGGAAAAGCGGAAAGCGCTCCCAACGCTGCAAGGTTAACGATGCGCCGGAGGCCGTCAGTTCGAGCCAACCTGTAAGGAGAAGGTGAATCAGGATCGCGGCGCCCGCGGCCCCAAGCAGCAAGCCGGGCCGCGTGCGTAAGCCATCACGAGCTGGTTTCAGATGCAATAGGATCAACCCTAGACCTACGAGCAAGAAGAATCCTGCCAGATAGTCCCCTTCGAACAGATGCAGAATCCGGAGAGGCTGAATATAGCGGAGAATCTGCACCGCGACGACGGAAAACAGCACGACTTCGACTGCGCCTCGAAGGGGCGGAACGGCATCCAAGGTTTCCAAATCGGCCGCAAGCTTGGTCCCGACCATTTCTCGAAGAAAAGGGCCTCCGATCAGCAGCAGACCGACAATTCCGAGGAGGCCAGCAAGGACATTCGCCCGCGACGGCAATCGAGCGGCGTTTGGCAGAGATAGCACGCGCGCCGCCCAAATCTGTGATTCGCGCGCCACCGTCGGCGAAACCAGCATGCTGACATGCGTATTCCACGGCACTTCGAAGAATCTCACCCATCCAGTGGGGCTGCCGGCGAGATCCGCAGCGTTCTCCCGAATGTGCCGGGGCTCGAGTTGGCCCACGAGAATCAGAGTGTTGGGTGTCAGCAGCGGTAGCGTGTGAAACAATAATTCCTCGCTGACGACGCCGTGCGCCGGTTGCATGGGCGCGGGCGAAATCGCAATCACTCCCGCAGGCCGGAATTTATCCGCCACTCGCAAAGCAATCGCTGCGCCCATGGAATGCCCTGCAAGAATCGTCCGGCTCGGAAGGATCATTCCTCTAGCCGCTAGACCACGAAGCAGAGAGGCGCTGCAGGATTCCGCCAACTCCGGGCTAAACGGACCCGGCGAGTTGCCATGACCGGGAAGATCGGGGATAAAGACCTGTAAGCCAAGCTCCGCAAACGCTCGGGCAAGGTATTGCATGATGATTTTGTTCGCGGCAATTCCATGGAACAGCACTAGCGATCCGGCCTCCGCGTCGGTTGCCCGACCAGCCCGAGTCACCATGAGAAGGTCCATGCGACAAGCGGCCGCGTCGACCACGTAACGGTGCTCCGTGTAGCGGCGTGTCGGATAGAGCGCCAGCACCGCGCCTACGACCAAGCACAGCATCCCACAACAGGCCTGGATCAGCTGGTTTTTCTTATGCAAGCGAAATGCTCCGAGAGCGGCTGAATCCGAGGGCATGATAAACTGATCGATCGAAATAGCCCGCAGTCCCGATTCTTTCAGCAAACATGGAGAGCCTGTGCACGCGGCGCTTTTGACATTCGAAGAAATGATTGTGCGGTTTGGCCGGGAGAAACGCAACGGCAAGCGAGTTGTGTTCACGAACGGTTGTTTTGATCTGCTGCATCCGGGGCACATTCATAGCCTCGAAGCCGCGCGAAATCTGGGGGACTTCCTTATCGTCGGCATAAATAGTGACGAAAGCGTGCACACACTCAAAGGCGCGAGCAGGCCGCTGATTCCGGAGCAGGAACGCGCCGAGATTCTTGCTGGCCTCGAATGCGTGGATGGCGTCGTGATTTTTGGCGAATTGACTCCACAAAGAGTAATCGCGGCGCTGTTACCGGATATCTTGGTGAAGGGCAGTGACTGGCCCGGCAACCAAATCGTAGGTCGCGAAGAAGTAGAAGCGGCCGACGGAAAAGTAGTGCTCATCGATAATGTGCCGGGTTACTCGACCACCGAGATTTTGCATCAGATCCGAGAGCAAGAGCCGACGAAACTCGAAAAAGATTGATGTGCAAGCAAGCCGTGAACGAACGCGCCGGACCATAGGGATCGACCCCAGGTAGAAATGATACTTCCGGCGGTCAGAGAACGACTCGAAGCGCTCCTGCGCCACCCTGCAATGGAGGGCGTAGTCGGAGAAGTGCGTGCCGGCGGCAACTTAGTCGGCCTTTCGGGCTTGCACGACGTGGCAAAACCACTGGTTGCGGCCTACGTAGTCCACGAATTACGACGCCCCGCCTTTCTCGTCACGGAAAACAATCGCCGCGCGGAGGAGATCGCCGAAAATCTCCGTTTTTTTTCGCAGATTTTCCCCGGGCCTAGCGGTGGAATCGCGGTTCTGCCTCAATTCGACAGTCTTCCCTGGGATCCACAATCTCCCCACGCCGACATCCTCGAGAGGCGTGCCGCGACGCTGTATCGCCTTGCCAATGGAGAAGTTTCCGTCGTGGTCGCGCCCGTGGCGGCGGCACTGTGGCGTTATCAAGATCCCTACGTCTATCTCACTCTCGCCCGCACACTCGCGAAGGACAGCGAGGCCGATCACGAAGAACTCACCACGCATCTCGCTCGCATCGGCTATGCGCGAACGGAAATGGTCGAGCTTCCCGGCCAGTTTGCCGTGCGCGGTGGAATCATCGACGTATTCTCTCCCGAGGCGCCGCGTCCTGCCCGCATCGAGCTTCTCGGCGACACGGTCGAATCCGTGCGCGAATTCGATCCGCGCACGCAGCGCTCCATTGCACCGGTCGTCAGGACGACAATTCTTCCGCTGGCGGAATGGAGTGTTCCCGCTCCGGGCAGCCAGGAAGCCGAAGACTGGCAACCCGGTGGGTGGTTAGCAGGAACCGAGGAACCCGGCGGCAGCGCACTGTTTGAACTTGCCGAAAGCTCGCTGAAGCCCATCGTGTTTCAGGACGAGCCGGAAACGCTGCGCGAGACGAGAAAGACTCTCCTCGATGCGGCCACGGAGAACTATGAGCGGCACGGCCAGGCCAATGCGCCAACGGTTTCCGACTACTTCTGGAATGAAGAAGGCTGGGAAAAAGCACTCCGCAAAACCTCCCGCATCGCATTGGAACAGCTCGGTCTCGCGCCATCCGGCGCGAAACGGTTTGAACTAATTGCTCGACCAAGCACGCGATTCCATGGAGATGTGGTCGCTTGTCTCGGCGATATCCGTTCGCAAACCGGCGCAGGTGGAACCGTGTTTCTCACCGCGGCCAGCACCGGAGAGCTCGAGCGCTACGCGGATATCTGCCGTGAGTACGAAGCCGCTTACGTCTTGGGAGAAACCGAAGAGGCTGCGGCGGGCTTCACCGCGGAAAGCGCTTCAGAGACGGCTCGTCTGCTGCTGATGCGCGCGCCTTTTGCCGCGGGCGTAGCTTTTCCGCAAGTAAACCTTACGCTGTTCGGCAATGCCGACCTGTTCGATGTCACTCCGGCCGTGGAGCGGCCCAGCCGGAAAATCCGTACCTCCGGCTTCTTCGCCGACTTTGCCGAATTGAAGCCGGGCGATTTCGTGGTGCACGTCGATCACGGTATCGGCCAATTCGAAGGCCTGCGATTGATCGAATCCGATGGCCGTCGCGGCGAATTCATGCTGCTACGCTATGCCGAAGAGGCTCGCCTTTACGTTCCGCTCGAACGCATGGATCTGGTGCAAAGCTATCGTGTGGTGGAAGGAACCGAGCCGGCTCTGGACAAACTGGGGGGAACCGCGTGGAACACGCGCAAAACGCGCGTTCGCAAATCCCTCGAAGACATGGCCGACAAGCTACTCGTGCTCTACGCCGAGCGGAAAACGGCACAAGGGTTTGCCTTCTCGCCCGACGGCGCGTGGCAAAAGGAATTCGAAGACGCCTTCGAGTTCGAAGAAACTCCCGACCAGCTCACTGCCATCGCGGACGTAAAGCGGGACCTCGAAAAATCTTCTCCGATGGATCGTCTGCTCTGCGGCGACGTCGGCTACGGCAAAACGGAAGTGGCTATGCGCGCCGCCTGCAAAGCGGTCAGCGAAAACAAGCAAGTGGCCGTCCTGACCCCAACGACGGTCCTTGCCTTCCAGCATTTTGAAACCTTCAAGAAGCGCTTCGCCGCTTTCCCCGCTCGCATCGAGATGCTTAGCCGCTTCCGGAGCCCGGCCCAACAGAAAGAAATCATGGCGGACTTGGAAACCGGCAAGGTCGACATCGTGATTGGCACCCACCGTCTGCTCTCGAAAGACGTGAAGTTCCAGGATTTGGGCCTGCTCGTAGTCGACGAAGAGCAGCGCTTCGGAGTCGCGCACAAAGAGCGGCTCAAGGAGATGCGCAAAAACGTTCACGCCCTGGCACTTTCCGCCACGCCAATTCCGCGAACGCTGCACATGTCGCTCGTCGGCTTGCGCGATATGTCGGTGATCGAAACGGCGCCAAGGGACAGGCTCGCGATTCAAACCGTGGTGTCCTCATTCAACGAGGAACTCGTAAAGAAAGCGATCGAAAACGAATTGGCGCGCGATGGCCAGGTCTATTTCATTCACAACCGCGTCGAATCCATCTATTCGCTGGGCAATCTCGTTACGAAACTCGTTCCCAAGGCGCGCGTCGTCGTCGGCCACGGGCAATTGGGAGAAAAAGAACTCGAGCAGGTGATGCTCAAGTTCGTCCGCGACGAAGCGGACGTCCTGGTAGCCACGACGATCGTCGAAAACGGCTTGGACATTCCTCGCGCCAACACGATCCTGATCAATCGGGCCGACCGCCTGGGACTGGCCGAGCTTTATCAATTGCGGGGCCGTGTCGGCCGTTCCAGTCAGCGAGCGTACGCCTATCTTCTGGTCCCGCCGGAACGGGTACTGAGCGACATCGCGCGCAAACGCCTTGCCGCAATGAAGGAATTTAGCGAACTCGGCGCCGGATTTCGCATCGCCGCGCTCGATTTGGAGCTTCGCGGTGCCGGCAACATGCTAGGGCGCCAGCAACACGGCCACATCGAATCCATCGGCTTCGACATGTACGTCCAGATGCTGGAGCGTGCCGTGGCCAAGCTCAAGGGCGAGGAAGCCGCGCCCGAGCTGCGTACCACCTTAAGTCTGGGGATGGACGTTCGTATTCCGCCCGAATACATTCCAAGCGAGAACCTCCGGCTCCGGACGTACAAACGTGTCTCTTCGGTTGCCAGCGAAGCGGAAAAACAGGACGTACACAAGGAGTTGGAAGATCGCTTCGGGGCCCTTCCGAAATCCGTGGAAAACCTTCTCGAGTTCGCGGTCCTCAAATCCATGTGTGAGCGTTTGCGGATCGCCGCCGTGGAGCGCCAGGGAAGCAAAATCGCTCTTCGCTTCCACCCGGAAACGACGCTCGAGCCTGCCTCGGTCGTCAAGGTCGTCCGTTCGCGAAAGGGAATCAAGCTGGACCCGAGCGGGGTTTTGTGGATGGAGGTGGACCGTGGGGAAGCGGTGCCGAGCGTCCTGCGCAAGGTTTTAGAAGGGCTCAGCGGGCAAGGCGGAAGCTGACAGGGCGGGGAATCCAAGCTAAACTTTCAAAATGAGGAGAGTTATGAGAACTTTAGCTTTGCTGGCGGGACTTTGGATGGCTTCGTCGCTGCCGGCCCGAAACCCGCTTCTGCAGACTCCGCCTGCGCAAAATCCACCGGCGCAAGCTCCGCCGGCTCAGAGCCCGCCTCCGCAAACCCCGGCGCCGCAAAAACCGCCTGCCGAGAACCCTCCCGCGCTCGAGCAGCCGAAAATGGAAGAGCCGGCGACGGCTCCAGACGACGCCAAGACGGCGCCCAAGAAGAGCGACAGCCCTGTCCCCAAGGTCGAGAAGAAGGCCGGTGACGCCGAGGGCAAGGTCGTCGAGGAGATCGTCGCCCGCGTCAACAATGACATCATCACCAAATCGGAACTGGACAAAGCCCGCGGATCGGCCGCCGATGGCGCTCGCGAAGACTGCAACGGCCGTTGCTCGCCGGAACAGCTTCAGGTGGCTGTCGAAGATAGCCAGAAATTTGCGCTGCGCGACCTGATCGATCAGTCGCTGCTGGCACAGCGCGGCAAAGACATGGACATCAACGTAGAACCGGACGTGGTCAAGCAGTTGGACCAGATTCGCCAGAAGAACAATCTGAAAGATCTGGACGATCTCGAAAAAGCCGTTACCTCGCAAGGCCTCAACTGGGAGGATTTCAAGAACAACATCAAGAACCGCATTTTGACGCAGGAAGTGATTCGCCGCGAGGTGGGTTCGCACATCAACATCACCCACGACGAAGCGATGAAGTTCTACGAAGACCACAAAAAAGACTTCGTGAGGCCGGAACAAGTAGCCTTGAGCGCGATCGAGGTCAAGACCGAAGGCAAGAAAGAGTCGGAAATTCCGGAGCTCAAAGCGAAAGCGCAGAAGCTGCTGAGCCGCGTGAAGGAGGGTGAGGATTTCGCCGAATTGGCCAAGCGTTTCTCGGACGGTGCGACGGCGCAACAGGGAGGCTACCTAGGTCAGTACAAGCGCGGTGAGCTTTCGAAGGAGTTGGAAGATATCGTGTTCAAGATGAACAAGAATCAATTGACCGACGTCATCGAAACCAAGCAGGGCTTCTTGATCCTGAAGGTTCTGGAGCACTACGAGGAAGGCGAGCAGTCCTTCGACAAAGTTGAAAATGAAATCCAGGAGCATCTCTACCAGCAAAAGATGGAGCCGGCGCTGCGCGAATACCTCAAGACCCTTCGCGAGCAAAGCTACGTAGTCATTAAACCCGGCTATCAGGATATGGCCGGGGGAGGGAATTCAGAGATCCAGGAAGTGAACGCCACGCCGGAAGTAACGAAGGAAAAGAAAGGCCACAAGAAGTATCTGCTGTTTGGCAAGAACACTGCGGGTCAATAAATGAAGAGCCCTTTCGTCAAAGACCTGACCGCGGACCAAATCATTACCGGCTTTTTCCTGGTGCATGAAAAAGAAGTTCGCAACACCAACACCGGAAAGCCCTACCTGCGAATGGAACTCGGCGATCGCAGCGGAACCATCGAAGCGCGCATGTGGGAGAAGTTCGAAGTGCTCGCAAAAGAAGTAAATCGCGACGATTTCGTGAAGATCCAGGGCCGCGTGGAGATTTACCGCAACAGGCCACAACTGTCGTTACAACAGTTCCGGCTTGCAAAACCTGCGGAGATCGATCTCTCCGATTTCCTGGCGCACACGCCCCTGAACGTTGAAGATTTGTACGCCCAACTACTCGGTTACGCCGGGGGCATGACGAATCCGTGGTTGCAGCAGCTTGTTCTCAAAATCTTGACCGAGCCGCAAATCGCGGAGCGTTATAAGCGCGCTCCAGCCGCGAAAGTCATGCATCATGCCTATCTGGGCGGTTTGCTTGAACACGTTGCGGGCTTGTGCGGGTTGTCGAAGCTCGTCGCTGCGCACTACCCGGAATTGGATGTGGATTTGTTGCTCACCGCTGCCATGCTCCACGACGTCGGCAAGCTCGACGAACTCTGCTACGAGCGCTCGGTCGCGTACACGATCGAAGGACAGCTCCTCGGCCACATTGTTATGGAATTGGAAACTGTGGCGAAGGCCATGGAATCCATTGAAGGTTTTCCGGCCAAACTGAAGGCCGTGGTCCAGCACCTGCTGATCAGCCATCACGGCGAATATCAGTTTGGTTCACCCAAGTTGCCTATGATCCGCGAAGCGCTGGTGTTTCACTATCTGGACGACATGGACTCCAAAGTGGCCGCCGTGCGCACGGCCATGGTACTCGACGGGGGCGAAGAGGCGTGGTCTGCCTACAGCGGAGCCTTAGGACGCAAATTTCTGCGGCTGGAAAAATATTTGGCGGAAGCGCCCCTCGAAACGGCGAAGAAGGAAGAACAAAATTAACTGCGACAACCCACAATTCACCGAACGGGCGCTCGAGATTCTGGGAAAAAACGGCCAGGCAATCGACGCCACCGCCTCCGGGCTGATTCCCGCTGAATATCGCGTCCGGAATTTGTGTATCCGGCCGGCAACGGTGCTCGCCCCGATGGCCGGTGTTACCGACACACTCTTTCGTCGCGTGATCCGTGGCTTGGGTTCCTGTGGACTGTTGATGACCGAGTTCACCAGCTCGGAAGGCATCACGCGGAGCCGAGCGAAAGCCCAGCGCTATCTTTATTTTCAGGAGGATGAGCATCCCATCGCGGCGCAGTTGTTTGGCGCCAGCCCAGAGGTCATGGCCGATGCCGCGCGCATGGTGGAAGATCTGGGTTACGACGCCGTCGATATCAACCTGGGTTGCCCGGCAAAGAAAGTCGTCAAGTGCGGCGGTTCCGGCCTTCTTCGAGAGTTGCCGCTCCTCGATGAAATTTTCCGCAAAGTTCGTGCGGCGGTAAAAATTCCCCTGACGATCAAATTGCGCGCAGGCTGGGACGAAAATTCGATCGTCGCAAAGGAAGTGGTCAAGATGGCCGAGCAATCGGGTGTCGAAGCCGCAGCCATTCATCCGCGTACTCGTTTGCAGGGGTATTCCGGCAGGGCGAACTGGAACATCATCGCGGAAGTGAAGCAATCGGCGAAGATCCCCATCGTTGGAAACGGCGATGTTCAATGTCCGGAAGATGCCGCCCGAATGGTTCAGGAAACCGCATGCGACGCGGTCATGATCGGCCGCGCCGCCGCTACCAACCCCTGGATTTTCGCGCAGATGAGCGAGTTTCGCGAGACCGGTCGCTATTCCGTTCCGACCGAACAAGACCGTTATCGTTTACTCTCTGGATACTACGGGCAAATTTATAACTCGAACCTCCCCGATGCTATGGGAAAAATGAAGCAGTTCGCCTGCTGGTTTACCCATGGGGTCGGGAATGGCAGCGAGCTGCGCAGAATTGTGCATCTGGCGCGCACGCCGGGCGAAGTGGTCGATAACGTCGAGCGCTTCTTCGAGCGAAAGGCCACACTTGGGGGGATGCCAGCCAATGAGCCAGACCATCGAGAGGTTAGCTCGACAACGCTCCGAACGTAGAATTTCCGTACGCCTGCCGTTGCACGTCTGGGGACAAGACGCAAAAGGCTTCAACTTCGAAGAAGATACCGCCAGCGAAAATCTGTGCCGCAGCGGGGCCGCCTTTCGCACCCGCTTCGACGTGGCCGTTGGTTCCAGCCTGAAAATTCGGATTCCTCTAACCGCAGCGGCGCCCCGGCGTGAAGAAGCGGACTTCGAAACCCAAGGCCGCGTTGTGCACGTCAGTCAGGCAGAAGCCACCGGCGAACGAGTCGTCGGCGTCCAGTTCGTCGGGCCTCGCTTCCAGCGCATGTTCCGCCCCGAATCCGGCGGCTGAGGTTTATTCGATCGGTGGATTCTCATCGAGGAGTTGGCGGTACGCGTCGCGCTTGCTCATGCCGCGTTCCTTCGCCGCCAGTTTGAGCGCGTCCTTGCGATCCAGTTTCGCCTGGTGCATCAGCTCATCAACTCGCGCGGCCAGCGACTGAGCGGTATCGAAATTGACTCCCCGCGCACCCTTTTCCGCTGGTCCAACCACGAGAGTGATTTCTCCCTTGGCGGGATGCTCGTTGAGCGTCTGAAAAATATCTGTCAGCTTGCCGCGCCGGAACTCCTCATGCAGTTTCGTCACTTCGCGAGCCAGGCAGGCGGGGCGGTCGCCAAGAATGGCAACCGCGTCTGCGATAGTGTCGTGAATCCGGTGCGGCGCCTCGTAAAAAATCAGCGTGCGGTCCTCGATGCGGAGACGTTCGAGCGCGCGCTGTCGCTCGCCGCTTCGAGCGGGCAGAAAACCAAGAAACAAGAATTCTTCATTGGGCAAGCCTGACGCGGAAAGCGCCGCAAGCAGAGCGGCCGGGCCAGGGATTGGAATTACGGGGATGTGGTGGCGGATCGCCAGCGTCACAAGCCGATGGCCGGGATCGGAAACCAACGGCATTCCCGCGTCACTGACCAGCGCGATACGCGAACCTTTCTCCATCGCCAGCACCAGCTCCGAAGCACGCGTCAGCTCGTTGTGCTCGTGGTAGCTCACCAGCGGCTTATTGATTTCAAAATGATTCAGCAGCTTCAGCGTATGACGCGTATCCTCGCAGGCGATCTGGTCGACTTCCTTCAAGATCCGCAACGCCCGGAGGGTGATGTCTTCGAGGTTGCCGATCGGCGTGGCCACCAGGTACAGGCAGCCGCGGCGGGCCTCAGACGAGGATTCGGAATGCGCGTTGACGTTCATGAAATTGGTAGAACGTCAGTTTAGCATGCCGCCAGTCCCGTTGCGGCGCGTGCTATAATCGCACTTTTGCGTGTAACCCAGGAGGACGGACTGTGCCGTTGTACGAGTACGAGTGCACGAAATGTCATAAAAGGACGGAGAAAATTGAGCGCGTATCCGGTCCACATTTAAAGAAGTGCCCGCATTGTGGGGGCAAGGTCGAGCCTACGATCTCTGCGCCGGCGATTCAATTCAAGGGCGCCGGCTGGTACGTCACCGATTATGCGGGCAACAAGAAGACCGAGAGCGAGAGCAAGCCCGCGGACAAGGAGTCGCCGAAAGAAACCGCGAAGGAAACTACGAAGGAATCTGCTCGGAAAGAAACAACGGAAACAAAGGAAAAGAAACCGGTCAAGAAGTAAATCCTCAAAGCAACGGCCTAAGTTTGCGCCAGCCTCGAAGGGCCGTTCCACTAAAGCTTCAGCGTCTTCAGATAACTGCGAAACGCTTCGCCAAGTTCCTTGTTCTGCAGCGCAATCTCGACCGTGGCTCTCAGGAATCCGAGCTTGTCTCCCGCGTCATACGAAATTCCGTCATAGATCAGCGCCCACAGCCCCACTTCCTTCGCGAGAATGCGCATGCCGTCGGTCAGCTGGATCTCGCCGCCCGCGCCGGGCTTCGTTCGCTCCAGGCAATCAAAGATCGCGGGGGGAAGCACGTACCGCCCGGTAATCGCCAGGTTCGAGGGAGCGTTCTCCGGTTTTGGTTTTTCCACCAGGTCGCGAATCCGCAACAACCTTTCTCCAAAAGGCGGTTGCGGCGCAGGTTCGCCGTCCACAATCCCGTAGAGATGAGTCTTATCGCGCGGCACCTCTTCGACCGCAATCGCGCCCGTGCCGGTGGCCTCGTACACCGCAATCAATTGCTTAGTAGCCGGATTGGGACCGGGAATCAGCACGTCACCTAGCAGCACCGCGAAAGGCTCGTCGCCTACAAGATCCTTCGCCACGAGCACGGCATGGCCCAGCCCGAGCGGCTCCTTCTGTCGCGTGTAGCTCACCTGCACCATATCGCCGATGTCCCGCACCATCTCCACCTGTTCGGTCTTGCCTTTTTCCTCGAGGTGACGTTCGAGGACGGGCGAGTAATCGAAATGATCTTCGATGGAGTTCTTGCCTTTGCCCGTCACAATGATGACGTGCTCGATGCCAGAAGCCACGCATTCTTCGACCACGTACTGAATCTGCGGCTTGTCGACAACCGTCAGCATCTCTTTCGGCTGCGCTTTTGTCGCAGGAAGGAAGCGCGTGCCAAGGCCGGCGGCGGGAAGGACGGCCTTTCGAACTTTATGGTGCAGGAGGGTTTTTGGCGGGGACTGCTTTCGATCGTCAGTCGTCATCGCGTTTGTTGGTCGGACTCTCCCGAGAATTTGCTCCTTAGGCACAGTAGCCGCCGCGCCCAAGCTTTGTCAATAAACCCAAAACTGTACGGTGACCAAGCCATTCCCCACCCGTCAGGGCGCCATCGGGACCGAGCATCTAACGTGATAGCATGTGGGTGGAGCTGCCGATGTTGCGGCCAGGAATTCGCGTCAATTCAAGCCCTATGGACTATCAGCCGATCAAACAGCTTTTTCTGATCCAGTTCGGCGGCAAAGAATGGCGCCCCATCGGGCCGGTCAGCACGGAATAGCACGGCATCAGAGCAAGAGCTAGTTTTCCGTCGGCACAAGACTCCAATCGGTAGGGGGAAACACGATAGGCCAAAACTGTGGCGACGGGTTCTCGAACTCGAACGCAACCGAGTAGTATCCGTCCTGAGTCCCTCGAATCCCGACAACGCGGCAGAATTCCTGCAGGCCCGCAGTAGGATTCGCCAGCAGCAAGCGATGTCCCTTGGGCACTTTCAAGCCCATCTCGAGCAAACCGCCATGGGCATTCACAACCAGCGTAAAGCCATCGAGACGCACTTGGCTTCCGTCTTGGTCCGTGGTTTCGACGACCACGTGGACCTGCAGCAAGACGCGCTCGCTCCTCCGGCGGGTTAGGGCCTTGGATCTCGTATGCCCTCCAGAACGCGCTCTTCGCGAGACAATCTGGTCTTGCTTGCGACTGGCTTCTCATAAGATTTCTTCATTTGGAATCCGCCGGAGCAGCGTGCAGCGTCGTCAAGTCCTGCCTACTGCCCAACTCCGTCACGATCACCTGCAACCCGCTGACCGGATTCGAGCAACGCAACCGGTCGCCAGTCTCAATCGCAGGTCTTCCCCGAAGTCCTTCATGAGCTATCAATTAAATTTTGTGGGCCTCAAAGCAACATCGATAACAAAGAGAGACTCAGGATTCGACATTCCCGACTCGATGGAGACTTCCTTCTGAGCAGCAAAGCGTTCTCCAAATGGAAACGGTACACGCTTACAGTTTCCGTGTTGCCTGCGCTGGTTCGCAAAAAATGTCCTATCTGCTCTGTAGCACAAGCAAAAGCGTGCCTCTTCCTCATGCGTGAAATGTCTCCGAGCGCGTATCGTGAGGGAATAGCGTTCATGAACACGGGCGGAAACCGTTGGTAGCGATCGGCCATCGCTCCGATGGTCCGCTGCCAACAGCCTAATGACGCCATTGCCGCTACAGGAGTCTAAAGAAACGATTTGCTGAAAGTTTTCGATTGGAAATTAACCTGCCGCTGCCGGCGAGGATTGGTACCGGCCGGGAGAAGTGATGCAACATTCTTGACGGCCGACGGCCCGGTCGTGCGTGCCGTTGGCCCCCGCAAATGGAAAAATGGCGCGCCTACATTACCCACTGTACGCGCCAAGAAATCGCGTTGCTTGGGATTCCGAGCAATTTAGTACTTCCGTACCATCTTGCCGCTTCAACTCCTAAACTCTGCCGAACCGACGAGCTACCAGGGGTCCCGTTCGTTGGGATGCGATAAATCTCTGAGGAGAATTCCATGAATCATTTGAAAACAAAAGATCATCTGAATGTTTTAGCAATGCTTTTGGTTGCGCTCGCGCTTCTTTTCGGTTCGATCGGGGGCACTTCTCTCTTCGACCACTCGGGCCCGGCCGTCGTGCAAGTGGCCGACGGCGTCGCGCCGTCGCCGCCGCCGCCTCCTCCTCCTCCGAGTGGCAGAGGCCCCGCAAGCCAGGCCTAGGCACCTGTCACCGAAGCCTCTCGCGGAAAGGGGGAGTTCACCAACTCCCCCTTAACTCGTGTTACTCTATGGCGGGAGAGTAGACCCCCCAACACGAGAACCGTGCAGCTATGCAGACGATGGTCATTTGGTTCGTGGGAACCATCCTCGAAATTCTTCTGCTGGTGCGCGCTTATCAGGGAAGACTCCTTGTGCATTTCCCGATTTTCTATTCCTATCTTTTCTTCATAACCGCGAATGACATTTTGCGCATGGTCGTCTACCGCTGGTTCCCCAACCATTACTATCAGTTTTACTGGATAACGCAATTCCTCAGCTTGCTGTTCGGTTCGGGGATCATTTTCGAGATCTACCGCGTTGCTTTGCGATCTTTCCCGGGCGCGGCAAGGATGTCGCGCTATTTGCTCTTCGTTGTGTTCGGGGGAATTTTTGCCAGAGCCATTGCTGTCCGTTCGGGCGATCTAGTCTCGTGGCTGTCGTCCAGCTGCTTGATGCTAGAGCGAAACCTGCGCATGGTGCAGGCGCTGGCGATCCTGACCCTGGTCGCACTGTTTTTGTGGTATGCAATACCGTTTGGGAAAAATCTCAAAGGAATCCTGATTGGCTACAGCCTGTTTATCGGTGTGAGTATTGCGCAATATGCTTTATGGATACGGCACTGGGATCGGATCAATTCCTTCTGGCCGCACGCTGAATCCGTTTCTTACCTTCTGGTGTTGGCGATATGGGTCACAATGCTGTGGGCTTATCAGCCGGCCCCAGCTACGGAACGAGACGCTCGCCTGAAGAATGACTACGAGTTGGTTTTTGCTTCTACGCGCGATCAATTCCGGAGGACGTTAGCGCGCCTCGGATGGGCGGCTCGCGCATGACGCCGCTCGTCGCGCTCGCTACCGTCGTTGCGTTTGCGATTATCGTGCTCTTGTGGAAGAGCTGGGGGCATGAACGCGCAGATCGTGAAGCGAATTACGGGAGAGACTTTGCGCCCGGAGACGCGCTGCCGCCTGCGGAATTGGCGGTGCGGATATTTTCGCCGAAGGACAGGGAATTCATCGAACTCACGCGCTCTCCGCGATTGCAGCGCCTTTATCTGACAGAGCGGCGGAGAGTCGCCGCACACTGGGTCCGGCAGACGTCTCGCGAAGTGAGCCGGATCATGCGCCAACATCGGCTCAGTTCTCGTCACAGCACGAATCTGAATGTGGCCGCCGAAGCAAGATTGTTTTTCCAGTATCTCGAGCTCCGGCTTCTCTGCGGGATGCTTTTTCTCTCGATCGGGCTCTTTGGGCCTCACGCGCTCGCGAGTCTGGCCTCACAGGCGGGCATGCTTTATCAGCGAATCGGGCAATCCTTGCCGGACCTGGCCGCCCTGACTCCGATCGATCCATCCGGAAATACCGCTTCGACGTGAGTCCCGAATGAGCGATGCCGTCCAGCTCCCGACCAACCAGAACGCTCGCGACGATCTCGAGCGCCGAACCCTGTCCGCGATCCGTTGCGACTTAGCCCGGCTGATCTATCTCGCTTCAACGCGCGACTACAACAGCGGCGTGTACCACCACGAAGGACTCGCCGCTCGCTTCGGCGGGGAGCAGGCTCGCGAAGCGCTCGAAACCGCTCACCGCAACATTTTCCGCAGACTGGTTGCGCTGCCCCTCGAAGAACTGGTCCGAGAGCTGGAAGCCTACGTGAGCGTTTCTCATGAGACCCCACAGGGATTGATTCGTGCCTGGCAGGAGCTCGAACCCTATCGAGTGGCCATTCCCATGGAGATGGATTCCACGATGGTCCAGTTGTTTCTCTCGAACATCAAGCTTGCCTTGCAGGTCTTACAGCTCCGTCAGGAGCAGCGTCAGGCATATCCACCAGCCGCATCGCTACAGCCGTTACTTGGCCAATGATCTCCGCGTCTTTCCCGTAGTCCAGGCTGCGAACGCTGCACGGCGACAGTGGGTGTGGCAAAAGCAGCAATCGGCCATCTTGAAGTTCGCACCAGGAACAAGCGTAACCTTCGCGCAATTCCACGAAATAAATCGGCCTGTCGAACTCCGTGCGCCAGCGCTGCGGCTGAATCTTCCGGACGCGTTGATCCACCTGGACGAAAGAGCCCGGACGTAGCAGCGGATGAAGCGTGAAATCCTGCAGCCCGATGTAGCCATACAGATTGTGCCGGAGGTCCAGTTGTTGCAGAAGAGCGATTGGAATTTCACCCCAAATTTCGACAATGCGAGTTAGAAGATTTGTGTTGTCCAGATCGAAGGAGCGGTCAAACCGCACCGGGAACGATACAGTTTTTTCGGCGTCATACACTTCGAGCTGCGTAAGATGGGTGTTGGCCAATTGCGCCAGGAGTTGGTGCTGTGGCACTTTCTGAAGGTCTACGCCGAAATAGAAGAGCAAGTCGGTGAACTTGATGTGATAGATCGTCGCCAGCGAATACAGCTTGTAGATACTGGGAACGGAATCGGAGTTTTCGAGCTGAGTGAGCCAGGCGTTGGAAATTTGAAACTCGGGGTTTTTCTCTTCTTCCGCGATTCGCAAGCTCAGGCTCTCCACGTCGCGTGTCGTAATCCCCAAGCGGATGCGGAGTCGTCTGAGTTGGTTTCCGGGGGCGCGGAAAGTCATCGTGCCTCATGGTACAGCAATCGGGTCTAAAACGTGAGGCGCTAGCCACGCGTGCACGTAGACGGTTGGTAGATAGCAGAGTCGAGTGTTGTGTTAGCATCGAAGTCGGAGCAAGCCTGGGGAAGCGATTGAAAACGAACGCGCGAATTCTCGGCATCGAATCGTCGTGCGACGAGACCGCGGCGGCGGTAGTCGTGGAAGGGCGGACGATTCTGTCCAACGTGGTAGCCTCGCAAATCGATATTCACCGGAAATACGGCGGTGTTGTGCCGGAGTTGGCCTCCCGGGAGCATCTGCGCCAGATCGTTCCCGTTGTGCGCGAAGCCATGGAGCAATCCGGGCTAAATTTTGGCGACTTGGATGGGATTGGCGTGACTGAGGGGCCGGGTTTAGTTGGCGCATTGCTCGTCGGCATCACGTACGGAAAAACCCTCGCAGCCGCCCTTGGCAAACCGCTCATTGCCGTAAACCATCTGGAAGGCCACATTCACGCTGCATTTCTCGAAGCACAGCAACATGGCGATGTGCCGAAGTTGCCGGCTGTGTGCCTTATCGTTTCCGGCGGCCACACCGTTCTCTATGAGGTCAAGGCCATTCTGTCATCGCCAAACGGCGCGTTCGGTTATCGAAAGCTTGGTCAGACGCGCGACGACGCCGCCGGCGAGGCCTACGACAAAGTGGCAAAACTCTTGGGGCTCGGTTATCCCGGCGGGCCGATACTCGACCGGTTGGCCGCGGCGGCCGGCTCAGCGCCAGCGCCCACAAAATTTGGGCCGACCAAGACGCGTGGTAATCGTCTGGACTTCAGCTTCAGCGGACTAAAAACCGCCGTCCTTTATCATGTCCGCGAGCATCCGGAGTACAAGGACGAAATCCAAAAGAGGGAAGAGGCTGCCCACTCGGGCCGCCGGGAATTTGCGCATCTGGTCGCGCTATGCAGTCCCGAAATTCTCGGCTTGATCCGCGAATTCCAGAACGCAGTCGTTCGTGATCTGGTGGACCGTACCATGATGGCAGCGGAGGAGTGTGGCGTAGCGACGATGCTGATTTCAGGCGGTGTCGCAGCAAACAGTCAATTGCGACGAACTTTTGACGAACGTGCGAAGGTGGCGGGGCTGCAGGCGTTCTTCCCGAGCCGGGCCTTATCGACAGACAATGCCGCGATGATCGCAGCGGCAGCTTACTCGAAGTATGCGCTCCGGCAGTTCGCGGACAACACCTTGAACGCCACGGCAAATCTGCCGCTGGCCTGAGGCAGGCAGCTTTGGGCTAGCCTGCACTCGTCATCCCGAGCCCCTGCTTCTCGCTCCTGCCGCTCACGCAGGAAAAAAAAGGGCGACCCGAAGGGCCGCCCGAGACAATTCCCAAAATGAAAAAGCGCTAGTCCACCTTCTCCTGTAGCGTCGGAAACTGCAACTTGGCTTTGGCCAACGACTTCACCACCAACCCCTCCGCGTTTTCGGAAGTCAGGTTGCGCGCGGTCGCCATCTCGCTTACCAGCAGATACTTGGCGCGCTCCAACATTTTCTTTTCGCGGAAGGAAAGAGGCTTGCTGCGGCTGAGGGAAACCAGACTCTTCAGAACTACGGCTACTTCTAGCAGGGAACCCGTACGCATGCGTTCGGAGTTCTCTTTGAAACGGTGTTTCCAGTCATGATGCGAATTGAGCTTCCCTCTCTCGAGGAATCCCAGCACCTTGCTGGCATCAATGGAGCGGATAACAGATCGCAAACCAACTGCCGGTGCGTTCGAAGATGGAACCATAACGCGCAAGCCGCTGGAGATGATTCGAATCATGAAGTACCGTTCGGTCCTTCCGTTCAGTACGCCATAACTGATTTGTTCGACTACCCCTACGCCGTGGTTCGGATAAACGACTTTGTCGCCGATCTTGTATTCCATAGGCTTCGGTGGCCCCCCAAGAAGATAAAACGAGTGTAGAGAAGTGTGCCGCAAGAGTCAAGATATATCCAGTGGAATCAGGAAGATAGAGAAAGTCGTGGAGCCATTTGGCAGTCGAATTGCTTACAGTCAGAGCACAAACGCGCTACACTGATCAGGTTTCCTTCGGCCGAAGGGGCGCGCCGGAATCGGGTTTCTTCTTATAACCCATTAAGTCTGAAGGGGTAAGCTGAATCAGGCGGATGCCTTTCCCGGAATGATTACGTTAGCGATCGATACTTCGGATGCCCGCGGAAGCGTCGCAGTCAGAAAGAATGGCGCCGCGCTCGCGGTTAAAACCCACGACGACGCCACGGACTACTCTGCTTGGTTGCTGCCCGCAGTCGACCGGGCACTCATGCAAGCCGCGACGAAAATGGAACAGATTGAACTCTTGGCCGTTGCAACGGGCCCAGGTTCCTTTACCGGACTCCGTGTGGGCTTGACCACCGTCAAAGCCTGGGCCGAAGTCTACGGCACGCGGATTGTGGGCGTGTCCCGGCTGGAAGCTATGGCGCGCTCCCGTGAGGCGCATACAGGCTTCCTGACTGCCTGTTACAACGCACAACGTGGACAACTCTTTGCGGGGCTCTATCGAAACTCGCCGATCTCCCTGCAAAGGGTCGGCGACGAACTGGTAATCGCCCCCGAGGATTTTGTCCGCCGGGTCGCTGAGCAAGCAGGCAAGGAACCAGTCACATGGATTTCGCTCGATCCAGACCTGATCGTGAACCTGGAGGCCATGGGACCGAGGATAGCGGCGGGGGACCGGATTGTTCCTGTGTCGCCGGAACTTGCTCCCGTAATAGGACGACTCGCCGAGGAGCGTGCGGCGCAGGGGCAATTGAGCGACGCTCTAGCGCTGGACGCCAACTACGTTCGACGCTCGGACGCCGAGATCTTTTGGAAGAGTTCGCCAGCCGGAGCACGCTAATTTCATGGACCACGAGAACCCGCTCGAGATAAATGCGTGCCGTAGCGAAGATCTCCCTCATCTTCAAGCGATACTTCAGCAGGCTCCCGAGGCAGCGCCCTGGTCATCGAACTTGCTCGGCGAGGCACTGGCGAGTCAACCGTCTCATTTCTTGGTAGCGCGGCAGGGCAAAGATATCGTTGGTTTTATTGTCGGCCACCGCGTAATGGACGAAGGTGAGATCTTGAATCTCGCGGTCCGATCCGAGTTCCGGCGGCAAGGACTCGGCAAAGCCCTCGTTAAACAGTTGCTTCAGATTTTCGGCCAGGAGGGCGTAGTTAAGGCATTTCTTGAAGTTCGCCCGGCCAATGCTGCCGCCACCGCCTTCTATCGCCGTTTGGGCTTTCGTCAAGTCGCAGAGCGCCCTGCGTACTACCGGAATCCCACTGAGAGCGCTCTCATTTTGGCGTTGCGCCTTTCCGCTTTGGGGAGTACTGCTGGAACGAACTGACCGTACTGGACCAATATTCACAGCCCTGGTACGAATTTGCCCTTGACGGGGAGATTCCTGGTGCTAGTCTGCGTTTATGTAGTGTTCACATTCCAAGTCGTGAGGAGACACGCATGGCAACAGCTCAGCGGAGTCCTCGGGACGTAATTTTCGAATCAGACGCCGAGTATCAGCGTCTGGCCGAAAAGCATCAGCAGTACGAAGCAGAACTCCAGAAACTCTCGCAGTCTCCCTACCTCAACTCCGAAGACCTCATCGAAGAAATCCGGCTAAAAAAACTCAAGCTTCACGTAAAGGATGAAATGGAGCGCATTGCTGCGCATTTCCACAGTGCGCGCGCTAGACACACCGAGTAGCCCGCCGTCGCTCGCCCTCCCGGCAACCAGAAGTATCGTAGAATGACCGAAGCCCTCCCGCGGCGCCAAGCCGCGACGGAGTTGGGGAGCTTATGGTCCGGGAAGGGTATTGGTTCGGCGTACCGCCGCTGTTGCTTGGAATCATTCTCATCGCCTTCGGCCACGCCTGGGTGTTTGGAGCCGGTGTCGCGCTCGGCTTGCTGGGCCTGTTTGTCTTCAGCTTCTTTCGAAATCCAGAACGAACCATACCCCAGGGCGCGGGGCTCATTGTTGCCCCGGCCGACGGACGGGTCGTCGTGATCAAAGACGAAAAGGACCAGGGCCGACCCGGCAAGCGCTTTAGCATTTTCCTCGCGATCTGGAACGTGCACGTCAACCGCGCCCCCGCCGCGGGAAAAATCGCACGTCTCGACTACAAGCCAGGCAAGTTCCTCGCCGCCTGGGACGAAAACGCTTCCTTTCAAAATGAGCAAAACGTGTTTACGCAAGCCACCGAGCACGGCGACATCGTCTACAAACAAATAGCGGGCTGGGTCGCCCGGCGCGTCGTCTCCTGGAAGAAGGCCGGTGACGAGGTCGCCCGTGGAGAACGCATCGGACTGGTTCGCTTTGGCTCGCGCGTGGACCTGTGGCTGCCGGACCAAGCAGAAATTCTGGTGAAAGTGGGAGAGAATGTGAAAGGCGGCTCGACCGTGTTAGCGCGTATGCCGAAGGCGTTCCAGTGACGATCACCGGCCCGGGCCAAGCGTTCCTGAAAAGCGCGGCGAAAACTTCAGGACGACGCCCGCTCGTAGTACTCTGTGGAGCACTGAGGGGACATGATGGATTCCATCGAACAGAATATCTTTTCAGACGCTAAGCGTCAGAAGCGCCAATTGCGCCGCGGGATTTTCCTCCTGCCCAGCATCATGACCGGCGCCAATCTCCTTTGCGGCTACTACGCGTCGGTCGCTGCGCTGATGGGGGGCCGGGAAGATTTTGACCACGCCGCAAAAGCCATCGGCATCGCCATCTTGTTCGACTCTTTAGACGGGCGTATCGCGCGCATGACCGGCACCAATACAGAATTCGGTGTTCAATTCGATTCCCTGGCCGACGTTGTGAGTTTTGGTATAGCTCCGGCCATTCTGGCCTATGCTTGGGGCTACCGCAGCTTGGTCGCCGTGACGGGTGACACATTTCTGGGGCATTTTGCGTGGCTCTGCTGCCTGTCGTTTTTGATCTGCTCGGCATGGAGACTGGCCCGCTTCAACGTCAAGGGTATGGAGCCTGGCGGCAACAAGAATTTTGTTGGTATGCCCACTCCCGCTGCTGCCGGCGTGGTGGCAGCGATCGTCCACGCCTGCCATTGGTTCGGGCCCATAGACGATCAGCGCTGGGCTTACGGTTGGTTCGTGCTGCTTCCGGTGCTCGGCGCCCTGATGACCAGCACGGTCCGCTACTACAGCTTCAAAGATATTCCCTGGGCGCGCAAACAGCCCTCGATCACCATTATTCTCGTCGTCATGCTCGTTGGCATTGTGTGGCGCTATTCAGAATATGCGCTGGTCATTCTCGCGGGCACCTACGCCGCGGCTGGAATTATCTTGCATATTCATCGGGTGCTGAGACACCGCACGGTGGCCAGGACCGTTTGACCCATGCCCACGGACCGCCGCGCTCAAAAACTAGTCATTGCCGGTGCTTCTTCACTTCTCGGGAACGAATTGAAATCCGTACTCGAGGAGAGCCGCTTTGCGGGTTGGGACCTGCGCTTGGTCGACGAAGAAGGCGTTGCCGGAACGCTGACCGAAGCGGGCGGCGAGGCCACGGTCATCCAAGGCGTGGAGGAAGATTCGTTTCACGGAGCGCGCTACGCGTTTTTGACCGGCTCCACGGCCTTTGGCAGGCAATGTTTAGGACCCGCAAGGCAAGCGGGAGCCCGGATCATCGATTTGTCGCACGCGAGTCTATCCGATCCCGATGCCACTCTGTGGTTTCCGCGTATCGAAGCACTCACGGGACGAACGGTGGCAAGAAATTCGAGCGTGTTCGCCGTTTGCTCCGCGGCAGCCACGGCCGCAGTGACTTTGGCGTTGGCTCTGCGCTCTGCCGGTTTGCAGCGTCTTCTGGCGGTTGTGTTTCGTCCTGTATCGGAAGCGGGAAGGCAAGGCATCGAAGAACTGGAAACGCAGACATCGCAATTGCTTTCCTTTCAAAGCATCGGTACACCGCTTTTCGGAGTACAGGCAGCCTTCAATCTTCTGCCGTGTTATGGCAGGGAGAGCCGCCAGAATCTTCGCGAAAGCCTGCTACAGATTCGCGCCGAGGTGAACAGTGTGTTGCGCGATGCCGCCGAAGGCGCAAGCGTTGCGATCAACCTTGTGCACGCGCCGGTCTTCTATGGAATGGCATTTAGCGCGTACGCCGAGCTCGTCCCACCGACAGACCTGTCCCGCCTCATCGATTCTTGCAAAGCGGCCGGATTCTCGATGGTGCCCGTTACCGAAGCGCCGCCAAGCAACGTCAGCGTTGCCGGCGAGACCAGTATTTTTCTGCGCGTACCTGAAGCAGACAGCTCCCATCCAGGTGCCTGGTGGTTCTGGGGAGCGGCGGATAATCTGCGATTTCCTGCATGGAGCGGCTGCAAGCTCGCGGAATGGCTGGAAGAAGAATGAGTTGCCGGACCTCGTGGCGCGAAGTCTTGGTAGTCGTTATCAGCACGCTGCCGGTCGGTTGCGGCTATCACGTGGCGGGCCATGGCCCGGATGCCTTGCCAAAGACCATCCAGGTGATCGCCGTCCCCGCCCTCGAGAACAAGACAACCACCTTCAAGATTGAACAACGGCTGACGGCCGCCACCATTCACGAATTTCTTGCCAAGACGAGATACAAAATAGTGTCGGACCCGAATGCCGGGGATGCCGTGCTCACGGGGAAAGTGCTCAGCATGGAAGTGGTACCACTCTTGTTTCAGAGTTCGAGTTCGACCACAAATTCTGTGGCCCAGGCAACCGCGATGATCGTCACCATGAAATGTGAAGTGACCTTGACCGAGCGGGACAGCGACAAAGTTCTCTATCACACCGACAATTTTGTATTCCGTAACGAATATCAACTTGCTACCTCATGCGCGCAAACGCCCGGCGCTCCTTGCAGTACTCCAACGAGAAGCCAGGTCGAGTCGTTCTTCCAGGAAGGAGAGCCTGCGGCGGACCGTATGGCGCAGGATTTCGCGGCTCGCCTTGTTTCCGCGGTCACGGAGAATTTCTGATGGCGCGATTGAATCTCGAACAATTCAAAGAACGCGTCGAGAAGGGCAAGCCCATTCCGGCTTTGCTGCTTCTGGGGGATGAGCTCTTCTTGCGCGATGCCTGCCGCGCCGCGCTTATCGAAAAATTCGTTCCGGAAGCCGCGCGCACCTGGGCGGTGTCGCGTTTCTCCGCCGGCCGCGGAGAAACGCAAGCAGCGCTCGAGCAATCTCAAACATTGCCGATGCTTTCCTCTCAGCAAGTGGTGTTTCTCGAAGATGCCGAGGCCATCGAAAAATTCGGAGAGGACGCTCGAGAAGAAGCCGTCGACGGCATCGCCGCTTATCTCGAGGATCCCGCGCCGTTCACGATCTTCGTCATGGAAGCCGCAAAGCTGGACATGCGCATGATCCTAGGAAAAAAACTGGCCGAACTCACTCTGGTTGTGGACGTGTGCCTGGGCGATGAGCCGGAAGGCCGTCGGCGAGCGGCGGAAGTCTGGGCTAAAACGATCGCCAAAGAGCAAGGCGTCACACTTGAAAAAGGCGCAGCCGAAGATCTGGCGGAGTTTGTCGGCGGCGATTTGACGCGGCTCAAAACGGAGCTGGACAAGCTTGCCACCTTTGCCTCTGAGCGCAAAACGATCTGCCGCGAAGACGTCCGTCAGCTCGTGATCTCCGAGAAAACCACGACCATCTGGGAAGTGGCCGACCTTCTTGCCTCTCGTCAACCGCGCCAAGCGCTGGAATTTATCGACCGCTTGCTGCGCGAAGGCGAGGAGCCAGTACTGATGGTTGGCGGCATGGCCTGGATGTATCGAAAGCTGATCGAAGCGAGCGAGGTTCGCGGGGCAAGCAATGGCTGGCAAGCCTCGAGAGCTCTCGGCATGCGACCCGAGCAGGCCGAGCTCGCGCTTCGCTGCGCGCGAAAAATTCCGCGCGACCGGCTATTGGACGGGCTACGTGCGTTGCAGGAGGCGGACAGCCTTCTGAAGGGCGGCGCCAAAGACGTGCCTGCGGTCATGGAATTTCTGGTCTGGCGCCTCAGCGGAGACAAAGCCACCCCACACGCACGGTAGTGACGAGTCTTTCGCTTGCCCTGGCGCGGGAAGGGACCCGTGCTTCGCTCGTCCGCACGCAAAAGAAAAGGCGGGCCGCCTACCGCGCCGCCCGCCGAAACCCACCGAACGCGCTTCTACTTCGCCGCTTTCGCCTTAACCGCGTTATACGCTAACGCCAGCCGCGACTTATACCGGTTTCCGGTATTCTCGTGCAGCACGCCCTTGGCAATGGCCGCGTCGATTGCCGATAGCGTCGGATTCAAAAGGTTACCCGCTGCCGTTGCGTCACCTGCGGTAATCGCCGTGCGCAGCCGCTTCATTACGCTGCGAACTCGAGTCCGATTCGCGCGGTTCACTTCCGCTCGTTCACGAGACTGTACTGCCCGCTTTAAAACCGACTTTTTTCTTTTCTTGATCTTGGTAGCCTGACCCTGCGCCATCTATCGCTCCTTAAGCAATTTTCTCAAACTACAAGTCTGAAGCGGTAGATACGCTTTGTCAATCGCCGCAAAGCGGTTCCGCGGACGCTTCCTCTCTAAATAAAAAAAGCTCTAAACAAAAAACGTCCCGGCGTGGGGGTGCGCCGGGACGTTTCCTGGGGGTGGAGTGCTTATTTTTTCTGTTCTAGGGAAAATGGGAAGTCGAAGACCATGTCTCCAACCGGGACGCGCAACGAAAGCTCGTGCGCATTCGCATCGCGCTCGAACCACATCACGCCCGCATGAATCTGCCCGGCCGGGAGAGCGGCAGACTTGAGCGCAATGGATTCGACGTCGACGGAGTCGCTGCGATCGAATCCGCTGCGTCGCGTGGAAGCAAGTTCCAGCTGAGGGTTGAGGTAATCGGGTGCCGGCGACCTGCGATACGCCAGGCGCTGCGAGTCGGAAACGCCGGGGGAAGGATCGGCCACGGCGCTACGCGAAGGCAAAGCATCGACCAGGGTCCATAGAACCTGATGCGTAGGCGTGTGGGCAAGTTTTGCGGGGTCGGTGGCGTAGAGTGATCGAAGATTCGGTGTGAGCTCGTCGAGCGTCACGATTCCCGGAAGAATGCTAACCACCTGTTCGGATTGATTCGAGACGGCCACATTGGCGCGAAGCTTCCATCCGCTGTCCTGGACGGAAACTTGGACGGTGATCCCGTTAGCAGTGATCGATTCCACGTGGCGGCCGTGGCTGACAAATTCATCGCAGCCCGCTGCGCCGGACGCCCAACGCGCGATTCCATTCTCAACCTGAGCCGATGAAATCGGCGCCTTCTTCGTCGCTGACGGAGCGACGCTGCCATCGCTCAGATACATCCGGGCGACGTAGCCTTCCTGGCCGTTGTTGGTGCGAATGTGCAGCGTGTATCCTTGGCGGTCCGAGAGAACGGAAACGGTATCGCCGCAGGCTAGAAAAGCGACGACGTGCATCGGAAGAGCTTGGACCTCGTCAGCCGTCATGGGCACTCCGGCTGCTTCCGAGCACTTTACCACTGCGGTGGCTGAGCGCTCCGGGACAACCGTGGCTGATTCTTCGTTCGCGAGGGCTGGCAGGGCCGCGAGCGAGAGCGCCGAACCCACGATGAGGTATTTCAAGGACGCGCACATTCAGACTTTCCTCTCTCAGAGTTTTCTCAAACTATAAAATGCCTTGCGCTGTGTATTTGATTTTTGAAGAAATGGCCTCCCGGCGCTATAGTTCTGCGGTACCAGAGGACAAGTCCTTTCGGACCCTGTCCTTCAAAACGAAAAAGAAGGCACGGCGTACAGGTAACGGAAACGCGGAGCGAAGCGCGATGAAAAAACGACTGTTGTTGTTCGCGAGTGTGTGGGGCATGACGACCGGTGTATGGGCGCGACAGGCTCCGGAGCAGGGTACTCCGGCGAATGCTGCAAGCAGTTGCCCGGATCTGACGGCACTCGAGAAAAAATTCGACAGCTTGAATAATCGACTGACGGATTGGCCACAACTCGCGCGCTACCGCGAAGCAAACGCAACGGTAGGAGTTCCGGCTCAGGGCCAGGCGCGCGTCGTCTTCATGGGCGATTCGATCACGGACATCTGGCAAAACCAGCAAGCCGGCGGATTCTTTCCCGGCAAACCCTACATCGATCGGGGAATCGGAGGGCAAACCACACCGCAAATGATCCTGCGTTTCCGTCCCGACGTCATCGCTTTGGCACCGCGCGTCGTCGTCATTCTCGCAGGGACGAATGATATCGCCGGGAACACGGGTCCCATGACTCTCGAGGACACGGAAGGGAATCTTGCATCCATGTCCGAACTGGCGCATGTCCATGGAATACGCGTTGTCCTCGCCTCGGTAACTCCCGTGAATGACATCACAACGGCGGATGGCAAGAAACTCGTGCAGACCATACGCCGGCCTCCCGAAAAGATTCTTGTTCTGAATGAGTGGATCAAGAAATATGCCGCGGACCACGGTGACGTGTATCTCGATTATTTCCCGGCGATGATGGATGAAAAAGGATTGCTGAAGCCCGCTTTAACCGATGACGGCCTACATCCAAACGCGGCAGGCTACGCGGTGATGGCTCCGCTGGCGGAAAAGTCCATCGAACAGGCGTTGGCCGCAAAACCCTGATGGAATAAAGACGCCGCGCTTGTCACGGTAGTGTCACTTGACCCCTGCAAGGTGGTGCGCTAGGTTGAAAGGAGTTTCTCCTTATCCAGGCTTCGCGCCAGCCGGACAAGTTCACGGAGGAAACCATCGGCCACCCACTTCGGGGAACATCGCAACCTTCCAATGGGATGAAGCGAACCATTCACATCTCCGGGCAACTGGAACCTTTCTTCGGAACTCTCGACGAAAACATACGAATGCTGGAAGACGTTCTGCAGGTGCGAACGCACCTAAGCGATACGCGGCTGACCGTCGAAGGCGCGCAGGACGCCGTCGATCAGGCGGTGCGCATCGTCGAAGAATACAATCACCTGACGCGCCATGGCCGCGTGCTTACCAGTTCTGAAGTCAAATCCCTGATGCGCGTCGCTACCGAAGAGCCGCACAGTTCGCCACGCGGAATGTTCGAAAACGGTCGCGTGCGTTCCTTCGGCAAGAAAACCGTAACACCAAAGACCGCCGGCCAGCGCCGTTACATGGAAGAGATTGAAAGCCATGACATGACCTTCGGCATCGGGCCGGGCGGCACGGGGAAGACCTATTTGGCGGTGGCAATGGCGGTGAGTGCGTTGCTGACCAAGCAGGTGAACCGCATCATCCTGGCACGTCCCGCGGTAGAGGCGGGAGAACGGTTGGGTTTCTTGCCGGGTACGCTGCAGGAAAAAATCGATCCGTACATGCGCCCGCTTTATGACGCGCTTTACGACATGCTGGATGCCGACAAACTCGAACGTTTCCTCGAGAAAGGAATTATTGAGGTCGCGCCTCTTGCGTTCATGCGCGGCCGCACATTAAACGATTCGTTTGTCATCCTCGACGAAGCGCAGAACACCACCAGCGAGCAAATGAAGATGTTCCTCACGCGTCTGGGATTCAACTCGAAAGCGGTCATCACCGGCGACGTCACGCAGATCGATCTGCCGGCGGGGAAAAAGTCCGGTTTAGTGGAAGCCATGGAGATTTGTGGCCGCATTCCAGGAATCTCCGTGGTTCAATTTGGGGAGAAAGACGTGGTGCGCCATAACTTGGTGCAGCAAATCATCCGTGCGTACGAGGAGCACGACAGCGCTCATCCGCAAAGAAAGAGCAACAGCCAGGGCCAAGCCAAAGACTTGCCCACTCCGGAGAAACCGGTATCGTAGTTCTGAATGTGCTTCGATCGACACCTGGCCGGGCCAGGGCCGCTAGTATGAGACGCCGTTTGCCGGGCATCGAAAATCGCCAAAAACGTGTGCGTCTCTCCCTGCCAAAGCTGAAGCGCTTCTTGTTGCGGATCCATCGCGAGTTGGGGCTTCGCCCGGATGCAGCGTTTGTGCGATTTGTTGACGACGCGGAGATGCAGCGCCTGAACAAGAAATTTCGCAAGAAGCCGAAAACGACCGACGTGCTTTCTTTCCCTTCCGAAGCACGCTCTCGGCCCCGTGCCCTGCGAGCCCGTGCAAAACAACTGCACGGTCATTTCTTGGGGGACATCGCGATTTCACCAATCGTGGCGCGGCGGAATGCCAAAACGTTTGGCCGCTCGATGCCAGAAGAAGTTTGCGTCTTGATGCTGCATGGTGTTTTGCACCTTCTGGGATATGATCACGAGACCGATCGCGGCGAAATGGAACGAGTGGAAGCCACGCTGCGGAGCCGGTTGGGGCTGAGTTGATGCTTGTCTGGGTCTACGTCGGCAGCTTGCTGGTTCTGGCTTTGGGCCTGCCAATCTTCTCTTATCTCACCCTCATCTATCGCGAACTCGGGCGCATGACCACTGGCCGCGTCCACGAGCATTTGGGTATCTTCGAAGCCGAAATCGAACCCAAGTTGAATATCAACCGCAGGAGCGGTGGCCGTACGTTTCGCATCCTCGGCCATTTCTGGCTGGCGTTTGTAGTACTGGAGACGACGCGCGGGGTGGTGTATCTGGTTCCCAATCGTTGGGAAGCCGGGGTGCAGTTTCTGGTTTTCCTCTCTCTCGAAGTCGTCATCGCCATGCATTTCATCCCGGACATGCTGCTGTATCGCACGACTGGCCGCTGGTTGCTTCCCTTGCTTCCGCTCATTCGCGCGGGCATGTGGCTCGTCTGGCCTATCCGAATTTTCCTCGAGGGTGCGGAATCGCTGGCACGCATTTCCGAGCAGGAGGTAGAGCAGTCGGAAGAGCAGCGTACGGAAGAGGGCATTGAGGCCCTGGTCGAAGTGGCCGAAGAAGAAGGCATCATCGAGCGGGAGCAAGCCGACCTCATCGAGCAAGTCGTCGAATTCAGCGACAAGCGCGTGCGCGAAGTGATGACTCCGCGTCCCGACGTGGTCGCGCTCCAGGCCGACGCCTCGCTTGAGGAGATGCACGCGAAATACGTCGAAACAAAATTCGCCAAAATGCCGGTATACGAAAGATCGCCGGACAACATTATTGGAGTGGTCTACGCGCAGGATCTGCTGCAAGTTGCCGACGCGGACCTGCCGAAACGCAAAGTAAGAGAGCTGCTCAAGCCCATTCTCTTTGTGCCGGAGACCAAGGCCGGCTCCGATCTGCTCAAGGAAATGCGGCAAAAGGGACAGTCGATGGTGGTGGTCATCGACGAGCACGGTTCGGTAGCGGGCATCGCAACGGTGGAGGATCTGGTTGAAGAAATTGTGGGAGAACGCGGGGCAGGTTCGGCGCAGCCCGCGCCGGACGCCGTGCGCGAGCCGGACGGCAGTCTTGTCCTGCGGGGTAGCATGTCTATTTCCGACGCCGAAAAACTTCTCTCCGTGCAATTCGGTGATCACACCGACGGAACCGTGACCACCGTGGCCGGCCTGCTCAGTCACGCGCTCGGCAAGGTTCCGGCTCCCAGCGACAAGATCGACCTGGCCGGCTATCGTTTCGAAGTTCTCGAATCGAACCAGCGCAAAATCCTGCGGCTGCGCGCGCGCCGGCTGTCTGCGGCGGCTCCACATTCGTCTTCATGAAACGAGAACCATCGTGACCGCGAAAAAAGAAGCCAAGGAAAAGACTCGCGCCGGTTTTGTGACCATCATCGGCCGCCCCAATGCGGGGAAATCCACGCTGCTGAACCGTTTCGTCGGCCAGAAAGTGGCCATCGTCACGGCGAAGCCGCAGACCACCCGCAACCGCATTCAAGGGATTGTCACGCGCCCGGAAGGCCAGATTGTCTTCGTCGATACTCCCGGATTGCACGAAGCCACTACCGCACTGAACCGTCAGATGATGCGCGAGGTCGCTGCGGCTCTCGAAGGAATCGACGTGCTGCTGATGATGGTGGACGCCAGCCGCACGCTGCCGCATGCCGACGCGCTTTTGCTCGAAAAGGGAAGTCGCTTCGCAGGAAAAACCGTCCTGGCGCTGAACAAAATTGACTTGGTTCCCAAACCTAAGCTGCTGCCTCTTATGGATGCATTTGCCAAAGCGTTTCCGTTTGCCGCTCTTGTTCCGATCTCCGCGAAAAAAGGCGACGGCTGCCAGCGACTCCTCGACGAAATCCTCAAGGAGCTCCCGGCAGGCGAGCCGTTTTTTCCGGAAGATCAAATTACCGATCAGCCCGAACGCTTTCTGGTTGGGGAAATCGTCCGCGAGAAGGCCATTGACCTGACGTATCACGAAGTCCCGCACGCCCTGGCGGTGGTTATCGATCAATTCGAAGAGTCGCCGAAGCTCTTGCGTATCCACGCTACATTGCAGGTCGAACGCGACTCCCAGAAAAAAATCCTCATCGGCCACAAAGGCGAAATGCTGAAGAGAATCGGCACGGCCGCCCGCAAGGAACTGGAAGCACTCCTCGGCACAAAAATCTTCCTTGCCATGTTCGTGAAGGTAGTCGCCGACTGGCGGGAAAACCCTCAAAAAGTCCGCGAACTCGACTGGCACAGTCAGCTCGAAGCCCTCGCCGAAGATCAAACAGGGAAGCAAGAAGAACAGAATTGATCCCGTCTTCATAGGGCCGGCCTTCGGTGGCCGGCCGTCGATCCACTGTCGAGCGCACCTATTCCGGCGCCGCTATCCCCAAAGACTTCATTTTGCGATAGAGGTGAGATCTTTCGAGCCCGAGCGCGGACGCCGTCTGCGTCATGTTCCAGCGATGCTCCTGTAATTTGCGCAAAATAAACTCACGCTCATAGGCGCTGCGCGCCTCGTGCAACGTTGAATAAGGATGTTGCGGGCTTTCCGCAACACCACGGAAAAGCTCCGGTGGCAAATGATGCGGTTCGATTCGCGCTTGCGGGCAAACAATCACCAGCCGTTCCACCAGATTCTTCAGTTCGCGGACGTTCCCCGGCCAAGGGTATCGCAGCAAAATCTCTAAAGCTCCTTCGCTTAACTCGCGCGTCTTCTTTCCATACTCGGCACTGAACTCATTCAGAAAGAACCGCGCCAGCACGGGAATATCCTCTTTGCGATCCCGCAGCGGGGGCACGTGAAAGGGGATTACATTCAATCGGTAAAAAAGATCCTGGCGGAAAGCGCCCCGTGCGATCTCTTGTTCCAGATTCTTGTTCGTCGCCGCAATCACCCGCACGTCCACGCGCATTGCCTGATTCGAACCGATCGGTTCAATCCGCTGTTCTTCGAGCACGCGCAGAACCTTGGACTGCGTGCGATGGCTCATATCTCCCACTTCGTCCAAAAACAGTGTCCCGCCGTCGGCCTTCTGGAATTTCCCGGTCCGGTCGTCGGCGGCCCCGCTAAAGCTCGCCTTCACGTGTCCGAACAATTCCGATTCGATCAGATCTTCCGGAATCGCCGCGCAACTCACTTCAACGAACGGTCCTTTGTTGCGTTGGCTGTTCGCGTGCAACGCGCGCGCGACCAACTCCTTCCCCGTACCGCTTTCTCCGTAAATCAGCACGCGGCCATTGGTCGGCGCGGTCACGGCAATCTGCTGCCGCAAGGCCTTCATCGGCACACTTTCTCCAATGACCTCGTAGCGGTGCACCAACTCGCTGCGCAGCGTCTGGTTTTCCTCCTGCAGCCGCCGCTGTTGCAGCGCATTTCGCACCAGTACATTCACCTTTTCGAGGGAAAGGGGTTTTTCGATAAAGTCAAAAGCGCCCAACTTCGTGGCCCGAACCGCGGTTTCGATCGTGCCGTGACCGGAAATCATGATCACCGCCGGAGGCAGCGGCAGATCCTGAATGCGCGTCAATGCCTCCATTCCATCGATGCCGGGCAGCCAGATATCCAGCAGCACGACCTGAAAATCGCCACTGGCGATCAGCGCCAGCGCTTGTTCGCCGGACGCGGCCGTGTCTACGGTATAGCGTTCGTCGCGCAGGATGGAAGCCAGTGAGTCGCGGATGCCTTCTTCGTCATCCACGACCAGGATTTTCGGGCGGAAAGTCATCGATCGGTGTCCGCTCCCCATCGTTCGGCCCCGGCGGTTGCGGACGTCTCCGCGATCGGCAACTCAATCAAAAAGCGCGAGCCCACGGGGCGATTGTCTTCCACGCGAAGCGAGCCGCCGTGCTCGGCAATGATGCGCGCGGCAATCGCCAAGCCGAGCCCCGTGCCTCGATCCTTGGTCGAAAAATGCGGCAGAAACAATTTGTCCTTGTCCTCGGGTGAAATTCCGTGTCCCGTGTCGGCAACGGCAATCTCAATCGTATCGGATTCCGGACGCAAATGCGTCCCGACCATAATTTCGCGAACCTTAGCGTCTTCTAACGCTTCGGCGGCGTTATCGATCAGGTTGACGATCACGCTGCGAAGAAGAGGTCCATCCGCGCGAACCGCGGGAAGATTTCCCTCCAACGAGGTTTTCAACTGAATGCCGTCTAGCCGCCCGGAAAATACTTCGAGCGCTTCGTGCACGGTAATGTTCGCATCGGTCGGCAAAAGCTTTGCGGTTGGGAAGCGCACGAACTGCGAGAACTCGTTTACCAACGCCGAAAGCGTCGCCACCTCACGAACAATCAGGCGGGAACATTCCCGGGCAATCTTCGGAAGCTCCCTATCTTTAGGACCATCCTTGTTCCCGGAGCGAAGTTCCAGATGGTGCAGTAAGCGTTGCGCGGAAAGCTGTATGGGTGTGAGTGGATTCTTGATCTCGTGAGCGATGCGCCGCGCCACTTCTTGCCACGCAGCGGACTTTTGTGCGCGCAGCACTTCGGTAAGATCGTCGAACACTAGCACGAATCCTGTATTTGCGCGCCTCGGGCCGAGCGAGCTCACGGTAGCCGCTAAGTGAAGCACGCGATCACTCACTACGACTTCGATTTCGCGCGTGACCACTCCCATGCGCAGGGCTCGCCGCATCAATTGCTGCAAGGAATGCAGCGCCTCCGAACCGACGATTGCCTCGAGCGTCCTGAATTCCTTCGCCGCCGCAAACATCCGTTCGAGCGCCTTGTTGGTTCGCTGGACGCCGCCGTTGGCATCCATATAGATGACCCCGGCGGGAATATTTTCGAGGACCGTTTCCATTAGCTGCCGCCGGCGTTCCAATTCCTGCACCGCCTGCTGGAGATTGCGGGTGAACTCGTCGATTTGCGCGCGATTGTCGCGCAATTGCGTGGTCATGGAATTAAACGACCGGACCAGGACGCCGAGTTCGTCCTGAGCCTGCTCTGGAACTTGATATGCGAAATTTCCAGCGGAAATCTCTCTTGTGCCCTCCGCCAGCGCCTGAATCGGCACGGTCACTTGCTTGGCTAAAAACAGAGCTACCCACGTCGCCGCGGACAGAACAAGGACGGTGAAAAAGAAAAGAATCAAAAGCATCTGGCGCTTGAAAGCGCGCAGATTCTGTTTCACGTTCTCATACTGCTGCGTTTGCTCTTGGATGATGATCCAGTGCTTTAGAAAGTCAGGGCCGGTGCGGAATGCTGCAATCAGCGAACTGTTCGGATGGTCCGGCAGGTTTACCGCTATTCGGGCTGCGAAGTAACTGTTGTTGTGCGTCTGCCAGACTTCGACTCCACTCGGTAAAGTATTCTGGAGAACGCCCTGAGCCCCACGGACGGTGCAGAGTTCCTTGGACCGATTCTCCGGCTGGTCGGCGCAAACCACGCCGCCTTTCAGAAACTTCCCATCGGCGTCATAAATCCACACAGCATCCAAACCCTGGCTCAGGGAATGCTCCAAGAATTCCTGTGGCGTTTCCGAGGCATGCATGGCCGCTTGGTAGCCGAGTGTATGCAATCGAGGAAGGGCGCCGCGCCCAATATCGTTGAACATTTTCTGTGTTTCTTCGGATGCGATTTCGAGCGGCCGCGGGAACCATCGACCGAGCGTACGGTTGAGCAGCGAATAGCTCATGAAAAACATGAAAATTACGGGGAGCAACGAAACCGCCATGGCTCCCAGAACCATTTTTGTTTTGAAGCGAGCCCCGAGCTGCGCTTTGCTGCTCTCCATGCGCAACCGGACAAAGCTGCGGATCAGGATCAGTCCGAAAACCAGTAGCGCGGCGGTGATGAAGCTGTTCACGCCGTACAGAACGACGACTTGGTTCCAGGAATGTGGCTCAAACGGTACATCGAGCGAACCAAGTGTGAAGACCGCTGCAAGTAGCAGCGAAATCAGGATGCCACCCACCACAAGCCGAATGCGGCTTCTCGAGCTGGCGGGGCTCACGGTGCAAACTCCGAAGAAGGCGGAAGGAAAGAGCGCAGCGCGCAACGATCGCAGCTCGGATTGCGTTTGCGGCAGAAGTGTTTGCCGGTGTGCACAATCAACGCGTGGTACTCATTAAAAAGCGCGACGCGGCGGGGAAGGCTCGCCTCGAATAGACTGCGAATCTCCTCATACGTCTGCTTTCCGTGTGCCAGATGGTGACGTTCCAGAATCCGTCGAGCATAGGCGTCAACGACAAAGACGGCGTGGCCTCCGGCATAAAGCAAAATCGAATCGGCGGTCTCCGGCCCGATGCCATGAACATCGAGCAACTGCTTACGAAGCTCCGCCGGGGCAGCGGCAAACATCTTGTCGAGCGAGCCCTGATACGCTCGCCCCAGAAACTGGACAAACGCCTTCAACTTCCGGGCTTTTTGTCGAAAGTAACCGGAAGAGCGCACAAGACGTGACAGTCGTGCCAGGGGGACGCTCTCGATTCCCGCGGGGGACAGCAGCCTGGCCCGCCGCAACTCGGCAATGGCGCGTTCGACGTTGGACCAACTGGTATTCTGGGTAAGAATCGCTCCGACGATTACTTCAAAGCGGGTGCGTCCCGGCCACCAGTGCTGTGGTCCGTAGGCACGTAGCAACGCATCATAGTAAACGCCCAATTCCGGCAGGACCTGTGCCTCAAGCAAACCGGCCGTACCGCGCCGAGCTCTTCGAGCACGGTTGCGAACAGGTTGAGGACTCGGCAAAATGCGAGTAGCAGCCATCTCTTTCGCAAGATAGCCGGGCAGTTGGGGCAAGTCAAGAAATAGCCACTGGCCGCGCGCTTCTGACCTGTTCTGCTGTACAGGTATTAGCGAATTCACAACGATGGCGCAAAATCGAACGACGCGCGCTCTGTCCCTTTGCTATGTTGAGCGATGGGTGCACGGTGTTTAGGGAGTCCTCCGGATGTCTGTCCGTTTGGGTGAAATCTTACTGAAGGAAAGCCTGATCACGCAGGACCAGTTGGAAAAGGCGCTCGAATTTCAGCGCTCCAACGGTGGCAAGCTGGGAAGCTGCCTGACGAAGATGGGCTTTATTACCGACGACGACATCACCGGTGTGCTGTCGAGGCAGTACGGCGTCCCCTCCATCAACCTGAAGTATTACGAAATCGATCCTAATGTCATTAAGCTGATTCCCCAGGATACGGCGCTTCGCTACCAGGTGATCCCCCTTTCGCGCGTTGGTTCGGTTCTCACCATTGCGATGACGGACCCTACCAACGTGTTCGCGATGGACGATATCAAGTTCATGACTGGGTTCAATGTCGAACCCGTGGTAGCCTCCGAATCCGCGATCGCCGAGGCGATCAGCCGGTTCTATGGCGGCAGCGCCTCCAGCCACGAAGAGCTCAGCACCTTGATGAAGGACCTGGTCGATGAGGACCAGGAACTCGAGCTGGCGTCCGAAGAGCAGGAAATGGACGCGGCCATGCTCGAAAAGGCTGCGGAAGAAGCCCCGATCATTAAGTTAGTAAACCTCATCCTCACGGATTCCGTGAAGCGTGGGGCCAGCGATATTCACGTCGAGCCATACGAAAACGAAATGCGCGTACGCTTTCGCGTTGACGGCATCCTGCAAACGGTCATGAGCCCGCCTCTGAAATTGCGCGATGCCATCACCAGCCGTATGAAAATCATGGCCAAGCTGGACATCGCCGAAAAGCGCCTGCCGCAAGACGGCCGCATCATGATCAAGTACAAGGCGGAAGGCAAAAAGAAAGAGTTGGACTTCCGCGTATCGACTGTCCCCACGCTGTATGGCGAAAAGATCGTGCTCCGGTTGCTCGACAAGGAAAACCTGCGCTTGGACATGACCAAGCTCGGTTTCGAGCCGGAATCGTTGAAGAAATTCGAACGCAACATCTTGAAGCCCTACGGCATGGTGCTGGTCACCGGTCCGACCGGTTCCGGTAAGACCAACACCCTCTATTCTTCGGTTGCTCGCCTCAATCAGGTCGACACCAACATCATGACCGCCGAAGATCCCGTCGAGTTCCAGTTGCAGGGCATCAACCAGGTCCAGATGAAGGACCAGATTGGCTTGAATTTCGCTGCTGCGCTGCGCGCCTTCCTGCGGCAAGACCCCAACATCATCCTGGTCGGAGAGATTCGCGACTTTGAAACCGCCGAAATCGCGGTAAAAGCCGCACTCACCGGCCACTTGGTTCTTTCGACGCTTCACACCAACGACGCCCCCTCCACCATCAGCCGCTTGATGAATATGGGCATTGAGCCTTTCCTGGTTGCCACCTCGGTGAATCTCATCTGCGCCCAGCGCTTGGTTCGCCGCATCTGCGGCAATTGTAAGGAAGAGCTGGACATTCCTGAGCAGGCGCTGATCGACGCCGGCTACACCCCCGAAGAAGCCAAGACCACCAAGGTGTATCACGGTAAGGGCTGTTCGACTTGCGGCAAGCGCGGCTACAAAGGCCGCACCGGCTTGTACGAAGTCATGGAAATCAACGACGAGCTTCGTGAGCTCGTTCTTGTCGGAGCCTCAGCGCTCGAACTCAAGAAAAAGGCCATCGAGCAGGGCATGATCACGCTGCGCCGCAGCGGCCTTATTAAATCGGCCCTGGGACAAACGACATTGGAAGAAGTAATCCGCGAAACGGTTTTATAGAACGGAGAAAAGCGATATGGCTGGGATCACATTAAGCGAACTGCTGAAAAAAATGATCGAGATGGGAGGTAGCGACCTCCACATCACCACCAACAGCGCTCCCCGTGTGCGCGTACACGGCCGCTTGCGCCCGCTCGATATGCCGCCTTTGAACGCTGCAGATACGAAGTCCCTGGCCTACAGCGTGCTGACCGATGCGCAGAAGCATCGCTTCGAGGAAAACCTCGAACTGGACTTCTCCTTCGGCTTGAAGAACCTAGCTCGCTTCCGCGGCAACGTCTTTAACCAGCGGGGCGCCGTCGGCGCGGTCTTCCGGACCATTCCCTGGGAAATAAAAGGTTTCGACGCTCTCGGTCTTCCCGCGGTCGTGCGGGGCCTGTGCGACAAGCCGCGCGGCCTGGTTCTCGTCACCGGCCCGACGGGCTCCGGCAAGTCCACTACTCTCGCCGCCATGCTCGACAAGATCAATGCCGAACGTGAAGAGCACATGATCACCATCGAAGACCCGATCGAGTTTCTTCATAATCACAAAAAGTGCCTGGTGAACCAGCGCGAAGTGCACGCCGACACCCATTCGTTCGCCAATTCCTTGCGCGCCGCGCTTCGTGAAGATCCCGACGTTGTGCTCATCGGCGAAATGCGCGACCTGGAAACCATCGAATCCGCTCTCAGAATCGCCGAGACCGGCCACCTGACCTTTGCCACTCTGCACACAAACTCCGCCGCCTCCACCATCAACCGTATTATCGACGTGTTCCCCTCGCACCAGCAGCCGCAGATTCGAGCCCAGCTATCGATGGTGCTCGAAGGTATCCTTTGCCAGGCTTTGTTGCCGCGGGGTGACGGCCGCGGCCGCGTCATGGTGATGGAGGTTTTGATTCCCACTCCAGCCATCCGCAACCTGGTCCGGGAAGACAAGATCCACCAGATCTACTCGGCCATGCAAACCGGAACCGGTCAAACGGGCATGCAAACCTTTAACCAGGGCTTGGCAAACGCCTATTTTGCTAAGCTCATTGGACTCGACATGGCATTGTCCCGTTCGTCCAATCCCGATGAGTTGCAGGACATGATCAACCGTGGTGTGGCGAGCACGGGAGGCGGAGGCAAAACTCCCGGTGGCAAGTCGCCCGTAGGGGTCAAACACTAGTTTCCGAGCAGGTTGCAGGATTCGAAGGAAGTAGCGAGTTTTAAGAAAAGGTTTTTGACGGCGGAGGAGGAAACACCATGCCGGTCTTCACATATAAGGGAACGAATCGAGCAGGCGCAGCAGTTGCCGGGGAAATGAACGCCAACAACAAGACGGAGCTGCAGAGCCTGCTGCGGCGTCAGCAAATCACGCCGACCCGCATGTCCGAAAAGGGCAAGGAGTTCAACCTTCCCACCTTCGGCGGGGGGGTCAGATCCAAGGAACTCGCCATCTTCACCAGGCAGTTCTCGGTGATGATCGACGCCGGCCTGCCCTTGGTGCAGTGCTTGGAGATCCTCGCCAGCCAGCAAGAGAACAAGACCTTTCAAAAGGTGCTGACCGGCGTGCGCAGCGCGGTAGAAAGCGGCAGCACGCTGTCGGCCGCGATGAAACAGTATCCCAAGGTATTCGATCCGCTTTACAGCAACATGGTCGAAGCGGGCGAAACCGGCGGTATTTTGGATACCATCCTGCAGCGCCTCTCCACCTACATTGAAAAGAACGTCAAACTGAAAGCCGCCGTGAAATCCGCCTTGATCTATCCGGTCGGCGTGATCACCATCGCTGGCGGCGTCATCACCCTGCTCTTGTGGAAAGTCGTGCCGATCTTCGCCACGTTGTTCGCGGGATTGGGCGTCGATCTCCCGCTACCCACCAAAATCGTGATCGCCTTGAGCCATCTGGTCGGCAGCATCTTTGGCTTCCTGATCGTGGTTGGCATCGTTGGTGGTGTAATTGGCTTGAAAATCTGGTACGGAACTCCGACCGGCAGATTCGTGCTCGATACCATCGTTCTCAAGCTCCCGGTCCTCGGCATTCTCATGCGCAAGATTGCCGTCGCCCGCTTCACCCGCACACTCGGCACCTTGATCTCGAGCGGCGTGCCGATCCTCGAAGGCCTGGACATCACCGCAAGAACCTCCGGCAACGCGGTTGTCGAAAGAGCCCTCAATCAGGTTCGCAGGTCGTTGGAGGAAGGCAAATCGCTCACCGAACCGCTCAAGGAATCCGAAGTCTTCCCCGGCATGGTTACCCAGATGATCGCCGTCGGCGAGCAGACCGGCGCGATGGACGCCATGCTGCAAAAGATTGCGGACTTCTACGAAGACGAAGTGGACGTTGCCGTGAAAGACTTGCTGACCGCCCTCGAACCCGTCATGATCGTTTTCCTCGGGTTGGTAGTCGGCGGCGTGGTCATTTCCATGTACTTGCCGTTGTTCTCGCTGATCGGCAAACTCAGCGGCCATTAATTGCAGTTGCGCTAGTTCTTCTTCGGAAATAGGAGGGCAGGCGGAAAAATCCGGCCCTCCTATTTCTGTTTAAATAGGTCCTGGGGGGAGGAAGCCGGCGGCGTGCCGCGCTTCGATCGCATGGAACAAACGCTTACGCGGCGCGAATGGCTCGAGTGGCTGACCAAGGTCCGGCTGCTCATGATTGCCCTGATCCTGGGCGTCGGCGTAGTGTGGCCCCAATACTCCCCTCCGAGCGGAACCGTCCGCTATTTTCTTCCTATCATCATTCTGTGGATCACCATTGGGATCCTCCACCTAATCCTAGTCCGGCTGCTTCCTTCGGCATCCTGGCTAGGTGCCCTGCAGGTTTCCTGCGACGTCGGCATGATCACCGCGATTGTCTACGCCACCGGCTTGCAGGACAGCAATTTCACGTCGTTGTACCTGCTGGTCATCATCGTGGCCAGCATCATCTTCTCGAGGCAGCTGACATTCCTGACCGCTCTGTTTTGCCTGTCCTCCTTGGCTTTGACGACCGCGCTCGTATACAGCGGCAAGCTGCCGAGAACCTCCGTCGCCGCTCCAACATTCGAGACCATCCGCCTTTGGTTTCTGAGCAACACCTTTGGCTTCCTTGCCGTGGCCTATCTGGCCAGCCTCCTGGCGGTTTCCCTTCGCAAAAAGAGTTCGGAACTGGAGGAGAAAAGGGAAGAGCTGCTGGAATTGCAGGACTTCACGGCCGATATCATTCATTCGATGCGCGGCGGACTGGTGACCACCGACCTCGAGGGCCGCGTGGTTCTCCTCAATCGCACTGGGGAGGAAATACTTGGCCGTTCTTTCAGCGAGGTGCGTGGCCGCAGTCTGCGCGACGTAAGCCCGGAATTCTGGCTCGAGGATATGGTGCGGCTACCGGAACGGCTTTCCCTTCGGCGGGAAATCGAAGTAAAAATTCCTGGAGGCCAGCGGCGGTTTTTGGGAATTTCAGTCTCTCCGTTGCGGACGCGTGACGCTCTCCGCAGTGGATATGTTTTCAACTTTCAGGACCTCACCGAGTTGCGTCGCCTGGAGCAGGAAGTCGCCACCAAAGAGCGGATGGCCGCGGTCGGCAGGCTTTCGGCTGCGATCGCTCACGAAATCCGACAGCCCCTGACAGCGATTGCCGGCGCCGTGAAGGAACTGGGCAAGCTCGTGCCGCTCGAGGACGACGAAAAACACCTGGTCAGTATCGTAAGCCGCGAATCGGAGAGGCTGAATCACATCATCACGGACTTCCTGAACTACTCGCGGGAAAAAAGCTATTCCTTTCAGGAACAAGATGTGCGCTCGCTCCTCGAGGAAACCCTACTCCTGATGGAACGCAAACCCGACGTTGTCAAAAACGTCCATCTGGTTCGCGCATTCAACGGCCAGGTCTGCAAAGCTCGTGTCGATCCCAACAAGATCAGGCAGGTGTTCTGGAACCTGTGCGACAACGCCGTGCGCGCCATGCCCAAAGGAGGAACCCTGACGGTTGGCCTGGAGCACGCTCCCGACTGGCTGCGCATCTCCTTCCGCGATACCGGCGTCGGCGTGGAACCGGAGCAGCGCGCCAAAATCTTCGAGCCGCTGCAATCGACTTTCGAAGGTGGCACCGGTCTCGGGTTGGCCATCGTTTACCAGATTGTTCAGGCCCATAGTGGACGCATTACTTTGTTTAGCGAAAAAGACAAGGGCGCGGAATTTGTGGTCGAGCTTCCGCGCGTTGAATGAGGCGCTATGCAAGCAACCAAAGCAGCTCCTAAGGATACCAGCCGCGCCATGGCGCACATCCTGGTAGTCGACGACGAAAAGTCCATTTGCGAATTGCTGGAGATCACTTTCCGCAAGGAGGGTCACCGCGTCGAGGTGGTGCACAGTGTGGACGCAGCCAAACGCAAGCTGGAAGGTTCGCTGTACGACATCATCATTTCCGACGTGCGCATGCCGGGTGCCACCGGTGTAGAGCTCCTGCGTTTCGTGCGGGAAGTGGCTCCCGACTCTTACTTCGTCTTGATCACCGGCGTCCCGTCCCTCGAGACCGCGATCGCCGCGGCCAACGAAGGCGCGAACCGCTACGTCATCAAGGACCACGACCTGGTCGAGCAGCTCCGTGTCGCCGTCCGCGAAGTAACGGAGAACCTCAAGTGGAAAAAGGAAGCCGGATACCTGCGCCGCGAGCTGCGCCGCTTGACCGGCTTGGACAACATCATTGGCCAAAGCCCCAGGATGAAGGCCATCTTTGATCTGATCCAGACCGTTGCGCCGCAGAACAGCCGGGTGCTGATTACCGGCGAGAGCGGCACCGGTAAAGAACTGGTGGCGCGGGCGATTCACGAGAACAGTTCGCGCTCCGACTTGCCGTTTATCACCATCAATTGTGGCGCCTTTCCGGAAACGCTGCTCGAATCCGAACTCTTCGGCTACACCAAGGGCGCCTTCACCGGCGCCAACGAAAATCGACGCGGTCTTTTCCAGGCCGCCCATGGCGGCACGCTGTTCATGGACGAAATCGGCAACATGAATCTGGCCATGCAAGTGAAGTTGTTTCGTGTGCTTCAGGAAGGAAAAGTGCGCCCCGTGGGAAGCACGGAGGAAAATGACGTCGATGTCCGCGTGATCGCGGCGACCAACAAGGACCTAGAAAAAGCCATTGCGTCAGGGGAGTTCCGCGAAGATCTTTTTTACCGCTTGAGCGTTATTCCGCTGCACGTTCCGGCGCTGCGCGATCGCCGTGAAGATATTCCCCTCCTGGCGCGCCATTTCCTGGAATCTTTCCGCAACTCGATGAACAAAAAGATCGACGGCATTTCTCCCGAGGCCATGCGCCGCCTCGAATCCTACGACTGGCCCGGAAACGTTCGCGAACTGGAAAATACCATCGAGCGCGCGGTTGCCTTGGAGAGCGGCCAGGAAATTTCGCTCGCGGTTCTGCCCGACCGCGTTGCCGGCAACGCTTCCGCTTTGCCTCCAGCCTTGGGCGAACAGGAGAACGTTCAGATCCCCGCCGAAGGAGTCGATTTCGAACGTGTCATTGCCGAAACCGAGAAGCGCTATTTGCAGGTAGCGCTGGAAAAATCCGGCGGCGTCCGCACCCAGGCGGCCGAGATCCTCAAGATCAGTTACCGTTCTTTTCGCCACTATGCCAAGAAACATGCGCTCTAGATTGGCCCATATACTCAGGAAAGGTTCTTCGGAATGAAAGAGCGTTGGCGCATCGCGGTCCTGCTGGCCGTAGTGATTCTTATTTACGCAAACGCCTTGCGGAACGGCTTCACGCTGGACGACAACATCTACATCGTGAGCAATCCCGTGGTCACCCATTTTTCGATCCGTGGATTGTTTGAGCCCACCGCCTATAACAACGTCTTTCGGCCGCTCCTGTTCGGTTCCTTTGCGCTGAACTGGGCCATCGAAGGCGCGCGGCCGTTTGGCTATCACGCTTTCGATTTGCTTCTGCACGCGGCGGTCACGCTGCTGCTCTATTTGGTCTTGAAAAAACTGCTTCGGTCCATCCCCGAGGGAGCGCTGGCGGCTTGGGTGGCCGCCCTGCTATTCGCCGTGCACCCTCTTCACACCGAAGCCGTGGATTCCATCTCGGCGCGATCGGAGTTGCTCGCCATGGCGTTCCTGCTGGGTGCGTGGCTGCTGCATCTGTCGGACCGCCCCATTCTTGCGCTGATCGCGTTTCTGCTCGCCCTGCTCTCGAAGGAATCGGCGGTTGCCTTTGTTCCCTTGGTCTTGGCGGGCGACTACGCACGCGGGAGCCGGAAACCAATTCTTCGCTACGCGTCGGTTGCGTGCCTGGCGCTAACCTATATGGGCGTTCTCTGGAAGGTGCAAGGGGGCAAGTTCGGAGAAAAATCTGTCAGTTTCCTGGACAATCCGCTTGCGCATCTTCCCGCAGGCTTAAGAATTCTTAACGCCCTTCGTATTTCTTGGAAGTATCTGGGTCTCCACGTTCTTCCGGCAGCGTTGTCCTGCGATTATTCCTACAATGCCATCCCGATCTATGGGAATTGGCGTTTCGGAGTCGCTGCGGCCCTTGCCACTCTGCTCGTCCTGGCTCTTTGGCTCTGGGCTTTTCGCGCTGGAAAAAGGGCATGGTTTCTCGCCGGGGCCATGTACCTCTTCGGGTTTGCTGCCACGGCAAACCTGCTGGTGTCGACGGGAACAATCCTGGGCGAGCGGCTCGCCTACCTGCCCTCCGCCGGCTTTTGCCTTCTCGTCGCCCTCCTCTGGGTCCGGCTCGCGAATCGCCAGGCCAGGGCAGCCTGGGCCGTGCTCGCGATCCTGGTCTTGGCCCTGGCGGGCCGCACGGTCGCCCGCAACCGGGACTGGCACGACAATTTCGTTCTGTTCCGGTCCGCCGTGAAGGCCGTCCCCGGCAGCGCGAAAGCCCACTCCAACCTCGGACTCGAGTATTACAGCGTCGGTCAACTCGATGCAGCCGACAAAGAAATCCAAACGGCCCTCAGCATCTATCCGGATTTGCCGGACGGGGTCGGCTGTAGAGGGCTCATTGAAGCGCGCAAAGGGAACAATCAACAAGCCCGAGCTTTGCTTGAGAAGGCTTTGTCGATGACTACGAAAGAAAACCCCAACTACGAATTCATCGCGATTAATCTCGCGGCGGTCATGATGAAGCTCGGAGAAAACGAAGACGCGTTGCAACTTCTGGACGCCGAAATCCGAAAAGCCCCGGCCTACTCTAGAGCGTGGTCGAACCGCGCCGTTATTCGTTATCAGCGAGGCGAACTGGCCATGGCCCATTCCGACGCGGCAATGGCCGCCCGCCTCGACCCTTCAAACGAGCAAGCCGAAAATTTGCTGGGATTGCTAAGCAACGCGATTCGGGCAACACCGTAACTGTTGGAACTCAGGACTTCCTCGCGCTCTGGTGCGGTTCCTTCACCTGCGACGGAAGGTAGTAGTTCATGAGAAGCGTTCTGCCCCGGGGGCTGAACAACCGGTAGTGCACGATTCCCAATCGTTGCAGCCAGCATTTCATGGTGGTATGCAAAACCCCGAAGCCATACTTTACGCTTCCGAGAAAGTTGATGGACGAAGCTTCCCCGAAGTAGCTCGCCGGACAGGAAAGCTCGCCGATCCGGTAGTCGAAGCAAAGGCACTGCGCGAGAATTTCATTGTCGAAAACGAAATCGTCCGAATTTTCCAGAAGCGGCAAAGTCGTCAAGACTTCCTTGGCGAACGCCCGGAAGCCCGTGTGGTATTCGGACAACTTCGCTCCTGTGAAAATATTCTGGAAGGCAGTCAAAAAGCGGTTGGCAATGTACTTATAGAAAGGCATGCCTCCACGCAACGCTCTACCGCCGAGGATTCGTGAACCGAGCACAACATCGTAAACGCCAAACGCAATCATGCTGGCCATTGCGGTCACCAGCCGGGGTGTGTACTGGTAATCCGGATGAACCATCACCACGATATCGGCGCCCGCCGCCAGGGCCTCGCGGTAACAGGTCTGTTGATTTCTGCCATATCCGTAATTCTTGTCATGGACGAACACCTGCAATCCGAGCTCTCTGGCAATTTGCACGGTTTGATCCGCGCTGTGATCGTCAACGACAATCGCGGTATCCACGATGTCGGGTAGATCCCGAACGGTCTTCTCGAGCGTTTTCGCCGCGTTATAGGCGGGCATCACGACCACAACGCGCTTGCCGTTGATCACTTGCAACTCCTTCGCGCCACGAATACGCCGACGATATCACGGCGCAGGGCCATCGCCGCGTACCGACCCTCTTCGAAGTGTCCAACTAAACAGACCCCGTAGTGGCGGATCTGAGAGGCCCGTGCCTTTGTAGCGGCGGCCGCCGACTTGCCCTGACGAGCGAAAGGAGGCGGTCCCCTTGGCCGTTGCCGATAAACCTGACGCCACCAATCCGCTGGCCGGATGAGACACTATTGCGCCTGCAACTGCAACGCCGCTTGCCGCGTTTGATGGATGTCTTTCGAAAGCCGTACCGCCTGCTGGTAAGCCCACGTGGCATCGGCTTCCCGTCCGGCCTGATGGAACGCCTGGGCCAGAAGAAAGTAGTGGACGTCGTTCGGGTCGAGGCTCACTAACCAGCCAAAGTAGCGAATGGTTTCACCCGAATCGCCGTTTTTCTGAGCGATCAAACCCAGGTCTTGAACGACCGTGGGAAAAGAGCGGTTCAATTTCAGCGACGCTTCAAAGCATTGTTTCGCCCGCGCATAATCGCGAAGCTGAAAGTAAATCGTGCCCAGATTTGCAAGGGCCGAGGCGCGAAGCTGCGTGTCCGAAGTCAGTTGCAGAACCGTTTCATATCGCGCGGTGGCCTGCGGCAAGTCGCCCTGCTCTTGCGCGTAGATTCCGAGATTGAATTGACTGGTAGGATCGGCGGGTTCGAGGGATGCGGCCGTTCGAAAGTGCGCAATCGCTTCATCCCGTTTGCCTTGTCGGATCAGGGCAAACCCGAGGTTATTTTCCGCGACAAAATTGTGTCGATTGATCGCCAGCGCGTGCGTCCACAACGTGAAATCATCCCGCCAGTAACTCAATTGGATGTGAGTCACCCAGGACAGCGCCAGCAGCACCGCGCATCCAGCCGCCGCCAGATATTTGGTGTCGATACGTCGCGCCGTAGCCCAGTCGGCCAGGCCCCAAACGGTCATCAGGAAAACGCCGAGCAGTGGCAGATAGGCGTAGCGGTCCGCCATCGCCTGGTTTCCCACCTGCACCAGACCGATCATCGGAACCATCGTCCCCAAATACCAAAACCATCCCATTGCCAGATAACGGCGCCTTCGATGCTGCAAAACCGCCCAGGTAACCGCCACCAGGAAAATGGAAGCGACCGCCACTTTCCACGCCGGCAGCGTGTGAGGGTACGCATACAGAACCGCCAGGTGTGACGGCCAAACCATCTTTTCAAGGTAAAGTCCGTAGGAAAGAACGGCGTTCTCAATCCGCAGAAAAACGGAAGCCCTGGCGCTTGAGACAACTGCTCCTCCGGCTCGCTGTACCATCATCGTTATGCCCGCGCTCGCCGCTGACAAAAGCAGTAGCGGCATCTTCTCGAGGCACAATCGACCGATGGACGCCGTGCTCGCCCGAAAACGATTGGCACTGCCGGGAAGCTCGCCCTGAGGCTCGATCTCCGTCGCTAGCCGCATTCTTCCGAGCGGCCAATAGTCCAGCAGGAGTAGCACGAAAGGCAGCGTAATCACCATCGGCTTGGCCATCAGCCCGGCAGCAAAAAGGCCCGCGATCGGCAGGTAGCGCAAAATTCCTGGTTTCCTCGCGTACCACCCATAGGCTGCGATCGCCAGCAGAAAGAACAGCATGCTCAGCACGCTCTTGCGCTCGGCAACCCACGCCACAGACTCCACGTTGAGGGGATGAACGGCAAACAGTGCGGCCACCATCAGACTGCGCCCCATGTATCCCGTGAGCCAATGCAGGATGAAGAACAGGAGTAAGACATTGCAGGAGTGCAATAACAGGCTGGTGAGGTGATGGCCGCTAGGGTCCAGATGAAAGAGCTGGCAGTCCAGAGCGTGAGACAACCATGTCAGCGGGTGCCAGTTCGCTTGTTCGAAGGTCGTGAATGCCCACGAAATCGTGGACCACTGCAAGCCCGCGCGCACTTGCGGATTGTCGGTAACGTAGCGATCATCGTCGTAGTTTATGAAGCCGTGATGAACTGCCGGACTGAAGACAATCAGCGTCACGACCACGAGCAGAAGTCCCGCGACCAGTTTCGAATGAGGAGAGCTTAGCATTCCTCCCGCTTCCCGGCCTCTCGAGCGCCCCAAGGTAGCGGCACACGGAAGATGACGTGGAAAGGAGTATCGCAACCTAACTCGTATGAAAAGTCAGTGTACGGTCGGGCGAAATGGCTGCAAAGTGAAATGTAGCTTGAGCGTGACCGATCGCGAACTCGGCTCTCGTCCTGTCCGCCAGGTCAGGTCCGTAAAGAAAACACAGACAGGTTTCGTCGGTCCTTAGGACATGGTCCAGCAGAAGCCATGGTTGTACTTCTGGACGGCAACCCGATGGTCACGACTGAGCTTTCGTTCAGACGTTCGGTCATGTCCCGTAGGCCGGGCTTTCGGTCCGATCGAGAGAGTCAAGTGGCGGGAGATTCCAGACGCGGGGTTCTCCTGGCGGGGCCCATTTGACACTAATTGCCTGGGGGGCGATGACAATAACTGTCATTATGGCGAGGCCTACAGACCTTGTTGTAGGGCTGGGAGCCGGCTCAGGCGCGATAGTTTCCTGTAATATGCTGAAATAAAGCCGGTTACAGCGATTCTGGCAGGTTTGGCCTGAGCGGCACCGGGTTGGCACCCCCATTGCACACTCTGATGGCGTGCTCTGGCACTAATTAACTCTCTCAAGGAGATTTCATGAAGAAGCAGAAGGGTTTCTCTCTTATCGAATTGCTGATCGTCGTGGCGATCATTCTGATCATCGCGGCCATTGCAATTCCGAACTTGATGCGTTCGAAGATGGCAGCCAATGAATCTTCGGCGGTCGGTTCTCTCCGTACGATCAATACGGCGATGGTTACCTATTCGACGAACTTCCCCACGCTCGGCTATGCACCGAACCTCGGTTCTTTGGGCAACGCCGGTGCGACCACGCCTTGCACTTCGGCGCAGGCGGCGGTTTCGACGGCAGCTTGCTTGATCGACAGCGTTCTGGCGAGCGGCACGAAGAGCGGATATAACTTCTTCGTTGGTGGTTTGACGGGCACCCCGGCCGTGACCTACACGTCCTCGGCGACCCCGGTGGCCCCGAACCAGTCTGGTACGCGCTATTTCTGCTCGGACCAGTCTGGTGTGATCTACTACAACCTGACGACTGCTTGCACCTCGAGCAACGGAACACCGCTGTAATAGCGAAGTTCCATCAGGATGCAGTTTGCAGGGCGGGTCGGATGCGACCCGCCCTGTCTTTTTCTGCCGACAAGATTAGCTAACGCTAACCGAACCTAGGTTCTTTGGGTAACGCCGGTGCCACCACGCCTCGCACTCCGGCACAGGCTGCAGTCTCGACGGCAGCTTGCTTGATCGACAGCATTCTGGCGAGCGGCACCTACAACCTGACGACTGCCTGCACTTCGAGCAACGGGACACCGCTCTAACAAGGCATTTCCGTCCGGATGATTGGGCATGGCGGGTCGAATCGGACTCGGCCCGCTTTTTTTCTGTCTACCTTCTTTGCGTGGGCATGCGGGTGAGTTGGCGAATCTCGCTTGGACTACCCGTGACACTTATTGACAGCAAGCGACAATTTAAGACACAGGAGGACTTCTCGGCGGGCTCGACGCCTACTTCTCTCCCGCTATCAGATAGATTACAGGTCACTTACGCATCCGACTTGGGCGTAGTTTGGCACGCGGCATGCTCATTGAACCGCAGGGAACCAGACCTACATACTGTTCGTGTTTGGCTTGCTGGAGACTGTTCCAATGACGGATCGGCAAAAAGGGTTTTCCCTCATCGAATTGCTGGTGGTGGTCGCCATCATTCTCATCATCCTGGCGATCGCCATTCCGAGCTTTCTGCAGGCCAAGATGTCCTCGAACGAGTCTTCGGCCGTGTCTTCTATTCACGCCGTGGACACCGCCGAAGTTGCCTATTCGAGCATGTATAGCAACATTGGCTATTCGGTCAATCTCTCGGACTTGGGAACCGGCGGTGTCACCCCCTGCCCCGCGACTCCCACGGCCTCTTGCTTCATTGATCCGTCTTTGGCGACAGGTTCAAAAGCCGGGTATAACTTCACCTACGCGCAAAATAATTCGGTTACGCCCTCGGTGCAATTTACGATTAACGCAAACCCCATCTATGTAGGCATTACGGGAAACAAGGGATTCTACTCCGATGAGAGTAATATCATTCGCTATAATTCAACGGGTGTCGCGAACTCGACGAGCCCTCCGATTTAATTTAGGCCTGTTACACTAGTTCGGTGCCCATTGCGTTTCTGCTTCTACTCTTTTTCGGAACGATGGTTCCGGCTGAAACAGCGGACGACCCGCTCCTAAGGCTTTTCGAATCGCACTACACCGCGGCACAAACCCTAGAAGCCACGTTCCTCGAACGCTATCGTGAAAACGGGGAGGTCTCCCGTGTCGAAGCCGGCGATGCCTATTTTCTTCGACCGGGCAAAATGCGCTGGGATTATCAAGCTCCTGAAAAAAACACCTTTCTGGTCGATGGTACGTACGTATGGTTTTACTCTCCGGCCGACCACACCGCGACGCGGATGCCTGCAAAGCAGAGCGAAGACTGGCGCACCCCCATTGCGTTCCTGACCTCGCACATGACTCTCTCGCGGCTCTGTTCCAAAGTTCTTCGTGCCCAGGACGAAAAGCCTTCCCGTGCCGGCGACTCGGTCTACAGCTGTATGCTGCGTGGCGTCAAATATCCCGTGGCATCTGCCTCAAAGGCGGTCCTGTTCGAACTGACACCGCAAGCCGAGCTAAGCCGGATTGTGATTCCGCAGGAAGGTGGAATACAGATCGAGTTCTCCTTCGCGAGTTGGCGCTGGAATCCGCCTTTGCAGAAAAGCCTATTTCAATTTACACCCCCTCCGGACACGGTCATCGTAAATGGCCTGCTACCGGATGTGCCCGGCCTGCGTCAGTAATTAATAGGAGCCATTGGACTTGCCTTTTTGGAGGACAGGTTCGCGCTTCGCTGATATCAGGGAACGTCGCCATGAGGTAGACTACTAGCTATGGGCGAATTTGTTTGCCGCGTCGCCGATGCCAATGGCCGTGTGTTCTCGCACGTAGAGGCTGCCGCGAATCGCGATGAAGCACGCCAGAAACTGGCCGACCGGGGCCTGTACGTGTATTCGGTCGAAGGCCGCAACACGCTCGTTAGCAGCTTCCTCGGGATGCGCCGGGAACGCAAGATTGGCGGCAACGATTTTCTGGTTCTGAACCAGCAGTTCAATACGCTGGTAAAGGCCGGTTTGCCGATCCTTCGCGCTCTGGACCTGCTGGCGACTCGCGCCAGCGCGCCAAAGTTGCGGCCGGTCCTCACTCAGATTCGAGATCGCGTGCGGGAGGGAAGGTCGCTTTCCGAGGCAGTGGACGAAGCCGGGGTTTTTTCGAAGGTGTATTCGACCGCCATTCTTGCGGGAGAAAAGAGCGGCAATCTTTCCGGCGTTCTCGAGTACTACATCGCGTATCAGCGCGTCAGCACCGGCGTTCAGAAAAAACTGGTCGCGGCGCTGGTGTACCCGACGCTGCTGATCATCACTGCCTCGGCTATCGTTACTTACCTGGTGACCTTCGTGGTTCCGAAGTTCGGCTTGCTCTATCGTGACCTCGGGGTTGAACTCCCGACGCCAACCAAAGTTCTGATCGCGGTTACGGTCGACTACCGCTCTTACATTTTAGGAGTCATCGGTATTCTTCTACTTATCGGCATTGGAATTTTCCTCTGGTCCCGCAGCGAACAAGGCGGGGTTGCATTCGATCGATTCAAGTTCAAGCTGCCGGTATTAGGTCCGACGCTGTTGAAGTTCCAGGTTGCGCAGTTCTGCCGCACGCTAGGCACGCTGCTCACCGGAGGTACGCCATTGGTCGCAGCTTTGGCGACCGCATCGGATTCGATCGGCAGCCGCTTGCTACGAGGCAGTGTGACGCAAGCCACCCAGATGGTGCGCGAAGGCGAGTCCCTTCACGGCGCCCTCTCTGCCAGTCGGGTCATGCCCGATATGGCGCTGGACATGATCGAAGTCGGCGAAACCAGCGGTGCGTTGGCGCCGATGTTGAACAGCGTCGCCGAATTTTACGAAGAGGAAGTTACCCTGAAATTGGGTGCCATGGTTTCCTTGATTGAGCCTGCACTGCTGATTGTGATGGGACTGCTCGTTGCCGGTATTCTAATATCATTGTATTTGCCGATTTTTTCGTTCTCCGTCTCCGGAACGGGAAGGTAAGCGGGTTGTTTTATGGCCACGACTGATTCGAATCTTCCAAATTCCGCGCTCGGCGCCGGCGGCCCGGTCGACCTCGAGCAGGAACGGGCGCAAGCTCGTCGTTTGGCGGCCCGGTACCGTTGCGGATTTATTGATCTTCTCGAACAACGCATCGATGCCGACCTGTTTCGAACGATTCCGGCGGACCTGATGTTCCGGTACAACTTTGTTCCGATTGTCGTGCATGATGGCACTCTGGTGATTGCGGTCGCGGATCCGAGCATCGTCATCCTCAGCGATGAACTGCCGCTGCTGCTTGGCAAGAAACTCACCTATAAGGTCGCCACGCCCCGCCAGATCAGCGATCTTCTCAAGCGAACCGAACAATCCCAGCGCGTCCTCGAGCAAGCGACCGAAGCATTCACGCTGCAGATTTCGAAGGAAGACGAAGAGGAAGGCGAAGAGACCATTTCGGGCGACCGCTTGACGCGGGACACGACTGTCAGCCCTGTCGTTCGCCTGGTGGAAACGATTATCTTCACGGCACTCGAACGCCGGGCGAGTGACATCCATATCGAGGCGCGCGACGCCGAGGTCGCCGTGAAATACCGCATTGATGGCGTCTTACAGCACGCCATGCAGCCGATTGCCAAGGAATGGCATTCCACGGTCTTGTCTCGCATCAAGGTGCTCAGTGATCTGGATATCGCCGAGCGTCGCGTTCCCCAGGACGGCCGTTTTCGCGTCAAGTACAAGGGCCGCTTCATCGACCTCCGTGTCTCGATCATTCCCGCCAGCCACGGCGAAGATGCCGTCCTTCGTGTCTTGGACAAGGAAACGCTGTCAGAAAAATTCCAGAGCCTGAGCCTCGACGTGGTGGGCTTCTCTCCTGAGGAGACCAAGAATTTCCGGCGGTATATTCGCGAACCCTATGGCATGGTGCTGGTCACCGGACCAACCGGGTCAGGAAAGACCACCACGCTCTACGCCGCCATCAATGAAATCAAGTCCGATGAAGACAAAATCGTAACCATCGAAGACCCTGTCGAATATCAGCTTCGTGGAATCACCCAGATTCCGGTGAACGAGAAAAAGGGCCTGACCTTCGCCCGCGGTTTGCGCTCCATTCTGCGTCACGACCCGGACAAGATCATGGTCGGCGAAATCCGCGACCAGGAAACCGCGCAGATCGCCATCCAGTCTGCCCTCACGGGCCATTTGGTCTTTACCACCGTCCACGCCAACAACGTCACCGACGTTATCGGCCGCTTCATTAACATGGGCGTCGAACCGTACAATTTCGTCTCCGCTCTCAACTGCATTCTGGCCCAACGCCTCGTCCGACTGATCTGCGGCAGTTGCAAACGGCCAAAGAAGTACACCAGCGTGGAGTTAACGGAATCCGGCATCGATCCCGCGGGTGTTTCGAAATATCAGTTTGCCGAAGGCGCGGGCTGCTTGGAGTGTTCGGGCACGGGTTTCCATGGACGCAGCGCGATCTGCGAATTACTTGACCTGAGTGATCATATCCGTGAAATGATTGTAGATCGCCGACCTACGTCGGAGATCAAGCGCGCAGCGATCACGGAAGGCATGACGACTCTTCGCGAAAGCGCACTCGCCAAGGTCAAGGAGGGTGTAACCACTCTGCGGGAAATCAACAAGGTGACCTTCGTTGAGTAGCGCCGCCACATTTCGGGATAGCCTTTACAAAGTCGATCTTGTCCGCCGCTTCATGCGTTGGATGGACGCAACTCCCCATCCGCTCCTGGCGATTGAGATTTCGCCGGAGCACGTCGCGGGAGTGCGTTTTGCGCGCGCGGGCACGCATGTTTCCTATGATGTTCAGCCGGTGCCCAAAGGCGCCATTGTTCCCTCTGCAATTGAAGCAAACCTGGCGAATGCACCCGCCGTGAAGGAAGCTGTCGCCGGCGTGTGCCAAACCTTGGGAGCCAGAGAAGAAGACGCCGCTCTGCTTTTGCCCGATCCGGTGATCCGAGTCTTTGTTCAGCACTTCGACGAGTTTCCGCGTAGTGAGGACGAAGCTATTCCCATGCTGCGTTGGAAGTTGAAAAAGAGCGTGCCCTTCGAAGCAGAAGAGACTCTGCTGTCCTACATGCGGCAGGCGCCCAGGGCAGAAGGTGTGGATGTGGTCACCGCTATCGCGCGGTTGCGTATCGTAAAGGAGTACGAAGGAACTTTAGAAGCCGCGAGTCTCCGTCCGGGCGTGGTTTTGAGCACAACCCTTGCTGCCGTCAGCCTTCTCGAGGATCAGAAGCCCACGTTGCTGGCCCGTGTCGCAGGGACGTCTCTGACGACCGCGATTGTCCGCGATGGCGTCCTGGCCGGTTATCGCTGCACAGAACTGCCGGTTCACTCCGACGCTCTTACGCCGCATTTGCTTCTCGAAGAAATCTATCCGCTCGCTGCCTACTATCAGGATACGTGGCAGGAAGGTATCCAGGCCGTCCGCGTAGCTGGGCTTGCTGGTCGGCTGCCCGAATTCGTCAAGCCACTCGAAGAGGAATTCAAATGCCCGGTTCGCTCGCTCCTCGGAGCGGCGGTATCGGACGGAAACCTACGCGCCGAAGCGCGGCCGCTTGCCGACGACGAACTCGATGGCCTTGTTGGCTGGATGATGCAGCGAGACTGAAGGAGAATCGGAAGCGAATCGTATGATCGTTGGACTTAATCTTGCCACCAAGCCGCTCGTCAGCCACCGTCGATTCCTGGTGGGCTCCGCATTGCTCGGTATTTTCGCGGGAATTCTATTCATATATCTCAGCTGGCATTTCTACAGCTTGCGCAAGTCCGATGAAGAGTATCGTGCCAAGCTCGGGAAAATTCAGCAGGAAATGGCACGGCTCCAGGAGCAGCGCAACGAACTCGAACGTTTTTATGCGCGGGATGAAAACCACAATCTGCAGGATCGCGCCAAGTTCATCGGCACGGTCATCGAAGCCCGCAGTTTCAACTGGACGAAGATGTTCATGGATCTCGAGCACACTCTCCCATCCGGCGTGCACGTCTTGAAAATTGAACCGAAGTTGGAGAATGGCTCGGCCTTGGTCAAATTTGTGGTCGCCGGCTCCTCGCAGGAATCCAAGGTAAAGGTGCTAAAGGCCTTTGAGGATTCCAGGTCGTTCACGCACATCGAGCTCACGGCGGAGGGCTTGCCCAAACAGGGAAGCAGCAACACCACGGATGTGTTTTTGGCGGAATTCTCCGCGATTTATACGGGTATCTGACAATGAACGACTTTCAGAAGAAAAAACGATTGATTGTCGCGGCCCTGGCTCTCCTGCTGCTCGCGGACGTGGCTCTCCTGTATTTCAATTCCCGGCTTTCGTCTCCGACCAACGATCGGCAACAAATGCTCGCTTCTCAAACGCGCCAACTGGCGCTGGTCAAAGCCGATGTCGAGCGCGCCACAAAAATTCGTGCGACCATCCCGCAGATTCTCAAGAATTTCGATCAGTTTGAGGGAACCCTGCTGCCCGCATCGAAAGGGTATTCCGTCATCCTCCAGGAACTGGATGACTACGCCCGCGAAACCCATCTGCTTGTCGATGAGACGACCTATCACGAAAAGGAAGTCGCTGGCCGCAACCTCACCGAATTGTTTCTGGATGCCTCCGTCAGCGGGGACTATAACGGCATTGTGAATTTCCTGAATCGCCTGCAGCGCTCCAAGAATGTTTACATTGTCGACTCCCTGGCCGTGGATACCTCGGAGTCCGGCCACGGTCCGGGCGCCGGCTTGCGCGTCTCGCTGCACTTGCGGACTTATTTTCGGAAGGCGTAATGGCACTGACGAAACAACAAAAAGAACAAGTTTCACTGGCGGTGCTGCTGGTGCTCGCGGCGCTGGTCTGGTTTTTTTATTTTGGACAAAGCAGTTCCGTAGGCGGCGGGCCTTCGAAGCCGAGCGCTTACACACCGATCGACGCGCAAGACTACACGGTGATCTTCAAGGATATGCAACAGTCCCAATCGACGGCATATAAACCCTCCGGCCGCAATATTTTCATCGCCGGCCCTGCGGAAGCTACGCCCGCCGAGGTGGCTCAGGCGAAAGCGGCAGCCAAACCTGCTCCCCTCTTGCCCACCGTGCCCGTGCCGGTGCCGCCTCCCCCGCCTGTGCTTTCCATGAAATTTTTCGGCTACGGGTCTCTGCCGACCAATGGTCCGCGACGCGCGTTTCTTCTTGATGGAGAAGAAATCCACATCGTCGAGGAGGGCGACACGGTGCAAAACCACATCCGCATCACGCACATCGGCAATGACCGCATCGAATATGAAGATACGGTGACCGGCAAAAAGAATTCGACCAACCTGGAGGTTCCGCCACAAGGATGAAACACGGCCGGCACAATCGCGGGACGCGTCGCGCCGAGTCAGGCTACGCCCTGATCATGATCATGTTTATGCTGGCCATGTTGATCCTGATCATGACCGAAGCTGCGCCAACGGTGCTCAGCAGTGTACAGCGGGAAAAAGAAGCCGAGATGGTGTGGCGCGGCAAGCAATATACCCGCGGCATCCGCATGTACTACCTGAAGATGAATCGTTTTCCCACGTCCCTCGACGACCTGACCAAGCCCAAAACCGGCATTCGTTTCATGCGCCAGGCTTACAAGGATCCGATGAACGATGTCGACGGATCGTGGCGGTTGATTTACGTTGGCCCAAATGGCCAGCTCATTGGCAGCTTGAGCGATCGCACCATCAGCATAAACGGCGTAGGTTCCCCCATGGCTGGCGCGCAGGGTGTCGCCGGTGCTGGTTCGTCCATGCTTTCCGGCGGCAGTGGAACGAGCCTGACAAGCTTTGCATCCAATTCCATGAACTCCGGTTCCGTAAACTCTTCCGGTTTTGGTGCGAACCAGGCAGCGGGCATTGGCCAAACCGGAGCGGTCGGAACAGCATTGGCCAATGGCACCGTCCCGACGAACTCGACCGGAAATGCGGACGACGGAACAATCGAAGATCCCACTCAGCCGCACTCGCTGGTTGGCTCCATGGATGCCAGCAACACCATCGGGGGAAATATTATCGGTGTCGGCAGCAAGGTCAACAAGAAATCGTTCATGATCTACGAGAAGGCCAAGGTCTACCGGAAATTTGAGTTTATTTGGGACCCGTCGAAAGACACCACGGTCGGTCGGGCTTCGACGGGCATTGGCACGGCGATTCAAAACTCAAACGGAATGAATCCGGCTGGTGGAACGGGTATGTCCAACTCGCCGTTTTCAAATGGCATGAATCCGGGCCAGACCCCAACGCAAAATCCTAGCCCTTCCCCCGCACCTAACCCGAACAGCCCAACCCCCGATCCCAATCAAAGTCCCCCACTCCAGGCCCCGCCGCCAGGTTAAACCAACCAATGGAATGTTGAGCCTCTTGCCCTGGGCCCCGAATGCGTCTTTTTCCTCTCTTTGCCGGTTCTTGTCGTGGAGGTTTTTAGAACCGTTCTTTCGCCTTTCGGCTCAACCCGCCGCCTTCACCGCCGTTGTTTCCGCCTTGATCTTCGCGTAACTCTTCGCAATTCTCTGCACGTATTTCATCGTTTCGAGATAAGGCGGAACGCGTCGCCCGTAGCGGTCCACCCGTTCCGGCCCGGCGTTATAGGCAGCCAGCGCCAGCGTCAAATCGTGATACTTCCCGAGGAGTTCCTTCAAGTAGCGCGTGCCGGCGTTGATGTTTTCCTCGGGGTCAAAAATATTCTTCACTCCGTAGTGGGCCGCGGTCTGCGGCAAAAGCTGCATCAAACCGCTCGCTCTCTTCGGCGAGACCGCTTTCGGGTTGAAATTCGATTCCACCGCAACCACGCAGTGAATCAAATCCGCATCCATGTCGTATCGCCTTGCCGCGGCCAGAATGAACTTTTCGAACGGCGTCTTGGGGTTCAAAGGCTCTTCGATCGGATCAAAAACCTCTTCCGGCTCAATTCCCACGATCTCACTGAGTGGAACCTCGGCGACCCCGCCCTTTAGGTGCAAAATGTAGTGATCCGGCAGTATTTCGTACCCGGTCACTTCCAGCCGCGCGCCGCTGCGCAGCACGACATAGTCCGCGCGAGCCTTGGCTGCCCCTGCCAGCAGCATCGCCAGAACCGCCACAGCGAAAAAAACGTTCTTTTTTGCGACGCTCATCCTGTGCGTTCCGTCAACGCGAACTGCTCGATAGCGGCTGCCACGCCGTCCTCGTCATTCGACGCTGTGACGTGCCACCCGCGCTGCTTCAGCTCGGAAACGCAATTTCCCATCACCACCGGGATTCCAGCAAAGGATAACATCTCCAAATCGTTGTGATTATCGCCGATGGCGAGGATTTCCTCTGGCGCGATGCCGCGGGCAGCCGTCCATTCCGCAAGTGTCGCGCCCTTGGTCACTCCCGCTCGGATAACGTCGATCATCGAAAAATCCTTGTCCTCGTAGACCGTCGAAGCCACGCTAAAATCATCTGCGAATTGGACGCGGCGCAAGGCCGATTCGGCTTCGCGCATCGCCGTCACGCCGCCGGTGTACATCACCTGGATCGGATCATCATCGAGGCAACGCTCCAGCGGCTTAACCTCCGCCAGATATTTCCGGTTGCGCCGGTAATATCCGCCTCGCGTCGGATCGTCCCAATCGATCGTCTCCAAAATAATCTGATTCGCCTGTCGCCGGTCAAATACAACCGCCGTCGCGTAGCGCCACTCCTCAGTAGCGATCACGACACGGTGAGCCACTTCCCGCGGCAGCAAATGTCGAAGTAATGTCGCTCCCTCTTTCGTGCGCACCAGAGCCCCATTATTCACGATCATGGTCAAGGGCGCGTCAATTTGTCGCGCTACCGGCATGGCAAAGTCATATCGCCGTCCAGTGACCAGCGCGACCTGCACGCCGCGGCGCGTAGCCTCGGCTATCGCTGCCCGATTCGCGGCCGACACCTCCAGCTTGCTATTGAGCAACGTTCCATCTATATCCACGGCAATAAACCGTATTTGCATTCCGCGAAGCCCTCTTCGTACGGGCGCAGCACTGCTGTGCTGCATGCCCGCACCACCATCTGATTTTGCCGCCATTCTTCTCTGCGCTTCCTCTGTGCCCTCTCGGTCTCCGTGTCGTCTTTTGTGTTTTCCGATGGTCACACGCCACTTTTTTCCTACCTCAAGCGATACTCCAAAAACCCCGGTCCCACCCGCATGGAGTGATGCCACGCCAGCGGAAACGCCCACCACACCAGCGCCCCCAAAAGCGCCTGGCCCAGCGCCAACGACAAAATATTCCGCTCGGTGGCAAACAACCAAGACATCCCCACTCCCCCCACGAACGTCAACGGGACCAACACCGGATTTGGCCAGTGCAGCGCAGCGAACAAAGCCCCGGCCACCAGCGCCGCCGGCACCGGCTCCTCAAACGCGGCCATCAATCGGTTCGTCAAAAACGAATTCAGCCCCACCTGTTGCAGCAAGCAAAACGCCAGGTACCCACCAAATCTTCGCGGCTCCATCAAATGCGAAGGCAATCGGTGCAGCATCCCCAAAAACAACCCCGAAAAACAGATCAGCAGGGAACTAACACCGAAAAACCAGGCCGACCGCTTTGTCGCCCGCCACAAATTATCCGCCCGCCAGCCCATGGTCTTCGGCGTATCTCGCCGCGCCAAAAAGCTAACCGTCAGCCACACCAGCATCACGCGCCAGGTCCATGGCGCCGACAGTTGAAATTTCCAGATGAATGCCCCGACGAATACCGCAAACGCCAACGCTTCGACGAAACACGACCAGCGATACAGACCCCAATTCACGCCGACTGTCCGATCGCCTTCCGGTTCTCTTCCGGATAATCGTCCGTCAGCTCCAGCAAGTGTTCAAACAACCTGTCGATGTCGTCCGTTTCCCCATTCCTTCCCAAATAATCCTTCAGCTCAAAATCAGGAAATCCGAGGTTCGTCACCCTCCCTGGCAGCAACTCCCGCAGCCGTCGCGCGCTCACCGCGCCGACACCCCGAATGGCCTCGTACACTGCGTGATTCAACTCGTCCACAAATTCGTAATTCTTCAGCAGGCCCGTCAGCCGCACTCGCGTCCCCGCCTCAATCAAGTCCGAGCACAGCAATCGCATAGCGTCCCGCTCGAACCTCTCGCGCGCGGCCCTGTGACTCTGTAACACAGGCATAATATCTAAATCCTGCGAATCTCCGCGACAGCCATAACATCTAAATAATGTGCCAGGCAGCCCTCCGGGTACAATATCGGCCTCCGTGCAGGGGGCGGAATGGGTAACATGCCCGAAAAGCATCGTATTCTGATCATCGGCGGCGGTTTCGGTGGCCTGGTCGCGGCGCAAACCCTCAAGCGCGCTGACGCCCAGATCACGCTCATCGACCGGCGCAACTTTCATCTTTTCCAGCCGTTGCTCTACCAGGTGGCTACCGGCTCTCTTTCGCCCGGCGAAATCGCCGCGCCTCTGCGTGCCGTCCTTCGTCACCAGAAAAACACCGAAGTCCTTCTCGGCGAAGCCGCCGACATCGATCCCATCGCCAAAAAAGTCATGCTCCGCGACGGCGCCGTATTCCCCTACGACTCCCTCATCGTCGGCACCGGTTCCAAGACCTCCTACTATGGCAACGATCATTGGCGCGAAGACGCCCCCAGCCTGAAAACCGTCGAAGACGCCACCGCCATCCGCCGCAAACTTCTCTATGCCTTCGAACGCGCGGAGCGCGCCGGCAGCGAACCGGACGCCAGCGCCTGGCTCACCTTCGTCATTGTCGGCGCGGGCGCCACCGGCCTTGAGCTTGCGGGCGCTCTGGCCGAGATTGCCCGGGATACGCTCCGCCATGATTTTCGTAACATTCGCCCCGAAGAAGCGCACATCATTCTTCTCGAAGGCGGCCCACGTGTCCTCAGCGCCTTTCCCGAAGACCTCTCCGCCAAGGCCGAACAGTTGGTCACCCGTCTCGGCGTCGACATTCGCAAGAACACGTTCGTTACCGACATCGATGCCCATGGCCTCAATTACAAACAAAGCGACAAAACCGGCAGGCTCGATTCGAAAACCATTCTCTGGACTGGTGGCGTCAACGCCACGTCGTTCGGCCAAACATTGGCTGAACGCACTTCCGCCGGCACCGATAAAACTGGCAAGATCAAGGTTCTTCCCGATCTAACCATCCCCCATTTTCCGGACATCTTTGTGGCCGGCGATCTCGCCTACGTCCTCAATCCGGACGGCTCACAGGTTCCCGGTGTCGCTCAACCCGCCATCCAGGAAGGCTGCTACGCCGCAAAAGTGATTCTTGCCCGCATGAAAGGCGAAGCCAAGCCAAAGCCTTTCGACTACTTCAACAAAGGAGATATGGCCGTCATCGGCCGCGCCGCCGCGGTCGCCAACATCTTCGGCATCCACATTTCGGGCTTCCTCGCCTGGATGACCTGGCTCTTCATCCACCTCATGTACATGGTCCAGTTTCAGAGCCGTGTCCAGGTCTTCATCCAATGGGGCTTCGAATACCTGACTTTCAGCCGTGGCGCCCGCATCATCACCGGCTCTACGGAAAATGCTGCGCACTCCGATACCTCTCGGTAGCTCGTTTTCCGGTTTTGTGTCTCACCTGGCGCAACAACCTTTTTCTTCTCGACCCTGTCGATTCCACACCCTGCTACGCTCATCCCATGGAGTTAGCGTTCGAACGCCCTGCTCACTACTCCCGCGTCTCTCGCCTGGGCGGCGGCATAGTCCTCACTCTCTATCTCCTCTTCCTCCTCTATGCCTGGCGCGACGAATCCGGCTTCCTGATCCTCGACTACGTCAATCTGGTGGTTCACGAAGCTGGCCATCCTTTGTTCAGCTATTTCGGGCACACCCTGATGCTGCTCGGTGGCACTCTCGGCGAGCTTCTCGTTCCCCTCCTCTGCGCCGCTTTTTTCTTCTACCACCGGCAAACCTACGGCCTGGCCTTCTCTCTTTTCTGGTTCTTCGAAAATTTTCTCTATATCGGCGTGTACATGGCCGACGCTCGCACGCTCATTCGTCCCATAGTCAATTCCGACGAAAGCGACTGGGCCCTGCTGTTCGAGCAATGGGGTGTCCTCGCCTATGATCAGAAAATCGGTCACATTGCGCGGCAACTCGGTTGGCTCGGCATGCTCACCGTCGTCGCCTGGCTGGCCTTCCGCGTTTACTCCGATTCGCAATCTGCCATCGAGTAAAACTCGACTTCCTTTTTCTCCTGCGATCTCTGCGCCGCTGCGTTGTCCGTTGGTCTTCCTTTTGCTCTTCTTGCCGACATTCTCCTTGCCAACCACGCCAGAACGTATAATTCTGCCCTGGTAAATCGCCGCCGCAAATCTGGAACGGAATCCCATGTCCCCCGGTTGTTCCACTCGTACCGTTCTGTTTTCCTTCGCGTTCGTTCTCTCCTTGGGCGCCAGCGATCTCCGCGCCCAGCGCGATCGCCAGGCTTAAGTCACCGAACTCAAGGAATCCTCGGCGAGAGACAAAGAAGCCCTCGCGCAGTACTGGCGGCAAGAGACCGTGAAAATTATTTTGAAAGGCGAAGAAAAGAAAACCGAACACTTTGAAGTCCGCCAGGGCACCGACGGCAAACCCGTGAAAACTCTTCTGGACCCCGAGCCTGCCGCCCAGCGGAGGCAGGTTCAAGCAGCGCATCGTCGCCAAGAAATAAGTGGAATATAAAGAGTGGCCGGACCGCATGAAAGAACTCACCGGTCACCACATCCCGCCGGACAAAGACGCCATCGAGGGCGCTACGCAAAGGGAAATATCGCCATCATCCCCGGCGGCGGTGTCCCGGGTGAAGTCAAAATCGTCATCCACAATTACCACAAACCCGGCGAGACCGTAACTCTGCGCTTCGACAAAACCAAAAACAGCTTCAGGCCATTTTCCGCCGCGTTCTCGATGGACGATCCCAAAGACGCCATGAACCTAACCGTAACCTTCGCAAAGCTTCCCCGATGGCACCCGCCACGTATCCACCGTTACAATCGAAGGCGTGAGCAAGCAACTCACAGTAAATACAGCCAATTCCGACTAGCAAACGCTTTAACCTCTGGGTACGGGCGGGTCTTCAGACCCGTGCTTTTTTCTTCGTTTCGCGGCATTTCTTGCCTTCCAGGGCCCGCCTTCCGAGGCGGGCCGCCACTCCCCCTCTCGGCGCATCCTATTCCTGGACGACGATCCCAATGCAACCTCCCGGCCCTCGACGACTCCGCGCATTTCTCTTTCTTCTTCTCGCGACACCCCTCCTCGCCGATACCACCCGCCTCTCCGGCACGATCTTTTCCCTCGACGCGAGCCACAGGCAAACCCTCTGGCCTGGCGCCCGCGTCTCGCTGAAGAATCTCTCGACCGGCAGGGAACGGACCACGGTCTCGAACGAACTAGGCCAATACTCCTTCGCCGGCATCCTCCCCGGCGATTACGAGCTCACCGTCACGCTCGCCGGCTTCGCCACCGCCAGAAGAAAAATTACTCTCTCCGCGGCCGCTCCTTCCGTGATCGATTCCGAACTTCTCCCGCAGTCCCAATCGGAATCGGTCACCGTCACCGGCAACCCCAGCGGTGTCGACACCACCTCGACTTCCGCCAGCAGCCCCGTGCTCACCACCACCATGCTGAAATCTTTGGTCCGCCTCAACGACGACTTCCAGGAAGCCCTTCCTCTTCTTCCCGGAGTTCTCCGCGGCCCCGACGGCCTCATCCGCATCAAAGGCGGCAACGCCAATCAGGCCAACGCGCTCATCAACAATGCCTCGATCGGCGATCCCTTTACCGGCCAGCCTGCTCTTCGCCTCCCGAGCGCCGCGGTCGATTCCATGCGAGTTCTCTCCAATCCTTTCTCCTCTGAGTTCGGCGATTTCTCGAGTGGCGTCATCGAAGTCACCACGCGCGGCGGCGGCGAGGAATGGAAATGGCTCTTTGAAGATCCCATCCCGCGTTTCCGCTGGATCGATTACAGCACCCACGGAATCGAAAGCCTCACACCACATCTAGCCTTCTCCGGGCCGCTCATCAAACGCAAGCTCTATATCTTCCAATCCCTCTCCTTGGGCTATGACACCGTCCGCACGCCCTCGCTCCCCAATCCCAACAACGTCCGCGTCGACGAACGCATCAATACGCAGACGCAAATCGATTGGGACATCAATGCGTCTCACCGCATCACCGGCATCCTCACTTGCGATCCCGAAAACACGAATTACGCCAACATCGACACCTTCAATCCGCAGCCCGTCACCAACGACTACCACCAGCGCGGCTTTTTCACTTCGGTTTCCGATCGCTGGATTCTCTCGAGCGGCGGCTTCGTCCAATCGCTCTTCTCGGTCAAACAACTCCACTCCCATCTTTTTCCTGCTGACCCGGCACCCGGTGTAATGACGCTTTTTCCCGAACAAAACGCGGGCAGCTTCTTTGAAACCCAACATCGCAACACCTGGCTCTACCAATGGACGCAAGCCCTCCATCTCCGCCCTCGCCAATTCTCCGGCCGCCATCTCCTTACCTTTGGCTACGCCTTCTCTCGTTCCACCTACGACGGCAACATCTCCAATCTCCCCGTGCAAGTCCTCCGCGAAAACGGCACGCTCTCGAGCGAAATCACCTACGCGAACCCGTTCCTCTCGTCGTCCGCCTCGAAAAACAATGTGGCGTTTTATGTTCAAGACAACTGGCAACTGTACCCACGTTTCATTCTCGACCTCGGGGTCCGTCTCAATCACGATAGCCTCTCCTCCGACGCGCTCGACGCCGCTCCTCGCCTCGGTTTCGTCTGGGCTCCCACAAAAGAAAACCGCACCGCCATCCGTGGTGGTGTCGGCCTCTTCTACGACAAAATTCCCCTGAACGTAGCCATCTTCCCGACCATTCCCGCGCAAACCATCACCCAGTTCGCCCCGGACGGCGCCTCCGTCACCCAAGGCCCAACCACCTACAACCACGTAATCGCAACGAACGACGGTGCCCTGCGCGTCCCCTATAGCCTCGGCGCCACCCTCCAACTGGACCGGCAACTCCGGCCGAACCTGCTCCTCCGCCTGGGCTACGAACACCGCCATAGTTACCGCCAATTCTTCCTCAACCCCGTCCCAAGTGTCACAGGCAGCTTGCCGGTGCTCCCCGCGCTCTCCTTCGCGCACGAACATTCAAGTGCAAACGCACCAACGCCGTTCATCGCGAGTGGCGTCCTCGAAGCGAGTGACCTGCTTTTCCTTGCGCAAACCGCTACCAACGCCGAGCTCCAACTCCTCAACTCCGGCACGCAAACCTACGACGAATTCCTCACCATGCTCCGTTGGAATCCCACCGAACAAACCAGCCTCGTTGCCAGTTACGTCCGCTCCCGGGCCTTCGGCGACCTCAACGACTACAACCAATTCTTCGGCAACAATCCCTATCCGCTCATCCGTCCCAATCAATCCGGCCTTCTTCCTAGCGACGCTCCCAATCGCGTCCTCTTCTGGGGCATCATCGGCCTCCCCGGCAAACTCCAATTCGTCCCCATCCTCGATGTCCACACCGGCTTCCCCTACTCCAAACTGGACGAAAACTGGAAGTACATCGGTGCTCCAGACGGAGCTGGCCGCTTCCCGACCTTCGCCAGTCTCGATCTCAAACTGCAATATCCCTTCGATTTCACTTTCCGCGGCCATCGCATCCAATTCCTGGGCGGTCTCAAAGTGATCGACGTCACCAACCACTACAATCCCCGCGACGTGCAACAATATTTCGCCTCGCCCAACTATGGGGTCTTCTACAACTCGGTCGGCCGCCTCTGGCGCATCGACGGCGACTTCGACTTCTAGCGTTCAGAGAGTGGCGGGTCTTTAGACCCCTGCGGTTTCTTGCGCACTCGCATCCTTCGCATCCCGCATTCTTCTGCCTCCTTGGCACTCCCACAAACAAAATGTATCGTGACCCCCGCCTCGGCCATCAAACCCACGTTCCCGTTGGCGTACCCACGCCGCCGCGAAGACCAAATCTGATCGCAAGGAAAAATACTCATGAGTGAAGCCGCACGATCTGTACCCGCAACATCCACCGCAAAGCCGCAAACCTTTGCAGCCAAAGCCTTCGCCGCACAAGGCGCAACCATCCCCCTCGCACCCTTCACCATCGAACGGCGCGATCCGCGTCCGCAAGACGTCCAGATTCAGATTCTTTTTTGCGGCGTTTGCCACTCCGACCTCCATCAGGTTCGCAACGAGTGGGAGAACGCCATGCCCACCATCTACCCATGCGTTCCCGGCCACGAAATCGTCGGCCGAGTCGTCCGGGCCGGCAGCGCCGTCAAGAAGTTCAAAGAAGGCGATTTCGCCGCGGTCGGCTGCATGCTCGATTCTTGCCACAAATGCGCCGCCTGCCTCGATGGAGACGAAGTCTTCTGCGAAAATGGCGTGACGCTGACCTACAACTTTCCAGACCAAGTTCTCGGCGGCATCACCTACGGCGGATATTCCGACAGCATCGTCGTCGACGAAGCCTTTGCTTTGCGTATTTCTCCCAAGGTCGATCTTGCCGCCAGCGCTCCTCTTCTCTGCGCCGGCATCACCACCTATTCTCCCTTGCGTTACGCGAAAGTCAGCAAGGGACAGAAGGTCGGCATCGTTGGCCTTGGCGGCCTAGGCCACATGGGCGTAAAGTTCGCCCATGCTTTCGGCGCCCATGTGGTTCTGTTCACCACTTCTCCAGACAAGAGCGCCGACGCCAAGCGACTCGGCGCCGACGAAGTTGTCCTCTCCAAAAACGCCGACGAAATGCAAAAGCACGCCGGGAGCTTCGATTTCATCCTCGACTGCGTTTCCGCCGACCACGACATCAACGCCTATCTCGGGCTCCTCAAGCGCAACGGCACTGTAACGCTGGTCGGCGCCCCGGGAAAACCGCTACAAGTCGCGGCGTTCCATTTGCTGTTTGGTCGCCACAGACTTACCGGCTCGGCGATTGGTGGCATTCGCGAAACGCAGGAAATGCTCGACTTCTGTGCCGAACACAACATCAGCGCCGAAATCGAGAGAATTCCTATCCAACAAATCAACCAGGCCTACGACCGCCTGTCAAAAAACGACGTAAAATACCGCTTCGTAATCGAAATGGCCTCTCTGCAATAGAAGTAGTGGGACCTCGGGCGGGAGCCTGTGCTCCCGCCCCGGAATGTAGCGACGGGTCTTCGGACCCGTGCCTTTCTCCTCCGCCACAACGAAATGGAATGCCTGTTGCGAACTTGCTTCGGACAGGCACACGAAGCGAGGGACCTGGTTCTTCCGTTTCTCCCACTTTTCTCGCCTTCCGATCACGTACCCACAAACGGCGCGAAGCACTCTTTCCCTGTTCTACTCACTCACTCTTGCCAGGCTGCCGACCCACCTTACTGGCGCCGCGCTCAGTCTCCCGCTGCCTTGACGTCCGTCCCAACTTCGAATAATTCTTCACGTACGCCCGCAGCCCAAAACTTGGCGTAATCTTCGAATAACCCGCAACCAACTGCTCTTTATAATGATCCTGATTCCACTCGAGGGTGGCTCCTTCATCGAGGTCCAATACCGTCAAATCCGCAGGGTTCATCACCATCGACCCAAACCGCACGGAACTGTCCTGAAACGCCATATAACTGCCTTGTTCCTTCGGTGGCCCGAGCGATTTTCCTCCGTCGCCAAACGTGGTCACAATCGCATTCCTGTCCAACCGCACCCCCGTCAACTTCCCGCGAATGCGAGGCGGAGGCAACAATGTGCCCAGGTCCATCAACAGATCATTCTTGTCGGTATCGATCCCCGGGATCTTGCTCGTGTTCACTACCTTGGCCAATTCGATACCGAACAACCCCATCATCCCTTTCACGGGAACCTTCATGGCTGTGATCTTCTCCGTGTGCACGCGGATCCGCCCGTCCGGGGTTACGTTCAGCGTACCCGCGGTCGCAAAGGAAATATCCCCTTTGCTGTGGAGCTTGCCTTTGATGATCAAGCGGCCATTCTCGATGGCGACCGTCAAGTCTTTCAACGGAGCATCCGCCTTGGCGAAAACATAGTTGTTCATAATGTCCGCCAGCGCGTCGGGCGAGATCGAAACCGTACCGTTGCTGACCCGCACTTCAAACGAGTTCTTGTCGTCAAAAACCACCATTGGATTCTTTCCCGTAGGCCACAGCTCACCGGACAAAACCACCAGATGGGCTGCCGCAACCGGAGTCAAGTGGAACATCACGTTGCGCATATCCGCCTTGACTGCTTCCGCCGGTTTCGCCGGCTCCATAGCAGGCACGGTTGCCGCCGGCGCAGTAGCCGGAGTCAACGGGGCCGTGGCGTTGGCAGTGGGAGGCGCATGGTCAGATTTTTTCGAACACGCTAGCAAGCCGAACAGCAAGCCCAGCGTCATGAACCGCATGGAAAGCACGTTTCCCCTGCTTGTCATGGTTCCACCCTTTTCCATCTCGCACCTAATTCCCTTCATCGACAATCCGCTGATACGCTGGCACGGTCAGGAATTCCACGAACCGCGGCGTTCGGAGCAATTCCTGCATCAGTTGAGCTGACTTTTCATATGCCGCAAATCGCGCGGCGTCGCCGGTTTGTTTCGCCTTCGCCAACTCTTCGGCAACGATACCGTCGCACAACGCAACATCAATCTTTCGGCCATCCTTGAGGTGCGCCTGCTGGTGAATCCACTGCCATAACTGTGCCCGGCTGATCTCCGCAGTTGCCGCATCTTCCATCAAATTAAAAAGTGGAACGCAACCCGTTCCGCGCATCCATGCCTCCAGGTAGCCCAGCCCCACCGCAATATTTTGCCGCAACCCCGCCTCAGTAATGTCTCCGCTAGGTACTTTCAGCAAATCATCCGCTGTCGCGTGAAACTCAGTGAGCTTCTTGTCGATCTGATTCGGCCCCGGCATCAGCCGATCAAATATCTCCGTTGCCACGGGAACCAGCCCCGGATGTGCCACCCACGTTCCGTCGTGCCCGTCACCCGCCTCGCGCTCTTTATCCGCGCGAACCTGCGCAATCGCTTTTTCATTCGCCACCGGATCGCTCTTGATCGGAATGAACGCAGCCATCCCTCCCATGGCATGGATATTTCTCCGGTGACAGGTCCGGATCAGCAGCTTGCTATAGGACCGCAGGAAATGTGTGGTCATTGTGACCTGCGCCCGGTCGGGCAGTACGGCATGCGGGTCGTCCGCAAATTTCTTGATGAAACTAAAAATATAATCCCACCGGCCGCAGTTCAGCCCAGCCGAATGCTCCTTCAACTCGTACAGAATCTCGTGCATCTCAAAAGCTGCCAAAATCGTCTCGATCAAAACCGTAGCCCGAATGCTGCCGTTGTTGATCCCCAGCGCATTCTGCGCGAACAGAAAAACATCGTTCCACAACCTCGCTTCCCGATGACTCTCGAGCTTCGGCAAATAAAAGTAGGGCCCCGATCCGGCGGCCAGCAACTCCTTTGCATTGTGAAAAAAGTACAAACCAAAATCGAATAGCGAACCGGACATCGCCTGCCCGTCGACAAGCACATGCCGTTCTTCCAGATGCCACCCACGCGGCCGCACAAACAGCACTGCCGTCCGGTCGTTCAGCTGGTACTCTTTTCCCGTCCCCCGGTCCGAATAGGCAATCGTTTTGCGAACCGCGTCCATCAAATTGATCTGCCCGTCAATCTGGTTAGCCCAGGTCGGCGTATTCGAATCCTCGAAATCCGCCATAAACACTTTGGCGCCAGAGTTCAGCGCATTAATGATCATCTTCCGTTCAACCGGCCCGGTAATCTCCACGCGCCGGTCCTGTAAATCGGCAGGAATCGTTGCCACGGTCCACTCCGATTCGCGTATACCACGCGTCTCCTCCAGAAAGTCCGGCTTCTCCCCCGAATCCAGCCTCTGCTGCCGTTCCGCCCGCGCCTCCAGCAATTCCAAGCGCCGGGCAGTGAACCTTCGCTGCAATTCTGTAATAAATTGCAGCGCCTCGGGCGTAAGCACACGTTCCAGTCCTGCCCGCAGAGGCGCCACAATCTCGACGCCACGAATCAAAGGAGAATTCATCGTCCCGGCAACTTAAACGGAAGCGCCAACCCCCTGCAAAGTATGCCGTCCCCCCGGACAATAGCAAGCAGCATCTCCACGTTACCTCTTCGAGATAAAAGGGGAATCAACAAACTCGTGGAAAGAGTTCTCGAGCGCACGGCTCCGGTTGCCTGGTCGAAGCCCATTCCGCTTACGATGTGCGTTGCCGCCGCAGTCCCACAACGTCGCGTTGCGCGAGATGCTCCCGGACGCGGTTATTTTCATGCATGCGAAACAGGTGCGCCTGTCTCTGCCGGAACGATCGGTTCGTCGCAGGCAAACCCAGTGAACGGCGCCGTGTGTCTGCCGCTCATGTAAGTGACCACGACCACGTGGTTCCCACAGGCAATCACGTCGACGTTCTCAAAATGCAGATCGGAAAATGCGGAACCGAGCCACTCCGCCGATGTAGTAGTCTGCATCGCCCACATCCCCCGTCTCAATCGCTTTAAACATCCGTTCCAGCGCCTGGATCATCTTTTGCATCGATGCCGCTTCGAACGGCCTGTACCGGCGTGCTCGGGCTTTCTTTGTAATTCACAAACATGGGTTACTCTATGACCGCCAAAAGTTATGACCTGGACGCAAACCTACAATCCCCTCGGGCACTGGTGGCTTTCTACCCTGGTCGCCGCGCTGCCGATCATCGTCCTCCTTGGTCTACTCGCCGGACTCAAAATTCGTCCTCACCTCTGCGCCATCGCCGGATCCACCACCGCCATCCTCTGCGCCATATTCGTCTTCGGCATGCCCGCGCCGTTGGCTCTCACCAGCCTGTTCTATGGCATGGGCTTCGGCCTTCTGAAAATCGTCTGGATTGTAGTCGCCGCGGTCTTCCTCTACGACATTTCCGTCGCCACCGGTCAATTCGAAATCATGAAGCAGTCCGTCGCCGACATAACTCCCGACCGCCGCCTGCAACTTCTCCTTGTCGCCTTTTGCTTCGGTGCCTTCATCGAAGGCGCCGCCGGTTTCGGTGCTCCGGTAGCCATCGCCGGCGCCTTCATGATCGGTCTCGGTTTCAAACCCTTTCACGCCGCCGCACTGAACCTCATCGCCAACACCGCGCCGGTCGCCTGGGGCGGCATCGGTGTTCCCGTTCACACCCTCGCCGTCGTCACCGCCCTGTCCGAGAGCGATCTCAGCGCCATGATCGGCCGGATCCTCCCGATCACCGCGGTCATCGTCCCGTTCTGGCTGGTGCGATCCATGGTCGGCTGGTCCGAGACCTTTGAAGTTTTGCCCGCGATTCTCGTCGTCGGCCTCACTTTCGCCGGCGTACAGTTTTTCTGGTCCAATTACATGAACAGCAACCTTGTCGACATCGCCGCCGGCGTCACCTCCATGATCGCCACTCTCTTGTTTCTACGCATCTGGAAGCCAAAACGCATCTGGCGCTTCAAAGAGGAATGCGAAGACCATCACCGCGCCACGGCCGCAGCCTCCACAAATCCAATCCTCGTCGATGCAATGGACGAGGAATGGGATCTTCGCCAGCTCCAGCAAGGAACTGCCGCCCGCGAACACACCCCCGCAGAAATCGCCAAAGCCTGGCTCCCTTTCGCCATCCTTTCCATCTTCGTTCTTCTTTGGGGACTGCCGACGCTCAAAAACGCCATGGGTGAAGCTACAACTCCGGCCTTCAAAACCGGCGGCTGGGAGGTGCCATATCTTCACAAAGCCGTCTTTCGCGCCGCGCCGGTGGTCAGAAAGCCCACCGCCGAAAACGCCAAATTCGATTTCAACTGGCTCACCGCCACCGGCACAGGTTGCTTCTTTGCCGCGATTGTCTCCGGCCTGATCCTCGGCGTGAATCCGCGAAGAATGCTCGCCATCTTCGCGCGTACGCTATTTCGTATGCGTCACGCCATCGTCGCCATGTCTTTCATGCTCGGCCTGGGCTACGTAACGCGTTATTCGGGGATGGACGCCGTCCTCGGCCTCGCTTTCACCCGCAGCGGTTGGCTCTTTCCTTTCTTCGGCACCTACATCGGCTGGCTCGGCGTTGCCCTGACCGGCAGCGACACCTCCTCGAACGCTCTGTTTGGCGGACTCCAACGCATCACCGCCGAGCAACTCAACCTAAGCCCGATTCTGATGTGCGCCGCCAACAGTGCCGGCGGGGTCATGGGCAAAATGGTTGACGCCCAATCCATTTGCGTAGCTACTGCCGCCACCAACCAAGTCGGCAACGAAGGCCAAATTTTCCGCTACGTCTTCTGGCACTCCATAGCCTTGGCCGCCATCGTCGGCGTAATCGTCCTGGCCTACGCCTACCTCTTCCCCCAGCTCATCCCCCACGATCTAACCTTCGTCCGCTAACGGTAGTGGGGGGTCTTCCGACCCTTGCTTTCTCCGTCTCTTGCCAACGGGATTGTTCGAACCTCCCCATGCAAATTTCTGTAACACAACACAAACAATTTGGTATTAGACTTACGTTGGTAACCGACCCGCGCGTCTTCCGGACCACCCTCCATCCGCCAGCCGCGCACCGCAGTGGAAGCAGCTGGTGCTGATCTCGTCGTGTCGCCCAGGGAAGACCCGCTCCCTACTTCCATATGCAACTCTTTCCGTACATTTCGATAAGGTGCGCCATGACCACGACTCCAATGATCCAAGACCAACCTCCTGCCTCTCAAAGTGCGTACGGCAAAGCCAGATCCACTGTCCAGGGCGCGCCGCTAAGCCCCGAGGAGCTCCAAAAGACCGACGCCTTCTGGCGAGCCTCGACGTACCTCATCCTCGGCATGCTCTATCTGCAAGACAATCCTCTGCTGCGCGAACCTCTCAAGCCCGAGCACATTAAGAATCGTCTCCTCGGTCACTGGGGCTCCAGTCCCGGTTTGGCCTTCCTCTATACCCACCTCTCGCGCCAGATCAAGAAATACGACCTCGACATGATTTTCCTTGCCGGTCCCGGCCATGGCGCTCCCGGAGTCCTCGCGCCCGTCTATCTCGAAGGAACCTACTCCGAGTTTTATCCCGAAAAGGGCGAAGACGAAGAAGGCCTGCGCGAATTCTTCAAACAGTTCTCATTCCCGGGCGGCATTGGTAGCCACTGCACTCCAGAAACTCCTGGTTCGATTCACGAAGGTGGCGAACTCGGCTACGTCCTCTCCCACGCCTGCGGCGCAGCATTCGACAATCCCTTGCTCATCGTCGCCGCCGTCGTCGGTGACGGCGAATCGGAAACCGGTCCGCTCGCCACCTCCTGGCATATCAACAAATTCCTGAATCCCATTCGCGACGGCGCCGTTCTTCCGATCCTTCATTTGAACGGTTACAAGATCAACAATCCCACGGTGCTCGCACGTATCACCCACGATGAACTGGAAAGCTTCCTTCGCGGTTGCGGCTGGACGCCCTGCTTCGTCGAAGGCTCCGACCACGAATCCATGCATCAAGCCATGGCCGCCACCACCGAACACTGCGTCACCGAAATCAGAAAAATCCAGCAGCAAGCCCGCACATCCGGCAGCGCCGAGCGTCCGCGTTGGCCGATGATCGTCCTGCGCTCTCCAAAGGGCTGGACGGCTCCAAGCAGCATCGACGGCCACAAACTTGAAGGCTTTTGGCGAGCCCACCAGGTCCCAATCACCGACGTAAAGCAGAATCAGGAGCACTTGCACGCGTTGGAGTCCTGGATGCGCAGCTACAAGCCGGAAGAATTGTTCGATCGCGCCGGCCGGCTTCTCGCAGAGATCCGTGACATAGTTCCAAAGGGCACACGCCGGATGGGCTCGAACCCCCACGCCAATGGCGGCGAACTGAAGCGCGATTTACGTCTGCCCGATTTTCGCCGTTATGGCATCCACCTGGAAAACCTGGGCGTGACCCAGGCCGAAAACACCCGTCCGCTCGGCGCCTTCCTCCGCGACATCATGAAAGCGAACATGGACAACTTCCGCGTCTTCGGTCCGGATGAGACCACTTCCAACAAACTCGACGCCATCTATCAAGTCAGCAAGAAATTCTGGATCGCTCAGTATTTTCCCGAAGACCTCGACGGCGGCGAACTCTCGCCCGATGGCCGCGTCGTCGAAATGCTGAGTGAGCACACCCTCGAAGGCATGCTCGAGGGCTACCTGCTCACCGGTCGCCACGGCTTCCTCTCCTCCTACGAGTCCTTCATTCACGTCATCGATTCCATGTTCAACCAGCACGCAAAGTGGCTCTCCATCTGCAACCGCTTGCCCTGGCGTCAGGATATCGCCTCTTTGAACCTGTTGATCACTTCCACGGTCTGGCGGCAAGATCACAACGGTTTCACCCACCAGGACCCTGGCTTCCTGGACGTCGTACTTAACAAAAGCGCCGAAGTCACACGCATCTACCTGCCCCCAGACATCAATTCACTCCTCTCCGTAGCCGACCATTGCCTTCGCAGCGAAAACTACGTCAACGTCATCGTCTGCGACAAACAAATGCATCTCCAGTACATGACCATGGACGAGGCCATCGTCCACTGCACAAAAGGCATCGGTATCTGGGACAAAGTCTGCAATGACCAGGGCGCCGAACCCGACTTGGTTATGGCCTCCGCCGGCGATATCCCCACGCAGGAAGCCTTAGCCGCCATCGTCCTACTACGGGAACAGTTTCCCGATCTGAAAATCCGTTACGTCAACGTAATCGATCTCTTCAAGCTGGAACCCGCGCAGGACCACCCTCACGGCCTCACCGACCGCGACTTTGACTCTCTGTTCACCGTCGACAAACCGGTGATCTTCAATTTCCACGGTTATCCGTGGCTGATCCATCGTCTGGCCTATCGCCGGCATAACCACGACAATTTCCATGTGCGTGGCTACAAAGAGAAAGGCAACATCAACACCCCCATGGAACTAGCCATTGAAAACCAGATCGACCGCTTCAGCCTGGCCATCGATGCCATCGACCGCGTCCCCAAACTCCAGAAGATCGGGGCTCACGCCAAAGAAAAATTCCGTAACCTCCAGATCGAGTGCGTAAACTACGCCCACGAAAACGGCATCGACAAGCCCGAAGTCTCTTCCTGGACCTGGCCCTATTAAGATTTTGCGTTTGTAGCGGCCGCCTTCGGCTTGCCCTCGGCTTCGCGAAGGGAGGTGGGCCGCTGTTTGTAGTGGCGGTCTTCAGAGCCGTTCTTGGGTTTCTTTCTGTAGCGAGGCGCCTTCAGGCCGACATCTTCGACGCTCTTTGTTCTTTATGGAATAGCAGCCACCATCTCAATGAACACACTCATCCTAAACTCGGGCAGCTCCACCCTGAAATTCCAGCTCATCGCCACCGACCTCGACAAAATCAAAGCCAACCAAGACGACCGCATCTGCCGCGGCCTCGTCGAAGGCATAGGCGGCGAATCCACCATCACCATCCACGTCCGCGAGCAACCTCCCGACAAACTCACGGCAAACCTCGCGGACCTCCCCGCCGCACTCGACTACCTGGTCCGCTGGTTCACCGACGAACCCACAATGCCCGAAATCAAATCGACCTGCAACATCCACGCCGTTGGCCACCGCGTAGTCCATGGAGGCGAAGCCTTCACCGCCTCTGCCGTCATCACCGACGAAGTCCTCAAAGGCATCGAGGCATGCGCCGACCTGGCCCCGCTGCACAACCCCATCAACATCCAAGGCATCCGAGCCGCCCGAGAAATCTTCGGCCCGCAAACTCCCCAGGTAGCGGTCTTCGACACATCCTTCCACCACACGCTCCCCAAACACGCCTACCTCTACGCTCTCCCCTACACTCTCTACCAGCAGCATCACATCCGCCGTTACGGCTTCCACGGCACCTCGCACCGCTACGTCTCCTACCGTTACCGCGTTCTGAACCATCTCACTCGCGAACAAACCCACGTCATCACCCTCCATTTAGGCAATGGCTGTTCGGCGGCGGCAATCCGTAACGGAAATTCCGTCGACACTTCCATGGGTATGACTCCTCTCGAAGGCCTGGTCATGGGCACTCGCTCGGGCGATCTCGATCCCGCCGTCGTCGATTTCATCGCCGCCAAAGAACACTTGTCTCCCGAAGAAGTGGATTCCTTGCTGAACACGAAGTCCGGCCTTCTTGGACTTTCCGAGCAAACCAACGACATGCGCGTCTTGCAGCAAAAAACAAAAGAAAACGACCCCCGCGCCCGCCTGGCCATCGAAGTCTTCTGCTACCGCGCAAAGAAGTACATCGGATCTTATCTGGCCGCCATGAGTGGCGCCGACGCCGTCGTCTTTACCGGCGGTATTGGCGAAAACTCCCCGGAAATTCGCGCCCAAATCTGTGAAGGTCTGCACTTCTTCGGCTTGAAACTCGACTCGGCCAAAAACCGCCAAGGCTCGGGAAGGGAATCACGCATTACGACCGACGACTCCAAACTCCACGCGTATGTAATCCCTACCGACGAAGAACTCCTCATCGCTCGCGACACAGTCCGCTGCATCCTCGGCGAACCCCACCCCTCTTAACCGCTCTCGGCCAATCGAAATCCAGCTATCCTTATCCGCAAGGAGCGAAAGTTGCCTCTTCTGTTCACTCGTCGGAAATTTCTTCTCACCACCTCAACTCTGCTACCGGTCTCCCATCTCCTCGCAAAACCGTTACAAACAACGCCTGCTGCTATCGCCCAACTCCGTGCCATCGAAACCCGCCTGGGCGGTCGTCTGGGAGTAGCTGCACTCGATACGCAAACCGGCAAAACCATCGCACATCGCGCCACGGAGCGCTTCCCCATGTGCAGCACCTTCAAATTCCTCCTCGTTTCCGAGATCCTCTCCCGAGTGGACCGAAACGGTGAAGCGCTCGATCGCTTCGTCCGTTACACCGCAGCCGATCTGCTCGAATACGCCCCAATCACAAAAAACCAGGTCCGGGAAGGCGGCATGACCATTAGGGCGCTCTGCGCTGCGGCAATGGCATACAGCGACAACACCGCCGCCAATCTCCTGCTGAATGTCATCGGCGGTCCGGGCCAACTCACGCAGTACGTGCGTTCACTCGGCGATTCCGTCACACGCCTCGATCGCAACGAACCTTCGCTGAACACTGCCATCTCCGGCGACGACCGCGATACCACAAGCCCATCCGCGATGCTCGGGGACATGAAAAAATTATTAGTCGAAGAAAACCAGCTCTCGGCCGCTTCCCGTCGGCAGCTAACCGAATGGCTGACCGGCAACACGACCGGTTTACATTCCTTACGGGCACGCCTTCCCACAACCTGGCGGGTCGGAGACAAGACCGGTAGCGGAAAAAACGGCGCAACCAACGACGTTCTGATCGGCTGGCCGCCTAACCGCGCCCCGTTGCTAATCACCGCCTATTTTGTAGAATCCATCGCTTCTTCCGAAGATCGTTATGCCGCACTCGCTGAAGTGGGCCGCATCGTCGCCGACGAATTCGCCTAAAGTCCGAGGTGACCTCAACCGCGACCAACTTCCTCAAACCACCAGCGCATTTCGAACCGAAGGATGGCAACTGGTATCGGAATGAGATCGACTCACGAACCTATTCCGTTAATTTGTGGCCCGCGCCACGGAGTGTCGACTGCAAACTGACCCGTGCGTACCGTCCCTCCGGGCCCTCAGTCTCACCGAGGTACTCTGCCGTGACTCGGAGAAAAACGCATGACAATCGCTCGAAAATGCCGGATTCCAACGGCACCACTGCCCCTGTTGATGATGTTCGTCGTGGTCGTCTTTGTGGGCTGCTCTGAGAAGGAAGTTCCGCCGCCCCGCCACCGGCAGTTACCGTCACTCCGGTGATCGAAAAGGAGGTGCCCATCTATCAGGAATGGGTCGGAACCACGGCCGGAAATAGCAGTGCGGACACTCGCCCGAAGGTTGAAGGTTTCTTGCTCGCCCGGCTGTACATGGAAGGCTCCTACGTGAACAAAGGCCAGGCGATGTTCCAACTCGACAAGCACCAACAGGAACTCCTTCGCCTTGATTTACGACCGAGCTCGAAGTTATGCGAACCTCTCTTCACACGACCTTTACGTCCAGCACCACCACCCAATACTGCACGGACTGCAGCGCAAACCCGCACAGAATCAGTCCGATCCCAAACGCTCCCAACCTTCTGGCGGGAAGGTTGTCGGCGTAATACTCAATGTACGGATTCACCGTCTGGCCCAAAGCGGTCACAATTCCTGTAGCCAATCCTACCCGCAGCGCGAACGACCAGGCATGGTCCACGTGGTGCACCAGCGCGCTGCACGCCAGAGCCGATAGAATGTATCCGAGCGTCCGCACTACCGTTCCCCGGAGTTGTCTGTTCGTGAATCGCGGCTTGCGCATCGCCGCATAGTCGGTCGCCGGTCGCATTCCGCGCGAGTACGCGAAGGTCTGCCCGGCGGTAATCAACAGGCAAAATGCGGCGGCAAATCGCAGCCCGGTGATCGGATAGAGTCCTGCTGCAAAGCCCATCCCTCGAATCGCCGCGAAAACTCCTTCGAGCGCCAAAGAATAATGTTTCAGCCCACTTGCGGCCCGGTTCAGCTCAATCGCGATCGTGAATCCGGTCGTGAGTCCCGCCACAATTCCAAACCAGAGACCCAAGCCCAGTGCGTACCCAACGCCAAACACGACAGAATAGGTTACCGCCCGGGTGATGAGCCGCAACGGCCCGTGGTGCCCGCCCAGCAAATCGTAGGCAAGGTACAGGCTGCCCATCACGTCCAGGCAAGTTCCCGCAATACTGATCGCCGCCAACGTGTGATGATCCACCCCCCTATTCTAATGGGTGGTCCCGCGTACCGGAGCGGCGGGTCTTCGGTTTTTTTCTTGGTCTGCCCCTACACTGTCGCGGCGCGCCTCCGCCGTCCACTCGCGAGATACAACGACGCCCGCGGATCCAGCAACGGATCGCCCGACGGTTCAATCCCATCCACGCGAGGAATCGGGTCGAAAATGATATGGCGCTGCTCATCGGCGTTGTTCTGAACTTCGCCGTTCACTTCGACCGTGCCGAACTCCACCAACTGCCGCTGCTCCGGCCATTGAACCGTGGCATCGTCAACAACATCTCCGCCCCCAGCCAACTGAACTAGGATCCGCATCTTCACGGTGCCGTTCGTGGTCCTGGTCTTGATGTCGTCAAACAAGAAATCCGGCGCCCGCTTCGCCGCATCGGAAGCTTCCAGATACTCGGCACCATCCTCCGGAAGAACGCGATAGCGGCCGAACTTCTGGTCCCCCTGGCTGTTGATGAATTTGTACGCGTTGATGGCGAAAAACGATTCCTTCGCGAAGCTCGTAGGAATCGGCTTCGGGGCCTGAACAAACGCCAAGGCCGCAGGATGCGAACCAAGAAAAGCCTCAACCGGCGTGGGCTTCGCCGCGCCAGGTCCGCTGGCACCAATCGCGCGCAGAAATTGCACGAACTCTTCGACCGTGCGCGCAGGAAATCTGTTCACGGAATGCGCGATGATATCGGTATGCTTGTGCTCCGCCAGCAGGAAGCGAATAACGCATCCTCGGGGACTGGCATTCTCCACGTCATAGTCCGGCACCGTAGGCACGCCCGCAAAATCCGAAAACCGAACAAGAACCGGAACCGAAGGCCGGTTCACGTGAGGCGCCCGGGTCAACTCTCTTGCGCTGGCCGACGGAGTGAACGTTCCGGAAAGCAGAATTCCTTTGGCATGCACCGGGCGAAATCCAGGATGAACTCCACCCAAGTCGTCAAAAGCCTGCAGCACTTCACGGCTCAGGGGATCAGGCTGTTCCATTTTCATTTCAGGTTTTGTATCATGGATATTCCTTGTGGAAAGGCAGGCGGGACCCTTCTGAATGATTTAATGTTAGGGCGTATCGAAGAGGCGCCCGTGGCTTGGGGCGGAGAGTGTACCATGGAACCTCCACGCAAAATGCAAACGCAAGCTCAGTGCCACCGCCCCTCAGCCTGCACCTCCGCATCGTAGTGGGGTCTTTGGACCCGTGTTTTTTCGTCCTGGAGTTTGTGGCGGCGGCCTGCTGAGGCGGGTGCCTTTTTCCTCGTCCCGCCTACTCCGTCCGCTCCATCACTCGCGTCTCTCCCCCGATCAAAGCAAGCGAAGCCATATTCAAAAACAATCCATGCTCCACAACGCCAACAATAGAATCCAGCTTCGCCGCCAACTCGCTGGGGTTCTCGATCAGCAGTCCGGAACAATCCAAAAGCAAATTCCCCTCGTCCGTGATGTATCGCGACCCATCCGGATTCAGCCGAATTTTCGGCGTGAATCCAAGTCTCCCCAGGCGATCGCTCACCAACGGCTCCGCCATCTGAATCACTTCCACTGGCAATCCAAATCGTCCGAGCTTCTCTACCTGTTTCGACTCATCGGCAACAACAACGAACTTCTTCGAAGCGCTGGCCACAATCTTCTCGCGCAAAAGCTTCCCGCCCCCGCCCTTGATAAGCGCAAGCTTCGGTGCAACCTCGTCCGCCCCATCCACGGTTAAGTCCAGGCTCCGGCACTCCGCAAAGGTGACAAAAGGAATCCCATAGCTCCGTCCAAGATGCTCGCTATCCTCCGAACTGGCAATCGCTCGGACCTTCAACCCGTGATCGCGCACCTGTTCCCCAAGAAGCTTGATCCAAAGCGTAGCGGTAGTCCCCGAACCCAACCCAAGTGTCATCCCGGGTTTGACCAGCTCCATCGCCCGTTGAGCAGCATGCAGCTTCATCCCCGATTGCTCTTCCGCATTCTTAGCGTTTGCCATCACGTTTCACCTTCTGCAAAACCCGTCCGTCATCATACTCCCGATCCGTAAGAACGCTTGTGACTCGCTCATGATAGGATTCGTTCCGTGCAAACCGCCGTTCGCGGGTGAAAAAATGACAATGCGTCTCGGCTCGCTCGGTCTCTGCCTGCTTTTGGTGTTTATCGCCAGGCCTTTCTCCGCCCGGCAATCGGGGGTCGACGCTCGCCGCAAACAGCTCAACGATCTCCTCGCCGGGCACTGGGAATACACCCTGCGCACGAATCCCGTTTACGCTTCGATGCTCGGCGACAAGCGCTGGAACGACAAGCTTAACGACTTTTCTCAAGCGTCCATCGACCGGGACCTTGACCAAACCAAAAACTACCTCTCGCGCTTCGCAGCGATCGACACGACCGGCTTCCCTCGGCAGGAAGTCCTCAACAAAACGCTGATGGTGCGTGATCTGAGAATGAACCTGGAAGGCGCCCGCTTCAAGCCCTGGGAAACTCCGGTCTCCCAATTTAACGGAATCCACATCGAAATGCCGGAGCTCGTCACCGTCCTCGCTTTCGAGAACGTTAAAGACTACGAAGACTACATCGCACGGTTAGAAGCCATGCCGCTCCTGTTTGAGCAAACCGAAGTCCAAATGCGCAAAGGCATGAACGATGGCCTGATGAAGCCGCGTTTCCTGCTGGAAAAAGTCACGGTGCAGGCAAACAGCATCGCAATCGAGGACCCGGACAAGACCCCTTTTGCCCGGCCCTTCTCAAGCTTTCCGAACTCGATCTCGGAAACTGACCAGAAGCGCCTCCGCCGGCAGGGACTCGCCGCGATTCACGACTCCGTTCTTCCCGCCTACAAGAAATTCACCACCTTCGTTCGCGACGAATACGCCCCAAAAGGCCGTAGCGAACCTGGCCTATGGGCTCTTCCGGACGGCCCCGACCGTTATCGTTTTGCCATTCGCGAACAGACCACCACCGACCTTTCGCCCGAACAAATTCACGAACTCGGCCTCCGGCAAATAGATGAAATCCAGGCGCAGATGCTCGCCACCGCCCGCGATCTCGGCTACAAAGATCTCGCCGACCTCAATCAGCACATCAAGAACGATCGCCGTTTCTACGCCACCTCTGGGCCGCAGGTTCTCGACCTGTATACCCATTACGTCAACGCCATGGAGCCGGAATTACCGAAACTCTTCGGCCATCTGCCCAAAAGCAAACTTGCCGTCATCTCGATGGAAGAATCGCGTGCCAAAGATTCCGTTCCGGCCGACTACACCGAGGGTGCCCCTGACGGCTCGCGTCCCGGCCACATTAACGTAAACGAATACGACCCCGAGCATCGCCTAACCCTGAACATTGAGGCGATTGCCTATCACGAAGGCATTCCCGGTCATCATCTCCAGCTCTCGCTAGCCCAGGAATTGAAAAATCTTCCCGAATTTCGCCGCAATGGCGGCTACACGGCTTTTGTCGAAGGCTGGGCCCTCTACTCCGAACGCTTGGGGAAGGAAATTGGCCGTTACCAGGATCCGTATAGCAATTACGGCCGCCTCGAAAACGAAATGTGGCGCGCGATTCGCCTGGTCGTCGATACCGGCGTCCACGACAAGCACTGGTCCCGCGATCAAATGGTCGCCTGCTTCCACCGCTACACCGCGATGGACGAACTGAACATCGCAACCGAAGTCGATCGCTACATCGCCTGGCCCGGTCAAGCTCTGGCGTACAAACTGGGCCAACTCGAAATTTTGAAACTCCGCGAAAAGGCTCGTCAGGAGCTAGGCGCCAAATTCGACATCCGCGCCTTCCACGACGAAGTCCTGGTCAATGGCGCTCTCCCCCTCGACGTCCTGGATAACGAAGTTACCGCCTGGATCGAAGCTGACAAATAGCGAGCTGCCGTAGCGGCGGGTGTTCCGCTTCGCCTGACGCGGACGCGCTTGGAACCCGTGCCTTTTCTTCCTTTCTTCGCTTTCTCCATCCTCATTCGCATCTTTCTCCGTCGTATACAACCTAAACACGTCCCCAATCTGCTTGGGATTGACATCCTGTTCTCAGCGGAACAGAATTTGCTAATTCCGCCCCGGGTCAAATCAGAAACTTAGGCACTCTGCAGCCCCGAGATACTGCCTTAAACGGAGAAAACCATGAGCACTGTTCCTCGCCCCTCTCTTGATATCAATAAACTCAACGCCTTCATCGGGCAGTTCGTAGGCGACCTCGGTGCCGCGGTCCACGCCGGGATGGTGGTCATCGGCGAAAAACTCGGCCTCTACAAAGCCCTTGCCGGCGGCCCTCTCACCTCGATCGAACTGGCCACAAAAACCAAAACCGACGAACGCTACGTGCGCGAATGGCTCTCCTCACAAGCGGCTGGCGGCTACGTTACCTACGACGACAAGACGCGCAAGTTTAGCCTCAGCGAAGAGCAAGCCTTCACTCTCGCCAACGAAGACAGCCCCGCCTATCTGCCTGGTGCCTTCGAACTGGCGCTGGGTTCTCTGGCCGCTGTTCCGCGCATCGCGGACTCCTTCCGCAGCGGCGCAGGTATGGGCTGGAACGAACACGTCGACGGCGTGTTCCACGGATGCGAGAAGTTCTTCCGGCCAGGCTACGCCGCGAACCTGGTCACGACATGGATTCCGTCACTCCAAGGGGTAAAAGAGAAGCTCGAGTCCGGTGCGCGCGTTGCCGACGTCGGCTGCGGGAAGGGCGCATCTACTTTGCTTATGGCCAAAGCTTTCCCGAACTCTCGCATCTTCGGCTTCGATTATCATGACAAATCCATCGAAGGCGCCCGCGAAACCGCGAAGCGCGAAGGCCTGTCCGATCGCGTCACGTTCGGCGTAGCCCGAGCGAAGGAATTTCCCGGCACGGGTTATGACCTGGTCACCGTCTTCGACTGTCTGCACGATATGGGCGACCCGGTCGGCGCCTCCAAGCACGTTCACGATTCTCTCGCTGAAAACGGCACTTGGATGATTGTCGAACCTTTCGCCAACAACGAACTGAAAGACAACCTCAATCCCGTCGGCCGCGTCTACTACTCATTCTCCACGCTGCTCTGCACGCCGTGCTCTCGTTCCCAAGAAGTGGGCCTTTGCCTCGGCGCCCAGGCGGGCGAAGACCGCATCCGCGACGTCGTCACCGCGGCCGGCTTCCGCAACTTCCGCCGCGCCAGCGAAACTCCCTTCAACATCGTCTACGAAGCCAAGCGCTGAGGTTGTCCATCTTTGCGGTGGCGGGCAAGAAGGCCAACCGCGGCCCTTCCGCGTCAGGGGAAGCGAAATCGCTCGCCTCGTCTTCCGAGTGGCGGTCTTTAGAACCGCGCTTTCTCCTTGTGCCTGGCGCTCACCCTGCCTTGCGTCCCCAATTCGCGAAAAACGTGATCGCGCTCGTCCAGTAACGCGCGTCCTGATAACACGCGTGAAACTCCTCGATCCTCTTCTCCGTAACGCACCCCGATTTCACCAGCGCCGGCGCCAGCTCCCGCAAAGTCGCGATCCAATAGTTCGCCCAATCCGATCCGCCGTTGAACAGCGCGGTATGTCCTTCGCCGCCAACAGCCTGCAAACCAAGCGAATCCATCCACACCGGAATTTTCCGCCCAATAAAAAAATCGATCCCGGCGGCCACCGACCACTTCAGCCATCCTTGCCAGAACAGGTTCATCGATTCCGGCTCGGTGATCGTGCACGGCAGCATGTCCGGCTCAATTGAAAGAAACACGCCTCGCGGCTTCAGCCCGGCCACCATACGTTCGAGCGCCCTGCGCGCTGGCGTGAGATGATGAAGCAGCGCGCGGGCCACCACCAGGTCGTAGGAACCCTCTTCGATCACATCCTGAAGTACATCGATCCGCCGCACCTCCAGGCATGGCGCTCGCAGCTCCTTTAGATAAGCAATATCGATGTCGCTCGCGACGACGTGACCACCCGGCGCCACCCGCTCCGCCAGCGCCCGCGAAATCGATCCATTCCCGCTTCCGAGTTCCAGGCATCGCCAGCCCGGACCCACGCCCAGCCGCGCAAGGTGATCGAGTTCCAAGGGATCCAGTAACGCCGACATGAGCGCCAGCCGCTGTCGTTCCCCGGGCACTTCATGAGGCAAAACGTATTCACGCATGGATCATTCTTTATAGGCGCAACACGGTTGTGCCCCATCTCAGAAGGCTTTCCGATTCAAGCGCCTTGCGCCCGTGCCAGATTTGCTCTCACGCCAGTCGCGTCAAAATAGACCCAATCTTCCACAATCTTTTCGCCCTCGATACGAAGAATATTCACGCCCTCGAAAAGCACCGGCGCGTTGTCCTTCTTGCCGGTCGTCCTGAACCGGAAAACCACTTTGTTTCCTTGCTCGATGGTATCGACCGACTCGGTCTGAAAATCGGCCAATGTCTCTCGATAGTGGCGGATGATTTCCTTGTAATCTTCTCTCGTAGTGTTGCGCATGTCGGGTTCGTGGCGAACGAAGTCCGCCGAGAGCACCCGATCGATGTCATCGAGTTCGCCGGTATTCCAGCAATGGACCAGCCGCCCAACAAGATTCACGTTCGTCATTCTTGCCTCCTGAAACCAACGAAAGTGCGCTGGCGCAACCTTACCATGATGACCGGCGCCCTAAAAGGGAATCCATTGACGCACTTCCATGCGCGATGTATCCTCCCTTCGTGAAGCATTCCCTTCGAGTTTCGCTGTGTTGTTGTCCCGCCTATCTGTTTGGCTGGCGGGAATAGCGCGAACTCAGAACGCGACACGCGTAGAGCGAAACGAATAGCCCGCTAACCAGCCGATCTGGTCAGCGGGTTTTTGCTTTCGAGAGCCCGTTGGCCGGCCAAATCCAAACCGGAGAATCTCTATGGAACTGTGGCGACCTGATGCAACGTTTTATCCATCGCCAAAATTGGCGAGTGCCGCACCGCCGGAAAAACTGGCGTACCTCGCTCTTCTGAATCCGAAACACGCCGGACGCCCCGACGCCATCGGGGTAGTCGACGTCGATCCCACATCCTCCGCATACGGCAGAATCGTGGGCAACGTGGAAATGCCAAACGCCGGGGACGAATTGCATCATTTTGGCTGGAACGCCTGCAGCTCCTGCCTCTGTCCGTACGCGCCGCATCCGCATATGGAGCGTCGCTACCTCGTGGTCCCCGGGATTCGTTCCTCTCGCATTCATATCATTGACACCAAGCCCGATCCCAGAAATCCGAAAATCGTCAAAGTGATCGACGCCGAAACAATTGCCTCGCGCACCGGCTATAGCCGCCCACACACGGTCCACTGCGGGCCGAACGGAATCTTTGTCAGCGCGCTCGGTTCTCCAACCGGCGAAGCACCCGGTGGGATTTTTATCCTTGATCCGGAAAGCTTCGATGTTCTGGGAAAATGGGAAATCGATCGCGGACCGCAGCAGCTCCATTACGATTTTTGGTGGCACCTGGGTTACGACACGCTGATCAGCAGCGAATGGGGCACGCCCAAGATGGTCGAATCCGGAGTGAATCCGGAGATTTTGCTCAAGGGCGGCTACGGCCACGCCTTGCATATTTGGGATTTGCGCCGTCGCCGACATCTCCAATCCCTGGATCTCGGCGCCGAACAACAGATGGTTCTCGAACTCCGGCCCGCTCACGATCCTTCGCGCGCCTATGGCTTCGTCGGCGTAGTCGTTTCGCTCAAGGATCTCTCCGCGTCGATCTGGCTCTGGCACCGCAAAAATGACGACTGGGCGGTCACAAAAGTAATTGAAATCCCGGCCGAAGCGGCCGACCCCGAAGATCTTCCTGCGCTGCTGAAGGGCTTCAAGGCTGTCCCTCCGCTCGTAACGGACATCAATTTGTCCCTCGACGATCGTTTCCTGTATGTCTCCTGCTGGGGCACCGGCGAATTCCAGCAGTATGATGTTTCCGACCCTTTTCATCCAAAGCGGACGGCTTCGGTCCATCTCGGCGGAATTGTTCGCCGCGCAGCACACCCAAGCCGGCCGACCAGCCCGCTCAATGGCGGTCCGCAAATGGTCGAGGTCAGCCGGGACGGCCGCCGCGTCTATTTTACAAACTCGCTCTACGCACCTTGGGATGAGCAATTCTATCCCGACGGCGTCCGCAGTTGGATGGTCAAGCTCGACGCCAAACCGGAAGGCGGAATCGCGCTCGATCCAAAATTCTTTCTGGAGTTTGATGGCCTGCGCAGCCACCAGGTACATCTTGAAGGCGGCGATGCGTCGTCCGATTCCTATTGCTACTCATGATGCACGGACAACTATGGGCCTGGGGCGCTCTGTTTCTCCTGGGTGCGTGGCACGGAATCAATCCCGCCATGGGATGGTTGTTCGCCGTCGCGCTCGGCCTGCAAAGGCAGACCAGTCGTGCCGTGTGGCAGTCGCTCGTGCCCATTGCAACGGGTCACGTGTTAGCCATCGGCATTGTCGTTGTGTTAGCGCTCGTTGCCGGCGCGGCCATCTCGCTGCACACGGCAAAGTTTGTGGTTGCCGGTGTGTTGCTGATCTTTGGATCATTCCATTTGTTCTGGGGAAAGCATCCGCGCTGGGGCGGAATGCAGGTTGGCTTCCGCGATCTAACGATCTGGTCGTTGCTCACGGCTTCAGCTCACGGAGCCGGCTTCATGCTGCTACCCATTCTATTGGGAATGTCGGTCATGCCCGGCCATGAAATGAACGCTCCGCATTTGTCCACAGGATGGACCGGTGTGTTGGCGGTCGCGATCCACACATGCGCCTATTTGTTCGTCACCGGCGTAATCGCTTGGTTGGTCTACGCAAAACTTGGCTTGGCCGTCTTGCGCCAAGCCTGGTTCAACGTCGACCGCGTCTGGGCCATCTCCCTCATCGTAACCGCAGCGCTGACTCTTTTCATCTCAAGTTAGGCTGCATCGCTTGCACATGAAAAATGGTCCCGAGTCCCCGCTGGCAAGGAAACTCGAGACCAATCTCATTCCAACATCACTCTGCCACCGATTAGAACTCCCGCGTAGCCGCATCCGCTTCTTCTGCCAATTGCTGCACGGTGTCGAAGAACTTCGTCGACTGCCCGGAGAACAATCCGTCCTCCGTGAACGCTTGAATGGCCGCTTTCGCGCCGGCAAATCTGTCATCGCTCGGTCGGATCACGGCGACGTGAGGCAGCTTGGCGTTGATGAATTCGCAAGGAACCGGAAAAATCAGGCTGGGCTGAACCAGGTTGGCCGGTTTCAGCGGTGGGTTGGCAAAAAAATCGGGAAAGGACAGGCCGGAGGTTGAGTCCTTAAACGGTGCCACGGGTGCCTGCACGCCATTGCCGGCAAAATCAACCCACTCGAGGAAGTGAGCGATCTCGTCTCCGCCAATACCGAGCGTGATCTTCAGCACCTCCAGGCTGCTGACTTTCTGACTGAGCGCCGCATAGAGGCTCGATCCACCTTGTTCGATAAATCCAAAGTGAAAGGCGGCCACGTTGGCGATCGCCTGGATATGATCGTTGCCGGCAAAGTTGGGGTTGGCAGCTCCGTTGAAGTCGCTGTTGTCACGGGGAATCGCAGTCACATCATTGAGCGTCAGCGCCTGCGGAAACGTGGAGCCCAAATCTGGATTGCCCGTGCTGCGGTACTTCACATACCAGCTCGTGTCGACGTTCAGATGCATTAGGTTCGTGAGCCGCCGCTTGCCCGATGTTCCCATCGCTGTGCTTCCCTCCAAGTTGCGGAACTCCTCTAAATCGACTTGCTCGGCGCCTTTCGATGCAAGGTACGCATTGAGGAAAGCAGCGTGGCTCTGCTCGTCCAGCGTGTTGCTGCTGATGTATTGCGGTCCATCAGAATCGAGATTCGACAACGCGATCTGATAGTTGTTCAACGACTGATTCGGGTCCACTTCAATGGGTGGATTGCTGCCGATGCCACCCAGTTCCGCATACTGCACCCAAAGATCCGATTCGAGGATCTCTGCCGCAGCCAGGAACCGGAGAATGGCGGCGTCCCCTTTCGTGAGATAGCCGCTGCTTTGGCCGAACGCGAGTCTTTCACCTCCCGCCAAAACTGAACCCACCGTTATCGCACCTGCCGCCAACCCTCCCTTTTGCAAAAGCGATCTGCGATTCACTTTGCGATTCATCAGACTTTCGGTTTTTTCCATAACGCTCCTCTTTCCGTCATATTTGAATTTCCGAGGTGCGTCATTCACGATAGGGAAGTTGTCGAGGGAGCGTGTCAGGAACAAGTCAATTGATTGTCCGGTTCCTGTACAGATTTTGACTCTTCGCGAAAAAAGTGTGCGGCGGCGATTTCATGCCAACTCGACAGCCACCAACAATTTCTTGCGCTCGTAGCACGTCCTTAATGACACATTTAAATCTCTCGATTCGATTGCACAGCGATTCCGCGCTGGGCCGATCCGGTGCAGTTGTAGAGCGGTGCCTTTAAGCCGGTATCTTGGGGTTCTCTTCCGCTACTGGCACACGCATCCCAACCAAAGGCGGGTCGCGCTCCTGAGCAATGCATCGCAATTCTCTTTGGACATAATCAAAGGACGCGAAATCGACTGAAACGCGGGATGGCAAAAGTTAGAGTGGTGGCATGTTCCATTCGCCGGCTAACACAGATAGAACAACTGCTCTAATGCCTTGCTGGTTGGCATTGCCTTGTCGATTCTGTCGATTCGAGGGAAGTTGACAGCGCCGAAAAAGGGGAGTAGTGTAGGCGAAGAAATAGCGAAAGTACACGACTGGTCATGTCCGCAACTCTCAAAAAATTCAAGATTGGCGATTTCGGACGTGGCCTCGAAGGATTTCGCACCCGCGTTGCCGTCCAATTTCGACCCACCGGCATTGGGGAATTGGATCAAGTGCTTGGCGGTGGATTTCCACGCGGATCGGTGGTCGAGTTATGCGGTTCTGCTTCATCGGGTAGGACCAGTCTGGCTTTTTCGCTATTGGCAAAGGCCACAGAGCAGCAGGAAACCTGCGCATTTATCGACGTTTCGGATTCGCTCGATCCCCTTTCTCTAGCAGCCGCGGGAGTGGATCTCCGGCGGGTTCTCTGGATACGCTGCGGAGAAGAGAAGGAAGCTCAATCGGTTTCTTCTTCTTCCGTGTTTGTTCATTCCAAGGAGAAAGCTTCGGTCAAGGAATCCTGCCGCATCTGGGAGAAACCTTCGAGGGAAGGTTTCTGGCGTCATCCGCGCGCGGAGGCCCATGGAGTGGAAGAAGCGATACCCGATCTCATGCGGACAAAATCTGCACCGTGCCACCCGAAAAGAATTAGCGTCGTTGCAAGCTGCGCGGGGGAGCAGGTGGAGAGAGACAGGGAGCTTCCAAGGCGTGGAATCCGGCCGCTTCTTAAGCCAAGACCGATTTTTGAAAAAGATCCTGCGCCCAAGGATGTTCGAAGATATGCCAATCGCGGCAAACCTTGGAAACGAATGGAGCAAGGTCTCAGAACAACAGAACTGCTTTTGCAGAGCGGAGGATGGGGAGTCATTGTGCTCGACCTGGCAGGAATATCTTGGATGGAAGCGCGGAAAATCAATCTGAGTTTGTGGTTTCGTTTTCGCCGCGCGGTGGAGAACACTTCGACAATCCTTCTACTGGTAGGAGAAGATTCCTATGCCAAAACGTGCGCCTCCCTTGTTCTGCGTTGTGGTCAAACAGATAAAATTTGGAACCATGGCTTTGCCACCGGTCAATCCGGAGTTTCGACTTTCGAGGGCTTTGAGGTCCAAGCAGAAGTGCTCCGTTCGCGCATCCAGTCCCCGCCCGGCGGTTCCGCTGGCTGGCGCGCGCACGCTTTATAAGATCCTCCCTTTCCTGCAAACCCAAGGGTTGCAAGATGCCTTTCGCTTGTATTTTCGTCCCTGATTTCCCCGTTCAGGCGGTGGTTCGGCTCGAACCGGAACTTCTCAGCAAGCCGGTGGCGGTATTTTCGGGCGCGCCGCCGCTTACCAGGGTCCGCGCCGCGAATCGCGATGCCAGAGGGCTAGGCGTGGAAAGCGGCATGACAAAAATACAAGCCGAAGCGTTTACCGGAATCACTTGGCGATGGCGTTCGTCCTCTCAAGAAGAGACGGCGCGCGCCGCGCTTCTGGATTGCGCCTGGACAATTTCGCCACGAATTGAGGATACGACGAAGCGCACTGAGTCGGATTCGGGCGATACCGTGGTTCTCGACATTTCCGGTTGTGCAAAACTTTTCGGGTCTCCGGAAAAGATTGCTCGCGATTTAGCGCGTGTTGCATCGGAGGTCGGGTTCGACGCCAACGTTGCTGCGGCTGGAAATCCGTCCGCCGCGATCTGCGCCGCCAGAGGGTTTTCAGGTATCACGGTCATTCCTCCCGGCGAAGAAGGCTTTTGGATTGGAAAGCTTTCATTGGATGCGTTGGGAATCCCGCTCGAGATCGTCGAAACGCTAAACCGCTGGGGCCTTCGAACCTGCGCGGAATTTGCCGCGCTTCCTCAGGTTGCCGTCGTGGAAAGATTGGGACAAGAAGGGCGGCAATGGCAGCTCCTGGCGCAGGGTTTCGACCCGCGTCCGCTGATTGCAGAAGAGTTTCCGGATCAGTTTGAAGAATGCATGGAACTGGACTCTCCCGTCGAGTTGCTGGAGCCGCTGTTTTTTGTAATCAATCGCATTCTTGGGCAGCTTTGCGTGCGGCTCAACATGCACATTCTCGCCATAGGAGAAATAAAAGTAAGCCTGACGCTGCAACAAAGCGACTCGCGGCGGCAACCGGCAAGTCACATTCGTACCATCCGGCTGCCCGTGCCCGCGAAAGAAAGCACGTTTCTTCTCACACTTTTGCGGCTCGATCTCGAAGCGCATCCTCCTCCCGGTCCGGTGACCGCCGTCCGAATATCCGCTACGCCCACGACGGCGCGTTCCCGGCAACTTGGATTATTTCTGCCCCTGAGTCCGGATCCGGAACGGTTGGAGATCACACTGGCGAGAATTCAAAAAACGGTGGGCGAGGGAAGAATAGGCTGGCCCGCGCTGCTCGATTCTCACAGGCCAAATGCTTTTGTGCAGAACCATTTTGTTTTATCGGAATCGACCACGGTGCAAAGCACAACCGAGCCAAAAGCGGTGGCCGCCATGCGAATATATCGCCCTGCGCTTCCGGCAAGATTGGATTTTCAGGAAGGAAAACCTGTCCGTTTGAATTGTGAAGGAGTTCGCAGGGAAATCCTGGCGTTTGCCGGCCCCTGGCGTAGGAAGGGCGATTGGTGGTCGGAAACCGCTTGGGCCCGGGACGAATGGGATATCGAAATTCGTGCTTTGCATCCCCCCTATCGGCTGGAACCCCGAAATACAGGCGAAGAAGAGACGGCATTGTACCGGATTTACAAGGACCTGCGTTTAAAGCGCTGGTTTGTGGAAGGAATTTACGATTGAAATATGTAGAGCTGCACTCCTGTTCTGCGTTCAGTTTTCTGGAAGGCGCTTCGCTGCCGGAAGAACTGGCTTCCCGCGCGTCGGAACTTGGCTTGCCCGGAATCGCCTTGCTGGATCGCGACGGATTCTACGGTTCTCCCCGTTTTCATGCAGCGGCAAAGAAATTGGGCATTCGCGCTCACGTTGGAGCGGAAATTTCCGTGGAAGGGTTTGGCAAACGGGCGGGACTCCCGCGGTGGATGCCGAATTCCGCATCTTCGAGGCCTGTACGTTTGTCCTTGCTCGTCGAGAATCGCAAGGGTTATCAGAACCTCTGCCGGTTAATCACGCGGTACAAGTCGCGCGAGAAAGAAAAAGGAACGGGCATGGCGACTCTGGAGGAAATCGAGGAGCACGCAGGAGGATTGCTGTGTTTGACAGGCGGAGAGGAGGGAGTTCTTGCAGCTTCGCTTGCGCGGGGTGGTTTTGAGAAAGCACAAAAGAATGTCGCAGAACTGATCCGCCTCTTTGGCGGAAACAATGTCTTTGTCGAGTTGCAACGGCATTTCGACCCAATCGAAGAGCGTCGCAATCAAGCGGCGGTGGCCTTGGCCGGAAAGCTACATTTGCCTCTCCTCGCCACGAACGGCGTCCGTTACACCCATCCAGAACTCAAAGAAATCGTCGATGTATTCACCTGCATTTGCAATCACTGCAAGCTTGAAACTGCGGGCCGGCTTCTGGAGCGCAACGATGAGCGACAGTTGCGTTCCGCGGAAGAAATGATCCGCCTCTTTTCGGATTTGCCGGAGGCGATTGCCAATACAAACGAAGTTTCGGCGCGTTTGGAATATACCTTGGCTGATCTGGGCTACGAATTTCCGCGTTACCCGGTGCCGGACGGCGAGACCATGGATTCGTTTCTCCGGAAACGCGTGGAGGAAGGATTTAGGGATCGTTATGGAGTGAAGGATGACGAAAATCTTCTGAAACGCGCGCATCAACAAATCCAGCGCGAACTCGCTCTGATCGAAAAATTGAAGCTCTCGGGTTATTTCCTAATCGTGTGGGACATTATCCGGTTTTGTCGCGAGCAACGCATTTTGGTTCAAGGCCGCGGTTCCGCCGCCAATAGCGCCGTCTGCTATTCATTGGGGATCACTTCTGTGGATTCCGTGGGAATGGAACTGCTCTTTGAACGCTTTCTCTCAGAAGAACGCGGCGAATGGCCGGACATCGATCTCGATTTGCCGAGCGGCGACCAGCGGGAAAAAGCCATTCAGTATGTTTATCAGCGTTACGGTCAGCTCGGCGCGGCAATGACCGCGAACGTCATCACGTACCGGGAACGATCTGCGGCGCGGGAAATAGGAAAAGTGTTGGGTTTCGACCAAGAGATGCTGGACGAACTCGCGAATTGCGTGAACAGTGGCCAATGGCGTGGTCCCGCCGATACCTTCGAAAACCATTTTCGGCAAGCCGGCCTGGATTTGAACCACATTCGTGTCCGGAAATATTGGGAGCTGTGCGAGCGCATTCGCGATTTGCCCCGCCACTTGGGTCAACACTCCGGCGGTATGGTGGTTTGCCAGGGGCAGCTCGATTCGGTTGTTCCGTTGGAGCCGGCGACCATGCCCGGTCGCGTCGTCGTGCAGTGGGACAAGGAAGACTGCGCGGATATGGGCATTGTGAAAGTAGACCTGTTAGGTCTCGGCATGATGGCCGTACTCGAAGAGTGCGTGGAACTCATTCCCAAACACTACGGAAAACCGATGGATCTGGCGCAGCTCCCGGCGGACGACACAAAGGTTTACGAAGTCCTGCGCCGCGCCGATACCGTGGGAATGTTTCAGGTGGAGAGCCGGGCACAAATGGCATCTCTGCCGCGGAATGGTCCACGAAAGTTTTACGATCTTGTGGTTCAAGTCGCGATCATTCGTCCGGGCCCCATCATCGGAAAAATGATGAATCCTTACATGCGCCGGCGCCAGGGAAAAGAAGCGGTTTCCTACGCACACCCATCGCTTGAGCAAGTGCTGAAGAGAACTCTGGGTGTACCCCTGTTCCAGGAACAATTGCTGCGAATTGCGATGATCGCTGCAAATTTTACCGGCGGCGAAGCGGAAGATTTGAGAAGAGCGATGGGATTCAAAAGATCGGAACAGCGCATGCAGGAAATTGAAGTGAAGTTGCGGCGGGGCATGAGCCAGAACGGAATAGAGGCGGCGACACAGGAAGAGATCATTACGCAAATTACATCTTTCGCGCGATACGGATTCCCGGAATCCCATGCGGCAAGTTTCGCTTTGCTTGCTTATGCCAGCGCCTATCTGAAGGTCCACTATTTGGCGGCATTCACGACGGCTTTGCTCAACAATCAGCCGATGGGTTTCTACAGTGCGGCAACGATCGTGAAGGACGCGCAGCGCCATGGATTGCGGGTGAAACCCATCGATGCACTGCGTTCGGACTGGCTTTGCACCATTGAGAAGGTTTCGAACAAGGAAAAGGAAGAGGTTCCGTGCCTGAGAATCGGCTTGCGATATGCCCGGGGCCTGAGGCAATCCGCCGCTGAAGCAATTGTACGCGAGAGGGGAAAACGTATCTTTACGGGAATCGAGGATTTGGTCGTGCGCGTTCCAGAATTACAGAAACCGGAACTCGTCGCCCTAAGCGAAATCGGCGCGCTGAATTCACTGGGAAAAGAAATTCATCGGCGGACAGCGCTGTGGCAAGTCGCACGGGCTACCCGGCGCGCCGGGCCTTTGTTGGACGCGATTCCGGCGCAGTTGGAACTTTCGCCTCTGCCGCAGATGACCGATGAAGAGCGTCTTGTCGCGGATTTTCATGGATCGGAAATGACCGCCGGTCCTCATCCCCTGCAGTATTGCCGCGAAAGGTTGGACAAAATGGATGTGAAGAGAGCTTCTGACCTCGGGTCGCTCCGTGACGGGCAGTATACGCATGTCGCGGGTTGCGTCATTGCGCGCCAACGTCCGGGGACGGCCAAGGGCTTCGTTTTTCTGAGCCTGGAAGATGAAACGGGAATCGCCAACGTGATTTTTACTCCGGATCTTTATGAGGCCAACCGTCTAGTTATCAATCGCGAGAAATTTCTTCGCGTGGAGGGCATACTGCAGAATCAAGACGGCGTTGTTTCCATCAAGGCCGCCAGGGTCCAGCCCGTCGCTGTAACCGCCGCCCAGACCGAATCGCACGATTACCATTAATACCATCGAATATTGAAAAATCAACGATTCGCTTTAACTAAAGTTCCCTGAGCCGAAGACCAGCCGGGAGTGCGACTTATGCCAGCCGCAGGCCAAAAAGCGAAAGACCTCCTTCACAACGCCACCGTACTCGGTTTCCTGCTGGTCATGGCCTTTGGGCTGCTTGCCGCCCGAAGGGCGTCTCCGCAAACCGGTCCCAGCCACGAATTCGCCGCGACGCTAAACGCCTCGCCGGGCGCGCACTGATCCCACGACGGCATCCCTTTGGACCCGGCAACGTTCATTGGGAGTTGATCCACTCGCTTTTTAGGATAGGCGGCTGTAGCAACGTTTGCATTACCACGCAATATTGTTCCGTTTTCTCCTGCAAACCGCGAATCTGCTCGGGCGTTGCCCGCGGCGCTTTAATATCGAATCTCAGTCGGATACTCTCGAATCCCACCGGTACATCCTTCCGGATGCCGAGCGTGCCGCGAAGATCCAAATCTCCCTCGACGGTCACCTCGATGCTTTCCGTCGGTATTCCCATCGCCGCGGCGACCATCTGGCATGTAATTTGAGCGCAGGCCGATAACGCGCCCAACAGCAGATCACCGGAGCACGCTGCGGTGCCGGCGCCTCCTACTCCCGCGTGCGCCTGCGCCTGATAGATGGCACGCCCGACGGCGACGGAACAGGCAATCGGAGTTTCCGTCTGGCCTCCCCTGGCCTTCAAAGTGATCTTCGACGCCGAGGGGTCATTGCGGTATTGTTCCTTCAACGGCTTTTGAACCGACTTGAGATCCATGACAGCCTCCGAACTGAATGCCTTTTCACTCTAAACTCACGCCCAGGGCTCGGCGACATGCGGTATTGTAGCAAGTCTGTTCCCTTGCTAGCATTCCTGTGACGGAGGCGCTATGCCGAAGTTTGTCATCGAGCGAGAAATACCGGGTGTAGGAAGTTTATCTGATGCAGAAGTACAAGAGGCAGCGCGAAAATCAGTTGCCGCATTAAGGGCCATCGGCCCGCAAATCCAGTGGCTGCAAAGCTACGTCACCGGCGACAAGATCTACTGCGTCTATCTGGCTCCCGATGAAGTCACCATCAAGGACCACGCGAAACGCGCCGGCATCCCAGCGAACCGCATATCCGCGGTGCGGCGGCTCATCGACCCCACGACTGCGGAATAAGACGCGGTGGGCATTTCCGGTGTCTCAGCTTCTCGTAGCGGAATCTCTGAGCAAATCCGCAATCACGAGTTCGACCGGCATGACCCACCCTTCGAGCCACGCGGTCCTGCTTGCTTGGGTTGTTAGCTCTCGCCGTGCTGGCTCTAGATTCCGTTCGAGCTTCGCCTGCTCAGACGGTGAGAGCGGTGCGCCGATGGACTCACGAAGCGCCGCGGCTGCCCCCGCAAGCCGCAAAGAGCGCTCTGGTTCTGACTGCTCGGCCGCGGAACAAGCAAACGATTCCAGCAGGCGAGCGATGCCGCGCTTGTGTTCGAGCTCCTGGAACGTGTGCAGACTCTCGCGATAGAGCGCATCCGCCGCGCGGTAATCCCGCTGCTCGCGAGCGAGATTGCCGAGATCGGCAAGCGTCCCAGCGATTCCCCAGCGATCTTTGAGTTCGCGAAACGCTTCCAGGCTCGACTGATAAAGCGATCGCGCAGCGGTGGAATCTCCTTGATGTCGCGCTACGTCGCCTTGATGGTTGAGAGCCCAAGCGATTCCCGGGCGGTCATCGAGTTCGCGAAAAATGGACAAACATTCCTCGTAAAGAGCGCGCGCGCGTGTATAGTCTTCCTGCAACTTGACGACGCTTGCCAGGTTGCTGAGTGTGCGAGCAACGGCTCGCGCATCGCGCAGCTCGCGCCACAGGCCCAGGGTCTCCTCAAGAAAAACGGCCGAAGCGGCAAAATCGTCGCGGTCGCGGGCGTTGACCCCGAGAGCGTTCAACGAAACGGCAATGCTTCGCTTATCGCCTAAATGGCGCGCCATCTCCAGACTCTGCATTAAAGAAGCATCACAGGTCGCAAAGTCCCTCTGCTCTCCAGCCAGGACGCCTGCAGCGAACAGGACTCTCAGGCGGGTAGTCGTCGGTGCGGAAGCGCCCGGAAGGGTCAGTAGCTTCCCCAGCCAGTCACGTCCTTCGGCGAGGTACTCGCGCATCTCCCAGAACCGAAAGAGCGCAGCACCCAACCGCAGTCCCCAATCGGCGTTGCCGGTCTCGGTCAGCCACTCGAGGGCGGCGCGAAAATTACCGTGCTCGGCCTCGAAACGATCGAGCCATCCATTGTGTTTGACGTCAGTATCTCCGGTGGCGCCCTCTTCTGCTAGCACCAGGCCGTAGGCGGCGTGGGCGCGCCTTGTCTGCTGTTCTTCTCCGCTGGCCGCCAATTTTTCCAAGCCGTACTCACGGATCGTTTCGAGCATCACAAACCGCGGTTCGCCATCGGATTGTTCGATCTGGCGCACCAGACTCTTGTCCACCATCGAGGCCATTCCGTCGAGCACATCGAGTCCAAGGTCCTGCTTCGTGTCGCAGACCGATTCGACGGCTTCAAGCGTGCACCCGCCAACGAAGACCGAAAGCCTTCGGAAAAGCTTTTGCTCCGATTCGTTCAGGAGGTCGTAGCTCCAATCGATGGCTTGGCGGAGAGTCTGCTGCCGCGCGGGCAGGTCTCGCGAGCCGCCGGTGAGCAATTGTAGGCGGCTGGCCAAGCGCGTGCGCATGGCAGAAGCAGAAAGAAGCTTGACCCGTGCGGCGGCAAGTTCGATAGCGAGAGGCAAGCCGTCCAGCCGCGTGCAGATCTCCGCGATGTCAGACGCGTTCTGTTCGGTGAGTCGGAAATCCGGCTTGACCGCCACGGCGCGTTGCATGAAGAGCGATATGGCCGAATATTGTGATAGCAGTTCGAGCGGTGGCGTCTTTCCGGTGTCTGGCAGAGTCAGTGGTGGAAGAGGGAACTCATGTTCGTCGTAAACGTGAAGCGCGGCGCGGCTGGTTACTAGCAGCTTGAGATGGGGTGCGGAAGTGAGGAGTTCAGCCAGAATCGGCGCCGCGGCAAGCATGTGTTCGAAATTGTCAAACAGGAGCAGCATCGGGTCCGTCGAAACGCGTCGCAAATGCTCTTTCACGGTCTCGAGCGGCGAATGACTTCCCGTCAGCCGGACCCCAAGGGCCGGGGCGATCACCGAAGCGATCAGCTCAGGATCACTGACCGGAGCGAGTGGAACAAAATAAACGCCGGAAGGAAAATGTTCGGCGGCGACCTTGGTGGCAAGCGCGACCGCCAAACGTGATTTCCCGATTCCGCCGGGGCCCGTCAGTGTGACCAGGCGCACATCATTCCGGAGTAGCAGTTCCTCGGTTGCGGCAAGTTCTTTTTCTCGTCCTACCAGCGCAGCGCTGGGCACAGGCAGGTTGCTCGGACGGATTTCCGGTCGCTTGCGCTGCAAATCCGACAGCCGGTCGCGAATGGCGGTCAAGTCGCGAACCAGATCGCGCGTGGAGAAGTAACGCTCTTCGGGTTCCTTTGCCAGACAGCGCTCAATCACCCAGCAGAGCGGAGGGGGCGCCTCGGGATTCAGGGATCGGATCGGCTCGGGCTCTTCCTCGGTGATGGCCATCAGCGTCTGCCGCTGCGTTGGTCGCGGGAAAGCGTGTCTCCCCGTGGTCATTTCGTAGAGCATTAAACCGAAGGAGAAGTGGTCAGAGCGGAAATCGAGCGCTCGCCCGGAGGCCTGCTCCGGAGACATGTAGCGGATGGTGCCCAGGATCACGCCTGGCTCGGTTAGAGCTGCGGCCGTCGTGCAGGTCTCCAAGATTCCTTCGCTGTCGAGAGCCAACTTGGCCAGCCCAAAATCGAGGATTTTCACGCCTTCCGCGGAGACCATGACATTCTCGGGCTTTAAGTCCCGGTGAACGACTCCGTGTTCATGCGCTTTGGCTAGGCCTTCGGCGATTTGCAACGCGATTAGAATAATCTTGCGGATGGGAAGCAAACCGGACAGAAGCAGTTCTCGCAGCGTGTCGCCTTCGACGAACTCCAGCACCAGGAAATCCACGCCTTCCTGATGGCCGATGTCATGCAGGGTGCAGATATTCGGGTGAGAGATCTTCGAGATCGTCCGCGCCTCTTGCTCCAGGCGTTGTCGACGGTCGCTATCCTGAGCCAGACGCTCAGGCAACACTTTAAGGGCCACGGTGCGGCCAAGCCGGCTGTCGCGCGCACGATAGACCTCGCCCATACCACCAGCGCCGAGTGTAGACACAATTTCGTAAGGTCCGAGTTTTGCACCTGGAGCAAATACCATACGTTCGGCGATTATAACCTCGGAAGAGAGACCGCGGCTAAACGAAACCTCGGCGCGGCCATTTTTCGGGATTCCGACAAACCCTTTAACCGAGAAGTGCGTCCGTGAGGTTTGTGAGGTGCGGCCTCCTCAAACGTTGTCGCCCGGCTCGCCGTGCGAGGAACCGCCTGAGTCAGGAAGAACGGCGGAGCCATTTCTTTCGGCCTCTTCTTTTGCGCGCTTCTCGAGCTTCTTCTGGGCGCGACGTTCCTCTTTCATTTTCTGTTTTTCGAGTCGCTTCATTTCCTTCTGGCGCTTCTGAAAGGTAATTGGCATACCGCCTCCTCAGAGATGGACACTTCTTTTCGCCGGTAAATCAAACAATCTGCTCAATAGCTACTTTGCACAAACACCCTGAACTTTCCCGACCGCGAAGGGTGCCGGAGCTTTCGAAGGGCCTTGGCTTCGATTTGCCGGATACGCTCCCGTGTAACGCAGAACGTCTGGCCGACTTCCTCGAGCGTGTGTTCACTCCCATCCTCCATCCCAAAACGCATTCGGATGATCTTTTCCTCCCTTGGCGTAAGGGTCTTGAGTATGTTGGCCAACTGTTCTTTCATGTTTAGCTGAATCGCCGCATCCGAGGGCGAAATCAAGCCCTTGTCTTCCACGAAATCGCCCAGGTGTGTCTCTTCGTCCTCGCCGACGGGAGTCTCGAGAGAAACTGGCAACTGCGAAATTTTCTTGGCCTTACGGACCATCTCTACGGTCATATCTGCCCGCTTGGCTATCTCTTCCACCGTGGGTTCGCGGCCGAGTTCCTGAACCAGTTGCCGGCTCGTTCGCATTTGTCGGTTGATGGTCTCCACCATGTGCACCGGCACGCGAATGGTGCGTGCCTGATCTGCGATGGCTCGTGTAATCGCCTGGCGAATCCACCACGTCGCATAGGTGGAAAACTTGTACCCACGCCTCCATTCAAACTTGTCCGTGCCTCGCATGAGGCCGATGTTGCCCTCTTGAATCAGGTCGAGAAAATGGAGTCCGCGGTTCGTGTACTTCTTGGCGATCGATACCACAAGTCGCAGGTTAGCCTCCGTCAATTCCCGCTTCGCCTGCTCGGCTTGTGCCTCTCCTCGCGTAATCCGTTTCAGCGTCCGATTCAAGTTGGCCCAATCCACTTCCATGACTTCCCAAATCTGGTTCAAATCCGCTCGCCGCGTTCGCAAATCCCTGCGCGCTGCCGAAGCGGTTTCCTCGTCCACGGAATCAGCCCTGCGCTTCAGATGGGTAATCTCACTCTCCAGGCCACGAACTCTCTTTGCTATCTGTCGCAGCATCTCAATCAGTCGTTTCTTTTCCTCTCCATGGAGATCGATTGAGCGAGCCAGTTGCGACATCTTTACTCGGATCCGTGCCAGCCGATGCAAACCCCGCGAATAGCGGCGTCGGTTCGTCTTTGGAATTTGCTTTATTCGTTGCACATGCCTGTGTTCCATTTCGCGGAAACCGTAAATCCTGTCGATAACGCGCAGAGTGTGCAGCCGTTTCTCCTCGATCCCAACTTCCGTCAACTCATCCTCATCGAAATGGATCAGGGCCTTGATCGATTTTGCGCCGCTGCGGACTTCGGCACCCGAGGCGACTAATTGCTTCAGCACAAACGGAGAGCGAGAGATGGTCTTGAGGACCAGCAGGTGGCCGCGCTCCATCCTCTTGGCGATCACCACCTCCGTTTCGCGTGTCAGGAGCGGCACCGTGCCCATCTCCCGCAGGTACGTTCGAACCGGATCATGAGTCGAATCTATGGAGGGTTCTGACGCTTCGCTGGCGACCGATTCTCGCGGTGTAGCCTCTTCGAGGTCCGCTCTGTTTTCTAAGGCAATCGTTAAGTCAGGGCGCGCCGCCTTGGCTTCGGCGGCATCCTGCCAGATCTCCACGCCGTCGCGCTCGAGATCGGCGAATAACTCATCGACTTCGTCGTCGGACTCTCCAGAGCCAGGAAGAATCTGATTAATCTCCTCCATGAGCAGATAGCCGCGCTGTCTCGCCAACTGGAGAAGATCCTGAATTTTGTTGTGATTTTCTAGGGCCAATCAAATGTCTCCCCGTAAGGCACTGCCAGAAAGCCTGGCTTCCTCCAGCCCAGGCGCCGCCACAAACTCGCTTCGTGAACGTCGGACGATTGGTGGGGAAGACAATTTAAGGATTACAAGCCAGGCGTCCGAGACGCCTGGCTACATGGACAGTCCTGTGTTTGAATTCCGCTCGGATCGGCGTTGCCCGTACACAATCTCTCTCGAAGCCACACCCATTATACACCCTGCGGGGGAATCCCATTCGGATACTCTCGACGAGAATGTCGCCGCAAGGAACCAATCGGACACTAACGTTCGAGGGAACTCCTCGTGGAACGATTTCTCAAACGGCGGAGAGCAATAACGCCTCAATTCTCCATCTGTGCTTGCAGGAGTTCACCCGGTAAACGAACGAGCGTGCTGCGCGACGTCGTTACAATACGCTGCTGCTCTCCCCGCGTGGTTTCTTTGGGCTGAGAACGCGCTCCATCGGAAGGCATCCGCTGCATGCGGATACCGAGTGTTCGCTCCAACTGGGACAGTTCGGTCCTTTGTTCTCTCCCAAAGAGTGTCGAAGCCACACCACGCTCGCCGGCGCGGCCCGTTCGCCCGACCCGATGCACGAAGTTCTCGGCCACGTCCGGCAGGTCATAGTTGATGACGTGCGCGATGTCGTGCACGTGGATTCCACGGGCGGCCACATCGGTCGCGACCAGCACACGATACTGTCCCCGTTGAAATCCGGTCAAAGCCGTGGTTCGCTGCGATTGGGAACGATCTCCATGGATCATCGCCGCGTGGATGCCCTGGCGGTTCAAGCTTTTCGCGATCCGCTCCGTACCGCGTTTGGTCCGCGAGAAAATCAGGCACCGGCCGGTCTCTTCGTCGAGCAGTTTGAACAGCATTTCCGGTTTTTGGCCCTCGGCCACCTCAAACGCCTGGAGTCGCACGTTTTCCGAGGGTTTCAGCGTCGAGCCGAACGTGAGGCGGACCGGGTCTCTCGTGTAGTCTCGCACCAACGGAGTTACTGCGCCTTCCATCGTCGCTGAGAAACAGAGTGTTTGGCGCTCTCTGGGTACTTTCGCTACAATCCGCCGGATTGCCGGCAGGAATCCCATGTCGAGCATGCGATCGGCTTCATCTAACGCCAGGGTCTTGACCCCGGACAGAGACACCAACTTGCGGTCCATGTAATCCTCAAGACGGCCGGGAGTTGCCACCACGAGTCGTGCCCCTCGCCGAATCGCATCGAGTTGCCTGCCTTCTGGCAGGCCGCCCACCACCAAAGCCGCTGGGTGCTCTTGCTTGCCGCGCAACGCGTCGTGCTGTGCGGCCACCTGCATGGCCAGTTCGCGTGTGGGAACCAGCACGAGCGCGGCAATTCCGCGTTCTTTCCGCTGAGACAGCTTTTCGATCACGGGAATGAGAAACGCCAGCGTTTTGCCGGTCCCGGTCTGCGCCGCCGCGATTACGTCTTTACCTTCTAGCGCCCGAGGGATGGCCGCCGCCTGCACCGGAGTGGGCGTCGAAAATCCCGAGGTCTTGAGTCGCTCCTTCAAAGAAGGAGATATGGAGAGTTCTGAAAAACTTTGCATTTTACTTTCTTGCTGGCGGGATCGGTGTAACACGCACGGTGGCGATTACACCAATCGATATTGCCAGTCTTATTGTTAAATTACGCTGAAAACGAACGGAGGAAACGAAGGGCGGGAGTCTCAGTCAATTCTTTAAGTACAGAGGGACCGCACAGCACAACCGATGAGTTAAGCGCTGAAGTAAGCATAACACAGAGTCCTCGGTTATGCGCAAAATAAAGAGGCGCTGCCCACAATGCCGCGTCTCAGTTGTTTTTCGCTTTCGACCGCTTCGCGTTCTTTCTCCACCTTCGGATGGCGCTTTTTCGCGAATCCGTCAGCTTGCGCTTCGACACATCACCCGCATCCCGGCGTTTATGCATCGCTTTGCCGTGAAAATGCAGGGGATCCCGCAGATTTTGCAGCTCTCGATAATAAAACATAGCAGAAGGACGCCGCTCTTTGAATCGCAGCCCCTGCAAAAACGCAATCTCTTCGTCTGTGGCGTCTCCGCTCAAATCGGCGAGGCCAAGAAAATCCTGGAACCCCGGCTCGGGCTCCAGCGCCGTTTCTTCCTGCTCCACAAACTGGAAATGCACTGCCTGTTTGGAGGAGAGAAGCTGGTTCAAATGAATTTGTATTCCAAAGGTTGTCAAGTTGATGTCCCAGGCGTCGATCATGGGGCCGAGAAACGAAGCGCAGTGACCGATCGAGACACTGAACACGTCCGTGTCCAGGAACTCCAGAATGATGGTGCGCGCCTCCTCATAGGACTGGTTCCGCAGCTTGGCCACGCTGCGCAGCCACTGTTCGTTTTCCAGTTCTTCTCCGGCGATTCTTTTGGTGACGTCCAGGAGTTTCTGTGTGACCAGTCGCTCCAATTCTCCAAACGACTGCTTTTCGAAGATCTCCCGCACTTCACGCTGCCTTTCCGTACGGCATTTCCGGACGATCAGTTCGCGCACTTCCTGACAAAGCGCCGTCGGCGGATCGGCCAACTTTTTCTTCAATTCCTCGCGCCGCTGCACTTCCGCCAAGGCCGCCAGTTGGCCCTTCGGCAACTTCAGGAAGGTATTCATCTTCTCGTAGATATCCGTCCGATTGGCAGCCGGCGGGGCCTTCTTGCGGGTAAGCAGTTGCGAGACGTACGACTCGGTGACCTGGGCGGCGGCCGCGAGGTCGCGCTGCTCCAGGCCGAGTTGTTTAAGTCGCTGGTGAATCACGAGGCAAACGTCCATGCAAGCTCCTCTTCCAGTTAACTAGTCACTGTAAACCACACAGTACAAGATATGGCATCACTTGACAACAGCGGTAAAGTAAGGTATTTTGGTTTTTGCGATCAAGGCCGCTTTCAGGGCTCGGTCCCGGTGGCGATTGCCTGACGACTCCCTTGGTCTCTACAAGGAGAGTCCTATGTTTGCTCGCAAGGTTTCCATACGTCTGAAGGCAGACTCCGCTGGCCAATTCATCCAGAAGATAGAAAACGAGATCATCCCGGTGCTGCGCAAGCAGAAGGGGTTTCTGGACGAGCTCACGCTCATCTCTCCGACCGGCAAGGAAATGTATGCCTACAGCTTTTGGGAATCCAGCGAAGACGCCGAGAAGTACAATCGCATGGCTTTCGGCGACGTAATCAAGTCTCTCAACGGCCTGATAGACGGTCCCGTGCGCGTGCACACCTACATGGTCGCCAACTCTACTTTTTACAAGCTCGCCGCAGCCGTTGCTTCCTGAGTCCGCCTCCGCCTGTGATCTCTGGCTTCTATGAAGACGCAATACCATCTCTCGCCGATGCTTGCCGCACTTGCCTTTACGATCTTCCTTCGCGCCGTCGCCCGGGACGAGGGTCAAATTGAACTGAGGATAACCAAATGAAAAAACTGTATGTCGGAAATCTCGCGTTCGGCATGACCGACGACTCTTTGTTGCAACTCTTCGTCGATAAGGGGTACCAGGTGAGCTCTGCCCGCATCATCACCGATCGCGAAACGGGCCGCTCCCGCGGCTTCGGGTTCGTCGAACTCGGCGCGGACAACGATGCCGCCAAGGCCATCGGAGAATTGAACGGACTGGACGTCGGCGGCCGTGCCCTGCAGGTCAACGAAGCGCGCGAGCAGGAGTCACGGGGCGGTGGTGGAAACAGGTTCGCGGGCGGGGGCGGCGGCCGAGGTGGATATTCTGGCGGGCGCTCCGGGCGCGGCGGGCGCGGTAGTTATTAGCGCCGCTCCGGCCGTTGCGGTAAGCACAATTCTTGGTTCGAAAGAGGAGGATCCTTGGCGATTCCTGAAGTAGGGCAATACATCAAACATTTTCAGTACGGTTGTGGTGTCATCAAGCAGTGCAATCATGAGCGCACCACCATTGATTTCGACACTCATGGAATCAAGCTTTTTGTCACCAATCTGATGGTTGTCGAACCCGCCGAGGGCGTTCCTCCCAAGCGCCGGCGCGCCAAGCGCGTCAAAGCGGCGGTCCCGGCGGTTGCTTCCCGCGTGTTTGTGCCAGGTTCCAAGTCGTAAATGAGCGACACGATCATCGTGCAATACCTTGGTTTTCAGGCCAAGGCGCTCGCGCGGGAATACATCTTTCAAGTGCGCGAAGCCGGAACGGAAAGGGAGTTTACGCTGAAGATTGCCAATGAAGCCTTCCTTTCCCATCTCGTTCAGTACCAGGATGCCCCGGCGATATGCTCGAAAAGGCTCCAGGCGGAACTGGCAGCGCATGCCAATCACCCTGCGGAATTACAGTATGTGATCACTTCCGCTGAACTTGACGACTTTCGTGCATCACGCGCGGAAAAGCACGGTCGCTATCCTACCCGGCACGTCGAAACTTGATCTATCCATCCGTCGCGCCGTCGAAGCCGACCACGAGCAAATTGGTGGGTCGTGGAAATCCCTCGAAAGTCCGAAAACGCCCCGAACAAGTGATGTATCTCATTTGCAAAAAACTCCGAGCGCTCGGTCGGTTTACGCCCGAAATCGCCGGAAAAATGGAGTGAGTTGAGCTATTGTCCAACGAGGCGAATGGGAAGGTAAGGCGAACTAAGCCAAACTGTTTTGCAGCTAAAATCTCCTCTTTGTGCAAGCAAACCGCAAGAGCGTCCATCCTCGAACCTCTTTATGAGATGGAGCCCGCGGAGTGCACCGAGGAGGCCCACTTTTGCAAGTCCAAACAATGCGGTTGCCTCACCCCATTCCCGCTCAAGAACGAAGTGGATTTGTTGCTTGCGAAATCCGCTCACACAAATCTTTCTCTCGCCTCCTCCACGATATCCCGTCCATGTGTTCTCGAGACAATAAAGAACTCAATCAGCGGCGGCTTCGTGCTCATCTCGATCAGTTGCAGGAAGCTTTTGTATCGATGCGACTTCAGATGCTGAATCAAATCCTCACGCGTTCTCCAGAGAGACTCCATCAACACGGTGTTTGATCCTAGCCAACTGGTATACAGTTCGCACCGCAAGCACCCGCGCTCTGCACGCGTGGGGCCCATAAGAGAGCAAAAAGCGTTGCAAAGTTCCACCACTTTTGCCGGATCTATAACAACGCTTACCCGCTCCATGGCCATAAGCGCGTCTCCGGAGAATTCCATTTCGTTCGGCCTTTGCAACTGCCAATTCCGGGTTCCAGGCAGTCACACGGGACTTCCACACCACTTTGAACCTCCGTGCACGGACCGTACCACGGCAGGTGGTCCGACCAACGATTCGTTAAGCGATGAGACTCGTTGGAATTGAAATGCGCAGACCACGTTCTGCGGTGATGTCCAACCGCTCGCACGTACGAAATACCGGAGATTCGCACGAAATGTCGGAGTCAGTTTTGCCGTTGAATGTTCAGCTTCTTCATCCTCGATTCAAGCGTCGTTGGCTTCAGTCCCAGCAGCATGGCCGCCCCCTGTTGTCCTCTGATTCGCCATGCCGTCGTTCCCAATACGCGAAGTATGTGTTCGCGTTCCACTTCTTCGATCCGCATTCCCGAACTGCCCATCGAACGGCCGTTGGCTGCTTCCGGCAGTTTGGCCCGGAACACCGAGCCGGAATTTAGAATCAGGTTCCGCTCGATCACATTGCGAAGTTCGCGAACATTTCCCGGCCACGCGTAACTCTGAAATGCCTTTAGTGTCGCGGCTTGAATACTGTGGATGCTCTTTCCCATGCGCTTTCCAAGGTCTTGCAGGACGTGCCAGACCAGTTCCTGGATATCTTCACGCCGCTCCCTCAGTGGAGGAACATACATCGGAAACACGCTTAACCGGTAATAAAGGTCCTCGCGAAACTTGCCCTCCGCGACAGCCGTGGCCAGATTGCGGTTGGTCGCCGCAATCACGCGCACGTCCACGTGATGCGTTTTGGGGCTGCCAAGGCGCTGAAATTCCCCTTCTTGCAGCACGCGCAGAAGCTTCACTTGCAGCTCCATCGGCAGCTCGCCAATCTCGTCCAGGAAAATGGTCGACTTGTCGGCAAGTTCAAACCGGCCGACCTCCCGGGAAAGCGCCCCGGTATACGCGCCCTTCTCGCGCCCGAACAGCTCGCTCTCGATCAGCGTGGCGGGCAACGCCGCACAGTTGATCTTGACCATCGGGCGCGCCTTCCGCGAGCTTAAATCGTGAATCGTCCTCGCGAGCAGTTCTTTGCCGGTTCCGGTCTCTCCCTGGATCAGTACCACGGCATCCGTGGCCGCGACTTGCTCCGCCAGTTTTAATATGTCCCGAATGGCTTTGCTCTGCCCAACCACATTCGAATGGTTGTGCTCCACGCTGATTTCCTGCCGCAGGTACAGATTCTCCTGCTCCAGCCGCTGGTTCAATTCTCCGATCTTTAAGTAAGCCGTTTGCAGGTCTTCGTCCGCCCGTTTGCGCACCATCACATTCGAAAAAATATCCGCCACTTGCTGCAATCGCGAAACCAGATCGCTGGGCCATTCCTGTCTCCTTCGAAATGTCGCAAACGAAAGCACCCCAACCGTTTGTCCCCCAATGCGAAGTGGAATTCCGAGCACCGACTGTTCCCGGCTGCGAAGCATCGTGCTGCGGTCCACCGACGCTTCCTCGGGCAGATCCTCCGGGCTCGAGACAGGATACGGTCCAGTTGTCAGAACCCGCCGCACCAGCCACGGGAAATGATCATTGGCCTCCTGAAAAGTAACTTCCGGAGTGCCCGGCCTGGACCACGAACACAGCACCACCAGCTGGCCGTTGGACGGATCGACCCGGGAAAGGCAAGTGCAGTCGAAATTCATCGATTCCGCGATCGTCTTTAGCCCTTCGTTGATTTTTCCGTTCACTTCCGCCGTGCAAAGATTCACAAATGTGCTGGACAATTGGCTCATCATCTTTTCGAATGTTAATTGCGACTGCAGCAGCCCTTCCATGCGTTTACGGTCGCTCACGTCCCGAATGGCGCTCGCGAACACCGTCCCGGCCGTCGTGTTTAGCGGACTAAGGCTTATTTCCACGGGAAATTCGCTCCCGTCTTTCCGTAGCCCGTAAAGCGCAAGCCCAGCTCCCATCGGCCGAAAACTGGGCTCCGCGGCGTAACGCGACCGTTGCGCCGTGTGCCGCCTGCGATAACGCTCCGGCATCAGGGCTTCGAGCGGTTTTCCCTGCAGCTCCGTCCGGGTATAACCGAACAGTTTTTCCGTCTGTGCGTTCAGGAACAGGATGGTGCCGTTGGCGTCGGTAATCAACGTCGCATCTGGCGCCTCTTCAAACAAGGTCTGGAAAAGGGAATGGAAGGCCTTCGGAACATCGCCGTCAGACCAGATGGCAGGCGCCGCAGTGATTTCACTGCTCTTTGTGGTCAACACTTTTCCTCCGTCTACAGAAATATCGGCACACGTGCTCATATAGGGGGGACTCCTCAGAACAAGAATTCCAGCGACAGAGTGTCCGTCAGGCGGTAACGGAGGGACCAACTGATTTGCCCAGGCGGTGGGTGACGGAAATTACAGACCCAATTCTGTTCAAAGTCAATAGCTTCAAGAAAGGTCCGCCTCCGATATTTCGGAGGCACTCGGAGCCTCGCGAAACCTGCTTCTCCACCCTCAAGCACCTGTAACCATCGAGAGAGGAGCCACTTGAACGACACATTGTCTGTGCTTGATCGAACGGCGGCCCGCTTGCACTCACTCACACCCAGGGGTAGCTCCGCTCTTCACTGCTATTCTCCGAATCAAAGACTCTCTTGCTGTCGCCAAGCTCCGATGGGGTGTTGACATGCAACGCAATCAGATCGCTGTTGCGGTGATGATCCCTCTGCTTTTCGCTTGTGCGCCGGCAATCCTCGAAGCGCAAGCCCACTTTATCCCCGGCGTAGCCGACATTCGCGACTGCCCCATGCCCGACCCCGGTCTTTACGCCGTCGTCTACAACTGCGCCTATATCGCTTTGGACCTCGCCGACAACAACGGCAATAAAGTGTCGCAAGTTCTCATCGGCCCTCCGGGCGGTCCCTGCGCTCCCCGCAACGTAAAGGTTGACGTGAAACTGTCCGCTCTCGCTTCTACCTTTCTCTGGGTTGCAACCTGGAAGTTTCTCGGCGGTCATTACGGCGTTTACGTCACTCCCACATTCTCGAACAACAACATTGCCGCTTCGCTTTCGCGGCAGTTCCTACAGCCTGAACTTTGGTTACACGATCAAGAAACCCAAACCCGCTGCGCCGCCTCCATCGCACTAAGGCAGTCGGTGGGTGTAAAAGAGGTAGGGTATGTGCCACGCAAAAACGATCAAGGACACTAGGATTCCTCTCGGATGGCGGGCCGTCATTTTGACCCTGATGGCTGCTTTATTCGTATCCGGCTGCCAGCAGCAAAGCGTTCCTGTTAACGCCCGCCATAGCAAATCTGCCCCTGCCACCGTTCCCGTGAACCCCCCCGCGGAAACCGCGCTTGCCGGTCAGAGCGTCAGCCATGCCGATGCAACAAACGGCTTTCAACCCACGAAGGAGAACCGCGACCCGCCGCCCGGTCCTCCCACTGCAGGCATGGTCTGGATTCCCGGCGGTGAATTCTCCATGGGCGCGAATGAACCCCCGGATGGAGACAGCGTCGGCATGCGCGCCACCACCGACGCGCGCCCGATTCATCGCGTGTACGTCGACGGATTTTATATGGACAAAACCGATGTCACCAATGCGCAATTCGCCAAATTCGTAAAAGCCACCGGATACAGTACCGTGGCCGAGCGCACTCCTCGCGCGGAGGATTTTCCAGACGCGCCGCCGGAAAATCTCGTCGCCGGAGGCGTGGTTTTCTCTCCCCCAAATCAGCCTGTGCCGCTCAACGATCATCTGCAATGGTGGTCGTACGTACACGGCGCCAACTGGCGCCATCCCTCCGGCCCCAAAAGTAATATTCAGGGAAAAGAGAATTATCCCGTGGTGCAGGTTGCCTATGAAGACGCCGTGGCCTATGCAAATTGGGCCGGCAAGCGCTTACCTACGGAAGCGGAGTGGGAATTTGCCGCGCGCGGCGGTCAAACTGGCAAACCATTTGTTTGGGGAGAAAAATTCCGTCCGGATGGCAAATGGATGGCCAATACCCATCAAGGCCATTTTCCCGACAAAGATACGGGCGCCGACGGATTTGTCGGCATCTCTCCCGTGGCGCACTACCCACCCAATCCGTATGGCCTCTACGACATGGCCGGAGACGTCTGGCAGTGGACCAGCGATTGGTATCGCCCGGACTATTACCGTCAGCTTGCGGCCATTGGCGGCGTCGCGCGCAACCCGCAGGGTCCCGCAAATCCGTTTGATCCTTCTGAGCCGAGCGAAGCCAAGAAAGTCCATCGCGGCGGTTCTTACCTCTGCACCGATCAGTACTGCTCCCGCTACATCGTAGGCACCCGCGGCAAAGGCGAATCCAGCACGGGAACCAACCACCTCGGTTTTCGTTGCGTGGTGACGCGCGAACAATGGCAAGCGACGCAGCACAAAACGGCTGCAACCGTCGCCAAGGAGTCCCTTGTTGCGCATCGCAAGGAAACGAATTAAGAGCCGACGTCGCAGCAAGGCCGCTAGGGGAACCATGAAAAGGAATACACGACAAAAAAGGTTGGCCTGTTTCGCCGCATGCATTCTTGCACTCACCCTTTTCGGCGCGTCCGCGCATGCCCGGAGTGAATCGCCGCGCACGGATCCGCTGCCGTCTTGGAACGAAGGAGCTACAAAACAAAGCATTCTGGATTTTGTTCAGAAAACAACGAAAACAGTCAGCATGAAAGACGACCGGAAGACGATCTTGCCGGCAGTTTCCCGACCTGGCAACGAACAGTGACGCGCCAATCACTGCGGCTAGCGAGTGTGTCATTGACGGGAGGACGGGATGAACCTGGCGAATTTGTTCGAGACGGTATACAGGAGGCAGTGATGAGACGAAGTAATCAGCAGCGATGGTGGCGGGCGCTGGTTGTCGTAGTTGCGACACTCGCGGCCGTAGCCACCGCTTCAAATGGACAAGCCAAGAAACCCAACATCTTGGTCATCTTTGGAGACGATATAGGACAAACCGACATCAGCGCCTACAGCATGGGCCTGATGGGTTTCCATACGCCCAACATCGATCGCATCGCCAGAGAAGGCATGATGTTCACCGACTACTACGCGGAGAACAGTTGCACCGCCGGCCGCGCCACCGTTATCGTGCCTTTGCCTCTCGTCGCCGAGAGTCCGAAGCGGGCTACTGGAGTCAGTTCAAACACGCCTGCAATCGCAACGACGCCTCCCGCTCTTATGCGCAGCTTCTGGCCTGGCTTCGCCGCTCCCCCAGAGCAATGACACTCGACGAATTTCAGCACCAAGCCGGCGATCCGCGACTCGAAGAGCAGATCTCAGTTCTTGCGAGTGCACTGTTTGCAGCCGGGAGAACCGCAGGTTGGAAAGGGCCGGCCCTGTATGCCGCCGTGGCCCGCCATCGCAGGGTTTCAGACTCGACCGAACCAGCGCCTACGCACTTACCACCGCTGAATCCTACCGCAAGCGTTGCCAAGGAATCGCTTGCCTCCCATTCCGCATCGAAGGCGATCTCATAGTACGTGGGTGCCTGTTCTCTCGCGCCGTCCATTCTCAGGTCTTGAGATCGTCAGAAATCGAGACGGATTGCCGAAGCGTCCGGAATCTTGAACCATTCTCACTTTGGCGCGACACATTTTGAGAACGGGGGCGGCAAGCAAGTACGAACAAATTGCTTGAGCCACGACCTGGCACTTTACGGGCTACACGTGAAGAATTCAGAGGTTTTGCGAGTCGACCAACCGTCGAAGCAAATCGCGAAGGTGTTTGAGCAGATGCGGGAGAGCACCCAGCAAAGTTAAAGGCAGCGACAATTTCGGCGGAATCAGTCTCCGATCCTACACAAGTAATAGAGGCACATATCTTGCACCTTCCGCAATTCACTGTGTCCCACGATTTCGCAGCCACTCGCAAATGAGAACACCCGGACATCCGTGAAATGTTCACTCAGTTGACTCAGCTGTTCCTCCGGCCGAATGTAATACGTAAGCACTCGACGCGAGTGGGCACATTCTCGAATCACCATATATTGCGCACGCCTGAGGGTCGCAGCGCGGACCCGCCAGTTGTAAACAAACCTCCATACCAATCGTTTGGCAGTACGCTTTGCAAACTTGGGATTCAGACTGATCACTTGTCGCAGTTCGAAAAGCTGGGCAGCGAAGTTTAGATTATGACTGGAAAAACAGAACCAGCCTCCGGGTTTCCCGACTCGTTGTATTTCCTTCAAGATGGTCAAGCGGTCCGAATGATTCACAGAGTCGATTCCGTTGAGGCTGAACAGGATGAAATCAAAGGATCCGCCCGCAAACCTCTCCAAGGATCTGGCATCACATACGACAAACGACAGTGGATCGGGACATGTCGCAAAGCGCCTCTGGCATTCGCGGATCATGCTTTCCGAATAATCCGCGCCGACATATTCACGCACGCATCTTGCAAAATGCAGCGTCGTGCGCCCGCCCCCCACACCGAGGTCCAACATCCGAGCTGTCCGCAATTTGAGCAACATCCGATTAAGAATGGTCTTCTCCGGCGGAAACAGGGTGGACTGTTGCGCGTAGACAGCTGCTACTTCCGGAAGGCGGTAGACGTCCTCATTACCAGTCATACGCCGATCCCATCGCTCACGAACATAACATGGCAGGGTGGAAGGCCAAGTACACGGGAAAACTGGTCAGGCAGCTTACGACGGTGGCCAGAGTTGCGATCATCAGGGTGGATTCGATGGGTCCGTGCAATACTGTCCTCGTTGGTTTGATGATTGCTAATTCGGAGAGTTCAGTGTGCTACTTGACCGCCAGGCGGCGGCCGAGAATCAGGGAAGTGCCCCGTCTCTTTCCGTTCTTCATCCCAGTTTTCGTCTTCCGGCTTGAAGGTTCTGCGCCGGAGAATTCGTTTATACACAAACTTACCCAGCCGTGCGATCCATGGCAGGCCACTCAACAGGTAAAAATGCTGGGGCAGAACGGTGCCTCCGAAGGATAATTTGAAACGCGCAACGGACTCCCCCAAGTGGCTGATGCCGCCAAAGTCGAAGGACATGAACCCCTGCCTGTAATAACGCTGCATCTCCTGCCAGTGCAAGTAGCGATTCAGTGCGCCACACGCTGCGGCGTGTTCCGAAGATTCCAGACGTCGGCTCCCGGAGTAGAGTGGTCTCACAATGCTCGTTTCCGGATCCCGAAGCAGCAGATGGCTGCAAAGCGCTTCCCCGTCCAGGTAAAGTACGAACGTTTCGCAGTGAGCGGAGTTTCTTTGCATCCAACGAGGGTGAAGTTCTGGAAGGCCTTTCGCGCGGGTGAAGTTGTTGTAGACCGTCAGAAAATCGCGGTCGGCCTTCTCCGAGCCGATTTCGATCGTGACGCGACCCAACATTTTCTCCGCGTGGCGAATCTCGCGGCGGCAGCTTTTCCCCTTCATGCCGTTCAGGACGGCGTCGGGGCCGGCCGCCAGATTGATCCAAACGGTGTGCATCCTATACTGCTCGACGAGATGCGGAACGCTATCGAAGGCCGGGGAAACGGCAAAAAAGCGCACCACGTCGTCTGGCCGCAATGATTTACCGATTTCCATGGCCTGCGTGCGACTTGGAAACCAGAACTCGCGATAGCGAAGCAGCCCGTGCACCCTCCGTTCGATCGTCACCATTTCGGCGTTCACCATCTCCTGAGCTAGGACATGCCCCGTGACTTGCCCTGAGCCTTCAGAACAACAGGTAACCTCGCTTGACAGCCTCTCTGGACTTTATTTCTTTTGCCTCTGCGAGATGTCATAGAAATGTCACTTTATGCCGATGAAGAAGCCGAATCGCAAGAAATGCATGGCCTCCACCCGCAGACAATGGGTCGATCACCGAGGCAAGGGAGGTTATGGCTTGGGGAGAGTTATCGAAAGTCGTTTGCGAGCGTGGCGGTTACTTTGCTCGAAGGAATACGTTCGCAGCCTGAGCACACGCGACAGAAGGCGGCGAACCCATTTGCAGACATTTATTCCCTAGGAGCGTGTCCGAGATTTGGCATTTTATGGCGTCGGGCTGGGCTTTTTTGATTCGTGTGGCTATTGGAATCCGGTGGATCAGGTTTCGTGAATTACTTGTCTTCCCAAATCTCGCCCGGGAACCGCATTTCTGTCGCTGACCTCGGAAAGTTCTGTGCTATCCACTGCAGATGATCTTGTGAAACTTCAAAATGTTGTGAGTCATGCAGATCAGTGCCCACTCGCCCCGTACTTTCTCCAGCCCGCGTAAGAAAAACTGTCGGAAGCCGCGGGCCTGTTTGATCTGTCCGAAGGCTGGCTCCACAATGCATTTTCGCGTCGCATACACCGCTGCCCCAACCTTTGTCTGTAATTTCCGTTCCATTCTCTCGACACGGCTTGCCCCGATCGGCAACGGCCCTGGTTTGCATGCTTTGTTCCGCTGCGCATGTTTGTGCTTTTCTGTCGCTACGAACCCTTCGATCCTTCGCTTATCCAGGTACTTCAGGTTCTCCTCCGAGCAATACCCACTGTCGACCATGACTCCTTGCGGCTTTTGTCCCGACTGTTGTTCGATCGTCTCCACCAACGGCACCAGCTGCTGTTTATCATTCGCGGCTTGCGTGACCCGCTGCCCGACGATCAACTGGAAGGCGGGCTCGACGGCGATCTGCGTGTTGTAACCCTGCACAAATCCATCCGCCCCTTTTAGGATGCGCGATTCCGGATCCGTAAAGTTGTATTGCATTTTTGCTGTGGGCTTCGCTTCCTCTGGATCCTTCCCCTCTTTCCTGGCTTGTTCACGCGCTCGCTCTTCCAGAGCTTCTTTGGCTTCTCGGATCCGAGCGATCCGCGTTTCCCGTCGCTGCAACTCTTCCGGCAACTCGTCTCCCTGGCGATCCCGACCGTATCGCTTATCCTCTTCTCTATCCGCGGCCTCTGCTTGGCTCAACAACTTGCGAACTTCCACCCGCAGCCGCTTCTCCGTCTCGTCCATCCGTCCGTAACTCATGGCTTTGTGCTTGCTCGCGTTGGCCTTGAACTTACTCCCATCCATGGCCACGTGCCCCAGCTTCATCGCTCCCGTCTCCAGCGTCAGTCGTAACATCTGCTGGAACATCTCTTCCAGCGCTTTTAGGTGCAGCTTCCGAAAATCTGAGATGGTCCGGAAATCGGGTTGATTACCGGCCGCCAGCACCCGAAAGGCGACGTCTTCCACCAAACGCTTTTGGATCTTGCGCGACGAAAAGACCCCCACACAGTACCCGTAGAGCAGGATCTTGGTCATCATGCGCGGATGATACGGCGGTTGCCCCCGGTCATCCTCTTCATACACGGACTCGATCGCTGATAGGTCCAGCTGGTCCACCACGTCGGACACGAAATAAGCCAGGTGGCCATCCGGCAACCATTCGCGAAGGCTCGGAGGTAACAGTAAACTTTGTTCTGGAAGGTAGGCTCGATATGTTTTCGCCATGACTCCAAATAATTCGCACACCGCTGCGCAACTTTTCAAGTGAATTCAGCAGAAAAAGATGAATTCTCGGACACACTCCTAGGCCAAAAGCACGATCCATGGCGAGATCTTGACATCCGGCTTGTCTCAGTGCCCAATACAATTTCTCGTGCCACGCGAACCGCACCCCGCATGAGGCGCATGAGGCGCATGAGGGACTCGTGTGGTTTGCGCGTCAAGAAGAGGCGTCGAGTCCGACTAGCCTGCGGAATTCGGGTTCGTCGTGGAGGCTTTGTAGGTCGGTGTCTTTGGAGGCCCAGCTGAAATTGCCGTAGCCAGAGGCGAAGGCGTTCTTCAGAGTTTCGAGGGCTTCGGCTTTCTTGCCAAGGACACCGTAGCAGCAGGCGGCGTTGTAGAGCGTGTTGGGGTCGCCGGGACGGAGAGCGACGGCGGTCTGCAAGTGGCGACTGGCTTCTTCGGGATCCTGGCCGGTGTTGGCGATATTGCTGGCGAGCAATATTCGGGCGCGGACATCTTCGGGGACGATTTCGAGCTGCTGACGTAGAACCTTGGCCATGCGAGCGCGGACGTTATCCGCTTCGATTTTGAGGCCGACGTGCGCGAGGCACTGCTCGTAGGGGATGTAAGTGTTGTAGTCGTCGCCATTGAATTTCAGGGCTTGCTCGGTCAGAGGAACGGCCTCTTCGAAACGGTTGGAAGCGAAATAGGCACGACCGAGAACGTTCCAGGCGCCCTCGGTGTCGGGCTTGCGCTCGAGCGCGTGGCGAGCGAGGAGCACGGCTTCGTCGTATTTTTTCTGTGCGTAAGCGACACGGGCTCGGGCGACGAGCACCTCGGGAAGATCCGGGGCCAGAGTGCTGGCTCGATCGCAGGCGGAGAGGCCGCGCTCAACCCACTTCTTATTTTGGTCGCGAACTTCATAGATTAGGCCGCAAAGATACGCGATGCCGGCGTGAGCGAGGGCAAAGGCCGGATCCAGCTGGATGGCCTGTTCAAACATCTGCAGAGCGTAATCGTAAGTCTCGCGGCGGGTGTAACTGCGGCCGCGGAGGTAGAAATCGTAGGCCTGAGGATTTTCGGTGGGTTTGCGTGCAATGTTCTTTTCTTCCTGTGGCGTCAAGGCAATGCGCAGAGCCTGCGCGATGCTGCGCGCAATTTCTTCCTGAATGGCGAACACGTCTTCGAGCTGACGATCGTAACGTTCGGCCCAAACGGAATGGCGGGTGGAGGCTTCGACGAGTTGCGCGGTGATGCGGACGCGGTTCCCGGCACGGCGAATGGAGCCTTCGAGGACGTAGGCGGCACCAAGTTTCTGGCTGACTTGCTGCGCAGTGGCGGGCTTGTCGCGGAATGCAAGCATTTCCGAGCGCGGAAAAATTTCGAGCTGAACGATTTTGGAGAGTTCGGTGACGATGTCCTCGGTGATGCCGTCCCGGAAGTACTCATCTTCCTTGGCGCCGGATTGATTTTCGAAATAGAGGACGGCGACGGATTTGCGGCGCGAGGCGGCGGGAGTGGAACCAGAACTGGGAGGAACGGATTCGCCGGACGGGCGGCGCGCGGAGTCAAGATCGCGCTTGAGGCGTTTAAGATCGGCGCGGAGTTCGGCGGCCGTCTGGCAGCGGAGATCAGGATCCTTTTCGAGAGTTTTGGTAAGAATGGTTTCGAACACGAGAGGCAGGCGCGGGTTGAGTTCGCGCGGCGAAGTGGGAGTGGAATGGAGAATGCCGTCGAAAATCAGAGCGGCCGTGGAACCGGTAAAGGGAGCAGCGCCGGTGGCCATTTCGTAGAAGACTACGCCGAGAGAAAAAAGATCTGAGCGGGCGTCGATTTCCTCGCCACGGGCCTGTTCAGGAGACATGTAGGCGACAGTGCCCATGGAGCTACCGGGATTGGTGAGTTGCTCGTCTTCGCGGATGAGCGTCTGCTCGTTGCCGTGAGTGTCGGCAAGAGCTTCGGCGTTACGGGAGAGATGGAGGGAGAGTTTGGCAAGACCGAAATCGAGGATCTTGGCTTGCGCACGATCGACGAGGAAAATGTTGGCGGGCTTAATGTCGCGATGGACGATGCCTTTCGCGTGAGCTGCGTCCAGGCCGTTGGCAATCTGGATGCCGACGTCAAGCAGTTCGGAGATGTCGATGGGCTTGCCGGAAATGCGATGGCGAAGAGTTTGCCCTTCGAGAAGCTCCATGGCGATGAAGGGGCGGCCTTCGAAATCGCCGATATCGTAGACGGTGCAGATATTCGCGTGATTGAGTGCGGAGGCGGCGCGCGCCTCGCGGCGGAAGCGTTCGATGGTTTGGGAGTCGTGGGCGACGTCTTCCGGGAGAAATTTCAGGGCGACATTGCGGCCGAGGCGATTGTCTTTCGCTTTGTAGACAACGCCCATGCCCCCGCCACCAAGTTTTTCGAGGACGGAGTAGTGGGAGATGGTGCTACCAACGATCGAGGAGTAGTCCCTCATCGGGAACATAATGGTACGACACCACAGGGATTGGAGCAATTCGAACAGAACCAAAGGTCTTTTCGAGGCCGGCTGCGAAGCAGTACAGCGCGAGTACGGGTCGTCGCAGAACAATCACAAAATTCTTAATCCGGATAAGTTAATGACCCCGTCACTCGATGAATTCTGGCGCCGCTTCCTCTTGCATGTGCTCCCGAAAGGTTCATGCGCATGCGCAACTTCGGCTTCCTCGCCAACCGCAAACGGTCACAACCTTGTCCATTTGCTTTCCGCAATTCACCTCCATCTAACAGCCCAATCTCCTTCTATCTTGTCGATAGGGGAGCGTATCTGCATCCGCGAAATCAAGTGACCCGACCCCCGATTTGATCCGGTCATACGTTAGCACTTCGGGTTTTCACGGTTGGTTCCGAGTAGACGACTATTCTGGGGCGGGTCGCTGCACAATCCGCTTTGAGCGGGCTATACTCCACACGCAATGTCAACCATAGGAGACCAGTACCTTTTAGGGTCCGGGCGAAGTGATCATGATCGGTTGCGGGTAATCAGTGCAATTCACGATGCCCGAACTCGCGAATTGCTGCGGAGGGCCGGATTGGTTTCCGGGCACCGGTTCGTGGAGTTTGGCTGTGGGCTCGGCTACGTTACTCGATGGGCCGCAAGCGAAGGAGCGCATGCCACGGGCATCGACCTGAACGAAGATCACTTGGCGGTAGCTGCGGAATTGGCGCACGAAGCTGGACTAAAGACCGCACAGTTTCGCTCAGCGAACATTTACGAACCCGGGCTAGAGCCGGAGAGCGTAGATGTGTCTTACTCGCGATGGCTGATGGTCCATCTGAACAGGCCCGTAGATGCGATGCGCGCCATCCATTCGGCTTTGAAGCCGGGCGGAGTCATGGTGTGCGAGGAGGCGGATGTGAGCGCGGTATACGCTGAACCGCCCTCGGCTGCTTATGCGGAACTCCGCGACATTTGCATGGAAGGCGGCCGCCAGCGGGGAGTGGATTATTCGGGCGGACGCCGCGCCCATTCATGGGCGAAGGCAGCGGGCTTTGAGATCGTGCACGTGGACGCCTATCACCCGCACTACGTTACTGGCGAACACAAGGGATTTTGGAACTGGACGTTGCGTGCCGTCGCTCTTGGGATGGTGAAAGAGGGAAGCTTGACCGCGGCGCGGCTGGAAGAGCTGGTTGCAGGAATGAACGAGGCCGATGCTTCACCCCACACACTGGTTGCGCATTGCCGGATGCACCAGCTGATCGCGAAGAAGCCCGGCATGAAGGTCTAAGTCCCGTGCTGTCGCGAGGATTTATGAACTCTCGATTTTGCCCGAACACCGTGCCTGGATCACGGAAAAACGGAGTGCGCCGGGGTAAACCGGCATCATAATGGCAAAACTGCGGATTTCTCAGACGATAGCCAGATCAGGAGAAAAGCGTTGGCCCGAACTCGATGGGTTGCGCGGTATTCTGGGCGGCATGCACAAGAGTTATCTTCTCCTTGGGTTTCTTGATTCTTGACCAAAGAGCGTATCCCTGTTAGCCACCACCAACGCGACTGGCCTTGATATCATAAGGCAGATGCCTGACCTTCCAAATTCGCGCTTTGACTTTCAGGTCAATTTCGATTCGCCGACAACCTCGCGGCTTTTGATTGGGCGAATAAGCGAGCACTTCACAAGTAGCGATGCTCATTGGATCGAGACGGGTATGGCTGCTGCAGAGCGAGCGCACCTTGGGCAGAATCGGGGAGATGGCAGCCCTTATGCCATACATCCGTTCAGGGTTGCTCTCTTGGCTCTAGACTATGAACAATGTTGCACAAAGGAGAGCGTTGTCGCCTGCTTTCTCCATGATGCCATCGAGGATACCGACCTTACTCAGGAAGATCTCTCTCGCCAATTCGGATGCGTTGTGGGCAACCTTGTAGCCGCTGTGACTCGCAGCAGACCTCAGAACGAGACCCCCACACAGAAGCGGGATGGGAAAATAGCCAACTGGCATCAAATCATGGCGGCGCCCAGAGACGTCCGTGTGATTAAGACATTCGATTATTGCGATAATCTCATAAGCTGTAAATTCATAGCCCCTGACAAACCAGCCTTCGCCAAGATCCCCAGATGGCTTATGGAAGCGCAAATGTATTATCTGCCACTGGCGGAAAGAACTAACACAGAGGCGGCGCGATTGATCGAAAGTGAATTGCAGTACTACCTGGCGGCTGGTCACAAGATTGGTAGCTGGCTGGACTAAACTAAAGGGATTCCGCGAAATGGGATCTTTGCGGGAATACGCTTCGATTCGAAGCGGCTTGTTTCTGGTGCACCGATAATCGTAACTGCCTCGGCCATTTTCTATGCGAGATTGGTCGTTTATGATTGCAGCGCGATACGCCCAGCGTCGGGGATCGAAGAGCCGCTTGTTGATGCCGCATCGCGAGAGATAAAGCAGCCGGATAGAACCCAAACGTAACTCCAAACGATTTCATTCTAGAGTGCGAGGAGCCAGATGTCGCTACTTCAGAAGCTCTCCAGATTCGCGCAAAAATCTCCTCCCGAACAATTGCAGACGGTCCGAGCGGTCGTCCGCTACCATGTGGAACAAAGCGATTGGTATTGGAAAATCCATAAGCCTGGCAAAGACAGAACAGCTTATATCATTGGAGTGTTCGGCACGGGACGTCGGTATATTAATGCCCTCCTGTTGGAGAACCTGGGAGAGAGGAGCAGATATTTTAGGGATACAATCCGCTTCCATTCACGCCCGACATCTATGATCTACAGCGGTCATGCCACAATAAAGTACCATTCTCCATACCTTTTTCCCCCAGCGGCCACGAGCCGAATATTGGAAGCGGTCCGATCGAGATTTGCCGATTTGATTTTTGTCTATCGTCATCCCCTCGATTCGTTGCTGACGAATTGGATTTGGTGGCGGATATATATTCGCGAGAAGCGCATGATAGCGGGCATCTCCCAGGTTTATGCGAACGACGATGATCTATGCGCCGATTTGGAGCAGAATTTCTCTGAATTCAAGGCCTTTGCCGATGGTGACCCTAATTTTTTCGCGGCCTTCTCGGACCTCCGGTTTTTATCTTTCCGTGAATTTGTTGAGGAGACTGAACTTTGGCTCCAATCCGCCCCGCTCACATTGCGGCTCGAGGACTTTCTGACCGATCCATCCAAGGAGTTTTCTAAGATCGTTAGAGTTATGTCGATTGACGTTGATTTGAGCCGTTTACGTACAGCTCCTCCCAGGACCAAGCCGTATGGCTATCTAGCTGTTAAAGAAAAGGTGCCTAGATTCAGAAACTTTATGAATGACTTGGATGCGGAGACAAAAAGACGGATTGAGAAAATTGATTATCCCTTGGGGCCACGCTGATATATGTTGGATTGCTCGACAACAGGGAATTATTGCTGACGGTCATGGCTGCACTCTGGTCGCTTTGTTCACCCTGGGGATAAACTTAGCGGAGAGTGGAATTTACTTTGGGGTGTACGTTCGGATGGCGCCGGGGGAGCGGCATGCACGATTCTGCCTGCCGCCAAGTTCTTCGCCGAGGTGGCCGCATGGGGTCCTTTATGGCTGCCTCACACGTTCCGAAACGGCACATCACAGTCGACCGCATATTGGTCCGGCTCGATAGCCTTTCTGATGGCTGCCTGCCATGAGCGGAGACTGAACGCATCCAAAGCCGATGAAATTATTTTCGATACGGCGACAGTCACGAATTAGGGTTATCACATACCTAATCTAGAGAATGCCGTCGCTTCTTGCCAGTGGGCGCAAAAATAACAAGACGCTAGTCGCAAATTAAGGCGGCCTCGCCACAGAGACCGGTCCCGTGATATAGCAATCTTCCGATGCGGAAACTGGATTCTCTGCCACAGCGGGAAGCGGCCTTCATCGAACCGATGGAATGCCTGGCCGTCCCGAAGCTCCCGGACGATCCGGAGTGGGTCTACGAGATCAAACTGGACGGTTATCGCGCTGTCGCACTCAATTCGAACGGCAAATTAAGTCTCTAGTCAAGGAATCGGAAATCCTTCAACCGTCAATATCTGCGTATCGTCGAGGCGCTGAACGATCTGCCGAAGGATACAGTGGTCGATGGTGAGATCGTTGCGCTAGACGCCGCCGGCCGACCGAACTTTAATCTGCTCCAGCATTTCCGTGCCAAGGCGTCGAAGATCTGCTACTTCGTGTTCGATCTCCTTGTCTTCGAGGGCAGCGATCTAACACGCTCTCCACTCATCGACCGGCGTCGGATCCTGAAGACCAAGCTCCAATTTGGTTCTCCGCTCATTCGCATCGCCCCCTATTTCGAGACGTCCGCGGCAACGATGCTCCAAAGCGCCCGAGCGCAAGGCTTGGAAGGAGTGGTCGCCAAACGGAAGGACAGCCGTTACGAGGCAGGGAAGAGAAGCGGGTCGTGGGTGAAGTTCCGGTTGGATGCTGGCCAAGAACTGGTGATTGGTGGCTACGTTCCCGGCGCCGATGGAATCGATTCCATTATCGTTGGCTACTACAAGGAATCAGAATTGATCTATGTGGCGCGAGTTCGCAACGGATTCGTGCCCGCGACAAGAAGACAGGTGTTCGCGAAGTTGCGGCCACTCGAAGTGGAAGATTGTCCCTTCGTGAACCTACCCGAAACCGAGAAAGGGCGTTGGGGGACTGGGCTAACCGCGGGCGACACGAAAAAATGTGTTTGGGTCCGACCAACCCTCGTGGCGCAGATTGAATATTTGGAATGGACAGAAAGCGATCATCTGCGGCACGCGAAGTTTACCGGCCTTCGACAAGACAGGTTTTCGCACACGGTGGTGAAGGAACATTCGGGAGAAAGCTAAATGCATTTAAACTTAAGCTCGACCTGAAGCGGGAGGAGATCCTAGCCTTGAGTAAAACGGTGGTTTTTGTCGGAACGTCGCATCGTCTTCAGGGGCAGAGAGGGGCAGTTGCAATATCGACGACCCCGGTTACAGAACTCTCATTAACCAACTTTGGCGGAACCATTCGATCGACTTTGTTTTTGAGGAAGCAAGTGGCCTTGGCCCTACATTCGCGGAGAAATTTGCATTGCAGAAAATAGGCCAGATCGGTACAAAGATATCGACCCTAGCGCAGGAGACCGCAAGAAGCTGGGTATTCCCACCGAGACGGGAAAAGATCACCGAATCGGCCGTCCTAATCTCGATACTGGCAATTGGGTTTTAGAGAGAAGTTTGTCGATGTGCACGAGAAACGGGAATGCTTTTGGCTGCCCTTCATCCGGGAACGAGAGTTTATCAGTGCTCTGGTGTTCTGCGGGCATCTCACTTACGTAGCTTTGCTTTTCGCCTATAGACTGGTTCCGGGCTGACAGCGATCTTGGAAGAATGCCCGTGTAATGGCACGGCATTGCCTGCATCCGGCCGTCTGCAGACAGAAGTCGAATGAGAACACTACAAATGAACAAACCATCGATCAACCGGCCAACCACACTGGCGATCGCGGCTGTGATGGCCATGTTGCTGAGCGCTGCTTCCGAAGCATCGGCGCAAGCGCTGAAACCCAAGGCGGATAGTTCGGCGCATGCCGAACCGGCTCCGATCGACTTCGCGGACCACGCTGGCTACACCTCGCTCTTCGACGGCAAGACCCTGACCGGATGGGATGGGCGGCCGGGGCTGTGGAGGGTCGAGGACGGCGCGATCGTGGGCGAGACCATCCCGGAGAAGTTCCCCGACCACGCCTTTCCCAACACCTTTCTTATCAACCACGGAGTCCAGGCCAAGGACTTCGATCTGAAGCTTGAGATCAAGGTGGAGAAGGGTGGAGGCAGCGGCATCCAGTACCGCAGTAGCGTCGGCACTCCATCGGGACCGGTTGCGCGCCAGGGCTATCCCGCGGAAGATCCACGATGGGTGATGTTCGGCCCACAGGCCGATTTCTGGTACCCGGTGAGCCCGCAGGCGGCGGAGTACAGTGGGCAACTCTACTCGCAGAACACCTCGCGTGGAACGATCGTGCTGCGCGGGCAAGTAGTCCAGTCACTGCCCGGCAAGAACCTGCAACAGGTGGGCGTGATCGGAGACCGGGGCAAGCTCGCTGCCTATGTGAGAGACGGTGAGTGGAACCAGTACATGATCATCGCGCGCGGAGGCGTGATCGTGCATATCCTCAACGGCCAATTGATGGCCGTGCTGATAGACGACGACCAGGCTTCGTCGAACAGTGTTTCGGGACTCTTCGGGCTGCAACTCGAGGGCGTGCCCTGCAAGGTGTCGTTCCGCAATCTCTGGCTGAAGAAAATCAATTGAGAAGACAGCCGGGTTAGGTGTGTGGCTTCAACTTCTTCTCCGGAGGGCATCTTCAAGCGTTCGACCCGAGTCGGTGGGTGTGCTTGCCGCTAAGGACGGCGATGCTTGTATTACGGTATCGGTAGACTAGCTTTGACGTGCGCTGTCTGTTGCGGAAGGCGCGATCGATCGCTTCTTGGGTGAGTTCCGAGTCGAACACAGGCTTTTCGGATTGTTCGCTATTAATGAAGAGCGTATTTGCGTCGCCTCCGAGTCCGTGCACGTACATGGCGGTCGCGTGTGAGCAATAAGCCCCGCGCTTGATCGAGAGCTGTATCGGCGCCCCAAGGGTAGCGGATGAGATCATCATAGTGTGGGGACTTGAGGGTCACTTTGCTCATTTTAGTCTCTTCGAGCAGTCGCTCGAGGAAGGCCGCTACCGCCACGGGTCAATCGCCGATCAGCGAGCGCTCAAGTTTTGCAACGGCGCCAAGGGACGGTTCTAAGCTAACTGGGAAATACAACATTACGCGAGGTGACGGGGATTGCGCCTCGCGGGCAAGTCCTGTTTTTTCTTCGGAACGATTACGCAGAACGCAACAGTAGGGGTACTTTGTCGCATGGCCCAAATGGCAGAGGCCAACCACGCGGTGAAGAGAGGCTGAAGCTGCGAATGAGAAGGGATTCGAGCCCTCGGCTTCCTCGTTGCAAGAGCAAGTCCCTCGGGCCGCAGCGCTTTTTCACTGTCAAACGGGGATTTTGCTCCGGTCCTTTGCATGGATCTCGTGACGTGGAATTTGGGTCTTGCCCCGGTCGCTTGCGCCGTCAAGCGCGCCGGTGTGTGGCGTTCATTGGAGCGAAGCAGAAACCCTCGACGGAAGAAGCCAACGGTTCTCCTTTGTCCTTCCTGGCCAACCCTGCGCCAGATTCTATAAGTTCAACCCCACGTTCCGGGTTGGAGGCTGTAACAAATTATTAATATTCGCCTAGGCGAATTTAGATAGTATGACAGCCGCTGGCGGGTGACAGAGTAACGGCAAGAAGGGAGAAACGACATGCTTCGCAAACAATTGGCACCGATGGCTCTGGCTGCCGCCCTTTTTCTCACGCTCGTTGGAAATGGGTGCAACTCATCTTCGAACACAGTGCCAACCTCGACGCTCACGAACGTGATCGGCGGTGTGGGGAGCACCTTTGTGGATCCCCTGATGAAGAGGTGGACTCTCGGTTTTCAGCAGACGCATCCCCAGTTGGGGGTGAACTATCGTGCGGAGGGTAGCGGCGTGGGGATTGCGGAAATCAAGAAGGGCATGACGGAGTTCGCAGCGAGCGACGCTCCGTTGGGCGATGAAGAACTCAGGGTCATACCCGCCGTGCTGCAAGTGCCGGTGACTGCGGGTCCGGTCTGCATCATTTACAACCTTCCCCAAATGAAGGCTGCGTTGAAGCTCGACGGCAAGACACTGGCGGACATTTATCTGGGGAGGATCGTGACCTGGAACGACGGGGCGATCGCGCGCAGCAATCCCGGCGTGAGTTTGCCGAATGCCGCGATCATTGTCGCCCATCGGTCTGACGGCAGCGGCACGACCAGCATCTTGACGACGTACCTTGCGAAGGTCAGTCCGGACTGGTCAAAGAGGCCGGGCGCCGGCACTTCCGTGGTGTGGCCGGTCGGTCTCGGAGAAAAGGGCAGCACGGGAGTGATTGATCTCGTGAAACAAGCGACGGGAACCATTGGCTATGCGGAACTGAACTATGCAAAGAAAGAAGACTTGAGCGTCGCGTCCATCGAGAACCGCGCGGGAGAGTATATCGAACCGACTGTCTCCGGGGCATCAGCGGCTCTTGATGCCGCGACGGACGCGCTCGCGAAGGACGTGCGGACGCCCATCGTCGATCCCCCAGCCTCGGCGAAGGAAGCGTATCCGATTTCCGGTGTAACCTTCCTGCTGATTCCGAAGGACGGAACAAACCAGCTCGATCGCAAAACGCTCAAAGCGTTTGCCGAATACGCGGTGACTGACGGACAAGCGGCGACCGAAGGTTTGTACTACGCGAAACTGCCCAAGCCAATGCAAGTCGAGAACCTGAAACTCATTGCCGAGATGACGACAAACGGGCAGCAGGTCAAGTAACGTCCTGCGCAGGCCTGCAGAATACGCGAAAGAACCGAGAAGCATATGCTAGTGAAAGAGCAGCCGGAAGATGAAATTGAAGTCGCGGGCCCGCCGGCTGGCGCTTTGGGACCTTGCAGCCAAGGTGTGGCATCTGAGTCCGCAACATCTGGTTGCGTGCTCGCCGTGTTACCGCGTTTACAGCAAAGTTCCTGCGTGAGTGGCTGGCCGAGTTGCGTAAGAGCCAACCCCGCTTGCATCGCGCGAATGGATCCGCCGCGCAAGCGCACACCTCCGGCGTCAGAGCCAATTATTTTGTGTCGCAAGGTCGGCGACGCGCTGCCGAATCTCGTCGCGGATGGCGCGAACCGCTTCGAGGGATTGCCCCTTCGGGTCCGTCAAAGGCCAGTCGATTTTCTTCAGTCCCGGGACGTAAGGACACGCGTCCCCGCAACCCATGGTGACGAGCAAGGTGGCCTGCCGCGCGAGATCTTCGGAGAGAAATTGCGGCTTGACGGCGGAGAGGTCGATGCCTTCTTCACGCATCACCTGAACCACTTCGGGATGTACGCGCTCCCCTGGCTGCGTGCCTGCGGAAATCGCCTGCGCCTTGGCGCGATCCGATATTTTGTTGAACCACGCCGCGGCCATCTGAGAGCGTCCTGCATTGTGGACGCAGGCAAAGAGAACGGTTTCCATGTCAGTCCTTTACGATTTCCGCGCCGTGAGGCACGATGATTTCCTTGGCGCGCGCGGGAAGCCCGGGCACGAGCCAGCGGAAAAGAAGCGTGGCAGCCAGCGCGCCGCACAGTTGTCCGACGAGAAATCCGGGAACATCCGCCGGGCGGATTCCCGAAAACGTGTCCGTGAGAGAACGGGCGATGGTGACCGCGGGATTCGCGAACGAGGTGGACGCGGTAAACCAGTAGGCGGCGACGATATAGCTGCCCACCGCGAAGGCCACGGCGCTCGAGCGTAGCCGCGAACAACCCCAAATCACCGCCAGCAAGCCGAAGGTCGCGACAAACTCACTGAAGATCTGTGACGGACCGCTGCGCTCGTGCTGCGAGAGAGAAATGATCGGCAGGCGGAACATGGCGTGGGCCGCCAGCGTGCCGACGATGGCTCCACTCAGTTGGGCGACAAGATAAACGGGTGTGTCGCGCCAGGAGATTCCTCCCTCTAACGCGTCGGCGAGTGTTACCGCCGGATTAAAATGTGCGCCCGACACGGGCCCGAAGGTCAGGATCAAAGCGACGAGGGCGGCTCCGGTAGCAATGGTGTTGGCTAAAAGAGCGAGCGCGGTGTTGCCTCCGGAGAGATTTTGGGCCATGATTCCGGAGCCGACGACCGTGGCGAGGAGCAAGGCCGTACCCAATGCTTCTGCAGTGGCGCGTTTGGCGAGAGACATAGGGAACTGGACGCTGGCATCGGACCGAGTGCCAACGAAAAATCCGCCTTTCTTAACACAGCAGTCAAACTAAAATCGCACAAGCGAATATACTGGGGCATGCCACAAACGCAAGTAAATTTAATGTTTCGCGCGTTTTCCGATCCGACGAGATTGCGGATGCTGCACCTGCTGCTCGGCGGAGAGCTGTGCGTTGGAGATCTGGTCAAGATTCTGAGCATCCCGCAGCCGACGGCCTCGCGGCATCTTGCTTACCTTCGTCGCACGGGGCTGGTGGCCACGCGGCGGAGCGGCTTGTGGAACTTTTACGCGTTGCAGTCCGCGAAGAGTGAGTTTCATCGTAATCTCTTGAAATGCCTGCGCGGCTGCTTCGACGCCGTGCCCGAAATCGCCAAAGATTCCTCGCGTTGCGCCGCCATCAAGAAGGCGGGCGGCTGCTGCCCCAAATAGTTTTTCCTACTTTGTCTTGCACATAGAGCGGATATCCCTACCGCCGAGAGAGTCGCGACTTCGCGCCCACACGTCCACATCAACGCGGTGTGAGAGCGATATGAACAGAACATTTCATCTGGTAAGCCGGTTTCCCGCTTGACTATATACGCTCATCCATATATTACTCTACGCGAATGTAGTGGAAGCGCCAGTTCTCCAGGGCATTTAACGTCTCTTGAGACGACGCCGAACAAACGGCGTGCGCCGCATTCCACACCGGACGTTCCTACGAATACGAAGGAGATGACTCTCGTCATGTCGATGAACAAACAGGTCGGGCTATTCCTGGGACTGCTCGTGTTGGCCGCCGTGGCCGCGGCAGACGTAGCACTCACCGGCGCGGGTTCGACGTTCGTGAATCCGTTGATGTCCAAGTGGTCGAAGGAGTACAACACCCTGCACCCCGACATCAAGATCAACTATCAGTCCATCGGGTCGGGCGGCGGACGGCAGCAATTTCTAGCGAAAACGGTGGCGTTCGGCGCGAGCGATGCGCCACTCACGGACGAACAAATTGGCCAGGCGGGCGGGCCAGCGAATGTCGTGCATATTCCTGTGACGCACGGGTCAGTCGTGATTGCCTACAACCTGCCCGGATTGAGCAAGCAAATGCGTTTCAGCCCGGAAACGATTGCTGGGATGTATCTCGGAACGATCAAGATGTGGAACGATTCGAAAATCGCCGCCGACAATCCGGGCGTGACTCTGCCATCGCGGCCCGTGCTCGTGGTGCATCGCTCGGAGGGCTCAGGAACGACAGATATTTTCACCGATTATCTGACGAAAGTTAGTCCGGAGTGGCAGTCGAAGGTCGGGCGCGGTTCCTCCGTGCAGTGGCCCACGGGCATCGGCGGACAGGGCAACGAAGGAGTTGCGAATCAAGTCCGCAACACGGTGGGCGGCGTGGGATATATTGAGCTCGCCTACGCACGCCAAAACAAAATCGCATATGGCGCGGTCAAAAATCGCGTGGGCAACTACGTTGATCCCGATCCGAAGAACGTGACGAACGCCGCGGCTTCGTTGAAGGACCTCCCCGCGGACTTGCGGTTCTCGATTACCGATCAGCCCGGAGCACAGGCATACCCGATTGCGGGAACCACGTGGGTGCTGCTCTACAAGACCCAGACGGATGCCAATCAAGGCAAGCAAGTGGTTTCCTTTGTTGAATGGGCCATTCACGACGGACAGAAATACGCCAACGATCTTGACTACGCCGCGCTGGCCCCGAATCTGGTGCAGAAGGCGGAAACAGCACTGCGCTCGGTGACCTGCAATGGCCAATCTTGTCTACAAAAATAACGAGGCCGATGAAATATCCGTCCGGTCCGATCGGGATGTGGAGGTCGCGCCGTTCCTGAGGTCGGAGACGGCCGATCGATGGTTCCACCGAACGGTGGTCTCCGTTGTCGTCATCGTGTTGTCGATCTTCGCCGCGGTGATTCTCGTATTAATCGATGGTGCGTGGCCGGCGATGCACCGCTTCGGTTGGGGATTTCTAATTCACTCGGGATGGGATCCCGTACATCTGAACTTCGGCGCATTGCCCTTCATTGTGGGCACTTTGATCGTGGCGGCGGGAGCAATGCTGATTGCGGGCGTCGTCGGGCTGTTGACGGCGATCTGCATCACAGAGTTGCTGCCGCACTGGTTGCAGACGCCGGTGGCGTATTTGATCGAACTGCTGGCGTTCATTCCAAGCGTGGTGTATGGCCTGTTCGGACTGTTGGTGATTGCCCCGTACCTGCAGAGCACGGTGCAGCCGTGGATGCTCGACCATCTGGGCACGCGCTTCGCTGCCTTCAATGGCGCTCCGTACGGCGTGGGTTTCCTGTGCGCGATTCTCATTCTCGCGATCATGTTGATTCCGCTCATCGTGGCGCTCTCGCGGGAAGCTCTACTGTTGGTGCCGACGAGCCAGAAAGAGGGAGCCATTGCGCTCGGCTCCAAGCGCTGGGAAGTGGTGCGGCACATCACACTGCCCTACGCGCGCAACGGGATCCTGGGAGCAATCATCGTGGCGTTGGGACGGGCGCTCGGTGAAACAATGGCTGTGGCGATGACGATTGGTGGCGGATTCCGGCTGCCGACGACGGTAATGGACCAAGGCTACACACTGGCCAGCGTGATCGCGAACGAGTTCAACGAAGTAAGTTCCGACATCTATCTGTCGGCTCTGATCTTCTGCGGGCTGATCCTATTTGTGATCACGGTTACGGTGAACAGCCTCGCGTATTTCACGATTCGGAGATTGTCCGGTGCTTACGGTTTTAAGGCGTAAGGACGGCTCGCGCCGCTTACGGATGCCGACACGCCGAGACTGGGTCTCCGTGGCTGGGTTCGGCAGCGCGATTGTGGCGACCTTGGTGTCGCTCGGAGCGCTGTTCTCGATTTTGGGCTATCTGGTTTTTCACGGTGTCGGCGCGATCAATTGGGCGTTTCTTCTGAAAGAACCGGCGGCAGTCGGCGAAGCGGGTGGCGGCATTGCCCCTTCGATCGTCGGCACAGCGATCTTGGTGGCGATTTCCTCGTGCGTGGGCGTTCCCTTCGGGATTGGCGTTGGCATTTATTTGTCGGAATACGCCAGTGATTCGCGATTTGCCGAGCTAACACGCGTGGCCATCAACACGTTCATCGGGATTCCCTCGATCGTGGCTGGGATCTTCGTCTACTTCATTCTGGTCAAACCGACGAATACCTTTTCGGCGGTTGCCGGTGGTCTGGCACTTGGCCTCATCATGATTCCGATCATGGCGCGCACGACTGAGGATGTCCTCCGTATGGTGCCGAATGACATTCGAGAAGCGGCGCTGGCCCTCGGCGCGCCGCGGTGGCGCGTCACGCTCGGCGTGGTCCTTCCTGCCGCGCGTGCCGGGGTGATTACCGGTGGCGTGTTGGCCGTCGCCCGCGTGGCGGGCGAGACCGCACCGTTGATTCTGACGGCGCTGGGAAACGAATACTTCCCGTCCGGCCTATTTCACCCGGTGGACGAAATCACGCTGCGCATTTTGAAGTATGCGCGCGGTCCGTACGATGTTTGGCACGAGCAAGCCTATGGTGGCGCGCTTCTGCTAGTGATTGGCGTAGCGCTCGGTAGCTTGCTGCTGCGAATCACAACGCGCAGCAGTGGAGCACGCAGTCCGCAATAAAAGAGTTCGGTTCGGCACACGAGAACTTGGGAGCTTGACCATGCGAGAACTTTTGAAGAGGCGGAAAGGCATGACTCTGCTTTTGGTGTTGTTGTGTGTCGGGCTAGTGTCCTGCCACAACAAGTCGGAAGAGGACGAGCCGGTCTCGATGCCCACGACCGTGAGCTTGAATGGGGCTGGAGCGACGTTTCCCGAGCCGATCTATTCCAAATGGTTCGATGAATTTCACAAGGAGCGTCCTACAGACGTCATCAACTATCAATCGGTTGGTTCGGGCGGGGGCATTGGCCAGTTCATGCAAGGCAATGTGGACTTTGGAGCGAGCGACGGCCCGCTGAGCGACGAGCAACTTTCAGAGTATAAAAACAAATACGACGCGACGGCGCTGCACTTCCCGACCGTGCTCGGCGCCGACGTGCCGGCCTACAACATTCCGGGAGTCAGCGAAGAGTTGAATTTCACGCCCGAGGTGCTCGCGGGAATCTTCCTCGGAAAGATCACGAAGTGGAACGATCCGGAGATTGCCAAGGCCAATCCCAACGTGAAACTACCCGCAAGCGACATCCTGGTTGTGCATCGCTTGGACGGCAGCGGCACGACTTACGTATGGACGGATTACCTTTCGAAGGTCAGCGAGGAGTGGAAGGGGAAAGTCGGTCGGGGGACGACCGTGAAATGGCCGGTCGGCGTCGCCGCGAATGGCAACGACGGCGTATCGGACATCGTGAAGCAAACCGCGAACTCCCTGGGCTACGTTGAATTACAGTTTGCCGTGCAGAAGCATTTGACGTACGGGCGTGTACGAAATCCCTACGGCAATTTTGTGAAGGCCGACCTGGCGAGCGTGACCGCGGCGGCAACCGACGCCGCAATCACAATGCCCGACGACTTTCGGGTTTCCATCACCAACGTGGAAGGGCGAAATGCGTACCCGGTGTCGAGCTTTACGTGGCTCCTAATCCCGAGCCGAATTGCGGACGCCAAGAAAAAGCAAGTCGTGATTGATTTTCTACACTGGATGCTGACGACAGGGCAAGACTACGCGGAAGCGTTGTCCTATTCGCAGCTTCCCCGGCAAGTCGTCGAGAAGGAAACGCTGGCGATTGGCCGGATTGAATAGGGCGCGGGAGGAGGATTCCTGTGAGACGTAGCCTACGCTCCGTGCGCCTTCAAGTCAGGCGCTTCCTTGCCGATGCGGTCGAGTTCTTTCTGCAGGGAAAGTTTTTCCAGGCTGGCCAGCGGCAGGCAGAGAAGCAAACTGATTCTCCGGTCAAGGATCATAAAGGCTTCATGGAACGCTTTCGAAACCTGCTCCGATGTGCCGGTTACCGCGGCAGGATCGGGCACTCCCCAATGGGCGGTCATCGGCTGACCCGGCCAGACCGGGCAGACTTCTTTCGCTGCGTTGTCGCACACCGTGAAAACGAAATGGAGAGGCGGCGCACCGGGCTTCGCGAACTCATCCCAGGGTTTGCTGCGAAGTTCCTCGGTGGGCAAGCGCGCAAGCTCCAATTGCCGGAGCGCCTGCGGGTGCACGAAACCGACCGGGTGACTACCCGCGCTGTGGGCGACGAAATTCGGAAAGCCTTTTCGGTGCAGGATGGCCTCGGCCATGATGGAGCGGGCCGAGTTCCCCGTGCAAAGAAAGAGAACGTTATAGCGTGTGACCACGGCCGACTCCTCCTGCCGATTTGGGTTAGCGATCGACGGCAGTATATTTGCCTAAGCATATACAGGCAAGGCGAAAATCCGCGAAGATACGCAGCGATCCTAGCCCTGGCGCCTGCGGCTTCGCAACTCTGCAGTGAGGTCGGATGACGCGGATTGTCATCGTAGGAGAGGCCACGGAGCTGCTGGAATTCCTCGGACACGCAGTCGCCAGGGAAGGCTATCATGTGCGCTTCGTACATGATGTTCGACCGTCCCTCTCTAGGATCTGCCGGTTGCTTCCCAGCCTCGTGATCGTGGATGGAACGCACTCCTTCTCGATTGGAGAACAGCTATGCGCTCAAATACGTGGACGTCGCGCGCTGAACTGTCGCGTTCTGTTGTTCGGTGACAGTCCGTTACCTGGAAATAAGACGGGGTTGAGCGCCCTCGGCGCCGACGCCTAGCTCGAGCGGCCTCCTCACCCGCGCAGTGTAATCGATTGTGTGCGCCAGCTGTTGGAAGGGAAGTACGCTAGCCCCGCAGTTGGCCACTCGTTGGTCGTTGGTGATCTTGTCATCTCACCGTCATCCTTACGTGTTACATATTGCGAAAAGATGATCAGCCTGACATTAGGAGAATTTCGGCTACTGCATCACTTGGCCTCCCATCCCAACCGGGTCTTTCCCCGGGAGGAACTCTTGCACCTCGTTGCAGTAAGGAGGGATTCCACTCCCCGAAGCGTGGACGCATTCGTTCGGTCGTTACGAAAAAAGATTGAGGAAACTCCGCGCAATCCGGGCTTGATCTGCACGGTACAGCGGCATGGCTATATGTTTCGAAAGCGAGACCATGAAGTATCGGCGAACGCCACGCTACCAGCGGACCCGAGGTCCTATGAAACTGCTAATCATCGGAGGTAGCGACGCAGGCATTAGTGCTGCGCTTCGTGTTCGGGAACTCGCACCGGAAACGGACATCACCGTAGTGCTCGCCGACGAATTTCCGAACTACAGCATCTGCGGGCTGCCGTTCTTTCTGAGCGGAGAAACCCCTGAAGCGAAACAACTGGCGCACCGTACGGAGTTTGAAGGAATCCGGATCCTAAAAAACCATGTCGCGGTCAGCGTCGAGACCAAGCGCCGCGTGGTTGTTGCGCGAGATCCAGCTGGAGAAAGGATTGAACTCTCCTATAATCGTCTGGTTCTGGGTACCGGTGCAGAACCGATAACGCCACCTATTTCGGGGTTTCAAACTCCTGGTGTGTATCCGCTGCACACGATGGAGCACAGTTTCGCGGTTCGGCGGCATCTCGAAGAGAAGCACCCACGGAGCGCCGTGGTTGTGGGGGCGGGCTACATCGGCGTCGAGATGGCCGACGCGCTCGCCGTCCGAGGCCTCGACGTCACCCTCGTCGGAAAAAACAAGGCCGTTCTGCCGACGGTGGACGGCGATCTCGGAGCACTCGTCGAAGAGGAATTTCGACGTCACGGCGTAACCGTCGTCACCGAGACCGACATTCGCTCGATCAAAGCCGAGGGGAAAGAGATTCGACTCACAGCGGTCAGCAGATTTACGAAAACGGCCGACTTGGTGGTCGTGGCAGTCGGCGTGAAACCGACGACTGTCCTGGCCGCGAGCGCCGGAATTTCGGTGCGAAAAAGGGGAGCGATCCGCGTCGATCGCGGTATGCGGACCGATGTCGAAGACATTTTCGCGGCTGGCGATTGCGTCGAAACGTGGCACCGGCTCCTGAATCGCTATACCTATCTGCCGCTAGGCACGACCTCTCATAAACAGGGGCGCGTTGCGGGCGAAAACGCGGTCGGCGGGAATCGTGAGTTTCAAGGTTCCGTTGGCACGCAAGTTGTAAAGGTGTTTGAGTTGGCGATTGCGCGAACCGGCCTGCGCGAAACGGAAGCCCGTGAGGCCGGCTTCGATCCATTTACAGCCGAAGCGAAAGCCTGGGATCACAAAGCCTACTATCCCGGCGCCCACGAACTCGTTGTTCGCATCACGGGCGACAAGCGGTCGGGGCGCTTGCTGGGCGCCCAGATTCTCGGCCACTGGCAGGCTCAGGTTGCAAAACGCGTCGATATTTTTGCTGCCGCCTTGTTTGCCGACTTGACCGTCGATCAAATCAACGATCTAGATCTGAGTTACACGCCACCGCTCAGCAGTCCCTGGGACCCGGTGCAAGTGGCGGCGCAACGATGGAACGTCGAACTCGACAAAGCGCACGCACTCACACGGGCCTCCTCAGAGGCCGGAAGCTAATTGGCGTTAATTCGCGCAGCAGTTTGGACCGCAGCAAGTCTGAGCGGCTGGTTTGGTCGCCCGGACGAAAGCGCTGATGAACTTATCCTGGACCTGAGGCGCGATGGCTTCCGCGTCGATGCCCGCAGCTTTGAGGAACTCCCGCGCGTCGTCGACGTTGTAAACGCGCGTAGCTTCGATGTCGATCGATTGAAATCCGGCGGCGATGAGTTTCTGTTGATACTCGGTGTCGGACAAGGCGCCGGCAACGCAGCCAACCCAGAGTTCCATGCTCTTCCGAATCTGTTCAGGGACTTCGCCTCGAACGACGACATCGGAGATGGCAAAGCGGCCACCCGGTTTCAAAACGCGGAAGGCTTCGCGAAGAACACGGTCCTTGTCTCCTGAGAGATTGATGACGCAATTCGAGACGATCACATCCACTGTGTCGTCGGGCAGTGGAATCTTTTCGATCTCGCCCCGGAGGAATTCAACGTTTGTGAGGCCGGACTTGCGCATGTTTTCTTCCGCGAGCGCCAGCATCTCGTCGGTCATGTCGAGACCGTAGGCTTTGCCGGTCGGCCCCACTCGCCGCGCGGAAAGAAGCACGTCAATGCCGCCGCCCGAACCGAGATCGAGGACGGTCTCACCGGGTTTCAACTGCGCCAGGGCTGTGGGGTTTCCGCAGCCGAGGGAGGCGCGCATCGCGGCTTCGGGTACGAAGCCAGCCTCAGTCTCTCCATACAAGTTAGAGGTAATGGGATCACAACCTTCAATTGCCGATGCCGGGCTGCCGCCGCAACAAGACGAGCCCTGACCGGAAGCGACGCGCTTTGCCGCCGCTCCATACTTCTCCTGCACGACGCTCTTAATGTTCTCCGTACTCACGAAAGTCTCCTTTATCGAGAAATCGAAACAATGTCCTTGGGCGAGATCACGCGGTTGCGCGTGCAGCATTCGGCATACAAGAAGCCGAGAAGGTCTTTGAGGGTGTCGGTATTCGCGCGGTACCAAAGGAATGTTCCTTCGCGGCGCACGGTTACGAGCTCTTCATTTCTGAGTTTATCGAGATGATGCGAAAGCGTGGAATTTGGAATCACAAGTTCCGCCTGAATGTCCCCGACCACCATGCCTTTTGGCTCGGCGGTCATCAGCAGCTGCATGATGCGGAGGCGTGCCTCAGTGCCGATCGCGGCGAACATATCGGCATAGCGGGTAACTCGAGGGGAATAAGCAGTTGCCATATTTCGATAATACCGAAAGTAGGAAACTGATGTCAATTGGTAATTGTTAGTCGGCGGATCGGGCGTCCACGGGGTCACGAGCGCGGCCCAGATTCACTGGCGGAAAAGCTCGACGACCTCCGGGACTTTGCTGTTTCACGATTGAGCTGTTTGCGGGAAAGGCTTGCTGATCCGAACGCAATTCATAAGGCGAGAGCGCTCCTGGCCGAGCAGATCGGCAAGTTCACCCTGGAGCGGGCTTCGGAAAACGGTGAAGCTAGCTTTAAAGCCAATGGTCAAATAGATTTTTTCGGGGAAGGGAATCTACACGTTTCTGACTTTTTATGGGCGAACTGCTTGCCTAAGAAGGTGTCGAAACGAGGGATCGGAAGCTCTTTGGATCGAGCAGCGGACGGCGGGCAAAAGGTTGCCCAGAACGAAGAGAAAATCCATTTCGCCCCTGAGCATGAACAGCAAAAGCGCGGCCGCAGATCGGCTGACGATTCGCACGCCACTGCCATCCGCACCCGTCTTACATCGTGGTTGCGCGAGCCCGAGGACCAAAGACCATCACTCCGGGCGCTCGCGATTCAACTCGGAACTTCCCACCAGCTATTGAGCTTCTACCTGAAAGGGCTGAACAAATGGCAAAGGAAAGATTACGAACGTCAGGCGGAGGCTATCCCTACGCGAGCGAATACAGAGCACCGGTTCATGGCACCTTCGGAAGAGTGCCGGGTGCGGGCCCTCGAACATGCCGCTTTTTGCTGCATGATCGACTCCATACTGCAACAAATTGCAACAAATGATGACTCGTTTGGAGGCGCGTGCGAAAGCCGGAACTCTATCGAACGGGGAACTCAAAGTCCTAGCCATCCTTGCTCAAAGGGGTGTACCGATAGCTCAAAAAATACTCAAAAAAATCACCGAAATAATTTGCCATCGATGTCCACCAATCACCGCTAAGTCCTTTAGAACCGTGTAGCCCTAGCCTGACAACTCCGCTATGATGCCCCCGTATGCCGTCCCCAAACGCTTCGCGACGCAATCTCGAAAAAGCGCATGCTCGTTGGAGACCACCCCGCCCTTGGCGCAGCGAGCAGGAAACACACCTGATCAAGCGCATTGTTGCCCGGTGGCTACTGCACAGAAGGTCGCAATGTTCGGGCCGGGAACTTGCCAAGCGTCTCTGCGTCAGTCAGGCCTACCTATGGAAGCTCTCCCAGAAACTTTCCGCAGAACCTGCCGCGACCGTTCAACTCGTTCGAGGGCCCGACCGCCTACCTTATGAATTACTGGGCATGTCTGCCGATGGACGGTTTCATCGCGTCCAATATTTAAGCGCCAGCTGGGAGCTTCTGTTCGCGCAGCTCAGCGACGCGAGAGAGCAAACCCAAAAAATGCGTAAGAGTGGCTGTCTGCGCGGACGCTCATCGGCAAGCCCTTGGGCGAGATGACCTGACGGCCCTTAACTTCAGCGTCAAGTTCTGATAGCTTACATTCGACTAACTTCTAGTGGTGCCGCGATTCCGGCGATTGACCTCCAGAGATGGAGTCAAAATGAAGATTGCTACGGCCCGTCCCAATTCTATTCTGTGCCAGCGTGTGTTTCGGTCAGTGCAGTGAGGTGCTCCCCATCCTTCGGACCGAAATTTAGCCTACTTAAGGTGGATCGCTGCCTGCCATAAATTATTGTAAATAGTTCCTTGTTGTTGGGCCTGTGGGAACTGTGAAAAAGCCGAGCGTCTTTTTGCGAGGCTCTTTTCAAGCTGCTGGGGGAATCCGCGGTCTTTGCGGATTTCCTTCAGCAGCGTCAGTTTCCATGGGCCCTCTTTTCTTTCTTTTTTGCTACTTTTTTCTTTCTTCGTGCCTCGCTCTACTTTTCCACAGAAAAAGTTCGTGCCAGCATCGCCCAGGAACGACGATCGCCAACTTGGTCGACCCGTAGCATCCCTTGCGTTGTCCCTCCTCAAGCCCATTTCACTTTCCCAAAATAGATCGCCGCTGGCGTCTGATAGCCCAACGACTGATGCGGGCGCTCGTGATTGTAAAAAGTGAAATAACTTTTGAGGTTGGAGACGGCTTCCAGCACGTCGACGTAATCCTTCAGATAAACCTCTTCGTATTTCACCGTCCGCCATAATCGTTCGATGAAAATGTTGTCGATCGCTCGCCCTCGTCCGTCCATGCTGATCGTGATGTCCTGCTTCTCCAGACGGTTCGTAAATACCTCGCTGGTGAACTGCGCCCCTTGGTCGGTATTGAAGATCTCCGGCCGCGTCGTCGTCAATGCCCAGTCCAGTGCCGCCACGCAAAAGGCGCTCTCCAACGAAATCGATACTTCCCACGCCAGCACATAGCGGCTGAACCAATCCATAATCGCCACCAGATAAACAAAGCCCTGCCGCAGGCGGATGTAGGTGATATCGCTGGCCCAAACGTGGTCCGGCCGTTCGATCTTCAGGCTGCCCAGCCGATACGGATAGATCTTGTGTCCTGACCCGGGAACCGACAGCCGTGGCTTCGGATAGATCGCTTCCAGCCCCATCTCCCGCATCAGCCGGCGTACCCGTTTCGCATTGACCACGTATCCTTGCTCGCCGAGCCACCAACCCATCTTCCGGATTCCGTAAAACGGCGTCCGTGTGTATTGCTCGTCGAGCAACCGCATCAATCGCAAATTCTCGGCCGTCTCCGGTTCCGCCTCGTAATACCACCCCGACCGCGAAACCCCCGTCAAGCGGCACTGCTGCCGTATGCTCAGTTCTTTGTGCGCTGAAATCCATCCCTGCCTCTGCTCTAACGCGATAGGCCGGACTTTTTTTTAAGCCAGTCCAGCTCCACCTGCAACTGCCCGATCTGCTGGTACAACTCCGCTTTCAGCGTTTCCTCGCTCGTGTCCGGCTGCGACCGCCGATCCGCAAACAGTTCCGGCGCTCCTTGAATCGCTTGCCGCTTCCAGTTCGTTACTTGGCTGGGATGCACCCCGTAATGCGAAGCGATCTCCTGAATGGTCTTCTGCTCCTTGATCGCCTCCAGCGCGATTCGTGCTTTCATTTCCGCGCTGAAGCTCCGCCGTTGCCTCGATTTCATCTCTGCTCCGTTTCCGAGGCAGCGATTTTACACCTTATTGATTGGTCCGAATTTTGGGGAGCACTTCACAGAACCAGAGCGGAAGAAGGTAAGAAAGCTCAAGAAAACAGCACGCGCGAAAGGACGCAAACGAAGCGCCCAGCCCGGGCGCTCGCCGCAACTTCATGAGACTAACTACTAACTCCACCTAGCCGGCAGCCGGAACGACCCCTGATTGCTCCAGAGCAACGACAGAAACCTGCACAGCCCGCCATAATCTCCTCACAATCGTTTGCGCGTTGGGAGTCCTCGTCTCATGATCAGTGACGGGCCGAGACGTTGGAAAAAATTGCCCGGCAGCCTCCGAGCCTTCATGAAGCTCTCTCAAATGCGAGTGGTAGTAGGGAATGCAGTGTGCGCGCGGCACAGGGCCGGCCAAGGTCGGCCCTTTACAATTTGGAGTAACACGTGAAGTTAATGCGGAGAAATGAATAACATCAAATCCAGCCATCGCTGGTGGTGGATCGTTGGGGATGGGACAGTGTGGTTGGGTGCCGGGCTATTGATCGCCGCAGTGACACTGACCATCTGGATGGTGCTCCATGGATAAGCCGATTCGTTCCGCCGACAAAACGAACCTGAGCCCGTGTATGACTTTATTTAGCAAAAAAGGAGAGATGGCCCTAGGAGAAGAAGCCATCTCCTTACGGACCGGTTGCGATTCCCTCTTATGATGGTTGCTGCGCTTGAAACTTTTCGTGCTGTTATCTGCCATCGCTGCGCCAAACCTATCCGTCTTTCTCGGAAACTTGAAAATAGAGCCGCACGCAGGGCATTAGCAGGTAAGGATTTCGAATCGCAGGTTTTTGTTCTTCGGTGTCGGGCGTGCGAAAGAGAATCGGTGTACTCGGTCAATCAAATCGTTGATTTCCCAGCCCGGCAAAGTTCTGCACGGTAGATCGGGCAAGGCGAACTGCTCCACTTTCCCGCGAGGACCATGCGGAACGGGTGGCCGAGGTTCCAAGGGATGGACAGGAATTCGAATGCCCGCATTGCACCGAGAAGGCCATCTACCATCCGCGTGATCTGATATACCAGTCTGGCCAACCACGACTCGGCCATTGGGTATGCCTGGTATAGCCCTGGCCCGGCGTAGTTGCTCTGGAGCAACGACGGCAGATCCGCATGCATGTCAAGATCCAAACCCAAGTGGTGGTTTCTTGGTCCTGCCCGCCCGACAGGTACCCCAGCATGGTTGGGCAGGACCATGTTGGCACCTGTATCGTTTTCCCTCGCTGCTGCTTGTGGTCCGAAAATTGTCCGTGATTTGTCCGTGTTCTCGCATTACTGCATCCATCGTTGCTTGTCCTGATTCCGGTAGGCGGAGCCGCATCGCGTGAATGCGTGGCAGCACATTTCGATTTTAGCATTGCGGCAGTAAAGCCTGCTGAGTGGCCGGGCGCTGAAGGGGATTACGCCGCGAATACTGCGCGAAACATTTGGAACAAGCTCGACGAGCGCAGACGAAAAAATTCCGGTAACTCCAAGAATGTGAAAAAGCCCTCAAAAACCGCGAGGGGCAACTCGTAGCTTGCCCCTCAATTTCTTAGCTGTAGCCCGAAGGGCTGGAGCATTAGTTTCGCAAATCCGTAATCTCAATTAATCCCACCAGGTCTCTAGCACGGCCTTCAGCGTCTGCGGGCCATCCTGCGCGACATCCAGGTGAACGTGGTTCTTCACCGTCGGCGGGGAGATATTTAGCTTTCCCGCGATTTCCTCATTGGCGGGTCCTTGTACCAGTCGCAAGATAATCTAGATGGTCTTCGATCCCAGACCGGCCGCTGCGGACGCGGCACGCGAGAACGATTCGCCACCGGATTCCTTCTCACCGATCCTGTCGACCCCGATGGAGCCCTTAAAATTAGCCCCGTCTTCAATGACGATGCGCGCCGTCGTCAGATCGCCGTTGACGGAGCCGTCCTTCTTAATCTCGATCCGATCTGTGGCCTGCACCTTGCCCTTTACCGTGCCGTAGACCACCACTTCCCGGGTGACAATGTCGGCGGTCACTTTGGCCGAAGCGCCCACGGTCAGTTTGCCCTCGAGTTGGACCAAGCCTTCCACCCACCCTTCGATCTCCAGGTCGTCATTGCCGGAGATTTCGCCCATCACATGCAGAGTTGGGCCGAGCCGGGCCGTAGCACGGTCAGCGGTCGCCCTCATCGGACGGATAGCATCTGTACTCATTGCGGTAGTTCCCTCCCTAGTAGCCGCGGCGGGTTTCGACGCCGGCGGCGGATTCAATGGAAGCTTTTTGATTTCCGGTTGCGCTTGAGGCATTTGCGCATCTGTACTCATTGCGGTAGTTCCCTCCCTAGTAGCCGCGGCGGGTTTCGACGCCGGCGACGGATTCAATGGAAACTTTTTGATTTCCGGTTGCGTTTGAGGCGTTTCCGGCTTCTTATTCCGCCACTTCCCCCACATCGGTCCTCCAAACGGATAGGCTCACCCCACGCGGATTTCCGGCCCGGGGTAAGGTATAGACTTAGCCCCGATACGAAACAACTGGGGGAACCCCTAGTATCAACGACGGAAACGTTGGGTCACCCTGTCTTACAAAGCAACCCCCATACCTCACCACGGGACGCCGATAAAAAGGCGTCCCACCCTCGTCCCCGAGTCCTTTTCCTTGCGCGGTACGTGATTGTGTTATAGCCTCGCGGGCGAAAATGGAGGGGCGAAATGAGAAAAAGGTGGCGTTCGTAAAAAAGGAGGGATGGCCATCAGGAGAAGAAAACCATCCCCTACAGCGATTCCCTGGCGGGAAATCGCACGAGTTTATCGCTGTTTAGCCCCGCTACGCGATTCAGATTGCCGTTACTATTCCAAGCCGTTAGTTTGAAACATAATAAGCTACTTTCTCCCCATCCTCTTCCGTGTAATACACCGTCACTATGGTGCCTTTTGCTATGCCCGTACTCGTAGCGTTGCCTGCGTCTTCCAAAGCCTTCCCACCTAACTCAAACGTCTTTTTTGCTCCATGGACATCGTTCACTACGATTGTCTTAGTGTCTTTATCAAATTTTCTAACGGTGCCATCCGTAGCCTTGAAGCCGTCCTCGCTAATCTTACCGACTTCCATCGCAGTTTCGTCAGCGCCCTTCCCTGTCGTCCGTGCCACGATTTGCGTTCCTTCTTTTAAGCCGTTGAATCCGTCCTTGGTTCCTTTCAGCGTTGCAGAATCCGTGACCTTAATCGTGTGCTCCGTTCCATCGGCAGTCTTCACCACAATTGTCTTCGTGGTGCTATCCACTCTCTGGATCGTTCCGAGGATTATGTCCGCCAAATCCTGCGCCTCGCAGATACCCATCGTTAGTATCGCGCAAACTGCAAAGTATCCCAATTTTTTCATCGCCAAATTCTTCTTTTCTGAGTCCGAGTCAGTTGCCGGCTGAGGAAATGGAATCTATAACTGGCGCTGGTTTCGCTTCCACTAGGGGTTCCCCCAGTTGCGTGGAGACCTGATTAAGTCTAGAAAAGTTGGGAAAGAATTTGCGATATGCGATTCGCTGGGCGGCTGAATCGACGATGTATGCCCGGCATAACAACACGACGCCTCCGCAGCCTGCAGATCCAACCGCAGATAGACCTGGACGGGATTCCGTTCACCTGTCCTCTACGACGTAATACGAGCAAAGCTGGAGGAATTAAGGGAATTTGCGGTGGTGCGGCTGACAAAAATTCGTGAGCTACTCGCACATCCAGAAAACGTCCAGAAGGCGCATGAGGCTCTTGCCGAGCGCGTTGGCCAGTTGACGCTAGAGTCTGTGGAAGAGGGCGGAAAACGGGCGTATCTCGCCCATGGCAAAGTAGATTTCTTTGGTGAAGAAGAGATGGCGCATTCCGTTGGTGCCGGAGGCCGGAATCGAACATAACAGCCTCTGCATCGAGTTTCGCTTCGAGTTGGCTGCATGAGAAATCATCATTGGGCCTATGGAGATCGAAGGGAACCAAGATCCCTGTTGCCATCCCAAGCGTCGGACGTCGGTTCGATTCCCATCGCCCGCTCGATAAATCACTGTTGATGCAGTTGGCTTTACTGGTTTTCCCTCAATTTAACTCGTAAAATGCCGCGTTTTGGGGGTAGTTAGACGCGATTTCACGTTCCTTTTTTCAATTGGACGCGAAAAAACATTCTTGCTTGCGAGGGAGCAAGATAAAACTAACGGCCAGGCAAAAATATAACTATGGAGATCACTTGCTTTAGTCTCTAGTTTGCTAAATCCTCTGGCACGCAAAAACAGCACAACAGCACTCAGCGGTGTGGGCATGTTAGTTAGCGCTACCGCGATTTGCCCTAGCTCTTTTTCGAGTGGCTCTTCAGTTCTAGTTTCCCCAAGGTTGGACGTGCGGTCGATCCCCACCGCCCCTACCGATCTAAAGTGCAGAAGTTTCAGTCAGTTATAGCGAGCCAACGATCAGGGAAGCGCAAATGAGAATACATCGCTTCCCGCGGCAATCGCGAAATACTGCGTTGCATCAACCCTATAGGTCATGGGCGACGCTCGGATCAATTGTCCAACGTGGAAGCACCATAGAGGCTTACCCGTGTGTCCATCCGCGACCACGAAATTCTCGGCGTCGTCGCCAAACGCGACCAAGCCTGTTGCCGTGGACATGACGCCGCCCCAACCTTTGTTCCTTCCGTACTGGAGATCCCGCCAGGCGAAATCCAGCGCGTCAAGATCAAAGGCATTGATGTAACCCTTGCCGGTCTCCCCCACGGTTCCCATGCCCGTCGCATAGTAGCCCATGCCCTCCACGAAAGGTCTTGGGTGCAACTGAAGAACCGCACAGGCTTCGAATGAGCGGAAGTAAAACATATGAGTGGCTGAGTTGTAACTGGGCGAATACCAGTTCGTGCCTCCGCCGTTGGCGGGACAGACGCGCACGCCTTTCTCGGCGGGGATCAGCCCGGCGGAAATAGGTCGACCGTTCTCCTGCAGGCCCTTGGCCCAATTCTGCGTGCCGACAAAGGATTTGCCGAAGAGGAACTTCCCATTGGTCCGGTCCAGGATGTACAGGAACCCATTACGGTTCGCCGTCACGATTAATTTACGCGGCTTGCCTTTGAGTGCTGCATTCACAATGACAGGCGTCTGCACGGCATCGTAGTCATACAAATCATGTGGGCTGAACTGGAAATACCACTTCAGAGTACCCTGATCAGGATCTAAGGCCAGCAAGCAGCTTGTGTAGAGATCGTCCCCGGGACGGATGCTGCCATCGTAGTCCGGAGCCGGATTGCCAGTTCCCCAATAGAGCGTGTTCAGCTCCGGATCGTAAGTGCCGGGCATCCACGTCGTCCCGCCTCCATGCAGGTAACTGTCGCCCGGCCAACTTTCATTGCCCTTCTCGCCCGGCCCAGGAATGGTCCAGAACCGCCACTTTTCTTCGCCCGTTACCGCATCGAAAGCGGCCAGAAAGCCGCGCACACCGTCATCTCCGCCTGAAACGCCCACCAATACCTTATCTTTCACGATCAACGGGACGCTGGTTGCACCGTAGTTCTTGTTGCCGGTCGCGTAGGGCACCTCCCAAATCAAGTGACCCGACCGCGCATCTAGACATAACAAGTGTGCATTGTCCGTTTCCATGTAAACGCGTGTGCCCAGTATGGCCACACCGCGATTGTGATGTTGTGCAGGGTCGTCGATCAACCCCTGCGACACGGCTCGCACGTGATGCCACAGCACCATGCCCGTTTTCGCGTCCAGCGCATATGCATCATTTGCGCTGGTAACGAACATAATCCCCGCCACAACCACGGGAGTGACTTCGAGTGGGCTGAACACTCGCGGGTGAAAAACCCACCGGGCTGTCAGTCGGCCTGCATTGCGCGGAGTGATCTGCGTCAAGCTGCTGTAGCGGGCGCCAGTGTAATCGCCATTGTAGGAGAGCCAGTTTTCTGCAACAGGCTTTTTGAGTAAGTCACCTTGCTGAACGTTGATAACGCCATTGCCATGGACGGAAGACATGTCCCGGCCTGCGGAATCGGTGTGAGTTTTCTCCGCTTGTCCGAGCGCAATCCCTGAGCGCATCGCCAGCAGCAGGCACACGGCTGTCAAGGATCTAGGTACATAACTAGCCGATCGCATTTTGACTGTTGCCTGTTCTGTGGTTTTCAGCGCTTCTCAGTTCCGTGCAAGTCATCGACTGTCCACCTTGTCTTGGCGCGTATTTTTGCTCGCGACCATCAGAAAACTGACAATGTCATTGAGTTCCTTTTGCGAAAGCCGCGTTCCGTAGTCAACTGGCATTAGCGAGTGTCCGGTGTAGCGCACCTCCATGACATCGCTCCTGGCCAGAGAATGATAACGACCGTCTTCGCCCTGCAGTTCCAGGTTGAAGTTGTCTTCGTTCCGCAGCACGCCAGCCAGCTTCTGCCCAGTCTTGGTCGTCACCGTCACTACTTGCGATGACGGCACCAGCGGGGTATCCGGAGTCGTGATGGCGTGCAGGATTTCATCAGCGGCGTGGTTCCGGCCGTAGTCTGTCAGACTTCGAGCTATGAACCCGCCCTTTCCTTGCATCAGGTGGCACTTGGAGCATTGTGCCTTGCCAAAATATAATGCGCGACCGGCATCCACGTCTCCCGTGACAGCAATCTCTGCCGAGGCAGACTTCGAGACGGTGTTGTTTTCAAGCCTTCTCAGGAATTGCAGCACGGCGCTGATGTTCGCATCCCCGATCTGTGCGAAGGCTGGCATCCCGCCCTTGGTCCCATCGTGCACAATTCCAAAAAGTTCTGAGTCGGAGCGCTTGACGGGGCTCGCCGCAGAAATGAGCGGTGGAGCTTTTTCCCCACCCTTCGCGTCGACACCATGACAACCGGCGCAATACTCCATGAATCGCTGAGCACCATGACCTGCGTCGCTTGCCTGTGCTTTCGCATCCAGGACCATGAACCCGAAAACGAGCAGCATGGCAAGGAACAACAGACACTCAGTCCTGTGTGGCCACATACTGTCCAAACTCTCCTTAGACCTGGGTCATCTCCGACAGAAGTTGCTACAGGTAACTGGAATAGAGCCCATCAACAATTCGTAATTAGTAACCGCAGTGATCTAAGAAGTTCGCCCGACTACTGGGTGCTCGCGCCCATTACCCGGTATCCAGACGGGATTTCCATCCACATTGAATCGGGCTCTCCCTGGACAAGATTTGTGACGTTGAGTGTCACTTCGCCTAACTGGGGATCGCTACGACTCACCGAGAGAGCCATGTGTAGGTCGGGAGAATACCAGACATCCGTGCGATGGAGGGCCAGCCGCGAGCCCGAAGCATTCGACATGGTCTCCCGCGTTCCGGTCACGGGCAAACCCTGGATGGTCTGCTGGCCAAGGCTCTCACGCTTTCCGTTACCGTTATCGCCAGCATTTTCCGTCAGCATCACGTGTGGATCAAAGGGGCTTGTAGCGCAAGTCATCGAAGCCTTGGTACAAGTCGTGCGCGTGCTGGAGATGGGATCGAATATCGTGAAGCTTCGCAGCGGAGGTTCTGCATCGGAATTCGCGGAAATAAATACGCGCGTTTCGCGGCGGACACGTCCTTCAGAGTCGCGTGCCACCAACGTGTAATATTTCCGCGATACAATGCCGCCTCCCACAAGCGGCTGGTTCCAGGTGACGACCACTTTGGCCGTGAATGGGGCATTCGGGACCGGCGGTATTTCAATACCTTCGATATGGGTGCGAACGGTGCCAACCGAAACTTCCTGAGAGATTGCCGGGGCAGTGGTAAAGACAAAACAGAAGGAAAGGCCGAGCAGGGTAGAGGCACGCATATGTACACTCCCTGGGACGTCGAAGGTATCCCACCACTAGATTAGAGGCACTATCGGGCCACATCGTGTCGCAAAATTTGAGGAGACCACAGCCGGACTTCACGCACGTATAGTACGCGAGTGTCGACAGTCCGCCCTGAAGTGAGCGGCGACTCAGAACAAATGAGCAATTAGAAGGCGACATCTTTTAGATCCACCCGTTCTTGCAGCCTGCCTGTTCCGCACAAGCTGCGTGACAGGCATGTTTCATGCAGCGATCGAGCGATGATAGAGCTCGTCGATTTTTCCGATGCGACTGAGAGGTCGAAATCCTCTGGAGCAAACTCAAGGGCTGGAAGGAACGGAGCCGACAACCTTGGTTGGAGGCTGTAGAGGGCGGCGATGTTCGCGTGCGGATTGCGCGCGATGTTTATCGCGGCAGTCGCAGTGTCGTCAGGGGTGGTTCCAGACGTACCATTGCTCCGCGCGTTGCTGAACAGAGCGGTGCAACTGATGGAGGTGGGCGAACTGGAGTTGATGCACGCGGACAGGATATTCGCGACGGTATGAATCTTAGTCTGTGGAACTTGGATTTCGGGCCTGGAAGGCAGCGCGGAGTTGGCCACTCCCGTGGCAATGTTCGCAAGGTCGGCGGCGTTGGCCATGCCAATGGATGCAGCATTGGGATTGACAGCGTGGGTCGCGTCCGTCGCAATTCCAGCCATCGCATAAGCCGCCGCAACCGTTGTCACTTCGTTTACGAAGACGAAAGGCATGGCAGTATCGAAATTTCCGGTTTCGGGGCATATACCGAGCGAAGCCATCAAGCCGATGGCGGAGTTCGGCCCGTCGTCACCGCTGTTGCCGCCTCGCGCATAAACATAAACCTGGTGGCCAGCACTGCAGGTGTAACCGCGAGCAATTGAGAATCCGCCATGTTCGCCGCTGAGCATGTAGTAACCGATGGAATCGGCTCGGTTGTTGGTAGCGGGGCTAAGCAGCGACACCGAGGAGTCGCCATAGACGCCGGAGTTAACTTGAAGTACATAGACCCGAGCCCCAACGACGGCACGGGCTTGACCTCCATTCACTACACCTTGGTACGGCCTAGCAGGAAATGCGGCAGGATATGAACTCTCGGAATCCAGCGACACGGAATCTTCGGAAGCGGGTCTTATCGCACCTCCCGATCCCCCCGAGCCCTCGGATCCACCAGAACCTCCCGACGTACCGCCCGAAGTCCCGCCGGAGGTGCCACCACCCGGGGCGCCACCGGAAGTACCACCCGAAGTACCAGCGGAAGTGCCTGAACCGACCCCGCCGCCGGAGCTAACGAAACCCGCTCCGGCCTGATTGTGCCCTGCGCAACCAATGAGCAAAAACACAGCCAGAACGATCGAAGAAGCGAGATACCCCAAGTGGCGCATTGCATCTCTCCGCACGATCTCTCGGGCTCGATGCCACCTGCATATCTGACGTAACAAAACCTCCATGAGTTGCGGTCTTATTCGCCTTGCGTACAGGCTAGTATCTCAACCCTCTGACGCACAAAGACCGGACAGCCCGCGAAGTTTCCTCTAAACGGTTTCCGACTCCGCACGGGTCCATATAGTTTCCTCTCGCAACTCCGGGGACTCTTCGCAGCGGCGGTCGCAGTCATGAAATCGGACGCGCATGGCGCTTGGCGCGCAACCCGCACAGCTGCTAGGTTTGGTTGTGCGTCAGGCGATGATCCTGTCTTTGCGAACTTTGCTAATGACACCGGTCAAGTTCCTTCCCCGCCCGTTTCCAGGAGGTGGTCCGTTCGTTCTGGGGTATGTGGGTGCTAAAGAGATTAGGGCTTAGTGATGGCCTCCACCACCGAATCCGCCAGCGCCGAATCCACCACCATGGAAACCGCCGCCACCAAACCCACCACCGTGGAAGCTACCGCTGCTGCTTCCGCGGAACCCACTCGCTCCGTGGTATCCGCCACCATGGAATCCGCCGCCAAAGGCGCCTCTGGAGCCAATTGCCACACCGCCCTCAGACCGTGAAGCGTAGTGGACCCCATGACCGTAGTTGGCAGGATTTCCGTAATGAGCTCCCGGGCCCCAACGGGCCGGATCTGGACCGAATCGATGCGGGTAGTGACCGTAGCCGTAGCCACCATAACCGCCGTAGAAGCCGCCGCTCCAGAAAAGCGGCGCACCGAAGGCGCACCACGGGGAATAGAAGCCCCAACCAAAGGGGCTGTAGAAAATTCCATCCCAAGGCATAAATGTATAGGCATCGAACCAGGGATCCCAGTACCAACCGTCGCCATACCAGCCGGGACCGCCATAGGCGTACGTGGGCGCGTAATCGGCGTTGGCTTCGGCAAGATACGAGGAACGCAAACTTGTCCAGCGATACAGCTCCTCTGCTTCGACTTCCTTTTTGTCGAATTTGCGCGCTTTGAGTGGCTCGGTGGAGGTCAAATCGACCATGTGGTCGGCTTTCGCTTTGACGCCATTGCGGCCGTCTTTCACCACTGCCTCGCCGTCGAGCACACGAAGCGCGTGGAGATTCTCGTCAAAGTCGTAGAGTCCTGTCTTTAAGAGTTGCGTCTGCCTGCCATCTTCTACAATCCCCAAGAAATTTTCCGGATGGATTTCGACAACTTCGACCATGGCTTCCCCTTGATCGAGGTCCAGTTGCGTGTTGGTCAATCCGGAGGAGATCATGTTGGCGGAACTGTGATCGCCCAATCGTACGAAAACTCCAGGGGTCAGCAGAATTTCTGCTTTACCGTTATCGGTGGACAGAGTTTCTCCGGGCGCGACTTCCACTTTTCCTATGGATTTATTGTCCAGGCTTTGCTGTCCGAGGTAGACCTGCCCTTCGACATAATTTAATGTTCCCGGGCGGGCCGAAGTTGCAATGTCGGCTCGAAGCGGAACTGCAGAAAACATGGAACCGCTCAAAACAAAGATTACGAATTTCAGTGAGTTTTTCATAGCGCGCTCCTGCCCAATTGCGCGACGCTCTTTAAGAACGCAGATGAAAAGGGCAATTCGCGTGCCTTTGCGATGTGTAGGTCTATGGCACCGGCAATTGCTGCATTTTCAATGGCCGAAACAAATTATTAGAGGAAACTATTGGTACGGGTTATGAGTCCTATCACTTTGTTTTGTGCTGGTTTGATGCAGGGGAATGTAAAGAAAGCGAGCAGCGTGAATTTATGCTTGCGGCATGAAGACGATTGTTACGATCGTCGGCATACCTTTCGGCACACGCCCGTTCGTGTGCATATGGGCCTAAACCTAATAGATGCTCTAGATCCTTGAGAAGATTCGGTGCTTCCATAGCTCCGACGAATTTGACGACGCTCAGACGCTTCGCCTTGCGAAGGCTAATATCTGAAGGACAGTGAGACGGGAAGGTTTGACGGGTGATTCAACAGTGACGAGCCACCCGTCCCCTTAGGGGCTACTCCATCGTGAATGCCACAAACATCAGTTGCTCGTCCCGCTGGATCTGCAGTGCCACGCTACTCCCTGGCTTCAGCTTTGCCAGTGCCTCTCGCAATCGCTCGAGCGTCGTCATTGGCTCCCCATTCAGCGTCCGAATGACGTCGCCCGTCTCCAGTGGCACCCCCACTCCGCTGTCGGCGGTGCGCGTTGCAACCACAATCCCGTACGGGTCGCGCAGCTCCGGCAACATCGGCGCAATTTTTTTGTCGATTTCAAGGCCAATGATGCCCAGTGTCCGCACGAGATTCTTCGACGGGTCTGCCAGCGCGGTAATTTCGTCAATGTCGTGCTTCTGTTCTACGACCGGCACCTCGAACGCAAGCTGGTATTCTTGCCGCTGCACCACCAGATGCACCTTCTCGCCGTGTTCTCGCCCCCCAAAATGGAATGCCACGAAAGGCAGTGAATCCGCTGGTGAGTCGTCAATGCTCAACAACACATCTCCGACCCTTAACCCCGCCGCTTCCGCAGGACCTCCTGGCAGTACGTCTGAAATGATCACGCCGGTATTTCGCGGCAGGCGCAACGCCGTCGCCAGCGTCAGCGTGATTGTCTGCAGGCTTATTCCGATCTCACTCTTGTGCAAGTGACCGTACTTGCGAAGCTGCGCGTACGCCAGGCTGACGGCCCTTGATGGAATGGCAAATCCAAGTCCTTCATTTCCGCCGCTTTGCGACAGGATGAATGTGTTCACGCCCACGACTTCACCGTTCACGTTGACAAGCGGGCCACCGCTATTGCCGGGATTAATCGGCGCATCCGTTTGGATATACACCAACGGGGAATCTGGGTCGGTCTGCCGTGCCGTTGCGCTGACAACGCCCATCGTCACCGAATCGCGCATGCCCTCGGGACTACCAAACGCAAATACCAGTTCTCCTTGGCGCAGGTCTCGATACGCAGCCACGGGTAACGCCGGCAGGCTTTCTGCTTCGACTTTCAACAGAGCAAGATCCATCTCCTGCGTGACGCCGACAATCTGCGCGGGTACAACCCTCCCCTGCGCCGCCAGAACGGTCCTCGCCGAACTATCCGAATTCACCTCGGGAAAAACCACCTGGATGCGTTGCGCGCCACTCACCACGTGCGCATTTGTGATGATGTATCCGCTGGCGTCGACGACGAATCCGCTTCCGATCGCGCTTTGTCTTCCGATCACGACGCCAGTATTCCCGTTCTCGCTTTCCCCAACTGTGCCAAAGCCCGTAACGAGAATCTGCACTACGCTGGGCGATACGCTCTTGATGAGGGCCTGCACCGATTCGTTTACCTTGCGCAACTCATCGGTCGGACGCTCCTGCCCCAATGTCCCCGGCGCAGACCCAAGCCACACAAATGCCGCAAGGACGGCGCAGTCCGATATTCGACTAAAGCTTGCAGACATCCATCTTGCGGCGGTGGGTTGAAACATGAAAGCCTCTCTTTCGGCGGCGAGCCAAATCGGAACAGAGTCGTCATCCAAAGTTCCTCCCTGGTGCTGCACCGAAAGGACTGATTGCATGCTAGGTTGGAGCAAATTGTGCTCCAATCCAAAATCGCCCATGCCGTGGCGCTGGCACGGGTATGCACCTGAGCTGGAGTACAGAAATCCACCGCGTCTAACTTGTAAAGAATGGTGTTCGCAACGGCGAATTCGAAGATGATCCCTGAATATCGCTTGATGCAGTCTCCAAGAGACACTCCAATGGTAGACAGCTTCAAGCCTTTCGTTTTTTCGCTCATATTCTTCACAATGCCCGTTCGCTTTTTTTACACTTCGTAGAGTTCACGCGATCACAAGCCCAACGCTATGGTTAGCCATAACGAGAGGGAAGGATTTATTCGCTCGGTATGCGCCTACTAAGATTTGGAAGATCGCTTTCGAGGGCGGCAGGCGGCGCGACCGTGAGCCAATTGATCACCGATTTCGGGCGCACCATGAATCTGTTGTCAAGCTCGCAGTATCAGGAAAAGGCAGCCGATCAGAATGCCGTGGCCACGGTGCAGCAAATCGTGCTCGCCGTGGATCAAGCGTTCTACAGCACTCTGGAAACCAAGGCGCTCCTCCGCGTGGCCGAAGAGACGGTCAAAGCACGACAGCTGTTCGCCGATCAGATACAAGCCCTTACCGAATCCAAGTTGAAATCCGACGTGGACCTGGCTTTCGCGAAGGTGGACCTGGCACGGGCTAAACTTTTGTTGCTGGATGCGCAGGACAATTACGAAGCGTCGCTATCGACACTGTCCGCGGTTCTCGGATATCCGGACCGCCAATATTTTGTTCCCGTGGAGCCTTCCGTGCCGGTTGCCCCACCGGCGCAGGACGCCGCTCCACTCATACAACAAGCACTGGATCTCCGGCCGGAAGTGAGATCCCTGCGAAATGAAGTGGTGGCAGCGGAAAGATTCGGCCGCGCGGAACATGATTTGTGGCGGCCCACGGTGAGTGCAATGGGCGTGGTCGGAGGAGCTCCCGTCCGCGATCCCAACATCACAAGCTGGTACGGGGCAGCAGGCGTAAACGTGAACCTTCCGGTGTTCAACGGCTTCCTGTTCAACGCTAGAATCAAGAGCGCCAACCTGGCAACCCAAGTACAACAGAAGAAACTGCAGGACTTGCAGGACAATGTTGCCCGTGATGTGCGCAATGGCTGGCTGGACACTCAGAACGGTTACGAACGATTGTCGGTCACGCAGCAGTTACGCGAGCAGGCAGAGCTGGCCCTGGAGTTGGCACAGGCCCGGTACAAGCTTGGCTTAGGAACGATCGTCGAGTTCAGTCAGGCGGAATTGCAAAAGACGGACGCGGACATCCAGGACACCGACGCCCACTACCGTTACGTCGTGGCACAAATCGTATTGGCCTACGAGATGGGATTGACACGCTGAGTTGACCTGTCACTGACAAATTTGGGCCGCGAACTGAAGCGGTGTATCTCAAAAGGGCTCTTGGGGTGACGCGAGGACCGTCGCCGGGACATTGTGCGAGAGGCAGAAGTCGGACATCACGCTACCCTGGGCTTGTTCGTTCGTATCCGTGCTCACCGAACTGTTTCCCAGAGTCTCGTACGAGAAGGACTCCCCGCAAGATGCGAACTGCGCATTCTCAAGAGGAGGATGCGACGCGAGCGGTGAAGTTGTGACTTTAGCGCGCTTACTGTGATCCGCAGCCTTCGGGCCGTCTCCTCCTCCCCCAGCCCTTCGATGTGAAAATGCTGAATGGCGGGCCGGTAGCGCGCGGGCATCGTTCGCGCCGCCTTTCGGAGGATTTCTGAATGTTCGTTCTGGATGCAGATTTCCTCCGGTGAGGGCCGTGTTTCGGCCAGCTCGGCCTTTGGCAAACTCTCGGCCGTATCAGAAATGGCTGACTCCAGGGATACGGTTTGTCGTCCGACAATCTTGCGGTAGTGCGATCGCGATGTGTTTCTCACAATACTGTGCAACCAAGTGGAAAATGAGGAGCGCCCTTCAAACTGATGCAGCTTTCGGAAAGCCAACAGCAGCCCTTCTTGCAGCGCGTCTTCGCAATCTTGTGGATTACTCAGCATCTTCCGCGTAGCCTTTTTCAATTTGGGGAGACATGCCGCGAACAAGTCGTTGAGTTCCGCCGCGCTCATGTGAATTGGAAGGTATCCGTGACCTGTCGCCGGTCCGGAGACGGTAGTGTTCCTCGATTGAGACAAAGTTCCTCCCATGCCCTGAAATGAATATCAGCGTTTGATTACAACCTTCCTCCAGCAAATATGGTTCCACGACCTGACCGCTGTCGGTCTTCGCGCGAAAGCAGTTTCCGTTTGATCTTCGGGTCGCAAGTACTTGCTCTAAACGCTGCAATAGACACGCGCTGCGTTGCGATTGCCCCACACGATTCCACTCGGTTTATTGTCCTGATCACGGATGAAGCCAAGCTGTGGCACTTACGGTGTGGAGCTTCTTTTGTTCGCTTTCTTCACAACCTCGTTCTGTTTCTTTACAACCCGTTGCGCCCGCGTTGACCTGCAAACCAGCCAGTCAGCCTGTAATCAGTGATTTATTCGCGTATTTCCTTTTCACAGTCTGGAAGTGGACGTGCAACTGCAGTGGCAGGACGGCGAAGAAGGAAGTCAGTGCGAACGATGTGGGACACGCGCGGTGATTATGATGCCATCGTTGGCGTTCTCAGATTTCTGTTTTTCTTCGCACTTGCGGCTGCGTGCTGCGTGAATGGCCTGACTTGGTGACGCGATGCCTGCTTCGCAACATGTTGGAAGTATCCGAGGACGATATGAATTTTGTTTTTGGCCGCGTTGCACACTTTATTCTGGATCCGGACGGTGAACTCAAAGGCTTGCTCCTGGAGGGCGGCGGAGAGGTTCGCTTCCCGGAGGCGCTAAGGGAATCTCTTTCGCCTATCGTTACGGAAGGATGCTCTGTGGCGGTCGAGGGAGTCGTTCGAACGGACGATTTTCCGGAGGGATACCTTCTCGCAACTCGCGTTACAAATATGGATTCGCAACAGTGCGCGACTTTGCCTGCCCTCAAACACATAGGCAAACCAGGGATGCAGCCCACCAACACCCCGGTTGACTCTGCATCCCTGGCTCCATTAAGTTCGCAGCTAGGGGATGAGTTTGATCCGGTCACCCGGCCGGACCTCGGTGATCTCGCTGGCTGTCTAGAAGTCGAAAATGGCGATGCTACTCCCCTACACCCTCCCTCTTTTTTCCGCTCGATGCTTCAGCAAGCCGACGCGAGCGGGATGAACTTCGCACGCCATGATTCCGCTCGCAGCATTGGTCAGGCCTACGACAGCCTGCACCGTATACAGGCGATCCTTGCTTATCTGCACATCATGAAACACAGCGTTCCCGGGATAAGCCAGTTCCTCGACGAAGCGAAGCATACCTACGTCCAGGCGCTCGCCCGCTTTTCGGCCACCGACTTCCTCGGTGCCAAGGAATTCGCAGAGGCCTCGGGAAGCCTCTCGCGGATTGTAGAAATCGTTATGGCGCGAACCCTGCGTTCAGACAGCACTCTGCCTTCGCTTGTTCCGCCCCCGCCCGACCATCCTTCCGCATCTCCGGAGTCAGTCCATGTGGAAGAAGACTTGGCGCATGCCGAGTCCCTCCTTGCCAGAATCCATTGGGTGCTGGAGCATGGCACGCTTCCGTCGGAAGACAGGGCACAGGTTCGCAAGATCGCTTCCTGGGGAGATGCCTTTTATAAACAAGCCCAGCACACCTATCGCAACGCTGTCCTGGAAGATGCCTCTGAATTTGCGCAGGCGGCTCTTGCGGGGGCATATTCGGCGGAACACGTTTGTCGGAAGTGGTACGCAAATCATCCAGCATCTCCCCGATAGATGGGGCCACCCAATCGGTTTCAAATCCAAGGGAGGATGGGTCCGCAAATCAGTGATGCTCCGCCGCTACTGGATAATTGCTATCATACTGTCATTGGTGACGGAGAGAGAGGCGCTTTTCTGCCCCCCAAATTCTCACTCTCGAGAATGAGTTTTCGCTGGCAAGTGAGCCTTCTGGGCACCCTCGTTGTTATTTTGTCTCTCGCCGTTCTTCTCGCCATTGTCGCTACTCTTCGCTACACGAAATCTGCCGTCCTGAGCGGGGAAAAAAAACGCCTCACTGAAGCCGCCAGAAACCTTGCGCAGGAGTATGAGGACCGGGCAGACTCCGCTCGTCGCAAGCATCGACAACCGCCATTGGATAGCCCAAATGACAGTGGTTCCCGGGAAGTCATGGCTCTCATCAGCCGCATCGTCCTTCAGAATCTCGAGGGAGTAGGCGGTGGCTTCTACTCGTCATCCGCCGATACGCTCGTGGGAAACTTCTACCCAGCCGGACAAGCTTCTCTGGAGCGCGCGGAAAATGGTGATATTCCTGACGCGGAACATCAGTCAGTCCTTCAAGTTGCCCGGACGGCGGCCACTCGTCAAAGTACTGACCAGGTCATTGTGAATCCCTCTGGCGTCCTCCTCGTCAGCGCGATTCCTATTCGCGAAGGATATTCGGTGGTCGGGAGCGTCTGGGCCGTCAAACGTCTGCCCGATATTCCAGGAGCAAATCGCTTTCGGGCCTACCTGATCACGGCCAGTCTGGCTTTCGCCGCTTTAGCCAGCGTGCTGTTGACATTGTTGGTCATTCGGAACCTTCAAGGCGGCGTGCGGAAAATTGAAAATGGCCTTCAGGCTCTCGAAGGCAACCTGTCTTCCCGGGTCAACACGAGCGACGAGCCGGCGGAGATCCAGCATATCGTCCAGGCCATCAACCGTCTGGGTAAGACATTGAAGGAAAAAATAGACTATGAGAAGCAGATGGAGGGGCAGTTGCGTCACGCCGAGCGCCTGGCCAGCCTCGGCCGCCTGGTCGCCGGGGTGGCCCACGAAGTTCGCAATCCCCTGGCAACCATACGGCTGCGGGTTCAGATGTGCAGCCGCGAAGCCGCCGACATTAAGGTCAAGGAGTCGTGCTTTATTGCGTTGGAAGAAATCGGGCGACTCAACGGTATCGTCAACCGCCTCCTGAACTTTGCCCGGCCAATTCAACTTGAACTGGAACCAATCGACTTGCGGGCGCTGGTGCGGGAGCGCGTCCGTTCTTTTGAAGATTTTGCGCAGAGCCATCGCGTTCAATTGATGACCAATCTTCCCAGCCGTAATTTTCTTACTCTTGTCGACAAGGATCGCATGGCGCAAGTGTTCGACAACATCATCCAGAATGCTTTGGAAGCCATGTCCGAACGTGGTGGAACGCTTTCCGTCACTTTGGTGTCTCACGACACGAAGAATGAAGAACCTTGCGGTGTTTACGTGGAGTTTCAGGACACGGGCAGGGGCATGCCTTCGACAGTCGTTGGCCATGTGTTTGACCCGTTCTTCACGACCAAGCCGTCCGGGACCGGCCTTGGACTGTCCATCTCTCACGAATTGGTTCGCGCTCATGGAGGTGACATCATGATTGAAAGTGTAGAGGGCCGAGGCACGAATGTACGGGTGACGATTCCAACTTCCCTTACGTCCTAGAGGGCGAAAGCCTCCCTGACTTCTTCGATGGCCGCAACGATCCTCATTGTCGATGATGAAGCGAACCTTCGCAGAACGCTGGCGGAGATTCTGCGCGCTCGCGGTTACCAGACTCTGGAAGCCGATGACGGTTCCACGGCGATCGACTTGTTGAATACCACCGTTCCCGATCTCATTTTTAGCGATTGGAAAATGCCTAAGGTTGGCGGCGAGAAAGTTCTTCAATACCTCCACAGCCAAGCCAGCCTGGCGTCCGTACCGGTAATCGTCATCACCGCATATGGTTCCAGCCACAGCGCCATCGAAGCGATCCGTTTGGGCGCCTATGACTTTGTCACTAAACCGTTCGATCTGGATGAAATCGTGGTGACCGCGGAGCGCGCCTTGGATCATTCTTCCCTGAATCGGGAGGTGATCCGCCTACACCCCCAATCGGTACAAGGGTACGCTTCCGCCACCGGACGGCTGATTGGCGCCAGCGGCCCGATGCTGGATGTGTTCATCATGGTCGGCAAAGTTGCGGAGACCGACTCTACGGTTTTGATCTGCGGTGAATCGGGAACAGGAAAAGAGTTGGTTGCGGAGGCCATCCACAATTACAGCCAACGCAAAAACAAACCGTTTATCGTCGTCAATTGCGCGGCGCTGCCGGAAAACCTACTGGAAACCGAACTGTTTGGCCACGAGCGTGGCGCGTTCACCGGAGCCATAGGGCGCAAAACCGGCCGATTTGAAATGGCCGAGGGTGGCACGATCTTCCTGGATGAAATTGGTGAACTCTCTCCGGCTCTCCAATCCAAACTCCTGCGCGTCCTTCAGGAGCGCACGTTTGAGCGTGTAGGCGGCACGGAAACCATCGTCGGCAATTTTCGCGTGCTCGCCGCAACCAATCGCGATTTAGAAGCCGCAGTGCGAGAAAAAGTCCTTCGCGAGGATTTGTTCTATCGCCTGAACGTGGTTCGTGTACAAATTCCTTCGCTCCGCGAGCGTCGCTCCGATATCGTCCCGCTCGCTGAGCACTTTCTGCACCAGTACAGTGAGAAAAATGGCTTCGAAGCAGTCGGTTTTTCCGACGAGGCCATTCTTATGTTGCAGAACTACTCCTATCCGGGAAACGTGCGTGAACTCGAAAACATGATCGAGCGTGCCGTGCTGATGGCGCGGGGGCGCGTCATCATGCCAGAACATTTCCCGGCCAAAAGCAATTCGAACGCGAATGGGAACTCACATCAATTCGAGATTGATTTACTGGACCTCCCCTTTCACAAATCCATCGCCGAACTGGAGAAGCGCCTGATCGCTCGAGCGCTCCGGGAGTCCAGCGGCAACAAATCAGAGGCTGCTAACCGTCTGCAAATTAATCGCCGCTTGTTGTACAACAAGATGGAAGAACACAAAATCGAGGAATAACGGGGAAAAGTCAATCATGCACACTGTTGCGTGTCACACTGTTGCGATGAAGCGCATCGTGATCATCGGCGATAGCGATGTGGAGTATCGCCTGGTGAAAGACGCTCATCCCCTTTCGTGAACTGAAAGCGCAGGCGCAGCAACCTTCCTCCGGAACGCCGAAAATTCAGGTGACTTCGGCGTTGGTGTTTCTGGATGTTACAGTGCTCGACAAAAAGGGCCATCCCGTGGTGAGTGGTCTAACACAAGATGACTTCACCATTACGGAGGGCAAACAACCACAGCGAATTTTCTCTTTCGAGGCGCCGCAGACACACGCCCTGGGATCGAACGCCGCGGATAGCAACCCGGAAGGAAAGGCTCCAATCACAATCCTGGTGCTCGACCTATTGAATTCAAACTTTGAAGACTTTGCGTACATCCGCTATGAAGTGCAGCGGTTTTTGATGTCCCAGCCGGCGCAGCTGGCTTCGCCGATAGAGCCGATCGTGCCGGCGTCCGCCAGATTCCGTGCCCGCGGCGACTCCATAGCGGCAGCACGAAATCCTGCAACTCACAAAGGCTGGAGTTCACTCTCATCGCGCTCGCTTCTCTAAAGCACGGCATCGTTATCTAGGGACACGACCAAGCATGTTTCCTTACTCGGCGCTGCGTACTTCTCAAACCGCATTCCTGCGCGCATCGTCCACCGTCGTCTGCGCCACCGCCAGCCCGAAGGAATGCTCAGACGTAGCAAAAGCTTTGTGTGGACCGAGCACAAATAACCCTGGAATGCCTGCAGTCCATCTTCGCTCAGGCCTGAAGTGGGAGGTACCAGCTCTGGCAACGGTTCCGCCAACGCCATGAGTTTTGCGCCATCAGAAAATGGTCCACCGTTGAAGACCAAGCCGAAATGTGCCGGAAGACCGAGTGGCCATCTTCACCGATAGCCGGTGCCAACACAAACTGGTCTTGGCCCCCCTGCGAACGAAACGCTGCATCAAAGTGTTGCGCCAGTTCTGGTCAGAAAAGCTTGTCAACGAACTGTGCGTGATCACGACCAGCGGGTGCTGCCCCGGCAAGTCCGCGCAAACAAGCAGTGCATCAAGGCCGCGCGGAAACGCCTTCGCCCATGCAATCTCGATCTCGCGTTCCACATACCTTTGCGCGCCCGCCGCAAGCTGGGAAAAACCGCGCTTTAGTTCACTCGCAGAAGGAGCGCGTCGCCATTCCTCAGAGACAGCTTCTTGACATTTGAGACCAAGACAATTGTTCCCTTCGGATCTGTCCTGCCGGCGTGTGTAATCGTAAGGTGCTCGATTCCGTAGGCTCCACACGCATCGCTTGAGAAGACCCACATTGCCTGCAGACTGTTGTTGCCATTCATCTCGCCACGGCATTTTGTACCCTCTTTTGCGCTGACTGGTACAAGGACGCCGTCGCCTACCGATTTTCCTATCACCTTCGAGGTGTCGTCCGCGCTCATCACTTTTCCTCCCACTCCGTAGACGGAGTCTCCTCCGATCTGCGTCGTTGGCAACCAGTTGTAGGGCGTGCCCTCGTTAGGTGCTTCTTCGGGAGTTTGCGCTTCTTGTATCGCCATGAAACCGGCAATCGCCCGCAAATCTGTAGTCACGGGAATCGACTGTCCTGCCACATACACTTTGTCGAACTGCATGGTCACTTGCGAACCAACACCGTTCGGCTTCGGTGTAACGCTCACAATGTGTCCTTGCACCACGGATCCCTTGCGAATCGTTGAACCGTTCGTCAAAGGGACGTCTTGCGCAAGTTTTCCGCGAAGAATCTGGCCCTCCTTGCACTTCTCAAACGAGACAGAAGTGCGTAGAACCACCGGCAGAATCGTTCCGCCCGGAATCCGAACTGCCGTGGGGGTCCCGGTATTTGCTGATTGTGCTTGGTCCCCAGATGCAAAAGCAGACAACAAGAAAACCGCGAAATTAACGGACCTTATTCCCTGGGCATGAATGGACCCAGCTAGGAGCGACAAGGACAGGGTAAGTACCATCAGGCCGGTCCGCGCCCCAGGCAAGACTCTCCAAAGTGTCGTGTCATTCATATCCGCTCACCTCCTGGCTCAATGCTTCGCTTTTCTCCCTGGGATGACCCAAGGCAAATTAGGCTGCGATCGATCCTGCGAGCCAGAAAGGGCCAGTGCCGGACTAAGCCTCTGTTCAGTCAAGCTGGATTCCGCGTTTGAGACTCGGCAGTCTCATCAATCACTGAGGCAATCAACACTCCGTTTCCGCCACTTTTTGCTGGCGGTGCCTAGCCTACGGAAAAAGCTGAATTTCAAAGGATTATCACTCACGGCGAATCAGCGACTTGTCTCTCGCTCTTCAATCCACCCTGAACCCCATGGTTGGGATGTTATTGCCGTTCGATATTTTCACACCATCCGGTCGCTTTCTACACACATCTAAGTAGAGGCCGCTCTGACCCGATTTTAACTCGTATGCCAACGATTCAACTGCATGCATCCAAGCGCTGCGACAATTCCGAACATCAAGGAAGAGGCAAACCAACTGCACACGCGGAATCGCGAGCAACGGCCTTTCGAGTTTTCTCCGGACGCGCCTAGCGTCTGAATCGGCTGAACTCGAAGCGCAGCATCGGGATCTCACCGAAAAGCTAGCCGCGTCTGAACCGTGCACGATGAAACAACGATTTCGCGACACTCGGCGGTTTGTGGAGACTCGCGTGCAAGATCTGCAATCGATGTTCGATGCTGAACCGCGCCTGGTCCGAGCGGAGATCGGGCGGCACGTGCAGAAAATCACGCTCAAGCGAGATCGTCAACGAAATGGCCGGTTACAACTACGAGGCCGAGCGGCCGAGCGGATCGGCCGCTTCGGTGAGACCGATAACGATGTCCCTCAGATCATCGATGTAACGATCAGGCGCAAAGCCCCGGAACTTCCGCCGGCGCGAGTCGAGGTTTCCAGAGACGCATAAAGGCCGCTGGAGAACCGGCCTCGCATGGAACATGGGACACGCCAGGGAACCTGTCGCTCCATTCCTGATCGACGAACTGATATACAAGGATGAAATCGCGGCATGCCCCGCCGATGCTCCGCGATGGTTGAGAGACTTCGTGCAGTGGCAAGTAAACAAGTGTTTACAGACCGCTGGCGCACGATCTTGTCCAGATGGACTCCCACCACTGGCGATATACTTACGACACCACCAGCAACAGGGATTTCGGAACCCAGATTGGCACTCACTTTCACATCGACTTGGTTCCAACGGTTAGCGTCGCTTCCCCCGCGGTACCACCATGCACGTAGTTGACGACGATCCTGCTTCCCGGCTTGAGGGAGGCGACTGCACTGTCGAGGCTCCAGCCCTTCATCAGTCTTCCATCAAGCGCGAGAATCGTATCGCCAACTTGGATTCCCACGACAGCCGCCGGACCGCCCGCTTCAACCGAGGTCACTAACACTCCATTGGAATTGCTTCTGTCATTATTAACAATACCGCTTCTCGTCGCCCGCTATTCCCCTCGCGGGCATAGTCGGACTGCAAAGTCCCCAGGCTGAAACATAGAACTGGAGACATCGATGAGAATTGCGAGAAGAAGCGCTCGCGGCCATTTGACTGTCCTTGCGTTGTTTTTCGCGCTGACAGGCGCAGTGCCAGCGAGCGCGCAGGAAGCTTTGCCGCGCACAGAGCCCTCGTTCAAGGGACATGTGGGCCTCACTCCCAAAGATTCGAAGTTGGATTTCCCGCAAGAAGTGAAAGCGCCGAAAGGCGCGCCCAACATTTTGCTCATCCTGACGGATGACGTGGGCTTTGCTGCGAGCAGCACATTTGGCGGGCCGGTTCCAACTCCCACTATGGATCGACTCGCGGCGGAGGGACTACGATATACCCAGTTCCACACTACGGCGCTCTGCTCTCCGACCCGCGCTGCCCTGCTAACGTGGCGGAATCACCACTCCAACGCCACTGGTGTCATCATGGAACTCGGCACGGGTTTTCCGGGCTACCCGCCCGGTACGAAGACCGGCGATCCGATTTCGCCTCCGGGCGGCTACATCGGCGGATTGCAAATGCTGATGGACGTCGCGATTGATCCTGCCGGTAACGTGTGGGTGGGGAACAACTGGGATATGGCAGACCAGGGCTTCAAGCAAGTGCCGGATCCAGCGCTTTCCACCCGCTGGGCGGTGACGGTGCCGTGGTCTTTTTCGGCTTAGCGAAGCCAGTCCACACGCCGCTGATCGGCCCACCGTCCGCGCCGTAAGGGAAACTAGCACACCCAAAAGCGATGGTAATTGGAGATCTGGATTTCAACTTTTGGGTCTTTGCGCACTTCTGGGAAATGTCGGCTGCACTTTGAACCGTAAGTCGGCACCCCTCGAGACTTTAAAACGGTTACTTCGGCGCCTTTGGCGGGCACTTCGCGTCGTAGGTGGACTGCATCTGCCTCAGTTTGAGCACGCCGTAAAATACGGTGATTGCCATAGCAACAACGAGGAGCCCGGAGGACATCCTTTCAAGGTGGTACGCGCCCTCTCGGTTGGCGACATAGCTTGCGATGATCAAGCACAGGATGCCGATGTTGATGGCCAAGTTGACGGGCTTACGCACGACGAAGTGCAAGGTGCCGAAACCTGCGAGCTGATAAAGCATGAACGGCAGTATCGCTACCGCCGGTAACAGCTCGGACGCACCGAGCGTGACGTCGACTGCACCGGGCGCCATCGCATGTAGCAGCCTACTGTTCGCCAGTTCATGGAACAGCGTAGGCATCGCACACAGCAAAGGCACAACAGCCAACAACTCTAGGACTAGTGCACCGCTCCACACGCCGATCTTGGAGGAACGATCGGAGCCCGCTTCCGATGATTCCGTGCCGATGTACAGGCCACCTACGATGGCCGCCGCGCTGGACAGCATTAGTAGCTCAACTGTGATTCCAAAACTCGTCGGTTCGCCGGCCTTGATTAGCAGTAGGGCCAGGAATCCGGGTGTGTAGAACATCACCCGCACTAACCGCGCCCAAACGCGCGCGTCGCGTTCTGGCGGCAGGATTGGGAGTGGCAGTCCGTCGGTTCCGGTGGTCGGTCTAACTTTCGACATTTCGGCGCCCCCACGTGCTCAAAGTTCGCGAACGATGAATACGCTACCACAGCGCCTCAGTTCTGGAAACGACCGACACGTTGACGTTCACTCGTGAATCCAGCACAGGTTGGGCCTGCCATTCAGAAACGATTCGGCAGTTGTCCCAGGCGGGAGCGACCAGACTCCGAGGGCATTAAACGGAGATCTCTCGCGGATCGTGGTGTACAGCAGCTTAGTGACGGCCATCTGAAACAGGGTTCACGCCTTCGAAACTGAACGCCAGTTTGCCCCGAAAAACAAACTCGTGAGTCGATTAGTTCGAACCCACCATCAGTTGCCGCTTGCTGAAATTGACGGTCACGGAGATCACGACTCTGTGTATCCGGGAGCTTAGCGGGCTTTTTACAAAACGCTTGAAAAGTGTGCAAGAATCAAAAACTGTGAGCCTCCTTGAGGGGCCAGGTAAACGTCCCGTGCCGAGTTCAGCGATGCAGCGAATCGTCTCCGGGAGGACAGCGCCGTGTGGTGGATTAGCTATCGAGGTGAATCGAGGCATGGCATCGACAACATCGGCGTCTTCGAGGATGATGGTTCGCCGCGCAAGAGGCATCCGCTGGTCCTTGATCCATCGCCGACCGCGCATCCACTGCACATCGCTCGCGGCTTCGCGCTGGTGGGCGACGACCTCTACGTCGCGAATGCGTGGCGCAAAGACAGCCACATAGCGCGCTACCACCGTGACGGCGATACCTTTCGATTCAAGGAGACGCTCGCCAAGACCGGGCATTTCGAGGCGATGGTCCACCCCTTCGATGTGGATCTGGGAGATGATGGTCGCATCTACGTCTCCTCCCAGGATACCAACACTGTGCTGTCGTTCGTAGCGGCGACCCGCAAGCCGGCAGCGGTGGCCACGCACCTGCTCAAGCACTATCCCAAAGGCAAATTCCTCCCCGGCACGCTTGTTGCGTCCAGCCATGGACGCCTTCCCGCATACGGCGAACACACGCCAAAGGATGTGCCGCCCCACCTCGGCCTCGCGGTGGTGCTTGACAAGCACGGCAGGCCACGCCACTCCGTGCGCGGCATCGTAGTGCACCGGAAGCATCTGTACGTGGCGGACGAAGCCGCCAACGCCGTGAAGGTTTTCAATGTAAAGACCGGAGAATTGGTGGCCCGCATCAAGAACCACGCGCTCGAAGCGCCCGTGCACCTGCTGTTGCACGGCGAGACGCTCTACATCGGCGCCTCTGGCAGCGGGAGCATCCTGAAATCCGATCTGCCACGAACTCCGCCGAGCGGTAAGCTCAAGGCGCACGTGGTGATCGATGGAAAGCTGGATGCGCCCTCCGGCTTCGGCATCGGTCCGGACGGCGATCTCTACGTGGCCGAGCGCAAGAAGCAGCGGGTGCGGCGCTTTTCGCGTAACGGTAAAAAGAAGGGAACGTTTATCGATGATCTTCCGGACATGCCGGAGTTCCTAGTCTATGTTCCCTGACCCGAGGGTTTGCCTTCCGATCGGCGTTAACGCTAAGGGACCAACGCCACCGAATGGGATCCCAAAAATGGGTTTCGAAAATACGCTAGTTTCAAGCAGAGACTCCAGCGCGCCGCAAGCTGGACAAACTGAGTTGACACGGGCCAGGAGTGTTACGAATGGATAGTACTACCCATTAAATGGTTTGAGGTTAGCCATCTGTGTTGGCGTAACCAGTAGCAATCGCAAGCGAGGACTGACAACTCAGCGCAGTGCGTGGAATAAATCGTTTAGGACAACGGCAACGGGGATCTGCGCAATAATCACCGGAAACGCTGGAATCGCCACGGCCAGTAATAGGGGAATCAAATCTTCTTTGTTGGCGGGGAAAGGATTTAGCTGTTCAATCTTCTCGAATGCTTGGCCGTAATCGGCAAGCGTGCTGCTTTCTGGAGCCTGCAGGAATTCAGCCTCGTGTCCGGCACGATGAAGAATCCATTTCTCGTGGAAGTCTCTGCTGTGCAATTGACCGAGAATCCCGTATTCCAGAATTCCCTTGGTGCGCAACGCTGCTAAGCGGGGAACAAAAACGATCAAGGGCCCAAGCGCGACGACAACGACGAGAATTACGAGGGCAATCGTGGGTAGCCTGAAATCCATCAGGTGAGCCCCATGATGGAGGATGTCGTAGCGCCAGGTTGCTCCGATTACCGCCGCCGCCGCAAAAGCTATCGGTGCGAAGGCCGCCGTGGTGAGGCTGAGGAAGCCGATTCCCCCGTGTTCGTCCGGGTGCGTAGGGACTAGCTTCAAATCTCGTCGAGACAACTTGAATGCATACGACCCACAGCCGCCATTTCCAGAGGCTAACACCTAGCAAAAACTGGAAAATCGATGTGCTCACAAGAACTGCATACCACCCAGCCGCGCTTAGCCTGCACTCCCGGGAAGACGTCGGATCATGCGCTAGGGGCTAATCTTTACTCATGAGAGGAGCGAAGCGCTCCGTCAAAACCGGTCCAAGGATGGCAGTGACAAGCATCAGCTCCAAAACCACATTGAGCAAGTGCGCATCGACGCAGCTACTTGCGGTAGTGTGAGCGACCACATCGTCAAACGGGCCGCTGAACTGTACTTGAACGCGCGACCAACAATTCCAGCGGCGATGCCTTGCCTGCGACTAGCGAGCCGACAACGGCCGCCACAAGTGCTAAATTGCGGATCAAACTCTGCGCGAATGCGACTGGGTCGATCAAGAAACCAGTCACCCCGAAGAATATCGGGATGAGCAGGGAATTCGCTCACCCTGCCTGCGATAAAACCTCAGCAAAACTATTTCACCGCCATTGTTACTTTTGACACTTATGTCTCCTGAGAAACTGGAGCAGTGTTCCCACATCTTTGAATGCTGTGCCGTAAACACACTTGCTAGGGCCTCGCTCATTTCATGTTTTTCGGTTGCGCATGCCTGGTGGTGTCTGGCAAGCCTTTTACGAGTTTCGATTACGCCGCAAATGGAAAGAGGAGGACGTATATGAAGGTAAGAACTAGGGCGTCAACGAAGCCGGTATGAAGTAAATGGACGACAACATCGGCTACGTGATCAAAAAGAGCAAATTCACTCCGTGGGCGCTCCAAACGGAGCGTCCGAGTCCTCGAATGGAGTCGTCAAAATGCATACGAAAAGTTCCAGCAAAATTCTCGCCGTGGTGCTCAGTGCTTTTCTTACTGTAGCTTCCTCGCAACTATTGTTCGGTTACCAGACGGCCCCGCCAGGTCCTCTGCCCGACACCTCGAATCCAACTGAGGCGGCTTCGCAGACCGCCCGCCAACTCCAGGCGTTGGTCGCTCCCATCGCACTCTATCCGGATTCCTTGGTAGCCCAGATTCTGACTGCGGCGACATTCCCAGATCAGGTTGCGGTAGCCCATTACTGGCTCCAGGAGAACAAGAGCCTTACCGGCAGCGCCTTGATGCAGGCCGTGGATAAGCAATCGTGGGATCCCAGTGTTAAGGCCCTCACGGAATTTGCCTCAGTCCTCGATAACATGTCCAAGAACCTCGCGTGGACTTCGTCTCTAGGACAGGCCTATCACGATCAGCAGGCCGACGTGATGACCGCAATTCAAACTTTGCGTGCGCAAGCTAAAGCAAAGGGCAACCTCCAGTCGACTCCTCAAATAAAAGTGGTGCAGCAGTCGCCACAGGTAATTGTCATTCAACCCGCCAACCCTCAAATTGTCTACGTTCCCCAGTACAACCCCGCGATTGTCTATGGCACCCCTTACATCGTCCCCGCATACGTGGCTCCCACATACACAGCGGGCGATGTGGTGGCCGCCGGCATTATTGGGTTCGGGGCCGGCATCGCTGTTGGCGCGATGATGAGCGGCGGCTGTTGCAGTTGGGGATACAGCAGTTGGAACTGCGGGTGGCACGGTACGGCAGTCGTGTATCACGGCGGCGGCTACTACGGAAATTCTGCCTGGCACGGTGGCTACTACAATGGCGGTTACCACGGCAGCTATGGCTACAACAATTCCTATAACCACAGCAACTACTACAACAACTCCTATAACCACTCGAACTACAACAGCAATTACAAAAACGTCAGCGGAAATACCGTCAACGTCAACAAACAGAGCGCTCAGAACTTCCAGAGCGCTCATCCTTCGGCATCGAACTCTTGGGCGCAACACGACAGCGCCAGCGGACACTCCGACGCTTTCGGCGGAATGAGTGGCCACTCCGGCGGCTCGGACGGCTGGTCCTCGCGGGCAGATAGCAGCCGAGGATGGGGAAGCATGCGCTCCAGCGGGTTCAGTGGTGGCCGCTTTGGCGGTGGCGGTTTTGGTGGTGGTGGTTTCCGTCGCTAGCGAGCAAAAGAAGGATGAAATGGCAGATTTGGAGGAATCAGCATGTCGTATGTCACTGCGTATCAAGGAAATCTGAATCGACCTGTCTGGACAAGTTTCGCGCTTGTCGTGTTGCTTGGCGTGCTCACGTCCTGCAAGCAGCCGGAGGCCCCTAAACCCGTTCAAAAAACGTTCGCGTCTCCCGAGGAAGCGGGCGCGGTATTCTATCAAGCTGCCAAGTCCGGCGACGAGCCTGCGTTGCTTGCCATCTTCGGTGAAAATTCCCAGGACGCTTTATTCTCAGGCGATGCGGTAAAGGATAAGGACACCTTGCTGGGATTCGTCGGCTCCTACGACCAAATGCACCGCTGGAGGGAGATCAAGGCCGGAGGCGAGATCCTGTACATCGGCCCCGACAATTATGCTTTTCCCATCCCCCTCGGGCAAAATCCTGCAGGCCAGTGGTACTTCGACACTCCAGCGGGCAAGGATGAGATTCTTGCACGCAGAATCGGCAAGGATGAGTTGGCCGCCATCGCCGCCTGCGTTGCTATTGCCGATGCGCAGAATCAATACTTCAGCCAGACAAAACAATACGCCCAGAAATTTATCAGCGATGAAGGCAAGCAAAACGGGTTGTACTGGCCCGTCTCCGCAGGCCAAGCCCCAAGCCCATTTGAAGAAGTTCGTGATTTTGCCAAGGCTGCCGGCTATACCAACGCAGGTGATAAACCACAACCATTCAATGGCTACTACTACCGCTTCCTCACCAAGCAAGGAGACAAAGCTAAAGGTGGCGCGAAAGACTACATCGTCAACGGAACGATGACCGGTGGGTTTGCTGCCTTGGCTTATCCCGCGGAATACAGAAATTCCGGAATCATGACGTTCATCGTCGGAAAGGACGGGATAGTTTACCAAAAGGATCTGGGTGAAAAGACAACCGACGCGGCCCGAGCTGTGCAAGAATACGACCCAGGCGACGGCTGGAATCCCGCGATTTAGTCTGGAGTCTACGGCCCGCACTCAAGGGAAAAGTCACAGAACCGCACTGAAAAGAGGAAAAAGATGATGCGAAAACTGGCAACATTGGCAGTTTGTACGATTCTTGCGGCGGTGATTTGTGTCGCTCAGGATGTCGTCAGCGTTGTCCATGGAACGGTCAAGAAAGTGGATCATGCCACGAAGACAGTTGTGGTAAAAACCGCCGATGGCACGGAACACACCATCAAGTTAACCGCTGATACGACATACAAGGGAACGAACGAAGGTCTTGACGGCCTCACGGAAGGAACGGAAGTCGTCGCACGCACCACCGGCAAAGGTCTTGACGAAACCGGAGTAGAAATCGGCAGAATCAGCAAGGACAGCGTAAAGGTCACGAAAGGGACTATCGTCAAGGTCGACCATGGGGCCAAGACAGTGGTTGTCAAGACTGCGGATGGCACGGAGAAGACCTACGAGTTCACGGATGACGCCGCGAAAGATATGGGCAAGGCCGTTGGCGCAGGCACCGAGAAGGGAGCCAAGGTAACGGTCTACTACACGGAAGAGGCAGGAAAAAAGACCGCTCACTTTTTTGGTTTTTAATCACTGCTCCAGAATACTAAGGAAGCGTTCAGGGGAGACTGCTGTCATCGCTCCGCGTAGCGGATCTTACGTCAATGTCAAGCAGTCCCTGGCCTTCGATAGCCCGCGAGCTCCACAAGCGCCAGCCAATGTCGTGGGTGAGGGATCAGCGGGTCGGTGGCTCGGAGATCAGTCTTACGAAGCCCGCCATGTCCGGTCCAAAAACATGTGAGTCTGTTGAAAAAGCCGGTTCGTCCGAAGAAACGGAGAAACTGGGAGATGGAAAATGTCTAGAGGAGCCGAGAAAATCGTTTGTGGGGTTTCCTAGCGCGGTTCAATTTCGTCGACTCTCTCGTCAGTGAGTTTTTCAACAGACTCAAGTGTTTTTGGGCCGCGATATTGGCAAAAATTAGACGCGTCGTATCAACAGTTTGTGGAGCTGGAAAAGTTGAGGTTTTTGGGAAAGGCTCGATCGGAACTTGGGAGGGACAGGTTCGTGGCACTAGTTTGGTCCAGATAAAACCAACAACTTTGCCGCAACTCGTTATTTGAGTTCTCACGTACGACTCCGATCATGCGACTTCTCGCATCAGTCACATCTTAGCCCGATGTGTATCAGCTGGTTTTGGCCTCTTGGATTTGGCAAATGCCTCGACGTCTTGTTCGCCCGAACGCAGAAAATCTAGAAAATCGATGCCTCTGAACCTACAGGTTTCGCAGATGCTAAGAAGAACGAGATATTCAGACATAGACTTCGCGCTAGGAGCACCTTGGAACATTACTCGTGACTTCGCATACGCTTTGATCGCGTGTTCAGCGTTGTTATTATTCCAAGGCACGCCGTTGTGTCTGAGGAATGTGAAAAGCTTATCGCGGTTCTTTTCGAAGCGCCGCTTCAACTGGAGTGCGTATTCGCTGCAATTTTCTCTGAGCGACGGTTTTTTGTAAAAGCGATCAACGGATTTTAGATGCTTGTTCAAAAATCGCCTTTTGAGGCCGTGCCGATCGATCGTCTCGATCATCGGATTGAGAAGTGACGCGAAGTTGTGGACAATCTGCTTGAGTTCCTCATCATAAGGGTGTGCCAGAACATCGTTATTCATATCGCGCAGCAGGTGTATCAGGCACTTCTGCTGCGCGCATTCAATTGAATCATATGCAGCATAAAAGTCGGAGATCAGCACGCCTCGGAATCCCTTCAACACCCTTGAAACGGTGTCCGCGTCGCGCGATTCAGAATATAAATAGACCACTTCATGTGAGTTGGTGAATACCCACACATAGCCTGCTGACCCTCTCTTTCGTGCTTTGGTCTCATCAACCTGGACGATATGGCCTGCAGTAATCCTGGCGAGTATCTTCTGTACCGCTTGATCGTAGTATCGGGCGATTCTTGTTTTGAGGCATGACCCACCCCCGGTCGAGATCGATACGTCGAAGAGCCGCTCGAACATTCTGGCAACTCGTCGCTCTTGGGTGCCAACGTCAAATACCAAGTAGAAGTAAAGGGAAACGAAATTCCAACCGAACTTCGTGTTTGCGTGGAAACGCTCGTCGAGGCCGAACGTGTCCTTACAGGTCTTTACACCAGAATTCTTGGAAGTCCTGTTTGACTGTCCTTCTCTTAACACTGCTTCTCCCGAATACTAACTCTTGCAGTTGGTATGACACTCTTCTCGTGTTCTTTCGAGATGCGCGTAAACACTTGGGGCACACCGGGCACTCTGGCGAGGTAACCACCTTGTCGACGCGTTCGATCAGACTTCCTCCCGTTTGACGTTTCTTCACTCTTCTTCTCGAGTATTCCTTCGTTCGCAGGTATATTCTGTCCTGTTGATAGTCCCACTGGGCTGCTTCGTTGATCCGGTCCAACTCAGGCATTGCGCCCTCGAACTTTCGCCAGTCTGGGTGCGAAAACCCGCTGGACAGACTAGCTGTAACGAGATGACCCGGATGGAGAGCCGCAAGCGCGAACTTGAATCAGAACTGGCGAACCTGACGAAGGCACTGGCGGTCGGTGAACCATCGACCACGATCATGGGAGCAATAGCAGAGCGCGAGAAGGAAATTGCGGAGATCACGAATCGTGTGGTGTCCTCGAACGAGGATTCGATTAAGAATCGAGTCGCGAGCATGACGGCGACAGCTAAAGTGAAACTTAAGGACTTGCGCGGTTTGCTCGGCGGAGATGTGACTGTCGCTCGGGCCGCACTTTTGAAGCATGTCGAGAGAATCGAAATAGAGGCAGACGGGAAAACCTACGTAGCAAAGGGGAATTGGAATTTTCTGGGAGATGCGATGCGACCTAGGGATGGTGCCGGGGGCCAGAATCGAACTGGCTACGCCCGCCTTTTCAGGGCGGCGCTCTACCAATGAGCTACCCCGGCATTCAGTTTATGTAGTTTAGGGGTCGCTCCTCGGCCTGTCAATTCAGCGCCGCCTTGCCCGCCTTGCCGCCCTCCGAATTTGCCTTCGCAGCGCGTCGCGGAGTTGCCCTCCGCGTCCCGTTTATGTTGCACTACTCTTCATGACCACTTCGCAAACCAAATCCACCAACCTGATTCCGGCCCTCGATAATCTGGCCAAAACCGCCAAGTCAGTCGAAGCCCTCATGAAGGGCATCGTCGCAGTTCTCCACGAAAAACTCACCCGCTACAACTGGGTCGGCTTCTACATGCTCGAAAAAGAATCAGGCGTCGGCATTCTTGTTCTTGGGCCCTTCAAGGGCAACATGACGCCACACACGCGCATCCCTCTCAGCCAGGGCATCTGCGGCGCGGCTGCTTCCACCGGCAAAATTATCGTTATCGATGATGTGAACGCCGACTCCCGCTATCTCGCGTGCTCTCTCGAGACCAAATCCGAAATCGTGGTCCCTGTCTTCGCCCACGGCAAAGTCGTCGGCGAACTCGACATCGATTCCCACTTCCGAGCGGCCTTCGGTCCGGATGATCGCAAGCTCTGCGAACACGCCGCCGCGCTGCTGGGAAGATTCATCGAACGCCAAGGGTAGAACGCCGCGTCTCTTAGCTCTGCTTGGATTTGAGACGGCGAGCCGATATCCGCCGTCCTACGGTACGGTGACCGTCACTTGGTTGGAGTATGCGCTCTCCGCACCGGAGCTTACCGCCGTCACCACGTAGTAGTATTCCGTTCCCGCCGCGACACTGCTGTCTGAATAGCTGGTCACACCGTCAGGCGAGGCGGTCAGCTTCGTATACGGCCCTCCGGAAGCCGTCGAGCGATAGACGTTATATCCGGTCACTCCCGTCGATGTGCTGGCCGCCCATTGCAGCGTGACCACGTGCGCCGCCAGTACTGCCGTTCCCGTCACCGGCACCTTAACCGTCGCGTTCGACGCGTTGCTCGTGATCGTAATCGTTCCGGTTATTGTTCCCGACGTCTTCGGTGAAAACTCCGCCACCAGCACCGCGGACTGTCCTGGCGCCAGCGTGGTGTTGTTGCTGACTCCAGTCGCGCTCAGGCCCGTGCCGCTGATCCCCGCCGCCGAGATCGTAAGACTCGAATTTCCACCATTCGTCAGCGTAACTTCTTGCGTCTCCGATTCATTCACGCTCACGCTGCCGAAGGACAGACTCGTCGGATTCACGTTAAGCGTCTTCGAACTACTAGTTCCCGTCCCGGTCAACACAATCGTGAGCTGACTGTCGGAGGCGTTGGATGTTACTCCAACTGACCCGCTGAAAGTAGCTGCCGACTCCGGCAAGAACCCCACCGTGAACTGCGTGCTGCCGCCTGCGGCAACGGATATAGGCGTCTTGAACCCGGTAACAGAGAACCCCGTGCCCTTCGCCGTGATGCTGCTGATCGAAAGACTCTGTCCGCCAGTGTTCTTCAGTTGAACGGTTTGCGTGTTCTGTGTCCCGATGGCCACGCTGCCAAATTGCGCCGTCAGCGAATTCGCGCTGAGGTAGGCCGTCGCCGGGCCGCTGCTTGTGCCTGTTCCCGTCCCTCCGCCAATTCCCGTTCCGTAGAGAGCCACAACGCCAGGGCCGATGGTCGAGTTATTCAGCAATGTCAGTGTTGCCGACACGCTGCCGGACTGTGCCGGCTTGAACACCACACTGAAGCTCAGCGTTTGGCCCACCGTCAGCGTTACGGGTAGCGTCAGTCCGCTCACACTGAAGCCAGTGCCGGTCAGGCTTTGGCCGGTTACGATCAAGGTTGCGGAGCCGGTATTTTTGATTTGCAAGGGCATCACGTGCGATTGCCCGACCGACACGCTTCCGAAACTCATGATGTTGGGCGATGTGGTAAGTCGTCCTTGCGCTTGCGCCACTGGGGCACTGCTGATCAAAAGTAATGTAATGTTCAGTACGGCTAGGAAGGACCTGATCGCTCGGGTGAGATTTCTTTTGATAGGGAAGTGTGTGAATGCGTATCTTGTCCAGGGCAATCTCATGACTTGCCCAGTCTTGTAGCCTGTTCTCACTCGCAACAACTGAACCGAAGGATTGTTCTAGTGCAGGACGACGGCTAGAACCTCTTTCCGTACTTTCACTGGCCCGCAGTACAGGTAAACTGAAACAGTAACAATGTCTTTCCGTTGGCTCAAAGGTAACCCGTGGCTCACCTTTTCCAGAATCGAGGATTACAACGCTCGCTCGAAGACCTCAACCCTACCTCGACTCGGGGCTTCTACTTCTCCCGGTCGTCATACTCCCGCATCCATTCACTCCCCTTTAAGACCTCTCTCGGCCGCGTCCCATCGGGCGGTCCCACAATTCCGTCTTTCTCCATCAAATCAATCAGATGAGCCGCACGCCCGTAGCCGATCCGTAGCCTCCGCTGTAGCGTGGAAGTCGAGGCTCGCCCCATCTCGCAGCAAATTCGCACGGCATCGTGATACAACTCATCGTCCACTTCCTCGCCGCCCTCGGTGCCGCCACCGCTCTCCTCGCCACGCGACCTCGGTTTGCCGCTCTTGGCTGCTTCCTTGCCATCTTCTTCCTTGGGCGCTTCCAACAGCGCCTCGTTGTATTTCGCCTCCGCTTGCGCTCTCCAAAACTCGCAAACGTCGGTAATTTCGTCCTCGGACACCAGCGGTCCGTGAATCCGGTGCAAGCGTGCTGACCCTGCGGGCAGGTAAAGCATGTCGCCTTTGCCCAACAACGATTCCGACCCATTCGAGTCCAAAATCGTCCGTGAGTCCACTTTGCTGGCCACCCGGAACGAAATTCGCGCAGGGAAGTTTGCCTTGATCAACCCGGTAATCACGTCCACCGACGGCCGCTGTGTGGCCAGAATCAGGTGAATCCCCACCGCGCGCGCCATCTGTGCCAGTCGCGTGATGGACTCCTCCACGTTATTCGTGTCCACCATCATCAAATCGGCCAGCTCATCAATGATAATGATCAGGTAGGGAAGCGGCTTGTGCTCGCTCTCTTGATTCTCAAACAAGGAAAGCGACTGCTGCTTCTGAAACGTACGGTTGTATTGATCAATATTCCGCACGCCGCGCTGCGCCAGCAGTTTCAGCCGGTTCTCCATCTCGCGCGTGGCGTTACGCAACACATTCGAAGCGACCTTCGGGTCCGTGACCACGGGCGCGATCAGGTGCGGAATCCCTTCATACAAATTCAGCTCTAACCGCTTCGGATCCACCAGCACCATCTTCACGTCATCTGGCGTAGCCTTATACAAAATTGACATCATCAGTGAATTGATGAAGACGCTCTTGCCCGTGCCCGTCGAGCCTGCAATCAACAAGTGTGGCATCGATGCCAGATCGGTCACGCGAATCCGGCCGTGTAGATCCCGCCCCATCGCCAGCGTCAATTTGCTCGGCGAATTCGCAAACTCCGTGGACTCTACGATCTCTCGCAAAGCAATCGTCTGCCTCCGATCGTTCGGCACCTCGATGCCCACCGTCGATTTCCCGGGAATCCGTTCAATCAAAATCGATTCCGCCTGCAACGCCAGACACAAATCCTCGGTCAACCCGATAATCCGGCTGTATTTGATTCCCGCTTCGGGCTTGAACTCGAACGTGGTCACGACCGGTCCGGGATTGATCTGCGTCACGCGACCCTCCACGCCAAATTCGTGGCACTTCGCCTCAATTGCCCGGGCCCTCCTCTTTAATTCTTCTTCGTCCAGCTTCTGGCTGCCCTCGCCCTCCCGAAGCAGCTGAATCGAAGGCAACTGGTAATTTGTCGTTGTCTTTGCAGACTTCGCGTCCGGCTTTGCAACGGTGGCCTTCTTGTCCGGCCCGAGCACCACGACCGGCACCTTGTGTCCGGCATCCTTCGCCGAATCGCCTTGGTCTTCTTCGGCAATCGCGTTCTTGCCGCCTCTCGCCGCACTCCCCTTGAAAATATTCCCCGATTCCTCCAGCTGGATCGTCTTCCCGCCCTCGTCGTCTGTTTTCTCTCCTTTGCCCACAATCTGTGGAGCCACTGGTTTCCGCCCACTCAATTTCCGGCCCTCTACCTCGCGACGCATGCGTTTCTCTTCGCGATCTTCCCGCCATTCCTCCCAACGAGCCCGCGCCCGCTGCAAAATCCCAAGCTTCTCCATTTTCCCGAGCGGCCCCTTCGAACCGCTTGCCCAGGCATGCGCCCCACTGAAACTAAAACGCGTGGTCAAGAACAGCGCGATCACAATCATGATCAACGCGACAAGCAGCGCGCCCCAAAAGTTAAATCCGCTCTGCAACCCATGCGAAACCGCTCCGCCCAGTAACCCGCCGGGCGGGATCGCCCCGCGCACATCCGGAAAATGAGTCATCGACAGCAGGGAAGGGAGCGACAGCAGCAACAACGCATATCCGACCAAAGCCGCCCATTGCGAATCCACCACGCGGCTCCGGAACCATCGGTATCCCAACAACCCAATCGCCAACGGCAACAAAAACGCCGCAAACCCAAAAATCTGAAAGCTCAAATCCGCCGTATAGGAACCCGCCGGACCAATCCAGTTCCGCACGGGATTTTCGCCCAGCGAGGCCGCGCTCACATTAAACGCGGGATCATGGGGCGAATAGGAAATCAGAGAAAGCGCCAACAGCACCGCCGCCGCAATACACACAAATCCAACCAGCTCATTCAGCCGCTTATTTTCCGTAGGTGTCAGAAAGCGCACGAAATCTCTCCTCAGCGATAGCCAGCGTAGTGCCGGGTTTTGCAACCCGCGAACGACCTTCAGGCTGGCCTGTGTGGCGGCCGATCTTTAAATCGGCCAGCCGCTGGGCCTTAGGGGGAAGGCTGAGTACACTCGGACGCGCGTGCGTCCGAGCGATTCTCCGGGGCGCGGCGCCGTGCGCCCCTCATTGGAGGAACCACAAAATCATACCACCCGCGAGTCACCGCACAAGCCCATCTTGCCGTATGTTTCCAAACCCAAATCGCTCATGTAGGGCTCACCTTCCGAGACGGGCCGCTCTTTTTCATCCCACCAGCTTCGCCGCAAAAAATAACACCAAGATCCCCACAATGATCCGGTAAATCGCAAACGGCCCAAACCCCCTGCGCCTCACCCAGGCCATAAACCACGCCACGCTTCCATACGCGACGATAAACGACACCACAAACCCGATCGCCAGCACGATCCATCCATGCGAGTCGATGCTCGACACTCCGATCGGATTCTCCGTTTTCGTCCCGTGAATCGACTTATATAGCGTGTACAGCGTTGCTGTGGCCATCGTTGGCATCGACAAAAAAAAAGAAAACTCCAGCGCCGAAGCCCGTGACATCCCCGCCACCTGTCCTCCCGCAATCGTCGACATCGAACGGGACGTCCCCGGAAACACGGCCGACAGTATCTGGCAAGCCCCTATCCACGCTGCCTGACCCAAACTCATCGTCTCGACCTGCCAAGTATGAATCAGGCTCCCCGCTGCTCCCGCTCCTGCCGCCTCCGACTTCGCATTCCGCGCATCAATAAACCACATCACAATCCCGCCGATCAGCAGCGCTCCGCCGATCACATACGGATTCTCCAGATTCTTGCCAATCACTTTCGTCAACAAAAATGACGGAATCGCCGTAATCACAAACGCAATCATGACCAGACTTAGCGGATGAGTCCACATCGTCCGGTCGCCTCGTTCGCCCTTGGGAAAAGTCGAAAAAAACTTGGCAATCCTCTCCCGAAAATAGATCGGCAAAGTCAAGATTGCCCCCAACTGAATCACAATCGAATACATCTTCCAATATCCGCTGTTCAGATCGATGTGCAGCAACGCTTCCGAAAGCCGCAAATGCGCCGTCGAACTCACCGGTATGAATTCCGTCAATCCCTCCACGATCCCCAAAATCACGCTCAACAAATAATCGCTCACGCGTTTCTCCTGGCTGATCGTCAGTGTCGTGGCGGGTCTTTAGACCCATGCTTTTCGCGGTGTTCGGCCGCTGCAGAACGTATGGCTCTTACAATGTTACGACAGGGCGGCTGGTTTCTTCGCTATTCCGCTCGTCTCTGTGCGCTATCCTTCTCCGCGACCTTCCAGCCGTTTCCTCATCTCAAACGCATCCACTCGTCCCAAATAATACCTTTTCAACACCGCTTCCGTACGATATCCATGATGTTCCCAGAACGCAATCCCGACCTGATTATCCACAGCCGTTTCGAGCAGCACCGACCGCACCTCGTCGAACCGAAAATGCTTCTCCATCTCCCCAAGCAGCGCCGATGCCAGACCACTCCGCCGTTTCTCGACCGCTATATCCAGAGTAATGATGTGGGCCAGCGGCGGATTCTTTTCCGCCAGAATAAACCCCACAATGCACTTGCCCTGTTCTGCGACCAAGCAATCCGCCGCCGGCAAATTCAAAAAATACTGCATCGACCACTTGCTGTATGCAATTCCCGGCGCAAAGCAAGCCTGATCAAGCTTGTACATCCCCGCAAAATCGCGCGCCTCATAGGCCCGTATTTCCCAGCCAGTCATCGCGCGCCAATCCTACCACGTAGCACAGGCACTCCCGCTTGCCCTGAGCCGCGAAGCGGCCGGTGCTCTTGAGTCCTCCACGTAGGGGCACAGCATTCTGTGAGCGAGGTCCGCGCGTTTGCAAATGTTAGGAGGATTCGCGAAGGTCTGAAGCGATTGGCCTGGCCGGGATGGCGTTCAGCTGTGCTGGACCCCTACGAAGGGGGCCGCGCATTCTGGTGAAGTTCACGGCTTCGCCGCCGCACTCGCCGGCACCGTCATGCCCAAGGCGCGCAACGTAACCGCATCCGGCGTGCTCACCCCATTCTCCCGCGTTACGACACTAAACCCACCCGCATAATCCCACATCGTCCACCCAATCTCATTCTTCTCAAGTGCTGTCCGCACGTCTCGAATCCACGCCGCACGATCCTCCGCCGTAGCCGCAGCCCGGTACACACCGAACTCATTGCAAGTCAGCGGCACTTTCCACCGTTTACCCCAAGCGGCTGCCAACGCAATCTCCGCTTCCACGCGTTCCGCATTCCATCGGTCCAGCCCATAGTGAACAATCGCCAGCTGATTCACCGCGTCTGGTGCCTGAGCCACCGCACCCGCCACATTTTCCGGTGTCGACGGATACGGCAACTTACTCAGGTAATGCTGAAAATTCGTGCTCCACGTCGCGCCCTGATGCGTAAAAATATGCGGGTCGTAGAAATGAAAGTTGTAAATAACGTTCGTATCGCGCAGCGGCTCAAGAAATAAGAGCTCGCTGATCGCCGACCAGTTTGCCCCCGCCACAATAATCGTATTCTGCGGCGCGCCCTCGCGAATCGCCCGCGCCAGCCGCGCCTGCACCCCCGCCCACCGGTAGCGGTCGCGAAACTCCGGCTCATTCAAAACCTCGAAAAACACCTTCTCCGGATCGAACGTCGAATAGTGCCTCGCCAACGCCCGCCAGAAATCCTCCAGCTGTTCCACAGCCGCGTCGTCCGCCGCCAATTTCGCCTTGAACTCGCTCTCCGGATGAATATCAATAATCACGTCAAGTCCCTGGCCCAGAATCATGTTCACCGCCGCATCCACCATCGCCAGGTAGTCCGGCGGAATCCGGTCCGCCTGCCCGCGACGGAACATCGGCTCGCAATTCAAGGTGAAGCGCACATGGTCAAATCCCATCGCCTTGATCAGCGCCATGTCCTGCACGGTATCGTACGAGTCAAAATGCTCCTTTGTATATCCCTTCGCATCAAACACCTGCGCATACCAATGACTCAGATTGATGCCATGACGCAAATGTTCCGCCCGCCGAAACGCCAAACTAGAGTCCTGCGCCAACAGGGAGTCACCAGCCACAAGCAAAATCATCATCCCCAAAACGCAACGGGCGGCCATATCAGCCGCCCGCAAATACACGCAATTCCTCTTCACTGCAGGTCTCATCGATTCACCCGTAGCCAACGACACGCATGCCTCGGCCACTTACCACGGCTTGCCTCCGAGTCACCGGCATTACGCCTACAACTTCACCGTAACCGTCTTCACCTCGGTGTAATTCGCCAACCCGTACTCCCCGAGTTCGCGCCCGATCCCCGACTGCTTGAACCCGCCAAACGGCGCCGCGGCGTCAAACACGTCGTAGCAATTCACCCACACCGTCCCGGCCCGCACGCCATCCGCGATCGCATGCGCCTTGGTAATGTCCTTTGTCCACACCGCCGCCGCCAACCCATAGAGGGACTTGTTCGCGCGGTCTACCACTTCGTTCACATCCTTAAACTTCAAGATCGACATCACAGGCCCAAAAATCTCCTCCTGCGCGATCTTCATATTGTCCTGTACGTCGGCAAACACGGTCGGCTCGATAAAATAACCCTTGTCACCCACCCGGTTACCACCGGCCATCAGTTTGGCCTTCTCCTGCTTCCCGCTCTCGATGTAACCCATCACCTTGTTAAACTGGTCCTGGTCCACCTGCGGTCCTTGTTCGGTGTTCTTATCGAACGGATTGCCCACCGTCCGCTTCTTGGCCCGCGCTACGCTCTTCTCCACGAACTCGTCATAGCACTTCTCCTCCACATAGAGCCGCGACCCGGCGCAGCAGCACTGCCCCTGGTTGAAGAACAACGCAAAGTGCGCTCCCTCGATTGCCTGATCCATATCCGCATCGGCGAAAACAATGTTCGGGCTCTTCCCGCCCAGTTCCAAAGTCACGCGCTTCAAGTTCGATTCCGCGGCGTTCTTCATAATCAGATGGCCCACCTCGGTTGACCCGGTAAATGCCACCTTGTCCACATCCATGTGCCGCGCAATCGCCGCGCCCGCCGTGGGTCCGTAGCCGGGGAGCAGGTTCACCACGCCCTCGGGGAATCCCGCCTCCTGAATCAATTCACCAACGCGCAGCGCCGACAAAGGCGTCTGTTCCGCCGGCTTCAACACCACCGTGCACCCGGTCGCCAGCGCCGGTCCTAGCTTCCAAGCCTGCATCAACAAAGGAAAGTTCCAAGGAATAATCTGTCCGACGACTCCCACGGGCTCATGCTTCGTGTAGGTGAAATACCGCCCTTGCACGGGGATGGTCTTGCCCTGATTCTTGTCCGCCCATCCTGCGTAATACCGGTAACAAGCGACCGTAAGCGGCAAATCCGCCGCCAGCGCCACGTGATACGGCTTGCCGTTATCGAGCGATTCCAGTTCCGCCAGCTCCTCTTTGTTCTTCTCGATCAAATCCGCCAGCTTGTTCATCAACACGCCGCGCGCCGATGCCGTCAACTTCTTTCGCCACGGTCCATGATCAAATGCCGCCCGAGCCGCTGCCACGGCCTTGTCCACATCCGACGCATCTGCTTCTGCCACCTGAGCGATCACGTCGCCCGTAGCCGGATTAATCGTCGGGAACGTCTTCCCCGAAGCCGCATCCACCCACTTCCCATTAATCAGAAGTTTCGTCGCGTTAACCTTAACTTTGGGTTCGATCACGCTCGTAGCAGTCGCCATAATTCCTCCTCGCCCGATCCAATCATCGCTCGACCACAAAAAGCCTATACCCCCGCAGCCCCAGAATCAACAATTCGAATCCAGCAAATCGCTTTTCTTGGCGCTGTCTCCGGATCCCCTTCGTAGGCGCGCAGCCATGGACCGAGCCCCATCTTTCACGGGCCCGCTCTCCTTACTCGGCCGGCGGCAGGTCTGCGGTTGTAACGCCGTGCCTTCAGGCCGGCTTCTTGGATTTCTTTCCTTGGCCGGTTGGAGCTTCACTTCATCCCGTCTCGGGGACACTCACCACCGCCGGCCGCCGCGTCGCCACCATTGCCATCAACAACGCCGCCACCAACAGGAAACCCGCCAGAAAAAACGGCGCACCCGGCAAGTGCACCCGCGCCTTCTCCGCAATCGCCGCCGAAAACACCTGGGTAAACAACACCGGCCCCACCATCCCCGTCAACGCGCGCAACGAATTGATCGCCCCCTGCAATTTGCCCTGCGAACTGCCATCCACCTTTTGCGACATCAGCGATTGCATTGCCGGCCCCGCCACTCCCCACAGCGCGATAAACGGAATCGCCGCCAGCGCTCCCCATCCCTTCCACGCCAACCCGAATCCGGCGAATCCCAAAAATCCATAAAACAACCCGCTTACCAAACTGAACCGCTCCCCCAATTTCTTTACATAAGGTCCCACCAGCCCGCCGGACACGATCGCTGCGCAAACTCCGACCAGTGCGAGCGAAATTCCCACGTCACGGGTATTCCACCCGTACCGGAATTCCGAGTACAAAACCCAAACATTCTGCAGGGACTGGTGCGCCAAATAATAAAGGAACACCACAACCGACAAACTCGCCAGTTCCGGATGCGACCGCAGCAGCTTCAGTGCCCCCAGTGGATTCGCCAAATGCCACGCCGATTTCGACCGTCTCTCCTTCGGCAAGGATTCCGGCAATACAAACATACCGTACAAGAAATTCGCGATACTCAGCGCAGCCGCCGCCCAAAACGGAGCGCGCAAATTATATTGTCCGAGCAATCCGCCCAACGCCGGCCCCACTACAAAGCCCACGCCAAAGGCCGCGCCGAGCATCCCAAAACGTTTCGCCCGTTCCGCCGGCGCCGAAATATCCGTGATATACGCAAACGCCGTGGAGATATTCGAGGCCGTAATTCCCGAAATCAGGCGCCCCACAAACAACCACCGCAAGGAAGGCGCCATGGCCATGAAAATGTAGTCCAGCCCCAATCCCAGACAAGAAATCAGAATCACCGGACGCCGCCCGAACCGGTCGCTCCACGCTCCCAGTACCGGCAAAAACAAAAACTGCATCGAGTTCCAAGCAAATGCAAAATATCCGGTAATCGCCGAAGCCCTTGCAATATTTCCGCCCTCAAAGCGAATAATCAAATTAGGCAAAACCGGGGCAATAATCCCAAACGCCAGAAAATCCAGCATCACCGTAACAATAATAAAAGTCATCGCCGCACGCGACGCCGGCGCACCAGCGCCAGCTGCAGCAGGGAATTGCCCTCTCTCCTCCACTCCGTTCGACATATTCTCTGTTCTTGTAGGGCCCGCCTTCTGCTTGTCCTGAGGTACGAAAGGAGGCGGACCGTCGATGTTCGCCATGGCTTCTAGATTCTACTAGCTTTCGTGCAGTCCCATAGCAGCCAGCTACACTCGGCCTTCTGTTTCTCCGCGCGGCAATGCTGCGTCCCTGGCGGCAAGATTCGAACGATCTGTCTGTGGCGCTGTGGCTTCCTGCCTTAAGGCTCGTGGGGTTAACCCGGCATTCTCGGTTTTCTATTGTTTTAGGGGCTAGGATCTGGACCTTTCTCAGACTTCCAATATTACCGGCAGAATCAGCGGCCTCTTCGACGTTCTTTTATTAATATACTTCTTCAAATCCACGCGGATTTTCTCTTTAATCACCGACCAATCCGCCCGCTCTTCCAAATTCGACGTCTCCACGGTCCGAGAAACCACGTCTCGCGCCCCGGCCAGAAACTCGTTTCCATTCTCACTCATCAACCCACGTGTAACGATCTCTGGAGACGATTCCACCTGGCCGGTGTGCTTGTCAATCGCAATAATCGGAATCACCACGCCTTCTTCCGACAAGTGCTTCCGGTCGCGCACCACCAACTCCTCGATCTCCTCGAGCGAACCGGAATCTACCAGCACCCGCCCGGCCGGCACAGCGTCTTTCCGGCGAGCCCCATCCTCGGTAAACTCCACGCACTTCCCATCCTCCAACAGCATGATCTCTTCGCTCACGCAACCCAACTGGTGCGCCAAAGCCGCATGACGGAACAGATGCCGGTATTCTCCGTGTACTGGGATGAAATACTTCGGCTTCACTAACCGTAGCAGCAATTTCTGCTCTTCCTGGCTGGCGTGCCCGCTCACATGGATGGGCCCGCTGGCATTGTCGTAATACACCAACGCCCGCCGCCGAAACATGTGGTCCAGCATGCGGAAAATCGCCTTTTCATTCCCCGGAATGATCCTCGCCGACAAAATAACCGTGTCGCTCTCGTCGATCGACACTAACCGATGATTGTCCACCGCAATCCTCGACATTGACGACATCGGCTCTGCTTGCGATCCGCTCACCAGCAACAATAATCTCTTGGGGTCGAATCCCCGGATATCCTGAGGCCTCACCACCATTCCGTCGGGAATGCGCAAGAACCCCAAATCATGCGCAATCTCCACGTTGTCCACCATGCTTCGGCCAACAAACGCAACCTTCCGGCCCACTCTCTCGGCAATATCGATGACCTGCTGAATCCGGTGAATCGACGACGCAAAGCACGACAGCACCACTCGCCGCGGGGCCGATCGCGTCAACTCCTCAATCCGCGGCACAACCACGCGCTCGGAAGGCGTAAACCCGGGGCGTTCCACATTTGTGGAGTCGCTGAACAGCGCCAGCACGCCTTCGTTCCCGTACCGCGCGAACGCGTGCAAGTCAAACGGCGCTCCATCCACGGGCGTCTGATCGATCTTGAAATCTCCGGTATGAATGATCACGCCAACGGGCGTGCGAATCGCCAGGGCCACGCAATCCACCGTGCTGTGGGTTACCGGAATAAACTCAATCTCGTACGGCCCGATCTCCACCAACCGTCCCGGCGTAACCTCAAACAACTTCGCCGATTCGAGCAATCCCGCCTCTTCCAATCGCTTCTTCACCAAAGCCAGCGTGAACCGGGTCCCATAAATCGGCACATTCAAATCGCGCAATATATAAGGAAGCGCCCCAATATGGTCCTCATGCCCGTGCGTCAGCACGATGGCCTTCACATGTTCCAGGTTCTGCTTCAGGTAGGTGATATCCGGAATCACCAGGTCCACGCCCAGTAACTCCGATTCCGGGAACATCATTCCCGCGTCCACCACGAGGATGTCGTCCCCGTAACGGAACACCATCATGTTCATTCCAAATTCGCCCAGCCCGCCCAGTGGAATCGCGTTCAGCGTCTTCGTCGGTATACTCACTAACTTTTTTCTCCGTCCTCGAACCCCAAATCCTACCACACTGCCTCATCCATCGCTGTGCACGGAGGTGCAATCAGAGCCGTCGTAGTGCAAAGTTTTGCCGGTGCGCGCCGCGCGGTCGATAGCCCGGCCGGCGGGAAATGGGATGCCTAGATTCCTCCTCCTCACCGCCGCCGACTCCGAACGCCACACCAACCAAATCAAAGAAATAAAGTCCGACTCCAACTACCCCAACCAATGATCTGAACAAAAGTATGGCGGGTCTTTAGACCCGTGCTTTTGCTCGTGCGGCAAGGCAACCGCGCTCGTGCGGACATGGGGTCCGGCGGTTGGACCCCCAGGAAGAGAAGCGGGCCTTGCGATCCTCGGATCTCGCGGAGGGTTCCTACCCCTGGTTTCTAAGAAGGGTCTTCGGTTTGGCTTAGGTTCTCTTGGTTTCCGTTGTCACTGGCACCGCGCCGACCTACCCGTTCTTCCCTCCAAAAAACAGATGTGCGATGGACACCAAAATTACCGCGCCCAGCGTGGCCGCCGCCAGGGAATACAAAAACGTATTCGAATGTACAATCCCCAACTGCGTGAAAATCCACCCGCCAATCACCGACCCGATCAACCCCAGCACAATATCCCCGATACATCCGAACCCACGTCCACGCGCAAGTTTTCCCGCCAACCATCCCGCAAGCAACCCAATCACCAACCATCCAATCAAGCCGCGCCGCCACTCCACCACTAGCACTTTCTCCTGCAGCAAAATCATCGCATACAATCTCACCATCTCCCCTCCTCTACTGTTGCTATTTTCTAACCCCTGCCGGCTCCTGCTGCGTCATGCAATGCAACGTCCCCAATCCCAACACCAAATCCCGGCAATGAATCCCAACCACCTCTCTTCCGGGAAATAACCCACCCAAGGTATGCAACGCCACTCGGTCATTCGCATCATTAAACGTCGGCACAATCACCAATCCATTCGCAATATAAAAATTCGCGTAGCTCGCCGGCAATCTCTGTCCGTCAAACGTCACAGCCTTCGGCATCGGCAACGTTTCTACCCGGAGCGCCCGCCCATCCTGGTCCTTCATCTTCCGCAGCCGACCCCAATTCTCCTGCAACGCCGCATAGTTCGCATCCCCGCGGTCTTCCTCCACAACCGTCACCACCGTGGTCTCATTCACGAACCGCGTCAAATCATCCACGTGCCCGTGGGTATCATCCCCCGCAATCCCATTCCCCAGCCACAACACATTCGTCACTCCCAAATATTTCCGGAACACTTCGGCATAATCCTCTTTCGTAAATCCCGGATTGCGCTCCTGCACCTTGCTCTGCAAGCACTCTTCGGTAGTCAGCAGCGTCCCTTTCCCGTTGACATCAATTGATCCACCCTCCAGTATCACGCGCCGCCCGTCGCGCATCGGCGAAAACACTCGCCGCTGCCTTCGCGCGTTCGCCTTTGCCACCGCTGCCGCATCCTTCTTGTGATTGGGGTATTTCGCCCACCCATCAAAAACAAAATTGTTGTACGCCACTTCTCCAGCGCCATTCTTTACGCAAATCGGTCCGGAATCTCGCATCCACCCCCTGTCCGTCGGCACGCGAAGAAACTCGACCGACTCCAGCTTCGTGCCGGCCTTTTTCAAAACCCCTCGTGCCCGCTTCTCCGCCGCCCCGTCCTCAACCAACAGAAACACGCGCTCCACCTGCGACAGCAGTCGCACCATCTCGGCAAACGCCCACGGTATCGGCGCAAATTTTCCTGGCCAATCGGTCCGTTCATGAGGCCAGCCGAGCCACGTCGCCTCATGCCTCTCCCACTCCGCCGGCATGGAAAACCCCAACTCCCCCGGCGTCCTCCCATCCCTATTCGTCGTCATGGTTTCTCTGCGACTCTTGCGCCTCAGCGTCTCTCGGCTATCCTTCACTCCGAACAAACGCACATTTCACTTCTCGCCACCCCACCTCTCCAACAAGCCCCCAAACGCATCAATCCTACGATCGCGGAAAAACGGCCAATTCCTCCGCGTATCCTCGCTCTTCGCCGGATCGCACTCCACTACCAGAATTTCGTCTTTATCGTTGGAAGCCTCCGCGAGCAACTGTCCCGCCGGATCGGCCACAAACGAATTTCCCCAAAACTCAATTCCCGGATCGCCCTTCTCCGGCTTACCTTCGAATCCCACGCGATTTACTGCCGCCACATAAATCCCGTTTGCCACCGCATGCGCCCGCTGAATGGTCTTCCACGAATCCAGTTGCGCCGCGCCAAACTGCGCCTTCTCCTGTGGATGCCATCCGATACTCGTCGGATAAAAAATCACCTGCGCTCCCTGCATCGCCGTCAAACGCGACCCCTCGGGATACCACTGGTCCCAGCAAATCTGCACACCCACGCGCGCATACTTCGTGTCAAAGTTCAAAAATCCTAAATCCCCGGGCGTAAAATAAAACTTCTCGTAGTACAGCGGATCATCGGGGATGTGCATCTTCCGGTATTTCCCCAAATATGCCCCATCCGCATCCAAAACCGCGCAGGTGTTGTGATACACGCCGGCCGCCCGCCGCTCAAACACCGAAACCACCAGCGCTACCTTTTTTGCCTTCGCCACTGTCGCCAGCCGCTCGGTAGTGGGCCCAGGCACCGGTTCCGCCAAATTAAACAGCTCGGCATCTTCCGTCCGGCAAAAATATTCCCCGGCAAACAACTCGTGCAGACAAATCACCTGCGCACCGCGCGCCGCCGCCTCGCGAATCTTCTCCTCCGCTCGCGTCAAATTCTCTTCCTTATTCGTAGTGCAGCGCATCTGCACCAACCCCAACGTAAACGTATTCGCCATCCCGCTCCTCTTCAAATCTGTGAACTACAAGCAAGCTGCCCTCGGGCATCGAGCTTGCGGAACAATGTGCTTGGCACCCGGGCGCGGAGCTTTGCCTCGGACATGAGTGCTAGGCCAATCCGGCTTCCGCCCCGGAGAAATCGCCTTTCGACTTGTTCCACAAGTTGCGTTCTTCTGCTGGCCACTCATCGCTCAGCACTCGCCCCTGAATTGTACTTTTCTTCTCTCTTCGTTTGTACTATCAATTCCTTTCGCATTACAATTCATTCGCGAGCAGCAAATATTTGTCAGGCCAAATGATTACAGGTCATTCACGATGGTTGAGAGCGCCTTTTGCGAGCCCTGCGGCTTTGCGCTTGCACGCCTAAAAAGCGAAGGTAGTGGCGGGTCTTTAAACCCGTAAGTACCGCGCTAAAAAATGTCGTCTGTCGATTCCTAAGGAGCCGTTTATGCCCAAATCCTCCAAAACCGTAACCGGCCGCGTCCTCCACGATCCAGTCAAAGACAAACTCCGTCCCATCTACCCGCTGGACCTCTCGAGAATCAAAACCATCGACGACCTGGTCCGCGCCATGGGCGAAACCGCCTACACTGCCCGCCAGATCGGCGATGCCGCCGACGTCTTCGAAGCCATGGCCCGCGACAAAGACTGTTTCGTAGTGATGACCCTGGCCGGTGCGCTCACGGTAGGCAAGATGGGTCTGGTGTTCTGCGATCTGATCGAATCCGGCATCGTGAAAGCGATTGTCTCGACAGGCGCGCTCATGGCCCACGGTCTTGTCGAGGCCACCGGCCGCTCGCACTTCCGGTACGATCCGAGCAAAATGACCGACAACGAACTCTTCCTCGCGGGCTACAATCGCGTCTATGATTCCCTCGAACCCGAAACCAATCTCGATCACGTCGAGGAAGTCGTCGACGGAATCCTCGAGAAATGGGATCCCGAGGAAATTGTTTGCAGCTGGAAACTCCACAAACGCGTCGGCGAATTCCTTAAGAAAAATTCCAAAGGTCGCGGTATCCTCAAATCCGCCTTCGAACACGACGTACCGGTCTTCGTTCCCGCCTTCTCCGATTCCGAACTCGGCCTGGATTTCGCGCTGAATCAATATGCCAGGAAACGCGACAAGCGTCCGCTTCTCCGTTTCGATCCTTTCGAGGATTTCGAAGCGTTCGCCAGTACCATGATGGCCACCAAGAAAATGGGCATCTTCACCATCGGCGGCGGCGTCCCGCGCAACTGGTCCCAGCAATTCGGCGTTTACGCCGAGCTCATGGCTCGCCGCGGCTACGAAGATCTTCCCCTCAAACGCTATAGCTACGGCGTTCGCATCTGCCCCGAACCGGTCCATTGGGGAGGCCTCAGCGGCAGCACTTACACCGAAGCCGTAAGCTGGGGCAAATTCGTCCCGCCCGAAGAAGGCGGGCGCTTCGCCGAAGTCCTGGAAGACGCCACCGTCGCGTTGCCGCTGGTGGTAGGCGCCGTCCTGCAGCGAATCGGCTACCTGAAAAAGTAAGGAGCAGGCGCTTCAGCTAACTCCCGGCCAGGAACGTGCAATGCTTTTTCTTCCGTAGTGGCGGGTCTTCAGACTCGCGCTTCTGGTTTGTAAGCAACCGGGACCCGCCAATCTTGGCATGAAACGCCCTTCTTCGCCCGCCCCAATCGTGCTACATTCTTGTTCCCGATTTCCCGCCTCCCGAGGCCGAAAATGAATCCCGTCTTCCGTCCCGCAGCAGCCGTTCTCTCGGTCCTCTACGTCTTCGCTTGCACTGTTCTGCCAATTCAACAAAAGGACTCCACCATGGCGCAGCACGCTACCGGACCATTCGAAGTAAAACTGACTCCACTCGATCCTGCATTCAAAACCGAAGACAATTCCATCGGCCGCATGTCCATCGACAAACAATTTCACGGCGATCTCGAAGCCACCAGCAAAGGTGAAATGCTGTTTGCGGGAAGCGCCAAAACGTCGGGCGGTTACGTGGCGATCGAACGCGTCTCCGGCACTCTCAACGGGCGCTCCGGCACCTTCATCCTGCAGCACAACGCCACCATGACCAACGGCACGCCCCTACTCAACATCATCGTTGTTCCCGGCTCCGGTACGGGCCAGCTCGCCGGCCTCACCGGCACCATGAACATCACCATCAAAGACAGCAAACACTCCTATGATCTTTCCTATACTCTTCCCGACGCCCAATAGCGCGCGCCCTGTCGCGCCTTCCGGCCGGCGTTTTGGGTACGCCTCGCGATGGCGGGTCTTTAGACCCGCCATCGCGAGGGTTGGCCCGTGTAAGGCCGTCTTTTGAGGCCGGCCGTTCGTCTGCACCCGTCACTCTTCCATTTCGAACCGAACTGTCGTCGCCAAAAAAAGAAGGGCGCTTCGACCGTCGAAGCGCCCCCAGACCCAATAGCCAAAAACTTCCAACTTCTTCTCTAATCATCATCCCCGTGCAGAACCGCAGCCGTCAGTACCGTCGTCCACAACCCTCTCTTATCTCCCACGGCCGACTGCGTAATATTCATGGTCCTGACAATTTTGTTCGAAATCCGGTAAACCTCTTTCTTCTCGTCCCACGACAAATCCGGATCAAACTCCACATTCAAAGTCGTAGCCAGCATCTCCGCCGCCAGTTCTTCGGCGTATTCGCCGGCAACCTCTTCGGTCTCGCCGAACGAATGATGCTCGCTCAAATATCCGTACATCGGCCTTTCACTGGGCAGCGCCAACCCAATGCTCGCCGCAATCAACCGGTGTGGCTCCTTCGTGGAATTCTCGCTGATCACCGTGAACGCTACCTGCCCCGGCTTCATCAGCTTCAGTCCCTCGCTTCGCGAAATCAGTTTGCAGTTCGGAGGAAAAATCGAACTCACCCGCACGATGTTGCACGCCGCGATTCCCGCGTTTCGTAGTGCCAGCTCGAAGCTCGAGAGCCTCTCGCGATGTTTCCCCACGCCTTTTGTCAGGAAAATCTTCTTCGCTACGAACGCCATTTTTTCGGATCACCGTCCAGGTAGATTTTTGCCGCGCAAAAATTTTGCGCCATTTGAAAAAGTAACAAGCTTGTCCCCCAGTGTCAATGCGCATTGCCGCGTGGGGCGCGCGACTTTTAAAGGGAGAAGGGGCTAATATGCTTTTCAAGTGGCCTTGTCCTTGCGTATAATATACGCTCGGAACAGGAGGACCACCCTATGCCCCAATCTCTTGATGATTTGGAACAGCGACGTGAAGTGCTTGCTCAGCGCATCGCCGAGCTCGGCGATCTTCGCCCCGGCAGTATTACCGGCACCTCGGGTCGCTGTGGTAAGCCAGAGTGTCACTGCCATCAACCCGGTCAGCCGGGTCACGGCCCCAATTTCCGGCTCACTTATAAGGTCGATGGGAAGACCGTCTCGGAAGCGTTGCCCACCCCGGCGGCGATCCAGAAAGCGGAGCGCGAAGTGGAGGAGTTCCGGAAATTCCAGCAGCTCACGCGTGAGTTTCTGGGAACCAACGCGGAGATCTGCCGTTTGCGGCCTCTCGAGGAGCAGGCAGCAACGGAGCTGAAAAAAAAACGGTCGAAGCGATCCGGCAAGAAATCACCCGCGAAGTAGAACAGTTCTTGCGGGTCGTGTTCCAGGATCGGCGCAACACGGGGCGCATCGATCTGGAAGCGACCGAGACGGCCCTGCGCTCGGCGCTACACCGGGCGGGTGCCGCCGCGTTGAGCCAACTGCTGCAATTCCCAGCCCCGAGTAAGGAAGGGCGCACGCGGGCCTGCCCTTGCGGCCAACAAGCCCACTACCGCGAGCAGCGCAGCAAGCCCGTGCTGACCGCCGTGGGCCCGGTGGAAGTTTTACGTCCCTACTATTTATGTGCGCACTGCGGTGTCGGCCAATTTCCCGTGGATGGCGAACTGGATATCGAGAATACGGAATTCTCTCCCGGGGTACGCCGCATGCAGGCGATGGTGGGCCAGGAGGCACCCTTCGATCACGGCCGCGAACAGATGAAGGTTCTGGCCGGCCTGGAAGTGACCACCAAATCCGTGGAGCGTACGGCGGAGGCCATCGGAGCCGATATCGCTCAGCGCGAACAAGCGGAGATTCAGAAAGCCCTGCAGTTGGAACTGCCCGTCGTTGCCGGCGAGCCGATCCGCGTTCTGTACGTACAGATGGATGGGACGGGAGTTCCGGTGGTGAAGAAAGAGACCGTCGGCCGGCAGGGCAAGACGGAAGGCCAGCCGGCCCATACTCGGGAAGTCAAACTGGGATGCGTCTTTACCCAGACGACGTGGGATCAGGAAGGCTATCCCATCCGCGATCCCGATTCCACCACGTATACCGGAGCCATCGAGAGTGCGCAAGAGTTTGGCCGGCGAATCTATACGGAAGCCTACGGACGCGGCTGGAGCCGTGCACTCAAGAAGGTGGTGATCGGTGATGGCGCCGAATGGATTTGGAATCTTGTGGCCCTGCATTTTTCCGAGGCCATTCAGATTGTTGATCTGTACCACTCCCGCCAGCATCTTTGGGAGGTCGCGCGTAAGCTGTACCCGAATGACGAAGGGAAACAAAAAGCCTGGATGAAGATCCACCAGAAGCGCCTGCTGGATCGGGGGAAAATCGAAAAGCTAGTTGCTGCACTCCGCTCGATCGAATCCGATAACTCCGAAGTAACGGAGAAGATTCGCACCGAGGCAGATTATTTTGAGCGAAATGCGGAGCGCATGCGATATCCCAAGTTTCGCGGCCAACACCTATTTGTTGGTTCGGGCATCATTGAAGCCGGATGCAAGACGGTGGTCGCTTTCCGTCTCAAAAGGTCAGGAATGTTCTGGACCGTTCGAGGAGCCAACGCAATCCTGGCTCTCCGCTGCTGCCATCTGAATGGCGAGTTTGAAGATTATTGGGAGGAACGCAGGGCGGCTTAATTAACTTCCACTTGTAAGTCGCGCACCCTGCCGCGTGGCGCGACTCTCGTCGCTGCGAGCCCCCAGCGGCTCTGCGTCAGCTGTTGTCCTTGTTCGCTCACCGCGCGCCGAAGGGCCGTGGAGGTTCCACTTCTCCCGGAACACGAGCCACGAGGACGTTCCACGTCCCCATCATTCTCCCGCGAGATGATTCACCAATTTTCCCAACGGCCGGCAAATCGCCTGCACTTTTCCTAAATCTTCCACGGTAAAATCCGGTCCAGCCATCGCCGCATTTTCCCCCTTGCGGCTGACCTGCATCACGCCGACGACTTTCCCGTCATTCGAAATCGGCACACTGATGATCTTCTGAATCGATTCTCCGGAAGTCGTAGCCCCCTTAACGCCCTCAAAAACCGTCGCATGCCGCACGCCCGAAAAATTGTTGTTGATCTCCGCCTTGTTGTCTCGAGCGGTCCGCGCCGCCAGCGCCGAATTGCTGGTCAACGGCACGAATCCCACGTTCTTCAGTGCCGCCGGGCACAAAAAATGCAAATGCCTCCACCGGTTGGACACCGCCAGGATCGCCAGCTCATCCTGTTTCACGCGCAATTCTTGAGCGATCCTGTCCGCGAGTGGCTGCAGCGGCAGTTCTGTCATCGCCCCGGCATCTTCTTCAAGGGCTCCAGCCAATTTCTCCAGTTCAGACACCAAGCTCGTGGCCATACGATTTATCTTTCAACTCCGCCGCCAAGGGAGAGAATTACAGCTTCGTCCTATCTCTCATGTTCATCCCTGCAGTATCTTCAAGCAACCCAAATTCAGTTCCTTGTGCCGTTTCTGCTGACAGCGAAAGCCCAGCCATTCTTGGACGTACTTTTCTTTTGCATCTTCCGGAAACCCGAAACACTTCGCTCCCTTGCATCGCTTCCACCAACTCCCTATACTGACTTTTTGCCGCCGATTTGAGCGGTGGAGAAGGCATGTCTCTGACGGCAACCCAGCCTCACGCATTGAAAACAATCCGCACACTTCACACCTCATGGGTCATCAAATGCAGTAGGAGCAAGGTCCGACACATTCCATGAGTACCACTGCGCTCAACCTGCAAACTGGTACGCTGCGCTTCTGGCAAACTACCATCGGCAAGAAAACCGTCATGGCGGTAACCGGCTTCCTGCTCTTCGGCTTCGTAGTTGCTCATCTCCTCGGTAATCTCCAGATGTATGTCTCGCCCGAAAAAATCAATCACTACGCCGCCTCGCTGAGGACGTTCCCTACGCTCCTGTGGGGAGCGCGCATCACTCTGCTGATTTCCGTCATCCTTCATATCTGGGCATCGTTTCAACTCTGGCGCCTGCAGCGCGCCGCCCGGCCCATTCGGTATGTCAAAAAAGCCAACCTCCATTCCACTTACGCGTCCCGCACGATGATGTGGAGCGGCCCCATCGTTCTCGCCTTCGTAATCTTCCACCTCCTGCATTTCACTTTTGGTGTCGTGCACCCGGGCGGGCCCTTCGAAGAACACAACGTCTACAACAATGTAGTCACCGGTTTCCAGTTCTGGCCAGTGTCGCTCTTTTACATCATGGCCATGATCTTGCTCTGCCTTCACCTTTACCACGGTCTGTGGAGCATGTTTCAATCGCTCGGATTCAGCCATCCTGTCTACACGCCTTGGCTCAAACTCTTTGCAAAGGTTGTGGCTGTCCTGATCGCCGCCGGCAACATCTCCATTCCTATCGCCGTTCTAGCCGGCGTCCTCAAGCCCGTCTAACCATGCCAACCATCCACACTGCGGTCGCCTTGCGAGTGACACCGAATACAAATCCGTGTCCGTATTCCCGTCCGGTGTCATCCGCCAGCAAAACCTTGTCGTCCCAAGAAACGCGACGCGCCTGCTTTTCTCTTCGCTCCCCCGCGCCGTGCCGTAAGCCTGCCTTGACAGAGGAAGGGGCCGGCATCTGGGGTTTCCGTAAGGCTTGCTCGATCCCGCCGGCTGCGTCTTCTTTTCGTGGGGGCGCAGCACAGCTGCGCCCCACGTCTGCGCGATCTCAAAAACTGGTCCTTCCGAACGAAGTCCGGGAACTGAGAAATCCCTCCTCTCTCGGTAACTGTCCATCCGGGAGCGCCCCGTGGAACTAATCTCTCACGCCCCCACCGGTCCCATCGAGAACTCCTGGGAAAACCACAAATTCCAACTCAAACTCATCAACCCTGCCAACAAACGCAAATACAACGTCATCGTCGTAGGCTCCGGCCTGGCTGGCGGCGCCGCCGCCGCCAGCCTCGGCGAGCTCGGCTACAACGTCCAGTGCTTCTGCTTCCAAGACAGTCCGCGTCGCGCCCACTCGATCGCCGCGCAAGGCGGCATCAACGCCGCGAAGAATTATCACAACGACGGTGATAGCGTGTACCGCCTCTTCTACGACACCGTCAAAGGTGGCGACTTCCGCGCGCGCGAAGCCAACGTCTACCGCCTCGCGCAAGTCAGCGTAAACATCATCGACCAGTGCGTCGCCCAAGGCGTGCCCTTCGCCCGCGAATACGGCGGCCTTCTCGACAACCGCTCATTCGGTGGCGCGCAAGTCTCGCGCACTTTCTACGCCCGCGGCCAAACCGGACAGCAATTGCTCTTGGGTGCCTATCAGGCTCTTGAACGTCAGATTGGCCTGGGTACGGTAACGATGCACCCGCGCACGGAAATGCTCGATCTCGTCGTGATCGACGGTCACGCGCGCGGCATCGTCACGCGCGATTTAAACGACGGAAAAATAGAAGTGCACTCTGCCGACGCCGTAGTTCTGGCGACCGGCGGGTATGGCAACGTTTTCTACCTTTCCACCAACGCCAAAGGCTGCAACGCCACGGCCATTTGGCGCGCGTACAAACACGGCGCGCTCTTCGCCAATCCGTGCTTCACGCAAATCCATCCCACCTGTATTCCCGTAGCCGGCGAGTATCAATCGAAGCTCACTTTAATGTCGGAATCCCTCCGAAACGATGGCCGCATCTGGGTTCCCAAACAGCCCGGCGACAAACGCGCTGCTTCCGCGATTCCGGAGAGCGATCGCAACTACTATCTCGAGCACCGCTACCCGAGCTTCGGCAATCTCGTTCCCCGCGACATCGCCTCTCGTGCTGCCAAAGCCGAATGTGATTCCGGGCACGGCGTCGGTCCAACCGGCCTGGGCGTCTATCTCGATTTCGCCGACGCCATCCGCCGCCTCGGCAAGCCAAAAATCACCGAGCGCTACGGCAACCTTTTCGAAATGTACGAGCGCATCACCGGCGAAAATCCCTACGAAGTCCCTATGCGTATCTATCCCGCAACGCACTACACCATGGGCGGCCTCTGGGTCGATTACAACTTGATGTCTACGATCCCCGGCTTGTTCGTGCTTGGCGAAGCCAACTTTTCCGATCACGGCGCCAATCGTCTCGGCGCCAGCGCGCTTATGCAGGGCCTCGCCGACGGCTACTTCATCCTTCCCTACACGATCGGCAATTACCTTGCCACCGCCAAGCCGGCGAAGGTTTCCGCGGATACGCTGGAGGCCAAAGAAGCCATAGCCAACGCCACATCGATCACAAACAGATTGCTCAACGCCAAAGGCAATCGTACCGTCGATTCCTACCACCGTGAACTCGGCAAAATTGTCTGGGATTACTGCGGCATGGCGCGCAACGAAGCTGGCCTGAAGAAAGCTCTCTCTCTCATTCCCGCGCTGCGTGAGGACTTCTGGAAAAATGTCCGCGTCCTCGGCGCCAACGACGAGTTCAACCAATCCCTTGAAAAAGCCGGCCGCGTTGCCGATTTCTTCGAACTAGCCGAACTCATGTGCTTCGACGCTCTCGACCGTAACGAATCCTGTGGTGGCCATTTCCGCGAAGAATATCAAACCCCCGAAGGCGAAGCCCGCCGCGACGACGCCAACTATTCCTACGTAGCTGCCTGGCAGTATCAAGGTCCAGGTCGCCCAAACGCCCTCTGCAAAGAGCCATTAACGTTCAACTACGTAAAGCCCTCGCAACGGAGCTACCGGTGACGCCGCCGCTCACATCATCGCGTGGCACAGGCACGTTGCCAGTGTTCGCGGGTTCCTCTTCCCTGGGGCCGGCCTACCGAGGCGGGCCGCTCGTGGCGCGGAGCCTCGAAATATCATGAAACTCACATTGCACGTTTGGCGCCAAAAAAATCCCCAGGACAAAGGCCGCTTGGTCCGTTACGACCACCCCAACGTCGACGAACACATGTCCTTCCTCGAAATGCTCGACGTCCTCAACGAATCTCTCATCGCCAAAGGCGAAGACCCCATCGCCTTCGACCACGATTGCCGCGAAGGCATCTGCGGCATGTGCGGATTTATGATCAACGGCAAAGCCCACGGCGGTTTCAAAGCCACCACCGTCTGCCAACTCCACCTGCGTCACTTCAAAGACGGCGATGAACTCTACCTCGAACCCTGGCGAGCAAAAGCCTTCCCGGTAATAAAAGATCTAGCCGTAAACCGCAACTCCTTCGATCGCATCATAGCCGCCGGTGGTTTCATCTCCGTCCCAACAGGCAGCGCCCCCGACGGCAACACGATCCCCATCCCCAAACAAGACGCCGACCTCGCCATGGACTCCGCCGCCTGCATCGGTTGCGGAGCCTGTGTAGCCGCCTGTCCCAACGCGGCCGCCGCCCTGTTCGTGGGCGCAAAAATCTCTCACCTCGGTCACCTTCCGCAGGGCCAACCGGAACGCGATCGCCGCGCCCTAGGCATGGTTCAACAAATGCACCTCGAAGGTTTCGCCAATTGCACCAACATCGGCGAATGCGAAGCCGCCTGCCCCAAACAAATCCGCCTGGAAGTAATCGCCCGCACCAACCACGACTACCTAAAAGCCGCCTTCACCGATCGCCCGGAATCCCAAGTATCCGGCTCCGGCTAAGCTCACCGCGTACACAGCCGTTGTTCGTCAAAAAGAAAATCGTTATCCCGAGCGAATTCCTCGGCGCGAGGGACCTGCTTCGTCTTTGGGCACCGGCACTTTGCGTGTGCCGTCGGCCCATCGTCCACTCGTCACTCTCTCCCGTGCTACTCTATTTCCGCCTTTCCCAGGAGAATAAATGATCCGTACCCTAGCCCTCGTTTCTCTACTGTGCACCGTAACCATCGCTCTCGTCGTCGCACAATCCGTCTCCGACAAAGCCAAGAAACTCCAATTCTCCTCCATCGTCATCGACACTCACGACGACACCACGCAACGCCTTCTCGATCCCCACTTTGACATCGCTGTCCCGCACACCGATGGCAACATCGACATCCCTCGCATGCGCGACGGCGGCCTCACCGCCATCTTCTTTTCCATCTGGATCGACGGCAAAATCCTCGGCCCCGAGGCCGTCAAGCGCGCTCTCGATCAAATCGATGCCGTCCGCGAAACCGTCCGCAAGCATCCTGACGAAATGATCCTCGCCACCACCGCCGACGACATTCGCGAAGCCAAAAAGCAAAAGAAAATCGCCGCGCTCATGGGCGTCGAAGGCGGTCACATGATGGGCAACGACCTCGCCGTCCTCCGCGCCTTCGCCGCTCTCGGCGTCCGCTACATGACCCTGACTCACATGCAGAACAACGAATGGGCCGACTCCTCGACCGCCAAGCCTGAACACAACGGCCTCAGCGATTTCGGCAAAAACGTCGTCCGAGAAATGAATCGCCTCGGCTTGATCGTGGACATCTCCCACGTCTCCGACAAAACCTTTTACGATGCCCTCGAAGTCAGCAAAGCTCCCGTTTTCGCCTCGCACTCCTCCTGCCGAGCCCTCGCTAATGCCGCCCGCAACATGACCGACGACATGATCCGCGACCTCGCCAAGCACGGCGGCGTAATCCAGATCAACTACCACGTAGGGTTCCTGAGCCAGGAATTCCGCGATTTCGAAAACACCCACCCCGACGTAGAAAAAGAAATCAGTGAAGAAGTGAAAAAGCGCTGCGGCACGGACGAGTCCTGCACCACCGTAGCCGGCGATCAGGTAGTCCGCGACATGATGAAAGCGGGAAAGCTTCCCAAGGTGGATTGGACGTTAATCGTCGATCACATCGATCACGCCGTAAAAGTCGGAGGTATCGATCACGTAGGCCTCGGCTCCGACTTCGACGGCGCTGTCATGCCCATTGGCATGGAAGACGCCACCCATCTCCCCCAAATCACCGACGCCCTCTTGCAAAAGGGTTACTCCGAATCCGACATCCGTAAAATCCTGGGCGAGAACACCCTCCGCGTTCTCTCCGAAGTCCAGAAAGTCTCGCGGGAACTCAACTCCCACTGAAAACGCGTGGCACCGCTGCTTTGCCTGTCCTCATAGGTTTTGTCAGCCCCCTCCCTGTTGTGCGAAGGGGGCGCCACCCTTGGTTTGATCCTGCAACGACCAACCGCACTTGGCGTGCAATTTCCATTTTCCGCGGCTCCCTCTCCCGCGCTAAACTAGTCTCGAGCACTGACGCACGCAAAATTCGGAGGACCGTCCCCTAATGCATCTCTGCAAACTCTTTGTTTGTTCGTCCGCTCTTTTCTTGGCATCCATTCCCGCTTTCTCGCAAACCGCCGCTCCTAAATCCTCTACCGCGAAAACGCCGGCCTCCACCTACGACCGCACTCTGCTCCGCCCCACGCTCCTCAAAGACACGGCGCCGGCCACCTACCAGGTCAAATTCGTCACCACTCGCGGCGAGTTCACGGTTACCGTCAACCGCGCCTGGGCTCCTCTGGCTGCCGACCGTTTCTACAATCTCGTGAAGCACCACTATTATGACGCCGCGCGCGTCTACCGCGTCATCCCCGGCTTCGTGGCGCAGTTCGGCATCAACGCCAACCCTCCGGTCAACGCCGCCTGGGCCAAAGCCACCATTAAGGACGATCCCGTCACGCAAAAAAATCTCCGCGGTACTCTCACTTTCGCAAAAACCGCGCTCCCCAATTCCCGCACCACCGAAGTCTTTATCAACCTCAAAGACAACACGCATCTCGATTCCATGGGATTCGCGCCTTTTGCTAGCGTCGACGACAAGGGCATGAACGTAGTCGAAATGTTCTACGACCAATATCCCGACCCCGCCCAGGCAGGCGAGCAGGCCAACATGGAGAAGGGCGGCGAGCAATATATCGCCTCCAAGTTCCCCAAACTGGACACCATTAAGTCCGCCACCATCGTAGGCGCTCCTGCCGCAACTCCAAGCAAGCCCGCCGCCACTGTCAAGTCCAAACCCCAATAGACGAACACCGTGGGTGTTCCAGATTTAGTAGCGCCGTGCCTGCCGTCCGGCACCTGGGGGGGCATTTGTAGGGGCCGCTTTCCCTTCGCCCGGAGCTGCCGAGAGCTGGCCCAAAGGTACCTAGGCCTTGCGGGCCGCTGCCCGCTCTCCCCGTAGCCCCGGTCCCCCATGTATCCAATCCCCCGATAACAATCATCCAATGTTTGAAGGCACGTAGCGGTTGACGATCCCCCAACCCTTACGTAACCTTGTTTGTCCATATGTCTTACCTTTGCCAGAGCAACTCTGTTCCGCAGGCCATGTGTTGTTGTCGGTCTGCCCACTCTGGCAAACGGTGCTTCCCGATGTAACTAGCTCTGATCGCCGATTTTCGAAGCCCACGTGCCAGACCTTCCGGCAACGTGGGTTTTTTGTTTTAGCGAGGTTTCCTAGTCGCAGGCCCTTGCACCCGTTCTTGGCTTTGTACCGACCGCCGGTTGAGGCGGTCCGCTCTAACACAAAAGGAATCGCCCTAAAATGTCTGGCACCAAGGAAACCAAATCGCAGCGTCTCGAACGCCTCAAGCTTGAAAAAAATGCTTGGGACCATCTCGACGAGATTTGCCAATTCGCCCGCGACGGCCACGATTCCATTCCCTCCGAATGGCTGAACACCTACTTCCGCGCCTGGGGCATTTACACCCAGGGCGACGGCATCGGTGTAGTCGGCGGAAGCGGCGGAGAAGGGAAGTCCACTCCTTATTTCATGGTGCGGATCCGCATCCCCAACGGACTCCTCACCAGCCACCAACTCCGCACCATCGCAGACATTTCCTCCAGATTCGGCAATGGCGTAGCCGACATCACCGTGCGCCAAAACATTCAACTGCACTGGGTGCGCATCGAAGCGATCCCCGAACTCCTCGAGCGTCTCCAGTCTATCGGGCTCTCGACCACCGGCGCCTGCGGCGACGTCCCCCGCAACATCACCGGCTGCCCGCTAGCCGGAGTCCACGGCCATGAACTCGCCGATCTAACCCCGCTCGTGCAAGCTCTCGAAAAAGAACTCGGCGGCAACTCCGAGTTCTACAATCTCCCGCGCAAGTTCAAAATCTCCATCACGGCCTGCCCGGGCTGGTGCTCCTACCCTGAAATCAACGACATCAGCCTAATCGCTACGAGCCGTCCTCTCGGTAATCGAGGGACCGCTTACCGAGGCGGTCGGCAGCCGCAAATTGTTTCCACGGTAGCGCAGGTCGAACCCGCGAGCCCTGCGGCCGCCGCCATAGGTCACGGGTCGCGGGCCACGAACCGCGAACTCGGCTTCTCCCTCCGTGTCGCCGGCGGCCTCTCCACGCAACCCCACCTCGCCGTCCCGCTGAACGCCTTCGTTCATTGGGACCAAGTGATCCCCGTCGTCCGCGCCATCACCGAGCTCTTTCGCGAATCCGAAGTCCTTCGCCACTCCCGCGACAAAGCCCGCATGAAATATCTGTTCCTTGAATTCGGCTGGACCGCCGACTCCTTCCTCGCCGCACTCGAAGCAAAACTCGGCTACAAACTCGATCCCGGCGAACCGCTCGATCCCCCCGCACAAGTCCACCGCGATCATCTTGGCGTCATTCCGCAAAAACAACCGGGCCTCTACTCCATCGGCGCCACGGTCATCCGTGGCCGCATCACTCCCGCGCAGCTCACCCTAGCCGCCGATCTCGCCGAGCGCTACGGCGATGGCCACGTGCGCAATACCCCGATGCAAAATCTTCTCCTCGTCAACATTCCCGAGGCTCATGTCGCAACCGTGGTCAACGAACTCAACTCCGCCGGCCTGCCCATCGAATCCTCCGCGTTCCTCCGCGGCACCGTCGCCTGCACCGGCTCCGAATTCTGCAAACTGGCTCTCACGGAAACCAAATCGTTCGCCCGCTGGCTCACCGAACAGCTCGAAGAACGTTTCCCGAACTATCAGGACCAACTTCGTCTCCACATCACTGGCTGCCCCAACTCCTGCGGCCAGCACTGGATCGCCGACATCGGCATCGAAGGCAAGAAAATAAGATCCAACGGCAAAATGGTGGATGCCTACTACTTCTGCGTAGGCGGCAGCGTAGGCCAATTCGCTTCCGTCGCCCGCCCGGTCGGTTATCGTTGCCCCGCCAGCGAAGTGCCAAACGCCATCACGCGCCTTCTCGATTTCTTCCACCTCGAACGCGAATCGCGCGAGCCCCTGCAAAAATTCCTGGCCCGCCAATCCACCGAAGCACTCCGCTCCATCCTGGCCGGAGGCCCCGTGCAAATCGCCGAACGCGACACACCCGTATCTGCGACCCCCCACTCCGTGGAGGACCGATGACGCTTTTCCCTGCGTTCCTCAAACTCCAAAATCGCGCCGTCCTGGTAGTCGGCGGCGGCGCCATCGCCGCTTCGAAAATCCCCTCGCTTCTCCAGGCTGGAGCCAACGTTACCGTCGTCGCTCCTCAACTGAACACGCAACTCGCCCAACAAGCCGAGAACAACGAATTCACCTGGCTTCCCAAACTCTTTTCTCCCGACGACCTCGACAACAAATTTCTCGTCATCGCCGCGACGTCTCTCCCGGATGTCAACGCCGCGGTTTTCGCCGAAGGCAATCGTCGCCAAATCCTCTGCAACGCCGTCGACGACATCGACCACTGCCACTGGTACTACGGCTCCATCGTCCAACGCGGCGATCTGCAAATCGCCATCTCCACCAACGGCAAAAGCCCCGCGCTGGCGCAACGCCTCCGCAAAGAACTCGAACAACAATTCGGCCCTGAATATTCCGCCTGGCTCGATCACCTGGGCGCCGCCCGCCAGCGCCTCCGCGCCACAACCGCCAATCCCGAATCCACAAAACAAAGACTCCACCAACTAGCCAGCCGCGAAGCCTTCGACCGCTTCCGCGAACAACGTAACGATCCTTGGCAACCAATTTGTCATCCCGAGCCGAGTCCGCGCAGCGAGGGACCTGCTGTTTCCTCTTCGCGCGCCAAACCCTTGGTTTCTAAAGTTGCGTCTTGGGTTTCTCCTCCCGAAACCCCCAACCTCCCCGGCAGAGTCTTCCTCGTAGGCGCTGGCCCCGGCGATCCCGATCTCCTCACCGTTAAATCTGTGCGCCTCCTCCAATCCGCCAACATCGTCCTCCACGACTCCCTCGTCTCCACCGAAGTCCTCGCGCTCATCCCCGCCACCGCCGAGCGCATCGACGTAGGCAAACGCGCCGGCCACCGCCTGCTAACGCAATCGGAAATCAACTCTCTCCTCGTCGATGCCGCGCACAAACACGAAACCGTCGTCCGCCTGAAAGGCGGCGACCCTCTGCTCTTCGGCCGAGCCGCCGAGGAAATCGAAACCCTCCGCGCCGCCGGCATCCATGTCGAAATCGTTCCCGGCATTTCCTCCGGCTTCGCCTCCGCGGCCGCCGCGCAAATCTCTCTTACCGACCGCCGCCTCGCCTCCCGCGTTCTCTTCACCACCTTCTCCCGCAGCGAAGATGCCCGCGCCTTCAACGGCTTTCCCATCGCGCCGGACACCACGGTCGTGGTTTACATGCCCGGCCCCGATTACGCCGAAGTCTCCCATTGGCTCTCAGACTCCGGTCTCAACGCCGAGACACCCTGCTTGGTTGTCTCGAAGGCCTCGCAGCGCGAGCAATCCGTGCACTCCACGACTCTCTCGCGGCTGGCTTCGCTCCCACCGTTACCCGCACCTGCTCTGTTGATTGTCGGGCGCGTAGCGTCGCATTCCGCTGCGATCGCCACAGCCGAAGACTGGCCGCACCGGGAGACTGCCCCGCCCCTGGACAAGATTTCCATCTCCTAAACAAAAAGGAAATCCCAATGCCCGCCAGCCCGCAATCTACCCCCAAACGCAAACTCTCCGTCGACACCTGGGCTGTCCTCCTGGCCCTCTTCGCCGCCACGCTAATCCGCTTGGGAGTAATCGCCCATGTCCCCTGGTGAGCCTAAGTGGCAGAGGCACTTTACCTGTGCGCCTTTTTCTTCTGGGCGGTCGAAACGCGACGAATACTAAAACCAAAAAACTAAGGACTTCTCCATGGCCGACGCAATCGCACTCCCACAAACTCCCTCTCTCTCGCTCACGTCCAAATTCCTGCGTCTGCTCCCCGGCATCGCCCTTCTCGCCGCCATCGGCTTTGCCGGCAAACTCCTCGAAAAAAACATCAACGCCTACGCCAAAGCCCATCACTTCCCATTTCCGAACATCGAATATGTGCTCTGGGCCATCCTTCTCGGTCTCGTCATCTCCAACCTCTTCGGCCTTGCCGAAATCTTCAAACCCGGCGTTGCGACTTACGAATTCTGGCTCAAAGCAGGCATCGTTCTTCTCGGCTCGCGCTTTCTTCTCGGTGACGTCGCCAAACTCGGCGGCGTCAGCCTGCTCCTCGTCGCCATTGAAATCGTCGGCTCCCTCGCTTTCATGACCTTCCTCGGCCGCCTTTTCGGCTTGAAACCCAAACTCACCACGCTCCTCGCCGTAGGCTCCGCCGTCTGCGGCGTCAGCGCCATCATCGCCACTCAAGGCGCCATCGACGCCGACGAAGAAGATTCCTCCTTCGCCATCGCCGCCATCCTGGCTCTCGGCGCAATCGCACTCTTCACCTTCCCGCTCATCGGCCACGCACTCCATCTCTCCGACCGAGCTTATGGAATCTGGGCCGGTCTTGCCGTAGACAATACCGCCGAAGCCACCGCCGCAGGCGCGCTCTACTCCGACGCCGCCGCCAAACTCGCGGTCCTCACGAAAACCACGCGCAACGCACTCATCGGTTTCGTGGTCCTCGCTTACGCGATCTATTGGGCCAGCAAAGGCCAAGCCCAAAACGTCACCAACAAAGTCGCCTTCCTCTGGCAGAAGTTTCCGAAGTTTGTCCTCGGCTTCCTTCTCATCTCGTTGCTGGCCACCGTCGGCTTCTTCACCAAAGACCAAAACACCGCGCTAGCGAATCTCTCTCGCTGGGCCTTCCTGCTAACCTTCGCCGGCGTCGGCCTGCGCACCAACTTCAAAGAGATGCGCCGACAAGGCCTCCGCCCCTTCGCCGTAGGCTTTATAGGCGAAATCGCCATCGCCCTCTTCACCCTTCTGCTAGTCGTCGTCGCCGGCCATCTTTTCGGCTTCTGACCCAGGGGCACAAGGCGAGTCCGCGAGCCGCGCTCATCTTAGGGGCGTGGCATCCCGCGCCCTTGTCCGCACGGAGCAAGAGACGAATTGTCGTCCCGAGCCAAGCGACAGACCTGCTTTTCCGTCTCAGGACCACACGCAAAAAAAAGGCGCGGCAACCTCGCCGCGCCCACGACCAAAACGCAAAACTGTATCCTACAACCCCAACACGCTCACCAACTCCCGTACACTCCCCGCGCTCCGGTGCAACGCTTCCTTCTCCTCCGACGTCAATTTGATCTGAATGATCTCTTCCGCCCCCGCTGCCCCCAACTTCACCGGCACGCCTACAAACACGCCCTTGATCTCGTACTCGCCGTCCAAATACACCGCGCACGGCAGAATCTTCTTCTTGTCCTTCAAAATCGCCTCCACCATCTCCGCCGCCGCCGCCGAAGGCGCATAATACGCCGATCCCGTCTTCAATAAATTCACAATCTCCGCCCCGCCCTTCCGCGTGCGCGTCACGATCTCCTCGATCTTCGCCGCCGACAGCAAATCCGGCAGCGGAATCCCCGCCACCGTGGAGTACCGCGGCAACGGCACCATGTCGTCACCGTGCCCGCCCAGCACAAACGAGTGCACATTCTCCACGCTGACCTTGCACTCCATCGCCACAAACGCGCTCATCCGCGCCGAATCCAGCACGCCCGCCATCCCCAGCACTCGATTCTTCGGGAATCCGCTGACCTTCAACGCTGCCTGTGCCATTGCGTCCAGCGGGTTGGTCACGATCACAAGAATGCAATTTGGAGAATGCTTCACAATCTGGCTTACTACACCACTCACCACATCGTAGTTCGCCTTCAGTAGATCGTCCCGGCTCATCCCCGGCTTACGCGGAAAACCCGCCGTAATCACCACCACATCGCTTCCTTCCGTAGCGCTGTAATCTCCGCCAGCAGTAGAGACTCCGACCGCAAATGAATCCGTCCCCGTGATTGGCCCGCTCTCCACCATATCCAGCGCCTTCCCGGCCGGTGGCCCATCCAAAATGTCCGTCAGCACCACGTCCGCCAGTTCCATATCCACAATCCGCTGCGCCGTAGTCGACCCCACAAACCCGCCACCCACCACCGTCACCTTCTTCCTACTCATCGTTCTTTCTCCTCTTCCTCAATGCTCTCTGCGTACTCTGTAGTGAAACTCTTTCTTGCCCCCAACTACATATTCCCAATAATCTCCGTAGCAAACGCCGAAGTCCCTAGCTTCGTCGCCCCGGTCATCAATCTCTCCAAATCGTAAGTCACCTTCTTCTGCTGAATGGTTTTCGCAATGCCATGCTCAATCAACTTCGCAGCTTCTCCCCATCCCAGAAACTCAAACATCATGGCCCCCGACAGCATCACCGAACCCGGATTGATCACATCCTTGTCGGCATACTTCGGCGCCGTCCCGTGCGTAGCCTCAAACACCCCATACCCGTCTCCAACATTCGACCCCGGCGCAATGCCCAATCCCCCGACCTGCGCCGCGCAAGCATCGCTCAAATAATCGCCATTCAGATTCGGCGTAGCCAGCACACTGTACTCATTCGGCCTGAGCAGCATCTGCTGAAACACCGAATCCGCGATCCGGTCGTTGATCATCAACTTCTTTTTCCACTGACCCTTGCCATGCGAAGACCCGATCGCGTCGAGCACGCCCTTCACTTCCGCATACACGCTGTTCTTAAACTCGTTGGTAGCCTGCTCTAAACCAGGCTCGATCATCGCCGCGTTCTGCTCGACAGTCAGTCCGGAATTCTTATCCGCGTTGTCCAGAATCCAGCTTTCCCGTTCCGTCACGGTCTGCGCGCGAAATTCCTCCTGCGCTAACTCGTAACCCCAATCTCGAAACGCACCTTCCGTGAATTTCTGAATGTTGCCCTTGTGCACCAGCGTTACGCTTGGCCGTTTGTGATCGAGCGCATGCTGGATGGCCCGGCGCACCAACCTCTTCGTCCCTGTCGGCGAAATCGGCTTGATCCCTACACCCGAATCCCAGCGGATCTGCTTCTTCCCGCCCTTCAGCATTTCGTTGTTCAAGAACTCCAGCAGCTTCTTCGCTTCCGGCGTTCCGCTCTTCCACTCAATCCCAATGTACACGTCCTCGGTGTTCTCCCGGAAAATCACCACATCCATTTTTTCGGGTTCGCGAACAGGGGAGGGAACTCCCTGGAAATACCGGACCGGTCGCACGCACGCATACAAGTCCAGAATCTGCCGCAGCGCCACGTTCAACGAACGGATCCCGCCGCCCACCGGCGTAGTCAAAGGCCCCTTGATCGACACGCGAAAATCCCGCGCCGCCTCCACCGTATCGTCCGGCAACCACTGCTTAAACGCATTGAACGCTTTCTCCCCGGCAAACACCTCGAACCAAACCACTTTCCGCTTCCCGGCGTAAGCCTTTTCGACCGCCGCATCAAACACCCGCCGTGAAGCCTTCCAGATATCTCTGCCCGTCCCATCTCCCTCGATAAAGGGAATGATCGGATTCTCCGGCACCTGCAGCGCCCCATTCCGATACCCAATGGCCTTCCCCTCGGCCGGCACCGCCACCCCGTTATAATTCGTCTTCATCTCCCGAGCCCCCTAATGTCCCTTGCTGACGAACCCTGTTCTGGTGCCGACCGTGCAGCGTCGCGCGAATCTGCCTGCCGAAGGCACGCCTTTTAGCCGACGGCCTTTCCACACCAGACTTCGCCGGCCATCAACGAACCAAAAACTTTACCACATCGCCCGCTCCTCTCGAAATTGCTCCCTCTTCGCTTCTTAAACGCGCAGCAATGCCCGCCTACCGCAGGCAGGCTGCGTCCCATGTCCACACAATCTCCGCATCTTGCGAACAGACTTCGGGCGAACGCGCACACCCGCATGTGACGGAGTTAGCGCTCAAGCAAATTCAGATGTTCTGAGGAATCTATGTCTGTCGAACGTGGGCCGCTTACGACCGTTGCTTACGGCTCTCGAAAAACGAACTGGTGAGCGTGATCACAAAAAGTCCCAGTACGGCTATACACAAAATCACAACAACCATTCGCGAACCCTCCCGACACTCTACGTAAGAGCAAAAAAGGGTCCATTCAGCCCGGCCTCTTTTCAATTACTTACCGCGAATTCCATTCCTATTGCTGTATCTGGCAGGCGCTATGGTGTCGGCAATTTCCAGCGCTTTTTCAATTCCGCTTACGTCTTGCTCAAATGAATCGATCCATCTCCTGTATGGATGCTGAGCGCCGCTCCTCCCCCATTCAACTTCCCATGAATACTCGAGGAACTGAAGGTCCCTTCCACCGTCACCTGCAATCCCAAGCTGATATGCCCATCATGCGTGCTGGCATCCAAATTCGCCGCCAAATCCCCCGGCACTTCCAAATCCACGCTCCCGTCACCGGTGTGAATTGACCACGCTGTACCTACCTTTGACCCCGCCGCGGCGCGCGCGTTGACGCTCCCGTCCCCGGTCCGAATGGTCAATCCGTCAAATCGTCCTTCCACGTTAATATGTCCATCTCCACTCGACGCATCCACAGTCCCATCCAAACCACGTCCCTCAATGTGTCCATCCCCGGTATGAAACCGCATGCTGCCCTTCAGACTCTGCGCCGTGATGCTCCCGTCCCCAGCCGTGATATCCACGTTCCCATTGATCGAATCTGCCTCGACCGATCCATCCCCCGATCGCACACTCAAATCCGCGTCTTTTGGCATATGTACTTCCACCCGCAAACTGCTATGCCGCACTCCCCAGCTCCAAAGTCCGCCTCCTGAGGTTTTCGCCTCAACATCGACGGAATCCCCGTTCTGCTCCGAGCTCACGCGCAAATCCTTGTCCAGTCTGTAACCGCTATACACCACGCGAATCTCCACCTGCTTGATATCTCCGGTTGAGACCCTTACCGACCCGTCATCGGTGGTCACGCGGACCCTGGCATGTCCGCTCACCGTGAAGGTCTTGGTAACCTCCTCTGCGCGCAACGAACTTGCGCCCAACGCGAACACCCCGGCCGCCAGTCCCAAAAACATCGCACCGCGCCGCAATCTCAGGGGCAGGGAATCGCGTCCACTCTGTGTAATCGGCATCTTCCTCTCCTACGACTCCGTCCGACGTCGTCCTATTACCATAAACGTATGACACTCCCCAAATGTTCCCTTTGACGGTTGGTGGCGGGTCTTCCGACCATGGCTTTTCCCAGCGTCTTGCGAGCGAAACCGAGCAAACTTTCTCCACCTCCGCTAGATCTCCCGCCGGTTCATCCCCTAGCCTCCTTGCTCTTCCTGCCCCGCAACTCCCTCAAAAACTCCCCGACGGGCCGGGTATTGATCACATCCTTCTTCTCCAACCATCCCCGCCGCGCCATCCTCACGCCGTGCCGGATAAAACTCAGATTTCCCGTGCTATGCGCATCGGTCGAAATCACCACCTTCACACCTTTCTCCCTGCACATCCGCAAATAAACATCCTTCAAATCCAACCGGTCCGGATAAGAATTGCACTCCATCGCCACACCATTTTTCGCACAAGCATCCAGAATCTTCTCCACGTCGTAGTCGAGCGGATCCCGCCTCAGCAATAATCTCCCCGTCGGATGCCCAATAATCTGCGTATACCGGTTCTCGATCGCCGCAAGCATTCGTTCCGTCATCTCGGCCCGCTCCAAATTGAAATAAGAATGGATCGAGCATACGACCACATCCAGTTGCGCGAGAATTTCGTCCGAATAATCCAGCTTCCCGTCTTTCAGAATATCCACTTCCGATCCCGCGAGAACCCGAATCCCTAATCCCTTCTGATCGACGGCCCGCAAATTCCTGATGTGTGCTGCCATGCGTTTCTCATCCAGACCATTCGCCACCGTCACGGCCTTTGAATGGTCCGTAATCGCGATGTACTCGTGGCCCAGTGACTTTGCCGCTTCGGCCATCTCCTCAACCGAATTTTTCCCGTCGCTGGCGGTCGAGTGCATCTGCAAATCGCCCTTGACATCGCGCAGCTCGACCAGTTTCGGCAACGCATGCTTTTCCGCCAGCTCAATCTCGCCGGTATTCTCCCGCAATTCCGGAGGCACAAACTCCAGTTGCAACTTCGCGTAAATCTCCTCCTCCGTCCGCCCGGCCACGCGCTTTCCGCCCTGCAACGTCGCCAGGTCATACTCATTCAAAGTCCATCCCATATCGTTGGCGCGGCCACGCAACCGTACGTTGTGCTCTTTCGATCCCGTAAAGTACAAAAGCGCCGCGCCGAAATTCTCCTTCTCGAGCAGCCGTACATCCACCTGCAACCCATTCGACAACGTAAAACTAACCTTGTTTTCCCCGTGTGCCAAAACCTGATCGATCCTCGGAAATTTCAGGATGTGCTTCGCCACCTCATCAATAACATCCTGCCGCGTGGCTCCGGCACTCTTGCCGGTGCTCTTGGGTTTCTTCTCCGCCGCCATCGTTACCAAGAAATCTAGATCTCCGATGGTTTCCTTTCCTCTGCGCAAAGACCCAGCCGGCGTCACGCTCTCCACCATCTTTCCCGCCTTCTTGATGTGCTGCGCAATTTCCGCCGCCGCATCCTCCACCGTGCTGATCAAGAATCGTCCCGATCCCTTTTTGAACGTCTCCACAGCCTTCAAAATGTTCTGCTCGCTTTTCTCTCCAAATCCCGCCAGGTCCCGCAGCTTCCCCTCGCGCGCCAGCGTCTCGACGTCCGCCACGGTCGCGCACTTGAACTGTTTCCACAAAAACAAAACCTTCTTTGGCCCGAGCGACTGCAGGGTCAGCACCTCCAGGAGAGTCGGTGGAAATTTCTTCAGCATCTTCTGCCGCAACGCGTAATCGCCAGTCTTTACGATCTCCGTCAGATGCTCCACCATCCCCTGGCCAATCCCCGGCAGCTCCAGCAATTTCTCCGGTGTAGTCACCAACTGCTCAACCGGCTGCGGCAATCCCTCGATCAACTCCGCTGCCTTTTCATAGCTCCGGTAGCGTCCGATAATCGCCCCATCTATCTCCAATAACTGTGCGGTCTCCCGCAGGATCCGCGCGATCTGCCTGTTATCCATGCCCGCGATTATATCCCCATCCCTCGAGCGCAGAGCGCTTCGCCAACGCTACATCCCTTTCCGCAAGGCGCCGGTACAAGAGTCTGTTATCGAGGGCCTGGCTACGGCAGTCTGGCGCAGCCAGGGATGTTCTTCCTTTTTCCTCATTACTCGCCACTCCGCTCCTTGGCCCCCAATCGGCATAGGGGAGCGGTCGCCCGCTCTCCCCTGCCACACCACCCGACATGCGGGTCCGCATCGGGCGGTTCAGAGGATTACGCAAAGCCATCGGACAGCCGAGGAAGACCGAGAGAGTCGAAGTAGGCAAGTGGGAGCGCGATGGACAAGGCCGGGCTGTTCGCCACGCGCCACGGGCCGTGCGGACTACCCGCCGTTTGTGCAGCGAGTTCCTTGCCAACCCCGCGTTGGCGTAGCTTCTCGTACCGCTGTTGGCCGTGCTTCCATTGCTTCCAGATCATGGATCGCAGACGATCTCGTATCCATTTATCCATTGTCTCCAGCAGCGAAGGGGTCTAACAGAAGCCGAAGTAGCTCTTCCAGCCCCTCAAGTAGGCCGTCCGTTCCTTCAGCAGAGGACTTTCACCTCCAAGCTAGCGAACGTGCTCGGCACACAACAAAAAGCCGGCGGAGCTGTCGCTTCCGCCGGCTAAATCCAAACTCGCCTATTACGCCGGTTTGGACACATTCGCCGCTTGGGGTCCTTTCGGGCCTTGCACAATCTCGAACTCTACCGGATCTCCTTCCTGCAGCGTCCGGTATCCTTCTCCGGCGATTGCGGAATAATGTACGAACACATCGGGCCCGTCGTCCCTCCCTATGAATCCGTATCCCTTCGAATTATTAAACCACTTTACTGTTCCTTGCACTTCGTGTCTCCTTTGGCAGGTGACCAACTGTTTCTACTCTTGGGGCGGATCAGAAACGAATCGCCGCCATGAGCACGAATTGCGTGGAGTGTATCAAAATGGTTTTCCCAGTCAATATAGCTGGCCCAAAAAAATCCTCCCCTGTGCATTTTTATGCATAAAATCGTTTCAAACCGCTGTCTCAACCCTGTCTCAAAAAAGTAAGGTAGTACAAAATTCCGGCAATGGACTTGGCATCCCGCAGGCTTCCATTTTTCGTCATCTTCTTCAGCTCTTCCGGCCGATACGCATGGGAAATTAATTTCTCATCGGCCTCCGGCTCCGCCTTTCCCGCCGTCAACCCCTCAGCAAGTAAAATATGCATCCTTTCCTCGAGAAATCCGGGGGTAGGAAAGACATCTAGAAACTCGGTGAATCGTTTTGCTCGATAGCCGGTCTCTTCCCGCAACTCCCGAGCCGCTCCTTCCTTCACCGTCTCATCTCCATCCATCCGCCCGGCGACCAATTCCCATAAATACTGCCGGGCCGCATGCCGGTATTGCCGCACCATAACGATTTTCCCGTCGTCCAGTACGGGCAAGATCACCACCGATCCGGGATGTGAAATAACCTCCCGCGTGGCCCGCAGCCCGTCCGGCTCGACAATCTCATCCCGCCTAACCCCAAACACCCTCCCCTGATAAACCACCTTGCTCTTCACCATCTTCTCTCTCCTAGCGGCCATCTCTCTCCCTTCGTAGTGCCGGTCTTCACACCGGCTCTCCTTCACCCAACTTAACATCAAACGCAAACTGTACCTGCAGTGACGGGTCTTCGGTCCCGTGGTTTTCCCCCGCCTCTTGCCACCCAACCAAGAAATCCTGCCATCCCGAACCTGCCGGCGGTGGGACAGCCGGAGTCCAGGAGAGCGAGCGACCAACTTCGCTCGGGCGCCGACCCTAGGTTTATTGGGGCGGGACTAGGGGTTTTCATCCAGGCGCTTGCGCTGAGTCTTCGAAGGGACACCTTGCCACGGCCCTGTCCCTCTCGGTGTTAAAACTCTTCCAGCCGGCGATTCACCGTTACGTACGGATCTCTTCACTCATCCCTCGCCACTTCCTCGCGCCCCCGCGCTATACTCAACCTGTCCTCCCCAATGCCCATCAACGCCATCATCGTCGACGACGAAAAGCCCGCCCGCGAAGAACTCGCCTTTCTGTTGAAAGCCTTCCCGGAAATTCATCTCCTCGCCCAAGGCAAAAACGGCCTCGAGGCCGTAAACCTGATCAAAGAGCATTCCCCCGATTTGGTTTTTCTGGACGTCCAGATGCCCGGCCTCGACGGCTTCGGCGTCCTCCAGAAACTAGCCGAGCGCAAACTCAGAGTCCCCCACGTCGTCTTCGCCACCGCCTTTGATCACTACGCCGTCCAGGCCTTCGACGTAAACGCCGTGGACTATGTTTTGAAGCCCTTCGACAAGGACCGCCTCTTCAAAGCCATCCAAAAGGTAAAACGCGAAATCGAATCCCAAACCAGTCCGACGGACCGCCTCGAACAACTGGTCCATCAACTCGTCACACCGAAGGCCGTTTCCTCGCAACCCTCCAAAGTCCTGATCCGCTCCCAGCAACGCATGCTCCTCGTCGATTCCCGCGATCTGATCTTCGCCTCCATTGAAGGAGGCCTGATTTCGATCACCGCCAAAGACGCCGAAGGCACCTCGAACTACCGCACCCTCGACGAACTGCTCGCCGCCCTGGACGCGGAATCGTTCTGGCGCCCGCACCGCTCCTATCTCGTCAACATTCACCACATCAAAGAAGTAGTTCCCTGGTTTAAGTCGAGCTTCATGCTAAAAATGAACGACAAGAAACAATCTGAAATCCCAGTAAGTCGCCAACAAACGAAACGCCTCCGTGAACTCTTCAACCTCTGACCCTCCGAACGTTGCCGTCTCTGGACCCAAAGAGGCGCGCGGGTTGCCCTGTTTCCCCGGGAAGACGCATGCCGTCTGGAAGCTGTCAAGGCGCACCCTCCACTCTTCCGCCCGCAAACGGGTTATGATCGGTGCATTTATGGTTGTAACGCCCCCCTTCTGAGGGGCCTTCCAACCTTTTCACCGAACCGAATTCTGATTTTCCAATTTTCATTGTCTATTTTCTGTGCTCGCCATTCGTCACTCGCCACTTTCCACCATGCTAAACTTTCCCCGCGCCATGGACTTCTCCCTCTCCGATCACCAACTCCTCATCCGCGACACCGTCCGCGAATTTATGCGCAGCGAAGTTCGTCCTCACGTCAAAGATTGGGAACGGATCGCTCATTTCCCGCTCGAAGCCATAAAAAAACTAGGGGCCCTGGGCTGCTGCGGAATGTTGATGCCCGAAGAATGGGGCGGCCCCGGGCTAGACACCATCTCCTACGTCCTCATGCTCGAAGAAGTAGCTAAAGTCCACACCGCGATGTCCACCGCAATCGCGGTCACAAATTCCGCCGTGCAACTCCCGCTCCTAGCTCACGGCACGCAAGGCCAAAAACAACGCTACCTCCGCCACCTAGCTTCCGGCGAAATCCTGGGTGCGTTCTGTCTAACCGAACCCTCAGCCGGCTCCGACGCCGCTGGCATCCAATCCACCGCCTCCTGTACTGGCCGAACTCTAGATCGCCCAAGCGAGTCCGCGAGCGCCTGCGAATCGTATCTCCTCAACGGCACCAAAACCTGGGTCACCAACGGTTCCGACGCCGGCCTCTACCTCATCTTCGCTAAAACCAATCCCGCCGCCGCAGGCAGGGGAATCACAGCCTTTCTCGTCGAACCCAATACCCCAGGCCTGAAAATCGGTCGTCACGAAGACAAAATGGGCCAGCGCAGCTCTCCCTCGGTAGAAATTCTCCTCAACGATTGCATCGTGCCCGCAGAAAACCGTCTCGGCGAAGAAGGCACCGGGCTGAAGATCGCGCTCTGCGCTCTCGATGGCGGGCGCATCGGCATAGCCGCGCAAGCCGTAGGCTTGGCCCAAGGAGCTCTAGACGAATCCGTGAAATATGCAAGAGCCCGCAAAGCCTTCAACCGATCCATCTCCGAATTCCAAGCCATCCAATGGATGCTCGCCGACATGCACACCGAAATCGAAGCGGCCCGCGCCCTTCTGTACAACGCTGCCCACCGCAAAGACCTGCAATCCTCGGCTTCCCCCAGCTCGTCTACTTCCATAGCCTCCCCCGGCTCCGCCTCCTCCCGCGCCAAACTCTACGCCTCTGAAATGGTCAATCGCGTAGTCTACAAAGCCGTCCAAATCCACGGCTCTCTCGGTTACTCCCGCGAATCGGAAGTCGAGCGTATGTACCGCGACGCCCGTGTTATCTCCATCTACGAAGGTACCAGCGAAATCCAGCGCACCATAATCGCCCGCGACCTCCTGGGCCGGTCCTAGATTTGCGACGCTCGCCTCCAAGCAAAACGCGGTCATCCGGAACGAAACGAAGCACCTGCTTTTCTCCTGCTCGCAACTCCCGCTCGCCACTTCCCCAAATCCGTTCTACAATCCCGGAAATGCGCCGCATCGTCCTCGGCCTCGGCATCTCCCTCGACGGCTACATCGCCCGCCGCGACGGCTCCGTCGACTTCCTCTTCATGCCCAAGGACTACTCCATGGCGCCCTTCTTCGAAACCTGCGACATCGCCATCATGGGCCGCAAGACCCTTGAAGCCGGTCTCCGCCTGGGGAAAACCGACACCATCGCCACTCCCGGCCTGGCCTGCTACGTTTTCTCCCGCACTCTCCCGCCGGGCGAGCGCAACGGCGCTACAGTCGTCAACGATTCCCCAAAATCCTTCGTGCAATTCCTCCGCAAACGCAAAGGGAAAAATATCTGGCACATGGGAGGCGGCGAGCTGGCCTGCGAATTCCTGAAAGCGGATCTAATCGACGAACTCTACCTAGGCATCGTTCCCAAGCTCCTAGGCGAAGGCCTTCGACTGTTCCCGAGCGGTTTTCCCGAACGCCACTTCCGCCTCCTCGAAAACAAATCCTTCTCCCAGGGCCTAATCTCCCTAAAATACGAACGCCTCCGCGCGAAACCCGGATCCAAAAAGCCCGTGTAGTGGCCGAACTTCAGGCCGGCGAAGCGAATCCGCGTCCTGTGCATCTCAGCGTTATTTTTCTCTTCTTCCTCCATCTGCTATCCTCTTAAATTCAGCGGAGCCAAACTTTGCCCACGACCACCGCCACAAAACGCGTCCTCTCCGGCATGCGCCCCACCGGACGCCTGCATATCGGCCACTACTTCGGCGCGCTGCAAAACTGGGTCCATCTGCAATCCAATCCCGACTACGAATGTTTCTACTTCGTCGCCGACTGGCACGCCCTAACCTCCGACTATGCCGACACCTCCGCCATCGCCGAAAACTCCCTGCAAATCACCATCGACTACTTAGCCGCCGGCCTCGACCCGCAAAAATCCGTAATCTTCCTGCAATCCGAAGTTCCCGAACACGCCGAACTCCACCTGCTCCTCTCCATGGTCACGCCCCTCGGCTGGCTAGAACGCATCCCCACCTACAAAGAACAACTCGTAAACATCCAAAACAAAGATCTCTGCACCTACGGTTTCTTAGGCTATCCGACCCTCCAAACCGCCGACATTGTCATGTCTTCTGAACCAGGAAAAAGTCTCTTCGTCCCCGTAGGCGAAGACCAAGTCTCGCACGTAGAATTCAGCCGCGAGCTCGTCCGCAAATTCAATTTCCATTACGGCCTTCAAATTTCGCCGTCCATTTTTGAAGAACAGGAGGGCCAGAAGACCCCACCCATCCTGTCCCTCATGACTCTCGTCAAGGGGGCAGTCGGTATCGCAAATCCGCCAGGGGCTACGGCTAGCGCAGTGGCATCGAGAAAAACGGAATTGGAAAACATGGTCCGTCAGCACGCCACAGAAGTCGGCGTGTCCAATTTCCTCGACTCCCTCGATGCGTACTTCAAACCGTTCTTTTCGTTTACCAGTGTTCTCGAAGAACCCAACGTCCTCCTCACTCCGACTCCCCGCATCCCAGGCTTGGACGGTAGAAAAATGTCCAAATCCTACGGCAATGCCATCACACTGTCCGAATCGGACGCCGACATTCGCTCCAAGACCAAAACCATGGTCACCGATCCCGCGCGCAAGCGGCGCAGCGACCCCGGCAATCCCGACATCTGTCCGGTCTACGACTGGCACAAACTCTTCTCTCCTACAGACACGCAGGAGTGGGCAGCCGCCGGCTGCCGCACCGCCGGCATCGGCTGCATCGAATGCAAATCCGCCATGGCCGACCACCTAATCAAATGGATCGCCCCAATCCGCGAACGCCGTCTGAGCTACGAGCGAAATCCAGGAAAGGTACTACAACTCCTCGACCAAGGCTCGGCAACAGCACGCCAGTCCGCAAAGCGGACGATGGCGCGAGTCCGCGACGCCATCTTCCACTGGCCCTCCAAACGTGCTGAACTCTCCAAATGATCCTGTTATGGTGGCTTCGCCTGAATTGCGAAGGGCGTGGATTGACATCGCTCCTTGCTCTGGGTCCATGTTCTCGGCGGTGAATCCCATGCCGGGTACCAATTAGGTTTCCTTAGGGTGGGTCTTGGGGTTCTCTCGCACTCCCCACTCGCCACTCCTTACTCCCCACTGCTACACTATCCGCACCAATGGCCACTCCCTACAGAATCAACATCCCTCTTTACGAAGGCCCCCTCGACCTCCTGCTCGATCTCATTAAAAAGCAGGAAATGAACATTCACGACATCCAAATCTCCAAAATCACTTCGCAATATCTCGACTACCTCCACCAACTCGAAACCCTCAACGTCGACGTCTCCGCGGAATTCATCTACATGGCCGCCACGCTGATCTACATCAAATCCAAAATGCTTCTCCCGCCCGATCCTCTCGCTACCGCCGAAGAGCAATCGACCGACCCCCGCGAAGAACTCGTGCAGCGCCTGCTCGAACACGAAAAATTCAAAAACGCCGCGCAGCTGCTCTATCAAAAACAACAAATCGAAGAAAACGTCTGGTCCAAGCCTGACAAATCCCTCTACAACGACGAATCCACCGAAGGCGAACTGGTAGTGTCCCTAGTCGATTTAGTCCGGGTTTTCCAACAAGTCCTCGAACGCAAAAAAGAAGTTACCCGCATCGAACTCCAGCACGAAACCTTCACCGTAGCGCAAATGATCGCTCAACTCCGCGGCCAAATCCTCTCGAGCGACAGCAACTCCATCGGCCTCATGCAATTCTTCGAAGCCTGCCCCTCACGTCACGCGATGATCGTAGCGTTCCTAGCCGTCCTCGAAATGGTGAAGCTGCAAGCCGTAGCCTTAACCCAAGAAAGACAATTCGGCGAGATCCAAATCAAGAAATCCAGATCCTTCGACACCGCCTTCGACGATAATGGTGCCCTGCGCATCGACGCCGAATACCAATAGCTCCCCCAGTAAATTCGTCATTCCGAACGAAATGACTCCCTCGCCGGTGCCGCTCCGCGGTGCCCCATCCCCATTGTCCCCATTGCTAACCGCTTTAGACTGTAAACGCCACAAGATAAACTGTAAACTGCTCCCATGACCGACTCCGAACGCAAAGCCGCTCTCGAAGCCATTATCTATGCCGCCGACGAACCCGCCACTGTTGACCAGCTCGCTACCGCCGTCGGCGAAGACAAACTCCCCGTCAAGGCTGCCCTCGACGAACTCGTCGCCTCCTACGCCGCCGAAGACCGCGGCATCGAAGTGCGCTCCGTAGCCGGCGGCTATAAGATGTACACCAAACCCCAGCACCACGACGTCGTCCGCCGCTTTATCAAATCCTTGCGCCCGCCGCTTCGCCTCTCGATGCCCGCCCTTGAAACTCTCGCGGTCATCGCCTACAAGCAACCGGTAACCGCCCCCGAAATCTCCGAAATTCGCAGCGTCAACACCTCCGGTGTAATCTCCACGCTCCTCGACAAAAAGCTGATCACCACCGCCGGACGCAAAGAAGTCATCGGCCGCCCCATCCTCTACAAAACCTCTAAAGAATTCTTAATGCGGTTCGGCCTGAGCGACCTCGATGAACTCCCGAGCTTGAAAGAATTCGAAGCCCTAGCCCGCGAAGCCCTGGGCACCGACGATGCCTTTCCCTCCGACGTCAGCGAAGCTCAGGCCTACGAACTCCACCCCGAAACCGACGTCGCCAACTCCCGCTTCGCGGAGCCGGATGTTTCCGAAGCAATTCATAATGTCGCAGAAGAACTAGCGAGCGCCGAAGCCGAACGTGAGCACGAAGCCCTAGCCACCAGCGAAGGCATGCCGTCCGGCCAACTCGACGAAGACCCGCCTCCTCCAACCACTGCCAAATCCACTTCCGCCTAACTTGGCCATCAGCGCCGTGGGTGTGGCACACGTTGGGCCACGCGCGACGAGCGCTGCTACTAAATCTAACCCGCCGAGCGCCGCAGGCGCGACACCCTGTACCAAGACTTCGGCTGATCTCTCCGTCTTCACTCTCCGTTATCTGCTATCCTTAACGCTCGTCCTAAACGAAAAACGTGTCGCCCAAAAACTTCCTATTCCTCCATGCTCGAACGCCTGCAAAAAATTATCTCCCGAGCCGGCATCGCCTCCCGCCGCCACGCCGAACAACTCATCCTTTCCGGCCAGGTTCGTGTAAATGGCAAGACCGTTACTGAACTCGGCAGCAAAGCGGACCCCTCGACCGACAAGATCGAAGCCGCGGGCCGTACCCTCACGACCGCCCGGCGCCAGGTCTACCTCCTCCTCCACAAGCCCCCCGAAGTAGTCTCCTCTCTCGCCGATCCCGAAAAGCGCAAGACCCTCCGCAATTTCCTCCGCGGCTTTCCCGAACGCGTCTACCCGGTCGGCAATCTCGAATACGCCGCCTCCGGGCTCGTCTTCCTCACCAACGACGGCGACCTCGCGGCCCAACTCATCCAGCACTGGAATCATCTCGAGCAGACCTATCACATCAAAATCAAAGGCATGCTCACGCTAGCCGATCTCGACCGCCTCAGCAGGGAACTGCGCGTCAAATTGAAAACAATTCGCCAACCCGAAGCCACGCGCCGCCACAGCGCGAACTACTGGTATCAACTGACTATGCAAGGCGGCAAACTCGAATCCCTCCGCAACGCTCTGTTCCGCGAACACCACCCGGTCGAAAAAGTAATGCGCATCGGCCTAGGCCCCCTCTCGATCGAAGGCATCCCCCGTGGTCGTTACCGCCTCCTCGAACCACGCGACATCGCCTCGCTCACGAAACCGAAAAAAACAAAGTCCCGCGAAGCCCATTCCGACACACCTGTGGCTCGCCCCTTCCGGGGGTGAGGCCTTTTCTTCAGGAACATTCCAAGGATCTTGAGAGTGCCGGGCGGCTCACTCTTGGTTCTTAGGCCTGCGTCTTCGGTTACCTTGCCAACCGCCGTCCCGTGTGCGCTTCGCTCGCTGCTAAGCCGCTAACGCAGGTTTCCTAGGGTGGCCTTCACCGACGGATCAAAAAACCCTTCGTAGCAAAGCTGAATCCAAACTTCGCTTCTCGCGCATCATCACGTCGGTAATCGTCCGGATACTCCCGGAAATATTTGTCCATGGCCTCGAACGGCCCCGCGCCGTGGCTGGCATAAACCGGATGCCCGTTTACGTTCGTATCCTCCACAATCAAATAATCGCCGGGAACCAGCACCGCCCGGAGCGATTTCATCTCGGCCAAAACATGCGCTTCCGCGTGATCGCTATCGAGAATCGCAAACACCGGACCCGGATACGTGCGCCGCAAAGCGGAAATTCTCTCCGCCACTCGCGGGTCCACCGAAGACAGTGTCAGTAATTCCACGTCAGCATCCTTCCGTGTTCGTTCGGAGATGTTCGACGCATCGACGTCGACCGAAAGCAGTTTGAATCGATTCCCGATCTGACGCATCACATCGGCGAAAAACAACGCGGAACCTCCGAAGCGCGTTCCGAATTCGATCACCAGGGAAGGCTTCAGTGAGGTAAGAATCTCCTGGTAATTCCACATGTCACTGGGCGATTTCAGCGTTTTCACGCCGATCCACGTTGTGGTGTTCCAGATGCGTTTCCGGTAGTACCAGAGGTGGTAGCGGGTGCCGGCTGACCGGAAAAATCCCAGCTTCGACTGTACCTTGCGCAGAAAGTTCATGAATCTCCCGTAGCATTAGCTTCTCGAGAAAAAGCTTCGTCGGCTGACCGCAACGCAAAATACAAGCAGGCCCTCGCGCGGCAAAGGTACGCAAGCGCTCCATGGAATTCTCTTTTCGTCACTCTGGGCAGCTCGAGAAAATTATAGCAAACTGATCTTCTTTAACATTCATTCGCCACTAGCCACTCGTCACTTTTTTCTTTACTGTTAACCTAAACCAAAGACTCCCCATGGAACGCCTCCAAAAAATCCTCGCAGCCGCCGGTGTCGCCTCTCGTCGCAAAGCCGAGCAACTCATCTCCGCCGGCCGCGTCACCGTCAACGGCAAAACCGTCACCGAACTCGGCAGGAAAGCCGATCCTTTCACCGACACCATCACCGTCGACGGCAAACCCGTCGAACCCCCGCAACAATTCGTCTACTTCCTCGTCAACAAACCCAAAGGCTACGTCACCACCGTCTCCGACCCCGAAGGCCGCCCCACCGTCATGCAACTCCTCGGCAATCTCCGCGAACGCGTGTACCCGGTCGGCCGCCTCGACTATGCTAGCGAAGGTCTGCTCCTGCTCACCAACGACGGCGCCCTCGCCCAACAACTCACCAAAGCCGCCTCGCACGTGCCCAAAACCTACCGAGTAAAGGTCAACGGCCAGCCCAACGATCAGGCGATCGAACGTCTCCGCAACGGTGTAACCATCACTCTCGACGACGACCGCCGCCGAAAAACCTCTCCCGCAAAAATCCGCCTCCTCGAAAACGCCCGCAATCCCTGGTACGAAGTCACCCTAATCGAAGGCCGTAACCGGCAAATCCGCCGCATGTTTCAATCCGTAGGCTTCCTGGTAGAAAAAATCAAGCGCGTCCAACTGGGCCCCCTGACGCTAGACGTGGCTCCAGGCCAATTCCGCCCCCTGACCAAAAGCGAAGTGCACCAACTCAAATCCCTAGCCAAGTAAGTGGCACATGCACTCTGCCTTCGCCCGTGTAATGGCCGGACTTTAGACCGTCCACCCACAGCGTGTTGTTCTCTCAAATCCAAATTTGTCATCCCCAGCAAGCGAGGGACCTGCTTTTTCCAGGGTCCCGCCTTGCGGCCCTAACACTAATAACCAACCCAAAAACTCCTCCCACAAACCCTTATCCGCATCATAAAATATTCTCATGACCCACACCCTCGAAGAACTCATCCCCGACTACATCCAAGGCCTTCCCGCCTACGTCCCAGGCAAACCCGTCGAAGAGGTCGAGCAAGATCTCAAAATCCACGCCGTAAAATTAGCTTCGAACGAAAACCCCCTCGGCCCTTCCCCCAAAGCCATGGAAGCCGCCCGCCGCGCTCTCGGCGAGGCCAACTGGTATCCCGACGGCGGCAGCAAACGCCTCCGCGAAATCCTGGCCGCCCGCAACCACGTCCGCTTCGAAGAAGTCTTTGTCGGTCTCGGCTCGAGCGAAATCATCGATCTGGCCTCGCGAGTTCTCCTCAGTCCCGGCCTCAACGGCATCACCAGCGAAGGCACATTCGCTCTGTTCTCCATCGCGATTCGCGCCAGCGGCGGCCGCTTGATGCAAACGCGCATGCGCAATTACACTTTCGACCTCGAGGCCATCGCCTCTGCCGTCAGCACGCAAACTCGCGTTATCTATATCGCCAATCCCAACAACCCTACCGGTACGGCTTTCGGCGCAGCCGAATTCTCGGCCTTCCTCAGGAAAGTCCCCGGCGATGTTCTCGTCGTCCTCGACGAAGCCTACCGCGAATACGCCGCCCGGCCCGATCTCCCGAACTCCCGCGAACTTTTCCGCGAATACAACAACCTCCTGACCCTGCGCACCTTCTCGAAAGTCTACGGCCTAGCCGGACTCCGCATCGGCTACGGCATCGGCCATCCGACTCTCGTCGCCGAAATGAACAAGCTCCGCACGCCCTTCAACGTCACCAGCGTCGGCCAAGCCGCTGCCCTCGCCGCGCTCACCGATGACGAACATGTTCATCGTTCCGTCGAATCCAACCAGGTCGAACGCCAGCGCCTCTTCGACGAACTCCGCAAACTGGGGCTCTCTCCGGTCCTCAGCGAAACCAATTTCCTCTTCGTTCCCGTGGGCCCCAACGCCAAATCCCTCTGCGACGAACTCCTCCGCGAAGGCGTCATCGTCCGCCCCATGGCCTGGATGGGTTTTCCCGATTCGATTCGCATCACCATCGGCAGCCCCGCCGAAGACAGCAAACTGCTGCACGCCCTCTCTACCACCCTCCGCCGCAACTCCTCCCTCGTCTAACGCCGCGTCTTCACTGTCGGCGGCTTGTGTCGTGGCGGGTCTTCCGCCCCGCGCGTTTGTTTCGAGCCGCGAAACACGGGCAGCGTTTCTCTTCTTTCTTGGCAATCGCCGCGGCAATCCCCGCTTCGATCCAACAGCGTCGTGGGCGCGGCCACGTTCGCCGAGCTCGTAAGCGCTAGGTGCAAAGGCAAACCAAGCGCCGTATGTGCGATACACCTTGTCCCGAGCCCCGACGCTCCACATCGCTGGTTGCATTTTCGTCCGCTCTTCCGCTTGCTCCGCAATCTTTCTTCTACCGTATCCCATTCGTTCTTCATCCAACCCTCATGCACCCCGACCCCATTCACGATCTCCTCCGGGAATGCAAAACCATCGCCGTCGTCGGCCTCTCCCCCAATCCTCTCCGTCCGTCCCACGAGGTAGCCGCTTATCTCCAACGCGCCGGCTACCAAATCATCCCGGTCAACCCCAACCAATCCGAGGTCCTCGGCCAAAGATGCTACGCCCGCCTCGAGGACATCCCCGTCCCGATCGATATTGTCGACGTCTTCCGCCGCCCCGAAAACGTCCCCGCCGTAGCCGATTCCGCCATTGCCATCCGCGCCAAATGCCTCTGGCTCCAGCAAGGCATCCGCCACGCCCAGGCGGCGGCAAAAGCGCAAGCCGCGGGCCTGCTGGTAATCCAAGATGCCTGCCTCTTCCTCGAACACAAAAAACGCCGCCTTCCCTAGGCGGCGGCTTCGCCAATCCCCGATTTTCCATTCCGTCGCGCTTCTGCGTTAGCCTCTTGCCTGTACCTTCTCTAAAACCCGAACACCTGCAAATTCCTCTTCCCCGGCAGCACGATCGCCAAATATCTCCCGTCGGCCGACAACGCATACTCCCGCACGGCGAGTCCGTGCAATAACTGCCGAGGCTCAGGCTCCGTCACCGGCACGACCTGCCCCCTCCGAAACGCCACCAGCTGCGGCACGCGGAATGTCACCAGATCGGCCGACTTCTTCTCGACCGTCCTCTTCACATAAATCTCCGTCTCGTCCGCGTTCCACTGCACCACGCCCAATCCCACGCGCATTCGCACCACACGGTCCGGCTTCTCCAGGTCGCGAATCTCCAAAACCTCGCGATCCAAGAAATAAGCCGCCTTCGTTCCACTGGGCGAAACCGAAAGCCCTCCCAAATATGCATCCAGTGTGGCCAACTCCTTATCGTCCTGAGCCAGCAAATCCAGCCGCTGCATCCGCGGCGGCCCTTCCATATTCCGGTCCCGTTCAATGGCAATCGCCGAATTGCTTCCAGGTACCCGTACCGCGCCAATAAATGTCCGCCCTTCGAAAGCTTTCGTCGGAGGCCCGCCGGCAACATACAAATACTTCATCGAAAACAATTCCCGTGCCATCTCGTCGGTCAAATACACCAGCGTCCCGTTATCGCGCAGCCACATTGGCGCCTCCGCGTCCGGTACTAGCGGGTCCGGCCCCATCGGGTGCAACTCGCGTCCCGAATCGTCCAAGAGCAAGAGCGCACGCACATCGTCATGATGTTCGTCTTCCGGATCGACGGTCGTCGTGAACAACTGCACCGCCACGATGTGCCCATTCGGCGACCAGGTAAACGACTCCACCTGGTAGGTGAACGGCTTATCGCCATGCGTAAATTTCTGCCCCTCTAAAATCCGTCGCCTTTTCCCATTGGTCTCGGTAATAAAAATATCGTCGCGCTGCATATCGTATTTCTTGTTCTTAAACATCCGGCGCACCGAAAACACAATCCGCCCATCCGGCGCATAAGCAAACGCCGTAACCTCCTCATCCACATTCAATACCGGCTTATCTAAATTCTGAGCGCTCGCAGGCCCCGCCCAGGCCAGGGAACTACCGACGATCGCGATCCACACGAGAAGTTGCAGGACTCGTCTTCCGAGGCGGTCCGTTGCCACCGTCACAAAAACCTCAACGAACATTTCCAACCGATCCCGCAAAATCCCTATTTTCCATTTTCCGCTTTCTCTTTAGCAGCCTCACTGTTCGCCTCACATACTCTCAACTTCTTCTCTGCGGCAACTCCGCAACCTCGGCCTATCCGTGTCCTCGGTGGTGAACAATTTCTGAACGCGTCACCCGTACTTCCTCAGGGCCCGGGATGCTTCCCCGAAAACTCCGAGCAACACGGCTTCTCGACCGGAGTAAACTCCATCAACTCCACTCTTGTAAAATCCGGATCATACAAATTCAACTGCCACTTCCCATCCTTACCGATTTTCGGCGCTTCGAACCCGCTGTAACCCTTGGCCTGCAACTCTTTCGCGGCCGCAGCCACGCTCAGCACTCCCAGCGAAATGTGATACATGACCCCGCGCGTGCGCTTGTCCGCGTCCGCCGGAATACGCAGCATGTACTCAATCCAATCCGTTCCATCCGGCACCTGCATCGCCACCCACTGCGTCACGTTGTCCTTCATCCCTCCGTGCCAATACCCATGAAACCCGAGCACGTCCCGGTAGAATTGATTCTCCGTCTCGGCATCCTTCACGATAATTCCAGCATGAATCAACCTATGACTGATCGCTCCCAGAGCACTCGTCTCGGCCCCGCTCCTGTTCTGCTCCACAAACACGATCTTGTGTCCCTCGGGATCCGCCGTCTCAAAATGCCTCGACCCATCCGGCCGCGTCATGATCCGTTCCGCAGGCACGCCCTTAGCCGTGAGGTACTCCCGCATCTTCGCCAAATCATCCGTAGCCAAGGCAATCTCCGCCAAATAGGATCCAGCCGTTCCCGGCTCCGTTGTTTCGAGCTCCACACGCTGATACGAATTCACGACAAATACCGGCTCACTGGCCTTCCCGCCGCTGGCGATTCCTCCCGACGGCAATCCCAACTCCCCGCCATAAAACGCCCGAGCCTTCTCCAAATCCGTAACTTTAAACTTCACATACGCAATCCCCAGCACCTTCGGCCGAGCCACCGTATCCGCCGGCCAACCAGCCCCAACCAGCAACCCCAGCGCCAGCAACACACCCAGCACCGCAGCAATCTTCCTCATCCGCCTCTCCTGATTCCGCCCGTTCGTTGCTCCCGCAAAACAAAGACCGGTCATCCCGAGCGAAGGAAGCGTGGGGCTTACGTTGCTCTACTCCGCTCTTCCTCGGCGTCCTCCGCGTCTCTCGGTCCGCAGTTTCCCTTTTCCGCATTGGCAATTTCCGTGTTCTCTTCTTAGATCTCTCGCCACTCTCACTCGCTACGAGCCACGTTCTTCCTAATCCTGGCAATCTCTGCGATCCTTGCTCTCAATCTGGCCTCGAACCCCTGGTCACTAGGTTTGTAGTACACCCTACCCGAAAGGTTGTCCGGCAAACAGGTCATCTCCGTAACCTTCTCCTCATAATCGTGCGCGTATTGGTATCCCTCGCCATACCCGATGTTCTTCATTAAGCCCGTCACGGCGTTGCGCAAATGCAACGGCACCGGATCCGCCTCCGTCTTCTGTACATCCTCGAGCACTTCTCCATAGGCCACATAAACCGCATTGGACTTCGCTGCCAGCGACAAATACACCGCGGCCTGCGCCAAAGCCAGATGTCCCTCCGGCGCGCCCAAAAAATCAAACGCTTCTTTGGCCGCCAACGTCATAGCCAACGCTCCCGGCTCCGCCATCCCAATATCCTCGCTCGCCATGCGCACCATGCGCCGAGCCAAATACAGCGGATCCTCCCCGCTCTCGATCATCCGCGCCAACCAGTACAGCGCCGCATCCGGATCCGAATTCCTCACCGACTTATGCAGCGCCGAAATTAAATTGTAATGTTCCTCCCCGGCTTTGTCGTACCGGAGCATCTTCCGCTGCAGCACATTCTCCAACAACTCGGTCGTAATCCGCTTCGCTCCCGGGGCGTCCTCGGCGTCTCTAGGTTGCTCTTTCTCTGTTCCCCCGCTGCTCTTCAGGCACAATTCCAAAATGTTATAGGCCGTCCGCGCATCTCCATTCGCAAACGACGCAATCCGAAACAGCACATCCTCGCTCGCCATCACATTTTCCCCGCCGAATCCGTGCTCTTTATCCTGAAGGGCCCGCTTCAACAGCTCGACGATTTCGGGCGTGGTCAAGGACTTCAAAACGTAGACCTTAGTGCGGGACAATAATGGCGAAATCACCTCAAACGACGGATTCTCCGTGGTGGCCCCGATAAACAAAATATGTCCCGCTTCCACGTACGGCAGAAACGCATCCTGCTGGGCCTTATTGAAGCGGTGCACCTCGTCCACAAACACAATCGTTCGCTTCCCGCTCCGCGAACGCCGTTCCGCTTCCGCCATCACTTCCTTGATCTCTTTGATCCCGCTCAACACCGCGCTGAAGGCCACAAACTCGCCCTTGGTCACCCGTGCAATCAACCGCGCCAGCGTCGTCTTCCCGCACCCCGGCGGCCCCCAAAACAGCATCGAGCTCAAATTGTCCGTTTCGATTTGTACCCGCAGCGGCTTTCCCGGTCCGAGCAACGTCTCTTGTCCTACTACCTCATCGAGCGTCCGCGGACGCATGCGTTCCGCCAACGGCTGCAACCCCGCCGCCGTCTCCGGCTCCGGCAATCCCGCAAACAATCCCATAATTAATGCCGTCTCCTGGACCGCCGTCGTGGCAGCCCTCAGACCACCCGTCGTGGCGGGCCTTCAGACCCGTGCTTTCTCAGTGTACCCCACGACTCCTTCTCCTTCTCGGGTGCCCCACCTGGTGCCCCACCCTTGGTTTTTTGAGGGCAGGTCTTGGGTTTCTCTTGGGTCTGTAGGGAGCACCTTCCGCTCACCCTGAGCGTCGAACGGAGGTGCCTCTCTGTTCTGCTCTTTCTCAGTTCTCGCCGCGTCTCTCGGTCGGCATTTTCTTCTCTGCCGTTTTCTACTTTGGCTTTACGGGTTCCCTGCCACTCTCCCCAAATAAAACCTCAAGAACGCATCGCTATCCGACGCCAAACAAACCTGCACATTCGGCTCGCCCTCGACCGGGGCCGTGCTGCCATCCTCACGCACGCTCAACCGCATGGCCTTCATCGGACATAACTCTGGCCGAATCGCATAGCCCATCGCCACCGCGTCAAACATCGTTGGCGTAACCTGCCGCGTCTCGTAGGCCCACTGGTGATACAGCACCGTCAACGCATCCGCCAGCGCCGTCCCTCGGCTAAACAATCGCGCCCGCTCCAACTCCTCGAACTTAATCTGCGTCGAATCGAGCGGCATCACGAACAACGGCACCCCGGACCGAAACACCTTCCGTGCCGCCTCCACATCGCACAAAATATTCCACTCCGGCATCGCTTTCGTCGGCCCCAAAGGATACGCTAACCCGTCATACCCGCGATACACCGATCCACCCATCAACACCACGCGCTGCAACTTCCGAAACGTCTCCGCATCTTTTTCAATCGCCGCCCCCAGATTCGTCTCCGGCCCGATCGCCACCAGGGTAATCTCTCCCGGATGCTTTCGAATCTCGGTTAACAAAAAATCCACCGCGCCCGGGAATTCCGCTTGCGGCTCTCGGTCCGCATACCGCGCCTGCGAAAACGCCAGCGTCCCCTTCGCCGGATATTTTTCCGGCCCCACCGCCACAGGAATATCCCCATGCCCGGTCTCCCGTAAAAATCGCTTCACCAACCGAGCCCGTAACGCCGTATTCCCCCAAGCCGTAGTAATCCCGAGAATTCTCACCTCCGGACTCTGCAACGCCAACCCGATCGCAAACGCGTCGTCAATGTCATCGCCGATATCCGTATCAATGATCAGCAACTGCGGAGGTGCCGCCGCTTTGCCAGTTTGTGTAGCGTCGGCCGCCGGCGGCGCTGTGGCAGTCGGCAAATTCTGGCCCGAGGCAACTGCTGCAAAAAAGCAAGAGCACAGTAGCAACGCGCCGACCCGTTCCTGTTTTCTCGTTGGTCTCATGTAGCCGCCTCGTTTGGGATGAAAATTGTTCTGCACTTGGCACTGCCTAGCTCTGCGCCTTCCTTTGTCGGTATGCCTCATACAACACCACCGCCGCCGCCGCTCCCGCGTTCAAAGACTCCACCTGGGTCGCCATAGGAATATGGATGCGTCCATCCGCGTTACGCACCACTTCCTCCGGCAATCCCGCTCCTTCATTTCCGACCAGCAACGCCACCGGCTCGCACCACTCGACTTCCCACGGCGCCACGCCCCGTTCCTGTACACTCGACGCCACCGTCCGTATCCCCATCCCCTTCAACTGCGTCAACAAAACTCCCAGCGCCATTCCCGTCAGCACCGGCAAATGCAACGCCGCTCCCGCCGACGCGCGCAACGCCTTCGGCGCAAACGGACTCGCCGTGCCACTCTGTCCGGAAGCCGCCGTCACTACCCCCGTAGCCCCAAAAGCCGCCGCCGTCCGCACAATGGTCCCCACATTCCCGGGATCCTGCACTCCCGCCAACACTACAATCAGCGCCGCACACGCGCTCTTCTCTCCGGGTGCCCGGTGTGCCGGCCCATCCAGCGCGCCTGTCATTCCGAGCGGAGTCCGCGAAGCGCGCGGCCTGCTTTTCTTATCGTCACTCGGCACTCGCCACACACCACCGGTCACATTCTCGACCCCGAGCAACTCCTCTAACGTCACCACCCGCGGCACCACCAGCGCTGCCACGCCCTGCGGATGCTCCGTATCCGCGAGGCCCTCAAACAAGCGGTCCGTAGTCCGCAACACGGGAAACCCAACTTCCGCTCTGCCTACCAACGGCGCCAATCGCTCTCTCCATCTCTCCCCGCTCTCGCTAAACAACACCGCCTCCACGCGGCATCCCGAGGTCAACGCCTCCTCTGCCAACCGCACGCCCTCCACACCCACCGCGCCGCCAGCGGTAGGCACTCCTCCCCGCAGCGCCACACGAAATTCCTTCAACCAGCGGTTCTCCCGGCTACTCAAAATCTCCGCACCACTCCGCGCCATATGCCCTCGATTCATGCCGCGAGCCTACCAAATTTCCCGCCAACCCAGTAGCCGCCCTTCAGAGCCTTCTTCGTATCGGCGGGTCTTGAGACCCGTGCCTTCCGATCCATCTTGCCCCGCAAACCCAGCTTGTTCGGGAAGTGCCGGGCCTCCTGCCGCGATTCCCGATAGGTCAGACCTGGCTTCTGCGGTCTTCTCCCATTCCCGCGTCAGAGGCGCGCCACAATCTAGCCCAGCCGGCAAACGCTCGGGTCTCGTCACAAACCATGCGGAAGGCCGTAGGCGCGAAACCTGGCTCAGACCGCGACTCCACGACTCACTCTTCATTGCACCCCACTCGCAGCTATGCTACTTTCCCCCACAGCGACGCTTCCCGTTCGAACTGTCGCTCCAGAACAGGGTGGGTACTCTCGATTGTCGGCTGAGATATTGAAGGTGAATTCCGCGAATCCCGATCCACAGTTGATTCGCTACGCAGCGGGCTGGCTAAATCGTGGGTCCGTGATCGCTGTGCCCACCGACACCCTCTACGCGCTTGCGGCCGATCCGGTAAATCTATCTTCGGTCGAAGAAATCTTCCGCGTCAAAGGACGCCCGGAACAACGCGCCCTGCCTATTCTTATCAACTCCGTAATGTTCGCCCAGATTTTGGCGAAAGAACTTCCCGACAATTTCTACCGCCTCGCGCAAGCCTGCTGGCCAGGGCCATTAACGATCGTGGTCGACGCCTCGAATCGTCTTCCGTTAAAAGTCACCGGCAATACTGGCCGCATCGCCCTCCGCTGGCCCAAAAGCAAAATCGTCGATCAACTCATCAACGAAGTTGGCACACCGCTCACAGGCACGAGCGCCAATCTCTCCGGCTCCCCCACCTGCGAATCCGGCAACGAAGTCTTCCACCAACTCGGCGATCGCATCCCTCTGATCATTGACGCAGGGGGCACCAACGGTGCCGCGCCTTCCACCATCGTCGAACTGCGCGGCGATCTCTGGTGCGTGGGCCGCGAAGGCGCCATCCCCGCCCAACAAATCCGCGAAGCCTTAGAAGGCGACGATCCCGTCCCCGCCTAATTTCTGTTTTCCCGCTCCGCGTCCTGGCCAATCCCGGCCAAAAAATCAAAATCTCCCGTAGGCGTCAACTCCACCGGCAACCCTTTCCGATGTACACTGACCTGATCCACATACCACAGCGGCACATACGGCAGTTCGTCGGCCAAAATCTTCTGCAACTCGCTGCACAATTCCTTCCGCTTCCCCTGATCCATCTCCCCGCGAATCTGATCAATCAACCTATCCGCCTGCGCATTCCGGTAATGCCCGCGATTCCTTCCATTCGGCGGAATCTTCTTCGACGAAAACACCAAATCAAAAATATCCGGATCGTTATTGGCCCCAACCCAAATCGAGTAACTCAACTGAAAATTCCCCTTATCGAGATCCGAAAACAAAGTAGCCGATTCGAGCGGCCTTACGTCCAAAGCCACCCCAGCCTTCTTCCACTGATCCTGCAGCGCCGTACCCAGCAATCGCGCCTGCTCCTGCGTTGATACCTTCAGCATCAAGCGCATCCGCACGCCGTCCGCCCCACGCGGAAATCCCGCCGCATCCAGCAACCGCTCCGCCTCGGCCGGATCGTAGCCATACTTCTTCACGTCCCCCTCATACGCCCAATGATTGGGCGGCAAAATTCCGCTCGCCAGGCGAGCCTGCCCGCGCAACAAATATTTAACCAGCGATTCGCGGTCGGTCGCGTACGCCAGCGCCTGCCGCACTTCTTTCTTCGCCAAAATCGGATCCTCTAAATTCACGCCCAAATACGCAAAATTCGTCCCCGCCTCTTCCGTCACCTGCAACTCCGGCCGCTTCGCCAGCACCGGCACCATATCCGGCGAAAGGGAACTCATCTCCACATCCGCCGTCCCCTTCCGCAACTCCAGCGCGCGCACAATCGCATCCGGCACCACCCGAAACGTCACGCGCTCCCCCTCCGTGTTGTCGCCGGCCTTTCGACTGCCAGGGGAACTCTGTGCCCTCTGCGGTGGACCCTCCGTATCGCTCACCACTTCGTCCCTCTGCAAAACCACCGCATCATCCTGCGCCTGGCTCACAAACCGGAACGGTCCCGTCCCCACCGGTTTCTGCGCGAACTCTCTCCCCGACCCCGCCGGTACGATCCCGACCGCGCTCCGCTCCAAATTCCACAAAAACGACGCATACGGTTGCTTCAAATGAAAAATCACCGTGTCTGCATCCGCCGCCTCAATCGAAGCAATCATCGAAAACGACCCGCGCTTCGGTGACCGGTTCGCGGGGTCCATCATGTAGTCCATCGTGGCCTTCACATCCCGCGACGTCAGCGGCCTTCCATCGTGAAACTTCACGCCCTTCTTCAAACGAAATACATACGTCAGCGGATCAGGCGTCTCCCAGGACTCCGCCAAATCCCCATGCAGATTCATCTGCGAATCCCGCACCACCAACCCGCTGAAAATCAGACGGTCAATCCTCTGCGTCGTCCCATCCGTCGCATACCGCGGATCGAGATTCGCCGGATTGGACTCAATGACAAAGACCAAATCCCTATCTCCGCGTTTCCCGCCGCCACAGGAACACACCGCCAACGCTACCGCCGTGGCCACAATTCCAAACGCTCTTCGCATCCGAATCCGGCGATTACGTTTCATCGGCTCTCGTGTCGTGGCGGGTCTTCCGACCCGTGCCTTCCCCTGCGTCATAGGAACCAAGCAGTTCATCCCGAGCGGCCACGGCGCGGGACCCGCTTTTTCCGCTCCGCTCTTTCTCGCCATCGTGGGCGTCTCGGCGTTCGTCTCTTTTCCTAAAAGCACATCTTCCCTAAAACCACCGCCCTCTCCGCCCCCGTCGCTGACGGCAAATTTCCCGCTCTCCTCTTCCACGTCTCGTACGCCAACAACGCAAACGCGTAGGCTTCCTTTGCCTCCACCGGCACTCCCAGCTTCGACGACGGAATCACCTCCATCGGCGTCAACGCCGCCACCAACTGCGCCATGATCAACGGATTCTTCGCCCCGCCTCCCGACACAATCAACTGTTGCACCTTCGTCTTCCGGAGCACAAACCTCTCTAACGCATCCACCACCGACGCCACCGTAAATTCCGTCGTCGTCCGGATCAAATCATGAGGCCCCGCGCCGTGCTTCTTCGCAATGCGCAGCAATTCCTGAAAGTAAGCGCGCCCGTAATATTCCCTTCCTGTCGATTTCGGTGGCCCCAATCGCAAAAAAGGGTCGCGCAGCAACTCCTTCAACACCTTCACGTTCGTCTGTCCCTGCCGGGCCCACCGCGCCCCGCGATCAAACCGCTGTTTCTTCCGCGAGAAATGCCAAATCAGCGCATCCATCAACATATTGCCCGGCCCGGTATCAAAAGCCACAACCTGTCCAGGCCGGCCCCCCGCAGGAAGCACCGTCAAATTCCCAATCCCACCAAGATTCAACGACACGCGCCCAACCTTTTCATCTGCATATAAAAGATAGTCCGCATACGGCACGAGTGGCGCTCCCTGTCCACCCACCGCCATATCCGCCACGCGAAAATCCCCGACCGTCGGAATCCGTGTCTCCGCGGCAATCACCGCAGGTTCGCCGATCTGCAACGTCGACGCCGTAGCCCGCCCCCAAAACGAAACCGGCGTCCCCTGATGAAAAATCGTCTGCCCGTGACTCCCAATCAATTCCACGCGGGAAAGCGCCACACGAAATTCCTTGCAGGCGCTCACCGCCGCCTCCGCAAACGCCGTCCCCAACCGGAAATTCAACTGGCTGATCTCTCCCGCCGTACACGCCGCGCCCTCGGCAATCCGCAACACTTCCTTGCGAAGCGCATCCGGCATCCGCCGCGAAGCATGCGCCACCAGTCGCGTCCGCAACTTCGGCGGAGCCCCATGCACCTCCGCCAGCGCCACATCCATCCCGTCGGCAGAAGTTCCGCTCATCATTCCCAGTACCAGCATCCGCGTCCTCGCCCTCGTTGTGACGGGTCTTTAGACCCGTGCCTTGCACTACGTCCTGTCGTAGCGCCTCCGTCCCACCTCGTTCTAACACACCCCCAACGCACCTCACCGCCCTTTGTGCCCTAACCGTGTCCAATGCATCGCGGCCTTTCCGGCCTTTGTAGCGCCGCGCCGTCAGGCCGGCTTCCTGAGTCCTGGTTTTCCCGGGCCCGGCTCCGCATCCGCTCGAGGCAACGCAACTCTCGCTGCACGAGTCGCATTGCGAATCAAGACTCTCGGGCAAAAGCCGTTTTCTGCTCTTATGGAAGAATCCGAACCGTCGGCGTTCCGAGCGAGACGAGGCCATACGATGAAACCCTTGACAGCAATCCTGCTCTTTTTCTTGTCGATCCTGTTGCCCGCCGGCACTCTGGCGCAAGGGAACCCTGCGCCGGCATCGCCGCCTTCCGCGCGAGAGTCTCGATGAGCCCTCGCGCTCGACACTCCCAAGACCTCGTCCATCCCCGGATTCCGACCGAAGGTCCTTTGCAAGATTTCCGCGCAACGGTCCTCTCGAAGTTCCTTTCCGGCCATAAAAAAGGTCCAACGATCGTCTCCCCGGAAGGCGTCCTGGTCGGTTCCGATGATCGATGCTTCGTAAACAATTGGGTATTTCGGCGCTCTTGCGCAAGTCCGCCCGGCAAAAAAACGGATGGAAGGAAGCTGCCGGGGACCTTACTCAAATTTGACCCTGCCTCGACCCGCCGATAGACTCAACTTCTCCCAGGAGGAGCAATGGCCACTCCCGCATCCGCGCGTGTCTTCAAGAACTTCATCAACGGCGAATGGGTGACACCAAGCGGCGGCAAAAGCTACCTCAAGTACAATCCTGCCAACACTTCGGAAATCATCGGCGAGTTTCCGCTCTCCTCCCGATCGGACGTCGCCGCCGCGGTCGCCGCCGCGCGCGATGGCTACAAAACCTGGCGCCTCGTTCCCGCTCCCAAACGGGCCGAAATCCTTTTCCGCGTCGCCGAACTGCTCGTCAAACACAAAGAGGAATTTTCCCGGGACATGACCCGCGAAATGGGCAAAGTCCTCGCCGAAACCCGAGGCGACGTCCAGGAAGCCATCGACATGACCTACTACATGGCCGGCGAAGGCCGCCGCCTATTCGGCCAAACCACGCCCTCCGAGCTTCCCAATAAATTCGCTATGAGCGTCCGTCAATCGATCGGAGTCTGCGGACTGATCACTCCCTGGAATTTCCCGATGGCCATTCCTTCGTGGAAAATGATGCCCGCGCTGATTTGCGGCAACACCGTGGTGCTCAAACCCGCCGAAGACACGCCGCTTTCTTCCTATCACCTCGTCGAAGCCATGAGCGAAGCTGGCCTTCCTCCCGGCGTCGTCAATCTCATCAGCGGCGATGGCCCTGGCGCAGGCGCGCCGTTAACCGCGCATGAAAACGTCCCGGTCGTCAGCTTCACCGGCTCCACTTCGACCGGCCGTATCATCGCCCAAACCTGCGCACCGGCCTTCAAGCACTGCAGCCTTGAAATGGGCGGCAAAAACATCATTCTCATTCTCGACGACGCCAACCTCGATCTTGCCATCGATGGCGCCGTCTGGGGCGGCTTCGGCACCACGGGACAGCGCTGCACTGCCGCCAGCCGTATCGGCGTTCACAAATCCGTGTACCAGGAATTTCTCTCCCGCTTCGTCGAACGCGCGCAAAAGCTCAAAGTAGGCAACGGCCTCGACGTCCTCACCGACATGGGCCCAGTTATCAACGAACAGCAACTACAAACCGTAATAAGCTACGTCGAAATCGGTACAAAGGAAGGAGCAAAGCTACTGACCGGCGGCCACCGCCTCGACAAAGACGATCTCGCCAGGGGCTGGTTCTACGAGCCCACGGTCTTCGGCGACTGCCATCCCCAAATGCGCATCGCCCAGGAAGAGATTTTCGGCCCCGTAGTCGCGGTGATTCCTATCGACAACCTAGAGCAGGGCATTGCTGTCGCCAACGACGTCCCCTACGGCCTCTCCGCCTCTGTCTACACCCGCAACGTGAACGCCGCCTTCGCGGCGCTTCAGAATCTCTACACCGGCATCGTCTACATCAATGCCCCCACCATCGGCGCCGAAACGCATCTCCCCTTTGGCGGCACCAAACAAACCGGCAACGGCCACCGCGAAGCTGCCATCTCCGCCCTCGACTTCTTCTCCGAATGGAAATCCATCTACATCGACTACTCCGACAAACTCCAGCGCGCCCAAATCGATTAACTCTGGAATGCAAGAGCCTGCCGATCGCAGGCAGGCCCAATTCCCGCTTTCCTGGACCCAAGGCACCTTCGCCCAAACGCTCAGCGGTAGCCCGGCTGTCGCCGTACAATGCCGCGTCATTGTAGGTGTCCCTCTAGCGCCGTGCCTTTCGGACGGCATTTTGGGTTTCTCCGTCGTAGAGCCCGCGTCCCGAACCGGGCCGGTCCGCGGTTTGCATGGTGGTCATTCCGAGCGGAGTCCGCGCAGCGAGGGACCTGCTTTTTGTGCTTCCGTGCACGCGCACTCACCACCAGCCACTTCCCCCTTTGACCCCGCCCGACTCCTTTCCTAATATGGTAGTGAGCACCCACAAGGGAGTGCTGCCATGCGCTACCCAACTCTTCAGGACCGCCGCAATCGCCAGATACTCGCCGATATCGTCCGCACGTATATCGAAAGCGGCGAGCCGGTCTCCTCGCGAGCGATCTCCAAACGTTTCGAAGAGCCTCTCAGTACCGCCACCATCCGCGGCGTCATGGCCGACCTCGAAGACGGCGGCTATCTTTATCAGCCCCACACCTCCGCCGGACGCGTTCCGACGGCCGCGGCCTACCGGTTTTTCGCCCAGGAGATTGCCTCACAAGCCACCCTCAGCGTCGAAGACCGCGAATGGATCAAGCGGGAAATGGGCGCCGGCGTCAGCCCTGCGGAGATAACCGAACGCGCGGGTCACATTTTGGCCGAAGTCTCCCGAGGTCTCGGTATCGTCGTTTCTCCTCCGCTCCGCAAAGCCGTTCTCGAGCACGCCCGCATGTGGCTGATTCCCGACGGCCGCGTTGTCGTCGTGCTGATCTCTCCAGGTGGTAACACACGCGACAAAGTTCTGCGTCCTCCACGCCTGTTCACGCAACAGGAGCTCGACACCACCGCCGATTTTCTGAATCGCCAATACATCGGTTGGACGCTCGAAGCAATCCGCGCCGACCTCTTGCTAAAGCTGGCCAACGAGCGCGAACGCTACGAAAATATCGTTCGTTCGGCCCTGACCCTTTGCGATCCCACGATCCTCGGCGAGAATCCCGAATCGCAGATCTATGTCGAAGGCACCGCCCAAATCGTTACCGCCCCGGAATTTGCCGACCAGGCACAGCTCGGCGAACTGCTCGCTGCTATTGAAGAAAAACACCGGCTCATCACCGTCCTGAATTCCTGCATCGAGACTCCCGAGCCAGTCTTCGTCCAGATTGGCGTTAAGGAGATTTCGCAAACAGGCGAGAACATTGCGCTCATCAGCGCGCCATACTCGACCCACGACAAAACGCAAGGTTCGCTCGGTGTGCTCGGCCCGACGCGCATGCACTACGAGCGCGCTATGACCGCGGTCGCCTACGTCGCCCAGCTTTTTAGCGAGGCCTTGGGTAAAATCGAATAGCACACGTCTAGAATTGAGGAAGCTTTCATGAACGACCCCGATATCGACTTCAATCTGTCTCCCAACGAGGGTGGGGAAGGAAAAGGCGCGGCGGATGACGCTCAGCGCGATGACTCCGAAGCAAAGAAGCTCGCTTCGGAACTGGAAGACATTCGCCAAACCTTGGTTCGCCATCAAGCGGACTTCGCCAATTACCGCAAGCGCGCCGACAAAGAAAATCGCGAAGCCGGCCAGCGAGCAACTGCGCGGGTGATCGAACAACTCATTCCCGTTGTCGACGGCTTCGAGCACGCCCTCGCCGCACATCGTGAGGCCGAATATGACAACTACCGCAAAGGTTTCGAGCTAATCTATAAACAACTCGTTGACAATCTCACGCGCCTGGGCACCGAACGCATCGACCCGCAGGGAAAGCCCTTCGATCCGCATCTTCACCAGGCGGTGGATCGCGCCGAAACCGAAGATCATCCGGACGGCACCGTTCTGGAAGTCTATCAACCCGGCTACGTCTTCCATGGTCGCGTTCTGCGTCCCGCAATGGTGCGCGTAGCCGTTCATCCAAATCCCGCATCCAATAAGTTCGCCCACTGACCATGTCAAAGACCCAGCGCGATTTTTACGAAGTTCTCAGTGTCAACAAGACCGCTTCGATCGAGGAGATCAAATCCTCCTACCGCAAAGCGGCCATGCAGTGGCACCCCGACCGCAATCCGGACAACAAAGAAGAAGCTGAAATTCGTTTCCGTGAATGCACCGAAGCCTACAGCGTCCTCAGTGATGCGCAAAAGCGCCAGATCTACGACACCTACGGCCACGCAGGACTGGCTCGCTCCGGCGGCACTACCGATTTCAACGAAACCATTTTCCAGGACTTTCACGATATTTTCGGCGACTTTTTCGGGTTCGAAGACCTATTCAGCGGCGGACGCCGTCGCGGCGGCCGTGGCCGAGTCCAACGCGGCTCCGATCTTCGCTACGACATGACGCTCACTTTCGAGGAAGCGTCCTCGGGCATCAACACGAAAATCCGTGTTCCGCGCCAGGAATACTGCGAAGTCTGCAACGGTACCGGCGCAAAAAAGGGAACCGGCGTAGTGGCCTGCCAAACCTGCGGTGGTCGCGGCCAGCTGGTCTACCAGCAAGGATTTTTCACCATCAACCGCACCTGCCCGGCGTGCCAAGGTGCAGGACAAATCGTCAAAGAACGCTGCCCCGACTGCAAAGGCCAAGGCCGCGTTGATCGTGAGCGCACCATTGAACTGCGTATTCCGCCGGGCGTCGACACGGGAACGCGCCTCCGCGTGCAGGGCGAAGGCGAGCCCGGCCCGAATAGTGGTCCCGCCGGCGATCTCTACGTAGTTCTCGAAGTAAAAGAACACAGTTTCTTCGAGCGTCGCGGCGCCGACCTCTACTGCACCATTCCTCTTAGCGTTGCGCAAGCCGCGCTCGGCACGGAACTCCAGGTTCCCGGCCTCGACGGGCAAGAACGCCTGAAGATTCCCGAAGGCACACAAAGCGGCGCAGTCTTCCGCGTCAAAGGCAAGGGCCTGTCCGACCCGCACGGCGGTGGCCGAGGGGATCTCTATTACCACATCCGCGTGATGACGCCATCGAAACTGACAAAAGAACAGCGCAAACTACTCGAACAACTCCACGCCACCCTAAAACTAGAAAATAAGCCCGCCGAACGCGGCTCGAGCCTGTTCGACAAAGTAAAAGACATCTTCGGCTAACCCGTCGGGTTTCGCCGCCCGGGCATTTTGCCTGTGCACTGGCTTCTGTGGCGCCCCCCTTCTGCTTGGCCCGAGCCGCCAAGGGAGTGCCACGGCAACCTCAATCGCGCCGGAGCCACCTCTTCCGTGCAACAATAAATCCAATGCGCCGCCGCTTCTTCGTCGACCACTTCCAAAACCAACGCGCCTCCATGCAAGGCGAAGCCGCGCACCATCTCGGCCGCGTGCTCCGCGCGCAACCGGGCCAACTCTACGAACTCTCGGACGGCACTTCGCTCTGGCTCGGCCGCATCGACACTGTCACTCGCGACGAAATCAATTTCGAACTCGTCGAACAACTCCCCGGCAATCCCCCACGCCGCAAAACAATCCTGCTTCTCTCTGTCGTAAAATTTGACGCTTTCGAATGGGCCCTCGAAAAAGCCACCGAACTCGGCGTCACCCGCATCGTCCCGCTCGCCGCCGCCCGCAGCGAAAAAGCTCTGCTCGCCGCCGCTCCCAAACGAGCCGCCCGCTGGCAAAAAATCCTCCTCGAATGCTCTCAACAATCGCGCCGCGTGCAAGTCCCGATCCTCGATCCACTCGCGAAACCGGAAGCAGCGTTCCCCGCACCTGACGCGGACGCCCTGCGCGTCCTGCTCTCCGAATCTCCCGAAGCAAAGCCGCTTCGCGCCGTGCTCGCCGGTACCCACGCATCCGAAGCCATCCTGGCCATCGGCCCCGAAGGTGGCTGGAGCGACTCCGAATTCTCTGCCGCAAACGCCGCCACCTTCCATGAGGCCTCCCTCGGCAACCTAATCCTCCGTACCGAAACCGCCGTCGTAGCTGCCCTAGCGTCCCTAAACTTCGCTCTCTCGACCGATTAACAAATCTGTAGCAGCGCGTTTTCTCGCCCGCATCGTGGCAAGCCTTCAGACCCGTGCTCTCGCGCTTTCTTGCTTTTGGAGCGGCGGCCGTCAGCGGCGGGCCGTTGATCCCAGCTGCCCGCGTCAACCGCATCACCCTCTTCCATGCAACAATCACTCTCAAGGCGCCGCCCCTTTCTTGAAGCAACCGTTATGCATCCGAACGCCTCTGCGAACCGACTAAACAAATGTCGAGCAAATCGCCTCAAGCGAGATAAAGGCTCGAATCCAATTCTCTCGAAACCGGATGTTTCCGTGGGCGTCTTAATTCGCGACTGGCCTAAAATCCGGCTCGCATGTTATAACTGAAAGGCAGTACCAGATGCTCAACGACGAGAACAACAGTTCCTCTCCCCAAGGCGACACAACCACCGCCGCAATATCTCCTTTGGCTTCCGAGCCCTCGTCAAACGCGCCGGCCGACACTTCGCGCGCTCCGTCGCATCATCTGCTTCGCCACGAAATCCGCGTGTGGACTCGCGATCTCCTCATCGCGATCGGTCTCGCCCTGGTCATTATCGTTTTCCTCTATCAGCCGGTCAAAGTCGAAGGCACCAGCATGGCCCCGCTCCTCTCCGACCAGGAGCGCATCTTCATCAACAAATTCGTCTACCGCTTCGAGCCCATCGACCGCGGCGACGTCGTGGTTTTCTGGTATCCGATGGATCGTTCCAAATCCTTTATTAAGCGCGTCATTGCTCTGCCCGGCGAAACCGTGGAAATCCGCCGCGGCGTGGTTTACATCAACGGTCGCGAAATCTCCGAGCCTTACGTTCCGCCGCAATATGCAGACGTCAGTGACTACGGTCCTACCACGCTTGCTCGCGGCAGCTATTTTGTGATGGGTGACCACCGCATCAGTTCGAACGATTCCCGTGTCTTCGGTCCAGTTTTGGCCCAGTTCATCTACGGCCGCGCCGTGTTCGCCTACTGGCCCGTCGACCACTTCGGTTCCTTGTCCACAACCGAGGCCAACGACAAATGACGATTGACGGAGGATCCACTGACGGACGTTCAGCACAGACCCGCCATACTCGCGCTCGAGGACGGGCGCACCTTTAACGGCCGCGCGGCCGGTGCCATCACGCGCCGCGGCGGCGAAGTCGTTTTCAATACCAGCCTCACCGGTTACCAGGAAGTTTTCAGCGATCCGAGCTACGCTGGGCAGATCGTCTGTCTCACCTATCCGCACATCGGAAACGTCGGTGCGAATCTTGATGACGAAGAAGCGCAGCGCCCGTACATCGAATCCCTGATCGTTCGCGAATTTTCTCAAATCTCTTCCAACTGGCGTTCCAGCGAAACCGCGCAGCTCTATCTGAATCGCCACAAAATTCCGGTCATTTGGGATATCGACACGCGCGCGCTGGTTCTTCACATCCGAAAACTCGGAGCGCTTCGCGGCATCGTCTCGACCGACGGAACCCCCGCCGATCAGTTGATCTTCGAAGCAAAACAGCTTCCGCTCATGGCAGGTCAGGAGTTGGCCAGCCGCGTTACCTGCAAGAAAGCCTACGACTGGCAAAAAAACTCCATCGATCTCGCTACCTCGCCCTGGGCCGAACAGATGGGCGAATCCGGCCATATGCCCGACGCTCACAAATTCCGCGTCGTCGCCTACGATTTTGGCATCAAGCAGAACATTCTGCGCCTGCTCGTCGATCATCAATGCGAAGTCACCGTGGTTCCCGCGAACACCTCTGCGGAAGACATCCTCAACTTCAAGCCCGACGGCGTCTTTCTCTCGAACGGCCCCGGCGATCCCGAACCGGTCACCTACGCCCAGGAAAATATTCGCAAGCTCGCCGGTCGCGTGCCCATCTTCGGCATCTGCCTCGGTCACCAGCTCTGCGGCCTGGCTCTCGGCGGCAAGACATTCAAACTGAAATTCGGCCATCACGGCTCGAATCATCCGGTGAAAAATCTCCTCACCAACCAGGTCGAAATCACCGCCCAAAACCACGGCTTCTGCGTCGATCCCGATTCACTTCCCTCGAGCGATGTCGAGATCACACACTTGAATCTCAACGACCACACCAACGAAGGCATGCGCCACAAAAACCTCCCGCTCTTCAGTGTGCAATATCATCCCGAAGCCTCCCCCGGCCCGCACGATTCCCACTACCTGTTTGCGCAATTCACCGACCTGATGAAAGAGTTCGCCAACCCCGGGAGCTCCCGCGGATGAAAGCCTGCCACAATCAATGTCTTGCTCAGGGCCCAACACCCTCCAGCCTGCCGTCATTCCGCGGAAAGCTTTCCTTTGTGGCACTTAGCTCGAACAACTTGGTTCCCCGAGCGGAGTCCGCATGCGGCACCGCGTTTTTGTCGTTTGTCCGGAGCGGGGAGGCGGTCCGAATCCTTACGCCCGACTGCGATGCCGTGTCGTCCCGAGCGCAGCGAGGAAGCTGCTTTCCATTGCATGAGCGACCCATATAAGACACTCTGAGGACTGATGCCCAAACGCCAAGACATCCATAAAATCCTCATCATCGGCTCCGGCCCGATCATCATCGGGCAGGCCTGCGAATTCGACTATTCCGGCGCACAAGCCTGCAAAGCCCTCCGCGCCGAAGGTTACGAAGTCGTCCTTGTCAATTCCAATCCCGCCACCATCATGACCGACCCGGAGCTCGCCCATCGTACCTACATCGAGCCACTCACCAAGGAATATCTCGAGGAAATCATCCTCAAGGAGCGTCCCGATGCACTGCTCCCGACCGTCGGCGGCCAAACCGCTCTCAATCTCGCCGTAGAACTCGCCGAATCCGGTATTCTCGAAAAACACAAAGTCGAAATGATCGGCGCCACTCTCCGCGCTATCAAAGTCGCCGAAGATCGCCTGTGGTTCAAGGACGCCTGCCGCAAAATCGGCCTGGAAGTTCCGGCGTCCGCTCTCGTCAACAACGCGCAGGACGCCATGCGCCTTTGCGATCAGCTCGGCTTTCCTCTCGTCATTCGCCCGTCCTTCACGCTCGGCGGCACCGGCGGCTCCATCGCGTACAACAAGGAAGAATTTGGCGAAGCCATCGCCCATGCCCTGGACATGAGCCCCGTTCACGAAGCCCTCGTCGAAGAATCCGTCCTGGGCTGGAAAGAATACGAACTCGAAGTCATGCGCGACTACCGCGACAACTTCGTCGTCATCTGCACCATCGAAAACTTCGACCCCATGGGGGTACACACCGGCGACTCCATCACGGTAGCCCCCGCGCAAACCCTCACCGACAAAGAATACCAACGCATGCGTGACGCCGCGGCTGCCATCATCCGCGAAGTGGGCGTCGAAACCGGCGGTTCCAACGTGCAATTCGCCGTCAACCCCGAGAACGGCCGCATGACGGTCATCGAAATGAATCCCCGCGTCTCCCGCAGTTCCGCGCTCGCCAGCAAAGCCACCGGATTCCCGATCGCCAAAATCGCCGCGCGCCTCGCCGTCGGAATGTCGCTCGACGAAATCCCGAACGACATCACGCAGAAAACTCCGGCGTCGTTCGAGCCCACCATCGACTACGTCGTCGTCAAAATTCCCAAGTGGCAGTTCGAAAAATTTCCCGGCGCCGATAGCACCCTAGGCACACAAATGAAATCCGTCGGCGAGGTCATGTCCATCGGCCGTACCTTCAAGGAAGCCCTGCAAAAGGGGATTCGCTCACTCGAGCCCAGCACTCCCTGGCGTGCGCCCGCGGAAACGCCGGATTCGCTCCTGCGCGAAAAATTGGCCACGCCGCGCCCCAATCGTATTCACTGGATTCTCACCGCGGTGGACCGCGGCCTTCCGGCGCGCGACATCTGTGAACTCACCAAAATCGATCCGTGGTTTATCCACCAGATCCAAGAAATCATCCAGGTGAATCGCCGCGCCGCCGCCGTCACCGTCGAGACCGCCTCCAAAGATTTGCTTCGCGAAGTAAAACGCATCGGCACGAGCGACGAACACCTCGCCCAATTCTGGAAAACCACTCCCGCCGCCGTTCGCTTGCAGCGTGCTCGCTACGGCGTCGCTCCGGTGTTCAAACGCGTTGACACCTGCGCCGCCGAATTCGAATCCTTTACCCCGTACATGTATTCGAGCTACGAGGACGAAGACGAAGCCAACGTCAGCCAAAAACAAAAAATCATGATTCTCGGGAGCGGTCCCAATCGCATAGGGCAGGGAATCGAATTCGATTATTGCTGCTGCCATGCCAGCTTCGCTCTTCGCGCCGACGGCTTCGAAACCATCATGGTCAATTGCAATCCCGAGACAGTCTCCACCGACTACGACACCTCGGACCGACTTTATTTCGAACCGCTCACTCTCGAAGACGTTCTCGCCATCGTCGAAAAAGAAAAGCCAAGCGGCGTCATCGTCCAGTTTGGAGGCCAAACGCCTCTGAATCTCGCGCTCGAACTCAAGCGCAACGGCGTGCCCATCGTCGGCACCGCCCCCGAATCCATCGATCTGGCCGAAGACCGCCGCCGTTTCGGCCGCCTTCTCGAAGAATTGAAAATTCCTCAGCCGCGCAATGGCACCGCGCTCGTCCCCGAAGAAGCCGCACGCGTCGCCGGCGAAATCGGTCTTCCCGTTCTCGTTCGCCCGAGCTACGTCCTCGGCGGCCGCGCCATGGTCATTGCCTACGACGTGAACACCGTCCAAGAATACGTCGCGCAAGCCGCCATGATGGGCCCAGCGCGCCCCGTCCTGATCGATCAGTTTCTGGAAGAAGCCACCGAAGTGGACGTCGACGCCCTCGCCGACGGCACCGATGTGGTCATCGGCGGCATCATGGAACACATCGAAGAAGCCGGCGTGCACTCCGGCGACTCTTCCTGTGTTCTTCCCCCTGTCAGCCTTTCGCCGAAAGTGCTCGAAACCATTCGCGACTACACCAAGCGTCTCGCTCTGGCTCTCAAAGTCGTCGGCCTCATGAACGTGCAGTACGCTATCCAGCGCGACACCGTCTACGTTCTCGAAGTTAACCCGCGCGCCTCCCGCACCGTGCCCTACGTCAGCAAAGCCACCGGCGTGCCCCTCGCGAAAGTTGCCGCGCGCCTCATGGTTGGCCGACGCCTCTCGGACATGAAACTTCCCGTCGTCCATCACAACGGCGTCACCGAAGTCGCCGTCCGCGATTATTTCTCCGTGAAATCACCGGTCTTCCCCTTCAACAAATTCCGCGGCGTGGACACCATCCTCGGCCCGGAAATGCGTTCCACGGGCGAAGTCATGGGCATCTCCCGCGACTACGGCCAGGCCTTTGCCAAAGCCCAGCTCGCCGCCGGCCAGAAACTTCCTCGCGGCGGCACCGTCTTCATTAGTGTGAACGACCGTGACAAGCGCAACATCGGTCTGCTTGGCAAAGAACTGGTCTCTCTCGGCTTCAAACTCGTCGCCACCCGCGGCACCGGCGCCGCTCTGCGCGCCTTCGGAGTGCCTTGTGAAGAAGTCTTCAAGGTCAATGAAGGTCGTCCTAACATCGTCGACCTCATCAAAACCGGCAAAATCGATCTGGTCATCAACACCCCACTGGGCCGCGAATCCTTCTACGACGAAAAGTCTATCCGCCGTGCCGCCATCCGCTACAACATCACCTGCATCACCACGCTCTCGGCCGCCGAAGCCGCCGTCCGCGGAATCCACTCCCTCCACGAAGTCAAGCGCGAAGTAAACTGCCTGCAAGATCTGCATGGCTCCGGCGTAGCGACCGCCGGCTCGACCTCGGGGGATGACTAACTCGCCATGGCCGCCTTCCATATGTTCTTGCCCTGTTCTTCTCTTGCTCTTCGTAGTGGCGGGTCGTTCGACCGTCCCGAGCAAAGCGAGGACCCTGCTTTTCCAATGCCCCAAGGGGATTCCCAATCACGGATGGAAGCCTGACCATGGAGCTCCGTGGCATCTTTCCCGCGCTCGTCACGCCCTTCGCCTGCGACGAATCCGTCTCCCTCTCGGCGCTAAAGCAAAACATCTGCCTCTACAACGAAACCGCCGTAAGCGGCTTGGTCCTTCTCGGCTCAACCGGCGAATCCGTTATGCTCACTCGAGAGGAAGCGGATGCCATCCTCGTCGCTGCCAAAGAAGCCGCCGCTCCAAACAAAATTCTGATCGCAGGCACGGGTGTCGAATCCACCGCGGAAACCATCGCGCAGACCAAACGAGCCGCCGCGCTCGGCTATAGTGTCGCGCTCGTCAAGACTCCCTACTACTACAAGCCTGTCTATCGCGCGGAAAACTATTTCCGTCACTATCGCGCGGTAGCCGACGCGTCTCCCATTCCGATCCTGCTCTATTCCGTGCCGCAATTCACTGGCGTGACTCTCGAGACTCCGGAAATCCTGACTCTTGCCGAACATCCCAACATCGTCGGCATCAAGGACAGCACCGGTCACGTCCAGCGCGCCGGTGAACTTGTCGCCAGTGCGCCGCCCTCCTTCCATGTTCTTACCGGCGGCGCCGCGGTCATCTATCCGTCGCTCGTTGTCGGCGCTCGCGGAGCGGTTATCGCCCTCGCCTCCGCCCTCCCCGAAAAATGCGCCGAGCTCTACGATCTGTTCCGCACCGGCCAATACGAAAAAGCCCAGCAGCTCCACCATTTCCTCGTACGAGCCTCAAAACGCATCGTCACGGAAAATGGCATACCCGGTATCAAATACGCGATGGATCTCCGCGGCTACCAGGGCGGGCTGCCTCGCCTTCCGCTCCTGCCGCCCAACGAAACGCAAAAACGAGCCATCGCCGAAATCATCGCCCAACTGCACCCCGCCGCTGCCCGAGTTTGAAGATGAGCGTCAAACCCAATTTTGTTTGTCCTGGCGGGTCTTCCGATCCGTGCTTTTTTCTTGGAGTTCCGCGCGCGCATGTCCGGCTAACGTGTACCGGCAGCCCGTCACCTTTTCCCGGGCCAGTCATCTAAGCGCCCATGGACTGTCGCGCCCTCCTACCTCACGATCTTCCTCACCTGCCGAAGCTCCCCCGCGACTACGCCGAGAATTTCCCGAAAGTTGAATCTTTCTACTCCCACATTCCAACGCTAAAGTCCGCCGCCCACGTCGCCAAGAAATTGCAATTCCCCGCGGACCGCCGCGCTCAGGTCTCCGGCATTCTCCGCGCGCAAAATCTCCTCTACAACTCCGGCCCCGAAACGCAAAAAAATCTCGATCGTCTTGCCGAAGGCGCTGTCGCCGTGGTTAGCGGACAGCAAGCCGGCCTCTTCGGCGGCCCCTCCTACTCCTTCTACAAAGCCCTCAGCGCCATTCAAGCCGCTCACGAACTCTCCGAAAAAGGAATTCCGGCCGTCCCTGTCTTCTGGATGGCCACCGAAGATCACGACGTCGACGAAGTCCGCCATGTCTCCTGGTTCCACGAAGGCGAACTCCTGGAATTCTCTCTTCCCAAACACGCCGAGGCGGACGTACCCGTAGGTCGCATTCGCCTCGGCAAGGAAATCCACGATCTCGTCGTCCGTGCTCAGCCGCTGCTCGGACCAACCTTCGGCGATCTTCTCCACGAAACCTATCTACCGGAAGCCACTTACGGCAGCGCGTTTGCCAATCTTTTCGCGCGCATTTTCTCCGACCACGGCCTCATTCTCCTCGATCCACTCGACGAACGCCTCCATCGTGTAGCCGCTCCTCTCCTTCGCGATGCCCTGGCCGAGCGCGACGAACTGAACGACGTTCTCCTCAAACGCGGCAAAGAACTCGACGACGCCGGCTACGAAGTCCAGGTCAAAGTGACCTCTCACAGCACGCTCCTGTTTTCTCTTGAGGAAGGGAAGCGTCAAGTCATCAGCGCAGGCAACTCCGGATTTTCCAGCGGTTCTCTCACTATGTCCCGCGAAAGCTGGCTCCGGCGCATCGATGCTTCCCCGGAAAAATTCAGTCCGAATGCCCTGCTTCGCCCGGTCATGCAGGACTTTCTTCTTCCCACGGTCGCCTATTTCGGGGGGCCCGCGGAGATCGCCTATTTCGCTCAGTCCGAAGTCCTTTACAAAAAACTTCTCGGGCGTATGCCGGTTCTTTTTCCGCGCGCTGATTTCACGCTCGTCGATCCCAAAGCCGAACGTATCCTCGAGAAATATCACCTCAAGGTCGAAGACGTCTGGGCCGGCTCAGAAACCCTCCGCAATCGCATGTACAATTCCGCCGTTCCTCAAAAACTAGCCCGGGAATTTGACGCCACTTTCCGCCAGATGGAAAAAAGCATCCAAAAACTTCACAAATCGGTCGGCAAAGTCGACCCCACCATTGAGGACAGTATTTCGCGCGCCGAAAAACGCATCCGCCACCAGCTTCTGAAACTCCGCCACAAAACCGGCGCCGCCCTAGACCACCACGAAAACCTCATCGCCAAACACGAATCCTTCCTCGAAAACCTTCTCTTTCCCAAAAAAGATCTGCAATCCCGCTCTCTCTGCTTCCTTCCCTTGCTGGCCCGCTGGGGCACCGGAGGCCTCCAAGTACTCCAAAAACATGCCTCCCCCAAAAAGCCAGGCCGCCACCTGATCGTCGCCATCCCCTAACAAACACGGAGTACCCATGCAATCCATCCAAGTCAAGACCTCTCGCCGTACGCAACTCCTCGACATCACGAACGACGTGCAACGCATCGTCACCGCTCTAGGCATACGCACCGGCACCTGCCTTCTCTACGTTCCGCACACGACCGCCGGCGTCCTTATCAACGAGCACGCCGACCCCGATGTAGCTTGCGACGCCGCAGGCGCCCTGGATCGCCTGGTCCCCGCAGCTGGCCCTTACCGCCACGCCGAAGGCAACTCCGACTCCCACGTCAAAACCATCTTGGCCGGCGTAACCCAATTCGTCTTCGTACAAGAAACCAAGCTAGCCCTGGGCCGCTGGCAAGGCATCTTCCTAGCCGAATTCGACGGCCCCCGCGATCGAAAAATCTACGTCAAAGTCCTCCCCGACCGCGTGTAACCATCCTCGATCGCGCTGTTAGATCGGCCGCCTCCCCTGGTGCAAAAGTCAGTCGAGCGCGCAAGCGCTGCACCCTTGCCGACAGGACCCGCGCGGCCTATGCTACATTTATCTTTCATGGCAACTCTCGGCCTCTACATCCAGGTGCCCTTCTGTCAAACGAAATGCACCTACTGCAACTTTCACACCGGGGTCGTCTCCCTAACGCGCTACGCCCCCTACATCCATGCCATGCAAAACGAGATCACCAACCTCTGCACTCTCTTGCACGCCGCCGACATTGCCTGGCCGATCCATTTCACACACGTCGATACCCTATACATCGGCGGCGGCACTCCCAGCCTTCTCGATCCCGATCTCCTAGCCGCTCTTCTGGAGTCCCTCAAAACGAGTTTCCGTTGCAACTGGCAAGAAGTCACCCTCGAAGCCGATCCCGAAACCATCACCCCCGAAAAATCCCGCCGCTGGTCCGCCGCCGGCATCAATCGCATCAGCTTCGGCTCGCAATCGTTCGTCGACGCCGAACTCAAAGCCGCTGGCCGTCTCCACCGCGCCGCCGACGTTTACAACGCCGTCCCCACGCTCCAGAACGCCGGCATCCACAACATCAGCTTCGATCTCATCGCCGGGCTCCCCAAACAAACCCACGATTCCTGGCATTACTCCCTGTCTGAAACCATTGCCCTCTCTCCCGAGCACGTCTCCATCTACATGATGGAAATCGACGAAGGCTCCCGCCTCGGTCTCGAAGTCCTGCAAAACGGCTCGCGTTACAGTGCCCGGCAACTTCCGACTGACGAAGCCATGGCCGACTTCTACGAACTCGCCCAGCGGGAACTAAAATCCGCCGGCTACGAACAATACGAAATCTCCAACTGGGCCAAGCCCGGCTTAGCCTCGAAGCACAACTTGAAATACTGGTGCCGCGAACCCTACTTAGGCTTCGGCGCGGGCGCGCACTCCTTCTCCGGCCTTCAGCGCTGGTCCAACATCCACGACGCCGCAGCCTACGTCGCTGCCATCACCGGAGGCCACTCCCCAATCGAAAACCTGCAATCCGTCACGAACGCCGCCGCCCTCGAAGAAGAGATCTTCCTAGGCCTCCGTCAACTAGCCGGAATCAATCTCGCGCGAATCGAACGTCAATACTGTGTCGACCTTCAGTCCAAACTGCATCGCCTAACCTCCGCCGGCCTGCTTGAACATCGAGGCGACATCCTCCGTGTACCTCCCGCGAAACTAAACATCTCCAACGAAATCCTGGTCGATCTGCTCTCGTAGCGCCGCTTGTGTGCTGGCCGAACATCAGATCGGCCCGTGCCTGGTTTCGTCTCACACCCAAATTCCCGAAAAGACTCCTTCTTCCGTGCGGAGTCCGCGAAGCGAGGAAGCCCTCTGCGACATCGCGTTTGACACCCTTAGGTGTAGTGCCGACCTTTTTGTGCCGGTCCACCACTCCCGGAGGCCCCGGAGTGCGTGTACTCCCTCGACTCCTGCTTTACAATCATCCTTTCGGAGAACCACATGACCTACACCGTAGCCAAAGGCAACCAACTCGCCGACCCCGACCACGTCGAACCGGGCGCCGCCACCGTGGACCTCCGCAGCGACACCGTCACCCGACCCAGCGACGAAATGCGCCGGGCCATGGCCGCCGCCGCGGTCGGCGACGACGTCTACGGCGAGGATCCCACCGTCAACCAACTCCAAAAACGCGCCGCCGAGATCTTCGGCAAAGAAGCCGCACTGTTCGTCCCCTCCGGCTGCATGGGCAATCTTATCTGCATCAAAATCTGGACCAATCTCGGCAACGAAGTCATCTGCGAAGAGCGCAGCCACGTCAATCTCTACGAGCTCGCCTCCATGTCCGCCATCGCCGGCTGCATGCCCCGCACCGTCCGCGGTGAAAGCGGCATTCTCGCCTGGGAACAAATCCAATCCGCCATTCGCCCCAAAATTTATTACGACTCTAAGACCGCTCTCGTTTGTCTCGAAAATACCGCCAACATGGCCGGCGGCACCGTCTATCCCACCGAACGCGTCCAGGAAATTTGCGATTACGCCCACGACCGAGGCCTCAAAGTCCATCTCGATGGCGCGCGCGTGTTCAATGCCTCCGTCGCTCTCGACGAACCCGTCGCGCACATGACCGAGAAATGCGATTCCGTCATGTTCTGCCTCTCCAAAGGTCTTGGTGCTCCTGTCGGTTCCGTGATCGTCGGCTCGCGCGAATTCGTCGAACAAGCCCGCATTTACCGCAAAATGTTCGGCGGCGGCATGCGCCAGGTTGGCGTCATTGCCGCCGCCGGATTACTCGCTATAGAAAAATCTCCCGCCCGCCTCCATGAAGACCACGAAAACGCTAAACTGCTGGCCGAAGGCCTCGCCAAAATTCCCGGTCTGAAGATCGATCCAGCCGCCGTCGCCACCAATATTGTGATCTTCGATTGCAAAGCCACCGGCAGGAACGCGGTCGAATTCTGCGACGCCCTCTACCCGAGTGGCGTCTGGGCGCAAGACACAGCCCTCTACTCCGTCCGCCTGGTCACCCACTGGAACGTGGACCGCCAAGGCATAAACCGTGCGTTAACCGAAATCCAATCCGTAGCCCAGAATCGGCAAACCCTTGGGGTCTGATCGGGGCATCCTGTCGTGCAGGCCGAGGGCCTTTTGCGAACCCTGCGGCCTTCCCGCTCGTGTTTGCTCGAACCTTGTCGCCTTCCGCCTGAGAAACCTGCTTTTTTATTACAACCTCATCTCCCAACCGATATAAAATCCCCCGTCCTTCCGAGCGCAGCGAGGGATCCCCCTTCGATTCCACGCCTGCACCACGCAAAAGGAGACCAATGCAAACCTTCCCCAAATCCCTCGCGCCAGCCTTCCTCTCGGCGCTCCTCACCGCCACTGCCCAGGCCCAATCTCGCACTCCCGCCGAAGCCCAAAAATTCATCGAATCTGCTGAGCAACGCCTCTTCGACTTATCCATCAAAGCCTCCCGCGCCGCCTGGGTCCAGGAAAACTTCATCACCGTCGATACCGAACAAATCGCTGCCGACGCCGCTGAGGAAGCCAACACCGCCGCCACGCGGTACGCCAAGGAAGCCCATGGCTTCGACAAAGTCGCGCTCGCCCCCGAACTCGCCCGCAAACGCCTGCTGCTTGAGCTTTCCGCCGGCTTTCCCGCTCCCGACGATCCGAAAGCGCAAAAGGAACTCGCAGAAATCCTTGCCTCGCTCGACGGTGACTATGGAACAGGGAAGTGGTGTCCCAACGGCGCCGGCAAGCCCTGCCTGGATGTCACCGCCGTAGGAAAACTCATGGCCGCCAGCCGCGATCCCGAAGAGCTCAAGCGTGCTTGGATCGGCTGGCACGCCGTCGGTGCACCCATGCGCCAGCGTTATGCCCGCATGGTCGAGCTCGGCGACGAAGGCGCGCGCCAGCTCGGCTACTCCGACGTGGGCGCGCTCTGGCGCTCCAACTACGACATGCCTCCCGATCAATTCGCCGCCGAAATGGACCGCCTATGGGAGCAACTGCGCCCGCTCTATCTTTCTCTTCACGCCTACGTGCGTGGCCAGCTAGCAAAAAAATACGGCAAGGATGTTGTCCCTCCCAACGGCGCGATCCCGGCGCATCTGTTCGGCAATATCTGGGCGCAGGAGTGGAACAACGTCTACGATCTGATGGAGTCCCCGAAGCCGGCGGAGAGTTTCGACCTGACCAAAATCTTAGTCGACCGCCAAATCTCCGCCCGTGGCATGGTCAAATACGGCGAAAATTTTTTCATATCCCTCGGCTTCGCGCCGCTACCGCCAACCTTCTGGGAGCGCTCTCTTTTTACGAAGCCGGCCGATCGCGAGGTTGTCTGCCACGCCAACGCCTGGGATATCGACAACAAGGACGACCTCCGCGTAAAAGTGTGCATCCACCCGACCGCGGAAGATTTCCTCACCATTCATCACGAGCTCGGCCACAATTTTTATCAGCGCGCCTACAGCAATCAGCCTCCGCTTTTTCAGAACAGCGCCAACGACGGCTTCCACGAAGCCGTCGGCGACACCATCGCCCTCTCGGTCACTCCCGAATACCTGAAAAAGATCGGCCTCATCGAAACCGTTCCGCCAGCTTCGGGCGATATCGATTACCTGCTCGAGCAAGCCCTCGAGAAAGTCGCCTTCCTTCCGTTCGGTCTCTTAGTCGACAAATGGCGCTGGGAGGTCTTCTCCGGTCGGGTGAAACCCGGCGAGTATGAAAAAGCGTGGTGGGAACTTCGCCTGAAATACCAAGGCGTTGCGCCGCCGGTCTCTCGTAGCGAAGCCGACTTCGATCCCGGCGCAAAATATCACGTCCCGGCAAACGTCCCCTACGCTCGCTATTTCCTCGCCCGCATCTACCAATTTCAATTCCAACGCGCGCTTTGCAAAACCGCTGGAGTCGAAGGCCCTCTTCACCGCTGCTCCATCTACGGCAACCAGGCCGCCGGCGAAAAACTAAACCAGATGCTAAGCCTGGGACAATCCAAACCCTGGCCCGAAGCCCTGGAACTCCTAACCGGCCAAAAAGAAATGGACGCGACCGCTCTAGCCGACTACTTCGCCCCATTGAAAGTTTGGCTCGACGAGCAAAACAAAAAGAACAACTACCCGGTAGGCTGGTAACCCCGGAGCTTGTCCGTACACCCCGCGTTGCTCCCAACAACTGTAGTGCCAGGTTTTCAGACCCGTAAAGTTAATCCTAGCGATCAACAAAATCTTCTGGAGCATCCCGCAACCGCGAAAACGCAAGAGCGCCGGAGGCGCCTCACAATTTAGTCCCGCCCGCAAGGCCTCGGTCCTGGGCGAAAAACGACCAGCGCCATAGGTGTCACACAAATGCAACCCCGGCCCACCCTGGCAACTCCTTCCCAAACCACCGATGCGCAAATCTCTTCCATAAGCTAAACTTTTGCTGTCCATAAACCACACCACCGAGGCTCCCGTGGATTTCAATTTCACCGACGAACAAAAACATCTGCGCAAATCCGTTCGTGAATTCGCCGAAGGCGAAATCGCCCCACACGTCATGGAATGGGACGAGGTCTCCCACTTCCCAAGCGAACTTCTACCTAAACTCGCCGAAATGGGTCTGATGGGCGTAATCTTCCCCGAACAATACGGAGGCGCTGGCCTCGGCTACATCGAATACGCCGCCGTTATCGAAGAACTTGCGCGCGTCGACGGCTCCATCGGCCTCTTCGTCGCGGCACACAATTCGCTGTGCAGCAATCACATCCACAAATTCGGCACCGAAGAGCAAAAGAGAAAATATCTCGTCCCTCTCGCCCAAGGAAAAAAACTCGGTGCCTGGTCTCTCACCGAACCCGAAGCCGGCTCCGACGCTGGCGGCACGCGCAGCACCGCCGTTCGCCGAGGCGACCATTGGCTCCTCAACGGCTCAAAAACGTTCACCACCAACGGTACCTACGCGGACATCTGCGTAGCCATGGCAGTCACCGACAAATCCAAAGACTCCCACGGCATCAGCGCCTTCATCCTCGAAAAGGGCACGCCCGGCTTCCGCCCCGGTAAAAAAGAAAACAAGCTCGGCATGCGCGCCAGCGACACTTCCGAGGTCATCTTCAGCGATTGCCGCATTCCCGCATCCCAGATTCTCGGCCGCGAAGGCGAAGGCTTCATCGGCAGCCTGAAAATCCTCGACGGCGGCCGCATCTCCATCGCCGCTCTCGCGCTCGGCATGGCCCAAGGCGCGCTCGAAGCCGCTACCAAGTACGCGAAGCAACGCAAGCAATTCGGCAAAACCATCTCCGAATTCCAGGCTATACAGTTCAAACTCGCGGACATGGCCACGCAAGTCGAAGCCGCTCGCCTCCTCGTCTATCAAGCCGCCTGGCTCGCTGACCAAAAAGACGTGCGCTTCACCCGCGAATCCAGCATGGCCAAACTGTTCGCCAGCGAAGTGGCCGTCCGCGTAGCCAACGATTGCGTCCAGGTACACGGCGGTTACGGCTTCATCAAAGACTACCCAGCCGAAAAGTTCTACCGCGACGTCAAGCTCTGCACCATCGGCGAAGGCACCAGCGAAATCCAGCGCCTGGTTATAGCCCGCCAACTCCTCTCCAAAAAATAATCCTGCGGCTTTTCCTCTCCCCCTGCGTTCGATTTCCTCTTTCCGAACCGCCAGCGAATGACGAAAAACTCCCTTCGCCGAGCCTTCCGCGAAGCGAAAAACCCGCTTTTTCTTGTATCCTTAACCAGCAAGGAAAACGCGTCTCCGCAAATGGCACACCCATGCAAACCATCGCGCGTCGCTCTTCGTTGCTACTCTTGCACTTCTTCGCTCGGCTTGCACCGCCCATGACCCTCGACGCCACACGAAAAATCCTCTCCGGCGACACCCGCGCCATGTCCCGCGCCATCACCGCCATCGAAAATCATTCCCCCGAATCCGAACAACTCCTCAAACAACTTTTCCCACACACCGGGCACGCCTACCTCACCGGCGTCACCGGCGCTCCTGGTACCGGCAAAAGCACGCTCGTCGATCGCCTCGTCGCAGTGCATCGCAAACGCAACGAACCGGTCGGCATCATCGCCGTCGATCCCACCAGCCCCTACTCCGGCGGAGCCATCCTCGGCGACCGCATCCGCATGCAAGGCCATGCCGCCGACAACGGCATCTTCATCCGCTCCATGGCCACCCGCGGCTTCCTCGGCGGCCTGGCTCGCTCCACCGCCGAAGTCGCTCTGCTCCTCGACGCCGCTGGCAAACGCCAAATCCTCATCGAAACGGTAGGCGTAGGTCAGGACGAAATCGATATCGTCCGCCTAGCCGATTGCGTTCTCGTGCTTCTCGTCCCCGGCCTCGGCGACGACATCCAAAACATGAAAGCCGGCCTGATGGAAATCGCGGACATCTTCGTCCTCAACAAAGCCGACCGCGAAGGCGCCGACCGCCTCGAACAACAACTCCACGCCATGCTCTCGCTCGTCCCGCCTCGCGACGGCTGGCATCGGCCGGTCGTCCGCACCGTAGCCACAGAAAATGGCGGCATCGACGACCTCGCTGCCACTCTCGACAAATTCCGCCAGCACTTCGACTCCACCGGCCAGCGCCAGAAAAAACAGATCGACCACTGGCAATCTCGCCTGATCGAAATGCTAGAATCCCGTCTCCTAGAAAGAGTCCTCCCCGGCAAACAAGGCCAAGCCCGTTTACGGGCCGCAGCCGAATCGGTAGCCGCCCGCAAACTAGACCCCTTCTCCGCCGTTTCGCAACTTCTGAACGAAGCGCATCTGTAGTGCTGGCGAGTCCGCGAGCCCAGCGGCCTTTTGCTCAGGCCCGCTGTTGTGACTCGCCCTCGTTCGCGTGTCTCCGGGCCCTGTGCGCCTCCGCGTCAGCTTTTTTCCTTCCCCCTTTTGCTAAACTGAATTCTCATGCACCTCGGCTCCATCGAACTGCTGTACCTCGACGCCGGCACCTTCGGCCTCGACGGCGGCGCCATGTTCGGCGTCGTCCCGAAGGTCCTCTGGGAGAAAAAATCTCCTCCCGACGAAAAAAACCGCATTCGCATGCGCGCCAATTCTTTGCTCGTTCGTGCGCACAAGAAGACCATCCTCATCGAAACCGGCAACGGCACTAAATGGGACCCCAAGCAGCGCGCCATCTACAACGTTCAGGACGGCGATCCCTTGATGGATTCCCTGGCTCACAACGGCGTCAAGTGCAACCAAATCGATCTGGTCATCAACACCCATCTGCACTTCGATCACTGCGGCGGCAACACCCGCATCGTCAACGACCGTGCCGTTCCCACATTCCCGCGCGCGCACTACGTCGTGCAACGCCGCGAACTCGAACACGCCATGAATCCCACCGACCGCGACCGCGCCAGCTATTTCCCGGACAACTTTGCGCCCATCTCCAAAGACGGCCGCTGGGATCTCATCGACGGCGACAGAGAAATCCTCCCCGGCATTTCTGTCGCGCGCATCCCCGGCCACAACGCCGACATACAAGCGGTTCTCCTTACCGGCGGCGGCAAAACCGTGGCCTTCGTCGCAGACCTGCTTCCCACGCGCCACCACATCCCGCTCCCCTGGATCATGGCCTACGACCTCTACCCGCTGCAAACCCTTGAAACAAAGCGCCTCTGGTTGTCCCGCATCCTGAGCGAACACTGGATTGTAGTCTTCGGTCACGACCCCGACCTCCCAGCCGCTACGCTGCACGAGAAAGACGGCAAAATCGAAGGCGAACCAGTAAACCTGAACGCTTAGCTCGTGGCGGCCGCCCTCTAGGGGCTGCACATGCGGCGAAAAATCACGAGCGCCGTAGGTGCCTCCCAAGATCATTCCACTGGCGCTTCTCCCCCCTTTTGCTTTCGCTCTCCCTACCGCTGCTACAATATTTGCCGGAGATCAGAGCACATGCGCAAACCCAAAAGTCCCAAAACAAAATCCCACGCCGACATCGGCGTAATCGGTGGCAGCGGCCTCTACTCCATGCCCGGCCTCGCCAACACTCGCGAACTCCGCCTCAAGACTCCCTTCGGCACCCCCTCCGACGCCTTCATCGTCGGCGATCTCGAAGGCAAGCGCGTTGCCTTCCTCGCTCGCCACGGCCGCGGCCATCGCATTCTTCCGAGCGAGATCAACTTCCGTGCCAACATCTACGCCATGAAGCTCCTCGGGGTGCAGCGCATCATTTCCGTTAGCGCCGTCGGCTCTCTTCAGGAGGATCTCTCACCCGGCCAATTCTTAATCCCCGACCAATTCTTCGACAGCAGCAAAGGCCGCAAGTCCACCTTCTTCGGCGACGGCATCGTTGCCCACGTCACCTTCGACAAGCCGGTCTGCCCACAGCTTGCCGCCGTGCTCGCCGCAGCCAGCCGCGATCAATCCGTCCCCGTCCATCAAAAGGGAACGTACATCAACATGGAAGGCCCGCAATTCTCAACTCTCGCCGAAGCCCACTTCCATCGCGCCATGAAATTTTCCGTCATCGGCATGACCAATGCTACGGAAGCCAAACTCGCCCGCGAAGCCGAGATCTGTTATGCCACCATCGCCATGATCACCGACTACGACTGCTGGCATCCCGATCACGATTCCGTCACCGTGGCCACCATCATCGCCACGCTAAACCAAAACGCCACCAATGCCCAAAACGTCCTGCGCCAAGCCATCAAATCCATGCCCACCGACCGCGCCTGCAAATGCGCCAACGCTTTGGCCCACGCCATCCTGACCGACCGCAAAATGATCCCAGCCAAAACCAAAAAAAACCTTGCCGCCATCCTCGGGAAATACGTCAAGTAATGGCCCTTCCGGGAACGGGCATCCCGAACATGTAGCTCAGGTTTTCCGGCCGGAAGGGTTTCCTCTCGAGGCCAAGTCTCGAACTTGTCGTTCCGAGCAACGCAAGCAATCTCGTCCTTGCCTTACGTTTCAATGCCCCTGAAACTGGAAAACGCCTTATCTAGCGCCGGTCTTCAGACCGGCAGGAGAGATCTTCATGCCCTTGCTCGTCGTCGGTTCCGTCGCCTATGACGCCCTCGAAAGCCCTTACGGAAAGGTGCAACGCACTTTGGGCGGAGCCGCCACCTATTTCTCCGTCTGCGCCGCTTTCTTCACTCACGTGAACCTCGTCGCCATCGTCGGTGACGACTTCGATCCCAAGGACGAAGCCCTCCTCCGCAAGCGCTCCATCGACGTCGAAGGCCTCGAACGCGCCCCCGGCAAATGCTTCTTCTGGGCCGGTCGCTATTCCGAAAATCTCAACGAGCGTGTCACCCTCACCACCGAGCTGAACGTCTTTGCCGAATTCAAACCTCGCCTCCCGGAAAAATATCGCAATGCCAAATACGTTTTCCTGGCCAACATCGCCCCGGACCTGCAGAGCGACGTGCTCCACCAGGTCAACGGCACACCCAAGCTCGCCGCCATGGACACCATGAATTACTGGATCGAACGCAGCAACGCGGAATTGCGCGAAACCCTCAAACACGTCGACATCTTGATGATCAACGATTCTGAAACCCGCCAGCTTTCGAGTGAACACAATCTCCTTCGCGCGGCGCGCCACATTTTCAAGATGGGCCCCTCCACGCTCGTCGTGAAGCGCGGCGAATACGGCGCAATGCTCGTCGACAAGCACGGCGTCTTCTGCGTCCCGGCGTTCCCTCTCGAAGAACCCCACGACCCAACCGGTGCAGGCGACAGCTTCGCCGGAGGCTTCATGGGCTATCTCGCGAGCGTAGGCAGTACCAGTGACACGGCCCTTCGCCGCGCCATGGTCTACGGATCCGTCATGGGCAGCTTCACCGTAGAGCGCTTCGGCCTCGACCGCCTCCTCACCTTGAAAAAATCCGAGATACACGCCAGAGCACGCCACTTCGCAAAACTAACGCAGTTCAAACTCTAGCTCCGCTAGAATTCCTGTAGCCCGGGACCAGCGCCGTTCGCGAGCACTGCGGCTGCTCGCTGGACTCGTGTAGCGGCCGTCCTCGGTTTGCCTTGACAACGGAAGGGAGACGGGCCGTAGGGGCACGACTTCAGTTCACCCCGAGCTTTAGAGGGTCGTCCCGAAAAGTAGCGGAATCGTATTGTTGGGTTTATCGCAGCTCTAGGAAATGTTCGTGAATCAACTCGTGCCGTAGAACAAATGTCTTGGGGCTTCCGCCCCTGAGGTCTCAACATCCAACGCAGCAACCCCATCACCGCTCCCCGCAAGCCCAAAGCCCTCCGCAAAGGCTCAAAGGTTGCCGTATTCGCACCGGCATCCCCGGCCGAACAACTCGAAGTCACCGCCGGCCTCGCCGAACTCCGCCGCCTCGGCTACGAATTCACTCCCGTACAATTCCCCGGCGGTGAAGGCTACTTCGCGGGCTCGACGCCCTCGCGCCTGGACGCCTTCATCAAAGCCGCGCGCCATCCGGAGATCGCCGCGCTCTTCGCCCTTCGTGGTGGCTACGGCTCAACCTATCTCCTGGACCACAATCTCGCCGCGCAATTGCTCGAACCCAAATGCGTCATCGGCTTCAGCGATCTCACTTCGCTGCAATCCTATCTGTGGCAGGTGTGCGGCTGGGTCACCTTCCACGGTCCGATGGTCACCGCAGGCCTCAATCGCGGCGCCGACGATTCCCACGGCTACGACGAGGATTCCTTGCTTCAGGCCGTTGGTAACGCAATCTCGGGCTGGGAACTTCCTCTCTTCGGCAAATCCCTCGTCAAAGGAGTCGCGGAAGGCCGGCTTCTCGGCGGTTGCCTCTCCCTTCTTCAAACCACCATCGGCACGCCTTGGGAACTCGACACCTCCGGTTCCCTCTTGGTCCTTGAAGATCGCGCCATGCGCCCCTACCAGGTCGATCGCGCCCTCATGCACCTGAAACAATCCGGCAAGTTGCAATCCATTCAAGGTGTAATCCTAGGTGAATTTCCCGACGCAACCGCGCCTGTAAAAGGAAGCCCCTCCATTCAAGAGGTCTGCGAACGAATCCTCAGTCCCCTCGGCGTCCCCATCGTCTTCGGGGCCTCCATCGGCCACACCAAACGACCCATGCTGACTCTTCCGCTCGGCGTCCAAGCGCGCCTGATCTCCTCCGCCGACGGCCGCTTGGAAATCCTAGAGCCCGCCGTGATCGAATAAAATGAACACCATCTTCAAATCCTTCTCCTCCGAGCCGAGCGCGGTTTCACGCAGGCGGTCTTCCGATCGGCCCTGTGGCACAGCCACTCTGGGCGCGGTTCCTCGGTTCAGCAGCGACGGGAAACAATCGAGAAGGGAACTTTGTCCATCAAAATGAAACACATCCACCTGATCGGCATCGGCGGCTCTGCCATGGCCCCTCTCGCAGGCATGCTCCGCGAACGCGGCCACAAAGTCACCGGCTCCGACGCGGGCGTCTATCCTCCGGCCTCCACGTTCCTCGAATCGCTCAAAATCCCATACGCCACGTCGTTCGACCCAAAGAATCTTACTCCCGCTCCCGATCTGATCGTCGTAGGCAACGCCATCTCCCGCGGTAATGTCGAAGTCGAAGAAATGCTGGACCGCAAACTCCCTCATCGCTCGCTCCCCGAACTCATCGAAGAAGAATTTCTCCCGGGCAAACATTCCATCGTTGTCAGCGGCACCCACGGCAAAACCACCACCACCGCGATGCTCGCCTGGATCTTCCATGTAGCCGGCAAGCGCCCCGATTTTCTGGTTGGAGGCATTGCAGAAAACTTTGGCAAAAGCTACGGCCTGGCCGGCGGCTGCGAATTCATCCTCGAAGGCGACGAATACGATTCCGCCTACTGGGACAAAGCCGCAAAATTCCTCCACTATCAACCCGACGATCTCATCATCACCAGCGTCGAATTTGATCACGCCGATATCTACGCCGATTTCGATGTCTATCAGCTCGCCTTCAAACGGCTCGTGAATCTCGTGCCGCGTCGTGGACGCGTAATCGTCTGGGGAGACGTCGGCGGCGGCGAAGCTCTTCGCGAAGTCACGGAAAAAGCCTTCTGCCCGGTAATCACCTACGGCTGCGATCCCGGAAACGACTGGATCGCCAGCGACGTCTCGATCGTCGACGATCAAATGCATTTCCGCGTGCACTACAAAGGCGTTCTCTACGGCGAATTCTCCCTCTCCGCCTCGGGCCGCCACAACGTACTCAACGCCCTCGCCGCCCTCATCGTCGCGCAAGGAAGAGGTGTTCGCTCCGACTCACTGCACTCCGCGCTGGCAACCTTTCAAAGTGTCAAACGTCGAATGGATGTAAAAGGAGAATTCGACAACATTCTCGTCGTAGACGATTTCGCCCACCACCCCACCGCGATTCGCGCCACCATCGAAGCCGCCCGTCTCCGCTGGCCGAACCGCCGCCTCTGGGCCATTCTCGAACCGCGCTCCAACTCCATGCGCCGCCGCGTGTTTCAAGATGCTCTCCCGCAATCGCTCGCGCTCGGCGATCGCGTAATCTTAGGCAGCGTCCACCGCGCCGGCCAACTCTCGGACGACCAGCGCCTCGACCCCGAAACCATCGCTGCTTCCGTTCGCCAGCAAGGCAAAGACGCCCAAGTCTTTCCAAGCGCCGAAGCCATCGCCGACTATCTCGCCGCCGAAGCCCGGGCCAACGATTTGCTCCTCATCATGTCCAATGGTAGTTTCGATGGATTATGCGAAAAGCTCGTAAAGCGCCTGGCAACGCGCACCGAGGCCCGCGCCGAGTGAAGCCATCTCTATGTGCGTGAACAACCTCTTTTGTAGGGAAGGCCTTCGGCTAGCCCGTCCGACGGAGCAGAGGCCGTCCGCTACGGGTGCCGCTGGCAACTTTCCTCTCTGCACTCGACGATGCACGGTTGGTTCGGTTGGTCCTGGTTCTCTTCGCTTGCCGCTCGTCATTCGCCACTCGCCGCTTGTTGCGGTCTTTCTGCTCCTGTTCCTCTCCTCCTCCACGCAAGCCGCCATCCATTACGAAATCTCCCTCGCCAACCCCGAACAACACCTGTTCCACGTCACCATGGAAATCCCCAACGTCCACGACGAGCTAAAACTCCAAATGGCCGCTTGGAACGCTCTCTACGAAATTCGCGATTTCAGCAGCCGCGTCCAACAAGTCCAGGCCTCGGTCGATGGCCGCACCGTCGACATCGAAAAACTCGACAAACTCACCTGGCAACTGAAAGCCAACGGCACCGTAACCGTAAAGTACGCCACTTTCTGGGACGATACTGGTCCTTTCAACTCTCAACTGAACGCCGATCATGCCTTCATCAACCCGGCCATGGTCCTTCTTTATGTCCCCGATCGCCGCGCCGAAGAAACTTCAGTTCTGATTTCCGGTCTTCCTGCGGATTGGAAAGTCGCCACGGCCACTTCAACCACCGTCGCTCATTCCGGCGTAAATCGCGTCGTCACTCTCACCGCTCCTGGCTTCGACGCCATCAGTGACGGCCCCATCGAACTCTCCAATTTCGAGGAATTCACTCTGCGCGACCTCTCCCCGCCGGTCCGCGTCGTCGTTCATGGCGACAACTACAAGAAACACGACGTCGAAACCGCCCTGCGCAAAATCTGCGCCTACGAAAACAAGCTCATGGAAGGTGCTCCCTACGACAACTACACCTTCATCTTCCACATCGGCAAAGCCGCCGGCGGCGGTGGCGGCGGTATGGAACATTCCAATTCCACCACGATCTTCGTGCCCTCGGGCGAATACCTCGCCAACGTCTCGGCCCACGAATATTTTCATCTTTGGAACGTCAAGCGCATTCGTCCCACCACGCTCGAGCCCGTCGATTACACCCACGAAATGTACACCCGCGCCCTCTGGTTTGCCGAAGGCGTCACCAACACGTACGGTTCCTACACCCTCGTTCGCACGGGCATCTGGAGCAAACAGGAGTTCTACCAGGACCTCGCCTCGCAAATCACCGAAGTCGAAACTCGCCCCGCCGAACACTGGCAAAGCGCCGAACAATCGAGCCTCGACACCTGGCTCGATAAGTACGCCCTCTACAATCAACCCCAACGCAGCGTCTCGTATTACACCAAGGGTCAGCTACTTGGCGTACTCCTCGACATTCTCATTCGCGACCGTACCGATAATCAGCACAGCCTCGACGACGTCATGCGCGCCATGAACCAGCAGTTTGCCAAATCCGGAAAGTTCTACCGCGACAGCCTCGACGTAAAACTCGTAGCCGAAAAAATCACCGGCGGCTCGCTCGATGATTTCTTCAACCGGTACGTCGCCGGCGCCGAGCCGCTCCCGTACACCGAGCTTTTCGCCACCGCCGGCCTGGCTCTCGACCAGAAAGAATCCGTCATCGCCACGCTCGGTTTCAGCCTAGAGCGCGAACCAGACACAACGTGGTTGGTAGCTGCAGTCGAACCCGGCACCGACGCCGAAAAAAATGCTCTGAAAGTCGGCGACCAGGTCGTCGGTTGGAACAATGGAGACGTCCCGCGCCGCCCCGGTCGTTGGGCCTCCCAAGAAAAGCCCGGCGCGATTCTCCATCTCCGGCTCCGTCGCGGAGACTCCGAAGAAACCGTAGACGTGCACCTCGGCGAGCGCCGCGAAAAGTTCTACCAAATCGTCGAACTCCCCGACCCCACCCCCCGCACCAAGCGTATCCGCGACGGCCTGCTCCACGGCACCAGCGACCCCATCACCGCCCGCGGTCACTAATCCAACGGCGTTCCAGTCCTCGTCGTGGCGGGTCTTTAGACCCGACAAGAATCGCTCGCTCTAGCGCAGGCCTTTCAGGCCGGAGGGTTCTCCAATCGAGAGCCAAGCGCGCGGTCATCCCCCGCTCTCTGGTAAGCAAATACAAATCTTGTCCTAACGAGCGCAGCAAAGGACCTGCTTTTCGGCCGGAAAAGCCCCACCCATTCCCCACTTGACCAGCCCCCCTCGATTCGAGACATTCATCTGTATCCCATGCTCCGCGCCGCCTTCGTCATCCTCTTCCTGTCCCTTTACATCCTGATCGTAGGCCCTCCTCTTCTCCTCTACACCGTTCTCACCAAAAACGTCGATCCCCTCTATTGGGCCGGCATCGACGGCGTAATGTTCTTCGTGAATTGCGTGGGCGTCCACGTCGAAGCCAAGGGCACCGAACGCATCCCTCGCGGCACGTGCATCTTCGCCGCAAATCACACCAGTTCCGCCGATGCCCCGGCCGTAGTTGGCGCCATCCCCCGCCGCATCGCCATTCTTTTGAAACGCTCTCTGTTCGATTGGCCCATCGTAGGCCAAGCGTTCCACCGGGCCCACTTCATCCCGGTCGATCGTTTCCATCGCGACTCCGCCATCGAAAGCGTCGACAAAGCCATTGAAGCCATCCGCAATGGCCAATCCTTCCTGATCTATCCCGAGGGCACGCGCAGCCCGGACGGCCGCTTGCAACCATTCAAGAAGGGAACTGCCGTGATGGCCATTAAGTCCGGTGTTCCGATCACTCCCGTGGCCTGTTCCAACGCCCACCGCATCATGGAAAAACGCAAACTCAGCATCCGCCCAGGCAAAATCGTGGTCGAATTCCTCGACCCCATCGACTCCACAAAATATTCTCTCGACAATAGGGAAGCGCTAATCCAAGAAGTCCACGACCGTGTAGCAGCAGCCCTGCCCCCCGACCAGCGCCCGCGAGGATTTCCAGAGGCGAGATAGCGCAGCAGCGCGACGGTTTCAACGAACCTCGCCGGTATAGCGTCGTGGCTTCCGCCCGGTATCCTGGGGACTCCAACGAATGTCTTACGGACGGTTGGCTTTGCGGAACTCCTCGATGCTGGCTTCAAGCGCTGCCAACTTCCGTTGCAACTCCGGCAAGCGGTGCAACGCCGCCATCATCTTCAACCACTCGTGATTCTCGACCGCCGGATACCCCGAATACAACGCCCGCGCCGGCACGTCGTTCGGCACACCGCTCTGCGCGGTAATCACCGCGCCATCGCCCACGGTCAGGTGTCCTGCCGTTCCGACCTGCCCCGCCAAGATGCAGCCTTCGCCGATCTTCGTCGACCCCGCCAGACCCACCTGCCCGCACAGCATGGTGTTCGCTCCGACCTCGGAAGCATGCCCTACCAGCACCAGATCATCGATCTTGGTTCCGTGCCCGATCCGCGTCTCACCCACCGTAGCCCGGTCGACGCACGCGTTCGCCTGAACTTCAACGTCGTCCTCCAAAACCGCGGGCCCGGATTGCACAATCTTGTGCCACGTCCCATCCGCGCGTTTTGCGTACCCCAAACCGTCCCCTCCGATGATTGCGCCATTCTGCAGGATCACCCGGTCACCGAGAATACAGCCCTCTCGCACCACCGCATGCGCGTGCGCAAAAAAATGCGCGCCGATCGTTGCTCCACGGTAAATCGTGACAAAACTGTGCAGCACCGCCTCGGCTCCGATCAGCACTCCTTCGTCGACAAAACAATACGGCCCGATGTGCGCTCCCTCCCCGATCTTCGCGGAACTGGCAATCACCGCCGTCGCATGCACTCCGGCTCGGTACACCGGCGGCTCATAAAAAAATTCTAGCGCTTGTGCAAAAGCCAGGTAGGCGTTCGGCGTCCGTAGCGCCGCCAAAGGTTTCCGTCCTTCCTCCCCCGGCAGGGCAACACCCTCTTCCACTAGTACCGCCGAAGCCCTCGTCGTCTTCAACAACGGCGAATAGCGCCGGTTCGCGAGAAATGTCACCTGCCCTTCCTCCGCGCGGTCGATCCCCGCCACTCCGCGAATCTCGATCTCCGGATTTCCCTCCAACTGGCATCCCAGTTTCCGCGCGAGTTCCTGCAGTTTCATGGAGTTCGCTCCTGCACCCAACTTGCCTGACCATTTTCTTGGGTTCTTCCTCTGAGTCTCGCACAGCCCCAAGAAAGAAGTACAGGCAAGCCACTTTTCTTCTTTTCTTATAATTCTGGCAACTTTGGGTTTTATCACAGCATCGGAATCGTTATAATAAGCGCTCGTTGGCCGCCCGAGTTCTGTCCAAGGTCCTGCGTCCGCCACGCAGTATTCTCGCGTAGTTCGAACATTTAATATTTTGAAGGGAGCTTCCCGTCTTGGTGAAGGCTAGCAGACTAGTTGTATTTCTGTTGGGGCTGGCATGCCTTTCTTCGAAGCCTTCTTTCCTCTCCGCCCAAGAGGTCGTGGACCTGGCATCAGGACCCCGCGATGTGCTCTACGCCCAGACAGAGCTCCTTCAGTCCATCGATCAGGCCTGGTTTGTTCCTCTGGATGCTTTCGACGTTTCTGTCGATGGGCCTTTGCCTCTGCCTCATGCATTTCCTTCAGACAAGGCGCCCAACGATTCCAGCATTCGCCCGAACCCGGAGCAAAACCCGCAGACGAACGATTCACACTTTCGCTGGAAGCCCGCTCTTGGGGAGTCCCTGCTGTACACCGGGATCATGCATGCCTTTGACGTCACCACCGAAGCCGGCACTCGGGATGCCCTCAACGGCCATTGGTTCAGGAATTACACTCGTTCCGTTTCCGAACTCCGCGGCTGGAGCGATAGCGATCACTTCATGGCCCCGTACGTTGGCCATCCCATCGAAGGTTCCATCTTCGGTTTTATCGAACGCCAGAATGATCCAAAATACCGGCTGGTGCAGTGGGGCGACGGTCGCGAATATTGGGTCAGCATGCTCCGTTCCATGGCGTACTCGGCGGTCTGGCATACACAATGGAAAATTGGTCCCGCCAGTGAAGCTTCGATCGGCAACGTGATGCTCCACGCTTCCCCCGGCTTCATCACCCTCGTAGACACCCCTACTCTCGGTTTCTGCACCATGCTGGCCGAAGATGTCGCCGACCGCTATATCATCATGGGCATTGAAAACCGCACCACCAATCGCATGGTCATCATCCTGGTGCGAAGTTTTCTGAATCCCGGTCGCACCTTCGCCAACATGATGGCGTTTCGCGTGCCTTGGGAGCGCGACACACGTCTCGGCCTTTTCGGCCCCAACTATGATCTCCGCAAAACTCTTCTTGAGGACTACAAGAACGGATCCGGCGAGAAGCCCTTCATCTACGTAAAGGATGCCTGGAAGCCCGCCGGCGTCGAATTTACCCACCCGCGTCCCAAAGAGGCCGACATCGAACTCACCGCCTTTCCCTATTACGAAACGTTCCTCGGCGGCGGCTCGTGTGTCGGCGGCGGCGGTACTGGCGCCGCGCGCGTCAACCCACAATGGCAGGTTCTTACCGAAATCAGCGGCTGCCTTATCATGCATCAGCCCGCCTACAACATCAGCGGCGATTCTCTTTTCTACGGCGGCGGATTCCGCTACGCTCCTTTCGCGTCTCACCGCTTCTCTCCCTTTGGCCAGTTCATGTTCGGCGGAAGGAAAGTCACCCAGGAGATCGACGACCTGGCCCTCAAAGCGCAGCTCACCAAAGAGTGGAATGACGGCGACGGAACTCTGGCGCACTATCCCATGCGCAGCGCCTGGTCCACGCAAAATTCCCAGAACGGCCCTAGCATCGCGGTCGGCGGCGGCTTCGACTGGATCGTCACGCGGCCCTTCGCGTGGCGCATCGTCAATCTCGAATACACCCGCTCCTGGATCAACGACGTGGCCCAGATCCATCCCCAGGAAGGCCTGAAAATCTCCACGCAAGCCGTAGTCCGCATCGGCACCTGGTAGTGCTCTCTTCGGCAACGACGACCTTCGGCAAAAACGAACCCGCCAAAGTATGCGATGCCACCTGGCCCAAGGTCGCGCCGGGCTTCAGAACGTGTGTGGCAACGCCAGGGCGCGGCTTCAGGCGTGCCGTAGGATGATGTCGGATGCAACCGGCTTTGGCCCTTGAGGGGGTCACTTTTAGGAGCGGCCGCAGACTCTTCCGCCCGGCACCTGCGACAAACCATCCGTCGTGCTATCCTGCTCCCTCCATGCCAGCCGAAATCGAAATCAAGCTCCGCATCTCGAATCCGAAATCCTTCCTCCGCACGCTCACAAAACTACGTGCCAAACCCGTCTCGCCCCGAGTCCACGAACACAATCTTATCTTTGACACCCCCGACGGCGGGTTGGCCAAGCACGGGCAACTCCTGCGCATCCGCACGGAATCTCCCGCAGCTGCCAAAAAAGGGAAGAAGAATTCCCCAAAGAACTCTTCCGAGCGTTACCTTCTGACCTTCAAATCCCCTCCCGAACAGCTCGCGATTGCCCCGGCGCCATCCCCATCCAACCGCCGCCACAAAGTGCGCGAAGAATTGGAGACGGTCCTGACCGACGCCGAAGCCCTAAAAAACATCTTCGAAGGCCTGGGTCTCAGGGGCTGGTTCCGCTACGAGAAATTCCGCACACCCTACAAACTTCCCGCCCACCACAAATGGGCCAAAGATCTCCTCATCGACTACGACGAAACCCCCATCGGCACCTTCATCGAACTCGAGGGTCCCCACCATGCCATCGACCAGGCCGCCCGCCTTCTGGGCTTTCATCCGCGTGAGTTCATTACCAAGAACTACCTGGTCCTTTATCTGGACGATTGCAAACGCCGAAACCTCCCCCCCTCCCACATGCTCTTCCCGCACTCGAAAAAGGCCTAGCGCCCCGCCTTCTTGCCTGGTGCTTCGAACGGCAGGCTGCATCTTCGGTTGCTCCTTCTCGAGGAAACACCTTCGCCTTGCCCTGGGCCACGAAGGGAGGCGGTCCGTTCTGGACCTGCGGCGACATTCTTGAATCTTTCGCGTCCCCTTCCCTCCCACGTCACACGCAACACAATTTCCCACTGTCGAACCTCTTTCTCCTTGACAACCCTTGACACGCGGTTTATTCCTAACTTTGGAGTGTTTTCTCTCTGATGAGCGCGTCTTGCGGATTCGAACCTCACCCTAGTTTCCCTGGGATGATGGTCCAACTCGCTCAGCCGGCAATTTCTCCGGCTTCGACATTCCTCGTCCGGCCAAACTTCGGCTCCGCCCAACAGGGGGGCGATAAGCGATTTTGGCTCGCCAGAGGGCTCACTCCGGGGTAGCATTTTCATCATCTTCGAATCTGCTAACCCGCGAAGGCCGCAACCGCCCGCGGGTTTTTTATTTTTCGCCCAGGGGTTTCTAGTGACGGGTCTTCCGACCCGTGCCGTTTCTGTAGATCCGGACGAGTCCGCGAGTCCTGCGGCTCTTTCTCGGGTTTGTCCTTTCCTGGTTTTTTGTGTTCCTTGGAGCGATCGAAGGGAGCTTTGGCTTGTCGCAAGGTGTGCGGGGCTCCGACATCAACAGGCCATCGTACAGAGCGCGTTAGCCCTCGAAGAATTGGTTTCTAAATTGCTCGCTGTTTCAAACGCTGTGCCATCCCGCCGGCTCCCATCCCGGCAGAAAGGATCAACCAGGGACGATGCTCTACGCCACCGAACTCATGGGGTCCGCCGCCTACGACTCCTCCTCGAACTACGTCGGCCGCGTCCGCGAGTTCTTCATCGAGCCAGCCGAGCAGCCAAATCGCATCTCCCACTTTCTGATCTCTCGCGGACGCTTCCAACCGCTCGTAGCGCGCTACGATCAAGTCAGAAAAGCCCTCCCGGGCCGCTTGTACCTGAACGTCTCGGAGCGAGCCCTGGCCGCCTACCAACCGAACGAAGCCTGGCTCGCCGTCCAAAAAGATCTCCTCGACCAACAAATCATCGACACCGCTGGCCGCAAAGTCGTCCGTGTAAACGACGTCGACTTCGCTGAATTTTCCAGCAATGAACACGTCGAACTGCGCATTGCCCAGGTTGACGTTGGCGTCCCCGGCGCAGTCCGCCGTCTCCTCCAGGGCCTGGCTCCGTCAGCCCTCGTCCGTAAACTCCAAAGCAAACTCCCGCAGCGTTCCATCCGCTGGGAATTCGTGAATCTCATCGAGCCCGACCCTCTGCGCCGCGTAAAACTCCGCATCACCCACGAAAAACTGGAAGATCTCCACCCAGCCGACTTAGCCGAAATGATGGAAGAACTCTCCGCCGCCGAGCGTCAGGGCATCATCGCCTCCCTCGACGAAGAAACCGCCGCCGCCGTCCTCGCTGAACTCGATGAACGTCTCACCACGCAAATCGTCGAAAAACTCGATCCCGAGAAAGCCGCCGACATCATCGAGGAAATGGCCCCGGACGCCGCCGCGGACCTTCTCGCCGATCTTCCTAAGGAAACCTCCGAAGAACTCCTGGAAGAGATGCCCAACCAGGAAGCCAACGACGTCCGCGAACTCCTCGCCTTCGATCCCTCCACCGCGGGCGGCATGATGAACACCGAATTCGCCTTCGTCAGCGAATCCGTCACGCGCGACGAAGTCCTAGAATGGCTCCGGAAGCAGGAATTCAACCTCGAACAACTCGACACCATCGTCCTGCTCGACAAACTCGGCCACTTCGCCGGTGCTGTGCCGATCGCCCGGATTCTCCTCGCCGCTCCCGAACAACACATGAGCGGATTAAAAACCGATCCGCTGGTCTCCATCTCCGCCGACGCCAACGAAAAAGACGTCTTCGAACTGTTCGACAAATATAATCTCCGCATGCTCACCGTGCTTGCCAATGACCGCCGGCCCATCGGCGTAATCACCGTAGACGACGTAGTCTCCCGCCTGGTGAACGCATGACCTTTCTTTGTTTTTCCAGGTCTCTCTTGCAATCTTCTATTTTCCAGTTTCGAATTTCTCTAGCTCCTACGCCAGCCACTTACCGCTCGTCACTCGCTTGTCCTGGGCTTCCGGCGGCCACTCTCCTGCCATGACCCTCTCTGCCATCAACGCCTTCATCGACCGCCTCCGCGGCGTGGTCCTCCGTTTCTTCTCCCGAGGCAATCAATGGCGCCGCCGCTTTTTCCTGTTCCTCGCCGTAATCGGCCCCGGCATCATCACCTCCAACGTCGACAACGACGCCGGCGGCATCATCACCTACACGCAAGCCGGCTCGGCCTACGGCTACACCATGCTCTGGGCCCTGGTCCCGATGACCATCGCTCTCTACGTCACCATGGAAATGTGCGCCCGCATGGGCGTAATCACCGGCAAGGGGCTCTCGGACTTAATCCGCGAAGAGTTCGGTTTCCGCTCGACCTTCTTCGTCATGATTGTCGGTTTCCTCGTCGACCTCGCGAACGTCGTCGCCGAATTCGCCGGTGTTGCTGCCTCCATGCAGATCTTTGGCGTAAGCAAATACGTCTCCGTCCCGATCGCCGCAGTCTTGGTCTGGTTTCTAGTTTTGAAAGGGAATTACCGCCAGGTAGAGATCGTCTTCCTCATCGCCTGCGTCTTCTATCTCACCTATCTCTTTTCCGCCCTCTTCGCCAAGCCCGACTGGGTCCTCGCCGCTCGCATGTTGGTCGTGCCCAATGTCCACCTCGAAACCGGCTATCTCATCACCCTAACCGCGCTCGTAGGCACCACCATCGCCCCCTGGCAATTCTTCTACCTGCAAGCAGGCTTCGTTGAAAAAAAGGTCGGGCCCCGCCAATATCCCCAAGCCAAACTCGACGTCCTCTTCGGCAGCATCTCCTGCATGGTCATCGTCTTCTTCATCATCATCTGTACCGCGGCCACCCTGAACCGCACCGGCCTGACCAACATCACCGACGCCGCCGAAGCCGCCAAAGCCCTGATCCCTCTCGCCGGAAAATGGGCTGGTCTGACCTTCGCCTTCGGCCTCCTCAATGCCTCGCTCTTCGCTGCGACCATCCTTCCGCTCTCGACCGCCCACGTCATCTGCGAAGGCCTCGGCTTTGAAGCCGGGCTCGATCATAAATTTCGCGAAGCCCCGGCCTTCTACTGGCTCTACACCATCCTCATCCTGGTCGGCGGTGGAATCGTCCTGTTGCCGAACGCACCACTCTGGAAGATCTTCATCTTGTCCCAGGTAGGTAACGGCATCTGGCTCCCCATCGTGGTGATCTTTATCCTTCTCCTCGTCAATCGCAAAGACCTCATGGGCGAGCACACCAACGGCTTCTTCTTCAACCTTATCGCCTGGATCACCGCCCTAGCCATGATCATTCTCACCTTCATCCTAGTCGTTCAATCCATCTACCAATCCTTCCACCCTCCCGCCACCTAATCCGTTCGCGCAATGGACCCGCTTCGTAGTGGCGGGTCTTCAGACCGTGCCTTTCGTTCTCAGTCCTGTCGGCTGCGTCTTGGTCTTTTGTGGCACCGGCGCGCCTGCCGGCACGGTCTTTGTAGTGACCGCCTTCGTCTTGCCCGGAGAGCACAGAGAGACACGGTCCACTCCTCGCCACAAATCGAAACCAGCGTCATTCCGATGGAGTCGAGGAATCTCACCTGGATCGGAACGTCTTCTCGTTACGATCCACCCCCCAAAATCCATGCAATCGCAGCCATTTTCTACATTTCCATTGTCTATTTTTCCTCACCCCATTCACCACTTCCTCACCGAAACCACCTTCGCATTTGCATTCCCACGAATCCCTGTGTTAACTTTGCGCCGTAAAGAGGATTCACCCGGAAACGCACCGTGTCGCTCTCCCGTCATCATCTCGTCGCCCCGGAAACGCTCGGCCCCGTCACTGCCGAAGAATCCCGCCTCCTCGGAAAACTCGATCTCGCCCGCCTTCCGCGCCACATCGCCATCATCATGGACGGGAATGGCCGTTGGGCCCAGAAACGCCGTCTCCCTCGTGTCGCCGGCCACCGTTCCGGTACGCAATCTGCCCGCATGGCCATCGAAACTTGCGCGCGTCTGCACGTCGAAGCTCTCACTCTCTATGCGTTCTCTGTCGAAAACTGGCGCCGCCCCAAAACCGAAATCGAATTCCTGATGCAACTGCTGCGCGAATATCTCCGCAAAGAAATGCCGCTGCTCCAGAGAAACAACATCCGCATGCGCTTTCTCGGCCGAGCCGACGAGCTCCCCGAAGGAGTCCAAAAAGACACCCGCGAAGCGGTCGAAGCCACCTCCAAGAACACCGGCATGGTCCTCTGCATCGCCCTCAACTACGGCGGTCGCGCGGAAATCGTAGACGCCATCAATGCGATTCTGGCGTCGCGTAATGGCCGCCACCCTGTGGCGCCCGGCGCTGCGGGCCCTGCTTTTCCCGAGCCACGAGCGGCGGCCTTTCCACAAACCCAGCGTGAACCCGACTATCCGGCTCTTCGCCAACCCATCACCGAAGAAGACCTGGCCCGTCATCTCTACACCGCCGATCTCCCCGATCCCGATCTCCTGATCCGAACCAGCGGCGAAATGCGCGTCAGTAATTTCCTTCTCTGGCAAATCGCCTACGCCGAAATCTTCGTAACCGAAACGCTCTGGCCCGACTTCAACCGCGCCCGCCTCCTCGAATCCCTCCTCGACTACCAGAAACGCGAGCGCCGCTACGGTGCCATAACTCCAGCCCCCGCCTCCGCCGCCCGCTAATCTTCTTGCCGTTGCGCGCCTTCAAACGACTCGCAAGCTCCGAAACTCTGCGCCGTCGTCCTTCCTGCTATCGGGCTACCGATATCTGATATTCTCTTCTTCATCCATGACCGGCACTCGCGTCCTAACCGCGCTCACCCTCATTCCAATTGTCCTCGCCGTAGTCCTGCTCGCTCCCACCTGGACCGTTGCTCTCGCCACCGCCTTTATCACCATCCTCGCCCTCCGCGAATATTTCGCCCTAGGCGATGCCATCGGTCACCGCGCCTACTATCTCTGGACTATCGTCTGTGCCCTTCTCCTGATCGCTCAGCAATGGCGGATCACGAAACCATTCGGATTCGCGCTGCGGATGACCGGCACGAAACTGACATCACCACAAAATCTTTCCGACGCGGCCATGATCTCTCATCGGATCGCCGCCATGGATTCACCCGTAGGCCTCTTCTTTCTCTTTGTTCTCGGCCTCACCGCCCTCACGCTTTTCACCCGCCGCGCTCTCGTCGAAGCTCTTCCTTCGGAGGGAATTTCTAGCAGTGCTCTCCTCCTCGTCGCCTTTCCTCTCTCCTTCGCAGTCCGTCTCCACGGCCTCCCGACCTACGGGCCCCGCCTCCTGCTCTTTGCCCTGGCCATCACGTGGGCCGCCGACACCACCGCCTACTTCGTCGGCCGCGCCCTCGGCAAACATCCCCTAGCCCCGCACATCTCCCCGAAGAAAACCTGGGAAGGCTCCGTCGGCGGCCTCCTAGGCTCTCTCCTTATCGCATGGGCCGCGCACTATTTCCTCCCGATCGCAATCCCGCATCTGCTCGCCATGGCCACGCTCGGCAACATCGCCGGACAAATGGGCGACCTCCTTGAATCCGCCTACAAACGGAGTGCCGGCGTAAAAGATTCCGGCAGCCTCCTGCCCGGCCACGGCGGCGTCCTCGACCGCATTGACGCCCTAATCCTCTGCATCCCCGTAACCTGGTATTACCTGGTCCTGGTCAACCCGCCAATGTAATAGCGGATCTTCGGACCCCCGCCGCCTCCTTGCCTCTTGCCACCAACAAAATGCCTTGTCCCCCCGAGCCTGCCTGCGGCAGGCAGAGTCCACGCAGCGATGGACCTGTGTTCCTCGCTCGCTCTTGCGCTAAACTAATAACCGAAAAGCCAAAACCCCGACATGAAATCTCTCTCCATCCTCGGTTCCACCGGCTCGATCGGCCGTCAAACTCTCTCCGTCGTCGAATCCCTCCCCGGCCAATTCAAAATCGCCGCCCTCGCCGCCGGCAGCAACCTCTCGGAACTCCTGCCCCAGATCGAACGTCACCATCCCGAACTAGTCTCCGTAGCCACTCCGCAACTTGCCGCTGGCCTCGCCCGCCAACTCCGCGAGAAAAACATCGCAGTACCCGAAATCCACCACGGCCGCGAAGGTTTGCTGGCCGTAGCCACTCATCCGAGCGCCGAAATCGTGGTCTCTGCCGCAGTGGGCGTAGTCGGCCTCGAAGCCACCTACGAAGCCGTAAAACAAGGCCGCACCGTAGCCCTATCGAACAAAGAAGTCCTCGTAGCCGCCGGCGAACTGGTTATGGCCGCCGCCGCAAAATCCGGCCGCGAACTCCTCCCCGTCGACTCCGAGCACAACGCCGTCCAGCAATGCCTGCGCGCCTCCCGCCGCTCCTCTGCACTTGCCAATAAGAACGATGCGACATTCCGAGCGGAACCTTCGGACGGAGGAATCCCTCTTTCTTCGACGGGCCGCGAATCACAGGTCACGAGTCACGTTCTGTTCCCGGAAGTCCGCCGCATAGTCCTCACCGCCTCCGGTGGCCCGTTCCGAAAAACTTCCCTATCTCAACTAGCCCACGTCACCATCGACCAAGCCCTGGCCCACCCCAACTGGAAAATGGGCAACCGCATCACCATCGATTCCGCGACCCTAATGAACAAAGGTTTCGAAGTGATCGAAGCCCGTTGGCTCTTCAACATGCGCCCCGACCAAATCGAAGTGATCATCCATCCCCAATCGGTAATCCACTCCTTCGTCGAATTCATCGACGGCGCCGTCCTCGCACAACTTGCTCCACCAGATATGCGCATGCCAATCCAATACGCGCTCACCTATCCCGACCGTATCAACTCGCAACAAGTGCAACTCGACTGGTCCGAGCTCCGCCGCCTCGATTTCGCAAAACCCTCGACGCGTCGCTTCCCCTGCTTGGGTCTAGCCCGCGAAGCCATGAAAAAGGGAGGCGCCCTCCCCTGCGCCCTGAACGCCGCCGACGAAGTAGCCGTAGCCGCCTTCCTCGATCATCGCCTGCCGTTCCAGGCAATCTCCGAAGTAGTGGAAACAGTCCTCTCCGAAACGCCGTCCACAAAATTCAATTCCATCGATGAAGTTCTCGAAGCCGACACCGAAGCCCGCCGCCAGGCGCAAGAAGCGGTAGCGCGTCTGACCTCCGCCGTCGCTCTGTAGTGCCCGGCCCTCTGAGGATCGAAGGGCAGTCCGACATCTTGGGTTCTGTTCTCTTGCCGGTGCCCACACTTGGTTTTTTCCAAAGGGGTGGTTCCTGGGTTTGCTCTTCTGACCCTTCAATCTCCCCGGAACTAATCGAAAACCACTACGGCACGCCTCGCGCCGGCGTAGGGCCCCACGCGACATTTTTCCCCGGCCCCGCATCCAACAACCGTGCACCTTACGATTCCCGACACATCACGCATCGGCGCCCAAACCGGAGCAGTCTTTTTGCTACAATAATTCGACGGAGCCACGCACGCGCAATGAACACAATTATCGGCATGATCCTGGTCCTCGGCGTCATCATCCTCGTTCACGAATGGGGACACTTCATCATTGCGCGCCTGTTCAAAGTGCGGGTCGACGTTTTCTCCATCGGCTTCGGCCCGCGCCTGTTCGGCTTCAAGCGCGGTGACACCGACTGGCGCATCAGCGCCCTGCCTCTCGGCGGCTACGTTCGCATGGCGGGCCAGGACATCACCGACATCGACTCGGGCGATCAGAAACCCACCGGCGCTCCCGACGAACTCATGTCCAAACCCCGCTGGCAGCGAGCCCTGATCTCGGCCGCAGGTCCGGCGATAAACCTGGTCTTCGCCTTTGTCCTTCTCGGCGTTTATTACTTCGTCGTCGGCCTTCCCGCGAACGACCTTCTATCGAAGCCACTGGTGATCAACGGTCTTCCCGCCGATCAAGCCAAGAATTCCTCCGGCCTCCAGGTTGGCGACAAAGTTCTTTCGATCGACAGCACGAAAAATCCCACTTGGGAACAAGCCCAAATTCTCTCGCTCCAGTCCGCGCCAGGCACGATTCTCAAACTCGAAGTTTTCCGCGACGGCTCCGCCCATGAAGTCGATCTTCCCTCGAGCACGAATCCGTACGCGCGCACGTTCGGCTATTCGCCCATTCCTCCCGTAATCGGCGAAATCGCTCTGAATACGCCCGCTGATCACGCCGGCCTCCGGGACGGAGATCTGGTCCGCTCCGTTGACGGCCAAGCAATTCAATATTGGGACCAATTCGTGGATCTGGTGCGCAACTCCGGCGGCAAAACCTTGCAGCTCGCGATCGGCCGCAAAGGCCAGGATCTTTCGATCTCCGTAACGCCCCAGAAGGGAATTGCGGGCGGTCCAGAAAACACTTATCAGATCGGCATGCTGCCGCAAGAAACGCTGACCTACGAACGAGTCGGTCTCGTCCAATCCTTCAAAGCTGCAAGCGCGCAAACCGCCAATCTCGTAGTGCAAACCGTTGACGTAGTTGGCCGCCTCTTGAGCGGCAGCGTCTCCGTCAAACAATTGCAAAGCGTAGTAGGTATTTCCCGCCTCGCGGGCCAGGCCGTCTCCGAAGGCGCCTACGCCGTGATTGGTTTCATGGCCCTGATCAGCGTAAACCTCGGCATCCTCAATATTCTCCCCATCCCCATCCTCGATGGGGGCCACATTCTTCTTCTCGCCCTCGAAGGCATCCGCCGCCGTGATTTCAGCCTGGCCTTCAAGGAGCGTTTCATCCAAGTAGGCCTAGTCTTCCTACTAGCCCTGATCGTGTACGTAACCTACAACGACGTAGCCCGAATCATCACGCACCACTCCTAGACCCGAGCAATAGTTGTTGAGCGAGGGGTCCACCCTGTCTACCTTTAGGGGCTCCCGGCATTCATCGCATGTCAGACCTTGGTTCTATACACGGTCGTGCATCGCTCGGCGTGTGGATGAAAGCGGCGCAAGTCATGATGCGCTGACGGACAAAAAACCTATAGCACGTCCGCAAACCGGACATCTTCCTACAGAGACCGACTTGAACGATTTCGGCTGCGTTTATTGACTTGGCAACCAGCCAAGAATCAGAATCAGGTATCAGCGAGGGGCGGTTACCAAAGCCAGACACGCACAAGATCTCGGCGTCGAGGGACGATTGGAATGAATGGACCTCCGAGAGCCACTTGGAAATTCTGGAAACGCAATAGGTCGATGCCGAAGCGGCGGGTCAGGCTGGGGATCGATTATGGAGTGAGCACCTCCAAGATTGTGTTTCGCGATTCTGATCCGTCCGGTGCGAAGAGCTGTCAAATCGTTCTACATAACGGATGTTTGCAAATCCCCTCGCGTGTGTGCCTGACTGCAACCGCACTTCTCTTTGGCCACGCCACGATTCCCGCCATGGCCTGCGATTCTTACGAGAGCCTAAAGACGCGAGTCGCGGCCGACGTTACCCTTAATCCGGCTTATCAGCTCGATAGGACAACAAAACTGTCCGGGGGATTCTGTGCTGCCGATCTTGCCGCGCTGACCGTGTGGTTTTTGATCTCCAAGGGTCATCAGGCCGTTGCAGCCCAGTTCAAGGAACAGATGGAGGGTATAAAGTTTGGCATGACCATGGGCGTGCCCACGGAATTCCTCAATAACCATGATCTAAAGGCCACGTTCCTTGGTATTGCCCGTCGAGCGTGGTTGCTTTATTGCAATGAGGGAGTTCTTGATTCCGAGGTGTCTATCGAACAGGCGCGCCGAGTGCTGGACAAATACCCTCTGATATGGAATGACCTGTCAACTACAAAGAATTATTTTCTTTCTTTTCTTTTCGCCTTCCTAGAAGGCAGCGCAAGTCGCGGTCGAGGCGGCTATTGCGACGGTTGATCACTCTGATATTCGCGGGTCGAAACCGCATAATCGTGATCCGTCGGGAGCTGCCTCGGACTAACAACGCGGGTTCAGTCCGCAGACCTACCGCATAGAGGGTTCGAGGATTCTCCTTTCCATGCGCCTCTCGACCGCTACCCACGCTGCCTCCTGGAAAATTCTTGCTGTACAAAACTTAGCTCATGCCGCCTGCCGTTCGGTCTCCTTCTGTGCTGCTTCTACTTTTACCCCAATGGCCCAGATAAAACCCAATAGCTCGCGTCCGATCGCGGTCACAACCTTCCCTTTTTCCTTGCCCCGTGCCGTCAGCTTCCGATAACGCGTGTGCAACCGATGTTGCGCTTTCCAGGCGATCTCTCGGACTTCTTCGCTGACCAACTCTTGCCGCTTGCGTAAAGCTCCACCTACGTTTGGTCGGTGGCGGGATGCCCAGGCTGCCTCCACAACCACGCGCCGTAAGTGTGCATTTCCCGTTTTAGTGATGCCCCCTCGCCGGGTACTCTCTCCACTGGAATGTTCGCTCGCTACGATTCCGCCGTAGCCCATCAACTGCCGAGCCCCTGGGAATCGCGATATTTCTCCCAGTTCCGCCACGATCGTCACTGCTGCTACTTGAGCAATTCCCCGCAGGGCTTGCAATGCCTCGATGACTGCGCGCATCTTCGGTGGTGTCGACTTCACTGCTTCTTCGATCGCCAGGTCCAGACGTGCGATGCGGGCTTCCGCGTGCTCCACCTCATGTAGGTAGTCCAGCAAGGTAGCTTCTTGCGCCGGCTGCCCGAAGTGGACTTCCTTTTTCACCCACGCCAGGTAGTTCAAGGTCCAGGCCTTCACACCGCTCGCCGGCCGCCGCCCATGCCGCAACAGGAACTTGCTCAAGCGATGTTTCGCCCGCAACTGGTCTTTCTTAGCTGCCTCCCGGGCTCGTACCAGATCGCGCAAGGCCTCATGGGCCGCATCCGGTACCCACACCGCCGTCAACTCTCCGGCCCGATAATTTCGCGCCAACTTCAGCGCATCGCGCCGATCGGTCTTCACCCGTTCGCCCGATTTCACCGGTACCAGCGTGGGCGCCACCACCTCGCACTTCGCTCCCAGTGCCGTCAGCTGCCAGTACACGACATACCCCGTGGGGCCCGCCTCATAACAAAAACGCAGCTGCTCCACAGGTCCTAGTTTCTTGACTAGCTTCCGAATCGACTCCTCCCGATTCGGAATGACCCCGAGCGTTCTCACCTCCCCGTCCTGCTCGGCAACCGCCACCGCAATCGTTTCGGCATGGACATCCAAACCAACAAATTTTATTCTTTTCATCGACCGGCTCCTTCGCTTGTGGCTCTGTACTGCTTGTCTTCCGATTCGCAGCATAACCCACGCCTGCGAATCGGAGCCGGTCATTCCATTGTGACTAATGATATCCACACTCCCCGAAGAGGAAGCACGCGAGTGGATCCGCAGTGAAGGTGACGCCGCACTGTGGATGGTGTTGCATTCCCCTTCGGTGGGCATTGGCCCCTACGCAAAGGTGGATATAGGTGCAGGCTCGACTCACACAAACCTGTTTCGCATTTTTGGGAAGTTGCACACGATAAGGAGGAGCTTGGCACCTTTCGGTGCAGGTACGGTCCCCATTGGAATGGATGCCGTGGACCGCGCCATCGCAGAAAGTGAAGGACTAGAGGGCGATTACTTGAGCCTTCGAGGGTCAGAGTCGTCCCTGCTGCAAGCGAATGAGAAAGTCCCGGATGCGGTACGGTTAGTCTGCGATCAGATTTACGACTCTTACCGCAAGGCGTGGAACGAAGCGTATACAAAACTACGCAGCAATCCCCTTGAACTTACTGCTTGGCGCCAGCATAAGGTGGTCATCCTGGGTGGCGGAAGTCTGGTGCCTTTTCTCGGTGATACGATCAGGATGCATCCGGACGGACGTGAACTCCTTCCGGCTGTGACATTGCAGCAACCGGACGACCTGGTTAGACCCGACCGCAGAAATCTCACGAGTGAGGAGTTGAAACTCGCGAGCGTGGCGTATGGGCTGTCAAATAAAGAGTTTCATGTACCGAATCCATATTGCCGTGATTCCGTGTAAGTGTGCCCGCGAGAGTCCAGAAGCCAAAAGGAAACTCAACTGCCGATACCGTACATCTGGCTACCATTACCCACTTGGACGGAAATCCCTGCGCGCGCAATTTCGTTGAGACTGCAGTCAGGGATCCCTCGATACTGGCCTCACTTCGTGGCGCTGGCTCAGCGCCGATGCGCTGCGCCCTTGGCGGCAGCGCACTTGGATTTTCCCACGCGACCCTGATTTCGCGGCCAAGGCTGGACGCATCCTCGACCTGTATGATCGCATTTGGCAGGGGCGCCCTCTGACTGCCCATGAATTCGTCATCTCGGCGGACGAAAAAAGCAGCATGCAAGCTCGTCGTCGCATGAATCCTACGCTGGCTCCTGCGCCAGGCCGCTCCACCGGAGTTGAACACGAATACTCCCGTGAAGGCGCTTGGATCTATCTGGCGGCGTGGGATGTGCATCGGGCCAAGGAGTTCGGCCATTGCGAAAAGAAAAACGGCATCGCTCCGGTCAATCGCCTGATTGAGAAAGTCATGAGCCGAGAGCCCTATACGCCTGCACGTCGCGTTTTCTGGATCATGGACAACTGCTCTGCCCATCGCGGCCAAAAGGCGGTTGCTCGTCTCCGCTCCAGTGGCCCCAACGTGCTCCTCGTCCACGCTCCGGTCCGTGCCGGCTGGCTCCATCCGATTGAAATTTACTTGTCCATTGTGCAGAGGAAGGTACTCACACCCAATGACTTTAAGTCTCTCACCGCAGCGGCTGCTAGCCTTTCCGCAACGGTGTGAGGAAACAGCTTCTCCCTTTCAATGGACCTTCACTCGCAAAGATCTCGCTACTCTCCTCGCGAAAATCGAGAACAAGCGATTCGATCATGCCGCTGAACGTCCTTACAATACGTCACCGTAATTCCGAACGAGAGCACTTAGGCAACCGGATCTCGATTCGGTTTCCGCTGAATTTTCGCGAGTATAAGTGGTAGGTGCTCCCGGTAGGATAAGGCTGATTTGGCTCTTAATAGGCGTGGATCAGCTCAACACTTACGCCACCGATCTTGTCCGTGTCCATATAGTGGTACTGCCCGGAATCAGGCTTTCCGATATTCCCCCATGCTCCGGCCTGCCACACCGGAAAGCCGAGTTTTTCATATGCGGCAGTAGCTTTAGATAGATCGTCTACAGGCAGGCCAATGTGCTGGATGCCTTCGCCATGGCGTTTCAGGAAATCTTCATAAATATTGGCTGGAATGGATGGTGGCTGAATCCACTCATAACTGATGGAGCCGATCCGTTGAAAGCCCACTTCAAACGCCAGCGAAAGCGGCCGGCCGCGATAGCGCGAATCGTCGCGTGGCATGGCATGCTCCAGCTTAAAACCAGGGAAGCCAAGCTTCTGCCAGAAGTCGGTAACCGCAGCCGCATCGCGAACAACAGGAGCGATGTGGGAGACGGTTTTCTGATCTAGAGGCCTGGGCGCTCCGCCGGGCCAATAGACAAGGCCAAGAACGTATTTGCCCTGTGCCTCCGTGTCGAAGTAGGTGTAGGTCACCGGCGTGTGGTCGATTTCAAACGTAACCTGCTGCAGCACACTTAGTCCGAGGCTGGCCATGCGCTGAATCTCCTTGTCCATGGCTTCCCTGGTGGCAACCTCATGGACAACAGAAAAAATGCCGTCCTTATGCTTTTCCAGAAAATCACTGTAGGAGTTCAACTGGCCTTCGGCTGGCTGAAGGAAATTGACGGTCAGATTGCCGAGGCGTCCGGTAACCTGCCAGGTATCGATGGTAGCGGGTTTGCCATGATCAGTCCCCACGGCCTTGATGTTGGCGTACTTGTGGATATCGGTCATTCCGAGTGCAATCCACGTAGGTAAAATCGCATCGATGTTCTGCGAGAGCCACGTGACGCGGTTGATGGTTTGATAGTATTCCGGCAACTGGGCGTGACAGGTTCCCAGCAGAACGCACATTACCGCAAGACAGCGCAGAAGCTTCATCTGCCTCCCCGTTTCTCAGAAATTCCATGAAAGTCGGTCACCCCCGCTGTTTCCGTTCTGACTCCGTGGTCACCGAATTCCCGTTTACTGGTTGCCAGTGCAGTTCGAGACATGGCGTCTTGGCCATCCGAATCCGTTTACGATTGGACCGGCAATGGACTCTATTCTATGCTCCTTCGTGACTGCCTTAATCACTTTTGGCGGACTGTGCGGGGAGCAAAGACGCGGTGGCCTGAGGAGAGTTGAAGCTAAGGACGACTCGTCAGAGCGACGCACTGATACCAATATGGACCTAGTCCGACTTCTGGCATCACTTTGGAGTTGCCGACTATCCGCCCAGAATCGAAAGAATCGTCGAACCCTCGTGCATGGGAACCCGCAGGCAGGTGGTTGTTCGCTCCTAGTCGGAACTTTCTATTCGTACTCGGGCTCTAATCGCGCCAGAATAGCTCGGCCTTCATCCACTTGGCGGTCGCCCCAACATGCCTCCTTCTCGAGATTATTTTCATGGTTCGTTGTGGTTCGAAGAACCATGATTTATTCATGACGTAGCGCAACCAGCGGATCGACGCGCATCGCCCGGCGCGCCGGGATGTAACACGCCATCAGTGCCACGCAGGCCAGCAACACGGTTACGCCGATGAACGTCAGCGGATCGCCTGCGCTCACACGGTAAAGTAAAGTTGTCATCAGCCGCGCCACGGCCACTGCGGCGGCAGCTCCGATGGCCACGCCAATCCCCGCCAAGCGAAATCCCTGCCGCAGCATCATGCGCAAGACGTCTGCGTGTTGCGCGCCCAGCGCGATGCGAATACCGATTTCCTGTGTTCTTTGTGCAACCGAGTAAGCCATGACGCCGTAGATCCCAATGCACGCCAGTACGAGAGCAACGGCCGCGAAGCAAGAAAGCAAAAGTGTCGTGAATCGCGAGCGCGCCAGCGAATCGCCTACCAGTTGGTCCATGGTGGCGATCTCTGCGATGGGCTGTTCCTTATCCAGTTGCGACACAATCTCGCGAATCGGGCCAACCAGCGACTGCGGAGACGTGGCTGCGCGCACCAGCACGGTCATCGCGGGATACCGCATCTCCGCATACGGCCAGTACGCGACAGGGAAGGGAGCGGCGGCCAGGTCCGACAGGTGCACGTCACCGACGACGCCAATAATTTCGTCAGGCGCATTTTCATCTTTCATATCAATGATGAGTTTTTGGCCGATGGACTTTTTGGCCGCGAAATATTTGTCGGCTAGCGCTTTGTTAATGATCACCACGTTCGACTGCTGCGCAAACTCGCGCTCAGTGAAGGTGCGCCCGTTGAGCAACGGAATACCCATGGTGTGGAAGTAATCCGGCTCGACCACGCGCACGCCGGTTCCATGAGCTTCGCCAAGCGCTCGCGGCGCTTCGCCCACAATGGAAAAATCCGTGGCGGAGCCCACGCCGCTGAACGGAGGAGTCACGTCGGCGCTGGCCGAGAGCACGCCGGGAAGCGTGCGAATCTTCTCGAGCAGTTGCATGAAGAATGAACTGCGCGCCTGTTGGTCGTATTTTGTGCCGGGCAAGCTGATTCGGAAGGTCAGTAAATGGCGGGTCTGGAAACCGGTGTCCACGTTCATCAACCGGAAAAAGCTCTGCATCAGGAGGCTTGCGCCCGCGAGTAGCACCAGTGCCAGACTGAGTTCCGCGACCACTAAAACGCTTCGCACCATCAGGCTTTTACGCCCTGCCGAAGAGTTACGCCCGCCCTCCGGCAGCGCCGGCGCGGCTTGGCCCGCAGTGGCCAGGAAAGCGGGCAGGAATCCTGCGAGCAAACTGGCGACCAGCGTGACCCCCGCGGCGAACCCCAGGATGCGCCCGTTGACGCTGGTTTGCGCAAAATCGAGCAGGCTCGCCGACGCCGTGTGCAGTAGTGCGCCCGTGGCCCAAACCGCCAGAATTGTTCCCGTTATTCCACCAAGGAACCCGAGAAAGATGCTCTCCGCCAGAAATTGACGCGCGATGCGGCTTCGTGACGCGCCGAGACTGACACGAATGGCAATTTCACGGCTGCGCCCGCTGGCGCGCGAAAGCAGCAGGCTGGAAATGTTGGCGCAGGCAATCAGCAGCACCAGGGCCACCGCGCCCAGCAGAATCAGCAGCGCCGGTCGAAACGATCCGGAAAGCTGCTCGCGTACAGGCACCACCGCGATGCCCCAGCCTTTGTCAAACGCGGGATTACGCGCCGCCAGGTCTGCCGCCAGAACATCCAGTTGCGCCTGCGCTTGCCGCACCGTTACGTTGGGCTTCAACCGGGCGACCACGCGCAAATACCGTCCAACTTTGCTGAAGTCATGCCAAATGGGAGTTACTTCCAGCGGCGTCCAGAGTTGCGGCTTCTGGTTCGTCGACGAAAACTCGCTAATGTACCAATCGAAGTCCGGGCCCGTCACGCCCACCACGGTGGTCGCTTGGCCGTCCAGTTGGATCGCTTTGCCCACCATCTCTGGATCGCCTGCGAATTTCGATTTCCAGAGCGCATAGCTCAGCACCGCCACGTTGCGGCTCTTGCCGGGTTGATCCTCTCCCTCCACGAATCCGCGCCCCAGCATTGGTTCAACGCCCAGCACCGAAAAGAAATTTGCCGAAACCTGTTCGACATCGATCTGCTCGGGCCGACCTGCGCCGGTAAGATTCACCGGCTGGTCCACGAATGCCGCCATGCCGTTGAACGTGCGATTCTGCTCCTGCCAATCCAGAAAATTCGGCGGCGAAACAGTATTTCGCGCAATGCCGTACGCGGGTAGCTTTTCCCAAACGACGGCCAGAGAGGCCGGATCAGCGAAGCGCAAGGGCTTAAGCAGCACGGCGTCGGCAACCGAGAAAACGGCGGTGTTGGCCCCGATGCCGAGCGCGAGCGTCAGGATCGCCACGGCCGCGAAGCCACGGGACTTGCGAAGCTGCCGAAAGGCAAACCGCATGTCCTGCTGGAACTGTTCGGCCCAAACCACGCTCCACACTTCTCGCGCGTCCTCTTTGACTTGAGTTGCGTTTCCAAATTTTCGCAATGCGGCATGGCGCGCCTCTTCGGGCGACATCCCCCGCTCGATATTCTCTTGTGTTGCCAATTCGATATGCTCGCGGATCTCGTGGTCCAGATCGTTCAGTAGACGCTTGGCGCTCCGCTTCATTCACGCCCCTCCGTCGCCCGCAGAATCCGCGCGATCGCTCCCGCGAACTTCTCCCACTTGTTGGTTTCGACTGCCAATTGCTTCCGGCCTTTTGGCGTTAAGCAATAGAACTTAGCGCTGCGGTTGTTTTTGGAGGTGCCCTCCTCCACCGAAATCCAGCCCCGCTTGATCAGCCGGTGCAGCACTCCGGTAGAGCGACCCTTGCTCCACCTGCAACACTTCGTGTGAGCGGAACTCAATCGCTTTGCCGATGACGTGCCCGTGTTCCGGCCCCAACCGCAGAGTGCGGAAAATCAACAGGTCCAGCGTGCCCTGCCGCAACGCAACGCGTTCTTTTTCTTCTCTAGTAGACATTCTAGGTGGATGTTACGTGCTCTCCAGTAGAATGTCAAGGGGAGCGAAGTCGGCAGGCGATTGCAAAAGTCCTTCTATGAGTTGACTGGCCAATGTGCACTCATTCTTGGGCGATGTGATCAAGAACATGGCTGAGCACGAGGAGGCGTTGGGAGAGTCGACGAAGTTTGCGGCGCGCGTTGGGATCTTGTAGTTCCAGACGGAACAACTGGAGGAGATGACGAACAACAGCTATAGCGTTGCGAATGGTGGGGAGATCAACGCGCTCCGGCGTGGTGGCTTGCGGCAGAGGCAGTTTAGGAATGGGATGGAGAGAAGCAGCTTTTTGTCGGGCGCAGTGAAATTCGCGTTGCAAGTCTTGCTGCGTGACGTCGAGATATAGCAGAGTCATGTGGATATCTTTGTGCCCCAGCAATTGCATGAGGGCGGGGAGACTAACACCGAGGCGCAGCATGGTGGTTGCGAAGGTGTGTCTCAGGCGGTGGGGAGTAACCGAGGTTGTGCAGACGGCGGTGCGAGCAGCGTTGGCTAAGGTTTTGCGGAGAATCGCAATCCAAGTGTGACGGCTGCGGCCACGACGTGGGAGCAAGTAGCCTGGAGGTTTCTCCGACTGAGAGGGACGAAACAAAGAGCGCAGCAAAAGAATGCGATCGAGAATGCGCCGGGTGGCTTCGTCGACGGGCACCTGGCGTTCGGTATGGAGCTTGCCCAGTGGAACATGAAGCGCCCACTGATCCTGACTGACCTGCCGCAGGCAATCGAGGGAAAGATCAACACACTCGCCGATGCGCACTCCGGTGGAGCGGATGAGTAACAAGGCGTTCGATTCGAGGTCGTCCGTGTGACGCAGTTGCTGCTGTAGTTGTTGATCCTGTTCTGGGGAAAACGATCGAGGCAGATAAAGGGTGGGAAGAGGGAAATCTTCGGAGCGAATCAAGTTGTGCTGGAGGGGATGACCGTTGTCGGCCAAGTCCCGCAACAGACGTCGCAGCTGGAGCAGATAATGCAAGCGGCATTCAGTGCACAAGGGAGGGTCTTGATCGCACAGCGAGCGGAACCAGCCCAAGAGATGGGGATCACGGCGCAACTGAGAGAGGTTGCACACTTTGGGGAACGCCGTGTGCAGATAGGCGAGGAAGCGGTGGGTTGCGCTTCGATAGTTGCGCACGGTGTGGGGGCGGAGGGTGGTGGCGAGTACGCGGAGGTGAGCGTCAAAAATTTGCTCCAGGCTGAGGGCGCGGCGGCTCATAGAGTCTCCGGAGAAGATAAACGAACGCGCTGAGCGACGGCGCGGGCATATTCCTGCCAGACATCTTGAGGCGCGAGTTGCACGTAGATAAAATCTTCTGCTGTAGATTTTATCTATTATGCGCAGTGGAGTGTTATGTAGAGTCGCTACGGTAAGTGCTTGCCAGTCAGGTCATTCCTCTTGGATCACAGCACATAAGATTTCATGATTCACCTCCTGGGCGGCCATCGGTACTCCGCCCTCAGAGGAGGTTCGTCATGGAGCAAAACCATTGTCCAAGTTCGAAAAACTTGCCACTGGGTCGACTTGTCGCTGATGCACTGAGCGAGATCGAACGCTTGGGCTACAGCCGGAGATCACGGAATCGGTATCGAGCAACCTGGGAACACCTCATCGCTTTTGCCCGCGGAAAGGAAGTGGGAGATGAGTTTTCCGCGGGATTGGCGGCAAGCTTTCTAGAGGAGTATGGCGTCAGGGACGGGCATGTGGATGGGCCGGGCAACGGCTGGCGTCGGCATATGGTAATCGGCGTAAAGGTGCTTGCCGATTTCGGTGAGAATGGGCACATTGGGCGAGTTCACAGGGATGTGCAGGCAGTTCATCTTCCTCCCGCCACGCAGAACACACTTTGCGATTACGAACAGTACTGCAAGGATCGACTCCACCTTCAACCGTCGACCCTTCGCTTGCGTACGACAGAACTTACGATCTTTCTCGATTTTCTCCATTCAAGGAAAGCGCGGACAGTGAGCGAAATTCAGGCAGCGGATTTATCTGAGTTCGTGTCAAGTCTGGATCACTTACAACCGAAGACGGTCGCGCGTGCCCTATCGGATGTGCGTTCGTTTCTCCAGTTTCTTACAATGCGTGGGATTTTGCAGAGAGATCTCAGCGCGGACCTGCCGAAAATCCGTGTACCCAAGGATGCAACTATCCCGTCGGTTTGGGATCACGGACTGATCGTCAGACTTCTCGGGGCGGTCGATCGCAGTTCTGCGAAAGGGAAACGAGATTACGCCATTCTCTTACTGGCATGCCGGTTGGGATTGCGCGCTGGGGATATTCGCAGGCTGAAACTGGACGACCTTCGCTGGGAAAATTCGACAATAGAAATCACGCAGGCGAAGACAGGCACGCCGTTGAGTCTGCCTCTGACCAATGAGGTCGGTGAGGCCCTGATCGACTACTTGAAGTCGGGTCGTCCTCAGACGACACACCGAGAGGTATTCCTCAAAGTGAAGCCGCCGTTTGATCCTTTCACGGGAAACAATCTGTACCACATTGTTACGTATTGGCGCCTGTTGTCGGGGATCATCTTTCGGAGTTCACAGAAGCGGGGCATCCATTCGCTTCGTCATACACTGGCGACTCGGCTGCTAGAGAAAGGCACACCGTTTACAACCATTGCAGAAATCTTGGGTCATACCAGTTTGGAATCAACTCGTATCTACGCGAAGGCGGATGTAGAAGCCCTGAGGGGTGTTGCGTTGGATCCTGAGGAGGTGAATCATGCCAGCTGATTCATCCAACAGCTTCCAAAGTGTTCTCGCTGCTTTCATAGAGAAGTTTCTTCAGGAAAAACACGCCTGTGGGTACGACTATCATGAACCGACTCGAATCCTGCGGCGACTCGATGACTTTTTGGTGCAGGAGGGATTGACGACATGTGAGCTACCTGGCTCCATCGCCCGGAAATGGTTAGCGAAGAAAGGACATGAGAGTGTCGAGACCCAACGGCAGCGGATCACCCTCGTTCGACAATTCTCCAGATTCTTGCTGCGGCTTGGCTATTCCGCGTATGTGCCCGATTCCACATTAGCCGCACGAAGCACATCGACTTTTGTCCCAAGAATGCTCGCCGACGAAGAGCTTCGCAAGTTCCTCCAGGCAGTGGACAAGCTGGAGCCTACGGCGCGTTCACCTCTGCGACATCTCATCATGCCGGAAGTTTTCCGGCTCCTGTATGGATGCGGGTTTCGCGTCAGCGAAGTGCTGAAACTACGCGTTCGAGACGTCGATCTTAATCAGGGCATCATTACGGTTCGTCAGGGGAAGTTCCGCAAAGATCGGTTGGTTCCTCCCGCCTTGTCCCTCGTGAACCGCTTGCGAAAGTACGCTGCCTATTTTGAAAAACGCCCGCCCGACGCGATTTTCTTCCCGGGACCCAGCGGAGGGCCTTTCGCCTTACGCACCGTTTACACACTTTTTCGTGAACTGCTGCTGCAATGTGGGATTCCTCATGGCGGACGAGGCAAGGGGCCCAGGATCCACGACGCTCGTCACTTGTTCGCCGTCCGTGCCTTACGACGCTGGTATCGAGACGGTGCGGATCTGGATGCCAAACTTCCTCTTCTAGCCACCTACCTCGGGCACCAGAATCTTTCTGGAACTCAGCGTTACCTTCATCTCACCGCTGAACTATTTCCCGAGATCACTGCACGGGGGGACGCAGCCTTTGGTGACGTCATTCCCGCTCGCTCCGGCCAGGAAGAAACTATTGGGATCCTGGCCGGCAGGAAGGTGAACGCGATCTGGATCTTTGAGGGGCGGTGCTGCGCTTTCCAGTGACCTTGGTAATCGGAAACGCAGGTACTGATCCGGTCCCCACCTTACCGTTAATCACTTACCTTTCTTTACTGTTTGTAGATTTTGCCAGCGTCAATTTGTCCTGCCTCAGCTGGAAATGGAGGAAGCGTTCATCCGTTAAGATAACGGAGCGAACACATGAAGAAGCAACGGAAGCACTACACGCCGGAAGAAAAAGTAGCCATTCTCAGGAGGCATTTGGTGGAAGGAGTGCCGATCTCGGATCTGTGTGACGAGTCGGGACTCCAGCCGACGGTGTTCTACCGCTGGCAGAAGGAGTTCTTCGAGAACGGGGCGGCTGCCTTTGAGCAGAAAGCGCGGCCTCACCACTCCGCCGAACGGGAACGAATCACCTATCCGGAGAAGAAGATCCAGACGAAGGATGAGGTGTTGGCCGAACTGATGGCGGAGCATGTGGCCCTAAAAAAAAGAGTTGGGGAACTCTGACCGGGGTCTGGGTTCCGCACGATACGCGGGACCAGATCGTGGATTTCGTCCGGCGCTGGTCTGGGAAGACCGAGATCCGCGCCGGGCGATTCATCGTGTGGCTCAACATCACGGGCAGCAAGTTCTATGCCTGGCGCGAGCGGTACGGCAAGGTCAATGAGCATAACGGCTGGGTTCCCCGGGACTCTCGGCTGGAAGATTGGGAGAAGCAGGCGATCATTGCGTTCCATCTGAAGAATCCGCTGGAGGGCTACCGGCGGCTGACGTTCATGATCCTGGACGCCGACATCGTGGCGGTGAGTCCGGCCAGCCTGTGGCGGGTGCTGAGTCGAGCGGGACTGCTGCGGAAGTGGAACGGGAAACCCTCGAAGAAAGGGACTGGCTTTGAACAACCGCTGCAGCCACACCAGCATTGGCATATCGATGTTTCCTACCTGAACGTTTGCGCGACGTTCTACTACCTGTGCAGCATCCTGGACGGCTACAGCCGTTTCCTGGTTCATTGGGACCTGAGAGAATCAATGACCGAGGCCGACATTGAGATCATTTTGGAACGGGCCAAAGAGCGGTACCCAGGGGTTAAACCGCAGATTATTTCCGACAATGGACCCCAGTTTATTGCCAAGGACTTCAAGGAGTTCATTCGGATCTCGGGTATGACGCCCGTCAGGACATCACCATATTAGCCTCAATCGAACGGCAAAATCGAACGTTGGCACAAATCACGCAAAGGGGAGTGTATTGGGGCCTGGCACGCCGCTGTCGCTTGAAGATGCGTGGCGTTTGGTTAAGGCTTACGTAGAGCATTACAACAACGTTCGTCTGAACAGCGCCATCGGGTACATCACGCCGAAGGACATGCTCGCCGGGCATCAGCAGGAGATTCAGGCCGAGCGGGATCGGAAATTGGAGGCAGCGAGGGAACAGCGGAAGAATCGCCGCCAGAGGGCCGCGTGTTTAAACGGATTACTTCCGATTGGCCGATTATCCAGACACAATCTCTTGAAGCACTTCTGAAGGCAGCGTGTCGGCGGCACGCGCGTGCTGATTTCCGCTCCTGGTTCAAGCTCCGGGCGGCAGCAGAGTCAGACCGAACGGTCGCGCCAGTTCGGCCAGTTGCGCGGGATTGGGGGGCGGCGGACATTTCGCCACGGCCAAGAAATACTCCTCTAATCCGCCGGGTGTGATGACGAACAGCAAGCGTCCGGGCGTGGACGCCACGTTGCGAAAGCCGTGTGGAACGCCGCGGGGCAGGATCGCACAGGCGCCAGCGGAAACGGTCCGACGCTCATCTCCGAAATGCAACTCGTAGGTGCCCTCGAGAATGTAAAAAATCTCGTCCTCACGTGAGTGGATGTGACGCGGCGGACCCCAACCGGCTGGCGTAACCTGCTCGCCCACGGTAAATCGTCCTCCAGTGTCGGCGGCCGTGGCGATCAAACGCATTGTGGTCCCGAGCATCATGAAGCTGGGCCCATTGCCGGTATCAGTCAGAATCGGATGAAAATGAGGCGCGGAGAGACCAGCCATTGTGTCCCCACTCATGAATGCTCCCTTTAAGGAAAAATTCCACGCTATTATGCCCAGTTGGTTTGTAAAGGTGCCTTCCGGGCGGTCGACGGCGCATCCGGCAGGTGGCTTTACATTACAGCGGGGTAAACGCAGTTTACTATAGGAAAGGACATTCACATGGCACAGCAAACCATCGACCTCCGCGTCAATCCTTCCGACGAGACCATCCGTCTCGGGCCGCTCGCGGTGCGCTTCTTGCTCACCGGAGACAACTCGACTGGCAGCATCGCGGCCTTTGAGGTCGTCGTCCCGGGCGCGCAGCGCCTGGCGGCTCCAGCGCATAGCCACGACCATTACGAGGAGACCATCTACGGCATCGACGGCGTGCTCACCTGGACTGTCGACGGAAAACAAATTGACGTCGGGCCGGGCCAGGCACTCTGCATTCCGCGAGGCGCCATCCACCGGTTTGATAACAACGGCGCCCAGGAAGTGAAGGCGCTCTGCGTGATCACGCCAGCCGCCCTAGGTCCGCAGTTTTTCCGCGAGTGTGCCGAGGTGATCAAGGCGGCGGCCGGTGGTCCGCCGGACCGAGCAAAGTTGGCGGAGATCATGCGCCGCCACCGCCTCACTCCGGCCCCGTCTCACGCGTAGCACCCAGACGACGGCGCATCCGGAAGTTGAGACGGATGGACGTGGTGGAGCTACAATGATTTTGCCGGGCGAAACGGAGGCGGGCTATGGCGGGACGCAACCATGCCGAGGGGTAGCCTGGTGGTCGTATCGATGCCTTGAAAATCCCCGGCCGACGGGCGGAATACTCACTAACGGAGAGCGCCTTCCCTCCATTTCAGGCTGAACCAACACAAATTGCGCGGAGGTTTTTCTGAATACATCCAGGTCCTTCGAATCGTACGCACCACTAGCGACCTGGGTGTGACAGTCAATGAGACCGGGTAGGACGGTCAGTTTGCCGAGGTCGATGATTTTGGCGTTGGGCGGGACTGTTGGGTTGTTACCGACTGCCTCGATTTTGCCGTCGCGGATAAGGATGATCTGGCCTGTGAGAACAGTGCCCGAGTCGGGTCGATTAGCTTGCCGGCGCGGATTGCGACCGTTTGCGCAAAGGCGGGGAATGCAACAAGCAGAGAAAACGTAAGCAGCCAATTGCGCATTTCCGGTCTTGTCTTTCTGTTTTCGGCTAAAGTGGCAGGAGTCTAACACACGCAATTGAGTCGCGTAACTGGAAATCAAGTGGATACCCACAAGTTCGATCTCGCGTTACTCAGGAGTTTGCGAACATTCCTGTCGGGGACTTTAGGCCGATTAACTTTCGATAGGTCGGGCTGAGATCACTCCTCTGGCGCCTCGCTCCTCGGCCATTTTCTGCCTGTCTCTTGCTCCCAAAAACACTTTGAACCCTTCAACCATTGGACCGTCAGGCTGAAGCCGCCTATTCCATTCTGCGATTGCCTGAGTCGTTTACTCTCTATGGGCAATTGGAAAATCCAAATTCGCCATCAATGCCTGCACCCTCGTCCGTTCTCTTGCTCATTCTATTGGGTTGTCTGAAACCGGAGTAGTCATTGGGTGGGCCCAACAGATCGGTTCGGCGATAACCGGATTCCTCAGGTACCCATGAGGACTCTCGACTGACCCCGCCTCGAAATCGTATAAAAGCGCATTGCTTTAAGGTATCAATACGAGCTAAAGTGTCGCCCGACGGTAGCTTCTATTTCTAATTGGATCCAGGGTGACTACTTGAAACGCTGCTCGCAGATCTTCTTCCGGTACGGGAGGCGATGGAAAACTTTGACGCACGCCGGCTGCGTTCCAACGGCTGCTTCACTGCCGCTGGCCCAGCCCTTTCTGCTGCTTTTGTGGCTTATGATGGGGGCGTTCCCGGCATGGGCCCAAACGGGAGCGAGCCTTTCCGGCGTGGTGACGGACCAAACCGGCACAGCCCTTCCCGATGTCGCGGTGACAATCAAGAACGTCGACACCGGTGCAACGCGCACGATCGCAACCGACGGCCGGGGGCGCTTTCAGGCGTCCGGCCTGCCTACGGGGCGCTTCGAGATTCGAGCGGCAAAACCCGGATTCGCCGAGGAAACGCGCACGGGAATCAGCTTGGCGGTCGGCCAGGACGCCACGGTCGACATTAAGATGCAGCTGAGGACCCCCGACGCCTGTGCGAGCGGCCACGAGTTCGCTACCACCGATTGCACGCTGACCTGGCACGGCATCACGCTGTACGGTGCGTATGACGTCGGCGTCGGCTGGGTCAGCCACGGCTTGCCGGTAAACGGCTATAACTATGAAGGCGAATCTCTGGTGAACCGAAACGGCTATCAACATCGATTCCTCATCGCACCGAACAACCTGCAGCAGACGGGTCTGGGCGTCAGGGGCAAGGAAGAGTTTCTGCCTGGCTGGTCCGTTGTGTTCAACGCTTCAACTGGCATCAATCCGCAGTCCGGCCTGCTAGCCAACGCGCCGGCCACCAACACTGTCAACAACGGCCTTCCCAGAAGCAGCTATTCGGAAGCCATCGACGGGGCGCGCGCGGGTCAACCCTTCAATGACGAATTCTATGGCGGTATCTCGTCCGAGCATTTCGGCACGTTGACCTTCGGTCGTCAGCGCTCTCTCGGCACCGATGCGATGCTCCTCTACGATCCAGTCGGCGGCGGCTATGGCTTTTCCTACATCGGGTATAACGGCACGATGGCCGGCGGCGGCGACACCGACGACAGTCGTTGGGACGACGCCCTGAAGTATCGCCTCACCTATGGCCCGGTCCATTTCGGCGCGATGTATAAATTTGCCAATGGGTCCGGCGGCTGCTACTCGGCCTCCGCAACCTGGACTGCCGCCACCTGTACGCCGGAATCGGTGCATAACAACGCCTATGGATTCGACGTCGGCGGAGGCCACGGCAAGTTCTCCGCCGACGTGGTCTTCCAACATTACAACCAGGCCATCAGCGTATTGAACCCCTTGCTGGGGCCCCAGAGTCCGACGGCGCCGTATCAGTCGACCACCAACAGCATCAATACAAACCCCATCACCGGGGCCAATCTGATCGACACGAACAACACCGTTTATGGCATCGTGACCGACAACAGCGCCATTATGGGCGCTGTAAGGTATACGCGGGACCCGTTCAAGTTTTTTGCCGGCTACGAATACATCTGGCAGAATAACCCGTCGAACCCGTTGGGCATTGGCGCCACGGACCAGGGCGGTTACATCATGAGCGGGGTCGAAGACAACAATCTTGACTCGGAAAAGTTGGTGCAGATCTGGTGGACGGGCGTGAAGTACACCTACCGCAGCAAAAGCGACTTCACTTTGTCCTGGTATCAACAGCGGCAGAACGACTTCCGTGTTCCAGCGACCTGCTCGCCCGCAGCCGGTTTTCGCAGTTCCTGCGCGGGCACCCTCAACGAGGGGTCGTTCTATGCGGATCATCACTTCACCAAGCGTTTCGACGCTTTTGCCGGAATTGCGGGTTCCTACGTGACCGGCGGTCTGGCCATCGCCATACCTCATAAACCCGGCGTCCCCTATTTGTACAGCAACAACGTTGCTCCGACAGTCGGTGTTCGTTTCGCCTTCTGATCGCTTTCGCAACTTACTCGAACGCTGCAACCGGGTGGCTTTTCAAAATCGGCGGTGATTTCTTTCATATGACAGGTCGAGTCGGTTGCAGCAGCGACCCTCACCACGCACGAGTTCTGTGCGGCGGCCAACTTGCCGACGGGCCCCAAGAAAGCTAACCGCAAGGACCCCGGGTGATGCAAACGCGAGATGGATGAGCGACGTGGGGGCTTTCAGTGAGTTCGTCTGACGTTGATCGGAATTTCCTTCCTCGCTTCCGCATCGGCGTTATCATACGCTTGCAATTAGGTATGATCGCTTTTGTCGGTTGTTATGGACCGTGGTGAATAATCGTGACTGTGGTCCTGAGCAATCCGCCTACTAGTGGTTTGCGGGAGGTATAGGAATCCCCGACACTATTTTCTCCTCATGAGGCTGCAAAGATTCTGGGCATAAGTCACGCAACGCCGAAGCAATGGATCTACAAGAAAAATCTTTGTACCATGACGACGGCGGGAGGGCATCACCGCATTCCTGAGACGGACCTCGATAAGTTTTTGCGCAGCCTGTGATGCCGACACAAAATAGATCGGAGGTGCAACCATGATTGAATCTTCTGATCTGCGGATGACGAGAATTCCACTCAACCACGGAGCCGGCCATATGCCCGCGCTCGGCTTTGGCACCTTAATTCCCGACGCAGCCGTGACAATAACTGCGACCAGAGACGCACGGGAAGCCGGATTTCGACACTTCGATTGCGCGGAACGATATGGGAACGAGCGCGAGGCAGGCAGCAGGACTTGCCGCTGGAGGGATCGCGCGCGAAGACATTTTTGTAAACACAAAGCTGTGAACACCAATCGGCCAAGAGTGCGGCCCGCGCGAGAGAGAATTTCGATATCTCTGCCCTTCCGGAAGACGCGCTCGACGAAATTAATCGCATTCAGACCAGGCAGAGGCTGAATGAAGTGGTGAAAACCGGCATTCCGGGCTTCATTCCACAAGGTAGATGAACATGAAAGACAAATCGCAGTTGGACCAGTCCACGCAAGAGGAACAAATCCGTGCGGCCCTGGATGCGCATTGGCAGGCGTCGGCAGCCGGCGATGCAAACGCGGAACACGATATTTACGATGACGATGCCATTTGTGATTATCCCCAGTCGGGCGAGCGCATCCTCGGGCGAAGCAATTTGCAGGCCTTGCGGAGTCACCATCCCGGCAAGCCGTCCGGCTTCAAGGTCAAACGGATTCTCGGAAACGCGGATCTGTGGATCACGGAATACACAATCACGTACCAGGGGCGACCGGCATACACGGTGAGCATTATGGAGTTCCGCAACGGCAAGGTCGTCCACGAAACACAGTATTTCGCGGATCCCTTCGACGCGCCGGCCTGGCGGAGGCAATGGGTTCAGCAGATCGCGTGACGCCGCACCGAGGATGAGAAAATCTGCTTGGCGGATAGCCGACCGTTGGTGCCAGGCAGTGAGATTTCCCTTTGGTCGAGCCTTCCGAAACTGCATGATTCAGAGAGGGCTGAACGCGCAATCAGTGCGCGAACAAGTCCTATCGCGACTTGAATTAAAGCGCTCGGCTACTCTACGCACATGCGTTCTCCGGAGGCGGAACGTTAACGCAGCAAAGCTGAGATGAAACAATTCTGATCGCCGCTGAAATCTTGTGAATTGCACGAACCGCTAAAGCTTCCTCAGCTTCCTCCCTCGCACTTTCCGATCCCCACGCACCCTGCTAAACTCTCCTCATGGCCGCGACACCATCTCGCCGCGTCTCCAGCGGTGAACGCATCAACGCCGCCGAACCCTCCGGCCACCTCCAGGACGCCCTCCGGCAGCGCCGCATCCGCCTGACCCGCCAGCGCCGCGTAATCCTCCAAGTGATGGACTCCGCCGAACGGCACCTCGACGTAGACCAAATTCTAGAACGAGCCCAAACGATCGATCCCGAAGTCCACCTCGTCACCGTCTATCGCACGATCGACCTTCTGAAACGCCAAGGTCTGATCGACGAACTCGACCTCCTCCACCTGCGAGGCGATCGCCACTACTACGAAACCCACGGTCCTCGCGATCATATCCACGTCGCCTGCCTCCGCTGCGGAAAAGTCCGCGAATTTGAATCCCGTCTCTACGAACAGCTGAAGCAACAAATCGCCGCCGACTGCGATATTCGCGTCACCGTCTCCCGCACCGAAGTAGGCGGCATTTGCAATGACTGCCTGTCCTCTGAAAAAAAATAAGCCGGTCTCCCGACCGGTTCTTTACGCATCCTTGCTCTCTTCTGGTAGCGCGGGGCCTTCAGGCCCCGTCTTCGGTCAGTCTTGCGCTTGTTGGCGCATTCGGCTTGCCCTGAGCTAGGAAGGGAGGGGGTGCGCTCGGCCTCACGGCGTGGCACTCACGTCGCTGTATCCGCCTCTAGGACCTCCCCCATTCAATTTTCCCTTTAGGATTCTCCGCTTCTCCAACGCCACGCCAGCCATGCTCTCCCGCACCCGCTGCAATCTCGCCTGCGTCACCGCGCCGTTTTTTGGCGAACGTTCCACAAGCGGCCGCGAACTTTCTGCGCGCATCGCTTTCCTTTGTTCTGCCAATTTCTTGGCCCATGCGCGCCGCTTATCCGCATAAGTCCACCGAAACAAAACGTAAATCAAGAAATCCACGCCAAGCACGCAGATCGTCCCAAAAACATGCAGCGACATTTCTCCATCTCCAGGAGCATCAAAGAGGCAATGTCCGCAGATTAAAATTGTCGACGCTGAAAAGTCCTGAAAACTTCGTGAGGATTTTGTTAGAAGCACAGCCTTAGCAACGCCCCGTTCTATCCTCCCAACCTGCTCTTTAGGGGCGGCTTTACGTCGCCTGCCTTTTTTACTTTCTATTTTCTATTTCCCGTTCCCGCACTCTCCGCAACCTGGCGAAAAACGAATTCGCCGCCGCAATATCCATCCGAATCTGTTCCTTCAACTCCTCCGCGCTCGTGAACTTCTTCTCCGCCCGCACTCTCTTCCAAAACCGGACCTCAATCCACTTCGGCGCAAAATTTCCCGAATAATCTAGCAAATGGGTCTCGACGCTCAGTACTGTTCCGTTAAACGTAGGCCGCACTCCCACATTCGTCACACTCCGATGACTGCTCGTTTCCCCCTGGAGCACCGTCCGCGTAACGTAAACACCTCGAGCCGGCAACAACTCCTGCTCCGGCTTCAAATTCAAAGTAGGAAACGTAAACTTTCTTCCTGTTCCTGTCCCGCTCACCACCGCGCCCGTCAACGCAAACGGCCTCCCGAGCAATCGCCCCGCGTGACGCACATCACCCTCGTTGACCAGTTTCCGAATCAAAGTACTCGACACCACCTCCCCGTGCAGCGTCACAGGTGTATGCACCACAACCTCAAATCCCCCGCGCATCCCCATTTTCCGCAAAAGCTTCACGTTCCCCGCCTGCTTGTTCCCAAATCGAAAGTTCTCTCCCACCACCACCGCGCGCACGTGCAACTGCCGCAGCAAAATCTCATTCACAAAATCTTCCGCAGAAAGCGCCGCCAACTCCATCGTGAACGGCAACACCACCGCGGCTTGCATCCCCACCGCTCCGAACCAATCCATCCTCTGCTGATTCGTGGAAATCCGCGCTGGCGCCACTTCCGGCCGCAACACCTTCACCGGCGGCGGTTCGAACGTCAGCGCCGTTGCCACCGCCCCGCTCTCCTTGGCCCTCGCAATCGCATACTCCAACACTCTCTGATGTCCAATATGAATCCCGTCAAACGTCCCGATCGCAATCACGCTCCCGCGGCCCGTTGCGCCGTACTTCTCCGCCCAATCTTTCGCCGAATAAAATACGCTGATCTCTCGCGACGGAATATGCACATGCACCGCCAGCGCCTTCGCCGCGCGTTGCACCGCCGCCGATTCCGTCTCCACTTCCAACTGCAACCCGTCATAAGCCAGCTTCACCTGCGGGTACCCGGCCTTGCGCAGCCGCTCATTTGTAGCCTCATGAGGCAAATCGTGGGCAATATGCGTAAACCAGGCGCGCTTCGGCTTCAGACGGTCAATTAACGCCAAAGCCTGCTCCACCGTCTGATGCATCGGGTGAGGCACATCCCGTAAAGCATCCACAATCAAATCGTCCAAATCCTCCAGCAACGGGACGCTCGATTCCGGCAACCGGCTGAAGTCCGTCATGTAAGCCGCGCGTCCAAACCGGAATCCCATCACCTCCATCTCTCCATGCCACAGCGGCACAGGAATAAACGGAATCCCCAACAACACAAACGGCCCATCCACCTCGCGCAATTCCACGCTAGGGATGCTGCTCAACGTAGGCTTGCCGTCAAACACATAGGCAAACACGCGCCGCAACGCGCGAAAAGTATCCGCCGTGCCATAAACGGGAATCGAACTCTTCTGCCGAAAATTAAAAGGCCGCAGATCATCAAATCCCAAAATATGATCCGCATGGCAGTGCGTCAGCAAAACCGCGTCTAACCGCTCCAGTCCCGCCCGCAATCCCTGAGTCCGAAAATCCGGCGTAGTATCAATCACCGCATTCGCCCCGTCCCGCGAAAGCAGCAGTGAAGGCCGCAGCCTCTTATCATGCGGATCGTCCGACTCACACACCGCGCAGTGACATCCCAACGTAGGCACGCCCATAGAAGTGCCCGACCCCAACACCGTCAGCCGAATCTTCTCTTCTCCCATGTCCTTATTGTATCCGTCCAGGTAGTGGCGGGTCTTCCGAGCTGTTCGTTTTCGCGGCATAGGCGCTCTTGGCGGTGCTCCTCGGTTTCGCTTCGCGCAAGCTGCGCGCCTCCAGGCCGAGATCTTGGGTTTAGCATGGGTTTTCTGTCATCGCGAGCAACGCGCGGGACCTGTTTTTCTTCCGCCTGCGCGCCGCATCCGTCAATTGAATTCGCGCGTCATCTGCAGCAAAAACAAAACGGCGCGATCAAATCGCGCCGCCCGAAAGCAAAAACCCATAGCCTACGACGTATACCGCTCCTATCTCTTCCCACCCTTCGCCTGAGCCGTCACCTTAGCCATCTCCGCAGCCATCGCCTTCGACACTTCGAGATACGTCAGCTTCAGCTTCCCCAACAAATCGAGAAGCATCTCATTCTCTTCCGGCGCCAGATTTCCCTTCGTCTTCTGCTGCAGCGCATCCAACATATCGATCAACTCCCGCGCCGCATCCGGATCGATCATCGGCTGCCCGGTATTCGGGTCTGCATAAGCACCCAAAACCATCGCCGCATTACTCCCAATCATCCGGATCAGATTCTCAAACGCCGCCAACTTCTTCGGCGCATCCGCTGCGGGCTTGGCCGCATCCGCGCTCGCCTTCTCGGCAGCCTTAGCCTCGGCCTTGACCTCTTCGCGCTTCGCCTCGCGCTCCTGTTCTTCCACAACATCCTTGCGAATTTCGCCCTCAGCCGTAAACGGCCGCCGGTCAATTACCTTGAAACCTGCATCCTTATTCTCAGCCACGGTCGAGCACCTCTCCCAAAATTTCACCTCAGTTTATCACGGGAAGGGAACTGCCCCATACGCTTGCCATGACCCGCGCCCCTTCCCCTTCGTAGGGGCGCAGCCTGCTGCGCCCCAATCTTGGCACCAACCGAGCGAACTCCCTTGTATTTCTCGGCGATGCCCCTGTTCACAACTCCCCGGCACCTCCGTGTTATGCTTTTTATTTCCATGCGTCGCCTACTAATCCTCGCATCGCTTCTTCTATTCGCCACCACCGCCCGCGCGCAATCCTTTGCCCCATTAGAGCAATGGCGCGTGGCCGTTCTCTCCGGCAACGCCGCAAGCCTCTCCGGCCTCTACACGCAATCTCCCGTCCCCGAAATCGTCGGCCCCGACAAACGTCCCATCCCCCTCCAGGATGAAATCGCCTTCTGGTCCTCATGGAAATCCGAAGGCCTGACCAACGTCTCCGTACAAATCGTGCAGCAAGCCAACCAGTCCCCTGACCTGCACGTAATCGCTCTCCAGCTCACCCTCACCACGAGCGCCAAGGACCATGGCTCCCACAAGCAGTACATCGCCATGGCGCAAACCTGGTACCGCCAAAACGGCCAGTGGCGCCTGGTCGGGACGCAACACACTGCGCCAACGCGTCTGCGCCAGCCGCTCGAGGACAAACTGATTTACCCCCAAGGCATCGACGCGACGCAGGAAATTGCCGCAACACTCCGCGCGGCGTCCGCAGCGCGCAAACGAGTGCTCCTCGTTTTCGGCGGTAACTGGTGCTTCGACTGCCACGTCCTCGATGAAGCCTTCCACAGTCCCGAAATCGCTCCTACGCTGAACAAATCCTTTTTAGTCGCGCACATCGACATCGGCGAAATGGACAAAAACCTGGACGTAGCCAAAAAATACGATATTCCTCTCGCCCGCGGTGTCCCCGCCATCGCTGTCCTCGACTCCGACGGCAAACTCCTGTTCAGCCAAAAACAAGGCGAATTCGAAGCCGCCCGCTCCATGGCCCCGGAAGATATCCTAGCCTTCCTGAACAAGTGGAAGCCTTCGACGGGATCTTCGGCCGCGGCTCGTTAGCTACCGGCACAGCCGTTCGGTTCCTCTTCGTAGCGCGCGGCGCGATCGCTTTTCTGTTTCACTTTTTCCCGCTAGCACTCTCTTTTCTCTTCGTCTCCCATGCTAAAATCTTCTTCTCGCCAACACCCAAAAGGAGAACCCAATGCGCCTCGCCCGCATTACCGCCTGTCTGGCATTCCTTCTTCTCTGTGCCTTCCCGAATTCCTCGCAAGCCGACAAATCCGACAAACTCACCGTCATGGGCAAACTCTCTCGCGTCATGGCCATCGGCGCGGAAACTTCCGGTTGGGCCATCGATCTTAATCCCGTCCTCACCGTCAACGGCAAACAAGTCAGCTCTCTCGAAGTCAGATCTTCCAACCCCAAAAAATTGGAAGCTCTCGAGAACAAAAAAGTCAAAGCTACCGGCACGCTCTCGAACGCCGTAGGCGTAGAAACCGGCGAGCGGCCGGTCCTAACTCTTATGTCCATCAAAGAAATAAAAGAAAAACCCGGCAAAGACCCCGACAAAGACTGAACACAGAGTGTACTGGCGGGTCTTTAGACCCGTGCTTTTCTTCTTTAAAAGAAACGGCTCTCCCGCAACCAGGGCCACCGGAGGCGCGACCGCTAGCAACGCGCACCCTCGCCAAAATCATCACCATCCATTCCCATTCTGCGATTGCTCTCCTACCTCACCGTCCACCACGGCTCCTTCGTAGCCACAAACTCCACCGGCACATTCTTCACAAACCCACTCAGCCACCGCGTACACTCTTCCATTCCTGCCTGTTCGCTCGGTATATGCCCAATTACGATCAACGCCTTGTTCTTTCCCTGTGTCACCGCGTCCGCCGCATACTCGACCGTCTCCCACTCCCGCGTCTCTCCCACCAACAAAACCTGCACATCATCGCTCTCGAGTGCGTGAGTCTCCCGCTCAAATCCCGCGAACCCCGGACTCAACCCCACCTTCGTGACTTTCCTTTCCGGCTCGCCCACCACGCGCACCACAGGCGACTCCAGCTTCTTCGCCACCTCTTCTGCCAACCTCTTCACCGTGGTTTCCGGCAACACAAACAAATACGGATTCTCCGCATTCTGATATTTCTCCCAGCCAAGCGCATGCGCCATCCCCGCCTCGATCCCATCCGGCTTCCGCATGTGCCAGTGATCGTGAAATCTCCAAACCACCATCCCGCGCTTCTCAATAAACGCCCGCTTCTCCGCCCACACCGGATCGCTTTCCGGCATTCCCTCCGGCACATCCTCGTGCGCATAAAACGTGGGCTCATGCGTAATCACAAGATTCAACCCCTTCGCCGAAGCCCTCTCCAACACATCCATGGTCGCCATCATCGTCACTGCAATCCCGGTAACAGCCGTATCCGGATTTCCCGCCTTGAAGGTATCGACAGTCTGCTCCTTCCAAGGCACTCCCACCTGCTTCTGTATCTCCGCAACAATCTCCCGCGCCGTAGGCTTGGCTTCCGCCGGGAACGCCTTTTTCTCCTTGGCCAGGCCACTCGGCGCACAGCACGCCAAAACAGCGGCCATGGCCAATCCGCAAATGACCCTCATCTGTCTCTCCCTGTCCTCGGTGACCTCTGTGGTTAAGAGTTTCTCCGCCATTTGCCAATTTCTCTTTTCTAATTTTGCCATTCCTTATTTACCATCCATCTTCACGGTCTTGCCGGTCCTGGCCGACTCCCGCGCCGCATCCATCACTTCCGCCACCGCCACATTGATCTCCAATGACCCCGGGCCCGACGGTTTCCACTTGTCCACTACCACCGCCCGCAAATACCGCAACTCGTCATCCTGTGGCGGCTGCAATGCCGGCGCCTTCACCTGCTGAGCCTGTGATTCTCCCGATTTCCGCACCACCAATCCGTCGCGTCCGCCGGTAATCACCTCGCCGCCAGTCCCATACACCTCCACATCGCTCCTTCCAAACGGCCAATTCCACGAGGCCTGCACAATCCCCTGCGCTTTCGGATACGTCAAAATAATCGTAGCCTCGTCCTCCACCTTCGGATACACATCCGGCTTGATGTGTTGTGTCACCGCCGTCACCGTTAGCGGCCGCTCTCCGTTCATCACCCAAGTCATAAAATCTACGCCGTAACATCCAAAGTCATACAACGCCCCGGCGCCGTTCAACTGCGGATCGGTCAGCCATCCCAAAAACTCCGGTCCGACGCCAATCTCTTTCGGCCCCATGTGCCCATCGTGCGCCACCATCTTTCGCACCTCGCCAATCGATCCGCCGTGCGCAACACCGTAAGCCCCGTGCCGGCTCGGCTCCCAGGTCGTAAAATAATTCACCAACACGGGAATCTTCGCCTCCGTAGCCATCTTCGCAATCGCATGCGCATCCTCTGCGCTAACCGCCAGCGGCTTCTCCATCATCACCGCCACGCCATGTTTCGCGCAGATCTCTACCACCTTCCGGTGATCAAACGTATTCGTGTAAGCCAGCACCGCCTGCGGCTTGGTAGCCGCAATCATCTCCTCCAGATCCACGTGATAAAGCTTCGCGTCCAACCCATACTTCTTCGCGTACAGGTCAAACAGCGCCCGGTCTGGCTCCTCAATTCCGACAATCTCAATATCCGTCCGCTTGACCGCTCCGGAAAAAAATCCATCGGCATGGCCATGTACCAATCCCGCAATCACCACCCGCAGCGGCCCCGCTTTCTGATCGTCCAGCGGCACCGCCGTCTTCCCCGGATCGGTCTTTACCGGCGCGGCCTGGGCCCACACGACGAGACCGCAAGACACAACCACCACCGCCACCACCATCCACCTCACCATCAATCTCCCCAATCGCATCACGGGCCTCCTCATATATCTGCACGGTTATACTCTTACACTTCCCCACTCCCGCGAAATCTCTTTTTGCCGCGGAAACCATCTCCCGCCTTCGCCCCCTACATCGAATTTCGTATTTTCCGCCCGTTTCCCACTCACCGTGGGAACTCCTTTGCACATTCCACCTCAGACCCTTTTCGCAAAATCACATCTAACTTCCGCTTTCTTATCGCTTTAACCTCAAATTCTCGGTCGTCTCATATTTGGACAAGCAATTGCACTCTTCACCGCAGCGATTCATCGCAAGAGTTCTCTGGCGCTACCCGGCCCATCCGGCGGGGGCTGACCAGGTTCGGCTCCCCTCAACCCCCTGACGAATCGCCGCTTCGAACCCTCAACGAAGCGGCGATTCTTATCTTCCGTCCGCCCACGGCCGGGAAGGGGCGCGCCCAGCCCGCGCCCTTTCCGACTCCTTGTTGCGTAGTTGTCGCCCCCAAGGCTGGCCAGCACTTGGCTTTGCGCGGTAACGCCATCTCAGAATCGCTCTCACCCGACTACATCTAGAGTGCCGGACGGTAACGCCGCGTCTCCGCGACTCTCCGCGTCCCCTGCGTCTATTTCGGTGCCGGGTGTCCCATCCTGGGTTTGTAAGGTGTGGATTTTGGGGTTTCTTCTGCTCTTCTTTCTTCACCGCACAATCTTCCTATAAACTAACCAGCGATGCCCGCACGCAGACGCAAACGCAAATCACGCAAACGGCTCGCGCCCGATCGCAAGTTCACGCCTCCCTACGTTGGCCGCGACTTCCAAAAACTCGTCGCCGTCATGTCCCGTCTCCGCTCTCTCAATGGCTGCCCCTGGGACCGCGAACAAACTCACACGACCCTCCGCACCTATCTCGTCGAAGAAGCCTACGAGGTCCTCGACGCCCTCGACTCGACCGACGACGCTAAATTCGCCGAAGAACTCGGCGACCTCCTCCTGCAGGTTCTTTTCCATGCGCAGATCGCCCATGAAGAGGGCCGCTTCGACATCTCCGCCGTGATCCGCGAAATCCACGACAAAATGATCCGCCGTCACCCTCACGTCTTCGGCACCACGAAAGCCAATACTGCCGCCGAGGTTCTCCGCAACTGGGAACAAATCAAACAGCGAGAACGCGCCGTAGCCCAAGGTCTCGTCCCCGACCAACCGTCCATCCTCGACGGCGTCCCCCGCGCCATCCCCGCTCTCCTCGAAGCCCTCCAACTCACCCGCAAAGCCGCGCGCATCGGCTTCGACTGGCCCAACCTCGACGGCATCTTCTCGAAACTCACCGAAGAAACCAACGAACTCCACGACGTTCTCGCTTCGAAACCTGCAAATGCCTCCCGCATCGAAGGCGAACTAGGCGATCTCCTCTTCGTAGCCGTCAACCTCGCCCGTCACCTGAACATCGATCCCGAAATCGCCCTAAGAAAAACTTCCGCCAAATTCTCCCGCCGTTTCCGCACCATGGAACGCCTGGCCCGCGAACAAAACACTACCCTAGGCAAAATCCCGCGTCCTCAAATGGAATCCCTCTGGGACCAAGCCAAGCAGCTCGAACTCCCGTCTCCGAAGAACCTGTAGCTCGGGCCTTCCAAAGCCCGAGGCCTTTTCTTCGACCCCGGCTCCTTGCCTCCCAACCAAAATCTGTCATCCTGACCGAAGTGTCCCGGCTTTTTTCTTCCGCGCGGTTCTGCGCGTCGGGCCAGGCAGCCGAGGGATCATGCTGGCAACCTCGCTGGCGACTCGATGAAATGCCCAAAAACTGCTAACGTAAAACCGACCGTTCAAAAACAACGAACCATGCCGATCACCATCCGCGCTCTCCACTCCCTCTCGGAGTTCCACCGCTGCGTGCAAATTGCCCGCGAGGTGTGGGCCGACGCTCCCCTCGACGCCGAACCCCACGTCACCTACGTCATTGCCGATCACACCGGCGGCCAGGTCCTTGGCGCCTTCGAAGGCGACACCATGCTCGGCTTCAGCAAAGCCTACGTCGGAGTCCATGATCGCACTCCCTATCTCCACTCCCACATGACCGCCGTTCTCCCCACGCATCGCGATCAAGGCATCGGCCGCCAGCTGAAACTCGCACAACGCGAGGATGCTCTGCGCCGCAACTTCCGCCTCATCGAATGGACTTTCGACCCACTCGAAACCAAAAACGCCCACTTCAATCTCAACCGCCTAGGTGCCTTCTCCCGCCACTACGTCCGCAACTTCTACGGCATCACGACCAGCCCCCTTCACCGCGGCCTGCCGACCGACCGCCTGCTGGCCGAGTGGCACCTCGACTCTCCCCGGGTTCTAGCTGCCATCAACCTACTAACTCTCCCGACCCGCGATTGCCCAACCCAAATCCACCTCCCGAACGCCGTCCTAGCAGGCCGCAGCTCCGAAAACGCGGCCGGTGTAGTGGCGGGTCTGCAGACCCGTGCTTTTCCAGAAGGCGAGTCCGCGAGCCCTGCCTCTACAACCGATCCTCTAGTCGAACTGCAATCTCACCTCCGCTCTGAATTTACGTCGTGGTTCGCCAAAGGTTACGCCGCCACCTCCGTCCGCCGCACCCCCACCGGCGTCGACTACTGTCTTTCCCCCTACTCGGACTTCTAGTGTCACGGGCGCTTTACCTTGTGCCGCTACTGTTTACTCCGCTCGCAACTCTGCCTTTCCTTCGCGCCCTCCGCCTCTCTATTATCTTTTCTCTTCTCTCTTCCCAATTTTCTATTTTCTTTACATGTCTCGTTCCTCTTCTGGTCTCTTCCACGGGCACGAACCACGGGTGAGCAATCCCCACTCACAGATGAAAACGAAAAACTGTTAACTTATTACCTTCCATGCTGCTCCACTCCCTAACCCTCCGCGAAATCCATCTCCCTCTCGTAACTCCCTTCGAGACCAGCATGGACCGCGTAACCCATCGCCGCATCATCCTCGTCGAAGCTCACGTCGACCATCTCTCCGGATGGGGTGAATGCACCGCCGGCGAAACTCCCTACTACTGTCCCGAAGACACCGAGACCGCCTGGCACATCCTGCAGAGTTTTCTCTGGCCAAAACTGAAGGGAAGAGAACTAACGACAGCCGCCGACGTCTGGCCTCTCCTCGAACAAGTCCGAGGACACAACATGGCCAAAGCCGCCGTCGAGACCGCCATCTGGGACGCGGAAGCAAAACACAAAAACATTCCTCTTTGGAAATTAATCGGAGGGCAACGGCGAGAAATTCCCTGCGGCGTTTCCATCGGCATTAAAGATTCTCTCGACGAACTCTCCGCCACCGTGCGAAAAGAACTCGGCGCCGGCTACCAGCGCATCAAAATAAAAATTAAACCCGGCAAAGACGTGGCGCTCGTCCAACGTCTCCGTCAGGATTTCCCACGTATCAGACTCACCGTTGACGCCAACTCCGCCTACCGCGCCGAAGATCTCCCGCTCCTTAAGCAGCTCGATGCCTACTATCTGATGATGATCGAGCAACCTCTCGCCTGGGACGACCTCTTCGGCCACGTGCAAATCCAGAAGAATCTCCAAACCCCCATCTGCCTCGACGAATGCATTCATACCTACGAGCAAGCCGAAGCTGCCATCACGCTTGGCGCCTGCAAAATCATCAACATCAAACTAGGCCGCGTGGGCGGCCTTCTCCAAGCCAAACGCATCCATGATCTCTGCCAAAAACTTAACATCCCCGTCTGGTGTGGCGGCATGCTCGAATCCGGCATCGGCCGCGCCCAAAACATCGCCATGTCCACCCTCCCCAACTTCTCTCTCCCAGGCGACGTCTCCGCCAGCAAACGCTATTGGCACGAAGACATAATCACCCCCGAAGTAATCGTAACTCCCAAAGGTACAATCCAAGTTCCCACAACCCCAGGCCTAGGCTACGCCCCCAACCTAGATCGAATCTCGCAAATCACCTCCCGCCACCTCCATCTCACTTAAGTTGCAGTGCGACCGCTTGCCCCGAGGCACGAAGGCACGCTGTCCGCCAACCAAACGCCTCCGCAGCTTCCACGATCGAACGCCCACGATCTCCCTGCCTCCTTTTCGGGTTTCTCAGAAACTCTTAGCTTCCGTAACCCCGCATTCATCTCCACGTAACAACACCGGTTCAGCCTGTCAACCCGCCCAACTACTCTCTACTCTCTTGAGGAGGACATATGTCCACACACGCAATCGAGCATCACCACAAAGCTGCCGAGCACCACGAACACGCGGCGCGTCATCATCGCGAAGCCGCGCGTCATCACGAAGAAGGAAATCATCACCTCGCGGCGCATCACGCCCACGTCGCCAGCGGCCATCATCATCACGCCACCCATCACGCTGCCGAAGCCGCTAAGGCGCACGCCGAAACCCACGGCGAATCCGCCAAGGCCGCCGGCAGATAGCGCCCGGCGCAACTCTGCGCGCGGCACCGCAGATTTCCTCCTCAACCCCTCACTCGTGAAGGGGCGCAGGCGAGGTCTACTCCCAGGATCGAACACTGCGTCCCTTCCCGTCCTCACGTCCACAATTCACGAATCACTTCTCCCGCGCTATAATCTCCCTTGGTAACCCCGCAGCCCCTCCTGGTGTCAAAGGAACGCCGCTATGTCGAATGCCGCACTTGTCACGCGTCGCAGCTTCCTAAAAATCTCTACCGCCGCCGGCGGCGGCATCCTCTTCGCCTTTCGCTCCGACTCGTTGTTCTCCCAAGCTCCCGCGGCAAAACAAAACTTCGAAGCCACCGCCTTCGTTCACATCTCCCGCGACAACGTCTGCACCATCACCGCGAAAAATCCCGAAACCGGCCAGGGCATCAAAACCATGCTTCCCATGCTCATCGCCGAGGAACTCGACGTCGACTGGAAAAACGTCCGCATCGAGCAAGCCGACCTCGACGAATCGAAATACGGCCGCCAGGTCGCGGGCGGCAGCACCTCCACACCCGTCAACTGGGATCCTCTCCGCCGAGTCGGCGCTGTTTGCCGCCAACTGTTCGTCACCGCCGCCGCGCAAACCTGGTCCGTCCCCGAATCCGAATGCACCACCTCCTCCGGCTGCGTCATGCATTCTTCCTCGAATCGCACCGCCACCTACGGCTCTCTGTCCGCCAAAGCCGCCACCCTGATTCCTCCGGAGCTGAAATCCGTCACCTTGAAAGATCCCAAGGATTTCAAAATCATCGGCCATACCACTCGCGGCTATGACACGCCCTCCGTCGTCGCAGGAAAACCTCTTTACAGCATCGACTTCCGCGTTCCCGGCATGCTCTGGGCGGTGTACGCAAAATGTCCCGTCTTTGGTGGCAGAATCGTCGGTGCGAATCTCGACGAAATCCAAAAACTTCCCGGCGTCCGCGATGTTTTCAGCATCGCTGGCACAAGCGACATTCTTGGCTTGATGCCCGGCGTAGCCGTCGTCGCCGAAACCTGGTGGCAAGCCAAATCCGCCCGCGACAAACTCCGCATCACCTGGAATGAAGGCGACACCGCCCGGCAGAGCAGTGAAGGCTTTCTCAAACGCGCCCAGGAGCTATCCACGCAAACTCCCAGCATCACTCTTCGCAAGGACGGTGACGCCTCCGCCGCTCTACAGTCCGCCGCCAAAACTGTGGAAGCCGCTTACGTGTACCCCTTCATCGCCCACGCGCCGATGGAACCGGAAAACTGCCTAGCTCATTTCCACGACGGCAAATTAGAATTCTGGTCTCCCTCGCAAACTCCCGAGCGCGGCCGTCAACTGGTAGGCAAAGTCCTCGACATTCCCCCCGAGAACATCACCGTACATCTCATGCGTGCCGGGGGAGGCTTCGGCCGCCGCCTCACCAACGACTACATGCTCGAATCCGCGGCCATCTCCAAGGCCGTCGGCGAACGCTTCGCAGCCGGTCAAAAGGAACATGCAGCGGCCGGTCTTCAGACCCGCGGAGTTTCTTCCGGTGTTCCCATCAAACTTCTCTGGACCCGCGAAGACGACTTCCAGCACGACCACTATCGTCCCGCTGGCTATCACTTCCTCAAAGGCGGCCTCGACTCTGCCGGCAATCTCGTTGCCTGGCACAACCATTTCGTCAGCTTCGGAGACGGGAAAGAATTCGCTCCCTCGGCCGGCATCAACGGCGGCCAATTCCCCGCCACGCTTGTCCCGAATTTTTTCTTCGGTGCTTCGCTGATGCCGATCGGAGTTCCCACCTACGCTCTTCGCGCTCCCGGCAGCAACGCCTTCTCCTGGGTCTTTCAATCCTTCGTCGACGAACTTGCTCATGCAGCAGGGAAGGACCCAATCGAATTTCGTCTCAACGTGCTCAATCTTCCGCGCGTCAACAACCCCGAATACAAACCCGAAGATCCCGAATTCAATCCCGCTCGCGCCGCAGGTGTCGCGAAACTCGCCGCGGAAAAATCCAACTGGGCAACCGCAAGAAAAGATCTTCCGAAGGGTACAGGCATGGGCGTGGCCTTCCAGTTCTCCCACCGGGGCTATTTCGCGGAAGTCGTCCAGCTCAACGTAGACGACCAGAGACAGGTAAAAGTCGAACACGTCTGGGTAGCCGGCGACATTGGCAGCCAGGTCATCAACCCCGGTGCAGCCGAAAACGAATGCCAAGGTGCGGTCATCGAAGCCCTCAGCTCGGTAATGAGTTACGAAATCACCATCAAGAACGGACGCGCCACGCAAAGCAATTTCCATGAATACGAACCCGTCCGCATGAACCAAGTTCCGTCGGTAATCGAAGTGCACTTCCTGAAAAGCGACAATCCCCCGACAGGTCTAGGCGAGCCGGCGTTGCCGCCCGTTCTACCGGCAGTCTGCAACGCCATTTTCGCCGCCACTGGCGAGCGCATCCGCACCCTGCCCCTGGCCAAGCAAGGCTATTCCTGGGCCTGATCGTGTCCCTACAGCGCGAGCCTTTCAGGTTTGGGCCTTTGCATGCGTCTTTGCTTGTGTCGTGAAATCTTCGGTCCTTCTCTTGCTGCGGCCGCAGCACGGTTTACCCTCTGCCGCTGAGTCCGCACGAGCAACGGCTCTTGAGGGCTGGTGTCTTTCAGGAAAAACGCAAAACTTGGTCCTGCAAAGCTTCTATTGCTTTCCCATACGAGCCGCGCTATCCTCCTCTTGTTTTCCCATAGGAGGCCCATGTCTCCCAAAAAAGACGTTTGGCAAGGCACCCTCTCGCTTATGGTGCTGAAAACCCTCGAGTCCCTAGGCCCGCTCCACGGCTACGGCATCGCCCGCCGGATCGAACAAACCAGCGGCGACCTCCTCGCCGTCAACTATGGCACGCTCTATCCCGCCCTTCTCAAACTCGAACAAGAAGGCTATATCGCCTCCGAATGGGGCACCTCGGACAACAACCGCAAAGCCCGCTATTACAAACTCACCCGCGCCGGCCGCAAACAACTCCAACGCTCCGCCAACGACTGGGCGGAAACCACTGCCATCCTCGCCCGCTTCCTCGAAAACGAACAACCCTCATGACCGATGCAATTCCCATGGCTGCGAAAATCTCTGAAAAATCGCGTTCTTCGCGCCGCTTTTGCACCCCTGTACTCCGTCGCTGTTCGACTTCATTCTCCTTCCGCGGCAAAGTTCTCCTCTCGCCGGTGCGCTCATGACCATACTCACCCGCATCCTCAACCTTTTCAAAAAAAACCATCTCGACAGGGAACTGCGCGACGAACTGAACTCCCACCTCGAACTCCACATCGACGACAACCTCAAGCAAGGCATGTCCCCCACAGAAGCGCGGCGCGTCGCCGTGCTGAAACTCGGCGGCCTCGAACAAACCAAAGAATCCCTTCGTGATCTCCTGCTGATCCCCTGGCTCGACTCCCTCCGCGCGGACATCCTCTTCGGCTACCGTCAACTCGCCAAGAACAGAATCACCTCCGCCGCAGCAATTCTTTCTCTTGCTCTCGCCATTGGCGCTTGCACCTCCGCCTTCCGGCTGATCGACGCCCTTCTTCTCCGTCCTGTTCCCATCGCGCATCCGGAAAATCTCTACACGCTCGGCCGCCTGGGCACCGACGTCAACGGCAAGCCCTCCGACTTCGACGGCTGGGCCTACCCTGACTTCCAGCTCATGCGCGACGCCGCCAAAGGCCAAGCCACGCTCATCGCCATCTCCTACGACGAGCGCAGCGACCTCACCTACAAATCCGATCAGGAAATGGAAAAAGCCCACGTCCAATACGTTTCGGGCGACCTGTTCTCGGCTTTCGGCCTCGAACCCGCTCTCGGCCGCGTCCTCACGCCGGATGACGACAGCACTCCCGGCGCCCATCCTGTCGCGGTCATCTCCTACGATTACTGGACCCGCCGCTTCGCGAGCGACCGCAGCGTCCTCGGCAAAACTTTCCGCATCGGCAACAACATCTTCGAGATCGTCGGTGTCTCAGAATCTCCTTTCACCGGTACCGAGCCCGGCACCATGACCGAAATCTTCCTCCCCACCATGATGCACCGCTCCGTCCTCCGCAAAGATTCCACGTGGCATCGCGCCTTCGCCATCGTGCAACCCGGCGTCGCCATCGAACCCCTTCGCGCCAAGCTCGATTCCGTCTCCCGCGCCTTCGAAACCGAACGCTCCAAATCCTGGGTCAACGAACCGCCGCAGGAAATCGCCCGCGAACTCGAGCAAAGGCTGTACATCCGTTGCGCTTCCTCAGGAGCCTCCGGCTTTCAGCAGGACAATCGCCGCGCCCTCCTCGCGCTCGGCGTTCTCGTTTTCCTTGTTCTCCTCATCGCTTGTGCCAATGTCGCCAACCTGATGGTTGCGCAAGCCGCAGCGCGCGCCCACGAAATGGCTCTACGCATCTCGATCGGTGCCGGGCGCCGTCAACTGATTCAACTCCTGCTCGTCGAAAGCGCCATCCTCGCTCTCCTCTCTTCCGCTCTCGGCGCGCTCTTCGCCGCGTGGTCTGCTCCTTTCGTCGTCAGCACCATTAATCCCCACGACAATCCTGTCCGGCTCGCACTTCCCGCCGATGGTCGCGTGCTGCTCTTTGGTGTCGCTCTCACGCTCTTGGTCACCTGTCTTTTCGGCTTGCTCCCCGCTCTGCGTGCTTCCGCCATCGAACCCGCCAGCGCTCTGAAAGGCGGCCAGGATCCCCACTCGCGCCACCGTCTCATGTACGCGCTCATTGCCGCGCAAGTGGCCTTCTGCTGCCTGGTCCTTTTCGTTGCCGGTCTTTTCGTTTCCACCTTTCAGCGTCTCTCGCACCAGCCCCTCGGCTTCTCGGCGGATCGCCTCCTTGTTCTGGACACCGTCACTCACGATCCGGTCTCCCCCATCACTTGGCTTCAGCTCGCCGATCAACTCCGCTCCATCCCCGGCGTGGAGCGCGTCTCGGTCTCGAACCGCACGCTTCTCGACCACTGGTCCAACAACAACTCCATCTCGATCAACGGCGCCCGGCCTTCCTCCACGCTTGCCTATTTCCTCAACGTTTCTCCCGGCTGGCTCGAAACCATGAAAATTCCTCTCCTCGACGGCCGCGATTTCCTGTCAACGGACACCACCCCCGGCGCAGTCATCGTCAACGAAACTTTCGCCAAGACTTTTTTCAAGAATGAAAATCCCATTGGCAAATTCTTCGAGGAAATGTTCCCATACGACGAGCGCGCGCGCTTTCAAGTCGTCGGCATGGTGCGCGACGCCCACTACCGAAATATCCGCGAGCAGAACGCTCTCCCCACCGCCTACCTTCCGTTCCTCTCCCCGGACCCCAAGGCGTGGTGGAGCGCCGCCGGCGCGGCCTTCATCGTTCGCACCAACACCGCAAATCCTCTTGCTCTCGCCGCAACGCTTCGCCAAGCCGTTCCGCAAGCCCGCGCCGAATTTCGCGTAAGCAACCTACGCACCCAGCAGGAAATCATCCAGGCGCAAACCGTCCGCGAACGCCTCCTTGCCACGCTGGCGTCTTTCTTCTCGATCGTCGCACTCCTCCTCGCCGGAGTAGGCCTCTACGGCGTCCTCCACTACTCCGTCCTCCAGCGCCGCCGCGAAATCGCGATCCGCCTCGCCATCGGCGCCGAAGCCTCCGGCATCGCGCGCCTGGTAACATTCCCAATCCTAATCACCGTAGCCGCGGGCGCCGTCACCGGTCTCGCCGCAGGCGTTCTAGCCGCCCCGTATCTCGCCGAACTCTTCTACGAGGTCCATCCGACCGACGCCACAATTCTCGCGTTTCCCGCGCTAGCCATGGTCGTCGCAGCCACCATAGCCGCCATCCCGTCCATCCTCCGGGCCATCCGCACCGACCCGGCCCAAATCCTCCGCTCGGAGTAAGCACAATGCTCACACCCACCACTCACCATCGTCCGTGTAGCGGCCGCCTTCAGAGGCGGGCGCCCTTCTCCGCTTCCCGTAGCGCTGCGCCTGTGGCCCGGAGCGTCCTTGGGTCAGGCCGGCCGGTTCGGTTGCCCCTGCGTGGGGCAGGCACTCCGGCCTACGCCCTCGGGTTCTCCGTGTTACGCGTCCTCCATAAGGACCTGGATGGTTTACCCCGAGCTTCCAGTGCTGCCTCACCGTTGGTTTTTAAAGGGGAAGCTTCGGACCTGAAGCCGCAACCGCTCCTCTGTTTGTTCGTTCCCTGTTCGATCCATGTCAACCATGCGGCTTCGACCGCCGAGGAATTGCTTCCCCGCAACTTCACCGAGGTCCACCGATGAAATTCCGTTCGAGCCTCCAACGCATCCGCAATCTCTTTCAAAAATCCCAACACGAAAAGGAGCTGGAAAACGAACTTGACTCGCACCTCCAACTGCACATCGACGACAACCTGCGCTCCGGCATGACACCGCCCGAAGCCCGCCGCCAAGCTCTCCTAAAACTGGGTGGTCTCGAACAAACCAAAGAAGCCATCCGCGATCAACACTCCCTCCCTCTCGCAGAATCTTTCCTCCAAGACCTCCGTTTCGCCTTCCGCCTGCTGAAAAAATCGCCCGCCTTCACCACCGTCGCCATTCTCACGCTCGCTCTCGGCATCGGCGCCAACTCCGCCCTCTTTTCCATCGTCAACGCGGTTATCCTTCGTCCCCTACCCTATCCGAATCCCGAACAACTCATCACCCTCCGCGAAAGCAAGCCCAATTTCTCTACCGGCTCCATCTCTTTGCCCAATTTTCTCGATTGGCAGAAGGAAAACCGCACCTTCGCCTCGATGGCCGCCATGCGCGGCGGCTACGGCGTCACGCTGACCGGCCTCGGCGATGCTGAGCAACTGAACACCATGCTCCTCACCTCCGGCTTCTTCGAACAGCTCGGCGTCAATCCCGTCCTCGGCCGCACCTTCACCCAAGACGAAGAGCGCGTAGGCGCTCGGCCGACAGTGCTCTTAACGACCGCCCTTTGGAAGAGAAAATTCGCCGCATCTCAGGACGTCCTCGGCAAAACCCTCGCCCTGAACGGCAAGGCCTACACCATCATCGGCGTCACGCCGCCATCGTTCGATCTTCTCGGCAATTTCACCACCGTTGACGTCTATCTCCCCATCGGCCAGTGGGGCAATCCTCTGCTCATGAATCGCAACGCTGGCCTCGGCATCAGCGCCATCGGCCGCCTCAAACCGGGTGTCACCATTGAGCAAGCCCGCGCTGACATGCAGCGCATCTCGCAGAATCTCTCCGCCGAATATCCCGATACCAACAAAAATATCAGTGCCGCGCTCATCCCATTGCGCAAATGGAATGTCGGCTCCGTGCAAACCTCTCTCTTCGTCCTGTTTGGCGCAGTTGCTTTCGTTCTGCTCATTGCCTGCGTCAACGTCGCCAATCTTCTTCTGGCCCGCTCCACAGCGCGGGCTCAGGAATTCGCCGTCCGCGCCGCTCTTGGAGCGGGGCAATCCCGCATCGTTCGCCAACTCCTGGTCGAAAGTGTTCTGATTGGCGGAATCGGCGGAGCCATCGGTCTTCTCTTGGCCGCGGGCGGCACGCAAGCTGTCCTCCGCACTCTCCCCGACGCGCTTCCTCGCTCCGGCGAAATCAGCATCGACGTTCACGTTTTTCTCTTCACCGCGGTTCTTTCTCTCGTCGCAGGCGCCTTGTTCGGCCTCGCTCCCGCGCTAAGAACCGCTCGCCACGATCCGCAAAGAACTCTGCAAGAAGGCGGCCGTAGCGGCGGCGGTCAACGTCATCGCCTGCAATTCATTCTCGTTGCCGCGGAAATTTCTCTCGCTCTCGTCTTGCTCCTCGGTGCGGGGCTCATGATTCGCACCTTCGGCGCTCTTCACAACGTCAATCCCGGCTTCGATTCCGGCAAGGTTCTCTCCTTCGGACTTTCTCTACCGCCCTCCATGATGAATGCCGACGCCTCCGCCGTTCGCGCCAGCTTTCGCAACGTCCAGCAGCAGTTCGAATCCGCGCCCGGCGTCCAGTCGGTAGCCTACTCTTGGGGAGCTCTTCCTCTCGGTGGCGATGACGAATGGCTCTTCTGGATCGATGGCCATTCAAAACCCGCTAACGATTCCGAAGAGAGTTGGACCATCGACTACGTCGTCGGCCCCGCTTATCTCAAAACCATGGGGATCGGCCTGCAGTCGGGCCGCTTCTTCACAGATCAAGACAACGAGCACGCTCCTCGCGTCGCCGTCGTCGACGAAGTCTTCGCCAAGAAATTTTTTCCGGACCTCAACCCGCTCGGCCAGCGCTTGCACATCAACGACGCCGAAGAAACCACCGAAATCATCGGCGTCGTCAAGCACATCAACCAGTGGGGCCTCGGCACGGACGACACGGAAGAGCTCCGCGCCGAACTCTACGTTCCCTTCATGCAGCTCGACGAAAAAACCATGTCGCAAGCCGGGAACGGCATCGGCGTTCTCGTCCGTTCCGACAAACCCGCCAAGGTCTTCGATTCGATCCGCCGCATCAACACACAGATGAGCAGCCAACAGGTAGTCTTCGGCGCCCAAACCATGAGCGAAATCATTGCCATTTCCCTGGCGCAACGCCACTTTTCCCTGATCCTCTTAAGTCTGTTCGCCGCGTTAGCTCTTCTGCTCTCAAGCGTCGGCATCTACGGCGTAGTCTCCTACATCGTCACCCAACGCAGTCGTGAAATCGGCATTCGCCTCGCCTTGGGCGCGCAACGCGCCGACCTCCTCCGCCTAGTCCTCGAACGCGGCGCAAAAATGACGGCCATTGGCATCCTCGTCGGCGTCGCCGTCTCCTTCGCCCTGACGCGTCTCCTCTCGAGTCTGCTCTACGGTGTCTCCCCGCACGACATCGTTACGATAATCGCCGTCGCCGCCATCCTGGCCGCGGTCTCCCTGACCGCCACCTATCTCCCCGCTCGTCGCGCCTCGCAACTGGATCCTGCAACAATCCTCCACTCCGAGTAACCACACCATGCCCTATGCTCTGACGCCGCAACCTCTCGTCTCTTCGGTCTCTCGTGGCACTCGCGCCTGCTCTGAGCCCCAAAGAATCCGCACTCTTGCGTTTCCCCAAGGGGACCGATGCCATCATCGGTCTCTCGGCTCTTTTTCTCCGGAACTTAAACCGTACAACGTCGTACAACTCAATAGGACCGCGGAGCCTCAGCCATGAACCTTCGTTCTGTCTTCCAACGCATCCAGAACCTCTTCCAAAAATCCCAACACCAAAAGGAACTCGAAACAGAACTTCATTCCCACCTCGAACTCCACATTGACGACAACCTCCGTTGCGGCATGGCACCCGACGAAGCTCGCCGGCAAGCCCTCCTAAAGCTAGGTGGCCTCGAACAAACCAAAGAACAAATCCGTGACCAGCAAACCTTTCCGTTTCTCGCCGCCCTCCACCGCGATTTTCGCTTCGCCGCGCGCCTCCTGCTCCGCAAGCCCACGTTCACCGCAATCGCCGTTCTCACGCTCGCTTTAGGCATCGGCGCCAACGCCACCATCTTCGCCATGGTCTCCCGCTTCGTTCTGCACTCGGCTCCTGTCGGTAATCCCTCCACGCTCCTCGCCCTGCACACCACCGACAAAAACGAATGCTGTAACAATTTCGCCTGGCCTCTCTACGTGGACCTCCGTGACCGCACGCAATCGTTCGCGGGCGTCGCTGGTATCTACGAACTTCTCCCCGCTTCGATCTCCGGCAACGGCGACCCAGAGCGCCTCTGGGGCCAGGCCACCAGCACAAATTTCTTCGATGTCACGCAACTTTCTCTTACCCTCGGCCGCGGCTTCCGCTCCGACGAAAACAATTCTCCCGTCGTGGTCATCTCTGATCGTGTCTGGAAATCCCGTTTCAACTCCGATCGCAATCTCCTCGGCAAATCCATCACCCTCTCCGGTCATCCGTACACCGTCATCGGCGTCGCTCCTCCCTACTTCCGCGGCCTCGACTTCATCCTGGACACACAATTCTGGGTCCCTATCGGCAACCTGGATCAACTGCTCCCCAACACCGCGCGCTTCGCGTCACGAGAGGTGCACTGGATTCAGGTCTTCGCGCGCCTCAAGCCCGGCGTAACCAAGAACGACGCCGGCAGTGAACTGGCTTTCCTTGCGCAGCGTTTCTCCGCAGCTCATCCACAAACCGAAAAAGATCTCGGTTTCCGTTTCGAACCAGCCGGCTCTCTTCCTCCGCGCGATAAAAACGCCGTCCTCATCTTTCTGTCTTCGCTGATGCTCGTCTCGCTGCTCGTTCTCTTCATCGCCTGCGGCAACGTCGCCAATCTCTTCCTTGCGCAAGCCGCCGGACGCCAACGCGAAATGGGGGTTCGTATCGCCCTCGGTGCCACGCGCACGCAACTCCTCCGCCAGATCCTCACCGAAAGCATCCTTCTTTCGCTCTTCGGTGGTCTTCTCGGCGTGCTCCTCTCGGTCTGGGCCACCGGTGGACTTTCTGCCTTTCGTTTTCCCGTCCCGGTCTCCATCGATCTCAACGTCGGCGTCGACGCCAAAGTTCTCCTATTCACCTTTCTCCTGAGCCTCGCCACCGGCATTCTCTTCGGCCTTCTCCCGGCCTGGACCGCCGCCTGGCCGATTCCCTCCACGGCGCTCAAAGGCGAAGACATCCTCGCCGGTCCCGGCCGTTTCTGGACTCTCCGCAATCTTCTCGTCGTCGCGCAAATTTCCATGTCGCTCGTTCTTCTCTGCGTCACCGGACTCTGCCTCCGCAGCCTCCGCTCCGCCGCCAACATCGATATCGGCTTCCGCTCGAGCGGGGTCCTGGCCATGTCCATGGATCCGCGACTGCACGGCTACACGCCCGAACGTACCGTGCGATTTTTTGCGGAACTCCAGCGCCGCGTCGCCGTTCTTCCCGGCGTAACTTCCGCTGCCGTCACCGATTCCATCCCGCTCAACGGCGGCCATCGCAGTGACGGCTTCCAGCCCGTCGGCCGGAAGCCCGTCGACCTGCCGAGCGTGGACCTGTTCATGGCTACGCCCGGCTATTTCGACACCCTGGGCATTCACCTCGTCGCCGGCCGCGACTTTTCGAATGAATCCAGCACAGTTCCCGCTCCCATAGCCACCCGAACCCGACCGAGCACCGGCAATCCCGACGCCGGCGCCATGCGCTCCGTCGCCCCGCTCGTTGCCATCGTGAATCAGGATTTCGCCGAGCGCTTTTTTCCGCGGGAAAATGCTGTCGGACAGCTGGTCTCCGATGGCGGTGTGAACTTCGAAATCATCGGCGTCACCAACAACATCAAGTCCCGCTTCCTCGGCGAGGAAACCCGTCCCGTCCTATTCCGCTCTCTTGCGCAAAACGTCGCCCGTGATCCTTCCTTCGAGGGCTACACGGTGCTCGCCCGCACCGTCGGCGATTCCTCCTCCGTAGCTTCTTCCATGCGCTCCATCATTCGAGACATGGATCCCACTCTCGCCATCTACAACGAAGAAAGCATTGAACACCACGTCCGTGGCGCGCTCTTCCTCCCGAGACTTGCCGGCACACTGTTCGCCGTCTTCGGCGCCGCCGGACTGCTGCTCGCCGCCATCGGTCTCTACGGGGTCATGAACTATACCGTCTCCCTCCGCACCCGCGAGATCGGCATCCGCATGGCCCTAGGCGCGCAAGCCTCCCACGTCCAGCGCCTCATCCTCCGCCAAGGCCTCCAACTCACTGTGATCGCGCTAGCGATCGGTCTCCCCGCCGCGCTCCTGATTGCCAAACTCTTCAACGCCATCCTCTATGGCATCCAACCCCACGACGCAGTTACCTTCACCCTAGTCCCACTGTTCTTGGCAGGCGTGGCGGCTCTAGCCGCGTACCTCCCAGCCCGCCGAGCCTCGCAAGTCGACCCCGCCTCCACCCTCCGCTCCGAGTGACCATCATGGCCTCGCACTCGAACTCGGCCGTCCTTTCAAGCGAAGTCCCCGAGGCAAGCAATCCCTCTTCCCTTGGCGCAGGCACTTCTGTCTGGGTTCTTGGGTGCGCCCCGTTACGCCTCCACCCAAATAATTTTGCAGGTGCCTCACCTTTGTCTTTTAAGCGTGGGTCTTCCGATCGAATGCCACAAACGCTCTGCTCCTTTCTGCGCTTTCCCTCTTCGTTCGAAGAAAGGACAGCGGGGGTCGCAGCTTTAGCTCGGACATGGATTCCGAGCAAGCCGCCGGCTTCAGCCGCTGAGGAATTGCCTTTTTCTCTTTCCGAGGAGCTCGTGCCATGAACTTGCGTTCCACATTTGCCCGCCTGATCAGCATCCTTCACAAAGCCCGCCGCGATAGCGAACTTCATGACGAACTTCACGCCCACCTCAAACTCCACATCGACGACAACTTGCGCTCTGGCATGACACAGGACGAAGCCCGCCGCCAAGCCTTCCTCAAACTGGGCGGCCTCGAACAAACCAAACAACTCATCCGCGATCAACAATCCCTTCCGATCGCGGAATCCCTCTTCAGCGAGGCCCGCTTCGCCCTCCGCCTCCTCGGAAAATCTCCGGCCTTCACAGTGGTCGCCGTTCTCACTCTCGCTCTCGGCTTAGGCGTCAACACCGCCATCTTCTCCGTCGTCCATTCCGTCCTTCTGCGCTCGCTCCCATTCCCGCGACCGAACGAACTCGTCGACATCTCCGCGCGCAGCACCTTCTTCGATTTCCCCAACCTCGGCCTCTCTGTCCCGGACATCGCCGATGTCCGCAACTCGGCTACTTCTTTCGCCGCCATCGCCGTCCATCAAGACGCTCCGAAAGAACTCTCCGCCGGCGACAACGCCAAGCCACAACGTCTCGAATCCACCGAAGTGACCGAAGATTTTTTTTCGCTCCTCGGCATCCGTCCTCTCTACGGCCGAATCTTCACATCCGCTGACACGGAAGCCGGCAATCGCACGGTCATCCTTAGTTACGAACTCTGGCGCGGAAATTTCGCCGCCGATCCCAACGTCATCGGCAAAACCATTACGCTCGACGGCCAGCCCCACACCATCATCGGCGTGATTCCCCCGCAACCTCTGCTCGGCTTCGCCACCGACTCCAAACTCTGGACCCCTTTTCTTCCCAGCAAAGACGAGCAGGCCGATCGCAGTAACCACGCCTACTCCGTCCTCGCGCGCCTCAAACCCCACACCACAATCGCCCGCGCGGAACGCGAACTCGCGACCATCTCCGGGCGCCTGGCCGGCGCGTATCCCGACATCGACAATGGCTGGAGCATCCACGCTGACTCTCTTAAGCAATATCTCCTCGGCGACCTAACCACGCCTCTCACCATGCTCTTCTGCGCCGTAGGATTCGTTCTCCTTATCGCCTGCGCCAACGTCGGCAATCTTTTCCTCGCCCGAGGCTGGGCCCGCCGCCGCGAATTCGCCATCCGCAGCGCTATCGGCGCCACGCGCCTAGCCCTCCTCCGTCAACTCGCCGTCGAATTCATTCTGGTCGCGCTCGCCGGTGGCGCCTGCGCCTTCCTGCTCGCCATGTGGACCATGCACGCCCTTCGCGCGGCCCTTCCTCCCGACATCCCGCGCCTCGACCAGATCCAAATCGACACCCCCGTAGCGTGGTTCACTCTAGCCGCGTCACTGCTCGCCGCCCTACTCGCCGGCCTGGCCCCCGCCCTCCTGACAACCCGAGGCAGTGGCGGGTCTCCCGACGCGTGCCTTAGGTCGCGCCCACAAACACGCGTCCTTCCGAGCCAAGCGAGGAACCTCTCTTCGATTTTCACCAAGCCTCGCCGTGTTTTGACTGGGACCATCTTGGACCAGCTAAAACAATCGACCTCGACTCCCCACAACCTCCTGCGCCAACTGCTCGTAATCGGCGAAGTCGCCCTCGCCGTGATGCTCCTCATCGGCGCCCTGCTCGCCCTCCGCAGCTTCAACCAACTCCGCCATCTCGACCTGGGTTTCCAACCGGACAACCTCCTCACCCTCCGCCTCGACTTCCCCAAATTCCGCTACGCCACGCCAGAACCAGCAATTACCTTCGTTCAGCAAATCCTCGATGCCACGCGTGCCACTCCCGCCGTCTCGTCGGCCTCCGCCGGCCTCGTCTATCCCATGTCGGACGAAGTCGCCGAAACCACTTTCGAAACCGAAGCCACTTCCGCCGATGCCAAGCACGCCGAACAGTCCGCGCTCGCCAACCGCGTCACGCCCGATTTCTTCGCCACCCTCGGCATCCCCCTCCTCGCCGGACGCGATTTCACCGCCGCCGATGCAAAAGGAAAGTCCCCCGTTTTCGTGGTCAATGAAACTCTAGCGAAGAAATATTTCGGTGGCCTCGATGCCGTGGGCAAACGCTTCTCGACCGACCTTGCGGCCGGCCACCCAGTGTGGGGCGAAATCATCGGCGTTGCAGGCAATGTCCTCGAAGCAAACCATTTCGATCCCGGAGCCGAAAGCAAGCCACAGATCTACGCGCCCTTCTACCAAACCCCGCGCATCTTCGGCGTCTACCTCATGGTTCGCGCGAAATCGAACCCCCCAGGTCTTGTCTCCGCTCTGCAAGACCGCATCTGGTCGATCGACAAGAACCAACCCATCACCGCCGTCGCCACACTCGACCAACGTATCGCCGAAGTCAACGCCTCTCCGCGTTCGCAGACTCTCCTACTCGGTATCTTCGCCGCCCTGGGTTTGCTGCTCGCGTTAATCGGCGTCTACGGCGTAATGTCCTACCTCGTCGGCCTGCAAACTCGCGAAATCGGAATCCGCATGGCCCTAGGCGCGGCTCCGTCTCAAGTCCTCGCCCGAATCCTTGCCCACGGCGTAAAACTAACGTTCGCCGGCGTGGTCATCGGCACTCTTTGCGGCCTGGTCCTGACCCGCTTCATGGCCAGCCTCTTCTTCCGCTTGGCTTTTTCCGATCCACTCACCTACACAACCGTAGCCGTGCTGCTCATCGCCGTAGCGGGAGCCGCCTGCTACATTCCCGCCCGCCGCGCCTCGCGCATTGACCCTTCGATCGCACTGCACCATGACTAGCGACGCCGCCATATTCGCTCTGGTAGTGGCGGATCGTCGGCCCCGTGCCTTTGCTCGAGACAACAACCTGTCCTTCCGAGCGTGCCCCGGATGGCAGACGAAGTCTACGGCGTGTAGCTCCTGGCTTCGGGCCCGAGGAATCGCTCATGGCCGGGTGCTTACGATGCCATGCCGCAAACCCTTCTCTCCGCCTCCGAGCTCCTCTGCTCTTTTGAATCCCACTGCAGTTCCCGTACACTGATGTCTCAGGAGCCTTCATGCCGCCACTCATCCAACTCCGTAACATCGAAAAGTTCTTCTCCGCCGGTCCGCAGAAATTCTACGTCCTCCGGCGCGTCTCTCTCGAGATCCAACAAGGTGAATTCATAACCTTCATGGGTCCTTCGGGGGCAGGGAAGTCCACACTCTTAAGCATCATCGGCATGCTGGATTCTTCCTGGGCCGGCGAATACAACTTCCTCGACCAAGCCGTCCACAAAATGAACTCCAAGCAACGCAACGAACTCCACAAATACAATATCGGTTTCGTGTTCCAGTCCTACCACCTGATCGACGATCTGACCGTTTACGAAAATCTCGAAATCCCGCTCTCCTACAAAAACATCCCGCAAAAAGAACGCGCCAGCCTTGTCTGCGACACCCTCGACCGTTTCAACATCGTCGCCAAGAAAGATCTCTTCCCCAACCAGCTCTCGGGCGGCCAGCAGCAATTGGTGGGCGTAGCCCGGGCGGTAATCCAAAATCCAAAACTCATCCTTGCCGACGAACCTACCGGCAACCTCCACTCCAGCCAAGGCGAGGAAATCATGCAGCTCTTCAAGAAACTAAACGACGCCGGCACCACCATAATCCAAGTCACGCACTCCGAAAAAAACGCCGCCTACGGAAACCGCGTCCTCAACCTAGCCGACGGTTGGCTGCTTCCCGAATCCCATCCAGCCACCACCACCGCCTCGTAATCGGCCGACGGTCGAGCGATCTCCTCCGAACGGAACTGCACTTGGCGCGTTACTTTCCTAGCCTGCCCCACCCTTGGTTTCGAAGGCCGGGTCTTGGGTTCCTGTTTCTTAAGTACGGCCGGTGTTCTGAAGCGGGCCGTTCCCTCGCCACAAACTTCTCGCGGATTCGCCTTTACGTTCGCGAGTTTCTCTTCGCAGGGCGCCCCGCGCCCGCACCATCCTTGGTTCTTGCGCGTTCTTAGCAATCTCCATGCTCCTGTGCTCACTCCCTTTCCTGTGGCATTGCCACACAAACCATGCTATTCTCCTGTGGTAACCACACAGGAGGTCCCACCATGTCTGAGTCCAAACTAGACCTGCTCCAAGGCACCCTCGACCTGATGGTCCTGCAAACCCTTTTCGTTCTCGGTCCTCTCCACGGCTACGGCATCGCCCGCCGCATCGAGCAAGTCAGCGGCAACGAAGTGCTCCTCAACCAAGGCACCATCTACGCCTCCCTGGTTCGCCTGCAACAACGAGGCTGGATCTCCGCCGAATGGGGCACCTCGGACAACAATCGCAAAGCCAAGTTTTATTCGATCACCAAGCGCGGTCGCAAACAGCTCGACGAAGACGCCGCTTACTGGCAACGCCTCTCCCTGGTCATGTCCCGAGTCCTCTCCATGCCCGAAACCGAGGAACCCTCGAACTAATGCCTCTTTCGACCAGCCCCGTGCTCCCGAGCGAAGTATTCCTAGCCAGCAATCCCTCTCTTCTTCGCGCGATCTTCCTGTGCCTTCCCGGTGTCTCTGCGTTTGATCTTCTGCTGTTCGCTTTTCGCGAAGAAGAACCTTTCCCGGACGCCCCATGAATCTCCGTCCCCTGCACCGTTTCCTCTCGCTCTTCCGCCGAGAGCAACTCGACCGCGACCTCAACGCCGAAATCTCCCACCACCTCGATCTCGCCATCGAAGAAAACCTACGCGCTGGCCTCTCCCTCGAAGAAGCCCGCCGCCGCGCCCTGCTGCAATTCGGCGGAACACAACAAGCCAAAGAATCGGTGCGCGAACAACAATCTGTTCCGATCGTCGAAACTCTCTTCGGGGACGTGCGCTTCTCCCTCCGGCTCCTGAAAAAATCTCCGGCCTTCGCCGCTGTGGCCGTCCTCACTCTCGCTCTCGGCATCGGCGCCACTACCGCCATCTTCAGCGTCGTCTACGGCGTCCTGCTTCGCCCGCTCCCCTACAAAAATCCCGAACAAATCGTCCGCCTCTGGGAACAAAACGCGACCGGCGATCGCATGAACGCCGCCGATCCCAATTTCACAGACCTCCGCGCGCAAAATCATTCCCTTACCGGTGTAGCCGAATACAACAGCGGAATCGAAACGGTCGCCGGCCGAGGCGCTCCTTCGCGCACACAAACCGCTTTGGTTTCTCAAGATTTCTTTCAGGTGATGGGCGTTCAACCGATTCTCGGTCGCACCTTTCTACCGGAGGAACGACAGCGTAACGCCCCCGCCGCTCTGCTCGTAAGTTATGCCTACTGGCAACAAACTCTGGGCGCCACCCGCGAGTTCTCGAGCGTGCACCTGAAAATCAGCAACAAACCCGCGTCGGTCGTGGGCGTCCTACCCCCTGGTTTTCGTTTTCCGGACAACTCCGACCTCTGGCTCCCCCGCGAAATCGTCGAACCGCTGCCTAGCCGTTCGGCGCACAACTGGAATGTCATCGGCCGCCTTCGCGATGGCGTCACCGTCGGCCAGGCCCGCTCTGAACTTTCCGGCCTCGCGCAACGTATGAAACTGCAGTATGGAGAAGACACCGCCATGGTCGCCGTGGCCATCGAACCGCTTCGCCAAGCGATGACCAACGACGTGCGTCCAGCGCTCCTGGTTCTTCTCGGCGCTTCCGCGTTTCTGCTCCTCATTGCCTCGGCCAATGTCACCAATCTCATGCTCGCGCAGGCCGCCGGACGCGCGCGCGAACTTGCCATCCGCACCGCACTCGGTGCGCAGCGTTATCGTCTCCTTCGTCAATTCCTCACCGAAGCCTTGCTCCTCTCTCTGATCGGTGGAGCAATCGGAATTCTTCTCGCCTTCTGGGGTCTCAACGGCCTTCTCGCTCTGGCCCCCGCGAATCTTCCGCGTCTCGAAAATGTTTCTGTCAATCTTCCCGTGCTGCTCTTCTCCGTGGTCGCGGTTTTTCTCGTTTCCATGGCACTCGCAGCCTTCACCTCTCTCCGTTCCATTTCTCTCGATTCTTCCGAAGCGCTCGGGGAAGGGAATCGCGGTGGCATTGGCACGCGCAACAAACGGCGCATCGGCCGCGTCCTCGCCGCGGCGCAACTCGCCATCGCGCTCGTCCTTCTCGTCGGTGCCAGTCTTCTCGGGCGAAGCCTCCTTCGCGTCCTCTCCGTCAACATCGGTTTTCGCACCGAAAGCGTTGTGACCATGGACCTCAGGCTTCCCGAAGATTCCTCGAAGACCGAGCGTGTCCGGTTCCTCGACAAACTCCTCGCGCAACTGCGCCAGATTCCCGGCGTGGAGCACGCCGGCGGCACCAATGAATTGCCCCTCTCCGGTTCGGGCTATGCCGATGGTTCCTTCGTGCTCATGAACCCCGGCCAGATTTCCCCGCGCGTCCAGGATTTGATTCAGCGTTCCACCACCGAAGATTTCCAGAACGATCCGGCCCTGCTCGCCGAGCTCACGCACTTTTTCGAAAGCCTCTTGCACGACAAATCGCGCCTGGGTTACGCAGATTACATCGTCGCTTCCGACGGCTTCTTCCCGGCACTCGAAATTCCGCTTCTCGACGGCCGCCTCTTCGACGATCGCGACACCATCGACGCTCCTCACGTCGCGCTCATCAGCCAGTCGGCGGCCAACGATCGCTGGCCCGGCCAGAGTCCCATCGGCCAAACCATCGAGTTCGGTAACATGGACGGTGACCTCCGCCTTCTCACCATCGTCGGTGTTGTCGGCGACGTACGCGATCACAGCCTCGAAGCCGCCTCTCGCCCGACGGTGTACGTCGATTATCGCCAGCGTCCCCTCGCAGCCCGTCGTTTCACCGTCGTGCTCCGCACTGCGAGCAAACCCGATGCCGTCTTCTCCGCCGCGCGTTCCGTACTCCACGATATGGATCCGAACATCCCGCCGAGCTTCCACACTCTGTCTCAGGTTTACTCCGAGTCCCTCGACGCGCGCCGCTTCAGCCTCACTCTGGTCGCCATCTTCTCTGCCGTCGCTTTTCTCCTGGCCCTCGCCGGAATCTACGGTGTGATCTCCTACTCCGTAGCCCAGCGCACCCGCGAAATCGGAGTGCGTATGGCCCTGGGCGCCAGCACCCGCGAAGTCCTGCTCATGGTCCTCGAACAAGGCGCACGCACCGGCGCAATAGGCGTCTTCGTCGGCCTACTCGGCGCCTTGGCCATCACCCGTTGGCTGCAATCGCAACTTTTCGAAATCAGTCCAACCGACCCCGCAACCCTGGCCATCGTCTCCGTGCTGTTGCTACTGGTTTCCCTGGCCGCCAGCGCCATCCCAGGTCGCCGCGCCTCCCGCATCGACCCAGTCATTGCCCTGAGGTGCGAATAACCATGCTCTCCACGCCCCTAACGCCGATCCGCACACCGTCATTCCGAGCGGAGTCCGCGGAGCGAGACTTTCTTCTTTTCGCCGTTCATCAGCAAAGCCGCAAACCTTCCCCGGAGCTCCCATGAACCTGCGTCCCCTTCATCGCTTTCTCTCGCTCTTCCGCCGGAGCCACCTCGACCGCGAGCTCTCCGACGAAATGCGCTACCACCTCGATCTCTCTATCGAAGAAAAGCTCCGCGCCGGCCTTGCGATCGACGAAGCCCGGCGCCAGGCCCGGGTCCAGTTCGGTGGCACGCAACAAGCCAAAGAAGCGCACCTCGACTCCCGCGCCGTCCCCTCGATCGAAGTCCTCCTCCAGGATCTCCGCTATACCTTCCGCACCCTGCGCAAGGATCGCGGTTTCGCCGCCATTGCGGTCCTCATTCTCGCTCTCGGTATCGGCTGCAACATCGTCGTATTCAGCCTCGTTAACAGTCTCCTCCTCCGTCCACTCCCATTCCCGCGCTCCGACCAACTCGTCTGGTTCGCCGGCAATCACGGCGAAGGTGGCCTCTCCGGCACCACCTACAACGTGGGCTCCTTCGAAGAATTCGCCCGCCACGCGCAATCGTTCGAGGAAGTCACCTGCTACCAGGCCTTCTGGGGCAGCAGCGAATTCAACATGACCGGCCACGGCGATCCGCAGCACGTACAAACCGTCATGGTCGCCAACAATTTCTTTCACACCCTCGGCATAACGCCTCTCCTCGGCCGCACATTCCTCCCGGCCGAACATTTCAAAGGCGCGACTCCCGTCGCTCTTCTCACTTACCCCTTCTGGCAGCAACAATTCGCGGGCGATCCCAACGTCCTCGGCAAAACCGTCAACTTCAACAATCTGGCCGTCAACATCATCGGCGTGCTACCCGCGAATTTCGATTTTCCTGCAGTTTTTTCTCCCGGCTTACACGCGGATTTTTTCGTACCGGCCTACATGGACGACGTCCGTACCTGGGGCAACACCGTCTCCATCATCGCTCGCCTCAAACCCGGTGTCTCTCTCGCCGAAGCCCAGGCCGAAGCCAACTACCTCTCTCCGCGATTCCGCGCCGCTCATCCCGATCCCGATTGGTTCATGGAATACACCGCCGATCTTTCGTATCTGAAGGACTACGTCACCGGCAAACTCCGCCGCTCTCTGTTGGTCCTCTGGGGCGCCGTAGGTCTCATTCTTCTGATCGTCTGCGTGAACCTTTCGAATCTCCTCATCGCCCGCATGGCCTCGCGAAGTAAGGAATTCGCCATGCGCAGCGCTCTCGGCGCCAGCCGTGGCCGCCTGGTTCGTCAGCTCCTCACCGAAAGCCTCGTTCTATCCGCGATCGGCGCGGCCTTCGGCGTAATCCTCGCTTATGGCGTCACTTCCTATCTTGCCGAGCAAGGCTCGATCGTTCTTCCGCTTCTCAACCGCATCCGCGTCGACGGCGCCGCCCTGGCCTGGACTCTGCTCATCACTGTTCTCGTCGGCGTTCTCTTCGGTATCGCTCCCGGGCTGATGCTCTCCCGCGGCAACGTGCAGACTACTCTCAAAGACGCCGGTCGTGGTCTCAGCGAAGGCCGCAAGCACGATCGCCTGCGCTCCACGCTGGTCATTGCCGAAGTTGCCCTCGCCTGCGTTCTACTCGTCGGCTCCGGCCTTCTTCTCCGCAGCTTTCTGCGAGTCCTTGACGTCGATCTCGGCTTCCAACCGAGCCGCTCCTCGGTGGTCGACATTGTCTACGAGACCGGTCCCAAAGGCGAAAAGATCGGCACCGCGCTCGAACAAATTCTTTCGGCCGTAAAATCCATTCCCGGCGTCGAAGCCGCCGGTGTAGCCGACATGCTCCCTCTCGATCGCGAGCGCAGTTGGGGCCTCGGCAATCCCTCGCGCGACATCGTCAAGGACGAATCCGGCGCGGCTGTCGTTCGCATCATCACTCCCGGCTATCTCGACGCGCTCGGCATTCATCTCATCGCAGGCCGCGACATCTCCTGGCAAGACATTTTTGAGAACCGCCCGAACGTGGTCATCAACGAAACCGCCGCTCGCCTCCACTGGCCCGGGCAAAGTCCAATCGGCCGTCCCGCCTCGGGCTTCGACCGCAACCCCGGCACGGTGATCGGCGTCGTCTCCGATGTCCGCATTCGCAGCCTCGAATCTTCGGCCACCCCCGAAATGTACCTTCCCGCAAACCGCGATCCCGAAGGCGCACAGCTTGTAGTCCGCTCGCAACTTCCACCCGACGCCCTGACCAGATCCATCATGCCGGTCTTGCGCCATCTGAATCCCGCGCAGCCGAACAATACCTTCCGCTCCGTAGAAACCTTGGTCGATCACTCCGTCTCGCCGCGCCGCTTCTTCGTCTATCTGGTCGGCAGCTTCGCCGCACTCGGCCTGGTCCTCGCCGCTCTCGGCATCTACGGCGTCATCTCCTATTCCGTCACTCGGCAAACTCAGGAAATTGGTATCCGCATGGCGTTAGGCGCCACTCCCGGGATCGTGCAACGCGGCGTCCTGCTGCGCACACTAAAACTTGCGGCAATTGGTATCGCGCTCGGTGCCATGGCCTCGTACGCTGTTTCGCAAATCATCGCGGCGTTGCTGTTCCGAACCGACCCGAACGACCCACCCACGTTCGTCGTGGCGATTTTCCTGCTCACGGCCGTAGCCCTCCTAGCCGGCTACTTCCCAGCGCTGCGCGCCACGCGCATCGATCCCTGTATCGCCCTGAGGTCGGAATAAATGCGCACCACCTTAAATTCCGATGTGTGGGCACCGCGGGTCGCATTGTCTTCCTCAGAGCCGGGTGCTCCAAGCTTGTCTTTTGCGGGTGGGTCTTCGGTTACCTCTGGTATCGGCGCGGCCCGCGTCGCTAACGGAACCGCCATTTCGAGCGCCGTCCTCGGAGCGAGGAATGCCTCTTCGATCGCGGCGTCTTGCTCGCCAGGCAAGCGCGAGACGCAGCAATCCCGGTTCGCCCGGTACGCCTCTGTTCCGGCTCTTGCAACCAAACCCAGTAGCGTTATGCTCATAGGGATGGGTGCTAAGCACACGCATCCCGCGCTACGTCTGGAGTAACAATGGACATTCAACGACCATCCAACGCACGCGCAAAGAAAATCCGCCGCATCATCTACGCTACTGTGGCCGCCATTCTCCTTGCGGGCGTAACCTTCGGCGTCTCCCGTCTCCGTCCCGCCGCTCCGAGTGTCGACAAAGCCACCATCTGGCCCGACGAAGTGAAGCGCGGCCCGATGATCTGCGACGTCCGCGGCATCGGCACTCTGGTCCCGGAAGATATCCAATGGATTCCCGCGCAAACCGACTCCCACGTTGACCGCATCGTCTTGCACCCCGGCGCAAAAGTCGAACCCAACAGCGTCATCCTCGAACTCAGCAATCCCGAACTCACCCGGGACGTCCTCGACGCACAATACGAACTGAAAGCCGCGCAAGCCGACCTCGACAGCCTCAAGGTCACCATCAACAGCGATCTCTTGAATCAAAAATCCACGGCCGCCACCGTGCGCAGTGACTACGAACAGGCAAAAATCCAGCACGAAGTCGACGTAAAGCTCCGCGCCCAGGGCGTAGGCGCCGATGTCACCGAACAACTCTCCGAAGTGAAAATGGAACAGCTTGCCGTGCGCTTGAAGCTCGAAGAAGAGCGCACCAAAAATCTCGAAGACTCCGCTTCGACGCGCCTCATGACCCAACAAGCGCACGTCGATCAGCAGCACGCCCTCTACAATTTAAAGCGTAGCGAACTCGAAGCGCTCCACGTAAAAGCCGGCATCCACGGTGTGCTCCAGATCGTGCCCGTCGAAGTCGGCCAGGAAGTTTCCCCCGGCACCAACCTCGCCCGGGTCGCCGATCCCAAGCGCCTGAAAGCCGAAATCAAAATCCCGGAAACCCAAGCCAAAGACGTAATCCCCGGCCAGCCCGCCACCGTAGACACGCGCAACGGCGTTGTGAAAGGCCGCGTAAGCCGCGTCGATCCTTCGGTCCAGAACGGCACCGTAACCGTGGACGTCGAAATCCTCGATGCTCTGCCGCTCGGCGCCCGTCCCGACCTGAGTGTCGACGGCACAATCGAATTAGAAAATCTGAAAGACGTGCTCTACGTAGGTCGTCCCGTCCACGGCCAGGCCAATTCCACCATAGGCCTCTTCAAACTGGTGGACGACGGCTCTGAAGCCGTCCGCACCAACGTCAAACTGGGTAAAATGTCCGTCAACTCCGTCGAAATCCTGGACGGCTTGAAACTAGGCGACCGGGTGATCCTCTCTGACATGTCCACCATGGACGCCTTCGACCGCATCCGCCTCCGCTAGGAGCCATTTCCCATTGAACATTCCATCCTCGAAGCGCGTATTATCAAGTGGCCGGACCCCCGGCCGAACTATGCCCAGGTGTCCAATCGCTAGCCAGCGCCGTAACCGGCCGCTCGTCACGCCGCTCTTCCTAGCGGCACCGGTCGTCCCGCCCGCTCTCAGCCACGAAGGGCCGGTGTTCTTGGGTTTCTCGCACCTCGGTCGGGTCCGTCTACCAATTCGGCCCGTTCGAACGTCAAATAAGTTTCCGCATTCCATCTCGGAGGCCATGCCATGATGACTGAATCGAACGACACCCTCATCCACATGAAAGGCGTCAGCAAGATCTTCTTCACCGACGAACTGGAAACGCACGCCCTCGACAACGTCAATCTCGAAATCAAGAAGGGGGAATACCTGGCGATAGCGGGCCCCTCGGGCTGCGGCAAATCCACGCTCCTGGCCATCCTTGGTCTTCTCGACTCACCTACCGAAGGGAACTACACCCTGAACAGCCAGCCCGTCGCCAGCCTCAAGCTCAGCGACCGCTCGCGCATCCGCAATCGCGAAATCGGCTTCATCTTCCAGGCTTTCAATCTGATCGGTGATCTCACGGTTTACGAGAACGTCGAGCTCCCGCTCACCTATCGCGGAATGGCCTCCTCCGAACGCAAAGAAAAAGTCCAAAGCGCTCTCGAACGCGTGCAAATGGCCCATCGCGCCAAACACTATCCCGCCCAGCTCTCCGGCGGTCAGCAGCAGCGCGTAGCCGTAGCCCGCGCCCTGGTAGGCGATCCCATGATCCTGCTCGCGGATGAGCCCACGGGAAACCTCGACTCCAAAAACGGTGACTCCGTAATGGAATTACTGCAGGACATCCACCAAACCGGCGCTACCATCTGCATGGTCACCCACGACCCCCGCTATTCGAACCACGCCGAGCGTACCGTCCATCTCTTCGACGGCAAAATCGTAGACGAAACCCGCTCCGCTCCCGTCCCCGCCTAGGTACTACGACAACTCCTGCCTGGCCTGAGCCGCGAAAGGCCTGTGCTCTTCGGTTCTTTCCTGGTGGCGGGTCTTCCGACCCAAGCTTTTTTTCATTGTCCTGTTGCTGAACTTCTTCTTCCGCCCTTACTGCAAAATCCCTCTTCCCCGCATCCACTCCTCTAGCAATTTCCCCCACAATCCCACCGACGGCTCCCGCAAATCCAACCCTACTCCGTGCGGCGCCTCCTGAAACACATGCAACTCCGCCGAGACTCCTGCCTTTCGCAGCGCCAGATAAAACGCCACGCTATTTTCCGGTGGTACCGTGGTATCCGTGCTGGTGGTCCACAAAAATGTCGGCGGCGTCTGCGCGGTAACTTGGAACTCGTTCGACAAACTCTTTAGCAACGACGGATCGGCATTCTTGCCGAGCAAATTGTCCGCCGAACCCGTGTGCGCGTACTCTGCCACCAAGGAAATCACCGGATACGCCAAGATTGCAAAATCCGGGCGCGAACTCACGCGATCAATCGCATCCGCGGCGGTCGCGCTTCCCATGTCAAAATGCGTCTCCGCGGTGGACGCCAAATGCCCACCGGCGGAAAATCCGATCAACCCAATCTTGTCCGGCAAAACTCCGAACTCCTTCGCGCGGCCACGCACCATGCGAATGGCCCGTTGCGCGTCTCCCAATTCGACCGGATGGTGGTACTTCGGCCCCAATCGATACCGCAAGACAAACGCAGTCATTCCCATGGCGTTGAACCAATTCGCAATCTGTCGTCCCTCATGATTCGTAGCCAGCCACCCATATCCTCCGCCTGGAAACACAATCACCGCCGCCGTAGGCGTATCCCCGCGGGACGCCTTATACCAGGTCAGCGTGGGTCGGTCTTCGTCCGCATCTCCTAACGCCCCCGGCGCCGCTCCGTCCCACAACCGCACCACCTTCGTCTCGGCCGTCGGATCTTCGTTCCAGCCACCCGGTTTGGTCGCCTGTCCCGCTGCTGGAATCACCCAAGCCAACAGCGCCACCACCACTGTCAAAAGTTTCTTCACGTTTTGCCTCCACTCGAATCTCAACCGACTCGCTTGCGTCATTGCTTATCACGGCAAAGCCAAAATACTCAAGCCGGTTCGAAAAATGCTAGTCTCCTAAGCTAACCAGAACACTTGTTCGGCATCGCGCGGAAAGAGGGGCGGTCTCGGGCCGACAACCGCGCCGGCGGAAAAGCACAAGCGAGGAAGATAGCAACTTGTCGCCGCGTAAGACCGAGCGCCACCCGGCCGCGCCGCGGGCGCGACACCGCCAGGAGCAACCTCAGGAATCGCACTTCGCATCGTCCCGTCCGCTTCTTCTTTCCTCCTTCCACTTTTCCACGGTGTTCCTAAAATCCATCGTCGCTGTTTCCGGGCAATGCTATACTCGCCGCATCCAGCCGGTCCGGAGGCCCGATGACCCGGCTCACGCTGCTTGCGCTGTTCTGCTTCGCTCTTCTCCTCTCGCGCGCCACGCTCGCCCAAAAACCCTCCACCATCGCCGGCAACGTCTACTACGGCAGCGACTACAATGCTGCGAAAAACGTCCCGGTCTGCTTATACGACAGCGAGCGCACCTTGCTCGAAACGCAAAATACCTCCGACGACGGCCAATTCCGTTTCGGTGCTCTCCGCCGCGCCACCTATTTCATCGTGGTCGACATCGACGGCTATGAAAAAATCTCGCTCGACGTCGACGTCTCCATGGCTTCGGACAAAGGTCTCGCCATTTATCTCAAATCCACTTCCAAAACGCAGAAGCCTTCGCACCTTAAAACCGTCTCGGTCCACGAACTCTCCATGCCCGCGAAAGCCCGCGAACTGATGGATTCCGGCATGCAGAAGCTCTACGGCGACAAAAACCCACAAGCCGCCCTTTCCGATCTCGAGCAGGCCGTCGCCCTGGCTCCAACCTACTACGAGGCTTCCTACCAACTCGCTATGGCCCAGCAATCTCTGGGCGACCGCGCTCAAGCGGAAAAATCCTTGCGCAACTCCTTCGAACATAGCAACCACACCTACGCCGAGGCTTCCATCGCCCTCGGCGGAATCCTACTCGACCGCGGCGACACCACCGAAGCCGAACAATGCATCCGCCGCGGCCTCCAACTAAATCCAAATCTTTGGTTAGGTCACTACGAACTAGGCCGCGCCCTGCTGCAGCAGGATCATCTCGCCGACGCGTTGTCCTCCGCCGAACAAGCCCGCCAGCTCGCACCAAACGTCCCGATCGTCTATCGTCTGCTCTCGAACATTCACCTCAAGCAAAAAGACTATTCCGCCCTGCTCCTAGACCTCGACACCTACCTCACACTCGACCCTTCGAGCCCGGCCGGGCAACGCGCCAAACAAGTCCGCGACCAGCTCCAGCAAACGCAATCCCCGCACTCCCCTCCCGTTGCAAACCCCTAGCTCGACGATAAGGCTCGGCGATAGAACCCCGGCCGGCTTTTTTGCAGGTGTTCACACGGCCCGAGGTCCATTCCTGTTGTTTTTGGATTCTCGGAGACCATCAGGCCATCCCCCATCTTAAGTACAGCAAATCTCCTATAGACATTTGCCTATGACGATATGTACCATGTTTGGCTGTAATACGAGGATTAGGGGTGCTCTCTCTGGGCGGATGGGGGTGCCCCTAGTCCTCGGTTTTTTTAGCCTTAGGAAAATACCAGACCCTCCCGTTTTGCGAATCCGCCTTCTTCACGTAAACTCTTCTCTCGTTCATGGGTTCTCATCCTCAGCTGACCGCCTCCGACGAACACTCCCTCGGCGCGTATCTCGCCAGGCCCGAGAATCCCTCGTCTTCGGCGCTCGTCGTCATCCAGGAAATTTTCGGTGTCAACCGGCACATCCGCTCTGTCGTCGACGACTACGCCAACAACGGCTTCACCGCGCTGGCTCCGGCGCTTTTCGATCGCGTGCAACCTGGTCTTGAACTCAACTACAACTCCGCCGACAGCTCCCGCGGCATGCAGATCGCAACACAGATTGGTTTCGACAAAGCGCTGCTCGATGTCGCCGCCGCGATTGCCTACGCCGCGAAAATCTCCGGCATCACAAAAGTAGGTGTGGTGGGTTTCTGCTTCGGGGGTACTCTGGCCTGGCTATCGGCGACGCGTCTCAACCCCGCGGCCGCCGTAGCGTACTATGGTGGTCAGATCGCAAAATTCGCGGCGGAACAGCCGCGTTGTCCGGTCATGCTGCATTTCGGTGCAAAGGACAAACACATTCCCGCCTCCGAGATTCAAAAAATCGAGCAGTCCCATCCCGGCCTTCCCATCTTCCTCTACGAAAACGCCAGCCACGGCTTCAACTGCGATCAGCGCCCGGACTTCGAATCTCACGCCGCGGCCGTAGCTCGCCAGCGCACTCTGGCCTTCTTCCATTCCCACCTGTAGCGCCCCTCGGAGGGGCATCGGTCGATTTTGCCGGGTTGCGCCGGCCTTCGAGGCCCGGGGTTTTTCCCTGCGTTTGTGTCGCGCGCAACCGGCTGTCCTCCCGAGGGCGTTTTCTGCCCGGGGACGCGCTTTTGCGCGCCTCACAAATTGAACACATACAGCAACAACTTGGTAATGAACAAATCCACCACCAGCACAATCACCGACGACACGACAAACGCATTGATCGTTGCCCGACCCACTCCCGCCGTTCCGCCCTCCACGCGAAATCCCTCAAAACATCCGACGGTCGCAATAATGAAACCAAACACCACCGGCTTCGTAAACCCGATGCACAAATCCCCAAGTGCCAAGGCATTGATCGCATGGGTCATGAATGTTTCCGCGCCCAGATGCAGCACAATGCTGGCCACGATAAACCCGCCCAGCAGCCCGCAAACCACTCCGACCGCCACTAACAGCGGCAGAATCAAAACCGTTGCGAGCACCCGCGGCGTCATCAATTTCCGTATCGGATCAATCCCAAACCCCCGCATCGCATCCACTTGGTCGCTTACCACCATCGATCCCAATTCCGACGCCATCGCCGTTGCATTCCTTCCCGCCACCAGCAACGCCACAAACACCGGGCCGAGCTCGCGCGTCAGCGCCAGCGACACGGCATCTCCCGTCAAGACCGTCTCCCCAAATCGCGCAAATTGCGAAGCCGCATTGAGCACCACCACGCCGCCCACACAAAACAACGCCACCACCACAATCAGTACCGACCCCACGCCAATCTGATCCATCTGCTGCACCAGATCTCCCAGATATCTCCGCCCTACAAACATGGTCCGCACGGACCGCACCGACAGCAGCGAATAGTTCTGCAGTCGGCCGGTCCAGGTTTTCAAAGCATTATCGACCATTGACGCAAAGGTCATCGCTTCCGAGTTCATCGTCGCACCCTCGCCTTCCAATCGAAGCCACACACGTAGATAAATGGCACCGCGCGTCAGAGCATAGTACGCCCCAAGCCACATTGCACACCCATCGTTCGGGCCCTATGTCCGCAAGATCAACGCGTCTGAAGCGCACACAAAAAAGGCGCCCGGCCAAAGAACCGGGCGCCCATTGCGCAGGTTATCTTTCTTCGCTTCTATATATTACTGATCCGCGGACTTCTTCGCCGCATGGGCGGCTTCGATCTTGCTCTTCAATTCCGTCTGCTGCTGCGGCGTCAATACCTCATTCAGCTTGGCCATCGTGCCTTCATGCAGCTCCTTCATCTTGGCCTTCTTCTGATCGTCGCTCAACGACGAGTCGGTGAAAATCGCCTGCCGCTTCGTCTTCGCGTCGGTGAAAATATCCTTAACCTTGGGCTTCTGGTCCTCGGTGAGGTTCAAGCTCTCGACCGCGGCCAGTAGCCGGTCGCGCATGCCGCCGCTATCCCTGGCTGCGGCTTGCGCTGCTGGCACCGCAGGCCGGGCTTGAGCCACGGTCACAGACAGCGCCAGAACCATGCCAAAGCACGCCATTGCTCCCAACAGTTTTTCGACCTTCATTTGCAAATCTCCTCAGTGTGAATTTCTGGGCTCGGTGGCGGGCGGGCTCACCTACTCGATGCCACATAGATTTGCCCCCGGCGCGCCAAGAAGTTCCCCGCGACCGGTAGCGCCGGCTGGAAGCCCGGCATCCTGGGACGCTGCCTGTAGCGCAGGCCTTCCTGAGCTGCTGTCTTTGCATGCGTCCTGCCTCCCTCGGGAAATCCTGGCCATTCCGAGCGAAGTCTCGGAAGCGAGGGACCCCTCTCCGATCCCTTGGTGCTGTTCCCCCATGCCAGCCGAAAATCCCTTTCACGCATTCCCCACCGGTGTATAGTGTCCCTACCAGGCTCCTACTCAAGGAAAAAGCCGAGCAAATCATCAAGGAGGCTCTTATGCCGTTCTATCTCCATCAGGTCAGCTACACCACCGAAGCTCTCGCGCGCCTCATCGCCAACCCGCAAGACCGGTTCGAAGCCATTCGCGGCCCGATCGAAAAACTCGGCGGCAAGGTCAAGGATTCTTATTTCTCCTTCGGTCAGCACGACGCCGTTCTAATCACCGAGATGCCCGACAACGTCTCAGCCGCCGCAATCGCCCTGGCCTTCGCCGCCGGCGGGGCCCTGCGCAGTTGCCAAACCACTGCGCTCATGACCAATGCCGAAGCCCTCGATGCCATGCGCAAAGCCGGTGCCTGCGGCTACAAACCGGTCACCGCCGGCGCCGCAACTGCCGGCTAAACCGAATCTTCGTCAGGCGCGGCACACCGTAGCCCGGCGCGCTAGCGCTGGGCTGCGCATCGATGTCGACGCAAAATATTCCTGTCGTGGCGGGTCTTTGGCTGGCCCGGAGGCAGGAAGGCAACTTTTCCCTTCGGTCTTGCGCCGCAGCAAAACTCCCGGAAGCTGCCCGACCCCTGGTTTGTTAGCGTGCGTCTTGGGGCTTCCGGACCGACTTGTTTCTCCGCAAACAAAAAGGGCGCTGCCCCGCGCTGTGCGCCCCAGCGACCCTCCTCCTACCGCCTACTGGCGATGATTTTCATGCTCTTCATGCACCGCATGGCCTTCGCGGGCCGCATTGCGCTCGACCGCGCTGCGCTGCACCAGCGCATGATGCTCCGCCGCGTGATATTGCGCCGCCGTATACCGGTGTACTCCCGGATACGGATGCACATACGTTGTGCGATTCACCCAGGTGCGCTCCCATCGCACATTGTTTACAAAGATCGCGTGCTCGCCCCATCCGAACCGTACCGTTCCCCATCCCCACGGATTGAACCATGTGCCGATGGTAATCCCGAATCCAAACGAGATCGCTCCTCCGAGAAAGAATCCCGGCCGCGGCCGAAAGAACACTACCGCCGGATTGTAGGCAGGCACCACGATGAAGTCTGAATTCGCCGGCATGATCGTAATGTACGGTCCAGTCGTCACCAGGACCTGCGGGTTCGTCCGAAGGTAACCGTACCGCACCGATAGCGCCCGCTGCCTCTGCACGGCATCCATCACCGCATCGCGCTCCGCCAGCACCGCATTGCCGAGATCATTGGTCCAGGCCAGGTCCGAAGCCATCATGCCCAGCACCGAAGGGAAGGGAAGCAGCGCCTGCACGCTCGGATCCCACGGCACCTGGTCCTGCTGTATCGCGTTAGCCAGTTCCTGGCCCGTCAAATAATGGTGTTCATCGGACCACTTCGCCGCATCCGGAATCTGGTCCCCGAAAGTAGAAGCGGTCAAAACCTGTGCCAGCAATGGATCGGGATACAACGCGATCCGCGCCACAAGATTGTCCAGTTGCCCGGCGCTATACGACGGCGGCGCCTGCGCAAACGAAGGAACCGCGAATGTTATCGATAGCAATAGAGCAACAACCGTTGCGATTATTCTTTTGATAAACATGGCAACCTCCTCCTGTCTGAAGACGTGCCCATTCGAATCCTGGTCACCGGCGGCCACTCCGTTGTGTCGTGCAAAACAACCCTGGCCCGCGGTGGCGGGTCTTCGGCTTGCCCTGACAAAGGAAGGGATCCGTGTTCTTGCACTGCAACATCTGCCACCCATAAAACACGTTTCCGGCCCGTTAGTTGCGTAGCGCGATCCGCCCTTCGCGATTGCGCTATACTCAACTTCATCAGGCGAACGACCCATGGTTCCGCCGGAGGCCCCGATGCTTCTCGATCTAGGCCGCGCTTTTACCTTCCTCCTCAGCATCCTCTCCCTCTACGCCCTCATCGACACCGCGTTCTTCCTCACCGCCACTACCTGGCAACAACGGCTGATGGCTTCCATCACCCGCGTAGTCCTAGCGGCGTCGATCTCCTACGCCAGCGGTCTCCTCTTTCATCGCAAGACGAATCCCAACATTCCCATCTCCCGCACTCTGCCTGTACGCATCTTTCTGTGGACCCTGTCCGCCGTCATCGTTCTCTTCACCCTGGCCTGGCTCCTCGACGCCTACTACGTTCCCCTCCTCTGGAAAAACCAACCCTGGCTGTTTTAACAAACGGTCGGACGATCCGCACTGGCGCAGCATGGCTCGCCCGTGTGTCCGCAAAATCACGCGATCTTGCCTCCTCGGCGTAGTAACCGAACTTCAGATCGGCCGTCTTGTTTTGGAGTACGGGAGCCTGCCGTGCTTACGGCAGGCAGGCCCGGTTGCCAGCCGCTACGATGTGCGCCGAGGCAACAACCACGAAAACGACAGCAGGGGTGATAGGCGCGAAGCTCTGCGCGATGCGCCGGTCACTACGACGTTGTTCGCGAACCTCGCTGTGCCTGTGCCTCGCGGTGCTATCTTTTCTCGCTTCTCTCCCGCTTGGTCTCCGGCGCCTCTTCTCGTGCTAACGTATCCATCATGCCCAACATCCCTCTCCGCGCCGGCGGTCCCAATGCGCGCATCGCCGTCATTCCCGGTGATGGCATCGGCAAAGAAGTCACTCCTGTGGCCGTGAAGGTCATCCAGGCTGCCACCGCCAAACGCCACCGCCCAATCGAATTCGTGGAATTCGACTGGGGTGCCGACAAATACCTTCGCGAAAAAATCGCCCTCCCCGAAGGTGCCGTCGACATGCTGCAAAACGAATTCGACGCCATCCTCTTCGGCGCCCTCGGCGATCCCCGAGTCCCCACAAACCAACACGCCTCGGACATTCTCCTCGGCCTGCGCTTCAAACTCGATCTCTATGTCAACGCCCGCCCCACGGAACTTTTCGACGAGCGTTTCACCCCGCTGAAAGACCGCATCCCCAACGACATTCGCCTGATGGTCTTCCGCGAGAATACCGAAGGTGTCTACACCGGCGCCGGTGGCTTCTTTAAAAAGGGCACCGCCGACGAAATCGCCACCCAGGAAGACATCAACACCCGCAAAGGAGTAGAGCGTATCCTCCGCTACGCTTTCGACTACGCCCGCCGTGGTGGCGCAATGCCGTGGAGTGGCCGAACGTCAGGTCGGCCGAGCGAGTTCGCGGGCGCCTCGCCTGTTCCTCCATCCGGGCACAGCGCCCACCACCGCCCCTTGCGGCTGTGCATGTCCGACAAATCCAACGCCATGACCTTCGCCGGCGACCTCTGGCAACGCACCTATACGTCCCTCCGCGCCGAATATCCCGACGTCGAATCCCGCCACCTTTATATAGACACTCTCGCCATGGAGCTCATCCGCGACCCTCGCCAATTCGACGTCATCGTCACCAACAACCTGTTCGGCGACATCATTAGCGACCTCACCTCGCAACTCGCAGGAGGCCTCGGCCTGGCCCCGTCCGGCAACATCCACCCCGGCCAAACTTCTCTCTTCGAGCCGGTCCACGGCTCCGCCCCCAACATCGCCGGAAAGGGCATCGCCAATCCTTTCGGCTCGGTACTGGCTTCGAGCATGATGTTAGATTTTCTCGGCTGGTCCGCCGAATCCGAATTGTTAAAGCAAAGCGTGAAGTCCGCCCTTCACGAAAACGTCACCACTCCGGACCTCCACGGATCTAAACAAACACTCGAAGTTTGCGACTGGCTCGCTAATCACGTCTCTAAATACTCATAAATCACTTGAACCGTCGAAGCGTCAGTTCCTTCGTCATTCCGAGCGCTGTCCGCGAAGCGAGGTTCCCTCTTCACGCCAGCGCTGCCGTTCCCGGCACCGTTCCACTCGGAAACCATTCGACTCTTACGCTTCTTCCTTCCCCGAGCTCCCCTACCTCTTCTTCACCACCCACGCGATTACCAACCCAATCAAAAATCCGCCGATGTGCGCCCACCATGCCACGCCTCCATTCGCTGAGGCGCCCAATCCCCCGATCCCCTCGAGGAACTGAAGCGCGAACCAATAGCCCAAGACAAGCAGCGCCGGAATCGGAATCAGAAAAACAAAAAACAGCATCCGTACATTCGCCCGCGGATACAACACCGCGTAAGCGCCCATCACTCCGCTGATCGCACCGCTCGCGCCAATCGCCGGAAGGGAACTGTGCAGGTTGAACAACACGTGAATGAATCCCGACGCGATCCCGCAAAACAGATAAAAGAACAGGTAGCCCAGGTGCCCGAAATAATCTTCCACGTTGTCCCCGAACACATACAGAAACAGCATGTTCCCGAGCAAGTGCATCCATCCGCCATGCAGAAACATACTGGTGAACATCGGATAGAACGCCATCTTGAACCCAAGATATCCGGCGAGGAACGCCGGAATGCGCATCGGTACCGTCGCGTTGTGCATCAGGAACGCTTTCGCGGCATGGTCCGGCAACTGCACCTGATAAAAGAACACCACCACGTTGATCAGAATCAACGCCCAATTGATGAACGGAAAGGTCCGTGTCGGATTGTCATCCTGAATCGGTATCATCGGAAGTGCGGAAGCCGGGCTCCCGCCGTAGTCGACCAACCGCGTTCGCTGCAGCGCGCAGCCGCGGGCACAATTCCCGCCGTGCACCTGCAGCGCCCATCCATGGCCGTCCTTCCGAAGGAAGTCTGCGAAGCGAGGAATCCTCGATCGAAGAGGAATTCCTCGCTGCACTCGGAACGAGGGGACGGGTGTATCTCATAATTCCAGAAAATGTCGGCGCGCCGACCAATCGTTCCTGCTCATTTATAACCGTTACAAAACGAAGGTGCATCCAGCCCCAACAGCCCGCAACTTCTCCGGATCTCATCGCTAATCAGAGCGCACGAATTCTGCGAGTTGCATGGCGGATGCGTCGCCGGCGAAACCTGCAAGCACTGCTTGACCATTTGATCGGCACGCGCCTTGCCTACGGCCGCCAGACAAGTCTTGTCCTTGGCTTTCTTGTCCGCATCGGTGTTGTCGGAGGCCGCATCGGCATGTGCGTCGGTGTGCGAGGGCACTCCGCCAATCGCAAAGTCCGCACTGCAGCCTTGGTCAACCCAAATTCCCAGACCGTCGTATCCCCAAGTCGATCCTTGCTTGCACGGCGCATCGGTCTGCTGCTTCACCAGTCGCACGCCACGCCCGGTGCGCACATCGCAATACTTTCTTCCACCGTCCGAAGAGCACGAGATCAGCTTGACGCCTCCCTTCGTCGAAGCATCGGTCCCGAGTGTGAAGTCTCCGCCGCAGCCTTGGTCAACCCAAATCCCCTGGCCGTCGTATCCCCAAGTCGAGCCCTGCTTGCAAGGGGCGTCGCTCTTCTGCCTCTCTAACTGCACGCCCTGCTTCGTGTCCGCCTGGCAATACTTCTTGCTCCCGTCGGCGGACGAACAGGAAACCGTCTGCGCACCCACGCGTATCGCCAGGAACGCCAGCAGCGCCAACACGCCCAAACAGAGTCGAAAACTTCGCATCGGACTCCCCCCAATTCACAGAAGAATAAACGGAGTGTCGAGCAACGCTACTTCAATTCCGCCAATTGTCAAAATCAAAAAGCACCAACGCCGCACTCCGACGTGCGCGCGCCACACTCGCCCGGGCCGCAGCTAGCGTGAGCGCCAGAAAGGGAACTGTGTCCGATAATATTTCCCTAGCAAAATCCTAGTTAACAGAATCTGGGCCGCCTCGCTTTGCCTTCAAAATGCAGGTGTTCCGCCGGTAGTGACGCAAAAGCCGGGTCCGATCACTGTCGCCGTTCCTCCGGGCGCAGCATGCGCCGGTTGTCCAGAAGATTGCAGCGCCCTGACTTTAGAGTGCGGGACCGCAGCCTCCCGCTAAAGTTCTCCGAGGTGTGGGGGTGCCAGTCTTCCGACTGGCGAACGGAAACGAAAACGCCGCGTTCGTCGACCTAACGTTCGGCCACGACACCGTCTTCGGTCGCGGCCCGGTTCGGTCGGCGCGCCGACATGGAACAAGACTGCGCACCGGTAACCCGGGACCCCGAAGCCTTCGATGACCCAGGCTTCGGGGCCATCCTCTGCGGAGACTTGCTCCCGGGAAGCGCTGCGCGATTGTGCAGGCGCACGATCGGCCGCGCATTCTCCACAGCTTTCGCCACGCCAACATTGCGAAGCCACCCCGCGTGTGGTAATTATCTACGTTCTGCACGCGCGCGGATTTTGCGCGGGATGTGGCTGCACCCTGCCGCGTCGCCGCAACGCCGGCGCGCTGACATTGCGCATGCCTGCCCGCGAAACGGAAGCCATCATCCTGAAGACTTTCCCGCTGGGTGAGGCGGATCGCCTGGTCAGTTTTTTCGGCCGCGCCTCCGGACGCATGCGCGGTGTGGCCGCTGGCGCGCGCCGCCTGAAGAACCGCTACGGCTCCACGCTCGAGCTGCTGTCTCACGTGCAGATTTGGTATGTCGAACGGGAAACGCGCGACCTTGTGCGCATTCAGCAGGCCGAATTGCTCGACTCCTTCTACAAGGCGCAGAGCGACTACAGCCTCAACACCGGTCTCGCCGTGGTCAGCGAGGTAGCCGAGCAGGTTCTTCCAGAACACGAGGTGAACGAATCCATGTTCCGGCTCATCTTGCTCACGGCAAAGGAAGTCGAACGCCGAGGCGCAGTGGCACTGGCGCTCAGTTACTTCGCCTTCTGGACCGTGCGCCTTTCCGGTTGGCTGCCGCGGTTCGAGGTCTGCGCCGTTTGTGGCACGCCTTTTGGGAAGGGAGTTGCGTACCAGGATGCGCACCATCCCGGGTTGTACGACGCAGAGCATCGCCGTTCGGGAATGAAAACGGTATCGCCGGAAGCCAGGGAATTGGCGGAAATCTTCACCAAGCAGCGCCTCGATCAATTTGATGATGCTCTGGCGGTATTGCCAGGCGTCAAAGAATTGCGCGAGGCAGGGCTGAACTGGGTCGAGCATCACACGGAACGCAAGCTCGGCACGAGGGCCCTGCTCGAAACGTAATAAGGCGCGCAAGGGGCAGGGATCGGTAGTGGACCGTCTTCGGTCTGGCTGGCAGAGCCCGAAACACAGGCCTTCTAGGCAGCCCTAGAAGCGGCGAGCTGCAGGGAAATCGAATGGTGTGGTTCGCCACGTCGGCGCGCCGACAACCGTTTTGCAGGGTCCGTCTTTCGCTTACCCTGAGGAACGAAGGGAGGCGGACGGTCGGCTACAGAGATCGCTCCGCGAAGCCGGGCGCCCGACGACGGCCTGGAAAGGGCGTGCTTACAACGGCGCGGAATGTCGTAGGTTCGGAACATTGGTGTGGGCGACTTCGGGATGCTTTACCGCCGCCGTCATTCCGGGCGGAGTCTTCGGAGTAGGGAATCCCCCCTTGGATCTGTCGAAAAGGTACTGCGATTCCTAGCTTCGTGAAGGTAGCAATCTGCAAGCATTACTTGAGGAGCGCTCATGTCATCTAAAGTAAAACTTGAACAAAGGCTAAAACTCCAAGGTCTCACCTTCCAGGAGCTCATCCTCAAGCTGATGTATTACTGGAACAAACAAAACTGTGTGTTGCAGCAACCCTACGATACCGAAGTCGGTGCAGGCACGATGCACCCGGAAACATTCCTCCGCGTTCTCGGTTCGTCACCTTATCGCGTCGCTTTCGTACAGCCGTCGCGCCGCCCCGCCGATGGCCGCTACGGCGAAAATCCCAATCGGCTATACAAACACTTTCAGTACCAGGTCATTCTCAAGCCTGCACCGGCCGACATTCAAGACCTCTATCTCCGCAGCCTCGAAGCCATCGGCATCGACCTGCGCGCTCACGACATTCGCTTTGAGGAAGACAATTGGGAATCGCCGACACTCGGGGCCTGGGGCATCGGCTGGCAGGTTCTCCTCGACGGCCTCGAGATCACCCAGTTTACGTATTTCCAGCAGAGCGGTGGCATCGATCTCGACCCCATCTCGGTCGAGATCACCTACGGACTCGAACGCATCTGTGCCTTCCTGCAGAATGTCGAGAGCGTCTATGACATCCGCTGGACCGAGAACATGACCTACGGCGCCATTCGTCTCGCCGAGGAGCAGCAGCTCTCGGAGTATAGTTTCGACAAAAGCGATGCCAAGGCGCTGCGCGCGGAGTTCGAACTCCACGAGAAGGAAGCCAAGGAACTGCTCGACGGCTGGAAGCATCTCCTCGGCGAGCCGGGCAAAGACACGAAGGCCGATTCGACGCATGCTGCGACCGACGCTGCCGCCTCCGCCAGAACGCGTTCCCGGTATCCGATCCTCGCCGCCTACGACCACTGTCTCAAGTGCTCGCATCTGTTTAATCTAATGGATGCCCGCGGAGTCATCTCGACCACCGAACGCGCCGCGCTGATGCAACGCGTCCGCACCCTGGCCTGCCGAGCTGCAGCCGCGTACCTCGAACAGATCGGAGGCGGCGCCAACGCCGACCCAAGCAGAGCGAGTCGTCCCGTGTTAGCGGGCAACCAGCCCCGCCACGCGGTGCGCCCGTGACAGTATGCGCTCACCTCGACCGGTCCTTCCGGGGGCGCGTTGTGCCCGAGCAATCTTTTTTCGAGTCCCAGAGCAAAAAGGGATGCGGCACTCCGCAGACCTCGCTCGGAAGGACAAGGTGGAGTATGGCAAGGTCTCGAAGTGCCAAAGCGCCGGCCTCCCCAACATCGAACGTCACCGTCCCGGCAACCTGTAGCGCAGGTCTTCGAGGCTTGAGACTTTTCGACCGCGGAAGCGTGATTGCCATCGAAGAGGAAGGGCGCATCGCTCGAAGGGGTGAGCGGCAAGAGCGCGCGGGATATGAGAATGTCGGCGCGCCGACATTCTCCGAAGGGCGTGCTTCGCTGCCGACTCGCAGGAGCGCTTGGGCCATGGCCCGTCGTCCGGCGGGTCGGCCGGGAGACAACGCTTGCCAGTCAGGCCAACCTCAAGGTCGGCCACGAGCCCTGCCGGTCTTGGTCGGCGCGCCGACATTCTCATTTTGCAACGATACGAAGGTGGTCGTATGAGCCCCGCCGCAAAGAAGGGAACTCGGATGAAGCGCACCCAGCACTCCGACTCTGCCGCAAAGCATTCGAAGGGGCACGCGGCCTCTTCGACCGCCCCCGTCCGCGTGGAACTCCTCTTTGAAATAGGCGCCGAGGAAATACCTGCCGGGATGCTCCCCCGCGCCGTCTCGGAACTGAAAACCATTCTCGAAAAACACCTGGTCGCCGAGAACCTAAACGAAGGCACGGCAATCGAAACCTTCGGCGGCCCGCGCCGCCTGACCGCGCACGTCAGCGGCATCATCGCCAAGCAGGCCGACGTCGAGGTGGAAATCACCGGTCCGCCGAAGTCGGTGGCCTACGACAATGTCGGCGCACCGACCCGAGCCGCCGTCAGTTTCGCCGAAAAGCAAGGCGTCGGCCTCCACGAACTGATCGTGGTCAGCACGCCGAAGGGCGAAAGCATCGCCGTACGTGTCATCAAGCGAGGCCGCACCGCTCACGAACTATTGCTGGAAATTCTGCCTCGCGTCATTCACGACCTCTCCTGGGCAAAGACCATGACCTGGACTGGCCTGAAGGGCGCCCGTTTTATCCGCCCGATCCGCTGGATCGTTGCCCTCCTCGGTGGCAAGTCGCTGAAATTTTCCTTTGGCGGAGTGACCGCCGGCGACGTCACGTCCGGGCATCGCTTCCTCGGAAAGCCGCAGATCGAGGTCGCCAACTTCGCGGACTATGAGAAGAAGTTGCGCGCCAACGGCGTCATCGTCCGCCCCGAGGAGCGCCGCGAAAAGATCACCCGCGAACTGGCGGAGCACGCGAAACACGGCGGCTATCATGTCCACGAAGACGCGCACCTGCTCGAGCTCGTGACCTACCTGAACGAGTACCCGACGGTCATCGAAGGCGACTTCGATTCCTCGTTCCTCGAACTGCCCGACGAAATCCTCATCACCGTGATGCGCGATCACCAGAAATATTTCGCGGTCGAGAAGCGCGGCGGGGAACTTGCCCCGCACTTCCTGGCGGTCATCAATCTGGCAAAGGATGCCAAGGGCCTGGTGCGCACCGGGCACGAAACCGTGCTTCGCGCACGCTTCGCCGACGCGCGCTTCTTCTGGGAGTCCGATCAGAAATGTCGGCTCGCCGATATTCTGCCCAAACTGCAGAAGGTCACCTACGAGTCGCGCCTCGGCAGTTACTTCGACAAGGTCGAACGGGTCCGCGCCACTGCTCGCTGGCTCACCGAGCAGTGGTACAACCTCGGCGTGATGCAAGCGCATGTCGGCGAAGCCGACCGTGCTGCCGAGCTGGCCAAGTGCGACCTGGCCACGGAGATGGTCCGTGAGTTCACCGAGCTGCAGGGCATCGTCGGGGGCTTGTACGCAAAGGCGCAAGGCGAATCCGAAGAAGTGGCCGACGCTGTCTACGATCACTATCGTCCGGTCGGGCTCGATGATCCGATCCCGCGCAACCTGACCGGCTGTGCCGTGGCACTGGCCGACAAGCTCGATTCCGTCGTGGGCTGTTTTTCGGTGGGAGCTGTCCCCACGGGATCGAGCGACCCCTACGCATTGCGTCGCGCTGCGCTCGGCATCGTGAAGATCATTCTCGAGAAAAAACTCTACGTCTCGCTTTCGCTCTTCATCGGAGCCGCAGGGAAGGCGCTGCTCGGCTATCCGCCGAAGAAAGCGATCACGCCGCAACAGGAATCTCAGGTGCTGGAGTTCCTGCTCGAGCGTGCGCGGTTCGTGCTGCGCGAAAAGTCCGGCTATGCGTATGATGAAGTCAACGCCGTGCTGCGCGCCGGCAACGACGACCTGGTGGACGTAGAGAAGCGGCTGCGCGCGCTGAAGGCGATCCGCAAGTCCAAGAATTTCGAGCCGCTCGCCGTGTCCTTCAAGCGCATCCGTCGCATACTCGAGAAGGCCAACCTCGGCGGTGAAGAGCTGCACGTGAACGCGGAGGATCTATTCGAGAAAGACGCGGAAAGGGAATTGTACGCGGCGATGCGCAAGGCCGCTGGGAAGGTCAGCCAGGACAAGCGCGCCGGGCGGTATCAGGAAGCGCTCGAAGAGATCGCCGGTCTGCGTAAAGCGGTGGACCAATTTTTCCTGGAGGTGATGGTCATGGCCGAGGACGAAGCGGTGCGCAAGAATCGCCTGGCGCTACTGGCGGAGCTCCTGCGCGAGTTTACGACCATAGCCGATTTCTCGGAATTGGCGGGCGAGGAGAGGTAGTTTCGGTCGGCGCGCCGACCGAGGGAAAAGGCCTCGCTCCGGGAGGGACGAGTTAGAGGAACGCTGTCAGGCCGGAACCAGGAGTGGTCGGTCTCACGACCGGCCGGCCGCCAGGCACGCTAGGTCGAGGCGGGTCGAACGTGCGGCATCGTCGAAGGCGGGCTGGGTCGGGCGTTCCAGTTTGGTCGGCGCGCCGACCAAAGCAGAGTTTCGTAGGTCACTAACTTACAGAGGAGAGGCACAACGTGAAAAAGTGGGTCTATTTCTTTGGTGCGGGAAACGCGGAAGGAAACGGCGAGTGGCGCGATGTGCTCGGCGGCAAAGGTGCCGGCCTCGCGGAGATGACCAGAATCGGTCTCCCCGTGCCCGCGGGATTTACCATCTCGACGGAGACGTGCGACTATTTTTACAAGAACGGCAAGAAGTATCCCGCCGAGCTCGCCAAGCAGGTGAACGAGAACGTCGCCAAACTCGAGAAGGTCACCAAGAAAAAACTCGGCGATCCCAACAGTCCGCTGCTCGTCAGCGTACGTTCCGGCTCGGCGCGTTCCATGCCGGGCATGATGGAAACGATTCTGAATCTGGGGCTCAACGACAGATCCGTCGCAGGACTGGCGGGAGCAACCAAGAACGAGCGCTTTGCCTACGATGCGTATCGCCGCTTCGTGCAGATGTACTCGACGGTGGTGATGGGACTGTCGAAGGAAGACCTGGAACATCGTTTGCGCGACATGAAGCAGCGCCGCGGGGTGAAGAACGATACCGATGTTCCGGCCGAAGGCTGGAAAGAGTTGGTTGCCGAGTATAAGGACTACTTCAAGGAGAAAGCGGGGAAGGAGTTTCCTGACGATCCGATGGAGCAGTTGTGGGGAGCCATCGGCGCCGTGTTCGGTTCGTGGATGGCGGAGAAAGCGGTCACCTACCGCCGCGTCGAGAAAATCACCGGACTGCTCGGCACGGCCGTCAACGTGGTGCAGATGGTGTTCGGCAACACCGGCGATAATTCCGGCACCGGCGTGTGCTTCACGCGCAACCCGAGCTCCGGCGAGAAGGTTTTCTATGGCGACTACCTGACCAACGCCCAGGGCGAAGACGTGGTGGCCGGCATTCGCACCCCGGTACAGCTCACCGAGTTCAAGAGGATCATGCCCAAGGCCTACGCACAGCTCGAGAAAGTTCGAGTAACGCTCGAAAAGCATTACAAGGACATGCAGGATATGGAGTTCACCATCGAGGAGGGCAAGCTGTACATGCTGCAGACGCGTACCGGAAAGCGCACTCCGGCGGCGGCGTTCAAGATCGCTCTCGACATGGCCAACGAAAAGTTGATCAGCAAAGAACAAGCGGTGTTGCGCATCCAGCCTGCAGATATCGAGCGCCTGTTCTATCCGGTGATCGATGCCAAGTTCGACAAGAAGACACTCGAGGAGAAGATCCTGACGCGCGGCATCGACGCAGTGCCGGGCGCGGCGGTTGGCAAGGTGTGCTTTAGCGCAGCAGAAGCCGAACAGTCGGCCAAGAAGGGCGAGAAAGTCATACTCGTCCGGCGCGAAACCAGCCCCGAAGACGTAGGCGGAATGGCCGTAGCCGAGGGAATTCTTACTGCGACCGGAGGCAAGACTTCGCACGCCGCGGTCGTCGCGCGCGGGTGGGGCAAGTGCTGCATCGTCGGCGCGGAGACGCTCAGCATCGACTACGCCGGGAAAACGATGAAAGACGGCAAGACCGGTAAGAGCGTGAAAGAAGGGGAGTGGCTGACGCTCGATGGCAGCGAAGGGGTGGTCTACGCGGCGCAGTTGCAACTGGTCACGCCGGAATTCCCGAAGGCCTATCAAACGGTGATGCAGTGGGCCGACCAGATTCGCCGGATGCGGGTGCGCACCAACGCGGACACGCCGCAGGATGCGCGCAAAGCCATCGAGTTTGGCGCGCAGGGAATCGGCCTGTGCCGCACCGAGCACATGTTCTTCACCGACTTTGAGTTTCCGGAGAAGAGCGCTCAGCGGCAACGCGCCATTCAGGAGATGATCCTGGCGGAGGAGCGGGACGCCCGCGTGAAGGCGCTCGACAAGTTGCTGCCGTTCCAGCGGCGCGACTTCATCGGAATCTTCAAAGCGATGCACGGCTTCCCGGTCACCATTCGCTTGATCGATCCACCGTTGCACGAGTTTGTGCCGCACGACCGCAAGAAGCAGGAGGAGTTGGCGAGGGAACTGGGCATCTCCGCCGAGACTGTGGCGCGCCGCGTGGAGCAACTGCACGAAGCGAACCCCATGCTCGGCCATCGCGGTGGCCGGTTGTCGATTACCTATCCGGAAATTCTCGAGATGCAAGTGAGGGCCATCATCGAAGCGGCCATCGAATGCCACAAAAACAAAGTTAAAGTCTTACCTGAGATCATGATTCCGCTCACGCTGGACAAGAAAGAGCTCGGCATTCTGACCGATGCGACGAGGCGTGTTGCCGATGAGCTCATCAAAAAAGCCGGAGTGAAATTGCCGTACCTGGTGGGCACGATGATTGAGTTGCCACGCGCGGCGTTGCTGGCGAATGAGATCGCCGAAGTGGCGGAGTTCTTCTCCTTCGGCACCAACGACCTGACGCAAACAACCATGGGCCTGTCGCGCGATGATGCGGGTCGCTTCCTGCCAGACTACGTGGACGAGAAAAAGGCCGGGGTGTTCCACGGCGATCCGTTCCAGACGCTGGACATCAAGGGCGTCGGAATGCTGATCGAGTGGGGCATCGAAAAGGGTCGGTCGACGCGTCCTAAGCTGAAGGTTGGCATTTGCGGAGAGCACGGCGGCGACGCGGATAGCGTGAAGTTCTGCCACCAGGTCGGGATGGACTACGTGAGCGCATCCCCGTTCCGTGTGCCGATCTCGCGGCTAGCCGCGGCGCAAGCCGTCGTCGAAGAGAAGAACAAGGCCAAGGGCAAGAGCAAGAGCAAGGGCAAGAGCAAGCGCAAGCGCAAGCGCAAGCGCAAGGAAGAGCAAGTAGACGAGGGCTCTCGAGGGGCCAGTCTTTTGACTGGCCCGCTATGTCGAAAAGCCCCGGGCGATGGCCGACCGAAAGACCCCCACATCACGCGGGCTCGTCGGCGCGCCGACATTTTTCGATTCGGTCTCGGTGACATCGCAGCGCAGGCAGGCCGCAAGGCTTTGGCTGCGGAGGCTCGGCTGCCGGCGGCAGAGACGGCCGCACCCTTCGAAGGGGTACGCGACAGGGAATCGGCAGGGCGAGTTCTTGCGTAGGATTTCTGAGGGGTTGAGATCGTAAGAGCGGGAGCTACTATTCTCCTGCTCTCAAAGAAGTCATTCCCGGCTCATGGGGAGCTATGGTGAACAGACTTCGGTGCGCAATTACGGCGGCGATGTTTGCGCTCCTGCTCGTGACGAGCGTGAGTGGCGCTCGGGATGCGCGTCTGACCTGGAGAGGACGAGTCACAGATGAGAACGGACTGCCCGTCGGTGGAGCTCAAGTAAAACTTGAACTTCCCGGCGGGCTTTCTTTCTCTGCCGCGACCGACGACACCGGCTTTTTTTCGATTCCCAATGTCGCGCCCGGGGAGTACACCGCCCGCATCGAGAAGCGCGGCTACTTTTTGCTGGCAAATCAGAAGATCGAGCTCAAGCCCGAGAGCGGCGAGTTCTCCTTCACTCTGAATCACGAGGAAGAGGTGCGGGAAAAAGTGGACGTGACCGTCCCGGCGAACCGCATCGATCCCGGCACAACACAGAGTACGGAATCGCTGACCGGAAAGGAGATCATCGACATTCCGGTGCCGAGTTCGCACGATCTGGCGCAAAGCCTCATCGCTATGCCGCAAGTAGTGCTGGACAACTCCGGCCAGTTGCACATCGCCGGCGCGAACAATACCGAGGTCGAATACCTGCTGGACGGAATCGAGGTGGGCGACCCGGCGAGCAATGGGCTGACTTCGCCGATGATCGTCGAGGCGGTACGCAACGCGGAGATCCAGACGGGACGGTTTGGAGCGGAGTACGCACATCCCGGCGGTGCGATCTTGCACTATGACACGCGCGAGGGCGATGACCATTGGCGATTCAACGCGACCGATTTCATTCCGGGGATCAATGTGCAGGAAGGCGTTCAACTCGGAAATTTCTATCCGCGAGTGACGTTCTCGGGACCGATGATTAAGGATGAGTTGTGGTTCTCCGAATCGTTCGATGTGTTGCACACCCTGGCGGTCGAGAAAGGGCTGCCGGCGGGCGAGCCCAATCAGGTGCAATCCTGGGGAGGAGACAGTTGGTCGCGGCTATTGTGGAAGATGTCCTCGCAAAACAGTTTGCACGTGGGATTTCTGGCGAATGTGGAGAACACCGCGAACGCGGGGCTGGACGCGCTGCACCCGCAATCGGTGACGACCGACACGAACGGACGCGAGTTGTTTGGCTTCGTGAAGGAGCAGAGCTACTTCGAGAAGACGTTGCTCGAAGTCGCAATCGGCGTGGAAGATTCGCTGAACAACGCCACGCCGCAAGGTGCTGCACCCTATGTGCTGCTTGTGAATGGCGCGCAAGGGAACTACTTCCAGAAACAGGCGGAGGATGCGCGGCGCTACCAGTTTTTCACCGACGCCATTCGCGGGCCGGTGAAATGGTTTGGCTCGCACACCCTTTCGGCCGGCGCGAATCTTTCGGGAGTGGAGCTGACGCAGCTCTCGACACGCGGCGAGATTCAGGCACTGCGCTCGGACAAGACCCTGGACCGGCTGACAACGTTCACCGGCGACGCGGATTTTCACGTGGCCAACACGCTGGCCGGCGGATTCCTGCAGGACTCCTGGTCGCCCGGCGCGCACATCCTGGCCGAAGCGGGCGTGCGCGCGGATTGGGACCGGCTCTTTCAGGCGGCGCTGGTGCAGCCACGCCTGTCGCTGAACTTCATGCCCTTCAAGGACAACCGCGCGAAGTTTTCGATCGGCTGGGGCATGTACGACATTCCGCTGAACCTTTCGCTGGTCGGGCAAGTGTACGATCAGCAGCAACTGGACACGTTGTACGACCCCACGGGAAAAATTCCGGTGCAGGGACCGGCTGCGAGTGCTTTTATTTTGCCCGCCGGGGGATTGCAAAGTTTGCAGCAGCCGTATTTCGATATTGCCAGTGCGGGCTGGCAGGAACGCATCGGCGAAAACACGCTGGTCAGCGTGGAGTTGCTGGCGCGCGACCAGCATCATGGCTTGGTGTACGAAACGCTGTCGCCCGGGCAGATCGGGTCGGATTTTTTGTTGCAGAGTTCGCGGCGAGACAAGTATCGCGGCGCCACGGTCACTGCGCGGCACACGTTTAAGAATTCCGCGGAGTTGTTTGGCAGCTACACGCGTTCGCGGGCGAGCACGGACCAGGTGCTGCAGCCGACTTTGGGAGCGCTGTACTTTGCCTCGCAGCAGCCGGGGCCGCTCAGTTGGGATGCGCCGAACCGCGTCCTGACGTGGGGAAGCATTCCTACGCCTGTTTGGGGCGTGCTGTTTTCGTTTCTGGTGGATTACCACAGCGGTTATCCGTACAGCGTGATCAATCAGCAGCAATTTTTGATCGGTGCGGCTAATTCGTTGCGTTTCCCGGACTATGCGAGTCTGACCGTGGCATTCGAGAAAAAGTTTACCTTTCGTAACCGCATTTTCGCGGCGCGCCTGTCGGTCATCAATGTGCTGGACCGCCTGAACCCGGACGTGGTGGTGAACAACGTGGACGCGCCCAACTACGGAACGTTTACCGGCGGGCAGGGCCGAGCGTTCACCGCGCGCCTGCGCTTCCTCGGCCGGAAGTGAAGTTGAGCAGGCAAGAGGAGTAGAAGAGGTGGCGGAGGTATGGGAAGGCGCAAAGCGCCGATACGGAGATCCCGGTACGCTCTGCTTGGCAATCCTGAGCGAAGCGCAGGGCCGAGAGTTAACTTAGTGACAGAGCGGCGGCGAATGGATGCAAGCGCGCGAAGCGCTGGTATAAAAGCTAGCGCTACAACAGCCGAACAGAAGCCCAAGAGCGCAGCCATGAATGGCTGTGCCACGGAGGCACGGACGATGCGCGTGAGATATTGCCGCGTAGGGGCACAGCAGTGCTGCGCCCCTACGCGGAACTGCTAGGGTTTGGCGGTGGATTCTTTAACGTAGGACGGCGAAAGGGTGGAGTGGGATTTAGCGATGGGGAGCAGGGTTGGATAGAACTGGACGAAGGTGGTATCGACGGCGGCGTGTTGGGCGTGACAGGAGTAGCAAGTGGCGGAAGTGGGGGTCATTGTCGCAGTGTCGCGGCCATCGAAACCGAAAAAGGCCCAATTCCCTTGGAAACGCGATGCATCCTTGACGTGAACTTCGATGCCCATAGTGTCGCCACTTTGGAATTGGCCCGCCTGGTTGATCGAGCCCTTGTTTTTTGCGCCACGGACTTCGAGCACCATCATGGTTTTGTCTGGCCAAGCGCCGGTTTTCTCGAAGACTTGATACGCCTCGGGATTTACGAAGACGTTGTCGAACATGTGGTGGTCCATGGACGGGGAGGCGCTGTAACTCATGTCGAAGCCGGTGGAGAGATAGACCCATTCGCGATAGTTGGCGGGGAGGCGCATCTGGCCGCCGGGAGTGTAGGTAGGTTCGTTGGAGCGCGGCGGCGTGGGGCGGGAGCTGAGCGACCCTACTACGGCAATTCCGATTACCACGGCAAGGACGAGTTTTTTGCTGTTCATGGTGAGGCGAGTTTCACGCAGCTGGGGGTAGGAAGGGAAGACCGCCGGCTGCAGGGAATTGGCGATTGGCTGCTTTCTTGAGTGGGTGGAGCCGGGTGGGGAGTATGATTCGAGGGTGGAAATTGGAAAAGAGAAAAGAGAAGGAGGAAGAAAAGATAACGCCGCGACGTTGAGGGCGCTCCGAGTCGCGGAGAAAACCGTTTTACCACAGAGGGCACCGAGGACACGCAGCAAGAAGAAGCGCGAAAACGAATGAGCGAGCCAACGACAAAAGCGGCGGGGAATTGGTATTGGGTGGCCGGGATTTGCGGCGGGCTGGGACTGTTTGAGGCTACGCAAACGGTGGTGGTGATGCGCTCGCAGGGGATGCATCACGCTTGGACGGCGTTGTTCTTTACGGTGTGGTTGTCATGGGTGCCGTGGGCCCTGGCTGCTCCGCTTGTGTTGCGGTTGGGGCGCGCCTATCCGTTGTTTCAGGGGAGTTCCGTTGGCGGATGGTTGCGGCATGCGGGATTGTGGGCCGCAATTTGGATCAGCACTTCGGCGTGGAACGCGGGAGTCGAGGTGTTGCTGAATCCCTGGACGCCGGGAAGTCCGCCGTTGCCGTTTTTTCGATTGTGGCGCACGAAGTTTGACAATCAGTTGCTGGGGGCGTTGTTTTTGTATTTCGCGATTTTGTTGCTGGGCTGGATGTTGGATTCGCGGGAGCGGTTGGCTCGACAGCAGATGGAAACGGCACGCCTGAACGAGCAGTTGGCTAAGGCGCAGTTGCGCGCGTTGCGGCAGCAGATCGAGCCGCATTTCCTTTTTAACGCGTTGAATACGATTGCCGGGCTGGTGCGCGAAGGCCAGAACGATGGCGCGGTGGATATGATCGCGGGTTTGAGCGATTTGCTGCGGCGGACACTACGAACCTCGGACAAACAGCAGATGTTGTTGGGCGAAGAGTTAGAGGTGGCGGAGAAATATTTGGAGATTGAGAAGGCGCGGTTTGCGGAGCGGTTGCAGGTGCGGGTGGATGTGCCGCGGGAGTTGTTGCGCGCGCGGGTGCCAAGTTTGATCTTGCAGCCGATTGTGGAGAACGCGGTGAAGCATGGAATTGCGAAGCGCGTGCAGGGCGGGACGATCGGGATTCGCGCGGTGCGGGTGAATGGCACGTTGACGGTGAGTGTGCTTAACGAGGGCCCGGGATTTCCGGCGAATTGGGAACGCACCGGGATTGGATTGGAGAATGTGCGGGAGAGATTGGCGAGTTTGTATGGACTCGAGGCGGTGTTACGGGTGGTGAGCGAGGAGCGCGGGCCCTCTGTCGAGATTTCGTTGCCTTATCGGGAGTGAAGCGAGGAAACCGAGAGAAGAAAAATCTGACGCAGGAACACGGAGGGCGCTGAGTTTCGCGGTGGAAGACTTTTACCACAGAGGGCACAGAGGACACGAACGATGAGGGAGAAAATTCGCGTGGCGGTGGTGGATGACGAGCCGCTGGCGCGGAGTAATTTGCGGGTGTTGTTGGGGCGGGATCCTGAGGTCGAGGTGGTGAGCGAGTGCGGCAGCGGGGCAGAGGCTCTTCGGGAGATTCAGAAGAAGAAACCGGAACTGGTTTTTCTGGATGTGCAGATGCCGGAGGTCGATGGCTTTGATGTGTTGGAGCAGTTGGGGACGGATTTGCCTCCGGCGTTGGTGTTTGTGACCGCGTATGACCAGTATGCGCTGCAGGCGTTTGAGGCCGGGGCGCTCGATTATTTGTTGAAGCCTTATAACAATGCGCGGTTTGAGCGGGCTCTGCGGAGGGCCAAGGAAAGAATCGGGCAGGGGCGTCCGGCGCGCGTGGAGCGGATGGCGATCAAGAATGCCGGGGAAGTTTTGTTTTTGAAGATTGCGGAGATTGATTGGATTGAAGCGGCCGATTATTACGTTTGTTTGCATGTGGGGGCGCGAACGCATTTGTTGCGGCGGAGTATGGCGGACGTGGAAGCTCAGTTGAATGCGGGGTTTTGTCGCGTGCATCGATCGGCGATTGTGAATCTCGAGCGGGTGCGGCGCTTGGAGAGTGGCGAGGACGGAGGCGTGGACCTGGTGTTGACGACGGCAGCACGGTTGCGTGTGAGCCGGCGGTACCGGAGAGAGGTGCAGGAGAGATTGCAGGGGAAGCGAAGGTAGAGATTTGGAAACGAGGAAAACGGAAGAAAGGATAACGCAAAAGCGCAGAGGACCGGCGGGATTTTTCACCACACCAGGCGCAGAGGGCACCGGGAAGAGAGGAAGTGGCGAGGGAGGAAAGGCGAGAAGATCGGGACGCAGGTCGCTTGCTTTGCGGGCCCCGCTCGGAATGACCGATTTTTTGCGGCCTGGCAGGACGATCTTCGCCGTGCTGCGTTCATCTGCGTGAGCGCGTTTCCATCCCGCTTCTTTCTTGCGATTTTCCGGTAACGCCGCTTGCGCGGTTACACGTTGAGCTATCGGAGTTGGAGAATTATGGGTTCGCTCGTGGCGGAGTAGATGAGTTGGTAGTTGGCCTTCTTGGCTGGCTTGGGGATCTGGAAATAGAGATGACCTGCTATGGGTTTGGTGGCCTTGTCGAGCGGAAGGCCTTTTTCAGCTAGCTCCCATTCCATTACGTCACGGTCGCGATCCGCTACGTCGGGAGGTGCCGGGCTACCCTTGGTGACGCCTACTCCGGCTTGGGTGCTGACGCCTCGGACGTGAACCGGCTGGCCCGTCGTGGGGTCGGTGTAGGTGCCGGATTCGTAGCCTACGCCGGTAGTCGTGGTAACGTCGGTGCCGCCTCGGCCTGGATTTTTCTTCTCTTCCAGGTTGGCTGCAATCGTCGTGGGAGTTTCCGGGCGAACCGGCTTGTCCGAGCCTACTTCGAGCAGCGAAAAATCGGAGAGAGAAAGCTCGATCGGTTGGTCTTTCCTCGGGTACACGGATACGAGCACAACCAGGCAGCAGCGGTTGACGTTGGCCGCGAACGTGTCGGAGGCTTCCTTCCTGGAGAGCAGGTCGGCGCCAATGCTTAAGCCATCTTTTTCGGCGTGGGCACGATATTGGCGGGCGTAGGCTCGCGGGGCGGTGCCGTCGTGATGTTCCGCAGCCGGGGCCGGGGGTTGCGGCGAATCTTGCGCCAGCAGAAACGGAGCGCAGAGAAACAAAGAGGCCAGCGTAACCAGAGGGATTCGGCGCATGGAGCACCTCGGTGCCGGAACGTTCCCGGCGGACAGTCTGTAGTATAGACGATCAATAAAAGGCCGGAGGGTACGAAAGGAAGGCCGGGGTTACCTCAAGGTGATGGACCAAGGGGTGCAGCAATGCCTCTGCCGCTGCGAAGACCGGAGCCACTCCTCGGTTAAGATGGGACACGATCGAAGGGAGGCAAACAGATGAGAACGGTTTCGAGGGTTGTGACGGGATTTTTGCTTGTGAGTGCTTCTGTCGCGTTTGCACAAGCACCGGCCGGGAACGAGGCGGCGAAGACGCAGCAAGCGCAGCCGGCCGCAAAGACGCAACCGGTGAAGGTGGACATTACGGCCGAAGAGTTGAAGGGATTGCCGAGAAAGACGGTAACGGTGCACAACCCGCATGCGAATACGGATGAGACGTATGCGGGCGTGGTGTTGGCGGATGTGTTAGGAAGGCATGGCGTGCCACTGGGGTCGGTGTTACGTGGAGCGGGATTAGCGTGTTACGTCGTGGCGACGGGAGCGGATGGGTATAAGGCAGTGTATTCGTTGGCAGAGGTCGATCCGAGTTTTCATCCCGGGGACGTGTTGGTCGTGGATACGATGGATGGGAAGCCGTTGGATGCGCATTCGGGACCGTTCCGATTGGTGTCGACGGAGGACAAGAGGCCAGCGCGGGGCGTACGGAATTTGCTGAGTGTGGAGTTGCGGGTGGCGGAATAGTCGAAGCCAAAATGGAAGTCCCGAGCTTGCTGCGCTAGAGAGGGCCGACCGGCGCAGCCAGGGCCTGCTTTTTCTTCCCTTCACCGTAACTCTCCACGCCCCGAGCGAACTTTCTCTGCGCTCGAACCAAGGGTGAGCGCGCGCAAGAGAAACCTAGGAAAAGAAAAAGCACCGGCCGCAAGGGCCGCCCCCACGGGAGAAATCCGCGATGCCGGCCGGATGACCCGGCGCTACGACGGAGCTAGGCGATCGATTGACGGACGGCGGGAGGGTGCATAAGATGAGGCGCCATGAGCGATGGAGACTCGTTGATTGGGCAGACGATTTCGCACTATCGCATTGTGGAGAAGCTCGGCGGCGGCGGAATGGGCGTGGTCTACAAAGCCGAGGATGTACGGTTGCACCGCCGTGTAGCACTAAAGTTCCTGCCTGAGAATGTAGCGAAAGACCCCCAGACATTGGCACGATTCGAGCGAGAGGCGCAGGCGGCGTCCGCGCTGAACCATCCGAACATCTGCACGATCTACGACATCGGAGAGCAAGACGGGAAGGCCTTCATTGCCATGGAGTGTCTCGATGGCGAGACGCTGAAGCACGTGATCAACGGCCAGCCCTTGGAGATGGAACGGCTCATCGATCTGGCGATTGAGGTGACCGACGGGTTGGAAGCGGCGCACGGAGAAGGGATCGTGCATCGCGACATCAAACCGGCAAATATTTTTGTGACCAAGCGAGGTCATGCGAAGATTCTGGACTTCGGTTTGGCGAAGGTGAGCGCGACGAAGACGGTGGCCGGTGGTGACGTTAGGACCATGGGATCGGTGACCGTGGATACCGACCAGTTGACCAGCCCGGGGAGCGCGGTAGGGACGGTGGCGTACATGTCGCCGGAGCAGGTTTTGGGAAAACCGCTGGATGCGCGGACGGACCTGTTTTCGTTTGGTGTGGTGCTGTACGAAATGGCTACGGGATTTTTGCCGTTCACGGGTGACACCACGGGCGGAGTGTTCGACGCGATTCTGCACAAAGAACCGAGAGATGCGGTGCGGCTGAACACGGCCATGCCGACGGAGCTGCAGAGGATCATCGAGAAAGCGATAGAGAAGGATCGCGAACTGCGGTATCACTCGGCGGCGGATTTGCGGACGGATTTGAAACGGCTGAAGAGGGACACGAATTCGGGGAAAGTGCCACGCCCGAGCGAGACCGTTCCGTTGATCAGCGGTGCGCCCGGAAGCCAAGGTGCGGTGGCACTGGCCGAGAGGCCGCCCCAGCGTCGATCACGGAAATGGATGGGGCTGGCGGTGATCGGCTTGCTGCTCGCGATGGGAGCCGCCTCGATTGCCGGTTATTACCGGTGGACGAAGCGGCAGGCGGGATTCAACGCCGAGAATATGCAGATCACGAAGTTGACGGACAGCGGAATGGCGGGGCTCGTGGCCATTTCTCCGGATGGCCGGTACATCGTGTACAGCCTGGTGGACGGCGAACAGCAAAGCTTGCGCATGAGAAACGTTTCGACGAAGAGCGACGTGCAGGTATTGCCCCCGGAAAGCCTGCACCTGATTGGGGTGACGTTCTCGAACGACGGCGACTTTATTTATTTTGTGCGCTCGGAAAAGACCTACGCAGCCGCGCATGACCTGTACAGGATTCCGGTTCTCGGCGGTCCGGAAGAACAATTAATCCACGACATCGATAGCCCGGTAAGTTTTTCGCCGGACGGGAAGCGGATGGCGTTCATGCGCGGTGTCAGCGGGCATAAGCTGGAGATTCACGTTTCGGGTGCGGATGGAAGCGGGGACCACGCGATTGCGACCTTGCCGGCTCTGCTGGCGCGATTTGCCCTAAATGGCGTAGCGTGGTCGCCGGACGGCAAGACCATTATGACGCCGGCCTATCATTATCCCGAGAACAGGAAGTATCGACTAACGGCGATTGCGGCGGATGATGGGCGGATGCAGGACATTCTGTCGAGCACGGAGTTTATCGGGCGACCGGCGTGGATGCCGGATGGGAGATCCATGGTGGTGCCGATGCAACGTGGCGCGGTGCAGGAAATGCAACTGACCGGTGCCACACAACTGTGGAGCGTCGCATTTCCCGACGGCAGCGTGGGACGGATCACGAACGACTTGACCGACTATGGGCCGAGCGTATCGGCGACGCGCGACAGCCGAATGCTGGCGATGGTGGAACGGCGAGAGGTGTCGCACATCTGGGTCCTGCCGGATGGCGACACCGCCAAAGCGCAACAAATCACAAATGGGGAAGTCCTCGAAACCGGGGTAGCAGCCGGACCGGACGGAAAGATTTTGCTTCGCCGGGGAAATGGAAAGATGGAGCTGCTAAGTGCCGATGGAACGCAACGGACGCCGTTCCAAGCGGAAGCGACGAACTTCCTGGCCATGAGCGCGTGCGGGAATCGTTACGTCGTCTTCGATCGACACCAGGGAGACACAATTGAATTGTGGAGGGCGGACGCCAATGGGAGCAATCCGGTAAAGCTTGCCGATCAGGTGCTGAATTCCGCGTGCGCGCCCGACGGGAACTGGGTCCTGTATGGCTCAGGCACTCACGTTTATCGAATGCCGGTGGAGGGAGGAAGCGCGACGGAAATCAGTCCGTCGTCCGTCACGAGTACGTTTGGAGCGATCTCGCCGGATGGAAACTCGATCGCTTACATGTATGCAGAACACGGCGGGCCTGTGACCATCAACAAGGTTGCGGTGGGCTCTGCCGAAGGAGGTAAGCCGCAACAAGCTTTGGCATTACCGGGTGATGCGGAGGGGTTAGAGTGGGCGCCCGACGGAAAGGGCGTGGAATATTTCCTGACGAGGAAAGGCGCGTCGAATGTGTGGGAACAGATGCTGGCCGGAGGAGAGCCGCGACAGGTGACGAACTTTACCTCGGGGAGGATCGTGGATTTTAGGTGGACGCGGGACGGCAAGACCTTGCTCCTCGCGAAGGGGGAGTTGACGCGGGATGTGCTGTTGATTCGCCGTGGGAAGTAGGGGGATGCGGGATGCCGCGAGAGACCCCCGAGACACCCTTGGAAACAAGGGTGGGGCATTCGGTCGGATTAGAAATGAGAAAGAAATGGAATCGGTTCATTTCCCGTTCGTAGTAGGTTGTGGGGTTGCGTCGTGGTGACGCCACCAAAGGAAAGACTTGTGGCCCGAAGAACGGCGCGCGGATTGCTGTGGGGCTGCCTGGTTTTTGCCTTCCTGGCCGGAACCGGCACCGGCCGGGCCTGGGTTCTTGTGGAACCAGCCTACGGATTTAGGGAAGTTGTAAAGGGCTTGGATCTTCTCGCGGTTGCGCTTTTCGCGATGCTCTTTCGTTTGTTTGTCTTTTGAATTGGCGCCTACGCCGGCGGGGCCGGGGCCGGAATGGCGATGCCACCACCAGGCTTGGGCGCTCGTTGGGCCAAGGGTGGACAGCAGAATGGCGGCACAAAGGGCCGGAAGTAGTCGCTTCATCGAGGTATATCCCTTCAGGCATTTTTAGCATGAGAGTTTGCGGGGACACCACTGTACGAAGGTACCTTGTTTCCAGGCGAGCATGGCCCGCGGGACGGGGTGCGAAGCCTGTCGCGCCTCCGGCGCCGGTTGGGAGGTGCTGGACGAGCAGGTACCCCGGGTTGCTTGGGATGACAAATCACTCGGGCCGAGGAAAGAGCTTCAGGCCTAAGCTACGGTATATAATCGCGGGCCGGTCGGAATGTTGGACGTGGGGTACTGGCAAATATGGCGCTTGCTGCAGGGAATATGCTCGGGCCTTATGAGGTGGTGGGGCTGCTCGGGGCGGGCGGGATGGGCGAGGTGTACCGGGCGCGGGACACGCGGCTCAATCGCACGGTAGCAATCAAGATCTTGCCGCTGCAGTTTACTGCCGATGCTTCGGCGCTCCAGCGCTTTGAGCGCGAAGCGAAAACCATTTCTGGACTAAATCACCCGAACATCTGTGTGTTGTACGACGTAGGTCGCCAGGACGGGCTCGAGTATCTGGTGATGGAGTATGTCGATGGAGAGACGTTGGCGCAGCGCCTCGAAAAGGGAGCCCTGCCGCAAGAGCAAGTGTTGAAATACGGCGCGCAGATTGCCGAAGCGCTGGACAAGGCGCATCGCAGCGGAATTGTGCATCGGGATTTGAAACCGGGGAATGTGATGCTGACGGCTTCGGGCGCGAAGCTTTTGGATTTTGGTTTGGCGAAAGAGACGGTGCCGCTGGCGAGCTTGGCGACCGTGACGGGATCGAGTCCGGTTTCGCCGCTGACGCAGCAGGGAATGATTGTCGGGACGTTTCAATACATGTCGCCGGAACAGATCGAGGGAAAAGAGTTGGATGGACGCAGCGATATTTTCTCGTTGGGCGCGGTGCTGTACGAGATGGTAACGGGGAATCGCGCGTTTCAAGGCAAGACGCAGTTGATCGTGGCGTCGTCGATCTTGGAGCGCGAGCCGGAATCGATAAGCGCCGTTAAGCCGATCACGCCGCCGGCGCTCGAGCGAGCGGTTCGGCGGTGTTTGCAGAAGAGTCCGGACGAACGCTGGCAATCGGCGGGGGATTTGGCGATGGAACTGAAGTGGATCGCCGGGAGCGGAAGTCAGGTGTCGGCGCCTGCGGTGGTCGCCACGAGAGACCCGGCGTGGAAAAAATACGGAAGGAGGGCGGGATTGCTGGTGTGCGGGGCATTGGCGATGAGCCTGCTTCACGGGGTGTTGGGGTGGCGAAATTCGAAGCCTGCCGAGCCCACCATGATTTTTTCGGCGCAGCTACCGCTTTCGGTGAAGGACATGGCGATTTCGCCGAACGGACACACGGTGGCGGTGGCGAGTCATCAGGAAAGCCCGAAGAAGGGCACCATCTGGTTGTACGAAGTTGGCGCGGAGGATGCCAGAAGTCTGCCTGGAACGGAAGGGGCAAGCTTTCCGTTCTGGTCGCCGGACGGAAAGTCCGTTGGATTTTTTGCGGAAGGAAAATTAAAGCGGATTGATGTGCCGGGCGGCCGGGTGCAGGTGCTGGCCGACGCTCCCACAGGACGCGGAGGCGCCTGGAGCAAGGATGGCGTGATTCTCTACACGCCGACGGGAAGATTGCGCAGCCAGATTTTTCGTGTACCCGCATCCGGCGGAACCTCGGCGCTCGAAGTCGGGTACTTGCCCGGATTGGGCGGGGGAAGTCAACGTTGGCCGGTGTTTTTGCCGGATGGAAAGCACTATTTATTTTTGTCGGCGACGATCGCAAAGCGCGGCGAAAACGACGGAATCTATGTCGGAAGCCTGGGCTCGAACGAGCATCACCTGGTGGTGAAGACGGACTCGAACGCGGTGTATGCGGACCCGGGCTACCTGCTGTACATGCGCGACCGGGCGATCCTGGCGCAGAAATTCGATCCGAAAACGGCACAAGTGAGCGGCGATCCCGTGGCGGTGGCCTCCGACATGCAATTCTGGCCGCGCATCATGCACGCCACGTTCTCGGCGACCAACACGGATGTGTTGCTGGTGCAGAAAGGCGGAAATGTGATGACGTCGCGATTGGTGTGGTTTGATCGCGCCGGAAAGCAATTGGGAGCAGTGGCGGACGCGGCGGTGTATGCGAATCCGACGGTCCAGGCGAACGGAAAAGCGGTGGCCTACGACAGGACGGATGCGGGAAGTCTGAATACCGACGTGTGGACGAACAATCTGGAAGGAAGTGCGGCGAAGCGGTTGACGTTTGATCCGGCGCTGGATGCGATGCCGCTGTGGAGTCCGGATGGGACCCAGGTGGTGTTCACGTCGAGCCGGGGGACGGCATTTGATTTGTATTTGAAGGAAGCAAATGGGGCGCAAGAGGAGAAGTTGATTTTCGAGAGCAACGTGGACAAATATCCGAATTCGTGGTCGCGGGACGGTAAATACATTTTGTTTACCGAAGGGCCGGACCTGAAATATCTGACGGTGCCAATGATGAAGAGCACGATGTTTGTGAAAGCACCCGCGACGTTCAGGAACGGGGCGTTTTCGCCGGACGGGAAGTGGGTCGCGTACGCGTCGAACGAGAGCGGAAGGTGGGAAGTGTATGTGACTTCGTTTCCGGAAGCGCATGGGAGATGGCAGGTATCGAACGCGGGAGGAGAGCAGCCGAAGTGGAGAGGGGACGGAAAGGAATTGTTTTATCTCGGTGAGGACGCGAGGTTAATGGCGGCGCCGGTGAAGACCGGTGCGGGATTTGATATCGGAACGCCGGTCGAGTTGTTTCAGACCAACCCGAAGGAGACCGCGGCGACGTCGGAGCAGTTTACGTATGACGTGACGCCCGATGGGCAGCGGATTTTGGTGAATACGATTGTGGCGGGTCGAGACGTTCAGCCGATGACGGTGGTGTTGCATTGGGGGGAGAAGTGAGGGGTGGTTTGCGGAGACGGGTTTTTCACGACCGGCGGCGCCGGGAACACCGAGGAGCAACCGGGGTCCCGGTCGAGACACCCTTCTAACCTGCGAGGGGCGCCTTGTCTGGCAACTCCACGGGGGTGCCCCACCGACTTTTCCTTCGGGGTCCTCTGTGCGGGCGGTCGTGAGGAAGCCCCAGCCGCGGCTAGTGCAGAGATGCGGATTGTGCATTTTGTTGGAGTTGGGCTTGCTGAAGGAGGGTTAGGGCCTCGAGTCGGAGCGTGCCGTTCGGAGAGAGTCTCAGGTAGGACTGGACGTCGGCGAGGACCGCGGCAGGGTTGTTGGCGCGTTCGTGAATTCTAGCTACTTTCCGGCGCAAAATAGAGCCCAAAAGTAGCAGATTGGTGCATATTCTCGTCTGATTTTATGGCCGGAACATCATTTTCTGCTTGACAGAATTCTAGATGTGCCTACTATCTGTATATGAGTAAGTCACAAAGCAAGCAGCCACTTCTACGTCGACTCCTGAAAACCGCACGCCTCATGGTGCAGGGCGGCTTGTCCGAGACCACACGCCGCTGCGGCAACCGAAACTGCATCTGCCACCGCGACCCAACACAACGGCATGGCCCGCATCTCTACCTGACCTATCGCAGCGAAGGCAAAAGCCGCGCTTTGTATGTACCGCACGAACACGCTGAGCAGGCTCGTCAGGCTCAGGCCGCCTGGAAAGAGTTTTGGGAGGTGGCTTGTGAGTTGGCCGCCGGGAACCGCGAACAGCTGCGCGAGCGCATGCGGGGACAAGAGTCCGCGGCCAGGCAGAGGAAAGCCGATGGTTGAACTGCGTCATCACCAGCGGCTGGTGTGGGAGGGATGGTTTCCGGAACAAGCAGCAGGATGGTGGGACGAATGGATGAGGCAGGCCGATCAACTGCTGGACGATGACGAGCTGTTGGAGGCCGTCTACCAAGCCCAAGGAAAGCGACGACCGAAGAGCGGTTGTCGTGGAAGGAAGCAAACGCCGGCCGAGGTGGTGCTGCGTTTAGCGGTGTTGAAGCATGTGCGGAACTGGAGCTTTGAAGAAACCGAGCGAGAAGTACGGGCGAATGTGGTGTACCGGCAGTTTACCCGGATTGGCGCGGAAAAAGTTCCCGACGCCAAGACCCTGGGGCGGCTGGTGCAAGCGCTGGGTCCGGCAGTGATCCAACAGGTGCATCAGCGACTGGTTGCCGTAGCCCAAGAAAAGAAGGTCGTGCGGGGACGCAGGCTGCGGCTGGACACGACGGTCGTGGAAAGCAACATTCACTACCCCACGGACAGCAGTTTGCTCAGCGATGGCGCGCGGGTACTGATGCGCACGATGAAGAAGATTACGGAGCTGACGGGGCGAGCGGGAACGAAGTTGCGTAACCGCATGCGCACCATCGGGCATCGGGCGATGGAGATTGCGCGGACCAGCCGCAGCAAGGGACCGCAAGTGCAGAAAAAGTTGCAGCAGGGCTATCGAAAGCTGTTGACCGTGACACGCAAGGTCGTCAACCAAGCAAAGCGCTTCCGGGAGGAGATCGCCAGCGGTGTGAAGCGCACTAAAGACCATGAGCAGAATTTGGTTCTGACAGCACTACGGAAAGATTTGGAAACCATGTTGCCTCGCGTGCAACAAGTGATTCGGCAAGCCAGGGCTCGCGTGCTGGGTGGAAACGTCCATGTAGTGGGGAAACTGGTGAGCGTGTTTGAACCGAGTACGGAAGTGATCCGTAAGGGGAAAGCCAGCAAGCCGACCGAATTTGGAAAGATGGTTAAGGTTCAAGAAGCGGAGAACCAAATCATCACCCACTACGAAGTGTTCGAGAAGCGGCCCAATGACGCGGACCTACTGGTGCCAGCAGTTCAGAAGCATGAACAGCAATTCGGCCGTGTACCACAACTCGTGGCCGGTGACGCAGGGTTCTACTCTGCGGACAACGAGGCTGAGCTGCAAAAGATGGGCGTGAGACAAATCTCGGTTCCGAACCGTTCCACGAAGAGTCCCGAACGACGACGACATCAGAAGAAGAAATCCTTTCGTAGAGGCCAGAAGTGGCGAACTGGAGCAGAGGGTCGCATCAGCGTGCTCAAACGGCGCCACGGACTGAATCGCTGTCGTTATCGCGGAGAGGCTGGCATGCAACGGTGGGTGGGCCTGGGGGTGATTGCAGACAATCTGATCAATATCGGTCGATTCCTGGCAGTAACGAACAGCGGATAGAGATCAAGCCGCGAGCGGCGATCACCACAAGGGCAAAGAGAAAAGATGTAGATAAAATGGCAGCCCGGAAGGAACCCACGGGCCGGGCTCAGGGAATTGCTTCTCCTCGGTCCTTATTTTTGCGCCGGAAAGTAGCTAGCAGGATGTAGGCGTCGAATTGGCCGCCGCGGGCGATCGCGTCGAGGGCGCTCTGTTCGGCTTCGGGGAAATGGCCGAGCGAAAACTGGACGAGACTCAGACAATACTTTCCGATAGCGGACCCGGGGTCGGCGTCGAGGCCGCGCTCGATCAGGAGTTTGGCGTCTAGAAATTCAGCGCGCTTGTAGAGAATCATGGAAAGGCCGAACAGAGACGGAGCGAAAGCGCCTTTGGTGAGTGCAATGGATTTTTCGAAATCGTCGGCCGCCGCGTCCAGTTGACCCAGGCGCAGATACGCCAGGGCGAGGTTGTGGTAGGGGCGGTAGGAAGCGGGAGCCAGCTCGATGGCTTTGAGGAAGTGCGCGACGCTGGCGGCGGCATCGCCTTTGCTGAGGAGTTCCGTGCCTTTCATGAAGGCCTTGCCGGCTTTGCCGGACAGGGCAAGATCCTGGACAGAGACTACGGCGTCGTTCTGAGGAGTTTGTGATCGTGTGGAAGTAGGGATCGCGAGAAGAATTGCGGAGAAGAATAAAGCGGCCGGTTTCATGCGCATCACCTGGACGTCGTTGCTTTCAGTGTGAGCGGGAACGCAAATTGGGAAGTGCTGCTCCTGGCTAACGTGTGGGATTGGATAGCTGGGCGGAGGGGCAGGCGGGAAGGCTGGACGGAGGGACAGGGGCGAGAAATTCAAAAGTCGAGAATTGCTTGCGAGGTGTCGCGCAGGAAAGCCAAGACGCGCTGGGCGCAGACGACCTCGCAAGGCGGTCGCTACCAAGAGCAGAGCAATCCGACCGGCTGATAAGAACCGCGGTGCGGGTATAATCGCGGCGGGAGTTTCTGAGGAATCGGACGCGGGAGAGCATGGGGCTGAATCCGGGAACCAGATTGGGACCGTACGAGATTGTCGTGCCGCTAGGGGCTGGCGGTATGGGAGAGGTGTATCGAGCGAAGGATACACGGCTGGGGCGGGATGTGGCGATCAAGGTGTTGCCGCCGTCGGTGGCGAACGACAGGGACCGCTTGCGGCGTTTCGAGCAGGAAGCAAAGACCGTCGCTTCGCTGAATCATCCGAACATTTTGGGACTGCACGATATTGGTAGCTACCAGGACGCGCCGTTTTTGGTCAGCGAATTACTGGAAGGGCAGACACTCCGGGAGACAATCTCGGAAGGGCCCATTCCCACGCGGCGGACGGTCGAGTATGCGCTCGGAATTGCGCATGGATTGGCGGCGGCGCACGCGCAGGGAGTGGTGCATCGCGATCTAAAACCGGAGAACGTTTTCATCACCCGCGACGGACGCGTGAAGATTCTAGATTTTGGGCTGGCCAAGCTGATGCGCGAGGAGCACAGCATAGAGTCGGCGATGACGATGACGAGCCCGACGACGATGCCGGGCGTGGTGATGGGAACGATTGGATATATGTCTCCGGAGCAGGTGAAGGGAGCGCCGAGCGACGAGCGGTCGGATATTTTCAGTTTTGGGACGGTGCTCTACGAACTGCTGACCGGGAAGCGGGCGTTCAAGAAAGATACGACCGTGGAAACGATGACGGCGATTCTGAAGGAAGAACCACCCGAGCTTGCGGAGACAGGATGGCAGGGGCCGATCGGGCTGCAAAGAATCCTGTCGCGATGTCTGGAGAAGAGTCCGGAGCGAAGATTTCAGTCGGCGAGCGATCTGGCGTTTGCGGTTGAGGCCCTGAGCGGCACGGGGACGGTGGCGCAGACCGCCGCCGCGGCGGTGATCGCAGGGGCGGGAAGATCGTGGAAATGGATTTGGATGGGGGCGGGGGCGCTGGTCTGCGCCGGAGTGGGCGGCGCGATTGCGTGGAGCTTACGGCCGGGGCCGACGCCGGTGGCAACATTTTTGCGCATGTCGTATGAGCGAGCCACGTTGGTTCGCGGAAGATTTGCGGCGGATGGAAAAACGTTGGTGTACAGCGGCGTAGTGATGGATGGAGTGCCGGACACGTATGTGATTCGCGAGGATTACCCGACGTCGGTGCCGGCGGGATTGCACGGGGCGATGGTGCTGGCGATTTCGCGACAGGACCAGATGGCGGTGTTGGCGCGGCCCCATTTCTATGGACAGAACCAATGGGGTGGAACACTGGCGAGCGTGCCGGTCGGAGGAAGCGCGCCGAGAGAACTGCTGGACAACGTCTACGATGCGGATTGGTCGCCGGATGGGAAGGAGCTTGCGGTCATCGATCGAAACGAAGGAAAGTGGCGCGTGGAATATCCGATCGGGAAAACTCTGCTGAGTGCGGATAACTGGCTTAGCGACATTCGTGTGTCGCCGGATGGGAACCAGGTGGCTGTTTTTCGGCATCCGCTGGCGTCCAAGGACGATCGTGGAGTGGTGCTCCTGCTGGACCGGCAGGGAAAGCAGAAGGTCGCGTCAGCCGAATGGGAAGCGCTCGAAGGGATGGCATGGAAGCCGGATGGGAAAGAGGTGTGGTACGGTGCCGCCGAGGCGGGCGATCAATATTGCATCCGCGCCGCGAACCTGAAGGGGCAAGAGAGGACCGTGTATTGCGGGACCGAGGGAACGCGAATGCACGACATTGCGCCATCGGGACGCGCGCTGGTGTCCGCGGATGTGCAGGTGATTTCGATCGCTGCCGTGGAACATGGATCGAAAGAGGAGCGCAACCTGGTTTCGCTGGGATTTGTGCTGGATCCAAAGATCACCCCGGATGGAGCGGAGGTGGTAACGACGGATGCATCGGTGCGCGGCGGGAAAGATTATTCGGTAAACGTGCAGAAGCGCGATGGCGGCTCGGCGGTGAAGATTGCCGAAGGTGGCTACGGATCGGATGTCAGCGACGATGGAGCATCCGTTCTGGTGGGAATGCCGGGACAGGGGAAATTGCAGATCGTGCCGGTGGGCGCGGGAGAAACGGAAACCCTGCAGTGGGAAGGATTTCAAATCAGCCTTGCGAACTGGTTTCCGGATAACCAGCATATTTTGTTGTTCGCGAGCCCGCCGGGGCAGCCGCTCGGATTGTACCAGACCGACCGCAAGGGAACGGCTCCGAAGATGTTGCTCAAAGAAGCTCCGGCATGGGCCGACGTGATGCCGGACGGGGAGAATCTATTGCTGCTGAAGGAGCAGACGCTGGTCGAGCGATCGATCAAGGATGGAAGCGAGAAAAAGTTAGCGACATTGCAACCAGGAGAAACGCCCCTCGATTGGGCGAAGGAGCCGATGCATTTGTTTACGCAGTTTGTGAAGCCGACGGGAGTGACGGTGAATAAACTGGATCTGGCCAGCGGGCGGCGCGAGACGTGGTATGAGTTTAAGCCAAACAATCAGGATGGGGCGATGTTGAGTGTGCTGAGTGGGAGTATCACCCCGGATGGCCGATGGATGATGTTTAATTACGACGTGCCGGTGGGGCAGTTTTATGTGAGCGAGACGTTGCGGTAAGGCAGAGGAAAATTCGCAATCAGAAAAGCGAAATGCGGAAGAAGGAAAGGAGTAACGCAAACGGGCGAAGCATCGCACGGAAGGGGCGGGCATTCGTTCCCACAGAAAGCAAAGAGGACAGAGAAGAGAGGAAATGGCGAATCTGTCACGCGCCTAATGGCGCTGATGATTTGGTAGAGAGGCGAATGGAATTGTGAGGCGACGCGCAGGAACGGTTTTGTTGGTCGCGGTGCTGGGTGGGTCGTTGGGGGCTGGCGCGGCACGGGGGCAGTTGCAGGGACAGATTTCCATGGCCAAGGATTTGTATCTGGCCGGGGAACCCATTTACGTTCATTTTGAAGTGACGAATGTGGGTAAGGATCCGGTGGAGTACAGCGCGGGCGATGCTTACGAGTGGTGTGGCGGCTACCTGGTGGAGGTGTCGAGTGGCCCGCCGCTGCTGCATCCGAGTTGCGCGGCCAGGAGGGCCAGCGAGTGTGGGACAGCGGATCAGATCTTGGCTGCAGGTGAGACGGTGCGGCAAAACATTTTGGTAAATTACGCGCACGATGTGCGGGGGCCCGGAAATTACGACATTCGTGCGGTGCGTTTGATGAACTACCGGCCGATCACGGGAGTTGGGACGCTCCTAACGGATGGCAAGGACTTCAAAATCGAAAAGAGCTTGCGGATACAAGTGGCCAGGTCGGACCGGGACGCGCTCGAGGCGGTTTACCGCGTGTACGTGAGGAATCTGGCATCGCAGGACGACGAGATTCAGCGCGAGGCAGAGCGCGCGATTGTCAGCGGGGCCATGCCGTGGCTGGAAGATACGATTGTGGGCATGGTGCGGCAGTACCGGTCGCGGGAGTTTGCGTTGCTGGGGTTGCGGAATTTGAATACGCCGCGGTCACGGGAAGAGTTGGCGAAGATTGTACAGAGCACGTCGCAGTTCACGCCGGAGAATGAGACCGCGGTTGGGTATTTGGGGCAGATGGGGGACAAGAAATATTTCCCGATGCTGCTCGAGTTGGCCAAGAAAGCGGATCCGGAGCAGGGGCGGGAGTATGTGCTGGCGGTCGCGGAGTTGGGCGGGGAGGATGCGGTGCCGTATTTGAGGGAGTTGCTCGGGAGCGCGGATGCGAACGCGCGGGCGAATGGAGTGGTGGGGCTCGGAGTGACGGGCAGACCAGCCGCAGTGCCGGTATTGATTGAGGCGTGGAAGGGTTCGGATGCGGAGTTGGGGAAGTTGGCGGCAAACGCGTTGACGGGATTGACGCATCGTAGTTCGGAGCAGGAACAGAAGTGGGCAACCTGGTGGGCGGCGGCAGGAAATAGCGCGAAAGTGTATGGGCCGCGAGAGTGTGGGGAAGTGGAGGCGCTGCCGTGAGGGATAAGGGCGGGGAGATGTTTCATCTTGCGCAGGTGAATATCGGGCGAATTCGCGGGCCGCTGGACGGGCCGGTCATGGCGGGATTTATGAAGCGGTTGGATGCGATAAATGCGCTGGCGGACCGGAGTCCTGGCTTTGTGTGGAGGCTCAAGACGAACGAGGGGAATGCTACATACTTTCGGCCTTATGAGCATGACCATCAGATTCTGCTGAATATGTCGCTGTGGGAATCGGTTGAGAGCCTCAAGAAGTATGTGTATCGGACCGTTCATGCGGAGTTGTTGCGGCAGAGGCAGGAGTGGTTCGAGAAATTTGCGGGAGTGCATATGGCGTTGTGGTGGGTTCCGGCGGGGCATTTACCGGGGATCGATGAGGCGAAGAAGCGTCTGGCGCACCTCGAGAAGCACGGGCCGACGCAGTACGCGTTCACGTTTACGAGCGGGTTTCCCGCAGACGAGGAGTTTCAGAGAGGGATTGCTCGGGGAGGGTTTCGCCGGTGCCCGTCGGTGTGAGAAGCCGGATTCGAAAACAGAAAATCTCTCGCCGTTTCCTCTGTGGCAAGAACCTCCCTCGTCTCCGCGTTGGCGTCTCTTCTTGCGATTTTCGATTTCTTCGCGATGAGGGTTATTTATCCCAGTGCGCGACGTGCACGAGCTCGAACCGGGACCCGTGGGCGGCGGGCTGGATCGCGACAAGGTGCTGGTCGGAGTTGGTGCCCGCTTTAAAGAGGAGGCCGCCTTTGTCGGGTTTGTCGTCGCCGCAGGTTAGGGGCTTTGAGTTGTGGTCGCTGTCGTCTTTGTCGGAAGCTTTCGCGTTGGGATCGGGATGCGAGCAGTCGAGGACTTTGCCATATTTGGATAGATGCTTTTTGTAGTAGTCCGCGATTTTGTCCATGGAGTCGTGCGACTCCATTTTCAGAACAGCTAGTTTGACGCCGGAGCCGCTGCCCCACAGGTTGAAGTTGATGCCGGGAGAGTCTTCGTCTTTGTCTTTGTGGCGGCTTGCGCCGGGATAGAGGGGGAGGCCGATGTCTTTGGCGTCGGCGTCAGCGGCCATGGTGATGCCGGCGCCTTTTTCGTTTTGCGTAGGAGAAGAGGGAACCATCAGAAACGAAGCAACACTGAACAGGCCAAAGACGGCGCGGTGCATCAGACCTCCTCGGACGTCGGTTTATGATACGTGGGCATGGGGTGGAAAGTTCCACGGGGAGGATCACCGAGAAAGGCGTCTCACCACCGCAGGCACCTAGGACACAGAGACAAGGAAGGCGAGACGTTTCAAGATCGACACTTGCGGGGCGTTGACGCGGGGGGTGGGGAGGGCTAGGATTCGGCCCAGGTTCTGGGTCCATGGTAGGACGACAGTTTGCTCACTATGTGCTGCTGGGGCAGGCCGGCGCGGGAGCGATGGGTGTCGTTTATCGAGCGCGCGACGATGCCTTGCAGCGCGAAGTAGCTTTGAAGCTGCCGGCCCAGGGCGTCGTGCTGACCGAAGACCTGCGCGCCAAGTGGCTGGCGGAGGCCCGCGCGGCATCCGCGCTGAATCATCCGAATATCTGCACGATTTATGAAGTGGGCGAATTCGACGGACAGCCGTACATCGCGATGGAGTATCTCGCCGGGCGGACCTTGAACGAGTGCATTCCCGAGGACGGATTACCGACGGAGACAGTTTTAGAGTATGGGGCGCAGATCGCCAGTGCGCTGGAGTGCGCGCATACGCATGGCGTGTTGCATCGCGATTTGAAATCGGCGAACGTGCGGCAGAGCGGCAGCGGGCAAGTGAAGGTGCTGGATTTTGGGCTTGCGACAAGTTTGAAGGACCAGCCTCTCGAAGGAGCGACGGACACGAAGGCCTCGAATGCCGAGGGGGCGCCGGGAACACTGGCGTATCTTGCCCCGGAAGTGCTGGGCGGGACGCCGGCGGACGCGCGCGCCGACATCTGGGCGCTGGGCGTCCTGCTGTACGAGATGGCGTCGCGGGCCCATCCGTTTCCGGGGCGCACAAGCTATGAACTCTGCAGCGCGATCTTGAAGGAGGCACCACGCGGGTTGCCGATGCGTGTGCCGCCGGGCCTGCGGGCGATTATCTTGCGTTGCCTGGCGAAACAGCCGGAGCAGCGGTATCAAAGAGCAAGCGAAGTGAGGGCGGCGCTCGAGGCACTGCACTCGAATGGCGGCGCGATGGCGGCGGCCGCAGCAGCGGCGGGAGTGCTTGGAGGAACGGCGCAAGCGGTCGAGAGCGCCGAGAGGAAACAGACCGGGAAGTTTGTGTTGCTCGGAGCCGGACTGTTGGCCGCCGTCGCGGCAGTCGTCTATTTTGTGCCGGAAGCCAGGCCGCGAGTGGGATCGCCTGCGCCAGGAGGGAAATTGCGGCAGTTGCTCGCGACGGACAAAAATATTCTGGGACCGGGGCTTTCGCCCGACGGAAAGATGCTGGCTTATGTGGAGCAGGGACCGGGCGAAGATGATTTGTATGTGACGCGGGTGGCCGGCGGAGAGCGGATGCAGTTGACGCACGACGTATCGAGAAAGGGCGAGCCGGTATTTTCACCGGATGGAGAGAAGATCGCGTTTGCGCGGATGGCGCCCGGGCAATCGGCCGAAGAGATCTGCACGATCAACACGCTCGGTGGAGAGGTGACGACCGTGGCGCAGAACGGAGCGATGCCGGCGTGGTCGCCCGATGGGAGCCATTTGACGTTTGTGAGGACCAAGGCAGGAGAGCCGGAGACGGTGGCGATTGTCTCGTTGGACGGAACCGATCTGCGCACGATTCTGACGGGGGATGCGATTTATCCGTTTTTGGGGAGGCCGGCGTGGTCACCGGATGGAAATACGATTGCCGTGGCGCGAAGCCGTGGAGGCAGCGCCCGCGAGATTTGGCTGGTGCCGGTAAATGGTGGAGCGCCGACGGAGTTGACGCATGGGGACGCCGGGGTGTCGAGCGATACGCCGGTTTTTTCCGCCGATGGACGCGGCGTGGTGTTTCGGTCGAATCGTGGCGGGGCTTGGAATATCTGGTATGAGGAGCTGAGCGGGAGCGGCGCGATGCAATTGACGACGGGAGCCGGACCGGATTCGTCGCCGAGCGTGGCGCGCGATGGGACGATGGCGTTTCTGAATTCGCGGTCGAGCTCGGTGCTGTTCTTGTACGACCTGGAGACCGGGCGGAGCAAAACGATTTTGAGCGACCGAGGAGTGTTGTGGGCGCCGGCGTTTTCGCCGGATGAGAAGGAAATCGCCTACACGCGCGGGGAGCCGGACGGCGCGTGGCACGTGTGGGCGATTGCCGCGGCGGGAGGCACGCCTCGTGAGTTGACAGTGGGAAAAGTGCCGGAGATTTATCCGCGGTATGCCCCGGATGGGCAGGAGATTTTCTACAGCACCTGGGGAGCGGAGCCGTTGAGTATTGTGCGCGTATCGCGAAAAGGCGGGTCCACTCATGCGGTGGAGCCGAAAGCGAAGACGAGCGACTCGTATGCGGACGTGTCGCCGGACGGAAAGTGGCTCGTGTTTGTACGGACAGAGAAGAACGCGTCGCACTTGTACGTGAAGGCGGCAGACGGCAGCGGTGAGGCGCGTAGCGTGGGAACGGTGGAAGGATGTGTGCCGCGGTGGTCGCCGGATGGCAAGTGGATTGCGTTCAGTCCGAATCGGGGATTCGGCGACGGGGCGTTTATCGTGCATCCGGACGGGCGTGAAGTAAAGCGCGTGGCGGAACGCGGCGGATGGCCGGTGTGGTGGCCCGACGGAGGCAGGATCGGGTTGCAGACGCTCGGGCCAGAGGGCAACACGGAGCTTACGATGGTGACGTTGGCCACCGGAGAAGCGCGGGTGTTACCGGGATTGCGGTTCAACGGGACGAATTATCCGTTTGATGTATCGCGGGACGGCAAGTGGCTGGTCACGACGAATGCGGTGGACGAGGAGGATGAAATTTGGGTGCTCGAAGGGAAGGAGCGGTAGGGAGGCGAAATTCGAAAAGAGAAAGAGGGAGAGATTTACGCAGATACGCAGAGCACGCTAGCGAACAGAGAAGAAGAAAAACGCAAGAACAATCCGTGGCTTCTTCCTGCCGGACGGACTTCCGAGGCCTTCCGCTCACCCCGACCGGTGCGCTGCCCTGTGTCACTCCCCTCAATTTCGGAAGCTTTTCCATTTTCAACTTTCGCGTTTCGATGACGACCATGCCGGAAAACCCGGATGAAGGGTGAAGAGTTAGAAGCATTATGGGGATGGAAAATTTACGGGTGGTGTTGGTGGCTACGCGGAATCCGTTGAATATGGGGGCGGTGGCGCGGGCGATGAGTAATTTTGGATCTGCCGAATTGCGGGTGGTGCAGCCGTATGAGAAGGCCTTTCGCGAAGCGCGGTCGGCGGTGGGCGCCGCGGAGGTTTTGCGGGAGGCCAAGGAGTTCCTGTCGGTCGAAGAGGCGGTGGCCGATTGCGGGTTGGTGGTGGGAACGACCGCCATCGGGAATCGGGAGATCAGGCATCCGTTGCGGAGTTTGGATAAGGCGGGGCCGCTCTTGCGGAAGCGATTGCGCGGGGAACGAGTGGCGATTTTATTCGGGTCGGAGAAGAAGGGATTGTCGAATGAGGACTTGAGTTATTGCCATTGGCTCGTGCACGTGCCTACGCGGGAAGAGCATCCGTCAATGAATTTGGGACAGGCCGCGGCAGTTTGTTTGTACGAGTTGGCCAGGGGCACGCGGAGTTTTGAGGAGGGGGCGTCCGGTCGCGCCGCGAAGATGGAGACGGTAGAGAGGATTACGGAGTCGTTGTTGGTTTGTTTGATGAGCAGCGGGTACGTGGCGGCGAGGAGCGAACGGTTGGCCGAGGAGAAGTTGCGCAGAATGGTGCGGAGGTTTGCCTTGGATGAGACGGATGCACAGGTGTTTCTAGGGATGGTCAGGAAGATTGGGGAAGACATCGCGAAACGTAACAATCGAAACTAGAAGAGAGGCAGGAGAACCCGGAGGATCAAGGGAGAGTGTCGCGCCGATGCCGCTCGGGATTTTTGGCCGGCGAAAGAAGATCCGCCACTCGATTGCCTTCGCACCGAGTCGGTGGGGCGCGAAGGGGGGTAAAATTGCTGCGGTGAGTCGACCGGGCTGCTTGCGGAGGTGGTCGTGAGATTCGTGGGGAAAGATTCGGTTCGCATGGTTTGCGCTGCATTTTTTGCGGCGTTGGTTGGCGTGTGTGCAGTCCGAGGCAACGGCTCTTTTCCTGCCGGACCGGCGGAAGACCCGCCACGACCGACTACGGCTGGCTTACAAGCGCCGCAGCCGGGCCAGGCGACTGGGGTGGCGAATGTACGCGGGATGGTGATGCAGGAGTTGACGGAGCAGGGGTTACGGAAGGTGATTGTTACTTTGACGGGACAGGATCCTGAGAAAAAGCAGGAGTATGCGACTTCGACCGATACGTTGGGAACGTTCCGGTTTGATGGCGTTGCCGCCGGTGAGTACGAGGTGACCATTACGCGATTGGGATTTGTGCGGATTAATTCGCGAACGGAGAAGAACCGGATTACCGTTGTCGCGGGACAGGACGTCAGCGGGCTTGTCTACAAGATGCAGGCCGCCGGTGTGATTTCAGGAAAAATTACAGAAGCGGATGGCGAAGCATTGCCGGGCGTAACGGTGTGGGCTACTCGCGTGGGGCAAGGCGGAGAGCCGGTCGGGGTGGTTGGCGGTCCGAACGGAGACGCGGGGGAGGAATCGACAAACGATTTGGGGGAATATCGCATTGCGAATCTGCGGGCGGGAGATTACGTCGTGCAGGCACAGATGCATGGGGCATCGGGCCCGGCGCCCGATCCGGGGGATCACGGGCGCCAAAAGAATCGCGCGGTGTACGCGCTGACTTTTTATCCCGGGACCATAGAACAAAGACAAGCCGGCATGGTGCGCGTGACCGGAGGAACCTCCGCAATTGCCAGTTTCACTCTTTTGGTGAGCCGTTCTTATCGCGTGAGCGGGAAGGTGTTGATGGCGGAGAATCCGCAGAACGTGCAGATGTTTTTGGTTTCGACGTCGGGGCAGACCGAGGCGCAACAGTTGGGCGGCGGCGGGTCATTTGACTTTCGGAATGTCATGCCAGGGACGTATGTAGCGCAGGTTGTGGACATGACGACGGTGGGAGACGGACAGCCGCCGGAGACGCACTCGCGGATGATTGGCTCGCCCATTGTGGTGAGCGACGAGGACGTGACGGGATTGCAGTTGCAGCCGGAGGCCGGTGGATCGGTGAGCGGGAAGGTACGCACGGAGGAGGGTGAGCCGCTCGATTGGCTGGATTTGAATGTGTCCTTGCTACGCGTGGTGGAGGCCGAGGAATTGCCTCAGATGGCGGACCTCGGAGCGCTCGGCGGGACGACCGAACTGGCGGAGGACGGTTCGTTTGCGATCAAGGATGTGGCGGGTGCGAAGTATCTGGTGTTGATTGGAGGGCACTCGGAGAAGGCTCGGGATTATTACCTGAAGTCGGTGACCGTGAATGGTACGGAAGCGGTGGAGAACGGATTTGTCGTGAATGGGCCGGTGACGCTCGACGTGGTGTTGAGCGCACGGGGCGGGTCGATCGAGGGGACGGTGGTGGATGCGAACGGGAATGGAGTGGCGAACGCTTCGGTCGTAAGTTTCCCCGCATCTGGGAAATCGGGACGCCCGGACGCGTATCAGACGGATAAGACCGACGCGAGCGGGCATTTCTTGTTACGGGGGATCCTGCCTGGGTCGTATGTGGTGGTCGGGGTCGAGGAGTTGCAGAGCGATCCACGCAATGCGGACTTTATTGCGAAGTATGCCGAAAAGGGCGCGAGGGTGGATTTGGACGAGGGAGAGAGAAAGAGTGTTACGGTGAACTTGGTGGAAGAGAAGTGAGCGGGGAGGAGCGGGGGGAGAGTGCCGCGCTTCCGGCGCTCGAGTGTACTGGCGAAAGTGGGATGACAACATCCGGTGGCCGCTTAGCCGTGCCTGGATTCTTGGGATTTTCCTGTTGCAGCATGGTGGAGGGACGCTGGTGAACAGAGTTGGCATCGTATGCTTGGTTTTGTTGGTCTGGTGTGTGGGGGCCTTGCCGGCGCGGGCGGATGGCGGGCCGGTCGCGGCAGGAGCTTCGGGGCAGAGTACCGTGGAGGCGCAGACAGAGAGGATCACACGGTACACTTTGCCGCCGGAACGGGAGGCGAAGGCTCGGGCGATTGCGAAGGTGCGGCTGCGGATGATTTTTCTGAGCGCCGTGTATGGCTTGCTGGTGCTGTTGGTGGTGTTGTGGTGGAAGTTGGCTGCGAAATATCGCGATTTGGCGGAAACAGCTACGAGCAAACGGTTTTTGCAGGTGCTGGTTTTTGCGCCGCTGATTGCGGCGACGATGGATGTGCTGACGCTGCCTGTGGGGATCTATGAGCACTCGATCCATCGGGAGTATGGATTGTCGGTGCAGGGATGGGGATCGTGGTTCTGGGATTGGGCCAAGGGCGAGCTTCTGTCGGTAATTGCGGCGATTCTTGTGGTGTGGATTTTGTATGCGGTGATCCGGAAGTCGCCGGCGCGGTGGTGGTTTTATTTTTGGTTGGCGACACTGCCGTTGATTCTGATTCTGATTTTCATTCAGCCGCTGGTGATCGATCCGATGTTTCACAGATTTGAACCGCTGCAGGCGAAGGATCCGGCGTTGACGGCGGAGTTGGAGAAGATGGTGCAACATGCCGGCGAAACGATTCCCCGGGAGCGCATGTTCTGGATGGGAGCGGCGGAGAAGACGACGGAGTTGAACGCGTATGTGACGGGATTCGGGGCGTCGAAGAGGATTGTGGTTTGGGATACGACGATCGCGAAGATGAACACGCCGCAGATTGTGTTTGTGGCGGGGCATGAGATGGGACATTACGTGTTGAATCACATTGCGAAAGGGTTTGCCTTTGCCGCAGTGGGGTTGCTCGTGATGTTTTACCTGGGCCATCGAGTGATCGGATGGGTTCTGGCGCGACGGGGAACCGCCTGGGGGATTCGCGAGGTCGGGGATTTGGCGTCGTACCCGGCGCTGCTCTTGGTGATTTCTGTTTTGGCCGTGGTGGGCGGGCCGATTGGGAGCACGTTTTCGCGACATATCGAGCATCAAGCGGACCAGTATGGATTGGAAGTGACGCACGGATTGACGCCGGATGCGGGGCAGGTGGCGGCGCAGTCGTTCAATATTTTGGGAGATGTGGATTTATCCGATCCGGCGCCTCGACCGTGGGAGGTCGTTTTGTTTTATGACCATCCGTCGATACCGGACCGGATTCGCTTTTGTTTGCAGTATGACCCGTGGAGGAACGGCGGGACCGGGGAGTTCGTGAAGTGAAGAAGATTCGCCCTTGCCGGAGGCCGCCGTGAGCTTAGTTGGGGAGAGTGGTAGAGGTCGTGATTGTGAATTTTATGGTTTGGCCGTTCGGAGCTGGGTGATTTGCTAGAGCGATCGGTTGCGTCGAACCGAGCCAGAGTTCGACCGGGCCGGAGGGGACCAAGCGGCGGCCGGTCGAGTCGACGATGGAGAGCTCGCGGGGAGTCAAGGTGAACGTGATTGTCTGCGAGGCGCGTGCGTTGAGGTGGATGCGTTGGAAGCCGACGAGGGCCCGGATGGGAGCGCCGTCGAGGCCGGGGTGTGAGATGTAAAGTTCGGCGACTTCGTCGCCGGCAAGAGAGGAATTGTTTGTGACGCGCGTGGAGACAGGGATCGGAGAATCGCCGGAGAAGGTGGCCGTGACCCCCGGAGCCGTAACCGTGCCATCGGAGTAGGAGAAGGAGGAGTAGGAGAGGCCGTAACCGAAGGGGTACAGGGGAGGTTCGCTGAGATAGCGGTAGGTGCGGCCGGCCATGGAGTAGTCGGTGAATGGCGGGAGTTGCGCAACCGATTTGTAGAAGGTGACGGGCAGGCGGCCGGCGGGATTATAGTCGCCGGACAGGATGTCGGCGACTGCGGCGCCGCCCTCTTCGCCCGGATACCAGGCCTCGAGGATCGCGGCGGCATGTTCGTTGGCCCAGTTGATGGCGACCGCGCTGCCGCTGGTGAGGACTACGACGAGAGGTTTGCCCGCTGCGGCTAAGGCTTCGAGAAGTTGCTGTTGTGTGCTTGGCAGAGTTATGTCCGTACGATCGCCGCCAGAGAAACCGGGATCGCTGTTCTCGGATTCTTCACCTTCGAGTTGCGCGGTGATGCCGACCACCGCGATGACGACGTCGGATTTTCGGGCAGCCTCCACGGCTTCTTGTTGAAGATTGGGAGGAAGCCACAAAAGGCGGACGGCGGATTCCCAAGCGATGTGGAAGTATTCGAGCGAGACGGGATAGGCGTGGTTGGCTTCGAGATAAACCTGTGTCGTCAGGGCCCGTTCGCCGTGGGGCGCCCAGTCGTCGATGAAGAGTTTGTTATTCAGGTACAGGCGGTAGCCGCCGTCGGAGCTGGCGCCCAGGCGGTAGTAGCCGTCGACAGGAGGAATCAGCAGAGCGGTCCAGCGGACCGAGAAATCTTCGGCGGGAACTTTGGCAGCCGGAGAGACGTTGTTCCATTCGAAGTCGATGGAAGGGTCGGTGCGCGTGGCGACGGGCGAGCCGAGGAGATGGATATTGTTGAAGAATTCGGCGGTGAGGCCCGGAGTAGAAGGAGGTTCGGGAGAAGATGTACAGGCGGGAGTGCCTGGGCCACAGCTGCGGAAGGCAGAGGCGGGAATGGGAATGGCACGGGATTCGGTGAGTGGAGCGCCTACGGCGTAGTTGATTTTCAGGTTGGGGAAGCGCTTTTGAATGCCGGCGAGAATTGTGGAATAGCTGGAGGGAGTGCCGTTGTAGTTGCCGAGTAGGACGTCGAGGGAATTGGCGGTGGGGCCGACCACGGCGATGGATTTGATTTTGGAGCTGAGCGGGAGAGTGTTGGGGTCATTTTTGAGGAGCACAATAGACTCGCGCGCGGCTTGGAGCGCGAGTTTGCGGTTCGTCTCCGCATCGACATCGGCCAGGGTGAGCTTGGACCACGGAACATCGGCGGGCGGATCGAACATGCCGAGGCGGAAGCGGGCCTCGAAGAGGCGGCGCAGGGCCCGGTCGATCTCGTGCGGAGAGACCAGGCGATCCTCCAGCGCGTAATCGAGCGATTTGTATTGCGGGCCACAGGTCAGGTCGGTGCCGGCTCGAAGAGAAAGAGCGGAGGCCTGCGACAGGGACATGACGAAGCCGTGACCCTGGTAAAGATCATTGATGGCCCAACAGTCGGAGACGACATAGCCGCGAAATCCCCACTGATTGCGAAGAAGACTGAAGAGAAGATTGTTGGCGCAGGCCGGTTCGCCGAGGACGGAGTTGTACGCGCACATGATGGAGTCGGCGTGGCCATCGATGACCGTGGCGCGGAACGCGGGGGTGTAGGTGTCGTAAAGATCGTGGAGAGAGACGGGAACGTCGAAGCGATGACGTAACGACTCGGGGCCGCTGTGCACGGCGTAGTGTTTGGGAGTGGAGACGACTTTGAGATATTTGGGATCGTTGCCTTGCAGGCCGGTGACGAAAGCGACGCCGAGGCAAGCGGTGAGGAAGGGATCTTCGCCGTAGGTTTCCTGACCGCGTCCCCAGCGGGGATCGCGGAAAATATTTATATTGGGAGACCAGAAAGTGAGACCGTAATAGCGGCCCGTGTTGTTGTGTGCGATGGCGTCGTTGTATTTGGCGCGGGCTTCGGTCGAGATTACGTCGCCGACGGAGTGCAGGAGATTTGTGTCCCAGGAAGCGGCGAGACCGATGGCTTGCGGGAAGACCGTGGCGATGCCGGAGCGGGCCACGCCGTGGAGGCCTTCGTTCCACCAGTTGTAGGCGGGGATTTGCAGACGGGGTATGGCGGGCGCGACGTCTTGCATTTGGGAGATTTTTTCTTCTTCGGTCAGGCGGGAAACGAGATCGTTGACGCGAGCGTCGATCGGGACAGAGGGATCGAGGTAGGGAGGAGTTGGGGTGGATTGGGCTAGCGCGAGGATGGGGAAAATCGACAGGAAAAGCAGGGTGAGGGTTTTCATCGTGGAGATTGTGGCAAAGGAGGAGGGGCGGAAGCAAGAAAATCGAAAGTCGCAAAAGAGAGGGTGAGGCAAGAGGCGGTGGAAGACCCGGGTCTGAAGACCCGCCAGTACTACATTAGAGCCATTACAAAAGGGAGGCGCGGTGAGTGAGCCCGACAGTACGGAGAGGTGGCGGGAGAGTGGGACGCCCATGGTTGTGTGGATTGCCTTGGGGACTGTAGCGGTGCATTTGGCTACGGGGTCGAGGTATGGATTTGACCGGGATGAGTTGATGGCGTTGGAGGATGCCCGGCATCTGGCTTGGGGATATGTGCAGTATCCGCCGATGACGGCGTTCCTCGGCCGGGTGGCGTTGGCGTGGTTTGGAACTTCGTTGGTGGGATTTCGGTTTTTTGCGGCCCTGGCGATGGCTGCGGCGGTGGTGCTGACGGGGTCGATGGCGAAGGAAATGGGCGGAGGGAAATGGGCTCAAGTGCTGGCGGCAATGGCGGCGGTGCCCTTCTGTTTGGGAGCAGGGGCGTTGATGCAGTACATCTCGTTTGACTATGTGTGTTGGGTGGCGGTGGCCTGGTGCGTGACGAGAGTGGCGAGTCGGGGCGGGGAGCGCTGGTGGGTGGGAGTTGGCGTGGGAATTGGGTCGGGAATGATGGCCAAATATACGATGGGATTTTTGGTGGTTGGCTTGCTAGTGGGAGTTTTGTGCACGGAGATGAGGCGATATTTGCGGAGCGGGTGGTTGTGGCTGGGCGTGCTGTTGGCGGTGGGGATTTTTCTGCCGAATTTTCTGTGGGAGTGGAAGCGGGGATTTGTTTCGCTGGAGTTTTTGCGGTTTTTGCATGCGCGCGATGTAGCGACCGGGCAGACGGATTGGTTTTTGTTGGGGCAGTTGGAGATTACGTTGCTGGCGTTTCCGTTGGCGTTGGCGGGCATTTGGTTTGGTCTTTTTACGGAGGAAGGGAAGCGGTATCGGGTATTGGGGTGGATGTTCGTGGTGCCATTGGCGCTGTTTTTGGTGGTGCGCGGGAGGAATTATTATTTGGCGCCGGCGTATCCGATGCTTTATGCGGCGGGAAGTGTGTGGGTGGAGCGCAAGTGGCGGGTAGAAGAGAACAACGGGTCCCTCGCGTCGCGGACTCCGAAGGGGATGATTCCTCAATTTAGCAAAATCGCGAGGCGGTTGATATGGGTGGGGTTGCTGGTGGATGTGCTGGTGGCGGCGGCCGTGGCGTTGCCGATTGCGCCGGTGAATTCGGAGTGGTGGAAGTTTGCTGCGCGGGTGGACGGGGTGTTTCGGGAGGAGCTTGGTTGGGAAGAGTTTGTATCGGCGGTAGCCGCGGTGCGGGATCGATTGCCAGGGCCGGAACGGGCAGCGGTAAGAATTTTGGCCGGGAATTACGGGGAAGTGGGAGCTTTGAATTTGTATGGGGAACGCTTTGGGCTGCCTCGGGCGATCAGCGGTGTGAATTCGTCTTGGGAACGGGGGTATGGGGATCCCGCCGAGGTCCTGATTGTAGTAGGGTATCCCCGGGTGATGCTGGAGAGCGAGTTTGCTTCGTGTGTCGTGGCAGGGCGGGTTTGGAACCGGTACGGGGTAATGAACGAAGAGACGCTTGAGGATCCCGAGATTTTTGTTTGCCGGGGGTTGAAAGGGACTTGGGAAGACTTCTGGTGGAAGGTAAGGAAGTTTGCGTGAGACGAGGGGCGCCTTGCAAGCCAGGGGAGGCTAGGAAATACAGGATCGGAGAAAGAAATTAGGTCGTGGGTGCGTATAGGAGGAAGATCCACTACCACGGAGTGGAACGGCCGGTGGTGGGGAGACGGACGGGTGGATGATGACGGTAGCGGAGGTGGTCTATGGCTACGGATGCTGCACCGATACAAGGAGCGGCGCTGACCGGGGCAGGCAGGGTCGAAACGGCGTGGGTGGGGCCGGTTACGCTGGCGGAGCGGATTCAGTTTATTGATGTACTGCGAGGAATGGCGCTGTTCGGGATTTTGGCGGCGAACATGCGCGCTTTTTTTGCGCCGCTGGACGTCTATGACCACATCGGCGTGTTGTTTCCCGGCCGTGCGGATGCGATCGCGCAATGGTTTGTCTTGGCATTTATCCAAGGAAAATTCATTTCGATTTTTTCGTTTTTGTTCGGGATGGGCTTCGCCATTCAGATGAGCCGGGCCGAAGCGAAGGGCGCGCGTTTCATGAGTTTTTACCCGCGACGACTACTAGCCCTGGCTTTGTTCGGATTGGTTCACGGGATCGTGATCTGGGGCGGGGATATTTTGCTGACCTACGCGTTTTCTGGTGCGATTTTGTTGCTGTTCCGCAACCGGCAGCAAAAGACGTTGCTGTGGTGGGCGGGCGGATTGTTCCTGCTGCCGATCGTAGCGAGTTCCGTGTTTTTGGGACTCTATTTCAGCCGGTGGCACCAGGCTTGGATGGACCCGAAGCCGGCGGACATGGCGAAGATTCATCACGTGGTGGAGATTTATGGACACGGGACGGTGCGGCAGATCCTGGCGCAGAACTGGGTGGAATGGAAACAGGAGGTGCCTACGACTTTGTTCGCGATTTATGCCACCGCGCTATTTCTGTTGGGCATGTGGGTCTGGCGGGCCGGGATTGTCGAGCGGTTAAAAGACTATGAGCCCGTGCTCCGGCGCGTATGCGCCTGGTGCTTGCCGATCGGAGCGGTGATCAGCATGTATGTAGCTTCGGTGATGGTGTGGTTGCCGCGGGGAAAGGTGTCCCTATGGGGATTTTTTGCTGGCATTCTGTGGTTACCCGGAGCGCATGTTCTGGCGGCGGGGTACATGTCGGGGTTGGCGGTGCTCTTCCAGCGGCAGGATTGGCGGAAGAGGTTGGCGCCGTTTGCGGCGGTGGGGCGGATGGCATTGACGGATTATTTGATGCAGTCGGTGTTTTTTACTTTGTTTTTTTATCATTACACGACCGGGTTGTTTGGACGGATCGGGCCGGCCGTGGGTTTGATCCCGACGGTGCTTTTTTACGCGCTGCAAGTGGCGTTTAGCAATTGGTGGTTAGGGAAGTACCGGTTTGGTCCGATGGAGTGGTTGTGGAGAGGGATGACGTACGGGAAGTTTCCCCCGATGCGGAAGGCCGAGGTTGCGGGTTAGAAAGGTGAAGTCTGAGAGGCCACGAGGTGGCCTCGGGAAGCCGGCCCTTCGCGAGCGCCTCGGGTCAAGCACAGTAAAGATCCCCTCGGAAGAACGGCGAATTGCGGGATTGGTCACGACCTGTACGCCGGTACTATGGCGCGGGGAAGCGCTAGGCGAAAAAATGGATAGGAGTGAGTTTCCGCGGACGGAAATGGTGCGTCCGCGCGAAGAGCGGTTGCGCCAGCCTGGAGTTGGCGCGAGGACCGGACCCTGTGTCATCCCTAGCGAACGTAGCGAATCCCGCGACGGAAGCGGAAGAGAAGGTAAGCGGAGCGTCGCGGCCGAACCCGGTGCCGCTCGAAGAAGCGGTTAGCGTGACCGGGACCAAGGCAAGCGCGGAAAACGGCTCGCGCGATCTATTTTCCGAAGAATCTACGACCGTGTTGGTGTTCAGAGACGGAGCGGTGATCCGCCTGGCGGCCACGGTGTCCGTGGGGCAGTTGGTGTTTTTGACGCTCAAGAAAACGAATCAGGAAGTGGTGTGCCAGGTGTTGAGCAAGCGGAATGCGCAGCTCGGGACCGAATACGTGGAATTGCAATTCACCGAAGAGCGGGGAGATTACTGGGGTGTTGCGTTTCCGAAGCCCGTCCCGCGTGAGGCAGAATTCAAATCGCCGCAGCGGGCGCAGTCGAAAGAAAAGCCGCCGGAAAAATACGTACCGGTGGCAACGACGCACAACGCGGGTGGCGGAGAGCAATTGCAGGTGGAAGTGGCGGCGCTGCGAGACCAGTTGCTCGGACCGGAGAAAAAGAAAACGGAAGCTGCGCTGAAAACGGCCAACGTAGAACCGCAGGCGGTGAATGCGCCCCGCATGCAAGAGGAATGGCCGGCGGCGGCGAACGATGCTGCGCTAAGGCATCGGATGGAAGAGAAGAAGGAACTGCTCATGCCTCCGGCGAAGGAGGAGACCGAGTCGGCGCGGGCGGTGATTGGGATGGCGCTGCCGACGCAAGAAAGGGCCGAGAGGCGAGAAGAAGCGGAGGAACCGGATCGCACGGAGGATTTGCTGCCGCAGCCAGAGCTCGATTTTTCGCAGGCGCCGCAGGGCGACGGCGGACGTAAGGCGTTCGAGGGACCGGTGATTGGGAAGACCGCGCGGGCGGTAGCGCTCGTCTCGGTTTTGGTCGTGGCGTTGTCGGCTGGCGCTTGGTACGGGAAGGGGTGGCAGTATTTGCCGATTGGGAAGAAGAAGGTACCCGAGACAGTTTTGGCGGCGCGGCCAGCTGTTGCGCGAAATGTACTGCCGGAGACTGCTCCGCATGTGCCGAACGCGGGCACGACAGGCGCAATCGCGAGTGTTGCAGCGAAGGCCGTGGCAGCGAAGGATTCTGAGAAGAATCCCAAGAATGCTGAGACAACGGAAGGAGAAGCTGCGGGAGCTAAGGCAGAGTCCTCAACTGAAACAGAGACTTCCGCGAAACGGACTGTGACCACGGAGAAGTCCGCCGAGGAAAACGATACGGTTAAGACGGACGTGCAGCCGGCTGCGGCGGAGAATGCCGTTAGTGATGCGCCAATCTTACCAGCGAAATTATTGAAGGCCGCGAATCCTGTTTATCCGCCGGATGCGATGACCAATTATATTACCGGCGATGTGAAGGCGGATGTGACGGTCGACGCTTCCGGACATGTGGGCGAGGTGAAAGTGATTTCGGGACCACAAGCGCTGCGCGATGCGGCGGTGGCGGCATTGAAGAAGTATGAATATGCTCCGGCGACACGGGGAGGGAAGGCGGTGGGGTCGAATGCGGTGGAAGTGGTGAAGTTCTGGTTTACTCCGTGAAGTGATGCGCCGGGATTTTGCGCAGTTGGCACACCTGTAGGAAAAAACAAACAAATAATTTTGCGGTAGGGAGAGTCCGTCGATCAGCCTCGCCCTGTCTCGCGACCATCTCACACTTCGACCTGTAGATCAGGTCGGCTGGCTAGGCTGACGGCAGTCCGCCATAAGAAAAACCCAAGAGCACAGGCAGGCGCGCCGGTGGCGCTCAAGAGCAGAGAGACGGGGAACTAGGGAGCAGCAGTGGGTGGTGCGCCAGGGAGTGGATCGTGGATTGGTAGAGGTCCAGTTGGGCGGGGTCTTCGATGGAGCCGTGATGGTGAACTTGACGCCAGTGATGATCCAGCATACGAAAGATGCGCGTCGTGCGGAAGGACAGATCGGAAACGGTGGTTGGCGTTTCGAACCGGCCTCGTTCGCGGCCGACGGCGTAGAAGAGTTCGCCGGAGATGTGCAGAGAATAGTTGGAGAACTCGGCGGTGATGCGGGCTGGGCCGGAAAAGAGCCGTTCGTAGACCCGGCGGATTTCGGGCCAGCCGCGTTTGATGCCGCCGAGGGGGTCGTTCATGGAGATTTCTTCGAAGGGCGACCAATTTTGTCGCATGAGAATGATGTCTTGGGTATTAAATGCGCGATAAAACTGAGTGAGAGCGTGACGGGGATGTGTCAGATCGCGAAGGTCTTCGTAGCCGGTGATGGGATCGAGCGAGGATGAAAAAGCGGGTGATGCCATGGGGACCTCTCAAACTGGGATTGGCGGAGCACAGTTACTTGGACGCGATGGAGTGGGAAAGGGTGACAGGGAAAATTGGGAGTTAACAAAAGTTTACGCGGAACTTGTGGGGGAATTTAGCGGAATGGCAAAGTGGAACAGGGAAACAGAAAAGCAAAGATGGCCAGAACGACAACCGCAGGCGCCGGAGGCCTGAAGGTTCGAGATTTCCGCAAAGCCCCCCTGGGTTAGAAGGTTTTTACGGCTAGGCGCTGGGGGTGGGAGCCAACGGGGATCAGCGTGATCAGGGAATCGCTGCGCGTGCGGATGATGGCTAGATCGTCGGAGAATTCGTCGACGACCAGCAGCATGGCGGGTTGCGCGCCACGATCGGTCGGAGAGAAACGCATCAGCGTCGGAGATGAGCCTACGGGAATGGGGCGGCCCAACAGGCGGCGGTTGTAGATATCGATTGGAATTACGCGCGAGGCGGCGCGATCGGCTACGTACATTTCGGATTCGTCGGGAGTAATGATGGCCGTCGTCGGTGCGGAGCCTAGAAGCATGGAGTCGGCCATTTCGTGGGTCCAAGTGTTGATGGCCTGGAGACCGTGGGCTTCAGGAGAAATGATGAAGAGTTCGCCGCCGTCGGGTTTGAGGAGCATTTGTGTAGGCTTGCCGGCGAGTTCGAGATTGCTGATCAGGACGGCGCGATCAAGATCGACGACAGAAAGACGGTTTTGCGTGCGGCTCATGACGAAGGCGAGATTGGAGTCCGGAGTGATTTGAACCTCGTCGGGTTCGGGAATTACGGCGATGGTGTTGAGGAGCTGCAGAGTGCGCGCGTCGTGGATCGAAAGAGCGCCGGCGCGACGATTGACGACGACGATGTTCTTGGCGTCGGGAGTGAGGCGGGCCTGGACGGGTTCCGAATTGGTGTGGGCGCGGCCATAGACTTGGCGGGAGGCGGTGTCGATCTCGACGAGTTGATCGGAGGCGGATGTGGTGGTGTAGAGGCGACCGCCGTTTGCCGAGAAATCCAAAGAATAGGGCGACGGGCCTAGTGGGATTTGCGTGACCTGGTTCGTGTGCGTGTCGACGACGAAGACGTAGCCGCCAGAGGCCGAGACGCCCCAGATTTCGTCGCGGGTAGCGTGTTCGCGGAGGTCGGAGATGTCCGGGCCGACGGGAATTTTGGCCACGGATTGGAGTTTGGCGAGATCGACTACGGTGAGCGAGCCGTCGGCGTTGGAGACGTAGGCGTACATGTGGAGATTGGGACGGAGGAAGGAAGGACGATGTTCGCGGAGGAGAAGAACGGCGGCGGAGACGAACAGGATGATGAGGACGAAGTAGACGCGTGGGCTTTTGGCGAGAGACATTGTCTCCGTTGAGGATAGCAGAAGCGGCGATTTGCGTGCGCGGGTGGGGACTGGAGGTGAAGAGGAGCGAGGAATCGTCCGCTGCCGCCTGGCGAAAAGGCACGGGTCCGAAGACACGCCACTACGATGGTGTTAGTTGAGGTGGCGGTGGAGGACGGCGGCGATTTGTTGGACTTCTTGGACTAGGGAAGCGAATTCAGACGGGAGGATGGATTGGATGCCGTCGGATAAGGCGGTTTCCGGGTCGTGGTGAACTTCTACCAGAAGGCCGTCTGCTCCTACTGCGACTGCGGCTCTCGAGAGCGGGAGAACCTTGTGGCGTTTGCCGGTGCCGTGGCTTGGGTCGACTAAGATCGGCAGGTGGCTGCGCTTCTTTACTGCCGGGACCACCGCTAGATCGAGAGTGTTGCGCGAAAAATCGGAGAAGGTGCGAACACCTCGTTCGCAGAGCATGACGTTGTAATTGCCTTCGCTCAGGATGTATTCGGCGGCCATGAGAAATTCGTCGAGAGTGGCGGACATGCCTCGCTTCAGAAGGACCGGCAGCTTGGAGCGGCCAGCTCGCTTGAGGAGAGAGAAGTTTTGCATGTTGCGGGCGCCGATTTGGATTACGTCGGCGTATTGTTCGACCAGATCGAGCGATTCGTTGTCGATGGCTTCGGTGACGATGCCGAAGCCGAATTGTTTGCGGACATTCGAGAGAATTTTCAAGCCGTTCTCGCCGAGGCCTTGAAAGGAATACGGGCTGGTGCGCGGTTTGTAGGCGCCTCCGCGGAAGAGTCGGACGCCGGTGGATTTGAGTTGTTGCGCGACGGTGAGGCATTGCTGTTCGGTTTCTACGGCGCAGGGGCCGGCGACCATGGCGATGTGCGCACCACCGACGAGGACGTCGCCCGAGGGCGTGGGAATTTTGAGGATCGAGTCTTCTTCTTTTACGTCGCGCGAGACAAGTTTGTAAGGCTTTGTGACTGGAATGCATTCGATCACGCCGGCCATGGATTCGAGAACGCCGAGATCGACGGCGCCAGAATTGCCCGTTATGCCGATGGCAGTACGGCCAGAGCCCGGGATGGCGTGGGCTTTCAGGCCCAGGGACTCGATGCGGTCGCAGACGGCGCGGACTTGCGCGTCGCTGGCGTGGGACTGCATGACTACGAGCATGGATGTTGCCTCGGAATGATGGTGTGTAGGACTAGTGTAGTCGAGATGGCGAGGGGAGTCGAACCGAAATTGCAAGATAAAAATAAGAATGCGGAAGGTGCTGTAAGCCTTCCTCACACCAGGCGAGAGGCGGAGGTTGCCTACGATTTCATTCAGGAATTTGCCCAAAGATTTTCTTCGACTTCGAGCGGCGGGACCGTGACGTTTGCAAATTCGGGCGTGCGGACGCTGCAAGGATTGTTTGGGCCGAAAGTGGAATTGGGACACGGCCGTGTTCGTCCGTTTGTGGAGTTCTGGGGCGGATTTGTGAACTACATGTTCAGTCCTGCGCCGCCCGGATTCAGTTCCTTTACAAGCCAGGTGAACAACTTGAGAGCACAGAACATGAACGCGGCGTTGCTGCCCTGGCGGAGGAGTCGAAGGAACGCTCGGACCGATTGGGCTGCGGTTGCATCTGGAAGATGAGATGCATTCTAACAACGGGACGCACTACAGTTTGACGGCGAAGTTCGGACCGTAGATCCGGTTTTGAGCGCCCCTCGGCTTGGAGGCGGCGAGGTCGCTGGGTGTAACACCCGCCTTTGCGAAGGGAAATCGAGCGGCGGGAACGACCAGCCGGAGGGATTGGAATGAGTGCGCGGAACGTAGGCAACGCGCAGTTCGAAAAGTGCGTCCATGTGTGTTGTGGGGGAGCAGCGATCGGCCCGGCTCAAGATCATACGGCTCGGCTGCCGATGATCTGCTGCTTTCGATAAGCAAAGAAAAACTTGGAGAAAACGATGAAGCGATTTGCCTGGCTTGCCGTGGTGTGTCTCGCGTTAGTTCCGTTTGTGAAGGCTCAGGAAGAAGGGAATATGCAAGTTGGGGCGTTCGGGGATTATTATCGGGCCGGCGCCACGGGGACGAACATGTTTGGCTTGGGCGGTCGATTCGGAATGGGAGTCAAGGACAACCTGATGGTCGAAGGCGACGCGGCGTACGACTTCAGCCGGACATTCAACAATAGCTTTACGGAGTCGGGTGGGGGCGTTTTCTTCATCAATTCAAACGTAAGCACGTTGCATGCGCTGGTGGGGCCCAAGTGGATGATTGGAAACCGGCGGATCCGCCCGTTCGTGGAATTGAAGGCCGGGCTGATTGATTACATGTTTGGATCGCTGGCGTCGGGGTTTACTTCCTATTCGAGGCAGGTGGCAAATCTGCGGAACGATAACATCAATGGAGCACTGCTGGCGGGCGGAGGTTTGGAAGGAAGGGTCGGGCGCGTGAGCATGCGACTGGATGTGGGTGATGAGATGTATTTCAACGCGGGGGCGCATAGCGGGTTGCAGATCAGGATTGGGCCGTACATTACGTTTTGACGTAGGCGAAGAAAACGCAGTCCCACCCTTTGGGCAAAGGGTGGGGGCATCGAGCGCGGGTTCCTTGCTTGGCGGCCTCGCCTCGGCATGGGGTATTCGATTGCGCGCGGAGGTGGATCGACGCGGTCGGATGGGTCGGATGGTTGGATGGTTGCGGAGGAGGTGCGTAGGGGCTAGAGTAGGGTTTAGCCTGGCCGGGAGGAAGGGATGTTTGGGATGTTCGAAGCGAATTGGTCTGCGCTTCCGGTGACAAGTTCTGAGTTGCTGGTGGCGGGCGGAGCGTTGTTGATTTGCGCCGCGTTGCTGCTGTGGTTGGCGCGGCGTAAGAACCGGGTGGTGCTGGAAAGTTCAGTGGTGACCGAAGAGCTGATGGCGTATCTGGGGAGAATTTCGAATGCACTGGAGCGGATGCAGATGCCATCGAGCGACGCGATCACGAAGGACGTGCTGCTACGGTTGCAGGAGATCGCGAACGTCAAGCAGGGCGGGAAAGTGAAGGAGATGCCGTTGACGTTCTCGGACCGCTAGGCGTACAGAATCGAAATTCAAAGTAGGTTGGCGCATGCCCAGTCGAGGGGTGCGCTTTTCTGTTGTTTGAGGTGTTTATTCCGCGCCTGCGGCGCTCGGTATAGATTCCGAGCGGGCTGGATGCTGTCGCGCCTCCTACGCCGGTTCGAGACAGACGCGGAGAGGTTCAGTAGTTCACGACGCCAGAGTCGCGCTAGCTGGCGTATAGTGGAAAGCGTTCGCGCGAGCAGATGGACGCCGGGGAAGGCGCGGCGAGTCCCTTCCTCTGTCGGGGCCGGCCGTCACTCGCCACTACGGTATATTTTGAGCCGTCGCGGGCGGGAATGAAAATGTCAGGAGGGAAGGCATGAAACGGAGATTCGGAGTGCCGCGGGTTGCCGTGGTGGTTGTGGCGGCCGCGGGAGTCGGCGCGATGGGTGTGCGGGCAAACGGGCAGGCGCCGCGGCCGGCGCTGGTAGTTGTGAGCAAGGGAGAGAATGCGCTGGTGATTGTGGATGTGGGCTCGATGAAGGCGGTGGGGAAGGTAGGAGTGGGGACGATGCCGCATGAAGTGGCCGTCAGCGATGATGGGAAGATTGCGCTGGTGACGAATTATGGGCAGCATCAGGATGGGACTTCGTTGAGCGTGATCGATCTGGACGCTGAGAAGGAGATTCACCGCGTCGACCTGACGAATTTGACCGGGCCACAGGGAGAGAATTTTGGGAGTCTGGTGGGGCCGCACGGCGCGCAGTTTTTTGACGGGAAATTTTATTTTACGGCGGAGGGAAGCAAGAAGATTGCGCGGTACGATCCCGCGGCCAACCGCGTGGATTGGGTGCAGGAGATCGGGCAGAACCGCACGCACATGCTGGTGATCTCGAAGAAGACGCACACGATTTATACGTCGAATGTGAATTCAGATTCGGTGACAGCCGTGGAGCCGGGCCCGGACGGCGGGCATTGGACGAACACGTTGATTCCAGTAGGAAAAGGTCCGGAGGGACTTGACGTGTCGCCGGACGGGAAGGAAGTGTGGGCGGCAAATTCCGGGGACGGAACGGTGTCGATTATCGATGCCTCTCGCAAGAAGGTGATTGCGACACTGGATGTAGGAACGAAGCGTTCGAACCGCTTGAAGTTTACGCTGGATGGGCAGTTGGTGTTGATTTCAGATATCGGAAGCGGGGATTTGCTGGTGGTGGATGCGGGGACGAGAAAGATCGTCAAGCGCATGCGTTTGGGGTCGAGCGCGGAGGGGATTTTCATGCAGCCCGATGGAAGTCGGGCGTTTGTCGCAGAGAGCCGCGATAACAAGTTGATGCTGGTGGATTTGAAGACGCTGGCGGTGACCGGGGAGATTGACGGAACTCCGGATGTGGATGGGATGGGGTGGCGGGGGAAGTGAGCAGTTCCAGCTTAGCCTGGAAAATTCATGATTTTATAAGCACGAAAGGCCTCGCTATGGTACAAATCCGTTGTCTAGGCAGATTTGAGACCAAAAGTGAGGCCTTCGCTTGAACGAACATACCACAACAGACTGTCTCCTTTTTCCAGATATTTTTGATCGACCGGTGGTCGCGAAGTTTGATCAACGGCAGAGCAGTTCCGATGGCGGAGCGATTCTACTGAAGGCTGCCGAGCGTCGGTTAGGTCTGACTTCGGCATTGGTGGCTTGCCTGAGAGATGACCGACAACCCGTTAAGGTGCGACATGAGTTGCGGGAGTTGATTACGCAGCGAGTCATGGCCATCGCGTTGGGATATGAAGACGCCAACGATGCGGCACGGCTGGCGTGCGATCCGATCCACAAGCTGCTGGTCGGTCGGAATCCCGTCGACGGCGAGGATCTGGCTTCGCAACCTACTCTGTCGCGCTTTGAAAATGCTCCGGATAGTAAGGAACTGTTTCGTATGATAGAAGCGCTGGCGGAGCGTGTCATTGAACGACATCAGAAGCGTCTGCATGGACGCGCCCGTCGGATCACCATCGATCTGGATCCCACCGACGACCCCACACACGGTCAGCAAGAGTTCACCTTTTACAATAGCCACTACGATGGCTACTGTTACTTGCCGATGGTTTGTTTTCTCACCTTTAATGAGGAGGCGGAGCAGTACTTGGTGGCGGCGGTGTTGCGGCGTGGGAATGCGTCTGGTTCGGTGGGCGCCATCGGGATTCTGCGCCGTCTGATCGAACGAGTGAGCGATGCCTTTCCCAAGGCGAGAATCCGGGTGCGCCTCGACGGCGGCTTCGCATCCCCGGAAGTTCTGGAATTTCTGGATTGCGAACCGAAAGTGGAATACCTCGTCAACATGGCCTCCAATGCGGTGTTGAAGCGCAAGGCAGAGTCGGCCATGAAGCAGGCTCGTCGTGCGTCGAAGATCTCGGGTCAAACCGAACATGTTTATGGTGAGTGCCGGTACGCTACCAAAAAGACTTGGCCGTGGAAACGACGGGTCATCTACAAGGCCGAGATGGTGCGCGCCGCGAACAAGGAACCGAAGGACAACCCGCGCTTCGTGGTCACTAACTTAAAACAGAGTCCGCAGTGGATTTACGAGCAGGTTTACTGTCAGCGGGGCGACGTCGAAAACCGAATTAAAGAATTGCACGACGGCATGCAGATCGATCGGACCAGTTGCTCGAACTTTTTGGCGAACACGTTCCGCGTGCTGCTGACAGCGGCTGCGTATGCGCTGATGCAGGAGATGCGACTTCACTTGTCCCCGACCCGTCACGCCCGGGCGCAAGTCTCGACCTTACGAGAGCATTTTCTAAAACTCGGAGCGCAAGTTATTGTCTCGGTGCGTCGCATCGTGTTGCACTTGCCTCAAGCGTTTCCCTACCGCGATAGCTTTCATCGTCTGGCCTTGAGCTTGGGCGCACAAAGCGGCTGAGTCTCCCACTTCTTCCACCCGAAACTAACCCTTGTCAACCTTCTATGCGCAGTGTCTCTCTACGCGTCAAAACCTGACCAAGAACCTCGCTAAGGACTTTAGAATCAGTGTCTCGGTCTAACAAAATTCTGACATTAACTCATGGTTGCTTCGCTCTCACAAAAAACTCGTCAGCGATCCACTTTTGTGAATAATGCAGGTTAGTGTGTGGGGAGCTGGGCATCCCAGTTTTGGACGATGAAGAGCGGGGTGCCGTTGAAGGAACTGGTGTCGCCGAAAACCAGGAATTTTTGAGCGTCGGGGGTGATATCGAAGACGCCGAGGCGCGGGGCGAAGGGATGGACTTGGAATAGAGGAGTGGGCTTCCCTAGCGAGAGTTCCTGGCTTTTTTCCGCGACGGAGACGGACACGATAGAACTGTCGAGCGGGGAATAGTAGAGGAGCTCCTTACCATCCTGGCGCCATTTGGGGTTGAAACCGCCGGAAGTGGAGACTTGGTACTTTCGGGCGCCGTCCGGGAAATGCACTATCGAAATTTCGCGATTACCGCTGAGGCGTGTTTCGTACGCAACCCAATTGCAATCCGGTGAAAAGGAGAGCCGCGAAGGACGTTGCTCGGCGGCGATGAGTTGTGTCGGCTTGGCACCGCCGTTGAGCGACATGGACCAAACGCTTACGTTATTTGTGTCGCTGGCGGGCGCCTGACCGTAGAGAAGAGTATGCCCGTCGTGGCAGAGAGCAGCGGGCCACACCGAGTAGCCGTCAACCGCCAGAATGGTTTCCTCCGAGCCGCCACCGCTCGCGCTGACCTTATGAATCTGGCCGGTGTTGTACGAGCCGATGTAATCGAAATAGATGGACTGGCCGTCGGGAGTCCAGACTGGACCGGCTCCGAAACCTTGCGTCAGGGGAATTCGGGTACCGCGGACGAAATCAAACTTCCAGAGTTTGGGGAGCCATTCGTTCGGAGCGTAGCCGCTGAGCGCAACGGAAGAGCCGTCGGGAGAAATTTCCGACGCGGTCAAAAACATTTGCGTGACGAGGTCCGATTTCTGCCCGGAGCGGTCGTACCAGACAAGACTGGCGCCGGTAGGCGAGCCGGCTTGCTGCGGATAGTACGCAAGAAGTCCGGCATCCGAGGCGGAGAAAATGGCGTTGAGAGCGGGTGAAAAAAGAGCGACGCGATCGGGAAGAGAAATGGGATCGCCCGAGAGCTTCAGCGAGCCGGCATTAAATTTTTGGGCGAACAGAGCGTCATCGCGGACAAAGAGAATGTAACCAGGAGAAACGTACGATGCGTTGTAGGTAGTCGAAAGAACCAGGTGAGGTTGCGGATCATCGAGTGAAGCGGCGTAGAGGCCGGTTTCGTTGGGCCGATCGGAGCGGAGAGTAAAGAGGAAATGACGGCCATCGGGAAGGAACTGCGGCCAGCGGTGGCTCGGATTGCCCTGGGCTTTGTCGAGTTTCGTGACTGCGACGGGAGTGCCGCCGGTGGCGGCAACTTTGAAAAGCGGCTGGCTTTGAGCAGGCGAGAAGAGGATGGTGCCTTCCGCGTTCCAGGAACCGCCGCGGCCGAGCGCGGCGTCGGTGATGTTGTAAGGAGCTGAGGCGTCCATGTCGGTGCGCTTGAGTTTGCCATTGGCGAAGAATGCGATGGAGCGGCTGTCGGGAGACCAGAAGGCGTGGCCCGCGCCCTCGGTGCCGGGAAGAATTTTGCCCTGGGTTGCCTGAACGGGGCGAACCCACAGGCGGACTTTGCCGTCGGCCTCGTGAACGGGAGAGAGCACGTAGCGCCCGTCGGGAGAAACGGCCGGGACGCCACCTTCGTCGGTCTCAATCGAAGCGAATTGCGATTTCTCGGGAGGGAGAAGAGCGGCGCGGACGGTGACGCGCTCGTTTGTGGCGGTGGTGCGCGTGAACCGGGGACTGAGGAAGTATGCGGCGGCGATGATGGCGGCGGCTTCGATGAGGTAGGGAAGATACTTTTTGAATTTGTTCTTGGGTTTCGGCGCGGCCACGGGGCGAGCGGAATCGGTGCTGGCGACGGGAGTGGCGACCCACTTTAATTCGAGAGCGAGGTCGCGCGCGGTTTGCCAGCGGTCATCGGGATCCTTTGCCAGGCAGCGGCCGATGGCATGGTCGAGAGCGGGCGGAGTGAGCGGGACGCTGGCGGCGATCGGTACGGGATCTTTTTCGAGGATGGCGGAGGCGACGGAAAGTTGTGATTTACCGTCGAAGGCACGTTTACCGGTGAGCATTTCGTAGAGAACCGTGCCGAGAGAGAAGATGTCGCTGCGGGCGTCGAGTTCCTTGCCTTCGACTTGCTCGGGAGACATGTATTGGAAAGTGCCGACGATGGTGCCTTCCTGCGTTACGGGAGACGGTTGCGGAATCGCGCTGGTCAGCGTGGCGAGAGTGGCCGGCAGGGCTGTGGGTTTGGCGAGGCCGAAATCGAGGAGCTTGGCGCCGGATTTCGTGAGCATGATGTTGGCGGGTTTGAGATCGCGGTGGACGATGCCGCTGCGGTGGGCTTTGTCGAGAGCGTCGGCGAGTTCGGCGCCGATCTTTAGCACCTGGTCGGCGGGGAGTGCACCTTTTTCGAGACGCGCGGCGAGGCTCTCGCCTTCAACGCATTCCATGACGAGATAGTCGAGGCCGTCGAGCGAGCCGACGTCGTGCAGCGTGCAGATGTTGGGATGGTTGAGGCCCGAGATGGTTTTGGCTTCGCGCTCGAAGCGTTGTTTGCGCGCGGGATCGGCCGAGAGATGCGATGGGAGGATTTTTATGGCGACGGAGCGATCGAGACGGGTGTCGCGGGCGCGGTAGACCTCGCCCATGCCGCCAGAGCCGAGAGGAGAAAGGATTTCGTAGGGACCGAGTTTGGTGCCGGGGGCGAGGGGCATGGGAGGAGATTATAACGGGGAGAAATGGGAAAAGCGAAAATGCAAGGACGAGCGGTTGAAGGCAAAGTGTCGGGCCTGCGGCGCGCGCGAGAAGGACGACTGCGCCGCTGCTGGGCGGCTCGGATGCCGTCGGCTACCCTCGAGGCGCGCGTGAGCATTTGCACGCTTTGGTTTCAGAACGCGTTCGGAAGAAATACCGTGCGGCGGAGGGGGACAGGACTATACTGGCGCGCAGTGGACCTGCGAAGTGGACTCAACCGTCGGGATCTAAAAGCACAGGCCCATCCTGCGCCAGGGTATGCGCAGGAGGTTCGATAGGCCGTTTGCGACGAAAATCGAAATGGGGAGGTCCGGGCATGGTACGAAATCTTGTGTGTGTGTTATCGCTCGTGTTGTGTCCTTTCTTCGGACAAGACCAGCAAAAACCCGCGGATGCTCCGACGACGGCTGCGGCGGCGGCTAAGCCTGCGATCGATCCGACCGTAGCGAAGCTGGTGAACCCGGTGAAGCCGACGCCGGCGTCGATTGCGGCGGGGAAAAAGGCGTACGCCGTGGATTGTGCAATGTGCCACGGGAAGGCCGGTGAGGGAGACGGCGATTTGGCCACAGATATGAAATTGAAGCTAAAAGACTATCGTGATCCGGAATCGTTGAAGGGCATGACGGACGGAGAGATCTACACCATCATCGAAAAGGGTAAAGGGCAGATGAGCGGCGAGGAGGGAAGAATGAAAGCGAATCAGATTTGGGATGTCGTCAATTACGTGAAGAGTTTACCGAAGAAGTAGCGGGAATTCCGGATTCGCGGTTTTGATGCCGACGTGTATGAGCAGGGCGTTTAATGATGCCTAGCGGTGCGCCGCCACAACTAGAAGCGAAGTACGAAGGCGACCATAAAATGTCTTTCCAATAGCATTTCTCAACCGTGTGGGAAACAGGTCGATCTCCGTCGGTGAGTATTCCACCCTTCGGGCGGTGATTTTCAAGGCATCGATACGACCACCGGGCTATCCCTCAGCATGGTTGCGTCCCCGCAGAGCCCGCTTCCGTTTCGCCCCGCGAGATCCTTGTAGCTCCACCATGCCCATCCGTCTCATTCCGGTTAGCTCTTCATCCATTCCGAATCTGACTTGCGGCAAAACCAGTGAAGTACAATTGACTCCGTGCCTCAAAAGTCCGACCGCGACGGCGCGATTTCAAACGCGGTAACGATAGCGTAGAATTTGTGCCAATTCCACGGAGAGCGAAAAACAATGCGCCGGTACCATCACATCGGAATTCCCACTACCGAAGCGAAGCCTGGGGAGACCCACTTGAAACACCTGAAAGTCTTTGTCGTCAGCCACCAGAAAAGCGAATTCGGCGTGGAGTGGATGCGTTTCGAAGCGGACGCAGCGGTCCCTGATCTCGTCCGGCACGTTCCGCACGTCGCGTTTGAAGTGGCTGATCTCGCCTCCGAGCTTGCTGGCCGCGAAATCCTGATTCCTCCTAACAGCCCATCCGACGGCGTGCGCGTCGCGTTCATAGTCGAAAACGGCGCGCCCATCGAACTGCTCGAATTCACCGACCCCAACCACCCTGGCCGCCAGCAGAGCAAGACGCTGATACAAACGCCCTCCATCGAAAGCACCTCTTAGAGAGAAGGCGAGCACTCGTGAAACTTTCAAAAAGAAGTCCACGATGTGGTCCCGCGTATCGGAAAAGAAGATCCAGACGAAGGATGAGGTTCTGGCCCAACGGATGGCGGAGCATGTTGCCCCAAAAAACACTTGGGGACCACTGACTGGGGTCTGGGTTCCGCACGCAGATACGCGATTCGTTCCTGTTCGGGCTGATGGTTGGTCCGTCCTCGCTGCTGGAAGCCGCAGCTCCGTTCTCGAAGAACGCCTTCTGGCAGCGATAGAAGACGGTCGGTTGAAGTCTCCGTTCGTCGCACAGATCCGAGATCGGCACTCCTTCGAGCAAATGCCGCCTCAGAATGGCTACTTTTTCTTCCTGCGTGCAGTGCTTCCGTTGCTGCTCCATGTGTTCGCTCGGTTATCTTAACGGATGAACGCTTTCTCCATTTCCAGATGAGGCGGCGGACATGGGGGAGAGTTTAAGGAGCCTCGGTGGAAAGAGAAGGGAAATTGCAAGGTGGGTCCTTCCTGTGTGAGGGCAGGCGGAAGACCCGCCGCGGTCAAAGAAGCGTGAAAATAGGGAACTTGGGCGGTGTGGTAGAATGGGAAGTTTAACGGTTGCGAGACAGAGCAGGTAGAAAGAACAGGTATGGCGGAATATCCTTTGGTCGACAATACGATTTTTGAGCCGGACGAGGAATACATTCCTCAGCCAGAGCCGGAACCGCAGGCGCCCCTGTGGATGGATGGGAGTGTGCGGATCGGGCTTCACACTTCGATTTCGGGCAGTTATCTGAACGCGCTCGAATCGGCTCGGAAGCTGGGGGCGAATGCGCTGCAGATTTTTTCGTCGAGCCCTCGGATGTGGCAAGTGGCGAAGATGGGCATTCCAGTTTCGGATGCGAAGGCGTTTCGGGCCCGGCGGCAGGAGTTGCGTCTGGGGCCGCTAGTGATTCATGCGAATTATTTGGTGAATCTGGCGGCGACGCAGCCGATGCTCCGGACTCGGTCGATCCAGGCGTTACACGAGGAGTTGGTGCGGGGCACCGTTCTCGGCGCGGATTTCCTGGTGGTGCATCCCGGAGCGCGGGGCGAAGCTGCTATGGAGAGCGCGATTGCGACGATTATTGAGGGCGTGAAGCAGGCGGCGAGGCGCGTGCCGCTCGGGAAGATGCAGATTTTGATAGAGAACACCGCGGGGATGGGGACGTCGGTGGGCTCGCGGCTGGAGGAAGTGGCTGCGATTCTGTATGGCTTGCGCGGGCTGAATGTGGGGGTTTGCTTGGACACGGCGCATCTGTTTGCGGCGGGGTATGACATTCGGAGCGAAACCGGGCTCGAGAGGACGATTGAGTCAATCGACCAGACGATCGGGCTCGAGAATGTGCCGGTTTTTCATGTGAACGATTCCAAGATTGCGCTGGGCGGGAAGGTCGATCGTCACGAGAATATCGGGGAAGGAAAGATTGGGCGCGACGCGTTTGGGCGCATCTTGAAACATCCGCGATTGGGGACGGTGCCGCCAGAAGGTTTGCCGGGCCGGGTGTTTTTGCTCGAGACGCCAATCGACAACGTCGGCGACGACCGCAAGAATGTGGCGAGGTTGTGGGAGTTGGCGGGAGTGGATGGACCGGGAGCGGAAAAGGGATTTTCCATGCTGACGCCGGCGATGAAAAAGGCCATGGCGAAGAGTGGCAAGAGGATCAGCGCCAGGCATTTGCCTGCGGGAAAAAAGGCCAAACGGAAGTAGGGGGGACGGGCAAATCGTGGGGGATTACAGGCCGCAGGAGATTGAGGCGAAGTGGCAAAAGCGGTGGAATGAAGACCGCGTGTTCGAGTCGGAAGCCGATCCCAAGAAACAGAAATATTATGTGCTGGAGATGCTGCCGTATCCTTCGGGGACGCTGCACATGGGGCACATGCGCAACTACACGATTGGGGACGTAGTGGCGCGCGTGAAGAGAATGAAGGGGTACAACGTAATCCACCCGATGGGATGGGATGCGTTTGGATTGCCCGCCGAGAATGCCGCGATCAAGAATCACACCCATCCGCGGATGTGGACGAACAACAATATTGCGGAATTTCAGCGCGTGCTGCGTCGCTTTGGGTTTTCCTACGACTGGCGGCGGGAAATTTCGACCTGCGAGCCGGAGTATTACCGTTGGAACCAATGGTTTTTTCTGCGCATGCTCGAACGCGGATTGGCGTACCGCAAGAAGAGCCGGGTGAACTGGTGTCCGAAGTGTTGCACGGTTTTGGCCAACGAGCAGGTCGTGAATGGCGGGTATTGCTGGCGGCATGAAGATACGCTGGTCGAAGCTCGCGAGATTGCGCAGTGGTTTTTGAAGACCACCGCGTATGCGGAGCAGTTGCTGGATGATTTGCAATTGCTCGAGGGTGGATGGCCTGAGCGGGTCCTCACCATGCAGAGGAATTGGATCGGGAAGAGCACTGGGGCGAAGGTGTGGTTTGCGGTCGAGGGACTCCCCGAGAAAATCGAGATTTTTACCACCCGCATCGACACCATCTACGGTGCCAGCGCTCTGATTCTGGCGCCGAACCACCCATTGGTCGAAACGCTGATCGTGGCTGATCTCGAGAGAGCTTCTTCGACAGGGAATCTGGAAACCGGAAAGCGCCTGACCAAGCTCGCCCAGATGAAGCAGACGTCGGTAAAGATGGAGGACATCGCTACGGCGGAGAAGGACGGATTTTTTACGGGGCGGTATGCGGTGACTCCCTTTAGTGGGGAAAAGATTCCGATTTGGGTGGGGAATTTCGTCCTCATGGAGTATGGGACCGGGGCGATCATGGCGGTGCCGGCCCATGATGAGAGGGACTTTGAGTTTGCGAAGAAGTTTGCGTTGCCTATTCCTGTGGTGGTCGAGAGTTTTGCTACCGAGGACACCGCGAAGAGAGTAAAGAAAACCCAGGACCCGGACACCCAGCGTGGGGTACCCTCGGAGCGATTGGAAGCCGAGTCGCCGTTTACCGACTATGGGATCAGTGTGAACTCGGGGCCTTATAGCGGGATGAAGAGTGAGGATGCGATTGAGAAGATGGCCTCGGACGCCGAGGCTCGGGGTTTTGGGAAGAAAGAGACGATTTTTCGTTTGCGGGATTGGGGGATTTCGCGGCAGCGGTATTGGGGCACGCCGATCCCCGTGATTTATTGCGAGAAGGATGGAATGACGCCGGTGCCGGATGCAGATCTGCCGGTGGTGCTGCCGGCTAACCCGGAGTTGACGGGCGAGGGGCAATCGCCGCTCGCGACCGATCCGGAATTTGTAAATGTGAAGTGTCCGAAGTGCGGCGGAGCCGCTCGACGCGAAACGGACACGATGGACACGTTTGTGGATTCCTCGTGGTATTTCTACCGGTATTGCGATCCGAAGAATGACAAGGTGCCGTTTGATTCGGCGAAGGTCGCGTATTGGTTTCCGATCGATCAGTACATCGGCGGAATTACGCATGCGATTCTGCACCTGCTGTATTCGCGGTTTTGGTGCAAGGTGATGCGGGATTTGGGATTGATTCACCATAGCGATCCCGCCGCGCGGTTGTTTACGCAGGGGATGGTGCAAAAGGGCGGAGTGGCGATGTCGAAGTCGAAGGGAAATGTGGTCGGCGCGATCGAGATGGCGGAGAAGTATGGAGCGGATACGGGGAGGTTGTATACGTTGTTTGCGGCTCCGCCGGAGAAGGATTTGGAGTGGAGCGAAGAAAGTATCGAGGGGGCGTGGAGGTTTCTGAATCGCGTTTACCGGTTGGTGGCGAAGGGAGTGGCGAACTCAGGGCCGGAAGTTCAGGTCTCTCGGACGGAGCCTGAGGGAAGTTACAGTGAAAGTGAAAAGGCGCTGCTTCGGAAGGCGCACCAGACGTTGCGCAGGGTGACTGCAGATTTTGAGACGCGTTGGCATTTCAATTCGGCGATCGCGCAGATCATGGAATTGACGAATGCTCTTTACGCCGCGGAGAGTTCCGTGCGGGCTGAGGTGCGGAACGAAGTTTTGGAGATTCTGGTGTTGTTGCTGGCTCCGATGACGCCGCATTTGGCCGAGGAGTTGTGGGAAATGCTGGGACATTCTGGCGGACTATGGACCGTGAGTTGGCCCGCGTTTAATGCCGAATTGGCGAAAGAGGAAGAGGTTGAGATTGTGGTGCAGGTGCTCGGGAAAGTGCGGGGCCGCGTGAAAGTTGTGGCGGGCGCTTCGGAGGAGGAGGTTGTGGGATTGGCCAAGGCGGATGCTGGGGTCGCGGCACACCTGGCGGGGAAGACCATTGGGAAGGTAATTTTCGTACTGGATAAGTTGGTGAATATTGTGGTGCGGTGAGAGGAATAAGAAAAAAAGAGGTTGCCAAAGCACGGGTCGGGTGACCCGCCACTACGGGTGGTGATGCGATGAGCGGAACGGCACAGAAAATGGTGGGGAAGATGAAAGCGGAGCTGGGCGGGATTGTGGTTCTGGATTTTGGCGGGCAGTATACGCAGTTGATTGCCCGGCGCGTGCGCGAACAACAGGTGTTTAGCGCGATCTTGCCTTGTACTACTTCCCTTGAGGCGATCCGCAAGCTCGGGCCGGCGGGGATTATTTTATCGGGCGGGCCCAGCTCGGTTTATGACCAGGACGCGCCCCGGTGTGACGTGGGCGTGCTAGGGATGGGAATTCCCGTTTTGGGGATTTGCTACGGCATGCAGTGGGTGGCTAAGAATTTGGGCGGGAAAGTGGAGCCGGCGGAAAGACGGGAGTATGGGCCGGCGCAACTTCAGGTGGAACCAGGCGCCAGTGCTCTTTTTCGGGATTTTCCAGAGAGTTTGAAGATCTGGAACAGCCACGGGGATAACGTGCATGCGTTGCCCGAGGGGTTTCACGCCACCGGGAAGACGGCGAATGCGATTGCTTCGGCCGAGGATCCGAACAGGAAGATCTATACTGTGCAATTTCATCCCGAAGTGAAACACACGGAGCGCGGGACCGAGATTCTGAGGAATTTCCTATTCGAGGTGTGCAAGGCGGAGCCGAAGTGGAGCGGTGCGGCATTCATTGAGGAGACCGAGGAGGTGATCCGTTCCAAAGTGGGAACCCATCATGCGATTTGTGGATTGAGCGGGGGCGTCGATTCCACGGTGGCGGCGGTGCTGGTGCACCGAGCGATTGGGGCGCGGCTGACGAATATTTTTGTCAATACTGGATTACTGAGAAAGAATGAGTTTGAGCATACCTTGGAGATGTACAGGGAACGATTGGGTTTGCGTGTTGTCGGGGTGGATGCGACGGCGCGGTTCCTGGACAAGTTGCAGGGCGTGAGCGATCCGGAGAAGAAAAGAAAGATCATCGGTAACGAGTTCATCGAGGTCTTTGCGGCGGAAGCGGAAAAGCTCCAGAACGGTGAGGCCGGGGGAGATATCGAATTCCTGGTGCAGGGTACGTTATACCCGGACGTGATTGAGTCGGTGTCGGTTAAGGGGCCTTCGGCGACCATCAAGACGCACCACAATGTCGGTGGACTACCGGAGAAAATGCCGTTTACGTTGATTGAGCCGCTGAGGGATTTGTTCAAGGACGAGGTCCGGAGCATCGGGAAAAGCCTGGGTTTACCAGATGAGATACTCGTGAAACACCCGTTTCCGGGACCAGGCCTTGCAGTTCGGTTATTAGGCGAAATTAGTCGTGCAGATCTTGGTATCCTCCGGGAGGCCGACGCGATCGTGGTGGAAGAGATTCGCCAGGCAGGATTGTATGAAAAGGTATGGCAGGCGTTCGCCGTGTTGCTGCCGGTGCGAAGCGTGGGAGTCATGGGGGACGGCCGGACGTATGGATTGACGGTGGCGGTGAGGGTGGTGCAGTCCGAGGATGCGATGACGGCGGATTGGGTGCGATTGCCGGGGGAAGTACTGGAGAGGATGTCGACGAGGATCGTGAATGAGGTGCCGGGAGTGACGCGGGTGGTGTACGACGTGAGCAGCAAACCGCCGAGCACCATTGAATGGGAGTAGGGGAGCGGGATTTTCCACAGAAGCGGAGCAAACTTACGAATCTTTACAAAGCCGACAGGACAAAAAGGGCCTGAAATGGCGGGAAATTTGAGGCCCTTTTCGTTTTTTTGGTTCGGAGCGGGCGGCTCCGAAAGAAGCCACTACCTATTGGCCATCTTCTGAGCCATATAGAGAAGAAGCTTGCGATCTTCATCGTCGGCTTTACTCAGCAAGCGGCGCAACTTGTTGAGGTAACGGGCCTCCTTCCCCGATGTACCCCAGGCGATATCATCTGACGATTTACGCTTGGGTAGATTGGGAAGTTGGGGAGGTTCCTCGCCGTCGTAGAAGAGTTGATAAAGTGGGGATTCGAGAGCACGAGCCAGCTTTTCCAGCGTTTCAATGGCCGGGACGGTGTGGCCATTCTCGACGCGAGAAATGTAGCACCTTAGCAAGCCGGTACGTTTCTCGATATCACCCTGGGAGAGTTTCTTTTCTTCGCGCATAGCGCGAAGCCTGTCACCGATAATCATGGGTTGAGTATTCTACAAGTAGTTATCAATTGCAAGAGCAAACTTCTAAGCGGTGTGAGGGAATTGTGAGGATTTGTGAAGCAGCTGGTGCAAATTACCTAGAGCCAAGTGATGCCGCGGACACGGCGCAGGAATTGTAAAAGAGAAATTCGAAAGGCATTGCCGCTTTGATTCTTTTAGGTTGCAGACAATATGGGAGCTCGGTCTGATTGCGTGACCTGCCTGCGGCAGGTAGGGTCGGCGCCTGGACCGCCGGACAGAACGGCGGGCACTGAGGAGCTTAGGCTACTCGGGGACGGGAATGACTATGGACAGCTGGGTTAAAATGGCGTAACCAAATAGGCATGGGGAACGTCCCAAATTCAGAGGAGACCGATGTGCCGGTGGCGGCTGCGGCCCTAGAGGCCCAGGAAGGGACGGCGCGGCGGGTAGACGACCGCGAGCTGGTGCAACGAGCCCAGCAGGGTGAAAAAGAAGCATTCGAGGTGCTGGTGGCGAGGCATCAGGGCAGAGTTTTCGCGGTGGCAGGAGGTATCCTAAGGAACCGCGAGGATGTTGAAGACATATCGCAGCAAGTGTTTCTGAAGGCCTACTTTTCCCTCAAGCGGTTCGACCAGCGATCCGCATTCAGCACATGGCTGTATAAGATTACCGTAAATGAATGCTGGGACTTGTTGCGGAAGAAGAAAGTCAGACCACTCGTGTTCGAATCAGAACTGAGCGAAGAACAGGCGCATGCGTACCAGTCCACGGAACAAAAGACCGAGTATGCAGGAGACTTGACGGAACAGCTCGAAACCAGACAACAGCTCGACCGCTGGCTCGATTGCTTGGAGGAACGCGACCGGGCGATGTTGGTGCTGAAGGAAGTGCAAGGATTCACCGTCGAAGAGATCGCGGAGATCATGGGCATTAACGGAAACACGGTAAAAGTGAGATTATTTCGGGCACGGCAAAAGATTGCAGAAAAAATAAGACGGAAGAAGCGCGCTGCGGGTATTTGAGTTCGGCAATGGAAGACAGATGCCAGAGAGAAGCGAGGTAAAGAAATATGAAGGAGCTCCCAATGAGCGGTAGAGTGAATTGCGAGCTGTTCTTGAACGAACTCGAAGCGTTACCGACGGATGCACTGCGGGGCGCGACGGCGGCAGAATGGCGGAGCGCTCTTCCGCAAGAAACGCAGGGGCACGCCGCGCAATGCGCGGAGTGCGAAGCCGCGCTGCAGGACTTTGCGGTAACGCGGTTGGCGCTCGCGCGAATGCAGGAGAGCCTGCCGGAAGCGGGACCGTGGTTCACGCGGCGGGTGATGAACGCGATCGATGCCCAGGAAATCGAGATGGAAGAGACGCAGAACGGTTTCTGGACCAGCGTCCGGCGGTTGGCGCCGAGGTTGGTGGCGTTTGCGAGTCTGCTGCTGATGCTCGGCGGCACGTGGATGTTTACCGAACGGCGCGCGGCGCGAGCGCCTGGGCAGGAATTGGCACCGCCCGAAGGAATTTTCGAAGCGCTGCCGAGCACGCCGGTCAACGATGACGTGATCGCGACCTATTACGATTACGAGGAGCAGCGATGAATCCAGATTCCGCGAGGAAGGCTCGGATTTGGCTAGCGGTGGTGTTTTTGGTGGGAGCCGCGATCGGGGTGGTGTTTGGGTACGGTTTCGGGCATCGAAGTTATGCGGCGACGTTGCCGTCGCGGCCGCAAATGAGCGAACCGGAGCGTCGCGCGAAGCGCGTAGCGGATATGACCAAGGAACTGGGATTGAGTGGGGATCAGAGCGCGAAGTTCGACGACATTATTCGCGGTACGCACCAGGAGATGAAAGAGATTCATGATTCCGCGGATAAAAATGTGGACGCGGTGCGGGAAAAGGCGCGGGAGCAGATGCGGGCCGTGTTGACCGACGAACAGAAGCCGAAGTTTGAAGCGATGGCGCAAAGGATGGACGAGGCGCGGAAGAAACAGCAACAGCAGCAACCGGGTAAGTGACCTTCCTTTCGGAATAAGCAAAAAAAGAACGGTTTCGGGACTCGCATACCGGTGTGGGCGCTTTCGCGGTAGTACGCGACGGAAACGCCAAAATGCCGGTTCGACCCTTCGAAGCTTCGTTCCTAACACTCTGCCAGAAGCAAGGGAGATGGTGTAACGTCTTGAGCCCTGAGGGATCGGATCTTGTGCGGGCTCGGGTCAGGCACAGAGTTGTGGGATAGGGAGGGGCGATGGTGGTTTATGGGCGACGGGACAGGCCGGTTGGGTGGAAGCAGTGGCGAAGGATGCGGGTGCATCATCGGTGGGCGATGCCGTTTGCTGTGGTGGAGTATGGGTTGGAATGGGCGGCCTATGCGCTGAGCAATTGGACGTTTGTAGAGGTGCTGGATTATCTGGGCAGGTTTGGAGTTTTGGTAGCGGTGATTTTCTATTTTGCGGGGTCGGGGGACAGGGTGAAGTTGCGGCACTACCAGGCTTGGCAGGTCGTGGATTTGGCGGAAGGGAAAGGTGGGAATGGAGGAAGGATCGAGGCGCTCGAAGAGTTGAATCAAGACGGGGTCTCGCTGGTCGGAGTGAATTTGGCTTCGGCGTTTTTGATGGGGGTGCGCTTGCCGAAGGCGAAGCTGGCCCGGGCGAATTTTGCGGCAGCCGACGCGCGGATGGCGGATTTGGCGGGTGCGAATTTGAGCGACGCAAGTTTGCGGAGCGCCAATTTTCGCGGGGCCCGGTTGGAGGGAACGTCGTTTGCGGGGAGTGTTTTGAATGACGCGGATTTCGCGGGGGCGGAATTGAAGAATGCGGATCTGACCGGCGCGAGTCTGGAGAATGCGGATCTTCAGGACGCGGATTTGCAAGGCGCGAAGTGGGGATCATTGCCGAGCGTGAAGGGAACGAATGTTTTGGGCGTGAAGAACGCAGCGACGTTTGTGGAGTGGGCGATGAAGAATGGGGCGGTGCGGAAGCAGGGGGAGTGAGGGAGCAGAAAGTCGAAATTCGAAATCCGAAAAGCGAAATACATCGGCTCGCGATTCTACTGGGAGGGTTTGTGTAGGTGGAGGGCGGGGAGATTCCGGAACGAGTAGGCCATGTAAACCATGAACGTGTCGAACCCGGGATTATGGCGGACGGTGTAGTCGTTCGAGAAGTGATAGAAGCCGAGGCCGGTTTTGATGGCCCGATTGTAGCCGACGGGAATGTAAAATCCCGGGGTGAAATCGATACAGAGATTGACGCGCCGGGTGTCGGCGGTGGGAATATCCGCGTGAACATCATCGTGCCGCCGTTGACTTCGAAGTAGGGCTGCTAGCGCCAGTGCACGTGAGGAACGAGCTGAAGGCCGATTTCGACAGCGCCGCCGTAGGTGCACTGCCGCGCACCCTTGACGTCGTTATACGAGAGAAACCAAAGAACAGCAGGTCCCTTCGCTGCGGCAGACTGTGGAGCGGCAGAAAATGTCAGACTGCTCCGGTCGGGCGGCCGATCCAGAGGGAAACGCGGCTCGCCGCTACTTCAGGTGGCGCACCAGAGTGGCGGCGCTGCGGGTAGCTTTTTTGATTTCGGACAAGGAATGGCTGTCGGGGCCGTTGCCGTTCAGCGTGTCGGAGAGAAGGTCAGCATTGGCCGATATTACGCAGAGAAGATTGTGCAGGGCATGGGTGATGACTTGATTTTTGGAGAAGGTTAGCGTGCTGCTGTCGGCGTCGTTACGAGGGAAGTGAGTTTGTAATTCTTCATTGAAGAAGAATTGGCATTTGGCTTCTTCGAGGGCCGCGGAAACGGCGGTGTGAAAGCCGACGGGAGTGAGTTCGTCGAACGCGATGCTGCTTGAGGCGCCGCAGGTGACGGCTTTGGTATCGAGTTCGGGGATGGCGCGGGAGAACAGCGCGATGATCGGGAAGGCGGGGTATTCGGAGCGAACTTTTTCTACGTAGTGGAGTCCCTGGAAATTCCAAGCGTGGACGTCGACGGCGAGGGCTTGCCAACGGCCGAGCGCGAGGGCCTGGAAGAGATCGGCGAGGGAATCGACCGGATGGACCTCAAGAGGCGCGTCGGGCTGGGTCAGAAGCTTCGAGACTCTTTGCCAGGACGAATGTTCGCCGAGGAACAGGATTTGAAACACTCCGTCTGGCATTGGTCGTTCGAGCCGCTCCTACGCAGAATTCTGGACACGCAGCTAACTCAGGGAACGCCACGTTGGGAGGGCGTTCGTCTAAAGCCGGAACTGTTAACTGTCACTCGGCCGAGGACTGCTGGGTTCACCCGTTGAAAACAGGCGCTCGATCTCCGGAAGCAGGCGATCCGGGAGATTGCTCTTGTGGACGAAGCTGTCCGCGCCGTGGCGGCGGCATTCGTCGGCAAGAGAGAGACCGTAGAGTTCTGAAAAGATGATCACCCGCAGGTCCGGACTGGAGAGGCGGATTTGCTCTGCAGCCTCCAGCCCGTTGACCCGCGGCATGCTGAGATCGAGGAGAACCAAGTCCGGCCTGTGGACGGATGCGAGTTGCACAGCATGCAGGCCGTCTGTGGCTGTACCTACGATCTCAAACCCGCCGGCGAATTCGAGGTAATCCCGCACGGAGCGAAGCGCCGTGGGGGAATCGTCGGCTATAAGGACGCGAATCGACTTCTGTGAATTCATGCTTCCCGGAACCAGTGGTGTTTATGGTGAACGAAAATTTCGGAGAGGGGAATTGAGAGGAGTGCCTAGGGAATTTGCACTAGACGCGGGGTATCGGTAGAAGGCGGGCTGCGGAAGTGTCGGGCCCCCGGCGCTGCGGGTGGAGGTACGGCGAATTTCGGAGGCAAGACGCTCGGGAAAGCACGCGACCCTTCCTCCGTCTGGACGAGTTAAATACCCGCCGCCACAAGAAAACCCACGATGCCGGCTTGAAGGCACGGTGCTACGAGTGAATCGTTGGCTACCCCCGTAGCACATTGGCCACTCTGCGCGCAGGGTGTCGTTGTTCCACGGCGATGGGGGCACTACTCTGGTGGTGCAGCGTGTGGTCCCGGCCCCGGGAAGCTTTGTCCGCAGCGCTCGCAAAGGAAACGCATCATCATGTCGGAACCCTTTCGTCCGTACGAAAAGCTCGTGGAAATCACTATCCAGGGAAGGAGGTTTCAGGTGCCGGAGCGGAATTCGCTTCTGCGGTGTTTTCAGTTTATTAGCCCGGAAACCATTCCTTACGGTCGGTTTTGCTGGAATCAGGATTGCCAGTATTGCCGGGTGACGTGCCAGCTTCCGGATGATGATGAATCGCGCGAAATGCTTTCCTGCAAGTTTATCGTGATGCCGGGCATGGAGATTTCCGATCTCAGCCAGGAATTGAAATGGTGCTTGCGGGCGAAGTTGCCGTCGGATGCGGCCGTGTCCAAATAGTGCCCATCCGAACCCTTGGTGATGTCGATCCTTTGACTTAATGGCGGCCCACGGTCCGAAGCCGCGGTTCCTATCCGAGAGCGGGTAGTGGAGTACTCATCGCTTTCCTTAAACAAGTGGTGGTAGATTGCCTGAGTTCAGCCTGAGGAGAGCATCTGGGCAGACCGGTCAATCGAACCTCGGGGCAACCTTGCGTCAGAACAGTTTGCGCGGGGCGGGGATTTGCGTGGGAGGGTCGCTTGCTCTACGATTTACTCGGATATGAGCGAGATGCTTCTGCGATGCGATGGGTGTGGGCAAGCTGCGGATTCGGCGCACATTTCGCGGCGTCTGGAGCGGCTGGCTTGGGCCACGCGGTTTCGACCGGTGCATATTCAGGCGCTATTGCTTCGCGGGGTTGCGCCCCGCAATGGAGACGATTTTCTGTATTCGCCCCGGGGTATGTTCCAGGGCGAGGCTGGCGCGGTTCTGAATGCCGTGCAGGTTTCCGCGGAGGGGAAGGCGCCCGCGGCGGTGCTGGCAGAATTTCAGAAACTCGGATTGCTGCTGACACACGTTCTGGAGTGCCCGCCGGAAGAGGGAGTTTCGGAAGCGCAGGCGCAGGTGTTGATCGAAAAGCATCTGCACACCATCATGACACGCGTGCGACGGTCCCTCAAACCCAAGCGCGTGCTGCTAGTTTCCCGAGAATTGCAACCGTATGCCCACAAGTTTCATGAGGCGGAGCTGGGTTGTCCGGTTTTGCCGGAGAGTGGCTGTTTCCTTGCCGGCGAAGCCGGCAACGAATCCGACCTTCTCGCCTTTCGCGCGGCTTTGGCCACTTCGAACGCACAAACGGTGTAGTGCCAGGACTGGCCTAAATTAGGCCGGAACTGGCAAGCGGTACTGTGGGTCGGGCAGGGTGGGTGTGCTAGTATTTGAGGCGGAGCCTCTTTTCGGGAGTGATTTGTGAAAAGCCGTGCCAAATTCGGCGTTGGGATTGGCGTGATTCTCGTGTCCCTGGCTTGTCTCGCTTGGCTTGGCTACGGGGAAAGCAAGACTTATTACCATACGATTGCGGAATATCAGGGCTTGCAGGGAGCCGCGCGGAATCATCGCATGCGGCTGGCCGGTACGGTGCAGCCGGGTTCGATCAAGCATTTGCCTGGGCGGATTGATTTTGTTCTCGAGGAAGAAGGGAAGACCTTGCCGGTGAGTTATGTTGGCAGCGACCCTTTGCCGGATACGTTTGTGGACAAATCGCAGGCGCTTGTGGAAGGGCGCGCTTCCGATGGGAAGTTTGTTGCCGAGCATGTGCAGGCGAAATGCGCGTCGAAGTATGAGACGGCGCCAGGCGGGGATAAGCCCCCGCAGGGTACGCAGAAAAGCAGTATGTAGGGGGAAACCCGGAAGAGAAACCTAAAACCCACCCTTACGCACCAAGGGATGCGACGTCCGGCAGGGAATATCAGACGCAGAGCGGCCGCAAGGACGCCAGACGCGATGAGGGGTTTTTGCATCACCGAGGACACAGAGCGGAGAAACTCACGAGCCGGTCGTGAGTGGGGCGGTTCGAGCAGGGGGAAGGCGGAAGGGTTATGGATGTATTTGGGAGTTTTGCACTTCTGCTTGCGTTTGTGTGTGCGGTTTACGCGTTTGTGGGCGGGATTTTTGCGATTCGAACGCGGCATCCCCTTCTTGTCAAAAGCGCGCGGCAATCGGGGATGGCTACTTGCGTCCTGATTTTCCTCGCGACGCTGAGCCTGGAATTCCTGCTTTTCAGCGACAATTTTTCCACGGCGTATGTGGTTCAGCATTCGAACCGCGATCTATCGACATTTTACAAAGTGGCGGCGCTTTGGGCCGGGCAGGAAGGTTCGCTGCTCTTCTGGAGCACGCTGCTTTCGGTTTACATCCTGTCCGTTCTGATTGCGTACCGGCAGAAGAACGGCGAGCTGATGCCCTATGTGGGCGTGATTCTGGCCGGGGTGCAGATCTTTTTCCTTACGCTGAATAATTTTGTCGAGAATCCGTTCAAGACCCTCGCCAGCGTCAGCGCCAGCGGAGCGTTGGTGCCGTTTACGCGCATGGATGGCAATGGGCTCAATCCGCTGCTGCAGTATCCGGAAATGGTGATCCATCCGCCGAATCTTTATTCCGGATATACCGGATTCACGATTCCGTTCGCGTTCGCTTTGGCGGCACTGCTGGCGCGGTATCCCGGAGAAAAATGGATTCACCTTACGCGCAAGTGGACGATGGTGGCATGGTGCTTCCAATCGGTCGGGATTCTGCTTGGCGCGCATTGGGCTTACGCGGTGCTGGGGTGGGGCGGATATTGGGGCTGGGATCCCGTCGAAAATGCTTCCTTGCTTCCCTGGCTGACCGGGACGGCGTTTCTGCATTCCGTGATGATGCAGGAAAAGCGCGGGATGATGAAGGTCTGGAATGTGTGGCTGGTGTTCTCGACATTCCTGATGTGCATTCTGGGGACGTTTCTTACGCGCAGCGGGGTGGTGAGTTCCGTTCACGCTTTTGCGAATTCGCACATTGGGCCGTGGTTTGTCGGGTTCATGCTGGTGATTCTGGGCGTTTGCCTCGTCGCGTATTTCAAGAATCGCGATTATTTGAAGAGCGAAAACGTGCTGGATTCGATGGTTTCGCGGGAGTCGAGTTTTCTGTTCAACAATCTGCTGTTTCTGGTTGCCTGCATTGCCGTGCTTTCCGGCACGCTTTTCCCGGTGTTCTCCGAATGGTTTACGAACAACCGGATCAGCGTAGGGGCACCTTTCTTTAACAAGGTGATGATTCCGATCGGCCTGGCCCTGCTGTTTTTGACCGGCGTGGGACCGCTGCTGGCGTGGCGAAAGACTTCCATGGACAGCTTGCGGCGGAATTTTGGCTGGCCGTTGTTTGTCGGCGTGCTTTGTGGCGTTGCGGCGTTCACGCTCGGATATCGCGATGGCGCTTCGATGCTCTGTTTATTCCTGTGTGGGTTCGTTACCTGGACGATCGTGTTGGAGTTTTACCGCGGGGCGAAGGTCATTCGCGCTCGGACAGGGATGAATCTGTTGACGTCGGCGCAGGAACTTTCCATGCGCAACACGCGGCGATACGGCGGCTACGTTGTGCATTTCGGGATGGTATTGATTTTTATCGGACTGGCGGGAGCGGCGTTCAACACCGAAGCGCAGAAGACCATGAATATTGGCGATTCGCTGAAGCTGGGGCCTTATACGCTTCTGTTGCAGAGCGCGGATACCAAGGCGGAGCAGAATTACACGGCGCAGCGCATGATTGTCGAGGTCATGAAGGGCAACAAGCAGATCATGTTGCTGTATCCGGAGAAGCGGCAGTTCCAAGGGACGGAGCAGGCGGCCGGGACGATGGTGGCGATTTATTCGACGCTTCGCGAAGACCTTTATGTGGTGTACGCCGGGATGGATCCGGAGGCGAACGTGCCGGTGATCCATGCGTTCTTGAATCCGCTGGTGAAATGGATTTGGTTGGGAGGAGTTTGGGTGGTGATGGGGACGTTGTTGGCGTTGCTGCCGAATCGCAGAGGGGGTTTGGTGTTGGCGGGGGCGGTGCAGCCGGTGGGGCTTCCGGGCGACGCGGTAGTCGCGCCGAGCGTTTCGTTGCGCGAGCGGCGCGAGTGAAGGTTAGGAAATTTGAAAGTGGAAAACGGAAAAGAGAAAATCTAACGCAGAGACGCAGCGTGCGCCGAGAGTCGCCGAGACGGTTCTTTTCACCACAGATGCAGAGAAGAGAGGGAGTGGCGGAAACGTGAGACGAGTTGGGATGTTCGTTGCGCTGATCGGATTTGCGTGTGGCCCGCTGGTGCTGGCTCAGGTGGGGTATTCGCCGCGGGCCAAAGAGATTGGGATGCACTTGAAGTGTCAGTGCCGCGGGTGCGACATGAGTGCGGGAGGGTGCGCGCATCCGGGTGGGGCGTTTTCCGGGCCTTGCGATACGGCGAAGGGAATGCTGAAGGAGATCGATCAGCATTTGGCCAAGGGGCAATCGGAGCAGCAGATTATCGACGCGTTTGTGGCGGAGTATGGAACGGTGGTCTATGTCGAGCCGCCGAAGAAAGGATTTGGATTGCTGGCCTGGATGATGCCGGTGATCTATTTTGCCGTGGGTCTGGCGCTGGTGATTCTTGTTGTGCGGAAGTGGGCGGTCCGGCCGCGTTCCGCTACCGCAGCGGGACCTAATCTGCCGAGCGACGCGCTCGCCCGCGCGCGGGCGCAAGCTGCTCGCGAGACTGAGGACTGATGGATGTTCGGTTTGCCTGACATTTTTGCGCTGATAGTCTTACCGGATTGGGCGGCACTAGGGGCTTGTTTGGCGCTTTCGGCGGCTGTTTTTCTGTTTGTATTTTATATTCAGCCGGACGCGTCGGACCTGGCTCCGCATCGAACCAAGCTCGACCAGCTACTGGAACGCCGCGACACGATTTATGATAATCTTCGCGACCTGAAGTTCGAACATCGCGCGGGAAAATATTCCGAAGGTGACTACGAATTGATGAAGGATTCGCTTGAGAACGAGGCCGCGCTTGTGCTGGCGGAAATTGAGCAGGTCACGGAATCGCAGGTGCGGCGGGCACGCCCGGTGCGTCCGTCGGACCGGAGCGCTAGATGAAGCCGATTGCGGCGCGCCTTTCTTTGACTCTCCTGACAATCGGAGTTTTGGCTGGGGCCGCTGCGGCTGGAACGCTCAGCGGCACAGTGATGAACCGCACCACCGGAAAGCCGGAGGCCAATGTCGCGCTTGATTTCCTGAGCCCCATGGCGAATATGGCCGAGCTGGCTACCGCGACGAGCGACGCGCAGGGGCATTTTTCGGTCACGAAAGATTCCATTGGCACGGGGCCGGTACTGATTCGCGCTACATTTCACGAGGTGAGTTTCAATACATTCGCTCCGCCGGGTCGGCCTGCGATCGATGTGGATGTATTTGAGATTTCGAAGGACCCGAAGACGATCGGGGTGGCGTCTCACGTGATTATTTTTGAGCCACAGGACGGCAAGCTCGTGGGCGCGGAGGAATACTCGGTCCAGAATGCGTCGCAACCGCCAGTGGCATTTTTTCGCACGGAAGGGAATTTTGATTTTGCGATTCCCGACGGAGGCACGCTCGGGCAAGTGAGCACGACCACATCCTCCGGGATGGCCGTGCCGCAGGCTTCGATTGACAAGGGCAACGGGCACTATGCGATCGCGTATGCGTTTCGTCCGGGGCAGACCGATGTGAGGCTTTCCTACGGGCTGGCCTACATGGACAATTCGGCGACCGTGAAATTGCCGGCGACTTATCCGGGGGCGAAGGTTCTGGTGGTTGTGCCGCCGGGCGTGACCGTGAGCGGTGACGGTTTGACCGCAGCGGGACAGGAACAGGGCATGATGGTTTTTACCCACGAGGCGCTGCCTACGAAAGGAGTTCTTACCGTAAAACTCTCCGGAGTTGCGACCGGGCAACCTGCGGCGGATGACCAGGGACAGGGCGCGCAGGCAGGAAATTCGCGGCAAGTCGCGCAGGAAGTCATTGCCGCTCCGAGCCGGCTGGATGATTTCAAGTGGTACATTTTTGGAGGGATGGCGGCGTTGTTTGCGATGGGCGCGATCTTGGTTTCGCGCAAACAAGTGGTGGTGCCGGGGCAGGAGGCCGCGACGGTTGGCGATGCGGTGAAAGCGCCGAAATCGGCTGCGAAGGCCAGGAAAACGCTTGTGGCAACCGCGGTTCCGTTGGCGAATGTCTCGGCGGAGGTTCAGCAGAGCGTAGCCGTCAGTATGGATGCGTTGAAGGAGCAGATTTTCCGGCTGGAGCTGCGGCGGCAGGCCGGGACGATTTCCGAAGAGGACTACGAGAGGGAAAAAGCGCGGTTTGACAGGCTTTTGCGCGATATGGTGCAGGGGTGAGGGGCGGTTTTTCCCGATAAAGGGCACACGGGACACGGAGAAGAGAAAATAGCAAAAGACGGATTTAACTTAGAGACCCGAGGGGTGCGAAGTGGAACGCGGCGAAGAAGGAAAAGGCGCGACTGTAGAGCCCGCCTTCGGAGGCGGGCCGCGCCGCTCCCGGGACCTAGGAGCGGAGAAACCCAAGATGCCGGCCTGAAGGAAGGCCCGGCACTACAGGTGCAGAAGAGATATTGGATTTGGCTACTCCAACCGGACTGCAATTCGAGAATGTCGATAAGCGATACGGCGGCCTGTTTGCCTTGCGGCGCGTTTCGCTGAAGATTGCCGCCGGCGAATGCGTGGCCGTGGCGGGGCGAAATGGTTCGGGCAAGACTACGCTGCTTCGCGTCGCGGCGCGGCTCGTGCGGCCTACCGCCGGGGAGTTGTCTTTTCCTGACGGGACTTCGGGCGCTCCGTTGAATAGCCAGCCCGGTTATGTGGCGCACGCCACCTTGGTGTACGACGAGCTCTCCGCCAAAGAAAATCTTATTCTGTTTGCCAGGCTGCAAAATGTTCCGGAACCTCAGGCTCGCGCCGAGGAGTTGTTGCACGAAGTCGGGCTGTATGAGCGGCGGGCCTCGCTTGTGCGCACTTTCTCACGGGGGATGCGACAGCGCATCGCGATTGCGCGAGCCTTGGTGCACCGACCTTCGGTGTTGTTGTTTGATGAGCCTGCCACCGGGCTCGACCCGCTCGGGATTTCGTGGCTCGCGAAGGCGCTAGCCGATGTGCATCGCGCCGGATGCACCGTAGTGATGAGCCTTCATGGTGAGTCGGAGATTTCGGCGCTGGCGACTCGGGCGGTGCGGCTCGATGCCGGGTCGGTGGTGGGAGATACGAAGACGGGCGATTCAGTTCGTTCGATTCTCACGTTTGCTGGTGGGTGAGGCTGCTGCATGGGTGTGTTTCTGAATACGGCGACGCTGTTGGGGAAGGAACTGCGGACGGAGTTTCGTTCGCGGGAACTGCTTACGACTACCGTGGTGTTCATTTTGGTGGTGCTGATTCTTTTTAGCTTTGCGATCAATCCTACAGCGGAGGAGTCGCGGGAGTTTGCGCCTGGCTTGCTGTGGCTGGCGATTTTGTTTGCCGCTTCGCTGATGCTGCAGCCTTGCTTCCTGCGGGAGCAGACCAATGACACACTCAGTTCGCTGCGGCTTGCGGTGAGCGATCCGTTCGCGATTTTTCTGGCCAAGCTGATTGCCAATACGCTGTTTCTACTGCTGACGGAAATTCTGATGCTTCCGTTGTTTGCTGCGTTCTACAACGTTTCGGTCCTTCCTGAGCTGCATTACTTATTGCTCGTACTACTCCTAGGAAATTTTGGTGTTTCGACGGTAGGGACGGCGCTTTCCGCGATTTCGGCACAGGCGCGGATGAGGGAATTGCTGTTGCCTTTACTTCTACTGCCGCTGCTTACCCCGATTCTTGTGGTGAGCGCTACCGTAAGCGTGAGCTTGCTGAGTAGCGAGCCGGTAGTTCAATGGAAGGGAATTGCGTTCCTTGGAATTTTTGACGTGGTGTTTTTGACGGCGCTGTGGCTTTTCGGCGAATATCTTCTGGAGGAATGATTCGCTCGTGGTGAAACGCATCCTGTTCGCGGCTGTTTCGATTGGACTGGTGATTGGCGGCGCTTATGCGGCTTTCTTCATTGCGCCGAACGAACGGACGATGGGCGTCCTGTATAGGATTTTTTATTTTCATGCCGCTACGGCTTGGGCGGGCATGGATGCGTTCTTCGTTTGTTTCGTGGCAAATCTGCTTTATGTGTGGAAGCGGCGGCAAGCGTTCGATTCGTTGGGCGTGGCCAGCGCCGAGGTTGGGCTGGTCTGCACCACCGTTGTGCTGATTACCGGGCCGATTTGGGCGAAGCCGGCGTGGGGGATCTGGTGGACCTGGGATGCGCGGCTGACGTCCACGTTTGTGTTGTGGCTGCTTTATGTTTCCTATCTGCTCTTGCGTTCGCTGATTGAAGAGCCGGACCGCCGGGCTTTGCTGAGCGCGTTGTTTGGGATTTTTGCTTACGTGGATGTTCCGCTCGTGTTTTTTTCGATCCGGTGGTGGCGCACGCAACATCCGGCGCCGGTGATTATGGGCGGACCGGGGTCCGGGCTCGATCCAACGATGAGCAAGGTTTTCTTTTTTAATGTTCTGGCGATGCATGTTCTCGCGTTGTTTTTGATTGTCGAGCGGCACCGCTTGGAGAAAATGAAGAGCGACGTGGAGATTTTGCAGCGTGAGGCGGAGGTTTCGTGAAGAACCTGAATAGCGTGTTCGCAGCGTATGTGATCGGATGGGCGGTATTTTTTCTATTTTATGTCTCGATTGCGAAGAGAATCTCGGACCTACGCGGGGAGATTGAGCGGTTGAAGAGTGGGCGGAAATAGGTGACCAACGGGAAGAAACGCGTCGGGATTGTTCTGTTCCAGCTTGGGGGGCCGGATTCGCTCGATCATGTTGAGCCATTTCTGCGGAACCTTTTTTCCGACCCAGATATTATTCCTCTGGGGCCTCTTAATTTTGTGCGCGGGCCTGTGGCTCGGTACATCGCCAGGAAACGGACGCCGACTGTGGCTGGACGATACGCTATGATCGGGCGGCGGTCGCCGATTGCGATTCTGACCGAGCGGCAGCGCGTGCGGCTAGTGCACGCGGTTTCGCCATACATCGATCCTGTGGCGGTGACCGCGATGCGCTACTGGAAACCACTGACCGAAGACGCTGTCGATAGTCTGAAGCGGGCCGGGCGGCTGGATGAACTGGTGCTGCTGCCATTGTATCCGCACTATTCTTACGCGACGACACTGAGCAGCTTGAAGGAGTGGCGGCGCGTTTATGGCGAGCCGATGGATTCGGTTCCGGAGCGGACCATTGAGGCTTTTTACGATCATCCTTTGTACATCGAGGCGCTGGTTACCAATATTGGGAAGTGCCTGCGGCAGTTTCCGGATGCTTCGCGGATTCGTTTGATTTTTAGCGCGCATGGATTGCCGATGAGTTTGGTGGAGAAGGGCGATCCATATCCGAAGCATGTGGCGGAGACGATGCGGCTGGTTTGCGAGAACGGGGCGGCGCGGTTTCCGAATTGGCCGAAGAGGCATCTGCTTTGCTACCAGAGCAAGGTCGGCCCGGCAAAGTGGCTGGAACCTTCGTTTCTTGGGACGCTCGAGAGGCTTGGGCATGAGGGAGTGAAAGAAGCGATGATTGTGCCGATTTCGTTTGTGACCGAGCATATCGAAACATTGCACGAAATTAATATCGATGGGCGTGCGGATGCAAAGAAGGCCGGGATTGAACGGTTTCGGATGATGCCGGCGGTCGGAGACTCGCCTGCGTTTATAGCTGCGTTGAAGCATTTGGTGCTGCGGGCGGTAGAGGTAAAGGCGGAGTCGGTGGCGTCCTAGGAGCCGGAAGGAAAAGGCCGCGGGCCTCGAAGGCCTGAGCGACAGGTTAGAGAATTCTGATGTGGTAGAATCCTGCGCGGTTCAGGGTGGTCCGCGCGTTGCGGTATACTCTGTCTTTCGAGTTTGGGGCTCGAAAAACGTCATGGCTAAGTATCGTTCCGGCATTCATAAATATGCTTTGTTTGTCGTCGCTTGGGCGGTGATTCTGCTTACCGCGGGCGCTCTGGTTACGTCCGAGGATGCCGCGCTGGCGGTGCCGGATTGGCCGCTTTCCTACGGGAGTTTGAATCCACCGATGGTCGGTGGGATTGCCTTTGAACACTCGCACCGGTTGATTGCTGCCGGGCTTGGCGTGCTGATCCTTGGGCTGGCGTTTTTGTTGTGGCGGTACGATCGGCGGCCCTCGGTGAAGTATCTCGGGATTGCGGCCGTTGCCGGCGTGATCGTCCAGGGTGCTCTCGGCGGGCTCACCGTGCTCAAGCTTCTGCATTACTGGCTTCCGGTGATGCATGCCTGCACGGCCGAGATTGTGTTTGCGATTCTTGTGGCGATCGCCATGTGTACGAGCCGCTGGTATACGGAGAGTCTGCCGCAGTATGTAGACCGGGGTGTTCCTTCGATTCATTCCATTGTCACGTTGAACGCGTTGGTGATTTTCCTGCAGGTGCTGATGGGCGCCGGTTTCCGCCACAAGTATCTTTCCTTGAAGCCACACGTCCTCGGAGCGCCCATCGTGCTGGCCATGGTGGTGTGGACGGCGATCGTGTTGCGGAAGCGTTTTCCGGAGGTGCCGACGATGGCGCGGGTCGGGAAGCTACTGCACTCGATTGTGGGATTGCAGATTATTCTTGGGATCGTTGCGCTTTGGGCGCGCATCAAATCCGCCGATGATCCGCAACCGTTGCCGCCGGTTGTGATTTCGACGGTGATCCATACGGTTGTCGGGGCGATCCTGTTTGCTACGTCCATTGCCACGGTGATGATTTGCTACCGGCTGGTGCCACGGAAAAGGGAAGTGCTTCTGGCGACGACGAAAGGCGAGGTGCCGGCTTAATGGCGAACGGCCCATCGCGTTCTGCGGTGCTTGCGCAACCGAGCAAGCTTGGCGCTTATGTGGCGTTGACCAAGCCGGACGTTTCGTTTCTTGTGCTCATGACCACCGGGGCGGGATTTTATATGGGGGTTCGCGGACCCGTACCGTGGCTGCACATGATGCACGTGGTGTTTGGCACCCTGCTGATCGCCGCGGGGACGGCGGCGCTGAATCACTACATCGAGAGAGGGTCGGACCGGCGGATGCGAAGGACGGCTTCGCGGCCGCTGCCTACGGGATTGCTCAGTCCCGCGGAGGCGCTGTGGTTTGGGCTGGTGCTGGCGCTGGCCGGAGCAATCGACCTTTATTTTGTTGCCGGTTATGCGGCCTGCCTGCTTGGTGTGTTTACCAGCTTGAGCTATCTGCTGGCGTACACGCCGCTGAAAAAGCGCACCATTTGGGCGACGTTTATTGGCGCGATTCCGGGAGCGATTCCACCGATGATTGGCTGGACGGCGGCAACCGGGAAGCTCGATGCCGGGGCCTGGCTGCTGTTTACAATTTTGTTTTTCTGGCAGTTTCCGCACTTTCACGCGATCAGTTGGATGTACCGGGAGGACTATGCGCGGGCCGGGATTTTGATGCTGCCGGTGGTCGATAAAGACGGGACCCGGACGTTCCGACAGATCATTTTGTATGCCTGCGGGCTGGTGGCGGTAAGTTTGTTGCCAGCGGTGATGGGATTTGCCGGGGTACTTTATTTTTTTGGGGCGCTGGTGACGTGCACGGCGAGCTTGCAGGTTTGCTTGTGGGCGGCGTCGGCGAGAACCAATACGCGGGCGAAATGGCTCATGCACGCGACGGTGATGCACATTCCGATCCTGCTGGGGTTGATGATGTACGATAAGATTCCGCGGTGATGTTCTCGCACGCAGCGCTTAATGCCACATTGAACGGCGCCAGCGCCGTGTTTCTCGCCTGCGGATACGGAGCGATTCGTTCCGGTAGCATTCAACTGCACAAGCGATTCATGATTTCGGCGTTTGTTACGTCGTGCGTTTTTCTTGTGTCCTATGTGGCTTATCACCTGGGCGCGCATCAGGTGATTTTCTTTGCGGGGCAGGGTTGGATTCGGCCGGTGTATTTCACGCTGCTGATTTCGCACACGGTGCTGGCGATCGTTATCGTGCCGCTCATTCTCATTACGTTGCGTCGGGCGTGGGTGGGGCGGTTTGATCGGCACCGGTTGATTGCGCGTTGGACCTTACCGCTGTGGTTCTATGTGTCGGTCACCGGCGTGATTGTGTATTTCATGGTCTATCAGATTTACGCGCCGCGGTGACCACCAGATACGCCAGACACGCGGAAGGCCCTCAGTCGAAGAGGGTCGCGTCTGCGGCACTTCTGATCCCAGTGCGTAGAGCATTCGTGTAGAGTGGTTTTCCTATGAAAATACTTTTGTTTGGGGCGACGGGTTCAGTCGGGGCGGCTGTATTGGAGGCTTGCCTGGCGGCTTCTGATGTTGCGGAGGTTCGCGCGGTTCTGCGCCGGCCGTTGATGAATACGAGTGCCAAGCTGCGAACGTTTGTGCACAAGGATTTCTTGAATTACGCCACGGCGGAAGATGCTTTTCGCGGGATTGATGCTTGCTTGTTTTGCCTTGGGATTTCCGCGACGCAGGTTTCGAAGCAGGAGTATCGCACCATCACGTACTCCTACACGCTTGCGGCGGCGAACATGTTGAAGCGGTGCAGCCCCGATGCGGCGTTTCATTACATAAGCGGGCGGGGAACTGACGCCGGCAGCCGGATGTTTTGGTCGCAGGTCAAAGCCCAGGTGGAGAGGGATTTGATCCGGTTGGTCGAGGCGGATTGCTGGCGGCCGGCGTTTATTGACGCGAAGCCTTCTGCGAGCTTGCCGGGGGTTTATGCATGGTTTTTTCCGTTAGGAAAGTTGTTGAAGCCGTTTCCGAGCTGGTATGTGAATGGACGCGATCTCGGGCGGGCGATGATTCAAGCTACCCTCGAGAACACGCGCGGGCGGGTGATTGAGAACGCGGAGATTCGAGAGATCGCGGCGCGTGCGGCGTTTTAATGGTCATCCCGAGCCAGCCAGCGCAGTCGGGCGGAGGCACGCGACGCGACGAAGCTGCTTCGTTCCGAACGGAAACGTAGAGACCCGCAAACCGAGCGCCGGAGGCGCGACACAAAAGCAATCCGCGTTCTGAAACCAACTGAAAATTCTCCGGAGAGCCGATCTGACGGCACGGGGGAGGACGGCCCTAGACCCAGCCGCGATCGTGGTAGGCCTTGGTTCCGAGGCGTAAGGCAGTTTCGATGTCTTTGCGCAGGTTGTCGTCGAGTTTGTTTATGTGGAAGCAGGTTTTGCCTTTTAGTAGTTTGAGGAGGGCCGGCGACAGCTTTTTCTTGATCGCTTCGTTTGTGTAGATGCACATCAGATAAAAGCCTACGAAGTCTTTTTGCAGGATTGCCGACGCCATCGCGAGATCGACGGGTTTGCCGCCGTAGGCATCGGGGACCGAGACCGGTTTCGGCACGGTTAGTTGGAAGGATTTCTTGTCGGCACTCATGCAGGGGACGTCGGTCCGGAATGGGGGCGAGTGGCGCTTCATGATGGCGACAAGGTCTTTGAAGACGGTTTCGGATGGGTATTCGGTGGATCTTGATTTTGCCCGAGCCGTTGCTGGCATGGAGGGGGATGCTACTGCACGTGGGTTCGGAGCGCAAGGGAAGAGACAGGCAATAGCGCGGGAGCAGTACCTGTGCCACGGGCCGCCACTACAGGCTACTTCGGGAGGGTGGCGATAAGGGCCTCGGTGAATTCAGTAGTGCTGGCTTTGCCGCCAAGATCACGGGTCAGGTGCTCGCCTTCGCGATAAACCTGCCAGAGAGCTTGTTCGACACGGTTCGCGGTGTGGCTTTCGCCGATGTAGTTCAGCATTAGGATCGCGCTCATCAGTAGCGCGGTGGGATTGGCTATGCCTTTTCCGGCGATATCCGGTGCGGTGCCGTGGACGGCTTCGAAGATGGCGCCTTGGTCTCCGATGTTGCCGCTGGGTACGACGCCGAGGCCGCCGACGAGGCCTGCGGCGAGGTCGCTCATGACGTCGCCGTAGAGATTCGGCAGCAGCAGGATGTCGAATTGCTGCGGGTCGATGACGATCTGCATGCAGGCGTTATCGACGATCAGTTCCTTGTACTCGATGTCGGAGAATTTCTCGGCAACGGCGCGTACGGACTTCAAAAAGAGGCCATCGCTCAACTTCATGATGTTGGCTTTGTGGATGGCGTGAATCTTCTTGCGCCCGGTCTTCCGCGCGTATCCGAACGCGAATTTGGCGATGCGCGTGGAGGCTTTCTCGGTGATGATTTTCAGGCTTTCCACGACGCCGGGAACCACTTCATGTTCCAGGCCGGAATACAAGTCTTCGGTGTTTTCGCGGACGATCACTACATCCACATCGTCGAAGTGGGATTTGACGCCAGGGAGATTCTTTACCGGACGCAGATTTGCGTACAATTCCAAGCTCTTGCGGAGCGCCACGTTCACGCTTGGCGCGCCGCCTGCGACTGCTGTGGCCATCGGACCTTTCAGCGCCACGCGATTGCGGCGGACGGATTCGATCGCCGCGGCGTTCAGGACCGCTCCCTTTACCGTTGTACTGTCGGTATTTTCGGCGCGGGCTTCGAGGACTTCCCATTCAATTTGCACGCCGGAAGCGTCCAGGATGCGCCGCACTGCCACGGAGACTTCAGGGCCGATACCTTCGCCCGGCAACAACGTAACTTTATGTTTCATGATGCATCTATCTTAAGGGAAGAGGCTTAGCTTGTCTCGGGCGGGGCAGTTTGTTGTGTCATACAGAATCACGTGAGACATGCAGTTGACTTCCTCGGACTAGGCGGTGTGTTATACTGAAAACGAGTTTAGCTTGCGGGGCGATTCCGCAGGCGGAGGCTAAGGTAAACTATGATTAATTTGACGCCGATTGCTGCCACTAAGGTTAAGGAAATCATGACCATGCAGAATCCGGTGCCCACGGCTTTGCGGGTTGCCGTTGTGGGCGGCGGATGTTCGGGTTTCCAATACCACATGGCGTTTGAGAATCAGACGAACGACACGGACGAAGTTGTGGATTTCAACGGATTGAAGGTCGCGGTGGACCAGATGAGTTCGATGTACCTGGATGGCGTTGAGATTGATTATGTGGAGACGCTCGAGGGCGCAGGGTTCAAGTTCAACAATCCGAATGTGAAGAGTACCTGCGGGTGCGGAAGTTCGTTCAGCGTTTAAGCTTTTTTGCAATTAGGAGTCCGAAAGAGCTGGTAACTTTGCCGGCTCTTTTTTATTTGGCAGCGTCGCATCTGCGGCGCTCGCGGATTCCGGCGATTACCCCGTGCTTGGTGGTCTCTTTACTTCTGCGGGTGGGCGATTCAACATAGATTCAACATAAACGATCCGCCTGCAAAGGAGAATCCATGGCTGATAAATTCGCTGTGCTGGTTAGCGGTTCGAGCACCGGCTTTGGACGATTAATTACCGAGACGCTTGCGCGCCGCGGACACACCGTTTTCGCGACGATGCGCGATCCCGCTGTGCGGAATGCGGCGAACGCGTCCGAGCTTCGCGCGCTGGCTGGCAAGGAATCGCTTGCTATCAATGTGGTCGAGATGGATGTCACCGATGAGCTTTCGGTGGAGCGCGCAGTGCAAGATTGCCTGAACCGGGCAGGGCGAATCGATGTGGCCATCAATAATGCGGGGTACGCCACGATGGGCCTTGCCGAAGCCACCAGCGTGGATCAGACGCTGCGGCAGATGGACACGAATTTTCTCGGCTGCGTACGCGTGAACCGGGCGGTGCTTCCGGCGATGCGGAAACAGCGCAGCGGGCTGCTGTTGCATGTGACCAGCGGTGCGGGGCGGGTCGTGATTCCGGGATTTGCTTTTTATTGCGCGAGCAAATTTGCCGTGGAGGCGCTGGCCGAGGCTTATCACTACGAGCTTGCCGGGCAGGGAATTGAATCCTCGATCGTCCAGCCGGGGGCTTATCAAACGGCTGTGTTTGGCAACATGGTTACGGCAGCGGATCACGCGCGGACGCAGACCTACGGAGCCGCGGCGCAGATTCCGGAGAAAGTGGAAGCGATTTTGTCCGCTACGACCGCGAACGCACAGGATGTCGCGGACGTGGTAGCGGCGATTGTGGAAACCCCGGCGGGGAAGCGGCGGTTGCGATATCGCGTAAGTCCGACGGATACGGGGACCGACGCAATTAACAAAGTGTGCGAGGAAGTACAAGCCAAGCTGATGGAAGCGCTCGGCCTCAGCGGCGACGTGAAGTTTGTTCAGGCCTCGGCGGCGGGCGCGGACTGAAGTGGCGGCGCGGAGAGAAGAGCGTGGGACCGAAGGTAACAACGGTGTGGTGGCGGAAACGTAGATTTGCTTTGCGGGTGCGTTGCCACTTATTCTAGGCTTCAGCCCGGATGAGAATAGCCCTCGCTCAATTCAATCCTACTGTTGGTGATTTTGACGGCAATTCGGCGCGCATTCTTGCGCTGGCGACGCAGGCGAAACGGCTTGGCGCGGACTTGGCTGTTTTTTCGGAACTTTGTATTTGCGGTTACCTGCCTCTCGATCTTCTGGAACGGCCTGCATTTATTCAGAGAAACCTCGACACGCTGAAACAGGTTGCTTCGCAAATGCCGCTGCCCGCCATTGTTGGCTATGCCGGGCGCGTCAATGCCGATTATCACAAGGCGGGGAAGTCCATTGCCAATAAAGCGGCGCTGATCTCTGAAGGGCGCGTGGTCTTCGAGCAGTCGAAGATGCTGCTGCCGACTTACGACGTCTTTGACGAGTCGCGCTACTTTCAGCCGGGCGAAAGGCAGTATGTGTACGGGCTCGACCGGGAGCAGCTTGGCATCACGATTTGTGAAGACGTTTGGAACGACAAGACGTTTTGGGCTTCGCCGATGTACGCGCGCGATCCCGTGACCGAACTGGTTTCTCTGGGGACGAGCGTGCTTATTAATATTTCCGCCTCGCCTTTTACGATTATGAAGCGGCACCTTCGCGTGGGAATGCTTCGCTCGACCGCCCTTCATCACAAACGGCCGGTGGTCTATGTGAATCAGGTTGGGGGGAATGATTCGTTGATTTTTGATGGCGCGAGCGTGGCGTTTTCCGCAGACGGCAAGTTAGCCGCGCAGGCGAAGGCGTTTGAAGAGGACCTGGTGCTGTTCGATACGATCAGTGGACAGGGCGAGATTCACGAACAGCCTTCGGACGAAATCGCTTATGCCTATCAGGCCCTGGTTCTGGGCACCCGCGATTATGTGCGAAAATGCGGCTTCGCCAGGGCGATTGTCGGGCTGAGTGGCGGCGTGGATTCCGCTGTTGTGGCGGCGATCGCGGTCGAGGCCTTGGGCGCCGCGAATGTGTTGGGGGTGTCGATGCCGGGGCCATATTCATCGGAGGGCAGCAAGGCCGATGCACGAGCGTTGTCAAGCAACCTGGGGATTGAGTTTTTGACGATTCCGATTTCGCCGGTGTTTGCGTCGTACGGCGAAGTGTTGGCGCTGGCGTTCAACCAGTGGCCCGCGCGCGGAGGAGACGCAACCGAGGAAAATATTCAGGCGCGGATTCGCGGCAATTATCTGATGGCGCTGTCGAACAAATTCGGTTCGCTGGTGCTTAGCACCGGGAACAAATCGGAGAATGCGGTTGGCTATTGCACGCTGTATGGGGACATGGCCGGCGGGTTGGCGGTGATTTCCGATGTGCCGAAGCTGATGGTTTACAACCTGGCGCGGTACATCAATCGCGAGAGGGAAGTGATCCCCCACTCCACGCTCGACAAACCTCCGTCGGCGGAGCTTCGTCCAAACCAGAAAGACACGGATTCCCTGCCACCCTATGAGGTTTTGGACCGTATCTTGAAGGCTTACATTGAAGAAGTGAAAAGCCCGGAGGAGATTGCTACGGAGAGCGGGTTTGATTTGAGACTCGTCCGCAACATCGCAGCGATGGTCGATCGCAATGAATACAAGAGGAAGCAGGCCGCGCCGGGATTGAAGATTACTTCGCGAGCGTTTGGGTTTGGCCGGCCGTTTCCGATCGCCCAGAAGTTCGTGCCGTGAGAGGACGTGGCGTGTGGCGAGAAAGGAAAATAGGCATTTGAGCATCGAAAATTCGGGAACAGGAACGCAGGTCCCTCGCTGCCTTGACTCCGCCATCTGAACAGGCAGGCTCGGGATGACCGGGTACCTTGGGACTTTGTTCTCGATGGATAGGGTATTGTCGGTTGCTTGGGACGAAAACACGGTTTAGGTCGCTTGAGGTGAAGGGGGACCGGTGCTGCGGACGTTGCGAATTTCTAATTTCGAATTTCTATTTTCCATGCGGATTGGTCGCCACTGGCCACTGGCCACTCGCCACCGGGTTGGGCGGGCGGTGGCGGTTGGACTAGTATTTGCGTTGGCGGCGGTGGGGGCTTTGGCGCAGCAAGGTGGGGCACCGGGTGCGTCGGGGAACTCGAAGAAAGCCATCGCGGCGTTTTTACGGAATTACTACGCGCTGGGGCCGGAAATCACCATAACGGTGGGCGATCCGAAGCCTGTCGGCAGTTCCGGACTTTCCGAGGTTTCGATTGATGTGAAGAGCGCCGACGGGTCGGATACCGTCAAAATGTTTCTTACCGCCGATGGGCGCTACCTTCTTCGTGGCGACCTCAACGATCTGACCGTTGACCCCTTGGCGGAGAACATCGCCAAATTTGACCTGAAGGGCGCTCCTGTCTATGGCGATCCGAAGGCGCCGATCACGATTGTCGAGTATGGCGATTTCGAATGCCCGGTGTGCCGGAACTTCCACGACGCCGTGCGCGGGTTGCTGCCAAAGTATCCTCAGGTCAAACTGATCTTTAAGGATTTTCCGATTGAACAGATTCACCCGTGGGCCAGGACTGCGGCACTTGCCGGTCGATGCGCTTACCAGCAGGACCCCCAGGCTTTCTGGAAGATGTATGACCTGATCTACGATAATCAGGATCTTGTTTCGGCTTCGAATGCGTATGAGAAGATGATCGACTTTGCGGGCCGGGCGGGTCTCAATACGGAGAGTTTGAAATCTTGCCTGAGCAGCCCACAGGCCGCCGGCGAAGTCGATGCGAGCCTCGAGAATGGGAAGTTGCTGAACGTTCGGAGCACGCCCACGGTGTTTGTGAATGGGCGACCGCTTGCCGGAGCCGATCCACATGCCCTGCAGCAATATTTGGATTTCGAAGTCGCCAAGCTGAAAACGGGGAAACCGTAACCGACGCTCGGGGCCCGGCCTTCCGAGCTTCGAGCGCGACGCGAGACAGGGAAGCAAGGCCCCGGTACAGACGCGCAAAAGGCCTTGTTTCCCGGGCCCCATTTATTAGTTAACATAATATATCTTATAGGACGCAATATCGAGAGGCTTGCGGCTATCGCTGATAGAGGTCGGCGGGAGAGCTTCGCGGCTGCAGCGCCGGCGCTGGCTCCCACGGCGAACCGTGTGGCGGCGCAGGCGACCCGCTAGAAAACGCAGCCGCCTTTGCGTTCCCTGGTGAGAGATTCTGTCTGCGATTTTTCATCCTTTCGAGGCCCTTGGCGGCAAATTCATCCGCGCGTTTTTCACCGACGATTGCTACGATGTTCTGGCGCTGACCGAGTTTCCGGACGCCGTTTCCGCCGCCGAGATTTCCATAGCGTTTTACGCGGGTGGCGCGGTCGCGACCATCCGTTCTTCGCCGCTCCTCGCCGCTTTGTAGGCCCACGAATCCCAGCGCAGGCCGTGGCCCGCACACGGCGTGTCGCGTTCCGCGTTGCTCTGTGCGCGCTGCCTCCGTTTCCTGACGCGCGAACATCACATTGCGAACTTTGCCGTTGCCGGTTGGCTCCTCTGCTAAAATCTTAGCGTGCCCGTCTCGATCCCGATCCCTACCCTGGCTCACATCCGCCTTCACCCCATCAAAGCGCTGGACCCGGTGAGTGTTACGGTGGCGCGCATCTCGGCTTCGGGCGGTTTAGCGCTCGATCGCGCGTGGGCTCTTTATTCCGTCGATGGGAGGTGGGTCAACGGTAAGCGCACCCCGCTCGTTCATCACATTCGCGCCGCGTATTCTGGGGATCTCCGCGAGGTCACGCTGTCGGTGGCGACCGACCGCCGCAAGATTCCCTCCCGCACGTTCGCTTTTCCCGAGGCGACGGAAGATGCCGCGGAATGGTTCAGCGTGTTCTTCGAGCAGCAGATCATCGTGCGCCATTCCGAAGGCGGATTTCCGGACGATCCCATCGCGAACGGCCCGACGATCGTTTCGACCGCCACACTGCAGGCGGTCGCCGAGTGGTTCCCCGGCCTGTCGGTCGAAAATGTGCGCCGGCGCTTCCGTACTACGCTCGAGATCGACGGGGTTGTCGCTTTTTGGGAAGATCAGCTTTTCGGCGAAAACGAACGCAGCGTGGTACGCTTCGCCATAGGCGAAGTGCATCTGGAGGGGAGCAAGCCTTGCGCTCGCTGTCCCGTGCCGCCGCGCGATCCTTGTACCGGTGTGAATCTTGACGGCTTCCAAAAGCGATTCACGCAACAACGTGAAGCGAATCTGCCCGCATCGTCGCCGCGCGAACGCTTCGATCACTTTTATCGGCTATCCACGAATACGCGGGTTGCCTCGAGCGAATCCGGCAAACTCCTGCGGATCTCAGATGCCTTGGTTTTCACCTAGTGTTGGACTGATCTTCGACATCCTGCTCCCAGGCGGTGCGATCGGGCTTCGTCGTCGCCAGCGCAACCTCTCCAGTGCCGCAGCAGGTTTTCCTGCTTTTCCACACCTTTCCACAGATACCTGGGGTTGTAATTACGAATTGTCGTTGTCGTACTCTTTCGCCTTCCGCACTTCGAGGTCCTCGTGCCCAAGTTCCGCACTCGGCCCCCAGATTTCGCTACCCATCCGGTTGGGACGGGAATTCCACCCGCTAGCTGCCAACCTGTACGGCGTACAAGAAAAACGGCCCCGATTGCTCGGGGCCGCGCAATTTCCAATTGGTGTTTTCTCGATTTAACGCGATCGAATCTCGGGCCTGCTCTCGGCCATCGTCCCCGGCGGCGGCACGCCTTTCAGACTTTCCAGCATCTGCTCTTTGCGGTAGACCAATGAATTGATGTCGTAGGTGGCTAATTCGAAGCCATGGCCGTGAGTGATGGCGTCGGTCGGGCACGCTTCGACGCAATACCCGCAAAAGATGCAGCGCGAATAGTCGATGTTGTAGACCTTGGCGTAGCGCTCGCCCGCGGAAATCCTCTTGTCCTCGGTGTTCTCCGCCGCTTCGATATAAATGCAATTCGACGGACACGCGGCCGCGCACAAGAAACAACCGACACATTTCTCCAGACCAGTTTCGTCACGGTGCAGAACGTGAATGCCCCGGTAGCGCGGCTGAAACGTCACCGGAGTAGCGGGATAATTCTCCGTCACGGTCTTTTCAAACATGGTTTTGAACGTGACGCTAAAGCCCTTTACGAGCGCGCTGGCAGTTTGCCCAATTTGAGTGATTAGAGAGGCCATAGGCAATTCAGTCTAACAAAGCGTCGGCGACTCTCGCAAACAAGATTGCGTTGGTAGCAAAGCCCGGCGACAAAGCACGGTTCCCTTCCTTCGACAGGACAAGCGAAAGACCCGCAACTGACTTTGCTCGAGGGACTGTGGTTGCAACGTTCACTTCAGGGAGTCGACGATCTGTTTGCCATGGAAGCGACCGTTTTCGATGAAAATTTCGCCGGTATACTTGCCCGCGATCACCACGCCAGCCAGGTAAATGCCTTTTACGTTGCTTTCGAGCGTGTCGGGATTCAGATGCGGCTTCCGGCTTTCCTTGTCGAGTTTTACGCCCAGGGCTTCGATGAATTCGTAGTCGGGGTGGTAGCCTGTCAGGGCGAACACCTGCTTCGCTGGAACGAGGTGCGCACCCCCGCCATTCTGGACCATCACTCCTTCGCGCACAATCTCCTTGATCGTGACGTCGAATACGGCGGCGATCTGACCGGCTTTGATACGGTTCTCGATGTCGGGCTTGACCCAATATTTGATGGATTGCCCCAGTTCCTTGCCGCGAACTAAAAGCGTTACATGCGCCCCATTCCGCCAAAGATCCAGCGCGGTCTCCACCGCGGAGTTTTTTCCGCCAATCACGACAACGTCCTGATTCCAGAACTCGTGCGGCTCGGTGTAGTAGTGATTTACATGCGGTTGATGCTCTCCGGGCACGCCCATCTCGTTCGGTAAATCGTAGTATCCCGTTGCGACGACGATGTTTTTTGCGGAGTATCGTTGTTCCGTCCCGCTTTCCGTTTGCGTCACCACCGTGAACGCGCCCGCCTGGCCGTCCACGCGCAGGACCTTTTCAAACAGCCGTAGTTCCAATGCGTAGAATTCAGTGCCCTTCCGGTAATACTTCAGCGCCTCTGCGCGCGTAGGCTTTTCTCCGCCGCACACCATGGGGAGATTGCCGATCTCTAGCAGTTCCGGAGTGGTGAAAAACACCATGTTCACCGGGTAGTGGTAGATCGAATTGCAGAGACAGCCTTTGTCGATCACCAGCGCCTTTAGGCCGGCGCGTTTTGCTTCCATGGCGCAGGCCAGTCCCGTGGGCCCCGCGCCTACACAAATAATGTCGTATGTGGTCATGTCGGTTCGATTTCTCCGCCGTTTCTCTGGTTACACAAAAAGCGCGTGTGTTCTAAGCCAATCTCTTTTGGATCCTACTTCTGATTCGTCGTGGCCGTCGATTTTGCCGTTTTCATCGCCGAGCAACTTACGGTTTCCGCCTTCCGGGTGTTTACGTCAAGCCGATAACACCACTTTGCTCCGTCTCGAAGGCACAGGGCGGAATCAAGCAACGCTACGGCGGTAGGCCAAGCTGAGCTTTCGTCTTACCTTTCATTCCTCGACCTCCTCGGCGTAATACGAACGGAGAAAGCAGGTCCCTCGCTTTGCTGACTCCGCTCGGGATGACATATCCAAGAGTGCGACAGAAGAGGGGCACGTCGAACTTACGACTTGTGAGTCCCCAAAATCGCTTGCAATTCTTCGCGAAACTTTTTCAAGTCGTTCAGGCGCTCGGGCGTCGCGGGTAGTTCTGTTTTCTTCCATACAAATACGTCGCCGGAGGGTTTCTTCAATCGTACACTCAGATTTCCATCTACGATTAACGTCACGGGAGCCATTAACTGCAGTCCTGCATTTTCGACCGGAGCCAACAGTGCGGCGCATTCGCCGCGATGGACGCATAAGGCCTTTTCGTAGGGTGGTATTGCGATCGGACGGAAGCCTGCTTCGAATAGATGCTGCAGAACGTCCGTTTGTGTTTTCGTGAATTCCAGCATCGGCGGAATTATACACTGTGGGGGGTGGCGGTCCCGTTGGCAGACAAGACGGTGCGTCTCTGGCCCGCTCAGAAGTGGGCCCACCATGCGGAGCGGGCTTTTAGGCTGCGGTCGAGTCCGCGGCTTCGCTGCCTTCGAGTTGGGCCAGGATGTCGCGGAGCGTCCGGATGAGTTCGTCTCGGGAGACGTGACTTTTCTTGAACTGGAGGCGGAAACGGAAGGCTTCGTCCTCTGGCTCAAAATGAAAGATAAACGGTTGCGGCCGCTGCGGACCCGTCTTTTCGTCGACGCGTTCCTTCCGCGCTTGGTCGCGCGTCAAACCGCCTTGCAGGATTCGCGCGAGCATTTCGAGCATCTTTTTTTCCGTCGGCTGCTTGGCGATTTGCAACAGCAGAGACTTCGACACAAGGCCGGCTTCGACGCACTTTTTGCGAATCGAATCCGGGATATTGCGAAGGAAGAGCGTTTCGCTGACTGAACTGCGGGAGCGGCCGATCTTCTTCGCCACGTCATCGTGCGTGTAATCGAACTGGTCGGCGAGTCGGGCCAAACCGTCGGCTTCCTCAAACGGCGTCAAATCTTTCCTCTGAATATTTTCGACGAGTGCGATTTCCAGCGTTTCCGCGTCGTCCGCCATTTTTTCGATGGCCGGCAATTCGCGCAATCCCGCTGCGCGCCCGGCGTGATAGCGGCGCTCGCCGGAGATGATGTAGTAGCAATCTTCGCGAGGGACAAAGCGCACCAGCAGCGGCTCGAGAATGCCTTTTTCGCGAATCGATTCCGTCAATTCGCGCAGGTCTCCCAACGCTTTTCGCGGCTGGTCGGGATTCGGGCGAATCTGGTCCACCGGGATCATCCGTCCGACGGCTGCCCCGCTGTAGCTTGTCAGTGATTCTACGTAGTGCGCGTCATGCCGCATCTTCAGCGTGACTGGCAACCCGGCTTTCTTCGACACGTTGTATGACCTCCGAAGCAAGTTTCTTGTACTCGAGTGCTCCCGGAGATTTGGGGGCAAACGAAAAAATGGTTTCTTTGTAGGCGGGGCTCTCTTCGAGACGCACATTCTTGCTGATTTTCGTCTTGAAGAGCACTTCGCCGAAGACGGAACGGATTTGCCCGTGCGTGTCTCGCGAAATATTTGTCCTCTTGTCGAATAGCGTGATGACCACGCCCAGCATGCGCAATTGCGGATTGGGACGCGCACGGATGCGTTCGTAGGTTTCGAGAAGGTCGTCGGTGCCCTCAATCGCGAAGTAGGCCGCCTGGATCGGCACCAACAGATGCGTCGCGGAAACAAGTGCATTCACGGTCAGGATTCCAAGCGAGGGGGGCGTGTCGATCACGATGTAGTCGTAATCCTTGAGGATCGGCGCCAGCGCGTCTTTCAAGCGGTACGGCGCATCGAATTGTCCGCTCAACACCGTTTCCAATTTCGCCAGAGCCAAGCGGCCCGGGCCGACGCTCAACATTGCATCTTTACTCGGCTTGATGATGTTGGCCATCGGCGTGCGCGCGTCTCCGAGCACGTCGAACATGGATTCCTTGACTTCGCCCATGTTGAAGAAGGCAATGGTAGAGTTTGCCTGGGGGTCCAGATCGATCAGCAGCGTGCGACGTTCCTTGTTCGCAATGCCCGCCGCCAGATTGATCGCCGTCGTGGTCTTGCCAACGCCACCCTTCTGGTTCGCAACCGTGATGATTGCTGTCATCTACTCTCTCACCCTTCGACTACTTCCCTCTTCTCAACTCGTTGCCGAGCACACAACGGCCCATTCTTCAGGCACTGATACCACTTCGATTCTGTTTGTGTTTATGCCGGCAGACGGGGCCAGTGGCATACGGGTACTCTAAATTCCCTGGCCTCGCGCGTGCAAGTACAAATTGCCATTTTTGTGGGCGGCCGGTGGAAATCTTTGCTTGACACCCGCCCTGTAGCTTGCCCCCTTCGAGGGGTGAGGCTTTCCGCGAGGCAGCGTAACTCCATACACTTTTCAAGAACGAACGCTACCGGGGCCCGAATCGATGCAGGAAGGAGGTGCCCGCGAATGGCAGGGTTGGCCGACCGCTTTTGCAGTTCTAAAAGTCGACGCCCCAGAATTCTTCCGGTGGATGGACCAATTCGAGACCCAGTTCCCAGCCGCTGCGGCCTTCGTGACCGCGCCAGATCAGAACGGCCTCGGATTCCTTTTGGTTGCTGGCGTTCTTCAGCTTCAGCTTCTGCCCAACGGCAAAGCCTTGCGGGACAATGGCAAGGCAGCCCTTGGGGCTAATGTCGACGGTGTAGCCTTGCGCCTGGTGATCTGCGCCGCGCTCGGTCCATAGCACGGTCACATTCACGCGGGAGTTCACGCGGGTGCCCGCGCGCATGTATTGCAGCATCCTCAGCCCATAATCCGATTCACCACTCACGTCTTCCCCTCCGGCGATTGCCGCTAGACTTTGTCCGTAAGTTCTCACGTTAGGGTGTCCATGCCGCTGCGTCAACGACAGTTAGCGCGCTCATCCCTTATCAGTCACGGGCAAAATGGGGCCCTTCCTGCGTCGGGACAAGGCAAACCCGCCGGCGCGATCGGCGCGGCATACGGTAGCAGGGCGCGCAGATTAAGTAGCGATCAACCGGACCGCCGTTGGTGCGGCAAAACTCAGGGCAGGCTGTAAACACTCGCGTCCTACGACGCTAACTCGGCTGGGTGCTCACCCCTTCTCGGGTAGCTCTTCTTTCTTGCCTAGGGGCTGCCTTCTGAGGCGGCCTGCTCACGCTTCTGCCGGAGCTCTACCCGTTCGGCCACTACACCGGGCGCCCGGCGAACGGTATTGCCGAGAGGCGCAGGGAGCGGCGGCGCCAGAACGCCAGGAGGAGGAGGCCGATCAGGATTAACGAGAAGCTCAGGCCTACCCAGAGGCCGAGGGCTCCCCAGTGCTTGTGAAAGCAGAGGTAGGCGCCCAGGGGCAGTCCGAGGAGCCAATAGGCGGAGAAATGGCACACCATGGGAGTACGCGTGTCGCCGGTGCCGCGGAGGGAGCCGGTAGCTACGGTCTGGATGCCATCGAAGAGCTGGAACGCCGCTCCGGCCATGAGCAGAATCGTGGCGCTGTGGATCACGGTTTCGTTGGCGGTGTAGAAACGGGCGATGGAACGGGGGAAGATGAGGAGCACGGCGCTCATACAGGCCATGAAGGAGGCGCCCAGGATGATCGCGGTGTTGCCAGCGTTGCGAGCGCCAACGGGGTCGCGCCTGCCGAGCGCTTGGCCGACACGCACGGCCGCGGCGGCGGATATGCCGAGCGGAACCATGTATGTGAAAGCAACGGTGTTCAGCGCGATCTGGTGGCCGGCTTGGGCAATGGCGCCCAGACGGGCGATGAGCGCGGCGACCAGTGCGAAGACCGCCACTTCGGCGGTTTGCTGGAGTGCGGCGGGAACGCCCAGGGAAATGAGCTGGCGAATGCGGGTCAGGTCGGGTTGCAGGGGGGTGCTGAGGAGTTCGGTCTTGTGGCGGTTGTCGTACCACAGGAGATAGACCACCAGGACCAGAGCGAGATAGCCACGGGAGATGCATGTAGCGATGCCCGAACCGGTGACGCCGTAGGCGCGGAAACCGAACCGGCCGAAGATGAGCATGTAGTTGCCGGCAAGGTTGACGAGATTGGCGCTGACCAGCGCGAACGCAATGGGGCGCACCATGTTCATGCCCTGGAGCGTGCGGCGGACCGCGAAATAGAGGAGCAGCGGAACGAGACCGGCGGAGAGTGTGCGCATGTAGGGCGCGGCGAGGACGGCGACGGGGTGCGTGACACCGAAGCGTTCGAAGTATTTCGGAATGATCCACACTGGAACGGCCAGGAAAGGCGCTAGGGCGAAGCTGAGATAGATGCCGTTCACGAGGGAGGTGTGACAATCCTCACGGTGGCCGGCACCGAAGGCTTGGGAGACCACGGTGTCGAGACCGACGAGGATGCCTTCGCCAAAGAAGGCAAAGACAATGAACAGGCTGGAGGCGATGCTGACGGCACCGATGGCTTCAGCGGAGTAGGGTAGGCGGCCGACCATCATGGTGTCGACGATGGTCATACTCATCCAGCCGATTTCGGCGAGGATCAGTGGGAGCGCGAGGCGGAGAGTGGGGCGGAGTTCCGCACGGAAGATGGGAAGGAAGGACATGGGGAGTTACGAAGATAACAGACGGCGTTCGAGATGCGCCACGTAAGGAAATCGATGCGATTCTGTCGAACAGACGGGTCGATAGACCCGCCGCTACATTTTGTAACGGCCTAGGTCTTCGTCGCTTAGGCCTTCCAGATAGTTGCGAAGCTGCTCGTTGGTGGTGCGCTCGGCTAGTGCGGAACTTACTTTGGAGTTCTTTAGGACTACTTCGTCTACGAAGATCGGGCAATCCATGCGCAGCGCTAAGGCCAACGCATCACTGGGACGCGAATCGATGCTCATCAATTCGCCGTCGCGCTCGACCCAGATCAAGGCGTAGAAGGTGTCGTCGCGCAAGTCATTGACTACGATTTTCTGCACGGAGACTTCCAAGCCTTGCAGGACATTTTTCAGGAGATCGTGCGTCATCGGACGCGGTGTCTGGACTTTTTCGATTTCCAGGGCGATCGCGTTTGCTTCGTAGGCTCCGACCCAGATCGGCAAAATCGCCTGGCCCTGCACATCTTTTAAAACCACAATCGGCATCTGCGTAACGGGGTCCATCATCAGGCCGCGTATCTTCATTTCCACTTCCATCGCGCCCTCCTTGCAGATACCTTTGCCGACTCTAACAGCACGCCTGAAGACCCGCCACTACACCCGCTCGCCCACTAAGCTGTTCGGCGTGGCTGCCAGCACGCGAACCTGGACGTAGTCTCCCAAACTTTCTTGCTCGCGGGAAGCGAAATTCATCACCTTGTTTGCGGAGGTGTGACCGGACCATTGATTCTCTTTGCGGGACTTCCCTTCCACCATGACCTCAAAATCGCGGCCGACGAGCCTTTCGTTTCTGGCACGCTGAATTTCCCGTTGCCTTTCGAGCAAAATTGCGAGGCGGCGGGATTTTTCCTGTTCCGGAATCGCGTCATCCATCTTTAGAGAAGGCGTATTTGGCCTTGGCGAATACTTGAAGCAAAATGCGCCGTCGTATTGCGCCAAATCGAGCAGCGAAAGCGTTTCCTCGAAGTCCTTTTCCGTTTCGCCCGGAAATCCCACGATCAAGTCGGTGGTCAGACTGATTTCCCGTTTCGCGGCGCGGAGCATCGCAATTTTTTCCAGATATTCGTCGCGCGTATAGGTGCGCGCCATGGCACGCAACACTCTGCTTGAACCACTCTGCACCGGCAAGTGTACGTGCTCGCAGATTTCCGGCACCGTCTCCATCGCTTCCACGATGTCCTTCCCGAAATCGCGCGGATGAGAGGTGGTGAATCTTACGCGGCGAATGCCGTTCACTTGCGCAACCGCCACCAGCAATTCCGAAAAGAGCATCTTGCGCGCGGTCGGGTCGGCGTAGGAATTCACGGTCTGTCCAAGAAGCTGCACCTCGCTGTAGCCGGCGTCGGCGAGTTGCCGGACTTCTTCGAGAATCGATACACTCGAGCGGCTGCGTTCCGGGCCGCGCGTAAATGGAACCACGCAGTAGGAGCAGGCCTTGTCACAGCCTTCGATGATGGTGAGGTAGGCGCGCCAGGGATTGTCGCGGCGGGTCACTTCGGTCTCGAACGTTTCGTCCGTGTCGGTCTCGAGGCCGGTCACGCGCCGGTTGCCTGCTTCAAGCGCCGCGAGCATTTGCGGTAGTTTTCTGTAACTCGCGCTCCCACAGACGAGACTGACCCACGGAGCCCGGGAAAAGATCTTTTCGCCTTCTTGCTGGGCCACGCAACCGAGAACGCCGATGATTTTCTGCGGTGATTCGGGGGTTGCCGGGCTCAGGGACTCGCGCTGCGCCACAGGACGGAACTCGCCGAGCCTGGAGAAGACCTTCTGTGCGGCTTTTTCGCGGACGGAACAGGTGTTGTAGAGGATGACGTTTGCGGCGTCTGCCGATTCCACCTGTTTGTAGCCCCTCCTGAGCAGCACGCCGGCTACTTTTTCGGAATCGTGCTCGTTCATTTGGCAGCCAAAGGTCTCGAGGTAGAAGGTGCGGCGGGTTTCGCCGGCGTCGCAGGCAACTGGAGGCGCCTGCCGAGGAAGGCGGGCGCTACATGCATCTGCGCCGGTTAGGCGGTCCAAACTGACGTCAAAGGTGTTGCCCATAGGCGGCAGTTTATCATTGTTTTGGCGGCAGGATTTGTCCCCCCAACGAAGGAAGATGCCCGGCTTGGCGTCGTCGCGCCACTGCGGCAGCGGATGCTTATTCAGAGACTCGAGCGTGGGTTCCTGTTTTACCTTGTTGCCCGCGACTCCAAACGGCCCGCCCCCCTCAGATGACCCAGGTGACAACCGCCGCACGTAAATCACCGCCACGGTTCCCACCGCAGCCCATGCGCTCCTCGATTCATTGCACTCTCGGGTGCCGTGTCACGCTCTTTCTCTGCCCGCGGTCTTTGCGTAGGCGGCTAGGAACAGCAAGCCTAGCAACCCGTCTGTTCCAGCGAATACAAGATCGGAACTATGCATTCTGCCTTGCCGGACGAGCGTTACCACTGCGATTGCCCAGGTGAATTTTTCCACGATGGACGGGATCATCATCGGACGGTACCGAGTGGGATCCTGTGCGATCAAGAGAAAGGCAATTTGCCACGCCAGCGCCAAGCCTACAAATCCGTAGTAGAAGCCCGGGTGTGTAATCGGTGGCGGGTCTTTTGTTCCGATCCGATCGAACATAAAGTAGAGCGGCGTGATTACCAGGAGTCCCCAGATCCCCGCCACCCAGAACACCACCTTCGCAAACCTCATCGACTTGCCACTCCGGTTGAACCTTGCCTGGTCGTGCCCATGCGTGTACTTTACTCCAATCTCGTGGTACCGCCCACGGCGAAGAGTGCAATCTTTTTTTTGCTCGCTTGGTCTGCAAAAGGCGCCGGCTCTGTTCCCGCGCCAGGGCGTTGAAGCTTGCCCTTTATTTTTCTGGAGGTCGTAGCCATGTTTCGCTTCACTTTGATTGTCGCCGCGCTCGCCTTCCTTCTGGTGTCCGCGCCTGCGAAAGCGCAGGACGCTGCTACGGTTCAAAACTATTTCAACGGAAAGCAAGTGGTCCTGAAAATTGATATGCCCGGGAGCCAAAAGGGCGTCGATCTTCGATTCAACAAGCCCACGCCGATGGACTGGAAGGAATACGGTTCACGCATGAAACAGTTTGGCGCGGCGATTCATCAGGGCGATGTGGCGCGAGTCACATCCGTTGTCGTCAAGGGCGACATGATTGAGTTTCAACTGGATGGCGGTGGATTTGGCACTTTCGGCGACGACACGAACACCACCGTCACTGCCAAACCGCTCGATAAAAGCGACTATGAGAAGGATCTCGAGCGACAAATTGCAAACACGGACGACGATGACAAGCGGCGCGCTCTGCAGCGCGATCTGGATCGCGAACGCGCCCGGCGCGAACGGCAGGACGCCATCAATCAGCGTCAGGCGCAGCTAGCGAGCCAACAGAAGGCTCAGGTGGTGGCGCAAAATCGCCTTAGCGGTGGATCGCGTTTCAATCTGCGCTGGCAGGGCTCGATTCCGGCCGATCAGCTTACACCGGAGGCGGTGATGCAGCGGCTTTCTGAATATGTCAGTTTCGATGCAGCGCAGCCTGGGAATGCCATGGCCATTTCGAAACCGGGTGCCAGCGGCCCACCCGCCACTGCCGCTCCGACCGACAGTTCGAATGTTCCGTCGACCGCAAAATTAAAGCGCGGGATGAAAATCGATGAGGTTACCGCGTTGCTTGGGCCGGGCAAGCTGCTGTCTGAATCGGCAGGCGACGGCGGCCTCAAGACCCAGGTCATGGAGTACCGCACCGGCGAGCGGCGCGTGGACGTCACGTACGTCGAGGGCTTGGTCGTGAGGTATTCCATCACATCGAACTGACTTCCGCGCGACCGGGCACGGAAATCAGGCAGGAAAACTCTTGTACTTCGTTCCTCGCCCTGTATCTCATGACGAACATACAGTCCGATTCCCTCTTTGCTTCGTTCGCAGTCGTCTGTTACGCTGAATTTGTCAGCAAAATTCGCGACAAATGAGGAACGGACATTATTTTTCTGCTATCCGCGCTGTACATCGGTAATCTTCTAGACATTCTTGCGCAAACGGGCCTGGTCGCACGAGTCGTGCTGGGCATCCTGCTTTTCTTTTCGCTGATTTCCTGGGCGTTGATCTTTCAGAAGCTTGGACTTTTCGGGCGGATTCGCCGGCAGAGCGACCAATTTCTGAAAATTTTTCGCGCGACCAAAGGCGTTGCCAATCCGCAAGGACTGGTGTCGGCCGGGTCGCCGTTCGCAAACGTATATGCCGCCGGCTACCGCGAACTGCAATCGCAGGTTTCCGGCAATGCCAACCCTTCTCCGCAGAGGGTCAAATCGCTTCAGGCTGTCAGCGTGAGCATGCAACTGGCTTCGACCGACGAAGTACGCCGCGCGGAAAAAGGCATGTCGTGGCTGGCTACCACCGCCGGTGTTACCCCTTTTATCGGATTGTTCGGCACAGTGTGGGGCATTATCGACGCATTTTCGGGTCTCGGTACCTCCGGAGCCGCCAGCTTGCGCGCCGTCGCACCGGGTATCGCCGAGGCACTGGTCACCACGGCGGCCGGGCTGTTCGCAGCAATTCCTGCGCTGATCGCTTACAACTCCTTTCTTCAGGACATTCGCGATCTTGCCCAGCGGCTGGACACGTTCGCCAACGAGTTCACTTCGCAGATCGAAAAAACATTTACTTGAGTTGAATTGCCATGCCTACGCTCACTAAATCCACGCAAACTTCGCTCTCCGAAATCAACATGGTTCCGTTTATCGATGTGGTGCTCGTACTGTTGATCATATTTATGATCACCGCGCCCATCCTGCAGTCCGGCATCGAGGTCGACGTACCGAAAACGCGGACCGTCAGGGAAATTACGGAACAAAAGCTGGTGGTCACCATCGACAAGACGCAGCGCATTTACCTGGGGAACGATCCCGTGAACATTCACGAGCTTCCCGACAAAATCAAGAAGCAATCCAAGCATGCCAACGACGTGGTCTTCCTGCGTGCCGACGAAACCATTCCGTTCGGCGCTTTCTGCACGGTGATCGACGCGCTAAGGCAGTCTGGGATTGCCAACATCAGCATCGTCACGCAACCTGTCACGGACCGTAATCGCACGCCCTGAGTTATGTCCGAAGCTGTTTACACCTCCGACGACCTGGGCCTCAAACGGTACTTCTCTTACTCCGTTTTCTTTCACTTCGCACTCACGGCTGCTCTTCTGGCGGGCATTTGGCTCCATCCTACGGGCGAGGGTTGGGGCGGGATCGGCGGTGGAGACACGGGAATCAAGGTGAATCTGGTGGCCGCCCCTGCCGCCGGAATTCCGATGCCGCCGGACATTAATCCGACCGAATCGCAGGTCGTCGACCCCACAAAGGGACTGAACGTCGAAGAGCCCAAGCCGCCCCCGCCGCCCGAGCCAAAAACGGAGACGGCCATTCCCAAGTTCGACAAAGAAAAACCGCTGCCTCCCAGCAAGAAATCAAAAGTCTTTGAAAACAAGAAGCCACCGCCGGAGAACGCTGTACCCTACGGCAAGGGCGGTCAGATGAATGTTCCGACGGGATACGCGAACGCGCCCGGGCCGCTCAATAGCGGAGTCAACGTGCAAGGCCAGGGCGGGGGCGATTTCGCGTCGCGTTACGGCTGGTACATCGAGGCCGTTCGCCGCGCCGTCAATCAAAACTGGCTGCAGAACACGATTGATCCTGGCGTGCGAGCGGCTCGGCGTGCGAAGACCACGGTTACGTTCACGATCAATCGCGATGGGTCGGTTAAGAATATCCGCATTTCCGAGTCGAGCGGCAATCGCTCGATGGATGATTCCGCGTCGCGCGCGTTGTTGAGTATCGAGCACTTCCCTGCTCTGCCGGCGGATTATTCCGGGCGGTATGTGGATGTGACCTTTGATTTCGATTTGAGCATGGGGCAATGAGGGGGCTGGGGTGCAATCGTGGGTATTGCGCATCACGATGCCTGGGGATTTATTGAGTTACTGGTCTGCTATTCTGTTTTTGGGTTTCACCCATTCACATCACTGGAGGAGCGCTTGTCTCTGAACAAAACATTCTTCTCTGTTCGCACGGTGGTGAACCTGCTCGTTCTTTCGCTCCTTCTCGCTTCCTCTGCCTTTGCGCAAGACTGGTTTCGCACCGGGACTGGCCTTGGCATTGAGAAGCCGCGCATTGCGGTCTCCGACTTTGTTGCCAAGACCGATTCGGATAAACCGCATTCCGCGCTGTTCACGACCGTTGTTCGCGACGATCTCGCGTTTTCCGGGATTCTCGATCTGGCCAGCCCCAGTTTTTACCCGCAGAAGACGCCGTCGCAGCCCGGTGAATTGCAGATGCTCGACTGGTCGCAACCTCCGGTGAACGCGAATTTTCTGGCCTTCGGCAATCTCACCGAGTCTTCCGCGGAAGTGGCGATTTTTGCGTGGATGTACGACGTGCGAAGCCCTTCGAGCCAGGCGGTCGTCGGTAAGGTGTATCGCGGTGCGCCCACGGACGCGCAGGTTCGCAAATTTGCGCATCAATTTGCCGATGAAATTATCAGTAAGCTTTCCGGCGGACTGCCGAGTATCGCTTCGACGCAGATCGCTTTCGTGCGCGGCACGTATGGTTCCAAGGAAATCTGGGTCATGGATTACGATGGCGCCAACCAGCATCAACTTACTTCTTTGCGCTCGGTCGCTCTGACGCCCCGCTGGGCGCCGGACGCTTCGCGCATTGCGTTTACTTGTTTTCAGCCGGTGAGCGGCGTGGTCAGCGCGCAGATTTGCATGTATTCGTTCGATACCGGGAAGATCGTCTCGTTCGCGCGGTTTCGCGGCACCAACAACTCGCCGACCTGGTCTCCCGACGGTTCACAGGTGATGTTTTCTTCTTCGATGCAGGGGAATCCCGCGCTCTACGTGACGGATTCCAGCGGCAACCGGCCCAAGCGCCTGACGTTTGCCTCGAATGGCGCCGATACCTCTCCCGCGTGGAATCCAAAGACGGGACAGTCGGTTGCGTTTGTTAGCGATCGCGGCGGCGTTCCGCAGCTTTTCATGATGAACGCCGACGGCACCGATCCGCGCAAGATCGATCTGGGAGATATGGGGTACGTGATCGATCCGGCGTGGTCCCCGAACGGGCAACTTCTGGCGTTTTCCTGGCGGCGGCCTTCGGGAAATTACGATATCTACATCATGGATGTCGTGTCGCACCAAATCCGGGAACTCACGCGCGATTCCGGCCGCAACGAACGCCCTTCGTGGGCTCCCGACGGCCGGCATCTGGTGTTTGAATCGACGCGCGGCGGCACGCGGCAGATCTGGACCATGCTGGCCGACGGCAGTTCGCCGCACCAGCTGACGACATCCGGTCATAACGAATCGCCGAATTGGTCGACGCGCTAATATGCCGACGGCCTACCTAGCAAGCAGGTCCGTCGCCGAGGTCGGGATGACAATTTGTGTACTGCGGCCGCAGTTTCGCTTCCGTTTCGCCGCGATTGCCATTAGAATATATCGTGTCACGACATATCCCCCGGACCCGGCCCTCTGGTGGTACCATCGCTTTGTCCCAGCGGACCCAACACGGGATTTTCGGTGTCTTAGGAGGACACGCATGATGCACTCGCACCGCCCGGTAGTTCGCTTCTCGGTTCTTTCGCTTTCAGTTCTCGCTGTTCTTATCGCAGGCTGCAACAAGAAGCCGCCTACGGCGGCACCCCCGGCCTATACTCCCCCACCCGCTGCGGCGAAGCCGACCGCTTCGATCAGCGCCGATCGCGATTCCATCAATCGGGGCGAATCGGTGAAGCTGACATGGACCACCACCGACGCAACGAATGTTTCGATCGCTCCGGAAGTCGGTGCGGTGACCCCGCAGGGTTCAACCACGGTCACTCCGACGGAGTCGGCGACGTATACGATTACTGCCAGCTCCGCGGGAGGGAACACGGACGCAAGCGTGCGTATTTCTGTCAACGCGCCTGCGCCGGCCGCCGTTGCGCCGAATACTTCTTTTGACGAGCTGTTCCTGAAGGAAGTGCGCGACGCGTATTTCGATTACGACTCCGCGCAAATCCGTCCGGACGCGCGTCAGGCTTTGCAGAGGACCGCGGACTTTCTGAAGGGTTATCCCAACACGCGGTTGACCATCGAGGGTCACTGCGACGAACGCGGGTCGACGGAATATAACCTGGCTCTCGGGCAGCGCCGCGCCAATGCAGTGAAGGAGTATCTGGTCAGCCTGGGGATTCCGGCGGACCACCTGAGCACCACGAGTTGGGGCAAAGAAAAGCCGTTTTGCACCGAGGCGACCGAGCCGTGCTACGCGCAAAACCGGCGCGGGCATTTCGCGCTGAATAAGTAAAGCGATGGAGGGCGCGGCGCAACTGCGTCCCATCTCCGTTTCTTCGCTCGCGGCTAGAAGCGCCACGCGCAGGGTTCCCCGGGTGCTGGCGGGTCTTGGCTTGTCCTGACGAAGGAAGGCACCGGTGATGTCGTACGGAGGTGCCCCTCTCGGCACGGCCCATGGATCTCGCGGCGGGGTTCCCCCGGCCAATCGCGATTCAGAGTCCGGTGACAGCGCACACAGCACTTGCTCCGTGCGCGTACTACCAGTAAATTAAAATGTTGGGGATAGACTCGCCACGTCCCATTGTGTCTCACTGGAGGCTTGTTCATGCGTACGCGTACTATTTTGCTTTTTGCCGGGACGATGCTCGTCAGCGCGCTTGCCGGTAGTCTCATCGGTCCCCGGCCCGCGCTGGCCGTCGCTCGCGAAATTATCGAGTTGCAGCGCGACGTCACCACGCTGCTCCAGGGTCAGAAGGACCTGCAGCAGCAGATGACGCAGGACCATACGGTGCAGAAAACCCTGATCGAGCAGTCCTCGGACTCGGTAAACAGGCTCAATTCCACGATGTCGAGCCTGCAGAAATCGGTGCAGGACGTTCAGGCGAATTCGGGCACGCGGCTGGATACGATGTCCACACAGGTGCAGGGTTTGTCGGACAATCTCGAGGAAATCAAGTCGCGGCTGGGCAAACTCAATCAGCAATTGGTGGATCTGCAGAACTCCGTGCAGAATATCGACTCGCGCCTTGCCGGTGGCGCTCCGGTGTCGGCTCCGGCGGGTGGCGCGACGTCTCCGGGTCCTGGCTCAGCGTCGCTTGGTCCCGCGTCCCCCCCTTCGGGTCCGGCTCCCTCCGCGGACACGCTTTATTCGAACGGACTGCGTGACTTGACCAGCGGGAAATACGATCTGGCGCATTCGGAGTTTCAGGATTACTTGAAATATTACGGAGATACGGACCTCGCCTCGAACGCCCAGTTTTGGCTCGGCGAGATTGCCTACGCTCAGAAGAATTATGACGGTGCCGTTCAGGAATACGACAAGGTCATCAACAACTACCCGAGAAGCTTCAAACTGGCTCCCGCTCATTTGAAGAAGGGCATGGCGCTGCTCGAATTGGGGCAGAAGAGTTCTGGAGTAAAGGAGCTTCGGGAAGTTGTCAAGCGGTATCCGGGAACGGAAGAAGAACGCCGCGCGCGCGCCAAGCTGAAGGATATGGGACTTGCCGTTTCCGCCTCCGCCGCTGTGCGATAAGCTTTGCTGACTTCTGTCTGATCCTCCTCGCCGTGATCGTTGTGCCCCCCGCCTGTTGGTCGCTTCCCTTTCTATCTCAATCGAGCCGTTTAGATCCGACTAGTGATGTCCTCCACCGCCGCCACCACCGCCTGCGGAAACGCCACCGCCCGAGGAGCCGCCTCCTGAGTGCCCACCACCGCCACCCGAGGTGCCCGCACTTCCCGAGGCGCCATGCGAGCCGCCTCCGCCGGCTCCACCGCCGCCACCTGCGTGCGCGACCACCACGGAATGTGAAGCCCCTCCCTCGCCGGTTCGGCCTACGAAATTTCCGGATTTGTAGTCGAAGCGAATTGCGGTGATGTTTTTCGTCGCAGCCCCGTGTACGGTCCCTCGGCCCAATGTTCCCTGCGGCAAGACCGCGGACGCCATTTTCGTTTCGATTGTCGGCGGTGCCACGCGCGGCGCGGTGTGGAGCAGCGCCCGTTCCATTCCGTTCGGCACGTTGTCTCGCTCGCGCACTCTGCTTGGTGCGTCCTGTAATACCGCCTGCAGATGGCCTTTGTCCATCGCCAGCACCAGGATGGCGGATTTCGAATTCACGGGCGGATGGCCTCGCTGATCCGACCTGTGCCGCGGCACAAATGCAAACCCATGGCCTTTGACTCTCACGAAATGGCATTCATGGTAACGGCGCCCTCCGACGATCCATGCAGGATAGACGTCGCATACCGGCCGATACCTCACCCGGTTGGTCGAGGGATCGCGGCGCCAGCAGGGATCCTTTGCATCCCATTGCGGGGTGTTCCAAGTTCCCGCCATGCAAGTCCCGTACTGGCCGCCCCCCGTAGCATTCCCTGCCGTCACCTGCCATGCTTCGATTGGACATCGTGTCATCATGGTTTGGTTGACCAAGATGTTTCCCTGTCTGCTTGCCAGGACGCTCTGCTCTCCACCTCGGCCGACCGCATCTGCGGTAAACGCCTCGGGCGCCGCCTGCGCGAGAGATGCCGCTTCTCGAGGCAAGTACGCGACCGGTGGTGCTGGCGACGTGTTTGCCTCCCAGCATTTTCGATTGCTCTGGCAATCATAGAAGTGGCCTTCTTCGACCATGCCTGCCAAACCGGGAACCGGCTCTTTCAGTCCACTTTCCCGCAATCCTTGATCGATGCTCGCCTGGCGCGTTGCCAAGCGACTGGCCACCCATTGATCCCACTCTTGCTCCTCGGGAGTTTTCTGCCGCGGGGGCAATAGGACCGGTGGTTGCCCTTTCACGTAGGCGATCGCTTCGCCCTGGCGTAACACGCCCAATGCGCTGCTTTGTTCGATCATCTGTGTGCCCTCGACGGCTTCGAACACGCCTCCATCGACGACGCTCTCCACGGTGGTTGTTTGCTTCCTCTCGAAGCGCAGCCGGAAAGTGGGAGTTTGAACGAATAGCCGATTTAGCGAGGCGTAATCGCCCGCCGTTTCGTGCCTGATGGTGGCCTTCCCGGTTAGCAGGTTCAGTTCCGTGTAGACACCTTTTCCTTCGGTCCACAGCCAGTCGAATACCAGCGCCGAGTGATCGGCGAGGTACACCGTTGAGCCATCTTCGAACTCAACTTCGGCTCTCCCGTTTTCCGTGACCAGGGTGTAGCCGTTCTCCATCACTTGGCCGCGGTTCGCGTCGAGCCAGTCTTTCCCGAGCTTGGCCGCACCTTCGTTGCCAGGAGAGAATTTCACGTCGCCTTGCGCATACGTCACCCAGACCATTTGTGGCTGACCGCTGGTTTGCGCTCTCAGCTGTGCGGGAATGATGGTAAGACTTGCTAACAGAACTGCCAGGCAGGACAGGAACTTCGGGGCGAATCGCATGGTACCCCCCAAATCATCCAGTAACCGTTGCTGATTTTATGACGTTGATGGGTTTCGAGTAGGTACAGAAAAACCAGGCTCAAGATGCCGTGATTGAAGAATGCTACGGAGTGTAGAGAAGCACCGCTCTGCCTGGAACGCCCGCCGGTAAGCGCCGGAGACGGTAGCGGAATGGCCGCGGAGGTTTTCCCACCCAACTCTCTTCCAGACGGTAATACTGGTCTGCTACGCGCACCGTTTTCGGCTCGATCCAGTCCTGCTTCCTTCGGCTTGCGCGAATTTCGAGCCACTCTTCTTGCGCGCTTTTCGAATAGCGCAATTCATCCGGGACCTCTTTCCGTGCGGCTACCATCGCGCGTTCTCGCACACTGTCGGCAATGGATTTGGCGGTCTCGCTTACCGTTTTGCCGACGTGCGCTTCCTTCGGGTGCCTCACCCAGAACGTCAGCCGCTCGACCAGGTAAAGGGGTAAGGTTCCCAGAACATTTTCCGTGAGGGCGGCACCGCAAAGCCGCACCGCGCCTTCGAAAAAGAAATAAAACAGGAGCCAGGTCAGCGGATTCAGGTAGAACAATGTCAGCGACGCGCCGTGGATTTGATGTTCGCTGATACCGACGGGGACCCTGCCGTCCGCGGTTGCGTCGACAATTTGCCCGATGCGCCGCGGCACTTCCGCCATGTACCAATAACCGAGCGCCACCACGGCGCCGATGAACTCATAAACTCCGCTTAGAGTGCCTGCTCGCTGCCAGTCCACATCGACTTGATCGGATAGGCGGCGCCTCGAGCGAGCCGGTAGCAACGCCAGGACTGGGCCGATTACAAGGTCCCATGCCAATCGCAACAACGGTTTCCTTCCCCGACCGCCACGGATTGCGTAGGAAATCCTAACCCAGTTCGCTCGTCGCACGTTGGCTTTTCCTGTTTCAACCGGGGGCCTCTGAGCAAAATCCCGATGGTTCGGATTTATTCTTTGCGTGACAGCGCTCATTCCGTCGGGTGTACATTCGGCACATCCTCTCCGTCCGAAAGGAGTCCACCGTGTTCGGTCCATCGAATCGCGTCCGGCTCATTGTGATTTTTGCCGTTCTAGTTGCGGCGGCCAGCTTCCTTCGAACCGCTGCCGCGCAGAAAGCCTCTGTCCCGCGGCCGCAGGACCGGCTTGCTTTGGGCGAAGAGCACGTCAGGCAGCTTTTGCTCGTCATGGAAACCGACAGCAACGGGATGATCTCCAAGCAGGAGTATATGAAGTTCATGGAGGCCGAATTCGAGCGGCTTGATCCGTCCCGCCAAGGGCAGGTTAACGCCCGGCAGCTGAATCCGTCGACCTTGTCGGCTGGCCGGTTTTTGGGGAAATAGCTCCGGAGTCTGAAGCTTCGGCCTTTGGTTCCTCGAAAGCGCAGTGCGCGCAGTGCCCTCTTCCTTCATTTTTTCTCCCCGCCGTGTTATCTTCGTTCACTTGGGGAGGAATTTACATGTCAGTCAATAAGGTTATTCTCGTGGGTCGGCTTGGACGGGATCCGGAAACGCGTTACACGTCCGGAGGGCAGGCCGTCGCGAATTTCTCCGTGGCTACCGATGAATCGTATAAAGATCGCAACGGGGAGCGCCAGAAGCGGACGGAATGGCACAAGATTGTGGTTTGGGGAAAGCAGGCCGAAATCGCGCAGCAGTATTTGAAAAAGGGCTCGCTGGTCTTTATCGAGGGACGGATTCAATCGCGCGAGTGGCAGGATAAAGAAGGACAGAAGCGAACCAGCTTTGAGATTGTGGCCAACAATTTCCGAATGCTCGGCGGACGCGGCGACAGCATGGCCGCCGGAGCAGGAGCCGGCGCAGGAGCCGGCGCAGGTGGCGGACGGTCGGAGGACATGGAACATTCTTCGGGACCTGCGGACGATGCCTATTCTGGAGGAGGCGCGCCGGAGATCAACGACGAGGATATTCCCTTCTAGGGTATCGGTCGGAACGACAGCGCGGGTCTCTTCCTCCGTCAGGGCGAGCGAAAGACTCGCCACTCCTCAGGCGCTTCCGTTCTTTTGTACCAAACAGGTTATGGACATTCGAGACTTTCGGCGGATTGCTCTTAGCTTCGAGGGCGCGGAGGAATCTTCGCACATGGGCGCGGCTGATTTTCGCGTTGGCGGTAGAATCTTCGCGACACTGGCTTCCGCCAAGCAGGGTTACGGCAATCTCATGCTTACGGTAGAACAGCAACAAGCCTTCGTTACGGAACTCCCTGACGTGTTTCTTCCGATTCACGGCGGTTGGGGACGCATGGGGATGACGCATATGCGGCTGGCGGCTGCCGATGAGGATGTGCTCACAGGCGCGTTGCACGCGGCGTGGAAACTGCGGGTCGAGAAGAATGCCAAGCCTGCCGGAAAAGCCGGTGCTGGCAAGAAATCCAGTCCTTCCCGGACACGTCGCAAATAAATGCGCATAGGCGTTCCGCCGGTAGCGCCGCCATCTTTGGTCACTTTCCGCTCTTCCCTGCTCTGGCTTTCTGCTGCGTGATCCAGGCTTGCACTCGCTTCTCCATCAGGTCCAGCGGCAAAGAGCCTCCACTAAGGATTTCGTCGTGGAAGGCGCGAACGTCGTATTGCTTGCCGAGTTCGTCCTGGGCTTCTTGGCGCAGGCGCAGGATTTCGAGCTGGCCGAGCTTGTAGCCCAGAGCTTGACCGGGAAAGGCGATGTAGCGGTCGGTTTCGGCTTGCACGTCCGGTTCGTCTTCGGACGTGTAGTTATGGAAGTAGTCGACCATCTGCTGGCGGGTCCAATGCTTGTAATGAACGCCGGTGTCGAGCACCAACCGCACCGCACGTAACATTTCGCCGGAAAGCCGGCCGTAATCTGAATAAGGATCCTGGTAGAAGCCCATCTCTTTTCCCAGGCGCTCAGCGTATAACGCCCATCCTTCGTCGTAGGCGTTGAAACCGCCTTCCTGGCGGAATTTCGGAAGCTCCGGAAGCGTTTGCGCAATGGAGATTTGCATGTGGTGGCCCGGTACGCCTTCGTGATACGCGGTGGATTCCATCTCTGGCGTTGTGCGGTGCTGGTAATCTCCGGTGTTCACCATGACGGCGCCCTTGCGTGAACCGTCCGGGGTACCGGGGTAGTATTGCGCGGCGGCGGCGTCTTTCTCTCGATACTCTTCGACGGCCTTTACCTCGAGCTTGGTCTTCGGCAACAGGGTGAAGTACTTCGGAAGCTCCGGCTCCATTTGGCCGATGTATTTGCGATAGATTTCCAGAATCTCTTCGCGAGAGGTTGGCACCAGTTTCGGATTCGTCTTCAAAGAAGCCTGGAAGGACTTGAGGTCCGCAAAGCCGAGTCTCTTCGCGATGGCCAGTTGTTCCGCCTGCACCCGCGCGACTTCTTTCAACCCCAGTTGGTGAATCGTTTCCGGGTCCAGGGTGGTGGTGGTCTGCTGCCTTATATAGAAGCGGTACAGGGCATCGCCGTTCGGAAGGGCCCAAGCGCCTTCGTCCTTTCGGCCCTTCGGTGCATACTCCGTGGCAAGAAATTTCTGCAATTTGCGGTACGCGGGCCGAACGTCGTTTTGAACGGAAGCGAGGATCTGGTCGTGCAATCGCTTTTGATCCGCGGCGGGAACAGAATCCGCGAAATGCGCCACCGGCTGGCCAAAGGGGTTGGCCTCTCCCTCCGCGGCGGCGATGGCGTCGCATTGCGTCACAGTCTTCGCCAGCAGGAAGGCAGGCGGCATGAGCTTATCTTTTTCGCCCTCTTGAAGAAGGCCTATTACTTGGTCGAAGAGCGCTGGGATCTTCTGCAGGCGGGAAAGGTAGTCTTCGTACTGCTTGGTCGAGGTGAAGGGCATGAAATTGACGAAGGTCGCGAGCTGAATATGAATGCCGTTGAACTGGTCGACGGGCATCAAGTAGACCTTTAAGTCGATGGCTTCGATGCGCTCTTTCAAATTGCGCACCATCACGAACTGGCTTAGCGTTTCCTGTTCGGGAAAACCGGTGGTATCCAGCGCTTGGAATCTGGTCAGCCAAGTTTGCAGCGCCGCCCTTTCTGCCACGACGTGTTCGAGCGAGGCATCGCTCCACCGGTCGTTGTAGCGGTAGTCGCCCACCACCGTGGCAAACTCCGGAGACTCGCGCATTTCGTATTCCCACTCGTCGGCGAGCAACTGGTTCATCTCTTTGCGGCGTGTTTCGAGACTTCCCGTGTCGCCGCTTTGTCCCGGCGGACATGCGACCGCCATCGTCAGTAGAAGACCCAGAAATAGCCGTGCCTCTTTCATACCTTCTCCTATGCTGTTCGGATTCTTGACTTCCCATCGAGACCACTGGCGCATTAAATGATATGTCGAATGCAGCGAATTAAAAAACAATTCCGGCCAAGGAAAGCCTGCGGCAGCTTCGCTGTGGTGAGTCTTAAGACCGTGTCTTTGTCCGCGCGACAAAGCCCGCGCCTTGAGAGCGGGTGAGTATCCTGCAATGCCCGAAAGGATGACAGGAACTACATGGTCAGGACGACGCGGAATTCGGCTTTGCCGCTTTCCATTCTTGCGAAGCCCTCTTTTACCTTTTCCAAGGGATACTTTTCAATCATCGGGCGCACCCCGGCGAATTTTGAGAATTCCAGGGTGTCTTGCGAGTCGCGCGCTGTTCCCGAGGGCCAGCCCTGAATGCCCCGACGGGTCAGAAGCAGGTGCATGATCGAGACTTCCAGAGGCTCGAGGGGCGCTCCCACCACGAGCAACTTCCCTCCCGGGGCCACGCCATCGAGCACATCGGTCATAGCCTTGGCACTCGGCGCGGTCGCGAGGATGACTCGCGCGCCGCCCAATTTCCGGAGCTCATCGACGGCATTCGATGTTTTTGTGTCGATATAAGTGAAGGCGCCGAGCTTTTTCGCCAGCTCTCCGTTCTCCGGACCGCGCCCGATGGCTACCACGCGAAAACCAAACTTCGCCGCGAATTGGATGCCTAAGTGGCCAAGGCCGCCGATTCCGAGCACCCCCACCAGATCTCCCGGCCTTGCCCCGATGTTGCGCAAGGAATTGAAGGTTGTGATTCCCGCGCACATAAGCGGCCCCGCTTCGGCCGCGTCCAAACCCTCGGGAACGCGGGCGACCGCTTCGTGACGCGCCAACATGTATTGCCCATAGCCCCCATCGCGCGTGACGCCCGTGATGGCTTGCTTTTGGCACAAGATGAAGTCGCCGCGGCGGCAGGGGTCGCAGACAAAACAATGTCCGCCGTGCCAACCGACTCCTACACGCTCGCCTGTTTTCCACTCCATCACGCCCGCGCCAACTTCGTCCACCAGTCCCACCAGTTCGTGGCCCGGGACGCGCGGGTAAGCCTGGCCGGGAATTCCGCCGGTTTTCACGACCATGTCGCTGTGACAAATGCCGCAGGCCTGGACCTTAATACGAATCTCGCCTGCGCCCGGTTGCGGAATCTCCCGTTCGACCAATTCCCATTCTCCGCCGGCCTTGGGCATCTGTACGACTAGGTTCTTAGGCATCTTCGCTCCCGTTCGTTCCATGTTCGTTTGAATACCCGTTCGATGCAACTCGGGAAATACCAGTGACGCGTTTTTCCCGAGGCGAGAACGGTGGCGTCCATGACCGCCTGGCAGTGCGAGTCTTCCGCTTTTCCTGACGAAGGAAGCGACCCGTAGGTTTGTCCCCTCGGGCTTCTCCGGGAGCCGCAGCTAACCCCTTCGTTTCCTGTGGAATGGCCACATGTAACCTGTGTGAATGCCACAGGAGACCGCTCTAACTGGCCTGTTTTTCGCACTTTCACAAAGATTTGTTCTCCTGTGACCAAACTTTTCGCCTCGCCGCTTCGTTATACATGTAACAAACCAGCCGAGTGGAAAAAGTGGCTTATCACGCGTTCCGCGTGCCGGGACTTTGTGTGCCTGTTCCATTTCACGGCACCGCGAGCCTGATTCACGCGCGCGTTCGCTGTGGTGTGCCTCGGGTGCCCGCGATCTCGCAGCCACGAATGCGGCCAGCGAATTCGCGGTTTGTAGTGCGATCTATCTCTAGTCAAGGGGGATTTTCATGAACTCTCGGCAACGTCACTCGTTCTCGTTCTTTCTTCTGTTTTCTATTCTCTTCCTGACGGCCTCGGCGATTCCGCCGGCCGTCGCCGCGCCGCATTCTCCACAAACTCCGGCCGCAACCGCTTCCGGGCTGCAGTCGCGGGCGGAGAGCGGCGATGCCGCCGCGCAGTACCTTCTCGCAAAATCGATCCTCGGTAACCAACCGTCTCCGGAAGACATTCAGTCCGCTCTCAAATGGCTTCGCGCCTCCGTGAGCCAAAACAATTCGAATGCCGCCCTTTATCTCGGTTATCTGTACGAGCACGGCCAGTTTGTTTCGCAGGATTACGGCCTGGCCTTCGAGAATTATCAAATTGCGGCGCGGGAGCACTTCGCGCCGGCGGAAAATAATCTGGCGACGCTCTATCAGCGCGGCCAAGGCGTTGCCAAGAATGAGGGTAAAGCGATCGAATTGTATATCGCTTCCGCCGAACACGGTGATCCCGTCGGCCAGCTTAACCTGGCGTCGCTTTACTATGCCGGCCGCGACATTCCGCGGAACTACGACGAAGCCATCCGTTGGCTCCGCCTAGCTTCCGATGCTCATTTACCGGAGGCGCAAAACTGCCTGGCGTATTTTTATTTCAAAGGCATCGGCGTGCAGCGCGACTATTCCGAGGCCGCGCGGCTGGTGCGTCTTGCCGCGGCAAAAGGACTGCCCAGCGCGGAAACCAACCTCGGGTTTCTCTACGAGCAAGGGAAGGGTGTGCCGCTCGACTACATCGCCGCCTACGCATGGTATTCACGGGGCATTGCCGCCGGCGATTCGAACGGCTCCGAGAACCGCAAGGTGCTCGGACGGATTATGACCCGCAAACAGCTGGACGAGGCGAACTCCCTCGTTACCGCCTCCGCGTCTCCCGTGCCGGCACCTCGAAGGCTCTTGCAGCCCGCCATCCCCTCGCCGGATGGTTTCTCTTTGCTGAACGCACAACACTAAACGCCGCTTCGGCATCCACCCCGGTGCCCGAGTCTTCCCGCGCTCTCCGTGCGGGAAGACTCGGGGCCAAGATTTCTCTCGTTGGGGACTGCGGGAGCAACAGCACCGACGGCCCTGGCGAAAAACCTCAGGTCTCGAAGTGCTCGGGCTTCAGGTGAAGTGCTTACTGTGGGTTCCAGGCGGCGTTTTCTTCGCCAAGTTGTATGTCCACGGTGCCTTCCGAGGGCATCACGTCGATGGGGAGACCGCCGTGCCACAGGGCGACACTCAACGTTAATTTGCTGCTCCCTTTTAGCTCGAAGGCGTCCTTGAGGATGGCAACTTCCAAGGTACGCTGGAACGCCGCGGCGGCGATGCTATCGGGATTCAGTAGGCAGACGCGGTTCATTTCCACCGCGAATTCCTTGATCCGGCCGCGTTCGAGATTGACGACTACGGTCAGTTCCTCGGCCGCGCCAAGGATGATGCGGAACTCGGGTTCCGCCAGTTCGGCGAGGGAATCGGGGAAGCATTCGACGCGAACCACGAAGCGATGCTCCTCGAAGCCGTAGCGCAATTCCTTGAGATAGAAGACGCGTCCGTGCATGGAGCCACCGCGCTGCAAAGGGGAATACACGCCCGCGCCGAGCCATTCGAAATAGCTGGAATCGAGGCCGTCCACCTTTACCTTCAGGTTCGCGCTCGGAGGCAACTGGTAGGCGCGCTCCGGTTTTTTCTTGATGGGCTTTGCGAGTTCTTCCGGAGCGACCTGACCGAGCGCCAGATACACTCCCGTGAGGTGCTTGCGGTAGAGGGCGTCGAACTCGGCGTCGTTTGTGGTGCTGTGTTCGGGGCCGTACCACCAACACCAGTCGCTGCCTTCGGCGGCGAGCAAGGATTCCTGCGCTTTTTTCAGTCCTTCGGGTGATGGCACGTCGGTCCGCCCCTTCTCTCGGGCGTCGGCCGCCCTGGCGTAGGCTTCCCGCGCGTCCCATAGCAATTCCCAGGCGGCCACGTCCTCGTCACTGCCGATCCACACGTCGAAATTCGCGTTGATCCAGGAGGCCGGGAAAATTCCGCTGGTTGCGGGCACATCGCCGGCTGCGGCAATCGCTTCAGTGGCGGTCAACGCTCGAAAATCCTGATCGTCGCTGATGCGCCGGTAGAACTCGCGCAGGAATTGCCTGCCGTTGCCGGGATAGTATTCCCAGGCATTTTCACCGTCGAGAAAGAGGCACACGGTTAACGGCTTGTCCGTTCTCACCGATTCGCCGAGGTGCCGCAATCTTCCATGCAAATCGGCAGCGGCGGCATTGCTGTCCATGCGGCTGTAGACGAAGCCGACGAGGTCGGACAGGTGGTGGTCGCGGAACAATCCGGTAATTCCGGTGCTCTGCAAGCGCCACGGCTGGTACAGGCGGTCCGCGTTTGCCGCGATTCCGGAGGAGTCCCGGAAGAATGCTAGGTTCAGGGTCCGGCCGAGAACACCTTCGTCGGTGCCGAACCACTGGAAGCCCTCTTCTGCCGCTAAGCCCAAGGTTTGATCGGACACCGATCCTTCCGAGGGCCACAATCCGGTGGGCTTTGTGCCGAAGACGCGCTCGTGATATTCCTTCGCCCGGCGCAGTTGTTCCCGCGCATCTTCGGGCCGGCGAAAGGCACGCCTCGGCAAAGGCGTCGCGGGATTCGCCACGCGCGCAATATCGGAGTCGCACAGGAGCGGCAGGATCGGGTGATAAAACGGTGTTGTGCTGATCTCGATCTGTCCCCGCCCCGCCGCTTCGCGGTATGCCGGGAGTACCAAGCCGACCAGTTCAATCTGTTTGGCCTTTAGATCCGCTTTGTCCTTTTCGGTAAAATCTTTTCCGCGGTTCGCAAGCCGGCAGATTATCGGATCTTTTGCCAGCCATTCTTCGTCCATCCAAGCCAACTGCGAGAGCACCTGCAAATCGCGCCAATCGCGCGGTGTAAAGGTCACCAGGGCCTGAGCGCCGCCCGCTACCCGGGACCATTCAAACAACTCCACGAACCGCGGCCACCGGGCCATCAGGCGTTCATGATTCACCTGAAAGGCGCGGTCCAGGATTTCCGACTTCCCTTCCTTTGTAAATTTTTCCGTCGGTTGAAAGGCCAGGTGGAACCACGGCTCTTTGAAGTTGCCGCCGGCGTATTCCTCGAGCTGCAAGCAGAGCGACGGCACCATGTTGAAGGTCGCATGAAACCTTGGGAACTCCTCGAAGAGCTTCACCATGCCCCAATAATCTTTCGTCGCATGCAGGCGCGTCCACGGGAGCACGTAACAGCCCGTTTCCGGGTCTCGATACTGCGGCTGGTGCATGTGCCACAGCACCACCAGATGGATTCGATTCATTCCGTTCTCTTCTCCAATTTATAGATTCCGGCCTTACAGGCCGCGACGCTCGACAAGACCTAACAAGTGAGACTGTTCGACCTCACCTGTCTGCCCTTGCCGGCGGCGGGCAGAACAGGCAGGGAAAAGGCGCGTACTCAGAATGACAAGGCGTTTTCGGCTGGGCCCCCCAAAGGACTTCGTTACCTGCTTCCCCTGCACCGGCCTCCCTCCATGTTACACTCACCCTTTCGCCCATGCGTCTTTTAGACCGCTACATAGCCCGCGAAGTTATTCGCCATGCCTTCCTAGGCCTTTTGATTTTCACTTTCGTTTTATTTATCCCGCAACTCGTCAAGCTGATGCAGATTTTTGTGCGCCATTCCGGCTCAATGTCGCAGGTCGTCACGCTTTTCCTCTCGGTGGTTCCGAGCGTCCTCGTCTTCACGATACCAATGGCGGTGCTCATCGGCGTTTTACTGGGCCTGGGGCGCATGTCGATGGATAGCGAGATCATCGCCATCACCGCGGTGGGCGTGAGCCGCAAACGAATTCTGATTCCCGTAGCGGTCCTCGCGGTGCTTGGGGCAGGGCTCACGTTGCTTATGACCGCATGGCTTGCACCTTTGTCCCTGCGCACCGGCAGAGACATTGAAAGCACGCTCATCACTTCGCAAGTCTCTTTCGCCCTGCAGCCACGGGTTTTCGATGAACGCTTTCCTCACCTGGTCCTTTACGTCAACGATGTGGCCGTCAGCGGCACGCACTGGAACGGCGTGTTCCTCGCCGAAGTCGGCGCGGACAGCAACTCCGACCTCACGCTTGCGGAAAATGCGATTGTAATTGCCGAGCCGAGTCTCGGCAAGTTAGAGCTGCATCTCAACGACGGCACTACGCACGAATTTTCACGAAACACACCCGATCATTACTCCATAACTTCGTTCGGCCGGTCCGATTGGCCGATGGAATTCAGCACCATGCTTCCGCCAAAAGAGCGGTCGATCAGTTTCCCGGAGCGGTCGCTCCCTGAACTTTGGCGCGAGCACGGGCCCAGCTGGCGCGATGCGCGCGTTGAATTGAATCAGCGACTTGCTTTTCCGGTAGCGTGTTTTGTTTTCGCATTTATTGCCGTGCCTCTCGGGGCGCAACCCCGCCGCGGAGGCCGCGCCGCGGGGACGCTGCTGGCCATCATCATTATCGCCGGTTATTACCTGATTCTGGTTACCGGCGCGGGGTTTTCGCGCCAGGGCGTTGTTCCCGTGCCGGTGGGTATCTGGGCGGCCAATTTTGTCATTACCCTGATTGCCCTTGCCCTGTTTCCGCGTATGGACCGCTACCGGGACGAAACGCGCACGCCTGCGTTCCTCGTTCGCTTCAGCGCTTTTTGGCGGCTCCTTCGGCGGCGCAGCTTGCGCGCCAAGGCTCGTCACGATTCCGGTCGCGCCGAAAACGGCGACAGTCCTCACCCCTCGTATTCCAGCTTGCCATCGATCGTTGATCTCTACGTGCTTCGGCGCTTCGTATCCAATTTCCTGGTGATCATGATCGCGTTTCTGTTTCTCTTCGAAATCTTCACGTTTTTCGAGCTTGCAGAAGACATTCGCCGCCACAATGTCGCCTTCATGATCGTCGTTCGCTATTTTTATTTCCTGATTCCGTATTCTGTTTATCAGTTCACTCCGCTCGGGGCGCTGGTATCGGTTCTGGTCACCCTCGGAGTTCTCAGTAAGAACAATGAGATCATCGCGTTCAAAGCCAGCGGCATCTCTTTGTACCGGCTTGCGGTTCCCTTGCTTATCTCCGGACTTTTGATTGCGGCGGCGCTGCTGGTTCTCGATGATACCTATCTCCCGTACGCGAACCAACGGCAGGACGAACTGCGCGCTACCATCAAGGGGCGCCCGGCGCAGACGCATACGCGCCCGGAACGATGGATTTTTGGCGAAAATTCGAAGGTTTATAACTACGACCTCTTCGACTCCAAGGAAAAAATGTTTGGCGGACTCACCATCATTGAACTCGATCCCGCCACGTTTCAGATGCGACGGCGCGTTTTCGCTAACCGCGCGCAATGGCTCGATAACGAAAATGCCTGGGTGCTTGAATCAGGATGGGTTCGCGATTTCTCCGGCGGCACGGTCACGCGCTACGCTCCGTTTAAGGTCATTTCGCTGCCGGAAATGACAGAACCGCCTTCCTATTTCCATCGAGAAGTCATACAAGCTTTCCAGATGAGCTGGCGCGAGCTCCGGCACTACATCGCGGGCTTGCAGTTCGCGGGATTCGATGTGGCTTCGCTTACCGTGCAACTGCACAAGAAACTGGCTTATCCGTTGATTGCGCCGATCAGCATGATGCTGGCCGTGCCGTTCGCGCTTTTCGTTGGCAGCCGCGGCGCCGTCGGCGGGATTGCGCTCGGTGTCGGCATCGGCATCACCTATTGGGCGCTCTCTGCGCTCACCGAAGCCATGGGTGGCATCGGACAGCTTCCGCCATTTTTGGCCGCGTGGTCTCCCGACCTGATTTTCTTTTTTCTGGCGCTGTATTTCTTCTTTAAAATGCCGACCTAAGCGCGCCTCAGCAGCGTGCCCGACGTAGTGGCGGGTCTTCGGACCCGTGCCGTTCGATGCTAACCCAGCATTACTTCTTCAGATCGAGCTTCTGTTGGCCCTCGTGAAGGCCCACCGTCTTCCCTTGCCAGTAGAATTCTCCCGTTACGCCCTGTGGCAACTTTACATCGGCGGTTAGTGCCTCTCCGCTTCGCGCGTAGCTCACTTCCACCATTCCTTTTGTCGTTGGCATGGCTGCTTCGAGATCATGGAGCCCTCCGAGATGTGGTTCGATGCGCACGGTTTCGAATCCCGGGCGTTGCGGGTGGATTCCCGCGACAATCGTCAGCAAATCGAAGTTCGGATGCGCGCTCCAGGCGTGGGAATCGGAGCGCGTTGGTTCCGGCGATTCCGCCCAGGTAGTCAATCCCAGTTTGACCATCTCTTGCCAGGGGCCGAGTAGTTCCAGATAGTGGTCGCCCATTCCAGCGTGTTCGAGCGCTCGGGCAAGATAAAAGCGAAAATAATACGTAGCCAGAGTCATTTTTGGCGTCACTCCGCTCACCCGGAATCCCGCATCGCTCGCCGACAAAATCTTGTGCAAAATTTCCTGCTGCTTCTCGTGCGGAACGACGTCCAGCCACACGCCCAGAATATTTGCGTGCTGGCTGAAATGGTCTTGCGCCGGCGTGTCTGCCAGCAGTCCGTATTTCTCGTTCCAGCAGGATTTGCGTATCGCCGAAACTGCGCGCTCCGCCGCCCTGCGGTAAATGTCCGCCACGTGTTTGTCTCCATACGCCTCTTCGAGCTCCGCCCCGTATCGAAGCGCCTCCACAAACTGCAACGTAATCACCGACGAGCCGCCATCCTCCCCTTGCTCCGGCACGCCGTCCACAAAATCCCTGCCCCAATCGACAAACGGCCACCAGGGAATGTTTCCGAGCAATCCATCGTCTCTTTGCCGCGCCATAAACCAGTCCAGAACGGTCCGCGTGCCCGGTAGCTGTGCGCGCACAAATTCCCGATCGCCGCGATATCGCCAGAAATCGTGCACCATTCCCACCCACATCAGCGAAAACGTTGGAATCATCTGCACCAGCGAGGAGGGATAACGGCTCTGCGTCAAGCCGTCCGGAATGCGCGAATTGTTAAACGCGTCGATGGCTTGCCGGGCGAGACGATCGTCGCCTGCTACGGCGTAAGAAATCATGGCCTGGACGCGCGTGTCGCCGACGTACTGGAGTCGCTCCCAATACGGGGTGTCCATGTAGGTGTCGTGCGCATCGAGCCGCGCCGTTCGCCACCCAATCTCCCAGATCTTTTTGAGCGATTCGTCGTCTGACCGAAAGTATCCCTTCTCCTCAAACGGATAGGCACTGAACCACGTCCGAATTCCCTGAATGCGAAGCCGATCGGCCCCCGTCTCCACATCCACCTGCAAAAACCTCCATGTCCTCCAAGCCAAAGGCTGAAACTCCACCGCGCCCCCGCCCGGTAGAAACTCGTCCGCCAGACCCAGAATATGTTTTCCCTGAATCTCGTTCCGGTTGCCTTTTTGCCCTTTTGTGTCATAGAGAGCTTCCGCATACGTGAGTCGAATTCGGCTTCCCGCGCCGCCTTCGACGCGGAGTTGCGGATATCCTGTCAGCAATTCGCCGTGATCGAGCAACACGCTCGCTTTTGTGTTCGCCGCTACAACAAAGCCCTCCGTGGCCCCGTCCTTCGGCGCTTCTGTTCCCGTGCTGCGTACGACTGTTCCGGTGGGCACTTCCTTCATCTCCATGGTCGGCAACGGATCGGCCACCAGTTGCCAATTATTCGGCGCATCGCGGTCCCATCGCGGCGCGCCGCGACCGAGCGTCATGGCTTTGGTCCAGCCCGGCTGGTTCTGCCTCTCTTGGTCCCAGTTCCAATCCATCTTGCCGGCGTCCCATCTCTCTCCTGGTCCGGAGGCGAAATAAAATCCCGGCAATTCCGGCTGCAGCGGCGCAATTCCCTTCTCTACTTCGACCTCCCAAGTCGCGTCGGTATCGGCGATGCGTTCCGCATCTCCCGCGCCATGTACCAGGAAACCGGTGCGCTCGCTCATCTGGGCTATGGCCGCGTGCGTTGCGAAGTTCCACACCGTTGCGGCGAGCACATTTTTGCCGGGATAGAGGAACGGAGCGATGTCGAAAGTTTCGTAGCGCCAGTGGGATAAATCGCTGTGGCCGGGTCCCGTGCTTACACGCTTTCCATTTGCGTACAGCAGGAATTGATTGTCAGCGCTGACATTAATGACAAACTGTGGCGGTGCTGCCGGCAGATCGATCACCTTCCGGAAATGCAGCACGACTTCGCCGCGGGCAGGGGCTTCCCGGGCGGTGATCCATTGTGCTTTCCACTCGGCGGCCCTTTGCGCATGGAGACTCCGCACACCCAGCCACACGAGCAGCATCACGATACACGCTACAAGTGTTTTTCGCATGCCCCGAGACTAATCCCGGTACAAGGGCATTCGCAACAGCGATTGAATTTTAGACCTGCACGGCCTTTGCGGCGGAGCGGCGGAGGGGTTTGGCGCCGGCCTGAGGGAAGGTCATGCTCCAGAATCTCTCGGCGCATTCGGTGAATTCGAACGAGCCATGGAACTGGCCTTCGCGGGTGCTGCGGATGCCTACGATTTTGCCTTTGGCCTTTTTGTTGTTGTGCTCGTTGATGAGGTGAAACTCATGGCCGATGCTCAGGGCGGCTTCGAGAACAACGACTCCGCCGTTGGCGCTCACGCTGATCGATTTCGTAAAGTAGCGGAATTTCGCACCCGCTGCGTTTTCGCCGTACACGATGAGATTCATGCACATGGTGGCGCGAGCCGTCCGGCGGCGCTCTACGCGTCGAAAATGTAATAGGGACATTCTTACGTTCCTCCGTCGTTGCCTCGATTGCCCGGACTCTGGCCGGACTTCACACAAGCCGGTCCTACATGGGTCCATCCTAACGGCGCTCGACTGCGGGCCAAATAGCTGGGCAGTACCATTTTTCGGCTAACCGCCGTACTAGGCAGGAAACGCACGGCCCTTGGCAAGGACAAGCCCAAAAAGCGCCACTCGAGACCTGCAACCAACAAAAACCTTTCGACCATCCCGCCTGCGCCAAACACAACAACAGCGCCAGGGGCGCGCCACAACTGCAACGGCAGGTCCCGCGTGGTTCAGGCTTCTGCGGCTCTCGCTTTGGCGGCGGCTTCGATCTGCTGGAACATGGCCATGCGGTCCCACACGTCCCAGGTTTCCACCACTTTGCCCCCGGAAATCCGGGCGAAGCCCATACCGCAGAATTTGAGCTGCGCGTTGGTCGGCGGGATGCCCAGGCCGGGTCCACGGTGATGCATTGTGGCGCTCCAGCGGACGGCGACCTTGTCGTCTACCGCGACCAGGTCTTGCAATTCCATGTGGAGGTCCGGGAAGGCGTCGACCAGGCGGGCGTGGAGTTCGAGCCAACCGTCAGGACCGTGCAGGTCACCGCCGGATTCGCTGGTGCCGTGGCCAACGCAGTCGGGCGAGACCAATTCGCGGATGGTTTCTTTGCGTTTCTGGTTCCAGACCTCTTCGAACCATCTGCGCACTAGGACTAGGTTCTCTTCTACCATGTTTCCTCCATTCGATCGGTTAGCAAGGTCATTGTCACTTCGCTTGGACCTCCAAGGGTTGCGGGAGGCGGATTGTGCCCCGCATCTTTTCGCCCACGGTTATGGTTTGGCCGTGTCGCGCGTAACGAGCCAGCACGCCTGCTTTCAGCCAGTCAAAACCCCAGGCATCTTCGACGGCCACCACCGTATAGGTGCCGGGAATCGCTCCGCGCAGGAAGAACGTTCCGTCGAAATCGCTTTGGTCACGTCGGAAGAACTCTATGTGGGCTTCCGGGTCTTTTGGCACCAGCGCTACCATAACACCCGACACCGGCTTGCCGTCTTTCTCTACCACGCCTTCGATGCCGGCTTCACCGGCGGCTGCTTCCGCGGTCAACTCTACATTCGCGCCGGACGCAACATTCACCTGGTTCGAAGAAACCTCGCCGGACGTCGTGATCGTCCGGGTTACGGCGTACTGCTTGCCTTGTGCGCCGATGACTATGGCGTATCTCCCCGGCTTCACTGCGATCAGTTCCGCTTCCCCGTCCGGGCCGCCCGGTTGCAATACTACTGTTTTTTGCCGCGAATCCCGCAGCCCCACGACATACTGCCTCGGCAGTGGCTCTTCCCCTGTCATCTTTATCGTGATCTTTAATTTGCCCAGCGCTTCGCCCGCTGTCGCGGTCAAATCCTGCCCATCGTGAGACAGATCGACCTCGTTAAACTGTTCGGTTTCGCCGCGGTTTGCTCCACGAAGGCTCAGCTCGTAGCGGCCAGCCGGCAGACCGGTTACTTCAAAGACGCCGGGCGAGACCATCTGCAGTTGTCCGACCGGCACTGGTTCGACGGAATCGAAAACCTGTTTTTGAAATAGCGGGACTGGGAAACTACCCGGTGAACCCTCGGGGGCATGCCACAGGAGATGGAGGGCTGGCACCGGTGTCAGCCGGATATCGATCTCGCGATGCTCGCCGCCTTTTAATTCGATTGGCGCGGCGCTCTCCGATTCGGTTGCTCCTCCGTAGAAGGTTGTCGGGTAGGCTACATCGAGAGCCTGAGAGACGCGCGGTGTGGAACCGCTCCCGCCCTCGGCGGTTGCTGGATGAACTGCATACCAAGGGCTCGCGTCTACCGAAACGAAATAGATTCCCGGCTGGAGAACGCCGACGTCAAAATAGCCGCGGTCGTCGGTCGAGGCGCCGCCTGCGCTCGTTACATGGCTCATTCCCTGACGGTGATCCTCCATGAACAGATGCACACGCGCGCTTCGCACCGGCTCCCCCGATTCGTCTGAGACATGACCCAAAATCATGGCCATCGGCGTGAGGCGCAGTACGAGCTGGTCGGTGGCAAAGTCCGGACCGGTCACAATCGCGGTGGAGTATTGCTCGTGCTGGTCGTAGGACGATGTGAGGAAGCCGGTTCTCGAGCCCTGCAGCGAAAACTTTCCCTGGGACAATTCGGCGAATTCGAAATGTCCGGTCTCGCCGGTTACGGTCGAGATGACCCTTGCCCGGCTCTGCGTGTCCGCCAGCGAGACTTTCACTTTGCCGAGCGGGACTCCGGTCATCGCGTTCACGGCCGTACCCGCTATTTTATATCCGCCTTCGTCGCTGTGATGGTCCGGCCGAGCGGGACCGGCATTTTGCGCCCCTGCTGCGTTTGAGGACAGCGCCAGGCAAAGCGTAAGCAAGCCGGCCGATCGTTGTATGCTGCGGGTGTTCGCGGTCATTGGGCTTCGCTCCCGTTGGCCACCTTCACGTTCGCGCTGATCTTCTGACCGGGCTCGACGTGAATCCGCTTTCCCTGGGCTTCGAGGGGTCGTAGGGCTTCTTCGCTTCCATATTGCAAACTGACTTGCGGATGGTCGAAACCGATCAGCAGGTAATCCCCCGGAGGAACGGACGGTAAAGCAAAGCCATTTCCATGCCGTGTAGCCGTTTGCCGAATCTGGCCGCTGTCGCTTTCCGGCAACAGGTAGACGTAATAGCGCGGAGAATCCTCTCTATCCACTTCGGGCTCGATCGTTCCGGAGATGTCTCCGCCGTCGTCCCGCAAAGTTACTTCGATGGGTGAAACGTCGCTGCCCATTCCAACCACCAGTGGCTGCTTCATCAGATCGACGCCGCCGGTCTGGATCGCCGACGCATAGGCCTCAGACCCGGTGACGACTCTCACCAGGTAAGACCCTGGACGCACATGGCGAATCCTGAGGATGCGGCCTTGTGACTCCGGCACCTGCTCGGAAACATTGTTCCCCAATGCGCGTGCTTCCCCCATTTCCGCTGCCGGAAGCAGCCTTACTTGGATCTGCGCCAACCGTACATCCGGGTTTTCGGTTGCTGATCCGGAGAGGATCGAGGCAGAGCTGGACGGTTGCGTGGAGCTGAATTCTTCGTGAAGGTTGACGACAACGTCGGAATTGGCGGCCAATTGCAATGGTGCTCCTTGGGCGGGCTTTCCTCTTACTGAGAAATTCGCGATACCCGTCGACTCGCCGATCGCGTCCGCCTCGACGGTATAATTCCCGTTCGGCAGAATTCCTTCGATGGTCCCTTCCATCGGGTTGTAGCCGAGGGACCAGCCGGGACTGCGGTGTCCCATCGGATAAACCATCACGCTGATTGGCCGCCCTGACGGCGCGTTTACCACCGGGATTCGCACCGGATAATACTCCTTGCGCGCTACGGTGACGTCCACCCGCGCGGTTTCGCCCGCCTGCACGGTAATCGGCGTTGCCGCGGAAAAGTCGCTGGTGTTCTGGTAGTACACCGGCGGATAGCCAAACAGTTGCATCCCTGGTGCTGCTATCATCGAATCGCGATCCATTTCCTCGTGGGTGATTAATCTGTACGTGCCCGCGCGGAGATTGCTGAACCGGAATTCGCCGTCCGACCACGTCGAAAAACGCTCCACAGGGTTCCAGTCTTCACGGCCTTCGGTCATTCCCCGGCGGTACAACTCGCATTCAATCCGCACCTCGCCGTCCGTGCCGGGCACCTCCACGTGGCCAGCAATCAACGCCTCGGGCACCAGATAGATGGTCAGCGGGGGTTGTTCATTCGTGGCGGATCCTGCCGCGGACGGAGTCGCGGGCAGGCGGCCGGACGGAAGAAAGCCCGGCTTGCGCGTCTCAATCGAGCGAGTGCTTACTTGGATCGTGCCTCCCGTGCCCTGGGGCGACGTTTCCTTGACCGTGATTTCAAATTGCCCGTGGTCGTCGGTCATGGTCGCGTATTGGCCTCCTGCCATGGTTACCAGGGCTCTGGCAATCGGGGCCTTGGTGACCTGGTTCAACACGCGGCCATGGAGGACGGTAGCGGATTCCGGTTGACCCACATTCTGTTGGGAGTACAGCGCACCGCCAGACGCGAGTATCGCAATCGCGGCCAGGCACACGCGTAGCCGGTTCGTTGGCGAACTTCCACCGGCAATCCTTCCATTCCTCATCCGATACGTGTCCCATCCATTAGCAGCCGCCGATTCTATCACCTGGCGCAAATCTGCGTCGGACCACAATATTCTGGGGGTGCTCTTTACTTCCCCGGCATTTCTTCCGATACTCTTCGCAACTGGAGGGCACCATGCCTACCGCTCCGGTCGCTAGTTCGCATAAACCGTCGCCGGCTCCTGCTTGGCTTACTACCATCTCTTCGCTGCTTGTGGGATGCGCGTTTTTTGCGTTGTGGTTTTGGTTGTTTCCTCCGTGGCTCGGCTTTCAGATGGACCATCGCGGAGCCCAGGGCTGGCGCTGGCTGGCGGCGATTCCTTCCGTGCTTGGCTTTGCCGTTGCCTGCCGCTGCATCTGGGATTTCGGGCGCACCGGTCGTGGGACGCCCGCTCCGGTAGCTCCACCGCAAAGGTTGGTGGTGGTTGGTTTTTATCGCTATGTACGTAATCCGATGTACCTAGGATTCTTTGTTGGTTGGATTGGGTTGTGGATTGTGTTCGGGCGGGCCAATCCTGTGGTGATGGCATCGGCATGCGCGGTCGTTCTTGCCGTGCATCTGTTTGTGTATTTCTACGAAGAACCCACGCTGCGGGGGAAGTTTGGCGAGGACTACATCCGGTTTTGCGCGAACGTTCCTCGCTGGGTGCCGCGTGTCCATCCCTGGAGCCAGCCTCAATAGCGGGTTCGGGATTCCGGGATTGTGCCTCCTGGGGGCACAGCACGGCTCTGCCCCCAGGAGGAGACCGAAACTACTTTTGTTCTACCGGGATTAGGTTGTCTTCGGGATTCCGGTCGATGAGTTTGTTGTAAGGATCGATTCCCGCATAGGTCGGCTTCTCGTTTACCACTATTTCTACCGTCGACTTGTCTGTGCTGAAGCGCTGCTTCTCCATGTAGAGCTTCTTCAGGTGTTCTTTGCTGCCGCTGAAGACGCCTACGTCGATCAGGTCGTTGATCGGCATTGGGCTTTCGTTCCCCGATCCGTCGGCTTTGCGCTTTGACGTTTCGACCGCCAAGGTCACTTTATATCTCCCCGCTTCCGGTGTGACGACCGCCGAGGTCGCCTTGTTTTCGTATAACACGATGGATTCGAACATGTCGTCGACCAGGTATTGCATCTCGGGCGGCGTGGCGTCGCGCATGGCCTCGACGAACCCGCGCGTGTCGGGAAAGGGACCCGTGGCGTAGCGATTCTTTTCGAGATAGCCTCGCAACGCTTCGTTTACCTTGTCTTCGCCGATATAGTCGGATAGCGCGTACATCACCAACGAGCCTTTGTTGTACCAGACATACGGTTCGTTCTGGACCAGCGCCAGCGGCGGTTCGTGGCGAAGTTCTCCTGCGCGGCCGCGTAAATAACGGTCCAGCTCGTAGCGCAAGAATTTGCGGATGGTTTCGTCGCCGTATTTCTTTTCCATTACTTTCAGCGCCGAGTATTCTGCCAGCGTTTCCGACATCATGTTCGATCCCTGGGTCTGGCTTCCGATGAGCTGGTGGCCCCACCACTGGTGGGCGAGCTCGTGTGCGTTGACGAAATAAAGAAGGTCCAGGTCGTCCTTATCCTTCACTCGTTCGATGAAACCGATCTGCTCGGAGAACGGCACGGTATTCGGAAACGACTGCGCAAACGAACGGTAACGCGGAAATTCCAGCACCCGGTACTGCGTGAACTGAAATGGCGTGAAGTTTTTCTCGTAGTAGTCCAAGCCGGCCTTGGCGGATTCCATCATTTTGTCGAGGTTGTATTCGTGACCCGGCGTGTAATACACCTCCAGATTCACGTTGTGCCATTTATCGCGCTTTACGTCGAATCGCCCGGACAGGAACGAGTAAAAATTCGCGATGCGCTGGTCGCCCATATCGTATTCGAAATAGCGACGCCCGTTTTCGGACCATTCTTTTTTCAAATAGCCAGGGGCGATCGCTATTTGGTCGGGAGAGGTGCTGACTACCGAACGGAATGTCACCCAATCGGAATCTGCGGTAAACAAATCAATGTTCGAGTAGTACGGGTCGCCGCGCGGCGCCATTTCTTCATATTCGCCCAGCTTTTCTTCCCTGCGCCGGACGGGCTGGTCAATTTCGAGCCCGCGCGAGTATCCGAGCGTTGGGAAATAATCCCGGTCGAAAAACGTGCCGTTGTACGCCAGTTCCGGGCGCTCTCCGCCGTCCTTGAATCCCTTTGTGTTGGCGGATGCCCGGAAATCCATGCGCATTGTTTCTCCGGGTTGTAGCGGCTGATCGAGCGTATAGATCTCGTAGAAATGTACCTTGTCGCTCAATTTGTTCTTGAACGGGCGGTCGAACTTCACCTCGTCGACCGAGTCTTTGCCTTCCGTCAAATGAATCTCTTCTATCGGCTGGTCCGTTTTGTTCCGCAGCATGTAATGCCCGCTCGCCTGGAAGGACCGGCGGTCCGGGAAAATATCTACGGCGACCACCACATCGGTAATCTTCGGCTGCGGAAACCTCTCGTACTTTTTGTAGCGCTTTTCATACTCCGCGACGCGGTGACGTTCCGTGAAAGTGGTACGGTACACGTTCAAGACGTGCGCGTTGTAGTAGAACCAGCCTCCGGCCGCCAACGCTACCACGGCAGAAAGCAGCGCCGCCGCCGTCAATCGCGGAAAACGCTCGCGCATCAGCTTCATTCGTACCTTGAAACTCGCGTCGGTTCCGCGCCTCGCCAAGGAGATCGCGAGCACACCCAGCACCCCGCCAATCGCAAGCCAATACACGCTGATCCACAGCAGCGCCTTCGCAAAATGCCCATACCCATTCATATCCGAGTAGGTATAGGGTGTTACTTCGCCATACATCTCCAGGCGATTTTCAATTCCGTAGCGGTACAGGATCGGAATCAGGAGGAGGAATCCGATCACCACGGCGTGCCCGACGAATTTGTTTCGCACGATCGTATGCACGAACAGGGCGAGAAGTACCACCATGACCATCTGCGCCAGCCAGATGACGTAAAGTTCCGTCAGGTATTGGAGAATTTCGAAACGGTAGAATCCAGCTACCATCTGCATCGCGATTCCCACGACCATGACAATGGTCAGCAGAAACACCAGCACTAAGACCAGGGCGGCGAACTTGCTCAGCCAGTCCGTCCAGTCTTTCTCGGGCAGCGCGTCGTGGATCTGCTCGAAGCGCACATCCCGCTCCCTCCAGATCAATTCACCGGCGTACAGCACCGTGACGATGTACAAAAACAGGCTGGCGCCTCCATTCAGCACACCAAGCATCAGATACGACACCGGCCAGACCTTCACGCCGCTTACTTCGCCCGCGAAATACCCGTTGATCGCGCAGAAGATCACCATCAGCAGGGCGATCGCCCAGAACGGCACTTCGCGCAGTATGTTTTGCATGCGGATGCGCGTCATAGACCAGAACTGCAGCCACGTGGTTCTCGTCGTGAAGTGCTGCGTCGCGGCGGGCAACTGCACCACGCCGCGTGGTCTCGCCCTTTTCTCCTGTTCTTCGGCTTTGGCGGATTCCCTGGCCCTGCGGTTGGCCTTTTTACCCGCCAGCACTTCCGCTGACATCGGGAAGAACAGATACGTCACCGCCAGCGCCACAATCCCTACGCCAATCCAAAGCAGCCGGTTGTAGAGAAACGGCCCGGTCCACTCGAGAAGCCGGCTGTTTCGTTCGGCGACGGTCCAATAGCGCATGATGCTGCTCATGAACACCAGGCCCAGCGGATCGACGACCGACGGCCAGAAGCGTTCGAGCTTGTTCGTCGTGAGCACCGAAATTGCCAGGACCAAATAGATTGCCAGCAGCGCGACGCCCTGCACATAGACCACCATGATGCGCCGGGACAATGCTGCCACGCAGAAAAACAACGCCCCCAGGAAAAAAATGTTGACTACCGTGATATCGAAGAACGGCTTCAAATACGCCATCAAATGTACCGGTGCCAACCTGGTCTTATCCGCCCAGGGCATCACGGTACCGAGGATTCCGCCGAGTACGAGCCCGCTGAATACAAACAGCGTGACCACCAACGACGCCAGCCACTTGCCTCCCAGGTAGTCGAACTTCTTTACCGGCTTTGTGAAAATCAACGAGTAGGTGTCTTGCTGGAAATCGCGCAAAATCGCCGGCCCGAAAATCGCCGCGATCAGGATGGACCCGAAGCCCGTGAATTGGCCGAAGCAGTTCAGCAGCGCGTACGGACCGTTCAGCAGGATTTTCCCGGGACCGATTGGGCCGAAATCCGAGACGGATACGGAGAAGAACATCATGGCAAACGGAATCAGGAAGAAGATGTAGGTGGATATGCTGCGGAAACGCAGCTTCATTTCGAACCAGAAAGACGCCCAAAACATCTTAATTCCTCTCCGCGTTTGCCAAATTCAGAAAGTACACGTCTTCGAGGTCTGCCTCGGAAGGCTCGAAGCCTCCGCCCGGCGACGATTCCGAATAGACGCGCACCTCGTGCAAACCGCCCACCAGATGCGTTGAAAGTACCTTCATTGATTTTTCGAGCGCTTCCCTTTCCGCGTCCGTTGCCACAATTTTGCTCCACACGTGGCCGCGCAGCTTCTCCAGAGCTTCGGCGGGCTTGCCTTCGAGCAGCAATTGACCCTGACTGATGATGGCCATGCGCGAACAGAGCTCGCGCACGTCCTCTACGATGTGCGTCGATAGAATCACCACTACGTTTCGCCCGATGCCGCTCAGAAGATTCAAAAAACGGTTGCGCTCGGCCGGATCGAGACCCGCGGTTGGTTCGTCAACGATGATCAGTTTCGGATTTGCGAGCAGCGCCTGGGCGATCCCGAAGCGCTGCTTCATGCCTCCCGAATAGCCGCCGAGGGCTTTCTTGCGGCTGTCCCATAGATTTGTCTGCTGCAGCAGCGCTTCTACAATTTCTTTGCGTTCCTTTGCGTTGCTGATGCCCTTCATCACCGCGAGGTGCTCCAGGAGATCGATTGCCGGCATTTTCGGGTACACCCCGAACTCCTGCGGCAGGTAGCCCAGGATTTTACGGGTTTCGTCCTTCTGTTCGACCAGGTTCAGGCCATCGAGCTTGGCCGTGCCTTCGTCTGGCTCGAGCAGGGTCGCCAGAATTTTCATCAGTGTCGATTTGCCCGCGCCGTTTGGCCCCACCAGGCCGAACATTCCCGCGGGAATTTCGAGCGAGATCCCACGCAAGGCCTGGACCCCGCCGGCATAGGTTTTGCTCAAGTTCTGAATCGTCAGCACAGTTGCCTCCGGACGGAAACTGAAAAATGAAAAGAACCCCGAACCCGGCCGCAAAAAGGGATGGGGCACATTCTTTGCGATTGACGGTATGGACGGCTCACCCCGGCCAAAAGTCTCACGAGAATCCCCAAAACTATACTCCAGCGTCTCGCCGCCTACTTGTTTTACTTTCGTACTCCGGCCAGCGTCCGGCCTCAGAAGGCGTGCGGTCCATATCGTGATCGCGGACTCCTTGCGGTCCGAGGAAACCTGCTTGTCGCACGCTCAGATTTCGCTTGCGCCGCACCGCAGATCGTGCTAACCTGTGTTTGCGTTTGTTGCTCTTGTTTCGCCTTTTGTTTTAAAGCGCCACGGGGTTCAACTTGTGGTGTTTTTTTTGTTTCTCACCCCGCTTTACCGCGGTGTCTTAAGAGAATCAGCGAAAGACGCCGGCTTCCCCTTACAAGGTTTCCGGAAAAAGAGTGCACCAGATAGCTTTTATATTTAAAGGAACACATCTGTGAAAGAACAAGGAACAGTGAAGTGGTTTAACGCCAGCAAGGGTTTTGGATTCATCCAGCGCCAGAGCGGCGAGGACGTTTTCGTCCATTTCTCCGCTATTCAGGCGGACGGCTACCGGTCTCTCAATGAGGGACAGGCCGTTGAATTCGAGGTTGTCCGTGGCCCCAAGGGGCTGCAGGCTTCCAACGTTCAACCTCTGTAAACCACTTCTGATAAGTGCTGGGCGGGGGCGCAAGCTTCCCGCCTTTTTTTGTTTTCCGGGTCCAGTCGCTTACCCTGTCGCTTTTGTTACCGTGCGCCGGCTTGTGGGGTTGCGAAGACGAACACGATCGCTACGTCAGACGCCACGGCCTGGCCCTTATAGCTGGCTGGCCTAAAACTCCACGACTTGGCGGCCTTTGTTGCGGCGCCGGCCAATGCTCCGACCTTGCCGCGCACGACATTCACTCCGTGCACACTTCCGTCGCTTGCGATGTGCGCCTGCAGTACCACCGTTCCGGACGCTATGGTGTTTGGGGGATAGTTTGCGTAATTTGCTTTCAGCAATTGCGCCGGTTGGAAATCTCCGCTTGGAGAGCCGCTTGCTGGTTCGAGCGATGCTCCCGGCAAGCCCACGCCGCTTGGGTTGTACGGATTGAACGCGACATTTACCTGCAACACGCCTGCTACGCTTTGCCCGTCCAACGTTGCCGGGGTAAAACGCCATCCGTCTACAGCGTGTTGCGCTGCCGCCGTTAGCGGCGGCACGTCGCGCACCACCGCTACGTTTTGCACCGCTGCGGTCGAATCCAAACTTACATCGAGCGTGACGAATCCCGACGACTGGCTGTTCATCGGATACGCGATTTCACTCGCCATGGCGAGCCCGGCAGAATGATATTTTCCGGAGGCGGACTGGCCGCGCAGCAATACTCCCGTCAGCAGGCTCACCAGCGCCAGACCTCCCGCCGCCATCAGCGATCGTCGCTTCATCGTTCCCTCCGCAAGGTTCGCGTGCCGCCACCTTATCACAGGCCGACGGTGTCTTTTTGCTCCCGGCAGGCTCTGTTGTACACTTTGCTATCTGGGCCTTGAGGTGTTCGTGTTTCCGTCCGGCAAGTTTCCTCGAATCGCGGTCGCAGCCGGTCTGCTGTTTACCCTGCTCCAGGTCCTTAACCTTGAGCTGGTCGCCTCGCTGACCACCAAGCTGCTGCTTTCGAATTCCCTCGATCTAACCATTGTGCTTCTTGCCTCCGGCTGCTCGTTTTATGCCGCCCGGCGTTCTTCCGGTTATCCCCGGCAGCTCTGGCTGCTCCTGGGCGTTGCGTTCACGCTCGAGTCTTGCGGTCAAGGGATCAGCGCCTACTACCAGAGCTTTGTTCCGAACGTGGCGCAAAACCCATGGCCTTCCGACATTCTGTTTTTCGTGTGGGCCGCGCCGGTTTGCATGATTTTCCTCCCCTTGTCGGAAGAGGGCTCCTCGAGCATCGATTCCATTCGCCTTCTCGATTTCCTGCAGGTCGCTATTCTGGCGCTCACGCTGTATCTCTATTTCTTTTATTCGCCTTCGCGTTGGCAGTCGAATCAAGGGGCGCTGCTGCGCCAGATTCTTTTCGTTTACATCGCCCGCGATACCCTGCTGGCCTTAGCCTTTTTCCTTCGCTCGCGCTCGCTGATTCCGTCCTGGCTGCGCACCTTCTGTCTGATTCTTTCCGTGGTCTTCCTCTTTCTTGTGCTGAGCGACGTCGAATATCTTCTGGCCATTGTCGACGTGCGCATCCCCTCCGGTTGGGGCGACCTGATCTGGATGATCCCGAGCTTGATCGTGATTTTATTCGCGGGCACCTGGAGGCAACCGGTCTCGACACGGCTGCAGTTGACTCCAACGCGTCTGGCGGGGCTGCTCAACACGGAGATTCTTCCGGTTGCCATTCCCTTGCTGGTCATTTTCATGGGCCCGGCGATCGCTCGCGAACAAGTGGTGTTTGCCTGGGTGGTTGTTGCCGCTTCGATTCTCTGCTCTTCCGTGCGTTTGATTCTCACCAACCGGCGCCAGCGCCGCGTTGCCGATCATGTGCTCAACACCGAGCGCGCTCTACGCAGCTCGGAAGAGATTCTCTCCACTGCTTTCAGAAACAGTCCCGACGCGTTCAGTATCAATCCGTTCCCGAATGGTCCTTATCTTGAAGTCAATGATGGTTTCACCCGACTGACCGGCTATTCTCGAGAACAGACGCTCGGCAAATCCCCCAGCCACATGAACCTCTGGGTGGATATCGAGCGCCGCGATGAGGCGCTCGCGGCGCTGCTGCAAACCGGCCACCTGCGCGATTTTGAATTTCGTTTCCGCACGAAATCCGGAGGGACTCGCGTCGGCCAGCTGAGCGCTTCCGTCGTTGAGTTGCGCGGAGAGCGCTGCACTCTGGCCATCGTCCGTGACATTACGGAGCGCATCGAAACGGAGGCGATTCTGCGCAGTAGCGAAGAACGGTTCCGCTTACTCGTGCGCGATCTCTATTTCGCGGTTGTGCTTCTCACTCCCGACGGCGTCGTCGAGTTTGCCAATGGCGCCGCCCACCGCATGTTCGATATTCCCGAAGGCCAGGGGGTCGGAAAACATTTCACCGAGCTAGGCATCTTCGCCGTGAACGAAAACGGCGAGCCGGTTCCCTATGAGGATCACCCGATCCCGTACGTCCTGCGCACTCGCGTTCCGATTCACGATGCGGTAATGGCCTTCCGACGTTCCGGATATGACCGCGTTTTCTGGTTGTTTGGCAGCGCGGTGCCGCAGTTCGACAGCAATGGCAACATTATTCGCGTGATCAGTTCGTTTGCCGACATCACCGGAATGAAAAACGCCGAGCGCGCTGTGCATGATCTCTCCAAGCGGCTCCTGAATCTGCAGGATGAAGAACGCCGGCGGCTTGGACGTGAATTACACGATGGGCTGGCGCAGACCGTTCTGGCGATCAATCTGAGTCTGGCCCAGGCTCGGCAATCGCTCAGCTTGTCCGATCAGACCGTCGTTCGGTCCATCGACAAGGCGCGCGCGCTCACCCAACAGATGTCACGCGAGATTCGCACTCTGTCTTACTTACTCCATCCTCCGCTTCTTGACGATCTGGGCCTGCTATCCACGCTGAAGGAATATGTACAAGGATTCAGCGAACGGAGCGCCATTCAGACGCAGCTGTTCTGCGACACGGAATTCGCGCGCTTGCCGCAACCCCTTGAAATTGCGCTCTTCCGGATCGTCCAGGAGGGCCTCGCCAACATTCAGAGGCATTCCGGCAGCGCGAGAGCGGAAATTCGCCTGACGCAAACAGATTGCCTGCTCACGCTCGAAGTCGTCGACTTCGGCCACGGGTTTCCTCTCGGAGCGGATCCGGCAACTCTGGCGTCCGAGACAAACGGCGAGCACGCGACGCGCCTTGGCGTTGGTATTCCCGGAATGCGCGAGCGCATGGCGCAGCTTGGCGGGCAGCTTGAGATTATTTCCGGCTCCACGGGTACAACGGTTCGCGCTACCATTACCCTACCTGCAACCGTCCAGACGGAGCTAGTGGATGAGCGCTCTTCGTATCCTGATCGCGGATGACCATTCCGTGGTTCGCGCCGGACTGCGCGCGCTGCTCGAGTCTTGGGCGGGCTGGGAGGTCTGCGCCGAAGCTTCCGATGGACGGGATGCCGTCGAGAAGGCCAGCAAGCTCAAGCCCGACGTCGCGGTGCTTGATATTGGCATGCCGCTGCTCAACGGCGTAGAGGCTACGCGGCGCATTCGAACTGCTTCTCAGGCCACGGAGATTCTGATTCTTACCATGCACGAGTCGGACGACTTAGTGCAGCAGGTCATTCAAGCCGGCGCTCGCGGATACATTCTGAAGGACGATGCCGACCGCGTGCTGATTGCCGCGGTCGATGCCGTACGCCAGCATAAGCCGTATTTCTCGACGCGCATCGCTACCGCCGTTCCCGACGGTCCTCCCGCTGGGCCTTCGGACATGGCCAAGCCCACGCGCGCGCGCCTGACGCCCCGGGAACGCGAGATTCTTCAGCTTCTTGCCGAAGGAAAATCCAACAAGGAAGTGGCGGGACTGCTTGGGATCAGCGTCAACACCGCCGAGGCTCATCGGGCGAATATCATGCTGAAGCTCGGCGTGCACTCCGTGGCGGAGTTGGTGCACTATGCAATTCGGAATCAGATCATCAAGCCGTGAAACGTAGGTTGCCGGCCGGAGGGCACTGCCGGGCAGAGGAGCAAGTTGCGCGCTTCGAAGACTCCCCTCGGAATGACATGGCGGTAGTGCTGGTCGAGCGGGACTATCCGCCAAAATCGAAAAATTGGCACATGCGGCGGAATTTTTCGTAGCGGTCGTGGACTAGCTGGCGGGGAGAGTGGTTCGTGAGCACCAGGAGTTGGCGTTCGAGAACGTCACCGAGGAGTTTGGCGGCACCTTCATAATCGGCGTGCGCGCCGCCGTCGGGCTCGGGAACGATCTCGTCGATGATGCCGAGATCACGCAGGTCCGGCGCCATGATCTTCATGGCGATGGCTGCGGTTTCGGCCTTCGATGCATCGCGCCAGATGATCGAGGCGCAGCCTTCGGGCGAAATCACGGAGTAAAAGCCGTTTTCGAGGATGTTGACGCGATCACCCACCGCGATGGCGAGCGCCCCGCCGGAGCCGCCCTCGCCAGTGACCGTGACGATTACCGGAATGGGGAGACGCGCCATCTCGCGCAGATTGCGGGCGATGGCTTCGCCCTGGCCGCGCTCTTCGGCATCGATACCGGGATAAGCACCCGGAGTATCGATGAAGGTCAAGACCGGACGGCCGAATTTTGCTGCAAGCTGCATTACGCGCAGAGCCTTGCGATAGCCTTCGGGTTTAGGCTGGCCAAAATTGCGGATGACCCGCTGCTTCGTGTCTCTTCCTTTTTGCGGACCGATGACAAACACGGGACGCCCGCGAAACTTCCCCATGCCGGCCACCAGGGCTTTGTCATCGCCGTAGCCGCGGTCGCCGTGGAGTTCGATGAAGTCCGTGAACATCAGACCGATCCAATCGAGTGTGTGCGGACGTTGGGGATGACGGGCAATCTGGGCGCGCTGCCACGGACCGAGATGGGTATAAAACTCGCGGCGAAGCTCAAGGACTTCGCGCTTGAGGCGCTCGAATTCCGCCTCGTCACCATGGTCCCTGCCCGCGGACAAGCGGCGCAACTCCTCCACGTCTTTTTCCAGACGCTCGATCTCCTTTTGACGATCGATGGTCTCCAGGGCCTTTTTGTCTTTTTTAGCCGCAGCGCACATCAGGAAATCCTCTGGATACCCTCGTCGCCGCAGATGCGATCGAGCGCGGCGATAAAGTCTGGGCTGACCCGTATCTTACGCTGAGATTGCACCACCGCAGTAGTGCCATCGTTGGCCTTAACCTCGAAGACAACCGTACTCGGGCCGGCGGCCTTGGCGAACAGCGCCTCGAGTTGCGCGAGGGCTTGTTCGTTGAGGCGCTCCAGGTCGAGCTTCACCCGATATTCCGGCGGACCATTGGTTTCGGCTGCCAGTTGCAGAAGACGGGCTTCCTGAAGAGAGAGGCGCGTGCCTGCTTCCTCGATCTGGATGCGGACTTTGAGGAGAAGTGGCTGGCCGGGTTTCAAAACGTTTTCGAGCCGAGCGAAGCTCTCCGGAAATGCCAGCAGTTCCTGCACGCCGGTCCTATCCTGCAAAGTGAAAATCGCCCAGCGTGCCCCTTTGCGGGAACGCATCGGGCGAGTGCCCACGATGAGTCCGGCGACGGCAACTTCCTTGCCGTTGCGTTGGCCTTCGACCTCGTCGAGAGATATCACGCCCATCTCTTTTAAGCGCGACGCGTATTTCTCGAGCGGGTGCCCGGAAACGTAGAAGCCGAGCATCGCGTATTCGCTGGTGAGCCGCTCTTCTTCGGTCCAGGGAGCGGCATCACAAAGCTCGAAGTGGACCTTGGGTTCGCTAGACGCGCCGCCACCGAAGAACAGGCCGTGTTGGCCGGATTCCTTGGCGCGAGCGGCGCGCTGAATGGCGTTGATGGCGTCATCGACGGACGCGAGCATGGATTCACGAGGGCCGAGAGAGTCCATGGCGCCGCATTTGATGAGGCTCTCGAAGACGCGTTTATTGAGGAAGCGCGATTCGATACGTTCGCAGAAGTCGTACAGGGACTTGAATTCGCCCCGCTGAAGGCGGGAGTCGCGAATGGCTTTGGCGGTATTCTCACCGACGTTCTTGATGGCGGCGAGGCCGAAGCGGATGCAGTCGCCGACCGGAGTAAAGAAAAGATCGCTTTCATTGACGTCCGGCGGCAGGATCGCGATGCTCATACCGCGGGATTCGTTGATGTACTTGACCTGCTTCTCGGCGTTGCCGGTTTCGGAAGTGAGCAGGGCGCCCATGAATTCCACGGGAAAATGAGTCTTGAGATAGGCGGTCTGGTAGGCCAGAAGCGCATAGGCGCAGGAGTGCGACTTATTGAAACCGTAGCCGGCGAACTCTTCCATCAAATCGAAAATACGCACGGCGTTCTTGTCGGGAATCTTATTTTTGTCACAACCGGCCAGGAATTTGGCGCGTTGCGCGGCCATTTCCTCCTTTTTCTTCTTCCCCATGGCGCGACGGAGGATGTCGGCTTCGCCGAGAGAGAAGCTGGCCAGGCGATTTGCGATTTGCATGACCTGTTCCTGATAAAGGATCACACCGTAGGTTTCCTCGAGGATATCCTTAAGTTGTGGAAGCTCGTAGGCAACCTTCGTTTTGCCGTGCTTGCGATTGATGAAATCGTCGATCATGCCGCCCTGAATCGGACCGGGACGATAGAGCGCGTTGAGCGCGGTGAGGTCTTCGATACGCGTCGGCTGGTAGCGGCGGAGAATGTCCCGCATGCCGTGGGACTCAAACTGGAAGATGGCGGTGGTATCTCCGCGCGCGAAGAGTTTGTAGGTGGCTTCATCTTCGAGCGGCAGGCTGTCGAGATCGATCTTCAGGCTGCGATTCCGTTCCACCATTTTGACCGCGTCGTAGAGCACCGTCAGCGTGGTCAGCCCCAGAAAATCCATTTTGAGCAGGCCGATGCGCTCGAGCGCATTCATGTCGTACTGCGTCGTGATTTCATCCCGGTTCGTCTTATAGACGGGAACCAGTTCGGTGAGCGGCTGCGGAGAAATGACGACGCCTGCGGCGTGCGTAGAAGCGTGGCGCGCAAGTCCCTCAAGCCGCAAGGCCACCTTCATAAGATCCTTGAGGCGCTCGTCCGCGTCGACCGCGGACTTCAGTTGGGGAGATTCTTTGAGAGCGTTTTCGAGTTCAATACCCAAACTATTCGGAATCTGCTTGGCAAGGCGGTCCACTTCGCCGTAGGGAATGTCCATGGCGCGGCCGACATCCTTGACGGCGGCTTTGGCCGCCATGGTGCCGAAGGTGATGATCTGCGAAACATTTTCACGGCCATATTTTTGGGTCACGTACTCGATGAGTTGGCCGCGGCCGCGCACACAAAAGTCGATGTCGATATCGGGCATGGAGACGCGTTCGGGATTGAGGAAGCGCTCGAAGAGAAGATTGTATTGTAGAGGATCGACGTCGGTGATGCGAAGAGCGTAGCTGACCAGGCTGCCGGCGGCCGAACCGCGGCCAGGGCCTACGGGGACTTCCTGGGCGCGGGCGTACTGGATGAAATCCCAAACAATCAGGAAGTAGCCTTCATAGTGCATCTTCTTGATCATCTCGATTTCGGAGGTGAGGCGCTGCTCGTAGTCGGCGAGCGGATTGCGAAGAAGGCCCTGTTTTCTGAGACGGTCAAGATGCGGTAGGCGTTGTGCAAAGCCTTCGCGCGAGACCTTTTCAAAGTAACTGCCGGGGGTGTGGCCGGTGGGCACTTTGAATTCCGGCAGGGCGTTCGGGATGTGGTCGATTTTGACGTTGCAACGGGAGGCAATATCGACGGTGCGCGTGAGCGCGTCGGGGACTTCGCGGAAGACCTGGGCCATTTCCTTTGCCGACTTGAAGTAGAACTGGTCGGTGGCAAATTTCATTCGATGTGGATCGCTCATGGTCTTGCCGGTCTGGATGCAGAGCAGCACTTCCTGCGCGTGGGCGTCGTCGTGGTGCAGGTAGTGGCAATCGTTGGTGGCGACGAGCGGGATGCCGGTCTGTTTGGACAGCCGGATCAGTTGGGTATTGACATCTTTCTCGATGGGCAAACCCTGGTCCTGAATTTCCAGGAAGAAATTGCCTTTGCCGAAAATGTCCCGGAGTTTGTAGGCCGTCTCACGGGCTTTGTCGTACTTGTCCTCGACAATACACTCCGTGACTGGCCCCCGAAGGCAGGCGCCGAGAGCAATCAAGCCGCGCGAATGTTTGCTGAGGAGTTCGTAGTCGATGCGGGGTTTGTAGTAAAAGCCTTCGAGAAAGCCGGCAGAGACAAGCTTGATCAGGTTGCGGTAACCCTCGAGATTTTCAGAGAGCAGAACGAGGTGGTTGCTGCCGCGGGTCCCGGGCTCGAAATCGTCCCGATCGTCGGCGGATTGGCCGGATTTTTCGCCGCGGTCGTGGCGGCTGCCTTTGGCCAGGTAGACTTCGCAACCGATGATGGGCTTTACGTCGCGCTTGCTCGATTCGTAGAAGAAATTGGCGGCGGCGAACAGGTTGCCGTGGTCGGTAATGGCCACGGCGGGCATTTTCTGCCGCGAAGCTTCATCGAGCAGTTGAGAGGTCTCGCACGCCCCATCGAGGAGGCTGTAATCGGTATGAACGTGGAGGTGGACGAACTGCGGGTTGCCCATGCGGTTATTTTAAGCCGTGGGAAGTGGAAAGGCGAACCCTCGGTTTGAAGGATTGTGGATAAATTCCTTGGGAACGCCGCGGGATCGAGGACCTCGCCCGCCAGTGGCCCGGCGCCCGGACGCGGAAAGGCCCCGGGCTTTTCGAAAACCCGGAAGACGCAACGGGCCATCCGGACTATTTGGATTTTTTCCTTGCAGCGGGTTTGGGCGGTGGTTCGGGTTTTTCTTTCGATTTTGCCGCGGCTGATCTTTGCTTGGCGTGGATGGCTTCATGGGCCGCATGACGTTCGGCCGCCTTGGTCTTCTTTTCCTTTTCCTTCTTTTTGGGCGGTTCTTTGATGCCGGAGAGTCTGCGAAGAATCTTTTCGCGCTCTTCCGGGGTTTTGCCACGGCCGTTTAGTTGCGTGGCGAATACTTCGTTGATGACTTGATCGAATTTCGGGCCGCGGGCCATGCCTAGGGTTTCCAGTTCGCTCATGACCACCGGCAAGGCCTGGCGCATCGGGCGCCATCTGCCTAGATAGGATTTCAGCTTGGAGACGGCGGCGGAGTTGTTCGATTCGGCCAGAAGATACGCAACGACATCGAGAGGCAGCTTTTCGATGTAATGGTACGCGTCGATGGGAGTTTTGCCTTTCTTACCGGCCAAATCCTTCTGGATGTTGAGGGCTTTCTCCGGAAATTCCTCGATGACTTCGATTTCGGCGGCGCGGAAACCGAGTTTCGCGAGCAGGTGGCCGACTTCGCGATCTTTGAGGCGGCCCAGGATCGCCAGCATCATCGGTGTAGCCAGCCGCGGGCGGAACCCAGCCATGAAGAGTTCGTCGCGGACTTTAAACAACCGGGAGATGGCGTCGTAGTCAGGATGCTTCTTGGCGAGAAGCGGATGAACAAGCTCGAGGAAGTCCTGCTCGTGCCATTCTTTCAGGATGAGGTGAGGGCGTTCTTCGCGGGCCAAGGCACGGAGTTCCTGGCCGGCGTCTTCGGGGGTGATGGTCTTTTGCAGCTCGCGCTCGATTGCGAGGTTGAACCATTCCTGGGTGCGCGATTCGAGTTTGAATCCCATGCGCGCGGCCATTCGCAGGGTGCGCAAGAGGCGCACGGGTTGATTGGTGAAGCTGTGAATGATGAGTGCGCGGACTTCGCCGTGCTCGATATCCGAGAGGCCATTGGTGGGATCGAGCAGAAGGCCGCGCGAAGCGGGATTGAGGGAGATGGCGATGGCGTTCAGCGAGAAATCGCGGCGGCGCAAATCCTCCATAATGGTGGACCAGCGAATCTCCGGGCGCGTGCCGGGGCGGACATAATATTCGTCGCGCGCGGCGGAGATGCTGCCATCGACATCGCCGGCGAAGAGCATTTCGATGTGGCGGAGCTTTTCGTCTTCGGCGAGAACAGTCGCACCGCCCTTTTCAAGCTCGCGCGCCATCTTCGAGGGGTTACCTTCCACGGTGAAGTCGAGGTCGCGAAGCGTGGCCCCGGTGATCAAATCGCGGACCGTTCCTCCGGTGAGATAGACGTTGAAACCCATGGCGGCGGCCAATTCTTGCACGCGGAGCATGGCGGCACGCTGCTCCGGAGAAAGGCGACTTTCCAGCAAAAACATGTAATCAGGCATCTTGCTCCTTCCAGATTAGGGCCGGCCCGCTTTGCGGCGCCGCACCCGCGATGGTTCCCTTCCCGCACGCTACGCGCGCGGGTGATGAGCCTTGTAAATCTGCTTCAAACGCTCTTCCACAACGTGGGTGTAGATTTGCGTCGTGGAAATATCGCTGTGACCGAGCATCAACTGGACGGAGCGCAGATCCGCACCGCATTCCAGAAGATGGGTGGCAAAACTGTGACGTAGCATGTGGGGCGTGAGCGCCACACGCAAACCGGCTTGACGGCCGTAGGCGGAAAGAATCTTCCAGACGCCGACGCGGCTGAGGCGGCCGCCGCGCCGGTTGAGGAAAAGTGTGGGTGAATTGCCGAACTGCCCTTTCCCGAGCAGCTTCGGACGGGCATCGCGCAGATAACGGTCCACCAGGGCCATCGCTCTCTTGCCGACGGGGACGATGCGTTCCTTATCGCCTTTGCCGATGCAGCGAACGCATCCCGCGGAGCGATCGAGATCCATCACGCGGAGGCTCGTGAGCTCCGAGACGCGAAGGCCGCAGGAATAGAGAACTTCGAGCATGGAACGGTCGCGCAAGCCGATGGCTGTTTTCTCGTCCGGTTGCAGGAGCAGCGTTTCGACCTCTTCCAGGCGCAGATACCCGGGCAGCGAGCGACGAATTTTCGGGGATTCCAGGTTGAGAGAGGGATCGTCGGTGATCAGTTCGTTGACCTGGGCGAAGCGGAAGAAATTCCGCAGCGTGGCAAGGTGCCGCGCCACGGTGCGGCTTTCGAGCCTGTGGCGATAGAGGTCCGCAAGGAAGTCCACCAGATCGTCGCGGCTCACGGACTTCAGCACAAGTTTTCGCTTTTTTGCGAACGCGTCGAATTTGAGCATGTCTCGCCCGTAGGCGGAGATGGTGTTCGCGGAAAGGCCCTTCTCCACGCGAAGGTGAGTGAGAAAAAGGGAGATGGCAGTTGAGCTTTCCATCACGAACCCGCCAATTCTTCGGCAGTCTCGCGGCGAGTGGCGATGCCGTAGACTTCTTCGATCTCCGGGCAACGGAAAACCCAGGTGAGGCCGATATACAGCAGAGTGGCACCTCCAACCAGCCCGATGAACACCAGAAGCTGCGTAAAGAAGGCCGATTGGAGGGTATAGCGGGCGTAGTGATTGCCGATCATGCAGCCCACACCCATGATCGCGGCGCAAAGGGAGATTTTGCTTATGGAACGACTGATTTCGGCGATATTCAGGGCGCCGTAGCGTATCCGGAAGATGAAGAAGAGCGTAAAGAAATCGAAAAAGGTGGCGAGAACGGTCGCCAAGGCGGGGCCACCATTCTGAAAACGGCGGAACAAGAAATGGAGGAACAAAAGGTTAAGAGCGATGTTGAGAATGAAGGACAGAATCGCGACGACGACGGGGGTTTTTGTGTCTCCGGCGGAATAAAAAGCCGGCACAATGAGTTTGACGCAGGCCAGCGCCGGAAGGCCCGCGGCGTAGTAGAGAAGCGGCCGGGCGGTGAGGCGAGTGGATTCCGCTACGAACTGGCCGTGCTGGAAGAGCATGCGGATGATGGGCTCACGAAGGATCATAAGGCCGAGCGCAGCGGGGATGGTAATGTAAGCGACGATCCGCACGGCGAACGTCAGTGTTCGTTTCAGGCCTTCGTAGTCATTGGCCGCAGCCTGATGAGACATCATCGGGAGGATTGCGGTGGCGACGGCAATGGCATAGCCGCCAAGAACGAGTTCCATCACGCGATCGGAGACGTATAACGCGGCCAAACTGCCATGCGGCATCCGGGGCGCCGTGGCAAAGAAGGTGTCCACATAAAAATTGATCTGGGCGATGCCCATTCCGAAGAAACGCGGAAACATCAGGCTGGCGAAGCTCTTGACCCCGGGATGCGAGAGCGACAAACCGAAATCGAAGCGCATGCCCTTATGGACGAGTTGCGGAACCAGAATCAGGAACTGAAGAGCGCCACCGACCAGGACGCCTACGGCGAGAGAGACCGCAGGATCCTCGAAATAATGCCAGACGGCAGCGATGGAAAAAATGATGATCGAAAGGTTCTGGAGCGCCGTGGTAGAAGCGGGAAGAGCGAAGTTGTGAAAAGAATTGAGGATGCCCATTCCGAGGGCCGCCAGGCCCGCGAAGAAAAGGTACGGGAAGATGATGCGGTTCAGCGAGATCGCCTGCGCGTAACTGTTCGACGGATCCTCGGAGGAGGAAAAGGATTTTATGACCACCGGCGAAAAGATGACGCCGAGAACGGTGACAATGGACAAGACCAAAGCCAGAGTCCAGAACAGGCGATTGGCGAATTTCCAAAGGTCTTCGTTCGAATCACGCATGTAGGTGGTAAAGACGGGGATAAACGAGGCAGTAACCACGCCGTCTCCCACCATGCGGCGGAAAAGGTTGGGCAGGCGGTAGGCCAGGACAAAGGCGTCGGCTGAAAGCGTGGTGCCAAGGAGGAAGGAGATGCGCTGGTCACGCACGTAGCCGAGAACGCGGCTGACAATCGTAACCAAGGAGATGATGGAGGCGGATTTAAGGATCTGTTTCTTTTCGGTCAAGAGTGGCCCTCAGGGACCTAAACCCAATAAAAACAATAACTTGACAGGAAAGTCGAGGCTAAATTAACATAATCTGCGATTTTGCGCAAATATTTCGTTACTTTCGCCGACAAAGGTCACTTTGAAGAGCCGTGCCCCAGCCTCCACGCATAAAAAAGTGATCCTCGAGCTTGTTCTCGAGAGGAAGTTGCTGCGGGGGTATTTGAACTCGGCGCGGCTGCCGCAGGCGGAGATCGTGGATCTGTTGACGCCCGAGGGGGCGCACGAAGAGGTGCCGCTGGCCAAAGTCCGAGCGATTTATTTTGTGAGGGATCTCGAGCAAAACATCGGGATGGAGCGGAAGAGCTTTCTGAGCCGGCCGAAGCTCGACGGACTTTGGGTCCGGCTACGGTTTCGCGACGGCGACAGCCTCGAGGGCGTGATTCCGAACGACTTGCTGGCGCTGCAGGAAAACGGGCTGCAAATGACGCCGCCGGATTTTCATTCGAATACCGACCGTGTTTTCGTTCCTCGGACGGCACTGACGGAGTTTACGGTGCTGGGCGTGATGGGCGTCGCGCGGCGCAAACCGGCTGCTGTGACAGCGCAGCCGCGCCTATTCAACGAAGACGAGGAGTCTTAGGCAGCGATCTTCGGCGCGTTCTCGGTCGCTCCTGGCGACCTTGCGATCGGTGCCCGCTCGGAGCGACACTCGGAACGTACACCATAGTCCTTTTCCTTCGCGGAGCGCTGCTTTCCTTATGTTGTTCGCGGTCCCGTGAATAGATGAAGCGCCAGCGAAATTACCGCGAAGATCAACAACAAGTGAATCAAGAAACCTGCGACGTGAAAAAAGACAACTCCGCAAACCCAAATAAGCAACAACAGAATTGCAAGTCCCAAGAATGGTCCGAATCTCATAGTTGTTTCTCCCGTTGGCCGCTATAAATTGGTGTTTGTCCCGAATCTAAACGATTCGAGCCCTCGGCTGGGCCAAGGGCTTACGTGGTTATTTGCAGGATTTGCTGACCATCTTGACCGACGCAATTTGTAGATCGCCGTGTTCGTCGTCACTGTTTTTCAAGCCGGCCGACGAAGCCGCGTCTTTTGCTTCTTCTTTCATGTTGTGCATGGTGACGTTCGAGACCGTTCCTTTGGCAGTGACGGTATGGCCGACGTGGTCCGCGAGTCGAACCGCGTCGCTTTTCACGTCCCAAGTGCTTCCATCATTTCCGTTGAGCACGTATTTATCCGCGCTGCTTCCCAGTGCCAAACAGCCGGTGATGGTCCTGACTTGAGATTTGGACTTGCCGCTACTCGTGGTGTCCTGGGCGAGCGATACACCCGCTAGAAGCAACAAACCAAGCGCTAGTGCTATCCCGGAAGTCTTCATCGTGTCTCCTTCACCCGGTACGTCTTTGTGGATTCTGGGCACGCGGCCCAGTCTGCCGGAGACTGTAATGAACCAATCCAAGCGCAGCCATAGAGGCAACCATGTAATACCGCCCGGGTGTTTAGGTAATTGGCAAGCTCGCTGCAGCGAGGAATCGTTTCCCTGCGCGATCGGAAAAAGAAGAGTGTACGGGTTTAACCGGATAGCTGCAGGCAAGCGCGAGGCAATCGAATGAGTTGAACCGTGTGGCGCAGCGCGTTTCTTGTCGACCATCGTGGCTTGCGTCAGGCCACCGAGGTCCGTGACGGAGGCACGGAGGCGAGAAACCGGGGCCGTCAACAATTATTCTGCGGAGCGTGGCGGAATTTGTCGGAAAGGCGGCCGAGCTCGACGACGTTACGTGCATGGTGGTGAAGCGAGTCGAGCCAATCCGAACGGCGTTTCGTCAACCAATCCGAAGGTAGTGGCAAGTCTTCCGCTTGTCCAGACAAGGGAGGACGTCGTTTGTCCTGGGCCGAACCGAAGATGCCAGGAGAAAGCCCCGAGGCTAGGCCACTGTTTCACGCGGAACTGTGGGGGATCTGCTGTTTACCGCTTCCGCGACTTGGCGAACGATGGTTTCGCGGGAAAAAGGCTTTTGAAGGAACAGAGCGTCGTCGAGGAATTCCGTGTTCCCTTCACCCGATTCGAGATAGCCGGTCATGTAGACGACCTTCACGTCAGGCAGCCGAGCCTTGAGGCGCACGCCGAGTTCGCTGCCGCGCATCCTGGGCATGACTACGTCGGTCAGTACAACCTGGATGTTTCGCCCGAACCGTTCGGCGATTTCCAGCCCTTCCTGGCCGTCTTGCGCGGTCAGAACACTGTAACCTGCAGCTTTCAGAAATTCGCAGGCGAGTTCGCGCACTTCCTGTTCGTCTTCGACGACCAGCACGGTCTTCGGCTGGCCGGCGGCAGCGGCTTTTTTTCTGTCCGTTTCGTTGTTCTCGTCTACCGCTACCTCGTTGGTCTTTGGGAGATACAGGTCGAAGCGAGTCCCCTGGCCGGGCGAGGATTCCACACGGATGAAACCGCCGCTTTGCTGAACGACACCATAGACAGTCGCCAGACCCAGCCCGGTTCCCTTCCCGGGCTCCTTGGTCGTAAAGAACGGCTCGAAAATCCGAGCCTTGGTGGCCGCATCCATGCCATGACCCGTGTCGGTAACGCCCAGCACGACATATTCGCCGGGTTCGACCTGGACGCCGGTTGCTGCGTATTGCTTGTCTACGAATGCGTTCTCGGTCGCGATGGTCAACCTGCCGCCGCGCGGCATGGCATCGCTGGCATTGACGGTCAGGTTCAGAAGCGCCTGCTCCAGTTGGCCGGGATCCGCTTTCACACGGCCGAGGGAGTCACCGAGTTCGAGGCTCAGCTCGATATCTTCGCGGACCAGCCGGCGAAGGAGCTTGCCCATATCGGCAATCAGGTCGTTCAGGTCTACGACTTTTGCCTTTAGCACTTGCTTGCGGCTGAAGACCAGCAGTTGGCGCGTTAAGGAAGCCGCCCGTTCGGCGGTTTTGCGAATCTGCTGACAGTTATTGTGAAGAACGTCGCCCGGTTTGAGCTGGTCATTCAGTAAATCGCTGTGGCCGGCGATGACCGTTAGGAGATTGTTGAAGTCGTGAGCAACGCCACCTGCCAAGCGACCCAGAGCTTCCATTTTCTGAGCCTGGCGGAGCTGGCTTTCGAGCTGTTCGCGCTGTTGTTCCTCTCTCCGCATGGCGCAGCGCATAGCGTCGAAAGCTCTTGTCAGGCGCGACAGTTCGTCGTGACCGCTGGTTTCCAATGGATAGGTGAAATCGCCGCGCTCGAGCGCTTGAACGCCCTCGACAAGAGACGCGAGCGGACGCGTAACTGTCGCTGAGATCACAAAAATCAGCGCACCACCGGCGAGAATGGTAATCAGCCCGAGCGCAAGAAGCAGATGATCGAGTCGCTGAAGGTAAGAAGTAACTTCGCTGTACGATTTCAAAACGACCAAGTTGCCGCCCGAGTGCATCCCGGGAGTCAAGTCGATGGAAGCGGCGTAGTACCGCTGACCGTCGAGGTTCACCTGCCCGTTTGAGGTATTCTGAATTTCATGCGCTAATTCCGACGGATTGAGGGCAGGAAGCGTGCTGGACGCGATCTCGTTGCCGTACCGGAAGATGATTTCGCTGTTGGCAATCTTGGCAAGATTCTTCGCGGCCCGGTCGTCAACGCGACGGCCGATGACTACATAGCCTTCCAAATCCTTTTTCCCGGACGGATGTTCATAGAAAGGCTGCAGGACCACCTGATACAAGTTCTTGCCGCCAAACCACCAGCCGGATGTGTCGCGCCTGGCAATCGAACGGGTTAACATTTCTTGCGCGTCGGCCTGCGGGAACGGGGTCCCCGAAAGATGCATGGCCATAATCTTGCCGCTCGCGTCGGTCAGCAGGAAAAGGTTGCAGTCGTCGGATTGCCAAGGATCGTTGCCGGCGTCTTCGACCGCGGTGACATCGCCGTTCCGCATGAAGGCCAGCGAGGCCAGCAGGTCGGCTCGACGGTTGAGCGTGATTTCTTGCTGCCGCTGCATAACTTGGAATGTGGAAGTAGCCGACTGCGCGTCCTTCTCGATCTCCTGCTGCGCGTGTGCCTCGGCGTTTTGATGCACGACCAACAAGGTAGCGGTGGTCAGGGAAATCGTGAGGATTACGAAAGACAGCAGGAGTTTGGTACGCAGGCGCAGGTTTTCCTGCCCCGCGGTCAGAAGACTCGTGAGGGCCAGGCGTAGCGCGGCCAGGGTCCGACGGAACAGAAGGTTCACGATGTGAACAGATTACCGACGCTAACCTGCGGAGAGAAATGGGCTTACAGTACCAACGGAGCGGTACCCCCGGGACCGCGGGATGACCCTCCGGGTTGGCGCGATCCGCTCGAAAAGGCCTGTGCCTGCCTTTGTCCGGACGCGTAGGCGTCGCGGACACCCCGGGCAAAGGAGTTCGCGCACGGGACTCATGTGGACGATGGTGAAGTGGCCGGCGTGCCGCACCTCCGTATTTCCGAGGAATTTCGTCTTGGCGCGGCCGGCAACCTGAAGGTCCCTCGTGCCGTAATAGGGCGGGGAAAACAAGGGGTATAGCCGGCGTTCATGGAAGTTTTCGGCCCTTTCTGACGTTGTCGGGAAGGATGCCGTTGCTGAAGCTTTTGGCGTCCACTGTAACCAGCAACGCGATGGGAATGCCTGCAAGCCGCAGGTTCCAGGCGAAGTGGATCGCGTGCGAGGCACCGAGGCGTGGGCGGGAAGCGGGCCGGACCAAGGCCCGCAACGAAAGTGACCAGCAAAACGCGGCAAACTGCCGGTGAATGTTCGTCAGCGAAGCCCGGTGGAACAAGAAACGAGCAAAGGGCGACAACCGTCAGGCCCAGGATATGGAGGCGTGGCTTCATTCGTTGCGCTTTCGACACCATCGTGCCCTGTGGCCTCGGTCCCTGCACTGCGGTAGACGCATCGCTCGGACTTGCGGCGGCATGTAGGGGCGGATGGGTGCGGGGATACAAAAAAGGGCGGAGTTCGGATAGGATAGGCAAACCGAAGCTGGCCCGCGTCTCGTTTTGCACCTCCGGGTCTGCCCTTCGAGGTTCAGTATCAGAAGCACGGCGCTACGGGGCTTGTTGAGCAGGCCGATCGGAGGGGTCGGCTGGTTCAGTGTCAGGGCTTACGGGTCTTGCTTACGGATCTAAAGACCCGCCACGACATCGGAGAAAAAAGCTAGAGCAGAGCGGGAAGGAAACACATCGGTTCCCTTCCGGCGTTTGCCCTTCCCTCGTCTGCGCTTCGAAGCTCAGGACCAGAGGATTCGGCGGTACAGGGCGAGAGGATTAAGTAGGGCGAGTCGAGGCGAGGGACCAGGATGAAAATGGGATATGTTTTCGAGGATGGCGCGGGAGGCGTGCCCAAGAACGTGAGAGGTGCAGCCGTGGGGAGTGCGGGAGGATCAAGCCTGGGGACACCGCTGGCGGAGCGAGAGCCGGTGGAGCACGTGATTCATGGCGACCGGCGAGTGGATCACTATGCCTGGATGAGGCAGAAGAATGATCCGAGGGTGCGGGACTATCTCGAGGCGGAGAACGCTTACGCGGATGTTCAGATGAAGGGAACCGAGGAGCTGCAGGAGCGATTGTATCAGGAGATGTTGGCGAGGATTCAGCAGACGGATTTGAGTGTGCCGTACCGGTTGCGCGGATATGAGTATTACACGCGGACAGAGCAGGGGAAACAGTATCCGATCCATTGCCGCAAAAGGCTCGAGCGAAGCGGAGAGGTAGAGCGAAGAACAGCGGCTCAGGATCTTGGGGGGCGACAAACCTCCGAACCAGCTGACCGTTTGACGCCTAGTGCCTTCCGATCGGAGCCGGATCAAGACAGCTTGATGGCACAGTTGCGCGCCGAATTGAGAGCCGGCTTTCCTACCGAGGTGAAGACAAACGAGGATGCCACCGCGGTCGAGAACAACAGCGCTCTCGCGTCGTTCAGGATGACAAGTGCGGTCGTCGGCGAGACCCACGCGGAGGGCGCGGCAGCCCCAAGGGAAGAGGTGCTGCTCGACTTGAATGAGATGGCGGCGGGCCACACGTTCATGGGATTGGGAATTTTTGACGTTAGTGACGACAACCGGTGGTTGGCTTATGCGACCGATACCACGGGGTACCGGCAGTATGTGTTGGAGGTGAAGGAGTTGCGCGCTGGTGGAACCGGCCAACGGCCCGCTTCCCTTCGCTTGTCAGGGCAAGCCGAAAGCCAACCAGGCAAGGGCGCCGCGCATCGGCCTGAATTCAGGGTCGAACGGGTGACCAGTGCAGCCTGGGTTATGGATAACCGCACCTTGTTTTATGTTACCGAAGATGAGGTGACGAAAAGATCGAATCGGTTGTGGAGGCATGTGTTTGACGAAGCGGCGAATGAGGAAGAAAGACAGCGCCTAGAAACGGACGAAGCGCAGAGAAGAGACCAAGAACAGAACACAGATTCTTCAAAAGCCGCGCAGGCAAGCGATGAGTTGATTTATGAGGAGAAGGACGAACGCTTTCGGATGGATCTCGAGAGGAGTCGTAGCGGGGCTTATTTATTTTTAGTCATCAACAGCCACACGACGAGCGAGATCCGATATTTGCGGGCGGATTTACCTCTCGGCGCATTTCAGACAGTGGCTGAGCGCGAAGATGACCACGAATATTACGTCGATCATCATCCCGGCGGGTCTCGCGATGCCGCCGGCGGTGTGTTTTTTATCCGGACCAATAGCGGAGGAAGAACGTACCGGCTGGTAACCGCGCCCACGAGTGATCCGGGGCGCGCGCGGTGGCATGAGGTCATTGCCAACCGAACCGGAGTGATGCTTTCGGGGCTCGAGGTATTCCGGACGCATTTGGTGATTTCCGAGCGCGAAGACGGATTGCCACACTTACGAGTCGTCGATCTGACGCGGCGGGCGCCGCACGCGCTAGCGGCTTCGCTGCGACTGAGTTTTTCTGAGCCGACCTACAGCGCAATGCTCGGGACAAATCCGGAATTCGACGTGGACTTTGTGCGCTTCCAGTATGAGTCGATGGTGATGCCGCGGACCGTATTTGATTACCAGCTGAAAACCGGGAAATGGGTTTTGCAGAAGCGACAGCCGGTGTTGGGAGATTTTGATTCGGGAAATTATGTAAGCGAGCGGCTTCATGCCAAGACCGCGGACGGGACCCCCGTGCCGATTTCCCTGGTGCGAAGGAAAGACACCCTGCGCGATGGCAGCGCGCCGCTGCTGCTCTACGGATACGGCAGCTATGGAATGTCCATACCGGTTGCTTTTAATTCAAACCGGTTCAGTTTGCTCGATCGCGGCATGATGTATGCGATTGCTCATATTCGTGGCGGCGGGGAGCTCGGAAAGCCTTGGCACGATGCCGGGCGGATGTACCAGAAGATGAATACGTTTACGGATTTTATTGCTTGCGCGGATTTTCTCGTCGCGAAGCGGTATACGTCGCAGGCTCAGCTGGTGATTGAGGGCGGCAGCGCAGGCGGACTGTTACTGGGTGCGGTCGTGAATCTGCAGCCGGAGAAATTTCGCGCGGTGGTGAGCCATGTGCCGTTCGTGGATGTGTTGAATACCATGCTGGACCCGTCGTTGCCGCTGACGGTAGGTGAATATGAGGAGTGGGGAAATCCGGAGAAGTCCGACGATTATTTTTATATGAAGCAGTATTGCCCGTACACGAATGTGGTGAGCGCGAACTATCCGCGGATGTTGGTGAAGACCGCCTGGAACGATAGCCAGGTGATGTATTGGGAAGCGGCGAAGTACGTGGCGAAACTGCGGGCCATGAAGACCGATGGGAAGGTATTACTGCTGAAGACGAATATGGGCGCCGGCCACGGAGGAGCGAGCGGGAGATACGATTATTTGCGCGAGATCGCGCTCGATTATGCGTTTATGTTGAAAGAAGTAGGGTTATACGACGAGCTCCGGGAGGCGAAGGAAGCTTAGGATTTCGAAGACCCACCGCTACGAAGATGAGTGAAGCCACAACGCCACTAATGCAGCAGTACAACGCGGTGAAGGGACGCTATCCGCACGCGCTATTGCTCTTTCGTTTGGGGGATTTTTACGAATTGTTCTACGAAGACGCGATGATTGCGTCGCGGGAATTGAAGATTACGCTGACTTCGCGGAACCGCGAGAAGGGACAGCCGATTCCGATGTGCGGGGTGCCCTATCACGCCGTGGATGGATACATCGCGCGGTTGATTCGCGCGGGATTCAAGGTCGCGATCTGCGAGCAGATGGAGCAGCCGGGCCCCGGGAAGAAGCTGGTGCGGCGCGAAGTTTCGCGGGTCATTACGCCGGGAACGGCGACCGATGTCGCGGTGCTCGATGCCCGGGAGAATAATTTCCTGGCGGCGGTAGCACAGGATACCGCTGGCCGCGGTGCGCAGGTGATTGGGTTGGCGCTGGTGGATCTGTCTACCGGCGAGTTTTTGGCTGCGGAGTTCCGCGGGGCACAGGCGGAGGAGGAATTGCGCGATGAGTTGCAACTCTTGCGGCCACGGGAAACGTTGCTTCCCCGCCCTCAACAATTGTTTGAGACCGCCAAGAATACGCTCCTCGACGGCGCAGGCGGCGTAGAGACCCGGCTGGAAGATTGGGTTTTCCAGCGGGACTATGCCGAGCGGATTTTGCGGGAACAATTTGGCGTTGCGGAGTTGACGGGATTTGGGCTCGACGCGCATTTGCAGGCGATGTGCGCGGCGGGCGCCGTCGTGCATTACTTGCGTGAGAATGCGGCGCACGGGGACGATGCCCCGAGCGTGGACGCGCTGCGGCATCTCGACCGGATCCGCTATTACGAACAGCAGGATGCCTTGGTTTTGGATCCCGTTTCGGTGAGGAATCTGGAATTGCTGGCGCCTATTTTCACGGAGGAGACGAAGGCTGCCGGGCCTACGACTTTGATCGCGGCGCTCGATTCGACGGTGACAGCCATGGGGGCTCGGCTGCTACGGGCCTGGGTATTGCGGCCTTTGCTTGATGTCGACGCGATTGAGGCTCGCCTGGACGCCGTGCAGCATCTTTTGAAACAGACCGTTGTGCGGGGAGAGATTCGCAAGGAGCTGCGGGGAATTCAGGATCTGGAAAGGTTGACGAGCCGTATTACATTGGGGCAGGCCATGCCGCGGGAGTTGCTGGCGCTCAGGAAGTCTCTGGCGCAGTTGCCGGTGATCCGGGAGTTTACCGTTGACCGTTCCCCGTTGCCAGTTCCGGAGAAGGTAATCCCAGCCAGCGCGGGCCCAAACGCCAGCGCTACCGCAGAAGACCTGAGGGGCGGCGCCGGAACCCAGCCCGGGGTGGCAATGCCACGCGGGTTGTTAGGAGATTTGCACGAGGAGATTGATGAATTAGTGGATGTGCGCGATTTACTCGAGAAAGCCATAGCGGATGAGCCGCCGGCGGTGGCGACGGAGCCTGGCGTGATTCGGACTGGCTATTCGGCGGAACTCGATGAGCTGCGGGATTTGAGTAAGCACAGCAAAGAGATTATTGCGTCGATGGAGGAACGGGAACGAAAGCGCACCGGGATTGCATCGCTGAAAATTCGCTACAACTCGATTTTTGGATATTACATCGAGATTTCGAAGCCGAATCTGCATCTGGCGCCGGCGGATTACGAACGAAAACAGACTTTGGTGAATGCCGAGAGATTCACCTCGCCTGAGTTGCAGGAATACGAGCGAAAGATTCTGGCCGCCGATGAGCGCATCGCGGAGATCGAGCGGCAACTATACGTAGACGTACGATCGAGTCTTGCCGGGAAGGCTTCGCGGCTGAGGAGGACCGCGGCGGCGATTGCGCAATTGGATGCGCTGGCTTCGTTCGCGAAGCTCGCCGCCGACCGCAGTTATGTGCGGCCGGAATTTAACGCGACCGGAGAGTTGCTGATTATCGGCGGGCGGCATCCGGTGATCGAGGAATTGCTGAAGCAGAAAGGCGAGCGGTTTGTGCCCAATGATTTGTGCTTTGAGCCGGGGCGCCAGCAGCTGTTGCTGATTACCGGACCGAACATGGGAGGTAAGTCGACGTATCTGCGGCAGACGGCGCTTTTGGTCCTGATGGCACAGATGGGATGCTACGTGGCGGCGCGGCAGGCGAAGCTGCCGATTACGGACCGCATTTTTACGCGCATCGGCGCCAGCGATAATCTGGCGCGCGGGCGGTCTACGTTCCTGGTCGAGATGAGCGAGGTAGCGGGGATTTTGAATCATGCCACGCCGGCGAGTTTGGTGCTACTCGATGAAGTCGGACGTGGAACGGCAACGTTCGATGGGTTGTCCATTGCCTGGGCGGTGGTCGAGCATTTGCAGAAGCAGACGCGGGCGCGGACTTTGTTTGCCACGCATTACCATGAGTTGACCGAATTGGCCGAGCTTTTGCCCACGGTGAAGAATGTGCACGTGAGCGTCAAGGAGACGCCCAGCGAGATTATTTTTCTGCGCAAGGTCGAGCCCGGCAGCGCGGACAAGAGTTACGGGATCGAAGTGGCTCGGCTGGCAGGATTGCCGCGGAGCGTAATCGAACGGGCCCGGGAGGTTTTGCGGCGGCATGAGCAGAGCGAGCATGCGTTAAGCGAAACCTTGACGCCGGGAGTTGGCGCGAACGGCAATGGGAATCAGGGCGTGATGTTTACGGCTTTAGACCGGGCGGTGATTGACCGCTTGAAAGCCGCGGATTTGGATGAGCTGAAGCCGCTTGAGGCCTTGAACCTGTTGGCGGAACTGAAGAAGCAGGTGAGCTGAGTGAGCCGCCAGTGCACAGCCGGGCGGTAGGGTCGTTGTAGCTGCGGATTCCTCAGGCGGAACTTGACGCCACAGGGTTAATCGGGGTGGGAGAGCGTGAGGAGACCGGCGCAGGTGTCGTCTTCGTCGGGAACGGGTTTGAAACCGTAGTTGGCCAGTTGCGTTGAGATTTCGCCGGCGCGTTCGGGAGATTTTGCTTCGACGACCAGGGAACGTGGGCCCCAGGCAGCGATGGTGATGCCCGCGTTGCGGCAATAGTCGCGGGTCTGGTCGAGCCAGATGGGTTTTTCTTTGTTGCGAGGGTAAAGCGACATAAGAGAAGTCTAAAAGAGAAATGTGCGTTTATGGAACAGTGCCGCGAGTCAGTTACCACTGGACCAAAGGACAGGTGCCAGGAGGGGTTAAGGAACGCGATGGACTCACTCGAAACCTGGAAGCGGCTCTCGGTTTATCTCCTTGTGCTTTGCGGAATGGTATCGATCGAGCGCTGTGATTTTGCTTTCCGGCAAGATCGCGGGGCTGCGAATTCACGCGCGGCCGCGGTGCTTGATTCCATGCCGCGTACAAAGAGGATCACTGAGGTTGCGCTTTCCCCCGACGGAACACGAGTCGCTTATGTTGCCGAGCAAAAACTGATGGTCGTTCCCGCCGCCGGCGGATCCGCACAAGAGATCTTCGTGAAGGACAACCTGCCGGTTCGGAATGTGACATGGTCCGCCGACAGCAAGCAGATTGCCTTCGTGGCCGATCTTCCCGGCAGTGCCCCGTCCGCCGAGATCTGGACCGCGTCGAGCGACGGCAGCGGCTTGCAACAGCACGGGGAGTGGAAGGGGTACGTCGAGACGCCGCGTTTCTCACCCGATGGGACCACTTTGGCGCTGCTGTTTGTTGCGGGCATGCCGCGGGTCGCGGGGCCACTCGAGCCAATGACGCCGCTGTCGGGTGTGGTAGACGAGCAGATTTTGCAGCAACGGATTGCCACTCTCAACCTCGCCACGGGCAAGGTCACCGAGCTCACGCCCGCGGATTTATACGTTTACGAATATGACTGGACGCCGGACGGAAAAGCTTGGATCGGTACCGCGGCGCACGGGTCCGGGGATGGAAACTGGTACATCGCGAGGCTCTACCGCTTCGATGCTGGCAACGGAGAGCCGCGTGAAATTTACAAGCCGAAGTTGCAAATCGCTTGCCCGCGGGTTTCCCCCGACGGGAAGAATGTCGCATTCATTGAAGGATTGATGAGTGACGAAGGTTCCACAGGCGGAGAGATCCACGTCGTGCCGATGGAGGGTGGCCCTGCGCGAGATGTCACGCCAAATATCAAGTCGTCGCCTTCGGCGCTGGCATGGACCGGATCCGAACAGATCACCTTCGCGCAAATGGTGGATGGAGATACCGGGTTCGGCAATGTAGATGTTCGGAACGCCACGTCCAAAACGCTCTGGGCAGGAGAAGAGTTTGCGTCTCCGGCAGGAGACGCTTGGGCCGCGAGTCGTTCCGCGGACGGCCAGCGGACCATCGTTGCGATCGTGCGTCAGTCGGCTAGCGCGGCACCGGAGGTTTGGGCCGGAGGCATTGGCAGTTGGAAACAAATCACGAACCTGAACGCCGCATGGAAAGCGCCGTGGGGCGAAATGAAGAAAGTCCACTGGACGAGTGGAACCTTGCGGATTCAAGGGTGGCTCATGCTGCCCAAGGATTTTGCTCCCGGCAAAACTTATCCTCTGGTGGTTACGGTTCACGGCGGCCCATCGGCTGCGTGCCTGTCCGAGTGGGACGGTCGATCGATGGGCGCCCTTTCCGCGATGGGTTACTTTTCGCTTTGCCCCAATCCGCGCGGGAGCTATGGACAGGGAGAAGCATTCACGCAGGCGAACGTCAAAGATTTTGGCGGTGGGGATTTTCGCGACATCATGGCCGGAGTGGATGCGTTGCTCAAGCAGTATCCGATTGACAGCAAGCGGCTGGGCATTCGCGGGCACAGCTACGGCGGTTACATGACGATGTGGGCGGAGACGCACACGCAGCGTTTCGCGGCGGCAGTCGCGGGAGCCGGACTTTCCGATTGGCTCAGCTATTACGGGGTCAACGACCTCGACCAGTGGATGATTCCGTTTTTTGGCGCTTCAATTTATGACAATCCCGCGGTTTATGCGAAGAGCGATCCCATGCATTTCGTGAAGTCGGTGAAGACGCCCACGCTGATCCTGGTCGGCGACCGGGACGGCGAGGTGCCGATGGAGCAATCCGTGGAGTGGTGGCATGCGCTGACGACACTGAACGTGCCGACGAAGCTGGTCGTGTATTCCGATGAAGGACATGCGATCCGAAAGCCCGCGGATGCGCGGGACTATATGTTGCGGACCCTGGAGTGGTTTGAAGAGTGGTTTCAGAAGGCGGAGAAGACCTCGGGAACGTGAGACGAGGAACACAACCGTACCCGCGAAGGGGATCGGGCCGCGGCGAGGTTAATGTATGAGAAATTGAAGTGACGGATAATGGCGGTGCGGCGTAGGTTGAATGCAGTTGATCCTTCCTGGAGGTTAGCCATGATGCGCCGATGCGTTTCGTGGATGATTTTAGGTGTGGTATTCGCTTTTCTCGCCGCCAGTTCCCTTCGCCCGCAAGAGCCGTTTCGCAACACGCGACCCGTCGGGAAAGTTCCGGACGTTGCGGCGGAGCCCGGGGCCGACAACTTGTATGTTCCGCCGAGGCCGGGACAGCCGTTCACCGGCAAATCCACGGTCACGTGGGTCAGCCTGGACGGGTCTCAATCACATTTCGCGTTTATGAGCATGCTGGCACGGGATTCTTCGGGAAAGCTTTATTTTGAGAGCCGGTGGAGGATGTTGCAATCGGGCGAGCTTCAGCCGCGCTCGAACTTCATTGTGATTGATCCCAAAGAGCAGACGCGAACGGTTTGTTTTGTCGAGCAGAAGACCTGCCGGATTAACGCGTTTCGACGCGTCAGCTTTGCGGAATCGAACGAGAGCGCGGAGCTACCCCGCGCCACGGCTATGGAGACGACGAGTCTCGGAACGAGCGTGATGGATGCGCTGACGGTCGAGGGGAGACGGGAGACGACGGCGGTGGCGGCGGGCGCGTACAAGAATTCTAAGCCGCTATCGATTACAAGAGATATTTGGCATTCGCCCGAGCTCGATTTGGATGTCGCCATCACCAAGACCGACCCGAGGAGCGGGACGTTCGCGAGAAAGATAGAAATTGTTTCCAGGGCGGAGCCGGATCCGGAATATTTTGCGATTCCGAACGATTACACGATGTTCGATAACCGGCCATTCAAAAAGTAAAAATTCAAACCGGAGTGGCCGGTCTTGAGACGCGTGAAGTCTCTTCTGGTTCCTGAGGTTTTCATCCCCCCCATTGGGAAGCACTCTGCCACGCAATCCCCACCGGAGAAACCAAGGGCGGGACGGCTCCCATGCGCATCGTTATTTCACTGGATTTCCGTCGGCGTCGATTTTATGAACTTCGCCGATGTTCAGCTCCCGAATCCCGGCTTCCACCTTGCTCATGTCGCCAACGACCAACCACACAAGATGGCCGGGCAGGATGTATTTTTTGGCGATCTCGGTGGCGGCGGCCGGAGTAACGCCGAGGACTTTTTCTGTGTACGTGTTGTAGTAATTCTCCGGGAGATTGTACTGGAGGATGTTGCCGTAGGCGCCGGAAAGTTGCTGCACGGTTTCGAAACTGCCGGGGAGCGCCAAGGTCGCGTTGGCTTGTTCGTCCTTCAGTTCTTCTTCGGTAATGGGCTTGTTGCTGACGATGTCCTGGTATTCCCTGACCAGTTCGGCCATGGATTCTTTCGTTTTGTCGGTTTGCACCGGCGAGAAGCTGACGAAGGGACGCTCGTGGCGTGCAGCAATGAGACGTGAACCGACTCCGTAAGACCAGTGCTTGTCTTCGCGAAGATTCATGTTGATGCGCGAGCTGAAGTTGCCGCCGAATATGTCGTTGACTAGGCTGAGCGGAATCTGGTCTGGGCTGTTAAAGGGTGGAGCAAGCTGCGCGGCGAGGATAACGCTTTGGCCCGAGCCCGGGCGGTCCATAAGATAAACCACGTCTTTTTCCGGTTCGGGAACTTTGGGGACCTGGATTGTGGGAACGTCGCCTGGTTTCCAAGAGGCAAAGAGCTTTTCGAGTCTGGGGGTGATTTCGGCCAGCGTGGTGTCGCCCACAATGAGAAGTGTGGCGTTGTTGGGTTTGTACCAGGTGTCATGAAACCTGGCGAGATCTTCGCGGCTCATTTTGCCGACAGCGGCGGTCGAGCCGGTGCCGACGAAAGACTCGTCGTAAGGATGGCCTTTGCCGTAGAGGATTGTGGGCAGAACGCGCAGGGCCATGGGAAATGGGGTGACCTTTTCGCGCGCGATGGCGGCCAGGCGTTCTTTTTGCAGGCGGTCGAATTCCTTTTGCGGAAACGCGGGATGGAGAATGAGGTCCGCGTAGATTTCGAGGGCCTTGTCCATATTTACCTTAAGCGCGTTGAGGCTGACGTTGGAATAATCGAGATTGGCACCGGCACTGAAGTTGGCGCTGAGGGATTCGAGTTCTTCCCCAATTTTAAGAGAATCGCGCGTGGGAGTTCCCTCTTCCAACATGCGTTGCGCGAAGCTGCAGGTACCGGCTGCGTCGGTCGAGTCCGAAGAATAGCCGCCGTTGATCAGCAACGAAAAATTGACTACCGGCGCGGAGTGGCGCTCGGCGAGCACGACTTTCAGGCCGTTCGAGAGCGTCGCCGTTTCGATCGGAGGCAGTTTCAGGGATTCCGCGGAACCGAGAGCGGGCGCTTTGGAGCGATCGATTGGCGAGCTGGTTTTCAGATCGGTCGGATAAGGCTGAACTTCGAGAACGTAATCGCCGTCGCTGAGCCACAGGGTGGCGGCTTTCTTGACGGACGCGGGAGTGGCGGCCTCTATGCGCTTGAGATAGGTCTTGTAGCATGCCGGATCGCCTTCGTAGGCCTGGCAATTGGCGAGGATGTCGCTCTTGCCGCCGAAGCCGCCAATGCGCTCCATGATGCGGGCATACTGGCCGAAGATTTGTGTTTTGGCCAGCTGCAACTCGGATTCGGTGGGACCGTCTTTCAGTAATTTCTGCAGTTCCTCGTCGGCTTCTTTTTCAACGACGCTGAGATCGCCGCCCGGCTTGGCGGTCAGCGTCAAGTCGAATTGCCCGGCGATTTCGTTGTTGGAATCGTTGGCGCTGGCGCTGGTGGCGATTTGATCTTTGTAGATCAGGCGCTTATAGAGCCGTGAGGTTTTACCCTGGCCGAGGATACGTGCGGTTAGATCGAGTAGCGCTTCCTCAGGCGAACCTGTCCGTGGGACATTCCAGACACGATAAAGTCGGGCTTGCGGGACGCGGTCCTGGACCCACCCGCGGTGCGTGCCGGTGCGCTTGGCGGTCCATTCTTCTTGTTTGCTGATTGGCGGGCCGGCGGGAATGGCGCCGTAATATTTTTCTACTTTTTGGCGGGCTACTTCGGGCGTGATGTCCCCGGCGATGACCAGCGTCGCGTTGTTGGGGCCATAGTAGGTCTTGAACCATTCCTGGACGTCTTCGAGAGAAGCGGCGTCGAGATCTTTCATGGAACCGATCACCGTCCAGGAGTAGGGATGGCCTGACGGATAGGTGTTTTCGGTGATGAGTTGCTCGGTGACGCCGTACGGCTGATTTTCGCCCTGGCGCTTTTCGTTTTGTACCACGCCGCGCTGGAGATCGAGTTTTTTCTGGTCGAGAACCGGAAGGAGGTGGCCCATGCGGTCGCTTTCGGCAAAGAGCACATAGTCGAGCATGGAAGTAGGGACGTTTTCAAAAAAGTTGGTGCGGTCGTTGTTCGTTGTGCCGTTGAGGTCGGTGGCGCCGATGCGCTCCATGGCATTGATGTAGGTGAAATTGAAATTTTCACTGCCGGAGAACATCAGGTGCTCGAAGAGATGGGCAAAGCCGGTTTTGCCGGGCTTTTCGTTTTTCGAGCCGACGTGGTACCAGGTGTTCACCGCGACGATGGGAGCTTTGTGGTCTTCATGGACGATGACGGTGAGGCCGTTCGGGAGGACGAATCGGGTGTAGGGAATGTCGGGAATGGGGATGGCGGAGGATTTGGTGTTCGGCGAGACGGTGGGTTTCGGCTTTGGCGGGGCGGTGTCGGCCTGAGGAGCGGCGGGAATGGAGTAGAACAGGAGGGCGATAAGCCCGAGCAGAGTGGCGCGGGTGGTCCTCGGCGAGTGGTTCACGGTGGTCTCCCTGTGCGTTATACGGTTGCTGCGCGAATCTTAGTTAGACGGAAGAGACGGGGAATGGTTTCGAGTTATGTCCCAACCGGCGAGTATTTTAGCAGAAGCCGGACGGTGGAAGGAACCCGTGCTTTTTCCGCTTTTTCCTTCGCGCATGGTCCTCCCGCGGGGAGGCCGGCTGTTGTTAAATGGATATGTAATTACAGGGGAGCTGAATTAGGTTTGAGCGGCGAGGATGCATTTCGCACACTGGCGGATCCCACGCGGCGGGAGATTCCGGGTTTGCTGCGGCACGGAGAGATTTACCGCCGGGGCGTTCGCGGGCCGGTTTGCTATGACCAAGCCGGCGATGTCCCACCACTTCAAAGTGTTGAAGGATGCCGATCTAATCACCAGCAGAAGAGACGGCCAGCAGATCTGGTACGGGTTGCATACAACCGTCGTCGAGGATTTGATGGCTTGGGCTATGGAGTGGGTGGGCGAAAGTAAGAAGAAACGGGGGAAAAGATGAAGAGCCGGAGGTACTACCTGGCGGCGCTGTTGCTCACTGCGGTGGTGGCGATCGCGGATGTGTGGACGTATTCACGATTGCCGGAATCGATTGCCACACACTGGAATTTGCAGAACGTGGCGAATGGCTGGAGCCCGAAGTGGATATTGTTCTTGCTGGGCCCGGGATTGATGGTTCTATTGATGCTGTTGATGCGTGGTCTGCCTTGGCTTTCTCCCAAGAATTTTGAAGTGGATACGTTCCGCGTGACGTACTTGCAGATTATGGTCATCCTCGTCAGCGCGGCCGGTTATTTGCAGCTGGTGTTGCTGTGGGCCGGACTGGGTCGTGCGATGAATGTAGGGCGCGCGGTTTTGGGGGGAGTGTGTTTGTTGTTTGCCTTGTTGGGGAATTTGATGGGGAAAGTCCGGAGGAATTTCTTTGTGGGGATACGAACGCCCTGGACTTTGGCGAATGAGCGAGTGTGGAATCTCACGCACCGATTCGCGGCAAGGACCATGTTTGTGGGCGGATTGTTGGGATTGCTTTTGACCGTAGCGGGGCTCCAAGTGTGGCCGGTGTTGGTGGTCTTGCTGGCAGGTGTGCTGGCGCCGGTGATCTATTCGTTGGTGGTTTATAAGCAGGTCGAGGCGCGGGGGGAGTTGTAAGCAGGAGGAACCGTATGCGCCGCTACCTGGCTTGGATTGGGATTCACTGAGCGGTGATGTAGGCTTGTTTGCCCGAGTCCATGTGTGGGCGAACGGGGTAAGCCCGAGACGTAGAACGGTTGAGCTTGGCTAGCGGCCTGGAGACAAGCGGTGAAATGGTCGGATGCGAAAATGGTGCGGGCGATCGGGGTGTTCAAGCTCGCAAAGGCGGCTCTGCTCCTTGCGGTGGGAGTGGCCGCGTTCCGCCTGGTGGATACGAACATCGAGGGACTGCTCGGATCGTGGGTCCCGCGATTTGGGCTGGCGCCCGGCGGACGGTATGTCGGACGGGTGTTGGTGGAGGCTGCGGCGCTGACGCCGAATCGAATCAAGGATGTGGGCGTCGGAAGTTTTATCTACGCGGCGCTTTTCTTGACCGAGGGGATCGGGTTGTGGCTGTTGAAGAGGTGGGCGGAGTGGATGACGATTGTGATTACGAGCTCGTTGCTGCCGGTCGAGATTTGGGAGATCGGGCGGCGTCCCAATGTGGGAAAGGTTTTGGTATTGGTGATTAATTTGGCGCTGGTTGGCTATTTGATTTGGCAGGTGCGCCAGGAAAAGATCGCGACGGCATGAGCAGAACCGCCGACCTTTCGCGAAGTCGGGGGAGCGTGGCGAGTTCGGATTTGGCTTGCAGCGGGATCGAGAATTCTCGGTCAGCGTCGCTTGAGAGAATGGCGGAAGGATGGACACGAGTCCCGGCTTCGGCGGTGTGCTGCGGCCAACGGTGCGCGGGTGCGCCGAAGTAGACCGAACGGCTAGCGCAATGCTCGAGAATCATCTTGGTTGCTCGGACAAAACCCAGGATCAGACCGGCGTGAGCATGATGTCGAGTTGGTAGAACTTGAAGGTGTGCGCTTCGGCGGGAGTATCCGCCGCTACCGCTTGGTAGCGGTCCAGAACATCGTTGATGAAGTCTGGCTTTAGGGACTCGGGCAGGCGGCGCGTCCATTCGACGAACGTGACGTTGCCTACGGCGAAGAAGGCCTCACGCGTGTGAAAGTCCCAGGATTTGGCGGAAGTGTGGAGAAGTTCGACCTGAAGGTGGTTGCGCTCGGCAGCGGCGGCATATTGTTCGGGCGTGACGTGGAGGTAGGGGTTGCTGAAGGTTTGGAAGTACGACGCCCACCTTGCCGACTTGCGGGTTTCTTCTAATACAGTTTCGAGGCTTTTGCGTTCGCCGTCCGGGACCAGGCGAAGTTGCGCGCGAGCGCCCGGTTTCATGACTGCCCGTATCGAGCGCAGCGCCGGGTCGGGATCGGGTAGCCAGTGCAGGGCGTTGCAGGAGACCACCAGATCGAATTCCTTCTGAAACGGGAGGTTGGCGGCATTGGCCACTGAGAAAGAAAGATTCGGCTGGGCGGCATGGGTTTCGGCGAAAGTGATCATGTCGTGCGAGGCGTCGACGCCTACGACGAAGCCTTGCGGAACGCGGTTGGCGATTTCGGCGGTGACGCGCCCGTCGCCGCAGCCAATGTCGAGGACTCGTTCGCTCCCGCGCAAATGGAGCAGTGCCAGCATCTCAGCGGCCATCGCTTCTTGCAGGCCGGAGCGTTTTACGTAAGCAGCGGCATTCCATTCGGTCATGAGCAGGGGAGTTTAACACGGACGAGAGAGGTCCGAAGCCCGAGCTCCCGACCCGTTTTGAAGGCCGCGTAGGTGTTGGCCTCCATTTGGGGTAGAGTGACGAGACCCGGGAGGGCGCGGGGAGAATGAGACAGGCGATGAATTATCCGGTTTTGGTGTTTGTTCTGACTTTGCTGGTGTTGTGGATCGCGTCGCGACTGGGCGCGCTAGCACGGAAAAGGCAGGGCCAAATGGCGGCAGAAGACCGCGAGGATTTTGGCGTGATTCTGACCGCCACCCTGACTCTGTTGGCGTTGATTATTGGCTTTACCTTTTCGATGGCGATTAGCCGGTACGATCAGCGAAAGAACGATGAGGAGGAAGAGGCCAATGCCATCGGGACGGAGTATTTGCGCGTGGAGTTATTGTCCGGAGTGGATACGGCCAAGGTGCGCGCCTTGTTGAAGAATTATTTGGAGCTGCGCGTGAAGTTTTACAACACGCGCGGCGGGGACGAGTTGCGGGAAATCAATACACGCACGGCGGAATTGCAGACGCAACTTTGGGAACAGGTGAAGGCGCCGGCGCGTGCCTCGCAGACGGCGGTGACGGCACTGGGGATAGCGGGGATGAATGATGTGTTGAATACGCAGGGATATACGCAGGCGGCCTGGTGGAACCGAATCCCGCTTGCCGCTTGGGAGCTGATGTGGGCGATCGCCGTGTGCTGCAATTTCATGATCGGGTACTATTTGCGACCTGCCGAGCAGCATAGGATTCGGTTGCTGGTGATGCCCTTGATCGTGTCCATTTCGTTTTTTCTGATCGCCGATATTGATAGTCCGCGGGGAGGGATTATTCGCGTATTGCCGCAGAATATGGTGAGCCTGGAGCAGGCGTTGAAATAGATCGTGACTTCTCCGTCGCAAAAATGCGACGGCTTCTCAAACCACGCTTGCGATTAAATCCGCTACGTTACGGTTTGAAGGACTCATCCTAGCCCTTTGGAGAATTACTTGAGCTGACACAACATCACGAGGAGCAATCAATCCGCAAGCAGTGCAGACGTGCTCTCTATCCGAGAGTTCTTTGCACACCTTGGTACCACATGTACATGTCTGAGTCGTTCCGCGAGGGTTCACAGCCTTCAACGTGCGACCAGCACTTGCAGCCTTGTACGCAAGTTTAGAAAAGAAGGATGACCAACTCACATCGTGTACGGACTTGGCAAGCATGCCGCCAACCAAGCCCTTGTCATGCAAATCTTCTACAGCAATGGTTCCGAAGTTTTGTACTAACCAAAATGTGAATTTGTGTTGGAACTCGTGCCGTTGGTTCTTAATCCGTTGATGAACTTTTTGCAACAGCTGAACTGCTTTACGACGACGGTGCGAACCTTTCTTGCGACGAGCAACTTTACGTTGGGCACGACGAAGTTTTGCCTCGGCTTGTTGATACCAGCGCGGGTTCGGAACCGATTTCCCGTTGGATAGAGTTGCCAAGGAGGTCAAACCAACATCGATGCCAATCTCTTTCGTGCTAATTGACAGGGGCTTTGCTTCGCATTCAACCGAGAAGCAGGCATACCACTTGCCACACTCTCGCTTGATTGTGACGGTCTTAATCTTGCCCTCGACAGGGCGGTGCAGTTTGACTTCAACTTGCCCGACACCTTGAACACGAAGCATGTTGTCATTCAACCGGATACCGTCACGATAACTAGGAAACGTGATGCTGTCGAAACGTCGTCGAGATTTGAAGCGTGGATATCCAGCTTTCTCACCACGTTTTACACGACGAAAGAACGCCTCGAACGTTTTGTTTACGCGACGAAGAACGTCTTGGCAGTACGAGAAATTCGCAAGCCCAAGGTCACCAGCGGCTCGCATCTCTTTCAACTGGTTCGCTTGGCCATAGTAATTGACCGAGACACGCTGTTTCCAGGCCCCGCGTCGTTCTTCGAGCGCCGCGTTGTACAAACGGCAAGCTTCGCCTAACTGCCCATCCAGCAGTTGGCTTTCGAGCCGTGTCGTGAATAGCCTATATTTGAATGTTTTACGCATGAGATTTTTGATTCGGAATATAACGTTTAACTGTTGCCTGGGAGACAGCACCAATGCTGCCGATGTAGTAGCTGCGAGACCACAAACTCGGTAGATACGACTTGAGCCACGGGAACTCTTCTCGAAGTTGGTGACCGGTGAATCCCTTGAACTGTGCCGCCAGCCTCGCTGGTGCCATCGTCGGGTCACTCTCAACGAACATAGGAACGTGGTCGGGCATAATTTCCAAAGCGTGAATCTCGGCTTTCATCTCTTTTGCTTTTTGGTACCAGCAGTTCTCGAAGCCGTTTCTCAAGTGCATTTGTGAGAATCCGCTTGCGATACTTCGGACACCACACAAGGTGATACTTCAGTGCGAAGACCGAACCGGTATTTACGCTGTACCGATTATCACCCATCACTTATTTAGAACCCGGTTTTTTGTCTGTCAGCATCGAATCTTAACAAAAAGGAGAAGGCGCGATTCCCCCGTCAGCTAAAGCAGACGGTCCCCTCGGGCCGCAGATTATGGTTTTTGGGCGGCGCTGAAGATTTCCACCAGGCGGTCGGCGATCATTCTGTCTTCGCCTTCCTTCAGTTGCCAGACTGCAAAGCCAAAGCTGTTGGGATCGCCTTGGTGACGATGCGGATTGGTGTGATTGTCGGCCGGAGACACGTTGGGGTCGCGGCCGCGCATGCCGCTTGCCCCTGCTCCCATGCTGCCGATGCCGATGGGGCGGGTGTCGGCCAGTTGCTGCATGACTTCCTGGCCGGTGATCTTCCGTTTGCCGGGGTCGATCTGCCAACTATAACGCGGCGTGACGTTCCCGAGCGCTTGCGGGTTGTACTGGCGAGGCAACGCGGTGACGCCGAATTTCTTAATCGCATTGCTGATAACCTCGGCCCGCTCGTCGAACCGTTTCAGTGTTTCGTCGTAGTTTTGGTTGACGAACATTTCCAGCGCCTTGAGGAAGCCGAAGACAGTTTCTTTGCCGACCTTGCAGCACCGCCCGATGCGGTCTTCCTGCGGACTCATATTGAGAAGCGCATAGTGAATCAACTCTTCCCTGCCGATCAGCAACCCGGAGGCTTGCGGTCCGCGAATATCCTTGCCTCCGCTGAAAGTCACCATATCAAAACCCATCGCTGGATATTCCCACAGCCGCTCGACCGGAGGCACGTCGGCGGCGGCATCGTTAAAGGTGTAAAGGTTGTGAGCCTTGGCGATTTCTACCGTTTCCGGTCCGCTGACTTTCCCTCTGTCCGACAGAATGTTGGTGAAGTGAATCGCAACCGTCTTCGGATTAATGGCGGCGATCATTTCTTCGCGCGTTTCGACCTCCACAAGCTTTGCGCCGGTCTGGCGAATCTGGTGGTCGAACGGATAACGATGGCTTTTCTGGATGATGACTTCGTTTTTGGGAAAATTGCTGACCTCGGGAATGTCGCGCAAGCGCGGTTCAAGGTCTTCCGTCATCATGCCGGCGTAGCTAACGACCATTGCCGCGGCAGCGCCGCCGGTGACCAGGCCGGTGTAGCCCGCGGGAGATTTGCAAAGTTTGGCGATGAATTTACCGGCAGCGACTTCCAGTTCGTCGATCAGGACGAAGTGCTGGTTGCCTTGGCGGATCAACTCCATGACTTCCGGCCGCATGACCGAGCCGCCAATGACCGTGACGGTGCCATTGATGTTGACGAGCGGCGTGACGCCAAGTTCCCGATAGATGTCGCCGGTCGAACCGAGGCCGCTCGTGATCGGGATGATCGGGCTACCGTCGACGAGTGCAGTCGCGGGCTTGTGTTTTTTGCCAAAGGCACCGGCCGCGGCCGATTCCGAGGTGGCGACGAACCCGCCGCTTATCGACCCAAGCGCGGCGAGAAAGGAACGGCGGCTCCAGGAGAAGTTGAGTTTCATGGGCGGTATCCTTTCGACATTTCTTGCAAGGTTATTTTGCGGCAGAGGAAGCGGCCGGATTGACCACCGCGGCGCTGCCAACGATTTCAATCAAGGAATCGCCGGGAATCCATTCGACCGCCAAGCACGCGCGTGAGGGAGATTTTCCCTGCGAGAAATACGTGCCGTAGATTTTGTTGAGGGCATCGTATTGCGCTTTGTGAGCGTCGAAACGTGCTTTACCGCTGGGCATGGGAATGGTGTCAGCGTGCGGCAGGCAAAGGAAGACCTGCAAGTGGATGATGCTGTCCATGCTGCAGCCGGCGCGTTCGATGGATTTTTTGAGCGCCTCCATCGTGCGGGTAACGTGTTTTTCGAAAGGATCGGTGACCAGCACATGGTCTTCCTTCGGATATCCGTCGTTGGCGCCCGTGCCGGAAAAATAGTAGATGCCGTCATGGATATGATTGCTGCGGCGCGGAGCGTCCGCGGCCGGAGGAACAGTTTGCTCGGCGAATAGTTCCGGGGCGACCGCCGTCAGCGCGGCGACTTTGGCAAAGAAGCTACGGCGAGTGTTCATCGGTTCTCCTTGGGTGCTACGAGCGTCAATGATAGCGCAGGAAGAGTTCGCGTGGGCGTTCCGGAGTGTCGCACCTGCAGCGTCGGGGATGTGGTTACCGAGGTCTGACGGCCGGGCCTAAATTGTGGCGCCGCGCCGCCGCTAGCTCGTTGCGAGATAGGTGACGCGGCGCGGCACAGGCACCCTGCCTGGGCTCTTACGATTGCCGGTGATTCTTGACATTCAATTGAGCAGGTACAGGGTCTGGCGGTCGCGGTCGAAGGAGATGCCGCGTAGTCTCAGAGCGCGCACGCCGAAGAAGCCGTCGTAGCCTCTGGCATTTGCGGACGGCACAGAGTAGGTGCGCAAATCGCGAAACTGTTTACCGCCCAATTCCATGTCCGGTTTCGCGATTTGCCTTGCGCCTACGTGGTCCGCCACGCTTGTGCCTGTCTGCATGCCGTTTACTTGGCTGGCGGCGGATTCCATGGCTTGCCAACTTTCTCCGTAAACCACCACCAGGTCAGAGCCGGTATCAACGATGAGTCGAACATGCCTCCCTTGCAGCGTGGCTTCTGCCAAAGCCAGGCGACTCCTGCCGTCGTAACGCACGGCAATGCCTTCGTCCGAAACTGTCCCGAAGGCGAATTCTTTTTTCTCGTAGTCCAGCCGAAAACTCACCTGTCCGAGCACGTCCATGCCGACGAGCCCAGCGATACGCATCCCGAGAGAGTTCTCGAGCGCCGAAAGGTCCATTACATTGACAGCCAAATTGGCCACGTGAATCGGCCCGAAATCGAGATCCGGTAAAATCGTTTGGCCTGTGTTTAGCGACCGCCCGACAACCACCAGAGTTCCGCGCGCCACTTGCAAACCCATTTTCTTTGCCAGACGCGCGTTCAAGATACTCGGGGCCGTTCCCGTATCGATGACAAAATTCTCTTTTTGCCCGCCAATTTGGCCCACGGCGACCACCAAATATCCGTTGTAGACACTCACCGGAAGGGAGCTCTGGAGCATCTGACCAGTATCGGAACTCGGAGTGTTGTTTGTGTTTCCCTTGGCTGCGCTCGTCCCAGGGTTGATCAGAAGGGTCCCGAGTAAGCTCGCCCCTAACATCCTGTTTACATTCACAACGGCCGCACGCTCCTTCGGTACACGCGAAGCTATGCGCTCGGCCGGGCACCTCAAGAGTTTGCCGGTGGATTCTGGATAGATTTTCTGTGGCCAGCTAGGCCACTGTGTTTAGAAGATTTAATGCGATTTATTGAAGCGAGTGGGCGAGGTGTTTTTTGAACTTCAGCGGGCAACTTGCGTCTATACACCGAGGCCACGATGAGTACACCCAATCCTTACGAATCGATCGTTCGCTTCTCTACCTTTGAGCTGGACTTCTCCGGGCGCGAGCTCCGGAAGTCCGGGTTGCGGCTCCGCTGCCAGGAGCAACCTTTGCAGGTCCTGGCGGCACTGCTCGAAAAGCCCGGGGTTCTGATCACGCGGGAGGAACTGCGGCAGCGTGTGTGGTCCGAGGACACCTTCGTGGATTTCGACCATGCGCTGAACACGGCGGTCAAGAAGCTGCGGAACGTTTTGAACGATGATGCCGATGCGCCCCGGTACATTGAAACCGTGCCGCGGCGTGGTTACCGTTTTATTGCGACGATTCAGCCGGGGCCGCAGGGTGTTCCGCTCGCTCAACCGTGGGCGAACGTGATCGCGACGGACTCCTCCCCGCCGTCTCAGCGTCACACCATTCTCGTCGTCCTTCTCGGTGTCGTTTTGGCCACGCTTGCGGTCTACTACCTCAATTCTCACCGCGCCAAAGCGAGCGCGACGGTTCCATTGGTGAGACCGGCCCTGCTGGCGGTCCTTCCCTTTCAGAACATGACCAGCGACCCAACGCAGGAGTCTTTCTCGGATGGCATGACCGAAGAGACGACCACGCGCCTGGTGCGGCTGAACTCTTCCCGCTTTCATGTGATCGCGCGTACTTCGGCGATGAAATACAAAGGCGCCGGGAAAGGTATTGACGAAATTGCCCGCGAGCTGCACGCCGACTATCTTCTGGAAGGCAGCATTCGCCGCGAGGGGCCACAGGTCCGCATCAGTTGCCAGCTGATTCGCGCCGCCGATCAGGCTCCGCGGTGGAGTCAGGAATTCAATTTCGATTCAGGCGATTCGCTCACGATGGAAACTCGCGCCGCCGACACCATCGCCAGCGAATTGAATTCAATTCTCGGCGATCCGAGCGCTCCGGGCCATCACTTGGTTGACGATGCATTCGACTCGTACTTGCGCGGGCTGGCCGAATCGAGCATCCACACGCCGGAAGGCCTTGAACAGATTATCGCGGCGTTTCAAAAAGCTGCCGTCGACGACCCGAATTGCCCGCAACCCTTCGCGGGACTGGCTCATGTCTATGAGCGTGGCGCCAATCTTGGTTTCCTGCCGCCGCGTACCACCTACGCCAAGGCCCGGGCCGCGGCGGAGGAAGCTCTCCGGCTCGATCCTTCGAATCCAGAGGCGCACGTCTATTTAGCGGATGCCCTGCTCACCATTGATTACGATTGGAAGGGGGCGCAGGCCGAAATTCAGAAGGCCCTCGATCTCAACGCCAACGATCCCATGGCTCACGAGTGGAACGGCACGTTCCTGTCGGTGCAGAACAAACCGGAGCCAGCCCTTGAGGAGATGCGGAAGGCCGTCGAACTCGATCCTTTGAACGCCGACCGCAAAGTCTTTCTCGCCGGCCTTTTGCAAAAGGTAGGACGGCGCGAAGAGGCCGAAGAGCAGCTCACCGCCGCGTTGGAACTGGACCCGGCTTCCGTACCCGCGCATCATTCCTTACTTTGCTTGTATACCGCGTGGGGCCGGCAGAGCGACGCTATCTCCGAAGCGAGCGCGATGTTCTTTCTCGAAGGGAACCCGGAAGCTGCCGACAACATAAGGACCGTCTACCGGAAGTCCGGGTTCGCAGCGGCGAAGCGCTTCGGGCTGAAGGCGGAACTTGCGTCTCTTACCCGGCTTCGGGAGCAGCGCTACGTCTCGGCATTTTCGTTTGCGGCGATTCATGCGCAGCTCGGCGACAAGGATGAGGCGATTCAATGGCTCGAGAAATCCTACGTCGCCCGCGACGTCGAGCTACCTTGTCTGGCAACCCGCACCGACGGCACTTTTGCTTCCATCCGAAATGATCCGCGTGTGGTCAGAATCATGGAGAAGATTCGACCACCGCAATGACAGGGCGCAACCCATAGCGTCGTGACTTCCCCTTGCCGCCATGCCAGGGCTCCGGCTAGAGTTCGCGAAACATTATGTATGCGTCCACGTAGCCTCGCTCGGGATGGAGGAAGGCTTTGGGTAGTTGACCCACAATTCGGAAACCAAGCTTTTGCCACAGGCGCACCGCGCGGTCATTGGAGCGGACGACAAAGTTAAACTGCATGGCCTGGAAGCCCCGACCGCGAGCGTGGACCATGGAATGCTCGCACATGGCACTGGCCACGCCGCGGCCGGTAGCGGTTGACGCGGTGATGTAGCCGCAATTCGCGACGTGAGAACCTCCGCCCGGCCGGTTTGCTTGTAGAAAGTATGTGCCAACAATCGCGCCCTGTTCCTCGGCAACGAAGACTTCGTGCTCATCGGAGAACCAATAGCGGAGCGCCTCCTCCCTGCTCAGGTCCGTTGGCAAGGTGTAGCTGGTACCCGCTCGAATTACTGGTTCGAGGATTCGCCAAAGGGCATCGTGGTCGCGGGACTGAGCGGGACGAATCACGAGCATGGCTCCATCGTGGCACATGCTGGTGAAAGGCGGAATCCCCTGGCGCCAGCTTTATCTGCAAGGCCGTCGCACAGTTCGACCTTCTCGGACCAGCCGTGGGGCCGGCTTCAGCCGACTGGCCGCGGCGTATCTAGTGCGCGGAATCTGCGTATTTCACCGAGCAGCCGTAAGGACGCGTAGTGGGCGTCTGGACCGGCTTTCCGGCCATGGACTCCTCGAGAGCCTCGACTACGTAGTTGGTCGCAGTTGGGACGTCCTGCAGATCGGTTGTCGGCTTGTCGTCGATGGCACCACTGTAGATTAGGATGCCTTCGGGATTAATCACCACCATCTGAGGAGATGTTTTTGCGTCGTAGAGATGGCCAACCTCACCGGTCGGGTCGAGCAGAGCGGCGGTCGGCGCGGCTTGCATTTTTGCCAGATAGTCGTTTTCTTCGCCGGCACTTACGTAGCCCTGTTTACCCGGCGCGGAAGAGAGAATGGTGAACCAGACGACGCCCTTGCTCGTCCATTCCTTTTGTAATTTCTGCATGTTGCCGCTTCGATAGTGCTTCCCGACGTAGGGACACCCATTGTTGTGCCACTCGAGCACCACGTACTTTCCGTGATAGTCGGCTAGGTGGATGGTCTTGCCGCTACTCGCCCGAGCGCTGAAGTCTGGGGCCGCTTCCCCTACTTTCGCGGCCCACAGCGCGGGCAACGCTACGCACACACCGAGGATTGCGAACATTCCGAATAGAATTGACCGTTTCAATTTGATTGTCCCCCCTTCGACGAAGTTGCTGGGCGGGTTCCGTTGCCGACCGTCACATCCATCCAGTACGCCTGACCGGCGGAAAGCGCAAGTACGCCCTTCAGACGATCTATCGGTTTGAGCAGTTGATCCGATTTGCGCAGCGTCATACGGAAGCCAGTCGGCAGGGGCTCAAGCTTTTGTTGCGCCGCATTATCAATCTGGGATTCGAGGAGCGGGTAAAACGTGGCTTCGTTGATTTGATGGCCGAAATTGGCAGTGAGCAGGAAGGAGTCCTTGGCCTCGACGATGCTGAATCGCCAGGACCCCGGCATGGGGCGCGGAAGTGACTTGCGCGTAGCGGCGAACACATCTTCGGTGCGTGCGTCGGCGGTGGGTTGTTGTGTTCTGACCGGGAGGGTCAGCGAAAGTTGTGCTTTGCCGGGAATGCACATTTCGCGGCACACGAGGACCGCTACTTGAGCCGCGAGCTGCACGGTTTTTTGAGCCGCTACGGTGACTTCGGCATGCATCGGCACAATCAGTGTTACCGCGTCTTCGTAGCCGTAATCAACGATCGTGGATTTGCCGAGCCGCTGCGGAGCCGGCCACTCGATCGCGCCCGCGGCGAGACCGGCGGGCAGCTGCCATTTCACCCGAGGCGGCTCGCCCGAATCTCCGGGATTGATCCAGTAGATGTGCCAGCCTTTTTCGAGCTGGAAGCGCAAGCCCAGATTTACGCTCTGCCCTGCGGCGATCCAGGGATTCTCGGCGATCAGTTCCAATGTCCCGTGAGGGATCGCCGTTGCTGCGGCTAGTGTTGCCGACGCATAAAACGATAGCGACGACGCCAAAAGAAGCGTTCGCGGGAGATTCAGCGTTACGTTGCGCGCTGACATAGTTGCCTTGCTGCACGTTCCTCTGTCCATCAGACGGCTCGAGCCGAGCATTGGTTTCCGATGTCTTTACCGCACCGGGATTGCCGGCTGCGGATAAATTCCCACTGAGTTCGCCGCGCGAAATGCATTAGGATGCTTGCTGCCATGGCCGAAACAGATGGGGCCCTAAACAGCGAGGCCATACCTGCAACGCTCCGCCACCCACGCGCGAGGCGGTTCTGGCTCGCGGTTTCCCTCATCGGCGTCAGTACCGGCCTGGGGGCAGGAGCGCTGACCCGCCTGCTCGAACTGGTGCAGCACCTGGCATGGCATGGGTCCGGGGCCAACATCCTCGATGCCGGGCGGCAGGCGAGCGCGCTCCGGCACTTCATCGTTCTCGTTGCGGCGGGCCTGCTGACCGGCGCCGGACAATTTCTTCTGAAGCGATTGTCGAGCGGCAACGGCATCGACACCACGGCGGCAATCTGGTTTTATGCCGGGCGAATGCCTGCCTTGCGGACGCTCGGAAGCGCGATTCTATCCATATTTGTGGTCGCCATGGGCGCGTCCATGGGACGCGAAGGAGCGCCGAAACAGGCTGGCGCGGTTTTTGCCAATTTGTTCGCCGACGTTGAGGATCTTTCCGATGAGCAACGGCGGCTCCTGGTGGCTTGTGGCGCGGGAGCCGGGATGGGCGCGGCCTACGGGGTGCCCCTTGGTGGTGCTCTTTTCGCGCTGGAAGTAATGCGCGGGAGATTGGCGCTGCGGTCGGTGCTACCCGCGCTGTTTACTTCTCTGATTGCGACCGCGGTTTCCTGGTTGATGCTTCCCGACGCACCGACCTATATCATTCCGGCATTCCCGGTTTCCGTGTCGGTGATCTTCTGGGTATTGCTCGCAGCGCCGATCGCGGCATTTGCTTCCGTGCTCTACGTGCGGCTGGTGCGCTGGGCGGATCAAAACAAGCCGCGCGGCTGGCAAAGATTCGTTGCGCCTACCCTGGTTCTAGGAATCCTCGGGATCGTGTCGGTCGGATGTCCCGGAATACTGGGCAATGGGAAGGACATCTCGCAGGAGCTCTTTGCGAATCAAGTCGCCCCGCAAATGCTGCTCGCACTGCTGCTGTTAAAGCCGCTGGCAACGATCCTGTGCATGCGCAGTGGCGTGCCCGGGGGCCTTTTTACGCCATCATTGACTTTCGGTGCTTTGCTTGGAGGTCTTCTCGGACACGCCTGGAGCTGGTTCTGGCCCGGCGTTCCGCCGGGACTGTTTGCCCTGCTTGGCGCCGGTGCGGTTGTGGCGGCTACAACCCAGGGGCCGATTTCGGCCGTCGTGCTTATGATGGAATTGACCGCCCGGGACCGCTCCTTCATCTTGCCGCTGCTCCTGATCGCTTGCCTCTCCACTTTGATTTCCAGATCCATCGATCGTCGTTCGATCTACGACGCGCGCTTGACCGACGAGCAGTTGGAGCAGAGGCGTACGCTGCGCGAGGAACCTGCCGCCGATATGGTTCCCACCTAGCCTGCGAAGCGAAATCCATGTGTCGATTCCGCATAGGGGCCAGAGCATGGCGGGACCTCATGTCGGCAGGATCGCGACTGCTCAGGAAGGTTCGCAAAACGACGAAACACTCGGAATGGCATTCGTCGGAGTTTTCACAGAGGGTTGAATTCCCCGCATTGTCGGGTGGGCTAGCTTCCCTGCGGGGGTACCCATCGATGACAATACCCAGGATCATATTGGCTGGAGTTGCGGCTGCCGTAGGTCTGGTGTCGTACACACACAAAGTGGCGGCGGATACCAGCGCCCCTGCTTCAGGGAAGATCAAGCACGTGCTGCTGATCAGCATTGACGGTATGCACGCTGTGGATTTCTACAACTGCGCGAATGGCATTAGCGGCGTGAACTATGGGAACCCGTACTGTCCGAAGTTGGCGCTCTTGGCCCGGACGGGAATCAATTACGTGGCCACGGTATCGTCGAAACCGTCCGACTCTTTTCCCGGGATGGCCAAGGGCGGTTACCTGAACGCGGCGGCGATGCCGTCTCGCGAACTGTTGAAGGAGATTGCGTTTGTGGATGCGTCGCTTGGGGATATCATCAATGCCCTTCAGCACGCGGGAATCTATCAGGACACGCTCATCATTATCACCGCGAAACACGGGAATCACCCATCGATCCGAACCTGTACGTGGCGAATGGCTCGAATACCCCGGCGACGTTGCTGGGGTCTGCGATTCCCGACTCGGAGTCGCCTTTGAACTCGACGGGGATTGGCGCGACCGAAGACGATGTGTCCGTGCTGTGGCTGAAACCAGGCACGAGCGTGGACAGTGCCGTCGAGCTACTCGAAAAGAATGCATCCTTGATCGGACTCGGGCAGATCTACTATGGGCCGACACTGGCGCTGAACTACAACGCGGGTGGTCTTGAGCCGGGTCAGCATCCCCGGTCGCCGGACATCATCGTGACGCCGAATGTGGGCATGACTTATTCGGGCAGCAGCACCATGATTGGCGATCACGGCGGATTCGCGCATGACGACACGAACGTAATCTTGCTGGTGACCAATCCGAGCTTCACGGCACAGACGGTGTCCAACATCACCGCGACAACGCAAGTTGCCCCCACTGTTTTGAAAGCGCTCGGACTCGACCCGTCGCTGCTGGACGCAGTGCAACAGGAAGGCACGGCGGTGCTGCCTGAGGTTGTGGGACAACTCGAAAAGTAGCGGGAGGAATCCTGCCTCGCCTTACTCGCCCGTGATGGGTTGAAATTCCGCGTCCGGCAGCGGCCGGATCTCCGGGTTGCGCATGATGGCCCTGGCACAGGCGTTCCAACGAAGGATTGCGTCGTCGTTGCCATGCGGGCGGAGGCTTTCCGCTCGCTCGTAGTGCGCCATTGCTTCGCGCAGCGCGTGATAGGTGTTCGCGTTGCTGCAAAGACCCCCTTGCCGCAGGTGCGCAAGTCCCTGGCGTTCCCAGATGAGTCCGGCGTAGTAGGCGCGTTCGTATTCTCCTTCGATTCGTTCGAGAACCTCTTCGGCCGATTTCATGGCTACGCCGTTGCCAAACTGATCGCTTCGCGCCAGCAGAAGGGACACCAGGGCCTGTTGGTGCAATGGCACTGCCGCGAGGATGTCCTGGCAGATGCTTTCGGCCAGGCTCGGCTCGTTCAGCAGGCGGTAGCGTTCCGCCTTTTCAAGCGCTTTCGGAACGCCTTCGGCTGAGATGGACTTAAGATTGAAATGCATGTACGCCTCCTAACCACTGGCAGGACGGAAAACGCGGAACAGCTTCGTTAGCGGATCGAAGAAACGATCCACCACGCGCTCTTTCAAGGGAATGATGGCGTTGTCGGTGATGGTGATGCTCTCCGGGCAGACCTTCGTGCAGCATTTCGTAATGTTACACAAACCGATACCGTATTGGTTTCGCAACGCCGGGACGCGATCTTCCACGTCGAGCGGGTGCATCTCGAGCGCGGCGGTGTACACCAAAAAGCGCGGGCCGATGAATTGATCGTGCATGTGATGGTCACGCAGCACGTGACAAACGTCCTGGCAGAGGTAGCACTCGATGCATTTACGAAATTCCTGGACGCGTTCTGCATCTGCCTGTGCCATACGCCAGGTTCCATCGGGCGCGTCGGGACGGCGCGGCTTGAATTTGGCGATACTCCTTTTCACGTCATAGTTCCAGGAGACGTCGGTGATCAGGTCTTTGACGTGCGGGAAAGCTTTCATTGGCTCGATGGTCACCGGCTGATCGAGGGGCAGCGAATTCAGCCGCGTCATACACATGAGCTTCGGCATCCCGTTGATTTCCGCGGAACACGAGCCGCACTTCCCTGCTTTGCAGTTCCATCGCACCGCGAGATCGCCGGCCTGCTCGGCCTGGATATGATGAACGCTATCGAGAACCACCATCCCGGGCGCGACTTCGGTCGTATAGTCCTGAAACCTACCGACGCCTTTTTCGCCGCGCCAGATTCGGAACGTTGCGGTTGCCATTACTTCATCTCCTCGATGATCTGCTTTAGTTCCCGCGGCATTTCTGGAATCGGTTGGCGGATGATCTGCATATCGCCTCCGGTACCTTTGCGAATCACGATGTTGAATGCGCCGAAATTGTTGTCTTTAGCGGGATAGTCGTCGCGGAAATGCGCGCCGCGACTTTCTTTTCGCTCGAGCGCGGCCTTCGTCACCATTTCCGATACCGTCAACAAGTTCGTGAGGTCGATGGCCGTGTGCCAGGCGGGGTTGTATTCGCGATTACCGCCAACGCCGACGCGCCCGGCACGCGCCTTTAACTGCTGGACGCGGTCGAGCGCCTCGAGCATTTCCTTTTCTTGGCGGACGATACCGACCAGGTCCTGCATCATGTCCTGTACTTCGCGCTGGACCGCATATGGTCCTTCGGCGCTGTCGCGTTCGAACGGGGCCAGCGCTCGCTTCTCGGCCGAAGCGACCTCGTCCGGATGGATCGCGCCCAGCGGGTTCTGTTTCGCGTAGCGAGCGGCGTATTCACCGGCGCGTTTGCCGAAGACGAGTAGATCGGAGAGTGAATTTCCACCCAGTCGGTTCGCGCCATGCAAACCCGCACCGCACTCTCCGGCCGCGAACAGTCCGGGAACGTCGGACATCTGCGAGTCGGCATCGACGCGGACACCGCCCATCATGTAATGCGTAGTCGGTCCGACTTCCATAGCTTCTTTGGTGATGTCGATGTCCGCCAGTTGCTTGAACTGGTGGTACATGCTCGGAAGTTTTTTCTTGATGTGCTCGGCGGCGTTCGGAAGGCGTTCTTTGATCCACTCGATATCGAGGAACACACCGCCGTGCGGGCTGCCGCGGCCCTCTTTCACCTCTCGTCGGATGCAGCGGGCCACGTGATCGCGCGTGAGCAGCTCCGGCGGGCGCCGCGCGTCCTTGTCGCCCTGCGTGTAGCGCCAACCTTCTTCCGGCGTAGCGGCGGTCTGATTTTTGTACGCCGCGGGAATGTCTTCGAACATGAAGCGTTGGCCGTCCTTATTTCGCAGCACGCCGCCCTCGCCGCGCACGCCTTCCGTGACCAAAATTCCGCGAACGCTCGGCGGCCAGATCATTCCTGTCGGATGGAACTGCACGAACTCCATATCCATCAGCGACGCACCCGCCTCATAGGCGAGGGCATGCCCGTCGCCGGTGTATTCCCAACTGTTGCTTGTGATTTTGTAGGCCCGACCGATTCCACCCGTCGCCAGCACCACGGCTTTCGCTCGAAATAAATGGAATCGTCCGCGCTCGCGGTCGTAGCCGAATACGCCTGCAATGCGAGCGCCGTCCTTCAACAACGTGACCACCGTATATTCCATGAAGACGTCCATACCCAAATGGACGTCGTGATCCTGCAAAGTGCGGATCATTTCGAGACCGGTGCGGTCGCCCACGTGCGCGAGCCGCGGATAGCGATGCCCGCCGAAATTGCGCTGCAGGATTCGCCCGTCGGGTGTCCGGTCGAAGACCGCACCCCATGCTTCGAGCTCACGCACACACGCCGGCGCTTCCTTGGCGTGAAGTTCGGCCATTCGCCAGCTGTTCAGATATTGCCCGCCGCGCATGGTGTCCGCGAAGTGAACGCGCCAACTGTCGCGTTCGTCGACATTCGCCATCGCCGCTGCGATGCCGCCTTCCGCCATCACCGTGTGCGCTTTCCCGAGCAACGACTTCGTGATCACCGCGACTTTGGCTCCGGCCGCGCAGGCTTCCGCGGCAGCTCGCAAGCCGGCGCCGCCCGCGCCAACGACCAGCACGTCGTGCTCATGCGTGAGATATTCGGCCACTAAAGAATTCTCCAATCTTTCCAGATGCCCATCGAACACAAGCGTACATACAGGTCAGCGAATCCCACGGAAAAAAGGCTAAACCACGCGAACATCATGTGCCGGGCATTCAGGCAACTCACGCAATCGTATGCACCTTTTTGCACCGGCGAGCCTGAAAGCCGGTTGCGAAGTCCCCCGACAATATGGCGCAGTGAGTGGCACCCCAGCGCATAGCAGCTCAGCAGAATCACGTTGCTCAGCAGGACCAATGTGCCGACACCGATGCCGAAGTGCCCATCAAACCAGAACGCGTCCCACACGTCGTGGGCCAGCAGAACCAAAAACACCAAGGCGAGATACAGGAAGTATCGATGAACGTTTTGCAAGATCAGGGGGAAAGAGCGTTCGCCAAGATATTTTTTCCGTGGCTCTCCCACCGTGCAGGACGGAGGGTCGGCCCAAAATGCTTTGTAGTATGCGCCGCGGTAGTAGTAGCACGTAAACCGGAATCCACCGGGCGCCCACAGAATGAGCATGGCCGCGGTGACCCACGCCGGAATCCAGGCCGGTTTTAGTCCGAACCAGGACCGCACGGGATCACCAAACAACTCCGGCGAATAAAACGGAGAAAGATAGGGGCCAAATCGGTAATGGTTCCCCTGCATCGCCGCCCAGGTCGAGTAGACGATGAACGTAGAGAACCCGAGGAAAACCGACAGCGGCTGCACCCACCAGTTGTCGCGGCGCGACGTTTGCGCAAACTCTGAGCGCACCAACGGAACATCAATTTGGCCCATGGAGTCTCCTTGGTGTTCGGGCTTTGTTCGGAGGCAAGCGAAATGGCGCGTCCGGATGGGAGGAAGAGCTGGTCTTAACCATGCGACACGGTTCTGGCAGCGCCAGGGACCCGATAGGTCACCCCCAAGAGATCGACGCCGTAATTATCACGAGGGAATATTTCTGTGTCAATCCGGCACTTGCGAGGACCTGGCGGGCTCAGCCCGAAACGAGCTCTGCCCGAGGCTATTGAATCTGCAGCGGGATCGGAAAATCCTCTCCTGTTTCCGGTTTCAAATTCACAGGCACCCGATGGCACCCGCCTTTCTTGAAAACTGGAGGTAGCGGCGGGACTCGAACCCGCTAAGACTGGTTTTGCAGACCAGCGCCTCGGCCTCTTCGGCATCGCCACCAAACTGGTTCCGAGCAACGGCCCGCCTCATAAGGCAGGCTTCAGGGAAACGAAACAACGCCTTTCAGGAAACTTTTTTGTGCGTGGCAGGGGCCTTGACGGGGCCCTGCCACCCTGCACGCAACCAGAGCCTGACCTGGGCGTTCTGGCACGCCGGGACAGCCTGGAGAGAGAGGCTGTGTTCAGGTTCACGATAGGTGCAAACAAAAAACCCATCCACCGGGCTTTCTGGCGATGGGTTCGAACTGCGATTCGGCTAAGTTCTATCCGCTAGCGGTTTCGCCCTCCCACACCAGAAATCACGTGTGCGCAACAGAAACAGCCGCAGGCATTCGGGTGTGAATGGCGAACCATGCGTTGACCATACCTACGCGCCAAGAACAGGGCAAACGCAATTTTTAGATAGATGCTATCGATGCGCCGCCAAACGTGGCGTCAACCTCCCGGGTGGTCGGAGCCAGAAGCCATACCCGAATGGGAACGCAGTTGTAACTTTTCGGGAATGCAAGGGTTCAATAGAGGGGGGAAAACGCGGGTTCGAAGGAAAGAAGACAGGGATGAAACCGCAGAACTTGGCACTCGCGGTGCCTTTTTTCCTGGGCGTTGCCCTGATGAACGGCTACCTAAACCGCGCCGGTGCGCATGACCAACGCGGCAGGGTGCAGGCGGATGGGCGGGAACGCACCTACGACTTGCACGTGCCGGCGAGCTACGACGGGACCAAGGATGTGCCGCTTCTCGTCGCCCTGCACGGACGGCTTGGGACTGGCTCCGGCCAGCAGAAACTGGCGCACCTCGACCAGGTCAGCGACGAACGGGGGTTCTTGGTCGTTTATCCCGATGGGCTAGAGCGGAGTTGGGCCGACGGACGCGGCGGGACGCCTGCGGACCGTAATGGCGTGAACGACGTCAGATTCATTTCCGCGCTGATCGATAAGCTCGAAAGCAAATACAAGGTGGACCGGGCGCGTATCTACGCCACCGGCATGTCCAACGGTGGATTCATGAGCGGGCGCCTGGCGTGCGATTTGTCGGAGCGCATTGCGGCGGTAGCGATTGTTGGCGCGTCTCTTTCCGGGAGCGTGGCGGCGAACTGCCATCCGGCAAAACCCATCTCCGTGCTGCTGATTCAGGGAACCGAGGATCCGTTGGTGCCAGTCGCGGGCGGCGAATTGGGACACGGTAGCGCGGGCGGCGTGGTGCTGTCGCACGATGCCGCGCTAGAAAGGTTTGTCGCGGCGAATCATTGCGCACGAGAACCAAAGAAGGAACACATTGCGGACAAGGCCGGCGATGGCACGAATCTCGATGTGACCACGTACGTTTCCTGCGCCGGTGGCAGTGAAGTCGCGGGCTATGTCGTCAACGGCGGAGGGCACACCTGGCCTGGCGGCTTGCAATATTTGCCTGTGGCGTTCATCGGAAAGACGACGCAAAATCTCGACGGAAGCAACGCGATCTGGGAATTTCTGTCACGGCACAGCCGGTAAGCGCGGTGAGCGAAAAACCTACCTAACGCTGCGGCCGATTGTGTAGAGCTGGTCTTCGGTCGACCTTTCGGTACAAGGAAGGCGGTCCGCCAATGTCTGGCAAGCAAGCCCCGGGAGTCAGTTGCTGGGTTCCTGGGGCATCGAGGAGAGATTACGCAAACGATTCGTCGAATTGGGAGGCGGCGTGGGAGCCGCGAGTCCGGCGGTTTCCGAACCCAGGCCCAACTTCTGGAGGGTCAAAGCATCGAGTTTGCCCGACGGGCTGAGGCCGTTGGAGGTTTGAAACTTCTTCATTGCCTCCGTAGTCGAATCGTCCCACTGGCCGGAAGGCGCACCCGCATAGACTCCCTTTGTCGAGAGAGCCTCTTGAATCTCGGTGATGCGATCGGCAGTAGGTGCCGCCTGCCCTTTGACCTTCTTGATTTTCTTCCGGCTGGCAGTTTTTGAGTGCGCTGCGCCTGCGATCGGGTGCGTCGTCTTGTGCGCCCCTTTTGTGGGTGATGTGGAGGTCGTTTGCGCGGAAACGGCGGGCACACTCAGTGTGCCCGCCGCCAAAACCGCGAGAAAGAGTCCGCGAAGATTTCTCTTGCAGAGCAGTTGACCCATAGAAAGGAACGCTTGTTCCCGGTTATTTGCTGTCGGCCGGAACCACGCCCGCGAGAAACACGGTGAGGACGCGATCCGAATTGCCGCCGTGGCGAAGAACCTTAAATACCGCATTTTCGCCTGGCTTCAGCTTGTCGACGGCCTTGCGATAGTCATCTACAGAAGCAACGGATTGGCCGTTCACTTCGGAGATGACGTCGCCCGGCGCGAATTGGATGTCCTCGCCAAAGCTCATGGGCGCGACTTCGGTGACCAACACGCCTTTCTGGCCTTCATATCCGACACGTTGCGCTTTATCCGAAGTCAGATTCTCCACGCGCAAGCCGAATTCCACGGGAGCCGAATCGTCCGGGGAGTTGCTGGCGCGTCCGGCGGTTACCGGGAAAACGTGAGTGCGGTCTTCGACGGAAGCCGAAGTTTCTCGGAGCTGCTTGTCGCGATAATAGGAAATCTTGACCTTGCTGCCGATCGGAGCCGTGGCAATGGGGTTGACGAGATCGTTGCCGGTTCTTACCGGGGTGCCATTGATGGCGCTGATTACGTCTCCAGGCTTGAGGCCGGCCTTTTCGGCCGGGCTGCCGGGGGTAACGTCTTCAATCACGACGCCGTGCGGGGCGCCGAGAGACTTGAGAGTGATTTCGTTGGTGCTGAGCTCTTCCTGGAACTGAACGCCGATCGAACCACGCGTCACGCGGCCGTTCTTCACGAGCTGATCGTAAACGCTGATTGCGGTTGTCGAAGGCATGGCGAAGCCGACACCTTCATAGCCGCGGCTGCCCGTCAGAATCGCAGTGTTGATGCCGACGACCTGTCCGGCCATATCGACAAGCGGTCCGCCGGAGTTGCCGGGATTGATCGCCGCGTCGGTCTGGAGGAAGCGCTGGAACTGGTGGTTGCTCACGCTGCTGCGGTCCTTGGCGCTGATGATACCGGCGGTCACGGTAGCGTTAAGGCCAAAAGGGCTGCCGATCGCGAGAACCCAGTCGCCGACTTGCACGCCATCGGAATTGCCGAGCTTGGCGAACGGAAGATCCTTACCGGCGTCAATCTTGATGACCGCGAGATCGGATTCCTCATCGGCGCCGATGAGCTTGGCGGTGTATTTGTTGGTATCACCGTTCAGCGACACTTGAATCTTGCTGGCCTGATCGACGACGTGATTGTTCGTGAGAATATAGCCGGACTTGTCGAGAATCACGCCAGAACCGAGGCTGTGCTCGGCTTCGGGCCTTTGCGGTCCGCCGGCGCCAGGCTGATTGTCAAAAAAATGAAAGAAGAAATCTTCGCCTGGGTCATCCTGATCACCCTCGGCGTGGTGCCGCTTGGACTTCCGGTCGATGACCTGGGTGGTGGCGATGTTCACAACAGCGGGCTCGACGCGATTCACGATAGCGGAGAACGAGCTGGAAGACGGGATGGGATCCGGCAAGGCGAGCGCCGCCGCACTGGAACCCACGAATGAGAAGCTGTGCATGGCGGAGACCTTACCGTTGACGAGCGTGCCGATAAAGATCCCGATGACGAGAGTCGCTGAAATCGACACGGTGGCGATCAACTTCCGGCGCCGCGTCCAATCCACCATATTCCTAGGTTGGTCCATCTAAATATGCTCCTATCTATTCCGTGGCCCAGTCCACCTGCCGAGAGTATAACACCGCAAAAGGGCCGGGGTTTCTCTCGATATACGATGCGCCTCGACGATAACTGGCCATCCGGCCGGGCTCCACTGGAAGCGTTTGTTCGCTGTTATGTTTGACGCAAAAGGTTAGCCAATTGTTGTGAGGAAAAGTCCGAGCTAACTTTCGACTTGACAAGGACTTCGCCTTCTAGCATAAATTGACTAGCCGCAATGGCGGCGTCACGTGGCGATTTAGGGCGACTTGCTCCACGTAAAAAACTGCTAAAGAGCGGGTAGAGTTCACAGAAGCAGAAACCTCTGAGACCCTCCAAGCTTTTTGGCACGGAGGGTTTTTTATTGCCCTCCGCGCTTGCCCTCAATCGATTGTCACGTCATTTCACACCCTGGGCCTGTCTCGGACAGAATCCCAACCGGCGCCAAGGGCGAGGTGACTTATGCAGGAAGTCTATTTCTTAAGATGTAGGGAGTGCGGAAAGAAGTATGCGAATGCGCCGCTCTCGTTCTGCGAGGAGTGCTTTTCTCCCCTGGAGGTGAGCTACGACTATGAGGCGCTCGGGCGGACGGCAAAACGCGAAGCCCTAACCAACCGGGCATTCAATATGTGGCGCTACTCGGAGTTGCTGCCCTTGCCCGAGGCATTCACACCGGCGGCACCGGTTGGCGGGACGCCGCTAGTGAAGTCGAGGAAACTGGGCGCGCAATGGGGACTGAAAAACCTCTACTTTAAGAATGATGCCGTGTGCTTCCCTACCCTGTCGTTCAAGGACCGCGTGGTGGCGACGGCACTGGCTGCGGCGCGAAGGTTTCGCTTCAAGACCATTGGTTGCTCCTCGACGGGGAACCTGGCGAATGCGGTGGCGGCGCAAGGGGCGCAACAGGGATTTGAGACCACCGTGTTTATTCCCGCTGACCTCGAACCGGCGAAGGTTTTGAATACCGCCGTGTATGGCGCGCGGATCATCCGCATTGACGGGAATTACGACCAGGTAAACCGCTTGTGCACGCAGATCGCCGACCGCTTTAAGTGGGGACTGGTGAATGTAAATTTGCGGCCGTACTACGCGGAAGGCTCGAAGACCCACGGCTACGAAATCGCAGAACAACTCGCATGGGAATTGCCGGACAACGTGGTGGTACCGATGGCCGGCGGGTCGTTGATTGGGAAAATCGCCAAGGCGTTTTCCGAATTGGCGAATCTCGGTTGGGTGGCGCCAAAAAAAGTAAAGTTTTTTGGCGCGCAAGCGACCGGATGCTCGCCGATTGCGGATGCGGTGAAGCGGGGGCTTTCGCGCGTGGAGCCGCAGAAACCGAACACCATTGCGCGTTCGCTGGCGATTGGGAATCCGGCGGACGGGCACTATGCACGGCGGCTGATTGTCGAATCCGGCGGCTGGTCGGAGTGCATTTCCGATCCGGAGATTATTGACGCCATCAAATTGCTGGCGAAGACGGAAGGAATTTTCGCGGAAACGGCCGGTGGTGTCACGGCGGGCGTGACGGCGAAGTTGATCGAGCAGGGACGCATCCGGGCCGATGAAACCACCGTGGTTTGCATTACCGGAAACGGCTTGAAGACCACGGACGCGATCGCGGCGGATTTTCCCACGACGGACGCGATCGCGCCGAAGCTCGAAGCGTTTGAAGCGCTGCTGGCGCAGCAGCTAGATGAACCCGTGCGGGCGCAGTGAATTTAGGAGAGATGACGATGGCGATTACGATCGAGATTCCGACAGCATTTCGAAGATTCACCGATGGCACACCGAAGCTCGAGAGCGGAGCGAAGACGGTGGCGGAGGCGTTGAACGAGTTGGTCACGCGATATCCGGCCCTGTCGCGCCACGTGCGTGATGAAGACGGGCAAATCCGCCAATTCATCAATGTCTATCTGAACGACGAGGACATCCGGTTCCTCGGCGGTGAAGCATCCGCGTTGAAGGACGGAGACAAGGTCTTGCTCGTGCCATCCATCGCCGGCGGCTGAGACGCGAGTAGCCGTGCCCGGCAACGTTTTCCCACCCACGATCGGCAGGCAACCGGACCGCTGTCTAATCCAATCCAACACCGTGGTAGGCTAGTTCCGGTGTTGGTACAATCCGGGCGAGGGGGCAATGGAAATGGCTTATTACGCCCTTTTCTACGATGTAGTCGATAACTTTGTGGAGCGACGCGCTCCGTTTCGCGAAGAGCATCTGAAGCTTGCCGATGCCGCGAACCACCGCGGAGAACTGGTTTTGGCCGGAGCACTTGCCGAACCCGCCGACGGCGCGCTGATCATTTTCCGCGGCGAAGACCCCGCCGCGGCATCTTCCTTTGCCGAACATGACCCATATGTTCGGAATGGTTTGGTGAAACATTGGGAGGTTCGCCCTTGGACCGTTGTCGTCGGAGGCGAGGCCAGAGTTCCTGTGAACGAAACGCGAGGAGAGGCCTGAGATGGTTGTACGATTCTGGTCCGCCCGAACGACCCAAGCACGATTCCCCGATTACCTGAGGCATTTTAATGAGAATGTGCTGCCGAGTTTGCGGGCAGTGGACGGGTTTTTGGAAGCCCGTGTGATTTCGCAGTCGGACGGAACCGTGGTGCAGTTTATCGCAGAGACCTTGTGGTCTTCGATGGAAGCAATCGACCGCTTCGCCGGGCCGCAACGCGAAGAGGCCGTGATTGAGGACGAGGCTCTGCATCTGTTGACCTCCTACGACCGGCACGTGCGTCATTATCAGGTGGATTTGTGCGAAGACCACCGCACGGCCCGGGCGTCCGCGTAATTCGCGTCTCGAGCGGCTCGCTTCCCCACAAGCCCGAGAGCAATGTTAAAATGGCGAGACACACCCATGACACCTAAAACACTGTACGAAAAAATTTGGGATAGCCACGTGGTTCATGAAGAGCCGGGAAAGCCCGCGCTCATCTATATTGACCGGCACCTCATTCATGAAGGCACTTCTCCGCAAGCGTTTGCAGGATTGAAGGCCGAGGGGCGCAAGGTGCGGCGGCCGGATTTGACTTTTGCCGTGATGGATCATTCGGTCCCGACGAAAGACCGGCTGTTGCCGATTATGGACCAGGATGCCAAGGCCCAGTTTGATGCGCTCGAACGGAATTGCCTCGAAACCGGCGTGCGGTTGTTCGATATGCACAGCAAGCATCAGGGCATCGTGCACGTCATTGGACCGGAGCTCGGGATCACCCAGCCGGGGCAGACCATCGTTTGCGGTGACAGCCATACGTCCACGCACGGGGCCTTCGGCACGCTGGCCTTCGGCATCGGCACGAGCGAAGTGGAACACGTGCTGGCAACCCAATGCCTGGTGCAGAGCAAGTCGAAAACGATGCAGATCATCGTCAACGGCAAACGCCGCAAAGGCGTGATGGCGAAGGACATCATTCTGGCCATCATCGGAAAGATCGGAATTGGCGGCGGTACCAGCCATGTGGCGGAATATCGCGGCGAAGCATTTCGCGAGCTGTCCATGGAAGGCCGCATGACCGTTTGTAACATGACGATTGAGGGCGGCGCGCGCGCCGGGATGGTGGCGCCGGACGACACCACGTTCGCCTATCTTGAGGGCCGGCCCTTTGTGCCGCGGGGAAAAGAGTTTCAGGACGCCGTGCAACGCTGGAGATTGCTGACCACGGACGACCAGGCGAAATTCGACATGACCGTCGAACTCTCGGCCGAAGAGATCGTGCCGCAGGTAACGTGGGGCACGAATCCGGGAATGGTGACCGGAGTGACCGGGCGCGTGCCCGATCCGCATGATTTCAAGGATTTGAACGATCAGAAAGCCACCGAGAGAGCGCTGAAATACATGGGATTGCGGCCGGGGACTCCGATTGTGGACATTCCCGTGGATCGTGTGTTTATAGGATCGTGCACGAATTCGCGCCTGGACGATTTGCGCGCGGCCGCGCATCTGGTAGCCGGAAAACACATTGCCAAGAACATTAAGCAGGCGTTGGTCGTGCCGGGTTCGCGCGGGATCAAGGCAGCAGCGGAAAAAGAAGGTCTGGACAAGATTTTCGCCGAGGCCGGATTTGAGTGGCGCGATGCGGGTTGCAGCATGTGCATCGGCATGAACGCGGACGTTTTGCCTCCGCAGGAGCGCAGCGCCAGCACCTCGAACCGCAATTTTGAGGGGCGTCAGGGACGCGACAGCCGCACCCACCTGGTCAGTCCGGTAATGGCCGCCGCTGCGGCCATCGCGGGACATTTTGTGGATGTGCGGGAATTTGATGTGGCGCGGGTGGAATAGTTTGAGGTTCTACGTTTCTCGTTTTTGATTCTCCGAACGCATAACTTGTAACCTGCGACTCTAACGGAGGACTATCGCATGCAACCGTTTACCACGCACCTTGGGTTGGTTCAGCCGATCGATCGCGTGAATATCGATACCGACCAGATGGTGCCCAAGCAGTTTTTAAAGGCGCTGACTCGACAGGGCTTCGGGCGCATCCTCTTCTATGACTGGCGCTATTTGCAACCGGGCGAAAGGCCGAATCCCGAGTTCGTGCTGAATTTTCCGCGCTACAAGGGCGCTACGGTTTTGCTGACCCGCGCGAACTTTGGCTGCGGATCGAGCCGCGAGCACGCTCCCTGGGCCATCGGCGATTATGGCTTCCGCGTCATCATCGCACCGAGCTATGCGGACATCTTCTATAACAACTGCTTCAAGAACGCCATTCTCCCGGCAATTCTGAAGGAAGCCGAAGTTGAAGAATTGTTCGAGCGCACGGAGAAGCAAGAGGGCTACGCGGTCTTCGTGGACCTGCCGGAGCAGACCATCACCGACAAACACGGCCTCATCTACAAATTCGACATTGCTCCGTCGCGCAAAGAAGTGCTTTTGCAGGGCCTCGACGATATCGGCACTTCCCTGCTGCACGCCGATAAGATCGACGCGCATGAAAACAGGTACAAGAAGACCGCGCCGATGTATGAAGCGGTGGATGTGAAACACTACTCGGAGAGCAACCGTTAGATTAGAGCTGTTTTCGCGCTCCCGCCGTTCTCTGATCGCGGTCCGAGTGCCACCCGACCAATCACATTAGGATGGCCTCGGTGCGCTTGCCCTTCTCGCGACCCAGTGCCCTCGCCACTCAGGGTTTCTCGGGGAGTGCGGGCGGGGTCAAGCCATATTTCCTGAAAGTACTTCTTCCTTCTTCACTCTTCACAAATTCGAAAAACGCCGCCGCCGCGCTTTTATTCTTTGAGGCGCTGACGATGACGGCCTTCTGCACAATGGGCGGGTAATACTCGGCGGGAATCTCCCAGCGCTCGCCGTCTTTCATGCTTTCCGCGTAGGTCAAAGACACGGCAATCAGTCCGGCCTGGGCGCTGCCCGATTCCGTGTACTGCGCCGCTTGGGAAATGTTTTCCCCAAAAACCAGCTTGGACTTCAATTGACCGTACAGCCCCGCTTTCTCGAGCGCCGCGACCGCGGCTCTTCCATAGGGCGCATGCTCGGGGTTCGCAATGGCGATTTTCACCACCCGCGCATCCTTCAGCGCCTCGAAGCCCTTCTGAGCGAGGTGTAGATTTGCTCCTGCGGGCGCCCAGATCACCAGGTGTCCCTGGGCATAGATGAAAAGCGATGGCGCATCTGCCGCTCCGGACTGGACCAGCTGTTCCGGATACTGCGCGTCGGCGGAGAAGAACACGTCGAAGGGCGCCCCATTTTCGATCTGCGCCCGGAAGTTGCCACTCGATCCATAGCTGACCGTCACTTTCGTTCCGGTTTTCTTTTCGTATTGGCCGGCTAGGTCATTCATCGCCAATTGCAGGTCGGCCGCGGCCGCGACGCGCAGCGTCTGCGCATGGGTTACCGAAGCCAGTGCCAGGAAGAAAATGACCACGATCGTCAGACGCCGGAATGCTCTCATTCGATTTCCGCAGGTCGCAAGGTCTACGTTAGGTTGTCACCGCCACGAGAATAGGTGTTTTCGAACGCGATTGCAATACGGTTTGATGCGCTATTCGCGATTTGCCATCGTGGACACAGATTGCGAGGCGTCGAATCGGCGCCGTACCTGTGTCGCCCGCTTTGGCGATTGTCTGTCTATTCCGGGCTCATTCTCAAGTCGCCCTAGTCGCCGGTGGATTTGACCATGGAGCGCGCGGTCTTCGCCTGCCACGCCTTGCGCAACTCTTCACGCTGCTTGAGCACGTACGATTTCGCCGCTTCAAAGCTGGCGTACACTTTGGTTCCTTTGATTGTGTTGCAGGGAGTACAGCAAGCCACGAGATTTTCGGGATTTTTCTTACCTTTATGGGCACGCGGAACCACGAAATCGACACGCATGACCAGCGCGTTTTCGAAACTGGCGCGTCCATCCAGGCCGCAATAGCGGCATACATAATCGTCACGTTCGAGAATCTTACGGCCTTCTTCGACCGTCACCGGGGAAGATACCAGCGAAAAGGAGACGAGACTAAGCGGCATGAGGACCTCCATGGCGGAAGTCGCGAACCGACGGAGTGACTTCCACCGTTTAGGAACATGAACTTAGGACGGACCGGGGACGGTGTCAAGGTGCACGGGCGGAGGGCTCGGAGGGCGAGCGGTGGGTGACGAAACGACGGTCTTCCACTAGGATCAGTAAAGGAGTTTTGAGCCATGTGCAGAAATATCAAAACACTCTTCAATTTCGAACCGCCGGTCACGCCAGAAGAGCTGCGCGCCGCGTCGCTGCAATTTGTGAGGAAGATCACGGGATTCAACAAGCCGTCGAAGGCCAACGAAGCTGCGTTTCAGTCCGCTATCGACGACATCGCAAATGCATCGCAGCGGCTTCTGCAGTCGCTCGAAACCAGCGCGCCACCGAAAAGCCGCGAAGAGCAGGCGGCAAAAGCGAAAGCTCGCGCCGCCGAGAGGTTTTTCGATTGAGAATCCTGCCAGGGCCAGTCGCTCTGAAACGTAGGAGCCCAATGAGTCTGAGACAACTGTTCAAGCCGTTCCTCTGTGTATTTCCCTTCATTCTTGCCGACCTTTTACTAATTTGCGCGTTGTCGTCGGCAGCGGCAGCGCAATCCTGCGGCACCCAGGGAGTTGCGGCACAAGTACTCGGCTCGGGCGGCCCGGAGTTGCAGGACAAGCGCGCCATGAGCAGCTACCTCGTCTGGGAGAATGGGCAAGCGCGCGTGCTGGTAGATGCAGGCGGAGGCAGCGCGCTCCGCTTTGGAGAGAGTGGGGCGACGATGTCCCAACTGGAGGTGATTTTGTTCACGCATCTCCATGTCGATCACAGCGCCGACTTCCCCGCGCTCATCAAGTCATCCTGGTTCGAAGACCGCAAAACCGCTCTCCCGATTTACGGTCCGCCGGGAAATGAATTCTTCCCCGATACCAAGGAGTTTGTCTCCGATTTTTTCAGCGACCGCGGCGTTTACCGGTACCTCAGCGAGCTGCTGGTCCCCGGAGAGCAAGGCAGCTACCAAATGCAGCCCCACGACGTGCTGGCGGAGTCCACACCCGTCGCTGTATTTCAGCACGGCGATATCGCCACCTCCGCGGTGCGCGTGATTCATGGAGGAGTCCCGGCACTGGCGTGGCGCGTCGAAGTCGCCGGCAAAGCGATGGTGTTCAGCGGTGATAGCAACGGCGAGGGTGAAGGGCTAGTGCGTTTGGCGTCGAATGCGGATCTGTTCATCGCACACAACGCGGTGCCGGAGGGCGCTACCGGAATCGAGAGGCGCTTGCACATGCCTCCGTCGGTGATCGGACAAATCGCCGCAGACGCCCATGTCAAGAATCTTGTTTTGTCTCATCGGATGCTTCGGACACTCGGGAAGGAAGACCAGACTCGCAGTGAGATCAGAAAACGATATTCCGGGCCGGTAACGTTCGCAAACGATCTCGACTGCTTTCCGGTGCGGTAGACGATCACATCGGGCGCCACCAAGGTTTGAAGTAGACGCGGCCTTCGAAGACGGGCTCGGGCGCTTCGGGGGCGGCGGGTTCGCCGAGCAATTCGGCGATGAGAATGCCCGCGACGACCAGTGCCGCGCCCCTCCATGCACGCGGGTTCAGACGTTCCTGCAACAAAAGGTAAGACGTGATCAGCGCGAATACCGGTTCGAGAGCGAAGAGAATCGCGGCGTGGCCCGGCGAAGTGTATTGCTGCGCCCACAACTGCACCGTGAACGCCACGGCCGTGGCGAAAACCGCGCAAATGAGGATGGCCGCGAAGAGCGGCCAGCCCCAGTCAAAGCGCACCGGTTGCCAGTGAATGGCTCCGGCAAAGCCCATGAGCGGCCAAGCCATGACCGCGCAACCGGCCACCTGGATCACGCTGAGCGCCGAGACCGAATGTTCCTGGGAATACTCTCCGACGAGGATGATGTGCACAGCGTAAAACCCCGCGCCGACAAAGGTGAGCACATCGCCGCGGTTCAGATAACGCAGGCCTTCGGCGGGAACGGTCAAGAAATATAGTCCGATCAGGGCGGCGAAGGCTCCGGCGTAGATCCACTTGGCAAGCGAGCGGCCCCAGAACAGGCCGAGCAGCAGCGGGACGAGCACCACGCTCGAACCCGTGACGAAGCCGGAGTTGATGGCCGTGGTGTATTGCAGGCCGGCGGTCTGGAAGCAATAGCCGCCGAACATGAAGAAGGCCAGACGCATGCCGGGGAAAATTTCGTAGCGCTCGATTTTTCCGACGACGTGTGGGCGGAAAAGAGCCATCAGCGCGGCAGCGATGGTGAAGCGCACCGCGAGGAAAAGGAACGGCGAGGAGTGGTCGAGGCCCGCTTTTACAACGACGAAGGTGCCGCCCCAGATCAACGAACAGAACATCAGCGAGAGGTCGGCTTTGAGTTTGCGATTCATCGGGGGATTCAGACGACTTAGCAACCAGAAGAGAATACTCTACCCTCACGAATCCTTGCCGTGCGGCCTTTACCAAACGTACCTCGGTGCTATTGACGGTTGGCAGCGCTCGTGTGCATTCTCGTCCTATGCCTGCGCGCTCACCGCTTCGGCAGATCCCGCTGGTTGTTTCTGGTCTTTTGCTGCTGGGAGCCCTTCCTTCGGCTTTAGGTGCGAAAGATGCCTGGGTTGCGGTGCGTTCGCCGAACTTTACCGTGATCAGCAATGCGGGAGAGAAAGAGGCGCGTAAGGTTGCCGACCAGTTCGAACAGTTCCGCGAGGTGTTTCACACTACCTTTCCGAAGTTGCGGGTCGATTTGGGCAAGCCGCTGATTATTTTTGCGGTTAAGAATGAAGATTCGCTGAAGGTTTTGCTTCCGGCATATTGGGAGCAAAAAGGCCGCATGCACCCGCAAGGGATTTACGTGCCGGGGGAGGAACGGCACTTTGTTGCCTTGCAAACGGACGTTCAAACCGAAAATCCCTACCAAATCGTGTATCACGAGTACACCCACGCCATCCTGAACCTGAATTTTCGCGGATTACCGGTGTGGTTGAATGAGGGATTGGCTGAGTTCTTTGCGAATTCCGTGATTCAGGACAAGGAAGTGGAGGTCGGAAAGGCTTCGCCGTCTCACTTGCAGACTTTGCAGCAGGAGCAGCTGATTCCGATCGATGCGCTCCTCGCCGCCAAAGAAAACTCGCCCTTTTACAACGAAGCAAATCACGCCTCGATGTTTTATGCCGAGTCCTGGGCCATGGTTCACTATTTGATGCTTGATCCGGAAGCTCGCAAGCGCCAGCTATTGAATACGTTCATGGCCGATTCGGATGCCGGTGGAAATTCCGTGGAGGCCGCGCAGAAAACCTTTGGAGATTTGAAGCAATTCGGTCGGGCGATGCAGTCCTATGCGCGGCAGCGTTCCTTTTATGTCTTGAAGGTCTCAACCACGATTCATGGCGACCCGAAGAGCTATGCCAGCCGGCCGCTTCCGGAGGCGGAACTCGACGCCGAGCGAGCGCTTTTCTACGCACACATCGAAAGGCCCAAGGAAGCGCTGGTCGCGGCGGACGACGCGCTGAAAGCCGACCCGAAACTGCCCCTGGCGTATGAGGCGCGTGGCTTTCTGGCTTACTCGCAAGGGGAGTTTGCTCAAGCGAAGAGCGATTTCCTGCGCGCCATCGCGCTCGAGACCAGCGATTATTTTCCGTATTACTTCGCGGCGGAAGCCGAGTTGCGCAACGGGCCTCCTTCCGAAGAGCAACTGCCCAAGGTGACTGCCTATCTCGAAAAAGCGATCGCGATGAATCCGCAGTTCGCTCCTGCGTATGCCGCCTTGGCGTCGGTCTACTCCGCGAGGCCAGAGACGCGAGAGCAGGCCTTCGAGCCGGGCCGAAAGGCAGCGCAGTTGGAGCCGGGCAATCTCTTCTACGCCACGAACTACGGCTATGTGCTGGCGAACGCCGGAAGAACGGCTGACGCCAAGGCCCTGGCCGTGCGCATTCAACAAGCCGCGAAGACCTCCGTGGACCTCGCCAATGCCGCCCAGCTTTTGTCGGTGATCGCGGTCCGGGAACAGTACGACCAGCGCATGGCAGAGAGAATGCCGCCGGAGAGCGAACAACAACAAAGCGCCCGAGTGGTCGTCGAGCCGCCAGGCACGCCACGGGATTCCGCTACCCCCGCGCCGTCCGGCTCTCCCGCGTCGCCGAACACCAGCGCTACAATGAAGCCGTCGAACACGGCTCCGCGTCAAAACGATGAATATGCCGTCGAAGGTTACATCTCCGCGGCGGATTGTGGAGGCGGGCCAGGAAAGGTGACGATTTCGCTCGGTAAAACCACCAGGAATTTTCATTTTCAAGACTTTGCGGGCGTGCAGGTCGTGAGCACGGCTAAACAGGATTCGGGAAAGACGCCGGCCTGCGTCGACTGGAAAAGCCGCCGCGTACGGCTCTATTTCTATAAAACAAAGGACAAGCCCTTCGCAGGCGACGTGAACACGATTCAATTTTTCTGATACACGGTCTTGCCGCCGGTGACGGTGCGGACGACTTCCGTCTTCAGGAAATCCTTCGGCGGGATTTTTGTCAGATCCTCGGAAAGGACCACGAAGTCGGCAAACTCACCCACCTTCAATTCCCCTTTTTTCCCGTCCATGAATTCCGCGTACGCCGATCCTGAGGTGTAGGCGCCGATGCAATCTTCGAGAGAAAGTTTTTCCTGAGGCATCCAGCCACCCGGAGGGCCTCCCTCGATCGCTTCGCGCGTGAGGCATGCGTACAGACCGCGCAGAGGATTGATCGGCTCAACATCATAATCGGTGCCGAAGGCCAGCCGGGCACCGGCGCTCTGCAAGGACTTCCAGGCGTAGGCGCCTTTGGAGCGCTCGGGACCAAGGCGCTGTTCAGCCCAACGCATGTCGTTGGTTTCATGCGAAGGCTGCATGGACGCGATGACTTGCAGTTTTGCGAAGCGCGGAATGTCTTCGGGCGCGAGGACCTGGGCGTGTTCGATACGGTCGCGGCGGTCCCGCGGAGGATTGATGCGCAACAAGGATTCGAAGGTGTCCAGCGCCACGCGATTCGCTTTGTCGCCGATGGCGTGAAACGCCAGTTGAAAGCCGAGGCGGTCGCGTTCGATGGCCATGGCTTTCAGTTTTTCCGGATCCACGGTCAGGATGCCGCTGGTGGAGGGATCGTCCGAATAAGGCGCCAGTAGCGCAGCGGTACGCGTACCCAACGCGCCATCCATGAAGCCCTTCAGCGCGCCCGTGCGCAGCCAGGGGTCCGTAGTTCCGCCCTGCCCGCGCATGTTTTGCAGATCATCAATGGAAGAGCTGAACGGCAGCCATTCGGTAATGCGCACCGTAAGTTTGTTGGCAGTCTTCAGATCGGTGTAAGCCAGGAAATCTTCCCAGGTGGAAAAATCCTGAACGGAAGTGACGCCGTTACCGGCCAATTCTTCGAAAACCAATGCAATTCCCTTCTTGCGATCCTCGGCGGATGGATCAGGAATGCGTTGGGAAACCATGGTGCTGGCGTTTTCTTTCAGCAGGCCGTTCGGTTCGTTGTCGGCGAAGCGGCCGATCTCTCCGCCAGGCGGATTGGGGGTCTCGCTGTTGATCTCGGCATGTTTAAGAGCGAGCGAATTGGCGACGGCAATATGTCCCGAGATGTGGTCGAGATAAACGGGATTGTTCGGGGCGACCTGATCGAGTTCGAGGCGCGTCGGATAGCTTTGATCCGCCCAGCGCGACTGGTCCCAGCCATGACCCACGATCCATTCGCCGGGCTTGTGTTTATCGGCGGCGGCTTTCACGAGTTTCAGAAGCCCTTCGACGGACGCGGCGTCATTCAAAGCCAGATTGAGCTTGTCCTGACCGGCCGAGCCAAGGTGCGCGTGAGCATCGTTGAACCCGGGCATCACGAAACTGCCTCTCAGCTGTACCACATCATTCGATTCCGCGCCCCCGCATTCGAGCAGAATTTGCGAGATCGTGCCGACGCACAGGATTTTTTCGTCCCGCACGGCCATCGCTTCGGCCCACGGGTGCTTCGGGTCATTCGTGTAAATGTGTCCGTGCAGATAGTACGTGGTGGGATGAACCGTCGGCTGTGCAAATTGGGCGAGGACCTTGGAAGCGCTGGCGATGCCTGCAGAGACAACGGCGAGAAGAAGCGCCGACCGCCAGGCAGACCGCAGGGGTTTGTTCATCCGGCTTTCTCCGCGGCCAGCCCGGATACGCCGAGAAGCGTCAGAAGCACGCGCTTCAATCCCAGTTCCCTTTCCGCGGGTTCATACCATTCCTGCAGAGAATGCGCACCACCGCCATTTCCGCCTGCTCCGATGGCGATGGCGTCGATGCCCATGGAAAGCGGAATGTTTGCATCGGTCGAGGAACGTTCGTTGCGCGATTTGTTGGCGATGAAATCGTCCGCGGCGCGCAGGGCTTCGAGCAGCGCCGAATCCTGTGCCAGTTCCCCGCCAGGCCGGCTGCCGATGAGATTCATCTTCCATTCGAGTTTCCCGCGCGTGCGGTCGCGTGCGTTGTCCACTTCGTCTTTAACGCCGGCGGCAATGCAGTCGCGCAGCGCCGTTTCCATGCGTGTGATTTCGTCTTCGTTCTCCGAGCGCAGATCGACTTTCAGGGTGGCTTCGAACGGGATGGAATTGACGGACGTGCCGCCCGCGATCTGACCGAGGTTGAAGGTGGTGCGCGGCGCGGTAGGAACCTTGGTATTGATGAACCGCACCGCACCGCGAACCAGGGCGTTAATGGGATTCGGCATACCGAAATCCGACCAGCTATGCCCGCCGGGACCGCTGACGACGACTTCTTCGCGGCGCGAAGCCAAGGCTTTGGTCGTGACGTGATCGATGCCGGAGCCGTCGAGGACGATCACCGCGCGCAGCTTCGGGCGATACGCGTCGATGAGCGCGCGCATTCCGCGAAGATTGCCTTCGCCCTCTTCACCGACGTTTGCGGCGAACAAAATGGTGCGAAGCGGTTTTATTTTCGCAGATTGCATGGCGCGGGCAACGGCGAGCAAGCCGGCAAGGCCCGTGCCGTTGTCGGAAATGCCCGGCGCCAGCAGGCGATCCCCTTCGCGCCTGACTTTGATTTCGGTACCGGCGGGGAAAACCGTGTCGAGATGCGCCGCGAGAAGCACGACATCTTTGTCTTCCGTGCCTCGCAGTTCGCCGACTACGTTGCCGACCTTGTCGGTGAAGACGGAAAGGCCGTCGGCGGAAAGGATTTCTTTTACCGCTTGCGCGCGCTTTGCTTCTTCGAACGAGGGAGCGGGAATCTCCGTCAGGCGGACTTGCTGCGCCGTGGTCCAATCGAGATTGTCATCCAGCCAGTTCAGAGCCTCGCGCACCTGCGGTCGATCCGCGAGGGACTCCGAACGCGCAAACCGTGATGACGACGAGACCACCGAGGAGCGAATCGGCATAACACAAAGAATAACGCAAACGACGAGACGTTTCACCGGAAGAAAGGACAGGGAGAATTCTCGAGGCTTTGCGGGAGGATACACCGAGGTATTTTACATGAGACTAGGAAGCAGAGAGAGGGCGGCGCCCGGTGCCCCTTGGGTCGGATGCGGCGCGGGCTGAATGACCGTTAAACTAGGCCGGTGCCGCGCACAGAGCGCGGATTTCGTCGTCGGTCAGCACCCGATGGGATTGTTTGGCAGCTTCGAAGATGCGATTCACGACCTCATCGGTTTCGGGAATGCCATGGCGGGACAGCCAATAGATCACATTTGATTTTCCGCTCATCGGTCCAATCTCGACCACCTGCTCCAATCCAACCAGGTGCGCGGGAACCCCACTGTAAATGGCGTCGGCAAGCTTGCGGTCGTGGGTGCGCAGGGCTTTGACGATCGCCGCGGCGTGAACCCCGGTGGCAGTGCGAAAAGCGTCTTTGCCGAATACGGGATAGTTCGGCGGAATGGTTGTATGCGTCGCCGCGGCAACTTTTTGGCAATAAGCGCGCAAAGAGGTCAGGTCGTTCGACCGCAGGCCCATGAGGTGCAGATTCACAAGGAGCAGTTCCATCGGCGTGTTGCCGACGCGCTCCCCGAGCGACAGCGCCACTCCGTGAATCTGCCGGGCGCCGCCGGCGATCGCCGCCAACGAATTGGCGATCGCGAGGCCGCGATCCCGATGGCCATGCCAATCGACGCGGATGTTTTCTCCGCATGGCTTGACGATGCTGTCGACCACAAATTTCACCAGGTTGTAGGCCCCCTCCGGTGTGGCATGGCCGACCGTGTCGCAAAGCACGATCGCGCGGGAGCCGCTGCGAATCGCGGTGCTGTACAGACGCCGGACGGTTTCAGGATCGCTGCGAACGGTGTCTTCCGTGACGTACATCGAGGGCAGGCCGTGGTCGACCACGAACTTGACGGCCTTTTCCGTGGTGCGTATCAGGTGATCGACGGTCCAGTCTTCCACAAGCCGGCGGATCGGGCTCGAGCCGAGAAACGTCGCGGCCTCGATGGCGATTCCCACGCGCTGCGAGATTTCGATGATCGGACGGATATCGGCTTCGACCGTGCGCGCTGCGCAATTTGGTTTGATGCGCATGCCATGGTTGGCAATCTCGCGGGCCAAGGCTTCGACATCCGCTGCGGCGCGAGGTCCGGCACCCGGCAGGCCGATATTGACGGCGTCGATGCCCAGGTCTTCCATCAAATGAAGAATCTCGATTTTTTCTTCGATGGTGGGATCCTGGATGGAAGGGTTTTGCAAGCCATCTCGCAGGGTTTCGTCGTTGACGAGCACCGGCGTGCCCGGGGCGATAGGCACGTGGCCGGCCAGGTTCCAGTCGTAAATGAGATTGTTTTCGTTCACGTCGGTGCGGCTCCCTGTCGGCCCAGTCTAGCGTATCGTTTGCGAGAGTTCACCTTCGGGACGACCTTAGGAACCGAATCGCGCTAGGGGTTGTATTTGTCGAGCCAGTTCTTAATTTCGGTAAAGACGTTGCGCCGCTGTTCGGCCAAGACCGGGAAGTGTGGGGAGCCGGGGTATGTGACCATGCGCACGGTCTTGCCGCGTTCGGCGAGCAGAACGAAAAATTCGCGTCCCTGAAAGGTCGGAACGCGGCGGTCGGCCTCGCCGTGGAGAATCAACAACGGAGTCGTGACCTGGTCGGCATGCATTACCGCGGAGAACTGCAAGAAAGGGGCTGGGTCTTTTTCCTCGAGGCGCATGTCGTAGTCCACTTGGCTGATGTCGCTGGTCGGTATAAAACTTAGCCAATCCGTGATTCCTGCGCCTTCGATCGCGGCTTTGTAGCGATGCGTTTGCGTTACCGTCCAGGAAGTCATGAACCCGCCCGCGCTCCAGCCGAAAATTGCCAGGCGATTGGGGTCCGCCCAGCCTTGGGCAATCGCGAAATCGGTGGCGCTGTCCACGTCGCTGTAAGCGCGATCGCCGAAATGCTGATAGATGGCCTCGAGGAAATCCGTACCGTAGCCGGTCGAGCCACGATACTGCGGTTGCAGAACCACATAGCCGAGTCCGGCGATCATGCGCGAAAAGATGTCGAAAGCCAGCACGTCATTTGCTTCCGGGCCGCCGTGGGGCAGGACGAGAAACGGATAGTGCTTCGCTGGTTCGTAATTCGCAGGAAGCGTCAGGATTCCTTCGAGCTTGGTCCCGTCCTTGGCGGTCCAACTCGCAACGCGAACTTCGCCGAGTGCGACTTTCGACAGCGTGTCATCGCCTTCGTGCGTGATTTTCCGGAGGTCTGCGCCGTGCGCGACCGCGACGTTTCCGGCGTGCGTGGGATCGCTGACCGTGAATGCAATCACGCCGGAGGGAGACGAAAGGAATGGCGAGATCACCGGACCAGCAACCAGGGTTCCGCCCGGCCAGCGAAAGACCGTCGGCGGCTTGCCGTCGCCGTAGGTATACACCTGAGTGTCCGGGCCTTTGTGCAATTCGACCCAAACAGGGCCGTGCGGATCATTGCTGACTCCGGTGATCGAGCCTTCGAGCTTTGCCGTTTGATCTTGCGCGGTCCCGCCGGAGGCTGGGACAGTCCAGAGATGGTCGGGAGTTAAAACATCCGTCGTGGTGCTGGCGAAGGCCAGATCTTTCCCGCCGTTGGCCCAGGCAATACCGGAAACGGAATTCGGAACTTCCGTAACCTTGCGAGTTCCGGCGGGACCGCAAATCCAAATCGTGGAGCGCACGTCGTGATGACCGACCTTCTGAAGCTGCGTGACCACGGCGAGCTGCGAACCATCTGCCGACCATGCCAATTCGCCTACGTCCTTCAGCTCCGGACACCACCAAGCGCCTTCGGAGCCATTCGCCCAGGCGACGTACACGCTGTTCACGTCGTTTTCCGCGATGTGGCGAACATCCGCCAGGGGATCGCGGGGACTTGGGTCGGCGGTGAATGCGAATTTGCTTCCGTCCGGCGCGATCGAGATTCCGCGAACGCCGTTCGGCAGCGAGATGATCTGCGTGGGTCGACCGCCGCTTAGCGGAACAATTCCGAGCTGGCCTTTCTTGTCCACTTCATACTTGCCATAAAGGGCGTTTCCGTCTTGCATGAATCCGGCGGGTTCAAACGATTCCGGCAGCTCGAGCTTGCGAGGATTGTCGCCGGTGGCATCGATGAGATGCCACTCGCGCTTCACCGGGCCTTTGTCACCGTCATAGCTCACCAGGTACAGAACGGTTTTCCCGTCGGGCGAAACCGCCAACGCTGCTGCGCGGCGAAGCGCAGAGTAATCATCGAGCCCGAACGGATGCTGGTCTTGAGCGGCTGTTCTTTGAGCCAGGCCACTGGTTAGAAGAACAGCCAGACAAAAAAGGCAAATAAAAATCCACGGCGAAGTTTTTCCTGTCATAGCGCGCATTCTATCCAAGTCCATCCGAAATGGAAACGAAGTCGCGACCCTAGAAACTTTCCTTAGTACTTTGGTACTACTTCACCTGGATGGTTTCCCCGCAACTCTCACGGACACGCCGGGTTTGATCTCGCATATGTGCGGCCTGAGTCCTGGCCGGTCCAGGGTGCACTAACCAATTCGAAGTCACGAATACAAACATCGTGAGGCTCGCCCCTCACCAGGAGATTAATCATGAAGTCTCTCCATTCGCGCATGGTTCTCGGTGCAGCTTCGGCTGCGCTGATGTTTTATTCCATGGGTTGCTCGTCGGGAAGCGGCAACGCCAGCTCAGGCTCGGGTGGCTCCGCTCCTCAAGCACAAAACGGAACCGTCAGCGTGATTGTCAGCGACGCGCCAGCGGAAGACTGGGCCACAATCGGAGTGAAAGTGCTGTCGGTCGCGCTGACGCCGCAAGGTGGCGGCAGTGCGGTCACGGTGTACACGGCGCCTAGCCCTCGACCGACGATCAACTTGCTGCAGCTCGATCAGCTGAGTGAAATTGTGGGAAATGTGACGGTTCCCGTAGGGACGTACAGTTCCGCGACCATCACCGTCAGCGGTAATCCCGGCGACGTGTTGTTGACAACTTCGGGCGATCCCGAAACGGGATTTCCCGCTCCTGCCGCCACCACCATTCCCTCGAGCCAGATCGAGATTATGAATACAACGGGAAGCGCTGGCAGTCTGACGGTGCCGGTTACCGTCAATCTCGTAGCGCCGCTGGTGGTGACCGCGAACCAGAGCAACGCGCTCGATGTGGAGTTCAATCTGGCGTATCCCGCCTTCATCGTGGCGCACGTGCCTCCTTCGGGCGGCGGCACCATCCTGTGGGCCGTAAACTTCAACGGGACGCTGCGTCACCGGCGCATCTCGGATTTGCGCCGCCTGGTACTTCGCCATCACTACGGAACCGTGACGGCGGTCTCGACGGACAACACCACGCTGACTTTCGACAAGGATTTCCCGGTGTATCCACCGGCCAATCCGGAAACCGAAATCACTAGCTCGCAGACTCTGTCTGTCGAGGCCGATGCCAACAACGGAACGCTGTACTATGACGTTGACGCGAAGACACAGGCTAGCATCGCGGACTTCAGTTCCATCGCGTCTTCGATCGTCGGCAAATACATCCGCGTCGCGGCGCGCTACCAGCAGGACGGCACCCTCGTGGCCGTGCGCTTGTGGGCCAGCAGCTCGTTTAACAGCGTGTGGCTCAGCCCCGAAGGCCACGTGTTGCACGTAGACACGACCAGCCAGACGCTGGTGGTCGACAACGAGCTCGGTGTGGGCGTTCCTCTGGCCATCAATGCCAACACCCAGTTCTATTTCCGCACGCCCGCGAATGCGCAATCCGATGCTACCGCCATCGGCCAGGGAACCACGTTCCTGCGCAACCTCGTGCGCGGATTCAAAGTGCACGCCAGCGTCGTCGATCCCTTGGCCAGCCCATTAGTCGCGAATTCGATCGATATCGAAATCGCGCGCTACGACGGCACCGTCTCTGCCAGCAATACGACGGCCTTCAGCTATACGCGCAACTTCCACACCGCGAGCGACGATTACACGGTGCAGCTGCCGTTCATTTCCTCGAGTACGCCGAACGGTAGCGACCCGCAAACGGGCAACGCCATCACTGGATTCAAGTGGTGGAACTTCACCTACCCGACGATCGTTGACAGCGGCGCGAATGCCATCACGGACTTCGACAACGCCACCGCTGGCAGCGTGAACTTCGGCGGTAACATGGGCCAGATGTGGGCCGCGGGCGAAACCTATGCAACCTGGAACGATCCGGCCGCTGCGAGTAGTTGGGCAGCTCCCTCCGCAGTCCTCATTCCGACCACAATGCCGCTGGGCACGGCGGCGACTTCCTACAGCAGCGGCAGCTTCGCCGTTGGCTTGATCGGCGGCACGCAAGCTGTCCCGGTCAATGTCAGCACCATCTCGGGTTCCGCCACTCTGGTCTACCAGGTGACTTGGGCCAATGGAGTCCTGACGATGACCCCGGTCGACGTGACCAGCACATCGGGACAGAACACGCTGTCGAGCAACCTCGTGAGCGGAACGCCGGTGAAGGTTTACGGCATCCCGCAGGCGAACGGCACGATCAATGCTTACGTGCTGACGTACTTCACGGGATTTGCGTCAGCGACGACCAATTAACAACGGAAGTTCCTCCCCTGGAACAACGGCGCCGTCGGCGAGGGCAACCTCCGGGCGGCGCTGTTGCTTTTACGCGGCTACTCGGCATCGACGCGAAAGGTTTCGTCGTGATCCACACGGACCATGAACAGGCCCTGCGGCGGGACAGTGGGGCCGGACTTCGATCGATCCTTGCGTGCGTAAAGCGTATCGATATCTTCGGGCGTGAGCTTCCCTCGGCCGACTTCGAGCAACGTACCCACCATCTTACGAACCATGTAACGCAGGAAAGAGCGGCCGTGAACGGTGATCCACAGTTCTTCGCGGTCTTCCGTACGCTTGACTTCAGCGGAGAAAATCTCTCGTTCCATGTTTCGCGTCTTATCGTCGTCCTCGGAACCGGTGGACGCGGCAAAGGAAGAAAAATCGTGCACCCCTACGAAACGGGCCGCGGCATTGTTCATGGCTTGTTCATCGAGCGGGAATGGGTAGTGCAGGACGAAGCGCCACAGCGGCGGTGGCACGACTTTGCCCCGGTAGATGCGATAGCGATAGACCTTACCTTTGGCGGACCATCGGGCGCTGAAAGCGGGACCTTTTTCTTCGGCATCGACGATGCGGATGGCCGGCGGCAGGAGCGCGTTTAACGCGCGCTGGAATTCCGCGGCGGAAAGCGGCGACTGGGTGCGGAAGCTGCCCACCTGGCCCAACGCATGGACGCCTGCATCGGTGCGGCCGGCGCCGAGAAGTTGCACGTTTTCTCGCGTCAGCCGGCGCAGAACGTTGACGATTTCGCCCTGAACCGTCGGTTTGTTCGCCTGAATTTGCCAGCCGTGGAAGTCCGTACCGTCGTAGGCAATCGTAAGTTTGAAATATCGCATGCGGGAAACGTGTTGCGTTCGTCAAATTCAGGATGACGCCCTGGCCCTTCGAAACCGAGGGCCAGGGGGCACATCGTGCTGCTAGGTCACGGAACGCACGAAGTGGCTGCCGGGTTTCATGGCTACACTTCCCTGGCGGCAGAGCGGGCAATCTTCGGCGTCGAAGCTGTCTATTTTCAGTTGAATCAGCGCGTTTGACTCCACGGGAAACTCAATGGCGCCGCCACTGCGGTCGATCAACGCGCCGGCTGCGACCACCCGACCGCCGGCTTCCTGAACAACATGGATTGTCTCTTCCGTCGAGCCACCGGTGGTCCACACGTCTTCGACGACCAACACGTGTTGATCTGCTTTGATCGAAAAGCCACGGCGCAGCGTCATCGTGCCGCTGCCGTCGCGCTCGACAAACAGCGCTGGAACTCCGCCGCCCAGGGTGTCTTTCGGAGGCGGCAGCGCGCGCGCGACCTCCTGGCCGATCACCACCCCTCCGAGCGCCGGGGAAACGACCACATCGATGCGGGCATCGCAAAACAGCGCCGCCAGAGCCTGGCCCAATTTTTCTGCAAAACGAGGGTATTGCAGCACCAGCGCGCACTGGACATAGGTGTCGCTATGCCGCCCGCTGGAGAGCTCAAAATGACCGTGCCGGATGGCTCCGGCGAGCTCAAAAGGCCGCAACAGTTCTTCGCGGGAAAACATGCCATCCTCACTCGACCAGGCTAACCGTTCGAGCCAGCTAAACGTCGAAACCTCAGGAGATTAGCTGCCGTTTCCTGCGTTGTCAAGGTTGCCGTCCCTTGCTAAACTGGTTCCCAGTCGGTTGGGATTTCCTTTCACGTCACAGCACTTCCTTTTACTCCGTCGTCGTGAAACAAATTGTGTGCGGCCAACGTTTACACTAGAAGAAGCATAGGATTACGGGAATCTCTGTATACGCTCCAGATTTCTCCAAGCTAGAAGCGAGGTTATCCATGAAGAAGCCCTTTGTTAGGCCCCTGCTTGCCGCGGTCCTCGTTGCAGTGATGGCGGGCACGCCGGTTGCCCCGGTTCTTGCGCAAGAGCCCACTTCTCCCGCTCAGGGGCACGCCGCCGCTCAGGGTGGAGTTCCCATCTCGCTCGGCGTTTCGAAGTTCGATTATTCGCGGGCACCGAGCGCGTTTCCCAATATCTTCAATCCCTATATCAGCCACAATGTCGATCCCGGTGTGCTGACAAACTCGCCGCGGCTCGATCAGCTCATTCACGACGCCAAGCTCCCTCTGAGCCTTCAGGACGCCATTGCGCTGGCGTTAGAGAACAGTATGGATATTGTGGTACAGCGCTACAACCCGTGGCTCGCGGACATCGGGCTGCTGAAGGCCAGAGCCGGCGGCTACAGCTATGGCTCGCTCGGCAGTATCTCGGTGGCTTCGACCGCCAATTTGCCGGAGCTGTATTACGACCCGGTGATCACTCAGGTGGTCGGCTTCAGCGATGCGACGACTCCGATCGCCAACCCATTCATCTCCGGGACTGGGACGGCAAGCAGTACAACCACCGCGCAGGCGCTAGTCTCGCATACGTCTTATTACGACACTTCCTATACGCAGAGCTTTGTCACCGGTTCCGCTCTGAGCGTGGCCTGGGACAACACGCGCGCTTCTTCGACAGCCGCAAACTTCTTCAATCCCTACGTGCAATCTGCGCTGTCGATCGGTTTCCAGCAGCAACTCCTGGCTGGGGCGGGCCGCGACGTCAACCGCCGCAACATCCTCATCGCGGAAAATAACCGCAAGATCGCCGACCTGGCGTTCGCGTTGCAAGCCATCACTACCGTTACGAGCACCATTACGGCGTATTGGGAACTGGTGTACGCGCGCGATAACGTCAAGGTCGAGCAACAGGCCGTGACCGTTTCCGAAAAGCTTTACAACGACAACAAAAAACAGTTGGAGATTGGCACGATGGCTCCCCTGGACGTAACACGTGCCGAATCCGAGCTTGCTACCGACCGGCAGAACCTGATTGTTGCGCAAACCACCCAGCTTCAGGATGAGCTGGTGCTCAAGAATTACATCTCGAAAGACCCTACCGCTTCGAACCTGCTCGATGTGGAGATCATTCCCACCGACAAACCGGAGACACCCGCAACCGTCGAGACCGCAAAGTTCGAAGATGCCATGAAAGAGGCATTCCAGAAGCGGCCGGATCTGCAGGAACAGTATTACAACCTCAAGAGCGCTCAGACCGACGTGCGCGCCACGAAGAACGCCCTGCTGCCGACGGCGACCTTGGGGCTGCAATATACCTCCAATGGGTTGGCCGGCAATTCCCTGATCAACGGAACATCGAGCACGATCGCCGGGGTTCCCGTCGTGGACGCCGGGGGCGTTGCGATCCCCGGTTACTACATACCCGAGACCGTCACACCTACTGTCGGCATTAACAAGGATGGACTGGGCACCGCGCAGTCGCAGATCTTCCACAATACTTTTCCGGTTTATTCCGGCCAGGTCACGCTCAGCCTTCCGTTGCGTAACCGCGCCAACCAGGCCGACAACATCCATGCGCAATTGGTCGAGCGGCAATACGAAGCGCAAGTGCAGCAGACCAAGAATTCCGTGTCGCTGGACGTACGCAATACCACCATCGCCGTCGAACAGGGCCGCGCTCGGGTTCAGGCGGCCAGCAAAGCGCGGGAACTGCAGCAGCAGACCTTCGACGCCGAGCAGAAGAAGTATCAGCTTGGCGCTTCAACCGTCTACAACGTCATTCTTACGCAACGCGACTTGATCATCGCGCAGGGCACCGAACTGCGGGCGCTGGCGGACCTTGCCGAGGCGAAAGCGAATTACGAGCGGGCCCTTGGGCGGACGCTCGAGGTCAACAACGTGACCATCGCCAAAAACAAAGGCACCATCGAGAAGGATCCCCTGATTCCAGGTACCGAAGACGGCCAGGTGATTGGGACGGCGGATCTGTTCAAGGCGCTCGAAAAGGCAGGGGTGCCGGGCCAGAAGTGAAGTGCAGTGGATGTGCATCCGGCGTAGTCTTGTAGCGGACCGCTTGCCCCTCACAGGTCTTTCGCATAGCATTGATTTTTGTGACTGAGTCCATGCCGGATTCGCTGCCTTTCTGTCCCCGCTGTACGCACTCCGGGAGCGCTATCGAATGAGTGATGCATCGGAGATCAAGCCCAAATCGCCCGCCAGCCGAGGAAACTCGCGTGCTCCTTCTGCCGCGGAAAAAGCGTGGGAGAAAAAGTTCCTCGAACCCTCGCTTCAAAAGAGCCCGGAACGGCAGAAAGAATTCACCACCACTTCGAGCTATCCGATCCGGCGGCTTTACACCGAAGCTGACCTTGCCGATTGGGACGCCGCGCGCGATCTCGGCTTCCCCGGTGAACCTCCGTACACCCGCGGGATTCATCCGACGATGTACCGAACGCGCCCGTGGACCATGCGGCAGTTCGCGGGCTTCGGCACGGCCGAAGACACCAATAAGCGTTTCCGCTATCTGCTTGCTCACGGCCAGACCGGGCTTTCCACCGCGTTCGATCTTCCCACCTTGATGGGCTACGACTCCGATCACGAGCTTTCCGAAGGCGAAGTCGGCAAATGCGGCGTGGCGATCAGTTCGCTGGCGGATATGGAAGTTCTCTTCAACCAGATCCCGCTTGCCGATGTCACCACTTCGATGACCATCAATTCGCCCGCGGCGGTCATTTGGGCGATGTACCTGGCGGTAGCGGAAAAGCAAGGCGCCGACTGGAAGAAGATCTCGGGAACACTGCAGAACGACATCCTGAAGGAATACATCGCGCAAAAGGAATACATCTACCCGCCCGAGCCTTCCATGCGCCTGGTGATTGACACCTTCGAATTCGGAATGAAGCACACGCCGAAATTCAATGTGATCTCGATCAGCGGTTACCACATCCGCGAAGCCGGTTCGACGGCGATTCAGGAATTGGCGTTTACGCTTCGCGACGGGATGGAGTATGTCGAATGGGCCATGCGCCGCGGACTGCCGGTGGACGAATTCGCGCCGCAGCTTTCGTTCTTCTTCAATGCCCACAATGATTTCTTCGAGGAAATTGCCAAGTACCGCGCCGCGCGCCGCATCTGGTACAAGGCCATGACCGAGCGCTACAAAGCGGCGAACCCGCGTGCCTGGGCCCTGCGCTTTCACACTCAAACGGCAGGCTGCTCGCTGACCGCGCAGCAACCGATGAATAACGTTGTGCGCACTGCGATTCAGGCGCTGGCGGGCGTCATAGGCGGGACGCAGTCGTTGCACACAAATTCGCTCGATGAGGCCTGGGCGCTGCCGACGGAATTTGCAGCCACGGTCGCGTTGCGCACGCAACAGATCATCGCTCATGAGACCGGGGTCACGAATACGGTCGATCCCCTCGGCGGCTCGTATTTTGTCGAGGCGTTGACCAGCGAAGTCGAGCAGGCTGCCTGGGACTACATTCGCCGCATCGATGGGATGGGCGGTATGGTGGCAGCGATCGAGAACAGCTACCCGCAGCGGGAAATCGCCGAAGCAAGTTACCGCTACCAGATGGCCGTGGACAAGAAGGAAAAGATCATTGTCGGCGTCAACGAATACGTGACACCCGAAAAGCCCATTGAACTGCTGCAGATAGACGAAACCGTAGCAAAAAGGCAAGCGGGGCGCCTCCGCAAATTGCGCGCAGACCGTTCGTCACCAGACGTAGAACGGCGCCTGCAGGCCCTCCGCAAAGCCTCGGAGGGCAAAGAAAACCTGATGCCGTGCATCTACGACGCGGTGAAAGCCTACGCCACCCTGGGCGAAATCTGCGAAGCCATGCGCACCGTCTTCGGCGCCTACGAAGAAGTGGCGGTTACTTAACGCGAGTCTTACTATATTTCGTCTTTCGCATGGCAGGCGATCTTGCGTTCATGACACAGGCGTTCTTCCCAGGTGATTCGAGCAGGCCAGGGCCGAGAAGTTTGGCCTTCGATGGCTGCTCCTGTAACGGTATTTCTTTATACTGTATATAAGGATGTGAAACTGGACGGCGGGTACCGGCGGGATCTTTTGCTCGAATACGACGGCTGGTGCTGTGAGCGGTGGCGATTGAGCTCGGAGGGCACAGAGAAGGAATGATTGAGAAAAAGATTCGTGTGCTGATTGCCAAGCCGGGACTGGATGGCCATGATCGTGGCGCCAAGGTCATCGCCCGGGCGTTGCGCGATGCCGGCATGGAGGTCATCTACACCGGCTTGCGGCAGACGCCGGAGATGATCGCTTCCGCGGCGGCGCAAGAAGACGTCGATGTCATCGGGTTGTCGATTCTTTCCGGAGCGCACAACACCCTTTGCCCGCAACTGATGAAGCTGCTCCACGAAAAAGGCATGGACGACGTCACCGTTCTGGTCGGCGGCATCATTCCGGAGGCCGACATTCCCGCGCTCAAGCGGTCTGGGATTTCCGAGATCTTCCTCCCGGGGACATCCACGCAAAACATCGTCGATTTCATTCACAAGCGGTTAGCGCCCAACCCGTCGACTTAAGCGACCTCCCATGTCCGTTCGAACTTTACCCGTGTGTACAGCGTGTTGAATCCAAGACGCGTAATATTGCGTTGCGAGCGGCTTCCCGGCAGAGCGAGGCTCATGGCCAGAGTGCAGCCGGCTTCCGCTGCTCGTCTCAAGCGCAGATGCAATAACGCGGTCTGCACACCGCGCTTGCGGAATTCCGGCAACGTGCTCGCGCCGAACAATCCCGCGATTCTGCCGCGCAGTGCCAGCGTCGCTCCGCCCACCACGCGCCCGTCGATCCGCGCCAGGTAACACTCCGTGCCCTTCCCCATCGCAAACATCTTCATCACGCTGAGCAGTTCGTGCGTCACCGGATAATTTTCCGCGAAACCTTGCGCAACCGTCATCACCCACAGGTCCAGTTCCTCCGGCCGGGCCCGGCGCATTTCAAGCCCAGCCGGCAAAGCCGGCCTGCTGCTGTCGTTCACGGCCCGGACCATCACGTTCGAAAATTCGCTGACGTGATAGTTGCGGGATTTATAGTGCTCAAACAGCGTGGCGTCCGCCAAGGGGCACGTTTCTACGCGCACGGTCTCCTTGCGGCCGAAATAGAACGCTTCGAGTTTGTCGAACTCTTCCGCGCTGACCGGGCCATGGAGGCCGAGCCCGACCGCCTGGGTCACCGGATTGCCGGCGCCGCAGTAGACGGCGTAGCCACCGGCGATGCCCTCGACCGCGCCTTCCGTTTGCACTTGCATGGTGATCATCTGTTGCGCGCAGCCAACGGCCGCTTCGGCTTCTGCTAGTTCGATTTCTCGCGCGAGTTCTAAATCGAGAAGGATACGTTCCATGCCAGGAGTCTATCTCATCTGGTTCTCACCTTTACACCATTGACCGCTTTCCCCGATAACGGGCGGCGGCGCAGCCGGGAGTCCGATGGCGAACTACAAATTCGCCGCGCACCCTAGACGGAATGGTCCAGGATCGGCGTCGGGTTCGTTGTTTCCGCGCTTCTCCATGCCGAGCGAAAATAAGACCCACCTCGCCGTTGCTGTATTCTTTCCTTTCGCGCCTTGCTTTTTTGCTTCCTGAGCGGCTTACTCCGTATACTCATTTAGTCGCGATTTCATCCGTGGGGTCACCGCGTGTCCTCGTCTACCATTAAAACCAGCGTCCATCCCAAGTCTCCGCAATTCGAAAGCAACGCCCATCAGATGGTTGATTTGCTCACGCACCTGAAAAACGAAGAGGAAAAGATTCGCCAGGGTGGCGGGGCAAAATCGATTGAATCTCAACACAAGAAAAACCGGCTTACCGCGCGCGAACGCATCACGGCACTCCTAGACCCGGGTACACACTTTTTTGAGCTTGGGATTTACGCCGCCTATCAAATGTACGGGGAGTGGGGCGGCGCACCCGCTGCCGGAACCATCACCGGCCTGGGGCGAGTCGCCGGGCGCATGTTCATGATCATCGCCAACGACGCGACCGTGAAAGCCGGAGCGTTTTTCCCGATGACCGCGAAGAAAGTGATTCGCGCGCAGAATATCGCCATCGACAATCGCATTCCCACAATCTATCTGGTCGATTCCGCGGGCGTATTTCTTCCTTTGCAGGAAGATGTTTTTCCGGACACCGATGATTTCGGCCGGGTGTTCCGCAATAACGCGGTCATGAGCGCCATGGGCATTGCGCAGATCACCGCGATCATGGGCATGTGCGTGGCTGGCGGAGCGTATCTTCCGGTGATGTGCGATCACATTCTGATGACCGAAGGCTCCGGGCTTTTCCTCGCCGGGCCGGCGTTGGTGCAGGCGGCGATTGGGCAGAAAACTTCGGCGGAAGACTTGGGCGGAGCGAAAATGCACGCGCAAATCAGCGGCACCGTGGATTTTCGCGAGCCAAACGATGAATCCTGCCTGAAGCGCGTGCGAGCTCTAGCTGACAAAATGGGCGCGCCGAATCCCCCGATTTTCAGTCACTCGAGGATCGCCGAGCCGCTTTATCCGGCAAGTGACCTGTATGGCATTTTCTCCGGCGATCCGGGCAAGCAGTACGACATGCGGGAAATTATCGCACGCCTAGTCGATGCCAGCGCCTTCGAGGAATACCGTATGGAATACGGCGAAACCCTGCTTTGCGGTTACGCGCGCATTGGCGGCTGGGCCGTCGGGATCGTCGCGAATCAGAAGAAACATGTGCAGACCCATGCCCCGCATTCCGATCAAAAACGCATCGAGTTCGGAGGCGTGATCTACACCGAATCCGCGGACAAGGCCGCGCGCTTCATTCTCGATTGCAACCAGAACCGCATCCCGCTCGTTTTTCTGCATGACGTAAATGGCTTCATGGTCGGCAAGGACGCCGAATGGAGCGGTATCATCCGCGCCGGCGCGAAAATGGTGAACGCCGTAGCCAACAGCGTGGTGCCGAAACTTTCTGTGATTCTCGGTGGCAGTTTCGGCGCGGGCAACTATGCCATGTGCGGCAAGGCCTACGACCCGCGTTTCATGTTCGCTTGGCCAACGGCCAAATTCGCCGTGATGAGCGGAGACGCCGCTGCAAATACGCTTGCCGAAATCAAATTCAAGCAACTGGAGCGCGAAGGAAAAAAGCTTGACGAAAAGGACAAGAAGGAACTGCTGGATTCGATCAAGGCCAGCTACGAACAGCAGACCGATCCGCGGTATGCCGCGGCGCGATTGTGGCTTGACGCGATTATCGACCCGGCGCAGACGCGCGACGCATTGATTTGGGCGCTCAACGCGGCTGCTCTGAACACGGAACTCCGCGAATTTAAGACCGGAGTACTGCAAACCTGACGGCACAAACCTCCATGGACCCAATCACTCTCATCGAATGTCCCAGGGATGCGTGGCAAGGCTTGGCGGACCTTATTCCAACCGAGACCAAGGTCGCGTATCTGAAAGAACTCATCGCCGCCGGTTTTCGGCACATTGACGCCGTGAGCTTCGTCTCACCGAAGCATGTGAAGCAGATGGCGGACAGCGAAGAAGTGATGGCCAGGCTCCTCAGTTCTGTTCCCGACGGCGTCACGCTTCCAGAAATCATCGGCATCGTCGTGAATGAGAAAGGCCTCGAACGCGCGCTCGCCACGCCCGGCGTCTCGACCATTGGTTATCCGTATTCGATCTCAGCGTATTTCCGGCGTGCCAACGCGAACATGACCCGCGCGGAATCGCGGCAACTGGTGGAGACGATAAAGCGTGAAGCCAAAGCGTCCGACAAGGGGCTGGTCATCTACATTTCCATGGCCTTCGGCAATCCTTACGACGAGCCTTGGGGAGCAGAGATCGTTCAGGACACCCTCGATTGGCTCAAGGATATTCGTGTCCATACGGTTTCTCTGGCAGACACCGTCGGGACCGCCACTCCGGAACTGGTCCACGATTTGTATTCGAAAGTGAAACACCACGTCGCCGGCATTGAGCTGGGCGTTCACCTGCACTCGCGCCCGGACGACGCGGAAGCCAAGGTCCAGGCCGCTTACCAGGCAGGCTGCCGCCGTTTTGATTCGGCGCTCACCGGCTTGGGCGGCTGCCCGTTTGCCGGAGACGATCTGGTGGGCAACATCCCGACCGAGGGCGTGCTGGCCGCGCTGGTCAGCGCCGGTGCGCAGCCCGGTATCGATGGAGCTAGACTAGCAAAGGCCATTGCAATGACTAACCGGATCCGTGCCAGCTATGCGCACGGTGAGGTTGCCAGCCAGGGGGCAGATTCATGAAATACGAAACGCTTCATTTCGAAACCGCCGGCCATCTTTCCACCATCATCTTGAACCGACCGGAGAAACGAAACGCGATCTCCATTCAGATGATCGCCGAGCTGCAAGCGGCGCTCGACGAAATCGAAAAGACACACACTCGCGTAGTGATTGTCACGGGGGCCGGGAAAGCGTTTTGTGCCGGAATCGATCTGGATTATCTGCAAGCGATCGGGCAACAGTCCGCGGCGGAAAATCAGGAAGATTCCAGACGTATCGCCAAAATGTTTCGCAAAATCTGGAGCTATTCCCGGCCCATGATCGCGGCGGTCAATGGACATGCTTTGGCGGGAGGATGCGGGATCGCCACGCTGTGCGACTTCACATTGGCAGTGCCCGAGGCAAAATTCGGCTACAGCGAGGTAAAAATCGGATTCTTGCCGGCGATCGTTTCGGTTTTTCTGACTCGGCAGGTAGGCGAGAAACGCGCGCGCGATCTGTTACTGACGGGTCGTCTGGTGGAGGCGCCGGAAGCCAAGGAATTGGGGTTGGTCAACGAAATCGTACCTGCGGAGAACCTGATGAAGAGGGCGCATGCGTTGGCGGAGACCATTCTTTCCGCGAGCCCCAGCAGTATCACGCGCGCCAAGCATTTGCTCGTTTCCGCGGCCGCCGCCAGCGTGGATCATGATCTCGAACGGGCGGTGCTCGAGAGCGCGCGAGTGCGGTGCACGCCGGATTTCAAGGAAGGGTTGGCGGCGTTTTTGGAGAAGCGCAAACCGATGTGGCAGGGGGAGACCGAGAAACGGCCGTGAGCAGGCCCAGGCAAATCAAGCGCTCGGTTTGTTCGCCTCCCGGCGGCAAGCAGGCGGAGCCGGGCGAGAGACCTGTTTTCTGTTTCTTCCACTGCAAAACACCCGAGGCCATTGACGGCCGCCAACGACGGCTGACGAGCCGATGATTTTCTCCCCGGCACGACTTCCGGCATACTATGAGTCGAACATGATGGAATATCACGACGTGACGGTGCGAGTACGCTACGCCGAGACCGACCAGATGGGCGTTGTCTACCATTCGAATTATTTGATTTGGTTCGAAGTAGGACGCGTCGAGATCATGCGTTCCCTGGGATTTGACTACAAGCGCATGGAGAGTGAGGATGACTGCTACCTGGTTGTCGCCGACGTTCACTGCCGGTATCATCATCCGGCGCGCTACGACGAACTGATCATCGTGCGCACACGCATTCTCGAAGCGAAAAATCGCCTATTGAAATTCGCCTACGAGCTTATTCGCCAGGACGACCAGAAGCTTCTGGCCACCGGCGATACCACGCATGTCTCCTGCCATCGCGACGGCCGCGTCACGCATTTTCCGGAAAAATACAAAACCGCGTTTCTGGCCATCGCCGCTGGGCTTCCCGGTCGGAGCGCAGAATGAGCATCGCGCTAAGCGGCAATGACCTCACGTTTCAGCAGCTCTACGCCGTCGTGCTGCAGCAGGAAAGCGTTTCCGTTTCGCGCGATGCCGTCGCGCGCATGAACGCCTCGCGCGCGATCGTCGACAAGCTTGTCGCGAGCGGAGAAACGGCTTACGGCATCAACACCGGGTTTGGCAAGCTCGCGAGCGTGCGCATTTCGACCGAACAAGTGCGCCAACTGCAGGTCAATTTAGTGCGCTCGCATGCCTGCGGCGTGGGCGCGCCCCTTTCCGAAAACGAGACGCGCGCGATGATCCTGCTTCGGGCCAACGCGCTGGCCAAGGGCTTGAGCGGCGTGCGGCCTGTTATCGTAGAAACGCTCTGTCAGATGCTCAACAACGGCGTTCATCCGGTGATTCCTTCGCAAGGCTCCGTCGGTGCTTCCGGCGACCTTGCGCCGCTAGCGCACCTCGCGCAGGTCGTGATCGGCGAAGGTCACGCGGTTTACAAAAACGAAACGACCAGCGGCACCGAGGCGATGAAAAAGGCCTTGATACAGCCGGTAACCCTCGAAGCCAAGGAAGGCTTATCCCTGCTGAACGGGACCCAAGGGATGCTCGCGCTGCTCAGCCTGGCGCTTCGCGCGGCGGACCTGCTTAACGATACCGCCGATGTGGCCGCGGCGCTGTCGCTCGACGCGCTTCGCGGAAGCCCCGGCGCTTTCGACGCGCGGATTATGCACGCGCGCGCTTATCCCGGCGCGGCGACCACCGCGCGCAATCTCGCGCATCTAAACGAGGGCAGCCAGATTCGCGAATCGCATCGCGCCGCAGACAAGGACGCACGGGTCCAGGATGCCTACAGCCTGCGTTGTACGCCACAGGTCCACGGCGCGGTTCGCGACTCTCTTTTGCAGGCTCGGGAGATGGCGCTGGTTGAGCTGAATAGCGCCACGGACAATCCGCTGGTGTTTGTAAAGGAAGGTGGAGGCGGCGACATCGTGAGCGGCGGAAATTTTCACGGCCAGCCACTGGCGATGGCGGCCGATCATGTGGCCATCGCAATTGCGACGCTGAGCGGCGTTTCCGAGCGCCGGATCGAGCAGATGACCAATCCGCTCACGAGCCTCCTGCCCGCGTTCCTCACACCCGATCCCGGTTTGAATTCCGGCTTCATGATTGCACAGGTGACGGCGGCCGCGCTGACCAGCGAAAACCGCGCCCTGGCTACGCCGCATTCTGTCGATTCGATTTCTACTTCGGGCAATCAGGAAGATTACGTTTCGATGGGCATGAGCGGCGCGCGGCGCCTGGAACGCATGCTCGACAATCTTCGCCACATTCTAGCGATCGAATTGCTGGCCGCTTGTCAGGGAATCGATCTACTGGCTCCGTTAGAGACCGGTGCGCTCGCGAAAAAGGCACAAGCCGCCGTGCGCGCAGTATCGCCCAAGGTCATTGCAGATCGCCCGTTGGCGCCGGACGTACATGCCGTGGCAAAGCTCATCGCCAGCGGGGCAATCGCCAAGATCCTCCGTTAGTTTCGACATAAGGTGCCTCGCCGCTTCGTCAGGGCGTGCGCAAGGCCGCCACTGCGGCACTGTGCCCTTGAAGAATTTGCGCGAAGAGATCGCAGTCGACGTTGGCACCGCTGGCGACCAGCGCCACGCGCTTACCGCGGAGTTGCTCTTTCTCTTTGAACGCCCCGGCCAATGACGCGGCTCCCGCACCCTCCACAACATTGTGCGTATCCGTGAACATGTGGCGCATGGAATCTTCCACGTCTTCGTCGGTCACCCGCACGATGTGATCGACATTCTCGAGCAGGATCGCCAGCGCTTCTTCGTCGGCTCTACGGCAGCCGAGGCCGTCGGCGACTTTGCTGGTTGCAGGCGCGTCCACGACCTTGCCCTGTTCGAAGGACAACGCGTAGGTTGGCGCCAGTGCCGAGACCACGCCGATCAATTTTGTTTCGAGACGCAACCCGTTTCTAACCGCAACAGCTGAACAAATTCCGGAACCCATCCCGACCGGGACGTAGGCCACGTCGACGTCTTTGACGGACGAAAACAGCTCCAACCAGTAGGTCGCCACGCCGCGAACGATGTCGTAGTGATAAGGCTGCACCATGTGCAGGCTTTGTTCCTCGGCCAGCTCCATGGCCTTTTCTCGCGACGCCTGGTAATCCGTTCCATACTCGATCAACGTGGCGCCTTGCGCGCGCATGGCGGCGTTCTTTTCCCGGCTGTTGCCGTGCGGCACCACAATCGTGGCGGACAAGCCAAACCGCTTCCCGGCAAGGGCCACGGACTGGCCGTGATTGCCTCGCGTTGCGGCGATCAGCCCGCGCGTCGCCGGCTCGCGCTTCATCAGCTCCTCCACGTAAACAACCGCAGTCCTTGCTTTGAAGGCTCCGGTCGGAGTCTGGTTCTCGTGCTTTACCCACACTTCCGTTCCCAGCCGTTCGCACAGCAAAGGCCAGCAATATTGCGGGGTCGGCCGCATGAATGCGTAGACCGATTCACCGGCGGCTTGAACTTCGGCAATCGACGGCAGGCGTGGTTTCACGGCAGCAATCCCCCCCGTTGCGCTGCTTATCCGAGCGCTTCGAGAAAATACATGAACATGCGGTATCCGGCGATGTAACTGAACGGCGGGAGTTCCAGTGAGTAGTGGCCCACTGGCAATTCCATGGTACGTGGCTCGGCGCCGTGGCGGCGCAACGCGCGCAGCATTTGCTCCGTCAGTTCCGGCAAGAACGTCGGATCATATTTGCCGTACACCATAAATGTGTTGCGCTTTGCGCCCATGCCGCGCTCGACGTAAGGCATTGGGCTGATCGGCGCCCAGTATCGGCGCAGTTCGTCCAGGGTCACCTCGTGCCGGAGACCCTCCCAGACATGGTTTGTGGTCATGCCCTGGCTGACGACATCGGCGAAGTAGGTCGAAACGTGGAAAAAGCCTCCGGCGCGGACGCGCGCGTCATGCACAAGCGTGATGTAGCCCACCGACGAACCGATGCTCGTGCCGAGAATGCCTAAGCGGTCGTAGCCTTGCGATTCGAGCCACCCGAGGCAGGCTCGCGCATCCTGTACGGCCTGGCGGTTGGCAACCAGGGTAAGCCCGATATTCGGCCCCACCAGTTGGTCGGCTCGTTCATGGCCACTGGCCATGCGCCGGTCATGGTACGGCAGGCTCATTTTCATGGCGCTGATGCCGATGCGTTGCAGCCAGCGGCACAACGAAACCTGTCCGTGCCATTTCGCGTTCCAGTTGGGAAGAACCAGCACGGCCGGCCCGCCTTTTCTGGCGGGAAAAAACTGCGCCGAGACAGCGTTGTTCTCGAGGCAAGGCGATTCCACGGGACTGGTGAAGGTCAGCACATTGTTGCTGTCGAGGGTGTAATCATTGACTTCCGGAGCCGCAAACCAATCTTCGCTTCGAGCAATCGCTTCGCTCGCGTATTCTGCGATGTATCGCCGCGGGTCATCGACGCCCGGCCTGCCGCCGATATGTTCGAGACCCCAATCGAAGGATCGCACCATGCGGTTGTCGTCGGTCGTCCAGCGCCGGTGCTCGTAGCGCCGGATCCAGTGCTCGTAAGCGGTCATGGCCATGACCATTTCAGTTTAGCGCAGTCCAGGTGCTCGACCGGGCGCGCCGGCGCTTGAGTGGCAACGCCAAATCGGCGGGGTTTCCTGCGTTGGCGGCGCGTCGTTCCCGTTAGGCATCCGACACGCGGCGATGCAGCGTGGATTGAGACGCCGGAACGGCTGTGGCACAGTCAAAACTGTGATTCCCTTCTTCTTTTTTCTTTTTGGCATTGTGATTGGCAGTTTCCTGAATGTCTGCATTGCGCGCATTCCGGAGGGCCTTTCTGTCGTTTCGCCTGCCTCGCACTGCCCGAGATGCCAGAAGCCGATCCGTCCCTATGACAACATTCCGGTTCTAAGCTGGTTCCTGCTGCGGGGAAAATGCCGCAACTGCCACCTGCCGATCTCGCCGATGTATCCGGTCGTGGAATTTCTCACCGGCGCGCTGTTTGTGCTGACGTATTACAGCTTTGGGATCACCCTGCTGACCTTCAAATTTCTCGTCTTCAGCGGTCTGGTGATCATCCTGATTGTGACCGACATCCTCGCGCGCATCCTGCCGGATGCTGTGAATTGGTTCGGCTTTGGCTTGGCGCTCGCATTCGCCACGCGCCTTGCACCCGGCGGATTTGTCAATATTTGGATGCACGACCACTACCTCCCCGCGATGCTGGTCGGCGTTCTTCAGGCTCTGCTCGGCGCGGTCTTCGGCAGCCTGATACTGTTGGGCGCGGCGACCCTTTACAAACTTGTGCGCAAACGCGAAGGCATGGGCATGGGCGACGTTAAAATGATGGCCATGGTCGGCGCTTTCCTTGGCGTTCGCGGAGCCTTTCTTACCATCCTCATCGGGACTCTTCTCGGCAGCGTTGTTGGAATTGCGCTGGTCTCCTCGCTATACCTGTTCGGCTGGCGGCGCAATCTTGCCGAGCGCGCCCACCGCCGCGGCCTCGGCAGTCTGACGAAACTTCGCTGGACGCTGGCTTCGGAATACCAGCTCCCACTCGGATCATTTCTGGGGATTGCGGCGTTATGCGTGGTTTACGCCCTGCCGTGGCTCGGTTTTCCCATGCCCTCCGATTTTCAGCCCGGATAGGCTTGCGTTTACCCTTACGAGCTTTCTCGCTCCCACACCCTCGTTTGGGCGTAAACTAGAGAATAGAAATAGGGATGCAATGTTTGAGCTTCTGTCTGGCCCCCTTTTTCGCCCCAGGGTCACTCGAGTGGAGGTCCGTCAATGCGACTAACAACTGCCTTTCGTTTCGCCGCAGTCACCGCGATACTCGGTTTAGGCGTTATCGGCATTGCCGCTCAGGACCAGGGCAGCACCGATGATGTCGTCGCAGCCGCCCGGAAGGCGCGCGAACAGCAGAAAAACGCCGCCGCTCCGAAAAAGGTCATTACCAACGACGATATTCCTTCCCCGAAAAATGCCGCTCCCGCTGCAGATTCCGCTGCCGCCAAGCCGGAGGGCAAGCCGGATGCACAGGACAAGGGCGCAGGCAACGATGCCAAGTCCGAGGCCGCTTGGCGTAAACGCTTCCAGCAGCAACGGGACAAGATCGATAGCGCTCAAAAAGAACTGGATATCATGCAGCGCGAACTCGACAAGGATCAGGTCCAATACTACAGCGATCCCCAGAAGGCCTTACTGCAGCAGCACGATCGCTCGGAGATCAACGACAAGACCGCCAAGATCGACGCCAAGAAAAAAGAGCTCGAAACCCTGAAGCAGCAACTGAGCGACATGGAAGACGATCTGCGCAAAGAAGGCGGCGACCCCGGGTGGGCTCGCTGACCTCCTCCCTTTTGTCTTGAATTTGCACCGGGCTCCTTCGTATCCTCATCGCGCATTCCTCTGCTTTCGTAGCAACGATTGAAAACGATTGGCGTGTATTTTCAGACCATGCATCCGCTGCACAGTGAATCTCTGGCTTTTCGTCTGGCGCTCCTCAGAAGCGAGCGTCTGCGAATCCTGATTTTGTTGTTCGCCATTGGCGTCGGGCTTTTGCTGCGCCTGATGCGCACCCTGATTGCCTGGAACCCGGAAAATGCCAGGGCTTTTTTCTGGCTTGTCGTGGTGACGGCGATCTTGACGACTGTGGAATTGTTCGTATTGCGCGCGGTGCGATCGGCGCTGCAGGCGGACGGACAGATGTCGCATCCGTTCTGGATGGCAAACATCCTGGTTGAAACGCTCTTGCCCGCGGTGCTCGTCGCGTTCCTATCGAGTCCGATCATTCCGCCCGATTACCGGGCCCTGGTCAGCCCGGCGTTCCTGGTCTACTTCATTCTCATCACCCTCTCGACGTTACGCCTCAACCCTGCCGTTAGCATTCTTTGCGGTCTCGCGTGTGCACTCGGTTATATCCTCGCGGCAATGCACCATGGCTGGAGCCTGCGTAGGATCATGGCCCACGGCTCGCTGTTTGCGCCGGAAAAAACGGTCTCCACCTACGCGGTTTTTCTTTTCCTCGCCGGCCTTGCCGCGGCCCTGGTGGCCAAGGAGATACGCGCCCAGGTCGAGGCGGCGTTGCGCGAGGCCGAAACCCGCCGCGAAGTCGAGCACCTGCAGCACGACCTGAACGTCGCCCGGTCGATCCAGCAATCCCTTCTTCCAAAGTCCATGCCGCAAGTGCCGGGCTTCGATGTTGCCGCCTGGAACAAGCCTGCCGACCAGACCGGCGGCGATTACTACGACTGGCAGCTGCTGCCGGACGGTCGTGTCGTCATAGCTCTTGCGGACGTAACCGGGCACGGAATCGGCCCGGCGCTGCTCGCCGCCGTCTGCCGCGCCTATTCGCGCGCCACGTTTGGCCAACAGCAGGACTTCCTCGAATCCATGCGAAGGATCAATTCCGCGCTTGCGGCCGATGTGGCCGAGGGACGCTTCGTGACGTTTGTCGCCGCGATCCTCGGACCGGCAAGCGCCGAGGTCGAACTTCTTTCCGCCGGGCACGCGCCGTTGTTCGTCTACTGGTTGAAACATGATTGCTTCGACAAGATGGAAGCGCAGGGACCGCCGCTCGGCATTTCCTCGGAGTTGCTCTCCGACCCGCCGCAGATTCTGCCTTTTGAGAGCGGCGACCTTTTGGTGCTGGCCACCGATGGTTTTTTCGAATGGCGCAACGCAGCGAACGAACAGTTTGCCAGCGAGCGCCTGGAAAACAGCGTTCGCGCCAAGCGCGAGCAATCCGCTGCGGAAATTATCTCTTCACTCTATCAGGATGTGCTGCGCTTCGCGGGAGGAACAGCGCAGAAAGACGACTTGACGGCGATCGTGATTAAACGGATGTAACTTGCGGGCCCTGGCGCACGCTTCGTTAGTTGACGTAGCCGCCCTCGGGCAATTCCAGTTGGCCTTCTTCAAGGATGGCCAACCCTTCTTCCATCAACTCCGAGCCTTTTTGAAAGGCTTTCCAGGCTACGCGCTCCGATTCCTCGGCAACCAGCTCGAGGCATCCTTGCACTGCCTCCGCATCGCCAAGAATTTTTGTGTCGAGCAACGGAACCATCCGCTCCAACGCTTTATCCTGAATCTGCTGGATGGCCGCTTCGACAGGCACTTCTTCCAGGCACAAACCACACGCGAATTCTACGAACGCTTCTTCCAGCCGAATGCGCCGTATGCGTCCCTTCAGTTCGGTCTTAGCGGCCTGCGCCAATTCTTTGTTTGCGATCGTGTATGCGTCGTTCATACCGGAGTCTCCCTCGCACGGACTGTTCCGTCTTCGGTGAGACTACAGGGTGCATAGGGGCTGCACAATATAACGCTCCGTACCAGCCATTAATGGAATGCACACATTTCCGAAGCCGCCCGCCTGGGTTTCTGGCCCCTCAGTTAGATGTCTTGGAGTGGAACTTTGGTTTCGTGGCGCGCGGCTTCTGGTGCTCGAGGGCTCGCACAAGTTTGCTCACGCGGCGTTCGAGCGTGGATCGTTGTTTGACAGAAGTCAGGTACCGGACAATCTGCCTGCGTAGCGCCGTGGTCATCGCGCGAAACACAGCTTGCGCCTTCGGCGCGTTGCGCAGGGCCAGTACCACTGCGGGTGGCAGCGCAGGTTCGCGGCATTCCTCGTCGCGTTCGATGGCAATCTCTACCCACGCGCCGGAGTCCGCCCGCAACTTCCGTCGAATGTCGCCGTGAATCGCCATCCGGTACAGACCCTGGCCCCGCGGAACCAGCGTGGTGCGCACCGGCACTCGCTCGACTTCCCCTTTGACGGCAACATGGCCCGCGCCTTTGCCCACCGCTCGCGAAACGTCGGAGGGCACATCCACGAAGCGGATGATTCCGACCTTGTAAATCTTCGCTGAGAAAACGTGAACGCCGTCCATGACCGCGAATGATAACCCAGGCGCGGGCTACCGACGCTCACCAAGGTGCAGGGCAACGGAGCCGAGGGTCATCAAGTGGTAGCGCACCTGGCCATAGCCCACTTTTTTCAACACCGACACGAGTTCCTCCGGACGGAAGAAACGGCCCACCGATCTTGGCAGATAACGGTAGGCGTCGGCGTCTCCGGAGATCCAACCGCCGATTTTGGGAAGCACCGTCCGGGTGTACAAACGATAAGCATCGCCCCAAAATCCGGGTGCAGGGTCGGTGAATTCCAGGATGCCCAGGGTCGCGCCCGGTTTCAAGATGCGAAAGATCTCTTTCAGGCCGTCTTCGTAATTGGCAAGGTTTCGAAAGCCGAATGCCGTAGTCACCAGATCGAACGTTCCATCGGAAAACGGCAGACGCAATGCATCCGCTTCGAGAAACGGAATCGGCGCGGTTCCATTCGCTACCGCGGCCTTTTCGCGCGCCCGTACAAGCATGGGATGAGAAAAATCGGCTCCCATGATTCGCGCCCTGGCTTTGCGCTGCAACGCGAAGGCCAGATCACCGGTACCGCAGCAGACATCCAGCACCACCGCGTCGCGCCGCTCTAGAATCGGTTTTAGCTCTCTGGCCGTGCGGGCCCGCCACAGGCGATCCATCTGCGCGGACAGCAGATGATTCAACAGATCATAGCGCGGCGCAATGCGCGTGAACATTTCCCGGACCTGCCGCGAAGCGTCTTGTTGCGTCTGCGCGCCTTCAGGCTGCGTGCCCTTCGGCAACGTGGCGGGTTCACTCATGGTATTTTCCGCGCGCCTCCGCGCCGCGCAACATCAGATGCGGGCCGAATCGCAACACGCAAAGAGCCGCCTTTTCCGGGATATCGTCGCAGGTTTTTGCGCGGCCAATACGCGGTGAAAGCACAAAGCGCACTTTGCCAAACTTTGATTTTTTGTCCGCGCGCATCGCCGCAAATAGCTCACGCGGCCGAACCGACGGCCACTTCGGAAAAGGCCCGATCTGCCGGACGACCGAGACAATCCGCGCAACGTCGCGGGCAGGCGTCTTCCCGGTCCGATGGCCCAGGAGCGCCGCGCACATCATCCCTAACGCCACCGCTTCTCCGTGCTGAAATTTCCTGTAGCGCGTCACAGACTCCAGCGCGTGCGCGAAGGTGTGGCCGTAGTTCAGAATTTCGCGCAGCCCCGATTCGCGTTCATCGTGGCTGACGACGTTCGCTTTGATCTCGATGGAGCGGCGAATCACCTGCTCCAGCGCTCGGGCGTCACGCGCCAGGAGGCGCTTCATGTTTTTCTCGAGGAAAGCAAACAGCTTCGCGTCTCTAATCACGCCGTATTTGATCACTTCGGCAAGTCCGCCACGGAACTCTCTCGCAGGCAAACTGGACAGAACCTTGGGGTCCACCAGCACGAGCTTCGGTGGATAGAACGCCCCTACGAGATTCTTGCCTTCCGGCAGATTGACTCCCGTCTTTCCTCCAATTGCGCTGTCGACCTGCGCCACAACCGTCGTTGGCACTTGCACCAGGGCAACTCCGCGCAAATACGACGCGGCGACAAAGCCAACAACGTCGCCGACGACTCCACCCCCAACGGCGATCAGGAGCGATTTGCGATCGGCTCCCGAACGCACCAGTTTCCGCGCAATCGCTTCCACGGTTTGCAGGTTTTTTGCGGATTCCGCGTCGTCAAACAGATGCAGATGAACATTGGCCCGTGGCGGAATTCCGCGCCATAGCTCTTTTTCTACCGCGCGCCAGACCCGCTCCGAGCTCACCACGTGAACGCCCGAAAACTCTCCAAGGACCGCGATCTCGTGGGAAGCATTGCGTAGGATTCCACGGCGGCAAACCACGAAATACTCGCCGGCCGCGGCGCGTACGCGAATGGCATATGATTGTTTGGATTTCATCGTAATGCGTGAATTCATCCAATGTAGCATAAGCCTGCGGTGTATACTTCCCGGTGCCCGAATTCATTGGTTCGGTTCGGGCAAATTCCAATCGATCCAGCCGCTGACCGCGATACTTTCCGCGGAGTTTGTTGTGCCTGGCGCTGTGCGCGGCGGAAAGCGAAACCACCGTGTTCTATCCAGCCAAGGCTTGGCCCCACCCGATCGCCGCGTTTCTGCTTGCTCTTATGGCATTTCTCCCTCTAAACGCTGGCGATGGCTCTGCAACGCGCCCCGGCTACTATCGCTTTCCCGCCATTCACGGCGACACGATCATCTTTACGGCGGAGGGCGATCTCTGGACCGTCAGCGCAAAAGGCGGCGCGGCGCGGCGGCTCACTTCCAGTCCCGGCCAGGAGTTCGGCGCTGCTATCTCTCCTGACGGCAAGACCGTGGCGTTCAGCGCGCAATACGAGGGCCCGGTCGATGTTTACACCATGCCGCTCGATGGCGGGTTGCCCCGACGGCGCACCTGGGACGCCAGCGCCGTTCCCGCAGGCTGGACGCCGGATGGGCGCGTGCTTTACTCTACGTATCGATACTCCACACTGCCCGACCGGCAGTTGGTGGCCATCGACGCAAAAGGCGACCGCGAAATTCTTCCCCTCTCGCAGGGCGTCCAGGCAAGCTTCACGCCCGACGGCAAGACGCTCTTCTTTACCCGCCTGGAATGGCAAGGGAGCAGCACCAAACGCTACAAAGGCGGCACCGCCGAAAACATCTGGCGTTATGACCCCGGCTCCGAGGCCCTGCCGCTGACCGCCGACTACACAGGAACTTCGCGCAATCCAATGTACTGGGACGGCCGTGTCTATTTTCTTTCCGATCGCGACGGCACGATGAACGTTTTCTCTATGGACCCGCAGGGGCGCGACGTAAAGCAGCACACCCATCATCGCGGATTCGATGCCCAGACCGCTTCTCTTTCCGAAGGGCGTATCGTTTATCAATGCGGCGCGGACTTGTGGCTCCTGGACCTGAAGAGCAACCAGGACGCGATCATCCCCATCACGCTGCTCTCGGACTTCGATCAACTGCGCGACCACTGGGTGAAAAAGCCGCTCGACTATCTTTCCGCGGTGCACATTGCGCCTGACGGCAGCGGCGCAGTGTTCACAACCCGCGGCGAAGTGTTCACGCTGCCGGCCGTAGCAAGCGGGCGCATCGTGAAAGTGGCCGCCAATTCCGGCATTCGCTACCGGGATGCCCGCTTTACCCCGGATGGCGAATCCATCGTCGCTCTGTCTACCGAAACGGGCGAGACCGAGTTCTGGAAGTATCCCGCGAATGGCCTCGGGAAAGCCGAACCGCTGACGAGCAATGCTAGGGTGCTGCGATGGGACGGCATCACCTCGCCGGACGGACATTGGCTGGCACATCGCGACAAGGATCAGCAGCTCTGGATTTTCGATCTCAAGACCAAGGCGGACAAGAAGATCGCGCAGTCCTTGAATGGCAACTTCCAGGATCTTTCCTGGTCGCCGGACAGCCAGTGGCTGGCCTACTGTGAAACCGCCGACAACATGTTCCAGCAGATCAAAATCCTGAACGTCAACACCGGCGTCATTCAAGCACTCACCTCCGACCGCTATGACAGCGCGAGCCCGGTGTGGAGTTCCGACGGCAAGTGGATGTATTTCCTCTCGGACCGCGTGCTAAAAACCGTCATTCACTCGCCTTGGGGTTCTCGGCAGCCCGATCCTTTCTATGACCGTGCCACTAAGGTGTACGAGCTTGCGCTCACGGCCGGGCTTCGCTCGCCGTTCGCTCCTGTCGACGAATTGCACCCAGATCGGCCGGAAAAACACGAGGAGCCAAAAGCGGCGAAGGGCACCGACGAAGACAAAGATAAAGAGAGGAAACAAGCGGTCGCCGACAAGAAATCCTCGGAACGTAAAAAAAGCGGCGAGGAAAAGAAACCCGACGAGAAAAAGCCGCCGGTGGTGAATATCGATCTCGCAGACATTGCTTCCCGGCTGACGGAGGTGCCGGTGCCCGCGGGGAATTATTCTTCGCTGCAGGCCACAGAGAAGCGGCTGTGCTGGCTCGATAGCACCGCCGAGGTCGAGCCGAAAAGCAATCTGCAATGCGTGGACATTGCCAACAAGGGTGAGGCTCCCGAAACCGTTTGGGCCGATGTCAAAGGATATGAAATTTCCCTGGACCGCAAGAAAATGCTGGTCCGCAAAGCCAACGATTTCTTCATTCTGGATTCTGAAGCCAAAGCAACTGCCGTCGCCGACCCCAAAGTGATGGGCAAAGCCAAAATCGATATGTCGCGCTGGGCGATTCTGACAAATCCCGCCGTTGAATTTCACGAAATGTTCCTGGACTCCTGGCGCCTGGAACGCGACTACTTCTACGACCGGAACATGCACGGCGTCGACTGGCCGAAGGTTCGCGACCGCTACTTACCGCTCGTCGATCGCGTGGCCGATCGCGAGGAACTCAACAACGTGATCGAGCAAATGGTCGGCGAACTCTCTGCTTTGCATATCTTCGTGGTCGGCGGCGATGCCCGCAAGCCCGGCGACGAAGTCGACATCGCTTCGCTTGGCGCCGTTCTTCGCCGCGATGAAAAAGCTGGCGGCGATGTGGTGCAGCACATTTATGAGCATGATCCGGACTTGCCGAATCTGGCTCCTCCGCTGGCGCGTCCTGATTCCCTGGTGAAGGAAGGCGAAGTGCTCCTGAGCATTGATGGAGACGATGTGCTCAGCGCCCCGGACGAGCGTGCGTTATTGCGGGGCAAAGCGGGTCGCAAGGTTTTGCTGACGGTGAAGAACGCAGCGGGACAGACGCGGGAAGTGCTGGTCACACCGGTAACCGAACGAGAGGAGAAAGGGCTGCGCTACGCCGAATGGGAATACACGCGTCGTTTGAAGGTCGATTCGGATTCCAAGGGCCACATCGGGTACGTTCATTTGCGCGCCATGGGGTCGAACGACATCGACCAGTGGGTGCGTGATTTTTATCCGGTGTTCGATCGCCAGGGACTGATTATCGACGTGCGGCACAACGGCGGCGGCAACATTGATTCCTGGATTCTTGCGAAGCTTTTGCGAAAGGCGTGGTTTTACTGGCAACCGCGCATCGGCCATCCTTCCTGGAACATGCAGTACGCATTCCGCGGCCACGTTGTTGTGCTGTGTGACGAAGCCACCGGCTCCGATGGCGAGGCCTTCACCGAGGGCATTCGTCAGCTCGGAATTGGAAAAATTATCGGCGTGCGCACCTGGGGCGGAGAAATCTGGCTTTCCTTCAGTAATTTCCTGGCCGATGAGGGAATCGCCTCGGCCGCGGAAATCGGCGTGTATGGCCCGGACGGCAAGTGGCTGATTGAAGGCCACGGCGTCGATCCGGACATGACGGTCGACAATCTTCCGCGCGCAACATTTGGCGGGAGTGATGCGCAACTGGATGCCGCCATGAAATACCTGAAGGAAGAAATTCAGAAAGATCCCCGGCCGGTGCCGCCGCATCCACCCTATCCGAATAAAGCATTTGATTATGAGAAGTAACCGATCCAATCGCGAGATTTGCAGAAAGCGTCTGGGTTCTCCGCCTCCGCCCTGTCTGGGTCTTCGCGTCAGATGTTCTCGATAGATGCCAGCGAACCGGCGCCGTGCCTGCGCCGCTCGAGAAAGTCCTGGCGATAAGTGATTTTTGTTCCTACGGCAAGCGCTCGGCCAAAATCTTCGTGCTACCATACTGCTGCGCGTGAAGAAGGTGTTCATGACCCTTTCGCAAAAGGTCTATCACGTTGATTACGCCGTGGTCGGGTCCGGCGTGGCCGGTATGCGTGCTGCCATTGAACTCAGCCGGTCCGGCAGCGTTCTGGTCCTTGCGAAATCCCATCTTAGCGAATCGGCTACCGCTTATGCGCAGGGCGGAATTGCCGTGGCCCTCAGCGACGAAGATGAAATCGGGCTGCACGAACAGGACACCATTGATGCCGGCGACGGACTGTGCGACCGGCAGGCGGTTGCGCTGCTCGTCGAAGAAGGGCCGAAGTACATCACGCAGTTGATCGAATGGGGCGCGGAGTTCGATCGGGCCGGCACCAAACTGACCTTCACACGCCAAGCCGCCCACAGCCGCTCCCGGGTTTTGCATGCCCATGGGGATTCCACGGGTCGCGAAGTCAGCCGCGCTCTTCTTGGACACGCGCACTCGATCCCGCACCTTCATCTTCGGCCCCACGCGTTTACCACTCGTCTGGTCGTCGAAAAAGGCCGCGCCGCAGGCGTTCAGTTCATCGATGAAAACGACGGTTCGCTGCATGAAGTACGCGCCGGCGCGATTTTGCTCGCCACCGGCGGCCTTGGGCATGTTTACCGCGAGACCACCAATCCCGATGTGGCCACCGGCGACGGGATCGCCATCGCCTACGAAGCCGGCGTGGCTCTTTCGGACATGGAATTTGTCCAGTTTCACCCCACGGCGCTTTCCGCACAAGGTGCGCCGCGCTGTCTGCTCAGCGAAACGCTGCGCGGCGAGGGCGGTATCCTGCGCAATATCGATCTCGAGCGATTCATGAAACGCTACCACGAAGCCCAGGAGCTGGCCCCCCGGGACGTGGTCGCCCGCGCCATTACCAGCGAAATGCATCGCACCAAGAGCAAACACGTTTATCTCGATATGACTTCGAAGTCGAGAGAGTTCTTTGAAAAGCGCTTCCCGCGCATTTACGCGACATGTACCGGTTGTGGGCTCGATCTTGCCGCGGACCTCGCTCCGGTCAGCCCTGCCGCGCACTTCGTCATGGGCGGCGTGAAAACAGACCGACACGGTCAGACGTCTATCCCGGGTCTCTATGCCGCGGGAGAAACGGCCGCGACTGGAATTCATGGCGCCAATCGCTTGGCCAGCAATTCCCTGCTCGAGGGACTGGTCTTCGGTGCCCGCGCTGGAATGGCTATGATGCAGGATGCTCCCGGCTCGAAGAAAAGTTCGACGCATCTTCCCGGAGCGCTGGCTCCGAAAACATGGAATGACACCGCGAAGCATCCGGAGAAACCAAAGCCAAAACCAGGCGATGCGGCTGCCTTGGACAAGTTGCGAGAAATCATGTGGAAGCAGGTCGGCATTCTGCGCAGCGGCAAGGAATTGAAAGAGGCAATCGAAGCGCTTGACGCCATTCCACTGTCGCGCAAAGAAAACGACGGGCGCAACGAGTACGAGCTTCGCAACCTCCACACCTTGGCTTTGCTGATTGCGCGCTCGGCGCTCGCGCGCGAAGAAAGTCGCGGCAGCCACTACCGCTCCGATTTTCCGTATCGCGACGATGATATCTTTCAGAGGCACTCGCTCGTCCGCAAGGGCCAGGAAGTGAAATTTGAAAGCTTGAGCGGCAGAGCCGTCGGCACTTCGTAGTCGCCCGCGCGTCTACTTTTTCTGTAGTTCCTGTATCGATGCCAGGATTGTGTGGCCGACGATGGCCAGTGTCTTGGGGCTGATTTTGTCGATAGTGTCCTGCGTGGTGTGCCAGTACGGTACGTCGTTGATCGCGTCCAGGTCGATGATGTCGACCGAGGGAACATTCCGCCTGGTGAAGGAAAAATGATCGTCGCTGATCGCTTCTACCTTATCGCTCACAAAAACATCCGAGTAGCCCAATTTGCCGGCGGTCGTCCATACCAGGTCCGCGAGCCATTTCGTGGAACCGCCCTCGCGCTTGAAGTGCGGAGTGCGTCCTCCAACGAGATCGGCAAGAAGGAAGGCCTTGATTTTCGGCAGGTCGCCGTTTGCGGCCATTCGGGCTGCCATCTGGCGGCTGCCATAGGTATTGTCGGGGTCGCGCCATTCCTTGTTGAACGCTTCTTCCGCATCAAAAAACGCTAGCCACACCGCGTACCTGCCTGCCGGCTGCTTGCAGAGCAGCCGCGCAATCTCCAGCACGACCCCGGTGGAAGAACCGCCGTCATCGGCGCCTACAAAATTGTCCATTTTCTTGGTGTCGTAATGCGTGCCCAGCAGAATGATTCCTTGCTTCTCTCCCGGTATTTTCACCAGGATGTTTTTCATCGGCACGTGACCGTCCGGCGTGTCCGCGGAAAAGGAATCCGTTTCGACCGCGCAGCCGTAGGATTTCAGTTCCGTTTCCATGTAGTCCTGCAACTTCAGAATCGCTGCGGAGCCGGGCGGCCGTGGACCGAAATTCACTTGCTTGACCACTTGTTCGTAAGCGCGTTTACCATCGAACCCGCCGGTGGTTTCTGGGGCAGGTGCCTCATCGCCAGGTGCCGGAGAGTTCCCCGCTACGGCGGTCATGAAAGGCGGCTGTGCGACCGGTTTCTCGGCATTTCCGGACTTGCAACCGGGCGCAACCAGCACGCAGCAAATCGTCAATCCCAGCCCGAAGCGGGAACACGTCTTGGAAGGTGTCATGAAGATTGCCCCGCGGATTCTTCGGCCATCGTGCGATTCCGTTTGCGCACAACGGCGGCCGAAACGGCGATGCCGACGAAATACAGCAGGACCATCGGCAGCATGAAGATCAGCATCGTCTGGGCATCGGGTGTAGGAGTGATGACCGCGGCCACCACGGCAATGACCAAGATGGCGTAGCGGAAATTGTGCCACAGGAATTTCGGGGTCACAATTCCGAATAAGGTCAGGAAAAAAATCAGGATCGGCAGCTCAAAAACCAGGCCGAGTCCGAGCAGCACGATCAATATCAGATCGAAATATTCATTGATGCTGAGCAGCGGCGCCACGGTCCCGCCGAATTGCTGGAATCCGACCAGAAATTTCAGCATGTACGGCAAAGTCACGAAATAACCGAACGCGATTCCCGCCAGGAAGAGAAACACCGTCGAAAACAGAAAGCCGGTGACGGCACTGCGCTCGTGTTTGTACAGCGCCGGCGCCACGAACAGCCACAACTGGTACAGCACGATCGGCGAAGCCAGCACAATCCCGATATACACCCCCAAGGTGATGACCAGGTTGAGAGCGCCCGCGGGATGGTTGTAATAGAGCTTGGATTCGAAATGAGCCTCGCGCAGCGCCTTCAACATAGGCTCATTGATGAACCGGATGATCTTCGGCGAGATGTAAACGCCAATGAACGCGCCCACTCCGATGGCGTACAAGGAATTGATGATGCGCTTTCGCAGTTCGGCCAGATGCTCGAAAAACGTCATCTGGCCTCCGGCCGCCTCTATTCGGGCTGCGATCGAGGTATCAGGCTGGCTGCTGTTGGTCATGAGAGGGGGGATTCTCGCTCGCGGGTTCTGGCTCTGCCGTAAAGGCTTTCGCTTCTCCGTTTGGTGCGTCTGAACTGATGTCCGACCTCGGGACCGTCTCGGCGACCGGAGTCGCCACCGGGCCTTCACCAGAATTCGTGTTGGCCTCAGCCTCGGCCAACTGCGAGGTAGGCGAAGGCGCCGGAAGGGCGGGCTGGCCGATGCTTCGGGTGGCCGCGTCGGCGGCTGCGTTCGCCTCCGCCACTTGTTTCTTCAGTTCGGCGACCCGGGCTTGCCGTTCGAGATCGCGCATCTCTTCTTCGAAGGCGTTCTTGAAATCGTTTGAGGCTTTCCGGAATTCGGCCATCAGTTTACCGAAGCTCCGGGCCAGTTCCGGGAGCTTTTGGGGCCCAAATACGACCAGGACCACCAGGAAGACGACGATCATGTGGGGAACGCTGAGCATTGGTGGATTTAACGGTTTTGGGAACTCTAAAGGTGTCCTGTCTGCATCATAGAAAGGGTACCATCAGGTGTCAAACGACAGTTGGCTTTCTGCGTGCTATACTGTTTTTTTGAGCGCGATTCAGCAGGGGGAACCATGAATCCTGAACGGCGTGGACTAGTCCTGGTCATTGTAGTCCTCGGGTTATCCGCTATCCTGGGCGGGATTTACGGGCCTTCGGTGCGAGCCACGACCTCTTCGACAGACGACTTCCGCTCCTCGGTCGAGAATTTCACGTCAGTCCTCGACGTGGTTCAGTCCAACTATGCCGAGCCGGTCGACGTCGACCGCGCCGTCTATCAGGGCGCGATTCCGGGCATGCTGCGCATGCTCGACCCCCACTCGAATTTCTTTGATTCCCGCCAGTACGCCCTCCTCCGCGAAGATCAACGTGGCAAGTATTACGGCGTAGGTATGGTGGTTGCCCCTCGTGAAAATCACACCATCGTAGTCGCACCTTACGTTGACGCTCCGGCGTTCAAAGCGGGGCTGCGCCCCGGCGACGTAATTGCCAAAGTCGACGAAAAATCCACTGACGGGCTGTCCACCACGGAAGTAGCGGACCTGCTCAAGGGCCCAAAAGGCACGTTGGTAAAGATTCAAGTCACGCGGGAAGGCTGGAACGATCCGTTGACTTTTAGCGTTACTCGCGACGAGATTCCGCGCCATTCCGTCGATATCGTCACCCTGCTAAAGCCCGGCATCGGCTACGTGCGCCTGACGCAATTCAATGAAACCACAGATCGCGAGATCGCCGACGCGCTCAAGCAACTGGGCGCCAACTCGCTCGACGGCCTGATCCTCGATATGCGCAACAACCCCGGCGGCCTGTTGAACGAAGCCGTCGCTGTTGGCGACATTTTCCTTGAGAAGAATCAGCTGATCGTTTCCTACCACGGCCGCAGCGCGCCGGAGCGCCGTTTCTACGCCATCCGCGGAAATCAGGGCATGACGGTTCCCCTGGTCATTCTCGTGAACAACAACTCCGCCTCGGCTGCGGAAATCGTCACGGGCGCAGTGCAAGACCACGATCGCGGTCTCGTCGTTGGCGAGACCACTTTCGGCAAGGGCTTGGTCCAGACGGTGACTCCGCTCTCCGAGAACACTGGCCTGGCTCTCACCACCGCGCGCTATTACACCCCCAGCGGACGCCTGATTCAGCGCGATTATAAGTCCATTTCCCTCTACGAATATCACTACGAGCGCAAAGTTCCCGAGCATCCGACGGAGATTCGCCAGACCGACAGCGGCCGCCAGGTCACCGGTGGCGGCGGCATTACTCCGGACATCGTCATCGACACGCCCAAGTTCACCAAGTTTCAGGAGGAGATGTACCGCGAAGATGTTTTCTTCCCTCAGGAACAAGGCGTGGGGGGATTCACGCGTTATTTTCTCGGCACACGTCCGACGATCACTCACAATTTCGAGGTCGATGACAAGGTGCTGAAGGACCTCCGCGACTATCTCGCCAAGCACAACATTCGCTACACCGAGCCGGAATTCGACGAGAATCAGGACTGGATCAAGCGGAAGATTAAACAAGAAGTATTCATGTCCAACTACGGCACCCAGGAAGGCTTCAAAGTCCTTCTCGACGCCGACCCGCAAGTCCAAAAAGCTATCGATGCCATTCCACAAGCCCGCGCCCTGTACGAAAACGCGCGCAAAGTGGTAGCCCAAGGCAACACCCCGGCAGCGCACCTAAAGCAGCCCTGATCCTTCCAATCCGCAAAGGACGGATGGGTCTTATAAGCAACCTTGAATTCTAGGTAGTGGCGGGTCTTTGGCTTGCCCTGACGCAGGGCGGAACCCGTGTTTTTTCCCAAGCATCCAGTCTCGAACGAAGATCCAGTCGGTTGCGTCTAGAGCCTACCTGCCTTCCTCCATCTTCCGGGCGTTGGAATCTAGTCGAACCCTCTGATAAAATCTTTACATCTGCTACTCGTGGGCGAGTAGCTCAGCTGGGAGAGCGCCTCGTTCGCAACGAGGAGGCCGAGGGTTCGAATCCCTTCTCGTCCACCAGATTCTTAAAGACTTACCCAATTTTCCTGAACATGATGAGTGGGGCGCGTGGGGCAACTGAACGGGCCGGAAGCTCGAACCCCATTCCGATCTTCTCTGCCCATTCCAGCAGATAATCGCGATCGTGGAGCAGTTTTGTGTATCGCTCCGAGACGTGCGTAGGCGCATGTCCGGACCAAAAGTGTTGAAGCGCATCAGGGCAAGCTGACTTCTTCAACTCGGTGATGCGGAAGCGCCGGAAAATGTTGAAGCCACCCTGCACGTGCTCCAATTTTTTCAGGATGGGATGAAGGCTGTTCTGGAGCGTGTTTGCTTGAAGCAAGTGCGCTCCAGTTGAAGCGCAGAACAGGAGGCCGGAAGTACGATTGTCGATGTGTTCTTTCAGCATCTGCGCGAGCGGTGTGCAGACGTCAACGTCACGCTCACCGTTCTGCGTTTTCAGGTATGGCTGAATGTCGCCGCGCTTCGCTTTTCACAGACAACGGAGCAATACCTTTGATCGCGCCTCACGCGAAAAAAATGCGGAGCCGGGCAATCGCGATTCCGACAGAATCCGAAGCGGTTGGCGTGACGAATGCACGCGAGCGCCAGTACCGAGGGGAGACAGCGAGGATTCGCCCTAAGAGCTTTCTGCCTATCCCATTTCACAATCCAAGGTGCACTAGCCTCTCTTAACCATTCTTCGCACACAACCCTACCCATCGGTTCAGCGGGCAAGTTTTCATTGGCGTGTTCCCACATCGGCTTGTTTTTTGCCGTCACCGGCACGGGAATTGCCGAGTCCAGCTGCTCTCTTCGGTTGAATCCGGAAAACCCTGCTCTCCACACGAGCCACAGTTCATCCCGGAACTGGAGTAATTTTAAAGTGATAGAGGTGTACAAGAAACTGAAAACGCTCGATCTGAAGAGCGCAGACGAGTTTTTCCGCGACAATGTTCCCCATATGTGAATGTCCTGTGGTATTCTCCGACCCGAAGCAAACAAATCCGGCAGACTCTTCTTCAGTCCCCTGGCTATCTTCCCGATATTCACCAGCGACAGGTTTCTGATGCCGCGCTCGACGCCGCTGTAATAGGTTCGATGCAATCCGCACCGCTCAGCGGCCTATTCCTGATTGATCTTCTGTTCCTCGCGTATGCGGCGGATGGCGCGGTCAAGTTGGATGCTGATACCGACGGGCATCACCACGCATCTTGCGGGTCAACCAGTCGATTCGTGATGCAACTCGCCTCCGAATCACAATAGCGGCACCCCATATTCAGAGCGCATTCTCGATTACTCGGAATTTAAATTATTGTCGGCCCCCCGCCGCTAAGTCCCGTGTGGCAGGACAGGGCTCTGTTTACATTTCTCAGTCCTGGAAAATGGATGTCGGGCTGCTATTGCCGCCGACCGGATAACTGCGACCAAATATAGAGCAGCTTCTGTATCGCGCCAACTACGGTTAAGAAAGAATGTGCATGCTATTAGCTACTCTCTGCCTCATGTCATCCACACTATTTGCGGCAAACCCCGTAGAGGCCCCCGTTTTTGAGATTACGCCGGTAGAAAGCTGGATCAAGTTCGACGTTAAGTCGTCCGTGGATATCGCGGGCAAATTCGACAAGTGGGAAGCCTCCTTGAAATTCACATCTCCTGACGAAACGACCGGAGTTTTGGAGATCAAAATTTATGCGGACAGTGTAGATACCGGAAGTGGCCTGAAGAACGGAAAGTTGAAGGGCAAAGACTTCTTCGACGTGGAGCGCAATCCCACGATTATGTTCAAGTCAACGAAGATCGTGCGGACCGGCCACGACACCTATGAGGTGGACGGGGAATTTACGATCCGTGGAGTATCAAATCCCGAAAAGCTAACGCTACATGTCTCCGGCAAGGGGACAGGCTCAGGCGAGATTAAAGGTAAGATGGTCTTTAACCGGAAGGACTATGGGATGAATAAGGGCATTCCGTTCATCTCGATTGCCGACCATGTCATGGTAAATTTCCACCTCAAGGGGAAGCGAGTCGGCGGACCTTCTCTACTCGACAAGCAATAGCAAGAGTGATGGTAGAAGGTCGTGGCCACAGGGCGAACTCCCGGTCGCGTTACCGGTGACTTGGCTCCCAGTACCTGACTTTCCCGGCTATGGACAGCTCTGCGCATCGTAACGCTGGCTCTACTTGGGGCATATGTCAATCCCGGCTTTCTCTACGGGCGGCTTCACAGCGAAAGCGCCGTAATTTTTTTCCTGCTCAGCATGGTTCTGCTGATTCCTTACTTGTGGCTCCTGCACAGGGGCGAGGCAACGACGACACCGACGAAATCCGCACTCAGTCAGGTGAATGCTTGACACACCCACACATTATAAAAAGTGCGCGTTTCCTAGGACCTAGCATTTAGTTTGTCGCCAAATCACTTCAAAATTATTTCGATTCGTTGACTTAGTCGGAGCACGCAAACTAAGATTGCGGCACTATGGCGGGTTCCGACACGCTTATCGGCCAGACCATCTCGCATTACCGGATCATCGAGAAGCTCGGTGGCGGTGGGATGGGTGTGGTCTACAAGGCCGAGGACATCAAACTCAATCGCTTTGTCGCTCTGAAGTTTCTGCCGGATGATGTAGCCCGAGACCCTCAGGCACTCGCTCGTTTTCAACGCGAAGCCAAAGCCGCATCGGCGCTGAACCACGCCAACATCTGCACCATCCATGAAGTTGACGAAGTGAATGGGCAGGCATTTATCGTCATGGAGTATCTGGACGGCATGACGCTGAAGCACCGCATCAATGGTAAGCCTATCGAGACTGATGTCCTGCTCCCTCTCTCGATTGAAATTGCTGACGCTCTGGACGCCGCTCATGCCAAAGGAATCGTTCACCGCGACATCAAGCCTGCCAACATCTTTGTGACCGAGCGCGGACACGTGAAGATTCTCGACTTCGGCCTGGCGAAGGTCAAGTTTACGAGAGCCGGCTCTTCTGGAGCGACGGTTACAGGGGAAATGACCGAGGGTGTGAGTGCAGAACATCTGACCAGCCCCGGCTCAACGCTCGGTACTGTCGCGTATATGTCGCCGGAGCAAGTGCGTGGCAAGGAGTTGGATGCACGCACGGATTTGTTCTCGTTCGGAGTGGTTTTATACGAAATGGCGACAGGTGCGTTGCCTTTTCGTGGGGAAAGTTCTGGAGCCATATTCAATGCCATCCTCGAACGACAACCGGTTCCAGCGGTGCGGCTAAATCCAGAGGTTCCGGGGGAGCTGGAGAGAATCATCAACAAGGCTCTGGAGAAAGACCGCGACTTGCGTTTCCAACACGCTTCGGAACTTCGCGCCGACTTAAAGCGCCTTTGGCGGGACATGGATTCGGGCCGAGTTTTTTCATCGGCGAGCCGGGCGGTCCCGGACGGCGCTGCAGAACCGACAAGTCACTCGGTCGCAGCGGCTCCGGCAGCAGCAGGGACTGGAAAGAAGCCCTATCTGGTTTTGGGCGCATGCGTTGCAGTCCTGGCAGCGGCCTTGGCGGCATATCACTATGGGCCGCGGTCGAAAACAGCAAGCGGTCCGGCAAAGATAACGCAGGTCAGCCAGTGGAATAAGCCGATGATTGACGCGAAGCTATCTCCCGACGGCCACGCCGTGGCGTTTGATTCACCGGTAGGCGGCATCGCGCAAGTGTTCCTGATGCTCACTTCTGGTGGCGAGCCTCTTCAGCTCACGAGTGACGAAGGCGACAAGAATGTGTACGCATTTTCGCCAGACGGGAAAGAAGTCTATTATGCGAGGTCTTACGGCCGCGACGAGGTCTGGGCAGTACCTGCGCTCGGTGGAGCCCCGCGCCGTGCGGTGCCTGGTTACAAGGCGGTTCCCTCTCCGGATGGCGCATTCATTTATTATTCGAAATCTGATAGCAGCGGGATTTTTCGTTCGGGAAAAACCGGACTCAACGAAGAACTCGTCTACAACTCCGAAGGCAGTGACCTATCCTTCCTCCCGATGCTGCTATTTCCTGGCGGCAACGAATTGCTCGCTGCCGGTTTTCCACCGAACCTTGGGCCCAACTTCCGCTTTTACAGCATAAACGTGACTAACCACAAGGCGGCTGATTTAGGTGAGGTATCCGGGAATCCTGAAGTCGTGTGGGCCGAACCAGGGAAAACCGTGCTATTCAGCCGGACAGTAAATGGGCTGACCAACATCTGGAATTACAACTTGAACGACCGGAGTCTGACGCAGATTACCTTCGGAACGGGACCCGATTACTCTCCGATGCCGGACCCAGGGGGCAAAGGGATTTACTATGTGAATGGCAAATCCTCCGGGTTCCTGACTGCTTACCACGTTCATTCAAAGGAATCGACTGACATCGTTTCGGAGGAGGCAACTCAGCCCATCATCTCGCCGGATGGGAAGCGTGTGATGTACATCACGCTCCCCGCAGCCGATAGGAGCGAACTCTGGGTGTCGGATATTGATGGGGGCAACAGAGTAAAACTCGCATCGGGAGAATCCCTGAACACCGGGACTTGGACGCCCGATAATTCTCACCTGTCCTTTTGGGAAGCCGGAACCAGCACAGGCGAGAAAGGATACATCGTCGGAGCTGATGGCAGCGGTCTTCGTGAGCTCCCAAGGACGGGAGATAATCTCCGTAATTTCGTATGGAGCCCTGACCAGAAATTCGTCTACGTGAATGCGGGGGAGAAGGCGGACCCGACATTCAACGTTTGGAAGTGGGGCGTGGACAGTTCGAATCTGGAGAAGGTCGTGGACGACTGCGGCCTTGTTATTGATGTTGACCCAAGCGGAAAGTACTTGCTAGGTGTCATACAATCTGGCGAAAAGGTTGGGATCTACGAGGTCTCTATCTCCGAGAGGAAATGTATTGTATTGCTCCCCGGCACAGTAACATCCAATCCGACTTTTGCCCGCGACGGCAAGTCATTCTTCTATTCAATTACCTCTCGCGGTGAGGTCACGATTTACCGTCAGGCATGGAAAGACGGTAAAAGCGTCGGGTCGCCCCAGGTCGCGTTAAAGGTTCCCTTTGCCCTTCCCCTGACTTACGGCAACGGTAACGCCGACGATTTTTCCAGAGACCTTTCCACAGTCGTGTATGCGCGTCCCGGCGGTCACGCCGACCTCTATCTTCTCAGCCAAAAATAACTCCCCAGTTACCGAATCCAGATTGCAGCGTGGTGCACGCTTATGCCACGCAAGGCGACACAGCCAAAGCAAAGGCGGCCTATCAAGATTTCCTGACACACTGGAAAGACGCCAACCCTGACATTCCCATCCTCATCGCGGCAAAAGAGGAGTACGCCAAACTGAAATAGCAACTGCTAAAGAAGAGTCGCCGTGGTGACTAGCTACTTTCCGGCGCAAAAATAAGGACCGAGGAGAAGCAATTCCCTGAGCCCGGCCCGTGGGTTCCTTCCGGGCTGCCATTTTATCTACATCTTTTCTCTTTGCCCTTGTGGTGATCGCCGCTCGCGGCTTGATCTCTATCCGCTGTTCGTTACTGCCAGGAATCGACCGATATTGATCAGATTGTCTGCAATCACCCCCAGGCCCACCCACCGTTGCATGCCAGCCTCTCCGCGATAACGACAGCGATTCAGTCCGTGGCGCCGTTTGAGCACGCTGATGCGACCCTCTGCTCCAGTTCGCCACTTCTGGCCTCTACGAAAGGATTTCTTCTTCTGATGTCGTCGTCGTTCGGGACTCTTCGTGGAACGGTTCGGAACCGAGATTTGTCTCACGCCCATCTTTTGCAGCTCAGCCTCGTTGTCCGCAGAGTAGAACCCTGCGTCACCGGCCACGAGTTGTGGTACACGGCCGAATTGCTGTTCATGCTTCTGAACTGCTGGCACCAGTAGGTCCGCGTCATTGGGCCGCTTCTCGAACACTTCGTAGTGGGTGATGATTTGGTTCTCCGCTTCTTGAACCTTAACCATCTTTCCAAATTCGGTCGGCTTGCTGGCTTTCCCCTTACGGATCACTTCCGTACTCGGTTCAAACACGCTCACCAGTTTCCCCACTACATGGACGTTTCCACCCAGCACGCGAGCCCTGGCTTGCCGAATCACTTGTTGCACGCGAGGCAACATGGTTTCCAAATCTTTCCGTAGTGCTGTCAGAACCAAATTCTGCTCATGGTCTTTAGTGCGCTTCACACCGCTGGCGATCTCCTCCCGGAAGCGCTTTGCTTGGTTGACGACCTTGCGTGTCACGGTCAACAGCTTTCGATAGCCCTGCTGCAACTTTTTCTGCACTTGCGGTCCCTTGCTGCGGCTGGTCCGCGCAATCTCCATCGCCCGATGCCCGATGGTGCGCATGCGGTTACGCAACTTCGTTCCCGCTCGCCCCGTCAGCTCCGTAATCTTCTTCATCGTGCGCATCAGTACCCGCGCGCCATCGCTGAGCAAACTGCTGTCCGTGGGGTAGTGAATGTTGCTTTCCACGACCGTCGTGTCCAGCCGCAGCCTGCGTCCCCGCACGACCTTCTTTTCTTGGGCTACGGCAACCAGTCGCTGATGCACCTGTTGGATCACTGCCGGACCCAGCGCTTGCACCAGCCGCCCCAGGGTCTTGGCGTCGGGAACTTTTTCCGCGCCAATCCGGGTAAACTGCCGGTACACCACATTCGCCCGTACTTCTCGCTCGGTTTCTTCAAAGCTCCAGTTCCGCACATGCTTCAACACCGCTAAACGCAGCACCACCTCGGCCGGCGTTTGCTTCCTTCCACGACAACCGCTCTTCGGTCGTCGCTTTCCTTGGGCTTGGTAGACGGCCTCCAACAGCTCGTCATCGTCCAGCAGTTGATCGGCCTGCCTCATCCATTCGTCCCACCATCCTGCTGCTTGTTCCGGAAACCATCCCTCCCACACCAGCCGCTGGTGATGACGCAGTTCAACCATCGGCTTTCCTCTGCCTGGCCGCGGACTCTTGTCCCCGCATGCGCTCGCGCAGCTGTTCGCGGTTCCCGGCGGCCAACTCACAAGCCACCTCCCAAAACTCTTTCCAGGCGGCCTGAGCCTGACGAGCCTGCTCAGCGTGTTCGTGCGGTACATACAAAGCGCGGCTTTTGCCTTCGCTGCGATAGGTCAGGTAGAGATGCGGGCCATGCCGTTGTGTTGGGTCGCGGTGGCAGATGCAGTTTCGGTTGCCGCAGCGGCGTGTGGTCTCGGACAAGCCGCCCTGCACCATGAGGCGTGCGGTTTTCAGGAGTCGACGTAGAAGTGGCTGCTTGCTTTGTGACTTACTCATATACAGATAGTAGGCACATCTAGAATTCTGTCAAGCAGAAAATGATGTTCCGGCCATAAAATCAGACGAGAATATGCACCAATCTGCTACTTTTGGGCTCTATTTTGCGCCGGAAAGTAGCTAGGTCCGTGTCCACACTTTCTGATGCGTCTCTCGGGTGCTCTGGGCCGGGGCAATTCCGCTGTAAACCCGCTGTATTCCTCGCGAAAGTTCTGGCCGAGTAAATCAGATTGAATACCGCGGATCAATGCTGGCGTCTTTACGCTCTGTCTGGGTACTGTGAGCCACTTGTACGGTTGATTCGTCGTTTTACCAGGGCCTGTGCGGCGACTGAAGACCAAGAACTAGCGGACGTCTATGACGACGAGAGTGATGTCGTCTTGCTGATTCATCGAAGCTGGTTGCCAAGAGCGAATCTCGGTCAGCAGCCTGTCCGCCAAGTCAGACGGTGAGTGCATCTGGGTATCGAGAACAACTTGTTCAAGTTTTGAGTCACCGAATGCCTTGCCTTTTGCATTTTCGGGCTCAATCACGCCATCGGTGTAAAGGAGAAATCGGTCACCGGGGTAGATGGGTATGTCGCGAACAGGATAGTCGGGTTGAGGCGTTACTCCGAAAACCAGACCGTTGCTTTCGATACGATGCAATGTGCCCCTGCGTGACAGCAGCAGAGGGGGATGGCCGGCGGCGGAGTAGCACGCCTTGTAATTCTGGGTGTCGATGAACAGATAGGCCGCGGTAACGAACTGATCGGGGGCTTGCCCAGAAAGCATGCGATTCAAGCCTTGTAAAACATCTGCTGGAGAATGAGCACACGGCACGATAGACTGCACAGCCATCTTCATCATCGCGGCGATAAGTGCCGCGGGCACACCGTGTCCCGACACATCCGCGACAAGGATCCCCAAACGACGGTCGTCAATGGGCAGAAAGTCATAGAAGTCGCCCGCAACCGCCGCCATAGGGATGTAGCGGGCGGCCACCTCAATCCCCTCCACCGCTGGCACTTGATGCGGCAGGACGGCGGACTGGATGCGTTGCGCCGTTGCCAATTCGCTTTTGAGGGCCAGCAGTTGCTTCTCATTGTCCAGGAAGCGCCGCGCCGCCACAAAACCGAGCGCGCCGACGAAAGCAGTGAATCCCAGTGGCTCGTAGTTGGTGCGATCCAGAATGACACCTAGACCTCGCAGGTTCTCCACCAAGACGAAAACTGCGAGGATTGCAAAGCCGGCGCGCAGAGCCCAAAGTTCCGGCGACACGGGAATACCTGGGCGGAAGAGATTAATCAAGACAATCGTGCTCCCCACGATTACCAGAATGCCGTTCGGAATCCGCATGGTAAAAGGCATGCCCCGGAGAACGTCGGAGAAAACGGCAATGCAAGCAAAAGCAACCGAAAGCCAGAAGAGAACCCGTAGGGATGAGCGCCAGCCAGGGCCTAGCAGTTGAATATTGAAGAGATTTGCTGGAACGCCGATTGTGTAGGTGATGAAAGCAAGCAGGAACGGCCATGGAAGTGCGCGTCCCATCATCACCTGGACACTGGTCAGGCTGGCCAGCAATCGCACGCCGTAAAGGCTGCAGAAGACTCCGAAAGAAACGAGGGTAAGATCGCGCTGAGGCCGGCGAAACTGCGAAAGGATTATGGCGCAGAGTCCAGCCATCGAGAATACCGTACCCAGCAGGGCTCCGGGGGCGTCGTGCCGCAGTGTGGCGGCCATCGTAGTTGTATCAGGAACGACCATTGCTGGGAGTATATATCGACCGCTCGCGTACGATGTGCCCCGCTTCTTTCAACAAAAAACTGATAACTCCCCGGAACGTTCGGCCCAGTACCTAAATGGATTCGCCGTTAACCGAGACTTGAGATATATGCTGTTTTGCGAGCCGTTCAGCTCTCGCTTCCAGCCACCCAGAATGGAGTACTTCGATGAGGCCAACCGACACGCTATCGACAAGACGAGAATTCCTCCAGGCTTCCGCCGCAGCCGCGGTTTCAGTGGCTATTCCTCCTTGCAACGCCCTGGGTCAACTGGCTCCGCTGCAATCTAAGGACGACGCGTTTCTGGTGCGGGAAAAGGAACGACGAACACAGTTGTGGGAGCTCTTAGGGGATTTACCTTGGGAGCACAAACCGGGGCCAGCGAAGCTCGTCAGCAAGGAAGAGCACGAAGACTACACACTTGAGCGTCTGGTACTCGATTTGAACGGTGTGGAGCCAGTCCCGGGCCTGCTATTGATTCCACGTAAAAGGCAAACGCCTGCGCCGGGGCTGCTGTATATCCACTGGCATGGCGGGATGTACGACCTCGGCAAGGAGATGCTGCTCAAGGGTGTGGAGGTGGCGCCAGCGTATGCGCCCGTGTGCGCACAAAGGGGGCTAGTGACACTGGCGATCGATAGTTGGTGCTTTGGCGAGCGCAAGCACGAGAAGAATGGTCACGAAGGCGAAGAGAATGCTTTCAAGCTGATGCTGTGGAAGGGCCAAGTGCTGTACGGGATGATGATGTTCGACGAATTTCGTGCGATGGACTACTTGGCGAGCCGTCCGGAGGTGGACAACCAGCGTCTGGGCGCGCTTGGCATGTCGATGGGCTCGACGAAAGCTTGGTGGCTAGCCGCGCTTGACCCTCGCGTCCATGTGTGCCTGGACATATGCTGCCTCACCGACTTTGAAGAGCTCATCCGTACGCACCATTTGCAGGATCACGGCATCTTCTACTATGTACCGTCTCTGCTCAAGCATTTTCAAACCTCGGACATTAATGAATTGATCGTGCCTCGTGCACGCCTGAGTGTGAATGGGCGGCTCGATCCATTAACACCGCCTCTGGGAGTCGAGAAAGTACGGGACCACTTACTGCCGCTTTATCGCCAGTACGGCAAGGAGTCCGATTGCCGTATTGAGTTGTTCGACTGCGCCCATGTGGAGCTGCCGGAGATGCGGAAACTCATTCTGGAGTGGACAGATCGGTACTTGGTCGCGCCGCTGGGAAGCTAACTAACCGACTACCAACATTTGGATTCTGAAGCTAGTTCTGAGATGTCCGGTTTCCCCGTCGCTCAGGACTTACTTGCAGATTTGTTTCGCCGTGCCGTCTGGTTCCCACCGCCACCGAAGAAGCAGGCTACGCCGAACAGGTACCCGAAGTTGTACCAAAGTCCGTTGTTGTGGACCTCGTAGATACTCAGGTTTCCGTTGAACAGCGAGACAACAAACACAAACGGTGCAATAAAGCCATGCCAGAGTCCGAGCCAAAACCCCGCCACCGCGCCGTGTTCGCTCGCCGTTCCTGCGGACTGGTTGGCGCCAGGCGCACAGCCGGCCAGAATGTTCAGCAACAGCAGCACGAGCACCACCAGGGTCAAAGAGGATCGCATCGCAATTTCCCCCTTTACCTACAGGTACGAAGCTCGAGCACAAAAAGTCTCAGAATGGCCCGCCAATGCGTGCTGGGGACCCAAGTTCCGGCACAAGCGCGACAGCTCCCGATTTGTCGTGCCGGTAACTTGGGTATCGGCACCAGTGCCCACGACGCTAGGTCCAGAAAGCAATGCCAGAAAATCCCGAAATCTGAAAATCTGTCTTTCGGGAAGCATGCTTAGTGAACGCGTGTTTGCCTGAGACGGAACCTTTTACCCGGACTCGCACAGAATGTGACGTAGTTTGTGACGTAACCGGGTCATGCGAGAATAACGAATCTTGAGACTGGTGCCCATTTTTCGACACGAACATTTTCGGACATGTTCAGGACGGACGAATCTCGCGGAGCGACTGGCGCTTTCTTTAGCGCATCGCCCGGGCCATGGATGGCCGCTCAGCGCAGTCACCACCTTGGAGCTTCTCGCGGGTCTTCAGAAAACACACTCCAATAGATTCTTTCAGGGGAAAGCACAAGTCGAACTTGCTTACCAACTATCGAGAGGTCGCGTTTTCGAAGAACCTCGCTCCTTGATCTGCAAGGAGGTGCTGCGCGTACCATTTCCGTCCGCGGAGGTGCCGCTGCCCGTCGATGTCCTAGCCGACCATATCCACATCGTGTGCTGCGCCAAATCATTCGCGGACATTCTTGAAGGTCGTGTCCTGGTGAATAGACTGCGCACCAAAGGACGGGGCCATCGCGGATTTTCGGGATTTCAACCGGCCATACTAAATGAATTGGTTTCCGGGCCAAAGAACTTATGGAAGGAGAACATCGAGAATTTCGCCAGTGGGATTTATCCGACATGGCGGGAGCACTTCCAAAAAACAAGAAGACGCTTGCCAGACGCCTTGCGCAGAGACCTAAAGATTCGCCTTGTGTCAGCAGTTGAAAAGTTGCGATTCGCCGAAACCATTGTTCGATGGCTGGGTGGAAGCATGGAACCTGCAGCGCTCGATGAGATGAAGAAACGACTCGATGCCGTTCTTGAATTTACGACGTACGTCTTGCGCGAATTTCTTACCCGAGACTACAAACTAGAGAACCACGACTCAGATGTATATGACCAATTCCAGCTTCACTATCTTGCGATGGACCGATTTGTTCTGGTGAGCGAAGATAGCGACATGGCGACAAGAACGAGCGGATCGACTCAGATAGGTCGAAAGTCGGAGCTGTTTTCCGTTCGCCGGTTTGCGTTCACCGGGTTCGGAAATCCCTTCCCTGAATTTTGGAACCTATTTGGTGTGTCGAATTACGACCTGCTATACTCCGGTCTCCGTCTTCCTCCGCACATCCTTGCGGAGTTTCCCATGTCCGAAGAAAGAAAGTTTGCGATCCTGATCGCGGCCACAATTCTGTCTGCCCGTAAACTGGCCGAGTTAGAAAATCCGGACAAACCCAGTCCGAAGAAAATAGCCACGGTGGAAACAGCCATTCGACACGCAGCTTACATTCTTGGGGAAATTGACAAGAAATGGCCGTCAAAGGCTCCGTTTGCGAACTGAGTGGCCTTTGTACCGCGCAGGGAAGTGGATTAGGGATTCCCCCAGTTGTTTCGTAGCGCGGCTAAGTCTAAACAGGTCATACGATGACAGCCTGATGCGATGCCTTTGCGGGCGGAATCGCTTCGGATTGAATCCGTAGGGGGATGGCTTCTCCCTCATGACATGGTGGCCATCCTCCTTTTGCCGTGTTGCTGGGTGCTGCTGTGCTGCTGGGCTGGGCTTACTTTTTTTCATCCCCCCGGTGTATACTCCGCCCTAAGTTTCATCCCTCCGTAATTGCTTTTGCGGCAAATTCGGGAAGGATCTCGTCATGGTTCGCGCGGCGCGTACACTGGTTTTCGTTCTCGTTCTCGGCGCTGTTACTCCCATTCGCGTCCCCGCGCAACCCGGCTCGCTTGCTTCCATCACTGTCCTGGTTCAGACGTTCGGCAGACCGTATGCCGATGCTCCAGCCAACATCAAGATCCATTCCCCAGTCCTCGACTCCGATCTCTCGACCGTTGTAGATAAGCCGTCCAACGCCGTTTTCCCCAATCTTCCTCCTGGTCCTTACCATGTCCTTGTGTCCAGTGCGGCGCTTTCCCCCGCGCAATTGGACCTCACTCTTTCTCCGGGCCAATCGGCCGAACTCTCGCTCATCCTCGACCATCTTTTTCCCCTAATCCTCGAGCCCCGTCACAGCACCACCTCCCTAGCTGCTACAGTCGGCGAATTTCCTGTTCCGGACTTCAACGCCGCGACGCTCGATTCCTTCCTTACGCTCGACCTACGCAAACCTAGCACCCCTCAAGTCGGCGCCTGCTCCCTCGACGATGTCCTGCCCCACGTTTCTGCCAACGCCCGCGAATTTGTGGATAACGTCAATCGCATCACCGCCAAGGAGAGTGTCAACCTCGAGCGCCGGCGCGGTAATGGCAAACTGGAAGCCACTGTCCAGATCAAGGCCAATTACGTCGCCAACATCCAGCTCCGGGATTCCCGTGATTTCTCCGTGGATGAATACCGCGATGGCCAGCTCCGCGAGGAAGGCTTCATCGAAGCCATTGGCTCTACTACGCTTGTCCTCGTCTTTCATCCGATCCATCTCGACGAGTTCGATATAGCCTGCAAGGGCCTAGGCATTTGGCACGGCACCCCCGCTTATATCCTCAATTTCCAACAGCGACCCGACCGCCCTAATACCATGAGTCAGGTCATCACCCGAGCAGGTACCTACTCCGTCAGTCTCAAGGGGACCGCTTGGGTCGATGCGACCACATTCCAGGTGGTTCACCTGGAAACCGATCTTCTTAATCCAATTCCTGAACTGTTGCTCGATTTTGAGCATCAGTCGCTGGACTACGGCCCGGTTGCCTTCGCTGCGCGCCATGTCAGCCTGTGGCTTCCTCAGTCTGTCGAGATCAATGTCCACTTCAGCGGCAAACAGTTCAATGCTCGCCATCTCTACTCCAACTACCAGCTCTTCGTCATCGACACGGGCCAGAAGATCGCCAAGCCCAAAGACGTTTCGAACTAGCCTCGCGCTCGCGATACTCACGCAATTCCCGCGTTTGCATCGTGGGTCCTGTCCATTGCTCGCCGTGCTCACCCTGGTAGCTCCCTTTCAACACCCGAGCGCGTTTCCTACCTTGGCGACCCGCCAAGCGGCGGTGCTGCGAGGCCAAGTAGCTGTTCTTGCTGTGGCTCGCCGCCGACGTAGCTTGTGCCAGGATGCGCTTTAACCAGCGATTGCCGGGGTGATGCGACTCCGGACGCGCTTCCCAGCGCTTTCTTCATTGCCCGGACACATCCCCGCCCATGAGGCTAGGTTCGCATGTGTCGGGAAAGGCTCCTGTCCGCTCCCACTTCTGCCAGGACCACTTCGGCCACACGGCGATCGACCCCCGGAACCGCATCTAGGCACAAAAGAAATTATGTACCGCAGGTCCCTATTGGAGATTGTTTGTTCACTGGCATGAGCCAGCACGACAAGTAGCTCGCGCATTGGCTGAGGCACCTGACCATAAGCGTTCGCGAAAAGCGCGCTACAAAGTCGAAGCTTTGTTCGCCGAACTAAAGCAGCAGATCAAACGGCGCCGAGTGCGATTGCGACGATTGTGGAATGTCGGGGAGCAGTTCTACCTGGCAGCGACGGGACAAAACTTAAAAAGGTTAGTAGGTCACCTCGTTCAAAAACAGTTGCCAGCACCCATGAATACGGGAGAGAGGTAGGAAGGGAGTCGATCTTCGAAGGTATAAGGTTTTGCAGGAGCGCACCACAGCGCTCCATGAAAACTTCGGACCGCTTCTGGGCTCTATTTTTCAACAGACTCACATGATTGTGGTCAATGATCTGAACACGGACGGCAATTTACGGCACAAGAATGATTGGAGCCCGCCAAAAGGCCGTCTTTTGGGCGGTCGGATCCAGGACGGTCACTTGGCATTCGTACTCGCCCGTCGGAAGCTGGTTCAAAGGAACGTTAAAGCTGAGAGGCATCGTTTTCAATCGGTTGCCCAACCCGCTGGTCACTTCGATAGCCGGTGTTTCCAATGCCTTACTTTGAGCACTGTAAAAGCTCACAAACGCGACTAAAGGCTGAGCACTGACAGCCTCCTGCTCGTAGGCCTGAAGATAGACGTACATATTCCGGCTCTTGCTGAACACCCGAGTAACGCTGGGTATCAATTTCTGTCCGTTTTGGACCAAGGGGTTGGTCAGCTCTACTTTGTCCTTGCCTTTTGCGGCATTGTAGAGCGCGTCCTTCAAATCGATATGCTGGCTGCTCAAGACCACCGAGCTGATGGGGATCCTTTTCTCTTCCTTGTTGAGATTGGGGATCACAAACGTGGTTTGATAGGTTCCGATTCTCCCTGTCTCGTCATCGCGCGCCAGAAATTTGATAGTGTATTTTCCAGGAAGCAGCGTGAAGCCTGTATCGTATTGAATAGGTCGCTTGGATAACTCGCTCGCTGTTGCATCACTTAGTTTAATATTCACTTTATCGCGTATGTTGGTAACGGTATAGCCGTAGTCGTCCTTAATCTCCCCGATGAAATCAAGCAGGGTGTGTTCGGCTCCGCGGCGTTTAGCTAGGGCGAGTTCCCGTCCAGGAATCTTTACAACCACCGGTACGAAGTACTCGGCCCGATTCAACTGGAAGTAATCGATCTCCATGGCGATCGTGAGTTCCGTGACGGGATCATGCAGCATCAGAGCATCTTCTAGCTGCCGTTCCTTGTCGGCGGCAGTGAATTTGGCAAACTGTTTGCCGGCGTAGTAGCCCTGGCGATAGTCTAGATTTGCGGTGATCCCCTCGCTCAGCGAGATCTTGACGCGGCGGAATTTTCCGTCTTGCGCCGTATTGGTCGTGTAATACCCGATGATGTAGTAGCTCGAAATAGCTTGCTGTGCCTGCACGATTCCCTTTGTGAGGTCGTTGTAATCGAGCAGGGCTTTTCCGCCGGTATCGGCAGCCAGCGCGTAGAGTGTGTCTTGCGATTGCTGGAAATTGCTTGTAACAGCAAGGGCCGCAGCGCCGGAATACATACCAATGCTCCCGGGCGACCCTTGTGTGGCGTCTCCCAGTGGCGCTTCGGCCACTAAACCGCGCGCATCAATCGGCCAAAATGAAACACCGGCGCGTATGGCATCATCGATGGTGGCGTGCAGTTGCGCCTGGTTGTCCAAACCATGAAGTCGTAAGCCCCCCGCGAAGTAAATGAGAGACTTCTTCTCATTCAGTTGTCCAAGCAGTTTTGCAGCGGTCTGGAGTGCGGACAGTTGACGGTCATTGTTGAAGGTGTTGAATTCGGAGTCGTCCTGGCCGAACGCAGCGCCTGCATCCGAGGTGCTGGCATCATCTGGGGATTCTTCCCAGGCCTGGTCTTCTCCCACGATCATCGTCTCGAGGATGCTTAACAGACGGTTGCGGTCGCCGGTGAAATCTTGCAATACGTCAACGGAACCGCCCTCATATCTCATTATGGAAATGAGATCCGCCGAAGTCAGCTGTGTCTGGACAAACTTCCTAGCGGCACCCAGCGCACGTGCCTGGTCAGCGGGCGGCATGGCTGTCATGTCAAAATACAGCGCCAAGAGACGACGATCCCTATATCGGACGTCTCCTGGAGATTCCGGAGAGATTTGGGATCTCGCAAGTTTATGAAAGATGGTGAGATTTTCGCTTCCGGAACGAGGTGCATTATCATTCGGATTTTCCGGTAGCTTTTGATGGTCGAAGAAAGCAATTGCCTGTGGTACTCCATCCTCGGTGACAGTGAAATCCTTGCGAGTTAAGCCTTCTATCGGGGTCCCCTTCTTGTCCTTGACCGCCACCGTTTCGACGACCAACTGTGTATTCACACTGATTTGCGAAGTCCCAATCTCTTTGGGCGGAGCATTCTGTCCTATCTGCTGTGCATTGGCAGCAAGAACCCAGAACAGCATGACGACAATAACGGCTCGCATGGTTCAAAACCTCAGGCGCAGCGTGGCTTGCATGCTACGCATTGGATTTGCCGTTGTTGGCAATCCGAATTGTGTGCTATTCACTGTCGTATCCCAATTCGTATAAGTCACGTGATTGAGAATATTGGTGGCGTCCATCCGCAGATCCAGATTGTATCGGCTGGTTAGACGGAATGTGCGTCCCAAGGAGGCATTCAAAGTGAACTGCGCGGGGCCAGTGATCGAATTTCTTCCTGCCGTCCCCCATTCTCCTATCGCAGGTGACGCATAGGCGGCCGGATTCAGAAATAAACCCGGTGGTGCTGCACAAATCGGAGCGCCTGTGTAGTCGGGCCGGATCGTTCCCGTTACTCCCGTGCCAGGAACCGCGGCAAGATAGACAGGAGTTTGTGGCAAGCCGCTGCCGACGGAGATCTGTGAAAGGAAAGTCCACTCTTTGAAGAGTGTTCCCTTCCAGCCTCTCAACAGTGTTTCCCCGCCAAGGCCCATGCCTGTCGTGTACTGCATTTGAGCATTCAGGAGATGGCGCTGATCGAATGTCGAAAGACTGCGTTCGGCGCCGAGGTCCAGCCAGTTCTGCGCGATCATGGCAGGGCCCTGGCTTGTTGCACTAGTCTCTGCCAAGGTCGTACCGTACTGACTCTGCGGTGTGTTCTGCGTGGCAGCCGAAGCTCCCTGCCCTCCCAATGAGGAGTCATCGTCAATCGATTTCGAGAAGGTGTATTGCACAGATGCGGTCAGGCCATTGTGCAGTCTGCGCCGCAACTGAATCTGGCCTGCTTCGCGCGTTGAGTTACCGTTCGACGTTAGATACACAAAGCCGGCCGGGCACGTGAGGCATGGATTCTCCTCTCCTAGTGGATAGGTATTCGGCAAAAATTCCTGCGGGCCCCTCGTGCCCTTAATGCCGAGATAGCCTGCCGTCAATTGCAGCGAACCCGGCAGGTCGCGTTGCACCGCTAACTGCCAGTTTTGTGCATAACCCACGCGGAAATTCGGGTCGACAGCAAACGTATTTTCTGTGGTTGGGGGACAAGAGATAAATCCATTCGCAAGGGTAAGATGGCAGCTTGGACTGTTTTGGACGTTCAGACTCTTCGACAGAGGCGCTTGCTGTGCCATCTGTATCGCGATCGATTGATAGACCGAAGTGTCGTAGTAGATTCCATATCCGGCACGCACCACGAAGGAAGACCCTGAGATCGGTCGCCAGGCAATTCCTACACGCGGCTCAAATCCGAGCTTGTCCGGCCAGACGAGGGAGTCCGGATATCGCTCACCTGGCAACGGCCCTACCGGGTCACTGGCCACAACCGGGGCTGCCGCCGCAAAATCCGGTGTGATGTCCAAATTCACCAAACGGCCGTACAACTCTGTAATCGGGGCTCCGTATTCCCATCGAATCCCTGCGTTCAGAGTGAATTGCGGGCTCATCCTCCAATCATCCGTTATGTAGGCATCATAAACAGACTGCCGAAAATACTTATCCGCATTACCGAATGCGATGGAGCTCGTATCTGGAATGCCAAGCAGAAAATCGGCAAAGTCAGAGCCTCCTACCGTGACACCGTTCACGGTTCCTTGGGTAGCCGTACCAGTAAACGTGAACGTACCCCGCGGGTTTTGTTGGGACAGATAGTTAAACTCCTGCCTTCGGAAATCACCCCCAAAGCGGATGTTGTGGTTGTCTCGAATCCACAACATGGCGGCCGAAACCGCGCTTGTCTGGTTGCGGTCGAAGGAACTTTCGCCGTCGGACAATCCAACAATTCCGCTCGAGAAGACGAGGCTCGGCGGACCCCAGTTCATCGGTTCCTGATTATTTCCAGTGATGCCAGCTTCCCCTGAAAAGTTTTCTCGATTCTCCCAGTACGGTGTGACTTGCGTGGCCAGCCGGCTAAATCGGTATCCCAGGTTGAGGAACAGCCCCTGGCCGAAGCGGTGCGACCAATGGATACCTGTATTGATTCCCAGTGCATCCGTCGTATCAAGAAAGTCGAATAGGTTCGGACTGCCTGTGCGCGTGCTCTGAAAAGCAAAGTCGCCATAGATTTCATTCTTGGGATTGAGAGTCTTATCGAAGCGCGATTGCAACGCGTCTTGATGGGGGTTGCTCAGAATTGGAACTTGGTAGTTGTATCGCGGATTTCCGAAAACATTTGGCAATGGATAGAGATTCAACAAGGCTTGTGCCTGAGGGCTAATGGGGACCACATTGTCAGGGAACGGCTGTCCCGTGACCGGATCAAAGATTTGCAATGGCTGACCAAGCGCATTCATCGCCTGGGAGAAGTCTCCCTTTCGTTCCTCGGAATCGGGCACCAGCGCGGACTCTGTTGTGGCATTGCTGTTTCGAGTCCACTGATAGCCGACGAAAAAGTTCAGCGGCTTTTGGAATAGATGGGGGATTCTCAACGGACCGCCAAAGGTCGCAACCGTAGTCACCCGGTTGTAACTAGCTTTAGGTGTATTTTGTCCTGTCAGCGAGAACGGCCGCGCATCGAATGCAGCATCGCCGAAGATCAGTCCGATTCCGCCGGTATAAAGTCCGTTCGCACCATTGCGATTGTTACCGAACGCCGGAGATTGGGCGAATGGGGAAGCAGCGCCGTTGTTCACGCTTCCATTGATCAAGAATCCATCGGAAGCTAGTGAATTGCGCTCCTCTTCGGGAGTTACGATCTCAGAAACTTTGGACTCCTGTGGTTTTTCCGCTTCGGTTTTCGCCGGCGGAGCCTCGATTTTGGCCGCGGGAGTGACTGGGGTTCTGACCTCGACCTTCATTTGGTCTAGCGGCAACATCTTCAGTTCCCATTTTGCCAGTGGAGTATCCGGCGTGATCATCACATCTAGTTCGATTGTGGAGAAACCTTGCATCTCTACTTCGATAGTCCACGTGCCATCCGATAGGTCATGAAAGGAATAAAGGCCTTGTTGATCGGTGATGGAGACAAATTTCTTCCCGGCCTGGGTCATCGTCACTGTTGCTCCTGGAAGAGGTAAGCCTCCGAACGTAACCTGCCCATGGTATTCCGAGGCGGTAGCTAGGCTCGTGGCGGTTAGTAGCGCGATGGCCCCGAATAGACGGAGGAGGTTGATAATTCGGCACCACGCCATTGGTTACCCTGCGCCCCGCTAATTTTCCGAAGGCTGCTCGGCGTGGTCGATGACAAGAATTTCGACCGGACCTTTCTGCGATTCCAGTTTCAAACCGAGTTGCTCCTGAATCGCCGTGAAGATGGAAGGCCCGGAAGAGTCCGCCGAGGTCGTACTCGCACTCCCTTGGGGTCCCGGATCGGCCCCCCTGAACATCGCTGCCTCGCCCTCATCAGGAGTCCACTTCAGCGTGAAATCATATTTGACCGTGAGGCCGGTTTTGTCGGTAACCGTACGACCCAATTGCTGAGTAAGGAGGCGTGCGAGGGCCGACATGGGAAGTCCCTGGCCAGTTAACTCTCCCCTTCCCATGCGCATCACGCCCGGTCTGCCGACGCCGTCAGGGCCCTTGATTCCGTTGGGATAGGTGTCGCCCGGTTTTGCCGCTTGAAGCTTGGGACCATTCTTGGCTACGACCAGCGCGTACATGGCAAGCTCTTTGGTTTCACGATGAAAGGCGAGCTTGAAGCGATCCGCCAAAAGGGCCTGAAGCATGTGTTGCCTCTCGAGCTTGGCTTCGTCTTCGGTGAGTTTGTGCAGCGCGTCTGCGGTCGCACTGTCCATCTTCGCATTGATGTCGAAATGGTCGGTGCTGAGCCAGTTTGGTCCTCCGGAAATCTGATTGTCATCGACACCGTAAGCGATTTTCACGAGCATTTGCAGTGTGGCGTTTGTCCCTTCAAACCCGTTGGGCGAGAACATTATCCTGATCATGTTGTTCCCAGCCTTGTTTGGTTTGATCGAAGCAACTTCAAACTCATATGAGGCGCCGGCCTTCGATGTATCCTGCGAAGCGCCTCGGCTTTGCAGTGCGTCTAGCACGCCAAACCCAACTAGGAAGACCGCGGCCAGTAGCACTGCTAGACTTAACATCCGCTTTTTGCCAAAATCGCGTTTGCCTGCGTCGCTTTGCATGATTTGTATCTCCTGACGCTAATTCTCCGTAGGTCTCTCCACATGGTCGATGACAAGAACCTCAACGGGACCTTTTTCTCTTTCCAGCTTCAGTCCAAGTTGCTCTTGAATCGCTGCGAAGAGCGACGGTCCGGAAGTGTCGGCCGTGGGAGCATCGCCACCGCTTCGCTCCCCTTCCGTCAAGCCCGTGCTTAGATTCTCGGCATTCCATTTCAAAGTGAAGTCATACTTGGCTGTAAGTCCAGTTTTATCGACAATCATGAGGCCCAGCTTTTGCTGGGATAGCATTTTTATAAGGGCTGAGATCGGAATCCCTTGGCCAGTCAGGAGACCTCTTCCAAATCGCATGACGTTTCCGTGCCCTTTGCCATTCATATCTTTGATTCCATCGGGATAGGTATCGCCAGGTTTTGCTTCATGTATTTTCGGACCATTCTTGGCGACGACCAGAACAAACCTCGGAAGTTCTCTGGTCTCTTTATGGAATGTCAGCTTGAATCGATCCGTTAATAGATTCTGAAGCATACGAAAGCAGACGAGATTGGATTGCTCAAAGTCGAGTTTGAGGATCTCATCAACCACAGAGCTGGGCACTTTCGCTTTAATATCGTACCGTTCGGATTTTAGCCAGCTCGGTGCCCCAAAGATTTGATCGTCTGTGACTTGGTATGCCTCCTGTATTAGATACTGCACCGTGGCCCCTCTTGTCGTGAACGTGCCCGGCGTGAACCAGCCAAAACTAAACGTTCCGGTGGCATCCCTGTCTGGTTTAATCGAAGCGACTTCAAAGGCCGGCACCGTCGGAGATGCTTCTTCGGTTTGCAAAGCAGCTCGGCTTGGTGTTGCATGTGGTAAGCCATATGCCAGCGGTAAAGCAACTGCCACGAATGCAGCCGCGCTTAGCAATAGTTTTCTGTTGAAATCCAATTTGTGCGCGATGTCCTCAGCCATGATCCGCACAATCCTTCTCTTGAGGTCTGCACCAGTAACTCCAGATACACAGTCCAGAGGAGAACTCACACAAAACTCGCAGACCTTTAAAATCCCCTCCGCATAGACGCTCCGTTCGTTTCCCAATTCCAATACCTCGTCGTCGCAGGCACGTTCACGCTCCTCCACCAACCGAGTTCCCATCCACCACACTAAGGGGTGAAACCAGAACGCGATTTCGACCACCATGTGAATTCCGGCGGCCAGATTGTCCCGACGCCGGACGTGCCATACTTCATGCGCTAGGATGCTCTCGAGGTGAGCGTCTTCCAAGTGATGGGAAATTCCCTCCGGCCACACAAGTACAGGTCGGATGATTCCGAAAATTCCCGGCTCCAGCGAGGGCCGCGACAGTCTCATTTCGATTCGCTTCCGAAGCCCAATCGTGCGCTCCAAACGTCGCAGCGCTTCCACTTCGCGTCCCTCCTGGAACGGACGGGCGTACCGTAAAGCTGCGGAAACCCGCCACCATCGCACCCACCATATGCAAAGGACTGTGACGAATCCGCAGAACCAAACGATTGGCAAGAGTACCAGGAACAAATGGATCGACTTCGGGCCAGCGATTTGCGGAGCGCTCGTAGAAATCTCGATCGCGCCAGGCTGCACAAGGGGTCGCGCGAGTTCCTCCATCAGGAAGTAGAAACCAGGTTTCGTACCCGACGATTCCGATGACAACGGAAGATGGCTCCCAAGAAAGACCAGGATCGAAAAAGGAAACAGGAATTTCACCGACGCTATCATCCAGAGCCAATAACGAGCCTGAGCGCGGTTCTTCCGCAATAACAAAGTCAACGTTCCTGCAGCAACGGCGAACAGCGTCGATTGCCAGAGGTGGTTGGCCACGGCAGGACCAAGCGTGGAGGTCATTTCGGACAAGTGTTTCAACATTATTTCGATTTGTCCTTCGCCTCGAGCTTTCGGAGAATTTTCTCGGCTTCCTTTACATCCTGAAGCGTGAGTCGACCGGATTCGATTAAGCGTGCCATTACGGGTTGCGTTCGCCCCCCGAACAATCCCAAAAGCTCGTCGACCAACCTGCGCTGCGCGGCATTGCGGCTGATCGTGGCTGCGAACACATGGAAGTTCCCAACCTTTTTGACGCGCCGGACGGCTTTTTTCCTCTCCAAACGATAGACGGTTGTCTGGATTGTGGTGTAAGCAGGCCTGTCCCTTTCGGGGAAGCTCTCTTGAATCTCCCGGATGGAGGCGTACTCCCGCCCCCAAAGTGCCTCCATGATCTGCAACTCAAGCTTGGTTAGTTTGGGTTCACCCATTTTATCTACTATCTCCGTATGTACATCTACTATGTCAATACGCATGAGTCAAAGGTTTTTATGCCTGCCGAGGGCAGGGCCGGAAAGGGGAGGCCAGTGCTAGATTCCCTGCCGGGGTTGCCAACAAACATCTGGGAATACGACCGCTCCCGCACTTCTCAGTGGCTGCAAACCGTTTTCAGGTGGCTCAAAAAACAGATCAAGGCGCCTTGCACGCGAAGTTTGCCGCGTCGTTCGTGCTGCCCACGCCGTTGTACTTCGCGACTGCTGGATAGGAACAGATTGGCCGTGTCATGTTTACATGGTTGTCACGAACACGCGACGCAATCAATCGATCGGGTGCGATTCCGGACTCGCGCCAACGCTCTAGCGCGGCCATCCAGTTCACTTGGGCGGGTCCCGGTCCACCTCCGCAATGCGCCATACCGGGTACCATGAACAGCCGCAGCCAATCCTGCTGCGGCGATCCTATTGTTGCCAATACCCTTTCATAATAATTGACAGTGCTCAGCGGAGAGATCGCCCCGCCGGATCCGCCATCGTTCCAGCCATGATAGATGAGAAGTTTCCCACCACGAGCCCGAAAGGCGGAAAGATCCGGATTCACGGCGTCGATGAAACCGGCTTTCTTGTCGATCAGGGAGGTATCGCGGTCTAAGTCGAACGTCCGCCAATCCCACGCCGGGTCTTCGTGGGCGACGAACCTGAACATACCCACGTCGATCGATCCAGGTTCAGGCTCGGCGCCTGTCAACATGGTCCAACCTGCTTCGCCGCCAGGCACTAATCCGGGGAAAATCAATTCCCCCGTCGTCCGCCTTGCCGGGGCGTACCCCATCTTCACCGCTTCTATCTGTTGCGCCGTCAGGCAATCGTCCCCGTCGGCGCCGCGGCACAAAAGTGTTGCAGGACCGAACTGGCATTGGCGCGGGTCCGTCAGCAGGCCGTCGGTCACTCCGTCGATTGCGTCGCATGCGGCGAGCACGGCGCGATTGAGGAGGGCGAGTTTGGCGGGAGGGACAACGCTCGCCGGACTTTGGAGGATCTTCGCTTCGACTGCAATCCGCCAGGCACTAAGCTGCGTCTGATTATTCGCTGGAGCGCCGGCGATAATCCCATCGAAGTCTTCCGGGTAGCGCTGAGCCTCCATCAGGCCCTGTCGCCCCCCAGTGGAGCAACCGGTGAAGTACGAGAACCGTGCCGCGCGACCGTAGAACGTCGCAATGATGGCTTTCGATTTCACCGCCATCTCGTGGACGGCACGATAGGCGAAATCGATGACTTGTTCCGGATGTCCGATCGCGAATGACGCGTTCGCGACTGCGTGTCCAGTGTCCGTCGATGCCGCTGCGTAACCCTCCTGCAGCGCCGCGGCCAGCCAGCCGTAGCTGATGGTTCCCGCCCAGCCGCCGTTGCCGACGGCCTGGAACTTTCCGTTCCAATCAGCAACCGGCAGCCAGACCTCAATTTTGATTTCAGAGTCCGACGAGGGAGTAAGCGTGGCTTCTACACGGCAAAAGGCCGGCAACTGGCTCAACTGTGGCGTCGCAGGGCCCGTTCCAGGCAGAGTGAATGCTCCGGCCGGCACCACCTGAGCGCGGGTAATCGCAGTGTTCGGGAGCGCTAGGGATGACAGGCTCTCGCACGTCGACGCGGACTTGAGGGCGTGTCCGTGCGTTGTCAGTGCGGAAAGGAGCACGCACAATCCAGCAGTTACCATCTTCATCGCACGTTCCTCCGAAGTTCCGACGCGAGGGCAACAGGACAAAATCCACGTCTCAACAGAGAATTTCTGTTGAAGCCCGAGACAAACGGCTCTTCGAAAATCCGCACAGGCGTGACCTCGCTCAGGCTTGACCCTACGCCGAACCGAGTGCAAATTTATGACGAATTTTCTACCGGTTCGGTTAGTTGGCCTATCCGCAAGGCTCGCACCAGAACCATGTTAGAACGGGCGACTCGGACAGCGAAACGCGGGACGCAATTAGCGCGATGAGCCGGAGGCCGCCGACGCCTCATCCGTGGATCCGAGGCGTCCAACATGGTATCCAAGCCTGGCTTCGACATCGCCGGGTTTGTGAAAGCCACGTTCAAACAGAGTCCGAATGCGGGCTTGTGCTGCGGGGCGGGCCAGTGAAGCAATAAAGGCGTCCCACTCCGGTGCGATTTCCGCGTCCGAAGGCAAACTGTTGAGGTTGACCAGACGTTTGGTGTCGGCAATTGCCTGTTTGTCGAACGACGCGATTCTCGCGGCAAGGCGATCGACAAACGCGTCTAGTTCCGCGTCAGGCAATGAGCGATTGACATAGCCATACAATTCCGCCAGATCGCCGTTGATATCGTCCGCTCCCAACAACACTTCCAAAGCCCTCCCCCGGCCGATCAAACGTGGTAATCGAGCCATAGGTCCGCCACCGGGAACCAGACCTGCTCCGACCTCCCATTGCGAGAGGATTGCCTTTTCACGGCTGGCAAAGCGCATGTCGCTGGCAAGGGCGAGCTCGCTGCCGACACCAGTTGCGCGTCCACGAATTAATGAAATGGACACGACGGGTGCCCGGCTGATGCGGGCGAGCATGTCAGGCAATGCCTGTAATCCCGTGCGGCCAACGGGAAACTTTGCGGAATCTTCGGGCTTGGCCAGGAAATCGTAGTGAGTCAGGAAAAATCCCTCGACGGCGCTCTCAAATATCACCACCTTGACGTGGTCATCTTTTTCGAGCGACGACACGACCTCTTCCAACTGAGGAATATTCGCCGGACCAAATATGTTGAGAGGCGGAAGATCGATCGTGACTCGCCAGTACGCACCCGAATGCCGAACCAAGCCGATTTTGCCGCTATCGCGTGTATCGCTCATAAAATGCCCCCTGAGTTTTTTTGTCTATGTGCGCGAGACACCCCACGTGAATCACTGAACGCCGTGGTGAGTCTTCTCGAAGGCCGTGGTGGTCCGAACCTGGGCATCGCGGAGCCGAGGCTGTCCAGAATATCGCGCCTGAAGAGTTGCCGGGCATGGGGCTTCAGCCGCGCCGAATCGGGCCGCAGCGGTAAAGGTGGCAATGCGTTGCACCGCTGTGCGTGTTCGCTCCCCCTGCTGAGGCGTGAGTTGATGCGTGCTTTGAGTCATCGCCTGTGCTCCTTGCCAAGATGCGCGTTTAGCACGATTGCAATTAAGTCAGGAATGCGAAGGCGAAACAATTGGACGAAGGTATAGTCGATACTTTGGTATGGCACAATTTCAGGCTAGCTCCTTCCGTGAGTTGACTGGCCAATGTGCACTCATTCTTGGGCGATGTGATCAAGAACATGGCTGAGCACGAGGAGGCGTTGGGAGAGTCGACGAAGTTTGCGGCGCGCGTTGGGATCTTGTAGTTCCAGACGGAACAACTGGAGGAGATGACGAACAACAGCTATAGCGTTGCGAATGGTGGGGAGATCAACGCGCTCCGGCGTGGTGGCTTGCGGCAGAGGCAGTTTAGGAATGGGATGGAGAGAAGCAGCTTTTTGTCGGGCGCAGTGAAATTCGCGTTGCAAGTCTTGCTGCGTGACGTCGAGATATAGCAGAGTCATGTGGATATCTTTGTGCCCCAGCAATTGCATGAGGGCGGGGAGACTAACACCGAGGCGCAGCATGGTGGTTGCGAAGGTGTGTCTCAGGCGGTGGGGAGTAACCGAGGTTGTGCAGACGGCGGTGCGAGCAGCGTTGGCTAAGGTTTTGCGGAGAATCGCAATCCAAGTGTGACGGCTGCGGCCACGACGTGGGAGCAAGTAGCCTGGAGGTTTCTCCGACTGAGAGGGACGAAACAAAGAGCGCAGCAAAAGAATGCGATCGAGAATGCGCCGGGTGGCTTCGTCGACGGGCACCTGGCGTTCGGTATGGAGCTTGCCCAGTGGAACATGAAGCGCCCACTGATCCTGACTGACCTGCCGCAGGCAATCGAGGGAAAGATCAACACACTCGCCGATGCGCACTCCGGTGGAGCGGATGAGTAACAAGGCGTTCGATTCGAGGTCGTCCGTGTGACGCAGTTGCTGCTGTAGTTGTTGATCCTGTTCTGGGGAAAACGATCGAGGCAGATAAAGGGTGGGAAGAGGGAAATCTTCGGAGCGAATCAAGTTGTGCTGGAGGGGATGACCGTTGTCGGCCAAGTCCCGCAACAGACGTCGCAGCTGGAGCAGATAATGCAAGCGGCATTCAGTGCACAAGGGAGGGTCTTGATCGCACAGCGAGCGGAACCAGCCCAAGAGATGGGGATCACGGCGCAACTGAGAGAGGTTGCACACTTTGGGGAACGCCGTGTGCAGATAGGCGAGGAAGCGGTGGGTTGCGCTTCGATAGTTGCGCACGGTGTGGGGGCGGAGGGTGGTGGCGAGTACGCGGAGGTGAGCGTCAAAAATTTGCTCCAGGCTGAGGGCGCGGCGGCTCATAGAGTCTCCGGAGAAGATAAACGAACGCGCTGAGCGACGGCGCGGGCATATTCCTGCCAGACATCTTGAGGCGCGAGTTGCACGTAGCGCATGGTGGTGTGAATTTGCGCGTGCCCCATCAAGTGCATCAGGGCGGGCAAGGAAATACCGGCACGCACCATGTCGGATCCGAAGGTGTGGCGGAAACGGTGGGGGTTGGCTTGGGGGATCTTGCTCGAGAGGCGATGATGGCGAAACAGTGAGCGCAACCCAGCGGCGCTCATGGGAAGGCCACGCCGACGGCCCTTCCAGGAAACAAACAGGAGAGGGGAGTTGGTGAGAGGCCTTTCACAGCGGAGATAGTTTTGGAGGACCTCGATAATTTCAGCTGGCAGTGGCAGGAGGCGTTTCTTGTTGCCTTTGCCGAGGACACAAAGATGTGCTTCGGAGAAGGAGAGATCTTCGAGCTGGAGCTGAAGAACTTCGCAGGAACGCAAGCCGTCCAGCAGCATCAAGGCCACGATGGCCAGATCGCGAAAGGTGCGAAAGCTTTTCCAGAAACCGGCGACCTGGTCGACGGAAAGAGGAACTACCAGGCAGCGGGGCTGGCGGAGTCGCAAAGCGGTAGTGACACGGCGATGCGGCCGGCCATAGCCGAGAGGTGATCGTGTCGTATAGCTACGATGAAAATGGGCTTTGCCGCCAGGAATCTCGCATCCGTAGTGGAAACGATAGAGACAGCCCAGCACAGCGAGACGATGATTGACAGTGGAAGGCGCGGGCTTGGGCAGCTGATCGAGTTGGTAGCGGACATAGTCGAGCAAGATCGATTGATCGATCTTGGCTAGCCGGTGACGCTTGAGGTGCAACCAGCGGGCCAGGTGCAGCAGGTCGTAGCCATAGGCGCGCAAGGAGCGGAGAGAAAGTTGGCGCAATCTCTGGGCATCGAGAAAAGCATTGGCCCAGTTGAGTTCACGGCCTTGCCCGTCGAGCAACCGATAAGGAGAGGCGCTCGGCGGAGAAGAGTTCCGCAGAATGAGTTGAAAAGTCATGGGGAATCAGCCTCCTCCAGGCAACGGATAAAGTCGTCGCCGCTCGCTCCGGCCAGGAAGAAACTATTGGGATCCTGGCCGGCAGGAAGGTGAACGACACGCGCGGTGAGACCGGTGCGGTGCAAGCGCTTGGCGAGGGCTCGAGCGGCTTGTTGACCGGCCTGGTTTTCATCCTGATCGAAGACAATGTCGACTCGACGATCCTGGGAATCGTGAAGTTGGTCCCACTGCAGGGGCGTCAAATGAGTGCCGATCGCACAGGTGGTGTTGCGAAAGCCTTCTTGCCAGAGAAGTGCAAGATCGAACAGGCCCTCGACCAGAATCACGTGGGAGTAGTGGCGGAGCGATTCCCATGCGAACAATCCGCCTTTCGAGCGGGGCAGGAGTCGATGAGGAAAGGCGGTGCCGATGCTGCGACCATAGAGATTAACGACGCGATGGTTTTGACGGCAGGGAAAGATGACTCGACGGCAGAAGGCATCTTGGCCTTGCGAGCCGATCAAACCCATTTCCAATAGCAACTCCAAGGAATAGCCGAGGTCGCTAAGGTGAGAGCGCAGTGTTCCGCCGGGGGCATAGCCGATGCCCAGTTCTTCGATCACCGCTGGATCGCGCAGTCCGCGTTGCCGCAAGTAGTGTGCGGCTTCGGGATGACGGGACAGTTGGAGTTGATAGAAGGCCGCAGTGTGGTCGAGCAGTTGAGCAGCAGGCGCGCGTTGCTCGCGCAGGTAGGAGATGCTCTGGGGAAAGGAGAGATGCAAGCTCAGTTCGACGAAACGAATCAAGTCACCACCGCGCCCACAGCCGTGACAATAGAACAGGTTCTTGTGCGGGTTGACGTAGAAGGAGGGATGGTTTTCCTCATGTAAAGGACACAGGCCCACAAACTCGGAGCCATTTCCAACCGGACGACCGGTCCAGTGGTGCCGTTGTAGGTACTCCAGTAGCGGAAAGTGCTGTTTGAGCCGTTCCAAATCCTTGCCCATGGTGCGCAAATCGCTCCCAAGTGCAGGCTACGAAGGCTGGGGTTCGAAATCCCAGGCAAGGATGGTGGGCCGAAGGAAATTTCAGAGGCGCAGGGGCCAAAGGAGCTGAAGAAAAGAAAACAGGGTCGGCCAGGATAAGGACAAGGGAGCGTACGGGAGATGCTCTCCACATGCCAAGCAGTCTGCGATGGTCCGCAAAGCGGATCGCAGGAAGAAAAAGGCGGGCGAGGAGTCCAGACTACGGAACCAACGGCGGAGGGTGGAAGGGTCGGTGATGCGATCTGGATCTTTGAGGGGCGGTGCTGCGCTTTCCAGTGACCTGTGTTCCAGGAAATACCGTCGCAGGGCTTGGCTACGGGCGACCAGGCTGTAATGGGTATAAGGCAAGGAGAAAACGGGAAGGCAGGTGAAGGTCAGATGGCAGGACCTACACACGCCTCGACGAATTTCGATCCAATCGTGAGTCTCGTCATGAGCCTGCTTGCTCCGCCAGCCGTGCGCAGTAACCGAATCGCACAAACACCTCGGACAACGGCGCGGGATCGGTTCCTTGCCGGTGGCAGCCCAGTCCAAATCTGGGTTGCAAGGATCACCGCGAAGTGGGATAAAAATAATCGTACTGCATGGGAAGCTCTCTCCCTGAACAGACTCTTGTCAGGATCTGTGTTCAGAAGAGGGCTTCCACTTCCCCACGAAATTAGAATGAAAGCAATATTACCCTCCAGCTCACGTTTTTGTGGCGGATCGGATCGAGATAGGCCGGTTAACCATGAGAAGGCCGCGCCCTGTCAAGAGCGTTTTGCTCTTTCCATGAGTTCTTCTCTCTTTTTCCCGTTCCGCCAAGCCGTCTCTGTCAGCACCCTTCCATCCGCACTCTTTTGTTGAGCGATTGTCGCTCGGTGCAAGTTGGGTGTTCTCGATTCATGAGGCGCTGCCACATGGTAAGCGTCCCCGACTTCCTTCTTTACCAGGAAGTTGGGCACGGACTTAGTCGCAGGCGCCTAAACTCGGCAGTCGAGCTCAGCTGTTCGGTTCAAACTCTTCTCTGCCCTGCTTTTTTTGGCTTCATCGTCCAGCACAGAGTTCAATTGCGCGGCCACGCGCGCAGGCGGATGTTCAGCGGCAGGGTCTGCGAATACCCTTTCGATTGTCGTTCGGCCGAAATAACAACCGATTGAAAAGGCGCCCGGGTCACGTTGGCGCCTCTGGACGATTACACTCCATCTCTAACAACCTTGCCGGATGCAATCTCGTTCGGATAGTTGAAGAAGAGCTGATTGCCGTCGGGATCATCGACCACCAGGAGACGGTAGCCCCACGAACCTTCCTTGACCGCAACGCCGTTGGCCTCGAGCTCCCCGCGCAGAGCGTCCAACGCGGCGATCGCGGCCTCGCGCGTCTGCGGCTCGACGTTCACGGAAATGAACATCAGCCCTTTGCCAATTTTCTCCGGCCACGTGTCGGCCAGGATAAGCGCGCAGCCCTGCCGGTCGACCTGTGCAACGTGCACTCTGCCGTCCTCGGCGTAGCGCCAGGGGCTGGTGAAGCCGAGCCGGTTAACGTAAAAGTGGAGCGAGGTCTCAACGTCGGTCACGTGTAGGACGGGGCGCGCGAACCAGTCGGTCATAGGCTATAACCTCGAATGAAGACAGCTTCTTCCTGACGTTTGAATTCCACGGCTATCTTAGACGCAGCCAGACGAGTCTGTTTGAGTTTTATGACAATTCTCACACACCCACCCCGCGCCGACCGGCAGTTTTGTCACGGCGAGACATTCCATTTGGCTACAACCAAGTCATTCGATGCGGAACCCCAGATTGCGATTGGGGCTTCTCGATGCCGTTAACAATCCGGCGCTCCAGCGCGTCTTGTTAGGCATAGGACAGCGCGATGAGGCAGCTCAGTGTTTTCCTCGTTTGCGTCACCGCCGCCAACTTGGCCGTCGCGGTCATGCCACCCAGCTTCCTCTCAGCGCAAACGCCGCGACCTGATTCGTGCCACGTGACTGCCCCGAACGGGATCGTCCTAGGCCCATCGGGACGAAACGAAGGAAACTATGGCAACGCGCTGCTGTCGGTCGGCCCGTTTGGACTGTGGCCGAACGGAACAGTTGTGTTCAAACCGGGCGGAGCCGGATTTCAGACGAAAGAAGGGGCGCTCGGGATGAAGTTCGGATGGACGCGGAATATTCAAGGCAAACTTAACGTCACTGGCCGTCGAATCGACACCGATGCGCCACCGCTCCGATTTGAAACGATGCAAACGAACGATGCTCACAGCAGCGGCTTCCTCGCGAGTTACTTGATCTTTTCGACGCCCGGCTGCTGGGAAGTCACCGCGCAGATTGGTGAGCGTGTGGACTCGAAAATTACATTTGTCACGCGAGTCGAGAAGATCGGTGACGGCCCGGCGTGGCGGCGCTGACATATTCCGTCCACAAATTTGCGGCTTACTTCAGGCCGCCTGGCCTGGATTACTCATTGTCGATGTTCCGTTTCTTAAACACCAGGCGCACGTTTGAAGGAGGTCCGGTTGGTCGCGAGACGCTTTTAAGGCACACAGCAACTACCTTCCGCCCGGTGGGACATTCTTGTGGTCGGTTTTTTCCCCGCCTGATTGCACCTCCAACCTGACAGGATAATGGGCCGTTAAAAGCAAGGCTCGCGATCCATCCAAGGATGGCTACTTGAGCTTCGCGTACTCCGCCTTCACCGCGATAAGGATGGGAATGTCTTGGTCGGCGTCTTTCCAGAGTGTGAGGAAATCTTGATAGGCCGCCTTGGCTTTGGCGGTGTCACCTTGCATGGCATAGGCTCTACCGATTTGCGGATGCGCAAGTGCTCCGATGGGTTCGTTCAGCCATCCCGCCGCTGCCGAGTTTCTCGATTATGCGGTAGTTGCGAGATGGTCTGCCCGATGAGAGATGAGGAATCCGGTATTTGGTGTTCATCTTAGGTTGCGCCCGGAGGCAAGCCAACGCGACACCGCGACACGCGATAACTACACGGATCGACCTTTTAACTTCAGGCGTTATTTCTTCAAGTCAGCCTGCCAGTTCCGGATCGCCGACATCGGTCGGGTCTTGGCATTCTTAGCTTGCGTATTAATCAGAAATCGCTTCGCTGCTGCTGCTTTTAACGCACTTGCGAATCGCGGTTCGAACCGTCATCACTGCTTCGGCTGCGCATAGCCAAAGGCCACTGCCCTTAAACTGTCCCTCGGAACAGATGGCAGGTCGCGTTCCCACGGAGTAGCTTCCCGAACACAGCCCAATCTCCAAGGTTCAACAATGGAGGCATCAATGCGAAGCCTCAAGCTCCTTCGGGTAGCCCTCGCGATGAGTACCATGCCGTTTGTCGCGATTGCCCAGCAACCAACGACTCTGAGCGAGGTGATAGACAAAGTTGTGGCACAGGAGCAGGTGGAGGTGCGGTTGCTTCCCCAATACTCGCCACTGGTAGAGACCTACATCCAGGACCTCCGGCCGGATAAGCAAATGGGCGCAGTACCCGACGGCGACAAATATTTTCTTGGACGGGCGGAGCTGGCGAAGGGCGTGGAGCTCGAACCGCTTCAGCGCGAGGCAGGCGTGAAGCACAAGATGTTCGGAGGCTGGGGAGAATTTTTCTCAACCGAATATCTCCCGCGCGGATTCCTGCAGATGATCTACCTGGACATGAATGGCTTCAACCGTGAGCATTACAAGTTCCAGTACATGGGCCGCGAATTTCTCGGCGAAGTTCGTTGCCTGGTCTTTGACGTCGATCCGTTACCGAAGGCCGGCAAAGGACGTTTCGTCGGCCGCATCTGGGTAGAAGACCAGGATTACCACATCGTGCGTTTTAATGGCTCCTACGGTGAGCCGTCCCTGACCAGCAACTACTTCAATTTCGATAGCTGGCGAATGAATGTCGGAGCGAATCTTTGGCTCCCAGCCTTCGTCTATACCGAAGGAGCCAGCGTCAGCGATCCAAAGACAAGGAACCTGGGATTCAAGGCGTTCAGGGGTCAGACGCGCCTCTGGGGCTACAACCTGGGCTACGCGCGGGAACAGCAGGAGCTCAGCAAAGTTTTTGTGGAGACCCCGGCCCCTGTACTGGATCAGACCGAAACTGCCAATGACTACTCACCCTTTCAAGCGGAGCGTTACTGGGACCGGAAGGTAGAAGACAATGTCATAGAGCGGTTGGAGCGGCAGGGTCTGGTAGCACCGTATGGGGAAGTAGATAAAGTGCTCGAGACCGTGGCCAACAACCTGGAGGTGACCAACAATCTCGACATCCAGCCGGAGGTTCGCTGCCGCGTTTTGATGACTTCAACGCTTGAGTCGTTTACCGTGGGCCACACCATCGTCTTGAGCCGCGGGTTGATTGACGTGCTCCCTGACGAAGCCAGCCTCGCGGCTATCCTGGCGCACGAACTTGGTCACGTAGTGCTCAGACATCCCATGGACACGCAATTTGCGTTTCTGAACCGCCTACGGTTCGACGACAAAGAGACATTCCGTCACTTTGACTTTGCGCGTACACCGCAAGAGGAGCAAGCGGCGCAGCAGAAGGGGATGGAACTGCTACGGAACTCGCCGTACGAGAAGCAGTCGCGCAATGCGCAGCTCTTCCTCCAGACGCTCAGGAATCAGTCGAAGGCGATCCCGAATCTTATCAGCCCGCACCTCGGCGACAGGCTCGTAGCAAGCTGGACCGTCGCTCCGGCGGCGCTCTCCGTTCCACCGGCCGATGCAAAGCCAGCAGCCAATGTCATCGCGGCACTGCCGCTCGGCGGACGTATCAAGGTCGACCCGTGGAATGACCGGCTGCAGATCCTCAAGTCCAAGCCACTCGACGCGGTGGCCGAAGACGAGAAGAAGCCGTTCCAGATCACCCCTTTCGTGTTCTATTTGACCCGACAGGGAGAAAACTCATCGAGAGAAGCTCCCGGCGCCGCGGCGGCGAGGTTGGAAACCGACGCAAGGCCTTAGTGACTTGGCCGACGCGGAATGCTCGGAGCACGTACACAACAACTCCAGCACGCGATCCCGAAGAATTCTCAGAACTGCTGAGGGCACTTTTTTGACCACTGGAATCGGCACATCTCGGTTGCTCCTTGGTATCGAAGCCAAGAAGCAACGCTCGAAGAAACCGCCAAGCAATCGCTAGGCTCGACCACAGCTCCACGTACCATCCGAGTCTCCTAATCTCTGCTTCGTGCCGAGGAAGTCTAATCCACCCGCTCACTATTCCTGCCGCCGATCCGCAGGATGGCACAGCAGGCGGACAAGAACATAGCGGCGACCGCACAGAGGAGCCAAAAAGATTCTTTCTTTGGATGAATCCATTGCGACGCTTATCGTACTTTCTACCGGGCCTGCAGGGAAATCCTAAGCGGGTGGCCGTAATCTCTGCCGATTCAGACAACCGCTCACTTGAGTACTGGTCTACTTTTCACCCATGCGCTGCTCATTCTGCGCCGCTTCTCGTGATCGAGCGATACCTTTGCCTCTGTCATCGCGCTCTGTCCCGGAGATCCGGATTTACACACCAACCGCGACGTCGCCCTCGAAAAAGCGCGGCCCAGCGATGTGGCGGAGACGGAGTATGCCGAAGCAAAAAAAGCTAAGCACTTCCGGAAAGCAAGTCGCCAGTGCCCGTCGCGCAATAGACGGGTGACGCCGGGTATGCGCTAAGTCCCGCCCGGCCACCGCGAGAGGCTCGCATGCACTGTACTAAGGTTGATCTACAAGCTCATTGGTATTGTTCGGCGTAGCTCAAATGTTTAGCTTGGCAAGGGCAAGCAAATGCCGATCTGGACGCTTTATTGTAAGAACTGCGGCAAGTGTTTCGAACATTCGAAGATCAAGGATACGCTCGCAAACCACTACTTTGCTGAGAAGCCGGCCCTCTCACCAAGCGGAGCCGAGGTTGCATGCCCGCATTGCGCGAAAACTGCTATCTACTATTCCCAGGACCTGACGTATAGGTCCGAATGAAGACAAACGGGCTGCTGGGCAACCAGCCCCAGCGGTCGATCGGACTGCGTGCGCACTTCAAGAGGCGCAACTGACGGTGAGAATCACTTCGTCGGCAAGGTTAAACGCCCTCGCCGGGCGGCGTGGTGTCGACAATGTGTTTCTGCTGTGTTCTCTGGTCAAAAATTAGATAGCGCGTGTGCGTCGCGGTAGCCAATTCCCGCGCGCGCCCTTCGGCCTCTGCAAGAGTTCCTACCGCTTCGAGCCACTGCGGATGTTCTTCTGATTCGAGAAGAAAAATGTCAAACCCTAGAGTCATGATATTTCCGCTCGTTTCGGCACCACTCGCTTTCCGGAAAGCGTTCCTTCCGCCGCACGCCTATCCTTCCCGTTCTTTCTGCCGGTTTCGTTTGACCCCGTAAGGTCTAACGTCGCGATCTTCTCCACGATGCGGATAGGGACCTGCGCAAAATGTGTTTTGGATTTGCCCATTGCCGTTTCTCCTTGTGCGCCGGCTAAACCGGCGAGGTGTAGTGAATGCAAAAGTCATACGAGTGTGAACTAGCGACCCACATCGGCCCCGAGTCATGCGGAGTCACTCGCAAGGGTGACGTCGAAGCGTTGGCAGGGGAACGTGCGGGCCGGGTATACAGCCGCGTAAGACCATTACTCCGGGACGCCGACGCTGTAAGGAGAAGCGGAAGGCCCCATCGGGTACGCCGATATCGCGAGGCGTGCCAGAGTCCCGCGCGGTCAGAGACCCCGTGCACGTACGCAGACACCTCGCGCGGGAACCGGGAGATCCCAAGTCCGCCCAAGGCTGCAGTTGCCGTGGGACGTGTCGGGAAGTCCAAGGACGTACGCCGATGACGAACGGACTTGGGAAGTCGGACAGACCGGTAGTACCTGAGAAGTCTCCGAACAAAGCCGGGCAACCGGCCGCGGAGGGGATGGAGGGAAGCGGACTGGCCAAAGGGAACCTGCCACAGCAAAACGCGTCCCGGACACCGAGCCGGAAAGACGCGCCCAGTGCGCTGGAGCGGGTACGTCAAACAGCAGGAAAGGATAAGAAGTTGCGGTTCACGGCGCTTCTGCACCACATTTACAACCTGGAAACACTGCGCATGGCCTACTTCCGATTGAAGAAGGAAGCCGCGCCGGGCGTGGACGGGGAGACGTGGCGGCACTACGGCGAGGAACTGGAGAGGAATCTCCAGGGCCTTTCCGAAAGGCTGAAGCGAGGAGCGTATCGAGCGAAGCCGGTGCGTAGAGTGTATATCCCCAAGGCCGACGGGCGGCAGAGACCGCTCGGAGTTCCGGCGCTGGAAGACAAGATCGTCCAGCGCGCGGCGGTCGAGGTGCTGAATGCCATTTACGAAACGGACTTTCTCGGATTTTCGTACGGGTTTCGACCAGGACGCAGCCAGCATCAAGCGCTGGATGCGCTGTACACGGGACTGCTGACGAGAAAAGTGAACTGGGTGCTTGATCTGGACATCAAAGGCTTTTTCGATGGAATTTCTCACGAATGGCTGATGAAGTTCGTTGAGCACCGGATCGCAGATCGGCGCGTTGTGCGGCTCATCCAAAAATGGCTGAACGCCGGCGTGCTGGAGGATGGGAAGCGAACACGAGTGAAAGAAGGCACGCCCCAAGGCGGAAGTGCTTCGCCGCTTTTGGCGAACGTCTATCTTCACTACGTCTTCGACTTGTGGGTCCAAGCGTGGCGTCAGAAGTGCGCGCACGGCGATGTCATCGTCGTGCGATTCGCGGACGACATCGTGGTTGGATTCAGGGATAAAGCGGATGCCGATCAGTTTCGGGCGGAACTCACGGAACGGATGAAGAAGTTCAACCTGGAACTGCATCCCGAGAAAACGCGGCTGCTGGAGTTTGGTCCGTTTGCGATCCAAAACCGGCAGAGACGCGGAGAAGGGAAACCGGAAACTTTCAACTTCCTCGGCTTTACGCACATCTGCGTGAAGAAGAGAAGCAATGGAATGTATACGGTGCTGCGGCAGACCATACGCAAAAGATTGCAGGCGAAGCTGAACGAGGTGAAAGCCGAGCTTCAGCGGCGCATGCATGAACCCATCCCGGAATTGGGCAAGTGGTTGCAAGCGGTGGTGCGTGGACACGTCCGCTATTACGGAGTGCCCATGAACCGACCGGCGCTGTGTCTCTTTCGATTCCAAGTGGGCCGCCTCTGGTATCGCGCGCTGTCGCGGCGTAGCCAGAATGGCCGCCTCCTTTGGGACCGCATGCGGCGTCTCATCACCCGCTGGCTGCCTGTGCCTACCGTCTGTCATCCCTATCCTCTACGCCGCATGGGCGTCATCACCTAAGGCAAGAGCCGGATGCGGGAATTCCGCTTGTCCGGATCCGTGGAGGGGGTTATGAGCAATCATGATCCCTACTCCGACATTGATGCTCTGACCGTAACAGGCCCCGGCTTCTAGGGGTCATTTCTTTACGGCCGCGAACTGCGTAATTAAGTCGGTTCGTGGCCTACCGGTAAGCGAAGGTGAGCCTCGGATAGCGACGTTTGCAGAGTGCATGCAAGAGTGTGATATAGCGAGTCGGATCGATTATTTAATTGCAGAGCTTATGGCGTTGCGATACGATTGCGTTAGGTTTACTATTCCTTATGCCCGGGAGGGTTCTATGGCCAGGACTCGAGCAGCAGGTAACGCCATGCACTTCAAAACGATGGTGCAGGCGGATGTTCCGCAGGGTCGACATGGAAAGCACAAGCAGATTGTCACCGTCATTCTCAGCGACCTGGACCAATTACCGGACGGGGCGGCTCTCAAGGTGCCGTTGGATGGATTGGCGGATGGTAAGGCAAATGTTCGTTCCGCTCTGAACCGTGCCAGTCGCAAGGCGGGCAGAATTGTCGCCACGGCCACGGACGAGAACTTCTTGTATGTTTGGAATGTGAAAAAGTAACCCGGGCCGCCGCTCAGAAATGCCGGAGTTACCTCTGTCCGGCTTATCGGAAAGGCGCTAGCTCTGCGGCGCGCGAACCTTATCGGGAGAGCCGGCGGCCCGCCACCGTCGCGCCAGCGCCGGTATGACCGCGCCACCCAGATTCGCCAGCTTCGCATCGGGAAACGGGGCTCGTTCCGCTCGCGGGTTCAACGAACCGACCAACAATTTCAGAAACCGCGCCATGGCTCCAATCTTTTCCCTCAGAGAATAGCTGGGACTCCCGCCATTTGCATGTACCATCAGCACCGTTACGTCGTCGGCGGAAAGGTTCTCCGGGAATCGTTCGGTGATTTCCTTGAGCAGCGTGTCGATCAACTGGTGGGGTTCAATGTCACCCAACAAATTCATGATCCGCAGTAGCCCATCCTCGCGAAGCATCTTTCCGTCTGCATCACAGGATTCAATCAATGCATCGGTGTAGCTGACCAGGCAGTCACCCGGGGCTAGTTCGACGTCAAACTGCTCATAATCCGCCAGGTCGATGATCCCCAACGGAATATTGGCGGGTGAGACTTTTCCCGCCGTTTCCTCGTGCCCGAGAAAAGACCAGCGGCGATCGGCGGCGCGGAACAGCAGCGGTCGCGGATGCCCAGCATTGCAAACAGACAAGCGCCGGCTGGGTGAAAAAAAGGTAGTCACGATAGCGGTGGCGAACGTTCCGTTGCGCGACAAGGCCGTGAACTGCTGATTCAACAGCCTCACAAATTCCTTTTGGTCCAGACGATTGACAAATCGGCGCATCAACGTCCGGAGATCGGCCGCAGTTGCGGCAACGGTGTTTCCATGCCCCGACACATCCGCCAGCAGCAAACGGCTGATCCTCCCCGTGGCGCAACTCGACGCGTAGTACACATCCCCGCCACGCTGCGCCTGACCGTAGGGCTTGCTGTAGACCCACGCCTCCAGCCCACCCAATTCCACCGTACGGGAGGCCAGCTGACTCCCGCCCCACACCTCCATGCACTGCATCTGTTGTGTTGGTTGACCGCTCACGCCGCCATTATAACGAAATACTAAAATCCCGGAGCCAGCGCGTCACACACACTATGGCGTCGGGATGTTTTGGATGCGTTGCGCCTCGGACGACATCAACGCCACGGCGCGCTTGAAGTTGCTCAAACAACCGTTCGCCACGGCGACGCTCGAATAGTAATCGCTGTAACGGAATCCGTTTTCTCCGCGCCACATGGGAAATGCGCTGCAGGCGTTCAACCAATCGTCGCAGACAGGCGTTATATCCAAGTAAGTATCCGCGGCAAAATCGCTGGCGTCTTCCCAATTGCTGGCAAAGTACAGTTTTTTTACCGTGTGCGCCGACGCTTTCCGGACAATGGCAGGAAGACCCGCATAAAAAATCGCATCCTGCACGATTTCATGGCACGCCCGGTGGTCCTTGTGCCAACTTCCCTTCCAGTGGGTCACGACAGTCGAGGGCTTGCACTCGCGAATCAAATCACAAACGGCAAACTTTGTCTCCTCATTTGCCGGGACTTCCCCGTCGGGATAGTGGAGGAACAGAGCTTTCGCATGGAGCGACGCGGCGGCCTTTTCCGCGGCTTGCTCTTGCGAGACTCCATACTGCTGCGCCGGAACCGATGGCGATCCTCTCTCGCCCAAGGACAGACTCAACAGCGTACCTTGTCCCCCGGAATGAGTCGCGACAGCCACGGGCGCGCCCATCGCGAAAAAAACATCGCCGGGATGCGCGGCGATCGCCAAAACATTCCTGAAGTCACGGTCCTGCAAGCCGGCGGTTCCAGACGCCGGGCGCCCTGGCAACGGAACGCCCTGGAAGAAATCTGTTGCCATAGACAGGGCTACGGCACCACTCGCCCCGGTTAGAAAATCACGCCGCGTTGGACGCATCGCTCGGCCTTCCTTTCCCGTTTCCATAGAAGTTATCCTACCTTCCCCCGCTCCGGCCACTACGCCCAACGGAACCCGCCAATCGCGCCACCCCCAACAGATTTGCATGCGCTCCGAGTGGGCTGGTCACAATCCGCACCAGCTTTGCCGAGATGGGCTGCGCTCGTTCCTTAACGGCTTTTCGGAGCGCGTCCAAAAACAAATCACCCGCCCTTGCTAGTCCGCCAGCGATGACCACAATCTCCGGGTCAAACAAGCTCACCAGATTCGCTACACCGTGACCCAATCGGCGTCCCGCTTCGAGATAAGCGCGCACGGCCACGGGATCACCACGTCGTGCCGCCTCAGCAACGTCTTGCGCATTGACAGCCCCGGCCGCACGCGCGATACCTGGCCCTGCTGCTAACGACTCCAACTGCCCGCACTGTCGTGCTTCGGTTCCGTAGGCGTCCGCGACCACCATCCATCCCGCACAGCCGGAAAGTTCATGCGCCCCCCGCACCAGTCTGCCGCCGCTCCATATTCCCGCGCCGATTCCTGTTCCCAGCATCAATACAATCGCGTCGCTTTTTCCTCGCGCCGCGCCTCGCCATGTTTCGCCGAGCACCGCCGCATTCCGGTCGCTTTCGACGACGACCGGCAATCCGAGGGCGCGTTTCAGTCGCTGCGCCAGCGCCATCCGTTTCCAGCCCTTCAGATTCGGCGCCCACACCGTGCCGTCGCGCCGCACCAGACCCGGCACCGCCGCCCCGATTCCGGAAATTTGTCCTTTCGTGCCGATCAACTCACGCGCGAGCTTCACAATCTGATTCACCGGCGCCAGCGAGGAACTCGTGTCGACCGCGAGTGTGGTGAGCTCGGACAACTGTCCCTTGCCGTTCACTAGCGCGACAGCAAGCTTGGTACCGCCCAGATCGACCGCGATCACATGGTTTACCGCCATCCTGTTCATTCACCAATCGAAGCGCGCGTCGGAACGCGCCTCGCCGATAGAATTCGCCACGCCGCAAGGCATATTGCGGTCGCGCCAGCCAGCGGAACCGTCATTCCGTAGCGAACTCCCCACCCCTGCGAAACGTGTCCTACCAACCATGGAAACGACATTCCTCCGAGCAACGCGATGCCGAATAATAGTCCAAATACCGTGCCGGCAAGTTTCCGGTAATTATCCCCGGCGATGGCCAGCACCGTCGGAAAGACACCGGCGTAGGAGAATCCGAGAACGAGCACACCCGACACCAACATGATTTCCGAGCGATTCGCCAGCAAAAGCATAGCGCCCAAAACCGCTCCCACACCGCTCGCGAACACCAGCCGTTGCTTGCTCACGGATTTCAGCAGCCGTGCCACCACCAGCCTGCCGGCCATCAGCGCCGCCCAATAGCCCGCCAGGATGAACGTAGCCGTACGGGCCGGAAATCCAGCCTGTCCGACGTAGGTTGACGTCCAACCTCCGATGCTCGCTTCGTTTCCCGACTGGCAGAACAACAGAAATCCCAGAATCAAAACCCCAGGATACCGGGCCACCCGCAACGCCTCGCGCCAGGAAAAACTCTGCGCCGCAACCTCCGGCGGAAAGCGCAGAGCCAGAAACAGGATCGCGCACGCCGCGGCCAGACCAGCACAACAGAACAACTGCGACGTAATCGAAAAGCGCAAGGCCATGGTTGCCGCCAGCAAAGGAATGCACAGGGCACCGATCCCGTAAAAAATGCCCAACACATTCAACATCGGACCGCGCCGCTCGTGGTACAAATCGGAAATCAGCGCGTTGGTCGAGGTGTTCAAGCCCCCGCCGCCGCATCCGAGCAGCAACGCCGGTATTGCCGAACTCGCAAAGGAATGCGCGAACGCAAAGCCCATCATTCCCGCTGCCACCAGCGCGGCCGACACAACCAGAATCGGCTTGTTCCCGATCCTGTCGATCGCCGGTCCTGCCACCAGTGTCGCCACAAAGATTCCCACATACAACAGCAGCAACAGATTGCCCTGTTGCGCCAGGTCGCTTTGCAGCCGCGCTCGCATTTCCGGCAGTCCGAACAGCGTGCCGAGCACGGCCATGACAATTCCGAATACAAAAATGCCCGCCGCAGCGCCGCCGAACAGGATTCCGCGGCGAATCGTCTGTGTCACGGATCACCTTTCCAAACGTTGCTCGTATTCTTCGTAAACGCGGTTCATCTCGTCCGGAGGGATTCCCACGACATTCGGCGAAACAAAAACCGGCGGCTTGTGCCCTTTCGCCCCCAGATTCGCCGCCACTTGCGCAATGAAAGACATCGCGATCGTGATGAATGCCACAGTCGATCCGGCGGCCACCGGCGCTTTCCAGCCGTCGATGTTCACCAGGGCATCTTCTGCCGGAGTACAGTTGTCGATGACAATATCGGCGACATCCGCCAATTTCTTCCCGGAAGAATGCGTCGCCGTTCGTTTCGCATAGTTGTCCATGGAGGTTACGGCTATGGTGCTTAACGCGCGTTTTTTTGCTTCCATCAGAACTTCGATCCCCACCGCGTTCAATCCCCCGTGCGAAAAGACCAGCATCACGTCGCCCTTGCGGATCGGCTCGTTCTCAAACAGCACCTGGGCGTATCCCTCTCTGCGCTCGAGCCAGAGCAGTCCCTTCGCGCCGCCGCTGCCGATTACGTTTGTCCACATCAGCCGCATGTCCATGAGCGGCCGGAAGCCTGGATAGGATCCGTAGCGCGGAAACATATCCTGCACCGGCAGCACCGAATGCCCACTGCCAAAAATGTGCACCAACCCGCCGCCGGAAATCACGTCCGCCATCACCACCGACGCCTTTTCTATATTCTCGACCTGCGTTTCCCAGATTTTTTCCAACACTCCACTGATCCGCTTTTGATAGGCGCGAGCGCTCACGTAGGCCTCCCTTTGGATGAGCCAAGCTACGCACTGCCGCGGCTCGAGTCAAGTCTGGAGCGCGATTTCTTGGGCTTGCTTAGCGGCCTTGCTGACGGTCCGTTCCCGGGGCGGTAACGAGGAAGACCAGCTCTTCTCCCGCCGACGCTACCACGCGAAGGACGTAGCCATCGTCGACCAGGCGCTGCGGCCACCAGCCGAGCGGTTCGCTCGAATCCTGGTAGAGCAGAAAAGACGAATAGGAGTTGTGAAAAGACTGAAAACTGTAGACTCGCAGCGGTGAATAGTCGGCAAGCAGCGCCAAGGCTTTGTCGTCGCTGTCGTTGTTTGCGTAATGACGAGCCGCCCCTGGGTCTACGACGGAAACCAATCGCGACGCCAGATTGGGCGCCGCGTAGTAAGCCAGTTGCAGATATTCGTGGGTATTGGTTACAACCACCGGCAGGTCGTCGTAGGTTGTGCTGCCCACCATCTGCTCGGCGACCGTAGCCGGCGATCCCAAGCGCCCAGGAGGATTTGCGCGGGACAGCCAGAACGAAGCCTCGTTTACCACCAGCGCGAGCAGCAGGAAACCGGGCACGAGAAGCCGCGTTCGATCGCCCAGCCGCGGCAACACCAGGCCCGTGGCCAGCGAGATTCCGAGGACCGAGTACAACGCGTAACGCTCGCTATAACCGCCATGAAGAACTTTTGTGGCGACAAAAACAATCAGTGGCATCGCCAGTAACGCAAAAACAAGTACTCTTTCGTGCAGCAGGCTCTCCGAAGCTGTCTCGCCGGGTTCGCCCGGCGCCAATCGAAGGACCCCGAGCACCGCAAGCCCGCACACGATGGAGACTGCGAGTCCCCAAAAGAACGAGATTTGGAGAAAGTCACCGTAGAAATGCAGGACCGTGGCGCGATCCGGCTGCGCCCAAAAATTCAGACCGTAGACAGCTCGGAAGCGGGCCAAAAGTTGCCAGAGCAAAATCAGAGGAGAGGCGCCGATGGCCAGCGCGATCCAGATTCTCCAGCGAATCTTCGAGGATTGCCAGGTATAAACCGCTTCGGCGACGGCAAACGGAATCAGAGCAAAAACGGAGTAGTAGTGGAGATTTTCAGCGGTCGTAAGCGCCAGAGCCAAAACCGCGGTCCAGCGCAGCGATGCTGCGGCACGCTGGTAGGCAACCAGGGCCAGCGCCACGCACGCCGCGACCAGGCTGTAGGGACGCGCCTCAACCGCATACGGGATATACAGAAACGTCAGCATCGCGGTGCTTGCCGAGATCAGCCCGTAGACCGCTCCGCTCTGACGCCGCACAAACACAAACAGGCAGACCAAAACACCGGCAAAGCCAATGATCGAAGGAAGACGAAAGGCGATTTCGGGATTTGGGAAGACCCTCGCGGCGCGCTCAATCACATCGAAGAGCGGAGGCTGGCCGTCGACGCCCCGGCGGATCGCGCTCCACATCATGCCGAGCGTCGGCTGGCGAGCCATGATCAAAGTAAAAATCTCGTCGTACCAGAAGGGCTTGGAGAACGCGGCGACGATTCCTCGCACGCAGGCGTAAAGCACGAGCAGAAAAATCCCGTACCGCGCCCAGCGTTCTGTGCGCGCGCGAGAAAAATCCACGATGGAATGCTGCATCTTCGACACAGGAATTAACTTGGGCTGGGCAAGAAACGGGTCTACCGGGGGGGGGCATCCACAAACTAACATGCGTTCAAGTTTGGCGAAAGCCGCCGATGCACATATTTTGCGAAGGCGGGCATCATCTGGTGCTAGTACCGTCGCATCCGCAAATCAAGCCAGCGGGCTACTCGGTGCGCAATGTCTGCGCTGGATCGGTCGAAGCGGCGCGGCGCGCCGGAAGCAAGCCGGCCAGCGCCGACGCGATGGACAGTGCCAGGACCGAAACGGTGAGAACGCTGAAGTGGATGCCCTTTATTTCAAACAGGAGCGACTCCACGAAATGCGCCGAAAGTAGAACCGCGGGTATGCCGATGGCCAGGCCGAGAAGCGTTTGGCTCAGAGCGCCGCGCATCACCAACGCAATTACATTGGAACGCTGGGCGCCCAGGGCCATGCGTATGCCGATTTCCGAAGTGCGGCGGGCCACGGTGTAGGCGGTGATGCCGTAGAGTCCGATCGTGGCGAGTAACAAGGCTAAGGCTCCAAACAATGCGGTCAGCCGCGCGACCATGCGGTCTTCGTTGAAGCGGTCGGCGATTTGCCCGTCGAAGGTCTGGAATTTTACGACTGCCAGATTCGCATTGATCTCCGAAAGAGTTTTGCGCGCCAGCTCTTCCATGCCGAGGATGGGACTCTGCGTTTGAATGACGATGGCCCCGGCATAGAGCGACGTATCCTGATCGACGGGAGTTTTGTCGGTTGCCGGACGCTGCATCACGGGAAAAAAGAACATGCGATGATCTTTCCACCGCACCGTGGTGTACGCCGTGTCCTCGACCACGCCAACGATCTCGAAATCGCCGCTCGATTTCGGACCCGGAGCACCGAAGCGGCGCCCGATGGGGTTCTCGCCTTTGGGGATGAAATCGTTCACGAAGGTTTCGTTCACCACGGCGACGGTCGGAGCAGTAGAAGTGTCTTGCGGACTGATACCGCGGCCCATGACCACGCGGGTGCCCACGGAGTCAAAATATTCGGCGTTGACCTTGACCACGGACGCGCCTTTCTCGGTATAAGGCTGCCCTTCCACCTGGATTCCGTTGCTCCAGTTGTTGTCCTCCATCGGCGTGTACGTGCTGATACCCACGTTTTTCACACCGGGCAACGCGTGGAAACGTTGTTCCATGGTGCGATAGAGGGCTTCGAGCTGCGCCTGCGCATAGCCGGCCGCCTCTGGGTTGATATGCACGATGTAACGGTTCTTCGAATCGAGCCTCAAATCGGTGCCTTGCAATTTGTGCAGGCTTTCGGAAAAAAGTCCCGCGCCAACCAGCAGCACCAGGGAAAGTGCCGCTTGGAAAACAACCAAGCCACGCTGCAGCAATGAGGCCCCGGTCGTAGTGCCGCGCATCCCGCTGCGCAGCGCATCGGCGGGATCGCTGCGCGCGGCCATCCACGCCGGAGCTACCCCGAAGAGCACGCCGGTGAGCATGGACAGCCCGCAAGCGAATGCCAGCACGGCGGCGGAGGGCCGAGCATCGATCGGAAGGCCCGCGGCGTCCGGGAAGGCGAGTTTCAGGAGCATCTGCGTGCCTGCGTAGGCGACGGCCAATCCCGCGAGCCCGCCGAGTCCCGCAAGCACGACGCTTTCGGTGAGCAGTTGCCGAACGATCCTGCCACGCGCTGCTCCAAGAGCGGTGCGCACGGACATTTCTACTTTGCGGCGCATGCCGCGCACCAGAAGAAGGTTGGCGATGTTGGCGCAGGCAATCAGAAGCACCAAAACAGCGGCGACCATCAGCAGACGAAGGTTCAATTCGTACTGTTCCCGCAACTCCTGAATGCCTGCTCCGCCCGGGGTCAGGACGACATGAACCTTGGCCAGTAGTTTCTTGTTTTGTTCAGACGAATATGTCTCGGTTTCCGAGAGTGCTTGCCTCACCAGCGTGGTTATTTTTTCCTGTAACGGACCAAGTTGCACGCCGGGCTTCACGCGGCCAATCATGTAGAGCCAATCGGTGTTCGGATCGCGGTAGTAGGGCACGCTCAGCAGCACCGGCATGGTTTCCCTGGGCAGATAGAAATCCGGCGGTGTGCTCGAGAGGCGGTCACCGTAAAAGCCTCGCGGCGCGATCCCGGCGATGGTCACCGCTTTTGTGTTGACCCAAAAGGTGCTGCCGACGACCGATGGGTCGCTGGCGTAGCGGTTTTTCCAGGCCTGATAACTCATCACCCCGGCCATGGGCGCGCCTTTTCGATCGTCTCCCTCGGTGAAGAGTCTTCCGGCAGCGGGGTTGAGACCGAAGGTGCGGAAGTAGTTGCCGGAGACGAACTCGCCCATCACCGAGTGCGGGTCTTCGTGAGTACCCTCGCGCCGCACGGTGACGGGGCGGAAGCTGAAGCCGGACTCCATCGCGGCGAGTTCCTCGAACTCCGGGACATTCCTTTTCAGGCGTTCGTAGGTTTCGGTCGAGAAGAGAGCATAGCTGCCTTCGTCGGGAACGCCGCTGTTCACGCAGCAGTCGTTATTGTTGCCAAGGCGGATGAGCGATTTGGGGGCGGTGACCGGCAGGTCTTTCATGATGACTGCATGCACGAGTGTGAAGATCGCGGCGTTGGCGCCGATTCCCAGAGCGAGAGTGAGAACGGCAGTGAGTGTGAAGCCGGGCGTTTTTCTCAGTTGGCGGAGTGCGTAGCGAACGTCCTGGCCTAGCTGTTCGAGCCGGATCCAACCCCATGTGTCCCAGGCTTCCTCCTTGACCGCCGTGCCGTTGCCAAAAGTTCGCACGGCAGCCAGGCGGGCTTTAGCGGGACTCATACCTGCGGCGATATTCTCGGCAATCTGCTCGTCGAGATGGAACTGAATCTCGGCGTCGAGCTCCTTCGCGTAGCGCTCGCGACGGAATAAGGTCTGCAATCGCAGCCAGAGTCTTTGGGCCCACACCATCACAGCACCTCTAGGACGTTTCGACCACGAGATCGATGGCCGCCGACAGGCGGTTCCAATTGGCGGCTTCTTTTTCCAACTGCACGCGGCCGGCAGCGGTCAGCGAGTAGAACTTGGCTTTTCTCCCGGTTTCGGTTTCCGCCCACTTCGCTTTGATCCACGCTTTTTGCTCCAGGCGTTGCAAAGCCGGGTAGAGCGAGCCTTGCTGAACCTGCAATACTTCGCGCGAAATTTGTTGGATGCGCTTGGCGATGGCCCAGCCGTGTTTTGGTTCGAGGGCAATCGTTTTCAAGATAAGAAGGTCGAGCGTCCCCTGCACCAGATCGTTTGGTTTTCCCATACTATGATTATCTACACCAGCGATTGTAGATAGTCAAGGCCTCGCGTATACCTGGTTTTGCGGGAGATTTCTAGTCGACGTTGGCCTTTTGCAGATCGGCATCGTCGGGAAACACGCGCCGACCCTTCCGCAGGATCACCCGCGCGGAGTGCTGGTCACCGAGAGAGAAATACACACCGGCGAGGGACTTATAAACCGTTGCGTCGGCGTCCGGGTAGAAGCGCAACACTTTCGCCAGGTGTTGCTGTGCTAGCGAAAGCCGCCCGCTTTGCCGGTACAAATCCCCCAATTCGAGATTGCAAGCGTAGCTGTAGGGATCCATCGCTGCCCCTCTCAGCAATGCGGGCTCGGCTTCGCCAAGATTTCCCAGCTTTATCCAAATCGCGCCCAAGCGACAGTATTCCGATGCCGGCGGGTCTCCCAATACTTTCAGCCGCGCTAGTTGAGCGATCAGGGCGATACGGTAGTCTTCGCGGTCGGCTGCGAATTCGATTTCATCGTTGAGGGCGGTTAGGTTCCCAGGCTGGCTTTCCAGGATTTTATCGACCAGCAAGCGGGCTTGGCTCGCTTCGCCGCTGCGACTCTCGGCAACCGCCAGCCAGTGCATTGCTTCCGTCGAGCCGCCATCCAGTTTCAGGGCGCCTTCCAAGTCGCTTTCCGCATCGGCGAGCTGCCCTTCTGCCAAAGCAAGACGCCCCTCGGCAATGTCGCCCGCAACCGATTCCGGTTGAGACTTCACTGTGCTGACAAACCTCTGAGCGTTTGCAGTGTCATTCAGATCGAGCGCGGTTTGCACACCGGCCTCGAGCGATCGCCCCGTTTCCGCCTGATGCAAATTCGCCGGGAGCGCTGCTGTCCGGAGTTGCGTGATCATCGCCTGATTTGCCGCAAACAAGTCACGCGCAAGCAGAGTCTGCGGCGCGTGATATTCGAGCACCGTGCGATCATCGGTATTCAGGACGCTTCCCTCCCCCAGTTTCCGCACCGCCGCGTCATCCAGCAGGAAGTAACCCACCAGTCCTTCCGGCTGGCGAACCTCCATCGACTCGAAATCCTTGCGCAGCGCTTTGTTGTGCCAAAGTGTTCGGAGCCGGTCGAACCGAAACGGTTTCACATCCGTCCTGCCGAGCAGCAGCAGGTCCGGGCCTTCGCCGCGCCAGAGCGTCAGTTCCGGAAAGTGCCCCGCGAGGGTCGCAGCAATCATGCGCAGATCGTCCGGGGCCAGAGAATAAGCCTGCACCCATTGCACAAAAATCCCGCCGGGAGCAAGGCGCTGCCGCACCGCGGAGTAAAACTCGCTGGTGAACAGCGTGGCGATTCCAGAAATCCACGGGTTCGATGGTTCGGAAATGATCAAATCGTATTGGTCCCGGGATGTAAGCAGAAAAGTTCGGGCGTCATCGAAAATCATGTGCACCCTGGGATCGCTCAGCACGCCTCGGTTAAGGCTCCCGAGATAGGGCGCCGCACGCATCACCGCGGGTTCGATTTCGATGCAGGCGATTTTCTCCACCTCCGGATAGCGTGCAACAGCGGAGACCGTCATTCCGCTTCCGAAGCCAACGACCAGCACCCGTCGCGGCGCGGGATGAAACGCCGCTCCAAGATGCCCCAGCAGAAGCTGCGTGCGAGCATCTCCGGTGGACGCGTCTACCTTGCCATTGACCCGCAAAGCCTCGTAGTTGTCGGAGCGAATCACGGCAATCGAATCATTGACTCCCTCGGTCGTGAATACGAGATCGTTGGTTGCGGCAATCTCTTGCAACGTCAGGTGTCCTTGGAACGTATTGCCATACAGCGCGGCCGACAAAGACAAGAGCGATGGATTCTGGAAGAACGACGAAAATCCGACTCCTACGGCCAGAAGCAGGCACGCGAAGTTCAGCGCCAAGGATCGAACTCGCAGCGGAGGCCAGGACCAGCTCAACACCAGCGCCAGCAAAACATTTACCGCTGCCGCGGCGGCAATGACCCGGAAACTGCCGAGCCAGGGAATCAGGATGAATCCGGTGATCAGCGACCCCGCAATGGCTCCAAAAGTATTTGCCGCATACGCCTTGCCCATTACTCGGGCTCCGCTTGTGTTGGCCTCCGTCCCGCCGCCCAGCAGGACCAGCACAGCCGGAAAATTGAAACCGAAGATTGCAGCCACCGGGAGAACCGTCAAGCAGCACGTTACCGCTTGGGCCAGGAGCAAGCCGACAAAGGTCTGCTCCGTCGAGCGGAGTACAAAAGGGATGAGCGATGGAATCCAATGGAACAGAAGCAAAGACGCCAGCGCGGCGATCGCAATCCAGGTTTGCGTCAGGGAGAACGTAGTCGTGGTTACTTGCCCTGCGTCCGCAAAGAAGCGGTGAAACACCACACTGCCGATCACCGTCCCGGCAAGAAACGCCGCGAGAATCAGGGTAAACGCGTAGGTGGAGCTACCGATTTCGACGGCAAGCAGCCGCGTCCACGCAATCTCATAAGCGAAAGCGCTGGCGCCGACGACGGCAAATAAAATCAGCAGGGGTCGCCGCGAGAATCGTTGCGACGGCTGGCTGACAGACGCATTGGCTGTCGTTGTATCGCGCGCCCGTTTTGCGATCTCTGGTTCGATCTCGGTCTTTGCGGCGAACAAGCCAGCCACCATATTCAAAGCGACGGCAACACCCACGGTCATGCGCAACCCTAGCGTAGGAAGCAAAACAAAACCCGCCGTCAATGTTCCCAGAACAGCCCCGAGCGTATTGACCCAATACAGCTGGCTAACTCGACCCCCCAGTTCCGCACGGTTCTTCGTAACTCCATAAACAAGGATCGGAAACGTGCCGCCCATCAAAAACGTTGGAAGGAACAGAACGACGGCAGCCCCAACGAATTTGAGCGCAAACAGCAACGCAGCGGTATTGCTGAAATACCCATAGGCGGCCACATAGAGCCAGCGCACACCCGCTAGTCCGGCAAGGGAAAGTGCTCCCATGACGCCCACCAGGAACTCCATCTTCGAATAGAGAGCAACCGCTTCAGCGCGGTTCTTACTCCACTGGCCGAAGAATGCGCTCCCCGCCGCAAGACCACCCATGAAAACAGCGAGGACCACAGCAATCGCGTAAGCCGTGTGCCCGAAGATCAGACCTAACGCTTTGCTCCACGCAACTTGATAGATGAGGGCGGCAGTGCCGGATAAAAAGGAGCAGAACAAAATCCGTAGTGGGGATCGTGTCCGTTGTGGGCTGTTTCTCTTCATTCGTCGGGTGCGGGAATCATTCGCGGCGATTCAATCATAGCGCACGAACAGCAAGCCCGAAGACGCCGCACACCTCGTCCTGTCCACCCGGTTAGCAGTATCCCAACAAGGAGAGGACAACTTTGGGGTCGGCGAGCCGCAAAGCGGCAGTACCTTTACACCGGGGACAGACCGCCCGGACATCTTTCGAATAATCACGCAGGATCAGCAGGTGCCGGCGGGCTGGGATTAGCTCTTTGAGCAAGGCGTTGGCTTCCGCAAAGGTCGGCGGATGCCAGACCTTCCGATGATCGAGCCAGACCGTTTCCATCTCGACCGGGTCGACCAACTCCGCTAACCGCAGAAAGTCTCGGACATGCACGGAAGGCGTTCGATCACCCTTGGCAAGGTCGAGCGCCAATCGCGCGGTTCGTGCCACCAGGTCTTCAAAGGAAAGGATTCGCATCGTTCCAAAAGGCAGATCGGCAACGGATGTTCGTTGCATCTCGCCGCCGTACCCGCGGAACAAGTCGACGCGCAAGGCGCTCTCCCGATCAATGGACTGCAGCAAGGTCTTGCCCGGTGGATCGAACGGATGGACATGACGGAACAGAAAATCATCCGCCAGAGTTTCCGGAATAGCGTCGAAGGATTCGGCAATGAAGTCAATGTCGTTCAACGCGCGCACCGAGGCTTTACATCCGCGGTTGATCCGATGAACTTCAAGCGCCAGCCCGCCGGCAAGTGCCCAGTCACGAATGTCGTGCTGCTTCAGCTTGCCGAGAGTGCGCGAGGCTCGAGCCTCATCCGCAACGGACAGGAACTGCTGTAGCAAAATGCGCACGCGTTATCTTCCCACAATCAGAATCGCGTGTCGTCCCGCTTGAATCGCTTTCGCCGGCGTTGCACCTGCGGACTCTCGGTCGCCCTTTCGAGCTCATCCAAATCTTTTTCTGCTCTTCTTCTCATTTTTTGTTGGGCAACCGAAGCCTGCTCTTTCTCGATGCGATGCTCCTCTCTGTAGTACCCCGGTACCATTGACCTCCCGTTATTCCCTTGGTACTCAAGAGAAGCCCGCCTTTCGCACTTTGCACCTCCCAGCCTGCCGGAGAAACGCGCGCCCAGCGACTCTGGTGCGACGTCCTTTGTGCCATCGAGCCTCCTGAATCGGCGTTAGCCTGCTTGACCATCCTCTGCTTGGACTAAGCGGCAGTTTCCGGGGGAAAGAAGCAACCCGAGCACCAGCAGGGAGAGAGGCACCGCCATGCGGACGGAACGTCGCCGAGCCCCACGAATGAAAGTCAACGGGCTCGCCTATGTCAACCTCGATCCGGACAACGGCGGCATCATTCTGGATATTTCCGAGGGAGGCCTTTGCTTCCAATCGACCGCGCCTGTAAAGCGCACGGAAACCATCCGTTTCTGGTTTTCCTATCGCGGCTTGCGCGTCGAATCTGGCCAAGGGGCGGCGGGGGACACCGTGGCACAAACCAGCGGAGTCTCTCGACTGATCGAGGTTCGCAGCGAATTGGCATGGACAGACGACACCTTCCGGCGGGGAGGTCTGAGATTCACGAACCTTTCTGATAAAGCCCGCGAACAGATTCGCGATTGGATTCGTCAGCCCGCGTTGGTCCACGTAAACGGAGGAGCGACGCGCCTGTTCCCGGTTGTGCGCCAATCGAGTACGCATCTGGCCCGTGTTGCTTCGGCTGGATTTGACATCCTTGTCCAGCGTATGCAGTCCACAAGACTCTGGAAAGGGTTCTCCGGCGGTTTGACAACCGGTATTCTCGCTTCTGCTTTGCTCGTCGCAACGGTTTCGCTCCTCACTCACGGTCACCTCCTGGGCGACTCTCTGGTTCAACTCGGGCTACGGCTTGGCGGAAAATCCTGGTCGCAGCCGATCTCGCCTGGAGCGCAGGCGAGTTCTCTCGAAACGCAGTCGGCTTCGGCAGCGTCGCAATTCACCTCTCTGAAATCAACCGCCCCGCCCGGCGATCCGGATCCGGACTTGGAACCCCGAGTACCGCCTCGTCCGGCGCAATCCGAACCGCCGGAAAAACTTGCTTCCCCCGCAACGGCACCGCCGACGGCGGCCAAGCCTCCCGCTGTCAAACTCGAAGCGACGAATCCTGGCGCTCCTTCCCTTTCCGCGCCGAGGACCCCGGTCTCGGTAACGCCGGCTGCCAATTCCGCGGTTGACCGGCCTCCCGTTCCAGGGATTGGTTTCACGGCTGCTCCGGATTTCGGCGCAAACGTTTCGCGGGCTCCCGCACCGGAAATGACATTGGCGAACCGGCCGGAGATGCGTGTCGAGCCTTCGAAAGTCGAAAGCGTTGTGTTGCGTTCCGAAAGGTATCTCGAAATCGGAAAGTTCAAAGACAAACTCCTGGCGGACCAGGCGACCAGCAGGCTGTCCAGGCTGGGTTTCACCGCTACCGTTATCGAACGGAGCCGTTTGTTTGGAAAATCCTACCAAGTTCTCGTAGGGCCCTATGCGAGCGATCCGGAGGCGGAGACGGTGCACAAGGATTTGTCATCGCATGGTTTCACGCCACGTTCCTACGAACGGGGGAAACGGAATTTCTACATGCCGTCCGGGCTGCAGGTTGCTTCTACCCGCCTGCCGGGGGGCTTTTGTGAAATTAGTTGGGAATCGTACGCTCCGGACGCCATCGTGAGATTCGACAACAACAGAGACTCAAATGCGACCGTCCAGGGGAAGTGGCTCAAACAGCCGGTCAGGTTCACCCAGGATGCGGTTGGCTACCAGAGAAACAGGGACGGTTCGCGGACCCTCGTCGAAATTCGCTTCTCCGGCATGACTCAGGCCCTGGTCTTTGCCAGCGGAAGTAGCAAATAACCCGCCAACTCTCGAGAAAAATCGTTTCCTCGCGGTCACGTACCTTCTCGTTCCACAGTGAACTTTTTCGCTCGTATTTCTTTCGAGACGTTTTCGAATTAGAATGCGCTCGTGGCCTACTTCGAATGACCGGTGGCGCGAGGCGAAACGATGTACTTGGTCTGGCTGTGTGCATTGGTTTTGGGTGCGGGATTCGCAATCGCTGGGGCACAGAGCGCAAAATGGAAATGCCTCAACCTGTGCATTATCGTCGGTTGCATGGCGTTGGGCTTTGGAATCGGTTACGCAGTTGGTTTAGGGAGTCAGAATCTGGGCAGCGTACAAGGTGAGGGTCTGCCCGTAGCCATGATGTTCGGAATCGTCGGAGCGCTCGGATGCCTGCAGTTAAATAGTTGGCGCGCGAAGTAAACAAGAACTGGCCAAGAATGAAGACGCCCTCGCTCAAGCACCCCGGAAACCCGCTGTTGCGAAAGATCTTCACCCTTATTTCGTCCGTCGCTATTCCCGTTCGCTTCGCCCCGCCGCAATCCGTTCCCACTTCTTCCCCTCCCTCGGACTCTGAGATCCGGCAGATGCTCGTCGATCGGATCGACGTTCAACATCAGAGCATCGGGATCGTGGTCGGCATCATCGGTCCCGACGGCCGGCGCGTGATTTCCTACGGGCATCTGGACAAAGGCGATCCCCGCCCGGTCGCCGCCGACACGATATTCGAAATTGGTTCGGAGACAAAAGTATTCACCGCCCTGTTGTTAGCCGATATGGCGCAGCGCGGCGAAGTCGCACTGGATGATCCGGTTTCCAAATACTTGCCGGCCAGCGTGAAAATGCCGGAGCGCAACGGGCGCGCCATTACGCTCGTGGACCTCGCCACACACACGTCCGGCCTGCCGCGATTGCCCTCAAATTTGTCTCCCAAGGATCCAGGCAATCCTTATGCGGATTATTCGGTCGAGCAGCTCTATCAATTTCTCTCCGGCTATCGACTCACCCGGGACATCGGCTCTCAATACGAATATTCGAATCTTGGTGGCGGACTCCTCGGGCATGTCCTTTCGCTGCGGGCGGGGATGACGTACGAGGCTTTGGTCAAGTCTCGCATCTGTGTTCCGCTGGGCATGACCAGCACGGGAATTACTCTGACACCCGACATGAAAGCGCGCCTCGCGGCGGGGCACGATCCATCCATGGATCCGGCAAAGAATTGGGACCTACCCACACTTGCGGGAGCGGGCGCGCTACGGTCGGACGCCACGGATATGCTCGCGTTCATCGCGGGCAATCTTGGTTACACAAAAACACCCCTGGCCCCGGCGATGGCAGCCATGTTGAAACTTCGCCGGCCCACCGGGCAACCCGGCATGGAAATCGCGCTGGGCTGGCACATCAACACCGCGAATGGTAAAGAGATCGTTTGGCACAACGGCGGGACTGGCGGCTACCGCTCGTTTATGGGCTTCGACCCAAAGGCTCGCGTCGGCGTGGTGCTGCTTTCCAATGCGGGAACTCCGGCGGGCGTGGACGATATCGGCCGTCATCTGCTCGATGCGAGCGCTCCGTTAATAACGCCGCCGAAAGAGCGTAAACAGGTCGCCGTTGCGTCGAAATTGTTCGACGGTTACGTCGGAAGGTATCAACTGGCGCCGACATTCGTCATCACCGTTACGCGCGAAGGCGATCACCTTTTCGTGCAGGCAACGAACCAACCAAAATTTGAGGTCTTTGCGGAAGGCGATCGCGACTATTTCCTGAAAGTCGTGGACGCACAGATTACCTTCGTCACCGACGGCAAAGGCTTGGCGACAGAGTTGATCCTGCACCAGAACGGCCGCGACCAGCGCGCAAAACGCATCGAATAGGAAGAGATAACGCCCTATTCCTGGGTTGTTCGGCTTGAGGTTAACAGTTCTGTTGACAGTTCGCCCAGCCAAACCAATCGGAACCGTCCTTTGTTGCTTTCCTGATGACCGGGAGATGAACGTTAACCGAGCGCGCGTCGGCTGAGGCTGCAATTTTTATTGTGGAGGAACGCCGATGAAAGGCCCGGCCGTTCGGATTGGCTCTTTCAGCGGCTCGCTGATCAACAAACCATGCGTGGCGAGAGACGTCCGGAACATCTTCGAATTCCACTCGCGTCGACTTCAGGAAATCCTCGGCCAGGATCACGCAGCCTAACCTGCGTGCCGGTAAGCCTGATTCGCGAGATGGCCGGCACGAGCCGCTGCGACTCCGGCTTCCACCGGCGCATTCGGTTCGTTGCGGCTCTTGATGCAGTCGAAGAAGTTCTCCATGTGAGGGATGGTGCCGTCGCGGAAACTGTCCGCCTTGAGAACCGGATTGTCTTTGCTCGGTACGCCTTCGTGATAAACGCCAAAGCCGCTTCGATTGATTTTGAGCGTCGCGTCCGTGCCGCGGAACTCGAGCCCTCCGTCGTCGATCGACGAAGCCATCATGCCCTCATAGACGACATCGAACCCGGGATAGCGCAAAGCTGCCTCGACTGTGTCGGGACAATCCCACTGTTCAAAGACATATTTGTCCCCGAGCATTTGCACGTTGCGCGGCTGGTCGCTTTTCATCGCCCAGTGCGCCACGTCGATCCAGTGCGTAAATAAATCGGTCATGGCGCCGCCTCCAAAGTTCCAAAACCACCGCCAGCGATAGAACTTTTCTTCGCTGAATGGCTGGTCGGGCGCGTTTCCCAGCCACTTCTTCCAATCGAGAGCCTGGACATCGACGGGCTTGGGCGGCTGGTGTCCAAGATAGTTTTGCCACCAGTAGGTCCTGACCTGGAGGACGCGCCCGAGGCTGCCTCCCTGAATCAGTTCCACGGCATCGCGAAAGTGGCTCCAGCTTCGCTGTTGCATCCCGCATTGCAGGATTCGTTTGCTGGAGCGGACGGCGCGGGTCAGCGTCGTGCCTTCCTCAATACTGTGAGTAACCGGCTTTTCGAGATACACGTCTTTTCCAGCCGACAATGCGTCGACGGTCATCGGCACATGCCAATGATCCGGGGAAGCGATAATCACGGCATCGATCGCCTGGTCGAGGACCTGGCGGTAGTCCACGTGAGTGGTCGCGCCGGTCCCGTTCGCGCGTAGTTTGATGGCGTCAGAGCGCGGCCCATAAACATCGCTTACGGCAGCGATCTGGTATATGCCGGCGGTGTCGGCTGCACTGAGGAGGCTATTCATGCGGCCGCCCGCGCCGATGACCCCGATGCGCAACGTATCGTTCGCACCCATGACGCGCGTTGACGCAAGAGCGGTCAGCCCGCTGGCTACGAGAAAACTGCGACGATCGGGTCGATAGGACATGCTGTCACCTCACAGATCTCGCTCGGGAAGGTCGCGCGCAGGGAATAACCCGCGCGCCAGCAGGCGCTTCGATTCCGTCCGGTTCACGCTGCCTGTCCGCGGGTGACCAGCTTTCTAAATTCGGGCTCGTCGCGGAGGAGCAAAAGGTCCGGGTCCTGCTTGATCCATTCCAGATTTCCGTAGCCGCACGCGATGGCTTTCTTCAGCGTGTCGAGCGCTTCCTGCTTTTTCTTCAGGATTCCGTAGGTGCAAGCGGCGTTGTAGAGCACGTTGGTGTCATTGGGGCGCAAGGCCACAGCCATTTGCAGGTGACGCTCTGTCTCTTCGACCTCGCCCGTTCCGGCGAGTTCCGCGGCTAGCAGGATCCGCGCGCGTACATCCTCGGGAACCTTCTCTAACTGTTGCCGCAATACAACGACCAGACGATCGCGGACTTTTTCGAGGTCCTTCACCCGGCCAAGCCGTCCAAACGCGTTACGAAAAGGAAGATAGGTATTGTAGTCGTCGCCATTCGCTTCCAAGGCGCGCTCGGCGAGCGCCGCGGCCTCCTCGAAACGGCCCGATGCAAAATACGCCCGGCCTAAAGTATTGTAGGCATCGCAATCCGGGCGGCGTTCGATCGCAAGCTGCGAATAACGGATGGCTTCCTCATATTTTCTTTCGGCATAGGAAACGCGAGCACGCGACGCTGCTCCCTCGGCAAGGTTCGGATCGAGCGCGTCGGCCCGATCGCACGCGGCGATTCCCTTTTCGATCCATTTCGGGCTCTGCTCACGGAACTCGTGAATGAGGCCGCAGGTGTTCGCGACACCGGCATACGCCAGCGCGAACTGTGGGTCCAGTTTGATGGCCTGCTCGTACATCTGCAGCGCGAAATCAAAATTCTGCTGTCGCGTGTAGTTCCGGCCGCGCAGATAAAAATCGTAAGCTTGCGGGTTTTCCGTCGGCTTGCGAGCGATTTTCTTCTCTTCCTGAGGAGTCAACGTCACGCGCAGGGCCTGCGCGATACTCAGAGCGATTTCCTCCTGGATGGCGAACACATCGTCCATTTGCCGGTCATAGCGCTCCGCCCAGTCGGCGCTGCGCGAGGCGGTCTCGACCAGTTGCGTCGTGATACGCAGGCGGTTGCCGGCGCGGCGAATGGTTCCTTCGAGCACGTAACTCGCGCCCAGTTGCTGGCCGACGAGAGGCGCCGTCACCGGTTTGTCGCGGAATGCCAGCATCTCCGAACGCGGGAAAATCTTCAGTTGAGCAATCTTGGACAGCTCGGTGATGATGTCTTCCGTCATTCCGTCGCGGAAATATTCGTCCTCTTTCGCGCCGCTCTGGTTCTCGAAATAAAGAACGGCAACCGATTTTCTCACCACTGGCAATGGCGCCTTCGGTACTGCAGCGGAAGCTGTGGTGGAAGTGTCCGCGGACGACCGCCGGCCGGAATCGAGATCGCGCTTGAGCCGCTTTAAGTCGGTCTTCAACTCGCCGGCCGTCTGGCAGCGCATTTCCACGTCTTTCTCGAGCACTTTATTCAGGATCGTGTCGATTCCCTGCGGCAGGCGGGGATTCACCTGGGCGGCCGGCTTCGGCGTTGCCGTCAGGATTCCGTTGAAAATGACCGCTGCCGTGGCGCCGGGAAAAGGAATCGCTCCGGTGGCCATTTCGTAGAGGACCACACCGAGCGAGAAGAGATCGGAACGCGGATCGAGCTCTTCGCCGCGGGCCTGTTCGGGCGACATGTAGGCGATCGTGCCCATCGAGCTGCCTGGGCTGGTCAGATTGTCGCCGCCCACGATATGCGTCTGGGTGGCCTCGGCAACCGGGGCTACGGAGTCGCCTCCGTGTGCGAGCGCAGGAGCCAGTTTTGCCAGGCCAAAGTCGAGAATCTTCACGGCGCCGCGCGTTGTCAGGAAGATGTTTGCCGGCTTGATGTCCCGGTGCACGATTCCTTTGGCGTGTGCGGCTTCGAGCCCGTCCGCGATCTGGATACTGATGTCGATGAATTCCGTCGTGTCGATCGGCTTGCCGGCGATGCGATGTTTCAGCGTTTGGCCTTCGAGCACTTCCATCGCGATGTAGGGCCGACCCTCGAACTCGCCAATGTCGTGAACCGTGCAGATGTTCGGGTGGTTCAGCGCCGACGCGGCTCGTGCCTCGCGTCGGAAACGTTCCGTCGTCTGTGCATCGTGGGAAATGTCTTCCGGCAGGAACTTCAACGCCACCATGCGCCCAAGGCGCGAATCCTTGGCCTTGAACACGACGCCCATGCCGCCGCCGCCAAGCTTCTCCAGAATCTTGTAGTGCGAAACGGTTTGACCGATCATCAGAGAATAAGGACCTTCTGCAGTCCGCAAACGGCAATCCCAACCGACTAATCGCCGTTACTGTCGCCCATTTCCGCACATCTGTCAATGTGGCCGTGGCGGGCCTGGCGGGCCAAGATGGGCTGAATCTGGAGCGAAAAAAAACTTGAATCGACATCAGGTTTGAGACCGGTTACGGTGTTTACGGTGTGGCGGCGATTGGTTCTGCGGCGGCGCGGGTGTAGGATGGTGCCAATCTGCGATCCCGCGGCAGGGGCAAGCAGGAGGGGTATCATGGCTCTCTCGACATGGATTGCCAACCACTCCGACATTCGCGTTCCGATCGCTCTGGTATTGGTTTGTGCCTTGCTTTTCTCTCCGTGGGCTGCGTGCACGGCGGCGGCGCAGGCACGGCCGGCCGCCAGCTCCGCGCCGAACGGGCTCGTCGTCGTTGTCGAAAACAAGCCGCAGCAAAACCGCCTAAATCTTAAAACTCTCGAAAATCCCTCTGTCGAAGGAGTAGCGTTGCAGATTCATTGGAGCGACCTCGAGCCGCTCGCGGGAAACCCGGATTGGTCGAAGCTGGATCAGCTTTTCGCCGCCGCGGAAACATCGAAGAAATGGGTACAACTGCTGCTATTCCCCGGTTTCTTTTCTCCTCCGTGGGCTCTGCTAGGCGTGCAGACCCAGATGTTTCCGCTGCAGTACGGTCCTGGCAAAGGCTCGCTCGAAAAACTTCCGATGCCATGGGATGACATTTACCTCGAACGCTGGTTCGCGTTTGTCAAAAAACTCAGCGAGAGGTACGGAACGAATCCCGCGTTTAGAGTCATCGCCGCTTCGGGCCCGACGTCGGTTTCTGCCGAATACACGCTGCCGGGCAAACCCGAGGATGTCCGCGTCTGGCTCAGCCTGGGCTACAGTCCGAGGAAATACATCGCCGCGTGGCAAAAGACACTTCAGTTTTATGCCGCTGCGTTTCCCAATCAATACGTTTCTGTTTCGATGGGGTTCGGTCTCAATATAAATGACCGCGGCAAGCTCGATGGAGGTGAACGAAAGCGCACCAGGCAAGAGATTATCGATGAGGCCATGCGTATTCTGGGACGCCGCTTCGTGCTGCAGTTCAGCAATCTCGATGGATTTCCAGGCGCCGGCCCCGGCCCACGCGCCGTGGACTTTGTGATCGGCTACAACGGGCGCGTCATCACTGGCCTGCAACTGCGCACCTCTTGCGAACATCACAGCGGAGACATGGGTGCGGAGGGCAATCCGGCGCTGGCTCTGAAGAAGTCCCTCGACATCGGCACGCAACCAAACAGTTCCGGCCAGCGCGTCAACTATATTGAAGTTTACGAACCGGACGTACTTGCAGACGACCTGCAACCGGTACTGCGCGACGCAGCGGCTCTATTCAAATGAGCCTTCTTACTCTCTCTGAAGCTCTTTGTAACCTTTCGCGACTCGTCGGGTCTAAGCGAATGGGGGCCTGCGCTCAACGCGACAACTGGCCAGGAGAACCGGCATGTTCGCTCTAGATGATAAAACTAAACTCGCAAGCCCGCTTCTTGGGCGCCGTTGGTTCCTGGCAGGAACGGCCGTGGCGGGCGTGTTTCTGGCCTGGCGCTTCACGAAAAGAAATCAGCCGGTCCGCGCCGAAGTCGAAGCCGCAGACCTCCCAAAAACCGTGACAATCGTTGAGTTTACCGACGCCGGCCGGCGGACAGCCACCGTTACCGTCGACCGCATGGTCAAAACCGAACAACAGTGGAAGCAGCAGCTCTCGCGCGATTCGTTCGAAGTCGCTCGTCACGCGGGCACCGAGCGCCCTTACACGAACGACAATTCCAATGCCCACCAAAAGGGCGTGTTCCGCTGCATCTGCTGTGACACGGCGCTCTTCAATTCCGACACCAAATTCGACTCCGGGACCGGTTGGCCCAGTTTTTGGGAACCCATCGCACGAGACAACGTCCGAGAAACCACCGACAGCAGTTTGGGAATGGTGCGCACCGAGGTTTCCTGCCGCCGCTGTGACGCGCATCTCGGCCACGTTTTCGACGATGGTCCTCGGCCGACGGGCTTGCGCTACTGCATGAACTCCGTAGCGATGAGATTCGCGAAAGCCAATGCCTAGGTGAATAGGATGGTGGGTATGAACCGCTCGACGTTACTTTCGATATTGGGCACAGCTCTGCTGGTGCTGGTGTTTGTTTTCGCCGCTCGGCACGATTCCGCCAGCGCAGCGACCGCCTTGCCCGACCCTGCCGTTGACGAAAAACTAGCCATACAAAAGGGCCATGAAAAGATCGTCCTTGCCGGCGGCTGTTTCTGGGGCATCCAGGAAGTGTTCGAACACGTGAGAGGTGTAAATCACGCGACAGCGGGCTATTCCGGGGGCACCAGGAAGAACCCAACCTATGAGGAAGTTAGCAGCGGCGAAACCGGCCACGCCGAATCCGTCGAAATCGATTACGACCCTTCAAAAATTACCTTGGGAACGCTGCTCAAAATATTTTTCTCCGTGGCCCATGACCCAACCGAACTGAATCGTCAAGGACCCGACACCGGAACACAGTATCGTTCGGCAATCTTCTTCCGCACAGAGGACCAGCAGCGCATCGCTCAGGCGTACATCAACCAACTCGACGACGCGAAATTATTCTCGAGCCGCATCGTTACGCAGATCGCCGCCTTCCAGGCATTCTATCGCGCCGAAGAATATCACCAGGGTTACGCCGCCCAGCACCCCGACAACCCGTACATCGCGGCCTTTGACCTTCCCAAGATCAAACACCTTCAGCAGGACTTTCCGGACCTTTACCGCTAATCTTCCCGGGCCGCTCGCGACTGGCGAAGACGCGGCAAGCGGCGCTGCTCGGGAACTGCTGATCGAAGTTGAACCCGGAAAGTGTGCAAACAACTCTGGCCTACCCCGGTGCCGAGACCAGCAAAGAAGTGAGCAGCAGCTCGCGAATGACAAGCGAGAACTAACCAAGGCTCGGAGGCATCGTGCAAAAGGCCGCTGGCGGAGTTGCAGTAACCGCTTAACAGCAAAAGAGGGGACGTGATCATGTCCCCTCTCTTGAGGTCGAAGATATCGCTTGGTTCGATCGCATCACTCGGAAACGTTCGCCGCGATGATCACCATCTTGGCCTTTTCGTGATCCTCTGCAAGGCGCATTTCCGTATCGCTTTTCGGGAACTCACGGCCCGTGAGGCGTCCTTCGATCCACACTTGGTAGAGGAACATGTGTCCGCCCAGCTGACGGAAAACCATCTTCGTTTTCGTCGCTGGCAAGACGCCGGTCGAAGCGCTGGACATAACGTTGCTGCTTTCAACCGGATCCGTGCTTGCGATGCGGATGACGATGCCGCTGCTGGTTATGGATTGCAGTGAATACTCGCCCGCAGGGTAGGCGTGATCGCCAACCACAAAGTCGAACGGAACGAAGGCAGCCACCTTCGGCTCCTGCGCGGCCGCGACCGTGGCCATTAAAACCGTTGCTGCTGAAACAAACAGGATAGATCGTAGGCTTTTCATAGAACCTCCTCCGTATCGAAGGCGGAGAACTTCAGAGGAGCGCTAGCTCACTTGTCTCGTGGACTGTCTCGTTCCTATGGTCTCTACCTGCTCACGATCTTCGATGGAGCACGGCGCGTGCCACGGGACCTTCCGAATTTCGGGCGTCCCTCGGATTTGGTTGCATCCTCTTCATTCGGAAACCCATAGCCAAACTGTCTCCATTGGGCCTTTCCTCGCTGCATCCGGAGGTGGACGAACTCCGTCTATCCGACCCGTACCTGTCGCCGGTCTGAATGGTCGCTTGGTCCGGTTGGTTTCCTGTGCACCAGGTCGCTTCCGGAATGGCCACAATCTCTTCATTTGTGAGGGCTTAACTGCCCCTTAGCCACTTAGAACGATTTCGCAGGTGCCGCTCTCTCTTCACTCTCGCCGATTGGATAGCCGGCCTATCTTTTTGTACGGTCGGAAATCAGGGTCGATTTACGATTCTGACGCGGAACGGCGGCGCGGACTTCTCGGATCGATCCATCTCGTACGTTTGCGAGGTCTGGGACGGATCGTAGTCTCTCCAGAGCCAGATCAGTTCCGCGGGAAATTCGGCCGCGCCTTGGGCTGAGCTGTGCGTTCCTCCGCCAAAGCTGAAGTGAAAGTCATACCCTGCAAACTTCAGGGCATTCGCCATGCGAAGATTCGCCAGCGGCCAACTGCCGTAGCGAGTTTCCAGGTCTTCCGACCCATCCTGCAGCCATACGCGGATATTGCGTTTCGGTTCCCGCAAGACTTTTTCAGGATAGTCCTGGCCGCCGTCCGGATTCGCGGAATCTTCTTTCCACTGTATGCTCGCGTAACTCCCGATCCAGGAAATGATCCGGCTGAACTGCTCGGGCATCTGCCAGCCCGCATTGAAAGCGCAAATGCCGCCGGAAGAGAGGCCGGTGATCGCGCGGCTGTAGGCGTCTTTGCGGATGTTGTATTTGGCGGCCACCTCCGCAAGTATTTCATCGCGCAGAAAACGGGCATACCGGTCGCTGACCGTGTCGTACAGGGTGCTGCGCATCGAATCCTTCAGGGTCCGCTGCCACTTTTCCGAATAAGCCTTTACAAAGTTGTAGGTAGGCGTCCCAGGAGAATCGGTGATGTCGCCCGGATTGATAAAGACGCAAATCATCACCGGAATTTTCCTTTCTGCGATCAAGTTGTCGATGACGTTGAGCGCGGGATTATTCCCGTTCCGGTCCAGATACCCTTCGCCATCTTGAAAGACCATGAGCGCAACTGGTGTCTTTGCGTCATACTGCGCCGGGATGTAAAACCAATAATTGCTCTTCATCCCATCGTAAATCCTGCTTGTGTGCGTGAGCTTCTCCGAAAGCGTGCCTGCCGGCACTCCGGATTGTTGATAAGACTCTGCCGCAAAGGCGGGCAGGTCCAGGCGGCCTCCAAACTTCGCTCCATCGACCAGATAGTGAAAGGAATGTACCTTGCCAAGCGGCTCGATGCGCGCGGGTGCGTACCACAGATCGGAGTTGGCTATATGCCGCATTTGCGGACCCGGAGTGTCGTCGAGGATCAGTCTGGGTTCCGATGCCGCTTTCGTCGCAAAAAAGAAATCCGTGCCCTTTGCGAGCCATGCCGTGCCGTTTTGCAGGTCTTTGCCATCCATGCTCGCCTTGATCGCGTCGGGCAAATCGGGGCTGTCGGAGTTGGCGAGAGCGATCAACTCCGGCGCAGAGAGCTTGTCCGCGGCAAAGGTGGAGGCAGCCAGGAAAAAGAGCAGAACGGTCGGAAGAAACATACGATATATCCGGATCCGCCTAGGACGAATCTGGTTTCTCGCTTTGATGGTAAACATGCGCGGCTCCATCAGGACTTAGGCCTGGCACCGATGGGTGGCCCCAGGAGTTCCATCCCGTACTTTGCAAAAATCGGCAGAAGGACGTTCCGATCCACCTCCTTCATGCCACGCGTCGCCCGGTCGATTTCACTGAAAAAGTTTTCCACACCCGCGGGCTGCGTCAGGATCAACATCTTTCCGGGTGTTTCGCCGACATTTTGAAAGGTATGCGCCGTTCCACGCGGCAAAAACATAAAGCAACCCGGCCCGGCGTGCGTCTGCTTTCCGTCCGCCTCGAACAGAAAGTTCCCTTCCAGTACAAAAAAAGCCTCATCTTCGCGGCTGTGCCGATGCAGCGGCGGTCCAACCTTCGGCTCCGTTGTCGACAGCATCACCGTCAGCTGCGCGAATTGTCCTCCGAGTTTCACGAGCACTTCGTCTCCTAGCAGGTTCAACGGGCCTTCCAGGCAGGTCTCTCCGGACTTCAGAAAGAGAGTCTCTGTATTCATCTTCTCTCCGCAATCACGGTTCTTCGCGTCAAGACGCCGATTTTGGTTCTTCCATCCGGCAGACACCTTCGGTCATGTCAACGACGATCGGTTGGCATGTTAGCCTTGGCCTTCGAAGTTAGTCAATTCATGCGCAAACGGCTGCAAACGGCCGCCGTGCGCTTCGAATCTCGCAGCACTACACAATTGATGTAAACTCCTTGCCGCTTACCGCATTTATGGCGCAAACATCTCACCTAGCTCTTCCCCGGAGAATCCGATGAAGGATCGAACCAGCCCGCTCGCGGCAATTTGCATGGCCGTTTTCATCTTGCTTCTTGCCGCTTATCCCGCTCGCGCTCGCCAAGCAACGGCTACCCCGCAAAACTGGCCCGCGCCCGAAGAAGGCGATTACATCGTTCACGACTTCCATTTTCAATCCGGCGAGACGCTGCCGGAAGTTCGTCTGCACTATCGCACGCTCGGCAAGCCATTCAAGGACGCCAGCGGCCGCACCACGAACGCCGTGCTAATCCTGCACGGCACCGGCGGCAGCGGAGATAATTTTTTCCGTCCGGTGTTCGCCGGAGTGCTTTTCGGGCCTGGCCAGCTTCTCGACGCCAACAAATATTTCGTGATCGTGCCCGACAACATCGGCCACGGCAAATCCAGTAAGCCGAGCGACCGCCTGCGTGCGGCTTTCCCGCGCTACGAATATGCGGACATGGTCGCCCTTCAGCACGAACTGGTCGAAAAGGGATTGGGCGTCAATCATCTCCGGCTGATTCTCGGCACGTCGATGGGCTGTATGCATTCTTGGGTTTGGGGCGAGACCTACGTCGATTTCACGGACGCCCTCATGCCGCTCGCCTGCTTGCCCGTGCAAATCGCTGGGCGCAACCGCATCTGGCGGAAAATGGTCATCGACGGAATCCGCCAGGATCCTGACTGGAAAAATGGCGACTACACCGTCGAACCACGTGCCGGCCTGCAAATTGCCGCCGATTTTCTGATCATCGCCGGCAGCGCTCCGCTGCACATGCAGGAAGATCTTCCCACCCGGGATGCCGCCGACAAATATCTCGACACCTCCATGGCGCGGATCACCGGTACTCTTGACGCCAACGATATGCTTTACGCCGTCGACTCCTCCCGCAATTACGATCCCTCCTCGAAACTCGAGACCATTCAGGCCCACGTGATGTCCATCAACTCCGCCGACGATTTCATCAACCCGCCCGATCTCGCCTTCATCGCCGAACGCGAAATCAAGCGTGTGAAGCACGGCAAGTTCGTCCTCCTGCCCGCCTCCGAACAGACCCATGGCCATGGCACCCACACGCACGCGGCCGTTTGGCAGACATATTTGGAGCAACTTCTCGCCGAGTCTGGGAAACGAGACTGACGCCTCTCCCGCTGTGGTAACGTAAACCCGCATCTCCGACCGTAGATACCGCGTAACCCCCTGCGTCCTTCAAACATCAATTAGACCGTCATCGAAATGTCGAAAAGCGAGCCAGGTAAGCAAAGGGGATTTTATGGGCAAACTTAACAATCAAGTTGCAGTCGTAACCGGAGCCTCGAAGGGCATCGGCGCGGCCATCGCCAAGGCGCTCGCCGCCGAAGGCGCATCCGTTGTGGTCAACTACTCGTCCAGTAAGGACGGCGCCGACCGCGTCGTAGACGAGATCACCAGCAAAGGCGGAAAGGCCATCGCCGTCCAAGGCGACGTGTCCAAGCAAGCGGATATCACAAAGCTCTTCGCCGAGACAAAAAAAGCCTACGGCAAGCTGAACATCCTTGTGAACAACGCCGGAATATACCAATTCGCCCCGCTCGAGGGGGTCACCGAGGAATTGTTCCACAAGCAGTTCAATCTGAATGTCCTCGGTCTCTTGCTCACCACAAAGGAAGCCGTAAAACTCATCGGGCCCGACGGCGGCAGCATCATCAACATCGGTTCCGGTGTAAGCACCGCCTGGCCCCCAAACTCCTCAATTTACACCGCCACAAAGGCGTCGGTCGACGCCATCACCGTCATACTCGCGAAAGAACTAGGCCCGCGCAAGATTCGCGTCAACTCCATTAATCCGGGCATGATCGAAACCGAGGGAGTGCACTCAGCCGGTTTCATCAAAAGCGATTTTCAAAACTGGGTTGAAGCGCAGTCGCCCCTCGGGCGCATCGGTCAGACCGACGACATTGCTCCCACCGCGGTCTACCTCGCCTCCAGCGACGCGAAGTATCTCACCGGCGAAATGTTGCGCGTAACCGGCGGCATTCTTTGAGAAATGCTTTTGGAAAGACGTTTTATGGTCGCCTTCCTACTTCGCTTCCAGTTGTGGCGGCGGACCGCTAGGCATCATTCAGCAATACGTCGAGCAACAGAAGACCCCGCTTTAAGGGCCTTAAATCCACAGCCTAAGGTCCGGGGCTTTACGGCTCTACTCGGTAAAACAAACCGCTCGGCACATCACGCCAGTCCGGACAAAGATCATCTAGAATTTCATAAAGACTACAAAGAAATGTAGACGGCCTTCCGCCGATTCCCAAAATTGTTCACCGGATTCAGCGTAAGCAGTTGAAAAAGACTGTCTTCTTTTGCCTGTCGAATCGCAGCACATGTGGCGCATAGATTGCTCATTTCGTGGTGGGGTTGCAGTCTTAAGTTCCTCGCTGAGCTTCTCGCCTGGTCGGGGTTGGATTCTTCAGTCGCGGACTTAGGGCGCACGCGAAGTTGCCTCGCGTCCTGGTTCGTGTCTAGCAGTGCTGCAAACCCATTTCCGCGAGTCTGGTCTTAAAACTTGGGGGAGAGGTCTATATGAAGCTTGCCACTCTGAGCAAGATCAGTGCGGGTGTGTCTGCAGTGGTTCTGGTTGCGTTTCTTACATTCGTCCCGAGATCGCCGGCGCAGGTCAGCACCGGCTCCATTTCCGGCACCGTCACCGACGCCCAGAACGCCGTGATCTCGACCGCTGACATCAACCTGGTCAACGCGCAAACGAACGCAACGTACAAGACCGTCTCCGATGGCAACGGCGTCTTCCGCCTGACCCTCTTGCCGCCAGGCACGTATCACCTGGAGATCTCCAAAACCGGTTTTCGCAAGCTGAACCTAGAAAATGTGCCGGTCAAGGTCGGTTCCGACACCGGCCTCGGCACTATTACTCTGGATATCGGAACCCTCAGCTCCACCATTGAAGTGACCAATGCACCGCCGGAAATCGAGAGCACGCAAGCGCAGATCAGCACCACCGTAACCGATGCCACCATCTCCGTTTTCCCGGGCATCCTTGAAAATCAAGGGCTCGACATGCTGGCCTTGACCGTTCCTGGCGTCGTCAACAATCGTGACCTCGGTTTTTCCAATACAAACGGCGTAGGCTTTGCCGTCAATGGAATCCGTGGCCGCAACAACGACCAGCAGGTCGACGGGCAGAATAACAATGACAACTCGATCGGCGGCCCGGCTCTGTTCGTTTCGGACTCGGAATTTGTCTCCGAATATCAGATCACGACCAGTAACTTCGGAGCCGAATATGGCCGCAACTCGGGGTCAGTCGTCAACGTTGTGACCAAGTCCGGCACCAACAGCTACCATGGCTCGCTGTACGGCACAGAGAATAACCAACGGCTCGATACACGAACGAACACCGAAAAAGCGTTCGAAGGTCTTACCTCCGTGCCCACGTTCAACGATCTTTTTCTCGGTGGGACCATTGGCGGGCCGATCATCAAGGACAAGCTGTTCTTCTTTGGTGGAGACAATGCGGAAATCATCAACTCTTCGACGGTTTACGCTACGGGGCTGCTGACGCCGACGCCCGCCGGGGTAGCCACGCTTGCCGCGTGCTTCCCGGGCAGCGCAACTGTCGCGGCGCTTCAGAGCTACGGTCCGTATGCGATTAAGGGCGGCAGTCCTGTTCCCCAGGGAACTCCAACATTTTTGAGTGTGACGGGTTGCTCGACGCCTGTAGAAGAAAATGGTATTCAGCGCACCCTGGCGACCGATTCGCGGCAATATAACTTTGTGGTCAAGCTCGATTTTCAGACCACAAAAAACCACTTCTATGGCCGGTACATTTATAACAACACGAACTTTTTCAACAACGATCCGGGAGCAGGTGGCGCGGCCTCCGGTTATCCCTTTAACGAGCCAGCCCTGGCGCAGGATTATGCTTTCAGCTGGACCCGGGACATTTCCAACCACATGGCCAATGAGTTCCGCGCCTCTTACGGACGGGAAAATGTCGGATTTGGTGGAAATACCATCGGAAATACCATACCCGCGCCGGGAAGTTTGACGAGCGCTCTCACCAATTTCACTTTTACGGATCCGACGCTTTTAGGCTTTGGCCCCAATGCCGGGTTTCCGCAACTCCGCGTAGTCAATACCTATCAGTTCCAGGACAACTGGACTTATTACAAAGGGCGGCATTCGCTGAAAGCTGGGGTGAACTTCACTTTACAGCGCTCTCCGAACACCTTCCTTCCGAACATTAACGGGAACTATATATTCACCGACTATGGCGCGTATTCCGCGAACACTCCCTTCGAGATCCGCATCGCGGACGGGAATCCCAACTTTGAATTTCGCGAGCAGGACACGTTCCTGTACGTCCAGGACGATTTGAAGCTGACGAGAAACCTTACCTTGAACCTGGGGCTGACGTGGTCCTACTACACCCAGCCCGCTAACCTCTTCCATCAGAACACCGTGAAGAATGAGACCGGTAGCGATCCGTTGTGGAACCCGGCGCTGCCGCTGAGCGTCACGACTTTCCCTTCTATCCCGTCGCCTACGAACAATTGGGCACCAAACGTGGGGTTCGCGTGGTCGCCCGGGAAGAGCCGGATTTCTTCGGGCGATGGCAAGACCGTTCTGCGCGGAGGATTTCGCATGTCCTACGATCCTGGTTACTACAATATCTATTCGAACATCGCGGGCTCGGCGCCGATCGTGTTGAACGACACATTGTCTAACGCCGTGGCGGCAGCGAATCCTGTCCCGGCAAGTCCCTTCGGACCGCAGGTTCGCACCGCTCTCGGGCCGTTCCTGCAGACCGGCGTCTTCGATCCTCGCACCTTTGATAACACCACAATTTCGCCGACGTTCGGACCTGACAAGGTCTACTCCTGGTCCTTCGGCCTACAGCAGCAAGTGGCCAAGGACGCAGTGGTCGAAGTGCGCTACGTCGGCAACGCCGCGCGCAACCTGTTCCAGACCATCGATGCGAATCCTTATATCCAGGGCCTGGTGAATGACTATCCGAACCTGGTGCCCGCGGGTTATACACCTTGTTCTGCCGCGGACGCCGCCGTACCGAACGCCGTAGGAACGATCAATTGCAACCAGGGCGTGCTGCTCAGCCGCACCAATACCGCGTACTCGAACTACGACGCATTGCAGACCGAGATCCGCTTGAACCGCGTGTGGAATCAGTTGACGCTGAAGTCCGCTTACACTTTCAGCAAAACTCTGGACAACGTCAGCGAAATCTTTGCGACCCTCGCTGCAGGCAATACCAACGCCACTTCCCAGAGCCAGGTGAACTACAAGGGCCAAGAATATGGACTCTCAGGGCTCGATTTTCCGAACAACTGGGTGCTTACGGTGATCGAGGAGCTTCCCTTCTACCGGTCGCAGCAGGGATGGCTCGGACGCACGCTGGGCGGATGGGCGGTTTCGAGCGTCTACAGCTTGTCTTCCGGGCAGCCGTTCACGCCGTCGCAATTCGAATTGAGTTGCGAGGCCGGTAGCGGTGTTTGCAACGCGCCTCCGTCTCCGACGAACCCCTACGACACGAACTTCAACGCGGCGTTCACACTACCCGACGGCGCCTTGCGGCCTTTCGTCGGAAGCCCTTCCGCGCCGGTGCAATCGGTAGGAATTTACGCCGGAGATGCTTGCACGGTTTACGGGGTGGGTTGCTCGTTGAATCCGACGCAGTTGGTCAGTCTCAATGCCATCAATGAAGGACAGGGCGGCGCGGCGGGTACCCCCGTAACTGCGAAACAGGTCCGCTTCATCGCCAACACCCCCATCGCCAACGAGGTTTTTGGCACTCCTTTTGGGAACGCGGGTCGCAATATCGTGCGCAACTTCCACACCAACGTCCTCAACCTCGCGATCTTCAAAACCGTGAATATTTCAGAAAAGTATCGCTTGCAGTTTCATGCGGACTTTACGAATGCGTTCAATCACTCGAACTATGGTTCGGTGGTCGGCGAAGGCATTGACCCCTTCATCGACGACGCCGGCGTTAAATCCGAGGGCCTCGGTTTCGCAAATCCGTACGTGCAAAACGGCGGCACCCTGAACAACGGCACCAGGCAAATCCGCATCGGTGCGAAGTTCTTCTTCTAACGTCGCGCTTCGGCCAGGCAATGGCGCGGTGGAGGATTCTCCGCCGCGCCATTTGCATTTCGAACAACCGACTGGTTCTCGAATACCGCACGTATCTTGCTGTCGGTCTTCAGGAAACGATCTGCTGCGGTAAATGCACTTCCCGCGAGCGACACGTGCAGCCGATCTCGTAGCTTGTTCGATCATCGCATAACACACAAGCCACGCTAGCTCCCATACGCGAGTTACCCCTCCGGTCACCAGCAACCCCTGCTATGCTTCCAACGTCGGCATTTCACCGGGAACTCCAAGCCTCTTGCCACCGATCATCAGCGCTCAAAGTTTGGCCAAACGTTTCGGCGTCGCTCCGCTCTTTCGAAACCTGTCGTTTCAGGTTTCCGAGGGCGAACGCATCGGCGTCATCGGACCAAACGGTTCGGGAAAGTCCACGTTGCTCGAGATCCTGAGCGGCCGGTTGCAACCGGACAGCGGCGACTTGGCAATGCGCAAAGGTACGCACCTAAGCTTGGTTCGTCAGGTCTCCGATTTCGCGCCGAGCGACACTCTTCGCACGGTGTTGGCCGCCGCTCTCGATGAAGCCGGAGTCCCCGAGGAGCATCGCCTTGCTCGGACTTCGGCAATCCTGGGTCGCGCCGGTTTCAGCGATCTCGATGTTCCTGCGTCCACTCTCTCCGGCGGCTGGCGAAAACGCCTCGCCGTCGTTGAAGCGCTTGTCCGCGCGCCGGACATCCTCCTGCTCGATGAGCCCACCAACCATCTGGATCTCGCCGGGATCGACTGGCTCGAAGGCCTGCTGCGGAATGCGGCGTTTGCGTGCGTGGTGGTCAGCCATGACCGCTATTTTCTGGAGAACGTCGCCAACGAGATTGTCGAGATAAATCCGGCTTACGAAAACGGCTCGTTGCGCGTCTCCGGAAGCTACAGCGCCTTTCTCGAAGCGAAGGAGCAATACCTGCACGCGCAACGCCATCGTCAGGCGGCGCTGGAAAACCGCGTACACACGGAAATTGAATGGTTGCGCCGAGGCCCGAAGGCGCGTACCACAAAGTCCAAGGCCCGCATCGACAAGGCGCACGAACTAATCGGCGAACTGGCGAACATGAACGTCCGCACGCGCACCAGCACCGCGCAAATCGATTTCTCTTCCTCCGATCGCAAAACCAAGCAGCTCCTAACGCTCGACGACGTCAGCTATTCCATCGGCGAGCGTACTCTTTTTGATCACATCCATTTCATCGTGACTTCCGGCATGCGGGTCGGACTGGTTGGCCCGAATGGCAGCGGCAAAACCACCCTGCTCCGGCTGCTCCATGGCGATTTGCCGCCGACGCGCGGCAAAATCCGCCAGGCGGAGTCTCTTCGTGTCGTGTACTTCGATCAGAACCGGGTCCTCGACCCTGAAGTCACTTTGCGTCGCGCCCTTGCGCCGGATTCCGATTCTGTGATTTATCAGGATCGCGTCATCCATGTCGCTTCCTGGGCCGCTCGTTTTCTGTTCACCGGCGAACAGCTCCATCAGCCGGTCGGCCGCCTCTCGGGCGGCGAACGGGCGCGCGTGTTGATCGCGCAACTTATGCTTCAACCGGCCGACGTTCTTCTGCTCGACGAGCCCACCAACGATCTAGACATTCCGACACTGGAAATTCTCGAAGAAAGCCTGCTCGAATATCGCGGCGCGTTGCTGCTGGTCACGCACGATCGCTACATGCTCGATCGCGTTTCTACCGTTGTTTTGGGGCTGGATGGCGTCGGTCATGCGGAACGTTTCGCCGACTACCGGCAATGGGAATCCTGGCAAGATGCGCAAGTCGGCGCGACCCGGAAACCCGCGGTCGCCCCAGCAACCGCTGCCGTTCCCGCACAATCAACCGCGGTTGCGAGAAAGAAACTGTCCTACAAAGAAAGTCGAGAACTGGAAACCATCGAACAACGCATTGCCGACGCGGAAAAAGAGCTGCAAGTCCGTCACGACGCGCTTCTCGATCCGGCCGTCATGAGCGACAGCGTACGGCTCCGCTCCGTATCTTTCGAGATGGAAGCGGCGCAGAAGGCCATCGACTCCTTGTACGCCCGCTGGGCCGAACTCGCAGCAAAGCTCTGATGTTTTCCGGTTCTTACCTGGTTATTTCGCGGCGTTGCCTGGCCCGCCGACCGCGTGCAATCTCGGCAAGCGCTCGTCGACCGGGGGCAGCTCCGGAAACGGAGCGTGCGGTTCTGTCTGGTACCAATACGCGACGGAAAAGAAATTGTCCGATCGGCCGTTGGCGTGACCGTGTTCGATGGTTGCCTTGATCGACTTCGTGAACGGAATCGGTGAATCCAGGTGGAAGCGATAAACACTGGTGCGGCCGCCGGCTCGTTCTTCACCCACGACTGGCGCGCCATACAACAGATACGAGAACGGCCTGCCGCCGAAGTCGTAGGCGCCCAGGAAATAATCTTCCGTTCCCGTGCCATTGATCGAAGGTACCTTCTCCCCATCGATGAAGAACATATCGTCGCCTTCGCCCGACCAATAATCTTGATTTTGCAGCACGGACATGGTTACGCCGACAAAATGTCCCCGGCCCGTCGCCTCCATCCAAACGTAATTCCCTTCTCCGTTCAGATTCTTTTTATCGTTCTGCCGCGGATCGTTGTTGTCCTTCCAGTCGCCTTGCAATCCCTCATTCGGCGAGGCTTGTCGGTATTGCGCATGAAAATAGAGCGTGTCGGCCGGAAGCGGCTTCGCGTATGCCTGGTAATCGGTGTTGTAATACAGCGCATCCAGTTTCATCCTGCCGGTGTTTTCGACCGTAATCCGCGCATGCTTCTGAAACGGCATCGGGAAGAACGAATTTACGGCGTGGTTCGGCGCCGCGGACAGAGGCAAGGCCTCAAACGTGAAGTAGTCGCCAAGCCCCAAACCGAAGAAGTCACCGATCGGCGCTTCGACGCTCGGCGTCGCTTCGCCGTCCCAATACATGCGCAGGACCAGTTTCTTAAGGTGGTACAGTTCGTCGGACGAGAAAGTGAACCAGATGTGCGTGATGATTCCCGGCCCGGCCTCGTCCAGAATGGTCAACGTCTCGCCGGGAGCGATGGTACGGAAATCCTGGTTTCCGCCCGAGCGGTCGTAACTCGACACGCGCTTCTGTACGTAATTGTGCGGTTCCACTAGTCCGCCAAGCCAAGCCTGCTGGCTCTGCGCTTGCAGCGCTCCGCAGCTCAGCAACAGCAACAACACAACGGTTGCATTTCTCACAAACGTCGGCATAGTTTCTCCTCTGAACAGCTTCTCACTCCGCTCCTGACCGTGTTCCGGGTCCTCAACCGAGAAAAATACGATGAGGCACGAAAAGAATACACCGATCTCGTCGCGCCAGTATCCTAACGATGCAAACATCCACTAGGGTCTTTGCGAGATTTCGCGCCGAAACCAGCGACGTACCTGCAGCCGTCCGAGAATTTCAGCAGGCCATCAACGATAACCGAAGGACATCCACTCCCGCCTCGAAATTGCCGAAGCCGCCTTAGGGAAGAACGCGAAGGTTTACTTTGCCCTCGCTTCTGCCTGAGCACGTGCCGGCTGCAGACAGGATCGCGAAAGGCTCGTCGAGCGTCTCAGCGGCTGAGCCAGCCGTTGGCGGCTGATTCGGCGGCTGGTTGCGGAGCTCAAACGCACACGTAGAATGGCTGTAGCCGGCTATTCGGATGGTTCTTCGACGGTCAGGATGCGGTCGACGGCAACGTCGTTGAGAGTTTGTTTTATTCCGCTCGGCCATCGGATTGCGATTTCTTTGATTTTTTCGTTCTTGCCCAGGCCGAAATGTACGCGTGGGTCGCTTGAGGAAGCATATCCCACCGCCGTGGTGACTTCGTTCCATTGTTTCTTGCCATCGCTCGTGGTGATCTGAATCTCGGCGCCTATTCCCATTCGATTGCTTTTTCTGCCCACGAGATTGAGCAGGATCCAATGATTCTTGTTTTCCGTGATGTTATGAAACAGCTCTATGGGTCCGTTTAGTACCGACACGACGATATCGATGCGGCCGTCGTTGTCGAGATCGCCAAAGGCAACGCCACGGTGCGCGGCTTCGATTTGAAAATCCGGTCCCGCTTGTGCACTTACATCGGTGAATTTCCCGTTGCCCAGGTTACGGAAGATGGTGTTCGGTTCGGGATATTTGCGCGACGGATTTTGTTCGGTAATGTTGTCCATCACGTTGGCGCGGGCTACGAACAGGTCCTTCCAGCCGTCGTTGTCGAAGTCCGCCATGCCGTTGCCCCAGCCGGACATGTCGTTCGTTTTGCTCAGGCCGCTTCGCCCGGTCTCGTCTTGAAACTCTCCCTTGCCCTCGTTTATCCATAGAGGAAATTCTTCGTGCTCGACTGCGGTGTGCCAGATATCCGGCCGGCCGTCATTGTTGACGTCGCGAAAGTCGGCGCCCATGCCGGAGCGCGCGCTTCCGTCGGGGGCATAGCCGACGCCTGCAGCCAGTGCCACTTCCTCGAATTTTTTGCCTTTGAGATTGTGGAACAGGAAATTCTGAGTCGTGTCATTGGCTACAAAAGCGTCGAGGTAGCCGTCGCCATCGTAATCGGCAAAGGTTACGCTCATGCCTTTGCCGAATTGCTGGGCAATGCCGGTCTCCTCGGAAACATCGGTAAATGTGCCATCGCCGTTGTTGCGGTAGAGGGTGTTGTGCGTTGGCGCGTAGTAGCGCGGATGACAGTAGCCGCGAACGCCTTCTTTGACGCGGCAGTAGGGATCTTTGTTCACTTCCCAGACGCAATAGTTGACGACGAAGAGGTCCAAGAGGCCGTCGTTGTTGTAGTCGAACCAACCGGCGCCGACCGACCACATCTTTTTCCCGTTGAGCTTTGCGCCCACCACCCCGGCCTTGGCGGTCACATCGGTAAAAGTGCCGTCGCCGTTGTTGTGGAATAGCTGGTTGCCGGTGACGTTGGCGACAAAGACGTCCGGGCGGCCGTCGTTGTCGTAGTCACCGATGGCAACGCCGCTGCCGTAACCCGCTCCGGCCAAGCCTGCTTTTTCCGTGACGTCGCTGAAGGTGCCATCGCGATTGTTGTGAAACAGCCGATTCCAGTAGGCCGGCGTTTCCTTTTCGAGCGAGGGAATCGCGGCGCCTCCGATGAGATATATGTCGAGATAGCCATCACCGTCGTAATCGAAAAGCGCAATGCCCGCAACCATGGTTTGCGGTTGATTCTTGTTTTCGGTGTTTCCCGTGGCGGTAATGAAGTTTAAGCCGGCCTTGTGGGCGATCTCTTCGAACTGTATGGGACCGGACTTGGCGACCGGCGGAGTGGGAGCCGGCTTGTCCTGTGGCACGCCAGGAATCAGGGCCCATCCCAACAGGATTGCTAACCGCCGCATATTTTCATGCCCGGTCGAAACCAGTTACTCTCGGCGATGACCGTGAGAGTGCGAACTCGAACGTGAGCATATCGCTATCGTACCAGCCCGAGAGTAAATGTTCATCCCGCTGACGCTCGGAGCTCTCGGATTTGATGGGAGCACGCTGTAATTCCTTGCCACCGAGTCGGTACTGGCACTGGCCCGGTCGGTTCATCGCGCGAAGCGTGTTTTTTCTGCCAAGGTGCGCGACTGCTTGCGATTTTGAGCGCGTTGCCTCGGGCGAAATTGCTTTGCGAATCGAAGCACGGATGACGTTTGCGCCTGATCCGGTAGATGTTTCATGGGATAGGAACATTTAACCTAAGGTAACTCCAACAACTTGCAGACCTCGAAGGATAACCCCCTTTTGTGCAATAACTTACAGCACGGCTGAAATGGAACTACACGTGCCATGGAGTTGCTGGGGGTTGGCAAAGTAGGCACAGAGGTAGCAGCCCAATTCGATTCAGCGCCGCCCGATTTTGATTCCACCTGAACCCAGTCGCCTGCCGCACCAGACGGCAACTCCCCGAGGAAGTAATATGACCTTCGCCCAGCAGCTTTGTGGTGTATCGAAACCGCCCTCGCGAAGCGAGATCGCCAGATGACCGACGGGCCGATAGAAAAGCCGCCGGGTCGTCCTTCGACATGGAGCGACCGCCTAAGCGCGTTGAAGAACATTCCGCCGCTTTTTCGCATTGTGTGGGAGGCTGCGCCTAAGGTCGTCGTCTCGAGCCTTGCCTGCCGGGTGGTTGCGGCGTTGTTGCCTGTCGCCATGCTGGCGGTCACCAAGGTGATCATCGATTCGATCTACCTGTTGAGTTCCCAGCATAAACCCCTGCCGACCGTCTTTTGGTGGCTTGTGGCGTTGCAATTCGGTTTGGCGAGCCTTGGGACAATTCTGGCTCGACTGATCGATTTTTGCGACAACGTGCTGGCGGACAAGTACACACGCTATATCAGTACGCAAATCATGCGGCACGCGGCGAGCCTGGATCTCGCCACCTACGAGAACTACAACTTCTATGACAAGCTGGACCGCGCCCGGGTTCAGGGCACCGACCGCATCGGAATGATCCAGGCGAGCGGGCGATTGGTTCAGGAAGTCATTATGACCGCCAGTTTGGCGGCCAGTATCTTGTTCTTCTCTCCCTGGATTCTTCTCGCCCTCATCGTGTGCATAGTTCCCGCTTTTCTCGGTGAAACCCACTTCGCATTTCTCGGCTATTCGCTCAGCTTCCGGCAAACCCCCGCTCGCAGAGAGATGGAGTACCTGCGAGTCCTCGGCGGCAGCAAGGAAAGTGCAAAGGAACTGAAGCTTTTTGGACTGGGACCTTATCTCATTGGCCGCTACACGCGTCTTTCGGATGCACTGCACCGCCAGACCGTAAACCTGCAAAAGCGCAAATTGCTATTCGGAGCTCTTCTGACGCTCTTGGGAACCGTCGGGTATTACGGTACCTATGCTTACGTCATCTATCAAACGGTTATCGGCGTGTTGACGATTGGCACTCTGACCTTTTTGGCGGGGGCCATCGCCGGCGCAAGTTCAAACATCCAGGCGCTTTTCACAACTTTTTCGAGTATTGCCGATCAGGCGTTGTTCCTCACAGACTTGCTGGATTTCTTCTCGCTCGCGCCGAAGATTGTCTCGAAGCCGGGTGCCCTGGCGATTCCCCGTCCGATCCAACAAGGATTTGAATTCAAAAATGTCTCCTTTTCCTATCCGGGAAATCCCAATCCGGTATTGCGGAATATCAATTTCCGACTCGCACCGGGGCAACGAATTGCTCTGGTGGGCGAGAACGGCCAGGGCAAAACGACCATCGTAAAACTCTTGACCAGGCTCTACGACGTTACCGACGGCCAGATCCTGCTCGATGGAATCGACCTGCGCGAATATGACATTGAAGATTTGTGGCGAGAAATCGGAGTTATCTTCCAGGATTTCATGCGCTACGAAATGACCGCCGGAGAAAATATCGCCATAGGGCGAATCGAAGAACTGACGAATTCGTTTCGTATCCGTTCCGCAGCCCTCAAGAGCCTGGCAGACGACGTCATCCACAACTTGCCCAAGCGCTACGACCAGGTTTTGGGTACCCGCTTCGAAGGTGGTATCGAGCTGTCGGGAGGGCAGTGGCAGAAGATCGCCCTGGGCCGCGCCTATTTGCGCGATGCGCAGCTTTTGATCCTGGACGAACCGACGGCTTCGCTCGATGCGCGCTCCGAACATGAAGTGTTTCAGCGTTTCGCAGAACTGACAACGAACAAGATGTCCTTGCTGATCTCGCATCGATTTTCGACCGTAAAGATGGCGGACCGCATCCTGGTGCTGGAAGACGGAAAGATCAACGAGGAAGGATCGCACCAGGAGCTTTTGAAGAGCGGTCGGCGGTATGCGGAGATGTTCGAGCTGCAAGCGGCAAACTATCGATAGACCCTGAGGGACTGACGGATGGCTACTACAAATCATTGCGCGACGGACCTGACTCAAGTACCGAGCCTGTTGGGCGCGGGGAAGGTCGGCCAGCACAGAGCCGCAATCGCTGTCGATGCTGGCAGTCGTGATGGCTTGGATCAGAAGAAGGTTCTCTCGAGGTTTCAGGCCAAGGTTCCTTCTTCGAGGGCAACTCCGGAAAAGCCCCTATCCGCACTCGAAGCAAACTGGAAGGGGGCGGAGGAATCGATCCGCGCTGCCGCTGCGTACTTGCGCGAGCGGCCCGGAATCACGCAAGCCGAGGTGACCTGCTTTGCCAACCATCAGTCGCTCATAAAGACCTGTCTTAAGACCTGCTTTGCCAACCATCAGTCGCTCATAAAGACCTGTCTTAAAGAGACCCAGACGAGCCTCGGCGAAGCGCAGAAGTTGCCGCAAGTGAGGTCGCTCGATGCCAAATCTCTTCCCCGCGCGTTCGCCGCAGGAGAAACCTTCCTTCGGACCGTCCATTTCGAAGTCTCAGAGGATGCGTTGATCGCGTTTCTAAAGGAGACCCAGGAGAATTTAGCTTTCGAAATGGGAGAGCTCTGGTCGCTGAAGGCCTTCTTGCAGTTGGCACTGCTCGAACGCATCGGTGAAGCAGTGGCCCATTGCCGCAGTGGTTGGGAAATACAAACCGATGAGCCGATGACTGCGGCGAACCGCGCTCCGGCCAGCCTTTCCACCCTGGTTCGGTGCCTCCAGAGCGTCGTCGAGCTCGATTGGGAGAGAATCTTCGAAGAGGTAAGCCTGAGCGAGGAAATTCTACGCCGCGATCCGCTGGCCGAATATCAGCGCATGGACGTCGAGACCCTGACGATCTACAGGAACGCAGTTAGAAAATTGGCCGAACACTCGCGGCGAAGCGAGCAAGAGGTCGCAAGCGCGGCGGTCGAATTAGCGCAAAGGCCGCACTCGAACTGCAGCGAACGTGCCCGGCAGCGTAGATCTCATGTCGGCTACTACCTCCTCGGCGAAGGCAAGGGCGCACTCAAGCAGGTCATCGAGTACCGGCCGAAGGTTCTCGAAGCGGTGCAAGATACGGTTCTGACTTGGCCCAACACTTTCTACTTCAGCGGGATTGCGCTGCTGACCCTCGCTGCGATGGCGTTGTTCGCGGCCATTCCCGGCGTCCGGGCGCTCCGTTGGTACGAGGTTGCTCTCTTTCTCTTACCGGCCATGGAATGCGCTGTTGCCAGCATGAATCTGCTTACGACGATGCTGGTTCCAGCACAAAAGCCGCTGCGAATGGACTTCTCGGAAGCGGTACCCCGGGAAAGCACAAGCATGGTTGTTATCCCGATGCTTCTTGGCAGCGAAGAGCAGGTGCAGCAGGCGGTTCGAGACCTCGAGGTCCGCTACCTGGCAAATCGCGACGCGAATATCCATTTCGCGCTTCTTACCGATCCGCCGGACTCGATGGAGCAATTCGACGAAAAAGACGGGCTGGCAACCGTTTGCTCTGACCTGATCGAAAGACTGAATCGAAAGTACGCGTCCGAGGGCAACGGTTCTTTCTACCACTTCCACCGGGACCGCTCTTACAACCCTTCCGAGCGAACCTGGATGGGCTGGGAGCGCAAACGCGGGAAACTGCTGGATCTGAATAATCTGCTTCTCGGCAAGGGCAACGAATTCTCGATCACCGCCGGCGATCTCTCGATTCTGCGCGAGGTGCGCTACGTCATTACGCTTGACCTCGATACCCAGTTGCCGCGGGATTCCGCGCGCAAAATGATTGGCGCGCTTGCCCATCCGCTGAATCGGGCGGTCATTGATCCTAAGACCAATACCGTGGTCGAGGGTTATGGGATTCTGCAACCTCGCGTTGAAATCAGCGTCAAATCGAAGAACCGGTCGCGTCTGGCGGGGATCTTTTCTGGCGATGCCGGATTGGATGTTTACGCGAGAGCCATTTCCGACGTCTATCAGGACCTGTTCGGCGAAGGCATCTTCACCGGAAAAGGAATTTACGAAGTAGAAGCCTTTCAGCAAGTGCTTCATCACCGGTTTCCGTGCAATGCGGTTTTGAGTCACGACCTGCTCGAAGGAGCGTACACTCGGGTAAGTCTAATCTCCGATGTTGAAGTCATCGATGACTATCCTTCGCACGTAAGCGCCTACAGCCGCAGAAAGCATCGTTGGGTTCGCGGAGACTGGCAAATCACTCGTTGGCTGCTTCCGCGGGTGCCGGACCACTCCGGCAACCTGGTCCACAATCCGCTCCGACTGATCTCGCGCTGGAAGATCGTCGACAATGTCCGCCGCAGTCTCACGGAATTTTCGTTCTTTCTCCTTCTTCTGTGCGGGTGGATGGTGTTACCGGGGAAGGCGCTGTATTGGGCGCTGGCGACGTTGCTCGCCATCTCCGCGCCGGTTTATATTCAATTTCTGATATCGCTCGTGAAGGCAGCCCGTTTGACTTCACTCGTCGAGTCGACAAGAGATGTCTTTACCGACTTCTATAACGCGCAGGTCGCCCTTGTTTTCAGGGTGGCGCTCTTGTGCCATCAAAGCCTGGTGACGCTCGACGCCATTGGACGGACCCTGATCCGCATGGTGGTTACGCGCAAGCGACTGCTTCAGTGGGAGACCGCAGCCGACGCCGAGTCTGCCAACAGCAAGAACACGCCGGTCGAAACCTGCTTGAGCTGGACCCCCTGGCTTTGCCTGGTGATTGAACTGCTCGTCGTTCTAACGCGCCCGGCCTCGATCTTTGTGGCCTTGCCGTTTCTGGGCCTGTGGGGCTGCTCAAAAACCGTATGCGATTGGTTGAACATGCCCTATTGGAAAAGCGACGACCGGTTTAGCGAAAAAGACCGAACCATGCTGCGCAGCCTGTCCCTGCGCACGTGGCGGTTTTTCCGCGAATTCAGCAACGCCGGTGAGAATTGGCTGATTCCTGACGTCGTCCACGAAGACAACACCCTCATCGCGCACCGCATCTCGCCGACGAACCTCGGATTTGTTCTGAACTCGAGACTCGCCGCTTACGACTTCGGCTGGTCCACGTTGACGGAGTTCGTAGGGGACATTGAGAAGACCTGCGACACCATGGCCAGAATGCCGAAGCTGAATGGAAACTTTTATAACTGGTACGATACGCACACGCTTGAGGCGCTTCACCCATTTTTCGTATCGACTGTAGATAACGGCAATCTGGTGTGCTGCCTGTGGACGTTAAAGCAGGCATGCCTGGAAGGGACTCGAAAACCGATCTTCCGGAAGGCCCTGGTCGAGGGGATTTCTGATCATCTCGAAACCATGCTTGACCTTCTGGCAACCGGCACGGCGCGCGCCGGCATCGTGTCCGCGATCGAAGGGCTAAAGCTTAAGATCAAATCGGTTGGCCGCGTCGACGATTGGCCATATGCGTTGCCCGGCATTTACGCAGATGCCACCGCCCTCGAGGAACAAGTTTCGACGGCAGGCGCCGGAAACGACGTTCGCTGGTGGGCGCGCGAACTGTCGGCGCGAATCCGGTCCCTGCAGGACATGTTGAACGAATTCACACCATGGCTGTCGCCTGCCTTTTTCCCATATCGCGAGCAATTTGCCATCGAAGAGAAGCACAGCATTGAGAGCTTCACCCTAGAGTCCCTGGCGCGTATCCAAGACGCCATCGTCGCGCGGGTCCAGGCAATCGTTGCCGATGACGCCGCAGCTGCCGAAACTCGGGCGGCAGCCCAGCTATTGCTTCCTGCACTCCTTAGCGCGGCTACGAACACACAGACAATCGGGGCCAGGTTGAATGGGCTCGCCGAAACCATGAACGCGCTCGCAAAGGACATTCAATTCAAATTTCTTTATAACCCGACGAAAAAACAGCTTTCCATCGGATATGACGGGCAACAGAACCTTCTCCACGGCAGCCATTATGACCTGCTCGCGTCGGAAGCCCGCGCGGCAGTATTCGTCGCGATTGCCAAGGGAGAAATTCCCGAGGCAAGCTGGTTTCATCTGGGTAGGTCACGTCGCACCTTTAAAGGCGCGGGTGTGCTGCTTTCCTGGTCCGGTACCATGTTCGAATATTTGTTGCCGTCCTTGTGGATGAAATCCTATCCAAACACGTTGCTCGAGGAATGCTCTGAAACGGCGGTGCACGCGCAACAAAGCTTTGCCGAGTCAAAGTCGATTCCGTGGGGCATTTCCGAAGCGTCGTGCAGCGAGACGAATCCGGACGGTCACTATCGGTATCACGCTTTCGGATTGCGGAGCCTGGCGCTCGGCCGCGACGACGGCGACGATCTCGTGGTGTCGCCGTATTCCGCCTTTCTTGCTCTGCTCGTAGACTCGCAGGGCGCAACCAAGAACATCCGCGAGATGAAATCGGCGGGATGGATCGGCCACTATGGTTTTTATGATGCGTGCGACTTCACGCCTTCGCGCATGACCAAGGGCAAGTCGAGCGAGGTTGTACGCTGCTGGATGGCGCACCACCAAGGGATGTCTCTTGTCGCTGCCGCGGCGGTTTTATGCGACATGTCCATGCAAAAAAGATTCCACGCGGAACCTATGGTTGCCGCAACGGAAAGAATACTGCAGGAGAAGATTCCGCGAGGGCACGAGGTTCAATTGGAGCTGACCGGGGAGAAAGCAGCGACTCCTAAGGCCAGCCCTTCCTCTAAGCACGGGCAGCAGCAACTGCTGGTTGCGCGCTGAAACACGGCACGAGCCTGCTAGCTGCCATCTCCCGGCCGAATGATTTCGTGGCAGCCGGACACAAAGCATCCGTCCCCTCAGATGTCTAGCGCGTCGTCGTTTGGCGTGTTTGCGGCGACTCTGGCTTGAAGCCGGCGCGCTCCATGCCGCGCCGGGCTTCCGGATTTTTCATGAAAGTATCCCAGATGAAAGATGTCCGGGCATTCTCCGCCATAACCAGCGTGATTCCGGCGTCGATTCCCACCACATCGCTGTCATACCAGCCGTTCATTGGGTTGAACGCATCGACGAATCCGTAGGACGTCCAAGCTTTTTCTCCATAGCGGTCCTTCATATTTCTCTGGACGCGCATGGCCGCTTCGGGCAAAAACGCCAATGATCCGCCAGTAGCGCAAGGGACCACGGTTCCGTCAATTGGCCCGGTCTCGGGTGGTCCACCCCACGCTACATAACCGTTTTCCGAATCCGAAGCCGTGATGCCCCACAGATCATCGCTGTAGGTAGGAAATTGCGTTGCAAGGTCCAGACAGAAAAGTCGATGAGCCTCTGTGGCAAGAATGGAATTCTGGAAATAGTTCGCATAACGATCCCGCTTGCCGCGAAAATCGAACCAGGCTTGAGAATATTGGTGGATGAAGAGCGGGGCGAAAGTTCCGATATAGCGAATCCCGTCGTACTCGAACAAAGTTCGTTTCCAGGCATTCCATGCTTCCGCAGGCAACGGATGGGTCGATGACCCGAGACCGAGAAGGTACATCATCATCATTTCGCTATAGTCGCCCCAGCGATACTGCAGAAACCCCCCTTCCGGGGTCCATCCGTGAGGAAGGATGGGCGTATCTTCGGACAGCCAATTCCAATCAACGCGATTGAAAATCTCGAGGGCCAATTCCTTGATCTCCGCGTCTGCGAAATGCTGTCTGCAGGTGAGTACGCCACAGAGCAGGATGGCGGTGTCGACCGAAGAGGCCTCGGAATCCCAAAGCCGTTCACCGGTATTGATGTTACCGAAGTGATAGAAAAAGCCGCGATGGTTGGGCAGTTTTTTCCACAGGAAACGCAAAGTATTGATCGCTCGAACCTCTGCATTCGCGCGGTGGATATAGCCACGCTTCTCTCCTATGCACAGGGCGGTCAGCCCGAAACCGGTCGCCGCAATACTTCCGAGTTCGCTTGTGACCGGGTTGCGGGCGTTGCAGCGATCGAGCACAATGCCCGTTTCCGGATGTGCCTGATCCCAGAAGAACTTGAAGCTGGCCTCTTCAATCTGGTCAAGCAGGGCTTCGTCTTGTTTCGAGAAGGGAGAGGCGTTCGGTACCGGCGGGGAGGACGAGGCCTGTTGATCCGGGTCTTTTCTTTCGAGCAGGGAGCTCACGTTTAACGTAGGCAAAGCCAGTCCGGCGCGGGCAATTCGCTTCAGCCACGACCGCCGCGACACAAGATCCAGGCTCTTATCTCCGGCGCTTCTCAACTGGCTATGGCCGCTCCTGACCCGAGAGACATTCCTACCTCAAACGCGCCTTGCACTACCTTATATCGCATCCTTACGGCTCGTGACAAGATATACGGGACGCGTGTGCCTTAGCTAGAATCATTTCCAAGCAGTGTGCGTTCGGAGATTGCGATGATTGGCAACGGCAAAATCGTGATATGGGTTCTTGCGCTCGTGGGTCTCGGTGGAATTCTGGCTGCCGTGAGTTTTGGAATCCATCTGTACCGGCGGCACCGCCAGCCGCTTGTTGTGACCGGCGCGGTCATTAAGCTCGATACGGATACGCTAAAGCAATCGCCTATTGCCAATGTGGTGGTGAGCGCACTCGATGGATCGGCACCGCGCCCTGTGGATTCGGGTTTTTCGGGTGGCTTTGGCCTTTCGCTGCGCCCCGGCGTGAGGACGGGACAGACGATTCGGCTGGCCTTCCGCCATCCCGATTTCGAGCCGCTCGATCTGACGGAAACGCTGACGAATAAACTCCTGGTCGTGAAGATGAAGCCCCTCCACGGCGAGGTGGAAGCAAAGCTGAACCAAAACGAAGCAAAGGTCACGAATATTTTGGTGCGCTATTCCATAGAAAGGATGACCACGGAAAATATCGGGAGCGCGGTGAAAACGTTTCAAGTAGTCAATACGGCAAATGTTCCCTGCGACAATCACCCTCCCTGTTCACGCGATGGAAAATGGAAGGCGCAGGTTGGCTCGGCATCTCTCGATGCCGGCCAAGGAAATGTGTTTCGAGATGCTCGAGTGACGTGCATTGCCGGCCCTTGCGCATTCACGCGCATTGACTTCGACGGCTTTTCCCGCGGCGGACGAACCATCGACGTGGCCGTCCGTGATTGGTCGGACACAACAACGTTCTTGTTCCAAGCCGAGGTGTTTCGCTCTCAGATGCATAATATTGTGCAGCAGACCTACCCGGTCATTTTCGGGCGTGCCATGAATTTCACGTTGCCCTCGACCGCGGAAGGTCCGAGCGTAGAAGCCGATCTCAACGGCATCCTAATTGTCTTTCCCTTGGGACCTTTTCCTGTACTTAGCTGGGCAAGTTGCGAGGTTCAAGCGCAGAAGAGCCAGTCGAAAAACTACCGCTGTGAGCTGAAAGGAGGGTATGCGTTCCAGTGAGCGTTTGCGCGTTGACCAGGAGCCGGGCGGTCCGGGACTGCGTCAGTCGGTGATTACCAGGTCGACCGGCTGGCCGTGCGCTGAATCCGGGCTGACCCAAATTCGCGCCAGGCTGGCTTCGACTTTGTGCTCGTTGTGGATATCCCAAAGTGCAAATGCCTCGGGGCCGAGCGGGAAACGGACTGGTTTGGTTTCGCCAGGGGCGAGCGCGACACGTTCGAACGCTTTCAGTGCCCGGACCGGTTCTTCGACGCTTGTGCCCCGCAAGCCAACGTAAAGCTGGACCACTTCTTCGCCTGCGACTTTGCCTGAGTTCGTTACATTCACGTTCACGGTCAGGACGGGTTTCCTGTCCGCCGGCCGGCTTTCGAGATCTCGCGTCATCTGTCTGGCACTCAACTTCGCGGTGCTGAGTTCCGGCGCGGAGTATCGAAATTCGGTGTAGGAGAGGCCGTAGCCGAACGGAAATTCCGGGGCGTTAGGTTCATCGACATATCGAGAAACATATTTTTCCGTTCCTTCTTTCGGCGGTCGCGTCAAATCTGTACTGCCAGCTGGACGGCCGGTGTTCAATGCGTCGTAGTAATCGGTTATCTGACCAATCGAGTGCGGCCAACTCACCACCAGTTTGCCACTCGGCACAGAGTCGCCGTACAAAGTTTCCGTCAACGCAGGGCCCGCCTGGACCCCGGGGAACCACGCTTCAATGACCGCGGGAACGTGGGCGAACGCCCAGTGGAGCGTCAGGGGCCTTCCGCTAAATAGAATCAAGACAGCAGGCTTCCCCGTCGCGGTGACCTTCTCCAACAGCTCTTCCTGGCGGCCTGGCAGGTCCAGATGAGCGCGCGAGCCGGCTTCTCCGGTCATTTCGTTGGCATCCTCGCCCAGAGCAAGAATGACGACATCCGCAGAACGGGCTGCTTCTATCGCGCCATTGATTTGCTCATCGGTGGCCGTTCGGATTTCGCCGCCTTTCCAATATTTCACGCGGCCCGGGCCTAGTCGCTCGGTCAGCGCACTCCGCAGCGTGACAACATCTTTGGCTTGGCTGTGCGCGCCCCACGATCCGAGCATTTCGCCGGGGTCGTCGGCGAGGGGGCCAATCAGCGCTACGGTATTCACGTCACCGTTCAGGGGCAAGACAGGTCGTGAGCCTAGCGGCTCGTTTCGCAGCAATACAAAGGACCTCTCTGCGACCGCACGTGCCAGATCCAAGCTTTCTTTAGGAAGCGGCCCGTGATTCTCGCGCGACTCATCCGTATAGGGGCGGTCGAAAAGGCCCAGCGCGAACTTCACACGAAGCACGTGGCGGACCGCTTCATCGATTTTTGCCTCTGAAATCTTTCCCGCTTTTACCAGATCCACGAGATGTTCGTGATAGAGATTGCTTTCCATGTCCATATCAATACCAGCAGCAAAGGCTTTCGCCGCCGCCGTTTCCCCGTCATTGGCGATGCCGTGGGCGATCAATTCCCCGACTGCATCCCAGTCGCTGACTGCCAGTCCCGGGAATTTCCATTCATTTCTGAGGATTTGCGTCAACGTAAACGCGTTTGCCGTGGCTGGAACTCCGTTGAGCGCATTGAACGCGCTCATGAGGGTAACGCCACCCTCATCGAGCGCAGCGTAAAACGGGGGGAGATAGACTTCACGCAAGGTGTGTTCGGAGATTTCCGTGGTGTTATAGTCGCGGCCGCCTTCGGCAGCGCCGTAACCGACATAATGTTTTGCGCAGGCCGCGATGCTGTCCGGCGCACTCAGGTTCGTGCCTTGATAGCCGCGCACATATGCCCGCGCCATCAAACTCCCGAGATAGGGATCCTCGCCGGCTCCTTCAATCATGCGGCCCCATCGCGGATCGCGCGCAATGTCGACCATTGGCGAAAATGTCCATCTCAGGCCCGAGGCGGAAGCTTCCTCGGCCGTGAGCCTGGCCGCTCTTTCCACGATCTGTGGATCCCAAGTGGACGCCATACCCAGCGGAACCGGGAACTCTGTTCTGTAACCATGGATCACGTCCAAGCCATTCAACAGAGGAATGTGCAGCCGCGATTTTTCGACGGCGATGCGCTGGTAGTGGTTGTTCTCGCGCGCGTCGGCAAGATTAAACAGAGAACCGACCTGGCCTTTGGCGATCATGTCCTGATAATCGCCGCGGCCCGTGCCCGGCCCCGTCGGCGTGCCGACCGAGTATTGCACTAACTGGCCGACCTTCTCTTCCAAGGTCATTTGCTTGAGGAGCGCTTCCACCTTTGCTTCGATGGCAGGGTCGGCGAGATGCGAACGGACCGGGAGACCGCGGAACGCGGCCGAAGCAGGCGCTTGCCGGGGATGGGCGTTCGGCAAGCCAAGGAACAGGAAGGCGGACAAAACGGCCAGTGGCCGCAGATAGTGAGGCAGCAAGTGGGTGAGCTCCTCTCGGTTTTCGACCGCACGCGGCACAGTTGGGCGTCGCGCTTTTCCGGATTCCATGCCAGAATCTGTTGCCGTGAAGCAGAAGGCCTCGCTCCACGCTCCCTATTCAGCCGACCTGGATCACAGATAAATCGATTTACTGGCTACAATCTATCACAGTTCCGGGTAGGCCTCCAATACCGAACCATGGCGCCGTAGGCTCGCGCACGAGTGCCCGAGCACAGACGAGCGTCTCGCCGGAATCACCGCAATTGCGTGCCTTGCTCCCTCGCCCGACGCTGTGCCAGACTACGCCACAAGACACGCGATGGTAAGGGCAAAAGGAAATTCCGACGCCGACGGACGCCCTCGAGGCACCCCTTCTACCAGTTTGAAGGAGTTGGCCGCGCACCTCGGACTGTCTTCCGCTACGGTTTCGTTAGTCATCAACCGTTCTCCCGGGGCAAAATCCATCCCGGCTGCAACCCAGGACCGCGTGCGCGCTGCGGCCCGAGCGCTGAATTATCGTCCGAACCTGATGGCGCGGTCCTTACGACAGAAGCGCAGCTTCACAATCGGTGTGCTTGTACCGGAGGTGAGCGAAGGATATGCCGCGCTTGTGCTCTCCGGGATTGAGGATCATTTGCTGCAGGAGGGCTATTTCTATTTTGTCGTCAGTCACCGCCACCGCGCGGACCTCATCGAGGAATATCCTTCGCTGCTGCGGCAGCGGGCCGTCGAGGGGCTGATCGCCGTCGACACCGCCCTGACGGCGCCGACCTTAATTCCCGCGGTGGCCATTTCCGGGCATCACGAAGTTGCCGGCGTAACCAACATTGTGCTGGACCACACTCTTGCGGCGCATCTTGCCCTCGAGCACCTGCAGAAGTCGGGACACAGCCGCATCGCCATGATCAAGGGGCAGGATTTCAGCTCCGACACGGAGATTCGATGGCGCGCAGTCGAGAGTGTCGCTGCACAACTCGGCATCGCCGTACGAGCGGAATTAACGATTCAGCTCGATGGTGACTCTCCTTCTCCGGAGCTTGGCTACGGCATCACGCGGAGGTTGCTTGCGCGCGGCGTTCCGTTTACCGCTTTGTTTGCTTTCAATGATATTTCCGCCATTGGCGCGATTCGGGCCCTCCGCGAATCCGGCAAGAGCGTTCCGGAGGACGTGTCGGTTGTCGGCTTTGACGATATCCAGAGTGCGGCTTATCAGAATCCTGGCCTGACTACGGTCCGGCAACCGCTCCGCCAAATGGGTGTGATCGCGGCAGAAACGCTGCTTTCGCGCGTAAATTTCCCGCGCCGAGCGGAATATCCCAAAGAAATCGTCGTGAAGCCGGAGCTCATTGTCCGGGCTTCGACCGCCCGCGCGAGGCCGGTTGTTGCCTCTTTGTAACACCCCGGATCGATGCTTTCCTTTTCCTTGGCCTTCTCAGTAAAATTGAAGAGGGGTCACACTTTGTTGTGAATCAGTAACTGCCGGAAATACGAAAATGACCTAGATGAAATACTCTCGTAACCTGGTCCCAGCGAAACTCGAATCGCCCGAGGTCCACTGTGAGAACGGTAACCGCCGATCCGCTCTTAACCGAAACTTCCCTCTTCCGAGTAAGTTTGGCGCAGTCTCCGGACGATCTGGTGCAATGCCAGCGTCTACGCTATTGCGTTTTTAACCTGGAACTCGGGGAAGGCCTTTCGACCTCCGATCGTTCAGGCCTCGATATCGATCCTTTTGACTCCTTTTGCGACCATTTGATGGTTCGCGACCTTGAGACCGGCAAACTGGTCGGCACCTATCGTTTGCAGACCGGTGCTGTGGCGCGTAAAAATCTCGGCTATTACGGGAACCAACTGTTTGATTTTTCCGCCTACGATTCGATTCAGCGGGAAGTTCTGGAGCTTGGGCGAGCCTGTGTGCACATCGACTATCGGAATATCATGGTGCTGCACGCGCTCTGGAAAGGGATTGCGGTTTATGCCACGCGGCATGATTCGCGCTATCTGATTGGATGCAGCTCGATTTCGTCTCAGAACGAAAACCTGGGCAAGACCATGTACGAGTCCTTGAGCAAGAAGCACCTGGCGCCGCTTTCGCTGCGCACCACGCCGCAACCCGGCCACGAGTGCCATGGCACGGGCGAATCCGTGGAGGTTCCTCGGCCGCCTCGGCTGTTTCGCGCTTATCTTGAGATTTCTGGACGTATCTGTGGACCACCGGCAATCGACCGGGAGTTTAAGACCATCGATTTTCTGACCTTGGTTGATCTCGTCAACCTTCCCGAGCGTGTGCGAACGCGATTCTTCTAGAACCCGATCATCGGATCCTTACGGGATCGCTTGTGGCCAGCCTCAGGCCGGAACGGCGTGAGCTACCGGTAGACGTTTGTCTTTTGCTTGTGGTTCGGCATCCGCTTGGCGGTGTAGACTTTGTCATCGAGGTGCCATCTATGATTCCGATTGGTCCCGAGAATGCGACTTTTTTGCTGCAGTATAGTCTGCCGACAATAGAGAACGAGCATCGCAGTACGCGCTCGGTGATTGAGGCCATCCCGCAATCCCGTGGCGATTACCGGCCGGATCCCTATTCGAAGACAGCCATGGAACTTGCCTGGCACATCGTTGCCGCCGAGCATCGCTTCTACGGCGGGTTGATTGCCGGAGCGTTTGATTTCTCCCCGATCCATCGGCCGGAAAACGTGAAGACCCCTAGCGAGATCGGCCGGTGGTATGGCGATTCTTTCGCGAAAAACTTTGCGCAATTTCCCCAGTTGTCCGGCGAGCAGTTAGCAAAGATCGTGGATTTCCGCGGGTTCTTCCAGTTGCCTGCGGTTGCCTATGTTCATTTCTCTTTGCATCACACGATTCACCATCGCGGGCAGCTTTCCGCATACTTGAGGGCCATGGGCGGCAAGGTGCCGGCGATCTATGGCGAAAGCTACGATTCCGCCGAAGCCAAAAAGGCGACGCAGGCGCAAGGTTGATCGGCGTTTCAGCCGATCAGGCAGATCTCGGCGCCTTTTTGAGGCGATAGAGCGTTTCTCCCGCACGCGGAATCACTTTGATTCCCTCCGCCTCGTGGCCTGACCACGCATCCGGATTTACGCTTTGCGGGTCCAGATAGCCAAGATTCATTTGCAAGCAGCGCTGTTCGGAAATTCCCGTGGCGAGAGTCACCCGGATGCGGTCGCGTTCAAAACCTGTTCCGGCATCGTAGGCCCCTTCTCCGCGGAGGTGCGTCGAATGGGCGAGCACTCCCCGCGGCAGGTCTCTAAAATGCTGCCATTGTCTAAGAAAATAGTCCCGGCAGTGGTAGCCGATCCGTTCGATATGAGCTTTGTGGGTGTAGCTGAACTCGGTGATGTGTGGCGCGTAGATCACGACCTCGCCTTGGTCCATCATGGCCGGTTCGACTTTGTACATTCCTTTCGCTGCCGTCCAGATATCCGCATACATCTCCGGCATCACGGCCAGCACGCGGCGAAAGGGCTGCTCCACCCATTCAATGTGCTTCTCGGCAGAAAGCGCGGCGGCCGATTTCCAAGCTTCGCGGGCGCTGCCGAAATAGAAGCCGGAGACACCTTGGTTCGTCAGGACCAACGCCATGCAGGCCACGGGAACTTTGATTTTTGCCGCGGCACGATCGATTAGATCTCTGACCGGTGTCGATCCCGTACCTATGATGCGGTAACTGCCGAGCAGCGCTCCCAGCCAGTGCGTGTGATCGATCATGTCCTGGCCGCTGATGCCAGGGAACAGATATTTGTTGCCGCCGGAAAAGCCCACCACCTCATGCGGAAAAACGGGGCCGCAAATGAGAACCTGATCGTAGTCAAAAATCAAGCGGTTGATTTTGACGGAGATGGGCTCCGACAGCAGGCCGCTCGTTACCGCTTGGACCTCGGTCGATGGAATCGTCGCAATCTCCGTGAAGGTATGCGGAATGTCCCAGCGATGGTTGTAAATGTGCGCGCCATCGCAGAGACCGTTTTCGACCGGATGTCCCAGCAGGCGGGTGAGTTGTTCCTCGGTCATCAGCGGATGCGTGCCGAGAGCGACAAGATAGTCACAAGCCGCAGCACGCTCGCCGATGTGATGCTGCAGATTCCGAAACAACTGTGGCAGGGGCATCGTGCGCGTGCCATCCGGGATGATGATCAGAACACGCTTGCCGTCGATTTTCAGCTCGGCTGCGGAAGCGGCAATCAGTACGCGAAGTTCGTCTTCGGTAAGCGTGCGATCCAGAAATCCTTGTCCGACGGTCATTCTTTTTCACCGATCGCCCGGATTGCCGAGTACTCCCGTCCGTGCGACACTATGCTCCATTATGCGCATTTCCTCCACGTTCCGCGCAACGTCCTCTCCACGGTGTGCGCTTGTCCAAAATAAATCCTAGTCCCTCCGCAATGCCCCGACGCCGGTGGCGCGTGGCTTTCTTGCTGGCTTTTGGCGTGGTTATCGCGTACTTCGATCGCATTAATGTTTCCGTTTCGCAGGAGGCGCTGCACGCTTCGTTTGGCATCTCGCTGATCGCTTTCGGTTACATGGCCAGTGCTTTCAGTTGGACCTACGCGTTGATGCAACTGCCGGCTGGACTGCTTCTGGACCGCTTCGGAATTCGCCACGTCGGCCGCGTTAGTACGCTGCTCTGGAGTTTTGCCTCGTTCGCTGCGGCGATTTCTACGGGCCTCGGCGTGTTCTTTGCGGCGCGCTTTCTTTTGGGCGTTGCCGAGTCACCCACGTTTCCCGCCAATGCGAAAGCAGTCGGTTTATGGTTCCCCAAGGGCGAACGAACCCTGGCGGTGGCAATAAGCGATGCCGCGGCAAAGTTTGCTTCCGCGATCGGAGTTCCCTTCCTCGGGCTGCTGCTGTTGCGTTTTGGATGGCGATTTACCTTTGCTTCGACCGGCTTCCTCAGCTTGCTGTACTTTCTGCTGTTTTTTGTGATTTACCGCAACCCAAGGGAAGACCGCCAGCTGTCTCCCGAGGAATTCCACTACATCGGCGATGACAGTTCCCTGCCCGGGGATCATTCGGCCGAGCACACCCAGGCGAACCGCGGGTGGTCGCTTCTCTATCTGCTGCGACAGCCGAAAGTCTATGGATTGGCGCTCGGTTGGGGTGCTTACAACTACAGCTTCTACCTGCTTCTGAACTGGCTCCCCAGCTATCTTTCGATTGCCCATCACATGGATCTGCTGCATTCCGTGTTTTACACCAGCGCTCCGTGGATGTTCGCTACGTTCACGGATCTTTTCGTCGGTGGATGGCTCGTGGACGCGCTTATTGAGCGCGGTTGGAATGCCAATGGAGTTCGGCAATCCGTGCTGATTATCGGCACGGGTTTCGGGCTGGCTATTTTTGGCGCGGCTCACCCTCGGAATGCCGTGACCGCACTCTGCTGGATCAGCCTGGCGCTTGGCGGGCTGGCCGCGGCCGCGCCGGTGGCTTGGACCGTGCCCTCGCTCATTGCTCCGCGGGACAGCGTCGGAACGCTCGCGAGCATCGCCAATTTCGCGAGTCAGGTCGCGGGCGTTTCGGCGCCGATTATAACCGGTTACATTGTTGCGGCTACGCACTCCTTCGCTTCGGCGTTTATCACCGCCGCCGCGATTCTGCTTCTCGGTATCGGGGGTTATGCGTTTTTGCTAGGGCGCATTGAGCCGATTCCTGAGCCTGCGTAACACCGAGGGTGCCGAGAGGAACGAGAAAAGCAGATCCCTCACTTCGCCGACAAGGACGCGTTCTGCCGTCGTGCATACGACACAACCAGGCAAATTCTAGAAAAAGGAACGGTCCTGCAAAACCTAACTAAGGTGCGGGCCTGACGCTCGGAAGCCGAGGGCGAGAGGCGCCGCTACTTGCCGATGGAGTCGGGGAGGCCGCGGTAGTAACGGAAGCCCTCGACGGGGTGGCCGTCGCGGGTGCGGATGGTGTCGTGGGCCCAGGCTTTCATCTGCTGGACTTCGGCTGCGGAGGGATTGGGGTTGTACTCTTTCCAGCCGGGCCCGTATTGGCTGATGTAGCGGGAGTCGGCGTTTTCGCGCTGCTGAGCGAATTCGCTAATGTCCACCCAGATGTTTTCGTCCTGGTAGTCGGTGTCGTTGTAAAACATGTATTCGGGAACCATGAATTCTTTCAGGCCTTCCTGGGTGATCTGGCCTTCAAAGAGCAGGCGCCACATGGCCGCGCGCGCTGCATCGGCCGCGAGATAGGCTGCGGTGCGATGATCGGATTTGTGCCAGCGTTGATAAACCTTTCCGGGATCCCACGCGAATAGGACGTCGGGCCGTAATTTGCGGATCCAACGCACGAGGTTTTCCACAATGGCTTTGCGGTCTTCGAATTCGAGGAGGCCGTCGTCGTAACCGAGATTGATGTAGTGGTCGGCGGGAATGCCGAGTTCCTTGAGAGCCGCGAGTTCTTCCTGGCGACGGATTTCCGCCAATTGTGTCCGCGAGAGTTTCGCATCCTGGGTGCCGACGTTTCCGGTGGTCAGGGTCAAGATGTAGACTTGGTTTCCATGAGCCTGCAGCATCGCCAGCGTGCCATGCGAGAGCGCATCGTCGTCGGCATGCGCGCCAATGAGCAGGATGGTTTTGCCCGTCCACTTCTCCACCGGTTGTGCCGGCTTTTGCGGAGCCAATTGCGCGCCGCATACGCCAGCCGATATACAAATGCCGAGCAAGGTCATGAGAACGTTTCGAAACAGGTTCACTTTTCCTCCGATTTCAGACCGGGATCACGAGTTGCGCGGCCAACGCCAATGCGGCGTTCGACTGCGACACATCCGCGAGTTTTGCACGCACGAAATCGCGTGTTCCGCCGCCTTTACCCGGAATTTTGGCGAGCAATTGCTTGAGAACGGCGGCCAAATCCACGGCGGCAGCCATCGATTGGGAGAAGACCAGTTGTCCGGTGGGCTCGTGGACGAGCAGGGCGACGGTTTTTTCATTCTTGGCAAGCTCGGTTGCCAGCGGGAGGAGCAGTTCGGAGCTTTCCTGTTGCAGAAGCGCTGAAACGCAACGGAAGCCGTTGTTTGCCGGAGTTGTGGCGGCAATCATCAGTTTGGCGCGGGCTTCGGCGAGTTGTTCGAGGGCCACGCGAAGATTCTTGAAGGCCGCTTCGCGCTCCGCCGAAGCTCTCTCGATCGAGGCGAGCGCTTCGTCCGGCGGGCACTTGAGCTTGTCCGCGATATCACGCAGCAGATGAAAATCGGCGGTGGCCATTTGCCCGGCGCGGCCGCCGCAGGCGAATTCGACGCGCCAGTCCTGGCGAATCTTTCTACAACGACGGACCAGCACGACGCCGACCTGACCGGTGCTCTTCACATGCGTGCCGCCGCAGGGTTGCAGGTCCACGGACTCGATTTCGATGGCGCGCAGAATGCCTTTGCGGTCGGCTTCCTTGCGGACGCCACGCTGAGCCAGTTGATCGGCCGTGCCGTAACGCACATTCACGGGACGATCTTCAAACAGAATCGCGTTCGCAGCCCTTTGCGCGCCTTGTAGCGCGTCCGGCGAAGGCTCCGGCCCGCGAAGGTCAATCGTGCACGCATCGGTGCCAAGGTGAAACGAGACGGTCGGCAGGCCGAATCGCTCCTCGAAAACGGCGGAAAGCAGGTGCTGCCCGGTGTGCTGCTGCATGTGATCGAAACGGCGTCCCCAATCGACGCAGCCGCTCGTCGTGGCGAGACCGAGTTCGCGATCGACGATGTGCACGATTTCCTCGCCGTCATCGCGGACGTCGAGAATGCGCGAATCGCCAAGTTGGCCAAGGTCGTTCGGTTGGCCGCCGGAGGAAGGATAAAAGGCAGTCTGGTCCAGCAGCACTTCCCAGGCCGGGATGGTACCGGATGCGGTGGACACCGGGTTTACGGCGGTGCAAGAGAGGATGCGGGCCGTGAAGTTTTGCAGAAAGGAATCGTCGTAGTAGAGGCGGTGCGTGGCCATGAGAGCCGGATTTTAGCATATTCAAATTGCCGGGTCGTGCGACCCGGGTTTTGCGGCTGGCGACGAACGCAAGGAAAGGCGGCAGAGAGGCGCAAAAAGACCGTCTTTCGGAGACTCCGCTTGCCCGCCACAGCAGGGCCCGGGCGGACAATTTCATTTTATGTCGGACCGATAGGGATAGCGCGCGAGGAGCAGGGTGTCGAGGGCGTAGCGGCCAGGACCGAAGATCAGGATTAGTAGTGCGGCAAAGAGAAAGGTGTAGGGATCGGCGGCGTAGAACTTGCCAGGGTTCGAGAAGATGGCGAGCAGCGCTTCGCGGTCGCCGATGATGTAGGCCATGAGCATGTCGATGCTGAGCACCAGGCCGGCGAAGCGGGAGAAGAGGCCGACGGCCAGAAGAATGCCAGCCAGGAACTCCACGGAGGCGACAAAGGTCGCGGTGAAACCCGGAGCTGGCAGGCCCAGGCTCGAGAAGTATTCGGCTACGCGCGCAAGATGATGAAGTTTGCCCCAGCCGTTTTGCGCGAGCTGCAGGCCCCAGTAGAGGCGGACGAAGAGAAGGAATGGGGATTGCAGGGTGCTGGCGATGCGGACGGCCCAAGCGTAGAGGCTACGGATGGCGTTTGTGAACGATGTCATCTGGTTCAATGCTCCTCGGCTTAGAAGATCGAAAATAGGAAATACAAAGTGACCATGGAAAAGCGATTCCTCGGTTGTCGTAAGCCGGTTGGAATCGACGCCATTCACGGCACGGCTAAAAACCGTGCCCTCCCGCGGTCTATACGCATTCCGGCGATGCCAAGCATTTATGTTGGCGAATGGCCCGAGATTCGGAGCCGCGAAGCTCAGGACAAGCGAAAACTCGTCCTCCGGGCGCCATAACCTCGACCGGCAATGTCAGCGCAAGCTCAAGCTAGACACCTGCCAATGCATGGGACACGGAAAAACGCGGTTGGTTACACAACAAACCAGCCGAGGGAAGACCAATTTTGGAACCAGGCGGCTACCTGTCGGGGGCGCTCGCTCGCGGGAATTTTGCTGCCCTGGAAGGCGGCGACGATGGCGCGTTCGAGGGTTCGGCCGGAATGGAGCGATTTCAGGATGGTGAACTCTTCCCTTGCGAGGCGGCGAAAGTAGACGGTGTTCTCGAGGCGATGAATCGCGAGATAAACGGCAGCAGCTTTGAGGCGTGCGACGGCAGAAACCTTTTTGCGTTTTTGGCGCTCTTCCATGGCGTTGCTGGCGATGTCGGCAGGAGCTTCGTGTTTGACGGCGAGCAGCAGGTCGTCGACAGGATACCGGAGATCGAGAAGGCGGATGTAGGGCTGCAGGCGAAGGCGGAGTTTTCTGGGATCGACACCGACCAGGACGGCGGTCGTGACCGGAGGTTCTGAGGCGCCGTCGAAGGTTTCGATTTCGGCCCATTCCAGTCGGACGATGTCCAGAGCTAGCTGGTGGCGCCCGGGCGCGTATTCCGGGTGTTTGCGGAGCCAGGATTCCAGACGTGAACCGAGATCACGCATTGTGTAGGACCGCGACGGGCAATCGGTCAAGTAGTGTTTCGCGAGCGCGTCGAAGCGGCGATCGCCCAGTACGGCTCGCAGACCGGGGAAATCGTCGGAGAATCCGTCGAGGACGCGGAACCAGTATTGGCGATTGTAGATTTCGAGACGCTCGAATGAGGTAAGACGGTCGTTACGCTTGATAATTTTCTTTGCGACGTTGGCGAGCGAGCGGCCATCGGGAGCATTGCGGCGCATGCGGTCGGAGGGCGTGAGCGGGGTCATGACCGCGCGGGCGACTAGGTTTTGCAGTGTGGCGAGATTCATACGGCAGCCGCCAAGGAGGCGCTGGCAAGATATTTGTTGGCTTTGAGTCCTTCGTGATGGACGTCCTCGAAGGAAGGGATGCGATCGTCCCACTCAAGGAGCGTAGCGGTGTGGCCGACGCGTTGAATGGCGCGGTCGTAGAGTTTCCAGACCGGGTCGATCACCGGATGATCATGGGTGTCCAGGATATATTTGCGGTATTTGGAATGGCCGGCGATGTGGATCTGAGCAACCCGTTCGGTAGGCACGCTGTTCACGTAGACGGCAGGATCGAAACTGTGATTTTGCGATGAGACGTAAATGTTGTTCACGTCGAGGAGGATTCCGCAATCGGCGCGTTCTACGACTTCGTTGAGAAACTCCCATTCCGTCATTTCGGAGACGTGAAATTCGGCGTAGCTGCTGACATTTTCGACCACCACGGGCACTTCGAGATAGTCGCGGACTTCGCGAACTTTTTGGGCGGTCAGACGAGCGGCTTCGAATGTATAGGGCATTGGGAGGAGATCGTGGGTGTAGCGGCCGTCGACGCTGCCCCAGCAGAGATGGTCGGACAGCCAGGGAGTCTTGGTGCGGCGAACGAGAGTTTTCAGACGGCGGAGGTGTTCGCGATTCAATTTTTCCGCAGAACCGAAGTACATGGAGACGCCGTGCTGGACAACTTTGTAGCGTTCGAGAATCTGGTCGAGAATCTGCAAGGGCCGGCCGCCATCCACCATGAAATTTTCGGAGATAATTTCGAACCAGTCGCAGGTGGGTTTGCGGGTGAGGATGTGGTCGTAGTGGGGGATGCGCAGGCCGATGCCAACGCCGTAGGTAGTGAAATTGTTGAAGCGGTTTGCGGGCATGTGGTGCTCCGGTTACCAAAACGAAAGCAGATTCTTCACTTCATGGACTCCGTTCGGAGTGACAACAGCCTTTCTGTGCTGCCTTAAAGAAACCATGTCCTCAGGCGGCACCACACAGACCGATACCTACCCCGTAGCGGCGTCAAAGCGCCTATGCCCCAGGGATACTCGGCGGAGGGCGGGCTCGGATATCGCCCTCCACCTGAGACGTTGCTTGTGAGTTGGCTTCGTTTTAGTGCTTGTCGCTCGGCATCTTGGAGCCGTCGGTGGCGCAACCGCCCTTGCCCTTGCAGCTGTTCTTGCCTTTGCAGCCGTTATCGCTGCTCTTGCAGCCGCCATTGCCCTTGCAGGAGTTTTGGCCCTTACAAGCATGCTTTTCGACCTTCTTCGAATCATCCTTCTGGTCCTGGGTGGTGGCCGAGAAAGATGCCTTCGCGTTCGTGAGTACGGTCGAGGCCTGAACAGCGATGCCGGTTCCTGCGAGCAAGCCGGCAACCGCTGCACTCGTGATGAGAGCCTTTGTGGTCTTAGTCATGGTAATTCTCCCCTCCAATTTGAAGTTTCGCCATTCGGACGCCGCCAACCTTGAGAAAACAGAATGGAGCCAAGGCCGGGAGGGTAGGCGAAGTTCCGGAAAAGCCCGGAGCCCGTCAAGGCTCGCAAACCCAGAGGCCGAAAAGCGCTTGCCCCCGTGTGACTCGGATGGCAGGCCAAGGTTACACCCGTGGGAAGAAAAAGAGGAGGAAAATTGCGTACCGCCAGGGCCCTGTGCAGAAGGCCGCCTGCCGATGAGACCAAGCACATTTCCTGTTACCTTTGTTGGGTTTAGAGCTCTTACAGAAAAGGCCAGAACCGGTAAAAGCTGGATGAAGACCGCGGCAGCGACAAACGAGACGGCTCTCATCGCCCGGATTTTGGCGGGGGAGACGGAACTTTTTCATGAGCTGATCCGACCTTACGAGCGGTTGGTCTATGTGACGATTTTTGCGATTCTGAAGAACGAAGGGGAGGCCGAGGACGGAGCCCAGGAAACGATGATCAGCGCTTTTCGGAACTTGAAGAGCTTTCGCGGGGAAGCGAAATTCAGCACTTGGCTGGTTACGATTGCGATGAACGAAGCGAGGAAGCGCCTGCGCAAGGCAACGACGACGGCGGAGGATTCGCTCGATGAACCAGTCGAAGAAGACTCGGGACAATTTACGCCGGCGGTGCTCACCGATTGGCGGGAAATTCCGCTCGAAGCGCTCGAGAGGAAAGAGCTGAGAGAGAAATTGCGGGATGCGGTGGCGATCTTGCCGGAAAAATACCGCGAAGTGTTCGTGCTGCGCGACATCGAGGAATTGAATCAGGAAGAGACGTCGGCGGCCCTGGGAATCAACGTTACGCTGGTAAAGGTACGGCTGCATCGGGCGCGGATGATGCTGCAGAAGCAGCTGGCGCCGTACCTGAAGAGCGAAGTGCCTCATAGTAATCAAGGCAAGCCCTTCGGAACTCAGGGCAAGCCAACACGAGGGTTTTTCCGAAGGTGGTTTGAATGAACCTCCAATGCAAACACGTTTGGGAACACATTTCCGGATATTTGGATAAGCAACTCGATCGCGAGTTATTGGCGGCGCTAGAGAGGCATCTCGACAGCTGTGAGGTGTGCGCGGCGATTCTTGATTCCACGCGGAATATCTTGATTTTGACCGCAGATGACCGGACCTATGAGTTGCCTTTAGGTTACAGCGTGAGGCTGCATGAGAGGCTGCAGGTGGTGATCGGGCGAGGGGGAAGCGTCTAGGTTTCTATTTTCGAATTTCGGCTTTTTCGGGACCTCACGGAGTGTGTAAGAGTTTGTAGTGGGCCGCGGATTCGGCCATGAGCAGAAATAACGTCAGGAGCGAAAGGACGAGCTGGAGGGATTCGGAGCGACTCTGGCTCGGGGTGAGCGGCTGCTGACGCCACGCGGAAGCGGAACGCCGGCGGAGCCTGCGCACTTGCCAGAGTGCGGCGAGATTCAGGAGCGCTCCGAGAAAAGCCAGCAGCATCATGGGGACGCGAATGGCGTTTACATGAAGGCGTTCGGCGAAATGGAATGCGGAGGAGGCCAGGACAACGGCGCCGATACCGACGAGTAGGCGGATGCCGTGAAGGGCAACGAACGCGCTGCAGACGCTTTGCAGGAAGGCGAGGAACAGGCCGGACCAGTTTAGCCAGCGGAAGCGAGAGGTACGCGGAGGATCGCACGAGATGGTTTGGGGATCGGGCATGGGCGATAGACCTTTCGTGGACCAGATGATTTACGAGAAATGAGAGTCGAAACAAGAGGCGGGCGCTTCACTTTGCGTCGAGCATCTACCAGTGGCCCGGGATTGCGGTGTGGCAGGTTGGGCAGACGCCGGATACGATTCGGTTTTCTTGGACGGTGTGCCAGGCGCGGCGGATCAGGAGTTTGTTGCAGTCGGGGCAGTGGGTGTTGGCGGCGTCGGAGTAGATATTGCCCTCGTAGACGTAATGGAGGCCGGCATCCCGAGCAATTTGGCGGGCGCGATGCAATGTTTCGGGCGGCGTCGGGGGTTTGTCCCGGAGTTTGAAATCGGGATGAAAGGCGGTGAAGTGCAGGGGGACGTCCGGGCCCAGATTGGCGATAATCCACTCGGCTAGTTTGCGGGTTTCGGCGGCGTCGTCGTTGAGGGTGGGAATCACGAGATTCGTTATTTCAAACCAGACGTTGGTTTCTTGCTTGAGCCATTTCAGAGTTTCGAGAACCGGCGCGAGATGCGTCAGCGTGATTTTGCCGTAGAAATTTTCCGTAAAAGCTTTGAGGTCGACGTTGGCAGCATCGATGTGGTCGTAGATGTCGTGAAAGGCTTCGCGGGTGATGTAGCCGTTGGTGACCATGACGGTTTTGAGCCCCGCCGGCCTGGCGGCTTTGCAGATATCGATGACGTATTCGCCCCAGATGGTGGGTTCGTTGTATGTGAAGGCAATGGAAGCGCAGCCGTGCTCTTTCGCGAGAAGAGGAACATCTTCGGGGGCAACGTGCTTCGAGCGGACCTGGTCGTGGTGCGATTTGGAAATGTCCCAGTTCTGGCAGAAGAAGCAACCCATGTTGCAGCCCGCGGTGCCCATGCTGAAGATGCGCGTGCCGGGAAGGAAATGGTTGAGGGGTTTCTTCTCGATCGGGTCCACTTGCAGAGCGGCGGGAGAGGCGTAACCGAGGCTGTAGAGTTTGCCGTTTTGATTGGCTCGGATGTAGCAGAAACCGGATTGGCCATGGCCGATGTGACAGTGGCGGGGACAGAGGTAGCAGTGCACGCGGTGGTTGGGTTCGGGTTCCCACCAGAGGGCTTCGTGGAGGGTGGGCGTGGACCCGAGAATTTCTAGCGTGTTGGACATCGCGGTGCAGCCTCACGGCGATTATACGCCTGGCGCGGTGGTGAACAGGATAAAGCCGGTTCCTCCGGCGAAAGGCCCCTCAGAAGGATAGCGTTTTTGTGTTTGTATGGGCGGACCGCCTCCCTTTGTGCCGCAGGACAGGCAGAAGGCAATCCACTACAAGGATTTCGAGGAGGAGTGTTGGGCGCGGCGCCGCGTGGCGGCCCAGGCGGCGAAGGATTTTAGATTGCGGCGATACTTCCAGGAGAGCGAGAGGAATTTGCGGGCATCGAGATTGGCGCCCTCTTTGCCGAGGAACGTTTCGAAACGCCACTGGATGTAGGGGCTTTTCCAAGGCCGAAGGCGGTAGCCGCGGGAGGCGAGCCAATGGAATTGGAAGAGGTTCCACACGAGAAGTGAAAAGTTATCACGTATAAGTTATCAGTTTTTGCGTCCAGGCGGACCAGCCATTCTTCGGTTGTGGAGCGAGTCAGGAAGAGGAAAACCCAAGAGCCACATGCGAAACCAGGGTTCCGGTGCAGGGCCAGCGGGCCCGGGCAGCGATAGGCACAACGAGAAGAACGACGGGTCGAACGACCCGCCGCTAACCGCCGAAAGGCGCGGAGAGGTGTTCGTGGACGAGTTGCCAAGTTTTGCCGTGTTTTTCCCAAATGCCGGTGTAACGGATAGGGGTGTCGATGGTGTGGCCGTCTTTCATCTTGGCGGTCAGGTGCATGGGGACTGTGGTCCAGGCAATCGTGCCGTGACGAGTGACTTTCAGTTCCTTGCCAGCGGTAAGCGAGACCGATGTCATGTTGTCGAGGAAGTTCTTGCGGACGCCGGCGTCGTATTCTTTCCAGCCGGCGTAAGAAAACGGAGCCACATCGTAGAAAACCAGCGTATCGCCCTTGACGTAAAACTTGGCGGCGTTGTCGGGATTGCCGGTACTCCACGCCACGCAGTAGTCATCGATCAATTTGCGGAAAGTGTCGTCGTCGGAGGCCTTTTGCTGTGCGCGCGCACCAGCGAAGGTTACCAGCGCTCCGAGAAAAGCGAACAGGACGTACAGGAACCAGTGGTGTCTAGGAGCGCTGCTGCGCGGCACGGCGGGCGCGTTCGAAGCCATGTGCACCTCTCAAGAGTTAGGGCCGCCAAGAACCGAAGACCCGGGCGGCGAAGGTTTTGTTGGGAGGTAACAATAGACGGGTTTATTGACAATTTCAAGTCAACGGAAGCCGGCAAAGCCGGCAATATGCTCGAGAGAGATTCTAACCGGCAGGGGTGCGGCGTTCACCGATTGGCGCTGGGTGTTCGCCGATTGGCATGTGCAGGGCCATGGGCCGTAGCTCTAGGCTGATGGTGGGCGGCCAAGAAGGCCTCCTGGAGGCGGCCATGGGAACGAAAGTGAATCGGCCCGAGAGACAGAACCAAAGGCTACTGGGTGTCGGATGGGCGGCAGGGATTGGAATCACCCTTGTGGAAATGCATTTCGGCATGGATTATGTTCTGTCGCACGTATCGGCACACGTTGGTTTTCTTGTGAATTGGTTGCCGACGATCAGCGTAGTGGCGCGGCACCTCTGGAGATAAGCGACGGAGGATCGAGGACAGCGGAGTGAGCGAAGCAAAAGATGCACGGGAAATGACGGACTCCAGATGCCACTCGAGGGGTCTGCCCGGCTGGCTCCCGGGGGCGGTCCTGATCGCGCTCGGGACGCTCTTCTTGCTGGATCAACTGGGCGTAATCAATGGCAATGCCATTTGGAAGTATTGGCCGCTGATGCTCATCGCTGTGGGAATCGCAAAATTCGTGAACGAAGGCAAGCGTATTGGGGGGCTCTTGCTAATTCTGGTGGGCGCCTTTTTTATGGCGGAACACCTGGGCTACAGGATGTTCACGTGGGCTACTTTGTGGCCGGTGATCATCATCTTCGCGGGAATTGCCATGATCTGGGGACGATTTGATGTGCCGAGGCTGATGCCCGAGATGAACGCCGGCGAAAAGACGGTTCAGGCCATTGCGTTGTTTGGTGGAGTAGAGCGGCGGATACACACCAGCAATCTTACGAGCGGTTCCATCACGGCCATGTTCGGCGGGGTGGAGATGGACTTTCGTTCGGCGGACATCGAAGCCGAGGAAGCCGTCATTTTCCTCGATGCCATGTTCGGTGGAATCGAACTGGTCGTTCCCGACCGCTGGGCCATTGTGTGGGAAGGGCAAAACATTTTCGGCGGATACAGCGATGAGACGCGCCCCCCGCTGCCGGACGTTCCTGGCGCGCCACCGAAAAAACGGCTGGTGCTTCGCGGGCGGGCAATCTTTGGCGGAATTTCAGTAAAGAATTGATCGAACGATGAAGCTGATCCGCATCGACAGATATCAACACATCGTTTTCTGGTGCGGGTGGGGAGCCTTCACCTTCGTACTGGGAACGATGCTCGTCTCCGGCGGAGGAATGCCGGAACAGCATGCGTTCCTTCTCGGAGCAGCGCTTTCGGGAGTGGCGCAGGTCAGCGTGTGGTCGGCCGCGTTTTCTTGCCGGACCGCGCCGCTCGGAAAAACGCCGGCATGGCGCGTGCTGTTGATTCATGTGACGACAGCGGTGATCCTCACCTTTTTCTGGATCAAGGTCGGAGGAAATATTGCAGGAGAAATGGACGCGGTCGGCGGGTGGAAGGGTACCTACGACGAGTACACCAAGAAAAAGGACATGTTGTACGCCGCCGGAGAGTTTTACTACCTGCTGGGCGTCGCGGTGCAGTATGGGTTGATTGCGCATAAAGCCAGCCAGGAGGCCCAGGAGCGAGCGGCTGAATCGAGCATGCGGGCGCGGGAAGCGGAGCTTACCGCTCTGAAAGCGCAGATCAATCCTCATTTCCTCTACAACAGCTTGAATTCGATCAGTGCATTGACGAGCATCGATGCGGCTCGGGCGCGGGATATGTGCGTGTCGTTGGCGGATTTCTTGCGTCTGACGCTCGGAATGGGAGAAAAGGCGTTGATTCCGCTGCGCGAGGAAGTGGGATTGCTGCAGAAATACTGCGCCATTGAGAAAATGCGGTTCGGCGACCGGCTGACGGTGAAGGAAGAAATTGAGGAGGCTGCCAAGGGATGCTTGTTGCCTCCGTTGCTCCTGCAACCGCTTTTTGAAAATGCTGTGGTGCATGGGATTGCGCAGATGCCGGAGGGTGGATGGATCCGATTGATTGCGGTGCGAAACGGCGCGCGGATGTCACTGACGGTGGAGAATTCGTGGGACCCGGAAGCAGGGAGTTCACGAAGGAATGGAGTGGGGTTGAAAAACGTGCAGAGGCGGCTCGAAGCGCGCTACGGAAAGGAAGCACAGCTTAATGCCAGCGCTGAGGATGAGGTGTTTCGCGTGCGCCTGTCGTTTCCAGCAGAGACGGAGATCGCAAAGTGAACGGGGCCAAGCAGAAGTGGAAAGCACTGATTGTGGATGATGAGGAACTGGCGAGGAAACTGCTGCGGGAGATGTTAGGCGTGCATCCGGAGATTCTAGTTGTGGCGGAATGCGGGAACGGAATGGAAGCGGTGAAGGCGGCGGCCGAGCATAAACCCGATCTGCTGTTTCTGGACGTGCAGATGCCGAAGCTGACGGGATTTGACGTGCTGGAGCTGATCGATCGTACCGCGGTGGCGATTATTTTTGTGACCGCGTTTGACCAGTATGCGATGAAAGCGTTTGACGTACACGCGGTGGACTATTTGCTGAAGCCCTTCAGCCGCGAACGATTTGAGGCGGCGCTGGAACGGGCGAAGAGCCGCGAGGGAAGGAAAGGGGTGGATGCAGTGGAGTTGGCGGCAGCGGCTCGTCCGGCCGGGCAGTATGTGGAGAGGCTTGTGGTGAAGGATGGAACGAAGGTGAGTCTGATCGCGGTAAGCAAGTTGGAGTATGCCGAGGCGTTGGACGATTATGTATCGCTCGTGAGCGAGGGAAAGAAACATTTGAAGCAGCAGACCATTTCGGGTCTCGAGTTGGCGCTCGATCCAGGAAAATTTGTGAGGATTCACAGGTCGTATATCGTGAATTTGGAGCGGGTTGCGAGAATCGAGCCTTACGGGAAAGAGAGCAAAGTGGCGATTTTGAATAACGGCGTGAAATTGCCGGTGAGCCGGGCGGGGTATGGGCGGTTGAAGAGTTTGCTCGAGGAGAAGGGCTAGGCGGGGAGACGCTGGCCGGTCTAACAAGGGTGACCGGGCTAGATCAGTTTGTAGTGGGGCGGACCCAGATGCGGGATGTGGCGGTCTTGCCGAGGTGGATGGTCTGGCTGGCCACGCGCAACGTTAGGGTTTCATCGTAGCTGCGGTTCAGAACTTCGACCTTCGTGGCGGGCAAAAGGTGCAAACCTTCCAGGAAATCGAGGAAGCCTTCATCTTTTTCGTAAACACACAGAACGGAGCCGGAATCGCCGGTGTTGAGCTCAGAGAGCAAAATGCCGCCTTGTTTGCGGAGTTGCGCCACGCCGCCGCTGAGTGGGACGCCGTGCGGACAGGTTTTGTGAGATGCGAATCGCTTCAGCAGCAGAGCTTCTACTTCCGGCGAGATGGCATGTTCGAGGCGCTCGGCTTCGGCGTGGGATTTCGACCAGGGCAGGCCAATCACTTCGGTAAGGAGCATTTCAGCAAGTTGATGGCGAAGCATGAGATGCCGGGCGACTTTGCGACCTTTGTCGGTTAGCAGGATCTGGCCGCCGCGTTGAACTCGGATGTGGCCGTCGCGAGCCATGCGCTTGACGGCGGCGGTGACCGCGGGGGGAGTGACGTCGAGCTCTTCAGCCAGCCGGGCGCTGATGGGAACCTGATTTTCCTCACACATTTCCAAGATGGCTTTGAGGTAGTCTTCCTGCGAGACGCTGGTTTTTTCGCGGCGCAAAGAATCTCCGGTGAGTTCAGGAATCGTCCCGCTGCGCAGCCCGCAGTTGCGCGGCTAGCATCAGAACCTTCGATTCGATCTCTTCCAGAATTTTCTGATACTTGGCGGGCTGTTCGCCATAGGGATCTTCGACCTCCCAGGTCTTAACTTTCTTCGGCAGCGGTCCGCCGGTCGAACGGCCTTCGGGAAAGAAGCCGCGGAGGGATTTTCCGGACATATTGATGATGAGGTCGGCGTTTTCGATGGCGTTGGGCCGGAGCGGCTTCGAAGCGATGTGCGCGTAGGAGTATCCGTTTGCTCGCAGCGTTTCCTCGGTTGGTTCGGCGAGGTGCCCGAGCGGCGAGAGACCGGCGCTGAAGGGTTCGATCACGTCGGGGGCAAGTTTGCGGGCAACGGCTTCGGCCATGGGACTGCGGCAGGCGTTGCCTAGGCAAACGAACAGCACCCGGAACTTAGGCCCAGACGGCATAAGGAAATTGTAGCGCGGTGCGGGGGAATTAGGTTAGCGGCGGGGTTTTTTCGGGCGCGCGACTTTTAAAGGGAGAAGGGGCTAATATGCTTTTCAAGTGGCCTTGTCCTTGCGTATAATATACGCTCGGAACAGGAGGACCACCCTATGCCCCAATCTCTTGATGATTTGGAACAGCGACGTGAAGTGCTTGCTCAGCGCATCGCCGAGCTCGGCGATCTTCGCCCCGGCAGTATTACCGGCACCTCGGGTCGCTGTGGTAAGCCAGAGTGTCACTGCCATCAACCCGGTCAGCCGGGTCACGGCCCCAATTTCCGGCTCACTTATAAGGTCGATGGGAAGACCGTCTCGGAAGCGTTGCCCACCCCGGCGGCGATCCAGAAAGCGGAGCGCGAAGTGGAGGAGTTCCGGAAATTCCAGCAGCTCACGCGTGAGTTTCTGGGAACCAACGCGGAGATCTGCCGTTTGCGGCCTCTCGAGGAGCAGGCAGCAACGGAGCTGAAAAAAAAACGGTCGAAGCGATCCGGCAAGAAATCACCCGCGAAGTAGAACAGTTCTTGCGGGTCGTGTTCCAGGATCGGCGCAACACGGGGCGCATCGATCTGGAAGCGACCGAGACGGCCCTGCGCTCGGCGCTACACCGGGCGGGTGCCGCCGCGTTGAGCCAACTGCTGCAATTCCCAGCCCCGAGTAAGGAAGGGCGCACGCGGGCCTGCCCTTGCGGCCAACAAGCCCACTACCGCGAGCAGCGCAGCAAGCCCGTGCTGACCGCCGTGGGCCCGGTGGAAGTTTTACGTCCCTACTATTTATGTGCGCACTGCGGTGTCGGCCAATTTCCCGTGGATGGCGAACTGGATATCGAGAATACGGAATTCTCTCCCGGGGTACGCCGCATGCAGGCGATGGTGGGCCAGGAGGCACCCTTCGATCACGGCCGCGAACAGATGAAGGTTCTGGCCGGCCTGGAAGTGACCACCAAATCCGTGGAGCGTACGGCGGAGGCCATCGGAGCCGATATCGCTCAGCGCGAACAAGCGGAGATTCAGAAAGCCCTGCAGTTGGAACTGCCCGTCGTTGCCGGCGAGCCGATCCGCGTTCTGTACGTACAGATGGATGGGACGGGAGTTCCGGTGGTGAAGAAAGAGACCGTCGGCCGGCAGGGCAAGACGGAAGGCCAGCCGGCCCATACTCGGGAAGTCAAACTGGGATGCGTCTTTACCCAGACGACGTGGGATCAGGAAGGCTATCCCATCCGCGATCCCGATTCCACCACGTATACCGGAGCCATCGAGAGTGCGCAAGAGTTTGGCCGGCGAATCTATACGGAAGCCTACGGACGCGGCTGGAGCCGTGCACTCAAGAAGGTGGTGATCGGTGATGGCGCCGAATGGATTTGGAATCTTGTGGCCCTGCATTTTTCCGAGGCCATTCAGATTGTTGATCTGTACCACTCCCGCCAGCATCTTTGGGAGGTCGCGCGTAAGCTGTACCCGAATGACGAAGGGAAACAAAAAGCCTGGATGAAGATCCACCAGAAGCGCCTGCTGGATCGGGGGAAAATCGAAAAGCTAGTTGCTGCACTCCGCTCGATCGAATCCGATAACTCCGAAGTAACGGAGAAGATTCGCACCGAGGCAGATTATTTTGAGCGAAATGCGGAGCGCATGCGATATCCCAAGTTTCGCGGCCAACACCTATTTGTTGGTTCGGGCATCATTGAAGCCGGATGCAAGACGGTGGTCGCTTTCCGTCTCAAAAGGTCAGGAATGTTCTGGACCGTTCGAGGAGCCAACGCAATCCTGGCTCTCCGCTGCTGCCATCTGAATGGCGAGTTTGAAGATTATTGGGAGGAACGCAGGGCGGCTTAATTAACTTCCACTTGTAAGTCGCGCACCCGGTTTTTTCTGAGACGAGCCGTTTGCGACGAGCTTCAGGAAATGTTCATGAACCGTGGTGTCGCTCGAGAGTTCGGGATGGAACGTAGCGGCCAAGACTTTGTCCTTTTGCACCAGTGTCGGTTTGCCATCGTATTTGGCAAGAACTGTGATTCCGGGAGCGACCTTTTCGATGATAGGGCCGCGGATGAAGACCATTTCCAAAGGATCCGTCTTGAGCGTGGTGGGACCGAAGAAGACGTCGCTGGCGATCTGGCGGCCGTAGCCATTGCGGAGGACGGTCACGTCGAGGAGCTTGAGAGAGTCTTGCGGTGGATTCTTGACGTGGGTCGACAGCAGAATCGCACCGGCGCAGGTGCCGAACACGGCGCCCCCCTTCCCGGCAAATTTCCGGATGGCGTCGTAAAGGCCTTCTTCCTGGAGAAACTGGAGTTGTGTAGTGCTTTCGCCGCCGGGCAGAATCAGGCCGTCGCAGTTTGCGAGATCGGCGACGGTGCGGACTTCGACGGTGTCTCTACCGAGTTGGTGAAGCATGGCGGCGTGAGCTTGGAAATCTCCTTGGATGGCCAGGATTCCGATTTTCATGATGACACCGTTTGAGGTATTGCTCCTTCGGCGCTCGCCGGAAAGCCGGCGCTGCGGTTGCGGACTGTTCCCCTTCGAAGCTCGGGGCAAGGCGAAGGCGCCCGCCACAAACGACCAAGGCAAGCCCGCATCGAAACCGTTCACCAGCCGCGGGTCGAGAGCAGGTCTTTGTCTTCGAGGATGCGGACGTCGATGCCGGGCATGGCTTCGCCTAGTTCTTCGTGGGCCTCGAGGACCGCTTTCGGATCTTCGAAGTGCGTGGTGGCTTTCACGATGGCTTTTGCGCGGGCTTCCGGGTCGCTGCTCTTGAAGATGCCGGAGCCGACGAAGACGGCTTCCGCGCCCAGTTTGCGAACCAGGGCGGCGTCGGCGGGAGTGGCAATGCCGCCCGCGGAGAAATTGGGGACCGGAAGCTGGCCGAGGCGGGCTACTTCGCGGATCAAGTCGAGCGGGGCGCCATATTCCTTGGCTTTGCGCATGAGTTCGTCATCGCGAAGAGTCGTGAGGCCTTTCATTTCGCTGACGATGGTGCGCATGTGGCGGACGGCTTCGACGACATTGCCGGAGCCAGCCTCGCCCTTGGTGCGGATCATGGCTGCGCCTTCGGCGATTCGGCGCAGAGCTTCGCCGAGATTGCGCGCGCCGCAAACGAAGGGGACGCGGAAGTCGTGCTTCCAGACGTGGTTTTCTTCGTCGGCTGGAGTGAGGACTTCGCTTTCGTCGATGAAGTCGACTTCCAGGGCTTGCAGGACTTCGGCTTCGCTGAAGTGGCCGATGCGGACTTTGGCCATCACCGGGATCGTGACGGTCTTCATGATCTCACGAATGACCTTGATGGAGGCCATGCGCGCGACACCGCCTTCTTTGCGAATGTCCGAGGGAACTCGCTCGAGGGCCATGACCGCGCAGGCGCCGGCTTTTTCGGCGATGCGGGCTTGCTCGGCGGTGGTGACGTCCATGATGACGCCGCCTTTGAGCATTTCGGCGAGGCCGACTTTCACGCGCCATTCGCTAGAACCTTTGGCTCCGTTGTTATGAGCATTTGCATTGGGTTTCTTTGTTGCCATTTCCGTTCTCCTCTCAAAATCAAAATTCAAGAATTCCGTTGGCTCGCTTCGGCGAAGTGCGACGGCTCGACAACGACGAACCGTCCTGTTCCACGCGCGAGCAGCTTGCCTTGCTGATCGCGGATTTCCGCGACACGAAAGCGGTTTCTTCCCTTCTCTTCTTCTTGCCAGCCTTCGACCACGATCGTTTTGCCAATGGGTACGGGCTTCTTGTATTCGATGTGCATTTCGGCAGTGACGGCTTTTTCCTCGGCGCGACGCGAAAGTTTGCCCATGGCTTCGTCGAGGACGACGGCGATGATGCCGCCGTGCGCGAAGCCGCCTCCGCCGGCGTAGTTCGTGCCGAGGGTGAAGGAGCCGTAGGAACGGCCGGCGTCGAGATCGAGTTCGAAGCAGAGTTTCATTCCCGCAGGATTCGACGCACCGCAGCCGAAGCAGTGGTTGGTGGGTTTGGGGTCGAGTTTGAGGATGTTGGGCATGGCGTCTTTTGATTCTTCCTTCTCGAAAAGCCCGGGTCGAAAGACCCGCCGCTACCGTACCTTGCGAACCGCCTCCCTTCGAAGCCCAGCACCGGAGAAGGCCGTCCCTACAAAGTTCAAGATGCCGGCCTCCGAGGCACGGCGCTCGAAAACCGTTCAGACCAGGGCGACGTGGGCGCGTTCGGCGCGACGTGCACCTCGCTGGCGTTTGCGCATTTCTATGCGCAGCAATTCGGAAAGTGTGGCTACACCCCGGGTGATCTGTTTTTCGTTCAGATTGGCGAAGCCGAGGCGCATCGTGTTTGGCATTGGCGATTGCACATAGAAATAGCGGCCGGGGGCGAACAGCACGCCACGTTCCCGGGCGTGCATCATGAGTTCGCTGGCGTCGAAGCCCGGAGGAAGTTCGAGCCAGAGACACATGCCGCCTTCGGGGCGCGTCCAGCGCACTCCTTCGGGCATGAATTTGCGCAGAGCTTCATCTAAGGCGTTCAGGCGGTCGGTGTAGATTTTGCGCATGCACGCGAGGTGTCTCTGGAACAACCCGCGCTTGAGGAATTCGGCCAGGGTCGCTTGCGCGAGCTGGTCGGTGTGTAGATCGGTCATTTGTTTGACGAGGCGCAGACGTTCGATGGCCGCCGGCGCCGCGATGATCCAGCCTACCCGGAGGCCAGGGAAAGCGACCTTCGCAAAGCTGTCGATATGGATGACCAGGTTCGAGCGATCGAGTTGCTTGAGGGACGGCAAGCGTTCTTCGCGCGCGTGCAAGCGGGCGTAGATATGGTCTTCGACCACGGGAATCTGGTAGCGGCCGGCGAGTTCGAGGACGCGGCGACGCGACGCGACCGGCATGGAGGTGCCCGTAGGGTTGTGGAAGTCCGGGGTCAGGACAATGAGCTTCACGCGATTCGCGGCGAGCGTGGATTCGAGTGCTTCGAGATCGATGCCGAGAGGGCTGCCGGGTTCGGCTTTGGTGCGGACCGGGACGCCGAGGCAGCGGGCGTGGACGCCGTTGAACACGGCGGAGGCGCCGGGGTACGTGGGATTTTCGAGGACCACGGTGTCGCCGGAGCGGACGAAGGCCTTAGCGATCAGATCGAGCGCTTGCTGGCAGCCGTTGGTGACAAGAAAAGAATCATCCTTCACGGAGAAGCCTTCCTGACGGAGCATTTCGATCAGGGCTTCTTTTAACGGGGCATAGCCGTCGGAGGCGCCGAGGTTCAGAATGTCCTGCCCTTCACGGCGAAGGGCGGCCTGCGAGCAGGACAGCAACTCCTCCACGGGGAAGAACTCCTCCGCGGGGCGAGCCATCACGAACGACAGGGTATTGAGGGGCACGGACGCCGTCAGACGAGTGAGGATCTCTTCACTGCGTTCGTCGGCAAAGAGCAGTTCCCAGCGCAGGCCGTCGGAGTGACCATGGAGAGCCGGTGGAGCGGGCGGAGTGATTTTCAACCCGTTGCCGTTGTTGCGGATGAAAGTGCCCCGACCGACATGGCCCTGGATCAGGCCTTCGGATTCGAGTTCGGCGTAGGCGTTGGCTACCGTGGTTCGATGAACACCCAGAATTTGCGCTAGTTCGCGGCTGGCGGGAATGCGGTCGCCCGGGCGAAGGTCACCGGCGTGAACCAGGGAACGAAGCTGATCACGGAGTTGGATGTACAGCGGGATGTGACTTTCGGGCTGAAGGTGTAATGGCAGCATTGTCTCTCACCCTGGGTCTATTTTAGCAGGAATTGGACTGACGCAAGAGCCAATATGTCTTTTGCGAGGCAACGCGCAAGACCCGATCATTTTGCCGGGATGGGTGCCCGTGCGCCCCAGGAAAAACGGGACGAACAGACCCGCCACTCGCTGCTAGGGATCGCGTTCGGACCTAGGGGTTTGCGGAATCGCCGGGTTTGCGGTTCGGGTTGTAGCCCAGGCGACCGTTTTTTTCGTCTTCGGACAGGTCCCGAATGCAAATCTCCGTCAGGTCGGAGGCTTGGCACTGGTAGATCTGCTTGAGCGGGAGATCTTCGTCCTGGACGTCGTAGACGCCGGACTGCATGTCTTCGCTGTCGTCGACCGAGGCGGTGACTACGGGACTTCCCTGCTGCACTCGGACACGGAACTGGCGGGTGGACGGCTCGTAGTTCGAGAAGAGAAAACAATGACCGACGCAGGCGCGATCGGGGATGTGGGAAAAGATAGTGCGGTAATCATCGGCACCGAAAATCGAGGCGACCACCCGGGTGCCAAAAGGAAGTTGCTGCGTGACGCGCTGCACGTTGGCCTCCATGCGGTTGAGATAGCCGGTGTCTTCGTAGAGGAAGGTGAAAAAGAACGCGGCGCAAACGACCGTAACGGGCAGGTGCCAGGAGCGAGCGGGAAGTGTAGCGAGCCAGCAGAACAGAACAATGCCGGTGATCAGTGTCAGGCGCGAATCGAGGAAGCCAATCCAACCACCGGTCGGATCGGTCTGGAGATTTTCCGGCAACAAAATGGTAGCGCAGTAACAAAGACAGTAGAACTCGAGGATGAGCCGACGATCCTTGAAAAACAGAATCCGGAGCGGCGCGGCCCAAAGCGCAATTCCGGTAGCGAGCAGAGCGAATAAAGACACGCCGCGGGTAAACCAACCGTATCGTGGGCCGAATACGTGAAACTGATCGGTTCCATTGAGGTGCCAGAACGGTGTCACGCGCCACTCCACCGCCCAACCGGAATGATGGGCGACGACGTAACGTACAACAACCAGAATCAGGAGCCCCGCGGCGAGAGGGAGGAACCTCGAGGCACGGGGTAAGCGCAGCCAAAGGAAGCGGTACCCGACCGTACCTAGAAACCACAGAAACCCGAGCGGATGGGCGAGGAGCACAAGGGGCGCAAGAATGGCGGCAACAACGAGACCACTCTTGCGGAGGGGCCAGGCGAACGCTAGGCCGATGCACGCCAGCCCGACAGACAAATAGTAGTTCATGAAGCCGGTGTGGAAGATGTAGCCGTAGCTCAACATGGCGATGAGGGGCGTGAGGAACCAGGGCGGCTCGCCGCTAACCACTTTCAGAAAAGCAAAGACTCCCCAGAAGAAAATGAGCACGCAGAGGGACACCACGATTTTTTCGGCAGCGGCGAAACCGAAAGCTTTGGCACTGTACAGGAGCAGAAGATCGAACAGAACGTTATCCCATTGCCAGACCACATGGACGCCGGGGGCCCTTCCCTGCTGGACCAGTTCGGCGAGCCAGGCGTTGTAGACATGGCTGCCGAGATCGCCCGCTTCGATGTGGGCGTGCCAAAGGCAAGGGACGACGAGGAGGATAGAAACCAGAAAGGAGACCCGCGCGGTCCGCGAGAACCGAGGAATGGACGGTGATGAGGCGGTTTGCGGATGCACAACTTTGGCATTCGATGTGGTGGCCATTTTCGAGTATTCTAGCGCCCGACCAGGCCATCTGCGCCTACGAAATTCACACGGAATACAATGCCGGACGGAGATACGGAAATGTCTGTAGGAGAGGGTATGAAATCGCGGGCTAGAGAAATTGCCATGTTGCTTGCGCTTGCCGCGCTCCTTTCGACTGCCTTGCCGGTTGGGGCGCAAAGTGGACGAACGTGCCCGCCGAAAACCCTTGTGAACAATGTGGAAAATACCTATGGAAAGACGATCGTCGTCGATCCCTACCGCTGGCTGGAGGATCAGGACAGCAAGCAGACCCGGGCATGGATCGCGGCGCAGGACAAATGCACGGAAGCGGCGCTCGGCAAATTGCCCGGCAGAGCGGCGATCTCGAAGCGATTGGCGGAGTTGTATCACATCGATTCGTATGGACTGCCCGATGAGCGTGGCGGGAGATATTTTTTCACGCGGAGAATGGCGGGGCAGGATTTAGCCGAAATCTGCATGCGGCGCGGCGCTCATGGTACCGACGAAGTGCTCATCGACCCGTTGCCGTGGTCGGCGGATCATTCGGCCAGCGCCATCATCGAGAAGGTCAGCCGAGACGGGAAATTCCTGTACTACGGCCGGCGCGAAGGCGGGCAGGACGAGGTAACCGTACACGTTTTGGACATTGATGCACACCAGGATTTGCCGGACGTTTTGCCCTCGGCGGATTACGCTTCGGTCGAACCGACCAACGACCACGCGGGAATCTACTATGCGAAAGCGACAGCGGACGGGCCACGCGCTTATTACCACGCCATGGGAACCGATCCGGCAAAGGACAAACTGTTGTTTGGAGAAAAGCTCGACAAAGAGAAGGAAGTGGCGCTGGAGCTTTCCGAGGATGGCTCTCACATCTATTACCTGGTGATCTTCGGAACGGGTTCGGAGAAGACCGAGGTGTACCTGCAGGACTTGAAGCGTAATCGCGCGATTGAACCGGTGGTGAATGACTTGAATTCGGTGTTCTGGACGGCGTGGGCGGGGAACACGTTGCTACTGCAAACAAATTGGAAAGCTCCGCAGTGGCATGCCTATGCGGTTGATCCGGAAAAGCCGGCGCGGGAGAACTGGAAGGAGGTGGTCCCGGAGACGGATATCAAGCTGGATGTCGTCACACCTGCCGGAGGCAAGCTGGTAGCGACGTATTTGAGGAACGCGAGTACGGAATTGAAGGTGTTCGAATGGGAGGGAAAGGATTCCTACACCGTGCCGTTGCCGGGATTGGGAACGGTGCAGGTCGGCGGACGCTGGGGTTCACCGGAAATCCACTACGCCTACACCAGCTTCAATTATGCGCCGACGATATTTTCTTACGCCCTCGAGACGAAGGAAGCCTCCGTGTGGGCGAAGAGCGATGTGCCACTCAATCCGGGAGACTTTTTAGTGCAACAGGTTTCTTACCAGTCGAAGGATGGAACTAGGATTCCAATGTTCCTGTTCTCGAAGAAGGGCGCGAAGCGCAGCGGGGAGATGCCCGTATTGCTAACGGCTTATGGAGGTTTCGACGTCAACCTCACGCCGGACTTCGAGGAGGCCGCCATCGTGTGGGTGGAGCATGGAGGCATGCTGGCGGTGCCGAATCTTCGCGGTGGCGGAGAGTTTGGCGAGGAATGGCACCGCGCGGGAATGCTCGAGAAGAAACAGAACGTGTTTGACGATTTTATCGCTGCCGCGCAATACCTGATTGCGGAAAGATATACGAAGCCCGAGAAGTTGGCAATCCAAGGTGCGAGCAACGGGGGTTTGCTGGTCGGCGCGGCGCTGATACAACGGCCGGACTTGTATCAGGCCGTCGTGTGCGGCTATCCGCTTGAGGACATGCTGAGATTTCAGAAATTCCTCGAAGGGGCCTACTGGGTGGCGGAGTATGGGACCGCAGAGAATCCGGCACAGTTCCCCTATTTATATGCGTATTCGCCCTATCACCATGTGAAGTCGGGCGTTCCGTACCCAGCGGTGTTGTTCGTTACAGGCGACGGAGATACGAGAGTTGCGCCGTTGCATGCTCGGAAGATGGCCGCACGACTGCAGGCGGCTACGGCTTCAGAACGGCCGATTTTGTTGTTGTACGACACGAAGTCCGGGCATTCCGGCGGCAGACCGATTACTAAGGAGATTGACGAGAACACGGATACGTTGAGTTTCTTGTTTTGGCAGTTGGGGATCGGACAGTAACAGAGAAATCGAATGGAAATTGCGGACGGCAAACAGACAGACAAACGCAGAGCGCGCGGAGGGAGCGAGAACGAGGGCCTTCGCTCCGCTCGACACTTGTGGGACTCTCAAGGCGCACGGCCAAAAACCTGTGTTAGCGCGATGGTTGCGATTCCCCGAGGCGCTTCAGGCGATCGCGGAGTTTGCGTTGCAGGGGGGTGGGGGTGTTGGGGTTGAAGGCCACCAGGTACCAGAGAGGTTGCGTTTTATCGCGGCTAAGCAGTGTCAGCGTCGGAGCGTCGGCGTTGGGGTGGCGGGCTACGTTTTCGCGGATGGCACCGTAGGGGTGGTGTGCCAGCCGGTTTAGAGTTTTGGCGTTCGCGCGGGGATGTTCGCTGATCAGGCGGAGCAGATAGAAATCCTCTTTGGGAGCTTGTTTAGAAAGCTTTTCGAGCATTTCGGGTTTGGCTTCGGCGCTTAGGACCAAGCCAATTTTTTCATCCCATGCCGTGTTGATGTGATTCAGTTCGCGCGTGCGAGCGTGAATAAGTTCTTCGAGCATGCGGCGTTCCTGTTGCATGCGGGCGATGGGCAGGCTCGTACCTTCGAGCGAATCGAGGACGCGGAGCAGGTGCTGGCGTTCGCCAAAAACGATCTGTGAGGTGCGCGAAATGCGCCCGTCTTCTTTTTCCTTGTACTGCACTAGGTCTGAGCGTCGCATGGTTCGGTGCTCCCAATTCCCTTTTGGCCGGACTCCAAATGGAACGTACTTGCTGACGGCCTGCTCTGGAAAACTCATGATCGGAAACCGCTTTCAGATGAAGCTCAAGTGGATTATGGCGGGGCGATGCGCTAGCGTAAAGTTTGGCGCCGGAAGGCTGTGCCCGAAGTGCAACCGGCAACGATCTGCTTAGGGTTGGAAGCCGGAAGGAAGAACGCATGTCTGCATTTGAAGACCACCGGGAAGAGTTGGAGCACTACGAGCAGATGTTTGGAAGAGACCGTGGGCGGCTGGCGGTGTCGCTCGACCGCATCACGAATGCGCTGGTGCTTTCGGGGCAGCACGGGGTGTATTGCACCAGTCAACGAAATCCCGCCGTGCCTGCAATGGATCTGCGACTGATCACGCAGGAATTGACGCATGCGAAGGAATTGATTCAGTCGGTGATGGAAGAGATGCGAAAAACCCGCCAGGGCGCGCATGGGGCCGGTTAGCGGCTGGACTTCGGTAGAACAAACTTGAGGGCGGTAAGGGAGCTGCTAAAGCTGACAACCTTTACGTCGACCAGGCCTGCCTTTAGGCCAGCCGGACGGACGTCGGACTCGCAGATGGACTTCTGGCCTTTCGGGTAGACCAGCCAGAGGGCGGTGGAGCCCCGAACTTGCTTCGAGATGGACGAAAGCCGGCCGAGGTCTGCTTTTTCGTTGGCGGCGAGAAAAATCCAGGGAGAATCGTCGGCGATCTTGTTTTCGGTGATGCGGGCGCCGTGTGCTCTTAGGCTAGCGACGAAATCGGCAGGAAAGGATCCAATCAGCGAAACGGACTGCCCGGGTTTGACGCCGAGTTTTTCGAGGACGGATTTGGGGTTGGTGATTTTTTGGTGCCACTGTGCGGCTTTCGGACCCAGATCGAAAATCGCGAGGCCATCTTTGGTGCGGACGTGGAGCTCGCCGGCGGCGGCGCGGACGCCGGTGATGGAGCTGATCGGGATTCTGAAGCGGCTGTCGCCGCGGAAGAGGATTTCGGAGGTTTCGAGCCGGGCTCTGCCGGCGAAGGATTTCCCGGCGTGGCGGAGGGTGCACGGGATTTCGTCGCCCATGGAGGCACCAGAGTAGCGCAGCCGAGGGTCGGAAGGAAAGAGGTTGCCGCGTGTCGGTTGCTCGAACGGAAAAGCCGGGGATCACCGAGATTTTTGGGGGCGAAGCGAGATGCAGAGAAAGAGCACGGATCGGAAGATCCGCCATAGGAAACGCATCTTCCCTACGGGCCAGGCAGGCTCAGGACCAGCACGGTCGGCCACTCCCTGACTATTTGAGGAAGGGGTTAGAGTCGCGCTCGTGGCCGATGGTGGTGCTGGCGCCGTGGCCGGGATGGACGATGGTGTTGTCGGGGAGTTGCATGAGTTTGTCTTTCAGGGAGGCGATCAGTTCGTCGAAGGAGCCGCCCCAGAGGTCGGTGCGCCCGACGCTGCCGGCAAAGAGCGTGTCGCCCGAGAACAGTTGCGGCTGGCTCAGCGTAGTGTTCTCGCCTTCGGTCGGCAAGTAGAGCGAGACGCTGCCGGGGGTGTGGCCCGGAGTATGGATCACGTTGGCCAGGAAATGGCCCCACGGGAGCGCGTCGCCTTCCTTGAGCAGTTGGTGAATCTCGACCAACTCCGGAGGGGCTATGCCAAGAAAGGCCGCTTGCACTTCCATACCGCGGTAAAGAGGAAGATCGTCACTGTGCATCATGACCGGCGCGCCGGTGTACTGGTAGAGCTTGGCGAGGCCGCCTACGTGGTCGATGTGGGCGTGGGTGCTGACGATGGCTTTCACGGTGAGCTTGTAGCGCCCGAGGAGACCCAGGATGCGTTCTACTTCGTCGCCAGGATCGACGACGATGCACTCGAGGGTGCGAGGGTCGCCGATGATGGAACAGTTGCACTGCAGCATGCCGACCGGGATTTTGAGATAGATCATCTCCGGGTTGGCCGCATCCGGCATGCGATGCGCTAGGCTTATTTCGTTCACCCGGAGAGTATATCACTGGGCTTTTGCCGCATCACTCCGGGAGGGACAGTAGAAACAGACGGTTTGTTACACTGGGTGGGCGGCGGCACCGGGAGCGAAAAACGTGGATTTACCCGTGGAAGGGTTGGCGACAGCTTTGCGCGAACGGCACCGGAAAGACGGCGCCAAGATGGCGGTATGGTTCGCGTGCGAACTGCCGGACAGTTTTGGCGATTGGCAGGCGGAATACGGGTTTCTTCGCAAAAGCGTCGGGTTGCTCGACAAGAATTACCGCGCGTACCTGGAGTTTGCTGGGCCGGACCGCGTGCGGTATCTGAATGCGATTCTCACGAACGACATTAAAGGGATGAAGGACAATCACGGGACCCTATCGCTGTTTCTGAACCCGCAGGGACACATTCAGGCAGAGATTGAAACGTACGCGTTCGGGGAGAAGTTGTTTTGCGTTTCGAGCGCGATGATCCGGGAGCGGCTGGTTCCGGCGCTCGATAAGTACATCATTATGGATGACGTAACGTTGACCGACCGCACGGATGATTTTGCGACGTTGGCGCTCGAAGGGCCGCGGGCGGCTGCGGTTGCCCTGGCCGTGAGCGGAGTAGAGTTGGGGACGATGGAGGAATTAGAATCATGCGAGACCAAGGTTGCGGAGGTTGCGTGCCGGGTCAGCAAGAGATCATCGGGCGGGATCGCAAGCGCGGAATTCTTGCTGGCACGAGAAAAGGCCGAAGAGCTGTGGAACAGCTTAGAGGAGGCGGTGCGGCGCGAAGGAGGCGGCCCCGCCGGATACAGGGCTCTGAACACCGTGCGCTTGGAGTCCGGTACACCTTGGTTCGGATATGACTTTGCTGAGAAGCAAATTCCGCATGAGGCGGGGCTCGAAGACTCGCATATTTCGTACACGAAAGGTTGTTACACGGGACAGGAGATTGTGGAGCGGGTGCGCTCGCGAGGACAGGTGAATCGCGTGCGGGTGAGCTTGCAATTTGACACCACCGCGGGTCCCGCGGCAAATACGCCTTTGTCGGCGGACGGAAAGGAAGTTGGGTACGTCACGCGCAGTGGATTTTCTCTGCTGGCCAAAACCTGGATTGGAATGGGATACGTGCGGCGGGAAAAATCCCTGGCGGGAACAGCCTTGGCGCTTCCGGAAGGAAGCGCCAAGGTGATGGAAACGCCGATTGTTTGAGGTTTTGCGGCGAAACACCGCACCCTGGAAGTACGCTGATTTGATTGAGGTACATCACTGGAGTAGAATCTAGATTCCGCAGAACAAACTAGAATTACGTTGCCCAGCCGAGTCGATCGAAGAAAGCTCGAGTGAATTGGGGTGATGTATGTTCGAGCGCCTCACCGAGAAAGCTCGCCGCGTGATTTTCTTTGCGCGCTATGAAGCGAGCCAGTATGGCAGCCAAAGCATTGAGACCGAGCACCTGTTGTTGGGGCTACTGCGGGAGGGTAGCGTGCTGCGACTGCGACTGGTGTCGCAGCCTGGCGCGAGAGAAAGCATCCGCAAGGAGATCGAAGGCAAGATAAACCGAGGCGAACGCACATCGACTTCGCTCGAGATGCCGATTTCCGGCGAATGCAAGCAGGCGCTGAACTTCGCGGCGGAAGAAGCGGAACGACTGGCGCACGCATATGTGGGAACCGAGCACATCATCCTGGGGTTGTTGCGCGTCGAGAAGAGCATAGCGGCGACGATACTGACGGCCCACAAGATTACGCTTGGAGGGTTTCGGGACTTTCTGGCGAACGTTGGGGCGGAAGAGCCGGCCATGGCGCGTTCGGTCGCGGCGCGCAACGATCTCGAAAAGACAACCCTACTGCTGCAAAACTTTTTGGAGGCTCTGCGCGCAGGCTTGACCGAAGATTCGCGGGAATTTTTCATGCCGAATGCACAATACGTCGACGCGTGCGGGAAGCGCTGGGCCGGCGAAAAGGAATTGCACTCGCGGCTGGCGGAACTATTTGCGCCGTTTGCGGCGCGCAACGTGAAATGCAAGATCGTAGAAACGATGCGCGTCGGCGAGGAAATGTGCGTGGCGTCGTTGCTGTGCGAGGATGTTCCCTTCGCGGAAAAGCCGCCGAAGGGTCTGTGCTGGATGATCATCGCGCTCGGGTGGGCGTGCTGGCCGGCCGGGCAATGGGCGATTTATTCGATACAGGTGACGCCGGTGACGCGGGCTTGATGCCAGCCGCACGGGTCGAAGAACCCGCCACTCGTAACCGAAGGTGCCGGCCCCCCTCAATCAAATTCGAATTTGGGCGCGGTTTGGTCTTTCCCTACGCGGCCGGTGGAGATGTCTGCACGGTAGAAGTCTTCCGCGCGCACTGGCGTGCCGGACAAGCGCCGCAACAGGGCCAGCTGACCTACGTGCTGGAGGGCATCCGCGATCGGACCTTGCAGCAGTTTTTGTGGTTGGGCATGGAGTTGCTCGGAACCGGCTAAATAGTCATCGAGGCTCTTGAGCGAGTCGAAAAAACGCTGGACTTCGTCGGGCCACGGGAGCGGGTTAGAAGGATGCCAGCCGGGTTGGCCCTTGGCCATCGAAAGCGCCCAGGCGAGCAAATCGCCGATGTGCGCGAGGATCTGGACGGGCGTACGCGAATTGTTGCCGGCTTGGAAATCGGCGTAAGCTTGCGGTGCGTCACGGAGTGTCTTTCCGCCTCGATACGCGATGGCGGCGAGGGAATGGCGGAGCATGTCACCGGCGGTCGTGCCTTCGGGTGATGGCATGGTGAGATACGCTAACAGGTTGGAGGCGGAGAGGAAAGAATTTTTGAGACAGCCAAGATGGAAGAGCCGAGGGTAACGTAGAAACGTCCCGCCTCAGAAGGCGGGCACCACAAGAGTCAGGAGAGGTTGAGGGCGCGCTTGAAGGAACCTTTTTCGGATTCGATCTTTTTCTGGAGCTGCAGGATTCCGAACAGGACAGCTTCTGGACGAGGCGGGCAGCCGGGGACGTAGACATCGACGGGGATCACCTGGTTGCAGCCTTGCACGATGGCGTAGTTGTTGAAGACCCCACCGGAGGTGGCGCAGGCTCCCATGGAGATGACCCACTTGGGTTCGGGCATTTGATCGTAGAGCTGGCGAATGACCGGGGCCATTTTTTGGGAGAGGCGACCGGCGACGATCATAAGGTCGGCTTGGCGCGGAGAGGGACGGAAGACTTCGGCTCCGAAGCGGGCGATGTCAAATCGCGAGGCGGCCATGGACATCATTTCGATGGCGCAGCAGGCGAGGCCAAAGCCCAGGGGCCAGATAGAGCTCTTGCGAGCCCAGTTCACGGCTTTGTCGAGTTGCGTGAAGATGATGCCTTCGTCCTCGAGGAGCTTGCCGAAATCGTCGGGTTTGGTGAGAGTGACACTTTTGCCGAGGGTGGTGTCCATGTCGTCCTCTGCTTCATTTTCGCATAGCGGGGCGGCAGAGACAAATGGCGTGCGAGAAACGTGAGAAGGAGAGGATGAACGCCGAGATGTACAGGACGTGACGGATGAACGGTTCGCCTCAGAAGGCGGGTCCGACACCAGAACGGCGAGACCAGTTTGCCTGGCTACGGGACGGTGACCACTACTTTGCCGAATTGCTTGCCTTTTTCGAGGTAGTTGTGAGCGGCGATCGAATCGTGGAGGGGCCAGACTTTGTCGACGATGGGCTTGAGGCGGCCTTGCGCTACGAGCTTCAGCACCGTGCGCAATTCGGTCTTGGTGCCCATGTACGAGCCCAGGATGGACAGCTGCCGGGTGAACAGGAAGCGGAGATCGAGTTTGGTGTCGTAACCGGTAGTGGCGCCGCAGGTGATCAGGCGGCCGGCGTTGGCGAGGCTTTTGACGCTGTCGTCCCAAGTGGCCGTGCCTACGTGCTCGAATACGACGTCGACGCCGCGGTTGTGCGTGAGGCGGCGGACTTCTTTGGCGATGGGCATGATGCCGTGGTGAATCACTTCATCTGCGCCAATTTGCTTGGCTTTTTCGAGTCTTTCATCATTGCCGGCCGTGGCGATTACGTGCGCGCCGAAGAACTTCGCAATTTGAATCGCGGCGCTGCCGACGCCGCTGCCCGCGGCGAGAACGAGCACGCTTTCGCCGGGTTGCAGCTGCGCGCGGTGGACGAGCATGTGCCAAGCCGTCTGGAAGACCAGAGGGACAGCGGCGGCTTGCGCCCAATCCAGATTTTCGGGATACGGAAGGCAGTTGACTTCCGGGCAACGGACGAATTCCGCGAATCCTCCGTCGATCATGTAGCCAAGATTGGTGTAGTCGCGGCACAGGTTGTCGTTGCCGGACAGGCAAGCGGGACATTTGCCGCAGGTGACCCCGGGAGCGAGAACGACTTTTTGGCCGACATGGACCGTGTGTACCTCGGGGCCGATTTTGGCGACTTCGCCGGCGACATCGCTGCCCGGGATATGCGGGAGAGGAATCGGGACGCCAGGCAGACCTCGGCGGACCCAGAGGTCGAGATGATTCAGCGCGCAGGCGTGGACGCGCACAAGGACGTCGTTGGCGCGCAGGTGGGGTTCGTTGACGTCGGTGTAGTGGAGGACGGAAGGGTCGCCGTGTTGGTGGAAGAGGATGGCTTTCATATGAGCCTCCGAAGCTATATGTATCGTATCACGATATGACCGGAGCAGTTCGGCGCCAAGACGCGGGGGAGCCGGAAGATCTGAACGATCTTGCGGACATTGGCCGCAGCATGCTGCGCCGCTACAGGGACGAGACGGGGTCGGCAAATCACTGCGATCGAAAGAGCACGGGTCGGAAGGGCCGCGACGCAATTGACAGCGCGGGGGGTGGGCCGTAGGCTGAAAGGCATGGATCTGTTTGAGGAGATTGTGCGGATGCGCCGAGCCGGGCGGCGCGGAGCCTTGGCTACCATTGTACACACGACCGGATCGATACCGAGTTTCGAGAGTTCGCGGATGTTGGTGAGCGAGGATGGGTCGATCTCTGGAACGATCGGCGGCGGGTGCGTGGAGGCGGATGTCTGGGCTGCCGCCAAGGAAGTGATGCAGAAAGAGGCACCCCGGAAGCTGACGTTTCATTTGAACAATGAGGCGTCGTACGACAACGGGCTGATCTGTGGCGGGACCGTAGAGGTGTTTGTGGAACCGATTTTGCCTCAGCCGGTAGTGTATTTGTTTGGCGGTGGGCACGTGTCGATGGCGGTAGCGAAGGCAGCCCATGCGGCCGGCTTTGGCGTGGGCGTGGTGGATGACCGGGAAGCCTTTGCGAATGCAGCGCGGTTTCCGATGGCGCAGGAGTTTTATACCAGTTTCGACGAGGCCTTCACGAAGTTGCGGCCGAATTCTTCGAATTATCTCGTGATCGTCACGCGCGGACACAAAGAAGATATGCGTGTGCTGGCATGGGCAGTACGCACGCAGTCCCGATACGTCGGTATGATCGGCAGCCGACGTAAAGTAATTAGTGTATACAAAGCGCTCGAAAAAGAGGGTTATCGTATGGAGGAGTTTGAGCGAGTCTTCGCGCCCATGGGATTAGAGATTGGCGCGCTCTCCCCGGAGGAGATCGCCATAAGCGTCGTGGCGGAACTCGTGGCTGTCCGTCGAAATGCGGACCCGACAGCACACAAGAAGCTGAAATTGGAAACGGACAGCGTGGTCGAAAAATAAGAAAGAAGGCCTCATGCTGGCCGCAGTGATCCTCTCGGGCGGAGCTTCCCGCCGGATGGGCTCTCCGAAAGCCCTACTCCCCTTCCAGGGACGCCCTTTCCTTGAACATTTATTGGATTTGACAAGGCATCCGAAGATTGCGGTACGACGCGTGGTGTTGGGCGCGCATGCGGAACCGATTGCCAAGGCAATTCACTTGAATCCGGACGAGGTGGTGATCAACGACGAATGGGAGTTGGGACAATTGAGTTCGATTCAGGCGGCGCTGCGGAGCCTGCCCGCGGGAACCGATGGCTTGCTGCTTTGCTTGATCGATCACCCTTTGATCAGCGCGACACTCGTAAATGGATTGATCGAACAGTTTTACGCGACGCGAGCGCCTATCGTCCTGCCGGTGTTCGAGGGGCGGCGCGGGCATCCGGTGGTTTTTTCCTCCGCGGTGTACGGTGAATTGGAGAACGCGCCCGTGCAATTTGGCGCTCGGAGCGTCGTGTGGACGCAGCGGGACAGGATCAGCGAGTACGTCACGTCGGAAGAAGGGTGCGTGTTGAATTTGAACGACCCCGGGACGTTCGAGCGGGTGTCGCGGACCCTGTAGCGTTGCTATTTTGAGGTGGCGCGAAGAAGCGCCTGGAGCGCGTCGTAGGCCAGTTGCGCAGCGTGGTAGGAAGCGGGGGGAAGGCCTCCGAGCGACGCGGCAAGGGTTTCGGGCGTGAGCGACGCCAGGGCCATGACTTCCCTGCCTTGAATGGACTCCGTTAAAAGCGAGGCGCAAGCGATGGATGCGGTGCAGCCCCGACAAAGAAAACGCACCTGTTGGATGATGCCTTTTTCCATAACCGCAGAGAGTTGAAGAATATCGCCGCAAACCGGGTTGCTGACTTCGATCTTCACGTTGGCGCCCGGGAGCACTCCGGCGTTGCGCGGATTCTGGAAGTGATCGAGGAGCGCATCGCTGAACATGATTGAGTATCGCATGGGTGGAGAGGCCCAGAAAAAGCGGGTTCCTCGGACAAATGCGGCTCTCGGAAGGCAGCGTTTATCCGTGGTGCCGTAAAACCTCGCCTCCCGCCTCCGAAAGTGGGTCCTACAACGGCAAGACGTGCGCGGCCTTGGAAGTGCGAGTTGCAGTATACTCGGCGATTCTGTGGAGGAAGGAATGCTGCGTGTGGTTGCTGCGGTGATTGAGCGCGAGGACCGGCGATTGTTGATCGGGCAGCGGCGGCGGGGAGATACGTCTCCTTTGAAGTGGGAGTTTCCCGGAGGGAAAGTGAAGAACGGGGAGGAGTTGCAGGTGGCACTGGCGCGGGAGTTGCAGGAGGAGTTGGGAGTGAGGTTAATGAAAAGCCTCGAGATTGCGCAGGTGCGGCAACAGTATGCGAATTATCCCGAAGAGTTGGAGATTCATTTTTTTGCCGCGAGAATCTCGGATAAAGAGGTGACGCCGCGGTCGTTCGAGCAAGTGGCTTGGGTTTTGCCGAAGGAGTTGGGACAGTATGATTTCTTGCCGGCGAACCGGGAGTTGATTGCGCGTTTGGCGACGGGGAAGATTCAGGCCCGGGAGATTTTGCGAGAAGGCTGAGTGCAGCCGATGGTTTGGACCGATACTGAACGGTGCGATGCGTCTTCCTAGAGACGAGACGTTGCACTCGGGATGGCCATTCCTTGACAGCCAAACGCGAAACCTAGGAGGTAACGGGATTCGGTTTGTCGGGGTTGATGCTTAGGTCTTTGATGGCGTTTTGCACGGTGGCTTCGCCGACCAGACCGTCCTGGGCTAGTTCGTGAAGAGTGGCAACCGCGATGAAGCGGGCGTCGACTTCGAAGAAGTCGCGCAGGGATTCGCGGCCTTCGCTGCGGCCGAAGCCGTCTGTGCCGAGAGAGGCGAGGCGTCGCGGGACCCACTTCGAAATCATCGCGGGCAGAACCTTCAGATAGTCTGAGGCGGCTACAAAGACGCCTGGCTCGTCTTGCAGGCACTCTGAGATATACGGGACGCGTGGGGTTTCGTCCGGGTGCAGGCGGTTCCAGCGCTCGGTTTCGATGGCGTCCGTATAGAGGCACTTGTAGCTGGTGACGCTCCAAACGTCCGCGGCTACGCCGTAATTCTTTTCGAGGATTTGCTGAGCCCGAAGCGCTTCGTTCAGAATGGCCCCGCTGCCGAGGATCTGGGCACGAAGTTTGGACTTCTTGTTTGTTGCCGAGTGCAGTTTGTACATGCCTTTCAGGATGCCTTGTTCCACTCCCTTTGGCATGGGTGGCATGGCATAAGGTTCGTTCATCACGGTGATGTAGTAGAAGATGCTTTCGCCTTCTTTGTACATGCGGCGGATGCCGTCTTGGATGATGACGGAAATTTCGTAGGCGTATGCCGGATCGTAGGCGAGGAGATTTGGCACCGAAAGCGCGAGAACGTGGCTGTTGCCGTCCTGGTGCTGCAAGCCTTCGCCGGACAGGGTGGTGCGGCCAGAGGTACCGCCGAGAAGGAAGCCACGGGTGCGCATGTCTGCCGCGGCCCAGATGAAGTCCGCAATACGTTGAAAGCCGAACATCGAGTAGTAAATGAAAAATGGAATGGTATCGATGCCATGGCTAGCGTAGGAGGATCCCGCAGCAATAAACGAAGCCATGGAACCGGCTTCCGTGATTCCCTCTTCGAGAATCTGTCCGTCTTTCGCTTCCTTGTAATAGAGCAACGTGTTCACATCGACGGGCTCGTACTTCTGGCCGACGCTCGAATAGATACCGACGGTACGGAAGAGAGATTCCATGCCAAAGGTACGGGCTTCATCGGGAACGATGGGCACGATAAGCTTTCCGATTTCGGGATCCTTGAGCATTTTCCGCAGCATGGCGACGAAAGCCATGGTGGTCGAGACTTCGCGGCCGTCGCTGCCATCGTGGAATTCGCGGAAAAGTTCGTCGTGATTACACGCGAGCGGCTTCGAGCGCACTTTGCGCTCCGGAACGTAGCCGCCTAGGGCTTCGCGGCGGGCGCGAAGATAGCGGATTTCTTCACTGTCTTCGGCAGGGCGATAGAAAGGAACCTGGCTCATGGCCTCATCGCTCAGGGGAATGCCGAAACGCGATCGGAATTCACGGAGTTCGTCCTCGTTGAGCTTCTTTTGCTGGTGCGTGACGTTCTTACCTTCGCCGGCTTCGCCGAGGCCGTAACCTTTAATTGTGCGCGCGAGGATCACCGTAGGACCGCCTTTGTGTTCGACGGCAGCTTTGTAGGCGGCGTAGACCTTGCGAGGATCGTGACCCCCGAGACGCAGGCGGCGCAAGGTGTCGTCGGAGAGAGGCTCGACGAGTTTGAGGAGCCGTGGATCGCTGCCGAAGAAAGACTGGCGAATGTACTCACCGGAGGAGACCACGAGTTTCTGGTATTCGCCGTCGACCATTTCGCCCATGCGCTTGACGAGCAGGCCTTCGGTGTCGCGCTCGAGAATGGGGTCCCACTCGCCTCCCCACAAAACTTTGATGACGTTCCAGCGCGCGCCGCGGAAAGCGGATTCGAGTTCCTGGATAATCTGGCCGTTGCCGCGAACCGGACCATCGAGGCGCTGAAGATTACAGTTGACGACGAAAATGAGATTGTCCAGCTTTTCGCGGGAGGCAAGCGTGATAGCGCCGAGCGATTCGGGCTCGTCGGTCTCGCCGTCGCCGAGAAACGCCCAGACTTTCGCGTCGGTGGCGGGTTTGAGTCCGCGATTTTCGAGATAGCGATTGAAGCGCGCTTGATAGATGGCCATTAGCGGGCTTAGGCCCATCGAGACGGTGGGATACTCCCAGAAGTCCGGCATGAGCCAGGGGTGCGGATAAGAAGAGAGGCCGCCGCCGCATTTCAGTTCGCGGCGAAAATTTTCCAGCTTCTCAACGCCAAGACGGCCTTCGAGGAAGGCGCGGGCATACATGCCGGGAGCTGCGTGTCCCTGGAAATAGACCGTGTCGCCTTCGAAATCTTCCGTGCGCGCGCGAAAAAAATGATTGAAGCCGACTTCGTAGAGCGTGGCAGCGGAAGCGTACGTCGAAATGTGTCCACCGATATTATGTTCGACGCGGTTGGCGCGAACGACCATGGCCAAGGCGTTCCAGCGGATGAGCGACTTAATGCGGCGCTCGAGTTCCTGATCGCCGGGGAAAAGAGGTTGCAGGCGGGCGGGAATTGTGTTGGCGTACGGAGTGTTGGCGGTAAAAGGAAGATCGATTCCGCTAACCGTGGCGTGAGCGCGAAGGCGCTCCAGAATCTCGCGCGCGACATCGGTGCCGCTGGAAAGCAAAACGGAATCCAGGGATTCGAGCCATTCCTGGATTTCGACGTCTTCGACGTGACGCGGAGCAAAGGTTTCCTGATCCATGGGAGCGATTGCCTTTTCCTTCCTCGGGGCGCCTAAAACCCGACGCCGTGCGTTGCATACGCACAACTTATAAGAATTATAAGAATACACCCTGATGCGCCGGAGCGCATAACAGGGCGTAGAAATTTTCCGGATGCGCCGCAGTTAAAGTTCCAGTGGCGTCTTGTATCACAGCGTGCGACCTCCATCGAGTACCAAGGTTTGCCCGGTCATGAATTCCGCATGGATGAGGTAAAGCACCGTGTCAACGATCTCATCCGGACGGCCTGTGCGCCGCAGCGGCACGCGACGAATGAAATCACCCTGCCACGCCGGCGGATCACCGGGCATCGTAATGGTGCCGGGAGCGATGCCGTTGACGCGTACGGCGGGAGCCAGTTCCTTGGCAAGGATGCGGGTCATGAGGATAATGCCCGCTTTCGACAGAGAGTGCGGGAGATATTCGCCCCAGCCGAGAAGGCCGCCGATATCGGCGAAATTGATGATGACGCCACGACCAGACTTGGCAAGGTGCGGAGCAGCGGCTTGCGCGCAGAAAAACGGGGCTTTGAGGTTGGTGTCGAGAGAGGCGTCCCAGGTTTTTTCGGTAGTTTCGCCGAATTTTGTTTCAAGGAAGTTGGCGGCGCTGTTGATTAGGATATCCAGGCGGCCGAAGTGGCCGAGCACGTTGTCAATTAGGTTTTCGATGGCGGAGACATCGCTGAGTTCGGCGGAGAATGCCGCTGCGCGCAGACCTAATTTCCTAATTTCACCGACGAGTTCGTGGGCTTCCGTCGAGGATTTTCCGTAGTGGATGGCAAGGTCGCCGCCTTCGCCGGCGAGGCCGAGAGCGATGGCGCGCCCCAGGCGCTTCGCGCCGCCGGTGACGAGAGCCACCCGGCCGTGCAATTTATTTCTGTCGGTCATGGCGCAAAGGTAGCATAGTTGGCCGCGAGTTTTTCCGGGACCGTCGTTTGGAACGCGCCGACGAATTGTCTTGCGGGGATGACGGCGTCGGCTCCGAGCAACAGACCGCCGGTTACCGGAAACCAGGCGTTGCCGAGAATGCGGGCATTGCTGAGAAAACCGGAGAAGCGATTCCATTCGGTTCGTTCGAGTTTCGCTGCGGCGCCGTAGAGGATGGCTTTTCCGAAGGCCATGGGAAGCGGATGCTGCTGTTCTCGATCGGATCGTCGCCGGCATGGTTGCTGCGGACACAGTTCGTATGCAGCCGCCGTTTATGGAAGAAGGCTCTGCTCACGCCCACTTCGTACTGGTTTCCTTCAGAAGGCTCGACCGGGAATGGTAGCGAGATCGGCTTGAGCGTGGTGGGCGCGGTGCAGCCCCACGGAACCAGTTATGCCGGGAGAGGAGGATCGCGGCGGATTCGGCGTTTGCACAGGAAAACGTCGAGGTGTCAGGCACCGTTCCCGGAAGATCCAACACCGCGCTTGGAGAGAAGGTGTGCCGGCAGGAAACTGTACCCATCGTTTCGACGTTAAACCTTGAACAGAAGGAAGAGAATAGGAATATAGAGATGAGGACGCATGGCGCTTACTCGCACAGGTTCGATCCATGAGCTCTCCCATCCCGGAGTAAGCACCGCCGCAGTTCCGAAAGGCCGCTCGGAGATCGAATGCAAGGTCATCGGTCTGTTCGACCAATTTCGCGCTTCGCTGCTCCGTTACATACTGTCGTTTGGCTTGCCGGTGCAGGATGGGGAGGAGATCACGCAGGAAGTGTTTCTCGCACTTTTTCGACACCTGCATCTTCGAAAGTCACGCCAGAATCTTCGTGGGTGGATGTTTCGCGTGGCACACAACCTGGCGCTCAAGAGGCGTCGCGCCAACGAGCGGTCGCAGGACCAGATGGACTCGGACAGAGCGATTACTGAGAAGCAGTTGGACTTTTCTCCGAACCCGGAACAGCAGGCGTTGTCAGCGCAAAGACAAAGACGTTTGTTGGCAGTTCTCAATGCTTTGCCGGAAGAGGACCGGTGCTGCCTGCGGTTGCGCGCGGAAGGTCTTCGTTATCGGGAAATCGCTCGTGTCCTGGGCATCTCGCTCGGAGCCGTATCTATTTCCCTGACGCGATCACTTGGGCGACTCATGTGCGCAGACCGGAGGTAAGGCCATGCCGAACGAAAACGTGCAAAAATTACCTTCACCCAGACAAGCCGCGATCGAAGCGTTCTAGTTTAGCCGGGTAGAGAGCGGTTACGGAATGCTCACACGGCTCCTGCAAGGCGGGACGGACCCGTCGACCGGTGGTGGTGCTACAATCCACGCCGATGTTAGCGAGGAGCCTGATGAGATTGGACTTGCTGGCGATTGCAGCGCACCCGGACGATGTGGAGCTGACTTGCGGCGGCACGCTGCTGAAGATGGCAGGAAAGGGATACAAGACCGGCATCCTGGATTTGACGGAAGGGGAGATGGGGACTCGAGGGAATCGCGAGATGCGCGCCAGGGAGGCGGCTCTGGCGGCCAAGATCTTGAAGGTTTCGTGGCGGGGAAATTTGCGAGTGCCGGATTCGGATGTGCAGCCTGCCCGCCAGTATAAGTTGAAGCTGGCTGCGGCGATTCGGGAATTGAGGCCGCGAACGGTGATACTTCCCTACTGGGAGGCCCGGCATCCGGATCATTATCATGCGTCGACGCTCGGGTATGAGGGATGCTTCTTGGCGGGCTTGAAGCGGTTGCCGATCGAGGGAGAGCCTTACCGGCCATTCAAGATCCTGTACGCTACGTCGTTTGAAGGCATGCCGCCGAGCTTCATTGTGGACATTACGAAGGAATATGAAACCCGCAGGAACGCGATTCTGGCTTATGGATCGCAATTCCGGCCCGCGAAGAGCGAGAGGAAGCAGCGGGTCTATCTAGCGATCGACGAGCTGGATGGGAAGATGGATTTGTTGGCGCGGCGAAACGGGGATCTGATTGGGGTGAAGTATGGGGAGCCGTTTTTGCAGAAGGAGTTGATGAGCGTGGAGGATGTGGTGGAGTTGCCGGTTCGATCGATCTAGTGGCGCGGCGAAGACGGATTAACGCAGAGGACGCGGAGATTCGCGGAGGAGGAGATGGCGGGCGCGTCTGTCGTCGGGGCAAGCCGATGCCATGGCACTACACGGAGTCGTCTTCGAGAGCCGGCGCGAAACCAGGAATGTTTTGGCCTTCGGGGGTGCGCTCGACCTTGAGCCGGATTTGGTGTTCGTCTTCGGCTCCGGATTTGCGGAGGACTACGATGGTGCTCAGGGCTTCGGTGTAAACGCGAGTCACCAAAAAGGTGTCGCCGCTTTCGAGATTCTTCCAGAGTTGGCCAATTTGAACTTTGCGCGCGCTCATTGTTGTAAGAGACTCTAGAGACACCGGAAAGAAGTGTCAACTGTCGCTTCATCCAGAAACTCCCCTGAGTTTACACTTTGTTTACACCCCGTCAGGGTCAGGAGGAAAACCTTTTCTCGGTGGCCCACATCGTATGGTTATCGGTACCTCTCAGGGTGGAGAACGGGTGTATACTCCGATGGGTAGGGGAGGCAGTCATGAAACATAACCCTTCTAGCTTCGGCCTCGGCTTGGTTTTGGTCGCGAGTTTAGCCGTCTGGCCTTCCCTGAGCCTAGCGCAGTCGCAATCGGATAATCCGGCCCCGGTACGGGAGCAACCGCAAAATCCCTGCGCAACGCCGCCGGCCCAGAACACACAGAATCCCCAGACCCAGACTCCACAGCAGCAACCGGGCCAGCAAACGCCGCAGAAGCCGGCCGACTGCCCGCCTGATCCGAACAGCACGCCGACTTCGCCAACAACGCAGCCTGCGAATTCGGGGCAATCCTCGAACGGGCAGTCCACTGGCGACCAGCCGGTTCAGCAACAGCAAACGGTGCACCCGAAAAATTCCAAAGACGACGTGGATGCCATTGGGAACCGGAACGTCGGTAAGGGCGTTAACTTCTATTCTCTCGAACACGAGATTGCTCTCGGCAAACAATTGGCCCAACAGGTCGAACGCAGCTCCAAGATGATCGATGACCCGGTGGTCACCGAGTACGTAAACCGCGTGGGGCAGAATCTAGTGCGTAACTCGGACGCGCAGGTGCCGTTTACGATCAAAGTGATCGACTCGGATGAAGTAAACGCGTTCGCGCTGCCGGGCGGATTTTTTTATGTGAACAGCGGCCTGATTCTGCGCGCGCAGGAAGAATCCGAGCTCGCCGGCGTGATGGCTCATGAGATTTCGCATGTAACCGCGCGGCACGGAACCAAGCAGGCCACGAAGGCGGACATGATACAGATCGGCGCGATGGCCGCGATGATTTTTGTGCCGTACGGCTGGGCTGGGTACGGGATTTATGAAGGGATGCAGCTGGCAATACCTCTGACTTTCCTGAAGTTCTCCCGTGATGCCGAGCGCGAAGCCGACTTCCTCGGTATCGAGTATATGTACAAGGCCGGGTATGATCCGAACTCCTATGTGACCTTCTTCGAGCGCATCCAGGCCGATGAAAAACGGCGGCCCGGTACTGTGCCAAAAATGTTTTCGACGCACCCGCCAACGCCGGACCGCATTGAGGCGGCGCAGAAGGAAATTGCGCGGATTTTGCCAGAGAAAGACGAATACATAGTTACGACTTCCGAGTTTGACTCAGTGAAGGCGCGGCTGCGGAACGTGATGTTTGCGCGCAAGGTGCAGGACAATGGGCCGGGGAAGCCGACTCTTCGCACCAAGACCGAACAGTCCAGCAAGACGGGACAAGGTCAGGCGGATCCGAATAGCAGCAGCGATGACGATCGCCCAACGCTCAAGCGGAGGCCTGACGGAGACGATGGCGGCGCGCCGTCCACGCCGAGTCCTTCCTCTTCACCCTCCACAAATCCCTAAGTTCGTTACGGCTTTCAGGGAGTTCTACGGGCGGCCCGAAGTGGCCGCCCTTTTCATTCAGCTAACGGTGGCCCGCTTTCTGATGCTCTTCGGGCGCGGCGGCGATGCCTTGGCGCCGCAGTTCTTCCGAGTAATATTTGCGGAAGAGAACGTCCCACTCCTCGCTGCCTTCTAGAATTTCCTTCTTCTGAGAGGTGATGCGCTTGCGCACCTCGACTTCGATCTTTTCTTCGTCTTTCAGGACATTGGTCATAGTCTGGACCATGTGCTGGCGGATGGTGTCGCGATCCTCCACAAACTCCACTTCATTACTTTGCACCAGCAGGTCGACCAGTTGATGAGAGATGCGCACAATTTTTTCGCGGCTCAATCGCATAGTTTGACGTGATCTCCGTTCCCTTCCCTAGCGCAGGATGAGTTTCCGGTCACGGGCGATCTGGCCCTTAACCTTTTTGAACATCTCCTGATAGGAGACGCCGGTGCGGCGCATTTCATCCTGATATTGCGTGAGGATGTTACGGACCTCCTCGTTCACTTTCTCCTCGATGGTAATTTCCTCCAGGACGCGGAGCCGGACGCGGGCAATGACCGCATTGTGGTCCTTCTCCTTGATTTCGACCTGGTTGTCCTCCATAAGCTTTTTGACCACTTCGGAGGCCATATGGGTGACGTAGTCGCGGTTCAGCAGCATAACGGGCGAAGTCCTTGATGGAATTGTGAATAAATGAGTGTACTGGCTGCGTGGAGAATTCGCAAGAAAGGGGGAATGCTCGTCGGGAGCAAGGCTAGTGTTGGCGGGATTTGGTGCTTCCTGTAGCCTGAAAATGTCGAAGCACGGATCTTGCTGTGTCCCACCGCCACTACAACATTAAGCCGATGTCTGAAGTCTACTCGCACCTCCATGAGGCGCCTCGCGCAACCGGAACCCGTGGGCTACGGCTTCGTTGTTGCTCCTAGTGCTCCCAGAATGTCCCTTGTAGAATCAGAACAGAAAGCAGTATAAATGCTGTAGAATGTTCTGAATAACACAGAGTGGGCGGTTAGCTCAGTTGGTTAGAGCGCCTGCCTTACAAGCAGGAGGTCGCAGGTTCGAGCCCTGCACTGCCCACCATTCCTTCAAAAATTGTTTACAGGTTATCCTCGAAACGTAATTCTGTCGCCTCAGCCGAAACTGTACCCGGTGACGGTCGTTTCAAGCCGCCGGTAATAGCGGCACTGCACTGCACGAATAGGCAAACGGAAAAGGAAGTAAACATTCCCGAGCGTCGATTGAGGTCAAGATAATGGATACGCCCAAGGAACTAAACGAGATCGTTCTGCCCCAGACTGTGATTGGTCCGCTCACGCGCGCGGCAATCTTTCTGGTTGTCAGCATCCGGCCTGAGCAAGACTACCGTGCGGCGTTACGCGCATTCTGTGCGGACCTTGCCGGGCTTATACGCGCCGTTGAGTTTCGCGACGTGGACGCAGGCCTGACGTGTGTCGTTGGATTCGGGTCTGAGGCATGGGACAAGCTTTTTGGTGCACCTCGCCCTGCCGAGCTTCATCCGTTTCGTGAGATTCGCGCCGGTGGCCGGCACGCCGTGGCGACTCCAGGCGACATCCTCTTTCACATTCGAGCGAAACGCCACGACCTCTGCTTTGAATTGGCTGCTCAGATCATGGACAGCCTCGGCGAAGCGGTTTCGGTTGCCGACGAGGTTCAGGCCTTTCGTTATTTCGACGATCGCGACGTCCTGGGTTTCGTCGACGGCACAGAAAATCCCCGAGGCGATGGAGCGCGGCAGGCCGCAATTGTCGGTCAGGAAGATCCAACCTTCAAAGGGGGCAGCTATGTCATCGTGCAGAAGTATCTTCACGACATGAAGGGATGGAATGCTCTCCCGGTTGAGACACAGGAGCGCATTATTGGCCGCAAGAAACTCTCCGACATCGAGCTGAAGGACGCGGAAAAGCCTCCGTTCGCGCACAACGAGCTGACATCGATCGAGGAAAATGGAAAAGAGGTCAAGATTCTGAGAGACAACATGCCTTTCGGGCGGCCGGGCTACGGGGAATTTGGTACATACTTCATCGGATACAGCCGCACTCCGCAGATCACGGAAACGATGCTTCAGAACATGTTCGTGGGCAAGCCCTTTGGCAATTATGATCGGTTGCTCGATTTTAGCCATCCGGTTACCGGCAATTTGTTTTTTGCACCGTCATCAACGTTCCTCGACAATATCCGCTGAGACCGGACCCTGTGGGTCGTTCGAGATCCGAGGCATGCCCTTCTGAAATTTGCGATGGCCATTTAGCTGGACTGGCAATTGTCATTGGCGGTTACTCCGGGGGGCGATAAGCAACAAGGCGACAATCGAAAACCGTAGGAAAATCCCGACTGTGTTTGCGCCATGGCAGTGATGTTCACCTTCGTTGGATCGAGAAAGTAATAGGCATACCATCCGTCGATGGCTCCCCTCGCAAGCGCACAAACCAGCTAGGCGAAAGGCAGAAGGAGCGCCCAAGCGGCATCCGGAGCCCGCAGTGTCTTGTAACGACTCGAGAAAAAGAAAATGAGAAAGAGTACAGGCGCGACATCCTGTAGGGCCAAATCGGCTACCACCTGCCAGCCCTGGGGTTCCCAGAGTTCACGGAGCGCCATCGAATACATGATCCCCACCATTGCAATGGCTGTGGCGACAGATAGCCGAACCCGCGGCTTGCCGAGCCCGACGGTGCTCCCGGCCCTTGTGGCTGCATGAGAATGATTCCACCATGATGTTGTTTGTCAGAACTGTGAAGAAGCCGAAAAACCGCCACACGGCCAGCAGAACCGTTCCGCCGCGACTTTCCGTCCCTCGAATGAGAACGGCTAATTGGACAACGAGAGCCGCCCAGACGAGCAACGCACCGGCGATAGCGATAGGCTGTAAGGTCCTTACTCGCATGGTGCAGATACTAGCTCAGTTGTGCCGCCGGTGAACGGCCTCCCGGTAACGTCGCGGTCGGTCTGCGTTAGCGGCGGCTGGAGGTTGCGATCCGGAGGTAGAAACGCTTGTCGCAGGTGGCGCACCAGAAGGGGGCAAAGTGAAAGGTGCGGAAAATATGCTGTTCGATGATGCCGCGGGGGCGCTGGCGATAGAGTTCGTCGCTGCCGCAATACATGCAGGGGCGGGCAGTCGTTTTTGGGCTGCCCACAACCGAAGGAGTCGAAATAGGTAGAGTAGTAGCCATCTTCAGCAAATCTCCTCGCACAGGACTCAGCCGAACAATTTCAAACGCGCGGTGACGGAAGAAGCTAGGCGTGAGCCTCCATTTCCGTTCTGTGTAGGTTTCTCCTCATCGCGTGAATCAGAGCCAAATCGATGTCGGTGGGTTGCAGCGGGCAACGCAGCACCTCTTCCGCGCCCAAACGCATAGCTTCGAGGTATTCCTCCCACTCCCCGGTGCACAACATCACGACAAACGCCGTGGCTTCGCTCGAACACACATCACGCAACAGCTCGTGGTAAGAACCATCAAAGAGTCGTTCCTCACAGAAGACGACGGAGAATGATCGCGATTTGAGAGCCGCCCGAGCATCTTCGATGCACGGCGCACAATAGCTGTCGATCGGCAAGCCCTCGAACACATGCAGCAGCGTTTTCCGGTTCTCCGGGCGGCACGAAACAATCAGGATAGGCAATGGGTTATCCATAGAATTCTCCAGCGCTGTTTGTTTTCTACCGCTACCAGCCCCGCGACAGAGATGCGAGGCTCCTATTTAGCGAAATCGTGGGTTCTGAACAATCGGGTTGAACGTGTAGAGGGATGCTGATGGGGCAATGCACAGAAAGCGGCCAAGGGGGACGCATGCATTCGGGCCAGGCGGGGCGAGCACGGAGGTAAGAGCGTGTCGCATCACGGCCTTGCATTCTGCAGGACGACCCCGCCTTGCGCGCGCTGCGAAAGGGGTACTAGTCTTCCGTCTCTAAAGTTTCTTTATATTTGTTGACTTTCCGGATGATCTTACTTGCGCTGGCGACCCACTGAAAGGGTTGTGGGTTTCGGTTGTAGCGTTGGATGTAATTTTGAATTGCCATGATCAGCTCACGAACGCTACGAAATGTGCCTCGGCGAATTCGTTTCCTTGTGATTTCGGCGAACCAACGTTCGATTTGATTGAGCCACGAAGAACTGGTCGGCGTGAAATGGACGTTATAGCGGGGCCGCACCGCCAGCCACTTCTTCACCGCCGGGTGTTTGTGCGTTCCGTAGTTGTCGAGCACGAGGTGGATTTGCAGACCGGAATCGACCGACTCATCGATCCGATTCAGGAACCGTAGGAACTCTTGATGCCGATGCCTCGGCTGGCACGCAGCGATCACCGTCCCCTCCAAAACGTTGCGTGCGGCGAATAGGGTGGTGGTTCCGTGCCGCTCATAATCGTGCGTTTGTCGTGCTGGCAGGCCGGGCCGCAAGGGGAGAATCAGTTGCGTGCGCTCCAGGGCCTGAATCTGGCTTTTCTCATCCACGCTGAGGACGATCGCCTTATCTGGTGGGTTCCTATAGAGGCCCACAATGTCGCGCACCTTCCGAGCAAATTCCGGATCGTTGCTGAACTTGAAGGACTCCACTCGATGGGGCTGCAGTTTGTGCTTCTTCCAAATCCGCTGCACGGTAGCGGGGCTGACCTTCTGGCTTGCCGCCATGGCCCGAACACTCCAATGCGTGGCATCCTTCGGCGTAGTTTTCATCGTCGCGTCCACGATGGCTTCTTCTTGTTCTGCGGAGATTTGCTTGGGGCGTCCGCTACGCGGCCGGTCCTCCAGTACTGCGGCTAGCCCGCCGCTGTCAAATCGCCTCCGCCATAGCAACACGGTCGGCAAAGAGGTAGCCAGGTTACGTGCCAGAACGTGATTGGCAATTCCCTCGGCCGCAGCAAGGACAATGTCGACGCGGAGAACAATTCCTCGGGGTGTGCTGCGATGACGGGCAATCTCGAGTAACTGCTTGCGATCTGAGTCCGTGAGGGACAGTTTAGGCGCAGGTGGAAGAGGCATGATGCCAGCATGCACCACTGGCTGCCATTAGTAAAGACATTTACGATACGACAGACTAGCCGAACTTTCCCACTTGGGCACTTCCGGCGCGTGTCAACGACTTTGAGACAGGTGGTCATAAAATTTAGTGAGTTTTTCATGCATTGGGTTTTTCACAAAGAAATTTCGCGCCAGGATCGCCTAGGAACGACGATCGCCAACTCGGTTGACCCACAGTATCCCGACTTTTGTTTTCCTCAGACGCATTTCGCTTTTCCAAAGTAGATTGCTGTTGGCGACTGGCCGGCTTGTTAATCCAGACCTCGCTGGGAAGAGCCGGTGGTTTGGGACCGCCTCGTACGAATCGCTCCGGGTGACGTTGGTAAGCAACATCGAGCACATCCTGGCGTTGCCGCAAGACGCTTTCCGCTTGGCCATAGTGAACCGTGGCTGGCGTCAACAAGCCTATGCCGGAATGACGGTGCTCGTCGTTGTACCACCGAAAAAAACTCTGACAGAAAGCACGACTGTCTTGGATACACCCAAAGCGGTCCGGGAACTCCGGCCGATATTTTAAGGTTCGGAATTGGCTCTCGGAAAAGGGATTGTCGTCCGAGACGTGCGGCCGACTATGCGTTTTCGTGACCCCCAAGTCGGCGAGTAGAAGAGCTACCGGCTTGGACCTCATCGAGGTGCCACGATCCGCATGGAGCGTAAGTTGACCGGGCTGGATGTTTTGTTTCTTGCAGCTCTCTTCGATCAGCCGCTTGGCCAGCTCGGCGCTTTCGCGATAAGCGACCATCCAACCGGTGACGTAACGGCTGAAAACATCGAGGAGGACGTACAAGTAGAAATACGTCCATTTCGCAGGGCCGAGTAGCTTGGTTATATCCCAGCTCCACAATTGATTGGAGGCGGTGGCCATGAGCTCGGGCTTCTGATAGAGCGGATGCGTCAACTGATCGCGGCGCTCGCGCACCTCGCCGTGCTCGTCGAGCAAGCGATACATGGTGCGAATCGAGCAGTGATACTCGCCTTCATCGAGCAACGTCGCATAAACAGCGGCTGGAGAACGATCCTGGAAACGTTCTTCGTGTAGACGCGCCAGAACCGCATCCTGTTCCGCCGGGCGAAGTGCGCGTGCCGGCGAAGGCCGCGACGCGCTCACCGCCGGAGAAGAAGCCTTACGGCCATCCCGGTAGTAAGAGGCGCGAGGCATACACAGAGCTTGGCAAGCAGCGCTGGTGCCGACGTCGTTCGCTAGCTCGGCAACAGCGGCCATCAGGATTTCTCCTCCGGGTCCTGCTCCGGAATCGGATGACCCAACACGGGAGAAGGCTGTGTGTAGCGCGGCAGAATCAACCATCGTTGATCGACCGTAGGAATCCACACATCAATCATTTTGATTTCCGCCAACTTCTCCAACACCGCCGTAGGCGTCAACCCTGGGGCGTGCAGCAACAGACGCTGCTTCAGCGTCACTTGTAAGCAGTACGCAAGAAAGGCGATCAGAATGTGCGCGTCGGCGCGATGCTCCAATTGATGGCGGATCGGGCGTATGGAGAGTTCACTCTTGAGAGATTTGAATACCGATTCGATCTGGGTCAACTGCACGTAGCGGGTCCACAGCACGCTGGGATCTCCGGCGGTAAGGTTGGAGCGCAGCAAGTAGTGTCCGTCGCGCCATTCCGCCTCCTGGAGCTTTTGCTTATCCACACGAAACTGGAAGGTCTCACGGGTGACCGGCTGGCCTTCCTCCGGTACTTGCATCTGCACGAAATGAAATGCGCGGCCCGCGGCTGCTTTGGCCGCGCCCAAACGCATCAGCAACTGCACCAGAGAGGGCAGGCTGCGCCGCATGGCACGGAGCTTTCTGAGCAAGCGAGCCAGACGCTTGCGGCGCATGGCGGTCTCTTTGGCTCTTCTTCCTTCACTCTTGGCCAGCACATAGAGTTCGCCGTCCTGCTCAAATAGTTTCACGTCCACCGACTCGCGAACCTGCTGCCAGGGCAGATCCAGCCACTTCTTTTCGTACTGCTGGATCTTGCCTTTTGGCGTTCCCACCAGATAAAAAATCTCACGTGCCGGATCCCGCATCTCTTGCAAGATCTCTTCGGTCGGAATCCCGCGATCCATCACCCACATGCGTTTTGCTTTCCCGTAAGTCTTCTCGATCTTGTCCAGAAACCCGCGCAGGGTGGTGCGATCACTGGTGTTGCCGTCCATCACTTCATAGGCCAACGGGAACCCATCGGTAGTGATCACCAGCGCAATCACCAGCTGTAAACAGTCTGTCCGTTTATCGCGACTGTGACCGTACTTGGCCTTGGGGTTCTCTTCCATCGCACCTTCAAAATACGTGCTGGTCAGGTCGTAGAGCAGTACTTCGAACTCCGCCTTAAACAGATCGGCCCACTTCTGGCGCAGCCACAGAAAGAGATCTTGCTTGTGCTCCAGCACGCGATCTAGGCAGCGATACAAGCGGTTTTTCTCCGCCACGGAGAAATCGGTCCCGAGCAACGCATCCATGGCGGTGGTCAGATACCACTGGTGATGTACACGAAACTCGCTCCCCGGATCCAGCAACTGGCTCACGACCAGTAGTTGCAATACTTTTTCCCAAGGAACTTCTTCCCGTGTTCCGGCAAGGCGAGCGTTCCAAAACTCATCGAGGCCCAGTTGGCGCCACAACTCGCATCCCAACCAGCAACTGCCGAACAGGCGAGGACACCGTAGTTCGAGGCCACTAAGTTTCACTTGCAGAGTGTCGACGGCATCGGCGGGAATCTCGCGGTCGTCGGGAAATAAACTTAAGTTCGCATACTCTTGCTGCTGTTCGTCAAACACCGACAACGTCTTGCGCCATGCCGCTTGTTGTTGATCGTTGATCTCGCCGAGATAGAGAACAGTTCGCTGCACCGTCTTGTCGGACGCGATGCGATGGTTTTCTACGATGCTGAAGTAGCGATGATCCTTGCCGTCTTTTATGCGATGGATGCTGCGCAGAAACATGTCCATTGCAGACTGCCAGAAGTCCGGTGCCAAAGGGAAGACGCTTGGTCTTCACTCTGCGCTTTTTTCAAAGCGAGGCGATGGAAACGCACGGCTTAACCGCGAAAATTATGCCAAAAATGCCAAAAATCGCCTGCAACTGGTCAAGTTGGGCTAGGCCTACGGCTTGATGTAGGAAAGGCCGATCCGGGAAGCGAGGGGGCACTGCCGTAGGCAGGGCAGGTAAGGCTCACCGCTGCGCTACAGGTTGTTCGAGCTGGATACGGCAGAGGTGTTGATGCCTTCCGGGCGGGCGGAGTCTGCACCCTTTTTGGGGCGGTTCGGGATTGTAGCGCTGACGATTGTGCCTTTTCCGCCACCGGAGAGGATCTGGAGCTTGCCGTCGAGTTGGCGGATTCGTTCACGAATGCTCAGAAGACCTACGCCGAGACCCACTCCATCGGGGTCTTGCGCCGTCGACATACCGATTCCCTGATCGGTTACTTGTAGCCGAATCTGGTCATTTTCGCGGCTGACGGAAACGGCCGCAGTCGGGCTGTTCGAATGCCGATGGACGTTCAGGAGACACTCCTGAACCACGCGGAACAGCGCCGTCTCTACATCGCTCTCGAGACGACCCAAGTCCGGCGCGACTTGCACGGTAATGGAGATGCCGCTTCGCTTTGCGAAGCCATCGACGTATACGGCGAGCGCCGATTCGAGACCAATTTCGTCCAGCAGCGGCGGGTGGAGAAGATGCGAGATCGTGCGGGTTTCCGTGATGGCCTGGTTCAAAAGGGAGGAGACTTCGGCCATACTTTCGCGCCCCTCGGGATCGTGCGCAAGACGGCGGGCGTACTGGTCGATACCCATTTTTACGCCGACGAGATATTGGCCCAAGCCGTCGTGGACGTCGCGAGCGACGCGGCGCCGTTCGGAGTCCTGGATCTGCATCAGGCGGCCCGTTAGACGGCGGAGACGCTCTTCGGCAAGACGCAGTTCGTTGTTTACACTTTCGAGCTCCCTGGTTTTGCGGTACAGCTCGGCGAAAACGCTGACCTTGGCGCGCAACAGCTCTGGAATCACTGGAACGGAAATGTAGTCTACGGCGCCACGCTGGTAGCCTCGAATGCGATCGAGATCGGTCAGATGTACGCCGGAAATGAAGATGATCGCGGTGCTTTGATAACGCGGATGCTGGCGGATGAGATTAGCGAGCTCGAAGCCGTCGATGTCCGGCATGCTGACGTCGAGGAGCACGAGCGCGATCTCATTTTTCAGCAGGTGATCGAGGGCTTGGCGGCCAGAACTGACTTTGATGAGATTTTCGCCCAGGTCGCGAAGAATCGCTTCATAGCTGAGCAGCTTGGCCGGCTGGTCGTCGACCATCAGGATGTTTACCGGGCCATGCGCGTGCATCGCCGATGTCGTTTCGCTGTCCATGGTTATCGATGGAGCCAGAGGCGAAGAGCCGAGAGTAATTGCTCGGTGTTTACGGGTTTCGCTAGATACTCGGAGGCACCCGCCTCCAGGCATTTCTCTCGATCGCCTTTCATGGCTTTTGCGGTCAGGGCAATGATCGGCATTCGAGAGCACAAGGGGTTCTGGCGAATCACCTGCATGGTTTCGAAGCCGTCCATTTCCGGCATCATGATGTCCATCAGCACGATCGCGACATCCGGGGTCGTTTCTAGCGTTGCAATCGCTTCCCTCCCGGTGCCAGCCGTGAGGACGATCATCCGGCGGCGTTCAAGGACGCTGCTGAGAGCGAAAATGTTGCGGACGTCGTCGTCCACGATGAGAACCTTCTTGCCGGCCAAGGCTTCGTCGGAGATATGCAGTCTCTCGAGCATCTGCTGCCTAGCGATAGGGAGTTCGGCTACGACGCGGTGAAGAAACAGCGCCGTTTCGTCGAGCAAGCGTTCGGGGGATTCGACGCCCTTGACCACTACGCTTCGCGCCAGTGTGCGCAGGCGGGCGTCTTCTTCGGCGGTCAGTTCTTTGCCCGTAAAGACGACTACAGGCAGTTCGCTGAGAGAGGGGCTCTCGGCCAGTTTGCCCAAAATTTCGAAACCGCTCATGTCCGGCAGACGAAGGTCGAGGACGACACAATCGAATGGGGATTCCTGCACCGCGGCCAATGCTTCAGCACCGGTCGAGAGGACCGTGACATCGATGTCGTCGTGGCCCAAGAGTTCCCGGATGCTGAGCTGTTCGCCGGGGTCGTCTTCGACGACGAGCAGACGCTTGCGGCGAGGCGCGGCGTAGTCTTTGATCCTGTCGAGCGCAGTCTGCAAGCCTTCTTGCGTGATGGGCTTTGTGACGAAGGAGAACGCGCCGCGCGCCAAGCCGTGTTGGCGGTCTTCGTCCATGGTGAGCAATTGAACAGGGATGTGGCGAGTGGCGGGATCCTGTTTGAGATGATTGAGAACGGTCCAACCCAGCATATCCGGCAGAAAGACATCGAGAGAAACGGCGGTGGGATGGTATTCGCGAGCGAGGGCCAGGCCTTCGGCGCCTTTACCGGCAACGAGGACCTTGAAGCCCCTGTTGCGAGCGAGATCGCTCAGGATACGGGCGTAATGAATGTCGTCTTCAATGATAAGCAGGCAGGTGTCGCCTGGCTGGAGAGCTTCCCGATCGTCTGGAATTTTTTCCGGGACTTCAGAAACGACGGCATGCGCGAGCTGCCGGCTGGAAGCGAGAAGCGCCGGACGAGATTCCGGGCCGCTGGCGATCGCAGAAGAAGGACCGACGTAGGTTTTTGGCAAATAGAGAGTAAAGGTGCTGCCTACACCGGTGGCACTGCGCAGTTGAATTTCGCCGCCGAGGAGATTCGCCAATTCGCGGCTAATGGCCAAGCCGAGGCCGGTGCCGCCGTATTTGCGGCTGGTGCCTGCGTCGGCCTGTTGGAACGCCTCAAAAATAATGCGTTGTTTTTCTTGAGGGATACCGATGCCAGTGTCGCTGACTTCGAAAGCGATCACGGACGCGGAAGTGCTCAAGAGCGGATGATCCTCACTCCAACCGCGGCTCGCGACGCTTACAGACACGCGGACCCCTCCCTGCTCGGTGAACTTAAAGGCGTTTGAGAGAAGATTCTTGAGCACCTGCTGCAGGCGCTTCGAGTCTGTGACTAAACTCCGCGGCAGGTGCGGATCGGAATAGATGTCGAAGGTCAGGCGGCGATTTTCTGCCTCGTGACGGAACGGCCTTGCCACCATTTCGAGCAAGGTGGAAAAAAGGACTTCTTCGGCTTCGACGGAAACCGTACCGGATTCAATCTTCGAAAGATCGAGAATGTCGCTGATGAGATTGAGCAGGTCGGTGCCTGCTCCGTGAATGGTTCTGGAAAATTCCACTTGTTTATTGGAAAGATTGCCATCGGCGTTTTCCGCGAGTTGCTGTCCGAGGACCAGGATGCTGTTGAGCGGCGTGCGGAGCTCGTGGGACATGTTCGCGAGGAATTCCGATTTGTATTTGGAAGTAAGCGCAAGTTCCTTGGCCTTTTCTTCCAAGGCTCGACGGGCTTGCTCGATTTCCTGGTTTTTGCGTTCGACTTCGACGTTCTGCTCGGCGAGTTGCTGCGCTTTCTGAGCGAGCTGTTCGTTGGTTTGCTGCAGCTCTTTCTGCTGCGTCTGGAGCTCGATCGCCAACTGCTGGGATTGCTTGAGCAGGCTTTCCGTCTGCATGGTGGCTTCGATGCTGTTCAGCACGATACCGATGTTGGAGGTTAGTTGCTCAAGGAAGGCGAGATGTGAGGCGGTGAATTCACCGAGGGAGGCGAGTTCGATTACGGCTTTGACGCGGTCTTCAAAAAGAACCGGCAGGACGATGACGTTTTGCGGAACGGCTTTGAACAGGCCGGAGCTGATGGTCACGGCATCACGCGGCACCTTGGTGATGAGGACACGTTTTTTCTCCGCGGCACACTGCCCCACCAAGCCTTCGCCCATTCTGAGATGCTGGCGCTGGCCGTTTTCGTCGGCATACGCGGAGAGCGCCACTAGCTCGCCTCGCTCCTCCGTCTGCATCTGGTAGATGACGCCTTGCTGTGCGTTGACCAGGGGGGCCAACTCGGACAGGAGCATGCGTCCGACGGTAGAGAGATCGCGCTGGCCTTGCAGCATGTTGGTGAAGTTGGCGAGGTTGGTCTTGAGCCAATCCTGTTCGGTGTTGCGATCCGTGGTCAATCGCAAGTTGTCGATCATGGTGTTGATGTTGTCTTTAAGCTCGGCGACTTCGCCGCGGGCTTCTACCTGAATCGAACGCGTGAGGTCACCTTTGGTGACGGCGGTGGCGACTTCAGCGATGGCGCGGACCTGGTTGGTGAGGTTGTCGGCCAGGAGGTTGACGTTCCCGGTTAGATCCTTCCATGTACCGGCCGCACCGGGCACGTTGGCCTGGCCGCCGAGGCGGCCCTCGACGCCGACTTCGCGCGCCACGGTTGTGACCTGATCGGCAAAGGTGGCGAGCGTGTCGGTCATGTTGTTGATGGTTTCGGCGAGGGCGGCAACTTCTCCCTTGGCGTTCACCGTGAGTTTTTGTGTGAGCACGCCGTTGGCGACGGCGGTGACAACTTTGACGATGCCGCGGACCTGCTCGGTGAGGTTGGCGGCCATGACGTTGACGTTGTCGGTGAGATCTTTCCAGGTGCCGGCGACGCCCGGCACGACGGCTTGACCGCCGAGTTTACCGTCGGTGCCTACTTCGCGGGCTACGCGAGTGACTTCGGCAGCGAATGCGTTGAGCTGGTCCACCATGGTGTTGATGGTGTTTTTCAACTCGAGAATTTCTCCCTTCACGTCGACCGTGATTTTGCGCGACAAGTCGCCGCGAGCCACAGCGGTCGTCACCTCGGCGATGTTGCGGACCTGGCCGGTGAGGTTTCCGGCCATCGCGTTCACGGAGTCGGTCAAGTCTTTCCAGGTACCCGCGACGCCGGGGACGTTGGCCTGGCCGCCCAGGCGACCTTCGCTGCCGACTTCGCGCGCCACCCGGGTGACTTCGGCGGCGAAAGAACGAAGCTGCTCGACCATGGTGTTGAGCGTTTCTTTGAGCTGGAGAATTTCGCCCCGGACATCGACCGTGATTTTGCGCGACAAGTCGCCGCTGGCGATGGCCGTAGCGACCTCGGCGATGTTGCGAACTTGGCCAGTAAGGTTGCTGGCCATGAAGTTGACGTTGTCGGTCAAGTCTTTCCACGTGCCATCGACGCCTGGCACTTGCGCCTGGCCGCCGAGCTTTCCTTCGGTGCCGACTTCGCGGGCTACGCGAGTAACTTCTCCGGCGAAGGCGTTGAGCTGGTCCACCATGGTATTGATGGTGTTTTTCAACTCGAGAATTTCGCCCTTCACGTCCACCGTGATCTTGCGCGACAAGTCGCCGCGGGCCACGGCGGTGGTGACTTCGGCGATGTTCCGGACTTGCGCCGTGAGGTTGCTGGCCATGAAGTTGACGTTGTCGGTCAAGTCTTTCCAGGTGCCGCCGACGTCCGGTACTTGCGCTTGGCCGCCGAGTTTTCCTTCGGTGCCGACCTCGCGGGCTACGCGGGTTACTTCTCCGGCGAAGGCGTTGAGCTGGTCCACCATGGTGTTGATAGTGTTCTTGAGCTCGAGAATCTCGCCCTTGACGTCCACCGTGATTTTGCGCGACAAGTCGCCCCGGGCGACCGCGGTGGTGACTTCGGCGATGTTGCGGACTTGGCCCGTCAAGTTACTGGCCATGGAGTTCACGGAATCGGTCAAATCTTTCCACGTGCCCGCCACGCCTTGCACGTCCGCCTGGCCGCCCAGTTTGCCGTCAGTCCCGACTTCGCGAGCTACGCGCGTAACTTCCGAGGCGAAAGAACGGAGCTGATCCACCATGGTGTTCAGCGTGTCTTTGAGTTCGAGAATCTCGCCCTTTACGTCCACCGTGATCTTGCGGGACAGGTCCCCCCGGGCGACGGCCGTGGCCACTTCGGCGATGTTGCGAACTTGCGCCGTGAGGTTGCTGGCCATGAAGTTGACGTTGTCGGTCAAGTCTTTCCACGTGCCCGCGACTCCGGGCACCTGCGCCTGGCCGCCCAGTTTTCCTTCGGTGCCGACTTCGCGCGCGACACGCGTCACTTCTCCCGCGAAACCGTTCAATTGGTCCACCATCGTGTTGATGGTGTTTTTCAGCTCGAGAATTTCGCCCTTTACGTCTACCGTAATCTTGCGGGACAGGTCCCCGCGGGCCACGGCGGTGGTGACTTCGGCGATGTTGCGAACTTGCGCGGTGAGGTTTCCGGCCATGGAGTTAACGGAGTCGGTCAGATCTTTCCATGTGCCGGCGACACCCGGCACATTGGCCTGACCACCGAGGCGCCCTTCGCTGCCGACTTCCCGCGCCACTCGGGTGACTTCTCCGGCGAACCGGTTGAGCTGGTCCACCATGGTGTTGAGGGTTTCTTTGAGCTGGAGAATTTCGCCGCGAACGTCGACGGTGATTTTACGCGAGAGGTCGCCTTTGGCGATAGCCGTGGCGACCTCAGCGATGTTGCGGACCTGGCCCGTAAGATTACTGGCCATGAAGTTCACGTTGTCGGTGAGGTCTTTCCAAGTGCCGGCAACACCAGGCACTTGCGCCTGACCACCGAGCTTCCCTTCGGTGCCGACTTCACGCGCTACGCGCGTGACCTCTCCGGCGAATGCGTTAAGCTGGTCCACCATGGTGTTGATGGTTTCTTTCAGCTCAAGAATTTCGCCCTTCACGTCCACGGTGATTTTGCGGGACAAGTCGCCGCGGGCCACGGCGGTGGTGACTTCGGCGATGTTACGGACCTGCGCGGTGAGGTTCCCAGCCATGGCGTTGACTGAGTCGGTCAGATCTTTCCACGTGCCGGCGACACCAGGCACAACCGCCTGGCCGCCCAATTTGCCGTCGGTGCCGACTTCGCGGGCTACGCGAGTGACTTCCGAAGCGAAGGAACGTAACTGATCCACCATCGTGTTGATGGCTTCCTTCAACTGCAAAATTTCGCCGCGCACGTCGACCGTGATTTTGCGCGAAAGATCGCCGCTGGCTACGGCGGTAGCCACTTCGGCCATGTTGCGAACCTGGCCCGTAAGATTGCTCGCCATGAGATTGACGGAGTCGGTGAGGTCCTTCCAGGTGCCCGCGACACCGGGCACGACCGCTTGGCCGCCCAATTTGCCGTCGGTGCCGACTTCGCGCGCTACGCGGGTGACTTCGGCAGTGAACACACCGAGCTGCTGAATCATGGTGTTCACGATGTTTGCGGAACGGAGAAATTCTCCTTCGAGAGGGCGGTTGTCGACTTCCATGCGGACGGTTTGTGTAAGATTGCCTTGCGCGACGGCCGCAATCGCACGGGTGACTTCGGTGATGGGACGCAAAAGATCTTCGGAGAGAGTGTTTATCGAGCCTTCCATTTCGCCCCAAGCGCCTTGGGGAATGTTGAAACGGACGCGCTCGCGAATTTTTCCTTCTTTACCGAGGGTTTGTCCCAGGCGCTTCAGCTCCAGCGACATGTGCTGATTGGCCGCTACGATTTCGTTAAAGGTGTCGGCAATTCGTCCGGTGAGACCGGTCCAAACTACCGGGAGCCTGACGGAAAAGTCGCCGTTCCTGACCCGGAGAAGAGTTTCGAGGATTACAGCGAGCTCGGAAGAATGGCTTTCCGAAACGCCGTGCCCGTTTTTCCTCCTTATTCGTTTTTTTTCAGGCGGTTCAACCTGGGCGGATAACTCTCCATTCATCGTTGTACCTCGAATGATGACCTGTCAGAGCCGTTACAGCGCAAAAGCCAAGACGGGGCTTCCTGGCCGAATTTCGCTATCGTCCATCGCGTTTGTACCAGCATTCTTGTACCGAAGACTCTAAGGTCTTTCCTGTATTTTGTTGACGCGTTGTTGTTCTCCTTAACGCCTTGGACGGCGGCCAAGGCAAAATGCTTTCTGACTCAGAACTAATCTTGGAAGCTCCAGGATATGGTGTGGAGTTCTCACGGAGCCGACCATGTCCACCCAAAAAATATGAGCGATTGCGTCGGACTCGCCTTCTTTCCGGCACGCATGGCCGTGCTTGACCTTGCCGTTCCGAGATTACAGCCGGCGCGTGGCGGCATGCCACAAAGCTAAGCCATAGCACTGTTGCGCCTACGGAATTGGCGGTATTGGTGTTCACTTTCATTCCACCTACCGTGAACTCGGGCGGGTCACAAAGGCCAGCCCAAAACCAAACACAGAAACGAGAGAGGTGAGTGATGGCTGAAAATACATTGAGGGAGCTCTTCATCGATGAGCTCCGCGATCTTTATGACGCAGAAAATCGGTTGCTGAAAGCGATCCCAAAGATGGCTAAGGCTTCCCGCTCGCACGAGCTGCGTTCCGGGTTCGAACATCATCTGGCGCAGACGAAAGGACATGTGGATCGGCTCAAACAGATTCTGACGTCACTCGACGAGAAACCGACCGCAAAGAAATGTCCCGGTATCATCGGAATTATCCAAGAGGGCGAAGAGCTGATGGGTGAAGATTTCGAAGGAAGCGTCATGGATGCCGCGATCATCTCCGCCGCTCAGCGCGTGGAACATTATGAAATCGCCGCATATGGATGCGTTCATAGTTGGGCGCAGGAGCTAGGCGAGGAAGAGGCAGCCGCTCTTCTGGATAAGACCCTGACCGAGGAAAAAGAAACCGATGCGACGCTGACCGAACTGGCCGAGCAAATCAATGCCTCGGCGAAGTCGGCAGGCAAGGGCGAAGAGGATGAGGAAGAGGCGGCAACACCTATGAGAAAGGGGAAGTCGAAAACGGCCAATGCTTGATGAGATGCTTCATTCTCCTGCTCAAGATGCAAAACCTTGCCGAGATGGGGTGCAGCCATGCTGCGCCCCTACGAAGACCAACGAGAAATCCAGTTAAGCTGAAGAATGTCGCGCTCACCCCGCAGCGCGCGCTTTGTGTTTGCTGCCGCCGGTGGACGCTAGGCGGTACTAGCTCGATCCACCGCGTTTTCGTCGCTCCGGCGCCAAAAGCTCTTTTCAGATGCAAAGCAGCTCGTGGGCCTTGCCGATCAACACAGGGATATCTTCCTCTTTGGAAACCACCGCATCCACGCCCGCTCGAATCGCCTCGTCTTCCACAACTCCGTTACTGTACAAACTGAACAGAATGATGGGCATCTTGGGGAACAGTCTGCGCAGGATCAACGCGGCTTCTAGACCGTTCATAACAGGCATCGAGAGATCCACGACTGCCAGATCGGGCTTGAGTTCCTTTACAACTTCGACTCCTTGCGCGCCATTTTCGGCTTCGCCATAGAACCGAAAGCCGTCGTCAAGGAAGGCGTGACCGACCGTTTTTCGCACGACGGCATTGTCATCAATGATGACCACTGCCTTCCCTTCGCGATCTGCGTTCGTTGTACTGTTAGAAAAATTCACGGTGACCTTCCCGTCTCCGTCCTTAAATACCACCCGGCCGCTTCGCCTCCCATCCACGGTATCCATCATTTTTCGATCCAAGGTTTTACGACTATAGGCGATGGGCAGTCTTCCAATTTCGAATGCGTACGTGATTCACCCGATAGACACAGAGATTCGCGCGTGCAAGCATCGCACGTCGGTCGCATGTTCTATCGAGGAGGCGACCCGGATTGCTTCAGAGATGAGGCAAGAGGGCTGGGACGGGTCGATCTCCTCGTCCATACGGAATTTCAATACAACGAAAAACAGACCTCGAGGGAGCAAACCCCCCGAGGTCGGTTCTGGGAACTGCTGTCCGTTCCTCTCTTTTTTCGTTTGCGCTAGCGACCGGCTCGCTTGGCTTCAGAGCGGTCGTCCGACTTCCCGCTGACGGAAGACTCACTGGTGCTTGAAATGTCTTCCGCACCTGTGCGCTTCAGGACCTCTTTTGCGCGATCGATCTCACCCGAGGTGTCGCAGTGAACCGAGACGAGAATTCCGCCCTTCTCGAGACGGCCTTCGTAGCGTTTCGCCTCGTACTCTGGAATGCCGAGGCCTACGAGCGCGCCCGCAAATCCGCCAACCGTTCCACCCACTCCAATCCCTGCCAGGGCGGCCATGATCGGACCGGCTGCAATGAATGGGCCGAGTCCAGGAATGGCCAGCGCGCCAATGCCCACCAGCCATCCGAGCGCTCCACCAATGACAGCCCCCGAACCGGCTCCGGCAGCCGTACCTTCTGGAGCTTTCGTGGCCTTTTCTGTCGCCAGTTCCTTTGGGCCCAGGTTTTCCGGAAGCAAAATGGAAACATCCGTACTCGCGAAGCCCGCGTCCCTCAAGTATGTAATTGCGGATTCCACGTTACTTCGGGATGTATAAATGCCAAGCACCGATTTATTCTTCGCCATATCTGATCTCCTTATTTTTCGAGACATTTGCAAATCGCAAGCGCTTCAGTGTGCGCGACTTTGCATAGTGCGAAGGTTGTCAGAGGCGAACAGCATCTCCCATCCGGCGAAACCTGCAGTCGGACTCCCGTATTACCCGACCGCTGAGATCAAGGGCGACATCAGTACCCGTGGCAGGGAAAAAAATACCTGCTTGGTTTGGCAAGCAAGTTACGCTCCATGCTGCAATACAGGATTCGCCTTATGGAATGATGCATTGGGGCGTATTGGAATACTACAAGCTCCAGTTCTCGCTGCCCCGGTACATTGTAATTCTACTCAGAGAGGCGAGCATCATGTCAGTGGGCGAAATTCCTATTCAAGACACTGTTTCGGCTCACAGCACAAAAAGCCTGCGCATTCTAGTGGCGGACGATCACGATATTATTCGCCGCGGATTGCGTCATCTCCTGGCGGCGCGTCCGGAATGGCACATCTGCGCTGAGGCTCGCACGGGGCGAGAAGCGGTGCTCTTATGCGAAGAGCACAAACCTGATATCGCCATCCTGGACATCAGCATGCCGGAACTGAACGGCTTGGAAGCTACGCGGCGGATCCGCAAGGAGTCCCCCACCACCAACGTCATTATTCTGAGCCTTCATTTTTCAGATCAACTCGTGAAAGACGTCGTGGAGGCCGGTGCACGAGGTTACGTGATGAAGGCAGATACGGATCGCGATCTGATGACCGCAGTCGAGGCGATTTCGAACCATCGAACATTTTTCACGGCTCGCGCGGCAGAAATATTGCTCAATGACTTCTCGGATCGCACTTCTTCCCAGCCGACGGCTATCCCGCGCAGCCGGCTGACTTCTCGCGAACGAGAGATCGTACAGCTGCTTGCCGAAGGCAACAGTAGTAAAGAGGTTGCAACGATTTTGGGAATCAGCGTCAAAACCGCGGAAACCCACCGCGCCAACATCATGAGGAAGCTGCAGGTTCATTCCGCGAGTGAGTTGGTGCGCTACGCTATCAAGAACAGCATCATCGAAGCTTAGCTCCCATTCGCTGCAGTATTCTTCCAAGTCTTCTCCGTATTCCCATGGATGTGCGTTGTTTGCTTGAAGTGATTTCATAGCCCCTGCCGGGAAGGTTCCGACAAAACCTCTGTCTCTCTGGCTCTGAAAAGGAAGGTACTGTTTATGTCCAAGCAAAGGAAGAATAGCGAGTACCACCACCTGCGCGAACTTCTGTTGCGCAAACGCGATGACCTGAACCAGCGCATCGAGGAGCGTCGCCAGGAAATCTTGATCGATCTGGAACCGGAGGATGAGGTCGGCATGGCTCTGCGCAACTCTTCCACCGGAATGACCATTGCCAATATCGAACGGGAAATTCGCGAACTGGCGGAGATCGAGGTTTCACTTCGACGCATGGATGCAGGGAAGTACGGGATTTGCGGTGTTTGCGGGGAAAAAATCCCATTGGCTCGCCTTAAGGCTATTCCGTGGACGCGTACCTGCGTCGAATGCGCGGGCGGGCGCGTCGCACGTCGGGAAGAGCCGCGGCGCATCCCGGATGGCCAGTGGAACCTATCGGTGACGCGATACTGAATTGCATCCTGTGAGTGGAGTCCGGGGAAGGACGGCACGCACATGCCGGAACAACAAACGATTGAACGAGCTCGAAAGGAGTCGCCCAGCACCCAGGCTGGCGAATTCGTGCGCGAAGAAATGCACCACATCCGTGAAGGAAAGCGCGGAGCGCAATCGACGCAGCAGGCCATTGCGATCGGACTGTCGAAGGCGCGGAGAGCGGGCGTGAAGCCGCCACCTCCGAAGAAACGGGTTGCCGGAAAGAGTAAGGGCACAGGCTGAGCGCGATATTTAAAAAAATGGACAATCGCCTGGACAAAAGACCTCTGTTCCACAGCAACGTTAGGGGCGCCCTGGCGAGAGGGAAGCTTCTCTACCTCACGAGCACATCTTTCCACGCATGCACAAGACGCAACTCGCCAGCGTGCCGCCAGGGCTCAGCATCGTCTGCGGTTAAAACTGCCAGTGCCAAAGGAAAAGCGGGAACACGCCGGGCGGCGCGAAAGCCGAGCGGACAAGCCGGGGATAAGGCAAGGTATAGAAGAAAAAAGGGATCGCGCGAAGCGACCCCTTTTTCTGCACCAGTCCGGCAAGGTAATCGGTCGTCGTTACGTTCGGCTGGCCAGATGACCCAGCAACGAGACGACAAACAACGCCAGGAAGATGTAAAAGATGATCTTGGCGATACCCGCAGCCGCTAACGCGATTCCACCGAATCCCAAAAGAGCCGCGATCAGCGCAACCACGAAGAATCCGAGAGCCCATCGAAGCATTGTAACCTCCCAAGTTAACGAGACTGAATGGCGAGCGGAAAGAGTATTGCATCCGGTCTTTCCTTCCTCGCTCCGTAAATAACTCCGCAGGCATGGTCTTTCCATACGACAGGCCCCGTAATCCCCATGGGAAGGGACGGTAGGGTTCTCGCTAGGTTTTTAGGAGCAGCTTGCCGGCTGGTATACAACGTTTCACCGAGAGAAAATCGCAGTGGTGTATTGTCTAATTTTGCTCGTTCGCGGTTACCCAGAAGAGTAGGCGACAAAGAGACCGTGCCAGGGCCCTTGAAGCGACGCCATTCTAATTGTGAGGTCTGCCAATGCCTTGCCTTTTGCTGATTTTATTTGTGCTGTTTCCCCGGATCGCCCTGCTGTTGCTGTTCTTTTTTACTCACTACCTTTCTCGCGCTTATCACGGGTTTTTGATACCACTTATCGGCTTTATTTTCTTACCGCTCACCACGTTGGCGTACGCTTGGATGGTTAATTCGGGGCAGGCTATCGCGGGAATCAATCTCATCATTCTGGTCGTTGCAGTGGTGATCGATGTCGGGGGCCTCGGCGGCGGCGCGTACCATCGTCGAACCCGCGTGAAGTCGTCAAACTAGGTTTTCGCGCCGACAACTTGGGCTTGACCGAGTGCCACAAGTCCCGAGGTGTAGGCGAACAGGAATGCCCCGCCTAGCTTGAGTCAGCACGATAGCCGAGAGGCGAGCCACTCGCAAGAGCACTTTGCGACTCTTGTTCGGTAGAAACGGCAACACAACAGTCAGCGTCTTACACTTCCGGTATCTGGAGGCGATGGGTTTTCTCGAAGCTTTTTGTCCATACGGGGAAATATCGCTCGCAGTTGAGGAATCACGAACGTCGGAAGCACAAAATAGAGGAACGGCTTAGTTTGCTGTTGCGAGTACCAGATTTAGTGGAATGAATCGATTCAGGAGACCAGCGGTTCTCCGTCGCAATTACTTGCTTCGGTGCGGGGCTTTTCCTCCCACGGCTCAACCCAATGCTTTACCGCAGTAACACCGATAACGTCGCCCATCCAACCGCAGTGGCAGTGAGGATTGAACCAGTGAGCCTCGGCTTGTTCAAGGTTTCTTCTTGTACTGGCACAGGCCGAGGCCAGGGGACTGCCACATTCCGGACAACTGAATAACAGAACATGAGCATACTGTTCGACCAATTCCATCGGTTCCTCCTGCAGTCGGAAACTTGAGGTTATCTTCTTTTCTTGTTTCCGTCCAATGACCGTCAAGCGTGACGACCGCAGGGTCGCGTCATGATGAGCGCTCAAGTCGTTGCCTGAGATAACGACACGAGCGGCGGTACGCGCGGCTTCGTGCGTCATCACGACGGAACGTTCACCACCTTCGCTGTTCCCGGCACGCTCAGTTCCGGTACCACCTCTCCTCTGAGCATCAATCCGAGGGGTGCGATCACGGGGTGGTGGTCCTCCGGGGATGGGTATCACGGCTTTGTACGCGATCCGGACGGAACCATCACTACGTTCGACGTGCCCGGCTCGGCTCCTTGCAACCCGATCGGCGGCACCTATCCCGACAGCATCAACGCAAGCGGCGAGATTGCGGGATATTTCTACGACGCGAAGTGCTTTACTCGCGGCTTCCTGCGGAAGCCTGATCATCATCACGAAGAGCAAAGAAACGAACTCGACGACGAGTGAGAGAGGATCGATCCCAGCGTGTTCCGAGTAGC